>NZ_AP031496.1:0-5942233 GCF_042850945.1 Halioxenophilus aromaticivorans | reverse complement strand
TCTATTTATAATATACACTGTGCCGTTTTTTGCCTTGCGATTAAGCTCTGCCCACGGACGTTGCTCTGGCGACTTTTTGAATGGGTCTGGCAAAGCTTCCACGGGTAAAGCCCGATAGTCGTTGACAGAATACATCCTCTTATTTAGGAGGCTGCATTCTGCATCTACTACATTCTCTATCTTGTACCACGGTGCGTGACTTAGAGTCAGTTACACCGCGCTTCCATTAGAGACAGCGATAACGACAGCAAAAAGGGCAATAAAACGACACCAGTCGTTGTTTTAGAATGATCAAATACGGCAGGTACGAATCGCAGTGATGTGATCCAAAAGAGCGGCTTATTCTAACCAGAAACAGGCCAGTTATCCACATATAAAATCAGTTATTTCAGACAGTGTTAATAAGTTATATCTATTAAATTCAATATCTTAGAGAGGTATAAAAAAAATTTGTGCCAGTTTATTGAACTAATTAACAAAAACACTAAACTGTGGATAAACCTGTGAATAAAATGGTGAAAAGCTATGATTAATTTACCCATAGCAGATATTTGCACAATTTCGCAAATAACCTGTTGTCATTGCTTACTGGGTTCTATAGAATCCCGCCTCCTTTAGAAAAGACTGCCTGTTTTAACGACAGCCCATTTCCATCAAGGGCCAGTTAACCCGGGGCAACATTAAGCGCCTATATTTAGGCCACACTCTGAATTAGTCCAACGATTAGGTGATTGCATCATGAAGCGCACTTTTCAACCGAGTAATCTTAAGCGTAAACGCACTCACGGCTTCCGTGCCCGCATGGCTACCAAAGGCGGTCAAAAAGTTTTGGCTCGTCGTCGTGCCAAAGGCCGTAAGCAGCTAGCCGCTTAATTTTCCGGCTACTTTCTGCGCTTCGCAGGTGTTGCATGCTGGGCTTTACCAAACGATCCCGTCTGCTTAACGCCTGCGATTACCAAGCTGTTTTTGCCGGGCCAACCGCCCGTGCATCCCATCCCAACATTCTATTGTTAGCACGTAGCAACGATCTCGGCTGCCCGCGATTGGGCTTAGTCATTGCTAAAAAGAATGTCCGCCAGGCCTGCCAACGCAACCGCATAAAACGCGTTATCCGTGAAAGCTTTCGTCACCAACAGGACTATATTGGCAGTATTGATGTTATAGTTCTGGCCCGAAGAAATTTGGACCAACTCAGCAACCCGGAACTCTTCCAGCTTCTGTCGAAACAGTGGCGCCGGTTGCACAAGAGTCAAAACAAACACGACAAGGCGGATCGCATTTCAGCACAGTCATGAAAACGCTGCTTAGCGCTTTGGTGCGCGTATACCAGTATCTGTTAAGCCCGTGGTTAGGCAATCAGTGCCGCTTCTACCCCACTTGCTCTCATTATTGTTTAGAGAGCTTAGAAGTACACGGTGCTGGCCGCGGTAGCTGGTTAACACTCAAGCGCTTGTTGAAATGCCATCCCTTGCATGCGGGCGGATTCGATCCGGTGCCCGACAAACCCTCAAATTCAATTAATTAATCTGTACGGCATTATTAGAATGGATTGGCAACGCACTGGTATTTTGGCCGCTGCCGCAGTTGTGGCATTGGTTTTGGCAAAGCAATGGATTGGTTTTTCCGAGCGTTACGACGCAGAGTTAGCTACCCGCATCGCAGCACAGCAACCGCAAACCGCAACAGCGGATGACTTTAGCGCCCAAGCGCCCACCAATGGCGACAGCACAGACGCCCCCGGCGGTGACAATTTTGTGCCGGAGGTTACCCAAGCCACCGACCCCGCAGCTGTCACCACCACAGCCAGCGCCAGCGGCCAAACCATTGAAGTGATTACCGACGTTGCTCGCGTGCTCATCAACCCCAAGGGCGGCGATATCGTGCGTGTTGAGCTGTTAGACATCTTCAAAGATCTCGACAGCAAACAGCCCTTCTTGTTGCTGTCCAACGACGCCAATCAGGTGTACGAAGCCCAGAGTGGTTTAATCGGTAAAAACGGTACCGATCAATCTTCACAACGGCCGGTATTCGCCAGCGATAAAACCCAGTACACCCTGTCCGAGGGCGACGACACCATGTACGTCGATCTCAACTACCAGCAGGGTGACGTCGCCATTACCAAACGCTTTACCTTTGAGCGCGGTGACCACGCCATTGATGTTGAATACATCATTAATAACCAATCTTCCGAGGCTTGGTCTGGCGCTATGTTTGGCCAAGTAAAGCGCGACAACCATCAGCCACCCAAAACCGGGGCCGGCTTTGGTGTTAGCCCTTTCCTGGGCGCGGCCATTACCACGGTGGACGAAAATTACAAAAAATATAAGCTGGAAGAAATCGGTGAGTTATCGGCGGATAAACGCCGCACTGAAATTACCGGTGGCTGGGTGGCTATGGTGCAGCACTACTTCGTCAGTGCCTGGATTCCGCCCCAAGAGAGCAACAACCTGTTTACCCTACGACGCCAGGGTGAGTACAACTTTTTAACCTTCCAAACCTCAGAATTTGTGGTTCCGGCGGGTGAAAAGCTCAACGTTAAAGCCGTGTTTTACGCCGGCCCTAAAGACGTAGACCGCCTGGAAGCACTGGCGCCGCATCTGGATTTAACCGTCGATTACGGTTGGTTGTGGTGGATCGCCAAACCGCTGTTCCACCTGTTGGATTTCATCCACGGCATCATCGGTAGCTGGGGTTGGTCCATCGTCATTTTGACGTTAATTATAAAACTGATTTTCTTCTACCCCAGCGCCATCAGCTATCGCTCCATGGCAAAAATGCGCAAGCTGCAGCCCATGCTGGCGGACTTAAAAGAACGCTACGGCGACGACCGCCAAAAAATGTCCGGCGAGTTGATGAAGATCTACAAAAAAGAAAAGGTGAACCCCTTCGCAGGTTGTCTACCTATGCTGATCCAAATGCCGGTATTTATCTCGCTGTATTGGATGTTGATGGAAAGCGTTGAGCTTCGCCACGCCCCCTTCCTGGGCTACATCAAAGATCTTTCGGTGATGGACCCGTACTTTATTTTGCCGGTGCTGTTTGGTATCACCATGTTTGTGCAGCAAAAGCTCCAGCCCACACCGCCGGACCCAATGCAGGCGAAAATCATGCAGTTTTTGCCTATTATCTTTACCGTGATGTTCCTATTCTTCCCGGCGGGGCTGGTGGTTTACTGGGTGGTGAACAACACCCTATCCATTGCCCAACAATGGGTAATTACTCGCCAAATCGAAAAAGAAGCCTAGTCACCAGCGCCGTCGCTGGTACTAACCTAGGCCCCGTACCCAGCGATTATCGTCGCTGGGCACACTGCTAACCCAAGGCCAGGCCGATGACCGACCCAAGCAACGCGCTCAGCCACAGCAACGATACCATTGCCGCCATTGCCACCGCGCCCGGCCGCAGCGGTGTGGGCATTGTGCGAGTCTCTGGCCCCAAGGCAAACGCCATTGCCCAGGCCATATTGGGCACCCTCCCCAAACCCCGCTACGCCCACTTTGGCGATTTTAATAGTCGACAAGGCCAATTACTCGACCAAGGCATCGCCCTGCTATTTGCCGCGCCTAACTCCTTCACCGGGGAAGACGTGCTAGAGCTGCAGGGCCACGGCGGGCCGGTGGTGTTAAACCGATTAATGCAAGAAGTGATGGCATTAGGTGCCAGAATTGCTCGCCCCGGTGAATTCAGCGAGCGCGCCTTTTTAAACGACAAAATGGACCTCACCCAGGCTGAGGCCATTGCCGATTTGATCGACGCCGCCAGCGACTGCGCCGCGCAAAATGCCCTGAACACCCTGCAGGGGGCGTTTAAAACCCGGGTGGAGGCCTTGGTTGAGCAACTGATTCAACTGCGCATCTACGTTGAAGCCGCCATCGATTTTCCGGAAGAAGAAATTGATTTTTTGACGGATGGCAAGGTGCTGGGTGACCTAACCTCACTTATAAATCAAACCGAGCAGCTGCTGGCCCAAGCCCAGCAGGGTGTGATTATGCGCGATGGCCTACACTTGGTGATTGCCGGCCGGCCCAACGCCGGTAAATCCAGCTTGTTAAACGCCCTGGCCGAACGCGACAGCGCCATTGTTACAGACATCGCCGGCACGACCCGGGATATCCTACGCGAACAAATCTTGGTGGACGGGCTGCCGGTGCACATCAGCGACACCGCCGGCCTACGCGACACCGAAGACCAAGTGGAAGCCATGGGCGTGGAACGCGCGCGCAGCGAAATTGATAAAGCCGGCCGAGTATTTGTGCTCATGGACGGCAGTCATTTGGATTTTAACCAGTTGGCGCAAGGCATAGAACAAGAACTGACGAGCCTAGGCCTAGCAGGGCGAGACAAGCTCAGCCTTATCGTCAATAAAGCCGATCTACTGCCCAGCGGCTGCCCACAAACCGCGCCGCCCCAATGCCTGGGCTACCCGTTGTATACCGTCTCGGCCAAAACCGGCCAGGGCCTAGAGGCCATCAAAACCCACATAAAACAATGCGCCGGTTTGCAAAGCGCCGGAGAAGGCCAGTTTACCGCCCGCGCTCGGCACATCGACGCCATCACCCGCGCCTTAGATTTATTGCAGGCCGGCGAGACACAAATCCAAGATCATCAAGCCGGGGAGCTGTTGGCGGAAGATCTGCGCCAGGCCGCTGACTGCCTCAATGAAATTACCGGCAAATTTTCCAGTGACGACCTGCTCGGTCGCATATTCTCCAGTTTTTGTATCGGTAAATAGCCCAGAGCAACGCCGATCAGGGTGTTATAGGGCAAGGAAACCAGCCATGAATCACCCCCTGTTTTACGCACTGTTAATGCTGGTTGCCGGCATCGGCATACCGGTGATGGCAGCCCTCAACGCAGGCCTTGGCGCCCGTTTACACAGCCCCGCCCTGGCAGCCGCTATATTGTTTGCCATAGGTTTCTGCGTCGCCCTGAGCTACCTCTTGCTCACCCAGGGTATGCCCGCCACTGTATTTGCCCCACACACGCCTTGGTATTTTTATTTGGGCGGCTTTTTCGTCATGTTTTATATTTTATCGATCACCTGGGTGGCGCCGCGTTTTGGCGTTGCCAACGCCGTTGCCTTTGTGCTGCTAGGCCAACTGATCGCCATGACAGTAATTGACCACTTCGGCCTGTTAGGCGCTAGCCAACTGCAGCTTTCACTTAAGCGGGCGCTGGGCTTGCTATTAATGGCAGGTGGCGTCTTTCTAGTGCTGGCCAAACCCGCTAATGGCTAACTTTCACTCCAAGCCTACTCGCCTCTGCGTTAACACTGCCCGCCCACCTATAAACTGATACCGAGTTAAAAAAACTACCCCATTTCTAAATCTTGAACTTACCCGCTTTCCCACAAATTACGCCAAAGTTATGCACAAAATACCCTAGGGTAAAAACCTTGCAAAAAAGTTATTAACACTTACTCACAGGTTTCACCAATTTTTTACCCAGTGTCATCCCAGCTGTGTACAAAATCATTTTGGCACTCAGAACAACTCTTGTATAACCGTGGTAAAAGGCTCGCATAAGCTGATTAAAACATTTACCTGTTTATCCCCAAGCAAAATTAGCCACAACTGGTGCACGCCAGAATCAGCTTAGAAAAACACCCTGTGCGCAGGGTTATCATTCTTATAGGCTATTGATTTTGTTGTATTTTTTACTGTTCCCCACAGAATTCTTCGTCTCTATTAATAACAACATTAAAGTACTCTCTACCTATATACATACTTATATTCTTTACTTAATTATTTATAAGACTGTGAATTTATTTTTTTAAAAAAAACAAAATAATCATTCAATAAACCGTGTACGAATCTGTGGATGGCGATGTTGAAATCTGCCTGCCAATAAACCCAAAAACAGTTTTGATTACTAATTGACCATTGCTCAACAAACCGTATAATCGCGCGCTCTTTCGTTTATGCGCTTAGCCCGGGCGTTGTTGATAAAACAACCCAGGTGGCAATACGCAACCAATGTCTGCCCCTATCAGCGGGTGAGGATATAAACATGAACACCAGTCATCACTACCAAGTGATTGTCATCGGTGGCGGCCATGCTGGCACGGAAGCGTGCTTGGCAGCGGCTCGTATGGGGTGTAAAACCCTACTGTTGACACACAACATCGAAACCCTGGGCCAAATGTCCTGTAATCCCGCCATAGGCGGTATTGGCAAAAGCCATTTGGTTAAAGAAATCGACGCCCTGGGTGGTGCCATGGCTCGGGCCACCGATCTTGGCGGCATTCAATTCCGCGTATTAAACGCCCGCAAAGGCCCTGCGGTGCGGGCAACCCGTGCCCAAGCCGACCGAGTGTTGTACAAGGCCGCGGTGCGAGAAATCCTAGAAAACCAGCCTAATTTGCAGATATTTCAGCAAGCGGCAGAAGACTTAATCGTCGAAGGCGAGCGCGTCACCGGCGTGGTCACCGCCATGGGATTGAAGTTCACCGCCGACACCGTGGTGCTAACCACCGGTACCTTCCTGGGCGGCAAAATTCACATTGGTTTGGAAAACTACAGCGGCGGCCGGGCTGGTGACCCACCCAGCATAGGCTTGGCCAATCGCCTGCGGGAACTGCCGTTAACGGTATCGCGCTTGAAAACCGGCACTCCCCCACGCGTTGATGCCCGCAGCGTGGATTTCTCCGACCTAGAAGAACAATGGGGCGACACCCCACTGCCGGTGATGTCCTATCTGGGCAACGTTGAACAGCACCCACAACAGGTGTGTTGCTGGATCACCCATACCAACGAGCAAACCCACGACATCATCCGTGAGGGTTTTGACCGCTCGCCCATGTTTACTGGCGTCATCGAAGGCGTGGGACCGCGTTATTGCCCCTCTATCGAGGACAAGATTAATCGCTTTGCCGATAAAGACTCGCATCAAATCTTTGTTGAGCCCGAGGGCCTAACCACCCACGAGCTCTACCCTAATGGCATTTCCACCAGCCTTCCGTTTGATATCCAAGAGCGCGCCGTGCGCTCCATCAAAGGCTTTGAGAACGCCCATATCACTCGGCCTGGCTACGCCATCGAATACGACTTCTTTGACCCCAGGGAGCTGCAGTACAGCTTGGAAAACCGCTATTTGAAGGGCCTGTACTTTGCCGGGCAAATCAATGGCACCACCGGTTACGAAGAAGCCGGTGCCCAAGGTTTGCTGGCGGGCACCAACGCCGCGCTACGCGCCCAGGACAAAGAACCCTGGTGTCCGCGTCGAGACGAAGCCTACATCGGTGTACTGGTGGACGACTTGATTAGCCTGGGCACGAAAGAGCCCTACCGCATGTTTACCAGCCGGGCGGAATACCGCTTGCTATTGCGCGAAGATAACGCCGACGACCGATTGACAGAAATCGGCCGCAACCTGGGGCTGGTGGGCGACCACCGCTGGCAGGTGTTCAGTGAAAAGCGTGACGCCGTAGCCCGGGAGCAAGCGCGCTTTGCCAGCACCTGGGTGCAGGCCGGCAGTGCCGAGGCGAAAGCTTTAGAGGCAAAAATTCCCACCCTACAACGAGAATACAGCTTGGCCGATTTGCTCAAGCGTCCAGAGCTGAAGTACACCGATTTGGCCAACATCAAAGGTGAAGCTGTTACCGATGAACGCGTGGCCGAGCAGGTGGAAATTGCCGCCAAGTACTCAGGTTACATTGAGCGCCAACAGCAGGATATCGACCGCCTGCGGGCCCATGAAAACACCCAAATCCCCGTCGATTTCGATTACGACATCGTGCAGGGGCTTTCCAACGAGGTGAAACAAAAGCTCTGCGATGCTCGGCCACAAACCCTGGCTCGGGCCTCGCGTCTACCGGGCATTACGCCGGCGGCGATTTCGTTGATTTTGGTGTACTTGAAAAAACAGGGCGCCTTGCGCAAAGCGGAGTCGGTGTAGGTGCAAACAGAGTTAACCAGCGCCCAGCAGGCCAGCCTACGCCAGGGTTGCGCCGCCATGGAGATCGCGCTGAGCGAGACCCAATGCCAACTGTTGGGCCAATATTTGGTGTTGTTTCACAAGTGGAATAAGGCTTATAACTTGTCGTCCGTACGGAAATTGGATGACATGGTTGGCCGCCATGTGTTGGACAGCTTATCGGTGCTCAATCACCTGGCCAACGACAATGCCCAGCGATTTATCGATGTCGGCACCGGCGGAGGCCTGCCCGGCATTCCGTTGGCCATTGCATTACCCCACTGGCAGTGGACGCTGCTGGACAGCAACGGCAAAAAAACCCGATTTCTCACCGAAGTGGTGGCACGCTTGCAGTTGAGCAACGTGCAGGTAGCCAATGTGCGGGTGGAAGCCTTCACCCCGGAGCAGCCCTTCGACGGTGTTATCAGCCGAGCCTTTGCCAGCCTCGAGGACATGATCACTGGCTGCCGCCACCTGTTGACTGATGGCGGCTACTTTTGGGCCATGAAAGGCCAGTATCCCAGTGCAGAATTGGATGCCAAGCCAGGCGATATCCAATTGCTGCAAACCTGGCCTCTGGAGGTTCCCGGCGAGGTCGGCGAGCGCCATTTGCTGCAACTGCGCAAGGGCTAGTGTGATAGGGCCATTAATTTTATAAGTTTTTGATATTAAAGTATTTATTGTTTTTATTTGGTGGCGATTTTGGCACCTGTGGTTGCCGCCGGGGCTAGCTCCATGTCAATTACTTACTCAAAATCTGATAAATGTGATTGGCATTGTGGCTCGATTGCGTAAACTTAGACCTTTCGACTTTCATTTCGAAGCCCGGCAGCCTTACGCAAACGCCGACGCTAGGCCCATAACAACCAGTCACAACCATTAGGGTGACCCGATTGAACCACGTCTTTGCAATCACCAACCAAAAGGGCGGCGTAGGCAAAACTACCACCTGCGTAAATTTGGCGGCCACTATGGCGGCGGCAAAAAAACGTGTGTTGATGATCGACCTGGACCCACAGGGCAATGCCACCATGGGTGCAGGGGTGAATAAAAACGATGTAGAACTATCGGTGAACGAAGTGCTGGTGGGCGAAGCCAGCATTGAACAAGCCGCAGTGACCAACGAGTTTAAATTCGATGTACTGCCCGCCAACGGTGATTTAACCGCAGCGGAAGTCAAATTGCTGGCAATTGACCAGCGCGAGCAACAACTGCGCAAAGCCATCGAAGTGGTTAGGCCTAATTACGATTACGTTTTTATCGATTGCCCACCATCACTGAATATGCTCACGGTTAACGCCCTCACCGCTTGTGATGGTGTGATTATCCCCATGCAATGCGAGTACTACGCTCTGGAGGGCTTATCGTCGCTGTTGAGCACCATCGAACAGATCCAAACCTACACCAACCCGGAGCTGGTCATCGAAGGCATACTGCGCACCATGTACGACCCGCGCAGTAGCTTGACCACCGATGTTTCGGCGCAATTGTCTGAACATTTCGGCGGGCGTCTATATCGCACAGTCATCCCGCGCAACGTGCGCCTGGCCGAAGCCCCCAGCCACGGTATGCCGGTCATTGCCTACGATAAACAATCCAAAGGCGCGATGGCCTACATGGCCTTGGCCGGCGAGATTCTGCGGCGTCACAATGCGACGGCGGAATCCAACGCCCAGGCGGTGTAAACCAACCCTGCAACAATAACCCCTACCGAATCAGTAAAACACCATGGCAACCAGTAAACGAAAAGGACTCGGCAAAGGTTTAGACGCTTTGCTCGGCGGCAGCGCTACCCCCAAAGGACAACCCGCAGCCAGCGTATCGGAAGCCATAGAGTCGGTGACCTCACCCAGCCCCGGTGAAGACGGCCGGTTGATGGAGATCCCGATAGAGTTTATCCAACGCGGCAAATACCAGCCCCGCCGGGATATGAACCCCGAGGCCCTGCAAGAGCTGGCCGACTCCATCAAAGCCCAGGGTATTATGCAGCCTATCGTGGTGCGCCCGGTGGGCGGCAATCGCTATGAAATCATTGCCGGTGAACGCCGCTGGCGCGCCACACAGCTGGCGCAATTGGATAAAATCCCGGCGGTAGTACGCGACGTACCGGACGAAGCCGCCATCGCCATGGCGTTGATCGAAAACATCCAGCGCGAAGACCTCAATCCCATGGAAGAGGCCTTCGCTCTAAAACGGTTACAGGACGAATTCGATCTTACCCACCAAGAAGTGGCCGAAGCCGTGGGTAAATCTCGCACCACGGTAACCAACCTGCTGCGCCTGATTGCCCTGGGCAATGAAGTGAAAAAACTGCTGGAAAACGGTGACATAGAAATGGGCCACGCCCGCGCCTTGCTGACGCTGTCGTTGGATGAGCAAATGCAGGTGGCCAACCAAGTCATTGCCCGAGGCCTATCCGTACGCCAAACCGAGGCCCTGGTGCGCCGCCTGCAAGAGCAAGCCAAAAACACCAAACCCGTGGCCCAACCCAACCCAGACCTGAAAAACCTGGAAGAAGGCTTGGCCGAGAAGGTGGGTGTGCCGGTGGTGATCAACCACACCGCCAAGGGCGCCGGTAAACTGGTGTTGAAATACAACAACTTAGACGAGTTGGATGGCATCTTGGCCCACTTGGGGTATGACGCTAAATAATCGCGTTTTTTGCATCGACTTTGGCCATGGGTTTGTGCTGTTTTTTGCCTTTAGCGGTCAAGCTAGTGCTTTTAATGTGGCATTGCCATTCGCACTAAGGGGTTGTTCTACGCTGCGGCCCGGTCTACAGCTAAATTTCTGTCGTCGTATCCAGTACGCTTCTCAATCCATGCCCGTTCAGCTTCGGCATCCATGCCTCGCTTTTCTCAGGGTGATTCAACGAATCGCTGAAACCTGCGCCACCCACGGTGCGAAAGCACTCAAATCGACGTCGTCTCTATTCGAGTACATGAATTTGGTTTGCAACCGGCGCTACACGAGTGGATTCGCAAGAAAGCCCCCCAATGCTGATGTTAGGCACAGGCTTCACAAAACGGCTACGCCAGCTTTTAGCGCCTTTACAGACTAAGCGACTTCTTAGCTCTCAAATCTTCACTGCAGTTCTTCTGAACACACTCTCAAGACAAACTGATTGCCAATCATTGATTATAAATGATAATTTAATTTCAAATTATAATTATTCGGTATTTTTATTTTAAAAAGCTCCGCGCGAGTAGCAGATCACCGCAATAGCCTCGTGACTGCACGGCAGAGCTTTAACAGTTTGCCATCTTTGGAGTGCGAAAATGCGTAAAATTGGTCTCGTTGGATTCGGTGTGGGCGGCAGCAACTATCACGCCCCTTTGATTTCTACCACAGAGGGTTTGCAACTAGCGGGAATCATCACCCGTTCACATGAACGAAGACAAGTGATTGCTGAGCGCTACTCTAATACGCCGATTTTCGATTCTTTGACAGACATGCTGGCGGCCGGCGTTGATGCTGTCGTCATCTCCACGCCACCTGACAGCCGGTTCGAGTTAATAGAACTGGCGCTAAAAGCTGGAGTCACTGTGGTTTCTGACAAACCTTTTGCTATGGACTATGCCAGTGCCAGAAACCTGAAAACCCTGTCGGTAAAATATCAGACACCTGTCACTATTTTTATGAATCGCCGCTGGGATTCCGATGTGCGTACAGTCAAGCACGTACTGTCCTCCGGAAAGCTTGGCAGATTGCGTCGCCTTTACAATGCAATCGAAGCTTTCGCGCCACAGAATGAGGGCAATGCGTCCGGTGGCGGGCTATTGAGAGATCTCGGCAGTCATCTGGTGGATCAACAGGTAATGCTTATGGGCCTGGTCACATCTGTTTACGCGCAAGTGGACGCAATGGCCCACGACTTGGACCTGAATGATGGTTTTTATATTATTCTTACGCACAAATCCGGACAGCGCAGCCATGTGAACGGCCTTATGATGCAGCATAATCCCGGGCCTCGCTTTCGTGCGGATGGTGAGTCAGCCTCGTTTCAACTGGATGGGCTGGATATCCAGACTGAACAGGCCTTCGCAGGTCGTCATCCGTCGTCGAGCCAGATACAGTGGGGGGTGGAACCGGAAGAAAAATGGGGCACCTTATTTCACAGTGCAACCTGTGAGAAAGTTCCCTCGCTCCAGGGAGACTGGCCGGCATTCTATCTGCAGCTGAGAGACAGTCTGAACGGGGAAGCTGAACTGCCCGTTGCGGTTGATGATGCTTTGCATGTAACCGCGATTTTGGATGCGGCTTTGATCAGTGCGAGAGAGCATCGGGTGGTTCAGATTTCTGAAATTACGGGCCTAGAGTGAACAAATTTCCATTTTATGCCATCGCCCTGTAAACACTTAGACCTCGAATAAAACTGCCCTCGGCCCGTCGAAGGGCCGCCAGATCCGAAATCCGTTAGCTGGCTGCCAATAATTCCCGGATTCACAGCAACCTTGTAGCCTGGGCGCAGCGAACGGCAAGCACTTTATGTACAAGTGGCTATATGTACAACTGGCTATGCCCCGCTATACTAGCGCCCCATTCGGCAGTGGTGATTTAGCAGGCGGTGGCGCCCAACGGGTCCCTTTTCAGTTATCCAGTAGGGGATAGGTAAAGATCCGTTTCAGGGCAATTATCCTCTTAGACATTGGTCTAAATTAGGGCGTCAGCGCTCATCTCAGCCGCCGGATGAGGTGTTTTGTCTGCTTGTCATCGCTTTGGCCAGTAAGCATCGTTATATTCTGAATTAGCGAGCGTTTTATTATTGCGTTTGCTTGTAATCGTACTTAACTACGGCGGTTGTACGGTCTTTCTCCCCATAAAGTTGTAGTCCAAAACCGAACGCCGTTTGTTGAACGTGGTGGGGAATAACCCTATAATTCACGCCGCTCGAACTCCGCAGAGAGTTCAGCACAATTTTAGGGCGCGTTGAGTGTGAGTTAGGAATCGCTTCAGGAACAAGCAACCAATGTTAACCAGCAAGCCATTAGGTGTTTAACAATAACCAAACTTGGCAATGATGCAGTTGGCCGTGGCAGTGACCGAACAAATGACTGAACATTTAACCGGGTACACCACACAGATAAGAGCCAATGAATCAGGTTAGCATCCAAAAACCACCGGTTTTTAAAGTTTGCCTTATCCAGATGTCCATTCTTCTGCCGATGGCTGCCATCGGTTTAGGGTTGAGTGTGACTTTCTCCTACTCCCTGCTGCTGGGTGGATTGTTGCAAATTATCCCCAGTGCCTACTTTGCTTACTTTGCCTTCCGTATAGTGGGGGCAGCGCATGTAAACTTTGCTTTACAACAAATTTATCGTGGTGAGATGGGAAAATTTACCCTCACCCTTGTAGGGTTCGCCCTGGTGTTTCTGCTCGTCAAGCCGTTACACAGTGTGGCCCTGTTCAGCGCCTTTTTGGCCATGACCTTTGTTTATTGGGTTGCTAGTGCCAAGGTGATACATCGCTAATCCACTGCCAATGATTGGGCCGGTTACTCAGATGACCCGCCGGCGGTAGCGAGTGCTGAAAAACCAGTTTTTTTAACTTTTTAGGTGCGACATCAACTATGGCTAGCGAGCAAACCTCGACCGGTTATATTCAGCACCACTTGCAAAACATGACCTACGGCAAATTGCCCGCGGGTTACGTACGAGTGGACGCTGAAGGTCACGAACACGTTTTAGAATCCACCCAGTGGACTATGGCCCACTCTTCCCAGGAAGCCGCCGATATGGGTTTTTCGGCCATTCATGTGGATACCATGGCTTGGTCTATCGTATTAGGTGCTTTATTCCTCTTTTTGTTCAGTAAAGTTGCCAGAAGTGCCACAACTGACACTCCACGTGGTTTGCAAAGCTTCGTTGAGATGGTGGTGAGCTTTGTTAACAACACCGTAGAAGACATCTTCCACTACAAAAATCGTTTAATCGGCCCTATGGCATTAACCATTTTCATGTGGGTATTCCTCATGAACCTAATGGATTTAATCCCTGTGGACTGGTTGCCAATGGCAGCTGCCAAGATCGCTGGTGATGACCACTTGTTCTTCAAAGTGGTACCCACCACAGACCCCAACGCCACGTTGGGTATGGCCGTTGCGGTATTTGCGCTGATGATTTTCTTCAGCATCAAAGAGAAGGGCTTAATGGGCTTCATCAAAGAGCTGACATTGCACCCCTTCCACTCCGGCAAGATATACATCGACATCTTTCTGATCCCCATCAACTTGATTCTCGAAACCGTATCGTTAATCGCCAAACCAATCTCTCTGGGCTTGCGTTTGTTCGGTAACCTCTATGCGGGTGAAATGATCTTTATCCTGATTGCCTTAATGTTCAGTGCCGGTTTGGTGTTGGGTATCTTCGGCGGTGTGTTGCAGTGGGCCTGGGCGGTCTTCCATATTCTGGTAATCACCCTGCAAGCGTTTGTATTTATGGTGTTGACCACCGTATACATGGCCATGGCACACGACACAGGTGAAGATCACTAAGCAGTTTTTAGACGTTAAGGCCCGGCGGCGCGAACTGCAGGGGCTTGCGTGTGAGTTTTGATTTCGTTTTTTTATTTTTCATTTTTTAAACTTAAAAGTAGGAGAAAACAATGGAAGCATTAGGTTTAGTATACGTTGCTGCAGCGCTGTTGATCGGTTTGGGTGCCCTGGGTACTGCGATCGGTTTCGGTTCTTTGGGTGGCAAGCTGCTGGAAGGTTCAGCACGTCAGCCAGAGCAAGGCCCTGCCCTGCAAGGTAAAATGTTCCTGATGGCTGGTCTTTTGGATGCGGTTCCAATGATCGGTGTAGGTATCGGCATGTACCTGATCTTCGTAGTTGCACCTGGTTTAGCGGGTTAATTGAGCGCGACTCAACGTTATTAATCCACTAAACATGAGGTGTTGATATGAATATCAACTTAACGCTGATTGGTCAGTCGATTACTTTCTTCATATTCATTTTGTTTTGTTGGAAGTACGTGTGGCCTGCGTTGATCGGTGTGATGGCCGAGCGCGAAGCTAAAATTGCCGCGGGTCTGGAAGCTGCCGAACGTGCAGATAAAGACTTGGAATTGGCAAAGAAAAAAGCCACTGAGCAAATGAAGGAAGCCAAACAAGAGGCAGCCTCCATTGTCGATGCGGCGAACAAGCGCGCTAACCAAATCGTCGAAGAAGCCAAACAACAAGCCGTTGTCGAAGCCGACCGCGTTAAAGCAGCCGCCGATGCTGAAGTACAACAGATGGTTAACCGAGCCAAAGAAGACCTGCGCAGCAAAGTTGCCAGCCTAGCTTTAGCCGGTGCCTCACAAGTACTGCAGAAAAACATCGATCCGGCCGCCAATACCGCCATGGTTGAGAAACTGGCCAACGAACTTTAAGCGAGGAGACTATGGCAGAACTAACAACACTTGCCCGTCCCTACGCTAAGGCGGCGTTTGAATACGCCAAAGAGCAAAATGCTTTAGCGCAGTGGGCATCTCAGTTGTCAGTTGCAGCAGCGGTGTCGCAATCCGAAGCCGTTGGTAAAGTGCTATCTTCTCCCGTTCATACCGCAGCGGAAAAAGGCAATGTCTTTGTGCAATTGTGTGGCGACACACTGAATCCACACGGTCAAAACTTTGTCCGTAATTTGGCGGCGAATAAACGTTTAGGTTTGCTTCCAGCAATCACTGAGCTGTTCGAAGAATTTAAAGCGAACTTGGAAAAATCCGTCGACGTTGACGTAACCAGCGCTTTCGAACTGCCACAGGAAACCCTGAACAAACTAGCAGCGGCACTGCAAATTAAGCTGGGTCGTGACGTAACCGTGCAGAGTTCGGTTGATGAATCTCTGCTGGGCGGAGTAGTTATCCGCGCCGGGGATACCGTCATCGATGATTCAGTCAAAGGTCGTCTGGCTAAACTCGCCGAAGCAATGAACGCCTAATTCATAGGGTAGGAACTAGCATGCAGCAACTGAACCCTTCAGAGATCAGTGAAATCATCAAGAGCCGCATCGAATCTCTTGATGTCAAAGCCGAAGCCCAAAACGAGGGCACGGTAGTATCCGTAACCGACGGTATTATTCGCATCCACGGACTGGCCGACGCCATGTACGGTGAGATGATCGAATTCGAAGGTGGTGTCTATGGTTTGGCACTTAACCTTGAGCAAGACTCCGTTGGTGCGGTGATTCTCGGTGATTACCAAACCATTGCCGAAGGGCAAACCTGTAAGTGTACTGGTCGTATCTTGGAAGTGCCTGTGGGCAACGAGATGCTTGGCCGCGTAGTAGACGCACTGGGAAACCCCATCGACGGTAAAGGCCCAATCAAGGCCAGCCAAACCGACGCCATCGAAAAAATCGCCCCCGGCGTAATCGCCCGTCAGGGCGTTGATGAGCCCGTTCAATTTGGTATTAAAGCGATTGATGCCATGGTACCGGTAGGTCGTGGTCAGCGTGAGCTGATTATTGGTGACCGCCAAATCGGTAAAACTGCGGTAGCAGTGGATGCCATCATCAACCAGAAAGGTTCTGGCATTAAGTGTATCTACGTGGCTGTTGGTCAGAAGGCTTCTTCTGTTGCCGCCGTAGTACGTAAGCTGGAAGAACACGGCGCTATGGATCACACCATCGTCGTTGCCGCTACCGCATCTGACCCTGCGTCTATGCAGTTCTTGGCACCTTTCGCCGGTTGTACCATGGGTGAATACTTCCGCGATCGCGGCCAAGATGCCCTGATCGTATACGATGATTTAACCAAGCAAGCTTGGGCTTATCGTCAAATCTCCCTGTTGTTACGTCGTCCGCCAGGCCGTGAAGCCTACCCCGGTGACGTATTCTACTTGCACTCTCGTTTGCTCGAGCGTGCTGCTCGCGTTAACGCCGAGTACGTAGAGAAATACACCAACGGTGAAGTGAAAGGCCAAACCGGTTCTCTAACCGCCCTGCCTATCATTGAAACCCAAGCTGGTGACGTATCTGCATTCGTACCAACCAACGTAATTTCGATTACCGATGGTCAGATCTTCTTGGAGACTGACATGTTTAACGCGGGTATTCGTCCTGCAATGAACGCCGGTATTTCGGTATCT
Source organism: Halioxenophilus aromaticivorans (assembly GCF_042850945.1). Classification (NCBI taxonomy): domain Bacteria; kingdom Pseudomonadati; phylum Pseudomonadota; class Gammaproteobacteria; order Alteromonadales; family Alteromonadaceae; genus Halioxenophilus; species Halioxenophilus aromaticivorans. Next base: position 5,925,253 of record NZ_AP031496.1, on the reverse strand, counting down.
CGAGTGGGTGGTGCAGCGCAGACCAAAATCATTAAGAAACTGTCCGGTGGTATTCGTACCGCGTTGGCACAGTACCGTGAATTGGCCGCGTTCTCGCAGTTCGCTTCTGACCTCGATGACGCCACCAAAGCACAGTTAGACCACGGTGAGCGCGTAACCGAACTGATGAAACAAAAGCAGTTCCAGCCTCAGTCCATTGCTGAAATGGGAGTGTTGCTGTACGCCGCTAACGAAGGTTATTTGCAAGACGTGGAAGTGGCCAAAATTGGTGACTTCGAAGCGGCCCTGCTTTCTTACATGAATGCCGAGCACGGCGAGTTGATGAAGGACATCGTTGCCAGTGGTAACTACAACGATGACATCGCCAACGCGTTTAAAGCCGGCGTTGAGAAATTTAAGGCGACGCAAACCTGGTAATCAGGTTAAACGTTTGCTTTTTTAAGGCGTTTTTTTAACAAGTCGTTTTTACACAGTTAATAAAAACGCTTAGTAAGGCACAGGGATGTGCCTCATGAGCACCGCTCATGCAAGCCCTAACTTGCTCAGCTCTTTCTTAAGAATGCACCAGCAAGGCCAAGGCCACCGAGATAAAAATACAGGGTGTATTTTTGGCTCAAAAAAGCAAACAAAATTCACGTCAAATATTCGAGGGCCAGATATGGCAGTCGGAAAAGAGATACGCACACAAATAACCAGTATTAAGGGCACGCAAAAAATTACCAGCGCCATGGAAATGGTTGCTGCCAGTAAAATGCGTCGTGCCCAAGATCGTATGGAAACTGGTAAGCCGTACGCGCAGCGTATTCGGGCGGTGGTGGGCCACATTGCCAACGCCAACCCAGAATACCAGCACCTCTTTATGCAAGAGCGTGAAGTAAAGCGTGTGGGTTATATCATTGTTTCCAGTGACCGCGGTTTGTGTGGTGGCTTAAACATTAACGTTTTCAAGAAAGCGCTAAGCGCCAGTAAAGAGTGGGCCGACCAAGGTAAACAGGTTGATTTCGCTCTTATTGGTGCCAAAGCGGCTGCCTTCTTTAATAGTGTTGGCGGTAACGTGGTAGCCCGCGTTCGTGATTTGGGCGAGACCCCAAGCGTGGCTGATTTGATCGGTAGCGTTAAGGTTATGTTAGACGCCTATGCTGAGGGCAAAATCGACCGTTTGTATTTGGTCGGTAACGAGTTTGTTAACACCATGGTTCAAAAACCAGTCGTTAACCAACTGCTGCCTTTGGTAAAAGAAGAAAACGAAGACTTAAAACACCACTGGGATTACCTGTACGAACCTGAAGCCTCCGAATTGTTGGAAGGCTTACTGACTCGCTACATAGAGTCACAGGTCTACCAAGCAGTGATCGAAAATGGCGCTTGTGAGCAAGCTGCCCGAATGATCGCCATGAAGAACGCCACCGATAATGCTGGCGATCTGATTAACGATTTGCAATTGGCCTACAACAAGGCCCGTCAGGCAGCCATTACGCAAGAGCTGTCGGAGATTGTAAGCGGTGCTGCTGCGGTTTAATCGCGCCTTGGTAATCACAGTTTTACGTTTTTTAAATTTAAATTTAAGAGGAATCGGAAATGAGTAGCGGACGCATTGTGCAGATCATCGGTGCCGTTATCGACGTTGAGTTTCCACGGGATTCCGTACCAAAAGTTTACGACGCTCTGAAAGTTGCTGAGAAGGGTTTAACCCTGGAAGTACAGCAACAATTGGGCGACGGTGTGGTACGGACCATCGCCATGGGTTCATCGGAAGGTGTTAGCCGCGGTCTACCCGTAGAAAACACCAACGCACCAGTCGCAGTTCCTGTAGGCATAGAAACCCTAGGCCGCATCATGGACGTACTGGGTAACCCAATCGACGAAGCGGGCCCAATCGGCGAAAAAGAAACCATGCCTATCCACCGTAAAGCGCCTGCTTACGATGAATTGGCGGCTTCTGCTGAGTTGCTGGAAACCGGTATTAAAGTAATTGACTTGGTATGCCCTTTTGCCAAGGGTGGTAAAGTTGGCCTGTTCGGTGGTGCCGGTGTTGGTAAAACCGTAAACATGATGGAACTCATCAACAACATCGCTAAAGAGCACAGTGGTTTGTCTGTGTTCGCCGGTGTTGGTGAGCGTACTCGTGAAGGTAACGACTTCTACTACGAGATGAAAGAATCCAACGTACTGGATAAAGTTGCCATGGTTTACGGCCAGATGAATGAGCCTCCAGGTAACCGTTTACGTGTTGCATTGACCGGCCTAACCATGGCTGAGAAATTCCGTGACGAAGGTAAAGATGTTCTGTTGTTCGTAGACAACATCTACCGTTACACCCTAGCCGGTACTGAGGTATCTGCACTGTTGGGTCGTATGCCTTCTGCGGTGGGTTACCAGCCTACATTGGCTGAAGAGATGGGCGTACTGCAAGAGCGCATTACCTCAACCAAAACGGGTTCCATCACCTCGGTACAAGCAGTATACGTACCTGCGGATGACTTGACTGACCCAAGCCCTGCAACCACCTTTGCGCACTTGGATTCAACCGTTGTACTGTCTCGTGACATCGCTGCTAAGGGTATTTACCCGGCGGTAGATCCTCTGGACTCCACTTCTCGTCAGTTGGATCCTCTGATCATCGGTACTGAGCATTATGGTATTGCCCGTGGCGTACAGACTGTTCTTCAGCGCTACAAAGAGCTGAAAGACATCATCGCTATTTTGGGTATGGATGAGCTGTCTGAAGAAGACAAGCAAATCGTAGCCCGTGCCCGTAAAATCGAGCGTTTCTTGTCTCAGCCTTTCCATGTAGCGGAAGTTTTTACCGGTTCTCCTGGTAAGTACGTACCTCTGAAAGAAACCATCCGTGGTTTCCAAGGCATTCTCAATGGCGAGTTTGACGCTCTGCCAGAGCAGGCCTTCTACATGGTAGGTACCATCGACGAAGCGATCGAGAAAGCCAGCAGCATGAAGTAACACCGCTGTATCGGCTGTGTAAAGCGCGGTGCTTGCACCGCGCAACCACTAACCAAGAGGCACTGACATGGCTATGACCGTGCACTGCGACATCGTTAGCGCTGAAGAATCGATCTTTTCTGGGTTGGTTGAAATGGTGATAGCGGCGGGTTCTGAAGGTGACGTTGGTGTTGCCTATGGCCACGCGCCCCTGCTCACTGGCTTAAAACCCGGCCCAATTCGCGTCATCAAGCAAGGCGGCGAAGAAGAGATCTTTTACCTCTCCGGTGGCTACCTAGAAGTACAGCCTTCGGTTGTAATTGTTCTAGCAGACACCGCCATGCGCGCCGATGATCTCGACGAAGCAAAAGCTGCTCAAGCTGTTAAAGAAGCCGAAGCCGAGCTGAACAACCAATCCGGTGATCTGGATTACAGTTTAGCCGCCACGCGACTGGCAGAAGCTGCAGCGCAGCTGCGAACCGTACAAGCCATCAAAAAGAAGCTGGGCCACTAGGCAAAGATTCTTGGCAGCGTACAGCTCAGCACAAAAAAAGGTGGCCTCGGCTGCCTTTTTTTGTGCCTGTATGGTTAGCCCTGCGTTGTCTCCCTTTCCTGCCTTAGCTAGGCAATCCCAACTCTTGGCGCTAAATACGTCTTTTAACGTCACCTCACCTGCCACATTGCGTTAAGTCAAAACCAAGGCTGAATAATGCTGCGCCAGGGTTTATCATGGCTGCCTTACTAAGTCGGTAGCCATTAGGTTCATGTAGAGTAAAGATACTCACTCCTACACTCGGCAGTCATCCAAATACACCCAATAACACAGCGCGCTCATAACATGATCGATATTATTATCCTCGCCGCCGGCAAAGGCTCCCGCATGAAATCGCAATTGCCTAAGGTGATGCAGAAATTGGCCGGCTCTACCTTAATTGAGCATGTGCTCAATACCGCCCTAAAGATCAGTGGCGCTAATATCCATGTGGTATTGGGCCATCAGTCGGCCAAGGTTTCCGAAGTGTTAGAGCACTACCCCGTAAATCGCGTTTACCAAGAGGTGCAGCTGGGCACCGGCGACGCGGTAGCCTGCGCCCTACCCGCGTTACAAAAATACGGTATCAGCTTGGTGTTATACGGCGATGTACCGTTGATTTCGCTGACCACCATTCGCGATTTAGTAGAGCTGGTGGATGAAAATTCCCTGGCGTTACTAACCACAGAACTAGAAGACCCTAACGGCTACGGCCGCATTGTGCGTGACAAACACGACCGGGTTACCGCCATTGTGGAACAAAAGGACGCTAGCGACAGCCAGTTGGCCATCGGCGAAATCAACACCGGCATTCTGGCCGTGCGCAATGAAGACCTAGAGCGCTGGTTACCGAAATTGAGTAACCATAATGCTCAGGGCGAATTTTACCTTACCGATATTATCGCCATGGCCGTGGCCGATGGCCGTGAGGTAAGAACCACCGATCCAACCCAATTGTTTGAGATTCTTGGCGTTAATGATCGTATTCAGCAGGCGCAGTTAGAGCGTGTTTTCCAAGAGCAATACGCTCACCAATTAATGCTAGAAGGCGTTACCCTGTTGGATCCAACGCGCTTGGATGTGCGTGGTAACTTGGTGTGTGAAGCAGACGTCAGTATCGATGTGAATTGCATTTTTGAAGGCGAAGTACGCATTGGCAATAACGTCACCATCGAAGGCCACTGCCACATTAAAAATGCCATTATCAACGATGGTTGCCACATTAAAGCTTTTACCCACATTGAAAACGCCATTATTGATAGCGACTGCGTGGTTGGGCCCTATGCCCGTTTACGCCCGGGCACCCAGCTGTTTAAAAACGCAAAGATTGGCAATTTTGTCGAAACCAAAAACGCCGTGATTGGAGAAGGCAGCAAAGTTAACCACCTAAGCTACGTTGGCGATGCAGAGTTGGGTAGCGATGTGAACGTCGGCGCTGGCACCATTACCTGCAATTACGATGGCGTAAACAAACACAAAACCGTCATTGGCGATAACGCCTTTATTGGCTCCAATACCGCATTAGTTGCACCGGTGGAAGTCGGCAAAAACGCCACCATTGGTGCCGGCTCTACTATAGGCCGCTCGGTTCCGGAAAACAGCCTAGCCGTTACCCGTGCGAAACAAATGCACAAAGCAGACTGGCCTCGGCCAAAGAAGAAAGACAAATAACACCGGCATTATTTAACGTGTGGGCAACCCCGCTTTGCTCTACCCTTTAACACTGTTATTACCTGGAAAACCTATGTGCGGAATTGTCGCGGCCATCGCCAAACGTAACGTCACCGTCATTCTTTTGGAAGGACTAAAACGGCTAGAGTATCGCGGTTACGATTCCGCCGGCCTGGCGTTGTTAGAGCCGGACAGCCACGCACTGATCACCCGCAAGGTGGTGGGCAAAGTGGCGGCCTTGGAAGAAGCCGTGGACGGCGCCCGAGGCAATGTGGGAATCGCCCACACCCGTTGGGCCACCCACGGTAAACCCAACCACATTAATGCTCACCCGCACACCAGTGGTTCCGTCGCCATTGTGCACAACGGCATTATCGAAAATTACCAAACACTGCGCGACCAATTAATTGCCAAAGGCTACGTCTTTGCCTCGCAAACCGATTCCGAGGTTATTGCCCATTTAATGCATGAGGCATTAAAAACCGAGGCGAGTCTTGTAGCCGCTTTGCAAACCACGGTGCAACAATTGCGCGGCGCGTTTTCTATCGCCGCCATGCAGGCCGATAACCCCAACGTCATCGCCGTGGCCAAAAAAGACAGCCCATTAGTGATTGGCGTGGGCATCGAAGAAAACTACGTCGCCTCAGATCCGTTAGCGTTGCGCCAGGTCACCGACCGCTTTGTGTATTTGCAAGATAACGAAACCGCAGAAATTACCCTGCAGGGCTACACCATCTATAATGTTGGCGGTGAAGCCGTTGAGCGTGAAATCGAACGCGCCACCGATGAAATAGAAAGTATCGACAAAGGCGAATTTCGCCACTTTATGCTCAAAGAAATTTTTGAGCAGCCCAAAGCGTTAAAAGACACGCTAATGGGCCGTACCGGTAATGATGCGGTACTGGAACAGGCCTTTGGCAGCGAAGCCAGCGATATTTTTGACCAAGTAAAAGCCGTGCAAATCGTTGCCTGTGGTACCAGTTACCACGCCGGTATTGTAGCCAAATATTGGTTAGAGGATTGGGCCGGCATCCCCTGTAATGTGGAAGTGGCCAGCGAATACCGTTATCGCAAAACCGTCACTCTGCCTAACACCTTGTTTGTGACCATTTCCCAGTCCGGCCAAACCGCAGACACCCTAGCGGCCTTGGACAAAAGCAAAAGCCAAGGTTACTTGGCCAGCCTAGCGATTTGTAACGTGGCCAGCAGCGCCCTGGTACGCAATTCCGATTTGGTATTTCTAACCCAGGCCGGTATTGAAATTGGTGTGGCTTCCACCAAAGCCTTTACCACCCAATTAATTGCCTTACAGTTGTTGGCCATTGCCCTGGGCCGGCGCTCAAATATCAACGCCGAGCGGGAAAAGCAACTGGTAAAAGGCTTAATGGATTTGCCCGTATTTGCCGCCGCAGTACTGCAACTCAATAGCCATATTCAAACCATTAGCCACCACTTTACCGAACGCCACCACAGTTTATTTCTAGGCCGTGGCGTGCAGTATCCCATCGCCATGGAAGGTGCGCTAAAAATCAAAGAAATCTCCTACATCCACGCCGAGGCCTACCCCTCCGGTGAGCTAAAGCACGGCCCATTGGCATTGGTGGATAGCGATATGCCCGTGGTGGCCGTGGCACCCAGCGGCGACCTGTTAGAAAAGATTAAATCCAACCTAGAAGAAGTGGCTGCCCGTGGCGGTAAGTTATACGTATTCGCCGACGAAAACGCAGGCTTTACCAACGACGAACAAACCACAGTGATTAACATTCCCCACTGCCAAGAATCCATCGCCCCCATTATCTACACCCTACCCCTGCAGTTGTTGTCTTATCACGTGGCGGTTAACAAAGGTACGGATGTGGATCAGCCGAGGAATTTGGCCAAGTCTGTGACAGTAGAATAGAGTTTGTTTTTACACGCTTTGGTGCTGTGGGATCATAATAAAGTTGGTAACAACATAAAAAAGTCGGTAACTTTGTAATAAAGTTGGTAACTTTTGGGCGTTGTGGCAAAGTCAGGTCATTCTTCTCAGGAATAATAGGGAATGACCGACTACAAGCTCGACAATCGCACCCGCAAGTGGCTGAAAGAAGAGCGAGGCAAAGGAAGTGGGGGACTATCACCCTTGGCTCACTGTCAGGGATCTGCCTTCCCAAGGCCGTTCACATCGGGTAATGGGCCATCTGACGCAACGGACCCATCACCTCCTGTCCGACATGGAACTGGCGGCCTTCCTCTTGCTCGAATGGAACCCGACCGTCACTGATATCCGCGAGCAATTCCCCTTGCGTTTAGAAGACACTTTGGCTCTCGCTGAGGAAGCCAACATTCGGCATCCCGAAATCGGCGGATGTACACAAGTCATGTCCACGGATTTCGTTGTTGATGTCTCGGCACCGTCCGGGCCCCAGCGAATGGCTATCCAGGTTAAAGCCTCCTCCGATCTCAAAGACCCACGCACGGTCGAAAAGCTGGAACTTGAGCGCCGCTACTGGCAAAAGAAAGAAGTTTCCTGGTATTTAGTCACTGAAAAGCAGATCCCCAAAACCGTGGTGAGTAATCTGGAGATGCTTTACTCCGCCAGAGTCCAAAGCGAGAGCCCTGCAGTACTTTTCAATAGCCTTCCTGCGTACTTAGACTCCCTGAACACGAATCCGAACACCAAGCTCCCCGAAGTCGGGATGTTGATCGACCAGTCCTATTCTCTGGAGCCTGGCACTGCTCTGGCACGATTACGGGCCTTGATGGCTTTACGGGCACTGGCATTTGATATCTCGATTCCATGGAATCGATTGGTGGCTGGCGATATCCAGGTTGTTGCGGACATAACATTGTTGAGGGCGAGTTATGTTGCGAATCAATGATGTCGTTCAGCTGGAGGAAGAGCGATACCGGGTCCTGACGATCTCAGGAAAATTTGTTATCTGGATAGACATTAATTCAGCCAAAGCTTTTCCCAAAGTCGTTACAACGTCCAATGTTGACCAATGGATGCTTGATGAAGCCCTCAGGCGGGCAGACGATCCTTTCTCCTATCTGGCATCGGTTTCTGTTCATCAAGGGACAAAAGCCCAGAAAATACGCGACGAACGACACCAACTAATCGCACCGTTGCTTGCTGACGAGGAAATTTACTATCGCAGTGGCAGGGGCCAGTTGGTACAAGCCCGGAGCGACCTTACTGGCACACCAAGAAAAACCCTTTACAAGCACTTGCGACAGTACTGGCAGCGGGGAGCGATACCAAATGCGTTGTTGCCGGATTACAGCAGGTCCGGCGGAAAAGGCCAAAAGAAAACATCAAAGAAGAAACTGGGTCGGCCACGGAAAGCCGCCCCAGGCACTGGCATTACCGTTGACCAGTCCATCGAACGAATGTTTCGAATCGTGCTCGATCGTCACTACGTTAATGACAAGGGCCACTCAATGCCCTATGTCCACAGAAGATTTATCGATATGTTCGAGGTGGGAAATCCCAATGTGTCACGCGAGGATTACCCAACGATCATTCAACTGAGATATTTCTACGAACGTGAGTACAAAAAAGCGGACCGAATTCGCTTGCGAGCCAACAGAATCTCCTACCAGAAAGACGTTCGTCCATTGATTGGTTCCGCTACGGCGGGGGTCCCGGGGCCTGGCTCCAGGTACGAAATCGATGCGACGATTGCCGATATCTACCTGCTATCCGCTGATCGGCAAAACGTGATTGGCCGCCCCACCTTATACGTAGTGGTCGATGTTTTTAGCCGCATGGTGACAGGCTTTTATGTGGGGTTGGAAAACCCATCGTATGTGACGGCCATGAGGGCTTTGATCACCGCTGTGTCTGAGAAGACTGAACTGTGTGGCCGGTACGGCTTTGAGATTACCACTGACCAGTGGCCTACTGTTGGAATCCCCGATGCTATCCTGGCAGACCGTGGAGAGTTGCTGGGTCATCAGATAGAGTCCCTCGAAAAGGCTTTCGGCGTAAGGATTGAAAACACGCCGCCATACCGGGGCGATGCGAAAGGCATCGTCGAGCGTTACTTCCGCACCCTACAGGCCGAATTCAAACCTTTTGCGCCCGGTGTGGTGACAGGTTCAAGAATTAGAAAACAGGGAGGCAAGGATTACCGGCTGGACGCAACGCTGACTCTGGATGATTTTACCCGCATTATGCTCGCCTCCATTCTGCACCGGAATCAGTACGCGGTGTTGCCAAAATATGATCGTGATGCGGATATGCCCAATGACATGGCACTAACCCCGCTCAACATCTGGAACTGGGGCATACAATACCGGACCGGTCGATTGAGGAATGCATCTGAAGAAGCTCTACGAATTGCTATGTTGCCGAGGCAAAAGGCCTATTTGTCCGATCTGGGTGTGAGCTGTTTTGGTGCTTACTACACATCCAAGGAGCTATTGGCATCCGGTTGGCTGCATCGCAACGGGGATCGCAGGGTAACCAACCTGTATGCGGCCTATGACCCCGCAGTTGCTGACTGTATCTATCTTTTCCCCGAAGAAGGCAGCCCGGAATACTGGGTGTGCTCTCTGACAGACCGTTCACGTCAGTATCGAGGCAAGTCGATATGGGAGTTGTGGGCCAGTCAGGAACAGCAGCGGCAAGCTACCAGCGCCGCAAAGGTTGCTGAAACCACAAGCAAGCGAAATCTTGAAAACCTGGTCAGCCAAACCATCAAGGACGCTGAACGTTCCCGCCCCACGGTGTTCAAACAATCCAAAGCAGAGGCAGTCAGGGGCATACGCGACAATCGAAAGCTAGAGCGGGATGCCCAGAGGGCCGAGCAAACAAAAGCACGACAGCCCGACCGCAGTAAACCGAAGTCTGAGGTAACCTACCTGCATGGCAAACCGGATGACGGCGGTTTCCCGGACTTTATCGACGAGTTGTTTGGAGATGATGAATGACTCTACCCTCAGGGATGGTGAATGCGGTATACCGGGAGACGGGCGTGCCGAGCTACCAGGGAAATCCGTTGATCGAGGCGTTGCCACCGATCCTTGAACGCAAACAGCTAAAGGCCGGGCTTGGCGGAAGCATAAAGCTCCGACCGGCGGATATATACCTTGATGGTGAGACGAGAATTCACATCATCTCCCAGCTGCTCGATGGCTTCTTTCAGCTGTTAGCACGCCATATTCAGCTGGAATCCAAGATCTCGATCATGCTGCGCGGAGGATACGTTGGTAGAAATCTGGCCACTGGAGACCTCTCGGCGCATATACAGAACGGCTACGAGCGCATCATGCGTGGAGACCTGTCAGCTTTTCGGTTTGACCATGTTGAGTCGACCGCGAAAAGCCTGGCGTTCATTGGGTGTTCCGGTTCCGGCAAAACCAGTTCGCTCAACCGTATTCTGGCAACCTATCCACAGTTGATACACCACCCAGAGCATAACTTCACTCAAATTGTATTCCTGAAAATCGACTGTCCCCACGACGGTTCCCTCAAAAGCCTGTGCCACAATTTTTTCCGGGAAATCGATTCTATCCTCGCCACAAATTATGTTGGGCGCTACGGCGAGAAACGCCACAGCGTGGAGACGATGATTACTCTCATGTCGCAGCTGGCAAATACCTATGCCATCGGCTTGCTGGTGATTGATGAGATTCAGCACCTGAGCGTTCGCGCATCCGGGGGTGCGGAGAAGATGCTGAATTTTTTCGTAACCCTTGTGAATGAGATCTCGGTGCCGGTCGTCATGGTGGGTACGCCGAAAGCCAGGCCGGTCTTTGAAACAGACTTGCGGTCTGCACGCCGTGGAGCCGGGTTTGGCTCGATATTTTGGGAACCCTTGAGCAAACCCTCAGCTGAAGAAAACGTGCTGCGAACCGAATGGGGGGCGTTTACACAAAAGCTGTGGAAATACCAGTGGTTGACCAAAGCCAGTGAAACCATTCCGGATGAACTGAGGGATCTATGGTTCGATCTTTCTCAGGGCATCATGGATGTTGTCATCAAGTTGTTTGTGCTCTCTCAGATTCGAGCGGTAGTGACAGGTACGGAACGAATCACGCCCAACATAATGAGAGCCGTGTACCAAGATGAGCTGAAACCGATTCATCCCATGATGGAAGCACTGCGTTCGGGTGATCCAAGCAAAATTGCCCGCTATTCAGACCTCACGATTCCGGACATCGACAAGAAAATTCTGGAACTCAGTAACCTGTTGGAATCCAGTAAGGATCAGATCCGAAAATCGGTGCAGTATGGAGGTAACGATCAGGCAATCCGGTTGCACAACATGCTGGTTGATATGGGTTACGATTCGGAGTTGCTGGAACCGTTGGTTCAAAGAGCATTCGAAGAATATACCGAATTACAGATCAAAGACCTGATGCCTATCATCCTGAAATGGTACCAGTCCTCTGAGCAATCACCACCTGTAAAAAGAAAGCAAAAGCCCAAATCGATCAAGGCAAAAGACTGGCATACGCTGAACTCAGACGACCTTCGCTTCATGCATTCTCAGGCAGCCAACGAAGAGCAGATGCTGGGCGCGGTTCAGCAATCGGGATTAGTTTTTAATACCGATCAGTGGCTAGCTTCCGTTGATTAGTCGATAAGCGATATGCTGAATTTCCCAATACCTTACGATAAAGAGCTGCTTTACAGCACAGTAGCGAGAGCGGGGATTCGGCAAGGCATTGTAAGCCCCAAGCAGTTACTGGATGAAATCTATGGCAATCGAAAGGTCATAGCAACGCTGGACTTGCCCAACCAGTTGGAGAAGGTTACTCGCTGGTTGCCGCTCCCCTACAATGTTGAAACCCTAGCATACCGCCACACCCTGTTCCCATTGTATGCCCCGTTTATCCCCGAAGAGCGTCGTAAACGTTGTCTGGCATGGATGGCTGGGGAATCCCAAGGTGCGATACACCTCGCGATGGGCGTAGCTGCCTCACTTGTGAAAGTGCCGGGTCACGTTCGATATTGCCCGGGATGCCTTAAAGAGCAAGGACGTGCTGTTGGAGAATATTTTTGGCAGCGTGAATGGCAAGTGGCGGGTGTTGAATGCTGCGAAAGGCATGGTGAGTTGCTGAATACTGCTATCCCCCGCCCGTTGGTAGAGCGACACCTCTATCGTGCAGCTTCGCCTGAGGCATGCCCCTTGTTCCCGCAAAAGTCGGTTTGTGCCCGATCAGTGAAGATTCAGGATCAGATCCGACAGCTACTGCAGCAAAGGCCGGCTGTATCTCCGGGCTTTGAGCAGTGGTCAGTTCATTACCATTGGCTGGCTCAACAGCATGGCTTTATCCGCGGGCAGACCCAGATCGACCACACCGCTATATTCGAAGCCGTGTTAGCCAGATGGTCCTCAAAGTTTTTGCGTCGGTATGGATTGGGGATAGGGGGCCAGGCAGGTAGCTTGTGGCTGCAAGCCATATTCCGAAAACACCGGAAATCCTTCAGCTATCTCCAGCACATTATTGTTCACGAAGCGTTGTTGCCAGAGTTCTGGCATATGGGTGAAGTTATTGATTGTGTCCGGGATTTGCTAGTGCGATCAATGATAGCAATGCCTAAAAGAGCAAGGGTTGAAGCCTCGCTCGATTTAACACAAGATCAGCAGGATTGGGTGAGAATGCTGGAGGAGTGTCCGCCGAAAGTAGCGAGGGCTGCCAAACCGGCGCTCTATGCAAGGCTGTACCGATACAACCGGCTTTGGCTGAAACAGGTAAATAGCACTCGGCAACGGGCAACAAAGGTTAAAAGAAAACCAAGAATTGACTGGCAGCAGCGAGATCGGCAGCACCTGGCAAAATTACGAGAGGTTCTCCGGTTATTACGAGCGAGTACGTCTGGGCCCCGGCGGTCGCAAACCTTCATGCTCAAACAATTAGGCAAGAGCTCCACGCTGGAAAAGAAACTTCACTGCTTGCCCCGAACCAGGCGGCTTCTGTTGCGATATTCCGAAAGCGTTGCTCAATACCAGGTGCGGCGGTTGCGGAACGCGTGGAAGGAACTCCGGCAAAACTTTGTGTACCCGCCTCGCTGGCGCTTATTGCGCTGTGCCGGTCTCAGTGAAATACGGCTTACCTATGAAGCATGGGACTATCTGAATGGCCTCGAAGACAGCCACACCGCCTATCAAGGGAATCAAGGATAACAGTCGGGTTAAAGAAATCGGTTCGGTTTATCGGCGCCTGGGCGGTTCTGATTGGCGCATCAATATCAAACTGGAGCCTGGCCAGGGCAAAAAGAATTTCAGTATTTCACAGCTGGCATTGTTGCCAAGGCGGCGAGTTCTGAATGCAACGAAGCACTTCAAACCAGCCGGGTACCCCTGGACGATACACATAGAAGATGCCACAGCCTGGTCACATCGAAGAATACGAGATTGCCCGATCAGGAACGTCAGTAAGCAAGAGGACCAAGACCAGTGGTGTTTCAGTTTTGAATCCGACGGCATCGAATTCTTCTTGCCCCAGATAGAGCTGGCCCGTGTGCTATTTTTCCACTATGCCTACATGGCCCGACTGGCGATGATTCCCAACGGATTGAACGAGGAGTTCGATATCCAGCCGGGCGATGATCCAGACATAACCGAAATTCATATCGTTCCGACCAGCACACTTCCCCTGAAAGCGCGTGGGAACAACGATCAGCGGCGAGTGCTGGCCTGGGTTCTGCTAGACGAGGAAGCTCGCCGGTCTTTCATCAGCATTGCTCAACACCAGCTTAGAGAGGGGGAAGAGAGAAATGGCCACAGGCTCTGGAAGTTTCGATTTGACCCGCCGGAATTGCCAAACGTGGAGCTCTCGGTACGGGGCCAGTTCCACAAAGAATCCCAGGTTTTCTTTGTATATGAGATTTACGGCGCTGAAAACTTGAGTACGCGGAGCTCGAAAGTGGTTGAGTTTTTTGACCCCAGATTTGCTGAGTCACAGGCAGGTAAAGGTGGGGGCGTTCAAAAAGCGGCAGTTTCTACAAACCAGGTGCTGATTAACGATGAAGAGTTGCCAGCGGTGGATTCAGAGGAACACATTCTGGATGTTCCGCCGGTAACACTGTCGTTTTCCCAGCCTGTTATGACAACGCGTAAAGCTTCTAGTGGCCGTCGGCGATCCGGGGCCAAAGAAGGGTTGGAAGAAGGTAGTGAAACAGGCGATGGTCAAACAGAAGTCAGTACCGACGAACCGACCATCCGGGGTCAGTTACCGGCTGCAGGGTTCAATGCTATTGATGATCAAAGTGATGACTTGCACCTATATGCACATAAGTTTGAGGCGTTTGCTGCTGTTGTTGAACTACTCAAAACCAAGGGCTGTCGACAGGTCTTTGGGGGCGTCAGAAAGTTACCGGCGCTTCCAGGTTACTCCAAACATTTACTGAAGGACGGTAATCCGCGGTGTATATCCTTTAACCTGTTGAATAAAAGTGGAAAACGATATGTTCTTCTGGAAGTCGATACATCTGACTATAAAAATTGGTTGTCAACGCTGCTCTTGAAGCAACCACACCGCGACTTTGATTGGCAGGCTGCGCTTGACACTTTAGAGCAGCGTTTATTGCAAAACTCATTGAACTGGCCAACCCCTTATATCAACCTTGCATTTCCTGGCCACCACAAGCGCATCCCGCATCCCAGAACACCTCCAGACAACAGGGCATTTATAGGGGCTAGTTCATTGCAACATTGGGCAGATCGGATAAACTTGGCGATGCAATGTTGGTGCCAGTGAGGTAAGAATTGGTGAGTCGGTGGAAATGCACGGCATGGAAATAGGTGCTGTTTATCTGCAGTAGGTGATGATGACCCCGGAGCTGCCGGGCATGGGTGATAAAGACATTCTCCATGAGGCCGATATTGTAGCTCTGCCAGGTAATAACAAAGGTTTTGGTGCCGGTGTGGTTATGCCGATGGTTGCCATTACGGTGCGAACCTCAAGCTGGATGGCCCGGGCAGGTACCACGTGGTTTACAGTATTGATCCGCAGCCCTATCAGGGCTTCTACCGTCATAAGGCAAAGAAACCGGTGTTGGCAAATGGTGGTCACCGTTTGATGTCAAGTGGGAATTTGCGTTTGTCGGTACCGGTAAGAAGGTCGGTTACTGATTGATTTCTGGCGCCTGTGGGGCAAATGCTGCGCAGGCGGACCCTGTCTCGTGTTCAAATAAAATAGATATCTGTTTTCCTTGAATCTGAAGTTTCCAGTGTATATAGTGTTTTTGTCTTGGTAAGCCACAACATGTTGTGTTCGTGGCAAGGAATCCGGTGAGAATCCGGAACTGACGCGCAGCGGTATTGGGGAACGACCGTGGCATGATGACACTGGCGTAAGCTGGGAAGTCGCCACGCAAGGCAGAGCTGGAAGGTTCACGCCCCTGAGTCCGAAGACCTGCCAGGATCACAAGCACTGCACCTTCGCGATTCAGGGTGAACAGCCGATCATGTCTCGGGCGCTCGCCCGTGCCTGGCCTCCTGTATTCGTGAATGTTGCTGCAAATATTGCGACAACCTGACGCGCTTCCAGGAGGAACCTGATGTTTGCCCACGCCACTTCGCACCCTGTTGATCCGGCCTTGCTGAATATCTCCGCTACTGTTGGTGAATACCTGCACCGCAGCGACTGGCGGGTAAACGCCAATGCCAATCAGGGGTACTCCCTGGGCGGCCTTATTCTGAATACGGCTGGCAAGGTGATTGCCAACTACTGGCTGAACGAGGTGTATACCCCGGAAATCGGCCAGGCCCACCGTGAGGCAGACCTGCACATTCATGACCTGGACATGCTCAGCGGTTACTGTGCCGGCTGGTCCCTGCGAACCCTGCTGCACGAGGGGCTCAATGGCGTGCCGGGAAAAGTGGAAGCCGGGCCTCCCAGGCATCTCTCCAGCGCCATTGGCCAGATGGTGAACTTTCTCGGCACCCTGCAAAATGAATGGGCAGGTGCCCAGGCTTTCAGCTCCTTCGACACTTATCTGGCGCCTGCGTATTCCGGCGAACGTGAACACCCATACCGGTTGAAGGTGAACACCTTTTTTCTTAACGCATCACCCACCGGAGTTTGTACTCCGGGTGTTCACGTTCAGTCAATTTCCTGAAGTCGTTTTCTCATCGATTCCCCCTTCAGAGCCCAGCGATGGGCATTGTGCATGAGCCGGTCCAGGATGGCGTCAGCCAGGGTGTTATCACCGATGGCGGCATACCACTGATCGGTAGGCAGTTGGCTTATGATCATGGTCGAGTGCGTGCCGTGTCGGTCATCCATGATCTCCATCAGGTCGTTCCGGTGTGCCGGTTTCAGGGCTTCGAGCCCCCAGTCATCCAGGATCAGCAACTTTACTTTGGCCAGTTGGTTCAGCGTCTTCTGGTAGGTGCCGTCAGCCTTGGCCTGAGTCAGTTCCAGCAGTAACCGGGAGATTCGGTAATACCGGGTGCTGAGGCCGTTCAGGCAAGTCTGATGCCCCAGTGCGCAGCCCAGGTAGGTTTTACCGCTGCCACAGGGGCCGGTGATCAACAGGTTCTGTCCGCGCTCCAACCAGTCGGTCTGAGCCAGCTGGACCACCTGAGCTTTCTTCAGGTTGCGAGGGTGCTGGTAGTCGATGTCCTGGATCGAGGCCCGGAGTTTGAAGCGGGCCTGGCGTACCAGGCGGTCCTGTTTCCGGTGCTCTCGGGTCTGGAACTCTCGGTCCAGTAGCAGTTCCAGGCGCTCCGCGAACGGCAGTTCGTCGTAGGTGCCCAGCTGGTTTTGTTGGTGTTCCAGGGCGGCAGCCATGCCGCCTAACTTCAGGTCTTTCAGTCGTGCCAGGGTCTGTGTTGTGCTCATGGGTGATGTCCTAGTGGAAGCTCTTCGGGCCACGGATGTTCTCGTGGTGCTGAGGGAGTTCGGCGTTCAGGAGCAACTGCTCCGGCAGCTTGTCCCGGTTGCTCCGGAGAATGGCCTTGATGTGCTTCAGCCGGTTCAGACCTTCCCGATTGGCGATGCGGCAGCCGGCATTCAGACGTTGGCTAGGGTACTCCCGAGTCAGGTTGAGTAACCCGAGACAGACCCGGTAGGCCTGCTCCGGGTGTTCCCGTTCATTCAGTCGATCACTGACCCAGGCCAGCGTGTCTGGCCCGATGTCCCGGGCCCAGTTCTTGAGACGCCCGGGCGTCCATTGCTGCTGTTTGCGATGCCGGGCAGGCATATGACCGGCTTCGGTGGTGGTACCCGGTCTGTGACGCCGTGGGTGGCTTGCCACCTGGCGTTGCCGGAAGTGGACCTGCACCAGATGATCGCTGGCATGGACTTCCACCTGTTCGCCCACGTACTGGTGCGGTACCGAGTAATGATGCTGGTCGAACTCGATGTGGTAATCGATATTGACCCGGCAACGCCGGATTTCGACATACTCATAGGGCTGTTTCGGCAAGGGACGCAGGGCTGGCTGATCCAGTGTCTCGAAGGCTGTCTGCCGGTTATCCGGCAGCCGCCGGAACGGGCGGCTGTTCAGCTCTTCAAGCAGTGACCGGATGCACTGGTTGGCTTCGGCGAGAGTGAAGAAGGTGTGGTGACGCAACCGGGCCAGGATCCAGCGCTCCACAATTTGCACGCCGACCTCCGCCTTGGATTTGTCCTTGGGCTTGTAGGGCCTGGCCGGGAGGATGGCCACCTGATAGTGCTCGTCCAGTTGCTGGTAGCTGGGGTTCAGTTCTGGATCGTACCGACAGGCCTTGCTGACACCGCTGCGCAGGTTGTCCGGCACAACCATCTCCGGAAGGCCGCCGAAGAACTCAAAGGTGCGCACGTGACTGGATAGCCAGTCTCGTAATCTCTGACTCCAGGTGGCTTCGGCATAGGTGTAGTTGGAGGCACCGAGCACCGCCACGAACACCTGAGCCGCGCGGACCTCACCGGTCTGCGGGTTGATGATCGGCACGGTCGGGCCGCAGTAATCCACGAAGCACTTCTCACCGGCCTTATGGGTCTGGCGCATGGAGCGCTTCTGCTGCTTCAGCCAGTGCCGGTAACGGTCACAGTACTGGGAGTAGCTGTAACAGCGGTTGGGATACTGAGCTGTGTATTCCTCCCACAACAGCTGCTTGGTCATCCCTTTACGCATGAGTTCCTGGTGCACGGTTGACCCTACCCCAGAATTTAGGTCCATTTAAAACTGGAAAATCCGGCATGATAGAACCCTGAGCAGGAGATCATGCCATGAAGCGATCCCGTTACACCGAAGAGCAGATTGCCTTTGCCCTGAAGCAAGCCGAGCTGGGCACCCCGGTTCCCGAGGTTTGTCGCAAGATGGGCGTCTCGGATGCCACGTTCTACAACTGGCGCAAGAAGTATGGCGGCCTTGGCCCGTCTGAGCTGAAGCGGCTCAAGCAACTGGAGGAGGAAAACCATCGCCTCAAGAAATTGGTGGCCGACTTGAGCCTGGACAAGGCCATGCTCCAGGATGTGGTGGCAAAAAAGCTCTGAGACCGCCTCGTAAACGCCAACTGGTGGCTGACTTACAAGCACGGTACGGAGTCAGCGAACGCCAGGCGTGTGCGGTCTTACAGTTTTCTCGGGCGTCTTGTCGATACCAATCGGTGGCGAGGGATTCATCGGCATTGTCGATGAGGATACGCGAGATCACCCTCACGCGGCTTCATTACGGTTACCGGCGTGTGCATGTCCAACTCCAACGAGAGGGCTGGCGTGATAACCACAAACGGGTTTACCGGTTGTATCGGAACCAGGGGTTGTCGCTTCGCCTCAAGCGTCCCAAGCGCAACAAGGCAGCCAAGAACCGTCAGCCACTTCAACAAGCCAACCATCCCAATCACATCTGGGGGATGGACTTTGTCTCGGATGCGCTGTTTGATGGCCGGAGGCTGCGCCTGCTGACGATCATCGACTTATTCACCCGGGAATGCCTGGGCATTGTGGTTGGGCAGAGCCTGAAGGGGCACGATGTTCAAGAAGCCCTGACTGCGATTGCACGGTTTCGTGGTAATCCTGAAGTTCTCAAAACCGACAACGGTTCGGAGTTTGCCGGAAAGGTCATGGACCGCTGGGCCTATGAGCGGAACATCGAAATCGACTTCTCACGGCCCGGAAAGCCTACCGACAATGCAACGGTAGAATCCTTCAATGGACGACTCCGGCAGGAGTGTCTGAATGAAAATTGGTTCTTGTCACTGGCCGATGCCAGGGAGAAAATCGAAGCGTGGAGGACGTTCTATAACCAAGTCAGACCCCATTCTGCATTGGAGTGGTCCACGCCCTCGGACTACGCCAGGAAACATGCGGTTTCACGAAAAAAACAGAAGCAATTGGAGCCGGATTTTTCCAACTCTGGGTGGACCTAATACGGGGTCAGGGTCACAGCTGCTCGTCGCCACTGTTCTCCTCTAGGAAATTGGTGACGTCTTGGGCAAACAGTTCGTACAACTTGCCCTGGCTGCCAACCACCTTGCGACCCATCAGATCCAGCGCCTGGATGCCGTTGGTACCCTCATAGATCTGGGTAATCCGGCAGTCCCGAACCAGCTGCTCCTGGCCCCACTCACGGATGAACCCGTGGCCACCGAACACCTGCTGACCAAGAATGCAGGCCTCCAGGCCCCGATCGGTCAAGAACGCCTTGGCTACCGGAGTCAGCAATGCCACCATGCCTTCGGCGTGCTTGCGACGCTCGTCGTCATCCGCGTACTTGGAGATATCCAGCCACTGGGCCACATAGGTGGAGAAGGCTCGACCCCCTTCAACATAGCCCTTCATGGTCAGCAGCATGCGGCGCACGTCCGGATGCACGATGATCGGGTCAGCGGCCTTTTCGGGCTGCTGGGCACCGGTCGGGGCACGGCTCTGGATACGGTCCAGGGCGTATTCGCGGGCATTCTGCAGGGAAGCTTCGGCAGCACCGATACCCTGGATGCCTACGCCTGTTAGACGTCAACTATCTTGTCCGGCCCGCGACAACTATGATGGCCGGTTAGGTGCTTTTACTTTTACTGCTTTTTGCTTGTGCTAACTGGTGCTGCTTTCGATAGCTTTCCCCCTCAAGTTCGATAATTGTCGCGTGGTGTATTAGCCGATCGACAGCTGCCACTGTCATCATGCTGTCGGGGAAGATCTGATCCCATTCACTGAAGGGCTGGTTGGCGGTGATGATCAGGCTGCCACTTTCGTAACGATGGGCGATAAACTCAAACAGCACATGTGTTTCAGCATCGGTTTTCTTCACATAGCCAATGTCGTCAATGATGATGACCCGGTATTTATCCAGTCGGGTCACTGCCGTCATCAGGTCAAGATCCCGCTTGGCTTGCTGCAAGAGCTGAACCAGTGCGATGGCCGGAAACAGCTTGCAGCGCACTCCTTGCTCAACAAGCCGGTGACCCAAAGCGTTGGCTATGTGGGTTTTGCCGGTACCACTGGGGCCAATCAGCAGGACGTTATCCGCGTTGTGCGCCCAGTCTGTATCTTGTTGCAGTTTGGCCAGTACCGCTTGATTGGGTCTGCTCAAGCTGCTGTTATCCAAGGCTGTGAAGGTTTTACTGGTTGCGAGCCTGGCTTCGCGTATCCATTTTTGAGTCCTGCGCTGATAACGATCAGATAGCTCGTACTCACATAGAGCCGCCAGGTAGTCGGTGTGGGACCAGCTTTTCTCCACAGCCGTGTCCCACAGCGACTGGTAGTGCCGAACAAAGGCCGGCAGCTTCAGCTCTTTTAATAGCAGGGCGACTGAATCGCTCACAACACCACCTCCTGCGCCAGATCTAGCAGCCGGCTATCGCCCGTTATCGTTGACAGCAGCTCGTCATAGCTAATCAGCTCATGCTGGGTGGAGGTGGCTTGCAAGGTGGGTTGATGGCTGGTGAGGTAGCGGGCCTGAAGCTCCGTAATTGTCGCGAACTTGCCGGCTTTAGCGTGAACCAACAAGTCCTGCCCTAGCGCCTGCTCATCATCGTATTCATAGGCTAGCCTGAGTACGGTGACGATCCACTTACAGGCCTCGCGAGCCTCCAGCTGCTGATCGGCATGACGCCAAAGCTGGCGGTAGTTGTCGTCGGGCAAGAGATCATCGCGCAGCTGAGAGTAGCGGAACGCCTGAGGTTTGGACGCCAGTGAGCGGATGACGTGCTTGTAATTGATACAGCGGGCACGGCTCTCTCCTGGCTTAGGGTAGATACGTGGTAGCGTTAGTGCCTGCTGCTGCCCGATGTGCAACACCAGCTGGTCATGATGCAGCCTGACCTGAACGCGCTCACCGATTAGCCGCGAGGGCACGGTGTAGACCACGCGCCGGACCTCTATGGTCGAAGAGCGTGTGACTTTGATATTCAGCGTTTGGTAATCGGCGGCCTCATGACTAGGTAAGGGCTGTAAGGCCTGCTGCTCTTCAGTAAAACGCGAGTGAGAGCGGCGATTGAGTTTGGATGCCACCTGATCAATGAACGCTTGGTAGGCCTCAATGCTGTCAAAGTCATGGTGCCCGCGCAGCTTCAGTTGCTGCGACAGGCGACGTTTTAGCGACCCGTTGGCGCACTCAACCACACCGTTTTCATGTGACTGCCCCAGGTTATTGCGGGTGGGCTGCATCCGATAGTGTGCACATAACTCGCCATAGGCGTCGGTCCAGACATTTTGTCGATTGTTGCGTGCTGCACTTAAGCTGTCGGTGCGGTGCTCAATCGGGCTGCCACCGGCCTGTTGCAAGGCTCGCTGTAGCCCGCAAGCAAGAGCAGCATAGCTTTCTCCACCCTGCACCACGGTAACCGAGCGCCAACCGCTGTAGGCCAGGCGGAACTGATACAGCAGGTGTTTTAAGGGCGTCCCTTGGATAGTGATCGGGCTGTCAGGGTGAGTGAAGTCAGAGAAACCCTGCTGTGCAATGGCCGCCTGCTGGCGGAAGATAACATCCTGATCGGGGCCATTCAGTGCTTTCCATTGTTTGACCCGTCGCTGCAAGGTACGCAGAACACGCTGGTCGTAATGTTCCGGGTAATGCTCTTCCAGATATTCCAATAAGGTCGTGCCGGTCAGTGACGGCTCCCGCTCAAGCAATACCTCCAGTTCGGTACTCCATACCGCGTTAAGCGGGTCTTCGCGTGTGCGCCAATCTCTCTGGGTTTGAATGCGAGGTGCGCCTGATTTTTCGATGCGTCGTCCAGAGCGGACGGAAATTCCTGCCTTAGCGGCCGCCACTTCCTGGCTGGCGCCGTCTTGTCGATGCTGCATGTACAGCTCCTCTTGTCGGTTGGTTATGTGTTGACCCGGCACTCTGTGCTCCAAAGTGGAAAACAAAGTACCTATTGTCACACCCAACCGGCCAAGATAGTTGTCGTCAACCGGTCACCCTAATTGTCGCCGAACATACGCCCAGGCGCTCGTAGTTCATCATGGTGAACATGGCAGCCAGGCCCTTGTTCTCCTCGCCGACCAGCCAGCCCTTGGCGCCGTCGAAGTTCATGACGCAGGTGGCGGAGCCCTTGATGCCCATCTTCTTCTCGATGGAGCCACAGCTGAAGCTGTTACGCTCACCCAGGGAGCCGTCCTCGTTCACCAGGAACTTGGGCACCAGGAACAGGGAAATACCCTTCGGCCCCTTCGGCGCGTCCGGGAGCTTGGCCAGCACAAGGTGGATGATGTTCTCCGCCATGTCGTGCTCGCCCCAGGTGATGAAGATCTTGGTGCCGGTGACATTGAACGAGCCATCATCATTGGGCTCGGCCTTGGTACGGATGATGCCCAGGTCGGTGCCGGCGTGAGGCTCGGTCAGGTCCATGGCACCGGACCAGACACCGGAATACATGTTGGGCAGGTATTTTTCCTTCAGCTCCTGACTGCCGTGGGCATCCAGGGCCAGGCAGGCACCGGCGGTCAGCATCGGGGCCAGACCAAAGGCCATGCTGGCACCCTGCATCATTTCCTCGAACTGGGCCACCAGGGTCTTGGGCATGCCCATGCCGCCGAATTCCGGGTTGCCACCCAAACCATTCCAACCACCTTCCACAAGCGTTTGGTATGCTTCCCGGAAGCCTTCGGGCGTTGTCACTTCTCCATCTTTCCAATTACAACCTTGCTCATCAGCACGGCGATTCAACGGCGCCAGGACACTAATGGCAATTTTTCCAGCTTCCTCCAAAATCGCATCCACAGTGTCCGGATCAAGATTCTCTCCCAAATTTGGCAACGAACCCCAAAGCTTTGGAATTTCAAATACTTCGTTTAGGATGCCTCTTCGTCATAACCAACCGGCATGCCGAACTCCTCGGCGATCTTGTTGGCGTCCGGGTTGGTGAATGAGTGCAGCACTCCGGGGAAGCTCACCAGTGTCAGGTCGACTTCGGCATCCTGCATCTCTGGCACAACCATTGGGACAATCTGATCACGCTCTTCGAGTACCCTCCGGCCATCCGGAAGGTAGTCCTGTCCCGTCACGGTTTCCTTGCTGGGAATGCAACCGGATCAGAGTTTAACTCCACCTTCAAGCTGCCCAACTGATCGGGTCCACCTCAAAATATTCAGTCTTTTTTAAGTTTGTAGTAACGGCCAGATCTGATCAGGTCATCGTTCTGAAAGAGCTTCAGACAGCTTGGACTGCCGGGTGGGAAGGTTAACTGTTTCAGCTGCTATCATCCGATCCCCAGAGAAGAGCCAAAATTCCCGGGCGTTGTCGTTCTCGGTGGGACGCTGCTGAATCCGGTCATATCCGGTGGCGATTCCAACACACTGGACTTTCATTCCGTTTAGATCCGACCAAAAACGTGGAGGGGAGATAGGCGGAGAAGGTTTGCCACAGATATGGGCTGCAGCAATTTGTGCTTGAAGCATGGCATTGTGAATAGTTTCTATTCGGATGGGTGTATTGGTGGAAAGGTTGACGGCTTTTGCGCAATCTCCTATGGCAAATATGTCTGGATCAGAGCTGCACATGTTGCTATCCACTAAAATACCACCGTCACAACTCAGGTTTGCGTCTTGCGCAAGCTCGGCATTGGGAACAGCTCCGATGCCAATAACTACCACATCGGCGGGTTTGGTTGTGCCGTCGGACAATCGGATACCGGAAACTCGGTCTTCTTCGGAGAGGATCTGATTAACGCAAGCGTTAAAGCAGAAGGATACGCCGTCCAAGGCCATACGATTCGTGACAAAATTCGTTGTTAATGGCGAAGCCACTCGGCACATCGCTCGACTACTGGCCTCAAACACAGAAACCTGTTTTCCCAGTAGATTGGCAGCGGAGGCCACTTCGAGCCCGATAACGCCCGCGCCAAGGATGGCAACCTTCTTATGCTCAGGAGCTGACAAGGCATTACGCAATGCAGCGGAATGATCGAAATTCCTGAGATAGAAAACATTTTTTGAATTTTCGCCGGGTAAGTCAATAGGGCGTGGCCTAGCCCCCGTTGCCAAAATCAGGATATCGTACTGGACTTTCCTGCCGCCTTGAATAACCACTTGTTTTGCGGTTCGATCAAGCGCTGTTACTTCGCAGCCTTGTTCAAACTCAATGTTATTGTCCCGAAAGAAATTTGGAGAACGGATCGGAGTTGGTGAGGGTAACTCGTCCGATGTCAGGTAGGCCTTGGACAATGGGGGACGTTGGTAAGGTAACGTGTTTTCCTCGCCAAGAATCGTAATTTTTCCTTCAAATCCATTCTGGCGAAGAGCTTCCGCAGCGGTCAGGCTGGCTATTCCAGCACCAACGATAACAATTTTTTGCATACTCGTTCGATTCCTCTTTTGTTTTTGTAGCACTATAAAAGCCCGCGCAGTCGAGCTTCAGTGACTGCCTGAACCCGGTTGGTTACTTTAAGTTCGCTGAAAATCTTCTTCATATGCCATTTGACGGTATCCTCCGTCACAAGAAGCCGTTCAGCGATCTCTCTGTTAGTCATTCCGTTGCTTACACATTTCAACAGGGAAATCTGCTTTATTGTGATCGCTGAGTGGCCATTGTCTGGTATCGGAGGTGCGCTGGAGTCCTCTGTTTTGAGCTCGAGTTCCTTTGTAGCTATCGTCCCGGAGTCGTCCGGCAACTCATCAAAAAAATCCTGAGCAATCGGACTAAGAGAAAGCAGCGCTTCTTTGATCCAGAGCCGTGTAAAGTGACAATTCAGATGTTCAGAAAGTAGGTTGGCATCAAGAATCGTGCGCTTCGCTACTTTTGACGAACCGAGGGCAAAGGCTGCCACTGCCTGGCAATATTGGGCGGCGACCTTAGTTCTAGCGTCTGAAATTGCACTGGCGCTTTGTAATGCTTGTTTGGCATATTTTTCGGCAACACCAAACTGTTTCCCAAGCCTTAATCTATACATTGAGTTTATTAGGGCAATACGTGCCCGAATGGCTTGGTTCTGATTTGGCAGGAATGTCAGCTCACATTCATCAGGGAGTATGGGTGGACCCAGTTCTTCGTTGTTTATAAGAATAAACTCAGCTAACTGAACTCTAATCAGAATGTTGAGGCGAGGGAGATCCCGTTCGCAGGCGGCTAGGCGAGTTTGTTCTAATACGGCCATGCCTTGATCCCGGAATCCTTCATGGTACAGAAAGCTACTGTAGGTATGCGTACACCCCCACAGGACATCTGTGACGCCGTAATTTAACGCGAAATTGAACGATGCCTTTGCAGAATCGTGGGTAACCAGATGATGGTTCTGTTCGTGCAGGATTTGTAACTCAAGGGAACCAAACATCTTACTTAAAAACGTTTTTGGCACCTCAATCTTTTCTGCAATTTTGTTGGCTTGACGCAACAGGCTCATTGCTCGGACGATATTACCTTTAAACAGTTCCGCCTGGATCTCCGCAGTTTTAAGCCAAATAAAAGCATAATGCTGATTGGAGGACTGATTAGCCACAGCCGCTCTATGCAAAAGTCGTTCTAAATCGTCAAAGCGGCGGCCACTAGAAGCGATGAATGCCTGGCACGTAAGCGCTGCACCCTTACCAACCATGTTGCGCTCACCAAAACAATCAATCCATTTTTGACAAAGAGTCTCGCTTTCCAGCAATTCATCCTGGGTCGCTTTACCTATTGCGTTAACCAGTTCCCGCCAGCCTTCCTCATCAAGGTTGCCCAGCCCCCTGGAAATCGGATGGTCCGAACTGGCCAGCATTTCCTCTGCCTGCCGCGCCTGCTGGCTGAAATACAGGGTCCAGGCATATCCTATGCCTAAGGAAGCGATTTTTTTTATCGTGCGGACCGGCACCTTTTCAAACCACGTGCGAAGCACTTCAATTTCACCTTGCCGGAGCGCCACGTCCAGTATGATGCTGTCACTGACCACGCGCGCCCACCGATGGTCACTAGCCTCCAGGGCGACGTTGATTGAATGGAGGTACTCTCCCCTGCGCCAATGCCAGAACGCAACGCGTTTCAGTACATACGAACGACGCTCCCGTTGAGTGGCATTAAACACACTACGCAAATACCCTCTCAGCACAGGGTGCATGGCCAGGCGCTCGCCGGAGGAAACGGTGGGGGCTAAAAGTGCAAATTTTTCGTTAACAAACGAAATTTCCTGATCAGCCTGCTGCGTTTTATAGACATAGTCATAGCACTCCGCGCTGACCTCCTCGAGCATCGCGGCGTTGCAAACAAACCTTCGCGCATGTCTGGGTAGCACGGACAAGAGATTGTCCCTGAAATACGAGCGGGTTTCCGGCCAGGATTCGGGAGGCAGGTCCGGGTTCGGGGTTTGGCGCATCAGTCTGACGAGTGCGGGCCATCCGCCCGTGGCTTGTATAATGTTGCCTGCTTCGGAGCCACCTATACCCGTTACCTCACCAAGCTTCTCCGGCTCCTTTAGGTCCTCTTCTGTAAAGGCAAGCTCATCAGCACCATAGGTCACAACACCCGTCATCAGCGACAAACGCGGCAATGCCCCGGCGCTGCCGGGCGCAATAAAAAATTTTACATTGTCCGGTGTTTCACAGATCAGATCCTCAATCAGATCCCCGTTATCCGCCCCTTCACCGGGCCCGTCAAGGCAAATTCTTATGGTCTTTCTTGCATTGAACAAGGCGTCCCGAAGCGCTTCGATGGTGTCAGTGTCACTTTTCAGCGCTTCCCGGGATTCAGGTCCTTCAATCTGGTATAAAACCAACGCCGCAAACAGGCTGTCAGTGACTTCGCGCGGGTCCGGGTAGGATCGTCCATTGATATAGACGGCGCTCTCGTGTTCCGGATCACGACGGTTTGCTGCCAGGGCGACCTGTACAGATTTTCCGTAGCCCGGCGGAGCCCGGTACAGAACGACTTTTGCCTCAGGCGTCGCAGAAGCACCCAGGCGCTGGCGGTCTGTACAGCCTTGAGTGATGAAGCGCTGACGACCCCACATCCGGCCGGACATCCTTCGACACCAGTCTTCCAGGCTATGGTGTGTCATGACAGTCAAGTCTCCCGCTTTGCCAGCCCGGAACGCGAGCGCGCCAGGGCATGACGTATATCGACCGTTATCCGGCGCCAAACCTACCCGTTCGGGTAGTTGTTTGACCCCAACTTATAGCCAATCCTGTAACTGCGTACAACCGGCCCGCTCATCTGAGTGGCCCGTTGTGCGCGATGCAAAACAATACAATATGTAAAAAGATGATGAATCTAATAACAATAAGGTGATCCTCATGTCAATGTCAGAAAATGTACTAACAGAGTCCCTTCAAAGGGACCCTGGTGCCGAAAACTATGTGGACAGAAAGCGCCACCTGTGGATCCTTTCTGTGCTGTGGCCAGCAACACCTCTTATAGGCCTTTATCTGGTCGCCCAGACCGGATGGAGCATCTGGTACGGATTGGTGTTGATCCTTTGGTATGGCGCAGTTCCCTTGATTGATGCCATGTTTGGAGAGGATTTTTCCAACCCCCCCGAGTCGGCTGTGCCTCGGCTTGAACAGGATCGTTACTATCGGGTACTGACCTACTTGACGGTTCCTATTCACTATGCCGCCTTGATTGTCAGTGCCTGGTGGGTATCCACGCAACCAATGAGTGTTTTCGAGTTTCTGGCATTGGCCCTTTCCCTGGGAATCGTGAATGGCCTGGCTCTGAACACAGGCCACGAACTTGGCCATAAAAAAGAAACGTTTGACCGTTGGATGGCGAAGCTTGTCCTCGCCGTGGTCGGATATGGTCATTTCTTCATTGAGCACAATAAGGGGCATCACCGTGATGTGGCTACGCCGATGGACCCGGCGACATCCCGCATGGGCGAGTCCATTTACTCATTCTCACTGCGTGAAATTCCCGGTGCTTTCAAGCGGGCATGGGATTTAGAGGAACAGCGCCTCAGTCGTTGTGGAAAAAGTGTCTGGAGCCTGGAGAACGAAGTTCTTCAGCCTATGATTTTGACCGCTGTGCTTTATGCGGGATTGCTGGCGTTTTTTGGCCCGTTAATGCTGATCTTTTTGCCCATTCAAATGGCCTTTGGCTGGTGGCAGCTGACCAGCGCCAACTACATTGAGCATTACGGATTGCTGCGCGAGAAGATGTCGGATGGACGTTATGAGCGTCAACAACCGCACCACTCATGGAACTCAAACCATATTATGTCGAACCTGATTCTGTTTCATTTGCAACGACATTCCGACCATCACGCCCATCCTACAAGGTCCTATCAATCGCTTCGCGACTTCAAAGACCTGCCTTCCTTACCATCGGGATATCCCGGAATGTTCCTGGCCGCAATGTTTCCCTCATGGTTTCGGTCGATAATGGACCACCGGGTGCTGGATTGGGCTAAAGGAGATCTCGATAAGATTCAGATTCAACCCGGCAAGCGTGAATTCTATGTGCGTAAATTTGGTGGGACTGATTCTGAATCAGTCGATACCGCAGCGTCTAAATGATCGGCTAATTAGAACTTATATACGTCGTTTACTTTATTTACGTTGCAGAAAAAGAGCCTCTGACGTGCACCTGAAAGAGGGTGCGCGTCGGGCGCTACCAAAACAAAGACAATAATATCGTTTGAAAGGTGCTTTAAATGGCTAAACATCAATGCCCGGATTGTGGTTATGTATACGACGAAGTGGTTGGTGATCCGCACGAAGGCTTTCCTGCAGGAACGACCTGGGAAAAAATTCCTGAAGACTGGTCCTGTCCAGACTGTGCCGTCAGGGATAAGGTTGACTTCGTTGCGCTTCAAGAAGCGAACTCGGAACTTTCGGTGTCCGCAACCAATATAGCGGTCCGTACTGCCAGCCAAGCTAAGACCGAGGGAGCATCGCAGAAAGCAACGGACGCATCTACTCCTTCAGCTAAAAATAAAACAAAGCCCAAAGCGAAACCGAAGCCTACCTCTTCAAAATCGCCCAAAGACTCGACTCAAAAAGATACCTATCGGAAGTGGGTCTGCATCACTTGCGGCCATATCTACGATGAAGCTCTCGGAGATGAAGCCGAAGGCTTCCCTGCCGGCACTCGTTTTGAAGATATTCCAGACGATTGGTGCTGTCCGGACTGTGGTGCCACAAAAGAGGACTATGTCCTCTATGAAGACTAATAATCCGATTTAAAATAACAACAGTCTCGTTCGGAAAGAGGTGATTTTATAATGCAGATTGCTAGTCTGGCGGAGGTTGGGCTGCCCAATGTGTCAACCAGCGATACGATTGATTCAACGTTCGCGGCCCTAAAGCGGGCACAACTTGCGCGTCGCGGAAGTTTTACCTTAGAGGCTCGAATAGCGCAGCTCGACCAGCTGCGGGATTCAATTAAACGCTACGAATCAAACATCATTGCGGCTTGCGCGGCGGACTTTCGAAAACCCGCTCCAGAAGTCAAATTAACTGAACTCCTGCCGGTGCTTCAGGAAATTCGACACACTAAAAAACACTTGCGTAAATGGATGCGTCCGAAGCGAGTGGCTGCATCCATTGGTGTTTGGGGTACGAGGTCTTATGTTCGGCCAGAGCCAAAGGGTGTGTGTTTAATTATCGCGCCATGGAATTATCCTCTCAATCTTGCGCTCGGACCTCTCGTCTCAGCGTTGGCTGCGGGGAACGGAGCCATCATTAAACCCTCGGAAATGACACCCCACACCTCAAAGGTGATTGCCAACATTGTCGCCGAAACCTTCCCCCCCGATCTTGTTTCGGTGATTGAAGGCGATGCCGCTGTAGCCCAGAAACTGTTGGCCCTGCCCTTCGACCACATATTCTTCACTGGCAGCCCTGCGGTCGGCAAGCTGGTCATGGAGGCTGCGGCCAGGAACCTTTCCTCGGTGACACTGGAACTGGGGGGAAAATCCCCGACCATTGTAGGCCCGGATGCCAACATCAAGAAGGCTGCCCGATACATTGTCTGGGGGAAGTTTGCCAATAATGGCCAGACCTGCATCGCTCCGGACCATGTTTTTGTACACAGAAGCATTGCAGCCCCATTCAATGAAGCACTTAAACAGCAAATCGGGCGCATCTACGGGAAAACGCCGGAAGCCCGGCAATCGACGCCTGACTATTGCCGGATTGTAAATGCCCGTCATTTCCAGCGCGTGTCAAGCCTGATAGAAGATGCCAAAAGCAAAGGCGCAAACGTCTTTGAAGGCGGTATTACAGATGCTGAAGAAAATTTCATTGCGCCGACGTTGATTGCAAATATGTCCAGCGACATGGATATCTCACGTGAGGAGTTATTCGGCCCGATATTACCGGTTATTGAGTTCGATGATATTGATTCAGTTATCAACAAAATCAACGATAACCCCAAGCCACTGGCGCTTTACGTATTCGACCAGAACAAGTCTTTTGCCAGAAATATTATCGAACGAACGAGTTCCGGCGCTGCAGGGATTAACCTTACAGTCGTGCACTTCCTGCATCCGGACCTGCCTTTTGGCGGAGTGAATAATTCTGGAATAGGGGCATCCCACGGTGAATACGGTTTCCGCGCTTTTTCCCATGAAAAGGCGCTGATGGAGGATAAGCATTCTCTCATCCACCTGCTTTTTCCTCCCTATACACGCTGGGTCCGGCGGCTCATAGATGCTGCTGTTCGTATTCTGGGCTGAGCATAATCCAATAACAAGAGAGTCACTATGTACGATTACATTATTGTTGGCGCCGGGTCGGCTGGCTGTGTATTGGCTAACCGACTGACTGCCGATCCCTCGAAGCGAGTAGCGTTACTTGAAGCAGGGCCAAAGGATAAGAGCCCGCTCATACATATGCCTGTGGGTATTGCACTTCTTGCCAATAGCAAGCAGGTGAACTGGGCCTTCGAAACCGAGCCTCAGGAACATCTCAAGGGGCGCCGTCTGTTCTGGCCCCGGGGTAAAACTCTTGGCGGCTCCTCCTCCATCAACGCCATGGTCTACATCCGGGGCCACAAAGCCGATTATGAACACTGGGGTCAGGCTGCCGGAACCGACCTTTGGGGATGGGACCGCGCATTAACATTGTTTCGCCGACTGGAAGATAACGAACGTTTCGGACCGGATGCTTACCACGGCAAGGGCGGTGAACTCAGCGTAAGCGATCTGAGATCGGTCAATCCGTTAAGTCGGGATTTTGTTCGCGCCGCTTCCCATGTGGATGTCCCGGTGAACACGGATTTCAATGGCGAAACGCAAGAGGGACTGGGCCCCTACCAGGTGACACAAAAAAATGGTCGGCGCTGGAGTTCGGCGCAGGCGTTTCTGCGTGGCGCAGAGAAACGGCCTAACCTCGATGTGCTAACGGACGCTCGGGTAACCCGGGTGGTAATGGATGGCCAGCGGGCGGTTGGGGTGACACTGAACCAAGGGGGCGAATATCGCCAGCTCAGACTCAATAATGGCGGTGAAGTCATTTTGTCCGGCGGGGCGGTTAATTCACCACAGCTACTTTTGCTTTCCGGAATCGGTGATCGCGAAGAGCTTCGGAAACACGGAATCCCTCTGGTCCATCACCTTCCTGAGGTGGGCAAGAATCTGGTCGATCATTTGGATATTACGCTGATGCACGCGGCGAACTCACGTTTGCCTATTGGTGTTGCCCCCAGCTTCCTGCTTCGGGGAGTGAGCGCACTTTTTTCCTATATTTTTGCGCGACGCGGGTTTCTCACCAGTAATGTAGCCGAGGCAGGAGGCTTTGTTAAATCCAGCCCTTCGTGTGAACGACCGAATGTGCAATTCCATTTTTTGCCAACTTTTTTGAAGGATCATGGGCGAAAAGTGATGACCGGGTATGGCTACACCTTACACATTTGCGATCTGCTGCCCAAAAGCCGGGGTTTTATTGGACTGAAAAGCCCTGATCCATTAGCCGATCCGTTGATTCAGCCCAATTATCTGAGTGACCCCGAAGACATCAAGACAATGATTTCCGCCGTTAAATTCGGGCGACGAGTACTCGCGGCACCGACAATGGCTTTGCATAGTAAGCGAGAAGTCATGCCCGGAAACTCTGTGTCCTCGGACGATCAGATTGCGGACTTCATCCGGGAAAATGCAGAGACTATCTACCACCCCGTTGGCACCTGCCGTATGGGCGTGGATCCGGAGTCAGTCGTTGATCCAGAGTTGAAAGTCAGAGGCATTGAAGGGCTTAGAGTCGTCGATGCTTCGATAATGCCCAGTTTGGTTGCCGGTAACACCAACGCACCCACCATGATGATTGCCGAAAATGCAGCCGACATCCTCCTGGGAAATGTCACGGTTCAGGCTCGGGTTATGACGCCCACGCCCACCGCGGACACTACTGACGCCAACTATTCCGTCCCACGAGCAGTAGAAATGGAGAGGAGATAAACGTGCTTGGCAAAATGATGAACGTAGAACTCACCGTGAATTCTTTGATCGACCATGCTGCTCGCTACCATGGAGACGCTGAGATTGTGTCGATAGGAACGGATGGAAATCCCAGTCGATCTGACTGGGCAACTGTTTCGAGGCGGTCGCGACAACTTGCGTCGGCGCTTCGAACGGCAGGCTATGTCCAGGGGGATCGGTGCGCGACCATTTGTTGGAATAACGTGGGGCACCTGGAATGTTATCTTGGCATCTCTGGTGGCGGGATGGTGTGTCACACCATTAACCCGCGACTGTTTCCAGAACAACTCGTTTACGTTATCAACAATGCTCAAGACAAAGCCATATTCTTTGACAAAACGTTCCTTTCGATTGTTTCAAATATCCGTGACCGACTGGAGACGGTTGAGGAATTTGTATTGATGTCCGAACCGGACGAAGAAATTGCAGCGCAATTTCCAGGATTGTTGTTTTATGAAGAGTTTCTCCAGCGAGGAACGCCTAACGCGAATTGGCCTGAAATCGCCGAAAACCAGGCTTCAAGCCTCTGCTATACATCGGGCACCACTGGAAATCCCAAAGGGGTGCTCTATTCACACCGCTCCACCGTTCTGCACGCGCTGGTAGCTGCTCAACCTGACGCACTGAATTTATCGGCACGGGACGTGGTGATGCCGGTTGTTCCTATGTTTCACGTAAATGCGTGGGGGGTACCCTACATTACGGCGATGGTTGGAGCCAAACTGGTGTTGCCTGGTCCCGGCCTGGATGGACAAAGTTTGGTCAAGCTTATCGATTCAGAAAGCGTAACGATTGCGCTGGGTGTGCCCACGATTTGGCAGGGACTTCTTTCGGCTTTGGACGAGCTTGGCTCCTCGGCAAAGACGCTCAAACGGACGGTGATAGGTGGTAGCGCTTGCCCTCCCTCAATGATGTCAGAGTTTCGTGGTAAGTACGGCGTAGATGTTGTCCATGCATGGGGAATGACTGAAACATCACCGATCGGAACCGTCAATGCACTGCTGGCGAAACACGATACCCTTTTAGAAGGAGAAAGAAATAAAATCCGTGAAAGCCAAGGACGGCCTCCCTACGGGGTGCAGCTCAAAATTGTGGGAGAAGACGGCCATCAACTGCCCGAAGATGGCGTTGCTCAGGGAAATCTCCGTATCCGTGGTCATTGGGTGGTAGCCGACTACTTTGGTTTTGAGCCAAATCAGACTCTTGAGGAAGACGGTTGGTTCGAGACAGGTGATGTTGCTTCGATCAATGATGATGGGTTTATGACAATACGTGACCGCTCAAAAGATATTATTAAATCTGGTGGGGAATGGATATCGACAGTCGAATTGGAGGGAATCGCAATGGGCCATTCTGCCATCAATGAAGCTGCTGTGGTGGCGGCCTCCCATGATAAATGGGATGAACGACCGATCCTGTTGGCAGTAAAAATACCCGACGCAAATATTACGGAGGAGGAACTTCTTGCTCATTATCAGGGAAAAGTCGCCAAGTGGCAGACCCCGGATCGCGTGATTTTTGTGGAAGCATTGCCACGCAATGCCACTGGTAAGGTGTTAAAAAACAAATTGCGTTCTGAATATGGAGAAGTGTTAGTCAATCGGCCGGCAAGCTAGCATCAAATACTTGTCATTTTTCTGGCGAAAATTGTAACTTTAGTTAAATCTAATTCATATAAATACCAACAAGGATAAAAAAATATGAAACATCAGATAAATAATAAAGTCTCATTAGCAGCATTTTTCTTACTTTCAGTTACCGCAAGCTTGGCGAACGCTCAATCTGAGCCAGTTTATAGCAGAGGTGACTGGGTGATTGGGCTGAACGCCACCAGAGTTCTAACCGATGAAGATTTGCGTTCAGCCTCTGCAGGTGGTGCCTCCGTTCCGAATGCCAACCTGTCTATTAACAACGATACGACCGTTTCATTCGACGTGTCGTATTTTCTGAACAATCAGCTGGCATTTAACGTTTTTGGCGGCATTCCCGCTAGTGCGGACCTCCAAGGCGACGGGTCTCTCTCCGGGCTTTTTCTTGGTCAAACAGATTATGGACCGTTGATTCTTTCGCTTCAGTACCATGTTTTGACAGGTAGCAACTTCTCTCCATACGTTGGAGCGGGCGTAGGACGAATTCTCTTTTTAGATGAGAAGGACCGCGCATTAACCGATTTTGACGTCGAAGATACCTGGGCCCCTGCGATTCAAGCTGGTTTTCGCTGGAACATGCATAACAACTGGTCGGCAAATTTTGATATTAGATATGCGCCTTTTAAGACAGATATCACCGGTAATTTGGGGGCAGCCCCTGTTCAGGCAGAAGTGAGAGTACACCCCACTATCGTTGGGATCGGAGCCACATATCGCTTTTAAATGCCAACATCAACCATTGCATTTACTGACCGCGTTCAGCAACCTGCTGATCGGTAAAAAATACCTGCTGCGTAAGACCAGTGCGCCCATTTTCCGCCAAAATAGCGGAAAATGGGCAAAATCAGCGGTTATTCAGACCTGCCTTAGATATATAGCCTCAATATTATACATCATTTAAGGATGTCACATCGTTTAGTCGAGTAATATATGGCCATCAGGACGGGCACGTCCTTACTATAAAAAACCTTTTCAGTAGTTCCGTAAGTTTCATTTAATCGAGCAAGTGTCTTAATATTAATACCGCTCGTAACTATCGGTTTTCGATGCGCACCTTCAATAATCTGGAATCTTACTGTGTTTGATCTACACATCGCTCGCAGCTTGCAGTCTGAAAAGCCCTGTCTTGGGTGCCACCATCCATCTACATGAAAAAGCTCATTCTCAGTTGAACCAAAACATGAGGTCGACACCAAATGGTCGATGTGGTTTATGAAGAATTGAGTGATCGGCACCTCTACCCATAATGGCCGATAAAGCCCTCGATTCTTTTTTGTGGATAAGATTAGGTTCATGTTTTCCTCGGTAACTGCAACGCGAGGTTACTAGGTGCCCCGTTCGGTTAATTCGCGTGCTTATTATAAATTAATCAGACCCTCCATAATAGTTTCAGCGCTTTTATGTCACTGGAACGGCTTGGCGTTTTTTGTTGTGGACCTTAATGTACTTTTTAATCGCTGATCTCAACTCACCAACGCTGGAGAAAATGCACTCGATAAAGAGTGCGGCGTTCAGCCACGATGCGCTCGTAGGCGTTAAATGCGGTTTGAAGCGAGGGTACTTGGCCCGCCAGGTTTCGACCTCCGGGGTCTTATGAGTCGAGCTGTTATCCAGGATCACCTGCAAATCCAGATCCTTCTGGCTTTCCCGGTCGATCCGTCACAAAAAATCCAGAAACTCCCTGGCGCGGTGGCGCTGGGTAACGCGGCTAGTCACCCCGCCCATCAGGATGCTAAAAGCCGCGTACAAGGCTGGTTGTGCTGTGGCGGTTGTTGAGGTCGGACCCGGTCGTCAATTTCAGGTTTATGGACTAACCACTCACCAAAGACTTCAGGTCGATATTTGGATCACTCAGTATTTCTGGCTTGATCTTCCTGCTTTGTTGAACGAGTGTCTTACCGACCATAAAAGCGATGGGCAGATTGACGGCGTCAACAGCAATGACGCAGCCGTCGCGGAGATAGAACACGCCAAATCCCTTATCCCCGGGGCTGCCGCGAACCACGCGCTGATCATGACTCTGGGATAAACCCACCATCTGCAGGCGCACGTCATACTGGTTCGACCAGAACCATGGGGGGCTATCATAGGGTTTCTGCTCGCCCATAAGAGTCGCCGCCGCTGTCCGGGCCTGATCAACCGCGTTGGCGACAGACTCAAGGCGTTGCATCTTTTCGAAGAAAAGATTCCGGTGGCGGGTACAGTCGCCGATCGCCAGGATGGCGGGGTCTTCGGTACGGGTAAACTCGTCAACAATAATACCATCGTCACAGGGCAGGACGGCGGCCTCTGCCAGAGCGGTTTCCGGCACGACACCAACTGAAACGAGCACGATGTCGGCCGGTACAGTGCCGCCGCTCGCCAACGTCACGCCAGCCACATGCCCCTGGTCGCCCGCTTCGAAACTGGTTACCGCTGCGTTCAGACGCAGATCCACGCCGGCGCTGCTGTGTTTGGCGTAAAAGAACTCCGACATTTCCGGGCCTGTCACACGCTGCATAAGACGCCCGGCCGCTTCCAGTACCGTGACATTAACGCCTTTTTTGGTAGCACTGGCTGCCACTTCAAGGCCAATGTAACCACCACCCACGATAACCAGGCGCTTCCCCGGAAGTAATTTTTCACGCAGGGCATCCGAGTCAGCTATGTCGTGCAGATAATAAATGCCCTTCAAGTCGGCTCCGGGTGCGTTCAGGCGTCGGACGTGTGACCCCGTGGCCAGGACCAGTCGATCGTATTTCAATGTGCTCTGGCCCGACAAGCTGATGGTCTTGTTGTACCGATCAATTTGTTCGGCACGTACACCGAGACGCAACTGATGGCCGGCGTTCTCGTACACCGAGCGAGGCTTCAGGTACAGCGACTCCTGATCAACCTCTCCTGCCAGATAGTTCTTGGACAGGGGCGGCCGCTGATAGGGTGGGTGTGGTTCTTCGCCCACCAGGACCACCTCATGTTGATATTTCTTTTGCAGCAAGGTTGTCAGGAGCGCACCTGCTGCGTGCCCGCCGCCAACGATGACTGTCGTCTCTTTTTGTTGGTTTGCCATAGTTTGTCTCTGTCTATTGTTCTTTGGAATCAGATTGACCAGACGTCCAGATGCCAACTGCGCGCCCTGTGACGCCCGCGTGCGGAGCTCAGCCGACCGTCTCCCCGGCATCCTCAAGTATCATCGAGGCACCTTTCTCGCCGATCATGGTTGCCGGCTGATTGGTGTTTCCGCCGACCAGCGTCGGCATGATGGAGGCATCGACCACCCGCAGACATTGCAGGCCATGCACGCGCAGGCGCGGATCGACCACCGCCATCGGATCGACACCCATCTTGCAGGTGCCAACCGGGTGATAAGCCGATTCACCGCTGCGCCGCACCCATGCGGCGAGGTCGTCGTCATTCTGCAGCGCCGGCCCGGGCGAGACCTCAACCTCGTGGTGTGGGGCAAAGGCCGGCTGCGCCAGGATTCCGCGCACCAGATGTACCCCGCGTACCAGTCGCTCGACATCGACGGAATCGGCCATGTAGTTGGGGTCGATCAGCGGCGCCGCAAACGGGTCGGCACTGTGCAGACCGACACGCCCGCGCGACGACGGTCTGAGCCCGTAGATCATAACTGCGTAGCCATAACCGCTTATGGCGGTCTTCAGGTCCCGCCCGTGATCGTCGTACAGCATTGGCGCGAAGTGCAGTTGCAGGTCGGGTATCGGCTCCTCGGGCCGGGAGCGGATGAACCCGCCGGCCTCGGCGCCGTTACTCGACAGTATACCCCGCCGACCACTCAGGTATTGCAGCAGACCCCACAGTCCCTTGAGCCAGTAGCTCGGATGCATTGAGATGCTTTGACGGCTGCGGGCGCTGACGCGCACGAACACGTCGATATGGTCCTGGAGATTCTGCCCGACGCCCTCCAGCGCATGGCGCACTTCAATGCCATGTCTGGACAGTTCCTCCCGCGGACCGATCCCGGATAGCATCAGCAGTTGCGGCGAGTTGAACGCGCCGCCGCAGAGCACAACTTCGCGCCGGGCACGAACCTGCGTCAGCCCTGTTGCATCGCGGTATTCGACACCGATGGCGCGGGTGCCTTCGAGTAGCACCCGGGTGACTTGCGCGCTGCTGCGGACAGTCAGGTTGGAACGCGCCGTGGCGGGTTCGAGATAGGCCCGCGCGTTGCTGCAGCGTGTGCCGTCTTTCTGGTAGGCGTAGTAGAAGCCCGCGCCCTCCTGCTCACTGCCGTTGAAATCGGTATTGAGCCGGTACTTTGCCTGGGTCGCCGCCTCGACAAACGCCGTGCTCAGCGGATTGGTATAGCGACGCTCGGCCACATTGAGCGGACCACCCCGACCATGAAATTCTGCCTCACCCGGCGTACATTGCGGCTCGAAATGTTCAGATCGTCGGAAGTAGGGCAGCACCTCGGCGTACGACCACCCGTTGCACCCCAGCCGTGCCCACTCGTCGTAGTCCCGGGCATGCCCGCGGATATAGACCTGCGCGTTCATGGCGCTGGAACCACCGAGCATCTTGCCCCGGGGCTGGAACAGTGCCCGGTCGTACATATGTCGCTGCGGTTCGGTATTGAACTGCCAGTTGTAGCGGCGGCTGAACATCAACTGCAGGAAACCCAGCGGCATGTTCACGAAAGGGTTGCGCCGGCTCTCCGGGCCGGCTTCGAGCAGCAGCACTGAATAGCCGCCGCTCTCCGACAGGCGGTTGGCGACGGCACATCCGGTCGAGCCCGCGCCAACCACCACATAATCAAATGGCATGGTCGTCATCCTGGTCAGCCGGCTTATTTACCTTTCGGTGTCAGTTTAACCATCACCTCCGAATAACCCCGCACGAAGTTGGACTGCACCCGCTGGGGCTCTTCGACGACTTCGATGTTGTCAAAACGCTGGAGTATTTCTTCCCAGAGGATGCGCAGTTGCAATTCCGCCAGACGGTTGCCCATGCAACGGTGCACACCGTAGCCAAACGACATGTGGTTTCGCGCGTCTTTGCGATCAATAATGAAGTGATCGGGGTTCTCGAACTTGCGTTCGTCCCGGTTACCCGAGGCGTACCACATCACAACGCGATCGCCCTTCTTGATGGTCTGGCCGCCCAGCTCAACATCCTGCTTGGCGATTCGGCGCATGTAGGCCAGCGGCGTTTGCCAGCGGATGATTTCCGATACCATGTTCGGAATCAATTCCGGTTTAGCCTTCAGCTTTTTGAATTCTTCCGGGAACTCGTTCATGGCCACCAGGCCACCACTCATCGAGTTGCGAGTGGTATCATTGCCGCCAACGATGAGCAGCGTCAGGTTGCCGATAAATTCCATTGGGCGATTGATCAGATCTTTGGTGTCTTCGTTGCTCTGTAGCAGGCTGATCAAATCGAAGCCGGGCTCTTCGCCTGCCGCGTGGCGCGCCTCCTTATCCCGCCAAAGCCTGGAGAAAGACCAGGCCATGTCTGCCGCGTCGTCAAACATGATCTCTTCATCGGCAAACTCGCCGCCGGTCGCTGAGGCTGCACCGGCCATCCGATCCGACCACTCAACCAGCTTGTGACGTTCCTCGTAAGGAAAATCCAGAAGGGTAGCCAGCATGCGGCCGGTGAGCTCCTTGGACACAACAGGTACCCAGTTAAAGGGCGTGTCCAGAGGCAGGCTGTCAAGCACCTCGCCGGTACGCGATCGGATCAGGCCCTCCATTTCCTTCAGGTTCTTCGGTGCCACCACTCCCTGCACCGAGCTGCGCTGCACATCGTGTTTTGGCGGATCCATCGCTATGAACATTTCAACCGACAGCCCTTCTGGAGGGTCACCCAGAATGATTTGCGGCTCGGCGGAAAACAGGTCATGACTTTTATCCACGAACAGGATGTCTTCAAAGCGAGTCACCGACCAGAAGGGGCCGA
Source organism: Halioxenophilus aromaticivorans (assembly GCF_042850945.1). Taxonomy (NCBI): domain Bacteria; kingdom Pseudomonadati; phylum Pseudomonadota; class Gammaproteobacteria; order Alteromonadales; family Alteromonadaceae; genus Halioxenophilus; species Halioxenophilus aromaticivorans. Next base: position 5,884,871 of record NZ_AP031496.1, on the reverse strand, counting down.
ACGGGCTGTTCTTCTGGTAATGCACCGGAGCCTCATCACGCAACCGTTTGAAGTAGGCGCGCCACTGACCCTGCCGATATAAAAAAGGATTGCTGACATCGATGTCCTCAAGGGCCAGCGTATTAACGTCCGGGGTGGGTTTTTCAACGAATTCGGGCACCGGTCGGCGTGGGCCGAAGGTCTTCTTCTTGGCACTCATTAACAGTTTCAGCCCCTGGATTTGTCTGTGCATCGGCACAACTCTCGAGGTGGCATTAATCACTCGGGACTGAAAATCGTCAATCGTTCTGGACAGTGTAGGCATGCGTCCTCCTATGTTCACATCTGGAACTCGGGTAAATGCACGGTCATGCCGTCCATTTCATCAGTAGTGACCACCTGGCAGCCCAGGCGCGAAGTGCTCGCCCGCTCCGGTGTCATTGACAGCATTTGTTCTTCTTCATTACCAGGCGTGCCTGTCTTGTTGAACCATTCGTTCGTGACGATGACATGGCAGGTACCACAGGCGCACTCACCGCCACAGTCCCCGTCAATGCCGGGAATTGCGTTGTCAACGGCGACTTGCATTACCGAGGAACCAGCTTTGAATTCAGCAACATGTTCAGTGTGATCATGTTCTATAAAAGTAATCTTGCCCAATATTGTTCTCCTGCCGGTCGTGTTCGGTAGCAGATATTGGCTGTCTGCCGACACTCCTGTCAGGTCATTTCTTGACAAGTTGAGGTCATTTAAAGACAAAATGGCGGTCATTCATGACGGGTAAGATCAATGATGACGACGCAGAAGACGGGTGGTTCGCAAAAACCCGGATCCGACATTCCATCGAATTATTCACGGCTAATTGCCCGTGAGCTGGATTTAACCGCCAAACAACTGCCACGTCTGCTGCTGGGCACCGGGCTTGGCGTGACGCAATTCCTGAGCGAGGAAAGCCTGCTTACCGCAGCGCAGCAGGTGCGGATTCTACGCAACGCACTGGATTTGTCCGGCCAACCGGAATTAGGGTTATGGCTAGGCAAGCGACTGACCCCGGCAACCCATGGTGCGATGGGATTCGTGGCCTACAGCAGCCCCGACTTTCTCACTGCGCTGCAGGCGATTCATACTTTTCTGCCCACGCGCGCGAGCTTCATCCAACTGCATTTGCGGCAAGTCAACGAGCGCCTGGAATGTATTCTGGACTACCAGGAGTCGCTGGACGATGACATACAACGGTGTCTCTCGGATGCGATGGTCAAGGCACTTTTGGAGTTTGGCGAGTTTATGGTTGGCCGCCCTTTGCATGAGGCCGAAATATGCTTTGCCCATCCGAAGCCCACGTACCACGCGATGTATTCGGACTTTTTGTCCGGGCAGATTCACTTTGGTTGCCACCAGTTAAAACTTGCGTTGCCGATGTCGTTGTGTCGGGAACCAAATGCCTCCGCCAATCACGAAAACTATCGTCTGGCCTTGCAACAGTGTGAATCGATGCTTGCGCAACTTCAGTCGGATAAACCGAGCTATCAGACCCAGCTGAAGATGATGATGTTGTCCCGACCGCCCGGAACGCTCAGTGAAGACGAAGCAGCGGCCTCGTTGTTCATGAGCAAACGCACTCTGGCACGCAAACTCAAACAGGAACGCAGCGGTTTTCGGAAAGTTCGCGACGAGATTCTGTCCCAGCAGGCAGCGACTTACTTGCGTGACAGCCAACTGTCAATCGAGGCCATTGCCGCGTTGATGAACTATCACGACAGTGCCAATTTCAGACGCGCCTTCAAGCGCTGGTTTGACCAGTCCCCTGAGCAATTCAGGCAAAATGTCAGATCACAAACCGTGCATCCGTATGATTAGTGATCATAAAAAGAGGCTACTTGCGTTTGTGAAGCCAGAACCTATGCCTGCCCCCCTTTATTGATCACACCGTCCATAGCGATCTGCCAGATCAAATCACCAATGGCGTCGAGTGAATGGGCCCCGTTCGGGTCGAACCAGGTTGCAACCCAGTTGAGAGCCCCAAGGCCGATCAGGCGGAGCAAACGGCCGTCAACATTCTTCCGGATCACGCCCTGTTCAACCATTGTTTCGAGGATACCGGCCCACAGGGACTCGTACTGATCACGCAGTTCGATGATGTCCTCGCGAGCCTCCGGGCCAAGCGCTCGCCATTCAAACAACAGCACGTAAACCGCGTCCGAATCAACCAACAGCGCCCGCAAATGCGCGTTGATACAAAGGCGCAATCGCTCAACCGGGTCATCCGAGCTGGCGTAAGCCGACCCGACCTCTGCGGTAACCAGGTCGACTCCCCGGCGCATCAGTTCGACAAGCAGCGTTTCCTTGGTGCTGTAACGATAATACAGACTCCCGGGTAGCATATTGCAGGCCTCGGCAATTTCCTTGAGCGAGGTCCTCTCGAACCCTTTCTCACGAAAAAGCCGGGCTGCGTTAGACAATACATCGCCCTGACCGCCCAGTTTGCTTGCAGGAGTAATCTGTCTGTCAACCATGGCTTAAACATCTCCTCAGCAAGCCAGTTTGTTATTCATCAGAGCGGCCACCACCTGACTCGTTGCACTGATCGTACGCCATTACACAGGTAGCGTGCCATTTGCCTTAACAGATTCTTGACTTTTGGTTGGTGAACCAACTAAAATCCAGAAACAATGTTATTCGGAAGAAAATGACGTGGCAATGATCTATAAAAATCAGCTGTTTCCCATCATTTCCGCCCCTGCGCTAAATGCAAACCGGGATGGGCAGATCTGATGACGGAGTCGAACAGAGTTCAGCACAGTGACGCTGTGACGACGGCGTGGCAGTTCACCGAACAGGTTCCCCACGGCAGGGACCTGGGTATGCAGGTTGTCTCTGTGAACGGAAACCAGGTCTGCATGAGCGTGACCCCACAGCCGTGGATGTTCGCCGAAGATAATACCGAAGACATCTGCACCAGCGTACTCTACTCGCTGGCAGACTCAGCCAGTGGGCTGGCGGTGTTCGCAGAGGCCCGGGAGTTGTCGCCCATTGCCACGCTGGATTTGCGCATGGATTATTTGCGCCCTGCCAGCGGCGACCATGCCCTGTTAGCGGTAGCCACCTGTCGTCATTTAACGGACGAGGTCGCGTTCATCCATTGCGACATCCTCAGCGAGGGCAATCGTGAGATGTTAGCGACGGCAAACGCCACCTTCATGCGTAACACCCAGGGCCAGCAGTTTCATGCAGGTGGACGAGCAAAGGAGGGTGCATGAAGACTATCGGCGATTCGGCACAACAAAGTTCAAGCCCTACGGAAAAGGAGAAAGAATGTGCCGACTGGCAGGCCCTGCTGGAGCGCATTCCCTACGCACAGCACCTTGGGCTTGAGGTTCAGCGCGACGATGCAGTTCTATTGGTTCATATGCCCTGTCGTGAGGCGCTGATTGGCAACTTTATGCTACCTGCGCTCCATGGCGGTGTGCTTGGCGCCCTGATCGAACTCACCGCGCGGGTTGCTGCGCAAAGCCAGGATACGGGCAAACGTTGCCCACGCATTCTCGATAGCCACATTAACTACCTTCGCTCCGCGAAGGCCCGATCGACTTTTGCCAGCGCCGAAATTGTTCGGCAAGGCCGGCGGACCAGCCTGGTCCGGGTGATCTGCTGGCAGGGCGATAAGAGCAAACTGATCGCCAGCGGTCAGGTTCAGTTGTTGCTCCCGACAATCGCCCCCAAACAAGAAGATCTTCATGAACAACAAGCACAACAAACCTGAACGCGACGAGTTCCAGGCGCCGGATGGCGCGGAGATCGCACTGTGGCGCTGGCCGCAATCCAAAGCGCGCCCCACGCTGCACTGGGCGCATGCCACGGGTTTCCATGGTCGCCTGTACCACCCCCTCCTTGACGATCTTGCCACGGACGTCAATGTCCTGGCCTGGGACATGCGCGGGCATGGGGCCAGCGCCGGTGCGGCGAACGTTTCGACATTCCGGGGCTGGGAAACCTACTATCGCGACATGGCCGCTCTGCTGGAAAGCCTGGACGAGCCGGTCTGGCTTGCCGGCCACTCCATCGGTGCCACCACCAGCATCATGGCCGCTGCCCAACGGCCAGACAAAGTACTGGGCCTGATTCTGGCCGAACCCGTGATCATGGATCCGGGACAGGGCCTGAAGCTTTGGCTGGCCAAGCTGCTACGCCGGTCACATCGTTTGTCACTGGCTGCCGGAGCGGCACGTCGGCGCAGGGTATTCGACTCGCCCGCTGCTGCGCTGGACAACTATCGTGGCCGCGGTGGCTTCAAAACCTGGCCCGAAGCATGGCTGGAAGCCTACGTCCAACACGCCTTCCTACCGCAGGACGATCAAGTTCGACTGGCGTGTGCGCCGGAGTGGGAGAGCACCACCTTTGCCCATACCGAACACAACCCCTGGCCTGGTATTCGTCAGTTGCAGTGCCCGGTTATCGCGCTGGCTGCGGAACGCGGGTCAACCTTCTCGCCGGCGGCGCGAAAACGCCTGCAGACCGTGCTGCCTTCTGCTGACGTGAGGGTTCTTGAAGGTACGACTCATTTTCTGCCCATGGAGCAGACAAAAACCGTTCGCGATGCCATCCTGCAACTTGCTTGGTCCGGCTACCGCGAGAACTGATACCCACACCTGGATTTTGCCAATCGGGACGCCTGCCATGCGCTGTATGCTGACTCTGTTTATCTCAATGCTCATTCTTCCGGGTTGTCAGCAGTCTTCGGAAACGACCCCAGAGGCCCCCGCCCATATCCCCTGGGTAAAAACCGTGGAACTAAAGGAGGCGGGCCCAACAGCGCAGAGATTTTCAGGAACCCTGCGAGGCCGCCACGAAGTTCCTCAGTCCTTTCAGATCGCCGGTCGGATTCAACAGCGTTTCATCGATCCCGGTCAGCGCGTGGAAAAAGGCGACTTACTGTTCAAGCTCGATACACGAGACCTTGCAGCAACGGCGGTGGGAGCCGCCGCGGATCTGAAGCGTGCAGAAGCGGCCCTGGCCATTGCCACCAATGAGCTCCAGCGCCAGCAGCAGCTCGTGGAGCGTCAGTTTGTCAGCGAACAAACCCTGCAACGCCTTGAATTAGCAGAGCGTGAGGCGCGCAGTCAGGTGGAAACGGCTTCTTCACGCAACAAGCAGGCTCAGAATGCCCTGGGGTATGCGGAACTAAAAGCCTCCAATGCAGGCGTGGTTACTGAGGTCAGCGTCGAACCCGGCCAGGTTGTGGGTATCGGACAAACCCTTGCCGTTCTGGCCGAAAATCAATTACTGGAAGTAGAGGTTTTTTTGCCAGAGGGCAGTAACCCGCCTAGGGGCGGTTATCTTCCGTTAGCCAATGGCGAACAGATCGCTATGCGTCTGAGAGAGATTGCCGGGGCTGCCGACCCCAGAAGCCGGAGCTGGCGAGCCCGGTACAGCCTGGAGGGGCCCTACCCCTCCTCTTTAACCCTGGGCTCGGTGGTGAGTGTCCGGTTAGCACAGAAGCAAACCGAGCCCAGCCATCGCGTACCGCTGGGTGCCTTGGATGAGAGAGGGCAAACGCCGCAGGTCTGGTTGGTCTCCGACGGCACGGTGAAGCCCCTTGCGGTCGAGGTTATTAATTTGGGTGAGGAGTATGCGCAGATCAAGGCCAATATCAACGCGGGAACGTCCATCGTCGCATTGGGGACACACCTGCTCACACGTGGCATGGCGGTGCGGGAGCTGACTCAATGAGCTTACCGAATCTTTCCGCGCTGGCAGTGCGCGAGCGTTCGGTCACTCTCTTTTTTCTTTTGCTGTCCGTTATTGCCGGATTCTACGCGTTCTCGTCCCTTGGTCGGGCGGAGGACCCTGCGTTCACCGTCCGGGCGATGGTGGTCTCTGTAATCTGGCCAGGAGCAACCCCCGAGGTGCTGCAGAATCAGGTCGTAGATCGTCTTGAAAAGCGAATCCAGGAGGTGGCGTATACCGATACCATTGAAACAACCATTCGGCCCGGCCAGGCCGCCATGCTTATCCGATTCCAGGATTCTACGCCGAGTGAAAAAGTGCCGGACCTCTTCTATCAAGTCCGCAAACGCATGTCCGATGAGAGACCCAACCTGCCCCGGGGTGTGATCGGCCCTATCGTTAACGATAATTTCTCGGATGTGTATTTCTCCCTGCTGGCGCTGACGGCACCCGGAATGCCAATGCGTGAACTGACCCGCGAGGCAGAATCGATACGAAATCGCTTGCAACGGCTGCCCGGCTTGCAAAAAGCACAGCTCCTGGCGGAGCGTCCTGAGCAGGTGTATCTCGAATTTGATCAGGACCGGCTCAACAACCTCGGTTTGTCGGCAGCAGCAGCGTTTCAGGCGATAGAGGCCAACAATCGTCTTCAGCCTCTTGGCTTTGTTGATCTTGCCGGCCCGCGGGTTTATGTCCGCAGCAACATTGACCTGTCTGACATTGAGCGCCTCACCTCAGTGCCTCTGCGTATCGGAGACCAGCTTATCACCGTGTCTGATCTGGCCGAGGTGCGTTTGGGTTATGAAGATCCTTTGAGCTACATCGTCCGCTCCAACGGTGAGGATGCGATCCTCCTGGGTGTCGTCATGCGTGCGGGCGAAAATGGCCTGGAGTTTGGTGAGCGGCTGCGCGAGTTTGTCAGAGCTGAACAGGGCAGACTCCCCCTGGGAATGTCAATACAGACCCTGACCGATCAGGCTGAAGCCATCACTCAGGCGGTTGATCTTTTTCAAGTCAAGTTTGTGGTTGCGCTGGCCGTTGTGATGGGGGTCAGCATACTCGCGATCGGCCTGCGTGCGGGTTTGGTGGTGGGCATTGCGATTCCCGTTACCCTAGGGAGACTCTGAATAAGTCTCAAATTCAGCGATAATACGGCCATCGTCAACCGCATAGGATTCAGTGCTGCCATGGATCAGATCACCTTCTCCGAAGCCGAGTACCAGAGCAAGAAGCGCAAGACCCGCCGCGAGATCTTTCTGGAACGAATGGAGAAACTGATTCCCTGGAAGCAATTGGAGAAGAAGGTAGCCCGTTACTACCCCAAGGGCCAGAACGGCCGGCCTCCCTATCCGCTGTCTGCCATGCTGCGCGTTCACTGCATGCAGTTGTTCTATAACCTCAGTGATCCCGCCATGGAAGATGCTTTGTACGAGATCGAATCCATGCGCCAGTTCGCCGGGCTGAAGCTGGACCGTTTGCCAGACGAAACCACGATTCTCAAGTTCCGCCATTTCCTGGAGCGCCACGGCCTTGGCAAAGTGTTGTTCAAAGAAGTGAACAAGCACCTTGAGAAAAACGGCCTGATGCTGCGCGAAGGCAGCATTGTCGACGCTACGATTATTTCTGCGCCCAGCTCCACTAAAAACGATAAGGGCGAAAGAGATCCGGAAATGCATCAGACCAAGAAAGGGAATCAGTGGCACTTCGGCATGAAGATGCACATCGGCGTTGATGACACTCTCGGGTTGATCCATAGCATCGACACCACGTCGGCCAACGTTCATGACATCGTGCCCGCGGGAAACCTGCTGCACGGGTACGAGCAACGAGTGTTCGGCGATGCCGGTTATCTTGGGATCCAAAAGCGGGATGAGCATAAGGATCGCAAAGACGTCTCTTGGTTCATTGCCAAACGACCTGGGGCTCGGAAGAAACTGGATGCCGACAAGCTGAAAGCCGAAAAAATCAAAGCCAGTGTACGTGCCAAAGTGGAGCATCCATTCCGCTACATCAAGCAGGTATTCGGTTATGGCAAGGTCCGCTATCGCGGCCTGGCCAAGAACAACAACCGGCTGCACTTGCTGGCCGCGTTCAGCAACCTGCTGATTGGTGAAAAATATCTGCTGGCGTAGGGTCAGTGCGCCTGTTTTCCGCCAAAACGGCGGGAAGTGGGCAAAAAACGAACAAGTGGGGGGGTGATCATGCCCAAATTGCGTTTGAATGGCTTTTTTTAGGATCTGAAAAGCGACTCAACGGAAAATGGGCGTTAATCAGACCCTCCTTAGCGTTGCCAATTGCCGCGATGATAGCCGTCGCAGACAGCGCGCCGATGCCGGGTATAGATTGAAGTCTGCGGGCTGCCTGGTCTTGGGAGGCCCACGCTTCGATTTGGTAATTGATCGATTTCAGGCGCTTCTCAAGGCCAAGCAGCTCATCCCAAAGTTCATTGATCAAAGCGGTCATTGCCGGCGAGATTTCCTCGGCCGGATCGCTTAACACTGTTGGAAGTTGGCTTTTGAAGTTGCCAACACCGGTGCGCAGAATAACGCCTTCCTCCAACAAGAACCCACGCATTTGATTGATCAAGCGGGTTCGCTGATTCACCAAACGGTCACGCACTCGATGAAGAGCTTGAAGGTGCAGCTGAGATTGGGTCTTGATCGGTACCGGTCTCACCGACGGGCGCTGACTGGCTTCAGCAATCGCCAGCGCGTCATTGGCGTCATTTTTCTGATTCTGGACGAAGGGCTTCACGTATTGCGCTGGTAGAATTCGAACCTGGAAGCCCAGACCAGTTAATTTACGCCCCAGCCAGTGAGCGCCTGCACAAGCCTCCATCGCCACGACGCAGGGCGGCTGATTGGCAAAGAACGTCACAATTTGTGTTCGTCTGAGCTTCTTGCTGACGACTCGTTTTCCGTCAGCATCCAGACCACAGACGTGGAACATTGATTTGGCCAGATCGATTCCGAAAGTGACAACGCTTTTGTTGTTTGACATGGCTGCTTTCCTCCGTTGGCGTGCCTCCCAAAATTATGGAAGGTGGGAGCGGACCATTCCATTAGCTCTGAGACCGCCTCGTAAACGCCAACTGGTGGCCGACCTGCAAAAGCGATATGGGGTCAGCGAACGCCAGGCGTGTGCGGTCTTGCAGTTTTCCCGGGCGTCTTGTCGATACCAATCGGTAGCGAGGGACTCGTCGGCCTTGGCGAGGAGGATCCGTGAGATCACCCTTACAAGGCTTCACTACGGTTATCGGCGCGTGCATGTCCAGCTGCAACGGGAGGGCTGGCGTGATAATCACAAGCGGGTCTACCGACTGTACCGAGAGCAGGGATTGTCACTTCGCCTAAAGCGTCCTAGACGAAACAAGGCGGCCAAGAACCGTCAGCCACTTCAACAAGCCCACCACCCCAATCACATCTGGGGCATGGACTTTGTCTCAGACGCGCTGTTTGATGGTCGGCGACTGCGCTTGCTGACGATCATTGACCTGTTCACTAGGGAGTGCCTCGGCATCGTCGTTGGTCAGAGCCTGAAGGGCCACGATGTTCAGGAAGCCCTGACGGCGATTGCACGCTTACGAGGTAACCCGGACGTTCTCAAGACCGACAACGGTTCGGAGTTTGCCGGCAAGGTCATGGATCGCTGGGCGTATGAGCGCAACATCGAAATCGACTTCTCGCGGCCCGGAAAACCTACCGACAACGCAACGGTAGAATCTTTCAATGGACGACTCCGGCAGGAGTGCCTGAATGAAAACTGGTTCTTGTCACTGGCAGACGCCAGAGAGAAAATCGAGGCGTGGCGGACGTTCTATAACCAAGTTCGTCCCCATTCCGCATTGGAGTGGTCCACGCCCTCTGACTACGCCAGGAAGCATGCGGTTTCACGAATAAAACAGAAGCAATTGGAGCCGGATTTTTCCAACTCTGGATGGACCTAATACGGGGTCAGGGTCAGGAGCCGGATTTTTCCAACTCTGGATGGACCTAATACGGGGTCAGGGTCAGTACCGGACATTACTAGGGAGCAGTTGGATTAAAGACTGGGGGCAGGTCAGCCGAATCTAAGTTACCAACTTTATTAGTTTGAAAATTGGTCGGTTTTCTGCAAACTTCCACAAAAGTTACTGACTTTATTTATTTCCACTATAGATTAGTTGCTATAGAATTTAGGTTCTCGGCGTGTTTTGTTACCAACTTTATTATGATCCCACAGGTGCTTATTGAGTATCTAACTAGTAACTTGAAATAGTCTTCTCTGTAGGCGAGGTGCGCGATGCCAAATGGTTGCGTTTACTGTCTATTCTCTCAAAAACAGGCGCAAAACCAGGGTCAATACTTACGTAGAATTCTTTAAACACCTGATACTTTCTGGCAATAATTGGATAATCTCTAATCAGTTTGCGCATACGTTTGGGTTCAGCAAAGATAACGCTTGCATAAATATTAAAATCATTCTCCACACCGGTTTCGGCGTACTGTCGCAGTAAACCTCGCTGAAGTAGTTCCTTTTCACTGCTAAACTCTTCGGGCTCAATATAGCCACCAATAAACATCCATTGGTACCAAGGGTCGTTATCGTTTTCGTATTGAAACCCTTCCCCTATGGCCGATCGCCAAAGTACGGTATCAAATTGATGGTTTTTCATAAGCACAGAGCTGATTTCATGATGTAGCATTTTCTCGAGGTTGCGTTTTATTTCCCCCTGCGGATAGTGATATTGAAACAAATTCAAAATATACAGGCTCCTTTTCTCTATACTGTAAGTCCCCCATACTTTAGCGCCGCCCAACGTCAAATCGTCAACGATATAGGCGTAGTTGAGATTGTTGTTTAAAATTGTCGCGGGATACAGTGAAAACGAGTCAGCTATCACGCTGATAGACTGAGAAAAGTCGAATTTATTTTTGACAGACGTAATGACGGTGTATTTATCGATTTCCCCGTCGACTATTTCGTTAGGGGGAAAGTTCTCAGACTCAATGGTGCCGTTTATCTGAATGCCGTATTGCTGTTCGATGCGTGATTTTTCTGCTGGGTATTGCGTATAGTGATAGTAAACATCATACCCTCGGAAGCCGTAAAAATAACCTGCTCCCTCGAGCATAAGCGCCGCAACCGCTAAGGCTGCGACTTTTTTGACTATTTTTATTTTGCGAGATAAACCAGCGGGCAACGTCTATTCCTCAGTTATCGGTTTATCTGCGGTTGTCATTGGGGCAGCCACGGTTAACCCAAGTGCGGTGGCCATGCGAGGTGATAACTTGGGTAAGTGGGTGGCTAATAATCTACCAGAAGCGGCCAACATTCCGCCTGCGATGGCAAAAGAGGCCGGGTCGTCGGCAATACCCGCTCCGAGTGTAACCACATCTTCTGCAAGGGTGCCAACGACTATGACCACTGCCCCTGCTGCCAAAACTACCACCCCAGCGATGCCGAGCGCAGTTGCCCAATCCATTTCTCTACCTGCATGTTTTTGTTCAAATATCAGCTCTAGCGAAAAAGTCACTTCTTCACTGGCCAATAACATTTGTTGATACGTCCCTTTTACCATTTTATAGGTCACACTGCCGGTTAAGGTGGGCAACCCTGCGGCATTAACACCGGCCACTAGGCTAACCTCTGGTGCGTTAGGCATATTGGTTTGGGTAGTTAAACCACAACTGAGGTTCAGCTTTTTATTTTTTGAATCAAAGTTGATTTTGATATTTTGGACCAGTATACCGGCCATGGTTTCGGCTTCGTTTTTGGCTCTAAACTTAATGTGCCTGATTCTTTCTGCGCTTAGCGCCGCGATTAATGCACGGCAATGGGCAACTGCAACTACGGCATTGACGATGCTATTAGACTGTGACCACCGTCTATTTTCGCAAAAACAGGCGCAAAACCAGGGTCAATACTTAGGTAGAATTCTTTAAACACCTGATACTTTCTGGCAATAATTGGGTAATCACTAATCAGTTTGCGCATACGTTTGGGTTCACCAAAGATAACTTCGGCGTAAGTATTAAAATCATTCTCCACACCGGTTTCGGCGTACTGTCGCAGTAAACCTCGCTGAAGTAGTTCTTTTTCACTGCTCAACTCTTCGGGCTCAATATAATCACGAATTAACATCCATTGGTACCAAGGGTCTTTATCGATTTCGTATTGAAACCCTTCCCCTATGGCCGATCGCCAAAGTGCGGTATCAAATTGATGGTTTTTCATTAGCACAGAGCTGATTTCATGATGTAGCATTTTTTCGAGGTTGCGTTTTATTTCCCCCTGCGGATAGTGATATTGAAACAAATTCAAAATATACAGGCTCCTTTTCTCTATACTGTAAGTCCCCCATACGTTAGCGCCGCCCAACGTCAAATCGTCAACGATATAGGCGTTGTTGAGATTGTTGTTTAAAATTGTCGCGGGATACAGTGAAAACGAGTCAGCTATCACGCTGATAGACTGAGAAAAGTCGAATTTATTTTTGACAGACGTAATGACGGTGTATTTATCGATTTCCCCGTCGACTATTTCGTTAGGGGGAAAGTTCTCAGACTCAATGGTGCCGTTTATCTGAATGCCGTATTGCTGTTCGATGCGTGATTTTTCTGCTGGGTATTGCGTATAGTGGTAATAAATATCGTATGCTCGGAAGCCATAAAAATAGCCTGCTCCCTCGAGCATAAGCGCCGCAACCGCTAAGGCTGCGACTTTTTTGACTATTTTTATTTTGCGAGATAAACCAGCGGGCAATGTCTATTCCTCAGTTATCGTTTTATCTGCGGTTGTCATTGGGGCAGCCACGGTTAACCCAAGTGCGGTGGCCATGCGAGGTGATAATTTGGGTAAGTGGGTGGCTAATAATTTACCAGAAGCGGCCAACATTCCGCCTGCGATGGCAAAAGAGGCTGGGTCGTCGGCAATACCCGCTCCGAGTGTGACCACATCTTCTGCAAGGGTGCCAACGACTATGACCACCGCCCCTGCTGCCAAAACTACCACCCCAGCGATGCCGAGCGCAGTTGCCCAATCCATTTCTCTACCTGGATCTTTTTGTTCACCTATTATTTCCAATGAAAAAGTCACTTCTTCACTGGCCAATAACATTTGTTGATAGGTCCCTTTTACCATTTTATAGGTCACACTGCCGGTTAAGGTGGGCAACCCCGCGGCATTAACACCGGCCACTAGGCTAACCTCTGGCGCGTTAGGCATATTGGTTTGGGTAGTTAAACCACAACTGAGATTCAGTTTTTTATTTTTGGGATCAAAGTTGATTTTGATGTCTTGGAGCAGTTTACCGGCGACGGTTTCGGCTTCGTTTTTGGCTCTAAACTTAACGCGATTTAAGTTCTCGACACTTAAACCGCCCACGACTGACTGTGTGCTTTGCACCAAAAGCTGGCCGCTGAGCTTTAAGTTGACCGTAAAACCAGTTCCTTTAACCGGCGGGATGGTGCTTTCGCCTAAATCTACCACAAAGGCGGGTTTGGCCAGGGGTTTTGCCGGGCTGCGCCCCATGGGCTCGCTACCGCGACCACTTGGGGGTTGAGATTGGCGCAAGCGGCGTATTTGGGTTTGCTGCGCAGGGCCTTTGCGTTGAAAGTCTTCCCTTTGTTGGCCGATCTTGCGTTTGATCTGCTCGGCGTTGCCTTTAAGAGCAGAAACATCGGGAATGATCAACTTTTGCCCAACCAGTATTAAATCCGGGTCTAAGATAACGGTGCCAGTGCGCCGAACGGCATCAGGGCGGTTGTTGTAGGCAAATAACAACGGCCAAAGCGTGGCTTTGTGGTAAAAACGTTGGCAGAGATTCCAAAGGCAATCTTTGGGTGCGATGGTGTACAGTTGTTCAGGCATGATCACTCCTTGTGATGGCGGCAATTCGTGCATTTTTATAGGATGGTATTGCGCCCTTCCTTTGATGCTTGAGAGGTTAGTACAATTATTCAAATATCATCGTGGCCTAGATCACATCTTTGATGATGCATAGCCTACGCTCATTACCCGGTACGTCTGCATAAGCACAATGGCGGTTTGTGCTAGCCCTACCGCTGTGAGTGTTAATACTAAGTGATTAAATTGCAATTTAAGTTTGTTTCTTAATCAATCGGGCAAATGATAGAATCGTGGTGATTTTAACCGCTGCCCTACCGGTGTGTGCCCAATGTATTTTGTCAGTCTTTCTTTATTCAATAATCCAGTGATTAAAACTACGGGTATTTTCGGTTTATTGCTCTTGGCTCTTTTGGTTAATCCCGCTGTGTTGGCCCATGGTGTCGATGACAATACCCGAGCTTTTTTAGAACTGAACACTGGCATACAGTTTGTACCATTTCTGTATATTGGCGCTAAGCATATGATTACCGGTTACGATCATATTTTGTTTTTAATCGGTGTCGTTTTTTTTCTGTATCGCAGTAAAGACGTACTAGTGTATGTCAGTTTATTTACGCTTGGTCACAGTATCACGCTGTTGACGGGTGTGTTGGCCAATATTCAAATAAACGCTTTTCTTATTGATGCCATTATCGGGTTGTCGGTTTTTTACAAAGGCTTTGATAACCTGGGCGGCTTTAAACGGGTATTGGGGTTTGCGCCGGATACCCGGGCAATGGTTTTGGTGTTTGGTTTATTTCACGGTTTTGGGCTGGCCACCAAGCTGCAAGAATTTGCCATCCCCCAGAAGGGGCTGTTGGCCAACATCATTGCCTTTAATGTGGGGGTTGAGATCGGCCAGTTTATGGCCTTGGCGGTGGTTGTGTTGCTCTTGGCGGCTTGGCGTAGCTCACCGTCTTATAAGCGCTTTGCCACGGTTACCAATACCCTATTAATGGCCTGTGGTGTGATGATGGTGGGTTATCAGCTTACCGGGTTTTTTGTGGCGCGATAATCATTATTTTTTGGTTTTGTTGGCGTGTTGCTTTTGCGGCCGATAACTTTTCGGTGGCAGAGTGCAAATATTAGTAAAATTTAAGGTAAAAAACTCTCACAATGGCGGAACATCAAGTACCCTCAAAAACTCTATGGCAAGCTACGGCAGCGGCATTGCTTGTTGGCCTAGTGGTGCTGGTTACCCTGGTGTGGCCTGCGGAATACGGGCTAGACCCAACCGGTGCCGGTAAAGCCTTGGGGTTAACGGCCCTGGCGCCCGCTAGCAGCACCGCAAACGCCCAGCCGGACGATAATGCAGCCAATGCAGAGGCGGCCCTGGCCGGCCAACCAAAGACCGTGCAGCTGGTGGTGCCGGCTAACAGTGGTTTGGAATATAAAATGAGTATGGTGGCCGGTGCCCAGGTGGATTACCAATGGGACGCCGGCAGCCGGGTTTATGTGGATATGCACGGCGAGCCCAAGGGCGATAGTACCGGCTATTTTAAAAGTTACACGGTTGCCAAGGCGGATTCCATGAAAGGCAGTTTTATCGCCCCGTTTGCAGGCAGCCACGGCTGGTATTTTGAGAACGACTCCTGGGAGCCGGTAGAGATAACCTTACAATTCAGTGGCGAATACTCTCATCCACGGATGCTGTAAGACGAGTTAATTGAAAAGGATACAGGTATGAAAACCGCAACTATTTCGCTGGTTTTGGTCGCAGCGCTGTTTTCTGCAACGGCAGGCGCCCACGGCAAAAAAACACCGCCCACAAGCCTTAAACGGGGCTCTGCCAAAAACTTGGTAACCATTACCGTTCAGCAAATGACCTTTAAAGATATGGGCTTTGAGGCAGGAAAATTGGGCCGAAGTTGGCAGTCCATCACCGATGACAACATTGTGTTGGCCAGCCGCAATGGTTCGACCTTTGTTTACACGGTAAAAAATGATGCCAACGACAAGGTGCTTACCGTCAACGTGCTTAACGACGGTACCGTAGAATCCGTGGCATTTACCACCCCTTAGACTGTTGCTTGGTAGGGCAATGTCTGCGGTTTAGTTAGCAGTTAAATTGCATCACCAACGGCGCGCTTAATAATCTTTAATTGAGCGCGCCGTTTTTGTTTGCAAACAATAGCCCTTAAATAAAGGGCACTTTGATCGTCTAGCTAAAACTCACACACCGGCGGATTACTAAGAGCTTCGCCTAATTCTTCTGCGCTTATTTCAATGACATCGCCATTGGTTAGTTCTACCGTGGCCGAGCCATCGCCATTAAATTGCACTACCACGGAATCGGCACTATCGCTAATCACAACCTCGCCATCTATAAACGCGCCACTGGCCGCATTGATAGTAAAGTTGCTCACCAATAACGGCTGGGTGGTTTCTATTGCCCGGGTGACGCTGCAGTCTTCACCTCGGTATTCATAATCACCGTCGATGGTCATGGTGCCGGTGTTTGCGTTATGAATGATTTCCATGGGGAATTGTGGCGTACCGGCGGTGATATCCCGTTGGCCAGAAAGGTGGGCCAGCTCAGAGCTGTAGAATTCTGTGGAACTGGCCATCTCCAGCCATAACCGAGCGATGTTAATACCGTCGTCGGACTCGGTTTCTAACCGCATGCGGCTGTACACCGTGGAATCGGATACCGGTGAGCCATCAATGGCAGACACTTCACTGACCTCTTGGTAGTACTCAGCACCGCTTTCTTCACCCATGGTGGTAAACCCATAATTTGGGCCAAGGCTGTTGCTGTTGCCAATGGCAAAGCTGCCGTCAGAGGCGATGGTAACGTCCACCGAGCTTGCATTGGCGTCGCTCAGGCTGGGCTCATCGTAATACACAAACACACAGTCTTGGTTATCCATTTTGTAGTAGGAAACGCGGGTGTTGGATGGCGGGGTAAAGTAACTGAATTGGTATTCGTCGCTGCCGTTGATCAACTTTGTTTGGCCGCCCTCGTCGCAGTCCAAGGTAGCCTGGAAATCGATTTTTTGGCGTGCTTTGTTAAAAGCAGTCAGTACCGGTTTCCCGGCCGAGCCTAACGGCAGAGTGCCGGCCGAGCCTAAAGCATCGGTTTGCGCCAACAACCCGGATACAACCGCCACTTCTTGGGCGATCTCTGGGCCGGTTTTGAGGCCGGGACCGTTATTGCCAAGGTTATTGTTGGAAATAGCGTTTGAACTATTGCCGTTGCTACCGCCCCCACCGCCACAGGCGGCCAAGGCTAGGGTGGTTGAGGCTATAAGGCAGGGCGGTAATAGGCGTAACATTTTGATCCCTCAAATAATTGTTTTATTCGTTTTTCTTTCTATCGGAACAGGATAACAAAGCTGTAGAGGGATTTCGGCTTGAGGGACGACTATTTTGTAAATAGATTAACGAAAATGGTTAAACCTGGGTTTAAATTCGGGCTCTGAATACTTCAGCGCATCCACCACCATCCTAAAGGCCGGTGACGGGTTGCGTCGGTCTGGGTAGTACAGGTGGTAGCCGGGCAGTTTGGGGCACCAGTCTTGCAATACTTGAATCAACTCGCCGGATTGCAAATACGGCTCCACACAGTCTTCGGGTAAATAGGCTAGGCCGTGACCCTCCAGTGCCGAGCGCATAACATTGGGCATGGTATTAACAATAATATGTCCATTAACGTTAACCGTAATTTCGTTGCCGTCCTTTTGGAACCGCCAGGCAAACAAGCCACCGTAGCTAGGAAGGCGCATATTGATGCAATGATGGTTTACCAATTCCTGTGGCGTTAGCGGTTTGTTTTTATTGGCGAAATATTTTGGTGAGGCCACCACCGCCCGGCTTAAATCCGGCCCAATGCGCACGGCAATCATGTCTTTTTCTAGCTTGCGGCCAAAGCGTACCCCGGCATCAATGCGTTGCTTAACAATGTCCGTTAACCCGTAATCGATATTAAATTCGATAATGATGTCGGGATTGTTTTGCATGATGGGCGTGAGCTTGGGCCACAATATGGTGTCTACGGCGTGGTCGCTGGCCGAAAGCCGAACCGTACCCGCGGGCTTGTCACGCAGTTCGCCAAGGGCGGCGATTTCTGCATCGATTTCTTCAAACCGGGGCACCAGCATATCCACAAGGCGCTGGCCGGCTTCGGTGGTAGAAACGCTGCGGGTGGTGCGGGTTAGTAAGCGGATGCCTAGGCGGGATTCCAAATTACGAACGGTGTGGCTGAGCGCCGATTGTGAAACACTTAAATTGGCCGCGGCTTTGGTAAAACTTTTTTCCCGCGCAACGGCAATAAAAGCTTGGATGTCACTGTAATTTTGTCTTGGCACGTTGGTTTTTTTTGCGTTGAGCAATCCTTGCAAAATTATCAAACCCTGTTTCGTTTAAGCCGGCTCTACAGCCAGCATTAAACGAAACAGGTACTACAGGGTATTTTCCGATACGCGATAAAAAATTGCTGCCATTACGCGTTTAGCTGTGCTTTGACGTACTCTGGCTTCAACGGTATTTGGCGTATTTGCTTGCCGGTGGCATCGAATACCGCGCTGGCTATGGCCGATGGCACCAGCGCATTGGCCCCTTCGGAACCCTGGCCATAAATATCGGTTTCTGGGTCCGGCGCCAGTACCACTTTTAAGTTAGGCATTTCCGCCATGGTTAAGATGGGGTAGCTAAACCAGTCGCGGCTGGTCACGGTACCAGTATCGAAGGTGACTTCCTCGTGCAGTGCTTGGCTAACGCCCATTAACGCGCCCGCTTGTACCTGGCGTTTCAATTGGGTTGGGTTTACCACCACGCCGGTATCCACAGCCACAACCATTTCCTGCACGCGCACCTTGCCGGTTTCTGGCACAACGCCGATGCGGCAGGCACAGGCCCAATAGCCGTTGCCACGAAACATCAGCGATACCCCGCGCCCTATTTGTTCGCTTGCGCCACTGGCGCTGGCATTGGCTTGCGGCGATGGCCGTGTGTCCCACTGGCTTTCATCGCGCAGAATGGTGAGCAGGCGTTTCACCCGGCGGTCGTCGGTGTTGTCGATTCTAAATTGCAGGGTATCGACACCGGCGACGGTGGCCGCTTCAGAGATGGCGACCTCGCGCGGGAAGTTCTGTTGGAATTGTGTGGGTGTGCGCAGGCTGTGGTTGCGCAGGCCAATGTTTTGTTCCGATTCGCGAAAGCCCAATTGCCAGGTACTGTGGGCGGTTTCCAACACGTTAGGCACCGCGCCGTAGGTCCAGCCATCGGCCATAAAGTTGCCCATGCCTTGCACCCGCTCGGGGTTATCCGGAGTTGGGCCCTGGATGGTTGGTTTGCCGCTCAATAAAGCCCCTAGATTGCGGTCATCTTGCATGGGTAGGCCGTAGTGGTCAGCCTTGTAGGATTGTATTTTTCCGTTGTCGTCCAGGCCGATGGTGACCTCGGCGTAATTGGGCGACGCCTGGGTGGACCACTGTATGTCTTCCGGGCGCATCCACTGCAGGCGCACCGGTTTACCCACCGCCTGTGACAACAATACGGCTTGGTCCTCAGCGCCGGCGTTGCCGCCGTTAGAGCGGCCGTAATGGCCGGGGCCTGGGTAGGTGCGAATCACCACGTTATCGGTACTGGTGCCCAGCACCAAACCAATTTGGCGGCGCAGTTGTTGTGGATTTTGGGTGTGGGTGTGTACCTCTACCCGGCCGTCGGTTTGCACATCGGCCAAGGCCAAGCTTGGGCCAATGGGGGCGTGTTTTTGAAACGGTACTTTATAGCTACCACTGATGCTATTGGCGGCCTTGGCGCTGGCCACATCACCAGTATTTTTACCGCCCAAATTGGCTGGCACGGCATCCCAGTCGGCATCGTTTTGCAGGTAATCAAACAGGCCTTCGGAGCCCGGTAAACCCTGCCAGTCGCTCCATTGAGTGGTGCTGGCCACGGCTTGGGAGGCTTGAATGGCTTCCCATTCGGTATCGGCCACAACGCCCAGAAAGTTGCCTACTACAACGGTTTGCGCGGTTGGGAAACGGGTTTTAGGAAGCCGACCGGCACTGACTAACTTAGAGCCCAAGGTTTTGGGCAGAACCACACGGCCATGCACCATACCAGGCAGTTTAGCGTTGCCAACCCAGGTGGTTTTGGCGCTGACTTTCTCCGCAATAATGGGGTTTTCAAAAGATTGACCGACGATTTTGTACTCGCGGGCAGGTTTCAATGGCGGGTCGCCAGCGACTACCAGGCCGCTAAAACTGATCAGCTCTCCGGACACCGGAATGGTTAATTCTAACTGCTGGCCGCTTACCAGTTCGCCCAGTGTGATGCTTTGGCCACCGCCAGTGATCACGCCATCGTTAATGCTCAAGGCAGATGATTCTACGCCAAAGCGCTCGCCGGCCACGGTGAGTAGGGCCTCGCGGGTATAGGCTGCGGCTTTACGTAGGTTTAATACATTGGTGCGCAACAAACCAAAGGTGCCGCCGCCATCCGGGGTGGTGTCGGTGTCACCACTGACCACGCGGGTGATGGCATCAAAACTAACGCCAAGTTCCTCGGCTACGATTTGTGGGTAGGCGGTGTAAATAGAGCCCTGGCCAAAATCGCACTTACCGGTGCGAATGGTGACGGTGTTATCCGCCAGTATTTCCACCCAGGAGGTGGGTTGAGAGGCATCCAGGGTGGTGCCCGGTTTGGCATCTTCGGTTTCAGCCGTGGCTGGCGTTTCAGCCGCAGTGTTGTCGCTGCTGCTACCGCAACCTGGCAGCAGGCCTAAGCTCACCACCAGTGCCCCGCTGTCGCGCAGAAATTTGCGTCGGCTGAGCTGTGCGCCGTGTACGGTTACTGTGGTTTTGTCACTCATGATTCCGACTCCTTCTGGCTGATCAGCGCAGAAGCGTGCTGTACGCCTTCTAATATGGCTTGGTAGCTGCCGCAGCGGCACAGGTGCGGTGAAGGGCCAGAGGTGGTGAGCGCTGCTTTAATCTCGTCATCGCTGGGCGTGGGGTTTTGTTCCAATAGCTCCACCGATTTAATCATCATGCCGCTTTGGCAGAATCCGCATTGTGGCACCTGTTGTTCAATCCAGGCTTGCTGCACGGGGTGTAACTCGTCTTCTTGTGCTTGGGTGGATTGTGCCCAGCGTGCGGGTAACCCCTCTAGGGTAGTGACCTCTTTACCGGCCACGGCGCTAAGCGGGGTAATGCAGGCGCGCACCTCTTGGCCATCCAGTAACACCGAGCAGGCGCCGCACTGGGCCATACCGCAACCAAACTGCGGGCTCTTAACATCGAGTTCATTGCGTAGCACGTACAGCAAGGGTGTATCAGCCGGGGCTTGTGCCTCGACGACTTGGCCGTTTACGGTGAGTTTGGTCATACAGGCTCCTTACAGAGTTTAGCGCCGGTTGCGTGGGCAAAGCGTATTTGCCACGTTGCTGTTTGTTGTTTATGAATTAGGCCGAGTATAAAAAATGCGTCTTGGATCTAAACCGTGGGGAATTATTAATATCGATTAGTCCATGAATTTATAGTCTTAGGCTAGGCAAACATAGTAAAGGATAAATTGAGTGCTTATTTTCATTACACCTATTATCCCGATTCATGTATCAAGGTAGGTGAAAAGTCTGGGGCTGGCGAGGGCTTAGATGAGAGCTGATTAGAGCGATTTGTTACTCTCTTGGATTCTTATTATTCGATTAATAAAATTGACAAAATAAATGCCAAAAAAAAAGCGCCGGCATGCCGGCGCTTTAACATCAACGGGTTACCGCTTAGCGGTGTCCGTGACGACGTTTCTTGAAGTAATCAATACGTTTTGCGGCGCGCTCCATGAACTCCTTGCGGCGTTCTTTGCTAATGACGTGGTGCTTTTCAAAACGCTTGGTGATATGTGCGTAGCAGGCCATGTACTTGCCGTGGTTGCGCCACAAATCATTGCGGCCACGTGGGGCAAAGTCTGGGCAGCGCTGCTCTACACTACAGCCGGTTTCCGGGTCGATTTCACTGCTTAAGTCGGATTGCTCACAGGAATCTTCCGCGTTGGTAACGCCGTCGCCGTCGATGTCGGTATCACAGGCGTCTCCGATGCCGTCGCCATCAAAATCGTTTTGATCGCTGTTGCCAATCAGTGGGCAGTTGTCTACGTCATCGCTTACGCCGTCACCGTCGTTTTCGTTGTCGCAGGCATCGCCAATCAAATCGCCATCCAGGTCGGCTTGGTCGGCATTAACGATTAAACGGCAGTTATCAAATTCATCTTCGATACCGTCGTTGTCATCGTCGTTATCACAGGCATCACCAAAGGCATCGCCATCGCTGTCGTCCTGGCTGCTGTTAACGATTAATGGGCAGTTATCGACCACGTTTTCGGTGCCGTCGCCGTCCAGGTCGGCGTCACAGGCGTCGCCAATACCATCGCCATCAAAGTCGAATTGATCATCGTTGGCAACGGCTGGGCAGTTATCAACGTCATCGGCAAAGCTATCGCCGTCGTCGTCGCTATCACAGGCATCGCCCAGTAAATCGCCGTCGGTGTCCAATTGGTCATCGTTGGGGATTAACGGGCAGTTATCGCCTTCGGCCACACCGTCGCCGTCCGGATCGTTGTCACAGGCATCGCCGTAACCGTCACCGTCGAGATCGAGCTGATCTTGGTTGGCGGTGAAGGGGCAGTTGTCCAAGGTGTCGCTGACGTTGTCGCCGTCGTCGTCGGCATCACAGGCGTCACCCAAACCATCGGCGTCAAAGTCGTCTTGCTCTGGGTTGGCTACCGCCGGGCAGTTGTCCGCTTCAT
This sequence comes from Halioxenophilus aromaticivorans, assembly GCF_042850945.1. Taxonomy (NCBI): domain Bacteria; kingdom Pseudomonadati; phylum Pseudomonadota; class Gammaproteobacteria; order Alteromonadales; family Alteromonadaceae; genus Halioxenophilus; species Halioxenophilus aromaticivorans. Next base: position 5,862,551 of record NZ_AP031496.1, on the reverse strand, counting down.
CCAAAATTCCGTCCTCGTCGGTGTCTTTTGGATTAATATTATTACCAAACCAAACTTCGTTTGTACCTTCGGTACCGTTGATCACTAGATCGACAATGCCATCGCCATTTAAATCGCCCAGGGCCCAACGGGTAGCATTGTTAGTGGTGATAACGTCTTCGGTTAACGGTAAGAAACCGGTGCCTTGGTCGTTTTCTAAATAGGATACTTGAGAGTCGTTTAGAAAAATAACATCGTTAAAGCCGTCGCTGTTGAAATCAACAGCGTGGTAGCGCTGGAACTCTGGCAGAGCGTCAGAAATAATCAACTCCTCTTCAGTTTCCGGTAATCCTCCAGAGCCTGTATTAGGATAGATAAAGAAAAGAGTTGAATGATCGGTTACGGCCAGATCTAGGCCGTTTTGGTTATCAAAATCTACAAAGAAGGCAGAGACATTACCATTAAAACTAAATGTTAAGTCAAAAGAATTAGGGCCGTCGCTCTGTCTTACTCGTGCTTTTTGTACTATGTCCAGATACCCGTCATTATTGTAATCGAGCAGTTGGGTATAAGATGTGCCACTTGTGGCTCTGTCGATTTCGGTAAAATTTCCGGTGCCGTCATTAAATGCAAAAAAGGAATCTTCGTCTTCATTGTCGTAGTAAAACAATGCGTCCAAGTCGCCATCGGCGTCAATATCACCTAGCGTTATGTAGTCACCGTACAAACCTGGCACTGTAAAAGCTTCGGATAAATTACCCGTACCGTCATTTAAATAAACCGTGCCGCTATCGCTGCCACCAAAAATAACATCAATATCGCCGTCGTTATCCAAATCGCCAGCGGCAACCGAGGTAGACGATTCTAGCGGCAAAGTTTGCTGTAACATTAGGTTACCGCTGCCATCGTTAAACCACACAGTAGAGGACGAATCGTTATCGGCGTTGGCGGCGTGGACGATAACATCTAAGTCGCCGTCGCCATCCAAATCCGCCATGGCGAAATCTTTGGTGCTATAGGCATCGCCCAGCGATTGACCGCTGTTGCTAAACAGTGGAATGTCGGCCGCGTAGACGGTGGTCGCGGATGCAAGAGAAAAAGCGAGTAAGGATTTTTGTAATACTTTCGCTGAGGCAGATACGCGCGTCCGAGTATCGAGCGTGCGAGGAGGATAAATCTTCAAACGTAAACTCCTAATTTTTACTTCTTAGTTAGTTATTATCCTGAATCAGCATCCTTGCTGTTACGCGGATTCGAAACACCCAAGTGCTATTTTTATTTTTGCACAGCCACTATTTGCCTGTGCGGGTACATCCGTGTGCGTTATCAATGCCCGATAAAAGTGGTGGGCACTCGTTATCCACAACAGTGCAAAAGAATATAAGTAATGCGTGTTGTTACTTTAAAAGTATACATGGTTGGAAAAAATGCCAGTGGAATCGTTACTTTTCTTTATAATTAATCTATTAACGATAATTTTTTGATATAAAAATTGTCTGCACGGCCAGGAATAAGCACCAATTGGCCGTCTACCAGCGGGTCGTTGCCCAGTAGGCGTACACCGACTAGACATTTACTTTATTTGAGAGAAGAGAACAGCCGCAGCGCGTTAGCGAATGCTAACAGGATAAAATTTACAACAGCGCGTTGAGGGTAAGAAAGCTGCCCATGGCCACCACCAAGGTGTACAAATGATTGCGGGTAAAATAAGCCACCAATGCGCCTAACCCAAGCCCGGTCATTTCCGCCAGTCCAACGGCGAATTGGCCGTTGTCATCCACGAGCACGGTGACAATCAATGCCGACAGCGTGGCCGGTGCCACGTACTGCAAAGCGCTTTGCAGGGTGTGTGGGATCTTGCGGTTGGCGAATAATAAAATAAATACCGCGCGGCTGGCGTAGGTGCCCAAGCCCACCACAACTATGGCCAAGAAAATAGTCATGGTTTAATCCTCTCGCAAACGCTGCCAGCAATAATGCCGCACAAGGCACCCACTAACAGCCCCATTTTATTGGGCAGATCGATGCACAGCAGCGTTACACCGGCGCCCACCAAGGCCGCCACCAGTTTGGTCAGGCCGTCTATGCCCATAACAACCATGGCTAAAAACAAAATGGGTACCGCAAACTGCAATTCCCAGCTGGCCGGCACCACTGGCCCTAAAATCAAACCCAGGGCGGTGGTGATTTGCCACATGCCCCAAAAGGTAAACCCGGCGGTGAGGTAATAGGCGCGAAACTGCTCCGGCGGTGTTTTATCGCGCAGCATAGCCAAGGCAAAGCTCTGGTCGATAAGCACATAGGGGCCAAACCACTGCATCCAGCGCGGCTGATGCTGAAAGTGTGGCGCCAGGGCCGCCGAATACATCAAGTGCCGGGCATTCACCACCAAAGCCGCGCTTATGGCGGCCAGCACCCCGCTACCTGCGCCTAACAAAGTAATAAGCGTAAGCTGGGCAGCACCGCCGAAAATAATCCACGAGCTAGACCAGCCCAAAGCGGGGTTCATATTGGCGTTGTGAATGGCCAAACCAATGACAAAGGCGAAGGGAATGGCGGGCAGGCACAGTGGGATGGCGTCTATTGCGGCCTGTTTAACGGCGGAGCGGGTATTCATAGAGCGTGCAATTATTGGTAGTGATGGAGGCGCCTCGGCCTAACTGGTAGCCGAAGACTGGCCTCGGTTAGACGAGTGACGACCGGTTTAACGCATCGTCTAATTTCTCCAATGTTGCCATGAGGCTTTTGCTCTCTTCGTCGGTCAGCAGCGCTGACAGCTTTGCCAGCACACGGTCATCGGCGGCAATCATGGTGACCATGGTTTGTTGCCCGGTGGCGGTGATTTCCAGCAATTGGCTGCGTTTATCCGCCGGGTTAGGCACCTGTTGCACCAAACCGTTGGTTTTCATTTCTTGCAGCAGCCGGGTTATCTGGGCCTTATCACGTTTCATCTCTGTGGCCAGCATTTGCCCAGTACAGGGCGACAATTGTTGTATTAAGCGCAGCACGCGCAACTGTATTGGCGGGCCTTGAACCCCGGCGGCGGCAAACTCCTGGGAGATATGGGTTTTATAGCCGTGAAACACAGCGGCGATTCGCTCAATGGCCAAATGAGACAGGGGCACGGCAAAATCCTCTTGACATAGTTGATAGTATCAACCACTATTTGGTTGACAGTGTCAATTATATTGAGAAAACCAAAGAACGCCAATGGAGGCGCCCTTCTATGACAACTTACACCCCTGTTACCGATGACGGTACTGAATTAGTACGGCGCGTGCGCCACGAGCTGCGCCTGCGCAACCTAACGGTATGCCAGCGCATCGCATTGACCCCGAGCATGATTCGGTTGGTGCTCACCGGTGATGACTTGCACGGCTTTACCAGTGCTTCGCCAGACGATCATATTAAACTCTTTTTGGTGGATGAGGCCGGTGAAGCGCTCGGTAAACGCGATTACACCCCACGCCACTATGACGCCGAGCGAAACGAATTAACCATCGATTTTGTGGTACACGATGCCGGCCCGGCCACCCAATGGGCGAAGCAGGCCCAGGTGGGCGATAGCTTGCAGATTGGTGGGCCACGCGGTAGCCAAGTGGTATCCGATGCTGTGCAACGCTGGTTGTTGATTGGCGATGAATCCGCCCTGCCGGCCATTGCTCGCCGCTTGGAGGAGTTGGCACCCTCGGCCCAGGCCACGAGTTTGGTTGTGGTTTCCAGTGCAGCAGAGAAACAGCGCCTAGCCCGAGACTGCCGCTGGATCGTAAGGCAAAGTGCCGGGTCTGAGGCCGACCAAATTCAGAGAGAACTGGCGGATATTCAATTAACCGAGGATACGTTTATTTGGTTGGCCGGCGAATCCGGCATGGTCAAACAACTGCGCCGTTATTTGCTGGATGAGCGTCAGCACAATAAAAAATGGTTTAAGGCCTCGGGCTATTGGAAACAAGGCAGCGCCGAAACCAGCGAAAAATTTGATTAGGTTAAGTTACTTAAATTAACGGTACACCGGCTGGCCGCGGTACAGGCCTGAGAACTCTTTGCTGCCGCGAAAGCGCGCATAGGTTTTACCGGATACGGTAACGGATTCTCCAGAAACGTTGTCGTCTTTCGCCTGCCTTCTTTGGGCGGCCTTGGCGATGTTTGGATCGGCGTACTGCTGTAATTTTTTAAACGCTTCAGCTAACCGTTGCGATTGCGTCAGGTCGACGTATTCTTGCAATAAAAAATAAAACTCTGGGTTAGATAAAAGTAATTTTATGCCCATTTCGTCTTTAACGACGCTAACGCATTGCTTTGCTGCACGGATGGCAGACGCATTGAGCATCCAGCTTTTATCAACCACGGTAATCCCCTGTTTCAATGGCCTGATTTTCCTTGGCACAACTAGGCGCTAGGGCTTTTGGGTGGAGAATTGTGAGAGGAGTGATGGTGCGTATCTCATTACATCGGAGAACTTGCATAGTAAAAATAAAAGCAAATGTAAAATCTTAACCAATCCTACCTTGTTGATTCACGCGCCGCAAGGCGACCTGTCCTTCACAACCTTAAACTTACAGTTTTATCTGTAACGTTCGTTATGCTCTGCGTTAATTGACCGGTTTTGGTGCTATGCGCTGGCCGCTACTTAAATTGCACCATATTGACTCGCCGCCCTATGCCAAGGTGATAAGTTCGAAAAATCGAGAAGCCTATGTATTGGTTACTTTCTGACCTTTCCCCGAAAAATAGAACCATGACGTTGATGAGATTTCCAGTTAATCTACTCCCAAGGGGATCTCATTACTATGAAGAAACGATACACCGAAGAGCAAATCATCAAAGCGATCAAACAGCATGAAGCGGGTACCAAAGTGCCTGATATTTGTCGCGAGCTGGGGATATCTGAAGGTACTTTCTACAACTGGCGGTCCAAGTATGCTGGCATGGAAGTCAATGAAGCTAAGCGCATGAAGGATATGGAGGCGGAGAACGCCAGGTTGAAGAAGCTTCTTGCAGAAAAGCTACTTGAAGTGGAGGCCATGAAGGATGTCTTGTCAAAAAAGTGGTAAAGCCGGCTGAACGTAAGCCTGTCGCCAGTTATCTGGTCGAAACGTTTGGCTTGAGCGAGCGCCGTGCTTGCTGGCTTTCTGGTATTAGCCGAACAGGCTATCGCTATCGGGCTAAGGGCTACGACGACGATGTTCTTCGGAAGCGATTGAAAGAGCTAGCAGCACAATACAGTCGGTATGGCTACCTCTTGCTACACGGGTTACTGAAAGCCGAAGGGTTGGTGACTAACAAGAAGCGAACCTACCGTGTTTACACAGAGGAAGGACTGCAGGTTCGTACAAAAAAGCGTAAAAAGCTCACGCGCCCTGTGCCTGTGATGGACTTACCTAAGCAAATCAACGAGCGCTGGTCTATGGATTTTGTATCAGATCAACTGAGTAATGGTAGACGTTTCCGAATACTAAATGTAGTTGATGACTACAGTCGCGAACTGGTCGGACAGCTGGCAGAGTTTTCTATTAGTGGAAATCGCGTAGCCCGTTTCTTAGATCAACTAATCGAGACCCGTGGTAAGCCTGAAAGTATCACTTGTGACAACGGTACTGAATACACCAGCAAAGCCATGTTCTTCTGGAGTAAAGAAAATCAGGTCAAACTCAACTTTATTCAGCCTGGCAAGCCAACGCAAAACGCCTTCGTCGAAAGCCTAAATGGCAAGTTTAGAGACACCTGTCTGAATCAGCACTGGTTCCGAACAATAGAGGAAGCCCGCTACGAAATAGATCAATGGCGTGCGCACTATAACCATGAGCGGCCGCACAGCTCATTAAATTACATGACGCCAGTAGCCTACGCGGCACAGGCAGCATAAGGCAAATATCTCATCGAGGGAGTGGTATTAACTTAGGGGAAAGGTCATTTCTATTAGCCATTGACTGATCGCCTAGAGATTTATTCGGCGATTTGATGATAATGGCAAAGCGGCGACTTGCGGTTTTCTCAAGTAAAATAAGTAGCCGTCAATGTGTGGTTTTTAAATCCAATGAATACTTTTATCCAATTTAGTGATGTGCTCGTTGTGTTCTTTCCAATTCAAACCAGGGTATTTTTTTGATCGTAATCAATTTAAAAAGCTATTTTGGGTAGTGATAAAAATATTTTAGCGATACATAAACTGTGTCCTTATTTTTAATGTTTGGTTGGCAGAAACTTAGCCGTGTTCGGCAATAGAGTATTGACCACCACCACCACCACCACCACCACCGTCCGTTTATAAACTGCCACCATCATTTATTAATTCTTCTGCAGTTATATAAGTCATTTGATGCCAGTAAACGGATGATAGTGAATGGCCAATTGTGATTGGATCGAGATGATTGAAAGGAAGATACTCGCTACCTCTGTTTAATAACAAAAGTCAACCCAGAGCTTTAAACCTGTATATGAGATTCCATAGATTGGTCCGGAATAAGGATCGATTACGCAGGTGGTCATCGAAAATAACCTGTGTTCTCTTCCTATATTCTGTGCCATGGCAGCACAGTGGGAATTAATAGCACTTTATTCCTCGTTCTTTAGTAGGAATTAATCCACGGCAGGGCAAATGCTGTGTAGGCTCAAATAACGCTGAAATGCCTCGGGTTTGTGGTAATGAAAACGATTACTTTAAATCCACAGATAAGCGCGCCAGCTGCAATTTGCAAGCAGATAACCGAGAGTTATACACCAGCAACCATAAAGTATTTTCAAGCGATACGCCGTTTTGTTCGAATAGCGTCCAGGTTTACAGTGCCTTCTAATGTGGTTGGTGTGACCTGGGAGTACACCTAACTCGCCACATACATAAGCACTGTGGAATAAAAATAATACCTACATATATAAAAGAGGATTTCTTTCAATGAATCATTGGAGAAAAGCATTCGCACCCGCTTCAGCATGTTTACTCAGTGCCGCCGTAACTACCGCAACTGCTGCCACCCTTGAAGAAGTGGTCGTTACCGCTCAAAAACGTGAACAAAGCATGCAAGACGTTCCCGTTCAAGTATCCACCGTAGGTGGTGACACCATCGATAAAATGTCCATGGTTGACGCCTCAGACATCGCATTGTTGGCGCCAACACTGAACTTCGACTCCGCCGATGAAGCGCGTTTATTTAACTTTTCCATTCGCGGTATTGGTACTCGTTCTTTCAGTATCGGTGTAGAACCTTCGGTTTCTACCGTTGTGGATGGCGTTGTACTGACTCGTATCGGTAACGCCTTTGATACCCTAGGCGATATTGAGCAAGTAGAAGTACTGGCCGGCCCGCAGGGTACCTTGTTTGGTAAAAACTCTTCTGCCGGTGTGGTGAGCATTCGCACCAAAAAGCCTAATATGACTGAGTTTGAAGGCCGCTTTAAAGCCACCATGGCAGAGAACAACGAGAGCGGTTACGAGCTGTCGTTAACCGGCCCATTGTCCGATGAGCTGGCCTACCGCCTATTTGTATTTGATCGTCAAGCTGAAGGCGTGGCGAAAAACTTATTTGATGGCACCGATGAAAACGGCATCGATGCCCAAGGTCTGCGCGGTAAAGTGCTGTGGGAGCCTAGCGATAAGCTGTCCATGTTGTTTACCGGTGATTACTCCGAGAAAGACTCCAACTGCTGTGCTATGGCACCCCACGCCACCGATGGCGGCCAGGGCAGCGCCAACGCCCGTTTCAACCTGGAAACCGGCGATTACGACCCCGTTAACGGCTACGCAGTCACTACCCCGGAGTGGTTGGGTGTATCCGCTGACCAGTTTGGCTCAGATATCAAAACCGATGTAACCCAGCTGAACGAACAGCGTAACTGGGGCCTATCGGTGGAAGCTAACTACGAATTCGATAACGAATTCACCCTAACCTCTATCACCGCCTATCGTGAGTGGGACTCCTACACCAGCCGTGACCGTGATTCCTCCTACGCGCAATTAAGTGGCTTAAACCCACAAGAAGTGGCTTGGATGATGGGTACCACCGCCTTCGGTGAAACCGCCAGCGCCGCAGAAATTGCCGCAGCGCGTGCGCAACTGGGCGAGATCTCCTACAACTCCCTAGGCTTTATGACCAACGCCGATGGCACTCTGGGCACCAACAACAGTTTGGAATTTAACGAGACCTTTTCCCAGGAATTGCGCATCACTTCACCTATGGGTGAACACTTCGATTACATTGCCGGTTTGTACTACGGCAAGCAGTTGGTTGAGCGGGATTTGACCATTGCCGGTAAGTGGAACCGCAACGGCGGCGGCATTGCCGACAACCCCATTACCAACATCGATCGTTTAACCGGTGCGGTAACCTGTGCCGATGCCTCTTGCTACAAATACGGTGACACCATCACCTCAGTTGAGACCGAAAATATCTCGGTGTATGGCCACCTGAACTACCACGTTACCGAGGAGTTCACGCTGTTTGGTGGTGCGCGTTACATCGACGAAAACTCCACCTGGAAAATGCGCAACGCCGTGGGCCCTTACGGCAACCACTTCTCGTTTTTGCGTTTGATCGAAAGCGTACCCTACCTGGATGAATTAGCAGACGCCGCTGACTTGGGCGATGCCGATGCGCTGTCTCGTTTGACCGCCATTACCGGTGATGCCACCACAGCAGACTACCGCTCGCAAACCCGCGTGCAGCAGTCCGGCGCCGCGCTGGATGCTGTTAATGGTTATGGTAGCCAAGGTGGCCAGGGCGCGTTGGAATTTGATTACGACTATTCCGATACCGCTGTTATCTACAAAATCGGTGGCCAGTACGACATCAGCCCAGACATGATGCTGTACGCCTCCTACGGTACTGGCTACAAGTCGCCAGCGGTAAACGCCGATATCTTCATCTTTGATGAAATTGGCGATATCCAAGACGCGCCAACTCAGCCTGAAGAAAGTGAAGGCTTTGAGATTGGTTTGAAAGGTAGCTTCGATGCCTGGCGCTTCGACTTAACCTACTACGATACCGACATCGAAGGCCTCCATACCGATGGCTCTGCCACGGGTGGTGGCGCGCGCGCTGTGGGTCGCTTGGTGGCTGGTGATGTGAACACCTCGGGTATTGAAGGTAACTTCACCTGGGCGGCAACCGATGCGCTTACCGTCAACGGTGGTTTTAGTTCTGGTAAAGCGGTCATCGACGATCCAGACGTAACCGTGGGTGGCGAAAGCGCCGATGGCACCTTGGTGCTGCTGGCACCAGAGCTGAAGTACAACCTAAGCCTGGATTACGCCTTCGACATCGGCAACTACCCAGCTGGCTTGTTCTGGACTTACACCTACACCAGCAAAACTTACTACGGGTTTGGTGAGAACCAGCCGCGGGATCCTTTCGCCCTGAGCAGCCTGGTGTTCGACGTATCCTCCCCGGATGATACCTGGACACTCAGCATGTTCGTTAAGAACCTGTTCGACGAAGACTACAACAGTAGCTTGCGCTCTGTGTCTTCTACCCAGGGTGGTGGTGCCATGCACACCGTTGCACGCGATCACGATCGCTACATGGGTGCTAGCTTCACGGTTCGTTTTTAGTCTCTGATTTAGTCTCTGAACTGACCTTTCCCGCGGTTTGTGGTGGCGCCTTATGTGGCCATCATGACCGCGGGTTTTTTGGTTTTAAATGCAGCAAAACAGGGAGCTACGCTGTATGCAACACCTGAGCACCGATTTAATTGTAGTGGGCTCCGGCGCCGCGGGTTTGGCCGCTGCCGTCGCCGCCGCCCACCGCGGCTTAAACGTAGTCTTACTGGAAAAAGACACCACCCTCGGCGGCGCCACGGCTTGGTCGGGTGGCTGGATGTGGGTGCCGCGCAACTTTTTGGCCAAGGCCGACGGCATTAACGAAGACCTAGCCACGGTTAGAAGCTACCTAGAGCACGAACTCGGCCCACGCTTTAATGCCGAGCGTATTGATGCCTTCCTCAACCAAGCGCCGATGATGGCGGAGTTCTTTCACCACAACACCCATCTACAATTTGACCACGGCAATGGCATCGCCGACATCCATTACCAAACCCCCGGCGCTGGCGTTGGTGGGCGCTCACTTATCGCTAAACCTATGGATGGCAGGGCCCTCGGCGCTGATATTGCCAAGCTGCGCACCACCATGCGAGAGACATCTTTTTGGGGTATGCCGATTCAAGCCGGGCCAGATCTGTGGGCGTTTTTAAACAGCACCCGAAACCTAAAAGATTTTACCCACGCAGCGCTCAGGCTTACCCGCCATGGCTGGGATATGCTGCGCTACCGCCGAGCCATGCAATTGTGCAATGGCGTGGCCTTGGTGGGCCGCTTGGCACAATCGGCCTTTGAGCTGGGTGTTACCTGTTATACCGATGCTCCGGCCACACAATTACACCGCCAAGATGGGCGAGTCACCGGTGTGCAAGCCACAACCGCCCAGGGCAGCATGAATATTGAGGCTCGCTGCGGTGTGGTTCTGGCTGCCGGTGGCTTCCCCGCCGATGTCAGCCGCCGCCAAGCCCTGTTTAAACGCACCCCAACCGGCACAGAGCACTGGCCCCTGCCTCCGGCTTCTTGCAGCGGAGGCGGGCTCAATATCGCCGAGGCCATCGGTGCAAAAGTCGATACCGATGTTTACTCCGCTGCGGCCTGGGCACCGGTATCCCTGGTGCCCTTTGCCGATGGCAGCACAGGCCATTTCCCCCATATTATTGATCGCGCCAAACCCGGCGTTATTGGTGTGCTGGCCAATGGTAAGCGCTTTGTGAACGAGGCCGATGGTTACTTCGACTACGTGGATGCCTTTGTGCAGCAGGTGCCCGAGGGCCAGGAAGTGTGCAGTTGGTTGGTGTGTAGCCACGCCTTTCAGCGCCGCTACGGTTTGGGCATTACCCGGCCATTCCCACTGCCCTTGCGCCACTGGATTAAACGCGGCTATTTAAAAGCCGGTGATACCCTGGCCGAATTGGCCCAGCAATGCGGCATAGATGCCCAGGGCTTGGAGCAAACCGTGGCCGAATACAACCAGCACGCTCGCAACGGGGAAGACCCGGCCTTTGGCCGTGGCAACAGCCCCTACAACCGCAAAAATGGCGACCCATCCCATCAGCCCAACCCCTGCGTGGCACCCCTAGAGCAGGGCCCGTTTTACGCCGTAAAAGTGGTGCCGGGCAGTTTTGGCACCTTTGCTGGACTTGCCACCAACGGCCAGGCCCAGGTGTTAGACAACCAAGGCCAAGTGATCCCCGGGCTTTACGCAGCCGGTGCGGATATGGCCAGCATTATGGGCGGCCATTACCCCGCCGGAGGCATCAACCTAGGCCCGGCCATGACCTTTGGCTACGTCGCCGGCAACCACGCGGCAGATCAAACGGAGGCCAACCGTGAGCAGTAAACCCATAATATCTTTGGCGGCACTCACCGTGCTGGAATTACCGCCCTGGGAGCAAATCCGAGTGGCAGCCCAGGCGGGGTTCGATGCTGTGGGCATCCGCTTACTGCCCGCCGCCGAGGGCGAGCCACACCAAACCCTGTTGGGCCAACCCCAGCGGCTAAAACAAACTAAGAAGGCCCTGGCCGATACCGGCCTGCGGGTCATCGATATCGAGATTCTGCGTTTAAAACCCAACACCGACGTGCGCCAAGACTACGAAGAAGTGCTCGCCCTGGGGGCAGAACTGGGCGCGGATTCGGTACTGGTGGCGGGTAATGATGACTCGGAAGCCCGCACCATAGACAACTTTGCCAAATTATGTGAGTTATCGCTCACTTACAATTTGTTCCCGCACCTAGAATTTATGCCCTGGACCGGGGTGGTTAACCTGCCCCAGGCCCGGCGAATAGTGCAAGCCGTGCGGCAACAAGGTCATAACAATGCTTGCATGCTGATCGACCCGTTTCACCTCAATCGCTCGCACAGCGCCATCACCGAAGTGGCCAAAATACCACCGGGCTGGATGCGCTACGCCCAGTTGTGCGACATCGCTGGCCCACCCCCCAGCGACATGGACGAGATTATCCGCCAAGCGCGCAACGAGCGCTGCTTTCCCGGCCAGGGGGATGTGGACCTAAAACAATTGTTGATGTGCCTACCGGCGGATTTGCCGCTAAGTTTGGAAGTGCCTACCGAAGCCCTGCGCCAGCAAGGGGTGCCACCATTAGAGAGAGCGCAACGCGCAATTGAAGCAGCATTAAGCTTGCTGCGGGGCTAAACATCCAAGGGCCTGTTAACGCTAATTTGGCACCACTGCTGGAGGCTACGCGCCCCGGGTAGCTTCTCGTTCAACTAGGCGCCAAGAGTGAAATGTAGTGGGCCTACATGAGCGATTGGCAACAACGGTGAACAAGAAGCGGGTCGGGGGCGCCCAGCCCCAGCCCTTCGGGTTGAGCCAGGAAATAGCCCACTCGTTGTTGCTCACCGCTTATTTGGGCCCACCAAACTTCGCGGCTCGCGCCTAGATTGGACTATTTCCTGACTCAACAGAGGCTCCGAATAAGTGTTAATAGGCCCTAGGTGAGGTGAGCACCCTTTGGCTGGATCTCTGGATCTGCAAACCTTGGTACAAGACACGCCGTAAACCCATCCTTGGGGGCTTGGATGCAGCATCCCTGCTGCATACAGTCTTGTACCAAGGCCCGCAGACGCCTTTAAAGTTAGGTAGCTCCGATCGCCAAAACAAAATCCATTGCAGGTCTGCGGAGCAAATTTGATCTACTAGGCAAAGTCGCTGGAGCGAATATTCAGTGCGGCTATGCCGGCCAATACCAGGGGCACGGCGAACACGGCAAAGGTCACTGATAAACCGGCACCAGACTGCAGTAAGTAACCGCCCACTAACGGCCCGGCCACTGCACCAGCGCGGCCGGCGCCCACAGCCCAGCCCACACCGGTGGCGCGGATTTCGGTTGGGTACAGCCGTGCCGCAGTGGGCCAAAAGCCGTTGAAGCCGCCATTTAAGGTGATGCCAATGACAAAAGCGCACAACAGAATAAAGAACACGTTCATGCTTACCGAGCCGAACACCATCAGCATCACGGCGGCGATAAAGAAGAACAGGCAAATCATTTTCTGCAGGCCGTAGCGAGCGGAGATCCAACCCAGGAAGATACTGCCGGCAAAGGAGCCGAGGTTATAGGCGGTGCCTGCGAAGATGCCTTTCTCCAACGGCAAGCCGGCGTCCACGGCAATTTTTGGAATCCAGCTGATGACAAAATACAGAGTAAAGAACCCTAGAAACACACCGCACCACAGCATCAAAGTAGAGAATCCGCGCGGGCCGTCGAACAGGGCTTTAACGCTGGTTTTTTGCATATCGGCGGGTTTCTCTGGCAGGCCATCCATTTGCTCGGCACCCATACGTACCAGGGTTTTATTGAGGTTTTTAAGCCCATTGCGGGGCTGCTTTTTGGCCAAAAACTCCAGCGACTCGGGCATCAAAAAATACACGATGGGGAACATAGCGCCGGTGATAACGCCGGCCCATATAAACATGGGGCGCCAGCCGTGCTCTGGCATAATGGCGGCGGAGGCAAAACCGGTGAGTACCGCGCCGATGGGGTAGCCGGCCTGGACAATGGCCACGCACAGGTTGCGCTGTTTATCGTTGGCGTACTCACTGGTCATGGCGGCCATACTGGCCAAAATCGCACCTACCCCCAAACCGGTGTACACCCGGGCGGCGGCCAGCTGCCAAATACTCTGGCAAACGCCGGATACCAACATACCCGTGGCAATCACAAAAATGGCCAGTAAAATCATGCGGCGGCGGCCAATAACATCGGCGTAAGGGGCGATGGCCAGGCAACCTAAGGTCATGCCAACCAAGGCGGAGCTGAATACCGCACCCAAGGCGGCGGCGGGGATAGCCCAGTCCTCGGCCAATACCGGTGCGGCGTAGGACATCAAAACAACGTCCATACCATCGAGCATATTGAGTACGAAGCAAATGGCCACGACAAGTAGTTGGATTTTCGACATGGGATTGTCGTCTACCAGGGTGCGTAGCTTTTGCACGTATTGATCAAAGGGAAGGGAGCTTGGCCCGCTGTTCATAGCAGATGGGGCGCTGTGTGTATCAGAAGCCATGTGGTTTCCTGTGCTTATGGTATTTATAGGATTAATTCAGACAGGCTGATCTTAGTTTGCGTCATGGTAGGGTTGGCTTTGGGGTGGGTTCAAATACTCATACGTCCCCGCCCTATAACATGGCATTATGGCGCCAATCGTTAAAGCTAATACCGCTGGGGCTAATATTGGCAGCGTACATCACAGCGAGAATGGTTTAACCTCGAGTTATGGTTGATACGCACCTGGATATTGGCAAGCCGCGGTACCCCGCGGCTACCCTGTGCGTTTTGTTGATTTTAATTGTAAGTAATAATAGACCAAAGGCTTTTCATGACCATTCGCATCGCAGTAATTAATGGCCCTAATTTAAATCTATTGGGCGTTCGTCAACCGGAAATCTACGGCTACGACACCTTGGCCGATTTAGAGAGTCAAATGCGCGCTGCCGCCGGTAATAACGCCCAGCTCAGTTTTATGCAAAGCAATCACGAGGGCGAAATTATTGAAGAAATTCACCGCGCCCGCAACGAAGCCGACGCCATTATTATTAATCCGGCGGCCTACAGCCACACCTCGGTGGCTATTTTAGATGCGCTGAATACCTTTGAAGGAAAGGTTATGGAAGTGCATTTATCGAATATCCACAAGCGAGAAAAATTTCGCCACCACTCGTGGGTATCGGGCCGGGCCGATGCCGTGATCTGCGGTATGGGTATGGCGGGTTACTTAGCGGCGTTGAATTATTTAATGGCTAGCTAAACAATGTCCTCATTCAGCGAACGAATCTCAGATTTCATCAGCTCGTAAAATTGGCGCACATTATTGGATAGCGAAATACCGTTGTGGCGTAAAAAATGTACCTGCTGTTTGGGGGTTTTTACCGGTATGGTGCGCAACTTAGGGAAGCGATGGGGCATGGCGGTGTATTCAAACGCCACTGCTATGCCCATACCTTGCTCTACCATGGCACAGGCATCGTCGCCGTAGCGTACCATGGCCGCCATGCGAGGCGGCGTATCCAACTCCAAAGTATCCAGCGCTTTATTTAATGTGGTGCCCAATAAAGTCTCTGGGTAATACATGATTAACTCATGCTCCACCAAATCCGCAAACTGCAGGCTTTTGCGTTTAGCCAATAGGTGATCCTGGGGCACCACCGCCACCATGCCCACGTTAATGGAAGGCTCCGACATTACCAGTGGGTGCTCGGTATCGTAAAACGCCAGGGCAAAATCCACCCGCCGCTGGGTAATAAAATCGGTTATTTCTTCGTTGGAAAGCGCCTCAAGTTTGACTTGCATGTGTGGCATACGCGCTTTAACCCGGGCTAATAAGCGCGGCAACACGTAGGTGGCAAGGCTGGGTGTGCAAGCAATCTGGTAGAGATGATTATCGGGCCGGGTAATGCGCTCAATAGTGACGTCTAATTCTTCGATTCGCTGATAGATGGGTTCCAGCTCGTGAAATAACTCTTCGCCCTCTGGCGTGGGGATCAATCGGCCTTTGTGCCGTTCAAACAATGCTATACCTAACTTGTACTCCATGTATTTCAGTAGCCGGCTAATGCCAGGCTGGGAAACATGCAACAGTTCCGCGGCGCCACTGACGGTTTTAGCGATCATGATGGCTCTGAAAACTTCAAGCTGTCTGAAGTTCAGTTGCATTGGCAAGCTCCTATCGATCCACTCGGTTCGGCTGCATGCTAGCAGTATTTACGCGCCCTAACAGCTTTTAAACGCAGAAAGCCAAAAAATTGTACGCGGATAACGCAGTGTTATAGGCGGCTGAACAATAGATATTTTACTCACTCACTGCCCCTGCACTTAAATATCGGCCAGTTTGCGATACTTGGTGAGAATCCCGCTTACACAAAGCCGACACCCGGTAAATCGCGTAGAAAATGAATAACAAAAGGTGTTTTATGACCATGGTCATGGGCTTGATGGGCGCAGGTATTTCGCGTTCCAGAATGCCGCGCTTGCAGCAATTTCTTGGCACTCAACAGGGTGTGAACGTCAACTATTGCCTAATAGATGGCGAAGGCGTCGACGGTTTTGACCCGGTGGCACGGGCGCAACAGTGCCTGGCCGAAGGTTTTAGTGGTATTAATGTAACCCATCCTTACAAACAGAGAGTTTGGCCCCTGGTGAGTGAGCCTGCAGTGGCCGGCCATGAGCACATCGGCTCATACAATACGCTGACCTTTAAAGACGGCGTTATTCGCGGTGCCAACACGGACTTTAGCGGCTTTATGCGCGGCTATCGCTTTCGTCGAGGCAAGCTTGCACCCGGCAAAGTGCTTATGGCCGGTGCCGGCGGAGTTGGCCGCGCCATTGCGTTTGGTTTAGGCGAATTGGGTGCCACTGAAATCGCCCTGTACGATATCCACTTAGAACAGTCCAGCTCGTTGTGCGCTACGCTTAATGCAGCCGGTTACAACGCGCGGGTAGTGCAACAGCAGGATTTGGCAGACGCAATTACCGCGGCCGACGGTTTGGTAAATTGCACCGCCATTGGCATGTACAGCCACCCCGGCAATTTATTTGACCCAAGCGTTTTGGGTGGCCAGCAGTGGGTGTTTGATGCGGTGTATACGCCTCTGGACACCGAATTTATTATTGCCGCCCGTACTGCTGGTTTGCAGTGTATTTCCGGTTTTGATTTGTGGATTTATCAAGGTTTAGACGCCTTTAAAATTTTTACCGGCGTCGACGTGGAAGACAGCCAGGATCTAATTTCCGAAGCGTTAAGCTGGTTGGACTAACGCCACAACAATAACAAAATAATGATGCCGGCTAGATCATCGCCGGCGTACAAAAATGCGCTACAAACGCAGTGCCTAAACCCGCATCACCGTTTGGCCAACGTGTGCAGCAGGAGAAAATAAAGATGAAACGATCTATTGCCTCGGTGTGTTTGTCTGGCGATCTACGCCAAAAGATAGAAGCCGTTGCCGAAGCCGGATACGACGGCATTGAAATATTCGAAAACGATTTTATGTTGTTTGGCGAAACGCCGGCAGCCGTGCGACGCATGGTAGAAGATGCCGGGGTGGAAATTGTCGCTTTTCAGCCGTTCCGCGATTTTGAGTGCATGCCAAAGGCGAAAATGCAGAAAAACTTTGACCGGGCCGAGCGCAAATTCGATTTGATGCAAGAGCTGGGTACTACAGCCATGCTGATTTGCAGTAATGTCTCGCCCCAGTGCATCGACGACACCGACCGTGCGGTGGAAGAATTTTACGAACTGGCCGAGCGTGCTAAGAAACGCGACATTACGCTAGGTTACGAAGCCCTAGCCTGGGGACGCAACGTCAGTTTGTACGAGCAGGCTTGGGATGTGGTTAAGCGTGTAGATCATAAAAACCTGGGCATTATTTTAGACAGCTTTCATATGTACGCTCGGGATGCGGATTTATCCACCGTGGCGGAAATTCCCGGCAACCGTATTGTACTGGTGCAAGTGGCGGATGCGCCGCGTTTAAAAATGGACGTACTGCAGTGGAGCCGTCACTTCCGGTGCTTCCCAGGCCAAGGCGATTTCCCCATGCAAGATTTTATGAGCGCCATTATAAAAACTGGCTACAACGGTTATTTCTCCCACGAGATTTTCAACGACGAATTCCGATCTTCGCCCTGCCGCGCCACCGCCATTGATGGCATGCGCTCACTGCTTTGGTTACAAGAGCAAGTGGTGATGGATGAGCCGGATTTAATGCTCGACCGCAAAAACAGCAGCTTTTACCAGCCGCCCAAAGCGGATATGCAAAATTTTGAGTTTGTGGAATTTGCCGCAGACGATCAAATGCGCGACGATCTATTAGGCATGTTGCATAAATTGGGTTTTCACCGCACCCACAAACACCGCTCCAAAGAAGTGAGCTTGTATCGCCAGGGAGATGTAAGCCTAGTCATTAACGAAGAATCCGACAGCTTTGCCCAGCACTACAGCCTAGTACATGGTACCTCTGTATGTGCCATTGCCTATGGTACCGACGACGCAGAGGGCATGGCCGAGCGGGCCGACTACTACGGTTACCACCCGTTTGAAAGCGACGTAGAAAGTGGCGAGTTGGATATCCCTGCCATCAAAAGTATCACCGGCGAGCTGGTGTATTTTGTACAGAAAAATACCGACGGCACGCGCTTTTACGACGTCGATTTTGTTGCCGATGATCAAAGCGAAGCATTAGTGACGCCGGATGATTCACTTAATTTTGACCATGTTTCCAGCGGTGTCGCAGAAACCGAATTTTTATCGGTATCGCTGTTTTACCGATCCCTGTTGGATTTGGATGTGGCCCAGCCACAGGATTTAATCGACCCCTATGGAATTGTGGTCAGCCGGGCGGCAACTAACCAAGATAAACGCATTCGCCTGCCCTTTAATATGTCGCGCAGTTGGGGCGCCTCTACCGAGCGCTTCCGCGAAGTGCATCGCGGCAGCGGCGTGCAGCATATTGCCATGAGCTGCGACGATATTCGCGCCTTTGTGCGTCGGGTGGACCCAAGCATTATTTTGCCAATCCCTGGCAATTACTACGATGACCTGGAAGCTCGCTATGAACTCGACGACGATCTGTTAGCCGATTTGCGTCAGTTCAATATGCTCTATGACCAAAACGAAACTGGGCATTTTATTCATTTCTACACGCGTTCTATAAACGGCTTGTTTTTTGAAGTATTGCAACGCCACCGCTACGGCAACTATGGCGAAGCCAACTCCCAGGTGCGTTTGGCGGCGCAAGCTCAGGTGCGACGTTCCGGCCAACCTTAATACCGAATCTATAGCTTGGCACCGGGTAAGAAAGCTTCAAACCCGGTGCTTTTTTTTGCCTGAAATTTGGGCAAAACCGTAAGGCTGCCGTTATTTGCTAACGAACCCGTAACACCACCACCGATTTCGCCGGCAGATTAACGGTGAGATTGCCATTATCTAATGTAGCGCCGGTGAAGTGGCTTGGGCTCACCGTTTCTGGTTTACCCGGCAGGTTGTGCGCGTCCAGGCTATCAGCGGTTAATATTTCTCCGCTGACGTTGGTCAACTGAAGATCACCTAGGTTCACGCTGAGTTCATGCTGTTGGGTTAACTCACTGTTGGCCAAACTTATGACTACACCACCCTCTTTAGGTAAGGCTGCGCTAAGGCTGATGGCGGCAAATTTACCCGAGGGCGCGGTTAACTGGGGTGATGTGTAGCGCAGGGGGAGTAACTTGGCATCGTGAAACGGCAGGTGCATTTTAAAGACATAATAAGACGGTGTTTTTGCCATGGCCGCGCCTTCTGTGAGCAGCATGGCCTGCAATACGTTTACGGTTTGCGCAATATTGGCCATGCGCACTCGGTCGGCATGCTGGTGGAATATATTCAGCGAAATGGCGGCAACCAAGGCATCGCGTAGGGTATTTTGCTGGTACAGGTGGCCGGGGTTGGTGCCAGGCTCGGTGTTGTACCAAGTGCCCCACTCGTCCACGTATAATCCGATGCGCTTGTCCGGGTCGATTTTGTCCATGACCTTTTCGTGGGCCTGCAATACTTCTTCCATGCGGCTGGCCTGGTAGAGAATTTCAAACCAGTGGTCTTGGTTAAACTCAGTGGCAGCGGCCTCGTTGCGCTTAGGCCAATCGCCGGTCCACAGGGTGTAAAAGTGTAGCGATATGGCATCCATGCCATGCCCGGCTTGTTCCATAACCACTTTGGTCCAGTTGGTGTCCAGGTTATTTGCACCGGAGGCCACGCGCAGGGCTTTGTTGTCGTTTTGCTGATGGAAGTTGGAGCCGTTTTTATGGAAGAAGGCAGCCCAGCGCCGGTACAAGTTGGAATAGTATTCCGGTGTCATATTGCCGCCGCAGCCCCAACTCTCGTTGCCAATACCGATAAAGGGCACCCCAAACGGTTGCTCGCGGCCATTGCTGCGGCGCTCGTTTGCCAGGGTGTCCTGGCCGGTGGAAGTCATATATTCGATCCACTCGCGCATCTGGGTGGGCGTGGATGAGGCCACATTGACGCTGACATAGGCGTCGGCACCAATCTGCTCCACAAAATCAAAAAACTCGTGGGTGCCGAAGGCGTTGTCTTCCGGGGTGCCGCCCCACCAGTTGTTTTTACGAACCGGGCGCTGTTGACGGGGGCCTATGCCATCGCGCCAGTGGTATTCATCGGCGAAGCAGCCACCGGGCCAGCGAATCACCGGTACCTGTATGGCTTTTAGCGCCGCCACCACATCATTGCGAATGCCCCGAGTATTAGCGATGTTAGAATCCTCACCTACCCACACACCGTCGTAGATACCGCGCCCTAGGTGCTCTGAGAACTGGCCGTAAATGTGGCGGGCAATAACCGGCGCCTGCTCATCAGTCATAGGCGTAACTGTGATTTTATCGGCCAGGGCTGTGTGGCTGGCGGCCAGCATCAGGTAGCCCAGCGTCCAATTGGCAAAGCGTTGGCGATTCATTGAATGCTCCTTTCGATTGCAGTGGCTCGGGGCGGCCACCGACGTGATTGGCATAAGTTATTGATTTTAAAAAAATAAAAATGCCAGTTATTGTTCGTTATCGGTACTGCGCGAAATAGTAGGGCACCATTTCAAAGCTGACATCGGGAATGAAATTAAAAAAAAGGCCACGTCTTAGGTGGCCAAAAATTAAGACAAGTGAATGTCAAAGTTAGGTTCTGCTTATGAGCTGCTGCCAACTCATTTATGGGCGCTTGTGCCGGCCTAGCGCAGTCTTGTTTGCTGCACGGGTTCTAGCCGATCCTGTAAAAGAGCCCTTTAAATAGGTGCCCCAGTTGGCGCGGTGAGTCGCCACCGGGGCTCAGCATCGTTAGATGCTGGCTCAGGCGTGGTACCAGGGATGCTGCATTCTAGTACCGGTTAATGCCAGAGTTTGAAATCTCGTTAATGCCGGTGCACTGGGGCTCGGAACATCAACGCGAAATAAAGTTGTTTATAGGCTTTACCATTGCCTTTGACTGTCTTGGTACAGTTAGTCTTGGTAGTGCCACTGTCGAAAGAGCTTAGTTGAACACGTTGCCAATACTGCTTGGCTGTTATTGTAATCGATTACAATTGTGGCAGCGTTGTCAGCAAAAGGCGAGTGTTATTCAACAAATTTCGACGAAAGTAGGAAATTACTGCCTAAAATGGCAGGTTGTTAACGGCGAGAAGTGTTGAACACGGTGGGATCAACTGCAGTAGCAATCTTTTCCGTTCTGTTTCGCTTGGTACAGCTTGTCATCGGCCTGGGCGAAGAGCGCATCGGCGTTGAGTTCGTCGTCGCTGAGCAAATCCGGTGAGTAGCTGGCAATACCCACACTGACGCTTACCAGGTTGCTGCAGTCGCTGGCCGGGTGCAGCACCGCCGCTTCGCGCAGTTTAGTCAGCATTTGGTCGACGATGCCTTCGGCACCGGCAAGGTCGGTATTGGGCAGTATCACCATAAATTCTTCGCCGCCAAAGCGGCCTATCAAATCGTTTTCCCGACGCAGAGTGCCCTTAAGGGTTTGCGCCACTTGGGCTAGGCATTGATCACCTTTTTGGTGGCCCAAGGTATCGTTGTAGTCTTTAAAGTTATCGATATCGATAATCGCTAGGCTCAACGGTTGCTCAGTACGCACCGCGGCCTGGCATTCCCGCCGTAGGATTTTTTCAATGTAACGCCTATTAGCTACGCCGGTAAGCGCATCGGTGTAGGACATCTCCGACAATTCGCGGCGGTGGCGCGCCAACTTCATGTGGTTTTCCACTTTTAGGCGCAGCGTTTGTAGGTCCACCGGTTTGGGCATAAAGTCCACGGCGCCGGCGTTTAGGCTGTTAAATTCGGTATTGTCGTCGATGGAGCCGGTGAGGATGATGACCGGGATGTTTTTTGTGGTTGCGCGTTGCTGCAGGGTGGCACAGAGCTCGTGGCCATTCATGCCGGGCATATTTACATCCAACAATATCAAATCCACATGGCCTTGCTGAGCAACGGCCAACGCAGATTCGCTATTATCGCAGGTAACCGTGTCATATTGGACTGAGAAGAATAGCTCCATGCCACTTAAGGTGGAAAGATCGTCATCAACAATCAGTAGCGTTGGATTGGCGGGTTGTAACGGTTCTTGCACGTTTGCTGACTCACTAAAACTGGGATAAATCATCGCAGCTACCTACAGTTTGGGCGCTTAAATAAAGTGTAGTTTAGAATTTCAAAGTATTCCGAAAAACTAGTTCATTAGCCGCTAGTGTGAGGCCCCAGAGCATAACGCGCAGGGTTGGGTTGGCACTGGTGCTAACTGACATTATTAACTTGTTAATCAGTTTGCGTGCCAATCTCATGTGTGTGTTGGTTGTTTTAAGTGCTAATTCGAATAACCACCGATGTTTTGGTTATAACCAGTGGAGACGGGCTCCTGTGGGAGGAAAAGGGCTGCGACTAACGACGGTGGCCTAAATGGATGCACTATTCAAGATAAGGTATTAGAGATTTCTGGTATGTAAAAAATACAATTACAGCCTACTAATTGAAAAAATAATAATAAAGAGGTGGTTATGATATTTGCGGTCAAACTTTGCCTATTATGCGCTGGGCTATTTCTGTGGGTTGGGTTACTGACTGGCATCCTCAAATACAAGGCGATGATGGTGAGTGAAAACCAACGCGCTCCTATCTACATTGATGTCGCTCATCGAGCGGCGCTTATGTATTCATTTGCGGCACTGGTGATGGCGCAATTGCTTATTTACAGCCCCTACTCTGCCACGTTTCAACTTTGGATCGCGGCGGTTCCGCTATTCTTCTTTGCCGTATCCATCGCCACGTATATCAAGCTGGGTTTACAGGGCCAAACTCGCAGCCAATTTTCCGATAAAAATTTTACTACCACTTGGGGAATGTGGGCATTGATTGTGGGCGAAGTGGGAGGGGTGAGTATGATTGTTTTAGGGTTTGTGCAGACACAGTTTGTTTGAAGCCGGCCGGCCCTAGTGTTTACCAGAGCCGGTCTTACCTTAGAAACTAACTAAATATAACCACCAGTAATGCCAGAAGAAATCCGCCAGCGGCAATCTTCAAACCGTTTTTAAATTGCGGAACACGCGGCATAAACATTAAGAACGCCGACACCGAGAAAAACAGTAGCGCTGCACCGAAGGCGATGTTTAGGAAAAACAGCGGGCTATTTGTTGTGGCCTTATGCATACCCACCACCTTGGCGATGGCTGCTGGGTAATCCTTTCTGGTTACCGTTGCTAGTCCACTTTCTTTGTTGTATTGGCCCTCTTTAAAGGTAATCAGGGTTGTTGTTTCTTCATTTACTTTAAAGCCACGCAAACGCAGCTCTGGGCCTAAGGCATCGCCAGAAAGGCCAGGTGCCAGTTGTTTTTGTTCGGTTTGTTCAAATTTTAAGACGTCGGTGGTGCGAAAAATTAATAACACACCACTCAATGCGTACAGAGTCATAACCCCCGCCAGAAAAAACCCTAACCAACGGTGATATTTACGAAATGCGCTATGAAATGCGGGGCTTGCCACGGTAAGTCATCCTTTTTGTTCTGAAATCGGCGATATTACCAGCAAGGCTGTGACAAAACCGCCCTCAAAAAAGGATAAATTGGGGAATCAAAGCACATTGGCGGCTTTGCCTTTGCCCCGCAAGCGAGGGCTTTTACCGGGTTTGCTGCTGGGATAATGGGCAGGGTAGAAGAGCGAATGGTGGCGGGTTAAATACCAGTGCCGGCGCAGGCTAAACCAAAGTTTGGTTGGCTGGTAGGCTAACCTGTGCAGCCAGCTGGGTTGCTGGCCGGCGGGTTCTGGCCGTTTGCTCACGCTACTGCCCTGGCCCAATTCGTAGGCGACATGGGGCTCAACGCCATAGCTGGCTAAATCGAACAAATAGAAGTGGTCGAATACGTGGTCAATGGCCTCATAAATGGTGCTGGCGTGGCGTAAAAATTTAATCATCCCAGCACGGTTAAGCAAATAGGCTTGGGTTCCCAGGGTACCGCGCTCTGGCCGGGTGAGTACAACGCCATTGGGCAGTGTTTTTACGGTTTTGCGCCGGCGCAGTTTTAACGCCATTAGGCGCACGTTCTCCAGCTCATCCACCACCAGTGCATCCAGGGTACTGGCAAAATTCGGTTCAATCACCACGTCGTCCTCCAATAAGCAAACGTGGCTGGCCCCCGAGTCGTAGGCCTTTTGCACGGCCCGTAGGTGCGATAAATAACACGCCAGCTCGGTGTTGCTCAGGGTTCTTCCAAGCCGCAATAAACTCAAATGGGGCTGAAGCCTCTCACCGGGTAACAGAGCCGGTGGTTGGCTGCGGCCGTCCACCGCCGTAAAAAACTCAGCACCAACGCCTTGTTGTTCTAGCTGGTGATACAAATTCCTGCTGCTTTTGGTGCTGGGGTTTAGGCTAATGATAAAACACCGTAACTTGAACGGTGTAGCACTGGGCCCTAATGCACTGGACGTTAATGCAGGGGCCTGCGGCTGGCTGCCGATGTGTGTCATAAATACTCCACTCAAGCGCACTATCCTTGTAGTGATGAACTGAACCAAAAAGAACCGTGATGAGACAATTAACAGGGCTCTACAGTGTCAGCCAATGTTTTAGATAATATCACTCAGCAAGATATCGTGCTGCACCCTTTTCCACATGTGGTGGTGAAAGGTGCTCTGCCGCTCCACCTTTATGAGGCGCTGGCTGCCGCCTTCCCTTCCAAGCCGGTAATTAAATCGGCGTTACAAGACGCCTGCCGCCAAGAGCCCAATGCTAAATCGCTGAAACGAAGCCTGCGACATTTAAACCGCGGTAATCGACGCGTTAACCTGCCGGCTAAATACGCAGTGCACCAACCCCAGATAGCGCAAGTGTGGCGGGACTTTATCGACGCACACAGCTCATCTGCGTTTACCCACCGACTACTGGAATTGTTTGCCGGCGCCATTGCACAGCACTATCCCAGTCTATTAGAGGCTGATCTGCGCGTGGCAAGGCGAGGCAGTGAGAGCGATGCCGACCTGTGGGTCGATGCGCTGACAGCAGTAAACACACCCCATTGGCGGCGGGGCGAAATTACTGGCCCCCACACCGACCACCCCAATAAACTGTTCATTGGGTTGTATTATTTTAGGCAGCCAGAGGACACCGCTGGCGGTAACCTTGTGCTCTATAGACGGTTAACGCCGGTGACGGAAGGCAGCGTAAAATGGCCTAACGCGAGAACCGTGGAGCCCATAATGCAAATTGATTATGAGCCAAATACGCTGGTTATTTTACTGAATACCCCACAGTCAGTGCACGGTGTTACTGCGCGTTGTAGATCTTCTTTTCATCGTAGATTCGTCAATTTTATTGTTGAATGTAAACAACTGAGACAGTTCGCCGCCCAGCTGCCGGGGCGCTAACAAGTTGGTATGTAGCAATTGAGCACCGACAAGATTGGCTCAGGCCCCTTGCAAATTGATTTGGATTTACCGTTTGCTTTAAAGCGTAATTGAATTTGCATCAAACGGCGCGGGCGTACCCGCCTGCAAAGCCGGTAAGTGGTTTAAACAC
The DNA here is from genome assembly GCF_042850945.1 of Halioxenophilus aromaticivorans. Taxonomy (NCBI): domain Bacteria; kingdom Pseudomonadati; phylum Pseudomonadota; class Gammaproteobacteria; order Alteromonadales; family Alteromonadaceae; genus Halioxenophilus; species Halioxenophilus aromaticivorans. The sequence goes on along the minus strand of NZ_AP031496.1, from coordinate 5,836,986 downwards.
AGCATTTGGTGGATAGCGCAGTGGATTTTACGCGTTATCCAGTCGTAATCTATTTGGGGGCGGAATTGGTGGAAGCCCTTCGTCAAAAGAATCACGGCGGTTGAGATTTTATTGGGGGCTGGGGTAGGCCAGCTGGTTAGCGGCGGGGCTGGCTACGGTATTATCTAGCACGCCTAGAGCGCTCAAACGACTATAAACTGCAACCGTTTGATGTTCGTAGGGCACACTCGGAAAAAAGAAATTAATCTGATAGTTGGCTAACTGAGATATAGGCTGGCGTTCTACCAACCCGGTGTTAACGATATGGTTTATCATCCTTGCGTGCACCGGACGAGGACTATTCGTTTGAGGTTGTAGGCTTATTACCGGTTTAGCCATGGCTACGGCCTCGGACAGCATACTCAAACTGTCTTCCGTACAAAACAGCCTCTCACTGGCGCCCATTACGGCTTCAATAGACAGTCGCTGCGGTTGGTTGTAGCCAATAAAGCTTACACCGGTGAATGAGCCAAGTTGAGTGTTGAGCAGTTCGATGGCGCCTTGTGGCGTACGGCGAGAATCACAAATTAACCAATGGATACTGTATTTTTGGCTCAGTTCGTTTAACCCGTGTGACAATGCCTGCCAATCGCTTTGTTGGTACTCATAACCGCTACCATTGCCGCCGATTAATACACCCCAATAACGGGTGTGGGGGTTAGTCTCTTTTATTACCGTGGCGGCGCTATTGCAATTTTCGCGATCAATCTTACTGAGCGCTATGCCGGTGGCAATGGCGTTGCGAGCAGGACTACCAAAAGCAGTAAGATGCGCAGATATGCTATTTTTGCCTACGTTATAATTATTGCCAATAACAATATTGCGGCAGCGCCAATAACGACGGTAAGCGATGTTCAAGGCTATGGAATTACCGCCGAAGGAAATAAACAAATTTGGCGCCGTTATTTTAGCGGGGTGTTTTGCGTCGCCAATAACCTTAGTTCTATAGAGCCGCACTAGGCATAGAACAATCGTAGCAGGTAGATACTGGGCTAAAAATTGCAGCGCCTTATTGAGTAATTTTAACCGGGGCTTGGCGCGTAATATCTGAAGGTTACAACGACTATGGTGGTGCTTGGCGATTAATTGCGCCAAGCCCTGCGACTGTGAAAGGTGCCCGGCCTTGCCATCGTAAATAACCAAAATATTTAGCATGCGCACACTGCCCATCGACTTTATAAGCAGTATCCGAGTTGGGGTTTACAACCATGTGGAAGAAATATGTTGTTTGTGTGACAAGCTGCCCTGGGTTATTGGGCAGGTGTGTCGCCGAGTTTTTTGCGTGCAAAGTGGTTGGCGAAGTCTTCGCAATCTGGCTGCATATGCAGTGCTTCAAAGTCGGCTAGGGTTTTGCCGGGTTCGTCGACATAACTGTGTGCCGACAACTGCCAATGGGTCATTCGATCTAATCGAAAGTTTCGAAAATCATCGCGCAGTTCGCACCAGCCAACACAAGTCCAAACCCGGCCCCAAAAATACACCGCTAAAGGTCTTATGGTACGGGTGCTGATTTTTTGTTGTTCGGTGCAATAGTCGAACTGCAATTTACGCTTTTCGTTAACGGCTTGGCGAATATCCGGTAACGCCTGCCAAATATTGGCCTGGGTTAAAAAATCCGGCGCAAACACTTTTACCCGCGCTGGCCGGTCGCGCAATTTATTGGGCAGCGCCTGCTCGATTTTCTCCAGGGCCGACTGTATTTGGCGTTTAGTTTGCGGGTCCGCCCAGGCGTCTAACATCCGAGCCGCGATGACTAAGCTTTCCAGCTCGTCCTGGTTAAACATCAGCGGCGGAATATCAAAGCCACTCTCTAGCTGATAGCCAATACCGGCCTCAGCCCGGATGGGTACGCCGCGGGCGGATAAATCCTGTAAATCCCGATACGCCGTGCGTTCGCTTATTTCCAGCTCTTCGGCCATGGCGGCGGCGGTGATGACCTTGCCGCGTCGTAGAATCTGCACCATTTGAAACAATCGGTCGGCTCGGCGCATCGGGTTACCTCCCTCTAACCTTGGCTGTGCAGGCCTACACGATTGCCTTCGCTATCGATAAACAAAGCAATGATGCCTGCGGGAATCTCTGTTTTGGGTAGCACAATACTACCACCGTTGGCTTCAATGCGAGCCAGGGTTGCGTCCAACTCCATTGTATAGAGATACACCACCACGCCGTTATCGCTCGGTGTGCTTTGCGGGCATTTAACCACGGCCCCGCCGCTGTGCGGCTCGGTATGGGGGAATATCGCCATGGTTAAGTCTTGATGGGTTTCTTCGTGCAGTTTGGTGGCGAATACGGCTTCATAAAAGGCTTTAGCGCGAGGGTAATCGGTGGTAGGGATTTCGAACCAGGTAGTCAGCGGTTGGTTGTTCATATCATTCTCCAGGGTAGTTTGAGGGGCATCCAAGTTCTATGGATGCAGCCATTGTGACTGCCCCCTACTGACAGCCTGGTGTCAGTAGCAAAGAGACTAGTTACAAAATAATTAATGTAATGATAATCATTTGCACTAAAGTGTTGAGCGCTCTAAATTATGGTAATGAGTCCCCAGACAGTTCAGCAAGCTCAGCTGATACGACTCAGGCGACAGGTGCGTTACGCCGAATGCCCAGATAATCCTCAATTAATCAACAGTGGCTGTCTGCGGACCGCTGTTGATTAAATACAACGTTGAAAATGAGGTTGGCGGCTACGATGCCGACCTGCACCTCTAGCCTGCCCAAGCCTAAACTACCAATTTCCCCCTATCTAACCAGTTACAGTCGTGTTCAGTTGGGGAGAATGCTGCAAATCTTATTGCAAATGATTATCATTAATATATTATAAGCGTCCAGTCTGGGGTGGGCAGTGATCGTTATGTTCGCCGCTCCCTGTTCTCCATTCCCCATTCTCCATTCTCCAAATCGGGAGCGATTCAAATGGTAGAGTCGAACTTGGCGCAACTACGGCACAAGGTGCGTTGGGCAGTGGAGCCGGATAATCCCCAATTGATTACGCATTGGCTGGCGCGAGAACGTTGTTGCAATTTGAGGTCTATATCACAAGCTCCTTGCGGCTGCTGTAGCACGGCAAGGCAGCGTCGCCGTTATCACTTCCAGTTTCAGTTACTACTGGAAACGGTACTGGACGACCTGTTACCCGCCCATTGGCGCTGCAGCTGCCTGGATCACATTTACAAGCCATTATGCGGGTTAAAACAGCTGTGCGATAACCCGGCAAGGGAAGCACACGTGCGCCGTTTGTACCAAGAATTGGCGATATCCAGTCGCTATGTGCAGGCTGGGTTAGTGCACTAGGGCAGGCTTTGTCGCAAGAACTAAACTTCATCATGTAAAGGATACCCAATATGACTAATACACGAATCGAACGTGACAGCATGGGTGAGTTGGAAGTACCGGCGGATGCCTTGTACGGTGCCCAAACACAACGCGCCATCAACAATTTTACGGTGAGTGGCTTGGCCATGCCGGAATCGTTTATTAAAGCTCTACTGAGAGCTAAGTCTGCCGCTGCGAAAGCTAACAGTCAGTTGGATCAAATTCCGGCCAAAATGGCAGACGCCATAGAGACGGTGGTGGATGATCTGCTACAAGCCCCAGAATTGATGAGCCACTTTCCGGTGGATGTGTTTCAAACCGGTTCTGGCACCAGCTCTAATATGAACGCCAACGAAGTGTTGGCAACCTTGGCTAGCCGTGTTTATGGCGACAATGTTAGCCCTAACGACCACGTTAATTGTGGCCAAAGCAGTAACGATATTATTCCCTCCAGTATTCACATCAGTGCGGCCATCGAGCTGCATCAAAAACTATTGCCGGCGCTGGCTCACTTAGCGAAAACCACTCGTGTTAAAGCAAGCTCCGTGGACCAATTTGTAAAAACCGGCCGCACCCATTTAATGGACGCCATGCCGGTGCGCATGAGCCAAAGCCTAAACGGGTGGGCGACGCAAATTGAGCAAAATATTGCCCATTTGCAACAGCTAGAGCCAAGTTTGCAAACCCTGGCCCAAGGTGGCACCGCCGTAGGTACCGGCATTAACGCCCACCCAGAATTCGCGCAACAATACGCCGATGCCTTGAATGCCGATACCGGTTTAAACTTTAAGCCGGCGGATAATTTTTTCAGCCACATCAGCTCCCAAGATATTGCCGTCGCCTTATCCGGCCAGCTTAAAACCACGGCGGTAACCATTATGAAAATCGCCAACGATTTACGCTGGATGAACTCCGGCCCGCTGGCAGGTTTGGGGGAAATTGAATTGCAGGCGTTGCAGCCCGGCTCCTCCATTATGCCGGGTAAAGTCAACCCGGTGATACCCGAGGCAGCCGCCATGGTGGCTGCCCAGGTAATCGGCAACGATGCTGCCATTACTGTGGGTGGCCAGGCCGGTAATTTTGAATTAAACGTGATGCTGCCGATGATTGCCTATAATCTACTGCAGAGCATTGAACTGTTGACCAACGTCAGTGAATTACTGGCCGACAAAGCCATTGCCAGCTTCAAAGTGAATGAAGACAAACTGCAAGAGGCGCTGGCCCGCAACCCTATTTTGGTTACCGCGCTTAATCCGGTGATTGGTTATTTAAAAGCCGCAGAAATTGCCAAGCAAGCCTACAAAGAAAAACGCCCGGTTATTGATGTGGCGGCGGAGAATACGGAATTAACTGTAGAGCAATTAACCCAGCTATTAGACCCAGCAAAACTGACCCACGGTGGCCTATAATGAGGCTGTAGTTGAGTTGATATTAATGAGTTGAAAAACCCTTAGCTTAATTTACTCTGCATCGGCAATGCGTCGATGCAGAGTAAAAAAAGAGGTTCCTAGAATCCTTCCAGTACGATTTTGCCGAGGGTTTTATTGGTTTCAATGGCCCGGTGAGCCAAGGTTAAATTCTTGGCGTTAATAGTGCCAAAGTGTTCCGTCTGCGTGGTTTGCAGCACGCCTTCATCTAGCAGGTAGGCTACCTCAGATAATATCTGCCCCTGGGCCGCCATATCCGGTGTATTGTATTTAATACGGGTGTACATCAATTCCCAGTGAATGGATATAGATTTATCTTTAAAGATTTTTATATCAAACACATCTGGGTCGTCGATCAGCGCTAGCTTGCCCTGGGGCTTAAGTACTTTTTGTATTTCGCTAACGTGTTCGTGGGTATGGGTAAGGCTGGCAACGTAATCTACACCATCAATGCCCAGCTCGCTGAGTTCTTCACTTAGCGGCTTGCTGTGGTCTATCACATGATGGGCGCCCATTTTCTTAACCCAGGCCTGGGTGGATTCCCGAGAAGCGGTGGCAATCACCTCAATACCGGTGAGCTTGCGCGCTAGCTGGGTCATAATGGAGCCAACACCGCCGGCGCCACCGATGATTAATAATCGTTGCTGGCTAGCACTTTTGCCAACATTGATTTGCAATCGGTCAAATAAAATTTCCCAGGCGGTAACCGAGGTCAGTGGCATGGCGGCGGCCTCAGCGTTGCTCAGTTGCAGCGGTGCTTTGCCAACAATGCGTTCATCTACCAGGTTGTACTCGGCGTTAACACCAGGCCGGGCGGCGTCGCCGGCGTAGAACACGCGGTCGCCGGGTTTAAATCGGTTGACCTCGGCACCTACCGCCTCCACCACACCGACGGCATCCCACCCCAGAATCTTGTACTGGCCAGCATCTGCGGCGGCGCGGCGCCGAATTTTGGTATCGATGGGGTTTACCGAAATCGCCTGAATCGCCACCAATAAATCCTTTGCCCCGGGGCTAGGTTTGGCAATGTCGATATCCTGCAAGCAGCCCTCTACGGCGCGCTCACTGGTGTCTTGGTAGCCAACGGCTTTCATGCTCACTCCTTTTTCGGTACACATTAAGAAGCGGTATTATCGCCGCTTCGCGCTTCAAAATAAGAGTACGGATTAATCAGAAAGTGCCCCACGCTGGTAGCGCCAGCTGTAAATAGCCGGTAGTAACAATAGTGTTAGCAGCAGTGTGGTGAGCATGCCACCCACCATGGGGGCGGCCAATCGGCTCATAACTTCGCTGCCGGTGCCGCTGCCAAATAGTACTGGCACCAGGCCAGCAATGGTGGCTATGGCGGTCATCATCACCGGCCGTAGGCGCCGGCTGGCCCCCTCCGCCAGTGCTTGCTCAACAGCCGTCCGGTTGGAGTTGTCGCGGGCCTCAAGGTTAGCCATGGCCGACTTTAAAAATACTAACATGATGATGCCGGTTTCAATGGCAACCCCGGCTAAGGCAATCATGCCCACGGCCACCGCCACCGAAAAATTAAAATCCAGGCCGTACATTAACCAAACGCTGCCAACCAACGCCAAAGGAAAGGTGCCGATTAAAATGGCCACCTCGGTGAAGCTGCGAAAATTCAAATACAACAGCACCACAATAATGGCTAAGGTAATCGGGATGATGGTGGTGAATTTTGCTTTTGCCCGGGCCAGGTACTCGTACTGGCCGGCCCAGGTTAACGAGTAGCCTGCCGGCAGCGTTAATTGCTGGGCCAACATCTGTTGTGCCTCAGCCACATAGCCACCTAGGTCGCGGTTTTTAATATCCACCAGGGTCCAACCGTTAAGCCGCGCGTTTTCGCTTTTTAAAATCGGCGGGCCACTGTCCACGCTAATGGTGGCAACATCACCCAGGGTAATTTGAATGCCCTGCTGGGTTACCATGGGGAGCTGCGCAATGGCTTCTGGCGAATCGCGATACTGTTGTGGATAGCGCACGTTAATGGGGTAGCGTTCTAAACCTTCCACCGATTCACTAATACTGATGCCGCCAATGGCTGAGGCCAAAAAGGTTTGAATTTCGGCAACCGACACATTGTAGCGCGCTGCGGCCAAGCGATTAATATCCAAGGTCAGGTATCGGCCACTGGCAACCCGTTCGGAATACACCGAGGCGGTACCGGGAATATCCGCCAACAAGTGCTCTATTTGCTTACCAATGGTTTGTATTTGGTTGATGTCCGGGCCGGCCACTTTAATGCCCAGCGGTGTTTTTATTCCGGTGGCCAACATATCGATGCGTGTTTTAATGGGCTGTACCCAGGCGTTAGTTAAGCCGGGTAGTTGCACCCTTTGGTTTAATTCATCGATTAAATCCTGTTTGGTTTTCCCGGCACGCCATTGCGATTGCGGTTTAAACTGGATGAACGTTTCAATCATGGTGAGCGGGGCTGGATCGGTGGCGGTGTTGGCGCGGCCTATTTTGCCAAACACGGTGTCTACCTCTGGCAGGGTTTTAATCAGTTTGTCGGTTTGCTGTAAAATTTGCCTCGCTTGGCCAATGGAAACCCCCGGATAGGTGCTGGGCATGTACATTAAATCGCCCTCGTCTAAATCCGGAATAAATTCACTACCAAGATGTTGCAGAGGCCACCAACTGCTAGCCAGCACCAATAGCGATAACGCCACCGTGGTTTTCGGGTAATGCAGCACCGCTCGCAACACCGGCCGGTACAGCGCCAATAAAACTTTGTTAACCGGGTTTTTATTCTCGGGCAAAATATTACCGCGCACAAAATAGCCCATCAGTACCGGTACCAAGGTAATGGCCAGGACTGCTGCCGCCGCCATGGCGTAGGTTTTGGTGTAGGCTAATGGCGAAAACATGCGGCCTTCCTGGGCCTCCAGCGCAAATACTGGCACAAAGCTGACGGTGATAATCAGCAAGCTAAAAAATAGCGACGGCCCCACTTCCTGGGCCGCTCGGCTAACCACCTGCCAGCGGTTGTGTTTGGTGAGTGGCGTTTGTTCGCAATGCTTGTGCAGGTTTTCTATCATCACTATGGCGCCGTCGATCATGGCGCCCACGGCAATGGCGATGCCACCCAGCGACATGATATTGGCATTCACGCCCTGCCATTGCATCACGATAAACGCTATTAAAATCGCCACCGGCAAACTGATAATGGCCACCAACGACGAACGCAGGTGCAATAAAAACACGGCACAAACCAGCGCCACTAAGCCTATTTCTTCGGCCAGCTTGTGCCAAAGGTTCTGTACCGCGCGCTGAATTAAATGGGAGCGGTCGTAGACCGGTGTTATCTCTACGCCGGCAGGTAAACTGGATGTTAAACTGGCCAGTTTTTGTTTGACGCCATCTATGGTTTGCTGGGCGTTCTCGCCAAAGCGCATTACCACAACCCCGCCCACAGTTTCGCCTTGGCCGTTAAGCTCGGCGATGGCGCGGCGTTGGGCTGGGCCGGTGCGAACATCAGCTATGTCTTTTAACAACAACGGTGTGCCCTGGTTATTAATACCCAGGGGAATGGTTTCTAGGTCTGCGATGGTTTGAATGTAGCCGGTGGCGCGCACCATATATTCCGCCTCGGCCATCTCTACCACTGACGCACCGACCTCTTGGTTGGCGTTGGTGATTGCCGTATGAATGTGGGCCAAAGGGATGTTAAAGGCGCGCAGTTTGAGGGGGTCCACCTCTACTTGGTATTGTTTCACCATGCCGCCCACGGTGGCCACTTCCGCCACGCCGGGAACGGTTTGTAATTCGTATTTTAAAAACCAATCTTGCAAGCTGCGCAGTTGGGCCAAATCGTATTGCCCGGTGGGGTCACTCAATGCATAAAGGTAAACCCAACCCACTCCGGTGGCATCCGGCCCCAGCTGTGGTTTGGCGGCACTGGGCAGGGTTACTTGGTTAAGATATTCCAGCACCCGGGCCCGGGCCCAATAGAGGTCGGTATCATCGTCAAAAATGACGTAGATGTAGCTGTCGCCATAAAACGAAAAGCCGCGCACGGTTTTGGCGCCGGGCACCGAAAGCAGGGCGGTGGTAAGTGGATAGGTGACTTGATCTTCCACCACCTTGGGCGCCTGGCCGGGGTAGCGGGTTTTAATAATCACCTGCACATCGGATAAATCGGGAATGGCATCCACCGGCGTATTTTTTACCGCCATTAAACCCACAGCAATAGTAATTGCGGTGGCCAATAGCACTAGAAACCGGTTGGCGATGGCGGCGCGAATAATGGCCTCAATCATGCTGATGGCCCTCGTGCTGCGTGGTGGGTTCTACCATTTTCGCCATTGGGTGAACTTGGGTAATAACAAAATCCCCAGCGCGAATCTCAAACACAAAATGCACGTTGCTGCCGGGCATTAATAAATCGAAATCGATATTGTCTGCCACGGTAAAGTCCATGGTGGCCGGTGGCCGGTTCCATTTTTCAATGGGCCCGCGGCTGATGTTTACGGTTTTATCGGCTGGGTTGACGTCGTTAACCTGGCCCATTACCGCCGCACTTTGCACCGCTTTTTCAGTTGCTTTGCGCGCCTGGGTACTTGCCATGCGTAAAAAATCGGAGCTTTTACTGGATTCAGAATCCAATAAAAATTGCGCCGAGGTGACCACCGTGTCGCCGGCGGCTAAGCCATCCAAGATTTCAAAATAGTACTGGTCACTGGCCCCCAGGGTGACGGCGACGGATTTGAACTGACCCGGGCTCAACTGCAGCACAGCGCGGTTTTGGTTACCGGTACGGATAATGGCTTCTTTGGCCACCGCCAGAACCGGCGCCTGGTTTTGGGCAATGGTGACCCTGGCGTACATGCCCGGTTTTAGGGTTGCATCGGGGTTGGTAAAGCGCAGTCTCAGGCGTACGCTGCGGTTTTGTTGGTCCAATTGTGGGTAAATATAATCAACGCTGCCGGCCCACTCCCGCGCCGAGGTGTAATCTAGGGTCATGGTAACCGGTAGGCCGACTTGTACCCGTTGCGACTGCTGGGCAAAGATTTCTGCCTCAACCCAAACGGTATCCAAGGTGGCAATGGACATCAACTGCAGCCCCGGTTCCACGTAAAAACCCTCGCGTACATTTAGGTTATCCAACACCCCGCTCTTGGGAGCGTAGAAGGTGACCCGTTGTTGAACCTTACGCTGGCTGCGCACCTGCCGAATGAGCGACTCCGGTATTTTCAGCGCCCGCATACGCGCCTCGGCGGCTTTTACCAGCCGAGCGTTTTCCTGGTTTACCGCTTGCAGTAAGTCCTCTTGTGCGTACACCAAATCCGGTGAGTAGAGAGAAAACAGCGGCTGCCCTTGTTCTACGGTGTCGCCGGTGGATTGCACAAACAACTGCTCTATCCAACCGGCTACCCGGGGGTGTAGGTGTTCTAGTTGCTGTTCGTCGTACTGCACAATGCCCACGGTTTTGATACTGGGGTTGAGCGCCTTTAAGCCCACTTCAGCGGTACGCACGCCCAGGTTATTGACCACCGTGGGTGATATAGCAACGGTGCCGGGTTGCTCTGTTTCTGCAGCCTCGTCGTACACCGGAATCAAATCCATGCCCATGGGCGATTTGCCTGGAGCATCCCGTCGGTAATCGGGGTCCATGGGTGCCGTCCAGTAAAGGGGCTTGACGGAGGTTGGGGTGTCGCCGTTGTGGTTGCCGGGTTGAAGTTGCGCAGCAAAATAGCCAGCGCCTAAGCCAACAGCAAGCAGTACTGTGGCGGTAAAAAGCCGTCGCATTGGAGAATCTCAACTAAAAAGAAAGCATTTCGGCCAAATTAAGGCCGGTTTATACGAAATTAGGGCGGATTTGCCCTGTGCTAGGCGACTTTGGGTGGGTGTTCTAGGTTGGTGATGGGGGCTTTGGGCAATCGGCTGTTGCCATTAAGGCAACTAGTGCAGTGCCGTATCAACGCCTGCGGCGCGGCATTGGCGGTTACCGAGGGTGCTTTGCTGCAGTGGCCGTGATCGCAATGATCACAGGGGGCTTTTGAATCCTTCGAGGCATCATCAGCGGACGGATGTTGTTCGCTATTAACCACGGGATTTGGCTCAACGCCGCCATCGCGGCAATGGCCTGTGGTAGTATCCGCGCTTAAAGAGTGTGCATGCTTATCGGCAGCAGCCTGAGCTTTAGCGGGCTCGTTACAGGCGTGCACCAGCCAGGATTGCAGCAAAAGGCTCGCAATCACCAGGGTACTAACAAGACAACGGCCAAACCAAGAGCGCAAACTAGGCACCATCCATTAATGACGATCAATATCGTAAATGTAGCAGACCAAGCCCGCCCGGGGCAATGTACGCCAAGCTGGCTGGGAGATGGCCATGGGTTTGGATAGACTACTACCGGCACGTCAGCAACTCACCCAAAAATTCCCCGTGGTTGGCGAGCAAGCGCCTAACCAAGAGCTCAACCAACAAAACTGGCGGCTTACTCTCGCTGGTGGTGGCAATGACGGCCAGACGATCGGTTTTGACGATCTGCTGGCCATGCCGCAAACCGAGCTGACCCACGATATTCACTGCGTCACTCGCTGGAGCCGACAACAAGATAGCTTCACAGGCGTACTGTTTAAGGATTTGCTCAGCGCATTGGCCATTGCGCCGCAGACGCAGTTTGTGCGCTTTGTGGCCTACTCGCATCGCAACCACGATACATCGCTACCACTGGCGGTGTGCCTGCAAGAGAACCTGATACTGGCCCACAAAATCAACGGCCAACCTCTGTTACCACAACACGGGTTTCCCGTGCGCACCTTTGCGCCTAGCCGGTATTTTTATAAAAGTTTAAAATGGCTTAAACACATAGAGTTTATCGCCCAGGATCAACTGGGCTTTTGGGAGCGAGGTGGTTATCACAACAATGCCGATTACCAACTCGAGCAGCGTTATGTCAGTGGTAATTTAACCACTAAAGAGTTAACCAAGCTGCGCCAATCGCTCAATTTTAAAAAGTATCACGGCCAAGTGTTATTAAGCTTGGATTTGTCTGGCTTAGATTTATCCGGCGCTGATCTTCGCGGAGTGCAGTTAAAAAACTGTAATCTGCAAGGCTGCAATTTTACGGCGGCCAATCTGCGTGAGGCTAACTTGTCCAACTCATCCCTGCTGCAAAGCAACCTACACCAAGCCGATTTAACCGGTGCCGATTTAGACGGCGTACTGCTGATGGGCTGCGATTTAACCCAGGCCACGTTAGACCATTGTTTGCTAAATGCCACTGAGTTTATTCGCCATGGCTACGCCGATGCTCACATTAGCGGCGCCAGCTTTCGCGGAGCCCAGCGCAACGGTTTAATTGAATCGCAGCAAGCGTTTCTTACCGCCCACGGCGCAGAGTTTTAATATGACATTCTTTTTAGGCGTAGATGGCGGTGGTTCTACCTGCCGAGCGAGGCTGGAGAACAGCGCAGGGGAAGTTTTGGGTGCTGCGAATACCGGGCCTGCCAACCTTGCCTCAGAACCGGGCCGGGCCCTTGCTAATATTGAGGCCGCAATAAACCAGGCCATTGCCGCCGCAGGCGACCAGTTTAGCCTGGCAGACTACCAACATACCCAATGCGTTTTAGGCTTGGCTGGATATAATATGGCCCGTGGCCAGCGTGGCATCGACGGGTGGCAATCGCCGTTTGAACACACCTACATCACCAGCGATATGCACATTGCTTGCGCCGGTGCTCACGCCGGTGCAGACGGCGCCATCATCATTACTGGTACCGGCTCTGCGGCCTTTGTACAGCATGCTGGCCAGCACCAACAATTGGGCGGTTACGGCCTAACCCTGGGCGACCAAGCCAGCGGCGCGTGGTTGGGTGCCCAGAGTATTGAATACTTACTGCAAATGTTTGATGGCTTGATACCTGCCTGCAAGTTTTTGAAGGCAGTCCAATCCCAAATCCAGTGCCACGATGGTGAGTCGGTTTTTGAAAACTACAGCGCAGCAGTGCCGGCTCAATTCGCAAGCCTTGCGCCTACGGTGTTCCAATATGCTGAACAATCCGAATTGGCACTCGCCATCATTCAAGAGGCCTGTGACTACGTCGAAAAACTGGTGGCCAGAGTACAATCCATGGGCGCCGTCCGAGTTGCCCTTACCGGCGGCATGAGCAAAGCACTGCAAGCTTATTTATCACCAGCGGTACAGCGGGCGTTATCGTCGCCCGGTACCAGCCCCTTGGCCGGCGCCATTATATTGGCTAAAAACCTGCACGTAGCCGAGGCTAAGCCATGTTAAGTTATTGGGCAGAAACGCTATTTAACGGCGAAGAGTTTTTATCCTCGGTGGAAATTATCGTGGATAACGGCTTTATTACCTCAATCACTGAGCAGCCGGCTGGCGAAGGCCATACGCCGTTACCCGGCATAGTGGTGCCCGGCTTGGTGGATTTACAGGTCAATGGCGGTGGCGGCAAACTGTTCTGCCAAGAGCCTACCATAGCCACCCTTAGTGCCATGGTAGACGCTCATTTCAATTACGGCACTCGGCACCTGCTCGCCACCGTAATCACCAGTGACTGGCCCATATTACAAGCTGCGGCCCAGGCGGTGGCGGATTACATCAATCAGGGTAAGGCGGGTGTTTTAGGGGTTCATTTTGAGGGCCCACATCTGGGCAAAGAGCGGGCCGGTATTCACAATAAACAGCGCTTTGTGGGGTTATCCGATAAACACTTGGCACTGTATACACAAAAAATTTTGGGCAAGGTGATGGTTACCCTAGCGCCCGAAATCGTACCGCCGGATGTGATTAAAGATCTTGTTCGTCAGGGCGTGACGGTTAGCCTCGGCCACAGCAACACCAATTACGATACTGCGTTGGCGGCCATAGAGGCCGGGGCAACGTCTGTTACTCATCTGTTTAATGCCATGTCAGCTTTGCAAAGCAGGGCTCCGGGCATGGTGGGTGCAGCACTGGCGTCAGACTCGCTTTACGCCGGTATCATTGCCGATGGCCATCATGTGCATCCTGCTGCCATAAAAACAGCGGTGAAAGCACTGGGTGAGGAGCGAGCCTATTTAGTCACCGATGCCATGGCCCATGTGGGCAGTGAGCAAATCCGTTTTGGCTTTGAGGATCAACAAATCGTAAAAGCCAATGGCAAACTTACTGTGGCCGATGGCACCCTCGCAGGCTCGTGTTTGGACATGCAGGCGGCGGTAAAGAATTGCGCTGTGTTTACCGCAGTAAGCCCAGCCGCGGCATTAAAAATGGCCACTAGCACACCAGCACGGTGTATTGGATTAAGTCAGCGAGTGGGCTTTTTAAAACCCGGCTATCCGTTTATTTATCATCTGCTGTCCAACAATTTTTTTGCCTAAAATAATTAAATAAAGAAAACCAACCAATATAAGCCCCGCTAATAAATACAATAACGCCGGGCTGTCAGTTTAGTCACAATGAACGGCGCGCCATTTTCGTTAAAGGCTTCACATAAATGTTCAGAAGTGCAATAAATAAGGTAATAATAACAATCACTGGCAGAATAAAAACGATATCAGCTCTGCTGGCTATGGAGCCCCAGAGGTACCGGGCAAAGACCTACCGATAGTAAATCCCGAAAAGGATCCAAGATGGCTGAACATAAACCGGTACCCTTAGTGGGCGTGGGTGCGTCCGCAGGTGGCTTAGAGCCTACCAAGCAATTTTTGTCCGTGCTCCGACCAGATATCAAGTTTGCTGTGGTGGTGCTACAACATATGTCACCCAAGCACACTACGCTATTACCCGATTTACTCGCCAGGGAAACCTTACTTGTAGTAGAGCCAATAAAAAACCGCACCAAGCCCGTACCTGGCCGAGTGTATGTGGTGCCACCAAACAGAAATGCCGTGTTTCGTTATGGCCGTATCATGCTTATGGATCCGCCCCAAGAGCGAACTCCCCTGCCCTGTATTAATGCCTTTTTTAAATCCCTTGCTGAAGAACAACCAGAAATATCAGTAGGTGTGGTGTTATCTGGCACCGGTAACGACGGCTCCGATGGTCTAAAAGCGTTGCACGATGCCGGCGGCCAATGTTTTATTCAAGAGCCCGGCTCTGCTAAGTATTCCGGTATGCCCCTATCAGCCCAGGAAATGGAGCTGACGGATAACATTTTACCCCCAGAAGAAATCGCCTACCGGCTTATGGAAACCACAGATAACTATGTGGTAGACGCAGACGCTAGTTACAACGGGTCGGATTTAAACCAAATTATTGAATGCATTAATACACTGGGCCAAGTGGATCTCACTGGCTACAAGCCCGGCACCATATCGCGCCGAGTGCGACGCCGCATGGTCCATCTGGGTATTGAAGAGATATCAGCCTACGTCGACTTTTTGAAGGTTAACGAAAACGAAGTAGAAAAGCTGTCCAACGATTTATTGGTTTCGGTAACCTCATTTTTTCGTGACCGCGCGGCTTTTAATGTACTGCGCAAGTCGTTGGAGACATTGGTTGACAAGGTTAAAGACGAAGACGATATCAGAGTGTGGGTTGCTGGCTGCGCTACCGGAGAAGAAGCCTACAGCTTAACGATTCTATTCAAAGAAATAATGCGGGATGCGGACTTATCCGGCGTTTCGCTATCGATATTTGCGTCAGACCTACTAGAAGACGCCTTGGAAATCGCCCGTAAGGGTGTCTATTCGGAAGAAGCTATTAAAGCCCTACCTGAGAAATACCAAACCCGATATTTTCGTTCACTCAAAGACGGTTATTACATTGTAAATAAAGAGATAAGAGACTGTGTGATATTTACGCGCCACAATATGCTGGATGATCCGCCCTTCCTACACATGGATTTAATCACCTGTCGCAATGTTTTAATTTATTTAGAGTCATTTCTACAAAACAAAGCGTTAAACAGATTCCATTATTCGTTAAAAGACCATGGCCTTTTATTTTTGGGTAAATCCGAGAGTATCGCCGTGGTGGATAAACTCTACAAGCCCATCGATGCCAAGGCAAGAGTATTTGAAAAAGCGTTAACCAATACGGTACAAAAAGAAAATTTCGCCGTACGACGAAAACCCAAGAAAGACAAATCTAAAAGCTATCCGCCGGAGGTATTACTTAGGGCGGTTACCAAACACTTTAACGCAGCCGCCGCTATGATGAACAAAGACGGCGATATAAGCCAGGTTTCCGGCGCGGCGGACGAGTACTTAATGCTACGGCAGGGTAGACGCACCCATAACGTTATCGAAGCCATCATACCCGAGCTAAAAAGCGTCGTACTCACCGCACTTTATAAATTAAATAAGTCCACGGAAGTACAAGAATACGGCCCCATCCCGGTGGGCGATAAACACTGCCGGGTGTCTCTATCGCACCCGAACTCCCGCTTAGATGACCAAGTATTGTTGCTGATCACCGATGCTAACCCGCCGGATCTACTTGTAAAAGGCGAATCCGATGAGAACAGTTACAATAACGAATTATCAGCAACGCGTGAACAACTGCACACACTGATTGAAGAGTTGGCCACCGCCAACGAAGAGATGCAGTCACTGAACGAAGAGGCCCAAGCGTCAAACGAAGAGCTGCAAGCGGCCAACGAAGAAATGGAGGCCACCAATGAGGAGTTGCAAGCTACTAACGAAGAGCTGCTGAGCTTAAATGAACAACTTAATGCTAAAACACGAGAGCTCACCAAGCTAAATAATGAATACCAGCACCTATACGATTCGTTTGAAGCTGCCTTCTTAATGGTGGATAGAAAACTCAATATCACCCGCATGAACTTTGGCGCACGTAAATTGTATTCTATCAATGGTAATTACAGTATGGTGCAAATTACCCAGCTTAACGCACCGCCCTACCTGCGTGGCTTAATCAATCTAATTGAAGGTGTTATAGAAACTAAAAATAAAGCCGAAAAATACATATCCACCGATAATAGTGCTTACAAGATTGTGCTCAACCCGGCATTAAATGATTCCGACGAAGTAGCGTTTATCGCTGTTACCATAACCGATGTCTCCAATGTGCGAGAAATTGAGCAAAAACTGTACGAGTCTGAAAACAAGCTTCAATTAATAATGCAAAATACCACGGTGCAAATCGCCATGAAAACCATGGCCGGTAAGTACCAATTTGCCAACAAAGCATTTATTAAAGAGTTTAATATCGACAGTAACGACTACATAGATAAAACCGATTTTGATTTATTTCCGGACACCTACGCATCCGATGTTTGGTCTAACGATTTACGCGCTTTAGCTTCTTTGGATGTTGTTGAATCCGAAAGCCGGCTTAACACTAGCGCTTCCAATAAAATATACCGCACACGCCGTCAAGTGTTGCGTAATGCCAGTGGTAAGCCGGCCAGTATTATTACTGAAACCGAAGACATCACTGATAAAAAAATGGTGGAAGACAAACTTAAAATTGCGGCGCAGGTTTACCAACAAGCTGGAGAAGCCATTGTAGTGGCCGACCTACAACGTACCATTACTTCTATCAACGATGCGTTTACCGTAATCACTGGGTATCTACCCGATGAAGTTATTGGTAAAAGCATGGATGTTTTATTTAGCACAGGTTCCAGCAGTGAAGTGATTTACCGTAAAGCTTTGGAGCGAATTAACGATGTAGGCCAATGGCAGGGCGAGATCGAGTGCCAACGTAAAAATGGCGATAAATACCCAGAGTGGATCACCATTAATGAGATTGCTGACGGCGACGGCAAGCGGCAGTATTACATAGCAGTGTTCTCGGATATCAGTAACCTTAAGGATTCGCAGCGTAAGGTGGAATTTCTGGCCACCCATGATTCACTTACAGGCTTACCTAATCGAAGCTTGTTTATGGATCGGTTGCAAAATTCCCTGGCTCGTTACGAGCGTGGCGGAGGTACAGTGTCGGTGATGTTTATTGATTTAGACGACTTTAAATCTATCAACGACACCCTAGGTCATGACGTCGGCGATGTACTTTTGCGAGGGGTGTCGGAGAAATTATCTGGCTTGGTGCGTACTTTGGATACCGTAGCGCGTTTTGGTGGCGATGAGTTTACGGTATTGATTAACGATTTAAATGTCGCTGATGTAAACAGTATCGCCGAGCGCATATTGGAAGTTTTATCAGATCCAATAGACGCAGGCGTACGCAAAATATTTGCCTCTGCCAGTATTGGTATCTCAGTCTTCCCCGACGATGAATCTACGGCACTGGGGTTGCTCAAAAATGCAGACACCGCTATGTATCGGGCAAAAGAATTGGGCCGCAATCAATACCAGTTCTTCCACGAAGAGATGCGCGCCACCTTGGTGAGACAATCTGATCTAGAGAGCTCGTTGCGGTATGGTTTGCGGCAGAATCAGTTCCGCTTGGTTTTACAACCGCAATACGCCACCAGCGATAGCTCCAAATTAGTGGGAGCGGAAGCGCTGTTACGTTGGCACGATCCCGTTCTGGGCAATATAGCGCCTACTGAATTTATTCCGTTAGCGGAAAATAACGGGAATATACTAGAGCTAACCAATTTTGTGTGTGAGACTATTATTTCTCTTGCTGCACGCTGGCACAACTTGGGCTATGCAATCCCTACCTTGGCGTTTAATGTGTCTGCCAGGGTCATACAGCGGGAGGACTTTGTTAGCCAATTGATCAAAATCATTCAGCGATACCAAGTGCCGGCCAATTATTTCAAAATTGAGGTCACCGAGGGGGCGATGATGGATCGCGGCCCGATTGCCAAACAAAACCTAGAGACCCTACGTGAAAACGGCTTTGGTATCGCGGTAGACGATTTTGGCACAGGTTATTCTTCACTCGTGTATTTGAAGAATCTACCTCTGTGCGAAGTTAAAATCGACAAAGATTTTGTGGATGGTTTGGGTACAGATGAAAGCGACGAATCGATATGTTTGGCGATTTTGTCGTTAGCTAAGGCATTAAAAATGAGCGTGGTCGCTGAGGGTGTCGAAACGCAACAACAGCTTGATTGGTTAACCACCAACAGTTGTGACCATGTTCAAGGATTTTTGTTTAACAAGCCTTTAGAAATAAGCGATTTCGAACGACTGATCCAATAGGATTTAGAGAGCTACGGCGTTCATAAAAATGGGGTTTCAAGACGTGCAGACGCAGAACCATTTTATTGCGACTTGCGAAAATGAGCAGTTGCATAAAAGCGGAAAGATACAGGGGCATGGTGCCTTGCTAGTGGTCGATGTTAATCAAACAGTCACCCATATCTCTGCTAATTTTTCGCAGTTTGATATCCATGGCCAACCGCTGTCGGTGGCGTCGGCTGCCCCGGATTGGATAAAAGAATTAGCACACAGCGCCAGTAAGGGGCCCTACGTGGTTTTACGAGCTGGCACTAAAGGATCCTATTTTGATGTGAACGTGATCCCTTTCAATGACTCGGTTTACTTTGAGTTTTATAAGCACCAAGACCAATTCGAAGTCGCCGATTTGCCTACACCGCCTGCGGAGGTAAACAAGCCGCAGCTCTATCGCAAGCATTTACTCAACTGGGTGCAAAAGGTCACCGGTCATCAGCGAGTGATGTACTACCAATTTGCAGCCAATGGCGACGGAGTGGTGATTGAGGAAGTTGTAACCGATAAGGAGTTGGGCAGTTATTTGGATTTACGCTACCCGGCCAGCGACATTCCTCAAATTGCACGCAATTTGTACGTGCAAAATGGTTGGCGACAAATCGTCGACGTCGACGAGCCTGACCAACTTGTGTATGGCAATTATCAAAGTTTAGATCTAACCAAGGTAGATCTGCGAAGTGTGTCGTCAGTCCACAAACAATATATGGCCAACATGGGTGTTAATTCTTCGGTGTCCTTTGCTGTTGTTGTAGCGGGGCAATTGTCTGCGTTAATCACTTGCCACTCACTGGCCCGCCGCTGGGTTAATTTGCCAACTTTAGAACACATCCGTCTCCAAATAGATCGCTATTTGGTGGTTTTGCAGAGAGATCGCTCCCTACGCCATGCCATGTATCAATCTACCTGCGAAGTCCACTTCGCATCGCGAGACTCAATGAGTTCCGAAGAACCGACAATAGCGGCTCTATTCGGCACCCTAAAACGAGAAATCGGTTGCGATGCCATCGTAGTGGATCGGGGTTCACTCTACGAATATTATGGTGAGTCGGTGGAGGAAAGCTTGTTAACAGCGCTGGAAAAACACATGGCCAAAAGTGGGCAACCTGTGTTTGTTACAGACTCTTTACTGCGTGATATGGATACCGAGTTACTTTCATCTTTTGCAGGTGTTGCAGCGGTGGCGCTGGATCCGTCATCGGGCCAACAATCCCCCAGAGCCATCTATTTTTTACGAAAAGAAAGCCAAATAAACATAACCTGGGCCGGTAACCCGAATAAACCTGCGGAGCTTACCACTGGTGAAGCTTCTTATGCGCCGCGCCGCTCTTTCAGTAAATGGGTTGAACGGCGGCTGGGCCACAGTGAGTCCTGGCAGGAGGACACTAGACATAAATTGCTGTATCTACGCCGGATGATAAGCCATAAAGGCGGTCTAATACCGGATATCCCGCCCCAAAAATAATGCTTGGTGCACAATATAATTTTGTGCTATCGTTGATGAAATTGTCCCAAGGCGCATTGCCAAGGTCTGCCCATGGCCGATATTCCAGAGCATCTAAAACTGGAAAACCAGCTGTGTTTTCCTATCCACGTTGCCGCTAATTTGGTGGCCAAGTCCTATCGCCCTTTACTCGAGCCGCTCGGTTTAACCTATCCGCAATACTTAGTTATGCTTGTGTTGTGGGAGCGCAAAACCACATCCGTGGGTGAATTGGCAAAATTACTGTATTTGGACTCTGGCACGCTGACCCCCATGCTAAAACGCATGGAGCTGGCCGGCCTGTTGATGCGCAATCGCAACTTAGATGATGAGCGCCGAGTGGATATCGACATCACTGCCAAGGGCGAATCTTTAATGCAAGACGCGGTAGATGTTCCACAATCCATGGTGTGCAAGCTAGACGCGCCCCTGGATTGGCTCAATGGCATCCGTTTGGATATCAAAGAACTGCTAGAAAAACTGCAATCCCAGGCCAATAAATAACCGATATCGTTTCATTACATTCACAACAACAGTCGAAGCAACCCAGGGGAAACTCATGTCCAGTATCCATAGTATTGATGTTACAACCATCGATGGCGAAACCAAGTCATTGGCCGATTACCAAGGCAAAACCTTACTCATTGTTAACACCGCATCGGAGTGTGGTCTAACGCCGCAGTACGAAGCCCTAGAGGCGCTCTACAAGGAGAAAAAAGACCAAGGCCTAGAGGTATTGGGTTTTCCTTGCAATCAATTTGGTGGCCAGGAGCCCGGCGATGAGGCGGCCATTAAAGAGTTTTGCAGTATGAAATTCGGTATCGAATTCCCGATGTTTGCCAAAATAGAGGTCAACGGCGACGACCGCCACCCACTTTACAGCGCTCTCTTTGACGCCATGCCAGAGCGCACCACCTCACCGGACAGCGGTTTTGAAGAAAAACTAAAAAACTACGGCATCAACGTGGTGGATGGTCAGGTAATGTGGAACTTTGAGAAGTTTCTGGTGGATGGTAACGGTGAAGTCATCGGGCACTTTGCACCGGATATGACGCCCAGCGATCCCATTTTGAGCGGCGCTATCGATAAAGCCTTAGCGTAACCTTGGCCGAGAAACGGCAGGCCTGCCGTTTCTCGTCTATTCATGTACTGGTCAAGCACTGGCGTCGAATATGGTTTAGCAAGGATATGGTTTACCATAAAGCACTATAACAAACGCTAACAAGTTGCTAACACAAGGAAAGTCGCATGTTGATTCGATGTGGGCAGGGGCTGCTACTAACATCGTTGCTGGTACTGATTACCGGCTGTTCCAGTTTATCCAAACAAGAGTGTTTAAATGCCGATTGGTACCAAATTGGCCTAGAAGACGGCAGTAACGGCAAAGCCAGAAACAACCTAGCCCGCCACCGAAAGGCTTGTGCCAAGGTCAATATTACACCGGATTTAACCGCCTATGAACGCGGCCACGATGAGGGCCTAACGCGCTATTGCAACTACAGCAATGGCTTGTCCGTGGGCAACCGTGGTGCTGCCATGCCAACCTTTTGCCCGCTGGGTACCCGAGCGCAATTTGAGTTGGGCTATCACGACGGGTTAGAGCGTTATCAGCAGCAAAAAATCGTTGATCAATTGGCCAGTGATATCGACGCATTGGAAATTCAGCAAGCCAATTATTACGAACAAAAACAGGTGCTTGAACAAGTTATTTTAAATAATAACAGTAACCAACAGAACCGCGCCCAGGCCTTGGCTGAAATGCGCGAAATCGAATACGCCCAGCAGAGCGTCACCGAGCAATTAACCCTATTAAATGCGCAGCTATTGCAAGAAGTGCATCAATTAGAGGCATTAATAGAGCGCCAGCAACAGCCTTAATTTTACAGGCCTTTACCTAACTGGCGAGCTACGAGGTAGGCACTGTGCTGAGCATGGGGTAAACTAACTTTGGTGGCGATGACAGCTGGCGCCCATAGGCCGCACCTGTACGTGCAAATAGCCCACAGAGAGTCATGGGTTATTAAGTGCTTAGGTCATGCGGAGGTGAATCACGTTATCGACAACCGAAATTCAAGACCCTATCCGAGAACCAAAGACAGCGAAGTCAATCTAACCAAATAATAACAACCACAGGACGATATCTTAGGAGAAGAGACATGAAAGCGACCAAGATTGCAGCGTTTATCTGTTTGATGTTGGGAGTATCTACCGTGTGGGCCACAGACTGTAGCCTACCCGCTATGCCCGAATTACCGAATGGTAAAAATGCCGACATGCAGGCCATGTTAGCAGGTAAGGAAGCGGTTACGGCCTTCCAAACCGAAAACTCAGAATATTTAGGCTGTTTAAACGAAGCCATCGAAGCCAGCAAAACTAAATTGGCCAGCGGTGGTGATAAGCCAGCATTAAAGGCCATCAAAGCCGAGTATCAAGCGTTAACCGATAAATACAACGCCGCGGTAAATGCCGAAGAAACTCTAGCCAATAAATTTAACGATGCCATTCGTGCCTTTAAACAAGCCAATCCCAGCTCTTAATAATATAACCGCTAGCCTAGGCTAGCGGTTACTTTCTTTACCTTTTGGCTCTGAAGTGAAATGGCACTGTTGTGAAATTGCACTGTTGTGAAATGGCACTGTTGTGAAATAGCGGCAAATCGGCCATTTCAAAAACGTCGCTTAAACCAAAAGCAGAGCGCCTGATACATCTGCCGATGCCGATGTCACTAGCCCAAGTCAATATTGCTCGCTTTATATTGCCGGCTGATGATCCAGCCAACCAAGACTTTGCAAACAATATTGATCGTGTTAATTCGCTGGCCGAGGCTGCCCCGGGCTTTATTTGGCGTTTTAGCGATGCCGACCGCGAGTCCGATGAAGAGCCTTCCCCGGCGACCACCATTACAGTTTTAATCTATCTGTTTGGCAGGATTGTGAGTCGCTGATGGCTGTTATTTACCGCAAAGCGGACCATAAAGCGATTATGCGCCGTCGCAAGGAATGGTTTGAGCATCTCAAGTTTCATCTAGCGTTATGTAGCGTTATGGTATCTGTCATAGGGGCATAAACCCAGTGTTGCCGAGGCAAGAAAGAAATTGGCCCACATTGCCGAACACGGCGCCAGCCCAATTGCATTTAGCTTTGCCCGCTGTTTCAACAGTGATGGGCGACCTCTTTTTATCAACCTTAAATAGTCATGAAGGTTAACTAGCTTGCAACCAAACACCTAAGGCTAGGCGCTAATAAATCACGGGAATCCAACCATGCATTCTGATTCAAATCTACGCTTAAAGCGCTGGGCTTTGGCCCTCCCAGGCACTCTCGCTTTTGCGTCTGCGCTTTTGCTAACGGCGGCGCAAGCTAATGCGGAAACTATCGCCATTTATGCAGGAAAATTACTGGCGGTGCCCGGGCAGCAGCCACTGGAACAGCACACCGTGTTAATAGAAGATGGCATTATTAAATCGGTTACGCCAGGCTTTAACGAGGTGCCTACCGCCAGCCAAACCATCGATTTAAAAAACAGTTTTGTGATGCCGGGATTAATGGATATGCATGTGCATATCCAGTTTGAAATTAGCCCCAAAAATGACAGCGAAAATCTGCGAATGTCCAGTGAAGAGATTGGCATGCGCAGCATTCATTTCGGTAAAAAAACCTTACTGGCCGGCTTTACCACCGTGCGCGATGTGGGCTCCGACGAACAGCAAATGTACGCCCTGCGCAAGGCCGTGAACGAAGGCTGGGTGGATAGCCCCCGAATCATTGCCGCCGGTGGTGTGGGCATCACCGGTGGCCACTCCGACGTCAGTGGCATGAAACATGACCTATTGGATTTTTACACAAGTAAGCAAATTTGCGATGGCCCCTACGACTGTCGTCGAGCTGCTCGGCGGGCCGTTAAATTCGGCGGAGATCTGATTAAGGTGTCGGCCACCGGCGGTGTTTTAACCGACCGTGACACCGGCACCGGCCAACAAATGGCGTTGGATGAACTCAAAGAAATTGTCCAAGCGGCCAAATCCATGGGTAAAAAAGTGGCTGCCCACGCCCACCAAGAAGACGGTATCATTGCCGCCCTCAAGGCCGGTGTGGCCAGCATCGAGCACGGCTCCTACGCCAATGAAGAGGCCTTTGCTCTGTTTAAACAAACCGGAGCCTATTTGGTGCCCACTTTATTGGCCGGTGATACCGTGGTGCAAATGGCCAATGAGTCGGATTTTTTGAGCGAAGAAATCAAAGCCAAGGCAATCAAAGTGGGTGGCGATATGAAAGGCAATTTTGCCAAGGCCTACCAAGCCGGTGTTAATATCGCCTTTGGCACTGACAGTGGCGTATCGCGGCACGGTATCAATGCCCAAGAGGCGGTGCTCATGTTTGAAGCTGGCATGCCGGCCATGGACATTTTAAAGTCGGCCACGGTGAATGCTGCAGACTTAATTGACCAAAGCGCCGCCTTAGGCACCTTGGAGCGCGGCAAAGCGGCGGATATTATCGCCACCCACGGCTCTCCCTTGGACGACATCAGCGAGTTATTGGATGTCGATTTTGTGATGAAAGCCGGTAAGGTCTACAAACAGCAGTAAGGTAACACTATGCATATATGGGTAGACGCGGACGCCTGCCCGGTGGTGGTAAAGGAAATTCTTTACCGCGCCGCCGACAGAACCAAAACACCACTTACCTTGGTGGCCAATCAGTTTCTGCGGGTGCCTAAGTCGCCGTTT
This sequence comes from Halioxenophilus aromaticivorans, assembly GCF_042850945.1. Classification (NCBI taxonomy): domain Bacteria; kingdom Pseudomonadati; phylum Pseudomonadota; class Gammaproteobacteria; order Alteromonadales; family Alteromonadaceae; genus Halioxenophilus; species Halioxenophilus aromaticivorans. The sequence goes on along the minus strand of NZ_AP031496.1, from coordinate 5,811,924 downwards.
ATTCAATCGGTGCAAGTGACCGCCGGTTTCGACGTAGCCGATAACGAAATTGTGCAGCGCGTCAGCGCCGGAGATTTGGTGATTACCAGCGATATCCCCCTGGCCTCTGAGGTAATAGACAAGCAAGCTAAGGCGCTCAGTCCGCGCGGAGAGCTGTTAACCAAAGCCAATATTAAAGCGCGTTTAAACATGCGCGATTTTCTCGATACCCTGCGCTCCAGCGGTATTGAATCCGGTGGACCCCCGGCCTTCAGCCAATCCGATCGCAAAGCCTTCGCCGATCAACTGGATCGTTGGCTGGCGAAAAAATAGCAAACAGAAAAAATAACAAAAAAAGGGCCGCATGTGCGGCCCTTGGTCTAAGCATCGGCAAAACGCCGAAGGTTAAAAAGTATAATTTAAAAGGTGTAGGTTAAGCCCACACTTAACAAATTCACTTTGGTGGAATCGTAACTACCAATTAAGGTTTCGCCGTAGTTGCCTTCACTGGCCAAGTCAGAGTCGTCAGCAATCAGCAGGTTATAAGCTGCGTCCACCGTCCAGTGTTGATCTGGGCTCCAAGCGAAACCAACGGCGTAAATAAAGCGGTCGGAATCGGGGATGCGTGGGCGCGCGTACTCGTCTGGCACCGGGCTTTCATCGTGGCCAATACCGGCGCGGAAAGTCCACTGGTCGTTGTGCTTGTATTCGGTACCCACAGAAATACGAGCAACGTTATCCCAGTGCTCTTTTTCTACTAAGTCGGGCTGGGCTGGGTTATCAAATTCCACCGCTAGAGTACGGAAGCGAGACCATTGGGTGTGTAGGTAATCGGCCATGATGGTCCACTGGCTGTTGATCATCCAGGCGGCGCTTAAATTCCAGGTTTCTGGCAGGTTTAGCTCGGCGGTAATACCGGTATCCGCAAAAGCACCACCTGCCCCTAAAACGGCGTTTACAATGGCCGGGTTAGTGAAGTTGGCGTCACCTTCAAGGTCGAACTCCACTTTTGAGCGATACTGCGCGCCAACTTTAAAGGAATCGGTGTGATACAACACACCAATATTGTAACCAAAGCCCCAATCGTCACCGGCTAGCTCAACGGTTCCGTCTACGGCCTGCGGGGCCAAGCCGTTGGCCACACACGCAGCCGGTGCCGCGGCACCCAAGGTTGGCGCCAGAGCGCTGAAACACACAGCACCGTATTCAATGGCGTTGCTGAGTGTTACGTCGGCGTAGCGGGCGGATACACCAAAACCAACGGAGAAATTATCGCTTAGTTCCATGGCAAACGAAGGGTTAAAATCTACGGTGAGCAGCTCGGATTCCAGTGCGCCGTAACGGCCGACAAAGCTGCTGTTGTACTCGGTGGTTAAGCCATAGGGAACGGTAATACCCAAGCCCACGGCCATGGTGTCGTTGAGCGGTTTTACCCAGTAACCAGCAGGTACGTGCAAAAGGGGCGCGGCGTTGCCACCGCTGCTGCCAGCAACGGGTTGACCGGCGGCGTCGAAGGAGCCGTTGTTGCTGAATTCGGCGTCGATATCAATCAAGCTGAAGTTACCAATCACCTGCTGCTTGGACAGTTGCGTCATACCGGCGGGGTTGGAAAACACCGTGGTGGCATCGTTGGCTTGCGCGGCGCCGGCGGAGTTGGCGGCTCCCAGGGCACTGGTACTGTATTCATTCACTTTAAAACCAGCGGCTTGGGTGTAACCGGTGAATGCGGGTAACAAAGACAACACACACATTTGTTGCCAAATCTTCGGCTTCATAACAACTCTCTCATTCGCAAGGATGGTAAATAAAAACGCTGCAATTCTTAATACTTTTGATGCTAACAGCTAGAAACCAGCCAAAACATGTGCTGATACGCAATACAAAGCTTTGATGCGGTACCTGTCGTAAAAAGACGTTAATTTATTACTCTTCGTACGCTCAAAACCACAGCGGCAGGCGAGTAAACTGAAATTTTAACTACTTGGCAAGTACCGATTCGCTCCCGAACAAGAGGCCAGTGGGCGCTTTTGCTATAAGGCTTATGTGCATTGCTTCGTCAAACACGAGGCACGGGATCACACAGTACCGACAAATGGGTTTCAGGAGTGTATAAAATGGCGACAAAAATCGCTGTGGTTGGCAGTACAAATTGGGATATTTCCTTAAAGCTGCCGCGCATACCACGGCCAAAAGAAACCGTAGCCGGTGGCGTAAGTCAGTTTTCATTGGGCGGCAAAGGCGCCAACCAGGCGGTGGCTGCGGCTAAAGCCGGCGCTGAGGTGTTGTTTGTGTCGGCGCTTGGCGACGATGGCGTAGCCCAGCAGGTTCGGGCTCAGCTTGGTCAGTTGGGTATGAGCCTAGAGGGGCTGATTACCATCCCACAGACCAACACCGGCACGGCCCTGATCTTTGTGGATGAGCAAGGGGAAAACTGCATTGGCGTGGCCGATGGCGCTAACGCGGGCTTAACCAGCGATCACATCAGCAGTGTGGCTGGCTTAATGACCAACACAAGCCACACTCTAATCCAGCTGGAAATCCCCATGCCCACCGTGGTGGCAGCTGCCCAGGCGGCAAAGGCCGCTGGCAGCCAAGTGATCCTTAACCCGGCACCGGCGGCCGCGGTGGATTCTGCTCTGTTGGCCTACAGCGATATCGTTACACCCAACCAGGTGGAGATGGAGCAAATCATCGGTTTTAAAATCAACGATGCCAACGACATGCAAAAAGCCGCGGCGGTACTGTTGAAAAAAGGCCCTCAGGTGGTCATTGTAACCCTGGGCGGCGACGGCGTATTCGTTGCCAGCCAAACCGAAACCTTCACCGCGCCGGGCTTTCATGTGCCGGTGATGGATACCACAGGAGCCGGTGATGTGTTCAATGGCAGCCTAGCCGTGGCCCTCTCCGAAGGTGCCGCGCTGCGCGATGCCGTGCAATTTGGCTGCGCCGCTGCCGCGCTATCAGTGGGCCGCGCCGGTGCCATGAGCTCGGTGCCAAACCGCGCCGAAATCCAGGCGCTGCTGGCTGCAGGCACATGATTGAGTGTTGCTACCACTTTGGAAAGCAAGCGATGTAGGCTAGCCTTAGTTATCTATGGTGATGACACTGAGCAAGCTAGAGCTCCAACATGGTGCTGTGTGTTCGATAGTTCAACGAAACCTGTTAAGCTGGCGTTACACCTTGGATCTTTTATTCAACAAAAAGCTTAGCGGAATCTGCATGTGGCGATTTGATCCAAAAAAGACCATACGATTATTCTTGATAGTAGTGGTTTGTACGGTTGTAAGCTTGCTCTTCATACCGAATAAGGAGGCTCTTGTTATTGCTATTTTATGCATTTACGGGTCAGCGACGTACGATTTGTTGATGAAGTGCAGGGTCAGAAGCTGATGAATTTAGTGGAGTCCCTAACGGTACTGAGCTTAATTGCTAGCTCTTGTGGTACGTTATCGAATCAATGGGCGTAGGCTTTATCAAACTCAGATACGATTTCTCCATTGTGATCGGTAATCTTCGCTTCAATGGTTTGATAAAATTCTTTTCTTTCAGATGGGTGCGGAGCCCAACGATATTCGTGATTGAAACAGATGTTGCAGGACCATTCTCGCTCGACTTTGGGGTAGAACAGTTTAGCTTGGAGTTCATCTTTAAAAATAGCAGCAATGGTCCCAACTACTGCGCCGACTCCAGCGGAAGATATTAGCGTGACGGCTACAGTTAACCCCACGGTGCCACAATGTCCGCCGTGCCTTATTTCTCTTTCCCACGCAGAGTTCCAACGACTTGCGCTGTCATCGGACGGGAAGAAGATTACGCGTGAGATGGTACTTTTATCGTGTTCTCGTTGAAAACAATTTGGTGCATTACCTTTACCAATCCAATAACCAAAGTCATTCCAATTAGATTGTTTTGAACATGCTCGCTCAAGCTCTCTTCGTGCAGCTGGTGTCATGGTAACGATTTCCATAGTAGTTTTGCTCCTTTAGTTTTTTTACACAAGCTACAGGGTTTGAATTTATTTTTAATGCCTGTTCTCGAGAAATCGAACATCCAACACAGGTTAAAATGTAAAATTGGTTCAGCGAGGAATTAAGTCTTCAACAGCAATAGCGCCCGTCGGTCCGTCGGTATGGGCTGACTGCTAAATTCATTCGAAGTATGAGAAATCCGCAATTTTATGTAGTACTTTTATAGTACTACCGTGTATTCGGAGAAGTTAGATACATCACGAACCAAACAAAGGTTTAGGTTTGTAGCAAGTTATGAGGAGCTTCTATGAGCTTTTATTTGAATTTTTTATTAATTAGTACGGTGAGACGATGTACCGCGCGAAGTCGATTGCGCTCGGCATTTTCTTTATTTGCTTTAATTTCGGTGTTCTGCGCCCTGCTAGGCTGCAGCGATAGCGCCACGGAATCTAACGGCCAGTCCGAGGTGCAAAGGCCTAAGGTAGCGCTGATTATGAAATCCCTGGCCAACGAATTCTTCGTGGCCATGGCCGATGGTGCTCGCCAGCACCACGCTGAGCACAGCAGCCAATACGACCTAATTGTTAACGGCATCAAAGACGAAAGCGACCTTACCCAGCAGGTGACCTTGGTAGAGCAGATGATGGCCATTGGGGTGGATGTGATTGTGATTGCCCCGGCGGATTCCAAAGCGCTGGTGCCGGTGTTAAAGCGTGCGGTAAACGCTGGCATTGTGGTGGTGAATATCGACAATCAATTGGATCAGTCGGTACTGCAGCAGGCCAACCTCAGCGTGCCTTTTGTGGGGCCGGATAATCGGGCCGGGGCCAAAAAGGTGGGTGACTACCTGGCCAAGCAACTGCAGCCCGGCAGCGAGGTCGCCATTATTGCCGGTATTGCCACCGCCTTTAACGGCCAACAGCGCCAGGCCGGCTTTGAAGACAGCATGCAGCAAACGGGTATGAAGGTGGTGTCGGTTCAAAATGGCGATTGGCAACAGGCCAAAGCCAGCACCATTACCTCGGCTTTGGTCAACGAATACCCTAACTTGGCGGCCGTTTTGTGCGCCAACGACAGCATGGCCTTGGGCGCTGCAGCGGTGCTGAAACAGGCCGGTAAATCCGAGCAAATTAAACTGGTTGGCTTCGATAATATCGCCGCCGCCAAAGAGCTGCTGGCCAACGATCGCCTAGTGGCCACGGCGGAGCAGTACGGTGGCCAACTGGCGGTGTTTGGGATTGATTTTGCGCTGGAGATACTGGCCGGTGGCCAACCCAAAGATAAGAAAACCCCGGTGGATCTGATTACCAAAGCCGCCACGCCATGAGCCTGCTAGAGCTGCACGGCTTGGGCAAAACCTTTAACGCGGCTGTGCTCAAAGGCATTGATTTAACGCTGGCTCCGGGTGAGGTGCTGGCGTTAATGGGGGCCAACGGTGCCGGGAAAAGTACCCTGTGCAATATCATCAGTGGTCAACTGGCGGCCAGCACTGGCAGTATGCGCCTGCAGGGTTTGGACTACCAACCCGGGGGGGTGGCCGAGGCCGAACGCCTGGGTGTGCGCATGGTGCGCCAGGAGCTGTCGCAAATTAACCAGCTGTCGGTGGCAGAGAACATTGGCCTGGCACATTTACCCAAGCGTTGGGGGTTTGTTGACTACCCAAGGCTCAACCAACAGGCAAGCCAAGCCCTGGCCATGGTGGGGCTGGAATCCCTAGACCCAACGACACCCATGCATCGCTTGGGGGTGGGCCAACAACAATTGGTGGAAATAGCCAAAACCATCAGTCAGCCCTGCAAAATACTGCTGCTGGATGAGCCCACCGCTGCCCTCACCGACCCACAAATCGACATACTGTTTCAGCAAATTCGGCGTTTGCAAAAACAGGCAGTGGCCATTTTATACATCAGTCATCGCCTGGCAGACATTGAGCGCATCGCCGATACGGTAACCATTTTGCGTGATGGCAATATCGTCTCCCGGCAGGCCAAGGCCGACATCAGCGCCGAGCAAATAGTGAAGGATATGTCCGGTGTGGCCAGCGACCAGGCGCAACACTTTGCTCCCAGGCCCCCGGGCGATGCCCTACTTACCCTAACCAAGGTAAGCCGCCCGCCGCTGCTCAATAACATCAACCTAACCATTCGCCGGGGCGAGATTTTGGGCATCGGCGGTTTGATTGGCGCCGGCCGTACCGAGCTATTGCGGGCCATTTTTGGGGCCGACCTAGCCCCGGCGGGCAGCCAGGGCGAAATGACAATAACGAGGGCCCAGAAGGCGCAAGCCTACGCACCGGCAAGCCCAGCCCAAGCGGTGGCGGCAGGTATTGGCATGATCGCCGAAGACCGCAAGCAGCAGGCGGCGCTGTTGCCGCTGGCCATCAAACACAATATCACCTTGGCAAAGCTGTCCACGGTAAGCGGCAAGGGCTGGATCAACAGCACAAAAGAGGCCGCCACCGCCGGGCATTGGCAGCAGGCACTGGCTATAAAATGCGACCATATCGACCAGCCCATTGGCGAGCTCAGCGGTGGCAACCAGCAAAAAGCCATTATTGCGCGCTGGTTGCTGCGCGATTGCGACCTGCTGATGTTTGACGAGCCCACCCGCGGCATCGATGTGCACACCAAGCGCATGATCTACCAACTGTTGGACGACCTTGCCCGTGCTGGCAAGGCCATTGTAGTGGTCTCCAGTGAAAGCGAAGAACTGACCCATTTGTGCGATCGCATAGCCGTGATGTCTGCCGGCGAAATCACTCGGGTATTTAACCGCGGCCAATGGAGCGAAGAGCAGCTTATGGCCGCAGCCTGCGAAAACTTTCTAATACCCGGCCGGCGTCCGCAAGCGTCCGTTGGCCCTAGCCTGTAAGAAAATTCACTATGAAATCACCGCTGCGCTACCTGCCCTGGGAGTACCTGGGTTTATTCTGTGTTTTGCTGGCTCTCATTGGCCTTTTTGGCCTGTTGAGTGATCACTTTTTAACGCTGTTAACCTTCACCACCATTGCCAACCAGATACCCGCCCTGGCCGTTATTGCCATTGGAATGACCTTTGTGCTGCTGATTGCCGGCATTGATTTGTCGGTGGGGTCGCTATTGGCGCTGTCCGGGGCGTTGATTGGCTGGGTGCTGGTGGACTGGCAACAATCCATCCTGGTGGCTGCCTGCGTAGGGGTAATGGCCGGAGCTGTTTGTGGTTTGATCAATGGCTTTATCAGTGCCCACTGGGCCATCCCTTCGTTTATTGTCACCCTGGGCATGTTAGAGATTGGGCGCGGTGCGGCCTATTTAACAACCGGCTCGCAGACGCACTATCTTGGGGCCTCGGTTTCGGCTATTGCTACACCTTTACCGGGCCTGGGGCTATCACCGTCCCTGGTGTTGGCGGTGCTGTTGGTGGTCATTGGCCAAGTGGTGTTATCTAAAACCGTGTTTGGCCGTTATTTAATAGCTGTGGGCACCAATGAAGAAGCGGTACGGTTATCGGGTATTAAGACAACGCCCATCAAAATTGCCGCATTTGTGATTTCGGGGTTAATGGCAGGCTTAGGTGGCTTATTTCATGTGGCCTATTTAGAATCCGCAGACCCCAACGCAGGCATTGGCCTTGAGCTATCTGCCATCGCGGCGGTGGTGATTGGCGGCACTAGCCTAGCCGGCGGCCGTGGCTCGGTGGTTAACAGCTTTTTGGGGGTGTTGATTATCGCCGTGTTGCAAACCGGACTAGCCCAGGTGGGAGCCTCTGAACCCACCAAGCGGGTGATCACCGGGGTGGTAATTGTTGTGGCGGTTATTTTGGATGTTTATCGTCACCGTGCTGGCGATTTTAAAGCCTATGCTGTTCGAGTATTTAGGCTAAATCGCCCAGCGAGTGACTAACACAAATAACCGTCGAAAGACACTACACAAAGACGACTATTTTTAAGCAAGACATTTTTTACTACAAGAGATTATGGCCCTTTTCTTTAGGCGGGTTAACCGCATTACACTGTTCGCTCTGTGCTTAGCTCTCACTGCCTGCGCGGCTTACACCTACCACGAGTTTAATCGCCAATACGGTGAACCGGAAACCAAAGATCGGCTGGTGGAATCGAACCCCAAGGTGGATTTTTTTGAGCAGGAGGTAAAGCCTATTCTGGATAGCCGCTGTGTGGTGTGCCACGCCTGTTACGATGCTCCCTGCCAGCTCAAGCTCAGCTCGGCCCAAGGTATTGACCGCGGCCTAGTCGACTACCCTGTGTACCGTGGCAAGCGCTTAACCGCCTCCGATCCCACCCGCTTATTTGTGGATGAACCCGACACCGACGGCTGGCGCCAGCGCGGCTTTTACCCGGTAGTTAACGAGCGCCGAGATCAACCGGAGGCCAACCTAGAGGGCAGCCTTTTGGCTAAAGTGCTGGATTTGAAAGCCCGCCACCCGCTGCCCGGCGACAAGATACTCAGCGAAGACCATTTTGATTTTGCCCTTAACCGAGAGAATCAATGCCCCAAGGTAGAAACCTTCGACTACTACGCCAAAGCCTACCCGGAAGCCGGAATGCCCTACGGCCTGCCTGGCCTAGACGAGCAACAAACGGCAACCATTAAGCAGTGGGTGGCCGATGGCGCTTGGCTGCCAGAGACCAAGCCACTCAGTACCGGCCTGCAGGCGGCGGTGGAAAAATGGGAGGCGCTATTAAACCAAACTGATAATAAGTCTCGCCTATTTGCCCGCTATTTTTACGAGCACCTATTTTTGGCCAATCTGTTTTTTGACCAAGTAGAACCGCAACCAGATAACCGCAGTTACTTTAAAGTGGTGCGCTCTAAAACCCCGCCGGGGCAAGCCATTGATGTTATTGCTACGCGCATTCCTTCAGACCACCCCGGCACTACCGAATTTTATTATCGATTACAGTATCAGCCAGTAGAGTTGGTCAGTAAAACCCACCTGCCCTATGCGTTAAACGATAAGCGGGAGCAGTGGATTACAGAATTATTTTTTACCCCGCAATACCAGGTGAATTCTCTACCCGGTTACCAACAAGAAAACTTCAATCCGTTTGTGACCTTTGAACAAATTCCAGCGCGATCGCGTTACCGATTTTTGTTGGAAGAAGCGCATTTTTACATCGCCGGTTTTATCAAAGGCCCGGTGTGCCGAGGCCAAGTGGCAGTGGACGTGATTAACGATCACTTCTGGGTATTTTTTGTTAACCCTGATACCAACGCAGCGCCTATGTTGGATGGCTTTTTAGAACAACAGGCTTCCAATCTCCGATTGCCCGGTGAGCAAGGAAGCAACGGAGGTTTGCTGTCTTATTGGACCACCTACTCCGAATTGCATCTGAAATACCAAAAAGCCAAATCGCAAAAGCTGCAGCAGTTTTTTACCGAACAACCCATTGATATGAACTTGGTATGGGACGGCAACCAGATCAATCAAAACGCGGCATTAACGGTGTTCAGAAATTTCGACGATGCCGCCGTGCGCAAGGGCATTATTGGTAATCCACCCAAAACTGCTTGGTTAATTGACTATCCATTGTTGGAGCGTATCCACTATTTACTAACAGTGGATTTCGATGTGTACGGTAATTTAACCCATCAGCTCAATACCCGCTTGTACATGGACTTTTTGCGTATTGAAGGCGAGCTGAACTTTTTAACCTTGCTGCCAGTGGCGCAACGCACCGCCGTGCGAGATTACTGGTACCGAGAGTCATCCGATCGCCTACACAAACATTTGCTGAGTTACTCTCTGGCGGAATTACCGGAGCCGGCGATTGAGTATGGCGACGAAGATCCAAAACAAGCGCTATACCAGCGCATACAAGATCGCATTGGGCCTGCCGTATCCCAGCGCTATAACCTCGCCAGTGCCGAGGTGGCCGACGGCATTAAACAGCCGCTACTGCGCGTGCAAAATACTAAAGGTGCGCCGGCGGCACTATTATCAGAAACGTCTATTTTAATGGTGGAACAAAGCAACGGCGCCAAGCAATTGTTCAGCGTATTGGCTAACCGCGCGCACTTAAACATTACCAGTTTGTTTGATGAAAAAGACAACCGTATGCCATCGGAGGATACCATTACGGTAACCCATGGCCTGGTGGGCGATTACCCCAATGTTATTTTTTCGGTTACCGAACAGCAGTTGTCGGCCTTCGCGGATGACCTGGTTGCCATGGAAAAAGACAGCGACTACACCCAGCTGGTGGATAAATACGGCGTGCGCCGCACCAACGCCGACTTTTGGCAAGTGAGTGATGATTTGCACAACCAGTACCATCGTCAACAACCGGACATCGCCGGTTGGCTGGATTACAACCGCTACGACAATAAATAAAACCATTGCTTAATTGAGTGGCAATAAAAAAGGGCAAGCCTTGTTAGGCTGCCCTTTTTAGTGTTCAGCAGTTAAACGGCAAAGCTGCCGTGTGCTGATCAGTTATTTAGCGACTGAATAAACGAGTTGGATTCATCGATGGCCGCCTGCATATTGGACATCAGTTTATCCACGTTTTGATTAACCGTAGCCAGTTCGCCTTTTAGCGAGGCAATGGCACGGGCGTTTAGGTTGTGCTTTAAATACAGCACGTTGTCATTCAATACCGCCAGCACGGGCTCAATGGAAGACTCGGCTCTGCGCATGGAGGTGATTAGGCGCTGGTATTGGCTACGGGTTTCGTTCAGTTTAGCGGCGCTGTCGCGGCGGAAGTTGGCATTGGTGTATTGATCCAACTCGTTTTCCCACTCTTTAAACAAATCCTCGGCTACGTCTTCTACATCGTTAATGCGGCCGGTGATTTCTTCGGCGGCTTCTTGGCTATTTTCCAATTCGCTGTTGAGCGAATCGTAGTAGTCTTCCAGGTCGCCGCCATCAAATTCAACCACGGATTTAAACTGCTCCAGGGCGGTGGCAAATTGTTCTTTACCGTCTTCTTGGGCTTCCTGGGCGTCTTCCACCCGGTCTACCATAAGATCGCGTTTTTCAACGCCGAGTTTTTCCCAGGCAGCGTAGTAGGCGGTGGAGCAGCCGGCCAGTGCCAGGGCGAAAGTAATCAGTACAAGTTGTGCAAGTCGAGCCATGGAATGTTCCTTTACAAGACGGTACGGGCAAAACCGTGTGAGTGTCCCCTTTGAGTGAATCGTCAGCGCATAATTGGCGCCACAAAGCTCGGATGATAGCAAACCGTCACCACAGTGCCTATGAAAGGCGCCAGCCAATGGCCATAATGGCCGTGTAGTTTTACAACCGCTTTACGCTTCGCTGTGCCGCAGGGCAACCTCAATGGCCACGGCCACCGACTTAAAGGCCGGCGTTTGGCTGCGCGGGTCGCGCTCGCGGCCAACCAATACGTTGGCTTCGGGGTAGTAGGCCATGACATTGCCGCAGGGCAGATCAAAAGGCTGTATCTCTACATCGCGCATGGTGCCATAGGGCGAATGTAGGTGCACAAAGTCACCGGCGGCTAGGTCTGCATTGGCCATATCTTTTGGGTTTAACATCACCAGCCAGCGTTTGTCTGCGCCGCGGTAGGTATCGCACTGCTCGTAAATAGTGGAGTTAAATTGGCCTTCGCTGCGCACGCTCATCAGTCGAAACGGAAATTGCTCATTGTTGAGTAGGGCTGGGTCCCAGCAGTGACGCGTAAACCTTGCCCGCTTGTTGGCGGTGTGGAACTTAGGCTTGTGCAGCAGGCGATTCTTAACGTGAAACTCATGCCGGGCGATATCGATATCGGCCAACAACTCCATACCAGGAACAGTGGCAGCAATGGCCTTACGCACATTGCCGTGGGATTTAAATTGATGGAAATCGATGGCGCTGTGTTCAATACAGCGGTTGGCTAGGTCGCATAAAATTTCCGTTTCCGGGCGTACGTTATCAAACCGCTCGATACCACCATCGCTAAGACGTACAAAATTAAACATGGATTCTTGGGTGGTGGCGTGCCACTCTTCGTCACGGGCGGTGACGGGCAGAATAACCACATCGCCGTCTTCCACGCCATGCACATGGCCGCGGTTCAGCGTCGTGGTTAAAAAGCATTTAAAGCCAATCTTGTTAAGGGCGGTTTGTGCCCAGCGGCTATCCGGGCTGGCCTCATACAAATTACCGCCCATCAATACTGCGCTGTCCATTTCACCACGGCTGGCAGCCTCCAGGCAGGCCAAGGTATCCAGGCCGGGCTGCGAGGGCAGCGTTACCTGCAGATGCTTCTCTAGGTTGTCGAATACCACTTCTGTTAATACCGGGACCACGCCAATGGTGCCTATGCCCTGCACATTACTGTGGCCGCGCAGCGGCAGCAGGCCACAATAACGGTTGCCCACCATGCCGCGCATCAGCGCCAGGTTGGCAATGGCTTCTATATTGTCCACACCATTTTGATGCTGGGTAATGCCCATGCCCCAGGCAAACACAGCGCGCTTGGCTTTACAGTAAGCTTTGGCTACCCGAAAAATAGCCTGCTTACTAACCCCGCATATGGTGCACAGGTCGTCCCAATCACTGAGCTCGCACTGTGAGCGGTAATCCACAAAGTGGGTGGTGTAGGCATCAATATAGGCCTGGTCCTCGCCGCGTAATTCCAGCACGGCTTTGCCCAGGGCGGTGAAGAGGGCGAGGTCGGTACCGATTTTGGGCTGTAAATAATCGGATGCAATCTCACTGCCGCCGGCGATCAGAGATTTAACGCTTTTGGGCACGGCAAAGCGTACCAAGCCGGGTTCTTTGGCAGGATTTATAACAATAACTTGGCCTCCGCGCTGGCGGCAGGCTTGCAACTGATGGATAAACCGGGGGTGGTTACTGGCCGGGTTGGCGCCAATAACAAATATAAAATCGCAACCGGATAAGTCGGCTAACTCGACGGTAGCCGTGCCACTGCCAATACTGTTAGCCAAACCCTCGGCGGTGGCTTGGTGGCAATAATAGGAGCAATTGTTGACGTTATTGGTGCCAAATAATCGTGCCATTAACTGCAGCACAAACCCGGCCTCATTGGATGAGCGGCCAGAGGCGTAGAAAAAACTGCGTTGGGGTTGGGTGGCTAATAGGGCATCGCCCGCAAAGCGCAACGCCTCGGCCCAGCTAGTGGGGGTGTAATGTTGTGCCCCGGCTCTTTTAATGAGCGGCGTGTTGAGCCGGCCCAAAGATTCCATCTCCCAGCCACTGAGCTTTTTAAATTCGTCGATGGGATGGTCAAAAATCGCTTCGGGAATGGCCGGTCGGTTATCGCTGGATTGGGCCTGCACGCTTTTGTTGCAAACCGACGGGAACTCCCCTAACTCGTTGGTCATGCCACCTCGTTGGCCACCCATACCCAAACCGCAAGCCTTACAGGCATTGTTGGCATTTAAGGCCCTGGCGCTGGTTCGAATGCCCATGCGACGCACGGTATGAAGTGTGGTTAAAATCTTTTTTACACCGCCGCCAACAATGGCCGCATCGAAGGGGTGACTCATTAACATTAATCCTGGAGCTAACAGGCCTAATCTGGCCAACGGTTATAAGGTTAACAGTGCGAATTATATAGCGAAAAGAACTGACCAGCCTAAAAACTAGTCACTACTTTGCTATGAAAAATTGGGCATCAATACTGACATTAAATTCACTCAAGCCGATTGTGGTCGCTTAAAACGACCTGAAGGCAATCGTTGCATCTATTGAAAAAAACTATAGGCATGATTGTATAAAATAAATAATTTACTAGACAATTCAGATTGTTACATAAGACAGGTTGTTGCAAGACCAACGACAAGTGCTACGAAACATAGCCTGAATATATTGAAAAAGGATTGTGCACCGAGCAGCGATGCAGGTATGGAACCCAATGCAATGAGTGGCAAGGTTTCCGCTGCCATGTAGTTATTGTAAATGTAAAAAAAGTTTAAGAAGATCGAAAAGCAAGAATGTCCAGTCATACAAGGGCCTTATTAAGCCTTGCATAAAATGTGTGTATACAAGGTTGGCCTGTGAAGTGATTAAAGTAAAAGCGGATGTTTATCTGCTGGTTTATTTTGTTCAACATCAATGGCGCATATTACCTCATAGGAAATTACTATCTAAAAGGCTGTGTTTTTCTGGTCGCCATTGTGGGCCCGTGGCTGTTGTGTGTCAGCCGCTATACTATGAATTACATCGCAATTTGTGAGTATCGAGGCGTGGAATGAAAAACAGTTCGACCCTACTGAACGTAGCCAACGATGACGGCCAAACCTTTGAAATAATCACCCGGTCCAATCGTTTGCTGTATGTAGAAGATGACCCCGTGCAATCGGCATTGATCGTGCCGTTATTGGAGAGTGAGGATTTCTTCGTTTGCCACGTAAAAGATGGCCGAGAGGCGCTTAATACATTATTGGTTGAGTCTTTCGACATTGTACTCACCGACCATTACATGCCAAACATGAGCGGGGTGGAGCTATTAAAAGCCATTGTGCGGGCAGACTTTAACATTCCTGTGGTGATTATGACCGCCGCCAACGATCTAAGCCTAGCGTTTGATGCGCTCAACAATGGCGCCGTAGACTTTATAACAAAAGATGGCGACGGCAACTATGTTGGCTATATCGGTTCGGTATTAGAGCGTTCGCTGAAAAAGCACGAGCTGGATAAGCGCACCACACGGTTGGAAAATGATTTGGAACGGGAGCGGGAAATCTCTCGCTTGACGTTAGACGCTATCGCCCAGGGAGTAGTCACCTTAGACGCCAGCCTACGGGCGCAATATTGCAACACCTATTTCAAATCCCTCTGTGGAGGCAATGCGTTACTGGACTCCATTGGCTATACCACGTTGGACCTAGCAGCTCTACTGGCGGAAGTCGGCACGGTAAATGGCTGCAAAACAGACGCTGAAATCGACGAAAAAATACAGTCATTAATTGAAGGCCAATATTCGTTTTTGGAATACAACGCTGCAGAAATCATCTATGAAATAAGGTCAGTCCGTTTGGGCGACAACGGCTACGTGCTAAGTTTTACCGATGTTACCAGCAGCAAGCAGGTGCAGTACGCATTGCACGACGTCATAAAGCAGGCGCCGGTGGCTATTACTGCCATTAATGAAGATGGCGAGTTGTTCCTAGCCAATGAGTCCGCCTGTCAACTGATGGGCGCCATGGTGGATGAGCTGGTGGGCGTCAACGTTAACCACTTTATTGCTACCGAATCGCTAGCTGAATTTAAAAATTTATTGCACGCCACGCCCGACGCGAATGCTAACAATGCAAAAGATATAGAAATAACCACATCGGAAGGCACGGTGATACCGGTAGAGGTATCGGTGAGCAGCATTGATATTGGTAGCGAAATAAAAAAGCTGCTTACCCTGGTGAATATCAGCCAGCGTAAAAAAGCCGAAGAAACCATGCGTAAGGCCACGGAGCTTCAGCACGCCATTATCGAATACTCGCCCTTTAATATAGTAGCCACGGATTTAGAAGGCACCATAACCGCCGTTAGCCCTGCGCTTGAAAACACACTGGGCTACAGCAAGGAAGAGCTGGTGCACAAGCAGAATATTCTGAGTTTGCACGAGAGGGAAGAGCTTGGTAAGCACTTGGCAGCAACCCATTTTGAATTAACCGAGAGTAAAAAAACCACGTTTAACGCCCTCACTCAAAAGGCCATGCACGGTATTATAGAAAGTAAGGAGTGGACCTACGTGCAAAAGAATGGCCAAACCCTACCGGTGAACCTCACCACCACGGTGATGCGCCATCAAGACGGCAAGCCCTCCGGCTTTCTGTTTGTATCCTATGACATTACCGAACAGAAAAAGGCCAACGACTATATTGAGCACCTGGCACATCACGATAGCCTTACCGGATTGCCCAACCGCGCTCTAATGCACGACCGTCTCAGCCAATCGGTATGCCTTGCCAAACGCCACAGCGTTAAAACCGGCATACTGGCCATCGATTTGGATCACTTTAAGCGCGTTAACGATACCCTAGGCCACTTAGCTGGTGATGAGTTACTAAAAGAAGTGGCCAAGCGCCTACAAAAAACCGTGCGCGATAGCGACACGGTATGCCGCATGGGCGGCGATGAATTTGTCATTATCTTAGACGATATCGCCAACCATAAAGCCATGGAGATTGTAGCGCTAAAAGTCATTGATGCCCTGGGGATGCCCATAAGGCTTGGCGCTACCAGTATTAAAGTAACCCCAAGCATCGGCATAAGCATGGCGCCGGATGACGGCACAACCGTAGAGGAATTGCTCAAGCACGCGGACATCGCCATGTACCAGGTGAAGCAAAGCGGCCGCAACTCGTTTGCCGCCTTTACCCAGGAGCTAGCAGACAAAAAGCTCAAACACATTGCTCTGGAGCAAGACTTACACCGCGCCTTTGAGAAAGAAGAACTGTCGCTGTACTACCAGCCACAGGTGGATTTGTTAACCGGCAAAGTGGTTGGCGTGGAGGCATTACTTCGTTGGGCTCACCCAGAGAAAGGTATGATACCCCCGTCCCAGTTTGTGCCCATTGCCGAAGATACCGGCTTAATAGTGCCGTTAGGTGAGTGGGTGTTAAACAAAGCCTGCCGAGAAATACAAACACTGCGCAAACAGCATAAAGAGGATTACACCGTCGCGGTTAATGTTTCGCCCCGCCAATTCGATGACCCTAATTTTATCCGCGCAACGGATTTAGCCATGCGCCGCTGCGGCCTGCCACCCAATCGCTTGGAGTTAGAAATTACAGAGGGCTTGTTGGTAAACGAATCCGAAAGTGTGTGCAGCAAATTAAGCGTGCTCAACCGCATGGGGGTGGCGCTGGCCCTTGATGATTTTGGAACTGGCTATTCTAGCTTGTCCTACGTTGCCAAATATCCGGTCAGTGTTATTAAAATAGACCGCGCATTTATGTCTTTGGATCGCAAAGAAAACGCCGCCATCGTCGGAGCCATTACCGCCATTGCAGACGGGCTGGGCCTAGAGGTATTGGCCGAGGGTGTTGAGACTTCAGAGCAACAGAGATTTATCGCCCAAAGAGGCTGCCGCTTGGTGCAAGGGTTTTACTACGCTAAACCCGTACCCTTCTCCAGCCTGCCTAGAGTAATTGAGAAAATAAACGGTAGTTTGTCCAGTGCCGCAGTGTAGTGAGTTCTGATCTATGATGGCCTGGGCTTGGTGATGCAAAGATTGCTTAATGAATACAGTGTTTAAATGGTTATGAGTGGTATAAAAAATCAGCAGTTTAACAGCGTTAATCGATCCTATTGCGCGATAACTCTGTTAATCACTGTGAGTATTGCGGTGGGTTTTCTATTGCACTTTGGTGCACGTGATAGGATCCTAAATCAACAGCAGCAAAACATTGATAGGGTTATCCAAAGCGAAGTCGAATTTATATCCCAAACCATTGAAAATGCCAAAACCAAAATACAATTTTTACACGCTACCCCACCCATCCAAGGTATCGTACGTGCCAGCGAAAATAATGGCGTAGATCCATTCGACGGCACTACCAGTGCTCTGTGGGTGCAGCGTTTACAAATCATATTTGAGGCATTTTTAAAGCACAATAATGAAGTCTTTCAAGCCCGCTTTATTGGTTTGGCCGATGATGGTCGGGAAATCGTTCGGGTAGAGCGGCAAAACAACGATATCGTGTCGATTACAGAAGACAAACTCCAGGCGAAAGGCCATAGAGGCTACGTCAAAAAAATTGCCGCCCAGCCACCCGGCCAAACTTATATTTCCAGTATCGACTTAAATCGAGAGTTCGGCCAAGTAGCCCAGCCAGAAACTCCTACCCTACGTTTGGGTTTGCCGATTTACGATGAAGCGCAGAATATCTTCGGCATGATTGTCATCAATGTTGATGCCTCCATAATGCTGAAGCAGATTGAGCAAAGCGTGCCCCAAGAGCTAGTTCTTTACTTGACTAACGACGTGGGTGGGTTTTTGATTCACCCAGACAGAAACAAAGCGTTTGAGTACGAATTCGATAAATCAGCCACCTGGGATAGTGAGTTCGCTCCTTTTAATTGGGATGTGAACCTTGGCCAGTTGGTAAAACAAACTAACACCGTCACCAATAGCACCTATTTCTTTTCATACGATCGCCTTCGCCTAGGCGGACACGACCGTAACATCGTTTTAAATATCGTCGTTGGGCTACCTTTTGATACCTACCAATCGCTTATTTTTGCCCAGAGTACGCAATCTCTAATTATCGGCGCTGGTATACTGGTGATCGTTATTGCATTTATTTTGTACTATCAGTCTAATGTGAAACAGTCACTGGCGTTAACCGAGGTACGTGCTCGGTTTGAGGCCATTGTGGATGGCTCAGTAGATGCGATTGTAGCCACAGATATTGAAGGAAAAGTTATTAATTGGAATACGTCTGCCCACAATATCATTGGCTATTCTGGACGCCAGGCGGAAGGGCAGTATCTGGTCAATTTGCTGTTTGATGTTGACGACCAAAGCCGAATACAAAGCTCCATCGAGAAAATTATTGATGGTGATTATCTAGATCCTATCCGGGTTGATGTACTGCGCCGCAATGGAAATACCTTTACTGCTTCTATCGCTTTGTCTCCTGTGAAATCCAACTCCGGCGCCGTAGTGGGGGTTGCTGCCATCGTACGTGACTTAACTGAGCTCGAAACCGCCAAAGAAACGCACGAACTTTTGGAGAGGCAAGTTCAGCTACGAACCCAGGAGTTGGAAAAGGCCCGTAATCAAGCACTCTCCGCAAGCAAAGCGAAAAGTAATTTTATTGCCAATGTCAGCCATGAGATACGCACTCCGCTGGGCGGCATTATCGGTATGCTACGGTTGTTAAGAAAAGACAACCCACCGCAAACCCAGCAACGCTATTTTGAAATGGCGGAAAACAGTGCCCAAGTGTTGGCGCGGTTAATTAACGACGTGTTGGATATTTCCAAAATAGAGGCTGGCAAGTTGGATGTCGGCCAGGAAAAGTTCAATCTAATCCATGTGATCTCATCCGTAGTCACCTCCCTGGCCATTACCGCAGAAGAAAAACAGCTGGATTTAATTTTAGACACCTCCCAAGTGAAACACTTCTATCTGTTGGGAGACAGCACCCGGTTTCGTCAAATCATCACTAACCTAGTAAGTAACGCTATAAAGTTTACCGATGAGGGTTGGGTCAAAATCACTTTGTCCACGGAGTTGCAAAGCAACGGCAAGTTTGTGCTTAAAGGCCAGGTAGAGGATACCGGCGTTGGTATTAGCTCCACTGGTTTAGAAACCATTTTTGATGCGTTCACCCAAGAAGACGATGGCATTGTCCAGCTACGCGGCGGCACGGGCTTAGGGTTGTCCATTACGCGGCAATTGTGCCGGCTCATGGGCGGAGACATAACCGTCACTAGTGAAAAAGAAAAGGGCAGCACGTTTAAATTCCATTTGGTCATGGCCTGCGAAGATGCTCAAATCACCGGCTGGCCCACCGATTCCCTGTCAGGTATTAGCATAGCTTTAGTGGGCATAACTCCAGCTGTTGCTCAGGGGATCAGCCGGCAGTTAACCGCCTGGGGAGCAAACTTAGTCGATGTCATCGACACCGTTAAATCCCTTCCCCCCACCAGCTTTGACGCCATCATCTGCCGCCAGGATTTGGCCCAGTCATTGGCCCATCGTTGCCCGGTAATCGCCTTGCTGCGCCAACCCGAGAGCTTTGAGGAAAGCGAACAGCAGCAAACCTTATTCGCACCGGTGTTACCGGTGGATCTATACAATGCGTTGGTCGTCGCCGATTTGGTGCCTGCTTTACAGTGCACAGACAGCAATTTACCTGCTCCCGGCTTGCAGCCTGGTGTGGTAACCACATTAAACGCCCAGGGTAGGCCTGCGAAAATTCTGGTGGTGGATGACAACGCCACAAACCGCGCGGTGTTGGAAGGGATACTGGCAGACTACACAGTGGAGGTGGTAACCGCCGCCGACGGCGCAGCCGCGGTACGCTGTTTACACGATGCCGAAGAGCCCTTTGATTTGGTGTTTATGGATTGCCAAATGCCGGTGCTGGACGGCTACGCCGCCACCCAACAAATTCGCGCCGGAGATGCCGGCCACGCCGCCCGCGAGGTGCCTGTTATCGCTATAACCGCCGCTGCCATGGCCGGTGACAGAGAGCGCTGCGACCTCGCCGGAATGGACGACTATATTACCAAGCCTATTGAGCAAGATTCTTTGCAACGGGTACTGCGCCAATGGTTGGCCCGGCCCGTGGCTAAACCCGATACACCCGCCTCAGGGCCACAGCAGAAAACTAAAACGGCAGATAGCTCAGACGTGTGGGACGCCGACAAATTGATGAACAAAGTCAATCAACGGCAAAAGCATTTTGAGCTGGTAGTGAATGCGTTTAAAGAATCTACGCCAGAAAAGATAACCGAGCTAAAACAGGAATTGGCTCAAAACAACCTAGAACAAGTAGCCGGGCTGGCACACACCCTTAAAGGTGCTGCCGCCAGCCTGTGTGCACCCCGCTTGCAAAAAATCATGTTCAATATTGAGCAGCAAGCACGCACCGAAAACACCACCGGCTGGCCGGACTTACTGGTGGTTATCGAAACAGAATATTCCATGCTGATGTCACGCTTGGCCAACGGAAATTCGATACAAGCGGAAGAACCAGCGCCGCCATCGGCCCATTCTGCTTAACAATCCGCTTAAAGAGCGGGCATTAAACACTCCGGTCAGTGCTGAATTTCAAATCAGAAGTGAAAGCCTCTCAACCGGAGTGCGATGGGCTATTAGAATTTTTGGTTAGACCCGTAAAGCGCGCCAGTATGATTTGGAATTCCTGCTGGCTAATATCCACCAACTCACACACCCGGCCATACAACATTATAGTGGGCACATTACGCCCTCCCATCTCCTTTTGCGTTTCATGCAAACAATACAAAATAGCCCGCTCTTTACGATTCAGGCCATCGCGTACATCGGGTAGGTTGTCGTAGTCGTTCATTGCTTTGCGCTTAGTGTGATTTTATGTCGAAACTACAATTGAGTCCCGCTACGTTAGTTTACACCCACAACCGCATGACTTGAATCGCAAACTAATTACTCATATTCAGATATCGGTAAACAAGCACACACCAAATTCTTATCGCCGTACACGTTATCCACCCGTGCCACCGGCGGCCAGTATTTATTCAGCTTTAGGCTGGCCACGGGGTAGGCCGCTTGCTCGCGGCTGTAGCCGTGTTGCCAGTCGCTGGCCAGTAGGCGAAGGGCGGTGTGGGGTGCGTTGTGCAGTGGGCTGTCTTCGTAATCGGTGGTGCCTTGCTGTACGTCGTCGATTTCTCGGCGGATGGTGAGCATGGCGTCGATAAAGCGGTCCAGCTCCTGCAGTGGTTCACTTTCGGTGGGCTCAATCATCAAGGTGCCGGCCACCGGGAAAGACATGGTCGGTGCGTGGAAGCCGTAGTCAATTAAGCGCTTGGCGATGTCATCTACGGTAACACCGGTGATGTCTTTTAACGGGCGCAAATCCAAAATACATTCGTGGGCCACCAAGCCGCTGGCTCCGGTGTAAAGCACTGGGTAGGCGGTTTTTAATTTGTGGGCGATGTAGTTGGCGTTAAGAATGGCCGCTTCGGTGGCGCGTACCAAACCATCGGCGCCCATCATTTGAATGTACATCCAGGTAATGGGCAGAATGCTGGCGCTGCCGTATTGCGCAGCGGATACCGGGCCTACGCCCTGCTCGTTGCTGGCGTGGGCGGCATGATTCGGTAAAAACTCCGCCAGATGCGCGGCTACCGCGACAGGGCCAACACCGGGGCCACCGCCACCGTGGGGAATACAAAAGGTTTTGTGGAGGTTGAGGTGGGATACGTCGCCGCCGAATTGCCCTGGCTGGCACAAGCCTACCATGGCGTTTAGGTTGGCGCCGTCGATATACACCTGGCCACCGTGTTGGTGCACGATGTCGCACACTTCCGTTACCGATTCCTCAAACACCCCGTGGGTGGACGGGTAAGTAATCATAATCGCGGCAAGGCTTGAGCTGTGGGCTTCGGCCTTAGTGCGCAGGTCGTCGACGTTGATATTGCCGTTGTTGTCACAGGCAACCACAACCACCTTCATGCCGCACATTTGCGCCGAAGCTGGGTTGGTGCCGTGGGCGGATGACGGAATCAAACAAATATTGCGATGGCCTTCATTGCGGGCGCGGTGGTAGCCCCGGATGGCCAATAAGCCTGCGTATTCGCCCTGGGAGCCGGCATTGGGCTGCAGGGAAATAGCGGCATAACCGGTAATCTCACACAGCTGTTGCTCCAGCTCGGTAATCATCTCCACGTAGCCCTGGGTTTGCTCCGCCGGCGCGTGTGGGTGAATGTTGGCAAACTCCGGCCAGGTCACCGGGATCATCTCGCTAGTGGCGTTGAGCTTCATGGTGCAGGAGCCCAGCGGAATCATGGCGCGGTCCAGGGCGATGTCTTTGTCCGATAGGCTGCGGATGTAGCGCAGCATTTCGGTTTCGCTGTGGTAGCGGTTAAAGATTGGGTGCTGCAGCGCCGGGCCCTGGCGGCGCATGGCCTCACCAATGGCCCAGTCGGCGTTGTTGATAGCGGCTTCGGCGTCCAGCTCGCTGCCGCCAAATAAGCTCAACAAGGCGTTGATGTCCGCAGCACTGGTGGTCTCGTCCACCGAAATGCCCAATTGCTCGCCGTTGATGTGGCGCAGATTGATGCCGGCCTTGTGGGCGGCCTCATGAATGCTGGCGGTTTTATTGCCGGTGTTGAGGGTAAGTGTGTCGAAGAACTGCTCGTTGCACACCTCCACCCCCAAAAATTTCAGGCTGGTAGCTAGCGCGCTGGCGCTGGCGTGCACGCGTTGGGCAATGGCGCGCAACCCCTGTGGGCCGTGGTAGACAGCGTACATGCTAGCCAGCACGGCCAACAATACCTGGGCGGTACAAATGTTACTGGTGGCCTTTTCGCGGCGGATGTGTTGCTCGCGGGTTTGCAAGGCCAGGCGCAGGGCAGTATTGCCATCGGCATCCTTGGATACACCCACCAAGCGGCCGGGCAGTGAACGCTTGTAGGCTTCGCGGGTGGCCATAAAGCCGGCGTGGGGGCCACCAAAGCCCATGGGCACACCAAAGCGCTGGCTGCTGCCCACGGTAATATCCGCGCCCATCTCGCCTGGGGATTTCAGCAGCACCAGGCTCAGCAGGTCGGCGGCCACGGCCACCAGGGTTTTGTGCTCATGGGCCTGTTCGATAACGGCGGTGAAATCGGCAACCTCACCGTTTACGCCGGGGTACTGCAACAGCACGCCAAAGCAGTCGTCGGTGATGTCTTTGAATGGGTTACCAATGCGAACGTCAATATCCAGCGGCTCGGCCCGGGTTTGTACCACTTCGATGGTTTGCGGCAGGCAGTGTTCATCGATAAAAAACACCTTGCCTTTGTTTTTGCCCATGCGCTGGCACAGGGTCATGGCTTCGGCGGCGGCGGTGGCTTCGTCCAGCAGGGAGGCACTGGCGATGTCCATACCAGACAACTCGGTAATCATGGTTTGGAAGTTCAACAGCGCTTCCAGGCGGCCCTGGGAAATCTCTGGCTGGTAGGGCGTGTAGGCTGTGTACCAGGCGGGGTTTTCCAGGATATTGCGCAAAATCACCCCCGGCGTGTAGGTGCCGTAGTATCCCTGGCCAATGAATGAGCGCATCACTTGGTTTTTGGCAGCCTTTGCCTGCAATGCTGCCAGGGCATCGGTTTCGGCCAAGGGTGCAGGCAGCTGGCTGGGCGTTTGTTGGCGAATATTCTCTGGCACCACCTGGGCGATAAACTCCGCCATGGTGGCGTAGCCCAAGACCTCTAGCATCTGTTGCTGTTCACGGGTTTCGGGGCCAATGTGGCGATGGGAAAAGTCTTGCCAGTTGGGGGTATCGCTCAACACGCTCATGGTGGTTCCTAAACAAGTGGTGTGGATAATTTAGCAGTCGCCCGCCAGCGGCTTCTGGCTGGCGGCTGATAGTGAATAACGAGGGTTGTTAGCCGCGGTAGTAACGCTGCGGCACAAACGGTGTTTTGGCCACCGTAATGGGCACCTGTTTGCCGCGCACGATGGCAAATAGCTCGGTACCCAACTTAGACAAGTCAGTACTTACATACCCCATTCCCATTGGTTTGTTTAGGCTTGGTCCGAACCCGCCGCTGGTAACCTCGCCCACTACGGTACCGTGTTGGTCGGCAATTTCAGCGCCGTGGCGTACAGGAGTTTTGGCATTGACTTCAAAGCCAATGCGCTTTTTGGCCACGCCGTTGGTCTGGGCGGCAAACAGTGCCTCGGCCCCTAAAAAGCCGCCGGGGTTGTCGCCCTTGGCGCGGCGCTTAGCGCTGATGGACCACAACAGATTGGCTTCGGCCAAGTTGGTACCGGCGTCCATGTCCTGACCGTAGAGGCACAGGCCAGCCTCTAAACGCAAGGAGTCCCGGGCACCCAGGCCAATGGCTTCAACCTCCGGCTCGGCCAGCAGTTGGGCGGCAAAGTCGGTGGCGTCTGCGGCGGGCACAGAGATTTCAAAGCCGTCCTCGCCGGTGTAGCCGGAGCGGCTAACAAAGCAGTCCAAGCCTTGGATGGTAATTTGCGCGCTTTGCATAAAGGTCAGCTGGCAGGCTTCAGCGCTAAAGCGCGCCATGACGTCGGCGGCCTGGGGGCCTTGCAGAGCCAGTAGTGCGCGGTCTTCCAGGTAATCCACCTCGCAATCTTCCAGGTGTTGCTCTAGGTGGGCGATATCTTGGTGTTTGCAGGCCGCGTTGACCACAATAAAGAACAAGTTCTTGGCCCAGCGTGCAATGATCAAATCGTCCAGTATGCCGCCCTGCTCATTGCTAAAAACACCGTAGCTTTGGCTACCAATGGCCAAGGAGCCCAGGTCCACCGGGATCAGTTTCTCCAGCTGTTCGCAGGCATTGGGGCCGCGCACCAGCACTTGGCCCATGTGGGATACATCAAACAAACCCGCTGCATTTCGAGTGTGTAAGTGCTCACTTTTAACCCCGGCTGGGTATTGCACGGGCATGCTGTAACCGGCAAATGGCACCATCTTGGCGCCCAGCGAAATGTGTAGGTCGTTCAGCGCGGTGGTAAGTAGTTCGGCGTCCTGCGTCATAACTGGGCCTCGGAGTAAACGGTTTGGGCGGTGGAAAAACCCGCAATTGTATAGCCCGGCCGCCAATAAGTTTAATTAATAGTTATAATCCAACTATTAACAATGTAAATGGTGGCGAAGCGATGAGAAACATACCATCCGACCTGCTGCGCGCCTTTGTAACGGTGGTGGAAAGTGGCGGCTACACGGCGGCGGCCGATGTGTTGGGGCGTTCGCAGCCGGCGGTAAGTTTGCAAATAAAACGCCTGCAAGATTTTGTTGGCCAAAAGTTAATGGAGCGTGTTGGCCCGCCGGTAGAGCTTAACAGCCACGGCCGGGTGCTTTACAGGTATGCCAAGCAAATACTGGCGCTCAACGACCGATTACTGGCCGAGTTCCAAACCACGGCGGTCATTGGTCGGGTGCATTTTGGTATCCCCAGCGAGTTTGCCACCACGGTACTGCCTAAAATTGTGGGTCAGTTTGCCCGGGCCTACCCCAACATTACCCTAGAAGTCACCAGTGCCTTAAGCAAAGCCCTGCTCAGTGAGCCGCAGCGTAATCAATTTGATTTGGTGCTGGCCCTGCACGACCGGCCAGAGACCGCCGGTAATGCCTTAGTTAAAGAAGAGGAGCTGGTGTGGGTGGGCAACGGCCGGGAAAGCCTGGCCGAGAACAGTCCCATCCCGCTGATTGTGGCTCCGGACGGCTGTGTTTATCGCGGCAGAGCCCTAGCGCGGCTGCGCACAGAAGGCCTGTCCTGGCGGGTGACCTACACCAACCCGGATTTATCGGGCATTACCGCCGCCATTAACGAGGGGCTGGGCATTACCCCACTGGCGCGCAGCACGGTGCCGGAAAATCTCAGTGTGTTAAAGCCCAGCCCATTGTTACCCAGCCTGGGTACCGTGGGGGTGAGCTTAACTCGGCCCAGCAATAATCAATCCGAGGCCGTGGGCCTGTTGGCGGACTTCGTTGCTTCTTCTATATAAAAGGAGTTTATATAGAAGCGCTTACAGGCCGTCAGCCCAGCAAGCTTTGTAAGCAACCCTTTGTGGCTTTACAGCATCCTATGCTCGGGCCGCCACCAGATTAGCTCCACACTAACTGCGGAATTTGTTGTCTATTTCGTCGAAAAACTAAGCCGGGCCACTTAAGCCGGGACTACGCCGGGACTAGGCCACTGCCCAGGGCAATGATCGGCCAAGCCACACCACACCATATAACATAGGGAACACAATCAGCATGGCGTTAGCAAACCTTAACTCAGCCACCCTAAAACAGCGCATCCTACCCCTGGCCATGGCGGCCGTAACCGCCGTGGCGACTTTTGCCTGGCAGCCCACGGTGGCGCAGGCTGAGGCCAAGCCGTCGACACCAGTGGTGGCGTGGGACCTAACTGAAATCTACCCCAACCTTGCCGCCTGGCACGATGCCATCGCCGAGCTGGAGAAACGCATCGCCGGCTTGCCAGAGCTAAAAGGCTCCCTGGGCAAAAACGCCGGCACCATGGCCGATACGCTGGAGCAGATTTCCGGTGTGCAAAAGGAACTGCTGCGCGCCTATGTCTACGCCAACCTAATCATGGATGCCGATCAACGCGTGGCGGAAAGCCAAGCCATGTTGGCCAAA
The DNA here is from genome assembly GCF_042850945.1 of Halioxenophilus aromaticivorans. Classification (NCBI taxonomy): domain Bacteria; kingdom Pseudomonadati; phylum Pseudomonadota; class Gammaproteobacteria; order Alteromonadales; family Alteromonadaceae; genus Halioxenophilus; species Halioxenophilus aromaticivorans. The sequence goes on along the minus strand of NZ_AP031496.1, from coordinate 5,785,250 downwards.
GCGCGTTCGGTGTACTCCAGCTATGGCCAAGCGTTGGCGTGGTTGGAGCCCGAAATCCTGTCGTTGGGCGCTAAAAAAGTAAATAAGTATATTAAACGCGAGGAGCGGCTAGAGCCGTTCGACTTTTATTTGCTGAGCACCTTGGAGCAGGCCGACCATTTATTGGACGAGCAAGGCGAACAATTGCTGGCCTCGGCCATGGATGTGCTCACCAGCCCCAATCAAATATACGAGCTGTTGGCCAACGCCGACATGCCCTGGCCGGATGTCATGCTCTCCACCGGCGAAACCCTACTGCTTAACCAGGCCGGCTATGCCCGGGGCCGCAGCACCGCCAACCGTGAAGACCGCAAATTAGTGTTCGATACCTTTTGGCAGGTGTGGGACGACTACCAAGACAGCCTGGGCCAAATTCTGAATACCGAAGTGCAGGCCAACGTGTTTTTGGCCAAGGCGCGCAATTACGATTCTGTGTTGCAGCAACAGTTGGAAGAAGAGCATCTGCCCGAGGACGTGTACCGCACCTTAGTTAAAGAAGTTAATAACAGCCTGCCGGTGTTGCACCGCTACTTTGCCCTGCGCGGCCGCATCCTGGGCATTGACGATATGCGCTATTACGATATCTATCCTTCGCTGGTGGAACTGGATAAAACCTTCGATTTAGACACCAGCAAACGTATGACGCTGGAGGTGCTAAAGCCATTGGGCGATGAATACTACTCGCGTTTGGAAACCGCACTTAACGCCAATTGGGCCCACGTGTATCCGCAACCGGGCAAGCGTTCCGGCGCCTATATGAATGGCTCGCTCTACGATGTGCATCCGTTTGTGCTGCTCAACCACAACGATGACTACGAGTCGTTATCCACCTACGCCCACGAGTGGGGCCACGCCGTGCATTCCATGCTGGCCAACGACAATCAGCCGTTTGAAAAAGCCGACTATTCCACCTTTACCGCTGAAATTGCCTCCATCATCAACGAGATTTTATTGGAGGAGTATTTAATTGAGCGGGCCGAAACCAAAGAAGAAAAACTCTTTTACCTGGGCCAGGCGTTGGAGTCGGTGCGAGGTACCTTTTACCGCCAAACCATGTTTGCCGAGTTTGAGTTACTGATTCACGAAACCGCCGAAGCCGGCGAGCCGCTAACCGGTGCCAAGCTATCTGAGCTGTACGGTGAGCTGTTGAAAAAATACCACGGCCACGATGAAGGCGTGTTAAAAATTGACGATGTATACACCAACGAGTGGGCCTACATTCCGCATTTCTACTACGACTTTTACGTCTTTCAATACGCCACGTCCATGGCGGGTGCGGCCTGGTTCGCCGAGCAACTGTTGGCCGGTGACACCGCGGTGCGCGATGCCTTTATCGATGTACTCAAAGCCGGCGGCTCCGATCATCCTTACAATATTTTAAAACAAGCCGGTTTGGATATGGCCACGCCTGAGCCCTATCAAGCCACGGCGCGGCGTATGGCCGATATTATGGATCGGATCGAGGCATTGCTTTAATTTGTTCTCTACTTAGTGCCAATAACACGGTGGCACTATTGTCTGACATCATTGCTTTGTTTTTAACGCTCTGATGTCTGCCTGCTGGTTGAAGTCTGTCTTATAGGGCGGGCTTTGACCGAGGCGGTTGAGAAGCCTGCGCTGGCTTTCTATTGGCTTGTTCTATTTATCACCTTCGTTGTTATCCGACTCTGAACTCTGATTTCAAGTGGATATTATCTTTGTAGGTTTTGTTATGTGGCGAGCACTTAAAGCCTGGGCCCAGGCGCTTAAGCGCCAGATTTTGGTGGTGTATTTTGTTGCCCGTGATGGCAGCACGCCTGCCTACCTGCGATTGCTGGCTTTTGCGGTGGCTGCCTATGCCCTGAGCCCCATTGATCTGATTCCGGACTTTATTCCAATTTTGGGCTTGTTGGACGATCTATTGATTGTGCCCTTGGGGTTAGCGCTGGTGCTGTGGCTGGTGCCGGCGGCGGTTAAAGCGCGGGCGTTGCAACGGGCGCAGGGGGTGAATCAAAAGCCGGTGAGTTTTGTGGCGGCTGCGGTGGTGATTCTAGTGTGGATGGTGCTGGCAGGGTTGTTGATTCGCTGGTTGTATTAGCAATTCTGTGGCTGGGCCAGGCCATGGCGCTGTTGCATTTTGTTGCAGTTAACTGCAGTGCCAGCAGTGGGTTCACAACTTGGCCTAAATACCTACCACCGATGGAAGTTTTGCCTATCTGGACTAGACTTTAGTTGCACAAAACTCGTTAAAAAGCTGTATTATACAGCTCCCCCTCGCGCACCCATTCTCCATAATAAAGGACGACCTATGTCTAGTTATCTACGCCGCACGAAAATTGTGGCTACGGTAGGCCCTGCTTCTTCTAGCCCAGAAATGATTGCTAAGTTGCTGGATGCCGGTGTTAATGTGTTCCGTTTGAATTTTTCACACGGTTCAGCGGAGGGGCACCGCAAGCAGGCCGAAATAATTCGCAGCGTAGCCGAAGAAAAAAACCGCAACGCCGCCATTTTGGGTGATTTACAAGGCCCTAAAATTCGCATCGGTGATTTAGCCGGCGGTGAAGTGGTATTGGTTAATGGCAGTGAAATTACACTCACCATCGACGACGACAAACCCGCCACCGATACCTGCATCCCAGTGGGTTATAAACCTTTGCCGGAGTTTGTGAAAGCCGACGACATTTTACTGCTCGACGATGGCTTGCTGCGCCTGCAGGTTTTGGCCGTGTCTGGCCCCGATGTGACCTGCAAGGTAATTGATGGTGGCCTGTTAAAATCCCGCAAAGGTTTAAACCGCTTGGGCGGTGGTTTGTCGGCGCCGGCCATCACCAGCAAAGACGAACAAGACATGCAGCTGGCCATCGAATTAGAGCTCGATTATTTAGCCGTGTCTTTTCCAAGCTGTGCCGCCGATTTGAATCCGGTGCGCAAGGCGTTGGCGGCTGCCAATTCATCCATTGCCGTGGTCAGTAAAATCGAGCGGGCTGAAGCCGTTGCCAATGAGCAAACCTTGGAAGAGCTGATCGAGGCCTCCGACGCCGTCATGGTTGCCCGCGGTGACCTGGGTGTAGAAGTTGGCGATCCTCAGTTGATTGGCATCCAGAAAAAAATCATTCGTTTCTCTCGTCGTTTTAAAAAGCCGGTGATTACCGCCACCCAAATGATGGAGTCCATGATCAAGCAACCCGTGCCAACCCGCGCCGAAGTATTCGACGTGGCTAATGCGGTATTGGATGGCACCGATGCGGTGATGTTGTCCGCCGAGACGGCAACGGGCTCTTTCCCAGAGCAAGTCGTGAAAGCCATGGCGGCGACCTGCGTTGGTGCAGAAAAGCACCCAGATGTGCAAATTACCGATCATCGGCAAGATCGTAACTTTTATGACATAGATGAGTGCATTGCTATGTCAGCCATATATGCTGCCAACTCCATGGACAATGTTGGCGCAATCATTTGCTTAACGGAGTCTGGTAATACTGCATTGCTCATGTCGAGACACGCCTCTGGTCTACCCATTTACGGCTTATCTCGAGACCGCGTTACCTGCCGTAAAATGGCGTTGTACCGCGGCGTGAAGTCAATCTTCTACGATGTCACGGTAAATGGCGATAACGTCTACCAATCTGCAATGAACACGGTGGCCGAACAAGGCGGTTTGGAGCCGGGTCAAAAGGTTGTTATCACCTGTGGCGACATCTCAGGTAGTGGCGGTAAAACCAACCACGTTAAAGTGCTGGAGTGGCAGCCCGAGTAATCGCTTCCCTCCCTTGTCAAAGCGGTTGCTCTGTGAGCTAGTTGGCAAAACACTTGCTTAACTATCAAATAAGAGCAGCCTGCGACTGGCGAATAGCACGCCTTCACCTAGTCTGTTTTTAGGGTTCACACCATATTAAGTGTTGAGCCCTGAAACTGGCCCTAGTCCAGTATTGGTTTTAAAAGTAAAAAGTTGTCAAATAGGCTCCTAATCAATAGCTTATCAACTATAGTTATAGTAATTTCTAGCTTCTTTCGCGCTAGAATTAGCAGTCGATAAGATTCGAAATAAGAAACCAAACTGTTAGAAGTAAATAGCTTTAAAGTGCTCTTGAGAGACGTTAGCGCTACCGCTAACCTACACCTCACAATAATTTTGTGAATTAGTTCACACTTTTGGTAAGAAGTGTAAAGCGAGATAGAACTTCTTGTCGCAACACTGAAACACCAGGAATTTATATTTATCAGGCTCTGACAAAATCAGAAAGGACCTCGTTAATGACCGCAGCCAGGGAACTCCCGCAACAGCTCATCAATTATCGTGAGCAACACGACAGTGCGCGGATGTCACATAAGCGCCTTTTACAAACCCACAGCAGCGTGTATCAATGGATTGAATACGGCTTATACCTTATCGCCGGTGTAGCGCCGTTATTAGCCCATATTACGTTCGGCAGTGAATACTATCTGCACAGCACCTACCGCTACTTGGCGGTGGTTACTTGCTTGTTGATGATCATCGTATATCCCACCTTCGGTATTGGCCGCCGCAGCCTGCGCGGCTTTGCTGGTTTACGCCGCTTGTTCAACGCCTGGGGTGCCGTGCTTTTGTTATTGGCCGCTGTTGGTTTTGCCACCAAGAGCTCCGATGATGTATCGCGTCTGATAATGATCTTCTGGGCCATCAGTGGCTTCTGCCTGCAGGGCCTAGTGGCCGTGGCGCTAGCGCGTTACAAACTGCACGCTCACCGCGTGGCCAGCGAGGCTTGTAATTCGGTGATCGTCGGTTCCGGCGATATCGTGTATCAGTTGGCTTCTCGCATGGCTGGTAATATCTGGTTGGACGAAAAACTGGTTGCCGTATGTGACTTCTCCAACAGCCAGCGCGCCTACGATCTGCCAACCGATGTTCGCTCCATTTTCAATCACGATGACTTGATCTCGTTGATCGACAAAAAAGAAGTTAAGCGCGTTTATATTGCCCTAAGCATGAAGGAAACCCCGCAATTGCTAGAGCAATACAACGCACTGAAAGAAAAAATGGTCGACATCATTTGGGTGCCGGACATTTATGAGTTTGAACTGCTGAACCACTGTGTGCGTGAAATGGCCGGCTTGCCGCTGATCACTCTGAACGAAACACCACACTACAGCGGCGCTCGAAACTTTGTAAAAAATGCATTTGACCGAGTTAGTGCTGCAATTTTGATTGCACTTCTGAGCCCAGTGTTTCTGGTATTGGCGTTTTTGGTTAAGCGTTCATCCGAAGGCCCCGTTATCTTTAAGCAAGAGCGCGACGGCTGGGATGGCAGTACTTTTAAGGTGTGGAAGTTCCGCAGCATGTTCGTGCATCAGCCAGAAACCGTGGTGAAGCAAGCCTGTAAAGACGACCCACGCATTACCCGTATTGGCAACTTCCTGCGCAAGAGCAGTTTGGATGAGTTGCCGCAATTGTTTAACGTACTGTTTGGCACCATGAGCTTGGTAGGCCCGCGCCCCCACGCGATATCGCACAACGATTTCTACGGCGACAAAATCAAGCAATATATGGCTCGTGGCCGTGTTAAGCCCGGGATGACTGGCCTAGCACAAATCCGAGGCTACCGTGGGGAGACTGCTGACATCTCCGAAATGGAAGATCGTGTACGTTGTGACCTGGAATACATCAACCGCTGGTCGATACTGCTGGATATCAAAATCCTATTGTTAACACCGTTTAGATTGGCTTCCAAAAAGGCTTACTAATTCCGTAACGCTAGTACAGAAGAACCCGGCCTTGGCCGGGTTCTTTGCGTTTGGCCCATGCATATTTATGGGCCCCCGGCGAATCAGTCCTATAGGCCGCAGGCTATAGCAGCGAAGCACATCCTGGTTGATTCAAATCACTTATTGGATATTAGGCAGCGCTACACTGGTGGCTCTTTCCAGCAAAAGACGGAGTTGACCATGAATAATGTCGGTGAGCAGGATAAAAAAGTACGCTTTACGTTTGGTGTGGTTGCCTTACTCATTGGCCTTTTTATTGCGGGGGCCATTTGGCTAAAGGTGGTTTTGTTTGTTGTGGCCGGCGCCGCCATTGGCACCGCCCTGCTGAATTTCTGCCCGGCGTATAAACTATTGGGCATTAATACCTGCGCAATCAAGTCAAAAGACTAGCTGCAGTTTCTGCCACAAACTTGGCCGGGGTGGCGGCTTGGGGGTGTTTGGCTGCCGGCTCGTTTCAGCAAGGTTAGCTGTGGTTTATAGTATGCCCAGCTAAAACTATCCGCTCAAAGAACCCCTCAAAGAACACACGCCATGACCCCTGCTATTAAATTGCTGACCAAACAACGCGCTGAGTTTACGGTGCACGAATACCATCACGACAGCAACGCCGAGTCCTATGGCCTAGAAGCCGCCGAAAAACTCAGCCTAAACCCTAAGCAGGTATTTAAAACTCTGGTAGTGAATACCCACGACGATCAATTGGCGGTAGCCATTGTGCCGGTGGCCCAGCAGCTAAGCCTAAAAGCCTGCGCTAAAGCCTTGGGTGTGAAAAAAGTGGCTATGGCGGATAAGCAACGCGTGCAGCGTACCACCGGTTATTTTCTGGGCGGGGTTAGCCCCATCGGGCAAAAGAAACGCCTGCCCACGGTGATAGACGCATCGGCCCAAGGCCAGGTTACCATTTTCGTCAGTGCCGGTAGGCGCGGCCTGGAAATAGAGCTGGCCCCAAGCCTATTGCAGGCGTCCACCAACGCCACGTTCGCTGACATAGCCGAACAATAATCGCCATGCCCCGCGTTGCCCGCCACGCTCACAAATCACACCGCAACTCTTGGCTGCGCGCCGCCGTGCTGGGCGCTAACGACGGCATTGTGTCCACCGCCAGCCTAATTATTGGTGTGGCCGCCGCCGGTGTGGACCAACACTCAGTTGTGCTCACCGGCACCGCTGGCCTTATCGCCGGAGCCATGTCCATGGCCGCCGGCGAATACGTGTCGGTGAGCTCCCAGGCAGATACCGAGCTCGCAGACTTGGCCATGGAACGGCGTGCTTTGCAGGCGAACTACACGGCAGAGGTGGCGGAGCTGGCCGCTATTTATGTGCAGCGTGGCCTAGCGCCGGATTTGGCCCAAACCGTGGCCGAGCAATTAATGCAGCACGACGCCCTGGGTGCCCACGCGCGGGATGAAATTGGCATCTCCGCCAGTGGCCGAGCGCGGCCGTTGCTGGCGGCAGGCTCTTCAGCCGCTCTGTTCACGTTTGGCGCTGGCTTGCCGTTGCTGTGTGCGCTGCTGGCGCCGGCCAATGCCGTTGCGCTGTGGGTAGCTGTTGCCAGTGTGCTCAGCTTAATGTTGTTGGGATCGTTATCCGCCAAAGTAGGCGGCGCCAGAGTACTACCCGCCGTGGGCCGAGTGGCGTTTTGGGGTGTGGCCGCCATGGTCATCACAGGAGTGGTAGGCATGTTTGTGGGGCCAGGTGGGTAGGTGTGCCGAAAGTGCTCAGGGAGGTTTGCGTGGGGATTGCTGAACTAGGCCCTAGCTGATGAAAAAAGATCTGCAAACACCCAGGCTACGAATACAGCGGTGTTGCCCTACTCTCAATGGCCTTTTGGTATTGAAACCATAATGGGCCGCTTTGGCCTGGTTATGCTTCCATAGGTAAGCAAAATTGGCCGCACGCCAAATAGCAAAATCTTCTCGAAACAACCTCCTCTTAGCTACTCCTCACAGCAACCCAAACCTGTACCTGCAATAGTACCTGTACGCATTACTACACCACATTTGCCTCCCTATTCTGCCGTGAGATTTAAATTACGCGCGATTATGTATGGTTTGCGTAATTACGCGTATGGCGCGTAACTCCCCGTAATTTAGAAATCCATTATCCAATTCATTATAAACCAGCCACACATAATTCAATTTCAACTCACAAAATGCCAGGCAAATATCAAAGTCATGGTATGCTCCTTTGTTATTCTGATAACTTGATTACCAGCCAGAGGCACAGCCATGATCCGCTGCCATCTCGCCCGCATGATGGGCGAGCGCAAGATGCGTATTGCCGACGTTGCCAGAGAAACGGGGTTAAGCCGGGCCACGGTGACCCTGCTCTATAAAGAAACGGCACAGAAAGTGGATTTGGAAGCAATTGAACAGATCTGCGTACTATTCGAGTGCACTGTGGGCGACCTACTGGAGTTGGTGCCAAACCCCAGTGACCAAGGAGTGGCCTGATGGCATCTGAAGCAGATACCCGAGCAAATTATATCGATCCTGCATTACGTGCAGCGGACTGGCAGCCGAGTAATATCATTCGGGAGCATTACTTCACCGACGGTAGAAAGATGGCCGGAGGAGTACGTGGGCGCCGTTGCTTCGTGGATTACTTGCTTCACAAAGACAACCGTTATTTGGCTGTAGTAGAAGCCAAAAAAGAATCCGATCACCCAACCAAAGGCCTGCAACAGGCCATTGACTATGCGAACAAACTCCGTGTTCGTTTCGTCTATTCCAGTAACGGTAAACAAACCTACGAATTCGATCTGGAAACAGGTAAAGGGGACTACATTGAGTTTTACCCAACCCCTGCTGAACTGGAAAAGCGTTATGCCGGAGAAACAACAGATTTAAGTCAGGAGTTAAGAAATGTCCCTTTCCATTTAGAAGGGGCCATGCAGCCACGTTATTATCAAGAGCTGGCAGTTCATGCGGCAACAGATGCCATCGGTCAAGGCAAATCCCGCATTTTGCTCACGCTGGCCACCGGTACCGGTAAAACCTTCATCGCCTTTCAAATCGTTCACAAAGTTTTCCAGGCTCGCTGGAACCGTAACCAACCTGGCTCACGCAGGCCACGTGTTCTGTTTCTGGCTGATCGTAATATCCTGGCCGACCAAGCCATTAACACCTTCAACCCCTATGAAAAAGACCTGATCAAAATCAACGGGGAAGAAGTACGTAAACGCAATGGTGTGGTGCCAACCAATGCCCACATATTTTTCGCGATCTATCAGGCGATTGCAGAAAGGGAAAACATCGATGGCTATTACAAAGCCTATCCCAAAGATTTCTTTGATCTGGTGTTGATTGATGAGTGTCACCGTGGTGCTGCCAATGAAGCGGGCTCTTGGCGAGCTATTCTCGACCACTTCAGCAGTGCCGTGCATTTGGGTTTAACAGCTACGCCGAAACGCACGGACAACGTGGATACCTATGAATACTTTGGTCAGCCTGCTTATGTCTATTCACTAAAAGACGGGATCAATGATGGCTTCTTGACTCCCTACCGAGTTAAGCGAGTTAGAACCAATCTGGATGAATTGGTGCTCACCAAAGATGACGTGATCGTCGAAGGTGAATCTGGTCAGGATTTGTATCAAGTCGAAGACTATGACCGCAAAATTATTGTTGATGAACGCACAGAACTGGTCGCCAAAGCCATCTTACAAAACATCAACCCGCTGGAAAAAACTATCGTCTTTTGTGAGAACCAAAACCACGCGCTGACCATGCGCGACATGATTAATAAATACAAAGCCGTAAAAGACCCGCATTACTGTGTACGAGTCACCAGCGACGAAGGCAAGGTCGGCCGCGAACTGCTGGAAAAATTCCAGGACAACGACAAAGACATCCCAACCATTATTACCTCATCACAAATGCTCACTACCGGTGTCGATGCCCGCAATGTGCGCAATGTGGTGCTGGATCGAACCATCGGCTCCATGGTGGAGTTCAAACAGATTGTGGGGCGCGGTACACGAGTTTTTGATGGTAAGGACTACTTCACCATCGTGGATTTTCGGGGTGCGACCAACAACTTTTATGATGAGGAATGGGATGGCGAGCCCGAAGCGCCAGAGCCAGGCGGAACCCGAGAACCGACACCGCCACCCTACACGCCAGAGCCGCCCGAAGGCGGCGACAGACCGGAACCAGAGCCAGGTGAGCCGCGCCCGAGGTTAAAGGTAAAACTTGGCAAGCACCGCGAGCTTAAGGTTATCGATATTGAAACCCGTTATATCGACGAAAATGGCAAGCCTCTGACTATTCAGGAGTTTGTTGAACGATTAATTCAACAGCTGCCAGGTTTGTTCACGAGCGTTGATGAGCTTCGTGAAATCTGGTCAGACCCAGACCTGCGCGAACAACTCTTGGCTAAATTGGTACAAGCGGGCTTTGATAAAGAGCAGCTCTCAACCTTGCGCCGCATGTTCGAAGCCGACGACTGCGACATGTTTGACCTGCTGGCGTTTTTGGCCTTCGAACAACCCATGGCTACCCGCAAATCACGAGCAGAAGCAGTACGAGCCAATAACGCCTTCTTTGACCAGTACCAACAGAAAAAGGCCAAGCAATTCCTGCATTTTGTTCTGAACCGCTACGAGCAAACGGGCGTTACAGAACTGGCGCGTGAGCGCCTGCCAGCGTTGATTGAGCTATCCGGCCTCGGCACCACTAAAGATGCCTCCATGGCCTTTGGTGGCAAACCTGCGCAATTACTCGCTGCCTTCAAACAACTACAACACCAGTTATACCACGTGAGCTAACCAATGGAACTGAACTTAGCCCCTAACCCTTTGCATAGACAAGTACAGACCTTGCGAATTGATAAGGTCGCTACGCTGATCGGCGAGAATGGCTCAGGCAAATCCAGTATTTTGCAGTCGGTATTTGAACAACGACTAGCCGGGCTGGATCATGAAAATCTTAAGGTCGTGTGCTTCTCATCAGGGCAAAATGAATCCTATTCGCAAAAATTCAATGCTCACCTCAAGAGAAAGCGAAGAAGAAAGGAAAGCCTTAAGCTAGATTGCTTTTATTATGACAAGTCTTGGTCGAAGTTATTGATTTTCCTCGCAACCTGCTTACACGCAAATGGAAAAGTTAGGTATTTTCTCAGAGAAAACTCTTATCTAGAGGAAAGTTCGGGTCCTCCCCAGTCAGACGTATCTACAAAAATATCCTTTAAATTTAAAGTAAGTAAACATTATGCTGGCTTTATTCAGGTAGAACAAAAAAAAGAAGAGTCCGGGACTGACTCAAATTCGGCGAGAGCCACTGATTACTTTCAGAGCCTTCAAAGCTTTATCTCTAATAACATAAGTCGCAATTATGAATTTGAAGGGGCACTACGTTCGAATACATATACCTTGGGTTCTGATGGACTGTTTTCAGCTTCATATTTTAATCGAAGTGAAAATGAGGAAGCCAATCAAAACCATAGCTTTAATCCAACTGTCGCATTTTTCACACAAGCAGCCGACAATAATTACTTTATTAGCCGAGATGGCCTAAAACTTACTCTCAAAGGGGGAATTGAGCTGGATCAGCTTAGTGATGGAGAATACCAGCTCCTATTCCTATATGCGCTAATTGACCTATTCGACTCAGAGAATACCCTGTTCTTATTTGATGAGGCAGACTCGCACCTTCACTATAATAACGTCGAAAAGCTCTGGGGGCTTCTCCACAGCATCCAAGGCCACGCCATCACCACTACACACTTACTCGATTCCATTTCAGCCAAAGAGAATCGTATTGAGCACCTTAAAGTGGTTGAAAAAGGCAGAATCAGCGAAGAAAACAAAATCAAGCAATTGATCAATCGCCTGAGTGTATTGTCACGCGCGAAATCGGTGGAATTTGAAGTGTGTGGCAAGCTACCTAACATTGCCTTACTAGATGATTACAACGATTGGATTATTTTCACCAAACTTACGGCACGTGCAGGGCTAGACATAGACCGTCTAGCCGCTGTGCATGCCATGAAAAAGTCATCCAGCTACGCTACTGCTAACGAAACTTTTGGCAAGGGCAAGATTGATTGGCTCCACGGTCTCAGTAAGATCGAATCCCCCTTGGTCACAACCAAAATTTTTATGATTTGTGATCGGGATGAGGCAGCCCTCGATTGGAATGCCGCTAATGGCGTTCAAGTGAATGGGCAAGTGTACCGTGAATTGCTGAATGCCATTCGCTGGCCGCAAGACATGAGGGTGACATCCTATTTGCTTGCGTGGAAACGCCGTGAAATCAAAAACTATCTGCTTTCACACTCAGCATTGCAGCACCACGGTGTTTTAGATCAAATCAATAACGCTGAACTGTTAAGAGAGCCATGTTATTTACAACCAAATAACCCAGGTGATAACGCTGATATCCGGCGATTGAATGCCAAAAGTGTCATCGACCCTTTGATCAATACCGAAGGTGTTGGACTAGACATTGGCAAGCTCCAATCCTATATCGACCTGATTCCACCCTCAGAAATCAGCGAAGACATCACTAATATGTACAATTTTATTATCGGAAAACTCTAAGCATGTCACTACAACAGAAAATTGACCGCATTACCGACATCTTGCGCCGTGACGATGGCATCAGCGGTGCCATGCATTACACAGAGCAAACATCCTGGGTTTTGTTCCTGAGGTTTCTCGATGATTACGAGTCAGATAAAGAAGACGAAGCGGTATTGTCCGGCAAAGACTATCAGCCAGTATTAGATGACGAGCATCGCTGGGCAAACTGGGCCTGCCCTAAAACAGCTGATGGTAAGTTGGACCTGGCACGTGCGAAAACCGGAGATGACCTTACCAATTATGTCGACAATCAGCTATTTCCGTATCTGAAAAGCTTTGCTAATGCCGCCGCAACTGGCGCAGATCCAAAATCTTTTACCTACAAAATTGGCGCTATCTTTCAGTACCTGGACAACAAGATCGCTTCCGGCCATACCCTGCGCGAAGTATTAGATATTGTCGATACGTTGGATTTTCAATCCGACGACGACATGTTCGAACTGTCACAGGTATATGAAGGCTTATTGCAAAACATGGGGGATGCTGGCGGCTACGCCGGAGAATTTTATACTCCTCGCCCAGTAGTGCGGGCGATGGTTAAAGCGATAAACCCGCAACCACTTGAAAAAATCTATGACGCAGCAGCGGGTTCTTGTGGGTTCTTAGTTGAAGCATTTGAGTACAACAAACCTAAGCCATTTAAAAAAAGAACAGGAAGGGAATTAACTAGCGAAGAGTATGATTTCCAGCGCGCGGATGCGTACTGGGGATATGAAAAGACCTCACTCGCCTACGTGATGGGCATGATGAACATGATTCTGCACGGCATCGAATCACCCAACCTGTTCCGCGGTAATACGCTGACTCAGAATATCCGCGACATTCAGGAAAAGGATCGTTACAACATTATTCTGGCTAACCCGCCATTTGGTGGCAAAGAAAAGTCACAGATACAGCAAAACTTCCCTATCCAGAGTAATGCCACCGAACTGCTGTTTTTACAGCATTTTATGAAAACCCTGAAAAGTGGCGGCAAGGCTGCAATCGTAGTACCAGAAGGCGTGCTATTCCAAACCAACAGCGCCTTTAAGCAAGTTAAACAAGAACTGCTGGAAAACTTTAACTTACATACCATTTTAAGTCTGCCCGCTGGTGTGTTTTTGCCGTATTCCGGCGTTAAAACCAACGTGCTGTTCTTCGAGCGAAGCGGCGGCACCAGCGATGTATGGTATTACGAATGCGAAACCGAGCAAAAGCTCACCAAAAACAAACCGATCACCGATGATCACCTAAAAGAGTTTGTTGAGCTTTATAACGGCCGTGAAACAACTGAACGCTCATGGACAATATCTGCCAGTAAATTAGCTGATGATTATGATTTATCGGCTAAAAACCCAGCTAAACAGAAAGATACCCAGCATTTAGCGCCAAACGATATCCTTAAGCAGATCCGCACCAAGGAAAAACTGGTATCAGGGCTGTTGGATGAAATTGAAGATTTGTTGGCGGAGAAATAAGCATGGAGCAGGTTTTATATTCACTACCGGATGGATGGGAGTGGCATTCAGTCAAGAAGCTTAGCCATAATATCCAGTATGGACACACAGCTAAAGCAGAAAGTAACGGTAACGCAAAGTTCTTGCGTATTACTGATATTCAAGATGGAAAGATCGACTGGCAGGGAGTTCCAACTGTATCGCTAGAAGAAAAAGAAATCAACAAGTACGCGTTGAATGATGATGACTTGATCTTTGCCCGTAGTGGTGCAACTGCGGGAAAATCTATTCTAATCAAGAATGCTCCAAAGGGTGCCGTATTCGCATCTTACCTGATTAGAATTGTTCCAAACAAGAAGGACATTATTCCAGAATATTTAAGTTATTTCTTCCTAACACCTGCTTACTGGGAGGTTGTTGGTCAGAATGCCGCAGGCGCAGCTCAGCCTAACATCAACGGCACAAAACTTTCAGAGTTTATTGTACCTGTGGCTCCTCAAGGCGAACAAAAGCGCATCGTCGAAAAACTCAATGCGCTGCTCACCCGCATCGATACCGCCATCGAGCATTTGCGGGAAAGTATCACACTGGCTGATGCGTTGTTTAAATCAACATTGAGTTCATTGGTTTGCGATGAATCTAAAGAATATGAAAGATTGTCACTGGAAGAGCTAGGCTCTTTTTCTGGTGGCGGCACGCCGTCAAAGAGCAAATCTGAGTTTTGGAATGGAGAAATTCTTTGGGTTACACCCAAGGACATGAAATCCCCAGTGATAACTGATTCCGAATTGAAAATAACGAAAGAAGGCGTCTCGGGTTCATCAGCTAAATTTATTCCGCCCAGAAGCTTATTAATTGTGGCTCGAAGTGGAATATTGCGGCATACGTTACCAGTCTGTATAAACGAAACTGAGTGTACAGTAAACCAAGATATCAAAGTGTTCATTCCTAGTGAAAGGATCACCTCAGAATATACACAACATATGTTGAAAGGTTATGAGTCGTTCATTTTGTCTGAATTGGTGAAAGGTGGCGTTACAGTTGAAAGCCTAAAATATAAAGACTTTCAGAATTTTAAGTTTCCAGTGCCGTCAGCAGAACAGCAAAAGAGAATAGTAGGTGAGCTATCAAAAATTAATCAGTTAGCCAATCCTGTAAAAACTGAATTGGTTGATAAAATCGAAGATTTAAAAAATTTGAAAGCATCGATTCTCGATTCAGCCTTTAAAGGCGAGCTCTAAGGAGGGAGTATGAGTGCAAGCTATCCAACCAGAGTCTTCCTCGCATTCAAAAGTGGGGGGCGGTGTGCCTTCAAGGACTGCCAAAAGGTTCTGACTTCCGATGGCCAAAACTCTAATCCCGCCATCATTGGTGAGGCAGCTCATATTTATGGCGAAAGCCCTGGCACAAAAACGAAACCTGCTTCTGCTCGCTACCGAGCAAATATGAAAGATGCGCAAAGAAACCATTACGACAATCTTATTTACCTTTGCCCAACTTGCCACACGAAGATAGACAAGCAAGAGAAAGACTACCCTGCAGAGCTTTTATTTGTTTTAAAGGCTGAGCATGAATCTTGGGTGGCAGAACAACTTGATCAGGGTATGTCTGAGGTCTCTTTTTCGGAGCTAGAGATTGCGGCGAAAGCACTGGCATCAGGGAAACATTCTTCAAATGGTGACAGCTTTGAAGTTATACCTCCCGAAGAAAAGATCAACAAGAATGGGCTCTCTGACACCGTGCGTTCAGATATTGCCATGGGATTAAGCAAAAGCCATGAAGTAGAAAGATTTCTCGCCAATATGGCCACCAATGTTGATGAAGATTTTCCTGAAAGGCTCAAAAGTGGCTTCAAAGAAAAGTATTTGGAACTTAAGACAACCTTATCTGGAGATGAGCTTTTTGCTTCAATGTTGGAATTCGCACAAGCAGGACAGAAAGGTTTTAGGCAGCAGGCGGCAGGGTTGGCGATATTAAGCCACCTTTTTCATTTATGCGAGGTGTTTGAGAAATGATCATGCCTTCAAAATACCTTCGTGAAGATGAGGCATTAATTGGAATTAGCGCAGCATTGCTCCCTCTTGTTGAGAAAAATGGCAATTTACCAGCGCTTTGGGACTCAGCTAAAAAAATCAATGCCGTTGGAAGCTTTGAGCGCTTTATTCTCGCTCTAGATTTTTTGTATCTGCTGGGGCTCGTAGATTTGCACAATAATAAAATAGTGAGAGTACAGGGATGATTCACAAAATATGGGCAAACGACAAACAGTTTAAAGCTGTTGAATTTTCGGCTGGATTAAATGTCATCCTTGCTGAGCGAACCTTGGAATCTGGCCAAAAAGATACTCGCAATGGTGCGGGCAAAACTACGCTATTGAACATTGTCCATTTTTGCCTTGGAGCTGATCTGCATCGTTTAAGTCTTCCGAAAGATGAGTTGCAAGACTGGGAGTTTTACATCTGCCTAGACCTGTGCGGCACAACTTTAACCGCCAAGCGTAGCGTTTCGAACGCTAAGATTATCGAGATTATTGGCGATGTGTCTAACTTACTAATAGCGCCAGAAAAAGATTCTGAAGGCGTAATTTTTTACAAGAATGACGACTGGAGGAATCTGTTAGGAAAGTGCTTGTTCAGAATTCAAGATGAAGCTTCAGCAAAGTACGCACCTTCGTTTAGAAGCCTGGTTTCATATTTCACAAGGAAAGGAGCGGATGCTTATACAGATCCTTTCAAGCATTTTAGAAACCAGAAAGCATATGACATGCAAATAAATAATGCTTTTCTTCTTGGCTTGAATTGGCTTCACGCTTCAGAGGCACAGGAAATTAGAGAGAAAGAAAGCGCCACCAAAGCATTAAACGCTGCGATCAAAGCTGGTATCGGTGCAACTCAAGGCGAACTAGAAGCGGAACGGGTTCGAATAGAGCGGGAACTTAAGCAGAAATCTGATGCATTAAAAAGCTTTAATGTGCATCCTCAGTACAAAGAGCTTCAGGATCAGGCAAACCAATTAACCGGGGAAATACACGATCTGACCAACAAGGCTTTAATGTTTAGGCGAAAGTTAGAGCGCTACGAGAGAGCGGTTTCAGAAGAACATATGCCTGACAGTGGTTCGGTTGAAAAGCTTTTTCTCGAAGCAGGTGTTCATTTCGCTGACAGCATCAAAAGATCACTTGATGAAGCCAAAGGGTTTCATAAGGCAATTGTTCAGAATCGTAAGTTGTTTTTAGAGGCGGAGGCATCCCAACTCAAGAATAAATTATCTTCGAGCGACGCTAGCATAAAGGCTGCATGTGACAAACGAGCAGATATTTTAAAGCTGCTAGAAACTCATGGCGCTCTAGAGGAGTTTTCGATTCTCCAGGAACGCGTTATTGAAAAGAAAAGTGAGCTTGAAGCCATAAAGAGCAGGATTGCTGATATTCGCGATATAGCACAGCATAAAAAGGATATCAAAGCGTCAAAAATAGAGCTGGAAACCAAGTTGCAGCGTGATTATGAGCAGAGCCGAACCGATTGGGAAAGTGCGGTTTCGCTATTCAATGAGAACTCCCAGGCATTGTACGATGAGCCAGGCAACCTGATTATCAATACGACAGACAACGGCTATAAATTTGACGTTGAAATTAACAAAAGCAGTAGCGAAGGCGTTGGGAAGATGAAAATCTTCTGCTACGACTTGATGCTCGTTGAATTAATGCGACAAAGAGACGGAATAGATTTTCTATTTCATGATAGTAGCATATTTGATGGTGTTGACTCTCGGCAAAGAGCGCTCGCACTGATGCATGCCCATCGGAAAGGATTGGAATGCAACTTTCAATACACATGCGCGCTAAATTCGGACATGATCCCAAGCGATGATTTTGCTGAAGGATTTGAGCTTGATAAGTTCGTCCGGCTGACATTGAAAGACCAAAAGCCAGAAGACGCTGCTTTAGGCTTCCATTTTGAGTTGGCGAAAAAAGTCTAAGGAACGGAAATGACAATTTACAACGTCTACTGCGATGAAAGTCGCCACACTTCAGACCCGTCACAGCCGTATATAGTTATTGGTGCGCTGCAATGCCCTCGCGAAGAAAAACACCGCATTGTTGGGCGCTTACATGGTTTGATGACCAAGCATGGCATTAAGACCGAATTTGGCTGGAAAAAATTGTCCCCTAACAAGGCTGAATTCTATCAGAACCTTATTCAATTATTTTCTGAAGAAAATTCGCTTTCGTTCCGATGTATTGTGGTCGATCGTAGGCAGCTCGATCACGAACAGTGGAACGATGGGGATAAAGAGCTTGGGTTTTACAAGCTGTACTACCAATTACTGGTTCATTGGTTGCAGCCCGGCGATACTTATCATGTTTATCTTGATTGGCAGCAGAATGCGTGCAGCACGCGCTTTGAAGAGTTGCGTCAGATTCTGGTTCACAAATTATCTGGCCGTGCCAAGCTTGCCTGTTTAGAGCCGGTAGAATCACATAATCAGCCTTTAATACAGCTCTCTGATTTATTGATGGGAGCCGTCGGTTACAGCTGGAACGAAATGCAAAACAGAACCAATGCGAGTGCATTCAAATCAGCGTTTGTAGATGAGTTTGCCAAATCACTAGGGAAAGGCAGCCTGCGTTACACCACGACCAAAGGCGAGCGAAACTTTAACATCTTCAATTGGCAGGGACGATAGCCGTGACAGAAAGTCTGTGGCCGCAGTTGCGTCTAAAAGCCGATACTGAAGAAGAGCTGATAGAAAAATACCGCGAGGTATATCTGAAAACTTACATACATGATGAAAATGGCAATGCTAGAGTGTTTACTGATTGGTGCGGTGTAACCTACAAGTTTGGTGCGGGTGCTTTTGATCATGCTTTTACTGAGCCTACCAATTACCGAACCAGTGCAGGAATTCACGATGGCGGTTTTTCTAAAAAGCGTGCCAGACGAATATTGTGGATAAAAGAAGTGCTGGCTCTATCTGCGGGAACGGTTCAGCGCTACAGCCAATCTCGTCAAACCGATCGTGGTAAAACAGCAAAGCGTAGAACATTGGTCGTCGTTGAAGAAAAGTATGTAGTTGTATTTGATGACCCAAGGAAAGCGGGCGGCCCACATTGGTTTGTCACTGCATTTCCAGCAGACCAAGACTATCTTGAGCGGATTAAGAGAACGAGTTTTTTGGTGGAAACGAAACAAGGAGGGAGATAAGCCCCAGTCTTAACGGCGACTGAGGCGCAGCCACGAACCAAAACACTAGGTAAAGGTTCAACCAGCTCCGAAGAGCGTGTCGATATTATGGTAGTCGGTTAGCAAAATATCAAGCAATTTTAGGTGTAAATGAGAACAACTATTGTTTACCTTCATTTTTTAAAGTAATCCGGCACAGCGAAGCGTGTAGACATTAACAGGCTTCTTTTAGACAAGCTGCCCAATGTTCTGGATGCCACCCAAAAGGATAATAAGGTCAAAAACCTGCTTCAGGCCTTGAAACAAGAGGGTGTCATTGAGCCTGACGGCAAGTCCTGGCGAATGTCTAAGAAACCGTAGTTTAGACATTTCTAGATATTTTTAGACATTTGCATGCCTCATGAACGGCCGCTATTGGCGGCAGGCTCCTCTGCCGCGCTGTTTACCCTGGGCGCCGGGCTGCCGTTGCTGTGTGCCTTGCTGGCGCCGGCCAACGCCGAGACACTGTGGGTAGCCGTGGCCAGCGTAGCCAGTTTGGTATTGTTGGGCTGGTTATCCGCCAAGGTGGGCGGCGCCAGAGTACTACCCGCCATGAGTCGAGTGGCGTTTTGGGGCGTGGCCGCCATGGTCATCACCGCGGTGGTGGGCATGTTTGTGGGGCCGGGTGGGTAAGCACATCTGGGGTGCTAAGTGAGATGCTGGGCGAGGTGCTATCTGAGGTTGGCGTGGGGATTGCTGAACTAGGCCTTAGCTGATGGAAAAAGATCTGCAAACACGCAGGCTGCGAATACAGCGATGTTGCCCTACTCTCAATGATCTTTTCTATGACGTTTTCTGTAACGTTTACTATGACTTTTTCGCTACAAGAGCCCCACGCATGAAAATTTTCGCCTTACCGTCCTACTTAAATTTACCTTTACTCGCAGTGCTACTAGCGGCACTGGCCGGCTGTGTTAGCCAGCCCGAGGGTGTAAAACCCGTCAACAACTTTGAATTACCGCGATACCTCGGCAAGTGGTACGAAATAGCTCGCTTGGATCACTCCTTTGAGCGTGGCCTGAGCAATGTGACGGCTGAATACAGCCTGCGCGATGATGGCGGTGTAAAGGTGATCAATCGCGGTTATTCGGCAGAAGAGCAAACCTGGGACGAAGCCGAGGGCAAAGCCTATTTTGTTAACGACAGCGACCACGGCTTTTTAAAAGTGTCTTTTTTTGGCCCGTTTTACGGCTCATACATCGTGTTTGAGCTAGACCAAGACGACTACCAATTTGCGTTTATCTCTGGGCCGGATAAATCCTACCTGTGGTTTTTAAGCCGCACACCCAACCCGCCCCAGGCACTGATCGACCAGTTCGTAGCCAAGGCCAAAGCGTTAGGGTTTGCCACCGATGAGTTAATCTATGTGCAACACGATAATAACGCCGGTTGAGGTATTGGCGGTTTAGCCCAAGCGGGATTCCAGCAAGCCGATGAGTTCTGAGCAAGATTCCATGCAGTCTTTACACACTCGGTGGTGGTCTTTGTGTTTATCACATTGCTTTTGGCAGTCTTTACAGACGGCTAAGCAGGCTTTTTCCATTAATGGCAGATGGGCAGATTCTGAAGAGGCCAGCTGAGCCAGAGAATCACACATGGCGATGGTGTCGTTTACCACAGAGAGGCAGTCGCTCAGAGTGACATCGCCGCTTTGCAACAAGTCAATGCAGTGATTGCGGCAAACCATAGCGTTCTTGGAGCAATCTATGGCGGCATCCACTAGGCCAGCATTTTTAGAATGGCCGGCGTGATGTTTGTGCATGTCGTGCTTGGTTTCCCTAGCGCCGACCGGCACGGCAACAACTCCGGCGAAGGCGGCCATGGCAATAAAGCTGCGCCGCTTTACACCGTTAACGTCTGAAATACTTTTCAAGCTTGTCATTTGCGGTCTCCTTCCTGTGCGTCTGTGCGTCTGTGCGTCTGTGCGTCTGTGCGGTTTGGGCCTACAGTGATCACCGAGGCCAGATTAACAGCTCAAACTCTAGAGCGAAACGACGCGGAAGAACAGCGCTTTTAACGGCGTCGGCAGGGGGGCAAAGGATTATGGCATTTGTCTCATTTTGCTGCCCACCACACACCCGCCAAAAAGCGCAACGGGCGTTTTAATCACGCTTAGAATGTCGTACCAGTGGTAGTCGCACATCTCAAAAATAATATGGTGCCAGCCAATAATGCGGAAAGTGTTTACCATAAAAAAAGCGCACACCGTGGCACACACCCAATAGCGCCAGCGGTGGGTGGCACGGGCCAATAACACTCCGGCAATAAACAAGTAACCTGAGCTTTGCAATAAATCGCTGGTTAAGCGTACCGGCCAGTAGAGCACCGAGGTTGGCTCCACCCAAAGATGCACCAGTAGATTGTTAACAAAGGAAGATAAGTAGGTTACCCCGAGGTAGGCGATGAGCAGCGCCACACCCAGCAGCCACCAATTGGTTTTTTGCCAGTCGGTGGTGTGTTCGCTAACCCGGTGCGATTCTGGGGCGTGATAGATATTGGGCATGGGACTACTGCGGTGGGGCTAGAAACTGAAGTTTAACTCGGCGCCCGTCACGTACTTGGTGTTTTCGGCTTCGGCGAAATTAGACTCGTGGTCGGCGAACTCGGCATTCACAATCAATTGTAACTGCTGAGTAAGAGGCAACTCCAACTCGGCCTGGTAACGGGTTCGGCCTTCTTCCCTGGGCTCGCCCAGTTCAGAAATGCCGTTTTTGTACAGCCGCTGCTCGTAGCTGGCGCCCAATTTTATGATGCCGCTGCGCGTCATAAACGGGAAATGCTTGGCCAGTTTGAGCTTAATGGTATTGGCGTTGAAGTCGTGCTCTGGGTCCACCGCGTCTTCGGTGTCGTATTTGGCACCCAGGGAAAAGTAAGCCTTGGCGCCGTTGATAAACCAAGAGATGTTGGCTCCCAATGAGTCTACATTGGCGTCCCGGCCGGGGCGGCCGCCCAAGCTTTTCTGAGACTGAGTGTAATCCGTGCGTACCGAAACGTTTTCACCAATAAATCCGGTAAGGTGGGGCGACCACTGCTTGAGTGATAAAAATTGATCGCCCAGGTAGTTTGCCTCCAGGCTGGTGTGACTAAGGCCCACGGCTAATGGCTGAAAATTTTGGCTGATGTCCGCCGACACAAACTCTGCGGATAACCCCATGGCGCCCATTAGCGCTGGGTCTAGTGTGGCGGTGCTGGTGTTGGTGCCCATGGAATCCAGCGGCAACACCAGCTTAAAACCATCGTTGAGTAAATTGGTTTGACCTTCGGCGGTGAGCTTTTGATCGGCCTCATTGGCGGCGATTTCTTCACCGTAACCCAGGTTAAACTGCAGATCGCCGGAATACACTACACCACTACTTGGCCCGGCAGCGAAAACAGCTGAGGGCAGAGCAGCAAGCGCGCTTAACACTAAGGCGCTGATCGCGGTGGTGATGTTGTTCATGGGTATCCATTCAGTTGCCTCGGCTGGCAACTAACGCTCCCGGCGTTCGTTTTGTATTTGCAGTGGCGTATAAAGACGTTTGTTTACGCATAAAGACGATAAACGCGACTCTTCCAGGGCCAATGCGCAGTGTGTTAACGAACTGTACACCGCCCTCGGAATGAATGTAAGCGGTTTGTTAACGCCAACCGTAAAATGGCCGCTAAAGCAGAAAATATGGCGTTTATATCACCAATGTGCGGCGGAACTAACCGCACCTAAATGCGGGTTATTTCCCCGGTTAAGCAAGTCTTTGGTTAGTTATTCTGCTGAGCAATATATCTACTGTTCAGACGTTTCGGCTTGCTGCCAATCGGGGTATCGCGGCATGCTCATAATCAACACCCCACCCAAAGCACATCCCACTGCCCCGGCGATTAAAAACCAGCGGTAGTCACCCGTACCGTCGTAGATTAAACCCGCTAGCATTGGCCCCATGCCCGCGGCCAGAGCCATCAGAGAGGCCATAACCCCATAGATGGTGCCGAAGTTTTTCATGCCAGCGTAGCTGGCGGTAAGGAAGCCGGTGATGTGGGTTTTGGTGCCGGCTGCATAGCCGTTTACCAGCAGAGCAAACAAGATGAGCCCCGGCGAGCGAATGCCGTCCAGTAGCAGAGCAAAGGTCACTGAGGCTGCGGCCAGGGTGAGCCCACCCACCCAATTGGGCCGATACCGATCCAATAGAACACCGGTGATTAGCTTGCCGGCAATGCCTGCCAAACCGGCCAAACCCACCAGCCAGGCGGCGTTAGCGCGCGATACGCCGGCCTCGGTAAGAATCGGAAACAAGTGCACCGACAAGCCCATAGTTAACATCATGACCACAAAGTTGGAAATGGCCAGCCGCCACAGGGCGGAATCTCGCCAGGCTTGGGGGATGGTTAGGCCTGGCAATGGTGTTTGAGAGGCGGTAGAAGCACTGGCCTGGCTAGAGGTTTGTTTGGCCTGGGTGCGCTGGCGGTCGCGTAAGTCGTATAAAAAGAGCACACACATAATAAAAGTGATTCCACCCCAACCCAGTGCGAGCCACACAAATCCGGCACGCCAGCCAAACTCGGTGACCAAAAAATTACCCAGCGGCGGCACCACGCTTTGCGCTACCGCGGTGCCGGCTAAGGTTAAACCCAAAGCCAACCCGCGTGAGGTTTGAAACACACCTACCACGGCGGTGGTCCAAGCGGTGGACTTAATGGTCACCGACACCACTCCAAAAATCACCCACAGCATAATCCACTGGGCCTGGGTGCCATTGAGCAAACTGAAGGAAGCAATGGAGGCGGTGGTTAACAGCAGACCGGGCAAAGCCACCCGGCGGGTGCCAAAGCGGTCAATTAACATGCCTAAAAACGGGCCTAGCAGTGCCGTCATAATGGTGGCAATGGAGGGGCCGGAGGAGAGTAAGGTTCGGCTCCAGCCAAACTCCTCGGCCAGTGGCCCCATAAACAGCCCGGTGGCTGCCAACAATACCGTAAAAAAAGAAAATCCGAGCGAGGCGGCCAGCACCAGCGTCCAATTATTTTGCCACTCTTGTTTGGCCGAAGGGGAGTTTTGCTGCACCTGTGCTATCTCTAATTATTATGATTAATTTTTCTGGCGGAACACGGGCTCGTTTTATTAAATCACCGGCTCTACCGATTCGCCGGACGAAGTTGGATGCGAACCGAAATAAATCGAGCAAGTTGATATCATTTGTCCACCATTGCTCCACAGAAGGTATCACATATTATTACCACTAAAATAAAAAGCGGCGATAAATTGTTATCGAGTGGCAGTTTTTAACGCAGGATTTTATAGAGTGAATTACTATCCAACAATTTGGCTTGGGTTGTTTAAACCGGGGGATGTATTTTTGGCAAGGCGAAAGCGCTAGGGTTTGCTATCCGCAATCTTTTCGCTGGAACGGTTTTGCGGCTATACCGGTGTTTTTGTTTTGTATTGAGTTTTCTTTAGGTTGTGCGCGGCTGGCCTTGCCATGGTGTTGCCCTGCCAAGGGTTTAAAAAAGTGGACTAACTCGTTGGCAGGTTTGGGTTTGGAAATTAAATAGCCCTGCAGCTCATTGCAGCCAAATACTTGCAGTTTTTCTTGTTGCTCTAAAGTTTCAACGCCCTCGGCAATCACGCTTAGATTTAAATTCTGAGCCATGTCGATAATAGTCCGGACAATGGCTTCGTCTTTCGGGTCGGTGCCCAGGTTACGAATAAACGCTTGGTCTACTTTGAGTTTGTCGATGTTAAACCGTTTTAAATACACCAGCGATGAATACCCGGTGCCAAAATCATCAATGGAGAGCAATAGTCCCAACCCTTTCAACTGGTTTAATATATCGATGCTCTGTTCGGTGTTTTCCATCATCACCCCCTCGGTAATTTCCAGCTCAATTAAGTGCGGGGGGACACGGGTTTCTTGTAGGGCTTGCCGTACCGATGCAACAAAGTCTGGGTGAATAAATTGCTTGGGCGAAATGTTTACCGCCACCACGCAATCTTGCTCAAACGCCTTATGCCACAGCAAAGCTTGCTTACAGGCCTCGCGCAGTACCCAATCGCCTATTTTCACAATTAAACCGGTTTGCTCGGCCAGCGGAATAAACGAGGCTGGCGATACCATGCCACGCTCTGGGCTGTGCCAGCGGATCAACGCCTCCATGCCGATAATTTCTAGGCTTTTGGCGTCCACCTGAGGTTGATAATACAACTGTAATTGATGGTCGTTGATGGCCTCGCGCAGTTCGTTTTCCAGGGTGAACCAGGTTTGTTCAAGCTGGTATAAATCCGGTGTGTAGCGGCGATAGGCATTGCCGCCCTCACTGCTAACGCGGGATAAACACGCATCAGCGTTTTTCATGAGCGAGTGGTAGTCTTCGCCATCGTCGGGTACCACGCAGTAACCCACACTGATAGACAAATAAAATTCCGCGTGTTGCGCCTGTAACGGCTGTTCAAAGCTTTGGATAAATTCTTCAAACCAACTTTTGTGCGGTAAAAAGGGCAGCAGCACGGCAAAGGTGGCACCTTCGAAGCGGAACAGTTGGCCGCCGGTGGGTAGGTGTTTTTGGATGCGCAGCGCCGTGGCTTGGATAATGGCATCACCCACCGCCAGGCCGTGGCCTGCGGTCACCAAATTAAACCGATCTAATTTAAATAAGCCCAGCATGCCGATTTCGTTTACTGGGCTTAGATCTTCGGTTTCCGATTCAAATTGCTGCCGGTTGGGCAGGCTGGTGAGC
Source organism: Halioxenophilus aromaticivorans (assembly GCF_042850945.1). Lineage (NCBI taxonomy): Bacteria > Pseudomonadati > Pseudomonadota > Gammaproteobacteria > Alteromonadales > Alteromonadaceae > Halioxenophilus > Halioxenophilus aromaticivorans. The sequence continues at coordinate 5,759,547 of NZ_AP031496.1, read as the reverse complement.
GGGTCGTAATAGGCTAGAAAGCGCCGGTCTGCCGCCAGCCGGATAAAGCGCTCTAGGTAGTAACCCACTAGGCCGGCGACGATGACCACCAAAAAACAAAACGCAAACACCATTTTGGCGGTAACGCCGGTGCTGGCACTGACCAAATCCGAGGTGCCGAGCAGCGCCGCCTGGGATTCTCGCTCTAAATCATTCAGCAGCGGTAATACACGTTGGTTAGCGGAGGTGATGTCTCCCAATAAGTGGCGTGCTTTATCCCAGTCGACTTGGCGCGGTGATAACACGCCGTCTAGCTCTGTGCTTAGTGCCACCATGGAGTCTATGTGATTGCTCACTAACGCAATGCGTGCCTCGTTGGGTATCAATGTGGCAATGTGTTTTTGCGCCGCTTTTAAACGGGGGTAGCTGGAGGCCTGTTGCCGCAGCATGGCGCTACGGTCGGTGGTGGCGTAGTACTCGTATTGGCTGCGCTCGTATTCTATTAATGAGCTTTTAATAACGCCGATGTCGGCCAATAGGGGCACGTTCGAGCTAAGCAAGCCATCCGTGGTCTTTTGGATGGCCCGGCCCGAGAAAAAGATCTGTGATGAAATGGCGATACCGGTGGCAAGCAGTAGCCCATATATTCCCAGTATCTTGGCTCGTGTACCCATATAAAATCTCTGAACACGGCCAAGATGGGCCGCAACTCGATCAAAATTAACGCTATACCCGATTAACTATAGAACAGTTTCTAAGGTTGGCACGCCAATTAGCTCCTTTTGGCGCTATAAGAAGAGGGATTTTTACGGTCGGTTACGGATTGCTGACCAGCGAGCCAGATGTGGCTCGCTGGATAGAAAGACCTGACAGGATAGTCCGGTTAAAGCTGCTCCAGCACGGCTTCTATGGCGTCATCTTGATGGTTGGCACGGGCCTCTAGGCTGAAGCTTGGCACCGTAATATCTACCGGTACGCCCTGGCCCTCCAGCCATTGACCTTCGGGGGTGAGGTAAAACTCGTTGGATAAACCAATATGCAGGCCGTTGGGCAGAGTCCATTCCAGCACATCGGAAAAGGCGCCGTGGGTGGCTTCCCCTACCAGGGTGACCTGGCTCATGGCTGACATCGCCAAGGTAAAGGTTTCCGCAGCCGACACCGTGTTGGGCGACACCAATAGGTATACCGGGCCGGCATAGGTCATGTTACCACGGGGGCTGATGACCACATCCATGGGCTCGGTGCGCGCACTTCCCAGGCGTGCTTGCTTGCGGTAGGCGAGCACATCCTGTTGCGCGAAGCGGCTGGCGATGGCCAAGCTGATATAGTCATTGCCGCCACCATTGGTGCGCACATCGATAATCAACGCGCTCACATCGGCTAAATCGGTGAGGGCTTGGTCCATGATGGCGTCGATATGATCGATGGCGCTTTCGGTGCTGGCCAGGTCATCCAGCTCTGCCGCGTCGTCATCGCCGTAGCCTGTCATGGCGGCAATGTGTAAATAGCCGATGCCCTGGTTGCTAAACCACGTCACTAAGCCGTTATCCGAGCGCTGAATGTCCTCCGGTTGCTCGGCGTAATTCAAAGTGATGGCCTCAATCAGTTCTAGCTCCGAGTCCACATAATAGGTGATATCGTCGATTTGCTGGCTGGTGAGGTCATTGGCGTTCACCGGCGTGGTGATGCCCAGCAGCTGTAATGCTTCGCTGATCAGCACTTGGTCCAGTGTGGGCTTGGTAAAGCTGCGCAGGCTTTGGCCGTTGGGCAGTTCCACGTAGTTGTGGGTGTCGGCCAAGGGCGCCAACAGGGCATCCAGGGCGGCAATCAACCCGTCATCGTCGGCGCTTTCTGGCAGTTGATAGCGAAGCTCGTCGGCCAGGGAATGCCAAGTAGCGCCGACTTTTTCTAAGTCCACAAAGTACTGGCTAAAAATATCCCTAAATACGTCGTACACATAGGCCGCACTATTATCGTAGCCGGCTTGGCCAAGTACCGGTTCTAAACCGTCCAGGCAGGCCGCGGGTAAATCACTGGCCGCATTATAGGGATGAGATGGCGCGCCAAAATCGGCGTCGCCGTTTTGTGAATACCACTCCATCTGGCCGCTGTCATTAATTCTTAACGCGCGCTGCACGTCTTCGTTATCGATTTGGCTAAACTGCTCTTCTAAAAAACAATAGTTATTGGTAAAGCGGTACAGTGCCAGTGAGTCGTCTTCAATTTTAAACGCGCTGCCGTAGGCCTCGGCCAACCAAGTGCCTTGGTATTGTGCGGCTATGCTGTCGTTATTGCCTGTGGTGTTATCTGGGGTGTTGCCAGTGTTGCTGCTGTTGGAAGAATTGCTACCACCGCCACCACCTCCGCAGGCGCAAAGTAAAACGGTGGCGGCGATGGGTAACAATTTGGCCATGGGTTGTTTTGATGTTGGTGCAAAAGATCGATTGTGTGTGGTCATTGTGTTTGCCTTATGTGAACCGGTGGCGACGGGCTACTGGTTGAGCACTCGAAACGCCACCAAGGGTAAATGTAAATCGCGGATCAGTTTTAAAACGCCAAACAGCGCTGCTTGGTCGGCTACACTGCCTTGGGCTCGGGTTTGTTGACCGTGGTAGGTCCAAACAAACCCAGCCAATAAGCCCTGACAGTGGGCCGCCAGTTGGGCGTTAAAAATTAATTCCACCTGTAGCGGTTGGCTTACCATGAGTAGCCCAAGGTGAGGCCAAACTGAGAGCCACCGGCGTTGAGACTGCTAGCCTCTAAGGCAGAATTGGATACCTCCACGTCAACGTCCCAATAGCGCAAATCCGCGCCTATGGATAACCGCTCGCCCAAGGGAATATCCGCACCAATGCCTACCCAATAACCAATGCCACCGTCGTTATCGGTATTGGGTTTGGTTTCGGCCTCGGCCAGGGCGATACCGGCTCCCACATAGGGGCGTAGCCAGCTGCTTTGGTCGTCGCACTTAAGCCGTAGCCCTAAATGTGCGCTGGCCACATAGGCTTCGCTTTTGTTGCCGCTGCGCTTGTGTTCGTTACCGGCCCCAAACACATCGGCGGCGATGGCCACCGGCCAATTGTTGGCTTTAATGTCGGTAATAACCCCAATAACGCCCTGCTCATCGTGCACGCCCCAGTCGGAGTCCAAACTGTTGGTGCCCAAAAACAATCGGCTTTGCACCGGACGTTGTTCGGCCTGGGCGCCGGCAGATGCGGCAATTAAAGCCGCGGCTAAAACGGATGTTGTGATCAATGCTGTGTGAGATTTCATAACCTTGCCTCGTGTTGTTTTGAATGAGGCTATGGTAGAAATCCGGCCGGCTCACCACATCACATCATGATGTGATTTTGATGGTGATTAGTTTTTTATAGGAAGCCGTCGAGGCCGGCGTGCGGGGAAATAACTTGGGGGTATTAACTTAGCAACCCTAAAGCTTGAGCTGCGGCAACGGCTGAGCGGCGGCTGTTGACGCCCAATTTGCAGTAGATATTTTTGCTGTGGGTGCGGAAAGTATTGAGGGAAATAAACAATGTATCGGCGATTTCTGGTCCGGTTAGGGCGCTGTCCAATTGGCGTAACACGTCCAGTTCACGATCGCTCAGGGGCTCGGCTAAAGCCGGCGCGCTGGCGACGGGGCTAAACAGTAAGGCGCTGAGCTTATTGTGGATGGCTTGCAGTTGGCCGGTATTGACGTCTGGCCACAGCTTTACCACCACCGGGCTTGATAATAGTGCGCGCAGGTAGCCGTACTCCTGGGCCAGAAACAGGGCTCGTTCTAATTGCTGTAGTGCCGCTTTTTTGTGCTGTTGTAACCAGGCAAGCTCGGCGTTTGCCAGGGCTATGTCAATGGAGAATTCGTGGCTGCCCAGTTGCTCGGACCAGGGCGTCAGTGCGGCCAGCAGCGATTCGGCGGTGGCTAAATAATGCTGGTTATTTTGGCCGCTGCTTGTAGCGCCGGCCACCCGCAAACAATACACCGCCACTACCCACTGTTTGCTGGCGCTCTCTTGGGTGATGTCTTGCGGGCTAAGCGAATCAACTGCGGCTAATTGCGCTTCGGCCCAATCTTCGGCATCGGTAAGCTTACCTTGGGCCAGTGCAAACAGTGCCTTGAGTGCCGGTATGGGGGTGAATTCAATAACCGGCGAGTGGCTTTTTATGTTCTCTGCCAGATTCAGTTCGGCCATGGCTGCCGAATAATTGCCCTGTGCAAGGGCGAGGCTGGCCCGGGCGATGGGTAGGCGATGCCTGCTCTCGGCCAGTTGCGCCGCTGACCCCAGGTTTTCGGCGTGCTCCAGCAGTTGTCTTGCTGCATCCAATTCATTGGCCTCAATATGGCATTCCGCCCGCAACACCATCAAGTCGACGCTGCCCTGGGGAAACACACCGTTTAGCTTTTGCAGTTGGGCCAAGCCAATACTGACTTCTTGCGTGGCTTCGTTGAGTCGGCCTTGGGTGCGCAGGCAAGAGGCCAACAAAAAACGGGTGGAGATTTGCGCGCTGGCGTCATCCGAGGCCAGCATGTGTTTGCACGCCAGGCGCAAGGTCGCCACGGCATCGACCAGCTGGCCGGTACACCAATACTGAATACCGCGCATGGCACGGGCTGCCCCCTGCCAAACGTGATCTTGTTGCGGCAAGCAGGCGATGGCAGTTTCTGTGTGTTCAATGGTGGCCACAAAATCGCCCTGGGCACCACTGATGTAAGCCTGGCCAATGGCCACAATACCGGCCACGGATTGCTGTGCGGTGGGGTTAACAATGACTGGGTTGGCGGTGCCATCATCGGCCACGGCCAAATACTGTTGGCCCAGAGGGAAGTTTTCCGATAACAACGCCAGGCCGTAAAGGGCCGCTAATACCGGCCGCTGCTCAATCTCGTTTTGTGGCAGTTGTTGCATCCACAATAAAAAATCCGCCTCACTGTGATGGCTGCGCAGTTGCGGCCAATTGAGCTCTATCAGATCGGCCAACAGCGTTGGGCTGTGGCAAGCCAGAGCCGTGGTAATAGCCTCTAGGGGTAATTGGTTTTGGTGGAACCAATGGGCGGCTCGCTCTAGTACGGTGTGTTTATCTAAGCCCAATTGGCTGTGTTGATTGGCGACGACATCGGCAAACAGGTGGTGATAGCGATACCAGTGGCGTTGGTCGTCCAGAGCGATGACAAAACCGTTGTTTTGCTCTAACTCCTGCAGCAATTGGTGCGGCACCTCATGGCCCAGCACCGCACTGCACAATTCGACGGTAAATCGCGGTAAATACACCGTGCTGGCAATAAATGCTTTGGTGCTGCTGGGCAGGTTGGCCAAAACCTCCGTCATCAAATAATCGGTCACAAATCGGTTAGAGCCGGTAAACGCGGCCACCTGCGATTGGATGTCGGTTTTATTTTTAAGTGATAAACCCGCCAGTTGCAGTGCGGCAACCCAGCCTTCGGTGCGACGGCACAGCGCCTGGCTTGCTTCGCTGGGTAGCGCCAAGCCCATGCATTGGCGGAAAAAGATTTCTGCCTCGGCCTCGGAAAACATCAAATCATTGGCCCGCACTTCAACCAAATGGCCATCGGCGCGCCACTTGGCCAGTGGCAGGTTGGGGTCTTCGCGGCTGGCAATGTACCAATGCAATTGCGGTGGCGCGTAGTCAATTAATTGGGCGATTAACGCATCGCAGGCAGGGTCATCCAGAGTGTGGAAGTCGTCCAACACCAGCGCTAGGTCGCTTTGCAAATCGCAGGCGTCGTTTAAAAAAGATAGGGAAATTGCGTCCTGTGTACCGCTCTGGGCGGATTCCAATAAGCCCCAGGTGGTGGTCATGGAAGCGGGCTGTGCCCTGCGCAAAGCCGCGGTGAGGTAGTGCAGTAATCGAATGGGGTCGCTGTCGCTGGCTTCTAACTGTAGCCAGCCGAATTGCAACGCGCCGCTCTGGGCCCAGGTGCTAAGCAGTTGGCTTTTACCAAAGCCCGCCGGGGCGCATACCAGGGTAAACGGTAGGTTTAATCCTCGGTTTAGTTCAGCTTCCAGCGCTGGTCGCTCAACCGCCGATACACTGGCCCTGGGTGCAAATAACTTTGTATTAACAATGGCCATCTTGAGTTCCTTGATAACCTCTGGCTTTATTACCGTTGAAGCGATCCCCGCTACACAACACGCACTGCACAACAATAGGCGATCACATCAAATCATTATTACACACACTGTGGGCGATTTAACTTTTCAATACCAAGGCGAGAAACTAAATCCGTAGGTAACCACGCAACTTAATTAACACGCGCATTCACTGCAATTGCAGCTTCTGTCGGTTACCCATATCGTTGAAGTGTGAAGGAGCAGGGTGAGGCGAAAACGAATTAATAAAGCCAGCCGGTACGAAACGAAACCCCAACTGCCACAAACAACACAGAAATCACCGTTACCGGAACTATGTGCCAAGCCATAACAGGCAGTGTGCTGGGTGATAAGTGGGGAATGACTCTGAAGCGGGCATGGAGTGCGAACATTACAGTGAACGTAAGCAAAATGATTTTGGCTAAAATCGGGTGGGCTAATGGGTTTGATAGGTTGAACCACTGAGTAACATCGGGTTGTACTCGATGGGCCATGGCTAATCCCGTGGCAATTTGAATGAGCAAAGAAGGCATACCGACTCGTTCAAAGCCAGCTTCAAATTCGAGTAAGATCGCGGGCGATTTTTGCTTCAGGGCTTTGGGTAAAATTAAGGTCGCCAATATAATATGGCCACCGGTCCAAATGGTGGCGGCTAATATGTGCGTCAGTAACAATACTCCAAACACGTGGCTTCCCTAAATCAATAGCAATGCAAAGCGGTGGCTGATAGCGCTTATATAGCGTGGAAAATCCGTGCTCTAGCGCGGTGGTACGATAGAAACCGTATTTTGTTGCCTGTAAATTGAATGAGTTAAACCGTTAAATTGCTTGGTTATTCCCTGTGCCACGCTGGTAAACCAACAGAAACCTGTATTGTTGAAAACAGACCCTAGTCCAGTTCCACCCAGCCCTTAGTCGAATCTATATAGGCAAAGTCAGCATTCAGCGCCGTTACAAAGCGTACATCGCCGTGGGCCGGTGGATTGTAGGATTCTAAGCCCTCTAAGGCGAGGCTGGTTGCGATAGCCTGCTCTCGGTTGAGGGACGCAGGCAGCTGGTCGAGGTGCAGTTCCTGCGCGCTCCACTGAAAACCGTCCCGCTCCACCGGCGAATTAGCGTGCTTGTTGGCCAAAATAAACACCGCCGCTGTGCCGGCCATTTTTTTGTATTGGTCCATCAGGCGCTCACTGTGTGGTATGTAGAAACTCGAATGATACGTGTTTAATGCACAGTCAACGTGATGCAAGTCAAACCGGCCGAATGCTGGCTATTATTCTCCGATATCCTCGTGCCAGAGTGCGGCATTGTACTGGATAAAATCGCTCATTAAAGCGATGCATTCGGCATCGTTAATAACCACTACGTCTATGCCTCGGCTGCGGATGTAATCTTCTGGCCCCGTAAAGTTGACGTTATCGCCAACGATGATTTTAGGGATCTTGTAGAGAAGTGACGCGCCGCTGCACATGTCGCAGGGTGACAGAGTGGAGTAAAGAATACAGCGTTGATATTGTGCAGCACTAAGCCTGCCGGCGTTTTCAAAGCAGTCCATCTCCGCGTGCAATACCGCACTGCCCTGTTGAATTCTGCGATTATGGCCGCGGCCAATTATCCTGCCATCTAAAACCAGCACGGACCCAATTGGGATTCCGCCCTCGGCCAATCCGGCCCGGGCTTCATCTAAGGCGGCTTGTAAGAAACTATCCATCCTGGTGTACTCACGTTATCTAGAACAGAGATTAAAAACGACCACGAAAGGAAAGGCAATATGGAGGAAGAAAGACAGCCAATACCGTAGAGTGATATTGGCTGTTGTTGGGGCAGAGCCTAAAGATTGGCGGAAATATACATGCCTACGTCTTCAGCAGCATTGTGTAACATAACGTTTGATTGGATCCCAAAGGCATCCGTGTAGGCACCGGCCTTGCGATAATTGCCATAGACGCCTATCTGTTCGCCGGTGGCCGCATCAATAAAGATAGTATCCATTACGACTACAGAGCTACCCGCCATGGCGCCTCCCCAGAAACGTGCCGCGCCACCAATAAATTTGATTTGTTTAATCAGTGGTTTGATGATTAACGTTGTTTTGGGGGTGCTGGTTTTGTCGTAACTGTTCGATGCAAAATCAGCCAGTGACACAGCCTTAACATTATTCAACTGCTGTGTTACTTGGGCCAGCAGTACTTCGTTAATTTTTTTAGCGGCCTTCTCATTGGCGCCTTGGCCGGTATAGGGTGGTGCTAGCTCCGCCTCAACTAAAACGACGTTTTCAAACTCGCTAAAGGGTACGGAAGAACGCATTGGTTTAGCGGGGGTTTCTGTAACTTGGGTGGCGCACCCACTCAATAGACCAAAAAGCATAAACGACAATGAGATGATGGCAGCGGGGCGAAAGTTCATTTAATAATCCCTATCTATGATTTTTATGATCGGACTTGTTTGGGATGATCCCAGGCAAGCCCCTCCCAGGCGATTAGCCAACCACAATTGTCGTCTATTATATTGATTTTGCAAGTAAGGTGCTAATATACGAACAGCCGAGTCACTATTATCGGTTAATAACTCCGGTGTCGAACGTGGGGCTGGAAAGACAACTCTTGCCGTCAATAAACAATAGCCGACTGCATGGCTTCATCCCCCCAACCAATCAAGCGCCCATCCTCAAATACCAATGGTGTGGTTTCACTCTTGCTGGTTTCGCCATCGGATTTGTGGCGATGGGTGCGGTAGTAGAGTACGTAAAAGTCTTTGTCGCCGCGCGTAAATGCCTCGGTAAAATCCGGCCGGCCCATAATGTCCATCACCTGAGCCCGGGAGCTGTTGAGTTCCAGCAGGCCAATATTTTCGACATTTCGGGCCTGTTGCTTCTTCCAGCCTGAGTCGTCGTGCCAACTGTGGTCGCCATCCACAATAATGCACCCTTGCAGTAAAACGGCTGCGGTTATCGCCACCAGTGGTGTTTTTAACAACATGGAGTCCTCGGTAGTTGGATAGTTAAATGAATTTTCATCGGTATAGCTTCATCACGAGTCCGTAGGACGCGCCCCGCCGCCGTTTGGTTTACGGCCTGACTGCCCTTTTTAACGCCTGTCTATATCAATCGCTGGCCCATGCATTACCCACGTTAGCCGAATGCCATAGCGGCCTGCTATTGGTTTCATTTAGAAATCCAAACTCAAATGTACATTTACGTGTAAATTTCGGGAAACCTCGCCCCTAACCCTGCTTTAAGCTGCGTGCGCACTCAACCCATAGAGAGCAAGCGATTCTTTAATTAATTACCGGCGCCAGAATACAGCCCACAATAGCCCGGGCGCTGGCCCACAGGCTAAAAGGCAATACTATGAAAACCGTAAAAAAAATCGCAGCTGCTATTTCAATGGCCATGGCGATAGGCGGCTTGGCCACCACTGCCCAGGCGCAAAGTGATACCGAATTTAGAGGCAAGTATTTCTTCCAATCGTTTCTTGGCGCAGAGCTCACCGACAGCGGTGTTGCCGATGGCGTGTTATTGGACGCGGATTTAATTCGTGGCAATAATGCCGACGAAGCGGTTATCGCCCTGTCTACCAATCCGATAAATACCAACCCGTTTCAGTTTTTTAACGCCAATACCACGGAGCGTTCGCTGGTGGTGTTTTTTAACAATGGCCAGCCACTGCAAAATGTACGCGGGTTGCACGACCCCGTGGTGTTAAATTTTGGTGTGAGCGTGCGATATTATTTGCTGAGCGAAGACGACCTGGCGGCAGCTGGCAGAAGCATTGATGAGGTGGTCGATGTGGTGGCGGTGGACGCTATTGATCACGCGCTTAATTGGTCTGATTTTGGTTTTACCGAAGTGGACTTACCTGCGCCAGACCCAGCCCCCACCGAGGACGATATTATTTTGGGCACCGATGGTAATGACCGTCTGCAGGGTACCGATGGCGTGGATGTGTTTATAAGTCAAGGCGGTGCCCGAGACCGCATGACCGGTGGCGACGGTGGTGACTTTTTTGTGGTGGGAGCCGACGTTAATGATGGCGTGAGCAACCGAGATATTATTTTGGATTTTGAACCTGGCCGCGACGTGCTGGTGATAGACCACGGTGCGCGCACTTTTTCTGCTCGGGCACGCAACGGTAATTTTGTGTTGCAGTTTCAAGGCAGTGACCGCGACCGAGTAATTTTCCGCAATACATCCGTTACCAGCACCGGCCAGTATGAAACTATTCGCTTAAGCGATGCATTTTCCATCACCGATATTCAGCCAGAGCCGCCAGCACCAGAGCCAGAGCCCATCCCCGAACCCATTGTTGCCGGCAACGGTTTAATCAGCGTGTTAGGCACCTCTGGTAACGATCGCCTGCTCGGTACGGACGATGCGGACGCCATCGATGGCTTGGCCGGCGCCGACGGAATTTTCGGTGAGGGCGGCGGTGATTATTTCTTGTTTGGCAGTACGGCTAACAACGGCGTTACAGAGCGCGACACCATCGCCGACTTTAATATCGATGAAGACACCATTGTATTGGAACAGGGCGTGGATATTGTTGCCGTGGATGAGCGCAACACTGGTATCGCAATTACCCTAAGCGGTGATGGCGATGTTGTGTTTGTGCAGGGGTTACGTATTTCCAGAAGCGGCTTCGGCGCGATACCGATTTTGTATGAGGATGGTGCGTTTTTGGAGTAGAAAATCTAGCAACTCAAAACGGGCCAAGGTTTTTGCCTTGGCCCATTGCACATTTAAAGCTTGGCGTTTAACGCCTGTTTAGCCGCGGCAAATTCAGCGATTAAATTGGCCACGCGTTGTTTGGCAGGTACCACTTCGGTTACCGGGCCAATGCCTTGGCCACAACCCCAAATGGTCTTCCAGGCTTTTACTTCCGTATTGGTGTCGCTCATTTTGGCCAATTGCGCCGGGTCGCCCTCGGGCAAATTGTTTGGGTCTAACCCGGCGTTGATAATGGAAGGAATCAAATAGTTGCCGTGCACGCCGGAAAACGCACTGGTGTAAGTAATATCCTTGGCGCCGGATTGGGTGATCATGGTTTTATAATCACTCACGGCGTTAGCCTCGTCGGTGGCGATAAACGCCGAACCCATGTACGCCAAATCCGCACCCATGGCCAGTGCGCTAAGAATACCGGCACCGGTAGACATGCAGCCAGAGAGCAGCAGCGGGCCATCAAACCAGGTGCGAATCTCTTGCACCAAAGCGATGGGCGATAAGGTACCGGCATGCCCACCAGCGCCTGCGGCCACCGCAATAATGCCATCCGCACCCTTAGATACCGCTTTTTGGGCAAACTCGTTGTTGATAATATCGTGCAGTACGATGCCGCCGTAGCTGTGAATGGCTTGGTTAACATCTTCGCGCGCGCCCAGCGAGGTAATCACAATGGGCACCTTATACTTCACACAAATGGCGAGGTCTTCCTCTAGGCGATGATTGGTACGGTGCACGATTAGGTTGACCGCATAGGGCGCGGCGGGTTGCTCAGGGTGGCTGGCATCGTGTTCGGCCAGGGCGGCCTGGATGCGCTGCAGCCACTGTTCAAATTCTCCGTCGCCACGGGCGTTGAGCGATGGGAAAGACCCGACCACGCCGGCCTTGCACTGCTCAATCACCAATTCGGTGCCGGAAACGATAAACATGGGTGAAGCCACCAGAGGTAGCTGGAGTCGGTTTTTCAGTATCTCGGGCAGGGCCATGTCGTCTCTCTTTTATTTATCAAGATGCTCAGTATCAAGATGGTTATCAAGGCCTACGTTAGCGGTAGGTTTACGCGCCGCACGCGTGGCCAGATGTGCGGAATATAGCACGGCGGCGAAGGCCGCTTAGTAACAAAACCAACTGATACAGTAGTAAAATAGCCCACTTTGGATGACTCTGCTCGCGCGCCATAGACCCACTGGTAAAGAACCCTTACAGTGGCGCGATAACGTAATTTGACTACGAACTTGGGGACATGCCATGGAAACCGCTACGTTGATTACCCTGCCGGTAAGCCACTACTGCGAAAAAGTACGCTGGGCGTTGGACCACCTAGCCATACCCTACAAAGAAGCCGCCTACGCGCCGGCGTTTCATCGCAAGGCCACGGCCAAATACGGTGGCACCACCGTGCCGGTGTTGGCACACGCTGGTAATTCGATGCAAGACTCATCGGATATTCTCAACTACCTGAATGGCCTTGCTGATAATCAACCGCTGTACACCAGCAACGAACAACAACGAGCAGAAATCCTCGCCCTGGAAGCGCTCTTCGACGCCGAGCTGGGCACCAGCGTGCGCCGTTGGGCGTATTCGCTACTGCTTAGCGAGCCAAAATTACTGCGTAAAATATGGAGCACTAAGGTGCCTTTTTGGCAGGGCTTGGTGGTGCCGTTTATAATCCCCAGGGCGCAAAAATTAATTCGCAAAATGTACCGCGCCGATGAAAGCGCCACCGATGAGGCATTAGCCCAAGTGGACAGCGTTTTTAATAAAGTAGAAACCATCATTGCTGACGGCAGAGAATTTTTAGTAGGTGATGCCCTTAGCGCAGCGGACATCACCTTTGCCGCTTTGGCTGCGCCTATTTTATTACCACCGCAATGCCCCGCCACCATGCCTGCACTGGAGGAATTACCCCAGGCCATGCAATGTGTGGTTAATGACTATCGGGCACGGCCGGCTGGGCAGTTTGTGTTGAATTTGTATGCCAACCACAGAAAATAAATGTAGCGTATAGCACGATGTTTGGCTAAGCGGCGCTGAGAGATTAAACAACAAAGGCTCACTCATCACGACATCGATGGTTATGGATGTCCACTAACTGCGCTATTTGTTCATCAATGCTACTCTGCGCATCCGTGCCGCTTGCATTGAGTTCCGCAAGTGGCGTGATATAAGGTGTTATGTATTTACAATCTTGTTCGTTCTGTAGTTCCATAAAAACACGGTAAAACGTGATGTTAGTTATTGCTGAGTTACGTGTGCCTCGGGCGTTAATGGATTCTGCCTGCATTAGAGCGCGATCCAAAGAGGAGCGCGCTAAAAATAGATCAAATGCATCTCCTTCGGCGCCATAGGCTCTTGCTTTTTTGAGCCATAAATCGGTTTTGTCGTAGGCGCCATTGGCTTGCATTGATAGGGAATCCAAAATTTGAATGGCGTCTTTTGTTCGCCTTTGCAGAATTAAATGATGGGCTAGGGTATCTAACTCGCCGCGTTGGAAAAACTCTGGGCTACGCTGCCAGTAGGCAAATGCCCGCGCTGTTAATCTCTCTCGTTGGCCTTTTTGTGCTGCATCTATTGCGCCGGCACCAGCGGAGTCTCCGTCGGCTTGTTTTACAAAGGTCGATTGATCCAGAGCCTGTAGCTGGGCCAAGCCATCGATAACCTGGCTCACGGTTTCAGCGTCGTGCCCGCGAAAACGCAGCCAGACATTGTCGTAAAACGAATAAAGCCCTAAAATGACAGCCATTGGTAAACTGAGAAGCGTTATCCAATCCTTTCCACTTGAGAAGTCCCAGAAGGGTTTCTTTTTGTTTGCATCTTTTAGTTTCTGTTTAAGATCGGATACCTCTTCACGCAGCTTATTTAATTCTTCTTGTTGATCCATTGCCGCCTCGCTTCATACGCAGTGTTATTGTGATGCCAATTAGTACAACGTTAAACCGTTTCTCTATTGCTAGTAGGCGCGCATCGCTAGTTAAGTAACTTCACAAGTATGCTGGTTAAAGACAGCGCCCAGCCGGCGAAGCTGCTCAATATTTGACAGGACAGCCAGCGGTACTTTCTATCGTTGGTAACGCTTCTGTCATAAATGAGAATGCCAATATGATTTATTATTTCATATTCATTCGCTTGCTCCATACGTTTGCGAAAACTCTCGTAGGAGATGGCCTTGATTTTATTGGGGTCAGTCAATTGGCCCACCGCCGTGTTGGCGGTGGTGTTGCCTCTAGGCCGGATTACGCACATAGAAAAGATAATTGATAGGGCTAGAGCAAAAAAAGCAGCGCAAGCGATGGAAAAAGAAACGATTGCTAAGTTGTTGAATATATCCAGTGAGTACAACCCACCCACTACCGCGAGATTAACAGCTGTTATTGCGGTTGCTTTGGTATCTGCAAAGCGAATGTTTTCATAAATACTACCGTGTACCGCCAGGTACGCGCTAACTTTGTCGACCATGACTATAACTCTCGCTTGTTTTTGTGCTTACCATGTAACGGGAAATCCAGAATGTTGATAGCGAATGCGATGCTTAAGGTTAGGGGGTGGGGCTGCTCTATTATTTCGAAGTATACAAAATTTGGTCAATGAGAAAATCGAAATATAAGCTAAGTTTATGCTATTGCGTAGCGGCTCCGTCAGTACTGTCGGGCCAAATACTTAAACCTAGGGTATGCCATTTTGCTCCGTGGTGTCACTGGAAGATAGGTTACTTGGGGCCTAGTCAGAACAAAGCTCGAGTACAGGTTAGAGTAGGCGGCTATTTTTGATTGAACCCAACGCTCGTTATACCATCCAATACCACTTCTAAGGAATCGGCGACAACAGGCGCGGCTCTAGCCATCGCAGTCACTCACACTATGCGCATATTCAGATACATCACCCTCACCTTAATGGCTCTATTGGTTAGCGCATGTGGTCAAAACCCAACACAGCCCCAGCCCGCCCAACCCATCAAACGGGTGGATTTCTCTGGTCATTGGGAGTTGGACTACAGCCTTAAAGACGGCGTGCAGGAGCGGTTGGAGAACAACTTCTATCGCCTGCGCAAAGAGGCCGAACGCCAGGGCGGCGCCAGCGTGCGGGCCGATGGTCGGTTGAGCGTGGGCACCGGCGGTGGCCGTGGTTTGTCTGCCCGGGCCGAGACTGTATTAGCCATGGCGCAATTTGTGGATGAGGTGTCTCGCATCGTGGTGATGAGCGTGGACCAAACTTATAACGCGATTCATATAGAGCGGGAAGAGACTTTCTCATTGGATTGCGAATACGGTGAAGAAAAGCCGCAAACCTTTGATAACAACTTTGGCCAAGAGCGCTGTGGCTGGGATGGCGACGAGTTGGTGTTCCAGCTGAGCCTGCCGGAGGGCCTGACGCTGTTGCATCGGTTCTCTTTGCTGAGTACCGGCGAACACATGAAGGTCACCACCACGCTGTATTACGATAAAGCCGCAGAACCCTTCTCGCTCAGCCGCGCCTACCGCCGATTTGAAGGCGTGCCCAACCCCTACCAATGTGTGCAGACCTTAACCAAAGGCAAAGTGTGTACAAAGAGATCTGCCCCAGATGAAGAAGATATTTAGATTCCCCGTTGCACCCGCCCCTCGGCCCAGGGCTTTTTGGCTTTTACTCGGTTTTCAGTTGCTGGGTTTGGTGTTGTTGCCGATAAACAATGCCTACGGCCAAACCAGCCAGCCGGATAACACACCGCTACTGGATGTAGACATCGGCCTATTCGACCCCAACGTGCCCAAAGACGCCGCCAAGCATCGAAGCGCGGGTATTCAGCCCCTGGTGCGCCAAGCCGAATCTCGCTATTTGCCGTTTGTACTATTGCAAACGCTGAACGCCCGCGGCGAATGGGGCGTGGTCCGGGTGCGAGCCATGGCCGGCAACCAAGCACCGCAAAATTCGCCGGCAGGCCTGGCTCACAACGTCACAGAAACGGAATTCTCGCCATTATTAATTACCGGCGTCATCGAACAATCCGATGGAGAATACCTTCGGTTAACCATTCGCGCGGTGGACAGCACCAACCGCGAATGGCTCAACCAGCAGTATTCCGCCATGGCGGTGGAAGAAAATTATGAACAAACCAAACAAGATCCGTTTCAGGGTTTGTTTAATCGAATCGCGGCGGATTTGCAAAACGTAAAAGCCACGCTCAGTGCGGCACAAATACAGGCCATCAACGAAATAGCGGTGCTGCGCTACGGCGCGCGCCTGTCGCCGGCCACCTTCACCGAATATTTAACCCAGGATGAGTCCGGCCTGCTACAACTTACGCGGCTGCCCTCGAAACAAGACCCAATGCTGCAACGGGTGTTAAAAATACGCCAGTACGAATATTTATTTATCGATACTGAAAACGATCAGTATCAGCGTTTATTTACCCAAATGAAAAACAAATACACTTTGTGGCGGCAATACCGGCGAGAAATGGCCATCTATTTACGGCAAGAAGAAGCCGCCGCAAAGGATCAAAAATATCCGTTTCAACGCGGCACCTTGCCTTCCATGAAACACGTTTACGGCGACTACGTGTGGTTTAGAACCCAAGAGCAATACATTAACGAATTGTCCCAAGGGTTTAATAACGAAGTGTTGCCTACGGTGTTGGAGGTAAACGATTCTTTGGTCACGCTCAGTGGCGACCTGGATGCAAAATACGAACAATGGCAGAGCATTTTGCAATCGTTGTTTGAGTTAGAACGCGGAGAAATAGCCAACTGATGACCCGCAATTGGGTAACCGCCGCAACGTCGATGGCGCTAACCATCGACGTTGTGGTTTCTTTTTTTAATTACGGTTTAAAAAGAATACGAAGCCGTTACGCGGTAGCGTCTCGGGCTGCCCGGTTGCACCCACACATCCGAGTAAGAGTTGGTGTAGTAGGTTTTTTCGAAGGCGTTATCCAAATCCGCTCGTACCACTAAACCTTGCACCGGCTCCAGTTGGGCAAAAAAGCGTGCGGTGGTGTAGCTGGGTAGGTAAAAATCGAAGGCCGTCCAACCCAGGCGTTCATCGGTGTACTGTACGCCACCACCAATTTTGGCAGGCATGCCACCTAAGGTCAGCCCTTTGCTGATGTGCAGGCTGGCTTGGTTTTCCGGTGAGTTAATCAGCGGGTCACCCTTTTCAATGGTAGAGCCCCAATCGTTATCCGGGTTGCTGTTGGTAAAAGTCGCGTCAGTATAGGCGTAGGATAACCAAAGGCTAAGGTCGCCGACGAATTCTAAGTTAGCGTCAAACTCCAACCCTTGACTGCGAGCCTCGCCTGCGGAGCGAGAGAACCAGCCCACTGCGGTTGCCTCTGGTCGGTCGTCGTTCACCAAAATATTGCTTTGATAAACTTGGAATAACGTCAGCATTACCGTGCCGGCAACGGCCTCATTAAAGTTGCCTAAATCTAATTTCAAACCAATTTCGGCGGATTCGGTAATGTTAGGGTCGAACTGATTGCCCAGGTAGTTGGAGCCAGTCTGCTGGCGGAATCCTTCGCCGTAGGAGGCGTAAACACTCAAGCCATCGTTAACCAAATACACCGCGCCCACCTGCGGCGAAAACCGTGTCTCGGATGAGCTTGTGGTGGTTACTGGGTCTGCCAGGTTGTTGGTGAGATCTTGCTCAAAATCATCGTAGCGGCCGCCCAGCCGGATTTGAAAATCGTCGCTGATGTCGATCTGATCTTGAATATAAACACCGTTACCCTCAAGCACTTCACTGCGGTTGGTGTTGGCGCCAGGCACAGGCTGCGGGTACAGCCCGTACACCGGATTATTAATATCTAACAGTAAATACTCTGCTGGGTCTAGGCTGCTGACATCCGTGGTGGCGGCATCGAAATAGCCTGGGCGATAGCGCAGTATCAACATGTTGTTTTCGAATTTATCGTAGTCTGCACCCACCAACAGGCGGTGTCGCAGTGTGCCGGTTTCAAACTCGCCGGCTAATTCCGCGCGCAGCACAGAATATTCAGAGTCGAAATCACGATAACGGAAAAAACGAGACAGGGTCTGGCCATCCACAAAGTAGGTTTGGCGGCCGGCGAAGTTGGTTTCTGAAGCGTTGCCTGCAAATTCTGTATCTCGGTAGCCCATGCCAACCAACAGGCTCCAGGTATCAGAGAAATTGTGTTGCGCCTCAAGTTGGTGGCCTAAAACGTCGGTCTCAATGGGGCCATCGCTGGGCTCGCCTACAAAGGTCTCCCGTGGAGTAAAGCCAAACTCTTCGCTGTAGGCCACACCTCGGTCCATGGGGATTTCTTGGTTGGTATATTCTAGCTCGTAGCTGAGGCTGGTATTCTCCGAAACCTTCCAGGTTACCGAGGGGTAAAAACCTTGTTTTTCGGTTTCCACGGTTTCACGGAAGCTCTCAGCGTCTTCGTAAAACCCGACCACGCGCACACCCACATTGTCGCCAGCGCCAAGTACGGTTTGCACATCGCCTTCAATGCGGTGTTGGCTCCAACGGCCAACTGTAGCTCGCACTTCGCCTTGGGTTTCAAAACGGGGCCGCTTGGTAACCAGGTTGACGGTTCCGCCGGGTTCACCTCGGCCAAACAGGGCCGAACGAGGGCCTTTTAACACTTCAACCGACTCAATACCGGCCATATCCCGTGGGCCGCCAAAGCCGCGGCCTGCGTTAAAACCATTGACCAAAAAGCCGCTGGGTAGGTTGATGTCGCCGGCAAAGCCACGCACAGAAAAGCTGTTCCAAAGGCCGCCAAAGTTATTCTGGCGTGCTACCGAAGCAGACAAATCCAACGCCTCATCCAAATTAATGGCGCCGACATCGCGCAGTAATTCTAGGTCGACTAGCTGGTCCGCCGCCGGTGCTTCCATGGGGCTGATATTACCTTGGTAGGCGCGGCGCTCGCCAACAACAAAGACTTCTTCCAACGAGGCGTCTTTTTCGCTTTGGGCAACTGCCGGTGCGCAGAGTGCGGTTAAGCCGCTGGCAAGGGCGATGAATTGGGTGAGTGTTTTTATCTGGCCGTGATCCCTGGTCATGGTATGAATCTCTCGTTCGCGTGGTGGTGTGTGCTGATAGTGGGGTGGCCACTTTATGATACGATATATCATAAATCAACTGGCAAGGGCTGAGCGAGCAGAGGCAGGGCCGGGCAAAGGCCCGGGTTGGGTGCCAACGAGTAAGTGTTGGGGTGGAAAATGTCGAGCCTTTAATTGTCTGGATAGTCTGGGCGATTGCACTATCAAAGGCTCCTTTCTGGCAATCGGAATACAAGCGTGGCGCTAATGCTCGGGCAGATACTTAACCGCGTATACAGATGGCCAACAGCCTTTAGGAGTATAAGCTGAGGGTATATAGAGGTCTTTTTATTCTATATCGGTCGTTTTTTTAACCAACAATGACAGCGGTGTCATTACAAACTCTAGGTCAGTCCTGTAGATTCGCACCATGGGTAGTGAGAAGGCACACGGCGCTGGTTTATAAGCTCTAAAACACACTGGCGTGCCTTTTATTCCTCAGCCCAACTATTCCTCATCCCAATATGAATATAAATCTAAAAACAAGCGAACGGCAAAGGCAAAGCTATGCAATTCAAACTTTCTAAACTCCATATGGCCCTGACTTCCAGCGCAATCATCCTAGCCGGCTGTAGCGAGCCGCAAAACCGCTGGTCGCAGAGCGAACCAGACGGCGATATCAGGCGCGTGGTGGTTGCCGGCGGCCCAACGCTGGGCTACTCAGCGCGCTCAGGGGTGAGTATTTTAGAAATTGATGGCCTGCCCTTTAAAGATTTAAACCGCAACGGCGAGCTGGATACCTATGAAGACTGGCGTTTAGATGCCACTACCCGGGCCACCAGCCTGGCCGCTGCGCTAAGCAAAGAAGAAATCGCCGGCCTTATGCTGTACAGCCGTCACCAAGCCATCCCAGCGCCGGAGCAGGGCTATTTTGCCGCCACCTATAGCGGCAAGCCGTTTTCTGAATCCGGTGCGGCGGCGGATGCGTTGTCTGATCAGCAACTGGAATTTATCACCCAAAGCAATGTGCGACATGTGTTGTTAACTTCGGTGCAGAGCCCCCGCGTGGCGGCTAATTGGAACAACAACCTGCAACAACTGGCCGAGGGCATAGGTTTTGGCATCCCCGCCAACAACAGCTCAGACCCTCGCCACGGTGCGCGCAAAGATGCCGAATACAACGCTGGCTCCGGCGGTACCATTTCACAATGGCCCGAGCAGCTGGGCCTTTCCGCTACCTTTGAGCCCAGTATTACCCAGCAGTTTGGCGAAATAGCGGGTCAAGAATACCGCGCCCTGGGCATTACCACCGCGCTCTCGCCGCAAATAGACTTGGCCACAGAGCCGCGCTGGAGCCGTTTTTACGGCACCTTCGGCGGCCACCCACAACTGGCCACGGACATGGCCCAAGCGTATATCGATGGTTTCCAAACCAGTGAAGGCAGCGATGAAATTGGCGGCGGCTGGGGCTGGCACAGCGTAAACACCATGGTTAAGCACTGGCCCGGTGGTGGCACCGGCGAAGCTGGCCGCGATGCCCACTTTGCCTTTGGTAAATTTGGCGTTTACCCTGGTAACGCCTTTGAAACCCATCTAAAACCGTTTGTAGAGGGTGCCTTTAACCTTAAAGGCAAAACTAAGATGGCCTCGGCGGTGATGCCCTACTACACCATCTCATACGACCAAGATACCGCCTACGGTGAAAACGTGGGCAACGGTTTCAGCAAATACATCATCAATGATTTACTGCGCGAGCAAGTGGGCTACGACGGCGTAGTGTGTACCGATTGGTTGATCACCGGCGACGAAGGCGCAAGCCCAGGAGACTTTGCCGGTAAAAGCTGGGGCGTAGAAACGCTCAGCATTGCCGAGCGTCATTTTAAAGTACTGGAAGCCGGGTTGGATCAATTCGGTGGCAACAACGATATGCAACCGGTGTTAGCCGCATTCCAAATGTTGGAAGATAAATACGGCGCAGACGCCGCCCGAGCGCGCATTGAGCGCTCTACCGTGCGTTTGTTAAAAAATATTTTTCGAGTGGGCTTATTTGAAAACCCCTACCTCGATGCCGACACTACCGAGCGAACCGTGGGCCAGCCAGACTTTATGAAAGCCGGTTACGACGCGCAGTTAAAATCCTTAGTGATGATTAAAAACGCTGACCAAACCTTGCCGTTGGCCAAGGATAAAAAGGTGGTGTACGTTCCTAAAAACAGCTTCCCAGAAACCACCAACTTTTTTGGCTTCCAAGATCCACCGCAAGAAAAATACCTTATCGACAGAAAACTTCTGGCCAAGGATTTTGAAGTGAGTGAATCCCCAGCCGAAGCCGACTTTGCCCTGGTGTTTGTCAAAAGCCCGGTGAGTAGTGGCTACTCTAAGCAAGACCGCGCCGAAGGCGGCAATGGCTACCTACCCATCAGCCTGCAACACGAAGATTACGTTGCCGAACACGGCCGTAAAAACAGCATTGCCGCCGGCGACCCAGTGGTCGACCCGGAAATTACCAACCGTAGCTACCAAGGCAAAACCGGCCTATCCAACAGCCGATTGGATTTGCCCATGCTAAAAGAACTGCGGGCCACCATGGGTGATAAACCCATTATTTTGGTGGTTAGTGTTACCAACCCCATGGTGTTTGCCGATGTAGAGCCTTTGGTAGACAGCATCATTATCGAATTTGGTGTGCAGGTCAGTGCCATCGCCGATATGATCACCGGCAGAGAAGAACCCAGCGGTTTATTGCCCATGCAAATGCCGTTGGATATGAAAACCGTAGAGCTGCAGTTAGAAGACGTGCCCATGGATATGCAACCCTACGTGGATAGCCAGGGCAACCGTTACGATTTTGCTTTCGGCTTAAACTGGGCCGGAGTAATTCGTGATAAACGCACTGAGCGTTATACGAAATAACTTTTAGTGTTTTCTTTTTAGGGGCGATTATCGCCCTTTTTTTTATGGCCCGTATTTTATCGTTAGATGTCCAAATAAATTATTACACTCGCTTACAAACAGCTACATAAATATCTGACCAGTGGTCTCTCCAGCCTTTGCAAATTTAAATTCTCACAAAAACCTAAAAATAAAGAGACTCCGGTGGCAAAAATGAACATGCGCTAGCTCTGTTGACCAGAGGTTCGTGCTAAGGTCGTTGCAATACACAATGCACTAAACTTTTGGCTTTAGAGGTAGGACCTTAAGGATGAGTAACGACCGGCTGCACTACATGGACAACCTGCGTGCAATAGTGATGATTATGGGGGTGTTCTTCCACGCGGGTTTGGCTTATAGCCCAATAATGCACCAGGTGTGGATGTCAGCCAGTGTGGAGCAGCACCCGGCTGTGGATGTTATTAATAATTTTACCCACATTTTTCGCATGCCTTTGTTTTTTATTGTGGCCGGTTTTTTTGCTGCCCTGCTGATGCAAAAGCGCGGCGTAAAAGCCTTTGCCAAAAACAGAGCTTTGCGGGTGGGTTTGCCGTTTGTTATTTTTTGGCCCTTGGTAACCGCGGCGATTGTTATTCCTATTTTGGCTTTAATTGAACAAGGCGGAGAGCTACCGCCTTTATTGCGGCTGATCGCCAATGCCGCGGATTCGCCGGATCAATCCGAGCCACCCCTGACGACGACCTACCTTTGGTTTCTGTACTATTTAATAATGTTTTACGCCGTGGCCTGTATTGCGCAAAAGTTACCGCTTGCGGGTTTGCGGCAACGCATTGCCAACATGCCGGCCTGGGCGGTGGTGCTGGTGTTACCCCTGGTGCTGTTGCCGGGCCTGGGCTTAACCATTGTGCCAATCTACCCGCCGGAAAGTTTTATTCCCACACTTTGGCCGTTTTTGTTTTACGGATTATTTTTCGCCTACGGCTTTGTGTTGTTTAATTCCCAGGGCGTAGTCGCCGGCTTTAAACCGCTACTGCCATGGCTGGCAGTAGGCTCCGTTGCGTTGTACATTGCCATGGCTTTTATGGTGCCCAAAGAAGTCACCCTAGAAACCACCCACCAAGACTGGCCGGTACGGGCCGGGTTAATGTTATGCATCGCCTATATTGCTGTTGCAATGAGTATGGCTGGGTTGATCCTGGCCAAACGCTACCTGGATATTCGGGTAGGTTTTATGCGCTATATGGCCGATGCCTCCTACTGGATATATCTAATCCACCTACCCATTGTGTTGCTGATCCAATACGCGCTAATGAACGTTGCGCTTGGGCTGGTGCTGGAGTTTTTAATTTCCTCCTTGGGGGCGCTTATTATTTGTACACTCACCTACGCCTTATTTGTGCGCAGTACTTGGCTGGGTGTGTTACTCAACGGTAAGCGTCAGCCGCGTTTTAGCTAGCGCTTTAATCCAAGCGTTTTAATCCAAAAGGCAAATTCTAAGAAAGATAATCCAACCACTACGAAAATCCGCAGCAGCGAACAAAAACTGATCAGCAGTTGTATGTTCATACAAAATAAGAGGCCGCTAAAATAAGCTAATCCATCATTTATTTCTTTTCGTTCCTAACAAACTGGCGAATTTACAATTACTTGCTAGGTTTAACATGAAATGGTGTTTCTTGTTCTCCTTTAGTGTATATAAGTGCTGCGTAAACAATCGCCAGGCTTCAGCAGGAATTTAAAAGAAAATGGATAGGTTAAGTATGCCTTTTAGAAAATCAGTGCTTGATAAGCGCCAGCTAATGATAGCGGCTAGTTTTTCAGCAACCGTGGTGGCCGCGATGAGCCAACCTGCGTTTGCTCAAACCCAATCTTGTAGCGGGCAGGCTGATGTTTGGTTTGCCAACGATGAATCAGACAGTGTGGTAGACGAAGAAGGTATCTACGCGCTGGATTTTCTCTATCAACTTACGGATCAATTTACGTTCAGCGCCGCCGATGGTACCCAGGCAGCAATTTTTGGCTGGTCTGACGCACAGGGTGCATTCGATTATATTTTGCCCGCAACAGCCACCTTTGGTGATACCGGCGATACCGGCCTGCTAGACCCTAATGGCGATGGCCTTGCCGACGACACCAGCATTGTGATTGATGGCGATTTATTCGGCATACGCGAGCTGTACCAAGAGCGTAACTACGCCGGTGGTACCTGGCTGGGCCGGGCTACCAAAGATTTGGCAGAGCGCATTGGCGACAATACCGACTCCAACTCCGACGGCGTTACCGACAACGGCCGCCGTAGTGGCGCATCGCAAATCGCGGTGTTGCTTACCGATGCCAACCAAGATCAATTGGGCAGCATTGGCGAAGGTGCAGCAGCGGGTAACCGTGGTGGTGCCGACTGGGAAGCCGCCATTGCCGATCTCGTGGCCTTAAACGGTGGTACCGAGCTGGTGTTGGTGTTGATAGACCAAGCCGCAGACGTGTACACCGGCAGCGTCTACACCGAGGTGAAGGACTTTATCGATGGTCTTGTGGCCAATTACGGCGTAAAGCTGGTGATTGGTGATTCCTTTGAAGCCATGGCAGACCCGGCCCAGGGCCACATTACCAGCCTAAGCAGCACCATTTGTGACCTTACCGACCTAGTCGCCAGATTGGACGCGCCGGGCTCGTTTACCAACAACGATCCGTTTACCGTAACTTTTACCTTCAGTGAAGACGTTACCGGCTTTGACGCCAACGATATTGCGCTGGCCAACGCTACATTGAGCGAATTCACCGCGGTCTCCGGCGCTGAGTACACCGCCACCGTTACCCCAGACGGCACGCAAACGGATATCTCTATCGATATCGCCGCTGCGGCCGCCCAGAGCAGCAACGGCCGCCAGAACGTGCAAAAACAAGCCCTGGTCACCTTTGATACCGATGGCGATGGCGTGGGTGATAGCGAAGAAGGCACCGTAGCCGACGACGACGGTGATGGCATCCCCAACTTCCAGGATTTGGACAGCGACAACGACAACATCCCAGATGTAGTAGAAAACAACCCTGCCAACACCGAAGACACCGACACAGACGGTGACGGTACGCCGGATTACTTGGATATCGACAGCGACAACGACGGCATCCCAGATAGCGTAGAAGCCTACGAAACCGTGCCGCCGTTCTCTGGTGCCGACACCGACGGCGACGGCATTGACGACGCTATAGACGCCGACAACGGTGGTCCCACCGCCGATGCTAACAACAACGGCATCAGCGATGTGTACGAGCCTTTGGACACCGATGGCGACGGCATTCCAGACTACCGCGACCTAGACTCCGATAACGACAGCCTGTCGGATATCAGTGAATCTGGCGGTGAGGATAGCGACGGTAACGCTCAGGTAGATGACCTAGCTGACCAAGGCACTACAGACAACCCCACCGACTCCGACAGCGATGGCCTGCCGGACTACCGTGACCTGCAAAGCGACAACTACGCCAACGACGGTGCCGGTGATTACGACATCGACAACGGTAACCTAGGCGATGGCCAAGCTAATAGCGATGGTACCGTAACCGATACCACCGACGCCGACCAGGATGGCTTGGTTAACGTAGTGGACTCTGACCCAGGCTCCTTTGGTGAAGAGAGTGTGCCTGCCAGTGGCAACACTGGTGGTTCTAGCAGTGCCGGAGGTTCCTCTTCTGGCGGTGGCGGCTCCGGTGCTTTTGGTGCACTTGGCTTGTTCGCGCTGATGCTAACCCTGTTCACACGTCGGTTTGGCAAAAGCCGAGTGGTTAAGCGTGCTTAAGCAGCGTAAAGCCGTTAGCTAAGCAAAGGCTAACCTGCAATAACCGCTAAAGGGCGGCCAGTGATGGTCGCCCTTTTTGCGTTTACGCCGCTCGGAATTCAAACAGAAAAAGCATTGCACGGGCTCGCCGTACTTTTTGGGTATGTACAAGAAAAGGTGAGTAGATATTTGATTCAACAACACCAGCCCTGGGCACGCGCGTGGGTGCCCAGGGTAGTGGCTTAAAGAGGAGCCCTACTGCTAAGCCCAACCAGGGCAAGCTACAGTTTTATAGCGGATTAATCGTTACTGGCTTCATCCTTTTTACGGCGGTCACCCTTGCGCCGCTCGGCCTCAGCATGGCCATGGAAGCCCAGATCGATCTTGCGTCTGTCTGGATTTTGCCGTTCTTCAAGGGCCTCATCCAACTGCTCTATTACTACGTTCTTTTTCTGTTCCATAATCGTACTTTCACAAGTGCATCAAAGATAACGATTAAAGTTTAGATCAGTATTCAAAAAAATCCCGCCACAAAATAAAAAATCCACACCTGCTAATATGAAGCGGGCTCGATATACGATGCAGGTAAAATCACAGCAGGCACTCATATCGGACAATCAAAAATCGCCGGCGTAAACGTTTAACCAGTGGCCATTGGTAAACTGACAATCCAACGAATCCAACCCCATATGTATCACAAGGCCGATACCCAGCAGCTTGGTCTTAGGCAAAAAACACAAGCAACCATACAGCGCGATAACCGGAAGCCTATGCAGCGGGTGAAAACCAATACTACAGCGGGTAGGGTCATAGATTGGGTTGGCAAAAATATGATCAATATCCACCAGCATGGTGGCCAGCATAATTAGGTAGGCTGTTTTCCAGTGCGATCGAAAGAATATTGCGCAAATAGCGGCGGGCACTAAAAAGTGTAGCAAGATATGCAGCATGAAATCACTGTTCGCGTTTTAACCAAGGAGGTGGCAAGCGTGCTGGCTCCGTATCAACTGCCTAGCTTTGTGGGGGTAGATTAAATCTAATCATACCTTGATCAAACCTACATCGAAACACAACGGCAGCGCCGTGCAATCAGCGCTGCCTCGCAGTCTTTGCATGCCGCTATCCAAACCTTGCTAAAGAAAAGGCAACTGCACTAACCAAAAGCTAAATGCCCTAGGTTGTTAAATCCAGGTTATTGGGCTTCGGCTTTCGCTTGGTCGGGATCAGATTGCAAGCCGTTAATGGCCAGCGGCTCTTTAAAGGTAAGCGTACGGTAGGGGAATGGTATTTCAATGCCGGCTTTATCCAGTGCTGCCTTAACCGCAGTAACCACTTCGTCTTTGGTTTGTAGCTCTTCAATGGGTCTTGGCGCTGCCCACCAGCGCACGATAAAATCCACCGATGAACTGTTAAATTCGTTGGCGTATACCTCTATGCCCTTTTGCTCGTTGATGGTACTCAAACCGCTGAGCGACTTTTTAATAACCGACCGAGCTTGGCTAACGTCCTCGTCGTACGCCACACCTACCACAATATGATAACGGCGCAAGGATTTATCGGTAACGACATTAAGCGGATTTTTAAACAAATAGCTGTTGGGCACCAGCACCAGTTGATCGTCGGTTTGGCGGATGTAAGTCTCACGTAAGGATATATGCTCAACCTTACCGCTGATAGAATCACACTCGATAAAATCGCCCAGACTCATTGGCCGGCGCAGCATAATAAGCACGCCAGCGAAAAAATTCTCAAAAATGTCTTTAAAAGCTAGACCAACCGCTACCGAACCAAGGCCTAGCGCTGTGAGTAACTTGGCAGGGGTAAGCGATGGGAAGACCACTGTTGTAGCCACTAAAATACCCACGATCCAAAGGCCAACACGCACCAGAGTAACGATCAAATCCTGCAGCGATGGCCTAAGCCGAGTGGGCTTAAGCGCACGCTTTACGACGCGAGTGATAATAGCTACAAGCAACACGGTAAGAATCAATACCGTAAAGCCAATGGCCATTAAAGGCAGTGACTTAACCAAGCCCAGCCACATGCTGGTAAATTTATCTTCTAAAAGCGTTTGAATTTCCATAGTGTGTTTGTTTTGTAATGGCTGCGGCCTGTGAGGGCGTAGCCGGGTTTTTATTAAATGTGCAAAGCCGCTGTGTAATATTTATAAATATGTGGCAGCTCGTGCATGAATTCAGTTGTCAAAACGAGGCAGTTGCGTTTAGCTTATAGCATTACCTGCCAGTATCGTCATACAGCCGTCGTGATCGAAATGATCGGATTAAACCTGTATTCCTAAGCAAATGTATCTAACCCCATGTAGTCCCTTTGCAGAAGCACGAGTGAATCAAAGCAATGGCTTAAATAACGACTCAAACAAGAACTTAAGCAAGAACGTGACCAATTCGATAATAGGTGGTTACAGCGTACTTGTGTAACAGCCATAGGCGGGAGCAAGAGGAGTGAGTAAGGCCCGAATATTCATCGAATGATGAGGCTACAAGGAGCCCAAAGAAGCTTAACAAAGCTTATTTTGTTGATTTTAGGTAGATGTGTTTAAAATATAAGCCCCAAGGCACATTATGGTTAAAAATCGATCAGAATTGGCCGGTGTAAGTAATCTTGATGGTATCAAAAGGATTTTGTGTGCAGCAGTTAAAAGGTATTTCGGTGCGCAGGGCGCTGGCTTTGGTGAGCCTAGTGTATGCAAGTTTGGCTCTCACAACTACAGCCGCATGGGCCGAGCAGCCTAGCTGGGAGCGGTCCGTTACCGCTGATGACCCGGCGGCAGAGCACGCCCACGGACTAACATCCTACGGTAACTACCTGTATACCGTAGTTACCAACAAGCAAGGTGAGCCTTTCGAATGCCCGGGTTGCGAACTAGTCCAGTTTACCCACAAAGGCGAGCGCAATTGGTCGGTGCCATTCGCTTTGAGCAGCGGTGTCGATACTAACGAAATTTATCCCGCCCGCCTCGCCAATTTAGCCGTTAATCAGCACGGCGTTTATATAATTTCTAAGGGTGCCACTAGAAACTATTGGATACTGGCCTATTCGCACGCGGGCGATCTGCGGTGGGAGCGGGGCGTTGATGGTACTCTGTCAGCGATAGCGGCAGACGAAAATGGGGTGTACTTAACCTACCGTACTCAAACATTCAGCAATTACGAAACCACTCTGATGGGCTTGGATTCTAACGGCCAAGAGCAATGGCAGTACATCCTGGAAGAGGCCCCAGAAAATAACCTTATTTCTAATTTAGTGGTTGCTGATGATGTCATCGCTGCTGTAAACCCTAATAACTTTAAAATCCATCTACTGCAAACCGATGGCGCCTATATGCGTGACCTAACAACGTTGGGCGTGGTTAAAGATATTCAGTGGTTTAATGGTGCCTTGTACACCCACGAAAGCGGTGCCGGGCAGATGTGGCAGAAGGCTGTAGCCACCAGCGATGCTTGGTCTTATATCCTAAGCGGTGAAGACTATCATCGAATCGTTAGGTACCAGCAAAGTGGCGCCACTAGCGTGCTGGTGCAAACTGAACCGCAAGATTTTGATTTTCCTTTAATACCCATATCTGCGGAAAACAACCTCAGCGTTAGCCAAAGAGGTATAGAATTATTCTATCAGCCGCTGTCGCCCTCTGGAGCGATACACTACGTAAATTACGATCTAGACGGTACTTTGAAGTACTCCAGTGAGCTAGCGTCTTTTAAATCGCCGTTAAACACCGAGTACAAACCGCAGGTAGCCATTACTGAAAGCGATACCTTTTTAATGTACGGGCTAAAAGAGTTTAGCGCTGGCCAGGATAGCTATCGGTTAGCAAAGTTATCGGATGCGTTCGTGGGACAATGGAAAAATCACTCCGTGGTTTCTCTTGGTGACATAAATGCCGATGGCAATGCAGACTACGCAGTAAGCTCGGTTACCTATGATCGCTGGCTGGGAGAAGAATGGGTATCTGCTCAGGTGGTGTACGGTGGTAGTGGCCAGCTTGGCACAAAAGTATCCTTCGATATCATCAAAAACCCAGCGCCGCTAAAAGCCATTAACGACTTAAACGGAAATGGTTCGCCAGAGCTTGCCGCATTCGATAAATTCACTGGCGGCGTACAAATTGTTGATAGCGAAACTAATACGCCGATTAGCTTTTTATCTTTTAGGAGTCAGCTCACACCAAAGGGTTGGGCGCTTATACCAGACCAAAATGGCAATGGCTCACCTGAAATAGCCGTACTAAGCCGTGGAGAAAACCGTACTTATGCAGAAGTAAAAGACAGCTATAACGGTGAGTTAATCACCAGTGTTTCTTTTAATCCTACCTTTGAGCCAATGGATCTATCCCTAGTAGCAGATGCCAACGCTGATGGTAAGCCAGAGCTTGCGATGCTTGGCTTTAATGCCGTTACTGGTGTTACAAAAGTTGAAATACGAGGCCTAAACGGTAAGTTAGTAAAAAACATATGGGCAGGTAAAAACTACCAGCCATCGTATTTTGCTGAACAATCCACCGGAGAGGAGTTACAGCCGCTGGGCCTAAACCACCTTGTATTTTTCCAAGAGAAACTAGTCGGTACGGGTAAACGAAGCGTTACCGTTGATGTGGCCGCGGGTATTGTCAGTAATGTACAGGGATTAAACTGGCAGTTTGATTTAACAAGTGCTGCAGTGCTTGGCGACGTTACCGGAGATGGTCTACCAGAGATAGCTGCTTTGGCCAGTAAGCGCGGCTTGGTTAACGGTAAAATCGAGACTAAAAATAAAGTCGAAATCCTAGACTCACATGCAGGCCGAGTGGTAACTCGCGCATGGCAAAAGCTGAATGCCGATGTCTACCATGTGGCGCCGGTGGTAAGTGCTGGTGGGCCAATAGAATTCGCAACTGTCTTCCGCAAAAATGGCCGGTTATTCCTGCGCGTACAAGATGCAACTACCAAGCAAGAAACTGCATTAATATCATTGCAATAGTATTTCTAGAAAACGCCGCTACGATGCGGCGTTCGATATTACAAAAGCACTAACATCCTATTAATCGTAATAAATCCTAGTGCGCCTGTGCAAAATGTACGCAGGCTGCGAGTCCCATAAAACAACATAATTTGTTAACTTCAGTATTCAATAAAAACAGAAGTGGAATAAACCTATGAGAAAGCTGTTCTTTATTCTTTTGGTGGCCTCGTTGCTGCCATCCTGTGCAACCACCAACGCACCACTTAATTTTAATGAAGGTGACCGAGTGGTTGTTGTTAATAACTTAGATGATACATTTATGGTTCAGTGGGCGGGATTAACCGTATTTGATTCTGCCAAGGATAACATCGAGTTGGGCTACTCTCGTTCGCAAGCTGTAACAGAGTACGTAAAATCTAAATCCAATAGTAATGTTTATTTTGATGTGAAAGATGTTCCTCAGGATGGTAAGCCAGTGCACTACTTACACATAAAAAACAGCCAAGAGTGCGCTGGTATGTACTGCAGCTATTATTTGCCCGGTAGCGGTATCTTCGGTAATAATTTTAACCGCTGGGCGATGTCAACATTGGTTTTTACTTTAACGGATCAGCCAACTAGAGTGGCGGAAGAATCTAGGTATTACTTCAAAATAGCTCGAGTCAAAACTAGCATAACCAAAAAGAAAGTTAAGAAGAAAGCTGAGCCGACTGTTTTTAAAGACTTAATGCAATGTATCGATGACAAAGTCTTGGATCTGGCAATGTATTACGTCAATCAGTCCATGCCTCTTTTTCACTCAGTGGCCGTGCCTGAAGGCAAGCAGAGCATAAAGAAAAATGAAGTGAGCGTAAACGAAAGTGAGTGTCGGGATAAGCTCTAGGGTCTTAGTAAACAGTAAGAGAATTGGTTCAGGCGGTGAGTGATTTAGTCGCCTGTATCGCCCTGTCAAAGGCAAAAACTGCGGCGATCGGTGGTCCCAGGCGGGTATTTTTGCTGATCCATGTTCTCAATGTATGGCCAGATTTTCGATTAGGGCGTTGCGCCATATTCTTCTAGCAAACTGGCGATATTGGTATTGTCTGCTTTCAGCGCGTAATTTATCGCCGTATACCCATCGTCGTCAGCGATATTGAAATCCAAATCGGCTTGCTTTAACAAATCCAAAATGGGCCTTAGGTTGCGGCTGTCACCGGGTGCAATGTCGCTATTTCGTTGATAGAAATCGCCAAATTTAGTGACGATATAAAAAAGAACTGTTCTGCCGTTGTTGTCGGTTGCATTCACATCGATACCAGCTTCGATTAGAGCTTCGGCCAATGCAGAGAACTCCACTGCGTAGGTAGCGCGCATTAATGCGGTTGCGCCTTGTTCATCGGTAGTGGCAATGTCTGCGCCGTTTTGTACTAATACCCCTACGATGCTTTTAGGTGAAACGGCTGTGCTGGATTGTGAAGTTAAATATAGCAGCGGCGTTAGCCCGTATTTATCTTTTGCATTAACCTCGGCGCCCTGTGATAACAATAGCTGCGTTTCTTCTTCGGTGATGCCATTGCCCGCGAGCCTAGCCATAAACGGCGTTCTGCCGTTCGCATCTCGGTGTTTAACTTCGGCGTTATGGTTTATCAACAACTCGGTAATAACCCCGTTAGGACTAAAATACAAAGCGGTTACCCCATTGTTATCGGCCTGGTTTACGGCTGCGCCATTATTTAGTAACCAATCTATAAACTGTGTTGGCTGCTGTCCTTCGTGAAAGATCAAAGCTTGCATTAAAGCAGTTCTACCGCTGGCATCGGCTGCATCAACGCTTAAGCCCGAGCTGAGTAATTGATTTAAATCGGCCCCTGGGTCCAGGCAAAGGTTCTGTTCCGCTTCACGGAATTCAGTAAAGTAATTGGCTAAGTGATAAAAAGACAAATCTTGGCCATCGTTAAAGCTGCTGTTCCGCCACCATTGTGGTATTGCTTCTTGGCATGGGGCCTTTTGTTGTGACTGCGCTGCTTGCATAGTACCGCTGTCATCCGAGCAGCCGAGTAACAAAAGCATCATCGTAGAGGTTGCGACGCTGGCGAAGATCAATTTAGGAGTCATACCGAGAAAATTCCTTTTATGGCTGACGCTAATCATGTCACAGAGTGGCAGTCAGTCGCTAGCCGGCATTGCAAATGTTGTTATAACTTAAATTCAACTATCTTGAGCAAAGTATAAAGGTTCCCACGTTTCGATAATGATGCGGAGTGTACGAGTGTCGTGACCTCTCTCGAGATCCTTTGCTAAAGGATTGGTTTTATGGTCGAACTTACCTAGGATCGTGCAGAATGTTAGGAGGCGGTACCCGAGCGACTGGACTGGCGATGCTTTTATAGCTGCCCTAGCTTGTCCTGTCTGATCCATAGCATTGCGGATTCATAGCAAACGCTAGGTGAAGAGGAGGGGCCGATACACAGCCAAAATTTCTTATCCGGCAGAATGATATTGTTAAGCGATTTGATGTCGATAGACTTAACGGCCGGGCTGGCTGAGCGCCATCATACGTGTACGATTGGCTTTCTCGGACTTGCCCGTTTCTGCCCCGAAAAGTGCAAGTTGCCTCGGCACGGCTATCGCGATTAAAAAGGACTAACCCATGTGGACCCCGACTTTGCAAGTAGCTGCGGCCAGCTCCCCAGAACGGTTTGCCGTTGTGGTTGCCGATCCAGATCTCGACGATCCCTTCTCAATCCTGCTCGAATACAACGCGCGCTCGCCACAGGCTTGGCAGCGCATCGACATTGAGCGGGAAATCGTTAGCCTGTGTTATCGCCCGGCGATGCGCGAGGGCGCCATGCCTGTGCTTATGGCGCTCAGTAACGAGGGCGATGTTTGTACCACCACCGCCGAAGGCGTATCCCGTAGCGTGATTCCCGGAGCCGGCTTGGCAGGCCCAGGCGGGCGCGGGCAGACCTGGGCCATTTGCTCAAGCCCAGAGCAGATTGTGGTGGGCGGAGATGGCGCACAACTTTATATTTCTTGCGATGGTGAGTGTTGGGAGGCGGTGCCCATGGTTGGTGCTGTTGAGGGAATCACCCCTCGGACGCGGGTTGTTGCTGTTGCCGAGCTCGCCGGTGGTGATGCGGCGCTATTGTGTCGCAGCGATCCGCCACCTGCTTTCCAGCCCGGCGCCCTGCAGGATGGCATGTCCATAGAAGATATGATGGCGGTCATCGAGGCCAATCAGGCGGGCCAGCAGGGCCGTGCCGCTACCCATTAATTCCAGGTGCTGCAACTTGACGCGGGTGGTCTAACCCCGCTGCAACCACAAACCGAAGGTCGGCCAACGGGGCTGTTTGCCGATTCTTCGGGGGAGCTCTGGGTTTATGGTTGCGATGGGTTACTCTACGTTGGTTCGGTAGTCGGGTCGCTTGTACGCCAAGCCACTTGCACGGAAATGGCGAGCTTTCTATCGGCAGCGTGGTTTCGAGGTGAAATCATCCTAGCCTCCGACTACGCGTTGCACCGCTTTAATAATCACCTCGTGCTTCCACTGGAGCCGCATCTGAATATTTAGGTCACCTCGGGCATACCGACGCCGCTTAAGCTCGTCCCGTTTGAACAGGAGCTGCTCTATTTCGACTACAAGCACGGCATCTACCGCTTTGATGGCAACAGAATGGATTGGAACGAGATACCGGCCGGGCTGAAAGATCGTAGCTTTATTGGAGGCCGTGAGCCGCGGCGCCGTAATCGCCTTGTCCGATATAGAATAGGGCCCTTCACGGAATATTCGGATGGGTGCTGGGTATTCTCACACGAGACCGTGTCCAAAAAAACAGTGCTAAAAAATCCAATCGCCAAAAGCTCGCTATGACCCTATCTAAGTAGGTAAGGGGCTTCGGATACTTTGCTTCGAGCATGGACACGCGCTATACCGAAGTTATTCGGCGATTTCCTATCAATACATATATGGGTAAAACGTATTTGGGTGTCTTGATAGGAATCTTGACTATATCCTTTGCGACAGACAGGAAGATTCGCAGTATGCGTATAACGAGATTAATGCCGAATGGCGTATAACGGGATGGCAACCTAAGTGGGACTTCAGTACTAAACAAAGCACTCCAAATAAATAGCGCATGTGTTCTGGCCATATTTTATATGGGAATAAATAAAATAACTGGGTTGGGCGCTCTGCGTTATGCGCAAAAAAATAACTTTCATGCTGTTACTTCAATTATCCTGGAGGAGATTATTATGCGCTCACGTGCAGGTAATGCTGTGGTCTTTGCGAGTGTTTTATTATTTGTCGATGCCTCGTTGGCTGAGGGCGTTTCTACTGAGGTGTTTGAAAAGAGCTCTCATAAAGGATGGCACCCAACATCACTTCCTTTGTACCTGGACAGCACTTTATTGCTGCCTATGGATCCAAATGAGAACTCTGCAGACAGCTTTGATCTTGATCTGGTAGATGTTGATAATGACGGTGACAAAGACATCTTTGTGGCAGAGGGTACCGCGGGCTTTGTGGGTGTTCAAAATAGACTCTTAATAAATTCCGGCGATGGCCTATTCGAAGATGAAACTATTATCCGGTTACCTCAGATAGCAAACAGTAGCGTAGATGTGGATTTTGCGGATATTAATGGCGATGGTTTTGTAGATGCTGTAATCGCCAACGTTGGCCCAACTCAACTGCTGCTGAACGATGGCTATGGCAGCTTTATCGACATTAGCTCGGAAGCCTTACCGCCGCCTCCTTTTAACCCATTGGACGATGTCAGTTTGGAAGTCAATTTCTTCGATCTAGATCAGGATGGCGATAAGGATATTCTCCTTGCTAATGAGCTACCGATCCCAGGGGGTATAGGCGCGCAGAATAGGCTATTCATTAACGATGGTACTGGTCAATTTACTGATGAAACTAACCTAAGGTTGCCCAGTGCGTTGGATCAAACCACCGGTTTTAGTTTCGGCGATATTGATAATGATGGCGATAAAGACCTAGTCTCATCAAATGATGGGCAGAATAAAGTTCTGGTAAACACAGGTGGAGGTTATTTTGTTGATGAAACAGATACTAGGCTCCCGCCGATAAGCGATGCTAGCAGGCATATCGTATTAGCAGATATGGACCGCGACGGCGATAAAGATATATTCGTAACCAACAGCAGAAGTCAGCAAAATAGGTTGTATTTTAATGATGGTCATGGATTTTATACCGACGTTACCGGCACCAATTTACCTAAATTAGCGGATACAAGTATTGATGTGGATATAGTGGATTTGAACCACGACGGCTGGCTAGATGCGGTCATTGCGAACGCAGGCGAGAGATCCGGAGAGCCGCCACACATACTTCTTGGCGAGCAAAACCGCTGTTATATCAATGCGGGCAATGGAATTTTCGTCGATATGACCCATGTGTATTTACCGGAGATTTTAGACCCCAGTTTCGATGCGGAAGTTGGTGATATTGATGGCGATCGTAGGCCAGACCTAGTTTTCGCAAACGCTGGCTTCGGAGGAGCCGAGCAGTTGTATGTAAGTAGCAAAAAAACAGCGAAATTAAACTTGACGTTCAAATACAGCAGGCCTCGACCAAGGCAGCGTAGATAGCGATGCCGTGGGTGTCTTGCCTGCTATTATTAAAAAGCTATACGGTGCAAGACGCCCGTTTCTAAGGCGGCATATTAAACCCAATATATCTTTGCTGGTCTAGCTTCGGCTACGTGTAAGCTCGCTACTTCTATTCCCGCGCGTTGAGTTCTTTATTTGTTTTATTACGCTTATTTATTCCGGAAACTTCATTATATGCAACCTGAAGTTGATTCATGCGCTCCTGTTTCTCTTCTCGGCTAAGAGTGTCGTCGCTCTGAACGATTTGTGAGTCTATGATGTAGTGTGTCATTTGCTCTTCCTGATTAAATAACAGTTGAGCAATTTCTTCTCCTAAGTAGGCTCGTCTAAGCTGTTTGGTTTGTAAAAAATAGGCTTTTAAATCTTCTCCGCTTAGCTCCGGGACCAGTATTTTCTGCTCTGCTTGGCGGTAAGCGAAGTAGTTTCCTACCAATGCCGATGCTTCAGTTGAGACCTTATCGGGCAGCTGCTTTTCCAGTTGAGACTGCAGCTCTGCCAATGTGGCCTCGTTTGATCGACTATCTCTATTTCGGCTGGCGAGGGCATTGTATATTTGGTTAAGATAATTCTTGGAGTGGTCATTCAGCTCGATTTCATCGGAATCATTCAATGGAAATAGCTGAACCGCTTGATCGATAATCTTATCTTGGTTGCTTATTTCTATCGCCTCATCAGTTTCTGCTTCTTTGGAAGCGTCCACAGAAGTTGTTCGCTTATTACGAGCGCTCGCTGGCTGACTAATCACAGATGTACTGGTTTGGTTAGCTATAGACTCCTCTTGTAAACTGACAGCCTGAGGGGCTGGCTTTTGAACTGCACTGTTAAGATGCTTGTTGGAGCCTATGGCAACGGCGATGATAGCAGTAGCGAAAATTATGGTTGTGATATATTTCACTGTTTCTCCTCAGGTTAAATTTCACAACGTAACCAGTGTTGTACATCGGGCCAGGCGATTAAATAACCCGACCCAATACCGACAAAAGCTTAATTAGGAATGTCTTCCTCTTCATACTCTGAAACATCAAAGCGAGGTCGCTCAATAAACGGTGCCCACCGTAAATCGCCATCTAAGTAAGCTTTTTGGAACGCTAAAGCTAGTTCGGCAACGTAGTCATTCGCTTGAGTAGGATAACCCCAGTCGAAATGCCCGGACGATGCGACTTCATAAAAGGCTTTGGGTGTACCCGCGGGAATGCTGTCATAAACGCCATCAGACTGGCCCAAGCCGCCTAAAATAGTGGTGTCCAATGCACCGTTAAAGATCATGGTAGGTATTCGAGTGTTGCGTCCACGGGAATCTGGGTCTAATGAGGTTTGGTTATGGCCTGCAAGCGTCACAGCGGATCTCAATTCTGGATACTCTACAGAATTAATCCAGCTTGCACCACCGCCCATTGACCAGCCGATGACACCAAAACGATTTAGGTCAAGATTTCCCAGTAAAGGGCTATCTCGTCTTGTGTGTTCAAGTTTCATCGCGTCTAACACCTCTGCTTGTTGATCGGAGCGCGAATCTACTTGGTCATAGATTGTTGTCGTGTCCATTAAAACAGTAACTATCCCGTGTGAGGCAAAAAAAGGTCCCCATTCTCTAAAACCGATTTGTTGTGTTAGATATGGAGGACAAAATACCATGACGGAGTAAGGTGGTTTAGCATCTTCAGGGTAATATACAGTTGCGCCACCAGGAGTTGAAAACAGAGGCATGCTGTAGCTGTCGTAACCGTAAGGACCACGCTCGGAATACTTTCCCGGTGCCAGGTCATCTCGGCAGATGGCATCGGACGGGCATGTCGTTTGCGCTTGAGTAGCCGGGCTCATTGTTGCTGCAAATACAGCACATGCCAAGAGAATCTTAAATGGTTGTTTTGTAGCCATTGATATATACCTTTAGAGAGTAATTGCAGCCACCTTTGGAGTGACAGAATTCTAGAAAAATAATTGAACTGCTTTTTACTACCGTTAATTGGGCAGGTAACGTTAGTGATGAAGAGGCTCTATTTCTTGTCTCGGTGAAATTCAACGAAATGAATTTATGAGCCGTGTAGCATGCTAGGTGACGAGTTTTATGGGTGCTTTCACGAATCAGCACTCCATTTAATATTTTGCTAAGTAGGTTTAAATATAATGATGAATGAGTCGTGTTTTTTGTTAATACTCCGTCGCCATTCCATTTAGTATCGGTATTTGCTAGGGCAAGATAAAAGTAATTTCATTTTTTTGTTTTTTTAAAAAATCGCTTAAGCTGTCGCTTCTTGATTCATTCTCATGTGCGGACGTTGATTTATAAGTGGCATTTGGGTGGTACTACTGAAGGGCTCTGCTAGGGCAGAGCGCATGAATATTTATCATAACTAGATTACATATTATTTGGCGGCGATCTCCTCGAAAATACAAGCTATTATCTTTTAAACGAATTTTTTGTGATCTGGTCTTTATTTGTTTAGAGATTATCTGAGTGGAAGATGTGAACAGTGTTAGAGAAAGCTTTAGCTTGGCAAAAGTTGGCTAAGTTGAGCGGGTTGGCGCCACGCAATTATATTAATGGCATTGAAAATCACCAAGTGAAGTGAGTGTGATTGGTGGCAGAGGGCCGACATTGGCGACGCTCTATCTCCTACCCAAATACCTTGGCACCCAATATAAAATCTATTAATGCTCTGGTTCTTGCCGGTACTTGGCGCCGAGAAGGATACACCAGTGAAAATACCACCGATTCACTGGTGACCGACGGAAGAACCTGCACCAAGTTGCCGGATGCTAACTCGGCTTTCACGGTACCGGGCAATAACGCACCGACGCCAAGCCCGGCCAGTACCATTTGTTGCACCATCAATGGGGAATTGCAGCCTGTGTAATGCTGTGGCCTAACAACGATGCTTTTGCCTCTTTGTTGTAAATGCAAAATGGCATTGTGACTGGCTTGGTTTAATACCACCCAGGGCA
This sequence comes from Halioxenophilus aromaticivorans, assembly GCF_042850945.1. Classification (NCBI taxonomy): domain Bacteria; kingdom Pseudomonadati; phylum Pseudomonadota; class Gammaproteobacteria; order Alteromonadales; family Alteromonadaceae; genus Halioxenophilus; species Halioxenophilus aromaticivorans. Next base: position 5,720,570 of record NZ_AP031496.1, on the reverse strand, counting down.
GTTTTTCTAGTTGGCTGACGGTTTTAAAGGGCCCATGTTGCTCAGCGAAGGTACTACTGGCGAAAAGGCTAAACTTTTCCTCGTGCATAACACGTGCAACCAGAGATTCGTCCCTGGGAATACCTATTCGAATGGCTAAGTCGATCTGCTCGGCGATCATATCCACCCGGGCATCGTCCAACACTAAATCCAATTCCACCTTGGGATAGGCGTTTTTAAAATCGTCCAAGATGGGCAGTAGAAATTTGTGGGCGATGTCGTGGGTCATGGTTATGGCAACCCTGCCGCTGGGTTGAGCCGGGTTTAGTATGGATTCTACCCCTTGTATCACCGGTGCAAGCTGCCGGGCCTGCTCATAGACTTGCTGGCCTTCTAGCGTGATGCTGAGTTGCCGGGTAGACCTCTGTAACAAGCGCACTCCCAAGTCTTCTTCCAATTTGGTGATCTGTTCGCTAACCCGAGATCGGCTACTGTTGAGCATTCTGGCCGCCTTGGCAAAGCTGCCGCACTCCACTACCGTGGCAAAGGTTGCCAGTGGGCGTAAATGAGCGCTGCTGATTGTACTCATAAACCGAACTCCCTATTCCAATTGTACCCACTTATGATGGCTTAAATTGTGGCCCATAATCCCCTGCATATCCAGCAACACAACTGAATAGATAGCAGAGGACAAAAGACATGATTGCAGTTACCGGCGCCAATGGTCAGTTAGGCCAGCTCGTATTGAAGGCATTGCAAGCAAAAACACCGGAGGAAACCATCGTTGGGCTAGTTCGCCAGCAGAAAAACGAGGAAGTAGTAACAAGCCTTGGTGTAGAGGCGCGGCACGCTGATTACAACCAACCTGCCACGGTAAGAGACGCATTAATTGGGGTTACCAAGCTCTTGCTTATCTCTAGTAGTGAAGTTGGAAGCCGGGCAAGCCAGCACAAGGCCGTGATCAATGCAGCCAAAGACAGCGGCGTGGAGCTGCTGGTGTACACCAGCCTTCTGAGGGCAGATACATCGCCCATGATCTTGGCCCAGGAGCATAAAGAAACAGAGCAAATGATTAAGGATTCTGGCATTCAAGCGGTGATATTGCGCAATGGCTGGTATACCGAAAACTACACCCAGGGCGCCGCCACGGCTGTGGCCACTGGTGCTGTGGTGGGTGCCGCCGGTGAAGGCCGCCTTAACACCGCCAGCCGTGTAGATTACGCAGAGGCTGCCGCAGTGGTGCTAACCACCCAGGGCCATGCAGGCAAAACCTATGAGCTAGCCGGCGATGAGGCATACACCCTAGCGGATTTCGCGGCAGAAATCGCCCGCCAAAGCGGCAAGCCGGTGCAGTACCAAAACCAATCCAAAGAGAGCTACCTAGAGTTCTTAACCACGGTGGCGGGCCTACCCCAACCTTTTGCAGAGATTCTGGCGGATTCCGACGCATGCGCTGCCGAAGGCGCTTTGGCAGATAGCAGTAAAACCCTTAGCAAGCTGATTGACAGGCCAGCCACAAGCTTGGCAGAAAGTATTTCAGCCTCGCTGTAGCGTATTTCTTCTAACTGAGACACCTATTTCTTCTAACTGAGACACCCACCTTAAAGTCGGTCCCTGTATTCTTTTCTGTTGGTGTCTTGATTACTTACTTTTGATAACCACCGTGAACCAATCCTGTTTACCAATTGCGAAGGCAAGACGCTGGAGGATCATTGTTCACGCTCCAATGCGTCTAGGACATTGCGTACCGCCGCAAGGTCTTTCTGATGGCGGTCGAGCGCCTGGACGAGATTGATGATAACAAGAAGCAGATCCGGCTTTGCCTGCTTCAGTTTTTCCCAGTCGTAAATAAGACTATTGATCTCATCCCCAGACCCTAGATAGCCTGGCCGATATTGCAGCGCTCGAACCAGCGGCGACTGCGGTTCCTTCACCGCTGCTGACCGATTCTCTACATAAACCCAGAGCGAATTGGTCTGCCCGTATTTCGCGAGTGCGTGCCTAAGTGGGATGGAGCTGAGTTGAGTAAATCCGCCCGAGGCGACGAGTTCGTCAAAGCTCGGCGGCGGCGCTACTTTTGTGCTAACGCCAAACATATTGACGAGTATCCGCTTTACGCGATTGCTATCCTCTGGCGGCTGGTCCATTTCCAGTAGTGTGGCCAGTTCGTCGATATCCGCGAGCATTGCCTGCGCCATGTCGATATAGTCCAGCACCAGTTTTTCCTGCGATATAAAGTCGAGCGTGAGCCGCTCAATAATCCTCTGTTCATCTGCCTTCGCATTCCGCGCTGTATTCCAGTTACCCAACTGGATACCAAGATACACACCAAACACCACGATCAAGGTCTCGATTACGACGGTAAACCAGTCTTGTTTCCGAATGGCATTGGCAAGGCGTTGGAGTATCATTCCACCGCCTCGTCATGCACGATGCCCAGAACCCTGTCGGTATGCGCGTGCAGCACATCCAGTTCCTTTGTCGGTCCTGTCGATGAACATTCTGTACCAGCCATCGTAGGCATCCGCATTGATCGCCAAAAGATTGCGGAAGCTTTGGTCGGCCTGCATCGCTTCGATATCGCACTTGGAGGTCCACCTAACCTGGCCCTGCGTGTCATCCCAGATGGCCCGCAGTGAGAAATAATTAGGAAATAGGTTGGGCAACATATTTGTCCTCGCGCTCAGTTCTGGCAGGCGGTCTTTTTTTCTGGTGCTCAGCTCATGAAAAGATGCGATAGCACTTCGCAGTTCAGGATCAGTGATACTGCTGAGGCGCCCCGTCGAAATCAGTTCACTGACTGCACTCAATTCACCAACGACGTTCAGCAGAACATGTGACGTCGACACGGCATTGCACAACGCGCCTGCTGGCAGTTTATTATCACCATCAAAAAAGGCGGTAAGAAGTGCTTTCATTGTGGTTGGATAGTCATCGACATACCAGAAACCCTCCGGTCCTACTTGGACTTTCGCCGCAATCAACTCACCGTGCAGCTGCATGAGAACCGCTCGCTCAGAGCGCGTCGCTGCGCTGTCGGAGTTCCAGTTACCCAGTTGAATACCAAGATAAACACCAAACACCACAATTAACGTTTCAATAAAAACCGTAAACCAGTCTTGCTTGCGAATGGCGTTGGCAAGGCGTCTGAGGATCATTTGAAGATTCCCCTTTCTCCTTGAACCATGCCTAGAACCTGTCGGGATTTAGCGATACTGTCCTGGTTTGCTCGCACGGAATAATCGAGGAACCAATGGTGGAGCGCTGCATGGCGGCGCAGCAATGTGGCATTTACGCGGATTTCGGCCGATTGCTCTTCGAGTGTAAGTACCGGGAAGAGCTGCGCTGTTTTGTCTTCGTATCGCATCCAGTCGAACTCACTGGCTAGGCTCGTGTCGAAAGGCAAAATCCAGTCGCTGTTCACGCGATAGCTATCGGCCATGTAGTCAAAAAAGGTGCTGAGATTGATCAGCCTTTCGACCAGTTTTTGATTTTGCAGAACAGAAAAGTTACCTGTGGATGACAAGTCCTCATAGGTGCCCCAGATTATGCCGAACCCGATCAACTGAGTGCCTTCACTCAGGTAGCTCCGCGTTGCCGCCACCAGTTCATCTGCTTGAGATTCTGTGTCGTTCAATGCTACCGTAAATCGCTCGATGATCGCCGACTTTTTTAAAGCGCTTTCTTCTAGGCTTTCTGACAAAGCGATCGTTTGGGAGAGATCGGTGGCCAGCCGTTCGAGATAATACTCGCGGCTCAATTCGCCTTGCCTGCTGGCATTCCAATTGGAAACCTGCAGGCCGACAAACACACCCACGACGACGATAATAAAATCTAGAACTACGGCGAACCAGTTCTGGGCTTTGATGTGCTGAGTAAGGCGACGGAGGATCACGGTTGCACTGCCTCGATTTCAGAGAGGATCGCCTTGGCAAGTTCGATTAGGCCCGCCATTTGTTCGGTGAGATGGTATTTTCCGATTTGCAGCACCTGCTGTTCAGCGCGCATCTCCGGAATCAGTTCCCAGTTGTAATCGACGACTTCGGCTAAAGTGTAGGGTTTCGATATCACCGCTTTATGCCGGCCTGTGGTTGGGTCGGAAATGCGATGTAATGCAATCGCCGCAATGTTTCGATGTTCAGCCAACTGTTGTTGAAATTGCGTGAGCTGGCCACGCAGAGTTGCCGATGAAAGCTCAGACAGACGGCCGGAAGAGATAAGCTCCAGCAAGGTTGTAGGCGCCGTCGGCGCATCTTTGAGCCGCCCTGCACGCTGCAGAATATTAATCATCAGGTTGCGGTCATCGGGTTCTTTGCCGGTGGCAATCACCTCCAGCAGCTGGTCCGTCGCCCTGAGGCTGTCTCTCTGTTGCTCGAGCCGAACTTCGGTAATAGCGACGAAATCTTCAAACTGGCTGTGAAGTTGTTCAAGAATGACCGTCTCCTCGCGTGCGGCATTGCTGGCTGCATTCCAGTTGCCGAGCTGAATACCAAGATACACACCGAACACAACGATGAGTGTTTCGATCACCACCGTGAACCAGTCTTGTTTGCGGATGGCGGTGGCTAGGCGTTGTAGGATCACTCCACGGCCTCCAGCGCACTCAGAACAATTCGCACAGCGGCCAGATCTCGCTCATGACGAACCCGGCCCGTTATAAAATACGCAGCCATTCCGACCAACGCCGGGCGCGCAGCCTTGAGCTTTTCCCAGTCATATTCGAACACCACCACCCTGGGCTGCTCTCCAATCGTTTCTGTTACTGCCATAAAGTCTTCCGACAGCCACATCGATTGTGCCAGTGCCGAGTTCGGATCAATCAGCGCCAGCGGTTGCCCCTCGACATAGGCCCAAAGCTCATTGGTCTGACCGTAATTGGACAACGCTGCTCTGAGGCCGGCATCGCTTAGCTGTGAGAATCCTCCCGAAGAGACGAGCTCTTCGTAGCTCGCTGGTGGTGCCTCGCGGGTCAGCGTCCCAGTTAGCCGGTAGAGCAAATCGCTGACGACCTTGGAATCGTCCGGCTCTTCGCCGGCTATAATAAGCCGTTGCAAATCATCCACCGTCTGCAAGAAGCCCTGTGCCATTTCGACCCGGCGAATGAGGATTTCCTCCTGTTTTTGAAAATCTTCGGTCAGCCGCTCGATGATCCGCGCTTCTTCAGCCTTCGCATTCTGCGCCGCGTTAAAGTTGCCAAGCTGAATACCAAGATACACACCGAACACCACGATGAGTGTTTCGATCACCACCGTGAACCAGTCTTGTTTGCGGATGGCGGTGGCGAGGCGTTGCAGAATCATTGCGACTTCCTTTGCAAGGCAATGGATTCAATAATGCGATGGCCGTGACTGGAAGGGGCTTCGATGCTGCTGAGGTCCTGTACTACACAGACTTGGCGGGCCACGATGCGATTATCGAACTCCCAGTTTCCGGCCAGTGCCTTTCTGTCGAGGCGATATTGACTTGGCGCGACGAAGTCGGCGGCAGCCTGCACGATTTGGGCCATTGAACCGTTAGGAAAGTGCGCCAGGATATACGGAATAACAAGTGTGTTGCGTGAGCTAAGGCAGTCTTCCTGCTCGCGGCGCAATCTTCTGACAGTATCATTCCAGCGTGCCAACGCGTCGATGAGTTCAGGCGCCGCAGTTCTCACAAACAGGGCGGAGGACTGCATGGCCTCAGTTGCAGTTTCGCGCATATTGATAGCGTATATAACGATGCTGCTCCATATATTGGAGTAAATCTTATCGTCGGAGATCGATTCGTCTCGCGCTGCCATAAAGGCGCGCAATACTCTGAGGTTTTGCACCTGGCTTTTCATGTAATCGTTAGATTCGGACAATCGATTTATATTTTCGCACATTTCTAATTCGACATTCACGAGTTGCGCAACAAGATTATTATAGACCGCACGTTGGTCATTCCAGTTGGAAGCCAATAAAAACACCGAGAGCAACAATTAAAAAATCAAGAAAAACAGATATCCACTGCTGATTTTTTACATGTTCGATCACTCGGCGGAGAATCATTGTTTAATCTCAATTACCGCTGCCAAAAAATTACGAAAATATGTGATCGGCCCGCGAGACTTATGACGAAGAAATGAAGATTATCATGCACTACTTGTGCATGTTGCAATTATTATTTGAAAACTAACGCTAAAAAATAAGACGCCTACATTATTACGCTAAAGTGAATATGCAGCTGTAGGGCATTGATCAACCTCCTTTATTGGCTGGTTGCCAGAAGAATCGGGCAGGTGCTTAAGCCAACAATCGTCAAAAATAGAGCAGTAACAATAGCTGATGGCCAATTCATTGTTAGCAATTGCCTTTTGGAGAAGTTGGGCCAGTTTGTATTCATCTGTCTGGAATAATAACAGAGTCTCTTTTGGGGCTAGTACCCTATCTTGAACGTCGCTCTTGCCGTAGTTAATACCAAGCTTGGCTGTTTTATCCAGTTGCGCAATAAAAGGCTCCCAGCCACCGATATCCTGGCCCTTGTACTGAACCTCTAACTGCTGCATTTTGGCAGGCCCAACACCAACATTATTCAGCGAAATTCGTACATAGGCGGCCTCGCCGTTGTCGTTATCTCGAGTGATTGCTTGTACGTAAGGCCATACCGATGCGGTGGTTTGCTTGCGTACCGCGTGGGACTCCACTAAGGCTGCGTAGAGTGCAATAACACCGGTGAAAACCGCTGCTACGGATAGAATCGTCTGTATTGAAGCAATTTTTAAGAACCGACTTTCAATCTCTATCATCGACTCTTTTAGATCACGGGTATCAATGGTTTGGTCTTCGTGCTTATTGGCTGAATCAGACATGTGATTGACCGGCCTCCAGTCTGCGGTTCTAGGAAGGGTTGAAATGCAGGACGATAAAAATAGCAAAATAGGCTAGCGTTGCGGCGTCAACAAAACAGATATAACGTAACCTCAAGATTAATATCTGTCGGTAGGTTAAAGCAACAGGCGCATATTTTTATTAATTGGCTGGTTAACTTAGCGGTCAATTAACTTGAGGGTAATGCTGGATTGTTGATTGGGGACCTAAAAGCATGATTGATGTACACAAAATTTCTAGACAAGAACTTCTCCTTGGCAAGACACCCATCTCAGATAACGGAACAATACCAAGGAACAAAACAACCTTTAGCTGCAACCGGGGCAGACTGTAAAAAAACTCAGAACAATGGCGAAATACGATGAGAAACCATGGCGTTTAAAACTGATGACTTGCTGCTCTACAGTGGGACAGACATCTTTTTTAAAGAGACAGGTACTGAATATGCTGGTACTTTATCACACTTGAACACACTTCTGAGGAATTCGGTATTGAAGAAGTACATGGTTGTAGAGCGGTTTAAAGAAGGATGTTTAGAGGCCAATTATGAAAGGTACGACGCCAAGGGTCGGATGTTTCCCAGCGGGCTTTACTACCTTAACTCTTGGGTAAATAAAGAGCTCAATATCTGCTACCAGTTGATGGAGTCCAATGACATAGATCTTTTCTATCAGTGGTTTAAGAACTGGGAAGATTTCGTCGATTTCGAGCTAGTGCCACTGGATTAATTATCACCTATCAACAAACTGAAATGACTGGGTAATTGGTGAGTCAAAGCGGTGTTCCTGGACGCAGAGATCGGGTTCAATTTAAGTTTGCTTCCGAAGCACGCGATCCGCATAGCATTGAAAATCGTCTTCCCCTTTTGCCTCACAAAAATACGGAAAGCCACGAGCTTGCCAGAGCTTTAACACGCCGCTATCGCGCACCGCTTGTTGCCAGGTTGGATTCTGAAATGCAATTTCGTAACTGTCGTTGGTGAGCATGAACAGCTTTAGTTCTACATCATCTTTCAACCAAAGCGCTTCAAGTTTTTTTACGGCTGGCGCCGGTTCATTTAATTGTTTAATCAGCGACTCTGAAGTATAGGCCAATACCGGGTCACCTTCGATTTTTACGTACTCATCCGGTGTTAGGTCGCCAGCAGCCAACTTGCGCAGATTGGCCATGCTCGCCAGGTTTTGCTCACGCTCGCTCTCGGAATAATTTGGGCTGTTTTTAAACACTCGTTCAATCAGGTCGTTGGCGTCCTGATACCGACCCAAAACAATGAAGAGACGGGCTAAATTAAAGTAAGGGAAGGTGATGCGGTATTCCGTATCTCGATCGATATGATTACTCCACACAGCCATGGCGTCGTCATACCTGCCCTGTACGGCTAACGACCAGCCCAACGAATTTTGCTCTATCGCATTTAGCGGGTCCACCGCCACAGAAGCCCGGGCGACTTTTTCGGCTTCGTCAAAATAACCCACTTGAATCAAGGTTTGCGCCCAAGGGCCTAACACAACTATGTTCGCGCCTAAGGCACTTATTCGGTCATAGTATTCGAACGCCCGCACATAATCGTGCCTCTGAGTATAAGCTTCTCCCAGCACGCTTAGGGCTTGCACATTCTCCGGGTCAATCGCCAACGCACGACGAGCCATCTGTTCTGCAGCGTCTAGCGCAGATGCCCACAATTCGCTGTTGTCATATCTATACCCAGTAACGTACCAAGGGTAAGTCTCCAAGATCAGCCCCATCTCCGCCCAGGCGTCGGCAAAGTTTGGGTCTCTGGCAATGGCATCCGCCAATAAATTTCGCGCCTTACGCAAATTGTCTTCGCCACGCTGGCGATAGAGTTCGTGTGCCTTGAGGTAGTTATCGTAGGCGATGGGATCATCGGTACGTGAACCCACTAGAGATTGGCCCGCAGCGATACCCAGTGATTTCGCCATGGCATCGGCCACGTTTTTGGCGATGTCATCTTGAATGGCAAAGATATCGGTTAATTCCCGGTCGTAGGTTTCCGACCACACATGAAAGCCATCATTGGAGCGAATTAACTGGGCGGTTATGCGCAACCGAGCGCCAGCTTTGCGCACGCTGCCCTCCAAAACATGGTCAACATTGAGCGCCGCACCTATGTCCCGTAGATCTTGATTTTTACCTTTAAATGAGAAGCTAGAGGTACGACCGGCTACTTTCAGCTTCGGAATGCGCACTAAAACATTGAGGATTTCTTCAGAAATGCCATCAGAAAAATATTCCTGGTCGCCATCTGGCGAGAGATCTACGAAGGGAAGCACTGCGATAGAATCGCCGCCTACGCCCGCGGCGGGCCCATTGCCGGAATAATTAGTGGCGGAATTGGTTGTGACCGAAGAATCGGAAGCCGTAAACTGCTGGTAACCAAACAGCGCGACAATTAGCCCGATTCCAACCAAGATAGCAATTTCGAGCTTTTTGCCTGTCTCTTTATGGATGCTTTCGCCATCAGCGACGGACTCGGTCAGCTTAACACCTTCGGGCGTCAGCTCAAACGCCCAAGCAAAAATCAGCGCGACAGGAAAGCCGAGTAAAATTAAGCCAATAAATACCTTTAGCGGTTCTTGCCAAGACACCCACTAACAGGTTCTTGCCAAGACGCCCACTAAGGCGTGGGTGTCTTGATAGCTTCTGAAGCTTCTGATGTTTTTGTCGGGACGCTACTCCCCCGGCGCTCGAGATACCGTAGAGCGCGCTTTAGGCTGGTTTAGCTCGGCAATCTTATTTTTAAACTCATCTACGCTGACATCTTTTCCAGCGCGCGCTTCCTGGCCTGCCCACTCTACAAGCTCGCTGTTTACCCTATGTGCGCCCTGGATGCAGTAAGGTTCCTCCCGCACCCAGACAGAAGGAGCTCCAAAGCTAGACCCTGTTAAGAATTGGCACTTCTGGTAATGTGCCGAATCTAGCCAACGATTTTGGTGCCAACCATAAACACCCCATACCAATAGAAACAGAGGTAGGCTGAAAACGATAAACCTTAACCCGCTTGTAGTTTCTTTATCCGACAACTTTCCTTGCCATCGCCTGATAAAACCCGCCAGTAAAACAAAAATGGTCGGCACAAAAACTAGCATTGGGATAACTGCAGAGTCCAAACTGACAGCTGCAGCCTGTAGTTTAATCAATTTTAGTGCGGATAATTCCTTGAACAGACGAAAGTAATAGCCAACCAATAAACCGACAAAAACGGTTACAAGTAATGCTATACCTAGCTTTGAAGGACTATCATTTGAGTTAGGCATTACGATTTTTAACGACGTGCAGAGCTTAATCCAACTCTGGGAATACCAAACAATCGATGGAGAAATCCCAGAGGATCTGACTTATACTCTTTTTCCACTCTGTTGATTTCTCTGCGAGTAGATTCCAATTCAGATCTGATGCCAGCTTCCAAGGTCTCTAGACTGTTGGCCATTATATCGGCGAGAGATTCGGTATCAATTGTTCTGGAAATAAAAAAAGTAGCAAGTGTGCCGACTGCAACGATAGCAAGAAGTGGACCGACGGCCACCATTGCAGACGCACCGCCTACATATGTTCCGACTGCTCCCCAAGCGATACCAGAAGATACTGCGGCGACTGCTACATCTACTGCTACCCCCCCGACGAAATCATGCCAGGTACGTTGATCATCTAGAAGTTGATCAACCGAGTGAAAGCCAGCCGATATTAAAATGCTAACGACAAAGCCTCCACTAACTACGCTTTTAACGCCCTGTTTACCAATACCCATTGATACGATTTTGGGATTATTAGCTTGGTAGCGTGTTCCTTTCAAATCCTCTCTGAGGCCAGCATAGCCCTCAATGTCTCTAGTTAAGACACCCACCTTAAGTTCTTTCTAGTTGAGACACCCACCTTAAATTAAAGTATTGCTTTTTTGTATGGGTGTCTTGGTTAGGCTAGGAATGCCGGGGTATTTTGTCGCCGGCTGGGATAGTAAAGGTAATAGCCCGGAGACTCGGCGCACCAGTCGTCAAGTACTCGGACTAGACGGCCTACTAATCGAGACACCTACTCTAAGCAAATTTATCTTTTGAGTGGATGTCTCAGCAAGATGTTTTTTGAGTGGGTGTGCCAGTAAGACTTCATTGTAGTTTCTTAGTATGACGGCGACACCTTGGCCAAGGCCTCTTCAGGAATAACGTAAGAGCTATTGACCTTGGGGTCGTCCCATTCCAGCAGTTCCGGGAATCGGCTGTGGGGAATAATTTGCACGTCGAAGATCTCTTCTACCCCAGATTCAAAGCGCAGAAATCCCAGCGTTTGTCCGGTTTCAACGTGTACCACCCATACTCCACAAGTGCGTTCTTCTGTTTCTGCCACAAGGGGTATGGCTCCAAAAGAAGCGCTTTCTCGCACTTGAGATAATCCTATGAAAGCCAAGGGACCATAAAAATCTAAACCACGAGTAAAGCCGCTTAAATTGGCCACAGCGCTACTGGCGCCGCTGTTAATATCGACTTTCGTTAAAGCTCCTTTACCGGATTCAAGTAACCATAAACAATCCTGATGCCAACGCGGCGAGTGTGGCATTGACAGGCCTGCCAGTAAGGTCTGGTTGGTTTCAATATCGATTAATACGCCACCCTTTGCCAGACCATCGCGCCAACCCTGTGCTGTGTCACTTTTGCCTAATGCCGTTACATACTTGGGTTTACCATTAACCAGTGCCATACCATTTAAGTGGCAACGGTCTTCCGGTGCTAACGCAGATATAAAGCTGGGGCGCCAACGAGGGGTGAAGCTATGCTCTGTATCGATGGTGCACAAACAATCGAACCGAGTATTCACTAACCAGAGTTGGTTATCTTCGCTCCACGCCATCTCGTGTACGTCAATATCCCCTGTGATGTGGCTGCTGCTGGGTAGGTAACAGGCATCGTGCTTGCCAGACGGTTCTAGCTTGGCGGCTACAGCGGGTAGGTTGCGGTATTCCCACACGGTATTGGTACCGCCAATACACAAGCGGTTATCCTTGACAGCGATGCCCATGGGTTTGGCGAAATTACGAAAATGCGTATTTATAGCGTTTGTCGTTTGGTCGTGCCGTACCAAAATGACTTTACCAGCCTGGTAGGTTGAAACAACCAAGCTGATATTGAGCTGCTTAAAGATGTCCAGCAGCGTTGATGTAAAAACACTGCGCAATGGCTGAGTGCCTAGGTCCGATGCCGAATTCGCCATAGTAATTTACGCAGTGCTTAGCCGTGAGTTATTGAGCCTTGGGCGCTATTGATATAACTATCGTCGAGGCTAATTTTCTAAGCCAGAGGGAACCAGCCCGGCATCTAATGCCAGCCTTTCTCGTCCTTCCGGCATGGCTCGGCATTTATCTCTGCCGGTGTTTGGGTCTGCGTTACTATCACGGTCATAGTCGCCAGCGGCAATAGGCGGGCTGAAGGTAAAGCCATCGGGAGCGACGAACTCTAAACGATAATTTTTGACCGGCAGTCGATCAAACATAAAGCCACCATTGGCGTCTGTGAATGTGCTCAACCATGTGGTGGGGTTGCAATCGATATGCAATCGCACGGTTACGCCGGCTAGGCCGGGTTCGGTGGCGTCCTGTGTGCCGTCACCGTTGTCGTCACTCCAAACGTAGTTGCCCATGATACCACTGCCATCCGCGAGGCTCGGTACTAGCCCAGCATCCAAGGCCAGGCGGCTTTGTCCAGTGCTCAGCGAGCGGCATTGGTCCAGCCCGGTTGCTGGGTCGGCATTGCTGTCTATACGGTAGTCGCCGGCGGCAATATAGGGGCTAAAACTATAGCCATCAGGCTTGATAAATTCCAACTGGTAGGTTCCCACGCCTAAGCCATCGAATTGGAAGTCACCGTTACTATTTGTAATAGCGGTGAGGGTATTATTGGCGTCACAGTTAATCCGTAATTTCACGGCTACACCCGCTAAGCCTGGTTCGTTCGTGTCTTGCACGCCGTTGCCGTTAATATCTCGCCACACGCGGTCGCCAATTACACCCGTTGACGTACTAGAACCGGCGAGTTCAAAAGCACCCATGTCGCAGGTAGCCAGATTATCGCTATCGCCATCCTGCGGCCTGACTATACCGCGTTGGTCTGTGTTTAAGCAGCTAAGGTTTTCGCCCTGGTCTATGGCAGGGCTACCGCTCAGCAGCTCGTGGGTGAGCGTGGTACCGCCATTGTCTTGCAACGTACCCAGCATCGGGGCTACGCCAATAATATTTGAGCCGGGGCTCGGTTCCACAAGTGTGGCAGTGCCTGGGTTTTGTATCAGCGAATGGTGTACGGTATAGGTGCCGGTGCCTAATAGGTCATCACCGCTGCCGTTTTCTGCAACAACGGAATTTTCCAGCACAATTTCTCGGCTGTTAGAGGCAGACGTAAGGTCATTGATACCGCCCAAATCGTTACCCGTGATAGTGCTATTAGTTATGTGGCTACTCTCATAGGCATAGGTCAAATCAAATTGGACCCCCGGCCCATTGTGGTTACCGGAGATGGTGGCATTTTCAAGAATGATTTCATTATAAATAGCATCCATCGTCACACCACCAGCGCTGTTATCGGAAATGGTGCTATCTAAAATGTGTGCACTGGCTCGGGCTACGTATAAACCCACGGGTGGAGGGCTATAGACACCCGCACCGCCGTTGCTAGCCACCGTTGAGTTTTCTAAGGTCAGCTTCCCAATATCAAAAAGCTGTACACCATGGGACAGATTGCTGGTTATTGTCGTTTCCGAGACTGAAAGTACGCCGGGGGTGTAGTAATCAGCTGCCGCTCCTAATCCTGTGCTATTGCCGCTGACAACGCTATCGATGACATCCACTTGGGCAGCGACACTCACTACTCCGTAGCCTGTATTGTCAACGATGCTGGTTCTTTCCAGAGTTGCTTGATCGCTATCGATGACATCCACTTGGGCAGCGACACTCACTACTCCGTAGCCTGTATTGTCAACGATGCTGGTTCTTTCCAGAGTTGCTTGATGATAGCCAGAGTTACGACTACCACTAACAAGTACGCCGTACTCTTCGTTATTGGTGATAACTGTATCGGTAACCGCGAGTGAGGCAGACCAAGTATACGCCGATAGATAGATGCCCGTGTCAGAGCTGCCAGTGATAACACTGTCTGCCACCGTAAGCTCCACATCGCCATATGAATCCGCATCGATGGCTGTTACACCATTAGCCAGTGTTAAGCTAGAGATGCTTACTGTATATGGATTAGATATTGAGCCGCCAGGTACATCGAATATATCGAAACTGTGCCCAGCATTAATAGTGAGATTTTGAGCGCCTGGCCCGGTAATTATGAGTGCATCGCGGATCTCAATTGGGCCACTGGTCAAAGCAATTGTGTTACCAATCGAGGAATCAAAAATGATTTCATCTGGCGTTGGATTGATATTGGCATCCAATACGGCTTGGCGCAGGCTGCCCGGACCCGAGTCGTTGGTGTTGCTGACTTGAAATGTTGCGGCGCTGGCCATACTAGAACTCATCATCAGTAATGCTAAGCTGGTGGCCGGTGTTGCAGGTTTGACAGTACATTTGACGTATTGGCTTATCGCGTGGACTATTGGATGAAGGACAAACCTAGGTTTTATTCTATTGCCGTGCGAATTGGGTGTATTTATTCTTCTAAGGCGGCGTCTTCTCATGTGTGAACTCCTGCTCACTTCGTGAGTTATATTGTTTATTTCTTTGAGTTATTTAGTGCTTGTCTTTATCGCGGTGACTTACACCAGATAAATAGACAAGCGTTATCCGTGTTTGCAGTGAGGTAAATGGCGCAAAAGATTGTAACGTATTTCGGGCTTACGAATACGATTTGTGTACGAAATAAATTAGATGTATCTTTCTACCTTAAATCTATGACCTAAAAGTCACAATTGGCTCGAGAGTCAACTAAAGGTAAGGGGGTCATAAAAAACGTACTAATTTGCACAAAGTGTGCAATGGCTATTTTTTTATGGTTGGTTATACAAATACATTGTATTCGACGTTGGGTCACTATCTTTGACTCTGACTAAGCATGGTCAATGAACTGTTCGGTTAGTTAATCTTTTTCGCGATTTTAGTATCGGCTACGTTAAATAAAAGCAGGTTTGTATAGAATTGAATTCCAGACGACAGAAAAAGCAACCCGCAGTAAGGCAAGCACCGTTGAGAAAATATTTTGTTATGGGTGTCTCGCCAAGAGAGATCTCGCTAAGTGATAGGCAAACCCACAAGCTTTCGGCCTTCGTCTGTTTTTATTGAAAAATCGGTTCCAGCGAATGCGCCGCTTCCGTCGCCGCATAAAATGCGACTGCTTCTGCCGTCCAGTGAGGAGGTATATGGCTGACCCAGTCTAAATCACTTACAGCATTTATTTTTGCGTCGCGTATCGTTGCCATAAAGTCAGTGGCTACAGTGCCCTGCGATAAACCCACTACACGAATATTGTGCTGATGTAATTCTCTGTGAGCTATCTCGGTTAATTTCTTTGCTGCAGCTTGGGTGGAGCAATAATGGCTCCAGCCAACTAACGCGCGATTGGCTGCACCAGAACTAATATTAACAACAATCCTCCCGCCGTCGTCTCGCATGTGGGGCAACGCTGCCCGCATACAATAATATACACCCTTAAAATTGATATCCGCTGCCTGGGACCATTTTATAGCAGTTTATTAAGACATCCACCTGAACGAATTAAAGCGAAAGCCTATCGCTACAGCATTGGTCAACCTCCTGAATGGCTTGATCTCCCAAAGAAATGGGTAGCGGCTTAAGCCAACAGTCGTAAAATATTGAACAGTAACAATAGCTGATGGCCAATTCATTGTTAGCAATCGCCTTTTGGAGAGTCGCCTAGGCAAGACGCCTAGACAATGCACCCAGTCTAAATCTAGTTAAATTCTCTTTTTGTGAAGGTGTCTTGTTTTGATGGTGCGGCTTAGGAGTCTATCTATAACTTACTTAGAAGCTTTGCACTTTGAACTTTAAAAGGAACTGAACACCCTCGTTTTCTTCACTATGGCATTCTATGGAGCCGCCCAGTGGGCCGGTAACAATGTTGTAGATTATGTTTAATCCCAATCCGGTTCCTCCCCGGTTACGGCGAGTGGTGAAAAATGGGTCAAAAATCATGGGTAGATTCTTCTGGCTGATACCGCGGCCGTTATCTTTGTAATCGATCTGTACTTCGTCGTCTGCTGTTCTGCTAACGTCTATACTGATAGCTCCCCCAAGGGCGTCACTGAAGCCAGAGTACAATCGAGACACCCATAGCAGCGATAAAGGAAAGGGAGCGAACCCCTGGACAGAGAAATGCATGTGCTCATCTATGGGTGTCTTGCTAGCGTCTTGGCTTAGGAGTCTACCTATAACTTACTTACAAGCTTTGCACTTTGAACTTTACAAGGAACTGAACACCCTCGTTTTCTTTACTATGGCATTCTATGGAGCCGCCCAGGGGGCCCGTGATAATGTTGTAGATTATATTTAACCCTAATCCAGTTCCTCCTCGGTTGCGGCGAGTGGTAAAAAATGGGTCAAATATTTTGGGTAGATTCTCCTGGCTGATGCCGCGGCCGTTGTCTTTGTAATCGATCTGTATCTCATCGTCTGCTGTTTTGCTAACGCCTATGCTGATAGCTCCACCGTTGGAATAACTGAAGCCGTGGTTCACTGAATTGACAATAAGATTGGTTAAAACCTGTGACAGCAGCCCTGGGTTTGTCATAACCTCATGGTGGGCGTCGCAATCGATGGCAACATCTACTTTGTCCTTTCTAAGTACCGAGGCGAGACTAAAAACTACCTCGTCGATATAGGTTTTGATATTAATCTGGCGATCTTCTTCACAAGTTTGGTCCACCGCTACCTGTTTAAAGCTACGCACCAAATGCGCTGTCCTGTCCAGGTTCTTTTTAACGATATCGGATATTTCATTGGTGCTATCAAGAAATTCCTCAAAATCATCCTGAGTCATCTTGCCGGCTTGATAGCTCTGGCGAATATCACGGCTTTCTTCCATCAGCTGAGTAACGCCGGTTAAACCGATACCGATGGGGGTATTGATCTCATGGGCGACACCTGCCACCAAAGAGCCAAGGCTTGCCATCTTTTCTGATTCCACCAGCTTGTCCTGGGTGCGGCGCAGATCTTCCAGCATCTCCTCCAGGCTATCATTGGCCGTCTTTAAGTCAGCGTTGCGGTCGTTGATCGCGATTTCCAGCTTTTTCTTTTCAGAGATATCCCGCGTAATTGCGTAGAGTACATCTTCCCCGTTTATGTTAGTTTTGGTAACGATAATCTCGCACCAAAACTCAGTACCATCGGCCTTTTTATGGATCCATTCAAAGCGGATGGAGCCCTGAGTAAATGCGTGCTGAATAATGGCTGTAGCTGCATCTACAGAGGCGCGGCCGTCACTTTGGAACTCGGGAGATATATCAATGGGTGTTAAGCCAATAATGTCTTCCTTTTTACTAAAGCCAAGTAACGATAAAAACGCTTGGTTGCAATCCAGGTAGGATTTCTCATTTAACAGGCACAAGCCATCAACAGACTCATTAAACAGCGTTTCGAAGTTTTCCTTCTGTGCAGCGGTTTCTAATTCCAGTCGTTTCTTTTCAGAGATATCCCGCGTAATTGCGTAGAGTACATCTTCTCCATTGAGGTTGGTTTTAGTAACAATAATCTCGCACCAAAACTCGGTGCCGTCCGCCTTTTTATGGATCCATTCAAAGCGGATGGAGCCCTGCGTAAAAGCGTGTTGAATAATGGCAGCCGCCGCATCTACAGAGGCCCGGCCATCGCTTTGGAACTCTGGCGATATATCGATCGGCGTTAAACCAATGATGTCTTCCTTTTTACTAAAGCCAAGCAAAGTTAAAAAGGCTTGGTTGCAATCCAGATAGGATTTCTCATTCAGTAGGCACAGGCCATCCACGGATTCATTAAACAGCGTTTCGAAGGTTTCTTTTTGGGCGGCAGTTTCTAGCTCTAGGCGCTTTTTCTCAGAGATATCCCGCGTTATAGCGTAGAGTACGTCTTCCCCATTGAGATTGGTTTTAGTAACAATAATCTCGCACCAAAACTCAGTGTCGTCCGCCTTTTTGTGAATCCATTCAAAGCGGATGGAGCCCTGCGTAAAAGCGTGTTGAATAATGGCCGCCGCCGCATCTACAGAGGTCCGGCCATCGCTTTGGAACTCTGGCGATATATCGATCGGCGTTAAACCGATGGTGTCTTCCTTTTTACTAAAGCCAGGTAACCATAGAAACGCTTGGTTACAATCCAGGTAGGATTTCTCATTTAACAGGCACAAGCCATCAACAGACTCATTAAACAGCGTTTCGAACGTTTCCTTCTGTGCAGCGGTTTCTAGTTCCAGGCGTTTCTTTTCAGAGATATCCCGCCAGTTGGTGTGTAGCACAATTTCACCATTTAAAACCATCCTGGTAAGAATAACCTCAACCCAAAATTCATCGCCATTGGATTTTGTGTGCAGCCATTCAAATCGGAGGCTGCCCTTTTGATAGCAAAGCTCTATCAGGGCGAGGCTTTTATCCACCGATTTTTGCCCATCTGGTTGATACTCGGGTGAGAAATCGATGGGGGTATGGCCAACGAAGGCCTCCGGCGTTGAGACACCAACCAACTCCAACATGGATTGGTTACAGTCGACGAACATTCCGTCTTTAAAGATAGCTAAACCGTCCTTGGAATTCCTGAAAACAGCTTCAAAGCCGTCCGTGATTGTATTGGTCTGCATAAATACATCTACCGACTAATAGAATTTATCTGCCCTACAAGACAGCTCTCCACCTTTAATATGCAAAATCAGTAAGAGCGCTTTGTCCAAAATGACAATGGCGGTACGGGAAGGCAATCTTTAGCGATAGTTTGTATAAGCTGCCTTTTAATAAATTAATGAGTGCCATTGAATTCAATGAAGCACGCAAGCCCACATCGCAATATGCCTGATTGAGTATAGGAAAAATTATACGGAATGAAGCTGATAAAGCATTATTTTTAGCGTCAGCATTAGAGCTACAAGGCGCAGATTGGAATATTAGATTGCGCTCGATTAGACTGGTAAAACTATTTGCTCGTCAATGGCGTAGTGCAACACCATCAGCCGAAACGGGAGAGCGCTGGTAGCAGTAGTTTGTGGTGACGATCAAGGTGAATCGTCCTAATAAATAACCTAGACAAAATTGAGCTATACAATGTTAGACTGAGTTAGATTATTTCCTCGTAAGACACCCACTGCAACGTGGGTGTCTTGATTGGATGCTTAATTGGATGTCCTAATGGCTTCTCTAATGGCTTCTTAATATCTCGCAAGTTATTTGAAGTGCCATATAAAGGTAGCGTTAAAATTCTGAAATTTTACCTCTTCATCGCCGCTTACAGATACAGGCCCGTTAGTAATTGGGTCACGATAAATGTAGTCTTCGCGGTAGCTTTGTTTGCCATAATCCCAACCAAGGTTAATCCCAAAATGCTTGTTAAAGTAATACCGCACTCCGGCCCCTACCATAGGAGTAACGTCTGACCTTCCGCCATGAACGGCCTCATAGCGCCCACCTGCTCGTAGGTACACTTCCGCGCGATTGGCAATGGGAAAAGAAAACCGTCCAAACACTCGGTATTCATCTGCGAGCACCGCATCGGCTTCTAAGCCAACGTTTTCGGTAAAGTTATATCCAAAATTGAATATAGGATCGTTGGACGTATAGTCGCCCTTTCTGCTGTAGGGATAGTCCGGCGATATTAGCTTTGTGCGAACGTTGGTGTGCCCCCAGCCAATATACCAGCCCTCTTGCCAGGATTCTGCGGAAACAAAATGACTGAAACCAAAGGATACACCGGCAACTATTGAGAGTATTTTTTTGCATTGAGTTTTTGTGCTAACCATCAGAGTACTTCCTTGTGAAAGAGGCGCTATATAATTGCGTGTTTAAAGACAATGGTTTTGAGCGTGGGTTCAATGCGCTGTGAGATTTTAAATTCTGATGGTGGGATTGATAATAAATTAATGAAGGTGTGCGGTTTTGGCGCAGGTCTTTTTGGCTTGTGGAGCTTACTGTGGGCTACAGTTAGGCGACACCTATGATATGGGTGTCTTGATGGCTTTGTGCACATGTCTAGACGTGGGTGTCTAGCTAAGACGACCGATTGATAGGCAAACCCACAAGCTTTCGGCCTTCGTCTGTTTTTATTGAAAAATCGGTTCCGGCGAATGCCTCACCGCCGTCACCGCACAAAAATGCGACCGCTTCCGCTGCCCAGTGTGGTGGTATATGGTTGGACCAGTCTAAATCACTTACAGCATTTATCTTTGAGTCGCGTATCTTTGCCATAAAGTCAGTAGCTACAGTGCCCGGCGATAACCCCACTACACGAATATTGTGTTGACGCAATTCTTTGTGAGCTACCTCGGTTAATTTCTTTGCTGCAGCTTTGGTGGAACAATAATGGCTCCAGCCAACTAACGCGCTATTGGCTGCACCAGAACTAATATTAACAACAATACCCCCGCCGTCTTCTCGCATGTGGGGTAACGCTGCCCGCATACAATAATATACCCCCTTAAAATTGATATCTGCTGCCTGGGTCCATTCGACTGGGTCGCTTTCAATGAGGTGCGAAAGCGGCTCAATAACACCGGCATTGTTTATCAGAAAGTCAATTTTGCCCGTAGTTGCTAAGCAAGCCGCCACCGCAGACTGAACGGAAGTATATTGGCTAACATCGCAAACCTGCGCCCATGCTCGGCCGCCACCAGCGGTGATATCGCCGGCGGCGGCTGCCACGCTTTCGTAGGAGCGTGCGGTCAGCGTAACCGAGGCACCATAAGCTGCAAGGGTTTTAGCGGTAGCCAAACCTATACCTCGGCTGGCACCCATAATGAGCGCGGACTTTCCGGTAAAATCCAGATGCTGCAACATCTTAGAACGCCCCCAAAACATTGCCCATCCTTGCCACCTGCTGTGCTTTTTGATCTTCAATTTCATCGGCCGAGAGTACCGATGTGCCTTCAATGCTAAATACATCGATTTCCTGAATGCCTAAAAACCGCAGCAATGACACCAAATAGGGTTCAAGGAAGTTCATAGCCGCCATATCTGCGCTAGTAGAATAGCCCTGGGCACCGTAGGCCAATGCCAACACAGCTCGCTTAGCGGTGACTAGGCCACTAAAACCGTCATCGCTAAAAGCAAATGTTTCGTTAATCCGCACTATCTGATCGATCCATGCCTTCAACGACGACGGCACGCCAAAGTTGTAGATTGGCGCACTGATTAACAAATAGTCCGCACTATTGAGCTCGGCGATAAGCTCATCTGAAAGCGCCGTAGCCGCCTTTAGATCCGGGTTGAGTTCATCTGATGGCGTATAAAAACCGGTAATGGTTTCGTTGCTGATATGGGGTATAGCTAAGGTCGCTAAGTCTCGTTTAACCACCTTGGTGGTGCCGTCTAACGTCACTATATGCTGTTGTATCAAGTCTGCTATGCCACGGGAGTGCGAACCTGATACGCGGGGGCTGCTGTCTAATCGTAGTAAAGTTGTCATATCGTCTCCGATGCGTTGTTGTTTAACGTATGGAGAGCTTATATTTAAGCGTAGAAAGCATATATAATGTTGTATGCATTTCATTCGTGCGTATACTGCATTAATGAATCTAGAGCACATGCGAATGTTTGTTGCGGTATACCGAGCGGGAAGCTTTGCCGGTGTCGCCAAAGATCTCGATATAGCAGCCTCCTCGGTATCGCGAGCCATAGCTGCGTTGGAAGAAGACTTAAAAGCGCGCCTGTTCCAGCGCACCACGCGTAACCTTACACCCACCCAAGCTGGTGAGCAGTTCTACCATAGAGTAGAAGCACTAATAGAAGAGTTTGACCTAGCGCAACAAGAAATCATAAGTCAACACCAAGAGCCGTCTGGCACATTGCGCATTACTGCTTCAGTTTCTTTTGGCCAAATAATTGTGGCGCCCTTGTTAAAAGCGTTTTATCACCAATATCCCAAGGTTCGGCTTGAAATTACCTTATCCGATACTCGAGTAAATATTATTTCAGATCAGTTTGATCTGGCTATTCGTCATGGCAAATTGGCTGACAGTAGTTTAATTGCGCGTAAGTTAATGAGTGTGAATTATGCACTGGTGGCAAGCCCAGAGTATTTAAATTCTTCCGCACCCCTAACCGAACCAGATGATATCCACCGTCACAATGTAATTACATTCACCTACGCGGAGTTTAATAAAACTTGGCGTTTCAAAAACCCACTGGCAGATCAAACCGTTGCCATTGCGCCAATATTAACTCTTACCTCAGCACTGGCTATTAAAGAGTGCGTAACCAACGGTATGGGCGTGGCAATGCTTCCAAGCTGGGCGATCAAAGAAGAAATAAAAAGTGGGAGCTTGGTGCCAGTGCTACCGCAGTGGGAGGTATCTGGCGGAAGCTTTGGCAATGGAGTATGGCTAATCTATCCCTCCAGGGCGTTTATGCCTGCCAAAACCAAAGCTTTTGCTGATTTTCTAATCGAGCATACAAATAAAGAATAACTGCTTAAGATCCACTAGTATTTGATCACATAGCCTTCACTCTATATATCTTGGTAGCTTCGTTTAGTTTATTAGATTTGAAGGCGAGACTTTTCTTGCCAAGAGGTTCTTGCGGTTCTTGCCAAGACACCCACTAAGGCGTGGGTGTCTTGATAGCTTTTGATAGCTTCTGGTGTATAGCGATCAATTAAAAGTGCCACATAAAGGTAGCGTTAAAATTCTGAAATTTAACCTCTTCATCGCCGCTTACAGATACAGGCCCGTTAGTGATTGGGTCACGATAAA
The DNA here is from genome assembly GCF_042850945.1 of Halioxenophilus aromaticivorans. Classification (NCBI taxonomy): domain Bacteria; kingdom Pseudomonadati; phylum Pseudomonadota; class Gammaproteobacteria; order Alteromonadales; family Alteromonadaceae; genus Halioxenophilus; species Halioxenophilus aromaticivorans. Next base: position 5,697,862 of record NZ_AP031496.1, on the reverse strand, counting down.
TGTAGTCTTCGCGGTAGCTTTGTTTGCCATAATCCCACCCAAAGTTAATCCCAAAATTCTTGTTAAAGTAATACCGCACTCCGGCCCCTACCATGGGAGTCACGTCTGACCTTCCGCCATGAACGGCTTCATAGCGTCCACCTGCGCGTAGATACACCTCCGCGCGATTAGCAATGGGAAAAGAAAACCGCCCAAACACTCGGTATTCATCTGCGAGCACTGCATCGGCTTCCAAGCCAAAGTTTTCGGTAAAGTTATATCCAAAATTGAATATAGGATCGTTGGATGTATAGTCGCCCTTTCTGCTGTAGGGATAGTCCGGCGATATTAGCTTTGTGCGAACGTTGGTATGCCCCCAGCCAATATACCAGCCCTCTTGCCAGGACTCGGCGGAAACAAAATGACTGAAACCAAAGAATACAGCGGCAACTATTGAGAGTAATTTTTTGCATTGAATTTTTGTGCTAACCATCAGAGTACTTCCTTGTGAAAAAGGCGCTATATAATTGCGTGATTAAAGACAATGGTTTTGAGCGTGGGTTCAATGTGCTGCGAGAAATTAAAATCTGATGATGGGATTGATAATAAATTAATGAAGCTGTGCGGTTTTGGAGTCGGTTTGTGTGGCTCGCGGAGCTTACTGTTAGCTAGAGTAAAGCGACCTTTATGTTATGGGTGTCTTGGTGGCTGGTTGGATGTTTTTATTGGGCAGCTATTCCCCCGGCGCTCGTGATGCCGTAGAGCGCGCTTTAGGCTGGTTTAGCTCGGCAATCTTATTTTTAAACTCATCTACACCGACATCTCTACCAGCGCGGGCTTCCTCGCCTACCCACTCTACAAGCTCGCTGTTTACCCTATGTGCGCCCTGGATGCAGTAAGGTTCATCCCGCACCCAGACGGTAGGAGCGCCAAAACTGGACCCTGTTAAGAATTGGCACTTCTGGTAGTGTGCCGAATCTAGCCAACGATTTTGCTGCCAACCATAAATACCCCATACCAATAGAAACAGAGGTAGGCTGCAAACGATAAACCTTAACCCGCTTGTAATTTCTTTATCCGACAACTTTCCTTGCTGTCGCCTGATAAAACCCGCCAGTAAAACAAAAATTGCCGGCACAAAAACTACCATTGGGATAACGGCAGAATCCAAACCGACAGCTGCAGCCTGTAGTTTAATCAATTTTAGTGCGGATAATTCCTTGAACAGACGAAAGTAATAGCCAACCAATAAACCGACAAAAACGGTTACAAGTAATGCTATACCAAGCTTTGAAGGACTATCATTGGATTTAGACATTACGATTTTTTACCATTTTGTATGGGTTTATAGGCAAGGTTGGTGAGACAAAGCTCACAAAAATACAAGGCATATTCTGTTAGATTCCGTAGGCTTACAGAACGGTGAACTAGATCTAATCTCTTAGATATTCTACTAAACCCTATCAATCATAAGTTAACGGAGTAATTTATGGCCACATCGCTTCCCAGCTATTTCACTGAAACGGATAGCGATCAACTAAAACTACAATTATTGTCACAGCCCAATATCCAAAAACTATTCACAAAACTGGATGCAGACCACGTATTGGTGGGGGCAGGTGTTGTTTATATCACCAAAGATTTGAATGCAATACGGTTGAGAGAGTTTCAAGCGATTTGTCGAATTCGACCAATTCATGTGGTTATCCATGAAATTCCAGAAAGTGAAAGAAGTGACACATACGCAACTAAGCTTGTGCAAAATAGCAGAGAGTCAAAATTGGTTGGCGAATCTGTGGGTACAGTATTGAGTTGCGGAGCAGCCGTACTCGGCTGGTTAGTTGTTATCGGTGGTGGTGTTGCAGCGCCGATTTCAGGAGGAACATCAACAACAGTGTCAGTTCTAGCGTGGGGAGCAGCTGTGGCGAGTTCGCTACAATGCGCCAACGGATTTATCCGCACGGGCTCTGAGCTCGGTAGTGGAGATATTAACGACTATTTGGACTCGCAGGAGTGGTATCAGACGGCCATCACCTCCCTGGACATCATATCTTTAGCAGGAGCCGGTAGTGCCTCGTTAGCTAGTTTCAAAGCTTACCAAGCGGTACGAAGCGTTAGCTCTCGAAGTCTCCTAGATATTTTAAAAGGAATGTCACGGTCTGAAAGAAAACGTATGACAGAAGAAATTATTAGGATCAATTACCCTGGAGTCTCTAACAAAAAATTGAAGCAAATGATTCGAGGTGGCGTGTACCCCAAGCGATATTCTAAAAATAGTATCAATTCAGCTCTTATGTTACATTTGAAAGATTCCGTCGGGGCGGCTCTTAGCTTTGCTGGTAGCGCCAGCTCAGGTACCATCCGAAATTTTGTTATAGGCATATACGAAGAAACTCAATGAGATTAACAAAGGAGGAACAAACCCAACTGACTAGAGAAGTTCTGGATGACTTACCAAAAGACTTCGCGCTGATCTCCCCTTGGGTTTCAATATGGCTTGCCAATATTATCGTCTCTATCGCCGGAATAGCGACATTGATAGTGCTTCTACAGGAGCAGCACTCGGTACCGATCCCCAAAGCGCTAGGCTTTGGGTTGGTGGCATTATTATTCCTTTGTTTTTCCAACTTTGTAATAGCCCAGGGTTACCGAACTACAGGAACTACTCTTGTTAAGGTCATAGCCTATGCCCTGACTATGGCCGGTGTAGTATCTTTAGTCGTACAGAGTCATTTTAACCTGCTTGCAGTTGGACTTTTGGGTTTTGGCTTAACCAGTATTTTACTATCCCACTCAAAGTATTTTTTCGTCTTCACATTCCATCGCGCTAAAATGATGGCCTGGGCACGCGAAAGAATGCGAAAAAACAAGGATTTTAAAACTCAAATTTTAAAGCAAAGAGATCAGAAATAGATCTTACTTGTTAACGTCTCCGCTCCCATTTACCCAGCGTCAATCTCTTCTCACCACCGTAATCGCCCTAGCAAAAATCCGGGCATCGCTGTATGCCCGTTGGTAAGATGAATGGAGCAATTCTATGGCTTCCGAATGGCTTCCGAATCTAGAGATCCATTCCAAATAGCAGATGTCTGGCTTCATTGGGTCAATAGTTAGCCAACCACAACGAAGTAAACTTTTTAAGCTATAGGTTTTTAATTGCATCAACAGCGCTTATGAACTTTGGATCTTTGTCCAGCAGAAAGCATTTTTGCAAATCAATATCGATATTATTTTTGGATGTAACCTTGGGGTTATAGTCTTTTACCAAGAAAGCCACATCCCGAAACTTCTTGGCAGAATGCGACCCGAGCTCCACGATGCCGCCGCTTATTGATTTGATATCATCAAGCTCATAACCCTTCTTTTTAAAATACCAAGAAAAACAACTTGCCTTAGCGAAATCCATGAGCTCATCTGAGGGTAGAATTGAATCGTTTTGTGACTGAAAGTTTGGGCTAGTGCAGCCAGGAATTAATACTACTAGAGCGAGTGCTACTATGAGTGGGTGTCTGGCGGCTGCCGAAACGAATTTACCTTGCGTATTTGGCGTAAATATCTTTGATATCCTTAGAGTTTTGAATGACTACACACATTGCCAACTCTGAAATATTCCCGGCTTTAGACCGGTACTGTTCCGGGCTGTAACTGTTAATGACGGCGCTTACCTCATGGTACGCCTCTAATGGTAGACTCCCGAACTCTCTATACCCATTAAGTGCATCTATGGCATCTTGATAGATATTGCTTTCTTCATAATGGGTGGCAATACAAGATGAAAGGCTGTAAGACTTGAACAGCTCCCATTCGCTGAATGAGTTAGAGCTCGATGAAGAGGCGCAAGCCAATAAAGAAGTTGATGATACCAGGACTGTTAAGTAATTGCGCATTAGGCTAATTCCCATATAAGAGCTTTCCTAACGTTTGAAAAATAACATTTATCAGAACAATCAACGCCGTTCCAAATGGTCGCATGCCCGGTTACGTCAGTCCAATCGTCAACTTCAAATATTACGATGCCATGCCTTTGTAAGTAAAACTCCTTCTAAGTAAGACACCCATCTCAAAATTGAAGAACGCGGTTGACTTGCCACCGAAAGGGTGGATAAATAACCAGTATCCAATCACATGGAGGTGAACGATGGCTCGGGCTAGGAATAGGCAGGTATCTCTGGAAGTAACCCCTTATTATCACTGTACGTCTCGCTGCGTTCGCAGAGCGTTTCTTTGTGGTGAGGATGCCTATACGGGTGAGTCTTATGAGCATCGCCGCCAGTGGGTTGAGGATAGGCTATTGGAGCTTGCGAGCGTGTTCACGATAGATATCTGCGCCTATGCGGTGATGAGTAATCACTTGCATGTGGTGCTGCACGTGGATACGCAGCTGGGGGAATCCCTTAGCGATAGGGAGGTGTGTGAGCGCTGGCACCAGCTGTATAAAGGCACGCTGCTTACGCAGCGGTACTTAAACGGTGAGGCCTTAAACCGAGCTCAGATGGATGCAGTGAGCGATAAGCTGGATGACTGGCGTAGCCAGCTGCAGAGCATCAGCTGGTTTATGCGGGCGTTAAATGAGCCTATCGCCCGCCGTGCCAACGCCGAGGACGGGTGTAAAGGTAGGTTCTGGGAAGGCCGGTTCACATCACAGGCTTTGCTGGATGAAAAGGCTCTGCTGGCATGCATGGCCTACGTCGACTTGAACCCTATTAGAGCTAAAATGGCTGATAAGCCGGAAAACTCGGACCACACTTCCATTCAGCGGCGTATTAACTCCTTAAAGAAAAACAAAGCGCAACCAGAGCCGTTGGCACCGTTCATTGGCTCCCTGCCGCAAGATGAGCACAGCGGCATTCCTTTTGAATTGGGCGACTACCTAGAGCTTGTCGACTGGACAGGTAGGGTAATGCGGGCCGATAAACGTGGATATGTCGAACAAAGCCTGCCGCCCATACTCCAGCGGTTATCCATGAGCAATGATCGTTGGCTAGAGCTAGCGCAATCGTTTGAAGACAAAACGTCGAATCTAGCTGGCTGCCACCAAGTAACAAAGTTGGCAGCGCAGATTCTGGGTTATCAAAGAGTTCCGGCCATAGCGCAGAACCGACGTTACTTCGGCTAAGACATTCCCAATCCAACTACAACGGCAAGTCGACCAGATCTCGACGGGCCGGCCTCATCTGTAACTCCGCAAATCATCCACTGCATCTCCAAAATTCCATTTTTTGCCATCTAGCAAGCTAAAAATTTGTGTTTGTTTGGCTGCGCGCGCCAAAATTTGGCGATATTGGACATTTTATAATGTGGGTGTCTAACTAAGATTCTTGGGTGTCTAGCTACGATTCAATAATCTAAAACTTCATCGACTTATGTGTATCTTGCTAGTCCCGATTCCTAGAGTCAATAAAATAGACGGTATCTGGAATAATCTCGTTAAAACTATCATCCCAAATAACAAACAATTTATCCTCTACTATTAACCCGGTGAGTGTATATATCTGATATAATGCTCGGATGAACAGTAAACCAGACACTCGCACTCTATCATTCGACGCAATAGAAGAAAAACGACGTACGGCGCAAAAGTTGCGCAAGACAGGAATGACTCGAGCAGAAATTTCTGAAATCGTTGGAGCTCACCCCGATACCGTTGGGAGGTGGCTGAAAATTCCTCCCAACAAATTAAAAATCAATAAGCGCGGACCTAAAAAAGGCGAAGGAACACTTCTGTCCAAGGAGCAGAGCGACAGAATTAAAAGCCTGATAACAAATAGGACGCCAGATCAACTGCGGTTGGACTATGCATTGTGGACTCGCCAATCAGTACAGCAGCTAATTCTTCAAGAGTATGGAGTTGAGCTAGCGGTAAGAACGGTTGGCGATTACTTGAAACGCTGGGGAATGACGCCACAAAAGCCTCAGAAGCGCGCTTATGAGCAACGAGCACCAGAAGTAAAGAAGTGGCTTAAAGAAGAATATCCAGACATCAAAGCGCGCGCGAAGTCTGAAAATGCCGAGATATATTGGGGTGACGAAACAGGCTTGCGTAACAATTGCCAGCACGAACGAGGTTACGCCCCGAAGGGAAAGACGCCGGTAATCAAGCTAAACGCAAATTCTGAGTCGATCAACATGATATCTGCAGTCACGAATCAGGGCAAAGTTCGGTTTCGGTTTTTCGAAGGAACCATGAACGGCGACATACTTATCGATTTTATGATGCGCTTAGTTAATTCAGCTGACCGCAAGGTATTTTTAATTTTGGATAACTTACGAGTGCATCATTGCAAGCCGGTCAAAGAATGGCTAGAGGATCACAAAGAGATGATTGAGGTGTTTTATCTACCTGCGTATTCTCCAGAGCTTAATCCTGACGAGTATTTAAACTGTGATCTAAAGAAAGGTGTTCACAGTGGTAAGCCGGCTAGAAATAAAAAGCAATTAAAGTCTAAGGCACAATCTCACATGGCGATGCTGCAAAGAAAGCCAAGTCGGGTCAGGAAATATTTTAACAATGAATATATCAGCTATGCCGCCTAGCAGACGTATATTTCCACCGGGTTAATACCTTGGAGTTAGGATCGCGTCGAAGGAATAATCTAGCTAATATCGAATCAGACCCTTCGATCAACGTAACTCCTTTGATACAATCCCAGGCAATTCTATAAGCAGAATTGAGGCTTAGATGAATCCCCTGATCATCCAGTTTAATTTGTCCACGACACAGCTTTCTGCTGAAATAAAAATCGGTCATGCCATGGTACTCATACAATGGTTTTTCAACAATTGAATAATCTTTGATGTATTCCTCTACCGCTATTCTATGTTTCTTGTTGATCCAATTAACATATATCGCCCAAGCTAAGCTCCACGACAAACCGCCTGCAACTGCCGCCCACAGACCAAAGGCCTCATGCGCAGAAAAAACAACGAGAATAAAAACTATCCAAATAGATGCTACGTTTGCTATCGCTCTTTTTCTCATAATCTTCTATCTGATCACCCATGTTTGAGTGAGTATTTGTGAATTGATGATTTCGCTTAATATTCTAAATGTGGGTGTCTAGCTAAGATTAGAATCATTCAAGACCACCCAATCAACCACGTTTTTGATACAAAAGTAGATCAATGACAAATAAATCGCGCTAGCTAGGACTTTAAAGTTGAAAAAGCTCTTGGATCGGAAGCATATAAAAATCTGAGCCATGCTTACTAAGAATACGAATGGGATAATGAATAATGAAGCGAAACCGAGCAATAGGAGCGCGTTGGCCATAATCTATAACTTCATCAACTTATGCATGTCTTGCTAACGTTCTATTCACTATGCGTGGGTGTCTCCCAAAGACTATGGGTGTCTAGCTAATACTTAAATAGAGTTTGGCAAGCATGATTGTCTCCAAAATTGGAAAGGTATCGCCAAAAGAGAAAATAGATGCCAGCCCCGGTGAAATAAAAGCATTTGCACCTAAACGGACTCCTGACATTCTCCCTTATTAATGTGTTTGGTACTATTAGACCTCTGTACAAAATGACAAAAAAATGTACAAATATGCCGAACTTTTGGCAACTTAGATTCTTAATATATTAAGTTCAATAGCCTTTTTACCCATGCGTTATTGCTCTCATCAAAAATAATTACTACGCCAAATTAACTTAGATGGCTTGCTTTAAAGCGGTAAGTGAATTGAATGATTAAAAACAATGCAAAGGGTCAATATTATTCCGATTTCTTAACAAGAAAATATTTTACATTGCCATTCAAAATGTAATGTACCTGACACATGAAATAGATAGATTTGACGAGCAATGTAACCCGAAGATATACCCCAGAAATTTGATTGGCTTTTAAGAATATTTAATCAACACCAAGTTTTAATACTTGAATCAATACGACTGACAAGTATTAAAGAAAACCAAGAGAGTTGAATCAATGGACATCATAGATATCTATTTAAGCGATGAAGATAGAATAAATTATTTAGCTGACTTATATTCGCTACAAAACACCTTGCATGAAGCAGAGTCATTTATACGCCTATCCAAGATTATTGCAGAGAGATACCTCAAAGATAAGCTGGAAGGTTATAGAACAGAAATACTGCATAGAAATGGGGTGGTTGTTTTTAAAAACTTACCCATAGACAGCACGTTACCGATTACCCCTTCTGACGGTATTAGACCAGAATCTAAGCGCCACATAAGTGAGGCTGTGTTACTAGGAGTCGTGTCCGCACTAGGTTACATTCCATATTCCTTCCTACAAGAGAAAAACGGAGTTCTGGTGCATGAAGTAGCTCCTATTCTAAGCCTGAAGGATTCGATTTCAAGTAATGGTATTGTCGACTTTGAATTCCATACCGACGGAGCCTATCTTGAGCGTCAAATTAGACCACACATTCTCTCTCTGCTTTGTCTCAGGGACGAACATAATACGCCTACAAAACTTGCCCTTTTAAGTGAGGTTGTGGAAAAGTTATCAGACAATACTCTATTTGAGCTCATGAAGAAAAATTATCTCCACCACCCGCCTGAAACCTTTAACGACAATGGAAAAATTCGCGCCCCCATACTGTGTAGAAAAGGAGATCAGTTGGAGATAGCGGTATCGCTGCACAATGTAGAGCCGCTTACAATAGAGGCGAAAATTGCACTTGAGGAGCTAAAAGAGAGAGCTCGGGAAACGTACGTTGAGATTGAGTGGCGCCCGGGAGACATGATTATATTTAATAACTTAAGATGCTTGCATGCGAGAGGCCCTATATTGGGTGACCGATGGCTGCAGCGTTGTTACGGAAATTTAAATCAGAATACAAATAGAGTAGTTGATTTGCAAACTATTTCTCTATCTAACAATTCATCCTTAGCTAATGAAAACCGGGAATGTTATGTACACAAGTCTAGTTAACGTAGCAGATTACGCTAAAGCCTCAAAAAATAAACTTTCGAGTGAAGTTTGGGATTATGTTGAAGGCGGGGCCGGTAGAGACTGGTCCGTTGAAAACAACAGAAATGCGTTCGATAAATATAAAGTTATGCCAAGGATACTTAATAATGTAGAAGGCATAAATGTAGAAACAATAATCTTCGGGAGGAAGATATCCGCGCCGATTATTTTTGCTCCTACAAGTCCTTTGAAGTTATTTCATGAAGATGCCGAAGTTGCGGTTGTTAAGGTTTCAAGTCGAGTTAATACAGTAGCAATATGCAGTACAGATTCACATTTCGACCTAGAGCATTTATCCCAAATGTCAGATAACAACCTATGGTTTCAGCTCTACTGTTATGGGTGTAAAGAAAATGCAGAATCTTTAATAGATAGAGCACAGAACGCAAACTATAACGCTCTGGTTGTCACAGTTGACGCTTTCTTCCCGCCTAGACGTGAACGTATGATGCGGAACCACTTCAAGCTTCCGGGTGACGTAAAAATGGGCAATTTAACGCAGCCTATGTTAGATGGTTTACCTAGGAGGGGCGATGGAAGCCCAATTAGACATGCTTTGACTTGGCAAGATATAACCTGGATAAAAGAACAATCCAGAATCCCAGTAATACTGAAAGGTATTATGCACAAGGACGATGCTATTAAAGCTGCTGATTTGGGCGTAGATGGTATTGTAGTGTCGAATCACGGCGGTAGGCAGTTAGATCAAATGCCCGCGCCAATCGACTGTCTGCAGGATATTTCTCTAGCTATTGGAAGGGACGTAGAAATATTTATGGATGGAGGCATTACGAATGGAATAGATGTAATAAAAGCTCTAGCGTTAGGTGCAAAAGCCGTGTTAGTAGGTAGGCCTTATATATACGGGCTGTCAGTCCAAGGTCAGCGTGGAGTTGAAGAAATTTACAACATACTTAAATGTGAACTAGAGGACGCCTGTGCACAGCTGGGAATATCCAGCATATCCAATGTAAATTCAACGACACTATCGATCATTTAATAATTTACCAGACCATTCCGATACGGAGCATTCTAATGAACATGATAGATACTCAATTAAAAGATTTTTGCCAGAAAAATACGATACAAAACCAGCAACTTAATATGGCTAGAGGAAACCCCTGTCAAGAGCAGCTAGATTTATCTAACGAACTATTAACGTGTGTCAACAAAATGAACTGTATTACTCGTGATGGGGTAGATGTCAGGAATTATGGTGGTATCGACGGAATAAATGAAGCAAAGGATTTATTCTCTAAATACATGGATGTTAATGTTACTGAAATAATTGTGGCCGGTAATTCTAGTCTTAATTTAATGTATAACGCCCTTGCACTAGCTTTAATTCAAGGTACGACCAATGGGCCAGGCTGGCTAAGTCAAGGGGCTATTAAGTTCCTATGCCCTACCCCAGGGTACGATAGGCATTTTTCATTGTGTGAAAGTTTAGGTATACAAATGATTGCTGTTCCGCTCAATGAAGACGGTCCGGATATGGATATAGTGGAAAACCTCGTAAAAAGCGATCATTTGATAAAGGGTATATGGTGTGTCCCTAAATACAGCAACCCTACAGGGATTTGCTACAGTGACGAGACTATCAATCGCCTCGCATTCATGGATACTGCCGCAGGAGATTTTCGAATATTCTGTGACAACGCATACGCGGTGCATCATCTGGGTAACAAGGGTACCCAGATTGCAAACTTACTCGAGGCTTGTAAATTAGCAAGCAATCCCGAAAGAGCCTACCTATTTGGTTCCACCTCTAAATTGACATTTCCCGGTGCTGGAGTTGCAATGGTAGCTGCCAGTGAGAAAAACATTTCCTATTTTAGAAAGCAGTTAGGCTTCCAAACTATTGGTCCAGACAAAATTAATCAACTCCGTCACGTTAATTTTTTCCAAGATATTGATGGTTTGATGACTCATGCTAACCTGCACGCTAACATATTGAGGAAAAAGTTCGACGTGATTCTTGATGTGTTTGATCAATATTTGTCCAGCGGAAATTTAGCTAGTTGGCGTCGTCCGGATGGAGGTTATTTTATCTCGGTTAACTTGTTGCCCGGATGTGCAAAAAAAGTTGTCGATCTTGCTAAGACGTTCGGATTAACGTTAACTCCTGCAGGAGCTACATTTCCATATGGTTATGACGCTGAAGACAGAAACATACGAATTGCTCCATCATCGTTGACTGTAGAAGACGCCAAATTAGCTAGTGAGATATTGTGTAAATGTATTGTGTCAGTTAGCTCTTCCGTACATCCCAACTTGCACAATTAATAAGAATATTAACCTCTTTACAGCAAAATCATAATTGGTGTCGTCGATACGATTTTGCTGTATATATAAACCTCGTTTTTGATTGGAATTTATACTGGATATATTATGCACACTAAGGGCGTAGTCAATTTTTTTACCGAACTTGGAGTGGAAATCTTTAATGTTTCTTATTCCTTATTCAAGATAATGATTCCGGTAATTATAATTGTGAAAATTTTAGAGCTTCTTGGAGCCACTGAATATCTAGGTCTTATACTCTCTCCAATAATGAACTTAGTGGCCCTCCCCGAGGAGATGGGAATAGTATGGGCAACAACAATTCTGAGTAATATTTATTCTGGAATAGTTGTGCTGGCTAGTCTTGACGCTTCGAGTTCTCTTACTGTCGCGGAGATAACCGTGTTAAGTAGTATGATGCTTTTGGCTCATAATATTCCCGTTGAAGGAATGATAGCAAGAAAAGCTGGTGTTAGTTGGCCCGTAGTACTTACGGTACGAATAGTTGGAGGGATTGTTTTTGGTTTTATCGTATCGTTAGTCTATCAGAACTTTGAAAGCTACGATGTGATAGTAGAACTTCCTCTTCTAGCAAATAACGATTCAAGCTTTAACATAAAAAGTTGGGCGCTAGACCAGCTCAAGAATATTCTAATTATCCAAGGTGTAATTATTATTCTTTTATTCGCATTAAAAATATTGAAAGCAATTGGCATAGAGAGAATTCTTACATTAATGTTATCTCCAATACTAAGGTTGGTGGGTATTGGCCGACAAGCAACTACCCTTACCATAATAGGTGTAACACTTGGTCTTGCTTATGGAGGTGGGATGTTGATAAATGAATCAAAAAAAGGCAACATTTCTTCAAAAGATGTATTCTCTTCTATTGTTATGCTTTGTATGCTCCATGCGTTAATAGAAGATACACTGATTCTGCTTTGGATTGGTGCAGACATAAATGGCATTTTATGGGGTAGAATAGTGTTTGCGTTATTAGTTACGATAGCACTATCCCAAGTCATTAGATATATTCCTGACTCAACCTTTGAGAAACATTTATTTGGTCGATAGACTTGGAATCTAAAAAGAGTATTTTTAGTTTTCTCGATTTAATCTGCCGGGGACCAAATTAAGCATCCTGTTGCTGGTGTCTCACTAAATTTTATTATCGTTCGGTCACTTCGATGAACAGTACTAATTTAATTATCCGTAATATTTTACACACAGAAACTTACCCCATACGCAGAGAAGTACTTTGGCCTAATAGTCCACCATCTTTTGTTGTGCTGGAGGGAGATCGTGAAGCTTTACATTTTGGCGGGTTTTTGGGTGATCAATTGGTTTGTGTTTGTTCTATCTTTATAGAAAACAACTCTGCTCAACTTAGAAAATTTGCGACACTGCAACAGTTTCAATGCCAGGGGATTGGGACCCAGCTAATGAGTCATATCTTCAACCAATTGCTTATTCTTAAAGTTTCTAATATCTGGTGTAATGCCAGAGAAGATGCACTCTCTTTCTATCGTAACTTCTCCATGAAAGAATGTGGTAATTGTTTTTATAAACACGGCATTGCTTACAGAAAAATGTCTATAGATTACGGGTAACGTTTTTAGGCGTTTTTCAGAGAGGGAGTTAGTCAATTTCTAAGGTAGGTGTCAATGCCAATGTAACACCGCCCCCCTCTTATGTCTCAGTAGTTCTGCGACTGGATTTCAAGCCGGAAGTCATGAACCCGGCTGAGTGTGCAATACGCCCGTTCACCATTGGCAAAAAAAATTGGATTTTTAGTAAAAGCCAAGCAGGGGCTAGTGCCAGCGCCAGCGCCAATCTTTACAGCTTAATTGAAACTGCTAAGGCCAATGAGGTGTACGATTATCTAACCCGCGTGTTCACAGATCTACTAAATGCACGCAATATTGAAGATATAAAAGCATTGTTACCATGGAAAATGATCCTAGGCTAGTACGGACTTGGATTGGCGCTTAGTATGCCAGGCTAAGCTGGCGTTGAGTAAAGGGTGAAAGTCCCTGTGGGGTAAGAGCTAACCACTCGCCCTGGCCTCGAGCTGTGCGCGGTTGTGGGCAACTGCAATCGTGAAGTGTTAGTAGAGGAGTCCGCAGGCTAAGTATTGAGCCACGAACTAAATGTTCACTCGGGTGCTCGCGCAGTTAAGCGATGCGGAAAGCAACAGGACAGTAGTCGCTTATGGTGAGACTACTGCGCTACCCGGCGGGGTCGGAGACCTTATGCATGCGGAGACGTTCAATGGCTGGAACCTGGGAGATCCCAGAAAGGTCTCGGGCATTTTTTTAACGAGAATAATTTGTGAATGATATTGACCAAGGCAAATTAGTAACGATCTGGGAAGTCGGACGACATCGTAGTACCGTTGAAAACCACGAACAAAATGCGACATGCATGGCGGAGTGGTTGGAGGAAAGGGTGTCGACCAAGAGGAACACGTATGAGTGACTCCGCTACCGGACACAGAGCAGGGACTTAGGCGATGTCGCCACGTGTGCGTGTGCGTGAGGCTGCTAAACAGGATAAATCGCAGGTATTCACAGCGTTACTCCATCATTTGTCACCAGAGCTACTCATTTCTAGCGTTACCGGCTTAAAAGATCGTCAGCGCAAGGTGTTGATGGTGTCTCCTGGCGAGCCTTTCAAGAAAATTTAAGTAGCAATATCGAACAATTGTTTATAGAAATCCAGAGTGGCCAATATAAGCCGTCTCCCAGCCGTAGGGCTTACATACCTAAAGCTGACGGAACGACTAGGCCACTCAGTATTCAATGTGTACGAGACAAGGTCGTCCAACAGGCGACCGTGTAGCTACTTAACCAAATTTATGAAACGGACTTTCTTGGATTTTCTTAGTAAGCGCTCAACAAACCCCATCTAACGCTATTAATCCCTAACCGCTATCCTCTCCTTCAAAATCAATTCACCAGAAGGAGTTACCATGAACAAATCAGAACACTGGCAAGCCGTCATTGAGCAATGGAAGGCATCCGGCCTCACTCAAAAACAGTTCTGTGCTAAGGAGGATATCAAAGTTGCCACTTTGCATTACTGGATTAAAAAATTCCGCACCGATAATTCAGTTTCCGATGAGCCAGCTTTTTTACCCATCAGAAGCATCTCGGAACCTGACTTTATTGAACTACGCTTCGGGTTGGCCGCAATCCGGCTGACGATACAGCAACTCCCTGAGACCTTGCTAATCTTGCAGCGCAAAGGGCTATTAAATGCTTCGGCCTGAACGGTTGACCTTTCCCCTAAGTTAATACCACTCCCTCGATGAGATATTTGCCTTATGCTGCCTGTGCCGCGTAGGCTACTGGCGTCATGTAATTTAATGAGCTGTGCGGCCGCTCATGGTTATAGTGCGCACGCCATTGATCTATTTCGTAGCGGGCTTCCTCTATTGTTCGGAACCAGTGCTGATTCAGACAGGTGTCTCTAAACTTGCCATTTAGGCTTTCGACGAAGGCGTTTTGCGTTGGCTTGCCAGGCTGAATAAAGTTGAGTTTGACCTGATTTTCTTTACTCCAGAAGAACATGGCTTTGCTGGTGTATTCAGTACCGTTGTCACAAGTGATACTTTCAGGCTTACCACGGGTCTCGATTAGTTGATCTAAGAAACGGGCTACGCGATTTCCACTAATAGAAAACTCTGCCAGCTGTCCGACCAGTTCGCGACTGTAGTCATCAACTACATTTAGTATTCGGAAACGTCTACCATTACTCAGTTGATCTGATACAAAATCCATAGACCAGCGCTCGTTGATTTGCTTAGGTAAGTCCATCACAGGCACAGGGCGCGTGAGCTTTTTACGCTTTTTTGTACGAACCTGCAGTCCTTCCTCTGTGTAAACACGGTAGGTTCGCTTCTTGTTAGTCACCAACCCTTCGGCTTTCAGTAACCCGTGTAGCAAGAGGTAGCCATACCGACTGTATTGTGCTGCTAGCTCTTTCAGTCGCTTCCGAAGAACATCGTCGTCGTAGCCCTTAGCCCGATAGCGATAGCCTGTTCGGCTAATACCAGAAAGCCAGCAAGCACGGCGCTCGCTCAAGCCAAACGTTTCGACCAGATAACTGGCGACAGGCTTACGTTCAGCCGGCTTTACCACTTTTTTGACAAGACATCCTTCATGGCCTCCACTTCAAGTAGCTTTTCTGCAAGAAGCTTCTTCAACTTGGCGTTCTCCGCCTCCATATCCTTCATGCGCTTAGCTTCATTGACTTCCATGCCAGCATACTTTGACCGCCAGTTGTAGAAAGTACCTTCAGATATTCCCAGCTCGCGACAAATATCAGGCACTTTGGTACCCGCTTCATGCTGTTTGATCGCTTTGATGATTTGCTCTTCGGTGTATCGTTTCTTCATAGTAATGAGATCCCCTTGGGAGTAGATTAACTGGAAATCTCATCAACGTCATGGTTCTATTTTTCGGGGAAAGGTCACGGTCTGCCCAAGTGTATCTGTATACCGGAGTGGTGGATATGCGTAAATCCATTGATGGATTAGCTTTGCTGGTTGAGGGCTCGATGGAGTTGAACCCCATGCTGCCAGCGCTGTTTGTGTTTTGCAATCGCGGCCGGGATAAGATCAAAATGCTGTATTGGGAGCGTAATGGCTTTGTGCTTTGGTACAAACGCTTAGAGAAGCAACGGTTTAAATGGTTGAAGGCGTCTAGCAATGAGCTATCGGCGTCAATTACAGGCTATGAGCTGAATCTGTTACTGGATGGCCTAGATGTCTTCAACAATAAACCCCACGAAGCACTCTTCTATGAGTCAGTCGGTTAAGTAAATCGGGTGTAATCCGCGCTATGAGCGCGGCAAAAGACATTCTCCCTAGCGAGACAGACAAACTTAAGGCGATTATCCTTCAGCAGGCACAACGCATTGCCATACTGGAGGAGATCGTGCGTCTTGAGAGACTCAAGAAGTACGGTTCGTCGTCAGAAAAGTCAGCAGACCAGCACGATATGTTTAACGAAGCTGAGCTGGTTGACATGGCAACTCAATTATCGACCGACGATGAGCCTGCCAGTGAGGCTGCAACGCCATCCCGCCCCGCCAATCAAAAGAAAGGCCGTAAACCACTTCCCAAAGGGCTGCCTCGTGTTCGTATCGAACACGACCTCGATGAGGCTGATAAGATCTGTTCATGTGGTTGTCAGCGCCAAGTCATTGGTGAAGATTGTAGCGAGCAGCTGGATATCATCCCCGCCAAAATCCAGGTGCTGGTGCATGCGCGCAAAAAATACGCCTGCCCCAGTTGCGAAGAGGGTGTGCAAACTGCAAAACTACCGGCGCAACCCATCCCCAAAAGTAATGCCAGCCCAGGCTTACTATCGCACATCGCTACGCAAAAATACCAAGATGCCTTACCTCTCTACCGACAGGAAATGATCTTGTCTCGAAGTGGTATCGATATCCCCCGCAGCACATTAGCCAACTGGATGATCAAAGCGGGCGAACTTATCCAGCCGCTAATTAATCTGCTGAGTGAACAACAACTCAGCCACCCGGTGCTTCACTGTGATGAGACGACGGTACAGGTTCTGAACGAACCGGGTAAAAAACCCGAATCAAAATCCTATATGTGGGTGAGGGTCGGCGGACCGCCCACGCATCCGATACGCCTGTTTCATTACGCCGACAGCCGAAAAGGCGATGTTGTTAGCGAACTACTAGCAGGCTTTAGCGGATATCTGCAAACCGATGATTATGCCGGCTATAACGCTGTGGCTGCTGAAAACGGCATCACCCAGTTAGGATGCTGGGCTCACGCACGCCGTAAATTTATTGAAGCTCAAAAGGTCAATCCTATAAATAAAGCCGGCAAAGCGGATGTGGCCATCAGCCATATCGCAAAACTGTACGCCATTGAAACAGAGATTAAGACGCTATCGGACGAAGAACGCTACCTAATACGACAGCAAAAGAGTTTACCATTGCTCGAAAAGTTAAGAGAATGGTTGGATAAAAGCCTATCGAAAACAGTGCCTGGAGGTGCTTTAGGCAAAGCCCTAAATTACCTAAGCAAAAACTGGCAGAAGCTTACAGTGTACACACAGGATGGCCAACTCAATATCGATAATAATCCAGCGGAGAATGCGATCCGACCGTTCGTTGTTGGCCGTAAAAACTGGTTGTTCAGCGCGACAGTGGAAGGCGCTAAATCCAGCGCCAATCTGTACAGCCTGATCGAAACAGCCAAGGCCAACCAACTAGAACCGTACGCCTATCTTAGAAAGGTGTTCGAAGAGTTACCTAAGTCGAATTGCATTGAGGATGTGGAAGCACTGCTACCTTGGAATGTAAGTTTGCAAGGTGGGGATTACTGAGCGCTTACGTTCAATTTGGATTAATAATCTATAACTTCATCAACTTATGTGTGTCTTGCTAGTCCCGTCTACCTAAGATCGCTTGGGGTACATCCAAAGATAGATGTGGGTGTCTAGCTAAGAATAGTAAACCTCTGGACGGAGAAATCCATAAACCTATTAACCCGGTGGAAATATACGTCTGCTAGGCGGCATAGCTGATATATTCATTGTTAAAATATTTCCTGACCCGACTTGGCTTTCTTTGCAGCATCGCCATGTGAGATTGTGCCTTAGACTTTAATTGCTTTTTATTTCTAGCCGGCTTACCACTGTGAACACCTTTCTTTAGATCACAGTTTAAATACTCGTCAGGATTAAGCTCTGGAGAATACGCAGGTAGATAAAACACCTCAATCATCTCTTTGTGATCCTCTAGCCATTCTTTGACCGGCTTGCAATGATGCACTCGTAAGTTATCCAAAATTAAAAATACCTTGCGGTCAGCTGAATTAACTAAGCGCATCATAAAATCGATAAGTATGTCGCCGTTCATGGTTCCTTCGAAAAACCGAAACCGAACTTTGCCCTGATTCGTGACTGCAGATATCATGTTGATCGACTCAGAATTTGCGTTTAGCTTGATTACCGGCGTCTTTCCCTTCGGGGCGTAACCTCGTTCGTGCTGGCAATTGTTACGCAAGCC
This sequence comes from Halioxenophilus aromaticivorans, assembly GCF_042850945.1. NCBI lineage: Bacteria > Pseudomonadati > Pseudomonadota > Gammaproteobacteria > Alteromonadales > Alteromonadaceae > Halioxenophilus > Halioxenophilus aromaticivorans. The sequence continues at coordinate 5,679,606 of NZ_AP031496.1, read as the reverse complement.
TGTTTCGTCACCCCAATATATCTCGGCATTTTCAGACTTCGCGCGCGCTTTGATGTCTGGATATTCTTCTTTAAGCCACTTCTTTACTTCTGGTGCTCGTTGCTCATAAGCGCGCTTCTGAGGCTTTTGTGGCGTCATTCCCCAGCGTTTCAAGTAATCGCCAACCGTTCTTACCGCTAGCTCAACTCCATACTCTTGAAGAATTAGCTGCTGTACTGATTGGCGAGTCCACAATGCATAGTCCAACCGCAGTTGATCTGGCGTCCTATTTGTTATCAGGCTTTTAATTCTGTCGCTCTGCTCCTTGGACAGAAGTGTTCCTTCGCCTTTTTTAGGTCCGCGCTTATTGATTTTTAATTTGTTGGGAGGAATTTTCAGCCACCTCCCAACGGTATCGGGGTGAGCTCCAACGATTTCAGAAATTTCTGCTCGAGTCATTCCTGTCTTGCGCAACTTTTGCGCCGTACGTCGTTTTTCTTCTATTGCGTCGAATGATAGAGTGCGAGTGTCTGGTTTACTGTTCATCCGAGCATTATATCAGATATATACACTCACCGGGTTAATAGGTATGGCGATCTTGTTTACCGCTGCCAAAGTGACTTCACGTGCGAATGCTTTGATATGGGCTTGTCGGTAGCTGCAATATTTGTTCGACGTGTTCGACGTGTTCGACGTGTTCGACGTGTTCGACGTTTCGCTTGTTTAACAATGCATAGGGATGCTCTTCGCCTAAAAATTCAGTATATAAATCGAGAGCATTCTTAAAGCTTCTAAGCGCTAGATCAAATTCTTTCAAATGAAAGTAGACTTTCCCTAAATTTGTATAGTCTCTGGCAATACTGGGGTGCCGGCGACCAAACACGTGCAAGTCGCGTTCTAATGCAGACTCGACGTACGATTTAGCTAGCATTGGTTCGTTTAGGTACAAATATGCCAGACTGATATTGCTTTCTATAGTAGCGATGAGCGCAGTGTCAGATGTTTGGATAATAGTTGCGTCGTTCAGCGCTGTTTGAAAATATATAAGAGCTTCATCGTATTCCCCTATGTTTAGGTAGATTAAGCCGAGATTATTTCTTCCTGTGGCAGTATCAGTGCTGCTTTCTCCGCGTGCTCTGACATATATATCTAGCGCAGATTCAAAGCTATCTATTGCTTGATCAAATTTGTCTAATTGTAGAAGCGCAATGCCGACATTATTCATACATGCAGCTACGTACAAATCGTATTTACCGTATTTGTCTACAGCCATAGCTAATGCCTTATTGGCTAGGCTAAGTCCCCGTTGAGGGTTGCCTAAATATACATGCATTCGGCCAGCCTGAGCCCAATAGCCATAGTGGTCTGGATTTAATTCATAGGCCCTTTTATAATTTTCTAGAGCTCTCGTCCAATCGATCTCTTCTTCAGCGATTAAGCCAAGTTGAAATCGAGCTTCTGCAGAGGATGATATCGCCTTTCTATTCCGTTCAGTATCTAAAAGTTTCTGAAATAATTCTTTGGCCTTCAAGGTATTGCCGTCAGCCAGGGCAACTCGTGCCTCATCTAATATGCTATCTGAATTACTAGCTTGAACACGCTCAAGTGAGGCTAGCCTGCCCTCCAGGCTTGAAATATATTCTTCGTAGGATTGGCTAACGTACGAAATTCTATCCTTTAAATAATCTATCTCTGTTTCTTTAGCCTCTAATCGCTCTTTAATTACTGCGTCGTCTAGTTTTGACTTTCGTATTTCTTCAATCTGTGCTTCTTTTTCTTTCAGCAGGGAATGCAGATATTCTACATGATCAGCTAAACCACTCTCAGTATTAAACGTTATGTTATTGATGCTGCCTTGTACCTTATCAGCAACAATGCAAGTTTCTCCTTCGCAACTTTGATCGTGGTTGGCTGTGTCCTGTTTTTCTGCTTGCGCTGGAATAGCTACGTACAGAAATACGAGATAAAATCCTTTTAGGTTAATCACCGTTGATATCTTTGTCGTTGTTAGAGGTTATTGTTATTGGTCCCTCGATAACCTGAGCCTGAATTGTATTCTGGCTATTACTACTTTGGTGAATCGCTATGTCGGCTGATTGCGAGTCCTCACTATTACCGAGCGATGCAATAAGTGCGGCTAACACTAATGCCACTGCTCCGATTACTGCGACTTTCAATTCGATATTCATACATTTCCCCAGACTAATAAATTGCGTAGTTTTTGTTTGACGCTTAAATTTATATTGCTTTTGGTGAATCGTATTTTCGTGGTAAATTATTTATTCATTATTATTTACACTAGGTAGAATGTATTGTCAAAAGAAATAAAATAGGATATTTTGGTTTGAGCGCGTTGGATGCTACGCCAGATATTTCAGGCTAGAAAGTCATCGACTAGGCGTGCAGGGTTGACTCTCAGTGAACAGTTAATTGACAACATTGGATAGTATTGAAAACTTAACCTAGACGAACTTACGCCTCCACTACCACACAACGCCAATCATTACAGCCAACACAAATAACACTAACGCAGTTGACTTGCCGCCGAAAGGGTGGATAAATAACCAGTATCTAATCACATGGAGGTGAACAATGGCTCGGGCTAGGAATAGGCAAGTATCTCTGGAAGTAACCCCTTATTATCACTGTACGTCTCGCTGCGTTCGCAGAGCATTTCTTTGTGGATACGGGTGAGTCTTATGAGCATCGCCGCCAGCGGGTTGAGGATAGGCTATTGGAGCTTGCGAGCGTGTTCACAATAGATATCTGCGCCTAGGTTCTTGCCACAGGTTCTTGCCAAGACGCCCACTAAGGCGTGGGTGTCTTGATAGCTTCTGAAGCTTCTGATGTTTTTGTCGGGACGCTACTCCCCCGGCGCTCGAGATACCGTAGAGCGCGCTTTAGGCTGGTTTAGCTCGGCAATCTTATTTTTAAACTCATCTACGCTGACATCTTTTCCAGCGCGCGCTTCCTGGCCTGCCCACTCTACAAGCTCGCTGTTTACCCTATGTGCGCCCTGGATGCAGTAAGGTTCCTCCCGCACCCAGACAGAAGGAGCTCCAAAGCTAGACCCTGTTAAGAATTGGCACTTCTGGTAATGCGCCCAATCATGACACCCAACTCAAAATACAAGAACGCAGTTGACTAGCCGCCGAAAAGGTGGATAAATAACCAGTATCCAATCACATGGAGGTGAACGATGGCTCGGGCTAGGAACAGACAGGTATCTCTGGAAGTAACCCCTTATTATCACTGTACGTCTCGCTGCGTTCGCAGAGCGTTTCTTTGTGGTGAGGATGCCTATACGGGTGAGTCTTATGAGCATCGCCGCCAGTGGGTTGAGGATAGGCTATTGGAGCTTGCGAGCGTGTTTACGATAGATATCTGCGCCTATTCGGTGATGAGTAATCACTTGCATGTGGTGCTACACGTAGATACACAGCTGGGGGAATCCCTTAGTGATAGGCAGGTGTGTGAGCGCTGGCACCAGCTGTATAAAGGCACGCTGCTTACGCAGCGGTACTTAAACGGTGAGGCCTTAAACCGAGCACAGATGGATGCAGTGAGCGATAAGCTGGATAACTGGCGTAGCCAACTGCAAAGCATCAGCTGGTTTATGCGTGCTTTAAACGAGCCCATCGCCCGCCGTGCCAATGCCGAGGACGGGTGTAAGGGTAGGTTCTGGGAAGGCCGGTTTACATCACAGGCTTTGCTGGATGAAAAGGCTCTGCTGGCATGCATGGCCTACGTCGACTTAAACCCTATTAGAGCTAAAATGGCTGATAAGCCGGAAAGCTCGGACCACACTTCCATTCGACAGCGTATTAACTCCTTAAAGAAAGACAAAGTGCAACCAGAGTCCTTGGCACCGTTCATTGGCTCCCTGCCGCAAGATGAGCACAGCGGTATTCCTTTTGAATTGGGCGACTACCTAGAGCTCGTCGACTGGACAGGTAGGATGATGCGGGCTGATAAACGTGGTTTTATCCTACAAAGCCTGCCGCCCATACTCCAGCGGTTAGCCATGAGCAGTGATTGTTGGCTAGAGCTAGCGCAATCGTTTGAAGACAAAACGTCGAACCTGGCTGGCTGCCACGAGGTGACAAAATTGGCAGCGCAGATTTTGGGCTATCAAAGAGTGCCGGCTATATCGCAGAACAGGCGTTACTTCGGCTAAGACATTCCCAATTCAACTAAAACGGCAAGTCGACCAGATCTCGAAGGGCTGGCCTCGTCTGTAACTCCGCAAAACGTCCGCTTTACATCCAAAATTCCATTTTTTGCCATCTAGTAAGCTAAAAATTTGTGTTTGTTTGGCTTCTTGCTCCAATATTTGGCGGTATTGGACATTTCATAATCTGGGTGTCTAGCTAAGGACTTTGACACTAGCTAAGATTGTTCTCTGTAGTATTCGACGGTTCTGGCTTTTCCTCAGGGGTATCGCTGCGATAACTCATGTAACCGATCAATAACAAAGAAAAAATGTAGTAGAAGTAAAATGCTTGATCTTTACGTGCTTCTGTCATCGTATTCCAGTAACTGATGCCGAAAAAAACTAATACGGCAAAAAAAGCCGAAATTTTGATAAAAACGATTACCTTTTTCTTTTTTAATGGGTGCATAACTAATTATAGTGGCGGGAGGATCTTAATGATGATTCAGTTCTTTGCTTTAGTTCACTTTGAGTTTGCTGCAATTCAGAACTGTTAATGAATACAGCGCCCCAAATTACTAGAGTAGCTCCTATTTGAGGTCCTGGCTTTCCTCGCTTTTTTAATTTTTGTATGAGTTCCCAAATTCCTAATCCTGAAGCAGCGAAGCCCAAGTTGCCAGCGATGTTATCCAGCCGCTTATGAAACTGCTCATCCTGAAGCAACTCTTTATTCGATAAAGACCACATGCCCCACTGCGGATTAATAAACGTTGTATCCAGTGCCAGAGTAACCAATCTTCCTTCTAGCGCCCGATTGGGCACATTGCGTATAGCTTCCATTGCTTGACGACGGTCGACTTGATCGAGATGGCGGTAGAGTATAGTGGCCACCATGGCTGTAAGTTCAGCTTCACCACCTTTGGCGACTAAAGCTGTGGGAATACCAAGTATGTCGGCTAGCAATCTGAGCTGCTCAGGTGTGTTTTTGCTGAGAGTGACATAGGGAAGATCTTCCGCTGAAAATTCCTGTTGCATCGACTGCGTCCTGGTTTTATTGATTAGCCTACTCTGGTTTTTCTGGGTGCCACCGAGCCGATAGCTTTATATCTACTTAAGGTGAATTTGTAGTCACAGCTAGTTAATAAGTTAGTAGCGATTATCTTTAAGCGTATTTTGAATTATCCGAATGCTTTTAAAAATTGGTTTGGCGGTGGAGCATTATAGCTGCCTTAATGAAGTAGACTCGTTAGCGTTATGGAAAATGTAGGAACAGACTTTTTCAGTTGGCGCCTCTCAGGTAAGTCCATATTTCCATCTTGGCAAAATTCCGATATCGCTTATCTTGGAATGGTGGTTCAACGCTGCAGAAAAAACAATAGAAAAATTAACAATATGCGAAGCCCATCATATATTTTTGCGATTTTGGGTGCGGCGTTTTGCTAAAAAAGAGAATTCAACTCGACCTTATGCATAACCACCATAGTACTCTGAGTGTAGAAGTGATGCTAATCAATTATTCTTGACAGCATTAAGTTTTTTGACACTAATGGCTATAAATGTCACCGCGAGTAGCCTATTTCATTTTTATTGGTTTCTTTGCATTTTTGGGGTACAACCAAAGATAAACGTGGGTGTCTAGCTAAGAATGCTATCCTAGGTGTGGGTGTCTAGCTAAGATTTCTCTAAGTGTGGGTGTCTAGTTAATTTGTAGCGTTTTGCTAAAAAAGAGAATTCAACTCGACCTTATGCATAACCACCATAGTACTCTGAGTGTAGAAGTGATGCTAATCAATTATTCTTGACAGCATTAAGTTTTTTGACACTAATGGCTATAAATGTCACCGCGAGTAGCCTATTTCATTTTTATTGGTTTCTTTGCATTTTTGGGGTACAACCAAAGATAAACGTGGGTGTCTAGCTAAGAATGCTATCCTAGGTGTGGGTGTCTAGCTAAGATTTCTCTAAGTGTGGGTGTCTAGTTAATTTGTAAGGTGGGTGTCTTGATAAGGTCCAGCTAAGATTTTTTTCTTTAATTCTGCTTTTTCCAAACCTCAGAGAGCCGGTGCTGCCCATCTCGAATATTCTACTCACTAAGCGTGGGTGTCTCGCTAACATCGTTATGAATCCGGTAAAAGTCCTATCGCTTTTCGTGGGTGTCTAGCTAAGACGGTGTTTAGCCAAGATTCTATGCGTGGGTGTCTCGCTAAGACCATCCTCTACTAACTTGGCGTCAGGATCGCGTCGAAGGAATAATCTAGCTAATATCGAATCAGACCCTTCGATCAATGTAATTCCTTTGACACAATCCCAGGCAATTCTATAAGCAGAATTGAGGCTTAGATGGATCCCCTTATCATCCAGTTTAATTTGTCCACGACACAGTTTTTTTCTGAAATAAAAATCCGTCATGCCATGGTACTCATACAATGGTTTTTCAACAATTGAATAATCTTTGATGTATTCCTCTACTGCTATTCTATGTTTCTTGTTGATCCAATTAACATATATCGCCCAGGCTAAGCTCCATGACAAACCGCCTGCAACTGCCGCCCACAGACCAAAGGTCTCATACGCAAAAAAAACAACGACAATAAAAAACATCCAAATAGATGCTACGCGTGCAATCGCTCTTTTTCTCATAATTTACTATCTGAGCACCCATATTTGAGTGAGTATTTGTGAATTTAGGCTTTTCGCTTAATATCCTAAATGTGGGTGTCTAGCTAAGATTCTTTTTCTATCTGAATACCCATTTTTGAGTGAGTGTTTGTAAATGTGGGTGTCTTGCTAGGAGTCAATTCACTATGCGTGGGTGTCTCCCAAAGACTAAAGAGTCCCTCTAAATGTGGGTGTCAAGCTAATTTCATGGGTGTCTTAATAGAAAGGTGTCTGGCTAAGACGTTTAGTACGTACCTTCGACTCCTGATCTGTAGCCAGCGACGCCTACTACGCCAAAGCCATGACATCTTTCGCAGGTTACACGGGCTATCGAGTTTGGAGGGGTGTAATGGCCTTTACCAGCGCATAACTTGCATGGTATTTTCGTTAACTTTACTTGCTTCCATGTCATCCAAGCTGACTCTATTGGGTTAATAGGTGATTCTTCTCCGGAAATGACTTTTAAAAAATGCATTTCTTCTGGTGTTGTTGCTTCAATGCGGCCATGTTCTAAAGCAGATAGCCATTGGCCATAAATTTCAATATTTTGAAGCTCATCTTCCGTCAAGTATGGCTTTAGATCAAAGGGTATATGGAAATCTAATTCTAGTAATCGTTTACGCTCTTTTTGCTCTTTAATTTGCTGCTCTTTGTTTGATTCTGTTTTTTCTGTTGCGTGACGATTGCTTTTTCTCCTTGACCTTTCATGTCTGTTTATTTCATGCGATTTAATTTTTTTTGTAAATATTAACGAGAACAAAATGCCTATCACGGTTATAGATCCTGCACCAATTAGCATGAGTGGGGCTTGCCACTGTGCTATCTCCCCTTCGGAATGTTGGGCGGTCAATACCGAAATCCCTATGGAAATCAGAAGAAAGGAAATAGCCAACGCCGTTATTTTTAGACTGCTCATATTTGCTTTATTCGCTGTTTTGATTGTGCTAAGGCGGGTTGGTTGTCCGCTACGATACTAGCTATTTTCTTTGATAAAAGTATGTAGCTCTTGGAAAGATATATCTAACGCTTTGCTGAGCGATTTTGCGGAACCAAGACAAATATGCTTTTTGTCGCTATTATCTTTGTTTAAAATAATTACGGATTTAGATTTGCATATGAACTTCTCATGATCCCCTTTTCCCGCGCTTGTTCTCGTGTACCCAATCGACAGTAGAAAATTGACTACATCCTTAAACTTTGGTGTAGGAGCTTGTCCTTTAACGCTAGATGCGATATAAATTTTCCGGTTTCTACCCTAGTTTTATCGAAATCTGTTTCCGGTACTTTGACGCCGTCAACCATTACGGACTCATAAGTAGCTACTTCTATGTTGGCTTCAGCCAATATCTCTCTGACGGTTGCACCTGGCTTGATGTTTACGGATTTCTTTATGTTTGGAGATCTTATGATATCTATCATGACTTGGTTTTGCAGTTCCATTTAATAACTTTGTGTGTCTAAGTTGACTTGTAAGGTAGTATGCTCTATGAAATATTTCTGAATGTTAAGTTAAATCTAGAGTTCTTTATTCTCTTTCTCTTAGGCACTGAATGTTGCCAATTGTGTTGAAGTGCTCCGGCCATTATCAGTAGTGTGCCGTGTTTCAGGGGTATGGTAATTTTTTGCGTCTTATTAGAATTTCTCCGCAGTATAAAATCTCTAGTTTCACCAAAGTTTACCGAAGCTATGACAGGGCTTGAGCCAAGCTCTTTTTCGTCGTCTGCGTGCCAGCTAAGGTGGTCTTCTCCATCTCTATACCAATTTAGTAGAACGCTATTAAATTTCCTGTGTGCAATCTTTTCTACTTTGTTCTTAATGTATAATAGCCCTTTGTTCCATTCGTTTGGTTGAGATGTGATTCCCGAATAGGTGTAGGGAGTTCCTTGATCGCCGTGCCAGCAAGTTAGGCGGGGCAGTGGAATCGTTTTTCCATATAGTTTTATTTTGTCTTGCTTCCATTTGATGTTTTTGAAATTAATTTTTTTTAAATCACTTTCATTGATATCTGACCAGCATATTTCTTTCCAGTCAAAGTTTTCGTTTTCTTGGAAATACTCTACGCTTCGATCACTGATCTTCCTATCAAAAAACTGCTCTGCGTAGATAAGTTCACCACCAGGGACAGATATGCAGAAAGCTCTTAGAGTCTCGTCCCAGCGACACAGGAAATCGATTTCGTCAGGCAGTGTGAATGGGAGGGCTGGATTTTCTATGTCAGTAAACAAGTACATTTTAAATTTTTAGCTCAACGTGGAAGAAGATGGCAGGTTGGCGATTGTAGCAATTGAAATACGATATACTATTGCCTGTTACTTCGTACCACTCAGCGTATGTTTTATCTATCATGGTTTGGTAAGTTTCTCGGATTCTCTGGCTTCCACCATTGTGATTTCTATCGTGGCTTGCAACCATTATCAAGTGCGTGCCTGGAGTTTTCAAAATCTTTTCTAATAGTAAATATTGATTAAAGCCTTCCATATCCAAAATATTCGAAAATAAATGTATTTTAAAAGGTCCTTCAGACAGATTTAGGTCGTCTCGGTCAAGGCAGTCTAAATGTTTTTTGATTGGGTTTATACTAGCGTTTGGAAAACAACATTCAGTGATGCCTACAGCTCTAGTCAGTGCCACTGAAGATGGCTCTATTAGGTTGACTTTGGTGATATTGCCCAAGGCTGAGTCAGGCAATACATCATGCAGTAGAAGGCAGGCCAAGCCCTGTCCGCAGGCGTAATCAGAGATTTCGATATCCGTCCTTGGTAAATTTAGATTTCCAAGTTCATAAAGTATAATCCGCCACTGTGATGAAATCATTGGGCCGTATGTATATAAATATTGATCAAGTTCTTCTTCCGAGTTAAGGATTGCTCTTCCACGACCCAACCTGTCCCATAGATTTAAATCGATCCCAGCAAAATTGCGTATGAGGTCAAAGGATATGTTTCCTTTATTAATGCTGTTGGCTCTAAGGCCCTCTATTACTCGGTCCGTCATATACTAAAATCCTTTTGTTCTAGCGATTCTTAGATAACTACATTAATTATCATTTGCTCTCTTGCCGTCTACGAGTTAAATATGTAACGAGGCGCACGAATTAGAACCAGCTCCTGTTGCATGTACAGTTATTGCCAACCATGCCGCACTGTATACAAGCTCTCACTACCGCGTAGGGCTTCTTTTTGTTCTTGTAATTTTCAAGAATTGATATCTCCTCCGTAGTGAAAAAGTACGCTGCTTTTTTTTCCCAGACAGTGTGCGCCTGAAGATAGGTAAGTCTATTCTCGACAATCGCTTTCAATATTTCTGGCTTTTTGGTCGCTAACGATACATGGTCTAAAGTAGTCGAAAGGTCTGGCTTCCTGATTGGATTGTCTAAAGTTTTAGGGGTGAGTGTTGGCTTTTCAGGATGAGGTGTAGTATTCGATATCGGATGTTTAGCACTTTTTAGGAATAGACTTTTCCAGCCGCTTCGCTTCGGGCCAGTGTTACCTTCAGGAACTGCTATATTTTTTGTGGACTTCTGAAAGTGCTTGGATTTTGAAAACCATTTCATTGTAAATTCTCTGCGCGTAACATTTTAGTATCTATGTCGTGTCGCATTATCCATTTCGACGTGCTCCTTGGGTAACCAGGGTTCCCTGATTTCGTACACAGCACCAGTAGTCCGCTGTAGCAACTAGATCATAATCAATATTCGAACATGCTTTCCGATCCTGCCAGAAACTAACGACCGAATCTCTGCATTCATTACAGGTAGGCAATCTTCTCAAAAACATACAGGACAAATTATCGGATGTCGTTAGATTATGAGAGTGCATTGCCCAATTGGATGGAACGGTGGGTCGAATGGTTTTAAATAATTTCACACTAATATGGGAGGGGCCAGGGAAATCGATATTTGTATAAATTTGACGTATCAATCCCCCAACCCCACAAACAAAAAACCCGGCACAAAGGCCGGGTCCAAATCACTTCCAATCACTCTTTCCATCAACTAAGCCGGAAAAAAGTTCAAAGTATAATTAACCGTAGTCTGCACCACGTCATTACTACCAAAGTTAATCAACCGTATCCGAGCCAACAATTTACGCTCCAACGTAGGGTTATCCAACTCGCTGCTCACAATACTGGCGCTAGACACAGAACCATCCGGCTCGATCACTAAGCGCACAACCACCTTGCCCTCTAGGCTTGGGTCTTGTCGCAGTTCGCGGTTGTAGATGGCGAAGATGGCGCCTTTGTTTTGGTCCATAACCGAGCGTACTTGGCGGTCGGCGCGGGTGCCTTTGCTTTGCCCTGGGGGCGCGGCGGTGGCTTCGGCGCTTTTGCCTTGGGCGCTGGCTAGGTCGCTTTCTACGGTGGTGGTTTCTTTACCCGATAGCGCTACGCCGCCGGTGTCTCGGCTGAGTTCTGCCACGTTAATGCCGCCACTGCTGGTGGCTGCGCGGTTGGCGATAACACTGCGGTCGGTTTGGGCGGCGGTGGCCTGGCCTCGCGTTAAACTTTGGTTGCTTAGGCTTGAGGTGTCCAGAGCGTCGCGCATGTCGGCCAGGTCATCTTGGAACTGCAATAAACCACTGGTGGCGGCTTTTTCGCGAGCCTTTTGTAAATCCGGTACGGGTTCTGCTACGGGCTCGGGCTTAGGCTCGGGTTTGGGTTCCGGCTTGGGCTCGGGCTCCGGTGGTTTTTCTTCCGGTTTTGGCTCGGGCTCAGGTTTCGGCTCTGGCTCAGGCTTGGGTTCTGGTTTGGGTAATTCTTGTTTTTCTAAAATTACCCGGGCCAGTTCCGGTGGTAGCGTTTCTTTTTCTTCGCGGGTGAGTTCGGGCACGGGTATCAGGGCTACGGCAACGCTTAGCAGCAGCATGATTACCAGGCTTATACCCAGAATAATAAAGTAACGTTTGTTGGCCTGCTCACCCGATTGCCACGGCAATTGCAGGTTGAGCATGGCGGTGTTTATGGTCGCCATCTTAGCCCTCCCCGTCGATGTTTTGTGGCAGTAAATCTACCGGCTCGGTGGTTACGCCGGTGTCGTCGGTTTTGGCGGCAATTTGCGATACCGCAAACGACATATCGCGGTAGTCGGTGCTGGCGCAGGTGGCCATGATTTTCTTCAGCAATTGGTAAGGGATGGTGGCGTCGCCCATGATGGTAACGGCGCGGCCTTTTTGTTGCTGTAGCTCGGTAAGTTCACCGGCGCGTTGGGCGCGGTAGTTTAATTCCACCGCCAGGCCTTTGATGTCGGTTTCTTCGGCTTGCAGCACGTCGGCAATTCTGGCCACTTGCTGGCCGTTTACCAAAATATCGCTGGCGCTGACCATAATTGTGAGGGTGTTATCGGGCTTTTGCTCGGCCACGGATTTGGGCAGGTCGATGGCTTCGTTATTTTGCAGTACTTCTACGTCGTCGGAGTTGATCAACAAGAAGAACACCAAAATGGTGAAGATATCCATCAACGACACCAAGTTTAACTTGCTGCCGCTGCCCAGGCGTTTGTGGTGCTTGGCCATGCGCTTGGCGCGTAGGGATTGCTTCATGGTGTTACCTCCGCCGGGGTGTCGGCTTCGGCCACCGGGGCATCACCCAGGGAGATTAACGGGAACAGCTCGGCATCCACCACATCGGTTACCACCACGGCTTTGTAGGAACGCACGGTGTCCATGGTGGAGATGATGGTTTGGTAGTCGGTATCGGGTTGCGATAGCACGAGGATGTCGCGCTTTTCGATGCCCTTTTCTTTGAGCTGGCGTTTGATTTCTTGCAGATACACGCTCAGCGTTGCGTAGTCGTGCAGCAGGGTTGCTGGGTCGTCTTCGCTGGCGATTTTATCGATGCGTTTTACGCGAATGCCGGCGGGATAGTTGATATCCAAATAGTCGTCGGCCAACACCACTTCTAAAATTTTGGGTTGGTCGTCGTCTTCGGCAGCGCCTGGCCCTGCGTCTGGCAGGGTTAAGTCCAATACGGTTATGTGGGAAAACACCATACTCATCAAAAGCACAGGAACCAGAATGATCATCAGGTTCATGAAGGAGGTGATATCCAGTTCCGCTTCTTGGGCGTGTTTGCGCCTAAATTGAAACATGCTTACGTCCTGGGTGACTGTTTAGGTAGCGAGGTGCGAATTACAGGTTTACTCGGCTGCCTGGGTCGCCTGCACGGGTTTTGGCGCTACCGCCACCGGCCAATACGTTTAAGCATTTTACGCCGGCCATTTCTAGGCTATCGGTAATTTCGGTGGTTTTGGTTTGCAGCAGGGCGTGGGCCAGCAGCAAAGGAATGGCGGAGATCAAACCGAAAGCGGTGGTGTTCATCGCCACAGAAATACTGGAAGACAGCAAGGAGGCTTTTTCCGCTGGGTCGGCGTTGGCCACGGCGGTAAAGGCGGCGATTAAGCCGATAATGGTACCCAGCAGGCCCAATAGGGTGGCGATGTTGGCCAGGGTGGCCAGGTAGCCGGTGCGTTTTTCTAGCATGGGCATGGTTTCTAGTACGCCCTCTTCCATGGCCAGTTCAATGTCGTCTCGGCGTGGGCTTTCGCTCATGCGGATAACACCAGCGGCGACCATGCGGCTAACCGGGGCGCCGTTGCTTTGGCCCATTTTTACGATGGCTGAGTAGTCTTTCTTTTTCAGCAGCGGCAAAATTTGGTTAAACGCCTTGCGGTTGGTTTGCGTGGCGTAGGAGAGGTAAATCCAGCGCTCGATGGCGATGGCAATACCAATGACCAGTACCACGGCAATGGGTAGCATAAAAGAGCCGCCGTCTTGGAAGAAGCGAATCACGTTGTTAAAAAAGTTCATAGTGGTTCCTACAATGTGCTTTGATGAATCTGTTGTTTGCCGCAGCCGGGGCTGCGCGGTTTACGTTGGTTTGGCTCCGCGTAGGCGGTGCCTTGTGTTGCTTGCCACCCGGTTTGAGGTGGCTTGTACTTTGGCGCCTAGCCTGTGTTAGCTGCGGCTAGGTGCCTATTTTGTGCATTTGTTCGTTTGCTGCTTAGTTGTTTACTGCTTAATGGTTTACTGTGACGATAAAACACTCAACCCACACAGCCCGGCTTTACGGTTATCCGCTGTAAAACTGGCTGTGGTTTTTTATTCGGTTGTTTGCGTTTTGGATTGCGCCTGTAGGTAGTCCAATTGGCGCTTTAGTTCGTCCCTTTCCAGATGTTGAAACACGCCGCTGGTGGTTTGTTGGCTAAGGCTTTGTTCAAAGTCGAAGCCCTCGGCGGCGGTTTTCCAGGGCACTATGTAGAGCACCTTGGGTTGCTCTTGGTTGCCGGTTACCGTTTCGTCGATATTAATCACCGCACCTTGTTGGGCATGGGCGGTGCCGGCGGTGGCTGCGGCTAATAATAGCGCTGCTTGCCACCGTCTTACACTGTTTAACCATAGTTTAATTGGCGCCATCTGCGGTTGCCCCTGTTAAGAATTGATATCCAGTCGACGTTGTAAATCCCGTATCCAGCCTTTTAGGGCGCGCTCGGGTTCTTCTTCTAACTGGCTGTAGCGTTGGTAGTGGGCCAGGGCTTGTTCGAGTTTGCCCATGTATAGGTCGTACAAAATGGCGATGTTGCGGTGGCTCTCGGGGTGGTCTGGCCATACCCGCAGGGCCTGTGTGTAGAGGGTTTCAGCCTCGGCAAACTTACCCTGTTTGCGCTTGAGTATCGCCAACTGGTTGTAGGCGTTCACGTTTAGGCTGTTGGTTTGGATGGCTTTTTTATAGCTGTTTTCGGCCAGTTCAGGCCGTTCGGTGGCCTCGTACACAATGCCTAAATTCAGCAGCGGGCCGGATAAACGCGGTGCTGCCAGGGCCAGCTCTTGCCAGGCGAGCTCGGCCTCTGGCCAGTTTTTGTCGCGGTGGAATTCCAAGGCGCGGTCAAATAACTTTTGCACGCTTTCGGATACCGGCTGGGCGTTGGCCAAATAGGGGTTGGGCATGGCGGCCGGCACGCTGGGCACGCCGTTTTCGTCCACGCTGGCGGCGGGGGTTGGGCTGGCCAGGTCGATGCTTACCGGTATGCCCTCTTCACCCGGTGGTAGGGCTTCTACCTCTAAGGTGGTGCCGGCGCTGGCGGGTGCGGATTCGGTTTGCGGCACGGATAGCGGCGGCGGCGAGGTAAACCCGGCGCAGGCGGATAACAACGCGGTGGCGCTGGCAAGCGCAGCCAGATTAGTAAATTTCATCACTGACCTCGATGCCTTTTTCGGGCTTGTTGAAGCGGCCCGGCAGTAGCTTGCGCAGGGATTCAAAGCTGTCTTTTACCCATTGATCGTAAATGCCCGACCAACTGCGCTGGCTGTTGGCGGTGTGAATTTGAATGGCCCGGTCGCCAAACGGCAGCGCTTGTTCTTCCAATAGGATTTCGTACTGTTCCAGCTCCAGGGCGGAGAGGCCCTTGGGCCGTTCGGAATCCATTAAATCTTCACTCAGCGAGGCGTAGATTTCGCCAATGCGGTAGTTGGATTTGGTGGTGAATTCTTCCACGCCGTAGCTGAGGGTTTTTTCATAGCCTTTTAGGGCCACCTCTAGCGCTTTCTTTTTGCGGTTGAGGCTGGTTTTTAACGGCAAGGTTAATTTAATGCGGTTAAAGCTGTTGAAATGTTGGTCGGCCAAATCGTTGGCAGACCACGCCGCCAGGTACAAGCTGCGCGGAGTGGCGGTCTTGGCTGCATCGTGGGCGGAGATCAGCTTTTGCAGCCAAAAATTGCGCTTGGTGCCATCGCCGGTGGTTTGGTACAGCTCGGTGAGCTTGTACTGGGCCTCGATGTTATCCGCAAACGGCGCCGGGTAGGTGTGGGCATAGCTGCGGTAAAACTCAATGGCGCTGGGGTAGTCTTTGGCTTTTTCGTACAGTTCGGCCACCAAATAGGTGGATTGCCGCTGAAACTCTGGGTCGGCGTCGGTTTTCATCACCGTGCGCAGCTCGTCGGCGGCGGCGGACCAGTTCTCCAGCGCTTGGTACACCACCACCAGCTTGGCGGCGATGTTTTCGGTGAGTGGGTCTTGCGGGTATTTGCTGCGGTATTCCAGCAGCAGGCTGCGGGCTTCGTCGTTGCGGCCCAAATCCACCAGGTAGTTGGCGGCATCGTAGTGGGCGGTGCGGGCGATGTCGGAATCCGGCAGGCGCGCCTTCACTTGCAGCAGCTGGTCTACGGCGCTGCCCAAATCGCCCTTGGCCACGGATTGCTCGGCGCGTTTGTACAGGCTGGCGGCTAGGCGTTCGTTGATGGAGGCGCGGCGGCTGTCGCCTTCTGGCAGTAGCTCCAGCACTTCGTTGTAGGCCACTTCGGCGTTGTTGTAGTCCTCGGCGTTAAATTGCGCCTGGGCCACAATCAGCCACGCGGTGATCAGCAGTTCGCCTTCCGGCGCGGGCTCCCATTGCACGGCACGCATGCCGGCCTCCACCGCTTTTAGGTTGTCGCCGTTATTGAGTAAGCCCTGGGCCGAGGTAACCAGTACGCTAAGCGCGCGTGGGTCGGCCTGGTAGAGGTCGGAGAATAACAGGCCGTTGTAGACGATTTGCTCTTCCCAATAAATTTGAACATCGGCGGCAGTGGCGGCTTTTTGCAGCTCCTGGGCGAACAAAAAGGCGTTGTAGCCGGCGTTTGCGCCCATTTCCATATCGGTGAGCAATTCATCCAGGAAGTAAGCCACCTTGTGGAACTCCACATAGGCGGGCTCGGTTTGGCCGGCGGCATACAGTGCCTCGGCCAGCAGGTAGTTCATGGTGGCGGTGGCGTCGTCATCTGGGAAGGTGGCCAAAAACTCTCGGTACCACTGGGCCGCCAGCAAAAATTCTTCGTTGATGCGCGCCGGGGTTACCGGTTTGTCTTCGGCCTTAAATTGCTGCTTGGGGTTGGCCGCGAGTGTTTCATCCCACTGCTGAGCGCGGGCGTGGCGGAACTGGGCCAATTCGGTTAAGAATTCGTGCAACGAAGGCAACAGTGGTTCGCGCTCGGCTTCGGTTTTGGCCGCCCAGTATTGGCTGGTGATGCCGTAACGCATGATGTAATCGCGCTTGGCGGTGACGACTTTTTCGGGGAAGCCACCGGCCTCAAACACTTTGACTCGCGCCAGGCTGAATTCCGGCGCGCGCTTATCCAGCTCGTGCTGGTTAACAAAGGTTTGGTAGGTGCTGGCGCTGTCGGTGAAGCGCTGCTTAGAAAGGTATAAGTCGGCCAAGCCAGCATAGAGCAGGTGTTCGTAGTCGCGCCGGCCCAGGCGGGCGTAGGTTTGTTGGATGGTGGTAGAGCCATCCAGGTACGAGAACGACAGGCTCATTACCCGCAGGGTGTCTTCGCACAGGGTGCGGGCGGAGCCGGTTAAGCCGGCCAGCTCGGAGCCATCGCTGAGGTAAACGTCCAATAGTTTGGTAAAAGTGCCCAGGGCATCTTCGTAAACGCCGCGCTTAAATTGGCTCCAGCCCAGCATATACAGGGCGTTTTCGTAGAATTCGGATTTTGGCCCGGCGGCCACTACGGCTTCGTAGCGGGCGGTGGATTCTCGGTAGTCTTCGTCGCTAAAGCTGCGTTCGGCCTGGCGGAAGAAAGCCTCGGCTAGGTAGGGCGAGTTGGGGAATTCTTTGGCGATTTGCTCTAGGGTGGCGTCGGCCTTGTCGTTTTGGCCGTCCAGCGCGTAGGCCTTGGATAACTGGTACAACAACTCGTCCACGCTGGTGCCCTTGCCCACGGCGGCAGGCTGCATGCGCTGCAGGTCGATGAGCTCCTGGTACATGGTAATGGCGTTGCCAAAATAGGAGGCATCGGCCACTTCCGATTCTACCAAATCGGTTTCGCTACGGGCCATTTCCAGGCCGGCTAGGCGAATTAAAATCTTGCGCCGGGTTTCCGGTTGGTTGGCGGTGGTGAGCGCTTGTTGGTAGCGCTTTTCGATCTCGGCCAGCTCAATTTTGGGCACCGGTTTGGTTGGGTCTGGCATAACGGCGGGTTGTATATCCGCCAGCGTAGGGCCGGTTTTTACCGTGCGTTGGCCATCGAAGCTGCTGCAGGCGGCCAGGGTGCTGATGGCTGAGGCCAGGGCTAGGCGTTGCAGAGTGTTCATTGCTCGCCCTCCCCGCTTATGCCATCGGAAATGGGGGCGTCTTCGGGGCTTAGGGCGCGGCCATCGTATAAGCGAGCGACAGCCAGGCGGGCCTCGGCTAAAAAGAAATTCACCCGCGCTTGCTGGCCGTTTAATTCAGTTAGTAAGGTGGCGGTTAGCTCGTCGCTGAGTTTGCTCATGGTGCCGTCTAGCTGGGCTTGCTCACCGGCCACTCGGCTTTGCATGGCGGCCAAGCGGCCGGCCATGGGGGCAAGGTCATCGGCGTTATCCACCAGGCCGCGCACGCGGTCGTAGGCTTCGCCCATTTGTTTGATCTCGGCGTTTACCGTGGCCAGGTTGCCCTGCGCTTGGTACAGGTTGGCGTGGTAATTTTGCGCCTGCTGCCAGTACAGCAGGCCGTACAGCAATTGGGCTTTTTCGGCCTGCTCGGCGGGGATGTCTTCGGCCAGCTCTTGGCTTAGGGCCAGGGCGTTTTCGGCCCGCTCGGTGAGGGCTTTTTGCGCTTGCTCGGTAAAGGCTAGGTAGTCTTTTTGCGTGCTAATGCGGTCGATCTCGTTTTGCAGTTGCCACTGTTGCTCGTACAGGGCCTTCATAATGGCGGGGTAGTCGAGCTGTTCGATGTTTTCTCGTTGGGCAATGCGAAAAGCCACCCGTGCCTGGGTTAGCTCTTCGTAGTTATCGAGTTTCTGTTGCCAGCTGTCGAGCCGGTCTTTCATGCCTTGTAGGTCGCGCAGGCGCTGGGTTTGGGTTTGGAACTGGTTTTGCGCGATCAATTTGTGCAGGTAATTGATAACCCCGGCGGTGTCTGGCTCTACGCCCTCAAGCCAGCTGCTATTACCCGAGGCGGTGAGGCCTAGAATTTCCAGCAGGTTAGCGCTGTTGAGTTGTTCGCGGGCTTCACTTATACGGCCGAGCTCTTGCTCGTAGGCGGTTTCGGCGTTGCTGTAGGCCAGCAGTGCTTCGCCAATGGCGCCAAGTTTTTCGTAGGCGTAGGGAATGGCCAGTTGAGCCTCTTGCACCTCGGGGGATACGCTGTCCCGGCGCAGTAACTCTTGCCATGGGGCCAAGGCTTGGTTGAGTTTGTTTTGGTTGAAAGCCGCCCAGCCGCTGCCCAACAGCGCTTGGTTGGCTTGGCCGCCCTCTAACCGAACTTGGTTAAAGGTGTTGTAAGCGCGAAAATAATTGCCGGTGGCCAGCAGTGAATAACCGGCGGCGGTGCGGGCGCGGTCTTGCAGGGCCAGGGCCACGTTTGGGTCGGCGCTGGCGGTGGTTACGGGTTTATCGTACACCGGCTCGTAATACAGAATGGCGTCTTCGTAGCGCTGTTGCCGGCCGTAGGCCGAGGCCAGGTTGTAATGCAAAAAGCCCCAGTTGGGGAATTCTTTTGGCAGTTGATCTACCCGCTCAATGGCCTCGCTGTAGTTTTCGGTGCGAATCAGCAAATTAATGGCGATGGATTCGGCTTCATCGCGCATGGCCTGGCCCATGGTTTCTGGGTCGAGTTTGTCCAGGTAACTTTGGGCATCGCTCCAGTAGCCGCGCATGTAGGCCAGCTTGGCCAAATAAAACCAGGCGGTGTTGTGAGCTTGGGCAGATTGCTCGCTGTCGAGCAACGTATTAAAAATGTGCCCGGCGGTGGTTTGCATACCAAACGCCAGGCTGATGCCGCCCTCAATAATTTTGGGGTTAACGCCGTGGCCCTGAATACCGCCTTGGTATTCGGCCATTTGCAGCTCGGTGAGGGCGTTGAAGTAATCTTTTTGGTAGTAGTGATACAGGGCAACGCCGTAGCGTAGGTCGGCCACTTCGGTGAGGGGTTTTACCGGGTCTTCGCCGCCGGCGGGGATGGCCGCATGGCTATTAAATGCCAAGCCAGTAAAGGCCACGGCAGTGCACGCGGTGCTCCACACCACCGCGCTGCGTTTTATGGCGGCTAACAGCGGTTTTAACATTACAACTGCCATTCTTTAATACTGAATTCCGGCTGTTGTTTGGAGGTAGAGTCGATGATTTTAAGCTCGTACACCTTGCCGCTGGTTTGTTTGTCTATGATGACTTCGGCCGCGCGCTTGTACTCGCGCCCCTCTGGGCCAATGCCAATAAAAAACGCGGTGAGGTTGTGCTCGCCGGTTTTTAGGTTGCCTACGTACAAACGCTGCACGCCACCGCGCAGCAGGGCATCGATTTGATGCTCGGTGTACAACTCGCTGGCGATGAGCTGATCATCGATGTGCACTTTGACGGAATCCAGTTGGAAGTACTCGCCTACGTCCACCGATAAATACAGCGCAATTTGGTTGTTGGCTGGGTACAGCAGTTCTTCTTCTAGGATGAGAAGGTCACGGTTAAGGGTGAGCAGCTGTTGCTTTAGGGTTTCGATTTCGTCGGCCACCGGTGCGGGTTCTGGCTCTGGCTCCGGCTCGGGTTCTTCGGCTTGAATTTGTGCCTCTGGGGCGATTTCCACCTCAAGCTCGATGCCCTCTTGTGGCAGTGGGTCTTGGGCAACCGTTTGCGTGTCGGTTTGGGCGTGGCTTAGGCTCGCGAATAGCGCCAGCAGCGCACCCATTGCTAGGCCTCGGCGGGCGCTTGGGGTGCGTGTGCAGTGGGAAAAAAGTGCGAACATGAAACCGGTTTCTCCTAAATGTTCTGCCAGCGTTGGCGGTGGCAGGTCTTCCTAGTGGTGGTGCGGTTGCACCCAGGCACTGTGGGCAAAGGCGTAAGTATAAGTGCTTAAGTATAAATTAAGGTGTTAAACCTTGGGTGCCTATAAACGCACACTGACGCCCTTCTGTGCTAAAAAATTTTGGTCAGACAAAGCTTTTGTGATTCTGGTCACCCTTCTCTGAATGCGGCCTAAAGGGTGACGAAAAACTCGTGGTGCAGCGCACAATTGTATTCTAATCACAAATGTATAAATAAGCTCTGATTTACTGGAGCCGTCCAGACAGACAATTAGCACTGCAAAAAGCGCGTTTAACGTTGCTTTACAGGGCACTTTAAAACTGCTCAGCCTACCCAATTTTGGCCTAGCCATTGTAACGGCTATTGCCTAAGCCCATGCAAAAGCCATTGTAAAAGTCGTTTTACCTAACACCAGTTACGGCGGCGTTAAACCAGCCGAGTAATGCACTTGGCCTTCGCTGGTGATGACGATGGCCTCGTAACCGGGCACTTGGTTGATCATGGCAAGGCCGGCGTCTACCCCCATCACAAACACGGCGGTGGACAGCGGGTCGGTATTGCTGCCGCTGGGGCCGATGACGGTGGCACTGATGATGCCCTTGCTGGATTTACCGGTTTTAGGGTTAAGAATGTGGTGGATGCGCTGGCCGCTGTGGCTGTCGATAAAATAGCGTTCGTAATCGCCGGAGGTGGAAATGGCCTCGTTGGTGAGCGGCAGTTTTATTACGCTTTGCCACTGTTCATCAGCGGATTGTGGGCGCGGGTTTTTAATGCCGATTAACCAGGGCTTGCCCAGATTATCGCCCAGTAACCGGGTGTCGCCGCCGGCGTTAACGCTGCCGTGTTGCACGCCGTGTTGGTGTAACAGTGCCACGGCTTTTTCTACCGCAAAGCCTTTGGCCAGGCCGCCCAAATCAATCTTTACGTTGGCGTGGTTAAAGCTCAGTTGTTGGGTTTTGGGTTGCCACTGTAGCTTACCCACGGCGCTGAGGTTTTGCTTTAGGGTTTGGTTGTTGGGTGCGCTGCCGGTGCGGTAGTCGTAGAGGTGGCCCACGGACGCGTAGGTGATGTCGAAGGCGCCTTGGCTGATGGTGTTAACCCACAGGGCTTTGTCGATGAGTTCGGCAAATTCTGCGCTGAGGGTTTGCGGTTGTTGCGCCGCCAGGCGATTAATTTGGGACAGCTCGCTGGTTTCTAGGTAGGGGCTGTAGGTGGCGTTGATGCGTTCCATTTCTTGCCGCACCAGGCCTAGCAGGTGTTCAGCCTCTTTCGCGTTGGGCCACCAAATGCGGGCACCCACGGTGGTGCCCATGATGGACCAGTTTTGCTCGTGCCACTGGGCGTGGCTGGGGCTTGTGGCCAACAATAGCCAGAGCGTTAGCCATACAGCCTTCCATTTACCCGGCCAAAAGCGGCCAATAAACGGCCTACGCTCGGTGCCTATTGCTGCCATTCAAAGCTGTAACCGCGTTGGCTGCGCTCGCCAATGGTGCCCAGTACGGTGGGCACAATTTGCTGCAAATCTCGGTGGGCGGAATCGCGCACGCCAATTTCGCCGGCCAGGGCCACGCCGTACTCATCGTTGGGGCGCAGGCCTGGATTGTAGTTGATGTCAAGGTCGGCAATCAGTGGGCCGCCGAGGTCAATCAACTTTAGGTTAACGCCGCCGCGCTGGTCTTCCACTAAGTTGCCACCAAAGCTGCCCAGGTTTATCCAGTTGGCGCCGTCGTGGTAGGCGCCGTTGCGCCAGGACAGATTACCGGTCATTTGGCGCACTTGGTTGCCGATGAGTGTGCCTTCTTCGATCATCATGGACAGCTCGCCGCTGAGGCTGGCGGGCACCCACATATCCAATACCGTGGCCGGTAAGTTAACGCTGAAATCGGTTAGGTCTACCCGTTGATCACGGCCGCAAACGTCGCCGGTGGCGGTTTGGTTTTGGTAGATAAACGAGACGTGGGAGCAGGGCTTCATGGTGATCAGCGACAGCGGTTTTAGGCGCCAATCGAATTTGCCCAGGCTGTATAAATCGCCGTTGACGTTGAGCAAGGCGGTGCCGGCGGTGCCGCGCCAGAAGGTGCCTTGGATTTCTGCCAGGGACAGGCCCGGTACGGCCTTGGTAAACACAAAGGCGGCCAAATTGGCGGGTATTTTAACGATGATTAACACCACCAGCAGTACCAGCAACGTCAACCACAGCCAAAAATTGGAAAGGATGTTTTTGTTCATGGGATGTCCTATCGCGCTAAACGCATGCTCACCGAAACCCGGCCGCTGGCTCGGGTGGGGGTGATGGTAAGCTCGCGCGTTACCAAGCTGTGGTTGGCTTCCATATCCACCAGCCAGGTTATAAAACTGTTGTAGGCTACGTCGTCCAGTCGCAGGCGCACCTCGCCGTCGCGTACTGGCTGGAAGCTGCTCATGTTCATGCCACCGGCGCGCAGGCTGCTGTCGATCAACTCACTAAGTTGGACCTCGGCGGCGTCGCTTGGGTCGGCGGTCATGCGGTACTGTTTTAGCTCCTGGGCCATGTTGCGCACCCGGCTTAGGCTCTCGGCGGAGGCGCGGGTAGAAACAATTTGCTGCTCTACGGCTTTGGTGGAGGGTTGCACCAGGGCCCACCAAATCAGCGCCAGTGCCACAGCAACGACGCAAATTAACAGCGCGGTTTGGTCCCGGCGGGACAGCGTATTCCAATAGTTGCTTAGGGAATTCACGGTGCGCTCCTTATGCGAAGGCGGGCCTGCACGCCGTCGTCAACACTGGAGGTGCCCAGTAGTTCGGCTTGCAGGCGTTGGTTTTCTAAGGTGGATCGCAGTTGGTCGATTTGTTGGAAATCCGGCGATTCAATGTTAAGGCGCATGTCACCATCCACGTAGTGCAGGTTGCGGATGGTGAGATCTTTGTTGATGTTCAAGACAGGGCCAACGGTGGCTAATAAGGCCACGGCGCCGTCGCTGTCATCGCTGCTGCTGCTTTTATAGCGCGATAGCTGCGAGGCCAATTGCCGCTCCGGTTCTACCAGGGAGCCCTGGGGCACCACCGAGCGGTAGGCCTGCTCGCTGGCGGCCAGGTATTCGCGTTGCTCGCCTTTCAGTTGCGCCAGGGTTACCCAGTTGCTCACCAAATAAATGCCCAGGGCGACGCCGGCGACGATGGCGGCGGGCTTCCAGGTTTGCCACCAGCGTGCGATGGGCAGGGTGCGGCTGAGCTCTTGTTGGCGTAGGTTGAGAGCGGGCAGTAGGTCCAGCGAGAGGCTGAGCCATTGATCCCACTGGGCACTGGTGGCGCGCTCTTGCAGGCGCTCGGGCAGTTGCTCTTGCAGGGTTTGCAGGTCTTCGAAGTTTTGCCCCAGCAATTTGATTTGATCGGGGATGTCGTCTTCTTCACTGCTGCCCACCAGGGACAGTAGGCTGTCGGCCAATATGGCCAGGGGCACGGTGAAGGCCAGATCGTGGGCGTAGCGCACTTCTACCGGGGCTTCACCGCCCAACCAGCGTAGACTCCAGGTGCCTTCGGCCCAGGGCAACAGCAGCGGTAATGGGGTGCACACCGCCACTTCGATGTCGGCCAGATCGAACTGTTCCAGTAAGGCAGAAAGCCAATCCATGGGGGTGTAGGCCACGGCGACTTTATCTGCGTGGAGGCTGCCGTAGGCAAAGTGAAAATCGTCGACATTGCCAATGATGAGTTCTTCTAGCTCATAGGGCATCAGCTTGGCTAGGTGGCGGCGCTGGCTGGCATCAAAGTGGGCCTGCTGCATGACGATCTCGTCGCTGGCCACGGCCAACCATACCTCGGCGTGGCTGGCCTCTTGGGCCTCTTTGAGGCTTTCTAAGGTGCCTGCTTCGGCCTGGCCCATCCAATTGCCGTCTTCCATCAGCCGCCAAGTGAGGCCGGGCTCACTGGGATTTTGGCCAGGAATATGGCTGTCGTAGATCACTACTAATCGGTTCATAGTGCTATTGTTCGATATAAAGTGCGTTATTTAATGGCTGTGTTGTTGTCTTTGCTACTAAACAAATTCACTACAACACAAAATCGTTGTGTCTAATTACTTTGGCTACGCCGTTTTGCCGCTGCAAAATACTGAGCATGGAGCGGCGCTGGCGGCCCACCTGAACCTTAGCGGTTAGGAAGAAAAAATCGCTGGCGACGACTAACCCTTCGGAGGACAGATCCCCCTGGGAAGCCAAGCTCGACGGTACACTGCCGGCTAAGAATTCGGCCACGTCGCCGTAGCCCACGGCGCCGCGTTCCAGTTCTAATGCCTCGCCATCCACCGCCGGTAGGGGCGCCAGTGTGGTGCTGACATTAATGGTGCGCAACAAGGTGCGATCCACCGTATTAATGTTTAACCCGGCGCCGGCGGGCAGCGCCGTTATGTAGGGCTGCAGGGCGGCGAACAGTTCGGGTGTCATACCTTTTACCCAGCGCAGTTCGGTGACGCTGGTGAGCAGCCGGTTGGCCGGGGTTACCGGTGGGTCCTGCCGCTGGTAGTACAGTGACTCGGCGCCGCCAAAGCCGAATTCTTGGTCGTCGGCGTCGATCCAATCGACGATGGCCTCGAGTATTTCGATGGCCGCGCTAACGTCCATGGGTTGCTCTTCGTTGAGCAATTGCAGTAGCCGAATAAACCGCCGTTGGTCCGCGGTGAAACGTTTCGGGCTGGTGGGCCCGGCTTCGTCTTCGGCATCGGCCAGTACGCCTAGGCGGTTTACGTCCAACCGGCTTTGGGCGTCGATAATTTCGCCTTCCATCACGCCTTCGTCCAGCGGGAAGGTTTGCGGCTGGGCCCAGAACTCATCTAGGCTATCGACCATGGCGCCGTTTTCTTGGTCGCTTTTGTAGTCTTGATCCAGGGCGAACATACCCATTTGCTCGGCGCCGAATAGGTATTCCCGAGCTTGGTTGCCGTGGAAGCGGCTTTCGGCCCGCATAAGGCTGCGTTGGTGGTGTGCGCCCATGCCCACGGACAAGCTCACCACCAGCACAAATATCATCAGCGCGGCGATCATCACCGCCCCGCTTTGCCGCTGAATATTGCTGTGCTTCAGCCTGCCCACTAGCCGTTCTCCAACACAATAAGCCGCGTAATTTTGCCAAAACGGGCGGTCTCTATATTGACCTCCACCGCGGCCGGCACGCCGGATTTGCCCTCATCCGGCCAGCGCTCCAGCCAGGGGCCGTCGGCGTTGGGGGCATCGGCGGGCAGAAAGCGCATTGAGAAATCCTCAACCTCTTCCATTAATGGCAGTTGTTGCGCGTCTTCAATACGGGCGTCGATGGTCTCTGGCCAAGAATCCCGAAACAGGGTTTTGGTGTCTGGGTCCCAGCGATAGCCCACTTGCAGCAGCGCACTGCGTATTAACCCACCGGGGTTGGGCCGCCCGGCGCGGATAAATTTTAAGTTGTAGTCGTCGTCGGCCTCGGTGCTAAAGCCACCGGGCACCACCACGTTGTAAAGCCGAGTGTCGCGGTTGATCAGGTTGCGAAAATCGGCTTCCAATAAGTACATGGAGCGGCTGAGGTCGTCTACCTCGGCCATGTTCTCCTGGCTGGTTTCGGTACCAGTAATGGCCACCGAAAGCGTTTGGTAGGCCAAAAATACCAGCAGCATACCGATGGCAAAGGCCACCAGTACCTCGAGCAGGGTAAACCCGCCCTGGCTACTGCTGTTGCTGCTGAGTCTGCGGTTTTGGTTCATACACAAACCCCGATAACTCGGCGGTTGGGTTGTCGTCGACCTGCTCTTGGTTGCGCGACACCTTAACGGTGATGCGACGCAGTTCGTCGACATCGGTTACTTTACTGTCCACTAAAAAATGCCATTCAAAGCCGGCCATTTCTTGGGTGCCGGTTTCTCGCCCGTTCAGCACGCGGCCGGTAAGGCGGTAATTTAAGCGCTGGGCGTTGAGCTGATTCACGGCCACCCAATCGGCGATGGTTTGCTCGCGAATGTGAATCACGTTGTTGGCTTGGGTGCTCATCATGGCAATCAGCGCCGGCAGGGCAAAGGCGATAATGCCCAGTGCCACCATTACCTCAATTAGGGTAAAGCCGCGTTGATGTTTGGCCCTGTGCATTTAGCGCCCCTCGGCCAGCAGCTCGGCCTGGTCTGCTCGTTCGCGCCAGCGCACGCGGCCAATTTCGCTGATGTCCATGTGCACGTAGCGGCTTTCGAAGTCGTCTACTTCCCGGGCGGATTGTTCATCCAGGGATAAAATAATGGTGCCTGCCAGGGCTTCGCCACCGCCGTAAAACGTGAGCACCGGCACGGGTTTTTCAAACTCTAACCAGCGATATAAATCCACTGGTTCGTTGTCGATTTCAATGGTTATCTCAACGAATTCTGGCGTTTTAATGGGTGGCAGGGTATCCAGGCTTTGCCACTCGGCATCGCGGAAGCGGTGCCAGGCCAGTTGCCAGTGCTCTTTGTCGTCTTCGCCGATGTCCACCTGGGGCACTAGGCCGATGTGCTCACCGCCAAAGAGCGCTTCATCGGCGCCAAAGCGCAGTTGTTCGTACAAGTCTTCGGCGTAGTCTTGCAGTTCACTGGCAGCATCAAAGCGAATGTTAATCACCGATACCAAGCCAATCAGCATGCCAATCATAAACAGCACCACCATAAGTTCCAGCAGGCTAAAGCCCCGCTGTCGCTGATGTGATGGCAGGTGCTGGCTGGGCATGGTTTACAGCTCTTCTGGGTTGGTCCAGTTGTTGATGTCGGCGTTTTCGCCTTCACCGCCGGGTACGCCATCAGCGCCGTAGGTGAATATGTCGTATTCGTGGCTTTCACCGGGGCTTAGGTAAAGGTATTCGCGGCCCCATGGGTCTATTGGAGTCTTGGATACGTAGCCGCCATCGCGGTATTTGCGGGGTACTGGGTCTAGGCTGGGCTTCTCTACCAGGGATACTAAACCCTGCTCGCTGTTGGGGTACACATAATTATCCAGACGGTACATTTGCAGTGCGGATTCGATATTTTTGAAATCGGCGAACACGCGCTGGGTGTTGGCTTTTTTCAGGTTGCCGATGACGTTGGGGGCAACGATCCCCACCAGCAGACCCATGATGACGAGCACCACCATGATTTCAATCAGTGAGAAGCCGGTTTGGCGAGCTTGCAGTTTCATAGTGAATTCCAAATCTATCTAAGGTGACAATATTGTGTGGGACGATAATGCGCTATTGGCCGCAATTAAACCATTTGGTTCATTTCAAAGATCGGTAGCAGAATCGCCATCATAATTAGTGCAATAGAACCACCCATTAATACCACAATGGCGGGTTCAAAAATGCCCATGGTGGTGGTGAGTTTCATTTCTAGCTCGCGCTCTTGGTTGGTGGCGCAGTGCTTGAGCTGTTTATCCAGGGTGCCGTTGGCTTCACCACTGGCGGTCATTTGCACCAGCAGCGGCGGAAACCAGCCGGCCTGGCGCAGTGCTTTATTGAGCGCGCCGCCCTCTTGCACCACGCGGGTGACATCGGAACAGGCGTTTTGCAGCTCGTTGTTGCCCAGCACCTGGGTGGCAATGCGCAGGGCTTGCAGCAGGGGCACGCCGGATTCAACCAGCAGGCTAAGGGTGCCGGCAAAACGGGAGCTGTCAGCCAGTAATATGACGTCTTTTACCATGGGCACGCGCAACAAAAAGCGGTGCCAACCTCGGCGACGGTTGGGGTGGCGCAGTAAATATTGGAAGCCCACTACACTGGCGGCAATCACCAGCAAGATGAGCCAGCCCCAATTGCTGAGTAAATCACTCACGGCAATTAGGCCACGGGTAAGCAGAGGTAGGGTGCGTTCGTTTTGTTGGAACACTTCCACGAGATCGGGCACCACGAACACCATCAGAATCCCCACCACGCTGACGCTGACGGTCAGCAATACCATGGGGTAAATCATCGCCATTTTGAGCTTGTTGGCGGTGTATTGGTTGCGCTCAATGTACTCCGCCAACTGCTCTAGTACCTGGCCTAAATAACCGGAGGATTCTCCGGCGCGCACCATAGAGCGGTACATGGTGTCGAAGCTTTTGGGGTGCTCGGAAAACGCCTGGGCCAGTGAGTGGCCTTCTAGCACTCGGCTGCGAATGCTCAGCAAAATGGATTGCACCGCTGGCCGCAACGCCTGCTTGGCGGCGGTGTTTAGGGATTCATCCAAGGGCAGGCCGGATTGCAGCAACGAGGCCAATTGCCGGGTCACCAGGGCGCGTTCTTTGGTGTTGAGTTTGGGGGTGAATAAACCACCAAATCCTGCGCCGCCGTCGGCTTTGCCCTTGGCTGCTTTGGGGCCTATTTTGGCCTTTGCTTCCCGCGCCGAGGTGCTAACGCTTAAGGGTTTTAACTGCTGGCCGCGCAATTGCGCGCGCACCTGCCGTTCGCTATCGCCTTCGATAACGCCCTTGATGGTTTTACCGGACGAGTTGATCGCTGTGTAACTGAACGCTGCCATGCTTTATACCGCTGTGGTCACCCGCATGACTTCTTCGATGCTGGTTTCGCCGGCTAGGACGCGGTCGCGGCCGTGCTGGCTGATCGATGGAGATTGTTTACGCGCGGCCTCTTCCAAGGTTTGCTCGCCCACGTCTTCGTGGATGAGTTGGCGCATGTTGTTGTCGATATCCACCCACTCGTAAATGGCGCTTCGGCCACGGTAGCCCTGGTGATGGCAGTCTTCACAGCCGCCAGGGCGGTAGATGGTGGTGGTGGACTGCAAATTCAGGTGCTCGCACTCTGAGGGTAATGGGGTGTCGGGGTTTTTGCAGTTATCGCACAGTAAGCGCACCAAGCGCTGGGACATCACCGCGGTGAGCGAGGACGATAACAGGAAGGGCTCAATGCCCATGTCTTGCAAACGTGTTACCGCACCAATGGCGGTGTTGGTGTGCAGGGTAGATAACACCAAGTGGCCGGTTAAACTGGCTTGCACGGCAATGGCGGCGGTTTCTTGGTCGCGGATCTCACCAATCATTACGACGTCCGGGTCCTGACGCAAAATAGCGCGCAGGCCTCGCGCAAAGCTCATATCGATTTTGCTATTAACCTGAGTTTGGCCAATGCCGGGCAACAGGTATTCCACAGGGTCTTCAATGGTTAGGATGTTACGACTGCGGTCGTTAATGTGGCTAAGGCCGGCGTAAAGTGTTGTGGTTTTACCCGAGCCGGTGGGGCCGGTAACCAAAATAATGCCGTGGGGTTTGGCCAGGGCGCCCGCAAAGCCGCTATTGACTTGCTCTGGCATACGAATTTGCGACAGCGACAGCTGGCCGGCGGTGGTATCTAACAATCGCAGTACCACACGTTCGCCGTGGGCTGAGGGAATGGTGGACAAACGAATGTCCAAGCCGTGGCCGGCCAATTTGACCGTGATACGGCCATCCTGGGGCAGACGTTTTTCGGCGATATCCAGCTTGGCCATTACTTTTAAGCGTGACACCAGCAAAGGTGCTAGCACGGCTTTGGGGGAGAGCATTTCGGTAAGCACGCCATCCACCCTGAAGCGCACGGCAACGCGGTCTTCGTAGGGCTCGATGTGGATATCCGAGGCTTTTTCGCGCACGGCTTGGGACAAGATCGCGTTAATTAAGCGGATTACCGGGGCGTCGTCGTTGCCCGAAAGCAGTTCTTTGTCGTCCGACAGTTCTTCGGCAAGGGAGTCTAGGTCGATGTCAGTGCCTAGGTCATCGGCGACCTCATCGGCGGCTTGTTGGGCCGAGCCGCTGGCGCCGTGGTACATGTCTTTAAGCAGCTTTTGGAAGTCGGCATCGCTGATCTGTTGAGTGGTGAAGCGCTCTTTGATGAAGCGTTGCATTTCCAGCAGCAGCGACAGGCGCAGTTGGCCGCGGTACATCAGCTGGCCATCTTTGAAGATTACGCCATGGTTGCTGGCGTAACTGAACGGCAGTACGGTGCCTCTGGGCGGCGTAATTTGCACGGTTTGGTCGATGTCCTGCGGGATTGGTGCGGACTCGAACTGTGCGAATTCATTGGCTAGCGGATCTTCGGCCATGCTTACCCCCTAGGTGACTTACTGCTGGGTTTCGGTGAGGTCAATAACGCCGGAGTCTTCCACGCCGGAGGTTGCCGCGTCTTCTCGGGCCTCGGCTTTGGCTTCGGCCTCGTTATTGATAGCGCGGATTTCTTCCATTACCTCATCGGTTTTTTTGCCGTTTTTCTTAGCGCGTTTTTCTTCTAGGTTGCGCAGGTACTCGCTGTAACCGGATAGATCATCGGATTTGGCGATGGGCCACTGTGGTACCACCGGCAGCAGTTTGCGGTTGATAGTAACGCCCTTGGCGTTGCGGCGCTCTAATTGTTTCTCGCGCAGGAATTTGTATTTCTCGGCGGTGGTGCCGGTGAGGGTTTCGTCATCGCGGATAACCGAGGCGCGGATGAAAACCATCAAGTTGGTTTTGGTGACGGAGTCATCGGTGGAACGGAACAGACGGCCCAACAAGGGGATGCTGCCCAGTAGCGGGATTTTAGTCATGGAGGTTTGTACATCATCGCGCATCAAACCGCCCAAAATCACCACCTGGCCGTCATTTGCCAGCACCTGGGTATTCAGTGAGCGCTCGTTGGTGATGTACTCACCGTTGTTGTTCTGACCACTCAAGCTGGATACTTCCTGCTCGATATCCAAAATGATACGGTCGCCTTCGTTGATGCTCGGCGTTACGCGCAGTGTCACACCCACTGGTTGGCGCTCGTAGGTGTTAAAGGCGGCGGAAACCACACCCTCGGTGTTATTGTAGGAACCGGTGGCCACAGGAATCTCTTGGCCCACGAGGATTTCGGCTTCGTGGTTATCGGTGGTTAAGATACTGGGCGTTGATAGGATATTGGCGTTATCGCGTTGTTGTAACGCGGTTACCAGGCCAACAAAGCCTTTGTCAGTATCGAAATCGGCTACACCCAGCAGGGTGCCGGTTACGCTGCTAAGGTCGCCGGCGAGATCCGCCAGCACGTCGCTGTCGTCACTAAAGATGGAATTTGCCGCTGCGCCTATGGTGCCGTTGTTGTTGGCGCCAAAGCCGCCATCTTGGTCGGCGAACAACCACTCAATACCCAATTCTTTGCCATCGGTGTCGGTCATTTCGGCAATAACGGCTTCTACCAATACCTGGGCGCGACGGATGTCTAGCCGCTCAACTACTTGCAGCAGAGAATCTAAGGTGTCGCCCTCGGCGGTGATCAACAATGCGTTGGTGGCTTCATCGGCTTCCACCGAGGCTTTACGCTGGCCGGCTTTTTCGCCGTTCTTTTCAATATTTTGCACCAGCTTGGAGAGCGTTTGCGCGACCTCGGTCGCGTTAGCGTATTCCAAGTAGATTACGCGAACGTTGCCAGTTTGTGCTTGGGGACGGTCTAGCCGATCTACCAAGCCGCGAATGCGCGAGCGCTGCAGCTCATCGCCGCTGACCAAAATAGAGTTGGTGCGGGCATCGGGTACCATTTTAAGGCTACCGGCGCCGCTGCCACCTTCGCTGCCCATTAGGGTTTCGAGCATTTTTACAGCGTCGTCTACCGGCGCGTGTTGCAGCTCAATCACCTCGGTGTGATCCATGGCGGCGCCGTCGATCTGCGCAATCACCTGCTTAACCCGGGCGATGTTGGCGGCGGTGTCCGAAATAACGATGGAGTTGCTGGGATCGTAGGCGGCCATGTGGGCATGCTGTGCTACTAAGGGACGCAATACGGGCAAAACTTTGGCCGCGGATACGTTGCGCAGGGCGATGACCTCGGTAACGTATTGGTCGCCGGCGGCGGCACTGCTGGATTTGGTCACTGGGATGGGTGAGGAGCGCACATCTTTGTTTGGCACCACGCGCACCACGCCGTTACTTTCGTAGGCGGTAAAGCCGTGAATCTCTAGGATGGAAAGCAGCAGGGAGTAGGCTTCATCGCGGGTGACTTCACCGTTGGTAAAAACCTGCACTTGGCCTTTTACCCGCGGGTCAATAACGATGGTTTTGCCCGTTTGAGCCCCCACGTAGCGAATAACTTCCACCACATCGGCATCGTTAAAGTTGAGTGTCAGTGTCTCGCGGTCATTTTGGGCGAAGACTGGGGACGTGCCGAGTATCAGGGCGGCTAGGAGTAGTGCGCGCACGATTTTCCTCACTGGTTCGATGCTAGATCGACATTCATTTGCATGGATTGACCCTCGCGTAACAAGGTTACACTGGCGCTGGTGGCGGTACGCATTTCGCGGTAAACCTGCGTTACGCTGCCAGAGCTGGTCAAGGCGATGCCGTTGATGTCGGTTACGATGTCATTGGCTTTTAACCCAAGTGAGTTAAAAGCATCCCGGTTGCGGCCGGGGCGAATTTTGTAGCCGATGATGTCGCCGCCATCGCGGGCAACACTGAATTTAATAACATCGGCCAAGGATTTAGGCATTTGCTGCAGGGTGCGGCTATCGCTGCGGTTGGGCGCGTCGTCGTCATCTTCATCAATGCTGTTTTCGATGCGCGGCGCGGCGCTGGAGCGAATGGGCGCGCTGTTGGCGCCAGAGCGGCCAGAGTAGGTGTTTGAACTGCCAACGCTGGCGGCGTTTTCGTCGAACAGGCTGAGCGCTTCGTTGCGGCCATTGTTCTCTAAGATGACACGGTCGGCCTCTACTTGCACCAACCGCACGCGGTTGCCCACTGGGAGTTTGTCGCCCACGCGGTAGACGTGTTCTTCGCGGCCATTGGCGATGATGGCTTCGGAGTTTTCCGGCACGCTACTTTTAATTACGCCACGCAGGGTTAAATTAAGGCTGGTTTCGCCGGCCACTGTAAGCTGTTGCTGCTGTGGCAGCTGCTCTGGCTCTGGGGCGTTTGCATCCAGTGGACCGAACAGCTCCGCCGCTAATAATGGCTCTACATCGACGTTTAATTTGGCGGAGGGCTTGCCTTCTAGTACGGCGTTATAGGGTGTGGCGGTGGGAACCTCGGGCAGGGTTGCGGAGGGCATAAGTACCCAGAACAGGCGCGCCAGCGTAAAGCACGCCCACAGTAGCAGGAGCACTACAAGAGTGTTGCGTACCAGCACAATATTCTGCGGCGTGTTAAACCACTTTTGTGCTTTGGCTGAAAAGCTGGCTGTATTCGAAGGTTGATTCATGAAACGTCTTCGCGGCTTCCTGCTGAATCCTGCGGTTAAAAAGGCAGGATTCTGATAAAAAAATTTACGTTTGGTTCGGCGACAACTTGTCTACCCTGTCACGCGTTGGAACTTTTCCTTGTCATTTTGTGAAGTAACCCCAGTCTTTATCCCAGACGGCGGCAGCATCGACCTAATCCAGGTGTTTGGCTACGAGCGGATCGAGCCGGTTAGGGAAGGCGTTACTCAAGTACTGCATAGGTGAGCTGGCGAGCCCCAAACGCCAATTCTACGTGGCCTACAGCCTATTTGAGGTTGTTTGGGGCGACGTCAAATAAGCCTGCGTCTGCCACCTCTGGCTGAAATTGCACCACTTTACGGCGGGCATACATCTAACAGCAACCCCTAATGATACCTGCTTGGAATATAAATTCACCCTGTTTACCTTTTAAAAACCGAATCTTAGGGCAAAGTTTTAACTCTCGCTGTGAAGTTTAGCCGATTCTTTAGCAACTGCTTTCACAAAAACGTCCTGTTTTGTGAAAGCGTCGATAAAAACGAGCGAGCACTGCTTTTTACCTACCGAGTACCGGGCGACGTCCATGTCGCCCGGTACTCTGCGCCAACCAAGACTGGCGCAGAATAAATTCTGCTGGTCTTGGCTTGCTTGCGTCGCTTTTGCTCACTGAATGTTGTTTGCCCTCAGCTCGTCGGCAGGCCTAAGCTGGCTCGATGAGATGCCTTTGTGCCGGCTTTGTGCGGCTTTGTCTCGCTTACGCCTGCTAGGCTGCTTTGCTCTTAAGAGGTTGTCGGCGAGTTATGCAGCTTATTTAACACTTTGCGCAGTATAGTCCTTGGCATGGATCGGCGCCGGGCGAGCTAGGGTATAGCGTCAATGTGACAGTTTTGTTTAGCACGATATGGGCGCCGAATTGCCTAGGGTGGTAAACATTTCGCTGTTTTTGGGGTATAAATTGGCCCCGGCGAACTGGTCAGCAGAACCAATGGCCGAGGGACGTGCTCTAACCCCCCATTGTGGGCGGCGCCACGTCTGAGAAAACGACTTACAGGCCAATTAAGAGTAAGGCATGAGCACATTATTTGTACTACGAAACCAAGATAGCTTATTTATTAACCGCCAAGGCGAGTGGGTGTCCGGTAGAGAGGCCAACAGCCTGTTCCGCGCTAAGTTTAAAGACGAAGCTTTGAATGAAGTGTTTGAAATCAGCGCACGGGATTTTGGCCAGCGTATTACAGTGGAAGAAGTACAGGCGACCGAGAAGGGCCAGCCAATTATCCCTGAAGAATGGGTTGTAAACGTGCCACAGGTGGAAGTTGCCGGTGCTGAGGATGCTCTGGCAGAGAATGCACAGATGCAGGGTGAGGTGCGAGCCGAAGGCACTGATGAAAGCTCTACGCCATTGGCTGATGGGCAAGCCGAGCAAGCCAAGACAGAAGCGGCCGCCGACGACTCTGAGGCCGAGGGTGATACCAAGACCCTGGACTTCTTTCAGCAAGAAAGCGCCTAACCTCTATCAAGCGCCGAGTTGCTGCTTGCTGCAATAGCAACGTCTTACCCTTGCAGTGATTCATACAGCAGCGAACAAATATGGCGGGTCGTCGCAGGCGGCGGCCCTGCGAACCATCTTTAATAGTTTACCCCTTAGTCAATCAGGAGCGGTTGTGGCTGACCTTCATGAGTTAATTAACAGTTTAAAAGAGACCGCCAATGCGGCGCTCATCAGCGGCATGATGCGCGGGGTTGAAAAAGAAAGCCTGCGAGTGGGCGGCGATGGCGCATTGGCGCTTACCGAGCACCCCAGGGCGTTGGGCTCTGCTTTAACCCATTCGCAAATCACCACCGATTTTAGCGAGGCCTTGTTGGAGTTCATTACTCCGCCTTCCCATCAGGTGGATATCGTATTAGACCAACTGCGCGCGGTACATCAATTTACCTACAGCAACTTGCAGCAAGAGATTCTGTGGCCGGCCAGCATGCCGTGTAAGTTGCCCGAGGACGACCAAATCCCCGTGGGCCAATACGGCGATTCCAACGGTGGCCGCATGAAAACCATCTACCGCCTGGGGTTGGGCCAGCGCTACGGCCGTAAAATGCAAACCATTGCCGGCATTCATTACAACTTTAGTTTGCCCAGCCCTTTTTGGGCCTATTTGCATGCTCGTGATCGTAGCAGCAAAGATATGCAGCAGTACCGTACCGAGCGTTACTTCGATTTAATTCGGAACTTCCGCCGTTACTATTGGCTGCTGATTTATCTGTTTGGTGCTTCGCCGGCGGTGTGTGGCTGCTTTGTAAAGGGGCGCGATCACAAATTAGAAGCCTGGGATGAAACCGGCCGCACCTTATACCACCCCTACGCTACGTCGTTACGCATGGGTGATTTGGGTTACCAAAGCGATGCTCAAAAGAGCCTGCACATTGACTACAACAAGCTGGATTACTACCTGCACACCTTGTGCGCCGCCATTAAAACCAGCTATCCGCCTTACGCGGAAATCGGCCTGTTTGATAAAACCGGCTACGCCCAGCAGTTGAACACCTCGTTGCTGCAAATCGAAAATGAGTTCTACAGCCCAATTCGCCCCAAGCGCACCGCCCGGCCCGGCGAAACCGCGTTAACGGCGCTGTACTATCGCGGCATTGAATACATTGAAGTGCGATGCTTGGATTTAAACCCTTACGAACCATTGGGTATTGGCCGCGATGAAATGCTGTTTTTGGATACCTTCTTATTATATTGCTGCCTGCAAGATAGCCCCCACACCTACGAAAAAGAATACCGGGCCATGCAAGAAAACCAAAAACGCACGGTATACCAAGGGCGTAACCCCGAGGTGCGTTTAATTAAAGGTGATGACGAGCCACTGCTAAAAGATTGGGGCTTGGAGCTGATGGATAAAATGGCTCCCATTGCCGAGCTTTTGGACAGCGTCAGCAACGAGCAGGGCCACAGTAATGCGCTGCAGCGTTTTACCCAATACCTGCACGACCCAAGCCTTACACCTTCTGGCCGCCTACTGAACGATATGCGCGAGCAAAACGTCGGCTTTTTTGAGCTGGTGGACTCCCTGGCCCAGCAGCATGCTCGCCACTTTGCTGACCTGCCGGTGGACGAGCAGGAGTTTGAGGCCTTTAAAACTGCGGCCGTTACCTCGCTGCAAAAGCAAGAGCAGATCGAAGAGCAGGATAACGCCAGCTTTGAAGAATACCTGCAACACTATTACGATCAGTACGATTTTTGCGCTAAGGCTCAGCTGTAAAGCGGGGAGTTTCGCCGGCGACGTTTTGGCGTGGCGCCGAGCATTCAAAAGCGTGTTCTAAAACCGATTGGGCTGCCTGTAGTAGGGCAGTCTATTTGGAAATCAGAACGCCAACGTTTGCAAAGATTACAAGGAATTAGCGGTGATTTATCCGGTCTTAAAGGCATTCCACTTAACTTAATGTGAAGGCAAAAAGACCATGAAAATCGCCGTTGTTATTGGCAGCTTACGTAAAGAATCTGTAAACCGTGCTGTGTTCGAACAGTACGCAGAGTTTAATAAAGACGTTTTCCAATTCGAAGAGTTCGCCATCGGCGATATGCCGCTTTACAACCAAGACATCCAAGCCCCCGATTTTATCCAACAACGCGCCCAAGCCATTGCCGATTGCGACGGGGTTTTGATTTTTTCCCCGGAGTACAACTACTCGGTGCCCGGCGTATTGAAAAATGCCTTGGACTGGTGGTCTCGTGCTGAACCGCAACCGTTTGCCGGCAAACCCACGGCCATTATTGGTGCCAGCCCTGGTGCTATTGGCACTGCCCGTATGCAGTACCACCTACGACAAGTAGGCGTATTTTTAAATATGCGGTTGCTGAATAAACCCGAGGTAATGATTGGCGGCGCCTACGACAAAGTAATAGAAGGCAAAATTGTGGACGATGGCACAGTAGAGTTTTTGCAAACCCATGCCGAGAGCTTTAAGCAGTTTATTGAGTCTTAGTCATTGAACAGATGCTCGGGCCGTTGGGGGTAGTAATGGGCGCTCAGCTATCGGCGAAGAGCATTGCTCCTCTTGCTATGGTGCCCCGCCTGCTGCGTTGCGCCTCTGGCTGTAGAAACGCAGTAGCAGGTCCCCACAAGCTAAGCCAGGGTGGCGGGCTGTGAACGGTTTCTCAAACTGAACAATTGATGAATATTAGCTCAAAGAAGTGAAGACTGAGTCACTTCTAAATGGGGCAGGCTTGCCCACAATTCGCGCAAAGTAAAAAGCGAATTGGATTCCACATGACAGCTACAACCAAAAGAACCCTGACCAGAATAATGGCGGCTGGTGCTATCGTCGCCGCTTCTGCTGTTTCACACACGGCACTGGCGCAAAGTGTTAACCTCAACAACACCGTGGCCTTCGCCAACCAAGACTCCAACAGCGGCACCGTATTCGTAAACCAATATGGTGCCCTGGTGATGCGCGGCAACCGCTGGCAAGCCACGCAAGAATACTACGACGTAACTCCCAACACCGTATTGGAGTTTTTATTCCGCCCACGCAAGAACGGCGAAATCCACGGCATTGGTTTGGAAAACGACAACGCCGTATCCAGCCAGCGCATATTCAAATTGGCGGGCTCACAGAACTGGGGCATCCGCGGCGAATATACCTACGACCGCACCGACGGTAAAAACCAAAAATTCACCATCCCCATTGGCCAGTACTACACCGGTACCAACCTGCGCGTGGTGTTTGTGAGCGATAACGACGTAAACAACCCGCAAAACGTTAGTGTTTTTAAAAACGTAAAGCTGTACGAGTCCACGCCACCACCCACAACGGGCTGCATAACCCCAATGCAACAGCAACTGTTGGATGCCCATAACAACGCACGCAGCACCGGCCGCCAGTGCGGCAACACCTATATGCCTGCAGCGCCAGCTTTGACTTGGAACTGTAAGCTGGGCCAAGCCGCTGCCAATCACAGCCAGGACATGGCCACCAACGATTTCTTTAGCCACACTGGCAGCGATGGCCTATCGCCCTTCGACCGCATGAGCAACCTGGGCTACAACTACCGTACCGCAGGTGAAAATATCTTTGCTGGCGGCGCTACAGTAAGCTCGGCGGTAAACGCTTGGTTACAAAGCCCAGGCCACTGCACCAATATTATGGGCCAGGGCTTCACCGAAATGGGCGGCGCTATGAAACAAAACAGCAGTTCTACGTACAATTATTACTGGACGGTGAATTTCGGTGCGCCGCAATAAGTAATGCTGCTTGGGCCCCTGGTGCTTTCGCTGAGTGCCGGGGGTAGGTGGACCTAAATCACCTTTGATTCTCAATTAAACATAAGGTTACAAGTCGTTAAAACAGCGGCTTTATAATAAAAGGCCTAATTAATGGGAGTTGATCCTGTGAAGGCTATTTTGCTCTCTGTACTGCTACTCACTGCTTGCGGAAATACAGTCCAAATTACTCACCTAGCGTATGACGATGGCCTATGCGCTTTTGGTCGACATGGCCAATTATTTAAAACAGAATTAGAAGGCCCATGTGTTTGGGTCAGCGATCCCAGTGGCGAGCTATCCACCAAAACAGTGGGTGGTGACGTGGTTGCCATTTTATTAGGCAGAAGAATCTCCAGTGAACAAGCGCAACAGTGGAA
Organism: Halioxenophilus aromaticivorans; assembly: GCF_042850945.1. Classification (NCBI taxonomy): domain Bacteria; kingdom Pseudomonadati; phylum Pseudomonadota; class Gammaproteobacteria; order Alteromonadales; family Alteromonadaceae; genus Halioxenophilus; species Halioxenophilus aromaticivorans. Next base: position 5,640,315 of record NZ_AP031496.1, on the reverse strand, counting down.
TATTCAAGGTTTTGAGTACTGTTCGTTTCAGTCCGCCGGTGTAAAAATTGATCCTGTTGGGCAACCTTATTTATTGTCACGTCCGATAAAAGATCTGCTCGTCTGCAGTGAATTACCGGTAAGCCAAAAGGTTTTTGCAAGCTATCGATGGGACTAGGCTAAAAGCAGTCGCTTTACTAAATTATTTATATCGGTTCTAAGATAGGAAATCCGTAGCAACGAATGCCGTAGTAAGCATTTGTCGGCTAGCGGTATCGATTAAAGAGCGTATTACTTTCTGCCGACGATGTGCGGCAGGTTAGAATTTTACTAATAAGGGTACAAGGAGGTAGCAATGAACGAACTAGTATTTTGTAAGCGGCCAACGGATGCAAGTACTATGCATAATCTGTACGGTATGGACTCAGAACTTCTCCATGGCCGAGGGGGTTCCAATCCCGGTGCACTATCCGCATTTACCCCTTATGTGTTTGGTCAAGATGTGAGTGCCTCCAGCCAATATCTTTTAGACCGGTTATCTAACCCGCAAACAAATCGAGAGCTCACCCATTTAGCCCTATCTTACGGCGCAGATAATACGCTGGCGCTGTCTGACATAACCAGTAAACTCTTGGAATACAACATTGGCGTTGTTGGCGCGTCTACCAGCGTCTACGCTAACCGTTTGGGTGGTTTCGCCGGCGCCGTGCAAGAGTACCAAGACGCGTTATTGGAATACGCGGATGCCAAGGGTGCGAGCAAACCGGTAAAAGAAATTGCCAGGCAAAAAGCACAGGCCGCTTTTGATAAACTACAAACCCGTTTTAGGCACGAGCTTAAGGCAGTAAACGCGGCAAATAAATCCCGCAAAGGTACGCCACTTTCCAGCATTAAGCGGGCTACCAATATCGCCAACAGCAGCCGAGACATCACAAAGCTAGAAGTTACCTCCCAGGCGCAGGCCCATAACCTACTCAAATTTACCAAGCATGCCAAAGTTCTGGGCAATGGCCTGGCCGTGATCGACTTTACCAGCCGAGTGGGTAATATTCACAATGAGTATAAAGCGGGTGGTAATTGGGAGCGTGAGTTGTTTATTGAGTCTAGTAGTTTCGCTGCGAGTGCAGCCGCGGGAACGCTAGTGGTTAATGCCGGATCCGCAGCTTTGGGTATGTTAATGGTAGCCACTCCAGTAGGTTGGGTGGGTTTGATTGTTGGTGGAATTGCCGTGGCTGGAGCCGCTGCAGCTACTTCTATGGCAGTGAATAGTGAAATAAAAACAAATGGCGGCGGTTGGTATGATTCCTTGATGGGCGTTTTGGGGGTGAGGTGACCTTATATTCAAAATTGCTAGGATTATCTATGTGCGTACTTTTAGTCGCAGCCATACTTTTCGTGGTGTTTGGCCAGATTACAGTGCGTAAACTAAGAAAGAATCCTGACACGAAAAACAAACTGGGCGTTGAGTTCGCTAGCGGTTGGGATATTTTAAATGTTGCCCAAGCTTTGGCTCTGCCAAAAAAAATTACTCGGGTACTTGCGAAAAGCCCCATATCGGGATTTTATGCTGACCGCGTAATTTTAGAACAAAATACGTCGCCCTTTGATCGCGGTTTGGCTAAGGTGTTTTGGTACCTCTATGTGTTCTCTGTAGTTTCAATGTTGCTGCTGATGTTGTTGAATACGGTTGGTTTTTTTGACTGAACGAATGAACTGCAAGTGGTTTTAGGTTATTAATTTCAATCATTCGCACTAATGGTTTCGCTGCGAGTGCATCTCTGGGAAAAGCCGCCGAGAATGTCGGTGCAACGGAGCTATGCCTGCTTGTGGTAGCAACGCTGATAGGCTGGCTAGGTCTATCTATTATCGCTGGACAATTGTGGCTGGTTCAGCAGCTGCTACCTAAATGGTTGTGAATGATGGTTTCAAGAAAAACGGTGGAGCTTGGGATAACTCTTTGAAGGAATTTTTGGCGATCAAATGACACTGTTTTCAAAACTACAGGGTTTATCTACCTGTGTGCTCTTGGGTGCACTTATTTTATTAGTAGTGTTCGGCCAATTCATAGTACGTACTTGAGAAAGAAACCTGCCCCTCGTGGTGCTCTGGGCGTTGATTTTGCCAGTGGTTGGAATATCTTGATGAAGCTCAGGCTTTGACTTTGCCGAGACGCGTTACCGAAATTCTTGCCAAGAGCCCAATGGCAGGGTTTTATGCTGGTCGAGTGGTGTTAGAAGAAAATACATCGTCTTTCGACCGTCTTTTTGCATTAGTGTTTTGGCCTCTTTATTTGTTTTCTTTTGTTTCAATAATGACTCATATAGACTTGAATTCTCTAGGCATTTTAGAGTGCAGGATGATCGGTCGCATCAAGCGGTCCTTAATGGCAGAGAGGACGATCTTTGAAGGACCTGATCTTCTCTACTTTGTTGCTTTCAGCCTGCGGTGGTGGTTACAGAGTGACAGGCTTGGCGGGCAGTGATGAAGCATGCGTGTTGCTGCAGAATGACCAAGTTGTAAAAATAGAATTAAACGGAACTTGTGTTTGTGTAGTCGCTTCAAATGGTGGGCGTGCTACGAGATCAATAGATGGCGAATCTATTGCTATTTTACTAGGGGGAAAAAAGTAACCGAAGATGACGCTGAGCAATGGAGATTAGAGCATTACGAGCATTGTTCTTTTCAATCTGTGGGGGTGAAAATTGATGAGGCTGGCTGACCATCTTCTTTCTCTAGACCATTAAAAGACTTGCTTATCTGCAGTGAATTACGTGCGGGCCAAAAGGTTTTTTTCAGTTTCCGACGGGATTGATCGTAATATTTGTCGGTACGTGGTGGATATGTATCTTTGCACCGTTTTAGATGTTAAAAACAAATCTTTCTCTGTTACATTGGAGGGTAGCCCGTCGATGAATTTATGTAGCCTTTATTGTTTTGGAGTTGATGGTTAGTGTAAAAATCAAACAGACGGGAAGCGTGCTCCGAGTAATATTAGTAATTGTAACAATAATGCGCATGGCTACACCGATAAAATGTATGCAAAGCTATTGAGCAATGAAAAAGTAATCAATGAGTGGTGTAATTCTGAACTTTAGGTATGGCGGCTTCAGCTCGCTGTAATATCCAAATAGGAGAGTATCGATGAGTCACACAGTTGTAGAAATGTACGTCAAAGTCGTTCCGGTTAATTTATACAGAAACGGTGCGAAGAATAGTCCGCAGTTACATAAGCTTCGAACATTACCCCCGAGAACGTTAGAGCAGAGCTTTGATATTCAAATTTACAAAAAGAACGGTACGGATTACGTCTCTAAAGATACTGGTGGCATCTCTACATTCGATAGAGAGAAACCAGGATTTGGCGGCTTTTGGTGGAAAATCCCTAAGGGTACTGCAGTTCCTCCAGGGCTAAGAATTAGCATGGACTTTAATCCTAAACCATCTTCTATGCCAACTCATTATACTATAAGACCTTTATTTGATATGCCTTTGACGAAATATATATCTTTGCTTGAAGAGTTGGCATTATCTGCAGAAAGAATGTTTGAGGTCAAACAAACGAAGAACGCTGAAGGGAAGTAATATGGAGCTTGAGGCAAAAGAACATCGGCTCGTGATACGTGGGCTTAAGAAATTATTGGAAGAAACAGTCGATAAGATGAATGAAATGCATGAAGATGATGGTGAGCGTGTTTTTCTTTCTAATGATGCGATGCTCATCGATACAATGATTATTGGCTTCGAAGAAGAGTATAAAACCAAGTACGAAAAGTAACATTATCGAAAGATGGCCCATCGTAACTGTAAACGCCGGTACCGTTGAGCGTTCCGCTTTACATTGCATAGCGCAAAATGCGCTATTCAGTGTGGCGAGTTTTGTCTATCTAGCGATTGTATTCTCATTTGTGCTGGTATAGCTTGTGCGCTATGTCTGGTTCGGCGAGGTAACCATCAAGATACTAAAATTACCCAAGCTCTAAAAACAGACTGGGCGTTGAATTTGCTGGTGGTTGGGATATTTTAAATGTTGCCCAAACGTTGGCTTTACCAGCCTAGGTTTGGGAGTTTGCTGATCACTGATATTCTTCCGCAAAGCACTTTTGCTTTGGCAGCGCAGTCAATAAAGCTGCCGTGAAGCCGTTGTCTTGCCGATTTTCGTCTGCCTCGTATCCCACTCGGCGATGCCCCTACACCCTACTTCTCCTTAATCTCGAATATTAAAACGGCGCCGATCAAACTAGCTAGCGCTGTGCTGCAATATCCCTGGCCATTTATTAGTTTCGCTAATAGGTGCTTCCTGGCATCTATTAATTACCCTGCCGCCAAATCCCGATATGCTGGCTCCAAATCGGTGTTATTACCTCATTTGGCAAGGAAAAGGGCGAGATATGTGGCATACCGCACATAAGGTATTTGCAGCCTGCGTGGCGGCGTTATTGATTTTGAGTGGGCTGTTCTTCCTGGTTAACGGCTTTCGACTGATGGCGCTAGGAGGCAGTTGGTATTATCTGCTGGCCGGTGTGTGGCTAATGATCACTGCAGTGCTGTGGATTAAGAACACTGCCTTGTCGGCGATGGTTTACAGTGGCTTTTATGTCATCACCGTGGTTTGGTCTTTATTTGAATCCGGTCTGGATTTCTGGCCGTTGTTCTCTCGTTTATTTTACTTCACGGTTGTGCTGGCACTGGTGCTTTGGCTGGCTGCGTCAGCGCTGGCACAGCGGTTTTCTGTGCGCATTATGGTGCCTCGCGCTGCGAGTTTGGCTTGCTGTGGGGCTGCATGTGTGTTTGCGTTGATCACTCTTGTGCCGCGCCCTTTAATGACGCCAAAGCAGCCGCCTGCTATTTCGGTAAAGCAAATAACAGGGGATACCGGAGATTGGCGTTACTGGGGTAAAAACGCCGGTGGCACACGATTTTCTGAATTAACTGACATTACCACCCATAACGTAACGCAGCTGGAGCAAGCATGGCAGTATCGCACTGGAGACATCCCTAAAGTCGGTACCGGAGAGGGTTTTGTAGTTACACCATTGGCGGTGGATGGTGTGGTATACGGTTGCACACATACCAATCGTCTATTCGCGCTAAACGGAGAAACGGGTGAAGAGATTTGGCGCTACGATACGCATTCGGACGGCAGTAATCGGCCGCGATGCCGTGGAGTTGGGTATTTTGAGGTACCCCAGAGCAGCACACAGGCCTCTGTCAATTGCCAGCGCAGAATTATTACCACAACGGTGGATGCCCGAATCGTTGCCGTTGACGCAGATAACGGCCAAGTTTGTGCTGATTTTGGCAATAGTGGTGTGGTTGATCTGAAAGCCGGCATGGGGGACGTTAAGCCTGGGTTTTACTTTCCAACGGCCGCGACCACGGTTGCCGGGGATCTGATTATTGTGGGTGGCTTGGTGTGGGATAACCACGAAGTGGGCAAACCGTCCGGCGTGGTGCGAGCATTCAGCGCGATAGACGGCAAGCTGATTTGGGCTTGGGATGTTGGTAACCCGGCTAATAATCCACTACCGGAGGACGGTGGCACCTATAGCCGCGGCACGCCCAATGTGTGGTCCAAGCCTTCCTTCGACCTAGAATTGGGGCTCGTGTATTTACCCACCGGCAACGCCACACCAGACTTTTGGGGTGGCCACAGAGACGAGGCCGATGAAACCTACGGTTCCGCCGTGGTCGCTTTGGAGCTTAAAACCGGCCAGGAGCGCTGGCATTTTCAAACGGTACACCACGATATTTGGGATTTTGATGTACCGTCGCAACCGGCTTTAACGCAGGTGCGTGGTGCCGATGGTGAGAGTATTCCTGTACTGGTGCAAACCACCCAAACGGGCCAAATATACATGCTTGATCGGCGCAATGGCGAACCCGTGGCGGAAGTGGTCGAAACGCCCGTGCCACAGGGCAGCGTTGCCGATGACTACACGGCGCCAACGCAACCGCTATCGGTTGGTATGCCATTCATCGGCGGGGAGCCATTAATGGAGCGGGATGCTTGGGGAATTTCCCCGTTTGATCAACTACTGTGCCGGATTTACTTTAAGCAGTTGCGCTACGAAGGCCCGTTTACACCACCCAGCGAGGTAAAAACGCTGCATCTGCCCAGTTGGTTTGGTGGTATGAACTGGGGGTCGGTGGCCATTGATGAGAGCAGAGGTATCCTATACGTTAACGATGGTCGCATTGGTACCATTTCTCAACTTGTTCCGCGCGAAGTATTTGATGAGCGCTACGGTGGGCCATCCAGCGAGGGCGTGCGCGGCCAGCAGCTGGGTACACCTTGGGGCATAGAGCAAGGCGTGTTTTTGTCGCCTTTAGGGGTGCCCTGTCAGGAGCCGCCGTTTGGAACGTTAGCGGCGATTGATCTCAATAATGGGCAAATGATTTGGCAAATCCCGCTGGGAACCGTTGAAGACAGCGTGTTATTTGGTGCAAAAACGCGCCTACCGATACCCATTGGCATGCCATCGCGCGGCTCGTCTATCGTTACAGCCGGAGGCTTACTGTTTATGGCCGGCACACAGGATTATTATTTACGCGCTTATGATGCGAACACTGGTGATGAGTTATGGAAAGGGCGTTTACCCTTAGGAGCAGAAACCACGCCAATGACCTACCGGGCAGGTGGCCGGCAGTACGTGCTAATTGCTGCAGGCGGTACGGATGCCAGTGGAGAGCTGGGGGACCATGTGATTGCATTTGCTTTGCCCCAGGAATAAACCAAACATAACCCTACACTAGGCCAGACCATGAAAAAAATAACTTCGCCCATCTCAAATGATTTTAAGGCATTTACGGTGTTGGCGGAGACCAAAAATTTTACCAAAAGTGCCGCTATTTTAGGTGTTTCTCAATCTCGGCTGAGTCAAATTATTCGTGATATGGAAGCCAATTTGGGTTTTCGTTTGGTGAATCGTACTACTCGTTCTGCGAGTGTTACCAACGAAGGGGTTGCATTAATCGAGCAACTTAGGCCTTTGTTTGAGCAAGTCGACTCCGTGGTCGAAGGTATTAAATCTTCCTATGGTGAAGTTTCAGGAGTGATTAAAATTTCCGCCACTAATGCAGGTTTGGATGCGTTGTTGCCCAAGCTAGCTACGGTTTTGAGTGCTAATCCGAATGTTGTGTTGGAAGCAGACTTAGATTACGGCATGGTAGATATCGTCAGCAAAGGTTTTGACGCCGGCATTCGCAATGGCGAAAACTTACCTAAGGATATGATCGCCATTCCATTAACGCCGCCTGTGTGCACCGCAATTGTTGCTACTCCGGATTATTTTCGGCGGCATGGTATTCCTAAAACCCCGCAGGATTTATTGCGCCATCGCTGCATTAATATTCGCTTGCCGACGCATGGGGGCCTTTACCGCTGGGAATTTGAGCAGGGAGAGGAAACCATCGAAATGGAAGTGCCCTCGGCTTTAATTACTAATTCAGGTGCGGCCAGTTTAACAGCAGCATTGGCCGGCATAGGTTTGAGTTACTTGCCAGATCAAACGGTGCAATACTATTTACAAGTTGGATTATTGCAAAGAGTTTTAGACGATTGGTGTGAACCCTACAGCGGCTTTTATTTTTTCTATCCGAGTAAAACCTTACAGCGACCAGCGATGGAATTAATTATTCAGGCGCTAAGGCAGTCTTTGCCAGAAAAATCACCGCTCTGACATGGGCTTTTGCTGCGTTGGCAAAGTTTTTGATAAACGGTAGGCCAAGAGGCTCTTAAAGTACCGCCACTCTTTAATATCCAATCACAAATGTAAGTTTGTTTTGGGAGTTCAATACATATTAGAAGCTCCCCTAAACGCCGTGTTGCCCGCCCCAACAAGACACCGAAAAAGCTCGGCGCCTTGTTTATCTCTTCTCAAATTCTATCAGTCTCGTTTGTACAGTGCCTCGATGGTTGCCGATCCCAAGGCGTTAGCGTTAACCATAAACCCCGTCAACGCCGCGGAGGGGTTAGCCGGTAACTCCAGCATTTGAGGTAACGCATACACCGTAAATTGATAGCGATGGGCGCCGTCTTTGGGCGGTGGGCAAGCGCCGCCGAAGCCTTTTACGCCGTAGTCGTTTTCGGTTTGTAGGCTGCTTTTAGGCATTTTAGCGCCGTCACTGGTGCCGGCGCCTGCAGCCAAACTGGTGACTTTGGCAGGGATGTTCACCGCTTGCCAGTGCCACCAGCCACTGCCGGTGGGAGCGTCTGGGTCGTAGGCAAAAATAGCAAAGGCTTTGGTGCCTTTAGGCGCGCCGCTCCAGCTGAGTTGCGGTGAGCTATTGCCCCCCTCGCAACCAAATCCCTGAAACACTTGCGCTTCGTTCATAAACTCGCCATGGCCAATGTCGGTGCTGGTGAGAGTAAATTCTTCTGCCTGGACGAAGCCGGCAATCAGCGCTGAGAATGAAAAGGCTGTGACGGTTTTTCTAATGGAGGTTTTTGTAAGGAATCTCATGGGCTGCTCCTAATTTGCGTTGGTATTTTTATCATGCCTTATTTAACCCCGCCGAGTTACCCTAAATCGCGCAAGGTTTCGCCTTAATCGATCAATCGGGTTTTTCTGAGTTCAGTGGGGGTTAGACCAAAGCGCTGTTTAAACTTATCGGTAAAGCGCGATTGCGATGCGTAGCCGCATTGTTCGGCGATGTGATTAATGGGCAGGTTAGTGGATTGTAGTAAGCCCAGGCCATGGCCCATGCGAATGTTTTCTTTAATGGTTTGCAGATTAAGACCGGCGTCGGAGAGTTTTCTGCGTAACGTGGATTCGCTCATGGCAAGGCTTTCGGCCAGTTCTGCCGAGCTGATATTGGCGGCGATGTTTTGGTTTAAAAGAGCGTGCAGTTGGTGGCTAATGCTGGGGGCTGCTCTAAGTTGGCTGACCTTTGTGTAGCCTAGGTGGTGCAGCGTAAGCAGTAATTCTTGGCGCCTTAGTGGCCACAATGCTTGGGGTGCAAAGGCGCACCACTGCACAAACTGAAGCAGCGTATTGCCAAACGTGGTATCGATTGTACCGGTAATATGCTTCGCTGTGGGGCCAAAATCGGTGGGCAGGCAGTCGAAATCCTGGTTTTCGAATTCTATCACCAACGCAAAATAATGGTGTGCACTGGGGACGTTACGCATTTCTATTTTGGGTTGGTTGGACAGAAAAACAAACTCACCCGGTGCGCATTCAATGGGGTCGATTTGGCCTAGCTTCTTGTAACCGTCCAATATGCAAATCAGCATTGGTTTCATCACCGGGACGTTGACGATATGTTGCTCTTTAACGGAGTGGATAGCAGCAAAAGGCAGGGCCGTGTCTTGTGCTAACACCTCTTGGGCGGCTTCAATTAACGTTTGCATGGGCCAAGGTTATTGCTGTTACCCGCAGTTTTGCAACTGTTTAATATAGCCCAGAAGCCAGATGACTAGCCATTTGTGATCTGACTGGGTTATCGCTGGTTACGGCTAATGGAAAGCGTATCAGGGCGAGTGAGGTTCGCACGTGCTACCACGCCCACGTTTAGATTGCGATGGGCGTGTAGTGTGGTTTTCTTGGCCGGTGCTGGCGGCGGTTGTTCTCGGTCTAAGCGCTTTATGGGAATTCTTGCCTAGAGTTCGGCGTTAGTGCTGCACGATAAAGTTATCAAAGTACAAATCGGTGGCTCCGCTTTCTTCTTCTTCGGCTTCGAGCACTAGGTGCACTTCTTGTAAGGCAGCCTGGCGAAGGATTTCTTTGCCTTCTTGGGTGTCTATGGCCTCGTCGGTTTGTTTGGATAGCAGCAGCACTATGTTGTTGCGAATGTAAGGCATGTGGTAGCGAATTTGGTCGGCGGTGGGTGTGTCTTTTGCGCGCACGGTGATGTCCGCTTTGATATAGCGCATACGGCCGGCGCCGCCGTAGTTCACCACAAAGGATGGCCTTAGCGGTACGTATACTGCCGAGGGTTGGCTTTCGCCACCTTCTTCCTCGTCTTGGGCATTTGCTTGGGTGGCAAACAAAGCGGCTACGGTCATTATTAACCAGAGGCTAAGTTGTCGTTTTATCGTCAACATGGTTTCTCCATTTGCTGGTGTATCAGCGTGTGCTGCCAAAATCTGTGGTCCCGGCGGGCACCAGCGTGTTCATGGTCTAAACAGGCCCAAAAGGGTTACACTGCCACTGTATCGGCCGATGCTAAGGAAACATTTGTGTCAGAAGTAAAAACTTTATTGCCGGGCATCCGCTCGACGAACGTCATTCTCGCTGTAGGTTGCGCCGGTTTAATCGGCATTGGCCTGTATTTTCAATATGCGCTGGGGCTAATTCCCTGCGCGCTGTGTATTACACAACGTGTTTTTATTATAGCTGTGGGTGTGGTGGCTGCCATTGCCGCCGCGGCCGGCTTTACCGGCCTGGGTCGCCGGGTATGCGCGGTTTTGGGCGTGTTATTGGCGGTGATTGGCGGTGGCTTTTCCAGCCGTCAGCTGTGGTTGCAAAGCCTACCAGAGGACATGGTGCCAGCCTGCGGCCCCTCACTGGGCTATATGCTAGAGAACTTCCCCCTAGGCCAAGCCTTTAGCCTGCTGCTACAGGGCGATGGCAACTGCGCTGAAACGGTTTGGACTTTCCTTGGGGTTAGTATCCCCGGCTGGACGCTGGTGGCATTTATCGGTTTGGCCGCCATCAATGTGTGGCAATTGGTACGTAAGGCCTAACAGGTGCTGATTCAGGGCTTAGCGTGGCTGCTGTTATTCCAATGCTTGGGTGAGGCCATCAGCCGTGGCCTGGGTTGGATTGTGCCGGGGCCGGTGGTGGGCATGGTGCTGTTGTTTGCTTATTTGGCGGTGGCGCCCACGCCCAAATCCCTTCAGGTGGTCAGCGAAACCCTGATCAAAAACCTGGGGGTGATGTTTTTACCCCCGGCGGCGGGCCTGTACTTTTTGCCGCCGGAGGTCACCGGCCAGTGGCCCGCGCTGGTGGGCGCCTTGGTAATTGGTACCGCTATTTCGCTCACGCTTTGTGCGCTGGTGTTGAAATGGCTGGTGAGCCGGCAATGACCGCTTCCTTCCTCAACGAGTTGACCAACGCTCCGGTGGTGAGTGTTCTGCTTACCGTGGCCACGTTTCAATTAGGGTTGATGGCCTATAAGGCCAGCAACAACAACGTGATATTTCACCCGGTTTTGATTGGCGCCTCGGTTACGGCGCTGATTATTACCCTGGTTCCACTCGAGTTTGACGATTACTTTGCCAACAACGCCGTGGTGATGTTCTTTCTCGGCCCATTGATTGTGGCCTTGGCGGTGCCCTTGCGGGCTGAGATCCGGGCTTTGAAGGGCATCGCCCTACCGGCTCTTTTGGTGGTGGTGCTGGGCAGTTTTATTGCCCCGGCGGCGGCCCTGGGCGTGGCCTGGTTGATGGGGGCTGAGCAGGCGGTGCTGGAAGCGCTGCTCCCCAAATCGGTGACTAGCCCGATCGCACTGGGCCTGGCCCACAGCATTGGCTCCATGGTGGTGCTTACCACGGCTATATCGGTTATTACCGGCGTTATCGGCGCCATACTCGCGCCGCCCATTTTTAAGCTGGTGGGCCTCACCGACGACCGCCTGCAAGGGCTGTGTTTGGGCATTAATGCCCACGGCTTGGGTACGGTTAGAGCGTTTGAGGTGAGTGTTCGCTGTGGCGCATTGGCCGGTTTGGGTATGGGGTTGACCGGGGCGTTTAGTGCGTTTTTGATTCCCTACGTGCACCTGTGGGCTTTTTAGTGGCGGCGTGAGCACAAGCCAGCAAGCCCGATAACCCCTTTCCTTAATGATTTATATACTTGCGTATCAGTCGATGCGGCCCTATCTCGGCGACCTCAAATAGCTCGCCTTCGGGTACATAGCCCAAGCGTACGTAAAATGCCTCGGCAGCGGCACGGGCGTTGGCCCAAATGTGGGTTTGTTTTAGACCTCGGCGTTTGTCGCTGGTGCAGGCGTAGCGTTCTGCCGCCTCCACCAGTTGTTTGCCGTACCCTTGGCCGCGTACTTCCGGTATGGTGGCCATGGCTCGCAGTTGCCAGGCTTGCTGGCCACGAATGGTTTGCAGATAAATACTGACAATACCCACGTGCTGACCCTTGTCGTTAAACGCGCAAAAATGGCGGGTTTCGGCTTCGTTGTCGCCGTCGTACACCAATTGTTCAACGCTTTGGTGGGGGCGCAACAATTGCTGGCGGAGGGGCCGGGTTGCACTGGCGGGTAGGTTGACAATAGTCACAGTTTTACATCCTTTAAATTCTATGACAGAGCTTAAAAGTCGGGCCGATCAATGGCTCGTAAATCACGGTCTGGCGTCGTCTCGGGCGGAGGCGGCGCGGTTAATCAAAGCCGGCGCTGTAACACAGCAAGTGGCAGGCCAATGGCAGACGGTGGCCAAACCTTCGGTTGCCTTACTGGCAACGGCTCGGGTGCAGGTGGCCGATGGCGCATTAAATCCTTACGTGTCGCGCGGGGCATTCAAGCTGGCCGAAATCGCCAGCGCTAACAGCGTAAGTTGCAGCAATGTTACCGCGTTAGACGTGGGTCAATCTACGGGGGGATTCACTGATTTTTTGTTGCAGCAGGGTGCGGCCAAGGTGGTGGGCTTGGAAGTCGGTCGGGATCAGCTGGCGCCCAAGCTGCGGCAAGATCCTCGGGTGGTCTGTTTGGAAGGCGTTAATGCCCGGGATCTGTCTGGCATCGACCTGGCCCAGCACGCCCCCCAGGGCTTTGATGTGATTGTTATGGATGTCTCGTTTATTTCGCAAACCCTAATCCTGCCCAATTTGCCGGCCTTAATGCGCCCGGGTGGTTGGCTGCTGAGCTTGGTAAAACCTCAGTTTGAGGTGGGCAAAGAGGGCGTAGGCAAGGGCGGTTTGGTGCGCGATGAGGCGCTGTTTGAGCAGGTACGCCAGAGTATAGAAGCCTGTGTAGAGGGCCTGGGGTTACGGGTGAAAGACTACCGGCCAAGCCCCATCACCGGCGGCGATGGCAACCGCGAGTTTCTACTGGCGGCGCTAAAGCTTTAGGTCGGACAAGCTGCGTTTTAGCAGGTAGAGATGCTCTTGTAGGTCTTCACCTTTGTGCTGGGCCACGCCCAGGGCCAGGATGTCGATCACCGTTAAATGTGCGATGCGTGAGGTCAGCGGCGTGTGCACTTCTAAGTCTTCATCCACATCCACGGCAATGTGAATATTGGCTTCCTGGGCCACCGGCGAGCCGCTGGGGGTGATGGCAATCACCGTTGCACCACGATTTTTGGCCAGGTGCATGGATTTGATCAGTGCTTTGGTGCGGCCGCTTTGAGAAATGGCCAACACCACGTCGCCCTCGCTCATGCTCATGGCAGACATATGCTGAACGTGGTGGTCGGAGCAGGCCGAGGTAGCCACGCGCAGGCGGAAAAACTTGTGCTGTGCGTCCATGGCCACGGCGCCGGAGGCACCAAAGCCAAAGAACTCCACCCGCTTGGCCTGGGCCACGGCGTTGATGGCGGCCTCCAGCTTGGTTTCGTCCAGCTGATCGCGAACTTCCAGTAGCGTATCTACGGTGGCATCAAACAGTTTGCGGCTGATGGCGGCGACGCTGTCGTCGGCGTGCACCGCCACGCGGCCAAAATTGGTGGCCGGCTTGGTGAGCTGTTGGGCCAGACTGAGCTTAAAATCTTGAAACCCACGCGTACCCAATGCACGGCAAAAACGCACCACGGTGGGCTCGCTGACCTGGGCATCGTTGGCCAGGTCGACAATGCGCATGTGGATAACGGCCTGCGGGTCGGCCAACACGTAGTCCGCCACCTTGCATTCCGATTTGCGCATCTCGCTGCGAGCCTGCTTGATGCGCTGAATGATGTCCTCTGAAGTCACGGTCATTATCTTTAGTAAAATTTGACTACAAGTTTGTCGCTTTTTTACGAGCTTCTTAGGGAATCTTGTAGTTTTACTACAAAGTCTACCGAATATAAAGGCGAATTTAACTGCCATCCGGCGGAATAGAGCCTCTCTTTGGGCTAGGCCCTGGGGAGAGATTGGGTTTTGCTGCGAGTGAATGGGAGGCTTAGTGCCTACAGCAGGCTGTTGTAAGCTTTACAACAAAATTGTACAAACGGGCAATAATACTCTGCTTTATATCCGTTTTAACATGGGTGTCTTTTAGTTGCGTCTTTTTAGTTGCGTATAAATAGGCAATAAATTAAAACGATTGTGTAATACCCGGTGGGCGGATTCGTGCTCCAATAATCAACAGAAATAACCAATCTGTTTGATGGATGGAAGGAGGTACTAATGTCTAACGAATCTCGCCTAACCGCGGCGGCGCTGGTGGCCATTGCCGGGCTCAGCGCGGAGGCGGCAAGCGCCCAGCAAGAGGTCTACCCAGTCGGCAGTTTGCCGAGTTTTTCCGGCCCCGATAAAACCTTCACCGGCCAAGTGGATGTGCAAGTGGCGTTCCCCGGTGACTCTGTGCCCTACTCCGGTGCCTATGTGACTTTCCAGCCCGGTGCCCGCACAGCGTGGCACGAGCACCCCGCCGGCCAGCATATGGTGGTGACCAAGGGCGCAGCCATTACCGCCACACGAGATGGCCAAGTTGTGGAGTTTCACGAAGGTGAAGCGGTGTGGTGCCCACAAGGGGTAGACCACTGGCACGGCGCCACGGAACATTCCGCCATGACACATTTTGTGGTGACGGGCAGTAAAGATGGCGAAAACGTGGTGTGGAAGGACAAGGTCACCGACGAGCAATATCAAGCAGCCCTTAAATCCCTAGAGCAACCCCTCAAACTCACCGCGCTCAGTCCGCGTCAACAACAGATGGCCGTGGCTATCGCCTTTGCCGCGAGCAGTGCCATGGGCAGTTTGCAGGTCAGTTTAGAGTCCGCATTAGACCAAGGCGTTAGTGTCAACGAGCTAAAAGAAGCCTTTATTCACCTGTACCCCTACGCGGGCTTTCCTAAATCTCTGAATGCACTGGCCGCGTTGATGGGGGTGGTGGAAAGCCGCGAGCACGCCGGTAAAAAGACCACTATCGGCCCCGAGCCAGAGGCATTGCCTAAACCCGATGCCAGCCAAGCCCAGGGCGAAAAAGTGCAAACCGAATTGTCCGGCGCAAAGGTGGCTGGCCCATTGTTTGACTTTGCGCCGGGGGCCAACACCTTTTTGCAAAAGCATCTGTTTGGCGATGTGTTTGCCCGAGGTGTTTTGGATGTTAAAGACCGCGAACTATTAACCGTGGCGATTTTGGCCAGCCTCAGCGGCACGGATTCGCAACTGCAAGCCCACATCCGCATGGCAAAAAATGCCGGCGTAACGGACCAACAACTCACCGACCTAGCCACCTTGCTTACTGCCCGGGTTACTCGCAGCACCGGTGCTCGCATAGAGCAAGCGCTGACGAAACACCAAGCCGATTAGATCTACCTCGCCCCAGCGCTGGGCGAGGCTCCATTCCGCGATCTTTCTTTAATTCACACCCAGGATTCTGCTCGGCGAGCTTGCCGAGCGATGCCATTAGCTCAGGCTTTTGGAGTTGCAATGGGCCGACCTAAATCCGATCACCCGACGACCACCGCGGTTAACGCCGGCCGTCGTTATTGGCTGAAGCACACGGCCCTGGCCGGTGGTGCTTCGGCACTATTAGGCAGCCTCGCCCCGGGCTTGAGTGCTGCCACTTCTGTATTAAATTCCAACGAGGTAACAACCATGAACACCAACAATTCAAACGTTAAATCCAAGGGTTATGCCGCTTTTGATAACAGCGGCGAGCTCAGCGCTTGGGAGTTTGAACGTCGCCCGGTGGGCGAGCACGATGTGTTAATCGATATTAAATTCGCCAGCATCTGCCATTCCGATATTCACCAAATGAAGGGCCATTGGGGGCCGCAGCAATACCCTCAGGTGCCCGGCCATGAGATTGTTGGCCTAGTGGCCGCGGTGGGTAGCAAGGTAACCAAATTTAAGGTGGGTGACCGCGCCGGCGTGGGTTGCATGGTGGACGGCTGCAGTGATTGCGACCACGGCGAGCAGTACCATCCAGATACCGTATTTACCTACGGCTACCCTCAGGATTCGTCCCCCACGGGCATTTCCCAGGGCGGCTATGCCACCAATATTGTGGTGCGCGATCATTACGCGGTGCATATCCCTGAGACTATTCGCTTTCAAGATGCCGCACCGCTGTTGTGTGCCGGTGTGACCACCTATTCGCCGCTGTTAAAGTTCGATCTCAAACCCGGGGTCAGCGTGGGTGTGGCAGGCATTGGTGGCCTGGGCCACTTGGCGGTGAAGCTGGCGGCATCCAAAGGCGCGGATGTGATTGCGTTTACCACCAGCCCAGAAAAGGTCGACGACATTAAAGGCTTTGGTGCTAAAGACGTGGTGGTGGTTGACGGCGAGGAGTCGTTTAGCCAATACGCCGGCAAGCTAGACTGCATGATCAGCACCATCCCCTACGGTTTTGATGTGGCGGGCTACGCCAGCCAAGTGAAGCCATTTGGCGTGTTTACCCAGGTGGGAATGCCGGAGCAATCCGAGGTCACCGTTAACGCATTGGGCTTGGCCTTTAGCCGAGTCAACTTTAACGCATCGTTGATTGGCGATATGCAAGAGACCCAAGATGTTGTGAATTACTGCGCCGAGCACAAGGTGCTGCCGCAAATTCAAATCATCAATGCCGAGGAGATCAACCAAGCCTGGGCGGAGGTGGTTGCCAAAACGGCGCGCTACCGTTACGTGATTGATGCGTCTACGATTTAAACCGCCGATTAGCTAAGCGGCGAGCCTGCAGCAATACATGGCCATTGGCTTGGGGTATACTGGTTGTTTTTACAGTAATTATTGGGTGGCGTTAACCCAATCAAACCATAAAACCTCTAGCCTCTGATACAATGCCGCGCCATGGACGTTTCTATATTACTCGATAAGCTCAACCCTGCTCAGCGCGAGGCCGTAAGCGCCCCCGCCGGGCATCAATTGATTCTGGCCGGTGCTGGCTCGGGCAAAACCCGCGTGCTGGTGCACCGCATTGCCTGGCTGATCCAGGTGGAGGGGGTGTCGCCCTACTCCATTATGGCGGTGACCTTTACCAACAAGGCCGCCCGGGAAATGCGTGGCCGCATCGAAGAACTCATGGGGGTGAACCCGCGCGGCATGTGGGTGGGCACCTTCCACGGGTTGGCCCACCGCTTACTGCAAGCCCACTGGCGCGATGCCGGCCTGGTGCAGAACTTTCAAATTCTCGACAGCGACGACCAATTGCGGCTGGTAAAGCGGGTGTACAACGAGCTTAATATCGACGAAAAGCGCTGGCCAGCGCGTTCGGCGGTGAGTTACATCAACGGCCACAAAGACGAAGGCCGCCGGGCCAAGCACGTGGTAGAAAGCGCCGACTTGTACGAGCGCACCATGCTGGCGGTGTACCGCGAATACGAAAGCGCCTGCAACCGGGCCAGCCTAGTGGATTTTGGCGAGCTTTTATTGCGCGCCCACGAACTGTGGCTCAACCACCCGGAGCTGCTTAAGCACTACCAGGATCGCTTCCCCTTTATTTTGGTGGACGAATTCCAAGACACCAACACCATTCAATACGCCTGGCTGCGAGTGCTGGCCGGGCAGCAGTGCTGGTTAACGGCGGTGGGCGATGACGACCAGTCCATCTACGGCTGGCGTGGCGCCAAAATCGAAAATATCCAGCAGTTCGACCAGGATTTCCCCGGAACCCAGGTGGTGCGCTTGGAGCAAAACTACCGATCCACCGGCACTATTTTGCGCGCTGCCAACGGTGTCATCAGCCAAAACTTTGGCCGGCTGGGTAAAACCCTGCGCACCGACGGCGAAGACGGTGAAAAAATCAGCCTCTACGCCGGTTTTAACGAGCAGGACGAAGCCCGCTTTATCGTCGACCAAATTGAAAGCTGGACGGCCGCCGGTAACCGTCGCGACAGTATTGCGATCTTATACCGCTCCAACGCCCAATCTCGGGTGTTGGAAGAAGCACTATTGCGCGAATCCGTGCCCTACCGCATATACGGTGGCCAGCGCTTCTACGACCGGCTAGAAATTAAAAACGTGTTGGCCTACCTGCGATTAATGGTCAACCGCGAAGACGACGCCGCCCTGGAGCGCATTATCAATACCCCCACCCGGGGCATTGGCGGCAAAACCATCGACGATATTCGGCTTTTTGCCCGCGAGCAGGGCTGCTCTCTGTGGGCTGCCGGTGGCCAAATGTTGGCCAATAAGGCACTCAGTAACCGTGCCGGCAATGCGCTGTTGGCGTTCCGCGAACTCATCGATGGCTTGTCTCAGTATTTGGAAGAACCTTTGGGTGAGCTGGCCGAGCGGGTGATTCACAGCTCCGGCCTCTACGAATTCCACGGCAAAGAAAAGGGCGAAAAAGGCCAGGCCCGTAAAGAGAACTTGGATGAATTGGTCAGCGCCTGTGGTCTGTTCAGCGCCGAAGACCCAGAGCAGGATCCGCTCAACGAATTCTTGGCCCAGGCCGCCCTGGATGCCGGCGACGAACAAGCCGATGAGTTCGAAGACGCCGTACAACTAATGACCCTGCACTCGGCCAAGGGCTTGGAATTTCCACTGGTGTTTGTGGCCGGTGTGGAAGAGAACCTGTTCCCCCATAAGATGAGCGTGGAAGACCCAACCCGGCTAGAGGAAGAGCGCCGCTTGGCCTACGTGGGTATCACCCGGGCCATGGTGAAGTTGGTGCTTACTTACGCCGAAACCCGCCGCATACATGGTAAAGAAAGCTTTAATACTGTATCGCGCTTTGTAAAAGAAATCCCCGCCGACTGCCTGCAGGAAGTGCGCATTAAATCCAGCGTATCGCGCCCGGCCAGCTTTAACGAGCGCCCGGCCTACGGCAGCCGTCGGCAACCTCGCCTAAGTGACGACCCATCTGCCAGTGGCTTCGCCCTGGGCCAACGGGTAGTACACCCCATGTTTGGTGAAGGCGTAATATTGCATTGCGAAGGCAGTGGGCCCAACAGCCGAATTCAAATCAACTTCGATGACGTGGGCAATAAGTGGCTGGTAATGCAGTACGCCAAGTTGCAGCCGGCCTAAGTGGTTAGAGGGTGTTAGAAGGCATCCTTAAACAGGGCAGGTGGCTCAGGTGGGTGGAATACATTTAACGGGACATTGGCCGGTTGCATTGGTCGGCTATATTGGTCGACCGGAGCGGTAGCGTGTTAACGGTGCCGTTTGCTACCGAACAAAAATAAAACTAAGGAAAGAGGCATGTCTAATAACCAGCGTTTGTTGCCTGCGGTTGTGGTGGGTTTGGTGGCCCTGGTAATGCTGTTATTTGGCCTATATGTTTGGCAGGTAATGCGCTCCCCGGTTACCGCCAGTAACGCCCTGGTAACTACGGCTGATCAACAACAGGTGTACCGCTGGAAAATGGTCACCACCTGGCCCAAGAATTTCCCCGGTTTGGGCACCGCGCCGGAAAACTTTGCCCGCATGGTGAATGAATCCAGTAATGGTCGACTGCAAATTAAAGTGCACGGCGCCGGCGAGCTGGTGCCGGCCCTGGGGGTGTTTGATGCCGTGTCCACCGGCAGTGTTGAGGCCGGCCACGGTGCGGCCTATTACTGGAAAGGCAAAATCCCCGCCTCACCGTTTTTTACCGCCATTCCCTTTGGCATGAACGCCCAAGAAACCAATGGCTGGATCAACGCCGGTGGCGGTTTGGAATTGTGGCGTGAGGCCTACGCGCCATTTAATGTAGTGCCTTTTGCGGGCGGTAACACCGGCGTGCAGATGGCGGGTTGGTACAACAAACGCATTAATACCATCGCCGATATTAAAGGCTTAAAAATGCGCATCCCCGGCATGGGCGGCGAAGTGTGGAGCCGGGCCGGTGGTGTTGCCGTGAATATCCCCGGCGGTGAGTTGTACACCTCGCTTCAAACCGGCGTCATTGATGCCACTGAATGGGTTGGGCCCTATAACGACTTGGCCATGGGCTTTCATCAGGTAGCAAAATATTACTACTACCCCGGCTGGCACGAGCCTGGCGCCATGCTAGAAATCATCGTAAACCAAGATGCCTACAATGCACTGCCCGAGGATTTAAAAGCAGTGGTGGCAGTGGCGGCCCAGGCAACCAACCAAATGATGTTGGACGAATATACCAACGCCAACAATGCCGCGTTAAAAGAATTGGTGGAAAACTACGGTGTAGAATTACTAGAACTGCCCGCGGAAGTGCTGAACGTTTTAAAACAAAAAGCCGACCAATACTACGCAGAAACCGCCGCCAAAGACCCGCTGTTTGCCAAAGTGTTGGCGTCTTACACTGAGTTTCAGCGCAACGCCGGTAACTACCATCGCATTTCGGAATTGGCCTATTACCACACGCGGGAAACCGATTCACAAAAAACCGATTAGCGCGCCTTTAAACCCAGTGCCAACACACCGCTGGCCGCAATGGGCAGGGCAAACACCAAAAATATTTGCTGCCAATTAAAATTGGCGGCAATTAATAACCCGCCTACGTAAGGCCCCACCACCGCACCAAACCGGCCCAGCCCCAACGCCCAACCAATACCGGTAACCCGAGCGTGTGCAGGGTATATTTTTGCGGCCACGGCGTATAAACCGGTAAAACCACCGGCGTGGAAAAAACCAATAATGGCCAGGGATACAAATAAATAAGGTAAACCGTTCAGCCAGGCGAACAGTGCCAATCCCACGGCTGCCAGCAATAAAAAAGCGCAGATGATGCGGGCCAGGGAAAAATAGGTGGCCAACCAACCCAACACAAAAATGCCCAAGGTGCCGCCGCCGGTAAAGGCGGTGGAAGCTAGCACGCCAGAAGATTGGCTGAGGCCAGCGTTGACCAATAATTTGGGAATCCAGCTGAGTAAAAAATACAGGCTCACAAAACATAAAAAGAAGGTGAGCCACAACTGCAAGGTTTGCCCGCGCAAGCTTGGGCTAAATAGCGCCCGAATGCTGGCAAAGCGTGTGGGTGTTTGTTGGCAAACCGGTTGCGGTTGCTCTAACTCCGCTGGTAATTGCGGAAGGCCTAAGCGCAGCAATATGATTTGTTGTGCCCGCCGGGCTTTGGCGGTGGTTAGGCCGGATAAAAATTGCAGAGACTCTGGCACCAGGGCAAATAAAACCGCCGCCATCAATAATGTGGCACCGCCACCGAGGTAAAACACAACACGCCAGCCGTACTCGGGGATCATGGGTGCCGCCAGCAAGCCACCGATGCTTACGCCCAACGGGTAGCCCGCAGTCATACTCACAATGGCTAGGCTGCGATATTTGGCCGGGGTGTATTCCGAGGTTAACGCAGTCAGCCCGGCTAACATGCCGCCCACACCCAGCCCGGTAATAAAACGCAAAGTTAACATTTGCCACAGGCTTTGCGCCTGGGCCATGCCCAGCATGGTAATACCAATGGCCAGCACGCAGGCAACCAGTAATGGTTTGCGGCCAATGCTGTCGGCCAGGGGCGCTAAAAACATGGCGCCAATCATCATGCCGGCCAAGGCGACACTGAATAATTGCCCCAGGCTACCGGCGGCTAAATTGAATTCCTCACCCAAGCCATGGGCGGCAAACGACAAGGCTGCGACATCAAAGCCATCAATCATATTTAGCAGCAAGGCCACCACAAAAATCGCCCACTGGGTAAACGACATGGGTTGTTGGTCCAAGGCGTTACTCATTGCGCTTCGGGCTTGGATTTGGGCTTGAGTGTGTGTATTGGCCATTGTGCTCATCTTGCGTTCCTCAAATGGGTGGCTCTATGCCAGGGCATCACAAATGGTTTTTAAATCGCTTTTTAACTGTTCGGCGTGGTCGATGCCCACATGATTGAGGATTTCCTTTTCATGCTCTTGCGCCAGGTTCAGTAATTGCTCGCACAGGGCGCGTCCGCTGTCGGTGATGGTGACTTGGCTATCCGCGCAGCAAAAGGTGACCCAGCCTTTGGATAGCATCCAATTCACGGTTTCTTCGCTCTGCGCCAAGGGTTGGGCGGTATCGTTGGCCAATTGTTGCAAGTTGATATTTGGAGTTTGTGCCATTACGGTGAGCGTACGCCATTCCTCCGGCGATACTTGATAATGCTCGGATAACAGCGGGTAAAGCTTGGATGAATAGCAGGTGTAGGCGCTGCGCAGAAGATACAAAAAATAATTGGATAAAAAATCGCTGCGATGGGCCTGAATCTCTCGATGGGTACCGGCCGGGTGCTGCATGGCAACGGCGTAGCCACCTTGGGTAAAAACCAACGGCAGCTTGGCTTCGTTGCGGATGTAGGATAATACTTCGCCAACGATAATAAAGTGGTCGCCACCTTCGTACACCTGCCAGGTTTGGCACTCAAACTGTGCCGAACAATGGTCAAACAAAGGTGCATCACCCAACCCTCGGCGATAATCCACTCCGGCAAATTTATCCTCACCACGGCCGGCAAATTTATTGGATAAATCCATTTGGTCGCGGGACAACACGTTGACCGCAAAGTGTTTTGCCTCGGTAAATATGGGGCAGCTAAAGGAGCTTTTATCGATACTCCACAGCACCAGTGGCGGGTCTACCGATACCGAGTTAAAACTGCTGGCGGTACAGCCAATGGCTTGGCCATCTGCGGTGAGGGTGGTTACAATGGTAACGCCGGTGGGAAATTGCCCCAGGGTGCGACGAAAATCACGCGGGTCGAAGGGTGCTTGGTTCATACCAACACGGTCCTTGTTTGTTAATTGGGTTAGCGGCCTAACTTTTTGGCGGTAACGCCACCCAGGCCCCAGTTTGTTTTGGAAAATTCGGCAATGGAAACGGTAATATTTTCCGGTGGTGCGGCAATGGATTTTACAACCGCGTCGGTGACTTCCTTGATCAACGCTTCTTTTTGTTCGTCGCTGCGGCCTTGCAGCATTTCGATGCGAATAATGGGCATGGCAGGCTCCTTTGAACGCCGTGGGTTAACAATCCAAAATTAATTTGGCGGATTTGGCCCTTGAGCAACACACGGCAATTTGATCGTTGTCGGCTTTTTCTTCGTCACTTAAAAAGTGATCGCGATGCTCGGGTTCGCCTTCTAATACATCCATAATACAGGTGCCGCACACGCCTTCTTCGCAGGAGACATCCACCTTAACGCCTGCCGCTTTTAATGCCTGGGCAATGGTGTCCGTGGGGCCAACTTGTACGCTGACATCACTCTCGCTGCAATAAATCTCAAAGGCGTTACCGGTGAGTTCTACCTCGGCGTTAAAATATTCAAAGTGGACTTGGTCTGCGGGCAATCCCGCGGCTTTGGCGCAGTCACAAGCCCAGTCCAAAAAGCCCGCCGGGCCACACAAATAAATATGCGTTTGCAGGCTTTGGCTTTTTAGCAAGTCAGGTAAATCCAGGCGGCCGGACTCCGCCACGCGGCTGTAATGAAAATGCGATTGCTCACTAAACTGCGATTTTATCTCGTCTTCAAAAGCGCCGGTGCCGGGCTCTTTTAAGCAGTAGTGCAGTTCAAAATCTTGGCCTTGGGCTTTGAGGGTTTGAGCCATGGCGTACAACGGCGTAATACCAATGCCGGCGGCCAGCAGCAACACCTTTTGCGCCGGCAGTTGCAGCTCAAAATGATTGCGCGGCGGGCTAATGGTAATGGTTTGCCCCACAGCAAATTGCTGGAATATGGTGCGCGAGCCGCCACGGGAGCTGGGCTCTTCCATCACCGCCAATCGGTAGCCGGCAAATTGCTCCGGCGTAGTACACAGCGAATACTGGCGAATTAAATTGTCATTAATGTGTACATCAATGTGTGCACCGGCGCTAAACGCAGGTAGAGAGTCGTCGGCCGTGGGCATTAAATCGAGGATGGCGATGCGGCCGTCGATGTCCTGCCGGTGGTCGATGGTTACTTGTAGGCTCTTTTCGAGTAAATCTGGATTTGTCATGCTTTCACCATTGCGCCTAGCGCATAAATATTCCGCCGTTGGCATCCCAGGTAGCTCCGGTAACGGTGGCCGCTTGGTCACTGGCCAACAGTAACGCCATATCGGCGATTAATCGCGGGTCGCTCATTTGTTTTACCGGAATCATCGTGTCAATAATTTCGGCCAGTTTCTCCGGCGGTACTTTTTCAGTAATGGAGTCCACCAGCACCGGGCCGGGCGCCACGGCATTGACCGTAACGCCTTGGCCTGCGAATTGACGAGCAAAGATTTTGGTGAGGGTAATAATGCCGGCCTTAGATGAGGCGTAGTGGGCACCGGAGGCTGTGCCGCCCATTTGCCCAGCCAGTGACGCCATATTAATAATACGGCCTTGGTTTTGTTGAGCAAAATAAGCACCGAACACTTGGCAACCTAAAAAGCAGCCGCGCAAATTAATATCCAACACCTGGCTGAATTCCTCGGGTGTTATTTCCAATACCGGAGTGGTTGGGGTTATGGCGGCGTTATTAATTAACACTTGCGCCGCGCCAAAGTGCTCTTGGGCCACATTCAATGCTTGCTCAAAATCGTTTTTGTTGCGCACATCCAATACCTGGGTTTGCACCCGGTTGTAGTGTGCTAGCTCGTCTCGCGCGCCGGCTAAGGCTTGGTCATCGGCGTCGGTCATCAGCACATTGAAATCGGCCTGTAAAAACGCCTTCGCCAGCACCTGGCCAATGCCTTTGGCCGCGCCGGTAATTACCGCTGTTTGGGGCATGGTGGCATCCTTAAAATAAATAGCTGATGGTGGTTAGGTGCTGATCCGATTGCATCACCCGGGCGATTTTTTCTTGGATTTTAAAGCTGCCCTCGGTGGGAACCAGCTTGTATTCCAAATTAATGGGGTAGGAGCGCACGCCGTTTTTGTTGTCTTCATACAAACAGCAGGCCGCCCGTACGTGGACTTCTTCAGAGCCGCTGGCCAGCACTCGCACTCTGGATAAGGTGCGTACCGTAGGCTTGGCTAGAGCGGTGGATATCGCCTCGCCGCTGGATAAACGCTGGACTCTTAGACGGCGCATTTCAGCGTCGTCGTAGGCGACGTTGAGCACGGCGGAAAAATCCTGGGCGTTGTGGTCTACCGGAACAATGTACAAACCCGATTCCTGCCAAAGATCCAACCAAGCATCGTAGTCTTTAAAATCCAGGAGGTCGGCTTCCAGTGATAAAAACGCGGTAACCGCAGCGGTGAGTTGTGTATCAAGCATGGTTGTTCTCCTCTGCGATCATGCATTTTAAATATTGCTTATAGGCCGACCGCATGCCGGTTTCGGAACAGACCGCGCCCTTGACGTTGCCATCGTCGGATTGCGACAGCTTGCTCATGCCACGGTTGACCAGTATCCAGCCATCCTTGCCGGCATTGGCGCCGCGCTGTACTCGCTCCCAGGCTTCGCCGTCATCCGGCGTGCCAAATCCCATGGGGCCTTGGAAATGCTCATGCAGCCGCAGGCGCATTTTGTTAAATGCCGCCGGGGCGCCGTCGCCGCCAATGGCCACGTGGTGGATTTCGGTGCTGTTTACGCTAATTGGCGTAAGCACGCGGAAAAACGCCATGGAGCAGGCCACATTGGGGAACAGGTTTAGATTAAAACCACTGCCGCCTGCGGCGCGCACCAGCTTGCGTACTTCTTCGTCGCTGTGACCTTCGTCGGCTAGGGTTTGGGCAAGCTCGGAAAAGCGCTTGGGGATGGGTTCATCTAAGTTGGCTTCTAGGTCTACCAAATCCGGGATCATTACCATGACGCTGTGGCCATTGCCCAAATCTTCCACGTAGCCGTCGCCGTCTAAAAAGTCGAACACGTCCTGGGTGGCTTCGTCCACGGAGGAAATAAACGATTTATGTACGATTGGGAAATGGTAGGCATCGGTGGTGTTTTCCAATTGGATTTTCCAGTTGCCTGGGAAGCGAAAACGATGGTCGCCCAATGCTTTGACGGGATAACCACCGCCCTGCTTCATAAATAAATCGATCCACTTTTTGGCGCCGCCCAAAAAGTCTTCTAATGGTTCGATGTCATCGCGAAAGGTGGCGAAGATCATGCCTTGGTAACTTTCGTGGCGCAATTTCTCTAAGCCGTGTTCGGCTTTGTCTAAAATGCCTTCGTATTCTTCGGGCTTTGGCAGGGCGCGCAGTTCGCCGTCTAGGGCGTAGCCCCAACCGTGGTAGGGGCAGGTAAAGGCCTTGGTTTTACCGTGTTTACCTTCGCACACCGTGGCGCCGCGATGGCGACAGCGGTTTTGCAAAACGTGAATTTGGTTTTTGCGATCACGGGAGACGATCACCGGGTGGCGGCCAATCATGGCGGTTTTGTAGCTGCCTTTGTCCGGCACCTCGGACTCGTGGGCGACCCACACCCAAGTGTTGTTAAAGACTTTATCCAGTTCTTGCTCGAACAATTCTGGGTCGCTGTAAAGGGATTTGTGCACGCGATCCTCTTGTACTAGATCGCGGATGGTGCTCGCGCAGCGAGCGATAACATTACTCATGGGTAGACTCCTTGGCGGTGGTCGCCGGCGGTACCGGCACCGACTCGCCCTGTTGCCAGGGGGTGCTCATGGCGCGGCTGAATAAATTACGGGTACGAAAATGGCTGATGCGCCAATGACCGTTGTGGAATTTAAAATCGGCGTTAATTTGGGCGGCGTTTAAATGGGATAGGCCACTGGTGAAATCCGAGGGTTGTACCAGCACCCATTGGCCTTGGGCGGTATTGTCCGCAACATGAATCACCTCGTTACCGAGCACGTGCAAATTAAAACGAAAATGCGCCGGCGGCCGTGTGTAGCGGGCAAACATGTCACCGATGGCGGCCACACCAATGTGCCGGCCGAGTTTTTTGCGGTAATAGTCGCCCTCGCCTTCCCACACCGCGTCGCTGGTAAATAACTCCAGCAGCGGTTGCAGGTCGGTGTCTACGTTTAGGTCATCGCACAAACGCATGTAACGGTGCATGCAAGCACTTACCAAGCGCTCGTTTTCCAACGCACTGACGCGGGCGGTTAACGCGGCAATATCATGTGTCACGATTTACTCCGGCACAACCAGTTCGCGGCCAATACGCGCTTCAACCCGGGCGTATTTCCACAATTTAAATTCGCCATCGCCCACGGGGATGGTGCGGAAAAAATTACAGGCATCCACCACGCTGTCGTAGTTGGGGCAGTCGGCCATAATGTAGCAAGTCCAGGGCGCGGTGGGTGATGGCCCTACCTGAATACGATCGTCATCCATAATGCCGAGAATGGTTACGCCGGGCAGTTCATCGATGCTTTTCATCATGGTGCTAAAGGCTTGCCAAACATCTTTCATTTCGCCGGCGGTGCCATCCATAAAATTTTGATTAATGCCAATGCAAAATAAAACGCGAAGTGGTGCAGACATAAAATTAATCTCCAATAAATAAACAATTACAGGTAGCCGGGCAGCGGTTGTTTGCCAAACAGCATGGCGCCTGCGTTTTGAAAGGTAATCTCGCCCATGAAGGCGTGTTGAGTGGCCAGGTGGGCATCGCGGAAGCAACGCGACAACGGGTGGCTGTAGTAGGCGCTGGTCATGCCGGCCAGTTTGTAAGCTGCGCGGGTAACCTCGGCACACTCGTGGGTGAGGTGGCTGGTGGATAAGCGCAACATACTGGTTTGCAGGGGGGGTACTTCGCCGTGGCTTAAAATGCTGTCCCAGGCGGCTTCGGTGGCATCGTAGAAAAAGGCACGCGCCGATTGCAGCCGTGCTTCGGCCTTGGCCACCGCGGTTTGCACGTATTGCCGATCGCCAATATCCGGCGCCCCGGTAACCGAAGCGCGTTTGCCGCCCATGGCGTAGACCAAATCTAACGCCTCGCGGGCAACGCCGGCGCTGGTGACGGACAATACCTGGGCGGCCAAGGATAGCGATGGGTAGTTAAAAAAATGGCCCTCCAAATTGGCTGGCGCGCCGCGCACAAAGGTCCACTCCTCCGGCACCACTACATCTTCCACCACCAAATCAAAACTGCCGGTGGCGGTCATGCCGTGTACGTTCCAACTGTTTTGGTCGATGGTGACTTTATCGCGCGGCAGCACCGCCATACGCGGCAAAGCGCCCTCCACTTCTGGTTGAATGCCAACGCCAATCAGTGATGCTCCCATGCAGCCGCTGCCAAATTGCCAGCGGCCATTTACCAAAAAGCCACCGTCTTTACGCACCGCAGGCTTAGGCGGAAAAATGCCACCGGCAAATACCACATCCGGCCCGTTGGCCCATACTTTGGCGATGGTCTCGTGCGGTAGGGCGGATAAATACGCCGGGTTCATACCAAAGCTGGCCACCCAACCGGCGGAGCCATCGGCACTGGCGATGGTTTCGATTAATTGCAGAAACTGCACGGGGGTTCGTTCATCGCCGCCAAATTGTGTGGGTACAAATGCGCGGTAGATGCCAACATTTTTGTAGCGTTCGATGATGTCGTGGCTGATAAAGCGCTGTTGTTCAAACTCCTCTCGGCGTTCGCGAATATCCAGTAACAGGCGATCCAGCTCGGTACCGCCCCAGAGGCTTTTATCCAATTTAGGCAAGGACATGGTTTGCTCCCAGAATGCTGCTGTAGGTGGTTATTAGGTGTTGCCCCAGGGCGCAGAGCCAGGCATCGCGGTGGTGGTTAGCTACCAGTTGCAGTGCCACCGGCTGGGGGCCGGCGTAGTGAATAGGGATTACCAGGGCAGGGTTGCCACTGAGATTGAAGGGCCGCAAAAATCGGCTGAGGTTGAGATCTTGTTGCCCGGCCATGGCGGCTTGTCGAGTGAGCGGTACGTCCACCAGGGCTGGGGTAATTAATACATCCACACGCTCAAACAGCTCGGCCAGCTCGCCTTTAAATTGGCGGCGCACGGCCTCGGCCTGAGCTGCCTGCTGGCTTGTGATTTGGCTGCCGGCCATGAGCCTTGCCTGCACGTCGGCCCCAAGTCTTGGGTGGTGGATGATGGCCGCATTGGCCTGCGCAGTCTCTTGGCTGATTAAGGTCATGCCGGCTTGGTAGGCCGCATCAAAGCTGGGCAGGCTCGCCGGCTGAGTATTGAGGTTGAAGCCTGCCAGGGTGCTTTGTATTTGTTGGGCCATCCAGTCGACGCTGCCGTCCAGATACACGCCAATACGCAGATCTTCTAGAGCGGGCTGAGCAGCGAACGGCGTTTGGCCAAAATCTGGATCCAAGGTGGCCTGGGCATGGCTTAGCAGCGGCAGGCTGCGCGCGAATAAACCCACGCAATCGAGACTGGAGTGTTCAGGTTTTAGGCCCTGGCGGCTGACTCGGCCGTAGGTGGGTTTAAACCCATAAATCCCGCAGCAGGCTGCCGGCAAACGAACCGAGCCTCCGGTATCTGTGCCAAGGGCAATGTCCACCTCGCCGGCGGCCACCGCGGCGGCGGAGCCGCTGGAAGAGCCTCCGGTAATCAACAACGGATAACGCGGGTTAATCGGTGTGCCGGTGTGGGTGTTAACGCCGGTCATGCCGAAGGCCAGCTCGTGCAGGTTGGTTTTGCCGGTGAGGGTATAGTCGCCGGTCAACAGGCGAGCCACCACCTCGGCGTGCTCGGCCGCCGGGGTGGCATCGCAGGCTTCACTGCCACAAGCGGTGGCGTAGCCGGCCACAGCGATGCAGTCTTTAACACCTACGGTGATGCTGCCATCGCCTAAGCGAAAGCGCTGTGTCCAATTGGCAGAACTCAACGGTTTGTTAGGCTCTTGTGTGTGCATGTTGGTTGCATTCATCTGGTTGCTGTTCAAATTTTTTTGCCCCAGTCGTCTTGGTTCAATTCGTTTTTGGGTGCAGCATATAACATTCATCAAAACTTGAAAAATCAAGTATTAGAGTGCCTGCAGCAAGCGGCGATGACGCGGTTGGAAATTCCTGCTGGACAGCGCCGCCAATCCGGTTGATATTGGCCTTGCCCAAAAACTACGACGACATAACCCTGAGATTGCAATTAATGGCCCGAGATAAAACCCAAGACCTCGAAAAATACCGCCCGTCCGCTAAGCCATTTCGTTCAAGTAATTTTCCGTTTTACTGGATTACCCGAGTGGCCAATCGCTATACCCATAACATGGAGCTGCAGCTCAAAAAATTGGGCATTACGATTACCTCCTGGCGCACACTGGCGGTGCTTAAAGAGTTGGGCCCGCAGAGTATTTCTGACATTGCACACCACGCCGCCAGCCGTTTGCCCACCACCACGCGCACTGTGTATAAGTTGCGCGATCAAGCAATGGTGGATATCGCCCAGCAAGAGGACGATGCCCGGGTGACTATTGTTAGCATCACCCCTAAGGGCTTGGAGACGGTGCAAAGTATCAGCGAAACCACCCGGCCTTTGTTCGATAACATTTACGATGACCTATCCGATGGCCAGCTTCACTTGTTGAACGAAATACTTGAAAAATTATTCGACAATATGCCGCCCACAGCGGGTTAATTGCCGCGCTTTATTGCCTACCCAAAACCCTGACTAACTGGGCTTTGGGGCTAAGGGCTTAATGCAAATCGATTGGCAGCTGGTCATTTCTTTCAGGCCTTCTAAGCCGAACTCCACGCCCAGGCCGGATTGCTTTACACCACCAAAAGGCATGTTGGGCTGCACCGCGCCGTGGTCGTTGATCCACACCGTGCCGCAGGCAAGCTTGCCGGCCAGAGCGTGGGCGTCGTCGAGGTCGTCTGCCCAAACTGAGCCGCCTAAACCAGCGTCGTTGTCGTTGGCCAGTTCGATGACTTCTTCCAGGCTGTCGTAGGCAACGATCGGCAGCACCGGGCCGAAGGGCTCTTCGTCCACTAAGCGGGAGCCGTTGCTGAGGCCTGCCACCACGGTGGGCGCATAAAAATAACCGTCGCCGGGCAAGCGCTCACCGCCGCACAACACCTTGCCGCCCTCTTCTTTAGCAGCGGCCACCAAGGATTCCACGATGGCCAGCTGGGCGGCATTTTGTACCGGGCCCAATTCGGTGCCCTCTTCTAAGCCGTTGCCAACCTTTATAGTGCGCGCCTTGGCCGCCATGCCGTCACACGCGGCCTGGTATTGCGAGCGGTGCACGTAAAGGCGTTTCAGTGCCGCACAGGTTTGGCCGTTGTTGTGGAAGCAACAACCAAAAATAGCTGGCAGTGCTGAATCCAGATTAGTGCCGGGCAACACAATGCCGGCGTCGTTGCCGCCCAGCTCCAGAGTTAAGCGTTTTAGCGAAGCGCTGGCGCTGGCCATAATCTTGCGGCCCGTGGGCGTAGAGCCGGTGAAAATCACCTTGGCAATTTGCGGGTGGCTGGTGAGCAGGTTGCCCACTTCGCCGTCGCCGGTAATGGCATTCAGCACGCCGGGTGGCAGCACACTGTTGGCCAGCTCTACCATACGTAGCGTGGTAATGGGCGTGTAGGGCGAGGGTTTAATCACCACGGTATTGCCGGCCAATAGCGCCGGAATAACATGCCAGGTGGCAATCAACAGCGGCCAATTCCAGGGCGTAATGCTGGCCACCACACCCAGGGGTTTACGGTGCAATTCCACCCGGCCGCTGTCGTCGTCTTGCAGCACTTCCACCGGCAGTTCTAGGTCCGCGGTAAAGTGCGCCCAAAAGGCAGAGCCGCCCACTTCCATGCCGGCGCCCACAC
Organism: Halioxenophilus aromaticivorans; assembly: GCF_042850945.1. NCBI lineage: Bacteria > Pseudomonadati > Pseudomonadota > Gammaproteobacteria > Alteromonadales > Alteromonadaceae > Halioxenophilus > Halioxenophilus aromaticivorans. The sequence continues at coordinate 5,608,746 of NZ_AP031496.1, read as the reverse complement.
CATTTAATCCGCCCATGGGTTTACCGGTTTCTTGGCAGATAAGCTGCATCAGCTCCGGCATATTGGCTTCAATCACCGCGCCGATTTGATGGCAGTACTCTTGCCGTTGGGAGTGGGACAGTTTGCTCCAGCTGTCAAACGCCTGCGCCGCTGCACCAATGGCTTGTTGGGCGACATGAACATCGGCTTGGCTACAGCTTGCGAAGGGCAACCCCGTTGCGGGGTTGATTACTTCGCTGTGCTGGGGTGTTTCCACCGGCTCGCCATTAATCATTAAAGGGAAGTTTTGCATGTCGCTGTCCGTTTTTTAAAAGCTGTAACGAGCCGAGGCGAACCATTGGCGGCCGCGATCCAGCACTACCGACTCCAAACCAATGGAGCTGCTGGCGTAACCAGAGAGTATGTATTGCTCGTCGGTAAGATTTTTCACACCTAGGTCAAGGGTGTAGGCGTCCGATGGCGAGCTCCAGCCCAGGGTTAAATCCCAGATGTCGACCTCGGGGGTTTTAATGCTTTCGGTGTTGGCTACGTTGTTATAAAAAGCTGTGTGGTAGCTGCCGCTTAAGCGAGCGGTGAGTAAACTGCCGTTTTCAAAACTGAAATCCTGGGCCAGGCTGAGATTCGCAGTCCACTCGGGTACGTGGTCGAACTCGCTGTCGGTGGTAATGGCAGCCACCAGCGGTGCTTGGATATCAATACGGGTGTATTCGGCATCGGTGTAGCCGGTGCCCAATTCCATAAATAATGAGTCGGTCATGGCCCACTTCATTTCCAGTTCAAAGCCAGTGATCTCAGCGTTGCCGATGTTGTCTTCAAACAATCCTACGTAGCCTTCGCTTTGCGAAGCCACTTGGATATCGGTGTAATCCATAGTGAAGGCGGCAAAGTTAATGACCAAGGGTTGGGAAGCGCTGTCGTATTTCAAACCGATTTCGTAGCTGTCTACATATTCGGGATCAAACGAAGGCACATAGCCTAGCGGTGGGAAAATACGCTGGGCAAAGCCGCCGGAGCGAAAACCTTCGGAGTAGGTGGCGTAGGCCATAAGCTCGTCGGTGATATGGTAAGAGGCGTTGACCATCGGCGTTACCTCCGATGCATCGGTTGTGTAAACGCCGGGTGGTACCACTAAATCCCCGGAGTTGTAGCCAATATTGCTGGAAATCACATACTGGTATGGATCAAAGGATTTATCTTCCTGGGTGTAACGTAGGCCCAAAGTAAAATCCAGTTTGTCACTGGCGTGCCAGGTGCCCTGTGCGTAGATCGCTTCACTTTCGGTTGTGAAATCGTTACTGCTGTAAAAATTGGCGATGGCAAAATCCAAAATGTTGGTGTTGTTACCCTCTTCCTTAAAATAATACAGGCCCGCTATCCAATCTAAGTCGCCACCCAATGCAGAGCCCTGCAATTGAAATTCCTGGGAATATTGCTCTGTTTCAAAGGTGTCGTAGAAGTGAGTGACCAATAGTGGCGAGCTATCGGCATCGCGGGTAAATTCGGAATCCAGGTCGCGATAGGCGGTGATGGATTTTAGGGTTAGGTTGTCGTTGATAAACCACTTAGCGCGCAGGGTGGTGCCCCAGGTGTCGGTGTTGGAATAATTATCCCAGGTGCCGTAGTTGGCATCGTCCGAGGTCCACTGATCATTAAAGCAGGCGGGATCGCTGGCGGTTAAGCCGGCAGGGTATGGGCAAGCACCGGGCACGGCGTTGTTATAAAAAGCACCAAAACCAGATGCCAAGCTAGCGCCGGATTCTACCAACAAAAAGGCTGGGCCGTTTTCTTCTTCGGTACTGTAGTCAGCGGTTAGATGTACTTCAAACGCATCAGAGCCATCCCACAATAAACCACCGCGGGCAGCGGTTTGGTTGTCGTCACCGGTATCGGTGCCATCGGGGCGATCAACATAACCCTCTTGAGAGGCATCAACCACCGAGAAATTGCCCTTTAAATCATCGGTGATGGGGCCGCTGACCATAAGCTTAAAGCGCTGCATATTGTCGGTGCCAAAACTGGCGTCGGCGTAACCTTCAAAATCGTCGGTGGGGCGTTTGCTGTAAATGGCCATGGCACCGCCCACGTTATTACGGCCAAACAGAGTACCCTGTGGGCCGCGCAGTACTTCAATTCGGTCTACGTCCACCAAATCCACCGTGGCGCCGACGGTGCGAGCGATGTACACCTCGTCGATATAAAAACCCACGCCGTTATCGATGGTGCCCAGAAAATCACGCTGGCCAACGCCACGAATGTACACAGTAGCCACCGAGGAGGAGCCTCCGGCGCCAGCATTGTTTTGGTAGCTGAGGTTAGGCGTTACGGCACCCACATCCTCGATGTTTTCCATGCCGCGAGCCTCTAGGCCATCACCGGTAAAAGCCGTCACCGAAATTGGCGCATCCTGCAGCCCTTCTTCCACTTTACGGGCGGTAATCGTCACTTCTTCCATCATGGCGGATACACCGCTGCGTTCCCCGGGCTGTGACCAGGCCGAAGAGCAGGCCAGCAATACGGGGACCGATACTGTACAAATCAAGTTTTTGTTGCGCCATCGGGCGGTAGGTGTGCGTACTTCGGTGTGGCTCGCTTCCATGTTAATACCCCTAGAGTTGAATAATTTGCAGCGTTGAAGACTGGCTGGAGTATTGCAACAACCAGACCAGACTACGATTTATTAATTGATAAATCAATTAATATGGTTGGCTATATACCCAGATTTAATTTCTAGAATGGTAAGGTGTGATGTGTCAGATGGCGGTTGGTTTTCCACTAAAAACGGCGAGAAAAGTCAGTAAAGTTATGAGTTTAGGCTACAAAGTCGGGTGTTTTATGGTCTTTGGTGCAGTCCTTGCGGGTTGCGGTGAGGAGCGAAAAATAGATGATAATGAAAGTAAAAGGTCGGCCGTGGCAGAGCAGTCTAAGACGGTCGATTGGGCCCAGCACGGGCTAACCAATAGCGAGCAGCGCTATAGCCCGTTGACCCAAATCGGTGCAGAAAATATCAACCAATTGAGCTTGGCCTGGTATTACGATCTACCCGAGCAGCGCGCCCAGGAGGCCACGCCGCTGATTATTGATGGCGTGCTCTACTCCTCTTCCGCTTGGAACCACGTACACGCCCTAAACGCTGCCACCGGTGAGGTGATGTGGGAGTACGACGCCAAAGTGGATAAAACCAATGCCGGCCGGGCCTGCTGCGATGCTATTAATCGCGGGTTAGCGTTTGGCGATGGTCGGTTATACATGGGCGCCATTGATGGCCGGCTGATCGCGTTGGATGCCAACACCGGCAAAGAACTGTGGGTGACCCAAACCTTTGACCTCAGCAAGCAATACAGCATCACCGGTGCGCCAAGGGTGGCTAACGGCAAAGTATTTATCGGCAATGGCGGCGCGGAATACGGTGTAAGGGGCTATATATCGGCCTACGATACTAGCACCGGTGAGCTGGTGTGGCGCTTTTACACCGTGCCCGGCGGCCCAGGAGACCCAACCGGCACTGAGCCGGTGGAGTCGCAAACCGCCACCTGGGATGGTGAGTGGTGGAAGCTGGGCGGAGGTGGCACCGTGTGGGATTCCATGGCCTTTGATGCCGAGCTTAACCTGCTGTATTTTGGTGTGGGTAATGGCTCCCCTTGGAACCCTATGCTGCGCAGCAACGGCAAGGGCGATAACTGGTTTTTATCCTCTATTGTGGCGGTGGACGCCGATACCGGCGAATACCGCTGGCACTACCAAACCACGCCCGGAGAGGGTTGGGATTACACCGCCACCCAGCATTTGATATTGGCCGAGCTGGAATTGGCCAGCAAGCCGCGTAAGGTGGTTATGCAGGCGCCCAAAAATGGTTTTTTCTACCTGTTGGATCGCGCCAGCGGCGAGCTGTTGTCCGCCGAGCCTTATGTGCCGGTGAACTGGGCCAGCCATGTAGATATGGCCACCGGCCGCCCGCAAATTGCCGATGCCGCCAAATATTGGCTAACCGACACGCCTGCTCTGATCACGCCATCTTGGATGGGTGGCCACAACTGGCACCCCATGTCCTACAGCCAGCAAACCGGCTTGGTGTATATCCCTGCACACATTAGCGCCTACCCCTATTTGGCCGAGCCTGACCAAAAACCCTCCAAACTCACGGTGAATATGGGGGTGGATACCACCATTGCCGCCTTCCCCGACGAACCCGAGGCCCTAAAACAAGTGCAGGACGCCACCTATGGTATGCTGCTGGCCTGGGACCCGGTGGCGCAAAAAGAAGTGTGGCGGGTGCAATACCCTGGAGTGTGGAACGGCGGCATTTTAAGCACGGCGGGCGGTTTGGTGTTCCAGGGCACCGCCACCGGCTTTTTGGCCGCCTATAATGCCAGCACCGGCGAACAGCTGTGGCAGCAGCCCACCCAAACCGGCATTGTGGCACCGCCGGTGACCTTTATGGTGGATGGCGAGCAGTACATTACCGTCAGTGCCGGTTGGGGCGGCGTCTTCCCCAATATGACCGGCCCCCTCACCCGGGATTCCGCCGATGGCGAGCCGATCAATCGCTCCCGGTTACTCACCTATAAATTGGGCGGCACCTCTACCCTGCCTGCGCCAACCACCCAGGCGCGTACCCTGCCCGATACCAGCCACATCACCACCGATCCAAGCAAGGTTGCACGGGGTTTTGCTACTTACGATCGTTACTGCGTGCACTGCCACGGCGCGGGAGCGGTGGGCGGTGGTGTGCTGCCAGATCTGCGCTATTCTGCCATGCCTTTGAGTCGGCAGGCGTTTAAGTCGGTGGTGTACGATGGTGTTTTGTCGGAGCGTGGGATGATCAGTTTTGCGTCTGAGTTGTCTGAGCAAGACATCGAGCAGATTCGCCAGTATGTGATTGATCGAAACCAGCAGGCGCGCAGGGTAGGTGAGACACAGCGTTTAAGCCGATAATCCACGGGGCCGCCATTGCTGGGGGCGGCCCTCGCCATAGAGTTAAAGCAGAAGAATGTGCTTTTAAATGCAACTTTTTACCGTTAGGGTTTTCCACAGCTTAGTAATTCTTACCTACAACCCAACCATCGACTACACTGAAATTAAGTCGCCCACTTTGCTTGGAGCCCTATGAACCGTTTGCCTGCTGTAGTGCCGCGTTTGGCTCAGTATATGCGTCAAGATCGGCCAGCGTCTTTGGTGGAAGAGTTAATCAATGCAATCAGCCACGGTGTGGGGGCGTTGGTGAGTATTTCTGCGGTTACGTTATTAATTGCCATGGCCAGCGTGCACACCGATGCCTGGACCATTGTGGCGGTTTCTATTTACGGCGGCAGTTTATTTTTGTTGTACCTTGCCTCAACGCTCTACCACAGTATCCCTTTCAAAAAAGCCAAAAATATTTTTCGCCTGCTGGATCACTGCGCAATTTATTTATTAATTGCCGGTACCTATACGCCATTTTTGCTGGTGAGTATTCGTGGCGTGTGGGGCTGGGCAGTGTTTTCCGTGATATGGGTTTTGGCCGCCGTGGGAATTACATTAAAAATTATCGCGCCCAATAAAATGCACGCCCTGCATGTGGTGAATTACATCGTTATGGGATGGGTGGGGGTATTGGTGGCTCCCGTGCTAATGCAGGCGCTGTCGACCACAACCATCAATCTCGTAATTGCCGGCGGTATCGTTTACACCGTGGGCGTCATATTTTACGCGCTAAGTCGCTTGCCCTTCGCCCACTCTATTTGGCATTTCTTTGTTTTGGGTGGCTCCTGCTGTCATTACATCGCAATCTATAACGATATGATTTAATCAATGCGACACGCGAGCTCATTTCACCACAGAAAACAAACGTAAACACTCCGCTCAAAATTAAGCGGAGTAGGGCACATCACCTTATAACGTGTTCAAATTAAACGTTTAGACCTCAATCGGCCGGGTGCGGCCATTTTCATCGATGGCGACATACACAAACTCGCCCTCGGTGACTTTCATCAGTTCGTCCGAGAAGGAGCTCTTAAGCCACACTTCCACCAGGGTTTTAATGGACGAGCGACCCACCTCTAAAATATCCACATAACAGCGCACTTGGCAGCCTTTGGGTACCGGGCGTAAAAACACCATGCTGCCGGTGGCCACGGTGGTTACGCGGCCGTGGGCGATATCTTGTGCAACCACGGAACCGCCGAGATCCATTTGTGACATCAACCAGCCGGCGAACACATCGCCATCGGCGTTGGTGGCAATGGGCATTGCAATGGTTTGTAACGCCAGTTCACCGGTGGGTTGTGGCGTTTCGTCCATATCGTCGTAGTCACTCATAAAATGTCCTTGGCAAACACGGTTGGATTAAAAGGTCGTTGTTTTAGCCCTGGGATGGCAACCAGGTAACCAGTCCGGGCCAGATTGCCATGGCAATCAGCAGCAGTAATTGCAGCACAATAAACGGCACCACGCCGGTATAGATGTCTGCAGTCATCACGTTTTTGGGGGCAACGCCGCGCAGGTAAAACAGCGCAAAGCCAAACGGTGGCGTTAAGAAAGAGGTTTGTAGGTTCACCGCAATCATAATGCCCAGCCAAATGGGGTCTATGCCCATCATTAATAACACCGGCGCTACCAGCGGCACCACCACAAACGTGATCTCGATAAAATCTAAAATAAATCCCAGCAAGAAAATGACCAGCATCACCACCAGCGTGGCGGTGAAGGCACCGCCGGGGAGGCTGTGAAAAATGGCCTCGATCAATTCTTCGCCACCAAAGCCACGAAACACCAGAGAAAACACCGATGCGCCGACCAGAATGGTAAACACCATTACCGTAGTTTTGGTGGCGGCTAGGCAGGATTCTTTAAACGCCTGCCAGGTGAGCTTGCGCTTAGCCATTGCTAACAAGAGGGCGCCCATGGCGCCTACGCCGGCAGCCTCCGTGGGTGTGGCCACGCCGGCAAAAATAGACCCTAATACCACAAACACCAGGGCTAGGGGCGGCGCCAAGCTCAGCAGCAGGGCGGGCCAGTGGGTGGTTTCTTTACTTTGATGGCCGCCTGCGGCCTGCGGCCGGTAGCGGGCAATCACCAGCACATAGGCTAAATACATAGTCACCAACAGCAAGCCGGGGATCACCGCGCCCACAAACATGTCTCCAACAGACACCGGCGTTGGGTTGAAAATTCCCATATTCAGTTGCGCCCGTTGGTTGGCACTGGACAGCACATCGCCCAGCAGCACCAGGGCAATGGAGGGCGGAATAATCTGCCCCAGGGTGCCGGTGGCGCAAATGGTACCGGTGGCCAGGGATTTACTGTAGCCCTGGTTGAGCATGGTGGGCAGGGACATCAACCCCATGGTAACCACAGTGGCGCCCACAATGCCCGTGGAAGCGGCCAGTAGGGCGCCCACCAACACCACGGATACGGCGAGCCCGCCGGGCAAAAAACTGCACAACCGCGCCATATTTTGCAGCAGATCCTCGGCGATTTTGCTTTTTTCCAGTACCACGCCCATGTACACAAACAGCGGTACAGCCACCAGCGTGGCGTTGCTCATGGTGCCAAACAGGCGGTCGGGCAGGGCTTTGAGCAGATTGGGGTCAAAGCTGCCGGTAACAATGCCCAGGCCGGCAAACAGCAGCGAGCAGCCCGCCAGGGTAAAGGCCACCGGGTAGCCCAGCATCAGCACCAAGCACACAACGGCAAACAAAATCAGTGGGATCAATTCCATACTGCGGCCTAGACACCTGCCTCGTCACTGCGCTGCACCGGGCGTTCAATCAACGTCAGTGTGCTGGCGGCCACCTCGGTGAGGCATTGCACCAACAGTAGGGCGGAGGCCAGTGGCATAAAGCTTTTTAGCAGGTATACAAAGGGCAGGCCGCCGGCGTCGCCGGAGGTTTCTCCGATCTGCCAGCTGCGCAGGGCGTATTGGCTGGTGGTTACCAGCAGTACCACGCACAGTGGCAACAGCAGTACGAGGCCACCTATGGCATTCACCCAAGCTTGTTGACTGGCCGAGAACTTACGGTAAAAGATATCCACGCGCACCTGGCCGTCGGCCCTTAGGGTGTAGGCCATGGCGACTAGAAATATCCACGCATGCAGATAAATGATGGATTCCTGCAGCGCGATGGAGCCGATGTTAAACCCTCGGCGCAGCACCACCACCAATACGGTAATGGCAACCAGTACCGGGATCATGGCTGCGCAGCAGGCACCACAAAGCTGGGCTAGGCGGTCTAACCCGCCAATAAGACGCTGGCCGAATGGCTCTGGCACGCTGGCTGGTGGCTGGGCGGGAGTGTGGCCCTTTGACTCAAACGACACCGAAGTCCCCTCAAGGTCCTGACAATATTGTTGTTATGTGTAGTGCTTGTAGTTTTGGTTATTGGTTTTGTTATGGCACGCTCTTTCAGTCGTGGCCTGCCGATGTACACTAAAAGCGTTTTTTTACCCATGTTAGTGTTTTTACCCATGTTAAGTGTGCGGGTAAAACCTGCGGCCAAAGGCTCTAGCGCCTGGTTAGTCTCCGCGTTAGGCGCGTTTCTTCGCAGCGCAGCATTATAACCAGGATAGGCAGGTAGAGAGTACTGGCATTTAAGTTAAAACCCCTTTGATTCGCTAAACTGCGCGGCTATCGGTGTTGCCTGCCACGCACAGGCTGCCGTTTACACAATTCTGTCGTATAGGCTGGGTAGCATGATATAGGGGCTAACTCTGCAGCTGTAACAATTCTTTAATATTTCTGAAATATTATCTCCGCCCTTGTAGTCAAGTTGGGGTAGTGCGGCCACGCAAAGTTGTACTGTAACGGTGCATAGCGCTACCGCAGTACCCTGTGATGATGCCGTCGCAGTGATGTAACAGGTGCTTGGAATTGCTTTTGTCTCGCTTTACATGGTTGATGCTAGGACTGGTGGTGCTGTCTATGCCCCGCGCCCAGGCAGCACGCCAATACATTGAGATAGTGGGGTCCTCCACGGTTTATCCCTTTGCCACGGTGGTGGCAGAGCGGTTTGGCCGTGCCACCGTGTTCCGCACACCCAAAATTGAAGCCACCGGCTCCGGCGGTGGTATTAAGCTCTTTTGTGCAGGCCTAGGCCTGGCCTATCCCGATATTGTGAATGCCTCGCGCCGAATCAAGCCCGCTGAGATGGTCCAATGCCAGCGCCATGGCGTTACTGAGGTGATTGAGGTGCTGATTGGCTACGATGGCATAATTTTAGGGCAAGATTTAAGCGCGTCACCCATGCGGCTGAGTCGCAAAGAATTGTATTTAGCCCTCGCCGCCCAGGTGCCACACCCGCAGCGCGCTGGGGAATTGATCGCCAACCCTAACCAAACCTGGGCAGACATCAACCCAGCACTACCGGCCTACGAAATAGCCGTGCTGGGGCCGCCGCCCACCTCCGGAACCCGGGATGCCTTTGTCGATTTGGTGATGGCTGCCGGCTGCCGAGAATTCCCATGGCTGGCGCAATTGGAGCAAACCAACAAGCACCGCTTTGAGCAAACCTGCCACCGTATGCGTGAAGACGGTGCCTTTATTGATGCTGGCGAAAACGACAATCTGATTGTGCAAAAACTCAAGGCCAACCCTAAAGCCCTAGGTATTTTTGGCTACAGCTTTTTGGAGCAAAACAGCGATCAAATCAAAGGTGCCATGATTGACGGCTACCCGCCGGCTTTCGCCGCCATCGCCAACGGCAGCTACCCGGTTTCCCGGCCGTTGTATTTTTACGTTAAAACCGCCCACATTGGCGTAGTGCCGGGGTTGCGAGAATACCTGGCCGAATTCACCAGCGATAAAGCCTGGGGCGAAGAGGGTTACTTGGCCCAAAAAGGCATGATTCCTTTACCCAAGGAGAGCCGAACCAAAGTCACCGACCAAATTGCAGCGCTCAATGCACTGCCCAGTGAGCGGTAGTTTGCAATGACCTTAAATGCGTTGATGTTGATGCTTGTGTTGTTGTCGGTGGTGGCTTTTTATTTGGGCCGTAATCGCATTAACGCCAGGGTTTCCGCTATTGCGTCTGCTACGGCATCGACTGGGGTGTCTGCGCCCAGGTTGTCCTCCTTGCCGTTGTACTATGGTTTGCTAACCTCGCTGTGGTGCCTGCTGCCGGCCACCCTTGTGTTGTTGCTGTGGAGTTTGGCCGATGACTATGTGATTTCCGCATTGTTGCGAGCCAGCTTGCCGGCGGCGCAACAACAATTGCCCGAATCGGAATTAAATTTATTGCTCAGTGCCGCGCAAAACTTGGCAGCGGGCCAGGGATTGTTTGGCCATCAACAACCCGAGGTGGTTGCCTTGGCAGAGCAAATTAAAACCTACACCGGCATTAACCGCTTAGCCAAAACCGTGTTGGTATTGGTGTTAGCCATCAGTGCTGCGGTGCTGGTTTGGGCAAAAATATCGCCGCGCCTGAACGCCCGCCGCGATGTCGAAAAATTATTCCAATGGGCGGTGTTAGCATCGGCCAGCATCGCCATTTTTATCACCATCGGCATAGTGTTTTCTGTGGTCATCGAAAGCCTGCGCTTTTTTGCCAAAGTGCCCCTGCTGGATTTTTTATTCGGTTTGCATTGGAGCCCCCAAACCGCACTGTACGAAGATCAAGTGGGCAGCAGCGGCAGCTTTGGGGCGGTACCGTTATTTGCCGGCACACTGTTGGTTTCGGCGGTGGCTATGTTGGTAGCCGTGCCCACGGGGTTAATGGCCGCCATTTATTTATCCGAATACGCAAGCCCCAGAGCGCGCAATATTGTCAAGCCAATGTTAGAAGTGTTGGCTGGTATTCCCACCGTGGTGTACGGGTTTTTTGCCGCGCTAACGGTGGCGCCGGTGGTAAGCAAATTATTCACAGGCTTAGGCTTGGACGTTTCCTCAGAGAGCGCTTTGGCCGCCGGCTTTGTGATGGGCATTATGATTATTCCATTTGTGTCTTCGCTCAGTGATGATGTGATTACTGCGGTGCCAAAAAGCTTGCGCCAGGGCGCCCTGGCATTGGGGGCGACCCCGTCCGAGACTATAAAAAGCGTGGTGATCCCAGCAGCACTGCCCGGCATTGTGGGTGGTATTTTATTGGCCGTATCGCGGGCCATTGGCGAAACCATGATTGTGGTAATGGCAGCAGGCCTAGCGGCAAATTTAACCCTAAACCCGTTGGAATCAGTCACCACCGTAACCGTGCAAATTGTAACGCTGTTGGTGGGCGATCAAGAATTCGATAGCGCCAAAACCCTGGCTGCGTTCGCGCTGGGTTTGGCGCTGTTTTTTATTACCCTGTCGCTCAACTTTTTTGCATTGCACATAGTAAAAAAATATCGGGAGCACTATGAATAAGCTCTCCACCGGGGAAAAAGTCGCCCTGGGTTTGGCCAAGCGCCACCGTGCAGAAAAGCGGTTTCGCTGGTACGGTTTGGCTTCCATTGCCTTTGGTTTGCTGTGTTTGCTGGTACTGTTTACCGACATCATTAGCAAGGGTGCCGGCGCTTTTGTGGCGCACTACATCAAAGTGGACGTTACCTACAGCGGCCAACGCTTGGGCATAAAAAATGTAGACGACCCAATGCAAATGGCTCTGGCCGATTACCAGGGCTTAATCAACGATTACTTAATGCAGACTTTCCCCGAGGTAAGCCAGCGGCGGGACAAATTTGAGCTGTACCAACTGGCCAGCAGTGGCGCGGGCTTTGAATTGCAAGCGCTGCTGCAAGAGCAACCCGAGTGGTTGGGTAAAACCCAAACGCTGTGGGTGTTGGCCGACGATGACGTGGATTTGTATTTAAAATATTTCCGTAATAAAGACGGCAGCAGGCTCACCGCGCAGCAAAAAGGCTGGGTAGAGCAGTTGGTGAGTAATGGCGCCATTGATCAACGCTTTAACCGGGCGTTGTTTAGCCACGGAGATTCCCGCGAGCCGGAAATGGCCGGCATTAAAGGCGCGTTTATGGGCTCGCTACTAACGCTATTGGTTACGCTGGTGTTGTCGTTCCCGGTGGGGGTTGCCGCGGCGGTGTATCTTGAAGAGTATGCCCCAAAAAATCGCTGGACGGATTTTATCGAAATCAATATCAACAACTTGGCGGCCGTGCCCAGTATTATTTACGGTTTGTTGGGCCTGGCGGTGTTTATTAATTTTTTGGGTATGCCAAGGTCGATTCCCTTAGTGGGCGGGTTGGTATTAACGCTGATGACCTTGCCAACGGTGATTATTTCCAGCCGGGCGGCCATAAAAACCGTGCCGCCCTCCATTCGCGAGGCCGCCCTTGGCCTAGGTGCTTCAAAAATGCAGGTAATAATGCACCACGTTTTGCCCCTGGCTTTGCCGGGTATGTTAACCGGCGCCATTATTGGGATGGCCCAGGCGCTGGGCGAAACGGCGCCGTTGTTGATGATTGGTATGGTTGCTTTTATTGCTGATATCCCCCACAGCCTTACCGACCCGGCCACGGTGTTGCCGGTGCAGATTTTTTTGTGGGCCGATAGCCCAGAGCGAGCCTTTACCGAGCGAACCTCTGCCGCCATTATGGTGTTACTGGCGTTTTTGATGGTGATGAACGCGCTGGCGGTGTTGCTGCGCCGCCATTTGCAGCGCCGTTGGTAAATGACGCACGTAACTGATTCGACTTGCATCACGGAAATTAGCCACAGAGATTTATCATGCCTTTTGCCGATACCCCGATAGGCACACAGACGGACGTCACCGAAACCATCGGTACTCCGTTTTTGCCCAACAGCCAAGATAGCAAATTTGAGCTGCGCGATGTAAACGTGTATTACGGCGAAAAGCGGGCGATTTTTGATGTCAGTATGGATATTGGCAAAAACGAAGTGATTGCCATGATTGGCCCCAGCGGCTGTGGCAAATCCACTTTTTTGCGCTGCCTAAACCGCATGAACGACACCATCGATGGCTGCCGGGTTACCGGTGCCATCAGCTTGGACAGCGACGACATTAACCGCCCTGGGGTAGATGTGGTGCCATTGCGGGCGCGGGTAGGCATGGTGTTTCAAAAGCCCAATCCCTTCCCTAAATCCATTTACGATAACGTGGCCTACGGCGCTCGCATCCACGGTTTAACCCGCAATCGTTACGAGCTGGACGAGATTGTAGAAACCAGTCTAAAGCGGGCGGGCTTGTGGAGTGAGGTTAAGGATCGGTTGGAGTCGCCGGGCACCACCTTATCCGGTGGTCAGCAACAGCGGTTGTGTATCGCCCGCACCATTGCCATTGAGCCAGAAGTGATCTTAATGGATGAACCCTGCTCGGCCTTGGACCCCATCGCCACGGCGCGCATCGAAGAGCTGATTGCCGAGTTGAGCGAAAACTACACTATTGTTATTGTGACTCATTCAATGCAGCAAGCTGCCAGGGTTTCGCACCGTACCGCTTACTTTCATATGGGCCGGCTGTTGGAAGTCAACGAAACCGGCAAGGTGTTTACCACGCCGGGGCACCACCTCACTGAGGCCTACATTACCGGGCGTATTGGCTAATAATCTTGCCATAGTGTGCTCGGCACAGTGCGCTAAACTGTAACCGTACTCGCTTTAACCGTACTAAATAACGCAAAAGAACATCTATGGACCGTTTAGAGCTCAACCAACACATCTCCCAGCGTTACAACGCCGACCTAGAAGATCTGCGCACCGAGCTGCTGGAAATGGGTGGCCTGGTACAAGAACAGGTGCGCGACAGCATTGCCGCCATCGGCCAGGCCGATGCTGAATTGGCACGCCGAGTGATTGCCGTGGAAGATGACGTCGACGCCCGCGAGGTTGAGCTGGATGAACACTGCACCTCCATTTTGGTGCGGCGGCAACCGGCGGCATCGGACCTGCGCATGGTGTTAGCGGTATCCAAAATCACCCGCGACCTAGAACGCATGGGCGACGAAGCCAATAAGGTTGCCAAAATGGCGTTGGCCTTGGTGGAAGACGGCGGCAATGGCCAGGGCTACGTTGAGCTGCGCCACCTGGGCAACAGCGTGTTGCGCATGGTTGACGACATGCTCAATGCTTTTGCCCGCTTTGACGTCAACACCGCCATGGCGGTGGCCAAGGAAGACTCCAACGTCGACCGCGAATACAAATCCGCCACCCGCGAACTCATCACCTACATGATGGAAGACCCGCGCTCCATCAGCCGGGTAATGAACGTGATGTGGGCCCTGCGCGCCATCGAACGCATTGGCGACCACACCAAAAACATTGCCGAGCACATTATCTATTTGGTGCGCGGATTGGACGTTCGCCACACCAGCGTTTCTGAAATGGAGCGCCAGGTAAACGCCTCCGACCCACAGGTGCGTTAGTTCCTTTTCCGTCCTCGTTAAATTCTGGGCCCCATTGTTTTCAATTGCTGGCTTAATGGTGTGGGGCTGTATCAACAGGCCCTAGCCCGAAATAAAAACCTAATCTTCAAAACACCGAAAGCTGATCAGAGTCCCTGCGCAACGACAGATACTGGGTGAAGCTGTACCAAGTCTTATTTTGCATAGCTGAGTCACTTATCCGACCTTAAGCCCGTGCTAATACCCCAAAAACCACCGCTAACCCTAAAAACCGGCGCGCTTAAAATTGTTTGTCTATCTTTAAAAGCAATTGTATGCATCGCTAGAGCCCTATCAATCAGCGCCGGTTTCGGCGGCGGGCATCGTTATTTGAGGTTATCCCATCAGCAATCTTGCCCACTCAACTCCCGCCAGTAGCAGCTGCGTGGCGCCCAACAGCTTGGCCAGCCAGTGGCTGCAGCGCCTGTGCCCCATGCTGCCCAAAATTGACGAAGCGTTGGTGGTGGTTATGCGTGGGCGAGAGGCTGGGGCCCTGGGCCATTGGGCCAAGCCCGGTGGTGATGAGCAGGCGCTGTTGCGCTTTGCCCAGTTGGCCGCGAATTCTCCCAGTGAACGCTTTGTGCAGCGTGGCGATCGGGACTTTTTTGCATTGCCCTTGACGAGCAAAGGCGACGACGGTGGCGAATTTGTGGTGGTGGCCACCACTCATTTGGCCGAGGCCAAGGCCCGGGATTCACTGGCCAAGTTTTTAAAAGCCGGTGCCGTTTGGTACCAACTGCTCAAGCACAATGCCCCTGCTGCCGTTGGCGCGGCTCAGCCACCCATTGCGGAATTGATAGCAGAATTTATCGCCATCGACCGTTTGCCATCGGCCCACACGGTGCTGGTAAGCCGCTTGGCCAAGCAGGTTCGGTGCGACCAAATAGCCTTGGTGTATCAACCCAACCGCAGCGCCAAAGCCCGGGTTTTGGCCATATCGGATGCCGCCAAGGTGTGGCAACAGGCGGATGCCGTGCAAGGTTTGCTGCTGCAGGCTAAGCCCGCCTTGGCCCAGGCCTTTGATGCGCAGTCCCCAGTGGCCGATGGCTCTGACAGAGACGTTCGCAGCCCAAGCACCGATGATGACGCCCTGGCGGTGTTAGATCATTGGGGTGGCTGTTGGTATTTGCTAGCAGACGATGGGCAAGCCGCCCCGGCTGAGATTGCCTCACTGTGGCAGGCCCTGGTACCCGTGCTGGCCCTACGCCAGCAGGCCAGCCTAAGCCCGCTGGCAAAAGCCCGTGGGCTGATAAATCGGCACAAGCCCCGCTATTGGCTTTGGCTGTCACTGGCGGCGGTGATTGTTTTGTTAGCGCTGCCCATGGATTACCGCATCAGCGCCCAGGCAGAGTTGGAGGGCATTACCCAGCGTGCCGTAGTGGCACCGGCAGATGGCTTTGTGCGCAGCAGTTTTTTCCGCGCCGGGGATATCGTAAATAAGGGCGATCTGATTGCCCAGCTTGATGACGACGAATTAAAGCTGGAGCAAAAACAAATCGGCAACGAGATTGCCGAGCTAGATCGGCAGTATCGCCAAGCCTTGGTGGACAGCGACTTGTCGCAATCCCGGGTGGTTAAAAGTCAGTTGGCGCAGAGCCAAGCGCAGTTGGACATCATTGAGCACCGACTGGGCCGCACCCAACTCATAGCCCCCTTTGCTGGGGTGATTATCCAGGGCGATTTAACCCGCAGCGAGGGTGCGCCGGTGGACAAGGGCCAGGTGCTCTTTGAAATAGCGCCCGCCGGAGAGTTTCGCCTGGTGCTGTTGGTGGATGAACGCAATATGGCTCACCTAACGCCCGGCAGTGCCGGCGATTTGTACTTAAACACCCAGCCCGGCCAAGGTTTGGGCTTTGTGGTAGAGCGCATTGCCCATGTGGCCGAAGCCCATGCCGGTGGCCCACAAAAATACCGTGTGGAAGCCACGCTCAGCGATCTACCGGCGGAGCTGGTATTACAGCCCGGCATGCAGGGCGTTGCTAAGGTGGATGCCGGCCGACGCAATTTGATATGGGTGCTGTTACATCGGCCTTGGCATTGGTTGGTGTTGAAGTGGTGGGCGATTACGCCGTGAGCTCGCTGACTACCGCCCAATGGCAAACCTTGGCAGGCCTAAAACCACGCCTAAAGCCACAGGTCATTCTCTACTGCCACCATTATCGCGGCAGCCCTTGGCCGGTGGTGGAAGATTCCCTTAACCAGCAACATTTTCACATAAGCCCAGCCGCCTACTCGGTTTTGCAGCGGTTGGACGGCAACACCACGGTAGCCAGGTTGGCAGACAGCTGGCCCGGCGATGATCCCCAAGCCGAGCTCACCCAGCTATTGTTGGGCCTGTACCAGGCCAATTTGCTGGCAGGTGACTTCCCCGTGCTGGCGCAAAATTTGGTGAGCCGCTCCCAGCGCGGCCGCTGGCAGCGCTGGTTAAACCCATTGGCCCAGCGCTTGCCGCTGATCAACCCCGATGCATGGTTAAAGCGATGCCAACCGGTCACCGACAAATTGTTCAGCGCCGCTGGTTGGTGGGGCTGGGTGGCGTTAATGGCGATTACTGTGTTGGTGGCTGCAGGCCATAGCTATGAGCTTAAGCACCATTGGCACAGTCGATTTTTGGACCCGGGCAACTTGCTGTGGTTGCCGCTGGTGTACGTGGTAATGAAGCTGTTCCACGAATGGGCCCATGGCGCAATGATCCGGCGTTTTGGTGGGCAGTGCAGTGAGGCGGGGGTGATGTTTTTGGTGTTTATGCCCTTGCCCTACGTCAACGCCGGTGCCGCCAACAGTCTGCCACGAAGCCAACGCCTGTGGATTTCCGCCGCTGGAATCTTGGCTGAGTGCGCCATGGCGGCGGTGGGCCTTATCACCTGGGCCATGGCAGGGCAGGGGCTACTGCAGGATTTGGCGTTCAATGTGTTGGTGGTTGGTTTTGCGGCGTCTTTGCTGTTTAACGCCAACCCGCTGATGAAATTCGACGGCTACTACCTACTGGCCGACGCGGTACAGATACCCAGCCTCGCTTCCCGGGCCAACCAATATTTAGGCTATCTCTGGCAGCGCTACGGTCTGGGGTTGGCAAGCGCTCACTCGCCAGCAGAGCTGCCCGGTGACAAACCTTGGTTAGCGGGCTACGGTATAGCGGCTGGAGCCTATCGCATCTTAATTTTGTGCTGGATAGTCAGCTTTTTGGCCCAGCGCTGGCTGTGGGCAGGCTTGCTGGTGGCTCTGTGGGCTCTGGCTGGGCAATGGCTGCTGCCGGCGGCTAAGGGCCTGTGGTCGCAATGGCATAAATGCTACGCCGAGCGGCGGGAGTGGCGCTTGCTGGGCGTAGTGGCCGGCAGTGCTGCGGCGCTGTATTGCTTAGCCTTCGTGATGCCATTGCCCCACACCAGTTACGCCCAGGGTGTGGTTAAGCTGCCAGATGCCGCCGTGTTCAGTGCCGCGCCAGGTTTTGTGGATACCATTTTGGTGGCGGATGGCCAGTGGGTGGCCGCCGGTGCGCCGATTATTCAACTGCGCAATACCGAACTGCAATTGCAGGCCAACAAACTGCGCGCCGAGCTGGCCGAGCAACGACAACTGCGCCAGGCCTCGTTGGTGCGCCAACCGGCCCAGGCCCAAGCCGCCGCCATGGCCATGGAGTTGGTCACCGCCAAATTGGCGGACTTAGAACAGCAGCTGGCTTCCCTGACACTTACCGCACCCAGGGCAGGGCGGTTGGCGCTGCCGGCGGCGCAAAATCTGCCCGGCCGCTGGGTGGAGGAAGGCGACGTGCTGGCCCACGTGTTCGATGGCCAGCAACTGCAAGCCCAGGTGCTGATCAATCAGCAAGACCTCGCCGCCATAAGCGCCAGCGCCGGTACAGTGCGAGTAAAATCCGCATTGCAACCTAACCACACCTTTGCCGCGCACATCAGTAACTTGTCTCCCAAGGCCATTGATCAGCTGCCAAGCCCTGTGTTGGGGTCTGCCGGTGGCGGTTATATTCCGGTGGACGCCAACGACAGCCAAGGCCTCACCACGTTACAAAGCTGGTTTGTGGCCGAGTTGGACCTACCGGCATCGATGATGGCACCGGTGGTGCCCAACCGATTGCACGTGCAGTTTGTGCATCAAAACCAACCGGTGGGGGTGCAACTATGGCGTCATTTACGGCGGTGGTGGCTGGCCCATTCAGATATGGGCTAGGGCTGCACTCTCTCAACTAAAACCTCTAAGCCTGCGGCCCGTTGGCAGCGGATGCCGCCAAAGCGTGCTGTTACGCGTATCCCCGTGCCGCTTCTACTCCACCGTTTTTGAGTAAAAAACCTAAAAACTGCCCTTCTCCCCAATGGTCATTCTTACTGGTTTGGCGGCAGCTTCCTTGCCGGCAAACCCCCGGCTGCGTTGCTAAGCTGAAGTAGTACGTTATGTACACGTTTTCATTAGCGCATTGTTAAAGGCTAATGAATCCGTGCCGAGGAATGTAGTTACCCCCATGGAAATTTGTAGCGAATGCGACCTATGCGTTTAGATGTTCGACTGTTCACCCTTGCCTCTGGCTTGTTTGCCAGTGTTGGCAGCCTGTCGGCGGAGCAAATTCCGCCCATGGATTGTATTATCAGCCCGTTTCGTAGCGTGGAGTTGGCCAGCCCGGTGCCGGGGGTGTTGCACTCCATTGCCGTGGACGAAAGTGCCTTTGTGCGCCGGGGCGAGATAACGGCGAGCCTAGAGTCGGATGTGGAAATGGCCTCGGTGGCCTTGGCCAAGGCGCGTTCGGAAGTGAGCTCTGAGGTTGAGGTGAATAACGTCAACTACGACTACGATCGCAAACGCAAGAAGCGCATTGATACCCTGTACGACAAAAAAAGCGTCTCCTTCGACACCAAAGACCAGGCCGATCGCGAATTTTCCCTGTCTAAGTTTCGCCTGCAGCAAGCCAAAGACTTAGTGGAGATTCGCTCGCTAGAATTAGTGCGGGCCCAAGCGCAGTTGGCGCAAAAAACCATTCGCTCGCCCATCGATGGCTTTGTGGTGGAGCACTACAAAGAGCCCGGCGAATACGTTGAAGACCAAGCCATTATGCGCATTGCCCAACTGGACCCGCTGCGGGTAGAAACTGTCGTGCCGGTGGAGCACCTGGCCCAGCTACAAACCGGTCAAAGCGCTCAAATACACCCAGAAACCAGTAACGCCAACCCGGTAGTGGCCACCGTCACCACCATCGACAGAGTGGCCGACGTGGCCAGCGGCACCATCGCCGTACAGCTCACCCTGCCCAACCCAGACTACAGTGTGCTGGCCGGGGTTAAGTGCGTTATGGAGTTCGACCAAACCCCAGCCCCACGCGTCACCACCCGCTAGGGCCAGCCAGCGTGTTGTCACTCTTCAAGCGCAAACCCCGGTTGCCCAGAGCAGCGGTTGCCACCGGTAACCCGCAGTTTGCTTTGCAGGCGGTGGAGCCACGGCTTTTGCTTTCGGCAGACCCCATTACCGGGATTTTCGACGACGGCGTTAATGCCGAACTGGCCTTGGCTAATGATTCCGCCCAAGCCTCGCAAGAACTCGCAGTGGCACTGGAGAGGCTGGCACAAACCGAGGAAGAGCCCTCACCGGTAGTAACGGCCCACGCCGATGGCAAAGGCTACCGAGTTGACTACGTAAAAACCGTTCAAGAGCAAGGTTTATTGATATCCACAGCGGATGACGTCGATGCGGCAATTGGTGAGGCCGGGGGCTCGGGTAGCTGGACCGAGGGCGACGCCGTTTCTGCTACCAGTATGAGTTTTGCACCTTCGGGATCGGAAACTGCCCGCTTCGATGTGCAGTTCGATCTCTCCAAATTTATGCTGGACGAAACCGCAGGCATAAATGCGATTCATTTTGTAGATAACGATGTTTCGGTCGGCCTGTATGATCTTGAAGCCGGTGATATTGTGTTTTCCGTGGACGGCACCGCTGCCTTGCTGAACAGCGACGGTTCCTGGTTTACTGGCAAACGCGGCGACGTTTTAGCCTTCCGCCCAGATACCGTGGGTGATTACACCGCCGGTACATTCTCTATGGTGGTAGAGCAAATTGCAGGTAGCAATGATGACCTGCAAGCGCTCACCGTTGTGGAGCAAACCACCACAGTGGCCGGCAATACGCTCAACCCGGGCGACATTTTATTTGTGTCCTCTGACAAGGACTATGACGAAGCGATTTATCGATATTACTACACCGATATTCTGGTATTAACCACCCCTTCCACCGCAGCAATAATTGAGGAAGGAGATACCGAAGAAGACGATTTTGGCTGGAACCTCAACCTCGCTGGAATTAATGGCCTGGAGCTGTTAGAAACCGAGCAAACCGTAGGTGGCGTGACTTTCTCTGCTGGCACGTTGCTGGTGGCCTCCGATGGTGACGAAGCGGTGCTGTCGTTGTCGTTTAGTGGCTCAAGTACCGACCTAGAACTCGCCGATGCGACCATTACATCGCAATTGTCCTACGCCACTGCTTTAGAGGGCGTTACCAGCATTGATGCTTTAAGCGTGGCGCCTTACGTGGTAGACGTTAATGCCGAGCCCACTGGTTCTCTGGTGATTGAAGGCGTTGCTACAGAGGACGAAACACTTACCGCTATCTCCAGCTTAAGTGATGAAGATGGCATGGGCGGGGCAAGTTTTCAGTGGTTTAGAGATGGTGTTGCCATCGCCGGGGCCACCGGGCAAACCTACACCTTAGGCGATGCCGATGTCGGCAGCCAAATGACGGTCCGCATCAGTTATACCGACGGTGGCGGAACCAATGAACAGGTTACCAGTGCTGCCACCGCAGCCGTTGCCAATATCAACGACGGCCCGGCCGGCTCGATCTTTATTTCTGGCGATTTGGTCGAAAACGAACAGCTGAGTATCGACATATCTGGCCTCACCGACGATGACGGCTTCAACCCAGGCACGTCCACCGTTACCTATCAATGGTTACGTGATAACAGTGTTATTAGTGGTGCTGATAGCGATAGTTATACGCTGGGCGATGATGATGTCGGCGCAATACTGAGTTTTGTCATCCGTTATATCGATGATAACGGCACCACAGAAACCGTTAGGGCAAACGCGCTGGTGGAGGTGGCCAACATCAACGATGCGCCCACCGGGTCGGTGAATATTGCCGGTTCGGCCAAGGAAGATAAAACACTTACCGCCATCACCAGTTCCATAGCCGATGGCGATGGCCTGGGTGATTTCAACTACCAGTGGCTGCGCAATGGCACAGCCATTACGGGTGCGCAAGCAGAGACCTACACGCTGGGTGATGATGACGTCGGTAGCACCATATCTGTGCGAGTCAGTTATACCGATAACAACGGCACGCTGGAGCAAATAACCAGCTCCGCCAAGGGCCCCATAAACAACGTCAACGATGCGCCACAGGGGCAACCTTGGGTGTTTGGCCAAATCAGAGAAGACGCCACCATAAGCGCCTTCCTCGGCTGGATGAGCGATGCCGATGGCCCGGGCAGCAATTACCAATACCAATGGCTGCGCGATGGCCAAGCCATTGCTGGGGCAACCGCCATTACCTATACCCTAGGTGATGACGATGTTGGCAGTATTATCCAGGTGCGGGTGAGTTACACCGATGGCCAGGGCACTGATGAAACCGTTACCAGCAGCAACTCTGGGTTCTACCGGGTGGCCAATGTTAACGATGCTCCCACGGGCGAGGTTGGCCTTTTAGGCTCCAGCATCGCTGGCCAAACCCTCACCATGGATTTATCCGAGCTGGCCGACATCGACGGCCTGGGCAGCTTTAATTACCAGTGGCTGCGCAATGGCGAGATCATTGATGGCGCCACGGGGGTAGGTTATATACTTACCAGCAGTGATATTGGCGCGGTTGTGCAAGGCCAAGTCCTCTATACCGATGGCCACGGCACCCTAGAGACCGTCACTAGCCAAGCCAGCGAACAGGTGGCCGATAATATCGGCCACGGCACCGCCACTGTCACCATAGCCGGCAACGCTGCCGAGTATGAAACGCTTACCGCCGTGGCAACCCTGTTGGATGAAGATGGCACTGAAGAAGAACCCAGTGCCATTCGCTACCAATGGTTCCGCGACGACATTGCTATTGATGGTGCCGTTAATTCCACCTACCAGCTAATCCAAGCCGATATCGGCGGCCGCTTTAGCGTATTGGTGGAGCTGGATCACCACCATATCGACGCCAGCTCGGTATTGAGTGACGCTACTGCGGTGGTCATCAACACCAATGATTTGCCCCAGGGGCAGCTAATCATTAGTGGCCTCGCCCAGGAATATCAAACCCTTGAGGTCTCCACCAGCGGCATTACCGATGGCGATGGCCTGGGTGACTTTAATCGGCAATGGTTGCGCAATGGTGTGGCTATCGCCGGTGCCACTGGCACGCAATACACCTTAACCGCCGACGATATTGGTTCCAGTCTTTCCGTGCAAATCACCTATCGTGATGGCTATGGTACTGCAGAACGGGTGGTAAGCCTTGCCACCGATGAGGTGGCCAACGTCAACGACCCACTGCTGGGTGAACTGGCCATTGCAGGCCAAATGATTGAAGGCCAAACCCTCAATGCCGTCACCGACACCCTGGCCGACGGCGATGGCCTGGGCGATTTGCAATACCAGTGGCTGCGTAACGGCCAAGCCATAGAAGGCGCCACTGGCAATAACTATCGCCTAGGCCAAGACGATGTCGGCTCCAATATTGCACTGCGGGTGCAGTACACCGATGGCTTTGGCACCGTTGAGTCCGTATCCGCCGCCGGCACCAGCGCCGTGCAAAACATCAACGATAACGCCGACGGTGCGGTGGTGATTCGCGGGAACAACTTGGTGGGTGAGTCGCTCACCGCCGATACCAGTAACGTCACCGATCGTGATGGCCTGGGCAGTTTTCAATACCAGTGGCTGCGCGATGGCGAAGTCATTGCCGGTGCCACCGAGCAAGATTACCGATTGCTGCAATCCGATCTGGACGCCGAAATCAGCATCCAGGTGACCTATGTGGATGGCTTTGGCCAGCAAGAGCAAGTTGGCAGCAACAAAGTTGTGGTGGAAGTGCTGCGGCTAGAAGCCGAGGCCGTTGCCGAAGCCAACGAGCCCGAACCGGCCACCAAGGCGCCAGAGCAGGTGGTAGAGGCCGAGCCAGAAGCCGATTCTGGCGAGGGCGAAGAAGAATCCTCCACCGAGCAAGTCGATGGTAATGGCCAACAAACCACCAGCGTCAAAATGGATGTTAGCGCTAGTGTTGCCGCGGTGGAATCCATTCAGGGCGTGGATTTCACCAACAGTGCCCTATCTGGCTTAGCCACCAACTTCGGCGATAGCACTAACACAGATGACGATGCCGGCGATGGCGGCGTTAATCTGCTGAAAAACGATTCTCTTTTGGCTGAATCCTTCGGCATTGAATTGGCCTCGGAAACCGTGGCCAACCTAGACCAATTCCTCGACCCACTAGAGCTGGTCACCAACGTGGCGGTGAACGACAGCTTCGACCAGCTACGCCAACAGTTTATGGATATGACTGGCCAAGAGCAGATGCTCTGGAGCGGCGGCACCACCACGCTCACCGCCAGTTTCTCGGTGGGTTACGTGGTGTGGTTGCTGCGCAGTGGCGTGCTGCTGTCCACGGCGCTGTCGGCAATCCCGGCCTGGCGATTTATCGATCCCCTACCGGTGTTGATGTCCAGTGCCAGCGCCGCCGGCGACGGCGACGACGAATCGCTAGAATCCATGGTCAGCCAGGGTGATTCGGAGCAGGAAGCCGGTGTTGAATCCAACGATAAGGAATCCCACTGATGGCGTTGTTCAGTAAACGCACTCTTACCAGTTTTCGGTTGGCGGGCGGCTTGGTGGCCATTGTCATCACCGCGCTCACCGTGGCGGCTATGCTGTCTCTGCTGCCAGACCAAAATCGCCTGCGCTTGCAGGGCTTGGCTGGGGTGGCCGAAGCGGCCTCGGCCAACTCCTCTGTGTTATTGACCAACAAAGATATGCGCCGCTTGGAATCCACCCTGCGCGTGGTGGTTAATCGCAATGACGATATCCTCAGTGCCGGTGTACGCCGGGACGACGGCCGCCTGTTGGTGACTATTGGCGAGCATCAAGAGGCTTGGCAGGTGGGTGCGCAAAACGCCCGGCAAATGGCGGTGCCAGTGTTTGCCAACGGCCAACAGTGGGGCGAATTGGAACTCGGCTTGGCGGCCATGCCCGGCAGCACCTGGCAAGATTTTTACCGCCATCCCATGACGCTGCTGATCGGCTTTATGGCCACGGTGTGTACCGTGTTCTTTGGTTTTTACTTGAAGCGCATGCTGCGCGACCTCGACCCCTCCCAAGCCGTGCCCGACCGCGTGCGTTCAGCGCTAGATACCATGGCGGAGGGCCTGTTGGTGCTGGATGCCAAGTTGAACATCGTATTGGCCAACCAGGCCTTCAGTGATTTGGTGGGGGAAAAGCCCGATCAGCTGCTGGGCCAAAAAGCCGATCGATTCAATTGGTTGGATGGTTTCGACAAACCCCTGGCGGCGGAACACAGCCCCTGGCAACTGGCGCTGGAGCAGGGCAGCATCCGCCAACAGGATCGCATTCGCCTTAGGCTTGCCGATGGCAAGTTGTACAGCTTCCAGAGTAACTGTTCGCCGGTGTTTACCGCCAACGATGCCGTGGGTGGGGTGTTAATCAGTTTTGATGACGTCACCTTGCTGGAAGAAAAAGAAAAGGAGCTACAGGCCTCCAAACAAATGGCGGAAGAGGCCAACCAGGCTAAAAGCGACTTCTTGGCCAATATGAGCCATGAAATCCGAACCCCCATGAACGCCATTATGGGCTTCACCGATGTCCTACTGCGCTCCTACCAAGAGCGCGGCGATGGCCGGCTGCCAGCGGACTCCGCCAAATACCTCACCACTATTGCCAATTCCAGCTCCCACCTGCTGCATTTAATCAACGATATTTTGGATTTATCCAAAGTTGAAGCGGGCAAAATTGAGATTGAAGCCACCGAGTGCTCTCCCCATCAGGAAGTGGCGCAGGTGATCCAGGTGATGCAAGTGAAGGCGGAGCAAAAAGGCTTAGCGCTGGTGCACAAGCCGCTGACCGACATGCCCGCCAGCATGACCTCAGACCCGGCCAAATTACGACAAATTGTCACCAACCTAGCGGGTAATGCCATTAAATTTACCGAAACCGGACAGGTTACGGTGGTAACCGAATGGCAGCAGGTGGGTGCCAAGGGCCAATTGGCCATCCGCGTGCAAGACACCGGTATCGGCATGAGCGAAAAAGCTTTGGCCAATGTGTTTTCGGCATTTGTGCAGGCCGATAGCTCCATCACTCGTCGCTTTGGTGGCACCGGGTTGGGCTTGAGTATCAGTAAGGCCTTTGCCGAGGCTTTCGGAGGCGACATTACGGTAACCAGTAAAGAAGGCCAGGGCAGCTGCTTTGCGCTGGAGATCCCCATCGATGCCTTTAACGCCCAAATGCTAAGCCCAGAGCAACAACTTAAAGACACCGTAAAACTCGACCACAGCCAGGGGCAATGGCGTTTTGAGCCGGCCAAGGTTCTGGTGGTGGACGACGGCGAAGAAAACCGCGAGCTGCTCAAGGTTGTGCTCACCAATGCTGGCCTCACGGTGATTGAAGCCGAGGATGGCATCGAGGCCCTGGCCGGCATCCAACACAAACCGGATATGATCCTGATGGATGTGCAAATGCCGCGCATGGATGGCTACACCGCCGTGGGCAAAATGCGGCAATTAGGCATCCAGCTACCCGTCATTGCCCTCACCGCCCACGCCATGAAAGGCATAGAGCAACGCGTATTGGAGGCCGGCTACACCAGCTACCAATCCAAGCCCATCGATATCGACCGGTTATTCACCGCCATGGCGCAGCATATTCCCGGTGAGTTTGGCCAGTTTAAAAGCAGCCAGCCGGTGCCAGAAACCGAGCCCGTGGCTATTCGTTCGTTGGAACCTAAGATGGACGAACCTCAGACCGCCGAACCAAGCGCAATCGGTGGGGCTAGCCCGGTACGCTCCACCCTAGCCAGTAACCCAGCGCTGCTGCCCATTGTGAAGAAATTTGTGGTTCGCCTGGGCGACCGCCTGGGCGAATTGGAGCAGGCTGCCAATGCCCAAAACCTGCAAGAAGTGGCCGATTTGGCGCACTGGCTAAAGGGCTCCGGGGGTACCGCTGGTTTCAACGAATTTACCAAACCCGCCGCCACCCTGGAGCAAACGGCCAAAAGTGGCAACCTCAACGATTTAGCAACCCACATTGCTGAAATTCAAAGTATTTATAAGCGAATCGACTTAGCCCAATCGCAGGAAGCGAGCTAGGCTTAATAGGACGTAAAGCAGAGTAAGATTATGTCTCAACAGGGGAACACCGCAGGCCAAGTGGAGCACTACAACGAGCTGCTGGAACGCACCAAGCAGTCGTTGATTTTAATGGTGGACGATGAGCCGATTATTTCTGATATCACCGAGGCGCATTTGCAGTGCGAAGGCTACAGCCGCTTTGTGGCTGAAAACGACTCCCGCAAAGCACTGCAGGTACTTAGCCAACACCCGGTGGACTTACTGCTGCTGGATTTGAACATGCCCCACGTCAACGGCTTTGAGATTCTTGAAGCCGTGCGGGAAAACCCGCGCTACCGCTCCCTGCCCATTATTGTGATGACCTCGGCGGCGGATTCTGAAACCAAAATTCGCGCTCTAAACTTGGGCGCAACCGACTTCTTGGCCAAACCGGTGGACCCCGCCGAACTGCAGCTGCGAGTGCGCAACTGTTTGGCCGCCAAGGTGTACGAGCGGCAGTTGTTGTATTTTGACAGCGTTACCTACCTGCCCAACCGCACCTATTTTCACGAGCGGCTAAAACAACTGTTGGTAGAAGAGCCCGAGGAAGAGTTCGTGCTGTTTACCCTATCCATCGACCAATTAAAACGTATCCAAGACGGCGTAGGTGCCGAGGCCGCCAATGAGGTAATGCGCCAGTTGGCTCAGTCACTGGGTGGCGTGGTGGCGCAACCGGACATCAGCACCGGGGCTGAATGGGTATTGCTGGCGAAATCGGGCGGTGATGAGTTCAGTTGCGTGCTGCGCGGCACCAGCGATGTGGGTGTACTGCGCATGCTGGCCAACGATATAAAATTGGCGGTGGAGCAAAATTGTGCCGTTGGTAGTCATGAGTTTTATGTCAGTGCCAGCGTGGGGGTGGCGGTGTACCCCAACCATGCCCAGGATTCCGAAGAGTTAGCCCGCGCCGCCGCCGGTGCCAGCGCCGAGGCTAAAGGCGAGGGCGGTAACACCTGCCGCTTGTACACTGAGCGCCTGGGCCAGATTGCTCGTCGGCAATTGTCCATGGATTCTTCACTGCGCCGGGCGTTGGACCGCCACGAGTTGTTTTTGATGTATCAACCCAAGGTGGATATCGCCAGGCAGCGCATCACCGGTGCAGAAGCTTTAATTCGCTGGCGCACCAGCGATGGCGAATTGATTTCCCCGGAGCATTTCATTCCCCTGGCAGAAGAAACTGGGCTGATTGTGCCCATCGGCCAATGGGTAGTGACCACGGCGTGTTTTCAGCTGCGCGCCTGGGAAGCCCAGGGCATGGCGAAGATGAACATGGCAATTAACGTGGCTGCGGCGCAGTTTTTTGACAGCCGGTTTGTGGATTCCCTGCAGTTTGCCTGCAACAGCGCCAAGGTAGACCCCAAACAAATCACCGTGGAGATGACCGAAGGTACCCTTGTGGGTGAGGACGCCCACCTGCCAGATACGCTTAAGCGCATCAAAGCCATGGGGGCTCAGATCTCCATTGATGATTTCGGAACAGGTTATTCCTCATTGAGCTACTTGAAGCGCTTCCCCCTGGATGAACTTAAAATAGATCGCTCGTTTATCCGCGATTTGGCCAACGACGAGAGCGACAGCGCCATTGTGCAGGCCATTATTAGCATGGCCCACAGTTTGGGCCTGCAAGTGGTGGCCGAAGGTGTGGAAGACGCCGAGCAACTTAAACTGCTGGGCGATTACGGTTGCCGCAAAATTCAGGGCTTTTACTTCTCCAAGCCGCGCATGGGCGATGAGTTTGTCAGCTTTGCCAAGCGCTTCAATATGACCCAAGGTAATCGGCAGATGGGCTAGCGATCGTTTACTAGCCCCCTCTAGCATCATGACCCCATCGACCCACAAACCTTCGATCGATAGACCCTCGATCCCTAAATCAGGGCGCTAAGCCATAGCCTGCGGGGCAATCGAATCCAGCTAGCGGGGCCTTCCGTACCTAATGCGCGGGGTCCTAAGTAGTAAAAACCGTCTGCGTTATATCAAGTGGGGCATGTTAAGTTTTCAACCATTGGCGGTTTGTGGGTATAATCCCGCCCCACTGATAACACACCAAATTGAGCCTGAAGGAAAACGTGATGCTAGCTAATCGGGTAACCAAAACACTCAGCGGCCTGTCTGCTGCGGCTATGCTGTGTTTAGCCGCTTTATTCGCCTCCACCGCAGTTGCTGATCAAGTGACTGACGCCATCGCCGAGCGTATTGCTCCGGTGGGCAGCCTTTGTAAATCCGGCGACGACTGCGCCGCCGCCCCGGTTGCTGCCGCACCTGCTGGCCCTCGCAGTGGCGAAGACATCTACAACGCCTCTTGTACCACCTGCCACGCCATTGGCGTTTCTGGTGCTCCGCGTTTTGGTAACGCCGACGACTGGGCACCGCGTATTGCCCAGGGCATGGACACTTTGTTCGATCATGCCTGGAACGGCCTAAACGCCATGCCCGCTAAAGGCCTGTGTATGGATTGCTCGGAAGACGACATCAAAGCCGCCATCCAGCACATGGTAGACGCCAGCCAATAACGGCCGGCTGTTAATCGGCGAAGCCTTCTAGGGCTTCGCTGGTCTCCAACCACTGTTCCTCGCATTCAGCCAACCGGCTCTTCTTCTCTCCCTGATCTTTCAACAGCGCTTGTAATTGCTCGGCTTTGGCGCTGCTGGTGTACAGCTCCGGGTCGGCCAATTGTTGCTCTAATTGGCTGAGAGATGCGTTGAGGCTGTCGATTTCTCGCTCCAGTTTTTTAAGCGCCTGGGTCAGAGGTTTTAATTGCTCCCGCCGCTGCGCCGCCTGTTGCCGGGCTTCTTTTTTATCGACCTTTTTCTCCACTGCCGCCGCGGCCTGTGGCGCGCTGCTGGGTTGGCCGTTGGCCGCGGAGCGGTTATCGCGTTTGCTCAACCAGCGTTGGTAGTCCTCTAGGTTGCCATCAAAGACGCTGACTTTACCGTCGTCCACCAACAAAAATTGGTCCACCGTGTTGCGCAACAGGTGTCGGTCGTGGGAAATCAGCAACACCGCACCCTGGAATTCTTGCAGGGCCACCGTCAGGGCGTGGCGCACCTCCAAATCCAAGTGGTTGGTGGGTTCGTCCATGAGCAGTAAATTGGGTTTCTGCCAAGCGATCATGGCCAGGGCCAAACGGGCTTTTTCACCGCCGGAGAAATGCCGAATGGTCTCCAGTGCGCGCTCGCCTAAAAAGCCAAAGCTGCCCAGGAAATTGCGAATGTCTTGCTCCCGGGCGGTGGGCGAAAGCCGCTGCAAATGCAACGCGCAGGAGGCGTCTAAATCCAGCGCTTCCATTTGATGCTGGTGGTAATAGCCAATGCGCAGGTGCTCGCCGCACACACGGCTGCCACCAATTAATGGCAAATCGCCGGTTAACGCCTTAATCAGGGTGGATTTACCGGTACCGTTGGCGCCCAGCAAGCCAATGCGATGCTCGGCGCTGATCAATAAATTCACGTTTTTTAAGGTGGCGTTGTCGTCGTAGCCGATGTCCGCCTGGCTTAAATTCAGCAGCGGAGCGGACACTTTTTCGTAACAGGGAATACGAAAATTAAACGGCGAATCAATGTGGGCCGGCGCAATGGTGGCCATGCGCTCCAGTTCTTTTAACCGGCTTTGGGCCTGTTTGGCCTTGGTGGCTTTAGCGCGAAAACGCCGCACAAAATCTTCAATTTCGCTGCGCCGTTGCTGTTGTTTCTCGTAGGCCTGCTGTTGCTGTGCCAAGCGCTCGGCTTTTTGTTTTTCAAAGCTGGTGTAATTGCCGTTATACAAAAACAGCTGCTGGTGTTCAAAGCTGGCCACTTCGGTAATGACGCTGTCTAGGAAGTCCCGGTCGTGGGAAATAATCAGCAAGGTGCCACGGTAGGCCTGCAGCCATTGCTCAAGCCACAGGGTGGTGTCCAAATCCAAGTGGTTGGTGGGTTCGTCCAACAGCAGCAGTTCTGATGGGCTCATCAGAGCCTGGGCTAGGTTAAGCCGAATACGCCAGCCACCGGAAAAATCCTGCACCGGCTTGTGATGGTCGTCATCGGCGAAGCCCAAACCGGTGAGCAGCTGCGCGGCGCGAGATTCGGCGCTGAACCCGTCGATATCCTCGAGCTGCGCGTACCAATGGCTCAGCTGTTCGCCATCGCTGCCGTCATCGTTGGCGATTTTGGTTTGCAGTTCGCGCAGTTGGCGGTCGCCATCGAGCACAAAATCCAGGGCGCTGCGGCTGCTGTGCTCGGACTCCTGGGCCAGATGGGCAATGCGCCAATGGTTGGGCAGGTGCATATCACCGGAATCAATGGCTAAATTTCCCAGCAATAGCTGAAACAGCGTAGACTTGCCGGCACCATTGGAACCAATAACGCCAACTTTATGGCCGGCGTGGATGCGCAGGCTGGCGTCTTCCAATAAAACTTTGGTGCCGCGTTGGACACGAATATTACTCAGATTAATCATGGCGGGCATTGTACCCGTAGGCCCCAGGAAAACGCAGCGCTAATTTGCTAAAACTCGGCTATGAGCAACCGCTTAACTAAATCCCCCAACGACCCGGTAAAACCAGCACTGGATAACCCGCTGTGGCGTTATTCCTTGGCCGTGTATGGCTACTCACCCTTGCAGCAAGCGCTGCTGGATTTACAAGATAACCAAGGTGCCCAGGTCAATGTGCTGCTGGCCCAGGGCTGGCTACAGCAACAAGGCCGTAATATCAGCCCACAGCAATGGCAGGCAGTAGGGCAGTTGCTGGCGCCTTGGTTCTCGCTCACACATTCGCTGCGCAGTCAGCGCCGGGCCATTAAAGCCAATGCCTCCGGCGCCATGGGAGCGCGCTTGTACACCGCGGTAAAAGCGTTGGAATTGGCCGCAGAGCAACGGCAACAAGCGCTGATTTACGATTATCTGCAAACCTGGGCGCAAGGTGGCGCGGCTGGGGCAGAGGTTGTCTTTTCCGGCTTAACCCCGACACAGAGCGAGGCCCTGCAGGGTATTTTTAGGCAAGCGTGGAAGGCGGCTCAGAAGGACAAAGCTCAAAACAATTAAAACTAGAAGAACAAAACCCCGCAGAACAAAAATTAGCAGGTTAAAGACTAGGAAGTTAAAACCGCGGTAATTAACTCAGAAAATAAAAAGCCAGGGTAGAAACCCTGGCTCTAACGGCTATAAACCGGCAACGCTTAATGAGTGCTTAGCGTTTGGGGCCGTCGAATAAACTGCGTACAGACGGCGAATCGTTGGTCTCTTCGTCGTCGCCGGTGGGCTTGGATTCGGCCTCAGCGGACGAAGAGTTTTCGGTGTCGTTTGCAGCGGCTGCGTCTTCCGTTGCCTCGGCCTCAGCTTCGGTGCTGGTTTCCTCGGCACTGGCTTCTTCAGTACGGGTCTCCTCAGAAGCGTCTTTTTCGGTTGGCGCAGCTTCTTCTGCTTTCGGCTCTTGCTCCGTAATGGGGGTGGCCTCAACCGGAGTTTCCACTTCTACCGCGGGCTTTTCAGCTTCAGCGGCAGGTGTCGCTGCCGGTGCAGTGGTCTCTCCCTCTGGTTTGCTAGCTTCTACTTCGGGGGTACTGGCTGGCGCGTCAGGTGTGGAATCCAGTAATGATGCCTGCTCGGGCATGGGCTCAGCGGCTTTTACCTTAGGTGGGCGGCCGCGCTTTTTAGCCGGAGCCGGGCTGCTTGCGCTGGCCTCGGGTTTGGCTTTAGCCGGGCGACCACGCTTGGCCGGTGCCTTTTTCTCCGGGGTTTCAGCGCTTGCTTCAGGCTTGGCCTTAGGTGGGCGACCCCGTTTTTTGGCCGGCGCTTTGGCTTCGGTTGCGCTGGCTTCAACCGCTATCTTAGCTTTTGGCGGGCGACCCCGTTTTTTAGCCGGCGCTTTTTCTGCTACCGGGCTGGCCTCGGCTTTTGCTTTGGCTGGGCGGCCACGTTTGGCCGGCGCTTTTTTCTCTGTGGTGGTTGCCTCGGCCGCTACTTTGACCTTGGCTGGGCGGCCCCGCTTACCTGGTGCTTTTTTGGCCGTAACTTTTTTTGCTGTGGCTTTCTTAGCGCCGGCTTTTTTCTTGGCCGGGACCTTTTCGGTTTTAGCGGCAATTTCTTTGCTGGCCTGGGCCACCATTTTTTCTACCGCGGCTATTTCTTTTAATTCCGCTTTTAAATCGGCCACTGCTGCGCGGGCCTCGGCGGCCATGGCCTTGGCCTCGGCAGCCATGTCTTGCGCCGTAGCTGCTGCTTGGCTGGCTTTTTCGGCCCGCGCTACTTGAGCGGCAGTTTTGGCGGATTTACCAGCACTGGCCGCTTTGCTTTTGGCAGCTGCAAACTTTTTAGCTGCCGCTGCGGCGGCGGTTTTCGCTTTGGCGGCGGCCTTTTCTGAGGTGGTTAATTTTTTCGCGCGGGCTGTGGTGAGATCGGCGGTTAATTTGGCGATCTGCTTTTCAAGTTCCGCAACAGAAATAACGGTTTTCTTACGAGCTGCCATGGAAGCGTCCTTCTAAACGATCAGTGATAAGAAATCTAGACGTAAAGATTTATGATAACTCTGTTATAGCAAAAGTTGTATGTTTTGAAAGAGTTTCGGCTAAAAAAGACTTTTTAGAGGGAATTTCTTTCGCTGTATAAATTATTGGTCTAGCACCTAGTTGGCCCATTCAATATCGAGCTTGTGTTTAATAGGCAACGCCAATACATCGTCTTTACAAAACTAATCTAAAGCAAAGGGTTAACCGCAATAAATATTGGCTCTTATATAGCAGGTGATGGGCTGGGGTAGGCCAGCAGCACAGTTGTTAGCCATCTCCTGGTTGGGGTTGAACTCATCATCGGTCAATGGGTCCCATGTCTCTCGTTTGGCCAGCGGTAGGGTTTGACTCGTGTTGGAGTTCGACCTGCGGCGGGGTTTACCAGTGCTGTGTTTTAGCCCGCCCAGGCGGTGACGGCCGTGGAAATACCGCTTTTGCCGACAATAGTCGGATTGGCGTCACCTTTTAGAGGGCTTGGGCTGTGTTGTGTGACTTAAATGTACTAACATGCGGCCTGGGTGAGGCATGGTGCCGCCTGTGTGCGTACCAGGGCTTGGTGACACCAGCGGTGATAAACCCCCATGTTTCGACGCGGTTTGCCAGTTTAGGCGGTTGGCTGTGATTCAGGTCACGTGTGTACCATCGCTATGAACTCAACAACCGGCTCGCGGTCACTCTCTACAATTGTTCAAGTTATAGGAATTAAACAATGAAATTAAAAACCATAACCGGCGTGTTGCTGAGCTCGGCTCTGCTGGTTGCCTGTAAAGCAGAAAAAGCCGTGGAAGAAGAAGCCCCACTGCAACTTGATACTCTGGAAAAGAAAGTGAGTTACCTGGTGGGCTACGATGCCAGCCGTAACCACGGCCGAATTGAGTTTGCCATGGATTCGCAAGCCACCGCCGCCGGCATTGAAGACCAACTAGCCGGTGAAGAAATGCGCATTTCACAAGAAGAAATGCAAACGGTTATGCAAGAATTCCAAGCCTACGTAATGGAAAAACAGCAGGAGATTCAAGCCAAAGAAGCCGAGGCTAACAAGCTTGTAGCCGACGCCAACACCAAAGAGGGCGAGGACTTCTTGGCCGAAAACGGCGCTAAAGACGGTGTTGTTACCACCGACAGTGGCTTACAGTACAAAGTGTTAACCGAAGGCACCGGCCCTAAACCCGGTGAAACCGACCGAGTTACCGTGCACTACCGCGGTACTTTAATTGACGGCACCGAGTTCGACAGCTCCTTTGGCCGTGGCGAACCCGCCACCTTCGGTGTAAATCAAGTGATCAAAGGCTGGACCGAAGCCCTGCAACTGATGCCAGAAGGTTCCAAGTGGGAGTTGTATATCCCCTCTGAGCTAGCCTACGGCCCAGGCGGTGCGCCACCGGAAATCGGCCCTAACTCCACGCTGATTTTTGAGGTTGAGTTGCTTAACGCCGGCGGCGAAGACGCCGAGGCAGAAGCCGAAGCAGCACCAGCAGACGACGGCCACGATCACTAAGATTTTGGTTGGTTGAACTAAAAGGCCCCGCTAGCAATAGCGGGGCCTTTGTGTATTTGTCTCAGGTTCATTGGCTATGTCTTGATGTGTAACCGGTTATCTCATGGCGGGATGGGTTGAGATATTACGGTTGTAATCTGAGACGCCCACTTAGTTGGGGTGGACAAAATTTAAACAGGTTGGTTTGAGCATCGGCACTGCGCCATCATTGCTCACTTGGGCTCACCGCGCCAATAAGGTTATCAATGGCACGCGGCCATTGCCGTCAGTCCAAGGCCCCATATTCGTCCGGGCAAATGGCTTTCGTCATCGGCTGGTCTTCGCTGTAAATAACGTGCATTTCGTTAATGAGCCATGCTTCGTTTGAACTCACGTACTCAAGGCTGAACACAACCGGGCGGTTGGCTGTATCGTAGCCGTTAACCGTTAGGCAGCCAACGCCACTTTTAACAACTTCGAAATGGCTCGTTTCTTGTGCTAGGGAATTTTCAAACAAGAAAAAGCTTCTTTGAAATTGGTCTGTTAGGTCGCCCTTGCTCAAAAGAGCTTTCGTAAAATAGGCGGGTAATAATGTATCAAGATTTCCGGCATTGGCCTTCGTTCTGTATTCCTTGTAAAGGTCGTAGAATTGGGGTTCCGTCGTTTGCGCGGAAGTACAACTGAGAATTAAGAGCAATGCCGATGTTAAAACTAGGAATTTACTCATTGCTCAATTCACCATGATTCTTTTCAATTCCTCATCATAAGCACGATGTCTGCCTTTAAGAGCCCGCGCAGCTTTGCATAACAGTCCAGAACAAGAGGTAATGAGTGCTTCTAAATTAAATGTACCAATCACACTTACTTTTGCAACGCCGTAATCGATCGTGCCAGAATAACCGATATTCATACCGTCTTCGTTGCTAAACGTGATATTTGCGCGCTTGATCTTCGCACCGATTTTGGTGGCGTCAACGCCTTCGCTGATTACCACAACACCTGCCGTGCCTGAGATAATGGCTTTTCCGTTTTGATCGATTGTAAGCTTTGCATTGCCCTTTTGCGCGATAATGCTGTAAGTCAATCCTTTGTTCTGAGAGTAAGCGAGCTCTATCACCTTGGCAATTGTGATCTTCGCCTCTGTGTATCTGTCCATTGAATAAGCTTCCTTAAAAGTTATATCTATTCTAATTCGCGTCTCCGTAATTGTAATCTGGAGAGATGCTCATAAAAATATAACTTGGTCACGAAAAATAGTTTGATTTCGCGGGCTTACATAAGAAGTTAATGTTGTTCTTAAGAGGAGTATTAAGTCTTTTTCAGTTTAAAGGCCCTACGAATTTCATTGGCAACCTATACAAAACTGCAAAGGTGCCTTTTTAATCATCATCAAACATCCCCAACAAACTGTCCAACGTAGCCTTGCCTTTGGCTTGGTTAGCCTCGGGGCTGGCGGTGCCGAAGCCTTCCCACTCCACATCTTCCGGCGGTAATTCTTCTAAGAAGCGGCTGTCGCTGGTGTCGATAATTTCGCCGTATTGTTTGCGTTTGGCGGCCAGCATTAGGGTGAGGGAGCGCTGGGCTCGGGTGATGCCTACGTATGCCAGGCGACGTTCTTCTTCAACGTTGTCGTCTTCAATGCTGTTGCGGTGGGGCAGGATGTCTTCTTCTACACCGAGAATAAACACGTGGGGAAATTCCAGGCCCTTGGAGGCGTGCAAGGTCAGCATTTGAACTTGGTCTTGCACGTCTTCTTCCTCTTGCCGCTCCATTAAATCCATCAATATTAATTTCGTGATGGCATCTTTTAATGACAGCGGCTCGCGGCTGGGATCGTCTGGGTTTAGCATGCGGCCGATGGAATCCAGTAGGTAGTTGACGTTTTCCATACGCCGTTCGGCCACTTTGGCGGAGCTGGCGTTTTGATGCAGCCAGCCTTCGTAGTCGATATCGGATACCATTTCTCGCAGCCCGCGCATGGCGTCTTCGGTTTCGGCCATCAGGCTTAGGTTCATCATCCATTTGCCGAAGCGCTCTAGCCGAATATACGCGGCTTCCGAAATCTGGCTTTGTAGGCCCATTTCTTGGCAGGCAGAAAACAAGCTTACCCCGCGCTCGGTGGCATAGCGGCCCAATACTTCCAATGTGCTGGGGCCGATTTGCCTGCGCGGAGTGTTAATAATGCGCAAAAAGGCGTTGTCGTCGTCGGGGTTCACCACCAATTTTAAATACGACATAACGTCTTTAATTTCTGCCCGGGCAAAAAACGATGTGCCACCGGCCAAACTGTAGGGAATTTGATGGTGTTGCAGTTTCATTTCCATCAAGCGGGCCTGGTGGTTACTGCGGTACAGAATGGCAAAATCCTGGTAGCGGGCCTGACGGTTCAAACGCTGGGTAATAATTTCGGTGGCGACACGTTCGGCTTCCACCTCTTCGTTACGATTTTTAATCACCCGGATGGGGTCGCCAATGGCCTTGTCGCTCCACAGGGCTTTATCAAAGGTGTGGGGGTTGTTGGCAATCACGGTATTGGCGGCTTTCAAAATACGCTGTGTGGAACGGTAATTTTGCTCCAGCTTAATCACCTGCAGGGTGGGGTAATCCACGGTGAGTTCATTCATGTTCTCGGGCCGGGCGCCGCGCCAGGCGTAAATCGATTGGTCGTCGTCGCCTACCACGGTAAGGGCGCCTCGGTCGCCAACAATTTGCCGTACCAATAAATATTGTGCGTTGTTGGTATCTTGATATTCGTCCACCAGCAGGTAGCGAATTTTTTTACGCCATTTTTCCAACACTTCTGGGTGTTCGATAAACAGCTGTACCGGAGTCAGAATTAGATCGTCAAAATCCACGGCGTTGTAGGCGCGCAGGGCTTGGTTGTAGCGTTCGTATACCAGGGCGATCTTCTGTTCGCCCTCGCTTTCGGCCTTGCTGAGGGCGTGTCCGGGCATTACCTGGTCGTTCTTCCAGTTGGAAATAATTCCCTGCACCATATTGAGATGGTCGTTATCCAGGTCGCCATCTTTGAGCATCAGCTCTTTGATAAGGCCGCGGGCGTCCTCGGCATCAAATATGGAAAACCCCGGCTTAAACCCCAGGGTTTTGTATTCCTGGCGAATAATATTCAGCCCCAGGTTGTGGAAGGTGGAAACCGTTAGGCCGCGAGATGCGTCGCCTTTCACCAGCGCCGAGGCCCGCTCTTTCATTTCCCGGGCGGCTTTGTTGGTAAAGGTGAGGGCGGCGATGTGGCGGGCGGGCATATCGCACTGTTCGATGAGATAGGCGATTTTGCGCGTAATTACACTGGTTTTACCACTACCAGCGCCTGCCAAAACCAAACAGGGGCCACCGACGTACTCAACGGCTTGTTTTTGCCGGGGGTTTAGGTTTGTCACAAGGAATTTACCGCTAATAGGCGAAAAATTACGCCAAATATCCAAAAAAAGGTGAATTTATCACCAGCAAGCGTCTATAGTTAGAGTCAATTGAGACTCAATAGCGTTTCTACGAGTAGCAATCGCTTTTTTAGCTAGGCACGTTCAGCCAAGGGCCTAGCTTTGCAGCAGCAGTATTCTAAGTGTGCAGTGTGAAAACCGAAAGCGGCAGGGCCAAAAATTACGGCTCTGGCGCATTCCACATCGGATTACCGCACCCGGGTAGCAGCGGCCGTTCGACATGAAGATAACAACAATAATCCGGCGTTTGAGTATCCGGGTTCATGGTACAACCGCTTATGGAAACGACGTTTACCGAGCCAGAATTGCATATTTTGGTGGTTACTCCCAATGAAGGCGAGTTTGAAAAAATAAACGCTACCCTGGGCTATGCGGGGCAGTACGTTTGCCACTGGCGTTCGCGCCTGGGCGGGGTGGATAAGTTGGCGGCCAGCGGCGATTATCATTTGGTGCTGCTGCAGTACCACTGGCACTACAAAAACTCGCAAATGCTACTGCACCGGTTGGGTAATGAAGCCAATGCCCTGCCTGTGGTGGTGTTTACAGAGTTCTTAGAGCGCGATCTGGATCAGCATATTATTAGCTCCGGCGCAGACGATTATTTTGCCCTGGAGACCGTTTCTCAAGAGCAGTTAGACCGCACCCTGCGCTACGCTGTGATTCGCCACGGCCACGAGCAGCGCCTGTCGCGCTTGGCTTACTACGACAGTCTGTGTGGCGTGGCCAATCGCCAACTGTTTGCCGACCGGCTACAGCACGCCATCAGCTTGCATAAACGCAACTACTCCCGGTTTGCCCTCTTATATATAGATCTTGACCACTTTAAACGGGTGAACGACCAGTACGGCCACGCCGCCGGTGACGAAACCCTGGCGGCCTGTGCCAACGTGCTGCGCGACTGCCTACGTGAAAGTGACTCGCTGGCGCGTCTGGCCGGTGATGAGTTCGTAGTGCTGGCCGATTCCATCGATTCCGAACAAGGCCTAGCGGCCCTGGCCACAAAAATCATCGCCAGCCTCAACAAACCTCTGGTGTTGTCCAATGGCAGCGTGCAGGTGGGCTGTTCTGTGGGCATTGCGGTGTTCCCGGATGTGGGCGACGAGGCAGAATTACTGATGCGCCGGGCCGATAATGCGCTGTATCAAGCTAAGGCCCGTGGCGGCGGTACCTACGTATTTTACCAAGCCAATACACAGGCCAGTGCCAAGCGGGACGAGCTCACCCAGGTGGATATACTGCGTGCCGTAAAGCGCGAGGAAATCTGCGTGCGCTATCAACCCAGGGTGGACCTCGCCACTGGCCGCATTGTGGCGGTTGAGGCTTTAATGCGCTGGTCGCATCCAGCCCGGGGTATGTTGAGCCCCACGGCGTTTTTTGAATTGGCCGAAAGCAATGGCCTGCTACCCACCCTGAGCTACTGGGTGCTTAAAGAAGCCATAGGCCAATGGGCCCAGTTCAACCAGGAGCTGGATCAACGCATTGGCTTAGCGGTTAACGTGACTGGCCCCATGCTGCGCGAAGTGAAATTGGTTGATCGTCTACGCCAGGCTGTGCACGAATCCAACCTCAGTAATTTAGCCGGCTTGGAACTGGAGGTGTGCCAGAGCGATTGGCTAAAATACGCTTCCTGCCTGGCGGGCTTGGGTTTGGCGTTGCAGCCCTTGGCGGTGCACTTCTCCATGGATAACGTCGGACAGGGCTTTTTACCCATGGGCGACCTGAACCAGGATTTGGTGAAAACGGTGGTGATTTCCCGCGATCTCATCGGCGAGGCGGAAGAGAGCCCGGCCGCCGCGCGCACGGTTCAGGCCATCGCCGCCGTGGGCAGTGTGATGGGCAAAACCACCATTGCCCAGGGGGTAGAGAATCTACAGCAAATGCGCCAGCTAGAGTCCTACGGCTGCACGTGCGTGCAGGGCTATTTTACCTCGTCCCCACTGACTCTGGCCGAGCTGCGAACCCGCTTGCTGCAACAGAAAATGGGCCGCTTGACGATGTTGAGTTGATGTTTGACCATTTATGGCAAACTTTGCCATATCTGTCACGGGCGAAATACGAACTTCTACAATGGGTACCATTTCGCAATGGCAACAATGAATATTGCTCTGCCCGACCCTATACGCGACTGGGTAGAATCTCAGATAGATAGCGTTTTGTATGCGAACAATAGCGTTTACATTCGCGATCTTATCCGCAAAGATCAGCGGCGCGCCGATAAGATAAAGGCGCTACAAGCCTCAATCGACGAGGGATTTGCTAGCGGTGATGACGGCGAGCTGGATATTGAGGCCATCAAACAGGAGGCCCGATTAAGGTAATACCAAGGATTCGGTGTGAGCAAGATATACAAGAGTGTGCGCTGTTGGGAAGATCTTATCACCATCTGGCGTCCTAACTAACAAACCCAGGTTACAAAACCTGGGGAGCCGCTCAGGTTGATCGCTATTTGGACGAGTTGGAAAACGCGTTCAGATGATCAAGCCTAAAAACAAACATCAGTCGTCTTCATGAGCAATTTTAAGCCCCCTGTGCATAGGTATCATTGCAATAAGCACCTAATCATATACGTCCCTGTCGACAACGGTATCAAGGTGGTTCGTGTGTTGCACCAAAGCATGGGCTATGAATTCGAATTAGCGCCAGATTGAATCCTGCCGTCGTCAAACCTTCTCCAATCCCCAAATCTTTACCACTTTTGATCGTAAATTAGCCAAATAATCGGCCAAAGCGCTAGGTATGGTCATACGACATGGGTATAATCGCCGCCTTTATTTTACCCGCCCAGAGACATCCCAGTGATTGAGAAGTTAAGAAACATCGCGATTATTGCCCACGTTGACCATGGTAAAACGACCTTGGTTGATAAACTCCTAAGCCAATCCGGTACCCTAGATCGTAAAGACCTAGGCGCCGAGCGCATCATGGACTCCAACGACCAGGAAAAGGAGCGTGGCATTACTATCCTGGCGAAAAACACCGCCATTAGCTGGAACGACTACCGTATCAACATCGTGGATACTCCCGGGCACGCCGATTTCGGCGGCGAGGTGGAGCGTGTGTTGTCCATGGTGGACTCCGTTCTGCTATTAGTTGACGCCCAAGATGGCCCCATGCCGCAAACCCGCTTTGTAACCTCCAAAGCCTTCGAGCGTGGCCTAAAGCCCATCGTTGTTATCAACAAAATCGACCGCCCCGGCGCTCGGCCAGACTGGGTTCTAGACCAAGTATTCGACCTATTCGACAACCTTGGCGCCACCGACGAGCAATTGGATTTCCCCGTTATTTATGCCTCTGCCATTAATGGTATCGCCGGTAATGACCCCAGCGAAATGGCCGACGACATGACTCCGCTGTACCAAATGATCGTCGACCGCGTACCCGCCCCAGACGTAGACCCAGAAGCGCCTTTCCAAATGCAGGTATCGGCACTGGATTACGACAGCTACGTGGGTGTAATCGGTATTGGCCGCATTACTCGCGGTAAGTTGTCACCCAACCAGCAGGTCGTGGTGAAATCCGCCGATGGCAAAGAGCGCAAAGGTAAAGTGCTGAATGTTAAAGGCTACCTTGGCCTGGAGCGCATCGACACCGAGCAAGCCACCGCTGGCGACATCGTGTGTATTACTGGTATCGACAAGCTCAGCATCTCCGACACCCTGTGTGACCCAGAAAACGTTGAAGCGCTGCCGGCGCTGTCTGTGGACGAGCCCACCGTGAGCATGACCTTTATGGTTAACGACTCACCCTTTGCCGGCCTAGAGGGCAAGTTCGTTACCTCGCGCAATATCAAAGAGCGCCTGGACCAAGAGCTGATTCACAACGTGGCTCTGCGAGTAAAGCAAGGCGACACGCCAGACAAATTTATCGTCTCTGGTCGTGGTGAATTGCACCTGTCGGTATTGATTGAAAATATGCGCCGTGAAGGCTTCGAGCTGGGTGTATCCCGCCCGGAAGTAGTACAGCGTGAAATCGACGGTGAAATCCAAGAGCCGTTCGAAGCTGTGGTAATCGACATCGAAGACCAGCACCAAGGCTCGGTAATGGAAGAGCTGGGTTTGCGTAAAGCCGAGCTGACCAACATGGAGCCCGATGGCAAAGGCCGCGTACGCTTAGAGTTTGTTGTTCCGTCACGCGGTTTGATTGGCTTCCGTGGCCAGTTCCTAACCCTGACCTCCGGCTCCGGTATTATGACCAGCGTTTTTGATCATTACGGCCCGGTTAAGGTGGGTGAAGTGGCCAGCCGTCAAAACGGTGTGTTGGTGAGCATGGTTAAAGGCAAAACACTGGCCTACGCTCTTTACAGCTTGCAAGACCGCGGCCGTTTATTCCTGGGCCACGGTATTGATGTATACGAAGGCCAAGTCATCGGTATTCACTCCCGCGCCAACGACCTGGTAGTTAACCCCACCAAGGCCAAGCAATTAACCAACGTACGTGCCGCCGGTACCGACGAAGCCCTAACGCTAACGCCGCCCATTAAGCACACCTTGGAGCAAGCGCTGGAATTTATCGAAGATGACGAATTGGTAGAAGTCACACCAGAAAGCATCCGCGTGCGCAAAAAGCTGCTGACCGAAAACGAGCGTAAGCGGGCGAAGAAATAGTTAATTTTTTAACTATCACCTTAGAAAACGGGCTGCGGCCCGTTTTTTTGTGCCCGTAAACTTCCGCCACAAATTAGACCCAGTCTACAGGTTGATCCTGAGCTTTCACGTATTATGGAATCCAATTACTCGGGTTGGAACTGCCCAGGCTGCAAACGCACAATCTCAACTGAGGATGCGAACCAATGGTTGAATTAAGCCTGTCAACGATTCTTGTCAGCTTTCAGTCAGTCCAAAAGCAAATTGTGTACTTTGAGGGTCTTCTTGAGTCTGAGACGGTTAGAGATAAAGGAGAAATTCAGGAGCTTTTGCATACCTACGACCAGGCAGCTGAAAACCTTAAAGAAGTGTATACATCCATGCGCCACACCACGAGCAACTTTCCGCCCTACGAAAAACTAATAAAGCCATAATACACGAAAGGGAAAATCATAAAAATTCATGGAAGATCTAATTTAAGTAGCTCTCCATGCAATCTTCGCTGGCTTTATCGTTTTTTCTAGCGGGAAAATTAACTTCGATTCAAATTGAATTCAAAGATGCAGTGATTCAATTGCCTGTAATAGATTCGACAATTTAAGATTTTATAAAAGAGAATAAAAACAAAGGGTATTATTAAATAACAATGCGCAATAATAACTCTACGCCGCTGGGCTTTGCTATTGAAGTGCTTGAGTATTATTTGTCGTACAGCACTGAGGATTTGGCTCGCAAGTCAGTACAAATACCAGGTTAGACTCTTCTGGCGTTTATATCGCCAACAAAGAAGCTGCTAACAAAGTATGCGCACTTATCGATGATGTTGCCAAAAGCCATGGGTATCCACTTAAATGTACTGTACAAGAAGTTTAAACCTTTGACATGATTTTCTTCGGTCGCACGTAGGGTCAAGTGTAAAATGGAACGAATTCCGCGGTCACCAGTGCGAAAAGGGCCCATTAAAGCTAGGATTCAAATGCTGACCAACTATTAAAATGCTATGCTCTAGGAGCTAATAAGTCACACATCAGGAATATTTAGACGAATCAACCATCCTACTAACGAAAAGTGAATCGCATCTAACAACAACTAACTTATGGAGTGAGTTTT
The DNA here is from genome assembly GCF_042850945.1 of Halioxenophilus aromaticivorans. Classification (NCBI taxonomy): domain Bacteria; kingdom Pseudomonadati; phylum Pseudomonadota; class Gammaproteobacteria; order Alteromonadales; family Alteromonadaceae; genus Halioxenophilus; species Halioxenophilus aromaticivorans. Next base: position 5,564,956 of record NZ_AP031496.1, on the reverse strand, counting down.
GGACCCAGTAACCTATCTGTTTAGCGCATACTTAAACACAGTGCAGAGTAATGTCCATAGGCAGCTAACAGACTCTATTGGCACAGAAATAAAAGCAGTGACAATTGAATATCAAGGAATGACGATTCCTTTCCAATATCAAATGTGGCGAATCAAAGATGATAGCGTATGCGGTAGCTACAGCCAGGATATACAAACTTATTCGCAGTGTACGGTAAAAGCCAGGGATTTATTCTCTGACTTGTGCACGCATCTGAGTGAAAACCCCAAGAACCATTGGCGGCACATCAAGTCGAAAAACATGTACTGCAATGCATCGATTACCTACAAACCTACCATTGCTAGCATATCAGCTGGTACGGAACAGTCAGACCTCGCTAAAGCTAGAAAAGCCTGTAATTCGGCAACGGTTGCCGCCATGGGGGCATCTGACCCTAGCTTGATTGAAGAAAGAAAGGTAGCCTGTGCTAAGTATGAGGCTTTGAAAAAGTAATTTTGATCTTACACCACCGATGACCTTAACAGATTTTTTTAACGCCATCACTCGCTCCGAAAAACAGCGCTACCCGGCCGCGACATGCTAACAACTATTGTTAAAGAGTATAGGGAGCCCCTAAATTAAAACACTCACTACTTTGCCATGACGTATCCAGCGGTGGACGAATAGTCGCCATTGAGATTTATCTTTTGCAAGGCGAGAAAGCATGATTTTTAAAGACTGTAGATGAATTCAGTAGCGCTACCATCTGGGATGAGACCGTTATGCGGACGTATCTGCTTTAACAGAAGCTGAGAAGGCATTTAACAATGGCTCATAGAATCATCGCGGTGAATACTCATAAGCACCTGGGTCCATTTCAGCGTCGCCACTGCCGTCGGCATCTATTGCTCGGTCGAAACCGCTGCCGCGTTGATCAAAATCAGGCTTGGGTATGGCTGCGCTGATACGGTCCGTGGGGTCGATGATAGAAGAGCTAGGATCAAAGGGCGGTCGAATAGGGATAACATAGGTAAACCCTCCTTGATGCCGTAAACTGTCGGCGATAACGGAACCGGAAAAATCAACCAGATCGGGACTGAGCTGAGCACCGTCAATGGTGCAGCCGTTATCTTTAATGATATTACCGCCTGAGCTATTAACGGTGCCGCTATCGCAATCCTGGTTGCTGCCGTTGTTAGCCAGCAAACTATTACTTACTGAGCTTAAGCTGCCAGCGTTGCTGGCCAGCCCGCCACGATTGTTTTGCACCAGCGTTACAAAATTTAAGGTCAGGCTTCCGTGGTTATTAATGGCGTTATTAGAACTGCCGCTGTTAGAGTTGTAAGCCACCGTCGTATTAGTGAGCGCAACTGAGCCGGCAGCGCTACCGTCTTCGCCGTTATCGACATAAATTGCGCCACTAAAGCGTGCCTGATTCAACGCTAACAAGCTGTTGTTTATGGTAGCGCTACTGTTGGCGTTGGCCCAGAGAGCGCCGGCAAAACCTGTGGTTCCTAGAATGCGGTTATTCACCAAGGCTAATTCTTCAGCTACAAGAACACCGAGGTTTGCTATGCCGGCTCCTTTGTTTTGAGAAAATACCCCGCCTGCTCCGCCAGATCCTTGGGATAGCCGATTATCGTACACGGCCACACGACTTAAACGCAGTCTTCCTTGATTCAAAATACCTCCGCCGGGGCGATCGTTGATGTGGCCATTAAGTACGGCGATCTTATTGAAAAAGGCGAACCCAGAGTCGGTCGAACCGACGTGTATATCGAACACCCGATCTATTTCACCGCCATCAATTTTGACAAAGGTATTGTTTGAATTCGGGCGGTCGATGAAATTGACGACAGGTACCAAGTAGCCTCCGGGTCCAACGCTACTGGTCTGCGTCTGCATAAATCTGCCGATGTGGATGCTGTCGCCAACAATGCCGACAATGGCAACAGAATCGGTGATGTCTAGGTCTCCCCAGGCGTCTTCCGGTGTATCGTCGGCCTCCGCGGAGCCAGTTTTCTCTCGCGTTAGTGTATAGCGGCCGGTAGGGACTCTAATTAGGTCTACACCGGAGCGAGCGTTGGCTTCCATTACCGCCGCCCGCAGGGTGCAAGTGCCATCGTTGCTGGCGTTGGTTATGTTGCAAAAGCCGTCACCTGGGTTGCCATCGGGTAAGTCTTCGTAGCTATTCACGGTAAAGGTTTTAGAGGCCGAAATAACATTGTCACACAGCGGGTCAGTGCCGCTGATGGGCTGCACAAAGGAGCCTTCCTCGGGGAACACTTTGGTTCTACTTGAAGGCGCACTGTAATCCACGCTAAAGCGATAGGACACCAACTCTTCGCAGGGGGCCACAGACACATCGGCGCGCCAAGTGCCCACGCCGTTGCCGTCCACTGCCACGCCGGTCAGTGGTTGAGTTGCGCCGCCATCCAGTGCCACGGTGACACCATCGATGGTGACGCCACCTCTGCGCGTAACGTCGGCCTCGAACGTCTGCAAATTGATGGGCGGGTTTACCGCTAAATTGGGGCCGGTTTCGTCGGTTAAGTTAACCGTGCAGGCTGACAGTAGCGTGGTCGTTAACATTATGTACAACGTTCTTATTGACTGGCCAGCTAATCTATTCATGATAATAACCTTCCTGTCTGAGAGTGTAATATTTCCTTATCACTGTATTCTTCAGTGAATGCATAACTGCATTTATCTCAGTTTCTGTTTGCTGCTGTGGGCAACTGAGCGAATAGCTTTCAACAATGGCTAAAATTTTTGCTTGGCCATGTTTTTTGGCCAAAGCATCCCCATATCCCTTGCGCTGCAACCGCAGCTTTCTCTAAAGGGTATGATCATGCTGGAATGGTTTACTAGCCCAGAAGCCTGGGTAGCCTTAGCAACGCTGATGGCGTTGGAAATAGTCTTAGGCATCGACAACATCATCTTTATCTCGATACTGGTGGGCCGCCTACCGCCACAAAACCGAGCCAAAGCCCGGCGTATTGGTATCGGTTTGGCCATGGTGTCGCGTTTGCTATTGTTGTTCAGTTTGTCCTGGGTGATGGGGTTGGTTGAGCCGTGGTTTAGTGCCGCCGGCCAAGAGATCTCCGGCCGGGATATCATTCTCATTGGTGGTGGTTTGTTTTTGCTGGCCAAATCAGTCCATGAAATTCACAACAGCTTTGAGCCATCCGAGCACAGGGCGGCGTCTGGAGCGACGGCGGGCATGCTGGCCGTTGTGCTGCAAATTGCCGTATTGGACATCGTCTTTTCTTTGGATTCGGTAATAACAGCGGTGGGTTTGGTGGATCACCTAAGTGTGATGGTGATAGCCATCGTTGCTTCGGTGGTGGTGATGCTGGTTGCCGCCGAGTCCATTGGCCAGTTTGTGGATAATAACCCCACCATTAAAATGCTGGCTTTATCTTTTTTAACCCTGGTGGGCTTTACGCTGATTGCAGAAGGCTGCGACGTGCACGTACCCAAGGGGTATATCTACTTTGCAATGGCGTTTTCGTTTGCGGTGGAGTTGCTTAATATTCGGTTACGTAATCGTACTGCGGGTTAAAAAAACCAGTGCCCAGCCGAAAACATCGTATTTGGTTGGGCGCCGGCGTGGCAGATAAAATCGCCACTAATTTCAATGTCATCAGCCATTGGGAAGGTGGTGAAAATAAAAACAAACGTTTTTATTTCAGTGGTGAAACGGCATAGCTGCCGTTTCATTTGAAAACGTCCTACTTACACATCCAGCTCAAAGCTGCACAGCCATTCCACCATAGCTGGATCGTGGTGGGAGAAAAAGGCACTGGTGCCGGTGTCTAGCGCCGTAATTTTTAACATTTGCGCCGCGCTTAGTTCAAAATCCCAAATATTTTGGTTCTCTTGCATGCGTTGTTTGTCGACGGTTTTGGCCAGCGCCACTACACCTCTTTGCACCAGCCAACGCAGTACTACTTGAGCAATACTTTTGCTATGTACTTGGGCGATGGCGGCTAACGCCGGGTGGTGGAAGAGATTATTTTTACCTTCCGCGAAGGGTGCCCAGGCTTGTGGCTGAATGCCTTTGGCTTGCAACCAGGGTGCGGGTTGTAATTGTTGGTTAAACGGGTTGATTTCTATTTGATTAACCGCAGGAGTCACCTCATTAAACGCCATAAGATCGGCCACCCGATCGGTAGAAAAGTTACTGACGCCAATGGCCTTTACCTTGCCTTCTTTCAGTAGGGATTCCATAGCCCGCCATGCACCGTGCACGTCGCCATAGGGCTGATGAATGATATACAGGTCGACGTAATCGGTTTGCAGCCGGTCGAGCGATCGTTGGAATTGGGCAAGGGCACCTTCGTAGCTGGCGCCCTGTAACCACAGTTTGGTAGTTAAAAAAATTTCTTCACGCGGTATGCCAGTACTGCGCAAGGCATTGCCTACGGCAGCTTCATTGCCGTAGGATGCCGCGGTATCAATGTGACGATAACCGCTTTCCACGGCGTCGATAACGACACTCTCACATTGGCTAGGGTCGATTTGAAACACACCAAAACCAAGCGTTGGTATGGACGTGCCGTTATTTAACGTCAGTGTTTTCATTAATGATCTCGAATTGATTTTAATGTTCGATCTTGTGGCTATCACGAACCTTACTAAAGGTGAGGGCCAATATTTGCCACTGGCCATTTTCTTTGACGAAAACTTCTGTGGTGGTGAATTCGTTGGACACGTCGTTACCCCGTACATGGGCTTCTAGGGTAATTCTGCTCCATACCACCGCGGAGTCTCCGATCAGTTCTACATCAACATCGTGCACTTTGGTGTTTTTGTACCAGATACTGCCTTCTTTAATGATGTCCAGCTCGCGTTGTTTTTTCCAACTGCCACTCATGTGAACAAATTTAGCGTCGTTATGAAAAAGCGGCTCCAGTTCCTTTACATTCTTATCCGACATCCACTGCCACTTTTGCTGTGACAATTCTGCTAAAGCCTCCGATTCTTCGCTTGCTAGAACTTGAGTGCAAAATACCACGGCCAACATGGCTACTGTGGCAGATACAATGTTGGGGGTGATCGAGTACGTCATAACATTTTCCTATTTTTTATTGTGGATTTTTAATATCGGTAGGGTTAAGTGAAACTTTCTCTAACCAGGTGACACGCGTCCCCGCCAGTGACGTCGCTATTGCAACGTGTGTCATGGCTGTCTTGTCCGTGGCTCCGTGCCAATGTTTGGTGTTGGCGGGAATGGTGACCACATCGCCCTTGGAGACGGTTTGAATATCGCCATGTTCAGACTGCACCCAGCCAGTACCAGAAACAACAATTAACGTTTGGCCTTTCGGGTGGGTGTGCCAGGCGGTTCTGCTGCCCGCTTCAAACTCCACCAAGCCGCCGGCGAAGTCGCCGTCCTCTGGAGAAGAAAATCGGAAGCTGATGCGGGCTGTGCCTGTGAAACGATCCGCCGGCGCTATGGTCGCTTCCCCCGGTTTGGCAACGGTTAATGGCGCACTGGGAAGGGGCTTTAAGCCCGTTGGATTATGTTGCTTAAGCAGAGCAAATGCGCGCTGGGCGCTAACTGAACTGACTTGGTTGTTGAGTATTTGGATAAATTCCCCCAGTTGCTCGGCTGTAAAACCCACTCGAAGACTAATACCTAAATGGCCGCGCAGTTGCGGGTCGGTGCCGGTCATCGCTGCTAGCATGCTAATGGTTATCAGCTCACGATCCTTATGGCTAAAAATATCACGCACAAAAATATCGGCGAACAGATGCCTAACCAGAAAATTATCAATGGTTGGCACAAAAGGCGCGTAGCCGGTTGTACGGTTGGAAATGTCTCGCCCTACCAAGGCATTCCGAGTTTGGTGGCCGTATTCTATGGCGTCGTAATTGTCGGGTAGCGGAGAGGCCTGTTTGCCGGTGGTGTCTTTTAATCCATTATTTTGGCGCTCATCCATCACGTTGATAAAAGTATTGATGCCGTTGAGCGCGCGTGGGAAGCCTACATAGGCGTAGGAATGGATAAATATTTCTTTTATCTCATTTACGGTTAAGCCATGCTCCAAGCCTTGGTGTAAGGCGGGCTCTAACCGTTGCAAATCACCAGTGGCAGTAAATGCCGCTATGGGAATAATCGCTTGCTGGCGAGGGTTAAGCGTGTTTTTATCTGAACTGGCTTGCAGCCAGGGCGAGGCAGGCAATAATATTAATAACAATATCGCACTAAGTGTTGCCGATTTATGATTTCTGCTCACTAAATTTACCTGTTTGTTGTTGGATTGGCGTTCAGTGAATACTACGGCATATGTCCGCTGGCTTGTATTCCTAGCCAGGACGGCCAGCCACGAAAATGGCAATGCTTCACCAAGCAATTTCCAGTGGTGTAAAGCATACGAGCGGCGTGCAAATCAGGAGTAGCCAATTTCTGCCGTATCATTGCCTATTTCTCTTGATGCCGGCGTAGATGATTTTTACTGGGGAGCGAGGGCGATATACTAGTATTGATACGATAATCGTTTAAGGCAGCCCAATGATGCAGGTAGATCAAGCAGAGCTAATGCGCATTTTGGCGAACTCGGTGGCTTCGGTGACGGGCCAAGAGGTCGCCGTGGAAACCCAGGTTCCGGGGCTTTCCGCATTTAAAATTAGCACTATGTCATCACCCATGGCAGGGTTTTACGAGCCCAGTGTGTGTCTTATCGCCCAGGGCGCTAAGCGGGTGCAATTGGGTAAAGAAACCTATTACTACGACACCGAAAACTACCTTTTTTCTGGCCTGCATTTACCGGTAATGGCTCAAGCTTTGGCCGTCAGTGAAACCACACCCTATTTGGGGCTTAAACTGACGTTCGATCAAAAAGAAATTACCCAATTGATCGCCGACGGTCATCTGCCAACGCCCAGCCGCCACGGTAATGGTCGAGGCATGGCCACCGGGCAGCTTACGCCCCAGTTGATTGAGCCATTTATTAAGTTATTGAATTTATTGGATGAGCCAGAACACATTCCTGCGTTGGCGCCCTTGTACCGTAAAGAGATTTTCTATCGATTATTGGTGGGGGAGCAGGGTAGTCTTTTACGTCAACTTACGGCCATGGGCACGCAGTCGTCCCAGGTGGCTAAATCTATAACCTGGTTGAAAATGAATTTTGCCCAAGCGGTGCGGGTAGAGGACTTGGCAGAAATCGCCAGTATGGGTGTGTCTACTTATCACCATCACTTTCGCACCATGGCGGCCATGAGCCCATTGCAATATGTGAAACAATTGCGTCTGCAAGAGGCTCGTAGGTTGATGCTATCAGAGGACTTAGACGCCGCCAGCGCCTCTTATAAAGTTGGCTATGAGAGTCCGTCTCAGTTTAGTCGTGAGTACAGCCGTTTATACGGTTGTTCCCCGGCTAAAGATATTTCGAATATTCGAGGTAGTTTGGTGCATCGCTCGGCGTGATCAGCCAGCTTTTTTAGTCGCATCCGCCAGCCAGTTTTCGTTGTAATCGGCGATTTCATCCAGTGCCTCGGTGGAGATATTCATTGCCGCGCTGGCGGCGGTGGCAGAGTTAGTTTTGCTGGGTTTGCCGAAATCGTCGTTGCCAAATTCGGCGTCTTCGCCCTCTACGGCAAACTCTATCTGGGATTCTTGTTCTAACTCGGCCACCAGTGCTAGGTAGGCCTCTTCCAACTGGGCGCATTCTTTTTGGCTGCGCTCCAATTCTTCGGAGATTTTCTCCGCGCCTTCCAGTTGACCTAAAAGCTCGTTGTATTGATCTTCCAGGGCTTGGCGTTCCTGCTCGGCTTTTAGTAAGGCCGCCTGCAAGGCATCGTCATCGGCATCGCCGTTGGCCGCCTCTAACGCGGCGCGTGCCTCATCGGCAGCCAACTGGGCTGCATCCAGCTTGTGTTTAAGGGCGCTGATGATTTTAACGCTTTTACGGTTTTGTTCGATGTAATCCGCCACCTTATTGGACATTTCTTGGTGCTCTGTGCGGTAGCGTTGAAGCTGGTTATTTTGTTTGCTGAGTTTCTCTACCTCGCCTTTTAGACCGTGGGCCTCAGAGCGGGCGTTGCTAAGCTTATTCTTCAGTTTTAATAAATCAGCCCTGCTGGCTGGGGTATCTTCGTCTGCCGTAAATTGGTCTTTGCTGCCACCGGCGGATCCAAACTCGGCGGCCTGTTGGTTGATGTCGTTCAGGCTTTGGTGCAACTGCAGCTCCAACTCGCTGATATCCTCCGCCAATTGCACCATGTCTTTATCGCTGCTGTTCTGGCTTTGCAGACGAGAGTTGACGTCATTCACACGCTTTAATTGCTGCTGCTTTTGTTGACGAAGTTTAGTCAAAAATTCGTCTTCTTCCGGAGGCGATTTAGTATTGTTCTCTTTGCTCGGTTCTTTGTTGCTTGCAGTGCTTGAGGGTTTCTTGTCGCCGTCGTCGCTGGCCTTTTTCACCGCCTTGTTGATTTTTTCAGCTTCCTTGTTTTTCATGGTCAGCATCACCCAGAAAAACGCCCAGGAAAAAATCAGTATCAGGCCTAGATTAATAATGATAGCAATGGCGATATCTTGCGACATAAACGTACCTACGAGGTCACTAAAATTAACCGGCCGTTACCACAGCCTGGGGCGGTAATATTGACATCCATGCGTTCGGATGTGGCGGTACTGAGCAGCGACTTTAATTTTGGAAAGGACTTGTTAATAAAATTAAACCGGTTTAACTGTAACGGTTTGCTGTGGTTGGCGGAGTCGGTAAAGCTCGCCCCAAGGGTTTTAGCCATTGCCTCACAACTATTAATGTAGGTCGTGGGCAGTTTTTTGTGCTGTAAAAGTTCACGCAGCTTTTGTGGGCTGGTTTTGTTAGCGCTAGCACCGATAACCCAGGCGGCTTGCATATCCATAAGGCACAGGGCGGCGATTTTGCTTTGATCCGGTTGGTGGTAAAAGCCCATGGCAAAGGGCGGCTTAATGCTTTCTGCCGATATGGGCTCGGCCTGTGTCAAGCTCACGGTAAACGGGCATTTGCTGGCCACGGTTTGTTGTAGGTATTCTATGTCAGCTAAGCGAGCCTTGCTGTTACCGTCTTCATCGTATACCGTCACTTCTGTTTGTTGTTGCAATACCGGTAACAAGGTAGCGGTAAGCTCCTCCATGTTAAACGGTTTGTTTACAATAAATTTCGCGCCAGCATCACGGGCCTCGTCCAAGCGTGCCTGGCAGGTTTCACTGGTAACAAAGCCCAGTTTAATGCCCAGCATCTCTTGGTTAATAGCTTGCAGTAATTCTAGCCCGTTCATATTGGGCATATGCCAGTCGGCTAATATGAGTTGGGGAGCCCAGCTACGCGCGATATCAAATGCCTCCACGCCGTCGTTGGCGACGCGGGTTTCCATTTCTACGCTGTCGACCTTGGCCAAACCACGACGAATAATCGTCTGGATTGCCCGGCTATCATCGACGATTAAAACACGCGCTTTTTCCATGTTCAGTTAGCGGCCTTGCTGCTCACAAGAGCGGAGTAAAAGTAGTGGTGATCGCTTTGCGCCAACATTTCCGATTCAACGTTAAACGCGTTTAAAAAATGTTGCCGCTGTCGCGTGGTAACCGCCACTGGTGTTTGCAAGCTGTGGTTAATGCCCAAGTCAGCGGTGATGGTGCGGGCCACAATATGGGTGAGTTCACCCAGGGCGTCGTGGACGTCGGCTTGATCTATAAAGGTGGTTGGCCGGTCGAACATTTCGCCGCTAATCAAAAGGCCCAATACAGGGTCTATGCCAAACAACAGTGCACAATCGTTCGGTGCCTTTGCTTTGGCTGCAAACCAGTCCAAGTCTTCCGCCCAGGTGGCTTCGTAGTGGTTATCCGCTACTTGGTTAAGGGGCGATTGGCTGTAGCATTCCCAGGTTCGATGAACGTGGGAAAAGAGCTGTTGGCTGGTTAATGTTTTGTTCAATGGTGGTTTCACTCATAGTTTTATCGTAGGAACGTTTTCACTCATAGATACCTTACCTATGAGTGTCTTTCGATTCCGCGCTGCGTTTAGGCACTCGATCGGTCGCCACACCAGCACTTCCCACGCGCCGACAACAGTGGCAGTGTGTCGAATATTACCAATGTATAGTTCACAGTAAGGCGGCGCGCAAATAGCCCCTGCTACCTGGCGGATGTGCGGTGGTTAAGGCTTGTTGAATGTTAGAAGGAGCGTTCCGTCAGCCGAACTATTCAGCCTGGGTTGGTGAATGCACACTAAACTAAACGGGGTTTTTAAGGTCGACTTGGATCATGTTAATGGGTTTAAAGAGTGCCATTTTGATTGGCACCGCCCGGTTGTTCCGATGTCGGCTGTTTGTTACCGGTTGATTTGTTAGTAGGCGCTCACTGTTTAAAGGAGTAACAGTCGTGCATGTTTTCGCCGTGCGAGAAGCTTGGTCATTTAAAGTCGGAGATCCAACCGTAGGTGGTTGGGTTACAGCTATTTTGTATATGGTGGCAGCCTACGGCGCCTATTGCGTTAATCGGCGTGCCAATGGTTTATTTGCCAGCCAGGTTAAACGGCAGCGAATATTATGGTTGTTGTTTGCATTGGCTTTATTATTTCTCGGGCTAAACAAACAGTTGGATTTGCACCAGTTGCTGATTGAAGAGGCTGGCGCACTGGCCCATGCCCAGGGCTGGTACGAGCAGAGGCGAATCGTCCAAGTTGGGTTCATTAAATCCAGCGCCGTGTTATCGGTGATTTTGGTGTGCTCATTTTTATACTTATATCGGCATGTGTTGCGCGCGCACATTCTGGCGATATTTGGCCTCAGTCTGTTGGCCTGTTACGCCATTATTCGGGTTACTGTGTTCCAAACCCCCGATGTTATGTGGTGGCATTTTCGCTACGGGTTCAAAATTAATTGGTTGCTAGAGTGCATTGGCTTGGTTTTGATTTTGGTCAATGTTTATGGCTTGCTAAAACCAAGGTCTGGGACGCCCGTGCCGGGCGATGCGGTAGAATCGCACTAGTTTATCGTTTACAGACATCATGCCGCGCCGGCTTAGGAGAACCCATGGCCCTATCTATCCGAAGGTATTGGCAACTGAGCTGGTTACCTCTCTTGCTCGGTTGTGCAGAGCAACCTCCGCAGCCGCAAGCCGTTACAACGCTAACTGACGAGCAAAAGTCCATGGTAGCCACCCAGGGCGCGGCTTTACTGCTGCCGTTTAAACAGCAATTAAAAGCCGCGCTAAAAAACGGCATGGCCGCAGGCCCAGAGCAGGCTTTGCAGGTGTGCAAGCTGCAGGCACCTGGCATCGCAAAAGGTTTATCCTTCGGTGAAGTCACTGTTGGCCGCAGTAGCCACAAACTACGCAACCCCCAAAACAGGCCATCGGCGTGGTTGGCGCCGGTGGTGGAGTCGTTTGTGGCTAACCCCGACCAGGGTCCTGTGTCCTTGTCGCTGCCCTACGAGCTGGCGGCCTACGTTGAACCCATCACCGTGCAGCCCATGTGTTTGAGCTGCCACGGTAGTGACCTTGCCCCAAGCTTAGGCCAAAGAATTGATGCTCTGTATCCAGAAGACAATGCCCTTGGCTTTGCCCCGGGAGATTTCCGAGGAGTATTTTGGGTAACGTTTAAGCCCCGTCGCCTGCCCTCCGACTCGCCTCTGCAGTAGACTCGCCCCTGCAACAACGGGTGAGGCCCTTAAAGCCAGCGCCGCACCCGTGCTTGGTACTGGTGAAAGTGCTCGCCAAACCGCTCTTTAAGAGCGGCCTCTTCGGGTTTGATCTGGCACTCGTTAATCAGCCAGATAAATACCGGTAAACCCAGAAGTGTGATCGGTGCCGCCAGGTACCAACTCATTGCCAACAACTGGCAAACCATGCCCACATACATGGGATTGCGGCTAAGGCGATAAATGCCGTGGGCCACTAACTGGGAACTGTCATTGGGTGTTAGCGGGTTGATGGTGGTTTTGGCTTTTCGAAAAGAGATTATTGCCGTTAGCTCAATGGCTAGACCGACCACAAAAAAACCAAGCGCGCCCAGCCAGCGTACCCCCATGGGCCAATTTAGCGATTCGCCTGCCTTGGCCAAATACAACATACCCAGCGCCACTAAAACGCCTAATACCGGAGGCGGGATTTTGTGCTGCAGAAAGGTTGGCACGCTAGGCAACGAATTATTCCCCAGGCGCCGGGTTCTCTTGGTAAAAGAGCTGTTGCGCCGCGCTGTAGGCACCCAAGTCGGTGACGTTAGTAAAACCTAGTTCCTCTAAGGTTTTTAGGGCGATGGCAGAACGGCGGCCAGAGCGACAATACACATAGATTGGGTCGTTTTTTTCTCCCAGGGCCATGGCACTCACTCGGTTGATATTGGTGTGAGGGAGAAGAACAGAGCCGTCGATGTGGTCGGCGTTGTATTCATCGACCGTGCGTACATCCAGCCACAGTGGCTCGGGTTCGGCGGTAACGGTAGTTAAGCCCAGCAACAAAAACAGGCCTACAATAACTCGGTGTAAATTTCGCATGCGGTTATTCCTGTGGGTGAGAGCGTTGATGCAACTTGGCATGGTAAATAAGCCCATCTGCAGGCCGCAAGCACCAACACTGCAAACTGTGCGGCGCTTGGCGTACAATAGCCGGCCAATCTTGGCAATGTACGCTGGCGCAAGTGATTGCTAACCTGCCAGCGGCTCAAATTCCTACCAACAGGACCAACCATGAGCGAAGACAATACCACCCATTTTGGCTACCAGCGGGTTAACAAAGCCGATAAAGCTGGCCGAGTGGCGGATGTGTTCCACTCCGTGGCCGCTAAGTACGACATCATGAACGATTTGATGTCCGGTGGAGTGCACCGATTGTGGAAGCGCTACACCATTGAAATGTCCGCCGTGCGTACCGGCCAGGCGGTGTTGGATATCGCCGGCGGGACCGGTGATTTGAGCTTTCAGTTCTCTCGCTTGGTTGGCCCCCAAGGCCGCGTGGTGTTGGCTGACATCAACGATTCCATGCTCAAAGTAGGCCGCGACAAGCTCACCGACCGCGGTGTGGCCGGTAATATTGCCTACTGCCAAGCCGATGCTCAGTATTTGCCCTTCCCGGATAACACCTTCGATTGCATCACTATTGCTTTTGGTTTGCGCAATGTTACCGACAAAGACCTGGCGCTGGCTTCCATGCAGCGGGTGCTTAAACCCGGTGGCCGCCTACTGGTGTTGGAATTCTCCAAACCTAAAAGCCCGATTATGGAAAAACTCTACGATCACTACTCCTTTAAAGTACTACCGTTAATGGGCAAGGTGATCGCCAACGACAGCGAAAGCTACCAGTATCTGGCTGAGAGTATCCGCATGCACCCAGATCAAGAAACCCTCAAAGATATGATGCAAAACGCAGGCTTTGAGCGTTGCCAATACCACAATATGACTAACGGAGTGGTGGCGCTGCACATGGGCCTTAAACCTTAATGCTGGGCCCAACCCTCACCACCGCACTGTTGGCCAGTGCCGAGCGCACCGCCAATGGCTTGCTGCAGTTCGACCCTGGCAGCCAGGCCCATCTGCAACAGCTAGAGGGTAAAACCCTGGCCATACACCTAAGCCAGCCCAGCCTAACCGTAGCGGTGTTTTGTGCCCAAGGGCAATTGCAACTGCGTGGCCACGCCGAGGCGGCGGACGCCGAAGTCTCGGGCAGCTTGGCCGATATTCTGGCCTGGCTCAACAGCGGTGAAAGCCTGGCGCAACACCATCTTTCGGTGCGGGGCAGCACTCAGTTGCTGCAGCAGTGGCAGGCCTTGGCCAGCCAATTAGATATCGATTGGGAAGATATGGCCAATCGTTACTTGGGCGATGTGGTGGGCCACGGCGTTGCCAGCGGCGCTCGGCAGGCGTTTGCCTGGGGCCAGGCTAGAGGCCGAAATGTTACTCAGCAGGCAGTGGAGTTCGGTGTAGAAGAGCTGCAATTGCTGCCCAATCGCGCCCTGTTCGAAGATTTTCGCCAGCGTAATCAATCCCTGCGCCTAGCTGCGGATCGCCTAGCGGCCCGTGTGCAGCGTCTAAAAACCCGTCTTTCTGAGACATCCGAGTAAGGATTTCTGGTGCTCGCCCTCGTTCGTTCTCTGCAAATTCTGCTCGCCATCGTTAAATTCCGTTTGGACACGTTCATACGGCCCCAACGCCTGCCGTGGTTTGTGCGCTGGCTGTTTTGGCCGTTGGCGTTATTGCCGGCCCCCGCAGCCAGCCGTGGCGAGCGCTTGTGTGGATTTTTTGAACACATGGGGCCTGTGTTTGTGAAGTTTGGCCAGTTGCTGTCCACCCGGCCAGACCTGGTACCGCCAGATTTGGTGCGGCACCTGGATAAACTGCAGGACGACGTTGCGCCCTTTCCCAGCGAGCGCTTTGTCGCCGAGGTCGAAGCCGCCTTGGGCGGCTCGGTGGATGATCTATTCGCCAGTTTTGACCGCCAGCCATTGGCTTCGGCCTCGGTGGCCCAGGTGCATTGTGCCGTGTTACCCGGCGGCCAAAATGTGGTGGTGAAAGCCGTACGGCCGGGGCTGGCACCGGTTATAGAAAAAGACATAGCCCTACTGCGTATTTTGGCCGGGGTGGTGCAGCGCTTGAGCGAAGATGGGCGTCGTCTGCACCTGCCCGAGGTGGTAGAAGACTACCGCACCACGGTGCTGGACGAGCTGGATTTGCTGCGCGAGGCGGCCAATGCCAGCCAGCTAAGGCGCAACTTCGATGGCTCGTCCCTGCTCTACGTGCCAGAGATCCACTGGCCCTATTGCCGCAAGAACGTCATCGTTATGGAGCGTATCTACGGCATTCCGGTCACCGATATCGGCCAGCTAAAAACGCAAAACACCGATATGAAGCGCCTGGCCGAGCGCGGGGTGGAAATCTTCTTTACTCAGGTTTTTGAGCACAATTTCTTTCACGCAGACATGCATCCGGGCAATATTTTTGTCTCTCGCAGCCAACCGCGCAATCCGCAGTACATTGCGGTGGACATGGCCGTGGTGGGTTCATTGTCGCGGGAAGATCAGTATTATTTGGCGCGTAATATTTTGGCAATGTTTCGCCGCGATTATCGCCAGGTGGCAGAATTGCACGTATTCAGTGGCTGGGTGTCGCCGGATACCTCAGTCGGTGAACTGGAAGCCGCCGTACGCAGTGTATGTGAGCCCATCTTTGAGAAACCCCTGGCCGAAATAAGCTTTGGTCAGGTATTGATTAGCCTGTTCCAAACCGCACGTCGGTTTAACATGGAAGTGCAACCGCAGTTGGTGTTGTTGCAAAAAACGCTGCTCAACATAGAAGGTTTGGGCCGGCAGTTGTATCCAGATTTAGATCTCTGGCAAACCGCCCACCCCTATATGGAAAAGTGGCTGCGTGACCGCTTCCACCCCAAAACGCTGCTCAGAGAATTTCGCCGCTACGGCCCCGAGTGGATGGAAAAATTCCCCGAGGTGCCCAACCTAGTGTTTAACAACCTAGAAAACCTCATCACCCTGGCCAAGACCGCGCCCAGTTTGCAGCGCGCCGCCAATGAAGTGCAGGCGCGCCAGGCGCGCAAGCGTTCACTATTGCCTAGGCTTTGGTTGCCCCTGGCAATGGCCGCGGCGGTATCCGCACTGCCCGGGGTGGCTGGTTGGTTGGTGGCGCTGCCCCTGGTAACCCAGGTGCTGGGCGTGGCCGCGTTGCTGGCCTGGTTGGTGTTTGGCTAGATTTTTGACGCCGCGCTAGAGCGGCGCTGATTTTCCGCTTCTGATTTGCCGTAGGGCTCGGCTTTGAAACGCCCTGCCATTGGCATACACTAGCGCCCTTTGCCTGTTGAAGAGACGCCAACCATGAGCCATGCATGGCTAGATGAAGTGAAATGGACCAGCGACGGCCTTGTGCCCGCCGTGGCCCAGGATGCCGACAGCGGCCGCATTTTAATGATGGCCTGGATGAACCGAGAGGCCCTGGGCCTGACCGCTGAAAAACGGGTGGCCGTGTACTACTCGCGCTCCAGGCAAAAGCTGTGGTACAAGGGAGAAAGCTCCGGCCACGAACAGCTAGTGGAAGACATTCGGTTGGATTGTGACGCCGATGTGGTGGTGCTGAGTGTGCGGCAAAAGGGCGGCATAGCGTGCCACACTGGCCGAGAATCCTGTTTTTATCGGCGTTTGGAGGGTGATCAGTGGGTCACCACCGACCCGGTCATCAAGGACCCGAAACAAATTTATGGGCAATAGGTAATGACCGACGTACTTGCACAGTTAACTGAGATTATTCAATCGCGCATGCAAGCCGGTGCCGCGGAGGAATCCTACGTCGCCAGCCTGCACGCCAAAGGGTTAAACAAAATCCTAGAAAAGGTGTCCGAAGAGTGCGCCGAAACGCTATTGGCGGCCAAGGATGCCGAACACAGTGGCGACAACAAAGAGTTAATCTACGAAACGGCCGACCTATGGTTTCACAGCCTAGTGATGCTGGCCCATATGGGCGTAGAAACCGACCAAGTGCTGGCCGAATTGGCCAGGCGCTTTGATATGTCTGGCTTGGCCGAGAAGGCCTCTCGTAAAAAATAGCAAATGCAGTCGCTAATATAAGCGGCTCACGATCAGGAGAAACAAAATGGGTATTGGTGGCATTAGTATTTGGCAATTGTTGATTGTTTTGGCCATTGTGGTGTTGTTGTTCGGAACCAAGCGCTTAAAAGGCATTGGTGGTGACCTTGGCGGTGCCATTAAAGGCTTTAAAAAAGCCATGGATGACGACGAGCCAGAAAAAGCCAAGCAAGAACAAGCCAAGGTGGAGCACGCCGAGGCCGAGCAGCCCGAGACGGCGAGCGCGGACAAAAAACAAACCACTCAGTCTTAATCGGTTGGGGCGCGTAGGTGTTCGATATCGGTTTTTTTGAACTGCTGGTAATTGCCGTGGTGGGTCTATTGGTAATTGGCCCAGAACGACTGCCGGAAACCATCCGAGGCATATTGCTGACCATTGGCCGTGTTAAGCGTGGCTTGAGTAATACCCGCCAGGAGTTGGAACGGCAGATCGGCGCCGATGACATTCGGCGCCAATTGCACAACGAGGAAATCATGGCCCGTCTGGAGCAAACCCGGCAGGACATAGACCACACCCTCAACACGCCTAAAGCCATCGCCGACGACATCAAAAGCTCCTTCGATGGCAGTGCCACCAAAAACGCTGGCGATGAGCCGGTGGCGGAGGCTGGCGAAAACACCCGCAAAGACGATAAAAAAACCATTCAACCGGCTGCACCCGCCAGCCAGGCCGCTGCCACCAGCGCCGACGATAATTCCGAAATATGACCGCACACAATAACCACAGCGACGATGTTGAGCAGCCGCTGGTTGCCCATTTAATTGAACTACGAGATCGCTTACTGCGCGCCATATTGGCCGTGTTGGTGGTGTTTCTGTGCCTGTTTTATTTCGCCAACGATATCTATACCTTTGTTGCGCAACCGCTGCAAAAATTTCTGCCCGACGGCACCAGTATGATTGCCACCCAGGTGGCCTCGCCGTTCCTAACGCCGTTTAAAATGACGTTGTTCACCTCGGTATTGTTAGCGCTGCCGTTTTTACTCTATCAGTTGTGGAGCTTTGTGGCACCGGCGTTGTACCGCAACGAAAAGCGCCTACTGGTGCCTTTATTGGTGTCCAGTGTGCTGCTGTTTTATTTCGGTATGGCGTTCGCCTACTTTGTGGTGTTCCCGCTGGTGTTTGGCTTTTTTACGTCGGTGGCGCCGGAGGGCGTCACGGTGATGACCGATATGGGCAGCTATTTGGATTTTGTGCTGAAGCTGTTTTTTGCCTTTGGTTGCGCCTTTGAAATTCCAATTGCCACGGTCTTGCTGATTTGGTCTGGCGCTACGGATGCGCACAAGCTCGGTAAAAAGCGGCCCTATGTTGTGGTGAGTTGTTTTATCCTGGGCATGCTGCTAACGCCGCCGGATATTATTTCCCAGTCGCTGTTAGCCTTGCCCATGTGGGTGTTATTTGAGGTGGGGATTTTCTTTGGCCGGTTTGTGAAAAAACCAGCCGAACCAGAAGTCGATGCCGACCACGAAAGTCCAAGTTACTAATTCCTGCGCCCGCCGTTTGGCGGGTTAATTCAATAGGGCATTTTGCACGCCACTGTCGATATCCGCCTGCCGGCAAATCAATATTTGGTCGATCACCTTTTCAAATACATTAACGACTTTCGGGTCGAATTGTGAGCCGGAATTATCGCGCAAATAATTCAGCGCCTTGGATATTTTCCAGCCCTCGCGATAGGGGCGCTCTGAGGTAAGCGCGTCGAAAACATCGCACACCGACACGATACGGCTAAACAGTGGAATCTCTTCGCCTTTAAGGCCCGCCGGGTAACCGCCGCCGTCCCAGCGTTCGTGGTGGGTGCGGGCGATTGTGGCAGCAACCTGCATCAGTTTAGAATCGTGGCCGCTAAGAATACGGGCGCCAACCTCGGCGTGGGATTTAATGGTTTCCCATTCGTGCTCGTCCAGACTGCCGTTTTTTAACAAGACGGTATCCGGAATAGCAATTTTACCTAGGTCGTGCATTGGGCTGGCTTGTTGCAGTAGCTCACACTCATCCGTCGATAAACCCAATTCCCGGGCCACAATGGTGACGTACTGGCTCATGCGTGACACGTGGGAACCGGTTTGCGACTCTCGATATTCCGCTGTTTTTGCCAGGCTATCAATCAGTTTTAATTGGGTGGTGTACAGCTGCTCGGTGCGTTGCAGTACTTTCTCTTCTAATATATCACGCTGGTGCAGCAATTGATTGTGCAGCAACCGCACTTCCAGGATGTTGCGCACCCGTAGCAAAACTTCCTCTTTTTTAAAAGGTTTGCTAATAAAATCTTTCGCGCCGGAAGCCAAGCAACGATGGTGGGTTTCAATGGTGTTGTCTGAGGTTAACACCAAAACTGGAATGTAATCTTCCGGATTATCCGCCCGCAATTGCTCCATGACATCAAAGCCATTCCAAACCGGCATATGGATATCTAAGGCGATAAGATCGTAGCGATTATTGCGGTACAGGGCACGTACTGCGCCTGGGTCGATGGTTGAATCTATTCTGTGATAACCGCCCTGGCGCAGTATTTTTTCGATGATGGCGATGTTAACGGGGTTATCGTCGACGATTAGGATTTTACCCTCTTGAGGCTTTACAGCAGCCGGCTCGTCGCTCGCCAAAGTGGTTTTACTTGCGAGTTCCATAGTTGTAATCCGTAGCGCTTGTTTTCGGTAAAGCTAAATCAGTAAATCCGTTTGTAGAAGTCCGTATTCATTGTTTTTATAGATGCAGTTAAGCTTAGCCTATGCTGGGCGGTTATTGCCAGTGTCTAGGGCCTGCTGATGCTCATTTAAGGGTGCGAATTGCTAAATACAAGCCCGCACTGAAAGCACTGTTAGGTATTCAGTAAAAACGTCACCGGGCCGTCGTTTAATAAGCTTATTTTCATATCCGCGGCAAACCTGCCGGTAGCCACCTGGGCGTGCTGTTCACGGGTTTTTGCTACCATGTAATCGTAGAGCATTTCGGCGTGCTCCGGTTTGGCGGCCTTCGAAAATCCGGGGCGGTTGCCTTTTTGTGTGTCCGCCGCCAGGGTAAATTGAGACACCAATAATATTCCGCCGGCAATATCGCTGACGCTTAAATTCATTTTGCCTTCGGCGTCTGAGAATACGCGTATATTGAGCAATTTTTTAATGAGTTTGTCGGCAGCCTGGGTATCGTCTTCGGCTTCAACGCCAATAAAGACCAGTAATCCTTGGTCGATGGCACCGATGGTATCACCCTTAACCACCACGCTGGCGTGGCTGACTCGCTGTAGTACGGCTTTCAATCTGTGTTCCTTTTGTCCTCGGAAGGCTCTTGGAATTACTCATGGAAGGCCAATGGAGTGGCATCTAAAAAGCGTACCGTTATTGACCGGCGGTAAAGTCTAAATACCTGGCGCATATATAATTTAAGCCACCGCTAGATTGATACTCTGCCGGCTCAGCGGCCACTGCTAGGCCGGGTCGGTAAAATCTTTTTCGATGCGTTGGGCAAATTCTTGGGTGGCGCGAATCAGAGCATCGACAGTGCCTGGCTCACGGCTGGAGTGGCCGGCGTCGCGAATAATTTTTAATTCGGATTCGGGCCAAGCATCGTGCAGGGCTTTGGCGTTATCCAGGGTGCACACCATATCGTAGCGGCCATGTACGATAATGCTGGGAATATGGCTGATTTTATCCATGTTGTTGAGGATTTGGTTGTCGTCAATAAACCCATCGTGAATAAAATAATGCGTTTCAATACGAGCCATGGAGATGGCCCGGTGGGGCGCGGTAAAGTTGTTCACCAGCTCTTGATTAGGGCGTAGGGTGGCGCATTGCGCTTCCCATTGTGACCAGGCTTTGGCGGCGGACAATTGCGCCAGCTCGTTGGCGCTGGTTAGGCGTTGATAATAGGCGGAGAGCAGATTGTCTCGTTCGGCCTGCGGAATCGGTTTAATAAACGCTTCCCAGTGATCCGGGAAAATATGGGCGGCACCGCCTTGATAAAGCCAATCCAAATCTTTTTGCCGGCACAAAAATATGCCGCGTAAAATCATCCCCAGTACTTTGTCTGGGTGGGCTTGGGCGTACAGTAAACTCAGCGTGCTACCCCAAGAGCCGCCAAACAAAAGCCATTGCTCCACGCCTAAATGCTCGCGCAGGGCCTCCATGTCTTCGATCAGTGCCTGGGTGTTGTTGTGCATCAACTCGGCGTGGGGAGTAGAGCGGCCGGTACCGCGCTGGTCGAATAAAATAATGCGGTATTTTTCCGGATCAAAGAAGCAGCGATCGGAGGTGGAGCAACCGCCACCGGGGCCGCCGTGCACAAACAATACCGGTATGCCGTCCGGCGAGCCGCTCTCTTCAAAGTATATCTCGTGGGGTTCTTGGCGCGGCAGAAGGTCGCTTCGGTAGGGTTTAATATCTGGATAGAGTACCAGCATGGATTGTCCTTTTGGGGCGGCGGGAATGATGCGGTATTGCCTGTTTCGGTCACCAAGCGGCACGCTTGCCGTGCCCGGGACAAAATAAAAAGGGTATTTTTTCACCCCTTGCTAACAGGGCAACACCAGGGGCGAGTCTTGTGGAGACCTACCCAGCCGAAAGCTCTGGCCATTCATTGGTTTCATTGGCCATCTATTTGACTATAGGAGACTTCGTCTCATTCCTCCATGAAATAGTCAGTGGATTTTGCAATAAGACTTTTTTATTAGCAACAATTGATGCAAAGCAACCCCATTGCCGTAATAACCCTTGCCCAAGGGCGTTAGGCGCGCGCTTGCATGGGCAACTCTGATTGCTCTGGCAGCGTCGGCTCATCGGCCTTGTTGGCCACAAGCACTGTGTGGTGGGTGTTTGCTCGGGGTGTATCGGTAACGGTGGGCTGGCTGTGAAGGTTGAGCGCCTGCTGCAGTAAATGAGTGACGCGCTGGGCAAAGGGCGCGGGCTGTAATACCTGCACATTGGGCAGGTGAGCCAACACCTGGCCCAGCAGCTGGTCCTGGTCAATGAGGGGCAGGCGCAGGTGATAGCGGTCGCCCTGCCATTCACCCTGTTGCTCGGGGTGCCAACTTTGCTTGGCCACTTGGAAGGCACTTTCGTCACTGAAACACAGATGTGCGGTTAGCGGTTGCTTTTGGTTGTGGCCAAATTGGTTGCCTAGGAAGTGTTCTACGTTTTTGGGTGCAATTTCACGGGCTCGGTCGGCCAACACAATGACGGAATCTAGACGTGCTACATCCAGGCAGCGTAGCTGGCGCCCGCGTTGGCACCAGTAGGTGAGTAGCCAGCTGTGGTTGCGTTGTAACAGCAACTGAGGGCAGATGTTGTCGGTATGGGATTGTCGATCTGCATCGCAGTAGTTAATGGTTAGTTGGCGTCGGTCCAGTAGGGCGGCGCACAAATCGCCAAATACACCATAAAAACGATACTGCGGCTGATAATCACTGGTTTTGATGCGCCGGCTAAACTGATGCTGGCTTATTTTGCGCTTGCGTAGTGCGGCTTCCAGCGCGGCTCCCATAGGAGCGAGGTCTTCTTGCAATAAGCCGGCCGGCGGCTGCTTCAACTGTTGCCCCAGGGCAATGACCTGGAAAAACTCGTCGGCGTTGAGCCAGCATTTGGGCAATTTATAGCGACCGCAGGCCTGGTCGGGGTAGGCATAGGTTTGACTGCCGCTGCAAAACTCGATGGGGCTGGCCAGTTGCTCTTTCATTTGATCCAACAGCCGTTGGCAGTCTTCGGGCTCAATGGCCAAATCGGTGGCGAGGTCTGTCAGGGATAAGCGGCGTCGGCGGGTGGTGAACAACTGATGCAGGCGTTCTATTTGCTGTAGTTTGTTCATTAGGTCATTCCTTGCCAGAGGTTCCGTCGTTGCCGTGAAATAGCGCAGCTAGTGCCAATTATTAACCCTAGTGCCAATAAGTAAACAGAGGGGCCAATGGTATACGCCTAACAGCGAGCGTGTTGGTCAGCACCGAAAACTTGTGAACGTTTAACTGTTGTGACTATTTAAGGGTGTAGTTTAAAGGTCTTAATATTTGCAGATGTCAATATTCAAGGGTGTATGTGTACAGACGAGCGATTGCGCATTAACAACGCTTTTTTATTTTATAGTTGCTAGTGGCGAATGCTTGCTCAAATTCTGATCACTTGTGCGC
This sequence comes from Halioxenophilus aromaticivorans, assembly GCF_042850945.1. Classification (NCBI taxonomy): domain Bacteria; kingdom Pseudomonadati; phylum Pseudomonadota; class Gammaproteobacteria; order Alteromonadales; family Alteromonadaceae; genus Halioxenophilus; species Halioxenophilus aromaticivorans. Next base: position 5,542,278 of record NZ_AP031496.1, on the reverse strand, counting down.
CATAGGTGCACCATACGCCAAGCTTTTGACTGGTGCAAATCCCATTTAAAGTGGACTTTGACAGACAGGGTTCGGGCCCGTTTGGCGCCGCGCTAAGCCGGCAGTTTTCAGGTGCACTATTTCAGCTCAAGCCCTAGGGTTTTCGCCTCGGTATCAATATTAAAGCGGAACCGTTCCAGGATATTCATGCCGAGCAGGCCATCGGCGCTGAGGTTGTCCAGTGGCAACACAGCGAACTCCACATTGGTTAATTCATAGGGGCCGAGGGTGACACTGGCCAACCGGTAGACGTCGGCGTTTACAGCGCCGCCGGCGGTGTTCATGTTGACGCTGCGCAGATACTCGGTTTCGTTCAGGCTGGCTAGGCGTTGGCTGCTCACCACCGATAGGCTGGCGCCGGTGTCGATCATCAATTGCAAAGTTTGGTTTTGGGCATCCAGTGGTGCCAGAAAATGGCTACCCTGGGCGCTCAGCGCGAGCTGGGTGGCGGCAGGTTGGTCGGCGTTTTTGAGCTGCTGTTTTAGGTCCGCAACCTGCTTGCTGTACTGTTCGTTATCGGCGATGCGTTCTAGGTACAATTGGGCCTGCTCAAAATTGCCTTGGCCGAGATGCACCTGAATCAACGCCAGCACGTAGGGGGGGTATTCTGGTTCGCGCCACAGTAGCTGGTCTAAAAAGGCCAGGGCTTCGTTCCAATTGCTGTTGTTGCGGTAGTCATCCACCACAGCCAGGGCTAAGTGCCGGGCGTTGGCGATTAAGTTGGCGTCCTCGTTTAACGAGGGTTGGTCGGCAAGATTGTAGTAGGCGCTGCTGGCCAATTGGGCTTGGTCCGAGCGCTCTAGGAAGTCTGCTTGCAGCAGCAGGTAATCTTCGTTATAGGGGTAGGCTCCAAGCAGGGCGTCCAGGGCCGACTGCACAAAGTTGAATTGTTCGTTCTCGAGCTGGGCGTAAAGCTCTTGCAGCCAAGCAATTTGCAACTCGGCGGCCTGGCCTGGCGCTGTTTTGCGCAGGTCTTCCATGGCGGTAATGGCGCGGGTGAATTCCTGGCGCTGCAGCCATACCATGGCACTTTGTAACAGGGTAGCTCTCTCGGTGGTCAGGGGGACTCGGCGCTCGGCGGTGGGGAGGGTGCTGCCTTGGCTATCAAGAGAGGAGAAAAACTGCCAGCAATTGCCCATCACTGACAGTATCAATAAGCCACCTAGGGTGGTGGTAATCTTGCGCTGATTGGCCATAGTTCGACGCTTAGCGGAGCCCAGCGGCACTGGCCGCCGGGCGGGTTAATGCCTATTAAGTTGCCGAGGCTTGGTAAATGGAATCGATGGCGGTATCCAGGCTTGCGTTGAATTCTTCATCGCTTTGTTGTGCCGATAGACCTTCGGTTAGCGCGCGGGAGAAACTGGCGATAATGCCTGGGTTTGCTGCGCACTTACTGTTGGCGTCGTCGCGTGAGTAGCCACCGGACAGCGCCACCACTTTAACCACTTTGGGATGGTTGATTAAATCTTGGTAGAAGCAGGCTTCCTCGGGCAGGGTCAGCTTCAGCATCACCAGTTCGTCGTCGCCCAGTTGATCCAAGTGCTCCAGAATTTTCGCTTTCAGGATGGTCTCAGCTTCGGCTTTGGTTGGGCTGTTGATGTCGACCTCTGGCTCAATGATAGGAACCAAACCAGCGGCAATGATTTGCTTGCCCACTTCAAATTGCTGGTCCACCACCGCGCCGATGCCAGCCTCGTTAGCCTCGGCGATAAAGGAGCGCATCTTGGTGCCAAACACGGGCTGTTGCTTGGCTTTCTCCAGCAGCTCTCCTAGTTGCGGAATGGGCTTCATAAGTTGCACGCCTTGCTCAAGTGCTGCCAGGCCTTTGTCGACCTTTAAAAACGGCACAACGCTGAGTTCTTGCCACAGGTAAGTTGCTGACGGCACCCCTTGAATGTCGCGATCTAGGGTGTTTTCAAACAGAATTGCGCCCAAAACCCGCTGGCCGTTAAACGCTGGTGCAGTAACAATGCGTGTGCGCATTTTGTGCACCATATCGAACATTTCTTCGTCGCCGTTGTAGGCGTCTTCGCTAACACCGTACAGGCGCAGGGCCTTTGGTGTGCTGCCGCCGCTCTGATCTAACGCGGCTATAAATCCTTTTTCAGTCTTAATTTTTGCGAGTTGTTCAGTAAAACTGGACATAGTTGGACGCTTCCCATTCCTAATACCGGCAAGGCCGGCTACTGTGTTGGTTAAATATAAAAAAGTATCAGTGCGGGCCTATAAAATTTTAGCTTTTGTTGTGTAAGCCCCGCGCGGTAACCTATCACAAATCCCCAAGCGGGGGTACGCCGCTGGGCTTTGCTAATCGTGTTTTGTCGGTTGCTGAGTCCGGCGGCGCCTCACCCAAGAAAGAAAGGACTTATCCCGCCATGGCTGACCAATCCGAGCAACCCGATTTAGCGTCCCAGATGCAACAACTTTACCAGCGTTTCGGCAATCTCCCCGGCGTGCACATAGAACTACACCAAAACCTGCTGGCGGTGTATGTACAAACCCCAAAAGCAGAAGCTCGTGTGTTTCTGCAGGGGGCGCAGGTAAGCCACTTTCAGCCTAAGGGGCAGCCGCCGGTGCTGTGGTTGAGTGAGCACAACCAGTACCAAGTGGGCAAACCCCTGCGCGGTGGCATTCCTATTTCCTGGCCATGGTTTGCCGATCTCGCCCGCAACCCTGCCGATCTGCGTCAGCAGGTTACCGGCGATGATGCTCCAGCCCATGGATTTGTGCGCAATTGTGACTGGCAGTTGGACGATATTGTCGTCGATAAAGACGTGTACCACTTGCATCTCAGCTGCCGACCGCAGTCCAAACACTGGCCTTACGCCTGCCGATTGGGGCTGGTGGTTAGCGTGGACGAGGCACTGACCCTGGCGCTGAGTGTTACCAACCTAAGCGATCGGCCCTGGCGTTACGCGCTGGCCTTGCACAGTTATTTTCAGGTCGAGCAGATCAGTGAGGTGACCGTACCGAGCCTAGCTGGGCAAGCCTATTTGGATTGCTTGACCGATTGGCAGCCCTGCCAGCAGCAAGATGCGCTCGAGATTGGTGAGGAAGTCGACCGCGTTTACACCCAGGCGCCAAAGCGAATCGCCCTGCAGGATGCTGTCGCCGGCCGTAGTATTGTGCTCACCAGTCAAAATCTGCCCAGTTTGGTGGCTTGGAATCCATGGCAGGAAAAAGGCAGCAGGCTGAGTCAGTTTGGCACCGAAGACCACAACAACATGCTCTGTTTGGAAAACGCCGCCCTGTTGGATGACGCCGTCACCGTGGCACCTAAAGAAAAGCAGGTACACACTCTCAAAATCGAATCCTCTCGCCAGCTAATCCATTAATTTGAGACAGGATCGACAAAAATTATTTTACATTCCGGCCAAGATTGGAGGTCCAGACAGCCGTCGACTATCGTCCTAGTCGACTTCCCACAAAAATAAGCTTTACCGGCCAAACCATTGGCAGTGCAGCTGCCAAACTAGGCCCGCAGCGCAGTTAATGATCAGCTTCATGACCCATAAGATACGTCTGGTATCGATGAATACACCTCTGGGCGATGTAAAATGAAAAGTGATCGAATGAGACAAAACCTGCCACACACTCAACCCAAGCACCTTGGTGGTTGGCTTATGGGCCTGCTGCTGGTGTTGACTGGCGTATGCAAGGCCGACATCAACGGTGCTGCCATCTACGAACATTACGGTAAAGAACAATTCCTGGCGGTATTGCACCTGCCAGTACTCACCACCGACGCCAACCAAGTGCTGCAGCAAAGCCGCCAGGCCACCATGGAGTACGTTGTGGTGGCCCAGGATGTCTCCAGCCGAAGGTTGGCCCGTCACTGGCTTGAATCCGTGGTCATTAACGCCGATCGCCAGCAAGTTGAGGCCAATTCCGAGGCCCTGGCCGCGCTCACTGAATTGATCCGGGGCCCTCTACTGGAGGGTGATACTCTGCGTTTAACCAGTGTCGGCGATGGGGTGGAGGTGACGCTCAACGATATCGCCCTCGGCAACATCGTCAGTAGTGACCTGTTATCGCTTTTGCTGCAGACCTGGGTGGGCAGTGTTCCGCCTTCCTCAACCTTCCGCAGCGGTATTTTGTCTGGTGGTGATATTTTCGTTGGCTTGTTGGGGCGTTACCGAAGCGCCACGCCGGTAGAGGGTCGTGGGCAACAAATTGAGCAAGAGTGGTTTGCCGCACCCGGTGAAGAAGGCGGCAGTGATGCTGGGCTAGCGCTGGCAGCACAAGCCGATCCAGTCACTACGAACGGGGCTGTGACTGGAGTGCAGAGTGAAGTGCCGCTTGCGGCCGCAGCCGCTCCGGTCAGCGCAGCAAATTCTTCAGTAAACCCTACAGCCTCCCAGCCGGCTAACAATAACGCCAGCTACAGTCCTGCAGTGGCGGCCGTTCAGGTGCAAGACACGCCCGCTGTTCAAGAGGCTACGGAGGTGGTCAGTGAAGCCATAGTTGAGGCAGCTACGACACCGTTGCCACAACTGGCCATGGCATCCGGTACCAGCGAAGCCCAGGTTATCGAAGAAGCACGTTTGGCTAGCTTACCGGCGGCAAGCCAAGAGCCTGAGGCCATTAGCGTGGATGCTGTGCTGGTCAACAAGACCTATTACGATGACATTAAGCGTAAAATCTATCAGCAGGTGAGCTACCCCGAGATCGGCCTGCGCAATGGCCGAGAAAGCCAGGTAGCCCTCAATGTGCTCATTGATCAAGCCGGTGAGTTGGTGGACGTAGAGGTCAGTGATAAATCGCGCTACAAATACTTTAACAAGGCCGCTGTGCGCGCGGTGGAGACGGCCAGCCCGTTTGGTCCGCCGCCGGAGCTGCTCACCGATAACGGCCTGTACCAGTTTAAAATGCAGGTTAATTTCCGGCTCACGCCGGCCAGCTAAACGGTTCGTCGGGTGCACCTCTAAATTTACGTCACTGAGTTTGCCCAACGGATTGAATCCACTAAAAACAAAAATGGCAGGGATGCCATAGCCCGCAAAAAAAATATGCCATAGCCCTGTAAAGATAGCCGGCGAAAATAAACCTCAACTACTTTTCATAGGTTGGCAGTGTTAGACTGAACAACAGCCATGCTCCATGAGGAGTATTGCCACTAAACCTTCACCGGCCCAAGCCCACCCGCAACGAGCTTAAAACTCTAGCCTAAGATGACTCCTTCGCCGTCGTTCGCCAGCCTCGCCAACTCATGGCCTGCCTTCAGTTTTGCTTCGCACCCCCAAGTCCTGGCCGCCCTGCATCAGCAGTATTTAGAGTACTACCAGCTAACGTTTGACCAGCAAAGCCTGGCTCGCAGCTACCATTTTGGCCAGGCCCAGGCGGGCAGCTTTGATATCGCCGTGCAGGTCTGGCAGCCCGTGGCCAAGGTAAAGGGCTCGGTGTTTATTGTGCATGGCTACTGGGATCATGTTGGCTTATACCATCATCTCATTGCCGAGTGCTTGGCCGCCGGTTTTACTGTGGTGGCCTTCGATGAACCCGGCCACGGATTAAGTACCGGCGAACGGGCAGCAATTGCCTCCTTCGAACAGTATACCGATGCCCTAACGGCGGTGATGGCAGTGGCCAACGAGGCTCCCCAACCCTGGGTGGGAATCGGTCAAAGTACCGGCGGCGCGGTGTTGTTACGGCATTTTTTCAGCGGTGAACCGCCCTTGGCTGATACCATTTTGTTGGCGCCGCTGGTGCGGGCCAGTCGCTGGTATTGGTTGGTGGCAGGCCACACGGTGCTGTCTCCGGTGTTGAAAAAATTTCCCAGAGACATGAAAGTGTGCGGCAGTCACGATCCGGCCTACGCTGAATTTCTGCGGCAAGATTCCCTGCAGTATGGCTATGCCAGCAGTCTGTGGGTGGGAGCTATGCGTCAGTGGGTGCGAGAATTTATGGCCTTCTCGCCCAAGAAGGGAAAAATGCTCTATATCCAAGGCGATCAAGACGGTACGGTAGATTGGCGTTTTAACTTGGCTGCGGTGCAAGCCCGTGTGCCAGAGCTTACGATAAGCCTGCTAGAAGGGGCTTATCACAACCTCGTCAACGAAGCTGAGTCCTTTCGGCAGCAGGCGCTAACGGCGCTTCGGCAGCGTTTGAACGCGATGTAATGAGGAATATTACATTGCAATGGTTTATAAACTGGGACAACTTTTTTACAGTATCGCTTTCCAAGCCAGTGATATCGCCCTTGGGGCAATCGGTAATAAAAATGTTAGAGGTCAGAAATACAGCGTGAGGCAGGACCAGTTGTCAGGTGGGTTACCGGGCGTAAAGAGCTCCGGTAGCCGCGTTAACTTAGGCCATGCTCAACACAGAGGCCACCGAGTAGCCAGTGCCCTGATGGCGGCATTGGGCTTGGTGACTGTGGCGTGTAGCGTTAAAACGGTTAACGCCGATCCGCCTGTGGATCCGCTATACAGTGACGAGATGGCGCCCCGGTCGTCGCTGGCTGCAAGCCAGCAAGCGGCGCAAACGCCGCTGCCCGAGTCGTTGTCCGACACAAGCTTGGCCGCGCCTGGGGTTTCGGCATTGGCCGCAGCCCCCATTACCCAGCAGCAAGTGCCTAACGAGGCTGCCGGAGAGCCGGCAGGTAGCGATGACGAGGCCAGCCAGCCAGCCAGCGGCGCGCAAAACGACAGTGAGCAAGGCGCAGGCCAAGCGGCCTACCAGGCCTGTGTGCAACAGTATGTGTCCGCCCTCGATGGTGTGCAATTGCGTTACCAAGCCACCTACAAGTCTATCGGCGTCGATTCCACCCGCGCGCTTAAGCGCCAACCAGACAACCACTGGCAGCTGTCCTCCCACGCCGAATGGCTGTTTATGAGCATCGATGAAACCAGTGAGTTTCTTTTGCCGGATTGGCAGCTGCAGCGTTTCGATCACCATCGCAAGGGCATGACAGACCGCCACAACCTAACCGTAACTGTGGCCCCGGGCCGTGGTGAATTTAGCGCCCTGGCTCGCGGTGAAACCCAGGTCTACCCCTATGAAGGTAAGATCTACGACGATTTAAACCATCAACTTAAGTTGCAGATGGATGTCGCCTGTAAGCCGCAGCAGCAGCGATTTGATTACCTGGTGGCCAAACGCAAAGGCCCTAAACATTACATCTACCATAAAAAAGGATTAGAAATGGTAGACACCGATGCCGGCCAATTTGAAGCCATTCGCCTGGAGCGCATGAGCGATGATCGCATCACCTCGGTATGGTTGGCGCCAGAGCTGGCCTACGTGGTGGTTAAGTTGGTTTACAACGATGATGGGGAAGCCAGCAGCCTTAGCATTAAATCTAAACCTCAGCTGCCGGTGATCTTAAAGCAATAGATCCACCGGCAACGCCGGTGGCGGACGCTCGGTGCTTAAAACAGCACGCGGGCGCGGATAGTACCTTCAATTTTGCGCAGCTCGTCCAGAGCGATCTCGCTGTATTCTGCATTGATATCCACAACCACATAGCCAATGCGCTCGTTAGTCTGCAAGTACTGGCTGCAGATGTTGATGTTGTTGTCCGAGAACACGCGGTTGATAGCCGACAAAATCCCTGGGATATTCTGATGCACGTGCAACAAGCGGTGGGTGCCGGAGTGTGATGGCAAGGCCACCTCGGGGAAATTCACCGAGCTGATGGTGGTGCCGTTGTCGGAGTATTTCACCAGTTTTTCTGCCACTTCAGTGCCGATGTTGGCCTGGGCTTCCTGGGTAGAGCCACCAATGTGCGGCGTTAGCAGGGCGTTATCGAATTGGCGCAGGGGAGTGACAAACTCATCGTCGTTGGAGCGTGGCTCCACCGGGAAGACATCGATGGCGGTGCCGCCCACGTGGCCGCTCTCCAATGCGGCTGCCAGGGCGTCTATGTCCACCACGCTACCGCGGGAGGCGTTGAGCAAAACGGCGCCGGGCTTCATGGTGGCGATTTGTGCTTCACCAAACATGTTTTTGGTGGAGGGCAGCTCCGGTACGTGCAAACTGACGATATCCGACTGTGCCAGCAAATCATTCAAATCGCGCACTTGCTCCGCATTACCCAATGGCAATTTGGTTACCACATCGAAGAAGCGAACTTTCATGCCCAGGCCTTCGGCCAGTACGCTCACCTGGGTGCCAATGGCGCCGTAGCCAATAATGCCCAGGGTTTTACCGCGTACTTCATAGGCGCCCGCAGCGGTTTTCAGCCAGCCACCACGGTGGCAAGAGGCGTTTTTCTCGGGGATTCGGCGCAACAACAAAATCGCTTCGGCGATTACCAGCTCGGCCACCGAACGGGTGTTGGAGTAGGGCGCGTTGAACACCGCCACACCGTGCTCACGGGCGGCATCCAGGTCCACTTGATTGGTGCCGATACAGAAGCAACCCACTGAGACCAGTTTCTCCGCCGCCTCAAATACCTCGCGGGTGAGCTGGGTGCGTGAGCGAATACCAACAAAGTGAGCATCCTTGATGGTCTCTATTAGCTGATCCTGTGGCAGGGAGGTTTTTAAGTACTCAATGTTGCTATAGCCGGCGGCTTGCAGGGTATCGAGCGCAGATTGGTGCACACCTTCGAGCAGTACAATTTTGATTTTGTCTTTGTCGAGAGACGTATTAGCCATGTTGACACACTACCTCGGTAACTACTAAAAATGGAAAGGTTGGCCCACAGCCCATGTCGGCCTCGCCGCTGAGTTAAACGCGGAAAGCCTGCCAGGGCGTTAAACACACAGTGATCGGTAAATCCAAGGGCCGCCGAAAAAAGGGGCGCTATCATAGCACACAGCGCCGTTGGGCCAAGGAAAAAGCACATTTCTTGTGCTAAACCTGGCTGCAGATTGCGATTGTTCTGGGCCTTGGGTACCTTAGATCGAAGGGCTACTAACTAAAGAAGAGCTTCCTTAGCAATCGCTGATGCTGGCGTTGATCAGTGCCTAAGGCGCAGGCCTTGGCGAACGAATGTGCCCAGCATCAGTCAGTGAACCATTAGCGGCGGTCGTTCGCCACCCATTCGCAACCCATAAACAGCCACAGGGACTTTTCATGGCCAGTGAACAACTCAACACCGTGGTCGCTCATATGCGCCGAATCGCCCTTATGTCTGCAACCAGTGGTGCCCACGCACTGCACAAGCGGGCCCTGTTGGATATGTATTTTGCAGCGGCGCCGGAGATCCTCACCATAGAGGCGCAAATTCTGCCCACGCTGGTGGGTGAATTGACGGCGGAATGGCTAATACCGCAGCAATGTAATTCCAAGCGGCGGTTGCTGTATTTGCATGGTGGCTCGTGGATGGCGGGCTCCAGCTCTAGCCATCGGCCGCTGGTTGCGCGCATCGCCAAGCTCACCGGCTGCGCCGTGTTGGCCATTAATTACCGCTTGGCCCCGGAATTTCCATTCCCAGCCGGACTGGAAGACGCCATCCACGCGTTTCAATGGCTCCAAGGTCACGGCCCGGAAGACGATAGCGAGGCCGATGCGTTGTTTATCGCAGGCGACTCCGCCGGCGGCAACTTGGCACTGGCAGCAACCTTGGCACTAAAACAGGGAGGCAATGTTATGCCTGATGCCTGTGTGGTGTTCTCGCCGGCCACCGACCTCAATTACGAGCGGTCGGTGGTGGCCGAGCGCGCCGAGCGTGACCCAATCCTCATTGCCGCTGCTTTGCCCTACGTAGTGGCCAACTACGTGCAAGAGCAGGCGAACCACAAAGACCCATTGGTGTCTCCCATACACGGTGATCTATCGGGCTTGCCGCCCACGTTATTGCAAGTGGGTGATGCCGAAATCCTCTACGATGACGGCGTGCGTTTTGTGCAAGCGGCACAGCAACAGGGCAGCCCGGTGGAGCTCAGCGAATGGCCAGACATGCCCCACGTTTTTCAGGGTTTTGCGCCACTGCTGCCCGAGGCCAACCAAGCCCTGGCCGAAGTGCAGGCCTTTATTGCTCGGTTTGGGTGATATGGGCTCAGCCGATTCGCTCAATGATATGTAGAGCGCGAAATCTGATTCAAAAATTTGTCCGATAAAAGAGGAACCGTTTTGCCAAATCAGCAACAGCCAACCCCCAAAGGCCCTAAAAAGGCCAGCGCTGCCAACCTTGGCCTACGCGCCCTAATTATTGCCGCTGTGGCCACCACCGCCGTGGCCGTGCTCAGCAGCTGCAGCTTTGTGAAACTCACTGAGGCCGGTGAGAAGGTCGACTTACGAGAAAATTCCGGCACCGAAAATTGCAAACGCATCGGTGTGATTACGGTATCCGGAGTCGATAAAGTTGGCTTTATCAATCGTAAAGATACAAAAGTCGGCAGCGAGCTGCTTAACCAAGCACGCAATGATGCTGCCGGGATGGGGGCCAATGTTTTGGTGCCATTGGGTATGCCCATTGAAGGCAAACAAAAATTTGAGGCCTATGATTGCCCCTAGGTTTCGCCTAGTGATTGGTTTGGGCTTGTGCGGCAGGTTGCCTGCCGCACAATTAGCAATGTCCTACTGGGTTAGCGCCGGCGAAGCGCTGGGACTTCGGATGCTCGCACCTGCTGTGCTATTACCCCCGCCAAAATCGCACTGGCAGTAATAAAATCTTAACCATCCACCCAAATACCAATCTAAACTAATAATAAATCCGTAACCGATCCGTTACGCAACTATAAGCGACAAAAAACCAACTCGATTATGCCTTACACCAACCATCCCAACAGTATCCCCGTCGGCATCAGCGCCTGCGTGCTGGGCGAGTCCGTGCGCTACAACGGCGGCCATAAGCGCTCTCGGTTTTGCACCGATGTGCTCAGCGATATTTTTGCCTTTAAGCCCTACTGCCCAGAAGTGGCCATAGGCCTAGGAGTGCCACGGCCAACCATTCGCTTGGTGGGTGACCCTAAAAATCCGCGGGTGGTGGGCAGCGATGATCCCAGCCTGGATGTTACCGATAAAATGGTGGCCTACAGCGAAAAAACCGCGCAAACCCTGGGCGACCTTTGCGGCTACATTTTCATTAAAAATTCGCCCAGTTGTGGCGCATTTAAAATGAAGGTTTACAATGACGACCCAGAGAGTAAAAGCTACGGCTATCCCCGGGAGGAACCGGGCCGTGGTGTGTTTGCCGCGGCGGTGATGGATCACAATCCATTACTGCCGGTGGAGGAAGAGGGGCGGTTGAACGATCCTCCGCTGCGGGAGAATTTTATTTTGCGGGTGTTTGCCTTGTATTACTGGCGACACACCGTAGCTAGCCAGTTAACGGCCGGTGCTTTGGTGGATTTTCACAGCCGATACAAATACACGCTGATGGCGCATTCGCAAAAAGGCTATAAAGCCCTTGGTCAAATTGTCGCCAACCACGACAAGCGCGCCATAGCGGATGTAGCCGAAGACTACATCGCTCTGTTTATGGCCACGCTGTCTAAACCGGCCACCCGTAAAAATCATTGCAATACCTTGCATCACATCATTGGTTATTTAAAACGCACAGTGGAAGGCGAAGTACGGCGCGACCTGATTGATGTGGTGGATCAATATCGCAAAGGCGTGGTGCACTTGTCGGTGCCGGTTACGCTAATTAAACACTACGTCGATCGTTACGGAAACGACTATATCCGTTCACAAATTTATCTCGATCCCTACCCGCTCGAATTAGGCCTGCGTAACCAAATCTAATGGCAAAGCTTCCTTCCAATGCGCAGCTGGTTTGGCTGCGCAACGACCTGCGCTTAAATGACAATCCCGCTCTGTACCACGCCAGTACAGCCGGCCCGGTGGTGGCGTGCTTTGCGGTGTGTGAAAAACAATGGCAAGAACACCGCGATGCCCCGGCCAAGCTCGGCCTTGCCCAGGCGCTATTAACGGCCTGGGCAGAGGATGCCGAAAAGCTCGGCATTGTGCTGAAAATTGTGCACGCGCCAATGTTCAGTGACGCACCTAAAGCCATCACCGCCTTGGCACAGGAGATCGGTGCGCAAGGTGTGTGGTGGAACAAAGAGTACCCACTGAATGAAATGCGCCGGGATAAAGCCGTGCGCCAGGCCTGTGAACAAGCGGATTTGGCGGTGCATGAATACGACGGCGATGTGGTATTGGCGCCGGGGACTGTGACCAACGGCAGCGGTGATATGTATCAAGTGTTTACGCCGTTTTCCAAACGCTGGCGCCAGGTGGTTACCGAGGCGGAATTATCATCCTGCCCGCGCCCAGGCAAGCAAACACCGTTGAAGGTCAAAGGCGATTCTATTCCCGGTTTTGGCGGTGAATATCGTGCCGACCTGTGGCCCGCCCAGCGCGATAAAATTCAGCGCAATCTCCACAACTTTTGCAGCGAAAAATTGGCAGAGTACTCCGACACCAGGGACATCCCCGCCCACCGTGGTACCAGTTTAATTTCGCCCTACCTAGCCTTGGGGGCACTGGGCATTCGGCACTGCATAGAGCAGGTGCAAAAAGACCAGGGCCCGGATGGATTCCACGGACAGTGGGTAACGGAGTTAATTTGGCGAGAATTTTATCGCCATTTAATGGCGGCCAAGCCTCGCTTGTCCATGGGCAAATGTTTTCGCCCGGATGGCGAAAAGGTGCAGTGGGCCAAGCCTGAATATTTTGAGGATTGGCGGCAGGGTAAAACCGGTGTGCCCATTGTTGATGCCGGCATGCGCCAGCTGCTGCAAACCGGTTGGATGCACAATCGCGTGCGCATGATTGTGGCAGCGTTTTTAAGCAAATTAATGCTGGTGGATTGGCATTTGGGCGAGCAGCATTTTATGGCGCATTTAATCGATGGCGATTTTGCCAGCAACAACGGCGGCTGGCAGTGGAGTGCCTCGGTGGGGGCAGATGCGGCGCCTTATTTTAGAATTTTTAACCCTTACCGGCAGGCAGAAAAGTTTGATCCCAACGGCGACTACGTACGCAAATTTGTGCCGGAGCTGCAATCCATCACCGATAAAAAAATTCATCAGCCCAGCGAGCAGCAGTGCAGAGCCTTGGGCTATCCGCTGCCCATCATCAATTACAAAGTGGCGCGTTCCACTGCCATGGATGTTTTCGCCAAGGCGTTTAAAGGCTAAAGCCTGCCTAAGGTTTACCGCCCTAGGCTTTCAGTGCCTCGGGCTGTGTATTGTTTATTGTCTGGGATCGGCGGCTGGTATCGGTCATGGGATTGGGCCGGAGCTTGGGTTTGTGTGGGTGAACCCATCGCTAATGCCGGTAAGCGCACGCAAAACTGACTGCCCTTACCAAGGCCTTCGCTGTGCACGCTAATGCTGCCTTGGTGCAAATTGGCGAGGTGGCGACACAGGCTTAGGCCAATACCTAAGCCGCCGCTGTGATTCCCGCCCTGGCTGGGAGCCTGCACAAACGTCTCAAAGATTTTATCGAGAAATTCCGGCGCAATGCCCTGGCCATTGTCGGCGACCGTAATGGCGACTTCGGCATCGATTTGTTCAGCGCTGATATTGATGCAGCTGTGGTTGGGCGAATAGCGCACAGCATTGGTGAGTAGGTTGGCGATTAGCTGGCACAGGCGCACGTCGTCACCTTGCAGCCAAATAGCTTGCTCGGGCAATTGAGCCGAGACACTCTGTTGTTTCTCTGTGGCCGCTTTTTTAATCATCTCTAGGCTGCGCTGCACCACATCGGCCACCGCCACCGGTTTTAAATCCAAGGATATTTTGCCGGTGGCCACCCGAGAGGCATCCAACATATCGTCCACCAAGCGGGCCAAATGCTTGGACTGGCGATGGATTACATCAATGTCTTTGTCTACCCCGGCGCCGTGGGGGCCGGTGAGTTTGAGTTTGTCCAGCGTCATTAAAATCGGTGACAGCGGATTGCGTAACTCGTGGGACACCATGGCCAGAAACTGATCTTTGGTTTCATCACGGTGCTTTAAATCGTCGTTGGCGCGGGTGAGCTCCTGCCGTGCGTGCTCAGAAATTTGGTACAACCGACGCTGCTCCAACTGGGCAGTAACCTGTTGGGCAAACACCTTCAGTACATTCAGTTGTTTGGCGCTGATATCCCGCGGGCGGGTGTCGAGGACACAAAATCGGCCCAGCGGGTAACCGTCGTGGGAGCGAATTACGGCACCGGCGTAAAAGCGCACATTGAGCTCGCCTGTCACCAATGGGTTATTGGCAAAACGCGGGTCGGCAGTGGCGTCCGGTACCACCAGCAGATCTTGCTGGTAGAGCTCGTGTTTGCAAAAAGACACCTCTATGGGCGTTTCCGGCGCTTCCAATCCGACTCGAGATTTAAACCACTGCCGGTCACGGGCCACAAAGCTGATAATTGAAATGGGTATGTCTAGGATATCCGCCGCTAGAGCAGTGAGATCGTCAAACTCCTGTTCGGCTGGCGTATCCAGAATGTCGTAGCCACATAGGGAGGCAAGACGCAGGGTTTCTTGCTGCTGACAGGGGGTGTTATTGCCTTTGTTATCGGTATCCATGGCTCAGTGCGGGGTGCTCGTGCAGATGCGTATTTGTCGTGCGAATTTTCAGCAACACACTATACCTGTGCCAGAACCCCGGTGCACCCCCTCAAATACAGCATTACTGTGACTAAATTTGCACTACGCCAGACTCTTTACCCAGCAGCAGAACATCGGCCGGGCGAGCGGCAAACAGGCCGTTGGTGACCACGCCCACAATCTGATTGATATCTTGTTCCATTTGCTTGGCGTCGGTGATGGCCAGGCCGTGCACGTCGATGATCTCGTTACCGTTGTCGGTAACCACACCCTGGCGGTATACCGGGTTGCCACCCAATTTGAGGAGTTCTCGGCCTACGTGGGCGCGAGCCATGGGAATCACCTCCACCGGCAGCGGAAATCCGCCTAGGATTTCTACCCACTTGCTGCCGTCGGCGATGCAGACAAATTCATCGGCCACGGCGGCGACGATTTTTTCCCGGGTAAGGGCGGCACCGCCACCTTTAATCAGCTCACGCTGGGGGTTGGTTTCGTCGGCGCCATCCACGTACACCACCACACTGTCCACGCTGTTTAGGTCATAGACCGGGATGCCATGTTGCTTTAAGCGCTCGGCGGAGCCTTCGGAGCTGGCCACAGTGCCGTCGAAATGGCCCTTAATTTCAGCCAAGTAGTCGATAAAATAATTGGCCGTGGAGCCCGTGCCCACCCCCACAATGCTGTCGGATTCCAGTTTCGGCAGTATGTAATCGATGGCTTTTTTGGCCACGGCCTGTTTCAGTTCGTCTTGGTTCATAGTTGGCAATCTTGCTGGTGGATGGACGTGTGGTTGCAGCGAGTCGGTAAAATGTCTCGCGAGGGGCGGCTATTATAGCCCTATTTCATGACTTGCCGAGCGTTCTTGGGTACTATTGCCGCCTTTTAAATTTCAGCCAAACGTAGCCCATCATGCCGCACACCTACATCAAACGTATCCTCGACGCCCGTATCTACGATCTCGCCGTGGAAACGCCCTTGGATATTGCCAAGTCGCTAACACGGCGTTTGGATAACCGTGTGCTGCTCAAACGCGAAGACTTGCAGCCGGTGTTCTCCTTTAAAATTCGGGGTGCCTACAATCGCTTGCTGCAGTTAACTGCCGAGGAGCGAAGCCGTGGTGTAATCGCCGCCTCGGCCGGTAATCACGCCCAGGGTTTGGCCTACAGCGCTCAGCATTTGGGCATTGATGCCACCATCGTGATGCCGCGCACCACGCCAGCCATTAAAGTTGAGGCCGTACGCGGCTACGGCGGGCGTGTCGTGTTGCACGGAGATGCCTTCGATGAAGCCGCCGCCCACGCCCATGAACTGGTGGCAGAGCAGGGCCGCATCTATATCCCGCCTTACGACGACCCAGACGTTATTGCCGGCCAGGGTACTGTGGCTATGGAGTTACTGCGCCAGCACCCGGGCAATATTGATGCGGTGTTTGTGCCCGTGGGCGGCGGTGGCCTGGCGGCGGGTATGGCGGCCTACATAAAGTTTGTCCGCCCCGGCATCAAGGTTTACGCCGTGGAGCCGGAAGACGCCGCTTGTTTGGATGCGGCCATGAAGGCCGGCGAGCGAGTGGTGCTGCCAGAGGTGGGTATTTTTGCCGACGGTGTTGCCGTGGCGCAAATCGGCGAAGAGCCATTTCGGGTGCTGCAAGACACTATCGACGGTGTTATCACCGCCAATACCGACGAAATCTGCGCCGCCATTAAAGATATTTTTGAAGATACCCGATCCATCGCCGAGCCGGCCGGCGCGGTGTCCCTGGCGGGTTTAAAAAAATACGTGGCGCAAAACAAAGTGTCTGGGCAGACCCTCATCGCCATCGACAGCGGCGCAAACACTAACTTTGATCGCTTGCGCTATATTTCCGAGCGCACTGAAATAGGCGAGCAACGCGAAGCCGTACTGGCGGTAACCCTGCCGGAGCGTCCGGGCGCCTACCGCCAGTTTTGTGCCGATTTGGGTCGCCGTAATATCACCGAATTCAACTACCGATTTGCCAGCCACCGGGCCGCCCATGTGTTTGTTGGCGTGGCGGTGGCACCGGGTGGGGACGATCGCAAGGCCCTGGTCAACGAACTAAGCGACAAGGGCTACCAAGTACTGGATCTCACCGAAAACGAAATGGCCAAGGCGCATATTCGGCATTTGGTGGGCGGCCACAACCCAGACAGCGACGCCGACGCTGCCATCACCGAGCGGGTTTTTCGGTTTGAGTTTCCCGAGCGCCCGGGCACATTGATGAAATTTCTCAGCCACCTGGGTGATCGCTGGAATATCTCTCTGTTCCACTACCGCAACCACGGCAGTGCCTTTGCCAGAATTTTGGTTGCGTTTCAGGTGCCGGTGGCAGACCAAGACGCGCTCACGGCGTTTCTCGACGCCATGCCGGCCGGCCGCTACTGGGACGAGACCGAAAATCCGGCCTATCAGTTGTATCTCGCCTAGGTCGTTTCACCGCAAGCTAATTTAGCGACAAACTTTTTTAGCGACGATCTGGCGCCGACTTAAAACCTAGCGGCACCTTTTGTCGCCGAAATAGATGTCGTCGTTCCAAGCGCCATAGCTGGCGAACTCTTTGCTGTCGTATCTTAGCCAGTGCGGTGTTTTGTGCCGTAGCCAGCACCGTAAGCGGCTATTCACAAAATAGTGTGATACGGTTATCAAACAGGGTTGTACAAATTTGCATACATGCCCACCAAGGCCAACACTGGTTATTTAGTAACCACAGGAAAATAGATACTTGGTGAAACTACAATTTTTCGGTATAAAAGGGTTCCTTTTGTAACGGTTTGGCATGAGCACATTGGAAGGGAAGCTCACATGAAAAACGACGTACTAACTTTGGCCGCGGTGGCATTTTTGGTAGGTGTACTGGCCTCTAGCGTAGCGGCTAGTGACCTGTTCAAAACCGAAGTGACTCCTCCAGCGCAATTGCACCAGGGCGTTAGCTCCCGCTAATGCATGGCCCAATCTGCCCTGGCGGGTAGATCTACTTGCTACATTAGCAAAATCTTTAACACCCCTCTCTTATACCCAAAGCGTTTAATAATCTCCCTGGTTACAGCGATGGTTTTTATAAAGCCGGCGTTGGCATTAATACCAGCGTTGATCGGTGGCGATGTTTTGTAGCGGCACGTCCCAGGGCTCCAGCGGCAGCTTTTCAGCCCGTTGGCATTCGTGGGCCACCCCCATCAAGATAGGACGTTTGATGACCCCAGGGCGCAGCGCAAAGTAACGGTCGTAAAAGCCACCTCCCATTCCCAATCGGTTACGCTGAGGGTCAAAGGCCACCAGCGGTACGATTACCATATCCAGCTGCCAGCCGGCAATGGGGAGCACCTGTCGGTGCTCTGGCTCGGCAATGCCAAACGGGTTGTGTTGTAAACGGTCACCGGGCTTTAGCCTGAAAAATTGCATGTTCTCGCCATCAATTACCGGAAGATACCACTGCTTGTGGCGTGCTGTGGGGTGCTTTAGCAAAGGAAGCGGGCTGATTTCGCCCCCCATCGGCCAGTACAAGGCGACCCGTTGCGCGGTGATGAACGTTAGGCTGCTGGCGATGCGTTTGCACAACTGCTGGCTGGCGCGTTTTTGTTGGCTGGGCGCAAGTTGTCGCCGAGCACGCTTTTTGTCGGCCCGAATACGTCGTTTACTCTGCTCTAGGTCGCTGCTGATCAATGTCGTACTAAGTCTTTGAGGAAACAGGTTGGTGAATACCGTTTGAGAAAAATAACGCAGACGAAGTTTTGGCAGGAAAGAAAAGGTGCCCCAGGATACCGCAGCCAACGGGGCCTTGAACCGTGAAGTTCAAGGGGGAAGCAACTGAAATGCATTAGGCTTTCCGTCACGCGGACATGCACACCAACATCAGCGAGTCGCATCCGAGGTTTACATTATCGGCTCAAGGACATAGTCAGCTCGCGAATACCTCAGGGCTATTACAGTATAGCCAAATCACAGCAGACTTAAACTCCCCTAACGCAATTGTTCCTAAAATAGGGCGGCTGAAGCCGGGTTAAATTGGCGCTAGCCATTGCTATTGTTGGCTTTGCGCGAAAGCGCCAAGGTGGCATCTAATTTATTGGCCACTCGGTTTACCACGCGCTCATTGGCCGCAGAGGCCTGTTTGGCGAGGAGTAAATCGTGGCTTAAATTCAATGCTGCCATTACGGCTATGCGCTCCAGTCCAATCACACTGCCGCTTTGGCGAATGGTGCGCATACGCTCGTCGAGTTGCCGGGCTGCTTGCAGCAGCTCGCCCTGTTCGTCGGCGGGGCAAGAAACTTGGTATTCCTTGCCGAGAATCATCACGGTAACGGTTTCGGTTTTTTTCATGGTAAAGGTTTCGGTTGTTTAGGCGTCAGATTCCAAACTTTTCAAGCGCGCAATCATGGCTTCTATACGACCGCGAGCCAGTTCATTTTTCTCCACAAGACTGGTGCGTTCTTGCAGCCAACGCTGCTCGGCGTGTTTCAACGCTTGGTTTTCTTGCAACAGTGCTTGGCGCTCTTCTAAAAGGGCGTCGAGTTTGTTTTCGATGGCCGCGAGGGCCTTGGTAAAATCAGCAGTGGCAGACATAACCGGGGCGTTGTTCCTGTATTTAGCCAGCTAATATATTGTGCCGGTATTGGGTGGTCAATCTCTCTTCAGTCTGGATGCCAACTCACGCGTGTTGTGGTTAAGTCGCAGCCGGGTCGGTGGTAGCATAGTAAGCTAGCCAGTCGCAGACTAAGTTGTATTTGCTGCCAAAAATAGAGCCGGTAACTTGTTTTACCCAGCGGTTGGCGCGTAAATTGTTCATTGATAATGTAGTAGACAATCAAAAGGTAATCCATGTCTGATGAAAGCAACTTGTACGAGCCGCTCGACAGCCTGCTCACCAACTACGGCTCCATTATGGGCGCTTCCGAATACCACGGCTTGTTGGTTGGCGCAATTTGCTGTGGTGCCGATGAAACAACTTGGTTAGCACTGGCCGAGGACAATCTAGACTTACCCGAGGCCACGCCTGAGTCACTCACTGTGGCGGGTAAAGAGATGTACGCGGTGTTCAATAAACAGCTGGCCGAGCGCGACTTTCAATTCCAACTATTATTGCCGCCGGTGGAAGTTGAGCTATCTCTGTCCGCCCGTTGTCTAGGAGAGTGGGTCACCGGCTTTTTAGCCGCGCTGGGCGAGCAGGGCGTGCGCGCCGATAAACTCACCGAAGACACCAAAGAACTGCTTAATGATATGGCCGCCATTGCCCAAATCTCCATTGAAGGCGACAGCGGTAGCGACCAAGATTTTATTGAAGTGGTGGAGTACGTACGCGTCGCGGTATTTAGTTTGTTTGAAGAATTAACCCAAGGGGGCGAAAAAGCGCCCACAGTACACTGAGGATAGCCCTTGAGTACCAAATCTATAGCCGGTGAGTTTGCTCGCCGTCGCAAAGACCTGATGGCCATGCTGGAGCCTAATTCCATTGCCATTGTGGCTACCGCCGAAGAAAAAATCCGCAGCCGCGATACCCATTTCGCTTTTCGACCAGACAGCGATTTTTTCTATCTCTCAGGCTTTGCCGAACCCGGCGCTGTGCTGGCGTTGGTGCCCGGCCGCGAACACGGCGAGTTTGTGATGTTCGTGCGCGATAAAGACCGAGAAAAAGAAATTTGGGACGGCTACCGAGAGGGGCCGGAGGGCGTGATGGCCAATTACGGCGCCGACGATGCCTTTCCCATTAGCGATATCGATGAAATCTTACCAGGCCTTATGGAAGGCCGAGAGCGGTTGTATTACAGCCTGGGCCGAGATCCCGAATTCGATCGCCAAATCATGAGCTGGCTCAACGCTCTGCGGGCCAAAGAGCGTTCCGGTGCCATCCCTCCCGGCGAATTTCTGGATTTAGACCATTACCTGCACGACCTGCGTTTGTTTAAAAGCTCGGCTGAGGCCAAGCTCATGCGCACGGCGGGAAAAATCAGCGCCCAGGCCCATGTGCGTGCCATGCAAATGGCCAAGCCCGGTGTGTACGAATATCAACTACAAGCCGAAATCGAACACGAGTTTGCTAAAAACGGCGCTCACTATCCGGCTTATTCTTCTATCGTCGGCAGCGGCCCTAATGGCTGCATTTTGCATTACATTGAAAACACCCAAAAAATGCAGGACGGTGATCTAGTGCTGATCGATGCCGGTTGTGAGTATCAAATGTACGCCGCCGATATCACTCGTACCTTTCCGGTTAATGGCAAATTCACCGAACCACAAAAGCAGGTTTACAACGTGGTGCTAGAGGCGCAGTTCGCTGCCATTGAGGCCACCAAGCCGGGCAACCATTGGAACGCGCCCCACGAGGCTGCGGTGAGAGTAATCACCCAGGGCCTAGTGAATCTGGGTCTGCTTGAGGGTGACGTGGACGAGCTTATAGAGCAAACCGCCTACCGCGATTTTTACATGCATCGCACCGGCCACTGGCTGGGTATGGATGTGCACGATGTGGGTGACTACAAAGTGGCTGGTGATTGGCGGGTGTTGGAGCCGGGCATGTGCCTTACCATCGAACCGGGAATTTATATTGCCCCGGATAACCAAAACGTCGCCGAGCAGTGGCGTGGCATTGGTATTCGTATTGAAGACGACGTGCTAGTCACCAGCGATGGCTGCGAAATTCTCACCGCAGATGTGCCTAAAACCGTGGCGGATATCGAAGCGCTGATGGCGCAATAACCGATTGCCGCGCCGTTTTCGGCGTGGCACTGGCCTGATTTGCCTTCGGTGGTTGAGTGGGCAGGCCCACTTACAATGACCAGGCAATTGCCAGGAGCGCAGCATGCACAGAGCCAACACGCAATCGTCCTCTTTCAGCAATAAATTGCAAAACTTTCTGCACTGGGAACCCGCGGCGGGGATGTTACTGATCGCCTCTGCGGTGTTGGCCATGGTGGCGGCCAATTCCCCGGCCGGGGTTTATTACGACATGCTGCTGTCCACGCCGGTGGTGGTACAAATCGGCGAGCTGCTGATTGCCAAACCGTTATTGTTATGGATTAACGACGGATTGATGGTAATGTTTTTTTTCTTGGTCGGCTTAGAGCTCAAGCGCGAGTTGGTTGAGGGAGAACTATCAGACAAGCGCAATGTTGTACTGCCGGCGGCGGGTGCCGTGGGCGGAATGGTTGTCCCCGCGGCAATTTATGTGTTTTTTAATTTACATGAGCCCGCTGCCCTGGCCGGTTGGGCCATTCCCGCGGCCACCGATATCGCCTTCGCCCTGGGGGTGTTATCTCTGCTGGGCACACGGGTGCCGGTTGCCTTAAAAATCTTTTTGACTTCCCTGGCCATCTTCGATGACATTGGTGCAATCATTGTTATTGCCCTGTTTTACACGTCCAAAATTTCTACCACTGCGCTCATCGTTGTGGCGCTGTGCCTACCCCTGCTGTTTTGGCTGAATCGCTCCAAGGTGTACAGCCATGGGCCTTACTATGTCATCGGCTTAATTATGTGGACGGCCATGCTTAAATCCGGTGTGCACGCCACGCTCACCGGGGTGATACTGGCTTTGTTTATTCCGTTGAAAGCCCGCGCCGAAGACAACTACTCACCACTGCGAAAAATCGAGCACGACATCCACGGCTTGGTCTACTTTTTTGTGTTGCCCGTATTTGCCTTTGCTAACGCAGGCGTGGTGTTTAAAGGGATGACGGCAGAACAACTCACCCACGGGGTGCCCATGGGCATTGCCGCAGGGTTATTTGTGGGCAAACAACTGGGGATTTTTGTGCTGTGTGGTTTGTGCATCAAATTGGGTTGGTTGAAACGCCCGGCTGGCATGAGTTGGCTGAGCCTCTACGGCACCGCCACGCTCTGTGGCATAGGCTTCACCATGAGCCTGTTCATCGGCGGCCTAGCCTTTGAGAACCTGCCGGCCGGTGAAATTTATAACGAGCGTATGGGTATTTTATTGGGGTCGTTGTTGTCCGGTGTGGTGGGCTATTTAATACTGCGCTATAGCCTGCCGGCCAGCTCGGTTGAATCCACCTCGGCCATGGCCGACAATAGCCGCTCTTAGCTGTTCCAACGCAATACAGAAGTGACATTTATGCCCGCCTCAAAGCCGACTCCACACGCTGCCATCGATGAGGCCGAGTTGCATTCCGACGTGGCCATTTTAGGCGGCGGCATGGTGGGGCTTAGCTTGGCCATTTTATTAGCGCAGGCGTTGCCCCACCGGCGTATAACTCTAGTAGAAAGCCTGCCTTACCCGGCCGCTGGCGGTTCCGACCAGCCTATGTTTCAGCCCAGCTTCGATGCTCGCAGCAGCGCCATTGCCTGGGGTAGCCAAAGCATATTCTCCGCCATGGCGGTGTGGCCGGCACTGCAGCAGCACCTTACGCCCATCGCCACCGTGCACGTATCGGATAAGGGCCACGTAGGCGGCTGCCGAATGCAGGCCCAGGAGTACGGAGTGCCAGCCCTGGGGTTTGTGGTGGACAACGCCTGGCTGGGCGCCTGCCTGTTAGCCCGGGCGCAGCAGTTTACCAATTTAACCATCAACGCTCCGGCCTCGGTTAAAGCCTTGGCCCCGCGCCGTGGGGGTTATGGTTTGCAGTTAGAAAACCAAGGCCAAGTCGTCGACCACAACACGCGCCTGGCGGTGATTGCCGACGGGGCCCAGTCTGGCTTGCGCCAACGCTTGGGAATCGCCAGCCAGGTTACCGATTACCAACACCATGCGTTAATAGCCAACGTGGCCTTTACGCAGCCCCATCAAGGGGTAGCCTACGAGCGCTTTACCGCCACCGGCCCTGTGGCCGTGCTACCCCGAGCCAAGCAAGAGGGCGCGCTGATTTGGACGCTGCCCAGCGAGCAAGCCGAGGCGGTGGCCGAGCAGGGTGACGATACCCTGCTGGCCCAATTACAAACCGCCTTTGGTCAGCGCCTGGGGCGCTTCACTCGCATCGGCCAGCGCACCTTATACCCGTTGCAATTAACCCAGGCCAAAGAGCAGGTACGGCCGCATTTGGTGGTCATGGGCAACGCTGCCCATTCCTTACACCCAGTGGCTGGGCAAGGGTTTAATTTGTCCCTGCGCGATTGCCAGAGCTTGGCGACTTCGTTGGCCAAGCACGACGCCGGCGATGATCAATTCGCCCAGCTCTGCGCCTTACAGGCCTATCAGAGCCAACAACAGGCAGACCAGTGGCTCACCACCCAATTTAGCGATCAATTACCGCGTTGGTTCTCCAACCCCGGCCTAGCCCAGGCCGCAGTGCGCGGCGCGGGGCTGCTGGCCCTAGAGCTTGTGCCCGCCGGCAAACGGCGCCTGGCCAAGCAAAGCATGGGGCTGGGTGGCCGCCTATGAACTCAACCGGTAAAACCAAGGAACCCCGTGCATGGTGAACGAGCAAAGCCAATCGGCCCCGGTGAAATTTGATATCGTTATCGTTGGCGGCGGTGTGGTAGGAGCTACCCTGGCACTGCAATTGGCAGCCATTGATAAGCCCACGCCCCTGGCCATCGCCTTGGTGGAGGCCGGCGCTCCGGTAAACGCAGACCAGCCTGATCTTGAGCCCAAATCTAAGCCCGGCGGCTTTGACCCGCGTGTCGTCGCACTCACGCGCCGATCGGAACAACTGCTACACAGCTTAGATGCCTGGGCTGCCATCCAAGCTGACCGGGCCTGCGCCTACACCGATATGCACGTATGGGATGCCGATGGCACCGGTGTTATCCATTTTAGTTGCGCGGAAGTAGATGCTGCTAACTTGGGCCACATCGTCGAAAACCGCGCGGTGAAGGCCGCCCTTTATGACCAGATAAATCAAATCGAACACATCCATTGCTGGCATAACGCCGAGGTGGAAGCCTTGGGCGGCACTGAGCAAGTTAGAGACATTATTTTGGCCGACGGCCGCGTGCTCAGTGCGGATTTAATTATCGCAGCCGACGGAGCGCGCTCAAAAATACGTGAGCTGGCGGCCATGCCCTTGCGTCAGTGGGAGTATGGCCACAAGGCCATTGTGACCACGGTGGTGACTGAAAAGCCCCACCAATTTACCGCCTGGCAGCGCTTTTTAACCACCGGCCCGCTGGCGTTTTTGCCGCTGCAAGCCGAGGCACAAGCTGGGGGCGAAGAACACGCCAGCTCTATTGTTTGGTCGGTAACCAACGACCAAGCCGATGCGCTAATGGCGCTGAGTGAAACCGAGTTCAATCACCAACTGAGCCGGGCCTTTGAACATACTCTGGGCGCGATAACTCACAGCGACCAGCGCTTTAGCTTTGCGCTGACGGCGCGCCACGCCAGTGACTAC
Source organism: Halioxenophilus aromaticivorans (assembly GCF_042850945.1). Lineage (NCBI taxonomy): Bacteria > Pseudomonadati > Pseudomonadota > Gammaproteobacteria > Alteromonadales > Alteromonadaceae > Halioxenophilus > Halioxenophilus aromaticivorans. The sequence goes on along the minus strand of NZ_AP031496.1, from coordinate 5,517,504 downwards.
CACCGACCGGGTTTGGTGTTGGTAGGGGATGCGGCGCACAGTATTCATCCACTGGCTGGTCAGGGCGTCAACCTGGGCCTAGCCGATACCCAGGTGTTGGCCGAAGAAATCGCCCGCGCCCGCCGCCGCAGTTTATCCCTGGGCGACGCATCCATTCTGCGCCGTTATCAGCGCCGGCGTAAAAGCCACAATCTGTTGGCCTTGGCCGTTATGGAAGGGTTTAAGCGGTTATTTGGCGCCACGGCGCTGCCCGTGCGGTTGCTGCGTAATGTGGGCCTGCGCCGGGTTAACCGAATGGGTTGGCTGAAACAGCAAATCATCAAACTGATGTTAGCCGGCGATGAGTCTTCGGCGCCGCACCGGTAAATTGATGGCCTTTGCTACTGTTAACTCCTCAAATAGTATTTAACAATGAAACCAAGTTGTCTTTTTCTTGTATTAAATTATATCTTCGCCGCATTGATATTAGCCGGTGGTGCGTTTTGGGTTAGCACCGCAGATACCTTTGGTTATGTTATGGGCGTCGCCGCCGTAGGCTGTGTAGCCGGTGTGGTTATGCGTAGGCGTTGGGGCTATTTTGTTGCCGCCGCTTGGTTCTTTGGCCTTATGCGTTTAGCCACCGACGATTACTCCGCAGTGTACCCGGAAACTTGGAAGTCCGCAGCGCGGGGCATGTGCTTTTTAGGTGTGGCCCTGGCCATCTTATTGCACGAAAAAGTCGCTATTAAATCTGTTTCTCCCCCCGATGATGAGCAAGGGATGCCGTCTTAGTTATGAAAAATTTTCACGCCTGGCTGGTTTATTTAGTTTGTGTTGTTAGTTGTTTTAGTCTGCCAGCCAGCGCTGAGGATTACCCCCCCGCCAATGAAACCTTGGTCACCAATATTGAGTTATCCGGCTCTATTGCTACACCCAACGCCGAATTATCCGCCTTGGGTTGGTGTGGTGACTATCTTTGGTTGATACCGCAGTATTTGAATTTTAATCGTCCCAACGATCCCACCAGCGGCCAGTTTTATCGCCTTACTCGCAGTGAAGTCACTGAATACCTAACCACCCTAAACAAAGGCACACCAGCCAAACCGCTGGCGCCGCTGCCGGTAACGGTTAAAGAAAACCAAAAGCTGGAGGCACTGAGCGGTTACCAAGGCATTGAAGCCTTTGCCTGTGAAGGTAATAAAGCTTTTTTGGCCATAGAGATAAACCGCTGGGGTAGGCGCGAGGCCACGGTGCTGGCCACGGCACTTTATGAAGCCGGGGTGTGGCGCATTGATGAGGTATCCCAGCGTCACTTAAGCCAAACCAAAATCGCCAACAAAGGCAACGAGGCCCTAGTGATTACCGAGCAAGGCCTATTGAGCCTGCACGAAGTCAACAGCGCCGATTTACAAATTACCGGCAAACCGCAGGCACTGTTGGTGGAAAAATCCCTGCGCAGCATTGGCAAGGTGCCCATGGTGGATGTGCCCTACCGCATCACCGATGCCACCGCCGCCAGCGACGACGGTAAGTTTTGGGTGATTAATTATCTTTGGGCGGGGGATGTGTCCATTCAGCGCGACCACGACGCCTTTTGGCAAGAATATGGCCAGGGTGCTAGCCACGCCAAAAGCAAACACGTTGAGCGCTTAATAGAACTGCAGTGGACTGGAACCGAAGTCACCACCACCGGCCGAGCCCCCATTAATTTGTTGCTGACCGAGCGTAATGGTCGCAATTGGGAAGGCATTGTTCGCTTTGAGGACGTCGGCTTTTTAATGGTAACCGATAAACACCCCGGTACCATGTTAGGTTATGTGCCCTACGAAGGCTGGGCAGAGGATTTGGCGCCGGGCAGTGCTACCGGCCACTAAGCGGGCTGATTTTTTGTGCGAGGCCGCGTGAATAAATTGGCCCAGGCCGAGGCGACGCTTTGGCAATATTTAAACAGTTATCAGCTGCAACCGCTAGCACCGTGCCGGTGGCTATTGGTCATGGGCTGTGCCGATACGCGGGTTGCCGAGTACAGTGCCCAGCTATATCACCAGGGCAGGGCTCAGCATTTACTTTTTAGCGGTGGCCGCGGCCGGGTGACCAAAACACAATTTGCGCAATCCAATGACACAGAAGCCAGCGTGTTTGCTGATATTGCTCACGCCCAGGGTGTGCCAAAGGAACACCTGTATTGTGAGCCCACGGCCACCAACACGGCGGAAAACGTTACCCGCAGTTTCGAATTTTTCCGCACCGGGCCGGTTGCCGAGTTTAGTGGTAGCGAGCCTTTACTGGTGGTTTGCCGAAATATATATCGCCCACGGGTGGCGGCCACGCTACAACGGTGGCAACCAGAGCAAGCATTTTTATTGGCGAGCCCACCGTTAACTTACGCTCAATTTGTGTCTGCCCAGCAGACTCTGCCTGGGGTGAGGCATTCTATGGTGGGGGAAATTAACCGGTTGGTGCATTATCCGCAGCGGGGTTGGCTACCGCCGGTGGCAATTCCCGAGGGGGTGATGCAAGCTTACCAAGTGTTACTGCAAGCCGGCTTCTCCGAGCAATTGGTTGGTTAGTAACACACAACACGTTTCTAACATTTACGAACTATTTTTATGATAAAAAAAATCTCTCTTACCACTGCGGGCGCGGCGATCATCGCTAATGCGCTTACGGCCAACCCCGTTGTTGCCGAAGAAATTATCCTCAACGGCGACGGTACACAAATCCGTTTAAACGACGATGGCTCCTGGGAGCGCGTGTCGGACGACATTTATTTGGATACCGCCGAAGGCCGTAGGGTTGTGCTTAAGGCCGACGGCAGGTGGAGCTACGTGGGTTTAGCGCCGGTGGTGAAAGACGACCAATACCGCGAGCTTATGGTGGAGGTGGCTATTTCCGGTGCGCTGATCAAAGAAACCCGCGAAAAAGTCGGCTCTGGCAAAAACTTTCGCACCGAGTCGCAAACCGTTTACGACCTCACCGTTAGCGTAGCCGCCACGGCGTCGCAACCGTTGCAGCTGAGCGATCTAAAAACCGACTATTTCTCAGTTGCCGATCAGCGTGGGAAGCAATTTAAGGTACTGGCGCTTAACCACAACCAGCAGAATATTCAGCCTGGCGAAACGGCTCAATTGCAATTGGTGTGTAAGGACGCGCCCAGCGCGTTTGCACGCTCTAAAACCCTTACCGTCACCATAGATTCGCAAGCCTTTGCCACCGAGCAGCCGGTAAGCTTAGACATAAGCTACGACGTGATTAAGCGGCAGCGCATTAATTTATAAACGGCGATGGCAAAGGTGTGCGTCTGGTTGGAAACAGACCTTTGGGTTGGAAGCTAACCGCAAGGCTTAGCCCCGCGGTTACCAACTGCTAGGGCCAAGTGGCAGGCCCTAGGCGCAGATTAAATTACGGCCGCTTTGCTTGGCTCGGTAGAGGCTTTGGTCTGCTCGTTCGACCGTGGCGTCTAGGTCTTTCAGCAGTAGGTTAGTTGGGTCCATCTGGGTAACGCCACCGGATATCGTCACCGGTGGTAATTGCTCGCCGGTGCGGGTGTTTTTCCAGCGCAGGGCGCGTATGGCTTCGCGAATTTTGTTGCCCACAAATACCGCTCCTTTTAAGTCGGTATCGCGCAGTATTAATAAAAACTCTTCGCCGCCCCAACGCACGGCAATGTCGGAGCCACGTATGTGGTTTTTAATTTCCCGAGCGACTTGTTTGATGACGTAATCGCCAAAGTTGTGGCCGTAGTTGTCGTTAATCTTTTTAAAGTGATCAATGTCAAATAATCCCAGGCAGTTATGCTCGGCGCAAATGGGATTATCTTCCAATACTCTTTCCAACCCCTTGCGGTTGCTCAGCTCTGATAGCGGGTCAGTAATGGCTTCGATTTCCAACTGTTCTAAATTGGTACGTAGGGTTTTGACTTCTTTTTCAGCCTCGGTGAGGCGGGCGTTCATTTGCGTTTGCTCGTCGCGCACTTGTTGTGTGGCTTGCGCCAAGGCTTTAATAATTTCTTGTGGGTCCGCGGCCTGTTCTTCCAGCGCATCGCCGCCCTCATTGAGTTGGCGTTGGTAGCGGTCCACGGTTTTGGACGACTGCGCACAGGCGGTCATCATGGTGCCCAACAAATGCGCAATTGGATTGATCATTTGTTCATTAATGTCAGGGCGTTTGTCGATAAAGGTGGAATACAGCTCCTGGAAACGAAACGCATCCAGCATGTCTTTGTCGGCGAGGTCACGCACGGAGGATAGCAAAGGGTCGTTTTTACCCAGCATCAGTTCGTAAGCCACGGCGAAGTTGGTCGGCATGGCGGGGATTTCGTACTTGCCTAAAAACTCGATGCTTTTGGCTGAGATTACATTGGCTTGCTGCACCGTATGGCGGTGGGTCATATTCCTTGCCTTATGGTTTCCAATACAAAAAAGTCATTCGCCTTTAGTGTAATTCAGAATATGACATCAGCCACTCCTTGACGTGTTTTATTTTTATATTGTCGTTCATCTCGACTAGCGGTTGGATAGTGGCCATCAACGCTACCGCCCAGTGCGAACCGGTGCCCGTTAACCCTCCAGGCGAGCCACGTCTACCGAGACCGACAGGGTTTGTGAGCCCCCACCTTCAAAGATCACGCCTTTTAATGGCGCAACGTCGGTGTAGTCCCGGCCCCAGGCGGTGGTGATGTGTTGCTTGGAGGGCATATTGTCGTTGGTGGGGTCGAATTCGAACCAGCCTTCCCCGGGTGAATAGACCGAAAACCAAGCGTGTGACGCATCGCTGCCGACCAGCTTTTCCTTGCCGGGGGGCGGTAGGGTTTCTAGGTAACCGCTGACGTATCGGCAGGCAAAGCCCAAAGCGCGCAAACAGCCAATAGCGAGGTGGGCAAAGTCTTGGCACACACCTCTGCGATGTTTTAACACATCGGCCAGAGGGGTGCTTACCGTGGTAAACCCTGGGTCGTAGGCGAAATCGGTGTAGATACGGTGGGTAAGATCGCGGGCGGCGGATAACAGTGGCCGATTGGGGGTGAACGACGGCGCGGCGTATTTGGCCAGCTCGTCGTTGGCTCGAATCACGCTGCTATCCATGGCGTATTCACGGGCTCGCAGGGTGGCTTCGTCCTTCGAGGAGCGCAGCAACTCCAGGGCGTATTCCCAGCTGTTTCCAATATCCAGGTTCATGTCGATTAATCGAACATCGGCAATACGCACTGTGGATTGGATATCCACTTTCAGTTCTTTGTGTGGGTCTTCCAAGCAAAAATTGAACACATTGTTGCCAAAGTAATCTTTGCGCTTGGCAATGGTGCTGGCTTTGGGCGATATGTTGAGCTTGTGGTCCAAACAGGTTTGGTATTCGGTGTTACGAGGCAACAAGCAGGCGTTGTTGTAGGCTAAGCTCACCGGCGTGTTGTAGTTGTAGCAAGTTATGTGTCGTATTTTGTAGAGCATTATCTGTTAACAGCCAAGTTAATCAATCACCCAGGGGTTTTGCACCAATTGTTGTGGACCGGCGGCGTGGTCAAAGTACACGTCGCTGATGGCCGTGGCGGTGGTGTCCATCAATTCTTGCAGGCGCACCAGCAGTTGGTCTAGCTGGCTGCGCACGTTGGGTTTTTTGCGATTAACTTCAATTAGTTTGGTTAAATCCGCCAGTTGCAAGTTGGCAATGGCCTCAATCATTGCGCGCTCTTCCCGGGAAGACTCCGGCGCGGCGGTTCGGGTTTTGGGTAGAGCTCCAACAAAGCGCTTGAGTTGCTCAAGTTGGTAAATTAAAGAACGCGGGTTGGTGCGATCCAGCATCAGCGTTGCCAGCACGTTGTAGAGGCTGGCGTCGTTGCGGAAGCGGCGTCTAAAGGTGGTTAACCCTTCGGTGGTTGATAGGATCGATTCCACACAGGCAGCTTCGGATTCGTCCAGCGAGCAGGCTGGCACCAGCAACGAGCGCATCAGCGTGGTGAGTTGGTACACCTTTTCAATGCCGCGGCCAATCTCTAAAAAGTGCCAGCTCATACCACGGAACATGCTGTCGCTGAATAGTCCGCCCAGGGCTAGCAGTGCAGTTACCAGTGGATCTAGTGCTTCTTCCGGAGCAGAGGACATGCCGGTGCGCAGGTTAATGTGTAGCTGCTCAATTTCATCGTCAATGTCGTTCATTACCCGCTGGGTATCCGACGACAACATCTCGCGCACCTCCGCCGACGAACGCAACATACTGCGCAGGCTGCTGCTGATGCTGCCCATGCGTTTGTGGTCGAGTACCACGCTCATGAGCTCTCGCTCTGGATTTTCGAACACGCCGTCTTTGGCTTCGGTGAAGCCGGGGTAGGTCATGGTGAGCTGAGTAACGGAATACAGGAGTTGCCGCTCGGCTTCCGCCGGCAGTTGGTTGGCGCCATTGAGCTGCATAAACACCGTGCGCAGCAGCCTCAGGGACATATCACTGCGTTCGGCATAGCGCCCCACCCAAAACAGGTTTTCCACCACCCGGCTAGGCAAGCTGCTGTCCACGGTTCGGTTCATCAACGGCGGCGGTGCCGCGGGGGCGTTGGCTTCGTCTTGCTCGCTGGGTAGCTCCACCCAGGTGTCTTTACTGACGGCACCCAGTTGGTTAGAGATTAATTGGTCGCGGGCGTTGGCGGCGGCGCGGGTTAGACCGCCAGGCATGACCTTATAGCCTTGTTCGTCAGCCACGGCGAAGGTACGCAGGGCGAAGGGCCTGGGTTGTAGACTGTTGTTGCGCCAGCAGGGGCCGGTAACTGGCTGAATATAATCCTGGGCAACGAAATTGGCGGGGGTTTGCTGTATTTGCAGCGACAAATCGTTGAGCTCGTTCTCCGACAGGCTGCTGCCATAGATGGCGTGGCTGTCGAAGTGGCCCTGGGCCGGTTTGATGCGCATTTGCCGCAGGTTATTGATGACGTAATCGCAGTCGTCTTTATCGCCGCACCAGTAAGTGGGGGCGCTGGGTAGGCGCAGGGTTTTGCCAAAAAAGTGTTCGCTAATGGCCGGTAGGTACTTCATTAAGGCGCCGGCTTCTAAAATGCCGCTGCCCAGTGGGTTGGCTATGGATACGTTACCGGCTCGCACCACTTCCAGTAGGCCGGGCACGCCCAGCTGAGAATCACCGCGCAGTTCTACTGGGTCGCAGTAGGAGTCGTCCACCCGGCGCAGAATCACATCAACCCGAGACAGACCGTCCAGGGTTTTCATCCACACGTGGCCTTTGCGCACGGTAAGGTCTTTGCCCTGTACCAGGGGATAGCCCAGGTAGTTGGCTAAAAAGGCGTGTTCGAAAAAGGTTTCGCTGTAGGAGCCGGGAGTGAGGATAACAATCCTGGGGCCCTCGCCATTGCGCAGGTTCTTGGTGGGGGCCAAGCGCACCATCTGGTTGCGCATAGTGTTAAAGAAGCTGCGCAACATGCGAATGCCGCTTTCGCGGAACATCAGTGGGAATACCCGCTGCATTACCAGGCGGTTTTCCAGCGCATAACCGGTGCCCGATGGGGCCTGGGTGCGGTCGCTGAGTACCATAATGCGGCCATCCGGTGTGCGGATAAGATCTGCGGCGTACAATATTAGCTGATGCTGGCCAGGTAAGTGGGTGTGATGGCAGGCGCGAATAAACCCAGGGTGGTTGTAAATGGCCTCTGGTGGCACCAAGCCTCGACGGATGATCTCTTGGTTGCCGTAGAGGTCTTTTAAGACGAAATCCAACAGCTGGGCACGCTCTACCAGGCCCACTTCGATTTCTCGCCATTGATCGGCGGACAAAACAATTGGCAGCGGGTCCAGCCCCCAAACCGAGGTGCGCCCGGCGGCACTGTAGATGGCGCCGTCGTCGCGCAGTATGCGGCGAATTTTATCGGTGCGATCGGCTAATCCCACCACGCCCATTTCTTCAACGCGAGACAACAATTGTTGCCATTGGGGCAGCAGCCTGCCATCGGATGCCAAGGCTTCATCTTGGCCGCCAGTGGCGTCATAGCGCAGCGGTTCGGGCGCTGGGCCGGTGGTTTGTGTTTGTTGTTGGGCCATTTAACTGAGACTTACGGTTTTGGTAAACGAAATACCCGAGAGTGTTGCTTGCGTGCTCTTAAAATTAAGTGTAGATCGCCATAAACGAATTGGCTCGGGCTGTCCGCAGGAGGGGCACAGGCAAACATTACCAGATGGTTAAGTATTTGAGTAGCTCTACACAAGAATCCGACCGGTTGTCGCCTAAAGCGTTTAATAACCGTTCCAGATGGTAAGGTTGACTACACTGACTTTCACGGTGTGATTCAGCGCCAAAGTACTTAACATTCTGCATAGGGACGTGCCAGTGTTCACCCGAGGTTTTACAGAAAACAGCTTTTCTACCAGCGTTTATAAGTTACTGGGGTGCCTGGGGTTGGTTGCTATGGTGGTGGCAGCTGTCGATACAAGGATGATGGCTCGGTGGCAAAACGCACAGCCGGAGAAGGCCCCGCCAAGCCCTAGCCAATTGGCCGTATCCCTGCCGCAAATGGCGCACAACACCGAGCTGGCAGGTTATTCCCTTACCTCACTAGCATCGGGGCCGGCCAGCGACCTGCTTACCGATGGCCATCTGTCTTCAACAGACATTGTTGGAACAGTGCCAGCATGGGCTACCACGCCCTGGCAAAAGGCCATGGTACAGGGGCAGCGCAACGAGGATTTGGTGTTAATGGCCATCGCCAGCCACGCCGATCTCGACCTCAAAGAGCGATATCTACTCGATGCCTACGCCTTCAACGCCGATGAAGTGCTCGTCAATTACCACGTACTGTCCCATTGCGTTCACAACCCGGCCTCCAGCTTGTGCGGGCTGCCTATAGTTGATTCGCTCATTCGCAATGACGGCGACAATATGGCCACGTTGCTCAACATCGCGCTTTACTACGCACGGCTGGGCGATAACCCCAGTGCCCTGAACTACCTAAACCGGGCGGCCCAGGGCGAACTCAAGGAAGACTACCTGTATCGGCATTTGGTGGCCGTGGACGCGTCCTTTCGGTATCACAATATTGAACGCAACGCTCAATCGCTGGGTGAGTCTTTACGTGTGGCGGTGAACAGCAGTGTTACGGATTACCGGCAGCTCAGCGCCCTGTGCCAGATAAATAGCGGCTCCACAGCGGTCCTGGGGGTGTGCCATCAGGTGGGTTTGCGGTTGCAAGCGCAAAGCAAAACTCTGTTGGATCAGCTGGTGGGCGCAAGCCTGGGGCGCCAATTTGCAGCCGGCGATCATGGGGCCCGGGGGTTCGCAGGTTCAACGACGGGTGCCGTGGCCGATTGGCCGGCGGACGCTGAAGCGTCGCAATTTGCCTGGGAAGGAAACGAAGCCTTGTTCGCCCGCCACGCAGAAAAACCAGTCAGCGATGATGCTTGGTACAGTTACCTAGCGGTGTACCGGGGGCAGGGTGAGCTGAGTGCAAACGAGTATTTGTATGGCTATTTGCAAGATCCTGTCTCCTTCTAGCCTATGTCTTTCTAGGTGTGCCTGCTTTAATTGGAGGAGTCTTCCATTATGTGGGGCTTCCATTAGTTACCGGCCTTCTCTCTATTAGCTTTCGCAACTTTCGCACCAGTATTCCCCGGATTGTCTTCCTTTTCGGGGTGCGTTTCCTATGGCTACTTTTCTCTCAGTCACACACCTTGCCCTCGGTTGCCCTATCCTTGGTTATGGGTAATCCCAGTTATTTGGGTTGTTGCAGCCTGTCGTGCGGCGGATGTATAAAACAAAATTGCACTAGAAGTGTCATGACCTTAAGGTTTGTGTAATCTGCTGGTGCATAATTTTCTTTGAATAAAGCACCATCGTTGCGCATAAAAGTTTTTCATGTCTCTCAGGGGTGCTGATAAGCAACTGAAATAAGTGGCTTTTTGGGGCCTTTTAAATAAATTTGACAGTTTTTGGTGCCTTAGGCACGCTTCTTGTAATACTGGCGGCAACTACACACCTTTATTAGGAGTTCTGCCGCAATGAGCACCGAAAAGTTCAACCTGCTGTCGTTTACCGGCAAGATGCGAGTGTTGCATCTTACCTGGATTGCCTTCTTTATCACCTTTGTGGTTTGGTTCAACCTTGCCCCCATGTTACAAGCCATCAAAGCAACTCTGGGCTTAACCGATGCCGAAGTAAAAATGCTACTGACGCTCAACGTTGCACTGGCCATCCCGGCTCGGGTGATCGTCGGTATGCTCACCGATAAATACGGCCCGCGCATCGTTTACTCCGCGTTGCTAGCGCTCTTTTCCCTGCCTTGCTTTGCCTTCGCCATGGCGGACACTTTCACCCAGGCCGCTATCGCTCGGTTCTTGTTGGGTGGTATTGGTGCCGGCTTTGTGATCGGCATTCGCATGGTGTCTGAGTGGTTCCCGCACAACGAGCTAGGCACCGCCGAAGGCATTTATGGTGGCTGGGGCAACTTTGGTTCTGCCGCCGCTGCCTTTACCTTGCCAACCGTTGCGCTTATTTTTGGTGGCGATGACGGCTGGCGCTATGCCGTCGGTATTACCGGCGTTATTTCGCTGGTGTACTCGTTTATCTTCTACGCTTCAGTCAGTGATACCCCCAAGGGCTCAACGTACTTCCGTCCTAAAAATCTGGGCGCCCTGGAAGTTACCAGCAAGGGCGATTTCTACTTTTTGCTGTTAATGAAAATCCCAATGTACGCCATTCTGGCCTTCCTTACCTACAATCTGTCACCCGCCAAGATGGGCATGCTTAGCCAAACCGCGGCCATCGGCATCTGGGTATTCTTAGTTGCGCTGTACTTTGTGGAAGTGAAAAAAATCTGGGATGTGAACAAAGACGTGTTCCACACTCCAGTGCCAGAAATGCACCAGTACCAATTCAAGCAGGTGGCCGTTCTTAACGTGCTTTACTTCGCCACTTTTGGTTCTGAGTTGGCGGTGGTGTCTATGTTGCCGTTGTTCTTTGCCACAACGTTTGAGTTGTCACCCGTTATGGCCGGTATGGTTGCCTCAGCTTACGCCTTTATGAATCTGATGTCTCGCCCTGGTGGTGGTTGGTTGTCGGATCGCTTTGGTCGCAAGCCGGTGTTATTGATTCTTACCGCTGGTTTGGCCATTGGTTACTTTGCTATGGGGCAGGTTAATAGCTCTTGGCCATTGTGGTTGGCCGTAGTGGCTGCCATGGCGTGTTCTTTCTTTGTACAGGCCGGTGAGGGTGCTGTATTTGCCGTGGTGCCTTTAATTAAGCGTCGTTTAACCGGCCAAATTGCGGGTATGACCGGTGCCTACGGTAATGTGGGAGCAGTAACCTATTTGGCGGTGTTTGCAGCCGTGGATGCCAGCACCTTCTTCTTCGTTATCGCGGCCACCGCAGTGTTGGGTTTTGTGGCCCTCTTATTCTTGGAAGAGCCGCAGGGCCAAATGGCAGAAGTGCGCGAGGATGGCTCGGTAGAGCTAATCAACGTATCTTCCTAAGCGCTGCGCGCATCCGTTGCAATACCAAAAGGGGTGCTATTATGGCACCCCTTTTTGATGGGTAACTCTTTCTCGGCCGGTAACCAATGATGACTAAAACCAAAGCCGCCACCGCCATAGAATCCGGTGTGCTACAACCAGACACACTCAAACTCAGCATTGGTGGTTACAGTGATGCCGGTGCAAAAGACGGCAACGATGATGCCTTCGCTGCTTACACACCAGAGGGCTCGGTTAAGCTGATCAAAGGCGCGGTGGCATGCATTGCCGATGGTGTCAGTTGTAGCGAAAACTCCCACATCGCCAGCCAAACCAGCGTGACCAATTTTATTAGCGACTACTACGCCACACCGGATAGCTGGTCCATCCGAGATTCGGTTAGCCGAGTGCTCAAATCGCTTAACAACTGGTTGTTTTCCCAAGGCGGGCTGTTAAATCGCAATGACGACGCTTACGTCACTACGTTTACCGCGGCGGTCATTAAATCCACAACGGCTCATATCTTCCACGCCGGCGACACCCGAGCCTATTTGCTGCGTGACAATAAGTTGGAGTTGCTCACCCAGGATCACTGTCGTTTTTTGGCCGGCAATAAAAGCCACCTGGTGCGTGCATTGGGAATCGATACCCGCTTAGAAATGGATTACCTGCCAACGGAATTAAAGCAGGGCGACGTGCTGTTTTTGTCCACCGATGGTGTGCACGAATTTGTGCAGGAACAAGACATTATAGCCCTGGCGCAATCTCCCTCTCTCAGCTGGGAAGAAAAAGCCAAAGCTATTGCCGTTAAGGCCTTGGCAGGTGGTAGCGACGATAACGTCACTTGTTTACTGGTCAGTGTGGATGAGCTGCCACTAGAAGACATAAACGAATCTCATCGGGCGCTGACCGAATTAATTATTCCGCCAGTGCTGGATGTGGGTATGAAGATTGACGGCTACGAAGTATTAAAGGTGCTTTATAGTGGCACCCGCAGCCACGTGTATTTGGTAAAGCACCCCAATTACCAACGGCCTCTGATACTCAAAGCGCCCTCGGAAAATTTCACCGAGGATGCCCAATATTTAGAGGGTTTCATTCGAGAACAATGGGTAGGCCGAAAATTAAATAGCCCGTACGTAATGAAAATTCTTCCTCACGATGGAGAAAAGTTTTTATACCATCTGTGTGAATACGTCGAAGGTGAAACGTTAAGGCAATGGATGCTGGAGCATCCTTTACCGTCTTTAAATAGCGTGCGTGATTTACTGCAGGAAATTATCCGAGGTCTGCGTGTGTTTCAGCGAGCAGGAATGGTACACCGCGACTTAAAACCGGAGAACATTGTTATCGGCAACGATGGCAAAGTCAAAATTATTGACTTGGGTACCGTGCAGGTAGATAGCTTGGAGGAAGTGGGCAGCGTACTAGAAAACGGTGTGCCCGTGGGTTCTGTAAATTATATTGCACCGGAATACTTGTTGGGAGGTCATGGCGTGTTTCAATCGGATTTATTTTCTCTTGGCGTTATTACCTACGAGATGCTCACAGGCTCAGTACCCTACGCTTTAGAAAATGCCCACCGCTCACCGCCCAAACAACTGCACCAATGGCACTACCAAAGCTTAAAAACAAAACGTAAAGATCTACCGGCATGGGTGGATATGGTTTTAGAAAAAGCCTGTAATCCCTCGGTGGCTCGGCGCTACCCCGCGTATTCGGAATTTCTTCACGACCTAACCAAACCCAACCCGGTAATGCTGCGGCAAATTAACCAAGCGCCTTTGATGGAGCGTCATCCAGAGCGCTTTTGGATGGTGGTCTCGGCGATACTGTTTTTACTGGTAATGGTGCAGGCGTATCTGCTGGTGGCGGCTGGCTAGTGCTGGCCCATTGATCGGCCTGCGAAATGGTCGTTTTGTTATCGCTAGCGCTACCGAATTTATCTGTTCTAAGAAATAATCTAGTCAGTTACGGCAAAACCTTCCCTTGAGCTAATTCCTGCCGTATAAATGTCTTTAATGATGATCGCTCCTGTTCCCATGATTTGGCTGAAGAGCTGGCACACTCATTTAAAAAGCGGCGAAATGTATCAACCTCGGTGATTAACTTCGAGTCACTGTTGGCGGCTTCGAGAAATGCTCTGGTAACCAGCGCCCCGGTAGCGTTTAGCCTTGGGTATTGGCTTGCAACTCGCCAGCCAGGAATGGGCAAGCGTTGGTCGTCAATACAGGTCACGCCGCCAACGTGGAATGGTAAGCCTGCTCCGTTTACGACCTTGCTAACATGTTCAGCAATCCAATGTGTTAGTGTTTCAAAGCGGGACGGGATATTGAGCGAAATTTTTAGATCGGTTAAGCCAATATGAATCTCATCGATACCCGATATCTTAACCAAGTCTTCGATATAAAAAATAGCGGCGGCAGTTTCTACCAGCAGGATAGTGGTAGCACGGCCATTGACGAGCCGAGAGAAATCCTTAACCTCCTGTGGCCGATGAAAGTAGGGCAACATTATATGCGTAGCGCCAATATCCAGAGCCGCGTTAATCTCAAACTCGCTACCAGCATGCATGCTGTTTACTCTTACAAATAGCGGGTGGTGATCAATGGCTCGGCGGATGTCTTCGAGATCGTTCAGGTCGTGGCTGGATACTCTAGAATTGAGCCCTGATTGACGTTGTGCTTTACCTATCTTTTCTAAATCTACCCCAATCCTATTGATACCGGCCAGAACACCTCGCCTTGCTTCCGTTGGGCAATTGGTAATCATGGTAAGTACGAAGTTATCACCGAAATCACTGTTGCTTGCGTCATCGTTCATTGGTGGCTCCGGTAGAATTTAAAAAGTAAAGGGGATTTCAGTGGTGTCCGGAGGTAATCTGTATTCGTCTGGATCGGAATACTGATAGGCCCTATCAAAGTAATTTATAAAAATTGACTCTTGATGTGATAGGTTTTTAAAGCCATGCCAGATGCCAGGCGGTATTACTAAAGCCCCCGGCCGTAAGTTACTTAGGTTTCTGACTTCCAGTTTTTGATAGGTGGGTGACTGAGGGCGGCCATCGTACATCGCTAGTTTAAACGTGCCTAAAATCACGAAGACATGGTCTTTCTGTAAGCGGTGCATATGCCAAGCTGAAATCGCACCGGGACGTAAGGTTACCTGAATAATTTGTTTAATCGGATCTGAGTGTAGATTCCAATCCTCTCTATAGCCCTCGGAAGTAGTGCCGTTTCCGGTGATAATATTCTTCGTTTCCCTGAATAGAACGCCATCGATAATGCTTTCGGGCAAGGACCATTCTGAATCGGTAGATTGCTGGTCTTTTTTTACTTCGTCCTGCATATTAGAATCTCCGGGCTAATAGATGATGTAACGACGTTTAATTCCCTACACTCGTATCCATGATGGCAAAATTATTAGTTGCGCTAGGCGGCCAAACCCAAATCTTTCAGTATCCACTGGGCTGCTTTGGTAGGGGATAGATAATTATCAAACAGCTCAAGGTTTAATCGAGACAGTCTCTCCAAACTTGAATTTTCACTAAGTATTGCGATAGCGCTATCGACAACTGTACTCGGATTGGAATAACCAAATTGATCTTTTAGGTGTGTGTACTTGGCTATCATGTCGGTGTTGTTGTTAATCGGATCTCCAAGCATTACACAGCCGGCGCTCATTGCTAATAAAAACTTAGAGGAAATGCACCCGTCCATGCCTTGCGTATAAATTACTATCTTGGCTCGGCTCATGGCTTTTAGGTAATCCGCCTGAGACAGTCTAGGCTGCTTCATTTTTCGATACTGAGGGGGTATATCGGCGTGGGACGTAAACCCGATAGTGCAGTGTAAATGTGGTTTTTTATTAATTAGCTCCATCAAGCTGTGTCGAAATTCCATCGCTGCGTTGTGCCTTGGGTTCGGGCGATAGGATGTGACAAAGAATATATCGATGGTTTTGGGTTCGTAACGGAGTTTTAATAATTGGTCTAAGGATTGTAGCTTACGTAAACGTCTGATCCGCTGTAAAACGTCTTGCCAAAATCCCGAGTAGGGTTTTGAATGGCTTAGCCCCGGTTTGATTCTTATGGGATTCAACGGGAAAATTATTCGTTTGCAAAATGGTAATATGGCGGACGTTATAATTGGTGCGAACTGAGCAATGGGCCGAACTTTTTGCTGTAGTGCAAGTGGCAAATCACTGTGTTTTAAGAAGTCTTCGTTAAAATTTACTTTATAGTATCTGTCCACTACCTTGAGTAATGACCGGTGATATCCTTCAGTATGGTCAGATATTCCTGCGGTTTTATTGCTGTCATGAGCATCGATACATATAAAATATTCAACGGAATCGGTGCGAATGCTGTAGATACTTATCGCAAATAATAGATGGCGCGCGTTCTTATCCTGTAGCGCGTTTTTGATGGTTGCCGGAATATTTAAGGATACATTGGTCCGAAGCGCTACTTCACCCAAACGCGAATCGGCGCGGCTGAGTCTGTCAAATCCCTCGTAGTAATAACCAGAATAATATAGATCGGCCACATCAATTAAACGTATTTGAATCTCTGTCATGCATCCCCGCGCGGCGAGCTAAGTTGTTCAGTAAAAAATAGGTAACAACCACCAATGGAGAACAAGCGGTAAGTCATTCAAGCAGTTCAAGCGCTTAATTGTTCAGCCGTGAATAGAAAACTTTCGTCTTGCGAATGACAAAGTTAGCACGTCCGGGGGCGAGAAGGAATACGGTTGCCTTGATGACTTTAATATTGCCCAGTTGAGAGTCTGGCCGGGTTTAATGATATAAGAGGTGTCATTAACAAAACAGTGCTTAAAGTAAGTTATGAATTATAGCGGCGTGAAAGTCAGTACAAGCTTCGGATATTTGCAATTGAGGGTAAGGAGTTGAGCGTTAATTAATTTGACCGGTAAGTTAATGCGGCTAAACTTTTTATTTTGGTCAGTGCATCTGATTTACATGAATATCGCAAATATGTGGTTGGTGGGAGAGCGGTGGCTTTATTCGGTATTCAAGGGCCTAAAGTGATATGTGAAATTCTTTACAGTGGAAGGTCTGGGGAAGGCAAGTGCCCGAGTAATAAATTGGGCGTTATTGCTGTCGTCACTGGTCAATAGCGCGCATGAGAGATTCAGGCGCGCTATTGAGTAGGGCGAATTACACAACAAACTTCTTAAACGCCTCATCCACCGGCGTCTTCGCCAAGTGGTTGGTGTAGTTGCTCAGTACCTTCTGCGCCAAACCCAATAATATCTCTAGTAGTTGCTGGTTGCCGTAACCGGCGCTGTAGAATTTATCCAATTGCGCATCCGTTAAATTGCCACGCTGGTCTACTATGGCGTAGGTGGTTTCTTGCAGCGCTCTTAGTTTTGGGTCTGCCACTGGCTCGCCTTTACTCAAAGCATCAATTAACTTTTCGTCTACTTGCATCATATGGGCAATGCCGGTGTGTGCTGGTAGGCAATAGTTACAGTGGTGGTAATAGTTGATGGTTTGCCACACCACGGTGAGTTCGGCGTTATTAAAGCTGCTGTTTTGAAACTCAGTGTGTAGGTGCTTGTAAATTTCCAGCACCTGGGGTGAGGCTGCCAGTGCTTTATGCAAACCCGGTACAAAGCCAAAGGCCTTTTTAGAGGCTTCCAGTTGTGGCTTTACGTTCTCTGGGGCGGTTTCAATTTCGTAAAAGGTAAATGACATAATCAACTCCTTGGGGTTAATGAATTAGGAGTGTCCAGTTTAGGGCTGGCTTACAGGTTAATTAATGCTGTATGGTTTCCTTGTTCTGCTCATTCGTATCAAGTGGGGGCGTTGTGTCGTTAATTGATGATTTGGTCAATTTACTGAGGCTTAAGGTCGAGGTTTACCATAACGCGCGGGTGTGCGGTGATTGGCACCTAGAGGCAGAAGCCACCAACCGGGCGTGTTTTCATATGCCGAGCCAAGGGGAGTGCCGCTTGCAGGTGCCTGGGGAGGGCGAGTGGCACTTACACCAGGGCGATGTGGCGATCTTTCCTCGGGAGCTGGCCCACAGCATTGTGCCCACAGAGCCGTTAAGTGGGCAGCAGCAACATCTACCCATCGCTCAGTCTCAAGGCCAACCCGGCACTAGCTTGCTGTGCGGTGTCATCCATTTTCATCACAGTGGCGGCGCACAATTGGTGGGTTTGTTGCCCAAGGTTGTGGTGGTGCGTATGGCGGAGGCTGGCCAGTGGCTGAAGCCCCTGAGTGAACTGATCGTGCACGAAAGCCTGGCCGGCGAAGAGCTCAATAGCCCCGTACTGGCGCGCCTGTGTGAGGTGCTGGTGAGCTATACCTTGCGTTGCCATATACAAAACAGCAGTCATCCAACCGGCTTGCTGGCGGTGTATAACCACCCAAGGCTGTTTAAGGCCGTTAAAGCCATGCACAGCCGCCCAGGCAGAGATTGGCAGTTGGCCTCTCTGGCGGAGCAGGCCAATATGTCGCGTTCGAGGTTTGCGCAATTGTTCTCCGAGGTAGCCGGTATGACGGCCACCCAATACTTGGTGTGGTGGCGCATGCAAGTGGCCTTTGCCGAGTTAAAAAAGGGCCACAGCGTAGAGCAGGTGGCAGATGCCGTGGGTTACGCCTCGGAAGCTGCCTTCGCCCGGGTGTTTAAAAAAACCATGGGTACCACGGTGGGTGCGGTACGAGCCGGAGGCAACGCAACAACAGGTTAACGACGATGATACGATTGGCTTGTTACTTAACGTTAGCAATTACAGGTACCACGCCTAGGGCCATTAACAAGGCTAGCGCGTGCTTGTTACTGGCCATGGCTTTGAGTATTACCAATGCCCAGGCTGAGCTCATATGGCATTGGCAAGATCCATTCTCCCCCCAAGAAAAAACTCGGTTAAAACATTGGGTAAGTAAAACCGCTGCCGCAGTGGAGCAAACCGTGGCACCTTACCCGTTCGATGTGCACGTCTATTTTCATCGTATGGCAGGTAAAGGTGAGCCTGTGCCCTGGGCCAATACCCGGCGGCGGCCAAATCAGGCTATTCATTTTCACGTTGACCCAAGCTATTCCCTACAGCAGTTTTTGAAGGATTGGACGGCGCCCCACGAGCTTAGCCATTTGCTGATTCCCTATGTTGGCCAAGATTACAGTTGGTTTGCGGAGGGCTTCGCCAGCTATTTGCAGTACCGAGTTATGCATACCCTAGGCGTTTTAACGCCAGAGCAAGTCAGCCAAAAGACTCACGCTAAAATCAGCCAAGCCCAGGATAACTATATTTACCACAAAATTCCGTTCCACTACGCGGCCCAAATTCTACGCGAATCAAAACAATACCCTGTGTACTACTGGGGCGGAGCGGCCTTTTTTCAGTCGCTAGATGCTCGGCTGCAGCGCGAGCAATCGTCATTGGTGGCTGTGTTAAAAGATTACCTCGCCTGTTGCCGGTTGCAGGCGAAGAATCTTTCGAATTTAGTGGCGACCTTGGATCGATTGGCACCGGCACAGGTATTTGCGCCGGCCTTGCAAGCAGCCACAACGGAAGCCGGTTTTCCGTTGTGGGAGTAGGTGGGTTTAATCGACATAAAGTATTAGGTAGATAGTATGTGGTACACCAGCGCTATAACAATAACGGCGAGTATGGCGCAGAGCGATTGCCAAAACGCGAGAGGGTTTCGCTCTATTAAGGGTGGCTTGGTTTGGTTAACAAATTTTACGTTGGGTTGGCGTAAATCGTAGATAAACTCGCTGAGCTGGCTGTAGCGTTTGCGCGGGTCTATGGCTAGGGCTTTGCGTAACGTCAAATCAACCCACGCTGGGGTTTCTCTTCTATCGCTGGTAACGCTGTGGTAGGTAAGCTTTTTTTGCGCCGCCCGGCTTTGTGCTCGGGCGATCTTGGCGCCGTAGGGCAGCCGGCCGGACAACATCTGATAGGTGATTACCGCCAGAGAAAACAAATCCGATTGCGGCGTGCCAAATTCACCCACAAAATATTCCGGAGCAGTGTATTGAGCGGTGCCCAAAATTTCACTGCGAGTGATGGTTGGCGAGATCTCTTCTAAGCCGGCCACCCAGGTTGCGCCAAAATCAATGATTTGTACGGTGCCGGTGTAGTCGATCATAATGTTTTCTGGGCGTAGGTCTTGGTGCAGCATTTCCAGCCGGTGAAACGCTTGCAACCCCCTGGCGATCTGCTCAACAATGGCCCTTACTTGGTCCAGCCGTGGGGTGGGGTTATCCACCATCCACTGGGCCAGGGTCTGGCCCTTTATGTATTCCGTAGCGACGTAAAAATACTGCTTGCTACGGTCTAACGCTGCTGGCTTAAGAACATGAGCATTATCGATGCGGCGGGCAATCCATTCCTCCAGCAAAAAACGCTCTAGGTATTTTTTATCACCTTGCAATTCGTTAGACGGAACCTTAATCACGATTTCGTGTTGGCTCTTATCATCTACGGCTAGGTACACATGGCTGCGAGCGCTGTTATACAGCGGCCTCACGATGGTGTAGCCGTCTATTTTGTGGCGTGCATGCATTACTGGGGGAAAGGGTAAATCGGTTTGGGTTTCGATAACCTCTTCGCTGGACTGATCCGGTATCGACTCTATATACACAATTTGGCAGGTCAGGTTGTCGTCGCTGCCATTGAGGTATGCTAGGTCCACCAGCTCTTTGGCGGCTTTATCGAGGTCATCAATATGCGCTCTACTGATGCTGGCAATATCGGCCTCGGTAACATATTCGTAGATACCATCCGTTGCTAGAAACAACAGGCTGCCGGGTTGCAGAGTAATAGAGTGGTAATCAAATTCAAGAAACTGACTGGTACCTAAGGCTCGTTGAAGATAGTGTTCATCCCGCGATACCTGCACTCGGTGGTCTGTGGTGAGTTGATGGAGCGTGGTGTCTAATACTTGGTAAACCCGTGCATCGCCAATATGAAATATATGGGCCGTTGCAGATTTAAAAATAATACCGCTAAAAGTACACACGTAGCCTCTGTCGAGGTTGTAGCGAAAGTGGCTGCGCTGGTTTTGAAAATGCAGCCAGGAATTGATCGCGTTGAGCACACAGTGGGCGGATTTCTTAACGCTCCAAGACTCCGGTGTGCTGCAATAATCTTCTATAAAGCTTGTTACTGCCGCTTTACTGGCTTCCTGGCTAACGTCACTGCTACTAATGCCATCGGCTAGCGCTATCACCATGCCTTTGTTGGTTGAAATAGGCGCAGGCGGAATTGAAACCCCGTAAAAGTCTTGGTTTACCGGCTTTCTGCCCTTGTCGCTGTGTTGTCCAACGCGGACGGATAGTTTTACTGCCATAGGTAAGCGTGTAACTCTTTTTAGGGGGGTATAGATTTATTCGGACTATATTAATTAATCCACGGCTATTCACAACACAAAAAAGGGCGCAAGTGGTACCCACTTACGCCCTCCCTTTAGCAGCTTTGCTGTTGTCGGTTTAAACCGCAGCTGTCGCTTTTGATTCCCGCACATGGGTTAAATATAGGGGGAGGCCCACTAAACAGAATCCGCCCACAAGGTTACCCAAAGCCGTTGGGATTTCATTCCAAAGGAAGTAGTCGATTATCTCAAAGTCGCCACCCATAATCATAGAGAATGGGAACAAGAACATGTTTACGATGGAGTGCTCAAATACCATATAGAAGAAGAGCATAATTGGCATCCACATGGCAAAGATTTTAGCAATGGCAGAGGTAGAAACCATGGCTAACACAACGCCCATGGAAACCATCCAGTTACACAGCATGCCGCGGATGAAAATCGTGAACCAACCCAAAATACCCTGCGCTTTGTAGCCAAGAGTACGTGACTCACCAATGGTGGAAACTTTAGCCGCTACTGCGCCACCGTCTACTTGGTAACCGTAGGTCAAAATAAAAGAAGCAAAGAACGCGGTGGTTAATGCGCCGGCAAAGTTACCGACAAAAACCAATCCCCAATTGCGTAGCAGGCCTTTCATATCGCAGCCAGGGCGCTTATCAATCAACGCCAAAGGTACCAATGTAAATACACCGGTGAGCAAATCAAACTTCATTAGGTAAAGCATAATAAAGCCAACCGGGAACAGGCAGGCTCCCAATACCGCATTACCGGTTTGTGTGATAACGGTAATCGCAAAAAAGGCGGCCAAGGCGAGAATGGCTCCGGCCATGTAGGCGCGAATAAACGTATCCTTGGTAGACATAAAAATCTTTTGCTCGCCAGCGTCTACCATTTTTTTGGCAAACTCTGATGGTTCCAAATAAGACATAACAGGTAACTCCCTAAAATCCGTGAAAACCCTTCGTAGGGGCAAAGGTGATATAGCAAAACTTAAGCAGCGCAATCGCGATGTTTGTGAACAAGGCAAATCTGTTTTAGCAAGGGGAGTGCCAAGCCCCAAAAAAAGGGCGTTTTGGTGAAAAATAATGGTGCTTCAAGAAATAGAGGTGAAAATGCGTGCGTTTATTTGGTGCTATTTTCTGTTGTCAGCTCCAATCTTGCACAAGTGCTCGAGGGTTAAGGTTCATTTGTGGTGCACCTAAAAGTCATGAAATTTTTAAAATGACTTTTGGGGTGCGATTTTGGATCATTTCAAAACACCTTGCCTTCTGGTTGTGCAAAAACTGAGCTGAGTTGACCAGCAGAATAACTACACAACTAAGCGCGGTCGTGTTGACTGCAGTTCTGCACACTGGGCAGGTATTTTGCATTTCACAGTCCTCTATACTTAAAGAAGTAATCTCAGGGGGTTGCGCGTTGTCTCATTCACCTACCTACTCTGCAGGCCAATCCAGCGATCAAGCAGCAACAGCCAATGTCATCGCCAGCAGCAAGCAACAGCACGGATT
The DNA here is from genome assembly GCF_042850945.1 of Halioxenophilus aromaticivorans. Taxonomy (NCBI): domain Bacteria; kingdom Pseudomonadati; phylum Pseudomonadota; class Gammaproteobacteria; order Alteromonadales; family Alteromonadaceae; genus Halioxenophilus; species Halioxenophilus aromaticivorans. Next base: position 5,495,237 of record NZ_AP031496.1, on the reverse strand, counting down.
CACTGCTGAACAAAAACGTTACCTGGCGGATACCCTAGTAAGTGCGAATTTGCACCTAGCATTGGGTGGGTCTCAGCAAGCCCAAGCCTCCGCTGTGCCAGAGTCGTTTTGGGGCACTCCGGTAGAAGACCTGTGTAAAGAAGAAAAGCGGAAATATGAGACCCATGTGCTCGATATCTGGCAGGACATCGTTCGCAGCAACGATACCAATCAGTTATTGACTGGGCTGGACCAATTTATGGCGCGGCACTATGGGTTGTTTAACGTCACGCCAGCCATGGAAGGTTATATGGTTCGCATGCGCATACCGGCCTGTAAGGTTCGTGGCGATCAGATGATTGTGCTAGGGGATATCGCCGAAGATATCGCAGGGGGTTATGCCCATGTCACGACGCGGGGCAGTTTTCAATTTAGAGAAGTCGAGCCCAACCGTGTTCTAGAGATGCTTACGCTAATGCACGATACGGGTTTATCTTGCAAAGGCACGGGGGCGGACAGCGCCCGCAATATTACCTGTATTCCCACAGCCGGATTTGACCCCGAAGAATTAATTGACCTGCAAAAGTATGCAGTCGCGCTGAGTCATCGAATTTTAAATACCCGAGATTTTCAGGGCATACCCCGTAAATTTAACTTCTCCTTCGATAACGCAGGCACGGCTTCCTGTGTTTCAGATACCAACGATGTCGCTTTTGTGGCGGTGGATGTGCAAGACAATGACCAGGGTGTGGAGCCGGGAATTTATTGCCGCATCATTTTAGGCGGCATTACGGGCCACAACGATTTTGCCCGCGATACCGGCTTTGTTTGCCACCCTAAAGATACCCCAGAGATCGCAGATGCCATTTTAAGAGTATTTGTTGAGCACGGCGACCGCACAAATCGTAAAAAAGCGCGCTTTAAATACGTTTTGGACGCCCATGGCTTTGATTGGGTGTGCACTAAAGTGCAAGCAAAGCTCGATGAATACGGCAACGGGGTAAAAATTATTCCGCTGTCGGCAAGATTCGATGCGCCTCGCCCCAAGATTAATCGGCAGGGGCACATTGGTGTTCACCCGCAGGCGCAGGATGGCTACAGCTATGTGGGCGTTGCTCTGCGGCTAGGTAAAATGACACCGGAGCAAATGCGCGGTGTTGGAGACATCGCCATGAAATATGGCAAAAACGATGTGCGGCTGACGGTGTGGCAAAACTTTTTGATACCCCACATTAAAAATGAAGATGTGGATAAAGTCATTCAAGAATTAGAAGCGTTAGGCATGACGACCACGGCTACCTCATTTGAGGCTGGCGCTGTGGCATGCACCGGCCGTTGGGCGTGTAAGTTGGGTAACGCCTATACCAAAGCCGATGGTAACGCCATTATTGATCATCTTAACCAACGCTTTGAGCTGGATTCTCCAATTAACATTCATCTTACAGGTTGCCCCAATTCCTGCGCACAACATTATATTGGTGATATAGGGTTGATCGGCACTGCCGCAAAGGACGGCACTGAAGGTTATAACGTGGTTGTTGGGGGCGGCGTTGACGATGACCAGAACCTGGCAAAATTTCTGTGTGGGCCTATTGCCTCCCGTGACATCTGCGGTGTTGCAGAAACCATTGTCGCTAATTACCTGAATAAGCGAGAAGGTAACGAAAGCTTTATCGCATTCACCGGTCGCTACGATGAAAGTCAGCTAAAAGACATCTTATTGTAGCAATGGTGGTTAGAGCCAAGCTTGAGCTAATTGACATAATAAGAAAACGGAGTGATATGTGATTGTGTGGCGAGGGTGTAAAGGAATGAATTTAAAGTAATGAGGGTAGAGGCGTGAATGAATGAAATCGGCTGCCTCTCTTTATTCTTATTATGCTTATGCCACGCTAACAGAGACTGATAACAGATTTGATAACCAATTCATCGAAATAAAAGCATTATTCGGAACAACACAATGAACGATAGTTTAATTGACCAATTATCCTCAATAATGAATGCCAGTGCAGATTCCAGCAGTGTGGTTGAGTTACCAGAGGAGGCGCCCTTTGATGCCGAACAGCGCCAATGGTTAAACGGTTTGTTGACGGGCATCAACGCTATTGCTGCAGCGGCAGCGAAAGGGGCCATGGAAGACGCACCGGGGACACCATTAACGGTATTGTACGGCTCGCAGTCGGGTAACTGCGAAGTATTATCAAAGGATCTAAAAAAATTCGCGGCTACCCAGGGGTTCGAGGCCGAGATCATTGAGTTGGACGACATTACACCAGCGGATCTGGCAACCATCAGTCACGCGGTGATCCTCTGCTCTACCTTTGGCGAAGGTGAGCCACCGGACAACGCCAAGCATTTTTACACTGCGTTAATGGCCGACGACGCCCCGCAATTACCTGCGTCCCTCAGCTTTAGTGTGTGCGGCTTGGGCGATTCGAGCTACACGCATTTTAACCGCGCAGCGCAAGATATCTATTCGCGTATGGTAGAGCTGGGTGCAACGCCCTGTCTTGAATGGGTCTCCTGCGACGTTGCCTTTGAAGACGACTACGCCGCTTGGAAAGAGGCGGTTTTTCAAACCGAGGTGTTTGCGTCGGCGGCCGGTGCGGCTGCCAGTCCGTCTGCTGCCGAGTCTGAGCCAGAGCCGAAATTCAGTAAAAATACGCCGTTTATTGCCACGTTAATCGATACCCACAACCTTAGCGGCCAGGAATCGGCTAAGCGAGTAAACCATATAGAAATATCTCTGGCTGGCGGTGGCGAGGATATGGCCTACCAAGTGGGTGATGCCCTGGGCGTGTGGCCAATGAACTGCGCTACCGAAGTTAGTGAAATCCTAGCCGCAGGAGGGTTCACCGGTAAAGAGCTTATCGAGCAAAAAAGCGGAAGGGCGACTCTGCGCGTTTTGTTACAAACTAAGTTGGATATACACACGGTCAACGCTAAGGCCTTGGCTACCTGGGGAATCGATGCCTCGCCGGAAGAATATCAAGTTATAGACGTACTTAGTCGGCTAAAACCAACGCTGGATGCTCAGACATTTGCTGATGGGCTGCGTGTTTTGCAACCGCGATTATATTCCATTGCTTCGAGCCCCAATAAACACCCAGGCGAAGTACATCTTACCGTGGGTGAGGTGCACTATGAATTACACAGTAAAAAGCGCAAAGGCGTGGCTTCTACCTGGTTTGGAGAGCGGCTAGCAGCCGGCGCGAGCCTAGGTGTCTATGTTCAGCCTTCTGCACATTTCCATATCACCCAAAACGATAGTGCGCCGGTCATTATGATTGGCCCGGGTACCGGAATCGCGCCCTTTAGAGCCTTTTTGGAGGAGCGTGAAGTGCGCGCTGCCGGAGGCCAGAATTGGCTGTTTTTTGGCGACCAACACGAAGCCCAGGATTACCTCTACCAAGAGGAAATCCAAGCTTGGCAAGAAAGCGGCTTGTTAACCAATTTAAGTTTGGCTTGGTCGCGGGACACCGCCCAAAAAGTGTATGTGCAAACATTAATTAAACAGCGCGGCCAGGAGTTCTATGAATGGCTGCAGTCAGGCGCGTACATTTATATCTGTGGTGATGCGTCTCGTATGGCAGCCGACGTCGATGCGGCCATCAGAGACGTCATTGGCGAGCACGGTGGGCTGGACGAAACCGGCGTGCAAGACTATATGGATAAGCTATCAGCCGAGCACCGTTATCAGCGCGATGTTTATTAATCAAGCTTTCTGGTAATCAAACTCTCTGGGTGATTCCCAGGGAACACACTTCACTCAATAAAGGATAATGAGATGGACAAGTTAGCAATGACCGACGCACTAATGGCTGCAAAATTGGCTAAGGGCTTAAGTTGGGAAACCATTGGCAGCGATTTGAATATGTCTCCGGTGTGGGTGGCATCGGCTTGCTTGGGAATGAACAGTGCCCCGGCAGAAAAAGCCAAAGCGATTGCCGAATACTTAGAAGTAGGCCCGGAAGTCGCAACTGCGTTAGAAGTGTATCCTACCAAGGTTTGGGACCAAGCGGTTCCCACCGACCCGTTAATCTACCGCCTTTACGAAGTGGTTGGTGTCTACGGTGACACATTAAAGCAGGTTATCCAAGAAAAATTCGGCGATGGCATCATGAGTGCCATCGATTTTTCCATGGAGGTGGACAAAATCGAAGATCCCAAGGGAGATCGAGTTTTGTTAACACTCAACGGCAAATTCCTACCGTATAAATCCTGGTAATCATTTATAGTGGCACAGGTTTGCGAGTTAGGTAGGCCTGTGCCACTTCAAAAATTCCCTTTGCCACTTCAAAAAATTTAAGAATAGATCAACCCGAGACCGACCATTGTGAGCGAACCAAGACCACCCTTGCCACCCTTTGACTACGAATCCGCCTGCATCAAAGTGCGCAAAGCCGAAGATGCTTGGAATCTTCAAAAACCAGAACAAATAGCCCTAGCCTATAGCCCCGATTCTCAGTGGCGTAACCGCTCCGAGTTTATTAGCGGCAGAGAAGAGATTGTTGCCTTTTTGCAGCGTAAATGGAGCAAAGAGCTGGATTATCGGCTGATCAAAGAGATCTGGGCCTACAGAGAAAACCGGATAGCCGTACGCTTTGCCTACGAATGGCACAATGCCAGCGGAGATTGGTTTCGGTCCTATGGCAACGAAAACTGGCAGTTCGATGAGCTGGGGTTAATGGCACAACGCCACGCCAGTATCAACGATGTGGCCATAAAAGAAAGCGAGCGAAAATTTAAATGGGACGCCGGCGTGCGCCCAGCGGATTATCCCAGTCTCAGTGATTTAGGGCTTTAATCGGTCTATAAATCATAAATCGAGATTTCGTTTAATCAGTATAGAGCATTAAATTGATACTCTTGCTCCGCATACGATTCTAATTCTCTGTAAAGTAAAAAATTCGAAACCGCCGGCTTATTTGTCGGCGATCTCTAGCGTCGCCTTTCCTGGTTAAAAGCTCTACTAGCTTGATATTTATCAGCTTTCTCGGGCCAACACTTCTCTAGGTTTGGAGAGATCCAACTTGCCCCAATATCCATTTGGTAAACAGTAATCACATAGTATTTCTGGCATACCAGAATTCTTAGGTCGGTAATACAAGCATTATGTTATTTTCTGTCAACTCAGCCTTATCTCGAATATCCCTAACTTTTATGGCGCCATCCATCTGTTAAAAGTGTTGTAAAACTTACAAAAAAATTATTTTTTTTTTTTGAAACCCAAAGTGAATCCTCTCGTAGCTACCTACGAGCAAGCCAATTTAGGTGTTTGGTATTACGGCACATCCAGCTTGCAAAATTTATTAAGAGGAACGCATTGTGAACAACAAATTAATAGGGCCAGGAAAGGAAGAGATATCAGCAGTTGCTGCTTCATCGTTATTGAAGGGCCACTCCAAAACGAAACTTATACGCTTGTCCCAGCTTACGGCGGCGGTTGCGCTGGCCAGTGGCTTGATGGCCTGTGGTAGTGACAGCAATGGCAACGGCAATAACGGAAATGGTGGCGGGGAAGGCAATGGCGGTGAAGAACTTGTACTTACCGAAGCTACTTATTTAAAGGCAAATAACGGCTCAGAAAACGCGGGTACTGTTGAAACGATAACCGAATACGACGACTTGCAAAAGCAGTTTAACTCAGGTGCCAATGAAGGGCTTGAGTTGGACTCTAATGGAAATCTTATTCAAGCAGCAGACATCACCGACAGCGCACTGAGATTTGCCTGTGCGATTACATTGCGGGGCGATGAGGCCGACTTTGACGTAAATCGAGATCGTGAGTTAAGTGGGTCAAACACGGGTTTGTTAAACCCCAAAGGTATCGCCTACGCTGACAGCCATGGTCTAGTGTTGGTCGCTAATTTTAATGCAACACAAATTACGGTGTTTGGTTCTGCCGCTGGCGGAGATGCCACGCCGGTGGCTGTTTCGGCGTTGTCGGTTAAGCCTTGGGATTTGACCTACGTCGATGCCGATGACCGATTATTTGTGGCTTTAACCGATGGCACCGTCGCTGTCTATGACGATTACGTCGCCAATGGGTTTGTCAGTACTCCCAATCGTATCATTACCCCGGTTGATGGTGACGGTAATATTTTGTCCATCAATAGCCACGGTATCGCTTACGATGCCACGGGCGATCGTTTAGTCGTTAGTGATGTGGGCGATGCAGATGTCGCCACCGATGGCGCAATTTTTGTGATTGAAAGCGCAGCCTCCGCCGATGGCAACACTTCGGTGGCGCGGCACATCAGCGGGCCTACTACCATGTTGGGTAATCCGGTAGATATCGTCTTAAACGGTTCTGAGCTGCGTGTTGCTGAGAAAAGTAACGATGCCATTTTGGTCTACGCCGATATCTTTTCGGGTGACAGCGGCGATGTGGAGCCAGATCTTATCACTAGCAGCGTTAAGCCAGAATCTTTAGTTCAGGTACCCGATACGTTTAACCTGATCGATGCCTCTGAAACCACCGACGCTGGTATGGTGGCTTCCATAATTGCAAGCAGTAACCCAGCTGAAGGTAGCGCCACCTACGGCCAAATTTTGGGCTTCGATACCTCGTTATCTGCGGCTAGCTCAACCTTTGCCACGGGCATGAGTATCGAAAGTGTCAGTTTGGATAACGCGGGCGATCTCTACGCTACCTATGATAGCGACATGGGCGCAGGCGTGTTTGTCGCTGGTCGTGGTGCCGGTGTGCGTGCCGACGGCAGTACCGATATGGCCCGCGACCGTATGATTACCGGTGCCGCTACAACGTTGGTGAGCCCAAAAGGTTTGGACATAGACAGCATGAACGGACTGATTTTTGTGGCTGAAAATGATTCAGTTGAACCGGGAATCAAAATCTTTTCCGCCTGTGCTGGTGGTAACTCAAGCCCGCTAATGACGCTAGGCAACAGCGGTGACGTTAGCCCATGGGATGTCGATTACGATGCTTCAACGGACACCGCTTTCGTAGCATTGACCGATGGCACCGTTGCAATTTACGAAAATGTGGTTTCATCAATGAATGACGGAACAATGGATGTTGCCATGCAAGACCGCACCATCACCCCCACGATAAATGGCGAGGCTATGCAGGCGCCGACCAATTTGCACGGCATTGATTACGATCCGAGCAGCGATTCGTTGGTGGTATCCGATGTCGGTGACGCCGCCATCGCTAACGACGGAAAACTGTACGTCTTACCCGGTGCGGCCATGGCCGATGGGCCTCTGGATGTGAGCGTCAGTATCTCTGGTGATGCGACCATGCTCGGCAATCCTGTGGATTTAATGTTCGATGGCACAGCAGTTTATGTGGCGGAAAAATCCAACAGCCTAATATTAAGGTTTGATGATGTGTTTGCTTCGCCCGGCGGTGATATTAGCCCTTCAGCAAGTGTGGAATTACCCTCTGCCGAAAGTGTTGCTCTGAAGTCTTCGCAAATAAACTAACCGTTCGTTAAGTGAAACCTTAATCTGGGCTACTCATAGGGTGCTGTCTAGGTTAAGGTTTGCACCAGGATACAATTTGGTTTGAATACATGGTGCAAAACAATACGGAATTTGGCGGTGATAATATTAATAATAGCGTAGAGGCGAAAAACGACGAGGCAGCAGCAAATCGCTTAGTTGAATTAATGCAATTGGTACAAGTTGGAGATCGTTCAGCGTTTACGCAGTTCTACCAATTAACCAGCGCAAAAGTGTTCGGAATACTGTTGCAGATAATACGGCAAAGAGAAACTGCAGAAGAGATTTTGCAAGAGGTATACATCAAAGTTTGGCGCAAGGCCGGCCTCTTCCAACGCGAGAAGTCGTCGGTAATTACGTGGTTGTGCGTAATAGCTCGCAACCACGCCATTGACCATTTGCGTAAGCGGCAAGCGCCACAGGAGGAGGACGAGGAGTCTATAAACCGGGCAGCTGACAATGCACCCACGCCCAGCGAAAGTTTTGAGATACGCAGAGATTTGGAACGGCTAGAATTTTGTTTAACGGAAGTCGGAGAGCCGCAAGCGGAAATGGTGCGTCACGCTTATCTCCACGGTGCTAGCAGGCAAGAACTAGCCGCTCGCTACAGCCAACCACTTGGTACCATCAAAACTTGGCTCCATAGAAGCTTAAAACATTTGAAATCTTGCCTGGGAAACGCCGAAGGATCTAAATCATGAATGAGAAAGAGCTTAAAGCAGCCGAATACGCACTGGGAACTCAAAGCCAGAGTGAGCGGGCTGCCATTGAGCAAGAGCGATTGCTCGATTCTGAATTAGACGCGTTTATTACAACTTGGGAATTAAAACTGGCGCCAATGTTGGCGAATTTCGAATCTGAAACTCCGCCACAATACATCTTGCAACAGTTGCAAAAAGAGCTGGCCATGGCAGCGCAGCTAGAGCCACAAGAGTCAAAATTGGCGGCAGAGCAGGCCGTAGTGGACGCGCATTCAGAGGTGGTGCTATTGCAGCGCAAGCTGAAGCGTTGGCAAAGAGCAAGTTTTACTGGCTACGCAATGGCGGCAACACTACTTGCGGCCGTCGTTTTCAATAGCGTGGTTGTGGAGCCAACAGCGCCACCACCGTTTGTAGCCGTGTTTCAAAAAGACGACGCACAGCCAGCTTTTTTGATGAGCGTGGATTTGAAAACGCGAACACTGAAAGTTCAGTCGGTTACGGCAGAGGGATTAACTGGAGAAACTTATCAACTTTGGATCAAAGCAGATGAATTAGGGCCGTCTCCCAGGTCTCTCGGCTTGTTATCGTCCATTGAGAAGCCCATGGTAAAAGCATTGGATCAATTCACTCCGGAATTAATTCAATCGGCTTTATTTGGTATTAGTGTTGAGCCTATGGGCGGCTCTCCTACTGGAGTACCCACCGGGCCGGCCATCCATGGCCAGCTTTATTCTGTAGAGATTTAGGGGCTGTTAAATCGTTGCTGCGGGTTGCTTGATTCGCCAAAGAACTGTGCGCCCGGCGTTGGTATTTCTCCTTCGCTTCTATTAATCCAGCGCTTCTATTCCTCCAGCTTTGCAAGCTCCAGCGCCGCCAAGATGAACGGCCCAATGCCGTGGGCATCGTCCACTACGATGGGCTCTTCGACATAATACTCAAAGCTGCCAGATCGATAGGGGTTGCCTCCCAGCCCCGCGCTGCCGCAAATGTTGTTTAAGTGCACGCGGTCAGTGGATTCGTCTATCTCGATTAATTCCGATACCAGCCCATCAAATGCTTTTTGCGCTACTTGGCCTTTTGCTTTTGGTAATAGGCCTAGCCGTGCGCCCTTGGCAAAGGCGTAGGCAAACATGGCGCTGCCCGAAGCCTCCAGATAATTGCCTTCGCGCGGGCCTTGGTCGGTAACTTGATACCACAGGCCGGATGGCTGCTGGTAGGTTTCCACGGCATTACTGAGATCGTTTAACAAGGTGACCAGCTGATCTCTTTTACTGTGCTTGGCGGGCATATATTCTAAGCTATCGACCAACGCCATCAGGTACCAACCCATGGCGCGAGACCAAAAGTGCGGTGAGAGCCCGGTTTTTGGATTGGCCCATTTTTGCAGCTTACTTTCATCCCAGCCGTGGTACAGCAAGCCAGTTTTTGAATCGCGGGTTTTTTCGCCGATCAGTATAAATTGGTGGGCGATTTCGTCGAAGGACTCATCACCTTCGTTAAAGGCGGCGGCGTATTGGGCGTAGTAAGCAGAGCCCATGTATAGGCCATCCAGCCACATTTGATAGGGGTAAATACGTTTGTGCCAGTAGCCTCCGCTGCGAGTTTTGGGCTGCCACCGTAATTGCTGTCGCAGGCTTTGCATGGCTGTTAGATACCGCGGGTCTTTAAACTGATCGTACAGGGAAAACAGCAGTTTGCCGGCGTTGATATCGTCGATATTAAATTCGTAGACTACGTAATCTTTGATGTTGCCTTGCTCATCAATCAGCTGATCGACATAGGTTTTGGCGTAGTCTAAATAGGCTTGCTTGCCGGTTTGCTCGTATAAGCGCTGAAAGCCTAGCAAAACCAAACCATAGGTGTAAGACCACTGCGGTTCGGTAAGCCCTTTTTGTGGCCGCATGGCCCAGGCTTGAGGGCTTCTGTCCATGGTGGTTTGTGCAACCCGCTCTGCCCACTGTAATTGATCGGTTGCAGAGTTGGTAGCTGAGCAAGCCATTAACAGCATGCAGGCACCACAGATAACGGTTTTTATGCGATGGTTCATGTTTAAATGCTCTACAGTGAGTGCTACTTGAATAAAAAAATGGCACTGCCCAAATCACTTTGGCAGCGCCTAGGGAGAGTTGTTAGGTTGGGATTATGGGCTTAAAAAGCGGCGCGTAATCCCAAAAAGTACTGCGCTCCGGTGTGGTTATACTCACGCACTCGGTTCTCTTCACCGACGTACAAACGCTCTTTTTCGTCGAATATATTAATCGCCTCCAAAGTTAACGTAATGTTGTCGTTGATGTTGTAGAACGCGCTGAGATCGTACTGGGTATAACCGGAAGTCGCCTCAATAGAGTTGCCGTTACGGCCGGGTACACGGGTGTTGTAGTCGTCTCGATCGTTCATGGAAAGGCGTGCGCCGTAGGTTTCTGTCTCATAGTACAGCGTCAGGTTTAATGAGTTTTCCGATAGCCCAATTAAATCGGCGGTGACCAAATCGGAGCCAGTGCCGTACTCAGATTCCGACTGCACCCAGGTGTAGTTACCGGTAAAGCCGAGGTGATTAAACGGCGCGGGTAAAAAGCTAAAGGGCTGTTGGTAGGCTAGCTCAAACCCTTTTACCTTGGCGCCATCGTTGTTGATGGGTTGGGTGTGGGTCCAGGGCTCGGTAACCGGTTGCCAGGTGTTTGGGTCGTACTCAACGTCATTTAATACGAGGTTGGCGTACACTGGGTCTAGGATGCGCTCAACGGTATCCGAGGCGATAAAACTCTCAATGTCTTTATAAAAGAGGGTTGCGCCCAGTAGAGATTCCTCCGCAAAATACCACTCCGCAGCGATATCCACGGATTCCGCCCGCATTGGGTCAAGCTCGGGGTTACCGCCCGATAAAGTACCATTAACACCCGAATAGGACGACGTTGGCGTTAGGCTACCTAGGCCAGGGCGAGACAGGTTGCGCGCAAAGTTTAACCGCATTTGCAGGTCTTCAGTAACTTCCCAGGCAAAGTTAATAGACGGCAATACATCGACGTAGGTATTTTCCACCGTTACGGGCACAACACCATCATTGAAAGCCACGGCGCCTTGCATGGTTGAGCTGGTTTCTACAATGCGCAGACCGGCGTTGGTGCGTAGGGTGCGGCCAAATAATTCGCTTTCGGTATCAAACTCAAAGTAGGCGCCTAGGGTTTCTTCCTCAACCCGCCAGGTGTTACCCGAGGTTTCGTCGGTTTCCCAGCCACCGATTTGGTAAGCGGCTATGGTTGCGCCGAAGTTGTTCACCAAAAAGCTGCGTGGGAAACCAGACGGCGCACTTAACCTGGTGCCAAAGTCGTCCACGGGTACTTCTTGGGTTAAGCCTGTCAAAGTCGCTGGCGTGGTACGATCAGAAATATTGGATTGAGAAGAATCAACCATGCGGCTGTTGTAGATGATACCGGTGCGGAAGCTGGACGAATCACCCAAGATTTCCAAATCGATTTTCGCGGTCTCGTTTTCTCGCTCAACGTCGTTGGCGCGCAGGGTAGGGTTGGCAAACTGATAAAAGCTTGGGTCGAGAATATCGTAGCCGTAGCTCAATTCCGCAATATTATTATTTGCGCGGAAATCGTAACCGTAGCTTTGGCGCTCGGCGGTAATAATATTAAAGCGGTATTGTTCTACCCTAAATTCCGAGCTGGCCACACCCAACAATCCGCTTAAGCGCATATTGTCATTGATATCGTATTTGGCCGAGAAAACCGTTTGGTAAAAATCGGTTTCGGATTGCGTTAGGCGGCTTTCCGTTCGCAGGTTAACGTCGTTGAACTGACCGGCGATGATGTCGGTACCCGCGTCATTGAGGAATACCTCAACCGGTGTCATATCGTCGTAGTTGCTGCGAAATTGCGCGTCGAAATTATACGATTCGCGGTTGTTTTCAAAGTTGGAGTGGGCAAGATCTAGGCTCAATTCCAATTGATCTGTGGGGCGCAGTTGGAAAGATGCCGTAGCGCCTAGGCGGTCCTGTTCGTTGGCAAAATAATCCGTACGCGGTAGGCGTGGTGTCCAGGCGTTGTCCAAGCTGTAGCCCGGCGCAAAGCTGCCATTAACTACGGTATTGCTGGTGTCTGCCCAGCCTGTAGCTTGCTGCCAGCGCACGGTGCCAAACCCTTCCTGGCGCACGGTACGCTCGGTGGAGGCCAGTGAAAACAAAACCCCAATAGTATCGTCAGCAAAGGTGTTACTCACCATAACAGAAATACGCGGGTCGGTTTCTTCGGTTAGGCTATTATAGCCGCCTTGAATCGACAGCGCCGAGTTAAAGCCCGGGTTGTCGAACGGTTTAGCCGTGTATAAATCCACGGTGCCTGCCAGGCCGCCTTCTTCCACTGCAGCGGTGGGCGTTTTGTGGATGTCGATACGGTTAAACAGCTCAGAGGCAAATACGTTAAAGTCGAAGGAGCGGCCGCCATTTAAGCCGCCGGAGGAATCCAAACCGTCGGTACTCGCCGGTACTTCCATGCCGTTTAATGTGGTACGGGTAAATTCTGGGCCCAGGCCTCGGATAGTAATTTGTCGGCCTTCACCGCCCTCGCGGGAAATGGCCACGCCGGGTACACGCTGTAGCGATTCGGCCAGATTTAAATCCGGCATCTTACCCATGTCTTCGGCCATAATACTTTCGCGAGCGTTGGCAGCATCGCGCTCTGCGTCGATGGCCTTGGCCAGGCTGGCGCGGTAACTGGCTTCCACCACAATTTCTTCAATGGCGGCGGCTTGGTCTTGGGCATTCACTAGGGCACTGTGGCTGCTTAACGCGCCCACAGCGGATAGAGCAATCCACAGCGGTGATCTTTTTAGAGTTATATTCATGGTGCGCTTCCTCTCTCTACATACAAAACGCCAGCCACCGTCAGAGCGGACGGCTCCTTCGGTGTTGGCAACGAATTATTGCTCGTTGGCAATAAATTTATTGTGTGTTGTTTGCCTGTGCCCATAATGGTGCCAGGCAAATATTGGGTGCGGGAAATAAATTGCCGCCCCTTTTTTAGTTTTTAAGGGTACTTCTGTGCGATAAACGCGGGTATTACTATTTGCTAATTGCTGTCTGTTTTAGCTTGCCAGTTTAATTGGGCGTTAATGGTTTGGTTGTTGATGGTGACGTTGTCTAAATTTAGGTTGGCTACATTATTTAAAATAAAGGTATTTTTGGTGTGCTCTACCACAATATTTTTAAAGGTGATGTTGCTGGCCGGTGTTGGTGCTGGGGCGTGGATCTCTAAAAAGGTATCGGTGTTTTGTACGTGAATATCTTCAAACACAATGTCGCGATAGGTAGACGGGTGTTGTCCATCGAGCTCCCCAGGGTAGTTAAGTTGAAACCAAAATAAATCGCGGAAGGATTCTACCTGCAAACCTTTCACATAAATGTGTTCAACCACACCACCGCGATCTAAATTGGCTTTAAAACGTACGGCAGAAACGCCGGTACGCAGAATGTTGTCGGTAAAATACACATGGCGTATACCGCCGGACATTTCGCTGCCAACGGCAATACCATCTTCGCCTCCCATATCGTTATTGCGGATAACCACATATTCCGAGGGCTTGCCGATACTGCGGCCGTCTTGATCGCGGCCGGATTTCACCACCACCGAGTCGTCACCGGTACGAAACACATTGTTTTCGATCAACACATAGGAGCTGGAATCCACGTCTACACCATCGTTATTTGGATGATGGCTATTTACGTTAAGGTTCCTCACCGTGGCGTGGGTAGTATAAATTAAGTGGTTAATCCAAAACGGTGAGTTGCGCGCTTCAAAGCCATCCAGCAATACCCGCTCGGCATTAATAATTTGAATTAATCCCGGGCGTAAAAAATGGCCCTCACCAAATTGCCGTTGGCTCACCGGATCGCCAGCAATGCCCATTTTGCGCAGCTTAAGCTGATCGGGTTTTTCGTTTGGGTACCAGGCGAAAAATTCGCTATCGGCATTACCGTCAATAATACCGGGGCCGGTAATGGCAATGTCGTGTACGTCGTTGGCGTATATTAAGGGTGAGTAGCCGTACATTTCCGTGCCTTCCCAGCGGCTAAATACCGCCGGTAGGTAATCCTCCGCGCGAGGGCTGAAGGTCAGGTGCGCGCCTTCGGCTAGGTGCAGGTTAATATTACTTTTTAGGTGAATAGGGCCGGCACTGGTCCAATTTCCGGCGGGGATAACCACGCGGCCGCCGCCGTTCTCGCTGGCGCTGTCTATGGCCGCCAAAATGGCAGGCCGAGCATCCTTGGTTAATGTCTGGTGGTTGGCAAAATCCGTAATGGGGAAATCTTGCTGGGCAATGGCCGGCAGGGCGATGGCCGCTACGATGCTTTGCTCGGTGACTGTGGTGGCTTGACTGCTAGCCGCCTGTGGCTTAGCAAGGCCAGATTCCAAATTACTGGGTTGGCATCCGCCCAACAATAGTGCTGATAAACTGCCTAGGCAGCACCAACGGAGAAGGCATTTAGGATGCTTTTGCGGGATCATGGCAACTCACTTTTATTATTTTGGTATCGCTGTTTTAGGGGGTATCGGCAAAGCGACGGTGCTTCTTACCGGCCAAAGGCAGACTTAAAAGCCGTGCCAAAAGCTCGCTTTGCGGGCGACATTTGCACCCAGGGCCTATATAATGCCAAACGTGCTCATGTCGTACGTCATCGTACAACTATGGTAATGGTATTTTATAATTAATCAATAAGAAAATTGTGCATGGCTTCTTCCAACCGCAAACGAAACCCCAGCCTAACCCAAAATTTGGTGTCCGAAATCACCGGCTCTATTCAGTCCGGCGGCTTTGTGCCCGGCGATAAACTGCCCACAGAATCGGTGTTGATGCAGCAGTATGGGGTGAGCCGTACGGTGGTACGAGAGGCCATTTCTAAGCTACAGGCCTCGGGTATGGTGGAGACTCGTCACGGTATTGGCACCTTTGTGCTGCGCACCTCGGAGCGTAAAATCACCATAGACCCCGCCACCATTACCACCTTGGAAGATGTTATCGCGGTGTTGGAATTGCGCATCAGTTTAGAGGTAGAGGCGGCGGCCCTAGCCGCCGAGCGGCGTAGCGAAATGCAGCTAAAAGAGCTAAAAATAGCCCTGGATAACATGTTGTCTGGGCAAAATAGCGACAAAGACGACGTTGAGTCGGACTTTGAATTCCATCAGTGCATTACTCGAGCAGCGGGTAATCGGTACTTCACCGAAATCCTAGAGCACCTGGGTAAGTCGATTATCCCCCGAACCCGTTTAAAGTGCGCAAACTTCTCCGGAGACGATCTGCGCAATTACCTAACACGCGTAAACATGGAGCATGAGGATATCTATTTGGCCATTGCCCGCCAGGATGCCGCCGCCGCCCGAGCCGCTATGCGTATGCACCTAACCAACAGTAAAGAGCGCCACAGGGCGCTCTACGCCGAGGCTAAAGAGTCTCTACAGGAGTAACATTAGGCGTTAGCAGGGGGAGAGATTGCGAATTGGGCCTTGACGCATTTTTATCTCTAGTTGTACGATGTCCTACAACTGATAACAATAACTTGCATCTAAAGCCACTCAAGAGCCACTTACTAGAGCCATGTAAGGTTGGCCAGTAAACGCCATCGGCCGCACCAGCGGTGATTGCTAGGCGGACGCTTTGCCAGTTGCCGTTGTCAGGCAGCGGATACCGCAGGCCCCCGCCTAGCGGTTCTCGTTTCGAATTGGCTTTTCAAAGTTTTCACATCCGTTTTCACAGGACAGGCATCTATGACTCCAGCTCAGTTAAAAAATACCATTGGTGAAGGACTTTTGTCTTTCCCAGTCACCGACTTTAACGCCGATGGCGGTTTCAACGCAGAAAGCTATGCCGCGCGGCTGGAATGGTTGGCTCCCTACGGCGCAAGCGCTTTATTTGCAGCCGGTGGCACCGGTGAGTTTTTCTCGCTCGGGCTGGAAGAATATCAGCAGGTTGTGGCCACGGCGGTGCAAACCTGTGATGGCCAAGTGCCCATTATTGCCGGTGCCGGCGGCCCGCAGCCAATCGCCATTGCTCAGGCTAAGCAAGCCCAGGCCTCAGGTGCTCAAGGCTTGCTGTTGTTGCCCCATTATTTAACCGAGGCCAGCCAAGCCGGGCTGATTAGCTACGTTACCGGGGTTTGCCAAAGTGTGGACATCGGCGTGATTGTCTATAACCGAAATGTCTGTCAGTTAACCGCAGACAGCCTAGAGATTCTAGCAGAGGCCTGCCCCAATTTAATTGGCTTTAAAGATGGCCTTGGCCAAATTGAAACTATGGTGACCATACGTCGTCGCCTGGGTGACCGATTCTCCTATTTGGGCGGCTTACCAACCGCGGAAGTGTACGCCGCAGCGTATAAAGCCTTGGGGGTACCGGTGTATTCGTCAGCGGTTTTTAATTTTATTCCTAAAACGGCTATGCGCTTTTACAATGCCGTCAAAAATGATGACTTCGCTACTGTTAATCAGTTAATCGACGATTTTTTCCTGCCCTACTTGGATATACGCAACCGCTGCCCCGGCTACGCCGTGAGTATTGTTAAAGCCGGTGCAGAAATCGTTGGCCGCAGCGCGGGCAAGGTACGTGCTCCATTAACGGATTTAACCGCTGCTGAAAAAGACGCCCTGGCGGCACTTATTGCCACGCTTCCCGAATAACATCCTATCCAAGAAATTACCGACTAAGAGGCAAGTTATGCAACAGCATCATCACTATATTAATGGCGCTTGGGTAGAGGCCTGCGAGTACACTGAAAATCAAAATCCATCGGACCATAGCGATATTGTTGGCTTGTATGCAGCGGGCAGCGCGGCACAATTAAACCTCGCCGTGGACGCAGCCAAGGCGGCCTTCATGGAGTGGTCCAACAGTAACATTCAAATGCGTGCCAACGCTTTGGACTTTATTGGTAACGAAATTCTCGCTAATGCCCGATCCTTGGGTGAGTTGTTAGCGCGAGAAGAAGGTAAAGCCCTGGCCGAATCCATTGGTGAGGTAAGCCGTGCTGGTAATATTTTTAAATATTTCGCCGGCGAATGTTTACGCCTACGTGGCGATACTTTAGCGTCTGTTCGGCCTGGCGTGAGCGTTGAGGTGACCCGTGAGCCCATTGGTGTGGTAGGGCTAATCACGCCGTGGAATTTTCCCATAGCAATTCCCGCCTGGAAGATAGCGCCGGCCCTGGCCTACGGCAATTGCGTGGTGATTAAACCCGCCGATTTAGTGCCTGGCTGCGCTTCGGCGCTGGCTGAAATTATCCATCGGGCCGGATTGCCCAAGGGTGTGTTTAATATGGTGCTGGGCCGTGGACGAATCGTCGGTGACGCCTTGGTATCTAACCCCGATGTTGCCGGTATCAGTTTCACCGGCAGTGTGGCTACCGGCCGTAATATTGCAGCGCAGTGCGTTGCCCGCCAAGCCAAAGTTCAGTTAGAAATGGGCGGCAAAAATCCACAAATTATTTTAGATGACGCCGATTTAGAGCAAGCCATTGAGCTGTCTGTGCAAAGCGCCTTTTACTCTACCGGCCAGCGTTGTACGGCTTCTAGCCGATTGATTGTTACCGATAAAATATACCCGGCGTTTGTTGAGGGATTACAGGCGCGCGTTGAAAAAATACGCGTCGGCCATGCCCTGGATAAAACCACCGATATCGGCCCAGTGGTTTCCCAGCAACAATTAGAGCAAAACCTCGACTACATTAATATTGCCAAGGCCGAGGGGGCGAATCTGCTAACCGGTGGCGAGTTGCTGCAGCGCGAAACCCAGGGCTACTTTCTCAGCCCTGCTCTGTTTGCCGATACCGAAAATACCATGCGTATTAATCGCGAAGAAGTGTTTGGGCCTGTGGCTAGCGTAATCAGAGCGCAGGACTACGATCATGCGCTGAGCATAGCTAACGATACGGAGTTTGGCTTGTCTGCCGGTATTGCTACGCAATCGTTGAAGTACGCCAACCATTTTAAACGCCACGCTCGGGCTGGCATGGTGATGGTGAATTTACCGACGGCCGGGGTGGATTACCATGTGCCCTTTGGTGGTTGTAAGGGCTCGTCCTACGGCGCGCGGGAGCAAGGTAGTTACGCGCAAGAGTTCTACACGACGGTAAAAACCAGTTACTGTTTCTGATGGTTTCACAACGGCAATAAAGTGGCAAGGCCCGAGGGCCTTGCCTTAGCGTCCCTCGGCCCTCGCTAAATAAAGGCCTTCAATTATAACTAATTATAAAAATTATGGATTCACTTAAGCCAACCAAAGTTCGCTACCATATTCTGCTGATGCTGTTTTTGGTAACCACGATTAACTACGCCGACAGAGCAACGCTTTCTATTGCCGGTGCCAGTATTCAAGATGACCTAGGCATCAGTGCGGTCAGCTTGGGTTACATATTCTCCGCCTTCGGCTGGGCCTATGTGTTGGGCCAAATTCCCGGTGGCTGGTTGTTGGATCGGTTTGGCTCTAAGCGCGTGTACGCAGTGGGGATTTTTACCTGGTCGCTGTTTACGCTGCTACAATCGTTTGTTGGCCATGTTAGTGCTGCCGCTAACGCTGTGGTTGTGTTGTTTGTATTGCGGGCCATGGTGGGGTTGGCAGAGGCACCGTCCTTCCCGGGCAATGCCCGTATTGTCGCCGCTTGGTTTCCTTCGGCAGAGCGGGGCACCGCCAGCGCCGTATTTAATTCCGCACAATATTTCGCCACCGTTATCTTTGCGCCCATTATGGGTTGGGTAACCTTTACTTTGGGTTGGCAGCAAGTGTTCTTTTTAATGGGAGCCTTGGGCATTATTTTCTCTGGTATTTGGCTGATCACTATTTATAGCCCTAGGCAGCATCCGCGCATTAACCAAGCGGAATTGGACCACATACAAAATAACGGTGGTTTGGTGGATATGGACAGCGCCAGTGCCAAACAAGCGGGCCCGGGTTTACGGCACATTGGTACGCTTTTGAAAAATCGTATGCTGTTGGGTGTATACCTGGGCCAATACTGTATTAATGCCATTACCTATTTCTTTTTAACCTGGTTTCCCGTGTATTTGGTTAAAGAGCACGATATGACCATCTTAAAAGCCGGCTTTTTTGCGTCGCTACCGGCCATCTGCGGATTTATCGGCGGTATTTTAGGTGGTGTGTTAAGTGATGCGCTGTTACGTAAAGGTTACTCATTAAGCGTAGCTCGCAAGCTGCCCATTGTGGTGGGTTTGCTGCTATCAACATCCATGCTGGCGTGCAACTACGTTGACGCACAATGGTTAATTATCGGTTTTATGGCCCTGGCTTTCTTTGGCAAAGGATTGGGCGCATTGGGTTGGGCTGTGGTGGCGGATACCTCACCGAAAAAAATTGCTGGGTTGTCGGGCGGAATGTTCAACACCTTCGGTAATTTTGCCGCCATCACAACGCCCATTATCATCGGTTATATTGTCAGCGCTACCGGTTCCTTCGAGTGGGCATTAGTCTACGTGGCAGCTAACGCGGTGGTAGCCGTGTGTTCCTACTTGTTTATTGTTGGCCCCATTCATCGTGTAGAACTACCCGAGGAGCCATCAGCTTCCAATAGTGCACCAACATCTAGCCCCTCGCCAACCTTGAAGGCAAGCCATGCAACTGATTAAACACCAAGACTCACCCCGTTACATAAAACTCAATGAGGTGGATAACGTTGCCGTTGTGGTAAACAGTGGCGGAGTTGCCAAGGGCGCGCAATTTGATGGCGACCTCGTGGCCACGGAGGATATTCCCCAGTGCCATAAAATTGCTTTGCAGACGTTGGCCGAAGGCGAGGCGGTCATTCGCTACGGCCAAACCATTGGCTACGCCCGCGAGCCACTGCCGCAAGGCAGCTGGGTTAAAGAGTCACAATTGCATATGCCCGCGGCACCGGAGCTTGCAAGTTTACCCAAGGCCGATAAAACACCCGCGGATTTACCCCCTTTGGAAGGATATACCTTTGAAGGCTATCGCAACGCCGATGGCACGGTGGGTACGCGCAATATTTTGGGGATTACCACAACGGTGCAGTGTGTGGCGGGTGTGTTAGAGCACGCCATAAAGCGCATTAAGGATGACCTTCTACCAAAATACCCCAATGTCGATGATGTTGTGGGCCTTACCCACAGCTACGGTTGTGGTGTGGCGATTAACGCAGCGGATGCCTACATTCCCATTCGCACAGTGCAGAACATTGCGCGCAACCCCAATTTTGGCGGCCAGGCCTTGGTGATCGGTTTGGGCTGCGAAAAACTGCAGCCGGAGCAAATCATTAACACCGAGCACTACCATCTGGGGGAAGAACAAACTTGGTTGTATAAATTGCAGCAATCGGATTTGGGCTTTACCGATATGATCGCGCAAATTCTAGCCTTGGCTGAGTCAAGGCTTGCGCAGTTAAATCAACGCCAACGGGAGACCTGCCCTGTTTCCGATTTGGTGTTGGGCATGCAGTGTGGCGGCAGCGATGCGTTTTCTGGTATTACCGCCAACCCCGGTTTGGGCTTTGCCTCTGATTTATTAGTCCGCGCCGGCGCCACGGTGATGTTTTCAGAAGTAACCGAGGTACGTGATGCAGTCTACATGCTGACGTCCCGTGCAAAAAACTCCGAGGTGGCTGATGCCATTGTTAGAGAAATGGACTGGTACGACCGTTATTTACACAAAGGCGAGGCCGACCGCAGTGCCAATACCACGCCGGGCAACAAAGCCGGCGGCTTGAGTAATATTGTGGAAAAGTCCTTGGGCTCCATTGTTAAATCCGGCAGCAGTGCCATCTCTGCAGTGCTAGGCCCGGGCGAAAAAGCCAGCACCAAAGGTTTGGTTTTTTGCGCAACGCCGGCCAGTGATTTTGTGTGCGGAACCTTACAGTTAGCCGCCGGCATGAATCTACACGTGTTTACCACTGGCCGAGGTACCCCCTATGGCCTGGCCATGGCGCCGGTGGTAAAAGTCTCCACCCGTACCGACCTAGCCCAACGCTGGCCAGATTTAATCGATGTCGATGCCGGCAAAATTGCCACCGGTGCCTGTAGCCTAGAAGAATTTGGGTGGGAGCTTTTTCACTATTACCTGGATGTCGCTAGTGGCCGCAAACAAACCTGGGCCGAACAGCACCGGCTGCATAACGATTTAACTCTATTCAACCCTGCGCCTATTACCTAATCGCCCCCCCCAGGGTGGTCTATTAAAAACCCATCAACCACCCCTAGCCTGGGCCGGTAATCCGCCGGCGTTGTCTTTTTTTCAGCGTTTGCTCTACTATTGGCCGCCGTATTCCTGCGGCGGCGTTTTATGGCAGCCTAATGGAATGGATAGACCAAAGGTGGCCAACCATGCCAGCACAGCTTACGACAAAGGATGTCCCATGAAATACAGCGCTGTAATTGCCTTGTGCTTACTGCTTGGGCTGGCGGGTTGCAATAAAATCCCGCACGAGCAGCAATCGGTTAGCATTCCTGTGCCCGGCACAGACCTATCATTGGCGGGTACCGTGATTTGGCCCGAGGGTGAAGGGCCTTTCCCGTTGGCCATTCTCAACCATGGCACCAGCTCCGCTGCCAACCGCGCTAAATTTAACTACTGGCGCAAGCCCCATGTGGTAAATGCGTTAATTGAGCGTGGCTTTGCCGTGCTCATACCCATGCGGCGTGGCTTTGGTGCCACTGGCGGTGAATACAGAGCCACCACCGACGGTTGCGCCGTGGAGCACCCTAATTTCTATGAAGCTGGCATAAAAGCTGGAGAGGATATAGTTGCCGCTATTAATTTCGCGCCGACAATAGCTCGGGTTAATAGTGACCGTATTATTTTAGTGGGCCACAGTGCTGGCGGATACGGCGCAATCGCCGCTGCCAGTATGGTACCTGGTAAGGTCGCCGCGGTAGCCAATTTTGGCGGTGGCCGTGGTGGGCGGTACAACGCCTGGGGCGAGCCCTGCCACCCGAAAGTACTGGCCGAGGCCATTACCCGCTACACTCAATCCATCACCGCGCCGGTGTTGTGGTATTACGCTGAGAACGATCGTTTCTTTTCCCCCAAGGCGGCCACTCAATGGTTCGATGCATATACAGCCGCCGGAGGTAAAGGCGCCTTGGTTATTGGCCCTGCGTTCAAGGATAACGGCCACAGTATATTGATGGCTAAGGATGGAATTCCTATCTGGACGCCTTCGTTTGATCAATTTTTAAAGCAGTACGGATTAATAAACTCCAGTCAATAAACCCCAATTAATGCCCTGTTTTTTTGTCATTCGCCGTGCGTGCGCGCTGATAAAAATTAGTGCGCCCTTGTATTAGCGTGGTTCACACTTTTTGCGCTACTTTGGCTAAGGTAACTCTCAGTTTGTTTGATTGCGGTCACATAAACGGTAAAAGCCTTTGCCGTCCCCCAAAGCCTCTTGTTAAGTTATTAACCAAGCCTCTGCATTGGTTGGGCAGTGGCTGGGCACGGAAATAGAAGCGTCGTTCGTCCTGATGATGGCTTTGCGCAAACCTGCCGTTGAACGCGATAAAGTCAGACAATGAATTATGAGGATCGGAAAAGAAATTTTTATCGCTACGCCTGGCAACGGCGTATCGAGTTGAAATAATCAGTGATATTCTTGCCCGCCGCTTGAGTCCCCAGTTGTTAGCTGGGCCTTTCTTGTCAGCGTTCCTTTGCGACGGATCGCGCATCCCATTCTTACGAAAGACCCGCGGATATTACGGCGTGGTTTTTGCCTAGTACCGTTTTTCATTGCGGTGGCATCAACGGATTGATCGCGTTTGAAAGGGTGGTGAGCACTCAGCCCTGTTGCTGCGCTTGTCTGACTGCACGGTTGGCTTCATAGAATTGCTGCTAAACTCCAGTTGAGTTTTGTAGAAACTACACCGCGCTGTAAAGCTTACGGAAGCCCGGCTACACCGGTAGAGCTTGCACTGAATTTTCAGCAAGGAGAGCTAATATTAAATCTTGTTTAGGTACGTTGAGTGGAAGGGTCGATCACGTTAGCTTTGCCAGTTTACAATCCTTTGGAACCCACGATTTTTCATCAGCCGTGGTGGTTAGATATCGTCACCGATAACCAGTGGCAAGCCGTGGATTATCACGATGGTCAGCGTACCCTTGGCCGGTTGCCCTATTGGGTTAGTAAAAACAAACTGGGTTTAAAGGTGATTACACCTCCACCCATGACACACTTTCTCGGCCCTGCGGTGGATGCTGGTAGCGGCAAGCCGAACACGCTTTTTCTAAAAAACTACCGCGTCACCCAGGCGTTGCTGAAACAGCTACCCAAAGCAGGTCGTTGTTATTTCAAATGCCATGGCGGCATTCAAGACACGTTAGGGTTTCAAAACGCCGGGTTCCACACGGCCGTACAATTTACCCATGAGATTGCCCCGGCGCCCAGAGAGGTGCTGTGGGAAAGCTTTCGTACCAAAGCGCGCAATATGATTCGTTCGGCTAGGCGCTGCCATGAGTTTGAATACGGTTACGATGCGGATGAGTTTATCCAATTTTACGCCCAGAACATTGATTCAAAAGGCAAAGAAAATCGCCGGGATGAACTGATCTGTTCACGGTTGATCAGGGCCTGCTTGGATAAAAATCGCGGCCAAATCTACCAAGTGCGAGATCACCGAGGTCGCCTAGCCGCTGCTATGTTTTGCGCCTGGGACACCAAGGCGAGCTACTACCTGCTCACCACCAGAACGCCCAACTCCCACAGCGGAGCCACCCCGTTGATTGTGTGGCAGGCTATTTTGGATGCTAGTAGCCGTGGCTTGGTGTTCGATTTCGATGGTGTTATTAGCGAAGGTGGCATTCGCTTTGCCAATAATTTTACCGCTGACTTGAAGCCGCGTTACATTGCCTTTAAAAACAGCTGCCTGTATTCGTTGTATTCCAAAACACTCGCCCGTAAGCCAAAGCACGGAGCGGTATTTCGGCCAAGCCCGTTATAGGTGGGGGCTAACTCTCGTACAACTCCAGTGGTAGGTCATCGGGGTCGGCAAAAAACGTAAACCGCTTGCCCGTGTATTCGTCCACCCGAATGGGTTCACACTGGATGTTGTTGCTCTGCAGATGAGCCACGGCTTTGTCTAAATCGACCACCTTAAAGGCTAAATGCCGTAACCCGAGTGCCTCTGGGTAACTGGGGCGAGGCGGGCGATCTTTAAAAGAAAACAATTCAATCTGAGTGGCGCCGTCCGGCGTGCTCAAATCCAATTTGTAGGAATCGCGCTCGGCACGGAAGTTTTCAACGATTATCTGAAGGCCAAGCACCGTAACATAAAAATGTTTGGAGCGTTGGTAATCGGAACAAATGAGAGCGACGTGGTGAATACCTGACAACATAGGGCAATAGGGGTTTTGTGAAAAAGGAACGATTGATTTAATCGCTCATGCATCGGCCTGTCAACTGGCTTTTATTCATCGGTTAAGATCATCGCCAGCACATAAACCGGCTCCTATCGTCTGGCTTATATATACCGAATCCAGTGAACAGGGAGCTACCAGTTTAAAGTGTGCTCATGTCTATCACAAAACGGTATTTGACGTTATTTTTTCCAGCCTTAACAAAGCGTTGTTAACCTGGTTTGCTTTAATAATTTCGATGTCGGCAGTAATCTCGTGCTCAGTGCAAAACTCCAACATCTCCTGGGTTTCTGCGGCACAACCGATGTTTGAGTCTGTGAAACTGCGCCTTCCCTGCACGACATTAAAGGCTCCAATTTCAATGGGCTTGTTGGGTAACCCAACCAACACCACGCTGCCATCCACCGCCAGTTAATTAAGCAATGCATTGACATTGTGGCTGGCTGACGCCGCAATCGCTGTTACTTTAGTGCTCATTGGGCTGCCGTGGTGAACAACGCAGCACCTATGTTAAAGGCAAGAGCGATTAAGAATACTCTCGTTAGATTTACTAGAGTAATAAATATCTATCATAGAACCGAAGACATAAACCGCGTGAGAGTTTAGTTTTGAGCAACGGGTTTTCGGTTTACTGCTAAGGCCATTACTAGGCTCATTAGCGCGGCCGCGGTCATTATCCAGATCATTGCTTTGGGGCTGTGGCTTGGGCCAAGGGCTAACAACGCTGACGATAATATACCGCTGCCGTATTGCAGTGCGCCAATCAATGCGGATGCGGAACCTGCCATGTGCGGTACTAAATCCAAAGCTGCTGCCGTTGTGCAGGCTGCGATGATGCCGTTCATAGCAAAGAAAATCAGTGCTAGGCAAATAATTCCCAGCAGTGGTACCTCATGGATTTGGTTGATGATAAATAGCGCGGCCACCGCGGCAAAAGCGATAAATGTGGCCGCCACTAGTAATGTCTCTAGGCTAAACCGCTTTACCAAGCGGCGGTTGGCAAAGCTTACCAACATCAACCCCACCACATTAATGCCAAACAGCCAGCCGTAAAGTTGCGGCGATACTGAGTAGTGATCGATATACACTTTGGGTGAGCCAACAATAAACGCAAAAGCGCCAACGTAGAAACTGGCCACGCAAAAGGTATAGGCCATAAAACGGCCATTTTTGAGCAGGGTAACGTAATGGCCAAATGCGCTGCTGATAGGCGCTGTTACGCGCTGCGGCTCGGGCAGCGTCTCCGGTAATTTAGTGATTGATACCAAATTCACAACCCCAATCAGCGCTAAAAACCAAAAAATACTGTGCCAGCTGCTAAACGCAATTAATTGCCCGCCAATCACCGGGCCCAAGATGGGCGCGGCGGCCATCACAATCATTAAGGTAGACATCATGTGAGCGGATTGGGTACGGTCAAAGCTGTCGCGCACCATGGCTCTGGCAATCATTGGCCCGGTGCAGGCACCGAACGCCTGTATCACCCGCCAAACGATCATTTGGTTGAGCGTCTCAGACAGCGCGCAGCCCACAGAGCCGATAATAAATAAGCCTATACCGATGGCTAGGGGGCGCTTGCGGCCAATGCGGTCACTGATCGGCCCCCAAACCAATTGCGCCAACATAAAACCCACCAGAAAGCTGGTCACAGTCAGCTCAATACTGCCGTGCAGTTCCTGCTCCATGGTTGGCATAGCCGGTAAATAGACATCCGTGGAAAGCGACGTAAACGCCATTAAGGACGCTAATATTAGGGTGAATGCAGCGGTTGAGATACCGATGGCGGGCTGGGTTGTGCTGGTATTAGTGGTCATGACGCGATGTTGTTGGGGGACTTGGATAGAAAGGCCAAGCCCTTCTTTACTGTTACCAGCATACGCGCTTGGTGGGGAGCTGAATATAGCGGTGAATGCATCGAGTTAATGAGCTCGGTTAATGAAACTCATCAACTCGGCAATACTGCATTTATGTATCGGGGCTCGCTGGCTAACCCTGCAATGGGTACCGCCACAATAGGATGGATAGGGTTATGGCCCCGATAAAAATATTCATGGGAACGCCTACCTTAAGAAAATCGCTAAACCGGTAATTGCCAGGGCCGTACAC
Organism: Halioxenophilus aromaticivorans; assembly: GCF_042850945.1. Classification (NCBI taxonomy): domain Bacteria; kingdom Pseudomonadati; phylum Pseudomonadota; class Gammaproteobacteria; order Alteromonadales; family Alteromonadaceae; genus Halioxenophilus; species Halioxenophilus aromaticivorans. The sequence goes on along the minus strand of NZ_AP031496.1, from coordinate 5,468,613 downwards.
CATTAGGTTGGTTTGGTAGCCCAGAGGCGTGGCAAAGCTGGCAGAAGCTGCCATCATAATGGCCAGTACAAAGGGTTCGGCATTTAGCCCGGCTTGTTGCGTTACGCTCATTACAATGGGTAGCATTATGAGTGCCGCCGCGTTATTGGTAATGGTTTCGGTCAGCAGAGAAACCGCAACGTAGGTGAGCACTAACAGTAACCAAGCCTGCCCCAGGCTAAGTTGCACAATATTTTCGGCCAATAAATTCGCCAAACCGGTTTTTTGAATGGCCGAGCCCAGTGCAAACGATGCTGCAATGGTGATCAGCACGGTAAGGTCCAGGCTTTTTTCCGCTTGGCTGGCTGTACAGCAACCGGTAATGATCATCAATGCTGCGCCAATTAATGCGGCGTTGAGCATGGTAATCCACTCAAAGGTTGCTGCCGTAATCAGCACCAGCAAAATCGCCCAGGCCAAATAGGCTTTCTCGTGCCTCGGCCGCTGTTGTTCTAAATCGTTAATCAACAAAAAATCTTTGTTGTATCGCTGCCGGCTAACAAACGCGGGCCGTGCTTCCAGCAATAAGGTATCGCCGGCTGCCAGTTGTATTGTGCCTAAATTGCCTTTTATACGTTCGCCATTACGGGCCACGGCCAATATGGCTGCGCCGTATCGGTCTCTAAATTGGGCGTCGCGAATACTGGTCCCTACGGCTGCGCAATGCGGGGATACGACCGCTTCTACCAAGCAGCGCTCGGGGTTGGCTTTGATAATGGTTTCGCCATCATGGTTGGATGAGGACGCGGTAATGCCTTTTATGCGTAGCAGGTCAGAAATGGCTTGGGTATCACCGGCAAACACTAAGCGGTCCTCGCCTTGCAGCGTTTGCTCGGAAGACACCGCTGTGAGCACGGTATCCTGGCGGATAATTTCGACCAAATAAATTCGCTGTAAGTTACGTAAGCCAGCTTCAACAATGGTTTTACCCACCAGCGGCCCATTGGCCGCAACGCAGACTTCCAAGGTAAATTCCTTAAGGTTGCCAAAGGCCAGTTCCTCACCTCGGTTAGGCAACCAGCGTGGAAAAAACAAAACCATAAATAAACCGCCGGCTATGGCTACCGGAAGACCAATCCAGGTAATGGCAAATAGCGAAAACCCCTCGCCTTGGGTGAGTGCTTGGTATTGGCCATTCACGACCAAGTTGGTGCTGGTGCCAATCAGCGTGGTGGTACCGCCTAAAATGGCGGCATAGCTCAGTGGGATCATCAATTTAGAGGCCGGCACGCGGATCTTCCGCGCCCAGGTATTCACCGCCGGTATCAACGTTGCCACCACCGGCGTGTTGTTTAAAAAGCCACTGAGTAATAACACCGGGAGCAGAATCCGGCTGATGGCCGAGCGTTCGCCACCCGGCTTGCCCAATACTTTATCGGCCAATAAATCCACGCCGCCTGACTGATGCACACCAGCGGCAACCACAAACATTGCCGCAACGGTAATCAACCCGGAATTGCTAAACCCAGATAAGAGCTCCGTGGCATTTAAAATACCCAGCGCCCCAAGCAGTGTTAGTGCAGCCATCATAATTAAATGCGGGCCAACTCGGCTCATGGCCAAACTCAATAAAACCGCCGCGGTAATAACCAGCGTTACCCATCCTTGCCAAGCCATATCGGTGCCCTTGCACTGAAAAAATTTGCTGGATAGTAGGGTAGTTTAGAGATAGCGCATAAGATCATTAATCTATATGCATATAGATTTTGCAGGGGTTTACGTGCGAGGAGTTATAACGTGTGAAATAAGGAGGAAAGCTGCCGCGCTGAGCGGCAGCTGAGCAGGCCGGTTAATGCTCGGGCATATCTTCCAGGGTAACGCCTTTGGTTTCGCGCACAAATTTCCAAACAAACAAAAACGATAGGCCAGCACTGATGGCGTAGAAACCGTAGGCGATGTGTAATCCGGCTTCGGCCAAAACGGGAAAGCTGGTGCTGATCATAAAGTTGGCTAACCACTGGGCTGCTGCGGCCAAGCCAAGGGCCAGGGCGCGAATTCGGTTGGGGGAACATTTCTCCCAGTAGCACCCACACCACAGGCCCCCAGCTAATACCAAAACCAATCACAAACAAATTGGCTGCCACCAGTGCCACTGGTCCCCAGGGCTCGGGCAGGGTCAGTTGGCCGTTAACGGTGTCAGAGCTGCCAAACGCCAACGCCATTACCGCCAGGGACACACACATAATTGCGGAGCCCATCATCAGTAATGGTTTTCGGCCAATGCGGTCCACCAGCACAATGGCGACCACCGTGGCGGCAACGTTAATAAAGCTAGTCACTACCGATATGGCAAAGGCGTCACTCTCGTCAAAACCCACGGAGTTCCATAACACGGTAGAGAAGTAAAAAATAACGTTGATGCCAACCAATTGTTGAAACACCGACAACAAAATTCCCACCCAAACGATGGGCAGTAAAAAGCCTTTTTGGCTTCGAAGGTCGGCGAAGCTTCGCTTTACGGTGGTGCTAAAGGATCCTTTAATTTGCGCCACGGCGTTATCCACCGCGCTGTCGTTGGCAATATTAACCACATTTTTGAGCACCTCACGGGCCTCTGTTTCGCGGTCGTTTTGAATGAGATATCGCGGTGATTCAGGCAGCCGGCTGGCCAGTACACCGTACAGCACAGAGGGAATTACTTCGCTTAAAAACATCCAGCGCCAGGCTTCCAACTCGCCAAATATCGGTTGCGCGGCACCACCGGATAATTTAACCAACAAGGCACCAACCAGTAAGGCCATAAAGATGCCGATAACGATGGACATCTGCTGGGTGGTGGCCAGGCGGCCGCGAATACTCGAGGGTGCAATCTCGGCGATGTAGGCCGGGGCTATCACCGACGCAAAGCCTACCCCAATGCCGCCAACAAAGCGCCAAAAAATCAGAGCTTCTACTGAATACGAAAAGGCCGAGCCAACGGCGCTGGCAGTGAGTAGGACCGAGCTAATGACCATAGTGTTGACGCGGCCAAAGCGTGTGGCGCAGTAGCCCGCCAGCCATGCGCCGATCATGGCACCCAGTAGGGCGCAGGAAACCGTAAAGCCGGTCATACCGGCGCTGAGGTTAAATTCCCCTCGCACCGCAGTGACAGTGCCGTTAATGATGGCGCTGTCAAAACCAAACAGGAAGCCGCCTAGGGTGGCAGTGATGGCGATTAGCAGAAGTTTGAGGGAGAATTCACCCTCGTGGGCGACGGCAGAGTTCATAGCGGGCTCTCTTTATTATGGTGTTGTCATGATTTGTAGGGCCGAAACATCAGACTGCAGCATGCCAGCTCTGTATGCAAATGACAACGCTGTCTATTGCTGAGCTCGGCGTGTTTAGTGGACTTTGGTAACTCACCTAGGCGAAAAAGTCATTGAACCGCGCCCTGGGCCTGTTTGATGATAGGCTTCATTCATAGTGCTACAACTGCGCCGCCAGGGCGACTCTTCGAGAGATGGTATATTGATGTCAATGATTAAGAGGACAATCTTTGCTCACACAAGATAGGTTTGAAGTCGACGGTGTTACCGGCCTGCGAGTGGGGGGCGGCCTGTTTGGCAAACCGTTAATGACCGTGATTCTCTACCGCGTGGGTGACCTGCTGATTGATACCGCCTCTTATCACACGCGGCCCTTAGTACGACAATTTGTGCAGGAGTCTCCGATCCGTCAGGTGCTGTTAACCCATTTTCATGAAGACCACGCCGGCAATGCCGGTTATTTACAGCGTGAGTTCGGCTTGCCTGTGTTGGGCCACACTAACACCGCCGCTCGCTTGGCCAACCCTGTGCGGCTGTTACCCTACGAGCACTTTATGTTCGGCAAACTGGAAACCGCCACCGTTGAGCCCTATCTATCGCTCATTCGGTGCGGTGATGTGCAGCTAACGCCAATACCTACCCCTGGCCATTGTGATGATCACACAGTGTATTTGGAGCGTAACAAAGGCTGGTTGTTTTCCGGAGATTTGTTTGTTGCCAGTAAAATAAAAATTTGGCGAAAGAGTGAGAATATGGAGCAGACCATCCGAGCTTTGGACACAGTGTTGCAGCAGGATTTTGAGATTCTTTTTTGCGGCCATAACCCGCAGTATAAAAACGCCAAAACACTGGTTAAACAAAAGCGCGATCAGCTCAACGGTTTAGTCGAGCAGGCGGTTGCTTTACGTCAGCGCGGCTGCGGTTTTAGTGAGATTTATAACCGAATGGATGTGGGGCAGGAGAAGTGGGTGACCAAGTTAATCACCTTTGGTGACGTCAGTTATCGCAATATGATCAAGGCCGCCATGGTGGCCGCGGATGAGCGCTTACTCGGTCAGTAAACCACGATACCAAGCAATAACCGCGGGTAAACGCTAGGCAAAAAAAAGCCGCTGGTCAGGGAACCCAGCGGCTTTACGAGTACCCCAAAATTAAGCTTCGGCTAGCTCTTCTTTTACGGCCTCGGGTTTAGGCTTTTTTTTATCGATAATACTCACGGCCAATTGCAGAGCAGCTAGACGCGTGTCGCAAATCGAAATGTGCTTTTGCTGCACGTTGATGTTGTCGAGTACCTGCTTCACCTCGTCCGTCATGCTGCAAATAATCAGCTCACGGCCGGCGTCGATGGCATCGGCAGTAACCGTTTCTACAGCCATGGCGGCCGAAACATCCACGGTAGGCACGTAGGAGAAATCCAAAATCAACACCTGTGAGCCGGGGCGTACTTTTTCACGTACGTGATGGCCTACATCAGCGGCGGCACCAAAGCTCAGTGGGCCACGGAAACTAAAGATGTTAATTTTACCGTCGCCTTGCTTGAGCAGCGCGTTTTCTTCTGGCTCGTCCAGGCTATCTGGCAGCTCTTGTAATTGGGCAATCTGCAACTGCGCAATTTGGCGAACGTAAGCCAAGGCGGCTAGAACAACACCCACAGCGACTGCGGTGATCAGGTCAACAAATACCGTTAAACCCAATACCAACAGCATCAGAGCGAAGTCCCAACGTGGGCCAGTGTGGGCACGTTTTAGGTAGCTCCAGTCGACAATATCCAAACCCACCTTAACCAAAATACCGGCCAAAACCGCATGTGGAATGGCTGCCGCCAAGGGGCTCAAGCCCAATACGATGGCAAGCAGTACCAACGAGTGGGTCATTCCCGAAATACGTGTTTTACCACCGCTGCGGATATTCACCACGGTACGCATGGTGGCGCCGGCGCCGGCGATACCGCCAATCAAACCCGCAACGGTGTTACCAATGCCCTGGCCGATCAGCTCTTTGTTACTGTCATGACGGCTACGGGTTAGGTTGTCGGCAACCAGAGAGGTGAGCAGGCTATCAATGGCACCCAATACGGCCAGGATAAACGCCGCCTCCAGCACTAACAGCGCGTGCTCGCTGCTAAATACGGGCAGGTGCAAGCTTGGTAAGCCGGTGGGGATTTGACCCAATACAGGGACATCAACCGCTAAACCGGCCAGGGTGCCGATGATTAGTGCAGCTAGTGCTCCGGGCACGTATTTACCAATGGCGGGTGGCCATTTGTAGGCAATCACTAAGGTGCCCACACCCAACAACAGGGTAATAAAATTAATGTTGGCAAGTGCGTGGGGCAGGTAGCCCAGGGCGCCCAGGGTGCCACCAGGTGGTTCGTGGCCCAGTAGTCGGCCCAACTGCAGAATAATAATGATGGCACCGATACCGGTCATAAAACCGGAAATCACGGGGTATGGCACTAAGCGGATGTACTGGCCAACGCCTAAAAAGCCAAATACTACTTGGAAAATCCCGGCCAGCATCACTGCGGTGAAAATAAGCGCCGGGTCGCCGGATAAGCTGGCAAATAAGCCCGCCAAAACCACAACCATGGGACCTGTGGGGCCAGAGATCTGCGGCGCGGTACCGCCAAGCAGAGAGGCAAAAAAGCCAACTGCAATAGCACCGTAGATGCCCGCCATTGGTCCCAAGCCAGATGCTACGCCCAGGGCCAAGGCCAAGGGCAGAGCGACAATACCGGCCGTTAACCCGCCGGTTAAATCACCTCGGAGGTTAGATAAATCGAATTTCATCGTTTTTTCCCTTAGCTAAAACCCACCGTTTGAGCTTTGTATTGTGTGTGCTCGATTTTTATAGTGGGCTATAGATACTTCTGAAAAAGTTAGAGTTTTATTTTCCGCTTTGCGGCAAATTCCTCGGCGTAGGCGTCGCTCATAGGGACAAAGCCTTTTTCGCGCTCGTCAAAGCACAGGATCTCGCCGGTTTCAATGTTGTACACCCAGCCATGCAGATGCACTTTGCCTGTGGCTAGTTTGGCTGCTACGGCAGGATGGGTTCTTAAGTGCTGTAATTGAAGCAGCACGTTTTCTTGCGTTACTTCGGGCAGGCGCTCATGGGTTACCTCACCGTGGCGTTCTTTAACCACAGAGGTTGCCGCTCGGCAGTGGCCCAACCACTCTTTGACGTGGGGTAAATCATTCAGGTTTTCTGGTGCCATGGCTCCTTTCATAGCGCCGCAGTCGGTGTGGCCGCACACCACGATCTCAGTAACACCCAAAGCCGCTACAGCAAACTCAATGGAGGCCGTCATGCCGCCGGTTTGGTTGCTATGCGGAGGTACTACGTTACCTGCGTTGCGACAGATGAACAGCTCACCTGGATCGGTTTGGGTTAGCATGTTGGGGTCGATACGCGAATCCGAACAAGTAATAAAGAGCACTTCAGGGTTTTGGCCGTTGGCTAACTTCTTGAAAGTGTTCTCTTTTTTTGGAAAAACTTCACTCTGGAATTTAGCTACGCCATCAATTACGTGTTGCATATCAATGATCCTCCGTTTGCCCGCTATCGGGAGATACGCCTTGGGTATGAAACTATTAGTTTTACTTGATCACTTTATAGAAAGATATGGTTATTAGAGATAGGTTTTTCCTATCAGGCACTAGACGCCACGTAATTAGCTTCGGTTACTGGATTAGCAGAAGCAAAATAGCGATGGTAATAAAGGAGAGTACAGTGCTCAGCGTAATAGTGCTGCTGCAAAACGCGCCATAATTAAAACGAGCGCCAATAATGGCGTAGATAGACAGCATTGGCACAGCGGCAAACAAAATGGCAGCTTTGGCCATTTGAGGGTCCACCGCCGGTAATATAAGCAGCATTAGTGCAACCATGGCCGGATGCAGGGTGAGCTTTAAGATGGCCACCAATGAAATATCCGCCAAGCGCCCAGAGACTTTGTGTGTACCAAGGGAGGCGCCAATAAAAAACAGGGCGACGCCGGCGGAGGCGTTGCTGAGCAACTGCAATGAGTTGTTTAGTGCTGCGGGAATCGGCAGTTGTAACACACTTAGCAAGACACCCACCGCAATGGCAATGATGATAGGGTTTTTGCCAAGGCGCGCCAGCAGTTGGCCAATAGTGTTTAATAGATGCGTGTTTTTGTCGCGGTTACCGTATTCCAGCACAGTGAGTGCCAGCGGCATGAGTAGGGTGTTTTCAAACACCAAAATAATGGCGAATGCCGCCAGCGGGGGCGAATCAAACACCTGTAACAATAGCGGGAAACCGATAAATCCACTATTAGAAAACGAACTTCCCATGGCGCGGATGCCTGCGCCCACGGTGTCTTGCCCCTGCCAACGCGAGCTGTAAAGAAACACCAGCCCGTAGGTGAGCAGCGAGCCCAAGCCATAGGCGAGAAAAAACCACGGTTCAAATACCTGCTGAAAATCGCTATTACCCACATTGATGATAATCAGCGCGGGTAGAGCAATAAACAGTACAAACCGGCCCAGGCCTGCTAGGCCAGCTGCATCCAACAGCTTACACTTGGTGGCACAAAAGCCAATGAACACTACAATAAAAATGGGCGCAATGATGGTTAAAACTTGAGCCATGGTTGTGATGCCGAGAGCGTTAAGAGAGCTAAGAGCCTACCCTATTGGTATCGGGCTTTATAGATTGGAACCTGCGGTTATTCAGGTGTAACCGAGTGTTATTGCTGGCCGCTGTTTTTACAGCGGCCTTAAAACGTTAGGGAATTTACTTGTTGGTGAGCGCCTGGCTGTCAAAGGCAATACCTTGCCACTGATGTTGCATAAAATTGCGAATATTTTGGTGGTCCGCGCCATCAGGGTTTTCCAGCACATCCCTGCGGTAGAAATCACCAAAGCACTGCAGGGTATGTTCAGGGCTAAGGCTGTGAAGTTGGCCAAACGCAAAAATCTTACATGAGCCATTATTCTGCCCCGCTAGGTTTTGCAAATCGCCGTTAGCAAATGCCGTTTCTGTGAAATTGTAGTGGCTATCGATAACCGCAATGGTGTCGTTAAATGCGATGGCTTGCGGGTCTGATTGCAGTTGCGACAAAAATTCTTCCAGTGTCATAGTCTTGGAGCCGTTGTTTTATCTTAGAGTGTGTTAAAAATTGGGCGGCCATTGTGCCCGCATAGAACGCAACATGCCAGCAACGCAACTACAGCTGAAATGACGGGTCTACTCAATCATTAACCGAAGCTCCGCAATCAACTTAAGTTCCGCTATTAACCCAAACCCCGCGCTATGGAATTGCGCTGCAGTCCATCGATGTTAGCGCTAAGGATGTTGTAATGCCCGCCGCCAAATCCCCCAATCCTCTGATTGATGGTTCCATCGCCTGGCAGCTATTGCTGTTTGTTTTGCCAACCTTGGGCAGTTCCGTTTTGCAATCCGCCGGAGGCTCAATCGACAGCGCCTGGGTGGGTAATTTGTTGGGTGAGTCGGCGTTAGCAGCTACCACCAACGGCAACCTCATCATGTTTTTGCTGACCAGTTTTGTGTTTGGTTTTGGTATGGCGGCCACGATATTGGTAGGGCAAGCCATGGGCGCGGGTAATCTTACGCGCGCCAGATACATCGTCGGCACCGCCGTGGGCAGCTTCCTACCCATTGTGTTGGTGGTGGCCGTGGCCGGCTATTTTACCGCGCCTCATTTGCTGTCTCTTTTAGGTACTTCCACGGATATCATGGCCTTGGCCAAGGATTATTTGCAGCTGACCTTTGTGGCCATGCCTGCGCTGCTGATTCAAACTATGTTAATGATGACCCTGCGCGGTGCCGGTGATGCCACAACGCCGCTGTGGTTTATGATTTTAGCCGTTGCCCTTAGTGCAGCGCTAAACCCGGTGTTTATTTTGGGCCTGGGGCCCATTCCCGCCTTTGGCATAGCCGGTTCTGCGCTGGCTTTGGCCACGGCGAACTACATTAGCTTGTTTAGCATGCTTGGTTACATTTACCTAAGGCGGCTGCCGTTACGTCTCTCGGGGGCTGAGCTTCGCTGGTTACGACCGGACACTCAGCTTTTGCGAGAAATAGTCAGCAAAGGGTTTCCCATTGGTCTGCAAATGATTGTAGTAACGGCGGCGGCATTAACGGTTATGCGGATTATTAACGCCGAGGGTGTGGACGCCACGGCAGCCTACGGCGCCACGCAACAGATTTGGACCTATGTACAGATGCCGGCAATGGCCCTGGGAGGGGCGGTATCCGCCATGGCCGCGCAGAACATCGGCGCAGGTAAGTTAGAGCGGGTGCGGCTAATTACCACTGTTGGCGTGGCCTACAATTTTCTGCTCACGGGCGGGCTGGTGCTGTTGCTGTGGTTTATGCATCCCTGGGCGATTGGATTATTTTTATCGGATTCCAGCCAGGCAACGGAGTTAGCCGGCCACATTATCGCCGTGGCCACCTGGGGCTTTATCGCCTTTGGCGTTAGCCAAGTATTGTTCGGTACGGTGCGAGCCGCCGGAGAAGTGATTTGGCCGTTGATTATCTTGGGGGTTGCTTTGTACCCGATACGGCTGGGTTTCATCGTTTGGTTACGCCCAAGCCTTGGCATGGACGCGATTTGGTGGAGTTTTCCGGCTGCTTTTATGGCGACCATGATAATGGCGCTGATTTATTATCGCTGGGGCGGTTGGCGAGCAAAGGCCGCTTCGGGCGCGGCCAATAATGTGCATGTATCCGCGCCGGCCAACCCAACCCAGGATTTGTCGGTGGCGATTGGTGGCCGGTGATTGGTAGGGGGTGTGGGTAATGTTACTTGGTCGCTGAAGGGCGAGACAGATATCGGTCGGTGAGCCACCAGCTAATCAGCATGATGGCGACAAACACAATGATTGAGCCGTTCAGCGAAACCAATGCGGCCAAAGCCGGCCCCGGGCACAGGCCGGCCAAGCCCCAGCCCAAACCAAATAACACCGCGCCGATAATGAGTGGGCGGTCGATTTCGGTTTTGCTCGGCAGGGAAAAGCTTGCGCTCAACAACGGTTTGCTGCGTTTTAACACCAATGCAAAACCCGGTACGGTTACCAGCAGCGCACCGCCCATCACAAACGCCAGAGTAGGGTCCCAGGTACCAAAGATGTCCAAAAAAGCCAGTACCCGCTGGGGGTTAAGCATGTTGGAGACGGCTAAGCCCAGGCCAAACAGTAAGCCAGAAACAAAGGCAACCCACATATTTATCTCCCCACCACAGCAACGGTAATAATCGCCACAACCATAAAAACGGCGGTGGCGATGAGGGACCTTGGTGAGCGGCGGCCAATACCGCACACGCCGTGGCCAGAGGTGCAGCCAGAACCAAGCCGGGTACCAACACCAACCAAAGCTGCGGCCAACAACAGTGTTACATCCAGTGTGGGGAGTTGGGCGTTGAGGCTGCCATTGATTAGAAAATAGATGGCGCTGCCACACAATAGGCCGGCGATAAATAGCCAGCGCCAGCCGCCGTTACGCGGGCTGGTTACGGCTCTGCCAACAATGCCGCTAATGCCGGCAATATAGCCTTTGCCCAGCAGCAAAAGCAGTGCCGCCGAGCCAATTAATAGTCCGCCTAAAAAACCCTGCAGAATCTGCGTGTCTGTCGCTATGCTCATGGATGTCTCTTTAAGTTTGCCCTTTGAGTCTTTCTTTATAACCTATCCCGCCGCAAGGAGCGTTCTAGATAGGCGCATTTTAGATAGGCGCATTCTACGGCAACGCGGTGCAGCTGTAACGTAAACCGGGCAGGGGTGGAGTCATGCTTTGAGCTGAAGCAAACCGAACTTAAATACCGGTTAAATTTGCGGTTGGTCTAACCAGGCTTCGGCCTGGGGTTTGTCATCGGTATTAAACGCTTTGATGCTGAGGCCGGGGATGAGCAGGTCTTCAAACTCGCCGGCTCTTTGCATCCACTTTTTATCGGTAATGATAGCGATTTTATTAAAATGACCAATGAGCTTAAACAGCAACGGCAGTTTGCTGAGTTTTACGCTAATGGCCTGCAAACTGGGAAACTCAAATTCGCCGATCTCGTAGAGAATTTGGCCTTGAGTGATACCTTCGCAGGCGCCTATGAAGTCTGCCAGGGCGGCTTCCATGGCCTGGGCGGATAGGGAGCCACTGTACACAAGGTGTAGCCTTTTATCGTTTACTCTATCGACTGAGAACATAATAGGGCCTTTGAGTGGTTATTGGGTGGTGCGTGTTATGTCTTTAGCGCTGCCATTGGCCGATCTAACTCTAAGCGTAACACTCTCGCCGACGTTTTTTTCAATTCTTAGCGGGCTTTTAAAGCGCAACAGCCCGGGGGTTCACAACCATTGATGGCAAGCTCTTTGTCGCCTACCTCAATGCCGGCGTTATCGGCGGCTGAATTGGGGGCTACTTTGGCAATGGTTATCGTTTGCAATTTAGGGGGTAGTGCGCCCTTGGTAGAAACCGAGACTTCAACGCCAAAAGTACCGCGAGCGGAGCAGGCCAAAGACGAAACCACAATAAACATCCCAGCCAATCAACGAAGCGTAGTAAGCCTCTGAATTTAAATGATAAGGGCGGATTAAAGTTGTTTGGAGAACGTTGGTTCAAAGATTGGGGCGGTTGGTCTTGGAGAAATGTGATGGAGAGAGTTGGTGGAGAGAGTTGGTGGAGATGATTCGTGGAGTTAGATCAAGGAGATAGATCAAGGAGATAGATCAAGGAGATAGACCGTGAAGCTAAGGTAGTCGTCAAAGCGCCTTCAATCCTATGGCCAATAAAAAGATCGCCATGGCCAACTGCGCCATCAGACAAACCCAAAACAGGGTTGGCATGGAAGCCCGTGATACATCCAACCAGCTCCACCAATCCAGCAAACAAATAGTGTCTGTTTCTGCCCGACGGTAATCCAAGTAGGTAATAAAAAATAACACCAGCGCTAGAAAAATATAAATCATTACTTATTCGCTTACGGGGTGTAGATGATCGCCTGGGTGGTTTGGTCTGGCGTGTGTACCACACGTAGCTTGTGGCGCATGCTCAGCAAGCGATAACACTTGTAGGCCATGAGTACCCCCCCCTAATGGGAATAGGACTGTCTGCCTCAAAAAAGTTGATCCGAGAAAAGCGGTGATGCCATGAATGCAGCCACTACCAGTAGGCCTAATACTGCCACTGCTTTTTTATCGCGCCGCTTTGGCTGCTGAAGCAAAACTTGGCAATTCTGGCAACGATACAGCTCTTCTGCAGTATCGGCTTGGAGCTTATACACCAAAGCCGATTGGCACGCTGGGGAGATTAATTCAGGCATTGGTTCACTCCGCCGGGATCTCAGTGACGACGTCAGCTGTTACCGAGTTGGCAATAAAACACTGCTCATGGGCCAGGTGGTGTAGTTTTTCCAGTTGCTCCCGGGTGGGTGTTTTATCTGCGCTGAATATCGCTTTCGGCCGCAGTACCACTTTGGTCAGTGCTGTTTTGCCGCGCTGGTCTTGTTCCATTATGCCGTAGGCGTGATCGGTGTAGCTTTCTACACAGTAGCGCCGCTTCGCAGCAATCGATAAAAAGAACAGCATATGGCAACTGGACAGCGCAGCCACAAAGGCTTCTTCTGGGTCGACGTTGGCCGCAACGGAGTAGGGTGGCGGTACCACGTGGGGTGATGAAGACGCGGGCACGGTTACGCCGCCGTCGAATTCCCAGGTGTGGCCTCTACTGTAATGTTTATCGACAAAGGTTTCACCCTCGCTTCGAGCCCATTGTATTTTTGCAGTGTAATCAGACATAACCTGTTGCAAACCTTAAAAAGTATTAAGCCTTGGAGGTGTGCCTTGCGCACAATGATGAGTGGTTTAGTTCGTACATTGTAAAACATCGATTTTGTTTTTACACAGATCAAATGTGGCAGAAGGATTGTTGTTAGTATTAATACGTGGGCTAGGAAATTTTTCGCGGCGTTAAATATTGCAAAATTTACAATTAACCGGCCGCAATGTGGTGCTAGTTACACAGTTCAATTTTTATTAAGAAATGTAATGTAAAAAGTGAGTTAATAAAGCGAAAAGTATCATTTATTTACTTTAGCTTTTAGTTTATATTTGCTGTCCGTTGGGTGTTCCAGCAGGCTTACGTCGGTTGGTTCAGGGAATGTCGCCTATATAATCTATGCAAAATTGCACAAAAAAATGATAACGTTTTACCCAAGGACTAGGGGCAAGCAAGTTAGTGATTTCACTTCTGTAATTTCACTCCGGCCTCCCCGCTGTATCTAATCGGCAGCTTCCCTTTAGGCACTGTTGCACCCTGCGCAACCACTGATCTATACAACAAAAACTGCTCAACTCTTATCAACATAATTTTTTTACAGGGAGTTAAGGTGCGATGTTTAACCAAAAGGGAAGCAAGGCTCTTCGTGGTGTGACAAAACAAGCTATCTTTAGGCTCGGTTTGGCTGGTCTGCTGTGCAGCACTGGCGCTGTAGCCAAAGAACCCATTTCATTTTCCTCCGCTCAGGTTACTGGCAAAACCCAAACCACTCGTTTGCCGGGGCTGGACAACGCCAAATTAAAACAGCGTGATGCCGCCGCCCGGGCCAAGCAGCCAAAATCCTACGTGCTGCAATTCGCCGAGCCACAGAGCGTGGCGGTGAAGCCTAATGCCTGGCAAGAGGTTCAGGTGCCCAACGGCTCTAAGGCCATTGCCATGTCGGTTTGGCGCACGGAAGTTAAATCTCCCGGTGCGTTTTCGCTTAACTTTGGCTTTAGCCGTTATCAGATGCCAGAGGGCGGCTCTCTTCACATCTATACCCCGGATCGCAAACAGCGTATCCGAGCTTTCACCGCAGCCGACAACGACATTCACGGTGAGCTGTGGACGCCCATGCTCACTGGCGATACCGCCATTATTGAAGTGAACGTTCCTACCAGTAAATTAAAGCAGCTGAAGTTAGAGCTGGCATCGGTAAACCACGGTTACGTTGCCGCCAGTATGGCCGAACTCGCGCGCGAGAAATCCGGTAATTGCAATGTCGATGTGGTTTGCCCGGTGGGCGATGAATGGCGAGATCAGATTCGATCCGCCGCTGCCATCAGTATTAATGGTTCTCTATTTTGTTCTGGGGGTGCTTTGAACAACACCGCCAACGACGGTACGGGGTTCTTTTTAACGGCCCACCACTGTGGCATTGATGAAAGCAATGCCGCCAGTATGGTGACCTACTGGAACTACGAGAACAGCGTGTGCCGAGAGCCCGGCAGCGTGGCCAGTGGCGACCTAGGCGATGGTGTATTGGATCAGTTCAATACCGGTGCCATCTTCCGTGCCAGTTACGAGCCATCGGACATGACATTAATGGAGCTGGATGATCCTCTGGACCCAGCCCATAATGTATTTTTGGCCGGTTGGAACGCCAACGACCAAATGCCGTCGTCGTCGGTTGCCATCCACCACCCCAATTTAAATGAAAAGCGCATTAGCTTTGATCACGACACCACCACGATCACCTCCTACCTCAACCCGGCCAGCCCCGGCGATGGCACCCACATCCAGGTGGCGGATTGGGATTTAGGTACCACCGAGCCCGGCTCTTCAGGCTCGCTGCTGTTCGACCAAAATAAACGGGTTATTGGCCAGTTGCACGGCGGTGATGCTGCCTGTGGCAACGACATGGCCGATTGGTACGGCCGCATTTACACCTCCTGGGATGGTGGCGGCACCGTAGATACTCGCTTAAGCAGCTGGTTGGATGCCAACGGCACCGGCGAACTGGCCATTGACGGCATTAATGCCACCGACCTCGGCACTAACCGTCTGCCAGTGGTGAAACTCAATGGGCCTTATTACGGTGTGTCAGGCATGCCGGTGGATTTCTCCAGTGCCGGCTCCCAGGATTTGGACGGCAGTATCATCAGTTTTGATTGGGGTTTTGGCGACGGCAACGCTGCCTTTAGCGCTGCCAACCCGCAGCACACGTATGCCCAAGGTGGCACCTACGATGTGTCTTTGCGGGCAACCGACAACGACGGCGGCTCTCGCATTGTTTATACCCAGGCCACTATTTTAGAGGCGGGCGAAGACGAGCTGGAAAACGGCATTGTTAAATCTGGTATCAGCGCCGAGATTGACCAAGCTGTGTATTACTACTTAAACGTGCCTGAAGGCGTGGCGGAGCTGGATTTCACTTCCGATGGCCAAAGCGGTGACGCGGATATGTACGTCAGCCGTGGTTCCACACCCACTACCACCGTTTACGATTGCCGCTCTTGGGCCAGCGGCAGCCAGGAGATGTGCAGTTTTACCGACCCCGAGGCCGGCACTTACATTGTTATGTTGTACGGATACAACACCTTCACTGGGGTGTCGCTCACCGGCAGCTACAAACAAGCTACTGGTGGTACGGGTGCCTTGGGAGATTTGGTGTGGAGCGATACCAATGGCAACGGTGTGCAAGACACCGACGAACCGGGCCTAGCCGATGTGACTGTGGAACTGCAAAGCTGTGAAGGCGTTGTGTTGGCCACGCAAATCACCGACAGCAATGGCCTTTTCAACTTCACCGAGTTGGGCACAAACGATGCTCAACTTAAATTTGTGCTACCCGCAGGCTATGAATTCAGCCCAGAGAGAGCGACAGACCAGTTCCAGTTGGACAGCAACGCCAACCCCACCACCGGTCTTTCGCCTTGCTACAACATGTCCCAGGGCTTCCGCCGCTCGGCGGTGGATGCTGGTATGGTGCCTAGCCAGTCCCAGGGTGGTGAGGGCGTAATGGGCGATTTTGTTTGGCAAGATAACAACGGTGATGGCGTGCAAGATGCCGATGAGCCGGGCCTTGCGGGGGTGACCGTGAATCTACAGGCCTGTGACGGTACGGCGGTTGATTCGGTAGTTACCAACAGCCAAGGCGGTTTTAGTTTTGACAGCGTAGCAACCGGCAGTTATCGCCTGGAGTTCGTGTTGTTGGATGGCTACAGCTTTAGCCCAGAAAAAGCCACCAACGAGTTTTTAAGGGATAGCAACGCCAACACCACCAGCGGCTTAACCGGCTGTTACAACATGGATAACGGCAACCAGCGCCGCGCCATTGACGCGGGCATGGTGCCGGAGGGTACAGGCTCCAACGCTGATAACCTTTCAGTGGTAAACGCCATTTACTTCTCTGCCAGCAAGCGTCTGTGGGTGCGGGCGGAATCAGACACCCAGCCCGTGGGCAGCGCCTCCATAACCGCCAGTGTCACCATCAATGGTGCAACCTCCTCCCTGGGAGCCGTCGGCTGGAAAGCCGACAAAGGTTTTTATCAGAACAATTTTAGGGATGTTGATCAGCTGCCTAGCTTAGTTACCCTGGCCAGTGATAAAGGTGGTTTGGTTAGGGTGGCAGTGGAAGTGCGATAGCAGAAATGAGCCACTAGCAACTTGAACAACCTCTTTGGGTTATCACACTAGAGGTTATAAAGAAAAGGCCCGCATCGGGTTAGTCGATGCGGGCCTTTTTATTTTTTGAGCGATGTTAGCCTAGTTGCTTTGGTCTAGCTGCCACGGCGAGTTCGCAACAACAGCAACATCAACGCCATCAAAAATACCGGCCCTAGGGCACCCGAGCCACCGCCGCCACCTAGGGAAGGTCTTGGTGATTGGAACATAGGTTGTTGCTTGTCAATGCGGTTATCCTGTACTGGCTGTTGGGCTCGGTTTGCCCGAGCTTGCTGCTCTTGGGCAACTCGTTGCTGGTTGTTTCGGTTTATATTTTGCGCTTGGAATACTTGCTCCTGCACTACAATCATTGAGGTGTAATCGGTCACTAAGCCATATTCCACGGCAATGTCGGTAATGGCCTGTTGTTGATCGTCATCAGCCCCAAAGTAATCCATCTGTGCTTGTAGGTGCTCAATAGTAGCGAAGGCCCACAGGCGTTCTATTTCTGGGTTGCGTTGGTTTTGCTCGGGAAAAATCACTTCCGTGCGGTAGATTTTTTCCTCGCTACCCACCTTGGCGGTTAAGGTTAGCGTTGCTGGGCCGGCCTGCCAGTAGTGGCCAAATACAGTAAGTTGCTCCCCCCGGTACAGGCTACCGATGTGCTCAGGGGTAACATTTCTTACCCGGCCGCCCTCAATGCAAAGCTGCACATCACGAAATGCCTGGTGGGTGAGTTTTTGAGTAGCCAGTGCTATGTGACCAACAATATCGTCTGAGTTAGAAACCGACAGCGCAAAGCCGTTGGATACCTCGGTCATTTCTTTTAGCAAAGGCCGATTGGCGCTATTACCCATAATAAATGTAAACAGGCGCACGTCGTTTTTTGCAAGTAGCTCTAAAAAGCTTTTTTTCTCCGTGTTACCCACATTGGCTACGCCATCGGTTACCAGGATAATGCCCGCCGGGCGGTCGGCATCAATGTTGGCCAGCCCCTGCTGCAAACCCGCGTATAAGTTGGTGCTGCCACCAATGGGGTAGGTTTCTAATCGCTGCAAAGTTGACTCTGTATTTTCCTGGGTTACAGCAACAAACCCTTGGGTTAGCGCCACCGCGTGCTCATTGAACAGCACTACTTTAAAGCGGTCTTGTTGGCGCAGCTTGCCCAAACCTTGGCGTACTCCTTCCACAAGTGTGGCGTATTTACCTTGCATGGAGCCGGAAATATCCAGCACAAACACCCATTCCTTTCCGTCCGAGACCGCACCTAAATCATCACCGGGGGTAAGCGTAAGCATAAATGTGCCTGGCTCATTGGCGGTTGGTTTGTGGGTAATTAAATCGACACTGCCCGGTAGGCCTGTTTGGTGGCGCCAATAAGCAACGATATCTTGGTTGAGTTCCATAACACTGGCGGCGGGATTAGCGGCTTCCGAATTTTTATGGTTACTCAGGCTCGCGCGCCATTCATTTTCCGATAGCTGATTGATGGTGGCGTTGGGGTGCTTCGGTAGGCGTAGAGCAGCAATGGGGTAGCTGGAGCGAAACGTCATGGTAAAGCTGAACGCCTCGGTGACCGATTCGTTGCGCTGCCAAAACGACTGCGCCTGTTCATCAACGCCGCCGTCCTCCAGCGGATACACGTAACGGCCCACACCAGTATCGACCTGGGCCGGCTGAATATAGACCAGCCTCACCTTAACCGCGGCGTTGGGGCTGACCGGGTAAACGTTAATATCAAAGGTTTTAAATGCGTTCTTTTCTACCAGGGCCGTATTGTGCCCTGCGGCCTTTTCCGCTTGGTATATTTTTCTGGCGCGGGTCTTCTCCACCACTTCCCCCACAACCGGTTGGCCGTCGATCCAGTAGGTAAATTCACCCACGGCCGCTGATTCAGGTACGGGAAAGGAGTAAATAGCTTCCAACTCGGCGGAGTTTGGGTTGAAAAAAGTCTGCTCGATTTCTGTAGTGGCATAGCCGTCGTCAATGGTGACGGCAACGTGGTGCTCTTGCAGCGTCAGCTCTGGCAGGTTGCTGTTGGCTGGTGTCATTAGGCCTGCGGCGTTGGCCAAAGTGCTGGCCACCAAGGCTACTCCGGCACCTAATGCGCTGATTACTTTAGTTAATTTCATTACGGTTCCCTGTGCTTGAGTGAATAAATTCAAATCAGTGGCCAGGAGTTTGGTGGGGGTGGCAGTGGTTGAAAAGTGCGCTGTAACAAGTCGCATATAGCGCGACCTTGGGGGTAACCGGGTGATACCTCGGAGGATTGGGAAGGGTTACCTAGGCTACGCCGGCAACCAGCATTTGTGTGGCACCTTTTTGGAATTGATACTGGCAGGGCCGTAATTGACTGCGGAGGTTATTGGCCCCTAGCCAATCCATAACCGGTTCAATATAGGGCGACGGCTCGCCGCTTAGCGTAACCAGTGGATAAATTCTAACTTCATTCGCGATGCGGGTAAGCTCGCGCAGTGCATCCAAATGTTGTAATAAGTTGACCTGCTCACTGTATAAAAAAAGGTAGTGGGAGCAGAGCGCCAGCTCAAATTGATGTTCATCAAACGGCAGGGAGGGAAGGGCGGCATTCAAATACCGCCCCTTTTGTTTGCCGATTTCGTAGTCCGCCAAAAAGGTATTCATGGCAGACATCCTGATCTCTCCTAACGCATCAACAGAAGGGATATCTTCCCACACATAGTTATCTTTTGTTTTGGCCATTTGCGGCATGATCTCGTCATACACCAGCTTAATGCGCTGTGAAAATTGATCCGCAGAGAAGGCGTAGGCAGGGTCTATAGAGGTGACCTTGCCGCCTTGTTGAGTCAGCTCGGCGTTAAACGAAGCCGGCCCATCACCACAGCCTAAAATGGATTTATTAAGGTCCTCTTCGGTTAGGCAGAACATGCGTTTGTACTCCGCAAACGATCTGCCCCAGGGTACGACGCTGTGTAATTCCATTGGGTGAATCCCTTTGTACGAATCCGCCGGGGATATCGAGTGTGAGCGGTGACTTGCAGCACCAGTGGCTAGATTAACAACGTCAAGCATAAACTAACCCAGCTTTAATGAAAGCGGTGTGCTTAATTCGTTAGAAATAAACCGGATAAAAGATGGATGTTAGACTAGCTCAATTTCCAAACTGCCCAATAGCCGCACCGCTTCAAAACGATCAAATTTGGCCTGCTTTAGCTTATTGCTGAACAAATCGATATCAAATTCGCTGGCGCCACAAAAATCCACCTTGGATAGATTGGTCTCGGCAAACATTGCGCCGGAAAAATCCGTGTTGGTAAAGTTAGCTCCGTTGAAGTCACCCTCTCTAAAATCGACATTACGAGCAATGCAGCCTTCCAAAACCAGATCGCTTAAGGCCAGCCCATAAAAAGAACTCTCGCTCAGCAAGCAATCATGAAACGCCACCGGCGAGTTTAGTATAAGGCGTGGCCAGGCTACCTTGGCCCAATCAACGCCAACCAATTTGCATTCTTTGAAGGCAATCTCATCCAATTTGCTGTAGTCCATTTTGACGAGGCTAAGGTTGCACTTAAGGAAAGTGCAGTCGGAGAAAATACAGCGGCTGAAAATGGCGTCAGAGAAATCACAGCCATCGAAGGTGCAATTGCTAAACTCAACAGCGGACAAGCGCTGGCCAGTGAAGTCTTCCCCTGAGAACGTTTGGGATTGGTAATTCTGATCGTGCTTAATATTCAAAATAACTGCCTAGATTTGTGTTGCTGGGTAATGCCAGAAAAGCTGGTAAACGATGAGTTTATCGCGCTGGCGTGCTCGCATTCCTGTTGATCTTCGTAAACGGGATAAAAACCCTCGTGCTGTACACCATCGCCGCCGATGGTATCCCAGTCAGCCTTATTGGCGACAAAAATATGGATTTTAATTTCTGCTCCGGCTAAGCCTGCGATGGCACCCGCAGGTACCCAATATAAATCCCCAGAGCGGAACATGTTCGGCACAGTGGCACCACAACAACGACAAAACGAATAGCTGTAGCCAGTGGGCTTACTAAAAGTTGTGATGCTTGCTTCCCCCGAGCACCACCTAAATTTATCGATATTAACGAAAGCCCCTGTTTGTGAGGCGGAGCCGGTTTGTTGTTGGCACATTGTGCAATGGCATTGGTACAACGACGTTATTGGCTCGTTTATCTCATAGGTAACGTCGCCGCACACACATTTACCTTTGTTCATGGTTTTCTCTGAATGGCAATAGATTTAGTAGGTAAATTACTTTTATTTCAGCCTAGGCGTCTTACCTGCGCCATGGGCTGAGCTTGGTGTATATTGCCTATGTGGGCTAATTGAGTAAACCTTCGGCCGCAATAAATTCGGCCCGCCGATGAGGGTGGGCTCAGCATGTAAACCAAACGGGATATATGCGCAAGGAGATGTCAAACCTGTGAAGGAATCGGCTACTCAGTGCTTTGAGTGTGGAAATGTTAGCGCAGCTTGATCAGTCTTTTCGGCCTGAATGCTGGAAAGTGCCACCAGGGCGGGAAGCCAACAAAACGGTGTGTTGTTATTCACTACGGTTGTAACCTACAACTTGGCTGGCAAGTTGCTGGCCTTCTGTTTTGGGTAGGTTTGATAATTTTGATATTGCAGTCAATCAGGCTAGCAAGTAAGAAGCGAAAAGATTGTAATAATGGATACACAAAGGCCCGTGGAAGTGGCCACTCCCACGGGCCTGTGGCCGCAACACTGGCGTTAAAGGTGCTCGCTAGTCTTGCGGAATGGCCGTATTGTCCAGCCCCGTCGCTTAGTGTTACTACTTAGCGCTATTGTTTGGTCCGGTGATTTTGCAGTTGGACCTGTAGCTCTTGGGCCATTACTTGAACTTTTGGCAAAAATGCCTGTAACAGCTGTTGTGATACTTGCATAGAATCCGCCATTACGGCTGGCATCTTTGCAACCATGGATTGGCCGGATTTTGACTGATAAAAAGCGAGCATGTCTTGTACTTCTTCCTCGCTGTAGTGTTTAGAATAGATTTCAATCATAGGGCCTTTCATTTTTGCCCAGCTCATGTCTTCTTTCATAGTCGTAAATACGTTGTTCATGTAGGCATCAAACATGGGTTGTTCATCTGGCTTTATGCCCAACTGTCGGCCCATGCCTTCAATCATTTGATTCATTTGGCTGTAGAGTGTGTCTACCATAGCATCGGCGTCCGATGCCTCTAATAGAGCTTCTACGCTCTCTTGTTTGCTGTCTTGGGCGTGCACATTTACGGCTAGTAATAGCCCCAATGCAATGGCGGCTGCTTTTCTCATGGTTACATCCTTTCTTTTTAAGTTAATGATCCTGATCGTATTCTCCTCTGTAATCACAGATATTTCTCGGTAGAAGTCCGCAAATTGGTAACTTTTCGTAGTCGATATTGTTCTCACCTAGATAAGAATTTAACGTTTATATTATGTAGTGGCGTTTCCTTGGCTACGCTTCTTTTGATACATTCTTTTGCGGGGGTTCGGTAGAGGGGCTTCAGAGGAGGGTTGTTAGGGACGGGCGTTTGGAGGAGGGTGTTTAGGTTGGGAGTGGCTACTAGGATACTTGGTGTAGCCGTATCGTAAAGTAGCCTAAAGCTTGCTTGCAATGACAAATACATGCTTTTCTGGCAGTTGATCCTGCTCCACATGCATAATTGTTAAGCCCATTTGCATTAATACGGATAGGTTCTCGTTTATGCCAATTGAACTGTAATAAAACGTATCCTCGTGCCATTGATCGGTGTGCTCACCCACAGCGTTGCCAAACGAATAAATTAATACGCCGTTGTCGGTTAAGAGATTGCTGATTTTGCGTAATACTGGCTTTTGCATAGCAAGCGGTAGATGAAAAAGACTGTCCCAGGCTAGGATGAAATTATATCGTTTTTCCGTCTGCCATTGGCAGATGTCCTGGTGCATAAATAGGTGTTGTGGGTGGTTAATCTTGGCCAAATTAATCATCTCTTTGGAGATGTCTAAGCCCGTAACCGAGAAGCCTTTGCCTTCCATTAAACGAATCAATCTACCACCGGCGCCGCAGCCTATGTCCAAAGCGCTACCGCCTGCGGAGGCGAAACCTAAAGCCAGTTTTAGCTGGGGCACGCCGTAGGCGGATTGGTCGTGCTGGTTGTGCCACCATTGGGCGATCTTATCGTATTTTAAACCCAGTTCTGTTGGCTCCATAGTTGGCCTCTTGTGATAATCAATGGCAGGGAATGGCAAAGTCTACGTGGTAATGTTCGTCGTGCCTAACCCAAGATCTCCGTTCCGAAAATTGGATATGCTCGGCAAGGTAGTTGCCATGGGCTGTTTGCATCAAATTCGGTTGAAGATGCGGATCAAAGATTACCCGCCATACATCATAACCGCTGTGTTTAGAGGCTTTGTGCAATGCTACGATGTGTGCTGCTAACGCGTTGTAATCAATGGTAAATTGCTGGTAGCGACCATCCTGGTCAAACTCTATGTCGTACCCCAGCTTGTTCATCGGATTCGTCGGCAGATGCACGGATTCGCCCGCAGCGTTTCGCACAGGAACCATAAAGTCCACGGAAAGGCCATTTTGATGCGTCTTATGGGGTGTGAATTGCCCACCATTTTTAAAGCCGGTTTCTGCGTACTTGAAGACAACGCCAGGTAAGTTTTTATTAAGTGATTTATAGGCAGCTACTACAATGTCGCGCACCTTAGAGTGCACATAGGTACGGCCCGCAGTACGAGCCAATGAACTATAACCAACGAAATTATCGCCAGATTCCGGCAGTGCAACGCCATCGATAAGCCGCCCACTAGCTGTGGTGCCGTAGCAGGTGCTTTCCTCTGCCAGCACGGTGACGGAGAAAAGCAATATTAGGGGGATGGCACTTTTTAACATCCGGCGTGCTCCGGTCAAAGAGTGGCTATCGTGCCTTTGGCTAATCATCTAGGCGCGTTTTAGATGATGTTTACTTGGACTGTTTATTTTCCTCTGGGCTGTGTTTTTGCTTTTTGACAGCGATGACTTTCGTCCCGGCTACAAAATCGTGCAGACATCGCCTTTCTTTGCCAAATATAAAGAGAACGTTAACCAAGCTGGCGATTACGCCAATAACGGGCAGGTAGCCTATTGCCCAGCTAAACCCATAGCGCTTTGCTAAATCGGCAACACTGGCCTTGCTGCCGGCTAAGGTAACGATTTTAACCCGAAACAGCTTCTTGCCTAAGGTTTGCCCGTCTCTAAATAGGAGCCAGCCGTTGATTGCAAGAAAGATAGCGATCGAAGCGAGTGTTAAAATCAGTGTTGATTTGAGGGCAGGCTCTTTACCAGAGGACATGGCTTCAAATACGCCGGTGTAGCGCATGAGTAATACTGTGAATGGGAAGATAATGAGAGAATCAAATAGGGCGGCGATAAATCTATTGCCCCTAGAGGCCAGATCAGTCTCTTCTGTTTTGACCTGCTGCGCTAATTCCGCCTCTGGTGTTTTATAAATATTGGCTTCCATACCGAGTGTTATCCTGTTTGTTGTGTTTTGAGTAATTTCTGGATGCTCGAGCTAGCCGTAGTTGCTTGCTCTTAACGGCTGTTTGCATGCGCTAGGCTGGCTGCCCCCAAGTGTTGTTTCTTACCTTCAAATTTTACGTCTTTCGAGCCTCGCTAGGTTAATTAATATTGAAATAACTTAAACCAATCGAGTCGGTTGGATAAGGCTTATCCTGGTATGCATTCGTTCAGTAATAAATTATCTGTTATTTAAACCACGACTCAATTTCACCGGGGTTGGTTTTAACAAACCGGTAGATAAAAACGCCGCAAACCAGATAGCAGGCGCCAAGTATTAATATGCCACCAAGCTGCAAGCTATTAAACACCTGTTGTTTATAAAGCATAACAGTGGCCGCAATAAAAAACCCCGTAAGTATTGCCCAAAATGCCTTCTTTTGATGATCGCTCATAAAAATCCTAATTGGTATTAATACTTGCCGATAAAAAGTAACATTCCGCAACAAAATAAAAGTAACAGTGCCCCAAACCGTGAGGCAGAACATTCCTAATAGCCAAACGAAACAGTGCTGCAAACGCTAGACTAAAAAACCAACAACCAGTTTGCAACCCAATAAACCACAGAATGCTGTTTTTTCCCTATCGTGACACCCACCTCAATAGACACCGACAGATACACTCTTACCCTCTCTATCAAGACACCCACGTTAGTGCAACGCCAAAAGTATTTTCTTGCTGTGGGTGTCTTATTAATCTTATATTGATGTCGTTATTCTCGGTCTGGTAATTGGCTTTCGTTTTCGTGGCAAACGACTTCTATATTGTGGCCGTCAGGGCCGATAATAAATGCAGCATAGTAGTGGCTGCTGTACTCTGGTCTAATGCCAGGTGCGCCGTTATCTTTACCGCCAGATGCAAGAGCTGCCTGGTAAAATTCATCAACTTGGTGGCGATTTTCCGCTACCAATGCTATGTGGAGAGGAGTGGTTTTTTCTCCGTTCCTGCGTATGCACAAAGAAGACTTACCATCCGTACTCAGTTCAATGCCTAGGGGGCCTTCATCTACAACGACTATGCCGATCGGCTTGAGTGATTTGAGAAAAAACGATTTGCTCTCTTCATAGTCACTTACACCAAATACTATATGGTCGAACATTTTGATTCTCTCTTGCTTTCTTTTTGGGATGCTTTCTTTTTGAGACACCCACGTTAACTTTATATTCAATTGGTTACTCTGGTTGAGTAATCATGCATCCGGAAATTTTAGCGACGCGTTACGTTAAACTGGGCGCCAAAACGCTAACTTATTACGTGCCTATTTGCCTCTTCGCGCGAACGTAGAGCGTGATCAATTTTCGCTTTCAATAAATTCGTTGATTAGCTGCTGGAGTTCAATCATTCGCTGCATAACCTGCTCATTTTCCTTCTCAGAAAGGGATTGATAACCGCGTAAATAGGGCCATCCGTAGCCCCAGCGATACCAAGTGGGAAAGTAAGGTTCGCCTCCTAATCGGACCCCAAGGTGCATGAGCATCGATATTTCGCTTTCACCAAGATCTGCTACGCATTGTTTTAGCGCTTCATCTGCACGAAAGCGATCGTCTTCGGTCCCCCCTTTCCAATAGGCGTAGTCGTGTTGAGTACAGCATCGCATCCATTTAACCTTGTTAGCAGAGTCTCCATTTGGGAACATGCTGCAGCCATCGGTGGTAAACGGCGTTAACTCGGAAGCGCTAGTAATATTGTTGCTTAGTGCGACAGAACAGAGGGCGATGTGTATGGCAGATCTTAATTTCATTCGAATCATTGCTAGAGCTTTACCATTTCTTTGCGGCGGGCGTACCCTGGTGGTAGCGAAGTTGCCACTGGCCATTTTTGTGAGTCCATAAAGAGCAGCGAAGCGCATGGTCTATAAGTTCTCCTTGGGCGTTTATTCGCGCCGTGCGATAGGTCAAAAGCACATTTTCTGAGGTGATCTGCTGTAATTCGAATTCATCGGCAACACTTTTGGGGGCGCTGTCTTGGCCGCCTAAAACATCTACAACAAAGGCGCGTTCATACCTCACGCCAGACCGGCTAACTTCATAAAAATCAGAGTGCAGAAGGTTATCTACCCGAGTCCGCGAGCATTGTAATCCGCCGTGGTGTAGCTCCACTTCCAGAGCTTGTATCTTAGTCAGTAGCATTGTCATGAGTTGTCGTTTATCCCTTTATCTTTATCGAGACACCCACAGTAGTTTAGCTCTTCTGTCAGGACACCCATAGTAGTGCCGCCCAGGGACTAGTGGTAGTTGAATGCCTTGCTAAAAAATTGTCTTTACATCTTGATTGATGATTCTAGAATCTGTATAAATGTTGTGCTGTATATCTATACATATTCTCAAAATATTTTATACACGGATGTTAGTTATGGCAAAAGCGCGTAAGTACCAAATATCATTGAATGTGACTACTTGTTACCACTGCGTTTCTCGTTGCGTGCGTCGAGCCTATCTCTGCGGCGAGGATAGCCATACGGGCAAGTCATACGAGCATCGTCGCAAGTGGGTGGAGGAAAGGCTCTTGCAACTTGCCAGTGTTTTTGCCATCGACATCTACGCCTACGCTGTTATGAGTAATCATTTGCATGTTGTGCTCAATGTAAATACGCAGCAGGCACAAACGATGACCAGCCGCGAAGTCTGCGAGCGGTGGCACCAACTGTACAAAGGCACGCTGTTAACCCAACGATATTTAAACAACGAGTCGCTAACCAAACAAGAGTTAGACGCTGTTGATGAAAAACTTGAGCTGTGGCGTAAACAATTACACGATATTAGTTGGTTTATGAGGGCGCTTAATGAACCAATTGCTCGGCAAGCAAATGCCGAAGACGAATGTACTGGTAGATTTTGGGAAGGACGGTTTACTTCTCAGCCCTTATTGGATGAAAGGGCAATAATCGCATGTATGGCATACGTAGACCTCAACCCAATTCGCGCTAAAATCGCTGATAACCCTGAAAATTCCGATCATACCTCCATTCAAAGCCGTGTTAAGGCGTTTCAAAAGCAGCAGCTGCAGCCTGCAGCTTTGGCCCCTTTCATCGGTTCTTTTTCGGAACCCAACGTAAATCAAGCTGGTATCTACTTCGAGTTATCGGATTATCTGTTGCTAGTAGACTGGACGGGGAGAGCGGTCCGATCCGATAAGCGTGGTTCGCTAGACCAAGATCTATCGCCGATATTAGATCGTCTAGGCATGTCTACTGATCTGTGGTTACAGCTTACGCAAAAGTTTGGAGAAAAAACCGGTGGTTTAACTGGAGCCTACGAAAAAGCCAAGGTTGCTGCGATGGTGCTGGGCTACCAACGAGTGCCGAGAGCTAGCCAAAATAGACATTATTTCTCCTAGAATTAAGGCGTAAAGGATTCGCGAATACCAAGCGCTAGGTTGGCATAGTACCTATTGCTTGAAAATCGCGCTGGCAATTAGCTTTAGCATATAATCTCATAACCCTCCCTTCCCTTAGTCTAGTTAAAGGTAACTATTCGAGTTCTATTTAAGCCAATTGTTTTATATGTGCTCATCTCTATAGTTTGGTCATTATAAATGTGGGTGTCATAATAAAGGGGGCGATTAGTGTTCCATTACCCATCCTAGGGCCTCGGTTTCGTTCTCGAAATATTTTACCTGCCCGCCGACAAACCAAGTTCCAATTTTGGCTGCGACTTGTTGCCATTGTTTGTTGCCGACGATAGCGATGTTTTTAAATTGACTGCCGTGTTTTAGGCCTAATTTAAAATCGTCCCCGGCGGCTCTGGGTTCCCAGCCTTCCAGTTCGGTGCCGTCTATTAATGCGTTGATGGTTGGGTTTTTTACACCGGTTAAGGCCGATTCTATGACGGGTGTCATTGTTTCGTAGTCCTCGTGGGTGAGTTTGCCAACGGCCTTTAAGGTTAGAAAGAAGGTGTTGCTTGTTCGGTTAATGCCGATGGCTAGGCCGTGTTGTTGAATTTTCATGATGTTTACCTCAAATATGCCTGTCTCATTAACTACGACAAACTAACGGAGGCATAAATGCCGTGTGGAGTAAGGCGGATTGGTGTTTAAAACGGTATTTTTTATTCGCTGAAATAGTTGAAAAGCAGACAGGGCGTAACCGGCCTTTTAGCACGAACCAATTTTTGGTGCGCCGTTTTGCGCCAACGGTTTGTTGCACTGACCCTCGCGTCGAAATCTAAGGTGTTTGGGTGTTTAACGTTTCGTAGCCCTCGTGGGTAAGTTTGCCAAGGGCCTTTAGTTTAAGAATGAGGCAGTTGCCCGCCGATTAATACCAAAGGCTAGGCCGTGTTGTTAGATTTACATAATGTTGACTTCGTTTGTTCCTGTCTTATTTGTTACTAATCGGATTTTATCGTAGTCAACTGCTTTATTTGTTGTCATCCCTTGAATTTGGTCAATATAAGCGTGGGTGTCATATTAAGAATTCCACGTCAAGCGTTGGTATCAGTGTGGATGTCACATTAAGAATAAAAGTGGGTGTCAAAATAAGAAGGGTCGATTAGTGCTCCGTTACCCATCCTAAGGCCTCGGTTTCGTCCTCGAAATATTTTACCTGCCCGCCGACAAACCAAGTTCCAACTTTGGCTGCTACTTGTTGCCATTTTTTATTGCCAACTATGGCGATTTTTTTGAATTGGCTGCCATGGTTGATGCCTAGCTTAAAATCGTCCCAGGCGGCTCTGGGTTCCCAGCCTTCCAGTTTAGTGCCGTCAATCAACGCGTTGATGGTCGGTTTTTTTACACCGGCTAAGGCCGATTCTATGACGGGTGTTATTATTTCGTAGTCCTCGTGGGTCAGTTTGCCAACGGCCTTTAGGGTAAGAAAAAAGGTGTCGCCTGTGCGGTTAATGCCAATGGCTAAGCCGTGTTGTTGAAATGCCATAAAATTCACCTGGTTTTTGTTTCACTCATTCACTAAGACAAAACAATTAAGCCACAAGTGCCGTACTGTTTAAGGCGGATTTATGTTTAAAACGGGTATTTTTGTGCGCTGACGTTATATGGATGCGGAGTATGAAAAAACCGGCCTTGCAGTACAGGGCCGGTTTTTGATGCGCCGCTTTATGCTAATGGTTTGGCGCTAGTAACCCATACGACGCAGATCCAAGGTGTGCGGGTATTCGTCGGTGGGTTCTTCCGCCGGCGGTGCCATGGGACGTGGCGGATGGTTGTTGGGGTAGAACTCACGCAGGGCATCGTACTCTGGCCGCGGCGTGAATGGCCCTTGGGTGTGGTTGAAGTCTTCGAAGCGATTGGTGCGGCGAGTTTCCGCCGCCATGGCGTTCACTGGGAAGTCTTCGTAGCTGCGGCCACCCTGGTGGCTTACGTGATAGGTTGCCCCGCCAATGGATAGACCGTTCCAAGTATCGATAATATCGAAGGTCAACGGAGCGTGGATACCAATGGTGGGGTGCAAGGCCGAAGGCGGTGCCCACGCGCGATAGCGTACCCCGGCGACGTATTCGCCGTGGCGGCCGGTGGGGCGCAGGGGAATGCGGCGACCGTTACACGAAACTATGTAGCGACTGTCAGTGAGGCCGCTGACTTTGATCTGCAATCGTTCCACCGAGGAGTCCACGTAACGGGCAGTACCAAAGCTGGCGATTTCTTCACCCAATACGTGCCAAGGCTCGATGGCCCAGCGCAGTTCCATTTCAATATCGTCGATTTGTACGCGGCCATAATGTGGGTAGCGGAATTCTTCGAACGGTGCCAGCCACTCCAATTTAAAGGGGAATCCGTGGCGGTTTAGGTCGTCAACAACGCTGCGCATGTCAGCCCACGCGTAATGCGGCAGCATAAATTTATCGTGCAGCTCAGTGCCCCAACGTACCAGGGGTTTTTTGTAGGGCGCTTTCCAGAAACGGGCAAACAGGCAGCGAATTAACAGCGCTTGCACCAAGGCCATATGTTCGTGGGGCGGCATTTCAAAACCACGGAACTCTAAAATACCCTGGCGACCGCTGGAGGTACCCGGGGCGTAGAGTTTATCGATACAAAACTCGGCGCGATGGGTGTTGCCGGTAATATCCACCAGTAGGTTACGCATTAAGCGGTCCACCAGCCAGGGTTGCATCACGTCGCCGTCGGGCATTTGCTGGAAGGCGATTTCCAGCTCGTAAAGCATTTCATCCCGGCCTTCGTCCACCCGTGGGGCTTGAGAGGTAGGGCCAATAAACATGCCGGAGAACATATAAGACAGCGACGGGTGGTGCTGCCAAAAGGTAACGAAGCTGCGCAAAATATCCGGCCGGCGCAGAATAGGGCTCTCTGCTGGTGAGGCGCCGCCTAGGGTAAGGTGGTTGCCACCGCCGGTGCCAGTGTGGCGGCCATCCACCATAAAGGCATCGGTGCCCAGGCGCGACTGAAACGCTTCTTCGTACAGCGAGCAGGTGTTGTGTACCAGTTCGTCCCAGTTGCGAGAGGGGTGAATATTTACTTCAATTACGCCAGGGTCTGGGGTCACCAGTAATTTTTGCAGGCGGTGATCTTTGGGCGGCTCGTAGCCTTCAATGACCACGGGCATTTTCAGCTCGGCGGCGGTTTTCTCAACGGCGGCAATTAGGGAGACGTAGTGCTCCAGATACTGCATAGGTGGTAAGAATAAATGCAGGCGGCCGTCGCGAGCTTCCACGCACAGTCCGGTGCGCAGTGTGGCCACTAAATAGCGTTCTACTTCTTCTTGCACGCCTTCGTAGTTGTGGGCGCCAAAGCGGTCTTCTAGTGTGGCATCGGCGGCGTTGGTCATCAGCTGGCGTGGGCCGGGGCTCACGGCGCCGTACTCATCGGTATAAATGTAGGGCGCAACAATTTGGTTGGCTTGTTCGGCCGGGCTGGGTTTGGGCTCTGGCGTTTCTACTTTTTCTGGGCGCGGCTCAAAGGGGTCGCGTTCTGGCTCGCGGTATTTGCGTAGAATTTTCTCATCCCAGGCGGGAAGGGAATCCAGTGGCAGGCGGAAGCCCATGGGCGAGTCACCCGGGATTAGCGCCATATGGCCTCTGCGGAATTCCCAGCGGGTACTCATCCAGCTACTGTTGCCGTAGTCCCAGGCCAGGGGCAGGGCAAAACCGGTGGGCGTGTTTAAACCGCGGCGCAATAATTTGGCTAGGCGTTTGCGTTCTAAGCCGTCGGCTAGGTCGTAGTTTAGTGGGTCGATATTGATCGGCAACTGCTCTTCCATGTCCAGGTAGTGCAGTGTGTCTTCAAAGGCGGTTTGGATATAGTGTGTATCCAGCCCCAAGTTTTTGGCTAGGCCGTTGGCAAACTGTTGGGCGTGCTCGTGTGTAAAACCGTAGTTTTTGTTTATCCGGGCTAACAACTCGGTGTTGTGCCACAGAGGCAAGCCATCGGTACGCCAAAACACGCCCAGTGCCCAGCGCGGTATTTCTTCACCGGGGTACCATTTACCCTGGCCGTAATGCAGCAGGCCATTGGGAGCAAATCGGTTGCGCAGGCGCAGCAGCAAATCTTTGGCTAGGCGCAGCTTGTCGTCGCCCAGGGCATCGGTATTCCACTGGGCGGACTCCATGTCGTCCACCGATACAAACGTTGGCTCGCCACCCATGGTGAGTTTTACGCCGGCCTCGGTTAGCTCTTGGTCTACGTAGTCGCCTAGGGCTTTAATCGTATCCCACTCACCCTCCGCGTAGGGTTTGGTTACCCGTGGATCTTCGTGGATTCGGTAAACTTCATTGGCAAAATCGAATTCCACTTCGCATTTGTCGGTAGCACCGGTAACCGGTGCGGCGGATACTGGGTGCGGGGTGCACGCCAGGGGAATATGGCCCTCGCTGGCAAATAAGCCAGAGGTTGGATCCAGGCCAATCCAGCCGGCGCCAGGCAGGTACACTTCACACCAGGCATGAAGGTCGGTGAAGTCCTCTTCCGGGCCCGAGGGGCCATCCAGGGATTTTTTATCAGCGGTGAGTTGTACCAAATAACCGGAGACAAAACGCGCGGCCAGGCCCAGATGGCGAAGAATTTGTACCAGTAACCAGCCGGTGTCTCGGCAAGAACCGCGTTTAATTTTTAGGGTTTCTTGGCAGCTTTGTACGCCGGGCTCCATGCGAATGTTGTACTTGATTTCTTGCTGCAGGCGCGAGTTCAAGGCCACCAAAAAGTCAATGGAGCGCATGGGTTCGCTGGTGTCCACGCCGGCTAGCCACTCTTTAAGCAGTGGGCTGTCTTGCTCTTCTTTTTCTAGGTAGGGCTTAAGCTCTCTACGGAGTTGTTTGTCGTATTTAAACGGAAATTCTTCGGCGTATTCTTCTACAAAGAAGTCAAACGGATTGATGGCCGTCATGTCGGCGATAACTTCAATCTCAAAGCCCAGCTCTTTGGTTTTTTCTGGGAAGATTAAACGCGCTTGGTAGTTGCCGAATGGGTCTTGCTGCCAATTTAAAAAGTGGTCTTTGGGCAGCACTTTTAACGAATAGCCGTGAATTTTTGTACGCGAGTGGGGCGCCGGCCGCAAGCGTAAAATGTGTGGCGACACATTTACTGGGCGGTCGAACTTGTAATGGGTTTTGTGCAGCAGTTTGACGCGAATGGTCATATCTACGCTTCCTTAACGAATGGGGCGGTGGTTTGGGGCAAACACGCTACCGGGCCGTTAGGGCCCGGTGGGTTTAATCGCGGGCAAACCAAGTGTTACAAATGTGATTGTGGGTTTCACCAATCGACAACTGCAGGTCGTTCAAATAATTGCGAAAGTCTGCGCCAAGGTCTTCTTCTTTCTCAATTTCAAACCTGGGCAGTTTCATTTTGGGTGGCTGCTTTTTACCAGAGTCTTGTGCCAGTTTTGTGGCAGCCTGGTTAATTTGGTCACTGCAGAAGGTTACCGAGCGCGGAATGTGGGTGTCGTACAATAAAAATTCGGCTACATCACTGCCGCGCACAATGGATTTGATGGCCCGGCGGTAGCTCATGTAGGCGCCCTGGGAGCGCAGGACATTGCCCCAAATAACCTGGGCGGGGTTGGAGTGGGCAAAGGCTTCGCTGTTTTCCAACACGGCGGCGCCAGCATCTAGGATGCGGGTGGTCATGTCGGCGCGCTCGATAAAGCGGCCCAGCATGATAAATTCCCAGGCTTCGTCGCGCATTAAGGTGCCGGTTAGCAAGCCATTGAGAGATTGACTGCGCTCAATAACCTCGCTTAAAAAATCGTGCCGGCCGTTACGCGCCAGTGCCGTTTTGGCATTTTTGCTGACATAAATATTGAGCTCGTTGATCTGCTCCCAGGCGCTGGGTGGGATCACATCGCGGGAGGTGCGAAAGTTTTCACGTACATAACGAACCGATGCACTTAGGGAGCCCAGGTGTTTTTCATCCTGCAGCAAAAATTTCACGACGTTGCGTTCATTTTGCACTTTGTAGCGCTTGGTGAATTCTTCGGCAGAGCTATTAAGGCTAATCAGATTAAACCAGGATATTTCGACCATGCCGGCGGGCAAATCGTACAGCAAGTTATCGTATACGCTTACCAGGCGGGCGGTGTTTTCAGCGCGCTCTAAATAACGCGCGGCCCAGTACAGGCGTTCAGCAACTCGAGACAGCATCTTATTTGCCCTCCGTGTCTACAATCCAGGTGTCCTTACTGCCGCCGCCTTGGGAGGAGTTTACCACCAAGGACCCTTTGACCATGGCCACGCGGGTGAGCCCGCCGGTGGTGCAGTAAAGGCCTCGGCTTTGCAAGATAAAGGGCCGTAAATCCATATGCCTGGGCTCCAGTACTCCGCCGTCTACCAGGGTGGGGGCGGTGGATAAGCTCAGGGTCGGTTGGGCAATGTAATTGCGCGGGTTCTTTTTAATTAATGTGGCAAAGGTGTCTTGGTCTTTTTTGGTGGAGTGTGGCCCCACCAACATACCGTATCCGCCGGATTCGTTGGCGGGTTTCACCACCAGTTTATCGAGATTTTTCAGTACGTAATCGCGTTGTTCGGCGTCATTGCAAAGGTAGGTTTCTACGTTGGGAATCAACGCGCTCTCGCCCAAATAGTACTCGATAATTTTGGGGACGTAGGCGTAGATGACTTTATCGTCGGCAACGCCGGCACCGGGGGCGTTGGCCAGGGCAACGTTGCCCTTTTTCCAGGCGCGTATTAGGCCGGGTACACCCAGCATGGAATCTTTATTAAACGCCTCTGGGTCGATAAACATGTCGTCGATGCGGCGGTATATCACGTCTACGCGCTCTCGGCCTTTGATGGTGCGCATGTATACGCAGTCATCGGTATCCACCATTAAGTCGCTGCCTTCTACCAGCTCGGCGCCCATTTGTTGTGCCAAAAAAGCGTGCTCAAAGTAGGCTGAGTTGAAAATACCGGGCGTGAGCACGACTATTTCGGGTTGTTTTACTCGGCGCGGTGAAAGTGCGGCTAAGGTATCAAATAGTTGGGATGGGTAATCGTCTACTGGCAGTACGTTTTCCCGGCTGAAGACCTCGGGCAATACGCGCTTGGTAATAGCGCGGTTTTCTAGCATGTAGGATACGCCAGAGGGCACCCGCAGGTTGTCTTCTAAAACGTACATTTGGCCATTCGCATCGCGCACCAAATCGGAGCCGCAAATGTGGGCCCACACGCTAAACGCGGGCTTTACGCCGATACATTCTGGCCGGAAATTTTTCGATTTTTCAATTAAGTAGGCCGGTACTACACCGTCTTTAATGATCTCCTGGCCGTGGTAGAGATCATTGATAAACATGTTTAATGCACGCAAACGCTGCTTTAAACCATTGGCCACCTGTTCCCACTCTTTGGCGGGGATGATGCGAGGGATGATATCGAATGGCCAGGCCCGGTCGATGTTGCCTTCGTCGGTATAAACGGTAAAGCTCACCCCCATATCTTGCACGTTTGAGTCAGCCAGTTGGCGCCGCTGCTGTAATTCTTCAGAGCCCATTTTGGCGAGGTAGTTGGCTAAGCGTTTGGCAGGTTTGCGGGGGTTTTTACGCTCATTGATCAGCTCGTCGTAGAGCCCTTCGTTCGGGTAGTCTTGCCAGCGGATACTCATAAAGAGCAAAGCTCCTGTTGTTAATAAATCACTCTGATGGTGACCTGTGATTCCTTGTAAGCCCCGTTGTTTTTTAGGGTGGTGCTTCTCTGGTACTGATTTTGGGCTGGTGATGCGTTTTGGTGCATTTTTTTATTCAATGCGCCCAATCGTTTTGACAATTTCGGCCGCCGCCGCAGTTTAACAAGCTTACTTTAATAGAAACAATCATTTATAGGTGTGCCCTCGGTTTTTACCTTTACTTGCATAGGTTAGTCAGGATTTATCGGTGGCGCGCATAGTTGCGCGCACGCTCCGTGTTTGGCAGCACTTAATGTGCCACTAAACGCTATTTTTATTTTTGCGTACTCGGAAAATGGAAAGGCTAGGTGGCCATATGGGGATCTGGGGGGAAATAAGTGGATGATGTTTAGTGGCTAGATTTATTCGATATGGCGTGGCGTGTAAGTGGTATCCGGCAGCATCCAAGCATTGCCCTGCCAAGTTTGAAAAATACGTTGGTATTGGCCGTCGGCAATTAGTTGGCTTAGGCCTTGGTTGAAATCTTCCACCGCTTGGGAGTTGTCGCGGGCCTTAGAAAACATCATATGTTGAGCAATGGCAGTAATGTCTAACAAAGGCACTATATCTTCGCCCATTTGGTTATTTTGGCGGTGATAGAGGTAGTCGGAGTGCTCTTGAATAAAACCGTCTAAGCGATCGCGTTTAATCATCCGATAGTTGCCATCCATCTGGGTTTGTTCGGTAATTTGGGCTTTGTACTGCGTTTGTTGCAAAAGGCTCATTGTGTTTGCACCGTAATCGGTACCGCGAAATACACCCAGCCGAAAACCTTGCTCTAGTAGCTGGGCCAAGCTTTGTTCGGCAAATCGTGTTTGGTCTTTGGCCCTTACATACAGCACATATTGCTCTTGGTAGTAGGGTTTGGAGAATAGGGCATATTGGCTACGCTCGCGGGTAAAGCTGGCCGAGGGGATAATGTCCAGGCTGCCGGTGAGTAAGCCACGAAGGCCCCGTGTCCAGGGTACGTCGACAAATTCGATGGTGTAGCCGGCGGGCTCCAGGGCGGCGGTGATGATTTCGGCATTGATACCTGAAACTCTGCCATCGCGGCGCTTTATAAAGAAGGGCGGCCAATGGCTGTAGCCCATTTTAAGGGTTTTGTGTGGTGGGTTCGGTGGGGCTTGCTCGGCTGATGACGAAGTTAACGTGGCAGCCGGGTCAGTTTGTGCCGAGCCAGCGGCGCTGAGCACCAGCAACAGTAACCCTATAAATAGCCTATAAACCCGGCGAGATAAGCCCAGGGTAGGTTGCGAAACTCGGTAACATCCCATTCTTCGTGCGATGGTGTTTACTCTGGCCGGTGGTTAATAAATAAATCTGCCGCCGGGGTGATGCGATACAGGCTGTCGGCGGCGAGCACAACCGCGGCAGCGGTCCAGGTAGTTTTTTCTTCTGGCCATAGGGCTTCGTCGCTGTGCACGTAGCCGGTCCAAAAGCCGCCGTCGGATTCGTCTTGGTACTGCAATAATTGGCCCAACAGCTCTGTTGCTTTATCTTGCATTCCTACGCTGGCCAGGGCCAGGCATAACTCGGCGGACTCGGCCACGGTTACCCAGGGATGATCGTTAACGCACAGGCAGCCAAGGTTGGGCACCACAAATTCCTGCCAGCGCTGAAGCAAGCTCTGTTGCCCGGGGGAGCCGGCATGCACACCGGATAAATACGGGTAAAACCAATCCATGGCATAGCGTTGTTTGGAAGCCCAAGAGCGGTCGAAGCGCTCTGGTTTTTGCCTAAGAGCATGGCCCAGTTTTTTATAGGCGCATTGCCAGTTGGGCCGCCGAATGCGCAGTGCATCGCACAGGTTTAGCGCACACCCCAGACTTTTATAGATGGCACTGCAGGCGGTGATGAGTGAATCATCCAGCAATTGATTGTTGCCATCTTTGCCCCACAAAATGTCGCCGTGCTCGGTTTGCAGGGCCAACACAAAATGCGCCGCCCGTTCAAGGCACGGCCACAGTTGCCGCCCAGGTGAGAGGTCCTTGGTGGCAAGATAAAAATGCCACAGGCCGGTGGCCAGATAAATGCCGTGGTGGGCTTGTTTGAGTTCGGCATCGGGCAAATCATGATAGCTGTCTGCCCGCTGACCGTATTCGCTGTACCAACTGCCGTCGTCGTTTTGTTGCTCGGCCAACCAGTGGTAGGCGCGTTTGGCCTGCTCATGGAAACCCGCCACGGTTAAGCCCATGGCGGCTTCAACGTGGTCCCAGGGGTCGGCAATTTGGCCTCTAAACCAGGGTATGCAGCCGTTTTCCAATTGCTGACTAGCAATATAATCGGCCCCAGCCAGTACTCGGCCCAGTAGGCTTTTATTGCGTGTGCTGGGTGAGTGATTAACGCTCAAAATACAGCACCACGCTTTTGCCCATGATGGGATTTAATAGTGTCTCCAGGCCTCGGGTAAGCCAGGGCGATTGGGTTAGATCCCACACCAGAAAACGGTGGTACGCCTGCACAATGGGGTGCTGGGGCTCTTCCCACAATAAACACTTTAACCACCAATAAGGGCTGTGCAGGGCGTGGGCCCAATGCTGGCCCGTAAAACTTGCGCCCAGGTTTTGGATTTCTTTACCAAGCTTGTGAGCGTTAAAAATGCGTATGTGGCCGCCAGGTTGGTTGTGGTATTGCTCGCTAAAGCTCCAGCACAAACGCTCTGGCCATTGCCTGGGAACGCTGACCACCAGCTGCCCGCCGGGCTTTAAAACCCGCATGATTTCTTCTAATACTTCGGGGTAGGGTTCGATGTGTTCCAACACCTCTGAACACACCACTACATCAAAACAGCCGTCGGCAAAGGGCAATTGGGTGCCGTCGGCGACACTAAAATGCGGCGTGGGGGTGAGTGGCAAACCCGCTTGTTGGCAAAACCCATTGTGCTCTGGCACCTTGGCAACGGCGGTGCGCACGTCGCTGAGGTTGAGGTCCACACCCACCACGGTGGCTGCCTCACGCAGGGGAACGCCCAGGCAATGACGGCCTTCGCCGCAGCCAAGGTCTAACAGCTTGCAGTCTTCTGGCAGTGTTA
The DNA here is from genome assembly GCF_042850945.1 of Halioxenophilus aromaticivorans. NCBI lineage: Bacteria > Pseudomonadati > Pseudomonadota > Gammaproteobacteria > Alteromonadales > Alteromonadaceae > Halioxenophilus > Halioxenophilus aromaticivorans. The sequence goes on along the minus strand of NZ_AP031496.1, from coordinate 5,430,289 downwards.
AGCGCTGGTAGTCGACGGTGTGCATGGCTGTGCGACTTCGGTTGGGTTGAGGATGCGATGATAAAACTCGGTGAGTGCAGTGGCGGTGTTAGACCAACACAATTGGGTGGCCACACGGGCGCGGCCTTGGGCCGCTAATTGGGCGGCTAGGGCAGGGTTTGTAAGCACTCGGCCAATGGCTTCGGCCAGGGCTTTGCTGTCTCCGGCGGGTACCACAATGCCGGCGTCCCCCACCACTTCGGGCAGCGCGCCACCATCGCTGGTAACCACCGCAGTACCGCAGGCCATGGCCTCGGCGGCGGGCAGGCCAAAGCCTTCGTACAGCGATGGTGTTACCGCCACGGTGGCGCGGTTGTATTCGGCCACTAATTCTTGGTTGCTTAGGCTTTGCTTGAAGATAATGTGCGGGCCCAGGTTGTGTTGCTTAATGATTTGCTCGCATTCACTCTCGGCCTTCAAAGCACCAATAATGGTCAATGAAACACCGGGTATGCTCGCGCGCAATTGGGTCAGTGCCTGCAATAAAAAGCGCTGGCCTTTTAACGGTTGGTCAGATGATGCCGTGGTGACCAGGTGCAAAGGCTGTTTGTTGGCTTCGGCCAGGGGGCGAAATAAATCGGTGTTCACTCCGTTGGCAATAACGTGCAGTTTTTCTGGCGCGATGGCAAAGGCTTGGGCGATATCCTGCCGGGTAAATTCCGATACCGTGGTGAGGTGATTCAGCTGTTGCGCCACTTTAATTTGCATGCCCACAAACCGGTACCAGCGCCGAGTGAGTTTTTTTAACAGTTCTGTAGGTTGGGCTGCTTCTGCCAGGGCGCGGTCACGGGTGATGGGGTGATGAATGGTGGCCACGGTGGGAATGCCCATTTTCTGTAGGGTGAGCAAGCCGTAGCCCAAGCATTGGTTGTCGTGCACTATGTCGTACCGTTGGCGATGTTTGGCCAAATACCGAGCGGCCCTGCGGCTAAACGTGTAGGGCTCGGCAAAGCCGCCGGTCATTTTAGAGCCGAATTCGTATAGGTCAGTGACGCTCAAAAAGTGCTTTAAACGCAGCTCTTTGTGGGGTTTTTCACTGGCATACAAATCCAAACTAGGCAGTTTGATCAACCCAACCTGAGGGCTCAGTTCTGGGTAAGGTGGCCCACTGATAACGTCGACGCTGTGGCCCAAATCCACCAGTGCCTGGCTTAAAAATTTGAGATAAATGCCTTGGCCACCCACGTGGGGATGGCTGCGATAGCCCAACAGGGCAATGCGAAGCGGGGGCTGCTTGGGGTAAAGGGGTTCTGGGGCGTTCATGGGTGGGCCATAGTCATAAGCCCGGCCATTGTAGCCCCACAGGGCAGGCCTGCCAATTGCGGTTTTGGCTGCCAGCATTGGCAGAAACGCTCGCCCCAAGCACACTTGGGGCGACTGTGTGCGGGTTTAAAAGCTCCAGCTAAGGCCGATTTCAGCACCTCGGCCCGGCGCCGGTGCCACGTTTTTGATAAACGAAGTATGGTCGCGGATGTCTTCGTCGAGCAGATTTTTACCGCGTGCGTACAGCATCAATCCGGAATGATCTGGGTTGAAGTGGTAGTCCAAGTAGGCGTTTACCAAGCTGTAGCCATCGGTTTCTGTCTCGCCTTCGGCGGTGTGGGTTTGTTTCATCACTTCCATATTGCTCAGCTGTGCAGACCACTGTTCGGCCACCCAGGCTAGGGCAATACCGACTCTGGCCGGGGCTAGGCGCGGTACGTTGTCGCCGTCATCCAGGGTGGCTTTCACCCAGTCGCCGCTGAGCACCAAATCCAAGTGGCTGTCGCCCACCCGCCATAGGTGGTGGGTATATTGGCCTTCAACGCCGTAAAATTTTGCATCTTGTTGTTGGTAGGCAACCATCTCTTCATCGTCGGTAAAGGCGGCGTAGATGTAATCGCTGACTTGGTTGTAATAAAGATTAATTTCGGCCAGCCAAGTGCCTTCAAACTTGCGCCATCCCAGTTCTAAATTTTGACTGGTTTCTGCGTCTAGATCCGGGTTGCCGAGCTCGATGCGGCCGGTGGCGATATGTTCTATAAGGTTGTCTTCTGCGTAGTTTTGGCAGCTGCTACCATCCACGTTAGAGAAAAGTTCCTCTTCGCTGGGCGCGCGCTGGGAGTAGGTGTAACCAATCCAGCCGTTGCTGTTGCCGGCCAACGGGCGCAGTGCCGAGGCCGAGCCAGAGAAGGTGGTGTGATCTTGATCGCAGCCGCTGCTGAGTTCGGTTTGGTTGGCTTCGAGGCGCGCGCCAAACTCGTAGGTCCAGTCGCCGGCGGAGACGCTCTCTACCGCAAAAATCGCTGCGCTGTTGATGTCGGTGGGGGCAATGTAGGCCTCTTCCCCTGCGCCGCCAAACTCTCGGCTTTGCACTTGCAAGCCGATAACGCCGGTCAAACCTGCGATGCGGTTGTGGTTGAGGGTAAAGCGAGAGTCAAAACCTTCGTTGCTGTACACCGTGCCATGGTGCTCTTCTTCCTCGTGATCGGCATCAGCCTCTTCTTCTTCGTGGTGTTCGCCCAGTTCGAGTTCTTCGTGCTCGTAGTCGGTGTAGGCGATACTGGCTTCCAGGCTGCTGAAGAAACCGTTTAAATCAACGCCGCTTTTGAACTCATAGCGGGTTTGTTCCATATCGATGCGAACATCAACGGATTCTTCTTCGTGCTCTTCCTCAGCGGCACCATCGATGAGGTCTTCCTCGTGCTCTTCGTGGTCGTGTGTGCCGGGGGGCAGGCCGTAATCTTTGCGCGTGTGATTAACCGCAAAACCGGCGTACCAGCCATCGCCAACGTAGCTGCTACCCAAGGTGATGCCATCGCCTTCGCCCTGGCTGTTGCCAATGTAGCCGTCGGTGCTGGTGTGCTCTTCTTCCTCGTGATCATCGCCATCTTCGTCGTGGAGTTCTTCTTCCAGCATGGCTTCGCTAGGTATGGTGACTTTGTTGTGCCTAAAGGTGTAGCCGTTTAAGTGCCACTGAAAAGGGCCGGTGCTGGTTTCGAGTAATGCGCTGGTGGTGTTTTGATCGTTGTTGGTGTTGTGCTCTTGGTTGATTACCAAGGAGATGTCATCCAGTTGGGCATCTGGGATGCGGTTATCCAATACGTTGACCACACCACCGGAAGCACCATTGCCATACAGTAGGGTGGCGGGACCACGGATGACTTCAATACGCTCGGCGCCTAGCGGCGACACCGCGTTGGCGTGGTCCGGGCTAACCGTGGAAGCATCCAATACGCTCAAGCTGCCAGACAACACCTTAACCCGGTTGCCACTTTGGCCGCGGATGATAGGGCGGCCAACGCCGGCGCCAAAACTGGTGGATTGCACACCGGGCATGGCAGCTAGAGTGTCGCCCAGGTTAGTGGCACGTTGCTCTGCCAATTGCTCTGCGCTGAGAACGCTGACGGGCAGTGCGGTTTCTGCCAGTGTTTTATCGGTATGGCCGGTTACGACCACCTCTTCCATGGGGTGGTGAGGGTTGTTAGCAGTGGCGGCGAGTGAGGCATTGGCGAAGGTCAACGCAAGGCCCAGGCTAGATGTGTTGACCAAAAAGCGATGTAAAGTCATTAGTTTGTCCACAAAACAAAATACAAATTACCCCTAGCGGTGTTGCTGGGGCGGAGTCAGACAGCGGTAGTTTGCGGGCTAATTATTAGCCCAGTTTTGTGGAGTGAGGTGGGGCGCGTATGGCCCTGAAGGCGTTGCGACGAGGACTAAACGCCGGTGTTTGATATTGGTTTAGCCAATGGGCGACTTGCGGCTCTGGCAGGCACAGACCCACCGAGGTAGATAGCGCGGCAGCAGGAGTGTGTAAGCTATCGCACAGGCCGGATTCATCGCCGCCATGGGCATGCTCTGCCAGGTGGTGGCTATCGGCAATTTGGGCACACAGCAACAGCGCCAGCAAGGCAAACAGCGTGCTGCTCTTTGCCAGGCGATCTCTCAATAGCGCTGTGAGGGTGTGTGCGTTCACGTATTTTGGACAGAAATTCAACAGGTTCGAAAGACTATTCTGGCAAAACTTACTTCGTGAGGGAAGCCGTAGGCGGTAAAACGGTTGAATTTTCGGTGCCGGCGTTGTGCCTCAAATTTCCTGAACAACTCCCTAAAAACCCTGCGCTATGGTGCTTTTGGCGGTAACGCTAGCATAGCTGCATAAATTGATAGTAGAGGCTTCAGATTATGGGTTTGCTGGTTGAAGGTCAGTGGCAGGATAAATGGTACGACACCGAGAGCTCCGGCGGGCGTTTTCGTCGCGAGAGCTCTAAATTTCGCAATTGGGTCACTGCCAGTGGCGAGCCCGGCCCCAACGGCGATAGTGGCTTCAAGGCGGAATCTGGCCGATACCATCTGTACGTGGCTCTGGCCTGCCCATGGGCAAACCGCACTTTGATATTCCGCAGCATTAAATCCCTGGCCGATGTGATCGATGTGTCCATCGTGCACCCGCATATGCTGGAGAACGGATGGAGTTTTGATACCTGGGGCCCGGCCAAGGGCGATCAACTGTTTGGCAGCCAGTATCTGCACGAGGTGTACACCCGGGCCGATGCACAGTACACCGGCCGGGTAACCGTACCGGTGCTGTGGGATAAACAGCGCGAGACCATTGTCAGTAATGAGAGTGCCGACATTATCCGCATGTTTAACGGCGAATTTAACGCTATCACGGGCAACACCGACGATTACTATCCGCCCGCCCTGCGTACCGAGATCGATGAAATTAACGACTTGGTGTACCACAACGTCAACAACGGTGTCTACAAAGCTGGTTTCGCCACGACCCAGGAAGCTTACGAGCAGGCCTTTGAAGCGCTGTTCACTACCTTGGATCAGCTGGAATCACGCTTAGGCGCCCACGAGTACTTGGTAGGAAATCAGATCACCGAGGCCGATTGGCGATTGTTTACCACCTTAGTGCGATTTGATGCGGTATACGTGGGCCACTTTAAATGCAATTTAAAGCGTATTGCCGACTACCCGGCATTATCACGCTACCTTGAACAACTGTATTTCGTGCCCGGCGTGGCCGAAACCGTGCATTTGGAGCACATCAAACAGCATTACTACTACAGCCACAAAAATATCAACCCCACCCAGGTGGTTCCGAAAGGGCCTAGATTGCCCTTTGAGGTATGGAAATAAGAAGGAGGCCCCATGGCCAAAGTAACTCGGCTGATTAACGCTCAGCACACGCGCGATGGCGATGGTGTGTTGATACAGCGCAGTATCGGCTCGCATCAACTTAGCGAGCACGACCCCTTTCTATTACTGGACGAAATACGCAGTGATGACAGCGCCGATTACATCGGTGGTTTTCCGCCCCATCCGCACCGCGGCTTTGAGACGGTCACTTATATGCTGGATGGGCGCATGCGCCACCGCGACAGCCAGGGCAACAACGGCGTGATTGAACCTGGTGGTGTGCAATGGATGACTGCGGGGAAAGGCATACTTCACTCCGAGATGCCTGAGCAAACCGAGGGCCGGTTGTGGGGATTTCAGTTGTGGATCAACCTTGCCGCTGCCGAAAAAATGCGTGAACCACGCTACCAAGAACTCACCGCCGACCAAATTCCTGAACTTAGCCCGAGTAACGGCGTGCTGGTACGGTTGATTGCCGGGTCTCTTAATGGCGTTAAAGGGCCAGTCACCGGAATTTCTTCGCATCCGATGCTAGCCGACGTGCAGATGGAAGAGGATGCTCACGCCCGTATAGATATCCCCAAGGGTTACAACTCGGTGTTGTACGTCTATCAGGGCAGCCTAATGGTCCGAGATGTCGTCGTCGCCAGCCAGCAACTGGCAGTGTTATCCGATGGCGGCGGCGTTACCGTGGAGGCCAGCACCGAAGGAGCTAGGGCACTGTTGATCTCCGCCCATCCAATGAACGAGCCAGTGGCCCGTTACGGCCCATTTGTGATGAATACCCGGGCTGAAATTCAGCAGGCCGTTAACGACTTAAACAGTGGCGCTTTCGGACGCATGTAACGTCCGATTAGCTTTGCCGATTTGATTTAACTGCCGGCGCGGTAGTGTCGCCGGTAATCTCTCGGCGGTATTCCTAACTGTTGCTTAAACACACGCCGCAGGGTTCTGTCGTTACCAAAGCCCGTTTGGGCGGCAATCTGCTCCACGGAATCACTGCTGTTACGAAGGTGGTCGCAGGCAATTTGTATTCGCCAGCGACTTAAATATTCCACCGGCCCCATCCCCACAATCCGTTTAAATCGCGCGGCAAAGGCCGAGCGCGACAGCTTTGCTTGTTGGGCGAGGTTGGTTAATGTCCATGGCTGCTGCGGTGTGTTGTGGATCGCCAATAGCGCGGGGTGGATATGGCGGTCTTGCAGACCCTTCAACCATCCGCTGGCGGCAGAATTTGTGGTCAGCATCACCTCTCGCAGCAAGCTCAACACCACCAGTTCGCTAAGCTGGCCGGCCACGGCTTGGTAGCCGGGTTGATGGTCGTCCATCAGGTGGTTTATGGCGCTGGTAAAAAAGGGCGCGGCGGGTGCTTGGCCCTGTGGTAAGACGATGATTTCTGGCAGCGACGACAGCAGCTGAACGCTGCTGGAGTATTGAAAGGTAAACGCCAAGCCCAACAGCTCGCAGGCTTCGCCACCGCCACCCCATTGCAACTGCTGAGCGCTGCTTGGTTGGCGGTTAGCGCCCAGGCCTGTGTAGCTGTCGCCCTGCCAGGGCAGCTCGTGAATGGCCGTGCAACGAGTGCCAAGTTCAGATCGCAATTGCCCTTTGCTACCTCGCAAGGTCAGCAAGGTATCGCCTGCGTGTAGCCAAATTGGCCTAGAATCTTCGCCTTGCCAACACAGCGATCCGCTAATAATGCGCAAACAAAAACCAGGCTCAAACCGCGACACATCGACACCCCAAGGCGCAGATAACCGCCAGCGCGAAATACTGGTGGACTCAATTCTTAAACTGGACAGCACTTGGCTAAGTAAATCCAAACCAACCTTACCTTTATCCTATCAAGACACCCACGTTATCAAGACACCCACGTTATCAAGACACCCACGTTATCAAGACACCCACGTTATCAAGACACCCACGTTATCAAGACACCCACGTTATCAAGACACCCACGTTATCAAGACACCCACGTTATCAAGACACCCACGTTATCAAGACACCCACGTTATCAAGACACCCACGTTATCAAGACACCCACGTTATCAAGACACCCACGTTATCAAGACACCCACGTTATCAAGACACCCACGTTATCAAGACACCCACATCATCAAGAAACCCAGGCCCAAGAACTTCTATAGCCGTTGGGCATATCCAAAGCCATCTCCCTATAAGACTAAATGACCGAAATTATGGATTAATTAGCGTATTTAATCCAAATAAGGCAATTTAGATTGTTGCCTCGACCTTAGCCAATAATAAAGAGGTGGTTTGAATGACTGCGAGTGAAAATTGGCGGCCCGGTAGGCGCGTGGCCATCGTCGGTGCGGGGCCTAGTGGTGTGTCTGCTGGCTTGGCGTTGCTTAAGCGCGGTTTTGATGTGCGCATTTACGAGCGCAACCCTGCGCCCAAGCCTCTGGGTGGTGTTGTACTGTTGAGCGTACCGGTACTGGCGGTGCTGCGCGATTACGGCATCGACATTAACGATTTTGGCTCCTTTACCGTGACGGAATTCCGCAATCACAAGGGCAAACTGCGGGCTCGACTGCCGTTTAATTCGTTGATTGAGCAGTCTTTTGGCATCAAAGGATGGTACTACGGCATGTTGCGCTCCAACGCCTTTGCCAAAATGATGGCGTTACTGCCAGTAGGCACGTTGATTTCTAATCGAGATTTTGAGCGCTACGAGGATACTGGCAGCGACGTAACACTGCACTTTAAAGGCGGCGGCGGAGACCAGACGGATATCCTTATAGGCGCCGACGGCGTGCGATCTAAAGTGTCTGTCCAAGCCTTTGGTGAGCCCGATCTGTTCCACGTCGGCCTTCGGGTTTGGTTGGCTTGGTGCGATGCTGAAAAAGTACCGGATTTGCCCCGCAATATGGGCAATATAACCCATTCCCGGCACATTCAAGCCAGCTATTTTCCCATGTTACACGATGGCAAGCCCGGGTTTGAATGGTGGATTGTGGAGCCGGTGGCGGAGCACACGCCGGAGCCGATCTGCGTAAAGTCGCATGTCCAAGGATTGCTGGCCAACTGGGCTCAGCCTCTACCTCGTTTCCCTGAGGTTACCGATTTTGATCGGCAGATTTTCTGCTGGGATATCTACAATCGGCCCTCGCTGAGTACCTGGTCATCCGGCCGCGTCGTCTGCCTGGGGGATGCGGTGCATCCGGTATCGCCCTACGCCGCCTATGGCATGGGCATGGCAATCGAGGATGGTTACTTCTTGGGGCGAGCGCTGGCGGGGGTGGATTTGACCGATAGCAACGCGGTGCAACAGGGCTTTGCTGGCTTTGAGCAAGACCGAGTCGCCTACGTAAACCACCACGTAGAGTTTGCGCGCAAATTAGGCAATGTTTTCCACCAGATGCCGGCGCCCTTAGCGGTGGTGCGCGATTGGGTGTTTGACCGCACCCCGCTGTTGTCCAAAATGATCAGTAAAGACTATTTGGCCGACCAAGAGGCCATGAGTTTATCGCTCAAAGAGCTGCATGTGCGTTAATCCCGGTACCTAGCTGAGTGCCGGCCGCGGTTTTGAGCCCTGGGGCTGGCATGAAAACTGGAGTGCGCCGGGTTCAGGACTTATAATCCGCGCTCAATTTTAGCGGAGAGTTACCATGGCCGAGCGCAGCGCCAGCGTCAGCAGAGATACCCTAGAAACCCAGATTAAGGTCAGCCTTAACCTGGACGGCACCGGCAAGGGTAAGTTCGATACTGGGGTGCCGTTTTTAGAGCACATGCTGGATCAAATCTCCCGTCATGGGCTGATCGACCTAGACATTTACTGTAAGGGCGATACCCACATCGACGACCATCACACCGTAGAAGATATCGGCATTACCCTGGGCCAAGCCATGGCACAAGCGATGGGTGATAAAAAAGGTATTCGTCGCTACGGCCACGCCTATGTGCCTCTAGATGAAGCGCTGTCGCGGGTGGTAATCGATTTTTCTGGTCGCCCAGGCCTGATGCTGGATATTCCATTCACCCAAAAGCGCGTGGGCAATTTTGATACCGAACTCTTCTCGGAGTTTTTCCACGGCTTTGTGAACCACGCCAAAGTGACCATGCACATCGATTGCCTGCGCGGTGACAACGCCCACCACCAAATTGAAACAGTGTTTAAAGCTTTTGCCCGCGCCTTGCGCATGGCGCTAGAGCCAGATCCGCGTTTGGGTGACCAAATGCCATCCACCAAGGGCACCTTGTAAGCTCAGTCGGCCGGTACACAAAGCCACTGCAGGGCAACGAAGAAATATTATCCTTTAAACAGCACACCCAACCGAATCTGTTAGGAGTTACGCGTGAGCAAAAAAATTATCGCCATTTGCGACTACGGTATGGGCAATTTGCATTCCGCTGCCAGTGCCTTAGAGCACGTGTGTGCTGATGACCAACAAGTGGTCGTCACCTCTGATGCTCAGGTTATTGCCAGCGCCGAACGTATTTTGTTCCCGGGCGTAGGCGCGGTGCGCGATTGCATGCAAGAAGTAAAACGGTTGGGATTTGACCAGTTGGTGAAATCTCAAATTGACGCCGGCAAGCCAGTGTTAGGAATTTGCGTGGGTATGCAATTGTTGCTCACCCACAGCGAAGAAAACAGTGGCGTTGATTGTTTAAATCTTGTGCCGGGCCATGTGCGATTTTTCGGCAATGACTTTACCGACGAGCACGGCGCTAAACTAAAAGTGCCGCACATGGGCTGGAATAATGTTTTCCACAGCCAAGATCACGCGCTGTGGAAAAACATTAAAAATGGGCAGCGTTTTTATTTTGTCCACAGCTACTGTGTGCAACTGGATAACTCTGCGCAGGAATTAGGCAGCACCGAGTACGGTGTAAAATTCAGTGCCGGACTGTGCCAAAATAATTTGGCCGCGGTGCAATTTCATCCAGAAAAGAGCCACGATGCGGGCTTGCAGCTGCTGCGTAATTTCTGCCAATGGCAGCCATAAGCGGTTGTTTCATCGGCGGGGCACATTAGCCCCGCCGAGTATGCCTTTGTCCTATCCAACTTAGCCTTTCTTTCTATAATTTTATCCACAGTCAACGACGTATTTCTGACCTTTTTTTGATCTGTGTCGGTTGTGTTTGTCGTCAAACAATTGTCAGTAATTTCGATTCAAAATCTGCCGCGCAATTTATTATGAAGTTTTCTGTCAAAACGATTGAAAACATTCTCATTGAACGATATTTTGTCGCACTGATGGATCAGTCTTTGGCCACTTCCCAACATAGCCAAAGCACAGCGTGAATAACTAATCAAAAAAAACAGTACATAAGTTTAGGTTGGTGGCCGATTCGGTGGCACCAAAGTGAAAGGGTTATCAGGGTTAATTAAGCGTGTCAGACAAAGTTATTGCGCTGCATTCTATTAATGGTGGGCAAAGTACTCCTTACGCAGAGTACGTAAGGATGTTCGATGGCGACCAGCGTAATTTTTACGCCTTGGTCGACAGCTCCTACGCCTTCATCGCTGTCAACGCGCTGTTCGAGCGCCACCTCCAAAAGCCAAAAGAAAACATCATCGGTATGCCTCTGGCGCTGATGTTTGAAGAATCCACCTTCGATAACTACATCATGTCTGCCATGCAAGCGTGTATGGCGGGTGAGAGCATCACCGTGCATGAACGCCTATTATCTAAGTTTGATACCTCTGGCGTGGCGGGCCATTTCGACATCACGTTTTTGCCAGTGACCTTAGCCAACGGTGAAAACGGCATCATGATGAGCTGCCACGATGTCAGCCGTTACAAAGCCAACGAGCGAAAGCTACGCCAACTGGCTCACCTCGATCCGCTCACTCAAATGCCCAACCTACGTTTCATCGATTACCAACTGCGCAAGCTGCGCGCACAGGGTTCGCGCGATGGTGCTGGGTTTAGCGTGGTGTTTATCGACTTTGATCAGTTCAAAAAAATTAACGATGTCCACGGCCACCTGGCCGGTGACCAAGTTCTCATAGAATTTTCCCGCCGTTTGCGCACCAAGTTGCGCGGTGGCGAGCACATCGGTCGAATCGGCGGAGACGAATTCCTTGTCATCATCCGCGAGCCATTGGATGCTGATCAGCAAGTGTCGTTGGCCCAGCGGTTAAAGCAAATCGTCGCCAGTCCTTTCCGCATCGGTGAGGGCAAGCTGGTGCAGTTGGGTATTAGCGTCGGTGTGGCGGTGTGGCCCCACGATGGCGACACCTTAGACTCCCTCAAGCAGCTGGCCGACAGCCGCATGTACGAAGACAAAAAACAGTCCAAGTAAGGTTTGGCCCGGTGGCTTGTTGCAGCCGGGTTATCTTCCTCTTCCATTCCATAGCTGCTGCTCCCCGATGGCAAAAAGTGCGGTAGAATGCCCGCAAATTGCTTTGGAGTTGTAGCTATGCCTTTGGCGAAACGCATTATTCCCTGTCTGGATGTCGATAACGGCCGCGTGGTTAAGGGCGTTCAGTTTGTTGATATCCGCGATGCCGGAGACCCGGTTGAAGTGGCCAAGGGCTATAACCAAGCCGGCGCAGACGAAATTACTTTCCTTGATATTACCGCCACCCACGAAGGCCGCGACACCACCTTGCACACGGTGGAGAAGATCGCCGCGGAGGTGTTTATCCCGCTCACCGTGGGTGGGGGTATTCGCACCTCACAAGATATCCGTAATATGCTCAACGCCGGTGCCGATAAAGTAGCCATTAACTCCGCCGCTGTATTCAACCCGGATTTTGTCGCCGAGGCTTCGGCCAAATTTGGTGCCCAGTGCATTGTGGTGGCCATTGATGCAAAACAGGTGGCGCAGGGCGATAACCCGCGTTGGGAGATTTTCACCCACGGTGGCCGCAAGCCCACCGGCATTGATGCTCTAGAGTGGGCAGAAAAAATGGTGGCCTACGGCGCGGGAGAAATACTGCTCACCAGCATGGACCGGGACGGCACCAAAAACGGGTTTGATTTAGCCCTTACCCGCGCCATGACCGATCGCATTCCGGTGCCACTGATTGCTTCTGGCGGTGTGGGTAACCTCCAGCACTTGGCCGATGGCGTACTTCAGGGCGGTGCCGATGCCGTGCTTGCGGCCAGTATCTTCCATTTTGGCGAATACAGCGTGGCCGAAGCCAAGGCGTTTATGGCTGAACAAAACATTGAGATGCGCTTATAGCAAGGCCCTATATTAGGTTTCTGTAATTCAAAGTGTTCGTTTAATAGTCGATATCGTTGTCATCAAGTAGCCGCTTTAAGGTTTCGTTTTCTTTCACCGAGTCATGTTGGCTTTTAAAGCCCAATATTAGGATTACGTATGAGCCGAAGACGTAAAAAATCTCGGGGTGGCTCAATTGAGCACTGAAATAGGCTAGAGCGATGAGGCAGATTAAAAAACCAATTAATACAGGGTAGGTTGATCGGATAAAACGTAACCAGCTTGTCATGTTTTTGGTCGTAGTAGATGGAGGATCTGGGCTCGGGCGTGCGCCGATTGAGCTCAGTATTGGTGTTATTTAGTTGCTCGGCATTTACATATGCCAATGAAGATCCGACAACCAAGAATACCAGAGAGCGCATCGAGCCTTTGATAAGTGTCGATCGAGAAGGGCCTTTTGGCGTGTTTAGGGCTTTTTCGAGTTTGACCAAAGGTCTACAGCTGAGCTTACACTGACGGAATAACCGAGAATGTTGAATATTCCCTGTAGATTCTTTTGTGTTTTTAAAAGAGTATCGAGTTCATTTGTGGTTAATGACCATAAATGCCATCGAGGTTGAATCAATACATCAGTGCACAGGCTTCTTAGCTTTCCCCAGTCAGATGGTGCAAATACGGTTGGGTCTTGAATACCGCTCATTACTTCAAATCGTTGACGAGAGTCGAGGTGCCTGTAAAGCACTATCCCGCAAAGAATTTGAATGGTTTGGATTGATTTCGCGGTCTTGGGGGATAAATCAATCTCTAAAACTTTAGTCAGTTCTACTATCGCTTTCTCGATAGTTTGTGGAATCTTATCTGGAGGGTAGGGTAGATTATCAGTAGTCGGTAAAGTGCTTTTATTGCTCACAACTGCGCTTCCTTGGCGGTGTTTACGTTATCTTTGATTTTGAATAATCTGTCAAAACTATGTGTCGGCGTTATTGATGAGGTTCTCAAAATTTATCTGTAACCGCACGAATCAAGACGTCGCTTTTAAAGCTAATTTCAGTATCGAAGTAGACTTGTAAAAAAATTTTCCCATCTATCCAGTGAGGCACCTAAAGGAGGCGGGCATTCATGGCTGATGCGGCCAAGGTTTTTGTTCCAGCGAGGGTTTTCCTTCAGCCGGGTTTTAGTTTGTCCCTGCCGACGCCGGCCTTGACGGTTTGGGTGCAGTGCCTTTGGGCTGTGCAAGCGGATCAGTTCTCCAGTGTTGCCAAGCAAGAGAAATTCTACCCTGACGGTGGTGTTAGCCTGACCATCGAATTCCAATCTAGCGGCCCGGTGGTGTGGTTGGCCTTAAACACTCAGACCTATCAAGAAGCCATTGGTGACCAGGTCGATCTATTGAGTGTGCGCTTCCAACCTGTGGGCGCTTTTGGTTTGTTGGGGTTGCCATTGTCGGATTTAACCTCGGGCCGTGTTTATCTGGGGCAAGATTTGATGCCACCCTGGTACGGCAGATTGCATGAATTGCTCCTGCGGTTGTACCAGCTCTCTCCCCAGGAGCGACTAGCTGCCTTGCAAAACTGGTTGTTGGGGCGGGTAACCGACATGGATCGCCCAATGCAGCGGGCAGTAGGCATGGTTAGCACAGCCTGCGCCGGTCAACGTTCTGTGGCAGAGCTGGCCGCCGAACTAGGATTTACCAAGCGCACCTTGGAGCGCTACTTTAGCAACTATGTGGGCGTAACTCCGGCGGCGTTTATGCGCTTTGCTCGCCTTAAGCAGGCAAGGCAACTTTTGCAGAGCAATGACGGCAGCATTGCGGAGGTGGCTGTGGCCTGTGGTTTTTATGACCAAGCACACTTTTGCCATACCTTTAAGAGTCTCATTCTCGAATCCCCCAGTGCCTATCGCGCACGCAAGCTGTCTAGCTAAATCTGGCCAGCTAAACCTGTCGCATATTTACAAGGCATGGCCGCAGCCGCGTTATAAGCTGCAGTGGTCATTGCTCAACCGCGTTTGGTTGGGTGTTCATGGTCAACCGTAAAGCTGAGTTATGCCTAATAATACTGTGTTCTCTCCCTCTCTCACCGATGTTTTGTACATCGTATCCAGCCTGTGTTTTTTCTTTGGTAGCGTGTGTTTTCTGCCTCGGTTTGCCGCTGTTGCTGAGGTTGGGGTGTGGTTGTTTATGCTGGGCTCTCTACTGATGTTGGTTGGCGCTACCCTGGCTTGCAAAAAGCCTCGGTCATAGAGGAAGCCCACTGTGCAAATACTCCATATCGATTCTAGCCCCAAAGAGGATATTTCTAATTCACGACAATTAAGCCGTTATTGCGTGGCTCAGTTACAAGCAAAATATGGCAATGCCAGTGTGGATTATTTAGATCTGGCCGCCGAGCCTATCCCGCACATTGATGGCCTGTTTGCTAAAGCAACCTACACGCCCAAAGATCAGCGTAGTCCTGACATGGTGGCACGGTTGGCGCAATCGGATGCGCTGTGTGAGCGAGTATTGGCAGCGGATGTGATTGTGGCGGGGATCCCCATGCACAATTGGTGTTATCCATCAGTGTTTAAAGTGTTTATCGACCAGATAACCCGCACCGATGTGACTTACGGCTATCTCGCCAATGGTGATATTGGTGGTTTGCTGACGCGGCAAAAATGTATTTTTATAACCACCCGCGGCGCTGACCTGGCCGCACCCAGCCCTTACCAAAACATGGACGCATTAACCCCGGCACTGCGCGCCGCGTTTGGTTTTATTGGTGTGGAAGATATGACGTTTGTGGATGTGCAGCCGCTGCAGTTTGCTGACCAGCAGGCGCACCATGCCGCCATGCAGCAAGGCGAAGCCGACATTCGGCAGGTGCTTGCAGGCGTTTAGTGGCGTAGTTGCTTAGGGTGCAATTTGGGCTAGGCGACCTGGGGGGAGTATTGCATCAACGCTTGGGCGGATTTAGGCCCGTGGCTCATAAAGTCAATAAAATCGTTAACGCCACGTTCGGCATCGGCTTTGGTATCAAATGGGCCGATGTCGATGCCCTCTCGGGTGCGATAATAATAGTACGCGTTTTTTTCAAAAACTCGGTAGGAGCGCTCGGGGACGGGCCCGGTATCGCCAAATCGTTCAACTGCCATTGTATTCACCTTTAGGCATCTGTTTATAGAGGCTTACATGCCTCGGTCCTTAAACACCACTGGCAGATCTGTAAGGCTGCCTGTGTTACCAATTAAAAGTTTAGTAACGTTGCCTGTCTTCAAAGTAGGCTTGGTGGATGATTCAGCTACCCGATGTTTACGCAGACCGAATAGATTCAAGCTAGTTTGTTAGCTGTGTTCAATCAGCGGCTAGCAGAAATGGGTTTGCGTGGTGTGCAATTGTTTTGGGTAACAGATGCTGGTATCAAATCCTTTTATATGACAGATATTATCACAGACCTTGTATACTGCCGCGCCACTTTTGGGTTAAGAAATGAGAACTAGCGCAGGTTTTAGGATAAAGCGGCGCTTATTCATACGTAATTATTTTTAGTGTTATTTTTTCTGCCGAGCAAACCGCTCGGCTTTAATGGCTGGTTTTAAAACAGCACGTGCGCGGCTAACAGTGTAGACAATTATGGGTGGATTGCACGCTGAAGCGATTTTTTGCGCGCCAAAAGTTGATCTGTAAGCACATGCGAGGGGGCCACAAACTCAATACCTTGGGTTTGCAGTAGTTGCCAGGTTTCAGTTAACGCAGTGATGGTTTCGGGGTAAGGGTGACCAATGGCCACCACTAATCCCTTGCGCTCCGCCATGGGTAGAAGCTTGCCAATTTGTTGGTTGATTGAGTAGGCATCGCGGTCGTGATCTAAGAATATATCGCGTTGCCACGTTGGCACCTGAGCGGCCATGGCAGTTTCGCCAGCCACGGTGGCGGAGGTGGTACGGCTATCAATAAAGTACAGTTGGTGCTGCTTAAGCATTTGCATCAACCAAATCATCGATTGTGGCTGCTGGGTGAGCAGGCTGCCCATGTGATTGTTTAGGCCGGTGGCAAAGGGCACAGCGGCTAATTGGCTGAGCAGGGCGTTATCGAATTCGGCTTTGCTCATGCCGGGCACTAAGCCGCCGGGATCTACCATGCGGCCATCCAGGCTGGCCATGGGTGAGTGCACAATCACTTCTTTACCATGGGCACGCGCCACAGCGGCGATTTCTTCGGCGTGGGGGCTGAAGGGAATGATGGCCAAAGTGAGAGGAAAGGGCATTTGCGCCACGGCAATACCCGCCTGCAGGTTATAGCCGATGTCGTCCATAATTAGCATAACGCGCTCTGCGTGGGCGATTGCAGGTGTGCACAGTAGCCAAATCAGCCACCAGCACCAGGCCATTGGGTTGAGCATCCGTTGCAATGGAACCGCCTGTTAGTCGCCGGTGCGGTCGGCCATTTGAGTGCTTTTGCCAGCGGACTTGTCCTGGCCGTGCTTGGCAAAAATGGTTATGCCTTTGAGCAAGTTAACGGCTTCGTACAATTGGTTATCCCTGGCGGCTAGATCATCTCGCTGTGAGCTGCGTTCTTCCCGCGCCTTGGCATCTAATGCGTCGCCACCGTTGCCGTTTTCCAAACGGCCGTTTAAATCCGCCTCTTTAAAGTTACCGCCGCGAGTAAGCGCGGTGATTTTAGCGCGCTCCACGATGATATCGGGCTCAATACCCTGGGCCTGAATCGATCGGCCGCTGGGGGTGTAGTACAGGGCGGTGGTTAGCTTAATGGCGCGATCTTCACTGATTGGGATGACGGTTTGCACTGATCCCTTACCAAAGCTGTCTGTACCCATAATCACCGCGCGGCCGTGGTCTTGCAGGGCGCCGGCAACAATCTCTGAGGCCGAAGCCGAGCCTTCGTTAATCAAAACCACCATGGGTAGGCCGTTGATTTCATCGCCAGGGGTGGCGTGATACTTAACGTCTGCGTTTTCTACTCGGCCTTCGGTGTACACCACCAAGCCTTCGTTTAAGAAGGCATCCGCCACCTTAACCGACGACTGCAAAATTCCGCCGGGGTTGTTGCGCAGATCCAGAACCAAGCCTTTTAGATTGGGCTCGTCTTGCTTGAGTTTGGTAATGCGCTTAAGCAGATCATCACCGGTTTTGAGTTGGAACTGGGCAATGCGCAGGTAGCCGTAGCCCGGCTCTAATACTCGGGCGCGGACACTGTTAACTTTGATGGTGTCTCGGGTGAGGGTAACGTCGAAGGGTTGGTCGTTGCCCTCACGTACGATGGATAGCACAATATCCGATCCAACCGGGCCACGCATTTGCTCTATGGCCTCGCTCAGCGACATGCCGCGCACGGGTTTGTCGTCCAGGGTGACAATAAGGTCGCCGGCCTCAATACCCGCGCGGGAGGCTGGCGAATCGTCGATGGGAGCGATGACCTTTACGAAACCGTTTTCCATGCCAACTTCAATGCCCAGGCCGCCGTACTCGCCGGTGGTGTTCATTTGCAGGTCGTCGAAGGAGTTGGCGTCCAGGTAGGTTGAGTGTGGGTCTAGCTCGCTGAGCATGCCTTTAATGGCGTATTCCAGCAGCTTCTGGTCAGACACTTCCTCAACGTAGGTGTTGCGAATTTGGCTGTAGACTTTGGTAAACGTACGCAGGTCGTCCAGGGGCAATTGCGCGCGCTCGTCAGCTTCCTCGGCGGTATCGGCCCAGCTAACCGCCGACAGCGCCAATAATGCGGCGGGCAATAAACGAAACTTCATGGGACGATCTCCTAGGCGACTGGTCATGGCTGTTTGGCCTTGTTATTGACTCACGTAACGGTAATAAATTCTTGGCGTAACTCACAAGATTGGGCAAAAGCGCCCTAAAAGCAAGTTTTTGCCCACAATTGCCACTGGTTGGCTGATAAAAACTACATCTTAAGCCTTGCCTTGGCCATTCTTGATTGTTGGAAGGCGATTATCGCAATTATCGAGACGCAATTATCGGTACACCCAACTTAAGCAGGCGCAATTATCGAGAATTATTGAGACACCCACCTTAAGCAGGCGTTAACACCGCTCTTTCCATCTTCTTAACGAGACACCCATGTTAGTCATCTTCTTAACGAGACACCCATGTTAGTTGCGTCTTCATTCCATACCAAGACACCCACATTAGATGCCCGTTTCTTCTTAACATGACACCCATGATAAGAAACCGCCTTTTTCTTATCGAGACACCCACCACTGACTAATGTGACCCCCACAGTTTGTGCTACTGCTTACCTGCTTAACAAGACACCCACATTTGAGAAAGTACTCTTACTAAGACACCCACAGTAAGAGGCCCCCACAGCAAGGAGCTCCGGCTTAACAAGACACCCACTTTAAGAAACCACAAGGTCGGCAAAGAAGAATACGCAGCGGCAGGCGAGGTGGCTTTATCCTCGGCACCAGCGTTTGGGGTTTTGAGGTTTGCCCTGGTGGCGAATCTCAAAGTACAGCCCGGCTTCGGTCTGGCCACCGGAGTCTCCAGCAAGGCCCACGGTTTCGCCGGCTTTTACCCAGTCGCCCACTTCTTTATACAGCGTTTGATTGTGACCGTAGAGGCTGAGGTATCCCGCGCCGTGGTCCACAATAAGTAATAGGCCCTGGCCGCGGAGCCAATCGGAATACACCACCCGGCCGCCGTGCAAGGCTTTCACAGGGGTGCCAGCTGCCGCCGCCAACCAAACGCCATCCCATTTCAGGTCGGTGCCCGCGCGCTGGGTGCCAAAGCGGTGTTTGATTTTGCCCTCCACTGGCCAAGCCAGCTTTCCGCGCAGTTCGCGAATGGGTTGCTGGTCGCTGGGGGTGGGGATATCGGCGAGCAGGGTTGTGACTTCATCCAAAAGCCGCTGTAGCTCGTCTCGCTCGGAGGTCATCTGCTTTAGTCGCTGCTCGGCGGAGCGGCTTTCTTGGGCCAGTTTGGCTAGGGTTTGTTTGCGCTGCTTTTGAGCCGATTGTAATGTTTGTTGCTGGTCGCTGAGGGTTGCTTGCTGTTGCTCTAGCTTGGCTGCGCTGGCAGCAATGGCAGGCTCTACTTGATCTAACTCGCGCACGGTGGCGAGGTACTGCTCAATCTTGCTTTGGCGGGCGTCCACAATGTATTGGTGGTAGCGCAACAGGCGAGCTATTTGGTAGCTATCATCCAGGTTTAGTATAGCCTTGAGCTGACTTTGCCCGCCCAGTTTATAGGCCGATACCAATTGTTCGGCCACGGCTGTGGCTTGCTGTTTGCGGCTGGCTTGAAGAGAGTCGCGCTGCTCACGGAGCAGCGCTAGTTGCTTTTTTTCCTGGGCCAGCTCCCCTTCAATGCGCTGTATTTTTTGGGTCAGGTCGCCGATGGCGGTCTCTGATTTAGACAGCTCGGAGTTAAGCTGGTCTTTGGCGCTGTTTACCTCTTTTAGCTGGCCTTGCAGCTCGCTGATGGCCTGCTTAAGCTGCTTCAGCTTGGCCTCATATTCGTCGGCGTTTTGGCCATAGGTGGCGCCAGCCAACAACATGCCCACAACAAAAATGGCGGTTTTGCGCATAAACAATCCTGTAGCGTTAGAAGCGAAGGCGAGAGCTAACCAAAACTGATTAGAAAATACAAATGTTTAGGGCGCCGGCGGCGTAAAAAACAGCCACCAAAGCGTAAAAAGGCCAGCGCTTGGTGTATACTCCCGCCCCGATTAACAACAACGCACGGTGGGAGAAGTTGTGGAGAAGTTTATCGCCTTTGTGGTGGAGCAGTGGATTTTGGTGTTTCTGTTCCTCGGGCTGATTGGGTTCTATTTTTGGAACGAGAAGCGTCGCAGTGGCCAGGTGATGTCCATTCATCAGGTTACCCGGTTGGTAAATTCCGACGGCGGGGTGCTGGTTGACCTGCGTGATAATGGCGATTACAAATCCGGCCATATCAACAACGCCATCAATATCCCCTATGCTAAGCTCAATGACCGAGCCAGCGAGCTGGACAAGCACAAAAGCAAGACCGTGGTGCTGGTGGACAAAATGGGTCAGCACACCGGTGCAGCCGGGCGTGATTTGTTGAAACTGGGTTTCCAAGTGGCGCGCTTAGAAGGCGGCATGACCGAATGGCAGGCGCAGAAGTTACCCGTAGTTAAGTCGTAAAGGTTGATATGGCAGTCGTAATCTACACCACCCGTTTTTGCCCCTATTGCATCCGAGCTAAGCAATTACTCAGTGCTAAAGGGGTTAGCTTTGATGAGATTGCCGTAGACGGCAAGCCAGATTTGAGGCAAGAAATGACGCAAGAGAGCGGCCGCAGCACGGTACCTCAGATCTGGATTGGCGAGCACCACGTGGGTGGCTGTGACGACCTCTTCCTATTGGAATCCGCCGGCAAGTTAGACGGCTTGCTGGCTGGCCAATCGTAGCCGTCAGCCCGCGTAATTGATCCGTTGGCCTATAATTGCTTTTTAACCGGCCAGCTGGCTGTTGAAATACGCCGCCGTGCCCCAAGGTAGAACTGAATGGTTTGCCCCCGATGCAACCTGTGTGTGATCTATCGTGTATTTAGGATGCTGTGATTCACTCATCCACTCATTGCAACCCAACAAAAACTAAGGAACAACAGCATCATGGCTGAAGAACAAGCGCCAACAACCAACGGTTCAGGCGAAGCCGCAGGCGACGCACAACAAGTACAATTCGCTATGCAGCGTATCTACATCAAAGATCTGTCCTTTGAAGCGCCCATGGGGGCGGAGGCCTTCCGCAAACAGTGGAAGCCCAGCATCAACCAAGAGTTGAACACCAAAGCATCTAAGATTGAAGACAACCTGTACGAAGTGGTTTTAACCCTTACCGTTACCGTTAAGCTGGAAGAAGAAACCGCGTTCTTGGTAGAAGTACAGCAAGGTGGCGCCTTTGCCATCGCCGGTTTGGAAGGCCAGCAGTTGGCCCAAGCGCTGAACACAGCGTGCCCTCAGATTCTGTTCCCCTACGCCCGTGAAGCCATCGACAGCGCCGTGGTTAAAGGCAGCTTCCCTGCGTTGATGCTGCCACCGGTTAACTTCGATGCGTTGTTCGCACAGGCGGTTGCTCAAGCCAAGCAGAAAGCCGAGTCTGTAGCGACCAACTAAGCCTAACCCTGGGTGAACTACCCGGTGTAACACGCTAAAAGCCAGGGCTAGCGCTCTGGCTTTTGTGTATTAAGAACGGGCTTTTTTCAATGCCCGTTTTTGCTTGATTTTCTTCCAAATGGGCAGACAATGAGTTTCTACATTGTCGCTGGAGTCGATCCATCAATGCCCAGTTCCTTAGCAGAAAACGCGGTAAGCGTACAACCGTCGCAAGACGATGCTCTCCTTAACGAATACCTGGATATCCTTAAACCCCTGGTTCGAGAGCCCTCGGTCATTGGCCATGAGCACGCTTTTTTTCGGGTGTTGCGCAGAGAACTCGAAGAGCTAGGGTTAAAAGTTCAAGCCTTCAACGGTGTGTTGGTTGCCCAAGGCAATCGTCCTACAGAACTGTATTTATCCGCCCATGTTGATCGTCATGGATTGTTGTGCACTGGGCCCAACGAATTTGAATACGCTGCATTTATCGCTGGTAATCAGGGCGAGAACATGGCTGATTCGTCATCGGCCTATATGATCAATCAAATCGAAAACCGCTTTACCGGCCAGCGAGTACAAGCGCATTGGCCCTACACCGGCACATATATTGGCCAGGGCCGAATAACCCGCTCCTACATTTGCCCACGCCGTAAAAATTTAATTTTTGAAGTAGACGGGCTCGATTATCTACAACCGGGCACCCCGGTATCGTTTCTCGACCGATTAAAAATTGACAAGGGAGTTCTTTCTTGTCAATTGGATAACGTAGTAAGTGCGGCGCTAATATTGTTTCTTTTCCGCAAGGGGTTTCAAGGTACTGCTTTATTTACCGCAGAAGAAGAGTGCGGCCGCAGTTGGCGCTATGCGTTGTCTTGGTTTCAACGTCATGAAATTGAAACCCAACGCTTTGTGGTGTTGGATACCAGCCCCTACACCAGCCGAGAAGACGCAGACTTACAGCAAATTACCCTGCGGCGAAAAGACGCCAATGGTACTTTCTCTGAAACTATGCGCACCGAGTTAGTAGAGCGATGTGAGCAGTTGGGTTTAAGTTACGGTTTTAAAGATGAATACATAGAGCTAAAAAATAAAACCCGGCCACGGCCGTTCCCGCTAGGGCGAACCGAACTAGGCCGCATAGTGGCTGCAACCCAAGGCGCGATTAACGGCGCTACCGTACAAATCCCAACCACCGAATACCACACCGCCAGCGAAGCAGCCTCGCTCTCGGCCATTGCCGGTATGCTCACTTTATTGCTGAGTTATTTGTAAAGTTTGTATGCGATTATGGGTGACTAAACCCATAAATGAGATTGGCTCTAAAAAACACTAATGGGTATTGACGTTAAACATTAAGAGCAAAATATCGAGGACTCTAGTGTTTAGTGAGTGTTACATATCGATGCATGTAATTGGATCGACGCAAGGCGGCCATCCGATTTTCCCTTCCGCAGCTGTTAGATCATCGATCGCCATCACATATTAGTGCGGCCACGACTAAGTCTTCCCTGCGCCTGAGTGTCTGGTAGAGCCGACCGGTGATCCGACTTAGCATCTATTTATATTCACGGCTGTTCAAAAATTCTCCTGATTATGAGAACATATGCTCAATATTGCCTGCGGAGTGTGGGCACTGATAAGTACAATATTGATAGGGAGATCCGCTCTGATGTTCGCCGTAGTAAAGTTTCCATTAAAACCGATTTTATTGTCCGCTTGTGTGGCGGTGCTTGCTGCTTGTGGTGGCGGTGGTGGCGGTGGTAATGAGAGTGGTGGTTATACCGGACAGGTGGGGGCAATTTCCACTGGCATTGTTGATCTATACAGTGGCAGTAAAACTCAGCCTGTGCTGACTGAAACAAACGCGCTTCCTGCTGCCAAGGCTGCTTTATCCGCCTTAGATTTAATGTTTGTCACCATGCCATTCGCAACTTCCGTGTTCGAACTAGAGTTTGTGGAGCCTAGTAGTGAAACCTTGGCGGGTGAGCTGGGCGGAACGGTGCATATAACGGTCACGAACAGCAGCGGCAAAGTGACCATCACTTCCGAATATGACGGCTACACAACCGCAGAGGGTTCCATAGATGGAACGGTAGAACAGGTTTCTACCGGAGAAAGTGGAAATCCTTTGAATGCGCAAATATTTTCACTGGAAGGTTCACTGACCTTTGATGACCTGGTTATCGAGATTGAAGACTCCTCTGTGCGATTGAACGGTACTATCGAAAGTCAGCTTTCTACGGGGGTGTTGTTGACGGCCAATTTACTGTCGGAAGACCTAGGTGACGGCTCGCAGCTCCTTTTAAATGGTTTGTCTGTGGACATAAAAAATAACTCTGATGCTAACGACCCAGGCGCAAGAATTGATAGTTTTTCTTTGAAAGGTCAGTTATATGATTCCGCGTTAGGGCTATTACAAGTAAAAACAACCAGGCCATTGCAAGCGTATGGTTGGTCTGAAGTGGATGGTCTTTTTGCAGGCGGTGGTGGTTCTGAGTTAGCGGTTTCAGGTTCGCAAAATGAAGTAACATTCTCGGGGTTAAATCGACAATTTGCCGCCGTTACTATTGCTTTTGATGATCAAGGTAATCCACCCAAATTCCAACGAGTTACTTGGTCAGAAATAAATGGTGATAGCGAAGTATTTATTTTAGGTAATACTAGTGCTCCGGTGGCTAATCTTGGGATAGCTTTCACCTCTAACGTGGGTGCAACAACACTCGTGCACGGATTGTTTAGTCATGATGTGGACAGAGATTTTCTGGAGTATGATTGGAATGTCGTGGCAGTACCAAGCGGAAGCTTTGTAGCAGAGAAAATTGATCTGCAAAAATCGATACTAGAATTTGTGCCAGATGTTGAAGGCGATTATTTGTTTAGTTTGCAAGTACGTGATGGCTTCAGCTCAGCGAAGGTAAGTACTAAAGTAACAGTGAATCACGCTTCCTTCTTTCGCGATACAGATCTGTACTATTCACCAGTAGGCGGTATCGAAATATTTTTGAATGATGTTGGTACGCAGTCCCTAACTGCGAGTGCTGACTCAGTAATTCCGTACACTCCAGCTGATTTGGAAAATCAAATCGGTTGGGAAGTAGGAAATGGTTATAGCATTGATGCGAATTTCAATGTGGGACTCGATCCTTTAACGATTGGGGCTGCCAATGAATTTATCAACAATCAAATGTGCAGAGTCTCATTTATAAAGTATTTTGACGAGTCCGACCCTCTTATAGAACTGCTTTTCTCGGTTGATAAAAGTGTTCCGGATTTATTCTCAGTTAGTCCTTTGGAAATACAGAGTGAAGAAATACAGGATGTACGAGACATGATATCTGCCGATCTCAACGGTGATGGGGTGGATGATCTAATCGTTGGTCATAGTGAGTCACTCTCAATTTATTATCGAAGAGATGATGCCTTGGAGTTGAATCAGACGTTGGTCTTAGGTGATAGCTCCGATTATATATTTTTTGATGGGCAGTTGTTGTTAGCTGACCTTTCGAGCGATGGTTTTAAAGATTTGGTCATTCCCACTTATTCCGGCTATTTTATAGCTAAGCAAAATGCAGATCGTACGTTTGCGCAACCAGTGTTTCTCTCAATGGGTTCATTGCCTTGTGATGACTATTCGAGTACGGAAACATACAGCGCTCAGGTCGGTGACTATAATGGTGATGGTTTAAATGATTTATTTGCTGACGTTGAGTGCAGTGGAAATGATTACGTGGTTGGCCAAGCGCTGTTTCTTGGTCAGCTAGATGGGACCTTAGATCAGCCCACATTGTTGCCTTATTTCGGAGCCTATGTTGTCGAGTTGACTGGAGACGAACGAACCGATTTGGTGGTTTCGAGTCGTAATTTTGATAGTAGTAGTATTACTCTAGCGGTGTATGAAAATCTTGAATCTGGGTTGCAGTTGCTATTTGAGAATAGCGTTGGGCAAACCTTGGGGTGGGATGTCAGGGTGATTCCGGTTGATTTTAATGAAGATGGTGTTCTAGATTTTCTGCAAGTCACTGATTCGGAGGTGCTTATGTATGCCCGTGATGACGGCAATAGCTTCACGTTGGTGGCCACTTTGGATTCCGGTGCTTTCGGTATTGCAAGTACCGGAGGCTCAGCCTACGTTGGTGATTTCGACAACAACGGTGAGGCTGACATCATGCTTGCGCGAACTGACAATAACCACGAAATTGAGTTGATCCTACAAGAAAACGGTGTTTATCGGATAACATCATTCCCACTGCCTTCTAATGCTCGGCAATTCGACGTGAAAGACGTCAACAATGATGGGTATGCGGATATCATTGCTCGGTCGCTTGGAGAGGAGTTCATCTATTATGGCGGCCAAAAGGTATATTCTGTTGTCCACCAATAGACTGCTTTAAATCCACCGCAGAGCCTAGGCCCTGCGGCATGCATTCTATAGAAGAGAAAAACGTAAAACGGTCCCTTTGATGATAATAGACTTGGACAGCTCAATCAGGTATTGGTCAGTGGATTGCACTTATAGGATCGGCTTCTTAGATCAGTACTATGTCCGTGTCAATTTCCGTCTTACCCCTAAATTGTGCATCAATTTCGGCAGTAATTCCTTGAATGGCGCTCTCTTGGATTGATTAGAAATGCTGCGTATTGCGAATCGCTACCGGTCTTTCACAGGCAGATCAAACGTGAATTCGAGTTTTACAACGTCGTTCTGTTTGCCCGATGTTACTGGCTAGCGAGCCGATTTTTCCTCTAAATTGATTGTGTGCTTTCATTCGCGATGTGACTTTGGCAATCAAATCGCCTCAACGGTCTCCAAAAACTCCCGGCCCCAGGCATCGATATCGTAGTGTTCCACCACTTGGAAGGCCTCGCGCATGCGGTTGTGGGCTTCGGCTTCGTCCATGGTTAACGCTTGGAAGCAGGTGTTGACCAGATCGTGTGGGTCGTGTGGGTTGGTGAGCAGTGCGCCGCGCAGTTCGGCGGCGGCGCCGGCGAATTCGGATAACACCAACACGCCGTTGCCATCGGTCATGCCCTGTGCGGCAACAAATTCTTTGGCCACTAAATTGAGGCCGTCGCGCAGTGGTGTGATCCACATAATGTCGGCGGCAGCGTAGTAAGCAACCAACTCCTCAAATGGAAACGCGCGGAAGAAAAATTGCACCGGGGTCCAGCCGATTTTGGCGAAGCGGCCGTTGATTCGGCCCACGGTTTGCTCAATTTGCGATTGTAGCTCGCGGTAAATAAGCATTTCTTTGGCCGCCGGTACGCACACGGTGACTAGCGTGACCTTGCTAATAAGCTCTGGGTGCTGCGCCAGCAACAGTTCGAAGGCTTCCAGTCTAGGCAGTATGCCTTTGGTGTAGTCTAAGCGCTCCACCGAGAGAATAATTTTTTTGCCGTCTAAATCGGATTTAAATTTGGCAACTTTCTCTTGGAAGTTTTTCTTCTCGATGGTTTGCTTAACGCGTTTTAAATCCAAACCAACGGGCAGTGCCCCCAGTGTAATGGTGCGGCCATTGACCTCGATTTTGGTGGCCATTTCGTCCATGCCTACAGCGCAGCCGTAGGTTAAAAAGCGCGGTGCACAGTTTTGTTTTTCCTTCACCGTAATAGGCATTACCCCTTGGGCCACATCTAAGAAGTTCTCTGACTGGCGAGGGATATGGAAGCCGATAAAATCGCACTGCAGCAAGCTGCCCACAATATCCTTACGCCACGGCAATACGTTAAACACATCCGCCGAGGGGAAATAGGTGTGGTGGAAGAAAGCGATGGTTAAATCCGGGCGCATTTCTCGCAAAAAGGCCGGCACCATCCATAGGTTATAATCGTGAATCCACACCACGGCGTTTTCTGCGGCTTCCGCGGCTGTCTGTTCTGCAAAGCGGCGGTTAATTTTTAAAAACACCTGCCAGTGGTCTTCGCGGAAGCTGGCTTGCTCCCAAAAGGTATGCAGGGTTGGCCAAAATGCTTCTTTGGAGAAGCGCTTATAAAAAATATCGACTTCTTCCTGGCTCAACGTAATTTTAGAGACGGTTAGGTTGGGGTAGTTTTCTTCGTCGATGGGCGAGCGGGCTTGGTAGCCTTGGTAGCTGTCATCGAAGGTAGACCAAGCCACCCAGGAGCCTTTTTTGCCGTCGCCAAAAAAGCTCAGCAAAGTTGGAATAATACCGTTGGGGGATTTTGGCTGGCGTTGTTTTACGACGTTATTTTCTTCGTATTCCTCCAGCGGCAGGCGATGGTACACAATCACCAAATCGGATTTACCCGGTTCGTACGAGTTCTCGGTGCGCGCTTTGATGCTTTTGGCGGTGAGGAATTCCAGTTTGGCTAGCGCCTCTAAAATACCGCCGCAGCCGGATTCTTTGGCGTGGTATACATTGACAAAATCCTTCGTGGCTTCCAGTAAGCCGGGCTCGGAACGGCCCACGCACACCGAAGAAAAACCCTGCTGGCACATGGATAAATCGTTCAGGGTGTCGCCGGCGACTAAAATGTCGGTTGCGTCTAGGCCCAGGTGGTCCACCAGGCGTTTCAGTGTGCTGCCCTTGTTGACACCTCTAGGTAAGAAATCCAAATAGCGGCCTGCGGAATACAGCACATCGCAATTTAATTGCTCGGCGATGGCGTACACATCTTGGGTGACGGCTTCTTGCTCGCAATAAAAAGAGCAACGCCGCTCCTGTGGCACATCCTGGCGAACAATCTCGGCATAGTCGGCCATCACTTCTTCGATTTTGTGCTCACCGGGCCAATGCTGTTCAATTTCTGCTTGCAGGGGTTGAATTGCTTGCAGGGTTTCGCCGTCTACGACGGTGGCGCCGACGTCGCAAATCAAATATTGCGGGGTAGGAATGGTGGGGTCGGATAACAGTGGTAGTACAGTTTCAAGGCCGCGACCGGTGACAAACACGAGTTCGATTTCGGGGTGGAGTGAGATGAGTTGATATAGCTGGCGACGCTTGGTGGGGTCTCCGGCTAAGAAAGTACCATCCAAGTCGGTTGCAAGTAGCATGTAAAGCTCCTGTGGTTGCTAGTGCGAGCCAGGAGCCATAGCGCTGCTGGGCTAGGGAATGTGTGCTGGCTCGCTGGGCGCTGCCTGTACAGCACCGGTGTGTTGATTCGTCATTGGTTGCTGCGGGAGCTGAAACCACGGGATAGCGGGCATTGTTAGCTCCTATTGCGCAGCGGCTTTGGGGGGATTGTCGTCGGCATCAGCATCGTTTCCGGCCTCTGCCTCGGTATCGGCCTCTGGCTCGTGGCCCCACACGGGCACCTGGCCTTCAAACAATTCGCCTTGCTCTTCACCCGGTAGCATTTCCAGCGCAGTGGGCGTGGTGCGTACCATAGGTACAAAGTCGGCGGCGTGTTCCTCGGGGTCTTCCTTGCGGTTGGTGTAGAGTATCCAGCCCGCTGTCAGTGCTAGCAGCAAGTGGGCTGCAGCCCAAAACCCCGGTAAGTAACTCGGTTGTAAAAATTGCATTAATTGCCCGGCCACCGTTGGGCCAAGCATGGCACCTATGCCGTGCAGCAATAGCATTCCGCTGCCGCCTGCCAACATATCCCCAGGCTCTAGGTGATCTACCATGTGAGCCATCGCTACCGGGTAGACTGCAAAAGCCATACCGCCAAAGGCGGCAATCAAGGCAAACGGGCCATAGCCATTGCTACCAACCGCTATCAGCGCGCCGGCAAACAGGCTGGCAAAAATACAAATCAGCATCATTACCAGGCGCCGATCTTGTTTGTCCGAAAGCCGGCCCAACGGGATTTGGCAGGCCGCGCCGCCCAGTACGGCGCAGGTTATAAAACTGGCCACCTGGGTGTTGCTCATGCCCGTGTGTACCGCGTAGGAGGGTGCCAAGCCCCAAAACGCGCCCATGGAGATACCGGACACAAACGCCGCCGTTACCGCCACTGGAGCCTTGCGCCACAATTGTTTTAATTCGATTTTGCTGACGTTGTTAATTTGCGGCTGCTGCATTCTGGTCCAGGTAATGGGTACTAGGCTGAGGCTCAGCAGCACGCTGGATAACGCAAATAGGGTAAAGGTAATGGTGGGGTCTAGGCGGAGCAGTTGCTGCGCCAGAGCCAGTGAGCCGAGGTTAACGCTCATGTATACGGCAAAGACTTTACCGCGATGCTCGGCTGGGGTTTGGCCGTTAAGCCAGCTTTCGATCACCGTGTATAAAATTACCAAGGCGATGCCGGTGAGAACTCGAATACCCATCCACACGAAGGGGTCTACCACCAGTTGATGCAGTAGCACGCAAGCCGATGCCACGGAGGCGCAGGCGGCAAAGGCGCGGATGTGGCCCATGCGTTTTACCAAAGGCAGGGCAACGTAGGTACCAATAAAAAAGCCGACGAAGTAGCAAGACATTATCAAACCGATGATAAAGTCGCTGTAGCCCTCGAGGTTGGCGCGCAGGGCCAAAATGGTATTGAGTAAGCCAACGCCGAGAATAAAAATCGACACGCCGACGAGCAAAGCGCCGACCTGTGAGATCATGGGGATCATAAAGCAGACCTAGTACAAAATTAGGTTTGTGGGTGATAAAGAAGTGGGCAGTGTCAAAAACCGTTCCAAGGTGGGTGTTCGGTTGCCGACAATGGCAAGCTTACCGCGCAACAGCACCAGCGTAAATTACCAACCATTGCCAACTTGTTGGCACACGCTTGCAGTCGCCCACTCGCACGGACACTAAAATAGGTCTCGATCGTGCGCGGCAGGCAAGCAGTATCCGATTTAAAGCCTACCCGTAGTCCGTGCTTTAGAGCATAGCGCACATTTAGCTCGGTGGCTGTTTTAAGTTGGGTACGCTTTGTGATTTAGCACGAAATTAAATGGGACCTTGGCTGGGGATTGCAGTCTAAAAATAGACTCAAAATGTTTTGTAAAGGTCGCTAGCCGCGAGTTTTAAGCACAGGGTTTAACCGATTTTGGCGCAAGTTATTGTAATATTTTCAAAATCTACGCGCATCTTACAAGGGTTCAGATCCGCCATTCTTCTCTCGATGTTTGCGTTGTTTTCTTCTTTTTGTCACCGGCTGAGAGTCGATTTAAGGTTGTTTGAAAACACTGAGTGTTGAGTCTTTAGTGGTTCCGAAACGAAAAAAGCCAAGCAAACGCTTGGCTTTAAGGGACCGTGATGGCTTCGCTGCACTGATAAATCGATAGCGCTAGTCGTCGCCGGCCTCGTCGCCATCGCCAGAGTCCACCATGCCCAGCTCTTTGAGCTTACGGGTGAGGGTGTTTCTGCCCCAGCCCAATAGGTTGGCGGCATCGCGTTTGCGGCCGGCGGTGTGTTTAAGCGCGGTTTCTATCAGGGCTCGCTCAAAAATCGGCACCGCCTCGCTTAGGATGTCGGACTGGCCACGGGCCAGGGCTTGGTCGGCCCAGTAGCGCAGCGCTTTGTTCCAATCGCCGGAAGGCTCCACTTCGCGGCTGTGTTCCATCAGCTCAGGTGGTAAATCCTGCACGTGAACTTCACGCCCGGAGGCCATCACGGTGATCCAGCGGCAGGTGTTTTCCAGTTGGCGAACGTTGCCTGGCCAGGCAATGTTGCACAGGTACTTTTCGGTCTCCGTTGTTAACACTTTAGGTTCCACACCCAGTTCTGAGGCCGCTTTTTGGAAAAAATGTTGTGCCAGCTTGGGGATGTCTTCGCGTCGGTCGGACAGGCGAGGAATGTGAATACGAATCACATTTAGGCGGTGGAACAAATCTTCCCGGAAGCGATTTTCGCTAACCAGTTCTTCCAAATTTTGGTGGGTGGCGGCAATGATGCGTACATCCACTTTAACGGGAGTGTGCCCTCCCACGCGATAGAATTCGCCATCGGCCAAAACCCGCAATAAGCGCGTTTGGGTGTCAGAGGGCATATCACCAATTTCATCCAAAAACAGTGTGCCGCCATTGGCTTGTTCAAAGCGACCCTGGCGCTGGCCGCCAGCACCGGTGAATGCGCCTTTTTCGTGGCCAAATAATTCGGATTCGATCAAATCCCGAGGAATGGCCGCCATATTTAAGGCAATAAAAGGCTGGCTGCGGCGTGGGCTGTGCTCGTGCAGGGCGCGGGCAACCAGCTCTTTACCGGTACCCGATTCGCCGTTGATGAGTACCGTAATGTTGGATTGTGATAGGCGGCCAATGGCGCGAAACACTTCCTGCATGGCTGGTGCTTCGCCGATGATATCGCCGCTGGCCGGTGCCGGTTTGGCATTGGTTTCTGGTTCTTCTACACGCTGTTCTTCGGCGTGGGCCAGGGCGCGGCGAGTCACCGCCAGGGCTTCATCCACATCGAAGGGCTTGGGCAGGTACTCAAAGGCACCGCTTTGGTAGGCTGCCACGGCACTGTCGAGATCCGAATGGGCAGTCATTATGATAATGGGCAAATCGGGGTGTTTGGTGTGCAGATTTTCCAGAAGGGCCAGGCCATCGATTCCTGGCATGCGGATGTCACTTAATATGGCGTCTGGTTTGCGGCCGCCGTTGGCAGCGGTTAGCGCGGCATCACCGGTTTCAAAACACTGGGTTTCGATGCCGGCCTGCTGTAGGGATTTTTCCAGTACCCAGCGGATGGACTTATCGTCGTCAATAATCCAAACGTTATTCATTTTCTGCATAACCAGGTTCCATTGGTAAATAGATGGTGAATTTGGTGGTGCCAGGCGCGCTTTCGCAAAGGATCTGGCCGTGGTGTTGAATAATTAATTGCTGGGAGATGGCCAGCCCCAGGCCGGTGCCCTCGGCGCGGCCGGAAATCATTGGGAAGAATATGTCTTCTATTATGTCTGCTGGGATGCCCGGGCCGTTGTCTTCGATATCGATGCGGCACACCAATGGGTGACAGCGACGGCCAATGCTAAATTGCCTTTGAATACGGGTGCACAGTTTGATGGTTGGCTCGTCCGTGTTGGACTCCGTGAGCGCCTGCATGGCGTTGCGCACAATGTTGAGCAGTGATTGGATCAGTAGCTCATTGTCACCGGGCAGTGGCGGAATGCTGGGATCGTAATCGCGTTTTATAAACACGCCGCCGTGGCTTTCGGCGTTGATTAGCGTGGCTACGCGCTCCAGTACTTCGTGAATATTGACCATGGCCCAGCGCGGCACCTGGCGCGGCCCCAACATGCGGTCTACCAAGTTACGCAGGCGGTCCGACTCATCAATGATGACGTCGGTGTATTCGTGCAGTTCGGGGTTGTCTAGCTCCCGAGCCAACAGTTGTGCGGCCCCGCGAATACCGCCCAGTGGATTTTTAATTTCATGGGCAACGCCGCGAATCAAACTGCGGGTGGTTTCTTGGGACGCGTTGAGTGCTTCTTCCCTGGTGATGCGCAGCAGCCGGTCTAGGGGTTGCACCTCTAACACCAAGCCCGGTAGGTCTTGGTTGGGGGTAACTGAATAATCCACGGTGATACGCTGGCCGTTGTGCAAGCGCCAGTGTGCGCGGCGTTTGGTGTAATGGCGCTGCGCACTCAAGGCATCCTTAATAGCTGTGATCGCGCTTTCGGTTTCGGCGATATAATCGGTAATCGGGCTGCCGGTGATACGCTCTTTGGAAATGGCCAGCAATGATTCGGCGGCAGAATTGATGTAGTGAATTTCTAACGCTTCATTGACCACCACTATTGCGGTACTGAGGCTATCTAGCAAATAGGTAAATTGGGGTTCAACGCTCATAACTTGGGTTTTGTGGTGGTCGGTCGGGCAGCGCACGAGCCGGGGGCAACAGCCCAGTTGTCAGCGCGTGGTGAATAAGAGCAAAAACCGAACCAAAGAGGTGCATGCCCTAATCTGGCCAGTGCTTTGGGTTTAAAAGCGGTAGGAATGCTGTTTTTTGCACCAGTATGGTGCCATTAATTTTTCAATGCGCTATCTTGATACGGTCGGGCGCTGGACGTGAATGGTAACACTCTCAGAGCTGGCGATATTAACGCCGTATTCGTCGATCATGCGGATGGACAATGTATGGGTGCCGCGGTAAAGCGGTTCAATGTTAAATACCGGCGCACTAGAAGATTGGCTGAACTCGCCATCCAACACAAGCTCGTAGCGAGCGGTAAATTCTGGGTTAGGTTGCACAACCGCGCTGACGGTAACCGAGGCTTGGCCCGGAGGAATGGTCACGTCGTTGCTGGGGCTGTCGATACTGATGCTGTAGTCGGCTTGTTCCGATAGTTGGGGCGGTGTTGGGGTGCCTTGGGGTTGCAAGTTCTCACTGCTTTGGGTGTTGATGGGCGGCAGCTCCATGGCCTTTGCGTCTTTGTCTTGTGGGCTGTCTGAGTAGGAAACATTGCCCTGGGCATCCACGTGTTTATAGATGGGTCGCGCATCTGAGCTTGCGGCCAGCAGCAGGCTGAATGCCGCCAGAGCGCATAGGCGCCAGGCCTGGCCGGGGGATGGCAGCTGGTTGTGTATGCCACGGCGGCTCGGCTTGGGAGGCTGAGTTATCGGCATGTGTGGGCTCCACTCGCAGTAGGGTTGGTTTGGCCAGTGTACCACGGCAAGCGGTCAATCCATGGCAAGGGTGAGCTTCGCCGACCGGCGGCAGTGTGTGCGGTGTGATTGTGCACGCCGAGTGACCCACATTGTAGGTTGCTTCCAGATTAGTGCATAAAAAAGCCCCAACCGAGGCTGGGGCTTTTTTGGCCAGAACAAGGCTCCGGCGTGGTGCATCACCAAATGAATTAGCAGCTGTAGTACAGGCCGAATTCCACAGGATGAGTGGTCATGGCAACCTTCTCGATGTCTTCTTCCTTAAGCGCGATGTAGGCGTCGATCATATCGTCGTCAAACACGCCGCCTTCTTTCAAGAAGTCTCGGTCAGCGTCCAGTGAAGCTAAGGCTTCATCTAATGAAGCACATACGGTTGGGTATTCTGCCAATTCTTCCGGTGGCAAGTCGTACAAGTCTTTATCGGCAGAGTCGCCGGGATGGATCTTGTTTTTAACGCCATCTAGGCCGGCCATCAACAAGGCCGCGAAGGCAAGGTAAGGGTTGGCGGTTGGGTCAGGGAAACGAGTTTCAATGCGCTTGCCCTTGGGGCTGGTAACGTATGGGATACGAATTGACGCCGAACGGTTACGGGCTGAGTAGGCCAAAATAACCGGTGCTTCGAAGCCAGGTACCAAACGCTTGTAAGAGTTGGTGGAGGCGTTACAGAAGGCATTCAAGGCTTTGGCGTGTTTGATGATACCGCCAATGTAGTACAGCGCGGTTTCAGATAAGCCTGCGTATACGTCACCGGCGAACTGGTTAACACCGTCTTTGGTGAAAGATTGGTGCACGTGCATGCCAGAACCGTTGTCGCCCACTAATGGCTTAGGCATAAAGGTGGCGGTTTTGCCGTAGGCGTGGGCCACGTTGTGTACAGCGTACTTCAGGATTTGTACTTCGTCGGCTTTTTTGGTGAGGGTGTTGGCGCCAACGCCGATTTCACACTGGCCTGCAGTACCCACTTCGTGGTGGTGTACTTCAATTTCCAATCCCATGGCTTCCATGGCATTACACATTGAGGCGCGGATGTCGTGCAGGGAATCCACGGGTGGTACTGGGAAGTAACCGCCTTTCACACCTGGCCGGTGGCCTAGGTTGCCGTCTGGAATGTCTGAGCCGGAAGACCATGCGGCTTCTTCGGAGTTGATTTTGTAAAAGGCACCGGACATATCGGCACCCCACTTAACGTCGTCAAAGACGAAAAACTCTGGTTCTGGGCCAAAGAATGCGGTGTCGCCCAGGCCGGTGCTGGCCAGGTAAGCTTCGGCGCGCTGGGCGATGGAGCGAGGGTCGCGGTTGTAGCCTTCACCGGTGGTTGGCTCAACGATGCTACAGCGCACAATTACGGTGGTTTCATCGGTGAAGGGGTCAAGGAAGCTGGATGAATCATCTGGCATCAGGATCATGTCGGACTCATTAATGCCCTTCCAGCCGGCGATGGAAGAACCGTCGAACATTTTGCCTTCGGTGAAGAAGTCGTCGTCTACTTCTGTGGACGGGATGGTAACGTGCTGCTCTTTACCCTTGGTGTCGGTAAAGCGTAGATCTACCCATTTTGCTTCGTTGTCGGTAATTAGGCTTTGCGTTTGGCCTGACATGTATTCCTCCAAAAATGGCTGTGTCAGAAATCATAAAAGTGGCAAAAGGCGTTGTCAGCCTTTAGGCCGGAGTGAAAGGACTGTAGCTTCCCCCAGTATGCGTGCTGTGGTTACCCTGCACGCAAATGCCTTGCGATAAGGCAATCCCTGTGCCGCTGCCGGCGGGCCGGCCTTGGCATAAAAATTCAATAAAATCAGTAGCTTGTCAATATTTGATCCGAGTGGAGAAGGCATTATAACGTGCCAGTATTTTTATGCATTATATTGGTGCGTTGGTGGCGGTCGTACCGGCGGTGCCTGGGTTCTCTATAACGTCAGCATAATACACCTTTTGCAGTCCCGATAGGGGGCCAGCTGGGCTATAATGCGGCTTGAAGCACCTATTTTATTGAATTTTTATATGCATTTTGTAATTAAGCTATTCCCCGAAATCATCGTCAAAAGCGCCCCCGTTCGTAAACGATTCACCCGCCAGCTGTACAACAACCTCAACATCCTGGTTAAACGCATCAGCCCTTCGTTAAAGGTGCGCCGCGATTGGGAAAAGCTCGAAGTGGTTGGCCCAGAAGATAGCGCCGTACAAATCAAGGTAGCCCAGGTGCTGGCCAACACACCAGGTATTGCCTTCTTTTATCAGGTCACTCAGTTTGAGTTTGAAACCCTTGACGACATCTATCAGCACACGGCGCAGATTTGGGGTGATCATCTGGCGGGCAAAACCTTTTGCATTCGAGCCAAACGCACCGGCAGCCACGACTACAGCTCGGTGGAGATAGAGCGCTACGTGGGTGGCGGGCTCAACCAAAACCACGTCACTGGCGGCGTGCGCCTAAAGCAACCGGACATCACCATAAAGCTGGAGGTCAAAAACAACACGCTGTTTGTGGTGCAACGAGAAGTGGGCGGCCTGGGTGGCTTTCCGCTGGGCACCCAAGACCCGGTGCTGAGTTTGCTCTCCGGCGGTTTTGATTCCACCGTCGCGTCCTATTTAGCGATTAAGCGTGGTCTACGCACCCACTACCTGTTTTTCAATATGGGGGGGCGTGCCCACGAGGTTGGTTGTAAAGAAATTGCCCATTATCTTTGGCAAAAGTTTGGTTCATCGCACCAAGTGCGGTTTATCAGTGTGCCGTTTGAGGGTGTGGTAGCGGAAATCCTCGGCACCATCTCACAGGCTAATATGGGGGTGGTGCTCAAGCGCATGATGCTGCGTGCTGCCAGCAAGGTAGCGCAAGAGTTTAACATCGAGGCCCTGGTCACCGGTGAGAGTGTGGCCCAGGTTTCGTCGCAAACCATCACCAACCTTTCGGTGATTGATCGGGTAACGGAAACCCTGGTGCTGCGGCCGCTGATTACCAGCGATAAAGGCGACATTATTGCTACCGCACGGGCCATAGGCACAGAAGAATTCGCCGCCAATATGCCCGAATACTGTGGTGTTATCTCCAAAAAGCCCACTACCCGGGCCAAACTGGCCGTGGTGGAGCAGGAGGAATCTGAGTTTGACCTCAGTGTGCTTGAGGATGCCGTAGCCAGAATGACGGTGCAGGGCATTTTGAATGTGCTGGAGGCCACGGATTACCAGCAGGCGGATGAATTTGGCTATGTGCCCACTGGCGCCGAAGTGATTGATATTCGCCATCCGGACGAGCAAGAGTCCGCACCCCTGCTGGTGGATAACAAACCGGTAAAGCACATTCCGTTCTATTTGTTGGCGAAGTCCATTGCCGAGCTGGGCAGCCAGCAGCAATACCTCTTGTATTGTGACCGCGGCGTGATGAGCCGCTTACACGCCGGGCAGCTGAGCGAGGAAGGCTACCCGAATATCGGAGTCTACCGGCCCAATTAACACCGTGGTCTATAGTTAAGTCGCGATTCTTCCGCCGATTTAACATGGACCGAAACAATGCCAGATAACAAGCGCGCGCAACTATGGGTGATATTGGCCTTCTTGCTGCTTGTGTGTACCTCCGTAGGTGTCACCTCTTTTACCGTCATTAAGCTGCGCGAGGGCGGTGGCGGTGGCGGTTATCGCCACGTCACCATGACCGACGCCTACCTCCAGTGCGTTGAAAAAACCAAAAAAAAGTTCGGTTCTCGGTTGGCGGGCTATGGCGAAGACTCCTTGTCCACGCGTTACAACCAAGCTAAAGGGCGCTATCAAATCTACATTGATGCCGAAGTCAAAAATAAAAAGACCGGCGCTATGGAGGCCGCTTTTATTAGCTGCCAGGTAGATGACCGCGGCAAGGTTAAATCCTTTGGCGCTGGCATGGGCGGCGACGGCCCCAAACCAGAGCCTGTGGACGGCGGTAACCCCTTTGGTTACGACCTCTAATCGGCAGCGTTACTGGCCTCGATTCCAGGCTTGGGTTTTCTAAACACCTATTGAGTGCGGTCCAATTGCCGGTAGCCTATGGCCTCGGCCAGGTGGCTACGCTGTACGGTATCGCTCAGGGCTAAATCGGCCAGCGTACGAGCCACCCGCAAAATACGGTGGTAAGCCCGCGCGGACAAGCCGAGCTTTACCGTGGCCTGTTCTAAAAACTGCGCCGATGGTGCGTCAATAGCGCAGTGTTGGTCCAGATTGCGGCCTGCCAAATGGGCATTGCTAACGCCCTGGCGATCGACCTGCCGCTGCCGCGCGGCGATAACTCTCTGCCGAATTACCCCGCTGCTATCGCCTCCGGGCAATTGCTGCAATCGGCTGGGCGGCTGATTGATGACAGCCACGTGTAGATCGATGCGGTCTAACAATGGCCCGGAGATTTTACTGCGGTAGCGGCGCACTTGATCCGGGGTGCAGGAACAACGTGGCTCGGGGTAATGCCCGCAGGGGCAGGGGTTCATGGCGGCAATCAACTGGAATGCGGCCGGGTAGCTCACCTGCCGGTTGGCGCGGGCGATATCAATGCGGCCGTTCTCCAACGGCTCGCGCATGACTTCCAATACGGATCGCTGAAACTCGGGTAATTCGTCCAAAAACAACACGCCACTGTGGGCCAGCGATATTTCGCCGGGTTTGGGGTTACTGCCGCCGCCCACCAAGGCCACCGCCGAGGCGGTGTGGTGGGGGTGGCGAATGGGTGGGCAAAAATGTTGTTGGCGATGTAACCCAGCCACGGAATAAATGGCCGCAACGCTGAGCGCCTGGTGCTCGGTTAGCGGAGGTAAAATGCCCGGTAGGCGCTGAGCCAATAAGGTTTTACCGGTGCCCGGTGGGCCAAAATACAACAAATTGTGGCCACCGGCGGCGGCCACCTCTAAAGCGCGTTTGGCTAGTTCTTGGCCTTTCACTTCGCTCATGTCCGGGGCTTGGCGGTCATTTACATGCTCGGCAATGGGTGCAAACTCCGGCAGGCGGTGCTCACCGCGCAGGTGTGCACACAGGCTAAGCAAATCCTTGGCATAGGCGCAGTCCAATTGCGATACCAAGCTGGCCTCCTGGGCATTGTCGGCGGGCAGCACCAACCGGCGGCCACAGTGCTTTACTGCCATGGCCGCAGAGATAGCCCCCTGCACCGGGCGGATTTCTCCGCCCAAGGTAAGCTCTCCCAAGACTTCGGTGTTGTTGAGAACGGTGATAGGCAGCTGATTGGAGGCGACCAGAATACCCAGGGCGATGGCTAAATCGTAGCGGCCGCCCTCTTTGGGTAAATCCGCCGGTGCCAGGTTAATGGTGATGCGACGGGCAGGGAATTCAAAATGGCAATTCAGCAGCGCGCTGCGCACCCGTTCGCGGGATTCTTTCACGGCGGTTTCAGGTAGGCCCACCATGGTAAGGCCAGGAAGGCCGCCGGATAAGTGTACTTCCACCGTGACCGGAGGTGATTCAACGCCCAGTAAGGCGCGGGTGTGGACAGTGGCGAGAGACATAGTTATTGTCGCCGGCGTACCTTGGGGTACTGCCGAAACGTCCTTTGTTGGCGAGTTTTATCCTTAAAAGGCTTCCTTGCGGGCGTGTGGCGCGGGATCAATAACCGGCATAGGTTATTTGGATGCACGTCCGTGTGCCATGCCAGAGCTTTAGGTTAATGGATTTTTGCTGGTGAGTATTCGACGCTGGTCACAATCGCGCCATGCCAGTTATGCTGTTGGCATTGGGCTACCTATCCACGGTGAGACGCTATGTTGGAATTTAAAGAACAAAAAAATAGCCATGGGCCTATCTACGTTGAAGACACCGACGCGCCCCTGCCTGAAAAGCTCAACCCTAAAACCCGCTATGCGTATTTTTCGGCGATTGCTAACGGCGGTAAATCGATCATTCAATCCTGCATGGATTTACATCTGCGGCGTACGGTGTGCTACAAATCCCTGCGCCCAGAGTTTGTGAAAAGCGAGGTGGAAAACCTGCGATTACTGCGCGAAGCTCGCATTTCCGCCCGCCTGCAGCACCCCAATACCATGCCCACCTATGAGCTGGGCCGAGATGGCCGTGGCCAATACTACTTCACCATGAAGTTGGTCCATGGTTATACCCTACGGGAGGTTTTACATTACCGCGAACGCTACGATTTAACCCAGCTCAGTGAGGTCAT
Organism: Halioxenophilus aromaticivorans; assembly: GCF_042850945.1. Classification (NCBI taxonomy): domain Bacteria; kingdom Pseudomonadati; phylum Pseudomonadota; class Gammaproteobacteria; order Alteromonadales; family Alteromonadaceae; genus Halioxenophilus; species Halioxenophilus aromaticivorans. The sequence continues at coordinate 5,390,272 of NZ_AP031496.1, read as the reverse complement.
CCAAAAGGTGGCTAGCGCCCTGGCCTATGCCCATTCTCGTGGGGTACTACACCGAGATATAAAGCCCGATAACATATTGGTAGGCGCCTACGGTGAAGTGCTGCTGTTGGATTGGGGCTTAGCCAAGGTCTGGCCCAAGCAAGTCGATGAGGCCCAGGTTGTGGATCTTGTCGTCGATGAGGTGAGCGCAGCGGTGGGCATGACCGGTGAGGAAAAATTACAGGGTACGGTGATGTACATGTCGCCGGAGCAAGTAGACCGCGACCCTGCCATCAGTTTCGCCTCGGACGTATACAGCTTGGGTGCCGTGCTCTACGAAACCTTGTCCGGCGAGACGCCCTTTCAAGGGGATGTTGTGCGGCGAGTGATAGACGACGTGCGCAGTGCCGCACCGGCGGTTCCCAAATCGCCCGCGGGTGGCAAATTGCCACAGGGTTTGGTGGATTTGACCATGCAGTGCCTGGAAAAAGACCCAGCCCAGCGGCCCGAAAGTGTGGATGAATTTATTCGCTTGCTGCGCGAGGGTATCTACTGCTGATTGTTACCACGCAGGGCGATGTTTTGAAACCAACACCTAGGTAAAAAGAAGAGCGCTATAAGGCACAGTTTTTGTAACTAACTTCATGTCTTTATTTGCGTCTTTATACCGAGCGTATTAATAGAAGATAGATAACCGAATCGCTTAGACGGCGAATTCGGCGAATAATCACCAAGGCCAACCATTGAATAACCCAACCCTCGTTGAACAGCTCAACTCAGAGCTTTTACCCCTGCCCACGCCGCAGACGTTTCGTTTCTGTAGCCTCGGCCGCAGCCATGTGGGCCGTGTGCGCTGGGTGAATGAGGACGCCTATTTAGAGCACGGTGAGTCTCAGCTTTGGGCGGTGGCCGATGGTATGGGTGGTTTAAATCGAGGCGATCACGCCAGTAAAGTCACCCTTCGCGCGCTGCAGGAATACCAAACCGGCGCCACATTGGAGGCCTGCTTAGCCAGCCTGCACGCCATAATTAACCAAGCCCACGATACTTGCCACAAGGCGTTTCGTGGCAAGCGTATCGGCACCACCCTGGCGTTGCTGCACATTGTAGATAGCCACGGCCTGTTGGTCTGGGCCGGGGACAGCCGTATTTACCGTTTGCGCGCTGGCGAGTTAGAACAGCTCACCATCGATCACAATCTTGCCGAGCAGCAGCGAACCCAGGGAAAACCGCCGCAAGATGGTGCGCAAACGCTGCAATCTGCCCACGTCCTAACGCGAGCGGTGGGTGTACATCGAGAAGTGTGTCCGCAACTGTGTTACCAATCAGTGCAGGCTTCTGACCGTTTTCTGTTGTGTACTGACGGTGCATTCAAAGATTTGGACGCGCACGAAATTAGAGCAGCTATGATGCTCGCGACACCACCCGAGGTGCTGGAGTGCGTAGAAGGGCTGGCCTTGGATCGAGGCGGTCATGACAACACCACGTCCTTGGTGGTGGACGTGTCCTCGCCGGGCTAGCCGCTCCAAAGTGGCAGGTTGCGCATCTTTAGGACCAAATTGGTGCAATCCTTTTTTTACTGCACCAAAGTGGTTCCGTGGTGCCGCGGGCTGGGCTTGGTTGGTTTGCTGGTATTTCCCTCTGTGCTGTCGTCAAAGCCCCATGGTTTGGGGCTCTTTGACGTGTTTTTCCTCCATGCCTTTCTCGTTTGTCGTTCCGGTACAAGGGTTGGAATAGATTCTGCTTTTAACGACCGCTACAACATACAATCTGAAGATACACATTTGGAGTGAAATTCAACATGAAAAGCAAGTTGGAATACATCTGGCTAGACGGTTACCAACCAACCCAAAGCCTGCGCAGCAAAACTATGGTCCGTAACAACTTCGGCGGTACTTTGGAAGAGTGTCCAATGTGGTCATTCGACGGTAGTTCTACCGAGCAAGCCGAGGGCAACGCTTCAGATTGTCTACTAAAGCCAGTTTTCATTATTCCAGACCCAGACCGCAAAAATGCTTACTTGGTAATGACCGAAGTGCTGAATGCGGATGGCACTGCTCACGTTTCTAACGGTCGCGCCACCATCGACGAAGCAGACGACGATGACGATTTCTGGTTCGGTTTCGAGCAGGAATACTTCCTGTGGGATCCAATCACCAACTTGCCACCTGGCTTCCCAGCCAATGGCTATCCTGCACCACAGGGCCCTTACTACTGCTCAGTTGGCGCCAAAAACGCCTACTGTCGTGAAATGATCGACGAGCACTTCGATATGTGCTTAGAAGCTGGCTTGAACGTTGAGGGTATCAACGCCGAGGTTGCTGCTGGCCAGTGGGAATACCAAATCTTTGCCAAAAGCGCTAAGCGCGCCGGTGACGAAATCTGGTTGAGCCGCTACCTGCTGGAGCGTGTAGGTGAGAAGTATGGTCTGTCCATCGAGTGGGGGCCAAAACCTCTGGGCGATACCGACTGGAATGGCTCTGGTATGCACGCAAACTTCTCCAATGGCGCCATGCGCGATTCTGGAAAAGAAGAAATCTTCACCAAAATCTGTGAAGAGTTTGGTAAAAACATCGAGCGTCACATCAGCGTGTACGGTGCAGACAACGACCAGCGTTTGACTGGTAAGCACGAAACTCAAGCCATCGATGAGTTCAGCTACGGCGTATCTGACCGTGGTGCTTCTATCCGTATCCCGGTAGGTACTGTAGAAGACGGTTGGAAAGGTCGTTTGGAAGATCGTCGTCCTGCGTCTAACGCTGATCCATACAAAGTGGCTGCAGCGATTGTAAAAACCACCAACGAAGCCATGGCCAAGTAATAAAGCCCTGCTGTTAAGTGGTACAAAAAACCGGGGCCTTGGCTCCGGTTTTTTTGTTTTAGGCAATGTGTTCTTAAAAATCGCGCAGCGAACACTGAGTGGTGGAACCGTAAAATGCTGGCTAGAGCACGCGCCGCTCGATTTGGTTTCAGGCGATGACCATTGTGTACTGATTAATGCAGTATTGACTACTGAGGCGCCGTTTGCTGATTAGGCGGCATCTGTTTTTCTAATTCGTCTATCAGATTTTCCAGTTCTTGAATTTTGGCTTCCGAGGCGGCCAGCAGGCGTGCCTGGGCATCGAACTCTTCGCGAGTGACCAGGTTGTGCTCTTGGGCCAAGCGTTTGATTAGTTTCTGGGCGATATTGGTGCTGAGGGGCGTTTTCATAGGCCTTAGTGTACGGCAAGGCGTGCTTGGTGGACACTCTTGCGGTGTCATCGATCCTCACTAGGATGCTTTTCGCGCCAAGTGGTCAAAAATGGTGCTACAAAATCAACCGACAATGTTTGTGCACAAATGGGTGTCGTTTTTTCTGGACTGGACTGTCAAGTGCTGGCCAATTATCCGTCAGAAAGCAGGCTGGCGGTGAGTTTTGGTGAGGAAAAAAATGTAAATCACCGTTGATTTTCAGATTTTGTTCATTTTTGACGCTGGAACTTCATGTTGGTGCTTTATTGTGGTGCTTGGGTGGGGTTTTGGCACCGTTACATGGCGCGCATTCTTATCATTCCCCCCTGTCAGACGGACCGTTTTAGGTCTTTTTCAGCTTAACCTTATGATTTTATTGCGAAAAATCGGTTTGGCACATCAAGTGCTAGTTTGGCGACGGGTGCGGGGGCGGAAAGTTCCCTACCCAGACAAGACATAGAGCACACATTTGGAGACAAACGAATGAAATTAGTAAAAACAGTATTAGCCACTGCCGTAGCAGCCGTTGCTTTCAGCGCCACCACCCAAGCTGAAGTAACCACCAACATTGCGGTTTCCAGTGACTATGTATGGCGTGGCGTTTCTCAAACCTACTACGGGTCTTCCGTATCTGGTGGTATCGACTACGCCGACGAGAGCGGTTTTTACGCAGGCGCTTGGGCTTCTAACACCGGTTACGGTGGCGGCGAGCTTGACCTGTACGCGGGCTTCGCGGGTGAAGCTGGTGACTTCGGTTACAGCATCGGCTACCTGTTGTACGCCTACCCTACAGTAGATGACTACAACTTCGGTGAAATCACTTTAGATTTCTCCTACGACATCCTGTCTTTCGGTATGGCTTACACCATCCACAGTGATTGGGGCGACGGCATGCCTTTCGTAGAAGGTGACGTTTACCTGTACGCCGGTGCTAGCTTCGACCTGGGCAACGATTGGAGCCTGGGCCTGACTGCGGGTTACTACGACTTCGACAATGATGGCGTAGATAACGACGGTGCTGTCCTAGAAAGCTACGGCCACGTTCAAGTTGACCTGGGCAAATCCTACGGCGACTGGGGCGACTTCGCTTTCTCCGTTAGCTTGGCGGAAGAGGGCGCTGCCGACCCTAACGTTGGCTTCAGCAACAATGAAAATGCCGACCAGCCTCTGTTCTTCGTAACTTGGGCCAAAGGTTTCTAAGTTAGTCCATTGAATAATGGATAGTGTTGAGGGGTGGTTAGCGCAAGCGGCCGCCCCTTTTCAGCCAGCCGGCTGATAACAAAGCAGTTTTTGGCGTAGGGCATGCCTTACGTCTACCAGTAGGGTGAGTTGTACAACAATCGCCCGCACTACAAAACCAGGGGGAAGGCATGAAATTAGTAACAGCTGTTATTAAACCATTCAAACTTGATGCCGTTCGTGAAGCGCTATCCGACATTGGTGTACAGGGTATTACTGTTACCGAAGTTAAAGGATTTGGTCGTCAGAAAGGTCACACCGAGCTCTACCGTGGAGCGGAGTACGTTGTGGACTTTTTGCCTAAAACCAAATTGGAAGTAGCGGTTTCCGACGATCAGCTCGAAGCCGTAGTAGAAGCTGTGAGCAAGGCATCGCACAGCGGCAAAATCGGCGACGGTAAAATCTTTATTTGTAACCTCGAACAAGTTATTCGTATTCGAACAGGTGAAACCGGCGAAGATGCCCTATAGGGCCCTGCAATTCCCGATAACCGCTGTTTGAAAGACAGGATAGTTAGACGTAAGAATCTTGGAGATCCACTATGGAAAACAACATTTTTGAACTCCAGTATGCCTTAGACACCTTTTATTTCTTGGTGTCAGGCGCGCTGGTAATGTGGATGGCGGCTGGCTTCGCCATGCTTGAGTCCGGCTTGGTACGGGCTAAAAATACCACAGAAATTTTAACTAAGAACGTAGCTCTATTTGCTATTGCTTGCACTATGTTCCTGGTGTGTGGCTACTGGATTATGTATGGTGGTGAAGATGGATTGCACGGCGCTGTACCTTTCCTTTCTGGCATAACCGGTGATGGTGTTGCTGAGTTTGAAGACACTTATGCGCCTTCAGCGGACTTTTTCTTCCAGGTGGTGTTTGTAGCTACCGCCATGTCTATTGTATCTGGTGCAGTTGCAGAACGGATGAAACTATGGGCTTTTTTAATATTCGCTGTAGCAATGACTGGCTTGATTTACCCAATGGAGGGTGGTTGGACCTGGGGTGGCAAAGATGTATTCGGTCTTTACAACCTTGGCGATAATGGATTTTCTGACTTTGCTGGCTCTGGAATCGTTCACATGGCCGGTGCTGCAGCTGCATTAGCGGGTGTGTTGGTACTTGGCGCACGTAAGGGTAAGTATGGTCCTAACGGCGAAGTAAATGCCATTCCTGGTGCCAACTTGCCGCTAGCAACTCTCGGTACGTTTATTCTATGGATGGGATGGTTCGGCTTCAATGGTGGCTCAGTTCTAGCCACATCTAGCGTAGAAAATGCAAACGCTGTTGCTGTTGTCTTTATGAATACCAACGCTGCCGCCGCAGGTGGTTTGATTGCCGCACTTTTGGTTGCGCGTATTATGTTTGGTAAAGCAGACTTAACAATGGCTCTGAATGGTGCTTTGGCTGGACTTGTTGCAATTACTGCCGAGCCTTCAACTCCTTCTGCTCTTCAGGCGACTCTTTTCGGAGCTTTGGGTGGCGTCCTTGTAGTCTTCAGTATTCTAACTTTAGACAAGCTTAAAGTTGATGACCCAGTAGGAGCGATTTCTGTTCACGGTGTAGTTGGTTTGCTTGGTCTGTTACTGGTACCAATTACTAACCCTCTGACTGACGATGGCGGTGCTTCGTTCATGGGCCAGATTCTTGGCGCAATCACTATCTTCGTTTGGGTGTTTGTAGCAAGCCTAATCGTTTGGTTCATCATCAAAGCAGTTATTGGTGTACGTGTATCCGAAGAGGAAGAGTTCGACGGTGTCGACATTTCCGAGTGTGGTATGGAAGCTTACCCAGAGTTCATTGGTACTGGTAAGTAACACCTATCCCATCTGTGCCCGCGTCCTGCGGGCACAGTGCTTTCTAAGCACAAGCGAATAGGCTCTCTAAATCATTCAAAGCCGTTCCTAGACCCAGCAGTTTGCCCCGCAATGGATTCTGGAACAGCTTTTCAGCCACACTGTCATATTCACCAAGTTGTGGTATGTTTAGAGTATGAGATGTGATTCTCCGCTGATCGATTTCAACAGCGTGACCAAAACAAGAATCGAGATACAGTGACAATAAGGACTAAATCCATGAAATTAATCACTGCTGTTATCAAACCTTTTAAATTAGACGATGTACGCAGCGCACTATCTGAAGTGGGTGTACAGGGTATGACGGTAACCGAAGTTAAAGGCTTTGGCCGCCAAATGGGCCACACCGAGCTGTACCGTGGTGCTGAATACGTCGTTGATTTCCTGCCTAAAGTAAAAATCGAATTGGCCATTGATGAGGGTGTTGTTGAGCAGGCTGTTGAGGCCATCAGTAAAGCGGCTCAGACCGGTAAAATCGGTGACGGCAAAATCTTCATCACATCCTTGGATGAGATTATCCGCATTCGTACCGGGGAAACCGGCGCCGACGCGGTATAAGATTACCGTTTACGCCTCGGCGCAAACGTTTGGAAAACTTTAGAAAGCCTCGCACTAGCGGGGCTTTTTTATGTCCGGCTGGTTGGTTTTTTTATGTTCATAGCCGGCACGGCCACAATTATAACTTTGGCTATTTAAAACTCTGAAATAAAGAAAAAAATAAGCTAAAAAAGCCGATAAAAAACCATTCTTCTGCCAAAAAGTTGCGCTATAAATACAACTCCTTTGGTTTAGCCTAAAAAGAGACAGACAGGTTATGGCAGACGATCTAGACGACGACTTCGACTCAATCGACAGCACAGATGCCGCGGACGATAACAGCAGCAGTAGCGACGATTCGTCCAACAGCGGTATTGCCATCGACTATAGCTTGGCATCAAAAGACAAAGAGCGTGAAGAGCTAGACCGGCAGATCGCCGAATTCCTAGCCCGTGGCGGTAAGATTAGCCAAGTAGACACCCACGTATGCGCCGACCCACCGCAAAAACCGAGCAGCAGCTACGGCAGCCGCCCGATCTAATCCTTCAGGCTAGAACCAGGGTTAAAACAACTGATGTGTGGGCTCTGCTGGCTTAAGCCTAGGCCAGTGGGTCTATATCCTTGCTCAGTAAGCGCGGCAGGCAGCGGTTGATAATTTCGCCAATGTAGCCCAAAAACAAGGTGCCCATGCTGGAGCGGTAGTACTCTGGGTCTCGATTGGCCACCGCCAGCAGGCCGATGGGTGAGCCGTCGTTGAGGGGAGTGATGGCGGCTGAGGCAATCACTTGAATGTGCTTGGGGAAAAGCTCGCGCAAATCCTCCCGCGGAAGTTGCCCGCAGATGCTCTTGTTTAGGCGCCACAGTTTAGGGAATGACTTAGACGCCTGGGTTTGATTAAAAATGCGCGCCGGTCCAATGGAACCGGTGAGTTCGTCATCAAAAATCACCAAACTACTAAACTGCACCTGGAAGTCGCTGTCCAGGCTGTACAGCAGGGCGTCGACAAAATCCCCTAACTCTTCGGCCTCCAATAGCGCTAACACCAGGCGTCGGGTCTTATCGAATAGCACGTCGTTTTCGCGGGCGTTGTCCACCAGGTTGGTTAGACGGTTGCGCAGCTCTACGTTTTTATCCCGCAATACGCTGACCTGTTTTTCGATCAGAGACACGGCATTTCCGCTGTCGTGGGGCAGTTTTAGCCCGTGCAGCAGTTTGATGTTTTTGAGGAAAAAATCCGGGTTGGCGCTTAAAAACGCGCTGACGCTCTCAGCATTGACGGGTGGCTTGGCGCTGCTCATAGTCGAATTTGTCCTTGATAAACCGTTACCGCAGGCCCGGTCATGATCAGCGACTGGCCGGGGCCTGGCCATTGGATGGTGAGATCGCCGCCGGGTAAATGCACCGTGACCTGGCTATCCAGCAAGCCTTGCAGTTGGCCCACCACCGCCGCCGCACAGGCACCGGTGCCACAGGCCAGAGTTTCGCCCACGCCTCGTTCAAATACCCGCAAACTGATTTCGTTGCGTGCCAGCACCTGCATGAAGCCCACGTTTACGCGGTTGGGAAACATGGGGTGGGTTTCCAGTTTAGGGCCTAGGCTCTCCACTGGCGCGGTTTCTACGTTGTCTACCACCAGCACGGCGTGGGGATTACCCATGGAGGCGGCACCAAACTCAATGGTTTGGTTATCCAGCTCTAGGGTATACACGCAGGCCTGCTCGGTCTGCTGAATGGGTACTTCTTGGGGTGCCAAAATGGGCGCGCCCATATCAGCGCTGATGCGGCCATCGGCCTGTACGTTTAGCGTCATTATGCCGTTGGCGGTTTGCACGGCGATGCTGCTTTTACCGGTCAGCCTGCGGTCGCGCACAAATTTGGCAAAACAGCGTGCGCCATTGCCACAGTTTTCAACTTCGCTGCCATCAGCGTTGTAAATGCGGTAGCGGAAATCCACGTCGGGCTTGGTGGGGCACTCCACCAACAGCAATTGATCAAAGCCAATGCCAAACTGGCGGTCGGCCAGTTTGCGGATGGCTGCACCGTCCAATTGCGGCTGCTGGCTAATGGCATCAATGACCATAAAGTCGTTGCCCAAGCCGTGCATTTTTGTGAAACGAATTCGCATAGTGTGTTTGCTTCCGCCGGCCTAGGGCAATAGGTGTTCGCCGCGTATTAGATCGGCAAAGGTTTCGCGTTCGCGTACCAGCCAGTGGTCATCGCCGGCAATTAAAACCTCTGCGGCCCGGGCTCGGGTATTGTAGTTGGATGCCATGCCAAAGCAGTAGGCGCCGGCGTCCAGCTGGGCCAGGTAATCGCCGGCGGTCAATGCCAGTGGTCGATCCTTGCCGATAAAGTCCGCCGATTCGCACACCGGGCCCACTAAATCCCAGGTTTGCACCGGCGCGTCGCTGGTTTCAGTTACCGATACGATGCGTTGCTCGGCCTGATACAGCGCTGGGCGGATATTATCGTTCATGGCGGCATCGACGATGGCAAAATTTTTGTGCGCTGTGGGTTTTAGATATTGGACCTGGGTTACCAAAACACCGGCATCGCCAACAATGGAGCGGCCAGGTTCCAAGATAAGGCTAAGCCCGGTGTTGGCTAGCTTGCTCTCCAGTGCGGCCAGGTAACTGCTCTTAGTGGGCGGTGCTTCGCTGCCTGAGTAATTGATGCCCAAGCCGCCGCCCATATCGATGTGTTCCAAGCTGATGCCCTGGGCTTTAAGCTCGGCGATCAGCTCCAGCAAGCGGTCTACGGCATCGTTAAAGGGCGCCAGTTCGGTTAGCTGTGAGCCGATGTGGCAATCCACGCCGACAATTTCAATGCCCGGTAAGCCGGCGGCGCGTTGATACACGGCGGGGGCCTGCTCAAAGGTGATACCGAATTTATTGTCGCGCAGGCCGGTGGAAATGTACGGGTGTGTTTTCGGGTCGACATCGGGGTTAACCCTCAGCGAGATGCGAGCAGTGTCCCCGCGTTGGCTGGCCACCCGGGACAGCAAGCTGAGCTCGGCATCGGATTCCACGTTAAAACAGTGCACGCCAGCCTCCAAGGCTAGTGCCATTTCATCGGCGGTTTTACCCACGCCAGAAAACACCACTTTACTGGCATCGCCACCGGCCTGCAGCACGCGCTGAAGTTCACCGCCGGAGACAATATCAAAGCCGGCGCCCAATTTGGCCAGAGCTTGCAAGATCGCTAGGTTGGAATTGGCCTTAATGGCATAGCACACCATCGTTGGGATGGATTTGGCTGCGTTCTTGTAGGCGTTGAAGTTATCGGCGATAACGCTGCTGCTGTAGAGGTACAGCGGGGTACCGTATTGCTTAGCCAATTCCGAAACGGCCACACCTTCCATTTGCAGCTGGCCATTTTGATAATAAATGTGATTGTGGTCGTTTAACTTCATACTGCTTAACTCAATGCCTGTTCAAGGGTTGCTGCTCTGGGGCTGGCTGTTGGATTGGGCTGGCTGCTCTACGGCCGCTTCACTCTGGGGTTGCTCTTTTGGTAGATAGAGCGGCCCGGTTTGGCCGCAGCCACCAAGGCCCATGGCTACCAAGATTGCCAGCAAACACCCTATTGCCTTTATTTTAGCGCCGCGAACTGCGCGTTTTGCCGCTGCTAGAACCATGCTGCGCTCCAATGCCGTACAAAAACGGCCGATTATAACAAAACCCCTATGCAGTCATAGTAAAGTTTGGCCCACTGTTAAGCTTGGGGGCGGGGCTTGCTGGGTTCTTGGCTGGCGCCTTGATGAGGCGGACTGGGTTAATGAGGCGAGTGGGGTTTAACTCTATGGTTTTGCAGGCCTAGAGCTGGTTGATAAAGCCAGTGCGGGTGTTGATCAGCTGTTCCAGGTGGTTTTTGGCATTTAAATAGTCGCTTAGCAGAAGGTCTCGGCCGCCGGCGATGAGTTCCCGGCATTGCGACAAATCCAAATCGCTGATGTACAGCGGGTAGGCTTCAGCCAAACCGCGGTGGGCACGAATCATCCGGGCGGTGGCGTCGAGCTGGCTTGCCAGGTCGCCTTCCAGCTCGGTCTGGTCGCAGATAAAACGGTATTCCACTGGGCGACTCTGGCCGGGCTCGGCGATGGCTTTAACTTCAAATTCGGTCGGCTCTTTGGTTTCGGCGGCCACTGGCAGGTGTTCACAATGGCGCCAGCGGCCGTTGTCGCGCTTCAGTTGATAGAAATTCACCGGGTAAACGCCAAACGATTCCTGCTCGTCGTAATGGGTGACCAGTGCCTGCTGGGTGATGTGGCGTATAAATTGGTGCAGAGACTGCAGCAAGCTCATTAGGCGCCCGAAGGGAAACTGCAGCAAAGTGATGTTTTGGTAGTCGTCCACAAAGTACAGCCGCGCGCGGTTAGTGGCGGGCAGATAAAAGAAGATTTTAATGCCCGGCGCGGCGCTGTTTTCCAGTACTAGGCGCAACGGGTCGTTGTGCATTGCACGGCTGTCCAAGTGCCAATAATTGGGTTGGCTGCGCGGCTTTTGCACGGCCTCGGTGAGCAGTTCTTCGCTATCGAAGGACTGCAACAGCGTGTGTTGATCTTGCTCGTGCAATAGGTGATAACGGGTGTCTGTCTGAAAAATAAAACGCAGACTTTTGTTGCTGTGTTTTGCGGCCGAGCCGGCGATGGCTTCGTTTAGCTGGCTGAAGTAATCCTTCATACGAGCGCAGATCACCGTCGAAATGGGCGAGCGGGAACAGTATACGGTAATTTCTGGTAGGTGCGATGCGGCCTGGGCTTGGCATAGCTGCCAGTAGCGCTGGGTGAATTTTTGCAGCGCCTGCTGGGGAAACGATAAACACACCAGCTCGTTCCAACTGGTTAAATACACCACATCGATGGAGCGCACTAAATTGTGCGGCTCGTCGCCAAAGCAAAAGGCATCCTGGTTGCGCTGGCTTAGGCTAACGGCGTCGTCATCCAAAGTGGTGGCGGTGAGGTTGGCAAACACCATGACTTTCTTTAGCGTGCTGGCGTTCTGAAAATCCCGGTGGTCTGGCTTGGCCAAGGGTAGGGGAATGCAGGCCAACAACGAGCTCATATATTGGCGAATGGCGTTGGGTTTGATGTTGGCGCCCTCAATTAATATTTCGGTTTGAGGGTCAATAACGCCGTTGGCAAGGCTCCAACACAAAATTTCGTTCAATTGGCTGGATTGCTTGAGCAGTAGGTGGCGCGACGCCGGGGTGGCTCGGTTGGGTAATGCATAGACCGACCAGCGTTCGTTACTAGGGCGCTGGGGCCGGTGGCGCAGCAACAGCATAGACTCGGTGATGCTGTTGGAAATATCCGGATTTATAAATTCTATTTTGCCGGCTTTGCGATCGAAGGCAGCATGCAATTTGTGACCGAGTACTTCCAGTTCGGATTTATCAATCACGTTTTTGGCTTTAATCTTGCCAGCAAACTGCGTGATAAACCGGTAGCTGGTGATCAGCTCGTGCACTAGATGGTGTTTTTCCAATTTAACCTGGCCGGCCTTCCATTCCTGACGGTTATCCAGCAGGGTGAGGGCGTCTTTTCGCCAGCCCCATTGGTCGGCCATGGCTTGCATGATTTTCCACTGCCAGCCTAGGCGATTTTGCTGGCGCGGTTTGCGCGTCAGTGGGCACTGCACCTTGAAGTAAAATGCCCGCCTTATCAGTTCCAAGCGCTTGGATTCTTTGCGGCGGCTTAGGTATTCCTCCAAATGCCAATACAGTCGTACGTAGGCGTCGAGTGTGTCGATTTCCGTTGCACCGGAGTACACCAACTTTTTAAAGTCTACGCTCAATGGCATGCCTTGGGGGTGTTGGCTGGCGTAGGCTTCGAGTAACAGCAGTTTGAGCACGGATTTGTAAGGCGAATCTATGCCTTTATAGAGGTGCCAAATTCCGGCGCCAATGTATTCGCCGGCGGGTATTTTGGCGGTGCTGCCAAAATCCAAAACCTCTTTTGGCCGAATAAATTGTTTGCGCAGCAACAAATCTGCGCAATGGTCGTAATCGTGCTCTCGCTCCGGCGGAATAAACCACCACAGGGGGATACGCCCGCCCAGCCAAATGGCCGTGCGGTAGAATTCATCCAGCAATAAATAGTGTTGGCTGCTGCCACTGGATTCTTCATCCAAGGTTTCGTCTTGGCCAGATTTAAACGCCTCACTGTCCATCGGAAAGCAGTGCACTTCTGCCCCTAGGGTTTGGGCCCAGCGGGAAATGCGTTCGCCTTTGTGGGTGAGCAGCTGAACCGAGGCGGCGTCCAAGCCCGGACGGTAACACACCCATACGTCCAAATCGCTGTGGCTGCCGTGGGCGATGGTGCCCACACTGCCCATAATAAAAATCGCGTAGATGTCGTTGTTCCGGCCGGCGGGCTCATTAAAATTAAAACTGCGAGAAAGCCGTTTTACCGCCAGTTTGGTGCGGTTATCTGGTTTAAAGTTGCTGAGCTTGGCCGGGGTTTTATGAGACACATAGCCGGGTAAGCCCGGGTGGTTGTAGTGGAACAAGGCGGCGAGGGTGTCCAGCACCAGTTGCTGGCGATCGTTCAAGCCCAGACGCGTGCGTGCCAGCCGTTCTTCGCTGATGGCGAGAAAGCGCTTTTTAAGTTTTTTGAGCTGGTCCCGATCCAGTCCTTGGTCGAGATTGGCGATGTCGATTGGCTGTTCCATCTATTAAGTATAGTGGCGCCTTAGCAGTCCGGCACCTCAGTCATCACATTCAGGGCGAATGTTTTGCATTTGATTACTCTTTGCTCGATAACTGAGGCGCCGACTGTTGTAAAAATAACCAGCTTGGCGGCTATTAATTCTCTTTGGTCAGCATGGTTCGTGCTCGTGCCACCGCTTGTCGTACTTGGTTGGGCGCGGTGCCGCCCAGGTGGTCGCGTGCTGCCACGGAGCCCTCTAGGGTCAGTACTTCAAATACATCCTGGTCGATTTGATCCGAGAACTGCTGCAATTCGGCCAAGCTCAGCTCGCCCAGATCTTTATTTTGCTCAATGCCAAACGCCACCGAGCGGCCGACGATTTCGTGGGCATCGCGGAAGGCTACGCCTTTGCGCACTAGGTAATCGGCCAGGTCCGTGGCGGTGGCATAGCCGCGTTTGGCGGCGGCCAGCATGGGGGATTTATTGGTAATTAATGCCGGCACCATGTCGGCGAAGGCACGCAAGCAATCTTTCACTGTGTCCACGGCATCGAACAGCGGCTCTTTGTCTTCTTGGTTGTCTTTGTTGTAGGCCAGCGGCTGCGATTTCATTAATGTCAGCAGCGCAATTAAATGGCCATTCACTCGGCCACTTTTACCGCGCACCAACTCCGGTACATCGGGGTTTTTCTTTTGCGGCATAATGGATGAGCCGGTGCAGAAGCGGTCTGGCAGCTGAATAAAGTCGAATTGTGCCGACGTCCAAATCACCAATTCCTCTGAGGCGCGCGACAGATGGGTCATCAACAGACTGGCAAAAGCGCAGAATTCGATGGCGAAATCGCGATCGGATACGGAATCTAGGGAGTTTTCGGTGGCTTTGCTAAAGCCCAACAGTTCCGCGCTTAGAGCGCGATCAATAGGGTAGCTGGTGCCGGCCAGGGCGGCCGCGCCCAAGGGCGATTGGTTTAAGCGCGTGCGGCAATCCAGCAGGCGGCCCTTGTCCCGTGTGAGCATCTCAAACCAGGCCAACATGTGGTGGCCGAAGGTCACTGGTTGTGCGGTTTGTAAGTGAGTAAACCCTGGTAAAATGGTGTCGGCTTCACGCTCGGCCAAATCCAGCAGGCCGGTTTGCAGGCGCGTCAGTTCGGCGGCAATTTGGTCGATCTCGTCGCGCAGGTAAAGACGAATGTCCGTCGCTACCTGATCATTACGGGAGCGCCCGGTGTGCAACTTTTTACCGGTTATGCCGATAAGCTGGGTGAGGCGCGCTTCGATGTTCATGTGAACATCTTCCAGCTCCACGCTCCAGGCGAAGATGCCCTGTTCGATTTCATCGCGGATGGTTTCCAGGCCAGTGATGATTTGGTCGCGCTCTTCGTCGGTGAGCACGCCTACTTTGGCCAGCATGGTGGCGTGGGCAATGGAGCCTTGGATATCGTGGGCGTATAGGCGCTGATCAAAGTCCACAGAGGCGGTGAATCGTTGCACAAAGGCGTCGGTGGCTTCGCTGAAACGCCCGCCCCACTGCTGGTTAGTCGCGGATTTCTTATCCATAGTCAGATGACCTGTAGTTGGTAAAACATGCAAAATGTGCGGCAAAAAGCGGCGGGATTATAGCCCAAGCGGCTGCTTTGCCAAAAGTTAGCATAAGATTGATGGATCAACGTTTAATAACACGCAAGAG
The DNA here is from genome assembly GCF_042850945.1 of Halioxenophilus aromaticivorans. Taxonomy (NCBI): domain Bacteria; kingdom Pseudomonadati; phylum Pseudomonadota; class Gammaproteobacteria; order Alteromonadales; family Alteromonadaceae; genus Halioxenophilus; species Halioxenophilus aromaticivorans. The sequence continues at coordinate 5,375,102 of NZ_AP031496.1, read as the reverse complement.
TAACATGCTGCATGATCGTTTCCTCGCCCGCGGGCGATAGCACTCACACCACTGCCCCAGCAACGGCCACGCTGGAGCCGCGCGCCTTCTTACCGGATTTGTGTTCGTTGCAGTCAGTGCTGTTTTTGGTGCTGGGCACCGGCCTACTGGCGGTGGCCATTGTTTTGGTTAGTTCGCCATTGAATGAATTCAGCTGGGAGCTGTTGGGGCAGTTAGCGATGTTGCTGCTGTGGATTAGTTTATCCAGTGCCGGCCTATTGTGCCAAAGCCGGATATGGCTGGGCCGGTTACCCAGCTGGGTGGCCGGTGGATTGAGCTACCTGTTGATTTTGCTGCTGGCGAGCTTTTTCACCATCGCCGGCCAGTGGCTGGTGTGGCCGGCGTTTGATTGGCTAGTGGTGCTTAAGGTGCTGTTACTCACTGCCATTATCGCCGGTGTTGTGCTGCGCTATATGTATCTGCAACAGCAGTTGAGCTACCAACAGCAAGCCAGCAACCGCGCCCAAATTAACGCCTTGCAAGCGCGCATTAGGCCGCACTTTTTGTTTAACAGCTTAAATGCGGTGGTCAGCTTAATTGGTTTTGACCCTATTAAAGCCGAGCGCGTGGTATTGGATCTGTGCGATCTGTTCCGGGCCTCCATTGCTGAGCCCACTTTGGTCTCCCTGGCCTCTGAGTTGAAATTGGCACGGCAATACATCGCCATTGAGGACCTGCGCTTGGATAATCGTTTGCGCGTGGAGTGGTTGATTGATGGCGAAGTCGAGTCCTGTCGAATCCCGAGTATGATTTTGCAACCGTTGCTGGAAAACGCGGTATACCACGGCATTGAACCCCTGCCGGCAGGCGGTACGGTGAAGGTGGATATCTCGGTAAAAGGCGGTGTCTGCGATCTGCGCATCATCAACCCCAGGCCCGAATCCGCCGCCGTGCGGCGCGGTAATGGCATGGCTGAGGGCAATATTCGCGCCCGCTTGCAAGCACACTTTGGCGAGCAGGTTGTTTTCACCAGCCTAGCCCAAGGCGATGAATATTGCGTCCATTTGCGTTATAACTGGCACCACAGCCGGCTAGAGGCAGCTACTAAAAACGTAAAATAAGCGATAAATCACTCACGTTTATTCTGTTTCTGCCGTTAAATTCACTGTAATGAGGATGAGCAGACGTCAAATGGTCTGCTAACAGGAATTTAATTTCAAAGCCGAAGAGACTAATCAATGGATATTTTGTTGGTCGACGACGAGCCTTTGGCTCGCCAACGTCTGAAAAAGTTATTGGAAGACCTTCCCGCACACCGTTTAGTAGGCGAGGCGACGACGGGCGAAGAAGCACTGACCATGGTGCAATCCCAAGATCCCGACTTGGTACTGCTAGACATCCGTATGCCCGGCCCAGATGGGATGGAAGTGGCCCGCACCATCGGTGAGATGGAAGATCCTCCGGCGATTATCTTTTGTTCCGCCTACGATGAATACGCCCTGGATGCCTTTGGCGTGTCCGCTGTGGGTTACCTAGTGAAACCGGTGCGCACCGAAGAGCTTACCGAGGTGATAGAAAAAGCCTCCAAGGTGAACCGCCTACAGCGCGCCGTGGCCGACACCAGCAGCGAACAGCCCCAACGCCAGCACATCAGTGCCAAAACCCACCGCGGTTTGGAGTTGATAGAAATCGACAGTATTCGGTTTTTTAGCGCTGATCAAAAATACGTCACCGTGGTCCACGCTGAGGGCGAAACCTTAATCGACGATACGCTTAAAGAATTGGAGTCCATGCTGGGTTCGCGTTTTGTGCGGGTACACCGCAACGCGCTGGTGGCCAAAAAGTACATTTTGGCCCTGGAAAAAAGCCCCGAGGGCGGATACCAATTACGCCTGCAGGGCACCGAGCGCAAGCCTTCGGTGAGTCGTCGTCATTTATCCTCCGTAAAAGCGCTATTACAAAGCCTGTAGTAGATTAATTGTAAGGCACTAAGCTGCCTCCAAGGTGCGCGCCGCGGGCTTAAATAGCGCGGCGGGTTGCGCCTTGGGTGGTTTGGCTTAATTTAAAATTAAAAGGATTTTACGTCGACATGCGCCAAGTGCGCATCAGACTGGTATCATAGGCGGCCTCGAATCTAGCCCGGCGGGCTGAAATAACGGATTTACTATGGTCAACGCCACCTCAACGGATGCCTCTAAGCCTAGCAAAACACTGCGCATTGCCACCCGCAAAAGTGCGTTGGCGTTGTGGCAGGCGGAATACGTTAAAGCGCAGTTAGAGCATCACCACCCAGATCTCATCGTTGAACTTTGCCCTATGACCAGCCGTGGCGACCACATTTTGGATGTGCCGCTGGCCAAGGTAGGCGGCAAGGGCCTGTTCGTTAAAGAGTTAGAACACTCTTTGGTAGCCAACGAAACCGACATCGCCGTGCACTCCATGAAAGACGTTCCCATGGAATTTCCCGAGGGATTGGGGTTGCACGTGATCTGTCCCCGGGAAGACCCGCGCGATGCGTTTGTCTCCAACCAGTATCAATGCCTAGATGACCTGCCCCTAGGGGCGGTGGTAGGCACCTCCAGTTTACGCCGCCAGTGCCAACTAAGCGCTTTGCGGCCAGACCTAAAAATTACCTTTTTACGCGGGAATGTGAACTCTCGATTGGCCAAACTGGACGCAGGCCAATACGATGCCATCATCCTGGCTGCGGCGGGATTAATTCGGCTCGAAATGGCTGAGCGTATCCGCCAGTACATTTCCGTGGAAGTGAGCTTACCGGCTGGAGGTCAGGGCGCAGTCGGCATAGAATGCCGCACCGATGACCGTGCAACCCAAGCTTTGTTACAACCCTTGCACGATGCAGAAACTGCCGCTCGGGTTAGCGCCGAGCGCGCCATGAACCGTCGTTTGGAAGGTGGTTGCCAGGTGCCCATCGGTTGTTTTGCGCTGTTAACAAACGACCAGCCGCAAGCATCAGAGGATCCAACCGTGCACTTGTGGTTGCGCGGGTTGGTGGGCAGCCCGGACGGCAGTTTAATTCTGCGTGATGAAATCCGCGGGCCGGTGGATCAGGCCGAGCAACTGGGGGTGACCTTAGCGGAGCGATTGCTGGCCGCCGGTGCCGGAGAAATATTGACCAAGGTATACGGCGACGGACACGCATTGTGACCCGAGTTTGGGTGTCGCGGCCTGAGGCCCAGGCGCGTTCAACCTGCGCGGCACTGGTGCAGTTGGGCTTGCAGCCCTGGTCGCAACCGGTGATGGAAATTCACCCTCTGGCCGAGTTGGCACCGGCCAATCGCACTATGGTGATGGATTTGGATCTGTACCAGGTGGCGATTTTTATCAGCCAAAATGCCGTGCGTCACGGTGTGGCCGCCATAGAAGCGTTTTGGCCACAAGTGCCTTTGGGCGTGGCCTTTTTGGCCGTGGGCAATGCCACGGCTCGGGCCTTGCAGCAGGCCGGCATTTTAGCCGAGGCGCCCCAGGTGGCCATGGACAGCGAAGCGCTGTTGGCGCTGCCGGTGCTGGCCGAGGTTGAACAACAGCGCATCATTATTTTCAAAGGGGTAGGCGGCCGCACAGAGCTGGCCGATACTCTGAGCGCACGGGGTGCGCGGGTAGATAACTGCCCACTGTACGAACGCAAAGCCTGCACGGAGGCAGCCACCGCACTGGCCCAATCCGACTTTGGCTTAATGCCTAACGATTGCACCTTGGCGTACAGTGGCGAAAGCATACAACTGATTCACACTGCTCTGCAGGCAGCACAGCGCCGGGAGCTACTGGCCAGAACCACCATTGTGCCGGGGCCCAGGGTAGCGGCGATTGCACAGGAGCTTGGCTTTAGCCGAGTAATACAGGCGCAAAACGCCACCGACCCAGCAATGCTGGCTGCACTGGCAGCCGTGGAATTACGAATTTAATAACTTTGGTTGGAATCCGATAGATGAGCGATCCAAAAAATACAGACCCAAAATCTGACAACACCGAGCTCACCAACAACGGTGAAGCCACACCCGAATCTGAAACCGTGCCAACGCTAGAGTCACAAGCTGACGCCGGCGATCAGAGTAAAGACGTACCGATCTTGTCCAACACCGTCGACGCTGAGCCCGAGCCCGAGCCAACACCAGAGCCTCAGCCAACACAGCAAGAGCCACAACCTGCCCCGGCAGCGGCGCCGTTAAAGGTGAAAAAGTCCAAGCTGTGGATACCGGTGTTTTTTAACTTCCTGCTGACCCTAGCGTTAATCGGCGGCATCGCCTACGGCGTTTGGATGCTGTTTCCACAAATGAAACAGCAGTGGCAACAGCAGCAGCAGGCGCTGGCTGCGGTGGAAAAACAACAGGCGGCGGAAAAAACCAGCCTGGCTGAGAGTGCCGACGCCATCAACGATCAGATGGCGGGCGTGCGCCAAGCCAGCGATGAATCTCTGGCCCAGGCGCAACAGTTGGCCGAAGAAATGAAAGCCGAGCTGCGCTCCATCACCGAGCGTTTAAACGCGCACAACCAGCGCTTGTTGTCGCTGTCCAACACCTCCCGTGAGGATTGGATGCTGGCCGAGGCCAACTACCTACTGCGCTTGGCCAGCCAGCGCCTATTGGTTGATCGCCAGGCGACGTCAGCCTTGGGCCTGATGGAAGCGGTGGATGATATTTTACAAGAGCTGGCCATGCCGGATTTGTTCTCGGTACGCCAAGCCTTGGCCCGTGACCTCGGCGCTGTACGTCTTGCCGCTGAGGTGGACCGCGAGGGTATTTACCTGCGCCTGGATGGCCTGATCCACAACATGGAGCAGCTGCCTCTTTACCAAAATCCGCTGTCCGATTCGCCCACCGTAGAGATGGTAGAGCCTGAGTCTGTGGATGCAGGTGAGCAAGCCAGTGAGACCGCTGAGCCAGAAATCGGTACCTGGCCATGGGCGCAACAATATTTGGATGCCGCCGGTGACCGTTTGTCTCAGTACTTTGTGTTGAAGCGTCACGACCAGCCTCAAAGTGCTCTGATTGCGCCTACCCAGGAGTCCTACCTGCGACAAAATGTGCGCCTAAGTTTGGAGTCTGCTCAGGTGGCCATGTTGCGTGAGCAAAACGAAATCTACGCGGCTAGCTTGGGCCAAGCCGTTGATTTGGTGCAGCGTTATTTCCCAGAGACGCCAGCCAGCAAAGCCTTGATTGAAGAGCTCACCGGCTTGCAGGAACGACCCATCGCCGTGGACTTGCCTCACATCGACAACTCCATTGAGCAGCTGGAGGCTTACATCGAACGCTTGCATCAGCTTGCGGGCAGCGGTGAGGAGCCCTAAGCAGAATGAAAAATTTAATTATTAAAATACTGTTGGTGGTATTGCTGCTTATTGTAGGCGGCTACGCGTTGGACAAACTCATGACCGAGGTACCGGGTTATGTGTTGATTGCCATTAATAAAACCACCCTAGAAATGAACCTGTGGATGGCGGTGTTAACACTGATAGTGTTGCTGATCGCACTTTACTGGGGTGTGAAATTACTGCGTCTTTCCTGGCGTTTAACCCGCCCAGCGTTGGGTATTCGCAGCTCTGAAAGCGCCGCCAAACTGGCCAACCGCGGCATGTTGGCTTACATGCGTGGCGAGCACGACAAAGCCCAGCGCTGGTTGTTGCGCTCGGCCAAAAAATCGCCCATGCCATTGGTTAACCTGCTGGCTGCGGCGGATTCCGCCCAGGCGCTGGGTGACACCGGTAAGGCTTTGGGCTTTTTAGATAAAGCCAAGCCAGATTTTGGCGAGCAAAGCGTTACCATGGCGTTGGCGCGTGCAGAAATCTTCCGCCGGGCTAACAACCAAGAAGCGCGTTTGGAAACACTGTTGGAAGCTAACCAGCAGCACCCCAACAGCGTTATGGTGCAAGACCGTCTGTGCGATACCTACATGGAATTGGGCAGTTGGGCCGAGGTGCGCGAGATGCTGCCACGCCTGCGCCCGCAGTTGCCCAAGGATCGCTGGCGTGAGCTGCAAGGTAAGTTGGTGATTGCCGATTTGAAAGCCCTGCAAACCCAGCAAGCCAACGAAGAGCCCAGCGAAGCCAGCCGCAAGCTGCAAATGTTTTGGTTGGAGCAAGCCAGTCGCATCCAGCAAATTCCCCAGGTTTGTGCCGAGTATGCCCGCTCATTGATTATTGTGGGTGACAGCAAAGAAGCCGAGTCTACGGTACGTAAATTTTTGCGCAGCTCTTGGCATAAAGACATGGTGTTGTACTACGGCTTAATGGATTCCGCTGATTCCGTGGCCCAGTTGTCCCACGCCGAAGGCTGGCTCAAGCGCCACCCCAAAGACGCCATCTTGCTGCTTACCCTGGCGCGCTTAAGTATGCGTAACCATCTGTGGGATAAAGCCAAGGGTTATTATCAGAAAAGCATCGAGGCTGGGCCAACCCGGGAAGCCTATTCCGAGCTGGCTCGGCTGCTTACCAGCTTGGGTGAGCATCAAACCAGTGGTTTGGTTTACCGCGACGCACTGCGATTAGACAACACCGACGCACCGGAGCTGCCCATGCCCCCTATGGCGGCGGCAAAGTCTGAGTCTAATGAAGAGGCTCAACCAGAGGCGGCCGAGCAACACGAAGAAAACGCAGAGCAAGCGGCTGTTAAGTCCTAAGGGCTATTCAGCGCAAACGTTTGCAAGCCTTAAAGATAGGGCCGCCGCAGCCTAGGCTGCGGCGGCCTTTTTTATGGTGCGCCAGGCATGGCGCGTAGCGCGCAAGCGCTGTTCCAATCCGCGTGGTGGTGATTGGATGACTTGGAGGTGAAAGTCCTCTACTGGCCCGGTAAGGGGAACAGTTAGCCGAACGGCAAGGGTGTCCTCCGCGAGGAGGAATCTGAAGGAAGCCGCAGGCAAAGCACTGGCCTGACGAACAGGAATCGCATGGAAGGCAGTCGTAGTGGGTGAGAAGGCCATTATCTTCAAAGCCCAAAACTTACACGGAAACTACGGCTGTAGATGCGGCAGGTATAAGTGTGAAGGTCACGCGTATTACCCTGGGAGGTCTGTTGTTGTGCCACAGGCTACCAGCATCGTGAGGTGTTGGGATGCGACGACAGAAGTCAGCAGAAGCCATAGTAGGTTTGCTACCACAAACTGAAGGGCCGAATGTGTTAATTGGAACGAGCGTTGAATTCTCGACGATGTAAAAGCGACAGAATTTCTGATGAAAACCAGAAAGCCTCAACCGACAATAACAAACAGAATTTGTGACGATAGGTGATGCGCGTAGCCAACATTGCGGCGGGTACAACCCACTCGAACCAAGAGTCGACAGATCTACTGTCAGCGATACTAGAACGGAGCAATATGCAAAAGGCCTATGACCGAGTGCTTAAAAATAAAGGAGCACCGGGCGTAGATGGAATGACAACGGACGAGCTAAAAGCCCACCTAAAGTCAAACTGGCCCAAGCATAAATCAATGCTCCTGACTGGGTGCTATCAGCCTAAACCGGTACGCAAAGTGTCCATACCTAAGCCCAACGGAGGTATCCGGGAGCTGGGTATTCCAACGGTACTGGATCGGCTGATACAACAAGCCATACATCAAGTGCTCAGTGCGCTCTATGAGCCAGACTTCTCAACCAGTAGTTACGGCTTCCGGCCTGGGCGTAGCGCAGGCCAAGCAGTAAAGCAGGCCAGACGCTACGTTGAGGGCGGTAAGCGCTGGGTGGTTGATCTTGATCTGAAAAAGTTCTTTGACCGAGTAAATCACGACATTCTGATGTCGCGTGTTGCTCGCAAAGTTAAGGATAAGCGCGTACTGAAGCTGATACGCGCCTATCTTGAAGCAGGGATACTGGATAACGGTGTATTCACTGTCAGTGATAAAGGCACACCGCAAGGTGGGCCGCTATCGCCATTGCTATCCAATATATTATTGGATGACTTTGACAAAGAACTCGAAAGGCGCGGCCATGCGTTTTGTCGCTACGCGGATGACTGTAACGTTTACGTGAGCAGTCAAGAAGCGGGCGAACGGGTGTTGACCTCACTGAGCATTTATCTCGAAACCCAGCTGAAGTTGCAGGTTAATCGAGATAAAAGCGCTGTTGGGCGACCGTGGCAACGGAAGTTCCTCGGTTACAGTGTGTGTCCGCGTAAGCGCAACGTGCGCCTTAGAATATCCCCGGAGACGGTGAAACGGTTCCGTGGAGATCTTAAATCGCTGTTGCGTAGGTCGCGGGGTAGATCGTTAATCCGGACGGTAGAAGAACTTAACCCGAAAATCAGAGGGTGGATCAACTACTTCCGATTCATTGGCGTGAAGGGAATCTTGGTTGAATTAGATGGCTGGGTACGCCGCCATCTACGCAAGATAATCTGGCGCCAGTGGAAACGCTCTTTCACACGAGCCAAGAACTTGATGAAACTTGGTCTTACTGAAAAGCGGGCGTGGTTTAGTGCGCAAAACGGTAGAGGGGCTTGGTGGAATGCGGGCGCAAGCCACATGAACCAAGCACTGCCCAAACGGCGCTTCGATCGCCTTGGCTTGGTATCGCTGGTGGATCAGTTCCACCGGCTACAATCATTAACATAAACCGCCGTGGTACGGAACCGTATGCCCGGTGGTGTGAGAGGACGGGGACCGCGAGGCCCCTCCTACTCGATGGCTAATTTCTTTGGGCGGATTTCTATGGGCCATTTTTTACGGGCTAATGTTTGCGGGCCATTTTTACGGCATCGGGTTGATGCCGCTAAATTTATCCGGCTTGTTGGCTAATCTCGGCCCGGCGATAAAAACCCATACTTTTTAAAAACGCCTCGCACAGATCACGTAGCTCTGATTCATTTTCGGCGGTTTTGGAAAAGGTATTTAACCCAAAAATGAAGTTCATAAACATTTTTGCGGTTAATTCGATATTGGTTGCTTCTGGTAGCTCGCCCATTCGCACTGCACGGGAGATCAATTGCTCTACGTGCAGTTGACGCGCGGCCATGACATCCAAAATTTCGACTTTGATCGGGCTTTCAGAGCCAACCAGCTCATTAACGCTATTGCACACCAAGCAGCCCCGGCGCAACGGATCGGCGGCCCTGGCGTGGCAGATGCTATCCATCAGGCTAAACAGAAAATCACTGACGCTACTGGGGCTGACCGGGTGGTCTAGAATGGCCTCCGGCGCGGTCTCTAGGTAGACATGTAAGGCCTGGGAAAATAAAGCCTCTTTGGAGTTGAAACTGTGGTACAAGCTGGCCCGGGTAAGGCCGTTGTCTTTAGCGATTTCATTCAGAGATACCTGGTTGTAGCCTTGTTGCCAAAACTTCTGCATCACAGCATTAACCAGCTGACCTTTATCGAATGAAATGGGGCGTCCTCTTGTGCCCTTCTTGGGCTTTTGTAATTCCATCTTGACGTATCCTTTTTTATGGGAGCAACGCAGTCGCACTGCTCTATGCCGACTAAAATACAGCTACCGTTGACTCATGGTGGCCAATGTACCAACTGTTATTCTGGATCGTACTGTTTCGATGGGCTCTTAGGACTAACATCCGTTGACGGGCATGCGCACTTCGTCCCTGATATTGGCGCGAAATTCTAGAGGTTTTACCACCTTATGCCTCGTTAGACGATACTTGAATCAAGTGCCTGCTATACAAAGCAGTAACAAAAAACCCGTAATCAGGCTCTCGCCAATCACTAACCAAGCATTCGCTAACGTCTATAGACCTTAGCCAACACCTAAAGGTTTTCACCAAAACCCATTGCTTGCCATCGGCAGAGCCGACCTAAAAAACACAGCATGTGAGTATGGTGTATCGAACGGTGGAAAAATCTCGCTGACAGCGCTCGAAAGAGCCTAACGATATGTTGTGATTATCCGGCAATTTGCTCTGGATGTTAAAAAGCGGCTTAGACTTATTTACTCTAATGAGACGCTTATCTCCTTTTTGCGGCCATTTGTGGCGGTTAAAATTGCTTTGCTTGACGTTTCTTCGCAATTCTCGTCGAGTTGACCAGCCAGTTTCTCTGTTGGAAAGGTCACATTGAAATAGGCGAGAGCCCGCAAACACCCGTAATTTTAACTCTAAGTATTAATGCTTTTTCTTATCCGCTAATAAACTACTCCAACATGTCTAATGTAACGCTAGGCATTTCTCATGCGAAAAAATTAACTTAGTCAGGTTTTAGACTGCAAAAAATACGTGAGTAAATATGGCAAAGTTATTCTTGTGCTTAAGCTTTTGGGTGGTAGGAGCCAATTAAAAAATTGCCGAGCGTACTAGTTTTTTACGTAGCATTTATTGGCGTGCCACCGAAGGTGTATTCTCATTTGTAATGGAGATTTTCATAAGCAGTTTTGGTGATGTTTTTTCGCAATCGCTGCTATTGGCCTACTTTTGCTGCCATATTTTATTGCTCGCAGATTCAATGGCTTTGGTCGAATGCAGTACCAGTACTTTTTGCAAGGTGCTGCCACTATCTATCCATGCGGCTAACGTCTAAGCCGTGTAACAGTTCGTGATTTGTATCAAATCAGCGCGTAACGAAGGGAGTATGATTTAACTTTCAGTAATGCCGAGATAACTGGCTTGCCATTGGTTTGGGGAATTGCTTTGCGTTCCTAGGAGTGGCTAAGAATTGCTGGGCGTTCCAAGGAGCGGTTAACAGTGGTTATATAAGAATGGCTAAGAACTTGTCGGAAAACGTGATTTCCTTTCCAGAGCCTGCTGCATCTGTTGTACGTAACGGTGCACAAGGTTTAGTGAGCGAACAGGCGCAAACACGGCTAAAGCGATTTAATGCGATTTGGCCGCTGTACCGTTATATGAACGATGTATCGCAGATTATGCAGCAGCCATCCCAAGAGTTGGGCGATCAGTGGGATCGCTCCATTCACGCAATGATGGCCAAGGTGACCATGGGCATTTCCCCTGCGTCGGTTTTAGAGGCCTATGCGGATTGGTTCAGCCATCTGATGATATCTCCCGGCAAACAAATGCGTTTGGCCGAACAGTATTGGAACAAAAACCTGCGGTTGACTAATTACACCGCCAATGGCGCGTTTTACACCATGCTAGAGCCCTGTGTAGAGCCTCAGCCCACGGATAAGCGTTTCTCTCATGTGGGTTGGAAAACCTGGCCATACAACGTTATTCAACAAAATTTTTTACTAACACAGCAGTGGTGGCAAAGCGCCACTACGGGTGTGCGCGGAGTTTCTAAGCATCATGAAAACATGATGCAGTTCGGTGCGCGGCAAATGTTGGATATGTTTTCGCCCAGTAATTTCTTTGCCACCAACCCCGAGGTACAGGTGAAAACTGCTCAAGAGGGTGGCGCCAATATCGTTCGCGGTATCGCCAATGCCGTGCAGGATTGGCAGCGTTCTCTGCAGGGGCAAAAGCCGGTTGCGGCAGAAGGCTATCAAGTGGGGGTTAATCTGGCGGTCACGCCGGGTAAGGTAGTCTACCGCAACCGATTAATAGAACTTATTCAATACGAGCCCAGTACGGATAAAGTCAAGCCAGAGCCAATACTCATCGTACCGGCCTGGATTATGAAATACTACATCTTGGATTTATCACCCAAGAACTCGTTTATTCAGTTCCTGACGCAACAGGGTTATACGGTCTTTTGTATTTCTTGGCACAACCCCACCAGTAAAGACCGCGAGCTGACCATGGACGATTACCGGCAATTGGGGGTAGAGGCAGCGCTGGATGCCGTGCAGGCTATCACCGGCCAAGACCAGGCTCACGGTGTCGGTTATTGCTTGGGAGGAACCCTGCTGACCATTGCAGCCGCCACCCAAGCGCGGGCGAAAAGCAATCGTTTTAAAAGTTTGTGTCAGTTGGCTGCCCAAACCGATTTTAGTGAAGCTGGCGAGTTGATGTTGTTTATTGATCAAAGCCAAGTGACGTTTCTGGAAGACATGATGTGGCACCAGGGGGTGTTGGACAATTCACAAATGGCCGGCGCGTTTCAAATGCTACGCTCAAACGATTTAATCTGGTCGCGCTTGGTGCACGAGTTAATGATGGGCGAGAGTACCAGTGCCAACGATTTAATGGCTTGGAATACCGATGCCACGCGCATGCCCTACTGCATGCACAGCCATTACCTTCGCCATTTGTTTTTGGATAACGAATTATCCCAGGGGCAATATTTGGTTGATGGCAAACCCATTTCCATCACCGATATTCGGGCGCCTATTTTTGCTGTGGGAACGGAAAAGGATCATGTGGCGCCTTGGCGATCGGTGTTTAAAATTCATATTTTAAGTGATACCGACGTGACCTTTGTGCTTACCAGTAGCGGGCACAACGCGGGCATTGTCTCTGAGCCCGGCCACCCCCGGCGCCATTACCGGGTATCCCACAGTACCGATCAAAGCCCCTATGTTGACCCCGATACCTGGTTGGAAACCACGGCCATTCAAGAGGGCTCTTGGTGGCTGGAGTACGCTTGCTGGTTAGAACAATATTCCGGTACACCGGTGGTACCACCGGCCATGGGTAACGATGAAAAAGGCTACCGGGTGCTGGCTGACGCGCCGGGCAGCTACGTTTACGAAAGCTAATGCGAGCCCCAAGTTGATGTACCAAAGCCAAATACATTTACGAACCTAAATTTGCCGCAATTGCTATCCCAGGAGTGCAGTATGACGGATATCATAGCCAATAAAACCTACCGCGAAATTGAGGTAGGAGACAGCGCCAGTGTTAACCACGTATTAACCATGCGAGACATTCAATTGTTTGCCGTCATGTCCGGCGATGTTAACCCGGCGCATTTAGACGAAGAGTACGCAAAGAGTGATATGTTTCATGGCATTATCGGCCATGGCATGTGGAGTGGGGCATTAATCTCTACCGTTTTGGGCACACAATTGCCTGGCCCCGGCACTATTTATCTGGATCAAAGCCTGAGCTTTCTACGCCCGGTAAAGGTGGGTGACACGGTTACTGCCACGGTGAAGGTAAGTGAAAAAACCTGCGACAGCAATAATGAAAATAAAAATACCGTGGTGCTCGACTGCGAATGCACCAACCAAGACGGCAAGCAGGTGGTGGTTGGTCAGGCACGGGTGATCGCACCTACTGAAAAAATAAGCCGCAAAAAAGTAGCGTTGCCAGAAATCGATTTTAAGGACAACGGCGGCCGGTTTTACCATTGGCTAATGACCAAATCCAAGCCGTTGCCGCCACTGGTGACCGCCATTGTCCACCCCACCGACGAGGCCTCTTTATTGGGTGCGGTGGAAGCTGCCGAAGCGGGTATTATCGAGCCCATCTTGGTGGGGCCGGAGCAGAAAATACGCGCCGTTGCCGAGCAGTCCAATATCGACCTATCGCCCTATCAATTAATTTCAACCCAGCATAGCCATGAGGCTGCCGAAGTGGCTGTGGGTTTGGCGGTTAGCGGCCAAGCCCTGGCGTTAATGAAAGGAAAACTCCACACCGATGAATTAATGGCCGCGGTGGTGGATAAACAACATGGCCTACGTACAGGCCGGCGCATGAGCCATATCTTTGCTCTGGATGTTCCCAGCTATCACAAGCCGCTTTTTCTAACCGATGCCGCCATTAATATTCAGCCCAACCTGTCGGTGAAGGTCGACATCGTGCAAAACGCCATTGATTTATTTTTAGGCTTGGGCCGCGGTACACCAAAAGTGGCTTTGGTGTCCGCGGTGGAAACCGTTAACCAAGATATACCGTCCACATTAGATGCCACCGCTCTGTGCAAAATGGCCGAGCGAGGGCAAATTACCGGCGGGCTGTTGGATGGACCGCTGGGGTTCGATAACGCCATCTCAAAAGCCGCTGCCGAGGCCAAAGGCATTGTGTCTCAGGTGGCGGGTGATGCGGATATTATCGTGGCACCGGATTTAGAGAGCGGCAATATGGTGTACAAGCAAATGGGGTATTTGTTTGGTATTGACGGTGCCGGCATTGTTATGGGGGCTAAGGTGCCCATAATCTTAACCAGCCGAGCCGCCGGAGCTGGCCCCACGCGGTTGGCGTCCTGTGCTTTGGCTCAGTTGTACGCAATGAGCAAACAAGTGCCGGTGCAATGACATGGAGCAGGTATATTTAACGTTAAATGCGGGCTCCTCCAATTTAAAATATTCGGTTTACGATGCCCAGGTCCGCCATAAGCTAACCGCCGGCAAGCTGGAGTTTAAGGTATCGCCCAGCGACAGCCCCGATGAAAACGCTCTGTCTCTTGCGGTGGATCGGGTAGTGGCGCTGGTGGAAAATACGTTTGGTGGCGATTGCATTGCGGCGGTGGGGCACCGAGTGGTGCACGGTGGCGATTTTTATAGCCAACCGATATTGGTGGATGAAGAGGTTCTAGTTCGGCTTAAGACTCTTATTCCCTTAGCGCCTTTGCATCTGCCCGCAGAAATCAATGCGGTGGAAATTATTCGTCAACACTACCCGGATATGGCCCAGGTAGTGTGTTTCGATACTGCCTTTCATGCCACTCAAATGCCTTTGGCGCAGTGGTTTGCTCTGCCGCGAGCACTTAACGAGCAAGGCGTAAAGCGCTATGGTTTTCATGGTCTGTCTTATCAATATATCAGCACCCAATTGGCCTGCGTGCTGCAGCCTGAGCACCGAGCAAAGGTCATCGTAGCGCACTTGGGCAACGGTGCCAGCCTATGTGCCATGCAAGATGGCAAAAGCGTTACCACCACCATGGGCTTCACTGCGTTGGATGGTTTGGTGATGGGCACTCGCTGTGGCGAGTTGGATGCCGGTGTGGTACTGCATTTATGCCAGCAGCAAGGTATGAGCTTAAACGAGGTTCAGCAGCTGTTGTACAAACAATCGGGGTTGTTGGGTGTGTCTGGCGTGAGCAGCGATATGCGCGAGCTGGAACGCAGTTGTAAGCCCGAGGCTCTGCAAGCGCGCCAGTTGTTTTGTTTGCGCGCGGCGCAAAAATTGGCCGGCTTGATCCCGGCTTTAAACGGCTTGGATGCCATAGTCTTTTGCGGTGGCATTGGTGAACACAGCGCTGCCACCCGCACAATGATTTGCGACTATTTAGCTTGGCTTGGGGTTAAGCTGGATGTGCACGCCAACAGTGTGGCGGGCGCCGGTACGCAAAGCATCAATCGCATACACGCCGAAGGCAGCGCCCTAGGGGTGTATGTTATCGCCACCAACGAAGAATTAATGATTGCCCAACAATCGGCTGCGCTTGTCTCACCTCATTGATTTATTCAACAGGCCCTAGTAACGCGGTATAGTGCCCCTTAAAGTTGGCTGCGAATTGGTTAAGAGAGTCTACCGTGCAATCGTATTTACATCGTTTAGGGCGAAGAATGTGTTGGCCTCGCAGGGTTGCTAGGCTGTGTGGTGTATTGATTGCCTTTTTTATCATTACTGTTACGGTATTCGTGGCTGGCTGTAAGGGTCAAACAACAGAGGGCAGTGCCGTGGAAACCGTCACCGTTTACATCGATAGCGGTGCTAAGCAATGCTATTTCTCAGGCCATCCCTTGGCCAAAACCGAGCAGCGTTTACAGGCCGCCGGTGTCACTGTGACGGAAAGCGCCTGCGGTGTGTTGACTGGCGTGATGTTTCCCGCAGTGTGTGGCGGCCACACCGAAAAAATCAATCTCCACGTTATTCAGGCTAGTCATCTACCCTTGGCAGAACGTGCTGGGTTTAAGCCGGTGTCGAGTTTGCAGCAGGGTCAACAGCCCGGATTTAAACAGATTGCCTGCGACAAGCGCGGCGTTAATTTAAGCCCCGATGTGTAACGCTTTTTTCGCTAGATAAGCGATTCTATCGGCTGCCGGTGTGCTGGCGGGCTGGGGTACTTCAAGCTCCATGGCAACCCCTGCTGGTAGTACCGATAGATACCGGTTTATTTCAATATTGCCATCGCCGGGCGCCAACCGATGGCTGCCGGCTTCGCGTGCGTAATCGTTGGTTACGGCTAAACTCTTGCTGTCGCACACTTGCACATAATGAATTTTTTCGCGTGGTATTTTACCGAGCTGTTGCGGCTGGGTGCCTGTGCGTACCAAATGCAGAATATCCAAGCCCAAACCTAGGTTATCTGCCGCCACGCGATTAAGCAGGGCGAGCATTTGGTCGAGGGTGTTAAATGCCGGCGTTAATGCCATAAACTCAACGTTAATTTTCAACCCCAGCTCTTGGCCCAGGCTGCACAGTTGCGCCAGGTTATCCACCACCCGTTGGCTGTCGGTATCGTAAATCAATACGGTAGCGCCCACGGCGTTTAATTCAGCACCGAGAGTCAACGCGGGGGCGTAATCTTTTACCTGGGTGTGTGGCGTCAACATAAAGCACTCGATGTTGAGTAGGCTAACGCCACTATGGCTGAGGGCGGCTGTAAACGATTTTTTGTTAGACTGGTCGATCAGCGGAAACTGACTTTGGCCGCCCGTTAACCCTTGGGTAAAGGTCGAGACCGTAACAAAGCCATTGCGTCCGGCTATTCTTACCAATTCCTCAGCGTTAATTTCTAAGGCGCACAGATGGTGAAGGCCGATATTGGGCATAGTCATTAATCTCCTAACGCGTGAGCTTTTAGTTTTAACCTTGGCCAAGTTATAAAATCATTGCCATAGTGCGGGGCCCAACTTTGCTATTTCGGCGTGACTATTTCAGCGTAACTGTGCCTCAAATTTTTGCCTTAAATATTACCGTAGGTAAATGCCTCTACACCTTTAACCGTAGTTCTGTGCATGACCCGGCCGCTGTTTTCTGCGTAGGGGCGAGAGCGATGCAATAGGCCTGGGTTATTAAAAATAACCAGGTCACCTTGTTGCCAATGGTGGCGGTAGGTAAATTGAGGCTGAGTGCACCAATCGGTTAGTTCTTGCAGCAGTTGGTATCCCTCGGCTTCCGGCATATCGACGATGCTCTGCGCCGTTGAGCCAATCACCAAGGAGGTACGGCCATTGGCTTGGTGCCATACCAAGGGTTGTTCTGTTTCGGGGAAAGCTACGCGCCAGCGTTCGAAATCTTCCGGCGTGGGATTGTCGTAAATTTTGACACCCACGGCTTTTAGACCGTGGATCACACGCAGGTTTTGTAGGGCGTGCTTTTTATCCTCAGGTAATGCTTCATAGGCCGCATAAACGTGCGCAAAGTCGGTTTCGCCGCCAGCACTGGCAGGGCTTTCGCATTTCAGTAACGTGGCCTTCCCGGGTACCTCGTAGGAGGTGCCATCCATGTGCCAGTAATTATTGCCAACCACGTAATCGCGCTGGGTTTTATCGTCTTTGTCTAATGCAATACGATAAATGCCTTTGGCACTTACGTTAGAGCCGTCGGCGGTGCGGGTGGCGGCCTCCATGTCTCCCAATTGGTTAGTAAAAGCCACCAGGGTTTCATCGGGGACGTGGATTTGTGGGAATACCAAAACTCCGTATTGATTGAGTGCATCCAGCACGGCGGCAGGTGCATCGGGGGCAAGCAATTGGCTGGCATCAATAAATACCCTGGCGCCAAGGTGATCGGTGATTTTTTCGAGGTTTAAAGCGAACATAACAGCTTCCTGTGGCCTTCGCGATTTCTTTGGCGATCTCTTATTGTATTAATCGGGTTTTTAGCTCAGTTCGCATACGCAAAAAACAGTGTGCGTATACGGAATTATGGTAAGTAATATCGATGGCTTTGCCAACTAAAACGCGCGGTTGTCCGTACCAGTGATGAAAATTAGATAATGATTAATTACGAATCGGGGGCGGAGAGGGGGACGGGGAAGGTTAAAGGAGAAGGTGATTTTGTCCGCGCAGTAAATGAGCGGACAAATAGGTGTCGGCAATAACGCTTAAGTCAGCGTACTAATTCCAACTTTCTGCTTCGCTAACGGCGTTGTACATGGCCTTGCTGCCGGTTAAAAGGGCTATCGCAGCCAGCGGGCAGAAGATGCCGTACAGCAACGCCATACCTAAGCCGATGGCGTCGCCACCGAAAATGTAATCGGAAAACATCGCAATTAAAAGAGGGCCGGCACTGAGCGATACCACGCCGGCAATGGTGCCAAAAAAGGCCACGCCAGTGCCGCGTAGTTCGTTCGGGGTTACCAGGTTGAGTGAGGCGATGTACACGGCAGCCAGCGGTGATAGCATAGCAATAAATAAAAATAAACAAACTAAATACACCCAAGGGTTGCTGCTCATGCAGCCAAACACGCCAATGGGGGTGGCCGCCACTAGGCTCCAGCCGTACCATTTAAATTGCGCGTTTTTATGGCCCATTTCTGTGAGTTTTCCTACTACTGTGCCGGTCACGAATTTACCTACAAAGCCACCGGCCACCAAACTCACGCCCAGGGCGGTACCACGGGTGGCCGCGTCCCATCCAAAGGCGCGGGCAATATGCTCTGCGTACCAAGCAGATCCGCCGGTAAAGCAAATAGACGCTAGCCCAAAGCCAATGTAGTGGTGAATAAAGAACTTTCTGCGCTGAGCCATAAATTTGAGCAACTCGCCGTAGTTGGTCACGATGTGCTTTATGACTGAGGTATTTTTTTGCTGGTTGCGCACGCCCAGGCGTTTGGGCTCGGGGATGGTAAAGGTCAGTAAAGCTACAAAAATGCCGGGCAGACCAATGATATAAAAGACAGCTTGCCAGGAGCGAACTTCACCAATCACCGGTAGCGTTATGGTGGGCGTTTTGGACACCGCCTCTACCAGCACGCCGCCAAATAAAAACGCGCAGCCGGCGCCCACGGAGGCGCCCAGCGCATACACGGCCAGTGCCAGGGTGAGCTTTTTGGGTGGAAATAAATCCGTGATCATGGAACTAGCGCAGGGGTTGAGACCGGCTTCTCCCGCGCCCACGCCCACCCGGGCCAGAAGTAAATGCCACATGCTGGCCGCGCCGCCGCAGGCGGCGGTTGCCACAGACCACACGGTAACGCTGACGTAAATAATGGTGCGGCGGCTGTAGCGATCGGCAATGGTGCCGGCAATTAAACCGAAGACTGAAAAAGACACCGCAAAGGCGGCTCCCAAAATGAGGCCGAATTGCGTATCAGTGAGCCCCAAATCCTGTTTTATGGGGGTAACCATCAGAGAAATAATGGTTCTGTCTAACAGTGATAACCAATATAAAAGCGCCAGCAGTATCGTGGTGTACCAGCCTATGGCTGCAGATGGGTAGTTTGATGCATCGTGTTTATCAATGCTTGCTAATACTTCAGGCATCCCTTACCTCGGGTCAATATTTATTTTTATCGCGGTAACGTGTTCACTGCAGCTGGCGTTTATTCATGTGTTTGCTAAACGCATTGTGCGCAGCTACAGAGTTTGGCAAGAAAGCGGTGTAAGACTGGTTACGTGTACCATTAATGAGCGGCCGCTGGTTCGATTGTACACAGCAACTGCGAGGAAAATCTCGCAATTTGATGTCGCAAAACGGCGCTTGCAGAGAAAAGTCGTCATAAATTTTAATGCAACTCAATATGCTGTTTATAAACGGACTTTTTTGTGGCTCAAAGAGCCAAAAAGTCGCGTCACTTTATGCTAAAGTTCGGCCAGTTTTCTAAGTGGATTTATTTAGGCAGGTTTTCTAGGCGGGTTTTCTAGGCGAAAAAGGGATGATCAACAAAATTAGGCTTGCGCAGCATGTTAACCGCGGCCGATTAAGCAAGGTGGCTCCTGTTCGGTGGCTGCTATTCTTAGCTGTGCTGGCTGCGGGCCCCTCGTTGGCGTTGAGTAATGACCAAGTGGATTCGGCCAACTTATTTGCCCGTACAATTGTGCAGCTAAAACAAATGCCGCAAGAAAACAGCGCCATTTTTGCCAATATCGCGTTATCCCATCTGGCCACCGCCTACTACGATGAAATTGACGTCGTTTACAGCCGCGATGCAAACCGCAAGCAAACGCGCTGGGCCCGATCAGTTACCGACTATGTTCACGGCATCGTGTTGCTCAACGATAGTATCGTCAAAGGTGCGCAACCCGCTGTGCGGCTATACCCGCACTCTGAGGCCGTGGTACAGGTGGATAACCGCCTTATTACCTTGGCCCATCCCCGAGTAGATCAACAATCGGCGTTTGAGCAGGGCGTATTGGTGGAATACTGTGCCCTGGTCGACTGTGTACCTCTGGCGGAATCGCCCACTCAGTTGGCCAGCGCCGGTGACTTTGCACACGCGGGCAGTGATGTCCGCGAAATGGACTGGCAGTTTTCCTCCGCCGGTACCACCTGCAGCCATGGCCAGTTGACGATACAGTTCAATAGCAGCGATAACCTTAAACGGCTGCGCGAGGAGTGCAGTGAGCTTTTTAATGAGTTGGAGTCTCTGATTTCGGCATTGCATTGGCAGCGGCAACACGGTGTTTTGATCGATTGGAATTTTTTAACGGTCAACGCTATGTCTGGCCGAGATGAGTCTTCGGTGCTCTTAAACGCCTTTGGCGATACCACAGTGGTGGCCCTGCCGCGCTTAGTTAAAGCTCAAACGCTGCTCTCTGACCTAACGCCATGGCTGCAAGCGCGGTTGGATGGTGTCAACGTCATTTATGAGATTCGCTCCCAGCAGTACAATTGGTAGGTCGTTTGGTCGCCCGCCGGTGCCCAGCGACCTGCAAATAGTTTCTCCCTCTCCGTTAATTTAATTCAACGAACTAATCCACTCAGCTCGTTTCCAATGCCTTATTTCTAACCGTTTGCACACAGAGGATAGGGTATGAGCGACGTATACACTCCACCGGCCATCTGGCATTGGGATGAGCCCAGCGGTGGTGCTTGGGCTAACCTGAACCGGCCCACAGCCGGGGCCACCCATGAGAAACCGCTACCGCGCGGTGAACACAACCTTCAACTTTACTCCCTGGCCACGCCCAATGGAGTGAAAGTTACCGTCATGTTAGAGGAGTTGCTGGAGCTGGGCATCGCCGAGGCCGAATACGATGCTTGGCTCATCAATATTGGTGAGGGCGACCAGTTTGGCAGTGGTTTTGTTGAGGTTAACCCTAACTCCAAGATTCCAGCGTTGTTGGATTATTCCGTAGAACAGCCACTGCGACTATTTGAATCGGGTTCGATATTGTTTTACTTGGCGGAGAAATTTTCCGCCTTCTTACCTACGGACGCCGCGGGCCGAGCAGAGTGTATGAATTGGTTGATGTGGCAGATGGGGTCAGCGCCTTTTTTGGGCGGTGGTTTCGGCCACTTTTATACCTACGCTCCCGAGCGTTACAAATACCCCATCAATCGCTATGCGCTAGAAGTGAAACGTCAGTTGGATGTGTTGGATAAGCAGCTGGCCTGCCGAGAATTTATCGCCGGCGACCAGTACACCATTGCCGATATTGCCATAGCGCCCTGGTACGGCAGGCTCCAGGCCGGGGAAGCCTACGACGCAGGTGAGTTTTTGCAGGTGCAGGAGTACCGTAACCTGGCGCGCTGGCGCGAGACCGTATTTGCTCGTCCCGGCTACCAGCGAGGGCAGATGGTGAACAAAACTTCCGGCCCCGAGGAAACCCGGGTTATCGAGCGCCATAGCGCCGCAGACTTTGAGGGTAAAGTTAAGGGTTGATGACCAGTGCCGGAGGAGACAGCGCTTATTGGTTGTGGGTTGGCGATTTAAGGCTGAGAAATCTAGTGGTAAATCTCATCCAGTCGTTGGTCTACCAGCCGGTGGTGAAAATGCTGTCACTGGCGCGATTAATGGCGTCCATCTGCTCATCTAGTGACGGCGCAGCTCCTGGCTCTTCGGCTTCAGATTCGGCTGCGTCGCGGCCGATCTCAGGGGCTTCGGCCACTTCGGCTGGGGCGGGCTTCGGCTCCGCTGGCTGAGCGACGGCTCGCTTGGCCTCAGCGGCTTTTTCCGCTTTCTCGGCCGCTTTAAGTGCCAGTTGCTGCTTACGTTTGGCGGCCTCGGCGGCCGCGGCTTGGGCCTGTGCCGTGGCCTGTTGCTTCAGGCTGGCAAGCTGAGTCCGTTGCCCATCGATAGAAATTTCGGTGGCGGCCAATTGCCGTTGGATGCCTACCAGGCGCTGGGTAATGGATTGATAGCGGCGCTCGGCACGGCTGACTTCCAGCTCCCGGCGGCTAACGATTTTTTCTGACAACTCTAAGGAGCGCTTTAGATCTTGCACCAAGCGCTCGTTCTCGGCCGTGGGCTTGGTATGAAGTTTAATTTCTGCGTTGCGCTTGTGCTGTAAAACTTCAGAGAGGTCGGCTTGTTTTTGCGCCAGCTCTTGATCTGCTTCGTTTTGGCTGGCGACGGCGGCAGACTGTTGCTGTTGCAAGTTGAGTAACTGTCCGGCCAAGTTTTGTTTTTGCTGTTGCAGTTTGCGCAAGCTCAGTTCGGCTTGAGCGATGGTTTGTGCCTGAGCGTGGGTCCAGGTGAGAGCAACCACTGCGAAACAGAATAGGGCAAGGGTACGGGCGATGACTCGGTGACTCATAACGGGCGCAACTTTGATCCTTGGCGTGTGGTCTGGGGTTTAATGCGACGTTGGGAATTGTACAGTGGTGTACTGTACAACAGAAGTCGCGTAAATGCTTGTGAACCCTTAGGCCTAACAGAAGTTCTGGCGCATTTGGCCGATAGAAAGTATTGCCGGTGTTTTTGTTTCTATATTGTTTGGCGCGTTTTTCAATACAACTGCTAGTCTTAAGGGGATTACGCGCATTTCGGCGAAATTAGTTAAGTTTTTTGTAATTTAGGGGGTGGTTAGGTGCGCTGTATTCAAACGATCGGTTTGGCTGTTTGCATGTTGTGGGTATCCGGTGCCTGGGCGCAGGCTTTGACCAAACCTGTTTTGACAAAACCTATGGTGCAACAAGTGATCAATGCGGTTGAAGTGGCGACCAACCAATTAGACCCCCACGCGTTGGGCGCAATGATGGCCGACGACGTGGTGATCGAGCTGAATATCAATATGCTTGGCCAGCAGCAGGTGGTGAGCCCCAATAAAGACGAATACATCGAGGTACTTTCACAGGCCTGGACTCATTTCGAAGGTTATCAATATCAGCGTACCGAAACCGACATCGATCTACACGAAGATCGCGCAGTGGTGCGGGCCAAAGTGCGCGAATCCATGGTGATCAACGGCCAGAAAGTCGCCGGTACCTCCAGCGAGGAAGTGGAAATCCGCTTGGTGGGTGGTGAGCCTAAAATTACCCACGTTGTGGGCTTTTCCAGTTTGTAATTGCGGCGTCAGCAAAAAGCCAACAAGCTTGCTACCTGGGCGGGTTTTTGTGGCCGTCCCGTGTATACTTCCGGGTTAATGTGAACCCCGAGTAAGTACGGTAGTTGAGTGAAGAAACCTGTTGGCCCACGCTGGACGCTGTCCCATCTGCTGCAATTTGAGCAATATCTCAAGCTCGATGAGCAAACCGACTCCGCCGCGCAGGCCCAGCGCGACCGTAGCGTATTTCAACGGCTCCCCGCTAATCAGCACACCAGACCCCGAGCCTATCTAGCCTGGTTGGCGCAACGCGTTAACCAGTCACCGTTAGCCGTAGATGCCGGAGCACTGTTCAACCGCGCCTACGGCGGCACGCTTTGGATGTTGCTGTTGATTGGCTTCTTTATGGGCGCGGCCATGTCCTACGGGGCTCTCTATTACGACGGCACGGTGCCCGTGAACGTGGCAATTTTCCTGGCGCTGTTGGTGCTGCCTCAGTTGCTGATGTTAGTGCTGCTGGTATTGTCGGTGCTGTTGTCGCTATTGGCCGGCCGCTGGTTCAGTGCTTGGTATCGCCCGGCAGCCAAGTTAATGCAGACGCTATTGGCCGCCAGTTGGCGACGATTGGTGGCCAGGCCCGGCGGTGCCCAGCAAGATCAGCAACAATTACAGCAAGAATTATTGCAGCAAACCCTCGGCTTGCATGGCCCCCTGTTTGCCAACCGCGCCTTGCGCTTGTTCCAGGTGGTGGGGGTAGCTTTCAACCTGGGTGCGTTGGCCTGTTTTGTGTTGCTGCTGGCTGTTACCGACCGCGCCTTCGGCTGGCAGAGTTCGCTCACTGACTCGCCGGCTCTAGTGGAGCAGATAGTAAGCGGCCTCGCTTGGCCCTGGCGAGAATGGCTTGGCGCCGGTGTGGGGTACCCGAGTTTGGCCCAGATAGAGCAATCTCGTATCGTGTTGGCCGCCCAAAGCTCGATCCCCCAGGCGGCGGCTTGGTGGCCGTTTCTGTTACTGTGCGTAGTATTTTACGGCCTGTTGCCCAGAATCGCTGTCTATCTGTTCGCCGCCTTGCGCGAGCACTGGCTGCTATCCCGCCTTAGTTTCGACACCTTTCACTACCAGGAGCTGTGGCGCCGCATGCAGTCCATACAATTGCATAGCTTTGGTCACGCCAGCCCACATACCGCCGAAGCCAGTACAGTTCATACGCCCATCACTGCTCAGCAAACCATCAGTGCCAACGCCTATGTTCTGCAAGACACGCTGGCGCGGTATCGGCAAGCGGACCTTATTCATTGGCTGCCTTTTGCCAGTAGCGAGCAGCAGCTACTGATAATTGATGCCTTTAGCGATATCGCCCCGGCCGCAGGTAAGCCCATCTACGTGGTGGTAGAAGGTTGGCAACCGCCCATAGAAGAAGTGTTATTAGCGTTGGTGGATGCGGCAAAACGGGCCGCCGAGCAGCATTCGGATTTACATATTCTGTTGTTGGGTAAACCCGGTAAGGTGGGCAACAAGCCGATCAGCCCACGCATGGCAGAAGTTTGGCGCAAAAAATTAGATCTCCACCAACAGGCCAACATTTTGGTACACGCAGACAGCGCACAGGGCAGTGAATCCTAATGCAAGCAACCCCTAGCCATCCGTTAATTGCCGTTATTGGTCACCCCAACGAGGGCAAGTCCTCGGTGCTCTCCACGTTAACGGAAGACGACACTGTGGTGGTCAATGATTACCCTGGTGAAACGACACACTGTCAGTATTTTCCGGTGGTGATCGGCGGGGAAACCATTTTGGAGTTGGTGGATACTCCGGGGTTTCAAAACCCTCAGAATATTCTGCAGTGGATGCAGCAGCAGGGCTCCACCGATGATGCACTGCTAGCAGCGTTTTTGGCCGAATTTGCCAATCAGGCCGGATACGAGCACGACTGCGAGCTAATGCAGCCGTTGGTAAAAGGCGCCGCCCTTATCTATGTGGTGGACTGCTCGCGTCCACTACTGCCGGTGGATGAGGCGGAAATGGAAATTCTGCGGTTAATCAACAAACCCAGAATGGCAATCATTAATTTTAAAGATGACGATCGTGATTACTTCGAGGACTGGACCCAAGCTTTTCGTCGTCATTTTAATGTGATTCGTGAATTTAACGCCCATAAAGCGCGTTTTCAGGAACGCATCGCCCTGTTAGAAACATTAAAAGCCATTCAGCAATCTTGGGAGCCGGCCATCAACCGGGCCATCGATGCCTTCAACGACGATTGGCAAAATCGGCGCGAAGACGCTGTGCTGGCCATCACCGAATACCTAACCTACGCGCTACGGTTGAGTGTCGGTAGAACCTTTAGCGATGAATCCAAACGACGCGAAGCAGAAGCCAAGGCTGTGGCCGATTACCAGCAAAAAATCGCCCAGTACGAGCAGAAACTGTTTAAGCGTATCCGCCACTTGTACCACCACACGGTATTCGATTTAGAGCTGGCCGATCATTCGGTACTGCGCGAGGATTTATTTTCAGAAACCACCTGGGATGTGTTGGGCTTAACCAAAAAACAATTAACCATCGCCGCCACCGGTATGGGCGCGGGTTTGGGCGTAACCCTAGATATGGCCACCGGTGGTTTATCCCACGGCCTGTTTGCCGCTGCCGGCGCCTTGTTTGCTGGTGGCAGTGCCTATTTTAAGGGCGCTGAACTGACCCGGGTAAAATTAAAAGCGCTGCCCCTAGGCGGCACCAAAATAGTAGTTGGGCCCAACCAAAATCCGCAATTCCCTGTGGTGCTGCTCGACCGAGCGCTACTCTATTTAAATGAAATTGCCAATCACGCCCACGGTAATCGCAGCGGGGATTCTCCCGATTTAACCGACCAAAGTGTGTTGCGCCACGTTGATTCAAGCTTGCAAAAACAATTATTAAAATACGCCCACAAAATTACCAAAAGTGGCTACGGTGAGCTGGAAGAAAACCAACAAAAACTCAATCAAGTAATTGCCTCGGTAATCGGTTCATAGCCCCCTGCCGTTTTTGGCAGGTAGCCCGCCGTCAAAGCAAAAAATAGTCTTCTTATATGGTTGATTGTGGTATCCGCAGTCATGGCCCATAATGGAGCTCAGTCTTTATTGAAGCTAGACAAAGCGGCAATCTTTGTTGAATAGGGCAAACGCAGACCATAACAATGCGGTCCCTATATGAATCAAATATCATGCGAGGTAAAGACCCATGGATGCGTATATTGTTGATGTAGTTCGAAGTGCTGGAGGCCGCCGAAAAGGGGCTTTATCCGGCACTCACCCGGCCGATATCGGCGGCCTTGTTTTAGATGCGCTGGTGACGCGCACAGGCGTTGACCCCTGCAAAGTAGAAGACGTTATCTTTGGTTGTGTGACCAAAGCCGGAGAGCAGAGTTTTGCCATTGGTCGCAGTTGTGTGCTGGCCTCGGCCCAGTTGCCTGATACAACACCGGCGGTCACCATTGATCGGCAGTGCGGTTCTTCTCAGCAGTCTGTGCAATTCGCAGCCCAAGCGGTAATGTCTGGCACACAGGATATCGTCATCGCCGGCGGCGTTGAGAACATGACCCGGGTGCCCATGCAAAGCGATTTTCGCCTGCACGAAAAAGCTCAAATTGGTCAGGGCCCCTGGAGCAAATCCATACTAGAGCGTTATGGCGTGGCGGAGTTTAGCCAGTTTATCGGCGCCGACATGATTGCAAAAAAACACGGCTTTAATCGTCAGCAGTTGGATGAATTCGCCGTGGCCAGCCACCAAAAAGCGGCCCAAGCGGTGAAAGCCAATGCCTTTGCCGATGAAATTATTGTTATCGATACCGAAGCGGGTCCGTTAAACCAAGACGAAGGTATCCGCTTGGATTGCTCCATGGCGGGCCTTGCCGATTTGGATACCATTCTCCCCGACGGTTTTCACACGGCGGGTAATGCCAGCCAAATGTGCGATGGAGCATCGGCGGCGTTAATCGTAAGCGAGCGCGCTTTAAAGCAGTACGGCTTTAAACCCATCGCAAAAATTAAAAGTTTTACTGTCACCGCCGGCGACCCAGTGATAATGCTGGAGGAACCCATCCGTGCCACCCAGGTAGCGTTAGAACGGGCCGGAATGGCCATTGGCGATATCGATTTATTTGAAGTAAACGAGGCCTTTGCATCCGTGCCCATGGCTTGGTTAAAAGACACCGGCGCCGATGCTGCAAAATTGAATGTGAATGGCGGTGCTATTGCCCTAGGCCACCCGTTGGGCGCCACCGGTACTAAATTAATGTCGACCTTGGCCTACGCCTTGCGCAACCGCAATTTAAAATACGGTTTGCAAGTGATGTGTGAAGGCGGCGGTGTTGCCAATGTCACGATACTGGAATCTATGAGCTAAGCATTTTTTAATTTTTTACAAAAATCCAAACGCCGAGTAGAGCTCGGCGTTTTTATTAAAGGAACCTCTGATTAACCCCGATTGCTTCTGCGCGAGTCCTCAAAGCTCAACTGACAAGGCGATTTTCGCAGTTAATGGCCGTCGTCCTTAGCAAGAAAATCAACGCAGTCAGATGGGCTTTGAGGCCGCGCCCTGCGGGGCTTTCAGAGCTTTCCGATATCTTTGTTAGCGTTTCTTGACGTACGGCCAGTATGCCTTCAAAACGCTGCCGCGATCTCGAAAAGCTCTGGAAGCCAGAAGTCATCCGAGGTTATTCAGAGGTTCCTAAACAGCGATAAAAAAGAATATCTCAAGTTTTCAAATTTCATTAATAATCACGCTCACCGGAAAGTGATCGCTAAACCCTGCCGTATTGATATTTTCCTCTGGTTCGCCTTTCGGTAAGCCAAAGCGAATGGGGCCGTTGCTCACGCGATGGTCTACCATAGCTGGGTAGGCAAATACCGTCATGCTATCGTCCTGCATTTGAAAACCGCGTTCGCCGTTTAATAGTGAGCGATTCACCAAAATTTGATCGAATAAATTACCGTTGCCGCCGTAGTAGAGTGTGCCATCTAGGGTGCGGCTATCACCGCGGTGGTCGGTAACCTCTCGGTTTAAACTCTGCCAAGCAAGGTTGTAAAGCTTGGCAGATAGGGACCGTTCGATGTCGCCACGTTCCCGAGAGGTGTTGGCATTAAACGCCACCGACGGGCTCCAGGGTTCATCGTTAAAATCGCCCATGGCGATGATGGGGGTGTCCGCGCCCAGTTCTTCACGCACGCGCTCGTGCCAATAGGCCAAGGTTTCACCGGCAACCGCTCGGAATCCAGCGGATTGAATTTCGCCGCCACTGCGCGATGGCCAGTGATTAGCGTAGGCGACAATGTCCTTGCCGGTAGCGCGGGATTTTAGCGTGATTTGAGTGATGTCCCGGGTGCCGGTGCGGCGCACCACAAAATAACTGAACAGTGTGGCGGCGGGTACTTCAAATATCGCGCTGTCGTACAAAAAAGCGGTATCAATGCCGCGTCGGTCGCGCTGACTGTCGGCGTGGGCTATGCCGTATTGCCTACCAGTGGCGGTATTGACCTTGGCTACCAACAGTTCCAGTACGGTTCGGTTTTCAACCTCGCACACACCAAGTACGTCTGGCCCTTGACCATCGTTCATGGCTGCGATAACGTCAGTCAACTGGCTGAGCTTGATATCCAGTAAGTCAGCCGTCCAACCTGTAAGGTCGTTTGCTATTCGGCGCGCCAGCCACGGCTCGCGGTCCGGGTGGTCCTGCGGGGCGAACAGGTTTTCCAGGTTCCAAAAGGCAAAGTAAGCCATCCAAATATCCTTATTAGTTCATTTAAGCTGTTAAGCGTCAGATTTACACCAATGTGGCATAAAAGCAGCAAGCTCCAACAAGACAAATCATAATTCCAATTAAACCAGCATTTATTTACAGCCCTGGCAAAGCAGTAGGCCAGTGGCCGGTATTTGCTATTCGCTACTACCAAGAGTGATTGTGGTGCAGGAATAGTCTCGCATCTCGGAAAGTTTTTACTGTATAGGAGCCAATTATGGCGCGTAAAAAATCGATTAACCCGTTTGCAACACTGCTGGCGGCCGGTAAAGTTATCAATGCACGTACCGACTACTTAAATAAACAGTGGCTCATCCCTTCGCCGGAGGTCAGTCAAGAGTTGTACCGCATGTGGAGCGAAAAGGTATTTGCGTTTCATTCCGCCTTTGCGCAGATGACCTTCACCAGCGTTGAATTACAGCAAAAACTAATGTCCGCCGCGATGCAAATACCGCAAGCATCGCCCAGTGTAAATGTAAAACATGCACAGAAAACTATGCAAACGGTACATAAGGGTGTGGAGGATGTTTGGCAATCGGCTTGGCATCCCATCGACAAAAAGGTTAATGCCAACGTCAAGCGATTGCAGGTTGAGCTGCTCTAAGGCAGTGGATATACATGCGTGCTTTTAGAGCAGTTTAGGTAAACGAAACAGAACTATGAGCACTGCCTATTCAGGCTTTTTAATGGAGGTCATCCATCAATAACGGCACCTGCTCTGCGAGTTTATCTATCAATAGCCGAGTGCGGTGAGCAAGGTACTTGGTTTTCGGCCAAGTGATGAATACATCTATGGGCTTTGTCTGCTGACTATCGGTTACCAACCGTAGTCGGCCTGACTTGACATAAGATGCACCTACCCAACGAGGTAGCCACGCCAATCCTCCATCTTCAATGGCAGAGTCTGCAATCACTTGCAAATCATCATAAATCTCTGTGCCCGGCGGGGTGTTATTGATGGTTTTTCCGTCTTTATCTCGTATTGTTCATGAATAGATATGCGCAGAACGACCATAGAGTATGGCGCGGTGTTGTTGTAAGTCTTCTGTAGAAGTCGGGGTGCCAAACGCTGCAAGGTAACTGGGGGATGCAAATACGACCATGCGTTGAACCGCAATTTTCTTGGCTATAATTGCTGTCGAGTCCGTTGGTTTCCCGAGCGGAATAGTGACATCGAAACCTGCTGATAGCACATCGATCACGTGATCTGAAAACTCTGTTTCGATATAAATATTGGGATACTGTCGAATCAACTTCCTTGTTACGGGCGCAATGCAGTAGCGACCAAACAGCATAGGACAGCTGATTCTGATTTTGCCCTCTGTCCTCACCTGCCCATCTCTGAGTTTAGACTCTAACGAATTCAAATCTTCCAACATGGCTAAACAGTGCTCGCAATACAAACCACCTTCATAGGTTAACGTCTGTTGACGAGTCGTTCGATAAAAGAGTTTTATACCCAAGCGTTGCTCCATTTTAGCAATCGCCTTGGCAACGGCTGAACGCGTCACCGGAGAAGCTTCCTGCATTCACCACGGCGATAAACATAACGATACCACTGACGCGGTCTACCCGAGGATTACGCCTGCTCATAGCGTTCCCAGTCTGCACAATCAGTTTTGACGCATTCAGCATCACCGGCTCGAACATATCATTTATAAATGCCTGCAATTATCCAATGTGTTGATTTTACGTCGCCCACGTAGATAAGAAGTTTCCTTACACTATTCACCAGAAGTCATCCTTTCATAGCAGTAACGAGGAAAAATCATGGATCTAAATAACGTTTATCAAGCTCCAGCAGTCAACAGAAAGCACTATGGCGATATAATCGTCACGATGCTGAGTGATGGCTATCTTGATGTCTCATTTGAATTGCTGAATGGGATAGAAGCGAACAGAGCGGAAGCCATATTGGAACAAAAGGGAGTTGAATCGTTACCGCGTATTAATGTGAATGCTTTCGTTGTTCAAACCGCTGGCCGTATCATCTTGGTTGACAGTGGGGCAGGCGGCATTAATGGTTGGGAAGGACGTCTCAATGCGGCGTTTTTGACCGCAGATGTAGATTCATTGGATATTGATACTGTCTTGTTGACTCATGCTCACCCCGATCATGCCGGCGGATTGGCCGGGATAATGGCAACGCCCTTATTCCGGAATGTGCAGGAACTTTATGTACATGAAAAGGAGTTGGCATTCTGGAGGGATGATATGATCTATTCAGGGGCCCGGATAGCTTTAAGCCCTTTTTCGGCTTGGCTCGTAATGCTTTTGACGCCTACGATGAGAAATTTGTCCCTTTCAGTAATAAGGCTATTCTACCAGGCGTGCAGGCGGTGCCCCTTTTTGGCCACACTCCTGGCCACACTCCTGGCCACACTCCGGGGCATACGGGTTATGTGGTCGGAGATGAAAAAAGTTCGTTACTGATTTGGGGTGATATTGTTCATTTTCCACATCTACAGATGGCACACTCGGAAGTGACTATTGCCTTCGACAGCGATCCGAGCGAGGCGTCGAAAGTAAGATCCGCGCGGTTCGATAGGGTAGCAACTGATCAACTCTCCATTAGTGGGATGGACTTTAACTTGCCGGCGCCCGGTAAAATTCACCGGGAGCATAATCATTACAGATTAGATTACGACACTTGGTCTCCTGCCGTTTAGTTTTTAGCAAAGGTCACGCGCGTATGTGACCGCTGTTGAAATGAGCTTGGATCGTAATCCCTCAGAAAGTAATCGAGGTTTTCACAATAATCGCAAAAATAGCGGCTGATGATGAAGTCTCGATTCATCGCCGCCAGATCATGGCAGTCCTTAAACAGCGCGAAGCCTGTGTCCCAGTGGCGGGGCTGTTTTGCGATCACAATGTCTGGATACACTAGAGGGAAAGCTATAACGCCACCTCAGCGCCGAAAGATGGCCCGGAAGGCCGAGGTTAACATGGCCGCAGCGTCTGGATGGCTTTTGTGCTTTACGGCACCAGCGAGACCTGTTAACGCTACCAGGCAAAGCTCTGGGTCGAGAATGCTCGAGTGGCAGATTGGCTATTTCGGCTGATCCAGACTCAAAAACGCCGGGGTTAAAGAAGAGGTTGCCCACCCTGCTGGCCGTCCCACGGTTGGGAAAGCCAGCAAAAAAGTGGGCTATTGCTCGATACGATCTTTTAAATAGCGATCGTAATCGGGTACTGCGATTTCCATTGTTTGGTTAAACAAAGGATTGCTGATGATTAAATCAGCACTGGACTCATTGGTGGCCACGGGAATATTCCATACCGTGGCCAACCGCAGCAACGCTTTCACATCAGGATCGTGCGGTACTGCGTTTAGAGGGTCCCAGAAAAAAATCAACGAATCAATTTCTCCCTGGGCAATCATGCTACCCAACTGCTGGTCGCCCCCCATTGGCCCACTCAACAACGTCTGGACAGCCAAACCGGTTTCACGTTGCAATAAATTCCCGGTGGTACCAGTACCATATAAATGGTGGTGGCATAGCAGGTTTTTATTGGCGTTACACCAGTTTACAAGGCTAGCCTTGCGATGATCGTGGGCCACAAGCGCGATGTTTTTTTGTGCGGCCAGTTTTCTTTGGGTTAATAGCATGAAACTGTTACAAGCTGCTTCGTTGTGCTTGCTCTTTTATGAGTACCTTTAAGGTGCCCTATATTAATGTTGAACTGCTTGATCTAAACCGTTTAGCTCTGCGCCGCCGGTTACAGAGGCGTGCATTAGGGCGATGGCGGTATCCAGCATGCGGTTAGAGAAACCCCACTCGTTGTCGTACCAGCTCATCACTTTTACCAGGTTGCCGTTGACGCGGGTTTGCGTGCTATCAAAAATGGACGACTCGGTGCGGTGGTTAAAATCAATGGAAACCAAAGGCTCTTGGTTGTAAGCCAAGACCGGGCGCAGAGCGCCGTCCGCTGCTTGGCGAATGGCTTGGTTGATCTCTTCTCTGGAGGTCTCACGGCTGGCAACAAAGGTAAAGTCCACCAAAGAGACATTAATCGTCGGCACGCGTACCGCCATACCATCCAAGCGGCCATCCAGTTCTGGTAGCACCAAGCCAACCGCTTGTGCTGCACCGGTTTTGGTGGGAATCATTGATTGAGTTGCCGAGCGCGCGCGGTACACGTCAGAGTGATAAACGTCGCTCAGGTTTTGGTCATTGGTGTAGGCGTGCACGGTGGTCATGCTGCCGCGCTCAATGCCCACGGCTTCGTGCAGTACTTTGGCAACCGGTGCCAGGCAGTTAGTGGTACAAGAGGCGTTGGAGATAACGGTGCTGTTAGCGTCCAATACTTGGTGGTTTACGCCGTAAACGATGGTGGCGTCTACGCCTTTGGCCGGGGCAGAGATAATCACTTTTTTGGCGCCAGCATCCAAGTGCGGTTGCGCCTTTTCTTTGCTAGTGAAAATACCGGTGCACTCAAATACCACGTCGATATCCAGCTCTGCCCAAGGCAATTTGGACGGGTCGCGCTCGCTGGTGACGTTAATTTCGTCATCGCCAATCACCAGTTTGCCACCATTCAATGACACTGGTTGTGCAAAACGACCGTGTACGGAATCGTAGCGGGTTAGGTGCGCGTTCAATTCGGCATCGCCCAGGTCGTTGATGGCTACGATTTTAACGAATTCTTGTTTGCCGGATTCGTAAAGGGCGCGCAGTACGTTTCTGCCAATGCGCCCGTAACCGTTAATGGCTACGCGTACAGTCATGAGTAGATCCTCGCTTTAAATCTTTTATAAATTCTGATGGGTGTAGTGCTTATTGCTGTGCAATAGCATCGGTAACTTTTTGGGCGGCATCGGTAATTGCCTGCCAGTTGCCGGCGTTCAAATCGGCGCTGTTCACCATCCAAGAGCCACCCACGCAGTACACGTTGGGCAGGTTCAAAAACTCTAAGAAGTTATCCTGATTGAGACCGCCGGTTGGGCAGAAGCCCAGCTCTGGTAGTGGAGCTGCGATGCTTTTCAACAGCTTTAGACCGCCCACGGCGGTGGCTGGGAACAGCTTAAGATGATTAAAACCGCACTCGGCGGCGTACATAGCTTCGCTGGGTGTTGCCACGCCGGGAATAAAAGGCAATTCTGCTTCATTAATGGCGTGCAGTAGTGCGGGTGTGGACGCAGGGCTAACACCGAAGTCGACTCCAGCTTCCTTTACCGCGGCAACCTGCTCGGCGTTGCAAACCGTGCCGGCGGCAACCACCACTTCCGGTAGCTCTCGTTTAACCACGGCCAGGGACTCTAAGCCCGCGGCCGTGCGCAGGGTGATCTCCACGGCGTTGATACCGCCCTTATATAGGGCTTGGCACAGCTGAACGGCTTGGTCGGGGTTGGTGACGGTCAGAACGGGTAAAACCTGTACATTTTGCAGGGTTTTAGCAAGGGCGATGGATGACATAGGAGCCTTTTGTAATTTTATTACTTAATAATGTCGACAAAGCGACAGTATTTCCGGATATAAACGAGAATAGTGTAATAATATTACAGTAATTGGACAGGATACAAGCACCTGCTCGTAACTTAAGGTTCATTTTGATATAAACTAATCAAAAACAAGGGCGTTACGAGCATATGGGGCTAATTTCACGACTGAAGGAACAGGATCAGGAGTTAACCAAGGCATCTCGCAAAATTGCGGAGGTCATCCTGGCGGATCCAGATTGGGCTATTAGCAGCGCCATCGCTGGAGTTGCTAAGCGCGCAGGCGTCAGTGAGCCCAGCGTAAATCGCTTCTGTCACGCTCTGGGGTGTCGAGGTTTTCCCGATTTTAAAGTGCAGCTGGCCCAGGAGCTGGCCCATAGCCAGTATGGCCAAGAAGCCAGAATGACACGGGCCGTGGATGCTGACGACGACATCGAGCAAGTCATCGACAAAATCTTTGATACCACCCATGCCAGTTTGGAGGCCTCCCAAGCTGTGTGCGACGCGCAGACGGTGGAGCAGGCCGTAGACTTGCTGACCCAAGCTCGGGCCATTGTGTTTTATGGTCTGGGTGCCTCGGGCTCAGTGGCGATCGACGCCCAGCACAAGTTTCTACGCTTTGATATTCCTGTCATTGCTCACATTGATAACCTCAACCAGCGTATGACTGCGGCCGGCTTAGGTTCCCAGGATGTTGCCGTGTGCATTTCATACACCGGGCGAACCCTAGCCATGGTGGAAGTAGCTGCCATTGCTAAAAACGCCGGCGCCGCGGTGATTGGCATTACCAACGCCCTGTCGCCGCTGGCCAATGAGTGCGATCTGGTACTGCCGGTGGATGGCGCCGAAAACACCGATTTGTACACGCCGATGACCTCCCGCATCGACCATCTGGTCCTGGTGGACATTCTGGCCACCGGCTTCGCGTTAAAACGTCGAGGCCGTTTGCAGAGTTCGTTTAAGCAGGCCACCGAGGTGTTAAAAGCCACTCGCTCGCCCCAAAAAACGGAGTAATTACATCAGGAGCTGGTAACCTAGCGCGCCAGTTAGGTTGCATATTGCCGATCTAAGCTCTAAAATGCCACCGGTGGCATAATCTGCTGGTTAGCCAGCGGCGCCCAACCGAAGAAGCCAAGGCAAAGAAGTAAGAAAAAAATAAGCGAAGCAGTTATCCAGCGCCGGCACGGTATCGGAAGCGGTGGGGTGTTGGCCCATTGCTGCTCGCGCAATAATAAAAGCACCAAGCAGCCGAATCATCGCGGCGCTGGTGCAAACATAAAGATAACAATGGATACGATCGATGTTTTGTTCACACAACTCTCCAATGCGGGTTGCTAGCAGGCTGGTAATAGCGCTGTTAGTGGTAGTACTCACGGGCTGTAATGAAGACGAGGGAGTTACTCGGCTAAAGATCGGCCACACCCTAGATCCAACTCACACCGTGCACAAAGCCATGTTGGTAATGGACAAAGAGCTGCAGTCTCTGTCCGGGGGCACCATGGCCATCGACCTGTACCCCAGTGGCCAACTGGGTAGCGAGCGAGAATTAATTGAGTTGCTGCAAATTGGCAGCCTCGCCATGACAAAGGTCTCCGCCAGCCCGCTGGAGTCATTTGTACCGGAGATGAAAATTTTTAATATCCCGTATTTGTTCCGCGATAAACAGCATTACCTAAACGTGCTGGATTCCGAAGTGGGTCAGGCTTTGTTGGATGCGCCCACCGCCGTGAGGTTGCGTGGTTTAGGCTATTTCGATGCCGGTAGCCGCAGCTTTTACTCCACCAAAAAACCGATCAATACCCCGGATGACCTCACCGGCCTAAAAATTCGCGTGCAAGAGAGCCAAACCGCCATGCGCATGGTGTCATCGCTGGGCGGCAGCCCTACGCCGGTGTCCTGGGGTGAGCTGTATACGGCCCTGCAGCAAGGTGTGGTAGATGGTGCAGAAAATAATCCGCCCAGCTTTTATTTGTCCCATCACTACGAAGTGGCCCCGTATTTTACCCTGGATGAACACTCCGCCGTGCCCGATGTTTTGTTGATGAGCGATTACGTGTGGCAGCACCTAACTGCTCAGCAACGGCAATGGGTACAGCAAGCAGTGGCAGTTGCGGTGCAATACCAGCGCAAACAATGGCAGATCGACACCGAGCACGCATTGCAACAAGTGGCGGCGGATGGCGTCACGATTATTCGCCCGGATAAATCCCTTTTCCGCGCCAAAGTGGAAATCATGCTGGCCGATTACGAAGCCTCACCATTAGGTGACACCATTCGTGCAATTCAGGAGGTTCGCTAATGTTTACTGCATTGGTTGCGCAATTAGATAAAGGATTTCGATTTTTTTTGGCCTCGTTAATAGCGCTGATGGTGCTATGTGTAACCTGGCAAATTGTGTCGCGTTATGTGCTGGGTGATCCCAGTCAATGGACGGAGGAATTGGCTCGGTTTCTATTGATTTGGATTGGTTTACTCGGCGGAGCCTACGCTTACCACGTAAAAATGCACCTGGGCCTGGATATACTCAGTAATAAGCTAACCGGCAGTAAAAAAGTACTGCATGCGCTGTTTGTGCACGTATTGGTCATACTGTTTTCCGCCGCAGTATTGATTGTGGGGGGGCTGCGCATAGTGCAAATGACCACCGAGCTCAAGCAATACTCGGCGGCATTAGAAGTGCCCATGGCATTTATTTACAGCGCGTTGCCCATCAGCGGGGTCATGCTCATTTTGTATGCCGCCATCGCTATTATTGAAACCCTAGCGCCACAAGCGATGGAGGACTAATCATGAGTATCGCTATTTTATTGATTGTATTTGTGGTGTTGTTAGGTATTGGTGTGCCGGTGGCGTTTTGTATCGGTGTAGCCACGTTAGGCGCACTGCTGGCATCTTTAGATGCAGGCCCGGCCCTGGCCACCATGGCCCAGCGAATGGTCAGCGGCTTAAACAGTTTTGCTTTGTTGGCCATTCCACTGTTTATTTTAAGTGGTGTCATCATGGGGCAGGGGGGGATCGCTGCTCGCTTAATTCATTTTGCTAAATGTTTGATCGGCATGGTGCCCGGTGGCCTGGCGTTTGTGAATATTATTTCTTGTACGCTGTTTGGCGCGATATCCGGCTCGGCGGTGGCGGCCAGTTCCGCGGTGGGCGGTTTTATGATTCCAGAAATGGAAAAAGACGGTTATCAACGTAATTTTAGTGCTGCGGTAACGGCCACCAGCGCCACCACCGGGTTGTTGATTCCGCCCAGTAATATTCTTATTGTGTACGCCATTGCCAGTGGCGGCGTATCCATTGCGGCATTATTTATTGCCGGTTATTTGCCGGGCCTATTGGTGGCGCTGTCACTGATGGTGGTGTGTGGTATCTATGCCAAACGCAATAATTTCCCGTCATCGGCTCGGGTTTCCCTGCGCGAAGCGGCCACCGCTGGGCTCGCGGCACTGCCCAGTTTATTTTTAATTGTACTGGTGATTGGCGGCATTATTGGTGGCGTGTTCACCGCCACGGAAGCCGGCGCCATAGCCGTGCTTTACGCACTGGCCTTGGCCTGGGGTTTTTACGGCGAGATTACACGCCGCGATATCTACCCTATTTTACTCAAAGCTGCCGAAACCACGGCCATTGTTATGCTGCTGGTGGCCACCTCTGTAGCGATGTCTTGGTTGCTGGCTTATCACAACGTACCAACTCAGGTTGCTGAATTTTTGCTGCAATTTAGCGACAACCCGTTGGTAATATTACTGATCATCAACTTGGTGTTGCTGATTGTTGGATCCTTTATGGATATGACGCCGGCTGTGCTGATTTTTACGCCCATATTTTTGCCCGTGGCCGTACAGCTGGGTATGTCACCTTTGCACTTCGGTATCATGATCGTGCTCAATTTATCCATTGGTCTGTGCACACCGCCGGTGGGCAGCGTGTTGTTCGTCAGTTGCGCCATTGCTAAAACCACCATCGAAAATATTATTCGGCCACTGTTGCCCATGTACGCAGCAATGATTGTGGCGCTGTTACTGGTCACCTATGTACCGGCCATCAGCGAAGCGCTACCGCGCTATTTTGGCTTGATGTAAATAAAAGCTTTCACCGGCTAAGCGCCGTTTTGATAAACGAACACATTTAAAGACGTTAAAAGACAATAACTGGAGCCTAAAGCCATGTGGAAAATCGCTTCGATTGGCGAATGCATGCTGGAACTATCAAACCCCGGAGCCAAGCCTCTGGCGAGGAACATGAGCCTGCAGTTTTCTTACGGCGGCGATACGTTAAATACGGCGGTTTATTTGGCGCGGCTAGGAGTGGCGGTGGATTACGTAACCGCCCTGGGCGAGGACCCCTACAGCCAATGGTTACTGCAAGATTGGCAGCAGCAAGGTATTGGTACCGATTTAGTGGCGCAGTTGCCTGGTTTAAATCCTGGCCTGTATATGATTCAAACCGACGCCCATGGCGAGCGCAGCTTCAGCTACTGGCGCAAGCAATCTGCAGCTACGCAACTATGGGCGGATGCCCAGCGCGCAGAGTCGTTTTTTAGTCAGCTAGGCCATTATCAAGCGGTGTATTTTTCCGGTATTACTTTGTCGCTGTATAACGACGAAGACCGTACGCGATTTATGCAACAGTTGTTGGTGCTGCGCGAGCGTGGCGTCAATATTGTGTTCGACGGTAATTACCGGCCGGCTGGTTGGGCCAGTGTCGCCCAAGCACAGGATTGGTTTACCCAGGCTTACAGTGCAGCTTCCATAGCCCTGCCAACCTACGACGACGAGGCCCAGTTGTTTGGCGACACATCGCCTGCGCAAACCGCCCAGCGTTTGGCTAACTTGGGGGTGGCGGAAGTCATTGTTAAGCATGGTGCCCAGGGCGTGTTGGTGCAGCAGCCAGATAACGAACAATGGGTGCCCACACAGCCGGTTGCCAAAATGATTGATTCCACCGCCGCCGGTGATTCGTTTAACGCGGGTTTTTTGGCCGCCCGTGCGCGCGGCTTGGCCCCGGCCAAGGCCGCCGAGTATGGCCATCGACTGGCGGGTACGGTGATTCAGCACCCCGGTGCCATCATTGCGCAAGAGCACATGCCCGCGTTTGAGTTTTAGAATGAAAAGGTAATTGTATGCCCCTGTTAAACCGCCGCCAATTCACCGGATTGGTGTCTGCCACCGCTGTGGCCCCGTTGCTTACCGGTTGCCAAAGTTGGGTGGGCCCAACAAATCAATCGGCTACCGCCGACAGCAACGGATGGCTCAGCGCCGATGACATTAAGCAGGTCACTGCGTTGCCCAATATTGCCAAGCAAGATTTTCCTGTGGAAGCCTATGGCGCTGTGGCCGATGGCCAAGCCGATTGCAGTGCTGCCATAAGCCTTGCCATTGCCGCCTGCAGCCAAGCCGGTGGTGGCCGTGTGGTGTGCGCACAGGGTGTTTACCGAACCGGCCCGGTACATTTAAAGAGCAACGTTGAGTTGCACGTGGCCAAGGGCGCTGAACTGAGTTTTTATACCGACCCAAGCCGATATTTGCCGGCGGTGTTCACGCGCTGGGAAGGCATGGAGATGATGGGCTACTCGCCCCTGGTGTATGCCTATGGGCAAGACAACATAGCGCTTACCGGCGGTGGCATCCTCAACGGCAATGCCGATGCCGATACCTGGTGGCCCTGGAAGGGCAAGCACTCCGAGCGCGATTGGAATTACTACCCAGAGCAGGATCAAAAGCCAGCCCGTATGGCGCTGTTTGCCCAGGCCGAGGCCGGTGACCCGGTGGCCAGCCGGCAGTACGCCGATGGCAGCTTCCTGCGGCCTTCGTTTGTGCAGTTTTACAGTTGCAACCGGGTGCTCATCGAGGGCGTTACCGTTACCCAGGCGCCGTTTTGGCTATTGCATCCGGTACTGTGTGAAGACG
The DNA here is from genome assembly GCF_042850945.1 of Halioxenophilus aromaticivorans. Lineage (NCBI taxonomy): Bacteria > Pseudomonadati > Pseudomonadota > Gammaproteobacteria > Alteromonadales > Alteromonadaceae > Halioxenophilus > Halioxenophilus aromaticivorans. Next base: position 5,334,885 of record NZ_AP031496.1, on the reverse strand, counting down.
TTACCGTGCGCGGCGTTACCTGTCACAGCCACGGCCCCAATTCCGATGGCTGCGACCCAGAATCCTGCAACCGTGTGGTGATTGAAGATTGCATATTCGATACCGGTGACGATTGCATTGCTATTAAATCCGGCCGCAATAACGACGGTCGTAGAATCAACAAGCCCTGCGAAAACATATTGATACAAAACTGCACCATGCGCGCCGGCCACGGTGGCATTGTCATGGGCAGTGAGATCTCCGGCGGTGTTCGTAATCTGCACGCTCGCCATTGTGTGATGAGCAGCCCGGAGCTGGAGCGCGCCATCCGCATAAAAACCAACGCCTCCCGTGGTGGTGTGATCGAGCACATTCGCTACCAGGATATTAAAGTGGGTGTGGTGCGCGATGCTGTGGTGGTGAACTTCTACTACGAGGAAGGGCCGGATGGCGACTTTATGCCCACGGTGAAAGACGTGGAAATCCAGGGGTTAAGTGTGCAGCAAGCCAAGCAAGCGTTTGTGCTGCGCGGCTTTCCGGATAACCCGGTAAGTGGCCTGACCATGGCCAATTGCGAGATTTTCCAGGCAGAAAGTATGGGTGTTATCGAGAACGTGAGTCAAATACAATTGCAGTCGGTAAGCGTCAATGGCAAGTTGCTGGACGCTGGGCAATTTACATCGGCGTAATTGAGATAGCACTATGGGTAAGGATTCAAAAGGCGCGGCCACCATCAATGATGTGGCGCGTTTGGCGGGGGTATCTAAGCGTACCGTATCGAGGGTGATTAATAATTCACCTAAGGTCAATCCTGACACCCGAGAAAAAATTGAAAAAATCATTGCCGAGCTAAACTACGCGCCCAGCAAGCAAGCCCGAGGCTTGGCCTCCAGCCGCTCGTATTTAATTGGCTTGGTGTACGATGAGCCCAACGCCATTGTATTGCATTCGGTACAGCGCGGTATTTTAAATGCCTGTGCCAAATTCGGTTTTGAACTGGTTGTGCACCCGCGTAGCTATCACGAAGACGACCTGATTCCGGAAGTGTTGAGTTTTGTGGCGCGTTCTAAAATCGATGGCTTAATTGTGATGCCGCCGATTTCCGCCGTTGAGCCATTGTTTGAGGCGCTGCGGGAAAACACCATTCCCTATGTGCGCCTGGCGGCCAAAGCCGTGGATAGGCCCGAAGCCGTGGTGGTATCTAACGATCGCAAGGCCATGGATCAGGTGGCACAATTATTTGAACAAAAACAGTGTAAAGACGTGGCCATTTTATTGGGGCCCGAGCACCGTTTAGCGTCCAAAGAACGCTTCGCTGGGTTGACCGAGGCATTGGCCCAGCGGGGCCAAAAAATTCGCCCAGAATTTATTATTGCCGGCGATTTTACCTACGAAACCGCAAAGCAAAACGCCGATCGATTATTGTCTGGCGAAGTAAAACCGGACGCAATCTTTGCCAGCAACGATCAAATGGCCATTGCAGTGATGCACAGTGCCGAAGATCTCGGCATTAAGGTGCCGCAAGATTTACTCGTGGTGGGTTACGATGACGATCCAATGGCTTCTCGCCTGCGGCCATCGTTAACCACGTTAAAACGCCCCAATGAAGACATGGCCAAAGCGGCCACGCTAAAACTAATACAAGCGCTCAGCGTAGAAACCGTCGAAGACGCCGATTTGGTTTCAGAATTTACGCCTGAGCTGCTACAGCGTCAGTCTACCGATCGCTAATCCCTCGGGCTGAGTTTTCAGTCGTCATTGTTGAATTTAGGTTTAAACATTAGGGGTTGGCGGTGTTGGTATAACCGTTATCCTGCCTGCCTGTCAGGCCTTTGCTAATCAGCTAGGTGTTCAACAATGCAGTTAACCCTTCAATTACACGCGGCGGATAACGTCGCGGTAGCCCGTACCGAGCTACTACCCAATGTTTTATTACCAGAGCTAGACGGCTTAGCCGTGGCCGATACGATACCTAGGTACCATAAGCTGGCCACGCGCCCCATTGCCAAAAATGATTTAATTATTAAATACGATCAAGTGATTGGTATCGCCAGTGAAAATATTCAGCCTGGCCAGCACGTGCACAGCCACAACTGTTTTTTACCCGCCGATGGTTTGCCCAAGCGCCCGGCCGGCCAATCCCAAACGGCAAAAACTGAAACCAGCACCGACCTGCCCACGCATTTTTTAGGGTATCCTCGCGCGGATGGCCAAGTAGGCACGCGTAATTACATAGGCATTTTAACCTCGGTTAATTGCTCCGCCACCGTGGCAAAATTAATTGAAAAACACTTCGCCAGCCCCGGAGCCTTAAGCGCCTACAGCAATGTGGATGGCGTGGTGGCGTTTACCCACGCCACCGGTTGTGGCATGGCCATGGGGGAGGGGTACGATTTGCTTAACCGGGTTTACGCGGGATTTGCGCGGCAACCCAATTTTGCTTCGGTGCTTATGATTGGTTTGGGCTGCGAGGTAATGCAGCTGGATCAATTTAAAGATCGCAGCCGTTTGCAAGAAGACGCTCGCTTTCGCAGTTTGGTCATTCAGCGTGAGGGCGGCACCCGTAATTCCGTAGCCGCTGGTATTAAAATTGTAGAAGACATGCTAGCTGCGGCCCAAGCCCAAGAGCGCGTGCCGGTTGCCATCAGTGAATTAAAAGTTGGTTTGCAGTGCGGTGGCTCTGATGCTTTATCGGGTATCACCGCCAACCCATCCCTGGGGGCGGCCATGGATTATTTAACCGCAGCCGGCGGAACGGCGATTTTATCCGAGACGCCGGAAATTTACGGCGCTGAACATTTGCTTTTGGCCCGGGCCAAATCACCCCAGGTAGCCCAAGCCCTGCAAGATCGCATCGACTGGTGGCTGCAGTACACACAAAAGAATGGCGCCGAGCTGAACAATAACCCCTCGCCGGGTAATAAAGCGGGCGGCCTAACCACCATTTTGGAAAAGTCTCTAGGGGCACAGGCCAAGGGTGGTACTTCTGCCTTAAATGGTGTGTTCCAGTATGCCGAGCCCATTACCGAGCGGGGCCTAGTGGTAATGGATAGCCCCGGCTACGACCCGGTATCGGTTACCGGTCAAATCGCCTCTGGGGCCAATATCGTATGCTTTACCACGGGGCGAGGTTCTGCCTTTGGTTCTAAGCCCACACCGAGTTTTAAATTAGCCACCAACTCGCCTCTCTACCAAGCCATGGCCGACGACATGGACTTCAACTGTGGCGTGGTATTTGACGGCGAACAAACCGTTGATGAATGCGGGCGGGCATTATTGGCGCGTTTAGTCGCTTTTGCCTCCGGTGAACGCTCCAAAAGCGAATTATTAGATTACGGTAATTATGAGTTTCTGCCGTGGCATATCGGCGCAGTAGTGTAAAAAAACCGCAAACTTAATTTATCTTCTGTGGCCACCGGTGGCATAACTGTGTATTATCTGTGCCACCGGTAGCAAAGAGGTTTGGCTTTTGTTCGTTTTAAGCTTGCCACCGGTGGCACAAAGCGCTAAATTATTGGCCATAAGGGATTACTGTATTAGGCCAATGTTGGTGGCTGCAGGCAGCCAGGCGCAGCAAACCACGGCCAAACCACTATAAAACATAAATAAAACAGACTCGGCAGCGCCAAGGCCACGCCGACGTTAAGGGAGAGTTCTAATGAAAACTACATTTCTCCAACGCAATTCTTTGGTTAAAAACGTACTGATTGCCAATTCCATGATTGCAGCCGGTATGTCACTTCCCGCCATCGCGCAGGAAGGTGTTATCGAAGAAGTCGTTGTCACCGCAAGTTTCCGTGAAAGTTTAACCCAGGCCCTGGAGGCCAAGCGCAATGCTTCTGGTGTGGTGGATTCCATCATGGCCGAAGATATTGCTGATTTCCCAGATACCAACCTAGCGGAATCGCTGCAGCGTATTCCCGGTGTGGCTATTTCTCGTGAAGCCGGTGAAGGCCGTGAAATCACCGTGCGCGGTTTGGACGGTACCTATTCACGAGTGATGATAAATAACGCCATGGGTCAATCTTTGGCCGCGGGCTCAGGTGGTGTGCGTACCAGCCGTGCGTTTGACTTTAACGTGTTTGCATCCGAATTGTTTAACCGATTGGATGTATACAAAACCCAATCTGCCGAGTTGGAAGAGGGTTCTTTGGGAGCCACCGTTAATCTGCACACCGGCCGCCCCTTTGATTACGACCCATTAGAAATCGCACTTAACGTGCAGGCCGGTTACAGCGAGGATGCCTCTAAAACCAGTCCGCGTACCTCCGGTTTATTTAGCTTTACCAACGATTCTGAAACTTTTGGTGCATTGGTTTCTTTCTCCACCGCCGAGCGAGTGGTGAGTAACACTGGCGCAGATACAGGTCGCTGGGAAGACGACACCTTCGGCAGCTGCAGTGCTTGTACTACCGATGAAGAAATCGCCGCGGTTAACTCAGCCTGGCACCCGCGCTTCCCACGCTACGCCGATAAAACCCACGAGCAAGATCGTACAGGCGTAACTGGTGCTTTCCAATTTAAACCAGCCGAAGGCACATTAATTACCTTTGATGCTCTATACGCCAATGTAGAATCCGAGCGAAAAGAGCCCTTTATGCAGGCGATTTCTTTGGCAAGAACCGGATCTACCGGGGTGCAACAGACCGACGTTGCGGCTTACACCATCGACGGCAATAACTCGCTGATTTCGGCCACTATGGATGGCGTTGATGTTCGTTCAGAAGCTTTCGAATCAAACTGGGAGTCGGAGTTTACTCAATTTGCCCTAACGTTAGATCAGGATATTACCGACGAGCTGCGCGTAAAGGCCATGGTTTCTCAGTCTCAATCTGAGCTGGACAACCGCGAGACCACGTTAATTTATGAGCACTACAGTGATGGTGATGAACGTCAGTTAGTAAACTACGCTGAGTCTTCATCCGCGGTGAGCTACGATTTCAGTAGCATGACCAGTCCATTTTTGGATTACAGCTTTGATACCGCCAACCCTGCTAACTGGGAAGTGTCCGAATATCGAGATCGTTTGTACGATGCCAGCTCCGATTCAGACACCATTAAAATCGACCTTGAGTACGATTTAAACGATATTTTTGTGTTAAAGGCTGGATTCTCCCAGCGTGATTACACCTACGAAATCGAAGGCTTGCGCGCGGACCGTTCTTTCACCAGCGCCGATGAATTGGATGGCACCGTTGATGGCTTGGCCTGTGGTTTGTCTCCGCAAGTGACTGCGGACATGGGTTCTGTAGTTAACGCTGGTGGTCAAACATTCTTTATGGGTGACTCGTCGCAGTTTAATACCTACTTAGACTCTGGTTGTTGGCCCTACGCGGTGCGTACCGGCGATACCCGTGACGTTGAAGAAAACGTAACCGGTTTTTACCTGCAAGCGGACTTCGATACCGACTTAGCCGGTCGTCGATTCCGTGGTAATTTCGGCGTGCGTCAGGTTGAAACCGAATTGTCTGCCACCGGTATTAATAGCGACCAGACCGTAACGGTTGATCACGATTACAGCGACACTTTGCCGTCTTTAAACCTAGCCTATAACCTAGCGGAAGATTTAATTCTGCGGGCCAGTTACGCCAAAGTAATGTCGCGGCCTAACCTAACCGATCTCAACCCAGGTGGTAGCGTAGCCATTTTTGGCGACCCTGCGGTGAGCTACGGTAACCCTTACATTGAGCCTTTCCGTGCGGATAATTATGATATCTCTGCCGAGTGGTATTTTGATGAAGGTGCGTTGGTTTCGTTGGCGTATTTCTACAAAGATATCGAGTCATTCCCAACCAGTGAAACAACCCGTTTAACTTGGGCACAAACCGGTTTGCCAGACAGCCTATTGGGATCACAAATTAATGATCTTATTGATGCCGAGTTTGATGTAACACGCCGCGTTAACGGCGGTGGCGGAATGCTGGACGGCTGGGAGCTGCAGTACCAGCAAAACTTCACCTTTGTACCGGTGGAATTCTTCCAAAAAATGGGTGTTATAACCAATATCACGTTGGTAGATTCAGAGGTTGATGCCACCGGATTGCAGCTGACTGGCCAGAGCGATGTGTCCTATAACGTTACCGTTTTCTACGAGGACGACAAGCTGAGTACGCGATTGGCTTATTCCTACCGCGACGAATATGTCACCAGTCATAACAGTGATTTTAACAAAGCGCGTTACCGCGACGAAACCGCCAACCTGGATTTCTCAGTGGCGTATCAGTTCAACGATAACCTGCGTTTTACCCTGGAAGGGATTAACCTAACCGACGAACCGGTAGCCGATTATATGGCACCTGGTATTGGCCGCCTTTGGGCAGAGCAAAATACCGGTACCCAATGGCTTCTGGGCATGTCTTACAAGTATTGATCTAGTGTCATGTGTGTTGTTCTCCCCCCAACTGGGGGGAGTTTTTTATAAAAAATAGATAGGCAAGTTGATGAAAATGATAAAACAAGTCACTTACGGTGTTTCTTTTTTGGCCTTGGCTGGCTGTGGCGCTACAACCACCGAATCCAAAAAAGAACCACTGCCCAGTGGCAGCTTGGCAATGGTGAGCGTTACCAATCCTTCCGCGCAGCCACGCGCTAGTCAATCCGTAACACTATCGCTGTCGGATTTAGGCCTCGTTTCGACTCAGGACTTAACGACCTTGGGCTTTACGGCGAATAACCAGCCGGTGGATTATCAGTGGATCGATCAAGACGGCGACGGCAAAAAAGATGCTGCATTGTTAATGCTGGATTTTGCCGCGGCAGAAGCTAAAAGTATCACACTGGCTGAGCTGGCCGCAGATCAACAACCCACAACGGCTAAACAAACCCACGCTGAAATCGGGGTAAAAGTTGGCGGTAGTTGGAACGGCAAAACCTACGAAGGCGGCGTTTTTCAGGATGTCGAAGCCATAGATTTACCGCCCCAGGTTACCGACCACTCCTACTATTTGCGCTACGAAGGCCCGGGCATCGAATCCAATATGGTGGGCTACCGGGTGTACCTGGATTGGCGTAACGGTTTTGATATTTTTGGCAAGCAAAGCTACGGCCTGCACTTAGATCAGGTGGGCCAGGATGGCTACGACAGTTACCACGAGCTGGCCGACTGGGGCATGGATATTCTCAAGGTGGGTAAGTCCGTGGGTGCCGGCGGCTATGGCCTGTGGAAAAAAAACGCCATAGAGCGAGTCTCTGATGTGCAAGATTGGTCTGCCAAAATTATCGAAGACGGCAACCTGTATTCTGCGTTTGCCATCGACTACCAAGGCTGGAACACCGGCGATCTCACCACAGACCTTAATGCCGTGCTCTCCATGCAAGCCGATAGCCGCTTGGTAAACGTAAAGCTATCCACCGACCCAAGTATTCAAGAGATGGCCGTTGGCTTGGTGAAAGGCGGTTCTAAAGTTATCACCGGCGACTTGGACATTACCGGCGAAGCCTGGAGCTATATGGCTACCCTGGGTGAGCAAGCCCTAGACGGCAGCACTCTGGCCATGTTTGTTCTGTTCCAAAAAGAAGACTACCAGCAGTTTGTGGAAGACGAATTTAATAACGGCGTTTTGCTGAAAGTGCGCGGCGGCGAGTTGGAATATTATTTTGGCGCAAGCTGGGGTTTGGAGCCTGGCATCGACCTTACCGAAGCAGCCTTAGTGCAATGGCTAAAAGACCAAGCAGAACAACTCACTATTTCCCCCAGGGTAGTCATTAACAACCAAGCCACTCAGGCGTTGCGTAAAAAATTGGGCGGAGCGCAAAGTGCGCTAGCCTGGGCTGAAAAGGCCGCCGCCGCAGAAATTGCTCGCCACGGTAACGAGCTGGCCTACAACCAATACGACACCATGCGTCAACGCCCGGCAAATTGGGAGTACACCATGGGTATGATGACCCAAGCCATTTACGGCGTGGGCAAGGCGACCAGTAATGCTGACTACCAAGCCTGGGCGAAAGATATTATTGACAGCTTTGTCACCGAAGACGGCAACATACTGAGCTACGACAAAAGCAAATTTAATATCGACAGCATCAACGCCGGTAAAATGTTACTGCAGCTCTACAAAGACAGTAGCGATGAAAGATACCGCATTGCCGCCGCTCAGCTGGCAGATCAATTAAAAGACCATCCGCGTTTGGATGCCGGCGCCTTTTGGCACAAGCAGCGCTACCCCTACCAATTGTGGTTGGACGGCGTTTATATGGGTATGCCGTTTTTAGCCGAATATTCGTTGATGTTTGACGACGGCCACGCGCTGGACGAAGTGCTGCAAGAATTTCGCGTCGCCCATGAGATTTTACGTAATCCAGATAATGGCCTTTATTACCACGCCTACGATGAAAAACGTGAGCAGGTGTGGGCGGATAAGAATAGCGGACTGTCGCCTTTCTTTTGGAGCCGAGGTATGGGCTGGTTTGCCATGGCTCTAGCAGATACTTATGCGCTACTGCCTGAATCGGAAACCGAAAAGCGCGCCGAACTGAGCCAAATAGCGCTGGAGTTTGTGCAGGCCATTTTGCCCTACCAAACCGAAAACAGTGTTTGGTTACAAATTACCGATATGGCCGGCGAGCCGGGGAACTACCCAGAGGCCTCGGGCTCTGTGATGTTTACCTACCTATTGGTAAAGGGCGCCTTAACCGGATTGTTGCCCGCCGAGTATAAGCCCCAGGCTTTACAGGCATACAACGCCATCGTCGACAATTTCACCTTGGTAGATGCGCAAAATCAACTGCACATCACCCAGGTATGCCAAGTGGCCGGACTGGGTTTTGGCCGCGATGGCAGTTACCAATATTATATGAGCGAGCCGGTGGTTGATAACGACCCCAAAGCACTCGCCCCATTTATGATGCTTGGCCCGTTGGTAAACCAACTGGTGCAGTAAGCATCACAACAGGACCTGATTATGCCAACCAATTACACCACGCGTTACGCCGTGCACGAGGATCATTATCGTGGCATGGATACGCAAACTCTACGCGACCATTTTTTGGTGCAAAATTTATTTGTTGCCGACGAGATTAATCTCACCTACACCCATTACGAGCGTTACATTGTGGGCGGTGCTCATCCGGTAAACGGCCCGCTGACACTGGAACCCATTGATGCATTAAAGTCAGCCACTTTTCTGGCGCGCCGTGAAATGGGCGTGATCAACGTCGGCGGCGCTGGCCGTGTAATAGTCGATGGCGAAACCTACGAGATGGCCTTCAAAGAGTCGCTCTACCTGGGCGCTGGCAATAAGGAAGTTATCTTTGAAAGCGTGGACGCCAGCCAGCCAGCTAAGTTTTATCTCAACTCAACCCCGGCCCACAAGGCCTATCCCAATAAAAAAGTGGGTTTGGCCGAGGCCGACAAGATTGAGTTGGGCAGTATGGAAACCAGTAACGACCGTGTAATTAATAAGTTGTTGGTGAATACCGTGTTAGAAACCTGCCAGTTACAAATGGGTATGACCGAGCTGCGCAACGGCAGTGTGTGGAATACCATGCCGGCCCATGTCCACGACCGCCGCATAGAAGTGTATTTTTATTTCAGTGTTCCGGAAGACCAAGCCGTATGTCACTTTATGGGGCCACCCACGGAGACTCGTCACCTGTGGGTTAAAAACGATGAAGCGGTGGTATCACCACCATGGTCCATGCACAGCGGTGCAGGCACCGCCAGTTATATTTTTATTTGGGGTATGGCAGGCGAAAACCTAGATTACGACGACATGGATAAATTTACTCCCAAGGACATACGATGAGCCAACATCCATTATTTGATTTAACCGGCAAAGTTGCTTTAGTCACCGGAGCCACCCATGGTTTGGGGCTGGCCATGGCGGAAGGTTTGGCCAGCGCTGGCGCTACCGTGGTCATCAATGGCCACTCCAGCCAAGAAAAAATTACCCGTGCCGTCGCGCATTTAACCGACCAGGGCTACAAAGCCGTGGGTTACCAATTTAATGTTTGCGATGAATCCGAGGTGGAGCAGGCGGTAAGCCAAATTGAAGCCGAAGTGGGTGCCATCGATATTTTAGTGAACAACGCCGGCATCATTAAACGTATCCCATTGCTGGAGTTGTCGGTGGAGGATTGGCAGCAGGTGATCCATACCGATCTCACCGGTGTGTTTATCATGAGTAAAGCTGTGGTGAAAAATATGGTAGCGCGCAAACAGGGCAAGGTGATTAATATCTGCTCTATGATGAGCGAGCTGGGCCGAGACAGCGTTGGCGCATACGCTGCCGCCAAGGGCGGCTTAAAAATGCTTACCCAAAATATGGCCACAGAGTGGGCGCGCCATAATATTCAGGTAAATGGTATTGGCCCAGGGTATTTTGCCACCGAGCAAACCGCACCCATTCGTGTGCCCGGCAACCCCATGAACGAATTTATTATCCAGCGCACACCGGCCGGCAAGTGGGGTGACCCCAACGATCTGCAAGGTGCGGCGATATTTTTGGCTGGCGGAGCCAGCGATTTTATCAACGGCCAGGTGGTGTATGTGGATGGCGGCATCCTTGCCACCATTGGTAAACCCGCCAACGAATAAGCCCGTCCAGCACTTTATAAACTGATTTCTGTATCAGGCTTACCGGCGACAAGGTCTAAAATCTGGCCGGTGAGCTATTGCCCATCAAAACTCAAACATACGATAGTGCCTTTATGTCTGAAACCTATCCCACTTTAAACCGCAGCCTTGTTAATAAACCGGCAAAAACCGAAAAGATTATACAGTTTGGTACCGGCGCGTTTTTAAAAGGCTTTATTAACGACATTTTTCAGCAATTGAACGATCACGGACTCTACGATGGCGGAATAGTAGCGGTTAAGTTACGGCCGGGAAATGCCCAGCAGATCGAACAGATTAACCGGCAAGATGGATTGTTTACGCTCAATGTGCGCGGCGTAGACAACGGCAAATTGGTGGATAACTACCACGTTATTGATATCCAAAACCGCGCCCTTAGCCCCTACGATGACGTAGACGGCTTTATGGCGCTGGCGGACAACCCAGAGTTAGAGTGGATTGTCTCTAATACCACAGAGGCCGGGATCTGCTTTGACGAGCAACAACAGTTTAGCGATGCACCTGCGCTTGGGTTTCCGGCCAAGTTAACTCAGTTGCTCTATCGCAGGTACCAAACCTTTAATGGCGATAGCAGTAAAGGGGTGACGGTGTTGTGCTGTGAGTTAATTGAAAATAACGCCCAGGTCTTACTGGGTTATTTAAAACAGTACGCTCAGCTTTGGCAGCTGGATGCTGAATTTGAACACTGGCTAAGCCAACACTGTTATTTTCACAACACACTGGTGGATCGCATTGTTACCGGTCGGCCGCCGGAGCCGCGTGTGGTGGAAATCACCCAAGCGGTCAATTACCACGATGCAGAATTGATCGAAACCGAATCCTATTACCAGTGGGTAATTGAAACCAATGGCAGAGCAGAAGTTTTAAGTAAATTGTTTGCCGAGTCCGCCGGTTTAAATGTGATTTTAACCGAAGATTTAACCAGCTATCGCCAACGCAAGGTGCGTATCCTAAACGGTGCCCACACAGGCTGTGTGGCGCTGGCACAGTTGCTGGATATTGAAACAGTCTACCAGGCCACGCAAACGCCCCTTATTAAGCAATTTTTACAGCGTTTGGTGTTTGATGAAATTGTGCCCACCATTAACCAGCCCCGGGCCGAAGTAACCGCCTACGCCCAGGCAATTATCGAACGCTTTGAAAATCCGTTTTTGTTCCACGCTTGGCAATCCATCGCCCTAAACAGCATCAGTAAATGGACTGCTCGGCTACTGCCAACTTTGCAAGATGTTGTTGCAGGCAATGGCAAACCAAGCGCGGGCATCGCCACCTCATTGGCTGCGCTTTTATTGCTGTATGGCGCCCAACCGAAAACGCCTGCGCAAGGGCCCCAGGATGCGCCGGAAATAATCACCAAGTTTCAGACGGCCTTCCAAACCCAACCGGTTGAACGCTTTGTTGGCCAAATACTGGCGGATAAGACCTTGTGGGGCCAGGATTTAACCGCAATACCAGGCTTGGCAGAAACAGTGACCGAAATGGTTGGCCAATTGCAGCAACAGGGCGTAGAAACCTATTTGCAGCAGGTCTGACCTCTGACACTGCACAGTGACATTCAATATGCCCACATAACGGATAACAGGCAAAATGAATAATCAAAACAGTGCTCGATTTATGAGTGCGGCCGATGGGATGCGCTTGCCATCGGCTTTCGTGGCTTCAACGTCACTGGCTTTGTTGGTAACCGCCCTGGCATTGCCGTCGCTGGCTTCTAGCAATAGCGAAAAAACGCAGGCTTCCAATAAATCCGCGCCAAGCAATCCAATCATCTTCGCCGATTTTTCCGATCCGGATGTAGTAGAGCACAATGGCTACTACACCTTAGTGGCCTCCAGTTTTAATCACCAGCCCGGTGTGCCTGTCTTACAGTCTACGGATTTAATTCATTGGCAACGTATTGGTTTTGTGATGAACAATCACCCACAGACCGAATATTTTGCCATTCCCAGACATGGCCAGGGCATGTGGGCGCCCTGTATTCGTTATCACAATGGTAAGTTTTGGGTTTTTATGCCAGACCCAGATTATGGTATTTACGTGAGTACCGCCACCCAGCCTACGGGCCCCTGGAGTGAACCGCATCTCTTGTTGCCCGGCAAAGGTATAATCGACCCAACCCCCATGTGGGTTACCGATGCAGACACCGGCGAAGTAAAAGCGTATCTGTTGCACGCCTGGGCAAAAAGCCGCGCCGGTTTTAATAACGTACTCACTCTACGCAGTATGACACCGGATGCCAAAACCATTTTAGATGAGGGTAAGGTGGTGATAGACGGCAACCAGCTGCCCGGGTTTAGAACCCTAGAAGGCCCCAAGTTTTATCAGCGCGGCGAGTATTTTTATATTTTTGCTCCGGCCGGTGGCGTGGAAGAGGGCTGGCAAACGGTGTTCCGCGCCAAGGATATTGAAGGCCCCTACGAAACCCGCGTTACGCTAGAGCAAGGCACCACCGATGTAAACGGCCCCCACCAAGGTGCTTGGGTAACCGGGCCTGAGGGGCAAGATTGGTTTATTCATTTTCAAGATCGTAACGCCTATGGGCGCATCGTTCATATGCAGCCCATGGTCTGGATAAATGATTGGCCGGTGATGGGCAAAGACATTGACGGCAATGGTGTGGGCGAGCCGGTGGAGATACTGGCCATTGACGCAGCGCAACAGCCACTGGCGGGGCTCACCACCAGCGATACCTTTGATGGTGAAACGCTTGGAGCGCAATGGCAATGGAACGCCAATTGGCAGCCCGGTTGGTACCGCCTTAGCGAGGGGAAACTTAGCCTCTACGCACAGCCCGCACACAGCAATTTATGGCAGCAACCAGCACTGATTTCCCAAATGGTGTACGGCCCGTCAATGAGTGTGGAGACCCAACTCAATTGGCAAAATATGGCCCAGGGGGATGAAGCCGGGTTGGTTGTGTACGGCTACGATTACGCTTGGCTCGGGATCGAAAAGTTAAATGATACCCAACGATTAATTTATCGAACCTGTGTGGATACATTAAACCAATGCCAGGAACAAACGCTGTTTGAGGATAATAAACTGTTAACGAATAAAGATAACGCCTCGTCGGCAGTGGACTTAGCAGTAGACTTAAAAGTCACCATCCAAGAAACCGGCCCCCGCCAAGCAACCGCCCAATTCTCCTACAAACTACCCCAATCTCAATATTGGTCTGCCATCGAGCAACAATTTACCCTGCGACCCGGCCGCTGGGTAGGCGCTAGAGTAGGTCTGTTTAGCCAAAACAAAACCAATGGCAACGGGCACATTAAGGTGGAGCATTTCGCCGTAAAGCTGAACTGAAAATCAACGGGTCTCTAAATACAGTTAACAAACTAGATGGAGGCTCACCCAGCCATTAAACGCCCATCGCGACGGTTTTCTACGCATCAAACTATGGGTAAGGTTTACCTGTAGCACATTGTCTGTATTTTGCCGGTGTCACCCCAGTTGCCTTTTTAAACGCTGCCACAAACGCCGCTGGACCTCTAAACCCGCACTGATAACCTATTTGTTTGATCATCATTTGATTGTTAGCCTGGCAGGCGAGGAGTTGTTTGGCTTTCTCGATACGAGCACTTGCGACAAACTGCCGAATAGGAGTGCCGTAGGCATCCTTAAACTGTTTGGATAATTTCCGAGGTGAGAGGTCGCATTGATCGGCTATCCGGTTGATGGTCAGTGGGTCACCGAGGTTGGCCTGAACAAAATCTCTTACATTATGTATTTGCCGAGTTGATAAACGCTTGGGGTTACGCTCGATAAGCGGCCTACTACCCATAAACTCGCGATACAACTCAATGCTCATAACCGAGAGCATACTTTCTATCTGTAAATCGCTGGCGAAGCTGGGTGCACAGGCTTCTTCACCCAGTTTACGCATACCAGTGAGGAGGTAGTCATTTTTTATATCGAAGGTTTTAGATAAATCGATATGACACCAACGCCAATCAGCTCTATCGCCAACACCAAAGCGCTCAACTTCGAACATGCAGGTAACGGCTCGCTGCACACCCTTTCCCCAATGCCATTCTAACGCCACTCCTGGGGGTACAAATATCAATTGCCCTATTGATTGATGCTGATCACTGTTATCCGGGTAACATGCCCTGAGTGTGTGCTCGGGCCTTTCCACATACTCAAGAAAGCAATGCCGCTCTGAATAATAGGTTCCGCGGCCTACGCTGGGTAAATTCAGTTTGTGCACTTCAATATCGTAACTAGGTGTAGACAGTTGAGCATCTTGCGAACTGTAATAGACCGATTGAGTCTGAAACGCTTGCTTCTGTATACTAAATTCGGAGTTTTGGTGATTGCCTGACTGGAGTGGCTGGATCATATTTAATACCACACTATTATTTTTATAGTCGTACCCATACAAAAAGATTATCACTCCAGCTAACTTTTTGAAACCACCGTGAAAGCCTCTGGCCAGCCGACAAAGACTCCAACCTGTATGGAACGGGTTACAGCGCTACGTTGACTTCTAAACCAAACGTTCTTGGGTCGCCGTAAAATGCCGTTCGGGCAGGCAGTGACGGCCCCAAAGTACCGGGTGCACTTGTGTACTCTTCATTGAGTAGATTACGACACCAAAGCGAAATCCGTACATTTTCACTCGCCAACTCAGACAAATCGAGACGGGCATTTAAAAGATCGTAACTGGGTAGAGATACACCGCTTTGAGCATCCCATGAATCCGTGTAAAAATAATCTAAACTAACCGCCAAATTACCACCGAAAATGGGTTGTCCAGCTTCGTAGCGGACCGTAGCAGTACCCGAAAATTTAGGTGTCGGTAAGGTCACATTATTTTTTGTAAGCTGCTGAGTGCCAATGGCGGGGATATTAATGTCATCCACAGTCTGATCAATATAAGTACCGTTCAGTCCGACGACTAAACGATCGGTCGGTGCTAGTGTTAGTTCAAATTCTAGCCCTTGAATTGTCAGGTTGGCCGCATTAATCGCCACCGACGAACGAGTTGGATTATCGGGCGCAGAAGTGGGTACCGCACCGCGGACCGTAACAAACTGGACCGCATCGGTATGATCCGTATGGAATAACGATAGGTTGCTGCGACCCGCCATAGTCCCGATGCTCCAGTCGGCTTTTAGGCCAAACTCAATGTCATCAATTTGTTCCTCATCTACCGTTTGGTAGGGACGTAGGTCCGGGCATTGGCCGGCACCTACAACACACGTTGGGTCCGTACCACCTGTGGTAAAAATGGAGGAAAATTGCGGCGTATTGATATTCACACCGCGATAGCCCCGACGGTGAGTGGCATACAAAAAAATATTCGAACTGAGTCGATAGTCGAGGCCTAGCGTCCAAGTGGGTGCATCGCCTTCAGCTTTCACTGTTTGTACGCCTGTATCTTTGCAGTCCGACCAATCTAAAAATGAAGATCTACCGCCCACACCGCAACCTTCGATGTTATCCCAACTGTAACGTGCACCGATATTAAGCGTGACTTTATCCGTTAGATGATAGGCCACTTGGCCAAATAACGCGTAATTCTCATTTTCAGTCAACGCTGTTGTATGGATATCTGAAACCCCAAAGGCGAGAAGGTTGAATGCTTGAGCACTGGTACCCATAGCATGCGTAGGCTTGTCATGACTGTAAAACGCGCCCATAATCCAGTCGACACCATCGCCCTTACCTACCAGCTGCAATTCATTCGTCAGATATGCTTTCTCATCCAGAGATTCGAGGTGGTATATAATCAAATTGCCCAGTGGCCCGTTGATATCGCCGATTCCCTGAGTATTCGCTGTAATACTGCTAGAGACCCGGCGATAGCCAAAAATATTTCGCAACGACATATGCTCAAAGTGATACTCGGTGGTATTAGCCACACCCCATATTTCCGTTTGTTCGCGATGAGTCCGGCTATTGCCATCATTGTGAAAATTATTTCCTATAGTGTGAGCCCCTGCGGCAATAAGCTGTGCCAGTTGCTCCGCTATCGCCTGCTCATAGGCTATAGCCGTGGCTGCACCCAGCACAGGCGCAAACGCGCCTTGCACGATACCCGGGTTGTAGCCCACAACATGATCAGAACCTGGAGCACGATCCGATTTATAATAATCAAAAACGATGTTATTGCTAAACGTTTCGGTAATATCCGTACGTAACGACACACGTAAACTTTGTTGGTCGATTTGATTGGTGTCCGCGCCACCCTCGGCGAGGTTATCTTCTGTTGCATCACGGCGCCTTATTTGACCGGCTACCCTCAACGCAGCAATGTCATCTGCAAGCGTAACATTGGCACCGCCTTCTAATAAGGACGATTGGTAATTACCAACGCCAAAACGCAGATACGCGTCTTGCCGGTAGTCTGGGGTTTTAGGCGACAACAAAACCGCTCCGCCAATGGTGTTGCGCCCAAATAGCGTGCCTTGAGGGCCCTTCAGCACTTGAATCGTATTCAGGTCATAGGTGGCTATATTACCGCCGACTTTGGGTAAGGGTACGTCATTACTGTAGACAACAACGGAAGGCACGCCCTCACCTAACGGTGTAATGCCCAGCCCACGTAACGAGAGTGAAACATTATTTGCCCCGCCCTCAAAACTAAAGCGAAAGCCCGGTACGACTGCGGTCAGATTCTCCAGCTCCTGGACTGAGGATTTTTCAAGATGCTCTCGAGTCAATGCCGTAACGGCTACCGGGACCTTTTGCAATGTCTCCTCTCGACGACGTGCCGTAACGACCACCTCCTCGAGTTGTGCGGCCGTAGGGGCAGTTTGCGCCACTGCCAGTGAGCTGGATAGCGACAAAGACAGCGAAATAGACGATAAGGCGACCGGGACTGGGCGTAAACGCATAATGATGGATTCCTAATTATTGTTATTGGTTGTTGCATCGATCCCTTCTACTGCTAAGTGTCTATTCGGACGATACGTGCCGGCGCGTAGTGCACGCGTTCATGCACTTGCTTGAGTCAGACGGAGGCAAAATCGAAGAACTGAGTGAACAGTAAAGAAGCTGTGTAATTGGAGAAAGAGCTAAGCATATCGATGAAACAACATTGATATCGCTGACTCACCTTACGTCAATCGGCGATATTAATATCCCGGTCGTCGATACTGAGCGGGATTGCATAGTCGGACACTAGTGGCAATTATATATCACCGTAAAAAATATGAACGCCTTGCCTATGAATACCGCCACCAAACAACCATCCCAACCCCAAAACAGTCAATTGTCCAATAGGTCTGCTCAGGAACAGATCGTTTTAAACATACTGACCTTACTTCATGCTAAGCAACCGGACTTTGACACGTTCACCAACGCATTTGCTGAAAATGCTTACTATCAAGTGCACGTACCGTCGATTAGACCTATTAAAGGCCGTGATCGATTGGTCGCTGAATTGGCCCGTCAACTGGAGGACTATGAAGATTGCCGGTGCGAAATTATATGCTCCGCCGGTAATAACCACCGTGTATTTACCGAACGCAGAGACCATGTAACCATGAAAAAAAGTGGACAACGTATTTTCTCCAGCGTGTGTGCGGTATTTGAATTTAACGCCGAGCAAAAAATATCAGCCTGGCGGGAATATTGGGATATTCGAGATATCCAGTACCAGCTGGGCATGACTGAAGAGCAGATGCTGGCACTTTTGCCACGCGACAATAAAACGGGAGACTAATGGTATGATATTAAATTCGCTCACGATAGACCCGTCTCATTTTGCCGAACGAACCGGCTGGAGCATCAAACCCCAAGGCGCTTGCAAAGGAGCACAATGCGTTTCCTTACCGGACTCTGTTCGTAATAAAAATGGCAGCCTAAATGCAGCAGAGTTAGCCAACGCATTAGGGATGCCGCTCATTAAAGACGATAAACACACGCTATGGGCACTTGGCCCGGAATCTTTAAATGGGCATGCATTAACTACGGCCCAAGCCCCCCATTTGGTATTGCCCGACGTCAATGGCCGCCCCTTTGATATCGCCAGCCTGCGTGGGCAAAAAGTGTTACTCACCACCTGGGCGTCTTGGTGTGGCTGCCGTACCGATGGCCCGATCTGGTCTGAAGTCCGAGAGCGGCTCCACCCCAAAGGACTGGAGATCGTGACCATTGCGATGGATACCGGAGGTGTTGAAGCCGTACAAGAATGGATCGAGATGGCACGACCACGCCACCCGGCCTTGATTGATCAAGCTCACTGTATGGGCGAGTTGTTTGGTGTCGTTAATGTGCCCAATGGGATCTGGATTAATGAGGAAGGGTTTATTGTCAGGCCACCTGAGCCGTCATGGCCGGGTCGAACTCCCGTAACGGAATTAGCGCTCGAAGATATTGAAAAGTGGGAAAGCGTAAAGCAATTAACGCCCGAGCACATTGAAATTTTGAAACAAGTAAAACAAATGCGCTTTGAAACACAGCTCTATCTGGAAATGCTTGAAGATTGGGTCGAGCTGGGCGCAGAAAGCCGCTATGCGTTGCCAGAAGAAGAGGTTATCGCACGCTCTCAACCACGCTCGCCTTCGGTAGCTGAAGCCGCTGCCCGCTATGAACTGGGCCAGCATTTACACTTAGCCGGCTTTCACGAAGACGCCATTCCTCATTGGCGGGAGGCGCATCGTTTACAGCCCAATAATTGGACCTACAAACGTCAAGCTTGGTCATTTGAAGACCCAGCAGTCCAAAACCCGAAGGATGTATACGATGGCAGCATGCTGGAAGATCTTCTGGAAATTGGTGCAATTAATTACTATCCCAAAATTATTCCCTGATAATCCGCCTGAGACGACTGATACAACACCAAGGCGCTTGGGTAACCGGTCCCAAAGGGCAAGATCGTAACGCCTACGGGCGCATCGTTCATATGCAGCCCATGGCCTGGGAGAATGATTGGCCGGTGATGGGCAAAGACATCGACGGCAATGGTGTGGGCGAGCCGGTGGAGATACTGGCCATTGACGCAGCGCAACAGCCACTGGCGGGGCTCACCACCAGCGATACCTTCGATGGTGAAACGCTAGGCGCGCAATGGCAATGGAACGCCAATTGGCAGCCCAGTTGGTACCGGCTTGACGATGGCAAACTCACTCTCAACGCGCAGCCAGCCCAGAGCAATTTATGGCAGCAGCCGGCACTGATTTCCCAAATGGTGTACGGCCCGTCAATGAGTGTGGAGACCCAACTCAATTGGCAAAATATGGCCCAGGGGGATGAAGCCGGGTTGGTTGTGTACGGCTACGATTACGCTTGGCTCGGGATCGAAAAGTTAAATGATACCCAACGATTAATTTATCGAACCTGTGTGGATACATTAAACCAATGCCAGGAACAAACGCTGTTTGAGGATAAGAACCTGTTAACGAATAAAGATAACGCCTCGTCGGCAGTGGACTTAGCAGTAGACTTAAAAGTCACCATCGAAGAAACCGGCCCCCGCCAAGCAACCGCCCAATTCTCCTACAAACTACCCCAATCTCAATATTGGTCTGCCATCGAGCAACAATTTACCCTGCGACCCGGCCGCTGGGTAGGCGCTAGAGTAGGTCTGTTTAACCAAAACAAAACCAATGGCAACGGGCACATTAAGGTGGAGCACTTCGCCGTAAAGCTGAAAATCAAGGGGGTCAGAGCGATTGATCGGAGATCAAATGCTCTGACCCCATTGATTTTTAATTACAGCGGGTAAGATAGCGGTTAAGCGTAAGATCTTTTTTGCACAGCTCCTCTACCACTATATTGGCTACCACCTGGGCGCCCAAGGTGTTGAGGTGGGTGTTATCTGTTACGCCGTCTGGGTAGTTTGGATGCTCCCCGGGGGCTAGGTGTAGGTATAAACTTTGGGATTGGGCCTGGCCCATTTCGTTTAGAGCCTGCTCGGTGAGTAAGGTCATATCAATAAAGGGCACTTCTAAATCCGCCGCTACCCGGCGAACCACTTCTGCATAAACGCCGTGGCTGTCAATTAACACACCTTGCTCATTGTAATTACGCCGAGCGATGGACGACAGCAATATTGGCGTAGCGCCCTTGGCCCGTACGTCGGCCACAAACTGGGTTAAATTTGCTCGGTAGCCTGTGTGGGGATTGGTATAGCGCAGCGGGTCTTCGTGTTTTTGATCGTTGTGCCCAAATTGGATAAACACGTAGTCTTCGGGGTTGAGCTCGCTGACGATTGTTTGCCAGTGACCTTGATCTTTAAAACTTTTGGTACTGCGGCCGTTGATTGCTCGGTTGTGTACCCTGGCCAGTTCGTTTAACTCCTCCGGCAATCGTTCCCCCCAACCGGTTTCCGGCCGCCGGTCATCGGCTTTAATGGCCATGGTGGAATCGCCAGCCAGAAATATTTGAATGCTCTGGCCTGCATTCGGTTTGTTGTCGTATGTCATTGCTTTGGGCGTGTTTGAGGCGCAGGCGGTGAGTGTTATCGCCGCCAGCAGTGTTAGGTAATTTTTATTCATTGTGCATCTCTTTTTGCGCATTCTTGTCTGTCGCCTTATCTGTTGTCTTTTCTGTCATCTTTTCTGCTGTATATCGATTTTAAGCAGCCGAAATATTTCTTTAAATTCCGTAGTGTTTTACACGCTTATAAACACTCGGCCAGCTCCTTCGGCCCCCGTTGCTTCACTGTGTTTATCACCAACTCCGCCATGGCCTTGGCACCTTTTTGGGTAAAGTGGGTGTTGTCCATGCGGCCTTCTGCGCAGCAGTTGTGGATACCCGGCCCGATATGCACAAAGTGGTCGATGGAATCTTTTACGCCTAGGCTAAGAATGTATTCACTGCTGACTTTAAATAAATCCATCAGGGGTACGTTTTGCTCCTGGCTGACTTCGCGTACCAAGCTTGGGTAGATGCCGTGCATATCACGCAGCTTGCCTTCTTCGTCGAAGTGCCTGCGTACCACGGGGGTAATGAGTAGAGCCTTGGCTTGTTTGGCTTTTACATCGGCCACCATGCGTTCTAGGTTGGTTTTAAAGTCTACTGGAGCGGTGTAGCGTTCTTGTTTTTGGTAGGACGCATCGTTGTGGCCAAATTGAATCAGCACCCAATCGCCGGCTTTAGTGTCGTCCAGTAGGTTTTGCCAGCGGCCCTCGGAAATAAAGGTCTTTGTGCTGCGGCCGCCTTTGGCGTAATTAAATACGTGGGTACTGCTGGGAATCATGGTGGGCAGCACTTGGCCCCAGCCGAAATCCGGGTTTTTGCCGGGGTCTACAATCTGCATGGTGGAGTCTCCGGCCATGCGCAGGGTGCAGCTTGCTTCGGTTTGGCCTTGGCGCCACTGCTGGTATTGGTTTAAAGCCCGTTGCGGCGAATTAAAATACCAGGCGTAACCCAGCTGGCGCTCTAACGATATTTGGCTCACGTCTTTGTAAATGGCGCTATTGCGATCACCAAATAAGGCCTCACCGGTGCTGGCGTCGATAAACCTGGGCCAAATAGGTTGAGCGCCGGGCTGGTGTGTGAGTTCGCTGTTTCTATCGCTGTGGCGTTGCCATACCGTATCGTGAATTTGCGTTTGCTGCAGCCATTCAATACCGTGTTCTATGGCTTGGCTAACGGCCTCGCTGGGTTGCTCAACTCGCATCAGCGTAATTAACAGATCCGCACTTTCCATAGTGGCCAATGCTGGCATTTCAAAGGCTCTTGCCGGCGCCAGGGCGTGATTTATTGGGTCTTGCTGTTGGCCCCAGCCAGTGCGTTTACCCTGGGCTTTTTGTTGTGCCGCCAGTAAATAATTTATCGCTGCATCAATGGCATTATTCACTTTACCGATTTGTTGCTTGGTTAATGCAAAGGCTGCGGGTTCTGCAGCGGCGTCTTGTAATAGTTGTACTAAGGCTGCGGTAACGCCATCGTTAAATGTCGCCAGGTTATGGTAGCCGCCGGCCAGCGGAAAGGTCTGCGGAAAGGCGCCGTTGGGCATTTGGCTGGCCAAAATTAAATTAAAGCCGCGCTGCAGGCTTTGGGCGTAGTGTTTTTTGCCAGTGGCGTTAAAGGCCTGGGCCAGCATGCGCAGCTGAGTGGTGGTGGCGCCGTTATCAAAGGTCGGCGCGTAGTGGCTCTCTACCCCGTAGGCTGTGCCTGGGCGGTGAGGTTGCGAATAAACATCGGTATTTTTGCTCCAGCCACCACTGGGCGTTTGCCAGGTAACCAAGTTATCCATCAGCTCGGTTGGTAAGGGCTGCTCCTGGTAAGCGCGCACTTGGTGCCATAGGGGCGTGTTTTTTTCCAAAGCGGCTATGGCGTGGGTGGTGTCGGTAAGGGCTGCTAAATCCTCGGCTTTTAATTGATGGCTGCGTTTAATATAAGTCTGCCATTGTTTTTGCTGCGCAGCCGGTAGCGCTGCAATGCGATCTTTGCGTAGTGGGTCTTCCGGTGAAGGGTTCAGCGCTACGGTGAGTTGCTTGCTGCCGGGGGTTTTAAAGACGCGATGTAAAAATTTTGTGATCTGTTGTACCTGCGTATCAAACCACGGATGGAATAACCAAAATGCGTGGGGCGTGTCTGGCAGGGTGTGTACTGCGTTGGCAATGCCGTGTTTATTTAAAATCGCTAGGTATTCATCCCGGCCAATATGAAATCGGCTCTGGGCACTGTTTATAAACAAGGAGGGGGGCGAGTGTTGCCCAGCGTGGTGTAGTGGCGAGGCCTCCTGCCAACGCTGGGGCATTGCCTCATAGCGGCCGCCCAGCCACAACGCGGCGTAGGAGATCTTGCCCGGTTTGTCTTCAAATACCCGCGCTTCCGGGGATTCTAAATCCGCCACGCCATCAACATTAATAATGGCTTGCACTTGGCTGTTGGTGTCTCCCTCAACTGTGGGCTTACCGGCAAAGGTGGGTTGTGGCCCTAGGTTGCCAATCAATGTTGCCATATGGGCACCGGAGGACGCGCCCAGTAACGCGATGTGCTCGGCGTCTATGCCGTATTCGTTGGCGTGGTTTTTCACCCAGCGAATGGCCGCTTGGATATCGTGTACTCCGGCCGGATAAAGGGCCTGGCGTGATGTTCGGTATTGCACCGTAACGCCCACAAATCCCTGCCACGCCAGCGCTTGGGCGAGGGGTAATTGCATGGATTTATCGCCGGTGCGCCAACCGCCGCCGTGAATTAACAGTACCGCCGGAGCTTTGGCTTTGCCATGGTGGGTTGGCTCCGCAATATCCAGCGTCAGCGTTGTGCCGCTCTGTTGGAAGTAGATGACATCTCGGTTAGTGGTGATACCGGTAACCTGGTCTTCTTTAATTGGGGTAATAAACGGGTATTTAGGCGTTTGTTTGGTGACTTCCCTGGCGATGGAAAAATCCGGCATTTCGCCAACGACCTCGCTATAGACCTTGGGCTCAAGTTGCTCAAAATCCTTAAGGACGTCCGCCTGGCTTAATGGTGCTTGGCTTAATGCGGTTGCCGCCAACGATAGAGCCAAAAAGGAAGCGGCTTTAAATGAGGTTTTTTGCAGTGTTCTTTCGGTCATGGGTAGGTTACTCGGGCGAAGGGTAGTAGCGAGGCGTTGGATTGGGCCACCACTGATTTAATACGTTGGCCGCGGTGAAATCAGCGGCTTGCTGTGCATTCAGTTGCCGCCGGCTTTTATTGTTGGTGTGTGGCGCGCCTGGGCCGTGGTTGTTGTATTCAAAAAAGCGTGCATCTTCAGGCATAAATTGCATTTTTTTTCCGTTTGGCGCGGTGCCGCCCATGGGGTACCAGGCGCGTTGCGCAATGTGGGCGTCCATCCAGGTATTCATTATGACGGTTTGGCCTATGGCGTTAGGGTCAGCGTAACGGCCATCGGCAAAGGTCGTGGTAGGGTGCCAAGGACGGCCCAGAGCCATGCTTTGGTTGGCAACGCCGGGCTCTTTGGTAAATTTACACTGAGCAAATACCAGCCCGTAGGGTTGGCTTATTTGGGTACTGGGTGCGGTGACGTAGCCAATGGGAGCGGGTTTGCTGGTGCCTTCGGCGGTTCGGCGGGCTCGGGTTTCAATGGTGGTTTGCCAAAATAATCCCTGGCCGCCGCCAAAAATAAAATCCACGTGGCCGCTCACAAAGCTGTTGCGCAGTAAGCTCCGCCCGCTTTTTAAGTACAGCGTATCTTGGTACCCGGTTATTCGTACTCGGTCAAACAGTGCTTGGTCGGCGCCGATATCGGTTAGCACCGCAACGGCTTGTACCTGGTGTTTTTTATCGGGGTGTTGCTCGGGTAATTGTTCGTTAGCGGGGTAATCAAAGCTGTTGGCAATGGTGATGTCTTGGGCGGTAAAGCCCACCGCTTTAATGGTTACTGTGGCAGAGCCTGAGGTACCCCAGGTTTTATGGGGGTTGGCATTTGTATTGGGCCTGGGCGCGCCGGAATAGGCATCGTAATGCAACCGTGTGTTGTCCGCGCCACTGCCAGCCAAGGTGATATTGGCTTTGGTAATGGTTATTTTTTCGTAATAGTCGCCGGGGGCGATGGCGATGATAAAAGGCGTTGGGCTGTTACTGGGTGCGGCGGCCAATGCTTCGCTAATAGTGCCAAAGGCGGTGGCGCTGTGCTTATCAACGTAGGCATTTATTTTAACGTCGCTGGGTAGTGCTTGGTTGTTGCTATTTGCTGAATCTGTTTGTGCGGTATTGTTTTGCGCATTGTTGTGACGGGTAACCGTTGCATGGCTGCATGCTAGGTTGCTAACAGTCAACACCGCCAAAAGCAACATAAGGGGTATTTTAAATTGGGCTCTGTGAATAAATAGTAGAGTTAAAAATACGGCGTTATTAGGGCCTGGTATTAGCATATGTTGGTCTTCGTCGCAGTTGTTATGGTTATTGCTGTGAACGAATGTGAGCCTAAAACGAAAAAAAGCCCCACAAAAAGTGGGGCACAAGTCTACTCACTGATACTTCGCTTGGCTTTAAACTGCACCGGTTTGCTGGGTAAAATCTGTTGTGTTGGTACCCTGCACTGACATTTTCTTAAGCCGCATCTTATTTCGGCTGTGCAAAACGGATTAAACACCGTTGCTAAACTAAAACTACCCGGTGCAGTTAGCATTTCTATAATTTATAAGCAGCCTTCACTAGGTTGTAGGCCAAATCCGCGGCCAACTCACCGGCTTCGTCTTCGTCCAGGCGGTGGTCTGCTACCAATTCAGAAAGCCACACGCAATCCATACGGCGGGCTACATCGTGGCGCGCAGGGATGGATAAAAACGCTCGGGTGTCGTCGTTAAAGCCAACGGTGTTGTAAAAGCCTGCGCTTTCGGTGGCTTGTTGGCGGAAGCGACGCATACCTTCTGGGCTATCGTGGAACCACCATGGCGGCCCCAATTTAAGTGAAGGGTAGTGGCCAGCCAGTGGTGCCAGTTCTCGGCTGTAAACGGTTTCGTCTAAGGTAAACAAAATAACGTTTAGCTTGGGGTTGGCGCCGTGTTTGTCGAGCAGGGGTTTAAGTGCGCTAACGTATTCGGTACGTGAGGGTATATCGGCGCCCTTATCTCGGCCAAAGCGGTGGAAAACCGCATCGTTATGGTTGCGGAAACTGCCGGGGTGAATTTGCATTACCAAGCCGTCTTCAATGCTCATGCCGGCCATTTCTGTTAGTACTTGACCGCGGAAGGTTTCTGCCTCGGTGGCGCTGGCCTGGCCCGTGCGTACCTTTTGGTACAGCGCTTGGCAGTCTTCCACGCTTAAATTGCTGGTGGTTGCTGTGGGGTGGCCGTGGTCGGTGGAGGTGGCACCCATGCTGGCAAAAAACTGGCGGCGCTTGCGGTGGGCCTCTAGGTAGCCTTCCCAGGTAGAAACGTCGGTGCCAGTGATTTCGCCAAAGGCTGTTAGGTTATCAACAAAACCTTCGTAGTCCGGGTCTACCACGTTATCCGGGCGGTAGGCGGTAACCACTTTGCCCTGCCAGCCACTGTCGCGGATGGCCTGGTGATGGCGAAGGTCGTCCAATGCCGATTCTGTGGTGGCGATGCACTCAATATTAAAGCGTTCAAATAAGGCGCGCGGCAAAAAGGCCTCGGTGGCCAGTTTCTCGTTAATGCTGTCGTAGTAGTAATCGGCGGTCTCGGCGCACAAGGTGACTTCTAAGCCAAAAACCACACTAAATACGTGATCTAACCAGCTGCGCGAGGGCGTGCCACGGAACAGGTGGTAGTTGTTGGCCAGCAGGTGCCAAATTTTGCGTTGGTCGGTTTCAACCGCGCTGCCATCAATGGTGGGTATACCCAGCTGCTCCAGGCTGATGCCTTGGCTGTACAGCATTCTAAATACGTAGTGGTCTGGCGTAATCAGCAGGGCAGTGGCGTTGTCCCAGGGTTCGTTGGTGGCAAACCATGCCGGGTCGGTATGGCCGTGGGGGCTGATGATGGGCAGGTCTTTTACCTGCTGGTATAGACGGCGGGCAACCGCGCGCTGTTTTTCGTCAGCCGGGAATAGTCGATCTGGATTTAATTGCAGAGGTTTCTTCATGGGATGTGAGTACTTTTGAGTTTGATGCTTGTTATATGTTGGAAAGTCTAACGCGTTGTGCCACCGGTGGCAACCCCGTGCCATTAAATTGGTCAGGCAGGTAAACAGGCAAGTGAAAAGGAGGCTTAGTCCGCTTCTGGGTTGTGGGTGGGGCTTTCAGCTTGGTTGATTTGAGAGATTAGCGAACCCGGCCGATCCATGCCCAGGGTGATGGAGCTGACCTTGCCAATTGGCCTGTGCAAGGTTATCAACAGATTAGGGGAGCCATGGTAGCTGTAGTTAAGGTCGGCTTTTAGGTTTTGGTTGCGGCCATATTGCGCCGATGGTTTGTTTTGCGATGACTTGCTTTGCAACGGCAGGGGTTCAATGGACTCTATATCAGCCAGCGGTACCGTAAAAGCTGCCCGCAAACCGTAGCGTACTATAAGTGTGTTTTTTGTCAGGGATATTGGCCGCTTACGCATGGCTTGGTAATCCGCCACAAAAAATACTAACGATAGCAAGGTAAGCCCGGTAACCACATTGGCGGCGGTGGCAGACCAAATAAAGTGCAGCAGTAAATGCAGCAACGGAGCTTCGAATAGAATCACCATAATCCACCCAAACGCGTTACTGGCAGCGCCGTCTTTGTGGTGGTAGCTAAAATGGTGAATGCCGCGATATTGGTTGGGGCTTATTCGTCGCCCCAGTAAGAAAAACATCCAAACTCGGCTTTCAAATAATAAGAGATTCGCCAGTTTGTTATCGGGTACAACGGCTTTAATGCGTTGCTCACAAGCCTCGTCTGGGTCTTGGTGTTGGTCGATCGCCGCTTTTATCGCAGTCGCCACGGTTAAAATAGCGCTGATTTCTCGCGCGGCGAATAAGGCAATAAATCCCCAGCGCAAGGGCGTCAACCGGGGTCAAACAGTTTGGTTTTCATCCGGGATGATAAAACTGCCGGTAATAATCACCAAGCAAAACAAGCTGGCGGCGGTTAGCAGAGCTTTCTTTTTGTCGGCGATGCAAAGCCAGCACAGTAGCGGTAGGGTGATGATGCCATCCAGTAAATACAACCAATCCGGTTTATCTGCGCCGTAATCGTTTAAGAAA
Organism: Halioxenophilus aromaticivorans; assembly: GCF_042850945.1. NCBI lineage: Bacteria > Pseudomonadati > Pseudomonadota > Gammaproteobacteria > Alteromonadales > Alteromonadaceae > Halioxenophilus > Halioxenophilus aromaticivorans. The sequence continues at coordinate 5,306,801 of NZ_AP031496.1, read as the reverse complement.
AATGAAGCTTGGTAGAAATACCACTACCACAAAAACAGCAGACAAAAACTGATCAGTGGAATCCACTCTTTAAACGGTTTGCTGGTTGGGCTGTGCTGGGTATTTGTGGGCATCGCGGGTTCTCGGTGGGTTAACAATCACGATGTGGCTTTCAGCAAAGGCTCTTAAATGTATTTCATATAAATCAGCTCTGTGACTTGCAGGGCGCGTTGGTTGTAATAACCCGAAATACACTGGCGCCGTTTAAGGCTTGGTTCGGGCGCTTTCCAACGCGTTAACCACGGCAGTTACGTCACCCAGTGTTGGGGTAAGGCCTGTGCGGTGCGCGTCCTCTAGCCATTCGAATAGCTCTAGCGTAACCAGGGTTGCGTCTTTTGTACAGAAGATGGGGTCGCTCACCCAAACTTTACGTGCGCCAATGGTGCTCGCAGAATACCAAGGGCAATCTGAGTATCCTATCTATCTAAGCCATTGCTTTTCTCTGCTGGCAAAAACCAAGCATGTGACAATAAAAGCTACCCAGCTGATGGCGAAAAACCGGATATTCTTATCGATGTTGACAATTCTATCCGGGTATCTAGTACGCCTGTATATGCCGACGCAAATTACGGCAAAAGACGGTAAAAGCAATAGGATCGGTATGGCCTGTGGTGAGAGACAAATAACGAAAGGCCTGTCAGCTAAGGAACTTATCAGTTGATATTCATCAATGGCATTAATAACAGCAAAAACCATCAATGCTACTAGTGCAAGGATGATGAATGCAGCCTTGCCGTATTTAATTCTACTGTCCATGTAGGCTCTGAATTAAGTCCCTTACACTCTAGGGGAACGTCCTAGCTGAGCCTTTTACCGCCGCGTGAAATGGCCTCGTTGGCTTTGGCCGAATAACTTACCAATCAGTACCATAACACCGCGGCGCATTTGGGATAAACATCAGGGCTTAATCGCGATTAATTTCTGTGTGATATACCACAATAATACCGCCCAAGCCGAGCCCACCAGCCAGCCGGCCAGTACGTCGGATGGCCAATGCACACCGAGATACACACGGCTAACGCCGATCATTGCAAAAAGTGTGATGGCGGCGGCCACGGCAAACCGTTTGATGGCCAAGTTGGCCATTTGGCTACCGATTAAAAAGGCTAAAAACAAATAGGTGGCGGCTGCTTGGGTGGCGTGGCCGCTGGGGAAGCTTTGGTTAAATACCTCCATTCCGTGGGCTACCATGGCGGGGCGGTCTCGGTCGAAGAGGTGTTTAAGGCTGCCGCTGACAATAGAGGCGCCGCCGATGGCGATAATGGTCATCGCTGCCAGGGCGAGTTTGCGTTGTAGCATTAAGAAAATGGCGATCAATATTGTGGCCACGGTTAAAATAGCTGTGCCCGCTAGGGCCGTAATATCCCGCACCAATTCCTCTACAAAGCCTGAGCCAATGGGGTCGTTGGGGTTACCCTCGGTGCGTAGGCTCAATAGTAGGGACTCGTCCAGTTGTTGGGTGTAACCTTGGCTAACGCAATAGGCCAATACTAAAAAGCCGGCGGTTAGTAGAGCGAAGGCATCCAACCATACTCTGGGTACGTCGGACTGCGCTTTAGTCATAAGCCGGCTTGGGGGAATTGTCTGTTGCGTTTTCGTCGTTTCCATTTCGGTAAGTTCTTATTTAATCCATGGCTGGGTGTCGGTAAACACGTTCGGCAATGCTACTTAGGGCCTGTTAACAAGACTAAAGCAAAACCGCATTGGATTATAATAACGGCTAAATCCGTGCCACCTTTACACGCCTTATACTATAAGGACTTCGCGCTTGTCTAAGCTGCGGATTGATAATATTTTTGAAGTGTATGACTTTTCTTGTAAGTTTTTCAAAATATCACGGTTCAGCAAAGCTATTTTTATCGTGAATCGGCCTCCCTGCCGTTGCGCGGATCTAAATAATGAGAAGTGCAAAAAAGTAGGCAAACTGATAGCCGCTGGATGCGCCTTGAACAGGGTCCCCTTAAATCGGCGAGCCTGGCGGCACAACCACCGGTGCTGGAATTAATGCTTCGCTCGGCTGTTCTAAAAATGCTTTTAGTGTCTTCGCCATTTCTCGAGCATTGCCGCTCCGGCTTAAGGATTGCGATAACTGGTTTAGTGCCATCAGTGTTTGCGCCCGCACCGGGTCGCTAACCTTGGTGCTCACCGCCAAGCGCTGCATCTCCCGTAGCGTAATCCACGCCGTTTCTATGGCGACTTTTCCACTGCTGGCGCTGTTGATGGGGGCGATAAGTTGCTCGCTTAAATCGTACAGGGCATCTTTTAAGCTGAGCTGTGCGCTGTCTTGCAAGGTTTGTTGCCACAGGCGCTGGGCACGGCCTGGCTCTAATATCATCCCTACAATTAATTGCGTTGCCGCCCTGGCCGGGGCCAGTTGGTCGAAACTGTTGGCGGTGCGATGCTCAAAGGATTCGCGTGTGCGCTGGTAACCGTAGGCCGGTGGCAGCAGGGTTTCTACCACGCTATTGGGCAGGGTAAGTTGTTGCGGGCTTAGGCTTGCGATTAACACCTGCAGCGCGGATTTTTGCGTTAAGCGCGGGATAACCTTAGCTTTATCCGATGGGTTATTCAGCGCGTAATCAAAATCCACACCGCCTATTTGTTTGGCCACGGCTTCTGCCTGGTAGCGGTGTAATAGATACAGCGGTACCAGGGTGGTTTCTAGATCGCCCAGGGGTTGGTTGGGCCGGATGGCGTAGCGAGAAAACTGTTTTAGGCCGGCTTGGCGCACCTGCAGCAGGTTCTCAAATGCTTGGATTGGGTCTGCACCGTTGTCCCACAGGTGGGCGCCGGCGTGGGCAGTGGCGGGGCCTCGTACATCGGCATCGGTAATAAACCGCAGCCCCAGGCTGTCGGCCTGTAGCAATGTGTTCTGTAGGGTTTCCGCCAGTTTTTCCGCGTCGGCGTTTTGCGCGTAGCCGTAGGTGATGGCCAGTTTGTCCCATTCACCAATGCCGCTGGCGTAGGCTTGGCTTAGGTCTACCTTGCCGTCGTTCAGCCGGAGGTTGGGGTGTGGGTAATCCATCACCGAGGCATCGTCCTTGGCGCTGGTAAAAAAGTTATGGGCTAAGCCCAGTGTGTGGCCTACCTCGTGGGCGGATAACTGGCGTAAACGCGCTAATGCCATTTGTTGTGCTGCCTCGCCTTTGTCGCCATCGGGGCCAAATGGACTGGTGAGAGCCTGGGCAATGAGCATGTCCTGACGCACCCGCAGTGAGCCCAAGGAAACATGCCCCTTTAGAATCTCGCCGCTGCGCGGGTCAACAATACTGGCGCCGTAGGACCAACCGCGGGTTGAGCGGTGTACCCACTGAATGGTGTTGTAGCGCAAATCCAGCGGGTCGGCGTCTTCGGGTAACACCTCCACCCGGAAGGCATTGTTAAAGCCAGCAGCGGTAAAGGCATCGTTCCACCATTGCGCGCCCTCAATCAGCGCGCTGCGAATGGGCTCCGGTGCACCGGCATCCACGTAATACACCAGTGGCTCCACGGCTTCACTTTGTGCTTGGGAAGGGTCTTTCTTTTCTAGGCGATGGCGTACCAATAGGCGTTGCTCAATGGGGGCGTCTAGGCTGGCGGCGTAATCTCGATAGGGCACGTAAAAATAGCCAGATTGTGGATGAAACTCCCGTCGGGCCAACGGTTGCTCTGGCAAAGCCACAAAATGATGACGCACCTTAACGGTGGCTTTGGTTGGGTCTGGCGTTACTGAGGTCACCTCATCGCCGGGCTTACTGCTGGTAAAAGTCAGCCAAGCCTCGGCTAAGGCGTTTTTCTCAAAGCTGCGCAGGCTGCTGCCAATGGCGGCCGATAAATCGGCTGCAAAACTAAAATTACCCTGGCCGCGCTCGGCAAGCCTTGGGGCAATGGCGTAGGCATCACTTAGCAGCAGCGGTGTAATGTCCACCACCGGAGTGTTGTGCTTGCGCGGCACAATGTCAAAGCGGGCCAACACACTGGCGGCAAAGGCTTCTTCCACGGCGCGCGCTTCGGCGGGGTTTTCGCTGTTGGCGCGGTACTGGGTGTTGCTGGCCATCATCAATACCTTGGGCCCCACACGCTTAAAGGTAACCACATACTCTGTGCCCAGTTTGCCACGGTCTAGGCCGATGTCATTGGAGCCCAGGCCATTAGGCAGGGATACCAGGTACAGATACTCTTTATCAAACTCAGGGATGGCCATGTGCACCTTGCCCTGTTCCGTATCCCACCACAGATCGAATAAGCCTTTGTGGTGCTGGGTTTCGGCTTGGCTAACAGAGGCGCTAACCAGCAGTGTTGCCAGCAAGCACCAGCGCAAAAGGTAGCCGAGGGTACCTGGGTGCAGAAGTGGAGTAGTCATAGATACAGCTCATTGTGGTTAAACGTTCGTTGGACGTGAGACGAATCCCACGTCTAAGTGCTCAAAATAACATTTTTGGCCAAAGATAATAACTGCAGAGGTTTAAGTTATCGTCCATATCTCAGTGCCCGCTCACCATGGTGAAATAGGTCGAAGAGCCGATACGCTCAACGGCAATAAATCAAACTCCTTTGGGATTGTAGAAAAATACGCTCATTGTAAGGCCGGTAGAATGGACAGGGCTGCAAAGGCAGTTTAAGGCGGCGTTTCGGTAAGCTGCTGAGGCACACTTGCAATAAGAAATTAACATTGTGGTCGCAAAGACAACCAGCTTCACTTTTGTAAATTGCTTGCCACTATTTTTTAAATCTATTTGCCGTAATAAAGGTTGAGGCTTTTTATTTCTTTTTCGCAATCCCATCGCCAACCAATTAAACATATAAATTTCTTTTGTTGCCTAGTAGATGAGTTTTTGTCGGTTGTTTGTGTACGCATTTTATTCGGGAAAATAACAATGGAGTTAAAATAATTAAGTGTGCTAACGTAATTTTGTGCCGGCTTTTTTGTGTTCAATATGTGCAATGGGTTGGCCTTTTAGTGAAGGTTCTCTATCAATAAAAAAATATAAAAGGGGAAGTTATGAGTCGCTATCCTTTCAAAACGTATTCTTCTTTATCACTGCTCACTGGGTTTTCCTTGTCGCTGTTTTCATCCGAGCTTTACGCACAGTTAGAGGAGGTTGTGGTTACTGCTGAACGGCGTGAGGCCTCGCTCCAAGAAACCGATATTTCAATGACGGTGTTAGGCCAGCAAACACTGAAAGAAATTGGCGTTGATAATTATCAGCAAGTTGGTGATATGGCGCCTAACGTAATGATGCATGAGTCGCCGGGAAAAGTCGGTGGCGCTATTTCGATTCGCGGTTTTAAAAATGCCGAAACCGTGTCCACCTTTGAACCCAAGGTGGCGCTGTATTTGGATGGTGTACTAATCGCTAAAAATTCCGGCTCTGCATTTGATGTGGTGGATTTAGAGCGAATCGAAATTTTGCGTGGCCCTCAAGGCACTCTGTATGGGCGCAATACCGTGGGTGGGGCGGTTAATCTTATTACCGCAAAACCCAATACCGAACAGTTAGATGGCAGTGTTTTTGTTACATTGGGAGAGTACAACCAGCAAGATGTTAGAGGCGTGGTTAACGTGCCGCTAACCGATACCATGGCGGTGAAAATCAATCTGGCCTCACTCAACCGCGATGGGTACTTTGACAACAACTTTCGCAATACCGAAGAGGCCGACCGAGATCGCTTGGTAGGGCGTTTACAATGGAGTTGGGATATCTCCGAAAACGCTAACCTGTTATACGCCTATGATCACACCGAGGTGGACGAAAAACCCTGGCCGGTCACGTTAATGGATTATAACCCTGCCACTCACCCGCAACTGGCGCCCTACGTTAGCGATGGCGATAACCGCAGCCGCAATTTAGATTTTGCCACTTATCAACAAGCTGAAGTTAAGGGCCACAGCCTAACACTGAATTGGGATTTGCTGGCCAATGCATCGTTGGTATCCATCACTGCGTTGCGAGAAATGTCTCTGCAGGGCGGTACCGATTCTGACGGTACACCGGAATTTGTGTTTGCCACTTATTCCGAGGATAACACCGAAACCTTCACCCAAGAATTGCGCTTGGTGGGCAACACCGCCAGCGGCAAACTGGAATATGTGGCCGGTGCATTTTATATGGATGAAGATATTTACGATGTTAAAAATGTGAACGTGCTGCCCACGGCCGGCTATTTAGAATCGGGTTTAAACGCTGACGCTAACAATAAAGTGTGGGCACTGTTTGGCGAGGCCACATTAGCACTCACGGAACAAGTAGACCTTACCTTTGGCCTGCGTTATACCGAAGAAGACCGCACTATGTCACGCCAGGATTTTTTGTGGATTCCGGTGCTTGGAGCGGAAACAATCACAGATCTACCCGAAGCCAACGGGAACTTTGATGATGTCTCGGGTGTATTGTCGTTGTCCTATCAATGGACGGACGACACAATGACCTACCTAAAGGCGTCCAAGGGTTACGTCAGTGGCGGTTTTAATCCCCGATCACCGTCGCCAGAGACATTTACCGAGGGCTACAAAGAAGAAATTGTGTACACCTATGAGTTTGGTTGGAAAACCACCCTGGCAGATAACCGTTTGCAATTAAACGGAGCTGTGTTCTATAACGACTATCAAGATCTGCAAGTCAACCTGCTTGATGAAGCCACCGCTCGCAATAACATTGGCAATGCGGGTAAGGCCGAAATTCAAGGTTTGGAAATAGAAGTTGTGGCTAAGCCCATAGACACGTTGGATATCGGTGCCGGTTATGGTTACCTGGATACGCAATACAAAACCTACATTGATCCTGTCTCCGGTGCCGACCTAAGTAGAAACTCCTGGGCCCACGCCCCCAAAAACAGTTTTAACGCCTGGATGCGTTGGCAAATGGTGCAGTGGTCTGAATGGGGCGACCTTAGCTTACGTATGGATTATTCCTACCGCAGTGATTTTGCACTGCTTACCCAAAACGGCACCGATGTTGACGGTTATGATTCTTGGAATGCCCGCGTTACCTGGGCCAACATCCCCCTGGCTGGCGGTAATTTACGAGCATCTCTATGGGGTAAAAACCTAACCAACGAACTGTGGTACACCAGTGGCTATAACCTGGTAAGTGTGCTGGGCTTTAAGGCGCAGGCGACGAATCCGCCGCAAACGTTTGGGTTGGACATGGAGTATATGTTTTAACAGCCCCGCGCTAAGCCTTTGCTTTATTCCAGCAGGTGTATTTATTAATTCGTTAACAAATACACCCGTGACCCTTCCACATGGGGCAAGTTAACTGCTGCCAGTGTTATTTCTAGGCTATACTGCGGCCTTTTTCAGCGTCGGAAAATCAACCAACCATGCCCAAGCAGAGGGTCACCACCCAAGATATTGCCCAGCGCGCGGGGGTTTCTAAGGCCACCGTATCCTACGCCCTTAATGGCACTGGCTCTGTATCGCCTGCGGTGGCGGCGAAAATCATCGCTCTGGCCAAGGAGATGGGTTACCAGGAAAACCGCTTGGCCAAAGCCACTCGCACCGGCAAAACCGATACCCTGGGTTTGGTACTGCCCGATCTATGCAATCCGTTCTTTCCCAAAATGGCCCAGGCCGTAGTGCAAGCTGCTAGCGAGCGGGGTTACTCGGTGTTTTTGGTGGATTGCCGCAACAGCTTAGATGAAGAGCAGCAGGGAATAGAGCGGTTGGCTCAGTACGCTATCGAAGGCATTATTTGGTGCCCCATTGACGATGAAAAATCCATCGCCCGCAATACACTTACCTGCCCGGTGGTTATGACCGACCGGCCTATCGATGGCTACGATTGTGTGTATGCTGATTCCGCCAGTGGTGGCGCTTTGCAGGCGCAGATGCTAAGTCAAAAAGGACACAAAAAAATCGGCTTGATATCCGGCCCCGTACGCAGCCGTGGCGCTCAAATTCGACGCCAAGGATTTGTACAGGCGCTGCCACAGGACGTAAGCATCGTTTGGGAATACAGTCTGGAGTACAACATGACGATTCCGGCCGAGGTGCAGGCGCACATTTTAGCCGGCGAAGTGAGCTGCATTGTGGCGGCCAATGATACCCAAGCCATTGGTATTTTGCGTGTACTGCACGCCGCTCGTAAAGCAGTACCCGATGAGGTGTCACTGATCGGCTTTGACGCCATTGAGTGGTCAGATTTGGTTAGCCCGCCGTTGAGTACCATTGCACTGCCCATTCAGCAAATAGGCACCGAGTCTGTTCATTTGTTATTGGAAAGAATCGATAACCCGGATAAAACCGTGCGGCAAATTGCTTTGGATGTGCAAAGCCTAGACCGGGAAAGCTTAAAACAACTTTAGACTGCGCCTACCCTACGAAGGTGAGCTTTAAATCAAATCAGGCATACACAGCGCGTTATGGTTTATCTGTAGATCTTTGTCGTTAATTGCCCTGGCAAAACGTCAGTAGTCGCTCACACACAAGTTGGTCGACCTCTTGCTCACCATTATTGCGGTACACAATGTTGGCGTGCTGTTTGGAAGGCTCCACATACAAATTGTGTAGCGGGGCTACTTGTTTATCAAATTGTGTGGTCACTTCCTCGGGTTCGCGGCCTCGCTCTTGGCAATCGCGCAGTAGGCGGCGCTGCCGACGGATGTCTTGGTCGCATTCCACAAACACCGCTAAATCAAAACTGGCACGCAATACTTCGGCGTGCAAAATCAAAATGCCATCAACAATAATCACCGGCTTGGGTGCAATAAATTCCGTTTGGGGGAGGCGGCTGTGGGTGGTGAAGTCGTAGGTGGGCATGTCTATGCCACTACCGGATTTTAGTTGTGCTAAATGCTGGGCCAGCAATTCAAACTCAATGGCCGAGGGCTCGTCGTAATTGGAGATCTCGGCGCGGCCGTGGTAGTAGCTGTCTTGGTAAATTAGATTGCACTGTTTGGTGCCAAGGGTGTCGGCAAGGTGGCGGGCGAGGCTGGTTTTACCCGAGCAACTGCCACCGGCAATGGCGATAATTTTGGGTGACACTGGATTACTGCGATTATTGGGTGTGGGTGTCACGGTCGGGCTCTCGTAAAACAGGCAAATAAGATGGTGCGCGGTTTGGCAACATTGTGCGATGCCAGTTAATCGGTTAAGTTTAGTGCATTCTTCCGGCTAGGCATAGAGTGTAGGTGCGTCAGTTTGCTAACCTCTGTCGTAGTTCTCATATTGACCGGTTTGAATGCTGTTTCAGGAAACACTCAACAAGGAAAACACCATGGCCGAGGCCCAAACCGCCGCCAACTCAGTACCGCGTATTAGCCTGCAAGGTTTTGCCGGGGCATCGTCTAGCGATGCAAGCCGCCAAGCGTTTATCGACCAGCTGTGGCAGGCCTTGGCAGAGTTTGGTTTTGTGGTGATCAGCGACCACGGTATTTCTGCATCCACCTTTACCAAAGCCTATGCGTTGTCCCAGCAATTATTCGGCCTGCCGTTGGCGCAAAAGCAGGGTTTCGAGCAAGGCAACGGCCAGCGTGGCTATATTGCATTTGGCAAAGAAACCGCCAAGGGCAGTAACCACCCAGATTTAAAAGAATACTGGCACATTGGCCCCGAGCTTAATACCGCAGGAGCCGTCTATGTTGATTACCCGGCCAACGTGTGGCCCGATGCGCAAATGCCGGCGTTTAAACCGTTTTTTCTTGCCTTGCACCAACAGCTTACCGAAGTGGCGCTGACCTTGCTGGAAGCCTTGGCGTTGGCTATGGAGCTACCCAACGATTATTTTGCCAATATGATTCACCGTGGCAACTCAGTGCAGCGGTTGATTCACTACCCCCCTTTGGGCCAAACAGACCCGGGGGAGTCGGTGCGGGCGGCGGCCCACGCTGATATCAATTTGATGACACTACTGATTGGCGCCACGGATTCTGGGTTAGAGCTGTTGGATAAAAATGGCCGTTGGCTGGCGGTGGAAAACCAGGCCAATGACTTGGTAGTGGACACCGGCGATATGATGGCGCTGCTCACCAACAACGCATTGCCGGCCACCGTGCACCGCGTGGTTAATCCCACCAATACCACCGAGCCGCGCTATTCTATTCCGTTTTTTGTCCATCCTCGCAACGAGGTAGTGCTAAAGCCGCTAGCGCAATTTGCCTCCCAGGGCGAAGCCAGGCAACCTATTAGTGCTGGCGACTATTTGGCCCAGAGGTTACGAGAAAACGGCTTTTAATAGCCGTTTTTTTAGCAGCCTGATTTTAAAAGCCAGACTAAAAAAACCACTCTCTAAAAACCAGAACCCAGCGATAAAAAGAAGCCCGCAATGGCGGCGCTCATTAGGTTGGCTAAAAACGCTGCCATTACAGCGCGCAGGCCAAGCCTGGCGATATCGGTGCGGCGGTTGGGGGCCATGGTGCCCAGTCCACCCAGCAAAATGGCAATGGATGAGAAATTGGCAAAGCCGCACAGGGCAAAGGTCACCACCGCTTGGCTGTGTGCGCTAAGTTGGTTTTTAACGTCGGCGTAATCGACGAAGGCGATAAACTCATTAAACACCAATTTTTGGCCAATCAAACTGCCTGCGATGCTGGTCTCGCTCCAGGGTACACCCAAAATAAATGCGATGGGGCGAAAGCACTGGCCGATGATTTCTTGCAGAGTCATAGGGTTACCACCCAATAAACTGCTTAGCCAGCCAATTAATCCATTTAATAGCGCAATCAGAGAAATAAACGCCAACAGCATTGCGCCAATATTCACCGCCAAATTTAAACCGTTACTGGCACCACCGGCGGCAGCATCAAAAATATTGCAGTAGTGGTCTTTGTGGCTTTCAACAATACGCTTGCTCTCATCAATGCGCTCGGTTTCGGGTACCAGCAGTTTGGCCATTAAAAAGCCACCCGGCGCGGCCATAAAACTGGCGGCCAACAAGTACTTTAACTCTACGCCCAAGCCCACATAGCCCGCCAACACCGAGCCCGCCACGGTGGCCATGCCGCCCACCATCACCGCAAAAATCTCTGACTTAGACATAGACGCCAAGTAAGGGCGAATTACCACCGGCGCCTCGGTTTGGCTAACAAAAATATTGGCCGCTGCAGACATGGATTCGGCTCGGCTGGTGCTCAGCAGTCGCTGCATGCCGCCACCGATAATGCGGATCACCCAATCCATCACCTTCAAGTAGTAAAGCACAGAGATCAACGCCGAAAAGAAGATAATTACGGGTAGTACATTAACGGCAAACACAAACCCCACGGAGCCGCCGCTTAAATTACCGAACAAAAATTGAATGCCGGCGTCGGCGTAACCAATAAGGGGTCCTAGGGATTTTGCCTCCAAATACTGCAAAAGCCTCTGAAGCGCCCATGTTTACTGGCCTGTAGAGAGGCATCAACTTTCACCTTTCGGCCGATACCCCTCAATTGGCGCCATTAAATCATCCAGTTTCGGAAGTTCTCCCGTCGGCGCGAACGTATACGTACCCCGGAAGTTGATATTCTCCCACGCGACAGGTGATGCGCCCTTTACGGTTTCCATGTATTTTTCGCTGCCCTGCTCCTCGAAGCTGTCCAGCAGGTTGCTGAGTACTTTCGAGTTGAAGTAGATAATGGCATTTGCTACCAACCGGGCGCTTTCGTTCCAGATTTGTATCTCCTCGTCGCTATTTCCCCGGAACCGGTCGCTGTTCACGTTGCTGATTGCCCGGCGCAACTGGTGATAAGCTTCTCCCCGATTCAAGGCTCGTTGCACGTGGTTTCTAAGGCTGGCGTCATCGATGTAATCCAGCAGATATTGGGCCTTCAACAGTCGGTTATATTCAGTCAGCGCTTTCAGTAGAGGGTGGTTTTGCTTGTAGCCTGAGAGTTTCCGGACCAATGTGGCTTGGGTGGTTTTCCGGTGAGCCAGTGAGACGGCAATTCGCTGGATGGTGTCCCAGTACTCCATGATGATCTGTGTATTAATCGGTTTACGCAACGCGAGTTTCAAGCGCTGATTCTCGTCCTCGGAGATATTGAACATCTCATTGATGACCCTGCCTACCTGAGCATATCGGGGGGCGAACCGGTATCCAAACAGATCGAGCAAGGCAAAATTGACGTGGTTTACCCCGTGGGTATCCGTGGAGAGCGTATCTGGAATGATCTCAGTACTGTTATTCATCAGAAGATCAAAGATGTAATGGGATTCATGTTCGTTAGCGCCGATCACCCGGGCATTGATTGCCATATGATTGGCGTTCAGGCTGATAGCCGAGACCCCTTTGCTGGTGCCGAAGTATTTTGAGGAATACCGGGTACGGAATGTCTCGCGCTTAGCTTCGAACTTTTGGCCATCGGCGCTGGCATGCAGGTTGTCATCCTGGATATTGTAGTGATTAAAAATGCTCAGTCGCGTAGTGGCGTTGTTGATGCGGTCATTTGCGGCATTCAGTGTTTCCAGTCGAAGGTAGTTCGCCTGGATCGTACTCAGCTGATCGTAGGTGCGGTCGGAGATCTGGGCGATACCATAGATGCCCTGGTTTGTGGCATTAGCGATCAGGATCGCCAGCAAGTCCACTTCATACTGGCGGCTTTTGGAGGTCATGCCCAGCACGTGCTCAAAGTCGTCAATAAATCCGGTATCCTGATCCACCACGCGCAAGACATCGGCGACTCCGATTGCCCTCATTTGCTGGAAGAACGGGTTGTTCACCAGATGTTTTTTGCCGGCAGTCGGTAAGCGCCAAAGGTGTTTACCCCCCTTCGGGCGCAGAATGATATCCCTGTTGTCCAGGCGTTCCAGGTAGTCACTGACCTCGTGTAGCCGAGTGGCCAACTGATCCGTCATGCGCGGGATCAGTTGCTTTGGATCCTCAGTAATTTTGGGCTGCTTCGTACCCTCGACCAAGGCCTGCTTCTGATTTTTCCAAGTCTGTGGTTTTACCAGATCGTCGTCCAGTGCACGATACCGTATGACTTCTGGCAGCACTAACTGGCCGTTTAGGCGGCTGGGAATCTGCAAATACAAGAACCATTCATATCTAGCCTTGTCTATGCCGCCGTCAGATTTCAACAAGAGTGGTCGCGTGGCTTTGGGTGGAAGACGCCTGTCAATACTGACATCCCCGAGCATATTGCCGGCTGCCAGCTCCTGTCGAGCTTGACTCAAGACCGCTGCCAACCGTTGTGTTTTATCGGTGCCATCAATGCGAAGACAACAAAAGAGTGATCGTAACAGGCCGGTTCTCAACGTAGATTCTGTATCCAGGTGTTGCCAGAACGCCTCATCCGCCGACTGCTTCTGATTGCCGAGATACCGGCAGACGGAGCTCAGCTCACTAGCATTGAGAACCTGGAATGCTTGTTTCTGTACAGAGTGGAATGACGTATTGGGATCGATACGATCATCAACGAACAGACGCAAGATTTCCGCAGCTTTACTCACATTGGTAGCCGCCTTTTGCCAATCCCGATAAACTCGGTCCTGCGCCAGCTGATGCGCTCGTTGCTTGACCTGTCGAACGTGATGAATGAACCCTTCGGCCATCCGTTCCAGCCCCTCTTGGTATCGAAACTGTAGGTAGCAAAGCAGATATAGGCACTGATTCTCAGGCGACTGACGTTTTATTTTGGCGCCGTAATAGTGAATCCGTTCGGCATAGTGCTGCTGATTTTTTTGAGACAGAGAAAGCGAGTCGAGGACAGCGGTCACCTCTGCCATCAGCGGTTGAATGTGGTGATACACTGCAAGTTCTTTCTGCAACTCGGTACCGGTGAAATTGCGCGCGCTGCCGCGCAATTGTGTTAACGTAAGCTGGTCATTACCGGATACCAGTGTATTTAGTATAGCCGTCAATTTTGGGCTACACGCGGCACCGATCTTCTCATGCAGTCGCTGCTGATGCTGGTTAACCACCTGGCTGACGATCTTCTGCAGGGTGCTATAGGCAGGAATGGCGATTTTCTGGTGAGCCAGGAACTCAATGGCAGCATCAAAGAGAGCACGCGCCGCGACCCAGCTTTCAGCGCAGACCAGTAAGTGTTCAACAAGCCGGGGTTGATGCTCAGGATCTTTCCAATTTTCATAATCGATCATGGAAAAAATCCGCTCATAAATGCGGGACTTTTGATCAGATTTCAGACTGAAGCGCCGAAATTTCAGGCCATCGAAGTGATTTTGCGCAATAAATTCCAGGTCATCCCGCATGGATTTAAATGTCGGATTGAGCAAGATGGGCTTGCATTTGAAGTAGCCCAACAATGCGATGGCGATACAGCGATACTTGCGTTGCCTTATTCTGGCCAGCTCAGCACGCTCTTTATCATTCAATGTGAAGTAAAACCGCTGATACGATTCGTTGAAGGACGGGACGCCGTATAAATCCTCGATTTCAGCGGCAGTGAGAATCGATAGTCGCTTGTTTCTGCTCATTCTTTGACCCAAAGGCCGAAGAAGATACTGAAACTTGAGCTAAATTAAAATTAATAGTGGCTTGGAGGCCAGTAAATACGGGGACTTCAGCGGTTTTTGCAGTATTTGGGGGCAAAATCCCTAGGACCCCTAAAAGGAGCGCTGCCAATCTTGGCCAGCGCATTTGGGCAGCAGTTTGGAGTTCGGGTTCGCATCGGTGGAGACACTGCGTGGACTAACGGGGATACGATTCAAATCCCTGTGATCGATGATCCAAGTCTGCGTGATGTGGTGTTAGGTTATCTAGCCCACGAAGCCGCCCATGTGCGTCTAACGAATTTCCGTGCATTCGGAGAAACGGAAGGCGTTTTGCGGCATCTGGTGAACATACTGGAAGATGTGAGAATCGAACGTGGCCTCTATGACCATGATTATCCCGGCACTAAACGCACCCTTGGTGCGGTCTGGGATTACTCAAGCTCAAAGGGCACGCCTGAAGATAGAGTCGTGGAGGGTAACCTTGCGGCGCTGTTTTGTAACTACATGCTCTCGCGTGTACGTCAGGCGCAGTTTAATTCGCCCATTGCTCAGCCAGCACTTGATCTGTTGCAAGCTGCAGTGGAGAAGGAGTTGCCTGCCGGATTCTTCGTTCGTTTGGACGTGTTATTCGACAAGCACTTTGATTCGATGAGCAGCACTCGAGATGCGGTGGTCTTTGCGAAAGCACTGATTGAAGCACTCAAGCAAGCAGAGGAAGAGCAACGGCAGGCTAACCAGAAAGAAGAGTCGCAAGCGGATTCTGACGCACAGCAAGACGGTCAAGATTCATCCTCGGATGGGTCGCAATCGTCAGACGGTGCAGACGATCAGCAAAGCGGTGATTCCGAAGGGCAGTCAGGGCAATCCGGTGAGTCCGATGACGCTGAGCAAGATCAATCAGGCGATTCAGGATCCAATAGGGATTCCAATGGCTCTGAGAGTGACAGCTCAGAAGAATCTGGCGAGCAGGATGGCTCAGGGCAATCCAGTGGTGACACGCAACAACCATCAGATGATTCATCTGAGCGCAATGGCGACGGTGCAGGTGATGGCTTTAAGTCAGTCGTTGAGCAGATCTTGTCTGAGACAGATTTGCCCGAGGATATGATGGCGAGCATTGCCAAGGACCTGAGCAGTCAGGCTGAACAGGAATCACAGGAGACGGGTAGCAATAAGCGCTATGTCGATCTGAATTCTCAAGTAGGACGTGAGATCACAACCGAGTCACATCGGTGCGACCTGGGCGAAGAATCTCTTCGCGACGGTGTACTGAACAGCGCTAAGTTGCGGTCTCAAATAGTTGGCTTGCTTCAAGCTCAATCGCGTGCTCGTCACTCTCATCGAGAGTACGGGTCACGGTTTGATTCGAAGCGCATTGCGAGAGCGATGACGGGTGAACGTCGGATATGGAAGCATAAGGAGCAAAAATCCATGGTGGATACGTCAGTGCATGTCTTACTGGATACCAGTGGCAGCATGGGCGAAGACCAGGTGATTGCAAATTCTGCGACCGTATCGTTGGCGTTAGCGATCAGTGCGATACCTAAAGCAGACGTAGCGGTATCGATCTTTCCGGGCGTAACGGCAGGGGTCAGTCCTCTGATTAAACGTAAAGCTCCGGTGAGGCCGAATCTGGCACGTTTTGCGGTGAGTTCGGGCGGTGGCACACCCATGGCGGATGCAATGTTCTACGCAGCGCGTGAGCTGGCAAACGTATCGAAACGAAACAGAAAGGTCTTGATCGTCATCACTGACGGCGCACCTAACTGCGGAGCTTCGGTTGAATACGTGAACCAGTTAATCGCGTCTGAAGTGGATGTGTATGCGATCGGGATTAATTCCGACGCGGTTCGTCATTACTTTGAGAATAGCCAAGTGATTTCCAATGTAGGCCAGCTTCAGGCTGCCTTGTTTGGACTCGCCAAGCAGTTCTTGAACGTCGCTTAAATCCTTAACCCAGTCGAGGGGATGACCTTATCCCCTCGGGGATAGGTGCGTCCTTTCGAGGAGGCATTTATGGAATCTCAGATTGATATGTTTGGTCGTCTACTCGATGACCTTGTAAATGATGGTCCGTTAGCTAAACAGCTAGAGGAAAATGATTTTCAGTTCTCAGAAGCGCGACGCAGTTTTGCCAAGCGTGAAAAGATGCCGGAGATCACCGAAGCGGATTACTTGCGAATCGCGGATGGCTTGCTTGAGTCAACCATCCAAGAGGCGTTTGGGCTCAGTCGTGGCGGGAAACCCTACGAGGAAAGCCGTCTCGCATTCGAGTGGTTGTTGTATGACAACCCCTTTGATAACGACTATCCGTTCTCTTATCGAAACTGTTGTAAAGCAGCGGGTGTGGATCCAGATGAGTTGCGCGAGCAGCTGACGATGCTGAAGCAACGCTTTACCTAACCTCAAATGTGGAGTCCTTCGGGGCTCCAACATTTCCTCAACAACTTGTGAAAGGTCGAGCGACCGATCAATCCCTGTGTGCAGCGTGCTGTGTAGAGGGATTGAAGGATTCTTTGTGTTGTTTCGTTTTGAAACACGCATTGAGTGCTCGGACCAAGGACTGAAACTGAGCAACCCTGCGGGGTCTATGTCCAACAAGAAAGAAAACATGAGAAATCCTTCTCAACCTTAAACCAAAATGGAGAAAGTCTGATGACTCATCGCCTAAAGATTGTACTCGCAGCTACGGCTGTCCTGTTTGTTAGTTTTGCGCTTCGCATGGAGCTTCTGTCGGTGCTGTCCTTTGTCGTGATTTATTTCGCGATGGGATCAACACCAGAAGAAGAGGAAGCGGAGAAACGCGCAAATCGAGCTGCAGACATCGCTCACAAGCATGCGGAAACGTATCAAGTTGAGTTAGCCAAAGCGTTAGCGCGCAAAGAAGCTGAACTGATGGGCTTACGTCCAGAAGATGAGCATCTTAGGTACGCTAAGCCACAGTACAAAAACACGAAGCCTGCTTCAAATGATCGCAGTATCCACTAAGGATCTGTAACACCGCGCCTCTGGCGCATTTAACCACCCCGCGGGGCAACGATATTGCCTCTCGGGGTATGTCGTTGTCCTGCGTTTACCTTTAGAGGAAAACCACGATGACTACATACACTCACAACGCTCATGGGACTGAAGTTCGCATAGAAGATCGCATTGTCGGCGACCGCATTATCCAGCATCGGATGCAGCGGTACGGTGATCGATGGGTAGCTTACTGGCGCTCTTCACGCCCCATACATTCCCAAGTGAGGGAAGCAATCGCAGCCCGTAACTAAGGAGGAATTTCTAATGGGGTACAAGCGTAATTCGTCGCTTTTAAAAGAGCGAATGAGAGGAAAGTGGCTCGCAGCGTTTAGTGCGCTTGCCGGTCAGCAACTCGCGCCTGCCATGAGCAAATTAGGCGAAAACGTGACCTGTCCTATCGACGGCGACATTGAGGGGTTTCGACTCTTTAAAGATGCTAACGAAACGGGCGGGGGTGTTAAGCAGAATCGGCTATCAGATGGTGTGTACCCCGATGGGATCACGTTACTGATGGAGGTTCTGGGCAGACCTTTTACCGAGGTGTTTGACAATTTGGTAGATTGGCTTGATGGACCTGGCAAACGTTCGGATAACGCATTGTATGACGCGGATATTCGTTCGATGCCTGCAACAGAGCGCCGTCAAACCAAAAAGACTGTCGATAACGAATCGGATATGAGGGAATGGCTGAACAATCTCTGGAGGCATTCTGTGCGTTTGGATGATTCGAAGGCTGTTGTTGCTCGCACGTATTTGGAAGGGCGTCACATCGTAGATGCGGCACTTAGTTCCAAAGACCTGCGCTTTAATCCGGCACTGACCTTTAAGGATTCTGATGGCAATTTTGTCGGCAAGTATCCGGGTCTCATGGCTTTAGTACGTGACAACGACGGTGTACCTGTTGCACTTCACCGAACCTTCTTAACGAAGACCGGTGATAAATTGCGATTGGATGACCATACGCCTGCACGTAAACAAACGCCTGCTGTTAGTAATAGCAAAGGGCGTGTTGTGTGTCTTGCACCACCGGTAAATGGAGTTTTGGGCCTTGCAGAAGGCATTGAAACATCATTATCCGTGATGCAAGCGACTAAAGTGCCTGTTTGGAGCTGCTTATCGGCTGCGATGATGTCTCAGTTTGTGCCGCCTAATGGTGTTCACACGTTGATGATATTCGTTGATGTCGATCGAAATGGTGCTGGACAGAAAGCCGCAACCGGCTTAGCTGAAAAGCTCGCTTCCAGAGGTATCCGAGTGATTCCGATGGTGCCATTGCTCAAGCGCGATGTGTCTCAGAAAAGCATTGATTGGGCTGACCAACTCGATGCCGATCTGCAGCACGGAACGCATGGAATGGCCGTTGTGACTACTGCGTTTAACAACGCAATTATATAAACCTTTGGCAGCCCTCTTATTGAGGGGGGTGCCAACCACTAGCCACCGATGAATGAGTACTTTCCCGCAACACCGGTCATTCAATGCCATCCATGCTGGGAGTCTGCTCTCGATCCAGAGCGGTCTTTGCATGCGAAGGGTCTAAAGAACAACCGCACAATCGTAAAATGCCGGAGAGATCCGGAATCATTACTACGTCGCCCGCAATTAATTACTAATATACCGGCGCAGATCGAGCTTTTAATAAAACCTATTCTACTCTTCTGATTTCATGTCGAAACTTTCCATGGGGAGGCTCGGTGTGCATGACTCTCTAACGTATTTATAGATGGAATCAAGCCCTCTGCGAGGGATTGAATACTGAGACTAATCAACACAAATAATTCGATAGCGAATTATTTGTGTTGACCTAAATCAAATTTATATCTACCATTATCAAAATTAGCCATCTAACTTTAAGGTGGTAGCGTCTGACAGCATAGGTGCGTCCGCTAGGCGATTAGTCTGTAAGCGCATCACATATGAACTAGAGATTGTGCGTAATGCATAGATAATAACGGGAGGTCTAGAGGAAGGGAGATATATTTATTGGCTGTCGTGTAATCCGGCAGCTGAAGACAATACACATAATGCTTTACATAGTTGGTTGACTACCAAGTTCAAAAATAAGAGGAATTTAACTATGTTATCAAGTTTGAAAAAGTGTCTTGCAGTTTCGTTAACGACAGCTGCATTGCTTCAAATGCCAACCGCACAGGCTGAGTCATATGAGATGACTGTTGCAGGTGCGTCTCCGGGAGGGCTGTGGAGCTTGTTAGGCGCTGGTTTAGATTCAAGCGTCAGAGCAGCATACCCTGATTCAAAAATCACCTATCAAACCTCTGGTGGTGGTATCGCCAACATTGGTCAACTAGACCGAAATCAAGCAGATCTGGCCATTGTTCACGATGCAGAATTGCTACTGGCCAAAAAAGGGGAATCACCATTTCGCGAACCGATAGATTCCATTCGCGTTCTTTCCTATTTGTACACTTGGGCTCCGATGCAGGCGCTTGTACGTAACAGCTTTGCAGAAGAGTATGGTATTCATACCCTTGAAGATATCGCTAAAGTTAAACCACCCATCACAATTGCTATCAACAAGCGCGGTAACATCGCATCAAATGTAGCCGTTGAAATGCTGAATGCTATCGGTGTTACTGAAAAAGATATCGAAAGCTGGGGCGGTAAAGTTATCTATGCTGCTTCAGGTGAACAGGTGTCTTTGATTACGGATCGCCGAGCAGATCTGATGATCAACTCGCTCTTCGTACGCCACAGTTCTATTCAACAGGCAGCTAACAGTGTCGAATTAACCCTGCTAAGCATGGATCCTGCAACCGTTGAAGCTGTGAACAAGGTAAGTGGAACGATTCCTTTTGTTATTCCTGAAGGGACCTATGAATGGTCACCAGGAAAGGTCGACACCCCGTCCTTGGGTGCAACCCTCGCTGTAAGAGCTGATATGGATGATCAGAAAGCTTACAACCTAACAAAGGCCATCTTTGAAAATTACCAGCAAATCGCTGGCGTACATCCAGCCATGAAAGCGTTAACTCCTGAGGTTATGGCCTCTGTCACTGTGGTTCCATACCACCCAGGTGCGTTGAAGTATCTGGAAGAAGCAGGCTTACGTTAAGCTAATAAAGCTATAAAAGTTATAAGAGCTAGTTAAATGTCGAATATACTTTCATCAATGTTAGAGACCGGTACTAAACGTCAGTTGAGTCCCGGGCTTGCCCGAATACTCCAATCAATCGCAGCAATAATAGCGTTAGGAGTGATCTACACAACTACTATCGTCTACGTCGATCTCTTTGCGATGACGATCGTATTTTTGTCATCAATGCTAGCTCTTCTGTTCTTGTTATACACACCTGGACCCTGGGGGCGTACTAACGCCCCTGGAATAGCCGATTGGTTACTTTCACTGACAAGCGTTGCGGCCGGTGTTTACTTTCTAGTAGAAAGTTCTCGAATCGTAGAACGGATTACGTTGTTATTTCCTCTGGAAATGCCCGACCTTATTGCGGGCTCGGCACTATTTTTCCTGACAATTGAAGCCACGCGAAGAACAGTCGGATTTGGCCTAACCAGCGTAGTAACGATTTTTGTACTCTACAATCTCTTTGGGCATGGTTTGCCCGCGGGACTTGGTTTCCGTGAAGTAGGGTATAACCACTTTCTTGATATCATGATGTTTACCAGTGATGGATTGTTTGGCGTACCACTCCGTGTAGCTGCAACTTATGCGTTTCTTTTTGTACTCTTTGGGACTTTCTTATCCCGAGCTGGTGGTGCAGATTTCTTCTTTGATCTTGCATCGGCTGTGGCGGGAAGGCGGGTTGGCGGTCCAGCAAAAATCGCTGTTATCTCTTCAGGTCTGTATGGAACGATGTCTGGCAGTCCTACATCTGATGTTGTAACTACCGGATCGATTACGATTCCGATGATGCAACGTTTGGGTTACGGAAAATCGTTGTCTGGAAGTGTTGAGGTTGCAGCATCGACAGGCGGTAGTTTGTTACCCCCTGTTATGGGGTCAGCAGCCTTCATTATGGCTGAATATACGGGTATCGAGTACCGGGATATTGCTATCGCAGGTATTGTTCCAGCGCTTCTGTACTACGTGTGCGTTTATACACAGATTCATTTGCGATCTGAAAAAATGGGCCTTAAAGGTCTAGAGGAAAACGAAGTTTCAACGGTAAAAGTAGCAATGTCGAACGGAGGATTGTTCATTATTCCTCTACTGGTTCTTTCAGTAGCTCTTGTTATGGGATATTCGCCAACTTATGTTGCAGCATTTGCCTCTTTAAGTGTCATTGCAGTTGCAGCGATAAAGCCCTCGACTCGTATGGGACTAAAATCCATTTGGGAAGCGCTCGGTGAAACGACCCTTAGAATGGTTTCTGTAACAGCTGCTTGTGCTGCTGCCGGTCTCGTAATCGGTGGTATATCAATGACAGGACTCGGTGGTAAATTTGCTGACCTAGTGTTCATGCTTGCGGGTAACAGTAGTATCTTGGTTCTGATCATTTCAGCAATTTTGGCAATCATTCTAGGTATGGGTATGCCAACACCGTCGGCATTTATACTCGCGGCAGTATTGGTAGGGCCGACCTTAAGCTCGCTTGATTTCTCTGCGATGCAGTCGAACATGTTCATCCTTTACTTCGCGGTGCTTTCCGCTATGACCCCGCCGGTGGCTGTAGCTGCATTTGCTGCTTCGGCGATAGCGGATGCAAAACCTCTTGGTATATCGGTTGGAGCGGTAAAGCTTGCGATTACAGCGTTCGTGGTTCCATTCGCCTTTATGTATGGAGAAGGGTTACTGCTTGAAGGGCCGATTACGGGGATAGTTTTGAACTGTCTGACTGCTACCCTAGGCGTTATCGTGCTAAGTGCAGGTATAGAAGGATACTGGAAAGCACCACTATCAGGCATAGCGCAGGCTATGTTGTTGGTGGCTGGCTTAATGTTCTTGGCACCGAGTATCATCGCATTGGGCATAGCTGTCGCTTTGGTGGTGGCCGCTGTCATATCAACACCTCATCTGAGGTCTCGAGCCAAAATAGCTTAATCATTCAGAATGATTGATTTCTAACCGGACATTCTTTAAAGCGAGGCAACATAGTGGAAGTGATTTATGCATTATTGTCTTCCATTATGTTTGCGGCTACATTTTTACTTGTGAAAATAGGTCGTGAAAGTGCCTCGCACCTTTCTGTTTTATGGATCACGCTTACCATCAATGTCGTTGTGCTGGGTTTATCTACCTTATTTATAGATATTCCTAAATCTCTAACGCTGGTTGATCTTAAGTTTTTTATTGTTTCGGGTATATTTGCGCCATTACTTGGCCGGCTATTCCAGTTCGTTGGTATGTCTAGATTAGGGGCAAATACAACGACAGCATTAACTTTGACTCATCCTTTGGTAACAGTATTAATAGGATTAGTATTTCTCGGCGAGTCCGGAAGTGTTGTTCAAATGCTTGGTGCATTTTTGATAATCACAGGGTCGTTGTTAATTGCTATATTTTCTGGATCAAATGGAAATCTAAGAATTTCGAGTGGTTATCAGATATATCTTATATATCCTCTGCTGGCATCATTGACCTATGGGATATCTATTGCGCTAAGGAAAGTGGGCATCGACCAACTTAATTCACCTGTACTCGCTAGTGCGGTGACGGTTTCTGCCTCGTGGATTATACTGAGCCTATATATTTTGGTTGCTAGATGTAAAATTTCATGTAGTAGTCGAGAGTTTACTTATTTTGTTTACGCAGGAATACTTTCAAGTATAGGGCCGATTTTTCTTTATCTATCGTTGGCAGTTGGAAACCTGCTTCTGATTGCTCCCTTAGCGGCTACCACTCCGTTGTTTGTACTGGTGGGGACTTGGCTTTATTCAAAGAATAATGAAAAATTTGGATATCAGATAATCGTTGGAACAGTCGGTATATTTATTGGAGTGACACTGCTAACGCTATTTAAAAATTAGCAGTGTGCTTGGTTTGAAGTTGATAACTCTCAAACTTCTGGTAGCCAAGACTTCTGAGCCTTAATCGCTCTTGTTTTCCATAGATTCCATGGGCGGTCTACTTGCCCTTCGTTGGTTACTTGAGTAGCTTGAGCCTCTCCTTCAGATAAGAATTCAATTGGTCCGAGTCTGGACGCTTCGATCTGTAATTGTGCGTTAACTTCTACATAGACCGCTCTATAAACCGCTTGTTTGAGGCTAGGTGCAACGACTGTAGAGCCATGGCCTCTCATCAGTACTAACGTATTTTCTCCAAGAGACTGGGTTAGCGAAGAACCAAGTTTCCGGTTGGTAATCAACATATTGGTTTTATCACCCGCTACATCGCGTATTTCAAATATAGGCACATGTGTACCCATGAAACCACTCATGTGGCACATAGGTTTTAAGGGGGCAGATTTTACAACACTAAAAGGTACCACAGAGTGAGAGTGGCTATGTACGATCGCCTCGACATCATCTCGCTCTCTGTAGATTTCGCTGTGAATATAACGTTCTAGATAGACCTTTCTGGGATCGTTGTTTACAACTTCACCATCAAGGTTAAACTCGAGTATATCTTCCTTGGTAACAAGCCCTGGGGCCATATTTCGAGCTAAGAAAAAATGATCTCTGTTATGAGGATTTCTTACGCTTACGTGGCCGAAAGCATCCAGTACACCTTCATTGAATAGAATTAAATTTGCAGTTACTAAATCGTCTATTAGGCTTTCTAATATTGTATTATTCATGGATATTCCTTTTCATTTTGTTATTTGTTTCAGGGTTGAAAGTAATAATTTATTATATATAATTAGCAATCTAAGAATTTGATTCTACACCTCATTAAAAGGAAAATAAATGATGAGTTATGAGTCTCCTTATCAGGCTCTGAAAGAATCAGGGATTCGAGATTTGGTTAATGAGTTTTACAGAATCATGGATGCCTCGCCAAACTATTCAGAGCTGAGAGCTATGCATTCAGCTGATCTGAGTGGTATTTCTGAAAAGTTAGGTGACTATTTAGTTGGTTGGATGGGCGGTCCACAAATTTATTTAGAAAAATATGGGTCGGTATGCATGACAGGGCCGCATAAAGCTTTTTCTATTGGTCCTAAAGAAAGGGACGCTTGGGTCTCGTGCATGTATGAAGCTATGGATTCGTTAGCACTTAGTGACGATGTAAAAGAGATGCTAAAGAATCCGATATACCGCCTCGCTAATGCTGTGAAGAACAGGTAATATCATTTCTAAATATGGCTTGTTTTAACTACTAGGTTCCTCGAGGAGCTGCTTTGTTGCAGCTTTTCTTTCGCAGATATTCTATATCTGCTTTTTTTTGAACGAGAAAATTTTATCTATCTAGAGACTAGCCATTTTTGTAATTTCTTGGTGAGCCAGGGCGCGATTAGAGCCGTTGTTATCCCAGTAAGAATTGTGGCGACTAACAACAGACCGATAGGTTCGGGTACTTTCGACGTAATCGGCTTTAGTAGATAGATTAATACGATAAGGGCCGGGTAAACAGCGACTAAGCTAACAATCCATCGTTTCCAAAGGCGTGGAGGCTTTGGGGGGATTGGTAGGTTAACAACAGGCTCAAACCAAATATTTGAGCCATAGGCTTGTTGTCTGTCTACGTCGAGTACGGATAGTGTTTCAATAGGGTCAAGTACGGTCTTCCTGTCCGGAGAAAGCTTCCAGGCTTCTAAATCATCTTTACTTCTAAACCTCGCGATACAAAATATATCGATGCCTTGCCCATCATCTCGACGAACTATGTCGATAGACTCAAATCCGTCATGATCTTCTAATAGAAGATTCAATTTAGCAAGATGCGATGCAAACCTATCAACGTCTGAATAATTGATACGCAGAGAAACTAAATAGGATGCTGAATGGACGGTATTGTGCCCTGCATCGAGTAAGTTATCATCGTTCATGTGTTGAATGTCTCTGTATCGGAGTAATGGTTCAATATTGGGTAAAAAAACCAGCGAGGAGTGACCTGGCTGGTTTGCTTCTATACCGTTTGTAACTAAAGATATCTACAGAGAATAGACCTCGGTAGTTGCTGGGTGGAACAGTTCATCTACAGAAAGATGTCTTGAACTCAGCCCCTGTTCGTAGTGGTTGCGCAGGAAGTATTCTAGCGTTTTGACGTTCGGTGCGACTCCGTATGACCAAAGATCCTTGGACATTTGTTGCGTTACGCCCAAAACATCTTCGACAAATGGCATTGTCACTTTGGTTGCTGAAGTATCTGATAGGGCATCAAGCGCCATTGTTTTAGCTTCAGTGAAGGCCTTGAGTAGAGCGCCGGGTAACCAGGGGTGCTGCTCAGCTAGGCTACGACGCACACCTAGAACGTGCATGATTGGGAACAACCCGGTGTCTTGATGCCATTGGCGTGCAGCAGAAAAACCATCTTGCCATAGGCGACGGATCTGAGGGTGGCCTTCGTGGAAACAACGTGGCCATCTAGGGCCGATGAAACCATCAATTTCCCCGTCGATTAGCATCTGGTTTAGGGTAGCGCCTTCTGGAGCGTTCTCGATAGTTACGTTGTCTGGTAGATCAAGTTTGATCTTTTCAGGACGTCCTGGCTTGTCCATTCCCCCGCGTACCCAGGTAATCTGATCAGGAGTCACACCTGCATCTGCAAGAATAGCTCTAACCCATACGTTTGCTGTCAGTTGGTATTCCGCGATGCCGATGCGGCGACCTTTGAGATCTTGAGGTGTTTCTATTCCTCTATCCGCACGAATATAAACAGAGGAGTGGCGGAATGCGCGGCTAAGGAAAACAGGAATTGCGATGTATGGAGGATTCTCTCGAGTCAACGAAACGCAATATGAACTCAACGATATTTCTGAAATATCGCTGGTTTCGTGGCGAAATGCGTTGAAGAACATCTCTTCTGGTGATTGAAGAAAAGTGATCGGATCGACACCGTCGATCTGTACTCGTCCATCATGAATAGGGCGAGTTCGATCATAATCACCCATTGCTAGGGAAAGTTGGAGCTTAGACATTTTTTATCCTTCTTGGTAATTAAGTGTGACTGTGTCACCCGTTTCGCTACTGGTAAGTAGTGCATGACAGATTTCGAGTGAAGCTCGGCCCCATTTGCCATCCTGCAATGGAGTCGTTTGTTCACGAACTGCGGCATAAAGTGTGTCAAATACTTCTGCTCGGGCGGTTCTAAAAGGTGCGGGGTAGAATTCGGGTCCATTCGTATCGGTAATTTCTACTCCGTTCGGCGTCAGGCGCAGGTCTCCGCGGTCGCCGAATACGAAAACCTGACCAAAGTGCTCGTGAGTTTGAGCCTGAGGGCAGGTTTCGAGGGATGAGAAACCACGTGATGACTTAAACTCCGATTCGTCCTGGACGGATTCCAGTATTTTGCGGGCGCTCTTGAATTCATCTGACTTGGGTATGCCTAATTCAGCAGTGTTCTCCATTAGCCGGTCGCCATCAAAATGAGCGTAACCTGAGTACGTCAGGCTGGCATAGACACCTTCGCTGAAATCAATCAGCATGCTGTAGGCGCCCTCGGTCGGTCGGTCAGCATCCCAGGCTCCACCCGTTCTGGCGGTAACACGCTGAGCGGGGACAGCAGCGAGTCGGCGGACGAGATCGATTTGATGGACGGCTTGGCTAAACACTACACCTCCACCTAAGTCTGTAGAAAGCTCTGCCGCTGTTCTTGGGCGATATAAAAAATCGGTTGCATAGAGCGCATGTATCATCCTTACGCGCCCTATCTTACCTTCCGCGATTAAAGCTTCAGCGAGCTTAACCGGACCATCAAAGCTGTGGCTAGGGCCAACAATGATCTGTACTCCCGCCTTTTTTGCCGCTTCAATTAGCGATGACGCATCTTCTAATGAGACAGTCATCGGCTTTTCGATAAGGACGGATTTGCCGGCGTTTATAGCAGCTAAAGCATGCTCTTTATGTAATCCATGAGGCGTGGATACATAGACCGCTTCCACGTCTGGGTCTGTTACTAGGTCGCGAACATCGGCATAGGTCTTTGCACCAAAAGTCGTTTCAAATGACCTCCTATGCTCGGAGTTTGGCTCCGCGCCAGCGACTAAGTTAACACCTGGGTGTGCATGAATAGCGGGGGCTGATAGCGCAAAGGCTCTCCCTAATCCCGCTACGCCTAGGCGTATTGGATTAGATATCGAGGACAAGGCGATCACCTTTTGCTCGGGATACACACAGCATAATAGTGTCGGATTTCTCGTCATCCATTAAAGCTAAGTCACGGTGATCCACTTCACCTTCCGTATATTTGCATTTACAGGTGCCACAAGTCCCGGTTTCACAGGAGCTGGAAAAATCGTGTCCATTAGCGCGCAGAGCTTCCAGAATAGTGTGATCCGCGGGAACAGTTATCGTTTCACCTGATTTAGCGAGTTCGACGGTGAATTCGGTATCGCTATCTCGAATGATTTCTACGGGCATGAACTCTTCAAAATGCACTCGGCCATCAGGCCAATGGCCCGTACCGCCTTTCACTTCTTCCATTAGAGACGTTGGCCCACAGCAATAGATATGCTCCTGCGTTGGCGTCATCAGCAGATCCCAAAAATCGAAAGCGTTTGAACTATCGCCTTCGCTATAGTGGATAGTGATTGCATCTCCGCAAAGCTCCTGAAGCTCATCAGCGTACGCTGCTTTTTCATAGCTGCGAGCTAAATAAACAACTCGGAATTTTCTACCTTCTGCTTTTAGTCTTTGTGCCATAGAGTAAATCGGTGTGATACCAATACCGCCACCGATTAACAAAGCATCGTGCTTCGGACCGAGAGGAAACTCATTATCAGACGTTTCTACATCCAGAACCGTCGATACTGTTGCCTGTTCATGCATCGACTTTGAACCACCACGAGAATTGGGCTCTTTTTTGATCGCAACGGTGTACGCGCTTAAGTTGTCACCAGAGTAAACCAACGAATAATAACGATGAGCCCCAGAGGGAGTGGTGATAGAGATGTGTGAGCCAGGCTCTGCTGGTGGCAACTGTTGCCCATCAACAGGGGTCAGGGTGAATTCTTCAATCTCTGGCGTGAGTGTGCGCCGAGCAGTTACGTGCAGTTTCATTGTTCTTCTCTCTAGGTATCACTACATATTGATTTGGTGTCATCAATCCTTAAATAGGGATGTTCGTGACTTGGATCAATATTAGCAATCTAATTATTTATCGTCAATAAAAATTAGATTGCTAATTATGTTGACTGTGCAAAATTAGATATCTATTATTTGTTCCGTTGAGGTAATCGAACATGAGACTGATTTTCTGTTAACGCCTCCTCGACATGTTTTGTCGACTCGTCAAATAGAAACTTGGTTACAAATTTGGCTTACAAGCAGTGACGTAGGGTGCTTGTAGCTATACGAAATAAAATAAAATGGAGAAAGGCACAATGCTTACACCACAAGAAAATGAATTGTTAACTCATGTTATGCCAACCGACCCGATGGGTAAGCTTATGCGCCAGCATTGGACGCCGGTTTGTTTGCTCGAAGAAGTTAAAGAGTGCGATGGCACTCCAGCACTGGTTGAAGCATTAGGTTCTCGTTATGTTGCATTCCGCGATACTGAAGGTCGAGTGGGGTTGTTGGATGAGCTTTGCCCACACCGCTTGGCTTCCTTGGTGATGGGTCGTAATGAAGATTGTGGTATCCGCTGCCTGTATCACGGCTGGAAGTTTGATGTGGAAGGTAACGCTGTAGCAATGGCTTCAGAGCCACCGGAAGCAGAGAAATCAATGTGCTCTAAAGTAAAGCACAAAGCTTATAAAACAGTTGAGTGGGGTGGTTTCCTTTGGGCTTGGTTGGGAGAAGGTGATGCGCCGGAATTTAAAAAGCCAGCATTTGCACCTAATGAAGATGTGCAAGTCTCTATCCTCAAAATTCGCC
The DNA here is from genome assembly GCF_042850945.1 of Halioxenophilus aromaticivorans. Taxonomy (NCBI): domain Bacteria; kingdom Pseudomonadati; phylum Pseudomonadota; class Gammaproteobacteria; order Alteromonadales; family Alteromonadaceae; genus Halioxenophilus; species Halioxenophilus aromaticivorans. The sequence continues at coordinate 5,277,490 of NZ_AP031496.1, read as the reverse complement.
TACCATGTAACTGGGCTCAAGTTCTAGAAGGTCAGATTGACTCAGCTCATTCTTCATCATTGCACTCTTCGGACATGGTTCCTGCAAAAGTTGAAAGTGCGGCTGCGGATGATCAAGGTTGGTACCGTCCATCAACTGATAAGTCCCCGCGTATGCAGTCTGCGAAAACTGATTATGGATTCCATTACGCTGCGATTCGTCGTCCTATCGCGAATGCTGCAACCCACGACTACATTCGTATCACTCAGTATGTCGCACCTTACTACGCGCTGATTCCGCCTAACACTTCATACAACGTCGCAGCAGTCATCGTTCCGATCGACAATGAAAACTGTAACTTCCACTTTATTGCCTGGGGTAACCCTGAAACTACGCCAGATACGACTGCTTGGCGTGAGTTTGCTCGTGCGGTACCGGGAGTAGATGTTGATCCAATCACTTGGGCCACGGTCGGTAATATGGAAAACCGTTTCCGTCAGGATCGTGTAAAAATGAAGGAAGGTGATTTTACTGGTATCGCGGGTATTCCAAACCAAGACATCGCGATGTGGGTATCGATGGGTAAGATTGTTAACCGTACCGATGATATTCTTGGTTCTTCTGACTTGGCGATTGTGGAATTCCGTCGCACAATGGTTGAGGCTGCTCAAAAAGTTGCTGATGGCGAGCCTGCGATTGGTGCTAGTCCTGAAATTATTCAGTCTTCGATCGCTTCGTTCCAGGGTGTTGTGCCAAAAGAATCGGATTGGCGTGAACTTTGGAAAGAAAACGTAGTGGCGGAATAAACACTAAAGAGGTTGGCTTCCTTTAAGGTTTCTTAGAAGTGCCAAATGCCCCAGTATGAGCAAAGTCTTGTGCTGGGGTTTTGCTTTCTGCTATCTCGCTACCGGCTATTTTCTGCCTTAGCAGTCATCACAAATTAGGTATTGTCTTTCACAAGGTTGGAATGCATGTTCAATAAATATTTGCGAACGATTGCAATTTCCTCAGGGCTCATGCCGCTTTGAGCGACGTCATTGACCTCTTTTGCTAGAGGTTCAAGGGTGTCCTTAAGGCTCTTTCCATATTCAGTTAAATAAACGACCTGTCTTGGCTTTCCTTCAATGATAGGACGAAGTTCAACGAGGCCTGCCGCTAACATGCGTTTAACAACGGAGTTCGTTGTGGGTCCAGTAAGCCCCACTCGTTCACTTAAGGTCTTTTGGGAGATTCCTTCCTCGTTCCACAGCTCACGTAAATATCCCCAAAATCCATGGTTTACGCCGTAGGGCAGTAGTCGCCGTTCCAATGAATTAAAGTACTGCTTAGAGAGCTCTCGAACGATGTGTGCCATCCTCTCGTATTTTAGCTCTGGAACAGTATTTAATTTCTCTACAGACATGTTCTTGTTTCCTGAGATTTCTCATAATATCGAACCTGTAAACTTGGCTTTGAAAGCTCTTGGTTTACTGGTGCTTTAAGCATCAGGGTTAATCCGATCGTGTTGGTATAACAAAGTTAACTAACACGATCTGTGATCTTAGGCCCTTACTATGCTTCCATGTATAGCCGCATCGATAAATCGACGGCTGTAACATCTTTGGTAAGCGTACCCATTGATACATAGTCAACGCCAGCTTGTGCGATGTCTATTAGCGTATCGTCATTTATACCGCCAGAGGCTTCGATTTTCGCCTTACCACGGCTCAGTTCTACCGCTTTCTTGGTATCTTCTAATGAGAAATTATCCAGCATAATGATATCTGCACCGGATTGGAGCGCCTGCTCTAGCTCCTCAAGAGTTTCAGTTTCAACTTCGATTAGCTTATTTGGCGCTAGAACTCGTGCGGCCTGAACAGCTTTATCGATACCACCGCAAGCTGCGATATGATTTTCTTTTATCAAGAATGCATCGTACAGACCCATTCTATGATTCTGTCCGCCACCACAAGTGACAGCATATTTTTGAGCCAGTCTTAGCCCAGGTATCGTTTTCCGTGTGTCGATGAGTTCCATTTGGTTGCCACGAACTTTACTAACAAAGTATTGAGTTCGCGTTGCAACAGCTGACATGAGTTGAAGAAAATTAAGTGCCGTTCTTTCACCTGTGAGGAGTGAGCGGGCGGGTCCAGTAACCTCTACAATAAGATCATCAGCTTTGAGGCTATCACCATCGTTAAAGTGCCAGCGTAGTTCGATCGAAGGATCAATTTGGCGGAAGGTCTCGATCACCCAAGCTGTTCCGCATAGCACAGCATCTTGCCGTGTAATAATTTTTGCAACAGCCGTTTGAGACTCTGGGATAAGTAATGCGTTGATGTCCCCACTCGCAACATCTTCAGTAAGAGCTGCACTTACATTCGCTGCAATCGCAATCTGTAACGCTGTATTATCTAAATTGTACACTATTATAACTCTCTCTCTCTCTCTCTCTGATATTGCCACTGTGTAAATTTATTAAGGCTACTCAATGGAGTACGCGTGAAAAATTTTGACAGCGTTACTATCTGATAAATTTACTATTTTTGAGTAACGATTCTACCACATGAAGTGGACTCTTTTGGTAATTATTAGGTATGTAATATTTTTAACAGTGAGGCTTAAATTAGCATACGGTTGAAAGTTACCGATCGAGGTTTCAGGTAGGTTGGAAGTAGACCATCCAATACTGAAGGTCTATTTATCGCTCATTGGAGTCGTTCAAAAGCCTCCAAATCGTGTGATTTGATAGTCTGCTTTTGAGGGTTATCTTGATCTAAATCAGCACCCGAACCTGCTTCTCTGGCTGAGTTGCGAACATGACCTAGTCTTCAATCTCCAATAAACATTGGAGGTGAAAGATGAGATATTCCGTTCAACATGATGGCTCTTGGAACAAGGGCCGTATTCTGGGACAAAAGCGTCCATTGAAGTTAAAGGAGATCTGGGCTATCCGCGTACGTCTGGAGCTCGCCAAGGCGATTCGAGACTTGGCTCTATTTGATCTAGCGATTGATAGTAAGTTGCGTGCCTGTGATTTGGTAAAACTCCAAGTGCATGATGTCATGCATGGCAATACGATACTTTGCCGCACGATGGTAGTTCAGCAAAAAACCAAGCAACCTGTTCGTTTCGAAATAACAGAAAAAACACGAGACGCTTTGAAGGCCTGGATCACGGAAGCCAAGCTCAGAGGAAGTGACTTTATCTTTCAAAGCCGGTTGCACGCTTCACAACACCTATCAACGCGACAGTATGCCAGGATTGTGAAGGGTTGGGTTGAGAGCATTGGGTTGGATTCTGCCGAATATGGAACGCATAGTATGCGACGCACCAAGGCCTCTTTGATTTATAAGAAAACCAAGAACATTCGTGCGGTTCAATTATTACTAGGCCACACCAAACTTGAAAGCACAGTGCGTTATCTGGGCATAGATGTCGATGATGCTCTTGAGTTGTCGGAACAGATTGATGCTTGAGCGTGTCTTTGTCATCGCGGATGAAAAGAGTACAATGTACACCGGCAGGAGGTCCGCGTTTGACTAAAGCGATAGAGTTTATTGAAACGAGTATATTTACTCGTCAGATTAAAGAGTTAGCTACTGATGAGCTGAGAGAGTTGCAGACGGAGCTGATTGCAAATCCAACAACTGGCGCACTGATCGTAGGAACCGGCGGCCTGAGGAAGATTCGGCTCGCTACCGGTGGAAAGGGGAAAAGCGGCGGCTCCCGTATTATTTACTTTGTAGCTACGGAGGAAGTGATTTACCTCGTGTTAGCCTATCCGAAATCTACGAAAGAGACTTTAAGCTCTGCTGACAAGGCCGCTTTGAAGTCGCTTGTGAAGCAGTTGAAAGAGGAGTGATTACAATGAGCATTGCTGAAGATTTAAAAGCTTCCCTAGAAGAAGCTATAGACATTAAAAATGGTCGGAAAGACGCATCACGCCTTACTCGCTTTGATATAGCTGATGTAAAGGCTATACGTGCAGAACTCAATGTGTCTCAGGCAGAGTTTGCGCAGGCCCTCGGCACCAGTATTGATACTGTGAAGAGTTGGGAAGGTCGACGTCGCAATCCAACAGGACTGGCTGCAAAAGTTCTCGCGTCAATAAAAGATGACCCGAAAATATATGAACAACTGGCCTCTCACTAGCTGGTGACAGGTGTTTTTTCAATACCATCGCGTTTCTAAAATTTCTCTACTGATTGCCTCACATCCGTTTTAAGTATCGGCTCCCAAGTGATTTAGACGGCTGAACGGCGGGAATTGGATCAACTTTAGCCGTTCAAGTTACATTGATTGTTCTGAATCGAACGGCGGGAAAGGGCAATTTTTTGACGTTGATCATCCATTGGCTACTCCGCTTTTTTATAAATCCACTACGGATATTTCAGTGCCATAAAAAATCCGTAGTGGATTTAAGTTATTGATCCTAAATAATATTTGACAGTCATTATTTGTCCATCTAGGCTGTTTTCAATTCGCCAGCATTGGCACTTATTTCGCCCAATAGGGCAAACCGTCGAGCAATCGACATTTAACTTAACCGCTGAAAAGGCATCTATCATGACAAGCACAAAAGCGAAGCGCCCAAGCTCGGGCGACAACTCTACTATCACACTTAACACCATTGCTCTGCAGCTGATCTGGACGACCCGTGATGAGCCCGGAAAACCATTGATTGTTGGTACGGGGCAGTTTGGGTCTCCAACAATATAGGGGCCAGGAATTTACAGTTTCCCACATAACTCATTGATATCTATAAATTTTCCGCACCGTTTTTGGTCGCCATCACCCCCGACAACCTTTCGAATATTTCAAATATTGACAACCCTTCGAATATTTCGAATAATTAACTCATGAGCTACCCAGTCCCACAGCCAGTAGGGTCAATATCATGAGTTACTTACAGGAAACACTGCCAACACCAGAAGAAGTCGCCCTAGCGAAGATCTCCAGTCGTGAGCTTTCCGCATTCTTGGAAACCCAGTCCGAGAGCCAAGCACTCAGTATTACCGATAAAGAGGGCGCCAGTCACCCTGTCAAAATCCCAGTAAGCGCTTTGCGGTTACTGGTCGAAGTGCTGACTCAGCTAGGGGAGGGGAATACCGTTAATCTGGTACCGGTACACGCTGAACTCACCACGCAAGAAGGGGCTGATATGCTGAATGTATCCCGCCCCACGTTTGTTAAGCTACTGGATGATGGCAAGATCCCGTTTCACCGCACCGGAAACCGGCGCAAAGTGAAGTTTGCCGATGTACACAGCTATAAGCAGGAAATTGATCAACAGCGCCTGGCGGCTCTGGAAGAGCTGTCTGCGCTGGATCAGTCCATGGGCATGGGGTACGAATGACCTCCAATTTCACTGTCGTTTATGATGCCTGCGTCCTGTATCCGGCTCCACTGAGAAGCCTGCTGATGTATCTGGCCCTGACTGATCTTTTTAGGGCCAGGTGGTCAGACATGATCCATGACGAATGGATTCGTAACCTTCTTAAAGAGCGCCCTGAGCTGACAGAAGCGCAGTTAGAGCGCACTCGCCGGTTAATGAATCAACACGTTCGCGGCTGTCTGGTTACTGGCTTTGAGAAACTAATTCCAGCCATTGAATTGCCAGACGCTGATGATCGCCATGTGGTGGCCGCAGCTATTCATACTCGTGCCGAAGGAATTGTCACCTTTAATCTTCGCGATTTTCCCGATGAAGCGCTGGAGCCTTTTAATCTCAGGGCAATACACCCGGATGAATTCATTATGGACCTGATGGATTTGAATATCGGGGCGGTATTGAATGCCGCTCGCACCCATCTTGGGGTCCTGGGGATTTTCCGTCTTAAAAAGACATAATCCTCTACAGCCCCCGTGGCTCCTGGCCTCCAGCGGGGTATTAACTTCCTCCTAGCCCTTAACTTGTCCCTTTCGGTTATTATGCTGAGCTTTTTAGGCATCAGATATGGCATATACCGAAAGGCTCCAGATCCTCATTGACTCAGAAATCAATGATTTGTACAGCCCTCCCAGTTTCACCCTCGAAGAACGTCGATTTTACTTTACTCTGAATGAGATGGAAGCCCGTGTCGCCAACGCTATCCGTAGCCGGGCTCACCGCTGTTTCTTTGTCGCTCTGTTGGGTTACTTCAAGTCCAGGCCTGTGGTTCTGAGTCCGAGTTTTGGCGATGTCGAAGAGGATTTGCGGTTTATCGCCAAAGAACAGTTGCCTGGTCCCGGTATCAGGCGCTTCTCATTGGATCAAAAGCAAAAGGATCGCCTATACCAGAAAATATTTGATCTCCTCAATTATCAAAAATGGCGGGATAGACAGGATCGAGGTTCCTTAATCACTCACTTACAGCAAACAGCTAAGTCGTGGGTTGAACCCCGGTATTTGTTCGATGCAACCACCGAGTATTTATCACTGCGTCGTATTGCAATTCCCAAATACACGGTGATGCAGACCGTGGTAAGCCAGGCGATGAAACAGGAACGAGAGCGTATTACTGCTTCGCTGCAAAACCAGTTATCAGGGAGGTTGTCGACTGAGCTCGCAAACTTGGTGGACGGAAAAGGGGCATTACCTCTGTCTAAATTGAGGTTGTCTGCCAAGAGCTTTACTCCCCCGGAATTGGAAAAGGAGCTCAAGGTGAACCGATTAATCGAGCCTTGGATGAGTGAAGTTAACACCGTGGTTAAAGCCTTATCGCTCTCAATAAAAAACCAACAGCACTTTGCTTCGATGGTTGATTATTATGGGAGCAAACTCAAGCGCTTTGACCGATCTACGCAGCAGCTCTATTTACTGTGCTATCTACAGGAGCGTGCCGAGCAAAATAGTGAGCGTCTGGCCGACGGTTTTGTCTACCACATTCGGAAAGTCCATGAGCAGGCCAAAGTGTACGCGAAAGAGGCAGCCTACCGGGACTGGGAAGGCGCTGCTGCCAATATCAGCAAGGCTGCGGAATTGCTCCATCTTTTTATTGATAACTCCATCGATGAAAAACAGCCTTTTGGTGCTGTAAAACGGGAGGCTCAAAAGCTGCTTAAATGTCGGGATATCGAGTCATTGTGCCTGTATCTTAACAAGCAAAAACGCGCACTTGATGATTATTACTGGGAATACTATGACCAACAAAAGCCGCTGTTAGAGAAGGTGCTACGGCCAATCTTCCAGTGTCTAGCCTTCCAGGCTACTGAGAACACACAGGCCCTGGCTACACAGCTAGCCGTCACTAAGGGCGAGTTAGCCACTGGTGCTATTCTCCAAACCATGAACCGACGGCTAATTCAGCCCAAACAGAAGGCATACCTTATTGATCAGGAGAACAACGTCCTACCGGATCGTTTTGAGTGGCTCCTATATCTGCAGATTCCCAGCAAGCTGAATGGACAGCTCTATCTCCCGACCGTCATTAAGTTCCGTTCTCTCCAGGATGATTTGGTCAGCAATGAGCGCTGGAAAGGCAAAAAGACGCTGATCCAACAATCCATGTTGCCTCGCCTGACGGCGAAACCCAGCAAACTAATCGAGACTTTATCCTGTGATCTCAACGATAAACTACAACAGGTCAGTCGGCGCATCGAAAACGGTGACAACCAAAACGTTATCCTGCGCAATCGCACCGGTAAAACAAAGTGGCGGCTGCCCTCAACCGGTGTTAAAAGTATGCTGAACAACCCGTTCTTTGACCAGATAAAACCGATTAATATTACCGATGTACTGCGCTACGTGGATCAGGAGACTGGCTTTCTGGACAACTTTGAACATGTACTACCTGTCCAGTCGAAAGGCCGTGCGAATGTTAATGATCTGTTGGCCGTTATTATTGGTAACGGCACTAATTACGGGCTGTACGGCATGGCCAATATCTCCGACCGGGCGTATGACCAACTAAAAGGTATCCAAGCCAATTACCTGCGGCCGGAGACGCTAAATAATGCCAATGATGTAATCAACAACTCGGTCGCCAGGCTGGCCATCTTTAAACACTACAATATCCAGGAAGACCTCATCCATGCCAGTGCCGATGGGCAAAAGTTCGAGAGCCGGTTGGAGACTTTTAAAACCCGGTACTCCTCAAAATACTTTGGTACTAACAAAGGCGTCTCGGCCATCACTTTGATAGCCAATCACGCAGCGCTAAACGCCAAGGTGATTGGCTCCAACGAACATGAATCCCACTACATCTTTGATTTGTTGCAAAGCAATACATCAGAGATACAACCCGATGTATTATCGACCGATACCCATGGGGTTAATCATGTAAATTTTGCCTTGTTGGATCTGTTTGGCTACACCTTTGCCCCCAGATATGCCCAGTTCGGCAAGGTCATTGAAGAGATGTTCAAAGTCAGTGAAAACAAAGACCAGGGCGTAACACTGAGTTTAAAAAAGCCGATTAAAACAGACCTCATCATTGAGCACTGGGATACCATCCAGCGTATTGCCATCTCGCTTCAGGAGAAAAGTACCACACAAGCGATTCTGGTTCGCAAGTTATCTGGTTACAGCAAAAGCCACCCGTTATTACAGGCCCTGACTGAGTACAACCGTATGATCAAGGCCATGTACTTACTGGACTATATCGACGATGCTAGTCTCCGGGGATATGTACAGCGAGCACTGAATCGAGGCGAGGCCTACCACCAATTACGCCGTGCTATCGCATCGGTTAATGGTAACCGATTCCGAGGTTCGTCAGATTATGAAATCAGCTTGTGGAATGAATGCGCGAGGTTGCTCACCAACGCCATTATTTACTTCAACTCAATGATACTGACCCGTTTACTGAGGCACTTCGAGGGCATTGGCGATGAAGAAAAGCTGGGGATTACAAAGCAGGTGTCGCCGGTGGCTTGGCACAACATTAATCTGAATGGGACTTATAGCTTCGACTTTGAACAAAACCTGATCGATATCGAGGAAATAATGCGGCCGATTACCGAAACTGGAGGAAATGTCTAAGTTAATACCCCTCTGGAGACCAGGAACCACGGGGGCTGTGTAGTATTATGTCTTTTTAAGACGGAAAATCCCCAGGACCCCATATTAGGGCAAAATGTCCTAATCGTCAAGCACTTTAGCTAAACGTTTTAGCCGCTAAACCTTGCCCTTTCCCTTGGCGTGCATTACAATGTAATTCACGAACCCAACCGGAGAACCAATCATGGCTGCAAACCAGCTCGTACAAACGCGCATCGACGGCGCGATCAAGGAAGAAGCGGCGGCCGTCCTGGCCGCGATGGGCCTTACCGTGTCCGACGCGGTGCGGCTGCTGCTCACGAAGGTGGCCCAGGACAAGGCGCTGCCCTTCGAGCCGCTGATTCCGAACGCCACCACCATCGAGGCGATGAAGGAAGCCCGCAAGGGCAAGCTGCCGCGCTTCGCCACCGTCAACGATCTGATGGCCGATCTGCATGCGGCAGATTGAGCGCACCGGCCAGTTCAAGCGCGACTACAAGCGCGAGGCGAAAGGGCAGCACCGGGCCACGCTCGACGCCGACCTGGTGCCCGTCCTGGTCGCGCTCGCCGACGACCAGCCGCTGGAACCTCGGCACCGCGACCACGCGCTGACCGGGGACTGGAAGGATCACCGGGATTGCCACGTCAAGCCCGACCTGGTGCTGATCTACCAGAAGCCCGACGCCGACACGCTGCGCCTGGTGCGCCTCGGCTCTCACTCCGAACTCGGCTTGTGATCGGCGCGGGCCTGGCCCCGCGTCTCACGTTTCATTGACACTTGAGGGGCGCTTTCCGCGCCACCGGCCGAGCTGGCCGACCCCCTTCCTTGGCGTAAAACCTGCGGCGGTGGAGCTGCTGCGATGCTTGAGGATCGCGCGGCCGGTCGAACCGCGGCGACCTGGTTGGGGAGTGTGAGGGGGCTTTGCCCCCTCGCAAGCTCTCGAACTTACTGCCTTCCGCCAGGCGCTTGCGCCTGGCTCTCCTAAGCCGTAGCGCCGAAGGCGCTCCATTGTGGGGTGAGGCCGCAAGGCGGCCGAGGGGCGTAGCCCCTGGGGGGATGGGAGGCCGCTTGCGGCCGGGTGGGATCGAGAAGGGGGGTTTCCCCCCTTCGGCGGCCGGTCATGCTGCGCGGTAGCTTGGGCCGTGTTGCCGTTTTTTTCGCCAGCCTCTGGTTAAAACTACCTGGTTATATAAAAAGGTTATAAAGACGGTTAAAAACCTGGTTAGCATGACCGAAAAACGCGCGTAAACCGTTGTCACGCCAAGGAAAAGCGCGAAGAGGCCGCCCCTCAAGTGTCAATGGATAAGCCCCCCATGTGTCAATACGCTGCCCCTCAAGTGTCAAGAACCGCGCCCCTCAAGTGTCAGTAGGGCCGCCCCTCAAGTGTCAATACCGGGGCAGGGTTCCTAACAGGGTTATCCACAACTTCGGTGGATAACTCCATGCCGATCAGGCACTTAGGCCGCCTCGGCGGCCGCCTGGACGGCTCGACCAGGCCGAAATCGGCCGCTGCCCCCCAAGTGTCAACATCGCGCCGGCCCCGCTGCCCCTCAAGTGTCAACGTCAGGGCTGCGCCGGCCGGCCTCGGCCGACTTGTCCCGAAACTGTCCACAACGGCCGCGCCGGTGGGGCAGGGCAGGGAAGGCCCCGGAAACGGGCCAGGAAGGCCCGTCAGGGCCGCAAAGCCCAGCGGCGAGGGCCACCGGCCCGGTGAGGGGTCTCCTCGTTTTCAGTGCAATAAGTGACGGTACGAAAAGCTAGCACTGGCGCGGAGGTGGTGTTGGTAGATCGTTGATTTCATTGACTTTCCTGTTCACTTTCAAATCTGCGATTCGTGGCGTCAAACCGTGGTCGGTTTCATCCATTGGTGCCAGTTATCGATGCATTTGGCCGCGAAGGCAGGATTTGGTCAGCATAGCGGTCAACCGGGAAGCGAAACACACCCCGCAAGTTGATGCTCTCCAGCCTGGTGGGCGCAATCTTCCCGATCAGTTCCGGTGGAATGACCTGGCGGCGGTTCGACCAGCGATCCAGGACCGCCTGCATCTGTGAGGTATTCCACGCCATCACGATGTTGGCCATCAGGCTCAACGCATCGGCCACAGCCTGCATTTCATCGACACGTTTGGCCTGCGCCGGGCTGATCCGGCCGGTATAAATGGCGCGCTTGAGGGCGTTAACAGCCTCGCCCCGATTGAGCACCCGGCGCAACTCGTTCCTGAAAGCGTCCTTGACAAAGTAGTCAGCCAAAAACGCCGTACGCAGCAACCGCCCCAATTGCACGCCAGCCTCATAGATTGGATCGCCCTGGGCGGCAGAACCGAACCGCGCAAGAGCTGCCACCGCACTGGCATGTCCGCTCATGACCGAGGCTGCCAGGTGCACCAGACTATCCCAATGCTTTTCGATCAAAGCGACGTCGACATTGGCTTCGCACACCGCAGCGATTTCTGCGGGCACTTTGGTGCCGCGTGGCACAAAGAGGTGGCGCTGTTTGAGTTCCTTCAACCGCGGGCAAAGATCAAAACCAAGCAAACGGGCATGTGACATGGCAAAGTCGGTGTAGCCATGGGTATCCACAGCAAGCTGGCTGGTCTCCAGCTTTTCTTGGCGGATGACACCTTCAATGGCCACGCCCGCCTGGCGCTCATTGAGCACAAAGGGCTGCGCATGGAAGATGCCCCACCGGTCTTTTACATGGGAGTAGATTCCAATGGAAGGTGTGTTGCGCCGAGGATCAAGCCGGGCTTGCCACACCCGTTTGGTGGTCTCCATGGTCATCATGTCAGAAGATGCCAAATCGGACCGCCCCCAGGTGGCGGCAATCGGGTGTCGCTGCATGAATTCCAGCACAGCCTGGCAGGCCTGGCTCAGACGCCGTTCGTCCCGCGCCCAGCGCATGGCCTGGCGAATGCTGGTGGCAGACAATTGCGGAATCATGCGCGCGCATTCGACCGCAGTCAGACTGGTGCCGTGGGCCATGATGCCGGCATAGACCATCAGCAGCTCGTCGGTAGAGCGCGGCTCACGTCCGAGCATGATCCAGCTAAAGCGCACCTGGGCGTCAACGGCCAGAATCACTTCCGGCAATTGAACCTCACCGATGCGGTGATCCAAAGCCGCGCGCAGCTTGGTCACTTCTGGGTCTTCGTCCTCTGCGGGCAATGGCGACAAATGGAGTTCATCATCCACGCGCAGTACGCCACTGCGGGCTGCAGCGGCCACCGCATCGACACCGGCAGTTACTCTGGCCAGCAAAGGCTTCAAGAAAGTGGCAGCCTTGCTGGGTAACGATAGACGGGCATAGTGTTTCTTGGACTCTGCCTGCCAACGCTCGTCCGTGAAGAACAAGCGCGCACGACCCCGAAAGCTCAGGCTGTGCTCAATCCAGACCGAGCCATTGCGCACCGCGCGGCGCAGGGCAAACAGGGTGGCCACCTCCAACGCCTGAAACGCCCGTTCCCGGTCTGGGCTGGAGATCGAAACCTGCCAGATCATTCCCAGACTTGGTGCCACCACTTCAACTGGCAGCTTTCTGGATCCTTTGAGATATAAAGCTTGCAGCTTGGCAAGGTACTCGATGGCAGGATGCTCGCCGGTGGCCTGCCAGGGCAGCTTTGCAATGGCGACGAGCAACGACCGCACGGGGCGAATTCCATCAATCAATCCCTCGCGGACCAGGGAGGCCCTGCTCGGTGGTTTGCGTTTCTGGGTTTCGGTGATCAAGGCTTCAAGACGGGCACGCAACTCAGCATCTGGCACCGCACCTTGCGCGCTCAAGGCAACAAGTTCGCCGAGCAGCGTTTTGTACATTGCGGCCCAATTGACGGTAGCGGGGACATCGGCGGCAGCCTGACGCCACAGATCGGCGATCCGGCGCTGCACCATAAGGATCAACTGGTCTGTGGTGGTGAACAGGCAATACCGAAGAAAGCATGCGACCTCCACGGTGCGCGCTGGCTCTTTGATCTTGGCTCCGGCTGAGGGCGGCCTGGAGACAAGTCGGCGCGCGTAGCGGCGCAAGATGAGATCGGGGATGTCTGCCAGGTGCTTATGAACGTCCAGCGTGTAAAGCAGGTCGATGCGCTCCAGTACCTCGCTGATTTGGCGGGTTGAGTGTTTCGCCGGTGCAGCCCATAGCCAACTCTGCTGGGTTTGTCCATCTGGGCGCAGCTCTGAAACTGAGGCTCGCCAGCGATCAAGTGTTGCTGGATCAACGCTGGCGGCGATGGCGGTGGCTTGAGTGCAGCCGCTCCGCCTTGCTCGAACAGGCGCAGTGCAGCGTTGACACCAGACCAACTCAGCCCGGTTTGCTCCACGATCTGCATCACGCCAACACCTTTTCGATGCAAACGGATAACTTGCTTGCGCCGTTCTTGCAGCACTTCCCGCGACTGCTTGCGTGCATCTTCTTTTTCCATGAACTTTGGAGTCAGGTCATCAACAAAAGTTGATGAATAAATTATGCCGAGTCTATAACTCCCGTTGACACAAGATTAGTTACCTAATATTATTTTCCTTAGGTGGCAAACTATGCAACTGAGGCTCGCAGTGGGTAGATTTCGTTTTCGACTGTTAGCGGGCGCCGACCAACATGTAAAAAGGAGACCACATGAAAAGTGAACCAAACCGGCAGGTGAGGGCAATCGGATCTATCAGTTGTCAATCGAGGCGCCTCGTCGGCGTGATAGCGGCAGCTGTACTAACGGCGTGCGGCGGAATCGTCAAGGCCGCTGATGGTCCGCCGACACAGCAGGAAGTTGTAGTGACAGGATGCAATGGGACCGTTACCTATGTGGAGGCCGAGGGCGCCTTTGCAAACGGGTCGCCGTGGAGCATGCGTCGGCCAACAGGCTGGAACGGCTTGTTGATCAACGACCTTGACTATGTTCCCGCTAAGGACGGCGCGCGGAGTTGCTACTGGTTGCAGCGAGGCTACGCGCTTTCGGGTACCGGTCGAAATCCGCAAAGAAACTTTAACTATGATCCGGATCGAGAGCAGCAAGAGCTGATCTCGGTCATCGACATGTTCAACGCGCGCTATGGGAAGCCTACGAAGGTGATCCAGTATGGACACTCGGGCGGCGGCTTCGTTGCTCTAAATTTTGCCGAGCGCTATCCCGAGAAGGTTGATGGCGTTGTTGTAGGGTGCGCTCATGAGCCGGTACCACTCATGAACATGATGTTGGATGGGTGGTTCGTGCTGAAGACGCTGATCGCATCAGAATTGCAGGTCGTCGGCTTCTCCGATCTTGCTTCCGTAGCAGATCAATCTGCAAAATGGCGCGCCGCTCTCACGCTAGCTCAGCAGAGCCAGGAAGGTCGGGCTAGGATTGCGCTTGCTGCTGCAGTAGGCCAGTGGCCGGTGTGGAGCAATGCCACACGAGCTCAGCCAGATCCCTTCGATCTCGGTGCGCTTCAAAGTGCAGTCTTCGACACTGTGCTTCTCAACGCCGCCCAACCTGGAGGACAGTCTCGATTCATGTTTGAGCATGCAGGGACATCTCCGGCAGTTCGGCAACTCTCTTGGAATGCGGGCATCGACTACTCCCAACTTCTGGCCCGCGCCGAGCCGGCAGTCGGGCGTCTGGTGCTATCGCTTTACTCGACAAATGGACTCAATCTCCAGGCCGATCTTGCAACACTGCGGGACGCGACCCGTGTACAGGCGGAACCCGCCGCCTCGGCGTTCTGGAACGGGCCGGGACGAACAGTCCACGGCACACCCAAGATACCTTCCTTGCGGATGCATACAACAGGAGATAACGTGGTGCCTCCAAACATCATCGATTCGTATGTTCAGAAGATGCAGGCCAATGGTGGAGATGTGAGTCTCTACAGAACGACGATTGTTGACCGTGCGGGGCACTGTACGTTCGAGCCTTCAGAGTCAGCTGCGGCGATTGAGACAGTCTTGACTCGGATCAACACTGGGGTTTGGCCTGATGTCAGTCCAGCCGGAATGAACGCTAGGGCCAAAGCTCTCATACCCGCATCGGTGCCCGCGTTTGTGCCATACGAGCCAGCTCGGGCGAACCGGCCACAGAACAATCCTGCGGGCGGCCTCTAAACCGCGAGACAGGTGCCCGCAATGGCACCTTTCGGTTGCCAGGCCCTGCTTCTCAAGCAGGTGGCGGAACCGAAGGATCGTCGTCTCGTCCAGCAACCGCGCCACGGCCCTCAGCGCGGCGAACTGGCGGAACACGGGGATGTTGTGCAGAGACTGCTCCATCGCCGGGTCGCTCGGCGCGAACCATTGCTGCAGGTAGTGAACCGCCCCGGGGCGGTTCACCCGGACGATCGCACGCGTGACGCAGCGCACATTGATTACATGCCGCCTCGGACACCGCATAGGCCGGACGCAGATGTCCATCGAGAATGCCGTGGTAGCGGCCTCGGATCCTCGACACTCTCCCGGACTGAGAAGGCCTACACGATGCGATCAAAGCCGGCGGCCCGGCCTGAGCACTGATACGAATGCATAAGGTTCAACCTTTTCGCATGTCTGACCAGAAGCGGCGAAAACCAGGGAACCATCAGGCAGCCGGCGCGCATAGCGTCCGAGTTGGGACTTCGGCAAGGTCACCGGCACCTTCTGCGTCAGCACGCCGTCCTGCTTCTCCGGTGGGGTGCCCGAGAGCAGTTCGGCGTGGCCGAGTTGGATGCTGCGCGTAGTCAGCGCCTTGAGCACTGCGGGTGTGCAGGCCATCAGCGCGAGCCGCCGCTCCAACACCTCGGGCGACCAGCCCATGAGGCGGGCGGCTTCTTCCTTGTCGCCGCGCTGGCGCAGCAGTTGGCGCTGCGCGGCACGGGCTTCCTCGGCCGGCGACATGGCGGCGCGGTAGTAGTTCTCGATCACCGACATGGCCTCGGCCGCCTCGTCGCTGGCGTCCTTGATGACCACGGGCATGTCGTAGTCGTCGCCGAAGACGTTCCTTGCGGCTCTCCAACGGCGCTCACCGGCGATGATCTCGAAGAGGTCGGTGCCCAGCACAGGCCGCACGACGATGGGTTCGAGCACGCCGACCGCGCCGATGCCCTCCATATGGAGTTCATGGGTGGATCGGTGTTGGTCCACCCAGGATCTCCTACCGCGACGCACCTTCAAGAGCCGCCGCTGGCGCCGTCACGCGGCCGAACGATCGACCGTTGCCGCGTCGGATGGCAAGCCTGGCGCCGCGCCGCGCACACGTCGGTACGGCGGCAGGCCCGCCAGCAGGCGCCGGCCCCACGGCGTGCTCGCCAGCCGCGGATCCAGCACCGTGACGCGGCCGTGGTCCTCGGGCGTGCGCAGCAGCCGCCCCACCGCCTGCGCCAGCCGGATGCCGACCTCGGGGACGCTGCGCTCATGGAAGGCGGACCTCCCCTGCGCCTCGATCCACTCCCGGCGTGTCTGCTCGACCGGATCGTCGGGCACCGCGAAGGGCAACTTGACCACTACCAGGTGCGTGCAGTAGGCGCCGGGCAGGTCCACCCCCTCGGAGAGGCTGGCCAGACCGAAGAGGACCGAACGCTGGCCCTGGTCGATGCGAGCCTTGTGGCGCGCCAGCAGCTCGCGCTTGGACGTGCTTCCCTGCACGAGGATCTGCTCGCGCAGCGCCTCCGGCAGCGCATGCGCGACCTGATGCATCTGCCTTGCCGATGCGAACAGGACCAGAGACCCGGCTTGCGCCTCGAGCAGGGCGGGCAGCATGGCTGCCACCTCCTCGGTATGCGCCTGGGCATCGAGCGGATGGGAGCGCATGCGCGGCAGGTGCAGCTCGGCCTGCGCCGCATGGTCGAAGGGTGATGGCAGGCTGAGCGCATGCACCCCCTCCCATGCCTTCAGGCCAGCCTCTTCCATGAAGAGGTCGAACGAGCCGCAGGCCTGCAGCGTCGCCGAGGTCAGCACGGCAGCGCCGGCACGATCCCACAGCAGCGTGCGCAGGCGTTCTCCGCCACCGATCGGCGCAGCGCAGACGTGGAACTCTGTCGTCCGGCCCGCCCTGACCTCCTTGCCACCGCGCTCGATCCAGCGTGCCAAGGACATGTGCCACCTCGGCCATCATCACCAACTGCGCGCGGCGGCTGGCGAAGCCCGGCATGGCCTCGCGCAAGGTGCGCAGACAGGACTGCATGCGGGCTTTCTCTTCGTCGCTGAGCATGCGCCCAGCTTCTCGCAACAAAGCGCGTCTTCAAGGCCCGGCGCAGCGGGGCGTGGGTAGCCTGCAGCGCACCCGAGGCCACGCTGTGGCCCATACGCAGTTCACCAGGACTTGGTCGCCTGCACCGGGATAGAGGCAGGAACATGGCTATAACGCACGCCCTCGATCACGTGCATCGAGACAGCCTCGCACTCAATCGCCAGGTGGAAGGCTGGCCGCCAGTCCGGGGCCAGCATAGCCTCCGGCTCGCCTCTATCGAACAGAACATAGTTCACGCCACCCTCGCATTGCACGGACCGAAAAGCGATGCCATCGAAAGCCCACTTCTTGTCGTAGCGGATGAACTCCGCCAGCGCCTGCGTCATCACGTAATCCGTATCGCCGGTCCGGACCGGTCGAGCGATCTCTTCATGCAGGTACTCCAGCAGCAGCCGATGTTCGCTGCGCTTTCGGTAGCTGGGGTCGAACAAGCTCAAGGGGGCATGTCGCAGCCGGCGACCCAGCCTCGTGAAATCGAAGAACCTCAGGGATGCTGTGGACTGGAAGCGCCCCACCACCACGGTGTCCCCGATCGAGGGACGAACTTCGGCGATGCAGGTGTCGATCTCCCGCGAAACGTAGAGCAAGGGAACGCCGGCGGGGCTCATGCGGTTGTTGGCCGCTCGCTCCTTGGGAGCGGCGCCGAGCGCAATGCCCGGGTTCTCTGCGAACGACCTTGCCTCCAGCTCACCGCTGGCAATGCGGGAGCGGTAGAAAGCCGCGCCGGCGTCGAGCATGGTCACCAGGGCGGGTGTTCCCGGGGTCTCTGGATCCTCGGCCTCGAGCGCCTCGCCGATCAACCACTCGAAGAACGAGCGCGCGGCATCGTTGAAAAAGCGCCGGCCATGGGCCAACTCGTGGGCAATGTGGTGCCAGGGGCCGACCGCATACCAGCGTTCGTGGTCCTCCGATTCGAACGGGCTGGACCTGCGGCTGTACTCCTGTCCCGGCCAGTAAAAGTCCTCTTCATCCGCCTCGGGGTCTTCAAGACACGCAGCGACCGCTCTCCGGACGGCCTCGGAACTGCATCGGATCGCATGGCCCACGACATCATTCAGCGTGAGTTCGTAACCGGGATAGAGCACATGGTCCAGCTCGAAGTGTTCCGGCAGGTACGGATAGGAAATTCAACCGCATGAGGCCAAGTATGGCACGAGTTTTGGGCCTCGAAACACGTTCGGCCAAGGAAGGGGTCCTAGGGATTTTGCCCCCAAATACTGCAAAAACCGCTGAAGTCCCCGTATTTACTGGCCTCCAAGCCACTATTAATTTTAATTTAGCTCAAGTTTCAGTATCTTCTTCGGCCTTTGGGTCAAAGAATGAGCAGAAACAAGCGACTATCGATTCTCACTGCCGCTGAAATCGAGGATTTATACGGCGTCCCGTCCTTCAACGAATCGTATCAGCGGTTTTACTTCACATTGAATGATAAAGAGCGTGCTGAGCTGGCCAGAATAAGGCAACGCAAGTATCGCTGTATCGCCATCGCATTGTTGGGCTACTTCAAATGCAAGCCCATCTTGCTCAATCCGACATTTAAATCCATGCGGGATGACCTGGAATTTATTGCGCAAAATCACTTCGATGGCCTGAAATTTCGGCGCTTCAGTCTGAAATCTGATCAAAAGTCCCGCATTTATGAGCGGATTTTTTCCATGATCGATTATGAAAATTGGAAAGATCCTGAGCATCAACCCCGGCTTGTTGAACACTTACTGGTCTGCGCTGAAAGCTGGGTCGCGGCGCGTGCTCTCTTTGATGCTGCCATTGAGTTCCTGGCTCACCAGAAAATCGCCATTCCTGCCTATAGCACCCTGCAGAAGATCGTCAGCCAGGTGGTTAACCAGCATCAGCAGCGACTGCATGAGAAGATCGGTGCCGCGTGTAGCCCAAAATTGACGGCTATACTAAATACACTGGTATCCGGTAATGACCAGCTTACGTTAACACAATTGCGCGGCAGCGCGCGCAATTTCACCGGTACCGAGTTGCAGAAAGAACTTGCAGTGTATCACCACATTCAACCGCTGATGGCAGAGGTGACCGCTGTCCTCGACTCGCTTTCTCTGTCTCAAAAAAATCAGCAGCACTATGCCGAACGGATTCACTATTACGGCGCCAAAATAAAACGTCAGTCGCCTGAGAATCAGTGCCTATATCTGCTTTGCTACCTACAGTTTCGATACCAAGAGGGGCTGGAACGGATGGCCGAAGGGTTCATTCATCACGTTCGACAGGTCAAGCAACGAGCGCATCAGCTGGCGCAGGACCGAGTTTATCGGGATTGGCAAAAGGCGGCTACCAATGTGAGTAAAGCTGCGGAAATCTTGCGTCTGTTCGTTGATGATCGTATCGATCCCAATACGTCATTCCACTCTGTACAGAAACAAGCATTCCAGGTTCTCAATGCTAGTGAGCTGAGCTCCGTCTGCCGGTATCTCGGCAATCAGAAGCAGTCGGCGGATGAGGCGTTCTGGCAACACCTGGATACAGAATCTACGTTGAGAACCGGCCTGTTACGATCACTCTTTTGTTGTCTTCGCATTGATGGCACCGATAAAACACAACGGTTGGCAGCGGTCTTGAGTCAAGCTCGACAGGAGCTGGCAGCCGGCAATATGCTCGGGGATGTCAGTATTGACAGGCGTCTTCCACCCAAAGCCACGCGACCACTCTTGTTGAAATCTGACGGCGGCATAGACAAGGCTAGATATGAATGGTTCTTGTATTTGCAGATTCCCAGCCGCCTAAACGGCCAGTTAGTGCTGCCAGAAGTCATACGGTATCGTGCACTGGACGACGATCTGGTAAAACCACAGACTTGGAAAAATCAGAAGCAGGCCTTGGTCGAGGGTACGAAGCAGCCCAAAATTACTGAGGATCCAAAGCAACTGATCCCGCGCATGACGGATCAGTTGGCCACTCGGCTACACGAGGTCAGTGACTACCTGGAACGCCTGGACAACAGGGATATCATTCTGCGCCCGAAGGGGGGTAAACACCTTTGGCGCTTACCGACTGCCGGCAAAAAACATCTGGTGAACAACCCGTTCTTCCAGCAAATGAGGGCAATCGGAGTCGCCGATGTCTTGCGCGTGGTGGATCAGGATACCGGATTTATTGACGACTTTGAGCACGTGCTGGGCATGACCTCCAAAAGCCGCCAGTATGAAGTGGACTTGCTGGCGATCCTGATCGCTAATGCCACAAACCAGGGCATCTATGGTATCGCCCAGATCTCCGACCGCACCTACGATCAGCTGAGTACGATCCAGGCGAACTACCTTCGACTGGAAACACTGAATGCCGCAAATGACCGCATCAACAACGCCACTACGCGACTGAGCATTTTTAATCACTACAATATCCAGGATGACAACCTGCATGCCAGCGCCGATGGCCAAAAGTTCGAAGCTAAGCGCGAGACATTCCGTACCCGGTATTCCTCAAAATACTTCGGCACCAGCAAAGGGGTCTCGGCTATCAGCCTGAACGCCAATCATATGGCAATCAATGCCCGGGTGATCGGCGCTAACGAACATGAATCCCATTACATCTTTGATCTTCTGATGAATAACAGTACTGAGATCATTCCAGATACGCTCTCCACGGATACCCACGGGGTAAACCACGTCAATTTTGCCTTGCTCGATCTGTTTGGATACCGGTTCGCCCCCCGATATGCTCAGGTAGGCAGGGTCATCAATGAGATGTTCAATATCTCCGAGGACGAGAATCAGCGCTTGAAACTCGCGTTGCGTAAACCGATTAATACACAGATCATCATGGAGTACTGGGACACCATCCAGCGAATTGCCGTCTCACTGGCTCACCGGAAAACCACCCAAGCCACATTGGTCCGGAAACTCTCAGGCTACAAGCAAAACCACCCTCTACTGAAAGCGCTGACTGAATATAACCGACTGTTGAAGGCCCAATATCTGCTGGATTACATCGATGACGCCAGCCTTAGAAACCACGTGCAACGAGCCTTGAATCGGGGAGAAGCTTATCACCAGTTGCGCCGGGCAATCAGCAACGTGAACAGCGACCGGTTCCGGGGAAATAGCGACGAGGAGATACAAATCTGGAACGAAAGCGCCCGGTTGGTAGCAAATGCCATTATCTACTTCAACTCGAAAGTACTCAGCAACCTGCTGGACAGCTTCGAGGAGCAGGGCAGCGAAAAATACATGGAAACCGTAAAGGGCGCATCACCTGTCGCGTGGGAGAATATCAACTTCCGGGGTACGTATACGTTCGCGCCGACGGGAGAACTTCCGAAACTGGATGATTTAATGGCGCCAATTGAGGGGTATCGGCCGAAAGGTGAAAGTTGATGCCTCTCTACAGGCCAGTAAACATGGGCGCTTCAGAGGCTTTTGCAGTATTTGGAGGCAAAATCCCTAGGACCCCCTGTTGCTTGCTGGTCCGTTTTAGAGCGAGGTAACCGGATGATCAGACCCTCGGGCTCCCACACCAGATCGCTCACTTGAATGGCAACCAGTTCGCTGCGACGAAAGGCCCCAAAAAAGCCAGTTAACAGCACTGCAATGTCCCGTTGCTTCTTTTTGCTGTCGGGCAGGTGCCGCAGGTAATTCACCATCTGAGCAATGTGCTCCAGGCGCAGTGCCTTGGCTTTGCGTTTTGGCTGGCCATGGGTGCGCCGAATTCCTTCCATCGTTTTGCGGACCAAGGGATCTTTCACGGGGTCAACGATGCCCTGGTAGTAGTGCCACTGCCCGATAGCCGTCAGATGGAGATCCAGGGTTCGAGAGTTGAGCGACTCGGCACGGGCTAAAAGGTAGCGAACCACTGTATCCCGATCTGTCGGGAGACGCCCACCCCATTTTTCAAACTGCCGGATGGCCGACCGATACGCCTTGCGGGTGTTATCTGAGGTCGCTGCCTGTAGGTAATGGCGCAGCGCTTCGGAGCCCTGGCGGACTATCTGACCTGACTCCTCATTACGTAACGATAGGCCAGTGGCCAATTTTGGCGGTTTATTGTTCATGCATCGGATTCCTACTGGAGTCGCTCAAAAGGTGGCTATGTACCGGCGTTACAAGTGGAAAAGTTTTGCCTGATCATATTAACCTACGATAATGGTCATTATCGGTGGTTAAATTTGGAAATTCAAGCGCGTTTGAAAATCATCAATATAATGTTATATTACGTGTTACATAATACGTTATTAAATAATCCGAGAGGAATCCACCATGGCCCGTGCCGGAGTCACTTACCACGACGTTGCCAAAGCCGCTGAAGCCATCAAAAGTCAGCGCCAAGAACCTACTGTAGATCGAGTGCGTGAACATCTCGGCACCGGCAGCAAAAGCACCATCGCGCCACTGCTCAAACGTTGGCGATCCGATAACGGAGAGGCGGCCGATATCGGCGGACTACCGAACGACTTGATCGAAGTGGTAAAGTCACTGCATGAGCGGGTGCAACAAATGGCCGGCCATCGTATCGAGCAGGCCCGTCTGGAATTTGAAGGTTACAATAAAGAGCTTCGCAGAGAGTTGACCGATGCCAAAAACACCATCGTGCAGCTAACTGCCCGACAACAAGACCTTGATAGCCAGATTGAGCGGCAAAACAAAGAAAAAGGTGAGGCAGAAAAGTCTCTGGAAGATGTCCGTATCAGCCTGGTTAAAGCCGAGTCCCAACGAGACGAAGCGATTGCGAGGGCGACTGAACTGAAGGGAAGTGTTGCTGAACTCAAGCAGGAAAACAAGGATATTCGGGAGCACTTTGAACACTATCAGCAGCGCACTGCGGAAGACCGTCAGCAGGAGCGCGTCCAGTTTCGTACAGTTACTCAGGGATTAAAAGACCAGGTTCGGGATCTGCAACACCGGCTCACCCAGGCCGAGTCCAAAGCGTCCGAATTATTTGAAGCCAATGCACAGTTGCAAAGCAACGCCGGCAAACTTGAACAGGTCAATGCAACGCTAAACAGGGAGCTAAACGGTAAGATAGAAGATATCCAGGATCTGAAACGCGATCTTGAAGATGCCGTGACGAAGTATCGGAATTTACTGCATAAAAATGAACAATTGGCGGAAAACATGGCTGTGGCCACCACTCAGAAAGCAGATGTCAGCAAGGAATTGGCTGTGTTATCTCAAATATTGGAGACCACCAAAGCCGAACTAAAGACCTGCCAGGACAAGATTGCATTTCTGACCGATGAGAACAAGGTAATCCTTCAGGAAAAGGCGATGATCCAGGGACAATTCAAGCAACTACAGGGCTCGCTTTGATAGTAGAAGTCGGCTGTATTTCTGATTACGCAAATCATGCGTAATTGCGCGTAAGTTTTGATAACTTCAATAATATCAGATAGATATGTTTAAAGTGGCTACATCTGGAAGTTTTACCGGTCGTATCTCAAATTAAGTGGATAGAGGCTATTGGACAGAAACCTACGGTTACGACGTGGTCTCGGGATTCAAAACCGTAGGTTTTCGTTCAAATGCCCCCGCTGGTCCGTATCTAACCGATTGCGTAAGATAACGCATTCAAACAGAAGCGAAGCCCGTGTTGGCCAAAAGGGTAACATTTTTGTTTCTTCGGTTTGCTTGTAGCTCCATGCCATATGTAGCATCCGCAATTCTATGCGGAGCGGGCTCGGGAAGCGAGGCGCGCCGTAGGTGAGCCCCTACACGCTTACTCCACCCCTTTTTCCCGACGGTAGTCGCGGGGTGACTTGCCGGTCCAGCGGCGGAAAGCCCGGGTAAAACTGCTGGTATCGTTAAAGCC
The DNA here is from genome assembly GCF_042850945.1 of Halioxenophilus aromaticivorans. Lineage (NCBI taxonomy): Bacteria > Pseudomonadati > Pseudomonadota > Gammaproteobacteria > Alteromonadales > Alteromonadaceae > Halioxenophilus > Halioxenophilus aromaticivorans. The sequence goes on along the minus strand of NZ_AP031496.1, from coordinate 5,253,618 downwards.
CAGCATAAAGCTCATCTCGGTGATGCTCACCCGGGATTGTTCCATATAGTCCAGTGCGAGGGACTTTCGCACCTGGTTCAGCAGGTCCTGGAAGCTGGATTCCCGCGCCGCCAGCTTTTGCTGCAGTGCACTTGGGCTCATGGCCAGTTCGCTGGCCACCTGTTGTTTGGTACAGTTTTCCGACGGCAGTTTCTGCAAGATGACGCGCTTGACCCGGTTGACGATGTCCTCCGCGTCCAGTGCGGCGATATAGCTCTGCAGGATCTTGTCGTGTTCACTGGCAATCTCGCGGTTACCGCCCCGTAGCGGAATGTCCATGACAGCCTGGTCCATGCAGATTTCACAAGTGGTGGTGTCGAATGTCACCGGAACGTGAAAGCTTGTCGTATACAGGTCTTCGTAGCCCTCTGGTCGGGGGCGTGCGAGCGAGACTGAAATAGGCGCAAAATCGGGTAGGTAGATCATCCGAAAAACGCGGATGACGAATGCGTTCCAGGTGTCGATGGTTTCATAGGCGACACCGTCCGCGATCTCCTCCAGAACCAGGCAGTAACGATCTTCAGACTCATCAATGCGATAAACGCCCTGGTTACTGGCTATGCGGAAATAGTAGACCAGCCTTTCACAAGCATCCCGCAGGCTCGAACTGGCCAACAGGGCATAGCCCAGGGCATGCACGTTGGAGGGGTGCAGGAAGCGCGCTACGGTGAGACCAAATGCGGGGTTTCCGGTGGATTTGACAGACTCACGGAACAGGGTGGCCATCTGGGCCGTGGTATAGCGTTCAAGGGGATCCTGGCTCGGGGTGTCACTCAAGCCTGCCGCCCTGAATACTTCCGAAGCGTCGAAGCCATTTGCTTCCAGCGCCATATGAATCGCCATGGTATAGGACGCGATCGTAGTGGCCGAGGTGGTCTCGCTCATCCTCTTGGAAATTCCTCGTTATCAGTATCTCATCACCGCACACTGCAGGATAACAACTTGAAAAAAAAAGAAAAAGACCTTTTGTTCAGAGCCTGGTTCGGCACAGGGGGAGGTATAACAGGTGGCACGCTCTGACAGTTTTACCGGGTTATTTGTTTTTAGGGCCAAGTAGTGTGTCCGGCTTGGGTTTAGCCTACACAACGAATAACACACCAATCTCCAGAGAGAGGTCTACGTGAGCATCCCCACCCAGAACCACATCATTAACGGAGAGTTTGTTTCTCCTTCTTCCGGCCAGTATTTAGATCTCATTGATCCCGTTATGGGGCAGGTGATCGGCAAGGCCGCCGCCGGTAACAGTGCAGATGTCGATAGGGCTGTGGCAGCGGCAAGCGAGGCATTCAAGAGCTGGAAAAATACCGCTACCAGTGAAAGGGCCAATATCATTGCCCGTATGGCGCTGGTGCTGGGGGCCAATATGGAGGAATTGCTGGGCCTTGAAGCCAAGTGTACCGGGCTGTCGGTGACCCGTCTGCAGGGTTTTGATATCCCCGCAGTGATGCAGTTTGTGCAGATATTCTCGGAGAACCTGGAGAGCTATCCATTCGTCGAGTACCCCCCGGTGCGTGCTGTACCCGAAGCCCACGATGTGAAAATCGTCAAGCAGCCCCTTGGGGTTTGCGGCCTGATTACCGCCTGGAACGGCCCCCTGTTCCTGGCCTTCCTGAAAATGCTGCCGGCGATTGCCGCGGGCAATACTGTGATCATCAAGCCTGCCGAGACTGCGTCTCTGGCGGTAGTTCGGGCAATGGAGCTGATACAGGACCTGCTGCCCCCGGGTGTCGTCAACGTGGTGACTGGGCTTGGGCCGGACGTGGGAGCCGCCCTGTCTTCCCACCCGGGGATTGCCAAGATTTCTTTCACCGGCTCTGGTCGCACCGGTGCCATGATCCAGAAAGAAGCCGCCGATACCATGAAGCGGGTGACCCTGGAACTGGGCGGCAAGGGCCCCGGCGTCGTACTGCCTGATGCGCCGATTGAACTGACGGCCAGGGGGGCGACCTACGGCTTCCTGCTGGGCTCGGGGCAGATCTGCATATCCGGCACCCGTCTGTTTGTTCACGAGTCCATACACGATGAACTGGTGGCGCGCATGGCGGAACTGGCCGGTAAGATGAAGGCCGGCAGCCAGTTCGACCCGGCAACCACCCTGGGCCCCATGGCCTATCGAGCGCACTACGAGCGAGTGCTGGGTTATATCGAATCCGGTAAGGCCGAAGGCGCCCAAGTCGCCTGTGGTGGCGGGCCGCTGTCGGTAGAAGAGTTCCCCGACTCAATGTTCGTACAGCCCACCATCTTCACTGATGTTACCCCCGATATGAAAATCTACAACGAGGAGATCTTTGGCCCGGTGCTATCGGTTATCAAGTACAGCGATGTCGAAGACGCCATCGATATGGCCAACGACAGTTGTTATGGGCTGTCCGCAGGTGTCTGGACCGGTGACCCCATTGCCGCCCAGTCCGTCAGTCACCGCCTGGAAGCGGGCACCGTGTGGGTCAACGATTGGCATGCCATCAGCGGTGATATGTCCTTCGGCGGTATCAAGCAGAGTGGTTACGGACGGGAGATCAATATCGCGTCCATGGAAGGCTACCTGGAAACCAAAAACTATGTGACCAGTTTCGAGACTGACCCGAATGCCAAGGCCATGTATGGCCTGGTGCATCGCAGCGTCTGAGTAAACCGGTCGATCACCCTGAGAGGATAAAAACGATGTCCAGCACTGGCGCATTTCAATACTGGCAGCGGAGCATGATCCACGCGGGTCCCGGCACTGTCATTCGCCTGCCCGGCCTGTTCAGCGGCCTGGGTAGTAAAAACGTTCTCCTGGTCAGTGACCAGGGCCTGAAAGATGTGGGAATTGTCGACAAGGTCGCGGCCCTGTTTGACGAGCAACGCGGTCCTGGCGGAGTTCGCCTGGCGAGCGTGTTTACCGATACCGCACCGGATGCGGAATCCGGTTGTATCGACGAGTGTCTGAAGATGGCGCGGGCTACCGGCGCCGATGGCCTGCTGGCCGTGGGTGGCGGTAGCGTACTCGACTCGGTGAAGTTGGTAAAGCTCGCCATGTACTCCGGGGTAGACAGCGTGGCCCAGTTGTTGAAGTCGCCGGTGAAGATGATGCACTGGCCGGAAGTGCAGTATATGGGCGTACCGCATATCTCGGTGCCCACTACTGCCGGTACCGGCGCTGAAGTGACCAACGGTGCTGTGATTTACAACAAGGATCTGGGCATCAAGCACCTGATCGTAAGCCACTACCTGGAGTCGGATATCGCGGTACTGGATGCGCACATGACCACCGGCCTGCCGCCCATGCTGACCGCCGCCACCGGTATGGACGCCCTGACTCACGCTGTAGAGATTATGGGACATCCGAACACGGGGGATTTCACCCTGGCCCACGCTGAGACCAGCGCGAAGATCATCCTGGAGAACCTGCCCAAAGTGGTAGCCGATGGTTCGAACCTGCTGGCGCGCCAGGCCATGCTCAATGCCAGCGCCATGGCCTGCAGCGCGGTAGTGAACGATTTTGGGGCTGTGCCGGTGCACAATTTTGCTCACGCCTTTGGTGCGGCCTGTCATATCCACCACGGCGAGGCGAACGGTGTACTACTGCCCATCGTGATGGAGGAGTTCGCTGACTTCTACGTGCCGGTTGCCGATCGCCTGAAGGGCGTGTTCGGCGTTGAGGGCGAGGGTCGAGACGCTGTCCTGGCCTGCGCAGCTGCAATCAGCGGCTTGCTCGAAGCGACGGGGCATCCCCGCGACTTCGCCCGCCACGACATCCCTGAATCGAAGCTGCCTGAAATCGCCGCGGCGATCGCCGGCGATCCCATCGCGGCGTTCCTGCCGCTGCCCATGGACCTTATAGAAACGGTGTGCCGCCGGGTCTGCGGCTGGTCATAGGGAAAGGTTGCCATGAGAATGAATTTCAGCACTGTTAGTCAGCGTCTCGCGGATGCCTTCGCAGATCGTGAAGCCCTGGTAAATATCGAGCGCCAGCGGCGCTATACCTTCCGGGAGTATCATCTGCTGACCAATCGCATCGTTAACATGATGCGCCACAAATTGGACCTGCAGCGCGGCGACAACGCGGTGGTGATCCTGGATAACGACAATGCGTCCCTGATTCACTGGTTCACCGCGGTAAAAGCCGGCAAGGCCCTGTGTTATACCAATTACCGCGACAGCCTGGACGACCACACCTACCAGGTCGATACGGTCAACGCCAAGGTGGTGTTCATCGAAGCCGACCTGCTAAAAAGCCACTACGAGATGCTGCGCGAGCGCCAGGTCACCATTGTGGCGATGGATACGCCGGAAAAAGAGTACTCTGGCGTGCACCTGTTCTGGGAGTTGCTGGAGCAGGTGGACGACAGCAACCCCAACGTGGTGATCGACGACCGCGAGGACGTGGTGATCATGCGCTTCACTGGCGGCACCACCGGTCGCGGCAAGTGCGCCATGTATTCTGCCGACACCTGGCTGGCCTGCCGGGATTCCTACTGGGCCCTGCCTGATCCCGCCTGGAGCCCGGAAACCCGCTTTATTCACCTGGCGCCTATCACCCACGGCAGCGGCATGATGTTCGGCCCGACCCTGTTTAAGGGTGGCTGTACCGTGACCATGAATGTGCCTGACCTGGAAGCCTGGTGCGACAATATCGCCGCCGAGCGCATCACCAACGGCTTCGCCGTGCCGACCCTGTTATACCGCCTGTTGGATATGAATGAAGAAGGGCGGGCGCGCCTGGCAACCATGGAGAACATGTTCTACGGGGCCGCTCCCATGAGCCCCAGCAAGCTGGCGGAGTTACAGCAAGCATTCGGCAATAATTTCATCCAGGTTTACGGCTCCACTGAGCACTTCGGTGTGGCGATGTCCATGAGTAAGACCGACCATTTGGTGGGTGAGGACGGCGACGAATCGCACCTGGCCTCCGCTGGACGCCCGGCGCCGTTTACCGAACTGGAGATCATGGACGACGACGGCAACCCCGTTCCGCGGGGAGAGTCCGGTGAAATCTGGTTGCGCTCCCGCGCCATTGTATCGGGCTACTTCGGCGATCCGGAGCAGACCGCTTCCGAGTTTCAGGACGGCTTCTGGAAATCCGGGGATATAGGCCGCATCGATGAGCGCGGTTTTTTCCACATCGTCGATCGCAAGAAGGACATGATCATCAGCGGCGGTTTCAATGTCTACGCCAACGAGGTGGAGTCTGCCCTCAACAGCCACCCGGCAGTACTGATGTCTGCGGTGGTAGGTGTTCCGCACGAGGAGTGGGGTGAGGCAGTGCACGCGGAGGTCATGCTGAAAGAAGGGGCATCGGCCAATCCCGCTGAGCTGATCGAGCACGTGCGCAACGAATTGGGTGGTTACAAGACCCCCAAGACCATCGATATCGTCTCAGAGATCCCCATGAGTGTGGTGGGCAAGGTACTGCGTCGCAATGTCCGGGAAAAATACTGGGGCGAGGCCGGCCGCAAGGTCGGGTAAGTTAGCCTATGAGTGAGCTCAAGCAATTATCAGGGCAGGATGCGTCCTTCATCTACCTGGATACGGACCGCGCCAGCACCGGCGGTACCATGATCTATGTGTATGACCAGTCGACTATTCCGGGTGGCGGTCATCTGCGTTTCAAGGAAATCCTGGAGCATATTGAGTCGCGAACCTCTACCTCGCCCATATTCCGCCAGAAGCTGAAGCAGGTGCCCCTGGCTCTGGACTATCCCTACTGGGTGGAAGATGAGAACTTCCGTATTGAGAACCACGTATTCCACGTGGCCCTGCCCAAGCCTGGCGACTGGCGCCAGTTCTGTATCCTGGCCTCGCGGCTGACCAAGCCCCACTTCGACATGAATCGCCCCCTGTGGGAGATGTATGTGGTGGAGGGGCTGGACAATGTCGACTGGTTGCCCAACGGCAGTTTTGCCATTCTCACCCGTATGCACCACGCGGCGGTGGATGGTACCGCAGCAGCGCAGATGACCTGGGCCTTGCACGATCTGGACGCCAGGGGAAAGAAGCCGGGAGCCGGTGGTGAGCATGTCACCAGTCACATCCGCACCCCCAGCCACGTGGAGATGGCCACCCGGGCGTGGTGGAACAATGCCAGTTCGCCGATGCGACTGGCCCGGCCACTGTCGAATTTGCTGCCAAAGGCCGGGAGAAAACTGCTCAAGGTAGTGGAGCAGAGGGCGGTGCATCCCTTTGAAGAACATTCCTCGGGAAGCAAAGTGCCCACAACCCGGTTCGACGGGCGGGTTTCTCCTTTCCGGATTTTTTGCACTGCGCGCTTCAATCTGGACGAACTAAAGGGGATGCGCCAGGCCGTAGCCGACAGTACCATCAACGATGTGGTTGTGACCATCGTTGCAGGCGCTCTGCGCCGCTACCTGGACCACCACGGTGAACTGCCCGGGGAGACAATGGTGGCGATGATGCCGGTGAATACGCGCCCTGGGCCAGACGCGGAACCCGGTGCAAACAATATCACCTTTATGGGCGCCGCCATCGGCACCGACATAGTCGACCCGAAAGAGCGCCTGGCATTTGTGCAGGAGAATACAGCCCGATCCAAGAGCATCGTGGACGCCATCGGCGCCAACGATCTGACGGATATCAACAAACATATCCCCGCATCGCTGCTGGCGGCCACGGGCAAACTGATCGCACGGATTGGACTGGATGCCGGTGGCACCGGTAAGCGCCTGTTCAATGTCGCTGTTTCCAACGTGCCTGGCCCCAACGTGCCCCTTTACCTCAAGGGCGCCCGGATGCGGTACTGGTCGATTGTTGCACCGTGTACCGATGGCATGGGCTTGACTGTCGCTGTCACCAGTTACGACGGCGAAATCTGTATCAGTCCTACGGCCTGCCGCGAGATCGTGCCCGACCCGGAATTCCTGACCGAATGTATTGAGCAGAGTTACGCGGATTTGCTGGCAGCGAACGTTACGCCACCTAAACGACGCCCAGCGAAGGAGGTGGCAGCTAGAAAAGCTCCCCGCAAGAAAGCAGCGCGAAGAAAGGCAACCGGCAAAAAAACTGCTTGATGTACTTTTCAGGCAATAATTTTAATTGTTAGGGCAAGTACTCTGCCCCCTGATAGCGTGTTATTGGCAGGCAAATTATCCACCAAAAGTGGGGCGTTGCGAATATTTGCAGATCGCTCCTATAACTACGCAAAGAGAGGATATCCATGAACATTTCTGTCAAAACCAAACCACTGGCACTGGCAGTAGCTGTGTCACAGGTACTGCTTTACCAGTCGGTGCCCGCCCAGGCACAGAGCCTGGAAGAAGTGGTAGTTACAGCCCGTAAGCGGACTGAGACCCTGATGGATGCTCCAGTGGCTGTCACCGCTGTGTCCGGGCAGGCCATGGAGTCCCAGGGTATCTCCAATATGGAGCAGCTTTCCGGCAAGGTGCCCGGCCTGCAGATTGGCCGCGGTGCCCAGACAACCAACATCCGTATTCGCGGTGTCGGCTCCGGTATCAACAAGGGCTTCGAGCAATCCGCAGGCATGTACATCGATGGCATCTACCAGTCCCGTAGCCGCCAGTTCACTCAGTCCCTGGTTGACCTGCAGCAAGTGGAAGTTCTGCGCGGTCCCCAGGGTGTCCTGTTCGGGAAGAACACCGTGGCCGGGGCTATCAAGGTGGAAACAGCCAATCCGGTCGTCGGCGATGAGTTCAACGGGTCCATCAAGGCCGCGTTTGAGCCTGAGCAGTCCACCACACGTTACACTGGCATCGTATCAGGCAGTCTGAGCGACAGTGTTGCGGCCCGCTTGGTGCTGCGCCAGGAAGACTCCGATGGTTACATGGATAACAGGTTCCGGGACACCGATGAGCAGGAAGAAACCAACAAGATGGCTCGCCTGACACTGGCCTGGGATGCAGCCGACAACCTGTCGATTGTTGCCAAGGCGTCACACGTGGATATGGAAAGTACCGGCAAGGAAATGAACGCCTATACGATTGATGACCGCCTGCCCCCGGCTAGCACTCTGGCCCTCTCTGCCGCACTTACTGGTGGTCAATTTGCGGCGGCCGATGCACCCGGAGGCGATGACTATGAAAGTTGGGTAGGCAACCTGCAGTGGGGCAGGGGTGATACCGAGGACACGACTTCGACCGCCTTCTCTGTGAAAATCGACTGGGATGTCGGTGACTACACGGTAACGTCCTTGACCGGCATATCTGACTTTGAATTCGAGCAGTACCATGATGTGGACTTCCTGCCTCCCAACTTCATCGAGAATATCGACCAGGAAAAGCTGAACATGTTCAGCCAGGAAATCCGTGTTGCTACAAACTGGGATGGCCGGTTTAACTTTATCGCGGGTGTTTACTACGAGGACCAGGAGCTGGAATTGGACGAAGGTACTCACATCGATGGCACATTTGGCGGGCTAGTCCCCACCATTTTCGTGACACCGTTTGGTGAGACAGACACATCGTCCGGTCTGACCGATTTCGACCAGGACACCACGACAATGGCAATTTTCGGTGAAGTCACTTTCGACATCACCGATACCCTGAGCCTCGATCTTGGCGGGCGTTACTCGGAAGATGAGAAGGAAATGACCAAGCTGGTTACCATCGGCCAGGGCGCACCAGGGCAAGTAAACGATATAGTGACTCCTGACATTACTGCCGGGTCCGCAGATCTTATTGAATACCTGACCAATGTCATGGTGGCTACTGGCGATGCCGGTGCGACAGCTGCGGCCGCGGCACATGCCGGCAGCCTGGATCGATACGCTGCCTATTTTGAAGACGAGCGTGATGAAAGTCATTTTGACCCCTCTGCTCGCCTGCGCTGGGAATACAGTGACACCGGAATGGCATACCTTTCGTATTCGGAAGGTTACAAGTCTGGCGGCTTCAATTTCAGCCCGGATACAGCGAATCCCGATGGCTCGTCTCGACCCGGTCACGAGTTTGAAGACGAAGCCGTGACTGCCTGGGAGTTGGGTGTAAAACAGGACTTCATGGATGGCCGTGCGCGCGTCGCGACAGCCATTTACAGATCTGAGCTGGAAGATCTGCAGGTTACTTCTTGGGGTGGCACAAGTTTTGTCGTAGGCAACGCGGCGGAGCTGACCGTCCAGGGTATCGAGATCGAAGCGCAGTTCGCCGCTACCGATGCACTGGAAATCGGCGGCAGCTATGCCTACCTCGATCACGAGTTCGATTCGTATCCGGGGGCGGGTTGTTCCGTTGTCGAGATTGGCCTGGGTACCTGCCCGAACTCCGCTGGCGCAGGCACCAAGGACCTGGCCGGCGAGCGCGGCGCCTTTGCACCGGAGCACAGCGCATCGCTCTATGCTGATTACACCTATGCCTTCGATACTGTGGAGCTGAACATTCACGTCGACGTCAACTACAAGGATGAGTTTTACCTCGACGGTGACCTCGACGAAAACGCGCTGCAGGATTCCTACACCAAGATCGATGCAAGCATCGGCCTGATGTCCCTGGACGGTACCTGGGAAGTTGTCCTTTACGGCCGTAACCTGACTGACGAGACCACTTATACCGCCTCGGTTGACGCGCCGTTGAGCCCGGGTGTGTATGTAGGCTGGGTTGAAGAGCCCCGCGTTTACGGACTGTCGCTCGGCTATAACTTTTAAGTCCTTTCCGGCGCCTGCTGCCGAGGCAGCAGGTGCCGTTTTTTTCTCACCACCAATTCGCCCGAATCGACTCACAAATCTCCCGTCAACAACTATCATCCAGACAACTATTTAAGCTCTGATGACAAGGGGCCGGCAGCCCCGAGCGCTTATAGTATTCCGAGAGTGCAGGAGTGATGCCCGGCGTGGGTTTCCGCGAACAATGACGGCCCATAAACGGGCCAGTATCAGGAGTTTTCCAATGAGTGACGCTGCCCTTTTGTACGAAAACAGGGATGGAGTGGCCTGGTTGACCATGAATCGTCCCGATGCCATGAACTCCATCAGCCTGGATATGATTGCCCTGTACGAGCAGTACATGGAACAGATCCTGACTGATGACGCTATCAAGGTGGTGGTTATCACCGGCATGGGCAGAGCCTTCTGCGCCGGCGCTGACCTCAAGCAGGTGCAGGACAGCCTCAATGTGCCCCCGGGTGAGCCGGATTTCCTCGATCGCCTGTGCGACAACGTGTTGAACCCACTGCGTGACTTCCCCAAGCCTGTTATCGCTGCCCTCAACGGCATCACCATGGCCGGAGGCCTGGAAACTGCCATGTGCGCCGACCTTGTAGTGGCCGCAGAGAGCGCCCAGATCGGCGATGCACACGCCAACTTCGGGGTGTACCCGGGGGCGGGCGGTGCCGCGGTACTGCCGCGTATCGTGCCCCACAATGTCGCCAAGTACCTGTTGTTTACCGGCAATACCCTGTCAGCCCAGGAAATGAAAACCTACGGCTTCGTCAACGAGGTGGTGGCCGATGAAAATTTGCAGGAGGCCGCTCAGGCACTGGCCCTGCACATCGCCGCCAAGAGTCCCATCGCCCTGCGCCGGATGAAGTCGGTGGCCAACGCCGCCGCCGACAAGACCCGCGACGATGCCCTGTTGCACGAGATGTACGAGTTCCGCAAACACCAGCGCTCCTGGGATATGCAGGAAGGCCTGGCTGCTTTTGCCGAGAAACGCAAGCCTGAGTTCCAGGGTCGTTGAGCGCGAACGCTAAGACAAGAATCAGACACAGAGGTAGAGTGAAATGACAGATATTCTTATCGCCGGAGTTGGCATGACCAACTTCGGTCGCCACATGGACAAGAGCTACAAGGACCTGACCGCCGAGGCGGTGCAGATGGCCCTGGGCGACGCCGGAGCCGACAAGAACGAGGTAGGCGAGGCCTTTTTCGCTTCCTGCGTGATCGGCTTCCTGCAGGACCAGCACATGGTGCCCGGCCAGGTAGCCCTGCGCTCCATGGGTTTTGAGGGCATTCCCATTTTTAACGTGGAGGGCGCCTGCGCTTCCGCCACCTCGGGCCTGTACCTGGCGGCCCAGGCCATCCGCGCCGGCAGCTGTGATGTCGCTATCGCGGTGGGTACGGAGAAAATGTTCACCCATGACAAGGCAAAAATGTTCGCCGCATTTGATTCTGCCTGGGATGTGACCACGGTTGATTCAAACCAGGAGTACCTGCTGAAAATGGGGGAGGGCATAACCCCCCCGGAAGGCTCCCAATCAGGCAAGCCCTACAGCATGTTCATGGATGTGTACGCTGCCTTCTGCCGCCAGCACATAAAGACCTTCGGCACCACCCAGGAGCAGATCGCTGCGGTTTGTGCCAAAAACCACACCCATTCTGTACACAATCCCCTGGCCCAGTACCAGATTCCCTACACCGTGGAAGAGGTACTGGCCGCTCCCCCGATTACCTACCCCCTGACCCTGCCCATGTGCGCGCCCATTTCTGATGGCTCTGCTGCGGCAGTGTTATGCAACGCCGAGGGTCTGAAGCGGCTCAAGGGCGACGCCTCCCGGGCGGTCAGGTTGCTCAGCAGCGTATTCCGCTCCGGAACCAGTCGCGCGGCCGAGGACTACGAACAACACATTACCGCCCTGGCCGCGAAAGAGGCCTACGAAAAGGCTGGCGTGTCACCGCAGGATGTCAGCGTGGTTGAAGTACACGACGCCACCGCTATGGGCGAAATTATCCAGGTGGAAAACCTGCAACTGGTGCCCTGGGGCGAGGGCGGCCCCGCCGCCGAGCGCGGTGACTTCACCATCGGCGGCCGGGTGCCGGTCAATCCCTCCGGTGGCCTGGAGTCCAAGGGGCATCCCATTGGTGCCACCGGCCTCGGCCAGATTTTTGAGCTGGTGACCCAACTGCGGGGCGAAGCCGGCGCGCGGCAGGTTGAAGGTGCGCGGATCGCGGTACAGGAAAACGGTGGTGGCCTGGTCGGCCTGGAAGAGGCTACAGCCGCAGTAAGCATACTCTCGAAGCAGTAAAGGAGAATTAACGATGAATTTCCAACGAAGCGAAGAACAGCAGATGATTATCGAGAATCTGCGCAAGTTTCTCGATAATGAGATCGAACCGGCTTTCCGTGAACACGGCGAGGGTTTTATTCCCCGGGAGAAAATGCAGGGCTGGGTTCAGGCCCTGACTGAGTTCGGGATGACCAAGGCGCCATTCGGTGAGGAGTGGGGCGGTTTCGGCATGGACTGGCTCACTCACCTGATGGTATTTGAGGAAGTAGCCTATACTTCACTGGATATCGCCATTCCCGGCTTTATTAATGCCTGCGGCGCGGAACTGTTGCGGCGGACCGCCTCCGAGGAAATCCAGCAGAAATATATTCCCGATATCCTGGCCTGCAACAAGTTTATTGCCATCGGGATATCGGAGCCGGACGTGGGCTCAGACGTGGCCGCGGTCAAGACTCGTGCAGTGCTCGAGGGTGATCACTGGGTGATCAATGGCGAGAAGACCTGGATTACCAACGGCGAGTATGCGGATGTGTTTATCTGCACATGTCTTACAGGGGAAGGGGAGCTTACCCATATCCTAGTCGACCGTGAGGAACACGGTTTTGAAACGGTGGGGATCCCGAAAATGGCGCTGAACGGCCAGTCCACCTCCCAGGTATTCCTGTCCGATGTTCGCGTGCCTGTCAGCAACACCATTGGCGAGCGTGGTCAAGGCCTGAAAAACACGCTGAAAATCTTCGAATACGCCCGCTGTCACATGTCCATGTGGGGCGTTGGCGTGGCGCGCCGCGCGATGGACGAGTCCATCAAGTACTCACAGGAACGCAAACAGCACGGCAAATTGATCGCGGGCCACCAGTTGATCGCCGACAAGATCGCCACCATGGCGACCAAGATTGACGCCGCCAGGCTGCTGACCTATCGCGCCATCGATATGGTGGAGCGGGGAGCGCGGGCGGACAAAGAGTGTGCCATGGCCAAGTGGTTTGGCACTGAAATCGCAGTGACAGCGGCGCGGGATGCCGTGGAGATCCACGGTGGCAATGGTGTTACCAAGGAGTTCATCGTCGAGCGCCTGGCGCGAGAGGCTATTGTCAGTCCCATTCCCGATGGCACTACGGAAATCCAGAAACTGATCATCAGCCGGGCCCTGACAGGCGAACAGGCTTTCCGCTAACCCGGATTACAGGAGGAAACATGGAACTGAAAGACAAGGTTGTAGTAATCACCGGCGGTGTTTCCGGCCTGGGCCAGGCCACTGCGCGCTATATGGTAGGCGAGAAGAGGGCAAAGGTTGCCCTGCTGGACCTGAATGAGGAGGCGGGCGCGGCGATGGTAGAGGAGTTGGGCGAGGCCAACGCCATCTTTTGCCAGACTGATGTGACCTCTGAGGAGAGCATTGATGCCGCCATCGCCGCCATCATGGACAAGTTCAGCGCCATCCACATGGATGTCAATGCCGCCGGTATTCCGCTGCCCTGCAAGATCCTCGACCGGGAAGGCAAGGCCAGCAGCCTGGCAAAGTACGCTACGGTGATCAACGTAAACCTGATGGGCGTGTTTAACGTGATGGCCAAGTGCGCCGAGCAGATGGCCAGGAACGAGCCGGACGAGAACGGTGAGCGCGGTGTGATTGTGAACGTATCTTCCGGCGCAGCCTTTGAAGGCCAGATCGGCCAGAGCGCCTACAGTGGGTCCAAGGCGGGCGTGAATGGCATGAATATTCCCGCTGCCCGCGAACTCGGCCCCCTGGGTATCCGGGTGAATTCAATTGCCCCGGGACTGTTTGGAACACCTCTGGTGAAGGGGCTGGACCAGAAAGTGCAGGACTCACTGATCGCGATGTGCGAGGCGCCCAAGCGCATGGGCGAGGTGGATGAGTTCGCCCACGCCTGCGCCTTCCTAGCGGAGAATGGCTATATGAATGGCCGGGTCCTGCGCCTGGATGCTGCCACGGTGATGCAGGCCAGGTAGGCCATACAACCAACGCCTTGAGGAGAGAGACGTGGGACCGCTAGCCGGAATCAAAGTTTTAGAAATCGCCGGTATCGGGCCCTGCCCGATCGCCGGTATGATGCTGGCCGATCTGGGGGCGGAAGTCATCCTGGTTGAACGCGCAGCCGCTAACAAAAACGCGGCTGAGGTGGGTCAGAACGGCTTTTTCAACCGAGGCAAACAATCCATAGCTCTGGACCTGAAAGACCCGAAAGCGGTGGAAAGTGTGTTGCAGTTGGCGGAGCAGTCCGACGTGCTGATCGAGGGCTTTCGCCCCGGTGTAATGGAGCGGCTGGGGCTGGGGCCAGAGGTCGTGCATCAGCGAAAGGCCTCCCTGGTCTATGGTCGGATGACCGGCTGGGGGCAGGATGGCCCCCTGTCGCATGCGGCTGGACACGACCTGAATTACCTCGCCATCTCGGGGATTCTCCACTACGGCGGCCTGCCGGGCGATGCGCCTTATCCCACGCCCACAGTGCTGGGTGACATCGGTTCCGGTTCGAATATGTTGGTATTGGGCATCCTGGCAGCGCTGCTGCACGCGCAGCGCACCGGCGAGGGGCAGGTAATCGACGCAGCCATCTGCGACGGTGCCATCTATAACCAGACCCTGATCGCGGGCCTGCGAGGGGAGGGCGCAATCAGCGAGACCCCCAGTGAAACGTTCTTCGGCGGGGCATCACCCTGGTGCAACAGCTACCCCTGTTCGGACGGTCGCTACATTACGGTACAGGCCCTTGAACCCAATTTTTACCGAGAATTGATTGCCCTGTGCGGGTTTGAAGACGATCCTGACTTCGCCCGCCAGCACGACAAGAAGACCTGGCCTGCCGCCCGAGAAAAAATGGCGGTCCTGTTTGCCAGTAAACCCAGGTCACACTGGTGCGAATTGCTGTCGGGCACCGATGCCTGTTTCGCACCAGTACTGTCGCTGCCGGAAGCGGCGGAAGACGAGCACATCAGGGCACGCGAGTGCTTTGTTGCGGGTGAAGGCCTGTTGCAGCCAGCTCCTGCGCCGAAATTCAGTGCGACCCAGCAGGAGGTCGGTGATGTTCCGCGTTCCGGCGAACACACAGAGAGGATTCTGCGATCCCTTGGTAAGGCCGGCTGAATGTGCAGTGCTTATAAGGCTCCCAGAACATAAGCGGACGTGATTCTCCGCTCAGTGGGTTTAAGCCGTTGATTTCCCAGTAATTTTTCCCGCCACTTTTACAGGGAGTGAATTCGCATCTTTTTCGCTGATTTGTGCCGCTCTGGGTCCGCGGGCATAAGGGGACGAGATATTGCGTTCCCCCCACTTAAGCTATTTTATTTATAGTGATTCCTCACCACCTTTTCCTGAGACGCTTGATAGGGCATGCTTTTGGCCGAATCTGGCCCAGGTCTTTACATCGGGCTAAGGTTGATTTCTAAGGTCATCCCAAGCACTGCCGCTGCTCTACTAGCAGTTTGAAGTGTTATAGTTTCATTGTCTGGATCAAGCAATCTATCAAGCTGTGAACGGCTGGTTTTCAAGCGTTTAGCCATATCGGTTTTTGAAATATTTTGGTCAAGCATGGCAGCTTCTAGTTTTGCAGACAGTACTTTTTTGATCGCGGCATTTTGAACATCTTCATAGATACCATCTGCCTTTAGAAAGTCGTCAAAACTTGAACCTGCTCGAGGGTTTCTTTTAGCCATTTTTCTGATACTCCGTCTTCCGCTTCTGAGCGAGCTTTAAATCTCTGTCCGGTGTTTTCTGGGTCTTTTTAACCAGTCCATGCAATAGGATCATCTCTGAATTGTCGATATAGAAAAACACACGGGCGATCCCGCTCTTAATATTACTTCTGACCTCCCACAATCCAGGATAGCCAGATAAGGATTTGCACAGCGGTTCACCACAAGGCCAACCGAACTCCACTGCCATAATGTCCTGCCCGATTGTTTGCCGATCTTCTTGGGTCAGTCCAAGCAACCAATCTCTAACAGGTTCTTTCCCGCTGGAGAGCTGGTAAAAAACAGCGGTTATTTTTTTCTTAGGTGCTATCATTCTGCTGAATGTACCATATATGGTACGCTCCAGGCAACAAAAACAGTTTCTTACTTTTGTTTACGGCCTTGGGACCTGGGGGCCGAGGGTGAATGAATGAGATTTTCTGATCAGTGGAACCAACTCATTGTCTTGAAAGGATTCGTCCTTCTCCTTATATCAAAGCCAGAGGTCAACCCAGTTTCAGCGCAAGAATTTTCGCCATATCAAAGACATCATCATTAGCGGCGGGCCGTGTAAAATCATATTCCCCCTGCATATTGACATGTGCCCAGGCTATGATCGAACCACTGGTAATGGCCTCGAGCATGTCCTGCCTGTCGTCGGGATCAGCCGTGGATGATAGCCGTTGGGACAGGTACAGGTAATTCCACAGGACAATGGCATTTTGCATGAGCACTTTACAGGCCGTTGCTATTTCCTGTTCCTCCTTGGTGCCTACCTGGAATTCCTGGTTGTTAGCAAAAAATACAGCCGCTGAAAACCTGTTGGCTAATTCCACTTTATTCAGTTGCTTTTCAATACGCTGACGTAGCTCTACGTCATCATAGTAAGTCAGTATAAACTGGGATTTTATAATGCGTCCGAACTCCTTTAATGCCCGGTACAACGGATGATCTTTCGCATAGGAGCTTAACCGCTTGAACAGTTGCGAGGCGCTGGAATAGCGCAGTTTAATCGTAGCCATAAAGCGGAGGATGTCATCCCAGTTTTTGAGGATGAGTTTCCGGTTGATTGTGCGACTCGGCACAATACTGTAACCGCGCCTTTGATATGTAGATTTGCTGGAGAATCCATACAGCCGCTGTTCGCCAATCTTCTTAAAACGTGGGGCAAATGCAGTATCTATCATATGCGTGGCCGTAAATATGGCTTCAGAAAATCCGTGTGTATCCGTCGAGTGTATGTCACTCTTGACGACTTCATTCTGCATCAAGCCATCAATGACATAGGCGGCCTCTCTATCGGATGCACTAATCACGGTTGAGTGGAACAGGGCATGGCGCTCATCGATGAAAGTATACATCGTGACGCCTTTATCCTTGCCGAAGTATTTGAATGAATAACTTGCATGCAGTGAATCTACTCCAACGTTTACCTTGCGCCCGTCACTGCTGGTATGCAGCTGGTCCGGATATTTTTGAAACGCGTTGGATAAAGCGAGCTTGTCAATCTGGCCAATAATAACGTTGTTCGCTGCCTGAATATTTTTCAGGCTAAAGCACCAGTTAACGGTGTTTTTCAGCGTGCTTTCGTTGATACCTACAGAGATCTGGGACAGTTTATCAATACCAATGTTACAGCCCATGCCCATAATACCAGCCAGAACCGTTTCGACATTCGGCTTGAGCTTGTGGTGTTTGGGGCTTAGATGTTTAAAGTAGCGGGTGAAGTCGCTCGTTCGGTTAATGTCCCGAAGAACGCGCAAAATGGGAACGATGCCGTTCTCCTTCAATAGGGTGCCATTATATCCGTCTTCACTAAATGACGTACCGGGCGTACTGACCTTGGCATAGCCAGAGTCGTCAACAGATAGGTACGTGTTATTCCCCTCACCAAAGCGTCCATTGACAGCCTGGTATGTGCTTTCTAGTGTTGTTTTGAGTTCCGCAAGGTAGCTTGCGCCATCTGCGAATTTTTGTAGGCCTGCCAATGTCAGCAAGCGATCCCTTTCTTTCCGCCAGCGTGCAGTAGGAATCAGGTAGTCCTGTATAGCGCGATAACGGTATGAATACTGGAGGTTAAGCTTGCCCGCGCGCACCGCATCCGCAACGGATTGAAAAAGTAGTATTTTGTACAGCGATGTGCGGAATGTGGTATCGCCTGCGACAATGTCTTGTTCCTTTTCTGGCAGGAAGTCCAGAGGTGGTGAGTGTCCGACATTACCATCCGTCACTTGAAAATGTGTCATGGCTGCAAATAACGGCTCCTCCGATGACGCCTTATCGAATACCAAATTCTTAAGCACTGAGGACACCTTGCGCTGGAGGCGCAGAGATTGGTTTTCCAGGGTATCGTAATAGTGCTGACCCTCTGTGTGTTGATCGAGTAGTTGTTCATAGAATTGTAATTTCTCTGTCTTGATATCTCCCTGCAGAGCCTCATAGTCATCGATCAGACGTTCAATCTTTTCCATTCTCTCAGAATCTGATTGGTCCTTGCATCGGACAATACGCGTAATTTCGTCCAGTAGATGGCGTGAATTTCTATGGGACGTGTTGATTGTTTGGATAGCAGTCTTTCGCTCTGACTGCGTTTTTTGCTCTTTTTGAGCAAGCTTCTTATTAACGCCATTCGTAGCGGTGCGGACACTTTTTAGGAAAATATCCATCAAGACATCTTGGCGGAAATAGTACTGGTGCTTGATGAAGGACAGTAAATGGAGGTGACGTTTCTGTGGATTGGGAAACTGCTTCACTTGTGTCAGCGTTGCCTTCTGTACCCAGGTAGCGTAGTACTCTGTGGCTTGTTGGTTCAAATTTAACTCGTCAAAAATTGATCGAAACTGTTCGAAGTGATCTCTGAGCGTCCGGGATGCGTTGACATTTTGCTGAATATCCTTGGCGCGCAATGACTGGTTAACCTGTTTGATTTGCCCGAGCAAAGGTAGCCAGTGATTCTTCGGATTTGCTAGCAATACGTCTAGCGAGGATTTTTCATCCTCGCGCAATTCTGACGACAGGGTGTTTAGCAGGCTGGATTCCACGATATTGAAGCTGTCCGTAATCACTGTGGATAACTGATGGTAGGTCGGTATTTCGATGCGTTGCTTCCAGCAAAAATCAATTGCAGCAACAAATACCTGATCTGGCTTCAATTGCTGCTGGGCCAACAATTGGATGCGTTCAGCAATCAATGTAGCATTGGACTCATCGAAAGGTGTCCAATCCAGCAGTGTCAGAATGCGTGATCTATGCTGTAAAATTCGGGCTGAAGGATAGCGATCGAAATTGAATTCATCTGTGACGCTGAGAAGTCGCTTCACGTATTGGATATCCCTACGGCGATACACAGATGGCACAAAGAATTTCCCGCAGTACCGGAAATACCCGAGCTGCAAAAGGAAGCCGACTTTATTTGTCGTTGTGCGTAGCTGACTCAGAGTTCGTCGAATATCCTCAGTCACGACAAAGTAGGCGTGACGTTGTTCTTTTGTAAAGACGGGAGGGGAGTCGAATTTCCGTTTTTCAGTGGGCGACAGAAAGACCAATCGCGTCATATAGGGACTCCTGAATACATATTGCCTTGCCTATTATTATCTATATACTGTGATAACTATTATTAATACGGTAAATGTATCAGCGTGAGCAGCCGATGACAACCGCTAGCATGAGACGGCCTCCACTAGCATACCTGGATGCCATGGAGTATATCGATAACGCGAGTCCGCCCGACGACCTGTCGGAAGCGCAGAGTCGCGATTTCACCATTGCTGTGCAATTCCTCCAACAGTACACCGGTAGCGCCGCAACGTTTAATAGTTACCGTCGTGAAGTCGAAAACTTGCTGCAATGGACCTGGCACATTGCCCTGACCACACTGGATGGACTGAAGCGAGAGGATATCGAGAAATTTATTCGGTTTAGTCAGCGTCCACCAGCCGCCTGGATCGGCGTTAAGAAAGCGCCACGTTTTATTGACAGTGAAAGTGAGCGCCGACCAAACCCCGAGTGGCGACCCTTCGTGGCAACGGTCTCGAAATCTGCCCACAAAAAGGGCGAAGCGCCCTCTAAAAAGGACTATTTCGCCTCAAATAACAGCATCAAACAGCTGATGGCTATCTGCAGTAGTTTTTACCAATATCTGCTGTTAGAGGAATATGTCTACAGCAACCCGGTGGCCTTGATTCGGCAAAAAAGTAAGTTCGTGCAGAAGCGTCAGGGCCAAACTAGAGTACGTCGATTGAGTCCACTTCAGTGGCAAGTGGTCATCACTACCGCTGAGCAGATGGCCGCAGACAACCCGGGATCTCATGAGCGAACGCTCTTCATGTTATCCGCGCTTTACAGTATGTATTTACGGATATCAGAGTTGGCGGCTAGCGACCGCTGGACACCCACGATGAATGACTTTCACAAGGATAACGATGGATTGTGGTGGTTTACCACGGTAGGAAAAGGCAATAAAGAGCGGCAAATAGCGGTTAGCGATACAATGCTGGCTGCGCTAAAACGCTGGCGGAAGTTTCGGGGGTTATCGGTACTACCCACGCCAGCTGATGACTCGCCACTACTTCCGGTTCATCGGGGCCAAGGGCCTATGGCCAATACCACACACATACGGTCTATAGTACAAGACTGTTTCGACAAGGCGATTCAGAGCCTGGTTGCTCAGCAACAAACAGAGGAGGCCGAATCACTGATGGGTGCTACCGTGCATTGGCTGCGCCATACAGGTATCTCAGAAGACGTCAAAACCAGGCCCAGAGAGCATGTGAGAGACGATGCAGGCCATAGCTCCAGCGCCATTACCGACAAGTACATTGATATAGAGCTCAAAGAGCGGCACAAATCAGCGAAGAAGAAGCGAATTCACTCCCTGTAAAACTGGCGAGAAAAAATACAGGGAAATCAACTACATAAACCCACTGAGCGGAGAATCACGTCCGCTTATGTTCTGGGAGCCATCATTGGGAGCGCAGGATACGAAATTGATGGATTGCGTGGTTATCACGCAGACATAGTCTTCTTGGGTGTCGGTGGTTTAGGTGGGCAGACTCAAGAGTATCGCAATACATTTTGGAATGAGACTGTAGGGGTATTGAAGCCATCAAAAATAGTTCCAATTCACTACGATAGTCTCACGGCTCCGATAGATCAAAAATTCGTAGGGCAATCTATTATTCTTGAGTATCTCGCGGGGAGTGAAGATGAGACACTTCCTTTTCTGGAAGAGAAAGAGGGCAATAGTGGTGTCACCTTACTCACGCTCCCCAGGTATGATGAAGTAGTTATCTTCGAATAGCCGACTGAGGATAACCTGTGGACGCATTTATAACTACATCGAAGTAATCAAGTGTCCCCCATCAACAGGCAAAGCAACGTCCCTTACAAATCTACCCGTAGAACCGCCCTAAAGCATAATCGGGACATCCAGTAATATAGGGAACTCTACATCCACTCTGCTCAATCGTAGCGAGAGGTGGTTTAACGGTTTCTTTCGCCTGGTACACAGGACGACCTTTTGCCCGTAATCGCTGATGAGTTTCGCAGATATAAAACTTTACGAAACATCTACCACATAGGGTCTTCAACAATATAGGGACCAGAATTTTACACTTTATCGGATAACTTATTGTTTTTAATAGATTTCTTTCACTCGTTTTCTACGGCCAGACTCATGTCGTTCCCGGCGATCAGATTCAATATAGGGAAATCCTAAACAAAACTCGAAAAACCACTATAGGTTTTCTAAAATAACCTTTAAATACAATAGGTTATACGACAATTCTTTTCCCGGAACGATGCAAAAAATCGGTGTTAAATTTGGAAAAACGAGGAGAGTGGAGGCCACTCTCCTGCAAAGCGGCGAAGATCGATTATTCTTTGATCAGGTCTGGATCAAGGATTTTTTGTAGATCTATCTGTTGAGAGTCTTTTAGCGAGTTCTGTGAAAAATCAAATTCGCCATGAAAGACAAAATGTTCCCAAGACAGCATAGACGAAGCCTTAATCTTCTTAAGTAACAGGGAATACTCAACATCTGTTTTGGCCTCTGACAGACGTTTGGAGAGATACATAAAATTCCAGCAAACGATGACATTTTTAAGTAGTCGCTTACAGGTCTCTGCGATCTCCTGATCTTCTTTAATTGTCTGCACATAATCTGCCCGTCCAATGGCCAGCGCTCGATCAAGCTTATTCCCTGCCTCGCCTTTATTTAACTGGCGGTGGATAGCTTTGCGCATACCCACATCGTCGGCATACCGGAGCAAGAACAACGTTTTCGGAATACCTCCAAATGCTTTTAGTGCTTCGTAAAGTGGATTGTTTTTTGAGTATGAGTTCAATCGCTTGAAGATTTGAGACGCCGTAACTTCGCCTAGCTTTATTGATGCGCACAAACGAAGAACGTCTTCCCAATTATCAATAATTTTATCTTTATTAATCCGCTCTTTTGGAAAGATCGGATAGCTTTTTTTCTTATAGAAAGTGGGAGTTTTGAAGGAGTATAAAACTCGTTTGCCGGGGTTTTTTATGCGTGGCCCAAAAGAAAATTTCAATAAATGTGTAAGCCCAAATATGGCTTCCGTGTATCCGTGAGAATCAGTGGAGTGAAGGTCTGATTTCACTACATCATTTTTTAATAACCCATCCACCATATAGTGCGCTTCAAATTCGGCACCACTGATCACCATTGAGTAAGGGAACATCCCTCGTATATCTATGAACGTATAGGCCGATACAACGGGGTCACGTCCGCCGTATTTAAAAGATTTATTTGCATTGAGTGATTCATATGCGATCGTCCATTTTTGACCATCGCTCGATGTCTGCAAGCCGTAGTCTCCAATGAATACTTTGGCCAGTGGAAGTTGATTGACGAAACGAATAACGGCATCATTTGCTCGTCTCAAATTCTCAAGCGTAAAAAAACCATTGGTCGTGGATTCCAAAGTTGCCAGTTCAATCTCTCTCGCCAATTTAGATAATTTTGGCACGCTCAAGTGTTCGCCTAGCGCAATTATTCCCGCCAGGAAATTTTTATCTTCAGGTCTGGGCTTACGGTATCGGATACTGTTGTGTTCAAACTCGTCAAGAAACCCTGAAGCGGCATTCACTGTGCTTAGCGCTTCTGCTATTCGAATGTATTGATCATCCGGAAACAGAGCGACGTCGCTTTCCATTTCTAGCAGGACTTCTGCCCGAGTATTTCGTTCGTACGTTAGCTTAAATCCGCCAAGACCGTCTGTCTCAATATATTCGTTTAAATTTTCCAATATGTGCTCGTTCGTCTCCTTGTATTGCGCATCCAATTCAAGTTCCCAGTGCTCAACCAATTTTTTAACATCTTTAAAATCAGCCATGTCCGCTAAATTTAGTATGTGATCTCGGTTTTTTTGAAAGTATTCCCGCGAAATCAAATACTGCTCTAGCTGTCGGTAACGATTTGAGTTAACAATGCTCAGTGTGCCATCTTTAATGGCGGCGGCAGTGTGCTTGTAAAGCAGAATGCGATACAGTTTCGCGCGGAAGGACTCTTTCGTGTCAACGTAGCCGGACTCTGAATTTGTAAGAAACCCTACTGGGAATGTATCATCAACCTTTCCGTTTTTTGCTTGGTATTGCGATATTGCTTTTAGCAGCTTGTTGCTTTTCACGTCGCAATCGAAATTGAGCCGCCGAAGGATATCGCTACACTTGAGCTGAAGCGAAGTGGCGCCTTCTTCCAAAAAGAGCATTTCAAGAGCTTGTCCGCTGATTTTATCTAAGTCGTCCTGGACATCTTTTATATGAGAGTTTACGTTTTCCATGGACATTTTTGACGGGCTTATCAAGCGAATCGCTTTTTCGACTTTCTCTGAATCACTCAGAGTAGGGTTGTTCAGCGTCTCTTTAAGTTTTTCCATCAACGACACTAAATCAACCGTATCCTTTACTAACGTTTGTGTATGACCAGATTGTTCTTGGCGTTGTTTGTAGTATTCTTCTTTGGCAAGATTCTCGGCCTTGTTCACAGCTGTTTTCACCGAGGCCAGAAACGTTTCAACCAGAATGTCAACCAGATGCTGAAATTGATGAGCGATAAAAATGACAAGATGAAGGTGCCGGTCATGATCTTTCAAACGATTAATCTGAAAGACTTGTCGTCGGTGAACGGATAGTGCGTAGCGTTTAAGTCCATCTTTTGTAAAATCCAGCTCGCTTACGATTGGTAGCGCAATATCATAGAGAGGCTTGAGCGTATCGTAAATTGCGACATTCTCGCGAATTTTAGACGTTTTGGTTGACTGGTTGAGTTTCTTCAGTAGCGTAAGTCTGTACGTTTCCATTTCATCATACGTATTTTTTCCTTTTGCAAATAACGCATCGAGTTTTTGAGCGCTATCATTCGAGAGATTATTTTTAACAACGGCAATCTGTTGGTCGATATGCGTTTTATAGACCGACTCCACCGTGTCACAGATTGTTTTATAATCGGGTGTCTCGACTTTATGTTCAAAGAGCCATTCGCAAACGGAAATAAAACATTTATCAGGGTTTTTCTGAGAACGTGCATCCGTTCTTATCAACGGCAACAGTGGTTGAATGGAGGTTTGATTAAACGGCTTAAAACCCAGCGCATCAAGAATCATTTCTCTATGGCGGTTTCTGGTGCTTGTATTGTAGCTTTCCCAATGAAAGCTTTGTTTGAGTTTCAATCGCCCAGCTACATAGTCAACATCTTCTTGAATCGCAGTATTAAAAAATTGCCCCGTGGCTTTGAAATACCCGTAGGCGACGATGATGTAAACGATATTGGCATTGCCGCGAACGTTTTGCGTGATAAGCTGTTTGAAGTGAGATTCGACGTAGAAAAAGCGCTTGCGGTCTAAAGCTTTGAATTGCGGTGGGGTATCGTGGAACTCTTTATCGGTGGAACTGATCTTTTTGGTGTACATTGAACACTCCTAATGTTATCCTATGGAAGGGAGTGTTATTATCCTTCCTGAAAGCCCCTATCCCAAGCTCTAAATCACCTCACTCAGTTTTTTGTTGCAGTCTCCACAGACTACGTTCAACCCAGGCTTGCCCCAAAGCTGGATATGGCATGTCTTGCACGCGTACTTAATGCGCCCTGATCGCGGTTTTGGCTTTGAAGTGATTAATTCGCTGAGATTGTCGTCGTCATAGAACTGGTTAACCTCTTCATGCTCACTACTAAATGCCCGTTCGCTTAATGACGGCTCAGTCATAACTATCGAAGCGTCGCGCTCTGCTCGCATGGCTGCGACTGCCGCAGCGGGTCTGGGATTTAAATTCTCGGTCAGTTCGTATTCGGAGCCTTTATCATCATAGGCGGTAATAGGTAGCTCCAGGCGGTATACAGGGTAGCGGTCAACCCAGGGCAGACGATAACCCTTTTTGAGAAGCTCTTTACAGGCCTCGTGAAATGGGCCTTCTAGCAGGACATAGTCCATCATCCATTCCCCTGTATTCTGTCCTCCAGGTTTGCCAGTGGATGAAGGGATCAGTCCTATTTGCACCATTTTTTTGGCCCACTGGGCGTTATGGTAACCCCTTCGTCCGGGTGAGCCATAGTGAGCCTGCCAGATGTGAGCCATCTCGTGACATAAGGTTTGGCAGATCTCAATAAGTGGGTATTTTGCGAAGTATTCAGGGTTGACGGCTAGTTCATCCACATATTGGCGTTTTTCATTGACCCACCGGCCAATGGATGCATAGCCCATCACTTTGCGCTGCCGGTGGAATGTGATGATGACATCAGGCAATTGCCCAGCAAACAAGGCACTGTTAAAATAATCGTACGCGCTCGAAAGCGTCTGATAACACTCTGTTGTCGGCTTTTCTTCTAGCACCCGCAAATCGCCCCATTCTTGTGCATATTTTGGATTGTATGATCCAAAATATGCACCATTTGTGTGCATAACCTATTTTTCTGCTTATTTTTTAGTCCGCAAAACTGTGGCCTAGCCATACTTCTAAAAAATATTTCATACAATTTTAGAACGAATGGTACTCGGAAAAAAGTAGCCTGTATTCATTTGGGTGTTCTCGTCTCCAAAGACGGCTAGCGCCTGGGTTAGAATCGTTTCGGCGGTAGCGAATTGACAGGTTTTTTATATATGGCCTAAGCGCAGTAGTTTGGAATGAGATGGGATCAATTGCGGTGGGCTTTGAATTGCGTGGGCGGATTGGCTAATATACGTGTTGACTGGATATGAGTTCCTCCTGTCGTAAAACAGTAATGGAATCTGCGAAGCGCCCGAGGTGGCCAGCAATAAGAGCAAATAGCCTACAGAGCTTGAGAGCAGCAAGTCACTATTTCACATTCCTGCTTTTCCCGCTTTCAGCACGAACACGATTCTCGGTTTGTACGTAGATGGTATCGGTCGTCGCCATACTAGAGTGCCCCAGGTCTTCGGACAGATCCTTTAGTGCGCGACCGCGTTCAACTTCCA
This sequence comes from Halioxenophilus aromaticivorans, assembly GCF_042850945.1. Classification (NCBI taxonomy): domain Bacteria; kingdom Pseudomonadati; phylum Pseudomonadota; class Gammaproteobacteria; order Alteromonadales; family Alteromonadaceae; genus Halioxenophilus; species Halioxenophilus aromaticivorans. The sequence continues at coordinate 5,227,540 of NZ_AP031496.1, read as the reverse complement.
TACTCGCGCCGGTGTGTCTAAGCCAGTGCGACGAAGCTTCTCGCAGCTTTCGTGCATTGTCTTCGCCTTCGGCTTCCTTCATTTTATCGTAGGCCAAATCAAAAACTTGTTGAACAATTCGAATAAGTTGTCTGGAAGTCATCCCGCCTTGGCCACGGATTTTTTCGACAATAGGATGATTTTCACCTGAAGATGGTAGAGGGCTTAAACCACGAAATTGACGGTATCTTTTGAGATAATCGATAAAGCTGTTTGGTACTGTGATGTCTCGAAGTTTTCGACCTTTGCCAAATATCTTCAGCCACCAGTTGCCGTCAGAATCCTGCCAAAAATGGCTCATCACAGGCGTCCAGTTTGGGCGTTCAGAGAGCTCTGAAATACGTAAAAACAGCGTTTTCAAAGCGGTAATGACAAACAGGCTGCGTTCGTAAATTCTGTCCTGGTTTGCAAGCTCAAGCGCAACATGGACCAGCGGGGGCATTTGAACGAAAACCTACGGTTTTGAATCGCGAGACCACGTCGTAACCGTAGGTTTCTGCTGATTTACCTCTTCTCCTTTTCATCCTCAATAAAGTACGTGCCATTGGGTAGCACATGTTTGTAGGGCAATAGCGAGATATGGGACAGGGTCTTGTCATCGATGTCCTCCCCCTGCTGCCGGAGCTGTTCCACAATGTCATTTATCTTGATTGTGTTCCAGTACAGTATGGCGTTCGACACAAAACTAAGACTGGAGGCCTTATTCATGATTTCCTCATAATCACCGGTAGTGAACTCACCCTGGTCGGCAAAAAAGATCCAGCGCGGCAGCTTGTGCCGGTATTCTCCTTTATTCAATTGCCGCTGGACGGTTCGACGCAATTCCTGATCCGTCAGGTAGCGCAGAATGTATTCAGTCTTGATGATCCGTCCGAGATTCGTGAAGGCTTTAGTGAGGCGATCCGATGGTGAGCTATTGGTCAATCGCTGAACGATCACATGCGCTGGTGCCGTTTTCTGTTTCAAGGAAATGGCCACTCGCATCATGTACTCCCATTGCTCCTCAACGATGGCCAGATCAGCAGTTTTGGTGAGCAAATGGTTGAGGTCGCCGTAATCGACGGATTTGTCGATACGGTAGAGTTGTTGATCCTTTAAATCCCGAATCCGCGGCATAAAGTAGAAGCCGAGCAGTTGGCAGAGAGCGAACACGATTTCCGTATATCCATGGGTGTCGGTGGTATGTTCACGGATTTTCAGGACAGTGTTGTTTTCCAGTAATCCATCCAGCACATACAGCGCTTCGCGGGGGCTACAGGAAATGATCTTGGTGCTGAATACGGAATATTGATCGGACACGTGGGTATAGATCCCGATCGCCTTTTCATAATAGCCGTAGTAGCGGGGATAATAAGACGCCAGCAAGCTGTCAGCCCGAATCTTAAATCGCTGCGCATCCGATGAGGACAAGGTGCCGCTGCCATGAGCGGCACTGAGTGGCAGTTCATGGTGCTGATTCACGATTTCGGCGCTGGCGTCGATGAGGGTTTCCTCGCGAATATAGTATTGCAGGATGTGCCTGAGCATATCGACGGTCACACCCTTTACACTGGCGCTCATCGACACCACGCCCAGGTTGGTGGCTTGTGAAATAATGGCAGCCATCAGGCTTTTATAGAAGGCTTTTGGGCGTGATTGATGGTGCTGAATGGGAACAAAGTGACGACTGTAGTGCGTCATTTGATCTACTTCCATGAGAAGCTGTTCGATGCGAATGGTCGGCATGTGCGCATCAATCACTTTTTGCAGTCGGCTGACTTTATCCGGCACCTCCAGCTTATCATCACGCTTTAGTTTCAGCCGACCATTGTTGATCTCGGCGAAATTATCCAAACCAAAGCGTTTTTTTGCTTCAGATACGGATTCGTGGAACTGTGCTGAAATGACGGCGCGAACTTCGTGCGGAGGTGGTTGTTGCAGTTCGGTATAGACGGTTTGCCTTGTTTCGTCCCAGTTGGGCTCGTTTAAGGTCAGATCCCAGAACGAAACATGTTGCTTGCTTTGCGGCAAATAGAGATCGCCGGAGCGCAAGGCATCTTTCATCGCCAATGCCAGCCCCATTTCCCACACATTGCGATTGATGCTGCCACCTTGATCTTTGAGGCTGCGACGTAATTCGCGAGGAATGAAGGCTATCGGTGTCGTTTCCGGTAGCTTTTTGAGATCACCATTATCCAATTGCTGGACAATCTGGATAGCTTTGATCAATGGTCCGGAGCCTTTCGCGACCTCAAACGGTAAGCGGATAAAGTCGGCAAAATACTTTCGTAAACTGGGATAACGGGTCAATAGCAAATCACAGTAGCCACGCTCTTCCAGGCGCTTGAAGATGCGCAAATCGTCAATGGAAACCAGTAGGTGTTTCTGGTCGATACGCTGCCATAAATCCTGCTTGTATAAAGGCTGTTCATCGGGCCATTCCAGCAGCACATTGGTGGTTTCCAGCACGGCATCAATTGCTTTCTTTTGCCGTTTACGAAATTCCTTATGCTTCTTGTCGTGACTGTTTTTGGTTTGCCGACACAGCTCCGTCATATACTGATCGTGCATTTTAACCAGGTGATCAAGCAATATCTTTCTGGATTCCAACAGAAAACACACCATCAGGGCATAGCGCTTATGATCCTTGAAGCGTTTCATGTCCTTGGCGCTATAACGCTTAGTCAAGCGATACAGGTAGTGAAGAAAGGCGGTATCAATGAGCTTTTCTTCAAATGCATTAATACCGGTAGCCACCAGATTATCGTAGCGCTCCAGGTAGCGCTTCAACGATGAAATTTTGGCGGCGGGTGGATATTCCTTGAGCTGATTGAAATAGGTTCGTTGATTGACGCCAGAGGTTTGCAGCAGATCATCGATAGCCTCTCGCAATTCAGGCGACATCTGTTCAAACACTTGCTCAAAGAGCTGAGCATGGACCTGGTTGCAGATGCGAACGATTTGTCGTTCGATGGTGGTGGGCCCCGGTAACACAATCCGATTCAACAACAGGTAGCGCTCTGCCCGATGAAAGAGTTCATCCGGCAGTAGCCCCTGGCGTGCCTGGGCTTCGACCCAGCGATCTAGATCGGCCTCCACCTTGTCATCAAAACGCTTGAATCCCAGGTATTTGAGGATGTTATTGCGGTGTTCCAATAAGGTTGCTTCCCGTTCGGGCACTTCCACAGTGAGGGCTGGCGGTAAATCGAGTTGGCTGCTGAGGTAGCTGACCACGCGGGACGAGAGATCGCTAAGCTGGTTCAGAAAGCGGCCATAGAGGCGCATGGCACAGAGCTGGATGGCAACGCCCAAGCGGTACTGTTTGCGGTATTTGTTAACCATCTGGCAGTCGCGTCGATTCAGGGTCCAGTCGCGAACCATTTCCTCGTCGGAAAAGCGTTGCGGCAATATCAGCGGCTGGTAGCGTTGTTGGTTGGTCAAAAACTGCTCTTTGGCTGTCATGAGCGCCTCATCGGTTTGTGGTCACGCCAACTACTCCTATAGCGTTGTTTTTATTTGTGCTTTTATGATGCCGACAGTGGATACTGTCTTTCTTACATTTGGACGGCATTGTAATAACGATTGGACGATAATAGAATAACAGGTAGCCGAAATACAACTCCTGTTTAGCCGGAAGCCCGTTTATGTACCCTCGTTATTCTGAACTCCACGTGAAAGAAGCGCTGAGCGACACGCCCGTCGTCTTCATCATGGGGCCCCGTCAGACCGGTAAAACCACGCTGGTGAAGACCTTGATGGATGAAATGGGGGCCGAACAATGGACCTACATCACCCTGGATGACCAGGCCCAATTTGAGATTGCCCAGGCCGATCCTGTGGGCTTCATTCGCAACCTGCCACCCACCCGCATTGCCCTCGACGAAGTGCAACGCCTGCCGGAGCTTTTCGTATCCATCAAGCAGGCAGTGGATGAACAGCGCACGCCGGGTCGTTTTCTGCTGACGGGCTCCGCCAACGCCTTGTTACTGCCGAGGCTCTCCGACTCTCTGGCTGGCCGGATGGAATCGGTGCGCTTGATGACGCTCTCGGAGTGTGAGATCCAGGGGCAGCAACCGACATTTCTCTCTAAGCTGTTGAGCCAGCAAGCACCTTCAACCCAGTCCATCCGCGTTAGAGAGCACATTCTGAACCGTTTGGTCACCGGTTGTTTTCCTGAGCCACTACAGCGCAGCAGTGAACGGCGTTCACAAGCCTGGTATCAGCAATACCTGAGCACCCTGGTGCAACGGGATATTCGCGATCTGACCCACATCGATCATCCGGATTTAATGGGAAGGTTGCTCAAGCTCACCGCCTTTTACGCCGGTAAACTAGTCAATCTCACCGAATTGGGGGGCAAACTGGGGCTGGATCGGCTGACCATCAAAAAATACATGGCACTGTTGGAGCAATTGTTTCTGGTGGAGCAATTGCCCGCCTGGCATTCCAACGAATATAAACGGCTGGTGAAGACACCCAAACTGCATTCCGTCGATACTGGCCTAATGTGCGCAGTGCGCGGCCTCAACCGTGACCGACTACTCAAACAACCGGGGGATTTTGGTCTGCTGTTGGAGTCCTTTGTTTATAACGAATTGCGCAAACAAGCGGTTTGGGTGGACGAACCACTGAGCTTTTACCACTACCGGGATAAAGACAAAGTGGAGGTTGACGTGATCATCGAAAATGCCATGGGTGACTGCTTCGCCATCGAGGTGAAGGCGGCAGCGACCTTAAGTGCGAAGGATTTTACCGGGTTGAAACGGTTTCAATCCGTGGCCGGTGATCGTTTCAAGATCGGTATTCTGCTTTATGACGGCGATCATACGACAGCCTTTGGCGACCACCTTTATGCGGTACCTCTGGGAGCCCTATGGTCATGACGTCAAATTACTCCATCGGTCAACTGGCTAAGGCCGCAGGCGTCAATGTCCAAACCATCTGCAATTACGAACGCCAAGGTCTCATCACTCAACCGCCGAAACCGGCACTGTTAATTCAAGTACGAGAGCCATTTTATGATGCGCTGTTTAAAAAACACTGATTGCGGTAACTCGTGCATGAGAAACAGGCTCACCCAACTGAAAGTGGAAGTCTGCATAGATTGTTAGTGTTATACCACAAAGTAGACCACGAGCAATTTCATCCCGCCAGAAATGACACAACCGTATTGATAACTTCAGCCTGCTTTTCTCTATGAGGTACATGTCCGGAGTTAGCAATGATTTTCATCGTGGAAGGTGCCGAACAGCGCTCTGAAATTATTTGTGGATGTAAAACCGAACCATATTCATCCAAATCTCCATGGATCGCTAACACAGGACACTTTACCTTAGGTAATACCTCGTTCAGGGAGAAATTTCGAAAGTTCTCTGAAAGCCAAGTTTCCGTCCAGGCATTCAACACCCATTTAGCCTTGTCACCGTGGTACTTGGATAGGCGTTGAAGCTGGTTGATATCTCGAAAGCCTTCTTTAGCAGTTCTGATGCCTTCCAGTGTTCTGTCTTCCACGAACGCTTGCGCCGATTCAGTGATGACACCGTTACAAATCTCGGGGTAGGCTGCTGCACAGGCAACCGCCATTCCACCACCCACGCTGTGCCCAAAACACACAACCTTTTTTATATTGAAGTGTTGGCATACCGATGCAAACCCAACCGACGCCTCAGAAAAGACAAAATCGGAAGCCAGCAGACCTGAGAAAGAATCTGATTTACCAAAGCCCAAACGATCGTACGCTATCACCACTCTTCCGGTTGCACGTGCGATCGTCTGGGGAAAGTCTCGCCATAAATCAACGCATCCCAGAGAATCGTGAAAAAGCAGAATGGGAGCCAAATCCGTGTTATCAACATCAGTGGGAAGCCACCGTTTGGCAAACAGCTTTCCGCTAGGATGACCAACAAAAAACTGCTTTTCGATTACTAAAGTCATGTTGTAGTGTCGTCTATTCGGCGAGAAAAGGGATGTACGGGTTTTCTTCGGTGGAAGACGCTCATTGCGCTGTGGCTCTCAGGATTGTAGGAGGCAGGCAGTCCCAGTAAACAAGGCGATCTGATTGTCCTGTCCGTCTTTGACCGTTACCTGATAGTGCGCAAAGCGCTTGGACGCAGAAACCAGCATAGCATAGGCAATTAGTTCGTTGCCTTGGGCTTTACGCATATATCGAATTTCGGTTTGCACGCCCACAAATGTTTGCTCCGAAGCATTGCAGGCACATGCAAACGCGATATCGGCTAGCGAAAAAATGACAGCACCGTGTGTAGTACCGAGGCCGTTCAAGTGGTTATTCTGAATAACCAATCGACAAACTGTATTTTCAAAGCTGCTTTCGATGCATTCTACGCCTAGGTTAGCCGCATATGCGTCTCGCTGAATATAAGCTAATGAATTCATGAATATTTATCTCTCAAAAACGACCACAATCGACCCTTGTTATTGTATTGGTGGACGCTCAGTGACAATATACTCGTTTAGGATAATTGATAGTCTGATCGGGCCAGAATTAATTTATGACTAAAATTGCGATAATCGCTTATGATGGTTGCTGGGCAATGAGCGTCTGCTCCGCGAAGGATTTCTTCAGGATAGTGTATCTGCTAGAACGCCACTTGGGCATGGAGCCGACTTTCACTACGGAGATCTTATCCCTCACTGGCAGCTCGGCTATAAGTGCCAGCGGCATTGATATCGCTCCTGACAAGAAGCTAGACACGGAGGCTGATTATGATTTGGTAGTGATTCCCCCAATGGAAGGCCCCGCACTGTTATCAGGACAATGGAAAACGTCTAACTTAATACCGTGGCTGAATAAAAGGATTGAAAAAGGCAGCTCTGTATTAGCCATGACTACGGCCGTCTGTTTTCTTGCCGCGACAGGTCGGGTGAACGATAGGCTGATAGCAACGCACTGGGCATACGTCAGGCACCTCGAAGAGCTGTTTCCGCACGTGAGTTTTGGTGCTCATGGATCTTACCTATGCCATGACCGGATTTATACGTCGGGCTCCTTGGACGGCTGCTTTGACGCACTGTTGGAATATGTCGCTGCTGCTAAGGGTGATCGATTTTCACAGTTATGCGCAGCCCATTTGCTTGTCTCCGATCCTTACAAACTCAAACCCATACTTCCTGGGCATCGCAATCATCGTGACGAAGCCATTATCCAGGTGCAAGACTGGATAGAAGGCAACTATTCTTTGCCCATAACGATTCAGGCATTAGCGCAGTCGTTTAACTTCAGTGATCGAAATCTAAAAAGACGGTTTCAGGCTGCAACTGGGATATCGATTAATCAGTATATTCAAAAGGCAAGGGTCGATAAGGCAAAGAAATTGCTTATATCCAGAGAAATGGATGTTAAAGCGATTGCCTATGAAGTTGGATATGAAAATGTCAGTTTTTTTATCCGTTTGTTTAAACGAAGTACAGGAGTTACGCCTACTAAGTGGCGCAACGGAGAACTACCGCCTGGAGACTGATCGACAAATAGCAGTACTCAGCTCCAACGCCGAACACAGGATCATGAGCGGATGCGCATGACCATAGCCAGTTGGCTCCAGGTCGAGAACTTATCATACCGATCTTTTTATCCATCCTTATCAATCAGAACGTCCAGTTTTTCCATCAATACCAACGAAGCATTGTTCGAAAGCTGTTGGCCTTCCTCGATATATTCCCAAACCGTGGCGTCATTTTTCCAACCCCCTTGTTTCTTGATCAGCTCAAAATCGACTCGCTCCCGTGCCGCCGAAGTGGATAAACCACGCCGAAAACTGTGGCTACTCAGGTCCGGTACAAAGTCGAACTGGCAAGCATCGCCCAGCACTTTCAGGAGATCATTAATAGCGCCCGGATTCAGGGGTTTTGCCTGAACCTGATCCCAGCGATTTACCGGCCGGAAAAGCGGACCACTGACGATGTCTGCGTTTTCCAGCCACATTTTGACAGCCTTGGCAGGACAACAACTGGAGGCCCCAAAGGGCAGCGCACGAGCCAGCCCTGTTGGGGTCCTAGGGATTTTGCCTCCAAATACTGCAAAAGCCTCTGAAGCGCCCATGTTTACTGGCCTGTAGAGAGGCATCAACTTTCACCTTTCGGCCGATACCCCTCAATTGGCGCCATTAAATCATCCAGTTTCGGAAGTTCTCCCGTCGGCGCGAACGTATACGTACCCCGGAAGTTGATATTCTCCCACGCGACAGGTGATGCGCCCTTTACGGTTTCCATGTATTTTTCGCTGCCCTGCTCCTCGAAGCTGTCCAGCAGGTTGCTGAGTACTTTCGAGTTGAAGTAGATAATGGCATTTGCTACCAACCGGGCGCTTTCGTTCCAGATTTGTATCTCCTCGTCGCTATTTCCCCGGAACCGGTCGCTGTTCACGTTGCTGATTGCCCGGCGCAACTGGTGATAAGCTTCTCCCCGATTCAAGGCTCGTTGCACGTGGTTTCTAAGGCTGGCGTCATCGATGTAATCCAGCAGATATTGGGCCTTCAACAGTCGGTTATATTCAGTCAGCGCTTTCAGTAGAGGGTGGTTTTGCTTGTAGCCTGAGAGTTTCCGGACCAATGTGGCTTGGGTGGTTTTCCGGTGAGCCAGTGAGACGGCAATTCGCTGGATGGTGTCCCAGTACTCCATGATGATCTGTGTATTAATCGGTTTACGCAACGCGAGTTTCAAGCGCTGATTCTCGTCCTCGGAGATATTGAACATCTCATTGATGACCCTGCCTACCTGAGCATATCGGGGGGCGAACCGGTATCCAAACAGATCGAGCAAGGCAAAATTGACGTGGTTTACCCCGTGGGTATCCGTGGAGAGCGTATCTGGAATGATCTCAGTACTGTTATTCATCAGAAGATCAAAGATGTAATGGGATTCATGTTCGTTAGCGCCGATCACCCGGGCATTGATTGCCATATGATTGGCGTTCAGGCTGATAGCCGAGACCCCTTTGCTGGTGCCGAAGTATTTTGAGGAATACCGGGTACGGAATGTCTCGCGCTTAGCTTCGAACTTTTGGCCATCGGCGCTGGCATGCAGGTTGTCATCCTGGATATTGTAGTGATTAAAAATGCTCAGTCGCGTAGTGGCGTTGTTGATGCGGTCATTTGCGGCATTCAGTGTTTCCAGTCGAAGGTAGTTCGCCTGGATCGTACTCAGCTGATCGTAGGTGCGGTCGGAGATCTGGGCGATACCATAGATGCCCTGGTTTGTGGCATTAGCGATCAGGATCGCCAGCAAGTCCACTTCATACTGGCGGCTTTTGGAGGTCATGCCCAGCACGTGCTCAAAGTCGTCAATAAATCCGGTATCCTGATCCACCACGCGCAAGACATCGGCGACTCCGATTGCCCTCATTTGCTGGAAGAACGGGTTGTTCACCAGATGTTTTTTGCCGGCAGTCGGTAAGCGCCAAAGGTGTTTACCCCCCTTCGGGCGCAGAATGATATCCCTGTTGTCCAGGCGTTCCAGGTAGTCACTGACCTCGTGTAGCCGAGTGGCCAACTGATCCGTCATGCGCGGGATCAGTTGCTTTGGATCCTCAGTAATTTTGGGCTGCTTCGTACCCTCGACCAAGGCCTGCTTCTGATTTTTCCAAGTCTGTGGTTTTACCAGATCGTCGTCCAGTGCACGATACCGTATGACTTCTGGCAGCACTAACTGGCCGTTTAGGCGGCTGGGAATCTGCAAATACAAGAACCATTCATATCTAGCCTTGTCTATGCCGCCGTCAGATTTCAACAAGAGTGGTCGCGTGGCTTTGGGTGGAAGACGCCTGTCAATACTGACATCCCCGAGCATATTGCCGGCTGCCAGCTCCTGTCGAGCTTGACTCAAGACCGCTGCCAACCGTTGTGTTTTATCGGTGCCATCAATGCGAAGACAACAAAAGAGTGATCGTAACAGGCCGGTTCTCAACGTAGATTCTGTATCCAGGTGTTGCCAGAACGCCTCATCCGCCGACTGCTTCTGATTGCCGAGATACCGGCAGACGGAGCTCAGCTCACTAGCATTGAGAACCTGGAATGCTTGTTTCTGTACAGAGTGGAATGACGTATTGGGATCGATACGATCATCAACGAACAGACGCAAGATTTCCGCAGCTTTACTCACATTGGTAGCCGCCTTTTGCCAATCCCGATAAACTCGGTCCTGCGCCAGCTGATGCGCTCGTTGCTTGACCTGTCGAACGTGATGAATGAACCCTTCGGCCATCCGTTCCAGCCCCTCTTGGTATCGAAACTGTAGGTAGCAAAGCAGATATAGGCACTGATTCTCAGGCGACTGACGTTTTATTTTGGCGCCGTAATAGTGAATCCGTTCGGCATAGTGCTGCTGATTTTTTTGAGACAGAGAAAGCGAGTCGAGGACAGCGGTCACCTCTGCCATCAGCGGTTGAATGTGGTGATACACTGCAAGTTCTTTCTGCAACTCGGTACCGGTGAAATTGCGCGCGCTGCCGCGCAATTGTGTTAACGTAAGCTGGTCATTACCGGATACCAGTGTATTTAGTATAGCCGTCAATTTTGGGCTACACGCGGCACCGATCTTCTCATGCAGTCGCTGCTGATGCTGGTTAACCACCTGGCTGACGATCTTCTGCAGGGTGCTATAGGCAGGAATGGCGATTTTCTGGTGAGCCAGGAACTCAATGGCAGCATCAAAGAGAGCACGCGCCGCGACCCAGCTTTCAGCGCAGACCAGTAAGTGTTCAACAAGCCGGGGTTGATGCTCAGGATCTTTCCAATTTTCATAATCGATCATGGAAAAAATCCGCTCATAAATGCGGGACTTTTGATCAGATTTCAGACTGAAGCGCCGAAATTTCAGGCCATCGAAGTGATTTTGCGCAATAAATTCCAGGTCATCCCGCATGGATTTAAATGTCGGATTGAGCAAGATGGGCTTGCATTTGAAGTAGCCCAACAATGCGATGGCGATACAGCGATACTTGCGTTGCCTTATTCTGGCCAGCTCAGCACGCTCTTTATCATTCAATGTGAAGTAAAACCGCTGATACGATTCGTTGAAGGACGGGACGCCGTATAAATCCTCGATTTCAGCGGCAGTGAGAATCGATAGTCGCTTGTTTCTGCTCATTCTTTGACCCAAAGGCCGAAGAAGATACTGAAACTTGAGCTAAATTAAAATTAATAGTGGCTTGGAGGCCAGTAAATACGGGGACTTCAGCGGTTTTTGCAGTATTTGGGGGCAAAATCCCTAGGACCCCAATAACGCTGGATACTCCGCTGGAAATGGCGTTGAGAATACTTTTGCCCTGGGGGATGTAAAGCGCAAACGCGCCGATTAAAAACTGAATGGCAAAGGCCCAGCCCACGGTACGGCGGTTTATGGCTCGGCGATTATTAGAAACCGCAAAGGCAAACAAAAGAATGACAGCAATACCGATTAAACAAATAAGTGTGGTCACAAAGATTCTCTTAGCAAAACTAGCTGCGGTCGGAAACTAAAATGGTGGCGCAGTAAAAAAGAGTGCCAACGGGTATGGCCAGAGACTGCGCGATCTCTGCCATTAGGGCGCCGATAAAATGAATATTTTTAGGGAAAATCAACGCCGCCTGGGCGCGGAACAGGCAGCTGGCGTTGAGCTTGTTGTCTTCAATGTAAAAGTGCAGCTCACGCAGGCATTTGGCATCGTCGTCGCTGGTGTGGCAAGGGCTTGGGTTATTGCTGATGGTAATGATCGCGCGTTTGGACTGCGGAAAGCGGCTCAGACAATCCACCACATTGGCAATTTTGTTGCGCATGCCACTGCGATAATCGCCCTGGCCGCCGCCCCGCTCAGCATTAAAGAATTGAGTTTGTTCGTCGCTTAGCGGCAGCTCTAAATTCCAGGCGGTGTAGGCTTCTAACACGGCCTTGGGGAAGAGCTCGGTCTCTACCAGATAATCGTCCATGGCAAGGCGTTGGGTGTAATTACGCAGGCTCTGGCTTTGGCTTTGCTGTGTCATGTTACGCCAGGCTTGCTGGCAGGTGATGGCCGTCACGGGTGGTACCTTTGTTCTGGGTGTTAGTCGGGGTTAGGTTGGCTGTACTTACAAGCCCAGGGCCACCGATTTTAAGTAGGTGAATTCGTGCAAGCAGTGCAGGCCTTGCTCTTTGCCAAAGCCGGAGCTTTTAATGCCGCCAAAGGGTACATCCTCAGAAAACAACTCACAGCTGTTGGCCCCCACACTGCCAGCTTGCAGTTGCTCGCTAACCCGCAGTAAGCGCGGATAGCTGCCGCTGTACACGTAGGCCGCCAAACCGGCTTGGGTATCGTTGGCTAGGTTGATTGCATCGGCTTCATCGTTAAAGGTGTACAAGCAAGCCACGGGCCCAAACAGTTCGGCTTGGTAGGCCGCCATGGTGGTTTGCATGTGGCTCAACACAAAAGGCGGCATTAATAGGCTGTCGTTAGCACTCAGTTGCGCTAGGTCGCCGCAATGTAATTGGGCGCCTTGGGCAATGGCGTCTTGCAGTAGGGCGATAAGGCGCGTTTTTGCAGTTTGGTTGATCAACGGGCCGATATCGCAACCCGGTGCATGGCCTGGGGCAACAGTCAGTGCTTGGGCGGCGCGGGCAAGGGCCTGAGTAAACCGCTGGGCGATGCTGGCTTGCACCAAAATGCGATTGGCGCCCACGCAAATTTGGCCGGAGTTATAAAAGCGCGCGGACACCAGCGCTGCCACTGTACGTTCAATATCGCAGTCATCAAACACCAAAAAAGGTGCGTTACCGCCCAGCTCCAGCGCCAGACGTTTTAGGCTGGGGCCACACTGCTGGTATAGCTGGCGGCCCACGGCGGTGGAGCCGGTGAACGACACCATGGCAATTTTCGGGCTAGTGCACAGTATCTGGCCAAAGTGCTTTGGCTCGCTGGCCGGTACGGCATTCAATACCCCAGCGGGCAGGCCGGCATCTACCGCCAGGCTGGCTAACGCCAGTGCGATGAGTGGTGTGTGTTCCGAGGGCTTAACAATACAAGTGCAGCCGGCAGCAATGGCGGCGCCGGCTTTAACAATCACGGCGGCGGCAGGGAAATTCCACGGCGTAATGGCTGCCACCACGCCCAGGGGTTGCCGCTGGGTAAAGTGCTGCAGGTTGCTGTTGTGCTTGGGTAAAACCTCACCGGTCAGTCGCCGGGTTTCCTCGGCGTACCAGCGCAGCATGGTAATACAGTGCTGAATTTCGCCCTCGGCCTGTGCCAGAGGTTTGCCGTTTTCCAAACACAGCAGTTGGCTAAGGCCTGTGTGGTGTTGGCTGAGTTGCTCGGCCCACTGCAATAGCAACTGATGGCGCTCTCTGGGCGGTGTGTGTTGCCAGCTTTGCCAGGCCTGGTGAGCGCTGTCGATGGCCTGGGTAAATTGGGCATCGGTGTAGTCGTGCACCTGGGCCAGGGGCTGGCCGTTGGCGGGGTTAACTACGCTGAACGGGTTACTACCGGCAACCAAACCGCCATCAATGATGGCTTGCCGAGGCCAGTGGTCAATCTGCCAATGGGTAGGAGTGGGCAGGTGCGGGCTGGGCTCGTTGGGGGTTTTTGGCATGGTTTAAAAATAGTGCGAGTAGTCTTCTTTCATGGCCGGCCACTGTTGCTGCATAAAGTCGGCAAAGCGTTTGTTACAGTTAACGGATGTGGACACCCACCCCTCAGCAATTGGGCTGTAATCGTCGCCAATAAAGCTTTGCTCATCGGCGGCAAAGTGCACGGCCAGGTGGTCAAAGTTGCGCAGCCCCAGGGTTATGCGGGGCTTTTCCATGGTGGGCACACGGTGGCGTAGGCGAATGTTATCAAAGATGAGTAAATCGCCCGGGTGCATGGTGGGTTTGTACACCGCACCGGTGGCGTTGTCGACAAGCTCGGTGCCCTTGCCGTTGTTTTCGTTAGCGATAACCAACACCGCAACGTAGCGCGGTAAGATGCCCTCTATCAAGCTGAACTCTATGCCATCCGAGGCGCGTTGGGTGCGTATGTATTCGCCATCAAAATGCTCGCCCACAGGCTTACTGCCGGCGAAGTAATTTTGGTAATTCAACATGCAGCGCGCGCTTGGGGCAACTTGTTGGCCGGTGAACTCCGCCAGCAATTGGTTGTGCCGTTGCAGTAATTTATGCACCGCAGGGCAGCCCTGGTGGTCTACCTGGGGTAGCTCGCTCTGGCCCTCGGCAATCATCATGGCGTGGCTTACCCGGGTGTCGGTGGAATCCGAGGGGTAAACGCTGTGAGCGGCTAGGTTGGCCGGTGTATAGTGGCGCTCTATTAAAGCTTCGGCCTCGGTTTTTAGGGCGGCTAGCTGATCGGCGCTACAATAGCCGGTCAATAGACGATACCCCTGGTCCGTAATGCTGGGTTTGGAACGTTCTTGATTTGAACCGGGGCTGGATCTACTGGTGCTCATGGCGGGCTCATATGGCGATAGGCTCAGCGAGAGTAACCAGCGAGGGGAGATAAATCAACCAAGCGGGCGGGCTTGGCACGGTACTATTTTACCAAGCGCAGATGTGGCGTTTTTTTATTGAGTTGCTCTAGCTCGGCACGGGCTTCAAGTATGGAGATTTGCACGTTCAGTTTTTTGGTGCGCAGCTCTTGCTCGCGGGTGTAGTCAAAGCGGCGCGCGCTGAGAGTAATTTCTACGGTTAAAATCGACTCCATATGGCGCAAGTCAACAATGAGCTTTTCTAATGCTTCTCGGCTACGCGGTGCGTAGGGTTTAGATGCTGACATGGTACGCCGTCCTGTGCTTAGAGTGACTTGCTGCCCTATGGCCACGCCTATGACCAAAAGATTGGGAACAGGCGTTGAATATAACAAACCGGCTTAGGCGCGTAAATCTTCTCTCGGCTGACAAATGGCGCTTATTACGCAGGCAAAACTGTGTAACCAATTGATATCAAACGCAAAGTTTAGAAAATAAAAGGAGGTGTATCAGTGTGTGGTTATATTCGCAGGGTAACCGATAACGCCTACGTGCAAGCTCTACTGATTTCCGTGGGGCTAGAGGATTTGGTGTCTGAGTTTGCCCCTAGCGGTGCATCGATTCAGCACTTTTACCCAGCGTTTGGCGGTGATGCCAACAAAACCATTGGTAAATTAATTGTGGTGGAAGACGGAAAACCTAAAGCGGTGGATGCTACCTGGTGGTTTGATTGCACCGCAGCGGGTGACCAACTACTGGTGGGCGAGCGCACTACTTTTAATGCCCGCAACCTCGACTCCAATTACTGGCGCAGCGCATTGAAACGACATCGCGCTTTGGTGGTGGCAACGGGTTTGGGCGAATCGCAAATACAGGCGGGTAAAAAGCAACAGTATTTAATGGAGGGCCAAAGCCAGGCGTTTTTCCTGGGCGCGCTCTACCGTAAATTCGACAACGGTAAATATTGCTGTGCGGTAATCACGCGGCCGGCCACCGAGCGTTTTGCACAGTTCCACGAAAAGGCTATGCCGTTGTTTGTTCCTAATAATGCCGCCGTGGTAAACGCCTGGCTAAACCCCGAGTTGCCGGTTACCCCAGAAATACAGTTATTATTGGATGAGCCCACAGTGAGCGTGGGCCTGGCGGTAAGTAAAGTAAAAGCGTTTAAATCCGGAGCCACCAATAAAACTCCCGAGCTCATAGACGCCGATTGATTGCGGCTGGGATATAGATAAATAGATTTAGATAAATCAAAGATAGGAAAAGGCATGACCACCACGGTTATTTTGGCAGACTACCAAAACCCTAAGCATCAGCAAGATATTCCCATCATGATGCAAGCCTACGCCACCGACCCCATGGGCGGAGGTACGCCCATTGCCGAATCGGTTCTGGCAGGCTTGGTAGAAAAGTTAGCGCAACTGCCATACGCCTTCAGCGTATTGGCCTACCAAGGCGATGACGTGGTGGGGTTGGCCAACTGCTTTGAGGGTTTCTCAACGTTCCAAGCCAAACCCTTAATTAATATTCACGATTTGGTGGTAGCGAATGGCCATCGCGGCCAAGGGGTGGGGCAGGCGTTGTTGCAGGCGGTGGAAAACATCGCCCAGGAAAAGGGCTGTTGCAAAATAACCTTAGAGGTATTGAGCAACAACGAAATAGCACAAGGCGCCTATCAAAAATTCGGTTTCGCCGGTTACCAATTAAGTGAAACCGGTGGCCAAGCTTTGTTTTGGCAAAAAAGCCTGGCCACCGTAAGTTAGCGGTTACGCAAACTGAGTTTTGGATAGCGGTAAGCTGCGAATGCGCTGGCCGTGCAATACACAAACGGCATTGACGATGGCCGGAAGTACACCCGGTAAACCTGGCTCTCCGATGCCGCCCATGGCTTCACCGCTCTCAATAATCCGCACGTGAACCTTAGGCATTTTACTGCGGTTCAAAATGGGGTAGCGGTCAAAGTTACGGGCGTGGGGCTGGCCGTTCTCGTAGGTTAGTTCTTCCACCAAAGTAATCGAGGTGCCCAGAGCAACGGCGCCTTCAACCTGCGCTTTAATCACCGCCGGGTTAACAATACTGCCCGGGTCGATGGCAACCCACACATCGTGCACAACCACTTCTTTATCGATGGAGACTTCGGCAATGGTGGCCACCTCGGTACCAAAGGGCGAGGCCATGGCCACACCGCGGGCACGCTTGCTGCCGTCTTTTGCCGTGTAGGGGCCGCGCTTCCAGCCGCCGGATAAATCCGCAACTTGCTCTAACAGGTGTTTTTGGCGTGGTTTATTGGCCAGCAATTCCAAACGCAATTCGTAGGGGTCTTGCTTGCCGGCATCGGCCATCTCATCAAAAAAGCTTTCGTAGAAGAAATCGTTCATGGAGTGGCCCACGGAGCGCCAAAAGCCAATCAGTGCTGGGTCTAACACCCGGATGTCGCTCACCAAATGGTTTTTGTACTCGTAGGATTTGCCGCGTATGCCTTCAAGGAAGGAATCATCAGCTTTACCCTCTTTACGACCAAACCAACGGCCGCCAGGACCTTCACCGATGTTGGCAGCTTCCAGGGCGATGGGCTTGCCGTTTTCATCCAGGCCGGCTTTAAAGGTGGCTACACCAGCCGGGCGTACGGCGTCACGCAGGAACTCTTCTTCTCGGCTCCACAACAATTTAATGGGCTTACCCACGGTCTTGGATAATGCGATGGCCTGGGGGTAGGGGCTGGCGGCATCGTATAAAAAGTGCCGGCCAAAAAAGCCGCCCAATAATGGCGAGTGGATGATAATTTTATCCGCCTCGATGCCGGCCACCTGGGCGGCGTGGGCTTGGAACATTTCCGGAGCTTGGTTGGGAATCCACAATTCTAGGGTGCCGTCGTCGTTCCAGCGCGCCAGTGCCGAAGGTGGCTCTAGCTGGCCGTGGACAACGTAGGGGGCGTCGTAACTGGCCTCTACCACCTGGGCAGCTTGTGCCAGGGCTTTGGTGGTGTTACCGGTTTTTTCGCCGGTGAGTTTGGGCTCTTGCACGGTTTTTAAATGGGCAATGCGCTCGGCGGAAGAAAAGGCTTCTGGCATGGGGAAGCGGCTGTCTTTGCCGGTTTCCCAGGTGACTTTTAGCGCTTCAACCGCTTTGCGAGCACGCCACCAGCTGGTGGCCACCACAGCCACGGCGCCGGGCAGTTTATGGATGGAATCCACGCCGGGCATTTCCTTTACTTCGGCTTCGTTGCTCCAGCTTTTGGGTTCTTTGCCAAGGTGAGGGGCGTGTACCACGGCGGCGTAAAGCATGCCGTCGACTTCGGTATCGATACTGAATTCAGCCTTGCCGGTGGATTTATCCAGCACGTCGATGCGCGGTACGGATTTGCCAATCCAGCGGAAATCGTCTTTCGCGCGCAGCTCTAATTTAGATGGCGCTTTAAACTCGCTGGCGGTGGCGGCTAGCTCGCCATAGCTGGCTTTTTGCTTGGATTTTTTGTGCACCACAAAACCGGGCTCGGTGGTGAGCTCTTCGGCTGGCACACCCAATTTGGCAGCGCCGGCTTGCAGCAATAAATAGCGCGCACTGGCGCCCAGTTTGCGCAGGGTGTCGTAGCTCATACGTACCGACATACTACCGCCGGTAACGCGCATGCCGTTTAAGATCTGATACACCTGGCCTGCAGGGGCACCCTCCACAATAAACTGGTCTGGGGCTACATCCAGCTCTTCGCCGATGATTTGCGCCATGGCGGTAAATACGCCCTGGCCACCTTCAATAAACGGGCTGCGGAACAGCACTTGGCTGTTGGGTTTAATCTCTAAAAAGGCGGCCACATTGGCGCCGGGCTCGCCGGTTTTGGCCTGCAACTTAGCAAAGGCGCCGGGTAGGCCAACGGACAGCACCAAGGCACCGGCGGAGGCGCCCAGGAAGGTGCGGCGGGAAACTTTAACTTCGCCAGCGCTTACTTGGCTGGGTGATTCGTGAATAGTCATGGCTTACCCCTTGTTACTGCCGGCAACATCGGCAATGGCGCTTTCAATGGCGTTGTAGGTGCCGCAGCGGCACAGGTTCGTCATGGCGGTGGCGATCTGCTCCGAGCTGGGTTTGGCGTTTTGCTTTAGTAGCGCGGTGGCGGCCATCACTTGGCCAGACTGGCAGTAGCCACACTGGGGCACCTGGTGTTCTACCCAGGCATCCACCACGGCCTTGCCCGTGGCGTCTTCGGCAATGGCTTCAATGGTGGTGATTTCAGAGTTGGCGACTACGCTCACCGGCAGTACGCAGGAGCGGGTGGCGCGGCCGTCCACGAGTACAGTGCAGGCGCCACATTGAGCAACACCGCAGCCATATTTTGTGCCCTTGAGTTTCAGTTCATCTCGCAATACCCACAACAACGGGGTATCTGGTTCAATATCGATGTCACGGGCTTGGCCGTTTATGGAGAGTTTCATGGCTAGTTCTCGGTATGTAGAAGGCTAAAAAGTAGAGTAGTTGTTATGGGGCAAATGTTTGGTTTTTGTTGGACAGCAACATCGCAAAAAGTATCGCAATATCGTCGGCAATCAAGTGTAGGCCCTGTGTTCGGGTGATAATGAGAGTGTGGGTAGGGTTACGCTAACCAAAGTCGCTCGGATGGGCAACGGGCCTTTTCTGATCGTTCTTATGAAGCTTGCTCATTAATGGGGGCCAACTCTTTGGGTTTAGATCGGCTAAACTGGCATTTTATCCTATTGGGTTCATGTATGAAGCGAGACGAACTAAGCGATTTGGCCGTGTTTTTGGTGGTGGCGGAGGAGTCAAACTTCACCCGCGCCAGCGTGCGATTGGGCGTTTCGCAGTCGGCGGTGAGCCACGCCATGCGTCGGCTCGAGGAATCCATAGGCGTCAAATTACTTAACCGAACCTCGCGCCGGGTATCCACCACGGATGCTGGCGAGAAGCTGCTGGCCGCTCTGCTCCCGGGTTTCAGCCAGATTGACGCGCGCATAGAAGAGCTGCGCTTGCTGGGCGATGCACCCCGTGGATTGGTGCGTATTGCCACCAGTAAAGCCGCTGCGCGAACACTATTATGGCCGGCCATTTCACAACTGGTACGTGATTACCCAGAGGTACAAATCGAACTCAACGTTGAGAGTAAGCTTACCGATTTAGTAGAAGAGCGCTACGATGCAGGGGTGCGGCTACTGGAGGCGGTAAGCCCGGATATGATTGCCGTAAAAATCGGCCCCAAGCTACGCATGGCCGCCGTGGCCTCGCCCCAGTACTTTGCCGCCAATGGCGTACCCCAGCACCCAGACGATTTAGATAAGCACACCTGCATAGGCATTCGCTTCCATTCGCGTGTGGGGGTGTACGACTGGGAGTTTGAAAAAGACGGTGCGGAAATCGTTAAGAAAGTGAATGGGCCGCTAGTGTTTAGCGATAGTACGTTTTGCGTAGAAGCAGCCAAGGATCATCATGGCATAACCTTAGTGCTGGAATCTGAAATAGAGCTGCAATTGAGGGAAGGCAGCTTACAGCGTGTATTGCAGGATTGGTGCGAGCCCTTTGATGGCTTCCATCTGTGTTATTCGGGCCGGCGCCAGATAAGCTCTGCATTTCGCTTGGTGATTGATCGCCTGCGTTATCGGGGCGATCAATAAATGTTGCCTTAGTAAGTTGAGGTTCTTAATTTTAGTATCAGGAGCAGAGTGTGGGCGAACTTTATAATACAAAACAGAAGTTAGATAACGGTGGATACCTGCACCGTAAGACTATGGACCGAAACGATTTTGATTCATTGACCACACTCTTTGAAGTCGCAAGTTAGCTTAGCGAGCTTGATATTTGGCTAACTAATTCTAGATTAAATCCCTTCCTTCCTCTCTCAATTCAATTTCCCCGCCGCCGCTTGAATCCGCTCCCGAACCCAACGGTGCAGCGGGTCTTGGTCCATGGCTCTGTGCCACTGCAGGTTTTCTCGCATTTCCGGCAGTTCTACCGGTGTCGGTAGCACCCGAATGGGCAAGTACTGGGCAAAGTACTCCGCCAGGCGCTTGTGCATGGTGGCAATGCGATTGGTGCCCATAATCCACTGCGGCAGTGTATTAAAATCGCTGGAGATCACCTCAATACGGCGTTGGGCCTTGTACTGCTTCATAAACCAGTCTTCGATACTCAGTTGGCGCGAGCTGCCAAAACCCACGCTGACGTGCCCCATGGCCAAATATTCTTCTAAGCTCAATTTTTCGCCCACCTCACCATTGTTGGCACACACCACGCATACGTGGTGTTCGGTAAACAGCAGGGAAGAGGGGTGGTCGTTCACCATATAGCGCTCCGGCATTAACAGAAAATCAATTTCGCCGCGGGAAAAGGTGTTCTCGGTGTGGTGAAAGGGGCTTAGGATCTCAAAGGTTAGGCCCGGTGCTTGCGCCTGAATATCGCGAATCACCCCGCTTAAAAGCACCGAGATCGCAAAGTCCGCGCTGATAATACGAAAGTGGCGCTTGCTCGTGATGGGGTCGAAGTCGCGTTTCGTCACAATACTGGAGCGTATCTTCAGCATTACCTCGCGCACGGGCTCTTGTAGCTCCAGGGCAAAGGGTGTGGGCTGCATGCTCCGGCCCACCTGTACCAAAAGCTCGTCGTCAAAGTAATTACGCAACCGTTTGAGTACACCACTGACGGCGGATTGCGTCATATGCAGCCGCTCCGCAGAGCGTGTGATGCTTCGTTCGTCCAGCATTACGTCCAGTGCAACCAGCAGGTTTAGATCCAAATGTTCGTAGCGCATGGGTGTGCCTCACGCGTGGGTGCTCAGTATTTATTGTGGAAATTGGCCATACCAATCCTATGTTGGTCAATGTATCACAAACTGTGATGCATTGGATCATTATAAGTGATTTCTGTTGGGTTTCGTCTGGGATTACCCTACTGGCACCTGATCAAAAACACGTATATCTATAATGAAATTTGCATCCCTTGCCAACGGCACCCGCGATGGCTTGCCAGTGCTGGTCAACCGCGCACTCACCCAAGCCGTTGCCATCAATCATTTAGCGCCCAGTTTGCGCGAGTTATTGGAAAACTGGCAGCAGCATCACAGCGAGTTAACCGCGCTGGGCGATGAATTAGAGGCAGGCAAGCTATCCGCTGCTATCAGCTTTAACCCCCAAGAGGTTTTGGCTCCGCTGCCGCGAGCTTGGCAGTGGTTGGATGGCTCGCTGTTTTTAAATCACGGCGAGCTTATGCAAAAGGCCTTTCACTTAGAGCCTATTGCCGATGCCGACACAATCCCCCTGGTCTACCAAGGCGCTAGCGACGATTTAAAAGGCCCCGGCCATGCCATTGAATGCCCCAGTGTCGAACACGGAATCGATTTTGAAGGTGAGTTTGCCGTCATCGTGGATGAAGTGCCCATGGGCACCGGCGCTGACAACGCTCTGGATTACGTGCGTTTAATTATGCTGGTTAACGACGTTAGCCTGCGTGCCCTGGCACCACGGGAAATGAAAACCGGATTCGGTTTTGTGCAAGCCAAACCCGCCACCAGTTTTTCTGCCGTGGCCATTACCCCGGATGAGCTGGGCGATGCCTGGCGCAATGGCCGCGTGTGCTTGCCTTTGCACATGCGTTGGAACGAGCAATGGTTTGGCCACCCCAACGGCGAAGAAATGCATTTCGGTTTTCACCAACTGATCTCCCACGCCGCGGCCACTCGCACACTCAGCGCCGGCACCATTATTGGCTCCGGTACTGTGTCTACCCAAGATCGCAGCGCCGGCTCCGCTTGTATCTCCGAGCGCCGGGCATTGGATGTGATTGAACACGGCGAAATTCGCACGCCCTTTATGCAACCCGGTGACCGGGTGCAAATTTATACCGAGTTAGCCAATGGCGAAAAACCGTTTGGTGCAATCGACCAACGAGTTGCCCTTGTCTAATCCTGCGCCGATAACGCAGCGCAAAAAATACGAGATAACACTATGACCAGCAAGCGTCGCCTAATTGATTTGTCGGTTACTTTGGATAACAACCCAAACACCGATCCACCGCCGCTGTTACCCAAAATTGATTACATGGATCACCAGCAGGGTTGGCCAGAAATGGAAGCCATGTTTCCTGGCCTAAAAAAATCCGATCTACCCGGTGATGAAGCCTGGGCGGCAGAACGCTTAGAAATTACCACCCACAGTGGCACCCACATGGACGCGCCCTGGCACTATGCCTCCACCACCGATGAGCAAATGGGGGGGCGGCCTGCGTTTGGTATTGATGAACTACCCCTGGAGTGGTGCTTGCAGCCCGGCGTTAAATTGGATTTTCGCAACATGCCCGACGGCCACGTGGTCACCGCCGCCGAGGTAGAGGCGGAATTAAAACGCATTAACCACAGCCTGCAGCCTTTGGATATTGTTTTGGTAAATACCCGCGCTGGCAGCTTATTTGGCCAACCGGGTTACCTGGCCGCCGGCGTTGGTATGGGCCGCGAAGCCACTTTGTATTTATTGGAGCGTGGCGTGCGCGTGGTGGGCACCGATGCCTGGAGTTGGGACGCGCCATTTCCCTACACCAAAGAAAAATTCGAGAAAAGCAAAGACGCCTCCATTATTTGGGAAGGCCATAAAGCGGGCCGAGACATCGGCTACGGCCAAATGGAAAAACTCGCCAACCTAGAGGCGCTGCCGGCCAACGGTTTTACCGTGTCTTGCTTCCCTTACAAAATTAAACGCGCATCGGCGGGGTTCGTGCGCGCCGTTGCTATTATTGAGGACAATTAATGTTTAAGTATTTTCCCACCAATTATGTTTGGAATTTGTCGGTGGATTTGGCCATCGAAATGGGTGCGCGTATCGGCGAAATTGAAGAAATGTGTGCGCCACTGCAAGAGGCCGCCAAAAAGCCCGATAAAGAAGGCACCCAGGCCTTCCGCGACACCTGGCAAACCATGGCAGATAAACTCTGCTCCTTAGCCGAAGAGGACGAAGCCAAGGGGCGAATTTATTCCGCCGGTGAGAAATATCGTCGCGCCTCTATGTACTTAATCACCTGTGAACGATTGCAAGCCCACGATGCGCCGGGCCGCTTAGATTTATACAAACGCTCACTGGCCACCTTTGAACGCGGCAATGCCCTTACTGGCGCCAACTGCGAGCGAGTAGAAATCCCCTACGCCGGTTCTCACCTAACCGGCCTGTTGGTAAAACCCGACAACAGCCAAGGCCCCATGCCTATTTTAGTGCAGGTAAATGGCCTGGACTCCACCAAGGAACTGAAATATTTCGTTGGCCTGCCGCTGTGGTTGGCGAAGCGCGGTATCGGTTCGCTGATTATTGATCAGCCCGGTACCGGTGAAGCCCTGCGCCTACAAAAGCTCACTGCCCGTTACGACAGCGAACACTGGGCCAGCCCGGTCGTGGATTGGCTAGAGGCTCGCGATGACGTAGACAGTAAACGTATTGGTATGGAAGGCGTTTCTTTAGGAGGCTATTACTGCCCCAGAGCCGTGGCATTTGAACCGCGCTTTGCCTGTGGCGTGGTGTGGGGCGCTAATCACGATTGGCGCGATGTGCAAAAGCGCCGGCTAGACAAAGAAGGTGATTTCCCGGTTCCCCATTACTGGAAACACGTGTGCTGGGTATGGGGTGCAAAAGATATCGATGACTTTATGCAGATCGCCGAGAGGGTACACCTCGATGGTGTTGTTGAAAAAATTAAAGTGCCCTTCTTAGTTACCCACGGCGAAAAAGACAGCCAAATTCCATTGAAGTGGGCAGAGCGCACCTACGAGCAATTGGTGAATAGCCCTAACCGTGAATTAAAAATCTTCACCCAGCGCGAGGGCGGTGTGCAGCATTCCAGTTTCGATAACAGCATCAATGCTGGTCATTACATCGCAGACTGGGTGGCTGAGCAATTGGGCGGCCGGGTTGCCGATTAAGCGCAACAACGCAGTAACTGAAAAGAACAGAATAAGAGAAGTGTTATGAATATTATTGGCCCTGATACCTTAGTATTTGGTGTAGAAGACACCAGCGCCTGTGAACAATTTTTATTGGACTACGGCCTTAGTGCCGTGGGCGGTGGCCGCTTTGAAGCCATGGATGGAACTGGCGTGCAAGTGTGCTCCGCAGATGATCAATCCCTGCCGGCGGCCTTGCCTACGGGGTCCATGTTACGCAAAACCATTTACGGTGTGGCTGACCAAGCCACATTGGATGCATTAAAAGTCGAGCTGGGGCGCGACCGAGAAGTCACCGTGTTGGACGATGGCTCGCTACAAGTGGCCGACGACCTGGGTTTTGTGTTGGGCTTTCAAGTTACTATCCGCAAAACCATTAGCGCCAGCATGGAAAAAATCAATGCGCCGGGTACCTCGGTACAGCGGTCCATTAACGAAATTGGCGTAGTCAATGGCGCACAGCCTAAGCCGCGCAGCTTGTCCCATGCAGTCTACTTTGTGCCGGATGCCGAAAAAGCTGAAGCCTTTTTCCGTGATCGTTTAGGGTTTGTCACCACCGATCGCTTTACTAAAGTTGGCCCCTTTATGCGGCCGGCGGGCAGCACCGATCACCACACGGTATTTTTTATTCAAACCCCGCCCCACATGCAAGGTTGTGAACACTTTACCTTCCACATGGGTGGCCCCACCGAAGTGATGCAGGCTGGCAGTAACCTAGAAAGCAAAGGCTACGAGAGCTTTTGGGGGCCGGGGCGTCATATTTTTGGATCAAACTGGTTTTGGTATTTTAAAAGCCCCTTCGGCTGCAATATGGAATACGACGCCGATATGGACTTGCACGACGACACTTGGCAGGCGCGAGAAGCCATGCCCGGAGCCGATAACTCCCAGGCGTTTTTGCTGCAATACCGAGAAAAATGGGCGCCCATGGGCCCGCCGCCAAAGCCTTAATTCAACGCCATAATAGAGTAAACCATGGCTGCGGAACGGTGGATCTTGTGCGCGCTGGAGGATATTCCCAACCCCGGTGCGCGCGGGTTTGATCCATTAAACGAAGGTAAAAACAGTGTGTTTGTGGTGCGCCAGCAGGGTGAAGTGTTTGCCTATCGTGACCGCTGCCCGCACCTAGATGGCATGACATTGCCCTGGAAAAAAGACAACTACTTAAACGCCGCCGGGCAGGCCATACAGTGTGCCGCCCACGGTGCTCAGTTCAATATAGAAACCGGATTGTGCACAAGCGGCCCCTGTTTGGGCCAATACCTCAGCAAGCTCACCGTTGGTGTCAGCAGCCGAGGTCAGATATCCATCAGCAAAGCCGAGCTAGCCGGCGGAGAATAAAACAATGACTAATTCAATTAAATCAGTATTAATTATTGGTGGTGGCTTTTCGGGCATGACCGCCGCCATCGAGTTGAGCAAACAAAACTACCAAGTAGAATTAATTGAAGCCAGCCCAACCTGGCACCCCGATGGTGCTGGCATCAGTATTGGTGGCGCCACACTGCGCGCCTTTGAAACCCTGGGTGTGTTGGATCAGTTTTTAGACCACGGCCACGGCCACGATGCCTTAGACCTGTTTGCACCTAACGGCCATCATATTCAAACCATACCGAACCCGCGTTTTGCCGGCGAGCATATCCCCGGCACCGGGGCCATTATGCGCCCAGTGTTGGCAAAAATTTTGGCCGACAAAGTAAAAGCCGGTAACACCAAAGTTCGTTTGGGTATTACCCACACCGGAATCAGCCAAAACGACGACTGCGCCACGGTGCAATTCAGCGATGGCAGCGAACAAAGCTACGATTTAGTGATTGCCGCCGATGGCCTTTACTCCAAAACCCGCCAGTGGTTATTCCCCGATGCAGCAGCGCCCAGTTACACCGGCCAAGGCGTTTGGCGAGCGGTGCTGCCCAAGCCGGAAGGTTGCAATAGCACTAAGATGTGGGTGGGGCCAAACTTGAAAGCCGGCATCAACCCAATGTCCAAAGACCAAGTGTATTTATTCCTAACGGTAGACAGCAAAGAGCGCCAGCGCTTTACACCCGAGGAAGAACCGGCGGTATTAAAGCAGTTGTTGTTAGAGCACTTTACTGCGCCGGCGGTGCACGCCCTGGCAGAACAAATTAATGCAGATAGCCATGTAATGTTCCGCCCCTTGGAAGGGCTATTAATGCCCCAGCCATGGTTCCAAGGCCGGGTGGTACTAATTGGCGATGCCGTACACGCCACAACGCCACACCTGGCACACGGTGCCTGTATCGGTATTGAAGACGCCATCGTATTGGCCGAGGAATTAGCCCAGCGCGATGAACTGGCCCAGGCATTAACCGCCTTCCAAGATCGTCGTTGGGAGCGCTGCCGCATGGTGGTGGAAAATTCCGGTCGCATAGGCCAAATCGAAATCGAAGGCGGCGATAAAATGGAGCACGCCATGTTAATGCGCGATACCTTAATCGCTTTACAGCAACCTATTTAGGCTTAATAAAGCGCGTTGTATCCTCTGCAGCGCGCCAGCCCCCACGCTAAACAACACCGTTTTAACCGAATAAAAATTATAAAAAGTAAGACCTCAGCAAACCAAAGCACTACCGAGCTTTAGTTAGAACTACCAAGCTCTAATCAGAATTACCAAGCTCTAATCAGAAATATCAAATAACAACGCTCTACCGCAATTTATAAAAAAGCAGGCCGGCACGGAATTTTATTCTGTGTGCGGTGGTTGCCTGTATAAAAAAGTACTCAAAACAATAACAAAGGAACCTCTGAATAATCTCGGCTGACTTCTGGCTCCCAGAGCTTTTTGAGATCGAGGCAGCGTTTTGCAGGCATACTGGCCGTACGGCTGCGCGCCCCGGTCACAAAACGCTAACAAAGATATCAGAAAGCTCTGAAAGCCCCGTAGGGCGCGGCCTCAAAGCCCATCTGACTGCGTTGATTTTCTTGCTAAGGACGACGGCCATTAACTGCGAAAATCGCCTTGTCAGCTGAGCTTTGAGGACTCGCGCAGAAGCAACCGAGATTAATCAGAGGTTCCTTGAGGAAGCGAACAATGCCAACATATAAAACACTACCGTTAGTCGTATCCGCCGTAACTGCTACCCTGGCCGCGCCGTATTTGCACGCCCAAACCGCGCTGGAGGAAGTGGTGGTTACCGCCCAGCGTAAGGCAGAAACCTTGCAAGACGCCGCCTTGCCCATCGACGCCGCCGGTGAGGCGGAGCTTAATCGCATCGGCGTAAGTGATGCCTCTATGCTGAGTAAGGTATCGCCGGCGTTAACCGTGGCCTCGGCCGGCGGTTCCAATAATATTTTCTTTGTGCGTGGCGTGGGTAATTTTGCGGTCAACGCCTACACCGATTCGGCACTGGCGTTTAATATCGATGGCATCGCCATTGGTCGGCCCACGGCCACCACGGCGTCCTTTTTGGATGTAAACCGTATTGAGGTATTAAAAGGGCCGCAAGGCACCTTGTATGGCCGCAACGCCACCGCCGGTGCCATCAATGTTATTCCCAACACGCCCACCTTGGGTGAAACCAGCGGCAGCCTTTCGGCGGAGCTAGGTAACTATGGCAAAACCGGGTTTTCCGGCGCGGTTAATTTGGCGTTAGATGAGCAGTGGGCGGCGCGCTTGTCTCTGGCCAAACTGGACAGCGACGGATATAACGACGACGGCACTGGCGCCACAGACGATACCGCGCTGCGCGGCCAATTATTTGGCGAGCTAAGTGATAACGTTAGCCTTCGTATAGCGGCGGATTATTCCACCAGCCAGGGTGATGGCAGTGCGCCTATTTACCGAGGCAACTACGGCTTTCAATTTGGCCCGCCATCGGATAACCCCAATACCATAGATCATTACGACTTTAATCCGGCGCCCAGCAATGTGTCGGATGGCTTTGGTGGCCCACTTACGCCCGTGGCCCAAGCCTATTACCAATCCCTGGCCACGGTACCCGCATTTACCACGCCAAACCCCACTGAAAAGCCCTTTTTAGATAACACCTTTTGGGGCGTTAATGCCGAGCTTAATGCGGCGCTAGATATTGGTGACCTGGTGGTGATTGCCGGCTACCGCGAAGCCGAAGCCGACAACCTATTTATTAACCCGGGTATGCAAGCCGCCATTATTCAAGATGACCAAGACCAATTTAGCCTGGAGGCGCGCTTAAGCACCAGCTCCGGCCCGGTGGATTGGATTTTGGGTGGCTATTAT
Organism: Halioxenophilus aromaticivorans; assembly: GCF_042850945.1. Taxonomy (NCBI): domain Bacteria; kingdom Pseudomonadati; phylum Pseudomonadota; class Gammaproteobacteria; order Alteromonadales; family Alteromonadaceae; genus Halioxenophilus; species Halioxenophilus aromaticivorans. The sequence continues at coordinate 5,198,958 of NZ_AP031496.1, read as the reverse complement.
TTTGATGAAGAAGTCAGTGGGTTGGCCTCTTACAACCAGCAGAGTATTCAAAGCACCCAGGGCATAGACGCCTCCACGTCGGAGTCAAAGGCGGTGTTTGCCCGCGGAACCTTTAACGTCAGCGACTCATTTAGGCTGGTGGGTGGTTTGCGCTACACCGATGACGAAAAACAATTCACCGGCCGTTCCGATACCTTTGTGAACCTGTGCATTCGTTACCTGCCGGTGTTCCCCGGTGGCCCAGAAATCCCTAATTGCGAGGGCGCACCGGCCATACCTGCCGGCGCTACCGTGGCAGACACTCTTGCGCTGATTGATGCCGCCGATCTACCGGTGGGCGCACCCGGTATCGGCACCGGGCCTGTGCCCTACGGCCAGGTGCCGCTATTCCCCGGTGCGCCGGCAACCGCCACCGCAAACCTATTGCTGATTAATCCCACAGAAATTAATCAAACGCAAACAGCAGAAGAAATAACCTACCGCTTGGCCGCTGAGTGGGATGTGGGTGCCGACAGTTTACTCTATGCCAGTTTTGAAACCGGTTATCGCTCCGGCGGTTTTAGCTTGGCCGCCGGCCGCGAACAGTACGACCCAGAGTATCTGGATGCTTTTACCCTTGGCTCTAAAAACCGCTTTTTTGAAGATCGCCTGCAAATTAACGCGGAGCTGTTCCACTGGCAGTACGACGATCAACAAGCCAGCCATTTCGGCGTTGACGCCAGCGGTAATAGCACCTTGTATACCGAGAACATCGGCAGCTCCACCATTGAAGGTTTAGAGCTGGATATTTTGTTAGCCGCCACTAACAGTACCCGGCTGCGGGCCAATGTGCAGTACTTAAAAAATACCATTGATGACTTTAGTTTTGTGCAACCCACTGCAGACCCCGACGTACACGTAGTCACCGGTTGCGATTCCAGCTTCATAGAGCTAAACGCTGCGGGTAACGCCTTGTGGCAAGTGGATTGTTCTGGCCAAGAGGGGCGCAACTCGCCGGAGTGGACGGCAACCTTTGGCGTAGACCAACAATTTTCATTGGCAGACATCAACGCCGTTCTGAGCCTGGATGCCCGTTACCGCGATGACCGCTGGGTGGGTTTTGATTTTACTCCACCCCAACGGGCGGAATCGGTCACCACCTTGGATGCCACCTTGCAATTGGATGCCGCTAGTGGCCAATGGTCACTATTGGCCTACGCCCGTAATATCACCAATGAAGAAGTGCAATCGGTTACCCAAGTACTGAGCGAAATGAGTAACTTGGTGACCTCCGTATACGAGCCGCCAAGAACCTACGGATTGCGATTTAATTATTTCTTTTAACGCAATTGTTGGGAGTTACCGTAACGGTAGCTCCTATCACTGTTTTGAGCATCATTGATATTTAAGAGGTATGTTCTATGCCACCGTTCACATTTCAAACCCTAGCGCGAGAGGCGCTTATCAGCGCCGTTATAAATAGTGCGTTTAGTTTTTTATTTGCTTTCTTATTGTTTCGCCAGTTGGTAACGGTTCCGGCCGCGGAGATTGTTAAGGATGGCCTTGTGCAAACCGCCTTTGTGGTATTTTTTGCCGCGGCAATTCCAAGTTTAATTACCCGGGCTAAACACAAGCTTGCGGTAAAGGTATGGCCAATCCTGTTGGTTTCGTTACTGGCCGCAATAATGCTGGCCTTAATCATGCAGTCTGTACATGGGCTGGTTTTCAACGCAGGGAGTATTGAAAGCCTTGGGTTTACCCAATTCGTCGGCTTTAAGCTGATCTACGCTTTTGTGGTGTCTATCGTGGTTACGCCTTTGGCTTTATTTACACTGGATAAAGTTGCCAGCAAAAACCAAGCACACCAAAGCCAGTGTGCTTAGTGGGGATATGTTTGGTTGATGTCGGTTAGCGAGAAATGGTTTGTTGCAGCGCGTGAATAGAGGTTTCTATTCCCGCTTCAACAGACATGGTTAAGTCTTCCATTTCCAGGGAGACGTAACCGTTGTAGCCGGTCATCCGCACTACGGAGAAAAACTCCTTCCACCATTGCAAGTCTTGGCCACAACCTACGGCAACGTAATTCCAGGCGCGCTCGGCGGGTTGAGTTACGGGTTTTGTTTCTAGCAAGCCGTTTACGTCTACCAGGCCGCGTTCTAAGCGCACGTCCTTACCGTGTACATGGTGTATGGCATCGCCCAGATTGCGCGCCGCGGCTATGGGGTCTGCGCCCATCCAAATTAAATGGCTTGGGTCCAGGTTTAAGCCCACCATGGGGCCAACGGCGTTGCGCAGCCGGAATAGGGTTTCTGGGTTCCACACCAGCATGGAGCTAAAGTTTTCCAAGGCGATTTTTTCCACGCCGAAATTGTCCGCATGGGCCACCAGTTCGTTCCAGAAGGGAATGGCGACGTCGTTCCATTGATAATTCAGTTGGTCTTGTAATATTGGTGGCCAGCTAACCGTATAGGTGATCCAGTTGGGTACGGTGTCGCTGGGCGCAGCCGGAGGTAGGCCGCTCATCATAACGATTTTTTTAACGTCTAGGCGTTGGGCCAGCTCCATGGTATCGAAGGCCGCTTGTTTGTGGGCTTGCCCCATGGCGCTTGGGTCCAGTGGATTGCCCGAAACATTCAGCGCTGCGATCTCCATACCCCGTTGTTCCAGCGCAGACTGAAACGCCCGTAATTTTTTATCGTCGGCAAGCATTTGGTCCATCCGCATATGGGGAGCTGCAGACCAGCCGCCGGTGGTAATTTCGATGGCTTTAACATCGTAGCTAAGCAGTTTGTCCAGCATTTCCTCGTAGGTGTATTGGCCCAAGCTGTCGGTGCAGAAAGATAGTTTCATATTGGTTTACTCTTTATTGTTATTTGAGCGGCTATTGATAAAAATCAGGCCGCGGTGGCAGGTCGATGTTTTCAAATTGACCGCTGTGTTTGGCTTTCACACAGGCGTCCGCCGTTACCGCCACCACGTAGCCATCCCAGGCAGAAGGGCCGTTGGCTTTACCGGCTTTAATGGACTGAATCCAATCGCGGAATTCCTGATCAAAGGCGGCAACAAATCGGTCTTTCCAGTCGATTAATATTTCGTGGGATAACTTGCCCAGCTCGCGCAATTGCACACTGGCCGGTTCCGGTAGGGCAGCTACGCCTTTTTCGCCTACTACCTGGCATTGAATGTCGTAGCCATAGTGCGCGTTGACGAAGCTCTCAATTGAAATGTGAATGCCCTGCCGGGTGCGCAGTTGCACTATGTGCGGGTCTTGTAGGCCTTCATCGCACAGAGATGTTTTGCGCGGCAAAATAACCTGGGCTGCCACATAGTCGTCGTCCAACAACCAGCGCAGTACATCAAATTCGTGCACCAGGGAGTCGGTAATGGCCATGTCACCACCAAAGCCCGGGGCATGGGGGGCGCGGTGGGCGCAATTTAAAATAATTGGGTGGCCGATGGTGTTATCTTGCAGGCATTTTTTCAGTTGTTGGTAGGCTTGGTCGTAGCGACGCATAAAGCCAACCTGCACTAAACGCTTACCACCGGTGAGCTCTGCGTCGATGATTTGTCGGCATCCCTCAGCCGTTACGGCTAGGGGTTTTTCACAAAATACAAATTTGCCGGCGCTAATGGCGGAATTGACAAACTCCTCGTGGGTGGGGCCCCAAGACGCAACAACAATCGCGTCTACGCTATCGGATTTAATCAGCTCGTGGCTATCCGTAAAAATTTTCGCATCCAGGTCAAAGTCACTGTTGATGCTTTCGCAGGAGCTAATATTGACATCGTTCAAAGCGACGACCTGGGCGCCTGGGATTTTTCGACTTAAGCGAAACACGTGTTCGCGGCCTATGGCACCGGTACCGATGACACCTATTTTTACGGTCATTTGCGTTCCTTTATTGTCATTATTGGTTGGCCAGAGCTAATGATGCTTGGTGGCTAAATCAGACTTTTTTGTTAGTACTTATCGAAATGCTTGGCGCTGTTGTTATCTTTAAATGATAGAAGCTATCAATGATTGGATCCCAGCCCCTGGGGCGCGTTGCGGATCGGAAACCGATGTTAATTCAGGGTAATGAAGTGGAAAAGCCATTTTAGATGGCGCTGGAATTTTTGTTTCATTTCTATCATCATTGAGCAAGAATGATAGAAACTATCAAGCTTGGTATGAACAGCCGTAATAGCAGCCGTAATATCGGCAGCCTAAGTAAGACGGCCTGCACATTGATAAAGACAGATCAGATGAACATTAATAGATTAGAGGCCCTATGCGCCGGCCAACCATGACCGATGTGGCACGTCAGGCGGGTGTTGGCGTGGCTACTGTGGACAGAGTCATCAACAAGCGCGCACCGGTAAAGCCGGAAACCGCTCACAAAGTGCTGGCAGCGGCCAAGGCCCTGGGGTTTCGCGCGTCTCGGTTAATCCAACAGCGGGTGGATGAATTTGTGCCTGCCCAGCGGCTGGGGTTTTTACTGCATCGTAAATCCAGTGTGTTCTACACCGAGTTGGCGGCAGAGCTTACCGCCGCCACCCAGCGCTGTGATGATATTGCCGGCACCGCTGTGGTGGAGTACGCCGAGGATATGAGTCCCGCCAGTATAGTGGCGGGTATTTACGCGCTGGCAGAAAAAGCCGACGCCATTGCGGTGGTTTCTAGCGATCACCAACACGTCAGCGATTGCATAGAGCACTTGGCAGACAAAGGTGTGCCGGTTATTGCCCTAATTACCGATTTATCCGCCCAGCGTAAGCGGGGGTTTGTGGGGATAGATCACCGTGTGGCGGGCCGCACCGCCGCCTGGGCCATGTGTCAGTTTTCACCGCAGCCGAGATCGGTGGGCTTGGTTATGGCCAGCCACCGTATTCTCAGCCAGGAATACAGCGAAAGCAGTTTTCGCAGTTATTGCCGGGAACACGCCGAGTCCATCAATATTATCGATTGCGTTATCAGTTTAGAAAACAACACCATGGCGCAACAAACGGTAAGCACGCTGTTACAAGAGCAACCTTCCATCACTGGCTTGTATTGCATTGGTGGCGGCATTGGTGGCGTGGTGCAGGCTCTGCGGCAGGCTAAACCTAAATCGCTATTTGTAATTTGTAATGAGCTAACCGACATCACCCGCGCCGCATTAATTGACCACACCATTGATTTGGTCATTGCCAATCCGCGCAGAGCACTGGCCGAGAAAACCGTGACGGCTATGGTTAACGCTTTGCAACACCCACAGCAAAATACCAAGGCCTACGAAATATTAGCCCACGAATTGTTTATCTCTGAAAATATCCAGTAAACACTAAAACAGCAAAGGTTTACCTGCTGCTGGTTTAATTAAATAAAATTTTCGTAGAAATTAAGGCCGATGGCGCAGCGCCTCTACCAACGCCGAAAACGCCGGCGGCGCTTGCCGCCAGTTGGGGTAGTACAAATAGGGCCCTTCCCACAGGGGGCACCAGGCATCTAGCACGCGTTCAAATTCACCGGATTCGATATGGGGCTTGGCCAGCTCCTCTGGCATATACGAGATGCCAAAGCCGTCCAGGGTGGCTTGGATAATATGGTAGATCTCGTTAAACACCAATTGGCCGTCCACCCGCACTTTGAATTCCTCACCGTTTTCTTCAAATTCCCAGGCATATAAACCGCCGGCGGTGGGCAGCCGAAAGTTAATGCATTTGAATTGCGTCAGCTGTTGCGGGGTGGCGGGCTTACCGTGTTGTTTAAAAAACTCTGGCGTGGCCACGGCGGCAAAGCGAATATCGGGGCCAATGCGCACAGCAATCATATCTTTGGCTATTTGATCGCCCAACCGCACGCCGGCATCAAAGCGGCCGTTGACGATATCGGTAAGGCCGTTATCGGTAAATAATTCCACGCTGATCTGCGGATATTCCGGCAAAAACTCTCGAATCTTGGGCCACAAAACATGGCTGATTGTATTGCTAGCAGCGGCGATGCGAATGGTGCCGGCGGGTTTGTCGCGAAATAAATTCAGCGCTTCCAGCTCTTGTTCGATGGAATCAAAGTGCGGCCCAATGCCGGTAAGCAGGCGCTGGCCGGCCTCGGTGGGGGACACGGCGCGGGTGGTGCGGGTGAAAAGCCGAATGCCCAGCCGCTCTTCCAATTGCCGAATGGAATGGCTGAGGGCGGATTGCGACACGCCCATTTTGGCGGCGGCCTTGGTAAAGCTGCCTTCACGGGCAATGGCTATGAATACGACTAAATCGTTAATGTTTTCGCGCGGCATGGTGATTGAATAGTGGCTCTGGCTGATAAATGATTGGTGAAATTATTTTATTAATACGATCGATTATGGGCTATTAAAGCCTGTGTCATCAAGCAGTACTATTAGTATCACTAATAAGAGGCCGCTTGTGTTAATGCTCAATGGTGAGTGTGAAGCGGCCTCTCAAGACGATCTTTGGAGGTCTGATTTGAAAACCCTAGGTTATGCCGCGCAATCCGCCCAAGAGCCACTAGCGCCTTTTTCTTTCGAGCGCCGGGAGCCACGCGCCAACGATGTGGCCATTGATATTCTGTACTGTGGCGTGTGCCACAGCGATTTACATACCGCCCGCAACGACTGGGGCGTGACCCTTTACCCCGCGGTACCCGGCCATGAAATCGTTGGCCGAGTCTCCGCCGTGGGCGACGACGTAGCCGACTTTGTGGTGGGTGACACGGTGGCCGTTGGCTGCATGGTAGACAGCTGCAAAGAGTGCGACCAATGCCACCAGGGAGAAGAGCAATACTGCCGTGAGGGCAACACCCAAACCTACGGCGGCCAGGACCGCGTAGACGGCACGCCAACCTTTGGTGGCTATTCCAAACACATAGTGGTGCGTGACGAATTTGTGCTGCGAGTGCCAGAGAACCTAGACCTCGCTCGGGTGGCACCCCTGGTGTGCGCCGGCATTACCACCTATTCGCCACTGCGCACTTGGAACGTTGGCCCCGGTAGCCGCGTGGCGATAGTGGGTATGGGTGGCCTGGGCCATATGGGCATTAAGCTGGCGGTGGGACTGGGCGCTCACGTGACGGTGATCAGCCGTACAGAGGCCAAAAAAGACGACGCACTGGAGTTGGGAGCCCACGAGTTTTTGGCCTCCAGCGATGAGGGTGCCATGGCGTTGGCCCAAGCCAGCTTCGATGTGATTTTGGATACCGTGCCGGTAAAACACGACATAAACCCCTATATGCCCTTGCTGGACGTAGACGGCACACTGGTTATCGTCGGCCAGGTAGGGCCTTTGGCTGAGCCTATAACGGTGCCTATGATTTTTGGCCGCCGCCGGGTGGCCGGTTCGCTGATTGGCGGCATCGCCGAAACCCAAGAAATGCTCGATTTCTGCGGCCGTATGAATATTTTGCCAGAGTGTGAAACCATTGCCATGGGTGAAATTAACGAGGCCTACGAGCGCATGGAGAAATCCGATGTGCGCTACCGTTTTGTGATTGATATGGCAACGTTAAGTTAATCTCCTTTTACTCACGCCCAGTACGCAGGCCCCAACTAAGTTCTGTGTTCTGAATATGTTAAGTGCGCTAGGCCTAAGCTCACCGCTTAGGTCTTAGCCATTGGCCTACATACCTCTCCCCGGTTCGCCTTAAACGTTTTCCTTGCTTGCAGCGTCCTACCGTTATTGCCGAAAAGTTTTCATAAGCCCGGTTGGCCGAGTTCTTTATAGGCCGTGGCATTTATTTTGCTGAGATGATGTTTTCTGAGAGTAGTGTGTTGCTACTTATTCGGGCTTCCCATTGTACAAGAGGCGTTAACGCTATGATTGCCGCTCCCACACACAGCATTGTTATTGGTTATATCCTATGGATCTTCGGGTTTATGGGCTCCCACCGGTTTTACTACGGCAAACCGATTTCCGGCACCATTTACTTTTTTACATTGGGAATTTTCTTTATTGGCTGGATTATCGATTTAATTTTGATCCCCGGGATGGATCGAGAGGCCGATGAACGTTTCCAGGCGGGCTTTAAAAATTACACCCTGGCTTGGGTGTTTTTAACTTTTTTAGGTGTGTTTGGTGTACACCGGTTTTATTTGGGCAAGTGGATAACTGGCTTGCTGTACCTGTTTACCTGCGGCTTCTTTTTAATCGGTGTGTTGTACGATTTCTGGACGCTAAATCGTCAGGTGTCTGAGGCTAATACGGTTGCGTATTAGCCGTTAGAAAGATTGCTAGCCGTTCAAATGCTTGTTAGCCTCTTCTAATACCGCTTCAAAATGGCAATCGGCCAATGCGCCAAACAGCGCGTGTTTGCTTAACTTGGCTCGGCTGGTTTGTGGGCTGGTAATGCCGCACAGAAACCTGGCCTGTTGCCTGGCGGTGGCCAGCGCTGGGTGTGGCTGTGATTGAAGGGAATGAATCACGCTAATATCCGGAGCGCGGCTGGGCCTGGGTTGCAGCTGTGCCGGTTGGCCAGTACAGCTGCTGCATTGCCCACAAGGTATAGGGAGTTGTTCGCCAAAATACTGCACCAGTGATTGCTGCAAGCAGGTCTTACCCGCCGCCCACTGGCAAACCTGTTGCAAGCGTTCAATATCGCGCTGCTCTCGTTGTTTGAAACTTTGCTGAATGTCGGCGATCAGCTGAGCTTGGTCGTCGGTTTCATTGGCCAAGCGAAAGCGATGGCGGATACCCGATAATTTTAAGGTAACTAAGTTCTTCTGCTCGAGATAATTAAGCGCGTTTAAGATTCGCTGTCGATCTTCGTTAAGCGCTTCTGCTGCCTGGGTCGGTTGGATGGTCAGCCAACTACGGCCTTGCTTACCGGTGTTAAATACCGATTGCAAAAACTCGGCCCGGTTAGCGTCAAACTGATTTAGCACGGTATGGCTGTCTTCGACAAAGGCAATTTTATACTCGGAGTAAAACGGCCCGATACTGGTAATTGCACCGTTAAGCTCTAAATAGGTGAGCAGTGTGTTGATCACCAACGGTCGAATATCGTACTGCTGGGATAGCTCGTAAACAGAGATATCAAATTCAGCGCCGTGGCTTAGAAGATGTTGAATGCAAGCTGTGATGGCGCTGTTATCCGGGGTGTCGCCGTAGGTAAAGTTTTCCAGTACGGTGAGATCCTGGGTGTCTACCAACAGGTGGCACTGGGAGGCGTTGCCGTCGCGGCCAGCGCGCCCAATTTCTTGCATGTAGTTTTCCAACGACTTGGGCAGGTTGTAATGGTACACCGCTCTGATGTCGGATTTATCAATGCCCATACCAAAGGCGATGGTGGCAACCACGATATCGGTGGTGCCGGCCATAAATGCCTCTTGCACCGCGTTGCGTTGGTCATCCTTAAGGCCGGCATGGTAAGCCTGGGCGCTTAGGCCTTGTTGGCAGAGGGCATCGGCTATTTCTTCGGCGGTTTTTTGTAGGGTTACGTAAACGATACTGGCTTGCTGGGGGTGGGCCTTTAACCGGTTGATCAGCGCAGTCTGTCGCTGGTGGCCTATGTGTGCACTCACATTAATAGCTAGGTTGGCGCGGTAAAACCCGGTTTGCACATGGTTGTCAGCGGCAATGGCAAAGTTTTCACGAATTTGGTTGGCCACCTCAGGTGTGGCGGTGGCGGTTAACGCCAGTACTCGGTCCGCGTTGAGTGTTTTCGCTTGCTTGGCAAGCTTTAGGTAATCCGGCCGGAAATTATGCCCCCACTCCGATACACAGTGGGCCTCATCAATGGCAATCATACTGATGTTGACGCCTTTTAAGCGATTGATAAAACGCTCGTTGGTGAGTCGCTCCGGTGCGGTGTAGAGTATTTTAATGTCACCGTTAGCAAGGCCTCGGTAAATAGACTGTAACTGCTCGGCGTCAATGCTGGAATCTAAGCGGGCGGCGGGAATGTTCAGTGCCTGTAGTTGGTCTACCTGGTCTTTCATCAATGCAATCAAAGGCGAAATAACGAGTGTAAGGCCCTCCAACATTAATGCCGGCAGCTGGTAGCACAAACTTTTACCTCCACCCGTAGGGAACACCGCCAGCGCCGATTGACCCGATAATAACGTCTCAATAACTTGCTGTTGGCCAGGCCTAAATGACGCTAAGCCAAAGGTGTTTTTTAGCAGAGTATCTGGTGTGTGCATAAGCGAAATAATTACTGGTTAAAATATTATCGAAATATATAAGCCATTAAGCTTGTGACTCGCTATGAGGCTTAGTACTTTTGTCCTTTATCGATGCAGTATTTTCGCACAGCTGTGTATGTGAAATAGTCACACAGTTGTGCAGAAAATGCGCCTCTTAAATGCAAGCCAAAAACTGCGTGTCACAAAGCAAAGCCATATAAAAATACTAACGCAGGTTTCAGTTAGACGATATCCATGACATCACATTTTGGCCAACCGGTGGTGACTAGTAGATATGAAAATGGCCGTTAATGATTAAATGCCGAAACAGTTACCCAGGTCCTTGAATGAAAGGTCGTAATGCCGCCGAGTAGTGAGAAAAATTGCATAGTGCCGCAGGCGCAGAAGGTTGCTCGCACGTCGCAATCGGCGTTATCGAACTATGTAATTCAATAACGCCCGGGAGAGTAATTCCCATTAATGAATCGGCACCAATTGGAAACAACTTACTAATGGCTGGCCTTGTATATAGAGACGAGGCCGGGCGCTAGCCCACCAGGCGAACCACAGCCCAATACAAGCCCGTGGCGGCAATAAGAACAGAGCCGGGCAGTGCAACCCGGCGGCGCCAAGCACTTGGGTTGGCCCAGGTGCGGTAGATGATCCAGCCCAGCAGAACAATCGCCAGTTGAGCAACCTCTACCCCCACGTTAAAGCCAATTAACGCGGTGGTGAAGTCCCCGGGGGGAAACCCCATCTCCTTAAGCACCCCGGCAAAGCCCAAGCCGTGGATTAAACCAAAGGCAAACACCACCGCTAAGCGCAGGTAGGTTTTAGGTGGGTGCATTAGATTTTCAACGGCCACCCAGGCAATGGTCAGAGCAATGGCGGGTTCTACCCACTGGCTAGGCACGGCGATGGCGCCCTTGGCGGCCAATCCTAAGGTCAGGGTGTGGGCCAAAGTAAAACCACTGATCCAAATTATCAGTTGCCGCGCTGTGTGCATGCCCAGCAGTAGCCCTAACACAAACAGCACATGATCCCATCCTTTGGGAATAATGTGGGTGATGCCCAGCCAAATGTAATCTCGCCAAACGTTCAGTGCTGGCTGTTGCGTTGCGGTTTCGTTGTTGGCGATGCCGGTGGGGTAATATTGAGGGCTTTGTTGGTTGCGTACTAGCCAGCGGTTTAGGCTTAAATTACTGCAGGCACAGCTCATTCTCAGGGCGATGGGCTCCTCAAAGCGAAAGCCATCGCTAAAACGAGCCTGTAATACCCTTGGTGGTTCTGCCTGGGTTTTAGGCGAGAGTGATGACGATGTTTTTGAGGGCCTGTTTAAAGGAATTGTTGAAGGAATCGATAGAACAGCGGCTGGCGCGGCCAGTTGTATTTCCGTCATGGGCCAGCTTAAACCGGAGGTAAAATCCGACAGTGGCCGATCCTTGGGCCAGGTGATGTGGGTTACCTGCCAGTGCAATGGCTGCGAATCCGCGGTGATGTTTAGGCCTTGGGTTAAGCGGGCCAAAGTTGCTTGCACGGTGGGGTCACGGGTGGGGTTGGCTAGGTTGCTCCAGCGAAAATATTCCTCGCCGCTGCCAGCCTCTCGACTCAAATCCACCAGCAGCGACGCCCGCAGAGAATTATCGGGCAATATCTCTACCTCTGCTTTAGTCATATTGAGCAGATGGGCGTTGCTGCTGGCGGCGCACAGCAGGCCAACCAGCCAAAGCAGGGCGCGAGCCCAATTTTGCCTACTAAGGGCATTTCGCGATTTTGGCTTATAGTAGTTTAACGCCGGGTTACCAAACAATGGGGTGGGTTTCTCCGGTGGTAACATTCACCAAGCCGCCGGGGTTGCCTTGGTAAGGGGCTACCAGTTGCCATTTCCAGGGCGCCGCGGTTAAAAATGCAAAACGCATGCGTTCGGGCAGGCCGGTATTATTAATCCATTGCATGGTGTCGGCCTGTTGTAACAGGTGCTCCATTTCGGCAGCGACTTCGGCAACCGGGCGGGCTGTCATAAGCCCGGCGATATCCAATTTAACCTGGGCGGCGATTGCGCCGTTTTTCACCAGTACCCAACCGCCGCCCATCTCAGCCACGGCATTGGCCGCCATGGCCATGGCGCTGTCGTTATTACCCATAACCCAAATGTTGTGTAGGTCGTGTGATTGAGAGCTGGCCAAGGCGGAGTTTTCGGTCATTGGCCCCACGTTTTGCCACAGCATTTTCGATATGGCGCCGGTGCCGTGGTAGCGATCCACTACGGCAACTTTAATCAGGTTATCAGCGGGAGCTGCCACCACAAGGCCGGCCTCATTCACTGGCAGGGTGCGGGTAATAAAATCCGGCTCAAACCAAAACGGCTCTAAAATAGCGGCTTGTACTTCGGTTTTGCCCTCGGGGGCGTGAATAATAAAATCTTCGGCGCTCAGGGTTTTGCCCACACGCATGGTGTTTTTAGCCCAGGCGGGGTAATCGATATTGGCAATGGGTAATTTGTAATCCTTGCCCAGGGCCGCTAATTGGCCGTTGGCGTAGACGCGTTCTATGGCAACGGTTTCGGGGTTGCTTAACAGCACCACGTCGGCGTAACGCCCAGGGGCTAATGAGCCTACAAGGTGATCGATGCGAAAATGCCGTGCTGTGTTGTAGCTGCCCAACTGGTAGGCGATCTCCGGTGCTACGCCCAGCTCAATAGCGGTGCGGATGTTGTAGTCCATGGAGCCCAGTTGCAAGGTTGCAAATACGTCACGGTCGTCGGTGGTAACCGAAATATTACTCCAGTCTTTTAAATTTAACTGCAACAATTTGGGAATTACGGTATCCATTCCGGCGTGTTTTAATTCTAAAAATACTCCGCGGCGTAATTTTTCTAAGCCTTCATCGGCCAGTCTAACCTCGTGATCGGAAGCCAACCCTGCGGCCGCAAAAGCGCTGATTTCTTCCGCGCTGTACAGGCCAGAACCGTGGCCTTCAACCACGCCGCGGTTGTCGTAGGTGGCTTCTATCATTTGCCACAAACGGCTGTGGCCGCCGTTATCGGCATTGATAATTGCGCTCCAGTCCATCACTTCCCCCAGGGCAACAACTCGAGGGTCGTATTGCATAAATGCGTCCATTTCTGGGTAGCCATAATAGCCGCCGCCGCTTTCATATACCGTGGGTGGTGTGGCCGAACCAATAGCCGGGAAGATTTTTAACGGGCTACCGGCGCGCTCTGCCGCTAGCCAAAATTCCGCGTTGTAATTACCCACCACGTTGGAAATCTCGTGGGATCCTTCAACCGTCCACGTGTTACCGTGGGGAATCACCAATGCCGCTTCGTATTCCGGGGTAAGGTAGGAGCTTTCAATGTGCTTGTGGGATTCGCCGAAGCCGGGTACGGCATATAAGCCGCTGGCATCGTAGGTTTGTGCGGCGCTGCCGGGCCAGGTATTAGTGGCCCCAGTCCAGGCAATTCTACCGCTGGCAATAACAATGTCTTGGTTGGCCAGCCATTCCTGAGTAAACACATTCAACACGGTGGCATTTTGAATGATTAAGTCCGCCGGCTGGCGTGCCAGTGCTACTTGGGTAAGCGCCTGGCGGGTTTGGATTTCTGAGCCAAAGGTGTGTGTGGTTGGCTCTGGCGTGGATAGGGGTTTTTGCGTTTCATTGCCGCTTGCATCGCTGCTTTTATCGCCTTTGTCATCGCAGGCTGTGGTCAAAATGGTGCATAAACAAACCAACAGTGTTGGAATAAGTCTATTGTTGGGCTTGTTCACGGTGGGCTCCCGGCAAAGAATACAATTCGTGCGGGAGAGGCAGGATTAATGCCAATACCTGACTAGGTAGACAATAATAAGGAGGCTACGCAGGTCGCTACAAGTAATCGTTAAGGTCGCCAAAGTAATGCTGGGCTTGGCGTACTTCTAAAATCGGCTTGACGTTTTTGATGCTGGTCATCTGATCCAACAAAAGGTTTTGGCCGGCGATGATGTCGTCCAGCTCTCTAACGTGGTGCCTAATTTTGTTGGCCAAGGTCTTACCAGAATAACGGGCGAACAGCTCGTAGAGGTAATAGTCCGAGGGTGCTTCAGGCTCGTAGTTGGCCAATTCCACACGCAACTGGTCCGCTTGGTGGCGCAGTAATTCGGTGGCGCTGGCTAAGTCTTCACCGAGTTCTTCTAAAGGCGCGTTACCCAGGTGCTGTTGGTATAACTGAAACAAACCGATAATGTCTTTGTTGTCTCGCACCGTGAGTAATTCGCTCATCTGCTCGTGCCTTACCGACTTTTTGTCCGGGTCGGTTTCTTTATCGGGGTGTATCACCCGCGCGATCTTGCGGAAGATTTTATTGATGTTGGAGGTGCGCAGTAATTTATTGAGTTGCCGCTGTTTTTCTTGCTCTTGCTGGGCCTGGTGGTTGCGTTCTTCTTGCCAGTGATCAAAGCCTTCTTCAAAGTAATCATCGTCAGATGAGTCTTCAAACTCATCGTCGTATTCGTCTAGCTCGTCATCATCCGCCATTGCTTCGTCGAGCTTGCTAAATAGGTCTTCTATATCGATGTCTTCCGCGGCTTTGCGGAGGTCGTCATCCTCACCATCAGCACCGGTTTGTGGTGGCTGATTTGGCGCGCCCCACAGGCTGTGCATAACATCATCTGCAGTTTCGGCCAGCGCGCGAACGTCTAAGTGGTCGGCAAAGGGGTGGCGCATCAATAGCATCATGTTGTCGTCTAACCAGTCCAGCAGTTCTTGCTTGCACCACTGCGGCAGTGTTTTGCGTTGCATAAACACCAAAATGCGCTCCGTAAGCCGGTACACGGTTTCGGTTCGGCCGCGTTCGCTGGCTTCGATTTTGGGTTTTACGCTGGCAACGAGCTCAGCGGCTTCATGTTCTATGCGCTGGCTTTTCTGTTGCAGCTCCTGCACAGTTTGCCACTGCTGCTGAAATTGCTCCGCCGGCGACAGCGATTTTTTGCGCTTGTTTTTGGTTTTGGTCGAGCTGCGCGTTGATTTAGTAAGAGACATAGCAACTCCGTCGAACTGCGGTGCGGTATTGGCAAGTCATGCGGCCCGGTACTTGGGCCGCAGCGGCGTTAGGCCTGTGGGATACGAAGGGTTTGGCCGACGTAGATTTTATCGGGGTTTTCCAACATGGGTTGGTTCGCTTCAAATATAGCCATATAGCGGCTAGCACTGCCCAAAAGCTCTTTGGCTATTTTGCTTAAAGTATCGCCGCTTTGCACGGTATAAAATTGGCTTGGTTGTGCATTATCGCTGGGTTTGGCATCAGCAGGTGCTGCGCTGGTCGGCGTTTCAGCCAATGCTAACTGGCAGTCCACTTGCCCAATTCCGTGCTGATTGCCACAGGCCAGGGTAGCCTTTTCAATGGCCTCTTGGTTTGGAGCGGTGCCGGTAATGGTTACCAATTCGCCATCCACTTCGGCATTAAATTGTTCAATATTTAAGTTCATTTCGCCTACGGTGCGTTCAATGCTGGCCTTGCGTAGGTGGTTGAGTCGCTCGGGGGAGATGGTGGTGGGTTTGGTGATGTCTTCGTCGTCGTGGGTTAAGTCAAATACTTTACTGCCTAATGCGCCACCGGCGTCTTTAACAAAATCGAACAGTCCCATTGTGATGCCTCCTTCAGGGTGAATAACGGCTATCTACCAGCCGCCTATGTGTCCAGATAAGTAATTTCTAGGTAGATAAATCCAGATAAGTGCTATTCAGATAAGTGCAATCCAGATTGGCTCTACCTAGGTTGAATACCTGGCCTGCAGCAAGCTTATTTTGAATGATTGTTTTTGGTTGTGCTCACTGCTGGTTGGAGTGTCTCAGCAAATTAATATATGCACAACCGTTAACAAAAACGTCACATTGAGGAGAAAGTAAGCCTTAGTACTGGTCTAGGCTGAGGTCGGCCTGGCGCTTTGCAGACCAGCGCCGCACATCCATGGGCTTAAGGAGGTCACGGTGCATTTCGTAGGAGAGGGTTGCCGCAATAACCACATTGGCCTGGGTTTGAAAATCTGAAATGCTATCCAGGGATTGCGTAAACTGCCAAAGCCCATCTTTGCTGTCGGCGTAGGATGATAGGTAATTTAGCGCGAAGTTATTAACAGCGTTGTTTTGCACCAAGGTTGTGGCCAATTGGTTGCCCGCGCTGGCGAGGTTATCTTCCAACACAAATAGTGTGCCGAGCAAAGATACCGAGTAAGCGTTGGAGGTTCGACGGATATAGCCCAAAAATTCTTTCAGCTTTGGGCTGTGGTCGAGCTCGGTGAAGGGGGACTCATTGAGGGCGGCCAAATCTTTGCGAATAAGATCTGACTTATAAATGTTTGGTTTTACAAAGTGCGCAATGGAAAACTGCTTACGCTGCTGGTCGAATAGGGCTTCCACCTCAAAGTGGTCGCCCAAATATTCTAGGTTGTTTTCAATGGCTTCTCTTAGCGCCAAATGCAAACGAAGCAGGTGCACGTAATGTTCACGCTGAACATCTTGCAACCAAAACCTAACGTAGGGGTAAGAGCTGAGCAGGGCTTGACGGTTTTCACGGGCCAATCGTTTGAGGCTTTCTGAAATTCTTGCGTGCTTACTTTGGGCGCGTTCTCTTGCTTCGCCCAGGTCGATCACTTGACCCATTACTGCCGTCCCTCATTGATAGGCTGTTACTTACGCAGCCGCACTGCGCTGCACAACTATATCTATGCTTGGTAAAATAGCAAGCCACTTTCATGCTAGATAAACAAACCTAACGAAATTTTTACACAAATAGTTGTTGTGCTAACAGTGAGTGTTTTCTGGTATAGCTGTGGCTACTAAAGGCTGCGCGTAAAAGCCTTAAAACCGTGGTGTATGACCTGGGGCTTATATGTGTAGCCTGCGTGAATTTGGTTGACGTAACGGCAGCAGTATATCGCCCTATAATGACACTATTAAGACTGGGCTGCGTGGGTTGAAGAGTGCTTTATTTGTTAATGGTTTAATTGTTGTTGAGCTTGAGCGTTATTAAGCGTTTACTTATTTTACATTTGGTGTTCGAGCCTGCGGCTGGTTACGTGGCAGTGTCGTTTTGTTTTACTGTATCAAAATAAATTAAAAACGGATTTCGGTGGCCTACATTCTGGCAGTTACAAGGTGGTGGCTGTGGACGCAAGGATTACCGAGTTGTGGCAGAAGAATAAGGCGATGTGTGGGTTAATTAAGTCTTCCTTAATTCTATGGAAGACTTAATGGGTTTTTTGGTGTCACTGCTGTAAGGAATTAATGCGCAGCTATTTTGATGGAAAGGTGTCGGTAATAGATTTTGTTTAATTGTCCACCATTATTTCACGGCGTAAAATTTAATTTTAACCGCTGGGCCTTCGCTTTTAGGCGCAGGCTCTAAGGTGCCAATAAATGTGGTTTTATTCAGCCAGTCGTATTTACCAACGGGAACTTCAAACACCGGATGGGTTCTGGCGGAAAAACCTTTACCCGGCATTTGGCAAAGTGTGCCTTTGTTGAGCACATTAATAATGACACCGTCGTCGGTTTTAAGCATGTAATCAGCTTCAATTAGCGTGCAGCCATCGGCCCGTTGCAGTTGCCAGTCCCAGCCGCCGGGAAGAATTTCTCCCTTCAGTTTATCGCCGTAAAATCTACCGCCGGTAATGGGAATAATATTGCGCTTACCGAGGCCGGTGGTGCCCACCGGCATGGCGTTCGCCAGGGTTACAATTTCCTCAAATGCAAATTCTAAGTACGGCTCAGCGGTTGGTGGGGTTTCTACTTTGGCGTCGTTGGCCTGGGTAAGATTTACGGCCAGTGTAGTGGCAAGTAAACACAATGCAGTTGTTATTGTTAATTTTGGCATGGAAGGTCCTAGGGTTATTTGCAGTTAAAATTGCTAGCGTCTTCAATGGAGCCGTTACCGTTATAAACGGCCATTTGGGGGTGTGGGCACAGCGGCCGGCTGCGCTCAGGCCAGGGGGTATCGGGCCCGGCTGTAGCAATGATTTCATCCGGGGTTTGGTTTTGTTCCACCCACTGGGTAATGGCCGTAAAGGCGTCGTATTGGTTGGTGGAGGGGCCTCCAAAACAATGCGCCATACCCGGCACAGGGAATACTCGTACTGTGCTATTGGTTTGCTGGCCATAACGTGCGGTAACTTCTTGCAGCCAAGCTAGGGTATCGTTGATAGAGAACACTGGGTCGGAAACACCGTGGGGTACGATAAGTTTTCCGCCGCGCGCCATAAATCCATCAAGGTTGGCGGATCGTGCTGAGATATCCTGCCAGGCCGACGTGGTAAAAGTGTCGGAGGTGGCATTGATAATGGCCTCGCCGTCGGCGACGTCAAACGCTAGAGCATAGGCAGCCGCAGCTTGGGGCGTGGCGGCTACCGCCACAGGGGGCACGCTAAAAATGGCCGGCGTGGCGGTGCCGCCAAGCATGACATTCAGCGCCGGCATTTGCTCGTTGCCCAGTTTCCACATCTGCCAGCCCGGTGAGCCCACGCCGGTATCCCAAGGCCAAGCGGCATAAATCGGCTCTCCCTTCTTATTTACCGGCCCAGCGAGGGATTGTTCTAATGCGGATACCTGCTGCGACGTTAAACAGCGGGCAGCATCGCTACACACCTGTTGGCGCAGTTGTGGTATCACTCGAGCGTTGGTACAGGCCGAAAAGTTACTAATAATGCCGTCTTCCAAGCCGTCCAGTCCGTCGCAGGTTTTGATTACCGTGGTTTGCAGGGTGGTTATTTGTTCGGCGGAGAACACCTTAGCCAGTTTTTCTGGGTCTAGTGAGGTATCACCCGGTGTCATTGCCAATTGGGCAAACTGTTGTACATCCCTCAGCTGAGATAAAGCAGCCCGTGGCAGTGACATCCCTGGTGCAGACGCGACTATGCCATCAAATACCTCGGGGTATCTTTGGGCAAAGGCCATACCTTCCTGGCCGCCCTTGGAGCAGCCCATAAAGTAGGAATAACGGGGGCTTTGGCCGTAAAACCGCGTAATGGCAGCCACCGCAGCATCGCTTACCTTTTTCAGGGATGCATGGCCGTAGTTGCGCCGGGCGATTGGGTCGTGGCCGAAGCTGGCGGTACCGCTGGCCTGGGGATTGTTGTTAAGGTCGTTACTGTGGCCAGAATCCTGGCTGACCACGGCATAGCCTTGAGCCAAGGCGCTGGGGTTGGTTGCGCCGGTTGTGCCCGTGGCGGTGCCGATATTGCCATTGGTACCGCCACCGCCTTCAAAAAAGAACTTGCCGTTCCAGTGTTCTGGCAGCCGGAGATGATAGCCAATGGCGTACTCTTGGTCATCAATGCCAGTTCGTGGCTCTAAGGTGCCAAAGGCTTCGCAATGGGGAGGCAGTACCTCCTGGGGGGCAAACCGGTGTTGCACGGTTTGATTGGCTTGGAATTCAGCGCGCTGCAAACCAGGCGCACCGGCTGCCGGTAATGCTTGGCAACGTTCCGCAAAGCTTAGCTCGGCGCCGGGTGATTGATTCGGCGCGGTGTGGCAACCAGCTAATATGGCTGCACAGGCGAGGGCAAGATACCCTGGCAAGCGCTTTGGGCCCGTGTGCTTTGCGTTGATACTGGATAAAACGAAACGAGTAAAAGTTGATTTTATAGGGATGGCTTTTATTGGTGGGGTTAGCATAGAAGTTGCGCCATGTTATGTAAGTTGTTGGCCTGAGGTAGACAGTTAACGTGCCTATTTTTGTTCGAAATCGGATGGTTTAAATAGTACCCGAAATACAAAAACTCACCGGCGATATGTGATAATTGCGGTATGGATAACAATAACGAGCCAATCTTTACCCTAGACCCGCCTATGCAGCGGGCCTCTGGCCTGCACTTTGTGCCGTCGGAGAACAACGCCCTGCGCTTGGCCGAGCGCTTAGAGTTGACCATTTTGTCTCATGGCTTGCCGCCGGGTTATGTGTTTGGGTCAGAGCAGCAACTGGCTCGGTGCTACCAAACCACTTACCAGGCAGTGCGCCAGGCCCTGCGTATTTTGCAGTGGCGCGACTGGGGGCGTATGCGGCGCGGGGCGGAAGGTGGCTTGGTAATCCATACGCCCAACCCTGGCATGGCCGGTAAGTTACTGGCGCTACATTTTTCTGCTTTGGGTCTAACAGCAAAGGCTGTGGAGCAAGAGCAGCGACAGTTGTTGGCCAAGTTAACCGAGCATCCAGTGGCGTGGGCGCTAGTGGATTCGCTGTTTGCCGAGACTCTGGCGCATTTGCGCGGCAAACATGAGGCCCCAGGAACCGACAACCGAGCACTGCGCATTGCCCGTAATATTTTGCGAGATAAAACGCCTGGGCAAACAGCGCTTGGTAGCATCGACGATTTATGCGAGCGGTACAGTGCCGGCAAGCCGATAGTAGTGCAGGCGTTAAGGGTGCTAGAAAGTCTGGATTTAGTGATTGGAAAACGCGGCCGTGCCGGTGGCTTTTATTTTAGCCGGCCGGGCTCTTCTGCGATTGTAAAGGCCGTATACCCCCACTTTTGCGCCCACATCCACGATTTGGCACCGGTGCAAGACATCATTAACGCAATCAACCAAGTCAGTGCTCAACAAGCGGCTAGCGGTAGTGGTTCTCTCGCGCAATTGACGCCGTTGCACGCCAGGCTAAAGCACTGCCGGCCGGATCAATTAGTGGCCTTGCAAATTGAATCCTTTCGTACTTTGGCAGATCTTGCGCAGCTGCCGGTGCTGCATACTTTAATACGGTGTTTGTGGTTATTTACTATAAAGAAAAACTCTGCAGACGAGGCGATGGCTGCACTCAACGTTGGCTTAATCAAAGTCAGTACCGAGCAGATACTGATGGCCGTACAAAAACAGGATGCAGATGAGGCCGGACGACTAGTGGGCCATTATTTTTCCGAAGCGGTTTTATTGGACTTATGAGCTTTAATAAATGCGCTTGGCGTTTTCCTTTTACCAAAGAACGCCGAATGTTATTGCGGTAAGTCGCCGCCACGCTTTTGATGGCGGTAATCGCTAGGGGCACAGCCAAAGTGGCGAGTAAACATGCGGGTAAAATAGTTGGGGTCAGAAAACCCGGCCGCCAGGGCAATGTTTGCAATGGTGTCGTTACTGCGCAGCAATAAATGGCTGCCGTACTCCAAACGAATCTCATTGATAAATTGCTTGGGCGATTTTTGCAGGTATTTTTTAAAACGCCGCTCCAGAGCGCTGATTGAAATACAACAGTGCTCTGCCAACTCGGATACCGAGATATCACGGGTAAAGTTATAGCGAATAAACGCCAGTGCGTTTTCCAGTTGGGTAACGGCGGTCAGCGGGATGGCAGAGTCGTCCCTGCGTTTTGAAACGCCATAGGTGCCGATGATTTCCTGGTCTTTGGAGTGCAGTGGAAATTTGCTGGTTTCAAACCAGCCGATTTCACCGGAGCGCAATATATTGAGTTCAATTCGGTTTTGTACCAACTGGCCCTGCAGAACCTTTTGGTCGTCATCCAAAAACTGTTGCGCAATTTCCAGGGGCGAGAACTCGTAATCATTTTTGCCCAATAACTGCTCTAGGCTGTCAAACCCCAATTGATGCACAAAATATTGGTTGGCGTGAACAATTCGGCTGTTTTTGTCCTTTACCCATACCAGGGTGTCGTCCAGCATATCGAAGGTGGTCAGTAAGGTTTGAAAGGGGATATCGCTAAAAAACTGGTTTAAAAAGTGTTGGTTATAAGCTTGGGGGTGCATCATTTGGATAAGTTCTTTTGCGCTGATTTTGTCCAGATCATACCTTTTTTTGTGCTAGCCCAGCAATGACACGCCAGGGTAAAGTAACACGCTGCCGCCAATGTGGCGCTGGATATTAGAGCTTTCTTTACTCATAACAAATAAAATAAGCGGCCAAATCATGAATTTGACTCCAGTAGTAACCCGTTTCACCAAAAAATTGCACCGTTCGTCTCTCAAAGCGCTGATCGGCGGCACTTTTGCCTTAGCAGCGGCCTCCAACGCGTTCGCCGATAAAATGCTGGATTGCCCATTGCGCGATGAACCCTTCACCCTCAATACCCCGTTCCTAGACATCTTACTCAGCGAAGATGCCTTGGCTGTGTTTGATCAGTACTATCCCGGTGCCCGGGATAAAATGCCGCCCATTTTTGTTAAAACAGAAACTCCAGCCTTTGGCGCTATCATTGCTGTGGGAGTGGCGGTTTCCATGGGCGGAGACCCCGGTGATATAGACGCCTTTGCTGCGGACTTGGCTAAGGTGCAGGTAACCGATGCCGATCGCAAAGCGCGTTGTGCTCGCTACAGCAACGAAATGCCAGAAGTTGAACTGCCCGACACGGATAAAACCGTGTTGGTCTTTACCAAAATCAACGGTTTTGATCACGGCCCTTCAGTGACCGCCGCCACCGAAGCCGTGCAAGCTTTGGCTGAGCAGCAAGGTTGGGGTGTTGTGGTCACCGACCAACCCGGTATTTTTACCACTAAAATGCTGAAAAATTTCGACGCGGTGGTGTGGAATAACAACAGCGGCGATGTACTTACCTTAAGCCAACGCAAAGCGTTCGAAAAATACATCACCAACGGTGGTGGCTTTGTTGGCGTGCATGGCGCGGGCGGCGATTCTTCCTACTACTGGGATTTCTACGCCAATGAGCTCCTGGGCGCCCAATTTATTGGCCACCCAATGGAACCACAATTTCAGACCGCTAAATTGAACGTTGAAGCAGCCAAAAATGGCGTGGTTAAAGACCTTGCGCCCGGTTGGTCCATGAAAGACGAGTGGTACTCATTTGCAGAAAGCCCTCGTAACAGCGGTGCCGATGTGGTTGTAACCATAGATGAATCATCCTACGACCCCGGTAAATCCTTTGGCAAGGATTTGCATATGGGCGAAGACCATCCCATCGTGTGGAGCCGATGCATCAAGGATGGCCGCGCTTTTTATACCGCCATCGGCCATCGCAAAGAGGTGTATAACCTGCCGGAGCCGTTGAAGATTCTACGCGACGGCATTGCCTGGGCTATGGGCGAAGGTGAGGCTAGCTGTAAATAAAGAGCTGAAGCCAGCAGTAAAAAGCCGAAGCCAGTTTTAAAAAAACAACAAGGGTAAAAGCGCCAGTTCAAGCGAAGCAACTTTTACCCGCCATGTGATTATCCCAGCCAGCCCGGTTGGCCGTAAAATGCAAAATAATAAGCGCATTCGGCCAAGCGGGTCCGGCTTAAAAAGCTTATGTTACCTCGGTAAGCCTAAGTATAAGGAGCAGACAGATGCATCGACGTGAAATGCTTAAGCATTCATTTATGTTGGTTGGATTCGCCGCCGCCGGTGGCGTTGCGCAGTCGTTAATGGCAGGTGGGCCACTTAACCGTGGTTTATCCGCCGTTGTGTTTAACCAGTCCCAAGAAAAGTCCGTGGCCATCGTCTCGGAGATGATTATTCCTACTACGGATACGCCCGGAGCAATCAAAGCCGGCGTGCCTGATTTTATTTCAACCATTGTTAGCCAATGGTACAACGATGAAGAGCGTGCGGTGTTTTTCCAGGGGTTTAAAGCGTTGGATGAGTTCTGCCAAGAAACCGAGCAAAAAGATTTTGCCGATGCCAGCGAAGCCACTCGCATTGCCGCACTGACCGCCCAAGAAACCGCTACCGAGGAATACAAAAAAGCCAACCCCGGTGCCGGTGGCCACCCTCTGGCCCAGAAGACCGACCCAAATATGCCATTTTTTGGCAAGCTGAAAGAATTGGTAGTGACCGGTTACTACACCTCCGAGGTAGGCGCAAAGCAGGAGCTTAGCTACATGCCTATGCCTGGCTATTACGACGGTAGCTACGAATACGCCAAAGTTGGCCGTCGTTTTACTTCTTAATCCAGAGCAAATAACAGGTATTAGCAATGAATAACAATACACAATTTGATGCAATCGTCGTTGGCTCTGGTGTGACTGGTGGCTGGGCTGCCAAAGAACTCACCGAGAAGGGCCTTAAAGTTTTAATGTTAGACCGTGGCCGAATGGTTGAGCACGGCAAAGACTACAAGGGCGAGCACATGGCCCCTTGGGATGTGCCTTTCCGTGGTAAACCCATCCGCGACCTATACGAAAAAGACTACCGTATTCAGCAATCGCAATACGCTTTCGGCGAAACTACCCGTCACTTCTACAACAACGACCGTCTAAACCCTTACCTTAACGATGCCAAAGAGTTTTTGTGGTATCGCGCGGGTGTTGTGGGTGGTAAGTCTTTGTTGTGGGGCCGCCAGGTGTATCGCTGGAGCGACCTGGACTTTGAGGCCAACAAAAAAGATGGCCACGGTATCGATTGGCCCATTCGCTACAAAGATATAGCTCCATGGTACAGCTACGTAGAAAAGTACATTGGTGTAAGTGGCCAGACGGAAAACCTGCCGCAATTACCAGACAGTGAATTTCTGCCGCCCATGGAAATGAACTGCGTAGAGAAAGATTTTAAACAACGCTTGGAATCCAATTACGACGACCGCATGATGACCATCGGCCGCGTTGCTATTATCACCAAGCCACACAACAATCGTGCGCCTTGCCACTACTGTGGCCCATGTCATCGCGGTTGTTCTGCCGGTGCTTATTTCTCAACGCAAAGCTCTACCTTGCCGGCAGCTCGTGCCACCGGCAACCTAACTTTGTTATCCGATTGCGTGGCAGAAAGCGTTGAATACGATCCAGAAACCAAGCGCGCCTCCGGTGTGCGAGTGATCGATGCCAATACCTTGGAAAAAACCGAGTACTCCGCGAAGCTGGTGTTCTTGTGTGCTTCCACCTTGGCAACCACGCAAATTCTGATGAATTCTAAGTCGGAAAGTTTCCGCAATGGTTTGGGTAATCGCAGCGGTGCCTTGGGCCATTACCTAATGGATCACACCTACGCCAGTGGTGCCGTGGGTATTTTCCCAGGCCTGCACGACGACAAAGTAGAGCTGGGTAATCGCCCTAACGGTATTTACATTCCTCGCTTCCGTAACGTTAGCGACCAGGATGACGTCGATTTTGTACGCGGTTATAACTATCAGGGCGGCGCCATGCGTGCCGGTGTTACCGGCCAAGCCATGAGCACCCCAGGCTTTGGTAAAGACTTTAAAGAGTCTCTGCGTAAGCCCGGCCCTTGGCTGATGTACCTCGGTGGATTTGGTGAGTGTCTGCCGTACAAGAAAAACCGCATGGAGTTGGTGGAAAAAGAGAAAGACCGTTACGGTATTCCGCAAATTAAATTCCACTTCGAGTTCCAGGAAAACGAGCACAAAATCAACCAGGATATCGTTACCCAGGGTGAAGAAATGCTACGTAAAGCCGGTGCACAACACGTGAGCAGCTTCCAGGGTAACATGCCTGGGGGTGCTGCCATTCATGAAATGGGTACCGCGCGTATGGGCCATGATCCGAAGGAATCGGTGCTTAACAAATGGAATCAAATGCACGACGTGCCTAACGTTTTTGTCACCGACGGTGCCTGCATGACCTCCGGTTCTTGCGTTAACCCATCGCTCACCTTTATGGCGTTGACAGCACGGGCTGTGGACTACGCTGTAGATCAGTTGAGTAGCGGCGCGATTTAACGTTTTTAACCCCCGGTAAAGATCGGGTAGCTCTTCACAATAAAGCCCCTGGCGCGGAAACAACCAGGGGCTTTTTAATGGTGCTAAATATCAATACCGATTCCCAAACCTCCTAAGCCAATATCAAGGCTAAGCAAGCTGCCGCCCAATAATCCGCCTGAGCTTTCTTCCGTGCCGCCGGAGTCGGTTGAATTTACTGTGGTATTTTCAGTAACCGTTAGTAAATTACCGGCTTGGTCTTCAACCGATATGGATGCCGAAATTGGCCCCAGGGATAGGTTGAGAATAGGGCCGGTTTGCCAGGTTCCATCGGGTAGTACGTTGGTACTGATGGTTAGGTCTGTTTCAATTCCTAAAATATTCGCTGTCACATCAATGTTAATGGTTTGACCAGCCAAGTCTGGGTCGCAGGTGCCGGCAAAATACGGCGTTAGCAACGAAGGCGTTTTTGTTACGACTAAGTTGGGCGCAATGGTATCGATGGTGCCGCTGGTGGAGGTGGTGCTGATGTTGCCAGCGATATCGGCAATGGACACATCTACGCTTAGCAAACCATCGGCAACGTCAAAGGGAATGTCACCGGAGAAGTGCCCGGCGCCGTCCACAACGGTACTGAACACTTGCTCGTTGCTATCTCCATCGGTGGTTGTGATGGTTACCGTTGCGCCTATCTCATCGGAAGTGCCACTGATAGTCGGCGTTGAATCGTTGGTTAAGCCAATAACGTCCACGGTTAATAGCGGCAAGGTTAAATCGACCAGTGCGCTGGAAATATCCGTGGTTTCATTGCCGGCGTCATCGAGCACAGACACTTCCACGGTGAGGTTACCCTCGGATACATCCACCGGCACATCCACGGAGAAAGTGCCATCTCCCAATACCACACCCACCAGGCTTTGGCTGTCGCCATTACCGTCAATCAGATCCACCTGTACTGCGGCGCCGATGGCATTGCTGCTACCGGTGATGGTAGGGGTAGCATCGTTGATGGTGCCCAGTGCATTTACTACCAGCGTTGGCGGCGTTAGGTCCACGTTGGCGGTGATATTGGTTGTCGTGGTGCCGCCCTGGGTGAGTACGGCTTCCACCGTGAAGGCGCCTTCCACAATCGGGGTAGGTACTTCCACCGAGAAGCTACCGCCCACTTGCACAGTGGCTTGCAGCGTTTGCACGTTGCCCAAGAAATCTTCGATGGTGATATCCACCAAAGCTCCCAGGCCGGCATCGGTCGTACCAGAAATAATCGGCGTCGTGTCGTTGGTATTGCCTATGTCGTTCAGGTTGAGCACCGGCGGCGTGGTATCGATGGTTGCCGCAGCGCCTACATTAACAATATTGCCGGCTTCATCGTTAACAATGGCCGTTATCGTAAAGCCACCCTCTGCCAAGGGCAGGGGCACGTCTGCACTCCAACTGCCATCGACTTGCACTACGGCTGCAAGAGTTTGCTCAATGCCGTTGCTATCGGACACCACCACCGTGACGATGGTGCCCACGCCGACATCGGCTTGGCCAGAAATCGTTGGTGTGGTGTCATCGGTATCACCGATGGCATCAACAATTAACGACGGCGGTGTGGTATCCACCGTCGCACCCGCACTCACATTAACAATATTGCCGGCATCATCGTTAACCGTGGCAGTAATGCTTACCGTGCCTTCGGCCAGTGGCAGTGGTACGTCTGTGCTCCAGCTACCATCCACTTGCACTACGGCGGCCAGTGTTTGCTCTATGCCGTTGCTGTCGGAAACAACCACCGTGACGATGGTACCCACGCCGACATCGGCTTGGCCAGATATTGTTGGTGTGGTGTCGTTGGTATCACCAATGGCATCAACAATTAACGACGGCGGAGTGGTGTCTACTGTTGCACCTGCACTGACATTAACAATATTACCGGCTTCATCATTAACCGTGGCAGTAATGCTCACGGCGCCTTCGGCCAGTGGCAGTGGTACGTCTGCGCTCCAGCTGCCATTCACTTGCACCACGGCGGCCAGTGTTTGCTCTATGCCGTTGCTGTCGGAAACAACCACCGTGACGATGGTGCCCACGCCGACATCGGCTTGGCCAGAAATCGTAGGTGTGGTGTCGTTAGTGCTAGTAATGTCGTCAATTAACAGCAGTGGATTAGTGGTATCAACCTCGCCGGTACCCGTTGCGCTACTTGAGTTACCTGCCGCATCGGTGGCAGTGACTTCAACCGTGTAATTGCCTTCTGCTAAATCACTGGGCACGTCGGCGGCGTAGGATCCATCCGGTTGAACCGTCGCCGCGAAAGTTTGTGCGTCACCATTGGCGTCGGTCACGGTGATCGAAACCATTTCGCCCGCAGGTAGGTTAGTGGTACCACTAATGGTTGGCGTTGCGTCATTGTCTAAACCAGGATTATTTACGGTTACCGTAGGAGCCGTAATATCCAAATCACCGGAGGTTGAATCGGTAGCAGAATTTCCAGCTGCGTCGGTGGCCGTTACGTCAACGGTGTAGGTGCCTTCGGCTAAATCTGTAGGTACATCGGCAGAGTAAGAACCGTCTGGCTGCACGGTGGCATTAAAGGTTTGTGCATCGCCGTTTGCGTCGGTCACTGCGATTGAAACTGTTTCGCCTGCTGGCAGGTTGGTTGTTCCACTAATAGTTGGAGTGGCGTCATTGCCTAAACCAGGATCATTAACGGTTACGGTTGGTGCGGTAACGTCAATGTCGCCAGTTTTACTATCCGTTGCGGAATTACCAGCCGCATCGGTTGCTGTTACGTCAACGGTATAATTCCCTTCCGCTAAATCCGTTGGTACATCGGCAGAGAAAGAGCCATCAGGTTGTACTGTGGCATCGAAGGTTTGTGCATCACCGTTGGAATCGGTCACTGTGATGGAAACCGTTTCACCCGCAGGTAGGTTTGTGGTGCCAGCAATAGTTGGAGTGGCGTCATTACCTAAACCAGGATCGTTAACGGTAACGGTTGGTGCAGTGACATCCACTTCACCGGTTTTAGAATCGGTTGCTGAATTACCAGCCGCATCGGTAGCAGTTACATCAACGGTGTAATTACCTTCGGCTAAATCTGTAGGTACATCGGCAGAGTAGGAGCCGTCTGGCTGCACGGTGGCATTAAAGGTTTGTGCATCGCCGTTTGCGTCGGTCACTGCGATTGAAACTGTTTCGCCTGCTGGCAGGTTGGTTGTTCCACTAATAGTTGGAGTGGCGTCATTACCTAAACCAGGATCATTAACGGTTACGGTTGGTGCGGTGACATCCACTTCACCGGTTTTAGAATCGGTTGCTGAATTACCAGCCGCATCGGTAGCAGTTACGTCAACCGTATAATTCCCTTCCGCTAAATCCGTTGGTACATCGGCAGAGAAAGAGCCATCAGGTTGTACTGTGGCATCGAAGGTTTGTGCATCACCGTTGGAATCGGTCACTGTGATGGAAACCGTTTCACCCGCAGGTAGGTTTGTGGTGCCAGCAATAGTTGGAGTGGCGTCATTACCTAAACCAGGATCGTTAACGGTTACGGTTGGTGCAGTAACGTCAATCTCGCCAGTTTTACTATCGGTTGCAGAATTACCAGCTGCATCGGTAGCAGTTACGTCAACGGTATAATTCCCTTCGGCTAAATCTGCAGGAACATCGGCAGAATAGGAGCCGTCTGGCTGCACGGTGGCATCGAAGGTTTGTGCGTCGCCGTTGGCGTCTGTAACAGTTATCGATACAGATTCACCAGCTGGTAAATTCGTGGTTCCGCTAATCGTTGGTGTTGCGTCGTTACCTAATCCTGGGTCATCTACAGAAACTGTCGGCGCAGTAACGTCAACCTCGCCAGTTTTACTATCCGTAGCAGAATTACCTGCTGCATCGGTAGCAGTTACATCAACAGTGTAATTACCTTCCGCTAAATCCGTTGGTACATCGGCGGAATAAGAGCCATCGGGCTGCACGGTGGCATCGAAGGTTTGTGCGTCACCGTTTGAATCAGTAACGGTGATGGAAACCGTTTCGCCAGCTGGTAAATTTGTGGTGCCAGCAATAGTTGGAGTGGCGTCATTACCTAAACCAGGATCATTAACGGTAACGGTTGGTGCAGTGATATCCACTTCACCAGTTTTACTATCCGTTGCAGAATTACCAGCGGCATCGATAGCAGTTACATCAACACTGTAATTACCTTCGGCTAAATCCACAGGTACATCGGCAGAGTAAGAACCGTCGAGTTGTACATTGGCATCGAAGGTTTGTGCGTCACCATTAGAGTCTGTAACGGTGATCGATACGGTTTCACCAGCGGGCAAATTCGTGGTTCCGCTAATCGTTGGTGTTGCGTCGTTACCTAATTCTGGGTCATCTACAGAAACTGTCGGCGCAGTAACGTCAACCTCGCCAGTTTTACTATCCGTAGCAGAATTACCTGCTGCATCGGTAGCCGTTACGTCAACGGTGTAATTACCTTCCGCTAAATCCGCTGGTACATCGGCAGAATAAGATCCATTGGGCTGCACGGTGGCATTAAAGGTTTGTGCATCGCCATTAGAGTCAGTAACGGTAATGGAAACTGTTTCACCAGCTGGTAAATTTGTGGTGCCAGCAATAGTTGGAGTGGCGTCATTACCGAGCGCAGGATCGTCTACGGTAACAACAGGCGCGGCAGTGTCGACTTCACCCGTTTTAGAATCGGTTGTGGAGTTGCCTGCGGCATCAGTTGCGGTTACCTCAACGGTATAATTACCTTCGGCTAAATCCGTTGGTACATCGGCTGAATAAGAGCCGTCGGGTTGTACAGTGGCATCGAAGGTTTGTGCATCACCGTTTGAATCGGTTACGGTGATGGAAACCGTCTCACCCGCTGGCAAGTTTGTAGTGCCAGCAATCGTTGGTGTTGCATCGTTGCCTAGGCCTGGGTCGTTGACACTCACTGTTGGTGCTGTGACGTCCACTTCGCCGGTTTTTGAATCGGTGGAGCTGTTGCCCGCGGCATCGGTGGCCGTAACGTCAACGGTGTAAGAGCCCTCTGCGATGTCGGCTGGTACATCGGCTGAGAAGGTACCGTCTGGTTGTACTGTGGCGTCAAAGGTTTGCGCGTCGCCGTTGGGGTCGGTAACCGTAATGGATACGGTTGCGACTGCAGGCAAATCAGTGGAGCCGCTGATGGTGGGAGTAATGTCGTTACCAATGCCCGGCTCGTCTATGGTGAGCTGCGGCGCGGTTGTATCAATTTCCCCGGACTTGCTGGTGGTGGCGGAGTTACCCACGTCATTGGTTGCCGTCGCCGTCACGGTATAGGTGCCTTCGGCAAGGGCAGTGGGTACTTCGATACTAAAGGTGCCATCGGGCTGCACGGTGGCGGTTAACGTTTGCGTATCGCTATTGGCATCGGTAACCGTAATCGAAACATCTTCGCCAGGTGCCAGGTTGGTTGTACCGGATATGGTAGGCGTAACATCGTTTGTGACGATCAAGTCTCCAATGGTCAAATCCGGAACGTTGGAATCAATGTCACCGGTAGTTGATGCTGAACTGCTATTACCAGCGGCGTCAGTAGCAGATACGTCTACGGTGTAATTACCTTCGGCCAGGTCTGCGGGAACGTCGGCGGAGTAGGAGCCGTCGGGTTGTACCGTAGCATTAAAGGTTTGTGCATCGCCGTTGCTGTCCGTTACGGTTATAGCAACGGTTTCGCCAGCGGGAAGATCTGTAGTGCCGGTAATGGTCGGCGTGGTGTCACTACCCACTCCAGGGTTATCAACGGAAATATTAGGCGCTGTCGTGTCTAGCTCGCCGGTTTTGGAATCCGAAGACGTGTTGCCCGCGGCGTCGCTAACCGAAACCTCAGCGGTATAATTTCCTTCCGCCAAATCAGCAGGTACATCGGCAGAGTATGAACCGTCTGGTTGAACTGTGGCATCGAAGGTTTGTGCGTCGCCGTTTGAATCAGTAACGGTTATGGAAACCGTTTCACCCGCTGGTAAATTCGTGGTGCCGCTAATTGTTGGTGTTGCATCGTTGCCCAAACCGGGATCATTAACGGTAACGGTAGGCGCAGTGACGTCAACTTCTCCGGTTTTACTGTCCGTTGCAGAGTTGCCGACCGCATCGGTTGCGGTTACATCAACGGTGTAATTACCTTCGGCTAAGTCTGCTGGTACATCAGCAGAGTAAGAACCATCAGGTTGAACTGTGGCATCGAAGGTTTGTGCATCGCCGTTTGAATCGGTAACGGTAATGGAAACTGTTTCGCCAGCTGGCAAATTCGTGGTGCCGGAAATAGTCGGTGTTGCATCGTTACCTAATCCTGGGTCATCAACAGAAACCGTTGGCGCATTGGTATCCACCTCACCAGTTTTAGAATCGGCTGCGGAATTACCGGCCGCATCAGTAGCGGTAACCTCAACGGTGTAATTACCGCCGGCTAAGTCTGCTGGTACATCGGCGGAATAAGAACCGTCGGGTTGCACGGGAGCATCGAAGGTTTGTGCATCGCCGTTTGAATCAGCAACGGTAATGGAAACTGTTTCACCAGCCGGTAAGTTTGTGGTACCAGAAATAGTAGGTGTTGCGTCGTTACCCAATCCTGGGTCATCCACTGAAACTGTTGGTGCAGTGACATCCACTTCACCGGTTTTAGAATCGGTTGCGGAGTTGCCGGCTGCATCGGTAGCGGTTACATCAACGGTGTAATTACCTTCGGCTAAATCTGCAGGTACATCGGTAGAGTAGGAGCCGTCTGGCTGAACCGTGGCATCGAAGGTTTGCGCATCGCCGTTTGAATCAGCAACGGTAATAGAAACCGTTTCACCAGCTGGCAAATTAGTTGTACCGGAAATAGTAGGTGTTGCGTCGTTACCCAATCCTGGGTCATCCACTGAAACTGTTGGTGCAGTGACATCCACTTCACCGGTTTTAGATTCGGTTGCGGAGTTGCCGGCTGCATCGGCAGCGGTTACATCAACGGTGTAATTACCTTCGGCTAAGTCTGCAGGAACATTGGCAGAGTAAGAACCATCAGGTTGTACAGTGGCATCAAAGGTTTGTGCGTCGCCGTTTGAGTCGGTCACTATGATCGATACGGTTTCACCTGCTGGTAAGTTTGTGGTGCCGCTAATTGTTGGTGTTGCATCGTTACCCAATCCTGGGTCATCCACAGAAACTGTTGGCGCAGTGACATCCACTTCACCGGTTTTAGAATCGCTTGCAGAGTTACCAGCCACATCGATAGCAGTTACATCAACGGTGTAACTACCTTCGGCTAAATCAGCAGGTACATCGGCAGAATAAGAGCCGTCTGGCTGAACCGTGGCATCGAAGGTTTGTGCATCGCCGTTTGAATCAGTAACGGTGATCGAAACCGTTTCGCTAGCTGGCAAATTCGTGGTGCCGCTAATTGTTGGTGTTGCGTCGTTACCTAACGCAGGGTCATCTACAGAAACCGTTGGTGCGGTGGTATCCACTTCGCCGGTTTTTGAGTCGGAAGATGAATTACCGGCGGCATCAGTAGCGGTAACCTCAACGGTGTAATTACCTTCGGCTAGGTCGGCAGGTACATCGGCAGTAAACGTACCGTCCGGCTGCACTGTGGCGTCAAAGGTTTGCGCGTTGCCGTTGGCATCGGTCACGGTGATGGCAATGGTTTCGCCGGCCGGTAAATCGGTAGTCCCCGAAACCGTTGGTGTGGCATCGTTGCCGAGGCCGGGGTCATTGACGGTAACTGTGGGCGCGGTGGTATCTACGTCACCGGTTTTGGCATCGGTGGCGCTGTTGCCTGCTGCGTCTGTTGCGGTTACCTCAACGGTGTACGCGCCGTCGGCAAGGTCCGCGGGAACCTCGGCGGTGAAACTTCCGTCGGGTTGCACGGTGGCATCAAACGTCTGCACGTTGCCATTGGCATCGGTAACGGTAATGGCTACCGATTCTCCAGCAGGTAGATTTGTGGTGCCCGTAATCGTTGGGGTGCCGTCGTTACTGAGAGCTTGATCGGTGACGGTAACTTCCGGTGCAACTGTATCGACCTCACCGGCCTTGGTGGTGGATGCCGTATTACCCGCAGCATCGGTGGCGCTGACTTCTACGGTAAATGCTCCGTTGGCCAAGTCTGCAGGTACTTCCGCCGCAAAGCTGCCATCGGGCTCTACTGGAATAGTAAAGGTTTGAATATTGCCAGCGCTATCCGTTACCGTCACGGAAATCTGCTCGCTGGCGGGTAGGCTAGTAGTGCCGGAAACAGTCGGCGTTGCATCGTTACCTAGGCCGATGTCGTCTACGGTCAATTCGGGCGCAGACGGGTCAAAGTTACCCGCCTGGGTTGAGGTGGTGGTGTTGCCAGCTTCGTCGGTGACAACAACATCCACCGTGTAATTGCCTTCAGCGAGGTCACCGGTTGGCTGCGCGCTAAACGAACCATCGGGTTGCACTATGGCATCGATCGTTTCGCTAGCGCCATTGGCATCAACGAAGGTGACGGCAACGGTACTGCCGGCAGGTAAATCCGTGGTGCCAGTAACTTCAGGCGTGGCATCGTTGGAAGTGGCAGGGTTATCCACGGATAGCGCCGGCGGTGTTTGATCGATGGTGCCGGTGCTCGTGATGGCCGAGGGATTGCCTTCGGCATCCACTGCGCTAATGTCTACGGTGAAATCACCCTCTGCCAGATCAGCTGGAATGTCTACCGTAAAGCTACCGTCGGGTTGGGTGACAGCGTTAAACGTTTGGCTGGCTCCAGTGGCGTCAGTAACAACAAAAGTGATGGTTTCGCCATTACTAAAATCGGTGCTGCCAGATAACGTAGGCGTGGTATTGTTGGTGATAGCAACGGGCTCTAGCGCTAGGTTGGCGCTATTGGACGATGCCGGAGCGGATTGATCTACGCCGGCGTCAGCGGTGCCATCAGCACCACCACCAGTACTCTCCGCTGCGCCATTGTCGGTTGCGGCGTTTTGGTTGTCCGGCTGGTTGGCAGGGTCGTTAATTGGGTCGTTGGCCGCTTCGTCGTTGGTGGCCTGCCCAGACTCAGCGCCCGTACCTGCGTCTGTAGCGCCCTCGTCGGTGTCCGCTCCGTCGCCTGTTGCAGTTGTATCTGCACCATCGTCATTCGCTGTGCCTTGATCTACTGCATCGGCTCCGTTATTCGCTTGGGTGTCGGCTTGAGTATCTGTTTGAGTGTCAGCCTGACTGTCGGCCTGACTGTCGGCCTGAGTATCTGCTTGAGTGTCAGCCTGGTTATCGACCTGAGCGTCGGCCTGAGTGTCTGCTTGAGCGTCAGCTTGGGTATCGGCCTGATTGTCTGCTTGGGCGTCAGCCTGAGTGTCGGCCTGATTGTCGGCCTGATTGTCTGCCTGGTCATCTGCTTGAGCATCGGGCTGGGCATCGTCGGCTGCTACCTCTTCCTGTGGCGCATCGGCGACAGGATCGTTGGCAGGGGTTGGATCTTGGTTATCCGGGTCTTGTGGCGGCTGAGTGCTTTCTTGGTCGAAGGTCGGTTCTTGCTCAGGTTCGTTGTTGGCGCTCTCAATATCAAATTCTGATTCGCTGGAATCTTCAGCAACGCGGGCAACTCGCACAAAGCTGGAGCCGCCCTCGGCGCCACCTCCACCCGATAAACCGGCTGCGGTTTCTTCTAACGATTCTAATATGTCGCCGTCGCCTTCTAATAAGGCCGCAATGTCTAGGTCTTCGTTGGTTTCAACGCCGGCTGTATTTAACTCACCTAATAAATTATCTAGGCTGTCGTCAAACAACAAATTTTCGCTGTCTTCGTTGGCCGCAAAAAAGCTATCGCCGGCAATATTAAACGAACCTTGCAGTCCTTCTAATAAATTGAGCTCTCCCTGGTCTGTGGTAATCACCGCCTCGCCGCCAATGCTCTGTAATACCGCGTCGTCGGGGATTACGTCACCCACGCTCACCGGAGTAATAGAACCATCTGCATTAAGAATGCCCGCAGAACCAACAATATTTTCAATAACGATAGACATTTGTGCGCCACTCAATTTAGTTGAGCATTTAATTTAGTTTTTATTGGCGCAATTATTTATTGTACTGGGGGGCGGTTTTTAGATTTTTTAATGGGCGGGCGCTTAATTTCTATAGCTATTTATTCTTCATCTGCGCTGATTTGCGAAACGTATGTTTGCTGTCTAGCTTTATTAGTATGTACCGCTTTTTTTACGTTTTTTAATTCCTGTTTGCGTGTGTGTGATTTATTAGATGAAAAAGTTTTTAAAAACGAGCTGTTTGCTGGTTGCATTTCCTTGTTTCTATGCAGGGGAATTGTTTGCTCAAACAGATACCGGCGCTTCTTCATCTTTGGATCAGATTTTGGTTTACAGCGCGGCTAATAACCCAGAAATAAAAGAAGTGTGGCACGCGTTACAGGTTGCGGAGCAGGCCGTTCGCCGAGAAAGATCCGCTTTGCGGCCGTCGGTAGATTTGCGGGGCTCTGCTGCCATGGTAGAGCGGGAGGACATCACCAGTAATGATTTCTCGTCCAGCGAATACGAGGTTAGATTAACGCAAAGGCTGTTCGATGGATACAACCGGAAATACCAAATTAGCCAGCGCGAATATGAGTACAGCGCGGCTTACTTCCAGTACCTAGGTCAGTTAGAAACAACATTGTTACAGGTGGTGGTTGCTTATATCGATGTGCTCTTGTACAGAGACTTACTGGAAATCGCCAAAGAAAACCTTCAGTCCCACGTGGACGTCTACAAACAGATAGAAGAAAGTGTCGAGGCCGGGGTGGGTCGCCGTGCGGATTTGGAGCAAATCAGCGGGCGCTTATCATTAGCGGAAGCCAATGTCATTACCGAACAAGCCAACTTGCAAGATGTATCTACGCGTTACCTGCGTCTTACCGGCCTCTGGCCAGCCGAGTATCTAGAACCCATCAGTTACGAGGTCGAAGCCGCCTTGCCACTGGATACTGCCATCGGTTTCGCAGCGGCACAGCAAAAAAATCCCCAGCTGCTGGCGGCTTATTACAATATTCAGGCGTTTCGCCAGGCGCGTGGCGCAGCAAAAAACGATAACTACCCCAAGCTGGACTTTATCGCATCCTATGGCCTGCAAGACGGAAATGAATTGGGTATTGCCGAGGACCGTACCGAGGGCCGGGTCGGCCTGGAGTTGACCTATAACCTCTACGATGGCGGTCTTAAAATCAGTAATCGAAAGTCCGCTAAATTCAGCGCAAACCGAACGTTAGAAAACAGAAACATTAACTGCAGAAATGTTCGGCAAGATTTACAGCTGGCTTACAATGAAAATATAAATCTAGAACGGCAATTGCCCTCGTTAAACGAGCATCGGCTATCATCTGCGCGTGTAAAAA
Source organism: Halioxenophilus aromaticivorans (assembly GCF_042850945.1). Classification (NCBI taxonomy): domain Bacteria; kingdom Pseudomonadati; phylum Pseudomonadota; class Gammaproteobacteria; order Alteromonadales; family Alteromonadaceae; genus Halioxenophilus; species Halioxenophilus aromaticivorans. Next base: position 5,161,988 of record NZ_AP031496.1, on the reverse strand, counting down.
CCGCCTACTCTGATCAATTTAAAATCGGTTCCAGAACCCTTTTAGATTTATTGGATTCTGAAAACGAAGCCTATGAAGCCAGCCGCGCTTACAAACAAGCCTATTCGCGTCAGCAAAATGCGCAGTTTCGCATGTTGGCTGTAACCGGTGAATTACGATTTATGGCGGGTTTTGACAACGGCGATGAAGCACTGGTTGACACACTGGAAACGCCGTTGATTACCCGAGTGCCAAGCAGACTTTGCCCAAATACAGAAATGGATGCGCAATGGAGTAATGGCAATGTTTTACAAGCAGACGACGATGGCGATGGAATAGAAAACTTCTGGGACGATTGCGAATCTACACCGGTAGGCGCCGAAGTAGACAAAAACGGCTGTGCCATACCAACTATGCCGGTGGTGATGGACGCCCCAGTAGAGGTGGACCTTGCCACCCTTCCGGTATTGGAAAAAGTCGAAATAAAAATCCAATTTAAAAAGAACTCCGATGAGTTCTTGCCGGAAAACCTTTCTCATCTAGACCCATTATTACAGTCGCTGTCGGATCGCGACGATACGGGCATCATTATTGAGGGCCACGCCTCCCTGGAGGGGCCGGCAGACTGGAATAAAACTTTGTCAGAGCAACGCGCAAAAGCCGTTGCCGACTATTTAGTTGCAGCAACTGGGGTACCGGCTAAGCGAGTCAAATCATTAGGATTGGGCACGGAACGACCGATTATTAACGAACGCAACGAAGCCGCCAACGAGGTAAATAGAAGAATAGAAGCGATTGTTGTTCTACTGCCCGGTGAAGACTCAATAAAGCAACCCCAGTACCAGGAATAGAAAGTGCCAGAAATAGAAACGCGCCATGAATAGTAACGTGATGCACGCGAGTGCTAAATCGACTGGCACCGACTCCGGCGGGCCGCTGATGGACTGCCTACAGATTGTCTGTGGCCTGTACAGCGTGCCGGTGTGCTCGACGGCGGTACTAAATGACCTGCCGCTGAAACACCACAAATTAACCCCCATTAGTTTCGAAGATGCCGCGTCCAAAGTGGGTATGTCCAGCCGAATGGTGGTTAGAAAGCTATCAGAAATTAATACCGAGCTGCTACCCGCCGTCGCCATTCTTAAGAACAACCAAGCATGTGTACTAACCGGCTTTGATGCTCGTAATAAAAAAATTACTGTTATTTATCCAGAGCTAAAAGACTGCGAAGAAACAGTGCCGCTGGCAGAATTCAAGGAGCGCTATACGGGATATATTATTTTTGTTCGGCCCACTCGTAAGGCGGAAAAGCTAAAGCCCCTGGTCGGTGACGTCGATGCAAAAGGCTGGTTTAAAAACTCACTGAAGTGTGCGGTACCGTTGTACCGCGATGTATTGATTGCCTCGGTGGTAATCAGTCTATTATCGCTTGCTTTGCCGCTATTTGTAATGAATGTATACGACCGAGTTGTGCCAAATGCGGCGGTAGAAACGCTCTGGGTGTTGGCGGTAGGCGCGGGCATCGCTTTGTTGTCTGACTGGCTGCTAAAAATGTTACGTTATTTCTTTGTCGAGTTGGCCGCCAGTCGTATTGAGCTTACGTTATCGTCGACGGTGTTTGGCGCCGTGTTGGGACTGCATCTAAAAGACCGCCCGCTTTCGGTGGGGGCCTTTGTGAATAATGTACAGTCCATAGAATCCATTCGCTCTTTCACTAACTCGATTACGCTTGTCGCCTTTATTGATATTCCATTTGCGCTAATCTTTGCCGCAATCATTGCCATGATTCATCCGTATTTAGTATTTCCCATTGCGGTGGGGTGTTCGGTGATTGTGTGTTACGCGTTATACACCCAGCGCACCATGAGCGAGTTGTCGGATGAATCCAAAGAAATCTCTGCCAGTCGTAACGGTTTGCTCACCGAGGTGGTAAGCCACATAGATGATATTAAGTTTTTTAATACTCACAACCACATGCGCTACCAATGGGAGCGGCAGAGTCTTTACTTGGCTAAGGTTAATGCCAAATTACGGCTACTAAGTTCCAGCGTCACCAGCTTGGCCAGCTGGGTTCACCAAACCGTTGGGGTGTGCCTAATCATCGTTGGTGTGTATCTGGTTATTGAAGGCTATATAACCCAGGGAGGCTTGATTGCAGCCTATTTACTATCGGGGCGATTAATGGGGCCCATGGCTATGGTGGCAGGTTTGTTGGCGCAGTTTTTTCAAGCGGTTACTGCCTATAAAACGCTTTCCAATCTTATTGAGCAAGAGCGCGAAAGCCCACAAGCAAAGCAGTGGTCGAAACACGCGATCAGTAAGGGCAGCATTGAATTTTCAAATGTGGTTTTTAAATACCCGGATCAAACTAACCAGGCGCTTAAGGATATTAATCTAAGAATTGAGCCAGGCGAGAAGGTCGCTATTTTGGGGCATAACGGCTCTGGCAAAACCACCATCAATAAATTATTACTTAAGTCCTATCAGCCAACCTCTGGTTTGGTGACTGTTGACGGTATTGATATCAATCAATATGAGCCGTCAGCGCTACGTAACAGCTTGGCGTATGTTCCACAAGATATAGCGCTATTTTCCGGCACGTTGCACGATAACCTAACGTCCTTTGACGAAGAAGTATCGGAAGACAAGCTGTGGCAGCTAATGGACCAATTGGGATTCTCCAATTTTGTAAACAATAACCCCAATGGCATTAATATGTTGGTTGGCGAGCGCGGTGGACTTATGTCTGGCGGGCAACGGCAAACCGTGGCGTTGATCCGCGCCCTTATTCGCAATCCCCAAATCTATATCTTGGATGAGCCTACATCATTTATGGACTCTACTACAGAGGCTAACTTTTGCCGACTGCTAACGGCGGAGGCAAAGGGAAAAACGGTTATTGTTAATACCCATAGGCAAGCACTGCTGCAACTGGTTGATCGCATTATTTTATTAGATAAGGGCAGATGCATCGCCGACGGTGACCGAGATGCTGTGTTAGCTAAGCTAGCAAAAGTACAAAGCGCAGGGGCGATTAATGGCAGAGCGTAGGTCACTTATTCAAAAAATCATTCGCAACTGGCTGGCTCCGCCTGCCGGCCACGATTGGGTGCTGGAATCGGAATGGGCTCGCGTACAGCAGGAGCCTTTAAAAGCTAAAGCCATTCTCTACGTTATTGTGTTGATTTTCATCTGCTTTGCTGTGTGGTCGTACCACGCTTCCATAGATGAGGTAGCTCGCGGCAATGGCAAGGTGGTGCCGTTCCAAAAACTGCAAGTGTTACAAGCGTTTGATGGCGGCATCGTTGAAGAAATTCTGGTGGAAGAGGGTGAAATTGTCGCTAAGGATCAAATCCTAGTGCGTATAGACCCCACCCGGCATATAGCGAGCTTGCAAGAAAATAACGCTCAAACCAACTCTCTATGGGCCAACATCCGCCGACTTGAAGCACTTGTCACTAATGTGCCATTAGAGTTTCCTGACGAATTAATGTCGTCTTCCAAGGCAGCGGTAGGTCAACAAACGGCGCTGTTTCAATCCAACCGTGACGAATTGACAGAGTTGATGACTCGCTTCGATGCTAGAATAGAGCAGAAAAAAACCGATCTCTCATCGTTCCAGACCGAGCTCAGTAATACCAAGAAAATGTACGAGCTATCACAGGAGGAACTGGCCATCACCAAGCCTTTACTTAAATCTGGGGCGGTGTCCGCCAAAGACATCTTGGAGATAGATCGGCGCATACTGGAGCTTCAATCCACTCTGGATAAAACCAAATCCTCAATCAATAAAGCTCGGTCGTCCATTCAAGAAGAACAAAATAATCAGGAAGAAGCGAGGTTAAATCAAATCAATCAATGGCGTAAGGAGCTATCCGAAGCCACCGCAAAAATGGCAGCTCTAACAGAGGTAAAAACGGGGCTCAAAGATGTGGTTGCTCAATCGGAAATAAGATCTCCGGTGAAAGCCACGGTTCAAAGAATATTGGCGAACAATGTGGGAGGCGTGGTGACTCCGGGAAGTCCAGTGTTAGAACTGATTCCCCATGATGATCAGCTCATTGTGGAAGCGAAAATATCGCCCAAGGATATCGCCTTCATACAGAAAGGTCAGCCGGCAATTCTTAAGTTTTCGGCCTACGACTTTGCCATTTATGGCGGATTGAAAGCCTTGGTATCGCACATCAGTGCAGATACCGTGAGCGACGAAAAAGATAACACCTACTACATAGTGCGCCTTCAAACCACAAAAGACCAAGCGTCCAAAATAGACATTCTCCCAGGCATGGTTGCCCAGGTGGACATTATTACAGGTAAGCGAACGGTGTTTCAGTACATCATCGGGCCATTAAGAAAAGCAGCCGGGCAGGCACTTACTGAGAGATAACTATGAACTACAAGGTCGTAAACAATGGCCGTGATCTGAGCCAGAGTTTTAAAGCCCTAAGCGCCAGCTCTTACACTGGGGTGGAGAACTGTGAAACAAAAACCGATGACATGTTTTGGGTGCATACCTCTCACCAAGGTTGGTTGGGCGCTGTTCGGCGGCTATCTGCGACAACAAAGAATATCGTCGTTATCTCCAGTGACCAGAGCTACCGAGAGATGTGCCAGGCGTTGGTGAGCGGTAGCCGAGGTTACTGTGCTGACGATTTGTCGGTGACTGAAATCGAAGCGGTTTCTCGGTCGGTGGCCAATGGCGGACTTTGGGTTAATGAATCGGTATTGTGCGATGTGATAGAAGCATTGGCAGGCTCAGCCATGTACCAGAGACACGAGTTGCCAGTAGGTCAGCTTACCAAGCGCGAAGCCGAAGTGGTTAATGGCATCTTAGAGGGCAAACGCAATGAGGAAATTGCAGAATTACACGGCATTTCGGTAAGAACCGTTAAAGAGCATGTATCGTCCATTTTAAGAAAGTACCAAGCCAAAGATCGAGTAGACCTACTGCTTAAACTTGGTAGTTTCAATAAACCAGCGGTGTAACAGGCTTTTGGTTTCGCTATCTAAAAAGGCCAGATTGCGTTGGACGATCAGTGTGCTCATTGTCATATTAGCAACCGCATGTGGCGTAGTCATATACCATAAAATGGTGCGCTCTAATCAGGTGATTAGCTTTGAAAAGCCCGCCAACGAGTTCATCAGTATCCTCAATGAGCGATTCACACAAATCGATTCGTCATTAGTCACTCTGGTACAACTCTACGTAGCTTCTGCCAGCGTTAGTGAAATTGAATTTCGGGATTTCTCTCGTGGCCTAATAGAGCAAAACCCTGCGATCGCGGCACTTGGGCAAATAGAGATCGTTGATGCCCAGGATGATTCGGGCACCGCGGATAAAGAAATTTCTATGAAGTACTGGTTTATTAATCATGCGCGGCCATTACAAAACAAGAAAAAGGTGATTAATAATTCCAGAGCACGGCTACACCTCATTGGGGATTTGGCCAATGCCCACTTGGTGTCTGCGCTGGTTAAAGGCAGTCGACTGCAAGGGTCTTTAGTCATTCATCATATTCCACGCACCAATAGTTATATTGTGGGCGTAATCGATGTCGTTTATACCAGCCGAGAAGTGCTGGATAACGACATAACCCGCAATTATTCCATCTATAATGGCTTTAACGATGAAAAACCTATTTATAACAACGGTACCGGCGCTTTAAACAGCCACAGCTCCTATCGCTCAACACTGGAGCTGGCGGACAACATTTGGACCATAGCGCTGCGCCGCCCTAATGAACGAAAGTATGGATACCTAGCCATCCCATTGTTCTTTTTTATAACCAGTACCCTGGCCGTGGTTTTTTGGCATATTAACGTAAGAGTAGGCAGGCTCAATAAAGAAAAAGAAATAGCTTTGGAGAGCTTAAAATTAGCGCAGGAAAAGCTTATAGAATCAGAGACCATTAACGCTATGAGTGGTTTGGTGTCAGGCGTGGCGCACGAGATCAATACCCCGCTGGGTATATGTTTAACCAGTGTCTCTCATATGAAGGATATGGTGCGAGATGCTGAGGAAGACTTCAATGCCAATCGGCTGGATGCCGATGGCTTAAAAGATTATTTTGATACCACGAAAGAATTATGTGTACTGATTCAAAACAATATTAAACGGACGGCTAAACTGGTAACAGAGTTTAAGAATATTGCCGTTATAAACCAAGAGGACGCAGGTGAGTTAGCCCACCAGAACCTCAGAGAACTTGTAGACGGCTACATTGACTACTATACCAGTAATAGAGCAGATTCTCCTATTAACGTGGTGAATGATGTGCGGTCGGACCTCGCTGTAAAAACGAACTCAACGGTGGTGAGCAAGGTGCTTTCATTGCTCATGGCTAATGTAGAAGCTCACGCCGAAAGCAAGACGCCAAACTGTATCGTCCATATTGCCACGGAAGAAAACGACAAAGCCATTTATTTACGATTTTCTGATAACGGCCCAGGTGTTACTAAAGACCAGCAAAAAAGAATGTTCGAGCCATTTTATACCACTAATAGAGGCGGCGGTAATGTAGGGCTGGGCTTAACCATTGTACACAACCTAGTAAAAGGGAAGTTAAAAAGTAACCTCTATTATGGGGGTTCTGAGGGGGAAGGATTATGGATCTCATTTGAATTAAAAGATTTATAGCGGAGAATTATTGTGAACATGTTATTTGCAAATGACGATAAAGGTGGCGAAGCAGCGGCGCCGGAAGAAGAACCGCTAAAGGTCTTGATTGTTGATGATGAGACCGAAGTGCATAAAGTAACTGAGCTAACGCTTAAGCGATTTCGGTTTAACGGCCGAAAAATTAAGTTCCTGCATGCCTATTCCGGTGAAGAAGCCCAGCAAATATTTCGTGATAATCCCCGAATAGCGCTGGCGTTGGTGGATGTTGTTATGGAGACGGATCACGCGGGGTTAGATCTGATTCATTTTGTACGTAACGATCTCGATAACAGCTTATGTCGCTTGATATTAAGGACGGGTCAGCCTGGCCAGGCGCCAGAGCACGATATTATCGAGCGTTATGACATCAACGACTACAAAGAGAAAACCGAGCTTACTAGTCAGAAGCTGAAGACTCTGATGTACGCCGGTTTGCGCTCGTTTGTGGATATCGAAACCATTGAGAGCCATAAGGCTGGCCTAAAACACATATTGGCCAGTGTTTCTAAGGTGCTGAAATCCAATTCTCTAACGGAATTTTCATCTGTCGCTTTGAAAGAAACAATGGATTTCTTAAAGATTGACAGCGACGCCGTATTTTATTCTAACGCACAGGCCAGCCGTGATTTTAATCAGGGCGCAATTTTAGCTGCCACCGGTGCCATGCGCGATTGCACAACCATGGCCGATATCCCTGATCGAATCCAGCCAATCATGGAGCGCGCCTACCAAGGTCAGGAGAATATCAGCGAAGATAATCAGTATGTATTCTACACTCGCTCCGACCGAGATAACGAATGTTTGCTCTACCTTGATGCCACACAAGAGCTAACAGAAAGCCAGCAGGAGCTGTTAGGGATTTACTGCATTAATATCTCTTTAACCTACGACAAGCTCAAACTCAGCGAAGAGCTGGTAGAAACGCAAGAAGAGTTTGTTCAGCTACTCGTCAGTGCAGTAATTAAGAAAAACAAAGAAACCATTAATCACATCAAGCGTGTGTCTACTCTGGCCTACGAAGTCTCTAAGCTTTACGGTTTATGCGATTTGGACGCTCTGCGCATTAAAGCGGCTGCGCCTTTGCACGATTTCGGTGAGATTACCCTGCCAGATGACCTCCTACTAAAGCCAGGCGCACTTACTGACGAGGAGCGCGAGGTTATGAAAACCCATACCGAGGCTGGACACCAGATACTCTCCAAATCCACCAAGCCAACATTGCTAACGGCGGCGGAGATATGCCTTTCTCACCACGAACGCTGGGACGGGGGTGGTTATCCCAACGGTTGGGCCGGTGAGGACATTCCGGTGTCGGCAAGAATTGTATCGATTGCGGATGTATTTGACGCTCTAGCTTCAAAACGAGCTTATAAGGAGTCTTGGGACAAAGACGACATTAAAGCTGAATTTGTAAAAGAAAAGGGAGGTCAGTTTGAGCCGAAGTTGGTCGACGCCATTGTCGAGAACTTTGATGCTCTTTGGAGCGCGCGGGGGCACTACCTGGATCCGGAGGCATAGGCTACAACATGACAATCTCCAGCATTTTACACGCAATTTCTACCTCCTACGCGGCAATGCCTTCGGTGACGTCCCGCCGGGACGTGATCCGCAGTATGGTGAAAACCTTTTCTGGTGCAGATTATTTTGTTTTCTGTGGCCGAATAGGTAGTGACTATATTTTTAATGAATATCTCAATTTTGAATATTCTGAGCACGAACTGATCAATTTTCAGATATTCAAAGACAGTTATGTGAATTATTTTGCTGAGGATCAGTGGCGAGTCGAGAACCCGAGCCAAAATGCCGGAGATAGTACTGGAGATAGTACTGGAGATAGCGGCGCCAACTTCGGAACCGTAGCCACTTGCGGGCTGAAAAACGAGCTGGATGGTCAAGTATATGCGGTGCTTTTGGCCTGGAAGGAGGCAAAGCAACCCGATCTTGAGGACCTAAACAATATCGCGCTGATCCTCAGTGATCAGAATCTTATGGTAGCCCTGCAAAAACGCGAATTGCCGGTGGACGATGAAACTGTAGAGGCTGAGCGCTTTATTGAGCTGGGCAAGATGGTGGCCAGCGTCACTCATGAGGTCAATACGCCCCTGGGTATTTCAGTCACCGCTGTATCCCACCTTAAAGAGGCCACTAAAGCGCTAGAGACAGACTACAAAGAAGGCGCGCTTACCGAAGACTCTTTGGTGGAGTTTATGGAAGAGGTAGATGACGTCTGTAATATGCTGGATTTTAATTTGGACCGTGCCGTTGGGCTTATTAAAGATTTTAAAGGCAGTGCCGTTAGCCAAAGTTCAGACCGCTTAGCGTCCTTCAATTTAATCGATTTGTTGGATAAAGTTCTGTCCAGCACTCGGCCTTACTTAAAGGGACAGGGCGTTAAGATAGAAACCGAATTTAGCGATAAAAACGGATTCTTTATGAATTCTTTCCAAGGGGCCATTATTCAGGTTGTTACTAACTTGATCTTTAATGCCTCTGTTCACGCCTTTCCGGACACGCCAGAGCCGTTAATAAAAATACACCTAGATGCTGGTGATCAGTCAGACACCGCGGTATTGAAAGTGGTGGATAACGGCGCGGGTATTCCAGCGTCTATTCAGCGCGCAGTATTCCAACCTTATTTCACCACTCGTAGGGATAAGGGGGGCAGCGGCCTGGGCCTAGCGATTGTTAAATCGCTGTTAGAAAACAAACTACAGGGACAAATTGTCTTAGAAACAGAAGCCGGAGTGGGTACCACATTCACCGTTACATTGCCATTAGCCATTGCCGACGTTTGCCTAATAGATTCTCATGACGCTCAATAAACAACTTTGGATATCCATTGTTCTGATTATTTTTCTCAACAGTGGTATTTGTTTTATTTTAATCGTTGACGCCATTAAAGACAGCTTAGGTGAGCAGCTCTATCTAAAGAATGTCGATAACGCCAATGGCTTGGCGTTGGTGCTGACGCAATCCGAGAAATCGGTATCTAACCTTGAGCTGTTGATTGCTGCTAAATTTGACTCCGGCCATTATTCCATCATTCGTCTGGCCGATGAAGACGACAACGATATTGTCGTGTTAAGGGGCTCTGAATACGAAACCAATGTTCCCAGTTGGTTTATGCGTTTTGGCCATTTTGAAGTGGCACCCGGTGTGGCGCAGGTGAGCGATGGTTGGTCTCAATTCGGCACTGTTCACCTAGAGAGCCAGGCAGAATATGCCACCGAAATACTCTGGGGGAAAATTAAATACTTCACACTGTGCGTGCTAATTTTAGCACTAGTCATCGGTGCTATTGGTTCTATCCTTCTAAAAATTGTGTTACGCCCTCTAGACAGAATCGTCTACCAAGCCAATTGTTTTTCAGATCGGCGATTCATAACCATTGAAACACCTTGGACTTCCGATTTCGCTCGCGTGGTGGAAGCCATGAACAGCCTAGCCAATCGGTTTAAAGCACTGGTGTTAGAAAATAATCGCCGCTTAGAAGACACTCGCTATCGCAATCGCCACGATCCAATTACCGGGCTACCTAACATTAATGCCTTTTTCTCTATCCTAGAATCACAGATGCATTCTTACCAAGAGTACGAAGCCAACGTCTTTATTATGCATAGTGTAAAGCTAATGAGTGGCGATTTTTTGAGTATGCCCAAGGACGACCAGAATGTGGTAATGAAACAGTTTGCGCAGTGGCTCAGTGACTACTACGTTAAAAAGAACAGCCTGTACACCGAGTGTCGAATGGCTCGCATCAACGAGACAGACGTAGCCGTGTTGGTATCCGGGTGCGATCAGATTAATTATATTCGTTCGAATTTCCTAGAGGCACTTACCGCCAGCGATATAAAAACCCGGGGCGATGTCCAACTGGACGTCGCTTCAGCAGCAACCTATGTACGTAATAATGAGGCCAGCCACGAGCTGTTTGATCGATTAGACGATGCCCTCTATAACGCCACGGAAAGTGACGATGAAAGCGAATTCGTCATCGACGGTTTCCAAAGTAGCGTCAGCGACGACAACCTGGCACAGATCTGCAGCGACTTTATCGACAATGTTGGCTCGGGTTCTAGCATTCAGTTTTGCGATGTAAAAGATGCCGGTGACAAAAAGCTTTTTTCACTGGTTTCTGCCGAAATCCGGCTAAATGAAAGCGACTGTGGCTTAGAAGCGCTCACTGCATTTGCGAGGCGTACCAATCGTCTGCGCCATTTAGATTTAGCGTTAATTCGCCGTGCTATTAGCGCACTGGATATCTCCAGTGGGGATGTCAAGCTTGCCGTACCGCTGTACGCTTCTACGTTTGCCAGTGTTGATTCAGTAAAGCAAATTGTTGATCTACTAAAATCTAACAGTGCCTATGCTTCGCGGTTGTTGTTCGATTGCCGCGAGAGCGCTGTCACTGGTCGCAAAGACGAGTTCGTTCATTTTGTAGAGAGTGTTCGGCCCTACGGGGTAAAAATTGGCTTAAGCCGAGTAGGGGAAAGCTTTTCCCAAATAACCGATGTTCACGAACTCGGCTTAGACTACATCAGCATCGACAACGCCTTCGTCCACGATGTACTTAACAACCCCACCAACCAAGCGTATTTGCGTGGTATTGCGGATTTGGCCCACTCCTTGGGAATGAAAGTGTACGCCAATGGATTTATTGGCGCAGACGGTGAAAAACTACTCTTCGAAATTGGGTTTGATGGCCTAGCTCGCGAAAAGTACAAGGCACTGTAACCGAGATATGAATACATCGGTTACTCAGTGCAAGGCGTTCCCGTTGCTGCCTAAATCAGCTTGTGCTGTTTTGCTCATTTGCGGCGCCTCCTTTTTTGTAAGCTCAGCCACGGTTACCATGAATTTGGACAAATTTTGGCAGTCCGTGGCGAGTTTTGGTGGTAAAAACAGCGCAGATAACCGCAAGCAACTGGATAAAGTGCTGGCGGATGCGAAGCAAGCCCAACGTTTGCAAGTAATTAAAAGCGTCAATGCCTATGTAAACTCCGTAGTGACCTACGAAGTGGATGATGTGGTTTGGAAAGAGAGCGACTACTGGGCGAGCCCTGCCGAGCTACTGGGCCGAGGGCAGGGTGATTGTGAAGACTATGCCATTGCCAAATACATACTGCTGATGAAATCGGGCGTGCCGGAAGAGAATCTACGGCTTATTTACGTAAAGGCCAAAATCGGTGGCCGCCGTAGCTCGGTAACCCAGGCCCACATGGTGCTAGGCTACTTCCACCCCGGTGCGTCTCAGCCTCTGATTTTGGATAGCCTAGTAGATGAAGTACTGCCTGCCCGCGATCGTACCGATCTCACCCCTGTGTTTAGCTTTAACAGCCAAGGGTTATGGGGCCCCGGTAATCAAAAGGCCTCAGGTTCTTCTACCGCTAAGCTATCTCGCTGGCGTAACGTCTTCCGTAAGCTCGAGCTAGAAGGAATTACCCTGGGGTAACGGCAGCCCACACTGTTAACCCCTGTAGCAAGTCCTCTTACCACCTAACAAAAACTCGCTTTATTTTGCCTAGTAACGCCGCTTACAAGGGTAAAGCGACCCAAACACTTTCTTTGGCTTCAGTGCCTCTCAGTTTACCGGGCACCGTTTGTTCAAAGGCTCGGGTTATGTCGTAGTGGCTATCGTAGTGCTCGCGCACCTCTTGCTCACTGAGCGAAAAGGGCGGCCCATCCATGATGGATTGGTCGTATTCAAAGGTTACCAACAGCTTTGGCGCTTTAGCCGATATGGCTAAAAGGTGCTTGGCGTATTCCTTTCTCATGTCGCGAGGCATCGCCACTAGCGCCGCTCGGTCGTAGATTGCGTTTATTGTGCCGACAATATCCGCCGTAACATCAAAAAAATTACCAACGTAAATAGTAATCTGCTCGCCCCTGTAGCGAGTGAAATTATCCAGCTCGTCGATGGCGGGCGTTTGGTTGATCTGTTCAAAGTAAGCTTCCACGGCTAGCTTGCTAAGCTCTATACCGACCACTTGGTAACCTTGCTGGGTTAACCAGGTTAAATCGTGAGATTTACCACACAGTGGTACCAGTACGGTATCTCCAGGGGCAATGGGCAGGCGCCCCAAGTACTGAGTAAGCATGGGGTTGGGCACGGCTTCGTGGAAGCCAATTTCATTCGTTTGCCAGCGTTGGTGCCAAAAATCCGCTTCCATAATACCTTCTTCCTCTAATACACTAATATAAGCCTGTAAGCATACAGGTTACGCCAGGGCCCTGGTCAAGTGCCTTTCAGCTGGTTTTATTGAAAGAGATTAAAGGCGGGAGCTTTTGCTTTTTCAAGATTCACATTGCCAACCATCTTTTTAAGATAGTTTTCTAACGGCTGTTTTTATAGCATTGTCTCTACTTGCAGTTATTTTGAGAATTTTTACTGCCCACGGTAGAGCGACCGTAACGACACAATCACTGCATAGAGTATTCCATGGAGGTTTTCCTATGAGCAACGTCAGTATTCCGCTTCAGCTAGCACCGTCCAATTTATCACAATCCATTTTGCCCAATTGGGGATTCAGCTTCTTCAATATAAATCTCGGCTCCTCCTCTAACCCGGAGATTGAACAGGAGGTGTTGGAAAAGGTAGGCAGTTACGGTAAGCAAATTGGTCGCTTATCCGAGGCGTTGGAAGTGGTCATCAGTAAGTTGGATCTGCTAGAAAAAGACTTAACCACAGAAGAAAAAGACGCCGTTATTAAGTTCTTGGGTGACGTAGCCGAAGTTCGCAGCATTAAAAATCGAATAAATGGCGCTGAAAACAACCGTTAGTGGCTTGAACTGAGCGCGGCTTTGAGCTAATGCCGGGCTCATTTTAAAACAGCCAATTCATTGCGCTGGGGTTGATGTTGCGCTCTTTTTGCTGTTGCGGCTTCAACGCCCTAGCGCTGGTTTTTCTTCAGAAAACTTATTACCACTGCCCCTGTTATCTCAAATAAATACAATGCTGAATAGTTTTCTATTTAACGCGCCAAAATCGCGGCTGTAACGTCGCGTTGCTTGCAAACGGTGTTTGAGTCCTCTAGCCTGGAGTTTATTCAACAATCGTTGAATATCCGGTGCGGGCCGACTCTATTGGTGCTTTGCACCTGAAAAAATTTGCACCTAAAAAATAATAATGAATCCAAGGCAAGCGTCATGCAACAGCTCAACAAAATCGTCGTTTCGGCGGCGCAGGCCAATGGCCGCCGCTTTGAAGACTCTGGTCGAAACCGAAATTCTCACCGAATACCATTCTCTTTATGTTTTGTTTTTTTAACGTCCATCCTGTTGGTGCCAACCGTATTTTCGGGTAGTTGGCAAAACGGTCTTTCGCTGGGCGGTTTTAGCACGGTAAATCTGTATACCCCCAGCAGTTTTAGCCCCATTGGCCCGGTGGATAAACGCTCGCTACTGCTGGTGCTGCATGGCTGCACTCAGCCTATTAGCGCGTACAACACGGCTAATTTGGAGTCCGCCGCTGAGGCCAACGGCATGGTAATCGCTGTGCCCGATGCCCAACACAAAGAAGGTTTTAGCTGTTGGGCCTATTGGAACAACAGTAATTCTGGCACGCCGTCGAGAACCAAGCTGGATTACCAAAACCTGATTCAACTGGCCGAGGACCTGGTAGCCGATGCCTCCGCCGCCATTGATGCCGACCAAGTTTATATCGCCGGGTTATCCTCCGGCGCTGCCTTCGCCAACACCACGGCCTGCTTGGCACCGGATATTTTTGCCGGTATGGGCATTAGTGCTGGGCCCAGTGTGGGTACCTCGTCCAGCGGGGCCCTTGGCTCCTGTGAATCCGCCAATGTGGCCAGCCGATGTGTAAGTTACGCCGGTAGCTACGCCAGTTATTTTGCCACCCAGGTGGCCTCTTTTGCTCAGGCCGATGACGACGGTACGGTGAGTACCTGTTACAACACCCAAAACGCCGAAGGTTTGGCAAGCGTCTATGGCGTGGCAGAACTGCCCGGCAGCAACACACTGGGCAGCGGTGCCAACACCGCCACCGAAACACTTTGGCAGGGTGGGCGAGTTTCTAAGCTTTGGTTTCACGGCGGTGTTGGCCATGCTTGGTCTGGCGGGGCCGGAGCCAGTGGCTCCTACGTGAGTGGTAACAGTATTAATTATACGGCTTATCTGGGCGAGTTTTTCGCCGCCAATAATCTGCGGGTTAATCGCAATTCAGCCCCGGTAATTGATAACATTTCTATCACAGCAACGGGCAGCCAGTTATACATTTCTGCCACCATTACCGATGCCGAGACCACTGTGGCAAGTGCGCAGGCGGAGGTCAGTGATGCCCTCTCAGGTAGTGTGATAACCAATGTAGTGCTTGTCGAATCCGGTGGGAATTTCACGGGTACCAGTAGCAGCCTTGCCGATGGGCTTTACCGTGTAAAAATAACGGCGGCTGATGACGAAGGCGCTGTGGGTGAGGCCACGGCGCAAACCCAACGTATAGGCCCAGAACCTCCGCCACAAGCCCCTGTGTTGAGTGGGTTGGCGGTTTCCGTAGCTGGCCAATGTGCAACCGTCACTGGCGGCGTGGTGGATGCCAACCAAAACCTCCAACGGGTTGAGGCAACGTTTGCCAGCGGCAATGCGGTGGCGGCTCTAACTGGTGATGTCTTTAGCGCCGAGGCTTGTAGTCTCCCGGGTGGGGCCAATAGCGTGGCCGTTGTGGCCACGGATGATACTGGCTTAAGCACAACCGAGTCGCTTAATTTTGACGTTGATGCCGGGCAAACCGCCACGCTCAGCGAGCATATTGATGCTGGCCGTTTGGATTACAGCAACTACGCCAACTGCTATTTGGAGTACAGCACGGCAGCCTTTAGGCTGGATGAAACCACGGTTAATGCAAACGGTGGGCTATGCCGCTGGCAGGATGACGACGCCAGTTGCCAAGGGCCAGAAGTGACGTGCAGCCTGGGCGGTGATGGCGGTGATGGCGGTGATGGCGGTGATGGCGGTGATGGCCTCTGCCAGGCGTTCACGGATATGAACTACTATCACAAGGCCTATTACGGCCGCGCTTACAGCACCGGGAGCTATTTCTCGCCCAGTTATTTTGCCAACGGCAGTGATGATGCCATGCCCGGTTCAACCTACGGTGTGACTACGCTGTATTCTACCGATGGCGGTCAGCAGTGGTTAGTGGGCAGTTGCCCGTAATATCATTAGAGGAAGCGGGCGTCCCCTTCTTCTATTAAACGGCCAACAGGGCATCAATCTATATCGCGTCAAAGGCAATAAAGTCGTAATGCGTGCCCGAAAGGCTGCGCTTGCGCTCACAGGCTTCAAACCCCTCACGGTGGCCCTCGTCGTTGGTGTTGCCTTCAATGGTGGAAAACACCAAGGAATTGCCTTTACCTTCGCTGACGGTAGCAATCCCCGCGTGGGTCCAATCGCTGGCCGTGCGCCGGCGTAAAAAAATACACGCGCCTTTAAAATCCTGCCAATCCACACTGCCGGCGGAAAGCTTGCGTTTGCTAATAAACAGTTTTTTGGCTTTTGCTTGGGCGGCTAGGCTGTCGCAAGAAACCGATCCTTTAATTGGCGTGGGTTCGTTCCGGTAAAAATAGGCCTGCTGCATGATAAAGCTGGCAAAGCCTGCGCACCAAGCCCAGTGTGGGCCATCATTACCCTCGCAATACAATCGAACCCAGGGCCCACAATTAGCGCCGCCAATTTCAATGGGGTTGTGCGCAACGTGTTGCTTGGCGACATTGGCTACTGTGCTAGCGGCAGCCTCTTTTGGGCCTATGCTTGGTGGCGCTAGGGATAAACTCATGGGGTTAACCAGTGCCTGCCAGGTGGCTTTTTCGACTTTGCCCGTGGCACTAAGGTTAAAAGCGGTTTGAAAATCCTTGACGCAGTTTGCAGTGGCGGGGCCAAACTTGCCATCAATGGCCGTAGGGCAGCGATGATATTGCAACCACTCCTGCACCTGTTTAACGGCGCGGCCTTTACTGCCGCGTTTTAAGGTTTTACTTGGCGGGTTAATCTCTTTTTTTATATAACTCGGTACATTATTAAAATCAATTGCCATGATATTCCCTGTGGTTGTTTTCCGTTGATGTTACGCACATTGGCGCTGCTGTGGGCCTAGCCCTCCAATCTGTCACTCAGCCAATTTGCTACCAGAACTCTTTTATAAAATAAGTAAAACACAAATGTGGCGTGCTTTCTGTTGTAGATTTGCTGGTTTAACCGCCAGGAGTTTACAAATGCTAAAATCTGAAGGCCCTAGCTGGCAGATTTTTCCTCTCCTCTTTAAGCTAAACCAGTCTACGCTAAATTATTTTTTGCGCACAAGTCCAGAGCTAAATCATTCGGTTCTAATAGGGTTTTAGAAAGCTGTGTTTTACTGCTCTAATGAAAATTACAGCATTTAATGTTGTTGGTTGCTGCTGTGTGCATAGAGCGGGTTTGGATAATTTATTTGGCTCTTAAAAATAAGGCGAAATTCCTAATTTACTTCTATACCTAAGAGTATCCCTTCGGTACTCCAACCACATTAGCATTCGGTATTAGAAGCAAGATTATGGCACTTAAGTCTACAAAATATTTTGCACCTATTAGCATATTCACTTCTGTTTTAGTTTCGACCCCTGTTATGGCTCAGGGCTCCTCTGATTCGCGCGCAATGGCCAACAGTGGCGAGTTAGAGGTTATAGAGGTTACCGCGCAAAAAAAATCCACTGCGTTGCAAAGCACGCCAATTGCCATCACCGCGTTTACCGGTGAAATGTTCGAGCAACGGGGAATCGACGATTTAACCAATTTGCAATCCTACGTGCCTGGCTTGCACATTGGCCAAGAGCAGGATGGCTTTAAAATCTCGTTGCGCGGTATTGGATTACAGGGTACCAGTTCCATTTCAGATTCTGGTGTGGCGTTTTATATAGACAACAACTATATCGCCCGGCCCGCCGGTGGCTCCTCGATTTTTTACGATATCGAACGCATAGAAGTTCTGCGTGGCCCCCAGGGTACCCTCTATGGCCGCAATGCCACCGGCGGTGTGGTTAACGTTATTTCCAAGGGCCCGGCGGAATACTTCTCGGCGCAGGCTGGTGTTAGTGTGGGCTCCCGCGGCCATCAAGAGCTGCGCGGAGTGCTCAATGTGCCAATCAATGAGCAGCTCAGCACCCGAGTTTCTGCGGTATATACCGAAGAAGAAGGCTATGTTACCAACACCTCGTCTGCACCTGGGGCCGATGATTTCTTTGGTACCGATGGTGATACCACGGTACGTGGCCAAATGCTTTGGGGCTCGCCAGAAACCACCGAGGTATTGCTCTCGGGTACCTACAGCGATTTGCAGGGCACCGGTTTAAATATGGTGTACCTAGAGCGCAACCCCGGTGGGCCACCGCCCACCCAGGCACTGGTGGCCACCATTCCAGAGGACCCAACAGACCCTTTAAAAGCGGCCAGTGATGCGCGGGCTTTTAATAACACCGAAACCGCCAGCGGTTTAGTTCGGCTGATACACAATCTGCAGGGCAATGAGATATTTTTCCAGGCAAGTTATCTGGATCAAACCACTCGAACCCAACAAGACTTCGATGGCTCGCCGGTGGATATTAGTATCTTTAATAAGAACCAAGACAGCACGGCAAAAAGTGCCGAGCTTAGGTTCGCCTCCGATGACACGCAAACACTAAGCTGGATTGTAGGTGGTTATTACTTCGCCGAAGATACGTTTATTTTTCGGCGGGTGCGCTTAAATGGCTTGGCAGGGCCGGGGGTAATAAACCTGCCAGATTTTTTATTGGATGAAGACGGCCAAAGTGAAACCCTGGCCGCGTTCGGTACCGCAACCTTTGCCGTAAGCGATGAATTTAGGCTATCGCTGGGGGCGCGGCATACTCGCGATGAGAAAACCGGTACTAAGGTTACTCGAGGTAATTTTGGCGCGCCGTTTCCGCCGGATATTCCTAACGATCAGTACTCCGGTGTAGCCAAGTTTACCGAAAACAGCTACATGCTGGGTGCGGAGTGGGATTATTCAGAGGACGTATTTATGTACGCCTCTACCTCCACGGGTTACAAGGCCGGCGGCTTTAACCTTACCTCTAACGGCCTACCCTACGACCCAGAGCACATTACGGCCTACGAGTTTGGCATAAAGTCTGACCTATGGAACCGCAAGGCGCAGATGAATTTGGATGTATTCTATTACGATTATCAAGATTTACAGCTCACCACGTTAGCCACGGTAAATAACGCCCCGGGCCAATTCACCACCAACGCCGCACAAAGCACCATTTACGGTGCCGAGCTAGAAACGCAATTTGTACTAAACGAACAGTGGCGGTTGCTGGCCACCTTCAGCTACACCGAAGCGGAATTTGATGAACTGTACAGCACAGATAATAGAGACCCTGCACCGGTGGCCAACCCCAACGACCCCGCCGGGCTAGGCCGCACGGATTTAGCCGGTAACAAAGTACCCTACGTAGCCGAGCACAGTGTTTCGCTGGGATTGCAGTATGGCAAGGTGCTGGGCAATGGTGGCTATTTGCAAGCGGCCATTAATACCCTGTGGCAGGGGGATATGTACCTGCGAGAATTTAACCACCCAGAGATCGATAAAGTAGAGGCCTACACCAAAACCGATGCAACCCTGGGCTACGCCTTTCCCGGCGATAAATTATCACTCACTTTGTTTGCCACCAATTTAGAAAACGACGTGCAAAAAAGTAATGTGTATGTGAGCCCAGGCTTTTTAGGCCAAAGTGCCACCACCGCCTACACTAAGCCGCGTACCTTGGGTATGAGAGTGGATTACCGCTTTGGGGAATAGCCAGGAAAGCCCGGCCACAAACCGTGGCTTGCATTAGTGCTAATAAGCTACGGCTTGCCGGCAAGCAAATGTGGTGGTTGGTTATAGGCCGAATTCTGCCAGGCAATGGCCAGCCGATAGGTGCGGTCCGTCATTAATGATGGCCGCGCAATTTGCGTGGTAAAGGGCGTTAGGTAGATACGCAGGGCTTGGTTGTCCTCTCGGCGTAAAATTAGTTCTTCTCGCCAATCGCCTAAAATATCCGCTTGCAGCACCGGCGTAGCTTTGGTGCCGTTGTTGGATAAACTGCCTACCGCCGTTAGCAGGGATGTTTCGGTCTTTGCATTCCAATCCCACTTGGTAATGCGGGTATCGTCGAGTATTTCTCTCAATTCATCGCCATCCCAATAAATCGCAAAATTAACACTCTTAGGCCGTGCCTGCGCAATCACCTTGCCTTGGGCACTGTACAGCGTATTGCTGTTGGATGCCCAGCATTCACTGCCCGGGTAGTTGGGGTCGATATCAATACACACACCTCGGCCGGTGTCTTTCTCTGCCGGCGTACTCCACAGTATTTGGCCGGTGGCGGCATCCAGCATGGTAGAGCCTAGGTGGCCGCTGGCGGACATGTCTTCTTGTACACCAAAGCGTTCTATGCCGGGGTGGGCTGGGTCTAAATCCGCAACATGGAGTGCGTCGCCGTGGCCCAGTTGGGCAGTCCACAGCGGGCTGCCGTCGTGATCAATGGCCATGGAGCCGAACACAACTTCGTCCAAGCCATCGCCGTCCACATCAGCCACGGACATCTGGTGGTTGCCCTGGCCGGCATAGCCCGGCGGTTGTGCATCGGTATCAAATACCCAGCGCGGTGTTAATGTGTTATCGATTAAATCCCAGGCGGCAATCACTGATTTGGCGTAATACCCGCGGGAGAAAATCACGCTGGTCCGCTGCGAGTCAAAGTGGCCAACGGCGGCCAGGAAACGATCCGAGCGGTTGGCATAGCCATCGCCCCAAAGTGCCTTCATGGCCTCTTTGGTGGGGGAGTGGGATTCTTTGCCGCGCTGGGGGATGTACTCCACCGTGGAGATCTCTTCACCGGTAAGACCATTAAATGCGGTGAGATATTCCGGCCCACTAAGCACTCTTCCGGTGAGCCCAGCCAGGCGTGTGCCGTCGGCCAGTATTCGAGAGCCGGTGCGGTCGTTTTGTGCCAATTCGCCGCCTTTGGTTAGCCAGTCTGCGTTGGGGTTGCCTATCACCTTGCCAGCGCCGTCGATGGTGCCATCGGCGGTTTTCACCACCAGTTCATCTTTGCCATCACTATTTAAATCGTAAACCATAAATTGCGTATAGTGCGCACCGGAACGAATATTGGGCCCCAAATCGATTCGCCACAACTGCTCGCCATTCAGTGTGTAGGCGTCTAATAACGTGTTGCCGGTGTAGCCTGCAAACGCGTTATCTTTGGCAATGGTTGGGTACCACTTTATGATAATTTCGTAACTGCCGTCGCCGTTTAAATCCCCCACTGAAGCATCGTTAATGGTGTAGCTGTAGGGCTCGTCGTTTTGCGCGTTTCGATCGGCTGGTTTATTCAGAGGGATTTCTAAATAACCGTTATTTAGCCGTTGTGCTTCCCCCGCCGGGTGGCCGTTGATGCGCAGTTGGTAATTGCCGTTGTTGGTTGTTGTGGTGTCCAAGTAGCTGCTGGCTTGGACACCGGTTTGGCGATGAATTACCAGGCCGTTTTTCAGTATCTCCACGCGGGTGTTTGGCCCATCATCGTCACGGTAAACCCAAGAAATATGCGTATGGGCCGGGTTATTAGCCGCAACCGCAGTGAGGTGGCGAGAAGAAATTACCGTGTCATCCGATGTGGCGCCTGCCACATTTGAGCCAGCTTGGTTATACGCAGCGGTGAGCAACGTAAGCGCTGCTAATGCCAGTTTGAATGGCGCCAGTGTGGTTCGTGACGCGTGGACTGATTGCCTGCAAACGGGGGAATGCATAGTAGTCTCTTCTGTTTTTTTAAGACTATTTCCGATCTACCGGTGTATTGCAACGCGAAACTCCACGCCGGTTCATATGTGAACCAGAGTAATTTTCCTGCTTAACGGTATACCTCGGATTAGCTCTGGCTGTGGAGCCGAGCTGTTAGGATGAATCGATCCTCAACGGCTTCTGCCGTATCGAATCGTCGCTCAGGCGGCGTTTGTATCTTCTCTTTTACAGTCCGGTTTATTAGTTTTTGCCCAATTAATAAAGATTTGGAAAAAGTGATTAGCGATCGATGGTCTATTTCTTCCAGGCATTCATCCGTAAATTACATCGCCAAATTTCTACAAACGATAATTGGGATAAAAAATGAAAAATCTAAAGAAGCCCGCGTTGCTGATATTTTCTTCGTGTTGCTTGCTAAGCGCTCCTACCTTACACGCTGTTGAAATCTATACTTCCGGTTCTGGCGATGCGCTTACCCGTGTTTCCATCGGTGGTTACGCTAAGGCTGACTTACGCCATGTGAACGGGGATATAGCCTACCAAGATTATTGGCTAGGTAATTTTCCTGGGGGCGAGCCAACGGAGACTTCCACCACGGTCTTCAATGTACGTGAGTCGCGATTAAATGTTTCTGTGCAACACGGGGAGGTTACCGGCTTTGTGGAAATGGATTTTTACGGTGGCGGAGGTAACGAAATTATAAGTAATTCCGCCAACTCGCGCCTACGTCATTTTTATATCACTTATCGAAATTGGATGGCAGGACAGAATTGGTCCACCTTTATGCCGCTAAAAGCGCTGCCAGAAGCTCTGGACTTTGGCGGGCCGCACGTGGGTGAGGTCTTTATTCGCGCTGCACAATTACGCTATACGGTAGGAAATTGGCAGTTCGCCATCGAAAACCCTGAAACCTGGGGTGACGATGATATTGGTGCGCCGTCCAGCGCGTTAGGCCTATCCGGCGATCAAGCAGACCCAGACGAAGATACGCCGGATATCGTTGCACGCTATGACCTAAACGGCGATTGGGGCAGTTTGTCATTTGGCGCGTTGCTACGCAAAATCGACCAGGGTGGTTTGGACGAAACGGGTGCGGCTTTTGTGGTATCTGGAAAAATTCAAACATTCGGCAATGATGACTTACGCTTTCAAGTATCCTCCGGGGATTTAGGACGCTACGCTGCTGCGGCCATGACCAATGACATTGTACGTGACCCAACGACAGGTGAACTGGTGGTGGAAGAAACCACCGCTTATACCGTGGCTTACCGTCACTTCTGGAGCGATACCCTACGCTCTACGGCATTTTATGGCACTGCCGAAACAGACGTAGCCGAGCTTGAGCGTGCACACTGGGGGCTAAATCTGATCAACTCAATAAACAAGCAGTTAGATGTGGGAGTTGAAATAGGCAACTACGCAATAGATGATGCGTTGACCGAGAATGTGGATTCAGACTACTTGCAGTTTTCCGCTACCTTTCGGTTCTAGTTGGCGTCTTGCTTCAACTAAAGTGCTGGCGCTTTCGTTGCAATGCGCAGCGGAAGTGCTCTACTAGTAGATTGAGTTTTTTATCGGGTTGACGGCTTTTGGGATACACCGCGTAAATACCTAATTTTTTACCAATATAGGTATCCAAAATGCTTTCTAACTGGCCAGACAGCAGCTCTTCATGAATGATTGCCCTTGGAAGGTAGCCCACACCGAACCCAGCTAGCGCCCCTTGCTTAATAGAATCTAACGCGTTGGTCTGGTAGCGGCCGTGCACCTGTACTTGGTAATCACTACCATCGACTACAAACGTCCAAGTGTCTGGGCCAGAGCCTTCGTATTTGTAAATTAAGCAGTGGTGGGAAGGTAAATCGTCCGGGTGTGCGGGTCTTCCACGGGCTTGCAAATAACTGGGGCTGGCGCAAACAACCCAGTTAGAGTCGACTAGCCGTCGCGCTACCAGCGACGAGTCTTCTAGTTGAGCGGTACGGATGGCTAGGTCATAGCCTTCATCGATAATATCCACAAACCGGTTGGTAATTCTTAATTCGACTTGGATGTGGGGGTATTGCTCGCAAAATTCGGTCAATGCTTGGTTCAACACGAGGTTGGCGGTTACCACTGGCATGGTAATACGAATGCGTCCGCGCATATCGCTGCCGTAGACGGATACCACATCTTGGGCGTCTTGCAGTGCTTGTTGCGCTATTTTCGCTTTCTTGAAAAGCGCCTGGCCAGCATCGGTTAGGCTCAGCTTGCGCGTGGTGCGGTAAAGTAGTTGCACGTTCAGTGCTTTCTCCAGCCGGGCGATTCGCTTGCTCACCACCGACATGGTGATTTCATGTTTCACCGACACCCGAGAAAAAGATCCCTCTTCAACGACGTAAACAAACAGCAAAATATCATCGGCTTTAAATTGTGCCATTTCACTCTCTATTTATGCAGAAAAAGAAATAATCATAATACGTCTGAATATATATCTCTGTCGAGTGGGAATGTAGAGTCCCCCACAAGCTGCTTTCCTTGTTCAATATTTGATCCCGGTAATCTAAGGCGCAGCAAAAGTATAAGAATTAAAGGAGATAATAAATGGGCTCTACTGCTCTTGGATTGTTGGCGCTCGCCCCCATTGTTTTGGCGGCATTGCTTCTACTCGGTTTGCAATGGTCTGCACGTAAAGCAATGCCGTTAGTGCTAATCGCTACTGCTTTGTTGGCTTCATTTTGCTGGGATGTATCCATAAATCGTATTTTCGCTTCAGTTCTACAAGGTTTGATAATCACTGTCTCTGTTTTGTGGATTGTATTTGGAGCAATATTTCTACTGAATACACTGAAATTTACGGGTGCGATTCAAACGATTCGTCAAGGATTCGCGTTTGTCTCACCGGACCGGCGTATTCAGGCAATTATTATTGCCTGGTGTTTCGGTACCTTTCTCGAAGGGGCGTCGGGCTTCGGTACGCCGGCTGCCATCGCTGCGCCTTTGATGGTGGCGCTTGGTTTTCCCGCGCTGGCTGCGGTAATGGTAGGCATGATGATACAGAGCACACCTGTCTCCTTTGGTGCTGTGGGGACACCTATTGTTATCGGCGTTAATAATGGATTGGATAAAGCCGCGATTTCCCAGCGCTTGTTAGAGCAGGGGGGGAGTTGGGATCAGTTTCTGCAATTGATCACTACCAACGTAGCCGTAATGCACGGCTTGGTCGGTACGTTCATGCCGCTCTTTATGGTGGTAATGATGACTCGTTTCTTTGGCAAAAACCGCAGCTGGAGGGAAGGGTTTGAAGCAGCCCCTTTTGCGTTGTTCGCAGGTCTGGCATTCACCGTGCCCTACACACTTACCGGTATTTTTCTCGGTCCTGAGTTCCCATCCTTAATCGGCGGTTTGGTAAGCCTTGCGATTGTTGTACAAACTGCAAAAATGGGCTTTCTGTTGCCAAAACAACAGTGGGATTTCGATGGCAAAGACAGCTGGCCGGCCGAGTGGTCTGGTAAGGTGGCATTTAATGCTGATGAAATGCTGCACGATAAACCCATGTCACAATTGGTAGCTTGGGTACCTTATCTTGTGGTTGCAATGTTGTTAGTGGCTTCCCGGGTGTCCAGTGACGTAAAGGCCGCCTTTGTGAGCGTCAGCATTGGTGCAAAAAATATTCTAGGTGAAGCTGGTGTAAACGCCGATTTTAGCCCGCTTTATCTCCCGGGTGGTCTGTTGTTAATAGCTGCTTTAGTTGCTGTTGGTCTACAGGGGAAGAGCGGGCAACGCAGCCGAGTGCTAGCCAGTTCTTTCGCGGAATCATCCAAAACGTTAATCGGAGCCGGCTTTGTCTTGATGTTTACCATTCCCATGGTACGGCTGTTTATCAATTCCGGCGTAAACCTGTCGGATCTCCCCAGCATGCCCATGGCCAGTGCGCAGTTGTTTGCCGATACGTTAGGCTCGGCGTTCCCTTTAATAAGCCCTACCATCGGCGCACTAGGCGCATTTATCGCAGGATCCAACACGGTTTCTAACATGATGTTCAGCCAGTTTCAGTATGAGGCTGCCATGAGTCTGCAACTGTCTCCGGCAATCATCGTTGCCAGCCAAGCGGTGGGAGCCGCAGCCGGAAATATGATTGCTATTCACAATGTGGTAGCTGCCAGTGCGACAGTAGGTTTATTGGGGCAGGAGGGTGCGACTTTGCGAAAAACTTTATTGCCCACTTTTTATTACGTATTGGTGTCCGGCGTTTTGGCTATGATTGCACTTTACGCGCTGGATATTTCAGGCCCACTTGCGTGATATACGGCTGCTGAGGCTGTTATTTTAATAGATCAAATACACAACCTGCGGCCAGCGGCCGGAGGTGGAGGTGGAGGAAATGCAAATGCCCCACGTAGTTGTTGAGAAGCTCACCCAACTACTCGGCTCAGATCACATAGCAACGGAAGATCGCCGCACGGAACATTACCGCTCTGGCTGGCGCTCGGGCCAGGGCGCTGCCCTAGCGGTAGTATTTCCGCAATCGCTGTTGGATTTGTGGAAAACGTTAGAAATATGTGTTGAATATAACTGCATTATAATTATGCAAGCGGCGAAAACCGGGTTAACCGAAGGCTCCACGCCCAGTGGTAACGACTACGATCGACCAGTGGTGATTATTAACACGCTGGCAATGGATAAGCTATTGGTTTTGGGCAACGGCGAGCAGGTGGTCTCTTTTCCCGGTGCAACGCTACACAAGCTTGAGGCCACTTTAAAACCGCTTAATCGCGCTCCCCATTCGGTTATTGGTTCTTCCTGTCTGGGGGCGTCTATTGTCGGCGGTGTGGCCAATAATTCTGGTGGCGCTCTAGTTAAGCGAGGGCCAGCCTACACTGAACTGGCACTGTTTGCCCGGGTGAACGAGCACGGCCAGTTAGAGATGGTAAATCATCTCGGTATCGAGCTGGGAGACACCCCCGAGCAAATGGTGTCCAATTTGGAGCGTGGAAATTTCACTTTGGGCTCACTTGAGAATACTGCAAAAGCCAGTGCCACCGATTACCAACAGCGCATCAGAGAGGTAAACGCCGATACGCCGGCACGTTTTAATGCCGATACCACTCGGTTGTATGAAGCTAGCGGTTGTGCCGGTAAGCTTGCAGTATTCGCCGTGCGTTTGGACACCTATTCAGTGCCTCAGACTGAAAAAACATTCTATGTCGGCACTAATAATCCTCACACGTTGGCAACGATTCGGCGCGATATTCTCGGCGGGTTTAAAAATCTGCCAGAGGTTGGCGAATACCTGCATCGGGACATCTTCGATGTCGCCCGGCACTACGGCAAGGATACGTTTTTGGCGGTTAAGCACTTAGGTACCAATAAACTACCTAAAATGTTCGCCCTTAAGGGGCGTATCGATGCTGTACTTAATAAGAAGCCTTGGCTACCCAAATTTCTTACAGACCGCATAATGCAAAGTGTGGCTAAGCTTTTCCCGCAACACCTGCCACAAAAAATGCTGGAGTATCGCAATCGGTACGAACATCACTTGTTGCTAAAAATGAGTGACGATGGAATTTCCGAGGCCGAGCAGTATTTGGACGCCTACTTTAGGCAAAACCCCGGTGCAGGGGATTACTTCACTTGTTCTACCAAAGAAGCTAGTGCGGCTTTTTTACACCGTTTTGCCGCCGCCGGCGCTGCCGTTCGGTACGAACTTCTGCACCAGAAGCATGTAGGTGAAATTCTTGCATTGGATATAGCCCTGCGGCGTGATGACATAGACTGGGTAGAGAAGTTGCCACCACATATTGCAGACAATATCGAACTGTCCCTGTATTACGGGCACTTTTTCTGCCATGTATTCCATCAGGACTATGTTCTTAAAAAGGGTTCCGACGCCAAAAAAGTTAAGGCCGACATGTTGGCTTTACTTGACAGGCGGGGGGCTAAATACCCTGCGGAACACAATGTCGGCCATTTATATGAAGCTGAGGATGGCCTACAGGCATTTTACCGGAGTCTCGATCCAACCAATACTTTTAACCCCGGTGTGGGTAAAATGGATAAAGCTAAAAGAAATTGCAGCTGTTGCATTTAGGCCTCAAAGGTGTTTCGAAGTTAGTGAATTGCTACGAAACAGTGTCTGATCTTGCAATAGAATATATGGGCGGATCATTATGGGTAAATTTAGGACACACTGTACTATTGATTCACTGGGGTACACCTTTGCAGCTCGCAGGGTGTGCGTAATAAATTAATAACTGCATTGCTCGTCGTGTTTTTTTCGGTGTGTTTGCATGTGTTGATGATCTGAGCGATTTTTGTGCTTAATGCTATAGCAGCGGTTAGCGCTGTGCTTGGAACTGCGCGGCGAGAGTAAATAAATCTTGGAACGCGTCTACCGTATCGGCAATGGGCTCGGCATAGCCACCGCCCATAAATATTACCGTGGGTAAGCATGCCAGGTGGGCTTTTTCAAACACGCGTAGATTACGTTGGTTTAGCCCTTCTCGTGTGACTGCCAAACGGCCGAGTCGGTCTGTGATAAGAGGGTCTACCCCCGCTTGGTACAGCAGTAAGTCATAATCGTTGAAATTCAGCGTGGCTAATAGCTCATCTAGGGCTGATAAATATTCGGTGTCCGTGGCGTCGCAGGGTAGCTCAACATCTAAATCGCTTTGTTGCTTTTTAAAGGGAAAATTATTACCCCCGTGCAAAGACACGGTGTAACAGCTATCCCACGATTGCAGCATGGCGGCGGTGCCATCACCTTGATGCACATCCAGATCCAAAATGAGTATGCGTTTAACCTTCGGCGTTTGTAAGGCGTGATGGGCGCACACTGCTATATCGTTAAAAATGCAGTAGCCACTACCGTAATCATAAAAGGCATGGTGGGTGCCGCCGGCCATATTGCCCGCCAATCCGCCATGGCTCAACACATCATCGAGGGCTTGCAAACTGCCGCCCATAATCCGCAGGGTGCGAGGTACAATCTCAGGCCGCCAAGGGCGCAGGCCAATCTTGCGGGCTTCTTTATCGCTTAGTTCGCCGTTTAAAAATCGATCGACGTAGTCGGCATCGTGTACGGTGGTTATCTCCTCCCGGGTGGCGAGCCGTGGGGTGTGCATCTGTATACCGTTTACGCCAGCCAAGCGCTGGGCCAGCAGGGTGTAACGATCCCTCGGAAAGCGCGCTTCTGGGTCGATGCCGCCGGTGTACAGGGGGTGGTAGTAGAGGTTGAGCATGGTGGAGCCTTGTGCTTGGGAGATGACTATTAAAGCACAAGTTTGAAGATTCTGGCGTTGACAAAGGCAGTGGTGATTGAAGAGGCTATTACTGCAGCGGGCAGGAGGGCCCGCGCAGCCAAAGCTGGGCGGGCTGCGCGTCGGCTAGCGCCACATGCGGGGCAATACATCCACTTGGTCGCTGGCTTTTTTGTGTAGGAACACCATTATAATATGGCCGGCAATTAACGCTGCTAGTAGCCATCCCGCCCAGCTGTGGAATGAATTACCAATATTCACCATCCAATCGATTTCATTGCCTTCAAAACCCGAAAACACAGAAATGCCAAACCAATCAAAAGATCGACCAGATCCGTATTGGCGGGCAAGAGCGAGCGCGGGGACTGCCAGCAGTAGCGCATACAGCGCGATGTGGCCGGCTTTGGCGGCTAAGCTTAGCGAGGGCGGACGCTTAGCGGCATTGATCAGTGCCCATGCAACCCTTACAAAAAACAGCAAAAATAACAAAAATCCCAAGGCTTTGTGGCGGCCAAATAAAAATCCTTTAATAGCTGTATCAGAGAGGAGTAAATGAGCAGCGGCGCCCAGAAACTGCCACAGGAGCAATGCGGCCATGGCCCAATGCAAGGCTCGGGAGATAATCCCGTATTTTTCTGGTGTGTCGTAAATATTCATAGGTTTTCCGTAACAGGCGTGTTGTAAGTAAATCTGAGTATTAATTTCAATGTGTTTTAACAAAGCCGCTAGTAGCGGTGCTTTTAATACATTGAGTAAGCAAGAAACTTACCACGGAGAAACTGCAACCTGAATGTAAAAAAATAAAGTTTTTATTGGTTTGCAATCGAAAGCTTGCGCGAAGTGAACAGCGGTGATTTGATAACTACAGTAAATATACCGCAGCGGTATACCAGATTATCGTTTAGGTATACACACCTAATTTGTAGACCATGGGGTATGGGCGCGGAGCCTTTGGGGTTTGAGCAATTTTGCTGATTACACTAGGTAAGCAGGTGAGTCTCCCTGCCTACATGTCGGCAATCAGCCTAGTAAAATTAGCTACTTTGCGCTGGTGGCTTCGGCTCTCAGCGCTTTTAACTCCCTAAAATTCGCCAAATAAGCGGGGAACAGATTATCTTTGTAATAAGCCAGCCCCGGCAAAGATGAAGGCACTACCTCGTACTTTTCACCAAAGTAATTGATAAGGCCATCGGAATCGCTACTGAATTTGCCGGGCGATAGCTCCACCGTAGGGAAGCTGGCGGCCTTGCCGGTGGCTTTTTGCAACTGGTCGCGATAGTGGCTCAGTGCGGCTTCATCGCTGGATTCGATTCGAATAATCTCTACCTTCTCCATCAGCTTGGCTTCCGCCAAAAACATCACCAGCTTAAAACAAAATGGGCAGCTGCTTTTTAAGTAGGCTTTGGGGGTGAAGTTTTCAGTCATAGTATGTCCTTTATCCGCTTAGTGAATGCTTGTATCGGTTCGGCGCACCCGAGTTCAGGTGCAAGCAAACCTCTGATGGCTATTACGACCCTAAAAGGTGTAAGAGGTGCCGTTGAGGAACAGCCTTTAATCTTCCGATGATAGCGGAACATTGTGCAAGAACGGTGAAAGTCGAGGGAGGATTAGGACTCGCAGCAAGGGTCTGTTGTTAGAGAGGCTTTGCTACCTTGGGTGATGGTAAAAAACAATGGTTTATTAAAGCTCGTTATATTCTGGCTCTAAACCCAACACTTTGAGCTCGCGCTCCGCCCAAAATAAACGCCCGGTATACTCCAGTGGATTCTCACAGGAGGCGAAGTAAGCCACCATGCGCGCCGGAACTTCCATGGGGACCAAAGAAGAATCGTCTAAGCCTGCTGTTTGTACATTTTTAACGGTAAGCTCGGAAGCCGTTAGCCCAGGCATTACACCAATAATGGCGATATTCATTCGGCTCAGCTCAGCGGCAACTACATTCGAGAAACGATCCAGTGCTCTTTTACTGGAAAAATACGCCGGTGCGGCAAGCCGGAAATCACCAATGGCTTCACGAAAGGGTTGCTCTTCCGGCAGCCTATAAACCTCAGCACAGCCAGCGGTAATATTGATAATACGGCCACCACCGTTAGCCTCCATGATAGGCGCTACCAGCTGGGTTAATGTAAAAGGCGCATGAACGTTAACCGCATATTGGTATTCCCAGTCCGATCGGGGTATCTCTAACAATGGTGAAGACCAGCTTTTTTGGTGGGTGACTCCCGCATTGTTCACCAAAATATCAACCGCACCAAAGTGTTCGTAGGTGCGCTGCACAAGTTTTTTAAGGTCGGCCTCTTTGGCCATGTCCGCCTCAATGGCAAGCGCTACTCCACCGTTGGCTTTAATCTTATTCACAGTTTCACCAATCGTACCGGGTTGGTCACCCGCAGACACAGAGCGAGCGGTAACAACAACGCGAGCCCCTTGCTTGGCCAAGGCAAGCGCAATTACACGACCAATACCTCGGCTGGCTCCGGTGACTATTACTACCTTGCCTGCAACGCTTAGTTCGTTCTGTTTATCCACGGGCTCTCCGGTTTTTGTTAGTAATTAGAGTAGGGTTGGCGCTTGCACGGGTTTTCATACCGCCGCCAACACACATTTACGGGTTGCGCTCAGAGTTTTGCTATCGCCAGGCTGTGCAATTTATGCTGATATGGTTAATTGCTGGCACTATATGCTTACGCCTGTTTAGGTTAGGCGGGCGTTCTATACAAGCCCTTTTGATAAAAGCTTACTACCCTTGAGGAGATCGGTGCTATAACAAGTACAGTTTATATCGAGACAAACTTACGTTAAAACCACTAACCAAAAGGTAATAGAACGCGTTAATGTTTATGAGGGGGCATGCTCTTAATGAGTTAAGCTTGGGATTTGAAATATTCGCCAGGGCGTAATTTGGATCTATAGAGATAGAAAGAGTGTTCGGCGCGTTTATCGGCTTGTGAACACTGTGCGCCAGCTTGCTATGAGGTGGTGGGGCTATTACTCATAACCTAATTGGGTAATTCTCACTACAGCACAAATAACAGAGCTAGTCTCCGCCTCCACCGCAGCCGCCGTCGCTACCGCCACCCCAATCACTGCCGCCGGAATCGCCCCAGAACCCAGTGCTACTGTTATTAGAATTGGCTCGGCCTTTACTCGGGTTCAAAAACACTACAATTTTAATCGCCAGTGCAGCTGCAAAAACAAGAAATAGCAGAGGGAACACTACACTATACAATGCAGTTTGAGATTCCAAATCTGTGTAGTGCCAAGATGCGCCGAGGCCGGCTAATACTATGATCCAAGAAAGCATCTAATTTCCTCTTGTGGTTTAAGTTCTAGATTACACCGGTCTTGCTATTTCGTTGGCTAAGAGCTAGGGGAATTATTGAGCTTTAGTTGTCGCTAAATTGTTGATGCGTAATGTGCCTATTAACATGCCCGCCGTTAAACTCATTATGTGGCCCGGCTTGGGGTAGTGTGCAAAGAGTATATCGAGCATCAATGCGGGTACAAAAGAAAATAATAGCACGCCAATTAAAAAAAGGCTGTGTTTTAATTTGGTTAATAGTACAAAGCTAAAACCGATCAAACCAAAAATTGCTTGTGATCCGCCTGTGCCTACGTTCCAAGGGGCCTCCACAAATAGGGTGCTGTACAGGGTGCCAGAAGCGCCGGTGATAAACCAAGTAAGAAGAAATGTGTGCCAACCTAGGTGCTTCTCAATTCCATAACCGAGAAGTATAAGAGATACTACGTTGTAGAGCATGTGAATTTGTTTGGAATGAATAACTTGAGAGGTGAACAGTCTCCAGACTTCCACTCGGTAAAGATCCGCTACGGTAATACCGCCTAAGTCACTGAGCTTAACTACCGGAACAGTTCCAAAAATAAAGTTAGTCGCTGAATATGCAACCACCAAGGAACATACCAGTGTAATGGCGCTAAGCGTGATTGCAGTAATTGGAACGTTATTCACAATTTTTAAATAGTAGAAAATGCCAGCAAAAACACGAATGCAACTACAGGGAGTAAGACCAGTAAGCCAATCCCAAACGCCTTCCAGTTAGAGGCAAGCTCGCCGCCGTTGGCTGCATGTGAATCAATCAGTGGGCCAAGATGTTCTTTGGAGAAATGCAATAACGCAACTACCTGTGCAACAGTGAAAGCAATGTTTGGGATTTTATCGGCATAGGGAATGAAAATACTAGCGATCATTAACAGCACAAACCCGATAATTGAGTACAAAAGGCTCTTATTGGCTTTATCAGGGAGGCCAAGTCTTTTGAAATTTATGTACATCAAAATTCCGCCTGCCACCGCAGAGCCAACGAATGTTGCGATAACGATGCCGTTTAATTTAAACAGGCTAAATGCGGGTGCTTGTTCGTTTTCGAGGTTGGCTTTTGGCGTGTCGTATATCGTCGTCATTATTTTCTCGTTTGTTGGGAGCGGTTTGGCTTGGACGCTTTGGCGAGGTGGCGCAAATTTTACGGTAGAGCCTGGCGGGGTTAAAGTAAAAAATAGTAATCGTCTGCTATGCTAGTTCTCAGATTGGGCGCAAATAAAAGAGCATAGATAGTCGCTGGCGTATGATGGGGAAAAGTATTAACACTCTGAGTTAGTCTCGCGAAGCGAGTGTTAATACTACTAGGTAATATTGCTTGGCGGCGTTTGTAGATAGTGTGCTAAATTCAGCCCACGCCAAGACTAGAAAGCACCACCGCTATGAGAATCACAACCAACAGTGCCATTGCATACATGGCGATAAATTGAAACGCTATTGCGCTTACCCCTAGTACTGCTGCACCACCTGAAACCCTGTTTGGTTCTTTTAATGCAAAGGAGAGTACTGCAAATATAAATGCTAGTCCTCCAAGTACGGCAGTCACTAACTGAGTGATTCTGTTAGCGTCCCATGTAGCATTGGTAGTTTCATATGTGCGCGCCTTGCCGTTTATTGTATCTAAGGTTGCACTGCGGATAGCAGCCGCTTTATCTGCAACAAGTGTTTCAAGGGCGGGCTTAGGCGAGAACGGGCCAGCCCAGAAATGAACAAGTGCTAGGAGTAAAGCTGATGCGCCGATTCCTATTCCAATGAATCCAAATTTTGAATTTTTCATACTATATTCCGTTATGTTTAGCTCAGTCATTTTCTCAGCTGGCCTGCAGTTGCTTAAAACTAGGTCACTCTAGCGTGTTTAATTGTGTTCTAAGTCAAAAGACATTTCCTAGGCAGAGTTGGTTAAGGCAAAAGCAAAAGTGCCCAGCTGTGTATTGATTGTTAGGCTTTTGCATACATTACATCGGTTCGAAGAACGTATTTTATGCCGTTTTTGGGTGGTACACCTTGGTGCCTGAGTTTGTGTGGGAACACCAGAAGTAAGCCAGGCTCAGGCTGTATTTTTATGCCCTCAAATTCGGTTTCTCCGGCCTCAAAATCGCCATTGAGGTATAGCAGTGCTGTCAATTTGCTAACTTCAAAATAATCACGCTTAAAAGAGCCATCTACATGCCACTTAAAGTACTGGTCGCCACCATATCGGTAAAACCTAAACTTTTTATTTAACCCACTTGGCTTCCATGCGTCTATTTCTTGCGGAAGGTACTGTAATAATCTGTCGAAAAGCTGCTTTGCGAGATCATAGTCGTCAAATAGTATGCGCTCATTGTTGCGAACAGAAATCGACTCTTCTTCGCCAGAGCTTGTTTGTATTTTTGAGCGCGTATAACCGATGCCTTCGCTTCTGGATATTAAGTCGCTACATTCCTTTTGCGTTAAAAAGCCTTCAACAACAAAGGCACCATTGTTATATTTGATCATGTTTATTCCGCCGATCTTTCTTTAGAGCACAGTGTCGCCAAATAAATCGCATTGCATTTTCTATATAGTTCAAAGACGGTGTTGGTATGAAGATTCGTTTGAGTTGTCCTTTCAGCTATTTGTTGGGTGGCTTAGATAGATCAATTCCATATTTTTTCTCGGTAAATGCACGTCTCTGTTTAGTGATCTCATAGAGCACTATACCGCTTGAAGTTCCAAGATTAAGGCTTTCGATTATGCCGTACATAGGGATGCTAACGCACATTTCGCTACGTTCGATAGCTAGGTTACTAACACCCTTGGTTTCATTCCCGAACCAGACGGCAAGCTTTTTGTGGGTATAGTCTCCTTTAGAAAGCTCGACATTCTTTTTCCCTTTAACGTGTGGGGATGTGACTATCGAAGTGAATCCATTTGCTTCTAAATGATCAAGGCAGGTGGTTGTGTTTTTAAATTTCTTTACAAAACTCCACTTTATTGCCGAGGCGGATGGCTTAACCAGAGGATTCCAATGCCTCATATCTTGCCAATCATCAGGCAGTGAATTGGTCTCGTCAATGATATAAGCCTTTTCAGCTCCAAGAGCATCAATATTTCTAACGACTGAACCAATATTCTTCAGCGTTTTGGGGTTCTCAATAACGACTATGAGATTTTTGCATCGATATTCCTTAATGGCATCAGCTCTTTTTCGTAAGTCGCTTTTCGATTCTTGTGGATCTTTCATATGGCTGCCATAGTTTGGGTATTTTGCCGCCTTACAACTTTATTTTCGGAGGAGTGCCATTCGAGTTGTCACTCTTCTAAAATAAGTACGCTCTAACTGGCAGTGGTCGACTATCTTATGGCCTGTTTCGGTAACTCCGATCAAAATAGATAGCTGCCTTATCTAATTTCCTATTACAGACGTTTTACCGACAACAGTTACTGCTGAGAGAGCCTGTCCCATTGGTCCTAAAATCGTGTTCGTATTTATCGATCATATTCAGAAATCTCTAGAGCTAGGGCCTGTTGACACTAATTCGGAGCCTCTGTTGAGTCAGGAAATAGTCCAATCTAGGCGCGAACCGCGAAGTTTGGTGGGCCCAAATAAGCGGTGAGCAACAACGAGTGGGCTATTTCCTGGCTCAACCCGTAGGGCTGGAGCCAGCTTCCCGCTCAACGTTGTTGCCAATCGCTCATGTAGGCCCACTACATTTCACTCATGGCGCCTAGTTGAACGGGAAGCTACCCGGGGCGCGTAGCCTACAGCAGTGGTGCCAAATTAGTGTCAACAGGCCCTAGGAAGCTAACCGCAGTGGCCGGTGATATGCCAGCCGTTGTAGTGGCGAAGTTGTCTTTTGATTACCACTCCCGCGTGGCTATCGCATCTTCTATATCTATGTCATAGCCGTAGGTAGAAAGAATAAATGCAATATCTGAAGCTATCGCTTCTCTTGCTAGAGTTTCTAAATCACTGCCTTGGTCTTGGAATTCATACATCAACTCATTGAACTGATCCGTCGCGGCGTGGGTGATGTTTAATAATTCCTCGGTCGTCGATGGATTTGTGTGCTCTATGTCCACACATAACTTGATAAGTACATTCTTAGATTTATTGACAAGATTCTTCGGATAATAGTCATCCATATACATCGATTCTAAGAAAGAGTGCGACCTGATTTCCGGATTTTCTACGTTTCCTACCTCGTTGCTACAACTGGCTGTGATTAATAAAAAGAGTAATATAGATAGTGTTTTTTTCATTTGTTCTTTATTCACCTAACAAATTCAAATAGAACGGATAGCCGTCTGAATGTCAGTATCGACAAAAAGTAAGCGCATCGTAACTGGCAAGATTCCTATTTCGCCCAGCTGTCCAAGACGTAAATTATTGCTAAGATTATGGATCTTCACATCCCTAGATAAAACCTTTGCGAGAAGAGCGTCTCTGTATTCAGCATGCAGCAAAATTAGCCTTTATTGACTAAAAATTCAACTTCCTTTCTAAGGGCCGTTGTATTTGCCCTAATCCGTAGTTCTTGATAATGCTGGGCTTTGGAGTGTAAAGGATTGGTGCTAAAGAGAAGCAATAGCTGACACCAAGCCAGGCCCATATACTAGTATCCAGCAAATGTTTTGGGTATATCCGATTCCGTTCCGACGTGGTTAGAACAGCACAAATATTACCTAACTTAACACACGAGTATTTACGAAGATTGCCAACTGGTTATCTTTTGTTCGCTGGTGAATGTGGTGTATATTTATCTAGTGCTGTATTTATAACCACTTATGTGATCGCTATGACTCGCCCCAGAAATACTCAGGTGTTAGACGTCAACTATCTTGGCCGGTCGGCGACAATTATGATGGCCGGTTAGGCGTGTTCAGTTTTAGTGTTGGTTGCCTTCTCTAGTTGCTGCTTCTTTCTATAGCTTTCTCCTTCTAATTCGATAATTGTCGCATGGTGGATGAGTCGATCTATGGCCGCTACCGTCATCATGCTGTCGGGGAAGATTTTGTCCCATGAGCCGAACGGTTGATTGGCGGTAATAATCAAGCTGCCGCTTTCGTAGCGATGAGCGATAAACTCAAACAGCACCTGGGTTTCTGCATCGGTCTTTTTTACATAGCCAATGTCGTCAATCACAATGACGCGATATTTATCCAGCTTGGTCATGGCAGCCATAAGGTCTAGATCACGTTTGGCCTGCTGCAACAGCTGAACCAGAGCGATTGCGGGGAACAGCTTGCAGCGTATACCGTGCTCGATAAGCTGATGGACCAAGGCGCTGGCGATGTGGGTTTTACCGGTACCGCTAGGGCCGATGAGCAACACGTTATCGGCATGCTCAGCCCATGATGCATCTTGCTTTAGCCGAGCCAGTTGGGCTTTGGTCTCTCTGTTTAGGCCATCGTCATTGAACTCAGTAAAGGTTTTACCTCCGGCCAGCTGTGCTTCACGTATCCACTTTTGTGTGCGGCGTTGGTAGCGGTCCGAGATTTCATACTCACACAGGGTTGCCAGGTATTGGGTGTGTGACCAACCCTTTTCGGTAGCCGTTTCCCAGAGTGACTGGTAGTGCCGGACAAACGCAGGCAAGCGTAACTCTTTTAGCAGTAAGGCGGTTGAGTCGTTCAAAAGGGTTCCTCCTCTGTCCAGGATTTTTGTGTCTTCAGCGATGACAGCAGTTCATCGTAGCTTTGCAGGTCATGCTGCCTGCCTTGCAGTTCTGGCACCGATTGGGAGGGCCGGAAGAACCGGTCTTGGATGTTTTTAATTGACGCGAACTTGCCGGATTTAACTTCAACAAGAAGCTCTTCGCCCAATTGCTTCTCTGCGTCGTATTCGTAGGCAAGTCGCAGCACGGTTACTATCCACTTACAGGCTTGACGCGACTCCAACGCTTTATCAGCGTATTGCCACAACTGGCGGTAATTGTCGTCAGGCAAGAGTTCATCACGCAGCTGTGAGTAGCGGAACGCTTGGGGCTTGGCTGCGAGCGCATGAATCAAATGTTTGTAATCAATGCTTTTTGCGCGAGTGTGGCCGTTAGCTGGATATATGCGAGCAAGTGTCAGCGCGACCTGCTGGCCTACATAGATCATTAATTTGTCGTGGTAGAGCCTAACCTGGACGCGCTCGCCAATCAGTCTCGACGGTACACTGTAAACCACCCGGCGAACCTCGATGGTCGATGAGCGAGTCACTTTCAGGTTAAGTGTTTGATAGTTAGCAGCTTGCTGCTCTGGTAAGCCTTGCAGTGCTTGTTTTTCTTTTTGGAAGCGAGAGTGTGAGCGTCGATTCAGGCGCTCAACAACTTGGTCGGTAAAGTGTTGGTATGACTCGATACTGTCAAAGTCGTGGCTGCCGCGAAGCTTAAGCTGTTGGGAGAGCCTACGTTTTAGCGAGCCGTTCGCGCATTCAACAATACCGTTTTCATGAGACTCTCCCAGATTGTTACGGGTCGGCGTCATATTGTAGTGACTGCACAAGTCAGCATAAGCATCCGTCCACAGGTTTTGTCGGTTGTTGCGTGCCGCGCTCAAACTATCGGTGCGGTGCTCAATGGGGCTGCCGCCCGCCTGCTGTAAGGCACGCTGTAAGCCTGTCGATAATGCTGCATAGCTTTCGCCGCCTTGGACAATCGTCACTGAGCGCCAGCCGCTAAAAGCCAAGCGAAATTGGTAGAGCAGATGCTTAAACGGCTCTCCGGCGATGGTTATAGCACTATCGGGGTGTGTGAAGTCAGAAAACCCTTGCCGTCCGGGTTCAGCCTGCTGGCGAAAGATGACGGGCTTGTCTGGCCCGTGTAACGCTTTCCACTGCTTCACTCGGCGTTGCAGGGTTCGCAATATGCGTTGGTCGTAATGGGTGGGGTAATGTTCTTCCAGGTATTCGAGTAGGGTTGTACCGGTAAGATCAGGCTCCGCCCGTAAGAGAGGTACGAGTTCAGTCTCCCAAACCGCTTCTAACGGATCTTCTCGGGTACGCCAGTTCCTATCGTGCTTAGGTCGCGGGGTTGTTGATGCATTCTCAATTCTACGTCCACTTCGAACTGAAATGCCGGCTTTGGCGGCGGCTGTTTCTTGGTTCATACCTTGTTGGCGATGCTGCATATACAGCTCCTCTTGTCGCTGGGTGATGTGTTGACCTGGCACCTTGAACTCCACACTGGATACAAGCTGCCAATTGTCACACCCAACCGGCCAAGATAGTTGTCGTCAACCGGTCATCCTAATTGTCGCCGAACACTCAGGTCTGTGTACAAGAAACGCCCTACTACCATGTCGTCTCGCGTTGTGTGCGGCGCACGTATCTGTGTGGCGTTGACCACAGCACTGGCCGTAGCTTTGAACACCGCCGAGCTTGGATCGAAGACAGAGTTCGTCTGCTTTCATCGATTTTCAGTATAGAGGTAAGTGCCTACGCAGTTATGTCCAATCACTACCACATAGTTGTAAAACTATGCCCAGAGGACGCACAGGCGTGGTCTTCAGAGGAGGTGTTAATACGGTGGACGAGCTTATTTAAAGGGCCAACACTGGTGCAGAGGTTTCTTGATGACCAAAATCTCAGCCCAGCTGAGTTAAAAGCAGTAAGTGACTGTGTTGATATCTTTCGTAAACGATTGACCAATCTTGGCTGGTTTATGAAGTGCCTTAACGAATCCGTTGCCCGCCAAGCCAATAAGGAAGACAACTGCACAGGCCACTTCTGGGAATCGCGCTACAAATCGCAAGCGTTGCTAAGCGAAGAAGCGCTGTTGTCGGCTATGTGCTACGTTGACCTAAACCCAGTGAGGGCCGGCATGGCAAGCACGCCAGAGGCATCTGACTACACCAGCATTCAAGAGCGTATTGAGCCAAAATTTGATGCAGAAAAAGCCGTTGCTGAGCAAATGGAGCAGGGTGCCATAACAAAATTTAATTTGCCGATTAAGCCTTTGCAGCCTTTCGCGGAGGTGATAAACAATGATACTCAAAATGACTTACCTTTCACTTTCATTGATTATCTGGAGTTGGTCGATTTTACCGGCAGGGCAGTGTTAGCCGATAAAAGAGGGGCCATTGAAAGTCACCTTCCGCCGATTCTTAAAAGACTCAATGTCAAATCCGACAGTTGGCTTAAAACTGCCACCCAATTCGAAGCCAGCTACCGATCCCACTTCACCAAAAGCCCTCCATCCTTACAGCGATCAGCGTAGACTGATTGTATCATGCCTTTTACTGGACCCCCTGGTTGCTCTGGGCGGGTGACTAGTGTCTGCCGATTTACTTTATAACCTAAAATGCATTCCTACGAGCCATTTTTAGTTTCAATTGCTATTGATTTTGTGTGGCCTGAGGATTGAATCGCTGTAGAGGGCGTTTTGCTTTGACTAGCTTTGTTGATTTTGAGTTCTTTTTTGAGAGTGCCTGTCCCCTTGAGGGCTTTTTGAGAGTGCCTGTCCCCTGGTGCCTGTAGTGGGCGCTCTGTTGCGACTGGCTTTGTTGATTTTGAGTTCTTTTTTGAGAGAATTTACAGTGCCTGTCCCCAGAGGGGCCCTTCCCCAGAGGGGCGCCCTTTTTTGAAAGTGCCTGTCCACGGTGGCTGGCTATTTGTGAGTGCCTGTCCCCTGGTGTGCCCCCCTGGTGTGCCCTGCCATAGTAGCTGCTAGTAGGGGCTGCCTGACCAATATCACTGCCAAATCATCAATCCTGGCCAAAAGGCAGGATTAATACAAAATAGGCTGTTGTTCATTTTTTTTATCATTCCTGACATTAATTTCATACTGTAATTGAACTGATAGATATACTTCTCTTCATCTTCAATTTTTATACCTAAAAATCCATACCATAAAAGGAGTTCAAAAACTTTATCTTGGAACTCAGCCTCTACGCCATACTCCCCAAGGATATTCATAATCTCTTCTTTTTTCAGTGAAGGATTACATCCAATAAAAGCGTAGAGTACATCATCCACTCTATTTTCTAAATCATGGATTTCGTATCCAACATCAGCCAGAAGATCCGTCGAATAGGCTTGCAACCCCTTTTCGATATCATCTTCAAGTATGCGCTCATGGTTCAAATTTATAGCAAAGCTCTTACACTGCCCTATCAAATTCAGTAAAAATCGAGGCCGCATCAACGATCTATCTATAAGAAACTGTGAGCTTTCTTCTCCCATATAGTGACTCACACAAATCTTTGGCCAGATGGCTTGGAACGAATTATCACCATTAACTTCATTAGAAATTATTCTTAGTCTGACTAACTCTCTAAGCAGGTCGGGATCAGTCCAATCTAACAGTGCGCTTGCTTCTTTTCCTCTATCCGAAGTTTCTTTTACTAGTAGCTCGAACACGTCATTTCGTAAAAATATGATGGTGTTAACATTTACATTCGATTTATTAAACTGGCGCTCTATTTTTTTTGTCGCATCGATAAGAGCACGAATTATCAAAAGATCTTCATGCTCAAGCCCACTCGTAGGCCAACCTTTATCAATGTTATCAAACAGGAGCCAGCACGTTTCTTTATGAGTCATGTACTCTATTACTTGTTTTGCCAGCTCTCTTACGTCGTGACAATACAGCATTTCAGTCAACTTCGAAGCGTTTAATCTAACTCCTCTTTGGTCTCCATGTTTAGATCTATATTCAGTAGATATATTTTCCATAAGTGAGCCCATCCGCTCTGAGAAATCACCTTCAGTTTCATAACCTTCTGCATGGTAGAGTTCTGCAAGTTTCCTGTAGGGTTCATATAAATGATGATCATGCTTATGCTGCTCTCTATCCTTTTCTAGTATCTTGTAACAGATTTCAAGCAACAAAACATATTCCCAAAAAGCCATGATGGTGTGCTGAAATGTGCCTTCCTCTAAGAATGTAAGAATAAGTTCCTTGAACTTGATCAATTTATATCCGTCAGGCTTCAAGTCTAAAACAATGTTTCCTTGTTTGTTTCGCTCTCTATCTCTAACTTGTAGAAATATCGCAGATTTTCCAGAACCTTTTCTACCAACGACAATATTTACCTCGCCCCTTAAAGACCGTAAAAAT
The DNA here is from genome assembly GCF_042850945.1 of Halioxenophilus aromaticivorans. NCBI lineage: Bacteria > Pseudomonadati > Pseudomonadota > Gammaproteobacteria > Alteromonadales > Alteromonadaceae > Halioxenophilus > Halioxenophilus aromaticivorans. The sequence continues at coordinate 5,119,975 of NZ_AP031496.1, read as the reverse complement.
TGATCGGTTTTTAGATAATAGTTTTCCAGCGTTCGCATTTCATTTTCAGCTGAAGATGCCCCAAGGTCGAGCGACTGTAAAAATGTATCTTCGCTTTCTACAACTTCTTTGGTTTCTTGTTGAAATGCTTCCGCAACCTTTCCCGCAAACTCTGCAATGCACTCATTTACGTCGTTAGGGTGATAGGTGAAATTTACAAAATCTCTATAATCTAAAGGAACAGGCTCTTCTTGATGTTGCAGCATACATAGAGCCTTTTCCATGCCCTGTGATAACCCCGAGACAAACGCGCCACGCATATTATGGACTTCCGCTCCAACGGAGTTGGAAGACAAGAGTGGCACAACCACGCCATGAGACTGAGCCACCTGACCTATAGCATCATTTGCAGATAATCTAGGCTGCTCATTTGGGTCAAATGATCTAAACAGATATCTCGCTTTTTTGATTCTTGAAACTATCCGAGATGCCCAATCAGTTTTATGCAGCCCTTCCATTAAATATACTGGAGACTTGGTATTTATTTTGTTTGGTATTTTTAAAGGATTAACCTTGCATGCATTACCTATATGACGCGCCAATTCCGCTGAGTTTTGATATGTCTGAAATCCTAATGTATCGAAAATTCCTACTTCTCGTATTGTCGGTGAACTTTCTTTTATACTTGAGTTTTTAGTTATAAAAACTCGCTTACCCTTACCGATTGCATAAGCAATTTCATATGTAACGTTAAAGTTAAGCACCGAGATGTCTGCAACGAGAAAGTCACAGTTATCAATTCCCTCAATAACCATTTCTGAAATAAAGTGACCGGGTATATCTAGCGCTCGCCATGTTTCGACTAAAAATTCAGAGCCCATATTGGCTGATTTAACTGCAGCTTCTATCGTTTGGCCAATTTCCGAGGGGTTAGATGCGTATGCAAAGAAGCCCTTTAGCTTTTCCGTCACTATTATCTCCTAGTTATTCTTAAGTATGTACTTCCAGCTCGGAGGCACTCCTTAGACCACATCACTTTTTCTGCTTTAACCGTACTTTCGCATCAATTATTTCACCATTGCCATAAAATAACCGAATGTTTGAAGGTGCCTGTCCCTTTTGCCTCTATGATAGTGCCTGTCCCTTATTATGTCCTTATTATGGCCTCTTTTGGAACGGAGGTCCGCTGGCTGACTTGGTTATGCATTTTCTTCCTCTCTTGTACTATAGGATGCCATCAAACTACAGCCGAGAGATAGGTAGGTTGCTGGAACTATATATATCCATAGACCAAATAACGATACTATTTTCTGCCGGAGAGATTCCTCAGATTCAGAGTTAACTTTAACTGCTTTGAAACGCTCTTCCCCGTCAGTTAGAAACGCAAAGTAAACGCCAGCGAAAACAAGAAGCCCTATCCCCCAGGCCAATAATCCTTTGTTTTTTATTGGATTTTTAATGGACTCCAATATAAAAATAATTAGCGGTAAAATTGAGAACATAACCAATACAATCACTAAAAATGCATACCATCCATTTTCCATCCTAAATTCTCCTTTCGTTTGTTTTCACTCAATAATTTTTGCTGCGCATAACGCCGCGCTCTGCGGCAAATTTGGAGCGCAGTGGAAAATTTGTCCGACAGCAGCGCCTTGTTATAGCTTTACATCGGAAGTTTCCAACTAGAACTTGCCCTACGGAATTGAGGATCTTCCGTCTTCGGTGCAGTGTAATACTCATCATCAATTTGAAACTGAGAGGCCAGCAAATCTCTATGCCCGCCTAAACGCTCTATAGAAGTAAGCTCATTGGCGATATCTTTGAATATTGTAGAAAAGGCTTTACTTTGATTGCTTTTCATAAAGTCCGGTGTGCTAAGAGCGAATTCCTTATCAGGTATGGCTGGAATTCCGAAGGGAGAAGTTAAGGAATTTATTGTTTTAATCAAAAAGCTACCTTGTATTCCTTGAGGAGAAGGAACTCCATAAGTCCTTTTTAAATCACCTGATATTTTATCTAACTCAGAAAGCAGCTTTGTGGTTTTGACGTTCCCTTTAGCTAGACCAGATTCGTCATAAGCAATTTTTATCTCTCGAAGTGTTTCTCTAGTAACCATGAAATGATTGGATTTCTTAACCTCTAATGCTGCACCGATAGAATTTTGTATTCCACCTGATTCTTGTGCAAGCCAAGCACTAAAAATGGGAATATCCATACTTACAGTCGCAGCTCGACCATGATCTACAACTTCAGAAATTGATGTGGATATCTTTTGTGAAAGATTAGATAGTACTTTTGCGGAGAAGTCATGACCAAAAGCCCCTGTCTTTTTCATCCAATGTAGCTGATAAGCATGCCTAATTGGATGAATAAAAGAATCAGCCCGCAAATGCTTCGCGGCAATACTGTAGTAGATTGACTTAAAAGCAAGCCAGTTCAGAGAAGCAATAAACATTTCTAAAGGGCGAGTAACACCGCCTAGCCCATCTACTTGCTTTTGGAATTCCTCAGATGTATGCACATGCCCCTTAGAGCTGATCAAGGTGGCATTGGTTGACCAGTACCCTTTCGTTGAACCAACGTCGGATAACTCATTGAAAATAGCCGAGCTTAATTCACTGTATTTTTCGTACTCTGGGGTATTCGGTTGACCTAACATCTTCATGGTTAAATAGTAAACACTGGACCGCATATCCCATGTGCAAACCATATTGAGCTTTAATAATTCTACTAACTCACGAAAATCATCATCAGCAAACTCCCCGCCACGTATTTCAGGCTTAATTGACCTTGCCTGCTTTTGTGACAATGCTTCTACTTGATCAAGACCATAAGAATTTGGCGATAGGAATCTAATAAAATCAAAATTCTTTATTCTCGAATCCCTATGCTCTTCCTTATAGTTGTCTACGCATATCAAGTCATCATAGAAAAGGATTGCCTGTATAAGATTTTCAAAAGCTACCAAATCGCCATTTATAGTATCAGGGTTCTTAACAACAACTCGTCCAACTGCTCTTTCTACAGCAGTCAGAGAAGCATTATCGATTAGGGCGTATGACATTCTATCCTCGACAATTCGGAGCTATAACAATTTAACACCCGACAGGTATCCGTGCGATTCGTCATATATCTAAGCAATAGTAAGTACACCCTAACTAGCATGCGTCATTAATCTCTCGGCCTGGTAAGACCTTGCCGATCGCTAGATAGGCGCCACGTCACATATCCTCGAATAAATCCTTTTCACCGACAACTGTCGCTATATTCAGCGTTCGTCAAAACTAGCCTTAGTTGATTAAAAGTTCAATAATATTTTAGCTGCCCATAATATTGCGGTCCGCTATACGCCAGCTGGTTCGGGCTGCTTAACCCTGTGAATCTACCAGTTCGTTCCTGGTTATAGACGTTACATATCATGTGAATCTATGAGATAGACACGCCATATAAATATTCGAATATTTTGAATGTTTCGTATATTTCGTTTGTGCTATCCTCTGGGGAATCATCCACGTGTGATTACTTTATAACGTCATGAATTCTGGAGGTTCGTTGTGTCCGCTCAAAAAATAGTCCACTTGCCTACCAGTACAGAGGTAGAGCAAGCGAAGATATCAAGCCGTACCCTGTCCAAGTATGCGAACGTGGAACGCGTTCAGCTCTCATTGCTTGGTAGCAATGGTGAGTCCGATGAGCTGGTGCTACCTGGGCATGTGCTGCAAATGCTGCTCGATGTGTTGTCTGAGACGTCTAAAGGTAATGCGATTAGTCTGATTCCGCATCACCAAGAGGTCAGTACTCAGGAGGCCGCCAACTTGCTCAATGTAAGCCGCCCCTTTTTGGTCGGTTTGCTGGAGAAGGGCGAGGTTCCCTTTCGCAAGGTCGGTGCCCACCGCCGGGTATTGCTAACCGATGTCTTGGCTTATCGGGAGAAGACAGAGCAGCTGCGTAGCAAGGCTCTGGATGAGCTGGTTGCGCTATCTCAAGATGAGGGAATGGGGTACTGAGCAGCCGTGAGCAAGTTCACTGTAGTGTACGATGCTTGTGTTTTGTATCCCGCGCCTCTGCGGCATACTTTAATGCGTTTAGCCCTGACAGGCTTGTTTAAGGCGCACTGGACGGATCAGATTCACGAAGAGTGGATTAATGCACTGTTACGGCAAGGAAAATATACTCGCGATAAATTGGAACGCATACGCGACTTGATGAATGCCCATGTAAAAGATGCCAGAGTCACGGGGTACAAATCTTTGATTGGGACTCTTCAATTACCGGACGCTGATGATCGCCACGTGCTGGCAGCAGCTATCCGTTGTAATGCGGATGCTATCGTTACTCTGAATCTTAAAGACTTTCCTGCAGCTGGTTTGAAACCATATGGAATCGAACTACTTCACCCAGACGATTTTATCTATTACCAGATTGATATGGCTCCGGCGCTTTGTTGTTCAGCCATCAAGAAGCAGCGAACAGCGTTAAAGAATCCCCAGATTAACGTCGATGAGTTCCTGGCTATTTTGCAGAAACAACAACTCCCCCAAACAGTGTCGAAACTTAAAGAGTTTTCTGACTTTCTCTAACCGCCTGGGGTTACAGTTAAAAAGCCCCGCTGGTGCGATAGTTGGCTGTGGTGCGTATGGAGAGTGGGGTAGAGGCGGAATGTGGGCTACGTCCGTGTAGCCCAGCCCTCCGGGCCCAGCCTTCGGCTGTCCAAATTTGCTCCCGGCAAATTTGTCGAGCTATGGTTCGATCCCTACCACTCAGGCACCATAAAAAAACCCCTTAGTACCGAGGTACTAAGGGGTTTGTTTATGGTGCCCGGAGGCGGAATCGAACCACCGACACGGGGATTTTCAATCCCCTGCTCTACCGACTGAGCTATCCGGGCTAAATCGGTTAGGGCTGCTGCCCCTAAAGAGGCGCGTATTAAACCCGCTCGGCTCTTTGGAGTCAAGAGCTTGGGAGATAAAAATGTTGTGAAATCAGTCGTTTGAATTCTGATCAGCGCCAGCTTGGCTGGGTGGCACGTAGCCTTCTACTTGGTCGGTTTCTTCGCCGGCGAAGAATTTGTCCATTTGTTCGCTGAGGTAGGTGCGGGCGCCCATGTCCATCATGTTGAGTTGGCGCTCGTTGATGAGCATGGTTTGAAATTTCATCCAGTCGGCCCAGGCCTGTTTGGAGATGTTGTCGTATAGGTCTTGGCCTTTGGCGCCGGGATAGGGCGGGCGGTTTAGGCCTTCCAGTTCTTGCTTATATTTGCGGCACAATACGGTTCGACTCATGGCTTGGCCTTGCTCTCTGTAGTAGGGTTGATTCATTAAAGCGTCTTATCGGCTGGGCATTATAGCCGTTTTGTGAATGCGTTTCTGGCGTGTGTGCGTTGGTAATCGCTGCGCGCCATTAACGCCGTTTTGAGGTGATGTGAATGAATCAATTGCTGTTTTTGTGTACTGCCAATTACTATCGCAGCCGGTTTTCGGAGCAGTATTTTAACCACCACGCCGCGCTTGCCGGCTTAAATTGGCGGGCGGATTCCAAGGCCATTACCCGCCATCCGCTGTTTGAAGGGGTGGAGGGGCCTATGTCTCCACATTCTATTCAATACCTAAGCGAGATTGGTTTGGAGGCCGATACCAGCCGCTTTCCGGCGCGGGTGGAGGATGAGCATTTTGATCAGTACCACCGGGTGATTGCCGCCAGCCGGGATGAACATTACCCCATGATGCAGCAGCACTTTCCCCACCGGGCGAATGGCATCCATTACTTTACGGTGGAAGACTTGCACATCTATGGGCCAGAGCGTGCCTTACCGCATTTGGTGCAGTCTTTGGATGCCTTGTTAGAAGAGCTGCGGTTGGCCGGTTGAATGCCCGCTGTGCAGTTGTTTTAGCAGCTTTACCACCGGCGCGGCCAAGCCCAGCTCGCCGGTGTCGGTCAGCGCAACCCAGCGCTGGTTGCCTTCACTTACCCCCGTTACTGCCTTGTCTAAATTCACCCGTACCGGTTCTATATCTAAGTGATAGTGGCTAAAGGTGTGCCTAAAGCCCTGCCAGGTTTCGCACTGTGGCCCTGAGCCAGTAATCGGGGTGATGGCTTGTAGAGCAGTATCGATGTCCTCTTCCACACTGATCTCAGGAAAGCACCACAGACCACCCCAAATACCCGAGGGCGGGCGTTTCTGCAGCAAAATATGCCCCTGTGGGTTGGTGATCATCAACATGCGGGTTTGCTTTACCGGTTTTTTGCTTTTGGGCTTTTTGCCGGGGTAGTCCGTGGGGTTGCCCTGGGCGGAGGCTTGGCAGGTTTTGTTCAGCGGGCAGGCGGGGCAGTCGGGTTTGCTGCGGGTGCAGAGGGTGGCGCCCAGGTCCATCATGGCTTGGGTGTAGTGGTTGCAGTCTTCAACCGGGGTTAGGCCCTCGGCGATTTGCCACAGTTGGTCGTGCACTTTGGTTTGGCCGGGCCAGCCGGGCACGGCGTAGTGCCGGGCCAGCACGCGCTTTACGTTGCCGTCCAAGATAGGGGCGCTAATGCCCATGCTGATGGAGGCAATGGCGCCGGCGGTGGAGCGGCCAATGCCGGGCAGCTCGGCCAGGCCGTCTACGCTGCGCGGAAATCGCCCGCCGTGCTCTGCCACCACGGTTTGCGCGCACTTGTGCAGGTTGCGGGCTCGGGCGTAGTAGCCCAGGCCCGTCCACAGGGCCAACACGTCATCCACCGGGGCTTCGGCCAAAGCTTTTACGCTGCTAAAGCGCTGCATAAAGCGCTCAAAGTAGGGGATTACCGTGGTTACCTGGGTTTGCTGCAGCATAATTTCAGATACCCATACGCGGTAGGGGCTGATCTTTTTTTGCCAGGGCAGGTTTTTACGGCCGTGTTGGTGGTACCAGCCAAACACCCGCTGTTGAAAGCGGGTGGCGGTGCGTTTATCGGTCACTCGAATATAGGCTCTAATCGCGTTTAAACAAATCTTTTAGTAATTCGCTGGTGCCTTCGCCCAGCTCGTCGTCGATTTTATCCTTGAGACGATCTTTTTTCTCGTCCAATCGCTGTTCTGCCTCGTCTTTTTTAGCCTCGACCTTGGCTTTTGCCTTGGCCTCGGCGTAATCCTTAACGGCTTCGCGAATGGCGCGGTCGTCCAGGCCGCAGGCTTGGGTGGGCTCGAGCAGGCTGCCTTTGCAGCGCACCAAAGACAGCGCCTTGCCCACCAGCCAGCTACTCGTAGCCGGGCAACCCTCGCGCTGGGTGAGTGGTTGCGAAAACTGCACCGGCAGCTGTACATCCAAACTCTGCTTGCCTAGATCCACCTTGCCGAGAGCGCCCAGGTTGAACTGCTCCACACCGGCGGAAAGCTCCTCGATGGTGGCGGTTTGGTTGGCGTAACTGATTTTGACGTTGAGGTCCTGCATTTGGGTCAGCGCCGGCCAGTCGATATTGGCCAGGCTTTCGCCCTGCACCAAGGCCACGGCCTGGCACACCATCTTCTCTATATTAATCGGCACCAGCTGCAGGCTTTGGGTATTGGCGTTGATGTTGGCCTTGGCGTTTTCCATCCAATGGCTAACGGTGTTGCCTTGGGTATTGAGGGTGACCTTGCCGTTGGCCAGGCCTGCCAGCACAAACTTCTGCGGCGTGTCGCCGGTGGCCAGGGCGGCCAAAAGGGGTTTGATGGCCACGCCCTGGCCGTCGCCGGTAAAGCTTACACTGGGGGTTTTGCTGCGGGCGTCTAGCTGGCCTTTCGCCTTCAGTTGGCCTTGGTAAAAGTCGGCGCTGAGGTTGTCCAGTTTGGCCAGCCCTTGGCTGCTGTTAGCGGCCAGTTTTAGGTTGGCCAGTTCTAGGTTGTGGGCCTTGAGTTTGCTAAAGGTAACAGAGGCCTTGGCGTTCAGAGTTTGCAGGGCGCTGAAATCCAATGGTGTTTCTGGTGTGGTGGGCTGCGTTGCACCGGCTTCGGTTTCCGCCGGGGTTGCTTCGGCAGGCGGCGGCAGATAACGGTCTGCATTCAGTTCGGTGCCAGCCAGTTTGATGTCTATATCGCTGCCGTTACGAATCCGCGCTGAGCCGGTAATGCGGGTTTGGTCCAGGCCAAAGTTTAGGTTGTTGATGGCTATGTCATCTAAGTTGCCGCTGGCATCCAGGCTCAAATCCACGGCTTGCAGGGTGCTGTTGTCGGCGGTAACGGGCAGCTCGATATTTAAATCGGTGAGCAGTTGGCGGGCGTTGATGGTGGGCACATTGAGCTTGGCTTGCAGCTTGCCTTGGGCGTCTAACTGGCCGCTTAATTGTGTGGTTTTGCCGTTGATTTTAGCGGCCAGGGGTTGCACCTTGAGCACGCCGTCGGCCAGTTTGGCAGTAAGCTGCGGGGTGTTTTGGGCAATGCCCATGGCGCTGATTTGCTCAAAGCCAATGTTGATGTCGGCGCTGTATTGGTTGAGAACCGCCAGCGGTGCTTCGCCATCGGTGGTGGGCTCCGGCAGGGCTTCTTCGGGTATTTCTGCCGGCGGCGCGTTGGCGTCTGGCAGGTAGTCGTCCACATTAATGGTGCTGCCAGTAAGTTGCAGCTGCAGCTGGTTTTGGTTTGCCAGTTCGGCCTTGCCGTTAATGCTAGTGTCGTCCAGGGTAATGGCAATGGGGTTGATGCTTAAGTTGTCTGGGGTGCCTGCAACGCTTAGGTTAAAACCAACCCGGGTCAGCGACTTAGGGTTGTGGGTTTGCAGCGGTTGGGCGGTGAAGTTGTTGGCTATGGCCTTTACGTCGGTGGGGGTCAGTTCGGCGTGGGCTTTTATGGTGGGGTTGGTCAGTAAGTTTGTAATATCAGCGCCAAATTCCAGGGTTATAAACGATTTTTCCTTTACATCGCTGTTGCCCATTTCACTGTTGAGGTGGCCCTGTTTTAACTTAAGGTGTTTAAAATCCTGGGTGAGGGTAACCGCGGTTTCCAGCGAGCCACTGTTCATTAAGGTTTGTTTTAATGCGCCGTGGTTAATCTCCGCCGCCCATTCCACCCGCACCGGGAACTCTATGCCATCCAAGTTAAGGCGGTTGATCTCCGCACCCAGCGGGCGTAGGCGAATGTCGGTGTCACTGCGTTGGTCTATGTAGCGGATTTCGGCATTCTTTAATTGTATGCTGTTGGCCGCCAGGGATAGCGAATGGCCTTTGTTGTCGGTAACCGTGGGTTCGCTGGGCGGCTCACTGGCAGTGGGGCTTTGGTCATCTTCTTTGAGCAGGTGTTGCCAGCTGGTGTTGCCGTTTTTATCGATGCTTAAATTTGCGCTTAGGCCATCCAGCAGTACGTGGTCTACGGCCACTTGCTTGCGTAATAGCGGCAGCACCATAACCGAGGCGCGGACTTCTTTAACGCTGGCTAGCGCCGGTTGGCCGGCGTCAGCGCCCAACAGTTGGGCGTCGTTAACGGCGATGCCCAGGCGTGGAAAAAACTGCCAGCTCAGCTCGCCGTTTAACGCAATGGGGTAGCCCTGCTGTTGGGCGAGTTCTTCTATCTGGGGTTTGTAGTCGTTTGGGTCTATGAATGTGGTAATGGCCACCATGGCGGCCCCGGTAAAGCCAACTAAAGCGGCACCGGCAATGGCCAGTGTTTTCAGGGCTGATTTCATGCAATTTACCTTGTCTTGTTGTAGCCTTGTCGAGCTTTATAGCGCACGACTTAGATCAATTCTGCGGTAACTGTTCCCAGGATCTTGTTGTTTGTCTAAATAATAGTGGTTATTATTTGCGTCCAATTCTTGTCGAGCCGCCGAGTTGCTCGCCATCCTGTCTCTCATCGATTTACTGAGTTCCTATGACTGTTAAAAACCGTATGGATATCGTCACCGCTCGCGTGCTGTTAGTTGTGGCCGCGCTATGCGCCCTGGCTGGTTGTGGCCAGCAAACCAACAGCGACAACGTTATTACAGTGTATACCGCTCGCAACGAACAGCTGATAAAACCGCTGTTTGATCAGTACTCCAAAGAAACCGGTGTAGAAATTCGCTATATCACCGATGACGCCGGGCCTTTGTTGGCGCGTTTAAAAGCAGAGGGAGAGAATACGCCAGCGGATTTGTTTATTACGGTGGATGCGGGCTTTTTATGGCAGGCGTCAGAAGTGGGCGTTTTGGCGCCGGTGGATTCACAAACCCTGTTGGATAACATCCCCGCGCCGCTGCGTTCGCAAAAGAACGATTGGTACGGTTTATCCTTGCGAGCGCGCACCATTGTTTACGCCACAGATCGCGTAAAGCCGGAAGACCTCAGCACCTACGAGGCCCTGGCCGAAGCGCCTTGGAATGGCCGCTTGTGTTTGCGTACCTCTAAAAAGGTTTATAACCAATCCCTGGTTGCCACCATGATCAAAACCCTGGGCGAGCCAGAGGCCGAGCGCATTGTGGGCGGTTGGGTTAAAAACCTGGCAACCGCGCCGTATTCCAACGATGTAAAAGCCATGGAGGCGGTTGCCGCTGGCCAGTGCGATGCCACCATCGTAAATACCTACTATTTTGGCCGTTTGCACCGTGATAACCCTGATATCAACCTAGCCATCTTCTGGCCCAACCAAGATGACCGGGGTGTGCACATTAATGTGTCTGGAGCGGGGGTTACCAAATACGCTAAAAACCCAGAAGGTGCGCTCAAGTTGCTGGAGTGGTTAAGCCAGAGCGAGGCCCAATACCTATTTGCCGAGGCCAACCAAGAATACCCAGTGAACCCCGATGTAAAACCCTCCGAAGAGGTGCAATCTTGGGGTGAATTTAAGCCCGATAGCATCAACGTAGAGGCCGCTGGCCGCCTGCAAGCTGAAGCCATCAAGTTGATGGATCGAGTGGGTTACCAATAATTGGCGGTGTTCGGAAGCGCTTCTGCTGCACCCGCTAAACGGGTGGGCAGGTCAGCGCCCGCCAGCGGTGTGTGGCGGCTCCCCACCTACCTGGTTGCTGCCTTGGTGCTGATGCCCTTGGCGGTGATTGCCTTTTCCTGGTTCGACCCGCAGCCAGACATCTGGGCTCACTTGCTAGAAACCCAGTTGTGGCGGCTGTTTAAAAACACCGTACTGTTGCTGCTGGGTGTGGGCGTTATTGTTGCCCTGTTGGGTGTCAGTTTGGCTTGGTTGGTAGCCACCTGCGAATTTCCTGGCCGGCGCTGGCTGGATTGGGGCCTAATGCTGCCCCTGGCCGTGCCTCCGTACGTTCTTGCGTTTGTGTTTTTGGGCTTATTTGATTACGCCGGACCGGTAAATACATGGGCTAGACAAAGCTTGGGCTGGGAGCAGGGCTTCGGTGATGTGCGTTCCCCGGCGGGGGTAATTGTGGTGATGGCTCTAGTGTTGTACCCCTACGTTTATATGCTGGCCCGCAGCGCGTTTATGGCCCAGGGCCGAGAGCTAATGGACGCTGCTCGCAGTTTGGGAGTGTCTCCCACCCGGGGCTTTTTTAAGGTGGCTCTGCCTATGGCGCGGCCGGCCATTGCCGCGGGTATGGCGTTGGCGCTGATGGAAACCCTGGCCGATTTTGGTGCGGTGTCGGTGTTTAACTTTGATACCTTTACCACGGCTATTTATAAGGCTTGGTTTGGGTTTTACAGCTTGTCGGCGGCGGCCCAGTTGGCCTCTCTGTTGCTGTTGGTGGTGTTGTTAGCCTTGTGGGGCGAGCAAGCCGCTCGCAAGGGCCGGCGTACCGCCAGCAAATCCCGTCAGCATGCCCGCTACCAACTGCGCGGCGGCCGAGCCGTTGCCGCCAGTGGGTTTTGCCTATGCGTATTTGCCCTGGCGTTTTTTATTCCGGTTTGCCAGTTGGTGGCCTGGACGCTGGAGCACCTGCAGGATTTTAATCCGCGCTATTGGCACTTTGTTAAAAACTCCCTGGTGCTGGCGGTGTTGGCATCCGTGGTTGCGGTTACCCTGGCGTTATTGGCGGCTTTTGGCCAGCGCCAGTGCCCCTCGGCGGGCTTGGGTTTTAGCTCGCGATTGGCCAGCCTAGGTTACGCCCTGCCGGGCTCGGTGCTGGCGGTAGGCATTTTGTTGGTGCTCACATTGATTGAAAACAACCTGCTACAACCGGTGGCGCGTTGGTTGGGCGTGGGCCAGGTATTAATGGGCTCGTTGTTGGCCCTGGTGTTGGCCTACGTGATTCGCTTTTACTCCGTGGCCTTTGGCCCGGTGCAATCTAGCCTGGAGGCCATTCGGCCCAGCTACCAAGAGGTGGCCCAAACCCTGGGCGCCGGCCGCTGGCGGATTCTGCGCCAGGTCTACTTGCCCATGTTGCGGCCGGGTATATTAACCGCCGCTCTGCTGGTGTTGGTGGATACTTTAAAAGAAATGCCCGCCACACTACTGTTGCGGCCCTTCGGCTGGGATACCCTGGCGGTGCGAATATTTGAGATGACCGCGGAGGGCCAGTGGGAGCAGGCGGCGCTGCCGGCGGTTACCCTGGTGGTGGTGAGCATTATGCCGGTGGTTATGATGATTCGCCGAAGCCGCTAACGGTAACGTTTGATGATTATCATCTTAGGGCTCGACCAAAGAAGGGCAAATTGGTCGTCAATTCGGGCATAAGTTTGCCGCTAGGGCTTTACTGTTTGCCACGATCTATTTTCTAATACGCTTTTTTGCAGCCTAGCCTGCAAAAGTCCATTGGGGCGTGCCTGCACGCGGCCCCATCGTTTACTATTATTTAAGCCACCGGTATTAGCCCCGGCAAGACGGACTCGAGGAATCTGCCATGAGCGAACTTCGCAAAGAACTCAAATATTTACCATCACACGAGTGGGCTCGTGTGGAAGAAGATGGCACCGTTACCGTGGGCATCACCGACCACGCCCAAGAATCCCTGGGCGATGTGGTCTATGTTGAAACCCCTGACGTTGGCACCAGTGTTACTGCCGGCGATGAGGCGGGTGTGGTGGAATCAGTAAAAGCGGCCTCGGATATCTACTCGCCAGTTTCCGGTGAGGTGATCGCCGTCAACGAGGCGCTGGAAGACGCCCCGGAGACCGTTAACGAATCGCCCTATGACGATGGCTGGTTCTTTAAAGTGAAGCCCAGCGATCTCACTGACCTGGACGACGCCCTAGACGTTGACGGCTACAAAGCCACTATTGACGACGAAGACTAGTTTTGCTGTACCCCCGGCCGAGCCGGGGGTTGCCTTTCCTGGCAGAGCCGCGCCCGTGGCCTGTTTTATTCTGTTTGACCTTTCGCCCTCGGAGCCAGCATGTCGCTACCGCCCCTACAGTTATTAGCCAAATCCGATCGCCGCTTAAAGCAGGGCCATCTGTGGATTTATTCCAACGAAGTGGATACCCAAAAGACTCCTTTGCGCGACCTAGCCCCCGGCGACCAGGTGGAAGTGCAAGACAGCACAGGCAAATCTTTGGGCGTGGCCACCGTTAACCCCCAGGGGTTAATTTGCGCGCGAGTCGTCAGCCGAGAGGTGCGCTACCCATTGAATAAATCGTTGCTGGCGCATCGCTTTAAGCAGGCCCTGGCCCTGCGTGAGGCGGTCTACGACCAGCCCTACTATCGTTTGGTGTATGGCGACAGCGATTTATTGCCGGGCCTGGTGGTTGATCGGTTTGGCGATTACTTGGTGGCTCAAATGGCCACCGCGGGTATGGACCGGTTGCAGGATGATATCGCCGAGGCTCTGCAGCAAGTGCTAGCGCCCAAGGGTATTCTGTTTAAAAACGACCACAGTGCCCGCAGCCTGGAGGGCTTGGAAGAGCAGGTCACGAGCAGGGGCGATGTGCCTGAGCAAATCGAAATAGTGGAAAACAACACCCGCTTTTGGGTGCCTGTGCACACCGGCCAGAAAACCGGTTGGTTTTACGATCATCGCGAGTCGCGGGCGTATTTGCAGCGCTTGGTGAAGGGCAAGCGAGTATTGGATGTGTTTTCTTACATCGGCGGTTGGGGCGTGCAGGCGTTGGTGGCCGGTGCCGGTGAAGCCATGTGTGTGGATGCCTCCAGCCAGGCCTTGGATTGGGTGCAAGCCAACGCCGAGCTAAACGGCGTTGCCGATCGCATTAGCGCCCTGGAAGGCAAAGCCCAGCCCGGCTTGAAAGCTTTGTTGGAGGCCGGCGAAAAGTTTGATGTGGTGGTGATGGACCCGCCGGCATTTATTAAGCGTAAAAAGGATCAGAAATCCGGCGAGGCGGCCTATTACCACCTCAATGAGCTGGCCATGCGCTTGCTGGATAAGAACGGTATTTTGGTGTCTGGCTCCTGCTCTATGCATTTGCCGCGAGCGCGATTAACAGAACTGTTGCGCTCCAGTAGCCGCCACCTAGATCGCCAATTGCAGATCTTCCACCAGGGCGGTCAGGGCGCGGACCACCCGGTGCACCCGGCCATTCCTGAAACCGAGTACCTCAAAGCGCAGTTTGCCAGGGTCTATCGCTAGGCCCGGTTTGCAAGACGTAAATCGCTAGATCATTGGGCCGCCGTTTGGGCCCGAGCAATGGCGGCATCCATCGCCGCTATGCTGCGTGGTGGGTTGGCCTAATAAGATAGGGCCCAGCAGGTAGAGCCCAGCATATCTGCCACCAGCTGTGCCAATGCCTTGGCTTCAAATTTCGACAGCTTGGCAAAGCTGTCTACGCCAACTTCTTCAAACCGTTGCACCACGGTTGGGCCAACACCTTTCACGGCCAGCAGTGCTTGTTTTTCCTCTGGGCTAAACGCCATGGTTTCTTCCTTGAATCTTTGTTGGTTAGTCTCGTAGCGAGATGATTGGCCAGCCGGCTTGCTCGGCGTGGGCGCGCAGGGTGTCGTCTGGGTCCACGGCCACGGGGTTGTCGACCTTGGACAGTAGCGGAAGATCATTGAATGAGTCGCTGTAAAAATAGGCGCCATCCAAGTTGCCTGGGTAGGTTGTCAGCCAGGTGTTTAAACGCGTTACCTTACCGCCCTGGAAGCAGGGGGTGCCCACCACCTTGCCGGTGATTTTGTTGTCGACCCACTCCGGCTCGGTGGCCAGCATATCGTCGATGCCCAGCCACTGGGCAATGGGGGTGGTTACAAAGCGATTGGTGGCGGTGATGATCAGCAGGTCGTCGCCCTGGTTGCGGTGCTTTTCTACGAGGGCGCGGGCCTTGGGTAACTCCATGCTAGCAATTTTGTTTGCCAAGAAGTCTTGTTGTAGTTGGGCCAGTACCTCGGGGCTCTTACCCACCAAAGCCTTTAGGGCAAAGGCGGAGTATTCCAGAATATCCAAGGTGCCGGCTTTGTACTCTTCGTAAAATCGGTTATTGGTGGCGCGGGATTGTTCGGCGTCCACCCAGCCGATGTCGGCCAAATATTCGCCAAAACTGTGGTCGCTGTCGCCTGCAATTAGGGTGTTGTCTAGGTCAAATATGGCCAGGGTCACGCTTACTTCCTCGTGCGCTAATAAAGTCTGTGGGCGCAGCATACCGGTGCCATTTGCTGCGCTCAAGGGTGGTGATGCCCGGTCTGCTCTAGGAATCTAAGTAAACTTTGGTTTATATTGCTCTTTTATATGTATCGCCGTTGTAACGGCTTAACCGTCAGATTGGGAGAACCACTTTGATCGACGCCGAAGGATTTCGTCCCAATGTAGGCATCATTATTACCAATGATGCCGGCCAGTTGTTTTGGGCAAGGCGCATCAATGGTCAGGACGCATGGCAGTTTCCCCAGGGCGGTATCAATCAGAATGAAAGCCCCAAGCAGGCGCTGTATCGTGAGCTGTACGAAGAAGTTGGCCTCACTGAAGAGCATGTCGAAATCGTCGCTTGCACTCGTGGCTGGCTGCGCTATCGTTTGCCTCGGCGCCTGATTCGCACCCGTAAAGAACCGGTGTGCATAGGCCAAAAGCAAAAGTGGTTTTTGTTACGCTTAAAGGCCAGTGAGCAAGAGATCGATTTGGCACGCTTCGGCCACGCCGAGTTTGATCACTGGCAGTGGGTGAGTTATTGGTACCCCCTAAACAAGGTGGTTTCTTTTAAACGCGACGTTTACCGGCGCGCCTTGAAAGAGCTATCCAGTCATCATTCCTTATTGGAAGAAGCCTGCGGCCGACCTTAATGCTTAATTCACTGCGTAGTCTCGTTCAAGAAGTTAACAGCGCCCGCGATTTGCAAGCGGCGTTGGACATAATTGTTGAGCGGGTTAAGCAGATTATGCAAACCGAGGTTTGCTCCATATACCTGCGCGATTCGGGCTCTAGCAGCTATCGCTTAATGGCCACCGAGGGCCTAAAGCAAGAGGCGGTGGGTAAGGTTACCCTGGATGCCAACAAGGGCTTGGTTGGTTGGGTTGTGTCCCGGGCGGAGCCGCTAAACCTGGAAAACGCCGCCCAGCACCCGCGTTACGAATACTTCCCGGAAACCGGCGAAGAGCGCTACCAAACCTTTTTGGGCGCACCCATTATTCATCACCGCCAGGTGTTGGGGGTGCTGGTGGTGCAGCAGGTAGAAAACCGCCGCTTTGATGAAAGCGAAGAAGCCTTTTTGGTAACGGTATCAGCCCAGCTGGCCGGGGTGATTGCCCACGCCGAGGCCACCGGTGCCTTGGATAACATGGGCCCTACCACCCATGCGGCGCGCTTTGCGGGGATGTCCGGTGCCACCGGTGTGGCCATTGGTACGGCTGTGTTGGTAACGCCGGCGGAGAACCTAAGCCGTGTCATATCTGGCCTCAGCGATGACCCAGCGGCTGAGAAACACCTTCTGCAAAACTCCCTAGCCGCAGCCCAAGACGATATCGAGCGCCTGGCAGAGCAATTGAACAACCGGCTAACGCCCGAAGAACAGGGCCTGTTTGATGCCTACTTGGCTATTCTGGCGGATACCACATTAATTAGCGAAGTAGAACAGCGCATCGATTCCGGCGACAACGCCCCCTACGCTTGGAGCCAGGTTATCTTGGCCCACGTAGCCACCTTCGACAGTATGAAAGACGCCTACCTGAGCGAGCGCGCCAGCGATCTGCGCGATTTGGGCCGCCGGGTGCTGGGCCACATGCAGAACACCACGGCGCAAACTCGCATTTACCCAGAAGACACCATTTTAGTCGGCGATGAGCTCACCGCCACCATGTTGGGTGAAGTGCCCGAGGGCTGCTTAAAAGGTATGGTGTCGGCCCAGGGCTCGGCCAACTCCCATGTGGCCATCCTAGCGCGGGCGATGAACATCCCCACGGTAATGGGGGCAGTGGACATGCCCTACCTGAGATTGGACCAGCGCCGTTTGATTGTGGACGGCTATCGCGGCTCGGTGGTGAGCGACCCAGGCGAGGAGTTGCTGCGCCAGTACGAAGAGGTCGTGCGCGAAGAGCAGGTACTGGTAAAAGACTTAGAGGCCATTACCCATTTGCCCTGCGAGACTTTGGATCATCATCGAGTCCCGCTGTGGGTGAACACCGGCCTTATGGTGGATGTGACTCGTTCCCTTGAGCGCGGCGCCGAAGGCGTAGGCTTGTATCGCACTGAGGTGCCGTTTTTACTGCGCGACCGTTTCCCCACCGAGGAGGAGCAACGCAAAATCTACCGCGAGCAATTGCAGGCCTTTCACCCACACCCGGTGACCATGCGCACCTTGGATGTGGGCGGCGATAAATCCCTGCCGTATTTCCCCATTGAAGAAGACAACCCCTTTTTGGGCTGGCGCGGTATTCGAGTCACCCTAGACCACCCTGAGATTTTCCTGGCCCAGGTGCGGGCCATGCTTAAAGCTAGCGAGGGTTTGGATAACCTGCGCATTATGCTGCCCATGGTAAGCAGTATTGCCGAGCTAGAAGCCGCCCAGGTGTTGATTTACCGGGCCTTCCACGAGCTTTTAGAAGAAGACTTTACCATCAGTCTGCCTCCCATCGGCGTTATGGTGGAGGTGCCGGCCGCGGTGTACCAGGCCCGCGAGATGGCCGCACGGGTGGATTTTTTATCCGTAGGCAGTAACGATTTAACCCAATATTTGTTAGCGGTAGACCGCAACAACGCCCGAGTGGCCGGGCTATACGAATCACGTCACCCGGCGGTGCTGCGAGCCTTGATAGACGTAGTGCAACAAGCCCACAGCCAAGGTACCACGGTGAGTATTTGTGGCGAGTTGGCCGGAGACCCAGGCTCTGCCATGTTGTTGGTAGCCATGGGCTTTGATGTGCTCTCCATGAACGCGGCCAACTTGCCGCGGGTAAAAGCGGTGCTGCGGTCCATTACTCTAGAACAAGCCGAAGAGCTGTTGCTGCAAGTGCGCGATCTGCCCGATGCCGAAAGCATCAACCACTGCGTGCAAGAAGCTTTGAAAAAGTCCGGCGCCTATAAACTGCTTCGCTCGTCCGTGGGCGACAAAATCTCTCTCTAAGTTTTCAACAATAAACACACACGGCCCAAGCGGTAGGGGGCATCCTCATGGTTGATCAAAAAAAACGCAGCGTTATTCTCATTGGCATGCCTGGAGTGGGCAAAAGTACACTCGGGGTATTGTTGGCGAAGGAGCTGGGGTTGGAGTTTGTGGATACGGATCTCTACATTCAAACCCGCGAGGGTAAAACCCTGCAAGAGATCATGGATGCCAGTGGTTACCTTGCCCTGCGTGAGGTAGAGGCCCTGGTGCTGCAAGAGCTGAGTTTCGCCAGCCCTAAGGTGGTGGCCACCGGCGGCAGCGCGGTGTACAGCCCAGAAGGTATGGCCCACCTGGCGCAGAATGGCTGTGTGGTGTATTTGTCCCTCACCTTGGATGCCCTGCGCGGGCGTATCCACAACTACGAGCAGCGCGGAATTGCCCGGGCACCCGGCCAGAGTTTTGAATCCCTTATGGAAGAGCGTACCGCCTTGTACAAACGTTACGCCGACATCGAAATCGACTGTCAGGGGCAATCGCCGCAGCAAAGTTTGATATCCATTATTGAGCAGTTAAACGGGCTGGCCTCTTAAAGAAGAGTTCATCGCCAGTCAAGCTCACCAACTAAAAGCCACAGTCTTTGTGCGGTTGATACTGTTGAGCGTGTGGTTGCGCTCAAACCAGCGGCCGCCGCCGTTGTTGTCCATCAGCACGATGGTGGTGGTGCGGGTGCCGTAGTTTAGTAGCCGGTGTTGGTTGCTATGGTTTGCCAGCTCCGGGTTTTGCTGCAGGGCAGCGTCGCCGCCGGCGATAAACCGAGACGACAAAAACCGCTCCGCGGGCAGGCCGATACCGGTGTTCGGCAGATCACTGTCCGCCGCCGGCTCGTCATCGAGCATCACATCAAACAATCTCTCTACATTGAAATTCGCCTGGTGAATGGCTCGCTCAAAGTCGGCTTTGCCGTGGCGAAGCTTAGGCCAGGGAGTATTGAGAAGGTGGTTAGATAGGCCATAAATACCGGCCGACAGTGGCTCCAGGATGGGGCCGCGATTGCTGGAATAAAACAGCTGTTGGGCATCCCCCAGTAATAGGTTGTATCCGCTGTATTGGCTTGGTGTTAGGCTGGCGAGATAGCTTCGGGCGGATTGGTTACTGGCTACAAAATCGCGCACCAGGTGGCCTCGGCTGAGCTTGCCTTCGGCTTGGCTTGGGTCTCGGTAATTGGTTACTGCTGCAATTTTGCCCTGCCGGCAGATGGCCAGCCAGGTGCCGCCCTGTTCTTGATCAAGCCCGCCCAGCAGGTTACATTGCCCGGCCCAAAAGTGGCCTGGAAGGCTCGGGCGGCTAAAGAATTCATCGCGGTTGCTGGCCATAATCAGCGGCCATTGTTGATGTTGCTTAACTGCAACAAATATCAGACACATTATTCAATGATGCACCGGGTCGCCTAAGGGGTGAGCCCAGTGTAACGCAGCGGCGCGCACAACCCCTAACCCACGGCTAGGTTGGCAAGAGTGATGCCCGCAACGGTTTCGGAGATCGACATGCTCGCCACAGCTAGGCTTACCTACCCCAATATAGACCCTGTAGCCATAGAGCTTGGCCCCATTAGCGTGCACTGGTACGGCCTAATGTACCTAGCTGGGTTTGCCGCTGCCTGGGCCATTGCCATGTATCGCGCGGGTAAACCGCACTCGGTGATGGCGCGCTCCCAGGTGGAGGACTTTATTGTCTGGTGTGCCATGGGGGTGATTCTAGGCGGTCGCTTGGGTTATGTATTTTTTTACGGTTTAGATCAATTCCTAGAGGACCCGATCTGGCTGTTTAAAATATGGACCGGTGGCATGTCATTCCACGGTGGGTTAATTGGCGTTACCGTGGCCATGCTACTGTTCGCCCGTAAGCACAACATCAACTTTCTAAGCCTGGCCGATTTCTGTGCGCCGCTGGTTCCTTTGGGACTTGGCTTTGGTCGCATTGGCAACTTTATAGGCCAAGAGCTATGGGGACGCGAAACCACCGCCAGCTGGGGTATGGTCTTCCCCAATGACCCAGAAGGCTTGGTGAGACACCCCTCGCAACTGTATGAAGCCGGGCTTGAGGGCCTGCTACTGTTCATTATTCTTTTTGTGTATTCTGCCAAACCGCGCGTGCCGGGAACTGTGGCGTCGCTGTTTTTAATCGGCTATGGGTGTTTTCGCTTTGTGGTGGAGTTTTTCCGCCAGCCCGATCAGCACATCGGCTTTGATCTATTTGGTTGGTTAACCCGTGGCCAATTATTGTGTAGCGTGATGATTATTGTCGGTGCCAGTTTGTTTGCCCTGTTCGTTTGGCGGGCGAAGCAAAAACAGCAAGCCCAAGCCACGGCAGCCCCGGCGAGTGCTAAGAAAAGTTAATTGGGCGGTAAAAAGAATTTGTGTAGCAAGTGTTACTTTTTGTAGCGCTTGTTTTTTATTAACACCATTTGTAAGAAGCAAGTGAAGCCATGAAACAGTATCTGGATTTAATGCGTCTGGTCCGCGACCAGGGGGTAAAAAAAGCCGACCGCACCGGCACTGGAACCGTTAGCGTGTTTGGGCACCAAATGCGTTTTGACCTGGCCGAAGGCTTTCCGTTAGTGACTACCAAGAAGTGTCATTTACGCTCAATCATTCACGAGCTGCTGTGGTTTCTAAAAGGCGAGACCAGCATTCAATATTTGCGCGAACATTCAGTATCGATTTGGGATGAGTGGGCCACCGAAGATGGCGGCTTAGGCCCTATCTACGGCGCTCAGTGGCGCTCTTGGCCCAGCCCGAACGGCGGCCATATCGACCAAATCAGTGAGGTGATTCAACAAATAAAAACCAAGCCCGACTCACGGCGGCTGATTGTTTCAGCCTGGAACCCAGCCGATCTGCCGGATGAGGCGCGCTCTCCCCAGGCGAACGTAGAGGCGGGCAAAATGGCCCTGGCGCCGTGCCATGCTTTGTTTCAGTTTTATGTCGCCGACGGCAAATTATCTTGCCAGCTCTATCAGCGCAGTGCGGATATCTTTTTGGGCGTGCCATTTAATATCGCCTCATACGCACTATTAACCATGATGATTGCCCAGGTTACGGAACTAACCCCAGGGGAGTTTGTTCATACACTGGGTGACGCGCATTTGTACCTGAATCACCTAGAGCAGGTAGAGAAGCAATTGGTCCGTGAACCACGGCCGTTACCAAAATTGCAGCTTAATCCCGAGGTTAATGACATCTTTGACTTTGGATTTGATGATTTTGAATTAATCGGTTACGACCCACACCCACACATTTCCGCTCCCATTGCCATATAAAAGGGCATTTTGAAGGCACCAAAAAAAGTGCCAAAACAGCGCAAAAAATAGTGCTGTGTAATATAGGGTAACACCCGCCGTGAGTAGGATATTAATTTACGGTATGAGGTCGCCGATTTTAGGTAAATTTTTTACAAGGGGTTGAAATAGACCCCCATAAACCTGTACTTTCTGCATTCTTGATTGTTAGGGGCGATTTGCCCGACCGGGTGCGCGAGGTGAGCGTGTACTGAGAGTCAACCGAGAGAGATCAAGGATGCACGTTAGAAGCAGGCTGATCGGCTAGGAAAGCGTTCGGTGAAATAAGACTAATAGTAATCAAAATTGAAGGAATACCCACACAAAGCGTCTAGATAACGGCCGGGTTTTACACCGACTTTGGTGTCTGCTGTACAGTGCTGTTGAGTTAAATGTAAACGATATCGTAAAGCCAGTTTTTTTAAAGCTGAACGGTAAAGTGCGATTTAATGAAACGTGCTGACCCGCGATTCCCGTCATGCTCTGTGACCTAAACGTTTATTTACTAAATCTTGTTTGTAAGCTCTGATGCGTTTCAGTGGTTAATTATTTTTGTGTTTTTTTGCTAGCGCCCGACTTGGGGGATTTATGAAGAAGCAGCGAGTGAAAGCTGTGGCAGTTGCCACTATGGTCACCGCAACCACTTTCTTTGGTGGAAAGGTGTTCGCGGATCAAACCCTGGATCAAATTTTCCAGGTGGAGAAGTCGAAAATCAGCGCAGGGCTTAAGTCCCAGCAACGGATCGACAAGTTACAGGAACAAACGAACGCGTTACTGCAAGAGTTTAAAACTGTAAATAAGCAGATCGAAGGTTTACGTGTTTATAACGCGCAGCTTGAAAAGCAGATCGCTAATCAGTTGGAAGTTATCAACGACCTCAACGAGTCGATCGAAAACGTCACCGTTATCGAGCGTCAAATTCAACCTCTAGTACTACGTATGCTAGAAGGCCTCACCCAGTTTATATCGCTGGATGTTCCTTTCCACATTGAAGATCGCACGGCCGAGTTGGAGAAAGTCACCAACAACATGGACCGAGCCGATATCTCAGTTGCTGAGAAATTTCGTCAAGTACTGGAGCTTTACAAAATTGAAGCTGAGTACGGTCGTAAGATCAGCACCTACGAAACCACTCTGACGTTAGACGGCACCGAGCGTGAAGTTAACATCTTCCAAGTGGGCCGTATTGCTCTGATGTATCAAACCAAAGATACCAAATTAACCGGTGCTTGGAACTCTCGTTCTGGTCAGTGGGAAGCTTTGGATGCGGGTGAATACCGCAGCGCCGTGCTGAAAGGCATCCGTATTGCCAAGCAACAAGCAGCAACCGATATTCTTGAATTACCGATTTTGGCTCCGGAGGCAGCACAATGAAATTGACCTTCGCTAAAAAACTTGTCGCCACTGTAGCGGCTGGCGTTTTCTCCGTAGGTGTTTTTGCTCAGGAGCAAAAAGCAGCAACGCTAGAAGAGCTGCTCAACATGGTGAAACAAGACAGCTTGGTAGAATCTCGTGAGCACAAAGCCCGCGAATCTGAGTTCCGCCAAGACAAAAACCGGCAAGCGCAATTGTTAGAAGAAGCCAAAGCGGTTAAAGCTAACGAAGAAAAGCGTTCTGAAACCTTAGAAGCCAAGTACGACGAGCAAGAAATTGCGGTACAAGACAAACGCGAGCAACTTGCTGAGCGTTTGGGTTCTTTGAAAGAACTGTTCGGCCACTTAACTTCTACCGCCGGCGACCTGCGCTCTAACTTAGACGTATCTATCGTTAGTGCTCAATACCCTGGCCGTACTGAGTTCTTGGAAGGCCTGATCGAAAAGATGAACAGCGCAACCAAGTTGCCTAGCATCGAAGAGATCGAGCGTCTGTGGTTCGAAATGCAACGTGAAACCATCGAAGGTGGTAAAATCGTTAAGTTCCCAGCCACTGTTGTTTCACCGGAAGGTGAGCAAAATACCCAAGAAGTTGTCCGTATCGGTACCTTCAACCTGCTGTCTGACGGCAAGTACCTGGAGTACACCGAATCTAAGAAAATGGCCGAGTTGACTCGTCAGCCTTCTGGCAATTTCCTAGCGGCTGCTTCTGCCCTGGCATCTTCTACTGATGGCTTCACCAAAACCGGTATCGACCCAACGGGCCCTTCTGGTGGTTCTTTCCTATCCGCGTTGATCAACAGCCCAGACCTCGTTGAGCGTTGGCACCAAGGTGGTGTAGTTGGTTACATCATCACCGCAGTGGGTGCGTTCGGCTTGTTGCTGGGTATCTTCCGCTTGATCGTTCTAACCACTGTTGGTGCTAAAGTGAATTCTCAGCTGAAATCCAGCACTGCTAACGACAACAACCCTCTGGGTCGTGTGTTGAAAGTAGCCGAGGGCAATCCTTCATTGGATACCGAATCCCTAGAGCTGAAAATGGAAGAAGCCGTTCTTAAAGAGAAGCCTTCAATCGAGGCTGGCCTCAACCTGATCAAAATTATCTCTGCTGTTGCACCTCTGCTAGGTCTCTTGGGTACCGTTACCGGTATGATCTTGACCTTCCAGGCTATCACCATCTTCGGTGCGGGTGACCCACAAGCAATGGCGGGTGGTATTTCAAGTGCTCTGGTTACAACTGTACTTGGTCTGGTGGTCGCAATTCCAATGGTATTGATGCACACCTTTGTTAACAGTCGTGCCAAGCGAATTCTCCACATCTTAGATGAGCAAAGCGCCGGTATCGTCGCTGAGAACGCCGAGCGTAGTTAAGGAGAAGTCCATGTCAGGTTTAATGGATGCAATAGAAATTGTTCGCCAGTTTTTGGCGTCAGGTGGCGAAGTCCTAATCTTAATTGGCATTCTGACTTTTCTGATGTGGACGCTGATTTTTGAGCGTGTGTGGTATTTTAAGTTTTTACTTGGCCGCGAAGTACGGAATTCTCTGCAAGCTTGGGAATCTCGTCCGGAGCGCAAGTCTTGGAATGCACACCAAGTACGTTACGCACTGATCTCTCGCGTTAGCGAGAAAGTCAATGCCAACCTTGATCTGATCGGAACATGTGTTGCGCTGGCTCCCTTATTCGGCCTATTAGGTACGGTTTGGGGCATGATCGAAGTGTTTAACATTTTGTCGGTAACCGGCGGTGGCGATGCTAAGTCCATGGCCAGTGGTGTTTCAAAAGCAACAATTCCAACAATGGCTGGAATGGTTGCCGCACTGTCCGGGGTATTTGGTAGTACCTACGTCAACCGCATTGCCGAGCGCGAAAATCAGCTGTTCGCTGACCACCTAACGATGGACCATTAAGGTCCATCTGGCCAAGCACCTAACAGTTGTAGGAAATTTTCATGGCTAGACGAAATCAGCCCCAAGAAGAAGAAGTCGGCGCGATTGACCTTACGCCCATGCTGGACGTAGTGTTCATCATGCTGATCTTCTTCATTGTTACTGCTTCGTTTATCAAAACACCTGGTATCGAAGTAAATCGACCGGAAGCAACAACTGCGGAATCTAAAAAGAACGCCGCAATTCTGGTCGCTTTGAGTGACAACGATGAGATCTGGATCGACAAGAAAAAGATCGACCCTCGCAACTTGCGTTTGGAAATTGAGCGTCTCTACGCTGAAAACCCCAAAGGCAGTTTGGTGATCCAAGCAGACGATAAAGCCCGAATTGAGCGAGTTGGTGAGGTAGTAGACGCCGCCCGTGAAGTTGGCCTTTTAGATGTCGCAGTGTCAACGGAGCGTAACTAAGTCGATGAGTGCTATTAGATTATTTTTATCGGCCTGTTTTGCAGTTGGGATTACGGCATGTTTGTTTGCGTTGATGTCTTACCTCATCTACATGAATGAAAGCGCGCCCAACGAAGGCAAAACGATCAAGATTGCGGATATCACTATGCCGCAAACCAAGATCGAAACCCAATACGACACGCAAAAGCCAGACAAGCCAGAGGAGCCAGACACTCCGCCACCTGAGCAACCTCAGATGGAAATGGAAACCCCTGACGCAGACATGAGTGGTATCAACATCGCCGCTCCAACTGCTCAGACTGACTTAAACGTGGCCGGTGTTGGCGGCTTCGGTGGCGATGGCGAGTACTTGCCCATTGTTAAAGTGCAGCCGGTTTATCCCCGTCGTGCACTGCAACGAGGTATTGAAGGTTACGTGATTGTTGAGTTCACAGTGACGACTAACGGTTCTGTTCGTGATCCGGTTGTTATTGAGGCGAATCCACCTAACATCTTTGACAATGCAGCAGTAAAAGCAGCGTTGAAGTTTAAGTACAAGCCACGTGTGATTGATGGGACACCAATTGAAGTACCTGGTGTCCAAAATAAAATCACCTTTGCTATCGCAGACTAATTGAGTGAGGAGTAAGCACGATATGAAGCTGTTGAAAACCAAGCTCATGCGCAACATTGCCTTGGCATTGCCAATGGCCGTTGCCCCCACTGCCTCAGTAGTGGTGTTAGACAGCTTGGGTTTAGATGCAGGCTTTGCCAAAGCATCGGCCCAGGACAAACGCGTTACCCGTAAAACCCCGGCTATTAGCCAAGCGGTTTACAAGAAATTGGGTGACCCTAACACTATGATGAACCCGGAGAAAGAAGGCGTACAACCAGATTTCCCCGGCGCCTTGGCAGCGTTAAAGAAGATTGAATCGCGTGATGCCCCAAGCTGGAACGCGTACGAGAAAGCCACGTTGTATAACTACATGGCCTATGCGTACTACAGCACAGAGGACTTCAACAACGCACTTAAATACTACAAATTAGTAATTGCTCAATCGCCCCAGATTCCTCTAAACCTAGAGACTGCTACTCTGTACACCGTTGCACAGTTACAGTTTGTGGTGGAGGACTACAAAGGCGCCATTGGCACACTAAACAGGTGGTTTAAGCAAGTTGACCCGATGTTTGTTAATGCGGATCACTATGCGTTGTTGTCGCAGGCGTACTACCAGGACAAGCAGTTCGACCAATCGTTGAGCAACGTCCAGAAAGCGATTTCGATGTACAAGGAAGCGGGTAAAACCCCGAAAGAAAACTGGTACTCTATCGAAATGGCGATTCAGTACGATCGCGGTAAAAACAAAGAAGTTGTTGATATTCTGGAAACACTGGTTCGTTTATACCCTAAGCAGGCTTACTACAAGCAGCTAGCAGGTATGTACAACATGGTGAAGAAAGAGCAACAAGCAGCTTACTTAAGCGATGCCAACTACGTTGCTGGCGCGTTGGAAAAAGAAACTGAAGTACTTAACGTTGCTTATATGATGTTAGGTGAAGGCTATTCTTACCGCGCTGCCAAGATCATCGAGAAAGGCATTGATAAGAAAGTTATTGAGCCAACTTCTAAAAATCTTGAAACCTTAGCTACGGCGTGGCGCATGTCGCAGGAAGTGGACAAGTCCATTGCGGTTATGAAAGAAGCTGCATCTAAGGCGGACAATGGTAATTTGTACGCTCTGTTAGCGGGTAACTACGTGGATAGCGACCAAAACAAAAACGCAATTAATGCTGGTAAAAAAGCACTGTCGCGTGGTGGTGTGAAACGTATGGACCAACTGCAGGTGGTTATGGGTATGGCCAGCGCGAACCTAGGCAACTGGGCGGACTGCGAAAAATACTTTAACCAAGCCAAAAAAGATAAGCGCAGCGAAGCCTTTGCTAAGAACTGGATTCAGTTCTGCCAAGGTGAGCAAAAGCGTGAAGAGTCACTGGCTTCTAACTGAGCCGGCCTCAAATCTTTGCAGCTTAAAAAAACCGAGCCAAATGGCTCGGTTTTTTTATGGCCTCTTAAACATATTTTTGAAGGGGTATATAAATAAAGCAAATCACAGAAGCCTTTGGTATCTTCTTTGCCAAGCGCCAAGCGCCAAGCGCCAAGCGCCAAGCAGCAAGCAGCGCATACCGTGGCGTTAGGATATGTTTAACTGGTGGGAGTATTAATGCATTCGGCTAACCCTTTTAATCAACAAGACGTGGATGCCTTAACCGGGTTAATTAAAGAGTTCCCGTTAGCGACCTTAGTGGCAAGTTCCGCGTCAGGGGAGATAGACGCGGACAGAATCCAGGCAGTTCATGTGCCGTTTGTGGTTGGCGATTGTGGTTCACAGCTGTTACTGCAAGCGCATATTGCCCAGGCCAACGGGTGGTGGCGCAGTGTCGAGCCAAGCAGCAGGGTATTGGCGGTCTTTAATGGCCCCAATGCCTACATCACCCCCAATTTTTATCCTACCAAACAAAAACACGGCCGTGCCGTGCCGACCTGGAATTACGCTGTGGTTCATGTTCGCGGAAAGATTCGATTTGTGGAAGACAAGGCGTGGCTGAGTCAGGTAATTGCTAAATTGACGCAACAACAAGAGCAAAACGAGAAAACGCCGTGGAGCATGGACGATGCGCCGCCGGAATATATCGAGCGTCTTTTAGCGGCAGTGATCGGTATTGAAGTTGAAGTGGAATCCATCACCGGCCAGTGGAAACTAAGCCAAAACCAACCAAAGGAGAACATCGCCGGGGTGATTGAAGGCCTTAACGAAACAGGCTGTGAGCGCCACCAAGAAATGGCTCGTTGGATAAGTGCGGAGCAGCGGGACTAGCCCAGTCCGTGCCTGCGGTTGAATAATTTGGTGCTACGCTCTGATGACAGAGCGCAGGTTGTGTTGTGACGGGCAGGGCCTTTTAAAAGTCAAACCTTGCTGAAAGCGAAACCTTGCGCGGGTCACCAGGATATATTCGAGTATCGTTAGTGCCACCCACGTAGTAGGTTTCGTCGCTAAGATTTGCGATATTGAGAGCGTATTTTGCATTGTTAACTTCGTAATAAAACCCGATATCCATCAATCGATGGCTAGGCAGTAAAACACGTCGGCTGGTTTCCTCGTCGGTATAGCGCTCGTCTTGGTACTTCCAGCCAAAGCTCGCCCCCACAAAGCCTCCCCACACCGGTTCTGGATAATTGTAGCGAGTCATGGCAAACGCAGTGTTTTTGGGGACAAAGCCCGGTGGGTTGCCCAGGGTGTCGGCGGCATCGGCGTAGGCCTGGCTGATCTCAGCATCGGTGTAGGTATAACCCAGCATAAACTGAAAGTTAACGCTGGGTTGTGCTTGCAAGGTCACTTCCAATCCTTGGCTACTGACCTCACCGATTAATTCATTTGCGCCAGATTCGCCTTCTTCAACGATATTCTTTTTAAGCACATCGAAATAGGCCATATTCAAGTTTAAACGGCCGCCAACGGATTCAAATTTAAAGCCCGCTTCCCATTGCTCACCCTGTTCTGGGTCCAGTTGGTCGCCATTGACGTCGAACGAAGGAATGGCTTGCGGGTTGAACGATTCGGCGAAACTTGCGTAAAAAGACAGCTGATCATTAACGCGGTAGACGACACCCCCATTAACACTAACATTTTGTGCGGATTCGTCTTCTTCGATACCGGAGTCATCTACATCGATATATCGTAATTGATAATCGCCGCTCTGTTTATCCCAGCGAGCACCAACCAAAAGCGTCCAATGTTGACTTAAGGTTATCCGGTCCATGGCGTAGAAACCAGTGCTGTACAAATTCCACTGGCGGAAAGTGCCTGGGTCATCCGATAAAATTCGGCCGGTGTATTGTGGCGCTACCAGGCTTAGGTTGGCGCCACGAGTGTCAAATGCAATGCGGTCATACTGTCGATATTCGTAGCCGCCGTTAAAGCCAAGGATAAACGTTTGAGGCAAGCCAAAGTGGGTGCTTGCAATGAGGTTGGCATCGGCAAAGTGATATTCACGTTTATTTAATTGATGCCTATTTCGCCGCCGTAGAGTGGTCTCACCGGCCTCAGTTTGCAGGCTGTTGCTTTCGTAAAGGTCTCGCTCATCCTCATGCCAAATACTGCGCCATTTAACATGAGCTGAGAGCTGATCACTGATAGTGCGTTGGTAAGCCACAGAAACGCCGTAGCCTTCGTCGTTGTCGGTGTCGCCGGGTTCTTGGTAATAGGTTTCAATCTCGGCCAGGGTATTTATGTCTTGATTGATTACCCAAAGGCCGTTGTCG
The DNA here is from genome assembly GCF_042850945.1 of Halioxenophilus aromaticivorans. Lineage (NCBI taxonomy): Bacteria > Pseudomonadati > Pseudomonadota > Gammaproteobacteria > Alteromonadales > Alteromonadaceae > Halioxenophilus > Halioxenophilus aromaticivorans. The sequence goes on along the minus strand of NZ_AP031496.1, from coordinate 5,090,340 downwards.
GCGTTACGGTCTTGTTTGAGATACTCGAATTGTACGTCCAGGCGGGATTGGTCGTCTGGTAGCCAAGCGAGGCTCGGGAATAGGTACGTAGACTCTGACTCAACGTAATCGCGAAAGGAATTCAGGGTTTCCAATCCGGATACCACGCGGTACAGAAGCGACCTACCTTCATTGAGAGACCCTGTTGAATCGAGGGAGCCCTCTAAGCCATTCTTGTTGTAGCCGGTAAAATACTGGCCAGTGATGTCAATGCTGGTGCTGGACTGTGCTTGGGGCTTTTTAGTCACAATATTTACCATCCCTCCGGGATCCATCCAGCCATAAAGCACGGAGGCTGGGCCTTTCAGAACTTCCATGCGCTCTACGTTTGCCGTTACTGGCGAGCCAAAACGGGAAGCTAGACCGGGTAGGCCATCCACTTGAATATTCTGTAGGTCGGCGGCTTGGCCACGAATGGTAAAGGCGTTGGCGTTGGTGCCGCTGCGGGCGAAGCCGGTAAGGTAGCCGTACGCTGTTTCCAATGTGCTGGCTTTTAGATCCTCAAGTACGGCGCTGTTGATTACGCTGGTGGAGAACGGCGTTTCCAAATCCTCAGAATTCATCTTTAACGCAGTTGCGCGTGATTTCTCAAAATACGAGTCTTGTTCGCCAATCACCAAAACTTCTTCCATAGCGTCGGCTAAACCCGTGGCAGCCCAAGGGTAGAGCAAAAAGAAACGGATCAACATAAAACGGGTGATGTGCCTGTGGGGGACTGCTGTTACCACGGTGAAGATTCCTTGATTTAAGGGTTAATGATAATGATAATCATTATTTTTTTGAAAATGGAAGTCGGATAACAATGGTGTTGGTGTATTCCAGAGCTAAGGTGGGGTACGTTGGATCATCATCGCTGTGCGGGCTAGCAAATCGATAATAGTCTGCAGGAAGTTGTTGTAATTCAGCCTTGCTTGGCGGCTGTTTGAGTTTATTTTATTTGTGTTTTTGCCCTTTGCATGGGAAAGCATGCCGTTTAGCCGCAACATAAAAGAGTGCAATGGAAATCTACACCCAGGGGGTGGATGGTTTTTCGCTGTGAATACCCGAATGTTGCGATAGCCATTGGAATAGATTGCAGGGGTTATTAGTCAAATTCGCTAAATTTCAGAATAATTAACCAGGAGTATGTTGTGAAAAAATGAACGTAATCGGCTTATTTCCTCGTGGCTTTCTCTGCCCTTTTTTATTGGTGTCTCTAGCAGTGGCAGGCGCCACCGTATGATTTGCTTTTGGTGTGTATGGGCTCTACATAAAACAACGCGATTAGGGTCGCTGGAATAAATATTAGCGCTACTATTCGCTCTACTATAAATTTTGATCGTGCAAAGCGGCGCTGTTGCCGATTCTGGTTGAAAGCTAAATAACAGTCCTGTCTAAAAAAATTTTTCTGCATCCTATGAGATAAATTCTGGCATCTATGCACATACTGGGAGTGCGCCTGAAAGGAGTCGGCGCCAAACGTATTCATATACTCGCTGCTCGTATCGGTTGCGGTGGTAAATAAACAGTAATTATTCTTTTCCACAGTAAGTGCGTTAAACGCGCTTGCTAAATTAATTGCCTAGAGGTGTTCTATGGGTAAGTCATCTTTATCTACATTTTTTCTTTTGGTGTTCTGCACGCTATCGTCTGTCCAGTCAAAGGCAGGAACCACCGTATATCCTGGTTCTATTTGTCATCAAAGATTGATAGATTCTAATTGGGAAGTGGGGCGTATTAATGGCAGTGCTGAGATGAGATACACTGGCACGAACACGACAATTATTACTAATGTGACATGTCCTATTCCTCGTCACAATGCACTAACCAACAAGGGGCCGCTAAAAATAGAAGTGTCTTATTTTGCCGATTATTATGGTGATTTTGGAATTACGCCCAATTGCCGAGTAATTGCTTATAACCGTTATGGTGATGTCGAAATAATGCGGAAAACCAAAAATGTGCCGGGTTTGGGGCGGCGCGTTATTTCATTGGGTAAATTGCCTGCCGCAGCCAGTAAAGGCAAAATTGTGGTGGACTGTTCTCTTGGCGGTAACTCTCGTTATGGGGATTTTATCGGCAGTATTTTAGTGACCGAAGAAGATTCCTAGAGCGGTATTAACAATGATGAAAGATAAAATGGCGATGTCATCGATCGTTGTTTGTGGTGTGGTGCTGGCCTTTTGGGCTGGTGCTCGCGTAAGTCAATTGAGCGCACTACAGGATAGGGGGCCAGAGCAGGCCTTGGGCCTAGCCAGCGAGGCCAGCAGCACCAGAGAGTTAACGGCATTGTACAGTAAATTAGATGATGTCTTATTGGAGCTACAGCAAATGCAATATCGAGTGGAGGTTTTAGAGTTTGCGCAGCTATCTACAGCTAGACAAGACAAAGCGCAAACTGATGTGGAAGAGCCTAACCATGAGTCATCACCGGCGTTAACCCTCGAAGAAATGGAAGCAGACGATAATGCTGTAATAGCCGCTTTGCATGAAGAAATGCGTATGAATTACGAAGCCCAGGATCGAGATGACAAATGGGCCGACGCCGTAGAAACCAGCGCCCAGGATTTAATCACTCAGAAAGAGGAGCTGATGCAAACGACTATTACCCAGCTCGACTGTCGACAGTCATTGTGCGAAATGCGGGCGAAACACTCCAGTGAGCAAGAAGCCGATCTATTTCGTGACAACATCGGCAGTGCGGTGGCGGAGTATTCTTCGACGATTTATTGGCGAAACGAAGGTTTGGAAACCGTGGCTTATTTGGAAAAATAATTCCTAAAGCTATAAGTTTTAAATGTTGAAACAAAGCCGGGTTAGCCCCGGCTTTGTTGCGATTGTGTTACGGTTAGTTTCACTGGCGAACTAATTTATCCAGCTTATTAATCCAATTTAGACAAATCCCGCACCGCACCCTTATCAGCACTGGTGGCAAAATAAGCGTAGGCTTTTAGCGCAGCACTCACTTTGCGCGGACGTGGTTCAACCGGCTTCCAGCCGCTGGCGTCTTGCTCGGCGCGGCGCTTGGCCATTTCTTCGTCACTTACCACTAAATTTATGGATCGCTCTGGGATATTAATTTCGATTTTATCGCCGTTTTTCACCAGGCCAAAGGCACCACCGGCGGCGGCTTCAGGTGAAACGTGACCGATGCATAAACCGGAAGAACCACCAGAGAAACGGCCATCGGTAATTAAGGCACAGGCTTTACCCAAGCCCATGGATTTTAAATAACTGGTTGGGTACAGCATCTCTTGCATGCCGGGGCCGCCTTGGGGGCCTTCGTAGCGTACGATAACCACGTCGCCTTCTTTTACCTTGCCGCCTAAAATATTTTCTACCGCTTCTTCTTGGGATTCGGTGACGTGGGCGGTGCCGTTAAAGACCAAAATGGATTCGTCCACACCGGCGGTTTTTACCACGCAGCCGTCTTGGGCAATATTGCCGAACAGAACTGCTAGGCCGCCTTCCTGTGAGAACGCATGCTCCACACTGCGAATACACCCTTCGGCGCGGTCGCTGTCTAGGGATGGCCAGCGAGTGGCTTGGCTAAACGCGGTTTGGGTGGGGATACCGGCAGGGCCTGCCTTGTAGAATTCAAAGACTTTGTCATCGCTGGTTTGGGTAATATCCCATTGGGCGATGCCATCAGCCATAGTATTACTGTGTACGGTTGGCACACTAGCGTCGATGATATTACCGCGAGCCATTTCGCCCAAAATGGCAAAGATGCCACCGGCGCGGTGCACGTCTTCAATGTGGTATTTTGGGCTGTTGGGGGCAACCTTACACAGCTGAGGCACTCGGCGCGATAAATCGTCAATATCGGCCATGGTGAAGTCCACCTCGGCCTCTTGTGCCGCGGCTAACAAATGCAAAATAGTATTGGTGGAGCCGCCCATGGCAATGTCCAAAGCCATGGCATTGTTAAAGGCGGTTTTGGTGCAGATATCGCGCGGTAACACGCGCTGGTCGTTTTGCTCGTAGTAGCGTTTGGCCAAGTCCACGATTAAACGGCCGGCTTCCAAAAACAGTTGCTCACGGTCGGCGTGGGTAGCCAGTGTGGTGCCGTTGCCGGGCAGGCTTAGGCCCAGAGCCTCGGTTAAGCAGTTCATGGAGTTGGCGGTAAACATTCCGGAGCAAGAGCCACAGGTGGGGCAAGCGCTGCGCTCGTATTCTTCGACTTTCTCGTCCGGCGCATTTGGGTCGGCGGCCACAATCATGGCGTCGATCAAATCCAGTTTGCGATCGGCCAGTTTGGTTTTACCCGCTTCCATGGGGCCACCGGAAACAAACACTACGGGGATGTTCAGGCGCATGGCGGCCATCAGCATTCCGGGGGTGATTTTGTCGCAATTGGAAATGCACACTAGGGCATCGGCGCAGTGGGCGTTGACCATATACTCTACCGAGTCGGCGATGATGTCGCGACTGGGCAGGCTGTAGAGCATACCGTCGTGTCCCATGGCGATACCGTCGTCCACGGCAATGGTGTTAAATTCTTTGGCTACCCCACCAGCTTTTTCGATCTCGCGCGCCACCAGTTGGCCCATGTCTTTTAGGTGCACGTGGCCGGGCACAAACTGGGTGAATGAGTTGGCTACCGCGATGATCGGCTTTTGAAAATCATCGTCTTTCATACCCGTGGCACGCCACAGGGCGCGGGCACCGGCCATGTTACGGCCAGCGGTGGAAGTCTTAGAACGGTAAGCAGGCATATCGGCTCCGGGGCTGTATCAGTGCAATCACATATCAGGGTGGGGCTTGGCGCGCAGAAGGCCCAGGCACCCAAAAATGGGCGCTAAGGATAGCAGAATGGGGCTTGGGGCACTAACCCTGGTTGCTTGGTGATTAAGTGCGTTTGGCCCGCTGGCGCTCCAGCCGTTCGGCCAGCCAAACTTTGATGATGGATTGGCGTGTCACACCAAGCCTGGCGGCTTCTTTCTTTAGTGATTCGATCAACTATACCGGGAAATCAATCTTAATTCGTTTTTGTTGTTGGTTAACTCGTTTAGCACTGGAAAAATCAAGCTCATTTAGAATATCTTCATCACTAGCATCGAACTTTTGATCAAAATCTTTAGCTTTCATACAGGGCTACCTCCGCTTTTCCTGAACGAGTCACTGATATTATCCGGAAGTCTGTTTCTCTTTGCGTGATTACAGCAGACCAGTGTTTACCACTAATTTTGCCAATGATAGGGGAAAGGGGTTCATCAGTTATTTTGGCGAAGACCTCTACCAGATCCTCATCCTGCCAAGGCTGTTGCGCATCATCGAAATCAATTCCATGTTTATCGCGATTGAATGTGCTTTTGGCTGAGTCATATTCAAAACCGCTCATTGGTCAAAAAGTATGCCTTTTGTACGCCAATAGCAAAGGTTGAGAGAGCATTTCAACCCGCCTACTTAGCGTCAGATATTCTCATTGCAAACTTTTTCAACGCATAAATTTATTTGGCAAGCGGCTTAATAAACACCTTAGAGCGCCGTTGCAAGTTATACAGCTGCTGTTTTTGCTGGGGCAGTTGGCCTAGCTCAGCGGCTTTAAAGCCCTGCTCGATAAACCAGTGGGCAGTTTGGGTGGTGAGCACAAATAGGGATTGATAGCCCTGGCTAATGGCATCCTGCTCTACCTTGGCCAGTAGCCGTGCCCCCAAGCCTTTGCCCTGGTAGCCGGGGTGGGTGGCCACCGCGGCCAGTTCCGCCATGGATTGGTCGTTGTAGGTGTACAGGCCGGCGCAGCCAATGATCATACCGTCGATCTCCAGCACGCTAAATTGGCTGATTTCCGCTTCTAACAGCTCGCGGGAGCGGCGCACCAAAATGCCCTGTTCTTCCAGCGGAGCAATCAGCGCCAAAATGCCGCCAACATCGGCGATGGTGGCCTTGCGCAGTACTTCGTAGCTGTCGCTGTGCACCAGGGTGCCGCTGCCATCGTGGGTGAACAGCTCTTCGAGTAGGGCACCGTTTTCGCAATAACTGATGATTTGCGCCCGTGATATTCCTTGGCGGCACACTTGGTAACAAGCGCGCAGTGCCGCTGCGGCATCGGCCTGGGGAATGGTAGAGGATTCTAAAAACGCCTGGCATTGCGATACGCTGACCTGGCGCAATAGCTCGCCGTTATCTTGCATTAGGCCATCGGGCTCAACAAAGGTAATCAGCTTATCTGCCTGCAGGGCTAGGGTGGTGCGCATGGCCACCGCCAGTGAAGACACATTAAACAGCTCGCCGGTGGTGGAAAAGCCAATATGGGATACCAGCACCATGGCGCCGTTATCCAACGCAGCGTTGATGTTGGGGCTGTCAATTTTGCGCACATTGCCGGTGAAGTGAAAATCCACACCATCAATCACACCGCGCGGCATACCCACCACAAAATTACCGGAAACCACGCGGATGTCGGCGTTGTGCATGGGGGAATTGGGCATGCCGGCCGAAAACGCTGCTTCGACGTAGAAGCGAGTTTCTCCCACCGCTTGCAGCACGGCCGGCAGGGCGGCTTCATCGGTGATGCGTTGGCCATTGTTGAAGGTGGTTTCAATGCCCTGTTGCGCCAGGCGTTGGTTAATTTGGGGGCGGGCACCATGCACCACCACCAACCGAATGCCCAAGCTGTGCAGCAGGGCTAAATCCTGCACGATGGTGCCAAAATTAGGGTGGTCCACTGCCTCGCCGGGCAAATACACGACAAAGGTGCGGCCACGGTAGGCGTTGATGTAGGGCGACGATGCGCGAAACCAGGTTATGTGGTCAAAACTGCTCACTGTGTATTCTTTCTTCTAATAAACGGGCGAAATTGTTGGCTGGGGGCTAAAAAGCACCAATATAGCCAGCCGGGCAACGATTACAAGCCAAGGTTACAGGCAAAATTGTCGAATTAACCCAGTAACGGTGTGGATTGCCGGGTCAATTTGGCTAATGGCGATAAATTCGTTGGGCTGGTGAGCTTGGTCGATGCTGCCCGGCCCCATAACGATGGTCTCGTGGCCTAATTGCTGTAAAAATGGTGCCTCTGTGGCGAAAGCCACGGCCTCGGCGTTGAATCCAGTGAGCTTTTCCGCCGCTGCCACCAGGGCCGAGTTCTGGGCCTGTTCGTACGCCGGAACACCGGGGAAGAGACTTTCAAATTGTATGGCCATACCTGAGGCCTGTTGCAACTTGCCAAGGCGGGTTTCGATTAAACCGCGCAATTGCACCAAATCCATACCGGGCAGGGGCCTCAGGTCGAAGTGCAATTCGCAGTGGCCGCAAATTCGATTGGGGTTGTCACCACCATGGATGTAACCCGGGTTCAGCGTGGGGTAGTTTATTTCGAACAGCGGGTTTTGATACTGCCGTTGCAGTTCTCCTCTAAACGCCAATAGTTCCGCCAGCACCAGGTGCATGTCTTCCAGTGCGTTGCGGCCAAGGCTGGGGTTGGATGAATGCCCGGCTTGGCCGGTGATGCGAATGGCCTCCATCATAATGCCTTTATGGGCGCGAACGGGACGCAGGCTGGTGGGCTCGCCAATTACGGCGTAACGGCCCTTGGGGCGGCCCTGCTCCACCAGTGCGCGGGCGCCGCACATGGAAGATTCTTCGTCGGCGGTGGCCAAAATCATCAATGGAGCGGTTAATTGCTCGGACTTAAACTGCGCCGCAGCCGCCAGTGCCACCGGGAAAAAACCTTTCATATCGGTGGCACCTAAGCCGTACCAGCACTCGTTGTGCTCTTTCAATTGGAATGGATCTTGTTGCCATTTTTCGGCGTTGTAGGGCACTGTGTCGGTGTGGCCGGCCAGTACCAAGCCGCCGGAGCCCTGGCCCAGGGTGGCCAATAGGTTAGCTTTGTTGGTTTGCTCTTCGATGGGCAAAATTTCGCAACGAAAGCCCAGATCCTCCAACCAATTGGCCAGTAGGTCGATGACGCCACGGTTGCTTTGATCCAGGCTGGGCAGGGCGCTGGAGACCGATTGGCAGGCGACCAGCTGGCTGAGCTGATGTTTAACGGTGGCGAGTGTGGGACGTGTCATGTTTCGGCCTGGCGCGATAGCTATAAAGGGTGATTGTGGAGCGATTATGATTTTCTAACTAGCTTGTATATAAGCACGGAAAGGCGCTTTTTGCCAAAGTTAAATCCGGCTGAGAAAGGCTTGAAAAGATCTAGGCGGAGCGCCCGTTAGCGGCTTTGATGGCTAGCTTGAGTTGCTCGATAAAAGCGTCCATTGCGAGCCCGGCCCCAGGCTCTAACAATTGGCTTTGCTGGCAGCCGTGATTACGCAGTTGGGTCAAGCCGTTGGGGGTTCTGGTATGAATCACAATACCCAATCGATTGCACAAATCGCACAGGCTAGAGAGTTGCAGTTGGCTGGCGCGGTGGTTGGTACCGTAATCCAACAATACTGGGTTTATCTCCACCGCGGCGATGGGCAGCTGGGTGATTTTTTGCAGCGGTAAATGCGCACCGGAGAACTCCGTTAAAGTGAGCTGCACTCCCAGTCGGTTTAGCTGTAAAAAGATAGGTAACAGGCTGCCAAAATAGTCGTTTGCGGCTTGCTCGGAAATCTCGAACTGCAGCCAGCGAGTAGGTACATTGTAGCGACGTATCACAGTGGCTACGTCTTGGCTGAAGCCGGGCTGTAATAGCTGAAAAGCCTGCCATTGAAAGATGAGTTTTAAATTTGTCAACTCCGGCAGGTGTTGATGCAAGCTTTGCAATGCCTGGCAGATTAACTCCAGTGACAGCAAATTAAACGGTTTTATTAAACGGCTGCGCTCCATGGCTTTAATAAAATTGGGCTGTTGAATGGTGCCCCAATTGTTGTGCTGCCAGCTGAGCATGGCTTGCACCACCACGTAGTTAGCCCCATTGCTTATATCGGTCGATGACAGTTGCAAGTCAAACTGTTCATCGGCGATGGCGGTTTCTAGGTCAACTAAAAGATTTCGGTTGCTGGTGGCTTTTTGATTCATGGCTTTATCAAAAAACACAAACGGTAACTCTTTATTATCTTTGGCGTTGTACAACGCTAAATCGGCATTTTTGATAAGCTCGTGGCTGTTGGCTGCATCGGTTGGAAACAGAGCGATGCCGATGCTGGTAGAAAGGCTCACCTCATGGCCGTCCAGGACGGTGGGCTCGCGTACTATTTCGCCAATCCGCTGGGCGATAATCTCTAGGGCGCCGAGTTCTTCAAACTCAGGGATCATAACGTTAAATTCGTCGCCCCCAATTCTTGCAACGGTGGCCGACTCGCGCAGCAATTTTTGCAGCCGCTCGGCAATGGCCTTTAGTACGATGTCGCCGGCATCGTGGCCGAGGGTGTCGTTAATTTGTTTAAAGCCGTTTAAATCCAACGCAAATAACGCGAAAGCGGTCTGCGCGCGGCGGTTTAATCGAATGTGTTGTTCTAGGGTATCGTTAAAATATCGCCGGTTGGGCAGCCCGGTTAGCGCATCGTGATAGGCCATGCGCTCAATGGCCTCCTGATTAGAACGCTGTTGCGTGATGTCAGTAAAGATGCCCACAAAGCCGTGTACGTGCTCTTGGTTGTCGTACTCTGGCATTAAATTGCACAGTACCCAGGTGGCATCGTGGTGGCCGTCCAGCGGCTTGGCTTGGCCACTGTTTAAGTTCTGTTTTATCAGTTTAAATTCTTCTCTCAACCCCAAGCGGTTGGCTTTGCTGGCCTGCCACTTAAGCTCTATTGTCTCGCGGCTGTTTTCTGCCACCAAGCTCAGCCAAGATAAGCGATCAAGGTGTGAATCATCGGCACCGGTTAATTGAAACCAGGTTTCGTTGGCATAGCGTATAACGCCGCGCTCGCAGGTGCGGAAAATACCCACCGGCGCGAGCTTGGCGAGGGTTTGAAAACGGTTTTCACTGGCGTAAAAGTTTTGTTCTGTTTCGGCCTGGTCGGTGCAATCGCGCACAGTGATGATTAATTTTCGGTGGCCGAAATGATGGCTAATGGCAAACCGAATTTGCACCGGCACCACCTGCCCTGCGTGGTTTTTAATCTGTGTTGCCAAGGCTGGAATGCGGTTGCTAGGGTTTGCCGATGAGGTTTTTTGATGTTCCGGCCGTGGCTGCAATTCTTCTATCAATTGCTGTAGCTGTGTGCGTAACTCCTGCCGCTGCCATTGATGGTGGCTGGTAAAAATGTCGTTAACTTGTTTGGTAATGGCAGTTGCGTCATCGTGTAAACCAAAGAAATGTTTGGCCGCACCATTGGCCATATCCAAATGGCCATCGGAGGCTACCACTAAAATAGCATCGGTGGCGTTTTCAATAATTTGTGCAAACTGCGCCAAAGACGTGTCTTTTTGTTGCGACTCATGACGAAAGTTGGTGGCGATACGTTTAAGCCAGTTTTCTTTGATAACGTTTTTAGTGACATCGCGGACGACGATTTCACACAACCGGCGATCTTTACTCTCAATGGGCCGGATAGCGATACTCTGTTGTAGTAAGTGCTCGCCTTCATTAATGGCGTTGGGGTCGTACAGCGGCAGTGGGGATGCGTCTAGCGTATTAGACAACTTTTTGGGTAAGCCCTGGTGCAGTGCATCGTTGCAGCATTCGAGCAAAAAAGAATTTTTAAGTGTAGGGAATATCGACCCAATGGGTTGATTTATAAGCGCCGCCACTGGCACCGCGCAACGGTTACTCAGCCACGCGTTTACGTGCACCAGGCGTAAATCCTGATCCAGTAATAAAACGCCAATATCCAGGGAATCCAGAACGGCTTTGTAAGTTGCTTCGTTGGGCATTATCTCTAATTTACATCAGTAAACGTTAACCCTTTGCCAGCGGTTAATGCGGGTGGTCAATGTTGGCCGCCAATGCATTTAATTGTAGTACGAAGATTGACGTCACAAGGTTAAGGAATTCGTCGATATTTTGTCGCTGTTCACACTTTTACAAAATAAGTTACGTCAAGTGATGGCGTTCAGGCTTTAGTAGCGGGGCCTTTATTATGAAAATTGGCCGAAATTCGCTGCAAGCTAGCGTGTTTCGTTCTATAGAAAAATGCGCCAATATTTGGTTGGTGGCACCTGTAATGGTAAGTCGCCGGTGGTGTGCAACAACTACGGTTCGCGGCGCTTATGGCGGGTACCACACGCAGGCGTTTCAGGCAGATAAAATACCACAGAGTTTTGATTGTTTAATGTGCAGTATTGATGTGCAAGAGCGCAGCAGTGGTGTGATTCGGCGTTATCCTAAAGCCGGGGTGCTGTACTGGATAATTTGCTTAACCGCGTGGCAGGATTACACTCTTTAATTAAGGCAACGCTGATGTGTTGCCCATTTGTTGTACAACCCTGATTTTTAGGAGCTAGTTTTGGCTGATCGACGCATCGAATTGCGCACCTGCTTAGACGATTTAGTGGCCGACGGCCGCTTGGATCAAGGCGACGCCAACCTCTTGGCCGGTTCGCCACGTACGCGGGAACAAGCCCTTATGCACCCGCTGGCGTTTATCGCCAGCCAGGATCTGGACGACCAGGCGAACCCTGGGCGTAAACTCAGCCACGAAAACCTAGCCCAGTGGCTGGCGGAAAAAGCTGACTTGCCATTGTTCCATATCGACCCGTTAAAAATTGAAGTTGCCAAGGTGACTTCGGTGATGTCCTACGGGTTTGCTAAGCGCCACGATATCCTGTGCGTCGGGGTGGACGCTGATATGGTCACCATTGCCACCGGCCAACCCTTTACCGAAGAGTGGATTCCGCAACTGGAACACGTAAGCCGGCGCAAGGTGCATAAGGTGGTGGCTAACCCGGCTGATATTGCCCGCTACATGGTGGAGTTCTACAGCCTAAGCAATTCCATTTCCGGTGCTAAAGGCCTTAGCGGCGGCTCATCGGTGACTAACTTTGAGCAATTGTTAGAGCTGGGCAGCGCCAAAGATCCCGAAGCAAACGACCAACACATCGTTAATATTGTCGATTGGCTGTTGCAATACGCCTTCGATCAGCGCGCCAGCGATATCCATATCGAGCCGCGCCGCTTGCAAGGCAAAGTGCGCTTTCGTATCGATGGTATTTTGCATCAGGTGTACGAATTACCCGCAGCGATCAACACTGCTGTGGTCAGCCGGTTAAAGGTATTGTCGCGGATGAACGTGGCCGAGAAGCGTAAGCCCCAAGATGGCCGTATTAAAACCAAGCGCAGCGATGGCTCAGAGGTAGAGTTACGACTATCCACCTTGCCCACTGCTTTTGGTGAAAAGCTGGTCATGCGGATCTTTGACCCAGAAGTGCTGTTGCGCAGCTTCAGTGACTTAGGCTTGGTGGGCGATGACCTCGCCCTGTGGCAGAAAATGACCCGCAATCCCCACGGTATTATTTTAGTCACCGGCCCCACCGGCTCTGGCAAAACCACCACACTGTATTCGTCACTTAAGCAACTGGCCACGCCGGAGGTCAACGTCTCCACCATAGAAGATCCTATAGAAATGGTTGAGGAGAGCTTTAACCAAACCCAGGTTAACCCGCAGATCGAATTTGACTTTGCCTCGGGTATTCGCACTCTTATGCGGCAAGACCCAGACATTATCATGGTGGGCGAGATTCGCGATCTGGAAACCGCGCAAATGGCAGTGCAGGCGGCACTGACTGGGCATTTGGTGTTATCCACATTGCACACCAATGACGCGCCCTCGGCCATCAGCCGGTTGTTGGATTTGGGCGTGCCCAGTTTTTTGATCAAAAACACCGTGCTTGGCGTGATGGCCCAGCGCTTAGTGCGTACCCTATGCCCGCACTGTAAGGGAGAGGGCGAAATCTCGCCCAGCGATTGGCATGCATTGGTAGCCCCATGGAAGGCGCCGTTGCCGAAGAAAGTGCTGCAGGCTGAGGGTTGTCTAGAATGCCGCAACACCGGCTATTTGGGCCGCCAGGGTTTGTATGAGATTCTGCCCGTTACCCAGGCCGTGGCTAAGCACATAAAAGACGACGCCGATATTACCCAGATGAGGCACGCCGCCATGCGCGAGGGTATGCGTACCTTAAGGTTGTCCGGTGCTCAGAAAATAGCCGCCGGCCTGACGACGATGGAAGAAGTGCTGCGAGTGGCGCCGCCTATCGAACAATAGGCGCTGTGCTCGAACCTCTACCACAGCCACGACCGTAAATTACCGCAATTATAATAAGCCGCACAGCGGCAGGTGCTGCATGACTGAACTCGCTTTTACCCGAAGCCAAGCTGACGCCTTGGCGGATGACCTGTGCGATAACATTCGCCAACGCCACGGCGATAGTTACCCAGAGCTGCCCACTGTCTTAACCGGTGCAACCCGGGCACAGCTGGCGGTGACCCTCGCGGGCAGCCAATACGCCTACGAACAATTCCTTGTACATCCCCAGTGGCTGCTGGCCCAAATTCAGCGCCACACTGCGCTGCCGTCACTGTCGTATTACCAAAGCGTGTTACGCGAGGGGGTAGCGGCTATTGACGGCCAGCTACCCAATACGCAACAAATCCAACTCCTCGACCGGTTATTACGCCGACACCGCAATCAAGCCATGTTGGCCATTGTGTGGGCTGAGCTCAATCAATTGGCGCCGGTGGAGATCATTACCGAGCATCTATCCGCCTTGGCTGAGGCTTCGATCCAGGTTGCTATGGACAGCCACTATGGTTGGTTGACCGCGCTAATGGGCGAGCCGGTGGGGGAGGACACCGGTCAGGTGCAGCCGATGTTGGTGTTGGGCATGGGCAAATTAGGGGCTTGGGAGCTGAATTTATCCTCTGATATCGACTTAATATTTGCCTACCCAGAGCGTGGTAACACTCGGCCTGTGGCCGACAGCAAAAGCCGAAAGAGTGTGTCTAACCAGGAGTTCTTCCAGCGTTTGGGCCAGCGAGTGATTAAAAGTTTGGATGCACAAACCGCCGATGGCTTTGTGTTCCGCACCGACATGCGCCTGCGGCCCTACGGCCAAAGTGGCCCGCTGGCCGCCAATTTTGGCTTTTTAGAGGAGTACTACCAAAACCAGGGCCGGGAGTGGGAACGCTACGCCATGATTAAAGCCCGCGTGGTGGCCTGCTCTGAGATGACTTGCTCTGAAGTAGTAAGTCTGGATAGGCGCTACTGCCAATCCGCCGCCAACGAACTAATGCAGTTGCTGCGCCCCTTTAGCTACCGCCGCTACGTGGATTTCTCGGTTATCAATGCCCTGCGGGATATGAAAGCCCTGATCAACCGCGAGGTTAAACTGCGCAATAAAACCCAGGATGTGAAATTGGGCCGGGGTGGTATCCGCGAGGTGGAATTTATCGCCCAGGCGTTCCAGTTGGTGCGCGGCGGCCGCGAGCCTGTGCTACAGGAACGTCGGTTGTTAAAAGTGCTGCCTACGCTGGTGCATCTGGGAGTAATGCCCGACGCTACCGCCGATGCTCTGGCCCAGGGGTATCGCTTTCTGCGCCGGGTGGAGCACGCGCTACAGGCCTGGCAAGACCGGCAAACCCAAGCTCTGCCAACGGATGCGCAACAGCAAGCCCGGTTGGCCTTTGTGCTGGGCTTTGAAAGCTGGCCGGCGTGCTTTGACCATTTAGAATCAGTACGTGCCGTAGTGGACAGTGAATTCCAGGCCGTGGTGGGTGATAGCCAGCAACACCAAGCCGAAACCCGAGAAATGCCCATGGCGCTGTGGGTGGGCATAACCCAAAGTCAGCTCAGCACCGAGGAAGCGTTAGAAATCTGCGTCGACCTCGGCCTGCAGTCGGCCGAAACTGTGCTCACCCAGCTTAACCATTTTGCTAGCAATCGTCTGTTCAACGGCCTGCCCGCTAGCAGCCGAACCAAGCTGGATCAACTGATGGCATTGTTGCTACAGCAGCTAACGGATCTGGATTGGCAGTCTTTAGCCTGGCCAGATCTGCCCGCCCAACTGGACCACGCCCAGTTGCTAGCGCGCACCTTGCCCTTGCTGGAAAACATCGCTCGTCGCTCGGCCTATCTAGTGCTTTTACTGGAAAACCCCACCGTATTGCCGCACCTGTTGCGCTTATTTACCGCCAGCGCTTGGATTGCCGAACAAATTACCGCCCACCCGGCGTTGTTGGAAGAACTGCTGGACACCCACAACCTGCACACGGTGCCGGAGCCCGAGCTATTACGAGCCGAGTTGGAGCAGGCTTTGGCGGCAATTCCGGCAGATGACCTAGAGCAACAAATGGATACGTTGCGCTATTTTCGCCGAGCCCACGGCCTGCGGGTGGCTGCCTGCGAGGTAAGCGGCACCTTGCCCTTGATGAAAGTCAGTGATTACTTAACCTGGGTGGCGGAAGAAATTGTGCGCCAGGTGTTGGCAATTGCCTGGGCCGATATGGTGGGCAAGTACGGCTGGCCTGGCGACAGCCAAGGCATCCGCCACGATAAGGGATTTATCATTGTCGCCTACGGCAAGGCTGGCGGTCTGGAAATGGCCCACGGCTCAGATTTGGATTTGGTGTTTATTCATGATTGCGAAGCCACGGGCTCCACTGACGGTGATAAATCAGACGGCAGCAAATCGATAGACACACAAACCTTTTACACCCGTTTAGGGCAAAAAATCATTCACATCCTCAACACCCGCACCAACGCTGGACGATTGTACGAGGTGGATATGCGCCTGCGGCCCTCGGGAAACTCAGGCCTGTTGGTGACCAGCATTGCTGCGTTTGAAAAATACCAATGCGAACAGGCTTGGACCTGGGAACACCAGGCGCTGTTGCGGGCGCGGCCGGTGGCCGGCAGCGAGTCTCTGGTCGACAGGTTCAGCCAACTGCGCCGTTCAGTGCTTTGCCGTCAACGGGATCGCACCGATCTACGCCAGCAGGTAGTGGATATGCGCAATAAAATGCTCGATCATTTGGGCAGCAAAGCCCATCAGGCGCAGTTCAACCTTAAGCAAGATCGCGGCGGCATTGTTGATATTGAATTTATGGTGCAGTACGCCGCTTTGGCCTGGGCCGTAGAATATCCAGAGTTGGTGGTTTACTCCGATAACATTCGTATTTTGGCCGCCTTACAGCAAGCCGGCTTGATAACCGAGCAGGAGGAAGGTGTACTGGCGGAGGCTTACAAAGCCTACCGTGCTGCGGGCCACCGTTTGGCATTGCAACAACAAGACGCAGTGCTGCCGGCCGATGCGTTGACGCAACACCGACAGCAGGTTGAGGGTATGTGGCGGCGTTTAATGGAGGGATAGAGATCGTGCGCGGCCGGCTGGCCGGCACGTTTTGCGAATTGGTTTTTTGGTGTAATTATTGGGGCCTTCTAGCTGCAAAGTGCGCTGTTAAACACTCACCAGCCAGCCGTGCTTATCTTCCGCTCGGCCCCACTGGATGTCGTTCAAGGCTTTGCGCAGGCCACTGGTGAGTGGGCCGGCTTTGCCGCTGCCCACCGAGTATTCTTTACCCTTGTGTACCAGGGTTCCCACCGGGGTAAGTACCGCCGCCGTGCCCGACAACGCCGCCTCGCACTGGGGTTTTTGGCTGCGCTCTAGCAGTTCTTCTACGCTCAAACTGCGCTCTTCAACCGTCATGCCTAGATCGCGGGCCAGGGTGAGTATGGAATCACGGGTTATGCCATGCAAAAAGCTGCTGTCCAAGGATTTGGTGATCAGAGTATCGCCATCGATGAGCAAAAAGTTAGCCGCGCCGGTTTCTTGCACATCGCCGCCGGGGCAAAACAGAATTTGATCAACCTTGTGTTCTTTTTTGGCGGTCAGTGTGGGGAGTAGGGCGCTGGCATAGTTGCCACCACTTTTAATGCGGCCCATATGCGGGGCGCAGCGTATGCCGTCTTCTTCCAGCAATAAACGCAACGTAGTATCTGCGCCGCCGGAGAAGTAATCACCTACCGGCGACAACAACACATATTGCACAGAGGTGGCAGAAGGCCCCGCTGCCTTACCAATGGCCGGCTCGGTGCCAATGTGGGTTGGGCGTATATAAAGTGAGCCCGGTACTTCCGGCGCTTGGTCGGCAAATCGGCGCACCGTCATGGTGATCATTTGCTCGGTTTGCGCGCTATCGATTTCGGGTAAAGCCAGCATGTGTGAGCTTTGGGCAAAGCGCGCAATATTGGCGTTCATGCGGAAAATCTTAACGCTGCCGTCACCGTGGCGGAACGCCTTTAAGCCCTCAAAACAGGTGCTGGAATAATGCAGCACGTGGGCCCCAGGGTGCAGGCTGATGCTATCACTGGCGACCAATTTGGGTTCACTCCAATGCTCGCCATTAAATTCAGATAGAGCCATTTCTGGCATAAATACGCTACCAAAGGCAGTCATAGAGCGAAACCTCAAAAAACGGGGGCTAAAAACCACGGAGGGCGAATTGTAATTACCCTGTTAGCAAATTGGAATAGTCCCCCGGCTTGAGGTCGGTATGCTTGTTTACGTCTTATGTTTACGTCTTATAGAACTAGCGCCTCTGCCCAATGTGGCAAATAGCCTCGGTAGGCAGTGGCCAATGGAGGGGCCAGTTGGCGAGGGATGGGACGAAAAGCAAAGAGACTCAATTTTTATTCCAATATTGTTAAACGAGGTGGATGTGGAGTCTTTTACAAGCCAAGCGCTCAACGACTCAATTAACGGTGGAGTTTGCAGCGCAGTTCGGTATCATGCATACAAACAACCGGTTGTTTGTGGGTGCAGTCTGACGGGCTGTAGCCTGTGACTATTGCCTAACAGACACCGCTTAGTTAGCAATCATCTGGGCATTCTCTTTAGGCCTGCTGGTTTGATCCCTTTTGGGGCGCTCTTCGCCGACCCGGTGGAGAACTGATAAAACGCTGAGGTATTTCGTGCGCGTTCTCATCTTTAACACCGGCAATTTGGCCGATGTCATGCAAATGCTACCGGCATTTACCGATGCCAAATACTCGCACGCCAATATGGTGTTCGATGTGATAGTCGATGAGCGCTGGGCCGAGGTGCCGCAGTGGCACCCCGCCGTAGGCCACGTATTTACCATTCCTAGCCACAGCTGGCAGCGCGGATTTATCTCGTTATTCGCCTCCGAAGACGTAAAGCGGTTAAAAAAACAGTTGCGCAAATACAGCTACGACTGGGTCATCGATCTTTACGGTGGCTGGTCTTCGGCTTGGTTTGCTCGCACAGTGCAATGTGCCTGTGCCGGCTTTAGTAAAGTAGATCAAAAAAAGCGTTCCTCTTCCGTCCTATACAACCACCGCCAGCCTGAAGCACAAAACCTCCACCGGGTGGAGCAAATCCGCCGCCTGTTAGCCCATTGCCTGCACTACGCCGTTCCCAAAAGCGCAAACCCCAAAAACGCCAGCGGCCAAATCGACGTCGATTACGGTATAGAGCCCAGCCGGTTCTGTGCTCAAAGTGCCTCCCAGCAGGCCATCACTTTGATGTTAGGGGCCAAAGAAACCCGCCTACGTTTGGATGTGGAGCACGCTAAGCAACTGGTGCAGCGGCTGTGTGCAATGGGCCGCCCGGTGCGCTTGTTGTGGCGCGACCGCGTCTCCGGGGATTACCTGCGCAGCTTAGCGGAGGGTACCGATGCCGAACTGATGCCCAACCTTAAAATTTCTGGTATCGCTTCGGTGTTGATGGACAGTTGCTCTGTGGTGAGCGTTGATAACGGCCTCTCACACATGGCAGCGGCCTTAAAGGTGCCCATGGTGCGCCTGCACAGCGAACACACGCCTGACTGCAAAACCGCCTATGGCGGCCAGCAATTGGTGCTCGCTCAAACCGATAACCAATGCCCGCCGGCGCAATTGCTCTCGGCATTGGAGCGGTTAATGGCTACAATGCCCGCCGTAGCGAACGAACTTTACCAAAAACCAGAAGCGGCAGGCGTTTCCAGGGTGTATTAAATACGCAGCATCAGGCTGTAAGCCCTGTTAGTCCATAAATTACTGTATGAGCAAACATTCTGAAAACCAGGCCTCAGAGTCTGGTTTAGTCGTTTATAAACGACTATTGGGGTACCTAAAATCTTATAAAGTACAGTTTGCGATCTCCATCGCCGGCTTTTTAGTGTACAGCCTAACTCAAGCCTCTTTTGGCTACATCATCGAACAATTTATCAAAGCGCTGCGCATGCCGGAGTCCACCAGCCTGTTATACGTGCCTATTTTGGTGGTGGTATTGGCCTTTGCCCGGGGAGCCAGCTTTTTTGTGGCCAATTTCGCCATGAGCAAAGTGAGCCTGGGCATCATCAACGATTTGCGCAAGCAGGTATTTGATAAAATGCTCTACTTGCCCAGCCAATACTACGATTCGCGTAACTCCGCCGAGCTGGTTTCGCTGATTACCTTTAACATCAATCAAGTCAGTAATTCTGCCTCCACGGCGGTGAAAACCGTGTTCCGTGAGGGCTTCACGGTGTTGGCCCTGTTGGCGTATCTGTTTTATCAAAACTGGCAACTGACGGCGATTTTTCTGTTAGTTGCGCCGTTTATGGCCGGTATTGTGGCCTTGGCCAGCCGCCAGTTCAGCAAACTCAGCAAACGCATTCAAGACAGCATGGGTAACTTGGCCCATATCACCAACGAATCCGTTAACGGTTATCGCTTGGTGCGCGGCTACGGCGGAGAGGGCTACGAACGCCAGCGTTTCAACCAGGCCAGCGAGCGCAACACCAAGCAAGGTATCCGCTTTAACTTTATCCATTCTCTGCAGACACCGGTGTTGCAATTTATTTTGTCGGTGGCGTTGGCCTTGGTGATGTTGTTAGTGCTCAATATGGAAGGGGCGCCGGAAGAACACGTGGCTTACATTGTGATGGCTGGCCTGCTGGCCCGTCCTATTCGGGCGTTAACTCAAATTAGTGGGCAAATTCAAAAAGGCGTTGCCGCTGCCCAAAGTGTGTTTGAAGTTATTGATATCCCCTCGGAGCAAGATGAGGGCAGCTACACGGTAGCGCGGGCTGGGGGCACGATTGCCATTAACGCGCTGAGCTTTCGCTACACCGCCATAGACTCACAGGTGCTGCGCAACATTAACTTGCACATCCCACGCGGCCAAAGCGTGGCCTTGGTGGGCCGCTCTGGCAGTGGCAAAACCACACTGGCGTCCCTTATCAGCCGTTTTTACGAGCCTAGTGAAGGCAGCATCACCTTGGATGGTGTCGCGCTCAGTGAGTACAAGCAAAGTAATCTGCGCCAGCAAATTGCCTTAGTTAGTCAAAACATCACGCTATTCAATTGCACGGTGGCAGAGAACATTGCCTATGGCCATTTAGCCGATGCCAGTATGGAGGCCATCCGCGCGGCGGCCAAAGCGGCCCACGCGTTGGACTTTATCGAGCAGCTGCCAGAGGGGTTTAACACCATTATCGGCGAAGATGGCACGCGGCTATCCGGCGGTCAGCGCCAGCGTTTGGCCATTGCACGGGCGCTGTTAAAGGATGCGCCGGTGTTGATTTTAGATGAGGCCACCTCGGCTCTGGATACCGAATCCGAGCGCAAAATCCAAGCGGCGTTAACCGAGCTGATGAAAAACCGCACCACCATCGTTATTGCCCATCGCCTTTCCACCATCGAAAATGCCGATACCATTGTGGTGATGGATAACGGTGAAATTATTGAACAGGGCAGTCACGAGCAATTGTTAGCAGCCAATGGCATGTACGCCGGATTGCACACGTCACAGGCCTTAATACAAGACGACCAAGGTTAATGCGAGGCCTGTACAACGCGCTGTGGCTGGTGGCTTTGCCGTTTATTTGTTTGCGATTGCTGTTACGCTCGCGTAAGCAGCCGGCCTATCGCCAACGCATGGCCGAGCGTTTTAGTTTTTACAGCCGGGCAGCGCTAGCGCACAGGGCCAGCAGCCAGCAGCCATTAATTTGGTTGCACGCGGTTTCTGTGGGTGAGTTTTTGGCGGCGCTGCCGTTGATTGAGCATCTACTGGCCCGAGGCGACTGCCGACTGCTTATTACCACCACCACCCCTACCGGTTCCGCCCAGGTGCAGGCCAAGCTCGGCGCGCGCGTGCAGCACGTGTACGCACCCTACGACCTCCCAATTATTGTTAAGCGTTTTTTAAAGCAATACCAGCCGCGATTGTTGTTGGTGATGGAGACAGAGCTTTGGCCCAACATTTTGCGGGCCTGCCGCCAGCGCAATTTGGCGACGGTGTTGGTAAATGGTCGTATGTCGGCGCGCTCTGCCAGAGGCTATCGCCGGCTTGGCAGCCTCTCTCGCAGTATGTTGGCCGATGTTTCCCAGGCCCTGGTGCAATACAACGCCGATGGCAAACGGCTGGTAGATTTGGGTTTGCCCCAGGAGCGGTTGCAAGTCTGTGGCAGTGTTAAATTTGATATCGCCATAAGCGAAAGCTTGCGAGTTGAGACTCAAACCCTGCGTAATCAATGGCCCCATCCTTTGGTGTGGGTGGCGGCCTCTACTCATCCCGGAGAAGAACAACAAATCGTCGCCGCCCACAAACAATTGCAGCAGCAAGTGCCCGGCGCTTTGTTGGTGTTGGTGCCGCGCCACCCAGAGCGCAGCACCGAGGTATTGGCCCTATGCCAAAACATGGCCGTGGTTACCCGCAGCAGTAACAGCGCGGTAACCGCCGCTACCGATGTGTTATTGGTGGATACTCTGGGCGAGCTGATGCTGTTTTACGGCGCCGCAGATATTGCCTTTGTGGGCGGCAGCTTGGTGGCCCACGGTGGCCACAATTTGGTGGAGCCAGCGGTGTGGGGCAAGCCCGTGCTCAGCGGCCCCCACGTATTTAACTTTGCCACCATGGCAGAGGAAATGACCGCCGCCCAGGCGCTGACCACCGTAGCCGATGATGATGCCCTGGCTGCGGCTATTGCCCATTGGCAAGCCCAGCCAGAGGCAGCACAGGCCCAGGGCAACCGGGGCTTACAATTTGCCGAAGCTAATCGAGGCGCACTGCAGCGCGTATTAATGGCGCTGGCACCTTACCTGCCGGATACGGTATAGCTCAACGAGCAGTAAAACTGAAAAGAAATGGCGGTAGCCGCAATGCTGGAAATTGCGGCTTGCTGAGGAGTCAATGGCGTGCCCTGTTGGGGTGTCTTAGCGAGGCGAGCTGTATTACAGGGGCGGCGAGTCTTGCGGGGGCGGATAGTCTTCAGGTGCTTCCCAGTTGTAACTGGCCAGTTCGTCTCGAGATTGGTAGGCCCAGGGGTGTGAATCTTCCCACTTGGCGGCCAACTGTTCAGCCTCTTTTATCTGCTCCGGCGTTAGCTCAAACTCTTCAACAACGGAATTCAAAAAAAACTCAGCAGTGGCCACGCCATTTTCGCCAATGCCAATGTGGCTTACTTTAATGCGGTCTAGCGCCAGCCGTTGCCATTTGTAAGCTTCTAAGGGGTTAACCTCAACACCTTCGCCGCGTTTATAACGCCTTGATAAAAAGGACTGAGCGTCTGGGTCTCCCTGTTCCGCTGCAATAAAAAACCACTCTGCAGATTTTCCCCAATCCAAGGGAAATTCTGGGTTTTCACCGTGGTAATGCAATAGTGCGGCAATACTCTGGGCATGGACGTAACCGCCGTCCAAGGCTTGCCTTAGCCAATAGGCTGCTTTAGCAGGATCTTCCAGCTCGTGCGGGCCGGATTCATAAGGATCAAAAAAAATAAACAAGTCAAAAGCGGCATCGGTATAGCCTTGTTCTGCTAAACCTTTGAGCAAGGGCAGGGCTTCGCTGTAACGCTCCCCGGCCAGTAAGTGGTGTATTTTCGCGTACAGCGGTCTAACGTCAGGGGTATGGTAGGCCAGTTTCAAAGTGTCTCTTGCATTGGCGTATTGTTTTGCCTCGTCTGCAAGCTCGGTCAATGGCCGCTGAATTTTGGTTCTCTGGCCTGGTCGCTGGTAAATTTCAACGCTGGTATTGGCCGGAGTTATCTCGCTCTCTTGTCTGCTGTCGCACCCGGCCAATAGGGCCGGTAAGCATATGGCCACAAGCAGAAGTTTGCACGGCGTTAGGGCGCATGTAATAAAAGACTTGCCGAATCGAGAGCTATTTTTTATTTGGGTCATGCGTGTATCCGGCTGTGGGTTTGCGCCAGTAGGTCGCAGGTTTTTCGGTAGGAGTTATTCAATTGCTGCTCTATGGTTTGTTGCCCAGGTGGCAACGGTTTGGCGTAGACGGTATCCAGACAAGGCTCCCAAAATCCGTAGTCAATCTTGGTGGTTTTTAGGCTATGAGCGTTGGCGTAGAGCCAAGCCATCTCAGCTTCGTCGGCAGCGTTTACTCGGATGTAGCCGTCGGGGATTTCAAATGGGCTATGCCTGGCAATACGCCTACAGCTTTCAACCCTGGGTGCTTTTGAGGTGGGCAATAGTAGGTCAGAGTTTTTGGCTACGTAGAGTAATTCGCCGGATTGAGCACCCTCCCAAACCCGGGTTAGGTTTGTGGCCAGCCTTTGCATATGGCTATTTATGGTGGGGGCGAGCTCATTTTGCTTGGTTATAATAACCCCCGAATCCCTAATTATGTCTCCTATTTCATCCTTCAATTTGACCTTTGCGCCTATATCCTGCCCTTGGTAGAACGATAAAAAAGTACTCTCAATCAAGTCGTAGTAACTAGAACGGGTAAACTTAAACTGTGATTCAGAAACGGAATCGACTAAAACATTTTTATATGTTTGGTAGGTGTCGCCGAGCATATCCTGGGCATCTTGTCGTTTTTTGACAAAATGATTCTTGTATTGCTTTTGCGCAGTGGCGACGATCCACAAGGGTAAGGCAGCTTTGCCGGCGATAAAGGCCACGGCTGGCATGAGGTTTTGCCCAGCTTCTAAACCAAAATTGAACCAAAGTGCTGCCTTTAGCAGGTTATTATTTTCTGGCAATTTAGGGAGCGTTGCTTGGTTTATGCAGGCGCGGGTTACCTCGCCCCATAGGCTAATTTGATCTTCTACCGCGTCTAAAACGATCCCTGGTGTGATTTCCATTGCAAGTCCTTTTATGGGTATAGTATGTGGGCATTCGAACCCAATGACACGATGCATGCTTTTTGGCAGATTAGCCCGCTACTATAGCTCGTAACTTTAACCCACAAATACCGTGATTATTCTCTATTTAACCGCCCAAAGTATTAATACTTTATTAGAGGTATCTTTCTGGGATCATAAAATAAATCAGTCAAAAGCATGCGAAAAACTACCGAGTTTGCGAATTGGATCACAGAGCGGTCGGAGTGGGCCGTTATTCAAATTGTAGATACACCACAGATAAATGACGCGGATAAATGTGCGTTAGGTATCCATTAGCGAGTAATCGTAATATTGCCTACCGTTAGACCCGCGTAATTGCGATGCCACTTTATTGGCGTGCTTAATGCCTGCCCAAGCGGTTACTCGGCCTCGGTTAAGGCAGTAGGATGAGGTGATGGGGTAAATGTTCTCGCTGGAATCGCGTTCTAACAAATTTCCGAGTATTACGTTAATTGGTACTGGCCAGCTTTTCTCCACCTCAGAAAGATTAGTGTCGTTATTTGTTTCGGTTAGTGTAACGCACAGCAATTGCTGTTGGTTTATTTTGGCACTTTGCCTTACCCAGTCTTGATGGCGAAAATAAATATGTTCCAATTGTTGGTCGCTAATGGCTCTATTGAATTCGCCAAACACGCGTTGCCAACAGCGCCAAAATAAGGGGGGTAAACGATTACGGGGTTGCGCCGCCAGTTGCTCAATTAAAAAACGGATAGACACCAACCATCGCGGCAGCGGCCGGTGCAAATACAACCAGAGGTCCGGTGACCAAACCTGATTGAGCTCATTAAAATCGGCGTAGGCGGGGCTGTCGGCAATAACCGTAGCGGCCTCACAGCTGGCTTGGCTGTAAGCGGTGTGGGCCACCCGGTAATTCAAATCCAATAGCTCGCGGCACAGTGTAGTGGTACCCGTGCGCGGTAAGCTCACCACTAGAATTTTTTTTGGCAGCGCCATTGTGAATAAGGCTATTTAGTTTCGTACATCAAGTATTGGTTTTCTTCCATGCCCAGTGCCTGATAGGTTTTTTGGGCGGTGGTGTTTTCTTTTTCAACGTACAGCCGCAGGCCGCACACATCGCCTTGTTCTTCGGCCAGTTGCTGTACTTCGCGGTACAGCTTTGAATAAATTCCCTGGCGGCGAAATTGGGGAGCAACGTACACGCTTTGTATCCACCAAAAGCGCGCTGCTCGCCAATCGCTCCATTCTTCGGTAACCATTAAGCTGCCAGCAATTCGGTTATTTTGTTCAGCCAATAAATAAAACCCCATACTGGGGGTGGCGATTAATTGGCTAACACCTTTTTGCAAAACGGTTTCATTCAGCGATTTGTTTTCGGTTTCTTGTGCCATGGCTTGGTTAAAAGCCACCAGCGTGTCGATATCGTGTGCGGCGCCTTTGCGAATTAATAGGCTCATTAGCGGAGTTCCTTTTGGCAATACGATTGCAGTTGTTGGCTAAACCCTTTTAGCAGTTCTGGTTGTAGCGTCCAGGTGTGCCAGTACAGGTCCACGGTAATGGGGCGCTTTGGGTCTAGCTTAATTAGGGTGCCGTTGGCTAAATGGGTTTCGCATTGTAGCTCAGGCACAATGCCCCAGGCTAAGCCTCGCAGAATAAAATCCAGGTAGCTTTCGGTGGAGGGAATCTGGTGAAACGGGTAGGAGGTAGGGGCCACTTTCCAATACTTAGCCAGGTAATTACTTTGTAATTGATCTTTAGGGCTGTAATGCAGGGCTGGCGCTTGTAAAAACGCCTGCTTGCTGGGGCCTTTGGCAAAATAGCTGTCGCGAAACGCCGGCGTACACACGCAGTGGTATTTCATGCCGCCCAGCTTGATGCTGTCGCAACCGCCGGGGGCTTGTTGCTCGGCACTGATGGCGCCAGTGACCTCGCCGGCCTGTAACAAACGCAGGGTTTGATCTTGGTCGTCCACGCGCAGCTCTAGGAGCACATGAGCGTTTTTAACAAAATCCGCCACGGCAGGGAAAAACCACGTGCTTAGGCTGTCAGCATTGATGGCGATGGGTAGGGTTTGCGTGTTGAGGTCTTCGCTGTCGAATACTTCGGCCTCCAGTAGGGCGGCCTGGCGGTAGAAGTGCATTAGCCGTTTGCCCAGCGCCGTGGGCTGAGGCGGAGAGTTGCGGATCAGTAGCGGCTGGCCCACCTGCTGCTCCAGCTGCTTGATGCGCTGAGATACCGCCGGTTGGGAGATAAACAGCTGCTGCGCGGCGGTTTCGAAGCTCTCGGTTTCGATGACTTTAGCTAGGGCTTGTAAATGACGACTTAAAAGCTTCATAAGAAAAACTTATGATGTATGAAAATAATTAGATTGATTGATGTTGGGATTCTCCTAAACTTGGCGCGGTCTGGTCAAGGGCGTTGTGCTCTTCCAGAGCTTTTCCCAGTTATCTAAATGTCTTCTCGTTCAAGGATTTCTATCATGAGTTGGTTGCCTGTGGTGCAGGGTTATACGCTAACCCTTGGCTTAATTATGGCCATTGGGGCGCAAAATGCCCTATTGCTGGCGCAGAGTATTCGCAATCAGCACCAGTGGTTAATGGCCGGTATTTGCATCGCCTTGGATATTATCTTGGTGGCCTGTGGCGTGTTTGGCCTTGGCTTACTGATTGAAAATAACCCGGAATTTGTGGTGTGGTTTAAGTGGGGTGGGGCCGGCTTTTTGTTGTGGTATGGCTGGCAATCGTTTCGCCAAATCAACGAAGACCAATCACTTAAAATGTCCAAGCAGGTGGTCACCACTCGCCGGTCGATTATTTTGGCGACCTTAGCTGTCAGCTTGTTAAATCCCCATGTGTACTTGGATACCGTTGTGTTGATTGGCTCTGTGGGCGCGCAAATGCCAACGGATCAGCGTGGCTGGTTTGTAGTCGGTACGGCAGCGGCGTCTTGTACGTGGTTTATTTCCCTGTGCGTGGCGGGCCGGCTTTTGCAGCCGTTATTTAACCGGGCGATTGCCTGGAAGATTTTGCACTCGGTGGTGGGTGTCACCATGTGGGCCATAGCGCTCAGCTTGGTATTGCTGTAGCGCTTGGCCCAATGGGTTGATACTTTGGGATTAACTTTTAGTAGAGGTAGGCCGCGCCCATAGAGTCGGTTGCGGCGTTGTCTTGCTGGTTACCGCTTACGCCACTGGCGGAGCTGTCTTCCCCGGTGGCGCCAACAATGAGAGTGTTGCCGTCTGCACTAACTGCTAGCGCAATGCCAAAATTGTCGCCGGCGTCTGTGTTGGGTGCTTTGATGTATCGGTTTCGGCCCCATACGCCATCGTCTCGGGTATAGCTGTACACGGCACCCGCGTCAGGCGCTGAACCGTCTCGGCTATTGCCATCAAAACCCACGGCGTTGCTCTGCTCACCGTAGCTGCTAATCATCAATTGGTTGCCGTCGTAGCTCAGGCTTGGCAAACCGTAACCAACGGCGAAATTTGAATTAACCGGCGTGAGTGCCGCTTGTTCACTCCACTGGCCTTCGTTACTCACGTAGACATAGGCGCTACCGGTATCGGCCGACAGTGGGGCGCCAACGGCAAGGGTAGTGCCGTCGCCGCTCAGAGACACTAATCCAAAGTGCTCACCACTTTCTACGCTACTCGCTTTGATGTAGGCCTGCTGCGACCAGGCGCCATTGGCGTGGGTAAAAATATAAACCGCACCTGAGTCGATGGCGTCTTGGTTGTTTTCATCGCCGTTAATGGTATTAGCGCCACTGTCATCCTGTGGAGCGCCCAATGCCAAGGTAGTGCCCTCGTAGTTTAGTGCAAGGTAGTCGCCAATATTGTCTGGGGTGCCGTAAGCGGAATTGGCGCCGAATACCACGTCTTGAGTCTGCCATTCGCTACCGGTGTATTGGTAGGTAAAGGCAGCGCCTTTCATGCCTACGGCAATCACGGTTCCGTCGCCACTGATGGCTAAAGACTCGCCAAAGTTTTTGAACAGGTTGTAGGTTTCCAGACCTTCGGTATCGCCCTCATAGAGTTCAGCCAAATAATTGATTTGCGCTTGGGTTTCGACCTGGGGTTTAAGGTAGGCCGTTGGTTCCCAATTGCCGCCGCTGATTTCAAACACATACACAGCGCCAATTGAACCGACATAGTTCGGGTCACTTTGGGGAGTGATCGTCTGTGCAGTGTCACTGGTGCCAGCAAACGTGCTGTTTTCACCAATAGCAGCGATGGCCATGGTTCTGCCGTTATCACTGATTACGGCGCGGTATCCGAATGCTGCGTTTACGTGATAGTTCGGTGCGGTCAGCATGGTCTGTTGCTGCCATTGACCGTTCACCAGGGCGAACACAAACGCTGCGCCTTCGGCGCCATTTTCAATGAGTTTTTGGTCGGCTCCAACGACAGCAATAGTGCCGTCCGCGCTGATACCCACTGAGCGGCCAAAAAACTCATCGCCGTCGTTCAAATCTGGTTGGCCTTTTAGGTAACCGATGGAGGGCGTTAAATCCTGGTCTACTAAAAACGCTTCTGAGTCGGCACACACGGAGTCGACACAGGTTTGCAGTTTGTAAAGGGCATTCACATCGCGCCACAGCGGAACATTGATGGTGACGCTGGTTTCGCTGGCATCGATATTATCGCCATAGCGGAGATATTCTCCGGTGGTTTTCTGCTGACGTAGCAACCGGTAGTGGGTTGCTTGCTCGGCGGCGGGCCACTCGAAGGTAAAGTTTTTAATGGCGCTAACCGTTAAGCTGAAAGATGTGGGCACTGGGCTAAATACCGCAGTCACCTCACAGCTGGCGGTAACGGCACCGGTGGTGTAGGTGGTATCTGTCAGCGTGCCGCCACAACCTTCGACGCTTTCAAACACAAAGCCACTGGCTGGGGTCAGGTCGATGGTGACGGTTTCACCACTTTCCACTTGGGTGGTTTGGCTCCCCAGTGCCACGGCGCTGTTAGGCGTTATGGTAGTGGTTACGGTGATGCCATTAGTTGAGCCGGAGCCGGAGCCGGAGCCAGAACCAGAACCAGAGCCGGAACCGCCGCCTCCACCACCACCGCCGCCACAGGCGCTGAGCATTAAACAAAGCACAGCGGCTGTGCAGTTACGAGTAGACAACGAAAATTCCGAAGGCATGTATGAGCGTCCTGGATATAAGGCTTTAATAATGTTTAGTTTTTTTAAGACTTGTAAAGCGCCTACAGTGTAAGGCTTTGGGCGCCGGTTACAACACCAGTGCTAGGATCATTTAAGTAAAAAATACTAATTACTTTGATAGCTTTATAAGCGCAGAGGATGAGCGGCTAGATTGTCGACGTAACCGGTCTTAATTAATTGCTTCACACATGAGGCTGGGGTAGCCAGCGGATCTTGTATGCAAAATTTCTAATATTGTATTGACCTTAGAATGCCGCAGGACGTGGCTTGTTGAGTGTATCGGCCAGGCTTGGTTCTAATCGTTTTAAAAAGACTCGGTAGTTTTTGGCCTTGGGCTCTAAGCCAGGTATGCGCTCCAAAGAATTAGCCAGTAAATCGTAGGCTGCGTAAATTTCTCGATTGTCTTCCGAGTGACGTTTGTGAAACTCGTGGAGTAGTTTTGCCACTGCGCGGTAGTCACCTAGAGCAAACAGCACTTGGGCAATTCTTAAGGTGTTGGCGCTGCGCTTGGGGCGAAATTGCGGCGCTTTTCTTAGGATATCGCGGTAGATTTTTGCGATGTAAAAGTCATCGTCTTTGTTGATAAGCCGCGGCAAAATTTGATCGGCAAAGCGGCTCACTTGCTGTTCAGTGCCCACAAAACACATCAGTTTCAGGCACTTTTCCCACAGAGCAATATTGTTGGGGTGTTTGGGCAGAACATCCCGATAGGCGTCCAGCGCGTGTTCGTATTGGCCTTCTTTTACCAATACCTCAATGCGCGCTTGCTCTATTTCAAACTCGGTGCGCGGCTCGCGGCTGAAGTCGCTGTCGCTGGCATAAAACCCCAGGGCTTCTTGTTTTTGAAACACCAAGTAACCCATTAAATGAAACACCACCACGGTGTAGTAATTGGCTACCAGGTTTTGGGCAAAAAACTGCACGTGTTCGTGGCCATCGCCAATCAGCGCGTTGATGACTCCCACCGATGCCACCATTACAAAAATAAACAGCAGCATAATGATGTAAGTGGCCCCGGTGGCGGAAATCATCTGGCCGATATTGGCCGGACTGATGGCCTCGCCTAGGGTGCCGTTAATGGCCAGCAGAATAAAAATCGCCGGCAGGGTAAACAGCACCACAAAACCCGCCAGTGCCGCCATGTTGGGCCCCAAATAATAGGCGCAAACAGCAACCAGGCCCCCGGCCAATAAAATGATTACCGTCAGTTGCACCAGCAGGGTAATGCCGCCGCTAAAGCTGTTGGTTAAGGATGGGGCTTTCATGCTGCCCAGAGCGGTTTGCTCCAGGCAATTAAAACTGTAACGGGTGAGAATAATGGACGGAATAATCAGCAGCCAGGGATTGTACAGGCTGAACACGGTCAGCAAGGAGCACGCGGCAATCACCACCAGCGCATTGGCCGATAATCCATAGCGATAAATTTTATCCAGCCGTCGCCAAAAGGGCGCGGCGGAATGGGCCGAGCCCATGTCGGTAACCGTCTGCCCGCAAGTAAAGCAGCGTCGCCCCACATCCTGGTCGCCGGTGGGGTTTTCGTCGCAGCATTTGTCGCAGGTGTGGCTTTGGCACTGCTGGCAGTGGTAACGCGAAGCTACCAGAGGATGGTATTTGCATTGACTCATAGCGGCCGGTCGATCCTTGTGCCGGAATCCAAAATCGGGGTTGAGTATGTCATAGTTGAGTTCGGCTATCGTGCATGCCGGAGTGCATTAGTGAATCGGCCAATTCCGTCATAGTGGTGGTGCGCGAAACAATACCCTGGCGTTCATAAAAATGGGCCAACCTGCGCGCCAGTTTGGCCACCATGGGTTGCTTGTAATGGCTATCTACTAACTGATACAGAATTGATTCACTGGCCTTGTATTGGTCCAAGTCCATTAACCGCAAGCCTATTTTGACGCGCTGGTGGTTATCGATGGCTTGTTGTTCTGCGTCGCTAAGCTGGCTCCACCAGTGGTGGATGGCGGAATCTAAACCATCAAAATATTGGTTTTGATCGATGCAGTGCACTAAAAAATCGGTTTTCTGTTGGTTGCCCAGGGCGTTGACCAAATTTAGCTTAACCCTAAGCAGTTGGGCGCGTTGCTTGGCTTCGCTTTTGGCAAGAAGCAGCTCCAATTGTGTTAGCGCTTTTTCAAATTCGTATTCGGCGATGGCGCGGTAGACTCGGTCCAGGGCTTTGCGTTCTAGGTCTTCATCCTGGCGTTGTTCTATATAGTCGTCGTCGATGCTTTGAGTCATAAAGCGTTGCGCTAGGGCCACCAATGCCGCGCCGGTAACAAAACCGCCGATATGGGCGCTGTAGGCAATGTTGCTCTCTGGGGTGATAAACCATTTTACGGCTTCCAGAGCGATGTACAGCGGCAGTAATAGCAAAGCAGGTGCTCGAAAATAACCGACGAACACAAACAACCAATAGAAGAATTCAATCTTGTGCAGCCTAAACAAGGTGACGTACATGGCCATCACGGCTGAAATCGATCCGCTGGCTCCCACCAAGTAGTCGATTTCATCGTTGTTCATTTGGCTGAGCTGGAATAGAGCACCGCCGCCGGCGCCGCCCAGTAAATAAAATAATAAAAACCGGCGCCCGCCTAGGCTCGCCTCCACGGCAAAACCGCACACCAGCAAAAAAATCATATTGCCCAGCAGGTGCATCCAATCGCCGTGCAAAAATTGGTAGGTAATCAGGTTAATGACACTAACTTGGTGGGTGGCTAGGCCGTAGGCTTTGGCGCTTAGCAGATTGACTTGGCGGCGTAGTTCGGCGCGCTCGGTAATCCATTCGTAGCGGGTGGCATCGTTGGCGGCGTAGTAAGGGGTGGTCTCTTGTAGAAATTCATCAAACTTGGGGTCGAAGACCAAATCTAAAAACAGATATTCGCGTTCTTCCTGTAATGTTGGTTCATCGATATCACCGCCGCGGATGCGAAAATCCACGTAGGGTTGCCACTCTTGCTCGGGGAGGCTGCTCTCGCTGTAAAATTCAATGGCGGTTTGGTAAACATTGGCATCATTGGATTGCTGCCACAAAAACACCAGCAGGTTGATAAGCAATAAGGTGAACACGACCACCGGCGGGCGTGACCAATCGATTTTCTTTTCGGTGGGTAAAATAACCATTAACTGCGAACTATTGTATCGGTTGGGGTACTGATCCGAACCTGAATGTCGGTAAGGGAGCGTACGTTCTCAAATTAGAAAGTTTGGTCAAAATAACCCAATTACGCCAGTCAACGGAACCAGAAAAGGCCAAAAGGTGGGGGAGGTAAACCCGGCGGAGCCGCCGGGTCGGAGGATTTAACGGCTGGTGTTTTCGTAGCTGGAGCGGGTTTTGGTGTTGTTGGCGTCGAGCCATTGGTTCAACTCCACTACGTCCTCCGGTGCCAGGGTACCGGCGGTTTGCTTCAGCTCCAGGGTGTTAATGATGTAGTTGTACAACGCGTTGTAGTAGTCCGCACGGGCTTGGTAAACACCCTGTTGCGCGTTAAGTACGTCCACAAAGTCACGGGTACCCACTTCGTAGCCTGCCTGGGTCGCTTCCAGGGAGCTTTCACTGGAGATAATAGCTTGTTTGCGTGCCGCTACGGTGGCCACATCGGTGATCACCCCCAGGTGTCGGGTGCGGGCAGACTGAATGATTTCACGCTTGGTTTGCAGGTAGGTCTCTTGGGCTTGTATGTGCTGCGCCGAGGCCTGACGGCGAGAAGCGCTAACACCGCCACCGGAGAAGATCGGTAAATTAACGGACACGGCAAACCCCGAGTTGGCGCCATCAAATTGGCCCTCGTAGTTGCGGTCGTCCTGCTCGGACAAGCGTGCGGACACCGTGGGCAGGTGGTCTGCGGAGGCGGCCCTGGCTGCTTGGCGGGCGGCCTCGGAGGCCAGTTTGGCGGTTTTAAGCTGGTTGTTGTTTTCCAGCGCAAAGTCTACCCATTGGTCGCGGTTGGCGGGGGTAGGCTCGGTAACGGGGAAACTATCCGACAGCGCAGAAACTTCCTCGTGGATGGACCCGGTAATGACTTCCAAGGCATCGTAGGCCGCGCCCAGGGTGGCTTGGTTGCCCAGTGTTTCTGCCCGCGCGCTATCGTAGGTAGCCTGGGCATTGTGCACATCGGTGATGGCGGTCAACCCCACTTCAAAGCGCTGCTGGGTTTGCTCTAGTTGGTGTTTTAGGGCTTTCTCTTGCGCGATGGCGTTATCCAGCACGTCGGCTGCGCGCAACACGTCAAAGTAGGCGTTGGCCACTCGCACAATAAACGACTGCTGATCCGCGGCGTATTGAGCTGCACCTTGCTTGCTAACGTTGATCCCCTGGCGATAATCAAACCAGGCTCCCAGGTCAAAAATGGGCTGGGTTAGGCTAACCGTATAAGTGGTGCCCCGCACAGGAATTTCGACGGTTTGGGGCAGTGTGTCGAAGTTGTTAATTTGGCGGGTTTCGATGTCGGTATCGGCGTACTCAGCGGTGGCGCTAATTTGGGGCAGTAATCCGGCGAGGCCCAGTTTGCGTGATTGCAGTGCCGCCTTGTAGGCCGCTTGGTCGGCTTTCAGTTGGTGCTCATTCTCCAGGGCTTGTTGGTACACCTCGTTTAAATCTGCCGCTTGGCTTAAGCCTGTAGCGGTAGCGATTGCCAAACTAATCAGTAGTTGGGCTGACTTTTTCATGCGATTTGCCTTTAATCAGTGCGAAATTCAATAGTGTCTCTATCGGCCCGGCGCGCAAAAAGTGAAACCAAAATGTGTCAGTATCCGCGTTGCAGCCAGTTTTCATCGTTTGCCAAAGCCGCTTGGACGAGGGTTGGGCAAATTTGGTTTCTTAAGAATCTGTTAGAATTCTCAGCCGGCGATGTTGGGTGCGGGTAGCTGCCATGGAATGGAGTGGCATGCGCAGGAGCGGCGGTAGGTTTTGGCTCGGGCCTCTAACTCGGTCAATGTCTTAATCAGTATAGCCTGATATTCTGTTACTCCCAATACAGCCAGCGCTGCGAAATCGTGATTGATGCTAAGCACTGCATTCATTAATCCGCGGCCGGAGGGTTACTGGTGTATTAGCGCCAATATTTTTCGATTCGTGCTCCAGTTATCTAGACCACAGCTAAAGACCCGTTTGAAGGAACTGCCATGCCCGGTTTTAATGACCAAGACGTAGAAGTATTAGAAGAACGCACCAGTTACCAAGGCTTTTTTAAGATGGTGACGGTTACCTTGAAGCATCGGTTGTTCGGCGGCGGCTGGAGCGACCCCATTCGACGTGAAGTATTTAAACGGGGCGATGCGGCGGCGGCCATTCTTTATGACCCAATCAACGACACCATTGGCCTAATAGAACAATTTCGGGTTGGCGCCATAGGCAGTGCTGGCGGCGCCTGGTGCTACGAAGTGGTGGCTGGCATCATTGACCCTGGGGAAGATGGCGAGCAGTCAATCCGCCGCGAGCTGGTGGAGGAAGCCGGGTTTAGTCCACAACAATTGGTGCCTATCTGCACCTATCTATCCAGCCCCGGTGGCAGTGATGAAAAAATTTACCTGTATTGTGCCCTGGGCGATTTGACTGGAAAAGCCGGATTTTATGGCTTGGAGAATGAATCCGAAGACATCCGTTTGGGGGTATACCCCGCCGCGGAGGTGCTGGACAATCTCTTCGCCGACCAGCATTGCAACGCTGCAACGTTAATTGGCTTACAGTGGTTGGTCGCCAACCGTGCTAGGCTTGCCAGTAATGCATTAGCCTAGTGTTGGTTGGTATGGGTTTGGTCAGCACAGTTTCGAATGTGTCACAGATCGTTCTGCTGGGGCCAACCCGAGCTTTAATTGTTAACAGGTCCTGGTACTTGTGATAGATATAAACAACAGCACTCAGTTGATTCACCCATTGAATGCTCATTAGAGCTTGGAGTTTTACTTGCCCGTCAGCAATCCTCGTGTGGCTAAAAAAGCGTCTTATGTAGTTGATTTGCGCTCGCAGCAAGCCGAATGTGAGGCCAACTACGTGCGTCTGTGCAAGTTGATGCCAAGCCTAGAGCAGCGTGAATCCTGGGAGTACCAAGTTGAGGCCAAAGGCGAGCTGCCGGCGGAGAAAATCCAGCTCACCATGCTGGAGCGAGCGCCCTACACCTTTACCTTAGAGATCAAACAGACGCAATCTGCGCACCCCTTTGAGCAAGACCGAGTGCTACGCGTGCGTATGTACCACGATGCTCGCATGGCCGAGGTGGTCTCTTGGAACAAGCATTGGAACACTCGCGCCAGCTATGACTACCCCAACCAGCGCATGTACCAAAAGGACGAGAAACTACAACTCAACCGCTTTTTGGGCGAATGGCTAGCCCATTGTTTGGCCCGCGGTCGCGTGGCTCAACGCATTACCGACTAAAAACACCCCCCCTCTGACTTCCAATCGCTATTAGCGCGGCAAAGTCGCCCTACAAAATGTCGACTAGGCCAAATTATCAACAAAAATTAACCCAGTCGGCGCCTTTAACCCCTGACAGGCCGGGCCTCCTGGCTATAATCGTTTTTGCACAGAGTGTCATGACCAATCGGTTTGGATTTGTAACAATTTAATCAGCTTTATGGGATAACCATTCGCCTGGGTGCGAAAACCACCCGTCTGAATGCACTACTACAGCGAACCGCCAAACCGATTTAGAACTACCATAAACGGCCTTGAACGTGCGTTTCTATGTGCGCTTGGTCATATAACAAAAAAAACACCGTGATTTTACGGTTTTTATACAAATTACCGTAGCCAGTCGACATTTCTAGGGTCGGCGCTGGGGTAACATAGCTAGAAACTATGGCAGTAAAGTAAAATACGGTTAAACAAAGAACTTAGGGTTATGTTTTTTCAAAGCAATGTTATTCGTGTAGTGCAGATTACCGATCCTCATTTGGGTAAAATCCCAGGTGATACCTTGCTTGGTGTGGATACAGACCAAAGCCTACGCGACGTATTAGGGCAGTTGCCCAAAAGCGAAATGGTAGTAGCCTCCGGCGACCTTTCTAACGATGGCAGCCCTGAGTCCTACCGCCGCTTTGCCGATACCCTGGCCGAGCACCAAATCAACATTTGGTCTTGCTTGCCCGGTAACCACGACGACCTAGACGTAATGAAGCGCGTGTTAGGCCCTGCGGTAATTAACCCCGTACAGGTGATGGGGTCGTGGTTGTTGCTCCACCTTAACTCTCGTGTACCTGGATTTGAGCATGGCGATCTAAGCGATAACGAGCTGACCTTCCTGGATAAAACCCTGGCCCGCCATAGTGGCATGAACGCCATGGTGTTTTTGCACCATCAGCCTGTGCCTGTTGGCTCAGCGTGGTTGGATCAGTACGTAGTGCGCTCCTCCGATCGTTTTTTCGAAACCCTCGATAAACACAACAACGTACGTGCAGTGGCCTGGGGTCATGTGCATCAAGATTTCCAAGCTGTGCGTAATGGCGTAAAACTGTTCGGTAGCCCTTCTACCTGCGCTCAGTTCAAGCCCAACAACGACGAATTCGCAGTGGATACCGCGATGCCAGGTTATCGCCTGTTCGAGCTGCACAAAGACGGCTCTCTCAATACCCAGGTAAACAGAGTATCCCAGCGCGATTACCAAATAGACCTTGCCTCTAACGGTTATTAGTCCGTCGGCAGCCAGCCTGCTTCGTCATGCTAGTGCCTCGTTCGACTAGCAGCGAGCCCCACTCGAAGTCGCCTTATGGCGGCTTTGTTCGTTAAAGGCCTTCTGTACTGAAGAGTAATGCTTCAGCTAATGCGTGGTAATGCCGGGGCGCTAGGGCATAATAGTGGTTCTTAAAATTTTCTCGTCGTAATCTTCATGGCCTTTGCAGTCGGCCCTTTGGATGAAATACTAGCAGCCAGAGGTCGGTCGCCAAACAACCAGGTGGTAAACCCCATGACAGCGGTTATCTACATCCATGGCTTTTTAAGTTCGCCGCAAAGCCATAAAGCCCAGGTAGTGGCCCGTTGGTTGGCCGAGGAGCACCCGCAGGTGAGCTTTTACTGTCCGCAACTCACGCCCTATCCCGGTCAAACTCAACAACAATTGGATGACTTGGTGGCAGATCTCAAAGGCCAGCACATTGGCCTAATGGGTAGCTCCATGGGCGGCTTTTGGGCCACCTATTTAGCCGAGGCCTGTGATCTACCTGCGGTGTTAATCAATCCCGCGTGTGAGCCGTTGAAGCTTATGCCGCAATACATTGACCAAACGCTGCAAAACTACCACACGGAACAGACCTACCAGCTCAATAGTAGTCACCTAGATGAATTGACCCAGGTGCCAGCCCACAGTGCCAAGCGCTTGGCCAACTATTGGGTGTTGCTGCAAACCGGTGACGAAACCCTGGACTACAACAAAGCCGTGTCCAAGTATCAGGGGGCAGAAATGCTGGTAGAAGAGGGCGGTGACCACAGTTTCCAAAACTTTGAACGTCATTTGTCCGCCAGCCTAGCGTTTTTCGATAAATTTTATGCGCGGGAGTGTTAATAAGCCGCGCAAATACGGTTAACATGGCCGCATTCGAAACACAGAGCAGCTCGAAACGGCCATGGCAACAAATTATACCGCTGAAGATATCGAAGTCCTCACGGGCTTAGACCCGGTGCGCAAGCGCCCGGGTATGTACACCGAAACCACCCGTCCTAATCACCTTGCACAAGAAGTTATCGATAACTCCGTGGATGAGGCCCTGGCCGGCCACGCCAATCAGATCGATGTGATTTTGCACAAAGACCACTCTATGACGGTGCGCGACAACGGCCGTGGAATGCCGGTGGACATTCACCCAGAACAGGGCAAGCCTGGCGTTGAGGTGATTTTGTCCACCTTGCATGCGGGCGGTAAGTTCTCCAACAAAAACTATCAGTTCTCCGGTGGCTTGCACGGTGTGGGGGTGAGCGTAGTAAACGCGCTGTCCCAAATTTTGGAAGTCACCATCAAGCGTGGTGGTGAAATTTACCGCATCGGCTTTAGCGGCGGCGAAAAAGCCGCTGATTTAGAAGTCATCGGCACCTGCGCCAAACGGGATACCGGCACCGGCGTTCGCTTCCTGCCAGACCCAAAATATTTTGACAGCAACAAATTCTCGGTATCGCGCCTGCGTCATGTGTTGCGCGCCAAGGCGGTACTCTGCCCTGGCCTAAAGGTGAACTTCACCAACGAGCAAAACGACGAAAAAGACGAGTGGTATTACGAAGACGGGCTGTGCGATTATCTTGCCGCTGCCACGCAAGGTTGGGCCTGCCTGCCAGAGGCGCCATTTGTGGGCACCTTCAGCGCAAAAACCGAAGCCGCCGATTGGGCCGTGCAATGGTTGGTAGAAGGTGGCGAACTCACCCAAGAGAGCTACGTTAATTTAATTCCCACTGCCCAGGGTGGTACCCACGTCAATGGATTGCGTACCGGTCTGTTAGAAGCCCTGCGGGAGTTTTGCGAATTCCGCAATTTACTACCCCGTGGCGTTAAGTTGGCTCCGGAGGATATCTGGGCGCACTGTTCGTTTGTGCTCAGTTCCAAAATGGGTGACCCGCAGTTCTCAGGCCAAACCAAAGAGCGTTTGTCCTCCCGCGAGGCGGCGGCGTTCGTTTCCGGTGTGGCTAAAGATGCATTCAGTCTGTGGTTAAACCAACACACCGAAGACGGCGAAAAGCTGGCCGAGCATTGCATCAGCAACGCCCAGGCGCGGGTGCGCAGCAGTAAAAAAATTGCTCGTAAAAAAATTACCCAAGGCCCAGCACTGCCCGGCAAACTGGCAGACTGCTCCAGTGGTGACCCAAGCCGCAGTGAATTGTTTTTGGTGGAAGGGGATTCCGCCGGTGGCTCCGCTAAACAAGCTCGCGAGCGAGATTTCCAAGCCATCATGCCGCTGCGCGGAAAAATCCTAAATACCTGGGAAGTCGATAGTGCGGACATTCTCGCCAGCCAAGAAGTGCACGATATTTCTGTGGCCCTGGGCGTAGACCCGGGCAGCGATAATTTAGACGGCCTGCGTTATAGCAAAGTCTGTGTGCTGGCCGATGCCGACTCCGATGGCTTGCACATTGCCACGCTGTTGTGCGCGCTGTTCTTACGGCACTTTAAACCCTTGGTGGATGCTGGCCATATTTACATCGCCATGCCGCCTTTGTACCGCATTGATTTAGGCCAAGAAGTTTACTACGCCCTAGACGAAGCCGAGAAAAACGGCATTTTAGATCGCCTACAAGCCGAGAAAAAACGCGGCAAGCCCAACGTGCAGCGCTTTAAAGGATTGGGCGAGATGAACCCAATACAACTGCGCGAAACCACCATGGCGCCAGATACCCGTAAATTGGTTAAACTCACCATCGAGGATGATCAAGACACCTTCGGTGTTTTGGATATGCTGTTAGCCAAAAAGCGGTCCTCCGATCGAAAAGTGTGGTTGGAGTCCAAAGGTGATTTGGCAGAGGTGTAGTTTTTTCGCAGGCCCTTGTGTAAATAAAAACCCCGGTGCTTTTACCGGGGTTTTTATTTATTGCTGAATTAAAAATTCGCTTTAATCGGCCTTTGCTAAACCTGATTTTTTATTTAAAGATCCTATTCACCGCTCACAAATAATGCCAGCCTAATAAACCATTTGGTTAAATAATGATTTGCCCAATGCTGCACGCCAGATTTGCATGGCTTATCGTGGACTGTGTACCGCATTATGAACGCAATCGGCTGAGGCGTTTGCAACGCACAAGTGTTGGGTTATGAGCAAAGCGGTTGGTTTATTAATGCTGTGGGCAAATACTAAAAGCCGCGAAAATTATGCCGGCTAAATTAGTTAAGGCTGTGTTAATTAACGTGGTGCTGCCGGCGTGAGCAAGGTGAGCAAGGACGCCACCACGCTACCAAAGGTTGGCTTTATCCGCTCAGTGGTCTAAAGCTTTTGGTAATGGCTTCTACACTTAAGGCATTCACTCGTAAAATTAAGGGACTAATTTATGAAGCCTGTCTCCGCGTGTAAACCAACTCTCCTTGCCGCCGCTTTAAGTTTCGCCATGCCCTCACTCGCTGAAGATGTACGCAGCATGGGAATGGGTGGCACCGGTGTGGCATCGGCCAACGGTGACACCGCCGCCATTATGAATCCAGCATTGATGACCGGTGGCCCACTGCAAGCCGGTTGGTCTTTTGTGGGCCCAAGCCTGGTGGTAGAAGCCAGCGACCGCCACGATATCGCCGACACCGTAGACGATATGACCGACGCCTACGATGAGTTGGACTTGGCCATCCAAATGCAAGATGTCTCCTCGTCAGAAGCCTACAAGGATGCGTTTTTACAAGAACTCGCCGAGCTGGATAATAAACCGGTAACGCTAAAAGTGAATACCGAGTTAGCGCTGACCATGCCCTTGGGAGAAATGAACCTAGCCTTGGGCGGCCGCTCTACGTTAGACGTGACCGTGATTGCCGATTACGTCAGCGACGATGAAACGCTCATCGAAAATGCCATTATCAGCGGCAATGCTGACTTGCTAGAAGATTCAGCCTCGTCGGTAACCGGGGTGGGCGTTGTGGTGAGCGAAGCCTATGTGGCCCTGGCCCACGGTGCCACCTGGCAAGACCAACAACTCAGTTTTTCGGTTGCCCCTAAATACCAAGAGTTGCAAACCATTTATTACAAGAGCACCGCCGGCAGCTACGACCAAGACGACCTGGATGCAGACGACTATGTGGCCTCGGAATCCGGGTTTAACCTGGACCTAGGTATGGCCTATTACATCACGCCCAAAGTCAACGCAGGCTTAACCCTGCGCAATGTACTGGGCGGCGATTACGACACCATTGCCCCCGGTACCATCAGCCCGCGCTACGCAGCCGATGAACCACTTCGTTACGAACTCAACCCCAAAGCCACAGTGGGTGTGGCCTATAACGGTTCCATGCTGACCCTGGCGGCGGATCTAGATCTCACCGAGGACAGCGGTTTTGCAGGTTACGATCGCGCGCAATTTGCCCGCCTAGGTGCAGAATTAAATTTCTGGAACTGGGCTGCAGTGCGCGTTGGCTACCGCCACGACATGAACGACGTGCAAGAAAACGTCGTCACCGCAGGCCTAGCTTTCTCGCCATTTAACACCTTCCATTTTGGCTTGTCTTCCAGTTATAGCGAGAACAACACCGCCGGTGTGGGTGCGGAGTTTAAATTGACTTTGTAGTACAAAAATCCCGCCGTTGTATCACTTTGCCCGGTATAGCTTAGCCGGGCAGAGTTCAGCCGGGTGGCGCTTCTCACACTCTTGAATTTTCTTCCTTTCTGGCGAAACCTCGTCAACCCTGCCGAATCTCATCTACCTGTCTTTGAACTTGCTTACAATCTGCGTTTAAAGCGGTTGAGCCTACTGTTAGACCCAGCGCTTTTGATTACAATAGCGGGGTTTGTTTAGCCAAACCAAACCTATGCCATTACTTACAGTGGGTGTTGAAACCCGGCAAAATCAGAGGCAAGCATGAGAGAAGCACAGGATTTAGTAGCACAAGCCAAGCAGCAGATTATGGAGATCGATGTGGCGGCGGCGCCTTCGGTGATCAGTAACGCACATTTATTGATCGATGTGCGAGAGCCCGCCGAGTATGAGTCCGGTCACATTGAGGGCGCCATCAGCATTCCCCGGGGTATGCTGGAATTTACCATGTCGTCGCGGCCAGAGTTAAACGCCCGCACCTTAAATATTGTGGTCTATTGCAAAACCTCCGGCCGGGCGGCCCTGGCCGCACAAAGCCTAAAAAGCATGGGTTACCAGCATGTGCAGAGTATCGCCGGTGGCTTAGAGGCCTGGCTGTCAGCCCAGAACCCCATCGTAACCCCAGCGTCAATCGACTACCTGTAACAATAACTGGATCTATTCCTAGTTTGATGAAAGTACTGCACACCTCCGATTGGCATCTGGGCCGCACCTTATACGGCCGTAAGCGCTACGAAGAATTCAAGGGATTTTTAAGTTGGATGCAGCAAACCATTGAGCAACAACGCATTGATGTGCTGCTAATTGCTGGGGATATTTTTGATACCAACACGCCCAACAATAAAGCCCAGGAAATGTACTATCAGTTTCTGTGCAAGGTGGCGGCGTCTGCCTGCCGCCATGTGGTGGTGATTGGCGGTAACCACGATTCGCCTTCGTTTTTAAATGCCCCTAAGCAACTGCTAAAAGCTTTGAACGTACACGTGGTAGGTGCAATAGGCGATAACCCCGAAGACGAAATTATTTTGCTTAGGCAAGACGAGCGGGTAGAGGCAATCATCTGCGCAGTGCCCTATTTGCGGGACAAAGACATTCGTTTAATCGAACCCGGCGAAACCATCGACGATAAAAACGCCAAGCTGGTGGCTGGTATCAAAAATCATTACGCCCAGGTATGCCAACTGGCAGAGCAGAAGCGCCAGCAATTGGAACAAGCTCAGGGCCAGGCTATTCCAATTATTGGTATGGGCCATTTGTTCGCAGCCGGTGGTAAAACCGAGCAAGACGACGGCGTGCGTGAACTCTACGTGGGTAACCTAGCCCATGTGGGGGTGGATGCCTTCCCCGAGTGTTTAAATTACGTGGCCTTGGGGCATTTACACGTGCCGCAAACAGTAGGCGGGCAATCGCACATCCGATACAGCGGCTCGCCCATTGCCATGGGTTATGGCGAAGCCAAGCAGCAGAAAATTGTATTGGTGTTGGAATTTAATGGCCGTGAATACTCACTACAGGAATTGCACATTCCTCGGTTTCAAACCCTGGTGCGCCTGGAGGGCGAGGTAGACACCATTTTGGCTGAGATACAAACCCTGGTGGCCAGCAAAAGCGACGCTTGGTTGGAGATTGAATTTACGTGCAACCAGGTGGCGGGCAATGTGCGCCAGCAGTTGGACGAGGCCATTGAGGGCTCGGCGGTGGAAATCCGCCGCATTAAAAATAAGCGCCTACGCAACCGGGTCATCCATCAAAATGGTGACCAGGAAACTCTGGAAG
Organism: Halioxenophilus aromaticivorans; assembly: GCF_042850945.1. Classification (NCBI taxonomy): domain Bacteria; kingdom Pseudomonadati; phylum Pseudomonadota; class Gammaproteobacteria; order Alteromonadales; family Alteromonadaceae; genus Halioxenophilus; species Halioxenophilus aromaticivorans. Next base: position 5,047,271 of record NZ_AP031496.1, on the reverse strand, counting down.
ACCTAGACATCAAAGAAGTGTTTGAGCGCTGCCTAGTGGCCAACGAGGTGCCGCCGGAATCCCGCCCAGGGCTGGTTGCCAGCTACGCTGAAATCTTGCAAACACTCAATGATGACGACAGCCAAGCCGAATAAAAGCTGGCACAGCCAGCGGCTATAGGAACTACCCACCCCGTGAAAATTCTAGAATTGCGCCTGCGCAACTTAAACTCCTTGTACGGCGATTGGCACATCGATTTTAGCCACAGTGAATTTACCACCAATGGTATATTTGCTCTCACTGGCCCCACCGGCGCGGGGAAATCTACCATACTGGATGCCATCTGTTTGGCGCTATACGGCGCAACGCCACGCCTTGGCCGCATTACTAAAAGCGGTAACGATATTATGTCGCGCAACAGCGGTGATTGCATGGCCGAGGTGGTGTTTCAATCCCAGGCCGGGCGCTTTCGCTGTAAATGGGAGCACCGCAGGGCGCGCAAAAAAGCCGACGGCAAGCTGCAAGATCAAGAACATGAAATATCCGAGGCCGACAGCGGCAAGCCCATAGAAACCGCCCGCAGTAAAACCCTGGCCGTGGTGATTGAAAAAACCGGTATGGATTTCGATCGCTTTACCCGATCCATTTTATTGGCTCAGGGTGGTTTTGATACCTTTTTAAAAGCGGGTATAGAAGAAAAATCCAAAATTTTAGAGCAAATTACCGGTACGGAAATTTACACCGATATCTCCTTGCTAGTGCACAAACGCAACAGCGAAGAAGCAAAGCAATTAGAGCTGCTGCGGGCTCAAATATCTGAGAAGGCCATGCTCAGCGCGGAGCAAGAAGCCGAACTGCGGAATACCTTGGCTGCCAGCCAAACTCAAGAGGCAACACTAACCAAACAGCTGGAAACCACAGCCCTAAGCCAGGCTTGGTTAAGCGGCATTGAACAGCTGCAAGCAGAAATACACCAAATTGACGAGGCGGTAAAAGCCAATCAACTAGCCTTGGTGGCGTTCCAGACAAGCCGTGAAACGCTGCAACGAGCGCAGCAGGCCGCAACCTTGGATGGACCCTATGCAACGCTTAAAGCCACGCGGCTTCAGCAAGAGCGGGACGCGGCGGCGCTGCTGCAAAACCAAAACAAGCTAACGCAATTGGCGGACGAGCTTGAGCCACTAAGTGCTGCTTGGCAGCGCTCGCAAGGGGAGACACAACAAACCAAAGAAATACTAAAAAGCCAAGAGCCGCTGTGGCAAAAAGTACGCTTGTTGGACCAAGCCATTAGCGATCTAAATCACGCTTTGGGTGAACAGTCCGAGGCTCAGAGTGAGCTTGGAGGGAGGATACAAACCAACAAGGATGCAATACACAGCTTGCAGACAAAGCGCAAAGCTGCCAGTGGTAGCTTAAACGAAACCCAAGCCTACATAAACTCTCACCAGCAAGACGAATGGCTGGTGGCCAATTTAGCGGGGTTAGAATCGCAGTTCGCTCAGCTGCAACAATTGAAAACTCAGCAGGCGCAAAAGCAAAATCAAATACAAAGCGCTAAGGCGGCTTTAAAAGCCGCCCAAGATGCGTTTACAAAAGCCGAACAAGAAACCGAAATAAAGCAAAAAGCCATCGATGAATGCCTGGCCGCGGTGGCAGATACGCAGCAACAATTGGATGATTTGCTGGCTGGGAGTTTATTGCGAGAATACCGTACCCAACGCGATAACTTAATTGAAAAAAAATCCTTCCTAGACAGAATTGCCTCGTTAGAGCAACACCGGGCACAGTTACAAGATGGCCAAGAGTGCCCGTTGTGTGGCGCCACCGAACATCCCTTTGCTCACGGTAATATGCCTGCGGCCAACGATATTGATCAGCAGATTGGCCAGGTGTCGCAAATAATTGGCAAAGCAGAAGCATTGCAGGAGCAAATCGCTGGGCAGCAAGCCCAATTGCAATCAGCACAAAGTGCCCATGCCGAAAGCACGGCTAAGGTGGCGGTGGCCGATAGTCAAAAAGCGGTGAGCGCCAACCAGTTCGATCAATACCAGCAAGACGCCCACGAGCTGGCGAGTAGTATTAATTCGCAAACCGAATCCCTGTTGGCGGCAATTAAGCCCTTAGGCATAGATGATCTCGTTCAGCCGGAACAGCTGTTGATCGAATTACGCCAGCGGCTAGAACAATGGCAGGCCGCTCTGAATAAACAGTCCGATCTAGACAAAAAAATCGCCGGCTTAGACAGCGACATAAAAAGCCTAGAGGCCACGGCACAGTCGCTTACTGCGCAGGTGGTGTCTGTAAAAAACAAAGCAGACCATATTAGCCAGCGCCTGGGCGAGCAACAACATGATCGCACAGAGTTGTTTGGTGAAAAACAACCCGACCAAGAACAACAGCAATTGCAGACACAGTTACAGTACTGCGAAACCACAGAACAAGCAGCCCAATTAGCTCACCATAATCACCAGCAAGTCGTGGCCAGAACACAATCGTTGGTGGAATCTTTAGGCGAAAGTATCGAACAAAGAACCGCCACGCTCAGCGAGTTGACGACGGCCTTTGAGCGGCAATTACAAGCGCAAGGGTTTGTTGATGAAACCACGCTTTTGGCGGCAATACTAAGCGCCGAACAGCGGCAAGCGCTCTCTCAGAAAGCCGCAGAATTAGACACAGCAAAAACACAACACCAAACCACGCTTAAAGATCGACAAGGCCGGTTGGTGGAAGAAACTGCAAAAGAGCTCACCGATAAAACCGCTGAGCAATTGCAAATCGAAGCAGCTGAATTTTCCGAGCGGCTAAAAGAAATTCAGCAAATCATCAACACCTGCCAATACGACCTAAAAAAGGACGCCGAGGTAAAAGCCTCCAACCAACAAAAGCAACTGGCGATTCAGGCCCAAGCCAACGAGTGCCATCGCTGGCAGCAATTGCACGATCTAATCGGCTCCTCCGATGGCAAAAAATACCGCAATTTTGCCCAGGGCCTAACCTTCGAAATTATGGTGGCCCACGCCAACCGCCAATTGGAAAAAATGACCGATCGCTACTTGCTAATACGCGATGAGCAAGAGCCCTTGGTATTGAATGTGGTGGACAACTACCAGGCCGGTGAAATTCGCTCTACCAAAAATTTATCCGGTGGCGAAAGTTTTATCGTCAGCCTCACCCTGGCCTTGGGGCTATCCAGTATGGCCAGCCAAAAAGTGCGGGTAGATTCACTGTTCTTGGACGAAGGCTTCGGCACTCTGGACGAAGACACCCTAGAAACCGCCTTGGATGCCCTGGCCAGCCTACACCAAGAGGGCAAGCTTATTGGGGTAATTTCACACATAGAGGCGCTAAAAAACCGCATCGCCTGCCAAATTGAAGTGAAGCCCCGCCATGGCGGCCAAAGCGAGATAAGCGGCCCCGGTTGCCAAAAAGTGGTGTGAGGCCAAATCTGCGGCAGGGGACACCCAGCTACTTAACCTTATGCCCCTGGGATGCCTCCCAAATGCGGTACCACTGCTCCTGGCCAAGTTCCAGTTCCAGCGCGCTTACCGCTGCTCGCACACGGCCAATGTTGCCGGAGCCCACAATCAACGCGGGCTTGGCGGGCAGTTTGGCCACCCAGGCGTAGACCACTTCGTCTATGCTGCCGGCACCTGTCTCATTAGCAACTTGCTGTAGGCAGGTGCGTAGGCGGTTTATTTGCTCGCTCTGCTCATGAAAAATTCTGCCGCCGGCCAAGCAGCTCCAGGCCATGGGCGTAATGTGGTGCTGTTGCAAAAACTCTAAATCGCCGCTTTCCAGAAGGGGCAAATTGAGGGGGTTGAGCTCAACTTGGTTGGTGACCAGTGGGAAGTTTAGCCGCGATTGCAACAGTTCAAACTGTGCTTTGGTAAAGTTAGAAACACCAAAATGCTTCACTTTGCCGGCCTGTTTTAACTGCTCAAAACACTCCGCAACCTCATCTGCGTTGAGCAGATAATCCGGGCGGTGCACCAACAAAATATCTAAATACTCTACGCCTAGTCTGGCCAAGGACTGGTCTACCGATTCCACAATCTTATGCGGGCGGGCATCGTAGTGCCACACCTTGTGGTTATCGCCCGGCACGATACCGAATTTGGAGACAATCTCCAGCTCATCGCGTAGGCTGGGTTGCAGCGCCAAAGCTTTACCAAACAAGGCCTCGCAGGGTGGTGGGCCATAGATGGCGGCGTGGTCCACGGTGGTAATTCCCAGTTCGACGTGCTGTTTTACAAAAGTAAGCAGTTCTTGGTCGCTCATGCGCCATTCACTCAGGCGCCAGTAACCTTGCACCAAGCGAGAAATTTCAGGGCCTTTGGGGCATAGGGTAATTCTTGCAGGGGTGGACATGGATGGGGTCTCTTTAATTGTTGCTTTGCTTTTAGTGGCCGCCGCTGCTGAGAGTTGGCGGGTTTTTGAATGCTTATACTTTGTATGTCGGCCCGCTTTCCAGGCCGCGGGCTCTGGCTGGTTATCCTACTTTGAACAATAACCGCAATAAACCCTAAACTCCGCCGCAGTAACAGGTTAAAATGATTGGCTGCTTGGCTGTTTTTTGACCATGAAGGCTCTTTGCGGTAGCTTTCGCCAGGTAATGATTGACACGTATGTACTCAGTAGGAAGGAAAGGTGAATACTAAACGGATTCTGATCTGCTCATTGTTGGTGGCAACACTGGCAGGTTGCGGTGGGTCTACCCAGCCACAAAGCGGTATTGCGGCCCTTAGCGATGCCGATATCCAACAGAACGAAAATTACGAAGAACTGCTCATAGCGTTGCAAGATTACAACGTTCAGTTGGCTGGTAAATCAGAATCCTCCAACGCCGATAAGTTCGCCCGGCGCGGCATCATTGAAGATCGCTTGGTGGATTTGACCGTATTGCAGTTAGATGCCGAGTACACCGCCAAGCGCGAAGACTCCGGTGTGTTGCCCATTCCCGCTATCGACGCCACCGCGGAGCAACTCACCGGCGCTGAAGATATCTCTGCCGAAAAGTGGCAGCGCGTGCTAGATCGCGTCTCCTTAGAGAAAAAGCGCACCAAGGATTACGTGGACTTTGAGGCTGAAAAGCTCAGCCAAAACATCAGTGATGCCGAAAAGCTGGCCGTGTTTGACAACCTGCACCGCCTCAGTGGTGATGACCAGTGGGTGGGCCACAAAGATGAATTCGTTGATAAACTGGTGAGCGACGTGCGCGATGCCCGCGCCCAAGGTCGTTACATAGCCCAGGTGCAAGAGAAAGCCGCTCTGATTCGCGCTGCGCGCCCGGATGACAGCAATCTAGCCGACGAGTTGGCCAGCTACGATGCCCGGGCCTTCGAAAACGCTTTTTTGGAATCCCTCGGCCAAGGTGACCTCGACAGCGCCTACGCGGTATTCACCAGCGCCAGCCAAGCTGACAACTTCGATAAAGTCGTGCCCAAATTAGAGGGTACCTCCCAAACCATGGCTGATTACTTCTTGGCCAAGGCCGATGCCGCCGTACTGGATGCCAGCCAGCTGAAAGACTCCTTCCGCCTGTACGATCAAGGCCGGGTGATGTACGAGCAATTCCAGCTAGAGCCTATACCCGCATCTCGTTTTGATGCCCTTGTGCGCCAGCTCACCAAAAAATTCCAGCGCCGGGTAAAAGCGGAAGACTACGAAGCCGCCTTGGGCTACCTGCTAATGATTGGCGACATAGACCCGGACAACACCAACTTTGTAAACCAGCTTAATGGCATTAAAGCCCGCGTACAGCAGGCCTCCATTCGCAAAATCACTACCACGGAGTTTGTCAGTAGCAGCGGCCAAGTGGATTACAGCGATGTGCTGGCCACCTATATCGCCCAGTATCTGTTCGAGCAAATCCCCTTTGATGTGCGCATTATCGAACGCCAGCAGTACGAGGCCACTGTGCGTGAGCGCGAGCGCAAGCGGCAAACCAACCTGCCGCCGGTGGTGGATTATCTCGTTACTGGCAGCATCATCGACGCCAAGGTTAACGCCACCGAGCGTCGTGGCAAAAAGATCATGCGGGTTACCGTGGGTCACGAGACCGTCCCCAACCCGGCCTACAACAGCTGGCTGCAGCTGAGCGCCGCCGAGCGTGGAAAAATAGCAGCCCCGGCGCAAACCATTGAGCGAGAAGAGAACGAAAATGTATCCGTGGGCGTCACCGAACACCGCAAAGCGGCCAAGTTCACCCTAAGCTATCGCTTGGTCGATGCCAGCACAGAAAAAGTCATCTTCCCCGATTCCATCACCAAAGAATCTAAAGCCGAAGATACCAGCACCGAAGGCATTGAGATTGGCGAGTTTGTTATGCCCTTTAAAGTGGCCAACCTACCATCGGACTCCACCATGCTGGATACCCTGGCCAAAGAAGTGGCCTTAGATGTGGGCGCCAAACTGGTAGAGCAACTGGCCAACCAAGAAGAACAATACCTAGCCGCCGCCGAGGCCGTTACCGGTGAGGCGGAGGGCGAATGCCAAATTCAAGTGCAAGCCCTGGCCCGCGCCGCCGCCATGCAAGAGATGAAAAGCATGGCCAATGATGACACCTTGGTGGGCCTCAAAGAGATTACTTTGGGTTGTTATTAATGTGATGTTGGAAGTGGGGCGCTGTAACACGGCGTCCCGCTAGCTGTTGGCGGGCCAAATCAGGTCAATAATAAAGCTATAAATGCTCGCTAAACTTAAAGTTGATAGTTTTTCAGCGCGCCAATGGTAAAAAAACGCTTGAGCTTAGCGCTGTGAAAAATTAGGTGTAACGAACCCTAAACACAGTGACAATAGCCCGCTGTAACTCAACGCTAATAAATTAAATCGGACTAACGCACTCTCTGAAGGGATCTGTTTTATAAGAAGATCTTCCTCGCGCTAGTATCACTCGCGGTTTGGCGTATATGGCCGTAGGTTGTAATCATTGGTTAAATCGCTAGAGCAGCCGCTCTGGCTTAACGCGTATTTGGCTTGAGCGCGCATAAAACCATCCTCTCCTTGGTGAAAGGTAGTGGGGTCGTTATCCTGTCGTAGTGACTCCATTCCTGTAATCATTAACTCCACTGAATTTTTCAAATCCGTTGCATGTTCCTCAGGCAGAAGAACCAAGGCTGTGTTGGCCCAAAGGTCGACGCTTCCGGCCAAGGTGTTTCCTTCGACGATATCTTGTATGGCTTCACGATTATTCCAAATAGTCGATGCCGGGATTCCTGGGTTTGCTCGGTTATTGTCTATAATACCATCGCGCATTCGAGACAAAGGGTCCCACATGTTATCTGTCCAATCTAGATAGGACTGCCCCTCATCCTCCCGGAATTCCCTGTATTCTCTAAGTGTTGGAGCATCGTTGCAGATTTTTGCTTTTTGTGGCACGCAAAAATGATCGCATTGGTTGGGGCAATTAAAGGTGCCCATGCCTACAGACGCTGCTGTGCAAAAAGGCATACAGGTCTTAGAGTTTGGGCTGATATTGGTATCTAAGAACCAACGAGTACATCTTTCGCTAGGGTGTCCTTCGTGCGCGAACGAGGGCAGGCAGAGCAGTAAAGCAATAGAAGAAAATATCCTCAGAATTAATGTCATCATTATTTAAGTTAGCCACGTTATTTTAACGCTTTCTTGCTCGGACCTCGGGCCAGTATTTTACTCGTGGTCGGGACGATGCAGAAAACTGTTCACGGCATTATTGGCGCCAAAAAAAACAACAATGATATAACTACCGTGAACCTCTTGAGCGAACTGTTTTACAGCCAAAAAAATTACACCGTAAGTGTACAAATAGCTTGGCTGCACGTCTGAGTGCTCTATTTCTGGGCTATCGGATTGGTTAGGTTATAAATTGAGCAAAAAGGGGCATATTGTTTCTTGGTGCAGCGGGATAGGGTGCGCCGTCGATAACAATAACCAACTAGGAGATGCCCAATGATTCGTCATGTCGTGATGATTAAATTCAAAGCCGATGCCAAGCAAGAGCACATTGATACTTTTATAGAAGAAGTTAAAAAGTTGCCGCACTTAAATAAAGAAATACGCGATTACAGCCACGGTTTGTGTGTAAAAGAGCCGCGTTTTCACAGTGGCGATTTTGACTTTGCCAATTGTTGCGATATCGACAGCTACGAGGCCATGGAGCGCTATATGTCGCACTGGGCTCACCTGCGCATGACACCTTTCCTGCCAGATATTCTAGAAAACATGATTTCGTTCGATTGGGAGGTGGACTATTTTGGCCCGGCGTTCGATGAGGCGGCAGCCAAAGAAGAAGCCGAGAAAGAAAAAGCCCGCGTGTTGGTGCAACATTCGGATTCAAAACTGGCCTACGTGCCAGAGATTCGCGGCAAGGGTATAGAGCAAGCCAAAGCCATGCTGGCCGAGGTCGGGTTGGAGCTGGGAGAGGTGGACGAGGTTATTGGCTCTGTGTGGGCACCAGATCGCATAATGATGACTGAGCCGGCTCCAGGCACCGAGGTACCCAAAGGCACCCAGGTTGCGATTTCCATCACCGGCGATTGGCTTTGCGGCCCAGAAACCGTAGACCAAGCCACGGCCTGGTAACTACCATTAGGCAGTCAAACGCTAGTGTTTAACCAGCCTTATGGTTAAACGCAGTGTTTTGGTCAGCCTTTTGTATTTTTTCGATAGTTGTGGCGAGTAATTTATTTTTGTCTCGAATCGGATGGGTTCTAAGTTATCCATCTACAGCCCAGCCCCAACATGAAAATGTAGGTTTGAGATTTCACGCCAATGGCTGTGGAATACAGGGAAGGTTTTATTGTTCGATTACAGTTATCGAATTTAGGCTGCCGCTATTAGTAGTTTCGGGTTAGATGATGTTCGGTGATCATTCCTATCTACCCAAGATTCAAAATGGGTGCTTTAGAATATAACCAAATTTAGTCTACGGTGAATATAATCTAATTGCTGGCGGCTCTAGCTGCTGAATGACTAGTTTAGCTGCAAAAATAGGTATAAATACTCAATACTCCGCTTATCAAATTTACTAGATTGAAAATCTCTGGAGTGTACTTTAAGTGATTTTAGACTTTCTTCGTAAATTTGTAGCTCCGATAAAAGATGTCTGTCGGAGCTAATAAACAGACAAAAAAATGAGTGGGTGGCGAGTTATGGCGAATCATATACAACGGGTTATGGCTGGTTTATGGGTGTTATGCGGGGTCGCATTGGTGGGGGCGCTGGTTACCTCCAACGTCTACGCTCAAGTAATACGAACCAGTGGAGATTTATCTTCGGAGTTGCCTTCGCGCTCAACTCTCCAAGGCATAGATGCCCACTATGTAAACCCCGGAGCCATCAGCTATCCATTCCCCTCGAGAGGGCAGGATCTACCCCAAGATGTATATTGGCAGGCCACGGGGCACGGTAATGGCAGTAACAAACGGGATTTGAATGGCGTTCGTTTCAACAGTAGTACTAATAAATGGACCAGTAAATTGCCTGCGAGGGATGGTCTGGAAGGCGATGCCCGGAGACTGATCTGGGATGTTCCGGTTTATGCTCCAGCCGATGGTATTGTATTGAGTTGTTGGCGAGTAGCCCTAGATGGTGACGACCCTGCCGAAGATGGATGTGGCAACAACCCCGCCAACCCTAACGTGGCCTGTAAACGTCCTGGTGGCGGTAATATGGTGCGTTTGTGGGTTCCGACTCAAAACCGCCTGTTCCTTTTAGCGCATTTTCGAGAAGGCTCCATTCCTGAAAGCGTATGCAGTCATGGACGAACGGAAATGGCAAATTCTAAAGACAAGTCGGGAGCGTTCGGTGTCATACCTGAAACTGTAAATCCGTTTCCCTGGCCCCAAGTAAAAGAAGGTGATCTCTTGGGGCGAGTTGGTAACTCTGGTCGTTCGGGCGGACCACATTTGCACGTCGATTTGCAGGAGTGCAGCGTGCCTCTGCGTGATATAAAACAAGACTGCCACAGTATCCCGATGCGGTTTTCAGATGCCGATATTGCTACGAAACCGGATGGCCGCAACGTGGTAGAAACAGATTGGGTGCAGTTGAACGGACCTATTAGTGTGGCTACTCCGCGCCGTTTAATCCGCCCAGATCCAAAGATAGGAGGTTTCGTACCCCCAGCAAACTTAACAGTACAACAGGTTACGATACCAGATATCACATTGGCGATAGATGCGGTAAACAGTGGCAGCCCGGTGAGCGATTATTCTTGGCAGGTACTGGAGCCAAATTCAGAGTCTGTATTTAAGGAACATTTAACTACACAGCTCAGTGTTAAAGGTAATTGCCCAGGGGGAATCAATTCGATTACTGTTAACTCTACAACGGGATCCGAAGAAATTGACGTGACTGATGGGGAAGAGGTGGTGTCTATCGACATTAGTGTGATGTCAGCGAGTCGACAGGAAGTAGAATCTTTGTGCCTAGATTTCGCTTTTGGGCAGTCAAATAATTCGATATGCAATCAGAACCCCGAAGTTTGTAATCAGGAGCAAGACTGGGAAGTGAGCGCCTCAAAAGACGACATTAACCCAATCAATCTGACAATGCAGTGTCTCAATGGCACGGAAATCGATAAGGAATTCAGCCCTAGCACGCGGTTGATCTGCGGTTTATTACCTTTTGGGTTTCAGCATTAACCGTTTTCTAATAAGGCGCATTCTGAGACGGTAGAGTTTGAATCGAGGCTTGGCTGGGATCTCGGCCAAGCCGTTGTGTCATTGATGCAATCATGGCCTACAGATCACGCTCGATCAGATTGCTAGCGTTTAACCACCGCCATGGTTAAACGCGAAATACAACTGAGCCGATCTTTTTCGTCGTAGATTTTGATTTCCCATACCTGGGTAGTAGCGCCGATATGCAACGGCTTGGCGATGCCCGTGACCTCGCCCTGGCTAACGCCGCGAACGTGGTTGGCGTTGATGTCCAAGCCAAAACACACCCGTTGGCTGTTATCCACCACCATATTAGCGCCGATGCTGCCCAGCGATTCCGCTAGTACCACGTTGGCGCCACCATGCAAACGTCCGGTGGGTTGCAAGGTCCGTCGATCCACCGGCATGGTGCCTTTCAAATAGTCCGGGCCAATCTCGGTTATGGAAATCCCCAGGTGTTCGTCGATGGTGCCTTGTTGCATTTGGCTAATAAGGTCGATTGTGGGTTGACCAAACCAGATGGGTGCTGACATGCAAAATATCCGCTATACGTTCAAGGCCACAGTGTAAACGCTTTGGCAGCTGTAGTCGTTTGCCAAAATGGCCAAAAACAAGGCGAAAATGTAAGCACTTGGTGGTGGGCGTAACAAAAAAGCCCGGCCCAATGTGGGCCGGGTCGAGGTTGAGACAATGCTCAGTTAAAAACGGTAGCCAGCGAATAGGCTGTAAACAAAGGGATCGATATCCACGTCTACGCTGATGGTGCTGCCATTGTCAAAGTCGATATCTGCCGTGGTTGAAATATCGATATAGCGCACTGAGGCGTTGATAAACCACTTTTCATCCAAATGGAAATCGACGCCGGCCTGTACGGCGTAGCCAAAGGATTCCTCCAAGCTAACATCGGCGCCGGTTAAGCCCAGGCTGGATAGTGTGGTGTCGGCTTGGCCGGTGATGTCTTCATCAAAAAACACCGTGTAGTTTAAGCCCACGCCGACATAGGGTTCAATTTGCCCAAGGCCGCCAAAGTGGTATACCAAACTTAATGTGGGTGGTAGTTGTTTTGCGTCGGTTATATCAAGCCCGGCTAATTCTCCTTTGCCTTCGGCGGTGTGTTCAAACGGCGTAGCCGCCAGTAGTTCAACGCCAATGGCGTCGGTAACAAAATATTCCAGGGTTAAACCCAGCTGGGTGTTAGAATCTACATCCACTTGTGACGTGCCGCCGGCCAAGCTTAAAGTGGAGCCATCTAATGTGACATTGTCACTGGAAGCATCCGGAGCTACCTGGGTTACGCCAAGGCGTAAAGCAACGTCACCGGCTTCATAGGCTGTGGCCAAGGGCGCCAGGGCGATGGCTGATGCGGCCGCTGTGAAGATGAATGCGTTTTTAACCAGTTTCATGGGGTACTCTCTCGTTTGTGTTGTTGGTTGAGTGCAGATTACTGCGCTGTTGGCGCGAGTTTTTGATCTGGATTAAGCGCCAGTGGCGTGAAACTTATGGCCGGGCTTTGCTGTCGCAACATTCACGTGATTATTGATTTAAAACAAATTAGCCGAGGCCTGCCATGCGTTATCTACACACAATGATTCGAGTCACCGATTTAGACAAAACTCTGGATTTCTTCTGCCGGGGTTTGGACATGGAGGAGGTGTCGCGAATCGATAACGACAAAGGTCGTTTTACGCTGGTATTTTTAGCGGCATCTAACGATGTTGAGTCTGCCAAAGAAAATAAATCGCCCACTCTGGAGTTAACCTACAACTGGGACCCAGAAGAATACAGCGGCGGCCGAAATTTTGGCCACCTAGCTTACCGAGTTGAAAACATCTATCAAACCTGCGAGCACTTGCAGTCCATGGGTGTCACCATCAACCGGCCACCCAGAGACGGCCATATGGCATTTGTGCGCACACCAGACAACATCTCATTGGAGCTGTTACAAGAGGGCGAGCATTTACCCCCGCAAGAACCCTGGGCATCGATGCCTAACACCGGCGAGTGGTAGCCTGATCGCTTTGCACTGGTAACTTAAGTTTCAGTTGATGCAGATCAATTAGCGTGAAAATTACAGAAACGTAAAATGCCTAGCCTGCCTTTTAGCAATGGCAGGTTCTCATGCCAATAAATTCTAGTAGTAGACGTCAAAGATAGTTTTAAGTCGTTACGAGCGCCAAATCACTCGTTTTAGTGTTTGCCAAGCTTCTCTTTAAATCTTCTTTGATGTGGCTAATTGACCCGCTTTTATTAATTTATTTATAGAGTTTTTGGGCGGAATTACTAATCTTGTCGTAATGCATTTTACGTGGCCGTTTGCGGCGGATTTTTAGACGACAAGCTTGGGTTTATTTTTATTTGGCTATGAGTAATTCAATAAGACTGTTTGGTTTAGCGCCTTACGATCGTATAGTGCTGATAACCATGATCGAAATCCTATCCACCAAAACCAATCGCCAATGGCGTGTGGTGGGTGCTGGTTGCAGCCCGGTAGATATCGCCATTATCGATGTTGACAGAATAACCGATGCACACGAAATTCAGCGGCTCGCAGAGCAGGCCGATTACGTCGTTACTCTGGGACGAAGAAAAGTACATAAAGATTACATTCCCCTACCCAAACCATTGCGCACAGCCCAATTGTTAAAAAGCTTGAGTGCCGTTGCCTTAGCGCAAAACAGTAGTGGCCGCTTAATGAGCTCTCAGTTAAAAAGTTACAGCTAATGTTTTAGGCTGGTGCCGATAGCCGTTTAAATACGTACTCCGTTAACCTACTGTTGGTCGTACTTAACGCGGTGATGATTTTCTTCATCGAATTCGATTAGCAGCGCGGAAAGTTACGCCAGCACGCTTTTATTAATCCTCAACCTGTCATAAAAATGCGTTTTTTGCGCTAAAACGATATTAAAGTCCGCTGTCGAAAAAATAGCCGCTTGGCTAAACTTCAGGGTGAAGCAACCAGAGGTAATTGTTTTGGATATTCCATCAGCCAGTAGCAGTGCATATTTGAATAGCGCCAGGCCACGCACGGATGTTGGTTCCGCAAATACCGGTTTAAGCGCAAGCTTTACCACCGGTGTGAATGGTATGCAGTCCGCCGGCGGGCAGATTTTGAATTCGGCGCAAAATATTGCAACCTCCTACAGCGATGTTGGCTCGGTTAATTTCGACCCAAGTAGAACCGCAGATATCGCCACAGAACTCGTTAATCAACGGCAAGCTCAACTACTCTTTAATGCGTCGGCCGAAGTGGTGTCGGTGTCCGATGAGCTGGCCGGAAAACTGATTGACGAGATCGTTTAGCGGCCTTAAGGCAACGAGCGCCACGCGCCATGAACATCCCCAGCGCCAGCAGCAATTTTAGCAACGCAGTAACGCCTTTTGCTGCCACCGCCAGTAGTGAGGTAACCAATCCGGTTAACGCCTCGCCTATGCCCCCCATTAAAGAATCGCCCAACAACAGTAAAGCGGGTGATCGAGATGCGCGCCAGTCGTCGGCCAATACGCTGCCAAGCGATGAGGAAGAGATAGCCGGCGAAGAATCCCAAGATGCAAAGCCTGAGGAAAAAACTAAAAAGGTCGCCGGCAAAGAGCTCTCCGAGCAAGAGTTGGCTACCCTAATGCAGCTTAAGGCCCGCGACCGAGAGGTGCGAGCTCACGAACAGGCCCACGAAGCCGTGGGTGGCCAGTATGCCGGTGCTGCCAGTTACGAATACGAGCGCGGCCCCGACGGAGCACGCTACGCCATTGGTGGTGAGGTACCCATACGGCTGCCTAAAGGCGAGGGCGATCCTGATCAGAAGATCCGCCAGGCAGATCAAGTCATTCGTGCGGCGTTGGCCCCGGCGGAACCTTCTGCCCAAGATCGCTCGGTGGCTTCCCGCGCTATGCAAATTAAAACCGACGCACAAACCGAGCTGCGTGAGCTGAGCGATGCCCGGCGCGCCGAGGCTAAGCAAGAGCGCACAGCGCAAAACGATGACGAGGAGGCGGCAGCTGAGAGCGAAACCGCCAAGCCACGGGCCCAACTCCGACTGTACGAGGCCTACAACCCCGCCGTTGCTAATTCTGTGGGCACCCAGCTCTATAACCGAGTGTAGTTACTCTTCCCAAACCCAGCGCAGTGGCTGGCCAAAATCATCCTTTATTAAAACCTTTTTCGGTCTCTTGCTCATGGGGGCCTTTGACTTGGGGTGCGTTTTACGTCGGCTTTCTATGGCGGCAACGGCATCCTGCACCGATGTGCGCGATTCCGTAGGCTTATCGGAGGATTGCACCTTGAACGGGTGCAGCGAGGGTGAAAGACTGCTCTCGCCCCGGGCAAACTGCGCCACTTCACCACCACGTTGAAGGTAGTCCGTCATTTGAGCTTCTATTTCAGCTCTCACTTGGGCTTTGGTCTTTGGTTTCTTCATGGTAGTGGTGGCAGTGGCAGCTGGAGCTGCTTGGTTTTGGAGTGTGTATTGATATTTATAACATGCTCGATGGAATCGCAAGTTTCCAAGAGCCTGTTGACACTAATTTGGTACCACTGCTGGAGGTCAGCTTCCCGTTCAACTAGGCGCCAAGAGTGACATGTAGTGGGCCTACATGAGCGATTGGCAACAACGTTGAGCGGGAAGCTGGCCCCAGCCCTTCGGGTTGAGCCAGGAAATAGTCCACTCGTTGTTGCTCACCGCTTATTTGGGCCCATCAAACTTCGCGGCTCGCGCCTAGATTGGACTATTTCCTGACTCAACAGAAGCTCCAAATTAGTGTCAACAGGCTCTAGGCAGTAATCGCGCCGTATTTTTAGCCAGGGGTGCACCAAATTAGTCCCGAGGCTGCGAACGGGGCAGTATACGGGTCAAGCCTTTGACGGGGCAGTGCGGCTAGGCCCAGCTGTGTAGGCGTTTTTTTGAGCACCGCATACAAGGAGTGATGACTCGGTGTTGTCGGTGGGTTATCCACAGGATGCTCAACAGGTTTTCCAGAGAAAATGTGCAGTAAATGTAAAGTTTACAAAGAAGTGTAGCGGACGCTAATCTAAGGATGTCCTAATAAACCAATTTAGGTGGTGGTTATAACATACTGAAAAATATAGGAATACATTAAAAAAACGGCTTTTGCTGTTGCTGTGTGCAGTCTTGGGGCACGTGTACTGGCCATGGCATAACCCTAAACGATGGTAATTGTCCACAGTGAGGCGGAATTTTTTTCCCCAGCGGTTAAAAATACAACTAACTGTGCAAAAAACTGTGCCGATTGGTCAAAATACGCTAGCCTGCGCAAAGCGTCTGCGCCCTGATTTTGGTTAGAAAGCGTCAAAATAAAACGGTAATTTGCCAAAAATATGACTGTTCAAAATGCGGGCCGGCGCCGTGATAAACGTTTGACCTGGGGAAAGGTATGTATCGAATCATTAGTGTGGTGTTGATTGGTATCGTGGTTTGGGGCTTTTTGGGCTACGAGGCACAGGCGCAACCGGTAACCCACATGTATTTTGGGGTGGGGGGCTTTAATAGCCAGTACGAAAAACCGTCCTATAACTATGTGGGCACTTATTTTGACGCCGTAGAGGCGATCAGCCTAGCGCAAAGCACCGAAGATGATCTGGGGTGGCAACTGGTCTATGGCTATCAGTTTCGCAAGCATTTCGCGGTGGAGGCGCATTTTTTCGACGGCGGTAAATACCAGCAAGCTGGCCCGCGCAGTATTGATGGTCTTACGTTAACCTTTTCCAATCCCGAAACCCAACAACAACTCGTCGGCCAGATTTCTTACGAGGGCGAAGCAAAAACGACGACTCGTTTGCGCGGTATCTCGGCTATGGGGGTAGCTATTTGGCCGGTAACGCAAAGCTTTGCGCTGAAAGCCAAGTTGGGTTTGGCGTTTTTAAGCACGCAATCCGAGCTGCTTACCACCGGTGAGATCACCGACGACGTTATCCAGGGTTTACCTTTGGCGGTTGGTACCAGAGTCAGTAAATACGATCAAAACGAAACCAAGGTGCCGCTGATGTTTGGTCTGGAGGCCAGCTATAAGGTGGGGTGGGATTGGGGGATGTCGCTGTTTTGGCATCGCGTCAACGATGTCGAAGGTGGCTTGCTCAGCGGGGAGTCGGATTTGGATATGGCGGGCTTGCAGGTAACCTTCCATTACTGAACCCTTGTCTATTGTTGAATCGCTGTTATTGGGCCAATTTATACCGGCCGGTTTATTGGCTCTGCCAAAATTCTTGCACTAGTGGGTCTTTTAAGCGCTTGCTGAGGGCAAACAACCCCACATCAAAATCCCCTACGGCGTTGCTAATGGGCAACGCCGACACCCGGTCTTTTAACGGGCTGTTGGCTAACACAATCTCCGGCACCACGCCGGCGCCAAAGCCCAGCGACACCATGCTCACAATAGCCTCGTTGCCCGCCACCCGAGCGTAGATGTTCGGGTCTAGCCGGTTACGTTCAAACCAAGCTAGGGTTTTATCTCTCGCCAGGCCCTCCATGGGCAGAATAATCGGCGTGGCCTGCCAGAAGTGGCGCGCGTTGCGTAGGTATAGTTGCGCTGCCTCGCGCTCGGCAATCATTAATAAAGGCGTGGTTTGTATACGAGTAAAGTTAACGCCTCGGGGCAATTTTTCCGGCCGGGCAGAGATGGCAATGTCTTCTAAGCCCTCGCGCACTCGATTGATGGCCAGGGCTGGGTCACCGGTACTGAGTTTGATTTCAATATTGGGTTGGCGCTTACGGAACTCGTGCAGTATGTCGTATAAAAAGCTGTAACTGGCGGTGACCGAGCAATAGATCTTCAATTCGCCCGCCAGCTCTCGGCTTTGCTTACCAACGCTGTCCTTTACTTGTTGCCATTGGTTGAGCAGTGGTTGGGCCTGTTGCCAAAACACCTTGCCCTCTCGCGTGAGGCTGACGTGGCGGTTATCGCGCACAAATAAGCGGGTGCCTAATTCCTCTTCCAAGGCTTGGATAGAGCGGCTAAGTGCCGAGGCGCTCAGGTGGCAGCGCTCGGCTGCCTTGCCGAAGTGCAGTACCTCGGCCAAGGTGACAAATTGTTTGAGCGCCTTATCGTCCATTGTCGTTGCCCTTAGATTGCCTTTGCCCTTAGTGGTAACCCTGATAAGCAAACCGGAGGGTGTTGCGTAAGATGGGATATTAGGTTTCAAATATTTCATTTTACGCAACTTGAATGCCGGCGTACACTGCGCGGGTTTTCATCACATCGGTGTGGGCATAAGTGTGCCAGCACCAACATCGGAGAGAGTACACCATGCAAATTTATTACGACAAAGACTGCGATTTATCCATTATCCAGGGCAAGCAGGTTGCCATCATTGGTTATGGTTCACAGGGTCACGCCCACGCCTGTAACCTGCAAGATTCTGGCTCCAGCGTTACCGTTGGTCTGCGTGCGGGCTCTTCTTCAGCGGCTAAAGCTGAGGCCCACGGTTTGAAAGTTGCCAGTATCGAAGAGGCCGTTGCCGGTGCTGATGTTGTTATGATTCTGGCCCCAGACGAAAACCATGCCGCTTTGTACCGCGATGTGATTGAGCCTAACATCAAGCAAGGCGCTACCCTAGCCTTTGCCCATGGCTTCTCTGTACACTACAACCAAGTGGTTCCTCGCGCTGACCTAGACGTCATCATGATTGCACCTAAAGCCCCAGGCCACACCGTACGTAATGAATTCGTTAACGGCGGCGGTATTCCTGATCTGATTGCTATTTTCCAAGACGCCTCTGGCCGCGCCAAAGAAGTTGCTTTGAGCTACGCCTCTGCCGTTGGTGGCGGTCGTACCGGTATCATCGAAACCACTTTCAAAGACGAAACCGAAACTGACCTGTTCGGCGAGCAAGCCGTATTGTGTGGCGGTGCAGTAGAGCTGGTTAAAGCCGGTTTTGAGACACTGGTAGAGGCCGGCTACGCGCCCGAGATGGCTTACTTCGAGTGTTTGCACGAGCTCAAGCTGATTGTTGATTTAATGTACGAAGGCGGCATCGCCGACATGAATTACTCCATCTCTAACAATGCCGAGTACGGTGAGTACGTAACTGGCACTGAGGTGATCAACGATCAATCCCGCGAAGCCATGCGTAATGCCCTCAAGCGCATTCAGTCTGGTGAATACGCCAAAATGTTCATCACCGAAGGGGCGACTAACTACGCTTCAATGACTGCCCACCGTCGCAACAACGCCGCCCACGGCATTGAAGTTGTTGGTGAGAAACTGCGCAGCATGATGCCTTGGATTACCTCCAAGAAAATCATTGATAAGAGCAAAAACTAAGCTTCGGCATTGGTTTTGTTCATAGCGGCCCTTCGGGGCCGTTTTTTTTGGGGTGTGCCAGGCATGGCGTTTAGCGCGTATGCGCTGTTCCGATACGCGTGGTGGCGGTCGGATGACTTATCGGCCCGGTAAGGGGAACGATTAGCAGAACGGCAAGGGTGTCCATCGTGAGGTGGAATCTCCGGAGCGTCGGCCGGAAGTAAGCCGAAGGCAAAACACTGGCCTGACGAACAGGAATCGCATAGAAGGCATCTTCAGCGGGTGAGCAGGCCAATATCTTCAAAACCCAGTACTTACACGGAAGCTGTGGATGTAGATGCGGCAGATATAAGTGTGAAGGTCACGCGCATTACCTTGGGAGGTCTGTCGTTGTGCCTCTGGCTACTGGCATAGTGAGGTGCTCAGATGCAGTGACAGAAGTCAGCAGACGCCATAGTAGGTCTGTCACCGTAAACTGAAGGGCCGAAGCTGTCATGAGCGGATAGTCATATTATCTCTCTGACCAATCTAATCAGATGCCTTGTAAGAGGGCTTGCAATAACTTTTCTGCGCAGCGGTACTCCAATGAATGTTGCAGTGATTTGTGATTGGCAGGCGAATAATAAAACGGAACAAAGCTCGCTTCACGTCTGTGTAGAGACAGGAAACGCCGTGGTACGCAACCGTATGCCCGGTGGTGTGAGAGGGCGGCGGGAGTAATCCCGCCTCCTACTCGATCTTTGGCTGAGTGCTTTGGGGGCATCCGCACTAGATTCCGGCCCTAAGGCTTGCTAGCTCTTGCTTATGCACACGCTTCGCTTAAGATTGCCCCCAGTTCTCGTGCGTGGCAGCACTGTGCCGAGTTGTCCATAGTCGAATCAACAGGATCAATCGTGACCCAACCGCAAAATAACACGGATACCAATAATTTATCCCTCCCGGTAGATGAACACGAAGAAGAAGTGCAAGAGGGCGATAAGCGCATACGTCGCAAGGGCGTATACCTACTGCCGAACCTATTCACCACAGGTGCCTTATTTGCTGGCTTTTACGCCATAATCGCATCTACCCAAGGCAGTTTTGAGCAAGCCGCCATTGCCATCGTGGTGGCAGGTATTTTAGATGGACTGGACGGCCGCATTGCACGGCTCACCAATACTCAAAGTGAATTTGGCGTGCAATACGATTCCATGTCCGACTTGGTGTCGTTTGGCATAGCGCCGTCTATTTTGATGTTTAACTGGGCCCTTACCGGTTTGGGTAAGTTGGGGTGGGCCATTGCCTTTGCCTATGTGGCTTGTGCGGCGCTGCGTCTGGCGCGCTTTAATGCCCAGGTGCACACGGCGGATAAACGCTATTTCACCGGCCTGGCCAGCCCAGCTGCAGCCGGTTTTGTTGCCACTATGGTGTGGACGGGTTATGAGGTGGGTGTTGGTCCGGCCATCGGCTTGCTGTGTGGCATGGTGACTCTGGCGGTTGCTTTGTTGATGGTCTCTAACGTGCGTTATCAAAGTATGAAGGGTATCGATTTTAAAGGCCGAGTTCCGTTTGTATTTATCATCGTCACAGTTTTGCTGTTTACCATTATCACCATAGACCCGCCGCGTGTGTTGCTGCTGATTGGCATACTCTACGCCGCCTCTGGGCCTTTGCAAGCTATCTTCAGAGCGGCTCACAGTAGGCTTAAGCCAAAGTCCTAGGTAAAGGTCCTGGGTAAAAGTCTTAGGTAAAAGTCTTAGTTATAGGGGGCCATTGGCTTAGAGGGTAAGCGTTTAAGGAACCGGGGCTCAGAGAATAAAGAGAACACGTAAAAAGATAGCTTCGTCGAGCCTGGATCATAAGGCCCAAGCATCGCAAGCGCTTAACCTTAAAAGGGTGAAGAGAAGGCTATTGGCAGTAAGCCCGCCAAGCTTGGGGTCAGGGCCAAAGACCAGCCTAGGGCTGGTCTTGTTCTATGGAGGCTAACCGCTCTGAGGCAACCTTATTGCTCGGGTCAATGTCCAGTACCTTGCGATACTTATCGGCGGCATTGTTGTGCGCGGGAGCCATTAAGCGGCCTTCACGCTCGTCGATTTCGGCACTGCGCAACAGCCCCTGCACCTGCAGCTTTTTGTAGAGGGTATCAGCCTGGTTGGCGCTGGCCTTGGTGCTGTCAGTCACCACTTTTAAGCGCTGATTAATGCGGTACAGGTAAGGGTTGCCTGGGCTGGCATCTTTGGCGTCAGAGAGTACCGAGTACGCCAAACCCATATTCTCTTTGCTGGGGAACTGCTCGGCGTTGGCCACAAAGTGGTCGGCGATTCGGCTAATACCCAGTTGCGCGTCGGTGTTTTCGGCGTCCAGCGCCAACACCTGGCGATACTTTACCAGGGCATTGTTACCCAGTGGTTGCGTAAGGCGAGCACTGCGCTCGTCGGTACGGGCGGCGGCTAGTAATTGAGCGATGGTGGCCTGGGTCTCAGCATCCAATGCGGCCTCTGCTGGAACGGCCTCTGCCACGGGCTGCTCTACTGCGGGCGTGTCGGCAGGTTTAGCACTTGGTTCGTTTTTGATTACTTCCCCTTGCACCAGGGAATTCTCCACCACCCGGGTTTCATCCAGTGCGCTTTCGGCTAGGGCATTGGTTGGGGCATTGGCCGGTGCTACGCTGCTGCCGCCACTGGTGGTCTCATTTTGGGGGGGAACACTACCGGCCACTGTTGGCGATGCCGGCTGCGTTGCATCTGTGTTCAAGCGTGCATCGTGGGTATTTGGGAACTCACTTGGCCCCACGGAAGGCGCAATCCAAGCGACGACAACCACCACTATCATAAAGGCAATGGCGATACCGCTGTAGAGCGTCCAATTAGGTTTGGCGTCGTTGGTGGCTTCAGCTTCGCTGCCAGCTTCGGGCTGATCGAGCAGGTACTCCCAGTGGGTAGTGTCCATGGGGTCTTCGCTGGCATTGCGTTTGGTACTGCCAGTGCGGCTGGGGGCGCTGGTTACAGGTTCCGCTTTCTTGGCGGCCGCAGGCGTGGGCGCTTCCGCCACCAGGGTATCATCTTCGCTATGGTCTGTGGTGCTGCTGTCGCCATGGCTGGCGGCTCTGGCCGTGGTGACTCGCTTGTACTTACCGGTTACTGGGGATTCTGCACGAATGGTGGTGGCGTCAATGCCCTGATCCATGCCTTCCAAGCTAAGCAAGGTCACGCCATCGTGGTTGGTAACCGTGTTGTTGATGCTGTCCTGGTTGTCGAGATCGGCCTCGTCAACAATGGGTGCCATTAGGCGGCCGGTGTCGTGCAGCAGATCTTCTTCGTCGTCGGTATCCAACAAAACGTTCACCGCCCGGTGCTCAACCTTGGCCAGATCGTTCAAGATCTCCTTGCCGCGGTGATATCGATCTTCGGGCTTTTTGGCCAAAATTTTGTCGATAATCGGTTGAAAGTGGCTGAGATGATCGTCCAGGGTAGGGATGGGCTCGTTGAGGTGCTTAACCGCAACCTCCACTAGGGTGGCGCCGCTGTAGGGCACACTGCCGGTGAGCATTTGGAAAAACACCACGCCCATGCTGTACAGATCAGAGGAGGGACTTACGGTTCCACCACGTATCTGCTCTGGGCTCATGTACTTGGGGGTGCCCATAATGGTGCCGGTTTGCGTCAGCTCCATGGAGGCGTCGGTGTCTTTGGCTATGCCAAAGTCGGTGAGCACCGCCGCGCCGTCATCACGAAACATAATGTTGTCGGGCTTAACATCGCGGTGAACAATGCCTTTTTGGTGTGAATAGTCCAGCGCCGAGGCAATTTGCGAAAAAATGCGAACTGCTCGGTTGCGATCCACGCGCTGCTGGCGCAGCATCTCAGACAGGTTGCGGCCGCTCAGGAACTCCATGGCCACATAGAACAGGTTTTTGAACTGGCCGACATCGTACACCTGCACAATATGGCTATGGTGCAGCCTAGCGATAATCTGCGATTCTTGCACAAAGCGCTCGCTGTATTTTTCATCGCTGCCCAAATCCTGGCGTAGAACTTTAAGGGCCACGTCGCGCTGGAAGGTTTTCTGGCTGGCACGGTAAACCGAGGCCATGCCGCCGCTGCCTATGCGCTCAATAATATCGTAGCCGGGAATTTCTAAGTCCATAAGAGCGTAATTTGGGGTCTAAATCGGTGAATTACAATCAAATTTGACTGACGCGCCGGCCGCCGTAACGCGAGCTGGGCAGAAGGGGTAGGTCAAATTTATTAAAGTCTTGCCAAATGTGGCCAGTCACTGGCCTGGACGCACCAATAGTGTGCGGCCCCTACGGCCTTCTCTATAGAGGGGGCGCTTTAGTGCAGGTTGGCGTGTATCGTTTAGGCCACTGTTGTTAGCTGGCACGGGCGCTATAATAACCCGGTTTGAGTCCCTTGTGACCACTACTATAAATCGTCGGTTTTAAACCCTAAATGAATGGGCCTGTTTCTATGCTTAAATTTCGTATTATCCCGGTGACGGCCTTTCAGCAAAACTGCAGCGTGCTGTGGTGTGACCAGACCAAACAGACCGTGTTAGTGGATCCGGGCGGCGACATCGACCGCATCCAGGCTGTACTGAGCGAAGAGGGCCTAACGCCCCACGCCATTTGGCTAACCCATGGCCATTTGGATCACGTGGCCGCATCACCGGATTTGGCGCGGCAGTTTGATGTACCCATCATTGGCCCCCACCGGGAAGACCTATTTTGGTTGCAAGATTTGCCCCGTTTTGCCGCTCAAGTGAATTTTCCGCCGGCCGAAGTATTTGAACCTAGCCAATGGTTAAATGATGGCGATCAGCTAACCTTGGGTAACCTTACCTTCGACGTGCTGCATTGTCCTGGCCACACCCCTGGCCATGTGATTTTTTACGAGGCAACCAGTCAAATCGCGTTTGTCGGCGATTTGCTGTTTGCCGGTAGTGTGGGACGTACTGATTTCCCTCGAGGTAACTTTAATGATTTGGTGCAATCCATTCGCGGCAAGCTGTGGCCCTTGGGTGATGACGTGCGTTTTGTGCCTGGCCATGGCCCGATGTCCACTTTTGGCCACGAAAAACACACCAATCCTTTCGTTGCGGATAAAAACTTCGGCTAGACCATGGCGACCCAGTCTCTAAAATCCACTCATTTGCCCTTTAATTACACTTTGCGTCGCTCTGCGCGGCGTAAAACCATTGAGATTCAAGTGCGTGGCGATCAGGTGGTGGTACGTGCCCCCAACTTCGTTCATCAGGGGGATATCCAGCGTTTCGTGTTGGCGCGGGCGGCTTGGGTGCAAGAAAAGCTCTCCCTGTATCGCCAGCGAGCACTGCTCTACCCGCCGCGCACCTACGAACCTGGTGCGCGTTGGTGGTTTTGTGGCCAACCCTACAGCCTGGATGTGCGTGTCGCCGCCGTCGATCGAGTAGAGATTCAGGACCAGAGCTTGCGGGTGGTGGTGTCTCGGCGTAAAGTGCGCGACCCGCAAGCCAAGCTGGAGCGACTGCTAAGCCAGTGGTACCAGCAACAAGCCATGGCCGTGCTCACGCACAAGACCGAACAGCTTACTCGGCAGATGGGCTTGCGCTACCAGCAGATAAAATTGCGTAAAACTCGCTCGCGCTGGGGCCATTGCACCCACGACGGTAGCCTGCAATTTAACTGGTTGATCATGCAGGCTCCGGAGCCGGTAATCGACTATCTGGTAGCCCACGAAGTCTGTCATTTGCAGCACTTTGACCACAGCCTTCGGTTTTGGTCGCTGGTCGGTAAGGTTTGCCCAGAGTACCAAGCGGCGAAAACCTGGCTGCAGCATCACGGCCATTGCTTGTGGTTTTAAATTACTTTTTGAACATTGAAGGACAGCCATGAGCGCGCTCGGCGACGACCTAGACGAAAACTATAGCCGTTTTATTACCGATGCCGCCGACACGGGTTGTGTTTGGGGCTTGGAAGGTCCCGACGGTTGGGCGCTGTGTGACTCCGAGACCTTCCCACAGAGCCAGGTGATGCCATTCTGGTCCCAGCCCGAGTTCGCCGAGAGCCACTGTGTCGACGAGTGGCAGGGGCACCAGGTGGTGGCAGTGAGCACGGAAGAGTTTTTGGATGACTGGTTGCCGGGCATGCACGACGATCAGTTGCTGGTGGGCATCAATTGGAACGACGAATTAGCCGGGCAAGAGGTTGAGCCGTTAGATCTACTTGAGGACTTTGAGTCCGCCCTGGATTAACCTTGCTGGCAGACCGGCGGCCTAGGGCGGCTAAAAATAGGGCGGCTAGAAATAGCGCCGCTGGAAATTCGCCCACACTTGCCTCCGTACCCTGATCTGGGGCTCTTTGTTCCATTGCCTGGCGTTCCAACCCCTGGTGTTCCAACCTTATGTGTTAACTAATAGCCCAGTGCAGTGCGCACCGCGGTGATAGCTTCTTCGCTGCTGGTGCCGCGTTGGCGAATGTAGGTAATGTTCTTTTCTTCATCCATGACAAACAGCCCCGGAGTACCCACCACGCCATAACGCTGGGCCACGGTTTCCGCCTTTAGTAGGAGTCTTAGGTGCGGTGCTTTTGTTGCCAGGTATTGCACCGGGTCACCATCTTCCCACACATTCAAGGCAAAAAACTTCACTGGTTTTTCGGCCAATTCGGTTTGCAATGCTTCCAGCTGCGGCATTAAATCCAGACAAAAAGGGCACCATGAAGCCCAAAATACCAGCACCACCTGTGCGTCGTCTGAATCGCGGTATAGGGAAGTTGGCTTGCCTTCGGCGTTGGTGAGTATCCAATCCGGCGCTTTATCGCCAGATTGTGGCGGCATGGCAGCCTGGGCGGTCCAGGCCATCAGCGTTAATAGCAGTGCCAAAGTCTTGGTGCAGGAAGCGTTCATAAATATGGATCAAATTTATTCGGAGCTTATTGTGTTGGCTTTCGACTGCGGATTAAACGATTGGTTTCCGAAGCCGCTACGAGTGCGGAATTTAGACTGGGTTTAGCTGGTGGGTGGGGTAAATTAGCAACAAGCGCCCGTGCTGGGCGCTTGTGCAGCGGTGTGGGCTACTTAAGGCTTTCGAAATAGGCCGCCAGGTCGGCGATATCTTGGTCAGACAAGCCTTGTGCCATAGGCGCCATTTGCGCCGCCATGCCGCCGGTGCGTTGGCCGTCACGGTAGGCTTTGATGGCACCTTCCAAGTAGGGAGCGTTTTGGCCTTTGAGATTAGGGTACAGGGCAGAAATCGCCACACCATCGATACCATGGCACGCGGCGCAAATGGCGGCCTTGGTTTTTCCGGTGGCGGCATCACCAGCGGCGAAGCTGTTGGCACTGAAGGCAAGTGCGCCAATTAGGGCGCTGAAAGCTAGCTTTTTCATAGTATTTCCTACTGTCACGGAATTTAGTCTTACAGCGCTTGTAACAAGCACGCGCTGTTTTATTAGTGCGTTACGGTGTTCTCAAGCATCACATCAAATACGTATTTTAAAGTGTGCCGGATGAAACGCCTATTGGTATAAAGTAGGTTAGTTGAACCCAACCTAAATAGGACAGGCCATCTCACCGAGTTTTTTCGTCAGTTTTACATTCTCTCGATAATCGATGGGGATAACCACAAGGCTTGGACCGTCTTCTTCAGTGGCCTCTCTCAGGGTGCTTTGCAGATCTTCGGCGCGGGTGCACAGGTGTCCGTTCCAGCCAAAGGCCTGGGCCAATTGCAGCCAGTCTGGGTTGGAAAACGCCAGGTCAGTATGGCGGCCAAACTCGTTGTCTTGTTTCCAGCCAATCAGCCCGTAGCCACCGTCTTCCCATACCATCACCGTTAGTTTGGTACCCAACCGGGCGGCGGTTTCCATCTCTTGAACGTTCATCATAAACCCGCCGTCTCCACAAATGGCGAGGATTTTACGCTCTGGATACACCAAACTCGCCGCCAGCGCGCCGGGTAGTGCGAAGCCCATGGAGCAAAAGCCGTTGGGGATCAGGCAAGTGTTTGGCTCGTGGGCAATCCAGTGGCGGGCAATCCACATTTTGTGGGCGCCTACATCGCTCAATAGAATGTCTTCATCGTTCAGCACCTGGCGTGCGTCCCACAGGGCTTTTTGCGGCCGGATGGGGCCTTCACCGGTGTCGTCCTTATGGGCTTCAAGCTCGGCGGTCATATCGCGCCGCACCGCCTGTTGGGATGATAGGTCAAAGTCGAGTGGGCCGTGGGCGTCGATGCGCTCGTTGAGCATCCACAACGCGTGGGCGAGGTCTCCTACGATTTCTACGGAAGGGTCGTAGTTTTCGTCGATTTCAGCGGGTAGAAAATCAATGTGCAGTACGTCCTTGTCGGCGCCGGGGTTCCACAGTTTGGGGTGGTACTCAACCATGTCGTACCCCAGGGTGATGACTAAATCGGCGGCATCCACGGCGCAAGCCGGTATGTCCTTGGAACCAAGGCCGATGGTGTAGAGGCTATAGTCCTCGCGCATATCGACGCAACCTTTGGCCATAAAGGTGCTAATAACACCGATGCCGGTTTTTTCGCACAGCAGACGCAGCTGTTTACTAGCGCGGCGGCGGATGCAGCCGTTACCGGCAATAATCACTGGGCATTTGGCTTTTTTGATGCGCTCAAAGGCAAGGTTAATGATTTTCTCGTCCGGCACCGGGCGACGAAATTTTTTCACTTTTAGGGGCTCTTTGGGTGCCCACAGTTTGGCGATGTCTTCCGGCAGCTCAATGTGTACGGCACCGGGTTTCTCGGTGCGCGCCAAGCGTACGGCCTTGCGGATAATTTCTGGGATGTTTTCTGGGTGCCACACGGTGGTGGCCCATTTGGTGACCGGCTCAAACATGTCCACTACCTGCATCACTTGGTGTGACTCTTTGTGCAGGCGGGTAGAGGCACCCTGGCCGGTGAGCACCAGCATGGGCGCGCGGTCCATATTGGAATCGGCAACGCCTGTGATTAGGTTGGTGGCGCCGGGGCCTAGGGTGCCCAGGCAGCCGGCGGGGTTGCCGGTGAGGCGGCCATAGACTTCGGCCATAAACGCCGCGCCCTGTTCGTGGCGGGTAAGAATAAACCGGATTTGGTCAGAGGCCTCCAAAGACATCATAAAGTCGGCGTTTTCCTCTCCTGGCACACCGAAAATATATTCTATTCCTTCTTCTTCCAAACATTGGACCATTAGGTCGGAGGCTTTCATGGATTCTCCTTGCGAGCCGTGATCTTGCGAAACGAACGGGTGCCCTGGGCGGGGCAAATATTAGTAGTTTCGCACCAAGGTGATGGTATTGGAAGGCGCCATTGGCTATTGGTTTCATTAGCGCAAGGCCGGTAGGGTAAATTGCAAAGATTTCGGCCAATAAATTGCCCGCGTGGGCCAGCTTTGGTATAAGCCAGCGCTAGCCCGGCATTGTGCACGGCCAAAAGCCAACAGCCCCTTAAGGAACTTCATGACCGATTTGATCATTGGCGACGATGGTGAAGAGTCCATCGCCCTGAAAGCGTTTACTGAAAAAGCCTATCTCGATTACAGCATGTACGTGATTTTGGACCGCGCCCTGCCGCATCTTGGTGACGGCCTCAAGCCGGTGCAGCGCCGTATCGTGTACGCCATGAGCGAGCTGGGCCTGGCCAATAATGCCAAATTTAAAAAATCTGCTCGTACCGTGGGCGATGTGATCGGTAAGTTCCACCCACACGGCGACAGTGCCGCCTACGAAGCCATGGTGCTAATGGCGCAGCCTTTTTCCTATCGCTACCCGTTGGTCGACGGCCAGGGTAACTGGGGTAGCCCGGATAACCCCAAATCCTTCGCAGCCATGCGTTACACCGAAGCCCGGTTGGCAAAGTACGCTGAGGTGCTGTTGGCCGAGGCAGGCCAGGGCACAGTGGAGTGGCTGCCCAATTTTGATGGCACCCTGGACGAGCCCAAAGTATTGCCGGCCCAGGTGCCCAACGTGCTGCTCAACGGTACCACGGGTATTGCTGTGGGTATGGCCACAGACATCCCTCCGCACAATCTGCGCGAGGTGGTTAACGCTACTGTACATCTGCTGGAAAATCCCAAGGCCTCGGTAGAGGAATTGTGCGAGTTTATCCCGGGCCCGGATATGCCCACCGATGCCGAAATCATCACTGGCAAAAATGATCTGTTAAAAATATACCAAACCGGTCGTGGTGCTCTGCGCATGCGCGCCATTTGGGGCAGAGAAGATGGTGATATCGTGGTTACTGCGCTGCCCTTCCAAAGCAGTGGTGAAAAAATTCTGGAGCAGATCGCTAACCAGATGCAGGCCAAAAAGCTACCTATGGTGGCCGACCTGCGCGACGAATCGGACCACGAAAACCCGACTCGCCTAGTCATTGTGCCGCGTACCAATCGCGTGGATGCAGAGCAGGTGATGAACCACCTGTTTGCTACAACGGATCTAGAACGTAGCTACCGAGTAAACTTAAACGTCATCGGCATCGACGGGAAACCCAAGGTTAAGGCGTTGAATACTATGCTCAGCGAGTGGCTAGTGTTCCGCCAGGACACCGTGCGCCGCCGTTTGCAGTACCGCTTAGAGAAAGTTGAAGAGCGCTTGCTGCGCCTGGCGGCCTTAATGCTGGTGTACCTCAATGTGGATGAGGTCATCCATATCATTCGCACCGAGGATCACCCCAAGCCGGTGTTGATGGAGCGTTTTGATCTGATCGAAATGCAAGCGGATTACATTTTGGATACCCGTCTGCGGCAGTTGGCGCGCCTGGAAGAAATGAAAATCCTTGAGGAACAAGAGGCGCTGGAAAAGGAACGTGACGACCTCAACAAAACCTTGTCGTCCGACCGTCGCCTAAAAACGCTGGTGAAAAAAGAACTGTTGGCCGCCGCCGATAAGTTTGGCGATGATCGTCGCTCACCCATCGTTGAGCGGGCCGAGGCCCAGGCGCTTAGCGAGCAAGATCTGCTGACTTCAGACCCGATTACCGTGGTTCTGTCAGATAAGGGCTGGATTCGTTCCGCCAAGGGGCACGACATCGACCCAGCCGCCTTGAGTTATAAATCCGGCGATAACTTTAAGTTTGCCGCGCGCGGCAAGAGCAATCAGCCAACGGTTTTGATCGACTCCACTGGGCGGAGCTATTCCCTTGCCTCGCATACCCTGCCTTCGGCCAGGGGGCAGGGCGAGCCTGTTACCGGCCGGCTTAATCCGCCCAGTGGCGCTACCTTTGAAGGGCTCATCATGGGTGAAGGCAGCCAAAAGTTAATCATCTCCAGCGATGCTGGCTACGGTTTTATCACCACCCTCGATGACATGACCAGTAAAAACAGCAAGGGTAAAAACCTGCTCAACTTGCCCAAAGGTGCTCGGGTGATGCCGCCGGTGCTGGTGCCAGAGGACGACACGGCCCTGGTGGCGGCCATTACCAACGAGGGGCGTTTGTTGGCATTCCCGGTGGCGGAGCTGCCGCAATTGGCGCGAGGTAAAGGTAACAAGATCATCAATATTGCCGGTGCTAGGGTTGAAGAACGTTTGGAATTTGTGGTGGCCGTCACAGTTTTAACATCTAAGCAGGTGTTAACCCTTTATAGCGGCAAAAAGAAAAAGTCGATGAAGTTCGCCGAACTCAACGAGTATGTAGGTGAACGTGGCCGAAGAGGGCTTAAACTGCCGCGCGGATCGCAGAAGGTCGATTCTATTGACGTTCAATGAGTCGAATTTGGCACTGTAAATTAAAGTAAATTGGTTGTTTTTTGCTCTATACTGGCCCTTCCCGTAAAAAAACTATTACATAAGAGGGGAAACACATGAAAGCTAGTGCTACTGAAGTTGAAAGCATCGAAAAGCGTCACGATCTGCGAACGTACTACTCTTGTCGGCTGGTGTTAGACCACCCGACACTGGGCCAATACCAAGCAGTTTGCCAGGACGTCTCTGATTCTGGTGTTTACATTGCTCTTGAGTCTGAGATCGTTAAACCCATTGCTGTTGGTGCCACCGTTTCAGTGCGTGTGGTGTCTGGTCTTCCCACATCCAAAACCGTTAATACCCAAGTTGTAAGAGCCGACAAACAAGGATTGGGCCTTAAGTTTATTGCGTAATTAGTAGTCAGTGTTGCGCATTTTTCATCCAAATTAGGATGCTTTTCTAACTTTTCCTTTTTTGATATCCCGCCAGGAACCTAGACCACGGACGGTCTATACTCATTTTGATGGCGCATTCTCCGACTCGCGCCGCCGGATCTTTTCTTACGGATTTTGAATTTAATGTCGCAAATAAAGCGTATTCCTGTTGATGCTCTCGAAGTTGGCATGTACATCGCCGATGTTAGCAATGCTTGGGTGCCGGATAATAATTTTGCTCGTAAAGGCTGGGTGAAAAACCCGAGGGTCATCGAACAGATTATCAAGTTGGGTGTTACTGACCTTTATATCGATGTGGAAAAAGGCAAGGGCACCGAAGCAGGTGTGGAACAAGAAGCCATTATTCAGCAGCAAAAAAAAGATATTGCATCACTGGTTAAAAAGCCCTACCACCGGCCGACACCCAAAGTGGCCTTTGATGAAGAGTTGGAGCTGGCCAAAGAAATTCAAAATGAGGCCCATGAGCTCGTTAATAAAGTGATGCAAGATGCCAAAATGGGTAAGCCCGTTGAGGTTGGCCCGGCCCAGGAAACCGCAGGCGCGGTGTTGCAATCCCTAGAGAAAAACCAAAACGCGCTCCTATGTTTAACCCATCTTCGCTGCAAAGATCGCTATCTTTTGGAACATTCTTTCAATGTCAGTGTGTTGATGGGGGTGTTGGCTTCGTCGGTGGGTGTCAGCGGCGATGATCTGCAAACCCTGGTCAGTGGCGCGTTGCTGCACGATGTGGGCAAGATCAAAATCGACGATGCCATTTTGCACAAGCCCGGCCAACTAGAAAACCACGAATGGGAAGAGATGAAGCGGCACGTTACGTACGGCGAAGCCATTTTGGGGCCAGTGCCGGATTTGGCGCCAGAGATTCTCGACATTGTCGCCCACCACCATGAACGCATGGATGGCTCGGGTTACCCGCGGGGTTTGGCTGAAGATCAGTTACCCATGCACAGCCGTATGGCTGCGGTGGCTGATGTTTACGATGCCGTCACCGCAGACCGGGTGTATCACCGCGGCATGCCGCCGTCCACGGCGTTGAAAAAAATGCTCGAGTGGAGCGATGAGCGCCACTTGGATAAAACCTTTGTTTACCAGTTTATTCGTTGCTTAAGTGTGTACCCGTCGGGCTGCTTGGTGCTGCTCAACAATCAGCGCATTGCGGTGGTGCAATCGGTTAACCCGGATGCCATGGATAAGCCCGTGGTGACGGTGGTGTACGACGTTAAAAAGAAAGCGGCGTTAGAGCCTTTTGAGTTGGACCTACTAGCCAAGCAAGATGAGGTGTGCATCGAGAAAGCGGTGGACCCAGCACAAACCAAATTGGATTTGCAGGCGCTGCTCAACTCAGCCATCGAATAACCCACCCCGCTAGTCAGTCCTACTCGCTGGCGTCCGCTAACTGCTGGGCGCTGGCATCCAGTTTTCCCCAGCCGTTACTGTTGATCATCGAGCGAAGGTAGTCGATGTAGTCGTCGCCTTTCTCGGAGTACTTGGCCAATCCTGCGGCCATTAGAACCCCCGTTAGCCGCTGCCCAGAATCTCGGGTTTGCTGACGCAATTGGCGCAGCTGCTGGTAGGCGGGGTTGGTATTTAAGTTGTTAAAGTAGGCGCGTACCGAGCTCGTTACGCTGTTAAAACGTTTCACCTCGTGGGATTTTCCCGTCGCCCGCTGGGCCGGTTTAATACCGCAGCCGACCTGGTAACACCACTGACCAAAATAGTTGTTTCCCTCGCGCGCAAAGCGGGAGCTGCCCCAGCCGCTTTCCGTGGCAGCCTGGGCCAACACCAAAGAGGCTGGAATAGTATCCACTTTGGCCAGTAGATCACTCACTTCTTGGCTCTCAAACGTTTGTTGCAGTTGCTCCAGTAGGCTTTGCTGTTCGGAGCTGAGCTTTTGGCCTTTTTCCCGTCGGTTTTGAATCTGCTGTAACTGCCCCCGCTGCCAGCGCAATAGATCGTTGTGGTAGCGAATCAGTGGCAGCAGGTAGTCAACAAAGGCCTGCTTTTTCTCAGAGACGTCTTCAATGCTGGCAAAATCCGGCGCCGGGCCTGGCTTCGGAGCCGCCGGTCGCTCCAAAAGTGACGGTGGCGATGGCTGGCGAGCGTTATGTTCTAGGCCGAACACCGCCGCCAGCAAGCCGGCTGGCAATAGCAGTGCAAGGGCTGTTAGGAAAGGCGCGCGGGGCATGGGGTATTCTCTACAAGCGGGGGATTACAGGTCTGGACTAAAGATCTGGGTTACAGATCTAGGTCTTTGCGCAGTTGGTTGAGCTTTTCTAGATTTTCCGACTTGCTCAAACCGGTTTCGGTCTCTTCTGGTAGTGCCAAATAATTGGGCTCCGGCAGTTGCTCGCCGTCGCGCACACGCTGGCAAATCTCGTTGTAATGACGGCGAAATATCGGAAACGCCGTGGCCTCGCTGGTGGTGGCCAAAAAGTACCAGTCGGCCATGCGGCCGGCGTGATACACCGCCCGGTGGCTCCATCTGGCGGAGGCCTTGGGATTGGGTGCGCGGCAGGCTTCAACGTAGGCCGCGTGGACATCGGGCAAGGCCTCGCCCAGTTGTTTTTGGCAGTGCTCCAACATGGTATGCAGGGTGGGTAGGTATTCGTTGTGCACCATCACCGATTTGGCCGCCTGCAACAGCACTGAGGGTTCAAACCCGCGGAGGGCCTCTAGCCACAGGCGTTTCGCCTGGATTTCGCGCTCGGTGTCTTTGTAGGCGGCGTAGTACTGGTTGTGATAGTTCAGGCTAAACAAGCTAAACACTTGGTTGATTGCATCGATAAGCGCCGGCGGTGGTTTCGGCCGGCTGCTTTGGCCACCGTTGGGGTGGTTATCAGTAGGCCCAGCTGCGATCGGTGAGTCGGGCTGCGAGTGACGCATCTCTTGTGCTACTTGGTCGATCACTTGCTTGCTGTCTTTCATGAGGAGTCAGTGCATTCCCGTTGGCGTTGCTGCCCAGTTGATTTTGTCGTGCCCAAATATACTTTAAGTGGCGTATGTAGATGCTATCCCAGCTGTGTCTAGGTTCCGAGCGATTGCGCCAGTATAAAACAAACTCGGGCAGTTGTGACTGAATGAATTCGCCAGGCATTTCGCACTGGTTTTGCAGCAGCTCAACACACTCCGGTGAGGGTTGCCATTGGTCGGTGATCAAGGTGGCTACCTTGGTTGGGGTGATGCCCTGGCGTAAAAAATTCCACTGAGTGCCGACGTGCTGGCAGAAGAGGTCACCCCAGTTGTTGCGATAGGAGCCCTGTTCGATCCACTTGTGGATAAATTCCGGCACGCAATCTTCGATGAACTGGTCGTCCACTTCCATTTTCTTTAAATATTCAACGCTGTGCTCCGCCGGGCGCCAGTCGTTGCTCATGGCTACCGGTTTGCGGTTGGGTAAAAATGGGGTTTGTTTTTCTTCCCAGTCGCGTTTTACCCAGGCGTAGAAGGTCATAGCCCAGGACGACATCACTGCGCCGGTTTCGCGATAGTAGAGGCGGAAGCGACTGGCGCAATCGTTGATGTACGCCATGGGGATGCCTTCTTGGCTGAGTTGTTTGAGTACGTGGTCGTCTGGCTGCCACTGCTCCGGAAGTGGCGTTTGTGCCGCTTGCATTTTTTGCTCGCGGGCGCGGCGGTCTTCATATTGGCGCCAGCGGCGCACGCAAAATGACTGAAATTTGGCCCCCCAGGAGCGTTGGCTGTCACCGCGTTCGCGCCAGTAGGTAACGAATTCCGGCACCAGCTCACGGATAAAGGCATCGGGTATGTTGTGCTCGGCCAGGCGGGCGGTGATCTCGCTTCCAGGGGACCAGTGCGCGGCGATGGGGCTGGCAGCCACCATCGGCACATCTTGTTTTACCGGCGCCGGGCTTTGGTTTTCGTCTACTTTTTGGTTAAAGGCAAATTTGAGCTCGCCGCTGGCGGCAAAGGGGGCAGAGGCCAGGAGCAGTAGCCCCTGGCTGCGCAGGGTTTGCGTGATGCGCTGGATATCCTGCCCGTTCCAAAACGGCATCAGGTGCCCGGCTTGTTCCTGGGTTAATCGGTACCAGCGGTAACCATTGCGGATGCGGGCCGGCTGATGAAAGGCGTAATCCGCCAAAATCGCAACCAAAGTAGCGCCCTCCAGCCCCAACTGGCAGGCCAATCGCGGAGAAACAGTAATAGGGCGCTCGGGTAGGGGCTGTGACGGCATGGTAAAGCTCGGTGTAATCTCTGGCTGCGTAGTTTACCGCGGCAAGCGGCCGAGTCACCAGACGCGACTGCCAATCTAAAGCGGGTGAATGCCAATCGAGACACCCATGTTTGCTTATCGAGACACCCATGTTAGCCCTCCTTATCAAGACACCCATTTTAAGAGCGGTGTTAGTTGGGTACAGCCCTTCTTATCAAGACACCCATGTTAAGCGTAGCGTTAGTTGGGCACGGTGCTTCGCAACCAAGCTGTAAGACCCGCCGTGAATCCGTCCCTGGAGGCTTGAGTGCGGCATCCCTGCCGCACACAGTCTTACAACTTGGCTGCGAAGCTGAAACGGTGTGCTGACCGGTAGGGTTTGTAATGTCTTCTTATCGAGACACCCCCCGTTTTCTCTTATCAAGACACCCATGTTAGGCGCGGTGGTAGTTGGGTACGGTGCTTCGCAACAACGCTTATCGAGACACCCACGTTTTTTCTTGGTGTCTTCTTATCGAGACACCCATGCTAGTCCTCCTTAACAAGGTCCTTAACAAGGTCCTTAACAAGGTCCTTAACAAGACATCCATAT
This sequence comes from Halioxenophilus aromaticivorans, assembly GCF_042850945.1. Classification (NCBI taxonomy): domain Bacteria; kingdom Pseudomonadati; phylum Pseudomonadota; class Gammaproteobacteria; order Alteromonadales; family Alteromonadaceae; genus Halioxenophilus; species Halioxenophilus aromaticivorans. Next base: position 5,011,551 of record NZ_AP031496.1, on the reverse strand, counting down.
TAAGTGCTTATCGAGACACCCATGTTAGCCCTCCTTATCAAGACACCCATTTTAAGAGCGGTGTTAGTTGGGTACAGCCCTTCTTATCAAGACACCCATGTTAAGCGTAGCGTTAGTTGGGCACGGTGCTTCGCAACCAAGCTGTAAGACCCGCCGTGAATCCGTCCCTGGAGGCTTGAGTGCGGCATCCCTGCCGCACACAGTCTTACAACTTGGCTGCGAAGCTGAAACGGTGTGCTGACCGGTAGGGTTTGTAATGTCTTCTTATCGAGACACCCCCCGTTTTCTCTTATCAAGACACCCATGTTAGGCGCGGTGGTAGTTGGGTACGGTGCTTCGCAACAACGCTTATCGAGACACCCACGTTTTTTCTTGGTGTCTTCTTATCGAGACACCCATGCTAGTCCTCCTTAACAAGGTCCTTAACAAGGTCCTTAACAAGGTCCTTAACAAGACATCCATATTAAGTGTGGCGTTAATTGAGCTCGGAGCTTCGCAACCAAGCTGAAGCGGTGTGCTAGGCGGTAGGGTCTGTGATGTCTTCTTATTAAGACACCCACGTCATTTCTTGGGGTGATTAATACAGGGTGGTATTCGGCCGTTACGATTGAGTTTAGGCTTGTTTTTTGATGAAGTAGGCTGGCTTAATTAAAGGGGATTTTTATTTTTTGCAGAACTTTGCTCTAAACGCACCGCGGAATTTGCCGCTAGTCGTTCCCGACCACTGCCCACCTGATACGTCTACACCTGTGAGGCCGAACCTGTGCATATCTTTGATCGAGTAATCAAAGCCCTTGAGCGAGGTGATTCTAAGCAAGTGTAGAAGCCTGCCAAACGCCGGCGCCTGTGATAAACCACAGGTGGCAATGTTAGGGCTTAGGCCGATTCTTTTCCAAAAAGTTGTTTCGGTCTCTCTCCACTCTTGGGCGAACTGATCACCCGATTGAACTAAGGCATCGATATCAGGCTGAAACGAGCTGCCGTGCCATAGCAACACAGCGTCGCTATTTAGTATTTTTCTTTTACCGGCTGGGAAAACATGGTTTGCGCAGGATGAGGCGCATGTATTTACAATCTCCACATCCAAGTTGTTTTCCAATACCCAGTTGCCTAGCTCTATCCCGGCCATAACATCTCCCCCCAAGCTATTTATCGTGAGAGTTTTTGGCCCTCTGTAGTCATTGAATGCCCGAAACAGTGTTTTATTTTGCGTTTGGTAATTTCGCCAATATAGGTCAGTGTGTGGCCATTTGTGTAAATGGCAGGTTCGGGGTTGCGATTGGTTTCTAGCTGCGCTGAGCATGAGATTAAAAAATGCGTAAGCATTAGGGTAGGAAGCTTGCTCAATGAAAAGTGAACCATTGTTGACGTCATTGTCCTCCAAGCGTGCGTTGATCGTGTCTCTCCCGGCTATTATGTCGCAATAACGCTGAGCGATTCTTGCCGTACATTTACATAGAGGCTTTGGCGAAATTATCGCTCACAATGTCAGCTAAGATTGATAGTGCGTTGAGTGCAGGGGCGCCTCAATTAATCCTAAAGCACCACCGTTAACGTTCAATTGGGCTCTTTGGGTGTCTTAAATGCCGGCTTTTTTTGCAGTCTTTTCGTATTAAGCCGTTGCTGGATTAATGCGTGCTTTCTTTGGTAGTAGCGTTTGTCAACTTGCCGTATTAATAACCAAAGTATCACGGCTAAACCAATGCCGAATAGGTAGCCCTTGCCGTACATAAGCGTTCTCGTCTGTCGTTAAATGGTGCAAGCTTAAAGCCTGTGTAAGCGGCGTTGGTGTTGCAGGGGGGCGTTAGTCTATTGCATTAAGCAAATGTTTCACAAATAAACGCTACTGCGAATTGCCAAGGCTGCCGTAAGAGCTCCGAGGTGCTAGGGCCTGTTGACACTAATTTGGCACCACTGCTGGAGACCAGCTTTCCGTTCAACTAGGCGCCAAGCGTGAAATGTAGTGGGCCTACATGAGCGATTGGCAACAACGTTGAGCGGGAAGCTGGCTCCAGCCCTACGGGTTGAGCCAGGAAATAGCCCACTCGTTGTTGCTCACCGCTTATTTGGGCCCACCAAACTTCGCGGTTCGCGCCTAGATTGGACTATTTCCTGACTCAACAGAGGCTCCGAATTAGTGTCAACAGGCCCTAGGAAAATACCAGCTAACGTGAAAAAAACTACGAACTCTGTTTTATTATTATATTGAACGGCGTTGTATTTTATTTTGTGGCGCCGAATTTTTCCAATGAGGATTGTGGGAACGCCAGTGACTCAACTAAGTTCTGGTAGCGATCGCAGCCCATCAAGCTTAAAAATACCGATACTAAGATCACGGGTAGTAATCTTATAGAAGCACTTATTTTAATTGGGTAATGGTTTTGACTGTTGTCTTAGTTGGGCTTTAGCCCGTAAGCCATTGTTCCAAAGCATTGGCAATTTGAACCGGCGCTTCTACGGTGGACATATGGCCGACGCCCGCCAAAGCCACCAGCGTGGCGTGGGGTAATATTTGCTGCATGGCTTGGTGCTGGGCCACCGGGCTCCATTGGTCTTGGTCGCCACTGAGTAGAAGCGTAGGTACCGTTACGGTTGCCAGTACTTGCTCGGCATCGGGCCGATCGAGTAGGGCGTGAATTTGCCCGTGGAATTCGGCCGGGGAGTGGCGCTCAATCATCGTATTTAGCTGTGCCATCAATCCTGAGTCGCCTCGCGCGGCCTCAGACATCATGGGTGGTAACCAGCTTCGGGCCACTGATGCCATGCCTTCTACATCGGCTAAATCAAGTAATCGCTGGCGGCCTGGTACTTCCTTTTCTGTGCGTGGGCGCACGCCCGTATTTAGTAGCGCCAATCGCTCTATCTGTTGCGGAGCCATACGATAAACCTCTAGCGCTACGCGGCCGCCCATGGAATGGCCTGCTAGGGCGAATGTTCCTGGCATGCTGGCTAGAACTTTCTCCGCCATTTGCCGAATGGTAGTGCAGCCGGCAAAGCTAATGGCGACTGGCTTGGCGGCATCTCCCAGAGCGTCGATAACGCCATCCCAAACGCTGCCGTCGCATAATAGGCCGGAAAGTAGGGCGAGGTGGGGGATATTTTTTGGCATTGTGCTGGCCTTAGTGCTTCGAAAATACTGGGCCGGTTAGGGTACTTGGATTCGTTTGCCAAAATCAAACGGCTCTGACCCCATAGATTTTACCCCATTGATTTTTTCTGGTTTGTGGTAATCTACATACCTATATATTTATTCAGTATTTGTATCGATTAAGGTGATTGCCGGTGGCGAAGAGCAAAACCGCATATGTGTGCAACGAGTGTGGTTCGGATTACAGCAAATGGCAGGGGCAGTGCAACGACTGTGGGGCCTGGAACAGCCTAAGCGAGGTGCGTCTGGCACCGGCTGGCAAAAAAAGTGGCAGCCAGCGGTTTGAGGGTTACGCCGGGGCCACCAGTGCCAAGGTGCAAAAGCTTAAGGATATCAGCTTGGAAGATCTGCCCCGGTTGAGTACCGGGGTGGGCGAGTTGGACCGAGTGCTGGGGGGTGGTTTGGTGCCCGGCTCCGTAGTGCTGATTGGTGGCAACCCGGGTGCGGGTAAATCGACCTTGCTGCTGCAAACACTTTGCAGCTTGGCTGAAAAAATGCCAGCGTTGTATGTCACCGGTGAGGAGTCCCTACAGCAGGTAGCCATGCGTGCGGCACGGTTAAATCTACCCACTGAACAGTTAAACCTTTTGGCCGAAACCAACGTCGAGTCCATTGTTCATGCGGCCAGTCAGTTGCAGCCTAAAATTCTGGTGGTGGATTCCATACAAGTGGTGCATATGCCGGATATCCAATCGGCGCCGGGCAGTGTGTCCCAGGTGCGAGAGTGCGCGGCGTTTTTAACCCGCTTTGCCAAAACCAGCGGCACGGTATTGATATTGGTTGGCCACGTTACTAAGGATGGCAGTTTAGCCGGGCCCAAGGTACTGGAGCATATGATCGACTGTTCCACCTTGTTGGATGGCGATCAAGACAGCCGCTTTCGCACCCTACGCAGCCATAAAAACCGCTTTGGCGCGGTGAATGAGCTGGGGGTGTTTGCCATGACGGAGCAAGGCTTACGTGAAGTTTCCAACCCCTCAGCTATTTTTTTGCAGCGCGCTGAGGATATCGCCTCGGGCTCTGTGGTGATGGTGGTGTGGGAGGGCACTCGTCCGTTGCTGGTAGAAATCCAAGCTCTGGTAGACGACAGTCACTTTGGTAGCCCGCGCCGGGTGGCAGTGGGGTTGGAGCAAAACCGCATGGCCATGTTGCTGGCGGTTATGCACCGCCATGGCGGACTGCACCTGGGCGATCAGGATGTATTTGTGAACGTCGTCGGCGGCGTTAAGGTGGTGGAAACCAGCTCCGATTTAGCTCTGTTGTTGGCGGTGGTGTCTAGCTTTCGCGATCACCCTCTGCCAGAGGGACTAATAGCGTTCGGCGAGGTGGGTTTGTCCGGTGAGATTCGGCCGGTGCCCAATGGCCAGGAGCGCGTGCGTGAGGCGCGCAAACACGGCTTTAAAAAGGCGATTGTGCCAGCGGCCAATTGTCCCAAGCAGGGGGTTGAAGGCATGGAACTGGTACCCGTGAAAAAACTGGCGGATGCCATAGAGGCCTTAGCGGATTAACCCAAGGTGGCGTTATTTTTGTGGCTGAATAATTTTCTTAGGCTGGCGCGTTGATCCACTCCGGTGGGCGAGCACTCCAGCCCTAGATAGGAGCCGTTGCTGTGCACCAAATGGCCGCGCATTAGAATGGGGTGATCTTGGTTTAGGTTTATGTGCAGGGTGACGGTTTCACTGCGTGAGGGCGGAAATGGCAGCGAGCAAGCCACCAAGGCGCCGCTGAAGGATAAATCCACCAATTGCACGGGCCAGCGACCGGCCGCAGTTTCTAATTCCGCGTTGGCACGTAACTGTATGCGAGGAAAATTGCGACGCTCTTTGTGAATACTCATAGGGGTACGCAAGTCGTTCTTTGACGGTGTGAGAAGCTAAAGTGCGTTTACCGCGTGCAAAGTCCCACGTGGATTGCAGTTAAGCCTAACGTTTCCGCCCAGTTATTGTTATCCAGACTGTGCAAGCCCGCCTTCCGTTGAGCGGGTGATTCTTATTATTGCACTGCACAATACAAGCAAACGTGGGTACGAGCAAATCAGGTTACGGCTTCAAGCACTTCTTGTTGATTCTGGAAGGACACCTCACCGGCAGTGACACGCGTTTTTACTGTGTCGGTCACGCGTAGGGCTAGGGCCAAAATGGTCAGTGTAGGGTTGGCATAACCTCCGGTGGTAAACACCGAACTGGAGGCAATGTATAGATTATCCAGGGAGTGGACTTTACAGTGTTTATCCACCACGCTGGTGGCGGGGTCATTGCCCATGCGCGTGGTGCCCATAATATGGTGCAGTCCCAAAGAGCCTATAACGGGGTTGTTGCCATCTCCGGCGGGCACAAAACGGCCTAGGTTGGTTGCACTTAATGCTTGGCCCATAAGTTTGCCGGCTTTGCTAATGCTTTTTAAATCTTGTTCTCGCCATTTATAGTGCGCTTTTAATTTCGGCATGCCCAGCTCGTCTTTTTCGTTCGATAGGGTCACCCGGTTATCCGGCATCGGTGATTGTTCAACAAACGCCAGTAATTCCAACCGCTCAAATTTTTTGTGATTATCGTGGGTTTTGGACCAGCCGCCCTGGCCAAAACCCGGCATAATGGGAGCGCCGTGGATTAATAATTGAAACAGCACATGCATTAAATGTTTGCCGCCCAATAAACCTTTGTAGGCATTGCGCAGTAGATGTTTGGGGAAACGGCGGCCTTTCAGGTCGATGGCTATGCTGCGCAAGGCTTTCAAAGCGTCGACATCTCGCGCTTTAGGCATAGGAAACACCGTGGCGGTGAAATTCAATAGTTGCTGTTCTTCCAACGTTTTTTCGGTGAAGCCAAGCTTGCCTAATATAGAGGCGCCATCAATCAAACGCATGTCGTATACGCCAAGGCGATTGATTAATTTCAAATCGTGTGGGTAGAAGTTGCCGCTGGGTGACAGACTGTGGTCCATATAATAGCGGCCGACCACATCGTGTTCGTTACCTAGACCATTGGATTTTTGTCGGTTTGAGGCTAACAGTAAGCGAGCTGTTTGGTAGCCGCCACCGGCTAAAATAAAATACTGGGCTTTGAATAAAGTTTCTTTGCCATCAAAAGTGCGCACCTTCGCGCAACTTACTTTATCGCTGTCGGCGTGGCACAGCAGCTCCACCACGGTGGCGTTGTAGTAGAGATTAACGTTTTTCGACCCTGCGATTTTTTCGGGGATGGTTTTAGTAAATACTCGGGTAGGGCCAAAAGCAAAATAATTATTAACCAAGCCTTTTTCTTCGACGTCGAGGGTTTCAAAGCCTTGCTTGTCCCAGCTGCCAGCTTGGTAGCGGAAAGGCCCGATCTCACAGGCTGTATGCGCGCGCTGGTAGTAGGGTTCTAATTCTTTGCGGGTAATTGGCCAGCCAGAATTAGGCACGGCGGCGCGGGGTTTAAAGTCAACGTCATTTAAAGGCGCATAGCGGTAGCCGAATTCTTTGTCGGCCATTTTTATAATCCAATGATTGGCGGTGCCGCCTACTTGTCGTAGGTGGGTGTCTTCCATGGGTTCGTAAAGGTCGCCGCTGATTTCGCCAGAGCTGAGTTGTTGTGCACGGGGGTTATATTCTAAGCCGCCGCTTTCCAGTAGGGTTACTCGTAAATCGCTGTCCAAAAATTCTTGAGCGGAAGTAGTGCCTGCGGGGCCCGCACCAATAATACAAACATCGGATTCAATAATCTGATCCGGCTCTAGCAACTGCGTATCAATATGCATGCCTAACACCACGCGACTGCGGTTAGTAAAAGTGGTTTCAGCGTAGGCCAATCCATCGGCACAATATTATACAGAGCGGTAAGTGATCGGCCTGGGCCGATGAATTAAAACTTTTACGCCATAGCCGAGATCTTAACGCCAATGGCAAAAAAGGCGCACGCTTTTTTTGGCTAAAAGGACAAAAAGGCGCTTAAAAGGGAATTTAAATCAAAGCAAGATAAAAAGCTGACTAATTATGGCGTAGATCAGGAATAAAAAAGCTGACTTTCTATTACCGAGAGCGGTTTAGCTTAATGATGATCGGGTAGCGGCTGTCGGAGGGCGAGATTCACGCAGGTAAATGATTCAAACCGATTAGTATTGTGTATTAGCTTGGTGTTGTTTTAGGTGCCGCTAGTTGACCGGTAGCTTGAAACGGCATCCCTGCCGTTTCGCGCAGTCGAAATAAAAAAACAGGCTGTTTTATTTCGCTTAGTTTGCTTCGTCAAGAACTAGGCCTGGATAGGCTTGTATTTCATGCGCTTGGGCTCGGCATTCTCGCCCTTGCGCTGAACAAAGTCTTCATGGTACTCCGTGTAGTTGCCCTCAAAGAACACCACTTCACTGTCGCCTTCGTAGGCCAAAATATGAGTGGCCACCCGGTCAAGGAACCAGCGGTCGTGGGAAATAACCAGGGCGCAACCGGGGAAGTTCAGCAGCGCTTCTTCCAAGGCGCGTAGAGTTTCTACGTCCAGGTCGTTGGAGGGTTCATCCAGCAGCAAAACGTTGGCGCCTTGCTTCAGCGTGTTGGCCAAATGCAAGCGGCCGCGCTCACCGCCGGATAACTCGCCCACGCGTTTTTGTTGGTCGCTGCCTTTAAAATTAAAGCGGCCAACGTAGGAGCGCGAACTGACTTCGTAGTTATTGATTTGCAAAATATCGGCTCCGCCGGAGATGGCTTCCCAAACGGTTTGGTTGTCATCCAGGCCTTCTCGGGTTTGCTCTACAAAGGCAACGTCAACGGTATCGCCTTTTTCAATGTTGCCGGCATCGGGCTGTTCCTCGCCGGCAATCATACGGAATAGGGTAGATTTACCCGCACCGTTGCCTCCGACGATGCCCACAATAGCGCCCTTAGGAATGCTAAAGGTTAAATCGTTAATTAATACGCGGTCGCCAAAGCTTTTACTCACGCCATTAAATTCAATGACCTTGTCGCCCAATCGCTCACCAGGGGGGATGTAGATTTCGTTGGTTTCGTTGCGCTTTTGGAATTCCTGTGACTGCATTTCCTCAAACCGAGCCAAACGCGCTTTGTTTTTAGCGTGGCGGCCCTTGGGATTTTGGCGCACCCATTCCAGTTCGGCTTTAATGGCTTTTTGGTGTGAAGCCTCGGTTTTTTGTTCTTGCTCCAGGCGTTGCTCTTTGGCTTCTAACCAGGTGGAGTAATTGCCTTCATAGGGAATGCCACGGCCACGGTCGAGTTCTAAAATCCAGCCGGCGGCGTTATCTAAGAAATAGCGATCGTGGGTAATGGCCACCACGGTGCCGGGGAAGTCCACTAAAAAGCGTTCTAGCCAAAATACCGATTCGGCATCCAGGTGGTTGGTGGGTTCGTCCAAAAGCAGCATATCCGGGCGCGACAGTAACAAACGGCACAGGGCCACACGGCGGCGTTCACCACCGGATAATTTGGTTACGTCGGCGTCCCAGGCCGGCAGGCGCAGGGCGTCGGCGGCTTGTTCAAGTTTGTTGTTAAGATTGTGCGCATCCCAGGCCTGAATGATGTCTTCCAGCTTGGCCTGGCGTTTGGCCAGGGCGTCGAAGTCGGCACCCTCTTCGGCGTAGGCGGCGTACACCTGGTCTAATTCAGCCAGTGCATCCACGGCTTCTTGTACGCCTTCTTCAACGTTGCCGCGCACATCTTTTGCTGGGTCTAGCTGTGGTTCCTGGGACAGATAGCCAACGCTAATACCGGGCATTGGGCGGGCTTCGCCGTTGTAGTCTTGATCAACCCCGGCCATGATTTTTAGCAGTGTTGATTTACCCGATCCGTTTAACCCCAGAACGCCGATTTTGGCGCCAGGAAAAAACGACAGGGAAATATCTTTTAGAATTTCGCGTTTCGGTGGCACGATTTTGCCAACGCGATTCATGCTGTAAACGTATTGAGCCATGTGGCCAGTATCCTCACAGAAAATGTGCCGGGCACGGTAACCGATGGTTTAGGGTAGATCAATAGGGCGGGCTTGGGAATGGCAGGCGTAGATTAAAATGGCCACAAAAAAGCCGGCGCAATGGCCGGCTCTCGTACTGCGTTTTATCCCTGCACATCCTTATGCAAGTAGGGCTACGCCCAGATTAGAATCGGAAATCGATACCAATCTGTGCTTCCCACAGGGATAGGTTGTCTTCCAGGCTGTCCACGTTGCCACCTTTAAAATTGGTGAATACGTATTGGCCGGCGTCGTTGACTTCAACGTCTACCACTTCTTGGCTAAAGAACTGGGCGTCGTACTGGTGGCCCCAGCGGTCGTTTAGCAAGTTGCCCAGGTTGTTAACCAGTAGGTAAACAGACGCGTGGGTGTCGTCCGAGAAGCTTGGAATCTCTTGGCGCACGGCCAGGTTGATTTTGGTGCTCCAGTTGGAGTTCACTTCGTTGCGGCCTACGTAGCCAGAACCCAGCCCGTTTTTATCCGCCCAGGAGAAGAAAGCGTCCTGGTCGAAGGTGTCGGCAAACACCACGTTGGGGTCATCCGCGCCGGTAGGTACGTACAGCAGGTGGCGGCCGAAGAAGCCGTCGCCTTCCAGCGATTGGCCATCCATCACAAAGTTGCCGCCCTGGCCCTGGGCTCGCACGGCGGTTAGGGTGATGTTGGTTTCCAGGCCTGGAATAAACTCTTTGCTGTAGTTCAGGTTCATGCTGAAACGGTGTGGAACTTCGTAATTCGAGGTGCCAGGGCGCGGGTTGTTAACATCACGCAAGGCAGTGCTTTCGAAGTTTGAGCCCGCCGTGGAAGAGGTCATTGGGCTGATATCTTCCGATTCCACCAAGGCGTAACCCGCGCTAATCGTTAAGCCGTTTTCAAACGCTTTGGTTAAACCAATAGACGCGATAAAACCTTCGGCGTCGTAGCTGGAGTTAGTCAGCATATGTACGTCAGCGACATCACCAGAGAAGTCGTAAATGGGTGTGCCTGTGGTGGTGTAGCCGACGATGGTTTGGCTAATGTCCTGGTAGTAGGCGGCGTTTTCCAAGCGCGAGTAGATCAGGTCTAAATCCATGATCACGCCGTTGCCAAACTCGTGGGTGGTGCCTAAGGATATTTTCCACTCACCAGGCTGCTCGTAGTCTGGGTCAATTACCGCCGTTCGGCTGACTGTAGCGTCGTTCGCGGTTGTGGCCGCTACCGTATCGTAAAGCGATTGCAGGGGGGCGTAGCCAGGTCGGCCGCCATTGGCAAGCGGTGAGGTAAACAAGGATACGTCGTCTTCACGAATTTGAACGTTGGTAAAGCCATCGTTACTCCAAGCGTTGGATAACCACACGTTCGGGTTACCACCAGAAAACAAGCCAATACCGCCGCGGAAGGTGGTGGTGTCGCTGGCATCCCAGGTGAAACCAAAGCGTGGCATTAACAAATCAACACCGTCGATGCCGTTAGCATTAGAGAAGCCAAACTCATCTTCCCACGCTGGGTTGTAGTTGGGTGCGTCATCGCTGGTAAATTTCTCGTAACGCAAGCCGTAAACCAGGGTTAGGTTGGCATCGGCAATGTACCATTCATCCTGCACGTAAAAGGTGTGCAAGGTGTTTTCATAGGAAGCCGCGGCATCGTCGGAGTTGTTGGTGCCGCCACCGCTGCCGTAATAGTAACGAGCGGCTAGGCCAGCTTCAAAATCGTCGATGCTGTCAAAGCGAATTTCACCGCCGTCGGAGTGCTGCACAAACAGGTTGAATACAGACAGCGCCTCTTGCTCGTAACCAAAGGTTAATACGTGGTCGCCAGCAAGGTATTGAGCGTTAAGTTTAAAGTAGTCCGCTTCGGTATCCAGGGCGTTGGATTGACGTGAATCGTCGGTACCCATGTAAACGGTGTTGTCGCCAATGGAGATCTGCATTTCTGCAAAGCCTACGTCGGCCACGTTGACCTGGGAGTCGTTCATCTCGTTCTGGCTGTAGAACACTTCGGTGGAGAAGGTATCGGTCCACTGGGCAGCCCACTTGGCCGTTAAGGTCTCGGATTCGGCGCCTTTGGTGTAGAAGTGGTTGGCAAATTCAAACTCGTTGTCGTCGCTGTCCGAGGCGCGATTTTCGAAGCCTTCGTACTTGTTGTAGATCAACGTCAAGGTTTGCAGGTCAGTGATGTTCCAATCTAAGCGCGCTGAGTACTTTTCTTCCTCTTGTACGCCATTGCCTGGCATGCCTCCGGGGGTATAGTTGTAAACGGTTTGGGCAATGTTGGAAATGCGGTCGAAATCGTCCTGGCTTAACCAGTCGCGTACTTCACCGTTGTTGGTGCCGGCAACGCCCTGGGCAATAAATTCAGGCTCTTGGGATTCTTCGTAGGCAACGTAAAAGAATAATTTGTCTGGGATGATGTAACCGCCCAGGTCAAAACCGCGACGGTATTCGTCGTAGTCGTCGCTGTCATACTGGTTAAAGTCGCCGCCGCCAAAATCCAGAGAATCGCCGCGCAGGCTGTCGTCGGTGTATTGATAGAATACGCCGCCGTGGAATTCGTTGGAGCCGGTTTTGGTTACGGCGTTGATGGTACACGCGCTAAAGCCGCCGTAGTTTACGTCGAAGGGGGCCAGTTCGACCGATACCTGGCCAATGGCTGCCAGAGGGAAGGGCATACCGGTGGCGGTGGAGTAACCGTTGCTGTTCAAACCGAAGCGGTCGTTTTGGCTAACGCCGTCCAAAGTGGTGCTGTTAAATCGTGGGTGTTTACCCGCGCAGTTGATGCCGCCGCCTGGGTCCAGGTTAATGCGTGGGTCCACTGCGATCATTTCAGTTAGGTCGCGGCTGATGGTTACCGCAGTATCCAGTTCATATTGGCCAAAGCTGGCGGACGGGCCCACCGCCATGCTGTTCAGAGCGCCGGCATCGGCCACCACGGTGACTTCTTCCATGCTGGACTGAGAACCGCCCACGGTTAGGTTGTACACATCACCGAGGCTGATGGACTCAACCATGGTTTCTTTACCGTCGATAACCACACGGTAGGGGCCACCAACGGCCAAGTTGGGGGCAAAGAAGGAGCCCGATGCGTTGGTGTTGTAGGCGCGTTGCGAACCGGTGCGAGTATCAATAACCAATACTTCTGCGTTGGCCATTGGGCTGCCGCCAGGTGTTAGCACCTTACCGCGGATGGCCGAAGTTGTTTCCTGAGCGCTAACGCCTCCTGCCGTTGCGGCCAATATCACGGCCGCAGCTAAGCGCTGTTTTAAGAAAGGTTTCATAATGTTTTCCCTAAAAGGTCTAAAATGAGCTCTGCTCTGGTGGTGAGTAACGTGTAATATCTGGCTACTTAGACGGTTAAGTAGGCCAATACCGGCAATTGTCGAAGCAATTTATTACAAATTCGTTACAGGCAAGTGTTGAACCAGTTAAACGTCGTAACTAAAACCGGCGGCGGGTAGCTAAGTTATTCAGCCAAATTGCAGATGGAGCAGGTTATATGCAGGACAATGGCCGAAAAATGCCACTTTTTGGGGTGGTTTGTGCACTTTTGCTGTGCGTTAGTCAGTGGGTTAACAGTATGGAGAAAATTACCGAGGCGCAGGCCACGGCTGAGTCAAGTGCGCTTACTCCAACCCAGCTAAGAATCGCCACCTTTAATGTCAGTATGGAAGCCACCAACTATCAAACCGACCAGAATGAAGAGGCCAGCCTAGCGCTGCTCGAAGACGCTTTAGCCTCTGGTAGCCATCCGCAAATTCGCAACATTGCTGAAATCATCCAGCGCGTGCGGCCGGATATCCTATTGCTTAACGAGTTTGACTACATCCCGCAGCAAGCCAAGGGGATCGATCAATTTAAAAAGCGTTATTTAGCCGTGCCACAACACAGCGGTTTGCAACCCGTGGATTACCCCTACGCCTATATTGCGCCGGTCAACACTGGCGAGCCCAGCCCCTTCGACCTAAGCGGCGATGGCAAGGCCACCGGCAAGGGCGCCGATGCCTGGGGGTTTGGCTTTTATCCCGGGCAGTACGGCATGGTGGTGCTGTCTCGCTACCCCATCGCAGCAGATCAGGTACGCAGCTTTCAAAAGTTCAAATGGGCGGACATGCCCGGTGCCTTAAAACCGGTGGACCCAGAAACGGGGCAATCGTGGTACAGCGCTGAGGCCTGGCCCGAGCTGCGCTTATCGTCCAAATCGCTGTGGGATTTGCCCATCACGGTGGCCGGCCAAACCCTGCATGTGCTGGCATCCCACCCCACGCCGCCGGTGTTCGATGGCCCGGAAGATCGCAACGGCCGCCGCAACCACGATGAGATTCGCCTGTTGGCCGATTACCTCTCCCAGGCCGGGTATATTTACGACGATAACGGCAGCAAGGCGCCGTTTAGCGGCCAACGGTTTGTGATTTTGGGTGACTTAAACGCCAGCGTTTACAGCAAAGATACCCTGCCGGGTACCCTGGATCAGCTGTTTGACCACTCTGCTATCAATGCCAGCTTCACCCCAACCAGCAAAGGTGCCCACCAAAACGCACCGGGTGTGGCTGGCGCGGCCGAACACACTGCCGCCTGGAAGAGCCGGGCGGATTACGTTCTGCCTTCTAAACAAGGCTGGCGCATTGTCGATGGCGGCGTGTTTTGGCCTACCCAAGGCTCCGCAGAATATCGCCTAGTCGCCAGCCGTAAGGCCTCGTCGGACCACCGTTTGGTGTATTTGGATCTGCAAATTACCGACTAGGCCGCTTAGAACGCTTATTTCAGAGGTGCTTTTAAGGTTTGCATATTTAAAGTACAACTTTAAATATGCAAACCTACAGAGGCCCCTAACGCAAAAACATAAGCCAAAATAAGGCTTTCTCCAGGCTCTGTTAATGTTAATCCGGAGTCTCCCAGCACCGGTATAAAATAAGCGTCAAGCGGCCCTGTATTAGCCAGTGTTAACGTAATTCAAAGCTGGCGTACCTCGGCTAACATTTAACCCATTTGTGGCTCGTTACCTAGCCAACAAATAGTGTACAATCCGCGCCTCAATTTTCATGAGCCAAGTGTAGAGGGGTAGCCCATGTTCGATTCAGACAAGCCTTTATCATCCTACGACCCAGATATTTGGGCCGCCATCGTCGATGAAGACCGCCGCCAGGAAGAGCATATCGAGCTGATTGCCTCCGAAAACTACACTAGCCCGCAGGTTATGGCTGCCCAAGGCACCAAAATGACCAACAAGTACGCCGAAGGCTACCCTGGCAAGCGTTACTACGGCGGTTGTGAATACGTGGATAAAGCCGAGCAATTGGCTATCGAGCGCGCCAAAGAGCTGTTTGGTGCCGACTACGCCAACGTCCAGCCGCACTCCGGCTCCCAGGCCAACGCCGCGGTTTACCAAGCGCTGTGTGCCCCGGGCGATACCGTTTTGGGCTTTAGTTTGGCCCACGGTGGCCACCTGACCCACGGTGCCAAGGTTAACTTCTCCGGCAAAATGTACAACGCAGTGCAGTACGGCCTAAACCTAGAAACTGGCGAGGTCGACTATGACGAAGTAGAGCGCTTGGCTCAAAAGCATAAGCCTAAAATGATCGTGGCGGGTTTCTCTGCTTACTCCATGGTGATGGATTGGCAACGTTTCCGCGATATCGCTGACAGCGTTGGCGCCTACCTGATGGTGGATATGGCCCACGTTGCCGGTTTGGTTGCCGCAGGCGTATACCCAAGCCCCATTCAAATCGCCGATGTCACCACCTCTACCACCCATAAAACCCTGCGTGGCCCACGCGGTGGTATTATTTTGGCCCGCGCCAACGAAGAGATTGAAAAGAAACTCAATTCTGCCGTATTCCCCGGTGGCCAAGGTGGCCCGTTGATGCACGTTATCGCAGCTAAAGCGGTGAGCTTTAAAGAAGCATTAGAGCCTTCTTTTAAAACCTACCAAGAGCAGGTGGTTAAAAACGCCAAGGCTATGGCGGCTACGTTCATCGAGCGCGGTATCAAGATTGTTTCTGGCGGTACCGAAAACCACTTAATGTTGGTGGATTTGATTGGCAAAGAATACAGCGGTAAAGACGCCGATGCCGCTCTGGGCAAAGCCAACATCACTGTGAACAAAAACGCCGTGCCAAACGACCCGCGTTCACCGTTTGTTACTTCGGGCTTACGTGTGGGCACCCCCGCCATCACCACCCGTGGCTTTAAAGAAGAGCAGTGCGTGCAGCTAACCAACTGGATTTGCGACGTATTGGATAGCCTAGAAGCAGGCAACTCCGATGCCGTTATCGAATCCACTAAAGCCCAGGTACTGGCTTTGTGTAAGGAGTTCCCGGTTTACAAGTAAGCTTGTAACTGGCCGAGAAAACCGCAGCCTAGTCTGCGGTTTTTTTTGCCTAAAATTTGCGTTCAAGAACTTGCGGAAGTGAGCCGGGTTATGCAAAGGTCTCGGTGCGGGCTGCTACAGCAAAGCCCCAGTGTGCAGTACCGCTAATCTCGTAACATTACAAAACAAGCACAAATCGACCATAAAATAACGATAAAAAGAGAACTAAAATGACCGAAGAAGAAAGCAAATTACGAGTCAAGCTGGCTGCCTGTTATCGAATATTTGCCCACCTGGGGTGGGATGAGCTTATCTACAACCACATCACCGTAAAAATCCCAGGCAGCCAAGGCCAATTTCTGATTAACCCCTACGGTTTACACTACAGCGAAGTCACCGCCTCTAACCTGCTCAAGGTGAATGTTAAAGGCGAAAAGCTAGGCCATAGCCCGCACCAGCCCAACCCCGCCGGTATGATTATCCACACCGCCATTCACTCTGCTCGAGAAGATGCCGTGTGCATCGGCCACCTGCACACCGATGCTGGTTCCGTGGTGGCCTGCCAACAAAACGGGTTGCGACACGATAATTTCTATTCGGTACTGCTGCACGGCCAGGTGGCTTACCACGACTTTGAAGGCATTACCGTGATGCCCGGTGAACAAGAGCGCTTAGTTGCTAGCCTGGGTGATAAATCCTTACTAATCTTGCGCAACCACGGCCTGCTGGCCTGCGGTAATTCCATAGAGGATATGTTTATGCGCCTTTGGTTATTGCAGCGTGCCTGTGAAATCCAAGTGTCGGCAGATGCCTCCGGCCAGCCATTGATTCCTATCGACCAAAGCATTGCCGAAAAAACCGCACAGCTACTCAAACTGCAAACCGGGCCGGTGGCACCGGGTGTGTTGGAATTTAACGCCCTGCTTCGAAAAATCGACCGGTTGGATAATTCCTACAAAGAGTAACTTCTATAAATAGTAACCCCTATAAAGAGCAACTACTGCCCGCCGTCCACTTCCGATTCTACCAACTGCTTTAAATTGCGCAGGGTTTTAATGGGCACTTGGGCAAGGTTGGCGCGGTATAACCAGGCCGGCAGGCTGCCGGCTGGGTCGAGATATTGCTGCCAAGAGACGTGGGTTTGCTCCGGCGCCAGCTCGGTTAAGGTAAAAGAGCCCTGCGCTTGGCGCACCCGCACCAACTTGGATTGATTCACTCGCTGGCAGCCGGCACTGGTATTGTCTTGGCAGAAATCCGGTGCGGCCTCTAGGGTCACGGTAAAGGTGGGTTGGTCGTGGTTATTTTCGCCATCGCGGGCCTTGGCCGCCATAATCACATCGCGGTTACGCACAATGGGCAGTTGGGTCACTTGGTATACGGTGGCATCGGTGTAGTTATCCAGTGAGATGATTTCGCTACGCTGGCAGCCAAATACCCACTGGGGGTGGCGAGCAAAATCCATTAGGACGTTTTTCACCTTGGCCATTGGCGCCTGCACCGTTACCTCAGCTTTAAATTCAGGCAGTGCCGGCAGCGGGCTGCTGCGGGTGGAATAGGTTACCGGCGGCTTTTCTTTTTGCGTCTGCCAAGAGGAGGGCAGTTGTGCGCAGCCGGGTAGCAGTGCAATGCCAATCACCAACGCGGCTAAAATCACTGAAAGGTGGTGGCCAAAGTTGGCTGAGGCTTTTAACATAGATTCGGTACCCACATAGATTGAATTTGAAAGGGTTTTTGTTTTTTCTAGAGCAACGTTATGATTATTCACACAGTCGCATTTAAAACCAAACACCCGGCCGGCTCCCCACAAGAGCAGGCCTTTTTAACGGCCGGTGTGGTTCTTGCCAAGTTGCCAATGGTTAACAATTTTCAATGTTACCGCCAAGTGGGGCAGAAAAATGAGTACGACTTCGGCTTTTCCATGGAGTTTACCAATCAAGCCGACTACGACGCCTACTCTAATCATCCAGAACACGTGGCATTTGTGGAGAATATTTGGAAGCAAGAAATCGATGTGTTTTTAGAGCTGGATTACGTTAAACACGAATCTTTCTAATCGCTCTGACGCAGCGCTTAAACCGAGTAATAATTGGTAACCGCTTCCCGAGTCACAATACCCATGACTTCTGTTTCCAGTGCGAATGGCCTGGGGTTTTGAACATACACTGCATCAGTGGATTCGGTTTTCATCAACAAGTGTGCTTCCAGCAGTGTGGCTTGCTCGTGGATGGGGGGCAGCAGGGTTTGATCGCCGGGCAGTTCTTGCAGGTCTATTTCTTCTTCCAGCGTCAGTATTTTTTCCGGTGCCGATTCCAAAAACTTGGCTAAATCTGCGGCTTTGATCAGCCGTTTTGGTTTATCCAACTCTGCCAGTACTATCCAGGTGGGTTTGTCTTCTAGCAGTGCGCGGGCCTGGTCGTAATCCAGTTTGCCTCGGCTGCGCACAAAGCTGGTGGTGGCTACCTGGAATACCCCAACCCTGCTTAGTTCAGAGGTTAAGCCAGAGGATTTAATTCGGCGCCCTTGCTGTTTAAGCATGATCAAAAATATGCCTTTGTCGCCCATAAAAATACGAGTACACAGGCAAGAGATCACAACCACCAACATGCTGGGGAAAATAATATTGGGGTTGGCGGTTAACTCCAGAATGGTGATCAGTGCGGTTAGTGGCGCGTTAAGTACCGAGCCAAGCGTGGCGGCCATGCCAAGTAGCACGTAAAAGCCGGGGTCTGAGGCATCGCCGTCGTGAATCCACGCACTGCCCACGCCCAGGGCTGCGCCCACCAAGCCGCCAATGAAAATCGTGGGGCCTATTAGCCCACCGGGCATGCCAGCGCTGATACTTACCCCGGTGGTGAGCAACTTGCAGACAAGAATTACCAACAACAGTTTAATGGCGATGTTGCCTTCCATGGCTTGTGCCAAGGTGTCGTAGCCCATGCCCAGCACCTGCGGCACAAATACCGCTACGCCACCGGTAAAAATACCGGCCAGCGTGACTCTTACGCTGACCGGCACTTGGCTTACCCGGTGGCCCAGGGTGAGCAAATAGGAATAGGTGATCGCCACCAGGCCTATGGCAACACCGGCCAACATTAAATAGGGCAGCTCTGAAAGCGCGGCCAGGCTCACCGTGTGCACGGTAAACACCGGCGCCGTGCCGAAGGCAACCTGCGATAATAAAGAGCCGGCGAAGGAGGCCATGATAATGGGAATAAACCCGGCGATGGAGTATTCCATCAACACCACTTCCATGGCGAACACCACGCCGGCCAAGGGAGTGTTAAACGCCGCGGAAATGGCCGCTCCTACGCCGGCGGCTACCACTACGCGCATGCTGTTATTGGGGATTTTTAGCGCTTGGCCCAGCAAGCTGCCGGCACCTGCGCCCAAATGCACGGCCGGGCCTTCTCGGCCTACGGACTGGCCCGACATCAACAAGGTAACGCCAGCCACAAATTGCACCAAAAAATTGGGCCAGGGTAGATGCCCCTGATGGTTGTGGATGCGGTCGAGCACGTGGCCAACCCCCACTTTCAAAATGCGATCGGGCAGCAATTGCAAGCCCACGCCAATCACCAGGGCGCCGGCGGCGGGTAGCAAGAAGCGCTCTAATTGGCTCAAAGATTCGAATCCATCGGCGCTGCCTAGCCAAGCAATCAGTGGGGCGTCCATGGCGAAGCGGAAGGCGATGATCACACAAGCGGCGGCGATGCCGGCCAAGGTGCCAAGAATGGTTAATTGCGGGAGAGCATTTAAATAAGACAGCTGACGCCGCAGGTCGCTTAATCGGCGCCGCAGTCTGGCGCTAAGTGTCTTGTCCAAGTGGTGTCCTTACTACGATGGCGGCCAGATTGCTGTCGTTTGATCATCAACTGCAAAGTATATAGGCATTGCTGTGAGCTGGCACGCCGCCATGCTTCAGTGGCCAACAATGGTTACCAATGGCGGCTCAGTGGAATCCCGACGAGAGTTTTAGACAAATTAATCTAATTTTACCCAAATGCACGCCTGCGGGGCGGTGATTAGCTTTAGCTTTGCTGCTTAGGGCACTATCATAACTGCCCTAATTGCAGTACTAAGTTGAGAGGGCGACATTATGATTAAAGCAGGCATTGTAGGTGGCACCGGATACACCGGAGTAGAGTTATTGCGTCTGCTGGTTAGCCATCCAGAAGTAGAGGTTGCCCAAGTCACTTCGCGCTCCGACGCTGGTATTCCCGTAGCGGATATGTTCCCAAGTTTACGCGGCATCCTTGGCATTAACTTTACCGAGCCAGACCCAGACGCCCTGGCCCAGTGCGATGTGGTCTTTTTTGCCACGCCCCATGGTGTAGCTCAAAGCCAAATGCCGGCTTTGATTGAACGCGGTGTTCGAGTGGTGGACCTCTCCGCCGACTTTCGAATTCGCGACGCCGCATTGTGGGCTCAATGGTACGGCCAACCCCACGGTTGCCCGGAATTAATTGGCCAAGCCGTCTACGGCCTGCCTGAGCGCAACCGCGCTGCAATTGCTGAAGCGCAATTAGTGGCTTGCCCGGGCTGTTATCCCACGGCAACCCAGTTGGCGTTGTTGCCTTTGTTGGAAAATAACCTGGTCGACCCCAGTCATTTAATCGCCAATGCTGCTTCCGGTGTCAGTGGTGCCGGTAAGCAGGCCAAGGTAGCCAATTTGTTTGCTGAGGTGGCCGACAGTTTCAAAGCCTACGCCTCTGCCGGCCATCGTCATTTGCCAGAAATAGAACAGGGCCTTAGAGATGCTCAGAGCGAGGGCCAAGCGCCCGCCGAGCTTACCTTTGTGCCGCATTTGCTGCCCATGATCCGTGGCATTCACGTGACTGCCTACGCCACCTTGCTGGGCGAGCCCCAGGATTTAACCGCGTTGTTCGCCGAGCGCTACAAAAGTGAACCCTTCGTGGATGTGTTGCCAGCGGGCTCTCACCCCGAAACGCGCAGCGTAAAGAGCTCTAATATGTGTCGCATTTCTGTGGTTCAGCCCCAGGGCAGAGACACGGTGGTGGTGATGTCTGTCATCGATAACCTCACCAAAGGGGCCTCCGGGCAGGCGGTGCAAAACATGAATATCATGTTTGGCTTCGATGAATCCGCCGGGCTCCAGGCCGCAGCTTTGTTGCCTTAATGATCGCATAGACAGTAGCTAGGGCGTCTCGTGTCAGGGAAATCAATAAGTGCGCCGGAATTGGTTGTGGTAGAACGGCGGCCATGGTTGGTGCCGGCTGTTGCTGGTGCTTGGTGTGTGTCTATTGTGGTCGCCGCAACCTTGAGTGCGGTTTTGCTCAGTAAGCAGGCGCGGGATCTTAACCGTGAATTGGCCCATGAGAACCAGCGGGTGGTGGCGGATGCTCAGCAGGCTAGGCTGCACGCCGAACAAGCACTGCTACAGTTAGAGACTCAAAAGGCCGCCACAAATATAGATCGCGTTGCAGCCTCCAAAAACCGCGAAGACATCGTCGCGTTGCAAGCCACCATTGCGCAGTTGCAAGCCGAGATCGGCTTTTACCGAGGGCTGATGGACCCAAACAGCAAGCGTAAGGGTGTTGATGTGGGCAGTGTGCAGTTGTTTGCCACCACGGACCCGTTGCGCTACCGCTACAGTGTTGTGGTGCAGCAGGTGGCGGCCAATCACAATCGCGTTTCAGGCGCAATAGAACTGTCCGTTGTTGGTAGGGCTGAAGGTAAAGAGAGCCGCCTGTCGCTTTCGCAAGTTTCCCAGCAGGCCGAGCAAGACACGATTAAACTCAAGTTTAAATATTTTCAAACCCTAGAGGGTGAAATCAGTTTGCCAGAGGGCTTTCAGCCTGAT
The DNA here is from genome assembly GCF_042850945.1 of Halioxenophilus aromaticivorans. Classification (NCBI taxonomy): domain Bacteria; kingdom Pseudomonadati; phylum Pseudomonadota; class Gammaproteobacteria; order Alteromonadales; family Alteromonadaceae; genus Halioxenophilus; species Halioxenophilus aromaticivorans. The sequence goes on along the minus strand of NZ_AP031496.1, from coordinate 4,990,373 downwards.
TGGCTAGAGTGGCAATTGAAGGCAACCGTCTCAGGTAAGACGTCCAACGATAGCGGCAAGCTGGCATGGCAAACGACGGAGGTAAATTATGTTTGGAAGTAAAAAAGGCGCTGGAGCACCGGCTCAGTCCAGTAAACCGGCTTCGCCCCGCGGCGGCGTTACCGGCACGACACTGATCTCTAAAAGCACCGAAATCACCGGCGATTTAAAGTTCAGTGGCAGCCTGGTTGTGGAAGGCACCGTAACCGGTAATATAGTCAGCCAAGAGGGATCAGACGCACGGCTGCAGTTGTTCGACAGCGGTGTGGTGTGCGGTGAGATTCGAGTGCCTTCCGTGGTGATCAACGGCCGTGTTCAGGGTGATGTGTATGCCTCGGAGCATGTTGAGTTGGCGGCTCAGGCGGTGGTTGATGGCAATGTGCATTACAAGCTCATCGAAATGGTGAAGGGTGCCCAGGTCAACGGCAATTTGGTGTATGGTAGTAAAGAGCCCGAATCAGAACCAGACTCCGGTAGCTCTGTGGTGGCAATCAACGAAGACGCCAAGGCCGTACAAGATCCAGAAGCCAGCGACGACAGTAATCTAGTTGCGGTCAGCGAAGATAACAAAGCGAACAATAATGCCTCCGGTGGGTTGAAATCTCGCGGTGGCAGACGCAGATAGTAACGTCCGTCGGCGATGTGCTCGCCGCTAATTAATCAATGAGGTAAGCATGTCATCAGGTGTGCAGTTTCAAGATATCGGCAGCAATCAATTGTTGCATGTAACCAGTAACGCCGTAGCTAAGGTGCGTGAGTTGGTGGATGACGAAGGTAACGATGACCTAAAACTTCGGGTGTACGTCACCGGCGGAGGCTGCTCCGGCTTCCAATACGGGTTTACCTTCGATGAGAAAACCGCTGACGACGACAGCTTGGTGGAGGTCGATGGCGTCACCGTGGTGGTCGATGCTCTGAGCTATCCATTCCTCAGCGGCGCGACCGTTGATTACGAACACGGCTTGTCTGGCTCCCGGTTCACTGTAACCAATCCCAATGCCTCCAGCACCTGTGGTTGCGGTGCCTCTTTCTCTATCTAAGCTCTCCTATGGCTCGCAACTGCTCAGTCTTCGTCTGCGGGCTCCTCTTCTTACTATGCGTTTTGCCCCTTCACGCCCAGTACGGCGTGGTCACTTCACCCATTGCGCTGGAACAAGGCGCAAATTACCTAGCCCGTATCGGCCAAAATGACCCGGAAGAGTTGGGCCGTGCATTGGACCGCATAGAACAGCTGTTCATGGTCGAAAGCGCTGGCGGCGACTATGAGCCGGTGGTCATTGTTCTCCATGGTCCGGAAGTAGCGGTGTTTCAGCGTCAAAACTACCACCAGTTCAAACATATCGTGGATCGAGCGGCACGCTTGAGCGCGTTTAACGTGGTGGATATTAGGGTGTGTGAAACTCGGCTGGATGTTCTCGGCGGTGCCGTGGATGCTCTGGTGCCTTTTATTGGTACTGTGCCCTATGGGCCGGCTGAGATTGAACGCTTAACTGGCGCGGGATACCTGCATTTTTAAACGCCAGCGACGTAGATCCCACCCAACACACAGGCTTTAGCGGCGCCAGTTACGGCAGTATGGCTGCCAGGCAGGCGATGCATGCGCTGGTGGGCCAGCCATGCGAAGCCGCAGGCCTCTACCCAGTCGGCGGCAATACCTATCTCGTCCGTGGTGCCCACGGCCACCCCTGGCAGAAGCTGGTTCAGCCTCGTCATCAAGGCGCCGTTGTGCGCGCCACCACCACAAATATAGAGCTCGGCGCTGGGGCAATGCTGGGTAATGCCGGTAACGATGCTTTGCGCCGTGAATTCTAGCAGGGTGGCTTGTACATCCTGCGGGCTGGGCTCATGGCTCAGTTGGCTGACAAGCTCATTCACCCAGTGCAAATGAAACTCTTCTCGCCCAGTGCTCTTTGGTGGCGGCAACAGCAAAAATGGGTGTTGTAAAAAACGGGCTAGTAACTCCGGTAGCACAGTGCCCCCGGCAGCCCACTGGCCGTTGGCGTCAAAGGGCTGCTGCCTGTGGTGGTTAATCCAACAATCCATTAATGCATTGCCAGGGCCGAGATCAAAGCCTTTAATCTCACCGGATGCAGGCAGCCAGGTGACGTTGCTGATGCCGCCGACATTGCACAGGCTGCGATTGACGTCACCACTGCCGAATAATGCCTGATGGAAGATGGGCGCCAATGGCGCCGCTTGGCCTCCGGCTGCCATGTCCATGCGTCTAAAATCCGCCACCGTAGTAATGCCGGTTTTAAACGCAATGATGTTGGGGTCCCCCAGTTGCCAAGTAAAAGGGCCTTGGTGTTCTTGGCTGGGGCGATGGCGAATGGTTTGCCCGTGGCTGCCAATGGCGGTGATGTCGCTGGCTGTAAGGTTGGACTTCGCCAACAGCGCTAACGTTGCCTTCGCAAAATGCTCGGCGATCTCTCTGTCGCAGGCGCCGATAAGATCCAGGCTAGCTTGGTCGGCGTGGCAAAGATGATGGATGTGTTGTTTGAGGGCGGGCGGAAATGTGTGGCTGTGGCTGTCGAGTAGGGTGATTTGCTCGCTATTTACGCTGATGAGGGCAGCATCGATACTATCGATGCTGGTGCCCGACATCAGGCCAATATACAGCTCTGTCATTGCTCTTTTTGTTCTTCGTCGTCTTTCAAAGCCAGTTGAGAGTTGCCGGCGTAGCCTAGCTGCGATAGCAGGGGCTGGGTTTGCTGAGCAAAGCGCAGCATATCGTTGTTGGGTACCGATTTGGCTTTAGGCAACTTTACGGTTACCGGGTTGCGCACCGCGCCATTGACGTAAAATTCAAAGTGCAAATGAGGCCCCGTGGCCAAGCCTGTGCTACCCACATAGCCAATGATATCGCCCTGCTTAACCCAGGAGTTCGCTCTCACGCCTTTTCTGAACTTGTGCAGATGGGCATAGCGGGTTTGATAGGTTTGGCCGTGTTGAATCTTAACCACGTTGCCATAGCCGCCGTTTCGGCCAGCAAAGGTGACTCGGCCATCGCCGACGGCACGAATGGGGGTGCCGGTGGGGGCTGCGTAGTCGGTGCCCTTGTGAGCACGGATGGTGTTAAGCACAGGGTGTTTACGCTTCAAATTAAAGTGCGAGCTAATACGAGCGAAATCCACCGGACTGCGCAGAAACTCTTTGCGCATGGATTGGCCGTCCGGTGTGAAGTATTGGCTCACCCCTTCTGGGTTGGTGTAGCGCACGGCGCGGAACGTTTTGCCGCGGTTGGTGAATTCCGCCGCCATGATATTACCGTTGCCGAGTTTTTTATCGCCGATGAACTGCTCTTCGTAGAGCACTTTAAAGTCATCGCCACGGCGAATGTCCAGGGCGAAATCGACGTCCCAGCCAAAGATGTCCGCCAGCGCCATGGTGATATTGTCATCCATGCCGGCTTCGTTGGCGGCAACAAACAGGGAGGAATCAATAGTCGCGGTGCGGTAGGTCATTCGCACTTCTGGCGTGAGTGTGTCTTTGGTGAAGTCAAAGGTATCGTCGTTGCGCACGAAAACATGGGTTTCCAGCTCGTTAGGGCGGTAGCGCAGGGCCTGCAGTTTGCTGTCTTCGCTGATGTGGAAATCCAGTTTTTCACCCGGCTTTAGCTTGGTTAGCTCTTTGGCTTCTTTTTGGCTGTTGATTAGGCGGAACAAATCCGTGGCGCTTAGGCCCACCTTAAAGAAAATACGGCTTAGGTTCTCACCGGATTTGACCTCTACCTGATTCCACTCAATGGCCAGTTCATCCGGCAGTTGGTGCTCCGGGAATGGGTCGGTTTCAGTGAAGAAGTTTGCATCCAACGGTGTTAAATCAGGTGGGGCTAATGATTGCTCCGAACTTGTTTCTAGATTGCTGTCCAGTGTTTGTTCATCACTGTTGGTATGCGTGGTGCGGCCTTGTTGAACGGCTTTCAGCGTTTCAGGGTCGTGACGAATCGCTTCGGCATCTTTACTGGGCCAAAGGGAGAGTGTTGCCGTTAGGCAGACCGTGAGCCCACTAGTGACTACGAGGTGGCTTTTGGGAAAGTGAGCCCAGCAGGTGTCGAACAAGCTTTTCATTGCAGAAACAAACGGTTAAGAGGTGTGGTTAATTGCATTGTTAAATTGATAGACGTACATCTTTGTTTATAACAGAAAAAATATAGCCTAGCATCAAAAAGACTACCAATTTATCGAAATTTACAGGAAAGCACAGTGTTTGTTTTTGTGACGTAATTCGGTATCTTGCGCCCACATTAATGACGAACCGCTCTAACGTGTAGTGGAGCAACCACTAAAAGCGAGATATCAAGCTAATGAGTAACGAATGGGATGTAATCGGTGATTTGCAGGCGCGCGGATTGATCAACCAAATGACCGGTGAAGATCAGCTTGCGGAGCACCTTAGTGGTGGGGTTCGTACACTCTATTGTGGCTTCGATCCTACGGCGGACAGTTTGCACATTGGCAGTTTGGTGCCTCTGCTGGCACTGCGGCGTTTTCAGTTGGCTGGCCACAAGCCGGTGGCGCTGGTGGGTGGCGCTACAGGTTTAATTGGCGATCCGAGCTTTAAGGCGCAAGAGCGCAAGCTCAATACAGCGGATGTGGTGGCAGGCTGGGCGGATAAAATACGCGCCCAGGTGTCGCAGTTTGTCGACTTCGAAAACGATAGGGCCGAGGTGGTTAACAATCTAGATTGGGTAGGTCAGCTTAATCTTATCGAGTTCCTGCGCGATGTTGGCAAGCACTTTTCTGTCAATAACATGATCAATAAGGAATCGGTGAAGCAGCGGCTGGATCGCGAAGGCGCTGGTATCTCCTACACTGAATTTACCTACATGTTGCTGCAGAGCTACGACTTTGCTGAACTCTACAACCGGTCCCAGTGCACCTTGCAAATTGGTGGTTCAGATCAATGGGGCAATATTGTCGGTGGCGTGGATCTGGCGCGTAAAATGTATGGCGGTCAGGTGTTTGGCCTGACGTTACCGCTGGTTACCAAATCCGATGGGACTAAATTCGGTAAAACAGAATCGGGCACTATTTGGTTGTCCGCAAACAAGACCTCACCCTACATGTTTTATCAGTTTTGGTTAAACACTGCCGACGCCGACGTATACAAGTTTCTTAAATACTTCACATTTTTACCGGTGTCTCAGATTGACGATATCGAACAGCAAGATGCCCATGCTGAGGGTCGGCCTCAAGCCCAGTCGGTCCTAGCCGAAGAGGTAACGCGTCTGGTTCACGGTGAAACCGGCTTGGCTGCTGCCAAACGCATCACCGAAGCGCTCTTTAGTGGCGACGCGAGCGAGTTGGGTGAAAGCGATTTGGAGCAATTAGCGCTGGATGGTTTGCCTTCCACCAATGTTAGCTATGAAGCTTTGAAGGATCAGCCGCTGACCAGTGTGCTGGCTGACTGCGGTATGGTGAAGGCCGGGCGAGAGGTGAAAGATGCGCTGGGTCGAAACGCGGTTTGGATCAATGGCCTGGCCAAAGGTGCTGGCGACAATATGTCCACCACAGAAAGCTTTAGCCAGGCGGGTGCCCGTTATGGTCGTTTCTTCTTAGTAAAGCTGGGCAAAAAGAAAAATCACTTGTTTTCAGTAAACTACTAAATTTTATGAAAAAAAAGCCTTGCCAATCCCTGCGGCCTCACTTATAGTTCGCGCCCTCGCTTGGGGGGTAACCCGAAAGCAAGAGGGAGCACTGAGGCCGCTGGCATTAAAGCGGTAGTGTATTTGGGGCTAGAAAGCTCACAATCAAAATGAAGATTGTTAAAACAAATGCTTGTCAAACTCAGGTGCATGCGTATAATGCGCATCCCGACGTTGAGCAGGGTGGTTGAGAGTGAATCACTCAAGACTGTAAAAGCCCAGTCAGCGTATCCAGATTTGTGGAAATGGCATCGCCTTTGCGCGGTGTTAGCACTTTAACAAGTTAAACAAGCAATGCGTGTGGGAACTTGCGGAGATGAATCAGCCATATGATTTATCAACGCAAGTCCGACAATTCAAACGTTCTGTTTATCTCAAGTTATCTTGGGGTGGGCATAACCAGTTAAGAATGACGATTAAGCGTTGAGCCAAGTTTGGAGTTACCTAGATTTGATGTTCGCATCAAGCAGTATTTAGAGTAATTCAAAGAAATTAAACTGAAGAGTTTGATCATGGCTCAGATTGAACGCTGGCGGCAGGCCTAACACATGCAAGTCGAGCGGAAACGAACCTAGCTTGCTAGGAGGCGTCGAGCGGCGGACGGGTGAGTAACGCGTGGGAATCTACCGAGTAGTGGGGGACAACTTAGGGAAACTTAAGCTAATACCGCATACGCCCTACGGGGGAAAGAGGGGGATCTTCGGACCTCTTGCTATTCGATGAGCCCGCGTCAGATTAGCTAGTTGGTGGGGTAAAGGCCTACCAAGGCGACGATCTGTAGCTGGTCTGAGAGGATGATCAGCCACACTGGGACTGAGACACGGCCCAGACTCCTACGGGAGGCAGCAGTGGGGAATATTGGACAATGGGGGCAACCCTGATCCAGCCATGCCGCGTGTGTGAAGAAGGCCTTCGGGTTGTAAAGCACTTTCAGTTGTGAGGAAGGGGTTCTAGTTAACACCTAGGATCATTGACGTTAACAACAGAAGAAGCACCGGCTAACTTCGTGCCAGCAGCCGCGGTAATACGAGGGGTGCAAGCGTTAATCGGAATTACTGGGCGTAAAGCGCGCGTAGGCGGTTATTTAAGCCAGATGTGAAATCCCCGGGCTCAACCTGGGAACTGCATTTGGAACTGGGTAACTAGAATGCAGCAGAGGATAGTGGAATTTCAGGTGTAGCGGTGAAATGCGTAGAGATCTGAAGGAACATCAGTGGCGAAGGCGACTGTCTGGGCTGACATTGACGCTGAGGTGCGAAAGCGTGGGTAGCAAACAGGATTAGATACCCTGGTAGTCCACGCCGTAAACGATGTCTACTAGCCGTTGGGATCTTTAAGATTTTAGTGGCGCAGCTAACGCGATAAGTAGACCGCCTGGGGAGTACGGTCGCAAGATTAAAACTCAAATGAATTGACGGGGGCCCGCACAAGCGGTGGAGCATGTGGTTTAATTCGAAGCAACGCGAAGAACCTTACCTACTCTTGACATCCAGAGAATCCTGTAGAGATACGGGAGTGCCTTCGGGAATTCTGAGACAGGTGCTGCATGGCTGTCGTCAGCTCGTGTCGTGAGATGTTGGGTTAAGTCCCGTAACGAGCGCAACCCTTATCCTTAGTTGCCATCAGTTCGGCTGGGAACTCTAAGGAGACTGCCGGTGACAAACCGGAGGAAGGTGGGGACGACGTCAAGTCATCATGGCCCTTACGAGTAGGGCTACACACGTGCTACAATGGGCAGTACAAAGGGTTGCGAAGCCGCGAGGTGGAGCTAATCTCATAAAACTGTTCGTAGTCCGGATTGGAGTCTGCAACTCGACTCCATGAAGTCGGAATCGCTAGTAATCGTAAATCAGAATGTTACGGTGAATACGTTCCCGGGCCTTGTACACACCGCCCGTCACACCATGGGAGTGGGTTGCACCAGAAGAGGCTAGTCTAACTTCGGAGGACGGTCTCCACGGTGTGATTCATGACTGGGGTGAAGTCGTAACAAGGTAGCCCTAGGGGAACCTGGGGCTGGATCACCTCCTTAAACGAAAGCTGACATCTTCGTAAGTTTCCACACGCATTGCTTGTTTCTTGTTAAAGCAACCACAATAATTCTGGAAAGCGTAAAATCGCTCTGAAGCTTAGCTTGTGCGATTTTTTTTTCGCCGGTATTTTCTGGTTGTATAGCTTTCTGGAACTGTGGGTTGAAAATTATAGGCCTGTAGCTCAGCTGGTTAGTACCCCACAGCCATGAGCGGTGAAGCGCGGGCGAGGTTGGCAGTGATACTGTCGACAAAGTGTAGTGGGGTAAAGACTTATAGGCCTGTAGCTCAGCTGGTTAGAGCGCACCCCTGATAAGGGTGAGGTCGGCAGTTCAAGTCTGCCCAGGCCTACCAATTTTGCCGGGATTTTAACGGTAAAATCGCGAAAGCGAGATTCTAAAATGGGGCTATAGCTCAGCTGGGAGAGCGCTTGGTTTGCATCCAAGAGGTCTGCGGTTCGATCCCGCATAGCTCCACCATTTTGGAAATGTAAGTGGCAGTGCTAGTAGGTATATGAGTTGGTCATCGCGGACGAGGTCTGCGACGGAATGCCACCCCGTTCGATACCGCCGGCACGCGGAGTGATAGCTCCACCATTTTTGATGGCCAGAATATTTTCTTTTTACCTTAATGCTTTTGTTACAAAGCCTTAAGGTAAGGCGAAAGTCTTAAGTGTTTTAAAAATCAAACTCCGAGCGGGTTTGAGTTCTTTAAAAAAGTGGAAGATAAAGTAATAGTATTGATATTGCTGAGTCGTTAGTTTTGAGTTTGCGTGTAAGCGTGATATTAAAATTAACACTTTCAAAGTGACCGAGTTTAAGTGCCGTAATTTTGAAGTTTAAAATTATTGTGTTTAAAAACAAAACTCTGTCCGGTGATATTATCGTTACAAGATTGCAATCAAAGAGAACGTTTGTTTGTTTTGGTTTTAGCTTGCAGTTTAAGTTGAGGTTTAAAACAGATGAGCACTATCAAACATTGTAAGTCGCAATGGCGTGAAAGGCGCCAAAACAGTAGCTTGAGTTATATGGTCAAGCGACTAAGTGCACACGGCGGATGCCTTGGCAGTTAGAGGCGATGAAGGACGTAGGAGCCTGCGATAAGGTGAGGGGAGCCGGCAAACATGCTTTGATCCTCACATTTCCGAATGGGGCAACCCACCTGTTTACAGGTATCTTGCACTGAATACATAGGTGTAAGAGGCGAACCCGGGGAACTGAAACATCTAAGTACCCGGAGGAAAAGAAATCAACCGAGATTCCCTAAGTAGCGGCGAGCGAACGGGGAGTAGCCGATTGTTATTGTGTTAGTGGAACCATCTGGAAAGTTGGGCGATACAGGGTGATAGCCCCGTACACGAAAACGCAGTAATGACATATTAAGTAGGTCGGGACACGTGTTATCTTGACTGAAGATGGGGGGACCATCCTCCAAGGCTAAATACTCCTAACTGACCGATAGTGAACCAGTACCGTGAGGGAAAGGCGAAAAGAACCCCGGAGAGGGGAGTGAAATAGAACCTGAAATCGTGTGCATACAAGCAGTAGGAGCAGATTTATTCTGTGACTGCGTACCTTTTGTATAATGGGTCAGCGACTTATTGTCTGTAGCAAGGTTAACCATTTAGGGGAGCCGTAGGGAAACCGAGTCTTAATAGGGCGCATAGTTGCAGGCAATAGACCCGAAACCCGGCGATCTACCCATGGCCAGGTTGAAGGTGCCGTAACAGGCACTGGAGGACCGAACCGCCATCTGTTGAAAAAGATTCGGATGAGCTGTGGGTCGGAGTGAAAGGCTAATCAAGCCGGGAGATAGCTGGTTCTCCCCGAAAACTATTTAGGTAGTGCGTCATGTCTCACCCTCGGGGGTAGAGCACTGTTTGGGCTAGGGGGTCATCCCGACTTACCAACCCCATGCAAACTCCGAATACCGAGGAGTGCAATCATGGCAGACAGACGGCGGGTGCTAACGTCCGTCGTCGAAAGGGCAACAACCCAGACCGCCAGCTAAGGTCCCCAATCTCAGTTAAGTGGGAAACGATGTGGGAAGGCTTAGACAGCTAGGAGGTTGGCTTAGAAGCAGCCACCCTTTAAAGAAAGCGTAATAGCTCACTAGTCGAGTCGGCCTGCGCGGAAGATTTACCGGGGCTCAAACTGAGAACCGAAGCTGCGGATATTTTCGAATATGGTAGGGGAGCGTTCTGTAAGCCGCTGAAGGTGAACTGTGAAGTTTGCTGGAGGTATCAGAAGTGCGAATGCTGACATGAGTAACGATAAAGGGGGTGAAAAACCCCCTCGCCGGAAGACCAAGGGTTCCTGTCCAACGCTAATCGGGACAGGGTTAGTCGGCCCCTAAGGCGAGGCTGAAAGGCGTAGTCGATGGGAAACGGGTTAATATTCCCGTACTTTGTGTTATTGCGATGGAGGGACGGAGAAGGCTAGGCCAGCGTGGCGTTGGTTGTCCACGTTTAAGCTAGTAGGCTGAGATTTTAGGTAAATCCGGGATCTTAAGGCCGAGAGGTGACGACGAGTCCTCTTTGAGGATGAAGTGGTTGATGCCCTGCTTCCAGGAAAAGCTTCTAAGCATAGATAACACAGAACCGTACTCTAAACCGACACAGGTGGTCAGGTAGAGAATACCAAGGCGCTTGAGAGAACTCGGGTGAAGGAACTAGGCAAAATGGTACCGTAACTTCGGGAGAAGGTACGCTGCTGACGGTGATCCAATCGGAGTTGAGCTGTTGGCAGTCGAAGTGACCAGGTGGCTGCAACTGTTTATTAAAAACATAGCACTCTGCAAACACGTAAGTGGACGTATAGGGTGTGACGCCTGCCCGGTGCCGGAAGGTTAATTGATGGGGTTAGCACTTGTGCGAAGCTCTTGATCGAAGCCCCGGTAAACGGCGGCCGTAACTATAACGGTCCTAAGGTAGCGAAATTCCTTGTCGGGTAAGTTCCGACCTGCACGAATGGCGTAATGATGGCCACGCTGTCTCCACCCGAGACTCAGTGAAATTGAATTCGCAGTTAAGATGCTGCGTTCCCGCGGCTAGACGGAAAGACCCCGTGAACCTTTACTATAGCTTGACACTGAACTCTGAGCCTACTTGTGTAGGATAGCTGGGAGGCTTTGAAGCGATGACGCTAGTTGTCGTGGAGCCAATCTTGAAATACCAGCCTGGTATGTTTGGGGTTCTAACGCTGGTCCATTATCTGGATTGCGGACAGTGTCTGGTGGGTAGTTTGACTGGGGCGGTCTCCTCCCAAAGAGTAACGGAGGAGCACGAAGGTTGGCTAATCATGGTCGGAAATCATGAGGTTAGTGTAATGGCACAAGCCAGCTTGACTGCGAGACTGACAAGTCGAGCAGGTACGAAAGTAGGTCATAGTGATCCGGTGGTTCTGTATGGAAGGGCCATCGCTCAACGGATAAAAGGTACTCCGGGGATAACAGGCTGATACCGCCCAAGAGTTCACATCGACGGCGGTGTTTGGCACCTCGATGTCGGCTCATCACATCCTGGGGCTGAAGCCGGTCCCAAGGGTATGGCTGTTCGCCATTTAAAGTGGTACGCGAGCTGGGTTTAGAACGTCGTGAGACAGTTCGGTCCCTATCTGCCGTGGGCGTTGGAAAGTTGAGAAGAGTTGCTCCTAGTACGAGAGGACCGGAGTGAACGAACCGCTGGTGTTCGGGTTGTCATGCCAATGGCATTGCCCGGTAGCTACGTTCGGACGGGATAACCGCTGAAAGCATCTAAGCGGGAAGCCTCCTTCAAGATAAGCTTTCCCTGGGAACTTGATTCCCCTAAAGGGCCGTTTAAGACTAAGACGTTGATAGGCTGGGTGTGTAAGCGTTGTGAGGCGTTGAGCTAACCAGTACTAATTGCCCGTGCGGCTTGACCATATAACTGAATCTGCTGTTTAAGCGCCACAGATCAGTAACACCAATGTCCTGGACAGAGTTGGTTATAAACCAACACCAAGACAAGGTACTTTGAAAGCGATATCAATCTACTTTATCGACCACACCCTATTGCGAGACATTGCCCAGCGCAGTGCCTCCTACAGAATTGCTTGACGACCATAGAGTCTTGGAACCACCTGATCCCATCCCGAACTCAGTAGTGAAACGTGACATCGCCGATGGTAGTGTGGGGTTTCCCCATGTGAGAGTAGGTCATCGTCAAGCTCTTAAATCAAAACGCCGTGCTAATTCGTTAGCACGGCGTTTTTTTATGCGCGAAAGACGATGATCTGCTCTCACATGGGGGTATAAACAGAGTCGCGAAGCGACCATCGTGCATGTGGTAGTAGGGTTCAAGCCGGTCGCTCCGCGATCAAAAGCGTGCTTTTGAAGGTTTGAACGCCAGGCCAAGGATGGCCTGGCCGGCACCAAGCTCCATGGACGGCTGCTTGGCAAATAGCCAGAACGAAAACGCCTATAAACGGTATCTTGAGTAATCTCCCCTCGGTCACACGCCAGCATCAGGATCAATCTCAAGTAAATTTGGCTGGGCTTTTTTCATTTCAGCTTGCCGATGACCAATCCTTCGGATTAGGTCATGGTGATGACAGACATCCATGTCTGTCCTCCTACGGGCAACCTTCGGTTGTCTTGATCGGCTCATGCCGATCAATCAAGCTTCTATCCTAAAACCCCGAATCAGCAATGGTACCTACGCGGCCCGCCGGTCTTTTTCTTTGTGTGGCCCGCAAACGTTCAGCTGTCTTGACGATGGCCTACTCGCATGGGCACCGCTCCTGCGCACCCATGCGCCCGCGGCATACCAAACGTCCTGTTTATAAAGCCCGCTCTTTATTTGTGGGGGGCACAAGAACTTCGCATACTCAGTGTATGGACTTCGACTACTCGTGGGTGAATATCAAACTGCTCTGACCCCATTGATTGATCCTGACACCATTAATCTCATCATATAGCTTTTAGCTCCCACATAATGTTTACTTAAACGGTGGTTTTGTACGTCTATACAATAAAGAACATAATAGCCTGGGGTGTAAAATGGAGCGTTTGCATCATGTTGATGTGGCAAAGGGAATATCGATTATCTTGGTGGTGGCCAACCACTCCGCGTTACGCGCTACCGCGCCGGACTTTTTCAATGCGACGTCATCCTTACGTTTGCCTTTGTTTTTCTTTTTATCCGGCATCTTTTTTAGTCTTAAATGGTCACCGGTAGAGTTTGTCATCCGCAAAGCGGATGCTCTACTTAAGCCGTTTTTTGTAACCCTTGTTGCCATGTTAGGGCTGGACTTCTTAATAGGCTACGCCTCCGGATTTGATTTCCCTGGCGTGGTCTACGCCAGCGGTATGACTATCTCGTTAATGCCTCTGTGGTTTCTACCTCATTTGTTTTTAGTCCATTCGACTGCCTACTGCATTATTACGAAATACGGTTCTTACCTTGCTCAGCCAAAGGGCGCTGTTTATGTGTTGGTGATTGGTTTTGCTCTTGGGGCAGGTCTAATTGGCTTGTTAGATTGGTCCGCCATTCAGGTGCGTAATCACGAAGACGCGAGGGTGGGCTGGCCGTTTTCGTTAGATGTTCTGCCAATGACTCTGGCGTTTTTCTTGGCGGGCTATCTTTTGCGGGAGAAGGTCAAATCACTGAAGCCGGATTACCGGGTCGCCATACTGTTTGGGTTACTGTTTCTTTTTATTAATGTAGTGGCCGATCCGTATTTGGACTTTAACGGCCGAATCCTAAAACAACCTTGGTTGATTTTACCTTGCGCTGTTATGGGTATTTATAGCGTGCTGGTGTTTTCGTCTTTTATTGGCAGGTTCCAAAATGTGCGGCAGGCTTTTGTAAAGGTTGGGCAGTCGGGGTTGATTATCCTGGTCTTCCATAGCTTTTTTGTGGGTGATCTCTACCGTTGGTTGTTGCCGGATTTGAAGCATAAGCCACTGGTGCATGCTCTAGTTGTCGTTGGTACTTTTCTGTTGGGTATTGCTGGGCCTTTGTTATTGGAGCGGGTAATCCGAGGTAATACGGTTTTAAAAGCACTGTATTTACCACTTAATTTTTCTGCGCGGTTGGGCAGGGTTGCCGCAACCGCAAAGTGAATCTGAAACTAAGGTTTAGTAGTAAGTCGCCGCTATTGTTGCAGTGGTTTAGGTGGAAAAAACTTGGCTACCACAATAAAAAATACCGGTGCGAAAAGTATTCCCAAAATGGTCGAGGCAAGCATGCCACCCAGAATGCCGATACCCACGGAATTCTGAGAATTGGCACTAGCGCCACTGGCCAGAGCCAGTGGCAGGACACCCAGAATGAAGGTGAGTGCTGTCATCAGTATCGGCCGTAAGCGCAATCGGCAAGCCTCTAAAATGGCCGCTTTAAGTTCTATGCCCTCCAGGTAGAGTTCTTTGGCGAATTCAACGATTAAAATAGCATTGCGAGAGGCCAGCCCCATGGTAATTAATAAGCCAACTTTAAAATAAACATCGTTAAATTGGTTGAATAGCCAGGCTGCTAAGGTAGCGCCAAAGACCCCAACAGGGACTACCAACATTACCGCAAAGGGAATAGACCAGCTCTCGTATAATGCAGCCAAGCACAAAAACACGAACACCAAAGAAATCGCATACAAGTAGGCCGATTGGTCACCTGCGATTCGCTCTTGGAAAGATTGTCCTATCCAGGTGATATTGTAGGTTTGCGGTAATTGGGCAACCATAGATTCCATGGCCTGCATGGCATCACCAGAGCCAACGCCCGGGGCGGTAACGCCGTCCAGTTTGATGGCTCGTGTACCGTTGATTCTGCTGAGCGAGGGGGCGCCTAAGCTCCACTGGGAGTTGGATATCGCCGTTAGTGGCACCATCTCTCCACCAGTGTTACGTGCATACCAATCGTTGAGGTTGTCCGGTTGCATACGATAAGGTACATCGCCCTGCACGTACACGGGCTTGATCTCGCCGTTTAGATCAAAGTCGTTTACGTAGCTGCCAGCAAACACCGTGCTGATCAGCGCATTTAACGCAGATAGGTCGATGCCCAGCGCGCCGGTTTTTTCTTGGTCTATGTTGATTTCAAACTGGCTTACTAGGTTTTGCGTGTCTGATCGCAGATAGGCAAAAGCCGGGCTGCTAAAAGCCATGCCGGCCAATTGTTGGCTGGCGGAAACGATGGCTTCTTGGCCTGCGCCGGTGATGTCGTCCAAATAAAAAGAAATGCCGCCAGAATTACCTAAGCCCTGGATAGCCGGTGGTTGGGCGACAAACACATTGGCATCTCTGATCTGGCTAAAATGCGCTTGTGCTCTCGCCGCAACGGCGTCAGCGCTTTGGTGTTCTTGTTCGCGCTCAGAAAAATCTTTCAGCTTGGCAAAGGCCATGGCGGCGTTTTCGCCGTTGGCTTGGAAGCTAAAGCCGAGCACGGCAAAGAGGTTTTCTACGGTGTCCTTTTCTTGGGTAAGAAAATACTCTTCGATGTAAGACACAACCTCAGAGGTGCGCGCACTGCTGGCGCCTTCGGGCAGCGAAATCATGGTCATGATTGCGCCTTGATCTTCCTGGGGAACAAAGCTTGTGGGAATGGTTTTAAACAGCGCAGTAGTGCCGATAATTAAAATAATAAATACCACACATACTCTCAATGGCCGTACCAGCAGCCAGCCCACGCAGGGTGTGTAACGGTTAGTTAATGCGAGAATTGAGCGGTTAAACCAGCCAAACCACCGGGATGGGCGGCTGCGGCTTTGGCGCTTTAATAGATTGGCGCACATGGCGGGAGTAAGCAAAATGGCAACTAGTGTGGAGAATACTATGGCAACGGCGATGGTGATGGAGAATTGACGATAAATAATACCCACCGAGCCAGGAAACAGAGCCATGGGTGTGACCACGGTAACCAATACTACAGAGGTGCCAATCAATGCGCCGGTAATTTGCCCCATGGATTTTTGTGTGGCGGCTCTGGCCGGCAGGCGTTCTTCATCCATTAATCGCTGCACGTTTTCCACCACAACGATGGCGTCGTCTACTAGCAGGCCAATGGCAAGCACCAGAGCGAACAGGGTAAGCATATTGATGGAGTAACCGAGCACCGCCAGCACGCCTAAGGTACCGAACAGCACCACTGGAATGGCAACCACAGGAATCAATGTGGCGCGTAGGTTTTGCAAAAACAACAGCAGTACCGAAAACACTAGCCCGATGGCAACAACGATGGTTTCTAAAACCCGGGCAATAGACGTTTCTACAAATGGTGTGGTTTCAAATGCGTATTCCACCTGCACACCAGGGGGCAGAGTGCCGGCTAGGTTGTCCAACACGTCGTGCACCCCTTGGGAGGTGGTTAGCGCATTGGCTCCGCTGGCTAACTGCACGGCAAAACCGGAAGAATTCCAGCCATTAAAGCGAGTATTGAAGGTGTAATTTTCTTGCCCTAGCTCTACCCGCGCTACGTCTGCTAGGCGGACGGTGGAGCCATCCACGTCTTGTTTTAAAATAATATTTTCAAATTCGCGCACGTTGCCCAATTGCGACTGGGCGACAATTTTGGCGCGTAACTGCTGCCCCTCAACTGCAGGGCTTGCACCCAATGAGCCCGCTGTAACCTGAGTGTTTTGGGTGCTGATAGCGCTGATAACATCCTGGGGTACTAGTTGGTATTGCAGTAGGGCGTTGGGGTTTAGCCAAATGCGCATGGCGTAGCTGGAGCCAAAGACGTGTAAACCACCGACGCCTTCCACGCGTTCTACTTTATCTTGCACGCGAGTGGCCATCATATCGGCCAGCTCAGCGCCGCTGAAATCTCCATTGGGCGAAACCAATGCGCCAATCAGCAGAATACCGGAGCCGGCTCTAAAGACATTGACGCCCTGTTGGCGAACAATGGCCGGTAGTTGTGCCTCAACGTTGGACAGTTTATTTTGCACCTCAACCTGGGCCATTTGAGGGGTGACGCTGTTATCGAAAGTAAGCGTGGTGGTGGCAGAGCCATCATTGGAAGTGGATTCCATGTACAGCAGGCCGGTTAGGCCGGTCATGGCGCCTTCAATTTTATCGGTGACGGTGTTTTCAATGGCGGCGGCTGTGGCTCCAGGGTAGGTGGAGCGCACATTAATGGTGGTGGGTGCGATGTCTGGGTATTGGGATACCGACAGTGTACTTATACCGAGAATTCCGGCCAATGAAGTGGCTATGGCAAGGACGATGGCAAATACCGGCCGCGCAATAAAATAATCGGCCAGTTTGTTATGGCGAAATGAATCGTTGGCAGATTGGCTCATGGTTATTTCGCATCCCCAGCACCGTTCGCGGGTAGTGATTGGTTAACCACTCCGTTGGAGTTAATTTCCACTTCGGTAGCGGTAACGGTGGCACCGACCTTTATCTTTTGCAGGCCATCAATAATCACCCTATCGCCTACCTGTACGCCGTTGGACACAATCCAGTAATTGTCTAAAGTACTGCCGGTGGTAATGTCCCTCTGTTCAACTACGTTTTCGGCATTCACAAATAATGCCGTGGCTTGGCCCTGGGCGTCTCTTTGCACCGCTCGCTGAGGTAGCAGATAGAGATCGTCACGGCCGGAGACTTCGGCATTCACCCGCACAAACATGCCAGGCAGTAACAGCAAATTGGGGTTGGGGAATTCTGAGCGAATGGTAAAGGTGCTGGTGGTTTCGCTAACCACGGTATCGGCCAATGATAGGCGGCCAGTCTGTGGGTATTGGGAGCCATCCTCTAGGTTAATAAATAGCTCCGGTGAATTGGCGTTATCGGCATTGAAGCTGGCGGTGGGCTCCTGTTGGCGGATTCGCAACCAGTGGGCGCTAGTGTCTACTAGGTCTACGTAGATAGGGTCCATTTGCCGCACGGTGGCCAGGGTGTCGGCTTGGTTGGCGGTCACCAAGGCGCCAACATCCACCGATCGGCGCCCGATAATACCGCTGATGGGCGATTTCACAGTCGCGTAATTGAGGTTGAGCTCTGTCGTTTTCAGCTCGGCTTTGGCTACTGCCAATTCAGCCTGCGCCACCCGTACGTTGGTACGCGCTTCATCTAGGTCTTCGGCTGTGATGGCTTGGGATTTGGCCAGTTTTTCCCGTCGGCTAAGAGTGGCTTGCATTTGTGCCACACTGGCTGCGGCCCGCTCCACATTGGCAACAGCGGCATCTTTGGCGGCCTGGTAACGCTGGTTGTCCAACTGAAATAGGGCATCACCTTTCTTTATGGTGGTGCCTTCCTTAAACAGTATTGCCTCGATGATGCCATCCACCTGTGGGCGGATCTCTGCTGTGGCATAGGCGCTAACGCGGCCGGGTAGCTCAAATGGCACTTTGATGGGTTCTTGTTGAACCGTAATGACGCCTACCTGGGGCACAGATTGCCCCTGCCCAGGCACTGAGGGGCGAGTTGACTTGGCGCTATCGCTGCCGCAGCCGTGTAAAGCAATAACGGCTAGGATTGTGGCGACTGGGCGGAGGAATTTAGGCATAGGGGTCTTCTTTAGGCATGTTCTGGGCGTACGGGCGCCGTTTGGGAAAAGCGAATGCGTGGTTGCTCTTCAATCGTTCTGGTGCAGCTTAAGCTGTCTTAATATCGATATTGATCATGCCTGTTGAGCTAAACAGCGTCAACAGCCGGTTTTGGGCTGTATAGGGTGGACGTAGATGGGGCAGTAGCAAGGGCGGCTAGTAGCCGAACGGTGCCCAAAAGGGCACCGTGAAGGCTATGGGTGCAGTGCAACGGTGTCTTGTGAGCGAATGACAATATCCACTCGTCGCTCAAAGGCGTAACCTTCGCTGTCGCCTTTGACGGCGGTGGAAAGGTTAGACCCCTCGCCACGGCTGGCGATACGACCTTCGGCCACGCCTAACTCAATCAACTGATCGGCAACCGCCTTAGCCCGGTATTGTGAAAGCACGTTGTTGTATTCGTCGGTACCACGGGGATCGGTGTGGCCAATGAGTTCTACCACGGTATCTGGGTCGTAGTTGATTACCTCAGCCAGCACTTCGATAATGGCCAGGCCATCCTGGGTGAGCTGATCCGAATTGGATTCGAAAAATACCTCGCCCGGTAAATTGGACAAGATATCGGTAAATTTCAGTTCCAAGTCTCGCTGGTGCTTATTCTGAGCTTCCATCAGTGCTTCGTTCATAGCTAGGGTGTTCTCCAGGCTGGCGATGGTTTTGATTGATTCCTCGTTTTCTTGTTTGGCTTGGTCACCGTGTTTAATGTCTTCGCCAATCAAGGCGCCTACGGTGGCCCCGGCGATTAAGCCAAATGGCCCGCCGGCGATAGCGCCGAGTACGGCGCCGCCAGTGAATATGGCGCCTTGTTTAGCCTCGCTAGTGCTCGCCTGGGCGCCGCTGCCAGCGATCAATAAAGTTACGGAAAGGGCACTGCACAGTACGGTCTTTTTCATGGGATATTCCTCGCGTTTGGTATGACTTGCGGCTCGTTGCCGTGTGATTACCATTTAACGCTGAGGATGGGGCAGGGCTGGGGCGCAAATGCGGATTAACTGAGTTAAATTGTGGCCAAATATGGCATAGGTTTTGGTGTGATATTTAGCTAGGTAATTTCCAGGTCTTTCAGGGCTTTAACCGTGTCATTGAGGTGAGCCTGAATTCGGCGGGAGAGTAAATCCGCTATCTCGGGTAATTGACGGCCAAGCCGTGTTACAAGACTGATTTTTGTGGAGTTAAATAATTCGTTATCGGTTTTTCTGCTTATCAATCGGTCGCCAAGAATGTCACTCATTGCTGCGATATCTGGCAAAAAACTAATCCCACCCCCGGAGATGACGAAATCTTTCATTAGATGAATGGAATTGGTAGTTACGGTTGGACTTATAAGTCGTTCCGCGATATCGATGACTTGTCGGATTCGATAGGAACGATTGGGCAGAGCGATATTCTCATTGGTTAAATCGCTGAGTTTTATGATGGGCTCGTCGGCTAGCCTATGATTCTTCGGAAGCAATACTTTGATTGGCTGATCGAGTACTAATTTCTCGCGAATGGCAGGATCTCTCGGAACGTCGAAGATAAGCCCGAAATGAATTTCGTCTTGCTTTACTAGCTCGATAATGTGATTCGACTTGGCGAGTAAAACGTCCACGTCAATGCCGCTGTATTTGGCAATAAAACGATTGATACGCTGATTGAACTCTGGCGACATGAAACCTTCGCCGATTGCGATCTTGACAACGCCCTTTTGCAAGCTTTTAAAGCTATCTAAGTGGCTGAAAAACACCTCTTCTTGTGCGCAGATTGCAATAAAGTGATCTATAGCCAACTGGCCTGCCTGGGTTAGTTTGACCCCCCGCCGACCTTTCTCTATCAGGTCAATACCTAACTCTTGCTCCAGGGTTGCAATTTGGCGGGTAACAGAAGAAGCCGCGACTTCCATGGCTTCACTTGCCGCATTCATTGTTCCGTGTCTGTTTGCTTCGTACAGATATTTAAGCCGAGTGATATTAACTTTGGAGTCCAAAAATTACTTCTCCTATTTGGCGAGAATGAATCATCTAGCAAGAGGGGCACTGATTTCGACTATACGGCTAGATTGCGTTAAAGGCAATAAAGTTAAAGCATTGTTGCTATTGATGAAAGCGCGGCTGGAACATAACGTAGCTCTAGCCTCGCGCTTAACGTTGAACCAACTAAACGCGTGGCTATGGACTGCCCTGGTCTACTGGGCAAAGCAAGAAAACAGAGAGGCGTTACCACGATGGATAGAAATTCAGTGAGTTGGAAAGGCTACATTCCGGCTATAACCACGACTTTCGATGAGCAAGGTGAATTAGATGCAGGTGGTATGCGCGAACTGTTGCGTTGGTACCTGCAAGAGGGGATGCATGGCGTGGTGACGTTGGGTACTCAAGGTGAGTGGTTCAATATGCGTTACGAAGAAAAATATGAAGTAATGTCGGTTGTCAGTGAGGAAATGAAGGGCAAGTGTACGATTATTGCTGGTTGTAACGATTTTTCAGTGGATGGCGTAGTGCGCAACGCGGCTGCGGCAGAAGAGTTAGGCTTTGATGGGATGTTATTATCTGCCCCGCCTTACATGAAACCAACGGAAAGGGAGATTTACGAGTTCTACAAAGCTGTTAGTGAGCGTGTAAATTTACCAGTGTGCGTTTACAACTGGCCCCCGGGCACCAACGTTGATATGTCTTTTGAGCTTTTAGACAAACTGGCAGACTTAGACAAAGTTGTTGCAATAAAAAACTCGACGCCCAATCTACATCATTTCATAAATGTCTTTTCCAAGCTCCGTCATAAAGTAAAGGTATTTGGAATTCCCATTAGCGAATTGGGTCTAGCACTGATGCAACAACCGAATGCCGATGGCATGATGGGGGCCGGTGGAGTGTTGGGAAAAGATCAGCCCGACTTTTTCAACCATATATGGAATGGTCGTTATCGGGACGCTCTAGAACTGAGCCGTAAAGACAACTATTTGATGAATGCTTTTTTTCACGCAGATTATACCGGAAAGTTTGGCTCCGCCCAGGCTATATTTAAAGCTGCGTTGAACCTTCAGGGGCTACCCGGAGGGCATGTGCGCAAACCGTTACTCGATTTAAAAGACGATGGCGTAGCGATTGTACGTGCAACGCTCGAGGAATTAGGCAGGTTGTAGAATGCAGAAGGCAGATGTAGCGATTGTAGGTGCGGGCATAATAGGGTGTGCTTGTGCTTACTATCTCGCTCGGGCTGGTCTATCAGTTGTGGTTATTGACCGTGATCAGATCAACAGCGGCGCCTCAGGTAGAAACGCAGGTTCTTTGCATTTTCAGCTCGAATACCGACTCATTCAAAATCAGGAGGCTCTGCATACTCAACTGCCACATCTTATCCCATTAACTCTGGCGGCCATCGAGCAATGGAAATCACTGGATAAAGAGCTGGGTGCTGACATTGGCTTGGGTATGTCGGGTGGGATGATGCTAGCCGAAACGTCACAGCAGGTTTCTATCTTGGAGCGGAAAGCGGAAGTAGAAAATAAATACGGTTTGGCGGTAACGTTACTGGACAAAAATCAGACTTTAGCAAAGGCGCCCTATTTAAGTGACAGTATAAACGCAGCGCTTTTTTGCGAGTTTGAAGGCCACTGTAACCCGCGGTTGTTAACGCCAGCTTTTTCTCGTGCGGCTGCAGAGCTTGGGGTTGATTTTAGCGTAGAGTCACTAGTGCAGCGAGTGGATAGACGCTCTGGGAAATGGCATCTTCAGGTGCAGAAAGAAAATACCACTTCAACAGTTGTGGTGGAGCATGTCGTAAACGCGGCGGGAGCCTGGGCTCACGAGTTTGGCTTGAAGGCCAATGTGCATCTCCCGATTTTTCCAGTCCCTCTGATGATGAGTGTCACCGAGTCAACTCCGAAATTTTTAAATTACCTAATTCAACATGTGGGACAAAAGCTCTCGTTGAAACAGGTAGCCGATGGTAACGTACTTATTGGTGGCGGTTGGTCTTCTCGATTAAAAGGTGATGGTATCGCTAAAACGGTAGCGCGTGAGGCTGATATAGAATTATCACAACTCAAAGCCAATTTGCGGGTGGCCAGTAATACCATTCCAGCTCTCAAGAAATTAAATTTGCTGCGGACCTGGACCGGGATTACTGGCGTCACCGCGGATCAATTACCATTGGTTGGGGGCATTAAAGCGGCACCGGGTATGCATGTTGCTGCGGGAGGCTCCGGTTTCACTTATGGGCCTATCTACGCGAAATTACTGAGTGAATCGATTTTAACCGGCCGTGAGCCGGAGCTGATTGCGCCTTACTCACCTAATCGGTTTTCACACATCAATATGTTTATGGGTGCATAGCAACTATGAGTTGGCGTATCACGACCAATATAACACGTACTCCTGAAATCCAAGTAACGCTGAATGGCGACACAGTCACCGCACATGAAAACGAGTCTATAGCAGCCGTTCTGTTAATTTGCGATCAGTTGATTAGCCAAATCAATCGCTTCGGCCAGCCGCGTGCCCCACTTTGCAACATGGGAACCTGCTACGAATGTTTAGTGCAAGTGCGCTACCCCGGAGAGGAAAATTATAGTGCAGTCCGGTCGTGTTTGACGCCCGTGGCCGCAGGTATGGACATTAAGGCCGGTAGGGAGATCAAACCGAACGTGAACGTAAAACCTGTAGCTGGTGAATCGTGACGGAATTGCAAGCGAGGGATGTTGGCATTATAGGTGCCGGGCCTGCGGGTTTAGCAGCGGCGGAAACACTGGCACAGTACGGCTTCTCGGTGGTCATATTCGACGAACAACTTACGGCCGGGGGCCAGATTTTCCGACAACCCCCACGTGGCTTCAAAAACAAAAACTGGCTCAAGGAATCACTTTATAAAGCGGGGCGAGACCTGGTCCACAGGGCAGAAAAAAACGCATCTTTGCAATGGCGACTGGGGGTCACAGTTCAAGGGGTAGTAACCGGAAAGGACTCCGATGGCAGTGATATTTTCACTGTAATTTACCAAAACCTTGCCGACCCTAAGAGCCGCGGGATACATGAACAGCTTTGCCGAAAAGTTTTGCTTGCCACCGGTTGTCATGAGGCGCCTATCGCTTTTCCTGGCTGGAATACACCCGGAGTGATGATGGCTGGTGGTATGCAAGCTTTTATAAAGAGCCAATCTATTGTGCCTGGTGATCGCTTTGTGTTCTCTGGTACGCACCCTCTACAGATAGTTGTTGCCAGTCAAATTGTTGAGGCTGGCGGCAGCGTCGGGGTAGTGGCCTTTGCCCAATCCTGGCGTGCTCTAGGAACAGCTTTTAAGTCTCCTTTGGCCGTATTACGTTATCCTAAAAAGCTGCTCTATATATTTAAATGCCTACTTGTATTAATGCGCGCAAAAGTTCCGATATGGCATTCGACCATCGTCACACGCGCTATAGGCGCCGACGAGCTGGAGCAAGTTGACTTTAAACGGCAGGTGGGATCGGCGCGAGCAGATATGTCAGATGGTACCGGGGACGCTCCGCCTTTTATAACGAAGACAATTGCAGCTAATCGTCTGGCGCTTTGTTTCAATTTCTCGGTATCTAGTGAATTGGCAAAACAGGCGGGAGCGCAAACCGTTTGGTCTCGGGAGAATGGCGGTTATCTAGTTAAGCATAACGAATGGCAGGAAAGCTCAAAAAAAGGGCTATTTGTTGCCGGTGAAATCACGATGATGGCTGGCGCAGATGCAGCGATGGATGAAGGTACGCTGGCGGCGCTAGGGATAGTAATGAGCGAAGGTCCAGAGGGAACCCTAGCCAAGGAAATTGGTAGACGAGCTAAAAAGGTGCGTAAAAACCTAGCTAAGCAATTAGAGTTTGCGAATGTACTTAAAGCGATTGCTCGAAGTGGAGAATCCTACGATCAGCTCGAACAAGTCGATACTCTAATCTGTAAATGTGAAAATGTCTCGGTTTCTGAATTTTTGCAAATTGTGGAAGATAACCCACAGGCAACTTCAGTGAATTCTCTTAAATTACTTTCTCGTGCTGGTATGGGAATGTGCCAAGGGCGTTACTGCCACCGGATAGTAAAAAGGATATTAGCTGAACGTTATGATCGGTCGGAGGCCAGTACCGGTGATTTTAGTGCTCAATTTCCTGCTAAGCCAATTTCTATCGAAGCATTTTTAGAGCAGTAATTAATTGTCCTTTTTAGGGCGCAATAGCCGAAGGCCCCAAGTATTTGCCGATAGCCCGCCCATTTTTCAGTATCAGTGTGTCGTGATGTATCTTCAGTGATCGAGTTCCCGCATTCCAGCTGCAGCAAACTACTGAGTCTCGTTGCGGTGCTGTTACAGGCTGAAGGCAGTCGAAAGTAATTACTAGGTTCACTCGCTCTCCCAAATAACGCGACTACCATCCCAACAAACTGTGTGGGCCAGCCTCTCAAAGTTATTAATGCGCAAATAACATCTATTCCAATCATTTTTGCACAAATCTTGCTGTATCAATTACCGAACCGCGGCGATAGTGAAGTTATGGGTACAGCGTATTCAACTTCGGCCTTATATCTTATGTTGAATGAATGTGTAGGAAATTTTGATGCACAAGAACGTCCCCCTCCTAAGATTGCGTGCACGCAAGTGGTGCAATGGCTGGCAAGTTACAATGAAATAATCCCCAGATTAGAAATAAGATTTGTTTGGGCTGATATTAGCGCTGCTTTTTGTGAGCCGCTTTTAATTTTGAAGGTGTTTACGGTTGATTCGAGCCGTGCACAGTGAGATTAAATGATGTTTTCAGTCGTGAATACCATTCTTTGAACCGGTAAGCGATTGCTTTTTTCCTAAAAACTATTTTTAGGTTATTTCGTCACGCTTTTGATTTGCTAGATTTCCGATAACTCAATGTCTTTTCTTGGTGATCGCCAATTTAAATCCCCTCCCCGCAACTCAGTTTTGTAATTATTTAATGAAATTTTTTTGTGAGCATCCAAAACTGCGCCTTAATTTGCGCTCAGTGCAAAGATTATCGATATGTTGTGCTATTGATGAGTTTTACCCCGGTGTTAATGTAGATGACAACAGGCGAGGTGCTAAAAACTTGATCAGTTTTTTAAGCCTCGACGAGATTAGCGACATTGATACTAATACTTTAGGAATGGAGAGTTTGTGGTGATGCATATTAATTTGAAGCAAAAGCAATTGCCCTGGTTATTAGCGACAGTTTTTATGGCGGGTTCTTCTGCTGTGGCCGCGGAGACTTCAGGGCAGATGGAAGAGGTTATTCTTACTGCCACTAAGCGAGGCGATGCCGGTATTCAAGATATTCCATTCGCTGTGCAGGCGTTGGGCGGTGAAGCTCTTGAAAGTATGGGGGCTGCCGATTTTGGTGATTTCTTTCGTATGGTGCCAGGCCTAGCGGTATTCGACCAAGGCCCCGGGGACAAGCGTTATATTATCCGTGGTGTGAATTCTACAGGTGCCGGTACAGTCGGCCTGTATATGGATGAGGTTATTATTACAGGTGAGAATGCGCAAGACGGTGGTGGTCGCCAGCCCGATTTAAAACTGTTTGATATAGATCGCGTTGAGGTTCTTAAAGGCCCGCAGGGGACTACCTTTGGTTCCAGTTCTCTTTCCGGGACAATCCGTTACATCACTAAAAAGCCAGATTTCGAAGGTCCGTCTGCCGATGTTACATTCGGTTTGCGCAGCACTGATGGCGCGGACCTTGGCCATGAGATAGAAGTCGCCGGCAACTTGCCATTGATTGATGACGTTTTGGCTGTGCGCGTGGCTGGATACAAACTTGCGCGAGAAGGTTTTATCGATAATCAAATAGCAGACGACGTTAACGATGAAGATACATCGGCCGGTCGAGTCTCGTTGTTGTACACGCCTACAGATCGCCTTTCCATTTACGCCATGGCCATGAATCAGGATTCCGAAACAGGCGGACCTTCCTACTATCACGAAAACGACTATTTAGGTAATGCGCTGAGAGAGTATGCACAAGCCGATTTGACCAAAAATGGTTTTGAAGATGACATGAGCTTGTACAACTTAACTGCTGATTATGACCTTGACGTCGGTACGATTACCGCAACTACATCTAAATTAAAAAGAGACACACGTTTTAGCCGAGATACCTCGTTTTATTTAGACTACGTTTTTGGCTGGGATTATTTAACCGAAGGCCGGAGTGTGATTACTCAGCCGAAGGCGCGAGAAGTCGACTCCTACGAGCTTAGATTTGCATCCGATTTTAGTGACCCATTCCAGGTTTTAGTGGGTGGCTTTAAGCAATCGGAAGAACGCTTTTTCCGCAGTTCGATTGTTCAGGCTAATGCTAGCGGTGTAATGATGTCTGACGGCTATTATTCTCTTGATCGCACGGTAGCGACTGAAGTGGAAGAGTCTGCGCTTTTCGCTGAACTAAGCTATGACTTAACCGATAAGATTACTGTGACAGCAGGGGCGCGCTGGTTTGACTACGAATATGATGAGCAAGGTATTTCGCTACAAGGTGCGTCCGGAGGTGCTGGTTCAGGTCCAGGGCCCGTATTGAGCTTCGAAGAAGACGATATCATCGGAAAATTTAATCTCTCTTACCAAATAAACGAAGACCATATGGCTTACTTTCAGTGGGCACAAGGGTTTCGGTCCGGTGGTGCTAACGATCAAACCGCAGCACAACTGGCTGGTGTCACAATACCCGCAGGGTACGGCTCTGACTCACTTAATAATTTCGAAGTCGGTTTTAAGGATACCTTTCTAAATGGTGCGTTAGTTTTAAATACAGCGGTGTACTACATCGATTGGTCTGATATTCAGATCCAAGACCAGGCGACGGACGGGGTATTGTCTTTCCCTTATCGTGGTAACGGTGGCGCGGCGGAAATCTACGGCTTCGAATTTGATGCTACTGCCTACCCAATGGATGGGTTGTCGCTAACTTTTAGCGGTAGTCTTCTGCAAGCGGAGCTATCGGAAGATAATCCCATTCCAAGCTCCGGCGTGGATGGCGACAAAATACCCTATACGCCAGAGACTACCTTTTCGCTCAGTGGCCGCTACGAGTGGGCGGTGGGAACCTCTACCATGTTGGGGTTTGTCGGTGGCGACCTAGCCTACGTTGGTGAACGTCAAACTGAACTACGCCCAGATTCCTCTACCTACCTAGAGCTTGATAGCTATGCGTTAGCGAATCTTCGAGCTGGAGTGGAGGATGATAGTTGGTCGGCATCGTTATCGGTCAACAATGTTTTCAACGACGATACGGTGACGGATGTATTCCGTACAATACCGGGTGTATATCCCGATGGCTACTTATTCAATAACCCAAGAACCTTAATCCTATCATTTAAAAAATCATTCTACTAAAAACCAGGCCGCACTCTGCTAGAAGGGTGTGGCCAGTGTTTTTACCTGGTTGTTACACGATTTTTCGAGCTAAAACTCTTTATGACAGTTACACAATCCCCAACAAAGTGGTCTTCACAATTTGCGTTTCTTGCCGCAGCGATCGGCAGCGCCGTAGGAATATCCAATATTTGGAAGTTTACCTATGTGGCCGGAGAAAATGGTGGTGGATTATTTATCGCTGTCTATGTAATTGCATTGATTGTCATCTCGATTCCTGCATTGATTGCCGAACTGCTGATTGGCAGATCTGGCGGTAAAAGCGTGGTTGGCACCATGGCCGTGCTTAAGCGTGACCAGGGGATTAGCAAGTACTGGCGTTACTACGGATTTATGGCGGCGCTGGGAGTATTTTTAGCGCTTAGCTTTTACTGCGTTATAGCGGGTTGGACACTGGACTATTTTGTTCAGTCAGTTAGTGGTGGGTTACAGGAGGTGAATGCCGACAAATCCAATTCGCTGTTTGCAAACCTAATGACCAGCCCCGTGCGGTTAATGGCTTCTCAGGCAGTATTTCTAGTACTGACCGCTTTGGTGGTTGCGCTGGGTGTTAAGTCTGGTTTGGAGCGTGTGCTCAGGTGGCTTACACCGGGGTTGTTTATCATTCTATTGCTTTTGGTCCTGTATGCCGTTATCGCTGGTGACTTGGTCTCGGCGTTAAAATTTATGTTTGTGCCAAACCTGGAGCAGTTCTCCGCCAATGTTATTTTGATGGCGGTTGGCCAGGCATTTTTCTCTTTGGGTGTGGGCCTGGGCGTATTGATGACCATTGGCGCATACATGAAGCAAGAATTTTCCCTGGTGCGAGCGGCTTTGGTTGTTGCTGCGGCCGACGGCGGTGTTGCCATATTGTCGGGTATCGCGATCTTTCCAATTGTATTTGCATTCGATCTCTCACCTGCCGGTGGGCCTGGTCTTATCTTTCAAACACTGCCCGTCGCTTTTGGGCAAATGCCAGGTGGTGAAATTTTTGGTCCAATATTCTTCTTGTTGTTAGCCATGGCCGCGCTGACATCGTCCATTACCATCATGGAAACCTTGGTAGCTTGGCTTGAAGAAACGACTTCTCTCGCTCGGCCTGTATTGGCGGCGCTGTCTGCTTTGGCTATCTTCATCCTTGGTTTGGCGACAGTGTTTTCATTCAATGTTTGGGCCGACTTTAAACCTTTGTCTATGTTCCCGCTTTTTGCTGATAAAACTTTGTTTGGGCTAATAGATTATCTGGTATCAAATATTTTAATGCCGGCTGGCGGGATTTTGGTGGCAGTGCTCGCTGGGTGGGCGATGACTAGAGATCAAGTAAGAGCACAGCTAAACACCGTAAGCGATACATGGTTTGGCATTTGGTACTCGTTAGTACGCTATTTAGTGCCGATTGCGGTCGCTAGTGTATTTCTAATCAATTTATTTTAACTTGCGCTTAACAGTCTAACTCGGCGCGCTCTAAATTTTAAAATCTGTGGGGAGATTCCAATGCCTGATATTAATGTCTCAGACCTTTATGCCGGCGCAGATCACATTTCCATAACCGTTACATCTATAGAGAAATCTCTGGAGTTCTACCAAAAGGCCTTCGGCGCTGCCGTCATCTATCAGATGGGGCCATTCGATGCTGCTGAGATCCCGCGGCAAGAAGATGGCCGCGATTGGACAGAGGCTCATGTCAATGTGTCCGCCGCGAAGTTGCACATCGCCATGGTACAGCTGTTCGCAAATCTGAAGGTGGAGTTATTTCAGTATGACCAGCCGAGTGATGCCAACAGAGCGGTGCCCGCCAATTGTGATACTGGAGCTAGCCATATTTGTATCAAAGTGTTGGACCTGGAGAGTGCCTTATCACATCTAAAAAATCTGGGTTGTGAACTGATGGCTGGGCCTATTGCTTCTGTGGGAGGTCCCTGCCCAGATAGCAACTCGTGGTATGTTTTGGATCCGTTTGGGCATCAGTTGGAGCTGGTCGAATATCTGTGATGTTAGTGATTCGATTGTTTGCTGTCAGAAATTTGCAGCTTTCAAACAGCAACATATTTTTGGTGTTTTAATTTTTTATGGAGAATTTGAATGAGTCGAGAAGTAATCAACCCGGAGACAATGTATCCAAGCTTACACTTTGGATTCTCTCATGCCACTGAATCCAGTGACGTTCGCACCATCCATTGCGCTGGGCAAGTGGCATGGAATAAAGAGGGAGAGCTTGTTGGTGCTGGGGATGTAGCTGCGCAGGCTAAGCAAGCACTGGCCAATTTAAAAGAAGTTCTTAAAACTGCCGGCGCAACGCCCGCCGACGTTGTACGTATACGCACCTATATCGTGGGCCACTCTCCAGCGCTGCTTGAGCCCGTATGTGGTGCGATCTTGGAGTTCTATGAGGGAGCACCTCCGGCGGCGAATACGCTGATTGGTGTGCAAGCATTAGCGTTACCAGAATTGCTCATTGAGATTGAGGCAACAGCACAGATTAAATAGAGCCTTAGTAAATTAAGAGATTTATATGCAACTAAATAGAAGAACGCTGTTGGCTTCCACGACTAAAGGCTTTGCCTCGGCTTTACTGCTTACACCAATGGCCAAATTGTACGCCGGCACCGATTTCCAATATCGCGGCCCTGTATTCGGCGTTCAAACATACAGCTTCCGAGACATGCTGCCAGCGGAGGGGGATACCGTCGATAAAATGATCGCCGGTTGTCGTGCCTTGGGCATACACGCGGTGGAATTGTTTGAACCCAGTATTCAGCCACCGGAGTTCTCAGCTAACGCGCCTTGGGCGTTTATTGATGGTAAACCTACGAGGGCGTCGGTTTACGGAAAGCCTCCGGAAGGGCCTCCACCAAAAGATACACAAATTATCCGAGAGAAGATTCGTCAATGGCGATTAGCAACACCATTGGACTATTTTTACGAAATCGGAGATCGATTTAGGCGGGCTGGCATTCAAGTGCAGGCGTTTAACTTTAGCCTAAAGATGGACTGTACAGATGAAGAAGCTGAAAAAGGCTTTTTGATCACCAAAGCGCTGGGCACGTCCATTATGACAACGTCGACAACGGTTGAAATGGCCGAACGCAGTGTGGCCATGATGGAGCACTTCGGTGTGCTTGTGGGCTTGCATGGTCATTCAAATTTGCACGATCCTAATCAATTTGCGCGCCCTGAAAGTTTTGAGCGCGCCTTAGAATTATCCCCGCTTTACGGCATGAATTTTGATGTTGGCCACTTCCATGCCGCTGGCTTCGACAGCGTTGCATTTTTGAAGAAACACCACAATCGAATTCTAAATGTCCACCTAAAGGATCGCAAAAACGATTTTGGTAAGAACATGCCTTTCGGTAAAGGGGATACGCCTATTGCTGAAATAGTGCAAACCATCGTTAAAAATCGGTATCCCATACCAATGATGTACGAATATGAATATGCAGGATCAGATTCCATTACAGAATTGAAAAAAATGTCTGCCTACTGTTTGGATGCGGCGCAAAAAGCTCTGACAAGTTAATAGTTCTGAAAGATGGCAACATTCCCGTTGTATTAAAAATGAGTATACCCAGTAATGTCTAGTAAGGATCTTTTATTAATAAATCGGCGCAACGCACTTAAGGCAGCCGCCACGGTGCTCGGAAGTGCCATGATTACGCCCACGCTTGTGGCTGCTGTTCTGGCAAAGCCTGCGGCGACTAACACGGCGGAACGAAGTTTATCGCCCGCGGCTTGCAAATTACTGGTAGACATGTGTGACGTAATTTTGCCTCGTACCGATACGCCTGGAGCGGTTGATGTGGGTGTCCCTGACTTCATCATCAGTGTTATCAGCAACCAATTTAAGCCAGTACATCAAGATAGATTCTTACTAGGTTTAACATTCATTGAAAGCCGTATAAAAAATAGCAGCTTTGCAAAAGCCGGCGCTTTACCTGACTTGATAGACGTTGCAGCCTTGGAAACCTTAGATAGGGAAGCGTTAGTGGAAGGCCTAACGGATCCAATTCACTCAACCTATAGAGAATTGAAGTCACTGATACTGGTTGGCTATTACACCTCCGAGCCTGGCGCCACAAAGGAGCTCAAATACGAGGCGGTTCCTGGCGCCTATCGCGGCTGTGTACCTTATGACAGTGTCGGTAGTGCTTGGGCAACGCGCTAGATAAGTCTGTCGAATAGCCAGTGGCCTAGGGTTGCTGGCAATCGGGCGGCTTTGTCGTAAATATAAAATTTGGAGATGGAATTTTGGATATTCCTGTATACGATGCCATTGTAATTGGATCGGGCATGTCAGGCGGCTGGGCTGCGAAAGAGCTAACCGAAAAGAACTTTAAAACCCTGGTTATTGAGCGAGGCCCGGAAACGGTTCACGGAAAAGATTATCCCCACGATTTTTCTAATCCATGGGATCTCGAACACCGAGGTATCATGGATGAGAAGTTGCTCGAACGAGACTACTTTGTGCAGCGTCGCTGTTTCGGAATGAACGAATACAATCGTAGTCATTTCGTTAACGACCGGCTAAATCCTTATATCGAAGAAAAGCCTTTTAACTGGATACGAGGCTATCACACCGGCGGTCGCTCTGTTATGTGGGGTAGGCAGTCCTACCGTCTAAGTAATTTGGATTTTGAGGCGAATAAAAGAGATGGGCATGGCACGGACTGGCCTATTCGTTACGAGGATTTGTCTCAATGGTACGACTACGTCGAAGACTTTGTCGGTGTTAGTGGTAGTACCGAACATATAGAACATTTGCCGGACGGTGTTTTCTTGCCGCCTATGGAAATGAATTGCGCTGAGAAAGCCATTAAGCAACGGCTTGAAAAGCAGTACGCAGACAGAAAGCTGATCATTGGTCGAATAGCTAATCTAACCAAGCCCAAGCCGCATCATATCGAACTGGGGCGCGGGCCATGCCAATTTCGAAACCAGTGTAGTAGGGGATGCTCTTTTGGTGCTTATTTTAGTAGCTTGACTGCAACGCTTCCTGCAGCAAAACGTACCGGTAATCTCTCCATGGCTCATAACAGTATTGTCAAAGAAATTCTTTACGATACAGAAACCGGTCGTGCAAGCGGTGTTAGAGTTATCGACAGTGAGACACTGCAAGAACGGGAATATAGAGCCCGTATTATTTTTCTTTGCGCATCTACAATTGGCAGTGCGCAAATTTTGCTTAATTCGAAATCAACGGCCTTTCCCAACGGATTGGCCAATTCCAGTGGTGTTGTTGGTCATTACCTTACAGACCACTTAATGGTTGGCGGGGCCACCGGCGTATTGCCCGGGTACGAGGACCAATACTATACCGGTAGACGAGCCAACGGTATTTATATTCCCCGGTTTGTGAATATGGGGGATAACAATCAGGATTATCTTCGTGGCTTTGGCTACCAGGGGGCAGCTTCTAGATCCAATTGGGGGGGGCAAAAAGCTACCCCAGGTATTGGTGTCGACCTAAAGAAAAAACTCCACGACCCCGGCCCATGGAAATTCACCATCATTGGCTTTGGAGAAATGTTACCCCGTTATGATAACTGTATCACGTTAGATGAAGAGCGGCGGGACCCCTATGGCTTACCGCTAGTGAAGATAAACGTGAGCTGGAGCGACAATGAATCCAAAATGCGGGAGTCTATTATCAGTAACGCCGTGGATATGTTAGTGAAGTCGGGCCTGGAAGATGTTAAACCCGTCGAGTGGGATACCACGCCGGGCACTGCCATTCACGAAATGGGTACTGCCCGAATGGGGTTAGATGCCAAAACATCGGTACTCAATGGTTTTAACCAGTGTCATGATGTTCCGAATCTGTTCGTCACAGATGGAGCCGCAATGGCTTCTTCAACCTGCCATAGCCCCTCGCTCACCTATATGGCCATGACCGCGAGAGCGGTGGATTACGCGGTGAGGCAAGATAAGGCCAATTTATTGTAGGAGGAGGGTTAATCAATCGGCGGTATTAATGAATTCGAAAATTAAATAGGCTGGCTGATCACTGTAAGCGCGTGGTTTTGTTGATCTTCTAAATTTTACGTGTAATATATTACACGTAAACATATTATTAGTTATGTAATGGTGGCGGCGTAGTGAGATGCACGTTTAAGAAACAGCAAAAAATTGGATTTTCCCACTGTGACCCGGCAGGGATCGTTTTCTATCCGAGATACTACGAAATGGTGGTCGGGGTTGTTGAGGATTGGTTCTCCGAGGCTCTAAATTGGTCGTTTCAAGAAATGCATTTGGAGCACAAGTTAGGCGTGCCCACAGTGAGTATTGAATGTCAATTTCAATCCGCATGCCGCATCGGTGATACCATCGATTTCTCGCTTACTTTGGCCCACCTGGGTAATTCTTCGTGTACCGTTCATATTGTAGCTCAGTGCCAAGATAGACCGGTTTTTGATACGAAAAATATATTGGTGTTAACCGAGCTTAGTGCGGAGGCGCTGGTAAGCCGGCCTTTTCCCGAATCGTATCGAGAAAAAATGAAACCTTATTTAGAAGGGTAGTGGCATAGGTGGTGGCATAGATTGGCCCACTGCCACGCGCAGTACTTCTGATGATCTTTGAAACATACCGTAAATAAGCCTTCAAGGAGTAGTTTTATGTCTGCAACACAAGTCTTGTCGCAGCTGGCGAGTTTTATGTCGACGGGTGGCATAAAAGTAGTGGATTTAACGCGCACTTTAGACGCCGACACTCCAATCCTACAGTTACCCGAGGAGATGGGGTGGGGTAAGTCCAAGCCTTTCCAGAAAGAAGAGATATCCCGCTACAACGAATTGGGCCCTTTTTGGTATTGGAACAACTTTGAATGCGGCGAGCACACCGGTACGCATTTCGATGCGCCAGTTCACTGGGTGACGGGCAAAGATTACGGCAACAACACTACAGATACTTTGCCAGTGGAACAATTTATTGCTCCCTGCGTTGTCATCGATGCGGTAGAGGAGTCTAAGGCTAACGCGGACTTTTTGGTTGATGTTGATTTTTTAAAACGCTGGGAAGTGGCTAACGGCCCCATCCCCAGCCGCGCTTGGGTTTTATATCGTACAGACTGGTCGAAGAAGGAAAGCGAAAAAGAGTATCTAAACGTGAGCGATGATGGCGGTCATACCCCAGGTTGGTCTCCAGGAGCGGTAAAATTTCTAGTCAGTGAGCGCGATGTCATTGGTGTGGGCGTTGAAACCGTGGGCACAGATGCCGGCCAAGCTCCCATGCAAGACCCTATGTTCCCCTGCCACAATGTTATGCATGGCGCAAATAAATGCGGCCTTGCCAGTCTTTGTAATTTAGATCAGTTGCCCGCAACCGGCGCTCTAATCATTGCTGCCCCCCTGAAGATAAAAGAGGGATCTGGAAGTCCGTTACGGGTTTTGGCG
The DNA here is from genome assembly GCF_042850945.1 of Halioxenophilus aromaticivorans. NCBI lineage: Bacteria > Pseudomonadati > Pseudomonadota > Gammaproteobacteria > Alteromonadales > Alteromonadaceae > Halioxenophilus > Halioxenophilus aromaticivorans. Next base: position 4,955,416 of record NZ_AP031496.1, on the reverse strand, counting down.
TTGGTTCCAACAACCTAAGAAGGGCAACATTCTAGTGGAATAATGCCAAGCGAGTAGACGTTGCCGCTCATGGCTTTGTGTCTTCAATCGCAATTCAGTCTCAAACGCTGCGGCGTCTCGCCGGGCTAAGATATACACACAGTAGGTAATAGCACATGGCTGAAAGGTCGTTTAAAAAGGAAGTTGAGCTGCTTCGCAAGCCCGCAGGCCATGAACTTCACGTCGAGGGTATTTTGGGTGTTACTAAGGCCCTGTTGCAATCCGGTGTGGCCTATGTAGGTGGTTACCAAGGTTCACCCATTTCCCATCTAATGGACGTGCTAAACGACGCCCGAGATCTGCTGGAGGAATTGGGTGTCCATTTTGAATCTAACGGTAGTGAAGCCACCGCAGCCGCTATGTTAGCCGCTTCCGTTAATTATCCGCTACGCGGCGCTGTTGCTTGGAAGTCGACCGTTGGTACCAATGTCGCCTCCGATGCATTGGCAAATTTAGCGTCCGGTGGCGTGACTGGCGGAGCCTTGATAGTGGTGGGAGAAGACTACGGTGAGGGCTCAAGTATCATGCAAGAGCGCTCCCATGCGTTTGCCATGAAATCTCAAATGTGGCTGTTGGACCCAAGGCCGAACCTGCCTTCCATCACCGATGCGGTGTCACACGGTTTTGAGCTATCCGAGGCCAGTAATACACCGGTAATGCTGCAGTTAAGAATTCGAGCATGCCATGTTCATGGCTCATTCGTCACCAAAGACAATGTGCGGCCCGTAATGACGGTGGGGCAAGCAAAAGAAAACCCGGTACGCGATACGGATAGGATTGTATTGCCGCCGGCAAACTTTCTACACGAAAAAGAAAAGGTTGAGCGTCGATTACCTAAGGCGCAAGCCTTCATTAAAGAACATAAGCTGAACGAATTTTTCGCAGGTGAAGATAGTAGTATCGGCCTGATTGTTCCGGGCGGGTTGTACAACTCGACGATTAGAGCTTTAAACATACTTGGGTTAGCCAATGCATTCGGTGATTGTCGCTTCCCGATCTATGTTATGAACGTTGCCTATCCCTATATAGATGACGAGATAATCGAGTTCTGTGTGGGTAAAACCGCAGTTCTCATGATTGAGGAAGGCCAGCCTAATTATATTGAGCAGGCGGTTGGCTATATTTTGCGTACGGCGGACGTGCAAACACCGGTTTACGGCAAGAATGTTCTACCCTCGTTTGGTGAATACGACAGCGGCGCTATTAAGGCTGGGCTAGAGAAATTTCTGGCCGCCGTCGAGGCGCAGCCGGGAGTAAGTGCACAAGAGAGTAACGCGATAGATCCATGGCGTGGTTTACCCGGCGATCAAGGCAATAGTACCTCCGCAGTAGGGGTATTTAATCCTGCTACTGACTACGCGCCTGCAGGCAATGGCGCCGAAGCTGGAGCTCAATTAATCCCGGTGAAACAATTACCGGTAGACGTACCACCTCGGCCCGCTGGTTTTTGCGTGGGGTGCCCGGAGCGGCCAATTTTCAGTGCGATGAAGCAAGTTCAGAAAGAGCTGGGTGATTTACATGTAAGTTGTGATATCGGCTGCCATTTATTTTCGATATTACCGCCCTTTAATATTGGCAACTCTACCATGGGCTACGGCTTAGGCGCTGCCGGTGGCTCGGCCTTTAATGTCTCGGGTCACAAGCGCAGTATTTCGGTGTTGGGAGATGGTGGGTTTTGGCACAATGGCCTAACCAGTGGCATCGCAAACGCTGTGTTTAATCGCAGTGATGAGGTCGTCATTATTGTTGATAACAATTATTCTGCCGCCACTGGTGGGCAGGATATTTTATCGTCCCACGCAGAGCTAGAACACCGCTCCACCAACCACGCAATCGAGTCAGCGGTTAAAGGTGTAGGCGTAGACTGGGTTAAAACGGTAGACACCTACGACGTGGGTACCGTTAAACGCACTCTCGCCGAGGCAATGACCACGGATAAGCCAGGGCCTAAGGTGATCGTCGCGCGTAACGAGTGTATGCTCAATAAGCAGCGCCGGGAAAAAGCTGCCACCAAACAAAAACTTAAGCTCGGCCAGCGTGTTGAGCGAGAGCGTTTTTATGTCGACGGGCATACCTGTACTGGTGATCATGCGTGCGTTCGGCTATCCGGCTGCCCATCTTTAACCATTACCGATAATCCCAATCCGTTAAAAGAAGACCCTGTTGCTTACGTTGACAACGATTGTGTCGGTTGTGGTCTTTGTGGCGAAAATGCTCATACCGCAGTGTTATGCCCCTCGTTTACTAAAACGGTCATCGTTAGTAACCCAACACGCTGGGATCAATGGCTCGCTGGTTTACGCCAAAAGGTGATTGGCTTTCTGCAAAATCGCCACGAACGTAGCCTTGTTTTTGGTGAGTTATAGCCGCTGTCGTATGTTCTAGTCAGTATAGTGTTGGTAGCTGGCGATAATTTACAGATAATTTTCTACGAAATAGCGCAGCTCTGAATGGAATCTGCGAATCAAATGACCAAGAGTTTTTAATGCAAAGTAAATCGTCTATTCAACCGATCACAATCGCTATATCGGCTATGGGTGGTCAAGGTGGTGGGGTGTTATCTAATTGGCTGCGATACGTGGCCGAGCATAACGGTTACGTTGCCCAGTCAACCTCTGTGCCGGGTGTTGCACAACGCACAGGTGCGACCATTTACTACCTGGAGATATTTGCTAAGTCCGATATTGCCAGTGCTGACAGGCCGCCAGTCTTAGGCTTGTCCCCAACACCGGGTAACATTGATGTGCTGATCGCGGCAGAGCTGGTGGAGGCCGGGCGATCCATTCAAAGAGGTTTTGTTAGCGAAGATAAAACCACGTTAATCGCCACTACCCATCGCTCATACACGGTTATAGAAAAAAGTGCTCCGGGTAATGGTCGGGTTGATAGTGCCGGCTTGATTGAAGCCTGTCATTCTAGAGCTAAAAGGTGTATCGCCTTTGATATGGAAAGTATCGCAAAGGAGTGTCGGTCGGTTATCAGTTCAGTACTGCTAGGGGCTGTTGCCGGCAGTGGCTGCCTACCCTTTACCAGGGAGGCATTTGAGGCGGCAATTAAAGCTCAGGGGGTGGCCGTAGACACAAACTTGTTAGCTTTCTCGGTTGCCTATGAGCGTGCCTCACGTAAAGAATGTGATTATCCGCATGATGGCGTAGCTGTGGCGCCACATCTACCGAGCCAAATTAATAGCGTTGCCGGGCAAAAACTGCTGGATCGTATAAAATCGGACTTCCCTGAAGCCAGCCAGCCTTGGGTGTGGGAAGGCGTTAAACAGGTAGCAGATTATCAAGACGTCGCGTACGCCAACAAATATCTTGACCGCTTACTATCTTTACGAATTAGCGAAAGCGAATATGCGGGCGCTGAATTGCTTTCGAGTTGTGCTAAGCAGCTGGCCCTTTGGATGTGTTTTCAAGATACGATCCAAGTCGCTAGGCAAAAAATCGGTAAGCGTCATTTCAATGATATTCGAACCGAGGTTAAGGCACAGGCAGGGCAGCTCGTTTATCCGGTGGAATACCTTCACCCAAGAATTGAAGAGATTTGCGATACCCTGCCACCTTCATTCGCGCGTGTTGTCGCCAAAACCAGTTGGTTGCGTAAGTTTATTGATAACCGCTTTTGCCAGGGGAAAAAAGTGCACAGTGGAACGGTTATGGGATACTGCTTCCTCTGGGGGATAGCGAGTTTAACTTGGTTGCGCCCCTTAAGTGTTCGTTTTCAGCGGGAAGAGGACAACATAGAGCATTGGATGCAGCTAGTTGCAGTTAAAGCTACAGAAAATCCGAATTTAGCCTTGGTTTTAGCAAAGCTTCCAAATTTGATTAAAGGTTATGGGGATAGCCACGAGCGAGGCAGCAATAGGTATCGTACAATCATAGAATTGGTTGAGCGTCATCCTGGCATAGGCCGGGTGACGGTAGAATCCTTGTTGCGAACTGCACGAGATGCAGAGTCAGATAAAACCTTTGCGGCGGTTGTTAAAACGGTGGAGATGGGTTTGGCCGAGGCGGATAGTGACCAGGTGCGCGTGGCTTGATACAGATTGAAGGAGCGGGCCCAAAGGCATTGGGCCGGTTCCTGGTTTTAATTTTCGTCTGGTAAAACCGCAGTAGTTTCAATTTCGACCTTGGCCCGGTCCTCCATTAAAGCGACCACCTGCACCATGGCCATTACTGGATAATGGCGTCCTACAAGCTCTCGGTATACTTGTCCCAATGCCTTGAGCGACTGCAAATACTCTTGTTTGTCTGTGATGTACCATGTCATGCGTGTGATATGCTCCGGCCTTGCGTCTGCAGTGGCAAGAACCGAAAGCGTGTTCGTTAATGTTTGACGCACCTGTTCGACAAAGTCATCGCTTTGGAACTCTTCGTTTTCATCCCAGCCTATTTGCCCACCGATAAAAATGGTTTTACCTTGTGCCACGATTCCATTGCTGTAGCCTTTCGGTTTCGGCCAGTTTTCTGGTTGTAAAAATTGCATAGTGATATCCTGCTGTTTGGCAATTAATTGCCTTTGAAGTCCGGTTTTTCTCGTTGGGTAAATGCCTGGTAAGCGCGATTAAAGTCTTCCGTTTTCATGCAAATGGCCTGTGCCTGAGCTTCTGACTCAATGGCTTGGTCAATGCTCATATTCCACTCTTGATGCAGCATCATTTTTGTTAAACCGTGGGCAAAAGTTGGCCCGGATACCAGCTTTGTGGCGTAGGCTTTTGCCTTGTCCATAACCTCAGTGGCGCTGCCAAGCTCATTATAAAATCCCCACTGCAAGCCTTCTTCTGCAGACATCATTCGGCCTGTGAATAAAAGATCACTGGCGCGGCCTTGGCCGATAATTCTAGGTAGCATGGCGCAAGCGCCCATATCGCAACCGGCGAGTCCTACTCGGGTAAATAAAAACCCTGTTTTACTGTCAGTCGCGGAGATACGATAATCCGCGGCCATAGCAAGTATGGCCCCGGCCCCGGCGCATACGCCAGTAACTGCGGCTATTATGGGCTGAGGGCAGTGGCGAATCGCCTTTACCAGGTCTCCGGTCATGCGGGTAAAGTCCAATAGTTGTGGCATGGACATTTTGGTTAGGGGGCCTATTATGTCGTGCACATCTCCACCGGAACAAAAATTATCTCCGGCGCCTGCCAATACAACGGCCATAACCTCTGGTGTGTAAGCTAGGGCGCGAAAACAGTCTCTAAGTTCAGCGTAGCTTTCGAAGGTTAGGGGGTTTTTTCGGCTAGGTTGGTTCAGCGTAATAGTAGCCGTATGATTTTCAAAGCCCCAAAGGAAATGAGTAGGTTTATACGTGGCCGCATTTATTCCTGGTCCGCAGGCGTGCATGAAGAATCCTTATTTAGCGATATAAAAATGATGGCTATCACTGTAATGGATTAACCTGTGACAGGCAAATAGTTTACGTGTAATATAAATGTTGCGAGGCAGAGTATTGGTAATGTTCGTGCTACGCCCGCAGCGATGCAATGGCTTAATTTGAGGCAAATATGACTGAGAAACACATAGTAATTACTGGTGCTGGCCGAGGTATTGGTGCTGCCATCGCCCGGCGCCTGGCAAAAGAGGGTGTCAGTTTAAGTTTAATGGGCCGGACACTCGCGCCCTTAGAGGCGCTGGCTGAGGAATTACCGCGGGCTCGGGCCGTAACTGCGGATGTAACTGACAGCGATAGCGTGCAGCGAGCCTTCGCAACTGCGCGTGAAAATTTTGGTTTAATTTCAGGGTTGGTCAATAACGCCGGGCAGGCTAAGACCGCTACTTTTGGTAAAACCACCGATGAGCTGTGGCAGCAAATGTTGGCGGTAAATCTAAACGGCCCTTTTTTTTGTACCAGAGAATCGCTGGCCGATATGAAATCATTGGGCTGGGGCAGAATTATCACTATCGCCAGTACTTCTGGGCTTAAGGGTTACGAATACGTGGCAGCTTATACTGCAGCTAAGCATGGCGTTGTGGGCATGACCAAATCGTTGGCTCTAGAGTTGGCCCTTACTGGCATTACCGTTAATGCGGTTTGCCCAGGCTTTGCCGATACAGAACTGACGCGACAGGCAATTGACAATATCGTGAAAAAAACCGGTAGAACCGAAGATCAAGCGCTGGCCGAACTGGCCAAGTGGTCGCCGCAAAAGCGTTTGATTCAACCTGAGGAAGTGGCGGACACCGTCGCATGGTTATGGTCCGGTGCCGAGTCCATGACAGGGCAGGCTATTGTGGTAGCGGGTGGCGAAATAATGTAGATCAACCCAGCGGTTGGGGATCGCGGACGAGGTGGGCTTAATCTATATCCGAGGTTGCCTGCAAGGTTCTCAGCATTTTCAACATTCGGTCCGCGTCTTTCTTGGTGATGCCGCCGAGAATCTCCGATGACCACTGGGCATGGGCCTGTGCCATTTTTTTAAAAAGCTGACGGCCTTGGTTGGTAAAGCCCACTTGTATTATCCGTCGGTCTTGCGGTGACGGTTTGCGGTCGATCAATTCATCTTTAATCATTCTGTCTATCAGGCGAGTTATGTTGCCTTTGCTCGCTAACAGATTGCCTGCCAAAACGCCCATGGGTAGCCGCTCGGGATCAAACCTTTCAAGTTGAGATAGTACGTCGAACCGGGCAAAGCTTTGGTTAAACTCCGTTTGTAGTCGCTCTTCCATTTGCTGCTCGATGGTTTTCGAGGTTCTTGCCAGTTCTAACCAAAGCTTTAGGTAGGACGATTGAGCCGCTTGGTCGAGTGCTGGGTTTTTTGGGGGCTGGTTGCTGGCCATTATTTTTAGGTCCTTGGGCTTTTGTGACGCGCATTATAAGCCAACTTCAAAGCAGAGCAGAATAGATCTCTTCGAAAAGCTGCAATAAATTACAGATTAATAGTTTACGTGTAATATAAAATATTGTACGGTGTTTGTATGGTGGCGCGTTTCTTTGGCGCTCGCCCCTTGTCTTCAGTTTTTGCGCCTCACTCATACAGCACCGTGGGTGCGGTATTAATCGCTTAACAGGTTACTTATGAAAATTACGATCATTGGTGGTGGTCCGGGAGGATTATACTTCGCATTGTTAACCAAAAAGGCCAAGCCCTCGTGGCAGATAGATGTCTACGAGCAAAACAAGGCCGACGATACCTTTGGTTTTGGCGTAGTTTTTTCGGACGAAACTCTGCAAGAGTTTCTGTCTCGAGACCCCGAGTCCTATCAACATTTAACTCAACAATTTTCTTACTGGGACGATATTGTAATTCATCGTAAAGATCAGGATGTCCGTTGCAGTGGTAATGGATTTTGTGGCATTTCTCGGATTCGATTGTTGCAATTACTGCAGGACCGCTGTCATGACCTTGGTGTCGGGCTTCACTTTGATCAGCGTATTGAGCCAGAAGTTTTAGAAACCCGATTCGCCGACTCTGACATTATATTGTCAGCCGATGGCATTGGCTCGGCTATCCGCGACCACTACGCAGATCATTTTCAGCCGACCACTGAGCATAAATCTAACCGTTTCTGTTGGATGGGCTCCACTCGTCCGTTGGCAGATTTCACCTATTTCTTTAAAGAGACAGAGCATGGTCTGATTTGTGCGCACACTTACCAGTACGAGGCTGATAAGTCGACCTGGGTATTTGAAATGTCCGACGACTGCTGGCAAAAGCATGGCTTTGAAGTTCAGGATGAGGCAGGCTCTAAATCCAAATTAGAAGTCATTTTTGCAGATGAGTTACAAGGGCACGGATTGATTTTAAATCGTTCCATGTGGCGACAATTCCCGCGGATTTTCTGTAACCAATGGTTCTATAAAAACATCGCTATTTTAGGTGATGCTAAGGCCTCGGCGCATTTTTCTATTGGCTCGGGTACCAAGTTGGCGATGGAGTGCGCTATTAGTTTTCACGATGCCGTGGTGGCCCATGGCGAGCGCAGTGTCGACAAGGCTTTTGAAGCCTATGATGCGGCGCGTAGGGCGCCGGTGCAAATTGTTCAACACAACGCCGATGTGTCTTTAGCTTGGTTTGAACATATGGAACGGTCGTGGGATATGGACGCCATGCAATTTGCCATGGTCGTTATGTGCCGAGCCAAGTCCGTTACCTACGACAATCTAATGTTGCGAGATCCGAGTTTTGTAGACGCCGCAGATACTGCTTGGTACCAGCGTTATTTCGAGCAAACCGGTTACGACTACCGAGACTCCCGGCCCACGCCAATGTTCACCCGTTTCAAATTGCGTGATCTGGAATTGCGTAACCGCGTGGTAATGTCGCCCATGGCTCAGTATGCCGCGGATGACAACGGCAACCTCAGTGAGTGGCATTATGTGCATTACGCCGGCCATGCTAAAGGTGGAATGGGAATGGTGGTAACTGAAATGACTTGTCCTTCCCCCGATGCTCGAATTACCCAGGGTTGCCCGGGTTTTTGGACCCATGACCATGCCCAGCAATGGCAGCGCATCGTAGATTTTGTTCACCAATACACAGATACTAAAATCTGCCTCCAGCTTGGCCATGCTGGCCGCAAAGGTTCTACACAGAAAGGCTGGCAAAAAGCAGATTACCCAATCGCCGATGCACAGCAGAATTGGCCGTTGGTGTCCGCTTCCCCTCTACCTTGGTTCGATGGCATTTCCCAGGTGCCTACAGAGCTGGATGAACAGGGTATGCAGCGCATTATTGATGAATTTGCTGCCGCCGCTGAGCGGGCCGAAAGTGTCGGTTTTGATATGTTGGAACTGCACTGTGCGCACGGCTATCTATTCGGCTCGTTTTTGTCGCCCATTACAAACCAGAGGTCGGACCAATACGGAGGCGCAATCGAAAATCGCCTGCGCTTTCCCTTAGCCGTATTTGAGGCAATGCGACGTTGCTGGCCGGAGCACAAACCTATGTCCGTTAGGATATCTGCCTGTGATTGGATGGAGCAGGGGATAACAGAAGAGGATACCTTTGCCATTGCAGAGGCTTTCCAATCTGCCGGCTGTGATTTGATCGATGTATCCGCTGGGCAGACAGACCCGGGCCAAAAGCCGATCTATGGGCGTATGTTTCAGGTGCAGTTTTCTGAAGCCATACGCAACGTGCCCAAAATTGCCACCATGACTGTAGGCAACGTCACGGATGCGGCACAGATAAACACGATTCTACACACACGTCGTGCTGATTTGGTGGCCGTGGGTAGGCCGCATCTTTGGAATCCGTACTTTACTCGTCAAAGCGCCGCCAGTTATGGCGTAGAGGATGATCAAGCCTGGGAGCCACAGTACCTATCCGGCAAGCAGCAGGCGTACAGGGAGTTGCGCAAATCTCGGCAGGCCACTCAGGAATTGCAGGTAAAAGCTAAGGCCCGTAGCCATGCTCCCATTAAATAGGGCTTAAGTGCGCTGGCTGTGTAAATATTGAGTACAGGCAAATTATAGGTTGGAAATTATAAAGCCCTACCGGTAATTGCCAGGGTGCTTAAAGCAGCAGCTTAATTAGCAGTGCATCATTTGTATTCGTGTGTCTCGCTTAGCCGGCCTTGTGCCGGCTTTTTTTCGCCTGGGCTTCCAGCCGGTGTTGCCTGGTTTTCGTTGTGGCGCGCGCGTGCTAAGGCCTGCTTGCCGCTAGGGCTAGTGAGGGCGGAGATGTGGCTGATGTGGGCGAGGACGTCTGGGGATAGCTGTCGGCGGCGTGTAGCGCTAGATGAGCCGCTTCCGGATTTGGGCAGGCATAAAAAAACCGCGCAGTGCGCGGTTTCTTAGCCGAAGCTCAAATTAAGCGGCAAGCGCTTTGATTTGGGCGTTTAAGCGGCTCTTGTGGCGTGCGGCTTTGTTCTTGTGAATAATGCCTTTGTCGGCTATTCGATCAATTACGGGCACTGCCGCAGTATAGGCTGCTTTGGCTGATTCGACGTCACCGGCGGCAATGGCTGCATTCACTTTTTTGATGTAAGTACGGACCATTGAGCGCAGGCTGGCGTTGTGATGGCGAGCTTTGTCGTTTTGACGGGCGCGCTTTCTCGCTTGGGGTGAGTTTGCCACCGTGTTGCTCCTTTATATGGGCTCAAGTTTAAGGACGCAGCATTATGCGTGTTTTTATCGCCATGTCAACAATCGAATGAAAAAAACACAACGAGTGAGCCGTGGCTCTATTAATGTGTTTGTCTCTTCTCGATGTTGACTCTGATCGCTGTTGGCCCTGACTTCGCTTTACTTTGTCAGGGCTTACTTTGGCGTGGCTTTAACTAGTAGCCTGAACTAGTAGCCTGCACCCCTTGCAACTGGGTGCTCGGAAACCAACGCTTTGGAAAACGGCTACTTGGAAAACGGCGGTGTAGGCCGGCCGCGACGGGTGTTAACCGGCGATACGGTTTTCTTTGATTTGCCCCGGGCTAGCTCCAGCTTCTCGCTAAGGCGCTGAGGGTAGTGCTCGGGCAGAGTGTGCGGCTGTGGTGCCGCTACCGGCGTGGTATCAAAGAAGTTATCGGTGAGCTCCAGGTGTGAACTTACTTCAGGCACCTCGATCTCTCGCTTGGCCTTGACGCCGATGGACTCCAGCGCTTTGACGAATCGGATGGCGGTGTTCTCATCAATGCCTTTCTTTAGCACTTTGAGCTCGCCAGAAAACAGCGCCTTAAGCTGATCACCTGTAGGGACTTTAAAGCGCTCGGCAAAGTCCAGCATAACGATGTCTTTACGCTTGCCGGGGAGTATTTCTCCTTTGAATACAATGCGATAGCTAGCCATGAGTCCTTGCTGCTGTTGGAAACTCGACATGAGTTGGTAATTCGCTTGCATGGTAATTCCTCTTCCATGTAGGGAGAATTGTGAAGTGCGTATGATTTCATCCGTGACGCAGTTCATAGATTCTACCAGCGAAAAAGAATAGCTCAAGCGAGAAAGTTGCTATTTGGAACGCCGATTAGGGAATTTACATAACTTTGAACACTCATTTGTGCTCATGGATTGGCGCCTCAGGCCTTACTCGGTGCATCGGCGGCGGCGCGTATATCTTTATCAGCGTTGTACGTTTTAACGGTTTACAGCTGAATGAGGCGTTAATTGGGCATTCAACTTTAGGTTAACCCCGCTTATGCCCAACGCGGATTTGCATGTGGCCCTGGAGTGGCCATCTCTGGAAGTGAGGTAGCAAGAAGCGGCAGCGAATAGGTGGTAGCGGGCCAGGGCCTGGCTTGGTTAAAGGGGGCGTCGATGAGGCTTTAGCGATTATAAAGTTTATTGGCTTGACGGTTGGTGGAGGGTAAGGGGCAGCTGGCTGCCCCTTTTGGCCTGGGGAGAAAGTCGGTAGGCCTCAGTCAAGCGTTGCCGGCTTTTTGGATATCGCTAACGTTGCTATCGCTGGGGGCTACCATTTCTTCTAGTAGAAGGCTGGGTTTACCTTTACAGGCTTTGGCCAATACATCACGCTTTTGTGCCAACACTAAGCCCACGGCCTCGCCGAGATCTTCGCTGAGTTCTGGTACGGCTTGTTCCAGCAGGCTGGTAATATTAGCCGCGAGCTCAAGCATATTGTCGTGTTCTTCGGCGTCTTTTTTGTTGTCAAACATAGTGCCATCTCTATCGCATTTCCAAACCGCTACAACTGCCATAAGTCATTCCTCATAAACTGTATGTGTGTACAGTATTGGGTTTTGCTGAGGAGGTCAAGGGCGATGGCAGCGGCATTGGCTGAAAGCTGAGTGTGCCAGTTGTGGTTTGCTTGCGAAAGCGCTACCTTGCGCGCACAAATGGAGCTCCACTAAAGGCCTAGAGAGAGCAGCATGAAGGAACAGGATAAATACAGCCAGCAGGAGCGGCCCAAACGCGAAAGAGGCTTGCTGCGCGCCAGTTCGCTGGTTGGCGTGATGACGTTTATGTCTCGCATATTGGGCTTAGTGCGGGATGTGTGTTTTGCCCGCTATTTAGGAGCCGAGGCGTCGGCGGATGCCTTTTATATCGCTTTTAAGATTCCCAATTTCTTTCGCCGGCTGTTTGCCGAGGGCGCCTTCTCCCAGGCCTTTGTGCCAGTGTTAAGTGAGTATCGGTCCCAGGGAAGCCACGCCGCAGTGCAGTTGTTGATCAACAACGTGGCTGGTGTATTGGGCCTGAGTTTGTTGGCGTTTACGCTGCTAGCGGTGGCGTTTTCTCCCGTGGTGGCCTTCGTCTTTGCGCCGGGCTATACGGCCGATCCGGTGAAGTTTGGCTTGGTGGCGGATTTGCTGCGCATCACCTTTCCGTATTTGCTGCTTATATCTTTAACGGGGTTTGCCGGTGGCATCCTAAACAGCTACGACCGATTCGCCGTGCCGGCCTTAACGCCTGTTTGGCTTAATGTGGTATTGATTACCGCGGCTGTGGCCGTGGCACCTTCCATGGCCCAGCCGGCGTATGCCCTGGCTTGGGGGGTATTTTTGGCGGGAGTGGTGCAAATGGTGTTTCAGCTGCCGTTTCTGGCGCGTTTAAGCCTCCTGCCAAAGCCCAGCTTGGATCATCGGCACCCCGGGGTACGCAAGATTTTCAAATTGATGTTGCCGGCCATTTTTGGCGTCTCGGTTAGCCAAATTAACCTGTTGTTGGATACGGTTTTGGCCTCTCTATTGCCCACCGGCAGTGTATCCTGGTTGTACTACTCGGATCGCTTGTCAGAACTGCCTTTAGGCGTGTTTGCGGTGGCTATCGGCACGGTGATTCTGCCTAAGCTTTCGCGTTTGCATGCCCAGCAAGCGCCAGAGAAGTTCAGCCAAACCTTGGATTGGGCCCTGCGCACCATCATATTAATCGCGGTGCCGGCGGCGTTGGCCCTAGTAGTGGTGGCCGAGCCTATTTTGACGACCTTGTTCCAGTACGGCAAAACCTCCGCCCACGATATCGCCATGGCCAGCTTTAGCCTGCGTGCTTACGCTCTAGGCTTAGTGGCGTTTATGCTGATTAAGGTGCTGGCGCCGGGTTTCTACGCCCGCCAGGACACCAAAACACCGGTAAAGATCGGTGTTGTGGCTATGGTGGCCAATATGGTGCTTAACGTGATTTTTGTGGCACCACTGTATTTTTGGTTCAACCTGGGGCATATGGGGCTGGCCCTGGCTACGGCCGCCTCGGCGTTTTTAAACGCATGGCTGCTATTGCGAGGGTTGCGCTCCGCAGGCATCTATACTCCCCAGTCGGGTTGGTGGCGGGTTGCCGTGCAGCAGGTGGTGAGCAACGCGCTGATGTGCGCGATACTGCTGGCCATGTTGGTGTTTTGGGGAGATTGGTCTATCAAGAGCACCTGGCAGCGAGTTTGGCAGTTGGTAGCTGTGTGTGGGCTGGGCTTTACTGGCTACCTAGTAGGCCTGGTGCTTACCGGGTTCCGGGCTCGTCATCTGCGCCCGAGCAGTTAATGGCCGCCTATGGCGTTATCAAAATTAAAAGCGTTATTTGTCATACGCGCTGATGCAACGGCTTGCACTGTTGGATTGGTTGGCAAAAAGCGCACAGTATGGCGGGCTTTGGGGTATAATCGCCCGCTTTTAATCATCAGTTGAGTTTGCCGGGCATTTCTGTGGTTTCACCTAATCAGCAAGAGTTAATTTACGGGCTGCATAATATTAAGGCTCGTCACCACGGCTGCGTGCTCACTGTGGGCTCTTTTGATGGAGTGCATTTGGGCCATCAGCAGGTATTGCAGCAGGTGCAGGCTCAGGCTGCGGCACTGAATTTACCGTCGGTTGCCATGATCTTTGAGCCACAACCTCTGGAGTTTCTGGTACCAGACAAAGCCCCGGCTCGGCTGATGCGGTTTAGGGAGAAGATACAGGCTCTGTTTGCTGCAGGCATAGACCGGGTATGCTGCCTGCGCTTTAACCATACACTTGCCAGCCTTACAGCAGATGAGTTTGTGGAGCAGGTGTTGGTGCACAAGCTCGGCGTGCGGCACCTAGTGGTGGGTGATGATTTTCGCTTTGGCAGCGACCGCCAGGGCGACTTTGAATTGTTGTTGGCTCACGGCGGGGCCAGTGGCTTTGAGGTGTGCAGCACCGATACCTTTACAATTAACGGTGAGCGAGTCAGCAGTACGCGAATTCGGCAGTGTTTGGCCGATGGCGACTTTACGCTGGCCAGCCAGCTACTGGGTAAGCCCTATACCATTACCGGCCACGTTGAATACGGCAAGCAACTGGGTCGGCAATTGGGCTTGCCTACGGCCAACGTCAAGCTACATCGATTCCGTTCGCCCTTGCAAGGGGTGTATGCCGTACGGGCCAGTTTGCCCAATTACCCCAACCTAGTTGGTGCGGCCAACATTGGCTTACGGCCCACGGTAAATGGTAATGATAAGGTCGTTTTAGAGGTTCACTTGCTGGATTTCAACGACACCATTTATGGCCAGTTACTCACCGTAGAGTTTTGCCACAAACTGCGCTCCGAGAAAAAATTTGCCTCGCTCGACGAGCTAAAACAACAAATTCAAATGGATGTGCAGAGCACTCGAGATTACTTCCAGGGCATTGTCTAAGGCCAGCGTTTAACTTGCCAGAGCAGCCCAAGAATCCATTTTATTTTTTAATTGTTCGGTCGCGGCCGACAGATACCATCAGACGTTATGACAGATTACAAATCGACTCTTAATTTACCGTCCACCAGCTTTGCCATGAAGGCAAACCTAGCCCAGCGTGAGCCAGGTTTTGTGAAAAAATGGCAGAGTGAAAATTTGTACCAACAAATACGCCAAGCCCGTGCCGGTCAAAAAACTTTCATCCTGCACGATGGCCCGCCCTACGCCAACGGCGATATTCACCTGGGCCATGCGGTAAATAAAATCTTAAAAGACATTATCGTTAAATCAAAAACCCTCAGCGGTTTTGATGCACCCTACGTGCCCGGTTGGGATTGCCACGGTTTGCCCATTGAGCACCGGGTGGAAAAGAAGGTTGGCAAGGCCGGGGTTAAGGTGGATTTTAAAACCTTCCGCCAAAAGTGCCGTGACTACGCCGCCAAGCAGGTAGAAGGGCAGAAAAAAGATTTTATTCGTTTGGGAGTGCTCGGTGAGTGGGACAACCCCTACCTCACCATGGATAAAAAGTACGAAGCCGATATCATCCGCGCGCTGGGTAAAATCATCGAAAACGGCCATTTGCAAAAGGGTTACAAGCCCGTGTACTGGTCGGTGGTGGGGGGCTCTGCGTTGGCCGAGGCCGAAGTGGAATACCAGGATAAAACTTCCTTTGCCATAGACGTTAAATTTCCGGTAGTAGACGTCGCCGCCTGCTTAACATTATTTGGCTCGGACGAGCCCGCCGAATCCATCAGCGTGGTTATTTGGACCACAACACCTTGGACGCTGCCCGCCAACCAGGCAGTGAGCCTCAATGCCAACGTGGATTACGCGCTCGTTAAGGCCGATGACGATTATCTGATAGTGGCTCAGGCCCTGGCTTCATCGGTTGCTGCCCGCGGTGGCTATGAAAACGTCGCAGTTGTGGCCACCGTTGCCGGTGCGCAGTTGGAAAATACTCTATTAAAGCATCCGTTCTACGATCGCCAGGTGCCGGTAATCCTGGGCGACCACGTTACCACCGATGCCGGTACCGGTTGTGTGCACACCGCGCCGGACCACGGCGTGGATGACTTTAATGTGTCCAACAAATACGGCATAGAGACGCTGAATTATTTAGACGACTCCGGCGTATACCGGGCGCAGGTGCCGCTCTTTGCTGGCGAACACGTTTACAAAGTTGACGAAAAAATACTGGCCGTATTGCGCGAGCGTAATGCGCTGTTGGCGGAAGAAAAAATCACCCACAGCTACCCCCATTGCTGGCGCACAAAAACACCGTTGATTTTTCGGGCCACGCCGCAGTGGTTTATCAGCCTGACCAAGAGCGGTTTGCAAGATAAGGTAATGGCGTCCGTTGACCAAGTGCAGTGGGTGCCGGGCTGGGGTAAAGCTCGCATTGAATCCATGCTCGGTAACAGCCCCGATTGGTGTATCTCTCGGCAGCGCACCTGGGGTGCCCCCATCGCGTTGTTCGTGCACAAAGAGTCGCAGGATCTGCATCCCAACACGCCGGCATTGATCGAGCAGGTGGCCCAGCTAGTAGAAGCCGAGGGTATGGATGCCTGGTTCGATTTAGTCCCGGCCACACTGCTGGCAGAAGATGCAGATCAGTACGTGAAAGTAACAGATACTCTGGACGTTTGGTTTGACTCCGGCGTGTCGCATTTTGCGGTGTTAGAAGCGCGCGATAACCTCAGTGTGCCCGCGGATTTGTATTTAGAGGGCTCTGATCAGCATCGCGGCTGGTTCCAGTCCTCCTTAAAAACCAGCTTGGCCATCCGTAACGCGCCGCCCTATAAAACCGTATTAACCCACGGCTTCTTGGTGGATGAGCAGGGCAAAAAATTGTCCAAGTCCGGTGATAACGCCGTGCCGCCACAAGAGGTCCTCAACGAGCTGGGCGCCGATATTTTGCGTCTGTGGGCCTGCGGTACCGACTTCAGCGGTGAGATGAGTGCGTCCAAAGATATTCTTAAGCGCAGTGCCGATTCCTATCGCCGTATTCGCAACACGGCGCGCTTTTTACTGGGTAATTTATTTGACTTCGACCCAGTGCAGCACAGTGTTGCGGCGGGTCAGTTGCTGGGCTTGGATGCCTGGGCCGTAGCCCGCACCGCTCAGTTACAAGAACAACTGCGTTCGGATTGCGATAATTATCAGTTCCATCTGTTCTACCAAAAGCTGCACAATTTTTGCAGTGTTGAGCTGGGTGGTTTCTATTTGGATATCATCAAAGATCGCCTCTACACAACACAGGCGGACAGCCTGGTTCGGCGCTCGGCGCAAACCGCTATGCACATTATTGTGGAATCGCTGGTGCGTTGGATCGCCCCGGTGCTGTCGTTTACCGCCGATGAAATATGGCAGGCATTGCCTGCTGCACCGCGTGAGTCATCGGTGTTTTTAAGCCATTACTATGACGTGCCTTCTGTGAGCGCCGACATGGAATACTGGCAAGCACTGGCCGGCGTTAAGAGTGCCGTTAATAAAGTGTTGGAAGATCAGCGTAACCAAGGCGTTGTGGGTGGCGGATTGACGGCAGCGGTTACACTGTATGCCGACGGCGATTTGCTGGCCAAACTGCAGCAGCTGGATGATGAGCTGCGCTTTGTATTGATTACCTCCGGTGCTGCGGTGGCGCCATTGGCCGAAGCTGGTGCTAGCGCGGTAGGCACGGATATTAGCAACCTCAAAGTGGCGGTTGTTAAAGCCGCCGGCAACAAGTGCGTGCGCTGCTACCATGTCCTAGAAGACGTGGGCACCTCCACCGAGCACCCAGAGATCTGCGGCCGGTGCCAAATCAATGTCGCCGGTGAAGGTGAGAGCCGCGCCCATGCTTAAGTTGCACAGTAAAACATGGCTATGGTATGCCCTGGCCATCGTGGTTTTCATGTTAGATCAAGCCAGTAAAATGGCGGTGAGTGGCAGTTTGGAGATGCATACTCCGGTGGTGTTTACCTCGTTTTTTAACTTTACGCTAATGCATAACTACGGCGCAGCGTTTAGCTTTTTAGGCGATGCCGGCGGTTGGCAGCGATACTTTCTAGGCCTGCTGGCAGTGGTGGTGAGTGTTGGTCTGATTATTTGGCTAGCGCGTATCCCTAAGCAAAAAACCTGGGAGCCACTGGCTTTGGCTTTGGTACTGGGCGGCGCGGTTGGCAACCTATACGACCGAGCCACTTTGGGCTATGTGGTGGATTTTATTGTGGTGCACTACCAAACCTATTATTGGCCCGCATTTAATATCGCCGATATGGCGATCAGCGGTGGCGCCATTATGTTGCTGACTGATGCCTTGCGCGGCAAGCCGCAGCCTAATGCAGAAGCGGTAGAAACTCTAGATAAGTAAACACTTTAGATTGATAGTGATGACGACTATGAGCGAAATAACCATAGGGCCAGGCACCCGAGTCACTTTGCACTTCGCCCTTAAATTAGATAACGGCGATGTGGTGGATTCTACCTTTGAAGGTAAGCCCGCCACCTTTGAAGTGGGTGACGGCAATTTATTGGACGGTTTTGAGCGCGCCATTTTTGGTATGGGCAGTGGCTCCAAAGCGACTGTGCTGATCAAACCCGAAGACGGTTTTGGCCAGCGCAACCCAGAGAACATACAAGAGATACCACGCTCCGAGTTCGACCCCAGCATTGAAATGGCCGAGGGCCTGATGCTGGCATTTGCCGATGCACAAAACTCAGAAATGCCCGGTGTGGTCGCTCATTTTGATGAGCAAACCGTGGCTGTGGACTTCAACCACCCTCTGTCTGGCCGTGATATTCATTTTCAGGTAGAAATTTTGGACGTGGTGCCGGTCACCACGCACTGATGCAAGATGCAAATTAAATTAGCCAACCCACGGGGCTTTTGTGCCGGCGTAGATCGCGCTATCGACATTGTAAACCGAGCGCTGGACGTGTTCGGCGCCCCCATTTATGTGCGGCACGAGGTGGTGCACAATAAATTTGTGGTGGACACGCTGCGTGATCGCGGGGCTATTTTTGTCGATGAATTAGATCAAGTGCCCGACGACGCACTGGTTATCTTCAGCGCCCACGGTGTTTCTAAGGCAGTACAAGAAGAAGCCAAAGAGCGTAGCCTCAAAGTATTTGACGCTACCTGCCCGCTGGTAACCAAGGTGCATATGGAAGTTTTGCGTTTTAGTCGTCAGGGGCAGGAGTGTGTACTCATCGGCCACCACGGCCACCCCGAGGTAGAGGGCACCATGGGTCAGTACGACCACAGCCGCGGCGGCGACATGTATTTGGTCGAAAACGAAAACGACGTGCATGTGCTGGCCGCTAATGTGCGAGACCCGGACAACTTGGCCTACGTCACCCAGACCACCTTGTCGGTGGATGACACATCGGTTGTCATTGATGCTTTACGCAAGGTATTCCCCAACATCAAAGGCCCGCGTAAAGACGATATCTGCTATGCCACCCAAAACCGCCAGGATGCCGTGCGGCAGTTAGCTCTGGAGTGCGATGTGGTGCTGGTGGTGGGTTCGGTTAATTCTTCCAACTCCAATCGCCTGCGCGAGTTGGCGGAACGCTGCGGCGCCCAGGCCTACTTGGTAGACGACGCCCAGGCGTTAGAAAAATCCTGGTTTGATGGCAAACGTACCATCGGTGTTACCGCCGGTGCTTCGGCGCCCGAGGTGCTGGTGCAAGGCGTGGTCGATCGGTTGCGACAGCTGGGTGCCGATAACCCAATGGAGATCGACGGCGAGCCAGAAAACGTGCGTTTTTCTCTACCGGTAGAGTTGCGGCCAGAACGCCAAGCTTAATTTGTGAAGCTCGGCTCACACAGAGCTTATATGCGCGTTGAGCAATCGAGTTTTGTGGCCTATGTTTAGGGAATGAACAACGCTTTGCCGCCAAAGTGGTGCCGGCAAGGCAACGATACTCACAAGGATTCACTATGCGCAAACAGCACGGGTTCACTCTGATAGAGCTGGTTATTGTGGTGGCCATCGTGGCCATACTCTCCGCCGTGGCCATGCCAAGTTATTTCTCCCACGTGGAAAAAGGCTATCGGCAAGACGCCATGGGTGCGTTGGTGGTGTTCGCTCAAACCATGGAGCGTTTCTACACGACTAACGGCAGCTACATTGGGGCGGATGGCAAAACAGCCGCGGTGACTTCACCGGCGGCGCCAACCATCTTTGCCACTGAAGCCCCCTTGGACGGCAGCAAAAAGCTGTACGATCTTAAAATCGCCGTGTCCACGGCGACCTCTTACACCATTACTGCCACGCCGAAAAGCGACGGCCGCATGGCCGGAGATGGCGTCATTGCACTGCGTTCTACTGGCCAGAGGGGTTGGGATCGCAACGGTGACGATAACGCCTTTGGTAGTAAAGAAACCTGCTGGGAAAAAACCTGCCCGTAAGACAATTGCCATAGGGTTTGTCATTACCTCGTGAGTTCGAATATTTGCGTTGGTTAAATTATCGTCTACGCTAATTAGTAAACCGCGTTATGCTGCTAAGCGTTAAAACAGCTGAGCGACAATAACAGCTGATTGTTACCGCTCCAGCCTCGTTTTACCCGTATTTTCACTTGTGGTTGAGACCGTTGGTTTCGCTGTGTGACATTCTTTTTATTCTCCCCTCGCGCCGGGTTTTTACTTAGCGTTATCATCCTATTCCGCTCATTCGTGAATTAGAGCACCTCGTCAATTGCCGTTCCCACTAGTGAGCGGTTGATTGCCGTTAATCCGCACCGGGCT
Organism: Halioxenophilus aromaticivorans; assembly: GCF_042850945.1. Classification (NCBI taxonomy): domain Bacteria; kingdom Pseudomonadati; phylum Pseudomonadota; class Gammaproteobacteria; order Alteromonadales; family Alteromonadaceae; genus Halioxenophilus; species Halioxenophilus aromaticivorans. The sequence goes on along the minus strand of NZ_AP031496.1, from coordinate 4,935,137 downwards.
GCAATGTAAAATGCCGTCCACTAAGCTTTTATTCATCTATTTAGGGGTTACACAGTGGTGAACCAAAAGGGCTTTACACTTGTTGAATTGCTGATCGTGATTGCAATTGTCGCAATTTTGGCAGTGGTGGCCGTCCCTAACTTTAACGAAACCATGCAGCGTAACCGCATGGTTGCCAACGCTAATGAGATTTTGTCCGCCATACAGTATGCGCGAGCAGAAGCACTGCGGCAGGGTGGGCGGGTATTTTTAGCGCCAGTCGATGGCACCAACTGGCCCAATGGGTTAGTCGTTTACCTCGACGCCGATGACGACGATATGTTGGACACCGGTGAAGAAATAAGAGTGTGGCAGGCATTGGCCAGTGGCTCCGCTCTTTCTGCCGTAGCAGGCGCAACCGCCATAGAGTTTGATAGCCGTGGCTTTGCCGCTGCTAACGGTACTGGAACGCCGCCTTCGGACACCGAAGAGGCATTTAAATTGTGTGACAATCGCGACGACGAAACCGGGCGATACATCAACTTGTTAATTAGCGGTTCGGCTTGGATTGGCGATGCAGATGACTGCAATGGCCCATAACCAATACTGAACCATGTCAGCACAGCAGTGCTGAATAATTACCGCGTTGATGACCCTGGCTGAGTAGAAGTAGGTTTTTATGATGCACTCGGTACAACATCAACGCGGTATAACGCTCATTGAGATTTTAGTTACCGTTATTATCCTTTCCATTGGGTTTTTGGGCCTGGCCAGCGTTCAGCTGATGGGCACCAAAAATGTCACCAATAGCCAGTACCGCACCGTTGCTACTCTATACGCCTACGACATGGTGGAGCGCATGCGCGCCAATATTGCGGGTATCAACGCCAACAGCTACAACAACTCCAAAACATCCAGCGCAACGGATCCCAACTGTACAACCTGCAGTTTTGCCGACCAAGCAGACCTAGACGTGTATCAATGGAAGCAAATGATTGAGGCTAAGCCTACCGATGGTGGTTTGCCCGGTGGCGCCGGCGAAATTGAATTTGATTCCGATGAAGAAACCTACGAAATAACCATTACTTGGAATGAAAATGTCCAAACCGGCCGTTACGAACAAGACGATAGCGACACCGAACAAGAACTTGTCCTCACCGTACGGCTATAAAAACGAAGTGAATTCGGAGCAAGGCATGATATTCGCGCCCACAAAATTCCAAGTCAAAGGCCAACGAGGATTCTCGATGATCGAGCTGCTCGTTGCTATGGGCTTGGGCGTTTTATTAATGCTTGGGGTTTTGACGGTGTTTGATAGCTCTCGCGAGGGCACTCGAGTACAGGAGGCTATGGCATCGGTGCAAGACACCGGCCGTATCGCCATGGATTTTATTAGTCGTGATTTTCGCAATGCTGATTTTGCCGGTTGTGTGAATGATAAATCTCGTGTGCAGAACTTGGTAACCGGTGGCGGTGACTTTACCGGCTTTTTTAATGGCGGCGGTATCACCGGTACTACTAACGCCAAGGATGCCACGATTGGTGGCCGAAAAGTACTTGATGGCACCAGCACCGTTCGAATTGTTGGAGCGCAGCCGGCTTGCGACGGCATCAGCAGCCTAGACAGCTCCGCCGGTGACGAAGACGACCCATTGACCTTCCGTACCAGTTGCGCCATTCCGCAAGGCACTATCCTTTTAGTAAGCAATTGCCAGTTTGGTGATATTTTTGTCAAAACCAACGCCGATACCGCTACCACCATCGAGCATACTACCTCGCCGGTAGGTTCGCTTAGCAATTCCTCAGCGATTTTCCAAACCACCTATCGCGAAGAAGCGCAGGTGCTACGACCTTTTGTGCGTGAATATTTCTTAGCAACAAACACGCGTAACGGAACATCGCTTTACCGGCGCGATAACGGCGATGTGCAAGAGTTAGTACCTAATGTGGAAAGTTTTGAAATTATGTACGGCAGTGATACCAGTGACCCAGCCGACGGAGCAGCGGATGTATTCTCCGCTAGCCCAACCGATATGTCTCAGGTGGTATCCGCTCGCGTGAGTTTAACTGTTCGCAGCAACAGCGAATTAAACGGGCAGCCATTAACGCGCACTTATTCGGGCACCTCAAGCATTCGAAATCGCCTGGTGTTATCCGAAGCTAGCAATTAAATCGCTTGCAAGGTTTAGAAATAGTATGAAAAGAAGAACATTAAATACTGCCAGTCCTAGTAGTCAATCTGGCGCTGTGCTGGCAGTAAGTTTGGTGATTCTATTAGTGCTAACCGTGGTGGTGATGAGTGCTAATAGCAACGTGATTATGCAGGAGCGGATGACCTCTGCCATTCGGGAAACTAACCTAGTTTTTCAGGTGGCAGAATCCGCCTTAGTGGAAGCGGAAAACTTTATCGACACATTGGATGCTGCGGGCTTTGCCAACTTTAACTCGATGGGTACAGGTGGCCTGTATTCTGAAGGGGATGGTCCAGGCGACTACTTGGCCGACAGTACCTGGGATACTGCCGGCAACAAGTTGCGCGCAGCGGAAAGCATCGTAGACAACTACCAGGCTTGGTATTTTATTGAAAGCATGGGCCAGGTGAGCATGATCGGCGGTATGCAGGACGTCTCCATGCAAAACGACTATTCATTCCCACACGATAGCCCAATGGCAGATGTTTTCCGTGTGGTGGTTCGCGCTGTGGGGCCTAACGGCGTTACGGAACAGATTATAGCGGGATATTACAGCGTTAATGCGCTGTAGGTTGAAGCGCTTACTACAACATGGTGTAACAAAAAATTTCGGCCCGGGTTTGGTTGGCCGAAAAGGACGGTACCAGTGAATAAATTATTTAAACATCTTAATCGCAGCGCCGCGCCGGCATTGGCGGGCGGCTTGGCGTTATCCGTAAGCCATACTGTGTATTCTCTGGAATTGCCGGATGTGCCGCTATTGTTAACCTCAAACATTGAACACAATGTTATGTTGGTGCTGGATGATTCTGGGTCGATGGTCGATGATTTCTATTATGGGAATTACGACGCTACTAAAAATTACAGTAATTGTAGCTCAACGATGGTGTTGCCAAATACCTACACTACTTACTCAGGTGGTCGCAGAGGTGGAACCCGGACGTATTACCATGAAGTTGAGGCTCGAACCGATGCAAGTGGCAATGCACTTATTTTTCATAACGGAATAACTTATGCGTGGGGGAATACACCGGGTACGGACTTGGTTACTGGTAAGCCCAAAGCGTGTTTTGACAAGGAAGATAAGTATTTTGTTAAGTATTCCGCGGACTTTAATAACTATTCGAACCCGGGCTCTCAGATTGACGACAACCGAGACTTTTTCGATCACGGAGAGGCGGGTAAGGGCAATTTCTGGAATTACTATTTTTCTAATGATAGTCAAACAGGTGCAGATAACTGGGGTGAGGAAGACCAAAAGTTCGGCGTGGGCGAACGAATAGAGATTGTTCAGGATGCCGCCAAACTACTCGTGCGTGGTTTGGATGATATTCGAATCGGCTTGGGCGGTTTCGATCATGAATCCGGTGGCCGAGTTATGGTTCATATAGATTCGGTTGATGAGTTCGTTGATGGTAGTTCAGATAAAACCCATGCCGATGTAATGATTGAAGAAATCAATAATATCGTAGCTTATTGGGCGACTCCGCTGGGTGAAACCCTGTACGACATGGGGCGCTATTTTATTGAGGGTACCCAAGATCAAAACCTGGTGCTGCACCCAGAGCCCGCCGATGAATTCACAAAATCTACCGGTACCAGCAAAGTTGCGAAAGGCACTTCTGTTTTTAATACCAACCCGAAATATGAAGGCGCTACCGGCGGAAAAGCACCAACAGAACCGGTTATTGAAGCCTGGTGCCAAAAAAACTACGTTGTGATGATGACCGATGGTCAGCCATCTCGGGACTCGGAAGTCAGCTCGGACGTATCGAGTTATGCCTCTAGCCATAACCAAACTTCAACCAACGGTTCTGACGACGTTCTGGATGATGTTGCTCTGGCGCTTTACGATATGGATCTGCGCCCAGATCTAAGAAAGCCCGATGGTACGGCAGAAGGCGAGGCGGTACGCAATAATATTACGACTTATCTAATAGCCGGCTTTGGTGTTAGCCCATCCACTGTTATCACCAACGCGGTGGATAACGGGGTGGGTGTTGGCGTCGACTTGGACGAAACCGGGAATAACGCTACCACTGGTAAATTGTACCAAGCCGACGATGGCGATCAGTTGGTGAAAAGCTTCCAAGAGATTTTCGAAGAGATTATTTCTAAATCTGGCTCGCAAACCGCGGTGGCATTTAACTCTGGCTCCATTGAGGCGGGCACTGCGCTCTATCAGGCGACCTATCATCGAGAAGATTTTCGTTGGACAGGTGACCTACACAGCTACCCATACAATGAAAGTACTAAAGAATTCGCCACAAAAGCAAAATGGTCCGCGGCGGAAAAGTTGAATGATAGAGTGTTGAATCTTGGCGACGATGGCCACGAAGACCGATTGATATTCACCCTATCTGCAGACGGCGATGGTATCGAATTTACCGAAGCAAATTTAAACGGCTTCAGCGCCGAGGCTAAAGGGGATTTAGAGGGCGATGGCGATTCCAGTCACGCAAAAACCGTAATTAATTATATTCGCGGCAAGCATTACGATGGTTTTCGAGATCGCGCTTCCTACAATAGCGATGGCTCTATAGAAAGTTTGGGGTTACTGGGTGATATTGTTAACTCATCACCAATTGAGGTGGGTGAGCCGGAACTCAATTACCCGGACTACGGCTCCAAATCGGCCGATGGCAAGCTAATCACTCAATTTGGATCTGCTACGCAGAAATATTCTCAGTTTGCCAAAAAGAAAGAATACCGCCAGTCGGTGGTTTATGTGGGTGCCAACGATGGCATGTTGCACGCATTTGATGGTGATCCTGATAACGGCGGCAAGGAACTATTCGGCTACATTCCTGGCCTGCTCTATAACGAAGATAGCACGGAAGAGGGCTTGTACTACCTCACCGATGAGCGTTATGAGCACCGGTTTTTTGTCGACGGTGGGATAACCGCTTCAGATGTATTTATTGATCCAGCCGGGGCTGACTCGCCCTCGTGGCGCACCATTATTGCCGGCGGCCTGCGTGCCGGAGGCCGTGGTATTTATGCGCTGGACGTCACCGACCCAACAACGTTCAGTAAAGACGAAAGCAACATAGAAAATTTGGTGCTGTGGGAATTCGGCCCAGAGCAAGATTCAGACGTCGGTTATATCTACGGCAAAGTACAAATGAGCATGATGAACAACGGCAAATGGGCCGCCGTGTTCGGCAATGGTTACAACAGCGATGACGGCCAAGCAAAACTGTTTATTGTGTTTATAGAGCAAGGCGCTGATGGTAACTGGACCACCGGTGATTGGATGAAACTGGATGCCGGGTCACTTTCGGTCACATCGCTGTTGGGCGAAAACGGTATGAGCACGCCGGTGCTGGCGGATTTTAATTCGGACCGCATTGCCGATCGTATTTATGTGGGTGATCTGCAAGGTAACCTTTGGGTCTACGATGTCTCCAGTGACGACGAATCCGAATGGGGCTCTGCCTATGGCGCCAATCCTTTGTTTAATACCGGTAGCCAGCCAATTACTACCCAGCCTTCCGTGGCTCTGAACCCAGACACCGCCTCGGCGGGTAATGGCTACAATTCTTTGGTGTATTTTGGTACCGGCAAAATACTAGAAGAAGACGACTACGATAACACCGATGCTACCGGTTTCTACGCGGTGTGGGATCGTGGAGATGCCAACTTAAGCAGCAGTGATTTGCAAACCCGAACGCTGGTGGACGCCAATGTAACCATGGACAACGGCCAAACGCTGCCAACGCGTAAAGTCACCGGTGAAGATATTACTTGGTACAGTGATGCCAACACCGATGGCAAGCATGGCTGGGGCATGGCCATGCCAGAAGCCGGTGAGCGCATCACCGTAAACCCCAACGTGAGCCGCGGCTCGGTGTTATTTACCACGTCTCTGCCCACCTCTTCGCTTTGTGGCAACGGTGGTTCGGGCTGGATTATCAGTGTTGCTTGGGATGGCATGGCTTCCAATTTACCCACGGAAGACATTAATGGCGATGGGCAAGTGGATGAGGACGATCTGGGGTATGTTGGCACCGAGATTGGAGGTATGCCGGCGGGTACAGCAACCATTGCCGACCCGACAAGTACCAATAGCTGCGCCGAAGGTTATACACCTGTTAAAGTAGCGGTGTCTAATACAACCGGTGAGATCACTTATCAAACACGCTGCGCGTTGCACAACAAAACCCTCGGTAGAATGTCCTGGCAAGACCTTTTAAGGCGCTAAATTAACCGCTAATTCTCTGCCTTTACCAACCCCAGTGCGAGCCGATCGCGCTGGGGTTTTTACGTTTATGGGTGTCGTAAAAAACCGCTGTAATCGTTGTCGCCGTTTATCCCAACCTACTCGCCACTTGTCTTATCCAGCCGCCATTTAATGTTAAGTTTCTAGGTGCAAAACCATGGATGTTGTATGTTTGTGCGAAGTCAAAAATCTGTCTTTTTGGACGTAAAGTGACCAGTTGAGACCTAAAGTGTCAATCTTTGCCCGCCAAGGGAAGTTGATAACTCTAAACTGATTCACAATCGCCGCTCTTTGAGACGGCAAAGCGGAGGCATCTGTTGGCTAAGGTGAGGCATGAAAGACGACAACAGCGCTGCAAAAAAGTACCAAAAAGACACGCAAGGGTGGGAGTAGATGGCCCCTATTAAACAACACAATCAGTTTTCTGCGCCAGCTAAGGGCCAGGCTCAACACGGCGTTACCATGGTAGAAATACTGGTGGCCATTATTATTTTGTCCATCGGCTTTCTTGGCATGGCCAGCATTCAACTCATGGGTGCCAAAAATATTGCCGGCAGTAGCTTTCGCACCATGGCAACTATTTACGCCTACGATATGGCGGAGCGTATGCGTTCCAACGCTGAGGGTGTGGACAACGGTGCATACAATAATTTGGATTTTACTCAATTGGCCCAGCAGCGCTGCGGCAATAATTGTACGCCGGCGCAAATTGCACAGCGTGACGCATTTGAGTGGAGCCAGGCGATTAAAGGTGGGCTAACCGATGGGGGGCTACCCCAAGGCGGTGGCGCTATCGTGTACAACGTCGCCACCGACACTCATACCATCAATGTAAATTGGCGTGAGGCCATTCGTATCGATGACGATTTTCCCGATGCTAACGGCGAGTTACAACAGTTTGAATTGGAAGTGCAGCTGTAGCCATGGGACACTTAAAAATAGTTTCGACACGGGGTTTTACCCTGGTAGAACTGCTGGTGGCTATGGCCTTGGGCGTAACGCTTTTGTTTGGCGTAACCCAAATTTTTAGCAGCAGCAGAGACAGTGCGCGATTACAAAACGCCATGGCCAGCGTGCAGGATGGCGGACGCGTTGCGGTGGAAGTGCTTAGCCGAGATATTCGCAACGCGGATTTTAGCGGTTGCTTGCGAGATCGCACCACGTTAACCAACGGCCTTCAGGGGGCACCCAGCCCGTCGTTTTACGACTACTACAGTTTGGATACCGTCGGCGGCAACACCGCAGACGCCACCACTAAGGTTGGCAGTAAGAATGTGATTCCGAATACGGACACGTTGCAAATTGTTAGTGCAGCGCCGGTGTGCCCAGGGGTATTTAATTTGGCCGCCAGCTTAACCAGCTTGGCCGGCGACATCACCCTCAATGGTAGCTGCCCGGGCGGTATCGATGATGGCGCCGTGCTGCTAGTAAGCAACTGCAGCCAGGGCGAAATCTTTATTAAAACCGGCGGCGCTAACCAAACTATTGAGCGTGATAACAGCACCGCATTTACCGACAAAAACAGCAATAGCATTAGCAATAGTTCGGATCAGTTCCAAGCATTGTATGGCTTAGACGCCACAGTGATGAAACCCGTGGTGTTCACCTATTTTGTTGCCCAGGGGCAAAACCAAAACAATGCACTGTTTCGTCGAGAGAACGATCAAAGTTTTGAGTTGATTGCCAACGTTGAAGATTTCCAAGTGGAATTCGGCATTGATAACGACGACGACCTCGCGGTAGAGCAATTTGTTGCCCCTGCAGCGGTGGCGGACCCGCAGCAAATTATTGCCGTTCGAACCACCATTACCGTTGCCAGTGAGGAGTTAGTGCAGGGTAATCAGCTCAATCGCACTTACACCGCAACCACCAATATTCGTAATCGCACGGCACCGGGGGGCTAATTTCGTGTTTGAGTTATCGGCAAGAAAGCAATCTTCCACCGTCATGGATAGCCAGCGCGGTGCAGTGCTGATTGTGAGTTTAATTTTATTGCTCGTGCTTACCATGGTGGTGTTGTCTGCCAACCGGGGTGTGGTGATACAGGAGCGTGCCACCAACGCGGTACGAGAATCTAACGTGGTGTTTCAAGTGGCTGAGTCAGCGTTGTTGGAAGCCGAAGCGCATATCAATAGCGTAATGGCGGCGGCCGGCGTTGCCGCGTTTAACGATAACGGTACCAACGGTTTGTACGCCGAGGGCAAAGGCCCCTCGGATTATTTGGCCAAAACCACTTGGGCCAAAAACAATACCAAAGCTGCGGCGCAGCTCAGTACCGCGGGCTACAGTGCCAGCTATTTTATTGAGCACCTAGGCGAGATGGCCATGCCGGGCCAAAACATCGGTGTAGACCTGAACAACAATTACAAACAAGCCGATGAAATCCCCATGGCCAACGTATTTCGTGTTGTGGTGCGGGCCCAGGGCAGCCAAGGTACGCCGGTGCGTATGTTGTCTGGTTATTACAGCTTTTAATGAATTTATTGCTCGCGAGTGCTGTTACCAGCGCGGCGCGACTTAACAAATAGAAAGATTAAACACGACGACATGGCTCGCATTAACACCTCCTACAAAAATCAGCCGCAACAGCGCGCAAATTTTAAATTTGCGGCGCTTGGGTTTAGTGTGCTTACCGCAGCAGGTGGAAGCAATGCCTTGGAATTGCCAGATCAGCCAATTCTATCCAGCGCCGGCACCGAGCCCAATATTATGTTGTTTATGGATAACTCCGGTTCCATGGCAACCTTTGAATTGGGCTATTACGACGCCAGTTACTCCTATGCCGATTGCCCGGCTAGCTTAGCCCTAGAAACGTCCCGGTTCACGCCAGGCCGCGACCCGGATAACGGCGTTTACCAAGATATTGTTGCCAGGGTCGATAGCGACGGCTTAGCGTATTTTACCTACACCAAGAGCATCGGAGGTAGAAACGGCGGAACCGAAACCTACGATTTCCAGTGGGGCACCAGTACCACTGGTGGTGAGCGCTATCCGGTGGCGTGTTTTGCCAGTGGCGCCAGCTACGATTTAAGCCCTGTAGTGGGGGTGACCAATTACCAAACCTTTGATGGTAATCAGCTTAATTATTACTTTTCCAATGCTACCCAAACCGGGCCAGATTATTGGGCCGGCGATCGCAAGGCGGGCTCAGGCACGCGCATGGACATTACTAAAATGGCCGGCGAGACCCTGATAAACAGCCTTACCAACAAGCGTATTGGATTGGCGGCTTTTGAACAGGTGCCCGTGGGCCAGGAAACTCCCGAAAATGGCGGAGCAAAAATACTGGTCGGTATCGATGATATCGACACCGAAGTCAAAACCGGATACACCCAACGCGAAGCCATTATCGACCAAATTTATTCCATGATGGCCGAAGGTTTTACACCCATTGGCGAGTCGCTATCGGATATTACCCGTTACTACGTAACCGGCCACGATAACGAAAGGGTCACGCTATACAACAACGATGCGAGTCGCACAAACACGGCCCTTACTAAGCAGGTCTTCGATACCAAGCCGGCCTACGCCACGGGTGTTGCAAAACCCGGTTCCGACGACGACTCAATCATTACCGAATCCTGCCAAAAGAACTACGTAATCGCATTAACCGATGGCGAGCCCAACGAAACCGGTTTGGTGAGTAGCTACCTTACCGGGCGTAATGGGAGTGGCAATGGTCCGTTTACTGGCTACGATAAAAAAGACTCCAACTACGCAGAGTACGGTTACACTGCCAGGAATAATTTAATTCGCCGGGACGTGGGCTCACTGGATGATGTCACCATGGCGATGTACGACATCGACCTGCGGCCAGACCTCAGCGGTAACGAACCTATTAATATCTCCACGTTTTTCGTCGGTGGATTCGATACCTCCTTGCAAGATAGCAAAGTGTTGGCGCGGGCGGCCAGTAACGGGGTTGGTGGCGCACCTGAGGGCATTGTTTACCCGGCGCTTAACCAAGAGGAGTTAGAAGAGGCCTTCCGTACAATCTTTGCCTTAGTGGATAGCGATAGCGGTTCTCGATCTACGGTTTCGTTTAACGCAGGCTCCATCGATTCCAGTACGGCACTGTACCAGGCTACCTACGATTTCGCGGGCACCCAATGGGTGGGGGATGTAGAGGCATTTGCCTACAACAAAAGCGGCACTGGTAGTTTGTTCAGCACCACCGCCGCCTGGAGTGCCAACGATAAACTCACCGCCCGGGTAAAAGACGTTTTGCCGGGCGCGGATGACCGCGACATTATTACGCTGTCTGGTTTTAGTGATAGCAACGGCACGAGCGTGCGTAAGGGGATAGCCTTTACCGCCGACAATGCCAGCAGTTTCAGTGCTGAGCTGCAGGGCGATTTAGACGGCGACGGCTCCAATAGCGATACCCTTGGTAAAGTGGTTAACTATGTGCGCGGTGCTGAATTTCCTGGTGAGTACCGCAACCGAGTGGATGGTGGTTTAGGAATCCTCGGCGATATCATCAATTCCTCGCCGGCGGAAATCGGCGCACCGGAAAGCGATTACCCCGATTACAGCGCAAAAGCAGCTTTGCCTTTTGGCGATGCCAATAGCAGCTATTCGGCGTTTTACAAAAGTAATGAGAACAGAGCCTCGGTAGTTTACGTTGGTGCTAACGACGGCATGTTGCACGCCTTTGATGGCGATGTTAGTACCGGCGGCAAAGAACTGTTTGCCTACGTCCCGAGCATGTTGGCTGATAGTAGCTCGGAAATAGAAGGCTTGTTTTATTTAACGGACCAAAATTATCAACACCGCTTTTACGTTGATGGCGCCATCGGTGTTTCCGATGTGTTTATCGACCCCGCCGGCGGTACCAACAAAAGTTGGCGCACGGTGCTAATGGGTGCCCTGGGCCTTGGCGGTAAAGGCCTTTACGCGCTGGATGTTACCGACCCAAGCTCGTTCAGTGAAAGCAGCGCCGAAGATATTGTGTTGTGGGAATTCGACGGTCGCGACAGCAGCCCCGCCACTGGTGACCCGGACATGGGCCATATTTTCAGTGAGCCTAAAATCACCATGATGAACGATGGCCGTTTTGCCGTGGTGGTGGGTAATGGCGCCAACTCCACCAATGGCAGTGCTGTACTGTTTATCATCTTTATTGAGGCCGGCGCCGATGGCTCTTGGGACGTGGACGACTGGATCAAAATAGACACGGGCTCTACCGGTAATAATGGTTTGTCGGCCCCAGCGTTGGTAGATTTCGATGGCGACCGAGTAGTCGATCGCATTTATGCCGGGGATTTAAACGGCCAGTTGTGGGGCTTCGATGTCAGCAGTACCGATTCAAGCGAATGGAAAGCCGCCCACGGCAGTACACCGTTATTTACCGCCACCAACAGCAGTGGCGTGGCTCAAGCCATTACTTCAGCGCCGTTAGTAGTGAAGAACGAACAAACCGCTTACGCCGGTAACGAACCTAACGTGTTGGTGCTATTCGGTACCGGCCAGTTAATTGAAGAGGCCGATATTGGCAGCGCTGAGGAGCAGACCTTCTACGGTATTTGGGATCGTGGTGTTGGTGGCCTAGACCGCAGCGCTTTGTTGCAGCGTAAACTGGTGAATGCCAGTAACGCCAACGGCGTGGTTATTGGCCGCAAAATTGATGACCAGTCACCGTATTCCGACCCAATAGCCTGGTTCGATGATGCCAATCAAGATCAATACGGTTGGTACATGCCGCTACCGGATACCGGCGAGCGAGTAACCATTCAGCCCTCGCTGTTGCTGGGCACGATTTTCTTCTTCAGCTCGGTACCGCAGGAATCCACCTGCAGCGCCGGTGGCTACGGTTATTTGAATTTTATCAGTGCCCAGGGCACCGCCACGCGCACGCCCATTTACGACTTTAATAACGATGGCGTGATTGACGCAGACGATAGCGATTTTGTTAGCCAAAAGACGCCAGGTCGTAAAGGCTTGCCGGCGGGCTCTAAATTTATTGGCTCTGGTGAGGCGCAAAATGTGCCTTGCTCCAGTGGCAGTGGTTTTTACCAAGCTTATAGCACCATCGACGGCGCCATTCATTACCGATGGGTATGCCCGGAGTCTTCCACAGGCACTGGCCGCATGGCTTGGCAGGAGCTGTTCGGCGAGTAACGTTAAGACTCTCTGAATAACCTTGCGCAGAATCAACAGGGGTTAGGCGGGGCGGAGGGGAGGCTGCGTTAAAATAAATCTACCTCGCCAGCTGTTTCACGATGGTTGGCACTGGTTCTAGAGTAGGTGTATTGCTGGACAATGCCATCGAACAGCGAAACGGTATTGTGCAGTTCCACGGTGGCTGACGCCAATAGCGTAGCTTCTTCTGCATTGACATCAACACTTTGGTTAACCTTGCCTAGGCTGTCGTTAATTTCCGCTGAGGCTTGATTCAGCTCGTCTGTGTGCTGCGCTATGGCGCGATTGAGTGAGTGCATGTCTTGCACCGCGTTTTGCGCCTGGTCTATGGTTACGGTGCCTAGGCTGCTAAGCCGCACCGCTTTTTCCGCTTTATCCATACTGCCTTGCATTGAGAGTACGACTTTGTGCGTGCTGGCTTGTGACGCCTGGATGATGGCTTGGATCTGGCTGGTGGAGCTCTGGGTTTTTTGCGCCAGTGCTCGAACCTCTCCTGCCACAACCGCAAATCCTCTGCCGTGGTCACCGGCTCTGGCGGCTTCGATGGCCGCATTGAGCGCCAACAAGTTGGTTTGCTCGGTTATGGAAACGATCACATCCAGCACACTTTCCACTGCAGCGACGTTTTGTTCTAGCTCCATTACAGCCTGGGAAGATGTTTTAATCTCCTGGGCCAGCGCTGTCATGGCCTTACTGGTTTGGTAGATTGTATCTTTGGCTGCCTCGGTTTGGCTTAAAACTGACTGGGCCAGGCCAACTGCGTTTTGAGAGTTGTCTGCAATGGTGGTGATACTGTTATGGATTTGATGAGACGCAGCCAGAGCTGAGTCCATGCTTGCGTGAACATTGGCGCAACTGCTGGCGATGCCTCCGGAAGTGGCGCTGACGTTATTGGCCATGTCAGAAATCATTACAGTGGACTGGTCTAGCTCAATCAGCATTTCTACGAGGGTCAGTCTGACTCGATCAGCGGCGCGGGAGAGTTCGCCGAGCTCATTGTGTTGCTCGGAAACCGCGGGTTCTGAATAGTCCTTGTCGCGTAATCGACGCAGTTGCTCAAGCAGGTTCTGAACCGGTTGTACAAAAAGGTGCTTTATTGCAATGGTAACCAAAATAAGGATCAGTACCTGGCCGGCAACCAGTAACGGAATGGCCAATTGAAAGATCGTTTGATTGGCATCAACGTCCTGGCGAGAATCCCGGCGCAGGTCTTCTATGTAGTGTGCTGCCGCAGCGCTCAGCAGCTCGGTTGACTGACGATCGATACCTTTGATGCGCTGATCTGCCTCACTGGCGCTGCCGCTATCTATAAATACCTGATACGCCGCTTTGTAGGACGTCATCATGGCTGGGTAATTATCGACGAATTGTTGTAAATACTGTTGTGTTGCCGCGTGCTGTGTGTTGCCTTTTAGTACCCATTGGAAATGCGCAATTGTTTTCTTGATGACCTGCTCCTGATCCAAAAAACGTTGCCAGTAGAACGTACGTTCGGTTGGGTTGTTGCCTCGCAACAGTGTATTTTTCCACTCCTGCACCTGAATCTTAAAATTTGTGTTCAAGACCAAGATGTCGATGCCGGCTTGTGTGTCGACCTCCAACAAGGTTTGTACTTTGCGCGTTTGTTGAAACTGGGCGTAGGCTAAAACAAGGGTGATGGCTAAGGTGAGTAGGGTTCCTATGGTTAGCACCAATACTAATTGTCTGGCGAGGGAGCGTTTGAATAATTGAATCAGTTTCATAGTAATTAAACGGTGGGTTGGCGGTGGATAGTCGGTGGAATTCAAATGCTTTTTCGAAATAAAGGGTAGTAACTACTATGCATCCTATTAACCCGGTGGAAATATACGTCTGCTAGGCGGCATAGCTGATATATTCATTGTTAAAATATTTCCTGACCCGACTTGGCTTTCTTTGCAGCATCGCCATGTGAGATTGTGCCTTAGACTTTAATTGCTTTTTATTTCTAGCCGGCTTACCACTGTGAACACCTTTCTTTAGATCACAGTTTAAATACTCGTCAGGATTAAGCTCTGGAGAATACGCAGGTAGATAAAACACCTCAATCATCTCTTTGTGATCCTCTAGCCATTCTTTGACCGGCTTGCAATGATGCACTCGTAAGTTATCCAAAATTAAAAATACCTTGCGGTCAGCTGAATTAACTAAGCGCATCATAAAATCGATAAGTATGTCGCCGTTCATGGTTCCTTCGAAAAACCGAAACCGAACTTTGCCCTGATTCGTGACTGCAGATATCATGTTGATCGACTCAGAATTTGCGTTTAGCTTGATTACCGGCGTCTTTCCCTTCGGGGCGTAACCTCGTTCGTGCTGGCAATTGTTACGCAAGCCTGTTTCGTCACCCCAATATATCTCGGCATTTTCAGACTTCGCGCGCGCTTTGATGTCTGGATATTCTTCTTTAAGCCACTTCTTTACTTCTGGTGCTCGTTGCTCATAAGCGCGCTTCTGAGGCTTTTGTGGCGTCATTCCCCAGCGTTTCAAGTAATCGCCAACCGTTCTTACCGCTAGCTCAACTCCATACTCTTGAAGAATTAGCTGCTGTACTGATTGGCGAGTCCACAATGCATAGTCCAACCGCAGTTGATCTGGCGTCCTATTTGTTATCAGGCTTTTAATTCTGTCGCTCTGCTCCTTGGACAGAAGTGTTCCTTCGCCTTTTTTAGGTCCGCGCTTATTGATTTTTAATTTGTTGGGAGGAATTTTCAGCCACCTCCCAACGGTATCGGGGTGAGCTCCAACGATTTCAGAAATTTCTGCTCGAGTCATTCCTGTCTTGCGCAACTTTTGCGCCGTACGTCGTTTTTCTTCTATTGCGTCGAATGATAGAGTGCGAGTGTCTGGTTTACTGTTCATCCGAGCATTATATCAGATATATACACTCACCGGGTTAATAGTAGACGCGTTGGGTGTCATTGTTAAACTTTTATTGCAGCTGCATCACGATAGTTGGGGTGTTACTTAGTCAGAAATCTTGAGATCGTATAAGGTGAGAATTCGTCCTTCGGTCGCACGCGTTGACGTCGCTATTATTACTAAGACGATTGTTGAGCTGGTTTCGCAGCTAACACACTATGTCTTTATCGCTGCCGTTCTCTGGAATACCGTTATGGTTCTTATCCCTACCCAGATAAGCCCTGCCAGAAGCAGAATAAATCACCACCCGTCCCAAAGTGTGTTGGCCAGCACGGGGGCAATACACCAAATTACCTGAACTGTATTTCCGCATGCTGGTGCCCAGTGGGGTGTAGTTAATAAAGTTGGCGTTGGCCGGAAAGCTCTTTAGGCTAAGCGCAGCGTTGGGTTGGTTGCGGGGGAATATTCGGATGATGTCGTCGGCGGTGGCGATTTCGCCATCGCTGTCGTCATCGTAGAACGCGTATAAACCACGGGCCCAGTTGGTACCGCACTTATCTTGCTCGCCGATGGCACAAACGCTGACATAGCGCCCTTGGCTCAGGGCGTGGGTGCGGGCGAACCTCAATTGGCTGAGCAGTTCGTTGGCCGCAGTGGTAGCTTGGTGTTGAGCGTAGAGTTGTGAAAAGTTGGGCAGTGCTATGCCGGATAAAACACTGGCAATAGCCAGGGTTATCAGCAACTGCACCAGGGTAAATCCGTTTATCCGTGGCATGGTTATTCTCCGTTAGGTGGGAATAGCATGCCGAAGGTGGGCGGTTAATCTAGGCTGGCGTTTTTAAAATGTGGCCTGGTTAATAAAATAAATCAGAGTATTAATTCATTAAATATCTATTTTAATGCGTAGAATTAGACAATATCTAACACGAGTATTAATACATTTATTGTTCGTCGTTATCCAGGCCCAGTTTTTTTAAACGATAGCGCAGCGAGCGAAAGGTAATGCCCAAGGCCTTGGCCGCCAGCGTGCGGTTCCAACGGTATTTATCCAGGGTGTTGAGTAATATGTCGCGCTCGATATCGCTCAGGTAATCATCCAAGGGGATGGACTCGTCGTAACCGGTGGCGGTGTTGCTGCGCGGCTCCGGTTGCGCTCCGGGCCCAGGCGCTGCGCCCAAATGTGCAGAGTTAGGTAAAACATTCAGTTGTAAATCTAAGGCATCGATAACGTGCCCATCGCACAGCGTATACGCGCGCTCTAATATATTATGCAGCTCACGCACGTTGCCGGGGAAATCGTAATTAAGCAACGCGCTTTTAGCGTTCTCGGTCAGTGGGGCTTTTTCGTCGTTGTAATCCTGGGCGAATTGTTCTAAGAAATACTCGGCCAGCAACACAATGTCTTCGCCGCGTTGGCGTAGGGGAGGCACCGGGGCGTCGATCACATTAATCCGGTAGTACAGGTCAGCGCGGAATTCGCCGTTGGCAATGGCTTCGGTTAAGTCTTTGTGACTGGCGCTGAGAATGCGCACATCGATTTTGGTTTCTTCGGCATCGCCAATGGCCCTAATGGCCTTTTCTTGAATGGCTCGCAAAAGCTTCACCTGCATGTCCAGGGGCAGGTCGGCCACTTCATCCAAAAACAACGTGCCTCCATGGGCGGCTTGGAACAGGCCGGGCTTGTCCTTTTGGGCACCGGTAAAGCTGCCCTTGCGATGGCCGAAAAACTCGCTCTCCACCAACTCGGCAGGAATAGCCCCGCAGTTGACGGCCACGAAAGGCGCCTGGGCCCTGGGGCCTTGCAGGTGAATGGAGCGCGCCACCAGCTCCTTGCCGCTGCCGGACTCGCCGCTAATAAACACCGGTGCTTGGGAGCGCGCCAGCTTGATGATTTTTTCGCGTAAGTTAACGATGGCCGGGGATTGGCCTTTGATTAACGATTCTTGGACGTTGACGGCTGTGGGGGTGGTGGTAACCGCCACAGCTGAGGTCACCAGTTGGCGCAGTTGTTCTAGGTCTACCGGTTTGGTAATAAAATCGTAGGCACCGGCCTTCATGGCCTCTATGGCGGTATCCATATTGCCGTGGGCCGTAAACACCACCACCGGCGTTTGCGGATGCTGGTGCTGAATCTCTTTGACCAACTCAATACCGTTGCCATCGGGTAGGCGCATATCGGTGAGGCACAATTGATAGCGATTGGTAGCCAGTAACTTGCGGGCCACGCTGAGGTTTTCTGCCCGGTCTGCGCTGATGCCCATTCGGGTGAGGGTGATATCCAAGAGTTCTAGGATATCTGGCTCGTCGTCGATGATGAGTGCCTGGTTGGTCATGGTCTTATTTGGTTAATGTGCGAATAAACGTTATTAAAACACTTGTTGCGCGTGGGCAAAATTAATTTGAAAACAACTGTGGCCTTGCCAACGGATAAACGACAGTGACGCTTGGTTGGATTGGCACAACTCACGGCAAATATACAAGCCCAGCCCCGTGCCGGAATTCTCGGTGGTAAAAAAGGGCTCAAACACGGCCTCTTCCATATCCTCAGCCAGCCCCGGGCCGTAATCGATCACTTGTAATCGTGCCAGCTCAGTGTGCTCTCTAAACCCCAACCGCAGCAATAGGCGGTATTCGCCGATGGCAGCGTGACTATAACGCAAACCGTTATCGAGTAGGTTGGTCAGTATTTGTTGTAGATGATGGACATCAATTTTGGCGAGAATTTCCGCTTGGGTCTGGGGGGCAATTTCCAGATGAATATGCACGGCGTAGGGGTCGGAAAACGCCAGGGTGTAGTCTTCTATAAATTTATCCAGCCACCGTGCCAGGTCGATGACCTGGGCTTGGCTCTCGCTGCGCCGGGATAACTGCAGCGTATTCTCTATGATTTGGTTCACTCGCTGGGAATGGTTGAGGATGATATTGAGCAGTTTGGTGGAGTCTGCGCTTAACTCCGGCGATTCGGTGAGCAGTTGCGCGGCGTGGGAGATAGCGCCCAACGGGTTGCGCACCTCGTGGGCGATACTGGCGGTGAGCTTGCCCAGCGAGCCCAATTTTAATTTTTGCGCTTCCTGGGCCAGCAGTCGGTGGTCCTCCACAAACACCAGTGTTTCTGGGCTGTCATTGTCGCCCAGGGTGGCAAAGCTCACCCTGACTTCACCGTTGGTTTGCGGAATTTTGATGGGGGCTTTTTTGGCCGAGGGGTTAACCTGCCATTGACTAAAAGCCGATTCGATGACCGGCAGGCTGGCTAGGTTTAGGCCGGTGTTGGGTGAGGGCTGATGTAAACCCAATAGTTTGGCGGCGGCGTTATTAATAAGCTGTACCTGGGCGTCGCTGTCAGTGACTAAAACCCCAGTGCGCATCCGCTCAATAATTTTTTGCGATATATCTTTGGCCTTGGCCGCTTCCTTGGCTTTTTGCTGGGCCTCGGCGGAGCTTTCACGGATGCGCTGTGTTAGGTACTGGAACAACAACGCCGTGGCGAACATCAAAATGCCCAGCGCGCCGGCGGTGAAAAATCGGCTGCTGTCGATGCCAAATAACCAATTGGTAATCAGTGATTCGGTGAGGGTGGCCATGGAGGCCAGGGCGGCGATGAAAATCGACATTTGCCGGGTTAAAAAGATGGCGCTGGCGGCCACAGTAATCACCAGCAGATAAGACAAGCCACTGGCAATGCCACCGCTGGTGCCTGACAGCAGGGTGAGCGCGGCGATGTCGATCATTAAATACAGCAGCAGTTGTTCGGAGCTGGGCTCGCTGCGGTTGCGCCACAGCCCCACCAGGGTGGTGGTGTTAAGCAAGGTGTACCCAGCTGCGGTGGCAAAAAACCAGTTTGGCGCATAGCTGCCCAGTACTTTGCTCAGCACATCAGCGGTAAACAACAGCATAAGCAGGCCGCCCAGGGCGGTGCGATAGTAGGTATAGATGCGCAGCAGGCGGTAATTATCGTTATTGGAGTACCGTGGTGCGACGCCGGAGTTGGTCATAATGGGCTGGGTTCTTGTTAACGCGATGGAAAGTTAGGCTAAAAAGCGGCCAATGTGGTGTTTAATTTTGCCTATTGGCCACCTTTGCCGGACAATACACCGCAAAATCGACAGACGCAAAAGAGGAGAGGTCAGCAGTGGCAAGCATTACTGTCGTTATGGCCCAGATTAATTTGCTGGTGGGTGATATCCCCGGCAACACCCAACAAGTCATTACCAGTGCCGAACAGGCCCTGGCAGAGCATCAGGCCGATGTGGTGCTCTATCCCGAGCTCACCCTCACCGGCTACCCACCGGAGGATCTGCTGCTGCGGCCAAGCCTAGAGGCGCGCATAGAGCAGGCCCTGCAAACCCTGATGGACGCGCAAATCAACACCACCCTGGTGATGGGCTACCCGCGTTGCGTGGGTGGTGCCGTGCTGAACATGGCCGGCGTGATCCAAAACGGCCAGTTGGTGGCGGAATATACGAAGCAGTGTTTGCCCAACTATCAAGTGTTTGATGAAAAACGCTACTTCCAAGCCGGCAGTCAGCCCTGTGTGGTGGATATCCACGGCGTAACCACCGCCATCACCATCTGCGAGGATGTGTGGTTGGCAGAGCCCACCGCCCAGGCTAAAGCCCACGGTGCCAAGCTGATGCTCAACCTTAACGCCTCGCCGTTTTCGCGCAGCAAACGGGCCGAGCGCCACCGCCTGCTGGCCAACCGCGCCCAAGAGGGCGACCTGGCCATCGTCTACACCAATTTGGTGGGCGGCCAGGATGAGCTGGTGTTTGATGGCGGCTCCTTTGTGGTGGATAACCAAGGCCAGATTCAATACCAAGCCCCCTTCTTTGAAGAAGGCTTGTATGCGGTAACCATTGATGTCGCTGACAGCGGCAGTGTAACCGTGCCCACGCAATCCAAAACCGAACTGCCTTCGGAGCTTGCCGCCATCTACCAAGCCCTGGTCATCGGTGTGCGCGATTACGTGAACAAAAATGGCTTTAAAGGTGTGGTGCTGGGGCTTTCTGGCGGTATCGATTCCGCCCTCACGTTGGCCGTGGCGGTGGATGCCCTGGGCAAAGACCGCGTGGAAGCGGTGATGATGCCGTTTCGCTACACCAGTGATTTGTCCAAAAATGACGCCGCTGACGAAGCCGAGCGCCTGGGCGTGCGCTACCAATCCATCAGCATTGAGCCGATGTACGACGCGTTTATGGCAGGCCTCGCCGAAGAATTCGCCGGCACCCAGCGCGATACCACCGAAGAAAACCTACAAGCCCGTTGCCGGGGTGTGCTGTTGATGGCCATCTCCAACAAGAAAGGCTACCTGGTGCTCACCACCGGCAATAAGAGCGAAATGGCCGTGGGCTATTCCACCCTCTACGGTGATATGGCCGGCGGCTTTGACGTGCTTAAAGATGTGCCCAAAGTCACCGTGTTTGAGCTGTCGCGTTACCGCAACACCCTGGGCGAAGTGATCCCGGTTAGCGTTATCGAGCGGCCACCTTCGGCCGAGCTGGCTCCGGATCAAAAAGACGAAGACAGCCTACCGCCGTACCCGGTGTTGGATGAGATATTGGAGCGCTATATAGAGCGCGACCAAAGCGCCACAGAAATCGAAGCCGCCGGTTTCGATTCCGCCGTAGTGCGCCGGGTATTGCGTTTGGTAGACGTCAACGAATATAAACGTCGCCAAGCCCCGGTGGGGGTGCGCATTACCGAGCGTGGTTTTGGCCGCGACCGGCGCTATCCCATTACCAATGGTTGGAAGATTGGGGATTAAATTGGCAGTTGTGCTACTGGTGTTTTTGTTGCGACGCCCGCGGTTGCAGACGTTTGACCGGTTTTTGCGCGAAACAAAAATAAGACAGCTTGAGCCGGCCAGCCCTTGGTAGAGTGGGCTAGGGAAAAAGAAAAGGTAGCAAGTGTTGCTCTTTGTCAGCCTTGATTGAGAAACAAGGCCGCGCTAATGCGCGGCCCCCCAAAATCAATTTGGCTGCGGCGCCGCGCCATCCTCTTTATATACCGAGTTGTACAACTCGCGGGAATCAAAGCTTGGCGACACCGGCTTATCAAACAAACCAAAGGTCAGTTTAGAAACCCAAGAGCGCTGTCCCTTCTGAGAGCCATCGGCATAGCGGAAGCTGCCGTCCTGGCGCAGGGCGGGGTGGTTGGGGAAGTTTTCGCGCAGTACTTGCAGGCTATCTTCGGCCAGTTCTTCTTTGCCCAGTAGCTTGTAGGCTTGCACCATTACCGCCAGGCCATCCGGCACGGCGGGGGTTTTTTGGAAGTTTTCCACCACGTAACGGCCACGGGCGGCGGCGGCCACGTAAGCGCCGCGCTTAAAGTAATAGTTGGCGACGTGGATTTCGTAGCGCGCCAATACATTGCGCAGGTAGATCATGCGCTTGCGGGCGTCTGGAGCGTAGATGCTGTTGGGGTAGCGAGCCAGCAGTTGGGCAAAGTGCGAGAAAGACTCCCGCGCCATACCTGGGTCGCGCTGGGTCATATCTGTGGGCAAAAAGGCTTCTAGAGCGCCGCGGCCCTCAGTAAAGGTCGCCAGGCCGCGCATATAATAGGCGTAATCCACTTGGCGATGCTGGGGGTGCAAGCGAATAAACCGGTCCGCAGCGGCGATGGCAGCCTCGGTTTCGTAATTCTTGTAGTAGGCGTAGATTAGCTCCAGCTGCGCTTGCTCGGCGTAGTTCCCGAAGGGGAAATGCTCTTCCAATGCCTGCAGGGTTTGTACTGCGGCGTCCCATTGGCTGCCGCGCAGCTGGCGTTGGGCGCCGTCGTACAGCATTTTTTCATTGGCGTCTGCGCCCATGCCACCGGGGCCTTTACCGGAGCCTTCTTCTTTGTCTTTGTCGCCAAACAAGGCGCAGCCACTGAGGCTAATACACACCGCAATAACCGTTAGGTACTTGGGCAGGGCGCGGGCTAGGCCGGCCGGGGTTAGTTTTACTGTGTTCTGAATCATTGCTCTATCGTATTGGGGCGTGCGCCGCGCCTACTACTTACTACTAGTTGAGGTTCGCGACCACTCGCCGGTGCTTATCGCCGAAGGCTAAAAAACCGCCCATTTTGGCGGCCGCCTATTTAATCACAGCTCGCGGGTGAATCACAGCGGGCAACTGGGCCAAACGGCTTGATGTGCGGCCCATCCTGTAATTGAATAGCGGCTGCTGTGGCCGCGGCTCAATTGGCGCCGTTGCCGACTGTTCACCTAATGCCAGCCGTATACTCATGTCTAATCAAATAACCGCCGACGCCATAGTGCCTACGCAGCTGCGAGGCCAGCGTGTAGACCAGATAGCCGCGCAATTGTTTCCCGATTACTCGCGCTCTCAGCTTCAACAGTGGATCAAAGGCGGCCAGCTCACCGTAAACCAGCAATCCGTAAAAACCAAAGACAAACTGATTGGTGGCGAACGGCTGGCCTTATTGGCCGAAGTTACCCCCCAGGGCGATTGGCAGGCCGAGGCCATGCCCCTGGATATCGTTTATGAAGATGAACATATACTGGTGGTTAATAAGCCATCCGGCTTGGTGGTACACCCGGCGGCTGGCAACTACACCGGCACCTTACTGAATGCTTTGCTAGCCCACGACAAAAGCCTGGCTAACCTACCCCGGGCAGGCATTGTGCACCGCTTGGATAAAGACACCACGGGCCTAATGGTGGTGGCCAAAACCCTGCCGGCGGTGAATGACCTAGTAGCCCAGTTGCAGTCGCGCAGCGTAAGCCGAGAATACGAGGCGGTTGTGATTGGAACGCCCACCGGCGGTGGCAGTGTGGACGAGCCCATTGGCCGTCATCCCACCCAACGGACCAAAATGGCCGTGGTCCACACCGGTAAGCCGGCGTTAACGCACTATCGAGTGGTGGAGCGATTTGGCCAGCATACCCATGTGCGGGTGAAGTTAGCCACCGGCCGCACCCATCAAATTCGCGTACACATGGCGCACATCCGCTACCCACTGGTGGGCGATACCACCTACGCCGGTCGCTTTAAAATCCCTCCCCAATGCAGCGACACGCTGATCGAACACCTACGGGCTTTCCCACGCCAAGCCCTTCACGCGCAGCAGTTAGGGTTGGTGCACCCCGCTCGCGGCGAAGACATGCAATGGCAGGCACCCATACCGGCGGATTTTGACGGGTTGTTGCAGGTGCTAAGGCAGGAGCCAAGCCCCGAGGAGCCTTTTTGATGCCCAGTGAAAGAGTTGGTGACGGCTTTTGGCAGCCAGATTGGCCCGTGCCCGCTAATGTGGGTGTCTTGTTAACGGATCGCAGTGGCGGCGGCAGCGCTGCCCCCTATGTTGGACTGAATTTAGCACTGCATGTGGGCGATGATGCACAAACGGTAGCGGCTAATCGTGAGCGCTTACAAACTCGGCTGGGCACGGTTAAGGTGCAGTGGTTGGAGCAGGTGCATGGCACCAAGGTGGCCACGGCTGCGGCCGATGGTGCAGTGCGTACAGCCGATGCCGCAGTAACCAGGGATACTAACCTGGCCTGTGCCGTTATGACTGCGGACTGCTTGCCGGTGCTGCTGTGCGACCAAGGCGGTACCGTGGTGGCAGCGGCCCACGCCGGTTGGCGAGGCTTGGTGGATGGTGTCATCGCCAACACTGTGGCCTCCATGGCTGTGCCTGCGACGCAAATAACCGCTTTTTTAGGCCCTGCCATTAGCCAAGCCCATTTTGAAGTGGGTATAGAAGTAGTAGAAGCGGTTTTCGCCCTGGCCACCACTAATGCAGAGGTGCAGGCTGTCGCCAAGGCGGTAACGCCCGGAGCCAGAGCCCTGCATTTCTACCTGGATTTATACGCCGTGGCGCGGGTGCAGTTAGCCGGCCTAGGCATTACCAGCGTTTATGGGGGTGAGCACTGCACCTACGGTGACGCCCGCTTCTTCTCCTATCGGCGGCAAAAGGTGACCGGTCGTCAGGCCAGCTTAATTTGGCTGCAAGCGTAAAGCCACAGCCAACAACGTAAAAACTCGCGCTGATAAGCCCGTTTTTGTGACGCGATAGCTCACTTCGATTTTGTTTTAGGTCAAGTATTCGTTCTGCCTTTGGCTTGTTTTTTGGGGGCACTAGCCCAACCTTAGTAGCCAGTAGAAATTGAACCCGGTAGCCACCGGCTGCGGGAAGAGAGGTCAGAGATGCGAATAGATCGTTTAACCAACCAATTACAAAACGCCCTGGCGGATGCCCAGTCACTCGCCATCGGCCGTGACCACAATCAAATTGAACCCGCCCATGTAATGCTGGCCATGCTGGATCAGCAGGGCGGCGCGGTGCGCCCGCTTTTAGCCCAAGCCGGCTATGATGTTTCCGGTTTGCGCAACGGCTTGGCCAAAAACCTAGAGGGCCTGGCGCGGGTGCAAAACCCTTCCGGCGACGTTCAGCTGTCCCAGGAGCTGGTGCGCCTGCTTAATTTAGCTGACAAGCAATCGCAAAAAGTCGGCGATAAATTCATCTCCAGTGAAG
This sequence comes from Halioxenophilus aromaticivorans, assembly GCF_042850945.1. Lineage (NCBI taxonomy): Bacteria > Pseudomonadati > Pseudomonadota > Gammaproteobacteria > Alteromonadales > Alteromonadaceae > Halioxenophilus > Halioxenophilus aromaticivorans. The sequence goes on along the minus strand of NZ_AP031496.1, from coordinate 4,910,249 downwards.
CCTTACTATTGGCCACCATTGAAGAGGGCAATAGCGCCCTGGCCAAGCTGTTAAAGAGTGCTGGTGACGCTAAACGCTTGCAAGATGCGGTGAAAAAAGTCCGTGGCGGCGAGACAGTGGACGACCCAGACGCCGAGGGTAATCGCCAAGCGTTGGAAAAATACACCATCGATTTAACCGCCCGTGCCGAGGCCGGTAAATTAGACCCAGTGATTGGCCGCGACGACGAAATTCGTCGCACCGTGCAGGTATTACAGCGCCGCACCAAAAATAATCCAGTGTTAATGGGTGAACCCGGTGTGGGTAAAACCGCCATTGTGGAAGGTTTGGCGCAGCGTATTATCAACGGCGAAGTGCCCGAGGGTTTAAAAAACAAACGCCTTTTGTCACTGGATTTGGGTGCGCTGTTGGCCGGCGCCAAGTTTCGCGGTGAATTCGAAGAACGGTTAAAAGCCGTGCTTAAAGAATTGGCCCGGGAAGAAGGCCGGGTGATTTTATTTATCGATGAAATTCACACCATGGTGGGGGCCGGTAAAGCCGACGGCGCCATGGATGCCGGTAATATGCTGAAGCCCGCGTTAGCTCGAGGCGAACTCCATTGCGTGGGTGCCACAACGTTGGATGAATACCGCAAATACATCGAAAAAGACGCAGCCCTAGAGCGCCGCTTCCAAAAAGTGATGGTGGACGAGCCTTCAGAGGAAGACACCGTTGCGATTTTACGCGGCTTAAAAGAACGCTACGAAGTGCACCACGGAGTGGACATTACCGACCCGGCCATTGTAGCGGCGGTGAAACTGTCCCAGCGATACATCACCGATCGCCAGCTGCCCGATAAAGCCATCGATTTAATCGATGAAGCCGCCAGCCGTATTCGCATGGAAATCGATTCCAAGCCAGAATCGATGGATCGGTTAGAGCGGCGCTTAGTGCAATTAAAAATTGAGCGTGAAGCCGTGCGCAAAGACGAAGACGATGCGTCTAAAAAACGCTTGTCTAAAATTGACAGCGACATTGACCAGGTAGAACGCGAGTACGCGGATTTAGAAGAAGTGTGGCGGGCGGAAAAAGCCGCTCTACATGGCTCTCAGGAAATCAAGTCAACCCTGGAGCAAGCCCGCTTGGATTTAGAGGCCGCCCACCGCGCCGGCGACCTCGGCCGCATGTCGGAACTACAGTACGGTATTATTCCCGAGTTAGCCAAACAGCTCGACATGGCATCTCAAGTCGAAATGCAAGAGATGACCTTGCTGCGCAACAAAGTCACCGACGAAGAAATCGCTGAGGTGGTTTCCAAGTGGACCGGCATTCCCGTGGCTAAAATGTTGGAAGGCGAGCGCGATAAATTATTGCGCATGGAAGATAACCTGCAAAGCCGAGTGATTGGCCAGCGTGCCGCTGTGGTGGCGGTATCCAACGCCGTGCGCCGCAGCCGTGCTGGGTTGGCCGATCCTAACCGCCCTAACGGTTCGTTTTTATTCCTTGGCCCAACCGGTGTGGGTAAAACCGAATTGTGTAAGGCCCTGGCGCAATTTTTATTCGACACCGAAGACGCCATGGTGCGCATCGATATGTCGGAATTTATGGAGAAGCATTCGGTGGCCCGTTTAATCGGTGCGCCTCCTGGCTACGTGGGTTACGAAGAGGGCGGTTACTTAACCGAGGCTGTGCGCCGCAAACCTTATTCGGTATTATTGCTAGATGAAGTTGAAAAAGCGCACCCGGATGTATTCAATATTTTGCTGCAAGTGTTGGAAGATGGCCGCCTTACCGATGGCCAGGGCCGTACCGTGGATTTCCGCAACACTGTGGTGATTATGACATCCAACCTAGGCTCTGCACATATCCAGGAGCTGGCGCGGTCGGTAACCGATCCAGACCCAGAAATTATGCGCGAAGCCGTAATGGAAGATGTGAACGCCCACTTCCGCCCGGAATTTATCAACCGTATTGATGAAGTGGTGGTATTCGACCCACTGAGCAAAGATCAAATCCGTGGCATAGCCAGCATACAGTTGCAACGCCTGCGTGAACGTTTATTGGACCGTGAGCTAAAACTGGAATTAACTGAGCCCTTGTTGGATAAACTGGGCGAAGCCGGTTTCGACCCAGTCTACGGCGCCCGCCCATTAAAACGGGCCATACAACAAATGCTGGAAAACCCACTGGCCGAAGCCGTACTGGCTGGTAAATTCCAAGCCGGCGACACCATACACGCGGGATTGGATCGCCAGCAGAAGGTGGTGTTTGATCGAAGTTGATCATTTGAAGCTGTAAAACAATTAACTCGGTCTCCAGGTTTCGTTCTGGAAGCCGAGTTTTTCCACCGTAGCCCCAGTTCCACATAGTATTCACCATCATTTTCTGCTTGCCGGGTAATTGGATAGTCACTGTTTTAAAGAAGTTGTGAGCGATTGATTCATGTGTCGCTTTATGGTTGAACGTTCCCTGAGCCCGCCCGTGATCGCGAATTAATTGGATTGACCTGTAATCTAAAACTCTGCTGGACTGCGGCTTTTGGGCTGAGAAAGAAGGGACAGCTTTAAGGGGTTAGACTTATAGCTGGAACTGCGGCCTGCCTAAAGACCTTTCCGCAAGTTGAATTGCTGTGTTCACGCAATAGCTATTCATTATCTAAGCTGATGAATAGGCCTGGTTGTAGCTGTATTTTATCCAGAAATGCATGCGCGATGTCTACTCGATCTCCTTCAGAGAGCCTAAAAGGCCTCTGAAATTAAGTTCAGATAAACCTCTGGTTGTGTATATGATAAAACGTTCCGAATAACCATACTTCACCAGGATTACCGCTGTAAATTCCGGTGTTTCGTCTTCACGACTAGAAGAATCATAAAAATAGCCGCGAATACCATTTCTCTCGAAAGAAAAGATCTCTTTGCCGTCATCTGAGAGTTCGAAGTTCGATTGTAAATCAAGATCCTGAAAATGTAAGCTAATAGAATAGTCTGCCTGATAATAATAAGTCATAGAGAAAGAATTTTTTGAAGACGTAACAGGAGAGCCGACAGCAGTTAGGCTCCCTGATGGCAGGGGTAGCATTAGAGCTAGATCTATCAAGTAGTGATAAACAATCTTGTCTTCGGCCAGCGGAAAGAGTTCTACTCTTTCTGCATATTGGTCGCAGGGTTGATGATGGCAAGTTAAATCGTAAGCCTCTGCAGCGAGGCCTGACATGGAGGTCATACAGGCTGTTACGACAACGGCCTGCGTAAGCGACCTAGTTTTCTTTATCATCTAAAATGTCTCTGTACTCAATATTATTATCCGCCAGTCGTTTCTGTAACTTAGAAATTGTGACTTCCTTATCGTGTACGAATTTTATGGAAATAACTCCTAAAATGCACATGGCGGTAATGAATATTGCGTTAGCATCTTCGTTGAAGTGCGCTATATACCAGGTTGAAAGGATGGATAGAATTATTGTAAAGCATCTGGTGTATGAGCTTCTAATAAACTGTAGCCAGTCTTTTAAAGAGTTCATCGGTTAAAGAAGGGAGATGACTTGGGGTTAGATGTACGCAAGTCTAACTCATTTTTGGCCGCCTGAGTATTTTGATTCTGTATGTACATCAACGTGCAGCCTAAGACAAAACCAGGTATGCCATTTTTTATGCTCATCCCAGCTCGATAGGCTGATAATCCGCCGGTAATAGTGAATCCAATTCCATATTGAGACATTAGTTTTTGAAGGTCTTCACGTTCTTTAAACAGAATCTCTAGTTCAGAGGTTGAAAGCGACCATAACCACCAGCGAGGTTGAATAATAACATCAGTAACGAAACCAACTAACTGAGAAATATCCCCTCTAGTAAAGTGTTCAAGAGCTGTAGGCTCAATTAGCATTTCCATAACGCCCATTTGCTGGACCCTATCAAGATGCCTGTAGAGAATAACACCTATCAGGGCGTTCAAAACGTAAGCGTCTCTTTTAGTCGCGAGGTCTATGTCGAAACCCATAATTTCCGAAAGCAGTTCTACTTGCCCTGCAATGTCTTTGGGTAATTTGTTCGGGTGGTAAGCTAAGTCGGCGAGTTCGGGGATCCTTCTGTCCATGGTAAACCTCCTGTCTATGTTTTTGTATTGTTCGCGGTATCAAACCCTACAGTCATGGGGGCGGCCTGGACTCCATTCTCGTCGTAAGGCGTGTACTTTTTCTCCATTGCTGTAAAACTGATGGTGATCTTCTCAAGGGGCCGAATAGTACTTTGAGATTTCGAGGTTACGGAGTAATCTTTGATCATCGCATTCTTAAGAACGTACTCCATAAAAATATGAGAGCTATCGCCAGCACCCGTTTTTGTAAAGTGGATTTTTATTTCAGCTCCCGTGCCACAGCATGCAAGTAGGAACAATTTTGGAGTCGCCTTGTCCATGCGCTTGAACAAGATCAAATCGGTGATAATGGTATTCGAACTTTCTCGATCACCCTTGGTTGAAGAGTGTGACGTGATTTGACGTTTTGTGCCCCACTTCAGATAATTGATATCCATCCAACCAGGGTGTCCTGAATCGGCAGTTTCTCCCTCTACGCCACTATGAAACATGAAGATGCTACTCATTTTTCGTCTCCCTACGATAATTTAGTGCTGATTAATGCTATCACGTATGGAAGCGCTATAGATGTGAACTAGGTCTTGTCGGGAGTAACGCTGGTAACAGTAGTCTCTGCCAAAAACGCTGTAGTGTAATTTAGAAGTACTCGACGTAATATTAAGGATATTTCTTAGTGAATTGAGCTAATTACGTTCTGTTGATCAGTTCTTTCAGAATCATCTGTTGGAAGTGTTAAGTTTATTTTGTACATGCTGTGTTTCGCAGTAGTACATATTTCTAACAAGTCATTTTTTTCGCCAGTTTAAGCTAGATTGCGATAGCTTCGAATTGTAGGAACGTTTCGGCCCGTTCGGTAACCGATCCAGACCCAGAAATTATGCGCGAAGCGGTAATGGAAGATGTGAACGCCCACTTCCGCCCGGAATTTATCAACCGTATTGATGAGGTGGTGGTATTCGACCCACTGAGCAAAGATCAAATCCGTGGCATTGCCAGCATACAGTTGCAACGCCTGCGAGATCGCTTAGCGGAGCGCGAGTTAAAAATGGAATTAACTGAGCCCTTGTTGGATAAACTGGGTGAAGCCGGTTTCGACCCAGTCTACGGCGCCCGCCCATTAAAACGGGCCATACAACAAATGCTGGAAAACCCACTGGCCGAAGCCGTATTGGCTGGCCAATTCCAAGCCGGCGACACCATACACGCAGGGTTGGATAGGCAACAAAAAGTGGTGTTTGAGCGCAGTTAACAATCCGCTCTTGTATTACAAAAACCCCAGGTTCATGCCTGGAGTTTTTATTTTTATTCGAGTGCTTCGAGTGTTGCGGAAAGGGCAAGCAACTTAATGTGTTTTTATGTTATCTGCTTACAGGCCAATATTGGCAATTTGACTAAAATTAGAAGAGCAGTGCCCCTAGATTGAGCTTTGTTTATGTTTGAGGATTACGATTCCACTGCAGATGGCGGTAAAAAAGGCAGTCGAAGAATACTAATGGCTCTTCTAGGGGTGTACGTTTTTTGTGTTTTGCCTAACGTTGGTTACGTGCTAGATCTGCTAAGTATGACGCCATTGGGGCGCTTCATGATCCATGCTTTTATTGTTGTGCTTGTGAGCTCCTTGTCGATTCCATTGTTGAGGCACAGCGATGCCTTTCTTTTGGAAGGGTTTCTGATCACGTTTTCTATTCTTGCAAGTGCAGGGTGCATGATCTTCGATACCTCTATTAAGAATTACCTGTCCCAATGGGCGGGCTATTATTCCGATTCGCCCCCACCGGCTGAATCACTGTATCTAGTCGGCGATAGAGTTGAGGTTGGTCGGGGTCGATTTTCCTTGCAACTGCCGCCAGGATGGCAGCTGAGTGCTTTGCCCAGTGGTCACAACTTTTTGCAGCGCGACCAAGCTAAGGAATTATCCGCCGAGATTAGAATCACTTGCATAGACCCTAACATAAAGCCCATCACTGACTTAGTAAGCGCAACTGTAAGTCAGCTTGGTGCTCAACGGGACTCGCAAGTAGGTCACCGATGCTATCGTCTAAATGCAGAAACCTCCTGTTTGATCAAGGCCGATAATTCACCGAAACGATGGGTTCTAATGAAGTTGTGGCGCGACAGAGGGGCTCAGCTAACAGTACTATTTAAAAACAACGACCTCTTACTGGAGCGCGAAGTTGATAGCATCTTTCTGAGCCTTAGAGCAGAGGCAAGCAATCATGAAGTCGCCGCTTGTACGATACCCGTTGCTTGGATTTAGGCGGCTTAGTTCGCGCCAACTTCATATGCAGCGAGTTCCATTGATTCACAATTCCAACTTTTAAGACCAGTAGAAAGTGCGGCATCCCTATACAATTCATAGCGCTCTGATGCTGTGGCATTGGCAATTGCGTTCCACGCCTGTAGGGCCATATCGTTAGTGGGTAAAGTTTCTAGGGACTTGTTTAGCAGCCAAGTATTTCGCTCGATACTCGTCATCTGGCTATAGTTATTTAAACCCAACAACTCATCAAAATTACTACACACAGTTTTAAAGCTAGTCGACTGGGGAGAGCAAGCTGATAGCTGTATTAGCATAACAATTTGAGTAAAGCTCCTGGCCACGTTTAGTTTTTGCGAACTTCCCATAGGAAACCTCCATTGGCTCCTTCAGATAGCGGCATTGAAGGTTGGTATAGTTTAAGAAATGAATTGGGTGTGTAATCGCAGATGTGGTGCCCTTTGGCATCGGTTATAAAACACCAAAGGCCATTAGTAGCTAGCCAAGCTGTGCCACCGGCGCTGGCAATTTTGCTGGCTGTTATCGGGCTTGGAGACCAATCGAGATACACACAAGCTTTTATGTGTTTTCTGTGAATGGGGTTTTCTTTCTGTTTAACAGCCTGTAATTGTCTTTTAGTTCGGTCGTCGACTACAGCTTTGAGGGTGCCTACCACCACCGATGCAGACAGTGCGGCAAAGCCCGCAGAAAATAACATTAGGTCTTCTTTGCCTGGTGTAGATCCATCTGCGGCGTAATTCAGCGCCCAGGTGGCGGGCGTGACGATATTGCCTGCAACTCGCTTTCCCACTTGGTTTAACCCAACGGATGCAATAATTCCGCTGGTATTTTGGATTAGGTTCTTATTCTCTCTTGTGATGTCCGCGGCAGTACTCGTCATCAATCCCTTGAAATATGACCTTATGAATAGCGTTGAGTATGTCACTTTTAAATATGAATGATCGTTACTTGTGTCACGTTTCAAGAACGCTTCTGCACTAGCAGCGAGAGTATTAATACCCACCACTAACATTGCAACAGGTTGCTAAGAGTCCCCCTGGTCATCCGTTAAGTGATTTAAATAACCGTCCACAGCATTTCTGCATTGGGTTATTTCGTCCAGTTTTTGATTTAATTTTTCCAGCTCTGCGTGCAGCGTTTTTTTTACCTCTGGGCAGCCGACAAAGTGTTCCTGTTCGCCGTCAGTGCGTAGGCAAGGTAGGAGTACTTTGATACTGCTGATTTTTATTCCGGCTTGGCTTAGCGTGCGGATATGTTTTGCTTGGTTGAGCTGGTTGGCGGTGTAATTTCGATAGCCGCCGTTATCACGGGCCGGTGTTAACAGACCTTCGTCTTCGTAATAGCGCAACATGCGTTGGCTGATACCGGTGCGGTTTGCTATTTCACTGATTCGCATAATTTCGTCGCCTAGGGTGTTGACCCTAACAGCGCTGTTAGGGTTTAGCCTGTGCGCTGAATGGGTGTTTCACATGGGGATAAAATATGAGTACTTTCAATGCGGTTGGTTTCCTACGAGGCTTGGCTTGGGTGTTGCCGTTTGTATCTGCGGTTGCGCTAGGCTCACCTTTAGTGGCGCCGGAAAAACCCCAGGTTTACATCGTGCCTGGATATATGGCCACGCCGGAGGATCACTGGTTCCGCTGGTTGCAGTCTGAGCTTGAATCTAAGGCTGAGGTAACTGTGGTAACTTTGCCGAATCCGCAAGCGCCTTCGGCCCAAGCATGGCAACAGCAACTGCAGCACAGTATCGGTGAGGTTAACTCTCATACGGTAATTGTTGCACATAGCCTTGGCAGTATCGCCACATTGCGGTTTCTGCAATCGTTACCCGATGATTGGGCGTTGGCGGGCTTGGTGTTAGTAGCCGGGTTTGATCAACCGCTGGCCAAGCTACCGCAGTTGGATGCATTTACCGCCCCCCCGATTGATACAGCCGGTCTCGCACGGCGCATCGCTCACCGAAGCGTGTATGCCTCTCCGGCCGATACCATAGTGCCCTTTGCGCACAGCCAGCGATTGGCGATTGGATTAAATGCAGAGCTGGTAGAGGTGCCCAAAGCGGGCCATTTTTTGGCAGAAGACGGCTTCCGAACTTTTCCTCAATTGTATCGAGAGGTTACCGGTTTATTGCTGGAGATAGAAAAGAGAGAAAGTGAAATGCGGTAAATGGAGTAAAAGGGCAGCCCGCTCCAAAGCGGAGCAGGCTGCGTTTTGGCAGTGGCTTAGAAGCTGATTTGCATGCTCAGCCAAAAGTTACGGCTGGCTGCCATGATGTTGTAATCGTCTGTAGTGATGACTTCATTGTCGCAGCCTCGGTCACTACAGTAGGCATAGCTACCGTCGCCGTCGAGATCAACATACTCTGTTTTGTACGTAGTGAAATCTTCATCCAGCAGATTGTTCACTCGGCCCAGCAGGGTGATGTTGTCGTTCAATGCAAAACGTGCACCTAAATTCCACAAGCTATAGCTCTCGTAGTATTGGGCTTTATCGAGCACTGAATCCCAGCCGCGGTAGCGGTCCGAGCGTACTTCACTTTCCAGTGTGAAGGTTAAATTATTCAGGGCGTGCCAATCGAGGCTGGCATTGAACATATTTTTAGCGGTATTGGTTAGCGGCTGGCCTTCCTCTGCGCCGCTTTTCTGTTCGCTGTCGGTCCAGGTGAAGTTAGCATTTAACGTAAACTGGCTGCCCAACATATAGCGGCCGGCAACTTCCACACCGTTTATATCCACTTCATCGATATTGATTTTCTGCGAGTAAGTGGAATATCCAAGCTCATTGTACACACCTAGGTTGACACAAGGGCGCACGCCGCCGGTTGCAGTACAGCTAGAGATGGTATCTCCACGCGCGATTTTGTCTTCAAAGGTGGTATCAAAGTAGGTGATGTTAAAGTTATGGCCCTCTGGGCTATTCCAATACAGCGCGATTTCACTGTTAACACTGGTTTCTGGTTGTAGATCCGGGTTGCCGGCAAAAGGCGAAGTACCTTGGCCACCAAAGCCGGTGATGCCATCGTAAAGGTCTGTGGTTTGCGGTGTTTTGTAGCCGGTGCTAACACCACCTTTTACGGTCCAGGCGTCGCTTAGGCGGTACACACCGTAAAGCCTAGGCGATACTTGGCTGCCAAACACTTTGTGTTCGTCGTAGCGCACGCCCATGGTAACGGTGAGTGGATCGGTGATGGTCCAGCTGTCTTCCACAAATAAGGAGTACATTTCCTGGTCTTGTACGGCACCGGGGTTGTTGCTCTCCATGCCAAATACGCCGTCTTCCAGTTCGCCATCAATCATTTGTCCGCCTACCACTAGCATGTGGCGGCCAGCGGCGTTGAAGGGGATATCTACCTGGGCATCCAGGGTGTATTGGCTGCTTTCCAGGGGGCGGTCCGGGCGCGGTAGGAAGGTGCTTTCGGCCAAGGCCTTGCGCTCTTCTTCCGACATGCCAGCGTAAATGCCCGTGCCACTGTACATTTCTTGCAAAAGTTGGCGCTCAGTTACGGTAAGTGGCTGGGTGCGGCCTTCGTTGCTGGTATCTACGTAGGCCAAAGAAATTTGGCTATTGGCTGGGCCCCAGTCGGCGCTGTGCGTTAACGACCAAGATTGGCGGGTAAACTCCTGGTCGGCGGCGTAACCGGCGCGCGGGCTAACAGCGCCGCCGCTGGCGCGCCAGATGGACTCGATATTGTCCTTGGTGCCCAGTGGGTAGCTTAGTTCCCCGGTCTCGGCATTGACGATGGGGGTGTTGTCGTAAACTTGCTGGGAGTCATCAAAATCAAACCGCAGGGTATGATTTTCGTTGGGGGTGTAGGTGAGGCTCAGGCCGTAAGCTGTGGACTCAGTGTCTACGGTGCGACCGCCGCTACCAAATCCAACAGCATCTAGGTAGTGTACTACGCCATTTGGATCTGTCGCTGGAGCTAATTCTGGTGTGGAGGGGTCGCTTTCGTAGTAGCTGCCGCGCAGGCCAATGGCCAGGGTGTTGGCGATCAGTGGCCCGGCAAGGGTGAATTCGCCTTGTCGGTCGTCACCAAACTGTGTGTTTTCTTGCACAGTACCGCTGACGGTGGCGTTTCCGTACCACTGGTCAGTGATTTTTTTGGTAATGATGTTGATAACACCGCCCAGGGCATCGGAGCCGTACAGGGTAGAGGCCGGGCCGCGGATTACTTCTACGCGCTCAATGGCTTCGGCCGGAGGCATGTGGCCAAAGGCATTGCCGCCGAAGTTGTTGGGGTAAATATCGCCGTGGTTGTTCTGCCGCTTACCATCAATTAAGTACAAGGTGTATTCACCGGTGAGGCCGCGCATGCTAACGGAACCCTGACCGGTTTTATCGCGGCTGGTACCCACGTCGATACCTTCTTGGTACTTCAGCATATCCAGCAGGTTAACGTGGGGGCGAGATAGCAATTCATCGCGGGAAATAACCGAAACGCTGGCGGGCGCATCGGGGATTTTCTGTTCGAAGCCAGAGGCGGTCACCGTGATTTCATCCGTGATTCTGCTTTCGGTGTCGTCGTTGGCGAATGTGGCCTGGCTGCACAGCAGCGCAGCGGCGGTTGGGGCGACCCAAGCGTGTGATATCGTCTTTTTCATGTATTCCCAGACTCGTTATAAATAATAGTGGTGTTACTAATGATAATTAATATCATTATTACTTTTTCCATTTTTTGTGATAGTTAAAAGTTATCAGTGGCGTGGGGTCAGATGAAGAGCAGCGGAATGGCGAGCTAGCCGTGTGAAAAATGGGCGCGTGAAGAATTTGGAGCGAGCTGTACCTGCCAGGTAGTTGGCTGGGAGCCCCTGCAGGCAATGGATTTAAGCCGCCCTAGCGGCGAACATCATTGAAGGCGCTTTAGGTGAAAGCGCTGAGAGCCCCTACAGAATTTCGTTAGCCTGGGAGTGGTGCTTTGTGGTTGGCTGCCGGCTTTGCAATAAATGCCAGCAGCTGGACAGTAGGTTGGTGGTCGCGAACGCCAATAAGCTGCACACACCTGCCTGGAGTGGCTAGTTGCACTGGTCGTCTAGCAGGGCTTGGGCCTCCAGCCGACGGGTGATGATTTCATCTTCGGTTAAAAACCGTAGCTCGCCATCTTCTTTGATGCGTATGCGGGCAAAGCTATTTAGGGCCTTAAGGTTGTTGCGTGCTTTGTCACAGCGCTCTTCGGATGCCGGTTTGGGAGCGCTGGCCGTTGCTTCGGTGCTGGTTGGCTCGGGCTGTTGGCTAGGTTGCGTGATGCCGTCTTTGGTGCTGGCGTCCGCTTGGGCCTCATTGGCTTCACCTGAGTTGCCCGGCGCGTGGTAGCTATTCACCTTTTCAAACTCGGCCGTTTCCGCCGGAGGGCGCTGGGAGTAGTGCGTGGTGCCGTCGGCATCGACCCACTTATACAAGGTGGCGGATTGGCTGGCCAGCGTGGTGCTGACGAGTATTAACCCGGCAGCGACGGATAATGTGCGTTGGCTGAGCATGTAACGAGCCCTTGTCTCCACATGGAATGAAAAATCAGTGGCATCGCCCGGCCCTGCCCGAGTATCTGACGAGGTAGGTAAGAATAAATAGTGGCCACTCATACATATTAGTGCATTCCAGCCGTGGCGCATTAATCGGTGCTCGGAATTGTGCGGTGTTTGACTTTTCTGGCTTCGGCCTTGACTTTGTTGGTCAATAAACGACAATTGCCGGTTCCCAAGATGGCGAGTAGATTCGGTCCAGCCACCCACGGTTGAATCTACCCCAGGTGGGTCAAAACCCTGCCTTACCATCCTCCGACGGAGTTTGCGACAGTAAGCTCGTCCTTCCGCGACCGTTTGGACAAAAACCAGTGATCGCGGGGAGTTCTTCATAGCTTGGCGTTCCGTTAACTGGCTGAACCCTAAGGGGCCCTGGCCGAATGGCGCGTGCCAAGCGAAAACTAATGCAACAGCCCGAATGATGAAGGGGTATTAAACAGTGGAAAAGCTATCCGGTGGAGATCTACTGGTACGTGCACTGCGTGACCAAGGCGTCGAACACATCTTTGGCTATCCTGGTGGCGCAGCCTTACATATATACGATGCGATCTTTCGCCAACAAGACGTAAAACACATTCTCGTGCGCCATGAGCAGGCTGCCGCCCACGCTGCTGATGGCTACACCCGGGCCACCGGTAAGGTCGGCACCGTGCTGGTCACCTCCGGCCCCGGTGCGACCAATACTATTACCGGTATCGCCACCGCCCAGATGGATTCCATCCCGATGGTGGTGCTTTCAGCTCAGGTTATCTCTAGTAAAATCGGTGAAGATGCCTTCCAGGAAACCGATATGATTGGTGTTTCCCGGCCCATCGTAAAGCACAGTTTTGTGGTCAGCGACCCGGCCGAGATCCCAACGATTATTCGCAAGGCCTATTATCTGGCGGCTACCGGCCGACCCGGCCCGGTGGTGGTGGATATTCCCAAAGATATGACCGACCCAGCAGGAAAGTTTGAGTACATCTTCCCAGAGTCGGTGAAGATTCGCTCATACAACCCCGCTGAGCGCGGTCACACCGGCCAAATTAAAAAGGCAGTGCAACTGCTGTTGGCAGCCAAGCGCCCGGTAATCTACTCCGGCGGTGGCGTGGTGCAGGGCAATGCCAGCGAACTGCTGACCACCCTGGCGCAAAAACTGAATTATCCGGTGACTAACACGCTAATGGGATTGGGAGCCTACCCGGGCACAGATCGTCAGTTTTTGGGCATGTTGGGCATGCACGGCACCTTCGAGGCCAACACCGCCATGCACCACGCCGATGTGATTTTGGCCATTGGTGCGCGCTTTGATGACCGTGTGACAAACACGCCGAGCAAATTCTGCCCGCACGCCAAGATCATTCATGTGGATATCGACCCGGCGTCGATCTCCAAAACCATCGCCGTGGATGTCCCCATCGTGGGTGCGGTAGACAGCGTTTTGGCTGAGATGTTAACCCTGCTTTCGGGTGCCGACACCAGCGCCAATGCCGCCGCCATCGCTGACTGGTGGGCGCAAATCGATGTCTGGCGTGAGCGCCACGGTTTGTACACCGCCAACCGCTTTGACACCTCGGGCGATATGCTCAAGCCACAAGAAGTGGTGCAGATGCTACACAAGGTCACCAAGGGTGATGCCTATGTCTGCTCTGATGTTGGCCAGCACCAAATGTTTGCCGCGCAGTATTATCTGTTCGATAAGCCACGCCGCTGGATCAACTCCGGTGGCCTGGGCACCATGGGCTTTGGTTTGCCGTCCGCCATGGGTGTGCAAATGGCCGATCGTGACGCTTGCGTTGTGTGTATCACCGGCGAGGGCAGTATCCAAATGTGTATTCAAGAGCTGTCTACGCTCACTCAATACCATTTGCCAGTGAAAGTTATCTGCCTAAACAACCAAGCACTGGGCATGGTTAAGCAGTGGCAGGATATGCAATACGGTGGTCGCCACTCCGAGAGCCTGTACGAAGAGTCACTGCCAGATTTCGTTAAATTGATGGAGTCCTACGGCCATGTCGGCATGCGCGTCACTCAACGTGACGAGCTTGAGGCCAAAATGGAAGAGTGTTTTGCCATGAAAGATCGCGTTGTGTTTATGGACATCTACGTCGACCCAACCGAGCACGTCTATCCCATGCTGGTAGCCCCCAATGGCTCCATGCGAGACATGCTGTTGAGTAAAACGGAGCGAACCTAATCATGCGTAGAATTATTTCGATCTTAATGGAAAACGCCCCGGGTGCGTTGTCTCGGGTGGTGGGTTTGTTCTCGCAGCGTGGCTATAACATTGAAACCCTCACCGTTGCGCCCACGGAAGACCCAACGTTATCCCGGCTGACGCTCACCACCGACGGTGACGAGCACAAGTTGGAGCAAATCACCAAAAACCTCAATAAGCTGATTGATGTGGTTAAACTGGTGGATCTCAGTGAAGGTGCCCACATTGAGCGCGAGCTGATGCTGATTAAAGTAAAAGCGACCGGTTCGCAGCGCGACGAAATTAAACGTTGTGCGGATATTTTTCGCGGTCAAATCGTCGATGTAACCCCCACCGTGTACGTGATTCAGGTGGCGGGCACCAGCGATAAACTCAACGCCTTTGTAGAGTCCCTCGGTGAGGGCGCCGTTTTGGAAGTGGTGCGCACCGGTGTTTCGGGTATTTCGCGCGGTGAAAAAGTACTCAGCTACTAATAATTAGTGTGCTGCAGTACTGAATTAACGGGGGCTTCGGCCCCCGTTTTCGTTCTATTAGAGCTGCGAATCACGCCGCCCGTCGGCAATCAGGTTTGTCTTTTTTTACATAACTTAGCAGAATTTACGCGCCAGAAAACGTCTATATAACGGTGGCGCTAGGGCTGGATGCCATTAGTGTCGAATATTAGCAAAATCGGTTACCATGGCGCCGGCCAGTGGCGTCAAAATTGCCCTAGATCCTAAGCGCGCTTTATCAACTATTATTGTTGTTATCGTTCGTGCGGCATTGCGTGGGCTAACGCAACGCATCGATAACCCCAGGGCCGAATACCCGGGTGTTCGTCGGTATTGGGGGGAGCACTCTAATAAGGAAGGGCGGGCGCACCGGTTCGCTAAATCCAAGCACGAATTTCATCAAACGACGAGAATTATCCTTAAGCCGGGATAAGCAGGGAACGAAATAGCACTCGATGTTAACAAGGTTGCCAAGCTCGCTAGAATCCTGTGAGGTTGAACAGTTGGCTGTTCTTACCAGCTTAAAGCATCACGCAAAACATCGTGCGGATGATGCGGCCATCGCCTGCTCGGGCGAGTACCTTACTTTCGCCCAAACGTTGCAGCGGGCGGCCCAGATACGCCGGGGGTTAGAAGCCCGTGGCGTGGTGCCTGGTGCCACCGTTGCGGTCTCCATTCCCCGTACCATTGATCTATTGCCTCTCTTGCTGGCGGTGTGGTCTCTGCGGGCAGCCTATGTGCCGGTGGATCCGAGCTATCCGGTGGAGCGTCAGCAATACATCCTCGATGACGCCGGTGTGCGTCTGTTGGTGGTGCAGGGCGAGGCCAATGATGCGCTGAGTTTTGGTGGCGATGTGGTCGCTATCGAAACCCTCACCGCTGCCGAGTCTCCCAGCGGCTCAGAAACCCACTGCAATGCCCATGTTGCCGCCTTCGCCGAAGTCAGCCAGCGTGACGACATCGCCTACATCATTTATACCTCGGGCTCCACGGGTAATCCTAAAGGCGTTGCCGTAAGCCAGGGCAACGTAGAAAACTTTTTGCTGTCCATGCAGCAAAAGCCAGGCCTGACACCGCAGGATCGTCTCCTAGCGGTAACGACCATTTCCTTTGATATTCACGTTTTGGAGTTGTTCCTGCCCATTGTTGCCGGAGCCTGTGTGGTGGTGGCCAGCCGCGATGAAGCCCGCTCCGCGCCGGCATTGCGATCGCTGATCAAACGCCATGTGTGCACCGTGTTGCAGGCAACGCCCTCCACCTGGCGCATGCTGTTGGATAACCATTGGCAGCCGCCGGTGCCGCTGAGGGCATTGATTGGCGGAGAGGCTCTGCCTGCCGACCTGTTACCCATCCTGCACGGCGCCACTTGCGAACTGTGGAATATGTACGGCCCCACGGAAACCACTGTCTGGTCTACCTGCCAGCTGTTAACGCCGGGTGAGGACGATATTCTTATTGGCTGTGCCATTGCCAACACCAGCCTGCATGTGGTGGATGAGCAGCTGCAGCCGGTGGCCGATGGCACGCCGGGTGAGTTATTAATTGGTGGCGATGGCGTCACCCTAGGCTACTATCACAAGCCGGAACTCACGGCGGAAAAATTTATCACCGCGCCTGCGCTTGAGCCGGGGGTGGTGTACCGTACTGGGGATTTGGTGTGTCGCCAAGCCAACGGTGCGCTGAAATACATCAATCGCATCGACGGCCAAATTAAGCTTCGCGGTTACCGCATTGAGCCCGGTGATATCGAAGCTCGCATGCAACAGCTCGATGCCATCGATCAGGCCGTGGTTGTGCGGGTTGATCTGGCCGCTGGCAACGAGTGCCTGGTGTGTTGTTACCTCGGCCGCCAAACCGATAGCTTGGCTCTAAAGAACTACGCCAACGCCAATTTACCCGGCTTTATGGTGCCCCAGCATTTTTTGCAATTTGATGAGTTTCCGAAAACTGACAATTTAAAAATTAACCGCCGGGCCCTTGCCGAAGACTCCCGTGAACGGGTGCTAAACAGCGCAAAAACCGTGGCCAGCGACGCCCGAGATAATCTGGACCGCTGCATTATTCGTGTGTGGGAAAACATACTCAATGTGCCGGGTGTGGGCATCGACGATGATTTCTTTAATCTGGGTGGCCATTCCCTGCTGGCGTTACAAGCGGTAGAGGTGATGAGCAAGGCCACGGGCATCGACTTTGCCTCGGATGTGATTTTTACCTCGCCCACCATTCGTCAAATTCTGGATAACCCCAACCACGGTTTCGGCCAAGAGGTTACCGTTACCAAGCTCAATGATGCCGACGCGGGTACGCCTATATACTGCCTGTGTGGCATGCGCATTTATAATGAGCTGGCACAGCAGTTCGCGGCCAGTAATCCGGTGTATTGCGTGTTTGGCAAACAAGAAATTGCCATGCTCAACCAGCCGCTGAGTAGCGACGCAGCCGGGTTTGATTCGCAAAAGTTTCTGCAAGCTTACATGGACGCGATTTTGCGCCAGCATCAAGGCGGTCCCATCAT
Source organism: Halioxenophilus aromaticivorans (assembly GCF_042850945.1). NCBI lineage: Bacteria > Pseudomonadati > Pseudomonadota > Gammaproteobacteria > Alteromonadales > Alteromonadaceae > Halioxenophilus > Halioxenophilus aromaticivorans. Next base: position 4,893,181 of record NZ_AP031496.1, on the reverse strand, counting down.
TCTGGCGGGCTTCTCCTTTGGCGGTGTGCTGGCGGTGGAAGTGGCGCAACAGCTAGAGTGCTTGGGCATTGCGGTGCAATCGGTGGTAATGATCGACTCCTACATGCCCAGTGCGTTTCAGCGGCGCATGTCAGCACTGGTAGAAGATGTCGGCCAATTGGTACGACGCCAGGGGTTGTTGAAAACGGTGCAAATCGGTCTGGCCCGGACTTGGTTTAGAAGTCAGCGGCCCAATCGTGTGGGTGGCGCTCACAGCAGCCAAAAAGAACGCGAAGAGGTCTTTGATTTCGCCGCAGAGAAATTTGAAAAATCCATTCACAAATACAGTGGCCGAGTATTTTTGGTGCGCGCTACGCAAATGGATTTGGGCTTGGGTATGCGCGGTCGGCAGGATTACGGCTGGCGTAAATACCTCAATGGCGACCTGCACATCAAAGATTACGATACCGACCACACCGGCGTTATGACCGGCAGCGGCCTTACGCGCATGTGCCAAGATATTTTGGCATACCTCAAAAACCCAATCTGAAACGAATCTATGTCTCAATCCAAAATACAGCTCACTTTACACAGGGGAGTCGAGGGCTTTGCTGATATTCAGGCAGATTGGAGCCAGGCCGCCCAGGGGCAGGCCAGCCATTTTTTGCATTTCCCCGCCTGGTACGGCGCGCATTTGGCCACCGTGGCTGAACCTCAGAACCTGTTATTTGCCGTGGCGCGCCAGGATCAGCAATTACGGGCTGTGATTCCGCTGCAGCAAGCCAAGTTAAAGCTTGGGCCGCTATCGGTACCTGGGGTGAGTTTGGCCTATGCCAATGAGATGGGGTTGTGCGATGGCCTCATCCCCGAGGATATCGATTTACCGGTGGCACAATTGCTGGCTGAATTAAAACGAGCCGGGCTTAAATTTCGATTATTTAAATTGGATTGCATCAGCCAGTCTAGCCACGCTGCACGGTGGATAGCCGGCAGCCAGCTACCCAACAAAAACAGCCACGTGACCAAATTTTTGGATCTGTCCGCAGGCCGGGAGCAGTTCTATGCCGGCTACAGTTCCAAATTTAATCGAAACATGCGGCGCAAATTAAAAAAGGCCCAGGAGCAGGGTGAGATCGTCATAGAGCGTTATCGCAACGCCGAGGCCGCGGCAGCCTTTGATACCTTTTTGCAATTGGAAGACTCGGGTTGGAAAGGCCGCGAGGGCACCAGCATCGCCCAGCAGCCCAATAAGCTTAAGTACTATCAGGCATTGATACAGGGCTTCAGTGCCGATGGCGTGCTTTCTGTGAATGTGCTCACCTTGGCTGGCAAACCCATCGCCGCCCAGGTGGGGGTGCAAATCAACAGCACGCTGAATTTATTAAAAATTGCCTACGATGAAAGCCACTCTGACATCAGCCCTGGGTATTTACTCATCGATGGCTTGATTGCCGAGCCAGACTCCGAGCACTACTTGAGTAAAGTCAGTTTTGTTACCGGCGTGGATTGGATTGACCGATGGAAGCCCCAGTGCGAAGCCGTTAAAGTCGCCTACGCCTCCAATAACTGGCTGGTGGATAGTGCTTTAAAGCGCTATCTCAGCCGTCAGTCTGCGCCACAGCCGTCGTCACATAATAATACGCAGCAGACCATTGCCGCTCCCGCCTAAGCTTTTGCAATTTTTATTGCTAGGCCTTTTGGGTGTTGGCCCTAGGCATTGCACTGCCGGGCTGATGCTGTGCGCACAACAACGGATTTTGTTATGAACCATTCTACCCACCAAGCGTTGGCCCTTCCGTCTCGATTGGTGCGCCTAGCCAAAATTAGCTCGGTGGATTTCGCCCAGCAGGCCTTTGAGCTTTATTGCCGTGGCGAGCCTTTTGTTATTGATAACCCGGGTGGCCCCAGCGAGGATTTAACCTGCGAGCTTGCAGACCAAACGCCCCAGCCCGGTGGTGGGTGGGTGAGTTTGCCCGCGGTGCAGCGCCAGGGTGATGACATTGCCCAAATTATTTTTTCCTCCGGTACCGAGGGCCGCCCCAAAGCAATTTTGGTGAGCTACCGAGCTCTGGCCAAAGTGGTGGAGCGGCTCAATAAGGCCATGTCGGTGGACAGTAGCATTCGCGAGTATGTTGGCGTACCCGTGACCTATTCCTTTGGTTTGGGGCGCTTGCGGGCGGTGGCTGCGGCTGGCGGTAAAGCCTATTTGCCTGCCGGGGCCTTCGATATTTCTGAATTGCTGGGCTTGCTGGAGCAGGGCGCCATTAATGCCATTTCTGCCGTGCCTACCCTGTGGCGGATTGTGCTGGAAAACGCCGCCAAGTTTGCCGCCCACGGCGATAAAATTCGCTGGATAGAAATCGGCAGCCAATACATGAGCGGCGAGGAAAAAGCCCAGTTAAAAGCACTCTTCCCCAAGGCCATCATTGTTCAGCACTACGGTCTGACCGAAGCCTCGCGCTCTACCTTGCTAACTATTTCTGCTGCGCCGGCCGAGGCCTTAGAGAGTGTGGGTGATCTGAACGCCGATGTGGAAATTGCCCTGGCCGAGGATGGCCGAATAAAAATCCGTGGCGAGCATTTGGCCAGCGGCAAGTGGGTGGGTGAAACCCTGCAGCCGTTGGTGGATGACGACGGATGGTTAGTTACCTCGGATTTGGGCGAGATTAAACAGGGCTGGTTGTACTATCGCGGCCGTGCCGACGACATCATTAATTGCGCTGGGGTAAAAATAAACCCAGATGAACTGCAACAGCGCCTTGCCGCCGCCATGCCCGAGGCAAAAGAATTTGCCGTTTGTGCGGTGCCAGATGCTCTGCGTGGCCAGGGTGTGTTTGTGGCTACCACCTGTGCCGAGGATGTGGCTCAGTTACGCCGCTTGGCCCAGCAAAGCTTGCAGGCGTTTGGCTTGCAAGCCGGCGACGCCGTGCATGTTGCTGAGGTGGCGGCCATACCTAAAACCGCCACGGGCAAGGTGCGCCGCAAGGCGCTGGCCGATTTGCATCAGCCGGCTCGGGCCATTGAGTCGCAATCTGATAACCCTGTGGTAGCGCTATTTCAGGAATACTTTGGCGCCCTGGTGGAGCCTGCGGATACGTTTAAAACCCTGGGGGGGGATTCCCTGCGTTATGTGCAAGTCAGCACCAAGCTCGAGGATATCATTGGCCATCCACCCAAGGATTGGGAAGGATTGCCCTTGGCCCAGTTGGCCGCGCTGAAAAAGCCAACCGCGCCCAAAATCGCGCGGGTGGAAATCACGGTGTTTTTGCGGGCCCTGGCGATCTTGGCGGTGGTGGTGATCCACGCTGGTGTGGAATCGCTTTACGGAGCCACGGTGTTACTGTTTATGTTGGTGGGTTACAACTTTGCTCGCTTCCAAACCGATGCGCTGATCAGTGGCCCGCGCTGGAAGAAAATTGGCCAGTTTATCGGCGTTACTCTTATTCCTTATTACGCGTTTGCGGCGTTGTTTATTGCCACGGAAAAACACATCGATATCCCGCTGTTATTGCTCTACGAAAATTATCTGGGCAATGATTTAACGCTGGTGTTCCCGTTTTGGTTTGTGCAGCAACTGACGCAAAGCTTGCTGCTGCTGGGTTTGGTGTTTTCGCTGCCGGTATCGCGCCGTTGGCTGGCGGAGAGCATGCAAAAATGCTCGCTGGTGGCCTGTGCTTTGGTGGTGGCAGCAACGCTATTGTTTCAGTGGTTGGTGCAACCCCAGGGCGCGCTCAAGGGCTGGCCCATTGCCTCCCACTTGGCGTTATTTGTGGTGGGGTGGACCTTCTACCACGCGCAGACGCTGGCGTGGCGATTGATGGTGGCGGTGATGGGCATCAGTGTGGCCCTGGTGGCGTTTGGCTGGCACAGTAAAACCGCTTGGCTAACGCTGGGTTGTGTGGGGCTGACGTTTTTCAGTACGGTGTATGCCACCCGCTGGATACGTAAAATTATCGACACAATTGCGGCCAGTACACTCTTTTTATTTGTCACAAATGGTATTGTTATTTACGTATTGATGAACATTGTCGGGCCCAATCCCTGGTTGTTAGCTGCCGCTGCCCTTGCGGTGGGTATTGGCAGTTGGTACGCCTATGAACACAGCGGACTGAAAAGTAAATTTATTATCTAGGTGCCCTGTAGCGAGGTTGGTGATAGATGGGCTTAGGTGTTCGCTCCCGGTTATTGCATTTAAAAGATTTCCTTTGGGATTGGCGTTTAGGCGTCAACACATTTGGGTTTTCCGATTCCGGTGTGGCTGATGGTCGACCCTATTCGCCCGCCTCCTACCGCACCCTGCGGCAGGTTTTTGATTGTGTGGGGCTTGGCGCAGAAGACGTCTTACTTGACGTGGGTTGCGGGCTGGGTAGGCCAGTCTTTTTTGCCGGCTTTCGCTACCCAGTAAAGGCCGGTATTGGTATTGATGCCAACCGCGGTTTCATCGAGCAGGCTAGGCGCAATTGTGACGGGTTTAGGGGTGCGCGAGACAACCTGCATTTTATTGAATGCAACGCGGTGCAGTACGACTACAGCAAGGCCACCGTCATCGTTATGTACAACCCATTCGGCGCAGACACCTTAACCAAGGTGCTGGCTCGTATCTATGAATCGCTGCAGGCGAATCCTCGGCCCATTAAGATTGTGTACCTAAATCCAATCGAAAAGGCCGTGTTTGACCGAGCCCCGTGGTTGGCCAAAACAGCCGAGTTTTCTCCGGCCCAGGTGCCGCAGTTGGATATCGGAAACCGGCGGTCTTACCCCAAAGGTCAGCCCGCAGTAGTGTTTTACACAAGCGTGTAGAACGGTTGCAAGAACTGAATGGCGAGCAAGCAATATTGCTCGCCATTATCGCAGGTAGAAATATGGATTGGACTCAGTGCCAATATTTAGTGGTTATTGTTAATTATCGCACGGCCGCGCGCACCAATGCGTGTTTGGATAGGTTGGCCGCAGAAATTGCATCGGTACCCGAGGCCTGTGTGGTGGTGGTCGATAACGACTCGCAAGATGGCTCCTTCCAAGCCATCCGGGATTACATCGCTGCCCAGCAATGGCCTTGGGCTGTGGCCTTGTCCGCCCCGAAAAACGGCGGTTATGCCTACGGCAATAATTTTGCCATCCGCCAAGCCTTGGCCAGTGATTCGCCGCCCCAATACATCCATTTGTTAAATCCCGATACCGAAGTCCGTCCTGGTGCGTTAAGCCAGTTGCACCAATTTATGGAGCGCACCCCCGAGGCTGGGCTGTGCGGTGGCTGTTTTGAAAACCCCGATGGCTCCCTGTGGCGCAATGCCTTTCGCTTTCCTAGTATCTTGGGCGAGGTCAACCGGGGCTTGCAGTTAGGGTTGGTGACTCGGCTGTTGCGCAATCACGCCACGGTACGTGAAATGGACGATTCCACCGAACAGGTTGATTGGCTGCCCGGTGCCAGTTTGTTGGTGCGTCGCCAGGTGTTTGAAGACGTTGGCCTGATGGACGAACACTATTTTCTCTATTACGAAGAGACCGACTTCTGCTTAGCGGCTCATCGTGCCGGATGGCAGTGTTGGTATGTGCCCGCCAGTAAAGTGATGCACATTGCCGGTGACTCCACCGGTGTTACCAGCCGAGAGGGCGCGCCCAAACCCTTGCCCAAGTTTGTGTTTGATTCGCGGCGCTATTATTTTGTGAAAAACCACTCCTTGTTGTACGCTGCTGGCGCAGATGCTTGCTGGATAATATGCTTTGCCGCATGGCGGCTACGCCGTTGCTTGCAGCGCAAACCCGATCGAGATCCGCCCGGTTTATTGCGTGATTCCATTAGTCACAGTGTCTTTGTGAGGGGTGGCCAGTAGATTAGGGGTGGTCATTAGCGGTAAGTGCTGTGCTGGCGACAAATATTGTGAAAGTGGGTGGAATTTAATGGGTGCTAATCCGTTGGCTCCGTTTTTTGCTGGCAGCTATACCCGCCGTAGAGTAGGCGCGCTGCTGTAGTAAGCCTGAGGTTTAAAGCACCAAATGCAGAACTCTTTGCCCCATGTAGTAGTGGCCAAACATGCTGCTCGGCAACCTGACGCGATCGCGGTTCAGTTTAATGAAGAGCAGCTGACCTACCAGCAATTGCACCAGCAGGTTGCCGTGCTGGTGCAGTTGTTCGCCGAGCAAGGCTGTAGCGCTGGCCAGCGGGTGGCTGTGCTGTTGCCGCCTAGCCTGCAGCAGCCGGCTGTTATGCTGGCGATCTTCTCTTTAGCAGGGGTGTATTTTCCGCTCGACCGTGAATTTCCCGCCGAGCGCATTGCCAGCCTTGTGTCTCGCGCTGAACCGACCTTTGTGGTGTGCGAAGAAAGCACCCGCGGACAGGTTCCGGCTGGCAGTAAGGCTCTGGTGCTGGGAGAATTAAAGCAGGAGCTAACAGGGGGGACAGGGCAGGAGCCCCGGGACCTGCCCATCGTGTGTGCGGACGATCCGGCCTATCTATTTTTTACCTCCGGAACCACCGGCGAGCCCAAGGGCGTATTGGGCAGCTATGCGAATCTAGCCTTCTACTTATCCAGCGCCGTGGAGCGCTTTAAAATGGACGCAGCCACTGTGATGGCGGCGGTGGCTAAATTTACTTTCAGCATTAGCTTTTTTGAGCTGCTGTGCCCGCTGGTGGCGGGCGGTACCTTGCGGGTTTTACCCCGCAGTGTGGCCCTGGACCCGGCCGCCATGGCCCATGAGCTCACCCGTATCAATATGATTCACTGTGGGCCGACGTTAATGCGGCGCATCGTGGAACCGCTGCTTGGCGCTGTGGCTGAGGGTCAAGCTTGGCCCCAGGGGCAGCACCTTAAACACGTCTCAATGGGTGGGGATTTGGTCCCCACGGATTTACTGTGTGGGCTGTTGCGGTTGTTCCCTGGGGCGGAAGTTTTTGTGGTCTATGGCTGCACCGAAATCGCCTGTATGGGCACTGCCCATCGCTATTATCCCGATCGTCCTCCCACCAAAACCTTCGTTGGCACTCCTTTTGAGACTGTTGATTTGGCCGTGGTGGATGACGAGTTGCGGCCTGTGCTGCCGGGCGAAAAAGGCGAAGTTTGTTTTGGCGGCCCCGGTGTGACTTTGGGCTACTTAAACAGCCCGGATCTTACCGATGAAAAGTTTTTGTCGGTGCCTGGGGGCCGCTATTACCGAACTGGCGATGTGGGTGTGTGCACCGAATACGGCGAGCTGAGATTGCTTGGCCGCAAAGATTTTCAGGTAAAAATAAATGGCGTGCGGGTGGAGTTGGCCGAGGTGGATGCCCAGCTGCGACGCATGCCGTTGCTGGCTGGTGTGGTGACCATGAGCCAAAGCACCGAGGCTGGCGATAAAGTCATATACGCCTACCTGGAGCGCGACCTAACGATTGAGCGATTGGCCCAAGTGCGGCAATTTTTGGCTCAGAACATACCGTCCGTGATGCATCCCCGTGCCTTTGTGCGCGTGGATACCATGCCGGTTAATGTTAATTTGAAAATAGATCGCAACGCGCTGCCGCTGCCGGCTCGGGATAACCTGATGTTGGAGTCGAATATCACCCCGCCACAGACGCAATTGCAGCAGCAGCTATTGTCGATTTGCCAATCGGTGCTGGGTTTGCCGGTGATGGGTGTGGACGATAATTTTTTTCAACTCGGTGTTACTTCCCTGGCAAGCATTGATATCGCTCGCCGCATTGAGTCCGAACTGGGCGTGGCGCTGCCCATGAATGAGTTTTTATTGGCGCCTTCGGTGCGAGCCTTGGCCGAACGCATGCAAGCCAAGGGGCAGCCAGAGCAGGGCCTGGTAAGCCTTCGCCAGGTGGCGGCTGGAAACCAGGCCGAGCAGCAATGTGGCAAAGCTCGTCCGCTGATTGTGGTGCACGATGGTAATGGTGATTTAATCCCTTACTACACCTTGGTGAAGCACCTGCCCGATTTCATCAATGTGTATGGGGTGGCGCCAAAGTCCGTGGGTAAGGTTGCTATCAGTCACCTGACTATTGATGAACTCACCGATTATTACTGCGAGCTGTTGGAATCTGCCGATACCAGCAACGGAGTCTACTTGGCGGGGTTGTGTATCGGTGGGTTCTTGGCGTATTGCCTGGCGGCGAAATTGCAATCGCGGGGCGTTGCCGTGCACAACGTATTCTTGTTCGACTCCCACTATATCGATGCCAAGCCCTTGCCCTATACCACCACGGCCAGTCTAAATCAGCTTACCCAGCAAATGGTGCAGTTAGCCCCCGTGGTGCGCTACTCGTATTTGTTCAGCAAGGTAGTGTCATACTCCCGCTACCGGATAAGGCGAGTATGGGAGGCGGCCGATCGGCAATTCCGCTTAGTCAGTTTAAAGCTGGGCCGCCGATTAAACCGCCTGCCACAATGGCGCGTGGCTACGCCTGATGTGGATACCGTGCTGCGCTATGCCGAACGGCAATTGCGCGAGTCTGAGCAGCGGCCACTGTACGCCGGGGCCGTCACTTTATTTAAGGCCACCACCAAACGAGATGATTTGGATGCCCTAACCGACCTAGCTATCGACGACACGCCCTACCAGTACTTTTTTGCTGGTGAGTGCCTGGGTTGGGAAAAGGCGCAGGGCGGCGTGCAATTGACTAAAATAGATGTGGCGGCGGGCCATTCCACTTTGCTGATGGAAGCTTATGTAGAGCCCATTGCCTCCGAAATTGCTCGCTGCATGTTTCGACAATAGGGTGCCGGCACTGGAGTACCCGATGTAGCGTCGCTGAAGATTGCTTTTAGGCAGTACCGTCGTTTGCGCCACTGTTAGTCAATATCGGACGCGCCTCAATTGCTTCTGGATTTGATGGCAATGTTGGGGTGTCCGCAGCTGTTCAAGCTGGTCATTGTTTTAGATCGCCTTCGCGAAGTGTCAGGGAAGCCGTTGCGGGGTGAATTGTTGATAGCCCACGTTATTCATGTGTAATGCCCTTTTTTTGCGCTGGAACCTGGCGCGCTTTGCTGTCTTTGTTCTGACCGGGTTTTGGTTGCTAATTAGCGCCTACTTTCCGGTCAACGCGCTGATAACCCCAATTGCGTTTGTGGCGGCAGCGGTTGCTAATGCTACCGCCGTGGGTGGCGGCTTTCTGTTCTTCCCTCTTTTTACCTACTATTTTGGCCTTGGCCCCGAGCAGTCGATAAAGCTAAGCCTGTCGACCCAGGCATTCGGAATGACTTCCGGGGCGTTGAGTTGGAGCCGGAGCTATATCGATGGCCGGGCGCTGTTGCTGGGCGGCGGGGCTGGCGCCATTGGCGTTATTTGCGGAACCTTTATCTGGGTGTTGCCGGCGGGTCAAATCAAGCCGTTCTTTGGCTGGCTTTCCATTGTCATCTTTTTGGTGATCCTGGCGGAGATTAAGCTGGGTAGGGATGCCCAGCGGGCAAAAGTCCAGTTTCAGCCCAATCCAGCCGCCGCCGGTTTTGCCCTGATGGCGTTGCTGGGTGGACTGGTGACCGCCTGGGCGGCCATAGGTATTGGTGAATTTATAGCCCTCTATTTATTGCTGGTCTACCGGGTGCGATTTACCGTGGCGGTAGCGACTGGTGTAGCTGTATTGGCGGTTTGCTCCGTCGTGGCTTTTGTGTGCCATACCCAATTGGGCGGCATTGTTTGGCAGTTTTTGTTGTTTACCGTGCCGGGTGTGTTGTTAGGTGGTGCTGCTGGTGCCAAATTGGGCAAGGCCCTTAGCCCATGGTTGGCGCGCAAGTTCTCTGGTCGTGTGGCACTCGGTGGCTTCTGGGCCGATTTGGTCAGCGAACAGGGCGCTGGGCTCAAGTGGTTGTTTTCGATGGTGGTGCTGGTGGATGGGGTGTTGATACTTTTGCATCACTACTGCTGGTAGCAAGTTTTATGGCTCGATCGGCGGTAGAGCTGTTGAATAGACTGATTCAGGTTTTTTTACGGTCGCTACTTTAGCAACTATGCGATGGGTCTCAAGCTCTGGTTGGGCTGATGCTTCCTGTATATTGCCAAGGAGCACTTCGACACACTTTAATCCGGTCGTCACGGCGCCCGCATGCAAATGGTCGTTGCCCTCCTAATCCCTGTCTTGGCGTTGATTAATTTATCTTCAAACTGCTGTTGACATACCCATACTGCATCATTAGAATTGCGCCTCCTTTTTACCCCCTGCGGTAAAGAGGGCCCTAACGGAAAAGTTCTTTAAGTTTTTTGGAGTTTGGTTCAATGCAGAATCAGCGTATTCGTATTCGTCTAAAAGCCTTCGATCACAAACTGATTGATGCTTCTACTCAAGAAATCGTCGACACCGCCAAGCGCACTGGTGCGCAGGTACGCGGTCCGATTCCGCTGCCAACTCGCAAAGAGCGTTTCACTGTACTGATTTCGCCGCACGTTAACAAAGATGCGCGTGATCAATACGAAATTCGTACACACAAGCGCTTGTTGGATATCGTTGAACCAACTGAGAAGACTGTAGACGCCCTGATGAAGCTAGATCTAGCGGCAGGCGTTGAAGTTCAAATTAGTCTAGGTTAATAAACTCCACTTCCTATTATGTTCAGTCAGGGCGCACGCTTATGGCTGAAAACTGGTAGGGATCATACAAGTCGCCGAAGCCCGGCAACAGTCGGGTTTGTGTAACGCTCTGAAATGGGCGGCCATAGCGGGTAAAAGCCCCGTACACTGAGAGGTCTATAGAGATGACAATAGGTATTGTCGGCCGCAAAAGCGGCATGACTCGCGTCTTTACGGATGCGGGTGAGTCCATCCCTGTAACTGTGGTTGAGATCGAATCTAACCGCGTTACCCAGGTCAAGAGCGTCGAAACAGACGGCTACAGTGCCATTCAGGTTGCTGTCGGTTCTCGTCGTGCCTCCCGAGTTTCCAAGCCAGAAGCAGGTCACTTCGCCAAAGCCAATGTTGAGGCGGGTAGTGCTGTTGTTGAGCTGCGTAACTCCGCTGAAGTTACTTTCGAAGTTGGCTCCGAGCTAACCTTGGAAGGTTTCGAAGCGGGTCAAAAAGTCGATGTTACTGGTACTTCTAAAGGTAAAGGTTTTGCTGGCGGTGTTAAGCGCTGGAATTTCCGCACCCAAGACGCTACCCACGGTAACTCATTGTCGCACCGCGCGCCCGGTTCTATCGGTCAGTGTCAAACGCCAGGCCGAGTATTCAAGGGTAAGAAAATGGCGGGTCACATGGGTGCTGCGCGCACAACTGTGCAAAACCTTGAAGTGGTGCGTGTTGATGCAGAACGTAACCTTTTATTAATCAAAGGTGCCGTTCCAGGTGCGCCTGGCGGTCGCGTTATCGTGCGTCCGGCTGTTAAAGCTCGCAACTAATACCGGGGGTTTTTATGGAATTATCAATTGCGACACCTGAAGGTAAAGGCGGAACTGTAAGCGTTTCCGAAGTTACCTTTGGTAAAGAATTTAATCAGGATTTGGTTCACCAAGCAGTGGTGGCCTACATGGCTGGCGCTCGTCAGGGTACCAAAGCACAGAAAACTCGTTCTGAGGTTTCTGGTGGTGGTAAGAAGCCTTGGCGTCAAAAGGGTACTGGTCGTGCCCGTGCTGGTACTATCCGCAGCCCAATCTGGCGCAGTGGTGGCACTACTTTCGCAGCTAAGCCTCGCAATCACGATCAAAAGCTGAATAAAAAGATGTACCGCGGTGCTTTGCGTTGCATTTTGTCTGAGCTGGCTCGCCAGGAGCGTCTGGTTGTGGTTGAGAACTTCGATCTTGAAGCGCCAAAAACCAAAGCGTTGGTGCAGAAGTTGGCTCAATACGACATCAGCGAAGCGTTGATTGTTACCGAAGACGTTAACGAGTCTTTGTACTTGTCCGCGCGTAACCTGCACAAGGTTGATGTGTGTGACGTAGCTGGTGTTAACCCAGTGTCTTTGATTCGTTTCGACAAAGTTGTAATGACGGTAGCTGCTCTGAAAAAATTTGAGGAGGTGCTGGGATGAGTCAAGAACGTCTCTATAAAGTGCTGTTAGGCCCAGTTGTTTCTGAGAAAGCAGCTATGGCTGGTGAAGCTGGTAATCAGGTGGCTTTCAAAGTGACCACCGACGCTACCAAAACCGAAATCAAAGCAGCGATCGAAAAGTTGTTCGATGTCAACGTGGAAGCTGTGCGCACCTTAACTGTTAAGGGTAAAACCAAGCGTACTCGTCACGGAATGGGCAAGCGTAGCGACTGGAAGAAAGCGTACGTTCGCTTGCAAGAAGGTCAAGAGATTGATCTTCAAGTGGCCGAGTAAGGAGTTGGGACATGCCTATTGTTAAACGTAAACCCACATCGCCTGGCCGCCGGTTTGTCGTCAGCGTTGTAAACCCAGATTTGCACAAAGGAGCGCCATACGCGCCCTTGTTAGAAAAGAAATCCAAGTCTGGTGGCCGTAACAACGCGGGTCGCATTACGACTCGTCACGTTGGTGGTGGCCACAAGCAGCATTATCGAGTAATCGATTTTAAGCGTAATAAAGATGGCATTCCTGCCAAGGTAGAGCGTTTGGAATACGATCCAAACCGCAGTGCTTACATCGCGTTAGTTTGTTACGCCGATGGCGAGCGTCGCTACATTATTGCGCCTAAAGGTGTATCAGCGGGTGATTCTGTTGAATCAGGTAGTGCCGCTGCTATTAAAGCGGGAAATACTTTGCCATTGCGCAATATTCCCGTGGGTTCTGTTGTTCACTGTGTTGAGCTTAAGCCTGGTAAAGGCGCTCAGATTGCCCGTTCTGCGGGTACTTCAGTGCAGTTAGTTGCGCGTGAAGGTGCGTACGCAACCTTGCGTTTGCGCAGCGGTGAAATGCGTCGTGTATTGGCCGACTGTCGCGCAACCATCGGTGAGGTGTCTAACTCGGAGCACAACTTGCGCTCACTGGGTAAGGCTGGTGCCTCTCGCTGGCGTGGTGTTCGCCCGACTGTACGTGGTGTTGCGATGAACCCGGTTGATCACCCACACGGTGGTGGTGAAGGGCGTACCTCTGGTGGTCGTCATCCCGTCAGCCCATGGGGTACCCCAACTAAGGGTTATAAGACGCGCACTAACAAGCGTACCGATAACATGATTGTTCGTCGTCGCGGCAAGAAGTAACGCGCGATTAACTAGCTGAAGAGGAAATCACGGTGCCACGTTCACTGAAAAAAGGTCCTTTCATCGATCTTCACCTGATTAACAAGGTTGAAGCTGCGATTGAAAAAAACGACCGACGTCCAATCAAAACTTGGTCACGTCGTTCGATGATTCTGCCGGAAATGGTCGGTCTAACCATCGCTGTGCACAACGGTCGTCAACACGTACCTGTGCTGGTTAATGAAGAGATGGTTGGTCATAAGTTGGGTGAGTTTTCCGCTACCCGTACTTATAAAGGCCACGCGGCTGACAAGAAAGCCAAGAAACGCTAACACGAGGGTTTAATGATGGAAGTAGCTGCAAAATTAAGCGGTGCACGTCTGTCGGCGCAGAAAGCCCGCCTAGTTGCCGATCAAGTGCGCGGCAAGAGCGTGGAAGAAGCGTTAGACATCTTGACTTTCAGTAATAAAAAAGGTGCTGCCATTGTCAAGAAAGTGCTGGAGTCGGCTATTGCCAACGCCGAGCACAATGAAGGCGCCGATGTGGACGAGCTTAAGGTGTCCACCATTTTTGTTGATGAGGGTATGACTATGAAGCGCATTCGCCCACGTGCGAAAGGTCGCGCTGATCGCATTTTCAAGCGTTCATGTCATATCACCGTAAAAGTAGCTGAAATTTAAGAGACAGACGTTATGGGTCAGAAAGTACATCCGACAGGCATTCGTCTGGGTATTGTTAAGAAACATACCTCGACGTGGTATGCCGGCAGTGATGCCTACGCCGACAAGCTCAATACGGACTTGAGCGTGCGTAAGTATCTGCAAAAAAGTTTGGCGCACGCGTCAGTAAGTCGCATCGAGATTGAGCGCCCCGCGAACACAGCTCGCGTTACTATTCACACCGCTCGTCCAGGCATTGTGATCGGTAAAAAAGGTGAAGATGTTGAGAAACTGCGCGGCGTTTTAACCCAGAAAATGGGCGTGCCGGTTCATATTAACATCGAAGAGATTCGCAAGCCTGATATCGATGCAACTCTGGTTGCTCAAAGTGTCGCGTCACAGCTGGAACGTCGTGTGATGTTCCGTCGCGCCATGAAACGTGTGGTTCAAAACGCTATGCGTCAGGGCGCACAGGGTATCAAAGTACAAGTGGGTGGCCGTTTAGGCGGTGCCGAGATCGCTCGTTCTGAATGGTACCGTGAGGGTCGTGTACCTTTGCACACCTTGCGTGCAGATATCGATTACGCTACAGCAGAAGCCAGCACCACTTACGGCATCATTGGCGTAAAAGTTTGGATCTTCAAAGGTGAAGTTATCGGCGGCGTTGAGCAGGTCGAAGACAACACCAAGAAAAAACGTAGCAAATAAGGGGTACGCATAAATGTTACAACCTAAGCGTACAAAGTTCCGCAAAATGCAAAAAGGCCGTAATCGCGGCTTGGCAGAACGCGGTTCTAAAGTAAGTTTTGGCGAATACGCTCTTAAGTCTACCGCTCGTGGCCGCATCACTGCGCGCCAAATCGAAGCGGCTCGTCGAGCCATGACTCGTCATATTAAACGTGGCGGTAAAATCTGGATTCGTGTATTCCCGGACAAGCCGATTACCGAAAAGCCGCTGGAAGTTCGTCAGGGTAAAGGTAAGGGTAACGTCGAATATTGGATCTGTCAGATTCAGCCAGGCAAAGTGCTTTATGAAATGGAAGGTGTGAGCGAAGAACTCGCTCGCGAAGCTTTCGCACTCGCGGCTGCCAAACTGCCAGTGGCAACAACCTTCGTTAAACGAACGGTGATGTAATGAACGCACAAGAACTTCGCGAAAAATCAGTTGAAGACCTAAATGGCGAGCTGATCAAACAACTGGAAGAGCAATTTAAATTGCGAATGCAAGCGTCGACTGGTCAATTGAACCAATCGCACCTGCTGAAAGAAACTCGTCGCAATATTGCTCGTATTAAAACAGTTTTGAATCAGAAGGCAGGTGAATAATGGCAACAGCAGAAAATACCGTTCGCTCTCTAACCGGTAAGGTTGTGAGCGACAAAATGGACAAAACGGTTACCGTTTTGATCGAGCGCCGCGTTAAGCACCCTGTTTACGGTAAGTACGTCAGCAAGTCTTCGAAAATTAAAGCGCACGATGCAAACAACGAGTGTAAAGAAGGTGATTTGGTAACCATTTCCGAATCTCGCCCTCTGTCCAAGACCAAGTCTTGGGTGCTGGTTAAAATTGAAGAGCGTGCCACCGAGATTTAACTCGGCAGGCAACATAGTTTCGGAGACGGACGATGATACAAACACAAAGTTATTTAGAAGTGGCTGATAACTCTGGTGCACGCCGCGTTATGTGCATCAAAGTACTCGGCGGTTCACATCGCCGTTATGCCGCTGTTGGTGACATCATTAAAGTCACCGTGAAAGAAGCCATTCCTCGCGGTAAAGTGAAGAAAGGCCAAGTGATGAAGGCTGTCGTTGTGCGCACCAAAAAAGGTGTTCGCCGTCAGGACGGATCACTGATCAAATTCGACGATAACGCTGCGGTATTGTTGAATGCTTCAGAAGCGCCTATTGGTACCCGTATTTTCGGCCCAGTAACGCGTGAATTACGAAGCGAAAAATTTATGAAAATTATTTCTTTGGCGCCAGAGGTGCTGTAACCGTCATTGCTCCTAGTGACAACACACACAGTATACCGGTCAAAGTTAAGAGGAACGGGTAATGCGTAAGATCAAACGTGATGACGAAGTAATTGTCATTGCCGGCCGCGACAAAGGTAAGCGCGGCAAGGTAGTGAAAGTGCTCGCTGATGATCGCCTGATTGTATCCGGCGTGCATATGATCAAAAAACATCAGAAACCCAATCCGCAGGCAGGTGTTGCCGGTGGCATCGTTGAAAAAGAGGCTCCTATTCAGGCTTCTAACGTTGCTATCTTCAACAGCTCAACCAGCAAGGCGGATCGCGTAGGTTTCAAAATTCTGGAAGACGGTAAGAAAATTCGTGTCTTTAAATCCAACGGCGAAGCTGTTGACGCTTGAGTTAGGTGGTGACAAAAATGGCTAATTTGCAAGAAGTCTACAAGTCAGAAATCGCGCCCAAGCTGCAGCAAGAGCTGGGTTTAAAAAATGTCATGGAAATCCCAAAGATCACCAAGATCACCTTGAACATGGGTGTTGGTGAGGCGGTTGGTGACAAAAAAGTTTTGGAAAACGCTGTGCGTGATCTAGAAGCGATTACTGGTCAGAAAGTAGTAGTAACCAAAGCCCGCAAATCTATTGCAGGCTTTAAAATTCGTGATGGCTGGCCCATCGGCTGTAAAGTAACTCTGCGCAGTGAGCGTATGTACGAGTTCCTTGAGCGTTTAGTCAGTATCGCTATTCCGCGAATACGTGATTTCCGCGGTATCAGCCCTAAGCAGTTTGACGGTCGTGGTAACTTCTCCATGGGCGTTAACGAGCAGATTATCTTCCCGGAGATTGAATACGATAAAGTAGACAAGCTTCGCGGTTTAGATATCTGCATTACCACTACGGCGCGTACCGACGACGAAGGCCGGGCGTTATTAAAAGCCTTTAATTTTCCATTAAAAGGTTAAGGAAGCAGTCATGGCTAAAAAATCAATGATTGCGCGTGACGCCAAGCGTGCCAAGTTAGTTGCTAAGTACGCACAAAAACGCGCTCAGTTAAAAGAAATTATTTACAACCCAGAGTCTAGCGAAGAGCAGATTTGGGAAGCGCAAATGCAGTTACAAAAAATGCCGCGCGACGCCAGTGCTACTCGCATTCAGCGCCGCTGCCGCATCACAGGTCGTCCGCACGCGGTTTACCGCAAGTTCGGCCTGTGTCGTAACAAGTTGCGTGAAGCCGCCATGCGTGGCGATGTCCCGGGTCTGGTTAAGGCCAGCTGGTAGTTAAATAATTTTTAGGAGTCGATGAAATGAGCATGCAAGATCCGTTGTCAGATATGCTGACTCGCATCCGTAACAGCCAAATGGTTGGTAAGTCTACGGTTGTCATGCCATCGTCAAAGTTGAAAGTAAGCGTGGCACACGTACTGAAAGACGAAGGTTACGTTGCAGATTTCTCTGTAAGTGAAGATGCTAAGCCACAGCTGACCATTACTTTGAAATATTTTGAAGGTAAGCCTGTGATTGCTGAACTCGATCGAGTTAGCCGTCCTGGTTTGCGTAATTACGCTGGTAAAGATGCGTTGCCCTCTGTTCGTGGCGGTTTGGGCATTGCTATCGTATCCACCAGTAAAGGTGTAATGACTGACCGCGCTGCACGTGCTGCAGGTATTGGCGGTGAAGTTCTTTGCACAGTGTTCTAATTGGGAATTTGTCATGTCACGAGTTGCAAATAGTCCGGTTGAAGTCCCTGCTGGTGTGAAAGTTGACCTTAACGGTCAGGCGCTTTCTGTAAAAGGCGGTAAGGGTACTTTGGCTCTCGATATTCACGCAGATGTTACGGTTACTGAAGAGGATAACCTGTTGAAGTTTGCGGCGAAAAGCGAAGCCAAGCAGTCGAAAGCGTTAGCGGGCACTATGCGCGCACTGGTCAATAACATGGTTGTTGGCGTTAGCGAGGGTTTTGAAAAGAAACTGGAGCTGGTGGGTGTTGGTTATCGTGCTAAAGCCGCAGGTAAAACTGTAAACCTGACTTTGGGATTCTCGCACCCAATCGATTACGCCCTACCGGAGGGCGTATCGGCCGAGACTCCTAGTCAGACTGAAATTGTACTGAAGAGTGCCGACAAGCAGCTGCTTGGTCAGGTTGCTTCAGAAATCCGCGCTTACCGTGAGCCTGAGCCGTATAAAGGTAAGGGTGTACGTTACTCCGATGAGTATGTGCGTCGTAAAGAAGCCAAGAAAAAGTAGGGGATAGGAAATGAGTGCAAAAAAACAATCTCGTTTACGTCGTGCTCGCCGTTCTCGCGCCAAAATCCGCGAGTTAGGTGTCAGCCGTCTAACTGTATTCCGTACCCCGCGCCATATCTACGCCCAAGTGATTGCCGCGGAAGGCAGCAAGGTATTGGCCAGTGCTTCTACCGTTGAGAAGGACCTGCGCAGTGAAAGCACCGGTAACGCCGATGCCGCCACCAAAGTAGGTCAGCTGATCGCAGAGCGTGCTAAAGCGGCAGGCGTCACCGAGGTGGCTTTTGATCGCAGCGGCTTTAAGTACCATGGCCGTGTAAAAGCGTTGGCAGATGCAGCGCGTGAAGCGGGTCTTGAATTCTAAAGGTTAAACTATGGCTAATAATCGTAAAGAAGATCGTAACCAAGCCTCCGTCCAAGACGAAGGCTTGCAAGAGAAATTGGTCGGCGTTAACCGTGTTGCCAAAACCGTAAAAGGTGGTCGTATCTTTACCTTCACCGCGCTGACTGTAGTGGGTGATGGTAATGGCAAGGTAGGCTTCGGTCGCGGTAAAGCACGTGAGGTACCTCAGGCTATTCAAAAAGCCATGGAGGCCGCTCGTCGCAACATGATCCAGGTAGAGTTGGATGGCGATACCATTCAATACCCAACCAAGGGTCGTCACTCTGCGTCTAACGTTTACATGCAGCCTGCATCTCAAGGTACTGGCGTTATTGCCGGTGGTGCGATGCGTGCCGTTTTGGAGATCGCTGGTGTGCAGAACGTACTGGCTAAGTGCTACGGCTCTACTAACCCGGTAAACGTTGTGCGAGCAACTTTTAAAGCTCTGCAGGCGATGGCTTCTCCTGAATCCGTTGCCGCCAAGCGCGGTAAATCCGTAGAAGAAATCACTGGCTAAACGCCAACCTGTCGGGCTTGCCCGGCAGTCTGTGAATAGGTGGAAACATGGCTAAGAAAACAGTCAAAGTGACCCAAGTTAAAAGCAGTTCTGGCCGCTTGAAAAATCATCAGGCGTGTTTGTCCGGTTTGGGTTTGCGTCGCATTGGTCACACCGTAGAAGTTGAAGATACTCCCTCAACTCGCGGCATGATCAATATTGTTAATTACATGGTTAAGGTAGAAGGTGAGTAACATGCGTTTAAATACTCTAAGTCCTGCTCCTGGCCGAGTGAGTGCTAAAAAGCGCGTTGGTCGTGGTATCGGTAGCGGTGTTGGTAAAACCGCCGGTCGTGGTCATAAAGGTTTAAAAGCGCGTTCTGGCGGCAGCGTTAAGCCAGGTTTCGAAGGCGGTCAAATGCCTTTGCAAAAGCGATTGCCAAAATTTGGCTTCAGCTCTCGTGTAGGCCGCGTCACTGCGGAGATCCGTACTTCTGAGCTGAATAAGCTGGCGGGCGAAGTAGCGGATATCGCTGCATTGCAAGATGCCGGCTTGATCAACGCAAGCATCAAGCGCGCTAAGATCTTTTTATCTGGCGACGTGACCAAAGCGGTAACCGTTAAAGGTTTGGCGGTCACCAAAGGCGCGAAAGCGGCCATCGAAGCTGCCGGTGGTAAAGTAGAAGAATAAGCCTTCCGGGCTTGTTCTTACCAATAGGTAGACGAGGGAAGCAATGGCATCTGCGGGAAAATTACCCTTTGGTAATCAGAAAGGTCTAGGCGAGCTTTGGGCTCGCCTGAAGTTTTTGTTCTTAGCGATTGTGGTGTACCGCATTGGTACCCACATTCCGGTGCCGGGCATCGATCCAGACCGCGTAGCAGACCTGTTTAACCAGAACCAGGGCACTATCCTGGGGATGTTTAATATGTTCTCTGGTGGTGCTCTGGAGCGAATGTCGATTCTGGCGCTGGGCATCATGCCGTACATTTCTGCATCGATCATTATGCAGCTGATGTCGGCGGTGACGCCTTCGCTGGAGCAGCTCAAGAAAGAAGGCGACGCAGGTCGTCGCAAGATCAATCAGTACACTCGTTATCTGACGGTGATACTGGCTACCGTACAGGCCATTGGTATGTCGGTAGGCTTGGCCCAAAGCTTGGCCTATGTTGCTGATTTCAGCTTTTACTTTGTTGCTGTGGTATCACTGGTAACGGGTGCTGTTTTCATGATGTGGTTGGGCGAGCAGGTGACCGAGCGAGGTATCGGTAACGGTATTTCGATGTTGATCTTCGCCGGTATTGTTGCCGGTATTCCTTCTGCGATTGGCCAGGCATTTGAAAGTGCACGGCAAGGTGATCTGAACATTGTCATCTTGTTGTTGGTAGCGCTGTTAGCAGTCGCGGTGATTTGGTTTGTGGTACGCATGGAGCGTGGCCAGCGACGGATCACGGTGAATTACGCTAAGCGACAGCAGGGCCGCAAGGTGTTTGCTGCGCAGAGCAGCCATCTACCATTGAAGGTAAATATGGCGGGTGTTATCCCGGCTATCTTTGCCAGCAGTATTTTGTTGTTCCCTGCCTCTGTAGCTCAGTGGTTTGGTAACAGCACCGAGGGTACTGGCTCTGATATTTTGCAAGAGATCGCCCTGGCCATTGGCCCGGGTCAGCCGCTGAACTTTATTATCTTCACGGCCATGATCATCTTCTTCTGTTTCTTCTACACAGCGTTGATGTTCAATCCACGCGAAGTAGCCGATAACTTGAAGAAATCAGGTGCTTATGTGCCGGGTATTCGCCCAGGCGAGCACACGGCCAACTACATCGATAAGGTGTTAACTCGGTTAACCCTGGTTGGCGCGATTTATATCGCTGCGGTTTGTTTGTTGCCACAGTTTTTGGTGTTGGCGACAGACGTTCCTTTCTACCTGGGTGGTACATCGCTATTGATTGCAGTAGTTGTGGTGATGGATTTTATGGCGCAAGTACAGTCGCACTTAATGTCCAGTCAGTACGACTCGCTGATGAAAAAGTCTAATTTAAAAGGTTTCGGTAGCGGTGTTACCCGCTAAATGAGGTGAATCATGAAAGTACGTGCATCTGTTAAAAAAATGTGTCGTAACTGCAAAATGGTACGTCGCAACGGTGTGTTGCGTGTAATTTGCAGTGTAGAACCTCGGCACAAACAACGCCAAGGCTAACAACCGGGCGGTCAAAATTCGGTTGGCGACAAAGCAGCGGTTCGACCGCTGCTTTGTTGTTTACTGGACTGGAGGCATTAACTGTCGTTTGGTTGAGAAATCGCCAAGCTATTGCAATTGGGCAGTTTAACGAGTATTCTTGCGCGCCTTTTTGGATGCATATTAGCGTCTTTTTTGGCCGTATTGCCTATAAATCCCAAAAAAAACAGGATTTTAGAGGCGGCAGAGTGCTTTTTCACTGCTGTTAGTGCCGTAATTTTCTTAAAATTGGAGTAATCCGAATGGCTCGTATTGCTGGTGTCAACATACCAGATAACAAACACGCCGTTATTTCTCTCACCTATGTGTTCGGTGTGGGTAAAACCACCGCCAAACAGATCTGTGCTGCCACCGGCATTGCAGAGGACACAAAAATTGGTGATCTTTCTGAAACTCAGATGGATACAGTGCGTGAAGAAGTGGCGAAATTATCCGTAGAAGGTGATCTTCGCCGTGAAGTTTCCATGAACATCAAACGTTTAATGGACTTGGGTTGTTTCCGTGGCATACGCCACCGTCGCAACTTGCCACTGCGTGGCCAGCGCACCAAAACTAACGCGCGTACTCGTAAGGGCCCGCGTAAACCCATCAAGAAGTAAGCTAACCGCTTATTTAACCGTTTTAGGAAGATTTGCTTATGGCTAAGCCAAGTAACAAAGCTCCTCGCAAAAAAGTGAAAAAGACGGTTGTTGACGGTGTTGCGCACATCCACGCTTCCTTCAACAACACTATCGTCACTATTACAGACCGTCAGGGTAACACCCTGAGCTGGGCTACCGCTGGTGGTTCCGGCTTCCGTGGTTCACGTAAGAGCACGCCTTTCGCCGCCCAGGTGGCCGCAGAGCGCGCCGGTGAAGCTGCCAAAGAGTACGGTTTGAAGAACCTTGACGTAGAAGTTAAAGGCCCAGGGCCAGGCCGTGAATCCGCGGTACGTGCTCTGAATAACATCGGCTACAAAGTGACTAACATCACCGATGTAACCCCGATTCCACACAACGGCTGTCGTCCGCCGAAGAAACGTCGAGTATAAGGAGGGTTAACTGATGGCTCGTTATAGAGGACCAAAATGTAAACTCGCTCGTCGTGAAGGAACAGACCTGTTCCTGAAGAGCGGCGCGCGTCCGTTAGATTCTAAATGTAAAGTTGAAACCATCCCTGGTCAGCACGGCGCCCGTCGTGGTCGTCTGTCAGATTACGGTGTTCAGCTGCGCGAGAAGCAAAAAGTACGTCGCACCTACGGTATCCTAGAAAAGCAGTTCCGCTCTTATTATAAAGAAGCGGCTCGCTTGAAGGGCGCCACCGGTGAAAACTTACTGCAATTGTTGGAAACTCGCCTGGATAACGTTGTTTATCGTATGGGCTTTGGTTCTACTCGCGCAGAAAGCCGGCAGTTGGTATCGCACAAGTCGATCTTGGTTAACGGTAGCGTGGTTAATATCCCATCCTACAAAATCCAAACCGGCGATGTAGTTGCGATTCGCGAAAAAGCGAAAAACCAATTGCGCATTAACAACGCCTTGGAACTGTCCCGTGGTCGCGCCGAGGTAGAGTGGGTTGAAGTAAACGCAGATAAGAAAGAAGGCACTTTCAAGCGCACGCCTGATCGTGGTGATCTGCCAGCCGAAATCAACGAAAACCTCATCGTTGAGCTCTACTCTAAGTAAGCGATTAACTAACTATAGGTATGACTATGCAGAGTGCTGTAAACGACTTTTTGACACCCAAAACTATCGATGTCACCGACATAAGCACCAATCACGCAAAAGTGGTATTGGAGCCACTGGAGCGCGGTTTTGGCCATACACTGGGCAACGCTCTGCGTCGCATCTTGTTATCTTCCATGCCTGGCTGCGCCATTGTGGAAGCGGAAATCTCTGGTGTGCTGCATGAGTACAGCGCCATCGAGGGTGTTCAGGAAGACGTTATCGAAATCCTGTTAAACCTGAAAGGCGTTGCCATCCTTATGCACGGCAAAGATCAGGCTACCCTGACCGTTTCTAAGCGCGGCTCTGGTGTGATAACCGCAGGCGACATTCAGGTTGACCACGAAGTTGAAATCGTAAACCCAGAGCACGTGATCGCTCACGTTACTGGCGATATCGATTTCAGCATGAAGCTGACTGCGGCTCGTGGTCGTGGTTATCAGCCGGCTGATAGCCGTGTTAGTGACGAAGAGGAAACTCGCGCCATTGGCCGTCTGCAGTTGGATGCCACTTATAGCCCGGTGAAGCGTTTGGCTTACACCGTGGAAAGCGCCCGTGTTGAACAGCGTACTGACTTGGACAAATTGGTTCTCGATCTTGAAACCGATGGCACCATTGACCCTGAAGAAGCGATTCGTCGTGCGGCAACCATTCTGCAGCAGCAGTTGGCCGTATTCGTTGACCTCGAAGGTGAAAAACACGCTGAACCAGAAGAGAAGCAAGAAGAAGTAGACCCTGTTCTACTGCGACCGGTGGACGATTTGGAATTAACTGTTCGTTCTGCCAACTGTCTCAAGGCCGAAAACATTTACTACATTGGTGACCTGATCCAGCGCACCGAAGTAGAGCTGTTAAAGACGCCTAACCTGGGTAAGAAATCACTGACAGAAATCAAAGATATTCTGGCGACCCGTGGACTTTCGTTAGGTATGCGTTTGGAGAACTGGCCACCTGCCAGCCTGCGCAACGACGATTAAAAGCCCCGCGCCTTAACCGAATCATATTGCTGTGATAGCAATTAACCGAAGGATTTAGAGTCATGCGTCATCGTAAAAGTGGCCGTAAGCTGAATCGCAACAGTTCTCACCGTAAAGCCATGTTTAGTAACATGACTTCGTCCCTGGTTGAGCACGAGTTGATTAAAACCACCCTGCCAAAGGCAAAAGAGTTGCGTCGCGTCGCCGAGCCTCTGATTACTCTGGCAAAGAAAGACAGCGTAGCAAACCGCCGTTTGGCCTTTGCTCGCCTACGTAACGACGCCGTTGTTGGTAAGTTATTTACCGAGCTCGGCCCACGTTACCAAGATCGCCCCGGCGGCTACATCCGCATTTTGAAATGTGGATTCCGTGCCGGTGACAAGGCGCCTATGGCCTATGTTGAGTTGGTTGATCGCCCGGTGGAAGCCGAGGTAGTAGAGGAAGATTAACCTCTTTGCCAGCCAGCGATGCCTTCGCTGGTTGGCCTACCACCCCTCTCTGCTCTTGGCCGTCCGGTCGTGGGGCACGCTTAAATTAAGCTCTCGATTTTCATGGCGCTGTCGCGCTTGTTGTTTCAAGTGTATTAGTGGTTTCTACTTTAGCTGACAAAGTTTAGCCATTTATCCAGCTAGCATTGCAGTGATGCACTAGTAAACATTATTATGCGCGGCTTATTTATCTTTGGTCAGTTCAGGCCTTTAAGTTTTGTTAATATCATTCGTGCTTAAATTCATTCATGATGAATTGGTTTAAGCTATTCGACGTTGGTTACCATAAGAAGGAAGAGGGAATTTATTTATGGCATTAGGTGCCAGAGGATCGGTAAAGCCACACAGTTCTCTATTTGCGTTGTTCTCTCGCGTAACGGATTGCGCGTTAGTGATCGCCGGTGTTGTTATCACCGCCAGCCAGGCGTTGGATACAGTGCCTCAGTCCTATTTTATCGCAGCCTTGGGTGCGGTGATTTGCCTTCAGTTTTCCGCTGAATTTGCAGAAATTTATCGTTCTTGGCGCTCCGAAACCATCTGGGCGGAAGCCCGTCAAGTATCTTTCTGCTGGATTGCCAGTTTTACCTTTATTATGGCCGTTGGCAGCGTTACGCACCTGGAAGAGTCGTTATTTTCCTGGCCTCAGTTTGCACTTTGGTTCGCCTGCACCTGGTTAATGCTGTTAGCTTGGCGGGTGATTTTACGCGTGGTTCTGCAGGCGGTACGGGATAGGGGTTACAACACCCGCTCGGTGGCCATTGTCGGTAATGGTGAGCTGGCTTTGGATGTTGCGCATCGTATTCAAAATTGCAGCTGGGGTGGCTATACGGTCCAGGGTTTCTACGACGATCGCCAGGCACCAGAGCAACCCGTTATTGGCGACCAAAAGCCACGAGCGCTGCACGGCCAGGCCGGTGTGTGTCAGATTTCGGGTAACTTTAATGACCTTATTCGGGACGCTCGCGCCGGTGTTATTGATCAGGTCTACGTCACTATCCCCATGCGCGGCGAACAGCGTATTCAATGGTTAACCAAGCGCTTGGCGGAGTCAGCTACGTCGGTTTACATCATCCCTGATGTGTTTATGTTTGATCTACTGCACGCTAGAACAATTAATCTGAATGGCATCCCGGCCATTGGTGTGGTGGGGGAGCCTAACCGAGGCACCATGTCCATGTTAAAGCGCATGGAAGACTTGGTAATTGCGCTGTGTATTTTGGCTTTGATCAGCGGGCCAATGTTGCTTATCGCCGCCGCCGTAAAACTCACTTCAAAGGGCCCGGTGTTCTTTCGTCAGACCCGCTACGGGTTGGATGGCAAGCCGTTCAAAATGTGGAAGTTCCGATCTATGTCGGTATGTGAAGACAGCACCGATCAGATTCAGCAAGCCCAGCGTAACGACAGCCGTATAACCCGAGTAGGTGGATTCCTGCGTAAAACCTCCCTGGATGAGCTGCCGCAGTTTTTTAATGTGCTGGAAGGCACCATGTCCATTGTCGGCCCCAGACCCCATGCTGTGGCTCACAACGAGTTGTATCGCGAGCAAATCTTCGGGTATATGTTACGTCATAAAATTAAACCCGGAATCACCGGTTGGGCGCAGATCAACGGAGCTCGCGGCGAAACGGATACCTTGGATAAAATGGAGCGGCGAGTAGAATACGATCTGCAGTACATCCGCCACTGGTCCATTCTTTGGGATCTGAAGATCATATTTTTAACGATCTTTAAAGGTTTTGTTGGCAAAAACGCCTTCTAAAGTCAGGCTCAGTTTACTGATTGACGTAAAAAGCACAGCACCGGCTGTGCTTTTTACGTTGTAGGGATGGGGGGTGAAGAAAGGGGCTGGTAAAATTAGCTGCTGGGCAATGGGCTGGCGCGACTTCAGCCGTGACGGCGGATGCCTGCGGGCCTATGCCGGTTATAGTGCTTCTTTATCCACTTGCTGGTTGTTGTCGTCAACAAATACGACCGCGGGTTGGTGTTGCTCGTATTCGTCGTTATCCAACTGGCAATAGGCAATAATAATAATTTTATCGTCGATTTCAGCCAGACGAGCACAGGCGCCGTTTAAGCAGATTTCACCCGACCCAGCTTTACCAACGATAACGTAGGTTTCAAAGCGTTGGCCGTTGGTAATATTGACCACTTGCACCTTCTCGTGCTCGCGGATTCCGCTGGCATCGAGTAGTTTGCTATCAATGGTAATGCTGCCAACGTAATTGAGGTTGGCATCGGTGACGCTGGCGCGGTGAATCTTGGCCTTTAATACCTCGATCAACATGCGGCTCTCTCCATAAATGCTTCGGCCCAGGGGGGGCAGTTGTTTGGACTAATAGTTATGGGCAGCTATGGTACAGAAATTAACCCAGTTTGTCGGTAACTACGCGGTAATTTGGGTCTTCCAGTACATTGACTTCGCAAAGATCTCCGGATTTTTCCAGCAGATTGCGACACTCCGGGCTTAAATGGCGCAAGTGCACTTGCTTGCTCAGCTGCTGGTATTTTTCGGCCACGCCATCCAGTGCTTCGATGCCTGAGTGGTCAGAAACCCGGGAGCGTTTAAATTCAATTATGACTTCGGCAGGGTCGTTTTCTGGGTCGAAAATATTTTTGAAGTTATGTACAGAGCCAAAGAAAATGGGACCGCGCAGGTCGTAGACTTTGCGGCCTTTTTCGTCAGTGTAGATGTCGGCGTAGATATGCTGGGCGTGTTTCCAGGCGAATACCAGTGCCGACACAATAACGCCCACCACCACAGCGATAGCGAGGTCGTGTATCACCGTAATCGCCGAAACCAGCACAATAACGAAGGCGTCGGTGCGCGGAATTAAGCGCATGATGCGGAAGCTCGACCACTCAAAGGTGCCCAGAACCACCATAAACATGACGCCCACTAATGCTGCCAGGGGGATCATTTCAATGAGTGGGGCGGCAAATAGGATAAAGGCCAGCAATACCACGGCGGCGGTGATACCAGACAAGCGTCCACGGCCGCCGTTGTTAATGTTGATCATGCTCTGGCCGATCATGGCACAGCCACCCATGCCGCCGAATAGGCCGTTCACTGAGTTGCCCAGGCCCTGGCCCCAGCATTCTCGGTTGCCCTGGCCACGGGTATTGGTCAGCTCGTCGATGAGGGTTAAGGTGAGCAGGGATTCAATTAGGCCAACCGCGGCAATAATCACGGCGGTGGGTAGGATAATGATGAGCGTTTCTAGCGTGAATGGCACAGTAGGAATGCTGAAGGTGGGCAACGAGCCCTGTAAGGACGCCGTGGCGGCTTCTGATTCGGGCAGTTTGTCAGCCACAAAGTCGATCACCGTGCGTGCGGGTAGGTCGAGGAAGTAAACCGCCAGGGTGACACTGACGATGGCCACCAAACCTGCGGGAACCGCTTTGGTGTATTTGGGCAGAAAGTGCATGATCAGCATGGTGATCACAATCAAAATGCCCATTAATGTCAGTTCGGTGCTGGGGATCGTGCTCCACACGCCTTCACTGGTTTCGTGCCTGAACAGCGCCAGTTGCGATAAAAAGATAACGATGGCCAGGCCATTAACAAAACCGAGCATAACCGGGTGGGGCACCATGCGTATAAATTTACCCAATTTCATGGCGCCGGCGGCGATTTGAATAAGACCTGCTAAAAATACGGCGGCAAACAGATATTGCGGTCCGTAGGCTCCCACTAGACCAACCATAACCACGGCAGTGGCGCCGGTGGCGCCGGAGATCATACCCGGCCGGCCGCCAAAAACAGACGTGATCAGTCCCATCATAAATGCGGCGTAGAGGCCAACCATGGGCTCTAGGCCGGCAATAAAGGCGAAGGCAACGGCTTCTGGCACCAAGGCGAGTGCGACGGTAACGCCGGACAGTAAATCGTTTTTAACGTTGGTTGGGCGCTTATCCAGCAGGTTAAACATGGGTGCCTCGGGTGCGGTTGAATGCCAAAACTAAAAGCCGCGCATACTATCAAACCTGCCCGGCAGTGTCTTTTACTGTTTGCTGAAGCCAATCGGTGAACGGGGGGCAGCCAAGGGACTGCATTGGGGATTCACCGACGTCGTTTGCGGGTGTTGTTGTAGTCTCTGGCCAGAATTTCTAGCAAGATGCTGTTACAACCGGTGATCTAAAAGATCGATGCTGTCGGAGCCAGGCACGACATTTTAGCTGCTGCTCTCTTGGTCTTTTTGCTTGGAGCATCGCGCCGGTGGCTCAGAGCCTGCGAAGAAATCAGAGCCCGCAAATCGGCCAGAGTCGCGATTCGCGGGCAAATGCAATTGCTGTTAGCCCTGCTGCAGGTGGCGCAGCATTTTATGCAAGCCTTCGGACCAATGAGGTAGAGGCTGAGCCAAGGTGGCGTTGAGCTTATCGGTGTTGAGTACTGAATAGGCAGGCCGCGGTGCCGGGGTAGGGAAGTCGCTGCTAGGGATGGGATGAACTTTGGGTGTTTTGCTGATCACGCCCAATGACTTTGCTTCAGCGAATATCGCTTCGGCAAATCCGTGCCAGGTGGTTTCACCCGCACTGCTGCAGTGGTAGGTGCCCCAAACGATGGGTTTTTGCTCTGCCAATGCTTTTAAAAATGCCAAAATGGAGGTGACAATATCGCCAGCGTAGGTGGGCTTGCCGTGCTGATCAGCAACCACGTTCAGTTCATCTCGGCTTTCGGCCAGGCGCAACATGGTTTTCACAAAGTTGTTGCCGTATTCACCGAATACCCAGCTGGTGCGTAGAGTAACCTGCTTTGGCAATGTGTTGGCCAATGCCAGGTCGCCATCCAGTTTGGTTTGGCCATAAACGCTGTGCGGGCCTGTAGCGTCGTCCTCGAGGTACGGTTGTTTGGCATCGCCAGGGAACACATAATCGGTGGAGATGTGAATGACTGGGATGTCGGCCGCCAGCGCCGCCTGGGCCATGGCCGCCACGCTCAAATGGTTTACCGCGTCAGCCGTGGCTTGGTCGCTCTCGGCTTTGTCCACCGCCGTGTACGCGCAGGCATTGACGATGACGTCGGGTTGGTAGCTTTCAATACACTGGGTGACTTGTTCAGGGTGCGCAAAATCTGCCTCGGTGCGAGATGGACAGATCAGGGTTTGGTCTTGCTGGTTCAGTTGTTCTACTAAGCTGGAGCCGACCTGGCCATTGTGGCCGAAAATAAGAATTTTCAAAGATGCCTCGCTTGCAAATTCGGTGGCCACAGGCAGTGCCTGTGGCCTAGGTTTAAGCGACTTGGATTTAAGCGACTTAGGTTTAAGCGTTTAGTTCGTCCAGGGTCGGCAGTACGGCGTCCTTGGCGGACAGCGTCGGGTTATCGATGGGCCAGTCAATGCCGACTTTAGGGTCGTTCCAGATGATGCCGCCTTCGTCGGCGGGGTCGTACAATTCGGTGCACTTGTATTCAAAATCGGCGGTGTCGCTCAATACCACAAAGCCGTGGGCATAACCCGGTGGCACCCAAAACTGACGCTTGTTGGATTCGTTCAGAATGACGCCTTCGTACTTGCCGTAGGTGGGCGAGTCTGGGTTGACGTCTACCGCCACATCGTAGACTTCACCGCGCACCACGCGTACTAATTTGCCCTGGGGGTTTTTCACCTGGAAGTGTAGGCCACGCAGTACGCCTCTGCTGGAGCGCGAGTGGTTGTCTTGCACAAAGGGTAGCTCAATGCCGGCTAATTCGCGGTAGCGATCGACGTGAAATGACTCCAGAAAGAACCCGCGCTCATCGCCAAACACTTTGGGTTCGATGATAACCACGCCGTCTAAGCTGGTCTTAATGACTTCCATGGTGACTTCCAAATTAGCTTAATACTTCGTGGGCGCAGTGTAGCACCAAGGGGGCATAATGTGTGCTGGTTCTTGCAATACTTTGCTATATGCGTTGCCTCTGGTGTTACTCGGCGGGGCTTTGTAAACTGTGGCTCTGCGGCCTGTTTTCGTCAGTTAACTGCTAAACTTAACGGCAGCGCTAGATATAGCGATCTTTCAGCAGTCTCAGGCAATTGCTGCCGATGTGGTGGCGAGGGATAGCCCGGCTCAATTCAGAGGAATGTAAAACATGATACCGGTAATATTGTCAGGTGGTTCAGGGACGCGTCTGTGGCCATATTCTCGATCGCAATACCCCAAGCAGTTTCTGCCGTTAGTGGGCGACAACACCATGTTGCAAGACACGGTTCTGCGCTTGGACGGCATTGCCAATCTTTCTTCCCCTTGGGTGATCTGCAATGAAAACCACCGCTTTATGGTGGCCGAGCAATTGCGCGCCTGTGATCGCCAGCCCGCCGGTATTGTGTTGGAGCCCGTGGGCCGTAATACCGCCCCGGCGATTGCCCTAGCCGCCTTGGCCATTTTGGCCAGTGGTGACGATTCTGTGGTGCTGGTACTGCCGGCAGACCACGACATTCAAGATTTAACCGCTTTCCATGCTACCGTTTCTGTCGCTGAAGCCCAAGCCGAGGCCGGTAGACTGGTAACTTTTGGAGTGGTACCCACCGCCCCGGAAACCGGTTACGGTTACATTCGCCGCTCTCAGCCGGTGGATAATCCGCTGGGTGAAGTTTTCCAGGTAATGCAGTTTGTGGAGAAGCCAACCGTGGATGTGGCCGAGCGCTACATCGGTACCGGTGAATACTACTGGAA
Organism: Halioxenophilus aromaticivorans; assembly: GCF_042850945.1. Classification (NCBI taxonomy): domain Bacteria; kingdom Pseudomonadati; phylum Pseudomonadota; class Gammaproteobacteria; order Alteromonadales; family Alteromonadaceae; genus Halioxenophilus; species Halioxenophilus aromaticivorans. The sequence goes on along the minus strand of NZ_AP031496.1, from coordinate 4,862,353 downwards.
CAGCGGCATGTTTATGTTCAAGCCCTCTCGCTACATTGAGGAATTGGAGAAATTCAACCCAGAGATGGTTGCCGTTTGCCGCGAGGCCTTTGCCAAGGCGGAAGTTGATTTGGATTTCACTCGCATTGATCGGGCGTCATTTGAGGCTTGCCCGGATGACTCCATCGACTACGCGGTGATGGAAAAAACCGACTCTGCGGTCGTGGTGCCGTTATCTGCGGAGTGGAGCGACCTGGGCTCCTGGTCCGCTCTGTGGGACGTTTCCGATAAAGACAAGCACGGCAATACCACCCGGGGTGATGTCATCACTTACGAAACCAACAACTGTTACATTCAGGCTGATCGAAAACTTATCGCCACCGTGGGTGTGGATGATTTAGTGATTGTGGATACCGATGACGCGCTTATGGTTGCCAGTAAGGATCAGGTGCAGGATGTTAAGGCCATTGTGGGTGAGCTTAAAAGCCAGCAGCGCTCCGAGGCCAGCACCCACCGCAAGGTATATCGGCCATGGGGTTACTACGACTCCATCGATTTCGGCGAGCGCTTCCAGGTTAAGCGCATTGTGGTGCGCCCTGGTGCGGAGCTGTCCTTGCAAATGCACCATCATCGGGCCGAGCACTGGGTGGTGGTATCGGGCACTGCCGTGGTGGTTAACGGTGATAACGAAATTATGCTCACCGAAAACCAATCCACCTACATCCCCATTGGTCAAAAGCATCAATTGAAAAACCCTGGCGCAATTGCCTTGGAGTTGATCGAAGTACAATCGGGCAGTTATCTGGGCGAAGATGATATCGTTCGATTTAAAGATCTGTACGGCCGAGCCTAACGTAAGCTTGTCTGGGGGCGAATAGCCCCCATATTCCTCTTCAACCCATCTTTCCCCCCAACTCAATACAGCTATTAAAGGTTTTTTGTGGACAAAATCCTTGTTCGCGGCGCGCGAACGCACAATTTAAAAAACATCGACTTAACCATTCCCCGGGACAAACTTATTGTTATCACCGGGTTGTCGGGTTCGGGTAAGTCATCGTTAGCCTTCGACACGCTGTACGCCGAAGGCCAGCGCCGTTATGTGGAATCGCTATCCACTTACGCCCGTCAGTTTTTGTCCATGATGGAAAAACCCGACGTCGACCACGTTGAGGGGTTGAGCCCGGCCATCTCTATCGAGCAAAAATCCACCTCGCATAACCCGCGTTCCACCGTGGGTACCATTACAGAAATCTACGATTACCTGCGTTTGTTGTTTGCCCGGGTGGGTGAGCCGCGCTGCCCTGAGCACGGCGAAAAGCTCAGCGCTCAAACCATCAGCGAGATGGTGGACAGCGTGTTGGCCATGCCCGAGGGCAGTAAGCTGATGTTGCTGGCACCGGTGATTCGTGAACGCAAAGGTGAACACCTACACGTGTTTGAGCAGCTTAAGCGCGATGGCTTTATCCGCGCCCGCATCGATGGTTTAGTGGTGGATTTGGATGATTTGCCCAAGCTGGACAAACGCCGCAAGCACACCATCGAAGTGGTGGTGGATCGTTTTAAGGTACGCTCGGATTTAAAACTGCGCCTAGCAGAATCCTTCGAAACCGCCTTGGGGTTAAGTGAGGGTACAGCGTTAATCGCCGATATGGACGGTAAAGACGAGGACCGTACCTTTTCGTCCAAACACGCCTGCCCGGTGTGTGACTATGCGTTGTCGGAGTTAGAGCCGCGTTTATTTTCGTTTAACAACCCCGCCGGAGCATGTCCGTCCTGCGATGGTTTAGGTGTTAAATCCTATTTCGATGAAGACAAGGTCATTCAGTTTCCCGAGGCATCCCTATCCGAAGGGGCTATTCGTGGCTGGGATAAGCGCAATATCTATTATTTCCATATGCTGTCTTCCCTGGCTGGCCACTATGGTTTTGATGTCGACAAACCGTGGAAGAAACTGGCTAAAAAATACAAAGAGGCGATTTTGTATGGCTCTGGCCGCGAAGAAATTGATTTCAGTTATGTCAACGATCGTGGCGATGTGATTTCTCGCCGGCACACCTTTGAGGGGGTGGTGCCAAATATGGAGCGGCGCTACCGCGATACCGAGTCCACCTCTGTGCGCGAAGAGTTGGTCAAATACATGAGCAGCCAGCACTGCCCTGAGTGCAACGGCACACGGCTGAGAAAAGATGCGCGTAATGTCTTTATTGACGAATTAACCTTGCCGGAGATTACGCAAATGCCGGTGGCCGAGGCATTCGATTATTTTGCCGCGCTGAAATTCGACGGTGCGCGGGGCAAAATTGCCGACAAAATTCAAAAAGAGCTGCGAGACCGTTTGCGTTTTTTGGTGGATGTGGGCCTCAACTATTTAACCCTTAGCCGCAGTGCCGATACCCTCAGCGGCGGAGAGGCCCAGCGGATTCGTTTGGCCAGCCAAATCGGCGCCGGGCTAGTGGGCGTGATGTACATACTAGACGAACCTTCCATCGGCCTGCACCAACGCGATAACGAGCGTTTGTTGAACACGCTGATTCATCTGCGCGACCTGGGCAACACGGTGATTGTGGTGGAGCACGATGAAGACGCCATCCGGGCGGCGGACTACGTCATTGACATTGGCCCCGGCGCCGGTGTGCATGGTGGCGAAGTGGTGGCCGAGGGGACGCCACAAGAAGTGATGGACAATCCCAAATCGGTAACCGGCAAGTTTTTATCCGGCGAGCGATGCATTGCCATTCCCGGCAAGCGCAACCCCATCGACCCAGAAAAAACTCTGTTGCTCAGTGGTGCCACGGGCAACAACCTGCAAAATGTGGAGCTGGAAATTCCATTGGGCTTGATGACGTGCATTACCGGTGTATCTGGCTCCGGTAAATCTACATTAATTAATCGCACGCTATATCCTTTGGCGGCTACCGTGTTAAACGGCGCCACCACGTTAAAGGCTTCTGCCTACCAAGAGATTCACGGCCTGGAAAAACTCGACAAATGCGTGGATATAGACCAGAGCCCCATCGGCCGCACGCCGCGTTCCAACCCGGCAACCTATACCGGAATATTTACCCCAGTAAGAGAGCTGTTTGCCGGCACTCAGGAGGCTCGGTCTCGAGGCTACAAGGCCGGGCGTTTTAGCTTTAACGTCAAAGGTGGCCGCTGTGAAGCCTGCCAGGGCGACGGGGTGGTTAAAGTGGAAATGCACTTTTTGCCAGACATCTACGTGCCCTGCGATATTTGCCACGGTAAGCGCTACAACCGCGAAACCTTAGAGATTAAATACAAAGGCAAAAGTATCCAAGAGGTGTTGGATATGACGGTGGAAGATGCGCGGGCTTTCTTCGATGCTATCCCCGCCATTGCTAAAAAGCTGCAAACCTTAATGGATGTGGGCTTGAGTTACGTCCGGCTGGGTCAAGCCGCCACTACCTTGTCCGGTGGTGAAGCTCAGCGGGTGAAATTGTCGCGGGAGCTATCCAAGCGCGATACCGGTAGTACTCTCTACATTTTGGATGAGCCCACCACGGGCTTGCACTTTCAGGATATCGAATTGTTGCTGTCGGTTTTGCACCGCCTGCGCGACCAGGGCAATACTGTGGTGGTGATTGAGCACAATTTGGATGTTATCAAAACCGCAGATTGGCTGGTGGACCTGGGGCCAGAGGGCGGTAGTGGCGGCGGAGAAATCATAGCCACAGGCACGCCGGAGCAGGTGGCCAAGGTAAAAGCATCCCATACTGGTCGCTTTTTAAAACCCATGCTAAAAAAGGCTAAAGCGGTGTAATTGGCTTTCGAGCGAAGCGGCAAATCCGCCGTTTCGTGAAGCTAAAATACAAGCTCGGCGTTGTTTAATTTTGGCAGACTACATTGTCCGAATATTTTATTGCCATTGCCATTGCCATTGCCATTGCCATTGCCATTGCCATTGCCATTGTAGGCGCCGTTGAGCTTTTTTAGGCAGCCAACACTGTTTTAGCGATACCCTGGCTGTGTCTAGGCAGCCTCTCCACAGCGCGCTTATAGTCCAAACTTCTACTCGATATTAATGCGCGCCCAATTGCCGGCATCCACTCGGTTGCTGGCGCCAATTTTGCGATACACCTTGTACAAGTGACTCTTCACCGTGTTTTCGCTCATGCCCAGCGTGTTGCCTATGGATGCGTTGCTGGCGCCGTTTTTCATCAATTTTAGAATATCGGTTTCGCGCTGGGTTAGGGAAATATCCACCCGTTTGGGGTGAGTGTTGCGGCTGGATTCCAGGTGCTTGGCGAGGATGGTCCTAGGCAGCCACAGGTCGCCCTCGAGTACTTTTTCCAATCCCTGTAGCAGCATGGATTCTTGCGTGTCGTCGTAAAATAAGCCGTTTAGCCTGGGCCACTCCACTAGGCGTTCGTAGTGTTGTGATTTGGGCACATTAAACAACGCCACTTTTTGGCAGCTGCGCAGGTTGATTTGCAGCCAGTCGGCGATGGCCTGTTCGGAAAGATCGTGGCAGTTAATTAATACCAAGTCCGGTTTGCTTGCAACGTCGCTGCCTTTGGCTAGGTGTTGGCATTGGCAGTTTAAGTCTTTGGTCAACAGATTCATTAGCATTTGGGTGCCAAAGCCGGCCTTACTGGCCAGAATTAAAACCTGACGGTTACTCGCTGTGTTGACCGCCTTGGTGGGGCCGTGGGCTGAGCGAGGGGGTACAGTTGAATCCATTATCGAACGTCCCTATTCAAATGTGGTTTCGTGCGCGGTGGGCCGCGTTGATTATTGCTATTACTGGTTATTTCTACTAAGTGCTTTTACGGATTACTGCTGTAAGACAAGATTGCAGGTTGTCGTCAAAAAAGGATAACGCTTATTCCATTCGGTTTGCGCGCTCAAGCTGTGCATTTATAAGTTGATTCTAAAATTTGTGAGCGGCGTATCAGTAATTGACTGGCCAGTCGACATTATGGGTGTGAACTGGGTGGCGTTTTGTCTCGGTAGCCCCTCGATGGCGATACCAATTGAGGTTTGCTCCCCTGGCTGCAATTGACTAAAGTGGGGCCTTCGCGGGCGTTGGTCCGCGCAGGGAAGCTGAACGGTGCCCTCAAAGCGAATTATGAGGACTCTAACGTTTTGCGTCATTTAATGCTTTGCTGTTAAAAGTTTAAATTTAAGGAAGGCTTAGCCAATGAAAGTAACGGTGTTTGGCACAGGGTATGTAGGCTTGGTGACCGGGGCCTGCTTGGCCGAGACTGGCCACGATGTTGTGTGTGTGGATGTTGATGAGGCTAAGATTGCCGCGCTTAAGGAAGGGCAAATCCCGATTTTCGAGCCCGGTCTAGACAGCATTGTGATTAACAATGTGGAGTCGGGTTTATTGGCCTTTACCACCGACGCCGAAAGTGCCGTGGCGCACGCCAATATGATTTTTATCGCCGTGGGCACGCCACCGGATGAAAATGGCTCCGCCGATTTAAAATACGTGCTTAATGTTGCACGTACCGTGGCCCAGTACATGAGCCGAGAAACCATCATCGTGACCAAGTCCACGGTTCCGGTGGGTACTGCAGATAAAGTATCGGCTGCGGTGGCAGAGGCGTTGCAATCGCGCGATGTTGATATCCCATACTACGTTGCTTCCAACCCTGAGTTTTTGAAAGAAGGCGCCGCGGTGGCCGATTTTATGAAGCCGGACCGTATCGTCGTGGGCACCGACGCTGAGTCCGTAGAGGCTGCCATGCGCGAGCTCTACGCGCCGTTTAACCGCAACCACGATCGCCTGAAGTTTATGGACGTGCGCTCGGCGGAACTGACCAAGTACGCGGCCAATGCCATGCTGGCCACCAAAATCAGTTTTATTAACGAAATCGCCAATATTGCCGAGTGTGTGGGTGCCGATATTGAGCAAGTTCGCGCCGGTATTGGCTCCGACCCGCGCATTGGTTACCACTTTATCTATCCTGGCTGTGGTTACGGCGGCTCATGTTTCCCTAAAGATGTTAAAGCCCTAGTGTCCACCGCCTCCCAAGTGGGCTACCGAGCGCCGCTGTTGGAAGCAGTAGAAGAGGTCAACCAAGCTCAAAAAAGTCGACTGTTCAGTAAGCTTTCCGCCGCTTTGGACGGCGACATTGCCGGCAAAACCTTCGCCGTTTGGGGGTTGGCCTTTAAGCCAAAAACCGACGATATGCGAGAGGCACCCAGCCGAGTGCTGATGGAGGCCATATGGGCCGCCGGCGGCCGCGTTAAGGCCTTCGATCCAGAAGCCATGAACGAAACCCAGCGCATTTACGGCCAGCGTGAAGACTTGCAATTAATGGGCACCAAAGAAGCCTGTTTGCACGATGCCGACGCCTTGGTGATTTGTACCGAGTGGAAAAACTTTTGGGCACCTGACTTCGACGCCATAAAAAATAGCCTCAAAACCCCACTGATCGTAGATGGCCGCAATATCTACAACCCACATCAGATGACCGAGCTCGGCTTTCGCTACATCGGAATCGGCCGAGGAAATTGACCACTATTGGCGGCTCCGGAGCCGCCTTTGGTGGGATAAACGGGTCTGCCTCTGGTTTGGCCAGGCTAGGGCGATTAGAATAGCGCCCACATTTCTCAGACCCCGGTAACACAAGGCTAGCTGTAACCCCGTGCAGACCACTGTCCACTCTGAGCGACGCGCCGTAGCGTCGCTTGCCTCGCTTTATATCACCCGCATGCTGGGCCTATTTATGGTGCTGCCTGTGCTGGTGGTGCTCGGTGCTGATTACCAAGGTGCAACGCCTGCATTGTTGGGTTTGGCGCTGGGCGTTTATGGCTTAACCCAAGCTCTGTTGCAAATTCCACTGGGGTTGTTATCCGACTTCCTTGGCCGCAAACCGGTGATTATCGCCGGCTTGGCGGTGTTTGCCTTGGGCAGCGTAACCGCGGCCACGGCCACCAGTATTGAGTGGCTGATTATTGGCCGCGCGCTGCAAGGCGCGGGCGCTATCGCCGCTGCTGTAATGGCGCTGCTGACCGATCTCACGTCCGATGAAAATCGCACCAAAGCCATGGCGTCGGTGGGTGCTTCTATCGGCGTGGCGTTTGCGATGTCCCTGGTGTTGGGGCCTGTTATTGCCTCCGTTTGGGGCTTGGCCGGAATCTTTTGGGTAACCGCTTGTTTGGCTGTAATGGGTATCCTGGTGGCCGCGTTTGTTGTTCCCAAGCAACCTAAAAGCCCGGTGGTGGAGCAGGGCAGTGCAGGGTCGCGGCTGCGTACGGTGCTGGGCCATAGCCAGCTGGTGCGCCTGGATTTGGGCGTGTTTTTTCTGCACTTTTTAATGACGGCTTTGTTTGTGGCCGTGCCCGGTGTTTTGGTGCAGTCCGCACTGCCGGTGGCCAAGCACTGGCAGGTGTACTTGCCAGTGATGGTGATAGCGTTTGTTGCCATGGTGCCGCTGATTATCCTGGCGGAGAAGCGCCGTAAAACCAAGCCCGTATTTTTAATTGCCGTGGCCAGCTTGTGTGTGAGCTTGTTGTTGATGGCCCTGGTACCGGCCTCCCTGGTTTGGGCTGTGGTGCTTTTGTTGGTGTTCTTTTGGGGTTTTAACCTACTGGAAGCAACCTTGCCTTCGCTAATGAGTAAAACCGCCCCGGCGGGTACTAAGGGGGCCGCAAGTGGGGTCTATTCCACCTGCCAATTTTTGGGGGCTTTTGCCGGCGGTGCTTTTGGCGGCTGGCTGCTGCAACAGTATGGCAGCCACGCCGTATTTTGGCTGGGTGCTGTGGTGGCTGCGGTGTGGTGGTTGTTCAGTTATTCTATGTCGGTTCCCAAACCCACCCAGCAGGTGGTGGTCAATCTCGAGGGCCGCTCGTTTGAGCAACTGGCCGAGCCGCTCAAGCGACTCAACGGGGTGTTGGAAGTCACCCATTTACAAGAGTTAAAAGCCGCATCATTGCGCGTACACAGCGATGAATTCCAACGCGGCAGCCTGCAGGCTCTGGGTTTGCAATAGCGTTGCCTTTGATTGTTCGGTGTGGTGGTTCGCAGTGGTTTTGCGGCAACGGCTTGGCTTGCCGAAGTGCTTTCGGTAGAGTGACGGGTTCGGCATTAACCGGTGTTGAGCAGGGTTATCCTCTACCGTATTGGCCAAAAAATTAATATCAGGAGACAAACATGGCGCGTGGCATTAATAAGGTTATTCTTGTGGGTAACTGCGGCCAAGACCCGGAAACCAAATACATGCCCAGTGGTGGTGCGGTAACCAATTTAAGCATTGCCACCAGCGAAACCTGGAAGGACAAACAAACCGGCCAGCCGCAGGAGCGCACGGAGTGGCACCGTGTGGTGTTTTTCAATCGCCTGGCGGAAATTGCCGGAGAGTACCTACGCAAGGGCTCCCAGGTGTATGTTGAAGGCAGCCTGCGCACCCGCAAGTGGCAAGATCAATCTGGCCAAGATCGCTACAGCACCGAAATTGTTGCTAACGAAATGCAAATGTTGGGTGGCCGCACCGAAGCCGCCGCCGGACAAGTGCGCCCCGCACAGGGCGGCTACGGCAATCAGGGCGGTATGAATCAAGGTGGCGTGAACCAAGGCGGCCCGCAGGGTGGCGGTATGGCTCCACCTATGAATCAAGGCGCCCCGGCCCAAGGTGGTGGTTACGGCGGTGGGCAGGCTCCAGCAAGCCGTCCCCAACAGCCGCCGCAGCAGCCTCAACAGCCTCCGGGCATGGATTCCTTCGACGACGATATCCCTTTCTAGCCCTGATAAATATTAATTTGTAATCTTTTAGGTTTGGTTTGTTTTAAAAAAGACATATAAATTAATAGGTTAAGTTAATAACTAGCCCTCTTTTGTCTGTAAAGATACTAGAGGGCTTTTTATTGTCTGAAAAATGTGTGACTATTAAAATTCGTATATTAATATTTTTGTAAACATATAAGTTTTTAAGCTTTGTAATTGTAAAGATATGGCTTGAATGAGAATCGTAACGGTAAGTCATAGATCAGGTGATTTGTTGCCAATACTTTTGGATGGTGATGGTTTGCCGATTCCCTCTCCAAATGAATTTCTGTTGAGTCGAAGAAACTTAAGTACAAACACGCTAATCAGGAATCTTCGAGAGTTGTCAGTTTTGTATCGATGGCTGGAGGACAGACAAATCGATCTGAGAGCAAGGCTGAAAATTGGCACACTATTCACAGAGGCTGAGTTCAGTGGTGGTTTGATAGAGTTTCTAAGAAAAGATATGGAATCTGAAGATAAGGTTGTCTCGCCTCATACATTCAATAATCGATTAGCAACGATCCGACAGTACTTCGTATGGGAGCTCGATGTTTATATTTCATCTTTACCACTAAGTGATTCCCAATATGAGGTTCTTCAGGCTGCAAGGAAGCGCCTAATGGGATGGATTGATCGAGCTTTTATAAATACTCCAAGGGCTGGAAGTATTTCGAGGAAGTCTCTAACCAGTGACGAAGCCGAGTTTTTACTCCAGTGTCTGAATCCTGAAAGTCCAGATTCGTTTGCGCATTTCGAGCCTGTTAAATTTAGAAACTTCGTGGCGGTATCTCTGATGCTTAATTGCGGGCTTCGCCCTGGGGAATTGCTTAGTTTGCGTGTAGAGGATATTCAGATAGGGTCGATCTCGTCAGTGACTGTTAAAAGAAGGTCGCCAGACCCGCTCGACAAGAGAATGCCAAGACCCAGTGTCAAGCGCAATGGCAGGGTATTGCCTTTAGAAGGACATCACTTTGTGCGAATGCTGGATCGCTACATAGTTGAGTGGAGGGAGGTTTTGGAGCAGAAATCGAGCAATGAAACCGACTATTTGATCTTAAGTGATGAAGGCGACCCTCTGTCTCATTCGTCCCTTACGCAACTTTTTTCTCGTCTACGGAGTGAATATTCTGGTTCGCTTCCAGAGATTCTTACACCTAAATCTCTGAGGCATACCTTTTCTAGCCGTATGGAACAGGTACTTAGGGCGGCAGGCATGGAAGAGGATAGAAGGAAGCAAGCCTTGGCTATGTTGCGAGGAGACTCAAGTTTGGAGTCCCAATCTGTGTATATCGCTCAAGAGGTTGAAGAGCAGGCTCGTCGGGCACTTTCTGACTATCAAAAGAAATTGATTACAGGGTTCAATAAATGAAATTGCCCTTGGATAAAGCCCCCCAAATTTTCGACTCTGGGCCTGAACTACCTTCTCAATTTTTTACCCGTGAGGGTGTCAAAGTTGAGATTCCTGGTGATATATGGGTATTTCCTCTTCTATATCGGCATAGCAGGCTTGATTTATCTCGAGTTGAAAACGAAGTGCTTAAAACTTCGATTAAACGCCGTATTATTGATCAGGCATCCCAGGTGTCAACACATGCTGGATGTCAGTGCTGGAGTGATATATCCGCCGCTATAGTCTCTCGTCAAAAAAAGCACTCCTTGTTGCCCGGAATTCCCGCTGTTGAATTTCAGGAGCGCCTGATTGCTTTAATGGAGGAGGCAATCAATCAGGCGCGAAATAAACACCGGCTGTGGGCATTGTACCGGCCAATTCAGTGGTACATCTGGTGCTCTGAAAACTATTCGGAGCTCGGGTTCTCGATAGCCTATGCCCAAGAGCTTGATGCTCTAGAAATTCCAGGTAATCCTAAGGGAGAGGCTGTTCGTGAGGAAGATCCAGAAAGTGGGCCGTTGCATAGGACGCTGGAACTTCAACCCATAATCAATGCGCTTAAGCATGATCAAAGTAAAGTCTACGAGCATTTGCAGCAAAAAACAGCTGTTGCCCTCTCTATAGCTTTTGGCCGAAACCCGGCGAATTTAACATTTTTAAAAGAAACTGATTTCGTTGACCTGACACCGAATTCATCGCCGCCGTGTTATGTCTTGAAAATGCCAAGAATAAAGAAAAGGCAGTTGGCTCCAAGAGATGACATGATCGATGAGTATTTAGAGCCTGAGATAGCAAAGCACGTTTTGGAGCTCATAGATGTCTCCAAGCATAAGGCGCTTCTAATAGAGGCCGATGGAAAGACTGTAGAAGTCTCCAGACCTCTATTTATTAACCAAAAACAAAATGCCTATGCGATTGATTCAAAGCGTTGGGATGAGGCTTATAACATGCTGTCCTCTGGGATAGCGAACCTTGTGAAAGCTTTTATAAAGCGTCACAAAATTATCTCGCCGCTTACTGGCGAATTATTGCATGTCACGCCAAGGCGGCTGCGGTATACCTTAGCAACTGGTTTGGCTGCTGAGGGAATCAGTAAGCGTGAGCTGGCCAGAATACTGGATCATACCGATACCCAGCACGTGAATGTCTATTTTGAGATGGCTGGAAAAATAGTTGAACACCTAGACAAAGCAACCGCAAAAGGTTTCTCGAAGTACCTCAGTTTTTTCAAAGGCAGGCTAATCGAAAGTGATGAAGATGCCGTCAATGGTGAGCGAGATGACAAGCACCTAACGTTTGTAGATGATCAAAACCCTGCCGATCAAGCGGATATTGGTGTATGTGGTGAATCCAGTGTCTGCTATCTTGATCCTCCTTACTCATGTTATTTGTGCCCCAAGTTTCAGCCATATCGTCATGCTGATCATGAGCATGTCCTGGACTGCCTGCTGGTCGGTCGTGAAGAGCGTTTAAAAAAGTACGAGAATGCGCGATTAGGCATACAGCTTGATGAGGTGATCGCTGCGGTCGCACAAGTGGCCAAACTCTGTGAGGTGGGAGCGCACAATGTCTGATGGTCGCTCTAATCGCAAGGCCAAGGTCGTCCCTTTTCTTGATCGTCTGGAGCGTGACAGGAATAAAAACGTTAAATCTTTAGTCAGCAAAGCAAAACTAATGAAACTGGAGGGATTTGAATCGGTTAACTGGGCTGAGTCTGTATGGCAGATCACTAGCGGCAGGCTTGTAAAGCTAACTTCTCATAATATAAGAGCTTTTCGGATTGGCTTTTGTTTTCCGAGGCAACTGGGTGGTGAGGTTCTGCCTGAAAGTTGGGGGGATATTGCAAAGGCATTATTTGTTCTTCGATTTCATAGAAAACATCAAGCAAGCAACAATCAAAGAAACTTTATAGCGGCAATTGGCTACATTGCACACGCTGCTATGGAACTTGGTTTGGATTTGTTGCGGATAACGCCAGAGGTTTTGGATAGTGCGTGCAGCACCATCTCAGACCACTACGGTGACGGTACTGCATATAATCTACATAAGTATGTAGGTGAATTTGCTGCGCATTGTGATGCCAACGGTGTTTGCAGGGTTTTGCTGCAATACAAGTATTTCCGAATGAAGCGCCCCTTAAGTACCGGTGGCCTTAACCACAAGAGATTAGATGACCCAAGTGTGCTGGAAACCAAATCGGATAAATTGGTCGAGCCAATAGTTTTTAGAGTGATTGGTGAGTTGTATCAGCAAGTTCCAAGGGATCATAAATATCGATTTTATGTATTGATGTTGGCTTTGCTGGCTTGCACAGGTAGGCGGCTTAGCGAAGTTACACTACTGCCCTATCAATTGGTTTCCACAGATGAGGATCAACGGGCGTATATTGAATACTTTCCGAGGAAAGCTAGCAGAGGAAACGTATTTTCACCGAAGCGTAAACTGTACTTGCCGACAGAGGTGGCGCCGATTGTTGAGCAGGTGCTCGGCGAATTGGTTGAATTAACGTCAGAAGCGCGAAACACAGCTAAATATATGGTTGAGAAGGGTATGGCAGATGTACGCTTCTTGGACAATATTTCGAGTGGTCAGAAGTTATTCAAGGTTGATTTGGTACAGCTAGGAATCCCTAAAAACGTTATCGACACTACTGGTTGGTGTGCAAAAAATGCAGAGGTGTTCAGCGAAATAAGGTCTGGAGTTGGAGTCAGTACTAGGCCGGTTCTATTCACTTATCGAAAATCAATCGAAGCGTACTGCCAAAAGGATTTTCTTTCGTCTACGGTACAGCCTATCCATATTGACCAGTTCGGCAAGGAGTACTATCTGGGCGACTTGCTGTTTGTTCGCTTCCAAGGATTGTCTAGCGGTGCTTACTCTCGCTGGATAGCGACAAAATGCACCCATGCCATGCTCGCCACATTTCTTCGTTATTTCCCCTCGCTTGCCGCCGAATACGCATCCAGTAGCATCGAGGTGGACTTTACCAGTCACCATTTCCGTCACACGCTTAATACTCTGCTTGATGAGGGCGGCTTAAGTGACCTTCTGCAAACTGAATGGTTTGGTCGAACCAACCCAAGAGACACCAAAGCCTATCAGCATACATCCCGCGAAAAACGAGCACTGATGCTCCGTGAAGACATCAAAAAAGGTTTGGTTGGAGGTCAGTTAGCTGAGCAAATCAAAGTTGTACCGGTAGAAGTCCAGGATGCCATTCTGAAGGCGCGAATTCAGGCCGTACATGATGTCGGTACGGGTATCTGTATCCACAATTTCTCTCAAACACCCTGCGAACGACATTTGCAATGTTCGGCGGACTGCAAAGACTACGTGTGGGCTAAGGATGATAAGGGGCGTCTGGACGAGCAGAAGCGCCAGTATGCTCTTACTGCGCTGGCACGAAAAAATGCTGAAAAGCAGTTGGATAGCACCAAGCCGAAAAAGAGTGCGGACTGGCTGGCACACAACGATAAAAAACTGAAAACACTGGCTTCCCAACTGTCCGGCAACGGGGTGGAGCACTTTGATCCCGAACAATATTTAAGCGAGGTAGAGCATGGTTAAGCGCTTCAGACGCATGTCCGACAGTGACATCAATACAATCGTTGCCGATTTAGACCGCTGGGCGCTGGGCGATCTTGGCTCAAAACTCACTTGGGCGGTACTGGAAGAGCGCTTTGGCTTTAGCCGCCAGTCGCTCCAGGCCAAATCTGAAATCAAAGCTGCTTATGACAACGCCAAACGAGCACTGTCGGGCGGATTGGTGAAAACCAAAGAGCAGGCAACTAAAGAGGCCGAAGAGCTTCAGGTAGAGGTAGAACGCCTCAAAGCGGAGCTAGAGGCCTACAAGCGAAAGGAAGAGCAATGGCTGCGCCGCTGGCAGCAAATCGCCTTTCATGTGCGGCAGAAAGGCATTCAGATGGCCAGCGTTGATAAAGCCTCGCCAGAAGGGGCTGCTCTACCTTCTAACACTGAAACCGCGCAGGTTCTCCGACCGTTTGATAAAGAGATACCGCCATCCGGGCGGGTATAAGGGCGTGATGCGCAAAAGAATTGCGATCCTGTGGCTTTCTATATAAATTAGCTAAATTATCTAGTGGCTAGAGTCGCGCAGGCTGAAAAATGAACGAAAACGAGATTTACGAGCGAATTAAGCAAGTACTGGCGGATGCCCCTCGTAATCAATATACCGCTGAACTTCATCTGCAAATGATCAAATATGCTGATGAGCTGAAGAACATTACCGCTAAAGAGTTTTGTGAAGGGGTTGGGCTGCGAAGCAGCTTCGGTACGGAATTTAGCAAAATGCGCAATCTGACTCGGCGTTTGAAAGCCGCAGGACTAAACCCTAAGCATCTATGACGACGTTTTTAACCGTTGCCATTGAAATTGACTAATGTGATTAAACGGTTTAAGCCTACTAAGAGGCTATTGAAATGGTAAAAGACTTTAAAGATATTGACCAGCTAACACCTGCAGATTTCGAGATTTTTGTTAGAGATCTATTTCTTGCATCCGGTTGGTCGGATGCTGAAATTACAAGAGTTGGGAGAGAATTTAAACACGGTGATGGTGGCGTGGATATCTTTGCTTACAAAGGAAAGAGAAAATTTGCTATCGAAGTTAAGCAGCGGAATTTGAGCACTACAGTTGACGTAAAAGCCCTAAACCAACTTGTTACAGGTGCTAAGTTAGCAAATGTGTCTAACAAGATATTGGTTACCAATTCATACTTCACCTCAGAAGTTAAAGCGCGAGCATTACGCTTAGGTGTAGAGCTTATTGATCGAGATGAGTTGCAGAATCTTTGGGTGGTAAAACACTCAGAAATTGGTCGGGACATTAAACCAAGAAAGTACCAACAAGATGTCATTGATGAAGCCTTGTGCAAATATAATGCAGGAAAAAACAAGCTTTTGATTGAGATGGCTACAGGTTTGGGAAAAACCTATACAGTAGCTCACCTAGTAAAGAGGCTAATTCAGGAGTCATCTGAGCGACCACGGATTCTCTTTCTTGCGCATCAAGTGGAAATCTTGCTTCAGTCAGTTACTGCATTTAAAAACGTCTTAGGTATTGGGAATTACAGCTTCTCTGCCTGCTTTTCTGGAACGAGGCCTGAGGACACAGATTTTGTATTTGCATCATTTGATACGTTGTATGGCCAATTGGGTGATCTATGCAAAAATTCATATGATTTTATTGTTGTCGATGAGGCGCACCACACGGCGGCAAGAACATATTCCGAAGTGGTCACCCTATTTCAGCCGAAACTGCTGGTTGGTTTAACTGCCACGCCATATCGTGCAGACAACAAAGATGTAATCTCTTTTTTTGGTGGGGCGGATGGGCATATTGGTAAATTCGATTTGGTTTGGGCTTTAAAGCATAGGAAGTTGGCATTTCCTAGATATCTCGTCCTTCTTGATGATCTTGATCAGGATAAAATTAATCAATTACAAAGTGGGCTATCCATTTCTGATTTGGATAAAAAATTATTCTTGCATAAAAAAGATCAAGAAGTTGTTCGTATTGTTGAGAAAACTGTTGAAGAACAGGGGATACAGAGAGTAAAGGGAATCGTATTCTGTAGAAACATTCGCCACATGCACCACCTTATAGGATTTTTTCAGCTCGGGTCAGCTACTCTCGTACATTCAAAAATGCAGGATCAGGAAAGAAGAGAGAATATTAGAAGTTTTAGGGAGGGAAATGTTAAGTATATATTGGTGTGTGACCTATTTAATGAGGGCATTGATATTCCAGAAACCAATCTACTTATTTTTATGAGGTATACGGGCTCCAGAACCATTTGGCTTCAACAGTTAGGGCGTGGATTAAGAAAAACACCTAATAAAGACTATGTTCATGTGTTGGATTTTGTAGGGTCTCTAGAGAGGCTTAACGAGGTGAAAGCGCTTTCTAGGTCTATTGATAGAATGCCGGTTGATAGAGAAAATCTAATTGATGATATGGAGGAGCCGGAAGTAAATAGTGTTTTTCATGATGGGTCACTGGATGTCAAATATAGTGAAGAGGCGGCGAAAGTCCTCGAATTGATCGAAAATATGAAGTTGGAGCTCAATAGTCGCGAATTGTTATTGGAAAAGTTGCGAGGGTATAAAGAGCTAAATGAGTTGATTCCAGATATTTCAAATGTGGAGAATTGTCTTGAGGGCGTAGGCTTAGATCAAATAGCTACTCATTTTGGCTCTTATTATGGCTATATAACAGCTGCATTTGATGACGACTTTGACAAACAGGAAATGATCTTGAGGATGAAAAAATATATAGGTGGATTTTATGAAGATCATAAACTAGTGCCTAGTTTGAGAGCAATTGCAGTTAACTTTACTGTGAATCATCTAAATGAGTTCAGTGAGAAAGATATTAAAATACTGATTCCTGATATAAGTGAAATTATCCGAGAAGTTACGCCGAATATCTCTACTAATTTAGAAAAAAACAGTTCAATTTCTGACGATCAATCTCCTTGCCCGATAATCGAAAAGCACAGAAATACTTTGTCATCTCGTTTAGACGTGAAGAAGCTGTCTGACGCTGAAAGAAATGAGATTATAAAGAAATACCGTTCTGTTTCTGTGTTTTTGAAGAAGTTAAAGAGCTATTAATAAAATGGATTTTGTTAACCTTAATATCCGGCATATAAATTTGGACAGTGCTGTAAAAAAGCTAATTAAGTCGCTTCTATGTGATGATGCTGACACATTGCCCGAAAAAAGGGATTTGTGGGAGATTATCGAAGATATGAGCATGGATGATTTCATGCTGTTAAAAAGGAACGTTTACTTTGCAGACTTTCTTAGGTTGTTTGGTGTGGAATTTTCGCCTAGTTCGGATGCCTGTAGTGAATCGAAAGAAAACACTGAGAGCGTTGGTCATGTGGATAATAATGGTAACGATAAGAATCAATCAATAATTGGAGGTGAATGCAGCTCTGATTTAGGGTTAATGAAAATACCCTCTCTCTCGACAAGGCTTGATGATTTGATATTGCCAAATAGATTTTCGAAGCTGGTTAAAAGATTAAGAAATATCAGTTCGTCTCATGCGTCCTTCTGTCTTGGTGAGACTTTGGGTGATCTTGTTAGCTTGAGTGCTTCTGATATTGCTTGTCTTCCTGGGGTTGGGTCATCTTATGTGGAAGCCTTTAAAGAGCTTAAAATATTAGCCAATACTGGGGATGTAATTGATGTTGAGCTTGGTAATTTCTCACCTTCTGATAGTAAAATTAATCTTGGGGAAGTAGATACCAGTAATATGAGGCTATGTTTGGGGGGAGTAGACCAAAAGTTTACTAAAGCTCTAGAGAAATACGCTAGGTATATTGGTGCTGAGGATTTGGCAGAAAATTTGGGTGACATTCTTAGTTTTAATCAGAATGAGTTGCTTGCCTTGCCGGGCTTTGGAGCAAAAGTAGTAGATAGCCTGATTGAGTTCAGAGATTTAGTTAGAAAAGAAATTGAGTCTATTTTAGCAGGCAATATTAACTATCAGGATTTTGAGTCTTCATTAATCTCTCCAAAGGTATTTAGTGAGGCCTCAATTGAAAAAATAGAAAAAATCTTGTTGGAGGATGTCGATAATTTCTTTGATAGAATTGAAGACGATGAGGCCGACATTGCCCAAAAGCGATGGGGATTTGTAGAGGACAAGCAGACATTAGAGCAAATAGCCTCTAACTTTGATGTTACAAGAGAGCGGATACGTCAAAAAGAGTCAAAAATAAACAACAGTTTTATTCGGCATTTGCGTATTAATCCGAAGATCATGTGGCAGCTTATAGAGCCTGAGCTATCCAGCAGTTTTAGCGCTAAATTCAAGGATGTTTTTTCATGTTTCACAATGGAAAAGGACTTTTACGAGTTTTTAGGTTTGATTTGTGGGCAGACTAATCTTTTTGAGTATGTTTACCCTGAACTAGACAGAACAATATTAAATACCCTTTTTGCGGAAAATGGTGCGCCAATTCATCTTGATGATATTAGAGAGTACATTTCGCAGCTCGATTTAAGCGAAATTAGAAGCATCGATAACGCTATTCAATTCTTGGAGAAGCGTGGTTTTTTGCTTATAGATGGCGAGAATGTTTGGCCGAGGCAGCTTGGAAAAGCTGAAGCTAGCGCATGTGTTTTATTTAATCATGAAGGAGGTCTGCCTTGGTTGGACGTCGCTAGACTAGTGAATGCTAACGGTTACTCTAGGACTGATATTTACGAGGATCGCCTGGATAATGAGGCTTTTAAGTTGCCGGATTACATCTATTTAGCCGGTAAGGGTGTATATAAACATACAAGATTTATTGATGTTGAATCCATATCACTGGACGATTTATTCATAGAGGTGATGGGGTATGCCGAGTCAGATCGTAGAGACGTTTTCCATTTAATGGAATGCTATCAAGCTTCCGCTGGGCTACAGGCATACGATTATTTTATAATTAGGCACTTCGTAAAAAACTTTGGCGAAGATTATGGATTTTACTTTGATGGTCGTTCGCAATCCGATTCCGTAGGGTTGAAAAAGGGCTTCAAAAATATTACACAAAAAGATGTAATTATTGAGGCGATGAATCGAAGTGAGAGGCCTTTAACCAAAACAGCTATTGCTAACTTACTGAAGAGTAAAAGTAGTAATCACGCTGCATTTTATCTAGATGCTTTGATTGAGGAAGGTAAAGTTGTTCAAGTAGATAGGATGCTCTACACCACGCCTAGCTGCGCATACAAAGATATTGTTGTAGATGACTACGTAGTTGAAATCGGTAAAATATTGAACCAATACCAAATCCCTATAGAGCCATCTATTATAAAAGAAGAGCTAAACAACCGAACTTTAAAGTGTTACTCGAAGTACTTTTATGCATCGATTGCGCGACTTTATGCTAGGGATCAAGGCTGGTTCAGAAAGCACAGTTTGTATTCTATTAAAGAAATACCATTTAGAAGTTTAAAAGCAGCCATTGAAAACGTTTGTAATTTGGAGTTATCGGTAAATGATAATATCGATCTTCTCCAGAAGCATGTAGCTATCACTAAGGAATCTGCTGCTATAGCGCTTGCTAATTGGCGGAATAGCCCTGGGTCATGAATTGAACCCATGCGCAAATATTGATATTCCTGGATTTACTATTTAGTGCGAGATTCAGGGGGACATAATGTTAGTTAGCTGGCCGAAGTTGGCGATAGGGCTCGATGCTAATGCTGAGATTAATTATTGTTATTTAAAAGAGAAGTGCTTTTTTAGCATGATTATTTAAGGGGTTTGCAATGGCAAACGGAAAAATATTACGGCAATTAATTAAAGCAGGAGCCAGTGGTGATTCTGAGGCTTTTCGCCGTGCTTCCGAAGCTGTTATTCAGGATGAGCGTCAAAAGCAGCATCACTTGTTGGCTAACGACTTGGAACAGATTCTATATGGTGAGCATTTAAAGCCTGCTAAGCAATCTGGTAGGAACGCACTGCCCTCTCCCCCAATAGACAAAGAGAGAGGTTTGCCGCTATTAGACATACGCCAAGCACATCGACCGCTTGAAGAGATGGTGTTGCCTGAATCTGGCCAAGTGGCTATAGAAGAGCTATTGGAAGAGCATCGCCGCGCCGATATATTGCGAAGTTTTGGAATGAAACCTTCGGGAAAAGTCATATTTCACGGCCCGCCTGGGTGTGGGAAGACACTGGCAGCCGAGGTTATCGCGTTCGAGTTGGATTTACCGTTGGCCATTGTGCGCCTTGACGCTTTGGTGTCATCGTTCTTAGGTGAAACTGCGGCTAATCTGAGAAAGGTTTTTGATTTTATCGCCGATAACCAGATGGTTGCTCTGTTTGATGAGTTTGATGCGATAGGTAAAGAGCGATCAGATTCATCAGAGCACGGTGAGTTGCGTCGTGTTGTGAATGCTGTCCTGCAAATGATGGATGCGTACCAAGGCAAAAGCCTTATTTTAGCGGCGACTAATCACGAACAGATTCTGGATGGCGCTATCTGGCGGCGATTTGATGAAACAATCGATTTCCCACTTCCTAGCCCGCAGCAAGTTGAACAGATACTTTCGCTTAAGTTGCGAGGTGTTCGTCGCCAGTTCGAGCTAACTGACAAAAAGTTAACTGACATATTTGCTAATCGAAGTGGTGCAGATATTGAGCGAATTGTCCGCCGAGCAGTAAAGCGAATGATTCTTCGCAGTCAGGAATTCTTGACAATTAAAGACTTGAAGCAGGCTGCTGAAAAAGAAAATACAAAATAAAGGGAATTAGCTTAGATGGCACAAGAATTTGAGCATCTGCGTATTGAGAAAGAACCAATTAATAACCCGAGGAGGTCTGGTCGTCCTCCTCGCTTCAAAAATCGAAGTGACTTAGTTGGGCACGGTCAAAAATTATCTGGTGCGTTGGCTAGCACGACTCAAGCTGTTAAGCAGCAGTTAACGTCGAGGCCAGGACATTACGTACTCAAGTTGAAGTATGAAGATACGCTTTCATTCAATGAGCTTGTGGCGCATGGCGTAGAATTCGTGAGTCAAGAAGATATTCACATATGTGTGGTTTTCACCACAGAGCAAGGGTTGGCTACTTTTTCAGATCATTTGGCCTGGCTCGGTCTGGATGACAAGGATATTACCCGAAAACAACTTCTTGAAGCGCTTACAAGCATAGAGGCGTGGAATGCTGAGGATAGAAAGAGTTGGGCGCTTAAACAATATGGGCTTCCTCAGGATGAAATTTTTACGCTGGATGTTGAATTATGGCCTTCTGATTTAAGCGCGAGTCCACAACGAAAAGAACTAGTTGATGCTTTTGAACAATGGTTGGTAAGCAACAATATTGAGAGGAAGGATAAAGTTAATCTTGATAGTCTGCTTATGTATAGGCTCATGGTCGATAGGAATGGTGTTGGAAAATTACTAAACCATTCTGATGTGAGATTTATCGACTTGCCTCCGCTAAGTGGTATCGATTATCAAACTATTAATCGGGATATTAGCTCTCTGCCAGCAGACATACAGCCACCACATAAAGATGCCCCGCGAATCTGCATTTTAGATAGCGGTATCAATACAAATCACCCTCTTTTAAAGAACGCAGTCGCAGAAAGCGCCAGTTTTGTGGAGGGTGAAGATGAGTTCGATGCTGCTGGGCACGGAACTCAAGTAGCTGGGATTGCATTGTACGGTAATCTGGAAGAATGTAACCGCTCCAATTACTGGGTGCCTGAAGCTTGGCTCTTTAATGGAAAAATATTAAACAAGCACTGCGAGTTTAATGCTCAGTCTATTGAGTCCACTTTGGTTAAAGCTGTTGAGTATTTTGTCGGTTTTGGTTGCCGGATTTTTAACCTATCAATTGGGAACGAAAACTCCCCCTATGATGGTAAGCATATCCGAGGTATTGCTTATATTCTCGATTTGCTTGCAAGAAAGCACGATATTCTCTTTGTGGTTTCTGTAGGTAATTTTAGGGGATGCGATGAACCACCCGTCCCTGCAGAAAGTTGGAGAGAAGAATATCCGGGGTATTTGCTGGGCGATCACAATCGAATTATTGATCCGGCTCCTGCGCTGAATGTGTTAACAGTCGGTAGTCTAGCATTGCACGATGCAACTAGAGGTGATTTACAGCGCCCAGAAGATATCGATCACTTGGCAGCGGCGAAAGCTAATCAACCATCGCCTTTTACAAGGCATGGTCCAACAGTTAAGGGAGCAATCAAGCCAGAGTTAGTCGCATACGGAGGAAATTTTGCCTCACCAATGCGTTTCGAGGGGAAGCAATGGCAAGTCGAAGACGGTGAGCCAGGAATTTTAAGCCTAAATCCAAATTTTGTTGGTAATACGCTGTTCAGTGTCTGTCATGGAACTAGCTTTTCAGCCCCTTATATTACGCACCTGGCAGGGCGCCTTCTGGTTAATTATCCAGATGCGTCTGCAAATTTATTAAGGGCAATTTTGGTTAATCATGCCGACATGCCGGATGAGTGCTTATCTACATTTTCCGATGAGGTTAAAAAGGCATACTCAAAAGCCAACGGACGGCGGGACCCTCAAACAGAGGTTGCCGGATATGGGCTGGTTAATGAGGAGAACCTTTATCGATCCGATGAGTCAGCAGTGTTATTAATGGCTGAAGATTCAATCTCAAACGATAGTTATCAGTTTTATGAATTGCCATTGCCTGAAGAGTTTCTCCGCCGTAAAAAATCTGCAAGAGAATTGAGGGTTTCCCTAAGTTATTCGCCTGCCGTCCGCACAACACGCCTTGACTATCGTGCTACCAAGATAGTATTCAATTTAGTTAAAGGTCGCTCTTTGGATGAAGTACAAAAACACTTTCACAAAGAGCTGCAAAAAGACAAAGATAGGTTAAGTGATACCGTCTCAAGCAAAGCAAATAGAACAATCTCATCAGAGCTACGTAGCAAGGGTAGTGTTCAGTGCTCTAAATGGAACTTCAAAAAACTATCTCCTGATTTCAAATGGTTTGTCGTAGTCACTAGGCAGGATGCAGCGGGGTGGGGTGGCTCGCTAAGTGCAGAATTGGAAAAGTATGCTTTGGTAGTAACCGTAACTGACAGGGAGAACGAAGAAGCTCGACTGTATTCTCAGATCTCACAGAAAATTGAGCAACAGGTGCAGGCTCGAGCAAAAGTGTAGTAATGCGAGAATTACGCGGAGTTACGCATGGTTTGCGTAATTACGCATGTGACGTGTAATTGTGCGTAATTTGAGGTAACTCTATCTCAAACCTCAAATCGGGCAGCCGTCTGCCGGATTGACTCTTGATCTGAGGTGCCCTTAGCTGTTGATGGCTTGAAAACGGGGGTAAATACCAAGGTTTGACATAGAGTTGATGGCAAGAGCGGGAAATGGATTTTATTTAGCCGAGATCTTGCTAGAATGCGATTTAATGTTTGGTAGAAACAACCAGCCTTCCAATACCCGCCTTTTTTGATTTTGGGTGTTGGAGCCGCCTGAGTTGATCAGGTGCTGTCGCTGAAAGTGTCAAGATTCTATCTTTACGCTTGGCGGCTAATACTCCTAGAGTACCTGCCCAGAAAATTGACAATATTGGGCTTAACTTAACAGTTTTGGTTGTCTTTATGATAAAAGCTAATATTTTCAATGAGTTGAATGGCTTGTTCGCTACTTTATGTGAACTACCTTTCTGAGCGGTCTGAAAGCTCCTTTTTTGTCGCACTAAAAGGAGGGGCGCATAACTCGCCCCTTTTTTAAATCGTAATCTCTTCGTTGGTTACCGGAGGGTTCTGAATTCTTTTGCCTGTGGCGCTAAATACGGTGTTGCAAATCACCGGTGCCAACTGGCTTGGCGGCCAGGAGGACGTAAGCCGCATTCGCGCTCCGTTCCCGCAGTAGCTCCTATCTTTTCATGTTTTCTTGGACAGTGGGTTCTGGGGGTTGTCTCCGGCCTGGGGCTTGCTTAGACTGGCCTGTGATTTCTTAGCCTGTAAATAATCTCAGCGGGTAACTCACCCCAGTTTGTGAATTATTATAAGTTGCATAAAACCCCCAAGCGTCGCTTTTGCGCCAACTGCCGCTCGTGGATAAGCGCTTTTTGGTCAGTAATTTTGTTCAAGGAACATCCGTTTGCCCTACAAAGTTCTACTTACACAACACGCCGATGCCCTCGGCCAAGCCATTCAACTGGGTTTTGATCAATCCGGGTTTATGGAGTTGATGTTGTTGCCCCAGCACCTCAATTGGGGCGATGAAACCGCTGTTAGCCGCTGGCTGGATGCAGCCAAACCGGATGCCATTATCAATACCTGTGGTTGGAGTGACGATGGTCGAGATGCCAGTTTTCAGGCCATCGTTGAGCCGGCCAAGGTGTTGGCCACACTGTGCAGTGAACGCCAGTGGCCGTTGCTTCAGTTGTCCAGCTATCGCGTTTTTAATGGCGAGAAGTCGGGCTTCGTTGAAGCCGACGAGCTAGAGCCTAGAGATGAAGTTGGTGAACTGTATCGCCAGGCTGAGCAGGTGGTGGCCGAGGCGCCCCAGCACTTAATTTTGCGCCTAAGCTGGGTGATCGGTTGGCAGGGGCAGAACTTGCTCACGCGCATTATGTTGCCACTGTTGGAGGGCGCGCAGGCCGAGATCGTCTCCGAGCGCCGAGGGTCGCCGGTGTCCCATGAGGACATAGCTCGGGTGGTCAACGCCTTGGCCAAGCAAATCAGTTGCGGCTCGGATAACTGGGGGGTGTTTCATTACGGCGCCGCCGATATCTGCACTGAAGACGAGTTTGCCGTCTACCTTGTTAAGCGACTGGGCGATAAGGCCGAGGTGCTGGGGGAGGTTATGGACGTGTCGGGCAAGTCCACCGAGCCACTCAGTGCGGCTTTGGGATATCGTCATTTAATGGACTGCTTCGGCGTGCAGCCTCGCACCTGGAAGCAGGCCGTTAATAATGAGCTGGCGTTGTGGGCTAACAATAATCCTATGGCGGTGGA
Organism: Halioxenophilus aromaticivorans; assembly: GCF_042850945.1. Taxonomy (NCBI): domain Bacteria; kingdom Pseudomonadati; phylum Pseudomonadota; class Gammaproteobacteria; order Alteromonadales; family Alteromonadaceae; genus Halioxenophilus; species Halioxenophilus aromaticivorans. The sequence goes on along the minus strand of NZ_AP031496.1, from coordinate 4,837,765 downwards.
TCAGGCTTAAATTCTTATCCAGAAATAACTTACCGCGCCGCCTCATCCGCTTTCTTAAAAACACGCTCTACAGTTAGCGCACGCTATAGTCGCGGGCCTCCATGCAGGCGCTAAAGGCGCGGTTGTAGTCATTTAAACGATCTTGATAGCTATAAGCGGCTTGGGCCTGTTGATTGGCCAAGACCTGTGCCTTCTGCTGTGCCGCTATTTCACCTGACCTTTCCCCTAAGTTAATACCACTCCCTCGATGAGATATTTGCCTTATGCTGCCTGTGCCGCGTAGGCTACTGGCGTCATGTAATTTAATGAGCTGTGCGGCCGCTCATGGTTATAGTGCGCACGCCATTGATCTATTTCGTAGCGGGCTTCCTCTATTGTTCGGAACCAGTGCTGATTCAGACAGGTGTCTCTAAACTTGCCATTTAGGCTTTCGACGAAGGCGTTTTGCGTTGGCTTGCCAGGCTGAATAAAGTTGAGTTTGACCTGATTTTCTTTACTCCAGAAGAACATGGCTTTGCTGGTGTATTCAGTACCGTTGTCACAAGTGATACTTTCAGGCTTACCACGGGTCTCGATTAGTTGATCTAAGAAACGGGCTACGCGATTTCCACTAATAGAAAACTCTGCCAGCTGTCCGACCAGTTCGCGACTGTAGTCATCAACTACATTTAGTATTCGGAAACGTCTACCATTACTCAGTTGATCTGATACAAAATCCATAGACCAGCGCTCGTTGATTTGCTTAGGTAAGTCCATCACAGGCACAGGGCGCGTGAGCTTTTTACGCTTTTTTGTACGAACCTGCAGTCCTTCCTCTGTGTAAACACGGTAGGTTCGCTTCTTGTTAGTCACCAACCCTTCGGCTTTCAGTAACCCGTGTAGCAAGAGGTAGCCATACCGACTGTATTGTGCTGCTAGCTCTTTCAATCGCTTCCGAAGAACATCGTCGTCGTAGCCCTTAGCCCGATAGCGATAGCCTGTTCGGCTAATACCAGAAAGCCAGCAAGCACGGCGCTCGCTCAAGCCAAACGTTTCGACCAGATAACTGGCGACAGGCTTACGTTCAGCCGGCTTTACCACTTTTTTGACAAGACATCCTTCATGGCCTCCACTTCAAGTAGCTTTTCTGCAAGAAGCTTCTTCAACCTGGCGTTCTCCGCCTCCATATCCTTCATGCGCTTAGCTTCATTGACTTCCATGCCAGCATACTTGGACCGCCAGTTGTAGAAAGTACCTTCAGATATCCCCAGCTCGCGACAAATATCAGGCACTTTGGTACCCGCTTCATGCTGTTTGATCGCTTTGATGATTTGCTCTTCGGTGTATCGTTTCTTCATAGTAATGAGATCCCCTTGGGAGTAGATTAACTGGAAATCTCATCAACGTCATGGTTCTATTTTTCGGGGAAAGGTCACACCCTTACGCTCTTTGTTGACGCCAATCATATTGCCCAGGGATGCTCCGATTATGGCACCGTCGACGGTACCTCCGCTGTGTCCATCCAGCGCGTTACCCAGTGCTGCTCCTGCCAGGGTGCCCAACCAAAAGCCTCTATTGCCAGCGCCGTGTTGCTCATTGCGAACCATGGTTTGCCCGGTTTTGGGCAGCTGCAAGGTGTTTGGGTCGACGCCGGTTTGATCCACAGCCCAGCGGTAGCACTGGTAGCGATCCTTGGCCAGCTGTGCATCGCTCTGCCCACCGGCGGGGTAGATAAAGAGCGTATCGGAGGCTGTGGCTCGAGAGCTCAGTGCTACGAGCAGACATAAAGTAATGGTGAGGTACTTCACGGTCAATTCCTATTTTACGGTGTAGCCCCGCCCCTCCAGGCAGGCTGCTTGGGCTCGATAATAATCGCCACGCAGACGGCTATCTTGTTGGGGCATGGATGGGTCGTAGTTGGTGCGGTCAAAGGCCCACAGGTGGCATTCGTAACGATCCTGCTGTAACTCCTCGTCGCTCTGCTCGTAGCGCGGGTAGATGGCCCAGTCGCCGGAGGAGTAGGTGCTGGCCACCGGTACGGTATAGTTGTTGGTAGGGGCATCCACGACCACATATTCGGAACCGTAGCGGCGATAGAAAATATCGTTAACGTGGTAGTACACCGTAGAGCCGAAGGTAAATGTCGCGAAGCCCAGGGGCAGGGTTCTTACCCGCACGCCGATGGGGGCTCTAACCACCACAAATCCGCCGCTGTGCGGGCGATAGTAGGTGCCGCCAAAGTAGTACAGCGGGTAGGGGCGGTAGTACAGCCGACGAATGCCCGTGGGTAGGCGGTGGATTTCATGGCCCGGTAGGTGGTAGTACTGGTTCATCACAATCTGCGGGCGGTCGCGCTGGTTGCGGTCGCGATCTCTGAAGTCGGCATGACGCTGGGCATTATTAACCGCCCGATTATTGCCGTTGCGATTGTCTTCAAAGTTGTTATTGCGCTCGCGGTCAAAGGTCTGGTGCAGCTCGGTTTGTCGACGGTTGAGGTTGTTCTGGCTGTCAGCGTGGTTGTATTGCCGGCGAATCACTTGCTCACTGGGCGCCACCGACTCCGGCCGGTCAACGATGCGGTTGCCATTGTTTTGCGGTTGGCTGTTACGCCGTTGAATGTTTTCTTGGGCGTTGACGATTCGCTGCCGCTCGGCCTGCCTGGCTGGCTCTGCGGTTCGAGTTTGCTGGCGTTGGTGTTTGGCGGTGCTTTTAGGTACCGCGTAGTTGCCTTTGCCGTTATTGAGCTCTCGCAGGGTAGCTTTATCGTTGCTAATGCGAGGGTTGTTGCGAATGTTTTGCGCCGGACGTGATTCGATGCGTTTTGCCCGTTCGTTGCTCTGGCGCTGTATGCGTGGTTCGCGTTCGTCGGGGGCGGCCATGGCCACGGCGGGGATTGCCATGCTAGCCGTAAGCAGTGTTATCAGCGCTATTGTCGATGTTTTGGCCATAACCAAAGCCTCTTGTTTTCTGTACAAGAAGTAGTCTACTTCGGCTAGATGAATGGCGCCTGATTGGCTTTTGGGAAGAGCAGCCAGCCGAAAATTGGCTGGCTGTTATTGCTGGTTGCCTATTGCTTGTTGACAGTCTGGCGGCTAGTCGCTGTAGCGCTGAAACACCAAGCTGGCGTTGGTGCCGCCAAAGCCGAAGCTGTTGGACATAACCCGGCTTAGGGTGACGTTGTCAGCGCGTTGCTGCACGATGTTCATGCCCGCGGCACCTTCGTCCAGCTCTTCAATATTGGCCGATGCGGCGACAAAATCGTTTTTCATCATCAGCAAGCTATACACCGCTTCCTGTACGCCGGTGGCACCCAAAGAGTGGCCGGTTAAGGATTTAGTAGAGGCAATCATAGGGCTGTTTTCTTCGCCAAAGACGGTGCGCACTGCGCCCAGTTCTTGGATGTCTCCTGCCGGCGTGGAAGTGCCGTGGGAGTTGATGTAGTCAATGCTACCATCCACGGTTGCCATGGCCTGACGCATACAGCGCACGGCACCTTCACCTGAGGGCGCTACCATATCGTAGCCATCGGAGGTGGCACCGTAGCCGACCAGTTCGCCATAGATGGTAGCGCCTCGGGCCTTGGCGTGTTCCAGTTCTTCTAATACTAGGCAGCCGCCGCCGCCGGCAATCACAAAGCCGTCTCGTTTGGCGTCGTAGGCGCGGGAGGCCTGCTCTGGGCGATCATTGTATTGGCTGGACATGGCACCCATGGCATCAAACATACAGGACATGGTCCAGTGTTCTTCTTCACCGCCACCGGCAAAGACGATGTCTTGCTTGCCCAGTTGAATCAGTTCTGCGGCATTGCCGATACAGTGTGCGCTGGTAGCGCAGGCAGAGGAAATAGAGTAATTAACGCCCAATATTTTAAACGGCGTGGCCAAGCAGGCGGATGTGGTGCTACCCATGGTTTGGGTAACGCGGTAGGGGCCAACACGCTTAATGCCGCGGGAGCGCAGAATGTCTGCTGCCTCTACTTGATCTTTGGCGCTGGCGCCGCCAGAACCCATGATGATACCGGTGCGCTCGTTGGATACGTCGGATTCGTTTAATCCGGCGTCAGCGATGGCTTGTTCCATGGATAGGTAGGCGTAGGCTGCAGAGCTGCCCATAAAGCGCAAAATTTTGCGGTCTATAAGCGATTTTAGGTCAATGTCGATGCTGCCAGAGACCTGGCTGCGGAAGCCCATCTCCTGGTATACAGGGTTGGCTTTAATGCCGGAGCGGCCCTCTTTAAGGGATTCCAAAACGGTTTCTTTATCATTACCGATGCAGGATACGATGCCCATACCGGTAACCACGACGCGCCTCATAAGCTTCTCCGCGTACCACTTAAACGAGTGGTTGTTTATATGTGTTTATAGTCGCTGCGTGTCATCGAGCTGATTGTTATGGTACACGCTGCCTTAGACTCGGCAAACGCAAAAAGTGCGCCTGCTGATTATAGTGTTACAGTCTAACCGGTGCGGGTTAGAACTTGCTGGTATCGGTAAATAGGCCCACGCGTAGATCTTGCGCTGAGTAAATAGGCTTGCCGTCGACCGCAACGGTACCATTGGCAATGCCCATAACCAGTTGGCGCTCAATAACGCGCTTAAGTTCTATATGGTAGGTCACCTTTTTGTTGGTAGGCAGAATTTGGCCGGTGAATTTCACCTCGCCAGAGCCCAATGCGCGTCCCTTACCCGGATTGCCGCGCCAGCCCAGATAAAAGCCAACCAGCTGCCACATGGCGTCGAGTCCTAAACAGCCTGGCATTACTGGGTCGCCAGGGAAGTGGCATTCAAAAAACCACAAATCCGGAGTGATATCCAACTCTGCTTTGATTTCACCTTTGCCGAACTCACCGCCCTCGCTGGCGATATGGGTGATGCGGTCGAGCATCAACATGTTTGGAATTGGCAGGCGTGCTCGGCCTTCGCCGAACAAACGGCCGTGACCGCATTCGATGAGTTCTTCTCGCTCATATGAGCTTTTGGGGACAAAAGGTTCCATGGTTTGACTCTATTCAGTGGTACAGGTCGGCCGCGCTTTGCTCAAGCCGCGGACAAAGGTGGCACATTCTAATGGATGGCGGCGGCTTGTCCAGCCATTGAGGCGCTAAAACCTGTGCGATTATCGCACCAATCGGGAATGATTTTGACGTAAGTTGCTAAACTGGTTCCGGTATTGCAACAAAAACCGTTGGTGTATCAACACTGTCATTAGTTCTATGTTATCTTTCGGTAGCAACTAGGATTATTCGTCAAACTATTGAAAGTCGTATTAAAAAGGATTGTAAAATGATCAAAAAGTGCCTATTTCCTGTGGCCGGTTATGGAACCCGATTTCTCCCTGCAACTAAATCTATGCCCAAAGAAATGCTGCCTGTGGTGAACAAGCCCCTGGTGCAATACGGTGTGGAAGAGGCCATTGAAGCAGGTTTGACTGAAATCGGCTTGGTGACCGGTCGCGGTAAGCGCGCCATTGCTGACCACTTCGATGTCAGCTACGAGCTAGAGCACCAGATCAACGGAACCAGCAAAGAGCAGTTCCTGTCCAGTATTCGTGAGGTGATGTCGAAAGCCACCTTCTCCATGACTCGCCAGCAAGAAATGCGTGGCCTGGGTGACGCTATATTAAATGGCCGTCGTTTGATCGGGGATGAACCGTTTGGCGTGGTGCTATCCGATGACCTATGTATGTCTGAAGAGCAGGGCGTATTAGCGCAGATGGTTCAACTGTACAAACAATTCCGTTGTAGTATTGTTGCCATCCAAGAAGTACCAGAGGATCAAATCTCTAAGTTCGGTGTTATTGCTGGCGAAAAATTGAAAGACGGCATCTTCCAGGTCACCGATATGATTGAGAAGCCTCCAGCCGAGGAAGCACCCTCCAACCTAGCCATCATTGGCCGCTACATCCTGACTCCCGATATTTTCGAAATCATCGAAAACACCGAGCCTGGCAAAAACGGCGAAGTACAGCTGACCGACGCGCTGCTAACTCAAGCTAAGAGCGGCTGTGTTTTGGCCTACAAATTTAAAGGCACTCGTTTCGACTGCGGTAGCGTTGACGGTTTTGTAGAAGCCACTAACCACGTTTACAACAACTACTACTTGAAGGGTAAGGCGTGAGCGGAGAAATCACCTGCTTTAAAGCGTATGACATACGTGGCCGAGTGCCAGAGCAGCTTAACAAGGATGTTGCTTACCGAGTAGGCCGCGCCTTTGCGCAGTACCTACAGGCCAAGCAGGTGGTGGTGGGGCACGATATACGCCTCACCAGCCCTGAGCTGGCCGACGCCCTGTGCGAGGGCATCACCGATGCCGGAGCCGATGTGCTGCACATCGGCCAATGTGGCACCGAGGAAGTTTACTTCGCCAGCTTTAACAACCCGGTGGATGGTGGCATTTGCGTCACTGCCAGCCACAACCCAATGGATTACAACGGTATGAAATTGGTGCGTGAAGGCTCGCGGCCTATCAGCGGCGATACCGGGTTATTTGACATAAAAGCCCTGGCAGAGCAAGCGGATTTCGCTGAAGCCACTAAGGGCAAGGTAATTGCCCTGGACAGCCGCCCGGATTACGTCAGACACTTGCTGGGATATATCGATGGTGGCGCCCTAAAGCCGTTGAAAGTTGTGGTGAACGCCGGTAACGGTGGCGCTGGTGCCGCCATTGATGCGCTAGAGCCGCACCTGCCCTTACAGTTTATTAAGGTGCACCACGAGCCCGACGGTAATTTCCCCAACGGTATCCCCAACCCGCTGTTGCCAGAGAACCGCAGCTCCACCATAGAAGCGGTAAAGCAGCACGGTGCTGATTTCGGTATCGCCTGGGATGGTGACTTCGACCGTTGTTTCTTCTTCGATGAAAACGGCCGGTTCATCGAGGGTTACTATCTTGTAGGTTTATTGGCAGAAGCATTTTTACGAAAAAACGCCGGTGCCAAAATCGTCCACGACCCGCGTCTTACTTGGAACACCGTCGAGACCGTGGCCAGTGCCGGTGGTGTTGCCATTCAGAGCAAAACCGGTCACGCCTTTATCAAGGAGCGCATGCGCAAAGAGGATGCGGTATACGGTGGCGAAATGAGTGCCCACCATTACTTTCGCGACTTTGCCTATTGCGACAGCGGTATGATCCCCTGGTTGTTGGTGGCGGAGCTGTTATCTGCCAGTGGCAAGTCTTTATCTGCCCTGGTAGACGACTGTATGGCGGCTTTCCCCTGCAGTGGCGAGATCAACAGCACGGTAACCGATGCCAAAGCGGTGATCGCCGCCGCCGAGGCCAAGTACGCCACTGCCGATGCCAAGGTGGACCACACCGATGGCCTCAGCGTGGACTACCCTGAGTGGCGTTTCAACCTGCGCATGTCCAACACCGAGCCAGTGATTCGGCTGAACGTTGAATCCCGTGGTAATGCGGCCTTAATGGAGCAAAAAACCGAGGAGTTGCTAGCTTTGATACGTGGCTAACGCCGCTTAATTTTTTGCTAAACGGCAAGCCCGCAGTGATTCGTTGCTGCGGGCTTTTTAATGCTTAGTAGATTCCGCTAAGGCCGAGGTGTTTTCAGTGGTGGTTGTGGCTTTAGTGGGCAGGGGGCTGCAGCTTGGTGGGCATTGGGCTTGCTCCACTTAAACAAGAAGAGGCTGCCTGTGCAGCCGCAGACGCCAAGAATTAACGGTGCCCACCATTTGCCAACAATAAGCATGGAGCCCAGTAAGCCCAGCCAGAGGGCGATCAGTGCGCGATTGCGCACCGTGGGGGTGATGCCTTCGCCGTTCTCCCAGCGCTGGATGATTGGCCCCAGGTGACGTTGATTTAATAGCCAAGAGTGAAAGCGCTGGCTGGAACGGGCAAAGCACCAGCTGGCCAGCAGAACTAATGGGGTGGTGGGCAGTAGCGGGAGGAAAATGCCAATAACGCCGGTGATTAAGGCTAGCCACCCCAGGCTGAGTAGAAATATTTTTTTGGCCATTCCTGCGCCTTCTATTCGGTTGCTCTGGGGTTGCTGTCGGCAGCGAGTGCCTGCAGTTGAATCGCCCAATTTACTTGAGACGTAATTTCTCCACCAGATTGCGGGTAGAACCATCCCACTCGGCCGGGCATTCGTTGCCGGTAAGAGCGGGGTACACCGCGGAGCCCAGCTGTTTGCCCAGTTCCACGCCCCATTGGTCAAATGGGTTTAAGCCCCACAACACGCCTAAACAATACACTTTGTGCTCATAGAGGGCGATGAGTGCACCGAGGTTGGTTGGGTCTAGTTGCTCAATAATGAGCGTGTTACTAGGCCGGTTACCTGGTATGACCTTGTGGGGAGCAATTTGATCGGCTTCAGCTTCGGGTTTGCCGGCATCCAGCAGCTCTTGTTTGGCTTGGGCCAGGCTCTTGCCGGCCAGCAATGCCTGGGATTGGCCAATACAGTTGGCCAGCAAGTAGCTGTGATGGCTGTCCAATGGGCTCATGGGTTTGCCGCTGGCGATAAAATCCACCAGCACACTGCGTGTGCCTTGGTGTAACAGCTGGTGGAAAGAGTGCTGGCCATTGGTGCCTTCAGTGCCCCATAGCACCAAGCCGCTGTCGCAGGTCAGTGGCTTGCCATTGCGATCCACCGATTTGCCCAGGCTTTCCATGTCCAGCTGCTGCAAGTAGGCCGGCAGTCGGCTCATGCGCTGGGCGTAGGGCAGTATGGCCTGGCTTTGGTAGCCGCGTGTGGCGGAGTACCAAAATGCGATCAGTGCCAGGGTGGCCGGCATATTTTGCTCAATGGGGGCGCTGGCAAAGTGTTCATCCATGTTGGCTGCACCGGCTAACAGGGCGTCGAAATTGTCCATGCCCAGGGCGATGGCGATGGGCAGGCCAATGGCAGACCATAATGAGTAGCGGCCGCCCACCCAATCCCACATGGGGAAGATATTAGCTTCGTCGATACCGAATTCCATCGCCGCCGGCACATTGCTGGACACCGCCACATAGTGCTTGCCTAGGTCGCTCTCCGGGCAGCCATGGGAAAGGCTCCAGGCGCGGGCGGCCAGGGCGTTCTCTCGGGTTTCTAATGTGCTAAAGGATTTGGAGGCAACAACAAACAGCGTGGTATCGGCGTGTAAGCCGGCCAACGCATCGCTTAGGTCAGCGCCGTCGATATTGGCCACAAAGTGAACTTTGACCGCGCTTTGCTGAAATTGCGACAGCGCTGTAACCACCATGCGTGGGCCCAGGTCAGAGCCGCCAATGCCAATGTTAACCACGTCAGTAATGGGCTTGCCATTGTAGCCGTGCCACTGGCCGGAGCTCAGCTTGTCAACAAACTCGCGCATTTGGGCTTGGGTGGCTGCCACCACAGCGGTTTTGTCTGCGGGGGAAATGGCGGGGCAGCGCAGTGCGGTGTGCAGGGCTGGGCGGTTTTCGGTGTTGTTGACGTGTTCACCGCCAATCAGCGCCTTAATGGCGTCTTCCAAGCCAGATTGTTTGGCCTGGGTGGCCAGTAATTCCAGTGCTTTAGCATCCAAGTGGTTTTTGGAGTAGTCCAAATACAGTGAGCCTGCGCTCATGGAGAAATGCTCAACGCGGTTTGGATCCTGTGCAAACAGCTCTTTTAAGGGTGTTTGCAGCCCATCGCTGTGGGCTTTGAGCTCGGGCCAAATGGCGTTAGAAAAAGATTGCGCGTTGGTCTGATCGGCCATTCTGGTTCAAATCCCTTGTGAATGTGTAGTGGTTGTACTGCGGTTTAGTGGTTGCGGTTGGCGGCAAAGTCGGCCAAATCCAGCATGGCCTGTGTGTACTCATTGCTCGGCATGCCGGCCAGTGCTGTTTTGGCTTGGTCGGCGTAGGCCTCGGCTTGCTTATGAGTGTAGGCTAAACCACCACGTTTTTTAACCAGTTCGACGATGGCCGTGAGATTTTCGGTGCTGCCGGCTCGGATAGCATCTGCTACCAGGGCGGATTCCTCGGCCTCGCCGTTGGCCATGGTGTAGATCAGTGGTAGCGTGGGCTTGCCTTCGGCTAGGTCATCGCCCACGTTCTTGCCCAGGGCTTCGGTATCGCCTTCGTAATCTAAGGTGTCATCCACCAATTGGAAGGCAATCCCTAGGCACTTGCCGTACTCGGCCAAGGCCGCGCGGTGCTCGGTGAGGCCTGCCAGTTCGCAACCGGTGGTGCAGGCGGCCTCAAACAGAGCTGCCGTCTTCTTATAAATCACCTCAAAATAGTTGGCCTCGGATACGCTTGGGTCTTTGATATTGACCAGTTGCTGTACCTCGCCTTCGGAGATCACGTTGGTGGTATTGGACAGAATAGCCATGATTTCCATTTGGCCGATGGCCACCATCATCTGAAACGCGCGGCTGTATAAGAAGTCGCCCACCAGTACGCTGGGCGCATTGCCCCAGCTGGCGTTAGCGGTGGGACGGCCACGGCGCAGCTCGGACATGTCTACCACGTCGTCGTGCAGTAGCGTGGCGGTGTGGATAAACTCAATAATGGCCGCCAAATCCAAGTGCTGCTGCCCTTGGTATCCCAGGGCGCGGGCGGTGAGCATTACCAACAGTGGGCGCAGGCGTTTGCCGCCGGCGTTGATAAGGTGGTGGCCGATGTTTTCGACCAGGCCCACGTCCGAATGCAATTGTTTAATAATCAGCTGGTTGGTTGCTTCAAAGTCGTCGCTAACCACTTGGTGAAATGAGAGCATGTAAGGTCTTTTCTATAGATCTATTTAATGGCGCATCCTAGGCAGGCCGTTTGGGCTCGTCAAGCGCGGTTCCATGAACACCGCAACGGTTTGGCTGCTCTTTGGCCCGCAAGGCAGTATACGTGAGCAAATGTGCCGATGGGTGCGGTTTTTTCACCCAATTGGTGTTGTTTTACTCAATCAAGTTCCGTACAATCCACGCCCCTGATTTTGTATACGTTGCAAGCTCTGTGGTTGTGGGTGCGAGCCCCAACTTTAAAACCGACAACACTGGTAATACCGGTTAGGCGGTTGCTTCGTAGCGTCCAATGTCATTTACATCTTAATTGGAGCAACCTATGTACGCAGTTATTGCAAGCGGTGGTAAGCAACACCGTGTGACCGAGGGCGAAGTCCTCCGTCTGGAAAAAATTGAAGTGGGTACCGGCGAATCTGTAGATTTCGACCAGGTTCTGTTGGTAGCCAATGGCGACGACGTAAAAATCGGTGAGCCGGTTGTAGTGGGCGCCAAAGTAACCGCTGAAGTGGTTAAGCATGGCCGTGCAGACAAGGTGAAAATCATCAAGTTTCGTCGTCGTAAGCACTCCATGAAACGTCAAGGCCACCGTCAGTGGTACACTGAAGTTAAAATCACTGGCATTCAGGCATAATACAAGAGGTTAGCATCACATGGCTCACAAAAAAGCAGGTGGTAGTACGCGCAACGGTCGCGATTCCGAAAGTAAACGCCTCGGCGTTAAGCGCTTTGGCGGTCAAGAAGTTTTGGCAGGCAACATCCTAGTGCGTCAACGTGGCACCAAGTTCCACGCCGGCGTTAACGTAGGCATCGGCAAGGATCACACCTTGTTCGCCAAAGCCGACGGCAAAGTAAAATTTGAAGTTAAAGGCCCAAAAAACCGCAAGTTCGTGAGCATTGAAACTGTTCAATAAGAGCTAAGGTACGGCCTTCCGGGCCGGGCGCAAAAACCCCATCCGATGTGATGGGGTTTTTTGTTTGGGCAGCCGCTTTTTCGTGCATCAATATTTGGGCTAAAAAGTTGCTTATTAAAAGGTAGAGATTTCGAGGAGGTCTCCATGAAGTTTGTAGACGAAGCGCCGATTTTTGTTAACGCCGGTGATGGTGGCAATGGCTGCCTTAGCTTTCGGCGGGAAAAATTCATCGCCAAGGGTGGCCCCGATGGTGGCGACGGTGGCGATGGCGGCAGCGTATTCTTGGAGGCCGACATCAACCTCAACACCCTGGTGGACTACCGTTACCAGAAAAAATACCGTGCCGAGAGTGGCCAGTCTGGCCGCTCCAAGGATTGCCGTGGCGCCAAAGGTGATGACTTAGTATTAAAAGTACCGGTGGGCACCTCAGTGCTGGATGTCGACACCGAAGAGCAGTTAGGTGATTTAACCGAGCCCGGCCAGCGCCTTAAAGTGGCCCAGGGTGGCTTCCACGGTTTGGGCAATACGCGGTTTAAATCCAGTGTTAACCGCGCGCCCCGGCAAACCACGCCGGGCAGTGAGGGCGAATCTCGCAATCTTAAACTAGAGCTCAAAGTGCTGGCCGATATTGGCCTGCTGGGTTTGCCTAATGCCGGTAAATCCACGTTTATTCGCGCAGTTTCCGCTGCCAAGCCCAAGGTGGCCAACTACCCGTTTACCACCTTGGTGCCCAACTTGGGGGTGGTGAAAGTACAGGCCCATCGCAGTTTTGTGGTGGCCGACATTCCCGGATTAATTGAAGGTGCCTCCGATGGTGCAGGCCTGGGAATTCGCTTTTTAAAGCACCTTACCCGCTGCCGCATCTTATTGCACCTGGTGGACGCCATGCCGTTTGATGGCTCCGACCCAGTGGCCAACATCCGCATCATCAACGAAGAGCTGGCCAAGTTCAGCCCAACACTGGCGTCCCGCCAGCAGTGGTTGGTACTCAACAAAACTGACCTGCTCACCGACGAGCAATTAGCTGAGCTTAAACAGCGAATCCAAACCGAGTTACATTGGCCGGGTGAGTTTCATACTATCTCGGCCATCAATGGCCAGGGTACCGAGCCGCTGTGTAATGAGCTGCTAGAGACCCTAGAAGAAGCCTGGCAATTAGAGCGCGATGACCCAGATGCCGCCCAGGCAGAAGCCGATATTCAACAGCAAATGCAAGCCGAGGCGCGGGCGAAAATCGAAGCCCTACGCGCCAGCCGAAAAGCCGGGCGCAGTGAGCGCGATGATGATGAAGACGACAGCGACGATGACGACGATTGGGATGATGTGGAAGTGGTGTACGCGCCCTAACGCCCGGTGCGGGGAGTGGGTATGACCGTGCGCAGTAGTTTGGCCAAGCCCCAGCGTTGGGTGGTTAAAATTGGCAGTGCACTGCTAACCAATAACGGCCAGGCCCTAGCCACCGATGCCATTGCTGGCTGGGTGGCACAAATGGCTTGGCTTAGAAGCCAGGGCCACGAGGTGATCTTGGTGTCCTCCGGAGCTGTGGCGGCGGGCATGAGCCAGCTCGGCTGGCAGCAGCGCCCCAGTGCCGTGCACGAACTGCAGGCCGCTGCCGCCGTTGGGCAAATGGGGCTGGTGCAAACCTACCAGGAGCTGTTCCAAGCTTACGCCCTGCAAACCGCCCAGGTATTGCTGGACCACGACGACCTCTCCAGCCGTCAGCGCTACATCAATGCCCGCGCCACCTTGAATACTTTATTGCAACTGGGCGTGGTGCCGGTGGTGAACGAAAACGACACCGTGGTGACCGATGAAATTCGCTTTGGCGATAATGACAGCCTAGCAGCCTTAGTGGCCAACCTAGTGGATGCCGATGTGCTGGTGATACTTACCGACCAAGACGGCATGTACACCGCTGACCCGCGGCACGACCCCAGCGCCACATTAATCAGCGAAACCCGTGCCGGTGCACCAGAGCTCATAGCCATGGCCGGTGACGGTGGTGCCCTAGGCCGTGGTGGCATGATCACCAAAGTGCGGGCGGCTAAATTGGCGGCTCGTTCCGGTACCCATACTGTGGTGGTCGGTGGCCGCTTGTCCCAAGTGTTGCGGCGCATTGCCCAGGGCGAAACCATCGGCACTGTGTTTGTTGCCGACCAGCAACCCCAGCAGGCCCGCAAGCAGTGGCTAGCCGGCCATTTGCAAAACCGGGGCAGTTTAATGTTGGATGATGGCGCGGTGCGGGTGTTGCAGCAAAAAGGCAAAAGTCTTTTGGCGGTGGGAGTGACCGCCGTCAATGGCGAATTTACGCGCGGTGATATGGTGCTGTGCTTGGATAGCCGTGGCCGAGAAATCGCCCGTGGCTTGGTTAATTACAGTGCGCGGGATGTGGCCAAAATTAAAGGCCAGCCTACGGAGCAAATCGCCGAATTGCTGGGCTACAAAGACGAAGACGAATTAATACACCGCGACAATCTCGTGGTAGCCGATAACTTTTAATGGATGTGATTGGTGAGCGTGTTTAAACCCCAAATAGAGCAATTGGCGGCCTACAAACCGCCCTTGGATGGCCGTGATCCGGCGCGCTATACGCTGTTGGATTTTAACGAGCGTACCATTCCGGTGGGCGATCACATCAAGCAGGCGCTGGTGGATTTTATTCACAGTGACCGGCTGCAAATGTACCCAGCCTACGGTGATATTACCCAGCAATTGGCCGATTACTGCCAGGTGCAAGAGCCCCAGGTGATGATCACCAACGGCTCTGACCACGGCATAGAGTTAATTATTCGCGCCGTGGGTGGTGTGGGCGATGACGCCATTATTCCCGGCCCCACCTTTGCCATTTACGGCCAGGTGGCCACCGTGGAAGGTATGAGCATCGTTGCGCCGGATTACCGCAAGGGTGAAGGTTACCCGGTACAGCAGGTGCTCGCCGCAATTACCGATCGCACCAAAATTATTGTTGCCGCCAGCCCCAATAATCCCTGTGGTACGGCCATCAGCAACGAACAAATTGCGCAGCTGGCTAAGGCCGCGCCCAACGCCGGTATTTTGGTGGACGAGTGTTATTTTGAATACACACGCACCTCGGCCACTGCATTGCTAGCGCAATTCGATAATATTTTTATTACCCGTACTTTTTCCAAAACCTGGGGTTTACCATCGCTGCGCTTTGGTTACGTGCTATCAACGGCCAATAATATTACCCGCTTATTGGCCATGCGCGGGCCCTACGATATTAATCAGTTGGCGGTGGTGGCTGCCAAAGCGGCGCTGGAAAAGCCCGAGTATGTTGATGACTACATCGCCGAGGTAATGGGCCAAAGCAAACCAAAACTGGAAGCGTTTTTAACCGAGCACGACATCGAGTTTTGGCCTACCACGGCTAATTATATTTTAACCTTTCCGCCCCAACCCGAAGCGCTCAAGCAAGCGTTGCAAGCCGCCGGTATTTTGGTGCGGCCGCGGGTGGACAGCGAAGGCCGGCAGGGCTTGCGCATCACCTTTGGTACCTTGCCGCAAACCGAACGCCTGATGGCCGCCATGGCTGAATTTTTTGCCCGCTAAGTGGAGTAGTGCATGTATATATTTTCCTTAACGGCAAAAACCAAAACCGATATCGACGGTTTTAGCGCCGGGCAAGAAGCCCCATTTATCGTTTACATCGATTTTAAAGATTTGATCGGCGCCGAGCAGTTAGCGCGGTTGTTTGTGATGAAAGAGGGCTTTTACGATGTGATCATCGAAAAGCGCAAGCAGCTGCCCGAGGGCAAAGTAATGCAATTAAAGCGCAAAGACCCACAAATAAAAGAGGCCCTTAAAACCGGTTACGCCATTCAGTTGTTTGACGAACATTAATCACAATAGCGATTTAAAACGGTTTTTACCTGGCCATAATAACTACTGCCAAACATATACACATGGTTGAGCAGATGGTACAGGTTGTATATCTCAGCCCGTTGACGCCAGCCTGGCGCGAGTGGCTTCACTTCTTCATAGGCGTGGTAAAACTGCGCATCAAACCCACCGAAGAGTAGCGTCATGGCCAGCTCTGCTTCGGGCCAGCCAAAATAACAGGCGGGGTCAATCAATGTTGGCCCCTGGCTACTAAACAGCACATTACCTCGCCACAAATCACCGTGTACAAGGGTCGGCGGTTGCTCGGGCACCAGCTCCGTTAATCGACTACACAGCGTGTCTATCTGTTGTCTGTCCTGCGTGCTAATGGTCTGTTGGCGCAAATTAATATCGGCTTGAAATTGCAGGCGCGAAACTGCGAAAAATGTATAACCGTCCCTATTTTTGGGGTTCGGCTGCGGTGTTGGCCCACAGAAGTTATCATGCTCAAAACCAAAGTAGGGCTGGGATTTGTCATGTAGTCGTGCCAGCCCGCGGCCCAATGCCGCCCAATCCTCCTGACCGTGCCCGCTGGCAAGCCAAGGTAGCAATAACCAATCACTGCCCAATGCCATGGGCTGTACCACCTGCAATTCGTGGTTCGGCAGTTGTTTCGCTGTGTGGCGTAAACAGTGTAAGCCCATCGCTTCTGCCTGGGCCTGTGCGCCGGCATCTTTTCCGCTATAGCGCTTTACAAACCATTGCCGTCCGTCGGCGGTGGCGATCTGCCCGTTGTGACTGTTGGCCGATGTGGCCAGGGGGCCTAAATGGCTGGTGACCCAGGTTTGCCAAGTTAGCGTTGAGGGTGATTGTTTGGGTAGCGGCCTGTCCATGTGTTGCCTCCTATGCAAATTATGGCGTGCTAAACCACATATGCGTAATTTTTAAAAAGTATTGGCTATGCTTTTATCTCAAGGTCTTGACCAATTTCAACCGGGAAGAGCCTCTTTAATGGGGGTGGTGGACAGGTTTCAATGAGAAAAAATGGTGCAGTAACCCAGCGTTCGGTTCCAGTGGGGGCAGGCGATCAGCTGGTCACGTCAACCACGCCCAAGGGTGTGATTACATTTTGTAATAATACGTTTTGTCGCATCGCCGGTTTTGAGCGCGACGAGCTCATCGGCCAGGCGCACAACATTGTGCGCCACCCGGATATGCCTCAGGCCGCGTTTAGCACTATGTGGCGTAACCTAAAAGCCGGCCAACACTGGATGGGGTTGGTAAAAAACCGCTGCAAAAATGGCGATCACTACTGGGTTGATACCTATGTAACACCGCTTAAAGAGAATGGCCAAATCACTGGCTTTGAATCGGTGCGGGTGGCACCAACGGCGGATCAGATCCAGCGCGCCGAGGCGGCCTATGCACGTATCAATGCCGGTAAAAGCCCGGTACCTGCCCTAAGTATGCTATGGGCAAAATTCAAAATTCCGATCATGGTGATGGTAGCCGTATTGGCGGTGGATTTGGTGAGCCTTATGGTGCTGTCTAAATTATCACTGCTCACGGTGGCGGTTTCTTCATTGGTGAGCCTGGCTTTGGGCGCCTTTACCGCTGTTATCTCCAGTGCTGGGGTGCGCAGTTTGCTGCAGAAAAGTCGTCAGGTAATCGATGACCCGCTAGCGGCGTACATTTACACCGGCCGGGCAGACCACTACGGTGAAATTAATTTGGCCGAGTATGCCCTGGCCGCCCGCTTGCGCACGGCGCTGGGGCGCATCAAAGTGTCTGCCGCCGATTTGGTGGAAAAATCTGATCAAACCCAAGGTAAAGTGGATGACGCTTTAAAAGGCATGACCGCGCAACAGCGGGAGTCGGTGCAGCTGGCCGAGTCTATGAGCCAGATGGCGCTGGCGGTGCAAGAGGTGGCGTCCAGTGTAGCGCAAACCAACGATGCTACGGTGGATGTACTTAGCCAAGTGAAGTCTGGAGAGTCCATTACCCGCGAAGCCAATACCGATATCGCCGATTTAAGCAAAACCGTTGATGCCTTGGGCTCGGTGTTGGAAAACCTCTCCGGCGGCAGCGAAAAAATTGCCAGTGTGATTGGTGTGATTCGTGGTATTGCCGACCAAACCAATCTGCTTGCACTCAACGCCGCTATTGAAGCCGCCAGGGCTGGTGAGCAAGGCCGAGGTTTTTCCGTAGTGGCGGACGAGGTACGTTCCTTGGCCCAGCGTACCCAAGAATCCACCCAGGATATCGAAGCTATCATTGAAGAGTTGGGCAAAGCTACGGAGTTGGCGGTGGGCAATATGACCAACTGCAAGGAGAGCAGCCAGCGCAGTGTGGACAGCATAGACAGCGTTTATTCGGCGCTGCAATCCATTACTCAGTCTGTGGTAAGTATCGAGCGTATGTCACAACAAATTGCCTCGGCGGCGGAAGAGCAATCCAGTGTTGCCATGGAAGTGAATAACAATACGCAGAATATCAGTGATATCGCCAAACAAACCGAATCCAAGGCTCAATCAGCCGCAGAAACCACCTGTGATATGCGTGCGTTGGCGGCCCAGCAATTAAGCTTGGTAGAGCGTTTTAAATAGTGCTTCAAACCGTGCCTTTCAATTTTGGTGCTATATCAAATCGAGTTTAATTGACGGTGGCGGGGCTCTCTTTGCGGCGGTATCTTAGTGTTAACAGGCCCTAGGAGATACTATGCAATCGATACCCTACCAACCCGGCATTATTGCGCCGCTACCGAGCTTTGCTAAGTTTATCAGTTACCAACTGGTGAGCGAGATTAATCTCAGCCAATGCTTGCAGCAGCTGGCGCTGTTTGTTGACGGAGAATCCACGGTGCTTGGCATTGGCCTGCCGCTGACGCAAAAGCTCAACAAAACCCTGCCGGGGCTCACCGCCATGCCGGAATATCAACACCAAAACTTAACCTTGCCGTCGGATCAGGCCGACTTGATGCTGTGGTTGCGGGCCGAAGGTGGCAGCGAAGCTGTGGGGGATTTGGCCCACCGAGCCATGCGTTTGCGCGGCCTGCTGGCCAATAATTTTGTTGAGCAAAGCCATTGCGACGCGTTTAATTTTAATGGCCGAGATTTAAGCGGCTACGAAGACGGCACCGAAAACCCCGAGGGTGACAAAGCGTTATCCGCCGCGTTTGTGTGTGAGGGCGAGCCAGGGTTATTGGGTGCAAGCTATGTGGCCGTGCAACCCTGGCAGCACAGCCTTATGGAATTTAAACAACGCAGCGAGGCCGAGCAGGATGACACCATCGGCAGACGCATACGCGATAATGAAGAATTTGACGAAGCCCCAGAGAGCGCCCACGTCAAACGTGCCGCGCAAGAGAGTTTTGACCCAGAAGCCTTTATGTTGCGCCGCTCCATGCCCTGGGTAAGTGGCCCAAGAATGGGCTTGGTGTTTGTGGCCTTTGGTAAAAGCTTCGATGCTTTTAACGCCATCATGCAACGTATGATTGGTGCCGATGATGGCATTGTCGACGGCTTGTTTACCTATTCCAAACCCCAGGGCGGCGGTTTTTATTGGTGCCCACCGGTGGCCAATGGCAAGGTGGATTTGCAAGTGGTTTTGTAGCTGGCGGCTCTTATTTACAGCGTTAGTTAGCTACTGAGTTACCCAGTTCTACATTGTCTTAGTGGCGCACACCCTTTTTCTTTTTCGCCCGCTTTTCTTGTTTGGCTTTTTCTATGGCTTCACGCTCGGCTCTTAGCCGGGCCACTTCCACCAGCTCGCTTTTAATCATCTCTGGTGTTTCTAAGGTGATATTGCCAATACTGCCGCTGCGGTAATCGTGAATTAAAACCTCGGCGGCCTTGTGTAAATTCACTCTGCCGCCGGCACCTTTGGCGCCACGCTTTTTGCCTATCTGTTCCAGCAGATCAATTTCATCTTGGGTATCCAGCTCGCCGGCGGGCGCCACTACTTGATAGCGGTGTTGTAATTGCTGTGGGTAGTGGCTGGCCAAAAAACCGGCCAAAAATAGGGCGATGTCTTGGTAGTCGATGGCGGTATCGCGAATGGCACCGGTGATGGCCAGCCGATAGCCGCCATTGGTGTTTTCAAATTTGGGCCACAGAATACCCGGGGTATCGTTAAGCACAATATCATCGCTTAGGTGCAGTTTTTGTTGCGCTTTGGTGACTGCCGGTTCGTTGCCGGTTTTGGCCGCCGGCCGTCCCAGCAGGTAATTAATCAAGGTGGATTTTCCGACGTTGGGAATGCCCACAATTAAGGCTTGAATTTTTCGGGTTTGGGCGGTGTTGGCGGGTACCAGTTTACGAATCAAATCCGGTAATTGTTTGATGCGGCCTGGCTCATCGGTGGTGATGGCCAGGGATTGCACACCGTGCTCTCGCAGCCAAAATTGCTGCCATTGCTCGGTGAGCGCAGGGTCGGCCAGATCGGATTTACTCAGCAATTTAATGCAGGGCTTTTGCGATTTTAATTCGGCGATCACGGGATTTTCGCTACTGGCCGGGATACGAGCGTCGGTCATCTCGATAATCACATCCATTTGCGGCAGCACATTCAGCATCTCTTTGCGTGCTTTGTGCATGTGGCCGGGGTACCAATTGATCGCCATGGGGGTGTCCTGTTGTCGCATACTTGTGCGGGCTGATATTAGCTGTGCTGCAGGTAGGTGGCGGCTGGTTGAGGCCCACATCTAATTCCTACTAAGCGTTAATCTTGCCAAGCGTAAAACTTGCAAGAATACCACGGCGCGGCGCTTGCCGCTCGCAGACGGGCTGGTAAACTGCCCCGCAGTACACGCGTTCAAATTTAAGCGCTTTTGGGCAAAACACCGAGAGCGCTTTTTGGGAAAATTCTAAGTAGGAAGCTTATGATAATTAAACAGGGCATGGCCGCAGGTCTGGTAGCGCTTACTTTAGCCGGATGTGGCGGTGGTGGCGGTTCTAACAAAAGCAATTCCACCGATGAAATCCTCACCGGCGTGTTTATCGACAGCCCCGCCGGAGGGGTGGAGTACAGCACCGAGTCGCAATCCGGCGTTACCGATGAGTACGGCCGGTTCTCCTACAAGGCCGGTGAGCTGGTGAACTTTACCGTGGGCACCTTTGACCTGGGCACAGCCCCGGCGGCGGACACCGTCTACCTATTCGACCTAAACGGCCTGGGTGACCCCTTCGATGCCACCACCCGCAATAAAGTGCGCGTGTTGCTGGGCCTGGACGACGATCAAGAGGGCGCCAATGGCATCAATATCAGCGCACAATTCCTAGAGGTGGTTAAAGGCTGGCCGGTATTTGATTTTGCGAACGATGACTTCTCGGTGCAAAGAATGATCGACTTTGCCCACGAGCTGGGCGATTTAAACGGCGATTACCGCACCTGGCCAACCGCCTCACAAACATTACGCCATGTAACCGATACCTTGGCCTGCGCCAACGGCGGTATCTATTCCATGCCGCACCCGGATAACGGCAATCAAACCTTGTATTTTATTGTGCATCCGGACGGCTTATTGCAGATGGTGGACCTAGCTGCGATGCAATCGGCGTGGACTAACCTGGAGTTTCCCACTGTGGGCGGTGAGTTTGATTATGATGCCCGGCCGTTGGTGCAAGTTGGTCTTGAGGAAAGCGGTGGGCTTGCTGGGCCTTACTTCCAACCGAGTATAGAATTAATTACAGATTTCTCTATTGACGACGTGATTTTGCCACCGATATCTTCCCCTCTGTATACGGATGAAGAAATTTATTATTTTTCGTCGTTATACGCGAATCAGGAGCTCGGAGGCATCTCGCTCCCGGATGGTTATATCCCTGAAAATGCGCCTGATTACTCCTTTAAAGGAGCTGTTGGTACAGTAGCTAACGACCTGATGATCTCCTGGCAAGGTGAAGCTACTCGCAGTGCAGTACGGTTACTTGAAAAGCCGGCCGACGCCATTCGAGTGATCGCGAGTTATTTGCCAGAAGCACCCTTTCTCGATGAAGCATGGCAGCAGGGTGTGGTGGAGATCGTGGTTCACGCCGACGGTAGTGCGGAAGGGGTGTTTATCGATACTGAATTAATGCTGGTGAGTGAGCTGACTATAGACGTTGATCAGTCTGACCAAGAAGCGTTTATTAGAGCGTACGGTGACGCTGGTTTTGAAGCCAATCTATTATTGGATTTAGACAGCTTTACCGCAAACTGGACAGCTAGTGTCGTCGATCAGCCAACGGACAGCCTTTTCATTGGGGGCGTAACGTTGGTGGAACCCTCTAGTGCTACCAGTGGAACACCATTGGGCGTGCACCACCACGGGTTGGCGGCGGCATGTCGGTAGCGAATCTTTATGCCACCATTGGTTAGCAAACTTCCCTGGCTAAGCACCGCCGTAATTCTGCTGTGCTTGGTCAATTACCTATTTATCCCCTTTAACAGTGAAGCGTTCCTATCCCTGGCGCTAGACCAGTCTCGGCCGTGGAATGCAGTGGCTTGGATGAGTGCGCATCTTACCCACAGCGATGGTAACCATTTGTTGTGGAACCTGGCCGCCATGGCGGTGCTGGGGTTTATTATTGAAAGCCAACAGCGCCTGTTACTGGCCCTGGGTTTTGCCGCCAGCGTGGTGGCCATCGATGTTTGGTTTTTTAACCAGGCGCAGTTTCAGGTATACGTGGGGCTCTCTGGTGTGCTTAACGGCCTATTGGTGGTGGCCTTGTATAGCCTGCGTAGCCCGCAGGTAAGTTCTGTGGGGATATGGCGGGGAAATGAAATGCTGTGGCTGGTGCTGGTGCTGGCCGTGGCCAAAAGCGTCTACGAGCTCTATGCCGGTGACGCGTTGTTTTCCAACACTCGTTGGCAGAGCACGCCCAGTTTTCACCTGGTTGGTTTGGCTGCGGGGGCTGTGGTGGTTTCCGTTTGGCATAGGTTCAAAACCTGGCGCCACGCCGCCACGCCCTAACGTGGCGGCGGCGTTGGTGCATCTAGCGATTGATCATGTTAATCAGCTTTTTGGCAATGTCGGTGTTGTCCTGAAAACCGGCGAATTGCTCAGCACCCACGCCGGTGGCCAGTACCGGTACGTCCACGCCGCTGTGGCCGTGGGTGGTCCAGCCGGTGTGGGTGGCTTCATCAATCATCAGCTTAATGGCCGCCGATAACGCTTGGCTGTCCTCGGCTTGGGCAATGGCTGCGCTTTGGGCTTGGCTGGGGCTTAAGCCCAGGGCGCTGGCAATCAGTTCGGCTCGCTGGCCGGGTGCCTGCTCCATGGCCAATAGGGCTAGGCTATCCGGTGAGGCTTCCAAGCTTTTTATCATGTCCGGGCGCCAAAGGTATTCATTGCCCGCGCCCATGCTTAAGCCACCGGTGCTGTGATCCGCGGTAACCACCAATAGGGTGTCTTTTCTGCTTTCGACGTACTCTTTAAGCCATTCTAAGGTGTCTACAAAGTCGGCCATTTCTGCCATGGCGGCGGCGATGTCGTTGGCGTGGCCGGCCCAGTCTACCTGGCTGGCCTCAACCAGCAAAAAGTAACCCTTGCGGTTTTCCAACTGGCTAACGGCGGCTTGGGTCAAGGCTTTGAGGCGAGGCTGGCCCTGCATATCCAGCGCCCAGGGCAAGCCCACTTTGGCGAACAAGCCCAGCACAGGTTGGTCTTGCTGCAGTTGGCCTAACTGCGCCATGTCATCTATGTACTGGTAACCCTCGGTGGTAAATTCCTCCACTAGGTTGCGATCCGGGCGGATAAAGTAATCCCAGCCGCCCCCCAGCATCACATCGGCTTTAAATTTGCCGTCAATGCGCTCATCGAAATACGCATCGGCGATGGCGTTGTAGTTTTTGCGGCTGTCGTTGTGGGCGATAAACGCCGCCGGCGTGGCGTGGACAATCTGCGAGGTCACGGCGATGCCGGTCCTCTTCCCTTTAGCCTTGGCCATTTCCAGCATGGTTTGCACGGGTTTGTGGTTGCGATCCACACCAATAGCGCCGTTATAGCTCTTTATGCCGGAAGACAACGCCGTGGCCGCGGCGGCGGAGTCAGTGATAACGCCTCGGTCGGCATCGGGGTAGGTACTTGCTGTGCCCACCACCAGCTCGTCAATGACGGTGCTTTCCACCTGCTTGGTGGCCGGGTCGTCAGCAAAGTAGCGATAGGCGCTGGTGTACACCGGGCCCATGCCGTCAACCACCAGCAAGATCACATTCTTGGGCTTATCCTTGGCCTGCAGCGGCGCCGCCATCAAGCTGGCTAGGGCGATGGCCAGCAGGGAAATCGGAAACTTCATCAAGATTTATTCCTTACTCATATTAGGGGGTATTTATACGCTTAAGCGCTGATATTGCGCGGTTTTGTGACCTAGGTAGCGCTTGTCGTGCAAACTGCTTTATCAAAGACGAATCAGTTCGATAAGTGCCTCACAAAACCCGCAAGTGCATTTGCGTGCCCCGTTTAAGGTTGGGTATTCTAGGTTTCGTGATTTTGATGCCAAAGTGTTATTAGTCGTCTTGCTAAAGAACCTGAATATCAGAGACAAACTGAATATCCAAGGAATCTAATACAAGGCAACCAAACATTCTGGCCAGCTTCACTCAGGGGTCCAGTGGTACGGAGCCCAAGAAAACTAGATAGACAGATAAAGCACGTAGAAACAAGAAGGAAGTTACAGAGGTCAAACAGGGACCGGTTATGTATTCCAGCATGTCTTCTCGGTAGCTGCGATTATCCGCTGCAAATATGACAGCCAGCACTCACCCAGAGTTGCATCGCTGTTCAGCCATTGCGGAGACATCTCAAGCCCGGTTATTGCTGAGCAACTCCCCAGGTTTTTTCACTCCCAGCCAAACTTCCCCCTGCGTACAGCAAGTAAGCCGGTGACATTCAAATAAGCCCGTGATGATACGCGGCACGAAAATAGCCCCCGAATTAAAACCTGCGGGTGTGCAAACAGCGGAAGGATTCGAATCGCCGTAACTGTTCATTTTTGTGCAAATTTTGCTCTGATACTATGAAAAAACATATTGCTGCTCTAGCCAGCGCGCTCGCTTTTGTAACCGCCGACTTGCACGCGGATTTTCCCAACCAGGCCCAATCTCAGCCCGGTCAGATTATTAGCAAGTCTCACCCAGAGCTGGGTCGGTTAACCACTATCGACATTATGGGTGATTACATCATCGCCATCCCAGAGCAGCCATCAGCGCCTGCGGGCTCTGATTTCCTTGTGCGCGCCATCGATATCTCCGATCCCAATAACCCTCGCACCGTTGCCACCTTCGGCAAAACCAAGCATCCCGTACTGGCCCACGGCACTTACAAGCGTGGCAATGAGCTGTACATTGGCGGCTGGCCCACCGATGCCATCGTATTAGAGGACGACGGCACACTGTCCCACGGCCGCTGGTCGGGTTGGGACGTCACCGATTTTGGCAAAACCGGCGGTTCTCACCCCTGGGCGGTAAAGCATTGGTGGAGCTATAACGAAATTTCTGGCAACGCCACCATCAAGGTAAACAACAAACAAGTGGCCGAGTGGGATCACTTGGGTCAAACCGGTGTGATCGGCTTTCCTACGGTAATGGGTAATATCCTGTTGTACGGGTCTGACCAGTCTTTCTCCGGTGCCGCCGCCTACGACATCAGCGATCCGAGTAACCCGGTATTGCTGGATGTGTTAAAACTCCCCGAAAAACACCCCACGCTGACAGAAACAAAATGGGAAAACGGCCAAACTCGTCAGGTGGGTCTGCCCTATGGCCTAGGCGGCTATTGGTATGAAGTGCACAGCCACTACATGGTGTTTGCCCGTCGGCTGGATAACCCGGGTGTGCAAATCGTCGACTTCTCCGACCCAACCAATTTAAAACTGCATTGCGACGTATTCTTCCGTGATCCAAAACACGGCTTGGGAGACCTAGAAGGCACCCACGATCCGATGTATCTTAACTTCCAAGATGAATATATCTTCGCCGAAAAATTAAAAATTAATATCGAGACCTGCGAAGTAGAGCAGGTGTTTGACGAACTTGCCGGCGGCATTGAAACCAACCAGTACCAGCGTCCTATCGGTAATCTGCTGCTGACCGGTGGTGGCCACAACTACGTATTGGAAAGCCGTGGTCAGCGCCCTGGCGGCCTGGGCATTTGGGCACACCAAACCAACCCAGATAAGCGCCCACCCTACGTTTCGTACCACATCCCCAAAGATGGCCAAACCAACTACCCAGTGGGTGCCCCCATCTCTTTAATGATTCCTGAAACCCTTCATTCAACCACCATCATCCCCGGTGATACCCTAACGGTAACCAAGGTTGGCGGTGGCCAAGTGGACGTAGATTACGTGCTCAGCCACGCCGGTTTGCTCACCGTAGACCCGCTTAAAGACCTGGAACCAAACAGCACCTATGAGGTACGCCTGCAGGGTATTGAAGACGCCGTGCACAACAAAATGCAGGTCTACAGCTTCCGGTTCTCCACGGGTAATAGCGTCACCGGTGGCGACAAAAACGCCAACAGCGGTGGCAACGGTAACAACGGTGGTACAGGCAACAACGGCAATAACAACGGCAACAACGCCAATAATGGCGGCGGTAACGGAAACAACAACGGTAACGGAAACAACAACGGTAACGGCAACACCAATGCGGCACCGGTCATCGCCAGTGTTAGCGTAACGCCGGGCAACACCGCCGTACTTGGGGATTCGGTAACGGTAGTGGTGGATGCGAGCGACAGCAATGACGATAGCCTGGAGTATCGCTACCGCCAGGCCGACGGTGAAAGTTATAGTGAGTGGACCACGGCGAGTTCACAGAGCTTTACTTACCCATCCACTGGCAGCTACAACGTTACCGTGCAAGCCCGCGATGGCAACGGTGGTGTAGTTACTTCTGTGGCCCACGTCGCGGTGGTTGATAGCCTAATTATTGGTGAGCCAAGTATTGTCACCGGGCCCATGGCACTTTCTCTAACCGGTGATTTCTACTGGGTTGTTAACCCCGATAACGACACCATCACCCAGGTTTCCACCGCCAGCCATCAGGCCGTCGGTGAGTACAGTGTTGGCCGCAACCCGACCTCGGTTGCAGTAGATAAACAAAACCGCGCTTGGGTGACGTTAAAGGGCGAAGATGCCATTGCTATTTTGAACCAAGATGGCAGCCGCTTTGACACCATGCAGTTGGATTACGGGTCAGCGCCGGCCAGTATTCTGTTTAACAGCGATGGCAATATGGCCTACGTAGCCCTAGAAAACAGCGGCGAAGTGGTGAAAATTGGCCGTTGGCGCAAGCAGATCGTAAGCCGCACCCAGGGGTTGAGTTCACCCAAAGCTATGGCGCTGAGCAACGATCAAGGTAAGTTGCTGGTGGCACGCTATATCTCTGGCCAGCATTGGGGTGAGGTATACGACATCAACGCCGGTAATATGCGGCTTAATCGCACCATCCGCTTACAGCAGCATATGGTGTCTGACGACATCGACAACGGCCGCGGTGTACCTAACTATCTATCCTCTGTGTTAATCGACGGCCAAGATCGCTTTGCCTATGTGGTGGGCAAAAAAGATAACACCGCCCGAGGCTTGGTGAACGGCAATGCCGACTTAGACGACGACAACACCGTGCGCACGTTTATTGCCAAAATCGATTTGGCTGGCCGGCGGGAAGTACGCGAAGACCGCTTCGACTTCGATAACGCCGATTCGCCATCTTCATTAGCTATATCGGATAACGGTCTGTTTTTGTTTGTGGGTTTGCAGGGCAACAACCAGGTGGCGGTGCTAAGCCGCAGCACTGTGGATGGCTCTATCATCGGTAACGTGAGCAAGCTGGCCACCGGCTTAGCGCCAAAAGGCTTGTTGTTCGATGCCGCCACCGAGCAATTATTTATTAAGAATTTCACCGATCGCTCGGTTTCCACGGTGGATTTATCCAGTTTCTTAACCGGTAGCCTGGCTAACCCGAAAATCACCACCACAGCCACAGTGGCCAACGAAAAACTCAACGCCACCGTGCTGCGCGGTAAAAAGCTGTTCTATAACGCATCCTTCGGTTTGGATGAGCAGGGTGAGGTCACCGGCCGCACCAGTGCCGAGGGCTACCTCAGTTGTGCTTCCTGTCATATCGAAGGCAACCAGGATAACCGCGTTTACGATTTTACCGGCCGCGGCGAAGGTTTGCGCAACAATATCTCCTTGGTTGGCCGCATGGGCACCCGTTTTGGTAATGCGCACTGGTCTGGCAACTTTGATGAAATCCAGGATTTCGAAAACGACATGCGTCACAACTTCTTGGGCCGTGGCTTAATGAGTGACGACGATTTCGAAGCCACCGAAGCTCCCTTAGGCGCCCCGAAAGCCGGCTACAACCAAGATTTAGATGCCCTGGCGGCCTACGTTGAAAGCTTGGGTAAGGCCTCTTTACCGCGCAGTCCACACCGTGATGGCATTGGTGATTTCACCAGCCAGGCCTACGCTGGGCAGAAAGTTTTCCAAACTCTGGGCTGTGATTCCTGCCACCAGGGCGAGGCGTTTACCGATGGCGCACTACACAATGTTGGTACCCTGCGCGAATACTCTGGTAACCGTTTAAACCGCAATCTGCCGGGCATTATTACGCCAACCCTTTTAGGGCTATTCGACACTGCCCCTTATTTACATGATGGCAGCGCCGCCACCCTAGAAGACGTGTTTAAAGTAGTGGGTGGTGACGTGCTACAAGCCGAGGCCGCCAGCCTAACCGGCGGTGCCGAGGTGGTAACCCCAGAAGAGTTCAGTCACTTCCGCAAAGGTGCTGGGGTTAAGTTGGCGGTTGGCGCAACCGCAGAAGTTACCGCTTACTCCAACACCCATAGCGGTACCGTTAGAGTTCGATACTCCACCGAAGCCAGCAACGCAACCTTGCAATTGGCAGTGAATAACACCATCTACCGCGCTGCTGCCAGTAGTTTGGCCATGACAGATGGCGAGC
This sequence comes from Halioxenophilus aromaticivorans, assembly GCF_042850945.1. Classification (NCBI taxonomy): domain Bacteria; kingdom Pseudomonadati; phylum Pseudomonadota; class Gammaproteobacteria; order Alteromonadales; family Alteromonadaceae; genus Halioxenophilus; species Halioxenophilus aromaticivorans. Next base: position 4,809,388 of record NZ_AP031496.1, on the reverse strand, counting down.
CCACCGCCTTTGAGGAAGCGATTTTCAATGTTGATTTGGCCAGTGGCTCTAATCGTCTGGTAGTGAGTTTTGCCAGTGGTAATAGAGCTGATGAGGTTTACCTGGACGATATCACTGTCAGTAAATCAGTCACCTCTGCTTTGGCAAAGCACCACACGGTTGTGCAAACCGCCACTGATACGGAGCAGGCAAACTTGATGGCCTACCTTAAGCAGCTTGACCAGGCATCAGCACCAGAGGATGACGAGCTCATTGAATTGTCAGGCTTGTTTAGTGATGACGGCATCACGGATACATCAGCGGCTGATTCTCGAGCCACTACTATTGATAGTTCGCTCACACAGAGCGAAAGCTCAGACACCGCTGCGGGTGCGACTTCTGAAGAAGGCGTTGATTCCATCGCGAGCTCTAATGGCAACGCTGCAGGCGGAGGCTCTGGTGGTGCGGGTGGCGTCGGGCCAATAAACACGCTGGTACTGGTCGCCCTATGGGTAATGTATCGTCGACGTTGCAGAGTGTTTTGACAGCAAGCTTTGCTAGGGGCCGCGCAGAACAGTGATGAGCCTTTCGATATTTTGAGGTGTGAACAAACCCTGGCGATGAACCGGGGTTTGTTGTTTTTTAAGGGTTGGGATTGTCTGTATTGCCCCCCCCCCCCCTCTTGAGTGCACCGACAAAACAGAAGGGTGTGGCACCCTGCGCAGATGGACTAGGCGAGCTTAATTGAATTACGATGCAAGCAGCCGTTGTAAAGTTCTGGTGGGCGTAGTTGCCCATTAGGCAAAAGCTTGGTCTGATTGATCGAATTTACGTCCGCAAATTGATTGCTACCAAGCAGACAAAACCAAAAGTCCCTTTTTAGGCTTTCTATTTGGGCTTTTTGGGCAATAAGCTCGGTTAAACCCACTGAAATCTAAAGCCCGTTCTTCGGTGTGCGCCTTACCCGTATTACTTGGCTCGATCAGATCGTGCTGCCTTTGGGTTTGGTCTACATGAGCTTTGGGTACTCTACCCTTTCAACGGTGTTGATACACGCAGCCGGTCATGGCTTAAAACGATAATGGTTACCATACAGCATTTCCTCAAATGTGGATAAATCAGAAATGCCAGAGTCTAAATGGTTGTCTTTAAACCATACTCTTTCACGCGCAGATTGGCATTGATTGTAGTCGAGAACAATGCCCGTTAACTGAGACTTAACGGTGCTCGATTCTGTCTGCATGACTTGATCAATAAAGTTATCCACCTTTAGCCCTATCTCTCTAAGTCGCTGCGTTACGGCGGAAACGGTGGGTGGTGGTTCGCTTGGAGGGTTTTTCAGTGTGGCAGACAATGCTAATAAAGCCGCTTGGCTCGCTTCGGTGTGCGGTGTTAAATGGGTAAGGTGTATAGCTAAATTTACCATGTTGTCGAGGGAGCCAAGCTCAAAACAATAGGCAGCATCCCATTGGTTGGATAACATTTTTAGGTGGGCGACGATCAGAGTGGATTGCTCCAGGGCAAATACTTGATTCTGATCCAGTGCTGGGGCAACCACCGTTTCCATTGCTTTAATTAAATTATTTAGCCGGATTGAGATACAGGGCAACATGTTAACTTACCTTTAGCAAAAGCTTTTCGATTTGGTCTAAAAAAACAGCGCCGGCCGATCCAAGCCAAGTGATCAAAAGATCTTGATGGCTATTACTGCGCCGACCGGCACCAATGGCACTACTTAAATCCATCACGGCGCATTTCCAAGCATTGAGTACTTCGTAATAATGTAACGTAGTGGAATCAATCGTTCGACCAGAAAGCGCTTGATATTGAGCTAAAAAATCTTCTCGAGTCATTAAGCCGCACACTAGAAAGTTACCCGCTTCATCTACACATCCAAATAGCTTCTGCACGATCCAGGCGATGTCCTCATGAAAGTCGCCAAAATGCGCCAGTTCCCAATCCAGTACCGTGGTTATTTCACCGTTGGCTTCCGAAAACATAAAATTCCCGACGCGGTAGTCGCAATGTACTAGGCACGGTTCTTTACAGATCGGAGCGTTCTCTCTTAACCAATGTTCAGTAAGCGTAATCAATGGCACCGGTTCTTCCATATCCGTCCGCCATATGGTAGACCACTGGTCTACTTGATAAAGCGCGGCTTCTCTACTGTTTGCCTTTGGTATAACGAATTCGGAGATATCGTGATCACTCCAGTCTTGCCAATTGTGTATCTTTGTTAGTATCTCCACAAACTGGGGAGCCAATACGTTGGCGAATTCCCCGTAGGTAGAGCCAATCCCTGAAACACTGGTTGAATTGTGGTTGCTTGGTTTGGTCACGCCTTCCACAAATCCTGCGATGGACCCCGGATTGCCCAAGTAATCGCCTTCGGCGTCTACAGCTAATACTGGCGGGATCGGTACCGTACCTTGCAACGCTTTCATTAACTGGTATTCACGTAATCGACATGTTTCGACGATGCCTTCGGCGGGGTCCATTCTCAGGACATAGGGCCTTGGCGCAGTCCAGTCTTTGCAGCTTAAGTTAAAAGAAAATTGTTCTTTTGACGCGCCTCCTGTCATGCGCGAAACATTTTCGATGGTCGGATTAGCGATACCTTCAGCCTCAAGTAGGGCTTGGAGTGACTTTTCGATCATTTCTGAGGACTTGGGTTGGTAGGGCCCGAGTTTTTTTCGTTGCTCTTTACGATTTAATATATAGTGAATACGTGGCTCAATAAACGAGTTCATGTAGTGAAGGCCTTCTATTATTAAATGGGGCGATTTGGGTTAGCGTTACGTGGTTAGGTGCACGGCAGTGCGTTTAATCTCGCTAGGCGCTGTTGGATGCAGTGCCTGTCAATTGCCATTGCCTGCCCAAGGGAAGCTGAATCCTCCCTCGCCCATGCCATAACCTTTGGTGCCATCGGCTAACGTGTATTCCATCATCTGCTCAACAAACATGAAAGAATCGTAAGGGAATTGCCATCGAAAGATAGGCTTTCCGGTAAATTCCCATAACCGGTCTAGCTCGTCCCACACGCGCCAATGAACATGTTTAAATCCGATTTCGTCATCTTCATAGGTTATGTCCTCTTCGACCTTTTTTAGACAAAGCCAGCGGTTGCCGTCGTGTAAAATTTTCTGATAGCTGTCTCCACCGGTTGTAATACCGTGCACGGCGACACAGGCAACGCCATTGTCGAATATCGGCCACGCCAGCCGATAATGAATTAGGCCATTCCAGTTTCTAGGGCCAACGCTTAGGTCCCGGAAGCCTTTGTCGTTTATTGTGATAACTTCACCGGTGCGCAAACGGATATGGCCTTTGACAGTGCAAAAGCCTTCTGGGTGTACGTAGGTCAGTTCGCGGGCTATGGCATCGTCACTGCCAACGTTGCTAAGCGCAATGCTATCGCCCATAGGGTGCAAAAGGTCCCACTCAAGAGATGCGTCGATATCATCCGTTTTCACCGAAACCAAGGCAGTCTGTTGGGGGCGTATGGCCTTCATGGTTATGCCGGCTACGGTGATGCCCGGGTCCAGGCGTTGAGTAGTATAGGGGAGGTTCATGTTGATTCGCGTAAACAAAGGTTTGCCATCGCGAAAAAAAATAGCAAAACAATTAACCTCGCCAACGTTCTCTAAAATACCGATTCGGAAAAAACCGCCGGTTTTAGTGTTGCGATCGTAAAAATTAAAATAGTAGCTTTGATTCCATTTATAGATGTTTGGGTTTGGAATGTACCGCTCGATATGTTCAGTTAAATACGCTGTGCTCAGATCGGTCATGGTTCTCTCTGCTAAGATAGTGTTCGCTCAGATCAGTTGTCGTCGTTGCGCTATTTTTTCGCTTAAAGGTTAAAGCCAAACGTTATGCCATAGGTTCGAGTTGCGCCCGCGAATCGGGCGGTTGAATCGGATGAGGAAATAACATTAGTCACATAATGTTCATCAAATATGTTTTTTCCCCAAAGCGTAATCCGAAACCTTTCGTCTGTACTGATATAACCAAGTCGAGTATTCCAGGTGGTGTAGCCATCCATTTCGTTAAAGTATGGGTCGATAGATCTGGCGCCAGTGGCGAGCTGTTCGTCGGAATAGCGTAAACGACCTGCACCAAAAGACGCTTCCGATGAAGACTGGCCGTTCATATTGACGCCGGCAAATAATTCACCTCCGCCGTTTAAATAGTGGCTGTATTGAGCGTCCAGCATGTACGTTAGATCTGGGGTGAATGGAATCGGGTCGCCTGAAAAATTTTCCTCGCCACCGGCTAAAACAAGTTGGCCATTGTCCACGACCGCTTGGCTGGTAAAACTGGCTCCCTGGTATTGTTTTACTTCAGATTCCAGCCACGTAATCGCCGCGGTAATGCGAAGCCCCTGCGTTACTTGAGCGGTTATTTCAGATTCGATGCCATAGACTTTACTTTTAGGTACATTTTCTAATACATCCAGGAAGCCAAATACCGGGTCCAGTACTTTTGTGCGCAGTTGTTTGTCTTCGTAATCGTAGTAAAACGCGGCTGTATTCAGTTGCAGCGATTGGTTGAGAAGGGAAGACTTAACGCCGAGTTCGTATGCTTTTACAGACTCCTGTGTAACCGGGTCGAGCTGAAAAAAATTGGCCGCAGCCAGAGTTGGAAAACTGCCTGATTTATAACCTTGAGAAACGTTTAAGTACAGTAGGTGATCATCTGTAATTCTATAATCCGCGCCGATTCGCCAGGATGTATTGTCTTCATCGAGTTGGTTAACATAGGGGTCGCCGGGTACTTGGTTGTTATTTAACGTATAGCAATCACCAACGGTTATCGGGTTGAAATTGACCGTGCCAAATAGCCCGCCCAAAACATTGAATAGCGTGGCCACGTTAGAGCCGTCGCCGGCATCTATACTGCCCGCCCTGTTAGTGGCAGAGAAATTACAGCTGTTCACCTCGATGTTGGAATCTGTGTAGCGTGTCCCGGCTTTTAGGGTGATTTGATCGGTTATGTCAAAGTCGATATTACCAAAGACTGCATAGGTGTCGATTTCCTGATCCAATGATATGCCGCTGGAATTAATAAAAGCGTTTTGTGCGGTGTAATTGGTGGAATCGACGTAATTCAGTATCTGGTCTTCGTGAGTGTTACTGTGTTCGTAATTGGCACCAATAATCCACTGGGTATTGTCTGTCGAACCACTTAATCGAATTTCAGAAATCCAGCTATCTATCGCTCCGTCACTGGGGGATAAATCAAATAATTCTAATGGTAAGCCATCTCCATCTGTGGATTGTTCTTGCTCGAAATCGACGTAGGTACTCAGTGCCGTTAACGTTAAAGACGGTGTTAAAAACCAATCGCCACGACCAACGATCTGATAGAATTCGCGTTCACTAGACGGGGATTTTTCGGCACTCCAGTCAGCGGCTCGAGGGTCCTCTGGTGAAAACGCTTGTTGATTCGCTACCGCTAATGGACCGGGTGGTAAACCGGTAACCGCATCCGTACGTATCGCGGGGTTGTAGGCAGAAAATTGTTGCGCTTGCGGTTCGCTATCATCTTGCCAGCCATTGATATTGAGCAGGTAAGCTGCGTTATCGGTGGGTTCATAGTTGAGAATTATTCTACCGGCAAGGTAGTCTTGGGCGCCGTTGCTGTCATTACGGGTATTACTGCGCTGCCACCCATCTGAATTCAATCCAGTGAAGGAAAACCGGGCGGACAGTGATTGCGTCAATGGTCCGCTAATATAACCGTTCAGCTCCGCACGGCTATAGTTACCGTAGGAGACGTCTCCGCCGGCTTCAAACTCGTCCCCCGGTTTGGCAGAAATAAAGTTAATTGCTCCGCCGGTGGAGTTTTGTCCGAATAAAATGCCTTGTGGGCCTTTTAACACCTCAACGCGTTCCAGATCGTATGCGGTATGGCTGGCTAATACTGGGAAAGGCAGAGGCGCTTCGTCGATGTAAAGGCTCGTAGCGGGGTAGGCTCCCAACGATTGTTCGTTAAAACCAATCCCTCTGAGAGTGAATATCGGTGTGTTGGCTGTGCTTGAAGAATAGACTAACCCCGGTACCGAGGTGGAAATGTCTTCAAGGCTGGTGAGCTTTTGATCGGCTAACATATTGCCGTCTAAGGCTGTTACTGATAGGCCAACGTCATTGGCGCTTTCGGCCCGTTTGTTGGCTGTCACGATGATCTCTTCTAAAGCCAGTTCCGCGGCGGAGATTCGGGGGGTTGCGGCGACGGTTATTGATCCAACTGCGACGGCCAGTAATGCCAACGGTTTAGGTAATGTCATCGGTATTGTCTTCCTTATTGTTGTTATGTCGAGCTCACAGCCCTTTTGTAATGGGTACTCAAGCGCCGGGTAGCTGTCTGTATAGTGTTAATTGGTAATAAAAAAATAATTGTTATTTAGATAGCGCATAAAAGGTGGTTTCAATGAGTGATATCCTAATTAGTGCGTTCGGTGGGCGCATTGACTGATTTCCGTCATTTATCTTTTCGCGCTAACCGGTGACCATAGCGTAAGGTGAGGGAAGATTTGGCCTGTTGATAGCTGCTTTAAGGTGTGGTGGGGTTGCTCGCAGGTACGGTGACAGCGCTTCAAGCGTGGCCAGGTATTATCTATAAAAAATAAAGGTTGTTCACAAGCAGCCGTCTGGAGGGTTAGGTCATGAACTACTCGTTTGAAATCATGAATCAAGGTCATTCCCGAAACGTCTTACGACGTTCGGATGCTGATGGTATTAGTTTATTTCTTTACAGCAATGCCCCTAATTCTCAATCATCGGTTTACTTTATTTTCGATTGGCAGACGCCACAAGGTGCGATCCAATTGTATCAATCGAAGCTGTTTCAGCACGATTTGTCTTTACCTCGCGGTAGAACAGAACAGGCCGATAAATGGTCAGTGCCGACCTTGAAGCGTAGCAAAGAGTTCTTTACGCCATTTTGTTATCGGGCTCGAGATAATCCTAATGCTCAGGCTGTCGGCTCAAGTCACAATCCTAGTGATTCAAACTATTGGAACGGCTTATCGCGCTACGGGTACCATCAAACCTGCAGTATGTCGCTTTCATTGTCGCGTACTAAACATTTAGTGGTTGGTTTTCAAAGCACCACTTCCATGAAAAATCTGCGAGTTGACAGAGCGATGCCGGCTGTAGAAGAGTGGTTACTGGATGCGCGGGATTTTATTGTCGATACTTCGTTAACAACGTGTATGTCTGGCGTAAGCGAGAACGATCTGGCTGAAAATTTGAGAAAAAGCAGCTCAGCGCTCAGTGCGCGTGAGGCGCAGGTGGTGTGTGAAGTGCTAAAAGGGTTAAGTAATAAAGAGATTTCGTCAAATTTGTCACTGTCTGAATACACTGTCGAAAATCATTTGAAAAGAATCTACAAGAAATTTGGTGTGAAGAATCGAACGGCGCTTAGCGCTGCACTGAACAGTAAAGACTTCTCTATTTAACCGAGCTTTACTTGGTTTTTTGCGTAAGCCAGCTTCCAGTTCAATCGAGGGATTATTTCATTCGTTGACTGGATGACTGTCGATGCTTTGTCGCAAGATATAGTCAGTTTGAAAACAGGCCGATACACTAAGCGAGTAGGGCCACCGTTGCGACGATCTTTATCGGCTAACCGTAATCGGTTCTATGGATGCGTTAGGGCTATTCTACCGTTCGATCTTTAAATTTGGGCGCGCGTTTTTGCAAGCGGGCATTGACGGCCTCACGTTGGTTCTCGCCAGCCATTAAAGCTTGCATCGCATCCGATTCCGATTGCAGTTTCTGGGCCACACTGTGGGTACCCGGTGACAGTAACCGCTTTGCGGCGACGACAGCGTGAGGTGACTTTTGAGCAATTTTGCCGGCCAGAGCCAAACTTTCTTTTAAGGGGTCTCCCGCTACGCGAGTGATTAGCCCCATCTCCGCAGCCGTCAAACCGTTGATTTTGTCTCCCGTTAGTACCAGCTCGCAGAGATGATCCCGTGCAATCAAGCCGGGCGCCAGTGCGGTCAGCCCCATGTCCGGCACCAGCCCCCAGTGGATTTCCATAACACTGAATTGCGCATCAGGAGCAGCGATGCGTACATCAGCGCCCAATGCAATCTGTAATCCGCCACCCAGGCAGTGGCCGTGCACGGCGGCAATCACAGGCACCGGCAGTTGATGCCAGCCCATGGCGGCTTGCTGAAACAGATTGCACATGCCGTGTGTGCGTTCAGTTAAATTGGCGATGGCATCGCTTTCGGTCAGTACAGAAATATCCAGCCCAGCGCAGAAGGCGTCTCCGGCTCCGTGCAATACCACCGCTCTAATATTCGGATTATTGGATAGGTCGATTTGGGCCTGGATGAGCGCTTCAAAGGTGGCGATGTCCAAGGCGTTTTTTTTATCTGGCCGGTTCAATTGTACCTGGGCTATGCCACCCTGTTGAGTAACGGTGACTGGATCGTTGGTATTGGTCATGGTTGCTGTCTGCGTTGGTTTTAAACTTAGTGTGGTACCTGTGCGTATAGAATGCTATGACACAAAACACCAAAATATTTGCAATTTTCAACGCGGTCTGGTTTCAAGCCGGGTGGTGGCTGGCCATATTACAGCAAGACCTAGTTATTGGCTGGCTAGTTTTAGGGTTGGTGTTGCACTGGGTGGTGTCACCCCACAGGCTGTCTGATCTAACCATTATGGCATGTGTGGTACCGGTTGGCGGGTTGTTCGATGGCCTTATGAGTTACACCGGCGTCATTGGCTTCAGGGGTGGCGAGGCCATTTTGGGCGTTCCCGTTTGGCTAATATTGGTATGGTGTTATTTTGCTTGTACGTTGAACCACTCCATGGCGTGGCTGGCGGGAATCCCCAAGCTTTGGTTGGCGGGTATTGGCGCTATCTCTGCCATGGCCAGTTACTACGGTGGTGCCCGCTTGGATGCCGCCGAGATCCCTCACTTTGTTTGGTTTGCAGCCAGCTACAGTGGCTTTTGGGGGCTGCTACTGCTGTCTATTTTTAGTGATCAATCCAGGTTCATCAGGCGGCCCCACTCGGCCCAATGCGGCTGCGGCTAGCGCTTTTTTTGGCTGCTTAAGTCGTGCTTCTACCGCGCTAAAAAAATATTATCGGTGCGTAAAAAGTCAGTTTTTAACGGGCTGCTTGGTGTACAGTGGCGCTTTTTGTACGCTAAGGCGATTTTATGTCCACTGAGCTGTTGCTTGTTTTTCCTGTTCTGGGGGTTGTAGTAGGTATTGCCGCTGGGCTTTTGGGCGTTGGTGGTGGCGGTATTATGGTGCCTGCACTGAGCGCTATTTTTGCCGCCATGGGGTTTTCTCTGGCGGAAATCGTGCACTTGGCCCTGGGTACCTCCATGGCCACCATCATCACTACGTCTATTTCCAGTGCCCGTACCCACCATCAAAAAGGCTCAGTGAATTGGGTAACCTGGCGCGCTATGACGCCGGGCGTGTTAATCGGTACCTTTCTCGCAACGTTTTTGGTGGCGCTGCTACCGGCACAATTATTGGCAACTTTTTTTGCCTGCTTCATGGGCTTTGTGGCGGTGCAGATGTGGCGGCCGCTTAAGGCGACTAGCCAATCCAACCCTGCTAAAGCCGAGCTGTTTGCGGCTGGCGCAGGCATTGGTGGCGTATCTGCGTTGGTATCCATCGGTGGCGGTTCGCTTACTGTGCCGTACCTAAATTGGCGTAAACACCCCATGACCAACGCCGTGGGAACCTCGGCGGCATTGGGATTACCCATCGCATTAACAGGCACCCTGGGTTATCTCATTAACGGCTGGCAGCATACGGATTTATCCCAGGGCGTGTTGGGCTATATCTATTTGCCGGCAGTTTTGGTGTTATCGATATTCAGTGCCATTGCAGCGCCGTTTGGCGTGCGCCTGGCGCACTCACTGCCGGTGCCGACTCTACGCAAGGTGTTTGCCGTGCTCTTGGTGGTAATTAGCCTGCGCATGTTTTGGCAGGTGGTGGGTGGGTGACCTTTTGCTTTGGGTAAATTCCATGGCTTGTACCATGGAATTTGGTAGAGGTAGCTTACCTATTGTTATTGGTCGATCTGCAAAAAACGTTTGAGTTTGGCCACCAAAATATAAAATGGCCCGGTATCTATGAGCGCCGCAACCATTTTAAACAGGTAGCTACTGGCCATAAATCCCAGATACTGTTTAAGCGTTATATCGCCGCTTAAAAATGCTCCGCCGAACACAATACCAATCACCAGAATGGAATCCACCGCTTGGCTAATTAGAGTGCTGAAATTGTTGCGTAGCCACAGGTGTTTGCCCCGGGTCAGGGATTTCCAAAAGTGAAACAAGCGTACATCAATATATTGCGCTGCTACGTAGGCAATCATGCTGGCGAAAACCGCGCCAGTCGTGAATACATAAATAAAATCGAATAGCTCCACTGAACCGGACATTTCTTGCTGGCCGGGTAAGCCCGTGACTGGCTCAACCAATTGTATTTCCATCCAAGGAATGCCCGGCACCGGTGGCGCAGTATGGGCCAGCCAAATAATGGCGACTATAAACAGATTGATGGCTAAGCCAAGAGTCACCAAAAAATTGGCCCGTTTGCGGCCGTACAGCTCAGAGACTAAATCGGTGCACAAAAAGGTCAGCGGGTAGGGTAAAACTCCCACGGTGAGTGCCATTGGTCCTAACTGTATAAAGCGGGTACTGCCGATGATATTCATCATGGTCATTGAGCAGATAAACACACCCGCCAACACCAGAAAAACGCGTTCCCGCCGTTCTTGCAAATCTGAATCACTGATTGCCAGTGGAGCGGAATATTCCTTCATAAGCGTGGGCTCTGTTATTTCTGTCTAAGCTTACATCATAATCAAATACCAATGCCTTCCTCAATGGCGTGCAAGAGCGGTGCGGCCACAATCAATAAACATAGCGCAAATACGCTGATAGGGACTGATTGTGGCGATTCGCTTTATTTTTGATCAATTGTTCATGTTGTTTGTAAAAGGTTTGCTTTTCTTCACACAGTGTTGGCGCTAAAGACAATTTAATGATTGGAATGGGCACCAATATTTGCCAGTCTTAGGCTACTTTTGTGTCGATTAAGGGACGAACTTTGCCAAACGCGCAGCGTCACGCAAATCCTACATTCTGGTTGGCCTTTTTATTAATATTGGTTATAACTGGTGCGGTGGTTTGGTTGCTGGTGGATTACTTTAGGCTTCAGAATCAACAACAGGATACCTTTTTCAACAGCAACACTCAGCTGGCTGCTGCTCAATTGCAGTCGCAGGTCAATGCTCTGGAAGTCGCAGCCATTGCTCTTAATGAATCACTGGCAGCGGCGTTACCCGGCGCTGGCCAGTTAAGCGATGACGCTGCAGCGTCCACGTCTACTAGCTTTAATGCCAACGATTATTGGGCTGATGCCCCAGCGGCGGTAGGGGCTGCTCTGTTAGCGCAGTCGGCAGGCTTTGGAGCACTTTGGATCGGCGAAGCGCCGGCGGGCCTTGCGTTTACTGGTGGGCAATCCGGTGATGGCTACTATTATTGGCACCACGCCAACCCCAATAGTGCATTGGCAAACCATGCGAAGCCGCTTACCGCTGCGTTAAAGGCCGCCGTAGAGCGACATTTACAGTTTGCCGAGGGTGGTACTGCAACGGTTTTAACCATCAAAGACCCACAAAACAACAACCTAGGTTTATTGGTTTTTGTGCCGATGTCGCGCCAGCTCAGCCCGCCTTCAGTAGCGGTCGGCACCTACGTTATTTTGTCACCCTTTGATAGCCAGCCCTTGGCCGCTCTTGGGCTGCGTTTGATTCTGCCCGATAGCGGCGTCAATCAAACGGTTTACCAATCACCCCTGTGGCGGACTAGCGAGCCTTCCCGCTGGCAACACGGCATTGATCTTTGGGGGCGCCAAGCGCAATTAGAGTTGCAATACCCACAGGCGCCGTCGTTCGCCTTCGCTTTTACAATGGCTGCGTTGGGGTTAGTGATAGCCGGTTGGGTACTGGGCCGGCGATGGGCGTCACCTAAACTGAAAGGGCAAGCGAATACTGCCCAGTCTGGCTTCGCACAGCCTCTGGTGGGTGCTGATGCCACTCACTTACCTGGAAAAATACTGGCGAAGATTCCCCAATCGGTTGCTTACGTTGACGCCCACCGCACAGTTCAATATGCGTCGCCAGACTTTGCTCGGCTATTTAACCAACCGGTGGAGCGGATGCTTGGGCAGCCTCTAGTTGATTTTATTCACCCAGCGTTGATGAGTCGATTGCAGAGTTGCCTAGACAAGGCCCTGGCCGGCGTTGAACAAGTGATCGAAAATAATTACCACAACGACGATGGTGGTTTGGACTATGTCGTCAGCCGAGTGATCCCGGATGGAGATGCCGGCGAGGTTCAGGGCGTTGTCGTTATCTGCTATGACTCAACTGAGTTGATAGAAAGTGAGCGCCAGTTATCCCGTGCGGTGCGAGAAAACGAAGCGCTTATGCACACCATCGATCAGCAACTGCTGTTTGGCATTTTGGATACGGATAATTTATTGGTAGAGGTCAATGACTATGCCTGCCATACCATGGGCATGAGCCGCCATCGATTGTTGGGTAAGCCGTTGGATGACGAGCGTGGAGTTGCGCTAGATAAAACCGTTTGGGCGCAGGCACTGGCCTGCGCTCATGAAGGAGAAATTTGGCGTGGAGAGGTCGTTACCAAGCGTGCCAACGGGGAGTTTCTTTGCTTACAGGGCGTTGTGGTGCCCGCTTTCAACGAGCATGGCGAATTGGAGTGTATCTACACGGTGGGTATGAACACCACCCAGGCCAAGGTCTTACTCACCGAGCGCGACCACTTAAACGTGTTATTCCAAGGTGTCTTATCCACCGACGCTGGGGTCGGTATTATTACCACCGATACAGACGGTGTTATTACGTTGTTTAACCGAGGTGCAGAGCTTTTGTTTGGTTATAGCGGCGACGAATTAGTGGGGCTGCGCTCTTTATCCGATATCGTGAGCATCGAAAATATTAATCGGCCGCTGTCCGAGTTTTTAGCCGGTAATGCCGCGGATAAACTAATCGGCGCTAACGCCATTGAGTGCCGTCGCAAAGATACTACGCTATTCCCCGCGCAGTTATCTTCTTCGGTGATGAAGGATGATAAAGGAAAGCCTAGCGGATACGTTATTTTTGTTAAAAATGTCGCCGATGAAATCGCCCGGCAAACCTTACTGCTGGAAAAAACACAACAACTGGAGATAGCCTCTGAAGTGGCGGGCTTAGGCGTCTGGACGTGGAATACACAGAATAATTTTTTCCATTGGAATCGCCGCATGTACCAATTGTTTGAAGAAGATGAACATACCCTGCCAACGCCCAGCGCCAGTTATTTTTTATCGCGAGTGCACCCCGATGACCGAGAGGGAATGTCAAAGCGCATAAGTAAGGCTGCCGAACGCTCCGGGCGGCACGAAATGGATTTTAGGATCTACGACAAAGCCGGTGATGTGCGCTACCTACGAGTGAATTCCTTTGTAGAGAACCAACCGCTTGGCACCTCAGCCATGGTAACAGGCACCGTTTTAGATGTTAGCCAACAGTTGCAGCAAGAAAATACCCTGCGCCAAGCCATTCAGAATGCGGATGCCTCCAGCTCTGCTAAAAGCCAGTTTTTGGCCAACATGAGCCATGAGATACGCACGCCACTAAATGCAGTTTTAGGCATGCTGCAACTATTACAAAATACTTCGCTAGATAAGCTACAGCAGGAATACGCCTTAGACGCTGCCCAGGCCGCGCAAACACTCCTGGAGTTGCTCAATTCAATTTTGGACTTCTCCAAAATTGAAGCCAGTAAATTAGAGATCGATATTCATTCGTTTTCCATGCTGGCGTTGATGCGAGATTTAGCCGTCGTGGTTGGCAGTAACAAAAAACAACCGGTACGCATTGTGTTTGATGTGCCTTCGGATTTGCCGAGTAAATTATTGGGCGACGCCACCCGGTTGAAACAGGTGTTATTGAATTTGGCCAGTAATGCCATGAAGTTTACCTCTCACGGTTATGTGCAGTTAAGAGTGTTAAAGGTGCAGAAGGATAACAACAATATTCTGTTGCGCTTTGAAGTTAACGACACTGGCATCGGTATCAGTAAACATCAACAGGAACGATTATTTACCGGCTTTGCCCAGGCTGAGGCGTCAACTACGCGGAAATATGGCGGTACTGGTCTTGGCTTGGCCATTTCCAAAAAACTGGTTGAGCTACTCGGCGGCAAACTGCATCTATTAAGCGACCTAGGGCAAGGCACGCAATTTTGGTTTGACCTGTCTTTCCCGGTTACCGATGCCACCCCATTGGTGAGTGGCGGCAGCACAGTTTCAGGCACCACAGCGTTTGTGATCAGCGATGAACCCATCGTTGCTCGGCTTCTTACCCAGCAGCTCAATAGAATGGGGGTGACCGTGCGTTGTTATCGGCAAAACGATTTAACCTCGGTGCCGGAGATTTCCCCAGCTATGATATTGGCTCCCAAGCAGGTCACCGTGGCTGAGCCGGTGGCTCAATGGCTACAACAGTTATCGGTGCCATTGATTCAAATTGGCGCCGCAGGCAGTGCCGAGGATAGCAGCGAATTGCTCTTGTGCGACCCGTTTCTCCCTGATCAAATCGCGTCTGTGGTAAAACAAGCGCTCGGCACCAAGGCCGAGTTGCCGAGTGCAGCGACGAGTCAACCGCAGCGGTTGTTGGGGTTTAATTTGTTGGTGGTGGAAGACAACATGGTTAACCGTATGGTGGCTAAGCGCCTGCTAGAGCAGCAAGGCGCCAATGTGGCAATGGCCGAAGGCGGATTAAGCGGCGTGGCCATGGTGACTGACTCCGAGCAAAATTTTGACGCCGTGTTGATGGACATTCAAATGCCGGACATCGACGGTTATGAGGCCTGCCGGCGAATAAGAGCAACCGGGCGCTTCGATGGGCTGCCGATTTTGGCATTGACGGCCAATGCCGGAAAAGACGATAAAGACCAATGTGTGGCCTGTGGTATGGATGGCCATCTGGTAAAACCCATGGAAATGGACACCATCGTTACCATGTTATTATCCCTGGTGAGGTCATCAGCCATGCCCGACGAAAACGAGTCACCCATGCCGCAGGAAAATTCAGGAAGCATCAATCCTACAGAGATTGTTGAACCCTTTGTTTCAATTTCACGCCGTTTTGGCGACAACAACGTTCTGTTGGGGATGGTGTTGAACAAATTTATCCCCGAAGTTAATCAGCAGATGGCGCAATTAAAACAACATGTGGCAGCGGATGATCACCTGGCAGTAGTGGAATCGTTACACACGCTAAAAGGCGTTGCCGCCACGGTGGGCGCAAAGGCGTTATCCGCTGAATTTGCCAAGCTCGAGCAGCAACTAAAAACCGACCAACAACTGCAGCCGGTTGAGTTATTGTCAGAACACATTTTGGTCGGAGTTGATCAGTTGGTGATTGCCAGTGACCATGCATTGAGAACGCAATTTAAAGAGCAAGGTATTGCGGTAGAGGGGTAATTTGAGAGGTAAATGGAAGGGCGGGTTGATCTCAGTTTACTGCCATTGGGGCAGTTCCATCAATAGCCTTGGCCATTACTCGTTTATCCTCCGGCGGGCCGGATTATGAGCTCATCAAAAGCATTGCGCCGTAAAACAAAGGGTATACACTCCCAGCATAATGCGCAGCACCTGCTGCGTGCACGCCCTAGAGTAGGATTGCTGAGGTGAAACTATGGCTGACCAAGAAACAACAGCTAGCAAATACGCCGGTGTTACGCAGGCCCAATTAGATGCTCACTGGATGCCCTACAGCGGCAACCGACAATTCAAACAAGACCCGCGCCTGTTAGTCGCCGCCAAAGATTGCTTTTACACCAGTGCCGATGGTCGACAAATTTTTGATGGCTTATCCGGCCTATGGACCACCGGTGCTGGCCACGGCCGCAGCGAGATTGCCAACGCCGTAGCCGCCCAGATTCAACAATTGGATTACTCCCCAGGGTTTCAATTTGGCCAGCCCAAAAGCTTTATTTTGGCCGAGCGCTTAAGCCATTGGATGCCGCCGGGGCTCAACCGAATATTCTTTACCGGCTCTGGCAGCGAGGCCGCAGATACCTCACTGAAAATCGCCCGGGCCTATTGGCGTAAACTGGGTAAGGGCACCAAAACTAAATTTATTGGCCGCGCCAAGGGTTATCACGGGGTAAATTTTGGTGGCATCAGTGTGGGTGGATTGCCTGCCAACCGGGCCTGGTATGGTGCCGGAATAGAAAGCTACCATCTGGCCTCTACATTGTTGCCCGAAAACCGCTTCACCCGTGGCGAGCCCGAGCAGGGCGCTCATTTGGCGGAGCAACTGATCGACCTTATTCAATTGCACGATGCCAGCAATATAGCGGCTGTCATTCTAGAGCCCATGGCAGGGTCCGGTGGGGTGATCCCGCCGCCTAAGGGGTATTTGCAGCGAATCGCCGAAATCTGCCAAGCCCACGACATCTTGCTAATTTTTGACGAAGTCATCACCGGCTTTGGTCGACTGGGATATAAAACGGGTGCCGAGGCCTATGGCGTGGTGCCGGATATGATCAATGTGGCCAAACAAATCACCAACGGTGTCATTCCCATGGGCGCGGTGGCCTGTAAGCAGGGCATCTACGATGCCTTTATGGAAGACGCAGGCCCAGATTACCAGCTAGAGCTGCCCCACGGGTACACCTATTCCGCGCACCCGGTGGCCTGTGCTGCGGCCCTGGCAACTCTGGATATATTAGAGCAAGAACAACTGATAGAGCGTGCCCACGGTTTAATCCCAGAGATTGAACAGCGCGTACATCAACTGCAAGGCTTACCCTACGTGAGTGATATCCGCAATAGTGGTACTGCCAGTGCCGTGAGCTTTGAGCCGGCACCTGGAGAGCCCTTATTACGGCCCTATCAGGTAGCCATGGCAATGTGGAGTAAGGGTTTTTACGTGCGCTACGGCGGCGATACAGTTGCCATAGCACCGCCGTTTATCGCCGAACTAAATCAGCTGGATGATATCTACAGTGCCTTGGGCGATTGCATCGCTGAGCTGACATAACTGGCACTTGCTCAAAAACGGCGTAAGCGACGAGACGTAAACGGTAAGATTTTAACTATAAGATAAGATTTTAACTATAAAAAGAGACGCAACCATGAGTTATTGGCAAACAAAAAAAGCAAAGTTGGCCGCCATTGTGGCGTTGCTGGCAACGGCAGTAACGGCAAATGCCGCATTAGAGTCCGGTACCCAGGCGCCGATGTTTCAGTTAACTGGTGCGCTGGCTGGAGAAGCCTTTGATTTTGACTTGCAGCAGCAACTTAAGCAGGGGCCGGTTGTGGTTTATTTCTACCCCAAGGCGTTTACCGCGGGCTGTACCATAGAAGCCCACGAATTTGCCGAAGCAAGCGATGACTTTACCCAGCTGGGCGCTCGTGTGGTGGGTGTATCCACCGATGAGATCGATACGCTAAAAGAGTTTTCGGTTTCCGACTGCCGAGATAAGTTCGCCGTTTTGGCTGACCCAAGTGCAAAGGTGGTTGAACAGTACGATGCTTTTTTGCCCAACCGTAAGCTGGCTGATCGAATCTCTTACGTGGTGGTGCCCAGTGGTGAAATCATTTACGTGCATCACACCATGGAGCCCAAAAGCCATATCGCCGAAAGTTTAAGAGCGATTAAACAGTGGCAGGCCGATCAGTGAAATAACGCACGGCAAAACGCCTAGCATAAACGATAACATACGATTTTAACGGGCCTGCTGGGTTCGTTTCCCAATGGCAGGCACAAGCCAAAAAAACAGGTGCCAGCAATAACAGGTACCAGCAATAACAGGTACCAGCAATAACAGGTAAAAGGGCAAAGACTGTGATCAACTTTCTCCGATGTATTATCCTTATTTCTACGTTAGTCTCGGCCAGTGTTACCTGGGCGGCGGAACCTTACGATGAATTACAAACCGAATGGGCCAAAGGTAAGTACGAACTGAGCGGCAGCGCACAAGAAAAATTCCTTGAGCAACTGCTCAGCCGAGCAGAGGCCGCCAAGCAGGCGAACCCCAACAGTGCAGAAGTCTTCGCCTGGAGTGGCATTGTGTATTCAACCTACGCCTCGGTGAAAGGCGGCATGGGTGCGTTAAAGTTTGCCAAACAAGCCAAAAAAGATTTGGAAAAATCCATCGAATTGGACTCGTCTGCGTTGCAAGGTGCCGCCTCCACCACCCTGGGTACCTTGTATTTCAAAGTACCGGGTTGGCCCGTGGCTTTTGGCAACGATAAAAAAGCCCAACAATATTTAGATGCGGCGCTGGCGCTCAACCCTAAAGGCATTGATATCAACTATTGGCTGGCGGAATACGCGGCCAGCAAAAAAGACAGTGCCAAAGCGTTGCAGTACTTGGCCATCGCCGCCGCAGCGCCGGCGCGGGATGATCGCCCGGTGGCGGACAAGGGCCGCCGACTAGAGGTTGAAACATTAAAAGCGCAAATAGAAGCACCCTAGTTTTTTTGTGCTGCGCTAGTTTAATCGCTGGTATCGATTTTCCAGATCTTCCAGGTCGCTCTCCAACCACTGGCTTTGTTTAGCGGCGGTTAAAATTAATTGAGCCTGGTGATGCACCGAGCCCCGGCGGGTTTCGGACTCCGTCACTTGGTACAGATCCGCCAGGGCTTCTGCCAGGTGGATCGCAACCGCCGGGCTGGCGATGGAATTCTGTCGTATTTGGTCGTAGGCGGTGTTGAGCAACCCGGCAAAGTCTGAATTGCAGCGCACAAGTCTAAGTTCGCCTTCTTCATCGCAGCAGTAGTCACTTTTCAGCGGCTGATTGGCAATTTCCTTCAAACCACTGTTCAACCAATCAATACACGATATCGCTGTATGAGGATCATTGATCCCCGGCGATAGCGCTCTTACCGCAACCTCAACCAGTTGACTAATGCCATACTCCGGGTCTTGTTCGTCGGTACGGCAGTGGCCGATAATAAAGTAACCGCTGTAATCGTCACTGTTTTTGTTCTTGGCTTGTGAGGTAAACAAGGTTGCTAAGCAGTCGTTTGCGGTGATGAACTTGCCCGGGCGGAAATGCACCTTAAACACCCCGTCAAGGCTCGAGGCCGTGTCGCTTAACCCTTGCTCATCGATGGCTTGGAGGTAGCCCGAGCGGAGAGCTCGTACATGGATTTCGTGGCCGGAGAGGGCATCGTCTAGTGAAAAGTCTTGATCTACGTCCTGTTCCGAGGGAGACGTTAGTCGCTTAATGGCGTTAACGCTGCCAAAGGCAACCATCTGAACCACATGTTCTGCGCGGATAGTGGAACTCACGTGGTGAATAAAATAGATAAACACAAATACACTGAGGACGGCCAGCAACAGCCCTAATGTGGCGGATACGGCTGGTGGCTCGCCGCTGATGCCACCACCGTTACCCAAAGCCAGCAGGCAATACAAAAACGTAGACACAAACGTGCCCAGTACAAACTGGTTGCCAGTGTCACGCATGAAATTGGTGAGCAGGCGGGGACCGAATTGAGAAGAGGCCAGTTGCAGCACCACCATAGTAATAGAGAAAGTGGTGCCCGCTACGGTAATCATAGAACCGGCCACGCTAGATAGCAGCGTGCGTGCGCCCTCCAAGTCGCCTTGGTAGATCAACCACTTGGGCCAACGGCCGTCGCCGGAAACATGGTAAATTCTATCCAGTTTATCCGCCAATAGAGCTAGGCCGAACGCGGCAAGACACATAACACTGGGCACCAACCACAGGCTAGCTCGCAGCCGCTGCCATAGGTTGTTTAAATGTGTGAGCATGGCTACTCCCTAGCCGTAGGTGGCGTTTATTACGCGGCCTGTTCGTGCATTTCCGCGGCGTATTCCTCCGCCAGGGACTGTTTTTGCTCTTCGGATAGAGCGCGCCCAGCCACCGGAAAGAACTCTTGTTCTTCCTCTTCCAGGTGATGTTCTACCTTATGCTTTAGTTTCTTAAAGGCTGCCATCCACGCTGAGGTGCTCATGTCGGCGTCGTCGATTTCTTCCAGCAACTCGTCAATTTCGTGATGTTCTGCGATGCCGTGACGCGACAATTCGATGGTCATGTCCACGTCGATTAATGGCGAGTAAAAATGACGCTCTTCAGCCACTGCGTGGTGTTGCAACTCTTCTTTCAATTCTGCGTACAACGACACACGCTCGTCGCTGGCGCCACTGGTGTGAGACAAGCGATCTAATAATGCACGTTGCTTATCGTGGTCCTTCCTTAAAGCTTCGAAAATGTTCATTGTCACGGTTCTCATAATGTTGTTATCGGTTTGGATATTGCTGGCAATTTTTAGTCCAGCTTTGCAGATACCGATTTACCGGGAGGTTTAGCCCTGGCTGGAGGGCTTTTTGTAATTGTTACAGGCGAACTGCAGTGGAATATGTAGTTTGTTCCAAGGGTATAGGTGGCTTTAGGCGAAAGTTATGGCTCAAACCGTAGTAAGAAAAAAGCATGGCAAGGGTTTTACCTACCGCTATGCCAGTGGCAAAACCGTAAAGAGCAAGGCCTTGCGGCAGTGGTTTGCTTCCCTGGTAATACCGCCGGCCTGGCAGGACGTAGAAATTAACCTGGATAGAGACGCAAAGATACACGTCACTGGGCGAGATGAAAAACAGCGCAAGCAGTACATCTACAACCAAGCCTGGACCGAGGCCGCAGAAAAAACCAAATTTAAACGAATCTTGCGTTTTGGTAGCCAGCTAGAAACTATGCGCCGGGTCACCGGGCAACACCTGCTACAGCGGCCGGTGGATGCCAACGCCGTGCTGGCCTGCATGACGCGGATGATGGATGAAGCGTTTTTTCGCCCGGGTAGCCCGGAATACACCCGGGCCAATGGTACCCATGGCCTTACCACTTTACGAGACAGACACCTGACGTTTACCGACGAGGGCGCCGAGTTTATTTACACCGGTAAATCCGGTAAAGAGCAACATCGTTGGATTCGTAACGATAGCGTGTGTGAGGTGCTGGCAGAACTGGAATCCATGACCGGCTACGAACTTTTCGACGTAACGCTACCCGATGGAGAGCGCAGGCAGTTTAGCGCAGGTGATTTGAATGACTACATAACGGAGGTAATGGGTGAGGACTTCAGTGCCAAGGATTTTAGAACCTGGGCCGGAACGGTTTTGATGGCCGTCGCCCTAGAACAACAGGGCGCTTGCCAGAATAAAAAACAAAATCAATCCAACATTGTGCAAGCCGTTAAATCCGTGGCGGAAAAGCTGGGCAATACACCGGCGGTGTGTCGTGCAAGCTATATTCACCCGGAGGTTATTTTACAGTACGAATGCGGTAAAACGCTGGCGCACTTTCGGCGCCAGCTTAAAAAGCTCAAGCAACAACTAATGTCGGAAGAGGAATACGCTACCTTGGCTCTGTTGCAGAAGGCTGAATAGAAAGGCCAAAAACAATGAGATGCTTTAGCGCATATGTTAATGCGGTAGCACAGCTGTTTCGTAAACACTCATAAAAGATTCATAAAGTAAAATCGGCAAACGATACCTATAGCGAAGCCTAAACCTGCTGACTGATGGCGGTGTGTATAAAATTTAGTTTATTGTGAATGGTTTCGGTGAGCACAAAGGGGTAGGCATCGTCCTGGCCGAGGCTGCGATTGAAACTGTTTACAGTAATCGAAACAGCAATGGCCTGTTGTGCCAAGGTCGCGAAATCAATACCGGAAAACGGATCACACACTTGGGTGACGGTTAGCTGCTGGTCATCGTTGGCCACGGTGGGTTGTATACTAAACCCAAATGCGGCTGCGGTTTCCGCTAAATCCACCAAATGCATATAGTGGGCCCAGGATTCAGCCCAGTCTTCCCAGGGGTGGGACGACGCGTAGGCGCTCACAAAATGTTGTGGCCAGTCTTCCGGTGCGCCATTGGCATAGTGATGTTCAAGAGCGACACCGTAGTCTTGGCTTTCGTCACCAAAGACGGCTCTGTAATCTGCCAGTAAGCTAGCGTTATCTTTAACCAGCACATCCCAATAGTAGTGGCCTATCTCATGGCGTAGATGGCCTAGCAATGTGCGGTACTGCTCTTCAAGATCAATTCTGTTTTGTTCTCGCTGTACCGGGTCGGCCTCGTTGGTGACCACCGTAATTTGTCCGTCGGCATGGCCGGTGGTGTTAACAGCATCCTTGGGCAGGGGGGCATCTGGATCGATAAAGTCCACCGATATGCCGTCATCCTCATTGCTGCGTTTGCTGCTTACGGGTAGCCCTAATCGCACTAACGAATACACCAAACGCCGCTTGGCTTGCTCAAATTCCTGCCATTGATTTTGGCTTTCTTCGGTTTTTAGATTGGGGATGTAGCGGTTTAATTCACACGCTTGACACAGGCCACCGGCGTGGTCGGCAGGTATTAACCAGTTGCAGCCATTACGGCTGTGGTTTGTGCAGCGCACGGTGGCGCTTTGACTTTGTGCAGCGTCAGAGATCACCGGCTCCATGTTCAGGCTGGCCGGGTTAAAGCCAACGGCCTGTTTGCACTGCAAGCATTGGTTGTTCTCAAAATACAGGGGCTGTTGGCATTGCGGGCAAGAAAAAAGCTTCATGGTAAAGGCTCTGTTGTTAATGGCGGTTCTCGCTTGATTGCGGTAACACGCAAAGTAAGGTGGGGCTGCGCCACCGAATATGGCGCTCGGCGTTGGGTGTTGGGATGCAAAAGCCGTGCGCAACTGCACGGTCATCGCTACAGATGACGAATCACCGTAAAAAGCGTTCAAAGACCTATATAGGGTAATGATAGGGGCAAGGAAAGGAAGAGGGCAAGGTATTGCAGATGCTAGCCTCAACAGGCTACCAGCGCCGGATTCAGCCGTCGAACCGGTAAAATTTACAGCGATGTCTGTACAACCTACAAATAGGCGGGCAAGAAACCTTAGTCAGGTATTACCTTTTAGTCTTGGATTACCGCTAATTTTTGCTGATGTAGGCTGCTGGCCTAAGGATTGCTACACCATTGCTAAGGTAACCACGAGGCTATTTGCAATCACAACATCGCAAATGCCCATGTGGTTAAATTTGGTGGCTTATTAGTCGGTTGGTCGGCATACAGATACAGCGATTGAAACCACGCTGTGCAGGCCGGCGCAATGGTTAAGTAATCACGCGTGTTTACTAACACACGATATTTACAACCACATTTAATAACGCTACCGCGCAAAGAAAATTATTTGGAGAACTTTATGACAATTGTACGCAGTGCATCAGCTCACTGGGCTGGCACGATTAAAGAAGGACGTGGTACGGTATCCACTCAAAGTGGTGTTTTATCTGGCCAACCATACGGCTTTAACACCCGTTTTGAAGATAAGCAGGGGACGAATCCGGAAGAACTGGTGGGAGCTGCCCACGCGTCTTGCTACGCCATGGCATTATCTCTGGCGCTAACCGAAAACGATACCCCACCCGAGAGCCTGGATGTCGATGCCGATGTTTCACTAGAAAAACAAGATGACGGCTTTGCGGTAACGGCAGTGGCGCTGAGTCTAAAGGCTGTGGTGCCAGGAGTAGACCAAGAGACGTTCAAAGACATTGCCGAAAAAACCAAGGGCGCTTGCCCTATCTCTAAGCTGTTAAACGCAGAAATCAGTTTGAGTATTGAGCTCGCTTAAGAGTCTTATTCTAGCAGTCTTCCCGGGCTGCTAGTCGCATGGTCATTCGAGAAATAATTTTCAAGACGCTTTTTTTCAGTAATTGATTTTTCAGTAAGTTGTTGTAGAAAAGCGGTTCCAGGGGCCAGTGCGTTTACCATCCCTTGATCCTTATCGCTAACTACTCCGTTAACTACTCCGTTCACTACTCCGTTCACTACTCCGTTCACTACAGCAATTTGCGCACCTTTATGTAGGCGTCATACTGCGACACAAAAACCTCTCCCGATAATTTGAGAAGTAATCCTGTGTGGCGTAGCTTATCCATCACCGGCCCCTTTACCTCAGACAAATGCAATTGAACGCCTTGGTCTTGCAGCTGTTCGTTTACCGTTTCTAACATCTCCAGAGCACTGTAATCTACTTCATTTACTGCATTACATTGCAAAATAATATGAGCGATTTGGCCGCGTTCGTACACCGCAGTGCTGATGGTTTCTTCCAAAAATTGAGCGTTGGCGAAAAACAGACTTTCGTCTGGCCGTAAACTTAGAATCTCTGGCACGGTTTGCACGTGGTAACGTTCAACATTACGAAAATGCTCGGTGCCTTCGATCAGGCCGACCTCGGCAATGTGCGGCCTGGAGGTGCGGTAAAGATGCATGCCGATGGAGGCCGCGACGCCACAAGCGACGCCAATTTCCACGCCGTAAATTAGCGTAATGGCGATGGTGGCCAGAACCGCATAGCAGTCGCTACGGGCGAAACGCCAGGTTTTTTTAATAATGCCAAAATCGATTAAACCAATTACCGCCACAATGATGGTGGCGGCCAGGGTGGCTTTGGGTAAAAAATACAGTACCGGCGTTAAAAACACAGATGCGATGGCAATGCCGATGGCGGTTAAAATGCTGGCCATTTGGGTGAGTGCGCCGGCTTCAAAATTCACAATGGTGCGCGAAAACCCACCGGTGACTGGGTAACCGCCAGACACGCAAGAGGCAAGGTTGGCCGCGCCCAAGCCAATGAGTTCTTGATCAGCATTAATTTTCTGTCGCCGGCGATGGGCCAAAGTTTTACCCACAGAAATGGATTCCACGTAGCCAATCAAAGAAATCAGCAACGCCGGAAGCAGTAATTGCTGCAGTAGCTCCGTGCTTGGCCATTGCAAAGATAAAGACGGCAGCCCGGCGGGGATATGGCCGGTAATAATAACGCCTCGTTGCTGCAGTGAAAATACCGATACCGCGGCAATACTGGCAAAAATACCCACAATGGGTGCCGTTTTAGTCAGGGTGCGGGCCGTGCTTTCGTTAAGCCCTAGGCGCTGCAGCCACGCGGTGGCGTGTTTGCGGCTTAGCAGCAGAAATCCAATCATGCCTAATCCCAGAAGTGCCGTAATCCAATGGCTCTGGTTAGCAGTGGATAGCAGACTCGGTAGCAACTCCGCCAGGGTGTCGCCATGGGCACTGACTCCGAAGATATGTTTTAGCTGGCTCAGCGCAATGATGATGCCCGAGGCGGTAATAAACCCAGAGATCACCGAATGAGATAAAAAATTGGTGATCATCCCCAGCTTAAAATAGCCCATCAGTATTAATAAAATACCGGATAACAGCGCCAGGGTGGTGGCGGCGGTGAGGTAGTCCGCTGTGCCGGCTTGTACGATGCTGCCCAATGAGGTGGCCGTCATTAACGAGACCACCGCAACAGGCCCCACCGATAGCGTTCTGCTGGTGCCTAGCAAGGCGTACACCACCAGCGGCATTATGCTGCTATATAAACCCACCTCCGGCGGCACCTGTGCCAGCATGGCATAGGCCAAGGATTGCGGTATTAACAGAATGGTAACAATAATTGCGGCGGTGAGGTCGGCAATTAATTGTGAACGGTCATAGACCCGCAGCCAGTTGGCGGCAGGTAGGGCGTTGAACAACGTCATCAGGCGGGCTCGGCGTTATCGTCTATTTTTGGGTTACACTAACCATTCCCGGCCTTTTAACATGCCGTTCCAATAAAACCAGGGTAGAAAGTCGGCTTTTAGGTGCCAGGCTTGGCTGGTGGCTTTGGTGCCGTCGTTAATCCATGTGGGAAAGGTCGGCAGCAGCTTGCCCTCGTAGCCGAATTCGGCCAGCACAATTTTACCGTGCTCCACGGTCAGTGGGCAGGAGCCGTAGCCGTTGTAGTGTGCGCTGGGGGGTAATTTATCCAAGGTCGCGCAAATGTTGTGTGCTAACAAGGGCGCTTGCTTGCGCGCTGCGGCCATGGTTTTGGCATTGGGGGTATTGGTAACGTCGCCCAGCCCCCACACATTGTTAAAGCGTGTGTGTTGCAGTGTTTGCGGGTGCACATCCACCCAGCCGGCGGCGTCTGCCAGAGGGCTGTTGCGAATAAATTCCGGCGCTCTCTGGGGCGGGCAAACGTGCAGCATATCGAAATCAACATTAACTTCGCGGGCTTCACCCTCGGCCGGGGTATGAGTAAATGTAGCGGTTTTATTATCGCCATCAACGGCGATTAAATTGTGCAAGAAATTCAGGTGAATTGCGTAGCGCTCAACGTAGCTTTGCAGCGCCGGTACATAGGCGGGCACACCAAATAGAACGCCGCCGGCGTTGTAAAAACCAATATCGAATTTATCCAACACGGAATTACGGCGCCAGTGGCTGGCGGATAAATACATGGCTTTCTGCGGTGCTCCGGCGCATTTAATGGGCATGGGAGGTTGGGTAAAGACTGCTTTACCGCCCTTTAAACTGGACACCAGTTCCCAGGTGTAAGGCGCGGTTTTATAACTGTAATTGGATGTAACGCCGTTTTTGCCCAGTGTCTCCGGTAGGCCTTTTATCCCCGCCCAGTGTATTTCTAAGCCTGCTGCCACCACCAAATGGTTGTAATAAATTTCCGAGCCATCGTCCAGGTGCACTCGGTTGTTGTCCGGGTCAAAACGGGTGACGGCATTTTTTAGCCAGGTAGTTTCATCCGGGATCACTGTGTGCATTGGCCGTAGGGTGGTTTCAACGTCAAACACGCCGCCACCCACCATGGTCCAACCCGGTTGGTAGGCGTGCTGCTCGGCAGGGTCAATCAAACAAATGCGAATTTTGGCTTTGCGTTTTAATAGGCTGGTGGCCACGGCAATACCCGCGGTGCCGGCGCCGACAATAACCACCGTGTAGGTGGGTTTAGCGCAGTGGGCAGCAGTGGTTTTTTTTACCTCCGCCCCAGGGCTTGGGTTGCTGCCCTGGCTTGCTGTGTCCTGTTCTATTGTGGTCTGGTTTTCTTTGGTTTGGTCTGCTTTGGTTTGGTCTGTAAGGGCCTGAACAGCCTGCCATATTTTGGTGGAGCGATTGCCGGTGCGGCAGTAGGCGTGCACGCGCTGGTTTCCGGCCAAAATATCGGCCAGCTCGGATATCTGCCGGTCGCTCATTTGGGTGCCGGTAAAGGCGATGGAAACCGCCTTTATACCCAGAGACTCCGCCTTTT
Source organism: Halioxenophilus aromaticivorans (assembly GCF_042850945.1). NCBI lineage: Bacteria > Pseudomonadati > Pseudomonadota > Gammaproteobacteria > Alteromonadales > Alteromonadaceae > Halioxenophilus > Halioxenophilus aromaticivorans. The sequence continues at coordinate 4,782,229 of NZ_AP031496.1, read as the reverse complement.
GCGCGATATCGGCAAAGGCGGTTTGATCTGCGGCTTCGTTATCTGGCCGGTTACAAATTAGCGTTTGCACGCCCTTCGAGGCCAGCTGGTCGATGTCTGCCTCGGTAATTTGTTCTGAAACACTGTATTGATCTGACAGCTGGGAAATTTTCATAGGCCGCTCCTTTATTGTTATTGTTACAGGTTAATCATTCATGAAAAAGATTCAGGGGAATTTTTAAATAAGCCACGCCGTTGGATTCCGGCTCGGGTAGGTGGCCAGCTTTCATATTGACTTGCAGCGACGGCAAAATCAGTCGCGGCATGGACAGAGTCGCATCGCGATTTTCGCGCAGCTGCACAAAGTGCTCACGAGCGGTGCCGGCGTTAACGTGGATATTGTCGTCCCGTTGCTGTGCCACGGTGGTTTGGAATTCCAGTGGGCGGCCGTTGGGCTGGTAATCGTGGCACATAAAAATGCGAGTTTGTGGCGGCAGCGCCAGAATTTTTTGAATGGAATCAAACAGTACACCGGCGTCACCGCCGGGGAAGTCCGCCCGCGCGGTGCCGGCATCGGGCATAAATAAGGTGTCACCGACAAAAGCCGCATCGCCAATAACATGCACCATACAAGCTGGGGTGTGCCCGGGCGTGTGAAGGGCTGTGCAGTTGATGCCACCAACCTGGTAGTTTTCGCCGTCCTCAAATAGGTGGTCGAACTGTGAGCCGTCGCGGGCGAAGTCGGTGCCTTCATTGAATATTTTGCCGAAGGTCTCCTGCACGGTGAGTATGTGCTCGCCGATGCCCAGTTTGCCGCCCACTTGCTGCTGAATATAGGGCGCTGCGGAGATGTGGTCGGCGTGGACGTGGGTTTCTATCAGCCATTCTACGGTGAGCTGGTGCTTTTTGACGTAGGCGATAATATCGTCCGCGCCGTTGGTGTGGGTATTGCCTGAGGCGTAGTCAAAATCCAATACCGAATCCACGATGGCGCAGTGTTGGCTGCTGGGGTCGATGACCACGTAGGAAAAGGTGTTGGAGTCTTTATCGAAAAAAGTCGCTACCTCTGGGATAGTGGCGGGGATATTTACGTTGGCTTGAGTCATTTTTCTGGCTCCGGCTATGGCTTCTAATATTTCAGCTTTATCAAAATGATCAGCTAGCACCATCTATGCCACCCAGGGTGGTTTCGTAACCAATTGAAAAACATACGATTTTTTCGTTTTTAGTTTGGGTGTAAGACTCAAGTTTGACAAATATTGCGGTGGGTGCCAGATTTGGTTTTTATTCTGTCAAAAATGGCAATGTTATGTCTGTGATCGCCACTGATGGCCCTTCATTGCCGCACCAACCTATGGCGTATATGTTGGAAGGCTACGATTGCCCAGCGATACTGGTTAGCCGAGACTACCAAATATTGGCCACTAATCAGCGCTACCGCCAACTGTTCGGGGATGCCGAGGCTGAGGGCCAGCACTGTTATCGTGTCTCCCACGGCTACTCCATCCCCTGTGACCAGGCAGGAGAAGACTGCCCGTTAGGGGCGGCTGTGCAATCCGGTCACAAAGAGCGAGTACTGCATGTTCACCAAACCCCTCGCGGCCCAGAGCATGTGGACGTGGAGCTAATCCCCATCCCCGACGACCAGGGCCAGCCGCAATTTTTTGTGGAATTAATGCGGGCAGTACCGATGGCCGGCGCCCGGGCGGGTAGCGGAAAAAGCCTGGTGGGTGAAACGCCGGTGTTTAATCAAATGCTGGCCAAGGTGGCTCGGGTAAGCGCCAGTGATGCGGCGGTGTTGTTGTTAGGAGAGTCTGGCTCCGGTAAAGAGTTGGTGGCCAGTGCCATACATCAGGCCAGCCTGCGTAAGGATAAAGCGCTGGTGACGCTAGAGTGCGCGGGGTTAACCGATACCCTGTTTGAAAGCGAGTTATTTGGCCATGTGCGGGGCGCCTTTACCGGTGCCAGTAGTCGTCGTACCGGCTTAGTGGAGCTGGCCGACGGAGGCACCTTGTTTTTGGATGAAATTGGCGATGTGCCCCTGTCGATGCAGGTAAAGCTGCTGCGTTTAATCGAAACCGGCACCTACCGAGCTGTGGGGTCATCGCAATTGCGCCACTCTGATTTTCGTTTGGTGTGTGCCACCCATAAAAATCTGAAACGCATGGTGGAGTCAGGGGAGTTTCGGCGGGATTTGTATTACCGAATTAACGTGTTTCCCTTGCGCTTACCGGCACTGCGTGAGCGCTTGGCGGATTTGCCTTTACTGGCCAAAAGCCTGTTGCAACGCATCAGCCCCGGCAAGGAAATTCATATTACTGGTAGCGCTGTGGCGGAGCTTAGTGGTTATGCCTTTCCCGGCAATATTCGGGAATTGCGCAATATTTTAAATCGCGCGGTTATTTTATCGGATACCAATGTGTTGGAAGGCCAAGATATTCAACAAGCCTTGGAGATAGATTGGCCGGATTCGGCGCCGCCCCCAGAGGCTTTGCCCAGCGAGCCATTAAAACAGTTAAACAGTAGTGCGCCGTCGGAAGCCTGGGAAGCGCCGCCGGATTTAAAAACCGCCGAACGCAATTATCTGCAGCAGTTGATGGCGCAATATCAGGGCGATAAAGAGCGGGTGGCCAAGGTGGCGGGGATCAGTTTGCGCTCGTTGTATCGTAAGCTAAATCACAAGTTAGTAGAACTCAGCAAGTAGTTTCCGTTGAAAATAAAAGCTAAATACAAAACAGGGGAGCCGCAAGGCTCCCCTGTTTGTGGCGCACTACTCAAGTTAGGTGCGTCAAGGTAGGCGCGAAAACCTAAATTTATTTTTCAGGCTTGGCCAATACCATTTCAATTTCAATCAACATGCCTGGGCCGCCGGCCAAGCCCGCGATTTGGATAGCCGAGCGCGCGGGTAGATTAGGCTGTTCTTCGGTGCCGAAGTGCTGGGTGTAGGCTTTCATAAAGCCACCGAAATCCATTTTGCCGTCCATTTCAGGGTCGCCCACCAGGAATACGGTGAGTTTGACGGCATCGCCAAAACCCAGGCCGATATCTGCCAGGGAGCTTTCAAACTTTTTAAATACACTCATGGCTTGGGTGTAGGTGTCGCCATAGTATTTACGGCTGCCTTTTTCAGCGCTTTCGTCTGCTGCTGCAGGCACCTGGCCACTGTGATACACCAAATCAGTACCGGCAGAAACTTCAACTGCACGGGCAATGGGGAAGGTGCTGTTGTTGGGCAGAGGGTAGCGTTTGGTTTCAGCGACGGCACCGGCAGACAGAGTCGTCGCCAACGCGGCGGCGGCTAAAGCTTTTTTATTCATGGGTTCTCCAGATTCCTTTGAGGGACTTGTTGTAGTTTGGTTTGTGTTTGTTGCACTAATATTGTGGCCAGCTTGCTGAGTCGATTCGGCTACCACTGCGCTGGAGGCAATGCGGTCTACCTCCGTTGGCGCCGCCAAAGACGCAACGTAGCTGGCGACGTTGATTACGTCGGACTCATTTTGCAGCACGTGGGAAGCCGCTTTCATCATTACGCCGTTGCTGTCTTCACTGCTGTAACCGCGCTTGTTGGCCAAAAAGTTGGTTAACTGCTTGGCCACATACCAATCGTTTTGCCCGGCAATGGCCGGAGCCTTCAATACCTCGTTACCTTTACCATCTGCGCCGTGGCAGGCTTGGCAGGAGGCAAATAAGGCTTTGCCTTTTTCCACATCACCGTTGAGGGTGGGGTGAGGCACCGGCGATACCGTTGACGTTATGAAATCGACGGTTTGCTGTAGGGTGTCCTCAGGCAAATTTTTTGCCGCGGCCTGCATTTCGTTGCCTTTGTGGTCCTCCGGGTGGGAGCCACGCCAGCCGCGTCTAAACGAATTCAGTTGGTTAGTTAAGTACCAATCCTGCAGATGACTTAAGCGCGGTGCACTGTTGGTTTCGTTGCCCATCAACTGGGTACCATGACAGACAGTGCAATGCTGATAAGATTCCGGCACCGGCGTGGGTTGCTGTGCTTGGGTAACCGTGCCGTGGGCGCTCAGCAAGGCCGCTGCCATGAGAGGTTTTGTCCATAAACGCATAGTGTTGCTCCTTAGGCGGCTTTAACCAGTGAGTTAAATTGCAGCAGTGCGGTTTCTACCGAGGCCAGTGCGCCTTCCTGCCAGCCGGGGTGAAAGCTCACTTGGTCGCCAATTAAAAAGTGTCGGTTGCCCTCGGGCTTTTGCACAATGGGGAAATACTGCTCGTGTTGCTCCATTGGGATTGAAGTGCCGCAGCCCATCATATAGTTCATGCGGTTCCAGGGAATACTGACACCGTTGTCGATGTAAGAGGCGTATTTGGGGTGTATGGCCGAGGCCTGCTCTGCGGCTACTTTTAAGCGCTCTGGTAACGGCAGCTCAGAAAAGTACTCGATGTTTTCCTGATTCCAAATATAAGCGCCCAAAATGATGCCCTTTTCGGCGTGGATATCGTGGCCGGGGTACCAAATTTGATTGATGCGCTCGTTGGTGTAGCTGATGCCGCCGTAAATGCCTTCGTTTTCCCAAAAACGCTGTTTCATCTGGAAGCCAATTTTAAATAGGCCGCGTCGCTCAAAGCTGTTGATGGCTTCGTTATAGGTTTTGCTGAAATTATTGGGTATGCCCGGCAAGAAGTTGGCGGGAATGTTGTTGAAGCAGTAGTCGGCAGTGAGTGTTTTCATCTCGCCATCGTGCTGGTAGGCCACTGTCACGCTGTCTTTGCCAACATCAATGGATTGCACCTGGGCTTTGAGTACCACCTTAGCGTCGATATTGCGTTTGAAGCCCTCTACAACCTGGTCCATGCCGCCCTTGGGTTCCATCAGCGGCGATAGCCAGTCAAAGCTCTCCATTTGCGGAATACCGTTGTGCCAGTAATCGTGGTTGACCAAGGCCTGCAATGGCATTGGGTCTACTTTGGGTCCGTGGGTGAGCATGCGGTCGGTTTTGGCGCCAGAGCGATAGGTGCCGGTGTATTTACCGTTTTTGTCCAAATCGCCGAAGCCAGCCACGAAGTCGGCCAATTTTTCCATGTCTTCTGGTGACAGAGGCTTATCAAAGGCGTCTTTATCCAGTGCCTTCCAAGCCAGTTCGGCCAAAAAGCCCCGCGCATCCGAAACGTAGTATTGCTGGCGATTTAGGCCCGCCATTTTGGCGTTTTTGTCGTGGGCCCAGGCCAAGCGGTTGTGGTTGGCTTTGATGCTTAGAGGTACGTCGAATTTTTTGCAGTAGCTTAATAAGCGGCGGTGGTGGCCGGGAATACGGGCCGGACCGGCGTTCATGTAGAGATTGGGTTTGTCGTCGAACTGGCAGTGGTTGGGGTTGCCCAGCTCGTCGATCAGGTCGCCGTGGCGCAGGGTTAGATTGCGGCCGCCAACGCGATGGCTGGCTTCCAGAATAGTGACGTTGTAGCCTGCTTGGCCCAGTTCGTAAGCGGTGGCCAGGCCAGCAACGCCGCCACCCAGAATCACAACTTCTTTATTGCCTTGGGCTGGCTTCAGGTCCAGTGTCTGCAGTTTCTCGGTGCCGCCAATCAGGTCTAAGGCAAGGCTGGTGTTGTACACAGCCAGGCTGCCGCCAGCCAACGCGACGTTGGCCAAAAATTGACGTCGTGATAATTTGCGCATGAATGTGTCTCTGTCGGTAGATTATTACTGTTGGAATAAGATCCGTAGCGTTAAATTCAGCTGTTCATTCGAAGTAGAAAACAGATATTTAGGGTGGCACCTTGTGGGCACGCAACCGAGAGCGTTGTCGCTTTCGATCACCCCCTCTACGCAAATAGTCTGCCAAGCTCAGCAAGGCCTGATAAACCGTGATGAAAGCCAGTGGGACCGGCAGGATTGTTTGTTTTTGGTGCCTGAAGAATGAAAGGGTGCAGTAAAATGCTTTTTTTTGGTGCCTTTGTTTCGGGTGGTAAACCTGGAAAAAGACACCATTAAGAGGCGAAAATTGGCGCCATGCGCCTAGATGATGCGTACATCTAAGCTGTGTGGCGAATCGCTTTTACAGACAGTAATTGCCATCATTTGTATTAAAATCAATAGGTTATGAGGCTATCCGGCCGGCGGGTTGGACTGCGCAGGGCAATTTGGGGTAATGCGTGTTGTGGTTTTAGTTCGGTTACTTCTTCAAGTAATACACAACCTAAAGAACTCCTAGGTGCTCTATAGGTGCGCTTGGATTAGCACGCCGGCCAAAATAACGCCGAGTAGAGCCACCAGCCAATGAATAGCCGTGCCCCACAGTGGCGAATAGCCCGGAGGGATCTCTTCGGGCTGCGCCGACAGCACCACTTTGCGGTATTGCAACGCGGAAAATACGGCACATCCAACCCCCAATAATATAAACGCACAGCCCACCGCAAATATGGCCATAAGCCGGCCGTTAGAGGTTTCAGCCGGGGCTAGTATTTTTACCAGCAAGCCAGATCGCTCAATAACAAAACCAAAGGCAATAAACGCCAGGCTGGTGCGGTTCCAGGCTAGCAGGGTGCGCTCCGCCGCAAACAAAACTCTGGGATCTTTTAGGTTGGACATAGGTCAGTGGTTAACTCAATAAAGGTGCTAAGGTTAACTCGTGGGCGGCAGTAGAGAAAGTGCTAGTACCGTTGGATAGTAGGGTTGGATAGTACCGTTGAAAGGGGGAGGGTTGTGGGCGGGCTGTCTCTTTGGTTTGTCACTGTGGCGCCCGTTTACGTTATACTTCGGGCGCCGCTGTGGCGTACCTGTTTGCGTACCCTCGCTTGTCTTCCTTCCAACATGCTCGAAATGGCGCAATTTCTATGTTGCATTCAGTTTTCCAATCCAAGAACACTGCTGGCCAGTCCAGTAAAGCGCTGCTATCGGCAGGTTTTGCCATCATTTTTGTGTTCTTTTTGATCTCCGGCTACTTGGCCTACGTTAACATCGAAGTGTTGCAAAAAGATTCAGCGGTGGTAGCCAAGATCACCGAGGTTAACTCCCGGTTAAATTCCATTCTGCGCTCTGTGCAAAACGCCGAATCCGGCCAGCGAGGGTATTTGCTCACCGCCGATGAAAATTACCTAGAGCACTATTACACCGCATCCAGCGAAAGTCAGTTGGATATAGCTCGTTTACACGAGCTAATTGACAGCGACTATGCCCTTGGAACGTTGGCAGTCAATATTAAGGCTAAGTTAGATGAGCTCAGAGAAACGGTGCAGTTGCGGCGCGGTGACGATCTGGAAGCGGCCTTAGTCATCGTTAACAGCGATGCGGGCAAATTACTTATGGATGCCATCCGCACGGACATCGACCAACTGCTAAGCAAAAATGATTTACTGTACGAGCAGGCTTTGGCTCAAAAAGGCAAGGCTTATCAAACCTCTCTAACGGTTGCCTTTGCCAGTACATTGTGTGGTTTGATTCTCACATCGGTTCTGGCGCTATTTTTCAATCGAGTGTTTAAAAGCCGTAGCCTCAATCAATATAAGCAAAATGCGCATATCGAGTTAAGCCAAGCCCTGTCCGGTGAATTAACAACCCAAGAGATTGGCCAAAAGGTACTAGAGGTGTTGGCGTCTTATTTGAATGCTGATTGCGGTACCTTCTATGTGCGGCACCGCAGTGCGGTTCAGCAGAGCCTGGGCCGGGTCGCTACCTTTGGTATATCCGATGTCAATTCCGTTTCGATGACAGTTGAGCCCGGAGCGGGGTTGGCGGGGCAGGTGGTGCAAGATCAACAGACGCGGTTGATGTCCGAGGTACCGCAAGGCTATTTGAAGTTTGGCTCAAGCCTCGGCGAGGCGCAACCCAGTCATATCGTGATGATGCCCTTTATTTCGCGCAAGAAAACTCTGGCGTTTATTGAGATTGGTTTCAGTGCAGAGCCGGCCCCGGTGGTATTAGAGCTGCTGAAGGATATCAGTTCAACCGTGGCGGAGGCGGTACAGTCGGCGCAGTATCTTGAGCGGCAGCGCCAACTGCTAGAGCAAACGCAAATTCAAAGTGAAGAGCTGCAAACCCAGAGCGAAGAACTAAAAACCCAAAGCGAGGAGCTGCGGGTTACCAATGAAGGTTTAGAGGAGCAAAGTCAATCACTGCTGGAATCCCAAGCCAGGCTTGAACAACAACAAGAAGAGCTCACCCAAACCAATCAACAGCTACAAGAACAGGCCGATCTTTTGGCTAACCAGCGCGATGCTCTGCAGCAAGCCCAGTACGTTTCTGAGGCAAAGGCTCAAGAGGCCGATCTGGCCAATCGCTATAAATCGGACTTTTTGGCCAACATGTCCCATGAGTTACGCACACCGTTAAATTCGTTGCTTATTCTATCCAAGTTATTAGCCGACAATGCCGGTGGCAATTTAACGGCAGAGCAAATCAAGCATTCGCAGACGATCTATGCGTCTGGTAACGATCTTTTAGAGCTGATTAACGACATTTTGGATCTTTCTAAGATTGAATCCGGCCATGTGGAACTGCACAAAGAAAATGTATCCCTCTCTGGTCTGGCGAACGATAACTACGATTTATTCCAGCCGCAGGCGGCGCAGAAGTCCATTCAATTTAGTGTGAACTGCGATGCAAGCTGCCCAGAGATGTTCTACAGTGATGAGCTACGGCTCAATCAAGTGCTGAAGAATTTATTGTCCAATGCGATTAAGTTCACAGACCAGGGTAGGGTGGAGCTAAATATTACCTTGATAGACGGCCAGCTCCAGTTTGCGGTGACTGATACCGGTATTGGCATGAGTGAAGAGCAGGCCCAACAGGTATTTTTGGCGTTTCATCAAGCCGATAGCACCATCAGCCGAAAATACGGTGGCACCGGCCTTGGCTTATCGATCTCCAGGCAATTAGTGGAGCTGCTGGGCGGCAGCTTGCAGGTTAACAGTACCTTGGGTGAGGGCAGCGTGTTTACCGTTACGTTACCCTTAGATGAGCCCGTTGCCGAACCCGAGACCAAACCTGAGCTCCTGCCCAGTGAGTTGCAACCGCCAGCCCCCAGCTTCACACCACTGGCGCAAAATTTTTTCTCTCTCCCGGCGTTGGTAGAGCAAGAGTCTGCCCACAGCACTATCCGTTTTAATAACCGATTGGTGCTGGTAGCCGAGGACGACCAAACCTTTGCCACGATATTGGCGAGCCTAGCTCAGGATTTAGGCTTCACTGTGTTGCAGGCGAAAACCGCCGAGCAAACCTTGGCCATGGCTTTGGCGCATTTGCCGGCGGCTATTCTATTGGATATCGGTCTGCCGGATGGCTCTGGGCTAAATGTATTGGAGCAGCTCAAAAGTAACCCGAGAACCCGCGATATTTTAGTGCATATTATTTCCGGGGATGATCATAAAACCCAAGCCTACGCCCTCGGTGCCACAAGCTACCTTATTAAGCCCGTGGCCGACGGCGATGTAGCCCGGATCCTCAATAACGTTGAGCAACGCAGCCGGCAGAAGGTTAAGCATCTGTTACTGGTAGAGGATGATGAAACCCAGGTGCTCCGCCTGCGGCAGTTATTTAACCAAGAGGACGTCGAAACCACCGTGGCTACCACGGCGTCCCAGTGTTTAGACGCATTGCAAAACCATGTGTTCGACTGCATGGTACTGGACCTGTCGCTGCCCGATAGCTCTGGCTTTGAAATTCTGGAAACCCTGAGCGAAGGTGAGGTTTATTCGTTTCCCCCGGTGATTGTGTACACCGCCAAGGACTTGCCTGCTAAAGAAGAGCAAATACTGCGGCGCTACACCGAATCCATCATTGTTAAAGACGTTAAATCACCGGATCGCCTACTGGATGAAGTGAATTTATTTCTCAACCAAATTGAACCATCACCTGCTCAGGGGCTAGTGCAGGCCAAACCCAACGCCGATTTTAATGTTTTGCACGGCCGCAGAATTTTACTGGTGGAAGACGATATTCGTAATATCTATTCCTTGGTGAGCGTGCTAGAGCAGCAGGGCATGGAGATTGAAATAGCGCGCAACGGCATTGAGGCCATGGAGAGTTTGGCGCGTGCCGAGCAAGAATCCGCCAAGCCCTTCGACGTGTGCCTGATGGATATCATGATGCCCGAGATGGACGGCATCACCGCTACCCAAGAAATTCGCAAGAGCAGCCAGTGGCAGCAATTGCCCATAATTATGCTAACAGCGAAGGCCATGGCGCACGACCGCGCTCGTTGCATAGAAGCCGGTGCCAGTGATTATCTTGCTAAGCCAATTAATATTGAGCAATTGCTGTCTATATTGCGCGTGTGGGTAGCCAGCTAATGGACTTCGAAAACTCATTTGAAGAACAAAGGGCGCAAGATTCTGAATTTGAGTTGGATCTTCTAATTCAAACCATTTTTCATCGCTATCAATATGATTTCAGTGGTTACTCCAGGGCATCGTTAAAACGTCGGTTGATTCGGGCCTGCGAAATACGTGGATGTGCGAGCTTTTCGCAGCTGCAGCACACCATTTTGCATGACACCCCCCCGTTTGATTCGCTGCTGGACATTATCACCGTGCGGGTGAGTGATCTGTTTCGGGACCCGCACTATTTTAAAGCCTTTCGCGAGTTGGTTGTACCTCAGCTGCGCACCTACCCCTCCATCAATTTGTGGGTGGCCGGCTGCGCCACGGGAGAGGAGGCTATTTCACTGGCCATTATATTGCGCGAAGAAGGGTTGGAGTCTCGCTCCACCGTTTACGCCACAGACATTAATGCCAATGTGCTGAAGCAAGCCAAACGTGGCGTTTATACCTTTGAGCAAATCAAAAACTTCAGCGAAAACTATCTGGCCGCTGGGGGCACGCATTCGCTCTCGGATTACTACACCACCGGTTACAACGCAGCAAAAATGAATCGAGATCTTTTGGATCGAATCGTGTTCTCAGAGCACAATTTGGTATCCGATGGCAGCTTCGCCGAAATGCAGTTTATTTCCTGTCGTAATGTATTGATTTATTTTGGTGTGGAATTGCAGGCCCGAGCCATAGCATTATTCGAAGAGTCGCTATGTCGCCGAGGGTTTTTGGGTCTGGGTAGCAAAGAAAGTTTGCAGAGAGTACCGCAAAATCAACGCTTTGTGTGCCTGGACCAGACGCAAAAACTGTATCAAAAAGGCGGCGTGGTGGATCATGGCAGAGTATGAGGTGGTCGTTGTAGGAGCCTCTGCCGGTGCCTTGGATGCGTTACAACGCTGGCTACCCTTGTTGCCTGCGACGTTTCCATCGGCCATCGTCATAGTTGTGCACCTACTGCCTGGCCATGCCAGTATGTTGGCTGAACTGCTGCAAAAAAATTGCCCGCTTCAAGTGAAAGAAGCTGACGACAAAGAACCCTTGCTAGCAGGCACTGTATACTGTGCCGCACCTAACTATCACCTATTAATTGAATCGGATGGGCATCTTAATTATTCCGTAGATGACCCGGTTAGGGGGTCGCGTCCCAGTATCGATGTGTTATTTTCCAGTGCGGCGGACGCCCTGCGAGAAAAGGTAATTGGTGTAGTGCTAACCGGCGCTAATGATGATGGCGCAAAAGGATTGCAGAAAATTGTGCGTGAGGGCGGACGGGCGTTTGTGCAATACCCCGCTGAGGCCCACGCCTCGGCCATGCCATTGGCCGCGTTGGGGGCGTGCCCAGAGGCGACCGTAGTGCCTCTAGCCCAGTTGGCTGAGGTATTAGAGCAAGTAACACAACCGGCAAAAAATAAACACCAGATTGAAAAACCAGTATGATAAATTTTTTACTCGTTGACGACATTGAGCAAAATTTAACGGCACTAGAGGCAATTTTGGCGCAGGATGGTCTAAATTTGTTGAAGGCGCGCTCCGGAGTGGAGGCGCTGGAACTGTTGTTACAGCACGATATTGAGTTGGCGTTATTGGACGTACAAATGCCCGGTATGGACGGGTTTGAACTGGCGCAGCACATCCGTCAGCGAGAAAAGACTCGCCACATCCCCATCATATTTATCACCGCAACCCACAAAAGTTTGCAGCTGCAATTTCGAGGTTACCAGGCCGGAGCGGTGGATTATATTTATAAGCCCATAGAGCCTGGAATCCTCAAAAGTAAAGTTAATACCTTCTACCAAATTTTTCAGCAGCAAAAGCAATTGGAACATAAAAACCAAGAGCTAAAGCGCTACGCCGAGGAGAACGCCCAACTGCTGTCTCAAACCCAAAGCTACTTAGCCGCATTGGAAGCCGAGGATCGACGCAAGGACGAGTTTTTGGCAACCCTCGGCCACGAGCTCAGAAACCCATTAGCGCCCATTGCTAATGGCCTACAAATCCTGGCCATGTCTAAGGATCCGCAACAACTGGATGAAACCAACAAAGTGATGAGCCAGCAATTAGCGCACTTAAAGAAGTTGGTGGATGATTTATTGGATGTGTCTCGGGTGCGGCAGGGCAAAATTACCTTAAATCGCGTGCCTGTGGATATATGCGATATCGCTCGGCGGGCTTCAGAGGCCTGTAGAGTCACCACCGATTCCAAACAACAAGCGCTAACCGTCCAGGTGCCAGAGCAATCGATTTGGGTTTTGGGAGATGAAACACGGCTGTATCAAGTGCTGACCAATTTACTAAGTAATGCCTCTAAGTACACGCCCCAGGGCGGCACTATTTGCACCGAGTTATCGATAGAAGACGGTGCCACCGTGGTCACAAAGGTAATTGATAATGGCCGGGGTATCGCCCCTGAAATGCAGCAAAAAGTCTTCGAGTTATTTACCCAGGTGGACCTCACTCACCACCATTCGGACAGCGGCTTGGGTATTGGCTTGGCCTTGGTTAAAAAGATTACCCGGCTGCACGATGGGGAAATCAGTGCTACCAGCCAAGGCCTGGGCCGCGGCAGTACGTTTACCCTGCGTTTGCCGATTTGTGAGCCGGTGCAGTCTTCTGCCGATAACAAAGCGAAAGAATCATCACAGCCTGAGGCCGATAGCCCGCAATCGGAAAACGAAAAACGCATTTTGGTGGTAGACGATAACCGCGAAGCGGCTGAAACGCTGGTAGAGTTGCTGACCTTATTGGGCCACGAGGGTCATTGTATTTTCAGCGGCGAAGAAGCATTGGCTGCGGCCACCGAATTAAACCCCGATATACTGTTTTTAGATATTGGTATGCCCGGCATGAGCGGCCACGAGGTTTGCCAACAGCTGCGACAAAAAACGCAATTTCGTGATACGTACATTGTGGCTCAAACGGGCTTTGGCCAGGCAGAAGACAAACAAAAATCCGAGGCCCACGGTTTTGATAAACACTTGGTTAAGCCGTTAACGTTGCAGCAAATTCAGCAGGTATTGGCAGAGCACGACTCGCGCCGTGCTGCTAGGGATAAGCCTTAAGCTAGCCTTTTCGGCTTTGTCTAAAAGTCTAAGCCTTTGCGGTTGCCTGCTGGTAAGGTGATTTTATTGCCAGTTTCGTCCCTGGGATAATCGATGTTTTGATATACCTTAAGGGCTTCATCGGGGGATTTTATTTGGCAGCGACCAACGCGTTGAAAGGAGCTATTGCCAAAGCCTACGGTGACACCGAAGTTGCTGTCTTCGAGCCATTCGTGCCAATGCCCCGCGCCCGAGTTTTTGGGTGAGGAGGTGACAATTTCCCATGTCATAGAGTCGTGGCCTTTATCTTCACCAAAATCTCCGTACATGAATATTTGATCGCCTTCCTGTACCGCTCTGCCATTCCAGTCTGGGAAGGTGTCTGAAATCCAAATATATTGTTGGTGTGTGCCACTGATGCCATCTGGGTAAAAGCAAATACCTTGGGTAGCCGCTTGTATATGGCCTGGCGCGTTATCATAGTATCCGGTAATCTCCCAACGGTTTCCATCGGACACTAGGTCGGGGCTATATAGCGGGCCAGCAATGGCAGTTCCTGTGGTGAGTAAGCCAAAGGTTGCTGCCAGAAGTGATTTGTTCATCGTTGTCATTGTGTATTCCTCATGAATGCGTTTTATTGAAATGCCACCCCATTTGGTAGCATGTCGATGGAATAGTGGCTGCTGGTGGAATGGCATCTCACCAAAAAGACTGAGGGACAATGGTGGCTAATAAAAAAAGGTGCGTTAAAAAACTATTACGACCGTACAGTTTTTTTAAACGAAAAAAGCAGGCCTGTGGCCTGCTTTAAACGACAACAAAATAATAAGAATCTAAACTAAGGCGCTAGGAAGTCATTGGCATCCAAGTAATCCACCACAATATCGGCAATTTGCTCTGGGGTTTGATCCGCAGTTTTAATATGCAGCTCGGCGGCTTCCGGTGGCTCGTAGGGGCTGTCTAAGCCTGTGAAGTTTTTAATTTCGCCGCGCATGGCTTTTTGGTACAAGCCTTTCGGGTCGCGCTTGGCGCAGTCTTCAAAGGGCGTATCCACAAATACTTCAATAAAGGGTGTCTCGCCGCAGCAATCGCGCGCCGCCTGGCGTTCCTTACGGAAGGGTGAAATAAAACATGACAGTACAATTAAGCCCGCGTCGGCCATAAGCCCTGCTACTTCACTGACTCGGCGAATATTTTCGATGCGGTCTTCATCGGTGAAACCCAAGTCTTTATTGAGGCCGTGGCGAACGTTATCGCCATCCAGAATATACGTGTGGTTGCCACGGGCGTGCAGTTTTTTCTCGACTAAATTAGCAATGGTAGATTTGCCCGAGCCGGATAGTCCAGTAAACCACAATACCGCAGGTTTTTGAGATTTTGCCTGGGCGCGGGCTTTTTTGTCCACATCCAATGCCTGCCAGTGCACATTGGAGGCAGTATCCAGGCTGTGTCGGATCATGCCGCCGGCAATGGTTTTGTTCGTGATACGATCAATCACCACAAAACAGCCCATACTGCGCGATTGCTCGTAGGGGTCAAAGGCAATGCGGTCGGTCAGATTCAGTTGCACTCGTGCCACTTCGTTTAAGGCCAGAGACTCACCGGGCAATTGCTCCAGGGTATTAATATCGACCTTGTAGTCGATGGCCGCCACGCGGCCGGGCACAGTTTTGTTTTCCAGCCGAATCAAATACGGCTGGTTGGGCACCATAGCCTGCTCGTCCATCCAGATCAGATCGGCAGCCACGGCGTTGGTGACCGTAGGGCGGTCACTGACCGTGGAAATAATATCGCCGCGGGAAATATCAATTTCATCGGTGAGAGTAATGGTGACGGCTTGCTCGGTGTTGGCTTGGTCCAGCTCGCCATCAAAGGTCACAATGCTGGCCACCTTACTGGTGCGACTGCTGGGCAGGGCGACAACCTCATCACCCACTTTGACCGAACCCGAGGCAATGGTGCCGGAGTAACCACGGAAATTTAAATCCGGGCGGTTCACCCACTGCACCGGCATACGGAAGGGGCGGGCGTCTTCTTCCTGGCTGATGTCCAGGGTATTGATGTATTCCATCAATGTTTTACCCTGGTACCAAGGCGTGTGCTCGCTTTGCATCAACACGTTGTCGCCATTTAATGCCGACATAGGAATAAAACCGATGGAGTCAAAGCCCAGGCCTTCGGCAAAATCCAAATAATCGCGTTGGATATCTTCAAATACCTGCTGGGAGTATTCTTTTAAATCCATTTTGTTGATGGCCACCACCACGTGCTTTAAGCCCAGCAAAGACACAATAAAGCTGTGGCGCTTGGTTTGGGTGAGTATGCCTTTACGGGCATCCACTAAAATAATGGCCAAATCCGCTGTGGAGGCGCCGGTGGCCATATTGCGGGTGTACTGCTCGTGCCCGGGGGTATCGGCAATGATAAATTTGCGCTGGTCGGTGGCAAAAAATCGGTAGGCTACGTCGATGGTAATGCCTTGCTCGCGCTCCGCCGCAAGGCCATCCACTAAAAGAGCCAAATCCAAGTCGGCGCCGGTGGTGCCCACTTTTTTGCTGTCGCGTTCTAAGGCGCTGAGTTGATCTTCAAACACCATTTTAGAGTCAAACAACAAACGGCCTATTAAGGTACTTTTGCCGTCGTCCACGCTGCCGCAGGTTAACAAACGCATAAAGCCCTTGTTTTCTTGCTCGGCGAGATATTGATCGAATTTTTCAGAGCTATCGTCAATTTCGTTGAAACCAGTTTTGGCGTAAATATCCATTAGAAATAGCCCTCCTGTTTTTTCTGCTCCATGGATGCACCGTGGTCCTGGTCAATAACCCGGCCCTGTCGTTCCGACGTAGTGGATAACAACATTTCTTCGATGATTTCTGGTAGGGTTTCGGCTTCGGATTCCACCGCGCCGGTTAGGGGATAACAACCCAAGGTGCGGAAGCGCACTTTTTTGTGTTGTATTTCTTCGCCGGGCTTAAATTCAAAGCGGTCGTCGTCCACCATGATCAGTGCGCCGTCGCGCTCCACCACCGGGCGTACCTTGGCCCGGTACAGTGGCACAATGGGAATATTCTCGCGGTAGATATATTGCCAAACGTCCAGTTCTGTCCAATTGGATAACGGAAACACGCGCATGCTTTCACCCTTGTGAATGCGGTTGTTGTAGGTGCGCCATAATTCCGGGCGCTGGTTTTTAGGATCCCAGCGATGGTTGTTATCTCTGAACGAGAAAATGCGTTCTTTAGCACGGGATTTTTCTTCATCCCGGCGCGCACCACCAAAGGCGGCGTCGAATTCGTATTTGCTCAGCGCCTGCTTTAGCGATTGCGTTTTCATAATGTCGGTATGAACCGCAGAGCCGTGGGTAAAGGGGCCTATGCCTTGTTTCACGCCCTCTTGGTTAATGTGCACAATCATATCTAGGCCCAGGTCTTTGGCCAGGCGGTCGCGGAACTCAATCATCTCTTTGAATTTCCACGTGGTGTCCACGTGCATTATGGGGAAGGGCGGCAGCGACGGGTAAAAGGCTTTCATCGCGAGGTGCAGCAGCACTGAGCTGTCTTTGCCAATGGAATAGAGCATTACTGGGTTGCGGCATTCGGCGGCTACTTCGCGAATGATGTGCATGCTCTCTGCTTCTAGTCTTTCAAGATGGGTAAGGCCGCTCATACAAGGGGTACCTATGTTGATCTGGGATAATTATCAATTTCGTGAATTCTATAGTCTAATAGTTTTTCTATAGGGTGATAGGTATTCTATAGTTCTATTGAAATAAGGCAATCCGGACAAGTTATATGGCCTAAAGCGGCGATGGGTGGGGTTTTAAGTGCAAACCAGACTATAGATATAACCAGAAGGAATTAAACCGGATTTCTTATGGCGTCTGGTTTAATTATCTCGTAGCATTGCGCCCATTTGGTGCTGGCGATAGCCTTATCTCACACGCAATAGCGACCACAACAGGAGCCTGAGCAATGGCCGACAAGCCATCCAAATACGACAAGCGCTATTTGGCAGCGGTGGATGCGGCGGCGGCGGTGTTTGCAGACAAGAGCTACCATGGCTCCAGCACACTGGATATCGCCAACCGCTTGGACATCAAGCAGGGCAGCTTGTACTACTATTTCCGCTCCAAAGAAGAGGCCCTAGAGGCCGTGTGTTTAGAAGGCATAAAGCACCAAGTGGAGCACTTGGAAAGCGTGATTGCGGAGCAGGTGAGTATTGCCGAGGCCGTGACCATGCTGCTGCGCTATAACCTGCAGAGCCTGATGGACCGCGCCGACTACATGATTGTCTTCAATGATGATCGCCAAGCCATTCCATTGGAGCGACGGGGCCGGATCCGTGAGCAATCGGTGATCTACCACAAACTCATGGAAGACCTGTTTGTGCAGGCTCAGGGCCAGGGTGAGCTGAGCACCGAGCTAGACCCCCACATATTGGTACGGGCGCTGACCGGATTGATTTCGTCGGTGTTTTCTTGGTACCACCAAAAAAATGAGATCGACGTCGATAAAATCGCCGATCAGTATTCGCACATATTTTTATCCGGCTGTTTGCGTTAATTCCCTAAGCCGTGTTCGGTAAAAGATAACGCTTTTTTTGCCCTGCGCGTGGACATGGCTAAACAGTAGAGTACTGCCGCAGACAATACCGGAGCACTCTACTACCACAGCCAAGCGGCCCCGCGTACGCCGGAGGCATCGCCGTGTTTGGCCGGGCGTATGGGGGTTTTAAATTCGCCGCCAAAAATCACGGTTTCGATTAAACCCGGCAGATGGTCGTAAAGGTGGGTGATGTTCGACATACCACCGCCCAAAATAAACACATCCGGGTCCAAAATATTGGCAACGCTGGCAATGGCGTGGGCCAAGCGTTTTTGATAGCGCGCAAAGCACTCCCGAGCCTCCGGTTCACCGTCGTCAAAGGCGGCCATAATCTCCTCGCCGGTGAGCGCTTTGCCCGTGTGGCGAAGGTAGTCTTGGGTAAACCCAGTGCCGGAGATAAACGTTTCAATGCAGCCCTGCTTGCCACAGTAACAATCCGGGCCGGGGTAGGCTTGTTTCTCCAACCACGGCAACGGGTTGTGCCCCCACTCGCCGCCCAAGCCATTTAAGCCATGGTGCACTTTGCCGTCAAAGGCCAAGCCGCCGCCCACACCGGTGCCAATAATAATGGCGAATACCGAATGGCAGCCCGCGCCGGCGCCGTCCACCGCCTCTGACAGGGCCAAGCAATTGGCATCGTTGGCAAAACGCACTTCGCGGCCAAGGTGGTTTTGCAGGTCTTTATCAAAGGCTTGGCCATTGAGCCAGGTGGAGTTGGCGTTGCGTACCTTGCCCGAGCCCGGTGAAAAACTGCCCGGCATGCCCACGCCTATGCTGGCCGGCTGTTGCAGTTGCGTTTCCGCCTGGGCAATAAGCTCGCCAATGGCTTGCAGCGTACCCTGGTATTCTCCACGCGGCGTATTTACACGCTGATTGAACAGCACCGCGCCCTGTTCATCCAGGGCGATGATTTCAATCTTAGTGCCACCTAGGTCGATACCTAAGCGAATTTTGTTAGCCATGAATTCTGTTAGCCACAGTGGTGTGGCCCTTGTTATGAGCATGCTGTGCCGATGTTGGCGGTCATATTACAACGGCCTAATGCCCATAGACAGGGCCTAATACTAGCGGGCGTTAGAGCGTTTAATTATCATCTCCGCTAGGCTAACCCGTCATTATTTGGGAGAATGCACGCTTTTCTCCACCCGAACTTAGCCTTATGCCAATCACTGCACCAGATCTCTTCCATAGCCCCAAATACTGGGCCGAATGCTACGGAACCGCGCCTTTTTTGCCGACCTCTCGGGCAGAGATGGACCAGTTGGGCTGGGACAGCTGCGACATAATCATCGTCACCGGTGATGCCTATGTGGATCACCCTAGTTTTGGTATGGCTATTATGGGCCGCTTGCTGGAAAGCCAAGGGTTTCGGGTGGGCATCATCAGCCAGCCAGATTGGCGCAGTAATGACGACTTTACGGCCCTGGGTAAGCCCAATCTGTATTTCGGTGTCACCGCCGGCAATATGGATTCCATGATCAACGCCTACACCGCCGATTTGCGCCTGCGCAGCGATGACGCCTACACCCCCGGTGGTGAGGCCGGCAAACGCCCAGACCGCGCGGTGATCGTCTACAGCCAGCGCTGTAAAAACGCCTTTAAAGATGTGCCGGTGGTGATTGGCGGTATCGAGGCATCCCTGCGGCGTATTGCCCAGTACGATTACTGGAGCGATTGCGTGCGCCGCTCGGTGTTAATCGACAGCACCGCGGATATCCTGTTATACGGCAATGCTGAGCGAGCCATTGTCGATTTAAGCCATCGCTTGGCCGTCGGTGAGCCGGTGGCCGCCATTAACGATTTACGCGGCACAACCCTGGTGGTTAACCACACGCCCAACGGCTTCACCGAGCTGGACAGCACCCGTATTGATTGGCCTGGTCGCATTGATCAAATGCCCAATCCCTACGAGGTAATGCACGATAAACAAACGGTGGATGCCGACGGCAATATCCAAGCGGATGACGCCAAGCCCCAGGAGCCAAACACTGATGACGTGCAGGCCGTGCGCATCGTGCCGATGCCCCTGCGTCGCTATGAGCAGGATTTGGTGTTGGATAAAACCTGTATCCGCCTGCCCAGCTTTGAGAAAGTCAGCAAAGACCCAGCGCTCTACGCCCACGCCTCCCGTGTGTTACACCAAGAGAGCAACCCCCACAACGCGCGCGCGCTTATCCAAAAACACGGTAACCGAGACATTTGGGTAAACCCGCCGCCCATTCCGCTGAGCACCGAGGAAATGGACGCGGTGTTTGGTTTTGAGTACACACGAGTACCACACCCCAAATACGAAGGCCAACGCATACCCGCCTACGACATGATTAAAACCTCGGTGAATATCATGCGCGGTTGTTTTGGAGGTTGCACCTTTTGTTCTATTACCGAGCACGAAGGCCGGATTATTCAAAGCCGCTCTGAAGAGTCTATTTTGGGTGAGATCGAACTGATCAAAGAAAAGGTACCGGGTTTTACCGGCACCATTTCGGATTTGGGCGGCCCCACCGCCAATATGTACAAGCTCAACTGCAAGGACGATAACATTCAGGCCTCCTGCCGTAAGCTCAGTTGTGTGTACCCGGAAATTTGCCCCAACCTAAAAACCGATCACAGCCCCACTACCCAGTTGTACCGCAAGGCGCGCAAAATCGATGGCGTGCACACCGTGGCCATTGCCTCTGGCTTGCGCTACGACCTGGCGGTGGAAGACCCAGAGTACGTTAAAGAATTGGTGACCCACCATGTAGGTGGTTATCTAAAAATTGCCCCGGAGCACAGCGAAGATAGAACCCTCAGTAAAATGATGAAGCCGGGCATGGGCAGCTACCGTCGGTTCGAAAAAATGTTTTACAAGTACTCCAAAGAGGCCGGCAAAAAGCAGTATTTAATCCCGTATTTTATTGCCGCCCACCCCGGCTGCGACGACGAAGAAATGATGAACCTGGCGCTGTGGTTAAAAGAACACGGCTTTGAAGTTGACCAGGTGCAAACCTTTTATCCTTCGCCGATGTCCCTGGCCACGGCCATGTATTATTCTGGTCGCAATCCGCTGAAAAAGGTTACCTATAAATCGGAAAAGGTTTTCAGTGCAAAAGACATTAATCAACGCCGCGGCCAAAAAGCTTTTCTGCGTTATCACGACCCAGCCAACTGGGCTCGCTTGCGCGAGGCGCTGCGTAATTTAGGGCGCGAGGATTTAATCGGTACCAAACCCGGCCAGTTGGTGCCCGCCGAGCATGAAGAATATAAAGTGCGCAAACGCCTGGGCGGCACCGCCAAGGGCACTCGCCCGGCCCGCGGTGACAAACGCCAGCAAGCCCTGCCCAAAGCCCAAAACCGCGCCGGGCCGGGTAATAAGCCTAAGGCCAGTGCTAAGCCGGGCAACAGAGCGGGCAAAAAGCCCGGCGGCAAACCCACAGGCCGCAACAAACCTCGCAGCGGCCGGTAGTATGAGTGCTGATCGCTGCGCCCTGTGCGGCGCTCAGCACACATTAACCTTCCACCACCTAATACCGCGTTCGCAACATAAAAATAAATGGTTTCGAAAAAACTTCGATTTAACCGATATGCGCGAGCGAGGCATTATCCTATGCCGCAGTTGCCATAGTTTTATTCATAAACAATTTAGTGAGAAGCAACTGGGGCGGGAATTTAATTCGCTGGCGGATCTTCTCGCCAATGAGGCCGTGCAGCGACATATTATATGGGCGAAAAAGCAAGCGGCCAGAAGCAGTATTCGCTGAAGCTCAAGCCGTCTTGGTACCGCTAGCGTTAAGTGCTCGGTTGCTGTGTGTCGGTGCTTTTGGGTGGGTGCTTGTGCGAGTGGCTGGTTGAAGCAGTCTTTAGCAAAAAGCTACACGAGTGATCTTGAAATCTGTCAGCAATAATTTTGTTAATTCGCGGTGTTGCGGAGTTGATGCAGTGGCTCGAGGGCGATTGGCAATACGGCCGCACGCGAGTTTGCCACTTAAGGATATAACACACAGGTAAACTCAATCTGCTCGTCTGCGTGTACTTGATGGTAATTCCCCGAATCGGCACTTGTAAACGGACGCAAATCTACCCAGGCAGGAAAATCCCCAGCCATACGCGATCTCCGCCACGGTGACATGGCCCGGCGCCTGTTGTAGTTCTGACTTTACCCCTTGTAAGCGTAATTCACGTAAGTACTTCATTGGCGTGGTGTTGCGATATTTTTTAAAAGCGTTGTGAAGCGCGCGGCCGCTGACCCCCGCACTTGCGGCAAGTTCAGACATGGTTGGCGCGCGCTGAGCATTGTGTTGCAAATATCTCTCTGCTTTGACGACGTAGCTGGGGGCGATGCCCGCGCTGTTATTAAGGTCGAACCCGCTAGCAGCTGCCCACTGCATTATTAGGTTAGTGCCTAATGACTCCTCGAGGTGGGATTTAATGAGCGCGTTGTGCGGAGCTGTCATCATTCTAATGGCGTACTCCAGTAGGCTGGCCCAGCTGGTATTGCCGGGGCCGAACTTTACCCTGGCTTGCCATAAATCCTCGGGCGCGCATTGGCCGGTTATTTTTCTGAATAGCTCTTCTATATAAGCGTGGGAAAATGTGACGTTAAGTTGAAGGTGATCGGGGTTAAAGTCTCCTGTGTATTCAACGCGGCTATTATCGACTATAAAACTTTCGCCGCGGGCTGTTTCTGTGTAGTTGCTCGCATTTTGCCAGTGCCGGGCGTACCCCTGTAAGGTGGTGAGTACCATGCCCACGCCGGTGTCGCTGGAGAAATCGTGCAGATGAACCGGGATCCCGTAGCGAAACCGGCTAATCTTCATGCTACCAATTTCCAGCGCATGTAATGAAGAGTTTGGTCGTATGTTTTTACCGATAGGGTCCACGGTATAAGGCATGTATACCTTGTCCGACCACAAGCGTATCTCGTCGAAATCACTGGATTTAACCAGTTCGTGATTACTCGTAGCTGCACCTGTCTCATCGAAGAGCAAGGCACTTCTGAGATAGTGATAATCTGCCATATTAGCCCCCTTTATTATTGTAATAAGGCAATCGTCCCTGATCGTCCTAGCAGCGCTTCCCTGTTCTAAAAAATAGTTAACACGCGTAAGTTAAAGCGAACATCCTCAGCCACGCCTTCATCCACCGATATATCTTTACCCAGCGAGCCCAGCACTTGTATCGTTGGCTTGAGGAAGTGACTGACCGTAATCGACGCCTTTAACCGGCTCTGTTCGTTATCTTGCGCAACGCCTTCAATTTCAGTTTCACCACCCCAAGACTGGGAAATCATTGCAGATAGGGTTGTTGTGGGTGCGACATTATAGCGTATGTGCGATTGTATTTCGTAGAGCGGATCCTGTTTTAGCTCCAGACCATTGGGGCTGAAATCGTCGTTGGTACCGAAGAATAAAACGTCTGCGATGATATCAAGCAGCCAATTTTCAGCAATCGGTCTGATATGGCCGATCTGTAATGCCAATTTCCATCGGTTTTCCCCCAGCGCGTTGATGGCTTTATCGGCATCGTAGTCGCCGGTGGGTAAGTACAGCCACGGCGTAAAAGCCAAAGATTTGGCTCGGCTGGGATCTTGCACCAGGTGAATAGTGGGGGCAATGATTAGGTCGCCCAAACCGTTGGCAGAGTCTAAATTGGCGATATCGCCATCGGTACTGACTTTGCCAAAGGGCAGTAGAAATTGCGGTGCAACGGTTAGATTGCCGACATCCATAAATTTAACACCGCGCAGAATGCCGACATTACCGTTAAGTTCGGCGTCGTCGAAGACCTCGTCTCCATCGACGTAAAAGCTCGTTCCGGTAAAGGATTGAAAATACAGCAGGGCGAGATCTGTGCCGTCGGGTAGCCGTGTGTAATCTCCGGCATCAATGGTTACAGCGTAGCTATTTATACTCACACTGGCGGTGAATAGCGCGATAGTGCGCGTTATAAAGTGTTTCATGTTGGTATCTCATCATTATTGTTATAGGGCGAGGAGTTCTTTAAGCAGTTGGTCAACTTGTTCAACGTAGGCGGGCTCTAGCCCGAACAGCGCCAAATGCCCCCAGAGCGATTTCACCGGGCGAAGTTGGCCATTGCTAATTAGCCGGGCTTCGTCTTCACAATCCCTGGGCGGAAAAAACATATCTTCGTCGATGGGCATAACGAACACTTTGGCGGTAATTCGAGCCATGGCGCTTTCTAGGCAACCATCGGTATGGCGGCTAACGTCAGCGTGTTGCCATTTTGAGGCCAGCGTCATTAGGTTATTCGGATCCATGGGTAGAAAATAGTTTTCTAAAAAGCCCACCATAAAATCATCGATGGAGCTAAATCCCAGTTCTTGCCATTTCTTCTGTTTTAGAGCCTCAGTGGAGAACCCCATGGCCCCCCAGAGCTTGGCGTGACGACGCAGGCCAATGTGTACTTCTGATGAGTTTTTATACCAACCGGACTGCCAGGCCGGGTCGGAGGTGATGGCGTCAATGACGGTTTCAGAAAACAGTTTGTCGTGGGGGGTGGTTTGTGCGGTACCAGCGATGGGCGCTGCACGCTTAACCATATCTGGGTAACGCACCGCCCACTCATAGGTTTGTTGCGCGCCCATGGAGCCTCCCACAACCAGGGCCAATGACTCCACGCCGAAGTATTGTGTTAACAGTTTGTGTTGTGCCCGCACGTCGTCGCCAATGCGTATTGTGGGGAACCTGGGACCGTTGAATGGAGGCGGCGTATTGTGAGGTGATGAGGACAGACCGTTACCGATCTGATTGACGACAATAATGAAGTAGCGGTTGGGATCTAAGGCGTGATCTTCCCCTATATAGACATCTTCCATAATCTTGCTGGTACCGGAGTACCATGTCGTCACAAGGATAGCGTTATCACGATCCTGGTTTAACGTGCCAAACGTTCGGTAAGCCAGCTCGCAGTTGCGAAGTACGCCACCTTCTTCAAGTGTTAAGTCGCCAATATTTTGAATCTGATATTCACCGTGGACCTGCGTGGTGTAATAGGTGTTGGTCATTCGAAAGAACCTCGTATTGTTATATTTATAAATAATTAAAGGGAAATTCCAACGACAGAATATCCACTTGAGCGAAGCCCGGATGATCGAAAAAGGAATGCAATGTGCCAAAATTGCATCTTTATGGCGTGGTCATAGAGATATGCGTTAGCTCAGCAGGATGCCTGTAATCAATGCCAGTCAAGATGGTGAGAAGGTCTGCCCAACGCTGCCACTTTGGGGAAGGAGCAACAGAATCAAGGCCCCCGGGGCAGAGGCCGTTGCAGGGAGGGGTGAATGAGCTTGGGGGGCTAAATTTATTTAAGAAGTTTGCGAGTGGCTACCCCTGCCAGACCCAAAAGCGCGGACCAATACAGATAAAACTGTGGCGTTTGTTTGCTGAAATCCCACAGATCTAACGTGGGCTGGTTGGTGAGTTTGGCGGCAAGGTTTAATTTAACCACTCCTGCGATACCGAGCATTAGGATAGCTGCAATAAAAAGCCATTTTAGGCGGGTGACCAAGATTTCTGGCAAGGCCTGTGCGTATGGCCGAAACCACTGTGTAATGACGTTCCAATTCATCCCCAGGTGCATGCCCATTAGCACCGCTACCCAATAGGCCGCGGTGTAGTGCAATGGGTAAGGTGCCGCCGCTTGCCAATCGATCCAGCCTAGGAAAACGCTTTGCGAAATAGCAATGCCTGTGGTGGCGACAATAAGCAAACCCAAAACCATACTGACGTTGATTAAAAAGAACATCAGCTTGCGGCGGGTTAGCGGCGCGGTAAAGTACCGGGCAAATCTTCGTCGGTTAATAATCGTGTGAGTAATTACCAAGACCAGTACTGCACAACCGATTAACTCATGGGTTTTGTTATCCAACCACCAGTAGGCTAGGGCGGTAATAAAGCCTGCGGTAGCACATAGCGTGATCAACAACCGGGCTAGGCGTGGTAACGTCATATCAACGCGCCGGATGCTATTGGAAGTCTTTTAATTCATCAAAGGTGTAAATAAATTGATCGCTAGCCCGGCGGGCATGGCAGGATTGGCAGCGCTGGGTGTTTTCCTCTAACTTTATGGATTGGTCGGCATTATAGAATTGAAATTGCCAATCCTTGGTACGGCCATTGGGGTAGTCTTGCCCCCAGCCCCGGCCCTTTTGCATCACAAAGTAGCGGGTGATTTCTCTATCGCGGTGAAAGCGAATGACCACGTGGGTGCCGTAGGGAATGGGCTGGTTATTGGCCACTGCGTCGATGGCCTCTTGCGTGGTTAAAATCTCTTCCACTTCGCCTCGTGTTACCGTGGTGTAGTGCACTAACTTGTCTATATTGGCTGGAAAAGTAACGCGGTTTTCTTCCGCAATACTGATGTTTGGCAGTACGGCATTCACCAATACAAATGCTAAGCTCGTCAGTAGGGCGGGCAGTTTTCCAGGCATGGGCATTAATCCAGTTCCAAGGGGGGTATTCTTCACTCACAGCCGTTTTCACGTTGGTTTTCTTAGTGATCGCTACAGTGGTGGTCGGTTATTAGAGTCTACGTTTTCAGTTAACCCGGTGTAATGGTGTAGAATCGATAGCACTTATTAGCCCCATTAATGAATGGTGCCCGTCTTGATAAAAAAGAGAAGTTAAAAAGAGAATTAGATGTTAGAAGTGGTGTTGTTGCTCAGTGCGGCCTTTATTGTTGGCGCTTCCAAGGGTGGGTTGGCTTCCGCCGGGGCCATAGCCGTGCCCATGCTGGCGTTGGTGATGAGCCCCATTGCCGCGGCGGCGTTGTTATTGCCGGTGTTTATCGTCACCGATTGGTTTGGTGTGTGGTTGTACCGTAAGGATTTCTCCAAACGCAACGTGCTTATACTGGTGCCGTCCATGTTGCTGGGCATTGCCATCGCTACCCTAATCACCCCCTATACACCAGAGAGCGCCCTGTTGATTTTTACCGGTGCCATTGGGTTGTGGTATTGCGCCAAAACGTGGCTAGGCAGCAGCCAAACAGAGCGCCAGCCGGCAAGGCTGGTGCCGGGTGTTTTTTGGGGGGTAATTACCGGTATCGCCAGTTTTATCACCCATTCCGGCTCGCCACCATCGCAGGCCTATTTGTTACCGCAGCAGCTGCCCAAGTTAACCTTCGCCGGTACTGTGGCTATTGCCTTCGCCGCCGGTAACTTTGTGAAAATCCCGGCCTACTTTGCCATCGGCCAGTTGGATAACCTCAACTGGTCGCTGGTTGCGGGTTTATCGGTGGCTGGTATAGCCGGTGTCTACGTTGGCCGCTGGCTAACCGAAATTATGCGCCAGGAAACCTATATGCGGTTTATTCACACCACGCTGTTTTTACTGTCGGTGATATTGGTGGGGCGCGGCGGTTACGAATTATTTGCTGGATAAAGTCTAGTTATAAATGCACGATTACCCATTAAAACAAACTGGAGTGTCGGTAACCTGCCCCATACCTGTGCGCAGTGCGCAAGATTGGTAACATATTTGATACTTCTTGATGTCTAGCAAGCCCAGTCCCATTTGAACCTACTCCTTACCAACTGATTTTATTCAGCTTTTTTAAAACCTGTCTGCTTGGTCAGGTTGGTGGCATGTATATTGCCCTTACTGCGGCAAGTAATCCCTGGCGGATATGTCCAACCTGGGCTGCACGGTGTAAATAGGAGCGGTGATGATTAAGCCAAGATCGAACGAAAGGTTTCTAGCCAAGGGAGGTCGCAACGGCAGACCTATTCGTTGGGCTAAATCGTTGGTTGCTGGCTTGGTTGTACTCACAGCTCAAGCTCAAGCCTACGATTTGAGCCAGGCCGGTGAGTTTTTGCAAGAGCACTGCTCTCGCTGCCACAACGATGAACGCTATTCCGGCAATTGGAGCCTGGAGGAGTTTGATTTAGCCAGTCTGGCTAAGGGCGATGAGTTGGCCCGTTGGGAAAGTATTTTACGTGTTACCCAGCGCGGCGAAATGCCTCCGGCCAGCCGGCCCCAGCCAGAGGAGGCTGAACTGGCGGATTTTTTGGGTTGGCTCACCGGTGGCTTAGACGACTACGCTGCGGCCCATCCTAACCCGGGCCGCGCCACCCTGCGGCGGTTAAACCGCACCGAATATAACAATGCCATACGCGATTTATTGGCCCTGGATATTGATATCCGCGAGCAGTTACCCACCGATGATACGGGCTACGGTTTTGACAACATTGCCGATGTGTTATCGGTATCCCCCACGCTGATGGACCGTTATTTAGCTGTGGCCGGTAAGGTGAGCCGCTTGGCGGCAGGCCTCGCTCCGCAACAGCCTTACACAACCACTTTTCAATTGCCCAAGGATGGCTCCATATTAAACCAGGGTGTGCCCGCGTTTGATGAGCGCATGAGTAATAACCTGCCGTTAAATTCGCGCGGTGGCGGCGCCTTTAAATTTTACGCGCCCTACACCGGCGAGTATGAAATCAGCGGATACCTTAACGCCAACACCAATAACGAAACCGATCGTCTAGAGCAAAACCGGGTCAGCCACAGCGTTCACCTCAGTGCCGGCCCGCATACCTTGGGTATGGCGTTTCGGCGTGATTTGAGTTTGGATGAAAGTGTGCAGACGTTACATAACACCACCGACATTGTAGTGTTGCCCCTGCACCAACCCACCATGCTCACTCTGGATTTTATCGTCGATGGTGAGCGGGTAGGCGACACACAAGTGCCGTCGTATTATATGTCGCCGCGCTATGCGCAAAATAATTTCCCAAGGGACGTGCTGCAAATTGACGTTGAGGGGCCGGTCTCCATTGTGGCCGAGGGCGAAACCCCCAGCCAGAAAAAGATTTTTCAGTGTCAGCCCAGAATCTGGCCATTCACCGCCCAGCGCTGTGCCAGCAGTATTATTAGCACGCTGGCAAACCAGGCCTATCGTCGCTCGTTGGACGACGCTGATCTGGCTGGTTTGATGGGCGTGTACAACACAGTGGCCGAAGCCGAAGGGTTTGAAGCCGGCGTGGCCGCGGCCATCCAGGCCATATTAGTTTCGCCCAGTTTTTTATTTTTATACGAACACGACCCCGCCGACAGCGCGCCGGGTTTTGTGCACAGTATCTCTGACACCGAGTTCGCCGCGCGCCTAGCGTTGTTTATTTGGAGCAGCCTGCCGGACGAAGAATTACTGCAATTGGCCCAAAGTAATCAATTGCGTAAGCCCGGGGTACTGCAAAATCAACTGACGCGCATGCTGGACGACCCTAAGGCCCGGGCTCTTACCGAGAACTTTGCCGGCCAGTGGTTGTATTTGCGTAATTTAGAATTTCACCGAGCCGATGTGGTGGCCTATCCGGATTTCGATGTGCCCCTGCGCCAGGCCATGCTGGGCGAGAGTGAAGAATTCTTTAATTACATCGTGCAGCAAGATCGCAGTGTGCTGGATTTTCTTGCCAGTAATTACACCTTTTTAAATGAGCGCTTAGCCAAGCACTACGGTATTGATGGCGTGTCAGGCCCGGCCCTGCGCAAGGTCAATTTAACGCCGCAAAATAACCGTGGTGGATTACTGGGCCAGGGCAGTATTTTAACGGTGACCTCCTATGGCAACCACACCTCGGTGGTTAAACGTGGCAAGTGGATACTGGATAATCTATTGGCGGCACCACCGCCTCCCCCGCCACCGGATGTACCTGCATTGGTTGCCAAGCAAGGCGGCAAACACCTTACCCAGCGCGAGCAATTAGCACTGCACAGTGAAGACCCGAGCTGCTCCAGTTGCCACGTAATGATGGACCCGTTGGGTTTGGCATTGGAAAACTTCGATGCCATTGGCAATTACCGCAGCGTTGACGCTGGCAACGCCATAGACGCCAGCGCCACCATGCCCGACGGCACAAACTTTGATGGCATTTCGGGTTTGCAGGCGGTGTTATTGGCCCGCAAAACGCAATTCGCGGAAGCCTTTACCCAGCGCTTAATGATCTACGCCTTGGGCCGTGGCCTTGAGGCCTACGATCAGCCCAAGCTGCGCGCCATTGTACGCGCAGCCCAAGCCAATGATTTTCGTATTCGCGACATTATTTACGGCATTGTTACCAGCGAGCCGTTTAACTATCGGAGGACGCCCGCCGCATGACCGATTCCACCCAGATTAATCGTCGCTCGTTACTGCGTGGGTTAGGGGTTGCCATCACTTTGCCCGTGATGGAATCCCTATTGCCCAAGCCCGCACTAGCCTACGAAAACAGGCCTAAGCGCATGAGTGTTTTTTACACGCCCAACGGCATGCGAATGCAGCGCTTTACGCCGCAAGAAACCGGCAGGGATTACACCTTGTCGCCCATTTTGCAGCCCCTGGCCAAGCACCGAGATAAATTCACCGTAATTTCCGGCTTGGCGCACTACAACGCTAGCGCCCTGGGCGACGGCCCCGGTAGCCACGGCCGCAGTTGCGCCGCCTATTTAACCGGCGCCCACCCCAAACGCACCGAGGGTTCCGATCTGTACTGCGGTATTTCCATGGATCAGTTGCTGGCCAATCACATTGGCAAGGATTCGTTATTTCCCTCCCTGGAATTGGGCATAGAGCCGCCCAGCCTTTTGGGCAGCTGCGATGTTGGTTACAGCTGCACCTACACCAATACCTTGTCTTGGCGCAGCCCTACGTCACCGCTGCCCGTATCAGTAAAACCGCAGGATGTATTCGAGCGGTTGTTCGGTGATGCCAGCGCCGTGGATGAAGCTGCCCGGGCGGCGCAAACCGCCCGTAAGGCCAGTATTTTGGATTTTGTCTTGGCCGACAGCCAACGGCTGAATCCCAAATTGGGGGCTAACGACCGGCGTAAACTGGAAGAATATTTGGATTCCATTCGCTCGGTGGAAAAGCGCATCCAAAAGGCCAGCCAGCAGAGTTTGGATATCAACGCCGATGTCATCACGCTGCCGGCGGGTTTACCGGATTCCTTTGAAGAGCACGTGCGGTTAATGACCGAGCTACAAATTTTGGCGTTGCAGTCGGATATGACGCGGGTGGTAACGCTGATGGCGGGGCGTGAATTAAGTAACCGTGCCTATCCAGAAATCGGCGTACCCGATGCCCACCACAGCCTTAGCCACCACGGCTACGACCCAGAAAAAATCGACAAGCTGGTAAAAATCAACCAATACCACATGCAGCAATTTGGCTATTTGCTGGAACGCTTGGCCACCACGCCGGATGGCGAAGGCAGCTTACTGGACAGCACCTTAGTGCTGGGCGGTGCCAGCCTGGGCGAATCCAATGAGCACGACAACATGGACCTGCCGGTGCTGGTGGCCGGCGGAGGTGTGCCAGGTAACCGCCATATCGCCATGCCCAAGCACACGCCAATGTGTAATTTAATGCTGGCCATGATGCAGCAGTTGGGGGTGCCGGCGGAATCCTTTGGCGATAGCACCCAACCTCTGACGCAATTAATGGGATAAGCCGTGATTAATCTCAACAAAAGGATCTGGGCTACCACTGTATTGGCGTTGGCTGGGTTAACCAGCGCGGGCCTACGGGCCGAGACGCCGAGCCTACTTGCAGCCCTGCAATCCAATAACCCCGCCCTGGTGGCCAAGGCCCTGGCCGAGGGTGCCGATCCGAATCAACGCCTTGCCGACGGTGCCTCACCGCTGGCCTGGGCGGTGGAGATGCAATCGCCGGAATTGGTTGAGCTACTGCTGGTAGCGGGCGCTCGGGTGGATGGTGTGGCCGATAGCACAAGCCCAGCCAGCTGGCCGCCGTTATTGGTGGCTTGCCTGCGCGGCGACCACGCCATTTTGCAGCAACTGCTTGCCGCCGGGGCCGACGTTACTGCCACAGACAGCGGCTCCAACGTTGCTGCCTTTGCGCTGTGTGCAGGTTCGGCTACAACGCCTGTGTTGCAGCAGTTTTTGCAACAAGGTGTGGATGTTGAATCCGTCGATGCCACCGGCCAAAGCGCATTAATGCACGCTGCCGCGGCGGGTAAGGTAGGCAATATCGAAGCGCTATTGGCCGCAGGCGCCGACGTTAATACGGTAACCACGGCGGGTTTTACGCCGCTGTTTTTTGCCTTAAAAAGCGGCAACCCCCAGGCCGCTTTTACGCTGCTTGATGCTGGTGCCAGTACCAGCCACATCGGCCCGGAGCAGACCTCTGTAGTGCAGATGGCGATGTATCAACAGCAGTACCAGGTGGCGGCACAATTAATTGAGCAGGGCGTGGATCTTTCCGCCTACGACCGCAATGGCAGGCAGCTTTTACACGCCGCCGTGCAAGCACAGCAGCCTCAGCTAGTGGCGCTATTGTTGCGCAAGGGGGCAGATCCCAACGCGCTCACCGGTGAATCCAAACTGACCTGGCGCTACGAGGTTAATTTCACCAGCGCGCCCTATGTGGTTTATCCCACAACGCCGCTGCTGATGGCCGCCGAGTTGGGCAACGCCGATATTATGCGCAGTTTGGTGGCCGGTGGTGCCGATATTGAATTTGCCCAAGAGGACGGCACCAACGTGTTATTGGCTGCAGCGCAAAGTAATGCTCATGCATTGGAGCTGGCCTTAGGCTTACACGGTGATGCCAATAGTGTGAATCGTTCCGGGAAGGGGCCATTGCACCTGTTAATGAATATTGGCACCGACTCGCCCATTCCCCGCACCGAAATTCAAGCCATGTTCCAACTGTTGGCTGACCACGGAGCGCGTATCGATTTGGCTGATGCTAAGGGCAATACGCCGGTTGCCCAAGCCCAAAGCATTCACTATTGGGCACAAAAAGAATTTTTTGCTGTGTTTACTTCCGCCGATGTAAGCCCAGTGCTGTGATTAGATCTGTAAGAGAACCGAAATGAGAAAAACACCGTTAACAAAAGCCTTACTGGGTGGGGCCGTTGCCTGCACATTATTATTGACCATGGCAAACAGCTTGGCCGATACCGCCGAGATCACGGAACAACGCCAAGCCGGGTTTAAAACCATGGGCAAATCGGTGAAAGCTATTCGCAATGCATTAAAAGCCGGCGATACCACAACCCCAGCGGTAAAAGATGCTGCCGCAGCCATCAACCAAGAAGCTTCACAGCTGGCACAGTGGTTCCCCGAGGGCAGCGGCCCGGAATCCGGGCTCAGTACCGATGCCTTGCCTTATATCTGGAAAAATACCGAAAAGTTTCAACGCATCAGCCAAGATTTGATCTCGGCCAGCGCGGAGTTAGTGTCTGCACTTGATGCCGGTGCTGATATCGACGCGCCTTTTAAAACGGTATTAAAAACCTGCAAGGGTTGCCATCAAAGCTATCGCGCGGATTAATTGCTATCGTCTTAGACAGCGCTATTTCTGTGCCGGGCAGTTTTCATCGGCTGCCCGATGTTCCCCTTATTTTTCTCATTGTTGTTCTCATTGTTATTCTCTCCTTGTTGGGGCCACGACGAGCATTGCCTTTTTATAACCAATAAAAAATGTGATCTCTATTGTTGCTACATAATCTAACTGCACTATCGCTCCTGCAAGCCCTGGTTAACCTTATCCATAAACTTTTCTGAGTCGGATTGAATCCAGGCGCAGCGAGCGCCAATTTGCCATTGTTCCTGATCGTGGTCGTCACTGGCGGCGACGATTTTGCTGCAGGTATCACCGTTGGCAAAAACCTCCTGGCCGGAAGGAGTGGTGTAGCTGGCCACCGGTTGAGTTGCCTGTGCTCTACTTTGCATGGCGCGAGACGTTTGAATTTTCTTTTGCAACGCTGGATTAAATACCGTTCCCTGGGTGCCTGCCGGTTGATTGCCCAGGGGTCTTGTAAATTGGGGCCTAGTAAATTCGAGTGTAGAAAATTCGGGGGCAGTGGTTAAAACGGCGGGGTTTTCTGTGGCGATGCTAGTTGGTTTCGGTGAGTCTTTAGATTCGACTTTTACATCGCGGGTTACGGTGTGCGTGGGGTTGGTTTTAGGTAACGATTTGGCGACGGCATTCGGAGTTTGGCTGGGTGCGGTTTCTGTTGTTTCTGTTGTTTCTATTGTTTCAGTTGTTTCAGTTGTTTCAGTTGTTTCAGTTGTTTCAGTTATGGTTTTGGCATTTACAGCGGGCTGTGCATCAAACTTCGCCGGAGGAGCTAGAACGCGCTGCGGCGATAGAGTCACCGCAACCGTTGCCGTGGCCCGTGGTGGCGATGTAATGCTGGAATAAGGGCTAGGCCAAGACAATAGCCAAGCAGAAAGGGCCAGGTGGCCACAGCCAGATAGGGTTAATGCCAACCAAAGGCGCCGCCGGCTAAATAGGGGAGGGCGGTTTGCGGGGCTTAGGTGTATTCCGGGGAGTGGGTCATCCATGAATTTCCGATAGGCCCCATTGCCGTGGTTGAAACACACCGCCCTAGACTGGTAGTTGTACGATAAGTTCCACACTTGAACCCTGCCGATAATTACTGCCGATAAGCGGTATTCACCATAGAGGTTTTGCGGCGACAACGGTAGACTCAGCACCAGCATCCACGCGCATACTCGAAGCGCGAGTTGGGATAGGAATAATTAATGGTTCTATTAACGTTATATATACTTCTGGCGGTGGGCTTTTCATTTTTGTGTTCGGTGGCCGAGGCGGTGCTGCTGAGCGTAACACCGGCCTACGTGCACGACTTAGAACAAAAAGGTAAGCGAGCCGGGCCGGTACTGGCGGCGTTAAAGGCGCAAATTAATAGCCCTCTGGCCGTGATCCTTACGTTAAACACCGTGGCCCACACCATGGGGGCGGCTGGTGCCGGTGCCCAGGCCGCGGCTGTGTTTGGTAGCAATGTGGTGGGGGTGTTCTCGGGCATCCTAACCCTGGCTATTTTGGTGTTGTCCGAAATTATTCCCAAGGCCATTGGAGCCAGTTATTGGCGCGCTCTGGCGCCCAGCGTGGGCTTTGTGTTGGCGGCGTTGGTGAAAGTGCTGCATCCGTTTGTGGTGGTGGCGAATAAACTCACCGAAAAAATTACCCACGGTGCCGGCCTGGAGGGATTTAACCGAGCGGAGTTTATCGCTTTGGCCGATTTGGGTGCACGCCAGGGCGATCTAAACGAGCAAGAAACCGCCATGCTCAAAAATATTGTTAATCTGCGCGAGTTGCAGGTGCGCAACGTAATGACGCCAAAAACCGTGGTGTTTCAGTTGCCTGCCAACACCAACATAAGCCAGTTTTTTGAAAACTATGCCGGTAAAGAGTTTTCGCGCATTCCATTATTCGATGATCAGAAAAAAGTGACCGGTTTTGTGCTGAAGTCAGAATTGCTGTTGGCCCACGCCCAGGGCCAAACCATTAAAGAGCTAAGATCCTATCAACGCCCCCTAGCGGCGGTGGTGGATGGCGGTACTTTGCTGGCCGCGCTACAGGAATTCATTCAGCAAAATTTGCAAATTGCCTTGGTGGTTAACGAGTACGGTGAGATGCAGGGCATCATCACCCTGGAAGACATATTAGAGGCGTTGCTGGGAGTACAGATTGTAGACGAGAGCGATAAGGTCAATAACCTGCAGCAGTTGGCTCGTAAATTGGCTAAATTCCGTCGCCCTAAAACTTAGTCGCGCTTAAGTAACGTCGCAGTACCTCGGCTGAATAAAGAAAAAGAAAAGGAATAAAAATGTTATTGAAGCAGTGCTATAACTTTCACGATTTTCGTAAATTGGCGCGCAAACGTTTACCTGGCCCAATATTTAATTACATTGATGGCGGTGCCGATGATGAAGTGACACTACGCCGTAACACAGAGGCGTTTAATCAATGCGATTTGGTGCCTCGTGTGCTGCAGGGCGTAAAAGACATTGATTTGTCGGTGGACGTTATGGGCACCAAATTACAGCTGCCGGTGTATTGCTCGCCCACGGCGCTACAGCGGTTATTCCACCACCAGGGTGAATACGCCGTGGCTGCTGCAGCGGAAAAGTTTGGCACTATGTTTGGTGTGTCTTCGCTGGGTACGGTTTCCATGGAGGACATAGCCCAGCAATTTAATACGCCCCAGGTGTATCAATTTTATTTCCACAAGGACCGCGGCTTAAATAACGCCATGATGGAGCGCGCCAAGGCCTCGGGTATCGACATCATGATGCTCACCGTGGATTCCATCACCGGTGGTAACCGAGAGCGTGATTTGCGCACCGGGTTTTCCATTCCGTTTCGATTGAACCTAGCCGGCCTATGGCAGTTTGTGAGCAAACCCATGTGGGGAATTAACTACGTAACCCACGAAAAATTCTCCCTGCCGCAGTTGCAAGCCCACGTCGATATGGGCGGCGGCACCAGCTCCATCGGCGACTATTTTACCAATATGCTTGACCCATCCATGGATTGGGACGACGTGGCGGACATGGTAAAACGCTGGGACGGCCAGTTTTGCTTAAAAGGCATTATGAGCGTAGAGGATGCAAAAAAAGCGGTGGACATCGGCTGCACCGGCATTGTGATTTCCAACCACGGTGGCCGGCAGTTGGACGGCTCGCGCAGTTCCTTTGATCACCTAGCAGAAATTGTCGACGCCGTGGGCGATCAAATCGACGTCTTGTTCGATGGCGGCGTACAACGCGGTACCCATGTGTTAAAGGCTCTGGCTTTGGGTGCCAAGGCCGTGGGTGTTGGCCGCATGTATTTGTACGCCCTGGCCGCAGCGGGCCAGCCCGGTGTGGAGCGGGCGTTGACTTTAATGAAGGCCGAAATCGAACGCGATATGCGTTTAATGGGTTGCCACAGCGTTAGAGAGCTACAACGCAACCACGTGCGTTTTCGTTAGTTAGTTTGGTTCTTGCAGGGCGCTAGGTGTAGCGCCCTGTGCGCTATCCATCAATAGATCCTACCAAATCGATTCCACCCACTCAGGGTGATCCACAAACGGGTTGCGATTGCCCTGGAACTGCTCGGCGTCGTCGTTGCGGTCGAGTTCTTTTTGGCTCACCGGGTCTTCGTTGTGCCAGCGTTTCAGCATCTCCAAATGCCAGGTTTCGAATACTTGTTGGCTGCTGCCATCCAGCACCGCATTACCGTAGCTGGAATTATTCTGCCAGCCACTGATGCGATCTTGGTAGCGGGTGGCCATGTAAAAGTACGCCCGGGCTAGGTCGCCTTTAAACTGGTCTATGGGCTCAAATACAGTGCCGCTGTAGCCAAGGCCGCTGCGGGCACTGCCCAAGAGTGAACCGTTTTGGCTGGTGCGGCTAGCGCTGCCAACTTCCCCGAAGGGATAGCTGCCACGCCAGGCGTTGACTTGCCCATCGGTGGCAAAAATATGGTGCACGTCTGAGTTCATAGGCGCCACCGAGCCACCAAACCAACTGCGCGGAAAACTGTGCTCTCGGTTGTAGCAATCGGCTTCGCTGTTGTAGGTGCCGCATTGATCGGAGCCGGGGGTAAAGTTGTATGGGTCTGCAGATTGCGGATTTTCTGAATAGATATCCAAAATCGTGTAGTTATTTTCGTAGTAGCTGTCGGTTTCGTAGGCCAAATAAAAATCCCACAGCGCGCCGTAGCTTTGGGTGGTGTGGTTTCCAATGATACTGTGCAATTCAGACTTAAGCGCATAGCCGGAAAGGCCCGCCGCCGAGGCATAGTAAGCCTCTAGATCGCCACCGCCCCCGCCATTGTCACCACCACCACCACCGTCGCCGCCATCATCGATCGGCAAGCTGAATTGGCGGGTTTGCTGATCGCTAAATTCGCCACCACTGGCCAGGGTTTTGCCGGCCAGACTTAGGCTATAGCCGCCGTTGCCTTGGCTGCAGCACATGCCGTCGCCGTAGCTGTCGGTGACCGTTAGCGTGTAGTTGCCGTCTGCTAAACACAGTGCTTCGGTATAGCTTTGGTTACTGCTGTAGCCGCCTCCCGAGGCGACCTGCTGGCCGTTTAAGGTAATATCCCACTGGGTTTCGCTGCCATAGTTATCAGTGTTTAAAGCCAACTCTAAGGCGTGCCCACTGCAGCTAGTATCGGTCCCTGCGGTAATACTGATTGGCACGGTTTCTTCATCGCCAAATTGGCCGCCATTGGCGATTTCTTCACCATCTATCAGCAACTGAAAATAGCCGTTGCCGTAACCACAACAGATGCCATCGCCGTAGCTGTCGGTAATGGTAAAGCTGTAGTTACCTTCGGTGAGGCATAGGTCCTGCTCGTACAGGGTGTTGTTGTTCAAGCTAGCAGTGCTACTAGCTAGGGCTTGGCCGGCCGCGTTGCGCAACTGCCATTGGGTTTCCGAGGCGTAGTTATCGGTGAGAAGATTAATGGCCAGCGTGCTGCCAGAGCAGTTGGACTGCGCTTGGCTTGCACTTGCAGCAACGGCCATAGCTAAAAATAGTATGCGGTTTAGCAGAGTCATTGTGAGCCTCGTGGGGTAAGAGAATAATGGCGTAACCTTATTTGCCTAACGAGTCAGATTTGTGACCAATCAAAGATAAATGGCCAAAATAGGGCCCTTCTGGCAATCTTGACGCTTATTGAAAACTATTGGCGCCGCTTTCTCTTACGCTTGGCTACAAGCGGTGCTTATTTTTTTAGTCACAAATTTAAGGTACTCTTCGACACCCTGCCCACGAAGGCAGAGCAATAAATACAGTGCATCTTATTGGTGCGATTCAACGCAGAGGAAGCAATGGCTAGAATTCATTTTATCAGCGGTGAAAAAGGCGGTGTGGGTAAGTCGTTCACATCTCGTGTGTTAGCTCAGTATTTTATCGATCAGAAAAAGCCGTTTGCCAATTACGACAGCGATCAGTCCCACGCGACGCTTAGCCGCTTTTACGCCGATTACACCAAGGCCGTGAAAGTGGACGATCTGGAAAGCTTGGATGAAATCTTAAAGCAGGCGGAAGAGAAGCCGGAGTTGGAAATCATCGTCGATTTGGCCGCGCAAACCGCAAAGCACTTGGATGTGTGGATTGAAGAAAGCGACTTGTTTGAGTTTTTAACAGAAATAGACGCAACGGTTTATTTTTGGCACGTAATGGACGACGGCGCGGATTCTGCTCGGTTGTTAGATAAATACCTGCGCCGTTACGGCGATAGCCCCATGCAATTGATTGTGGTAAAAAACCAGGGCCGGGGTCAAGATTTCAGCTTCTTTGACAATTCAGAGATTGCCAAAAAAGCCAAGGCCGCAGGTGCCGTATTCGTTACCTTGCCTAAATTAGTGGCCGGACTTACCCAAAAGATAGATTTTTATAACTTCAGTTTTTGGGCCGCCACCAACAACACTAAGGCGATGTCCGCTATTGAGCGCCAGCGAGCCAAAAAATGGCTGCAGGACAGCTACCGCGAGATAGACCTAGCCTTTAAGTAACAGCGTAAGGCGAGCAGGTAAGGGGAACAGGTAAGGGGAGCGGCTTAAGTACCCCATAGAATCCGGTACTGGCGAATAGCGATGCTGGATTGGGTGTGGTCTTTTAGTGTCGCCCAACTCTCCTGCGATTTATGTAGGGAAATATCGGATCACTGGGAATATTCCGAGCTCAGGACGTTTTTAGCTCGCCCTGAACATTAGCGTCTACAGCGCCGGAATCAACCACAGTGGCCCCAGCGGCTTTGCTCACCTGCCGGGTATCTTCTAGTTGCGTTTTTATCTGCGGGTAGTAGGCCCAAAATACAAGTTCACATTGATGCATCTTGGCAATGGCCTCGTTCACTAACGCGGCCAGCTCTTGGCTGTAAAATTGGCTGTATTTGCCAAGTTTTATTCCTGTACTAATCAAGCTGTTCAGGCTTAAGCTGCGGGCAATATCGGTAACCAATTGCGCACTCTGCTGTAAGGATTCCATATCCTGGTTGTCGAAATCCTCCAACAATTCCTGTTTTAAACCAGGGCACTGCCTTAAATAGAGTTTCACCATCTGCGCCAGTTGATCCTCGTTGCCAGACAACTGCTCCAGCACCGCAGATCTATCCCACACGCGCAGCTCGGCCGTAGTGCGTGCTTGTGAGTGATCGCTGGGGTGTTTGCTGGCCAGGGCCGTGGTTTGGTCAAAGGATAAAAACTTCGCCAGTGTGGCGCGCAGTTTCTCAGCGTTGATCGGCTTGGTTAGATAATCGTCCATGCCGCTTTTTAAGCACTTGTCTTTATCGCCGTCCACCGCATTGGCGGTTAATGCAATAATGGGTATGGATTTTACCGGGGAGAGATCTGATTCACTTCGGATGGCCTGGGCAGCTTGATAGCCATCCATCACCGGCATCTGGCAATCCATAAAAACTAAGTCGCACTGTTGGTTTGGGTCCGCTAGTAGGGCTGTGGCTTCTAGGCCATTTTGTGCAATCACCGCGTCCAATCGATACTGTTCAATCATTGCGATAAAAACTTCCTGGTTAATATGATCATCTTCCACCAGCAGTACCGTGATATTTTGCTTGCTTGGGTTGGCGCTGGCTTCCTCTTTGCGGTGTTGCTCCAGTAATTGTTGCCGAGGGTGTTGCGCCATGGCAAAAATCTTAAATAACTTTTGCTCGGTTATTGGTTTTGTGAAATGACTGGAGAATCGCCATTTGATCAGTTCGCTCGCGTTATAGTTGTGATTGATTTTATTCAGTAATACAAATTCCACGGCCGCAAGGGCAGAAGACGTCATTACCTGTAAATTGTAAACGCGGTTTTTTTCAAATAGGGTTTGGTCAAAAAGCGCCAGGCATTGTTGCTCAGTATTTGGGTACTGTTTTATAACGTTGGCGGCGGCGACGATGCTGTTGGCGGATAACGCTGTAATACCCCATAGAGTAAGTTGGCGTTGCATCGACATGTACAGACTTTGATCGTCGCAAATAATCACCAAGTAAAAAGCCGATACATCAACGTTAGGGCGGATTTGTTTAGCCTCTTTTGCCGCTTGTAATTCAACTTTTACGGTAAAGCAGCTGCCTTTGCCCGGCTGGCTTTGCACCGATATCTCACCGCCCATTAAGGAACACAATTTTTGCGTAATGGCCAAGCCAAGGCCAGTGCCACCGTATTTGCGCGTGGTAGAGGCATCTACCTGGGTAAAGGTGTCGAATAGGCCGTCTAATTTGTGCGGTGGAATACCAATGCCGGTGTCGTGCACCGAGCACACTAGGTGCTGCGCGTTGCCGCTTGTTTCTAGGGCGGCGCGCACAAATATCTCGCCGTGTTCAGTAAATTTTACGGCGTTACTCACCAGATTAATTAATATCTGGCGTAGCCGAGCGCTGTCACCGCAGACTCTATCCACGGTGATATCGCTTAAATCTAATACCAATTCAACATTTTTACTTTGTGCCGGTAGCGCCATGGATTCTACGGTTTCGCCAATCATTTTGCGCAGATTAAAATCACGCTGCTCAATTTCCATTTTGTTGGCTTCAATTTTGGAGAAATCCAAAATGTCATTGATCAACGTTAACAAGGATTCACCGGAGGTCTTTGCCATGCTGAGTTTGTAGCGCTGGTCAGGGTTTAGCTGGGTGCTCTCTAACAGTTGAATCATACCGAGAACGCCATTGAGCGGTGTGCGAATTTCGTGGCTCATGCTGGCCAAAAATTCCGATTTAGCTAGGCTCGCTACATCGGCTTGATCCCGCGCTTGGCTTAGCTCGTGGTTATAGGCGATGAGTTTGGTTTGATGCTGGAAGTTATCTTGCACCAAGTCGTTATAGGCGTCGGCGAAGAGTCCTAGGTCGTCGGTGCGAGAGTGTTTGATTTTTGGCAAAAAGCCGTCGCTGTAACGGCCCTGAACTACGGCGACAAATTCGTGCAGCGGGCCTATGAGTTGGTGGCGGAACAGCCAATAGGTAAATACCGCACAAGCGGCAAAGGCCACCACAAATAAAAAAGCTG
Source organism: Halioxenophilus aromaticivorans (assembly GCF_042850945.1). Taxonomy (NCBI): domain Bacteria; kingdom Pseudomonadati; phylum Pseudomonadota; class Gammaproteobacteria; order Alteromonadales; family Alteromonadaceae; genus Halioxenophilus; species Halioxenophilus aromaticivorans. The sequence goes on along the minus strand of NZ_AP031496.1, from coordinate 4,740,578 downwards.
CAGAATAGATATTTTGTTTAGCGGTAAGGCTGGTGTTTTTGTTCAGTTCAACCATCAGCCACAAGCTGGAGAGCGAGTCCAGGGAGGGGGTTTCTATGCCTAGCTTCAAATAGCGTGTGTTGTGATTATCTGGCTGCTTTGCACCTAACATTGCGGCTCGGAATACTTGTTTTTGCGAGCTGTTTAGATTGGTGGAAAGTGACTGCACACCGCTAAATGCACTGTCTGCCACGATGCGCTCGGCGTGGCCATCGACGATGACCAGTCGATCAAAGATAGGCTTGGACGCCAGTTGGCGTACCACGGTTTGTAAAACCTCAGCAGTTGGGTTGGTATCCGCGGCGATGCTGATGGTTTCAGCGACAGTGGCTATTTGCGTCGCGAGCAAGACTTGCTCGGTGCGCTGGGACGTAACCACAATGGCGGCCAAAGCTAATCCGAACGCGAGCCCGAGGCAGGCCAGGGTAGGCAGGATCAATTTCGCCGTTAGCGATCCTAGCAGGCGTTTACGGATACCGTTCATTGCTGTTTGGGTGTTTCAAATTATAAAGTTTTAGTTGCTACTGTAATGAGTACGAAGGTGGTCGTTTTGTTCAACGTATGACAGTAATTGTGACCCATAAAGTAGACGCACGGTTTACCGTATTGTGCTTAAAAGTATAGAAGAGCGTTGGAGTTTTGGCGGGAATACTGCATTACTTTATATCATATGGCGGGTAGAGCGACATTAACGGCGGACTGTGTTTAGGTAATGAGTGGGGTTATAGCTGGAAGATAGCAGAACGCGCCGGTGTCGCTAATTTTACTGAATAAAAAACCCGGCTTCCTAATTAATAGGCTAGGAAGCCGGGTTTGTTATTTGCAACCTCAGGCATTAAGGAATTGGGAAATGCTCTATAACCCCTTGGGCGTCCGTGGCCACGCCATTAATTAATTTAGGGCGGTACTTTCGTCCTAGAATGGCTTGTTTTATGTCGCTGATTTCACCGACTTCAATACCTGGGTTTTCCAACACGGTGAGATTGCTGGCATTGCCTCGCCAGGAAACGTCATAGCGAATGACGATTTTCTGTGCCAATGCGTTTTTATTGGCCCGCTGGGATTCCACTTCCGGCAGGCCTACTGGCATGCGGACAATTTCTTCGCCAGGTTGGTGATAATTTAAATTACTGAGCAGTAAATCGTAGGCTCTGTTGTACTGTTTTTTGGCAGATTCCGGCCGGTTGTAAAGTTGATACCAGTCGGCCAGTAAAATTTCCGCCTCCACCTGGGGGTGAATGTCGCCCTGAGCTTCCTGGCTGTGTATTTCTATCATGCGTTCAATGGCGTCTTTTCCCTTGCGATACTGCTCCATTAAAAAGTTGGCTTGGCTCAAATTACTTTTTAATACGTCGGGCTCACCATCAATTTTAGTCGGCTCAATTGGGCGTTTTTTTTCTGCCGACATCAACGACAAATAGTAAGCTGTTAATGTTATATCCTGCAGCCAGGGCAACATCGATTGATCTTGCTGGCCGTGTTGTTCCAGGGAGTTGACCGCTGTGGTAAACCAATAGTCTGCTTTTACGATGTGCAATTCTGCCGCCGTGCTGCTCAGCGAGTTTCCGCCGAAAAAGGCGTTTAAATGCTCCCGTGCCAGAGAGCGCACACCGCGCAGGTAAGCGTCGGGGCCGTTGCTGCCGTGCTCGTCGGCCAGCCATTGCCAATGGTGTAAAAAGTCGTCTGCCAGTTGCCAGTCTTTCAGTGCCAGGGCGCTGCGCACCATGGCGTCTAAAATGTGCTCTTGGCTGCTGGAATAGAGGCCTTGATTAATGCGCTCTACGTGCATGGCAGATTTAAACACGCCCAGTGCAGATAGATGATCTTGCTCGTTTTGCAATTGGCTGCCCAGGGAGGCGTAGAGCTGGCCAAGCTGAGGCGAGTAGGGCCCATACTCGGATAGCGCCATGTCTATCTCGTGTCGTATTTGTTGCGAGGCGGATTGCGATGGCTGTTGCCAGGATAGCTCGGCCGCCGTGGCGGGCATTTGGCCCAGGCGTGTTTCGCTCATGGCCAGTGTTTGAGCAGTTCCGTTTGCTCCATAGGCGCAACAACCTGCCAGCAATAGGTAACGACAACATAACCGTAAATTCATAGTGGATATTTCCTCTTGTTAACCCCCAAGTTGTTTACAGGCCATCAAACACCCAGCCGCGGGTTTTGCGGCGGCAGCGGTTTGAATGGTTTAAATAGCTCAAAAACGCAGACGCCACGGGGCATCGCTTGCGCAATGAGTTGAGATTATTATTGTGAGATAGTGAGCGTTACTTCGGCTCAGGAGGCGGGCCAGGGCAAATTGCTTGCTCTGCTGGGCGGAACCTAATTTAGGTATAGCCCAGCTCGGCTCGCCCGACCAGTGAGGTTTGGCGACAATTTTGTTTGGTTAAACATGTGCCTACAAACTGTTGAATAGTCGCCTTAACGAAGCCATCAACATACAGTTAAATACAAAATTCGTACCGGCAACAAACCTCAGTTAGTTGGTTAGGATGTTTATCTCCCAACCATGCCGCAGCCCGCAATCGACTGTGGCCGGAAGCGCCGTTTATGGCAATGCGGGCGACAGGTAAAACACAAGGAAATAAAAAGCATGCAAGAGTCACTGGCAGAGCTAACCCGCCAGCTTCAGGTGAAGATCCCTAATGGTGCGTTGGTGGCTACGCAATTACCTCGATGTCCCAAAATAGAGCTTTGGCTTCTGGCGGCGGATTATCCCCAATGGCAGCTAAGCCATGAGCAGGCGGCAGAGCTGATGGATAAGCCGCCGTTTTGGTCGTTTTGTTGGGCCAGTGGCCAGGTGTTGGCCGGCCAGATTCTGGCTAACCCCGATTGGGTGGCGGGTAAAACCCTAGTGGATTTTGGTGCGGGTTCTGGCGTGGTGGCCATTGCCGCGACCCTGGCGGGCGCGCAGCAAGTGTGGGTGTGTGATCAAGACCCGATTGCCCTGCTGGCGGCGCAAGCCAACGCTGAGCGCAATGGTGTGCAGCTGGCCACCTGTGAATCACTGGAAAACGCTCCGGCGACGGACATCATCACCGTAGCGGATGTCTTCTACGATCGGGATAATCTGCCGTTACTGACCACCATGCTGGCCCGTTATGGCGAGGTGTTGATGGCTGATTGTCGCTTGCACGGTGCCGAGATTCCGGGCCTTACCATTGTTGGCCATCATCGCAGCCACACCGTACCGGATTTGTCCGAATCCGACGAATTTAACAATGTGTACTTGTATCGCGGGGGGCGCACTCTTTAAAAGCGGTAACGGCTCATGGCATCGCCCAGCTCCGCCGACAGCGATTGTAAGTCTGCCGATGCATCCAAAGTATCGCTGGCGCGTTCGCTACTGCGCACCGCCGAGGCCGATATATTGCGAATGGTTGTGCTGATTTCTCCGGCGGCCGTACTTTGCTGGTTGATGGATTGCGCAATCATACTGCCATGTTCGTTGAGTTTACTCACCGCACTGAGGGTGGCCGAGATTAGTTGCCGCGAATCGTGCACCGCATCGACGTTGTCTTTGCTGCATTTGTCGGCATCGCGCATGGTGGCCAGGGCAGCTTCGGTGCTGGCGCTAAAGCGTTTCAGCATGGTGTCCACTTCCTCGGTGGAAGACTGGGTGCGGCTGGCCAGTGAGCGAACTTCATCTGCTACCACGGCAAATCCTCGGCCTTGCTCACCGGCCCGGGCAGCTTCGATGGCGGCATTCAATGCCAACAAGTTGGTCTGCTCGGCAATGGAGCGAATCACATCCAGCACCGATGAAATTTCGTCACTGGCCGAGGCCAGCTCGGTGATGGTGGTGGCGGAAGCGGCCACACGTTGGGCCAGTTGTTCGGTGACTGTGACGGATTTCGCCAGCTGTTGGTCACCATCGCGGGTTTGCTGATCCGCCTGTGAGGTTGCCTCCGCTACCTGCTCCGCCGTCTGCCCAATCTCCGCAGCATTGGTGGACATCTGCTCAATGGCAGCGGCAATCATATCGATCTCTCGGTTCTGGCTGGCTACCGATTGGCTGGCGTCCTCGGCAATGAGTTTGAGTCTGTCCGATGCCTGGGTCAGCCGTTGCGCCAGGTGGGCAACGGTTTGCACGGTGGTGTGTACCTTGCCCAGCAGGCCGTCGAAGGCCGTGGCAAGTTGGCCAAATTCATCGGTGGTGGTCAGATTCAACCGCGCGGTGAGATCGCCGTCCCCCTCTGCGATGGTATGCACGCGCTCGGTGGTGATGCGTAGCGGACGAATTACCACTGAGTTCAACAGCACATACACCAAGCCCAAAATAATAAGGCCGATGGCGGCAATAGCAGCGCTGGTCAACAGGGACAATTTAAGTACTTCGTTGTGCACCTCTGCCTTGGAGTAGGCGGTAATGATTTCGTAGCCCCAGGGGCCGTAGGGCTCCCGCCGAACGACCCAGCCATCGGCATTGTTGGCAATAATTTCCTCTACTTGGCTGGGCTCGGTGCCGTTGGAATGGCTGCGCAGTTTGCCTTTGTTATCGACGATGGCGAGGAAGCCGTGGTCCAAAATGGAGCTTTCAGAGATGATTTTTTCTAAGTGATTTAGATTGGCTTTGTAGCCGACATACCAAATACCAATGGGGCTGGATGAGCTATTGGTAATAATGGGTTCGTAGGCGGTTATGTACGGGTTGCCTAATATGTCCACTAATCCGTAGTAAGCCTGGCCGGCATTAATTTTTTGTATGGCCGCCCCGGTGGGACTAAGAATGGTGCCAATTGCGCGACCAGAGGCGGTTTGTACGTTGGTTGATACGCGTACATAGTCGGCGCCGTCACGTGCGAAAATGGTGGCGGTTCCACCCATGATGTCGGTGACCCCATCCACCACTGAAAAGTTATTGGCAATGGCTGTGGTGCCAAGGTAAAGATCGCGGGTCTGGCGGCTTTTTACTTGTACCTGGTCACCCAAGCGCGGGTCGCCAATCTGTGAGGCTCGCAGCTTTAGCAGTTTCATGCTGGCGGCAACCTGTTCACTGACCAGTGTATTGGTGGTATCCAATAGAGCCCACGCTTCTTTCGCGTTGAGGCTACTTTCGTAATCCGCTCGGTTGGTAACGCGCTTTGACTGGCCAAAGTAGACGCCAATCATGGCGCAAATTATGGTGGCGACGATGACCAGCGTAATGGTGGACATAAACTTGGATGAAACCGACATGCAAATGCTCCAGCATGGCAACTCCGGGGACTGGTGTTGCACGATAAACCTCGCAAACCTGCCCGAGTTGCGGTTTGCACAATAAACCGGAAGCGCTTAAAAACACCTTCCTTCATAGGAGTTTAGGCTATTTCTGAAAAAATGCGGTCGGCCAAGTTATGATAGCCATTGCTAATGTTTGGTGGCCGGAGCATAGAGTAGTCCTCAACCATAGGCGTGCTGGGGCCACCAAGCGTTACGCTCGGTCGCCCCGAGTGAGGTCCGTCGAATCAATATACGCCCGCCTAAGTGTTACAACCCAAGTGCTACAACCCAAGTGCTACAACCTAAGTGCCACAAAATGTGCAGATAATTTCTTCTTGTTTACTGGGGGACGAGGCTAGGTGGTCAAATTCGGTATTGGCTGTGTGCGGCTGGGCCAGGGCGCCCACCATTTGGTTAAACAGGTCAAAGTTTTGATCGTCGCAGGCGTCATCAATGGCTTTTTGTATTAAGTGGTTGCGCGGAATATAAATGGGGTTGGTGGCCAGCATTTTGGTGCAGGCGTCGGCCACGTTAATGTTGTGGTTGCCCAAGGTTGCCAACCAATGTTTGCGCCAAATATTGAAACCCTCGTTTATTTCTGCAAAGTTCACTGGGGTGGCTAGGCCGCAGTCTGCGTTATTGGCGAACAAGGCTAAACTACGGAAACTTTGGCTGAAGTCCAATTTGTGTTGCGCAAGTAAGGATAAAAATTCTTCCACCAGCGGCTGGACGCTGGCATCGGCAAAGTTAAACCCTAGTTTTTCGGCAAATAATTGCTGGTAATGGCGGTGATAAATATCGGCGAAGCCCTGCAGTGCCTGCTCCGCTTTTTTAATCGCCTCGGTTTCTGTCGGGGCTAATAGATGCAGTAAGCACTGGGCAAGCCAGCTTAAATTCCACACGGCAATTTCCGGCTGGTTGTTATAGGCATAACGCCCTTGACGGTCGATGGAACTGTACACCTGTTGTGGATTGTAGCCATCCATAAAGGCGCAGGGGCCGTAGTCCACGGTCTCTCCACACAGCAGCATATTGTCGGTGTTCATTACGCCGTGGATAAAACCCACACTCATCCACCGGGCGATCAATTTGGCTTGGGCCTCAATCACCGCGTTGAGCAGGCCCAGATAAGGCTCGTTGGGAAAATGTTCGTCAACGTAAGCTTGGTAATGGCGATTAATGGTGTAGTCCGCCAAGGTTTTTACCGATTCAGTATCCTTGCGGGCCGCGAAGAATTGCAAGGTGCCGACACGGATGTGGCTACTCGCTACTCGAGTTAGCACGGCGCCAGGTAATGGCGTATCGCGCAGCACTCTTTCACCGGTGGCCACAGCCGCCAGTGAGCGAGTTGTGGCGATGCCCAAGGCGGCCATGGCTTCGCTGACGATGTATTCTCGCAGTACCGGCCCAAGGGGAGAGCGACCATCGCCCTGGCGTGAGTAGCGGGTGGGCCCGGAGCCTTTTAACTGCACATCGTACAATGCGCCATTGTTGGCTCTGATTTCGCCTAACAAGATGGCTCGGCCATCTCCCAGCTGCGGGTTAAAGTGGCCAAATTGATGGCCGGCATAGACCCCGGCCATGGGCTGGCTGGTCTCGGGCACGGCATTGCCAGCCAATATAGCCAGTGTGGTTTGGTCGGGCTGGCTGGTATCCAGCCTCAAAAAGCTCGCCAGAGCTGGGTTGTAGCGTATCAACACTGGGTTTTTAACCGGTGTTGGCAGTTGTGCCGAATAAAATTGGCTGCCCATGGCTTGGTAAGTATTCTCCCAAGCGGCTGTTTGCAAGGATGCCATGTTGCTTCCTAAATTGTTTGCATTTACCCCATCTTACCGAAAATTCAGCGCGAAGATAGAGGCGAGCATGAGCAGGCTTTGGTCTGCCGGCCGCCGTTTGCTAACATGCCCACCGCACTTTGTAATTGCTGCGTGGTCTTACCAAGCACGGGCAGGCGCTCATTTACGGCATAAGCTTATAACCTGCTGACCAGTCACACCGCTAATCATCTTGGGGGAACAAGAATGTTTAACAATAATGCAGAAACCATTGGCAAAACACCGATGGTAAAGCTGGCTAATTTGTGGCCCGCTGGCAATGTCTACGCCAAAATAGAATCCAGAAACCCAGCCGGCTCCGTGAAGTGTCGCATCGGTGCGGCCATGATTTGGGCGGCGGAAGAAAGCGGCCAATTAAAACCCGGCATGACGCTGATCGAACCCACCAGTGGTAACACCGGTATTGCATTGGCCTTCGTGGCGGCGGCCAAAGGCTATTCGTTAAAATTAACGATGCCTGCCAGCATGTCCTTGGAGCGCCGAAAAATTATGAAGGCCTTGGGCGCAGAAATCGTACTGACCGAGCCTGCTAAAGGTATGAAAGGCGCCATCGCCAAAGCGCAAGAATTAGTAGAGCAAAACCCCGAGCAGTATTTAATGCTGCAACAATTTGAAAACCCAGCCAACCCAGCCATCCATGAAAAAACCACCGGCCCGGAAATCTGGCAAGACACCGACGGCGCCATCGATGTATTGGTTGCCGGCGTTGGCACCGGCGGTACTATCACGGGAATTTCGCGTTACATTAAAAACACCCAGAGTAAAGCAATTACTTCGGTGGCTGTTGAGCCAATCGATTCGCCGGTAATTACTCAAACCATGAGCGGCGAACAGCCCACTCCTGCGCCGCACAAAATTCAAGGCATTGGTGCCGGGTTTGTGCCTAAAAATTTGGATACCTCGCTGGTAGATCAGGTAGAGCAAGTCAGCAATGAGGATGCCATCAGCATGGCTCGTCTGTTAATGCAAAAAGAGGGTGTGCTAGCGGGTATTTCCTGTGGCGCGGCATTGTGTGCTGCTTTGCGGCTGGCGGAAAAACCCGAGTACCAAGACAAAATGATTGTTGTGGTGTTGCCAGATTCCGGCGAGCGCTACCTCAGCTCCGCTTTATTCGATGGCATGTTCACCGATAACGAATTGGTTCAGTAACAAGGCTAGTCTGTTGATCTCCTCTCCTTTGGTGCGATGCCGGGGAGAGGTTGTTGTCTTATAGAAACGGTGACATCACACGGTTGAGATTTTAGTACTAAAGATCTATGCCGATAGCATTTAAAAGTCCCTTCTCCAATAATTGCCACACACTCTTTTTAATTACCTAATCATTTCTTCTCAATGTTCTAATAAACGGCGGCGGTTAAAAAAACCACAGCGTTCACAGCTAGTAGAGTGCTTGTTTCGCATTATTTATTAACCATGCTTATAGATTTAATCACAATACGGTGCTAATAAAGCCCAGTGCGGGAGTTCTGGGTGAGGTATGATATTCACCAAGCCGCTTTGCGAGTAGGTCGTGCCCGTCCTTGTACGCCGCGCAACGCTTTGTCGTTGTACTCAATCAATTCCCACAATCTATTCCATCAGATTTTTTAGCGTGTGTGGGGGCGAGGGTCTGTTTATCATGGCCGGTATTCCTGGAGTAGTGCCGTGCCTGTATGAGTTTTGGTCAATGAAGTTAAAAAAACGATTTGTATTTACTGTGTTGCTATTAGCGACATCAACAATATCAATGTCTGCCTTGGCGCAAGGCAATCGCTGGCTACAGCTGATCTGGGAAAACGACATTATTGCCCAAGATGATGCCGGTTATACCAATGGCGTGGCGATCAGTTGGGGGCGAAACGGTTTGGCCAGCTTCGACGGCCAGTTGCCCAATTGGCTCAATGAATTAATCGACGATACCGAATTTGCCCGAGATCCTAATCGGCGCCGGGCTATGGGCTATGTGTTGGCCCAGCAAATGTTTACCCCGGGTGATATTCAAGCGCGAGAGCTCATCGATACCGATCGCCCCTATGTTGGCCTAACCCTATGGGGCGCAAGCCTCTACAGCTTCGCCGAGCGCAGTGCGGATCACTGGGAATTAGTGCTGGGGGTGGTTGGCCCGTGGTCAGGCGCAAAACAGGGCCAAAAGCTGGTTCACCGCATGACCGGGTCTCAACAGCCCAGGGGGTGGGACAATCAAATCCATAACGAACCGGTATTTGCCGTGCGTGGGCAGCGGCTGTGGCGTATTCACGATGGGGTAGTCAATGGTTTGCAGTGGGATTTGGTTGGCTCACTAGGGGCTGCGGTGGGTAATTTAAGAAGCGAGACCGGCGGCTTATTAGTGGCCCGTTTGGGCAGCGGTTTGGCCAACACCTGGGCGGCGGTATCAAGTATCTCCTCGCGGGAGGTGAATTCCCTGGGTGGCCCTGGGCTAACCGGTTGGCAGTTGTATTGGTCGCTTGCCGCAGGCTACGTTGCTAACGACATCACTCTTAATGGCAATACCTTTCGAGACAGCCACTCGGTGGGCATCGAGCATTGGCGCGCGGGCACTTCGGTTGGGGTGCTGCAAAACTGGGGTCCCATTGGGTTGAGTTTTTCATACCAGTTGGCCACGGATGAGTTCGACACACAAACAGTGAACACACGCTTTGGCACTCTGGCTTTTACCTATCGCTACTAGCGGCCTGGTTGCTAATAGCCGATGTAGAGGCTGTTGTTGGCGGTCACTGTCAGAGGCTAATCTTAGAGGCTAAGACACAGCTGGAACTTTCCTCTAAGGTAGGCTTCTCAGCTTAATTGTGACCTTTCTTTTATAGGATCGAGACCCAAAATGAACGCATGGTATCTGCTGTGTTTTTTGTCGGCATTTGCCGTGCTAATCGCCTGCCTTAATCAACACGTTCTTAAGCTGCAACAAACCATCGCCATTACCACGGTCTCCGTTGTCACCTCCCTGGCGCTGGTGGTTAGTGTGCAGCTATTGGACAATGAATTATCTAAGAGCATTATTGCCGTGGTAGGCATGCTGGATTTCAATCAATTGTTGCTCAACGGCATGCTCGGGTTTCTACTATTTGCCGGCGCATTAGAGATTAACCTGGCAGCTTTGGAGAAACAGCGTTGGCAAATTGCGGTGTTGGTTGTGTTCTCTACCTTGTTGTCCACTTTTTTGGTGGGTTACGGTGCTTATTGGGTGTTTGCGGCCTCGGGCTGGCCTGTGCCGCTGGTTTATTGTTTATTGTTTGGTGCATTAATCAGCCCAACCGACCCTATCGCCGTACTGGCTATTTTTAAAAAGTTACAAGCGCCGGAGAGTATCGCCGTCAAGGTGGAAGGGGAATCCCTGTTTAATGACGGCGTTGGCCTGGTGGTGTTCACTACCATATTTTCCGTGGCGTTTACCGGCACAGCGCCCACCGCATTGGGAATCGCAGAGCAGTTTTTAAAAGAGGCCGTGGGCGGTGTGGCCTTTGGTTTTGCGCTGGCCGTGGTTGCCCATTATTTAATTATCACCGCTCGCCAAAGTGGTTTGCGGGTGTTGATTAGTATGTTGATTCCCACTGCGGGTTATTCTGCAGCTACCTTGCTGGAGGTCTCCGGTGCACTGGCCATGGTGGTGTGCGGCATCTTTATTGGTAACGTCACACGCGGCCATTTAGCTCGGCAGCACGCCGATCACGACCCCAGTTATGTGCAGCACTTTTGGCACACCATAGACAGCTTTTTAAACGCGCTGCTATTTTTACTTATCGGTTTAATGTTGGTTACCTTCCCGGTTACCTGGCGAGAAATAGTTGTCGGGCTGTGTATGGTGCCGGTGGTGCTGTTGGCCCGGTTTATCAGCGTGGGAATTCCGTTTATTGGCTTTAGGCGCATGGGTAAGTGTGACCCCCATGCCGTTAAAATCCTCACCTGGGGCGGTTTACGCGGCGGGTTGGCTCTGGCCATGGCGGCGTCCATTCCGGAGCAAGCCATGACAGTAAACGGTGTGGATTTGCATGGTTTGATTTTGCTGGTCACCTACGTGGTGGTGATATTCTCGATTATTGTGCAGGGGCTAACCATCGCGCCATTGATTCAAAAAAGCATTGTAGCGGCAAACTCTTCCAGCCCCTAAACCCTACCAAACGCCACATCCCACCGCTGAAAAAGCCCTACCGGTCAATACGCCCCTTGTTCTATGGGGGCACTGAGACCGGCGCATATCGGTAAGCCTCATCAGGCTGCGGTACTAACAAATGTATAGTAATGATAATCATTATCGTGTAATGTCGGTGTCTTTGATTTTACGCCAGCTGGGATTTTCCGTTAGCCGGGCACCGGCGCAGTTCAAGGTTAGTTTCCGTGTCATGAAGTACCGTTTGCCCGCAGGAATATTTGGCACTGTTCGTCAGTGGCACTGGATCAGTTCGGCTGTTTGTCTGGTGGGCATGCTGTTGTTTGCGGGTACCGGTATCACCCTCAACCACGCGGCCAGCATTGAGGCCAAGCCCAATACCCATACCTTGGAAACCCCCGTACCTGCGGCTTTGCTATCCCAAGCGCAAGCCATTATGGCCACCGCTAACGAGCAAACCCCATTGCCCCGGGCGCTATCTGCCTGGCTGCAGCAGCAGGGAATTCAAACCTCCGGCAGAGTGGTGGAGTGGAGTGAAGATGAAATCTACCTTGCCATGCCTCGGCCTGGGGGTGATGCCTGGCTGGCCTTGGATTTGACCGCAGGTGTTCTGCTCTACGAAGACACCCATCGCGGTGCTATTTCCTACTTAAATGATCTGCACAAAGGCCGCAACACCGGGGCGGCCTGGCGCTGGTTTATTGATATTTTTTCGGTCGCTTGTGTGGTGTTTTGCATTACCGGTCTCTGGTTATTGTATCGCCACAGTAAGGCTCGGCCGACCACTTGGCCGCTGGTGGGATTGGGATTGGTGATCCCCGTGCTGTTGGCCATTTTATTTGTACATGGATAAATGAGGTGATGACAAAGTGATTGTCTTTAAAAACGTCAGGCAGGTAATAGCGGCAGCCACGGTTTGCGCTTTGCCACAGGTACAAGCCCAAACCTTGTCGGTGGATGTGGAGCTGCCGCGTCTATCGGTGGCGGAATATCACAAGCCCTACGTTGCGGTGTGGGTGGCAAAAGAAAACAACCAAATAGCAGCGCATCTAGCGGTGTTGTACGACGTGGAAATGTCCGGCGGTAAGGGCGAGAAATGGCTCAAAGATATGCGTCAATGGTGGCGGCGTGGTGGCCGCAATTTGGACTTTCCCATGGATGGCGTCACCGGTGCCACCAAAGGGCCGGGCACCCATAACTTAACGTTTGCCAGCCAGTTAAGCGATTTAGCCGCAGGTAATTATCGCTTGATGGTCGAGGCCGCGCGTGAGGTCGGTGGCCGAGAACTCATCGAAATTCCATTTACTTGGCCGGCCAAAAATGCCGTTAGCGAACGCGTAAGCGGTAGCGAAGAGCTGGGCAGTGTGGCTCTGAGTATTGAGCCATAGCCGTGTACGCCACAACGATTGAGCACGATTAACAAAACAGACTGAACGACCTTTGGAGTCTTTATGCGTTTTAAAAAAATAGCCTCACTGGCCCTATTGGCCGGTGTTATTACCAGCAGTATTAATAGCCACGCCCACCGCGCTTGGTTATTGCCAGCGTCCACTACGCTATCCGGCGAATCTCCCTGGGTCGGTATTGATGCCGCTGTATCCAATGATGTATTCCATGCCGATTATCACGCTCTGGGTTTGGGTGGGGTAACGGTAACCGGGCCGAAAGGCGAATCTGTAGAAATGCACAACCAGGCCGAGGGCAAACACCGCAGTATTTTTGATCTCAACCTCACCGAAGAAGGCACCTATAAAATCGCCATTGCCATGGCCGGTCTTTCCGCCAGTTGGGAAACCGAAGACGGTGAGCGCCGCCGTTGGCCGGGTAGGGGCCAGCGGCCAGACCCGGCAAAATTCGATTCTGAAGTGCCTAAAGAAGCGAAGAATTTAAAAGTAACCCAGAGTTCGCGAAGAATAGAAACCTTTGTTACCGCTGGTGCTCCTAGCGATGACGTGCTGGCGGCTACGGGCGTTGGCTTGGAGTTGGTGCCGGTAACCCACCCTAACGATTTATACCAAGGCGAAGCCGCCGAGTTTCGGTTTTTAATCGATGGTAAGCCCGCCAAAGGCGTTGAGGTGACCATATTGCCCGGTGGCATGCGTTACCGCAGTAGCCAAGACGCCATTGAGGTTAAAAGTGATAAAAAAGGTTTAATTAGCGTTGAGTGGCCAATTGCCGGTATGTATTTTATTGAAGCCGAATACGCCGACGACAAAGCCAAAAAACCGGCCACCAGCCGTGCCGGAACCTACTTTGCCACCGTGGAAGTACTGCCACAGTAATTATGTTGTACGAGCCCTATTGGCAGGCCGCTGCGGTGTTGGCGGCCTACGCCCTGCTGTGTTGGGCCTGCTTACGCAAACCCACAGGCATTGCCCACCCAGCCGCCGGCGCCAGCGAAATTTTAATTGGCTACGCCAGCCAGGGCGGCGAAGGGCAAGCTTTGGCCGAGGCGCTTAGCGGGGCTCTAGCACACCAGGGTGCGGTACAGGTGCTACCGCTTAATGCCGTGGACGAGACCTGCTTGGTGCAACATAAAATAGCGCTGTTTGTAGTAAGCACCTACGGTGAGGGCGAGCCGCCGGACAGCGGCTTAAAATTTTCCCATCGATGGTTGCGCAGCAGCAGTGAAAAGCTCAGCCATCTGCACTACGCAGTGTTGGCCCTGGGAGACAAAACCTATCAGCATTATTGCGGATTTGGCGTCGCCGTAGACAGCGCCCTGGCCAATCACGGTGGTCAGCGAATGTTCCCCGCAACGCAGATAGATCGCCTGTCTGAGGCCGATTTAGATCTCTGGCAGCAGCGCTTACAACAGGCCGGGTTATTACAAGTCGATGACCATAGCCTTGTTAAAACCGCGCCCGAGCAACGCCATGGTTTGGTTTTGTCCTCCCGCCGCCATTTAAACTCGGGTTCACCGGGGGGCGCGCTTTATCACTTGCAATTTAAATTACCAGAGGCGGAAATAATCCACTGGCAGGCCGGCGACATCGCTGTGCTGCATTTGCCTAAATCGGCCACTGGTGAATCCGCACAGCGAAAATACTCCATCGCCTCCCTGAGTAGCAGCGGGCAATTGGATTTGTTGGTTCGCTTAGTCAATAAAGACGATGGTGGATACGGCCTCGGCTCTGGCTTTTTGTGCCAGCAATTAACGCCGGGTAGCCGTGCCGAATTTTGCCTGCAAACTAACGCCGCTTTCCACGGGCCTACAGAAAACCTGTTAATTGAGGACGCCGCTGATGTAACGCAGTCACCGTCGATGATTTTAATTGGTAATGGCTCGGGTTTGGCGGGTTTGCGGGCCCACCTTTTACAGGCCATAGAAAATCGCAGTGGTGGTCATTGGTTGGTGTTTGGCGAGCGCACGAAAAAGTACGACAGCGTTTTCGCAGGCCAGCTAGAAGGGTGGCAGCAGCAAGGGGTTTTGGCCGAGCTAGACCGAGTATTTTCTCGAGACGGTGGTGAGCTGCGTTATGTGCAAGATGTATTGCAGCAAAAAAGCCAGCAGTTGCTGCAATGGGTAAATGCTGGGGCCTTTATTTTTGTGTGCGGTTCGCAGCAAAGAATGGCACCCGCCGTGCACCGAGTGTTGGTGGATGTATTAGGCGAAGACCGGGTAGAACAATTAATTCTACAAGGACGTTACCGCAGAGATATTTATTAGCGCATGTGGGGGGGGGGGCATCTCTGTCCACCTTGTCCTCCTAAGCCTCTTTGTTCTTCCTAAGCCTCTTTGTTTTTCGTTGATACTTTCCATTTTGCACAGATAATTTTTTCTCTGGTGCTTTTTTAAATTTCTACTGCTAGTGGTTTTTCCTCTTTCTTGAAGCGGCCATCCATTATGATTGACGGCCACAGGTAAATATTTAGTTGATAATGGTTATCATTATCACTATTATACTGTAACCAGTTTTATCCCCCCGTTGGAGTTTTACATGCACGCATTTACTTTGCTACGCAGGGCTTTTGTCGCCTGTGCGTTGCTGTTGGCGGCCACCAGCCAGGCACATACGCCATACCTCTCACCCACCAGTTTTGAGCCCGTGATGGGCAAAATGATCACATTAGACGCCTCCTTTGCGGAGCGTTTTTATATTCCGGAGTCCGCGTTTAATAACAGCGATTTCTTGGTCATAGGCCCCGATGGCAAAAGCTCGGCGCCCGATACCCTAAGTGAATTAAAAACCCGAACGGTGATTGAGCACGAGCTATCCCAAGAGGGCACCTATCGATTTACCACCGGCGCACGCCTTGGCGCTACGTTTCTTATCTACGATTTAAACGGCGAAGAAAAACGTGCCATGAATCCAAAAGACCCTTTGCCAGATGCGGCTAAGGTAAAAATGCATTTTCGCTCGGTGACGCGCAGTGATGTGTATGTGTCACAGAAGAAAATAAACCATACCGCAATTCGCGTGGACGAAGAGGGCTTGCAGCTTTTACCGAAAACCCATCCCAATGAGTTGTTTGCGGCGGAGCCATTTAATCTACAAGTTCTGTTTAATGGCCAACCCCTGGCAAATTCAAAATTAATGGTTTATCCAGCCAAGGGTGCCGAAGATGTTGAGCCCCAGGAATTTACCAGCGATAACAACGGCAACGTAGCGCTTAATTTGGCCGCAGGCCGTTATTTGGTGCGGGCCCGTCACCGTGCCTCAGCACCCAGCGCAGCCGAGGTGCCGATCTACAGCCACACAACAACATTAAGCCTGTTGGTATTCGCCAACGACTAATCACACAAGGAACATGCCCGTGAATCATAAAATGTTAAACAACCTAACCGGTTTGAGTTTGGCTATGTTGGTGATTGCCGGTTGTGCAGCCAACTCCGGCAATGGAGATGCCATCCAGGCCGCCAAGGACTTAACCGAGCAAGATCGAAAAACCGCCCAGCAAGATGACCGAGGCCACAAGCCACAACCCATGACCGCCGAGCGACTAAAGCAGGTGTTGGAGGAGTACAACGCCGGCCAGGATGCAGAGCTTTCTTGGTCAGAGTATAACGATTGGCGCAAAGCCCGCTTTGATAGCACCGATGCCAACCACAATGGCACGGTGGACACAGAAGAGTATGTCTATGAATACGAAGGGCGCATGGATGCCCGCATTGATGAAGAACGCCTGGCCCAGGTAAAACAAACCAAAATGCGTTTTGAAGCGCTGGATGCCGACGACAGTGGCGCGATTGCTTGGGCGGAGTTAGCGGCCTCTGGAGAGAAAATATTCAAGCGCTGGGACAGCAACCAAGACGGTGTGATCGATGCGCAGGACTTTGCCGCCAATGAAGATAAAGAAAACAACCAACGCCAGCAGCGCAGATCAATGATCCGAATGCCCACCACCCACAATCGCGCCGGTGTGCTGGAACTCTACGATGCCAATGGCGACGAGTTTGTAAGCCATGAAGAATTTATTCAGGAGCGAAAGTCCTTGTTCCATTTGGCAGATGAAAATAAAAATGGCCAGGTGGTGTTGGACGAATACCTGGCGGAATATGAAAATCGACTGGATGCCGCTATCGCTAAAACCCGTCGCGCAGCCATCAAACAAACCTACGTGCGCTTTGGCGTACTGGACGACAACGAAGATAAAGCCATGACTTTTGATGAATTTCAAATATCTGGCAAGCGTATTTTTACCCGGTGGGATAAAAACAGCGATGGCATTATCTCCATTGCGGATATCGGTGTGTAACACAAAACATGAGTTGTACTGTTTTTCTGGCCGCCATGTGGGTGGGGCGGCGCTCGAGTTTTATGGCTAATCGCTGGCTGCGTTATGTTCGCTGTTTATTGCTGTCGGCGAGTTGGCTTGTCGCTTCGGTAAGTTGGGCCCAGCCCGATGATTGGCATCGCTTTGATCACCAGGATGTTTTAGGTACGTCGTTAACGATCTCCGTTTTGGGCCCCGCTGAAGAAGCCCGTGCTATTGCAAGCAAGGTGCTGGCAACCATCGATAATTTGGCCGCAGAGCTTAGCCATTACGATGGGCAATCCAGTATCAGCCAGATTAATCGCGGCGCAAATGTTTTGCCCGCAGATGTAGTGGCGGTACTAGAGCAGTGCGAACATTGGCAGCAGGAATTTCCTTTTGGGTTTAGCTGTAAGTTAGGCCGGGTAATTGACCTGTGGCAAAGAGCAGAAAAAGAGCAAAAAATGCCCGAGCGAGCAGCAGTGCGCACGTTAGCCAGGGATGCATTAAATAGCCGCTATGGTCTGCAACAACTCAAGCAGGGGGCGGCCAATAACGATTACCAGTGGGCCCTAGGGGGCATTGCTAAAGGTTATATTGTCGACCGGGCTATGGCCGAGGCTCGCGCGCTGGCGTCGAGCCGGGTGCAGGCCATTGCCGTGGATATTGGCGGTGACGCCGCCTATTGGCAACAGCCCGATGCCGATGCTTGGCAGGTGGGCCTGGCCATCCCCAATACTGTGGATGACGGAGGCCATAGTCGCCTGGGTACCAAGGCCATACGCAATGCCGCCATTGCTTACAGTGGCCACGACAGCCGCAGGCTAACCATTGGCAATCGATCATTCAGCCATATTCTAGCGCCGCGCGATGGTTGGCCCAGGTATCACCCGCTAACGGCTGTGGTGGTGGCACCCAGCGCCACTGAGGCCGACGCATTGGCCACGGCGCTGACGACATTGGATATTCATCGCAGCTTGGATTGGCTAAATAGCCACGGTCAATATGCCGCGCTATTAATTGATGACAAAGGCCATCAGTTCGCCTCGGATAACTGGCACCAAAGCTACCAGCCGGAGCAACAACAAGCCGAGCCGTTGGCCACCATCGAATTTCGTTTACCAAAATTGCGCGTAAGCAATTATCGCAAACCCTACGTCGCCCTGTGGATTGAAAATCCACAGCGCCAGCCGGTTAAAACATTAATGCTGTTAGGCGATAGCGAACGTTGGATGAGCGAAAACCGCCATTGGTGGCGAACCCAGGGGCGGCAATCACCCGAGTTATTACTGCAGGGATTTGCCCGCGCCACCCGCCGCGCAGGTGAGTACACCGTGCAATGGGATGGCCGAGACGATTACGGCAAAGGGTTGCAAGCCGGCAACTACCGATTAGTGATCGAAGCCGCTCGGGAGCACGGTGGACACGAACGCCTGGCGCTGGATTTCAAGCTCGGCCAGTCCGGCAAGACTTGGTCGGTGGCAGGCCAGTCTGAAATTGAACAACTGGGCATAACGCTGCGAGAAAGCGTTGCCGCAATGACACAATAACAATATTACCGCCAAATCTGATAGGGAATCTGACTTTTAATTATCAGGATTCATCTATGAACAAATACGCACACAAAATAAACCTTTTGGCTGCCTGCATAATGGCCGCAGCTACCGCCAATGCCGAGGAAGACGTGGTTCGGCTATCGACGTTGGTTGTTGAAGCGGCCAACGAAAGCAGCGTTTCCAATAACACTACGGTAATCAGCGACGAAGATATTGCCAATGCCTCCATGGACAATATTGAAGACAGCGTTCGATACATACCCGGGGTGCAAGTTAACGATGCCGGCAACCGGTTTGGTGACGACGGATTTAATATCCGAGGCCTGGAGGGCGATGCCGTTGCGGTAACCGTTGATGGTGTTTCTTTGGGTGAAACCCTGGCGCCGGCGTCCTTCTCGGCTTACGGTATGTACGATTCTACCCGTGGCCAAGTAGAGCTGGAGCACGTAAAGTCTATTCGTATCACCAAAGGCCCAAGCGCGGTGAGTAAGGGTACTAATGCGCTGGCCGGTTCGGTGGCCTACACCACCCACGATGCCAGTGATTTTATCGGCTCTACCGGAGACGAACTGTATTTTGGTACCAAGCTGGGGTTTGATTCCCGCGATCACGAAAAAAAAGGCCATGTTACTTTTGCTAACAGGGCGGGCAGCTTTGAAAGTTTAATTCAGTACACCTACCGCACCGGGGAAGAAATGCAAGCCCATGGCGATGGCCAGGCGCTGCTGGGTTCTGCAAGAGAAACCGCCGACCCACAAGACAAAACCTCATCTGCGGTGCTCGCCAAATTCGCCTATCAATTAACGCCAACGCAAAAACTAGGCTTGATGTACGAAGACAACCAGCGCAATACCGAAGGCACGCCGCTTAGTCGGGATAGCGCCACCTACTACAATTTCCACACCGACGACGATAACGATCGAACTCGATACGGCATTTTTTATCACTGGGATAACACCGGCCTGGCGTTGTTTGATTCGCTGTCCGCGACCTTGGATTTGCAGGAAGGTGAGACCACCGGTGTCACTGCCTTTGACTACAGTTCCCGCGGGTTAAATATTCTACGTATCGAAGATCGCAGCACCAGCCAAGATGCCACGGTGCTAAATCTGGATTTTGAAAAACACATTAACGCTGGGGTACGGCAAACCCTCGATTACGGTTTCGATTGGTCTTCACGGGAGATGGAAAACGTGATGTACGATCGCCGCTACAACGGGTTTGACACCGCCAGTGGTTATATGGACGGTTATCCCGAGCGCGACCCGGCTTGGGTGCCTAAAACAGAAACCAACAGTTTTTCTGTTTATTTCAGTGATGCCATTAAGATAAGCGATGCCTTTACAGTGACCCTGGGTGCTCGCTATGACAATACTGAGTACAACCCCGAGGTGGGTAGTACCTTTGAAGACAGCACCGGTGTCAGCGTTGTCGATGCCGAATTCGACGCCTGGGTAGGCCAGCTTATTGCCGAATACGAGTTTATGCCGGGGCAATCAATTTTGGCCAGCTATACCCAGGGCTACCAAGCGCCCACCGTACAGGATATGTACCTGGGAACCGACGGCGGCACGGTCATTGAGGACACAATCACCGGAGAATCCTACCTAGATTTAGACACCGTCGCCAACGCTAACTTGGAAGCCGAGCAATCTTCGAGTATGGAATTGGGCTACAAATTGGAATCGGAGAAAGCCAGCTTTACGGTGACCGGTTACTGGGCAACCTACGACAATAAAATTCAGACGGTTTCTAATAGTACGGCCTATAGCTCGGCGGTAAACGCCGAGGAGTGCGGGTTTGATTTTGCAACCATGCAAACCGTCTGTACGCCTACCACCATTACCGAAGACGAGTGGTACCAGCCCGCCAATGTGGGAGAAATCGACGTTAACGGTATTGAAATCGATGCAACCTACGCTTTTTCCAAAAACGTGTTTGCCCACTTCACCTTTGCCACTATTGATGGCGAATACCAAACTACATTGGACGGGGTACACAATAAAGGCGATGCCTTAGAAACCGCCGCGCCGGATACCGGCACGCTTACCCTGGGTTACTTGGCATCCAATGGTAAGTGGGGTGTGCAATTGCACGCGCTGTGGTTCGATTCCATCGACGAGCAGTTGCAACCGGACGAAGCCGAAGCCCTGAGCGTAGCCGCCGGGGATTTGAGCTTTACCGCGTTAAATAATGGCAGTGGCCCGGCCTATTATCCGGATGCTTACACGCTGTTCGATCTCAACGCGTTTTATAAGGTGACCGATAAACTGAACATCACTTTGGCGGCCTATAACCTAGCCGATAAAGAATACTATCGATGGGAAGTGTTAAATTCTATTCGCGCCGGCAGCGGCGGCTTTTTTGGCGGCGTATCGGATCAAGGGTACAAACGCTATTCTGAGCCAGGCCGTAGTTTTAGTTTGGATGTGGCCTATCGTTTTTAATGGCCTTGCTTAAACTGCAATAAAAGAAGCCGCCATTGGCGGCTTCTTCGCGTTGGCTGAGTTTTTATTTAGGGTAAGTCCACAGCCTGCTGGCCAATAAGTGTGCCGGTTTTGCTGTCTTTGGTTAGCAAGTAATAAATACCATCGCTTTCCATCAAGGTAACTGTCTCTGGGCTACCGTTGCCGTTGGTATCTTTAATGATAGAAAAGTCCACCGGGCTGGCGTTTTCACCCAGCCAAACATTATTGGCCAAGTTTGCGCTGTAGGAATCTCTTAGCTCAATCTTGCCGGTGGTTTCTCCCGCATTGGTTTTGCTCGAAAGCAAAGCGATTTCTGCCGTACCGTTACCGTTTGTATCGGCGATGGCTTTGGCGGCAATGGGGCTAAAGCGCCAGTTGTAACCCACCGACTGCAAATCGTCACCGCTTTGCGTATCAATCACTCGCACGGTTAAACCGTTGCCTTCCGCTTTATTGAGCAAAACACCCAACTCATTGCTGAGGTTAGGTGACAGGCCAAGTTGTGTATTCATATCCACCAGGGCGGTTGATTGGTAGGTTTTACCTAGCCAAATATTGTTCACCAAGCTGCCGTCCAGGGCGCGAATTTCCAGTTTGCTGGTGCCCTTCTTGTTGGTGGACAGCACGGCTATTTCTGGCGCGCCATCGCCATTAATATCCTCAATAAAGGCAAAGTCTTTTGCGCGGAAATAAGGGTTAAATGAAATCGACGATAACTGCTCACCGGTTTTCGCATCGTGGATAATTACAGCCTGGCCATTGCGATTATTAAATTTACTTAAAATGGCTATATCGTCCGCGCCATTGTGGTTGGTATCTGGCACCACGGCCATTTTGATAGCATCAACATTTGCATTAAAGGCGATGTTGGTTACTAGCTCGCCGCTTAGGCTGTCTCTTAGCTCAACGCTATTGCTGCCGGCTACCAAAGCGGCTATTTCGGGTACTGAATTACAGTCTGCGTCGTTAACCACGGCGACCTCGCCGGTACCGTCAAACGTAATCGCCTGCCAAGAGTGATCGGCGCCAATGGATTGGACGTGTACGCGGGTGCTATCGGAGCTTGCAACCACGCCGATCTCTGGGTAACCGTCGTTATTGATGTCACCTAGATGGAGTGTTTGGCTCGCTGTGCTGGCGGCCGGAGCCGGTGAATCGGTCACAGGAATACTAACCCCGGTGGGTACGCCCTCACCGTCAAATTCTAAGGCCGAAACATAGGCAGACCAGCCATTTGTGTCGTCGACGCCGAGCAAAATTCGGTCGTTATCTAGGGCTACGGCGCGTCTCGTGGGCTGTTCCCGGGCGTCAAATGGCAGGTCTAAGGACTGCAGTGCCAGGAGGTTGCCGCCAATATCGTAGCGTGCCAGCACATGGGTTAATTCGTCATTGTCAGCCACGGCGGCTGCGCCGATGGCAAAGATATCGGTACCGTTGGTGAATACCCCGTAGGCGACGCCGTTTCGAGCGTAACCGTCGGCCTGGCTAAAGAAAGGGATCTGCCAAACAATGTTATTTTGCTCATCGTATTTAACGATAAAGTCATTCGGTTGGTTGATCAGCCAGGAGGTAGAATTCACAATGCTGTAAGTGTCGTTATACAGGCTAATGCCATTGGCCAGTGGCACTTTGTCGGCGGCGGCTTGGCCCGTCTCTTGGCTCAATAATTGGCCGGTAGTGGAATAGGCATGATAGGCGTTTTCAAAGCTTGGGTTTAACCCCGCTATATGAACAACTCCATCTTCAATAAACAGATGGTTGGTGCTTTCCCAATCGCCAATATCAACGCTCCATTGTAATTCACCTGCGGCATTGAGATGCGCTAACACTCGGTTGTCGCCAGAAGCCCCTGCGTTTGTTTTTGCAATGGCAAACAAACCGTTGTCTGTGGCGGCGATGGTGTAATAGTATTCTGCGCCTTCGATGGCCGCGGAAATATCGCCGATACTACTCACCGAAGCAGTTTCTATATCCACTTGGGTAATGGATGGAAGGTTGGTGTAATCGACTAAAAACAGGTTGTCGCTGTTGACTGCTAAATTACTCCAAATGCCGGATTCCGAAGCCTCGTATCGCCAATCAATGGAGCCATCCCGGTTTATTTTTTCAACCATATAGCAATAGCCAAGCCCAAAGTCGTCAAAGCTGCCGTCACAAAAGGCACCATCCGTAGAGCTATCTAAATAAATATTACCATCGGATATTTTTATTTCATTGGTCCAGTCGCCGCCTAAATGTAAGTACCACAGTGTATCGTCGGCTGTGGCTGCAAAAGGTTGGCTAGCGAGGCCAATGGCAAGGGCCAATGGTGAAAAAGATTTTTTAAATGTTTTAATCATCTTAACTTCCTTGTCGATTAGTTTTATTGGTAGGTGACCTGGGCAATTGAGGATTTGCCCGTGCTCGAGTAGGAGCGGTGAGGAGTATGTCACAAAACTAATAGAAAAAATGGCGTAAATGTAAAATGATTTTCAATTGCGGCAGATTTTATGGTTTTTTTAGTTCGAAATTAACGAAATGATTTAATGGCTAATAAGCTGTCACATCGACGTCACGGTACTGTCATAAATTAGTTCTGAATTGCCAGGGGTTGGTGAGTATTTACCTCTGGGGTAGGGAGTAATTGCCTGTATTTAAAATGGCGCTCTTTGCTAGTAGAGGCGGTTGCCGTCCCCAGCAGTTTTAGCCGAAAGCCGCTTTGTACAACCGCTTGCCACTAAAGAGTTACGATTGTCATTTATGTCAGTTATTCTTGTGGAATCTCGTAGTCTAAATGCAATATTTGTATCATTTCTAAGTCACACCCAGCGCCTAGGATGCAACGTGAAAATCAACGAAACCACGGAGTTTGTTATGAAGGTCACGTTAAAGTCTGCCATAGCCATGGCGGCGGGTGTGTGTGTTTTATCCTGTGCAAATATTAGCCTAAGCAGTACCTATAGTTCGCCCGAAGTTGCGCCGTTGGCGGCGGGCGAGCCGCGCCTGTTAACGGACCCGTTCCTGCAAAACCCCAGTAAGGATGGTGTTCACGTTGTGTGGGTAACTAACTTCCCCGGTAGCGCCCACACCCTTTTGGTAGAAGATCACCCCATGGAAGACAATGGCGGCCAGTTACAAGCGCCAGAAAACTCCGGGCAGAATCGTGTGTTGGCGGATACCGCCAAATTAAATCGCTTTTTTGAAGACAGCAGCACGCGCTGGGACAACCCACCCGAAGCCGTAGTGCAGCGCCAAGCCTATCGCCACGAGGCCTACGTTGACGGTTTACTGCCCGGTAAAAAATACCGCTATTGGGTAAAAAGCAGCAACGGTGAAGGCGAAGTTTATTCCGCCGGGCCGTTTACGTTAAAGGCGTTGCCAGAAAACAACGCGCCGCTGCAAATTTTATTAACCTCAGATCAGCAAGAGCGCTTTAACACGCTGGCAAATTATCAAACCGTGGCGGAAATGTTCCCCAATTTGGATGCTATTTTCTTCGCTGGCGATTTGGCCAACCACCCGCGTCGCGCCTCCGAATGGTTTGATAATTTCCAAAGCAGTTGGTTAGATAACCCCCTCAGCGCGCGGCCTTCGTTCTTCCCGACTTTGCAGGGCAAGTTTGATGAGTTTGTACCTGGCTCTCCCTACAAAGGCGGCGAGTTGATGCAGCATGTGGCTTTGTTTCCCTCCATTGCCAACCACGAAGTGAGCGGCCGTTTTCGCCCAAACCAAAGTGTGATGGTGAACGGACAAGAGACCACCATGGACATCAACGGCATGTTTGGTGATGCGCAACCACGTTGGTACGCCACCTATCGTTACCAAGAACTGGCCGATACCATTAACCCCAGCCGAGACCCGGCCATCAAAGACCAGTGGATTCGCGACAACTCTAACGACT
The DNA here is from genome assembly GCF_042850945.1 of Halioxenophilus aromaticivorans. Taxonomy (NCBI): domain Bacteria; kingdom Pseudomonadati; phylum Pseudomonadota; class Gammaproteobacteria; order Alteromonadales; family Alteromonadaceae; genus Halioxenophilus; species Halioxenophilus aromaticivorans. The sequence goes on along the minus strand of NZ_AP031496.1, from coordinate 4,715,799 downwards.
TCGACGCCTACCGCGAATTGTTTACCCTGCCCAGCGATAGCCCAGAGGGCGAAGCCTATTACGTAAAACGCGTGGGCGATGTGCTGTTAATTTCTATGAACGTGTCGCGCATTTGGCGCAATTGGAATTTAGACACCAAAAGCAAATTTAACGAAAACCCCAACGATCTAAACAACCCAGAAGAGTGGGGCTTTGGTGAGCATTTGTTTACGCCTTTTACTGAGGGTACCGCGCAATACAAATGGTTGCGTAGCATCGTTAATAGCGACGGTTTTAAAAACAGCAAATACCGCGTGGTGATGTTTCACCAATCGGCTTCTGGCCTTGGCGATAACGTGGTGCCGGTGTTAACCGACCCAATGATGGAAATCGATTATCAAACCGATGCCGGTGAAATTAAAACCCGCAAGGTGTTGATGCCCCAGGAGCAGAAATCCCGCATACAGGTATGGCGAGAGCAGGTGCAGCCCTTACTCGGTAGCATTGTCGATGTACGCTATGAATACCCAGTGCAAGAAGATTTCTTCCGCCGCGATATTGAGCCCATGCTACAGGCCGCAGGCGTACAGCTGGTGCTGCACGGCCATTCACACATTTGGAACCGTGTGCAAGCCGGCAACATGCACTACCTAGAAACCTCTGCAGCGGGTAACTGTTTTGGCGCCTATTGGACCACACCGGAAGGCACCCCCTGGAACGACGCGCAACGCGGCGGTGCCGCCTTCTTTGAGGCCGTGGCCAATGGCGAATTTGAGGCGCACAATTATCCGCGCACCAACGATCCCCACGCTCGTGAGCCTATTATGCCCAGTATGGCTAACCCCATGGTGCACTTTGGCCTAAGCGATTACGAAGTACCGTTTGTGTGCAGTAACGACATCTCTACCTTTACTATTTTGGATACCGGCATGGGTGCCGTACGCAGTTTCGCGTTGGACGCCACCGACCCGGATAGCGAAGTGATTGAGTTCGACCGCTTTGAGCTAAACGCAAAATAGCTCGCCTCTAAAAAAGCCCGCCGAAAACCGTGATCGACGGAGGCGGGCTTTTTTGTGGCAGTTATCACCTCGTTAAAATTGATAGTTAGCCGTGATGCCGGCCATGCGTGGTTGGGTGGCCGGCGAGGCAAATTGCCAAAGGCCAGAGGCCCGAAATTGGTAGCCCAGTTGTTCTTCATCGGTGGCGTTGTGCACAAATACCGATACCCGCCACATTTCATCCGCAAGCCAGGTTAAGCTGGCATCGACGATAGCGTAGTCTTCAATTGCTAAGTAGGGGTCGTTGTCGATGGTGGTGTGTTGGCTATCTTTCCAGTTGTAGCTTAATTCGCCGGTAATCACCCCGCCTGGCAGTTGCCAATCCTGGGTGAGGCTAAGTGCCAGTTGGTGCTCCGGCGCACGCCGCAAGACATTGCCAGAGAAATCGCTGTTAATTAAATTGCCGTTGCTGTCGGTTTCGCCAAATAAATTGCCGGTGAAATCGTCGTATTCAGCTTTTAAATAGCCGTAATTGATACTCAAACGAGTGGCGTCTGTGAGTAGTGCCAGCAGCTCGATTTCCAAGCCATTACTGGTGGCGGAGGCGGCATTGGTGATTAATAAGTTTTGCCCCTGCGGTGCCGGCACATTTACATCCACCTGAAGGTCGTCGTAGGCCGAGCTAAACAGTGCAGCGTTGAGGCGTAAGCGCTGGCTAAACCACTCGCTTTTTACGCCCAGTTCAAAGGTGTTGACGGTTTCTGGGTTGTAGGGCACCAGAGCTACAGCTTCGCTGCCGGCGCGGCCATTAAATCCGCCCGCTTTATAGCCTGTGGCGTAGCTTGCGTAGAGCATGATGTCGTCACTAAGTTGGTAATCTGCTCCCAAGCGAAAGGTGCTTTCACTCCAATCGTGGTTCAAATTATTAACGTCAAAAATGGTGCTGCCGAGCAAAATCATTTCACGGGAAAAGGTTTTATCATCCTGGGTATAACGAAGGCCTAAGGTTAAAGAAAACTGGTCGTTAAGTGCGAAATTACCCTCGGCAAAGGCGGCTTTGCTTTTGGAATTCTGGCCGGCGTTGTAGTCAATGGGTAAACCCAAGTAGGTGTCGTTTTGCCGAATATCGTATTCCATTTGATACCAGTACAAACCAGCGACAATATCCAATTGCGGGGTAATTTCACCAGCAACCCTTAATTCGTGGGATTGCGTTTGCTCGTTTTGGATGCGGGCATCGGTATGGAAAAAAGTCCCGTACACGGGAGTGGAGCCGTCGTAGCCGATGATGGCGTTACCAACGCCGTCCCAATCCAGCCAAATATCCTCGTAGTGATCGGCGTAGTTACCTACGTAGGTCAGTGTTAGGTTGTCGCTAATATCGTAGTTCGCTTCCAGGCTAACACTGTCGCGGTCGATATTGGCGATGTTTTTATCGTCGGCGTTGGCTTCATATAGGTCGCCGGATTTTCCCTCGCAGAGGTTGCCCAGTACGCAAAATAAATAAGGCGTATATATATCATCGCCATTAACGTCGGTGCCGCTGAGGTAGCCATCGTTAGTGGTGATATTCACCACATAACCGGTATCGCTACGGTCTTTTAAATAGTCGTAATTTAATTTAAATCTCAACCGTACGCTGGCATCCCACACAAGGTTGAGTCTCGCGGCCAGAGTTTCTTCGCCCATAAAGTGGTCTGGCCCCTGGCGGTATCGATTATCCACCCAGCCATCGCTGTGGCTAGAAAATACCGACAGCCTAGCCGCCAGTTGGCTTCCTAGCGGAATGTTAATTGCGGCCTTGCCATCCAATCGGCCGTAGCTGCCACTGGTGATTACTACTCCACCTGCTAGGGCCTCTGTTGAGGCTTGTTTGCGGGTGACGTTAACGGTTCCGCCTAAGGTGTTTCTGCCAAAGAGGGTGCCTTGCGGGCCGCGTAAAATTTCTACCTGTTCAACGTCGAACATGTCCATCATTTGGTTGGCATTGGTGGCGGTGAACACGCCATCAATGGATACACCTACCGAAGGGTCAAAGGATCGCTCAATATCCATGGAGGTCATGCCGCGTATGGAAATTTGCGCCGAGTTGGGAAAGTTGCCGTGGCGGCCAAAGCTCACGTTGGGGGCCATGCCTTCTAGCTTGCCAATGTCCATGGCGTTTTTGCGCAGCAATTCTTCGCCGGACAGCGCCGTAACCGCCACGGGCACTTGCTGCAAGGATTCCTCTACCTTGCGCGCGGTTACTGTAATTTCCTCTATGCGTGTTTCGGCAGTGCTGACGTCGGCTGCCAACAGAGTGAGAGCCGCGATAATAGGGGCAGTAGGGTAGATAGCTCGTGAAATATCCATAGGTAATCCTTTCAAAGTGGAAAAGACCAAACTACAGCGGGAGTCTTTTATTATTATGGTTGCCATTGCGGCGGGCAGTGGCGCTAATGGCTAAATGGATTTTGGAATAGCCGTTACGCCACTATGAAAGAGAGCATTATAAAAAACAAGTTTATTTGTTTGTTAAGGGTGCTTGGTTGTTAAAAAGGATAGGTAGGCCGGTGCAAGCCATTTTGCTAGGCAGTCGCATTCTGTTGCGCCTGCAGTAAAATAGCCGGCGCCAGGCCATGTTGGTCATGGAGCAACGATGCGTTCGCCATTTCGGGCGGATGATAGACGGATTTAGGGTTAAGTTGGCTGGGTTATGTCGAAAGTTAAGGTGTTTGGTGCGCTTACTCTGGCGGTTGTTTTGGCCGCTTTGATTGTGCTGGTGGCGTTAACGCTGCGCGGGCTGGATAACAGCGGCCAGTTTCCCACTACGGCTAGTTCAGAAGCGTCTACGGCCCAAGTGCCCACTCAAGCCCGGGATTCTGCAGCCACCGGCCAGGCGCCCCGCCTGGAGCAAGAGTCCGCTACACCTGAGGATTGTGTGTTGCCCTACATGCAAAGTTCGGATGCCGGCCTAAGTGACCAGGAGCTAGCAGATCGTTATCTGGCAGCCAGTGAGTGGGTCACAGCGAGCCTAGTGGCCTCCCAGGACCCTGAGCTGTTGGTCGTTGCCGCTATGTTCGAGGAGGACGAAGAGGTGGGCTTGGAATTGGCCACCAAGGCCGTGGAGCTGGCGCCGGATAACCCCTTGGTGCTGTGGAATGCGCTGATGGATTGTTTCGACCCAGACCTTTGCCCGAGCCTGGAGTGGTTACAGCAATTGGCCGTTGTTGACAGCGAGAACAGCGACGTGTGGATGTCTCTGGCGGTGGAGCAGCTGCGGCTGGGCGACGAAAAGGCCGCTTTGGGCAGCCTAGAGCGAGCTGCCAACGCGGCCAGTGCTAATGTTTACTATGCGGAGACCATAGAAATGGGGGTGCGAGCTTTCACCGCCGCTGGCAGTGACTTGCCTTTCCAGGCCGTAGCGGAATATGGCTTTGGTATCTCTACTGGAAAACTGCCGCAATACGTTGGCTACGTTAGCCTGTGCAAAACCATGAGCAAGAACTCACCCGTGGCCGCGGAGCATTGCTTGCGCTACGCCCAACAATCCCAGGCTTATTCTAAGACTCGCATTGCCAAAAGCATCGCTGCCGATATGGAAGCCGTTGCCCTGGAGCAGCTGGGCTATGACGGCCAAGCGGCCTCCCTGCGGGAGCGCAATCGTCAGGCAAGTGAAATTTCCACTGAGGCGCATTTCGGCGAGGCCAGTGGTGTGCAAGCGCTAGAGGCCTACATGAGCTACAGTCCAGCCAACTTAGAAAGCTTTCTAGGCCATTTCCGAACCCAGGGCGAACTGGCCGCCTTCCGGGCGCTGGAGCAAGAAAAACAGGCCTTTGATAAGCAATATTTGTCTTCAGGGTGTGAATAGTCAGCTTCTGCCGGTGTTTTCGGTAGGCCGTTAAAATCCTCCCTTCGGGGCCTTCCCTCCGCCGCTCACGCCTGTAAGATAGGCGCGCTAAAATTTTGGGATATTTTTACAGCACAACATCGCCGTTGCCGCCGGCGCGGTTGAGGAGCCAATACAATGATTACAAGCTTTAAACCACCACAACGCACACTCATGGGCCCTGGCCCGTCGGACGTTCACCCGCGCATTCTGGAGGCCCTGGGCCGGCCCACCATCGGCCATCTGGACCCTGCCTTTATCGGCATGATGGACGAGGTAAAAACGCTGTTGCAGTACGCCTTCCAAACTGAAAACGCCTTGACCTTACCGGTATCTGCACCGGGGTCGGCGGGGATGGAAGCCTGTTTTGTGAACCTAATTGAGCCCGGCGACAAGGTCATTGTGTGTGTTAACGGCGTGTTTGGCACCCGCATGATCGAAAACGTCACTCGCAGCGGTGGTGAAGCCATCCGCGTAGACGACGCCTGGGGCCAGCCGGTGGATACCAATAAGGTAGAGGCCGCGCTAGAGACTAACCCAGATGCCAAAATTCTGGCCTTTGTCCACGCCGAAACCTCCACCGGCGTGGAATCCGATGCCGCCGCCCTGTGTGCATTGGCTAAAGCTCACGATTGTTTGGTGATTATGGATACCGTTACGGGATTGGCTGGCGTACCCGTTAAGGTGGACGAGTGGGGCGCCGATGCCGTGTATTCCGGCACGCAAAAGTGCTTGTCGTGCACGCCGGGTATCTCGCCGGTAACTTTCAGCGAGCGCGCCGCCGAAACCATCCGCAACCGCAAAACCCCGGTGCAGAGCTGGTTTTTGGATATGAACCTGGTGATGGGCTACTGGGGCCCCGGCGCCAAGCGTGCCTATCACCACACTGCACCCATCAACGCGCTGTACGGCCTGCACGAATCCCTGGTAATGCTGCAGGAAGAAGGCTTAGAAGCCAGCTTCGCTCGCCACAAAGCTATGCACGAAAAACTGCGCGATGGCTTGGCCGAGATAGGCATTGGTTACCTGGTGGATGAGGCCCACCGATTGCCGCAGCTAAACGCCGTTATGATTCCGCAGGGCGTGGATGATGCTACCGCACGGGGCCGTTTATTGAACGAATTTAACCTGGAAATCGGCGCCGGCCTGGGCGACTTCGCCGGTAAAGTTTGGCGTATTGGCCTGATGGGCTACTCCGCACGGGAAGAAAATGTTCAGCTGTGTTTGGATGCCCTAAAAGCAGTTATAAAATAGCAACGCCCAGCGCGGCAGCCCTGGGCTGCCGCGTTTGGTTCGTAACTTTTCAATAGCTTGGGCTTTTTCCTTCGGCAACCTCGTTGCCATCCTTATCTGGCAATTCCTTTTTGCCTAACCCTTTTGGCCGGTCTTTTTTGCCAGCCCTTGGCATGTTTTGCACTGTTGCTCTTATCGGGGCGCGCAATTGTGCAGCAGTTCCTTCAGTCTCCATATTGATTGCACATTGTTTGCTTAATTTGTCCGCACAATAGCCTCCAGCTATAACTAGCAATATTTATTACCAGATACATTCGGAGTCAAAACCGTGCCTAACACAAACAACCCTTTAATCTCCCGTCGTGTTCTTTTGCGTCACCTGGGGATAGCAACCACTGCGACCTCGGCCCTGGCTCTATTTGGCTGTGGTGGCGGTGGTGGTTCATCGTCTTCTTCCAGCGATACCGCCAATTCAGACACGGATACCGGGTCAGATACCAGCACCGGCTCCGATACCAGTACGGGTACAGACACCAGCACGGATACCACGGTGACCGAGGGCGAGTGGCTCACCGGCGGCACCAATGCCATGGAGGCGGATTTCCCACCCACGACCAATCCCTTCGATAGCGGCCTGGCAAACGCTTGCACTTTAACCGATCAATTCACCGTGGGGCCGTGCTTCTTTGAGGTGGAAGACGAGCGCGATGACATCTCCGAGGGCCAGCCCGGCGTACCCATGACCCTGGCCATGAAATTGGTGGATGCCGATTGTGAGCCAGTGGCCGGTGCCGTAATGGAGGTGTGGTGGTGTGACGCCGAAGGGATTTACTCTGGTGATAATTCCGAGGCGGCCCACGCCGTGAGCCAGTTCAACGCCGGATTTTGTACCGGTAATGATTCCGAAGCCCTGGCGGCGCGTTGGTTCAGAGGTATTAAGACCACCGATGCCGACGGCGTCGTGTATTTTAAAGGGTGTTTTCCAGGCTGGTACCCAAGTCGCACCACCCACATTCATTTTAGAATCGTCCTTGATGGTAACCAGCAACTGGTCTCTCAGTTTGGCTTCGACGATAATCTGGCCAACGATATTTATCTCAATAACAGCGATTACACCGGCCAAACCAAAGACACCAGCAACGCTCGTGACACCGTCTTCCCCAGCAACGGGGTGGAAGACTATCTATTTGAGGTAGAGCGCCAGTGGGATGGTTCCATGTTGGTGTACAAGGCGGTGCAAATTAATGTATAAACTCGGCCCCAAGGGCAGGCTCGCTATCGCTGAGCGAGTGCTACAAACGCGGCTTAAAATAGCTGTAAAAGTGCTACATAAATGTCACGGCTATTGGCTACACTGGCGGCCGGGTTTCGTCAGTGTGGTAATGGTTCTTGTTTGTACACGGTTCTGCCCTAGGGTTGGTAATTGGAGTGGCTATTGGATTGATAATGACGGCAGGGACGGTTGCGCCGGCCCGGGCGCAGGTTACAGCATCCCTTGCCGCCCCCTTGTCCGTCAGCCTGCGTTATGACTGGCGGGAATCAGTCGGGGACCGCTACCAGTATCGGTTGCGTTGGTATCCCAGCCTTGCTCTCAACGAGGCCCTGTCGCTGCATACTTTTATTGCCAGTGGCGACGCCTTTTCTTCCAGTTACAACACTATTGACGACAGCGGCGCCGATCCCATAGAGCTGCGTCGTGCGTTTGTTCGCTATCAATATCGCCGGGGCAAATTGGAAGCCGGTGTTATTCCTCCCTACAAAGGCCGAGTGTCGTCCACCGGGCTATCCAAAGATGGTTGGCTCACCGGGCTGCGTGCCGTGCACCAGTTTTCCTCCAAGGATCAATTCGAAATCGTTGCCGGCGAGTTATCGCAACCGGATAACCCCGGCGCTTTTGAGCGTTTAGATAACCCTAATTACTGGGAAGCGGAATACAGTTCGGCGGTGCGCCACGGGGTTAGTTTTGAGTTGGCCGCAGAGCATATGTTGGGCGACGATTTTGTGCGCGGGGAAGTGCGCAAACAGTTAACGCCGCAGTGGTTAGCCAGCGTCGAATCCATTAATAAATTGGGTGACACCACCAAGTGGGTGTTGAGTGCTGGCCGAACCTATGGTGCCACCAAGGTATTTGTGTATTACAGCTTTGTCCCCCAGGGCTTTGGCCAGCGGGCTGAACTGACCGAAGATTTTGTTAATTACGGCCACAGCTGGGTATTGGAAACCGACACCAAAATAAATCAACAATTGGCTTGGTTCACTAAATTTGAGCACGTAAAAAATAATTGGCGGGTGCAGCTGGGTGTTAGTTTTAGTTTATAAAGCAGGGAGCAACGTGTAAGCGGCCAATAAATAATTCCAGAGCAGAACTCCATCGTCTAAAAAAGCGGGCCAAAAAGAAACACCAAAAAGAAACACCAAAAAGAAGATCTAGTCGGCCATTGGCTGGTTATTGAGGAACTATGCCCCTAACAATTCCTCACAAGTAAAACGACGTTTAATTGAGAGGTGTAGTCGATGGGGCAGAAAAGATTACCAGTACCGTTTTTATGGCTGGCGGTAGCGATGCTGGCATGGAGTTGCTGGGCTAAAGCCGAGCCACAAAAATACGCGATCGAAAACGTTAAAGACAACGTCTACCGTTTTACCGCGGGTCATTATCACTCGGTATTTATGGTGACCAGTGACGGCATTATCGTTACCGATCCCATCACACCGGCAGCGGCGCAATACCTTAAGCAGGCCTTAGCCCAGCGCTTTCAAAAGCCGATTAAATATCTGGTGTACAGCCACAACCACGCGGACCACACATTGGGTGGCGAGGTGTTTGCCCAAGCAGGGGCCACGGTGGTAGCCCATGAGCTCGCCGCCGAAGATATGGCCTGGACCAAGCTGCCCACCGCCCCTGCGGATATCACGTTCACCCAAGAACTTACGCTGAAATTGGGTGACAGCTCCGTGGAGCTGCAATACCACGGCGTTAATAACGGCCGTGGGTCGGTAAGTATGCGTTTTTTGCCGGCCAATGTTATGCACGTGGTGGATTGGATTGTGGTGGGCCGAATGCCCTATAAGAATTTAATGGGTTATGACATCCATGGCATGATCCGCTCCACCGAAGCTATTCTGGCGTTGCCGGATTTTGAAGTATTTGTCGGTGGCCACGCCGATATTGGTAACAAGCAAGATGTGGCGTCTTATTTAGACTATCTAAAGGCACTGTACGCCGGTGTGCGCGATGGTATGCTGCAGGGCCAGAGTTTGGCACAAACACAATCATCGCTAACTCTCTCCGAGTTTGATCACCTTAAAATGTATCGCCAGTGGCTGCCTTTGAATATCGAAGGTGTATACAACACATTAATGAACACTTCGTATTTTGGCTTTCGTACCGATGTCCCTGAGCCGGCAGAATAGCCTACGGCTGGTTTTTGTGGCCGATGTTTAGTAAATTTGCGGGGCTTGAACACAGGCTCCACATAATTGAAGAATAGGGAAATGAAGCAATGAAGAGAATACTGTTGTCCATTGTGCTGTTGTGTTTTGTTAGCCTCAGCCACGCCGCACTCAACCCCGCTGAAAAGCGCTTGGTTGCCATGTTGGAATCCGGCGACCTAAGCCAACTAAAATCCGCCGCCAAGCAGATAGAAGGCCGTGGTGGTTACGACCAGCAAGTACTGGATGTCGCAGCAGAAGTGTTGTTACAGGTGTATCCGGATGCTTGGGATGGTCAAATTGACACCCTGTCTTGGTTGGCCCGCGCATTGGGCTCTTCCCACAACGGCCGCTACTATGATGCCCTGCAAGAGGTTAGAGTCGGCGCACCGCACAAAAAATTAACCAAGCACGCTAAAAAAGCACTGAAGGAATTGGGCCCGGCGCAAGGCGAGCAGTACCGACGCGGAATGGTTAAAATTCCAACCAACGATTACCAATAACGCTGCCATATAAGCCTGTTATCAAAGCCGCCATGAGAAATCCTGGCGGCTTTTTTAATCCAAACTGCCCACTTCCAGTAACGGCGCGGCTTCTATGTCCTCGGCGTTCATCATTACCGCCACCCGCTGTAACGACGCAATAATCATATGTTGTTCCCATTCATCGAGCTTGTTAAAGCGTTGCACGAAATGTTCCTGCAGAGGGGTGGGGGCTTGACTGATGGCGATTTCACCGGCATCGGTCAGTTCTAAATAGATCCGTCGGCGATCCTTATCACAGCGGCGGCGGCTGAGTAGACCGCGCTTTTCTAAGCGGTCGACGATGGTGGTTACCGTGGCGTGGCTCAGGCTGATGTCTGCGGCGATGGCACCGATGGTGGCATCGGGTTTGGTGCGGATGGTTTGCATAAGCAAAATTTGCGGCGCGGTTAGGCCGCTGGTTTTGGCCAGCTTCTTAGAGTGCAAATCGGTAGCGCGAATTACCCGCCGCAGCGACGATAAAACCAGTTCGTTGTTATCCATGGTGCTAAACCACTCTCACTCAAGATCATCCTGTGCCGATTATAAGTCGATTTAGGGCTAAAACTAGCCATCTTTGTTGCTGGCCGAAAGCTGTTTGACTTCGCTGCGCAAGCCCAGGCTTAGGCTTAGCGCCATCATCAGCAATACCAAGGTAAACGGCAGTCCGGTGGCAATGGCGCCGGATTGTAATGCTCCCAATGCTGCCTTGCCGCCGCCGACCAATAAGGCCAGGGCGATGAGTCCTTCCATCACAGCCCAAAAAATACGTTGAGGTACAGGGGCGTCCAGTTTGCCGCCGGCGGTGATGCTGTCGATCACCAGCGAACCGGAGTCAGAAGAAGTGACGAAAAATACGATCACAAGTACCGTGGCTATGGCGGAGGTGAGGGCTGCCCAAGGAAGGTTTTCCAGCATTTGATAGGTGGCTAGGCTCATCTTGTCGATACCCTGGGCCAATTGGCCAACGCCGGCTTGTGCTTGCTCCAAGGCGCTGGTGCCAAACACCGTCATCCACAAAAGCGTCACCAAGGTGGGCACCAGCAGCACAGCCACCATAAATTCACGAATGGTTCGGCCCTTGGAGATCCGCGCGATAAACATGCCCACAAAGGGTGACCAGCTGACCCACCAAGCCCAGTAGAACACGCTCCAATCGTGCAGCCAGTCTTGGTCTTCCCGGCCTACCCAGTTCGATAGTGGAATGAGGTTTGTTAGGTAGTCGCGCCCGGTGACGAACAAACTTTGCACGATATCCCAGGTGGGGCCCAGGCAAAATACCAATACCATGAGTAACGCTGCCAATAGCATGTTGAGGTTGCTGAGTAGGCGCACACCGCCGTCTAGGCCGCGTATCACCGATACCACCGCACACAGGGTAACACCACAGATAACGGCAATTTTAGTGGCAAGGCCATCGTCGATACCGAATAAAAAGTGCAAGCCGGAGGCGGCTTGGTTGGCGCCGAAACCTAAAGAAGTGGCCAAGCCGAAGATGGTGGCGAGTACGGCCAGGATGTCAATGATATGGCCGGGCCAGCCCCAGCAGCGCTCCCCCAGCAGCGGATAAAACGCCGAGCGGATGGTGAGCGGCAAGCCCTTGTTGTAGCAAAAAAATGCCAAGGATAAACCCACCACGGCATAGATGGCCCACGCGTTTAAGCCCCAGTGGTAGAGGGTAGCGGGTAGGGCTAGCTGCGCCGCTTGGGGGCTAAAGGGTTCGGCGTTCATGGGGGTGCCGGCCCAACCAGTGTAATAGGCAATGGGCTCGGCCACGCCCCAAAACAGCAGGCCGATGCCCATACCCGCGGCAAACAGCATGGCAAACCAGGACAGCAGGGAGAACTCAGGCCTGGCGGCGGCTCCGCCCAATCGGATTTGACCTACGGGTAGAAAAATCAGTACCACGCAAAATATCAGCAAGCCGCTGGCCGAGGCCATAAAGAACCAGTCGAAGTGATTAATGCACCAGGCCCTGGCTGCGCTCAGCCAGCTATTGGCCAGCTCTGGCATGGCGATGGTGCTGATGACAAACAGCAACACCAGCCCGGCGCTGATGGCAAACACCGGGTTGTGAATATCCAAACCTAATACTTCGACGTTGTCTTGGCCAAGCTCGTAATCGGTATCGTAGTGGTTGAGTCTTGCGCGGCGCATAAATCTCCGGAGTTAAATTACTTTGATGTCTAATAAAAGGTAAGCGGTGCCAGGTGGGAAACGATTACAGCGGTTACTAATGCAAAGAGTGTTGTTGTTTGATTTTATTGGGTTTTTTCGGCTTTTGGCGCCAGTAAAAATCTCAATGAACTGTTGTGTCTCAATTTTATACACTATAGTATGTTTAGACCACTAAAAAATATCTCAACGCCTACCTTTCTGATTCACACACGAGGAATTCATGTTTAACAAGAAGCTGTTAACCAGCGCTGTGCTGTCGGCTATTGCCAGTCAATTGGCCCACGCAGAAATAGAAGAAGTGGTGGTAACCGCCACCAAAGTTAGCGCCAGCACACAGGATATTCCGGTCGCGGTATCGGCCGTAACCGAAGAAAAAATGGAACAACTGGGTATCGCCAATTTTGAGGACTACCTAGTTCAGTTGCCGGGTGTTACCGCTGGCGGCAGTGGGCCTGGCCAAAACACCGTATACATCCGTGGGGTGGCATCCACCACGCCTAACTTAACCACTGCGGGTGTGGCAGGCCTGGCGCCAAATGTCGCCATGTACTTGGACGAGCAACCACTGTCCCAGCCTGGCCGCAACCTGGACGTGTACACCGCCGATATGAACCGAGTGGAAGTGCTGGCAGGCCCCCAGGGCACGCTGTTTGGCGCCAGCTCCCAGGCCGGTACCGTGCGCCTTATTACTAATAAGCCAGACCATTCCGAAAGCTACGGTAAAATTAAAGCCGGTTTGGCCACCACCTCCGGCGGCGACGACAGCTCCAATATAGAGTTAATGGGTAACCTGCGCGTAAGTGATCGCTTTGCGCTACGTGGTGTTGCCTATACCGACACCCAGGGCGGCTATATCGATAACGTCGCCGGCAGCTTAACCGCCGAAGACAGTGCGCGGTTCCGCCCTGAAGGCACCGTGCGCGCCAATGGTGTGCCTGTATCGGCCAATCGTGCTGGCTTCCAAGCGGGTTCTGATTTGAGCGCAGTGAACTTTATTGCCGCTGATAACAGTGACCTGGTGGAAGACGATTTTAACGAAACCACTTACACCGGTGCCCGCGTTAGCGGCAGCTTCGATTTCAACGAGGATTGGAATGGCTACCTCGCGGTTGCGCACCAAGAGCTGGAATCAGACGGCGTCTTCTACGCCGACCCAGAGCTGGGCGACGACGACCTGGCGATCTCTCACTACCAGCCAGACAACATCGAAGACGAATTCGATAACGTTGCCTGGACACTTACCGGCCGCGTGGCTGAGTTGGAAATGGTCTACACCGGTGCTTTTACCAGCCGCGACACCGACCAGTTAGTGGACTATTCGGATTACCTGTTTGTAGGCCAGTACTTGCCGTACTACATTTGTGATGGCTCGGTATCCTATCCCGGCAGCGCTGCTCCGGCAGGTACTTGTCAGGCGCCAGACCTGTTTGTGGATAGCACCACGGAAACCGAAGTTACCACCCATGAGCTGCGCTTGAGCACCGATCAAAGCAAATCCATCCGCGCCACCGTGGGCGGGTTCTACAGTGATTTGGAGCTGAAAGAACGCAACGATTTTACCTATCCAGGGTCATCGGTGATTCAGGGCTTTGGCCAGGTGGGCTTCTCGCCCAACTACCCATTCACCACCGGTTACACCTCGGATGCGGGGCCATTCCCGGATGGCGTAATATTCCGCAACGATGTTAAGCGTACCGATGAGCAGTTCGGTTTCTTTGGTGAAGTTACCTTCGACGTAGCCGATAGCCTGGCCCTGGTGTTTGGTGCTCGCTATTACGATATTGAAGTGGACTTTGAAGGCAGTGCCAACTCATCCTTCTGTAACTTGTTCCAGCCCGATGCCGATGCCTATGGAACTGATATCAGCGATATTTACAACGCTGACGGCGAGGTCACCTTCCGCGGATCCTGTGACACCGCTAACCATATCACCTACACCCAGGCCGATGTAGACGACCCGAGTGTGGATGTTCCGGCCGCAGTCGCTGCTGCCCTGCAAGCACCGGATACCGCCGCCACCGACGGTACCATTTTCAAATTTACGGCTAATTGGACACCCACCGCAGATACCTTGTTTTACGCAACAGTGTCTGAGGGTTTCCGCCCTGGATTGCTTAACCGTCCCGGCGGTGCCAGTAATGCCGATGGCAGTTTTACCGTGCCCTACGCGCTGGACACAGACGAAGTGTTGAACCTGGAATTGGGTTGGAAAACCGACCTGTTCGGTTACCAAGTGCGCTTTAACGGCAGCTTGTTCTATGTCCAAATCGAGGACATGCAAACCACTATTTTCGACCCAAGCATTACCAACCTGTTCTTCTCGGACAACGCGGCTGATGCCGAAGTGATGGGCTTGGAAGCGGACTTTATTTACCAACCGGACTCAGTGCCGGGCTTATCGTTTACCGGTGCCATCTCTTTGTTGGATACCGAAATCACCAAGGTGCTGACACCAACCGACGATGTGCGTAAAGGCGATTCACTTGCCTACGCGCCAGAAATCCAAGCTAACCTGCAAATGCGCTACGAGTGGGAAATGAACGGCCTCACGGCCCATGTGATGCCGCATATGGCCTATGCCGACGAATCCTACAGCGACATTATTACCATCAACCGCTTGCAATTAGACAGCTGGGTGATGTTTGGCTTAACCGCTGGGGTTGGCGCCGATCAGTGGGGGGCAGAGCTGTTTGTTGAAAACCTCACCGACGAGCGTGCCGAGCTGGCGGGCACCTTTGTATACGACCGCGCTCGCATCTCCTACGCGCGCCCACGCACCATGGGGCTGCGCTTAAATTATAAATTTTAAGTCGCTCTCTATTTGCTGGCATCGCCAGACACAAAAGCCCCGGCCATGCTGGGGCTTTTGCGATTTTGGTATAAGCTTTATCAACACCCCTCGGATTCACGCGACACAATTTAAGGAGGCCTGCGTGCAAGGCGAATTATTGCAGGCAATACAGAACCATTTACGCAATGCGGATTTCGACGCCGCGCTGGCCGAGGCCGAAGCGAGTTTGGCGGAAAATCCATCGGATACCGATGCCCTGTATTTTCGTGCCGTAAGCTTGCGCTATTTGGATCGTATTGAAGCTGCCTTAGATTGTTTGCAAACGCTCAAACAACTGCAGCCAGGTTTTGGCCGCGCCTTTCAAGAAGAGGGGCATTGCTACAAAGCCCAGGGTTATTTGGATAAAGCGCTTAGCGCCTACCAGCGCGCCGCTCGCAGTAACGCCGCATTATTGGCCAGCTGGCGCAATCAAATTGACCTCGCTCGCCAGCTAAAGCGCCCCCAGGTGGCAAACACCGCCCACCAACAATTAACCGGTTTGCAGCGCCAGCCAAAGGCGGTGTTATCGGTAATGGACTTAATGGCGGATGGCAAATGGCTTAAAGCTGAGGATTTGTGTCGTCGATTTTTACAAAAGAACCCGCGCTATGTTGAGGCCATGCGCTTATTGGCTGAAATTGGCGTGCAGTTGGGAGCCTTAGAAGAAGCCGAATTTTTGCTCGCCAGTGCCAAGCAATTTGAGCCGGACAACACTGCAGTTGCCTTGGCCTATGTGCAGGTGCTGCGCAAACGGCAGAAATTTATTGCCGCTAGGGATGAAGCCAAAGCGCTCTGGCAGAGCCAGCCAGAACACCCGCAATTGCGCTCGGTTTATGCTATCGAATTAATGCAAACCGGCGATTACGACGCGGCGGTGGCCTTGTTTGATCAAGTGTTGGCGCAGTTGCCAGGGGAGCCCATCACCCTAACCTCTAAGGGCCATGCCTTAAAAACCGCGGGTGACACCCAGGCCGCCATCGAATCCTACCGCGCAGCCATAGCCTCCAACCCTGGCCACGGTGAGGCATGGTACGCATTGGCGAATTTAAAAACGGTGACCTTCACCAGTGCCGATATTAAACAGATGCAAGCGCAGCTTACCAGCGGTGATTTGTCACCTATGGACAGAACCTACTTGCATTTTGCCCTGGGCAAAGCCTATGAAGATGCACAGAGCTACGCCCAATCCTTTACCCACTACCGTGAAGGCAATGCCACCAAACGCAAGCAAAGCCGTTACCAAGCCGAGCAAATCACGCAAGAGTTCGAGCAACAGCGGCAGGTGGTTACCCCAGAGCTCATCGATCATTTTGCCGGCAGCGGCCATCCGGAACCAGCGCCTATTTTTATTGTGGGCCTTCCCCGAGCTGGTTCTACGCTGCTGGAACAAATTCTAGCGTCCCATAGCCAGGTGGATGGAACCTTAGAGCTGCCCAATGTGTTGTCGTTGGTGCATCGTTTACGCAGGGGAGACACTCTCAGTGGCGATAATCATTACCCCCAGGCCATTGCCCAACTTACGCCGGCTCAGCTAAAAGCCCTGGGGGAAGAATACATACGCGACACCCAGGTGCATCGCCAGGGCGCGCTGTATTTTATCGATAAGATGCCCAATAACTTTCGCCACATTGGCTTGATTAAACTCATGCTGCCCAACGCTAAAATTATCGATGCACGGCGCCACCCGCTGGCCTGTTGTTTTAGTGGCTATAAGCAGTTATTTGCCGAGGGCCAAGAGTTTACCTACTCGCTGGACGACATCGGCCAATACTACGCCGATTACGTAGCACTAATGGACTACTGGCAGCAGCTATTCCCGGAGCAAATACTGCTGATGGAGTACGAACAAGTCGTCGCCGATCTGCCCGGCCAAGTGGCCAGGTTGCTCGACTACTGCGGTTTGCCGTTTGAGGACCAGTGCCTGGAATTCCACAAAAACCAGCGAGCAGTAAGAACCGCCAGCTCAGAGCAAGTTCGCCAACCCCTCTACCAAACCGGCGTCAACCAATGGCAGCACTACGAAGAGTTTCTGCAACCCCTAAAAACCAAGCTCGCCAAGCTCTTGCCATAGCCCTAAATACCGGCTGCGCCCCCGCCCGGTTATTAAGACACCCATGTTAGAGGGGCTTATCGAGACACCCACGTCATGGAGGCTTATCGAGACACCCATGTCATTAGGCCAACCATTTTATAGGGGCTTATCGAGACACCCATGTCATTAGGCCAACCATTTTATTAATGGATTATCAAGACATCCATAATGGCCTTTGGTGGGCATTTACCCATGCAGTCACGTTTTACCCGGGTTTGCTGAGGCTGTAAGCTCTCGGGTCCGCTTGGTTTTCCGCTGGCGCTGAAATAAGTGCGACAACGATCTCAACTGAAGCCTCCAAGTGGGAGGTAGGCGGCACTAGAGCTCGTAATATTGCTATGCTAAATAGATTGCGCGGGTATGCATTGAATGCCGGTTTAGGCTTGGCTAATATGGCGCCAAGCTAGATTAGTGGCACGGCGGTTTGCAGGAAAGACTTCTGGGAGTTAGTTTTGCTGTAAACCCCGAAGCTGTGTGATAAACGTAAAGTTTTGTTTCTTGTACCAGCTGTTGCTAATAGGTGGTGATGTTTGGTTTGACCCGCGCAGACCACAATCTGGCGTTAACTTGGAAGTTATTGATACTCTAACGGTATGACTAAAAATTCACGGTTGTTTTTCCGGTTATTGCCGGCGACTTGGTTACTTCTCATTTGGGGGGGGGGAGCTTTGGCTGCTGAGCAAAGAATTACGGAGGAAATCATCGTAGATGGGTCGGACTTACCCATGTGGGCGATCAAAAAGATCGAGCCCATGCGCTCTAAGGTTTCCGGTTGGGTGGACGCCTCCTCGCGGAGCTTGGACAGTTATTTTGGCACCGATGATTTCTTAGATGTTGATAACCGGTCGTACTTGAGGGTGAGCGAAGAGCTGGAGTGGATGGACTCGGAGGGCTTTACCAACAGCATAGGTACCCGTTTTAAAGTGGATATGCCCACCACAAAAAAGCGCCTTAAATTAGTATTTGAAAGTAACCCCGAAGAAACTCAAACCGAAGAGGAAGAGCGTAACCGGCGAGCGGCTAACCGAGACTTAGAAGAGACTAAAAACTCTTCTGTGATTGGGTTGGAGAAGTCCAGCGATACAGACCCCAAAAAAGCCTGGCGCACCCGCGTCAATGGTGGTTTAAAACTCAGAACACCTTTGGACCCTTACCTACGGGTATCCAGCCGCCGCATGTGGGAGCAAAAAGATGGCCCCTGGTATTTGGAATCCTACAATCGAGCGTCCTGGTTCAACAGCGAGGGCTATTCTGTACGGTCTCGTTGGGAGCTAAATCGTCGTCTCAGTGAAACCAGTATTTTGCGCTTTACCAGCCAGCTGCAATGGCGGGAAGAGCAAGACAAAATGCAATTCGGACAGCGCGTAGAGCTTAGCAAGGTGCTTAATGCGCGCACTGTGGTTCGTTGGGCGATGATCGCGGAGTTGGAAAGCGCCTCTAATTTGCACGTAGAAGACTACTATGTGCAAATGAATTTTAGGCGGGATATCCACGATGAAGTGTTGTTTTTGGATTTTGTGCCGGAACTGCATTTCGCAGAAGAAGACGAATATGACCCGCGCTGGGCCGTGATTCTACGATTGGAATTTTATTTCCGCGCTGACTTCGTAAAAGAATAATTTTTTAGTAGTGGTCACGCTTCACAAGAGTAGAGTTATGGCCAGTAAAGCTGGTGCCGCAATGGCGATCAGCACGTTTAGCCCCATTTCTGGCATCATTTCAGGTGTAATCTTGGTTGCCCCGCTTAATTTTTTATAAACCAATCCACTCAAAGCGATTATCGGTAAAACCCAAAAGCTCATAGAGGGTAAAGAGCCAAATATAATTCCAACCCAAACGCTAACGAAAGCAGCCGACGCTAAAATTAAATACACTTTTACAGCGAATTGCCAGCCATAGGTTATGGCGATATGGCGGCGGCCCACATTTTGGTCTGCTTGTATATCGGGTAATTGATTCACCAAAAGGAGATTGCTTACCAAAAACAGAGGGATCAACGATGCTACGACGGCTAAGAGGCTATAACGCCCAGTTAAAGCGGCTTGGGTACCAATCACCATGAGTGGGCCAAATCCTAAGCCTGGAGCAATCAGGCATGCCCATGGGCTTTGATTAATATAGGTTGTATAAGCGTAGATAATGACTATCCCCAGCAAGCCAATGGGAACAATGGCGGGGCCAGCCTGAATTAAAAAATACAAACCGATGCCGAAGGCTAAAACCAACGTGGCCCAGGCGCAATTGCGCACACTATTAAGCGCGCCGGGTGTTTTTAAAAGAGAGCCGCTACCACCGCTAAACGGGGTGCGTTCAGTGGTCGCATCGAGACCACTGGAAAAATCAAAGTACTCATTAAACGTGTTTACACTAACGTGGGCGCTTATACCGCCGATCAGGGCTAAAATAAGGTCAGCCGCGCCGTATGAAAACCCACTGTGAGCTGCGCAAGCGGCACCGAGAGCAACGCAGGCCGGTGTTAATAATAAAAAAGGTGGCCGTGAAGATTGAACAACGGCGCGCAGTGTCGAAATGCGCATAGGTTAGCTCATAGAGTGGGACGGGGATAAGGCCTCCAGTGTAACGAGCTTTTAGGTAGCAACCATTGAGCTAAATCAAGTGGTTGGAAGGCGACAATTTTTGGCCGGATTTTTAGCGCATTCGCCTAGGAACTTTAAGCGTTATTAGGTTGTTAATTTCTAGGCGGGTTTCTGTTTGAACAAAGTGGGTATCAAGCAGAACATAGTGTTGTTGGTTATTTAGGCTCACCCCAGGTGTGCGTGCTCTGGGGGAAAAAATTTTACTGGGCGTTGGCTTGGTACCAATCGATGGCATCTTGCACAGTTTCTTGTACAGGCCTTGGCTGCCATTGAAGTTGGGAGCGCGCTTTGCTGGAATCCATGGCTTTAAACGCACCGGACAAAAACACGGCGTCTGTACTGAGTAAGTAGTCTTTTTTGCCTGTGAGTTTAAACCATTTTTCGGCTGCCCAAGCCACCACAAAGGCAACTTTGTGTGGAATCAATTTAATCGCTTTCTTACCCGTGTAATTGGTGGCAATGGCATAGAAGTCTTTGTTACTTATATATTCATTGGCGATGATATATCGCTCGCCAATTATGCCGTATTGCTCAGCCAGTAAAGCTGCCGCAGCCGCGTCGCGAATGTCCACCGTGGGTTGAGACGAAGCCATGGCTCTAGTAACCGAGCCGCGGGCTACGGCCGAAAGCATTCCGCCGTGGGGCGTCGGCTGGTAGTCTTCCGGGCCGTAGGTATTGGCAACACACAGGGCAACTCCTGGTAACCCTTTGGTGCGGCAGTATTCCAAAAACACCGTTTCCGCTTTGAGGCGTGCCAAAATATAAGGGTTGGCTTTTTCTCGCCAATTAAACGCTATAGTTTCATCGACTGGGCCATCGGCATTGAAGCCCAATGTACCCATGGTGCTGGTAAAAACAAATTTTTTAATCCCGGTCGCCAGCGCAGCTTCCATGGCATTTATTAATCCATCAACATTACATCGATACAGCGGCTCGGGGTTGGTTAGCCAGAACCGAGGGTCTAGCACGCTGTAAAACACGCTGTCACACCCCTTTATGGCCGATGATAAAGAATTTTGGTTTGAGACATCGCCGTAGCTAATCTCAACAGGTAAATTGCCCATCGCTGCCAGATTGCTGGACGGTCTCACCAAGATTCGAACTTTGCGGCCAGCGGCAACCAGCTGCCGGACGGTATGGCTGCCCATAAACCCACTGGCGCCGGCCACTAATACCGGACGTTCGTTGTTAATTTCAGGTGGTTTTTCTGCATTAGACATAGTGTAGAAATAAGAAATCATTCGACAATACGCTCAAGCTACTGGCTTTTTTAGGTGCTGCCAACAACAAACATTCAACATTGGCTGGCTGCCATAGCATTGTCTAAATGGCCGCAATAACCTGTTGAATAGGGTCGGGCTTGGATTGGAAAGAAGCTACAGGGCGGGGCAAAATTTATTTTTTAATAGCATCATAAACTGTTCAACATCTGGGTCGGCGATGGAGTAATACACGGTTTGTGCAACTTTGCGGTTTTTCAGCAGCCCCTGGTTGCGCAAAACCGCCAGATGTTGAGAGAACGACGATTGGCTTAACGTAAAGTGTGTGTGTAGCTCCCCAACGCTCAACTCGCCGGCGGCTAAGTGACACAAAATCAACAAACGATATTCATTTGCCAGAGACCGCAAAAATTCTGCCGCTCTTGCTGCGTCTTGTTCGAGAAGTTGCGGCATCTCCATCGGAACTATCGACTCATCATCGGGAAAAGTGTTGGGCTGCATCCGTCTAGAGCCAGTGACGTTTGTTTTTATAAAAACGCGTCCGGGCTTAAGGCTAATACTTGGGGGTGTAATGTGAAAATATAGCACTAGCCTCCCATGATCCCCACGGCTCCTAGGCGGGAGAAGCCGGAAATTTACAACAAGTTGCGCTAGATCAAGGCTCTTAAGCTTGGTACACGCCACATACCCAAAAAGTCGAGGTGACCTCCCTCTTCAAAGTTTGGGGAAGAGAGCACTTCATGCGTCAAACCTCGCTCAATGGAAAGGCCGTATCATGGGTGTTTTGTTAGGGCCTGTTGACACTAATTCGGAGCCTCTGTTGAGTCAGGAAATAGTCCAATCTAGGCGCGAACCGCGAAGTTTGGTGGGCCCAAATAAGCGGTGAGCAACAACGAGTGGGCTATTTCCTGGCTCAACCCGTAGGGCTGGAGCCAGCTTCCCGCTCAACGTTGTTGCCAATCGCTCATGTAGGCCCACTACATTTCACGCTTGGCGCCTAGTTGAACGGGAAGATGCTCGGGGCGCGTAGCCCGGGGCGCGTAGCCTCCAGCAGTGGTGCCAAATTAGTGTCAACAGGCCCTAGTACATCTTGCCAGTGACGTCCACTAGCGACAGTTCGAGACCTAAGTATTTATGGGTGTCTTAATAGTGGATGCTACTGATTCAGTCCTGAAATCCTAGATTCTTCTGGTGGTGCCGCATTTCTATGGGTGTCTTGATTGGTAGTTTGAGGTGGTTCAGCTCTAAAGGTGGGTGTCTTGATAGGCGTCTTGATAGGCGTTAAAGGTGGGTGTCTTGATAGGCCGTTTCTTGATAGGCCGGGTTGGAGCTAGCCTCAAATATTATGAAGATAATACCCTTTTTGGATATGTCCGTGGGACAATTGGACCCTCGATGTGCGTTCTCGTCATCTCAGGCTTCAGTTCACGGTGTGGCCTCTGATCAGTATTAGGAAGAATTATGGCAATTATGTTTCCTCGATTTTTGTCTCAGGTTAAGGGCTTTTTAGCTCACGATGAGGGCAGAGCCCTGGCGGAGATGGCGTTTGAGCATTGCCGGGAGCTACCTGCCTTAGAAGTGGGCAGTTATTGCGGTAAGTCGACCATTTATCTGGCATCGGCCTGCCAAGCCCACGGCTCCGTAGTGTATGCCGTCGACCACCACCGGGGCTCTGAGGAGCACCAGCCTGGCGAGGAATACCACGACCCAGCATTGTACGACAGCCAATACGAAGTGATGGACTCATTTCGGGAGTTCCGGCGCAATATGGTTGCGGCGCGGGTGGAAGATGCGGTAGTGCCCATTGTTGCTCGCTCTGAGGTGGCCGCCAAACTGTGGCATACCCCCCTAGGGCTGGCGTTTATCGATGGCGGACACAGTGAGCTGGCTGCGCAAACGGACTACAGCTGCTGGGCTCCCCACGTGGTATCTGGTGGTATTTTGGCCATTCACGACCTCTTCCCAGATCCGACGCAGGGGGGGCAAGCACCGATCAATATTTGGCGCCAAGCTTTGGCTAGTGGTGAGTTTGAGGAGGTGGCAGTAGTCAAGACGTTGGGGTTTTTACGCCGTCACTGAACGCTTTGTGGGTTTTAGAGTCTCAACGCCATATTAGTTTAGTAAATTACTCGGTTAAAAGGTTGACTATTTTGCTCGGGTTTATGAAAATCCGCCGTCAATCGCCGTGTTAGGTTCTGATCCCCGGAGTTACTCTATGAGACTGACAACAAAAGGGCGCTATGCGGTTACCGCAATGCTGGATCTGGTCATCAACAGTGGCAGTGGCCCAATCAGCTTGGCTGACATCTCCAAGAGGCAGGAAATTTCACTGTCTTACTTGGAGCAATTGTTCTCAAAGCTGCGCAAGCAAGGCTTGGTGAGCAGTGTTCGAGGCCCCGGCGGCGGCTATACGCTGGGCCGTGAGTCCAACGATATCTACATTGCTGAAATCGTTGATGCTGTGAACGAATCCATAGACGCTACCAACTGCCGTGGCGCCGGTAACTGCCATGGTGGCGAGGTGTGCTTAACCCATCATCTGTGGACGGACTTAAGCGAGCAAATCCACAGCTTCCTGGGCAGCATTAGCCTGCAAAGCCTTGTAGATAAACGCGATCACGAAGCCGAGGTTAAGAAAGCCATGGGCCAAATGACCGACAATGGCGAGCAAATTATTTCCATGCTGGGCTAATTTGGCCCCTAATTAGCTAATGGGCCGGTAGGCAAATTAGCTAAAAGCTGTTAAAAGCAGCCCCCCTAAGCCCCAGGGGTAATTCTCTGGGAAGTTGTATTAACGATGAGTCACTCGTGGCCTAACGGCCAACAAGCTGCGTAAGCACCGCTAGAGTGCCCAAGCTTGTTTCTGTGATTAGCGAGTAAACCCATGACTGAAGAAATTAACGAAGCCCTCGCACGAAAATACGAGGCAGGCTTTGTGTCTGCCATTGAGTCTGAAACCTTTGCCCCTGGCCTGGACGAAGAAGTCATCGCCCGGATCTCTGCGGTTAAAGGTGAGCCCACTTGGATGCTGGAGTGGCGCTTGCAGGCGTTTGAGAAGTGGAAAGCCATGGAAACCCCGGAGTGGGCGCACCTAAACTTCCCCGAGATCGATTACCAGAAGATCTCCTACTACTCCGCGCCCAAGAGCATGGCCGATAAACCCAAAAGCCTGGATGAAGTCGACCCAGAACTACTGGCCACCTATGAAAAGCTCGGTATCCCGCTGGTTGAGCAACAAATGCTGGCCGGAGTGGCGGTGGATGCCGTGTTCGATTCCGTGTCGGTGGTAACTACCTTCCGCGAAAAGCTCGAAGAAGCCGGCGTTATCTTCTGCCCCATCTCCGAGGCATTGCACCGCTTCCCCGATCTGGTAAAACAATACCTGGGCAGTGTTGTGCCGCAGCAGGACAACTATTTTGCCGCACTCAACTGCGCCGTATTTACCGATGGCTCTTTTGTTTACATCCCCAAGGGCGTGCGTTGCCCCATGGAGCTATCCACTTATTTCCGTATCAACGAGCAGAACACTGGACAGTTTGAGCGCACCTTGATTGTGGCTGATGAAGGAAGCTACGTGAGCTACCTTGAGGGCTGCACCGCGCCCCAGCGGGATGAAAACCAACTGCACGCCGCTGTAGTGGAGCTGGTGGCCATGGACGACGCCGAAATCAAATACTCCACAGTACAAAACTGGTATCCCGGTGATGAAAACGGCAAGGGTGGTATTTATAACTTTGTGACCAAGCGAGGCGTGTGCCACACCAACGCCAAAATTAGCTGGACCCAGGTGGAAACCGGCTCGGCCATCACCTGGAAGTACCCCAGCTGTGTACTTAAGGGCGATAACAGCGTGGGCGAATTCTACTCCGTGGCCCTGACCCGCGGAGCCCAGCAAGCCGATACCGGCACGAAGATGATTCACTTAGGTAAAAACACCCGTTCCACCATTATCTCTAAGGGTATTTCAGCCGGTAAAAGCAACAATGCCTACCGCGGTTTGGTGCGTATGAATCCCGGTGCCGATAACGCCCGTAATTTTACCCAGTGCGATTCTTTATTAATCGGCGATCAATGCGGCGCCCACACCTTCCCTTACGTGGAAAGCCGCAATCCCAGCGCCATTGTTGAGCACGAAGCCACCACCTCCAAGGTCAGTGATGACCAAATGTTTTTGTGCCAGCAGCGTGGCTTGGACGCTGAAAAAGCGGTGTCGATGATCGTCAATGGCTTCTGTAAAGAAGTCTTCAAAGAATTGCCCATGGAGTTTGCGGTAGAGGCCGGCAAACTACTTGAAATCAGCCTGGAGGGCTCAGTGGGTTAAGCCCCCTGGAGTAAAAAGAATATGTCTAACGATACACTTTTATCTGTTCGCGATTTAAAAGCCCGCGTGGAAGAAAAAACCATTCTTAAGGGGCTTAACTTAGAAATTAAACCTGGCGAAGTACACGCCATTATGGGCCCCAACGGTGCCGGTAAAAGTACCCTGGGCTATGTGCTGTCCGGCCGCGAGGGCTACGAGGTGGAATCTGGCAAAGCGGTACTGGACGGTAAAGATCTGATCGAGCTGGATATCGAAGAGCGCGCGCGGGCCGGTTTGTTTTTGGCGTTTCAATACCCAGTGGAAATCCCCGGTGTTAGCAATCTCGAATTTTTAAAAGCCGCGGTGGATGCCCATCGCGCCGCCAACGATCAAGAGCCGGTGAGCTCAAAAGATTTCTTAAAGCAGGCTCGTGAAGTTTGCAAACAAGTTAACCTACCTGCGGAATTTTTAAAGCGTGGTGTTAACGAAGGTTTCTCCGGCGGTGAGAAAAAACGCAACGAAATTATGCAAATGCTGCTGTTGCAGCCCAAGCTGTGCATTTTGGATGAATCCGATTCCGGCTTGGATATCGATGCTTTAAAAGTTGTGGCCGATGGCGTGAACAGCATGCGCGATGGCCAGCGGGCGTTTATCGTGGTTACCCACTACCAGCGCTTGCTGGATTACATCAAACCCGACTACGTACACGTGTTGTCCGACGGTGCCATCGTTAAAAGTGGCGATGCCTCGCTGGCACTGGAGCTGGAAGCCCAGGGTTATGCTTGGCTGGAAGAGCGCAAAGCGCAAGACCCAATCGAGCTGCACCAAGAGGTGAATAAATGAGTCACTGGCTAACCCAGGTACTCGCGCGCGGCTCACAGCAAAACCAAGCCACAAGCCCGTGGCTTGAAACGGCCAGAGAAGAGTCTCTGGCGGCACTGCATCAGCGTGATCTACCCACTCGTAAAACCGAAGACTGGCGCTATCTGCCGCTGGGCATTTTAAACCGTTTTGAGCCAGCTACCGCCGATACCGGCGCCTATCAAGCCGAGCCGCTGCCCGGTTTAGAATCACTGGATTTGGTGTTTGTAAATGGCGTTCTGTTGACAGCGCTAGAGAGCTTGGGCCCGTTGGAACCAGGCTTAACTATAACCACCTTAGCGGATGCACCGGAAGCTACAGGCGCTGCCGTATTTAACCAAGTAAAACCGCAGCGCCACTTTTTTGGCCTGGTGAATGATTTACTGGCTAGCACCGGCGTGGTGATTTCTGTGGCCGAAGGCTGCGCTATTAAAACACCCATTCGATTGGTGCATTGGCAAAGCGGTGGCGAAGGCCACACCCGCCATTTAATTCACCTGGCGAAAAACGCCGAGCTGTGTGTAATAGAGCAACACCAGGGCAGCGATAGCGCCAGCTTAAACACCAGTTTCAGCGAATACCAAATTGACGAAGGCGCGCGCCTGCATCAAAGTCGTTTTGCCCTGCAAACCGGTAATGCGCTGAACTTTGGAGGTTGCCACTTCAATCTGAGCGACAACAGCCAACTGCATTCCACGTTGGTGGGTTTTGGCAGCCAGTTGGCGCGGCTGGATACTGATATTAATCACACCGGCCAGCATGGCCACGCTTTACAAAATGCCATTTACTTGCTGGGCGAGAAAGAGCTGTTCGACCTGCACAGTAACGTTGAGCACGCCAACCCCAATGGCACCAGCGAGCAAAACGTGCGCGGTATTGTCGGCGATAAAGGCAAGGCGGTTTTTAATGGTCGTATTCATATTCATCGCTACGCACAGAAAACCCTAGCTGAGCTAAACAACCGCAACTTGCTGTTAACGCGCAATGCCGAGGTGTACACCAAGCCGGAGCTGGAAATCTACGCCGACGACGTGCGCTGTGCCCACGGCGCCACCGTGGCAGAGCTGGACAGCAAAGCGCTCTACTACATGCAGTCGCGTGGTATCAGCCAGGCCGATGCGCGCATTATGCTCAACTTTGGCTTTATCAACGAATTGATCGAACAGATCGATATGGCACCGGTGGCCGAGTGGCTGCAAGCCGCATTAAAAGACCGTATAAGCGGTCTGCGCCATCAAGCGTCGGAGGAGTAATCATGGGCCTAGATGTACAAGCACTGCGTGAAGAATTCCCTATTCTGCAGCGCCAAATCGATGGCCATCCACTGGTGTATTTGGATAACGCTGCGACTACTCAAAAGCCGCAATGTGTCATCGATGCCATTACTCATTACTACAGTCATTACAACGCCAACGTGCACCGTGGCGCCCATCGGCTAGCCGACGAAGCCACTAAAGCGTTTGAAGCGGCCCGCGACACCATTGCCGGATTTATCAACGCTGCACAGCGCGAAGAAGTCATTTGGACCACAGGCACCACCGAAGCCATCAACCTGGTTAGTCACGGCTTGGCGCATATACTCGAGCCCGGTGACGAAATTATCGCCACACAACTTGAGCACCACGCCAATTTGGTTACCTGGCAGCAGGCGTGTAAAGCCAGCGGAGCCAGCTTTAAGTTGGCGCCTATCACCGAAACCGGTGAGCTGGACCTTGCTGCCTTTGAGGCATTGCTCAATAGCAACACCAAGTTTGTTGCCTTTCCCCATGCCTCCAACGCGTTGGGCACTCTCAATCCAATTAAAGCCTTAACTGCCAAGGCTAAAGCCGTAGGTGCTTGGGTATTGGTGGATGGTGCTCAAGGTATCGCTCACGAGAGAGTTGATGTGCAAGACATCGGTTGCGATTTTTACGCCTTCTCGGCCCACAAAATCTATGGCCCCATGGGCATGGGCGTGCTGTGGGGTAGAGAAGAGCTGCTGCGCGATTGGCCGGTATGGCAAACCGGTGGTGAGATGATTTCCACGGTTACCTACACCAGCGCTGAGTGGAATGTATTACCCTATCGGTTGGAGGCCGGCACACCCAATGTGGGCGGTGCCATCGCCTTTGGCCGCGCGGTACAGTGGTATCAGCAACTCAATGTGGCCGAGGTACATGCCCACGAGCAGGCCTTGTTGGCCAGCTGCACTGAGCAATTAAGCACCCTGGAGGGGTTGACCATTCATGGCACCGCCCCAAACAAGGTAGCCGTGGTTAGCTTTACCATGAACGAGGGGCACCCGGCGGACATTGGCTTTTTGCTGGATCGACAGGCTATTGCCATTCGTACCGGCCACCACTGTGCCGAGCCCTTAATGGCCCACCTGGGGGTGCCAGGCACAGCCCGCGCATCCTTTGCTGCATACAACACCTTGTCCGAGGTCGACGCTCTGGCCCAGGCTCTTGGCAAAGTTAAAATGATGTTGGCTTAAGTCATCGAGAGGATTCACCATGACGGTTTCAACCTTTGACCCTACAGCACAACCGGTCACTGTAACCGATAAAGCTCTGCGCTTTTTTCATCGCAACGCCGAGCAACAGGGGCAGAACGACGAGCAACTAATCCGCTTGAGCGTGAGAACCAGTGGGTGCTCCGGCTACGCCTATGTGCTGGATTTTGTAGACCAGGCACAAGATAAAGACGAGTTGATCGAACTGGATGCAACACTAACTCTGGCGTTGGATCCGGAGGCAGTAACCGTGTTGCGCGGCACTGAGATCGATTTGGTCACCGAAGGTCTCAACCAAACCATTAAATTCAACAACCCCAACGTGGTTGGTGAGTGCGGGTGCGGCGAGAGTTTTAGCGTTAACTAAGGCGGCCAGTTTGCCGCCAACGTACATAATCGAGAGCAGTAAGCAATGGATCAAAAAATGGTGGTTACTAACCGCGATTGCCCGGCACGACGCGTGCCCAGTGGCGACCCGGTAACCATACCTGCCGGCCAGTTTGTCACCATTAACCAAGCCTTGGGCGGTAATTACACAGTGACCTTCCAGGGCAATATGCTGCGCATTGACGGCACCGACGCCGATGCCATCGGTCAAGAGCCAGAACAACTCGAGTTCAGTACCCCGAAAGGCCGCGATATTGCCGATGAGCAAGTGTGGGGTGCCCTAAAAACCGTATTCGATCCAGAGATCCCCATCGATTTGGTGGAGCTGGGGCTCATCTACGAGATGGCTATCGACCAACCTCAGCACACTGTTAACATCAAAATGACGCTCACCGCCCCCGGCTGTGGCATGGGGCCGGTACTGGTTAGTGACGTAAAATACCGCGTAGCTAAAGTGCCTAACGTACAATCGGTAAACGTGGAACTGGTCTTCGATCCACCTTGGTCACGCGAAATGATGAGCGAAGAAGCGCAACTAGAAGCAGGGCTGTTTTTTTAATCCCGCTTATCAAGACACCCATGTTTGACCCGTCGTTATCGGAGTTGTTGTCGTGACACCCATGGTTATTTGTGGTTCTCTACTCTAATCGAGACACCCATGATACCGACCTAATACCCTAACTATGAGTTGGACCTTGATGTCAGACGTTATCATGACACCCACGGTTGTATAGGGTTTTCTGTGAGCAAGAGGTTCTTTCTAATCGAGACACCCACGATAACGGACAAACTTTAGGCCCCTACAATGGGCTCCAGCCCTACCGACGGGCTATCTAGTACTCTAATCGAGACACCCATGATACCGGCCTAATAACCTAACGATAGATTGGGCCTTGTTTTTAAAGTTATCATGGTACCCACCGATGTGTAGGGTTTTCTCTGATCGATAGGTTCTTTCTATTCAAGACGCCCAAGATAGCGGACAAACTTTAGGCGCTCTAAAATGCACGGCCCTATCTAGACACCCATGGGTAGGTCAAAATCCAATACCCAGCGTCACTGATTAAAGTGGCCTTGTTAAGAAACTAAAACGCACACAGTTATGTCTACAACACCTCAGGAAATGATCGATGATCTCAGTTTTTTTGATGACTGGGAGGAGCGATATAAGTACATTATTGACCTTGGCCGCGAGTTGGATCCCATGGTTGAAGATTTGCGCACGAACGATCGTCTGGTCAAGGGTTGCCAGAGTAACGTTTGGCTGGAATGTCGTAACGACAGCGGGGTTTTTGAGCTCACTGTTGACAGTGACGCGGTTATCGTAAGAGGGCTGTTAGCTGTGGTTATGGCGGCCTACAATCACAAAAGTGCCGCCGAAATCCTGGCCTTCGATATCGACGCCTACTTTGCGGCTTTGGACTTGGAGCGGCATCTCAGCCCTACGCGTGGCAATGGTCTACGGGCCATTGTGGCAAAGATTAAAGCGTTAGCAGCCCAGGTGTAAACTCAGCGGCTAGGAACAAGAAACTTATGCGAGCCAACCGTCATCTTACATTGTTTGAAAAACGTCAATTATCACCGAGCCTCATGCGCTTGGTGTTTACGGGAGAGGATTTAAAGACTTTTCCGGTTGGCGAGGAAAGCGGATACGTTAAACTGCTGTTCCCCGCAGATGGTGAGCGCGAAGTACAGGGCGATAAGCTTGACGACAAACCCTATTTTAAGGCCCTGCACAAACGTACGTTTACAATTAGGCAATACAAGCCTGAAGATAACACCTTGCACATTGATGGCGTTTGTCACAGTTTCGGTCATCCAGAGCAGGGGCCAGCAAATGCATGGATAGAAACTGCCGCTCCAGGCCATGCGATCTGGGTATCGGGGCCTGGTGAGAAAAAGTTGATTAATGCGCCTTCGGATTGGTATTTCTTCGTTGGTGATATGACAGCGTTACCAGCGATTGCTGTGAATTTAGCCCAGTTAGAGGGCGACGCTCGAGGCTATGCCGTGATTGAAGTGATGAGCTCTGGCGATATTGTAGAGCTGCCTCGACCAGATAATCTAGAGGTGCACTGGGTTATAAACAGCGATCCGAAGTGCCCCAGCACGTATTTAGCGCAGGCAGCTCGTGAGCGGCCATGGCAGGAAGGTGTGCCGTCGGTTTGGGTTGCCGGTGAGTTTGAGTTGATGCGGGATCTTCGAAAGTACTTTAAGAGAGAGCGCTCTGTACCCAAATCTCAGGTATACGCCAGTAGTTATTGGAAAATAGGCGAAAGTGACGAGGGTAATAAACGCGCCAAGAAGCAGGATGAGCTTATTGCCGAGGATTAGTAGCCTCTTATTAACCCGAGTTGCCGTGCGGCCATAAGTGCAGCAGAGGCTATATGCGATAGTAAATCAGGTAAGTTCATAAGCTAGAGCATACGCCTAGTTAGAAATATCTATTAGCCTTAAATTGGTAAACCTTAGTGCTGTTTTTTTAAAGAGTGTGTCAAAGTGTCTTGCTAGGCGGTTTATTTATATCGCGTTGCGTTCTATCTCTGTAGCAGTGATTATAACGCGTCAAACATAGAAAAGTTCTAATAAGCGAAATAAGTTAAGCGCGTTTCAACAATCTCTCAGGGTGATTGTTATCAAACAGAAACTCAGATCAAAATATAATAAAAAACCATTCTCTCTTGGGCGTATCTGCTTCGTTGGCTTGTTTACTTGCCTGTCTTTTGTTCTTTTCTTGCCTTCGTCCGTGAGTGCTATAGAGAGAACTTTTGGAATTGTGGCAAAGTCCATAGATGACAAGAATTTTATTGATGCATGGCAAGGTTGCAATGCTGCGGCTCTGGAGAACTCTGATCGTTGTGTGCTATTAGGCCCCACGGGTGCTGCGCATTTGCGCAAGCAGGAACAGGCTATATTAGGCGCGCTGGAATCTGGTAAGTATGACGGGCTTGCGATTTCGGTTATTGATTCAAAGCACCTCGCGCCCATCATAAAAGATGCTAATGTTCCAGTAATCACTTTCGATTCACCTCTAAACAAACCCTACGCTAGCCTTAGTCAATCTTACGTTGGCATAGATAACTTTGAGCTAGGGCAGAGTTTAGCTGAACTTGCAAAATTGTTTTTGAGAGGAAAAGAGCAGTTTTGCCTAATGACAGACATGCACGACGCAAATCTAGCGCTAAGGGTGAGCGGAGTCCGGCAAGTGCTCAAAGCAAGTGGCAGCTCGAGCGCTAATGCGCCAAATTGGTATGAGTGGTCGCGCAGCCCTTGGAATACCTCGGATAAAATCGACCGTTCTTTAATACAGTTAAACGGTACCTTGCACTCGATGGGCCAGGGGGCGGTAATATCCGTTGGGCAATGGCCAATTTTGGATGAGGTCGAGTATCGGGAAATAGCGACGCCTTTTTTTAACCAGTTCGATCGCCAGGAGATAGTGGTAGTTCTGGCAACTGGTGGGCACGGTGTTAACGTGGCAGAAAGCTTACTGAGAGACGGCTTGTTACACGGATATGTGAGTGTGGATTTCTACGCGATTGGCTCGCAAATTTATCAGGTTTTGCGGAATTTATCTAACGGGCTAAATGTTGAAGAGACTTACCTTATCCCTGTCACGAAACATTTTAAAGAGTAGTGTTAAAGATGGTAGGGGTCCGTGTATCAATAGTGTTCAAAAATTTAGAGGGCTGCTAAAAAGTAATGGGCTATAGATCATTACGCCATAATGTGTCAACCTTATCCAAAATAATAGCGGTTCACTCGCAACCCGGGTGTCCTCTTGTATCCTAGGCATTGGGCCGCAACTATTACTTGTTTTACATTGCCAATCAATTTGGCTGTATGCGCTTCGAAATTCGTAGCGAGATGTAGCCATTTGCTTTCAGAAATGCCAAGCTCTTGGATCGTTTCCGGAAGCGACGTGGTATTTCCAGAGCTGTACCCAGCTGTCCAAGTAATTAGCTCTTTATACTCTGTGAAGGTCAGCGGTAAAGTGTTTGGGTTGGGAAGGTCTCGGGCATCTGCAAAAGGCAGCAGTCCTGCGGGTAAACGCTGCTTGTCGGGCTTGAGGCTCAAGCGTTTTTGAATTGAAGTGTGGTCTGAGCCCTCCAGCGAATGTGCTTTTTTTGCCCTAATGGGGTTTAGGTCAACATAGGCCATGCAAGCTAATAATGCTTTTTCATCCAACAGCGCTTGGGACGAAAAACGCCCTTCCCAGAACCTGCCAGTGCACTCGTCTTCTTGGTTAGCTTGGCGTGCAATGGGTTCATTAAGTGACCGCATAAACCAACTGATATCCATAAGTTGATCACGCCATTGGGCCGCTTTTGTGGCTAATGCGGTTGATTCCGCTGGCGAAAGTTGTATGCCATTAACGTACTTCTGTGTAAGAAATGTCCCCTTGTAGAGTCGATGCCAACGTTCGCACACTTCCATGTCAGAGAGAGCACTCGCTGCGGGCTCATTGATGTGCAGTACAACATGCAAGTGATTGCTCATGACGGCATAGGCACAAATGTCGATGGCAAATACACTGGCCAAATGCAAAAGCCGATCTTCAACCCAATGTCTGCGGTGCTCATACGATTTGCCGGTGAGATGATCTTCGCCGCATAAGAAGGCGCGTCTCACACATCGAGAAGTGCAGTGGTAGTAAGGGGTGGCCTTTAGTGAAACTTGAGCCTTTCGTGCTTTTGGCATGTGGGTCTCCTGATTGATACTGGATATAATTACAGCTTAAGAAACCTCCGGTAAATGGGTCGAACACTGTTTCGAGAACGAAATCACAGTTTTTTCCAAATTGAGCAGAAAGTTTTAATACTTTTTATTAGTTATAAAGTTTTGTGCTGCAGTGTTTAAAAAGAGTTTTAATTGGTTGGATCCAGGCCGCTTTACTCAGGTTGGAAGTTTTGTGGTGCCAAATCAGAGTTGAAAGGGGTTAAACAGCGTCTGTAATTCCTTGGGTGTCTCACTAGCGCGGCTGGCCTCTACATTATAGTGCTAAAGTGGGTGTCTCGATAAAAATGGGTGTCTTAACAAAACCCCTTTACTCAGGTTGGAAGTTTTGTGGTGCCAAATTAGAGTTGAAAGGGGTTAAACAGCGTCTGTAATTCCTTGGGTGTCTTACTTGCGCGGCTGGCGTCTACGTTATAGTGCTAAAGTGGGTCTCGGTAAAAATGGGTGTCTTAACAAAACCCCTTAGGAGGGGCGCATCGTGGAAGCAGCATTGGTCTGGGTGTCTTGGTTAGGGGATTATACGCTGATCAGAGTTGAGAGCCTAATAAGGGTCTCAGCTAGAACGCTGGTCAGATGAGTGTCTAAGATAGGTGTCTCTAAGATAGGTGTCGGTGTCTCGGTAAAAATGGGTGTCTCAACAACCCCCCTTAGGAGGGGCGCATCGCGTAAAGAGCATTAGTCTGGGTGTCTTGTTTAGGGGGATTAAAACGCTGGTCAGGGGCGAGATCCTAACATGGGTGTCTCAGCGAGAGCGCAGGTCAGGAGTGTCTAAGGTGGGTGTCTTGATTAGAGGGGCTTGATTAGAGGGGCTTGATTAGAGGCGCTTGATTAGAGCGGGATGGATTGGCTTGGATGGGGTTGTTAGAATGTTGTTGGTTTTGTTTGTCTCATTGGTTTAAAGGGAATTTTTTATGCGAGCTTGGATTGTTGGGGGTTTTTGGCTGCTTGTTGCATCGGGTGTTTCGGCTGAGGGAGATAGGTCGGAGGTGATAGATGTGATTATTGAGGGTGCGGGTTATGAGCAGTATTTAGAAAAAAGTTACAGCCGGCTATCCGATGATCTTAAAAAAATGCCAGGGCAATTAAAAATGAGCGAGTCGGAAATGCCTATATTCGATCGTTATTACGCGCAGATTATGCAGCTCGTTAAAGAAGAATGGTCTTGGGCTAATGTTCGAGATAATATTTACGCGCTTTACGACGATAGCTTCACCGATGCGGAGTTGGAAATTATTGCGACAATGTATGAGGCGGATGCGATTAATACGATTACTAAAAAGATGCCGCAGGTCACTAATCGAGCAAATGAAATTGCTCAGGATAATGTGAAGTCGATTCTGCCCGAGATCAAGGCTTTGACAAAATCCATGGCGGAGAAGGTTAAAAGCATGCGGGCTGCGAAATAAGCAAAAATTGTCTAAGTTAGATTCTGTCAGTTGAACTAAGCCACGGCCTGCCAGTCACACAGTTGAGGTGGTTGGTTGTGGCTTTTTGTTCGATGGTCAAATTATTTGACGGCCAAACTCCCGGCAAACAATTTGGCGTTCTCTATTTAATCGTTCTCTGTTTAATTAAGTATCTTCGGCTTGTAATGCTTACATTTTTTTGTAAATTTTTCGTTGCTTGCAAGCCGATGAGTGTTAGTTACTCGTAGTAAATAAAGACCTCTCATATTGATTTGGCCCAGTCACCTCTCTTGTGTGCGGCATTCGCCGTGACTGAGTTTTCCAGTTTTTATCCTGTTGAGGTGATCCTATGAGTACAACAGTCTCCGAAGTTATTGTCGAAACATTGCTCGAGTCCGGTGCAAAGCGTTGCTATGGCATAGTGGGCGATACCATTAATCATTTTACCAATGCCATTGCGAAATCGCCCTTAGAGTGGGTGCATGTTCGCCACGAAGAGGTTGGTGCGTTTGCCGCCGGGGCGGAAGCCTACATGACCGATGAGCTTACCGTGTGTGCCGGCACCTGCGGGCCGGGCAGCTTGCATTTTGTTAACGGTATTTATGAAAGCCATCGTAATGGCGGCCCCGTACTGTTGATCGCCTCTCAGGTGGATAGCGCGGAAGAAGGCCTGCACTTTCCACAAGAGGTAGACCAAAAAAAGGTTTACGAGCAGTGCTCGGTGTTTTGTGAAAAAATTCAAAACCCTGAGCAAGCCAAAAGAATTGTGGTTATGGCCGCTCAAGCCGCTTTAAATAAGCGAGGCGTGGCGGTGGTCATTGTTAATGGTGACATGTTTAAGCGCACACCTGAGCAAGCAGCTCCGTGGCGGGTGCATCGGTCAACACCGATGGTGCGGCCAAGTGATGCCGATTTGGCGTCATTGGCGGCGCTGATCAACAGCGCGGTAAAACCAGCCATATACGCGGGCATCGGTGCCAAGCACGCTCAAGATTCTCTGATCGCGTTGGCGGAAAAGCTCCAGGCGCCCATCGCTCATACCACTCGAGCTAAAGAGTTTGTTGAGCCAAACAACCCCTATTGTGTTGGCATGACGGGTATCCTAGGCAACAAGGCTGGGTTGCACGCATTTGAAGAGTGCGATTTATTGCTGTGCTTAGGCAGCGATTTTGCGTACACCCAGTTTTATCCTGAGCAAGCACAAATCGTCCAGGTGGACATCGAAGCATCCCATCTGGGCCGGCGTACGCCCATTGATTTGGGTTTGGTCGGTGATGTGGAGTCCACTATTGCGGCGTTGCTGCCACTGGTTGATCAAAAGCAAGACAGCCAGTTTTTAACGCAAGCTAAGCAGCAATACCAAAAAGATTTGCACACCTATTTAGAGCGTGCGGAATCCGGTAATGATCTTATCCATCCGCAAACCGTCACCCATCTGTTGAATGAATTGGCTAATGACGATGCCATTTTTACCGCAGATGGTGGCTCGCCCATGGTGTGGTTGTTACGGCATCTTTCGGCCAACGGTAAACGTCGTTTCCTCACCAGTCTGGCCCACGGCACCATGGCCAATGCCTATCCACAAGCGCTGGGTATTTCCTTGGCTTATCCAGGCCGCCAAGTTATTGCCATGTGTGGTGATGGCGGGCTTAGCATGCTGATGGGCGATCTTCTCACCTTAGCGCAGGAACAAATCCCAGTTAAGTTGTTGGTATTTAACAACCATTCTTTGGGCTTCGTCGAGATGGAGCAGCGCGTGGAGGGTATGCTGGATAACTACACCGAACTGAAAAACCCGAACTTCGCCGAGGTGGCGAAAGTGGTTGGCCTTCAGGGCTGGAAGGTAACCCATACCGATGAGCTGCATTCGGCTATGGAGCAATGGTTGGCGAGTGATCAGCCCGGTATTCTGGATGTCGACGTGAACCGAGTTGAGTTGGTGATGCCGCCACAGATTCAAGCCTCGCAAGTGGCGTCTACGGCGTTATTTGGTGTTAAAGCCGTATTGAACGGCCGAGCCGATGAAGTGGTAGCCTTACTGCGCGATAATTTTGTCCGCTAAAGCGTGGGCTCTAGTGTTGTTTAACCTACAACACGCCCGTTAATGAGCAGTGCGCGCCCGGCCGAGCCAGCCGGGCGCTAAAAGCGCTAAAGTTATACTAAGGCAGTGATTGCTTAGTCTCGTTAGACAAAATCTTAACTTCGCGTTGTGGGAAGGGTATTTCAATATTGTTTTCGCGCAGCGTTTCAAAAATAATTAATAGAAGATCTCCACCCACGCGGTTCTTGCCGTCGTCTATTCCTTCCATCCAGAATTCCACAAACATATTTATACCGCTGTCACCAAAGCTGTCTATC
Organism: Halioxenophilus aromaticivorans; assembly: GCF_042850945.1. Classification (NCBI taxonomy): domain Bacteria; kingdom Pseudomonadati; phylum Pseudomonadota; class Gammaproteobacteria; order Alteromonadales; family Alteromonadaceae; genus Halioxenophilus; species Halioxenophilus aromaticivorans. Next base: position 4,678,311 of record NZ_AP031496.1, on the reverse strand, counting down.
TCGCAATCAGGGCGCTCCTCAATGGGAACTTGCTCGCCGCTAATCACCTGAGGATGCTCAGAAACAGCCACTTTAATCAGCTCTACCATGGCTCGAATATCGGTATCGTAGGCAACGGAGAAGTCCACTCGGTAGCGCTGCTTAAAGTTTTTGTGGGTCCAGTTGGTAAAGGTGCTGCTAATGAATTTTTCGTTGGGCACTACAATGTCCTTGCCATCGTAGGTTTCCAAGGTAGTTGAGCGCATATTTAATTGCGTAACAATGCCCGTGCGGCCGTCTTCCAGCTCTACGTAGTCGCCCACGGTTACTGATCGGTCCAGCAGTATGATAATGCCGGAGATAAAGTTAGAAGCGATGGCCTGTAAACCAAAGCCAAGGCCCACACCAACAGCACCACCAAATACGGCCAGGGCGGTCAAATTGATGCCCAAGACCTGCAACATTAAAAAGAAGACTAGGGTAAAAATGCCAATTTCGAACATTTTTGCCATGACTTCTCGGGTTCTAACGTCAATGGATTCTTGCCGGCGGATGATGGTTTGGCCGGTGGCGTTGGATACTCGTCCTAACCAAAACAGCAGTGAGCCAAAAATCAATAACCGGACAACACCGTAACCCGATAACCGTATGTTACCTACGGTTATGGCGATGGAGTCTAAAACGGTTATAACGTCATCCAGCAGGCCAACTAGGTGTAAAAATAATAGCGGGGTGCCCACCCAGTGAAACCAATTGGCGACTAATTTGTTGCGTATGGCCAAGCGCACAAAATTATGAAATAGCAGCAGCATGGCAACCACAATGGCAATCTTAAATACCCATGGCGTCGTGATTTGCAGTTTGCTGGCCTCGGCGGCAAATCTAAGGCCAATGATCGCCAGTAGAGGGAAAAGTAATCTCCCGCAGCGATAAATCAAATGGAGCAGAGGGTAGCCCTGTGAATTATCCGGTGCTTTTCTTAACAGTGGTATAAAAGCTCGAATGCGCGATGCTAGGCCGTAGGCTGCGATATAAATCGCAAAAATCAGCCCCAGTTGAATGACGGTTTCGGGTTGTGTGAGTTGTTCGGTGACGATTTTTTTATAGTTATTGAGTAGCTCTAGCAAAGATTCTTTGGTCACGCCGGGCCTCTTAGATAGTAATGCCTGGCGCTATATTACATGAGAGCGGCTTTAGCAGATAGTGGTGTTCAGATTGGCTCGCCTAGGTCTTTTGCGCGGTAGCTTTTACGCATTCGATTGCCTGCTGGTCAGTGCCGGCCAGTACCAGTGTTTCTTTGTTCAGTTTTTGTATTTGGGTGCTGTAGACCGGTTGTTTGCGCACTTCGTCTTCGAGTAAATCGGCCAGTCGATCTAAAAACGAATACCCTGTGGATATATCGCCCTCGGTGACCTTGCCAGAAATCACGCTACCTGATTTTTGCCACTGGCCCGATGCATTAAAGGCCAGGGGTATTTCGGCGCCAATCAGTGAATTAAACGCATAGAGCGTACCGTTGCTAACAAATTTACCGTCGTCCAGTAGCTGGGTGACGGCCTGCAGACGATAATCACCCTCCGGGCGGCTGAATTTCGTGGCACAATTCCAGTCGCCTTGTAAAAGCGGGCTGGCCTTTAGCAATGCCGGCGCAGATAACGCTAAAAATGCCAGCGGGTAGGTAGAGCGCTTGATAAACAACATGAGTCAAATAGTTACCTTGCAAACGTGTATGCCGCGCTAGAGTACACGGCTTAGTGAAGGCTTGTAAATCAATAGTGCACAGTCCACATACACTCTGGCGGTGGCATTTAAGAGCAAATACAATTCGCGGTTTAGGCGATTTTCTATGGAGTGCCGGTTGGCAGGAGTATGTTGGAACAATTAGGGTTGTTTATCTTGGCTTTGGTGGCTAATGGATTATCGGCCATGGCCGGTGGCGGTGCCGGTTTACTGCAACTGCCCGCGTTAATCTTTTTAGGGTTGCCGTTCTCGTTAGCGTTGGCAACCCACAAAATAGCCACGGTGGCATTGGGGGTTGGAGCCACAATAAAGCACTTTAGAGCGGGCACTGCGGATCCTAAATTTGTTTTGCTGCTATTGTTATTTGGGCTGCCGGGTGTGATGCTTGGGGCTAACGTAATTTTGGCCGTGCCGGAGGATCTCGCCCAAAAAGCATTGGGAGTTTTAACTCTGGGGCTGGGTGTTTATTCCTTTTTTAAGCCAACCTTAGGTCAGCAGTTTGAGCCTAAAAACCGATCTCGCTGGGGCTTAACCCTGGGTGGGTTGGGGTTATTTATCATTGGTTTTCTCAACGGTTCGTTAACGTCTGGCACTGGCCTATTTGTCACATTGTGGCTGGTATTGTGGTTTGGTTTCGATTTTATACGGGCCACCGCCGTCACTCTGGTGTTGGTGGGCTTGTGTTGGAATGGGTTGGGTGCGCTTACCCTGGCGTTACAAACTCCGGTGCAGTGGTCTTGGGTGCCGGCGCTGCTGTTGGGGTCAGTCATCGGGGGCTATTGTGGTGCCGCCTTGGCGCTGAAAAACGGCAACCGCTTGATCAAAAAATTGTTCGAAATCCTAACCCTGGTTATGGGCCTTTTACTGTTATTTTAAATTATGTTGCGTTTATTACACCCTAACAAACTCTGGCGCGCTTTAGAGGCCATCGACGAAGCAAAGCCCTCGTACACACTGGGCCGCCAACAAGCTAGCAAACGCGTGTTATGGGTAATGGCAACGGTGTGCTTCTGCCTTTTACTTATTCACTATTTAAAATACGCCTCGTCCTTCAGGGCGTTACTGGCTTGGGCCAGCGAGCTGGCCGGCCACAATCCTCAGTATTACCTAAGAAAGCTCAACGATGCCGGTTTTCTCTCGCTATGGGGTTATGTGTGGTGGTCTTCCTGGCATTTAGTGGGCTACGTTTTGATTCCCGTAGTGGTTATTCGCTACGTCTTTAAGGCTTCCGTTAGAGAAATGGGGTTAGGGTGGGCGGATACCCACCGTCATTGGCTGGGTTACGCGTTGCTGCTGTCGCCCATTTTACTGTTTATTTACCTGGTCAGTTTCCGGGCGGATTTTCTGCAGCATTATCCCTTCTACAAGCAAGCCTCGCGCAGCTGGTTTGACCTGCTGGCCTGGGAGGCCCTGTATCTACTGCAGTTTGCCGCGCTGGAGTTCTTTTTTCGAGGATTTATGCTCAATGCGCTGCGCCCGGCCATGGGGGTCAATGCCATTTGGGTGATGTGCGTTCCCTATTTGATGATTCACTTTCCCAAACTGTGGCTCGAGGCCACAGGTGCCATCTTGTTTGGCTTCTTTCTGGGCATCCTCGCGCTGCGTTCCCGCTCCATTTGGGGCGGCTTTCTGGTGCACGCGGGGGTGGCCGTTACCATGGATGCGGCCTCTCTCATTAGCCAGGCTAGGTTGCCGGCACAATGGTTGCCTTAGTGTATATAAGGCGGTCGCGGATTGGTCGAGGGTTCTGGCTGTTTAGGGATTGACAGAGATCGACTGTTAGTTTTAAACTTTCAGAAATTATTGAAAGTTCAGAAGGTTTGCTTTGCAGCTCAGTGATCAAGTACAGGATTTTGTATTGCACTTCGGTGAGATGGGCTCGTGTTGGGGCTTTAATCGCACCGTAGGGCAGTTGTTCGCCTTGATTGTGATTACTGAACAGCCATTGTGCGCCGATGATCTTGCCCAGGCGCTTAGTGTGTCCCGCGGCAATGTCAGTATGGGTCTCAAGGAGCTACAGGCCTGGCGGTTGATCAAACCCGTGCATAAGCCGGGGGACCGCAAAGAGTACTATCAGCCGGCCGGGGATGTCTGGCAGTTGGGCGCTACGGTGTTGGAAGTGCGGCGCAAGCGCGAGTTGGATCCAACGCTCAGTCTTCTGCGCGATCTACTGATCGAATCGTCAGACAAGCCCACCGACGACCATGCCAAGGCAAAAATGCAAGAAATACACGATGTTTTGGAAATGTTGGCAGGGTGGGTCACCGATTTACAGTCCATGAACCCAGACAAGTTGCGTACTTTGATGAAGTTGGGTTCGGGCATTGGCAAAGTGTTGGATGTAAAAGATCGCCTGTTAAACAAACCTAAAGATGAGCACTAATGCTCAGTTTTTAAAATACAAACCGTTTACCGCATAACAATAACGACAGGAGGTAATCTTTTTTTGAGGTTGTAGTCATGCTTGAAACACTGGAGTTGTCGCGCATTCAGTTTGCCGCCAACATTAGCTTCCATATTTTATTCCCTTCCATTTCCATTGGCCTAGCCTGGTTCCTATTCTATTTTAAATTGCGATTTAACCTGTCCGGAGACGGCATATGGATGCGTGCCTACCGCTTCTGGGTTAAAGTTTTTGCGCTCACCTTTGCTTTGGGGGTGGTCAGTGGTATCACCATGTCTTTTCAATTCGGCACCAATTGGCCGGGCTTTATGGCCACGGTGGGTAATATCGCCGGGCCGCTGCTGGGCTATGAAGTACTCACCGCATTTTTTCTAGAAGCTACCTTTTTGGGGGTGATGCTGTTTGGCTTCCACCGGGTACCCAATTGGCTGCACACCACCGCCACCTTTGTGGTTGCGTTTGGCACCAGTTTGTCGGCGTTTTGGATTATTGCCCTAAATTCTTGGATGCAAACCCCGGCGGGGTTCGAAATGCGTGACGGTGTGGCGTTTCCTTTAGATTGGTTACAGATTATTTTCAACCCGTCCATGCCCTACCGTTTTGTGCACATGATGTTGGCGACCTTTTTAACCTCATCGTTTTTGATTGCCGGTGTCTCTGCCTACCGCATCATTAAGGGTGACGAAAAACGCGCACCTAAAATTGCACTAAAATCCGCTTTGGTGGTGGCTTCGGTGGTGGCGCCACTGCAAATATTCGCCGGTGATATGCATGGCTTAAATACGTTTCACCATCAGCCGCAAAAAGTGGCTGCTATGGAAGGGGTGTGGGAAACCGAACGCGGTGCACCGCTGTTGTTATTTGCGGTACCCAGCGAAGAAGACAGAACCAATTATTTTGAAGTGCCCATCCCCAACATGGCGAGTTTGATTCTTACCCACGAATTCGACGGCGAAATTAAAGGCTTAAACGAGTTTGAAGGCGAGCACCCGCCGGTAGCGCCGCTGTTTTTCGGCTTTCGTATTATGGTGGGCGTCGGCGTTATGATGCTGGGTTTGGCCTGGTTGGGCAGCAGCTTTTTAATCCGTAAAAAGGCGCCGCCAAAGTGGTTCTTAATAAGTCTGGTTGCGTTTACGTTTTCCGGTTGGTTGGCCACCTTGGCCGGCTGGTACGTCACAGAAATCGGTCGCCAGCCTTACTTGGTCAGCGGTGTATTAAAAACCGCCGATGCCGTTACGCCAATCGCCGCCGGTAACGTGGGTCTATCTCTGGCCATGTATTTAACGGTCTATGCCGTATTGCTAGTGGCCTATATTCACACCTTGTTTTATATGGCCCGCAAGTCGGTGTTGGTGGAAGAGTTTGAAACCAACGAAGCGCTTAATACGGTAGTGTCATCGGAAGACGACAGCAAAATCCCCTTAACCGGCCAACAAGAGGCGTCGATGTAATGGAAGCGTATTTACCTGAGATATTTTTAGGCTTAGTTGGCTTAGCGGTTTTTGTTTACGCCGTATTGGATGGCTTTGATTTAGGCGTGGGCATTCTACTGCCCATGCACACCGATGATTTGGCCCACCGGGATCAATTTATTGCTTCCATTGGCCCATTCTGGGATGCCAATGAAACCTGGTTGGTGCTGGCCGTGGGGCTGTTATTTATTGCCTTTCCAGAGGCCCACAACACGGTGCTGCGGGAGCTTTATCTAGTAGCCACGCTGATGTTAATCGGCATCATAATGCGCGGCGTTGCGTTTGATTTTCGCGCCAAGGCCATCACCACCCACCGCCTGGCGTGGGACCGTGTGTTTAAAATAGGTTCCATCATCACCGCACTCACCCAGGGTTATATGCTGGGCCGCTATGTGCTGGGTTTTGCCGACGGCCTAGCGGCCCAATTGTTTAGCATACTCAGTGCGTTTTGTGTGATGGGAGCGTATACCTTTATCGGTGGGGCCTGGTTGGTAATGAAAACCGAAGGCGATATCCAAAAACGCAGTGCGGTAATTACCCGCAAGGCGGCCTGGGCCACGGCCATTGGCGTGGCGGCGGTTTCCATCGTCAACCCGCTGATCAGCGCCGAAGTGGCCGAGCGCTGGGTGAGCTTTCCCGCGGTGATTTTGTTGCTGCCCATTCCACTGTTAGTCACCGCGGTGTTTGTGGTGGTGGACCGCTATCTTGTGGGTATGCCACATCACAAAGATTTTGGCTGTTGGATTCCGTTTGTGGGCGCTGCAATGATCTTTTTAATGGCTTTCTGCGGTTTGGCCTACAGTTATTTCCCCTACATTATTCCGGGGCAATTAACCGCTGCCGAAGCCGCCAGTGCGCCGGAATCGCTGATGTTTATTTTGGTGGGTGCCCTGGTGGTGGTGCCGGTGATCTTGCTGTACACCTTTTTCTCCTACCGAGTGTTTTGGGGCAAGGTGGGTGAGCTGAAGTACTATTGATGGTGCTTCATACTCAACCGAAGCTGTGGGGGGTAGCCGTTCAGTTAACCACCTGAGTAGTCAGTTTTGAACCAACGTTATTTGTAGGTGTCACAGGCTTGGATCTATTCCCTTAAACTGATTGCACAAGGAGGTGTCGTTATGACCTTCAACCGAGTTTTTTCTGTTGTAAGTATGGCCTGCGCTACCGTATTAGGGGCTGTTTCTGCCCAGGCAGATTCTGTGGGTGGCGACTGGCATTTGGGCTGGGGTACAAGCCATGTTTCAGAAGAGTTGTCTCGGAGTCAGGCCTTCGCAGACGAAGATTCAGAATACAACGGCTTGTTCAGCATGGGCTACAACATTAACCGGTACTTCGGTATTGAGGTAGAAGCGCTACGAGTGGACGATTTTCGACTCTTTGGTCGTGTGATGTGGCCGATCAGCGAACGCGCTGAGTTTTACATTCGTGGTGGAGCGATCACGCAATCGGCCTTTGACGGCGATTCCAGCGACTTTATGCCAGCGGCCGGCCTAGGTTTTCGTTACTACATTACTCGTAATTTTGGCTTTAACCTGGGCTACGATTACAGTGAAAAGAGCTTTCGTGGCAATTATTTGCAGTTCAACCAGGACAACACAGACTACGAAATCCTGAGGGGCGACGTAGACCTACAGCAGGACATCTTCAACGCAACCCTGCAGTGGAAATTCTAGTTTAATCTCCCTCACATGAGCCCCACCCTGGTGTTAATACCAGGGTGGGTGCCTCGTCACAAAAAATCCTTATTTACCCCATTGTTTTTTTTCCGACGACACGTGATTGTAGCGTCCCGTTAATGTGCGGTTTTAAATGCTTGCCGTAATCTTTACCCGCGGCCAAAGTACGCAGGTAGCGGAGAGCCGCGGACACGGCAGTGGGCCGTGATGATGTAGTTATAAGGAGAAGGGCGCAGATGGCGCGAGTGTGGAGTTCGGCCTTGGTTTTTGGGGGCTTGCCTAAAGCCTGTGTATTGGCCAGTGTGTTGGCATTGACTGCCTGTATTGGTGATGGAGACTCTGGTACCAGATCCAATGGCGATGGTAACACCGGGGGCAGTGGCGAAACGCCACCGGTGGAAACCGTTGAACCGTCGATTTCTGTCGCCGGTGCCAGTATCACCGAGGGTGATAGCGGCCAAACCAACTTGGTGTTTACGCTTACGCTGAGCGAGGCTGCTACTGGCGCGGTGAGTGTGGGTTACAGTACTGCCGCTGGCACTGCCCAGGATGGCATCGATTATGTGGCCGTCAGTGGTAGCGTAAGTTTTGCTGCTGGCGAGACTTACGCCAGTATCAGTGTGCCGGTGGTAGGGGACACCGAAGTCGAACCCGACGAGACCTTTACTCTGCAACTCAGCAACCCCTCAGGCGCTACCCTGGCCGCCGCTTCAGCGGTTGGTACCATCGTCAATGACGATCAAGTCGCCAGTGTCAAATCCCAAATATCCATTGCCGATGCCTCCATTGTGGAGGGCAACGAAGCTGGCAATGAACTTAGCCTCAGCATTGCCGTTAGCCCCGCCAGTAGCGAAGATATTGGCCTGCAACTGGCCACAGCGGATGGCACTGCCCTGGCCGGGGAAGACTACACCGCAACCAATACCAGCGTCACCGTGCCGGCGGGCAGCACCGCCGTTGATGTATTGATTCCGATTCTCAGCGATGACATAGCTGAGGACGACGAGACCTTCACCGTTACCCTATCCAACCTCACCTCTGGGGTTATCAGCGAATCCACGGCAACCATTACCATCGTCGATGACGACGACGCGCCGGTGGTTTCGGTATTAAGTCTCAGCCCCGCCTCCGTGGTTGAGGGTAACGACGGCACCACAGCGCTGAGTTTTTCCGTCTCCGTAACGCCCGCTGCCGCCAGCGATATTGAGGTTGATATTGCCACGGCTGATGGCACGGCATTAGCCGGTGAGGATTATCTAGCCCGCAGCGAGACCATCACCATCGCCGCCGGCAGCGCGCAAGCAACGGTGGATATCAGTGTGCTGGGGGATACCCAGTCCGAAGACGACGAACAATTAAGCCTAACCATCGCCAATGCCGTTGGTGCAGACATCGATGTCGCCACTGCGGTGGGCACCATCGTCAATGACGATACCGTGGCGCCGGCGTTATCCAGCGTGAGTGTGGCGGCTGCCAGCCTAGTGGAAGGCGACAGCGGTGATTCTGAAATGCAGTTTGCACTGACCATCACGCCGGCCGCCAGCCAAGACATCACATTGCAGGCCAGCACTACGGACGGCACCGCTGTGGCCGGCGAAGACTACGCCGGGCTTAGCGAAACTATCACCATACCGGCGGGCAGCGAGACCTTTAATGTGGGTGTCTTGATTACGGGGGATGCTGGGTATGAAGAAGATGAACAGTTTAGCCTGGTGCTCAGTGATGCGGTGGGGGCGGAGCTAGGCCAGGCTACGGCCTTGGGCACCATTGAAAACGATGACCCCTTGGTGGGTATGAATGAGCGGCCGAGCAATACCAGTTGTATTGCTCCAGATGAGCCCACCAGCTCAGCAACGGTGAGCACCGAGGATTTGTTCTCCGGCGTGTACGTTAACCAGCCCACCAAAGTCGCCATAGAGCCCGGCACCGGCCGTTATTTTGTCGCCCTGCGTTTGGGTTTTATTGCCGTTTACGACAGCGATACCGACAACACTCAAACCGTGTGGTTGGATATTTCTTCCCAAGTAAATACCGGTGGTGAGGGCGGTTTGCTGGGCTTTGCTTTCCACCCGGATTACCCATCCACACCCGTGATTTACCTAAGCTACACCACCGGCACCGATATGACCTCAGTGGTGACCAAGCTCACCGTGGATAACACCACTTTGCCCACGGTTACCACAGAAGAAACCGTGCTCACTGTGGATCAGCCATTTCAAAACCACAACGGTGGCGACATAGGTTTTGGCCCAGATGGGTATTTGTACGTTGGCTTGGGCGATGGCGGCGGCGGTAACGACACGCTCAACCGAGCCCAGTCGACGAATTATTTATTGGGCTCTATTTTGCGGGTGGACGTGTTAGACCCAGCCGTGAGCTACCCGGCCACACCCTACGTCATCCCGGCGGATAACCCCTTTGCCGCCAATCCCATCTGCGGCGCTGGCGAAAATAGCGATGCCTGCCCAGAGATTTATGCCTGGGGCTTTCGCAACCCCTGGCGCTGGAATTTCGACAGCGCCACCGGTGAGTTGTGGGCCGGCGACGTTGGTCAAGAAGCGCAGGAGGAAATCAACATTGTGCAGCGCGGCGGTAACTACGGTTGGCGTTGTTATGAAGGCACAGATCCGACCCCGGGCGTGGATTTCTCCAGCTGCACCGGCACCTATCAGCGGCCGGATATCGCCTACACCCGCAGCTCGGGTAACGCGGTCACCGGCGGTGTGGTTTATCGTGGATCGGCAATCCCTGCCTTGGTGGGGCAGTATGTGTTCGGCGATTATGGTAACGGCACCTTATGGGCTACCACGGCCCACAGCCAGGATTTATCCGCCGATTTAGACGCGCAGATGAACGATTACCAGTTGCTGACCAGTAATTTCGGTTACACCTCCTTCGCCGCCGATGCCAATGGCGAAATTATCTTTACCGACATCAAAAACGGCCGCGTACGCCGCGTGATTCCCGCGGCTATCTCCAGCAATGACACGGTGCCCACCACGCTGTCGCAAACAGGCTGTGTGCTCAGTACAGACCCAACCCAGGCCGCCGACGGGATGATTCCTTACACCATTAACGCGCCGTTTTGGTCCGATGTTGCCGAGAAAACCCGTTATTTGGCCATCCCTGACGGCGCCACCATCGATATTGATGGCGACGGTGATTTCAGCTTCCCGGTAGGTTCGGTGTTGATGAAAAACTTCCGCCTGAACAACCAACTGGTTGAAACGCGGTTAATGATGCGACACAGCAACGGCAACTGGGCGGGCTATTCCTACGAGTGGAATAGCGCACAAACCGAAGCCACCCGTGTGGACGGCGGCAAAACCGCCGAGGTCCAAGGCCAAACTTACACCTGGCCCAGCGGCGCTCAATGTACGGCTTGCCACACTGCCGTGGCGGGCGTGGCTCTGGGCCCAGAAATAGCCGAATTTAATGGCGAGTTTGCCTACCCGGCTAGCGGTGTTACCGCTAACCAGTTGGCCACCCTAGAGCACATAGGTTTGTTCAGTGCGGGCTTGCCCGATACCGTAGACAACCTCGATGCCCTGGCTAACCCGGGTGATATCGCCGCCGATTTGGCCGATCGCGCCCGCGCCTGGCTGCACAGTAACTGCTCCCAGTGCCATCGCGACGGCGGCCCAACCCCGGTGGATTTGGATTTTCGTTACCAGACCGCCCTGGCCGACACCGCTGCCTGTGATATCGCCCCAAGTGCGGGTGACCTCGGCATCAGTAATGCGCGCATTATTGCGCCGGGCGATAGCTCGCGTTCGGTATTGATAGAACGCATTGCTCGACGCGATGCGCTGGCCATGCCGCCTATTGGCTCGCACTACATTGATACCGATAACGTGGCCATGCTCAGCCAGTGGATAGACAACTTAAGTAGCTGTACCCAATAACAAAACACCCCGCAGCTGCGGGGTGTCAGATCGTTGATAAACCCCGGCTTTTTAGTCGGGGTTTTCTATTTTGGGAGTCTGCTCAGGCTGATTTACGGTTCTGCTAGATTTCGGGCTTGTAATGGCAGAGTCCCACTTCTGAGTCGCCTAGAGCCATTGAAGAGCCGATTTGGGGCTTTATTGACGGATAATCGAACATAAAATGGCCCTTTTAGGCCATTAGCGCAATCTTCTTCATATTTTGGGCAGCAGCGACCATTAAGCATTGTGCTTGAACCTTGCTCTGCCCTCTAAATCGCGCATAGCGATAATTATGTAACTGCTTGGCATCAGCAAAGCTTCGTTCGACGGTTTCTTTTCGGCGCGCGTAAATCTGTTTGCCTTCCTCCGTTAACCGATGCTCATTAACGCGCTCTTTGCTGTCTTCCCAAACATGTCGAGTTACCGTTTTTACCTTGTCACGGTTTTTGGTGCATCGGTCTAACGAAGGGCATTGTTTACAAAGATTTGGATCGGAGTGGTAACGTCGATAACCATCCCTACCTGTTGTGGCGTAAATAAGTTCTTGACCCTCTGGGCATCGATAAACGTCTTTCTTCTCGTCGTACTCATACTCTCTTTTATAGAAGTATCCTTTTTTATGAGTCGGTCGACGATACCCCATGACCGCGTAGATCTCCCGCTCTTCCAGGCCATGACACACCGCTGTTGTAAAGTAACCAGCGTCCAACCCAACCGCTTCAATATCGAACCCAAAGCGCTCAACTTGGCGATCCAGTCTCTGCAGATAAGGCACGGAATCGTGCTTATTTCCAGGGGTTACGTGAACATCGGTGATGATGTTACAACGGCTATCCACTGTGCGGTGATCAAGATAGAAGAAGCCTCGTGGCTTGTCGTCTCGAACCATATATCCGCTCTCAGGATCGGTGGTGCTCTGCTTAATCTCTTTCTCTTTGGGCGCCGCTGATTGCGGCGCTAAGGGCTTTTTTCCATGAGCGATTCTATCCTCTTCGATGGAATCATTGAGCGCTTCGAGGTAAGCCTGACGCTCTTCCTGCACCTTTACTTTTACATGCTTATTTTTGTTGGCATTGGCTTTGAGATGGGTGGAATCTGTGTAAAAGGTATGACCTCCCACCAGTTTTTTCTTCATCGCTTGCAACACAATCTGATCAAAGATCTGCTGATAGACATCAGATTCATTAAACCGTCGGATACGGTTTTGGCTGAGGGTGGATGGATCCGGCACTTTATCGGTCAGACTAAGACCCAGGAACCAACGATAGGCTACGTTCACTTGAACATCCCGAATCAATTGGCGTTCACTGCGAACCCCAAATAGGTAGCCAATGAACAGCAATTTGAACATCAGGGTTGGGTCTAGGGCGGGACGACCGTTGTTGTCGCAGTAAAACTCTTTTACCAAGTCGTGGATAAAACTGAAATCCACTTTGGCTTCGATCTTACGCAACAAGTGATCTTGAGGAACGAGCTCGTCGATACTGACAAACTCAAGCGATGACTGGGTTTGGGGGCGATCTTTAAGCATTCCCCATTAAAACAAAGCCCCAGCGCACGCGCTAGGGCTTTGTCAGCAGTCTGACACCCCGCAGCTGCGGGGTGTTTTGTTTTATAGGCGATGGTTTGCTAGCAATCTAAGGCAAGCCCCAGCTGCTAACACTAATTACAAAGGTAGGGCCGCAGCTGTATTTGGATGGGATTTCTCTAGCTGCACGGATACAAAAAACAGTAGCAAACCGCACACCGCCAGGGCGCAGCCTACCCAGCCGGTCATTGGCAAGGGGGCGCCAAAGGCGATGGCCCAGCCGGCCAGCCATGGGCCAAGCGCATTGGCGAAATTCAACGCTGCGTGGTTTAGCGCGGCGGCCAGGGTTTGAGCCTCACCGGCCACATCCATTAACCGGGTTTGCAGAACCGTGGATAAACCACCCCCGGCACCGATCAAAATAACGATGGCACTAAGCGCCCACACATTGCCTGTGGTGAGTGGGTAAATCGCCAGAGATATGATGCAAATCACGATGGTTCCGGCCATGGTGGGTAGTAGCGCAATGTCGCCGGCCCGAGCCGCCAGCAAATTGCCCGCGGTCATGCCAATTCCAAAGCAAGCGAACACAATGGGGATGGCGATGGGTTGTGCCTGGGTTACCTCAATCAACGTAGACGCCAAATAGGTGTAAACCGCAAACAAACCACCGAAACCCACCGCGCCAATCAGCAACGATAGCCAAACCTGCACGCGTTTTAGGGCACTGAGCTCAGCCAATATATTGCTGCCGCCGGTGCGGTGATTACTGGGGGCCAATAGCCATACACAGGTGGCGGTAATGGAAGCCAACAGTGCTACAAAGGCAAATACCCAGCGCCAACTGACCCATTTGCCAATGGTTGCAGCCAGGGGTACACCCACCACCGTGGCTATAGTTAGCCCCAAAAGCACCATGGCGAAGGCCTGCGAACGCTTATGCCTAGGGACTAGGGAGGCCGCCAGCAGGGCTGCCACGCCAAAGAAGGCACCGTGGGGGAAGCCGGCTAAAAACCGCGATAATAATAGGGTGATGTAGCTATCCGCCAACGCCGAGAGCACATTGCCGGCTGCGAACACCGCCATAAACGCGGTTAGCAACCGGCGGCTAGTAAAGCGTGCGCCCAGTACTGCCAGAATGGGGGCGCCCAGCACCACGCCCAGGGCGTAGGCACTGATCACGTGGCCGGCTTGGGGCTTGCTCAGCCCTAAGTCTTGAGAAAATTCGGGCACGAGGCTCATGGCGGCAAATTCGGTGGTGCCAATAGCAAAACCACCGACGGCCAGCGCTAAAATAATAAAGCGATTCGACGTATGTTCAGCAGACAAAGTAAATAACTCAGTTGTGCTGCGGGCGCAGCAGGTAGGTAAAACGAGAAGTTATCAGCGCAGGGTCGGCGGCGCAATGCCGGTGTGCTTAAAAAAATATGACGAAGAGCGTCAAATTATGTGGGCAAGAGCGGTAAAGAAAGAGACACAATATGGCGTTAGCTATGGGGTATGAGTCGCGGGGCTATCGTTGTTGGAACTAGCGTTGTCCAAGCTATGTATGCCTAAACTTGCTATGTCTATGCTATTTGTGTCTAAACAACAGGCCTCGCTCTTGATATTCACGTACGCTCACGCCAAAAGTGCCATCCACGTGAACGTCTTTGATGAGAAAGTCGTTGGACAGCCGGCCCTGCTCAATGAGTGCCAGGTTGAGAATCTTTTCCTTAACGCGTTGTTTGAGCTGGTTGCGCAGTATGATCACTTTCGGTAGGTGGCGATACTTTTGATTGGTCTCAATGACTAAACCCGCCATACCGTTGTTCAGCTCCACTAACGTGCCTGGTGGGTACAAGCCTACCGAGCGTAAAAACTGCTCGGCCAAGTCGGAATCAAATTGGGTACCGCGGTTACGATAAATGATCTTTAAGGCCTGGGTGGAGGTTTTGGCTTTGCTGTAACAGCGGTCTGCGGTCATGGCGTCGAAGGCATCGACGATGGAAACAATACGTGTGTAGCGGCTAATGTTGCGATCTTCCAGGCGCCGCGGGTAGCCCTTGCCGTTAATCTGCTCATGGTGGCTCCAGGCCACATCCACGGCTTGAGCCACCTTGGTCCCCGCTGCCATAAGCATATTGCGGCCTAAAATTGAGTGGCTTTTCATGATTTTCGCCTCGTTGGGCGTAAATTTGCCGGGCTTGTTGAGTATCTCCAGCGGGATTTTCATTTTTCCTACGTCGTGCAACAAGCCGCACATACCCAAATCTTTTAGCGCCTGCTCTTCGTAACCCAGCTGCCGGCCAAAAGCGATGGATAAAATACACACATTTAGGCAGTGCTCGCTGGTGTATTCGTCCTTGGATCGAATTTTAGACAACCACATCAGTGCATCGGAATTACGGATCACGCTGTGCACGCAGTCGTCTACGGTTTGCTTGGCGGTCTCGGCGTTGATCACTGAGCTGAAACGGGCTTCATCGAGAAGGGACTTGGTGATTCGGCGAGCCTCGCGGTAAACACCGAGTACTTTGCGATTTTCAGTTTGGGCGTTAACTTGGTTGATATAGGTCTTTGCGCGGAATTTTTTCTTGAGGGTTTCTTTGTTGTTGTAATCCACCCATTGCTCTTCTTCTGCCTCCACCCAGACGAACTGAGAAAATTCGGCCACGGTAGCGATATCGTCGGGTGTTTCAACCAAAAAACCTTGCATAAGGAATGGCGTGTCAAGCCAGTCTCGATCGAGCTTGGAAATCCACATGCCGATTTGTAATTCAGAAACGTGAATTTTTTTGCTGTTTCGCTCTGATACGAAATGACCGTTAATTTTGGAGGTTGTAGCCATAGCTGATTTTGCGTGTACGCCGTTGCTTCCGTGGGCTGTGTTCCCTATTAAGGTTCATAGTAATACTCTATTCGAATAGATGCTTTATGTTGCGCATTAAATAAAGCAAAATTTCATAAATAGTGCCGCGATTTTACATTGCTACCGGTATTAGCTGCCTTTTAGGCCGGCGGTTCTTAGACTCCTGCCGTAAAAATAATGTGGCAATCTTAGTGTGTGAAACGCACCTCAATGGTTAATTGCTTTGTAATCAGTCACCAGGCCCTGTTAATGCCTGTACCATGGATCGAATACTCAGGATTTGCGGCGCCCTTTGATTATGGAAGTCTTCGCTGCTATAGCCCCACCAATCCCAGCAGCCGTTTTCATTGTCTTCGCTGGCTGCGGCTTGCGGGTAGAGCATAACCACGTTGGCTGTGTCGGCCCAGCTGTTGTAGCCGGTATCGCGATAAAAATATAACCGCTCGGGCTCGGGTAATGCTGCATCAATCATGGTTTGAGTTTGGCCGCAGCCGTGCAGGGCTATGTGCAAGGGGCAAGTGGTTTGCCGGCAGGCCGCAGGCACATAAATATGGCCGGTATCGGCCATGGTGGCCTGGGGCAGAGCCTGCTGATCAAAACTCAATAGTTGGCCCTGGCTGGTGGCTAATTGTTTGACGCTATTGGGGTAGAGATGATCGAGTAATTGTTGCGCGGTGTTGTAGCTGCAATCGTCGATAAATGGGTGGCCGAAGGCGTCGCAATTATCGTCACGGGTGGGGTCATCAATCACCATGCTGTGTTCGGCTTGCACCGAATCCACAAACACTAAATCACCACCCTCAACCGCCTCCGATTGGTTGTACAACGCTTGGTAAAAATCTTTCAATTGCACGGCTATTTCATGGGGAACTAAGGTATCCCGCGGGGTTTTATTCGGCTGGCCACTGGTGAAAATCCAAACGCGATCATTATTAAGGCCATTAAGCGGGTCGATTAGCCCGGCCTCTGCTAGAGCTAGGGCGGAGTCCACCGAGTCTTCGTGATCGGGCGGGCCCATGTAAAAGCCAAACGGCAGTAATTTTTTCGCCGTGGCGGTGCAGCGGTAGCTGGCGTTGCACACTCCTCGGGGTAAAAACCACAGCATGTAGTCACAGAAAAAAGACGGTGTTGCGGCGCAGTGGTAGGGGCCACCGGCCACAGAAGCAACACCAGTTAATTCGCTAGAGTGGGCAAGGTGATACTGTACCGCCATAAACCCACCGGAAGACAACCCGGAAATGGAAATGGCACTCTGGTCTATATTGAGGTTATTTGAAGACTTAATCTGTGCCAAGGTATCCGCTGTTGTTCGCGGAAAATACAAAGCAGTGTTGAACAATAAAATCAAAATCGCAGCGGCCAAACCCGGACGGCGTGGAGAGCGTTTGCTATGGGTGAAAAACCAATGCTTGAGCGCTTTGTCTGATTTAAAGATCTTTTTTATTAGCAATGCTGAATATACAGGGCGGCCAGCACCGCTTTTAATTCTATAATACAGCGGCGCGGATAATTCGCAGTGAAATATGCACTTGCCTGCAACCTTTGACCCTTCCATAAAACAACCCTGTTTTACTGTGCGTGCGTCGGCTGGTGTTCGATCTCGTGCTTTTTAATGCGGGTAAGCAACGCATCGAGGGTGGCTTAAACCGTCTGGCTTGTCAATAACCGTCCCGCTCAGTTTGGTAGGTTTAATATTCTATTCGGGCTGGTTTTTGTGAGCCCATTGTTTGCGATAATTACCCGGTGATTTGCCGGCTAGGCGAGTAAAAAAACGATTAAAATACGCAGGGTCTTCAAAGCCAAGAAGGCTGGCCACGGTGCTGGCGCTTTTGCCAGAATAAATGAGCTGTCGTTGGGCCTCTTGCATAATTCGCTGGTGAATAAGTTTTAGCGCAGACAGTTGCTGTTCTTGCTTGCACAGGCTATTCAGGTGGGCTGGGGTGATGCCGAGTTTTTCTGCGTACCAATTCACCTGATGGTGTTGTTGAAAATTATGCTCTACCAATTCAATAAAGCGCTCTAGTTGTTTTAGTTTGCTAGCTGAATTACTGGCCGTACGATGCTGCTCGCTGTGCAGTCGATCAATTAACACCATTAAGTTTAAGGTGATTGCCTCCAACATAATGGCGCGTTGTGGGCGTTGATGGCGGTACTCGTCAAGCAATTGGGCAAATACCTGGGCAATAAGTGGCTGTTGATTGGGGCTGTAACTCACGCTGCCTTGGTTGCGGCTCCAGTGCTGTGGGCCGAGGTTTTGTTCCATGCGTGTTAGCAGCGAACGCGTTATCATCAGCACGTAGCCGTAGGAGTCTTTGCGCCAGCGAAACCCGTGCACGCTGTGCTCCGGCAAAATAACCAGTGCGCCCGGCGTCAGCACCGTTTTTTGCTCGTCAATGCTGGCTTCACATTCACCCTGGCTGAGATAAAAAATCTGCACCAAATTTACATGACGGTGGGGCTCGATTTGCCAATCGTGTTTTGCGCTGCGCTCCACCAGAGGTTCACAGTGCACCTCGTCTATGCCTTGCCAGGCGTCACTTTCCCCGTACAGAGTTGTGGTGAGTATGTCAGCTGCATGTGTAGGGGCCATCTGAGGCTGTCTCTCGTCGGCTGAGAATCTGCGAAATATACAATAAATTACCCTGATATGGCCATTTTTTGGCTGATTGAGGCGCGTAATATACAAGCCAGTTCACGTAGTTCACTCAATCATTGTGTTTTGGAGGCTCCATGGCTTGGCAGCAACACCCATATAACGACATACCCGGCACCTATGTCTTCGATGGCCGGCGCGCACACCCCAGTTACGCCATCAACAAACTGCTGTTTTCACTGAACGATGCAGAAAATCGCACAGCGTTTGAAACCGACGCCGAGGCCTATTGCCAGCGCTTTGGCGTTGAAGGTGTGTACCGCGAAGCGGTGCTCAGCAACGATTTTCTCGGCATGCTTCGCCTGGGTGCCAATATTTATTACTTGGCCAAGATGGCGGTGCCTCGAGGGGTCTCGGTGCAGGATGCTGGAGCCGCCTTTCAAGGCATCAGCACCGAGGAATTTCAGCGTAATTTATTGCAAAAAGGGCAGGGTTTAGAGTCAATTTTAGAAGCAAAAGGAGGCTACTGGCATGGCTAAGATCATTGGAGGTTTAACCAGCTCTCACATACCGGCGGTGGGTAATGCCATAGAGCAGGGGTTGACTCAGGAGCCCTATTGGAAACGCTTTTTTGATGGTTACGCACCGGCCAAAGCTTGGTTGGCGGAAAACCAACCGGATGTGGTCATTGTGGTGTACAACGATCACGGGCTTAATTTCTTTTTGGATAAAGTACCCACCTTTGCCATTGGCTGTGCAGATCGCTACGAAAACGCCGACGAAGGCTGGGGGCTAAAACCCGTGGCACCGTTTACCGGCGATGCAGAGTTATCCTGGCACATTGCCGAGAGCCTGGTTGAGCAAGAGTTCGATATTTGCACCTGCCAAGAAATAAAAGTGGACCACGGTTTTGTCAACCCGCTGCGAGCGTTATGGGGTACCAGTGACCCCTGGCCCATTAAAACCATTCCGTTGGCGGTAAATACGGTGCAGCACCCAGTGCCCAGTGCCAAACGGTGTTTGCAGCTGGGTCATGCCTTAGGCCGGGCCATAGAATCCTACCCAGAGGACCTTAAAGTGGTGGTGTTGGGTACCGGCGGTATGTCGCATCAGTTACAGGGTGAGCGAGCCGGCATAATTAATGTGGAGTTCGACCTCGATTGCATGGAGAAAATCATTAACGAACCACAGTGGCTCACGCAATTTAGCAACGATGAGATTATGGCCCAGGCCGGCACCGAGGGCATTGAGACCATTATGTGGTTAGTGATGCGCGGCGCGTTGCAGCCCCAGGTAAAACTGGTTCACAAGCACTACCATGTGCCCATCTCCAATACCGGTGCCGGGTTGTTGGTGTTGGATAACCAATAACGTTTGTTTTCCAGGCTGTATCATCGTAGGTGTAGAGACGGGGCCGTTGCCGACCCCGCAGCGTGTTACAATGCGCAGATTGGAAAACTGTGTGCCCGCCCCTGGAGTTCTGCTTGTCTGCGACCTTGCCCAAACCCTTTAAAAACCGTGTGTTTGTTAGCTTTGTCGGCGCTCGAGTGTGCAGTGCTTTGGCCTCGGCGGTGCTGTCGGTAACCATTGGTTGGCACCTGTATCAAGCCACCGGTAACCCCTTCGACTTGGCTCTGGTTGGGCTTATGCAAATTCTGCCAGTGATTATGCTTTTTATTGTCACCGGTTGGGTAGTGGATAATTTTCCGCGCAATAAAGTGTTGTTGCTGTGCAATGGCTTGCAGCTGGTCGCGTTTCTCGGTTTAGCGTTAGTGCTGCAAAATGGCCAGGTGGAACGACTCCCCATTTTTGCCCTGATTTTTTTAAGTGGTTGTGCCCGCGCTTTTATCGGCCCGGCCATGCAATCTGTGCTGCCCAATATTGTCGCCAAATCGCAGTTGTCTAAAGCCGTGGCCATCACCAGCACCTGCTCCACCTCTGCCATGACCGCTGGCCCTTTTTTAGCGGGCCTGATACTGGTGTTGTTGGATTTTTACGCCTACTGGTTACTGGTGGTGTTCACAATACTAGCGTTGCTGTTGCTAACTCAATTGCCCGATATTCGAGTAGAGCAGCAAACCCAGCGTAGCATCAAACAGCTTACCGAAGGCATCGGCTTTGTGTTTTCCCACCCCATTGTGCTGCCCAGTATTACCTTGGATCTGTTTATAATTTTGTTCGGCAGCGTGGTGGCGCTGTTGCCAGTGTTTGCTGTGGATGTGTTGGGGGTGGGGCCAGAGGCCTTAGGGCTGCTGCGCGCTATGCCTGCGTTGGGCGCGGTG
The DNA here is from genome assembly GCF_042850945.1 of Halioxenophilus aromaticivorans. Classification (NCBI taxonomy): domain Bacteria; kingdom Pseudomonadati; phylum Pseudomonadota; class Gammaproteobacteria; order Alteromonadales; family Alteromonadaceae; genus Halioxenophilus; species Halioxenophilus aromaticivorans. Next base: position 4,657,860 of record NZ_AP031496.1, on the reverse strand, counting down.
GTGGCCGGTGCGGTGATGTCGCGCTGGACGCAAAATCACCGTGCCGGGGCGCGCTTGTTTTGGTCGCTATTGGTGTTTTCTTTTTCGGTGCTGGTATTCGCGCTATCCAACAGCTTGTGGCTGAGTTTGGTGGCGCTGTTTGTGTACGGCGCTTCGGATATGGTCAGCGTTAATATTCGCTCAACTCTGGTTCACCTGGCCACGCCGGATGCTCTGCGTGGCCGAGTTAATGCGGTAAACTCTCTGTTTATAGCCACCTCCAACGACCTCGGCGACTTTCGTGCTGGCGCCGTGGCTGCTGCGTTTGGCGCTACCAGCGCGGCGCTGGTGGGGGCAGGGGTGGCCTTTGTGGTTACCGGTGTGGGCTACATAAGTTGCCACAAGTTGCGAGCCTTGCGAGACATTGAATCCGCAGCGCATATTCCCGCCGAGCCCAAAGCCGGTGTGGCTAGCAGCTCCGGCGGGTAAATCCTGCGCAAGTAGGCTTGCTTTCTCACAGGCGCTGGTGTGTTATTTTAGTACCCCCCAGTTAGAACTAAGCACGACATGGCCGACCAGCGCATTCTTATCCTCTTTGCTCATCCTTCGCTGCACCGATCCAAGGTCAACCTGCGCCTAATGCAAGTCGCAGACACCTATCCCGGTGTTACCGTGGTGGATCTGTACCAGCAGTACCCCACCTATTTAATTGACATCGAAGCCGAACAGCAACGATTGATCGAGCACGACATCATCGTATTTATGTTTCCCTTGTACTGGTATTCCACGCCAGCCATGTTGAAAGAGTGGCAGGATTTGGTGTTGGAATACGGGTTCGCCTACGGAAAAAAAGGCACCGCGTTGCACGGCAAATTATTTTTCTGTGCCACCTCCGCCGGTGGTACCGAGCAAGCCTTCGAAAACGACGGCTTCGCTCATTTTACCCTGGGCCAGCTGCTGCAACCCATTGAGCAAATGGCCAACATAACCGGCATGACCTATCTGCCGCCGTTTGCGCTGTTCGGCGCCCGCAATGCCCAGGAGCAAGGACGCCTAAGCGAGCACAAATCCCAGTGGAAGGCATTGCTGTCTGGGTTGCTGCAAAAACGCATTAATCCCACCGAAGCCAAACAGTATGAGCTGCTGAACCACTACCTGGTGGCCCGTGCCAAGGAAAAGAAATGACCGGTTATTTTGTTCAGGCGTTTGTGTATCTGTGCGCAGCTGTGGTGATGGTGCCATTGGCCAAGCGATTGGGCTTGGGCTCGGTGCTGGGGTATTTGATTGCCGGCGTTATTATTGGCCCGGTAACCGGCCTTGTGGGGAGTGAAGCTGAGGCGATTCAGCACTTTGCCGAGTTTGGTGTGGTGATGATGCTATTTCTGGTGGGCATGGAATTAAACCCTAAGACACTGTGGCAAATGCGTGGCAGTTTGATTGGCTTGGGTGGACTGCAACTGTTGCTTACCTGTAGCGCTATCTTTGCCATCGCCCTGATGTTTGTGGAGCGCTGGTCTGTGGCGCTAGCCATTGGCTTAATTTTTTCACTGTCGTCCACTGCCATCATTTTGCAAACCTTTAATGAAAAAGGCTTAAGCAAAACCGAGGGCGCGCGCAATGCGTTTTCAGTGCTGTTGTTCCAAGATATTGCCGTTATTCCGATTTTATCGTTGTTGCCACTATTGGCGCTGCCGGAGTTGCAGGGCGCTGGTGGATCCGTGGAGGCTGCGCAACACAGCGAAGACCTTAACTTGGTTAAGCATCTTCCCGCCTGGGCCAAGGCAACTGCCCTGGCAGCGTCCATTGTTGCGGTGGTGGCGGCGGGTTATTTTCTGAGCCGGCCACTGTTTTACTATGTTGCAAAATCTGGCCTGCCAGAGGTGTTTACTACCACGTCGTTGATGATTTTGGTGGGCATCGCTGCGTTGATGAGTTTGGTCGGGTTGTCGCCTGCACTGGGGGCTTTTTTGGCCGGCGTGGTACTGGCCAGTAGCGAGTTTCGCCACGAGTTAAAAGCCAACATCGAGCCCTTCAAGGGCCTGCTGCTGGGCTTGTTTTTTATCACCGTGGGAGCCGGCGTGGACTTCCCTGTGCTGTGGCAAAACCTCGGGCTGATTTTGGCCTGTACTCTAGGGCTGATGGCTCTAAAGGCAATCCTACTGTACTTACTTGGCTGGATTTTTGGTATCCAGTCTTACAACCGTTGGTTGTTCACCTTGAGTCTGGCTCAAGCCGGCGAGTTTGGCTTTGTGCTGCTGTCCTATTCGCAAACCCACCACGTATTGCCATCGGATATTGTGCAGCCATTATCTTTGGTGGTGGCGTTATCGATGTTTTTAACGCCGGCCTTGTTTATTGTTTACGATAAAGTCATAGAGCCGCGTTTTCAGGATAAAAAAATCCCCGAGCCAGAGGATGAAATAGGCCATAAAAGTAAGGTCATCATCGCGGGTATTGGTCGCTTTGGTCAGATTATCAATCGTTTATTACTGGCCAATGGTATATCCCCGGTGGTGCTGGATCACAAGGTCAGTACCGTCAGTCGGCTACGGGGAATTAACATTAAAAGCTATTATGGCGATGCCAGTCGGCCGGAATTACTAACCACCGCAGGCATAGACGACGCCAAAGTGTTTGTGGTTGCAGTGGATGACAAGGTGCAGGCCTTGGCCATGGTGAAGCACGTAAAAACCATGCACCCCAACGTGCAGGTGTTGGCTCGGGCATTTGACCGTAGTCATCAGTATGAGTTGATCAACGCCGGTGCCGATGTCGTCATCAGCGAAACCTATAAATCTGCCCTGCAATTGGGGGGAGAGGTGTTAAAGCGGCTTAATTTTCACGCCTTTAGGGTTGAACAAATTAAGCAAAACTTCACGCGCATTGAAAAACAACACTTCGATTCACTCTACCAAAGCTGGTTTAACGAGGGCGACAAGGTTGGGGTGGATGAGCATTACCGCTCGCGCTTTATGGAGATAGAACAAATCCTACTGGAGAGTATGCAGCAGGATCGCTCTGATCATCACCACGCCACCGATCGCGGTTGGACGCCACCGCCGGGTGGCTTTGACGAAGATCGCCAGTCTTAGCTTCACCGTTCGGCTGTCGGCTAAATTTTTTACTTATTTAAATAACCAAGCGCTGACCAATTTGGTGTACCGGGGCATTACCCAGTACACCATGGCGTACACCACCAATCCAGTGGCACAGAATACGCCTAGCACCCTAGCGTCGGCCAAGCCCACCGTCGCCAGCAATGGCATTACCAGGGCCTGGGACAGCAACACCAACGGGAAAATCGCCGACCACGTCAGTAGAAATTGTTTCCAACGCACGGGGGTTTTGCTTGCCCCGGGAGGTTGAAACAAAAACTCCAAGCCAGTGTGCACTGATACGGCCAGTTCTTCGTGCAGCAGGGGTTCAATTTTGGCCACCATCTCGTTTCGCTCGGGGGAGGCAAGCCAGTGTTCAAGGTCTGCACGCTCGGCGAAACGGATAATGATGGTGTAGCTATGGGTTAGACCCGGCACAGGGCGAATAATTTGTTTGTCCAAAAACCCCGGTTGGCGCCGAATGATTGGGTCGATCTCGGTGATCCATTGTTCCAGTAGCGGTTGGTGTTCGTGGTCTACGGCTTGGTGGATAACAACGGTGGCGCCCTGGGCTGTGTTGGTGTCTGTCATGGTTTTCTTGATGGTGCTCGTTTGGACGAATTAATTGCCTAAGTATGGTGGCAGCGGGGTGAAGGGTTCAAGTGGCCGTGGATGGGCGTTGCAATTGCGGGGCATAAAAAAGCCCGGTGACTAACCGGGCAAAGCTGCTAAGGGAAGGGAGGGCGGTTAAGCCCAATTCTTGAAGCTAGCGTTGCACGCTATGCAACCTGAGCCGGATTAAAGTTAATGGTTTGTACCTTAATGTTTTTACGCGGTGCGTTGGTCACAAACTCTTTCACCGTCTCGGCCACATCGTGGGCGACGGATCGGGTGTTACTGAAATCCAGAATAACGTTGGTATCCTGCGGAATATCGTTTAGCTCACGCATGATGCTTGGCTTGTTGAAGAAGGTAACTTCTTCAGCCAAAACAATGTGGCGTGTGCCGTCTGGCTCTTCGTTAGCGGCAGTCTCTTTCAGTTTGAAAGAGTTCTCGTAGCTGTGCTTAAGGGAGAAGAAGATACTCACTACCAATCCTGCTACAACACCGGTTAATAGATCTGTAGCCAGCATAGCAACGATGGTTACGATAAACGGAAAGAACTGCTCTGGGCCGTACTTAAACATCTTGGCGAACATAGCAGGCTTGGCCAGTTTGTAACCAACGATGATCAACACAGCAGCCAGTGACGACAGCGGAATGTAGTTCAGCAAGGACGCGATGGTGGCAACACTAATCAGCAACAGGAAGCCATGCACGATACCGCTAAGCTTACTGCGAGCACCAAAGGCAATGTTGGCGGAGCTGCGCACAATTACCTGGGTAACCGGTAAACCACCCACCAAACCCGATACGATGTTACCTAAACCTTGGGCTTTGAGCTCACGGTTGGTTGGCGTAACACCGCGATTTGGGTCCAGTTTATCGGTAGCTTCCACGCTCAATAGCGTTTCGATGCTCGCCACCGCCGCTAATACTACTGCTACGGTCAGCACATCCCAGCTAAACATTTGGGAAAACGCAGGGAAGGCCATTTCCTGGGTCAGTTCAGCGAAGCTGCTAATCTCTGGTAGGGTAACCAGTTGTTCGCTGTCGAAGCCGACACCGTTACTGGCCATTAAGGCCGACACAACAATACCCAACAGAACCACAACGATGGGGCCTTGAATCAGTTCAAAAATCTTGTGGCACGGCACTAGGAATTTATCCCAGGCAACCAACAGCGCCAGTGATACGGCTGACAAAATTACGGCCGGAATAGAGATAACGGAAATCGCGTGTTGGATAGCGGTTAACGTGTTCTCACCATTGGCTTGGCTGAAGGATTGCTCGCCGATAAAGTCAGCGTGCCAGCCCAGCAGATACGGCAGTTGCTTAAGAATAATAATTAAGCCAATACCGGTTAACATGCCGGTGATTACTGACGTTGGGAAAAAGTAAGCGATAAAACCAGCTTTGGCGTAACCAAGGGTAATTTGGATTACACCTGCCAAAACCACCGCACATAGGAAGACTTCCCAGCCGCCTAGGTTGGTGATGGCATCAAACACGATTACCGCCAAACCGGCGGCCGGGCCACTCACACCCAGCTTGGAACCACTGGCTGCACCCACCACAATACCGCCGACGATACCGGCGATAATACCGGAAAAGAGCGGAGCGCCGGAGGCAAGAGCAATACCCAAACATAGCGGGAGTGCGACGAAAAACACCACCACACTGGCGGGTAGGTCGTATTTTATATCCTTAAATAGGGAGTCAGACTTCATGACAGACCTCTAAAAATCATCAATGATTAATATGGATGCCGTAACACGGCAGTTTAGCCTTTGCGGGAATAACACCAACATCAGCAGCAACAAGTGATTAGGCGTTGCTGGCTAATTTGCTGTTCTCGGCGTAGGCGCTCTGGAGGTCGGTAAACTCCCCGCTGGCTTCGTCTAAACACTGCACATCACCGGTGCCTATGTCGTAAACCCAGCCGTGCAATTGAACCTGATCGGTAGCCAGTTTGGCGGCAACCGCAGGGTGCGTTTTTAAGTGCTGGAGCTGTTGGATGACGTTTTCTTGGGTTAACAAGTCCAGGTGGCTATGGTCAATCTCGCCGTGCTTTTCTTTTAAAACCGAAGACGCGCAGCGGCAGTGGCCCAGCCATTCCTTAACATGGGGTAATTCATCCAGTTTTTCTGGCGCTAGGGCGCCCTTCATGGCACCACAGTCGGTGTGGCCACAAATAACAATATGGCTAACGCCTAGGCCGGCTACGGCGAATTCGATGGAGGCGGTCATGCCGCCGGTTTGTTGGCTGTGGGGTGGAACAATATTGCCTGCGTTACGGCATATAAACAGCTCACCGGGCTCGGTTTGAGTAACCAGATTTGGATCGATGCGGGAATCCGCACAGGTGATAAACAACACTTCTGGGCTTTGGCCAGTGGCCAGTTGCTCAAACGATTTCTGTTTGCCAGGAAATACTTCTTTTTGAAAACGAGAAACGCCAGAGATTAAATGTTTCATTTAATGTTCCTTAAGTTTAGAAATTGAATAAGCGAAGAAATCTTCATTGCTGAATTTAATAACAACAGTTTAAAGCGATAGTTTGATTAGGAGATTAGGGTGCTGGAGATTAGGAAAAACTATCAGTCAAAGGTGCATCATTTTGAATCTTGATTGGGTGGGGGATGACCCATTTTGGGACGGATTTCCCTCAGTGAATTACTCTGTTGACAGTTTAGAACGGTGATCAGAACGTGATTAATTTAATAATGCGCAAAATCTGTTCATTTTTATCGCCAGGGAAACATAATCAAATTGCTTGATGGAATTGATTGGTTTTGTTGAAGCCGCCAAAATGGGCCGTGAATTGGGCGAAAATATCAGAGTTAGGCAGACAGATTTTGATTTTGAATCGACGTCTGGGCTGCAACACTGACCTTCAAGTAAGAATCGTTAATTTCCCGCGGTAGTAAAATAGGTCGGTATCTTCGACCTTAGTCGTAGGTTGTTGTGAGTTTTGAACTCTGCGGTGAAGTCGCATCAATTTTAATAATAGCCCGCTCGTTAGAAGCGCTCTCGTTAGAAGCTAGTTGGCGGCACCGACCTAAAGCAGATCACCTTTTACTTAAAACCAATCACCTTTAAGAGTATTGAACCTAAAGCCAGTGTTTCCCAAGCAACTGGATTGGCCAAGCAATTGGATTGGGTGTCTGATTTAACCGCCTCGTTTTTTTGGGGAGGCTGCGTTTTGGCGGAGAGCAATCTGCTTTGATATTTCTGTTTTTCTGATTCTGCTTTGTTATCTCTGCTTTGCTATTAAAACAGCAGCGCGATCAGTAGAGTGTAAAGTGTGGCATAGCGTTATAGCCAAAGGAAAAATAGGGTGCCAGAATTTTTTGCAATAAATTGTAACATTTACAACGGCTTACGGAGTTTGGTTGGCGAATGTTAACCCTGTCTGAATGCGGTAAAAATATAAAAATTTTATAGCTAAAGTGTTTACGTGTTGGCATTTCTTGGACTATATTGTGCCGGCAACCACAAATAGGTGAATAACTATGAAAACTATAAACGTTTTAAAATTAAGCTTAATTGCAATCATTCTTGCCACCACCGCCTGTGCCGCCACCGATGCATCAGACGCAGCCTTGTCCGGCGATCCTCAAGCCATGTGGGCCGAGGGCCAAAAAACCGTGGTGAAGGGTGAGCAAATGGTCGCTAAAGGCGACAAGCTATTAAGCGACGGCCGTAATAAAGTGCGTGAAGGCGAAAACCTGATTGATTCCGGCAACGAGCGCATGTTGCAAGCCCGTCACGATTATCAATCCGCTGCCAGTGCGGTTGGTGCGTCTACCACACCCGGCCAGGTTTCCACTGAAGCCAAACAACTGAAAGACATTGGTGGTCGTTGGGAAGATGCTATCGATGCAGTGAAAGACGGCAATAAAATGGTGACCAAAGGCAACAAAATGATCAACGATGGCCAAGCTCAAATTAGCGAAGGTCGCCGTATGATCGAAAACGGCAGCACCATGATGCGCAATTCTCAGCGTAGCCAAATGGGTGAGGAGTTGTTGGAGTTACCGCAGCAGGATGCGATCAGTAACTAACAGCCCGACGTACTATCCGAGCTATCATCAGGGGCAGTATCAAAAAGCTCGCCATCGGATAGTATCCTTAGGTAAGCACAAAAAACCCAGCTCACAAGGCTGGGTTTTTTATGCTCTAGGAACTTGTTTTTTCTTGCGCGGGCTAGTTTTCTTCGGGCTCGTTATCAACGGCTTTATTTTCCACAGGCTTATTATCATCAGAGCCGGGCTTCGGAATATGGGCAACCACCTTGCTCGGCAGCTCCTCATCATTGAGGCTGACTTCTAAGCTGTTCATGGTCTGCCACTGCTGGAGCTGCTCGGCGCTCACATTGAAAAATTGCGCCAGCTCTTCGGTGCTGGCGTCGTCCGGCCGCTTACGTCGGTCTTTGCCCCGGAAGCGCCATAAATTGACTCGCGCCCATACGATGAGTACTCCGCCCATGATGCCGATTACAATAAGGTAGTCGATAACCAGCGCTAAAAAATTGTGATAACCGCCAAGCACAATCATGTGGTTATAAAACAGTTTGATGTTCAACGCCCAGGCAACCATGCTGATTAGAGGTTGCCACAGGTACAGCAAAATCCCCCAAAATAACAAGGTTAGTGTTACCGCCGTGATTTTATGGGGCAGGCGCAGTGAGTCTGGCTCTTCAATAATCAACGGGTGTTTTTCACGGGCCTTTTGCGGCTTGTTTGCGGGTGAGTCTGACATCAGTGGATGCCTCGATCTGGGCTATTCCAAACGGCTCGGGAGCCGCGCTTGCTGAAAATAGATTTGGGTACGGCCACGACGATGGTAATCACATTGATTAACCAGTAGGCCAGGGGATACCAAATCATCCAAAAGTACTTTCTCAGTAGGCCGCTTTCATAGCGGCTGTCGATGGACAGGCTAACGAAAAATTGAAGCAGGCAGGTGACCCCCAAAATAATACCCTGCCAACCGGGTAAAATAGTGGGCACGTACCACTGTGGCGGCATGTCGATAAATTTACCCAAAATCCACAGCACCACGATGGTAAACACCGCATAGCTCCACACCAAGCTAACGCTGTATTCCAGTAGCACCGGCCACATGCGCCGTTTGCGCCAGGGCAGCATACTTTTAAAGTAGCGAGTGGCGGTTTCCCAGCCGCCTTGGGCCCAGCGCAGGCGTTGCCGCCACAAGCCGCGCAAGGTTTCGGGCATTAAAATCCAGACCAGGGCATTGGGCTCGTAACGGACGTCCCAGTGATCGAGCTGTAACTTCCAGGAGATATCAATGTCTTCGGTGACCATGTCGGTGGACCAATATCCCACCCGGTGCAATGCCGTTTTGCGAAACGCTGCTACCACGCCGGATACCGTAAAAATACGGCCGTAAATACGTTGTGCCCTCTTGATCATGCCAATAATGGAGGAGAACTCGCCCACCTGTAGGCGGCCCAGTAGGGTAGTGCGGTTACGGATGCGTGGGTTGCCGGTGACCGCTCCAACTCGTGGGGACTCCACAAAATGCTTCATCAGCCAGGTGGTGGCGTGGGCGTCCAGTACGGCGTCGCCGTCAATGCACACCAGGTATTCGTACTTGGAGACCATAGTGCCCACGCGCAGGGCGTTGGCTTTGCCGCTGTTTTCGCTGAGGTGCACCACTCGCAGGGCTAGGTGTTCGGCGGCAAGCTCGTCCAGTATGTCTGCGGTGTTGTCGCTACTGCCGTCGTTTACGGCAATGACTTCGAATTCTGGGTAGGCTTGGCCCAATAGGTAGTCGATGGTTTCCCGCACGTTTTCGCCTTCGTTGTGGCAAGGCACCAGCAGCGTTACCGGCGGGTAGTGGGGTAAATCCGGTGGGTTGTCGTAGTGGCGGCCGTCTTTACCCTCCCAGTGAAAACGGTAGTACAGGCCACCTATCATCCACAGGTAGGCCATAAACAGTGGGTAGTAGTAGGCAAAATCCCAAAAAAAATCGACCAATGAATTCATGCGTTACTCTCGGCGTTGTGTCACTTGGCGTAGAGGTAATCTTCCAACGACAACGCGGCTTTTATATCCGTTAATGCAGGTTGGTTTTGGATAAAGTTATCGGGGTAGTAGCCAAAGTGTGTTACCCCGTGGCGGGCCAGCAGTTTCATCTGTGCCGCCAGTTCCTTCGCGGGAATGGGCTGTTGCTTATGCCAGTCCACGCTTTGCAGTTCAAATACCAGTTTCGATAGTTGCTCCGGCGGCAAGGTTTTCACCAGCTTGCGCAACCATTTTTTGGCTTTGCCGGGTTTGGTTTCACCTTCCATGTAGGGCATGGCCATCACCGCGGTGTAGTCGTAGGCGGCCAGGAAATCCTCTAAATTTTGTGCAAACCACTGTTCGCTATTGGGGTTGAGAATCGGCAGGGCGTAGATATTGCGCGCGGTTTTAATCAGCGGGCGTAGGTTGCGTACCTCACCGGCCAGCTCCTGGGTGAATTCCACCAAAGCTTGGCTTTTTAGCCGGGTCCATTGTTGACGCAGGCTTGGGTCGTCACGCAGTTGTTGTGGGTTGGTAAATAGTAAACCGTTCTTTCGGTAGGCGGTCAGCGCGCTGGGGCTGACGTCTTCAAAATCGGTGAGTAGGGCGTCGTCGTGAAACAGCAAGCCACCGAAATCCGAATAGAGTGCGAGATCGTGGTAGATCTCTTTGATCATTTGTCGGTTTTCAGGGTGGAATATGGACAGCCGTTGGTAACTGTTGTCTGAGGGCGCGGGCGTACCGCTGGCCAAGGACCACACCCAGCGCTCCGGCGCTGTCGTGCCGCGCGGTTTAAACGCGCTCACCGGCATCCAGGCGTACACGGTGACGTTGGCACGGGTGCGTAATTGCCAAGCCACTCGGTTAAAGAGATCCGCTCGCATGGGTAGGTGACGGTTGGGGAAATACAGAGCGTCGGCGTTGCCATCTCCGTCTGGGTCGGCAAAGGCTTGTAGGTAGACGGTGTTAACCTTGAGCCGGTAAATGCGCTCTACCAGTTGGTCGAGGTTGCGGCTCTGTTGCTCTGGGTTTTCGTCGTAAACGTAATCGATATCAACGTGCACCAGGCGCTTGGTTTCCGGCTGGTTATCCGGCAGCAGAATGTTTTTAAAATCCTGCAGGGTTGGGTTGCGAGCAATTAGGATACGGTTTACGTCGTTCTGCTGGGCAGGGTATTTATTTACCCGGCCGTTAAGCGTAAAGAAGTAATCCATGCCCAGTGATTTTGCCACCTGCTCGGTTTGCTGGTTATAACTGCCGTAGGGCCAAACCATGGCGCGCGGTCTTTTGCCCGTGTGTTGCTCAATTAATTCCACCGAGCGCGTTAAATCCTGGGTAATACGCGCTTGGTATTGCTGTTCGGTTTCATAGCGATTGGCGTCGGCGAAAAACTGCCGGGTCACTAGAGCGGCTTGGCTGTTGCCCTGGGGATTGGCCAAGATACCCTGGTGGCTGTTGTTGCTGTGGGAGGCAATTTCCACAAGGCCCGAGGCCTGCATTTCTTTAATTTGATTCCAGTGCAGAAACTCATCGCGCCGGCGCAGAGCATTGCCGTAGGGCACCGCTTGGCTGCTATTGTACTCCAGCCAATGGGTGACTAGAGCAAATACGGCTGGGTAGTTATAGAGTTTTAACAGCGGAAATATACGCTGGTAAAAACTGGCGTATCCGTCATCAAATGTGAGCAGTACGGCGCGCTCGGGCAACGGCTGGCCGCCACTACGAGCGGCTTCGATTTGATCCAGGGATACCGGTTGGTAGTTGTTGTCTTTTAGCCACTGAAAGTGCTGAATTAAATGCGCTGTGCTAACGGCGAATTCGTCTTCATCCATATCGCCACGCACATCTTCGCGCACATCGTGGTAGCACAGTGCAATAAGGTCCGTTGCCTGGCCGGCCGCCAGGGCCAAATGGGGTAGTAAGGTTGCCGTTAACAGCAACAAAATTCTGTGCAGTTGCCGCATTAAAATCTCCAGTTCACACCCGCAAATAAGCTACTGAGTAATTCGCTTTGGCCGTCGTAAACACGCCGACCTAGGCGCGCACCGTAATTGAGGCTAAAAGCTTGGCTGCGTTGCCAGGTTTGTTCGTATTCTAGGTCCCAGGTGAAATCGCCACCAAATGACTCTTGCTGGTAGTGGCCCAGACCGGCCAAAAAGCGGTGGGATAATTGATTTTCGTAATAGCGGTTGAGCAAGCCGTTGTATTCAACGGCCACGGCCAAGGAAAGATCGCTTTCTGGGTTAAAGTAGGTGCCGCCTTGCTCGCTGTTTTTGGAGGCGTAGGCGCTCTCGACTAGGCCCCAGCGGTGGTGTTCGTTTTGGAACAGCGTATGACGGTGGTACAACGACAGCGCCAGGCGACGGTTGTCATCGGAAAAGTCTACTACCTGCAGTGCCGCGCTGGCGGCCCGGCTTTCGTGCCAACGGTATTGGGCGTTCAGTTCTAGTGAATCGCCATCCACGCCATTGTTAATAGCGCGCACCGGCACTAGGTCGCTAAACAATTGTAGCTCGCCGCCCAGTTGCCAGTGGTCGCTGGTATTGTGGCTGGCGCTTAAGCGGGCGCCGGTTTCACCGTTGCCGCGTATGCCCTCGTGCAGCTCAAACTGAGCCAGCCATTGGTTATTGCGAAACTCTATGCCAGCACCCAGTCGCTCCACACGGCCCACGCCTTCACTAAAATTAGCGCGGTTAAATTGGTGGTGCACAAACGGTCGCCAGTTATGGCCGTAGGGTTGGTCGAATAGCCAAGTATCCCAATTTAAACTGTCGCCACCAACAAAATCGTTATCGCCAAAAGCGCGGCCCACCTGGCTGATTAACTCACGGCGACGGTATAAATCCCAGCGCCGCTGCAGGGCTTTTACGCCGGTATCCTGGGGGTAATCTTGCTGCAAGCCGGCCAGTTGTTGTTCTACTTGGGCGTACTCGTGCATATCCATTAAGGTTTGGGCGCGGCCGAGGCCAAGCTCAAACTCCTGCGGAGCCACCGGTGCGATTAATTCATACTCGGCCAGGGAGCGGTTGGGCCATCCGCGCCAGCGATAGATTTTTGCCAGGTCGCCGCGCAGGGTGGTGTTGTGGGGCGCGAAACCCAGCCATTGTTCCAGTTGCTGTTGGGCGTTGTCCAATTGGTTGCGATAGGCCTTGAGTAAATTGGCCACGCGCTCGGCCGCCAAACGTTTGGGGTTATCGCGAATCACTTTACCGTTACGGCGCCACTTAGGTTGGTTGTCAACGGTTTGCTCAATGGTTTGTTGGGCACTGTCGTATTGCTCGGTTTCCACCTGGGCGTAAAACAGCATCATATTGGCGTTGTGGTCGTTGGGCTTGCGTTTAACCACTTCTTCTAACAGGGGGTTGGCCTGCTTGGCCTGGTTCTGGCGCAAATAGGCGTCGGCAACCACGGTGAGTACGTAGTCGGGCAATGCCAGGGCGTCGGCTTGTTGTTCGTAGGCGCGAGTAGCCTCATCAAACTGGCCGGCGGAGTGCAGCGCTATAATTTCGTCGTACGCTGCCAGTTGTTGCGGCTGGGTTTGCTCGGCAAAATTTTGCTGTAAATACTGTTGGTAGTTGCGCACCAGGGCCAGTGCTTGTTCGGCGCGCTGACGTTTATCCTCTGCGGCTAAATCGTTAAAGCTGCCCTCGCGCACGGCGATGGCGGCGCGGTCGGCTTTTAAGCGCTGCCAATCGTTTGGGCGAAAAATATCCGGTCGTTGGTTGGCTTTTTCTAAGGCCATAGCCGGAGCGCCGGATTGATTGATGGCCATAACCCAGCTGCGGTACACCGCATCGTCGTTGGGGTTGGCATCCATTAAGGTTTGGTAGTTGGCCAGTGCCGGTAGGTATTGTTCGCTGGCCTCATAGGCGTAGGCTTGGGCCAACAGGAAATCCCGCGATTTACCAAATTTATTCTGGTATTTGGCAAGGTTGGCCAGGGCATCGGTTGGCTCGCCTTTATCGACCATCACTAGGCTCATGCTGATAGGGAAAACGCCCATGTCTGGAAAGCGCTGGCTGCCCTTATAAAACAAGCTTTGAGCCCGGTCGTAGCGTTGCAGTTCGCGGGCGCTCTGCCCAAGGGCTTCGATAACGTAGGCCGGGGCGGAGTCTAGGTCGGTTTGTTCACCGGTTTGCAGGGCGTCGTCGTAATAGCCGACGCGGTGCATCAGGCCAATGGTGCCGTTACGCAGTGAGTCGCTGTTAGGGTAGCGCTCCAGCATGGCTTCAAATTCTTCAATCAGATTGGCCATGGGCACGGCGCTTTGATTGGCCAGCTTGTGTTCACCCCAGCTGCTTAGGTAGGGCCCGGGTGAGGTGCTGCTCTCGGCTAAACGCTCTAGGTAAAAGGCCACTTGGCGGTCGTTGCCAAAGCGGCGGTGGAAGTACACCAAGGCTTCCAATAATTGCGTGTTGCGCGGCTGCTGATCCTCTAAAGCTTCTAACCGTTGCCAGGCCGCTTGGCTGTCGCCGCGGTCTATATCCACCAGGGCTTGGCCCAGCAACAACTGAAAATCATCAGGAGCTTTCTGTAACGCAGCACTGTAGAGCCGTAGCGCGGTGTTGTACTGCCGCGCGTTGCGGGCCAATTTGGCCAGGGTTTCGAGTTGCTCTTTGCTTAGCTCAGCCAAGGGCAGCTGAGCCAATAGTTGATTGGCGGGCTGGGCTTGGCTGAGCGACAGCATCAAGCCGGCGGCCTCCACTTTTGTTGCCAGCGGTGCATCGGCCAGGTGTTGGTCCAAGTAAGGGGCAGCTGCTGCCCAGCCCTGTTGTTTGGCCAGTTGGGCCAGTTGATCAAACCAGGCCGTGTATGGGCGTTGGGCTTCGGGTTTGAGTGTGAGTAACCGTTGATAAAATTGCTCGGCCTGTTCGTGCTCGCCCAGGCTTGCGTAGGTGAGCGCTTTTGCCTCCAGTAGATCAACATCGTTAATGTGGTGCTGGGCTAACCGGTCTATCTTAGCCAATTGCACTGCGGCGATGTCGGGCTCGCCCATGGCCAGGGCTACCAAGGCAGAGCCCATGAGGTAGTCTGGGTTGTCCGGGTCGGAGGCCAGTAGCTCGGTGTACAGTTGTTGGGCCTGCTCGGCCTCGCCCAGGCGGCGCAACGATTGAGCCGCAGCGGCCTTCACTTGAGCAGGAGCAGAGTCGGCCAGGTCGGGCCATAGGGCGACTACCCTGGCATCGTTCTCCTGCCAGCTCTCTAAAATCAGTAACTCTCCGGCCAGGGCCTTGGCATCGGGGTTTTGTTGATAAAACCGGGTGAAGTTGTCCACCGTGTCGGCAACATCGCCCTGGCGGGCAAAGTCCACCAGATGGGCTGCCCAAAGCCGGCGCGCTTCTTCATTGGCGGGCTCTTGGGTCAGCAGTTGAGCTAGAAGGTCGGCGCTTTCTTGTGGGGCGGTGGTGGCCAATGCTTTGGCCACTAGCAATTGGATGGGCAGGTTATCTGGGAATTGTTGGTGATAATGGCGAGCAATATCGGTGGCGACCTCGGTTTGCTCTCGGGCCAGCAACTCGGCGATCAAGTCTAGGCCGAGTTGTTCTGGGGTGCCGCTGTTGGCGACTGCAGCCTTAGCTAAACGAGGCAGTTGTTCGTAGTCGGCCTCTTGCAGCACAGCATCTATCATTTCTTTAAGGAAGTAGGCGGGCGCGTCAGCCACCGCTACGGTCTTTAACAGTTCTACCGCTTTGGCTTTTTGTCCGTCCCAGGACAGCACGGTTAAGTAGTTGTACCAAACCTGTGGGTACTCACCGGCCAGCTCCGTAAGGGCCTCGAGTTGCTGCAGTGCGGCATCGAGACGCTCGGCACGGGCGTTCTCAATGGCCATAGCAATAGCGGTATCTACCTCTCTTGCGGAGTAGGTGGGGGCGCTTAGTAACTCATTGAGTAAGACATACAAAAGCAAAATATTGGCGGCAATTACGCCAAGCCGTTTAAACCAGAGCTTTACCATCTAAAGATACAATCCAGGCGCGACACTTTCTTATAAGAAAACAGACGCCAGTATAAGGTAATTCAAACCACGGTTGCTAAGCCAAAAGTGCTGTTTTGCGACACGTAACCTTGCTCAAGGGCTATTTGTGGCCAAATCGGTGCAGCCGAAAGCGGTGGCTTTTGCCTTTTTCGGGCTGTTTTTAGGAGTGGCTGATGGCCGCGGCGCTAGGGTGGCGGGTTGCATCCGCATTTTGTTACAAATTGTCAACGAATTGAAAGATGCGCCCGGATTGATGGTTTTTTGGGTGTATTTTTTTAGTCACTGGAGTCGTTAATAAAAATTAACGTTTCGGCGTTAAACTGACTGCCCTCATCACCAAAACGCCAGTACCAAACATGCCGTAGCCACGAGCAGCGTTACTATGCCAATTTTAACCGGTAGAGCCACTGGCTGAGCGTTGCGTGTGTCCACTGTCTGCCACTGGGCATCGGTGGTTGTGATGGTTGTGCCGCGATTTATCCAGCCTTGCCAAGCAAGGGTCGCGACCAGCGTTAGGGCGAACAATAAACCTGCCACAATGGTGAAGTGAATATTATGCCAACCTAATTGTGCTCCCAGGAAAAATGCCAGGGAAATAACGTGGCCGGTAATTACACCGCGCAATGCCGCCGGCGCTGTTATTCGACGGCTGAAAAAGCCGGCGAGAAACACCGCTGCCAGTGGTGGTGCAACGTAGGAGAAGGCCTGCTGAAGATAGGCGAATAAACCGGGGAAGTTATCAATGGCGGGCGCCCAGAGCGCGGCAAAAACCATTAGTGCAATGGTGCTAATGCGGCCCAATTTGGCCATTTGTTGGGTGCTTAAATGGGGCTTTTTTGGTTTTACAAAATCGACAATAAATAGCGTGGAAGCTGAGTTTAAGGTTGAGTCAACGCTGGACATTATGGCGGCTAAAAGCCCGGCCACCATCAAGCCTGCAATACCCGGTGGTGCGTACTCGGAAATCAGGCGAGGGAATACCGTGTCGGCGCGCTCTAAATCGGTGAACAGGGCTGCCGCCATAGCGCCTGGCAGCACCATTAAAAACAGCGGTAGCAATTTTAATGCGGCGGCTAACATGGCGCCTTTGGCTGCGGCGTCGGCACTGCGTGCGCCCAACAATCGCTGAGCCACGTATTGGTTCATAGTCCAGTAGTAAAAGCCTAAAACGGGTAGGCCGATTAGTGTCCCTAGCCAGGGTAGGGATGGATCATCCAGTGGCCGAATTAACGACAGGTGGTCGGCGTCCACTCGGCTAACCAAGTTACTCCAACTGTAATCAAATTCCTGAAAAACAATAATCGTTAATATCAAAGAGCCAATTAATAAAACCAGTGCTTGTAAAACATCGGTGTAGACCACGGCTCGCAGTCCACCAAGGGCGGTGTACACGCCTGCGAATAATGCCATGGCGGCACAAGTAGGGGCTAAGCTCAGCCCGGGAATAAACAGCATTAGAACCAACGCGCCGGCGTATAGGCTGCCGGCGGTATCGAGCACAATACTTAAAAACAATGAGGTACCGGACAAATAGCGCCGCATTCTTGGGTCGAACCGCTTTTCCATGATTTCCGGCACCGTCGTTAAACGCTGGCCCAGAAAAACAGGTACGATAAAGAGCGCCGAAAGCAATAAAATAACCGAGGCCATCCACTCATAATTCGCCACTGAAATGCCGTACTCCCAAGCGGCACCTGGCAAGCCTATGAGTGTGGTGGAGGAAATGTTGGAGGCAAATAACGAAAGCCCAATGACCATGGGGCCCAAGCTGCGCCCGGCGAGAAACAGCTCATCGGAATCCGGTGAGCGCTTAGCCACCATCAAGCATAGAGCGACAACAATCAAACCGTAACCGCACAATACGCTGTAATCTAAAGTCGTTAAGGTGCTCACATGCCCCTCCTGGGCGATTTCACTGGCGGCAATCAACCCGCGCTTAATGGTTTAAACGCAGCGAAACGGCAGTGACGCCGTTTCTGATTCAGCCAACTAGCAACGAAGATGGACTTCCTCGCCTGTTTTCTCGTCGATATAATCTAAGGTTGTGGTATTAAAATTGAGGTCCACGAATAAATGGCAATAGTAATCGCCGTGACGCCAGGCCATGGCAACGCTGGAATCATTGGAATAATTTAATTCGAAGCGCCCTTGGAATGCCGGATAGTTGGAGCGAAATTCCATTAACCACAACAGACGTTTCACCACCGGTTGGGTTAGGGCTGCCTCGGCTTCTTCTAGGGAATAGAAATGCCGGTTTATATCTCGCAATTCACCGGTGGCGGTTTTAAGTTCGTTATCGTTACGGCCCGCTAACAGCCCTACGTAATACACCTGGGGAATTCCGGGGGTAAAGAATTGAATCGCCCGTGCAGCTATGTAGGCGTCATCGTTTTGCATTAATGCATCGTAAAACGTGCAGGTAATTTGGTAGATGGCGCCTACGCTGTGCACGTCGGCGGCGGAGCCTCTTAAAATGGGGTCTGCGCTGCGTGTTTCGATGTTAGAGATTAAGCTCTGAATTTTGTCCTCGGGCAGCACACCTTCAACATCCGGAATGCAGATGCCGTCGTGGGTATCCAAAACGGTAATTTGATTGCGCGGGCACATGCGCAGCCAATTTTTTAAATAGACACTGTTTGCATCTAACAATGAGTAGAGTAACAGTGGTGGCAGTGCGAACGCGTACGGGCGCAGGTTTCGGCGTGAGATGGCGTACTGATAACTGGTGTGGTCGTGCACCTCGGGTAGGCATTCGGCGCCGTTTGCCAGTGCTAAATCGTTGATCCATTCCAGTAACCGGTAAACTTCTGGCTCCACCAAAAAACAGCTGGTGCCGATCCTTTTAGTGGTGTAGCCAAAGGCGTCCAGGCGGAACAATTTAACACCTTTCGCAGCCAAGAAGGTTAGATAATCCTCCATAAGAGCGTAGGTTTTTGGCGATTCGTAGTTAAGGTCGATCTGTTTTTCTGTAAAGGTACACCACACACGGCCAGTACTGCCATCGGCGAAGGTGACTTCACGGAAGGGTTCCTTTTCTTTACGGATATGGATTTTAGCCAAATCGTCGGGCTGGATATCACCAAATTTATCAACATCAACGAACAAGTCGGCGTGGTCTGATTCAAATCCATTTTGCAGAAAGTCTTTAAATTCTTCTGATTCATCAGAAATATGATTGACCGTTACGTCAGCACACAAATCGAATTCTGCGGATATACGTTCTATGTCCTGCCAGCCGCCGTATTCAGCAGCGACTTCCTTGTGGGTAAGTGGTGAAAACCCAGCATCGGCGTTGGAGGGGTAAAACGGCAATATATGCACTCCACCCACCGCATTGGTTAGGTGCTGGTGCATAAATGAGTACAAGTCAGATATATCATTACCTATACGATTGGGGTAGCAAATTAACTGTACCTCATTGCGTAATAGCATTAAAAACTCCAAATAGTTGCAAGTGATTGAATAGC
This sequence comes from Halioxenophilus aromaticivorans, assembly GCF_042850945.1. NCBI lineage: Bacteria > Pseudomonadati > Pseudomonadota > Gammaproteobacteria > Alteromonadales > Alteromonadaceae > Halioxenophilus > Halioxenophilus aromaticivorans. Next base: position 4,638,710 of record NZ_AP031496.1, on the reverse strand, counting down.
GGGCGGATAACTGGAATTAAACATTCCAGTTTTTGGTGTTGCTGCTTCGGCCAATGTAGCGGCTCGAATGTTTCTGTTTTGCTTCTCGTTTTGTTTGCTGCCGTGGTGATTAGTTCAGCGATTGAGAGCGTGGTGTGCAAAGCTTACAATGGATTGTTGGTATTGCAATTTCCTGTAGGTACTCCTGGTAGGTACTCCTGGTAGGTACTCCTGTAGGTACTAAGCCACCGTAATTGTAGAAAATAATGTGGCAAAACGCGCCTACCTGACTTTCTAGTATTTGCCGTGTACCACGCCAATTTTGCCTGATGCCAAGTAAGCGATTGTTTAAACTCTTGTTTTCTAAAGTCAATGTAGATAACAAATTAATTGATAAATAAATGATTAGACTTCTCGTCTTGAAGCTCGTAGCGTGTGAATGCTCGCTCACAATCTGAATACTAAAACAACGAATAACACAGCCACTTTTGGATTCGTCTGCTCACGCTAACCTTACCGAAATCAATTCACAGTTAAAGCCCGCGTAATCCAAATTTCCTCGGCTGTGCTAATCACACAGGTGCTCTTATGCTAACGAAGGATCGTAATCGACGCGTTGTTGCGCCAACGCTTATGTCTCTGTTGCTCATCTCCGCCATGACCGTGGCTGATCAGTCCCACGCTAACCCTAGGTTACTTATTGATGCAGATCCCGCGCCAAGTGTGCAGGGGTCCTATCCCAATAATCTAGTGGCCTATGACAATCAGGTGTATTTTCAGGGCTACGTGGGAACGACAGACAGTGGAGCGGCGGGTGGTCAATTGTGGCGCTTCGACGGAAGTAGCGCGCAACCGGTTGCGGCGCCAAACTACGGCGGCCGTGCAGAGATTGAGCAAGCCGTAGTGGCGGGTAGTCAGCTTTTTTTTGTCGCGCAGGATGAACGCGAAAACGGCTCCGAACTGTGGGTTAGTGACGGTACGCAGGCCGGTACCCATATGGTAAAAGAAATCAATTCTAACCAGGGCCACAGAGCGCCCTATGAATTAACTGCATTAAATGGCCTGTTGTATTTCGGTGCGTACGAAGGCGGTGGGGTTGGTGCACACCTGTGGGTGAGTGATGGCACCGATATTGGCACTCAAAAGGTATTGGATGCGGGCGGTAACCCATTGCCGGCACCCCAGCAAATGACGCCGGTAGGTGATCAACTGTTTTTATTGGTTGAAGGCGATTTGTGGGTAACCGATGGCACGCCGGCTGGCACCCACACGCTGTTAAATGCACCTTCTGGGTTGAGCCTGGATCACTTCACAGCCGTGGGTAGCCGATTATTTTTCGTCTACCAGAATACGCAGCTATGGCTCAGCGATGGCACCAGCAGTGGCACGGCCATGGTGGCGGATTTAGCCGGGCTGTCCAGTTCCTCCCCGGTGCCAGACCACTTGCAAGGCTTTGGCAGCAAACTCTATTTTCAGTTTGATGATGGCGTTAACGGCGAGGAAATGTGGGTGTCCGATGGCACTGCAGCCGGTACGGTTATGCTGTTGGATATAAATCCGGCCGGAGATTCCTACGCCCATAGCTTTATCCCCTTCAATGGCGAACTGTATTTTTCGGCCAACGATGGCGATGGCTTCGCCGTGTGGCGCAGCGATGGCACCGCCGTAAACACCAACCGTTTTTTTCAAGTTCCGGCCAATAATCAATTGCGCGCAAGCTATGTGATTGCCGGTAATTTACTCTACTTCTTAGTGGCCGATGACGGTAATGGCGTTGATTTGTGGCGCAGTAACGGGCAAGCCAGCGGTACCCTCAAGGTAGGGGATTTTCAGCGTAATCGCAGCGGAGATTCACGCCAGCCCAGCCATATGACCGAGGTCGGTAACCGTCTGTATTTTACCGCCTACAGCGGCTTGGCGGGTGTAGAGCTCTGGGAGACCGATGGCAGTGCGGCTGGCACTCGCTTAGCGGCGAATATTACACCGGATGCGGCCAGTAGCGACCCCGAGCAATTTACGGCGGCGGGCAATGGGGTTTATTTCTCGGCCCAGACCATTCAAAGCGGTAGAGAGCTTTGGCTGAGCGAAGGCGCCAGTACCAGTTTGGTAGACGATATCTATCCCGGCGATGCCGACGCCAATCCGGAGGAAATCACTGTTTTGGACAATCAGGCCTTCTTCAGCGCCAGCCACATGAAGCTGGGAGATTATAATCTTTGGCGCAGTGATGGCACAGCGGTAGGGACGCAATTGCTGTATGCAACGGCCAATGGTAATGCTCGGCCAAACAGACTTTTCGAGTTGCAGGACGAAGTACTTTTTACCGCGGACCAAAATAACGGCGAGGCGGCACTATTCAAAGCGAATAGTTCGGATAATACCGCCGAGCTGGTTAAAGATATCAACAGCACTGCTTTTGCCGGTGGTAATGATTATCGCCGCGAGGCGACGGTATTGGGTGGTGTAGCGTATTTCTCCGCCAACGATGGCATCCACGGTGCAGAATTGTGGCAAACCGACGGCACCTCGGCTGGCACCCAACTAGCTGTTGATATTGTATCAGGTAGCGATAGCAGCAGCCCTGAGCAGATCACAGCGTTTGGCAATCAATTACTGTTGACGGCGTACACCCAGGCCGACGGCCGTGAGCTGTGGCGCAGTGACGGTAGGGCCGCCGGTACGCAGTTGATCGCAAATATTCACCCCGGTAATAACAGTGCAATTTCGCAAATAACGGTGGTTGGCAATGTGGCCTATTTTATTGCCGACAACGGTGTTACTGGCCCGGAATTATGGCGTACTAACGGTACCAGTGGCGGTACTTCTCTCATTAAAAACATTTTCCCAGGTCAGGGCGCTCATCTGGATGAGTTAACCGCATTCAACGGCAAGCTCTACTTCCAAGCCAATGATGGCGTGCACGGCGCCGAATTGTGGGTAAGTGATGGCTCGGCTGCTGGCACAACGCTGTTGGCGGATTTGTGGCCGGGCGGTGACAGTGCGCCAGCACAGTTAACCGTATTCGATAACACCTTGTACTTTACCGCCGACGACGGCACCCACGGCCGAGAACTTTGGCAAAGTGATGGCACCTCAGTGGGCACTGTGTTGGTGGCCGACATCCGGCCGGGCATGTTGGGGGCTAACCCGCAGCATCTAGCAGTGGCCGGTGGTTTGTATTTTTCTGCCGACGATGGCGAGCATGGCCGTGAGCCCTGGGTGATGGAAACTCAACTAAGTACTGGCAGCGGCTCCATTGGAGATTTTGTTTGGTTGGACGACAACGAAAACGGTATTCAAGACGGCGGCGAGGTGGGGCTTGCCGGTGTGAAGGTAAATCTTCGTTTAAATTGTGATGCCGCTGCGGTTAGAGCCACGGTCAGCGATGGCAATGGCGCCTATAGCTTTGATCAGTTGCCGGCTGGGGATTATCAGTTGCAATTTGTGGCGCCGGCGGGCTATCAATTTAGCCCAGCCTTGGCGGCCGGCGATTACACCGTGGACAGCAATGCTAGCCCCATAGACGGCACCGACGCTTGCCGGTATTTGGCCGATGGTCAAATCCGCCACGGGCTGGATGTCGGGTTGTTTGGCGATGGCATCGCCCCGGAAGAACTCAGCATTACCGATGCGTTCTACAACGCCGCTGAAGACTTTTTATGGATAAGAGTCGTTTCCAATTTGCAGCCGCAAGGTTCAGCCACATTAACCGGTAGTATGAGCCAGCAAGGCCAAGTGACCGAGCTTGGCGAGGTGGCCTGGAAGCCGAGCAAAAATGCCTATCAACAAAACTTTAAAAACATCGATTGCAAACCCGAAACCGTGGAGATACACAGTGCCAGTGGGGCCTCTGTGATAGCGGCTGTCACTGGCAGCGGTAATGCTTGTACCGCCCCGGATACGATAAGTGTGTTCAGTGCCATCTATTTTGTTGAGCAACAACAACTCTGGGTGCGGGCCACCTCGGATGCACCGGCGGGCACGGCAGACATTAGCGCCGAGGTTCTTGTGAATGGCCAGCCGCAAACACTGGGCTCGGTGGGCTGGAAAGCCGACAAAGGTTATTACCAGCAATTATTCCGTAATGTAACGCAAGTGCCAGAAATGTTGATATTGCGAACCAGCAGCGGCAGTGAAATTAACTCCGGCATTGACGTGCAGCAATCTCGATAGCCGGGCCTGTTGTTTGGAGGTTGTGACGTAGTTCAGAACAGGCGGTGGAACCCATGCTTTAGATGCGGCTACTATTGGGAATCTTGTTAAAAAGGCCACTACCCATGCATAGGCATTCTCGTTCGTTTTATTTTAAATACTCTGTCTTAGTGCAACTCTTGTTGCTTATCGTTGGCTACATCGTTTGGCCGTCCACGGTGTTAGCCAGCGATTATTCACAACGCTTAGCCAGTGTGGCCAGCAACAGTAAATTGACCGAGCAAGATAAGCTCTACCAATTGTTTGATCTCATTTGGCAGCAATCACTGGCCGACTACCCAGAGTTGGGCACCTACTACGGCTACCCAGCTGCCCATAACCGCTGGACGGATCTTACGCCCACCGCCATGGCCGAACGCACTCAACAAACACCACAAGAATTAAGCGCCTTGGCTAACATTGACACCAGCCAGCTAGACCCCAAGGCCAGTTTGGAATACCAGTTGGTGGTGAAGTCGTTGCAAGATACGCAACAGCAAAATGAATTTTATGGCCCGCTAGCGGCGGGTTGGCTGAGCCCAGCGCCCTGGCCATTAAGCCAAATGTCCGGAGCGCACATTGAAGTGCCTGATGTGATTGCCAGCATGCCAACCAGCAATTTAAAGGACTATGAAAATATTGTTGCCCGGCTAGAGGGTTTACCTTTGTTGATGGAGCAAGTGTTAGGCTTGCTGGCAGAAAGCAAAGACGCCGAGCTTATGCCGCCGAAAATTGTCGTCCAGCGGGTGATTGAGCAGGTTACTGGCGTGTTGGACCAGGGGGTGGATGACAGCAGCTTTTTAACATCGTTTGAGCGCTTTCCCGACACCATTAAAGACCGCCAGCAAAAGCAGTTAAAAAATGCCGCAATAAACGCTGTTAAAGACGGTGTGCTGCCTGCTTACCAAACACTGCGGGATTATCTAGAACAAACTTATTTACCGGCGGCAAGAGTTGCTGTGGGCGCATCGGAATTGCCCAATGGCGAGGCCTGGTACGCCTACGCCGCGCGCAGTTACACCACCACAGAACTGACGCCGAAAGAAATTCATAACATTGGCTTGCAGGAAGTAAAACGAATCCGGAAAGCTATGCAGAGCACCATGAAGTCTACCGGCTTCGAGGGCAGTTTAAGCGAATTTTTTACTTTTTTAAGAACCGACCCACAGTTCTTTTTTACAGAGCCTGAGCAATTACTGCAGCGCTATCGTGATATTGCCAAACAGGCAGACCCGCAATTGGTTAAGCTGTTTGGCACCTTGCCACGATTGCCCTACGGTGTTTCACCGATACCCAGCTACGCGGAGAAATCCGCCCCTACTGCCTATTATATGTCGGGTACCCTTGAGCAGGGCCGCGCCGGTGTGTTTTTCGCTAATACCTACGATTTAAAATCGCGGCCTAAGTGGGAGATGGTTGCGCTGACCTTACACGAGGCGGTACCGGGTCATCACCTGCAAATTGCTCTGGCTCAGGAGCAAGAGGCCGCCCACGATCTGGTTAAGAATCTGTTCTACACCGCGTTTATTGAGGGCTGGGGGCTTTACTCTGAAAGCCTGGGCGAAGACATGGCAATGTACGATGACCCCTACGATAAATTTGGCCAGTTGACCTACGAAATGTGGCGCGCGGTGCGTTTGGTGGTAGATACCGGCATGCACGCACTGGGCTGGAGCCGACAACAGGCCATCGACTATTTTATTGAAAACGCAGGTAAGTCTGAGCACGATATAACCGTGGAAGTCGACCGCTACATCGCAATGCCCGGCCAAGCATTGGCCTATAAAATCGGCGAGTTAAAGATAAAAGCCCTACGCCAACAGGCCTCTGAACAATTAGGGGAAGCCTTTAATCTACGCGATTTTCACGATGCGATTTTAGAAAAAGGAGCCTTGCCGCTGGATGTGTTGGAGCAAAGAACCGAGCAGTGGATACAGCACACCAAAGCTCAACCCTAAATACTACCGAAGCCCTTAAGGGTAAATAAGTTCGATAACGCGAAAGGGCAGGGACGCCTTTTCAGGATCAAAATTCCCGCCACCCTGGCCTCGATTTCTTTAACCGGCTCTCCTTATTAATCGCTAGCACTGCCCAGCGGGCTGCAACCGTTGGCCTACGGCCGTGTCGGTCAATTGAACGGTGAGTCTTAGGGCCGCCCCAAGCTATTGGTGACTGCCGTTTTTTGATATGGTTTATCCGCTTGTCGATCATTAGCAGCGGGTCGCCGGGTGCTGTTAGCTGGCCACAATAACAAGTCACCAGCAAACAGAGCAAAAATACCGCTTAAAAAGCAATAATAGCGAACTGCGCAAAAGAGAGTCCACGATGGCTGAAACAACGGTTTCCGATCCCACACACCTGTTGCTCACCGGTTTGGGTGCCGTGGTATTACTGGTGATTCTGATTATTCGCCTAAGGGTGCATGCCTTTGTCGCGCTTATTTTAGTGAGTGTGTTGACCGCCGCCGTGGCGGGCATAGCCAGTGAAGACATTGTGCCGGTAATGATGGGTGGCTTCGGCGGCACACTGGCATCGGTGGCGCTACTGGTAGGCTTAGGTTGCATGATCGGTAAGCTATTGGAAGTAACCGGAGGTGCCCAGGTATTGGCCGACGGCCTGATTAACCGCTTCGGCGAGCAGCGTGCGCCGTTTGCCATTGGTATTGCCTCATTGTTGTTTGGCTTTCCGATTTTCTTTGATGCCGGGCTGATTGTGATGTTTCCCATCCTGCTGAGCGTGGCTGCGCGGTTTGGCGGCTCCACCATCAAATATGCCTTTCCAGCAGCCGGTGCGTTTGCCGTGATGCACGCCTTTGTTCCGCCCCATCCAGGCCCGGTGGCAGCGGCAGATTTGCTGGGTGCCAATATTGGTTTACTATTGTTTGTCGGCTTGGTGATTGCCATTCCTACCTGGTATTTCGGCGCGTACCTGTTTGCCCTCTATGCCGGTAAAAAGTTCGTGCTACCGCTTCCTGAAATGTTTAAACACATCAATTCTAAAGCGGAGAATTCGCTGCAAGCCACAGCGCCCTCGTTTGCTACTGTGCTGCTGGTACTGCTTACCCCGGTACTACTGATTTTTATGGATACCGGCCTGAATACCCTGCAGGTATCCGGTGCAATTAACGGCGACCAAACCTGGGTGCACATTCTGCGCATGTTAGGCAAAACACCGATAGCGCTGCTGATTACTTTGTTACTGTGCTTGGTGTTGTTTACAAAGAGTTTGGGTAAGGAAAACGTTGAGAAGCTGTGCGGAGATTCATTGGCACCCATTTGTGGTGTCATTCTGGTAACCGGCGCAGGCGGTATGTTTGGTGGCGTTTTGCGAGGCAGCGGTATTGGTGAGGCGCTGGCGGGATTGCTAGGCAACACTGGCCTGCCGGTTATTGTGGCAGCGTTTGTGATTGCTACCTGTTTACGGGTGGCACAGGGGTCGGCTACGGTTGCGTTAACCACAACTGCCGCATTAATGGCGCCGATTGTTGCGGCCACACCTGGGCTTTCAGAAGCGGATTATTGCTTTATCGTAATCGCCATTGCCGGTGGCGCAACGGTACTCTCTCATTTTAACGATTCCGGCTTCTGGCTGGTGTCTCGCCTGCTGGATATGGATGAGAAAACCACTTTGAAAACCTGGACGGTAATGGAAACCCTGCTCGGCACTATTGCGTTTATCGTCGCAGCGTTATTAAGTGTTGTGTTTTGACGCACCCAAAGTGGCTTTAATATTTGCACCGGCGGCTTTAACGATCGCATTGCCGCCGGGAGTGTTGGAACAAAGAGACCCGAAGTTTGAAGTAAACAATAGTTCGCTCCGTGAAACGGCAGGGCGCCGTTTCAGGATCAAACCACGGTTATTTTTCTATTCCCAAGGTCGCTGGGCTTTCGCCTTCTGCGATGGCAGGCCATTGACGCAACATCAAAATAGTGCCTGCCTCTGTGGCTTTAATTTCCGCTACCGGCTCTCCATAATAATTGCTAACGGTGCCCAACAGGTCGCCGGGCTGCACCGGTTGGCCAATGGCGGCAACCGGCGTAAAAATGCCACTGGCCGGGCTGGCAATAGATTCCAGATGGCTATAAATGATTGCCTTGGTTTTGGGCTTACCTGCTAGCATACCCAGATGCTTGAGCGCATTGGTGCAAATCGCGATAATTTCCTCGACAAAAGCATCGTCACGCAGGCCAGAATGGCCCACCTCCACGGTCAGCGCAGGCTTGCCGCGTACCTGGGCGGTGTTGGGGTAGGAGATAGTGTTAGCCAAGTCCTTGGGGCGCTTATCGTACAGCACGATGTGCTGCATACCGGTGGCCTCGGCAAACGCTAAGGTTTTCTCATCCAGCGGCTCCTGATAAAGCACGGGAGAATACACATGGTGGTGTAAAGCCTGATACGCGCTGCCAGAGTGCAAGTCGATTAAATAATCGGTTTTAGGAATAACCTGGCGGGTTAAATAAAAAGCCAGTTGTTCGGTGGCAGTGCCGTCGGCCGCGCCTGGAAATTCGCGGTTAAGATTTTTGTCATCCTCTGGATGCAGCGCAATCCGGCGGGCGTGGAAACCAGGCAGGTTGGCCAAATGCACCAACACCAGAGTACCTTTTAATTCGGCGGCATCGATGCGGGTTCTCAAGCTTTGCAGCGCTAAAATAGAGGGGAACTCATCGCCGTGGACACCAGCGGTTAGGGTAAGCACAGGGCCGGGTTGGTTGCCATTGATTACCGTTACTGGTATTCCCATACCGGGCGCCGGCAGCATAAACGACTTTTGCTCCCCTGCCGGGACAACAACACCGTCTAACTCGAACGGCTGGCTGGCGAATACGGTTGTTGCCCAAGTGCATAACAAAACAATGGAAAAAATACGGGTGGCTTTCCAACTCATAATTTAAGAATCTCTGGCATTTAGGTGGGGGATAAGTCGGGTAGATGAACACCGGATCGATAATTAGCAGCTAAAAACTGGGATAATTAGCCGCAATGATATAACGTATCTTAAGTGGGGGGGTAGCCCTAGAGCGGGCTTTGTTTAGATGCTTTTTGTTTAGATGCTTAGAGTACAAGCTTTGGGATACTGGTAAATTGAGGTTAAAGGCTGGATCGTAAGGCCTGTCCTTCAAGGCGTGCTGTTCAGTGGGGTCACTTGGCCATCCATGGCCAGAGCGAGGCTAAGCAGATCTTTAACCGTAATGACAAATATAGTGGAAGGCTTCTGCAACCTTAATATCAAAGCTGCTATTGGCGGTGATGTTAAAGCTTTGGCCAGCACTGCAGGTTTGCCAATGGTCGCTGCCCGCGAGCTTATATTCACAAGCCCCCGCAACGCACTCCATAATTTCTGCAGCCGCGGTGTTAAACGTGAGCTCAGAAGGTAAGACAACACCCACGGATTTTTCGGTACCGTCCGCTAGGGTAAAGCCGTGGCTAACGCATTTGCCATCGAAATACACATTGGCTTGGGTGGTAAGGTCTACGTTGGGAATCTGTTTAGTGGTCATAATGTATCCGCCTATGGTAACAAAATCTGCCGGCTAAGGACCGGGCTTGCTGGCGCGAATGCTACGGGAAAGAGCAAGGCCTTGCCAAGGTTTAGCGCTATTCTCTGTGTGTATGCTCTCTATGTATATGCGTGATCTGCGAAGGAGTTGATGCCACCGGGGGCAAAAGCCGCAGTGTGCCCACTATGAATCCTTAATGTGATTGTGGTTTAATTGCCGTGCGTGAAGCAGAACCAGGGCTATGCCCACTCAAATAATAGTAATAAATAACACAACAATAGGCGCAATAATGGCTGAATCTAAGAAAATCTTTGTCGTTGTCGACCCATCCCACAGTAAACACATTGCTTTGGAGAGAGCGATTAAAACAGCGCAACTGGCAGAACAACCGCCGGTGGTGAAAGTGTTTGTGGCGGTGGATGCCGATGCCGTAGACACTCGAGCGGTGAATAATAATTTATTTCGCGATCAAAGTTGGTTTAGTGCGGAAATTCGCACCCCGCTGGAAAACGCCGGCGTGGAATACTCATTGGAAGTGTGTTGGTCCAGTGAGTGGCAAGAAAGCATCGCCCGTGCTGCCAAACCTTTTCATCCCGATTTAATTTATTTACCCGTGCACGAGCGCGGTTCTTCTACCCGTTTATTCTTTACCGAATCAAAATGGAAATTGTTAAAAAATGCCGAGTGCCCGGTGGCTCTCATTCAGCCTGGAGCAAAAGAAAAACGAGAAATTATTCTCGCGGCGGTTAACTTTCAGGCCACTAAAGACGAACAGATAAAATTAAATCAATCCATTATCGGTGCTGGCGAGCGTTTGGCGGGTTATTACGGCGCTGAATTGCATATTGTTAACGCCTATTTAGACTCAATGCATTACCCGGATCGCGGTCGGTTGGCGAAAGAATCCGGTGTGCCGCCAGAGCGTATTCACGTAGAGGAAGGCTACACCAACGAAGCCGTTGCAGCGTTGGCTAAGCGCCTGGGTGCAGATTTGGTGATCATTGGTACCTTAAACCAAAAAGGCCTTACTGCAACGCGGCGTGGTAACACAGCAGAGCGTGTAATATCTGCGCTGGACCAAGATGTGGTAGTAGTGAACTACTAATTTCTTATAAGCTAACAGATGACTTTCGGTTCTAGCTTGGCAAAAGAAAGCGAGTATCCGCTGTTTTCTAGCAACGCGAAACAGCGGCATGTCGCTGCTAGGTTATGGCCCCTCTTGTAGAGATATAAGCTGTAAGTGAGAAGACTGTTAGCAAGGCAGCTGATAGATAGAAATTGGATAGATAGGAAGTAGTTAGCAAGAAAACGCTGATTATCGATGAATCACTTAGCAAGCCTTGGTGGAGACGCCAGGGCTTTTTATTTGCACGCTGTAAAGCTACGGCGATGCTGTTTCAACCTTAAATCTAACCAGGTGGTTTTGATTACCCGATCAATGATGCCAACACATACGATGTGTGGTCCTACAGTCAATAGAGAGCTGCTGTATACTGCCTTGATTCGCCAGATGTCGAGGTATTTCAATGAACTTTAAACTTCTTTAACATCTCGTGGGCAGATTTTTCCGGCCAAAAGGCCTACAGTGCTATTTCATTAGTGTGTGGTAATCCGCGCGCCAGCAACGTGGCTTGATGTAAGTCGGTCAGTAACACAGCGGTAAGTCATTCGTACAGAGATATGGTTGTAACAGTATTAAACGAGCCTAAACAAGGTGGTATTAAGCAGCGCTTAAAAGGGTTGTTTGGCGGCGCTGATGATGAGCAAATGTCCTCGTCCTACAACGACCTAGCGTCGGATATCAGCGAAACCAGCGAGCAGCCACAAACCTGTCGTAAGTGCGGTATCAGGCGGGCCATAAAATCCCGGGCTAATAGCGGTGATCGGTTAATTGTGCGTTTGCTGCCCTGGCGGCCCTATAGGTGCTTGAATTGCTATCACCGTTATTGGTGGTTTGAGTCATTTTTTTCAGACCGTACCCGAGTACGAACTTGGGTGTTGTTGCTGTGCGCGTTAATGCTTTATTTGGTTCTTAAGGTAGTGCTTGCTTTATTAGCGTCTCCCACTACCGATCCCGCTACTTTTGCCAAGGCCCCGGCGGCATCGGTCACCATGGTCGCCACGCCGTCTGAATCTACCATTGGCGGCAAGATAGTGAGAACTCCAGCAACGCAGCCCGCCAGTGACCAAGCCGCCATCGCGGCGGTGGCAGCAACGGGTGAAAGCGACGCTACCGAGGAGCAAACCCAAAACACGGATACCAATTCCAGCCCGGCAGCCAATGCTGAGCAAGTTGAATCCTCCAGGGCAGGCAGCGCCACTTCACCGCTGGACGATGCTGAAGCAGAAGCAGAAGAGCTACGCTTTAGCAAAAGCCGTGTGGCTGAAACCCTAGAAAAATGGCGTATGGCTTGGGAGTCTGGTGATGCCGAGTATTACCTTACTTTCTATGCACCATTTTTCAATCCGGATATCGGCACCAGTCGAGAGACTTGGCGCAAGCAGCGCTTGGAGCGTGTAACACCGCAAAAGCAAATTCGCCTACAGCTGGAGGATGTCAACCTAGAAGTGGCGCGCAATAACGATGTTGGATTTGCAACCTTCACTCAACATTATTCTTCCCGAAACTTCCAAGAGCAGATGCGCAAGCAGTTACGGTTTGTGAAAGTGGGTTCTAAATGGTTGATTGTTTCCGAGCGGGCGGCACCCAAGGAGTAGCCTTTTTGCTGGCTATTTTAAAGCGCCGCCACCTTTAAGTACTGTTACGGCACGGCAACAGTAGCGCGCAGTGATTGTTGGCCCCTCAGCATCACTGCCATGGCACAAGTAACTAACAGCAATGAAATTGAGCCTGCAACAACCCCTCGCCATTGCTGCCACTGCCAAAAGATATTTAAATAACTCCCGCCAACACTCGCGCCCACGTAATAAAACACCAAATACAACGAGCTGGCCGTGGCCTTTCCATGGGTGGCGTTGCGGCTGACCCAGCTACTGGCACTGCTGTGGGCCAAAAAGAATCCAAAGCTGTTAATCAATAACCCCAAAATAATAAACGGTAAGGGTGACAATAGGGTAACCAAGGTACCGACAATAACCAGTGCCGACCCCAACAGCATGCAGTTCGCCTGACCGAACCCATTGCCCAACTTCCCGGATAACGCCGAAGCCGCTGTGCCCGTTAAGTACACTAAAAATAACATGCCTAAAAACTTAGCACTGAGGTGGTAGGGCGCAGACTCCAAAACGAAGGTTAAAAAACTGAACTGGTTAACGAACACTAAAAAGTTTAAACCGCCCAGGATATAGGCAGGCAGAAGAAGTCGATTGCTGAGGTGGGTTTTAAGGTCGGCCAAAATACGGTGTGGCTGTAGGCTTTGGGGCCGAAAGTGCAGAGACTTTGGCAGCGCCACCAATAAAATGCACCAAACTAAAACACCCAACAGCCCCATGGCGAAAAACGCCTGTTGCCAGCCCAAATACTCACCGATGAAACCTGCCATTAATCTTCCGCCAATACCCCCCAAGGTGTTAGCGGCGATATAAATACCCACGCTGTGCATCAATGCCTCGGGAGTGAATTCATCGGCCATGTAGGCCACGGCGATGGCGGGCAAGCCGGCGATGAAGAAACCCTGCACCGCGCGTAGGGCCAGTAGCTGGGGATAAGTACTCACCTGGGACAGGGCTAGGGTGGTTACAAACAGCCCCGCGATGCTGGCCACAATTAAGCCGCGGCGACCCAGGGCGTCGGACAGCGGCCCGTAGATCAGCAGCGAAAGGCCCAGGGCGAAGGTGCTGATGGTAAGGCTAAAGCTGGCGGCAAGTTCACTCACTGCAAACTGCTTGGCGAGTATAGGCATCAGCGGCTGGGTGGTGTACAAGCAGGAGAATACCAAAAAAGAGCCCAGGCACAGCGCCAGAGTGATGCGCCAATAGGCGCCGGTTCCGTAGGGGATCATGGGATACAGCCAAGTTGAAAGAGAATTGGACTATATCGCCGGCTGAGTCATAATAAAAATATATCTATCTTATTTAAAGCATAACGTTTTGTTATCGATTGCGGTGGCGCTAATGTACTTTAAAGGCTTGCATTACTTCTACGAAGTCGCCAAAAGAGGTAGCTTCACCCTGGCGGCGGAGCAGCTTCACATCGCCCAGCCAGCGGTGAGCATGGCGGTGAAAAAACTGGAACAGTCGCTGGAGCTAACCTTGTTTCATCGGGTTGAGCGGCAAATCAGCCTCACTGACGAGGGGCAGCGGTTGTATCGTCAGGCTGAGCGTATTTTGCAGGCGGTGGCCGATGCAGAGTTAGAAATGCGCGAGTTACGCGGCCTGGAGCGCGGCTCGGTGCAATTGGGCACGCCCAGTATGTTAGGGAGCTATCACTTTCCGTCAATCATTATGGCCTTCCGCCGGCGCTACCCGAACCTAACCTTTACCGTGCACGAGGGCGGAGCCTGGCAACTGCAAACCATGTTGGAGCGCGGCGAGCTGGATTTGGCGGTGATAGAAGCGGAAGCCGTACCGGATACCATACAGGCCGTACCCTTATTAAGAGAAGAGATGCGAGTGGTGGTGAATGCCGCCCACCCTTTTGCCGGCCAGGGCTCGGTTACGCCCCAGGCGTTTCTCGGCGAAGATCTGGTGCTGTTCCGAGAGGGCTACTTCCACCGCAAAGTCATCAATCAAATGGCCGAGCAATATGGTATTGCGCCCAAAATTAATTTCGAAACCAACCTGTTGCCATTGATTCGATCCATTGTAAAACAGGGCTCCGGCATATCCACACTACTGACCATGGCCACGGAGGACGACCCGGATTTGATCACCCTGTCTTTTAATCCTCCTGTGATGTTGGATTTATGCTTGGCTTGGCGCAAGGACGGCTATTTATCCAAAGCCAATAGGGCCTTTGTGGATTTCGTTTTGGAGTCCTCCAGACTCTAAGCGTCATTAGTGTGTCATCTGGGTTAGGTAATTTTTCAGGACTAAAGTGCATCATTGTCGTCGTCTGATTTTCAACAAATAGATGACCAGCAGTTAGAGCCCGTTAGTAGCACCAATATGACAACCCACTTCAGATAAAGAATATGAAATACAAAATAACGCGCCTGATCCTTCTGAATATTGCCATCGGTCACCCGTGCTTGGCGTTTGCCGAAGGCCAACTGGAAGTCAAACCCCAAGCCACACTGCAAATGCAGCTTGTAGCTGAAGCAGAGCAACTGACTGACCAGCAGAAAACTAAGGCAGCTGCTCAGTTTTTAGGTTTGTATTTCAACGAGCTGGATTGTGAAAATGTCGGCTTTATACAAACAGGAGAGGCAGACGATCACTTTGCGCCGATCTTTTTAGCCAGCGATACAGACAGTTCCCGCAGTTTATCCCGCCAAGAGATTGTGAATAATCCCTTTGCCAAAGATAAGGCGCTATTGGACATCACGTTTTCAGAGATGGATGCCAACGGCGATGGCAAAGCGTCTCCGGATGAATTGCGCGATTATTTAAATGCGGGGTTAAAACGTATCGATAGCGACAACAACGGCGATGTCTACCCAAATGAAGTAGCGGCGGCTCGCACCACGGGCAAAAGGCTAAGTACGGAAGCAGCAAATGCCAAAACTAAGGCGAAACAGAGCCGCCTGCCCCCCTGGGAGCGACATGCGAAAGCCAGTCATGCTAAGCAAAACCACGGCGACGAACACCAACCACATGAGCACTAAGTCTCACAGCACTGACTTTAAGACAAGCGACTGGACCACTTTTCTGTGCTGTATTTATAGCTTGGTTACCATAAAAAAGGGCCCCGCAGGGCCCATGCCTAAATATTTATCGTTATCAGTCTTTAGGACGATTCCAAGTCCACTTACGCTCTTCTTCAATTTCAATGAAGATTGGGTTAGTGGTAAATGAAAGGTTAGCCCAAGCTTCCACGTCTTTGTTTAAAACACCCTCAATGTGCGCAGGACAAGCAGGGTCGTCACAGGCGATATTGTTGTTGAGGAAGTCTGGCAGTGGATTACCGTCCATATCGCGAACATTCGGCGTACCGGCTGGGATATTCGTACCGCGAGCGCGAACGTAGCTGTCTTGTGTTGCACGGAATACGTAGGTAGACGAGATACGCACTTCATCGCCGGTGTAGGTAAAGTTTTTGGCGATTTTGGTCGTCGCTGGAGCCAGCGGGTTAAAGTAGCCTTCGTCGGCGGGAGTGAACTTTTCGCCCACTATGCCGGTGATGAAGTCAACGTGGCGCAGGCTTGGTTTGTTCAACGGCTCTTCGATGCCTACTTGCAGCAGAGATGGGTTGTTGAACTTGTATGGGCTGTTGTTGGGGCTTTTCGGATCGATGGCGCGCAGCTCAACAAAGACCTGTTCGCCTTCTTTCACTTTTAAGGTTTCACCCATGGAGGCGCACTTACGTTTGCGAGTACAAGCGTAAAAAGCGAAGCCGTGGCCGCTGACTAATTGCCCTTGAACAGAATAAGAGTTACCGCTGCGAAGGCTGTCGATGATGTCCACTGCTGGGTCGTCACCGTAGTCCTCTACGTAGGTGAAAATCTCTTGGTATTCACCGGGCCAGAAATCGTTATCGGTTTCGAAATCCAGTGGGCCAAAAGAACCGCGTGAATGCCAATCGGAAGAAGCGAAATACCAGAAGCGACGACCTTCAGACAGCATAGCGTCCCACATGGTACGAACACCGGGGCGACAAAGGGTGATTTTTTCAATGTCACCACTGTACATTTCCAACGGCTCCGCTGGGAAGTAGCTGTTGTAGTATTTGTCGTAATCCGCCTGGGTAATGGGTTCGCCGTCAAAGTTTAGTCCGGGCTTAGCTGCCTCTGCACCGGCGTAACACCCCACGCCACCGTAGGTATACAAACCGGAGGTTGGCCGGCCGGCGTTATAGCTACCGCGGTCTGATACCGCTTGGTGGCCAGGCTCGGACTCAAAACCGAAGGCAACTTCTGGGGCGACGGAATGCCAATCACGGAAGTGCTCAACGTTATAACCTTCATCATCGGCTTCGATAAACGCCCCCTGACGCTCAACGTGGGCGCCTACAGAAAAGCTCTCACCGGGATAGTTTTCTTGCATCCACAATACAGCGGCAGTGGATTTCACATGCTCACCAACGTCGTCAATGTTAATGCCGTCAACCAGGGTGCTGTTGTAGTCGGCGACGCCTTCCTCTGGACGACCGGCGAACAGTTCCTTAATTTTTTCATTACCCGCTTCGGATAATTCGCAGGTCCAACCCTGGCCACCACCCTGGGAGGTATCGTCAGAGTTGCGAGCGAAGCAGTATTCGAACTGAGCAACGGCGTCAGAGTTTGGCTCTTCGGCATAGGCACCCGTGGAAATTGAGTTGGAGGAGTGCTCGTGGCCAGGTACAACCCATTCCAAGCCTAGGAACGCCTCTTTGTCTTCGTTACCGGGGAGGTCGCGGGCGGTAACGATGGAAGGCAGGTTGAATTCCTGTAGCGACTGCCAGCGCCACATACGCTCTACGGTGTTGCCGTCGCGCAGGGTCGATTCGGCGTAGTCGCCTTTAATCTCAAAGGAGTCGCCGCCGTTGGGGCCGGCACCGACGGTATTCGCCCAAAGGCCACGGTTGTAGGCTCCGTCGCGGTTTAGATACAAAAAGTCGGATACACGGCAGTCTCGCTCGCCGGAACCAGAGTGACCTACGTGGATAAACCAATCTAGGTAGGTTAATGATTTTTCAGTCAGTACTTCAACGTTGGTAGAACCGTCGGAGCAGGTAGTGTGGTTGTGAAAATCGCCGGATAAATATTCTCCGGCCATGGCCGAACCCGCGGAGCCAGCCAAGGCGGCTGTCAATGCGGCGGACATAACGTTAGGTTTCATCTTTTTCTCCTTGAATTTTAATGCTGTCAGCAGCTAGTCGTACCTCAACCAAACAGACAAAACCTAACCACGCAAAAGAAAGTGCGGAGTGGGCGGTAGATATTTGTGTTCGGACGAAGGAATTGACCTTTCGGAAGGCGAAAGTGAAAGGTCACTGCAATTCAAGCAGGGCAATATGACAGCTTGATTGATAAGAGGTTACAAATGTCAGTTTTCTGCGCGGCTTAACGCTCTTTAGCCCAATAAGGGCTCTGGTTGTCATAAGCGCTTAATAAAAGCGTAATAAATCCGTTTTAATTTTGAATTAATTTCCTACCACCTTTGTTGCATAGAGTTTAAGTCATGCCTGCTAAGAAATACTGGGTGTCCGTTCTGCGCGAGCCGTTGCTACAGTTTCTATTAATTGGCTTGGTTTTATTTGCACTGGATCATTTCTTTTCCAACAGTCGCAGTGATCCGAAGCAAATTTATATCGATGCTGACCGTGTGGCTTGGCTGGTGGGTGTTTTTCAAGAAGGGCAAGGCCGATTGCCCGAACCGGAGGAAATTGAAAACCTGATTATCAAGTGGGGCCAAAACGAGGTCTTCTATCGCGAGGCCCAAGCGTTGGGATTAGACCAAGGCGATGAAATGATGCGTAGTCGTTTGATTTTAAAGATGCGCAATATTTTGTTTAACCGCATTGTGCAAGATCCCCCCTCCGATGAGGTGCTGAAGCAGTGGTTTGAGCTTAATCGTGAAAAATACGACATTCCCGAGCGATATTCTTTTGAGCAATTTCCGATAACAGAGCTCAGTGAAATTGCAGCGCAGTCGTTGGCTGTAGAGATTGGCACTAATGGAAGCCCGCCAGAGTATCAAGCTCAGACCCGGCGCTACCAGCGTCGTCCCATTGCCAATGTAAAAGCGCTTTTCGGCGAAAATAATGCCCAGCAACTGGTTGACTCACCGGTAGGCCAATGGCGTGCCGTCACCTCCAATAAAGGCTGGCACCTTGCTCGGATCACAAAAAGACACGCGCCAATTCCCGCGCAGTTCGACGAGGTAAAAACCAAAGTCAGTAAAGCGTTTATGGAAATTTCAGCCGACATTCAACTCGTCGAAATGGCTGGAGAGATCGCCGATAAATACCAGTTGCATCGCGAATTTGAGCGCGACCAATTGCCACAAATAATAGCTTCGGTGGAATCTTCCACTGGTGGTGCCACTCGGGCAGATAGCCGCACCATGAAGGCCCGGGCCGGCGCATCCAAAGACAACCAAGTTAACTAAAACGATGAAAGTTCAATTGCTAAGGGCATTGATGTCCATGCTGTTGCTAATACTGGCGGTGGGATCCTCCAGTGTTATGGCGCATTCCACACCGGTAGCATCCTTGGATATTCGCGAGGGACGCAGCGGTGTGTTGATGCTGGAGTGGACCTACTACTCCACAAACTCCGACCAACCACCCACGGTGCAGTGGCCGGCCCACTGCCAGGAGCGCTATCCGCGTTTAGATTGCGGCCAGCGCGGTTTACTGGGCGTATTGTCTATGCCGCAAATCGGCGAGCAATACTCTGCGGCGGTGGTTAAAGTGCACCCCCGTGAGGGCCGAATGCGAACCTATACCTTAACCGGCTCTAATCGCAGTTTAATGCTCACCGCCGATGGCAAACTGCCCTGGAGAACCATCGCCTCTGCCTATATTCCGCTTGGGGTCGAGCACATTATGCTGGGTGTCGATCACCTGTTATTCGTGTTGGGGCTAATAGTGTTGGTGAGCAGCACTCCTGTGTTGGTAAAAACCATCACTGCCTTCACGGTGGCTCACAGTATTACCTTAGCCGCGGCCACATTGGGTTGGGTGGGTGTGCCTGAAAAACCCGTTAACGCTGCCATCGCACTGAGTATCGTTATTTTGGCGGTGGAAGTGCTGCGCTATCGTGCCGGTCAGCGCAGTTTAAGCGCACAGTGGCCCTGGTTGATTGCTTTCGGTTTTGGCTTATTACACGGTTTTGGGTTTGCTGGAGCCATGACAGAGGTGGGGCTGGATGCACAGAATCTACCGCTGGCGCTGCTGTTTTTTAACCTTGGCGTAGAGCTGGGGCAATTAGCGTTCGTGTTTGTGGTGCTCGGGCTTTACCACGCGCACCGTAAATTAGAGGCGATCCCCCCGGCATGGACTTCCACCGCAGGCATTTACGCCATGGGAGGAATAGCCAGTTATTGGTTTATAGGCCGTGTGTTGGCGCTTGTGGTGTAGCGCAATGTTCACCGGCCGCCAGTGCAGCGATAACTATGCCGCGGGCTTGGCCAATAAATTAAATATTGGGAGTACAGTTTTGATTTTTATAAAAAAAGCTCAGCCACATTTTTTAATCCAGGTCGCGTTTGTGATAACCGCTGCGAGTTCATCCATGGCCGCATCTGCGCACACTGAGGAGGGTGTAGCCGGTGGTTTGCTAAGTGGTTTACTGCACCCCATATTTGGCTTGGACCATTTATTGGCCATGGTCGCGGTGGGTTTGTGGGGGGCTCAATTGGGAATGCCGGCGGTGTATTTATTGCCCATTGTGTTTCCTGTGGTGATGGCGGTGGGTGGCTTGTTAGGTTTGCTGGGCATGCCCTTACCATTTATTGAGGTGGGTATCGCTTTATCGGCTCTGGCATTGGGCGGCATGGTGGCTGGCAATATACGGCCTGGGCTATGGGTGGCGGGCTTGCTGGTTGGTTTGTTTGCCATATTTCACGGCCACGCCCACGGCACAGAAATGCCCAGTGCGGCCAACCCACTGGCCTATGGTGTGGGTTTTATAATCTCAACGGGCTTACTGCATCTTGCGGGCATTGCCACCGGTCTTTTAATTCGATGGCCCGCGGGAGCGTTGGCCATACGCTGCTGCGGCGCAGTGATTTCCGGGTTTGGTGTGTTTTTTCTAGCATCCATTGCCGGTATCGCGGGGTAGGGCCATGCTGCTGAATTTTCTCAGCCCGATGCAACTGGCTAAAGGGTCAACTAGCTTCAGTATCAATCGGTGGCTGCGCCCAATGATGGCTTTGGTGTTGTTATCCCAGCCCAGTTTTGCTCATGCCCATTTAGTATCCACCCGCTTTGGCGAATTCTACAGTGGTTTGTTGCACCCATTAACGTCCCTGGTGCACCTAGTGCCTTGGTTGGCTTTGGCGATTTTTTCTTTAATGCAAAGCAAGGCTTTTGCTCGTAAAAGCTTGCTGCTGTTCCCTCTGATGGTGGCTTTGGGGGTGATGGCAGGTATGGTCTCAGAATCGCAGTGGATTATAGAAGACGCGGTTTTACTACTCAATATTGCCTCTTTTATCGCTCTAGGAGCCTTGGTGGTTTACTCGCGGCCCATTGCGCCCTGGGCGGGGTTGGTATTAGTTGCCCTGTTTGCGCTGTGCCATGGCTACGCCAATGGCGATATCCAACTGCAGGATGGCAGCCCCTTGCTGTACGTGGCAGGCGTGACCACGGCGGCCTATTTGGTGGTAGTCCTGGTGGCCGGTGCTGCGGCGCTGGTTAACGATCAGCAACCCTGGGGGCGTATAGCTCTGCGTGCACTGGGCAGTTGGATACTGGCCGCCGGGCTGATTTATGGCGGGTTCGAAAGCTTTGGTGTCGTCGGTGCTTAGCGCTCCCGCCGCCGTGGTGACAACACCCGTCAGTCGACATGGCTGGCTATTGCACGCGGCTGTGTTGTTATCCGGCTTTGCCGGGCTGGGTTATCAAATGGCCTGGACGCGAATGCTGTCGGTGTCGCTCGGCCATGAATTCACGGCGGTGCTAGCGGTGGTGGCGGCGTTTTTTGTTGGTTTGGCATTGGGTGGCTTGTTACTCAATGCTCGGCTACGTAACACTCAGTCGCCACTCACGTGGTATTTGGTGTTGGAAGTCGTTATCGGTGCTTGGGCGCTGATGCTGATATTTACCATGCCGCATTACAATCAATGGACGGCGCAGTTAATTGGTAGCCAACCCGATCCGCTGTGGCATTGGTTGGTGGCGTTTACTGCGACCTTGCTGGTGTTATTACCGGCCACCTTCGCCATGGGGGCGACTCTGCCCGCCGCTTTGCAATTGGCCAAAACCATTGGCCAAACCGGCCCTCGTGTTGCCGGTTTGTATGCCATAAACACCGCAGGGGCTTGTGTCGGCACCTTGCTGGCAACCTATTATTTACTGCCCAGTCTTGGCCTCAACCGAACACTAATCTTGTTTGCGGCGATCAATTTCGGTATCGCTGCGTTGTTGAGTATTAGTTTGCGTGGTGCGGTCAATAAAAACGCGGCGAGCCTTAATGAGCATACCGAATCCGAAACACCAACCGGCGCGGCCAAGCCAGTGCTTCCATTGCTATTTTTCACCGGCTTTTTAGGATTGGGTTACGAGATTTTGGTGGTCAGGGTACTGGCGCAAATTCTCGAAGGTACGGTATACAGCTTTGCTGCGATTTTATCGCTATATTTGATGGGCACAGCCATCGGTGCAGCGCTTTATCAGCGTTCGCAGCGGGCCGGCCCCATTGCCTTACAAAATCGCTTCGCCCCCTACGCAGTTGACCGTTTTCTGCTGGCGGCGGTTGCTTTGGCATGTTTGTTAGGCAGTGGCTTGTTGTCGCAATCGCAGTGGCTGTACGACGTTGTATTGACTTCGTTAGGGCCTAGTAATTGGTCCGCAATGTTGGCTGAGTTGAGTGTCGCCAGCATGGTTTTTTTAATCCCAACGCTTTGCATGGGGGCGCTGTTCAGTCATTTGGCTCAGCGTGCCAGTGGCAACTGTGGATTAGGGCTAGCCATGGGAGTGAATACCCTGGGCGCGGCGGGAGCGCCGGTGCTTCTGGGAGTGGTGTTATTACCTAAAGTGGGTGCCTTAACTGCATTGGTGATGGTTGCAGCAGGTTATGGTGTGCTTACTTGGCTGCTGCCTAGGCGTAGGTTTACCTGGCGCTACAATCTACCGGTTGCTCTGGGTGCGCTGGTATTGTTTGTGTTAGTGGCGCCATTGCGATTTGTGGCGGCACCGGCGGGCAGTCAGTTGCTGCAATACCAAGAGGGCGTTATCGCTGCGGTGGCGGTGGTGGAGGAGC
The DNA here is from genome assembly GCF_042850945.1 of Halioxenophilus aromaticivorans. Taxonomy (NCBI): domain Bacteria; kingdom Pseudomonadati; phylum Pseudomonadota; class Gammaproteobacteria; order Alteromonadales; family Alteromonadaceae; genus Halioxenophilus; species Halioxenophilus aromaticivorans. Next base: position 4,616,077 of record NZ_AP031496.1, on the reverse strand, counting down.
CAGACCAATCGCGCCATTTAAAGGTCAATAACCGCTTCACCATGGGTGGAACTGCCAGCCGATTTTCCGATCATCGGCAGACGCATTTGCCCTTGCTGTGGCAAGGTGGTAATGCCGAGCAGGTTTTGTATCTTGGGTTGGGCACGGGGATTACCTTTCAAGCAGCCCAGTATTACCCCAAACTTAGGGTCACCGCGGTAGAGTTGATTCCGGAAATGATTTCGCTGATGCCGTATTTCGGGGTGGATGCTGCGGGCGACCATTGGCCAAACCGGCCGAGATTGTTAGCCGCCGATGCGCGCCGATTTGTGGTCGCTGACACCAACCACTACGACGTCATTATTGCCGAGGTTTTTCATCCATCCCGGGATGGTGCAGGCTCTCTCTACACGGTGGAGCATTTTAACGCTGTACGACAGCGTCTAGCGCCAGGTGGCGTTTTTTGCCAATGGTTACCGCTGTTTCAGCTGGACTTATCAACCTTGCGCAGTATCACGGGCAGTTTTTTAGCGGTCTTCCCAAACGCGCAGATGCACCTTGCCCATTACAGTTTGCAACAGCCACTGCTGTGCCTGCTGGGCGGCGATGGGCTAAAGGGCTTTGGTGAGGATTGGCTGCAAGAGCGTGTGCATAACCGCGCCTTGCAACAGCAACTGGTGCAGTCGCGGTTGAATTCGGATTTCGCACTGTTAGGTGGGTTTATAGCCGGGCCCGAAGGGCTACGCAGTTTCAGCCAAGGCGTGCCGCTTAATACGGATGACTTTCCTTGGGTGGTGTACCAAGCGCCAAGTTTTGTCTACGGCCAGCCAGAGCCCCCCGCCCAGCGCTTGTTAGCGTTGGTAGAACAGCTGTCTGCTCAGCGTGGAACTCTGCTTGCCAGTGAACAGCGCGGCAGCGTGTTTGATCAACGCCTACAGGCGTATTGGCAAGCCCGAGATCACTTTCTTGCTGCCGGTGTTGGTGCTAACCCTGATGTTGGTATAAAAGAGATGATTGCCCAAACCCGCGGCCCATTGCTGGAAGCGGTGGCTCTGTCGCCGGACTTTTTGCCCGCCTACGATCCCGTTTTGCAAATGGCCCAAGCGGTTTACAACCAAGACCCGCTGCTAGCCAGAGAATTGCTATTGGCGCTGGATAAAGCCAACCCAACCTTACCTGATGCTAGAGAATTATTGGCTAGAATGTTTCCGCCAAAATTTGGCAGCTTGGGGGCTGAGCCACGGGCCAACTGATAATCAATTTTGGCGTTTTAGCGCAACCCTTTTAGCGCATCCCTTTTAACGCAACCCTTCCACGCCTTCCTGGCCGGGACGAATTAGAAACATCGTTACACTGGCGCGCACATGGTCACCAGCAGCTGGCTTGACTGCGCTGATCATATGGGGATTGCCGGTTTTCATCACCACCAACCGGTTGGGTTTCGGCATTACGTAATAGCCCATGCCCGCCTCCATTAAAGCAGCGTTAACTTCCCGATTATCCAAATGACCGGAAAGCTGCACCTGTCCTCGGCCGATAACCTCTTTGGGGGCTATCATTGATGGGCCATGGGATGCTGGTATTTTCAGAGCCGAGGGATGGGCGATGTACAGCTCGCCGCCCCATTGTATGTTCCATTCCGGGTGAGCGTAGTAGGTACAAGAGCCGGTGACCACCGATGGGGTGTCGCGATGCCAATAGAGGCTACTGCCACGCTCATATAAACGCGGTGCCATGGCCATGGTCCGCCACTCTTTGCCTTCACTGCCAACCAGCCTTCGGTAGAGTTCTGAGGCTTGGCAGAACGTTTGCGCCAATAAATCCAAAGCGGTGCCTGTAGGGTAGGCGAAGGCGCCCTCGTTATTGGCGGCAACCTCCTGGGCAATCTTGCCGTAGTAGACGTCTGGCCCCCGAAACACGCGGCCGTCGTCCAAGCGCCAGGCGCCGTGTAGACCTCGCAGATCGTTTGGAAAAAATGGTGCAACCTGGAACCATCGCCACATTTGTTCGAAGTCGGAGGCTGCTAAAAAATTGTCGATGACCAAGGCTTGGTCACTTTCAAATACAAGGTGCACACCAATACCCAGTTAGGAAGAGTGGTTAAAATTGACTTGGTAATCCCAGCTTTTCAACCGATCCGGTAAGGCATTTAGTGCAATGCTGATGCGGGGTTGGTTGCCTTGGTTTGGGGGCACCGCATGCTGCATATAACTGGGGAAAAATACAACATCGCCGCGGTTGAGTTGTTCAGGAACCCAGCGTTCAGCATTAAACGGGGTAGTGGCACTTTCGGCGTGGGTGTTGCTGAAAATAAACTGATTGCCACTGCTGGGCTTGTGAAAAACAATCCGTGCCGATGGGTGTACGTCGGTGAGATAAATAACAGCAGAAATCATGCTATTGGCGTGGGAATGTAATAGCTGTGCTGCGCCGGTAACCGATTCATTCATCCACATTTCTTTTACTGTCCAGTGCAGGTTTTCGCCAAACATTAAGAAACCAAAATCTCGCAGGTAATCTTGTAATCGGTGGGATAAATCACCCAGTTCGGCAATGTCATCAGTGTTTAGTGGTTGGGTGTGGGTCAGTAAGTCGGTTTTGGCGTTGGCTACCGTGGCGCCGTTACCTAGCTGTGTTTGCAGGGTATCCAATTCCTGTGGGCTAAAGATCTTTTCAACCCGCATCACAGGTGTGGGGAAGAGGTTTTCGATGTGCATTTGTGTCATGGCGGTAGGCGTCTTTGAATCTTGACGAATAGTCTCTAAAAGGTTGAGTTTTTAGAGGGGCATTGAGCGAAAACCATAGTCAGTGGATGTGACATTTTTATGAAGGTGGTATTGTTAGGCGGCAAATCTACCAACCACGGCGAGCTGCGAAAAGACTTTTTCGCGCTAAATTGATTTAGGTAAATAAAAGAGCATCTCTAAGTATTCACCCGCTGTTTAACCCAGTATTTTATTATCTCAGAATCTAATAATGTAAGCAGTCACCGGCATTGGGGGGTTGGCTATGAAGGGTTGCTACACATCCTATCACTCCATCACCCACATCGTGGGCGACTTGGTGCGCGTAGCCATGCCAGAGCCAGGAGCTGCGCCTGCTGTGCGTTTGGCTGATTTAGCGTTGATTGACCAAGACAATGGCAGTCGTTTGGCCCAAGTTACGGAGATAAACGGGCCCCAAGTGACCCTGCAGGTGTTCGACGGTACCAAGGGCCTGGCCACCGATGCCAGTGTGCGGTTTCTCAACCAGCCAATGATGGTGACTGCCAGCGACAATGTCCTGGGCCGCATTTTTAATGGTAAAGGCGAGGCCATTGATAGTGGGCCGGACCTATCTTTCGACAAAAAAATTCCTTTGGCGGGTCCCACGGTAAACCCTATGCATCGGGTGCTGGCATCGAAAATGATTCGCACCAACGTGCCCATGATCGATGTTTTTAATTGTTTGGTTGAGAGTCAAAAAATTCCCATTTTTTCTGTGTCTGGCGAACCTCACAATGCGCTTCTGGCCCGCATAGGCATTCAGGCCGATGCGGATCTGGTGGTGTTCGGAGGGTTAGGTTTAGGCTTTGACGACTACCACTTCTTTCGGCAGTCGTTTCTTTCCGCAGGCCTTGCAGCGCGCACGGTGATGTTTGTTAACCAAGCGTCGGATTCCATTGTCGAACGGTTACTGGTACCGGATTTAGCCCTAGCTGTGGCTGAATTTTTTGCCGTAGAAGAGGGTAAGCGGGTACTGGTGTTGCTAACGGATATGACCGCCTTTGCTGACGCACTAAAGGAGGTGGGGGTGGCCAATGAGCGAGTGCCCTCAAACCGGGGCTACACCGGAGACTTGTATTCGCAGCTGGCTCGTCGCTATGAAAAAGCCTGTGACTACGCCCAAGGTGGGTCGTTAACCATCCTGTCGGTGACCACCATGCCTGGTCACGATGTTACCCACCCGGTACCCGATAACACGGGCTACATCACCGAAGGACAGTTTTACTTGCATGACGGCAAGTTAGACCCCTTTGGGTCGCTGTCTCGCTTAAAGCAGCAAGTAGCGGGTAAGCAAACCCGGCGCGACCACAGCCCCATTATGAACACCATGATTCGTTTCTATTCTGAATCCAAGGCCGCCGAGCAGAAAAGTGCCATGGCCTTTGACTTGACGGAGTATGACCAACAATTACTCAAGTTTGGTCAGTTGTTTGAACGACGCTTTATGGGCTTGGATATCAGTATGCCCTTAGAAGACGCTTTAGATTTGTGTTGGCAGACGTTGGCGGAGTGTTTTAAGCCAGAACAGTTGTTAATGAAGCAGGCGTTAGTCGATCAATATTTTCCAAAGCAACAGTTGGCCAGCTAGCCATGGCTCGATTACTGCTATCGAAACATACGTTGGCCAGCGAGCGTAAAAAACTGATGGCTTACCAGCGCTTTTTACCTGCGCTGGATTTAAAGCGTCAGCAATTACGCCAAGCTCAAAAGCAATGCCAAATTGAGTACGATGCGCTGTGCCGTGAACTGGAAGAAGTGATGGCCACTGTAAAAAATCAATTGCCCATGCTGTCGGCGCTGCGGTTTTCTATCTCTGATCTAGTATCTGTTGGGCAGGTGAGCGTTGAGAGCCGCAGCCAAATGGGCGTTATTTTACCCCACGTAGTTGAATACGGTGCTACGGTAATACCCCGCCCCCCCATGGTAAATGCGCCCTGGTTAGGTTATTTACAGCAGCAATTATTGACCGCTATACAGCTACGTGTGGCGCTAAAGGTTAAAAAACAACAGCTCGTCTTATTACGCGCCGCGGTGGTTAAGACTACCCAGCGTGTTAACCTGTTTGATAATGTATTGATTCCACGCACCAGTAGCAATATTAAACGCATACAAGTCTATCTGGGGGATCGAGAGCGCGAGGCGGTGGTTGCTGCCAAAATAGCTAAACGCCGCCGGGCACTTCCAGACCCGATGCCGTGAGCCTGTTAGCAATTACTAATAGCCTAGGGCTAAGCGCTAAATGAAACGCTCTGTGACACATAGCGAAATGGATTCAGTCCAATGAGAAACGTGCAATGAGTATAGTTCCGCTGGTCAAGGTGACTGTAGCCGCTTCCAGCCGCGATCAGTCTCGGGTGCTAAAAACCTTGCAGCACTACGGCCAATGTCACTTAATTGCCGACGATAAGGCCTCGTCTGGGGCTTCGCAAACTGCCAGGGATGCAGACGGAAAATTAGCCCTAAAGTTTTTAAAGGGCGGCGCACAACAGCGCCGCCGGTTAAATCACTTTGCGCAGTTTGATTTTCAACAAACCGTTGCTGCGGCTTTAGCGGTAAAGCAGCAACTGCGAGAATGCGAACAACAATTAGAGAAAGTTCGTCAACGAATAGAGCTGGTAAGACCTTGGGGCGACTTCGACTTTCCCCCAAGACAAACTATTGGTCACTATCGGTTTTGGTTTTACTTGTTGCCAATGTCTAAGCGCCGAGCGTTGACCGAGTTAACTTTGCCTTGGCAAATAGTGGGGCGTAGCAATACCAAACTGTACGTTGTAGTGATTAGTCAGCACGAACCGTCACCGACATTGCTTCCCGTAACTCGCCAGCATCTGGGGGCAAAGCCCTTAAGTCAATTATTGCAAGAACAAGACACGTTAGAGCAGAAGTTAGATGAACTCTACCATCAACGTTATCTGCTGACTCGTTTTATTGGTTTAATTGAGAAGCACATGATCGTCGCTGATAACCGTACTTTTGCTAACTACGCACGCAGCCTATGTAGAGTGTCTGGCGGTTTTTTTACGCTTCAAATTTGGCTGCCAAAAAAACGTGTGGCCGAATTTGAAACCCTAGCGGCTCATAATCGGTTTGCCTTTACCGCCCGTACTGCAAATGCAGAGGATTTACCCCCAACCCTATTGGCGCCCAATAAATGGTTTAAATCAGGTGCTTTGCTGGCTGGCGTTTATCAACTGCCCAGTTATCATGCTTGGGACCCGTCGGCGCACTTGTATTTATTCTTTTCACTTTTTTTTGCCATGATATTGTCCGATGCTGGCTATGCGCTTCTTCTAGGAGGTGTTCTCGGGTGTTATTGGCGCCGCCTAGAGCACAGTGCTTTGGGCCGGGATCTGCGTTGGCTGGCCGCCGTAATGGTGATAACGGCTTTGGCCTGGGGCATTTTGGTGGGCAGCTATTTTGGCGTTTCGCCCGGCAATGGTTGGCTGAGCCACTTGCATCTATTGGATTTAGACAACTACCAAATCATGATGCAACTTTCTGTTTTTATTGGTGTGTTGCATATTGTGGTGGCTAATTTCAGCGCATTAAAGGGTGAAATTGCTCCCAGGTCTAAGTGGCTTAGCAAAGCTGGCTGGAGCGCTATGGCGCTGGGGGGATTTTTTTGGTGGCTGTTTGCTGGCCTTTCGCACACCGTCTTTGCCAATGAATTATGGCCAGTATGGTGCGCTCAAGGCCTGCTGGCCCTGGGCTTTGTTGCGGTTGGGGTCGGCTCGGTTTGGCGCAGTTTAAACGATAATCAAGGTTGGTGGCGTAGCCTCGCTAATGGGTTTTTACCACTGTTGAACAGCTCCAAATTGTTTGGCGATACCCTCAGTTACATGCGGTTGTTTGCCCTGGGCTTGGCCAGCGCATCCTTGGCTGTCACATTTAACCAATTGGCCATGCACAATATCCATCAAGGTGGTTTGGCTCTGGCCGGAGGCTTGTTGATATTGCTGTTTGGTCATTCGGTAAATTTATTGTTAGCGATTATGGCTGGGGTGGTGCACGGATTGCGACTCAATTTTATCGAATTCTATAACTGGGGAGAGCCGGGCGAGGGCTACCCGTTTGTACCTTTTTCTTGCAGGGACCTGTCCTATGAATGACGTGCTTTTGGGTTTAGCTTGGTTGGGCGTGTTTGCGCCGGTTGCGTTGGGAGCAGTGGGTAGTGTGATTGGCTGCGCCCTGGGTGGCCAGGCTGCGCTGGGTGCAATGTTGGATACCGAAGCTGGCTACGGGCGTTTTATCGGTATATCAGTGTTGCCTTCCACCTTTGTGATCTATGGCATCGTGTTAATGTTTGCTTTCCAAGCCCAAGCTCGGCCAGAAACAGGCGTCGCCCTGGCCGCTATCGGCAGTTTGGCGGGAGTGGCGTTTCTGTTGACTGCCAGTTGGCAAGGGCGACTCTGTGTGGCGGCAATTAACTCTGTGAAAGAAAAACCAGAACTGTTCGGGTTGTCTATCACGCCTATCGCCATCGTCGAGGGTTTCGGTGTGTTTGTATTTATTTTTGCTCTGGTGTTGTCCGGCTCCTTAGTGACGGGTGGTGGTGCAGCACTATGAATAAAAATTCCGAGCAAATTGCCTTTGGTATCGATGAATTAGTGGCTAAGTTGCAATCTGAAGGGGTTGAGGCGGCGGAGAAAAAGTCCCGGCAAATATTGGCGGCAGCGGAGCATGAGGCGCAACAAACACTGGCGCAGGCAAAAAAGCAAAGTGAGCAGTTGATTCAGCAAGCCAGAGACAACATCCAACGTGAGCGCCAAGCCGCGCAGGAAGATCTACAGACTTGTTACCGGGATATGGTGTTGGATATTAAAAACCATCTGCTTACCCGCTTTACGGACGATGTTAAACGATTGGTTCATCAAACGGTGCAATCTGACGATGTCGTTCAGCAATTGGTTATAGCTGCCGCCGGAAAAATTATCGATCAGGCAAACCTCGGAAATCTTCAAGCGTTAAAAATTACGCTGCCCGATAAAATTATGCAGCTTGAGGATATTATCAACGACCCGGAGCTGGGTGGAAGTGGCGAGTTGGCCGATTTTGTTTTTTCACAACAGCACAAAATCCTGCGAGAAGGTGTAACTTTCACCCGTGGCGATGCCGAGTTGGCGGGCATTAAAATCGAAATCAAGGACGACAAGGTATCGGTGGATGTTACCGATGAAGCCATCGCAGATATGTTGTTGACTTATTTGAACCCGCGCTTTCGTGCTTTGTTGGATGGCATTATTCGTTGAATTTAGATCCGGGAAAAGACACCGTTTTATCCCAGCCAGCCTATGAATATACTCATTTACTGGCGAGTTTGCCGCGCATGCCATTGACGCTGCAAACGGCCTGTTCTCCGGTTTCCGAAATTACTTTGCGTAAACGTTTGTCGGCTATAAACGCGATAGACCAAGCTAGATTGGCGCAATTACGACTGTTAGTCGATTGGCAGAGCATTGTGAGTGAGAAAGATAAGCACAGTCAGCTTGCTGTATTATCAAGTCTGGTTCAACGTGTTGCTTGTGGGGGATTAAACCTATTCATTACCCAGGTGATTGATCTGCGGGCGCTGGTGGCAGCACTGGTGGCTCGGAGCCAAGGGAACACACTTGCTGGTGACTGGACACCCAGCCAATTACGGGGAGTAATTCACCAGCACTGGCAGGAGCCAACCTTTGGCCTAGGTCGTCGTTACGGCTGGTTGGAAAAAGCCCAACAATTTATCCTAAACCAACAGTTTTATTCGTTAGAACAATTAATGATGCAGCAAATTTGGCGTGGGCTTAGTCGCTTGGCCAATGGTTTGCAGTACGATTTTACTGCTTTAGCCGTTTATTATCTGCAGTGGTGCATTATCGACCGTTGGCGCAGCTACCAAGCCGATGCCGCAATGGTGGTATTCGAATCGATCCTAGACGCTCTGCCAGAACCAGAGTTATCCGACGTTTCTTGAGGCCGGTTAATCGAGGGCCATTAATAAAGTATGAGGTTTTGTTAGATGAGCAGCAATATTGAAGTCAAACGATTAAGATTTTGGTCCAACGCTGTGTTTGCCTGTTTTATTAGCCTTCTGCTAACCCAGGCTGCTCTGGCCGGTGACGCTAAAACGGCGGAGCCCGTCAAGGTAAAGGTATTGATCGGCGCTATGTTCGAGATTGGTCAGATGCAAGGAGACAAAGCCGGGGAGTTCCAGTATTGGTATCAACGCTATTTTGCTAATAGTGAACCTATGTCAGTGGTCGGCGCCAGCAACCCCATCTATTGTAATGCAGAGGCTGTTTGTGGCGCGGTGTTGGGTATGGGCAAGGTTGCTTCCAGTAGTAACATGTTGGCCATTTTACTCGACCAGCGATTTGATTTTAGCCAAAGCTACTTTCTTATCACAGGCGTTGCGGGTATTCCGCCTTCAGTGGGTACGATTGGGGATGTTAGTTGGGCCTCTTGGTTGGTGGATTATGATCTTGGGCACCGTTGGTCGCCAGAAGAAGAGCCGGCTGTGTCACCGGCGTTTAAACCCAGGGCAGGCTACGAGTCTTTACGCTCTTTCCCTTTAAACCAAAACTTGGTAGACAAAGTCTATGGCAAAACGCAATCTGTTGCGTTGCAGACGTCTCCCTCGGCCGAGCGATACAAGCGAAGATACAGCCAGCCGCAAGCTCGCCGTAAGCCGCGTTTACTGATGGGTACCCACATCACCGGAGATACGTTTTTTCATGGCCCGGGTTTGTCTCGCGAGGCGCAGTACATCACCGAGTTATACGACGCACCGCCCTACACAATGACAGAAATGGAAGCCGCCGCCATTGCGCAGGTGATAAACCGATTGCACGGCACACAGCGTTTGTTGAGTTTACGCGGTGCGGTGAATTTTGATCAAGGTAGCGCTAGCGAATCCACGCTACAACATTTAGATCCGGCTCCGGGCAATACGGCGGGTGGATTTGATATCACGTTGCAAAATATTGTTGCCGTGGGCGGGCATTTGGTCGATGACATAGTTGCCCACTGGTCGCAGTGGCGCAAAGCTGAGCAATAATGTTGTTTTATTGAAGAGGTCCGAGCGGTGATGAGCCAAGTTGAAGGGAAGTCTGAACGTGATACCCCAGCCCAAAACACGGCAGTGATCAGTGCCCGGGTGGTCGCTGTGCAGGATGATTTGGTCACCATCGAAAGTATTGAACTTGCCGGTGGTGGCTTTTTACCTTTGTCAAAAAACGAAGTCATTCATATCCTACCCACCCGTTTGGCGGCTAACCAGCGGCAGGAATATTTAAAAGCCGAAATATTACGCATCGACGGCAAGCGAGCCGACGCCCAGGTGTATGAAAGCACGGTGGGCGTGGGGGTGGGAGACCCAGTAACCCAGACCAAGGCTATGCTGTCGGTGGATTTGGGGCCAGGCCTATTAGGCAATGTTTATGATGGTTTGCAAAATCCATTGGCCGAACTTGGCAAGCGTATGGGTTTATTTTTACCGCGAGGTATGGATATCAATGCTCTGCCTGACAACCGCAAGTGGTTATTTAAACCGAGGGTAAAAGCGGGCGAGACGGTAAACCCTGGTGAGGTGTTGGGAACCGTGGCCGAAGGGCGCTTCGAGCATCACATTTTCGTGCCCTTTGATGTTGCCAAAACTTGTAGCGTGAGTTGGGTTCAGGAAGGCAGTTTTTGCGTTGATGATACTGTGTTGGAGCTCAATGCTGGCGCCGGTCAGCGACGCCCGGTAAGCCTGCGTCAGCGCTGGCCTATTCGGCTTTCCTTAACCAAACATTTAATTCAGCAGGGTTGCGCCGAGCGGCATTATCCTGTCCAACCGTTAACCACTACAATCCGCCTGATCGATACATTTTTCCCCATTGCTAAAGGCGGAACGGGTTGTATCCCAGGGCCGTTTGGGGCGGGTAAAACCATTTTGCAAGGCTTAATTTCCCGCTACTCGGACGTCGATATCGTCATTGTTGTCGCCTGCGGCGAGCGAGCCGGGGAGGTGGTGGAAACCATTAAAGAATTCCCCTCCTTACCAGATCCTAAAACAGGCGGTACTTTAATGGACCGCACCATTATAGTCTGTAATACCTCTTCCATGCCGGTGGCCGCTCGTGAAGCCTCTATTTATACCGGTATCACACTGGCCGAGTATTACCAGCTGATGGGTTACGATGTGCTTTTAATTGCCGACTCCACCTCCCGCTGGGCCCAAGCCATGCGAGAAACCTCTGGTCGTTTGGAAGAAATTCCCGGTGAGGAAGCCTTTCCGGCATATTTGGATTCCGCCATTAAAGGCATTTATGAACGCGCTGGCGTGGTACAGCGACGGGGGCAAGAGCGGGCTGGCTCCCTAACTATGATTGGAACCGTGTCACCGGCAGGGGGGAATTTTGAAGAACCTGTCACTCAGTCTACCTTGGGCACGGTAAAGACCTTTTTAGGTTTATCTTCGGAGCGAGCGTTCCAACGGTTTTACCCCGCGGTGGACCCGTTACAGTCTTGGTCGCGCTATTACGAGCAGCTTTCCCCCTGGTATCAACAACATATGGCTGGCGATTGGCAGCAGCGTGTTGAAGCGCTGCGAAGTTTATTGCAGGCAGGGGAGCATATTACCAATATGATGAAGGTCACCGGTGAAGAAGGGGTGAGCTTGGAAGACTTTGTCATTTTTTTACAAGCTCAAATGGTGGACCGGGTATATTTGCAGCAGGATGCATTCGATGACATAGACGTTAGCGTGCCATTGGCTCGGCAGTTGGATTTGCTGTCTCTATTAGAGCAAGCTCTGGCCGCGCCGGTAAATTCTGACGATAAAAATGACATTCAGCAAATTTATGTGCGCCTGACCGGCTACTTTAAAAATTTGAATTACAGTGCGTGGAAAGGTGCGCAATACAATCATTACTTGCAGCTTATTACCGATGAAATCAATTGCGTTGAGATCCAATAAGCTGAGTTTATATAAAATATTATCGAAGTACCTATTTATAGCTGACCTACAAAACGGTCGTGGAGCCGCTTTGTGTTGAGAACCCGCTTGGTAGGCAGCGCTGCTTGCCGACATTGCGGCAATTTTGTCTGCCGGTTGACTCTATTTGCCGCGCGATCTTTGCTTGTACTGTGTGGGGCAGTAGCCGCGCAGGATACCCTCCGGCCTGAGTTTTAGGTGTTTGGTTTTTCTGTTGGTTACGCGCTTGCGCCAAGCTCTAAAGCTGGCTGGCTTTAAGTTCCCGCGCATAATCTTAATAACCTCGGCCTCACAAAAGCCGTAGTTGGCCAAAATAGCCTCAAACGGTGTTCGATCTTCCCATGCCATTTCAATAACTCTAGAGATCATGACATCTTCCGTACTTCTCTCCGGCATCTTGTCCTCGGGTGTTTGAGTTTGCATTTAATGTTGGTGATACGCAGCGCAGATCTATCCGGCTTAGCTGGGCGCCAACCCATCGACAGACATCCTGTTCCTATCCTGTTTCTTAGCATTCGCGCTGCAAGCAGCTTTTTAACAGGCCGCAGACGAGCCTTGAGTCTGGTCTTCACATTGTGGTTTAGCGATTGGCGCGTTTATTTTTGCGCTATCACAAAAATGAGGGCCATTGTGCCGTGAAGAAGATCTGGCGTGGTTATAGACGACGCTTGGTTATAAAAACCACAGATTAGGAAAATCTTAAATTGTAAAGATATTGCAATTTGGTTTATAAACGCACCGGCTCTAGGCCCGTATCTGGTAAAATGACCGGTTTGTATGTCCTGGTGGACCGGTTGGACGACCCAGGTTTATAACGATACATGCATTGCACAACGCACACAGAGGAGTGCCTATGAAAGTTGGAATACTGGCAGGTGGATTGGGAACCCGGTTGGCGGAAGAAACCGACACCAAACCCAAGCCCATGGTGGAGATCGGTGGATATCCCATTCTGTGGCACATCATGATGTTGTATTCCAAGTTCGGGCATAACGATTTCGCCATCGCACTTGGTTACAAGGGTGAGATTATCAAGCGCTGGATGCGTGATTTCTCCTTCCTACACGGCAGTTTGACGGTGAACACCGGCAGCGGCGAGGTCAAGAGCTACGATACGCCCGCCATGGATTGGTCCGTGGATTTGGTGGAAACCGGCGCCAATACCAACACCGGAGGCAGAATCAAGCGTCTTAAGCCTTGGATGGGCAACGAGACCTTTATGCTTACCTGGGGCGACGGCGTAGCCGACATCGACTTGGATGACTTACTGCGATTCCATCGCTCCCATGGCCGTTTGGCTACCATGACTGCGGTGCGCCCCCCAGCCCGCTTTGGCCACATAGAATTGGACGGTGACCAAATCACTCGCTTCGATGAAAAGCCGCAAACCAGCGAAGGTTGGATCAACGGGGCCTTCTTCGTGTTGGAGCCCGAAATCTTTGACTATATCGACGGTGACGATACCCAATGGGAGAAAAAACCCATGGAAAACCTGGCCAAAGATGGCCAGCTGATGGCCTATCGTCACGAATCGTTTTGGCAGTGCATGGATACCATGCGAGATAAAAAGCTATTAGAACGTTTGTGGGATTCTGGCGAAGCCCCCTGGAAGACCTGGAGTTAAAGCAATGAAGGTGTTGTTAACCGGCCACAACGGCTATATCGGCAGCGTACTCACGCCCATGCTTAAGGCCCACGGCCACGAGGTAGTGGGGCTAGACACCAATTACTTTAAGCGCTGTCTGTTTGTCGGCGAATTAACTGAAGTCCCAGGGTTTGATACCGATGTGCGAACCCTGGACGGGGTGGAGCTGGAAGGCTTCGATGCGGTTATTCACCTGGCGGGCCTCTCCAACGACCCACTGGGTGACTACCGTCCAACGCTCACCGAAGAAATCAATCAGCAAGCCTCCGTAGCCCTGGCCAAGCGCGCTAAAGCCGCCGGTGTACCGCGGTTTCTGTTTGCCTCTTCGTGCAGTAACTATGGCGCGGCCGGCGCCGACTTTCTGGATGAACAGGCCAGCTTTAACCCAGTGACGCCCTATGGTGTATCCAAGGTCAACGTTGAAAAGGCGCTCAATCAGCTGGCCGATGACAGCTTTTCACCAACCTACCTGCGCGCTTCAACCGCCTACGGTGTGTCTCCGCTATTGCGCTTTGACCTGGTCATCAACAATCTCACCGCCTGGGCCATTACCACCGGGCGGGTATTTATCAAAAGTGACGGTACACCCTGGCGACCTATGGTGCATGTGGAAGATATCGCTTGTGCGTATATTGCTGTGCTGGAAGCGCAACGCTCGGTGGTTCACAACCAGGCGTTTAATGTTGGTGTTACCACAGAAAACTACCAGGTACGTGAGCTGGCGGATATCGTGCAAGACATAGTGCCGGGCTGCAAAGTGGAATACGCCCCCGATGCTGGCCCAGACCCACGTTGCTACCGCGTTGATTGCAATAAAATCGCCCGCACCCTACACGGCTTTAAGCCCCAGTGGACGGTGGAGCGGGGCATCGAGCAGCTGTATCAGGCCTACCGCGACGTGGGCCTAACGCTGGAGGAGTTTGAAGGCGAGCGTTACAAGCGCATCGCGCATATTAAGCACTTGGTAGAAGATGGCTTGCTGGACGACCATCTGCATTGGCGCTAACGAAAGGATCAAACATGGAATCAATTAAAAGCTGTCGCTCCTGCGCCAGCAGTAAACTGACGCAAATTTTAGATCTGGGTGTAACCCCCCTGGCCGATGCCTTGGTAAAACCCGAGAACCTCGATAAGCCGGAAGGCACCTACCCACTGAGCGTGGTGTACTGCGAGCAGTGCACGTTGATTCAAATCCGCGAAACGGTACCCCCGGATGTTCTGTTTTGCCAGGATTACCCTTATTACTCGTCGTTCTCTGAAGCGCTGTTAAAACACTCCGCCGCCAACGTTGCTGAAATCATTGCGCGGCGTAAATTGGGCCCCCAGCACTTGGTGGTTGAAATCGCCAGCAACGACGGCTATTTACTGAAAAACTACCACGCCGCAGGCATTCCAGTGTTGGGCATAGACCCGGCCTCCGGACCGGCACAGCGGGCCATGGACATTGGCGTTGATACCCTGGTGGATTTCTTTACACCGGCGCTGGCGCAATCCTTGGCCGATGAAGGCAAACAAGCGGATGTGATCCACGCCAACAATGTTTTGGCCCATGTGGCAGACACCAATGGCATTGTGAGCGCGTTGGCTACCTTGGTAAAAGACGACGGCGAAATTGTGATCGAAGTGCCCTACGTGAAGGATCTCATTGAGCACGTAGAGTTCGATACCATCTACCACGAGCATTTGTGTTACTTCTCGGGTATTGCCCTGGATAAGCTGTTCCGTCGCCATGGGTTATACCTGAATGACGTACGTCGGCTGTCCATTCACGGTGGGTCACTGCGGTTATTTTTGGGTAAGCAAGAAGCTGTGCAAGATTCCGTAAAAGAACTGTTGGCTCAAGAGCGCGCCGTGGGTATGGATACCAGTACCTACTACGAAGATTTTGCCCAGCGCGTGGATCAGCTCAAGCACGATCTACTGGCCTTGCTGCAAAAATTAAAAAGCGAAGGCAAGAGCATTGCCGCCTACGGTGCCGCCGCTAAAGGCGCCACTATGATCAACTACGTGGGCGTGGGCGCCGAGCTGGTAGACTTTGTGGTAGATCGCAACAGCTATAAGCAAGGGTTGCATATGCCGGGGCAGCTTCTGCCTATTTTTGCGCCCGAGAAGTTGCTCGAATCTATGCCAGACTACCTGCTGATTTTAGCGTGGAATTTTGCCGATGAAATTCGCGCCCAGCAATCTCAGTACGCCGAGCGTGGTGGTAAATTTATTGTGCCGGTGCCCAAACCCGCCATCCTCTAGTCAAACAAATTACGTGTGTAAGCCTCATGAGTGTTGCCTTAGCAAATAGCCCGGTGGTGTGCTTAAACTGCCATGCCGGTGAAATGGAAATTTTTCATCGCGCAGAAAATGTCCCTGTAAACAGCTGTATTTTACTCGATTCGAAACAGGCGGCCCAAAGTTATCCCAAAGGCCGAATAGAGCTCGGTTATTGCCGCCATTGCGGTTTTATTTCCAATACCACGTTTAACCCTAAGTTGACGGAATACTCCGGCCGGTACGAGGAGACCCAAGGGTTTTCTGGTACTTTTCAAAAGTTTCATCACAAACTGGCTGAGCGCTTAATTGAAAAACACAACCTGCATGAAAAAGACATCATCGAAATTGGTTGTGGTAAAGGCGAATTTTTAGCCTTGCTGTGCAGCCTGGGAGAAAATCGCGGTACTGGGTTTGACCCGGGTGTTGACGTGCAGCGGCTGGCGGATTCGCCGGTGGCCGAGCGCACGCAATTTATTGCCGATTTCTACTCAGAAAAATACGCCAATCACAATGCCGATTTTTACGTCTGTAAAATGACATTGGAGCACATTCACCCAACCGGAGACTTCATCGCCACCGTACGCCGAGCTATTGGCGACCGCGCTGGCACCACGGTGTTTTTCCAGATTCCCGAGTCCACCCGAATTCTGCGTGAAATAGCCTTCGAGGATATTTACTACGAGCACTGCTCTTACTTTACGCCAGAATCCTTACGCTATTTATTTGAGCAAAATGGCTTCGCAGTGGACGATGTGGCCACCGAGTATGCAGACCAATATCTAACCATCGAAGCCTACGCGATTAGCGATACCGACGCTGCGCCTGTAACGGATACTGATTTATCAGCATTAACGGATTTGGTCGCTACCTTCCCTGAGCGCTTTCAAGCCAAGCAGCAGGAATGGCAAAGCCGCTTGAACGATTACGCGTCCCAGGGCAAAAAAGTGATTTTGTGGGGTGGCGGTTCTAAGGCCGTGGCGTTTTTGTCTGACTTTGATACCAACGCCACCGTGGAGTATGTGGTAGACATTAACCCCTATCGCCAAGGCCATTTTTTACCTGGCTCGGGAATACCCATTGCTGGCCCAGAGTTTTTAACAGATTATAAGCCCGACGTGGTAGTGATTATGAACGCAGTATACTGCGACGAAATCAGCGCCGATTTAACCCGCTTAGGTTTAGCGCCAACCATTATTGCGTTGTAAAATACGTAAAACTGCATTACCTGGAGGGTAAACCATTGGGCTCTTGGGATCTGATCAGGTCACAGCAACCGGCGCGTTCTATTATAGTTAGTCAGCGGGCCAGCCGGCCGTTAACTTGGTTGTGTTTGGGCTACGAATTTGAAGACTTAATGGCCCAGCTGGAGCCGGCGGATATAGCCAGTGTGAAACCTGCACCAGGTGCGCAACTTGCCCGTCTTGGTACTAAGCTCGTGGAGCGCTACTCCCAAGGTAAGTACACCTTAACCCCATCTTTCCGGGCCGGCGGTGCTCAATACGAGTTGGCCTTTGTTCACTGTGGCATTGTGGCTGATCTACTGACCATGGGGCGTCAGCGAGATTTTAGCAACATTGCAAAAATTTCGGTGTGTTACATCAGTGAACTGTGGGCTAGTCAATTGCCGTTAAAGACTGAGTTTTTACACCGTTTGCAATGCTTCGATGCAGTGTTTATTGGCTGCGCTGGGCCGGTGGAAGAGTTAAGCAAACAGATTGGCCGCCCATGTTACTATCTGCCGCCTGCGGTTGATGCTTTGGCCTCTTGCCCGTATCCAGACTTAGCTGGGCGGTGCATCGACTTTTTGAGTGTGGGCAGAAGACCGGAGCAAATACACAGAAGCTTGTTGGCTCATTCTCAAACGGATCAACTTTTTTTCTATCTGCGAGATACCGTCCGTGGGCTGGCTAAGGCGGAGGTGGTCACAACCCAGGATCACCGCCAACAATTGCTTAGTTTTCTCAAACGATCTAAGTATTTTCTAGCTAATCGGCCAAAGTTCGACCAGCCATTGGGGGCCAACGACCACGAAGTGGGTTACCGCTTTTTTGAAGGTGCTGCCGCCGGTTGCGTGATGATTGGCGATGCCCCGCGCAATCAGGCCTTCGATGCGCTGTTTGGCTGGCCCGATGTGGTGATTCCCAACCCAGAAGATCCGAGTAAAATCATTGATCTCTACCGCGAACTAGAGTCAGACCCAGAGCGAGTGGCACGGATTCGCCAGCGTAATGTGGTGGAATCCCTGCGTCGTCACGATTGGGCCTACCGCTGGCAAACCCTGTTAGATACCGTGGGCCTGGCGCCTACCGACGCACTCACCCAGCGGCTAGAACAACTTGCCAGCTTGGCTGACAGCGTGGAGCAACAAGGCTAAGCTTGTAGAGTAAAGCCTATTTTGCTTGAGGTGTTGTTTGCGTTTGTTGAGGTCTGCCTGCTTGCTGCTGGTCGCGTGCCAGCTTATGTCCTGTGCTGTTTTTGCTTGTGTCAGGCCCGAGTCTGAGACCTTCGGCCAGGTTGCCGTAAGCCAGGTTGTGGGTATTTACGATGGCGATTCCATTACCGTGACCATCGATGCTTGGCCAGGGGTGATCGGCCAAGCCATTGGTGTACGGGTGGCCGGTATCGATACGCCAGAAATTCGCGCCCAGTGCCCCCAAGAGAAAAAACGCGCGCTGGCGGCGAGGCTGTTCACCCGCAGGGCTGTTACCCAAGCCAACTCGGTTACCTTAATGAATATCAAGCGCGATAAGTACTTTCGGTTGCTGGCGGATGTCTGTGTGGATGACCGTAGCCTGGGCGCGTTGCTGGTGGCCCAAGGCCTGGCGGTGCGCTACCAGGGGGGAAAGAAGATCAGTTGGTGCCCGTAGGTAGGATCTTCTGCTGTATTGCAACCCATGCGCGCACATTTCTATACCTTCATTGAATTTTTTTGAAATTAACTTGTCCCATCTTATAACCGACTATTTTCGGCACCTTCAGTTATTTGTTCACGTCGTTTGACCTACAAGTATTTTGAATTTTCCTTTGGACTAGGCCAATTGAACGCTTCCAAAATCAACACACCTCGATCTCAGACAGTACTTCAGTCCGCGTCTACGCCGGGCGCGCTGATGGCCGTTATGTGGCTGATGCTAGGTTTGTTGTGGCTGAGTTTACATCTTGTGTTGGTACAACACGGGTTGGTGTTTGATACCGGAGACGCCGTTCAGTTATTACACGGTGTGGATGGATACGAGGCTTTTGTACTGATGGGGCTTTCGCTCTTGTTAGTGGCTGATATCCTTTTTTTAAAGCATTTCTTGGTCTTTTTCGATTTCCTTAAATCTCTTGTTGCTCGGTTCCGTTTGCTGCTCCAGCGCAGGCCGGTGCAATTGACGAAATATTCTCTCCCTCGCAGTGCTCATCTAAGCCGGGCTCCCCCACAGGTTTCTTAATCTCTGTTTCTATTTGAGTGATTCCGCACAGCGGAAAACTCAAGTCTCAATGGGCGTACTTTCGTTCCCCGGGTTTCTCGGGATAGATCCGCTGCGCCCAGAACTTTGTTTCACGTTTCTAAAAGGATGCAACGTGTTGCTACGATCTTGGAAGCTGCTTGCGCTCCTGGGAGCCTGCTTATTGCTGGCCAGTTGCGGCGGTATTTTAGACCCGAAGGGCCAGGTGGCCAGCCACGAGAAAACGCTGATTCTCGTGGCTACCGGCCTAATGCTCATAGTGGTGTTGCCGGTTATCTTTATGACCATTTATTTCGCCTGGCGCTATCGGGCTAGCCGATCAAACGAAGTTTACGATCCAAAGTGGTCCCGCTCCCACGCCATTGAAGCCGTTATTTGGCTTATTCCCCTGGTCATCATCTTGGTGTTGGGCACCATCACATGGCGCTCCACCCATGTGTTGGATCCTTACAAACCACTTGATGATGAGCAGCCTCCCCTAGTTATTGAGGTGGTATCACTCAATTGGAAATGGTTGTTTATCTACCCAGAGCAGGGCATCGCCACCGTCAACGAATTGGTATTCCCCGCGCATCAGCATTTGCAATTTAAGCTGACTTCGGAGTCAACCATGAACTCCTTTTTTATTCCCCAGTTGGGTAGCCAAATTTATTGCATGGCGGGTATGGAAACCAAATTACATCTGGTGGCTGACGAGCCCGGCGAATTCCAAGGTTTCTCTGCCAATTACAGTGGTGCCGGTTTCTCTGGTATGAAATTTATCGCCATGGCCACCAGCCCTGAGGCCTTTGCTGATTGGGTGGATGAGGTTAAGTCGGCGCCGAACTCCCTAGGCCAACGCCAATATCAGCAGCTGGCGGAACCCAGTGAAGCTCATGCCATTGAATATTTTGCCCAAGTAGAAAAAGGGCTATTTCAGCAAGTGATGCATAAATATATGAAGAATTACAACAGTTGGAAAAGCAAATCTGGTGACCACGCGCAAGGGCAACATTCGTCTCCCCACGCTGCCCATCAATCCGGTTCAGCATCGGCCAGTGCTAAGGAGTCGTAGGTAATACCATGTCGATATTAGGAAAATTATCTTGGGATGCAATCCCATATCACGAACCCATCGTTATGGGCACGCTCTTGATGGTCGCGGTGGTGGGAATCGCCATCGCTGTGGCCGTCACTCGTTACCGTAAATGGGGCGTGCTGTGGCGCGATTGGTTTACCTCGGTGGATCACAAACGCTTGGGGGTAATGTACATAGTGCTGGCCTTGGTGATGTTGGTGCGTGGTTTTTCCGATGCCATTATGATGCGCACCCAACTGGCTTTAGCCACCGGCGGCGCTGAGGGATATTTACCGCCGGAGCACTACGATCAGATCTTCTCGGCCCACGGTGTGATCATGATTATTTTTATGGCCATGCCATTTATGATCGGGTTAATGAACATCGTTCTGCCTTTGCAAATTGGTGCACGGGATGTGGCTTTCCCGTTTTTAAATAACCTCAGCTTTTGGCTCACCGCCGGCGGTGCGGTATTAATTAATCTCTCTTTGGCGGTGGGTGAATTTGCACGCACCGGCTGGATGGCCTATCCGCCCTTATCTGAGCTGACGTTTAGCCCCGGAGTGGGGGTGGACTATTACATCTGGGCATTGCAGATATCGGGCATAGGAACACTCCTAACCGGGGTTAACTTTTTGGTCACGGTAATTAAAATGCGCACGCCCGGAATGAAATTAATGCAGATGCCCATTTTTACCTGGACCTGCACCTGGGCCAACATTTTAATCGTAGCCTCGTTTCCCATTCTAACCGGCGTGCTGGGTTTGCTAACCCTAGATCGCTACTTGGATTTTCATTTTTTCACCAACGATGGTGGCGGCAACGCCATGATGTACATCAACCTGTTTTGGGCTTGGGGTCACCCCGAGGTGTATATTTTAATCCTGCCGGCGTTTGGTATTTTCTCTGAGGTGATTTCTACCTTTACCGCCAAGCGCTTATTTGGCTATACCTCCATGGTTTGGGCCAGTGGTGCCATTGCGGTGTTAGGGTTTATGGTGTGGTTACACCACTTTTTTACCATGGGCTCCGGTGCCAACGTTAACGCGTTTTTTGGTGTGATGACCATGGTGATTGCGGTGCCCACAGGCGTAAAATTATTTAACTGGCTATTTACCATGTATCGCGGCCGTTTACAGATTACCGTGCCGGTATTGTGGACCCTGGGTTTTATGGTGACCTTCACCATCGGCGGTATGACTGGAGTCCTACTGGCCGTGCCAGGGGCAGATTTTGTGCTGCACAACAGCCTGTTTTTGATTGCGCATTTCCACAACACCATCATCGGCGGCGCGGTATTTGGTTACCTGGCTGGGTTTTCGTTTTGGTTTTCGAAATCCATGGGCTTTCATCTTAATGAGCGCTTGGGCAAAGCGTCGTTTTGGTGTTGGCAGGTGGGTTTCTACGTGGCCTTTATGCCGTTATACGTGTTGGGCTTTTTAGGTATGACACGGCGCTTAAACCATACCGATAACCCGGATTGGAATCTGTGGCTGTACATCGCTTGTGCCGGCGCATTCATTATTATGATTGGTATTGTTTTACAGTTTGTTCAACTCTACGTCGCCTTCCGCGATAGAGAGAAAAACCGCGATACCACCGGTGACCCTTGGAACGGCCATACCTTGGAGTGGTCCACGGCGTCGCCACCGCAATTCTATAACTTTGCTCGCCTGCCCGATGTGCACGACATCGATGCCTTTACCGAGGCAAAAGAGCAGGGCTTGGCCTACCAGCAGGTGGCTGAATATCAGCCCATTCACATGCCCAAAAATACCACCGCTGGCGTATTGATTGCGGGTTCGCTGACGGTGTTTGGCTTTGCCGCCGTATGGCACATTGTGTGGTTGGCGGTAGTGGGTTTAATCGCCGCCTTTGGCTTTTTTATTCACCGTGCCTACGACGATGATGTGGATTATTACGTGCAACCAGACCAGGTAGCGGAGATTGAAAGCCAGCATCTAGCGGCGGTTAAGGAGGCTGCGCTATGAATACTATGAACACCGCAATCGCCGGGGTGCCGCCGCATATGGCCCAGGGTGACCATGGCGATGAGCACCCCGATAGCAGCAATATTACCACCTTCGGTTTTTGGATTTATCTAATGACCGACTGTTTGTTGTTTGCGTCGGTTTTTGCAACCTACGCGGTATTGTTTATGAATACCGCCGGTGGGCCGTCGGGCCCCGATATTTTTGAATTGCCCTACGTTGCGGTAGAGACGGCTACGTTATTAGTAAGCAGTATCACCTATGGCTTTGCCATGATCGCAGCCCACCAGCAAAAGCGCTCCCAGGTGCTGGGTTGGTTAATGGTGACATTTGCCCTAGGCGCCATTTTTATCGCCATGGAGGTCAATGAGTTTCACCACCTCATCAGCGAAGGTTATGGTCCATCGCGCAGTGCGTTTTTATCGTCTTTTTTTGCCTTGGTTGGTATGCGCGGGTTGCACGTCACAGCGGGCCTAGTGTGGATGGTTGTACTGCTGTTAGAGGTTACAAAAAAAGGTTTGCCGAAACGCACCGTAACCCGCCTAAGCTGCTTGAGCCTGTTTTGGCACTTTTTGGATGTGGTTTGGGTGTGTGTATTTTCTGTGGTGTATTTGTTGGGGGTATTGTAATGAGTGATTCAGGTACTGAAATGGCGGCATCCCACGGATCGGTTAGCGGTTATCTAATGGGTTTTGTGCTAGCGGTGGTGTTGACGGTTATCCCATTTGCCGCGGTGATGAGCCACGCGCTCAGTAAAGGTAGCTTAGTGGTTTTAATCGTATCTACCGCCGTGGTTCAAGTATTGGTACACCTTAAATACTTTTTGCACTTGGATTTTTCTTACAGTAGCCGAGAAAATACGTTCACTTTTTTATTTACGGCGCTGGTTATTTTACTGGTGGTGGGTTTGTCCGTTTGGATTATTTACAGCGCTAACCACATGATGATGGGGTAATCGGTGAAAAAATCGACTTTAAACGTAATAAAGCCTGGTATTGTTGGCGGTAATTTAGTTGCCGCGGCTGGCGGCTACTTTTTAGCCGCCCAGGGTAATGTCCAGTGGCCGGTATTTATTGCCAGCATGCTGGGCCTTACCGCTGTAGTGGCGGGTGGTTGTGCCATTAATAACGGCATAGATCGCGATATCGACGCCTGCATGCAGCGCACTAAGCATCGCGCCACCGTCACCGGTGAGGTATCCGCGTCTATGGCCTATGGCAGTGGGCTATTGTTGTCGGCCCTGGGGTTGGTGTTGTTGCATCGCTATGCCAATAGTCTAAGTGTGTGGTTGGCCGCATTCGGTTTATTGGTGTACGTTGGCTTTTACAGTCTTTGGTTTAAACGGCGCTCGGTATACGGCACTTTGGTGGGCAGTTTATCCGGCGCGGTGCCGCCTGTGGTGGGTTACACCGCGGCGGCCGGTCAATGGGACGCCGGCGCTAGTATTTTGCTGTTGATGTTTTGTCTGTGGCAGATGCCTCATTCTTATGCCATTGCCATTTATCGCTACCAAGATTACGCCGCTGCTAACATTCCGGTGCTGCCCGTGGCTGCGGGTATCGGTAAAGCGAAATTCCACATCGTGGCTTACATCCTAGTGTTTAGTTTGGTCACTATGCTGTTGTCCTTCCAAGGTTACACCGGCGGTGCCTTTTTGTTGGTGGCCAGTACTACCAGCTGTTGGTGGTTATTGATGGCCCTGCGAGGGTATCGCTCCGGTGTGGATGTTCGGGGCTGGGCACGGCAAGTGTTTGGCGTGTCCATTGTTACCATCACTGTACTTAGTGTCACCATGGCGTTGGATTTTGCGGTTTAAAAAAACCTTGTTAATCGCTTGCAGTGGCTTGTTTTTGTTGGCTCTGCCACAGTTTGGCGTAGTGCCCATTGAGGGCAAGCAATGCGGTGTGGTTACCTTGCTCTACCACTTCTCCGGCATTCAGCACTACGATGTTATCCGCATCCACAATGGTAGAAAGCCGGTGAGCAATCACCAAGCTGCTGTGGCCCTGGGCGATCTCTTCCAGTGCCTGCAGTATGGCTTGTTCCGAGTGGCTATCCAAGGACGACGTGGCTTCGTCAAAGGCGAGAATTAAAGCGTTTTTCAGCAAGGTTCGGGCGATGGCGACGCGTTGTTTTTCGCCTCCGCTGAGTTTTAATCCGCGCTCTCCCACCATGGTATTTGCACCCTTGGGTAGGTTATTAATAAAGTCCGACAAATGCGCCAGCTTGATAGCTTGGTTAACTTCTGTGTCCGTAGCCATAGGGTTACCGTAGCGAATATTCTCTAAAATGGTGTCATTAAACAGCACGGTATCCTGTGGCACTATGCCGATGTGTTGGCGGAGCGAGCTTTGGGTAACCGCTTGGATATCTTGGCCATCAATACGGATTTGGCCCTTTTGTGGGTCGTAGAATCGGAACAGTAATTTTACCAGGGTGGACTTTCCCGCGCCGCTGGCGCCCACCACCGCTACCTTCTGGCCGGGCTCTATGGCAAAACTCACACCCTTTAAAATAGGCCGATCCGGGCTATAACTAAACCACAGTTTATCAAATTCAACTCGGCCCTGGTGGGTGTTGAGGGTGGGAGCATCGGGGGTATCGATGACTGTCGGTTTTTCATCCAGTAGAGCGAACATCTGCTCTATATTAGCCAGAGAGGCTTTAATTTCTCGGTACACAAAGCCTAAAAAATTCAGCGGCAAAAATAGCTGCATCATAAAGGCGTTGATCAACGTAAAATCGCCCAAGGTCATATCGCCTTGGGTTACGGCGTTGGCGGCCATGCCAATCATTAAGGTTTGAGACACCGCAATAATCAACGCCTGGCCGCCGTTTAGGGTAAACAGCGATAGGCGATTCTTGCGCCGTGCCTGGGCCCAGCCGATTAAATCCTGATCGTAGCGATCTGCCTCAAATCCTTCGTTGTTAAAATATTTAACCGTTTCAAAGTTTAATAAGCTGTCTACGGCACGAGCGTTGGCGGAATTGTCGGCGGCGTTGGCCTCACGCATAAATCGAGTGCGCCATTCTGTGGTGTAAAAGGTAAATACGGCGTAGGCAGCAACGGCGGCCAGGGTGACCAGAGCGTACAACCAACCGTAATTAACAAAAAGAATTCCGGCGATTAAAACGATCTCAAAAATGGTGGGGATAATATTAAAAACGAAAAAGCGCATTAAAAAACTGATGCCGTTGGTGCCGCGCTCGATATCCCGTGATAATGCGCCGGTGCGACGATCCAAATGAAAGGCTAAATCCAGCTGGTGCAGGTGGCGAAAAACTTTGAGTCCAATGCGGCGCATGGCCTGTTCTGTTACTCGGCCAAATACAGTATCCCTGAGTTCGCCAAATAACACATTGGCAAAACGGGCGGCGCCGTAGGCAACCACCAGGGCCAGTGGCATAAGCACCAGATTGGCATTGCCGTTTGTACTGGTATCCAGAGTATCCACCATGTACTTGAGCAGAAACGGGATATAGGTGCTGGCCAGTTTGGCGGCCATTAAGCATAGCAGCGCTAGCCCAATACGCAGTTTATAAGCTGCAAGGTAGGGCCAAATGGCGGTGAGCACTTGCCAGTTGAAGTGTTGCGGGGCATAGTCGCCGCCGTGGGAGGAGGGGCGCATAGCATTCCTGTAGTAAAAAAGGGGTAAGTCTACTGCATTGTGTGGGGCGGTGGGGCAGGTAAGGCTGGCTATCGTCATTGAATTCTATTGCAACTTAATAAAGTTGCTCTTATTAATGCAACTAAATACAGTTGCAGAGTTGTTGGCAATATAATAAGGTTGATGCCTCATACAAGAGGCACATACTGTGATAGCCGTTCTAACCGCCGACTTGGTGCATTCCACCAAGCTCCCAAAAGGTGTTTATAAAGATACTCTAGCGCTATTGAGTGCGCTACTTAAGGCTGAGCAGAAGCGCTGTGGTGCGGACAGTGAAATCTACCGAGGTGATGGCTTCCAGGTACGCTACACCAATCCGCTGCAAGCGCTGGAATCCACTTTGGCCATAAAGCTCGGTTTACACGCCGCTGAATGTGCAGCTAAGCCTATCTTGTGCACCATGGCGCTGGCGTTTGGCGAGGATGACGCCTGCGACGATAAAAGCACTGGCAAACCCGGTACGGCCATGGGCCAGGCGTTTATTGATTCTGGTCGAGCATTAGAGCAAACCGCTCGTGCGGAAATGACCCTAACCTTCGGCCAGGCCGTTAACTCAGAAGAGTTGAATTTACTGACGCGATTCTTTAACCACCAGCTGAATAACCTCACCAAGTCCCAAGCCCAACTACTAAGCCAATATATAGAAAGCGGATTTGCAGAGCATAGAGCGCTTGCTCAGCTCACCGGCACCAGCCGGCAAAACATCAGTAATCGATTGAGTAGTATTGGGGCATTTTTGATCCGCGATTATGTGCGGCTTGTTAATCATCACGTGACGCGGATTGCCGGGGAGGAGTAATGGAGCTTTTATTGTTGCTGTTGGCTGCGCATTTTGTAGCGGACTTTTATTTGCAGGCCGGAAAATGGATTCACTGCCGCAACGAAAATCATTTCAAATCTCCCGGTCTGTGGAAGCACGGTTTGGTTCATTTGGTACTCTACTTGGCGGTGCTTTTGTTGTGGTTTTTACCAGGGCAACAGCCCGCGCCATGGTTGCAGGTGGCTGGTGCGGTGGCAATTTTGGCCATTAGCCACGTATTAACGGACGGTTGGAAATCCTATCGGCCAGCTACTTTACTATATTTTCTGATCGATCAAATAATTCATATCACGATTATCTTTGCGCTTTGGTTGTGGATAACGGATACCGCCTTCGACGATATTAAGAGAGTTGCCGCCTGGTTAATGAGCAGCCAGAATCTAGCCATAGCCTTGGCCTATCTGTTGGTGGGCAAGCCGGCCTCTGTACTGATTTCTATGGCACTTAAAAGGCATACCGATGCCATGAGCCAAACTGCAGAGCAAGGCGAAGCTGGCGCTCTCACTGGCGTGGGATTGGCCTCCGCCGGAGCCTGGATCGGCTACATAGAGCGCTTTTTAACGTTATCGTTTGTTTTAATGGGGCAGTTTACCGGCATCGGTTTTTTAGTGGCCACAAAAACCATTTTTCGGTTTGGCGACTTAACCACCAATAAGGATATGAAACTCACCGAATATATGATGCTGGGAACCCTGTTGAGCTTTGCTTTTGCTTTGGCCGTGGGCTGGTTGACCATCAGATCAATGAAAGCCTAGCGGCACACTCAATCGGCTAATACTGCCTCGGGGGTGGATTGCTGAATCCAAGGTTCACTTTGTATTTTCAGTAAAACTTCTACTCGATTTTTGCAGCCGAGCTTACTGAAGATGGAAGCAACATGATTTTCGATGGTGCGTTTAGAGCGAGACAGCTTTTCGGCGATGGCGCTATTGCTGTTGCCAGCAACAAGTAACGACAACACAAGTCGCTCTTTTTTGGTTAAACCGTAGGGCATATGAGTCGGCGGATTACTGTGGAGAGCAGTCTGTGTGCTAGGTGTAGAAGCACTATTTAAGGATATTTTTTCTGTGGTGCTATTGTTGTGTTTCGTAATGTAGCCAAGAGCACTATTTGCACCGATGGTAGCAAACAGATTCTGTGCTTGAGTCAAGGATTCTGGCTCGGACTGAAGGCTAAGGCACCAGCCGGCAAAATAAACCGATTGCTGTTCAGTAAATAAGTTGGCAGCACGCTGAATGTCGCCGCCTAAAAATACATCAAAAACCTGTGGTAGATTTTTAGTAAATCGGCTAGGTATTTCCAAATCACCGTAATGGGCCCAAAAACATGCCTCGCCGCGTTTTCGATGGCTTAATGCCAGGGCACCCAATTTTAGTAAGGCGCTTAGGGCCGTGGTGGCCATGGCTTGTTGCTCATGAATAACGGCGTATTCCAAATCGGTTAAGTAAACTGCCGCCAGGTATTGCGGTTCGTTGATTTTCAGCGCATCGGCTTTAGCCTGAGCTTGGTGTTTTTCAAACCCTGGGCTGCCTTGCCTAAGCAGGGTTCTCGCCAGCGTGATCTGCGCTGGAATCTTCATTAATAGCGTTTGGTTGGGTTGGCGCAGAGCGCTATTGGCAATGAGTTGCGCTTCTTGAAATTGACTCTGCTCCAGCTTTAATTGCGCCTTTCTGCCAATGAGGTAATACGTCCAGGAATCCAAATCGTGGCTGGTATCAAAGCTAATACCTTGTTCTATGCAGGCTTCGGCTTTGCTCAGTTCGCCGTTTTCTATTAAACACTCAGATAGGTTGGTGTATACACGAGCAGCTTGTTCATCCAATTTATTGGCCAAAGAAATAGCCAAGCTCTGTTGTAAATCTGCTTCGCCAGTTAAATCGGCCCGGAACATTTTAGCTGTGCCCTTCGTATTAAGAGCATGGGCGAGAATTTCTTGGCAATTAAACTGCTTGGCCAGCGCAATGGTTTTATTTGCCCATGTAATGGCCTCGGGCATTTGGTCCTGCAGCATATGGTATTGGGCTCGCAGGGCGTAGGCGTTGGCCTGCGCAACCGAGGCAGGCTCTTGTTCTAAAATGACCAGGGCTTGCTCGATATAGCTGTGCGCCTGCTGGGACTCTCCTCGATACCAATGCATGCGCGATAACCAGCGTAAATTTTCCCCAACTTTATCGTTGCGGCCAAGTTGCTGCCATAGGTCAATGGCTTGTTTACGAGCGTCGATCACCTCCGAGTCAATGTGTATGGATAATCCCGCTTCGTAGGCCCATTCCTCCAGTAATGTGGCGGCAATATCTGCGCTAGTGTGATTTAAGATGGGCTTACACTGGGCCAGGTAAGCTGTCGCTTCTTTGTGCGCGCCGAATTGTGCCGCTTTAGCTGCGGCCAATGGCGCAAATTGTAACAGCGTATCTATGGATTCAGTCTTTTGTGCGTAATGCACTATGCTGTCGAGAAAAGGCGTATGGTCCGGTAATCCGAGCAGTGCCCGAAGTATGGCGCGCTCATGTTGCCGGCGTTGAAAAGGTTTGAGTTGATTGTAAATGGTTATCCGCACAATATCGTGTCGAAAACACAGCCCGTGACAGCTCTCCTCTAATATACCGCGTTCAATAGCGTTGTCTACAGGGCTGAGGTCTCGATTGTCACTGATGGCAGGCAGCAACGGTATGGAAATTACGCCCACCACGCAGGCTAATCGCTCAATCAGAAATTGCGCCTCACTGGGTAAGCTATTGAGTCTAGACTGTATTACGTCGGCCACCGTAGTCGGTATTTGGCTTGAATGCTGGCTATTCAATAATTCCGTTAAATAAAAGGGGTTGCCACCAGTAATCGAAAGTAATCGTTGGCTGCTTATGCCGGAATTGGTATTCATCTCATCTATGGCGCTAAGCGATAGCGCTGGCAAAGACAGGCTGATTTGATAGCTAGCAGGAACGGTGGCTAAGGCCTTTTTTAGCGGGTGGTTACTGTAAATCTCATCGTCTCTAAAGGTGCACAGCAGTAAAATTGGCAGCTGAATAATGCGCCGGCCGACGAATTGGATCCAATCCAATGTTCGTTCATCGACCCAGTGTAAATCTTCTATCACTAATACCGGGGGTATTGGCATTGCCTGTAGTTGTGCCAACCATTGCTCAAAATAAAAGCCCGAGCTGTTGGCGTCGCTCGGTGGGTGACCATTAATGGCTAGGTAGAGATCTCTAACAGGTCCCAGTGGCCGCGGAGTGGATAGAGGGTCGCACAGCGCTATTGCTCTTAGTATGGTTTTATCCAGGCCTGCTAAAAAATTCTCGGCCAGCGTACTTTTGCCAATGCCCGCTTCGCCGGTAATAAAAATAGCCTTGCCACCACAGTTTTGTATACGGTCATATTCCCTGTGCAGCGCTTGTAGTTGCGTGTCGCGATCAAGCATATCGATTACGTGATTCTCGTCATTAATTGGCGTATCGATTTGTTGGTAACCAAAAATAGGAAAAATATCTGCCAATCAAATTTAGGGCCTAAGGAAGTTCTCATCAGTTTACCTTCGTGAGACCAAATTAGGTATGGATATTCATGAAATTTCACCGCCGGAGGAGTGCAATAAAGCGTCAGGGTTGGCTTGGAGGAACATAGATGCCACCGGGCCTTATTGATGAACACCCATCAGAGGGAGACAAGCAATGGTGTATAAGAATAAACAGCGTGTGCACAGAAATTTTCTGTGCGGGCTTTTGGCACTGGTATGGTCAATGGCATTGCCAGTGAAAAGCCAGCCTGCGTTTGACTTGAATGCCGGCAATGCTGCCGTGGAGGTTGTGATACCTGCGGTGGTGCCTATTATTTACCAAAATGTCTCAGCCAACGCCGGGGATGCGACTTTGGTGTTACGCGTAACCACGTTGATCACCAATGCGTGGTATGACGCAACAGCGCCTTATCATCCCACCGCGGTGGGCGTTTATTCGCATCTGGGGCGGCGGCCAGAGTCCCAGGCTTCTAATGCGAATCTGAATGTTGCGCTGATGTATGCGTCTTATCAAGTGCTCAACCGATTGCTGCCAGAGTTTACTGGCAGCTGGCGTGCAATGCTGGAGCAAGTGGGGTTGGACCCAGATGACGAGTCGGAAGACATTACAACGGCCGTTGGCTTGGGCAATGTGGCGGGTATTGCTGTGGCCAATGGCCGTGAAAACGATGGAATGAATCAGTTGGGCAATGAAGGCCCTATAGCGTCGCCAGCCTATAGCGATTATACCGGCTACGTACCGGTTAATACGGCCTACCGTTTGCACCGGCCATCACGTTGGCAACCGGATATTCAGCGGCAGGGATTGGGGCTTTATAAAGTGCAGCAGTTTGTTACCCCACAATATGCTTTGGTTGAACCCTATTCCTTTGAAAGCCCGCACTTATTCAGTTTGCCAAGGCCTTTTAAAAGTAACATAACACACCGCAAGGCCTATGTTGTGCAGGCTAATGAGGTGCTGCAAGCATCCGCTAATTTAACTGAAGAGCAAAAGCTCAAAGCAGAATTGTTTGACAATAAAATCGTGTCTTTGGGTATCTCCGCAGTGCATGCAGCGCTGAGCCAAAACCTCACCTTGTTAGAATTTATTCAATTGGATTTTCTCACTAACATGGCCGCCTTTGATGCCGGTATCTTTGTGTGGAAAGAAAAACGGCGGCACGACGCAGTACGGCCTTTCAGTGCTATTAATTTACTTTACCGGTATCGCTGGGTAAGGGCGTGGGGAGGGCCAGGGCAGGGTTCCGCTGATGTGCCAGGAGACGAGTGGCAAAGCTACTTAGAAGAAGCCGATCACCCTGAGTACCCGTCAGCGTCTGCCTGTTTTTGCCAGGCCCATGCGCAGTCTGCGCGTTTATTTTTGGGAACAGATTTGTTGCAATACCCGGTTAATTATCCTGCGGGTTCTTCGCGTATTGAGCCTGGTGTAACGCCTGCAAGTGATACTACCTTAGTCTTCGATACCTGGACGGACCTAGCCCAAGACTGCGGTCAAAGTCGGCTGTGGGCCGGTGTTCATTTTCGGTCTGCCATCGATGAAAGTATGGCGTTTTGCCCTAGGTTTGGCGATATGGCCGTTGAGTATATGGATAGTTTAATAAAGGGCACTGCCGCCCTGAGGCTGCCTAGTCAGGGTAGGGATTTTTAGTCGCTATTATTGCTGGCTAAAAGTTTGCCGAACCGCTCAACCTAAAGTTTCACTGTAACTAAAACTATTGCAAAATGGAGTGTATTGCTATGCCTAGCTTGCTTCAATTATTGGTGTAAATTTTTGACTCTTTTTGTCGTTGCGGCCAGTGGCGAAACACGCCGCTGCGATGCCTCCTATTAATGGGAAACCACCGGTGGATCGATTGGCCCAGTTGATTTTGGCGATTTTACCGCGCGGGGCGAGAGCGGTTCTGGCAGCGTTACTAATCGATACGGTAAGCGCGCCAAAGCTGCAGCTGTTTCCTACATGGAAGCGCAATATAGAAAACGTTGGCGCCATCACAAGCGTTTAGCTAACGGTAACGCTAATCCCAGTTTCGATAGCGGCGCGCCGGAGGCTTGTGCCGAGGCTGCGGGAGTAGAAAAATGCACTTTAAAAAATAGTGTGTGATTGAACGGAAAACCGGACAAAATCCCAACCGTGAAGAGTTGTGTCATCAAGGCGTTCACCAAAATAATATTGCCAAGGCGATCCCGGTTTCGTCTATCGTCTGAAGGGGATATAAAGTCTAGACTGGAATCCGAAGTTTGCTGTTTTTACCACTCCGGTGGGTTTGAATTTTTCAATAATAGCGCGGTACATGTGCGCCTGCTTGGCAAAACCAGGAGCGATAGTGGTAACAAGCACTGCAAAAGTTCAACAGTTTTAAGAGGTGGCCCCGGATTTTTGAACAACGCCAATTTATAAAAGGCTACCGCTTCATTGATGTCAGACGAGTTGAATAAGCGAAATTCGTTGGACAGCTTCGAGTGCGCCATCGTGTATCGGTGCTCGGTGACGCTTTTGGATTACGCTCTAGTGCGTAAATGTAACAGCGGCACAAGGCTCTACGTATTGACCCTGCAGCTCTGGTGCCGTATGCCTGGAACAGAGTTGGCGTGTCATCTGTGATAATTTGTGCGCCACTGTCTGTTTGCGTTTATCAATCAATTTTGGTGCCATTGCAGAGATGTTATTAGTAAAGAGGTCTGCATAACTGCGTTCAGTTTGGCCATTATTCTTGTCAGGTCAAGCTCCCAATCACAAGTGCCGTCACAATGCTCATTTGGCCGATACCAATGTGCGGGATGGTGATAGCACCGGAATACCTGTACTATTTATAGCAAAGCACTTTGGGGAGAGGTTGCTATGCAGTTTGTGGCACTCTAGATTGTTAATAAGATAATAAAATAGGCTGGCGACGTATCCTAAGTGCGTGTTTTGTATGTCAGAGTTCCTATGGCCGAAAGTTACTTTAGTAATGCACTCTAAACTGCACAACAATCATATCGCCTCTGCCAAAGCCCTTGCGGTGACCTTCGTCCTGCTAATCGTGGTGATCGGAGTGTCGCTGTGGGCTCGATATATCGAAAATGACGTATCGGATCGCCTGGCTGATATTGCCGCAATCAAGTCTCAATTAACGATTACGTTTTCATTATTGCAAGACGCAGAAACCGGCCAGCGTGGCTACTTGATAACCCAAGAGCAAGAATACCTGGCGCCTTATTTAACGGCGATTAAACGAATTTCAGCCGCTCTTGATCATTTGGCTCAGTTGACAGCGGATTCTCCAGCGCTCAGCAATCGGGTGGCAATGATCAGCGAGCTAGCAGGCGAGAAATTACAGGAGCTCGCTCTGACTATTCATCTTGCTCAAACACAAAGTATCGAACAAGCTGCTGAGGTAGTCCATACCAACCTTGGCCGGCAACTGATGGATTCGGTGCGCACCCACATCAGCGATTTACACGCCATAGAAGATCATGCCTACCGCAACCAGATGGCTCAATTGGATAGAGTAGGTCAGTGGCGCCTAATGAGCGATGTTGTTGTATTTCTACTGTTTGTTTTTGCGGCACTGTACGTAACGCGCTTTTATAAACTACTGGGGTTATTACAAAAAGAGCGCTCGTATCTTAATGCGGTACTGGAATACGCCCCGGTGGGCATTGTTTTGGTCGATGGAGGCGGGGTCATCGAGTCTGCCAATGAAGAATTCAGTAAAATCCTGGGTGAAACCAAAGGGGGGATTGCTGGGCGTAGCTTGGCTAGCTACTTCCCCAAACAACATTTAGGTGCCATCCTGAATTCTCAGGAAGTGCCCACAAATCAGACAGAGTCTGCTCGGTATCCTTTTCGTTGTGAACAGAAGGCGTTGGGCAGGCGTGGGCGTTTAGTCCCAGTGGAAGTGTTGGTTGATAAGGCCCAGATTGGTGAAACAGACGTGCGTTTCGTTGTGATTGTTAATGATATTACTGAACAAAAGAAAGCGCACGACTTGATAAAAAACCAGAATCTGGAATTACAGAACTTCGCTTATGTCTGCTCCCACGATTTGCAGGAACCACTGCGAATGATTAGCATGTACAGTGGTGAATTGAAAAAACAACTTCCTTCAGGGGTGTTAGCAGAAGAATCCCTAGCGCGCTACATGGACTACGTGGTTGACGGCGCTGTTCGGGCACAAAATCTGGTTCGGGATTTACTCAGTTTTTCTCGATTGGAATACCAAACAAACCAGTTGGAGTTAGTCGATACGGCCGAGCTTCTTGACTCTGTAGTAGCTGTACAGGATCTACTAGAGTCAAATCAGATCGGGCTAAATGTTAAACGCAATGAGTTGCCTGTGGTGAGAGGGCATCAGACTATCCTCTACCAACTATTTCAAAATATCATAAGTAATGCAGTAAAGTACCAGTCGAAGGAGCGTGCTTTGGCGATTTCAGTAACAGCAAGTGATCAGATAGCTTGTTGGCAGTTCGCGATTCAAGACAACGGTATCGGGATTGATAAAAGGCACTTTGATAAGATATTTGTAATTTTTAAAAGGCTGCACCACCAGAACGAATACCCCGGAACAGGCATTGGTTTGGCAATTTGTAAAAAGATTGTCGAAA
This sequence comes from Halioxenophilus aromaticivorans, assembly GCF_042850945.1. Classification (NCBI taxonomy): domain Bacteria; kingdom Pseudomonadati; phylum Pseudomonadota; class Gammaproteobacteria; order Alteromonadales; family Alteromonadaceae; genus Halioxenophilus; species Halioxenophilus aromaticivorans. The sequence goes on along the minus strand of NZ_AP031496.1, from coordinate 4,581,375 downwards.
TTCATGGCGGTAAAATGTGGGCTGAATCAACGGTTGGCGAAGGTTCAACATTTTTTTTTACACTAAAAAAAGTGCAAGCATAAGGAGGTTGAGATGGCAAACGTTTTGGCAGAGGTCTTACTGGTAGAAGACAATCCCGCAGATATCGAAATGACAATGAGGGCGTTTGAAAAGGCTCGCTTTCGCAACAAAATCCACAGTGTGCGCGACGGTGATGAGGCCTTGGATTTTTTGTATAAGCGAGGGGGGTACGAAGATGCCGTCACGCCGGATATCATTTTGTTGGATTTAAACATGCCTAAAACCGATGGTAAAGAAGTACTGGCAGATATAAAAGCGCATACCGAGCTAAAACGAATTCCTGTTATTATTATGACATCCTCGGAATCAGACCAAGACGTATTGCAAAGTTATGACCTACACGCTAATTGCTACATAGTAAAGCCGGTAGATGCTCGAAAGTTCTTTGATATAGTCAACCGGGTAGAAAATTTTTGGGTTGATATTGTCGTATTGCCATCCAAAGTAGAGCAGTAGGTTAGGTGTGGGTCTGTGAGTTCAGATTTAAACAAGTTACGTGCAGAGATAGAACGCCTGCACATAGAGCACCAAGCATTTGTCTATCGTGTGTCACATGACTTAAAGGCGCCAATACGACACTTACAGTGGTATTTGGAACAGATTGAAGAGGCTAATGATAAGCACGCCGAAGAAACGATCACTCATGGTATTGCAGAGTCGTTTCAAACCCTAGACCTACTTCGAAGCCAAATGGACGATTTGTTGGCTTATTCAAGAGTAAGTTCGCAAACACAAGGCGAGTCAGCGGTAGATTGCACTGAGGTGTTAAAAGCCGTCGTGCAGAGGTTGCAGGTGGATATAGAAACCGTGGGCGCTAAATTGAACATTCAGCCGGCCCCGTGCGTTATTGGTTCTGCCAAGCAATTGGAGATCCTGTTTCTTCAGCTTGTGAAAAACAGTTTGGTTTTTCACAATAAAGCTCTGACAGCGCGAATTTCAATTGAATCGAACGAAGATCGAACTCAGAATCCATCGCTAGCTCAATTTAACATTATCGACAACGGTATTGGTGTTGCTGCAAAACATCAACCGCACGTATTTGAAATGTTTTTCAGAGCTGTAGGGCGAGATTACCCCGGTAATGGCGCGGGCTTAGCGATCGCTAAACGCATCGTAGATAGGCACCGAGGCACGATTCAAATATTGTCACCGAACTCATTTGGTGGCACAACGGTTCGGCTACAGTTGCCGTTGGCCGAATAAATTCTGCGCGCCACAGGCGATATTAAGGTCCGAAGCCAAAATTGTGGTAGGTGAATAACCACTAGGTCGAACAAGAAATATGCTCAGTTCCATTGAATTGCCGAATCACTAATCGCACGTTAAATATCATTAAGAGGAAAACTATTACACGAATCAACACACTTTAGTGTGTTGGGGAGCATCCATTCCTATTTAGGCGGTATATTCATCGCGCTTACCTAAGCGCTGGTAACGGCCCCGCTTTTTACTTGTGCGGGTAGGCAACCTAATAACTACACCTAATAACAATAAAAGTGGGGTAAGTTGCGATGGTAAACCTAAGGATCTTTCATAGCTCTTTATTGTTGCGTTTGTTCAAGCCTTGGCTGCCCTGGGCGGCAACAGGCCCTAGCCTTATTAGGCTGTGACTCAGACTCATCGGATGAAAATAGCCTATCTAGCAATCAAGCCCAGACCGAACAGGATTTAGAAGGGGCGTGGAAGACGAATATACCGGGGTTGTCGCTTTTAAGGGAATCCACTACGCAGCGCCTCCCAGGGGTGAAAATCGTTTCAGGCCGCGAGCTCCGCCTGCCAATCGTTCAGAATTACTACTGGCCACAGCATATGGTAGCAAATGCGCCCAGACGGGCGGTTCCTTCGGTTCTGCCAGTGTTTCTGAGGATTGTTTGTATTTGAATGTATTTACACCGGACACCACTGGAGAGTTCCCTGTGATGGTATGGATACATGGCGGCGCGTTTGTGGCCGGCTCTGGTAACGATCCCGAAAATGGCAACCCCGACTACCAGCCCACATACCACCCGAAGGTTCTGGTGGGGCAGGGGGTTGTGGTTGTTACGTTAAACTATCGTTTGAGAATCTTAGGGTTTTTAAGCCACCCGATATTATCTGTCGAAAGTGGTATGGGTTCTGGTAATTACGGAATAATGGATCAACAGGCCGCCTTGGCTTGGGTGCAGAGCAATATCGAAGAGGAAGAGTATGGTGGCGACCCTTCGAATGTCACCATTTTTGGTGAATCCGCCGGTGGCCACAGTGTGATGACACAGCTGGTTTCTTCCCAGGCGCAAGGGCTTTTCCACAAAGCCATTGTACAAAGTGGCACTTACGCACCTAGTCAACTCAGCCTACCGCTCGCTGAGGCAATAGGCGCGGCCACCCCTATGACACTGGGCTGTGATAGTGCTGGCGACAGCGCTGCCTGTTTGCGGCGGCTGCCGGTGCAAGCCATCTTGGCTGCTCAGGGGCCAGTCTATCTACCCTCCGTGGACGGCAATGTTTGAATTGCATCGGAAATCCAAACAGGGGTAATTTAGTAGAGCGCATTCTGTGCTCCCTAATGCGCTACGAGCTTGCATTAAGCGCTTTTAATACCCCCCAAGAGTTCAACAAGCCAAATCACATCGCTCTGATGACGATTAAATTCTTGCCATTAATTCCCGTTTTTTATGGTCAAACTCTTCCTGCGTAACGACTCCGGCGTCTCGCAAGCGGCCCAACTGTTCTAGCAGGTTCATGGCCTCGTTACTGTTGATTGTGTTTGGAACAGGTGTTGGCTGTGTTTCCGGCGCTGCTGGTGTCTCTGGCATAATGCTTGGTGATGGTGCACTGTAAGGCTCGTTAGTTGCTGGAGCTGCGAAATTTGTTTGCGGTGGCGGAGGCACACCCGGCCCAGAAATGACGGGGAGGCTGTTAACCGACACAGTGCCGTATTGGCTACTAAAGCTGAGTGAGCTATCGCCGCCCTGTTGTTGGCTGACGCCACCAATGCTGTGATCTAGCGTGTCATAGACGGTTACTTGGCCATTGTTCTCCACCGCCAGCCTTTGTGGGAATACGGCGTAGCGAATAAAATTCTGAGCTCCGGTGCTGAAAGGAATGCCTAAGTCGCCGGGCCACCAATTGGGGCTGCCAGGCCGGCCGGCAGGGATAACCGGGAATACTTGCGTGCTGGCCAACGCGCTGGATAACTCATTGCAAAGATTGTCTACAGTGGCCTTGAGGTTGTGGTTGAACATATCGCCGACCATGGTCATGCCGCCTCGCATCCACTGTCCAGAGCCGCCAAGCTCGGGACAGTTGAACTGTGCCATACCGCCGGCACCGTTGTTAACGCTAACCATCATGTGGATTACGGCGTCATGTGACAGGTTGTAGCGGCTAGAGAGGTCATTAACGATGTTTTGCCCGGCTTCAGTTAACTGCTGCATGGGGGGGCTCCTGTGGCCTAGGGTGTGATGTGCATTTATTTTGAGCGGCTATATAACCACCTTATGATGAATCTAACCCGAATGAAGAGCAACATCTGTATCAACGTAAGGTTGATTGGGGCCGTAGGCTGTAGGCAACCAGCGAGAGCGCAAGAACACCGATGTTGGTGGTTACTGGGTTAAAGGCTGCGGTGAGCACGACGGGGTAATAACCGATCACAAAAGCCAATAGCACAGCCATGGCAACCGCACTCAATACCAATGGCCAGCGCTGTCGCCATAGGATAAGTACGCCAAGCCCAAAGATCACCTCGCCAATACCGCCTAGCATCGCTACGGCGTGTGCCTGCTCATGGCTCATCCCGGTAGCCATATTCATTGCCAGCTCATCCGGGTGTGGGCCTAATAATTTGGGAAACACGCCGTGATAGATCCAAACAAACGCTACCGTTACCCTAGGGCCTGTTGACACTAATTCGGAGCCTCTGTTGAGTCAGGAAATAGTCCAATCTAGGCGCGAACCGCGAAGTTTGGTGGGCCCAAATAAGCGGTGAGCAACAACGAGTGGGCTATTTCCTGGCTCAACCCAAAGGGCTGGAGCCAGCTTCCCGCTCAACGTTGTTGCCAATCGCTCATGTAGGCCCACTATATTTCACGCTTGGCGCCTAGTTGAACGGGAAGCTGGTCTCCAGCAGTGGTGCCAAATTAGTGTCAACAGGCCCTAGCAAAAATATACGCAGCGCTATTAGTCACCGTCGATAAATCTCTTTTGATGATCTGGGGTGGGTAGCAGGCAGCTGTCGAACTTGCCAAACAGTTTATATCGGTTTAACGCGATTCTATCGTACAGCCAGTCTCGAATCGGGCGGGGTACGATGTAGAAAATAGTGAATAGAGGCCAGGGCAGCGGTAGCAAACGCATAACCCGTAAAAAGGCACTGGATTGTGTGTAAAGTGTTTCACCATCGATAAGCACCATGGTGCTATAGGAATCGATGGGTAACCCATGTTGCGTCAATAATTGCTGGCCAGCAGCGGACTGTACGGTGGCAAGTGTAAATGTGTGGTTGCGGTCGTATTTAATCAAAAATTTTGCCCAGGCTGAACACAGCTTGCATACCCCATCGAATAAAATAATACGGTCACTCATTGATTATAAATCCATATTCGCCGCGCTTTTCATGGTTGTGTTTTTATTTGTAGTGCTTCTGTTCAGATTTTTTTGTGGTGATTTTTTTCGGTGATGTTTCTGGGGAGATGTTTCTACAAGCATTATCAGCGTTTACTTTGCATTTCGTTAATGCGCATGGGCATGGTGTCGATAAGGCCGAATAGCGATTCAAGATCTAAGGTATTCGATTTATCTTTTACGGTGCCGTCTTTGCCTATTAAAACAACGCTTGTGCCATCCGTCGTGGTAAGTGCTTGGATTTCTGTTCTCACATTGCCGGTTACGCTGCCAGGGAAGTTAGAGGTAATTGCGTCACTGGTAACAACCAGCCAAACGATGTCTCTATCCTCGATTAGCGATTTATAAGCTTTTAAGGTTGATTTGTATGATTCAATGTTGCCAGGATTAGCGCTATGGCCATTGGTGGAGGCGTTGATAGCAATGATCCGGCTTTGCCATTTTAGCTGGTCTAGGCTTGCCAACACGCTGGCAGTGCCTGCGGATGCTTGGTGTGCAATGAGAGCCAAAGCCGCCAGTAAAAGTCTCATGTTATACCCGCCATTGAGCAACAGTAACGTCGCTTCAACATACCGATAAACTGGCTTTAATTCAAGCTGGAGCTCAATTAGCTTGTCGTGCTAGTGCTGGGTCATTAGGCTGAGTTTGAGGTAGTAAATTAATTTGAAAGCAGAAAGTTGATTTAGGGTAGGAAAATTAGTTTGAAGAAATAGCAGCTAGGCCCGATAGATTTCAACTAGGTTGTCCAATGTCTGTCTTGCAAATATGGCCTCGCAATTACAGACCCGAAATTACAGAACCGTAATTATGGTCCCGCAATTACAGGCCCGTAATTCTCCGCTAGGTAAAAAGCATTGCTGCGCTGGCTTAAACATTCAATAGCTTATATTTATTATCGCAAACTTTATTTTGTCGTAACGTAAATTGCCAATTTAATCGGTGCTTCTGCTCGGCAATATAAATGTCGTTATCTAAACTGAATCGGTCTAACCCCTGCCAGTCTGTTTATCACCTGCTATCGTAATTATTCGGTCTGTCGCGTTACCCCTCAATTATGTGGTAGTAATAATAATCAAGCATTGAGCTGGCAAATGTCTGCCAGTTTTATGCATAACTAAGAAAGTGTAATTATGTTCTCCAATCAAAAAACTGTTCTAACCTTCACTGCTTCTGCTCTGCTTATTACGGGCTGCGGCGGCAGTGACAACAATCGGTCTTCAACTCCAGTGGCAACGCCAGAGCCAGATCCGGTGGTTGATACTTACACGGTGCAATTAAAAGGCGAACAGGAAGTGCCTATGGTTGAGTCAGACAACCAAGCCATGGCAACGGTAACGATCACCGACGGCGAAACGTTGAGTGCGATGTTGGATTTAAGCAGTGTTGCCGGGGTAACCGGTGCTCATATACACGCGGGCGAAGTGGGCATCAATGGCGATGTGGTCTTCGCGTTCAGTGACGATGACATGGATGGCAGTTGGGAAATACAAGATGAAATGGTTTCCGACGATCAGTTGGCAATGTTGCTGGCTGGAGGTCTGTATATCAATGTACACACCAGCGCGCAGGCCAGCGGTGAGTTACGTGGCCAAATATTAGTGGAATCGCAAAGCGTTCACGTGTTTATGTTAAAGGGAGAGCAAGAGGTACCTTCCGTGTACACGTCGGCCTACGGCCATGGCTACGTTTTTTACGACAGTGCCACAGGCGCAATGGAAACCAACGTATGGACGTGGGATGTGCAGGGCGAAGCGGCTCATGTTCACGCGGGCCAAGCGGGATTAAGCGGTGGTGTTGTCCTAGCGTTGGAGATGGGCGAGGGCGAAGGCATGTGGCAGTCGCCGGACGGTTCCATGTTGACGGGCGATGAGGCTTCACAACTGATGGCGGCCGAGCTCTACGTCAATGTCCATTCCAGCGAGCACGCCGGCGGCGAAATTCGTGGGCAGATATTACCCGAGGACTATCAATTGATGGTGTTTCCGCTATCAGGGATGCAAGAGGTGCCCCAGGTGGACACAGAAGCAACTGGCCTGGGTTACGCAACCTTAAACTCAAGCAGCGGAGAGCTGAAGTTAAACGCGCATGTGTTTGATATGACCGCAACCGCCGCCCACGTTCACCAAGGCGAGATAGCCATGAGCGGTGACGTTGCCATTATGCTGGAGGCCAATTCCGAAATGGACGGTTTGTGGCAGACACCAGCAGGCACCATGCTCGAGGCATCCACCCAGGCCGCTCTGTTGGCTGGTGGGCACTACGTCAACGTCCATTCCGACGATTTCCCCGGTGGCGAGCTGCGTGGGCAAATAGTCGCATCCCCATGGCAGGTGCTGGCGTTCGATTTATCGGGTGCACAAGAGGTACCTTCTGTGATGAGTTCAGCCGGTGGCGATGGTTATGGCTTAGTCAACAGCAAAAGTGGAGAGCTGTTGCTTAGGGTAATTACTGAAAACATGACAGCTACCGCTGCGCATCTTCACGCTGGTACCGCAGGCGCTAATGGTGGGGTTGCGGTGGGGCTTAACCAGAGCACCGATAACATGGCCATGTGGATGACACCAGACAGTACCGTTCTAGGCGCTGAAGACTTGGCCGAATTTTTGGATGCCGGCCATTACGTTAATGTGCATTCCGCGGAGTTCGCCTCTGGAGAAATCCGTGGCCAAGCGCTCACCGCAAACACGCACCTACTGCCCTTGGCTTTTTCTGGGGATAATTCTGTACCCCCCGTGGATACCATGGCCAGTGGTGAAGGTGCCTTCACCATCAACACCAGCACGGGTAGCTTAAGAGGTGCTTTTAGCGTTAGTAATATGGTCAGTACTGCGGCCCATATTCACCAAGGGGCTGTGGGCCAAACCGGTGATGTGGTTGTGATGTTAGAGGCTACTGATACAGGCTATAAAGTGCCTGACGCCCAATTGTTAACGGCGGATCAAACTAACACGCTGATCGGTGGCGGCCACTATGTCAATGTTCACAGCGATGCACACCCCTCGGGTGAAATCAGAGCGCAAATTCAGCCTGAGTAACCGCTCGTAAAACAAACGCCCTGTTGTCCCGCTCAGTATGGAAGCTCAGCGGGGCTTTTTTATTTATCGTTTTTGCAAATAATTTAAGCCGTATTTTTTAAAGGGTGTTCTACAGTTCTTAGCATTGAAGCCCTGGGGTCCAAGTTGTATACCGAATTTAATTCAGCCTTTCGATAAAACCGTAATCAGCGATGGGGTTTTCACCCAGCAGTGCTCGCCGCAGCATGTCCAGTGCGACAGCGCAACTCACTTGACGAATTTGCGTGCGGCCCCGCAATGGGGCCTTTACTACCTGGCTCCAGGTTTGTGTACGGCTCACCAAGGCCAACGCTACCGTGCCAACGGGTTTGTCCTCCGTACCACCATCCGGCCCGGCGATGCCGCTAATGGCGAGGCCGAAGTCAGTATCCAGTCGTGAGCGGGCTCCTTCAGCCATTTCGCTAACACATTGCAAAGAAACTGCGCCATACTGCTGCAGTGTGGTGGGTTTAACGCCGAGCAAATCCATTTTTGCAGTGTTGTTATAAGCAACTATTCCCTGGGCCAGGTATTGTGAGCTTCCAGGAAAGTCGATTAATCGGCTCGCCACCATTCCGCCGGTACACGACTCCGCCAAGCTTAGCGTGGTGGTTGTGTCGCGCTCGGTAAGCAGTGCATGGACTTCTTGTGCCAGTGTGGAGAAGCGCTGCGATACCACGTAGTGGCCGATGGCTTGTTTCACTTGTTGGGTAAATTCTGGCAGTGCCGCGATGGCCTGTTCCCCTCTGGCGAGTAGCTTAATTTCTACGTGGGGTAGGGAGGTGCGGTAGCCTACAGTGATATCGGCGGGTACACAAAGAGCGTCTAGCTCGTGGGCCAGTGCCGATTCTCCCGCACCAAAAGTAAGCCATTTAATCAGTTTGGTCGCTTGGGCCTGCGGGAATAACTCATGAACAAATGGCAAGAATTGTTCATAAACCATGGTTTTAAACTCCCTTGGTACGCCGGGAGTAAAAAATAACCAAGCTCCGTTCAGTTCGACCCTAAAGCCACAAGCAGTACCCACCGGGTTGTGCACCATCACTGCGGACTGGGGCAGCATGGCTTGCTTTAGGTTGCTGGCGTGCATAGGCCGGTTATTTTTTTCGTACCAGCCTTCCATATGCTCGCGCCAAGCTTTGTTTTCGGCTAAAGGTTCACCTTTGGCCTTAGCCATGGCCTCAGCGCTCATGTCGTCACTGGTGGGGCCCAAGCCGCCGTTAACCAAAATAATGTCAGCGTGGTGGCTGCGTTCTACAAATACGTCGATTAAGTCTTGTAGACGGTCACCCACCGTAATGCGGCGTTGCATTTCGATTCCGTGTTGCATCAGCACATCGCCAAACCAAGCTGCGTTGGTATCTACAATTTGGCCGGATAACACCTCTTCTCCGGTACAGATCATTTCGATTTTCATGGTGTTGGTCCTCTGTTGCAGATTGCTGAGTTATTTCCAGGGTATTTGTTTTGGGAGACTGTGCGTGGCCTCGTGCTCTACTAAAACCAGGCTTCAATATGCGTTCCCGAAACAAAATTGCCATTGTGCATGGCGGGTATGAATGTGGCTTCAGATATTCGCTTCAGCAAACTTTGTTTACAGTTTTCTAGCACCTCTCCCGCGAGCACTCTAGGGTTAGTTGGCGTGCCGGTTTTATCTATGTTAGTGCCGATGTAGATGGGTGTCAGCTCTCTAAGCTCATGTTTGCCACAGGCTGCTGGCCACGGCATTCGGCCATAACGTTGCGGGTCGATGTAGTTGCTGGGGTGCTTGGATGGGTTGAACACAAGGCTTTCGTGTAAGGTAATGCGAGTAGAGTCTTTGTATTTCTCAAAAACAACGGAAAAGTTAAACCATACTTTTACTTGTTTACCGTTAACAATGGCCGGAGAGATTTTCCATCGGTTTCCCAAGCCTTTAACGACTGCTTGCTCAAATGGTTCGATAAGCTCTGGTTGCTCAGAGTTTGTGTGAATGGAAACATACCGAACCGTCCCCCCTTTAGATACTTTGGCTGCGCCTCGCACGGTAACTGTGCCCTCCTGAGCCTGTGGCGGATATTCGATAGCAGCGATAATATCCTTACCATCATTCAAAAAATGGGCTGGGGTTGCGTTTACACTTTGCGCTAAGGCGTATTTTGCAAAAGCAAAACAGAGCAGTGCCATGGTTAACAGCGACGACAGGCCCGCTGCGTAGTTTCTTAATTTACTGCTATGCACGTTTCAAACTCCTATCGATTCTATCTTCGTCCTTCAGTTGCGCATCACAATTACCATAGAGTTTACACTCATAGGCTTCTTGATCTTCGTAAACTAGCTTGCGCAGCGCTACGGAGATCGAGATCACTGTACCTGGATGTTCGCGACCCGTGATTGTGGCTCTGATATTGTAAGTCTGACATTGTAGTTCTGGCCATAGGCTCCATTTTAATAACCTCTTAAAAGCATGCATAGCGCTTTATGATATAAATCAAATGGAACTCATACCATGGCGCTACTCTAAATAGGTAACAACATTAAAGAGGAAATAACATGCCTGTTGAGCATCATGATCTAATCCACGAATTGCCCGAATACAAAGACAAAATTCATGCGCTAAAAACCTCGGATGCGCATTTTCGTAGGCTCTTTGATGAATGCCACGAGCTGACGAAATCCATTGAGAACATGCAAAACGAAGTGACCCCGGTGGCCACCAGCGAGGAAGAGACTGCTAAGCGGCAGCGATTGCAGCTGAAAGATGAGCTGCTGGGCCTACTTGCTGCTGCGTAGGAGTTAGCGACGCTCGGTACGCCTGTTGCCAGCGTATCTTGGTTGCACCGCTTGGTTGGCGCATGTCCATTAGGTATGGGCATGTCCGGGCGCCGCAGTACCCGAACAAAGCTTTTTGAATACTTCTCCACAATAGAGTGCTCGGTAAAATTCCAGCATACCTGAGTCAAGGGGCTGCCCAACTTGGCCCCTTGATGTCCCCCCAATCCGTCCCCACATAGTTTTATATCATTAACCCCCAGGCCTTTAACCGGCCGGGCTTGTATCTTATTGGGCTTTCAGCGCAACCTCGTTGGTGGCGTACCATGCCCAAAGGTGGGACGACCATGGAGTTTAAAGATTACTACAAAATATTAGGCGTTGAAGAAACCGCAGATGACAAAGCGATTAAGAGTGCTTATCGAAAACTGGCACGCCAGTACCATCCAGATGTAAGCAAAGAGCCGGATGCAGAGGCCAGGTTTAAAGAGCTCTCGGAAGCATACGAAGTGCTGAAAAATGCAGAAAAACGCGCTGAATACGACGCGCTAAAGCAATACGGTCAAAATGGGCGATTCCAACCCCCTCCCGGTTGGCAATCCAGCCATAGCGGAGCTGGTTCTGAGCAACAGTTCTACAGCGGCGACTTTTCCGATTTTTTCAGTTCTATTTTTGGCGCGGGTGACTTCCAAAACAGTGGCTCGGCGTTTAATGGGTTCGGGAGAGGCTCCAACTTCGCCCAAAAAGGCGACGATGTTGAAACTGAGCTGCCCGTGTTTTTGGAAGATACACTAACAGAGCAATCCAAAACCATTCAGTATCATAGTCCGCAAGTTGACGCCAACGGTGGCCGCTACAAGGCCACTAAAACACTCAAGGTAAAAATTCCGGCAGGCGTTGCGGATGGGGAGCGGATACGATTAAAAGGCCAGGGCGGTGTTGGCGACAATGGTGGCGATAACGGTGATCTGTATCTGCGCGTACGGCTGGTGCCACATCCTAAGTTTGATGTGCAGGGCCAGGATCTGCTTATAACGGTGCCCGTGGCTCCTTGGGAAGCGGCGCTGGGAGCAAAGGTCACCGTGCCAACCTTGGAAGGTAAGGTCAATATTACCATTCCGGCCAATTCTCAAGCCGGCCAGAAACTTCGTATCAAAGGTAAAGGGTTGGCGACCAAAAATAGCCGGGGTGATTTAATTGCGGTGTTGAAAATAATGAACCCAACCGAGGACGATGCGCAATTGCACTCCCATTGGCAAGCATTGCAAAATGCCAGCCACTTTAACCCGCGTGCCGGCTGGTAGAGTTAAGCCGATAGTAATTGAAGATTGCTTTTGGCGATTTCATCTTGGAAGTAATGCTTTGCCATAGCCCGCGGTTAGGGCTATGGCAGCGCGTTGATGAAATAATGCTGGGTTTGGCCCTATTACAGATCATCCTGGTACTGTAGTTGGTCAACGGGCAGTCGGCAGCTGTAATGAACACTCCACGGGGTGTACAAATTAACTCCATTTATTCCGAAGGATGCCAGAGAGTTAAGGAGGGTCCGTTCTATGGTGATTTTATTCCACTCTTTGCCGTAGCAGCTCTCTGCGATGTCGTAGGGTGGGCTGATTTCAAAAGCACCGTAGATTGCCGAATGATGCCAGTGGCTGCGGCTTTTTTCTTCGGTCTCTGGGCCATTGACAAAGTGCATAGTGCTACAGCCGCTGATCAAAATGCAGAGAGTTGATAGGGCTGTATAGATGGTTTTGTTAAGCATTGTTTTCCTCCATACACCAGATTCTTGCTGTTCTGGGAAGGTAGATACCAACGGTTACCAATCCTAGCAACCAATCGCTGGTTGTATACAGTGATTGCATTTGTTCAACCGGCTTTCCCTGGCATTCCAGCCTAACATTAACAGCGTGCCCTCCTTTAAGGCCCCACCAGTAATAGTTGTATCTTTTTTGGAAGTTTGGTGGCTCTCGGTTTTTACTCAGCTGATCTGTTCGGACGGTCACTGAGGAGCAGGCGCTCATCAGTATCGCTAGAGCAAATGCAATCAGTATTTTATCCATTGTTGTTCTCCTTGTTATTAAACGTAACTTCAAAACAGGCGCCTCCTAAAGAAGAGTGATAAACGTTTATATCACCGCCATAGCTGACGACGATATCAGCAACCGCTGCCAAACCGATTCCTTGGCCAGGTTCGGTTTGATCCAGTCGTTCTCCACGATTAAATACTCGGTGAGCGTCGCTGCGCTCAAGCCCCGGCCCATCATCCTCTACTCGAATAGAAAGCATAAAGTCTGTGCTTTGTGTTGTAATGGCTATTCGACGTTTGGCATGCTTAAAGGCGTTATCGAGTATATTTCCTAGAATTTCCAGCATGTCGTTTTCATCGCCGAAAAATACATCGCTGGGTGAAACCTCGCTGGTAACGTCAATCTTTTTGTGGCCATAAATTTTATTCAACGCCTGTAAAACGTGGTCTATCACATTTTCTATTTCGATGCTTTGGGTAAAGACCGTATGGCCTGAAACAATCGCCCGGCGCAGCTGGTACTCTATGTTGCTGTTTATTCTTTGTAGGGCGCTGTGAACCACATCGTTATTGGGCGCGTTGCGTAGCTCGCCCGTTAAAATAGTCATGGGCGTTTTTAAACTGTGGGCAAGGTTCGCCATCGCTTCCCGGTACCGCTGGCGCAGCCTGTGTTCCTTTTCGATTAACGCATTGATGTTTCTCTCCACCATGCGTAATTCAGTTGGGTAAAAAAAGGAAAGTTTTTCTCGCTTGCCTTGCTCCATGGCACTAATTTCTTCGGCGAGTGTGTCTATCGGTTTTAGTGCGCGTTTCAATGCTAGATATTGGCCGATTAGGATTAAGCCGGTAATGGTTGCGAATACCAGTGATAGCCATAGCGTTAGCTTACGGATTGCCCAGCGGTGGGCCTGGGTGTCCTCTCCTATTATTAGGAAATAATCGGCGGTGTTCGATTCCCCTTGCCAGGTAACTTTATAGGAAACGGTTAGATATTCATGCTGATTGGACGCAACTTTGTTATAAATCCATTCTCCGGATTGATTTGGCAGCGGGTATTTATCGTTCCATGGGGTGGCCGATAGGCTCTGCCATGCAACGTTTTCGTGGCTATCTAGCACGTAAGCCCACAGGCCGGATTGGGCAGTATTAAACCTGGGGTTGTATAAAATACTGGGTAAGAAAATGTCCGTGCCTTTAAAGTCGGCAACGGACAATATGTTATAAACATGGAGCTGCAACTGCTGCTGTGCGTTTTGGTGAATCATCTTTACGAAGTAGGCGTATACCACAAGGGCGCTGGCTAACATGAGTCCTATCAAGCTAAACGCGCTGCCGTACAGAAGCTGTTGTTTTAGTGATTTACTTTTCACACCAAACCGCCCCGTAGTCTGTACCCGCGCCCGCGTAACGTTTCGATGGGTTTGTAGTGATTATCTGGGTCCAGCTTTTGGCGTAACCGAGCGATAATTACCTCTATTACGTTGCTGTCTCTTTCCGTTTGCGCATCGTAGATGTAATCCGCTAAAGCAATTTTTGAGATCACTTTATCTGGGTTCAGCAAAAAGTGCTGAAGTACCTTGAGTTCTAGTGCGGTAAGTTTTAGCGGGGTGCCATTGACTTGTACGTCTCCGGAGTGCAGGTCTAAGCTGATTGGCCCTTGAGTGACTAGGCTGCTAGCATAGCCTCCAGCGCGACGCAATAGGGCTTCTAACCGCGCCAACAATTCCTCGGGTTGGAAAGGCTTTACCAGGTAATCGTCAGCGCCAGACCTTAATGCAGATACCTTGTCCTTCCAGCTGCTGCGAGCGGTTAAAATAAGAATGGGTAACTTACTGTTGGCGTTGCGTAGCGCTTCAACGATTTCAATGCCGGATAACTTTGGTAGGCCGATGTCTACAACCGCAATGTCATAGTAGAATTCCTTGGCCTGGTATAAGCCATCTTCACCATTGGTGGCTGTATCCACTTGGTAGTCTTGTTCGCTCAGCTGGTTGGCTAGCTGGTGCAACAAAACAGCGTCATCTTCGATGATTAAAGCTTTCATTTCTCTTTCCCTAGAGCAAGTGAGGTCCCTTCGATCTCTATCTCTCTAATAGTACCTGAGGGAGACAAGATTTTGATCTTGTAAATGTTATTTTTGTCTACTATTACCCGCTCGGCACTAAGCACGGTGCCAGGATACAACTCTTGGGCTGCTACAATGGCTTGCCTTAGATTGCTGTTATTTTGTTGCCTCTCAGCAGGGGTTTTAAGGCTGTTATCTGGGTTCAATAGGCGTGATTTGTGTGCTTGGTTCTCAATCCAGCCGGTTACTGGGGTTATTAAACGTTCGGTAGGGTCCAGTTTCCCTGTAGGGCCGCGTTTTAAGGTGGTGTCTTCTTGAGCGTCAGTTGCCAGTTCAGGCTTTGTGGTATCACTTTGGTTGTCGCCACCAGCTGTGTCATCAGCCAACACAGGGTGGGCCAACAACCATATTAAAAGACAACGAAATTGAAGCATGGTATTACTCAGTGAAGACTATAGATTGACTTTAGCGTATTCAGCTTAATGTAAACTGACAATTTTAATGCGGCTGTGAGTTTGTGGAATTCAATCATTTTAGAGCTGTAGAGTAGGGACATAGCTACACTTTGATACCTGTTCTTCGCAATGCAGTAGGGTCGCTATTTGCCACTAAATCAACGAGTCGGAATAGGGCAAATTGAAAAGCTGATCTTTACTCTAATGATGTTGGCCACTTATTGGAGGTTTTCGGACGCTCAGAGGTAGTGCGCCTGCAAAAAATGAGACTTAGAAACCCTCTGGTAAAATGATCTGTATAACTCCGGGTCGGTTAAGGTCTCTTTTTTGGTTATCGTGCCTTGAGTATCTCGTGTAGTGCGCTGGAATGCAGTTCTTATGCGTGTGTTCTCACCAGTCTGTGATGGTAGAGCAACGATAGAGATTGTAATTTCCTGGGTTTGCTTTCTCGCAGTTGTTTCTTCTCTCAGGATTGCTCCCAGTGTAGCGAGAGCCGTGTCAAACGCATTGGTGTTATTAATTGTTTTGGATGCGGTAACCAAGCCCAATTGGCTTTCGGCAACAGTAATGTTGTATCCCAATTCTTGTAGCGTGGTAACTGCTGCTGATAGTACTCGTGCACGGTCTCCCGTGTTAAATGCGTGGGTTTGTCTGTAATGGTTGCTTGCATCCACGGGGGGTAACCCTAGGACGCCTTGTTTTTTGGTGGCACAAGCTGAGCAAAATAAAACCATTAATGCCATTAAAAGTACGAAAAAAGCGTGTTTGATATACATTGCTTACCTCACTTATTAAAAGCTGGTCGAATGGTAGGCGATATCGTCAATTGTCTTATTCTGGTCAAAGTGAACGATAATCGTTAATGTTTTTTGGGAGCTGGTTTCCGTCTCTTGTTTTTGGTTGCTGCCTGCCAATAGGGCGAACAGCCAGGTTGTGCCTCGAGAAGATGTTCTTTCTGTCGTCGTTTTATCGTAGATCCAAATTTCTTGGTTATGATCGTCAGAAGAAATAATGGTCGGCGCTCCCAAAATTGAAGCCACTTCAGAGGCAGTCATTCCCACGTTTAACTGATGTTGTGCTGTGGCGACGGTAATTTGATTATGGTTGTGTGCAGATTTATCGCTTACATTAGGTTGGTTTGTGCAGCCTAAAAGCAATAGATTAGTCAGTAGTGCAAGGCTAAATATTCTCATCGGATACTCCCTTTTAGTCATTTGGGTGATGCAACCCCGCGCAATTTTTGTTTCATGCGTCACTGGCGTTGATTCAACAATATTGGTGTCATAATAAGGCGCGAAGTGTCTGTGTGAATGTCACTGTATTTCAATTACCTTAATAGCAGCTTACAAATTTGCAGTTGCTTGGTGGCGTTAGCAGTACAAAGACTTAAGTCTTTTTCAATGATGACATATTTCAGGGGGATCTTTCTTGGGGTGTCTGCTAATTTCGATGCAGTAGTTCTAACGGTTTAGTGCGGTACCATTAACGAATAAAGTATTAAGTCTTTAGTTGGTAGAACATTATTCTTTCGCTTGCAGGATTCGTTGTTTTGCTCGCTATTGGCGGAAGTAACAGCATTAAGCTAGCTCGTTCGTATAAGCTACAGATGCGAACGTTATGTAGAGTAGTGTTGGAATTGTGATCTACATCTCAAGTGGTTTTAAATATTCTTTATGTGTGAGTGTTTGTCCTGTATATGTTGCGCTGCAAATTTTTAAACAGGGAAGATTCATGAACGATTTAAGTGAAGCTCCAGTAGTAGCTAGATTATCTGCTGAGCAAAGAAGCGAATTGCTTCGTAAATGTCATAACAGATTAAATTGGTCTGACTCTGGCAATTGGATCGGGAGTGGGCCAATTCCAAATTGTTTCCAAAAGGAGCGGATTTCAAACCATCTAACGCATACACTACACTTTCCGACAGATGATTCTGCTATGAAATGGAATGCAGAATATGAGAAAGCTATTCGGTATACGGGACATTTGGCTACCGCTGGGCTAACCGTGGCTGCCACTCTTGCCACAGGCGGTGTTCTTACGTCTATTGTTGTTGGAATCGCCGCTGCAGTTTTGAAGGACGAGATGCAGGCGAGCGTCTCATATCCCAGGGTGGCTCGTGGGTGGCATTATGAATTGACTTATCAAAATGAGTTCCTTTGGTCTCCCCATCCTTGGGGGCGTCGTTGCTTTACCCAGGGGGTAATTGCTATTGCTCGTGATTGGGAGGGAGCAGAAAAATATCGAGCGGTTTCGAAAACCACTTACAATACAGATGAACTACCAGATGGGCTGGCTCGTACTATTGCCTCAGCGCGCTCAAGAGCATCAGAGTCCAACTATGTCTAGCTTGGTCTTACTTGTTAAGAACAACTGTGTGGCCAGAAAGTGCACAATAAAAAATATTAAAACTTTAGTTCGGTTGTCGCTTATTCTTCTCGGGGTTTTGTTCGCGGCTACGGGGTGTAGTGAAAGAGCGTCGTCGCCGGAGTTTTTGGGGCATTGGAACTTGGTCGAAATACAATACGACGATGGAGCAAGTAAACAGTTAGAGGAAGGCAATGCTGTTGTGTTTGAGCCGAGTGAGGTTGTGGAGCAAATCAAAGGGTCAGGTAATCGTCGTTATCCTTACAAGGCCTCCGGTAATACGCTGATTTTGAACGTTGGCGCCACTGAGGTGAACTGGGAGATTGTTTTGTTTGAGCCCAATGCCATGGAGATCAATACACCAATCGGAATGTACAAACTGAGTAGGTAGCACTTTTAGGTGTTGCCTATGTTTTTATGGGCCTTCTTTCTGCCTATCAGACAATAATTGTTCCTCCTTTGCGGCCGTTGGCGATTTCTGCGTTAATGTAATTGACCAGTCGGTCCTGCTATTTTTCTTTAGTGTCTGGTTAAACTGTATTACAGTTTTATCCATAACGCCCTCGGCGCGCTACTACGTACATTGTTAAATATGGGGCCCTAGACGTGGCGTGCATATTCCTGTGATGAAGAAAAACTATAAAGGTAAACCATGCAAAATCGAAAAGAGGGTATTAGTGCTGTTGATAATGGCAATGGTCCTAGCGGCGAGAATCTGTCTGGTCAGAGGGAAGAGGCACCCACTGGCGGTAATGGTTCTCTGAGCGAGCCAGCGTCGTCTTTTGGAACTGTTCTAAAGGCGGTTAAGTCACCGCTGAGTGTTTTCGGCTTGGCGATGTTGATATGCAATGCGGTTTTTTCGTTAGCGGCGGCAATGATGGATAGCTTGGATGCATTTATCTATTCCATTCACACGTTTTTAGCGATCGTATTCGCGTTCATTATTATCGCCCTATGGAGCCCCCGCTCACTCTACCACCCCAGAGAAATGGACGGTTTAGAAGCGCAGGTGCCCGAGGTAAAGCACTCACGCTTAATCGTTACCGGGTTAATAGTGTTTGGCGGCTGTGTTTATACTGCTTATCAAGTGTTTAAAGTAATTTATCTCGGCCGCTGATTTAACGCATTGGGTTGGCAGTTTATTCGCCTTGCTATCCATCAGTTAATTGCCGTTTCAGGCTCGTAATATCGGCTTCTAATCCTCTCGCAGAAAGCTACAAGGTTCGTGTGCTCGCGGGCCATGCGGTTTAATGGATTATCCAAATCAGTAATGGTTACTTGGGCTAAAAAGGCATAAACAGCAGTGTCAATAGTGCTTGGCTGGTCACCAAAAAAGTAGGGCTTATCTGCCAGTAGGGTTGATAAGCTGTGCAGCGTGTCATTGGCAATGCTCATAATCTCTTCATCGCTGTGCCTTCCCATGCCGTGTTTTACAAACGCGCTTTTTATGCCTTTCCTCGCCAAAAACGGCAATAGATGCTTTAGCGGGAAAGGCATGCCACTAAAAAAGGTGTTTTTGATGGTGGGCCAAGTGTCCTCGCGAATCCAGCGAGAATAGACAATGCACCAATAAAAATTTTCATCTAGGGACTTGATGATTAAGTTGGTGAGGGCCTTTTGCTCTTGTGTTATGTGCTGTTCTAATAAGGTGCCGTATTTGGCTTGCAGGTGCTGCAAAATAAAAAACGAGTCGGCGATGATTACGCCCTCGTCTTCTATATAAGGTAGCTTACCTTTGGGTGCGTTTTTAAAAGCCGCAAAACCGCTGCGGGGCTCAAATTCTATTCCGGCCATGGTCATGTAAGCGTTGATTTTTAGAGCAAATGGACTTGGGTCGGCAACGCCAAAGGCTTGGCCAAAACCGTACAGTTTAATCATCGTTATAATTCCCTTTTTGATGGTGCGCCCGGCGTGGGCTGTGGTCTTCGTTGGAGTGTGTTGTCACACTCAGATCACCTTGTGCTATCGCAAACTTATGGTATCTCAGCATTGTGTCAATTTCGATCTGGAAGCCAGGGAAGTGTGATCAAGTTACTGATTGGCTTTGGATGTCTGGCGTTCTGGTGCGGTGACAACTGGGTAAGGAGACGCCGGCCAGTAAGTTAGTAAAGCTCGTCCCATTTGCTGTTGGGCCTATTCTGCGCAACCGCAGTGTAGCCCTGTTGGCGTAACGCTTCGCCGTACGGTGGTTCCCCAATTTGCAGGCACCTAATCCCAGCCTTGTAACCCCTTTGCCGAGCTAGTATCGTCGTTCTTTTGTTACCTCGCTTACCTTGATTAAGGCCATTTTTATGAAAATCTCCACCGGCTTCGATAGCGGCAATATACAGTGCCTTTCCTGTACCGATCCTTCCAACGTGCGCCTTTCTATCCGTAAAGATAACAACTCGGATTTTTACCAGTGGTTTCATTTTCGGGCCAGCGGTGTGCAGGGTGAGGCGTGCCAATATGTGATCGAAAACGCCGCCGATGCAGCCTATCCCAAGGGTTGGGATGGCTATCAAGCCGTGGCTTCCTATGATCGCGAATTTTGGTTCCGCGTACCAACAGCCTACAAAGACGGCGAGTTGGTTATAACCCACACCTCATCCCAAGATGGCATCTACTACGCTTATTTTGCGCCCTACCCAATAGAGCGCCACGCCGACCTAATAGCCACCGCACAAACGTCACCTCTGGCTCGCCTGGAGGTTTTAGGCGAAACCCTGGATGGACAAGATATTGATTTACTGGTGGTTGGTGACTCCGGCGCTGGCCGCCTACCGGTTTGGACCATAGCGCGTCAGCACCCCGGTGAAACCATGGCGGAATGGTGGATGGAGGGCTTCCTAGAGCGGCTATTGGATGAAGACGACGCCGTAAGTAAGGCGCTACTAAAACAAGCGTGTTTTTATGCGGTACCTAACATGAACCCAGATGGCAGCCGCCGTGGCCATCTGCGCACCAACGCAGCGGGGGCCAATCTCAACCGCGAGTGGCAAAATGCCAATATGGAAACCAGTCCGGAGGTGTATTTGGTGCGCCAGCGTATGCATCAAACTGGGGTGGGGCTGAGTTTGGATGTGCATGGCGATGAGGCGTTACCGTACAATTTCATTGCCGGCACCCAGGGCATTGAGGGCTGGACCCCAGAGCGCGACGCCGAACTGAATGCGTTTCGCCAGGGTTACCAGGCCATCAATCCAGATTTTCAAACCACCTATGGCTACCCAGCCAATCCGCCGGGAACGGCTAACTTAAGCATGTGCTCCAACTACATTGCCCACACCTTTGGTTGTTTAGCCATGACATTGGAAATGCCGTTTAAGGATACCGCAGACACGCCAGACGTTGCCCAGGGTTGGTCGCCAGAGCGGGCCAAGCGGTTGGGAATGTCTTTTATTGATGTGTTGTGGCAGCACCTGCAGAACAAATAAGCGCTAGGCTACCTAAACCCGGCCTTCGCTGGCCGGGCTCGTCAGAAAGCTGTACATCGGGGCTAGCAATCAGTCTGTCGTTATCCATGTGGTAAACGGTTAAAAAGTGTTTTTTACCGTTGGATACCCAGCTTTCAATCAAGACCGTTTCGTTTGCGGTTAATTCATACGCTATGTGAAAACCGCTATCGTCTCCCTCAACCTTCCAGGTCCCCACCAACTTTTTAAGGCCGGCAAAAGAGGTGGCTGGGCTTGCCGTCACCGAGTTTATAGAGGTGGCGATTATAAGTGCTAATAACGCAGTTAATGTCATCGACAAACCTATTTGTGATTCAACGAGCGGTGAGCCGTTTGCTCTGCCTTTCTCACCCCCCCAACATCCTAAATAAAGACGAGGCCTAGCAAGGCGGCCCAGAGATGCTGTGGTTGTGTTTTTATCGCGGACATTGGTGTGGGTAAATTCTCTCTCGCAGCCGGGCGACCAATAGCGCGCAGGAACTCAGCTATAGCCTCTGGCGGGGGCGGCATGGCAAAAGAGTAGGGCTTTTATCCGGCATTCTAACATCCGTTTGAGCATTGCATGAGTGTTTTTCATGCTCTTATTAGAATAAATCACTTTTTTTCATGCATTAGGTTGGGTAAAAAGCACACCACTAGCTGCTCAGGTGCGTTTGCACTCACGTTTGCCGTGGGTGTGATGCGCTGGCGCAAAGCAACCTAACAGGTACCTAAGCGATGACAACAGAATTCCAATTCAGTATCACTTGCTCCCCCTTTAACGAGCAGTATCAGCCCTGCGAGAATACCCGCACCACCACCAATTTTGCCAACTTGGCTCGCGGGCATAACCGTGTGCAAAACCTGCGTGCGGCCTTAAGAATGATCGACAATCGCTTTAACGCACTGGCCCATTGGGATAACCCCAACCAAAACCGCTATCGCTTAGCGCTGGATATCGTTTCCGTGGCCGTAGGTGTGGCGGGGCAAAATATTACCGGCGACGCCTTCCCCAATATCGAAATGCTAAATACCCATATAGTCGATACCGCTACCAACAAGCGTTTGCCTGGCGTTGTGGGTAATAATTTCTCATCCTACGTGCGAGATTACGATTTTAGTATTTTGTTGCCTAGCCATAACACGGGCGGTCAGCAAATTGCCATACCAAAAGATTTTGGCGCTTTGCATGGTAAGTTGTTTCAGGCGTTGATTAGCTCGCAGGAGTACCAGCAGCAGTTTACTAAGTTGCCGGTTATTTGCTTAAGTGTCTCTAGCGCCAAACGTTACCGCCGATTGAGCAATCAACACCCAATTTTAGGCGTGGAATACGAGGTAAACGAATCTTCGTTAACCGAGCAATATTTCGAAAAAATGGGCCTTCAAGTCCGTTACTTTATGCCACCAAACAGTGTGGCTCCATTGGCGTTTTACTTTATAGGCGATCTGCTAACGGACTACACCAATTTAGAGCTGATCAGTACCATTAGCACGATGGAAACCTTTCAAAAAATATACCGCCCGGAGATTTACAATGCTAACTCGGTGGCCGGCGCTAATTACCAGCCAAGCCTGGATCAGCCAGACCATTCTCTCACCGGTGTTGTGTACGACCGGGAAGAGCGTAGCCAGCTGGCGGTGGAGCAGGGGAAGTTTGCTGAAGCGAATTTTATAAAGCCCTATCAAGCCCAGTTGAAGCAACAAGCGGCTGGCCGGGCGCATTAAGTTTTGGTAGGCGTTAGTAAGGTAAACCCCTATTTTAAATCGGCGCAGTTAAACGACATTTATTAAAAATTACGACGCAGTGAGAAAAAATGAATACATTATTACCTACCTCAACCGCCGGCAGTTTACCTAAGCCGGAATGGTTGGCAGAGCCAGAAACTCTATGGTCATCCTGGAAATTACAGGGCGATGCTCTGATGCGAGGCAAACGAGATGCCTTAAGTATCGCGTTGCAAAACCAGCAGCAAGCCGGTATCGATATTGTGAGTGATGGTGAGCAAACCCGGCAGCATTTTGTGACTACCTTTATTGAGCACCTAGCGGGGGTAAACTTTAACCAGCGTAAAACCGTAAAAATTCGCGATCGCTACGACGCAAGCGTACCCACTGTGGTGGGGGAGGTTACGCGCCCGGCGCCGGTGTTTGTAGAGGATGCCAAGTATCTGCGCGCGCAAACAAAGCAGCCTATCAAATGGGCATTGCCTGGCCCCATGACGATGATCGACACGCTTTACGATGCGCACTATAAAAGTCGAGAAAAGCTGGCCTGGGAATTTGCCAAAATATTAAATCAAGAGGCCAAAGCACTGGAGGCTGCAGGGGTTGATATTATTCAGTTTGATGAGCCGGCGTTTAACGTATTTTTTGATGAGGTTAACGATTGGGGCATAGCCGCGTTGGAGCGAGCCGCACAGGGCTTGCAATGCCAAACCGCAGTACATATCTGCTACGGCTATGGCATCAAAGCCAACACAGATTGGAAGCAAACCTTGGGGCAGCAATGGCGTCAGTATGAGCAAGTCTTCCCCAAGCTGCAAAAATCCAGCATCGACATCGTCTCACTGGAGTGCCAAAACTCCCGTGTTCCCATGGAGCTGATCGAACTGATCCGAGGCAAAAAAGTGATGGTGGGTGCCATTGATGTGGCATCTAATAACGTTGAGACGCCAGAGCAAGTAGCGGCAACCCTGCGCCAGGCGCTTAAATTTGTGGATGCCGATAAGCTCTACCCATGCACCAACTGCGGCATGGCGCCCATGCCTCACTCCGTAGCGAGCGGTAAATTAAATGCCCTAAGTGCCGGGGCAGATATTGTGCGGCGAGAGCTGACGCTGTAAGCACGAAATGATATTCGCTAGCCTCATAAAACCACGCACTTATTAGTAGGAAGTGCGTGGTCTACAACACAAATTTTTTCCTATGCATTATTTAGGTGTCACTTTAAAAGCAACGGCTAACAAAGCCCTTAAATTGGTCTATGTTTAATTTTGTTAGCTCATGTTTGAAAGGTGAACACAGTGGAAATATTACTAGCGTTACTTATCGAATGGTTAGCAGTAAATACCGAAATAACCATAGAGTCGCCACCCACCGTGGTGATAACCGAAGAAGCCGAGTTGTATCAGCGTTACGATAGACCAGTGCACGCGCTCTACGATGACAAAAGCAACACCATCTACATCGCCGATACCGTCAACCTAAAAACCCATCAAGGCGCTTCTGTTTTATTGCACGAGTTAGTGCACCACCATCAGCAAGAATCCGGCGCCATGGAAAAGTTCGCCTGCATTCGAGCCTCAGAAGAGCTGGCCTATAATATCCAGCGTCAGTATTTAGAGGGTAACAAGGTCGAGCTTTTACCGGAGCTGGATCCGTTTAATGTTTATATGCGCAGTATGTGTGGGATGTAGGTATGTACAATCTAGGTGTTTTTGATTTCTAAGAATTATTACGGTATGTGAATTTCATTGTATATATTGGAAGCTAAGCTCTAGATATCTCTGGGATGTTTTTTAAGGGGTTAAGCTTTATCGCACACCGCTGTGGAGCTTTTAGTTCGAGGTGATGCAGGGCTTATAGCGTATCGCCTTCGTTGGGTGAGAGTCTGTAAGCGAGAAAAGTGTTGGCGTCAAATCTCTGTGGTGGGTCTAAAGAAGTCAGTTCCTTTAGTGTCATTCGTTGATTCCTATGACTGAATATTGTTGTTTTGCCGATAGTTGCCCGAGTCTTCCTTCATAATCTTGTCGATGGTTATTTGGCTATACTTGGTTTTCATTCTGGCTACAAATAGGGGTTCTACGTCCAGTGCAAAGGCAAGCAACCCCTTCAATTTTATTATGGACTTTTTATCGAGCTTGGATAGCTTGTAGTGGTGAATCATTGCGCTGATTTCTCTTTTTCTCGCTCTGCCTAAGGATACTTTCTCTTCATTCGTTATGCATAGGCCGGTAATGCGTCTAGAGTTTCGTTTGCTTCTAAAAATGGTTTTCGTTTGATTTATTCTGAAATCTCCATATTTGTATTTGGTGATTAATGGGATGATTCGATCGCTGAATTGAAAAAGAATTTCTTTTGTATTGGTGGAGAAGCTCATATCGTCTGCGTACCTGGTATAGGTAATTCCCATGGGGGCGCATAGGGAGTATATTTCTCGGTCCAGATCGCAGAGTAATATATTTGAAAGGGTGGGGGAGGATGGTGCGCCTATTGTCATTGCCATTTTTGTGTCGCCAGTCTTCCTCCTTAAAAGTATTTTCAGTAGGATGGATATGTCATTGTCGTCGAATTTCGTATTTTCTTTAAAGAAAAGGGTGACATGGTCTTCGGTAATGGAAGTGAAAAAATTTTCTATATCTAGCTTTGCGATATATTGGTTGTGTTTGTGTTGTTCCGCGTTCAGTTTAATGCTTTTTCCTTGGACATAGCCAAAGGCGCAATCATGCACGTCAAATTCAGAGAGTACGTTTTCTATGACCCAGTACTGCACTCTCTTGGTTTCTCGGGCAGGCTGAGCAATTTCCCGATAGCCACCAGACTTCTTTTTAATTCTATATTCTTTGTAGGCGTGAGGAGCCCTTGCAATAACTCGGGAAACCCAATGCTTCCGTACAAAAAGTTCTGTGGAGATTCTATCCGCTATGCTCACAGCTGTATCCCCATGGACTTTTTAATGGCTTGAAGTCTTTTTTTCTCTTCTTTGCTGTTTTCGTAAAAGTGTTTGCATTCTTCTATGATGCGGACTTCGTCTTCCGTGCGAATGGAGTTTTTAACTATCATTCGGAATAATTCTCTATTTGTACACGTATAAAAGATGCGATTTCCTACCGGGACTAACCTTATGGCTTCCAAGTTTTCCAAGAGCTTTAAGTGTTTTTTTAATAGCTTTTCTGATATGTCGAGCCCTAATATTTTAAGGTAGCTTTCAAGTTCTTTAATCAGCAAGGCTTGAAAGAAAATTATGAGTTGGTTAATTAAAATAATAAGATGCCCTGTATTACTATTTTTATAAAACTGACGTGGGTGATCATCTAAAATAACTTCTTTCAGATCTTCTCTTATTTCCTCGGCTAATTCTTTTGTGATTGAAGAGTGTCTGTGCTCATGCCAGGGGTAATAGTGGCTTTTTTTATTTGAGTCCTCTTCTATCTTTCTAACCACGCCCAAATCTATATATGAATTACTCCCGTGATGTCTGTCGGGAATTATAAGAGTGGTTTTTTTGCTCAGTTCTTCAACTTGGGAAAATACTCCGGCTTCAGAGATGGCGCTCGCCGATTCCAGAATTACGATAACCCTAGTGCATAGGGTTGCAAGATTATTTTCATACTCTAAAAGGTTGGGGTAAATTCCATCGTGTATCCATTCTGGATGGGTTTCAGCGAGTAAGTATTCGAAATCATCGTTGGGTGCTTGGCCAATGTACAATGCGTGCCTAATCGACAGAAACTCGTCTTCTTGTATTTCTGGCCCGCCGTATCTGCCGCCGCACAATAGAACAGTTTTTTTGTTGAATTGAACCCTGGATTTTGATAAGTCAATTCTTTGGAGAATAGGTATTCTTGGGTCCATCAATTCCATTTAGACCTTATAATAGTTGAGAGACCTAACTCCCCCGGAGAGAAGCCTCTGGGGATTGACGGAGCTTGCGGAGGAGATACCCAGAGGCTTCTCTCCGGGATAAATCCAAGCAATATTATTGAGTCTGGCGAAGCGCCCGACTAAGCCAATTCGGCTCATTTCGCGTCTCTAGCACGAATTATTGATTCTCGAACGGACTTTTGTCAACCTGCGAAAACTACTTAATATAAGCTTTTCTTTGAAGTCCCGAAAACTTATAGTCCACTTCGATCTAGCGGCCAGTAAATCTGGTCCTGTTTGTAAACATCTCAGATGCGTAGCTATATATAGTCAGTCGGGTAGGAATCTCGATAGTTTATCTTTGCTTTTGTAGCGCGGGTATTTAATCTTCATCTTCAATTGATTATTTGTATTTGCATGGACGGTCTGTTTTTCGATCAGCACAAAGTGGGTCAGGCGCTCAAATTCATTTATTTTTGAATTTTTAAGGCAACTATTGAGATCGGGATGAGGATCTATCTTGCGTTCAGTAGAGGTGGTCATTGAGACTCTTGTAGAAGCATTGCGCGGGCTCTTCATCACTAGCTTGGAACACATGTGAATTCAGCTATCTATTGGAGCTGAGAAGTTTCCTTACGTACTACGCATAGTGTTTCGTGGTCCGGCTGCAGGATTGTGCTCGAGGCCATCGATCGCCATGGATGGCGTGAATGTAGGTTTTGCAGGAGCAAAATCCTGCCAGGCCTCGCCCCTTTGGGCGCCAGAGGCGGTACCAATCGTTCCAGACGATTGGTGACAAAAACATCGGGAATGTTTTTGAATGAGCGAAGCGAGCCTTTGGCAGAAACCATGGACGGTTTCTGTAGCCCGGGACGCGAGAGAGTCCAAACACGCTGCCGTCAGGCGGATGAAAAAGCGGTAGTGTGGATAGTTGCGTGCTTCGTAGTGCGGCGGCGGGATTTCATGGCGCACGTCCATGTGCGCCACCCTTCGGGCAGCCTTCGGATGTGCAAAAATGCTGTCCTGCATTTTTGTGTGGCCTACATCCATGTAGGCCATCCCTGCGGGACCGCCCGTTGGGCGTCAAAATTCGTTCCCGACGAATTTTTGAACCCGGGACATGTGAGAGACCAAACTCGGCAACCTCCACCAAATAAAAAAGGGCCCCCCAAGAATTGGGGGGCCCTTTTTTATTTGGTGGAGGCGGCGGGATTTGAACCCGCGTCCGCCAGTGCGCCGCTTTAAGCTCTACATGTTTAGGTCCGTTTATTAATTTAACACTAGGCGACCCAACGGGCAGGGTGCTAAGTGCTGGCTTGGTAAAGTGTTTAACAGCGCCGCCCCAAGCGTGCTTTGCTGCGATCCTATTCTGATTGACAGTCGTTAACGCGGTATAGGCACCTTGTTAAAGACCGCTAGCGGCCGTAGCGGCTAGTTGGTGCAACAATTAGGCTGCAATTAAGCAGCTAGTTGAGCACCGTAGTTGTCATCATTTGCAACTATTAGTTTACAGCTTTGGATTAAGGTGATTGGCTGTCATCACCACATGCACTCAAAGTTTTGTCACCGTCGTCGAATCCAAATCGCCCCCGAATTCGGTGCTGCGGGGTGCTGGATTGCGGCTCTCTTTGCGTCCTTTTATGGTCTACAAAGGCCCAAGTGGTTAGGGCTGGCCTGCCGTCCTCTCTGGGGGTAGTGCGAAACTACAAGCCCAATAGCAAGAGGATTGGCGATGCTACAACATAGATTGGGGTGTGCCAAGCGGTTTTCAAGGTTTGGCGGTGGGGAATGGATTAGCTATGGCGCATAATGCGCGCTTTTTGCCGGTCCCAATCGCGCTGTTTCTCGGTGTCGCGCTTGTCGTGCTGCTTTTTACCCTTGGCGATGGCCACCTGGCATTTCACCATATGGTTTTTCCAATACAGGGCTAGGGCGACGATGGTGTGGCCTTTTTGATCGGCAGCTTCTTGCAGTTTGTCGATCTCTCTGCGGTGCATCAGCAGTTTGCGCTTACGCATGGGGTCGATGACAAAGTGCGTGGAGATGGTGTTGATGGGCGTGATTTGGCAGTTGAGCAGCCAGGCTTCATCGCGCTCAAATACCACGTAACAGTCGGTGAGTTGGCCTTTACCGGCGCGCAGGCTTTTTACTTCCCAGCCATGCAGCATAACGCCCGCCTCGAATGTTTCCTCTATGTGAAAATCAAAGCGTGCTCGGCGGTTTTGGGCGATGGTGTTACTGCCCGGTTTTTTCTTCGGTTTGTTGGCCATGGCGGCGGATTATATAGACCTCTGCAATACGAAACAAATACTGGTTTAGCCCTGCTTTGCGCCGTGACAGGGGTATAGGGCTTGGCCAGATTCGCTGTGGTAGTTAAATATCTGTAGCTGAGTTATAGATGAGGGCGGCGGTGCGGATTGCAACGCGCCGCCCTTGTTGGGTTACAGCGAATAGCTCCAGTCTGGTAGGTATTGAATGGCCAGCGTCTCCAGCTGTTTATCTAGCCCAGTGAAGATCATCAACCCTAACAACACCATTATGCCTCCAAGCATCTGCTTGGCCTGCAGGGCGCGGCTCAGTAGGCCGGGGCTTACCGCGCGCACTACTTTCTGTGATAACACCGCAGCCACTATCAGTGCCAGGGCGCAGCCAAGGCCGTAGCAGAAGAGGATGGCGCTGGCCATGGCCAGGCTTTGGCCAACCGAAGCCAAAGCAATAGCGGCTCCTAGGGTGGGGCCCACGCAGGGTAGCCACACAAGGCCCAACATAAAACCCACAGCAAGCTGGCCCAGGGTAGAGGCGGTTTGTGGCTGGTGGATGTTAAACCGACTACTGAGCATGGATAGCCGGGTGTTGGCCCACTCGCCCAGGGGTTTTATCAGCAACACCAATCCAACCAAAATAAGTAAAGCCGTACCTACCCAGCGCAAGGCATCCGGGGGTAGGCCAAGGTTGAGCAACACAAAGGTGAGAACGCCGCCAGCCAACGCAAAGGCCAAACTTAACCCTAAAGCTAAAAACACCAGGCCCCAGCGGCTGGCGTTAGCTGAGGAGGCCATCACCATGGGGATCAATGGCCAAACGCAGGGCGATAGTATGCTCAGAACGCCGGCCACTGAAGCCAGGGGTAATGAGGTAAATTCCAGAGCCATGGTTTAGTTTTTGGCTGGGTAGTCGTAGGCGATGGTTTTATCCAGCTGTTCTGTAATCACCTCAGCGCGGGTTTCGGCAACGCTGTACCAATGCTGTTGGCTGCCTTTGTACAGCAATAGGGTGGATTGGCGCGGCGCGCGCAAGGCACTCACCACAGGTTTTTGTTTGTCGTAATCCACAACCAAGGTATAGAACGTCTTATCGGGGTTGGCTTTTTTATAGGTTTCTAGCACCGCCTGTTGCTTGGCGCAGGTAGGGCACCAACTGGCGTAGATATCGATTAAAATCACTTCGCCGGCTTGTTGTAGTTGTTCAAACCGAGCCTGTGTAAACGGCTCCTTATGGCTGGCCATCTCGGCGTGGCTGATTGCTTCTTTTTTCATATCCGCCGCCCAGGCAGTGCTCAATGGCAATAGCGCGAACAGCAGAATTAGTGATCTGCGAAGTGTATTCATGATGCAAGTCTCATATTAACGGTGTGTTATTTTTTACGTGCAACCACTCAATGGTTGGCGTAACTCACCGGTTAATACGTTGGCCGCAGGGGAAAAATTACAGCAGGGTGGGGATTGTTATAGAAATGTGAGAATCAATGGGGTCAGAGCGTTTGATTTGGGCGATCAAACGCTCTGACCCCATTGATTAGCGTGTGAGGGTTAGAGACTTTGCAGCAATACTAGGGCAATTAAAACCGGGCATACAAAGCGCACGTACACCGGCCAAAGTTTAAAAAATAGGCTGGATTCTGCCTCGGGCATACCGGGCTTGAGTGCTTCCAAAATGCGGTTGCGGTGCCATAACCAGCCCACAAAAATACACAGCAAAATGCCCAAAATGGGTTGGCTATACACGGTGGTGAAGTTAATAACCCACACAAATAGCGAGTTAAAGTTAAAACAAATGATCAGGCTAATGACAAAAATAACGCTGCCAATCATCAAAGTGGCTTTGTTGCGTTTGATTCCGGTATGTTCGCAGGCCAGAGACACGGGCACCTCCAGCATGGAGATAGATGAGGTGAGAGCCGCGATGGTCATCAATGTGAAAAAGGCAAACGCAACCACCAAACCTGCGCTGCCCATGGAGCCAAATAACGCTGGCAACACCTGGAAGATTAAATCTGGCCCGGCGATTAATTCGCCGCTGTCGGTAAATACGTTGGTGCCGTACTCCTTGGCCACAAAAATAGCGGGCATGATCAACAGGCCCGCCACAAAGGCAATGCCGGTATCGGTTAGGGTAACTATGGCACCAATTCTGGGGAGGTTTTCTTTTTCACCCAAATAGGAGCCGTAAATTAACATGGTGCCTACACCGAGGGAGAGCGAGAAAAACGCTTGCCCCATTGCGTTGACGAATACCTCGGGCTTTAAGCCGGAGAAGTCTGGTATCAAATACAGCTTAAGCCCTTCGGTGGCGCCTTCTTGCAGTAGCACATAGATAATCAGCGCTAAAAACAATAAAAACATAATGGGCATTAACCGTGTGCTCCAGCGTTCGATGCCGGCACTTACCCCTTGAGAAATAATGGCCATGGTTAGGGCCATAAACAGGGCGGTAAATATCACGTTACGCTCGGTGCTAAAGCCAACCAACCACTCGCTGATACCGGTTAAGCCTAGCGTGCTGGTAACAGATTCCGCCCAGTGGGCCACCATCCAGCCGGCCACAATGGAGTAGAAACTGTAAATCAAACTGGCAATCACAACGCCGTACAGCCCCACCAAAACTCCGGCCCAGGCAATGCCGCGTTCGGCACCAATGCCTTTAAGCGAGGTTACAATGTTGGCCCTGGAGGCCCGGCCAATGATCAATTCCGCCATGAGTGCCGGGTAGGCCAGTAAAAATGCCAATGCCAAGTAAATCACCACAAAAGCGGCACCGCCATTGCCAGCGGTATTGGTGGGGAAGCCCCAAATATTGCCCAAGCCAATGGCGGAGCCGGCGGCCGCCATGACAAAACCCGTGGTGGATGAAAACTGTTCCCTAGATGCCATTACTCGCGCCTAACTTAAATTAATGATGTGCCGAAGAATTTGCTCATAACGGTGTTGATAAATACCAACACTAAAATGGCTGGGATAAAGGTACCCAGGGCAAAATTAATGTACCGCTCCATGATGCTGCTTTTATACTCTGGGTCGCCTTGTTCTAGCTCAGAGTCGAGGTTGTGTTTTTTCCATTGATACACCACAAATATACAGATTAGGGCACCGTTGAGTGGCAGGATGGTGTCGTAGAAGACGTCGATCACCAAATCAAAAAACGATTTAACTCCGCCGCCGTATTGAGTGAATTCGGTAAAGAAGGGCACCATGCCAAACGACACCACGCAGGCCAAGCTGGTAATGATGATGGCGATGCCTACCACTAATAAGGCTTTGTTCCGTGTAATGCAGAATTGATCCATGGCGGCACATACAGGCACTTCTATTATGGATATGAGCGAGGTGAGTGCGGCAAAAAGCACCAACAAAAAGAATAACGCGGCAACTAAGCTGGCCCCAAAATAGCCAATGGCGGCTTGCATGGCTAGAAAAATTTTTGGTAGAAAGGTAAAAATTAAGCTAACGGAGGAGCTGGATAAGTCGTCTGGATTGGTGTTGGGGTTAAAGGCAAAAATGGCGGGTAGTACCAGTAAGCCGGCGGTGAATGCAACGGTGGTATCGGCTAGGGCCACCAGGCGTGCGGAGCCGGGGATGCTCTCACGTTTATCCATATAGGAGCCGTAGGTGATCATAATGCCCATACCTAAAGACAGCGAGAAAAATGCCTGGGACATGGCTCCATTGACGACTTCCGTGGTGAGCTTTGAGAAATCCGGAATTAAATAATATTTAACACCGGCACCGGCGCCCTCTTGGAACAAAATAAACACCACCAAGGCAATGAGCATAAAAAACAACGTGGGCATCATGATTTTGGCACCGCGCTCAATGCCTTTTTGCACCCCAAAGTGAAGGGTAACGCCTACAAAGGCGGCCACAAATACCACGTACAAGAATAGAATTTTACCGTTAATAAAGTCGCCAAAGAAACTGGCATCGCTCATGGCTGAAAGATTGCCGCTAACGATGGCGGCCAGGTAGCCAAATATCCACACGGTAAGCACCAAGTAGAATACGGCAATCATAAATGGTGTAATTACGGCCAGTAGCCCGCCGATATGCCACCAGGGCTTGGCGTCAGCAAAGTGCCGGTAACAACCAAAAGGGCCGCGCTGGCTGGCGCGGCCGGCGGCCAGCTCTGCCATCATTACCGGCACACAAATGGCAAACACAAAAATAGCGTACAGAATCAAAAACGCGGCGCCGCCGTTTTTGGCAGCGTTCACCGGGAAGCCCACCAGGTTGCCAATGCCCACGGCTGAGCCCGCTGCCGCCAAAATAAAGCCCAGTTTAGAGCCAAATTGTTCTCTTGAGGTCGATACCATAGATGCTTTCGTAACCTGTGTTTCTGCTTGTTTTTGTGGTGTGTACTGTGCCTGGAAATAGCGGCCAAGGCACCGTTTTAGACGCCTGTGGCACGAAAGGTAGATAGTACCAACTTTGTCCTGGATTGTCGTTTAGGGTGCGCTCAGGCTCGGCCCCGGTTTGCCCAGGCCGGCGCTCTTCTCTACAATCCCGCACACAAGACGGAGAACCCAAGCCTGCCCCTCAGTTTTTAATGGCCCTGGCGTTTGGCGAAACCGCACTCATAAATACACGGACAACATTGTGACAACCATAGAGCGATCCGCTTTAGTGGCCTTTTCGGCCCAAGAGATGTTTGATTTAGTAAGCGACGTAGAGCGCTACCCTGAATTTATGCCCGGCTGTGTAAAAACCGATCTGATCGGCCGAGGTGACGATTGGCTAGAGGCCAAGCTGCACCTAGGGAGGGGCAGGTTAAATACCAGTTTCACCACCCACAACGTAGTGGATGCTCCCAACCGCATGGAGCTGTCCCTAACAGAAGGGCCATTTAAATCCTTTCATGGTGTATGGACTTTTACCGAGTTGGCAGAGCGGGCGTGTAAGCTGGAGCTTAAATTAGAGTTCGAATTCAGTAATAAATTGATTGCTATGGCGGCGGGTAGGTTGTTTGAATCCATGGCCAACCAGCAGGTGGATGCCATTTGTCAGCGCGCCCGCCAAATCTACGCAGAGTAAGCAACCCTATGAGCAACACCATCACTGTGGAAGTGGCCTACGCCCTGCCCAATAAACAAAAAATTATTGCCTTGCAGGTAGAGCCGGGCACCACTGCTTTGCAAGCGGTTCGGCTTTCGCACATCGACCAAGAATTTCCAGAGATCGATATCGAAACCGCAAAAATGGGTATCTTTGGCCAGGCTTTGGGCACTAAAGGCTTAAAGAAAGCGCCGGAACATGAGCTGCAAGAGGGCGACCGAGTAGAAATTTACCAGCCGCTGATTTCCGACCCCAAAGAGGCTCGCCGGCGACGAGCCGCCAAGGCGGAAAAAGCTGCCGAAGAAAGCGACGGCCAAACCAAATAGGGCTTTTTGCTGTTTATGTATTGCAGATAGAAAAACAGCCCAATACTTGTCTGTAATTGGGCTGCTGGTTTGTATGGCTTAAGCGTAATATTAGCGCTTAGGCGGCATCCGGCTCGGCAGAAGGCGTGGCTTGCTGCTCGCTGGCTTGAAAATTCGCAGGCATTTTAAAGCGGTCAGTGGTTTCTACGTTGTTGAGCGAATCTTCGTCGAAATACACGGTTAGACTGTGGTTCACAGTAATCGCCCGTGGGTTGGTGTAACTGTAGTAGTAATCCCAACGGTTGGCGGCAAATGGGTCATCGATCAATGGCGTTCCCAACACAAATCGTACTTGGCGTTTGGTCATGCCGGGTTTTAACTGGTCGATCATTTCTTGCGTTACAACATTACCCTGCTGGATGGTGATGCGATAAACCCCAGGGAACTTAAGTGCAGAACATGCACTCAAGCTGCCAAGCAGCAGGATGATAAAGCAACAATGAATCGATTTTTGCATAGCGGGGGTTCCACATTCTAAAACGAACGGGGATAATACCCAAACGCCTTAAATCTGAATAGAGCGGAGACGAGTAAACTGTGGAAAATTCCGAACTGAGAAAAGCCGGCCTCAAGGTCACCCTGCCGAGGGTAAAAATTCTGCAGATTCTAGAGTCGTCGGAACAGCACCATATGAGCGCGGAAGATGTGTTCAAAACCCTAATGGAAACCGGTGAAGACGTGGGTTTGGCCACGGTTTACCGAGTGCTAACCCAATTTGAAACCGCAGGCTTAGTAGAGCGCCATAACTTCGATGGCGGCCACTCTGTGTTTGAGCTGGATCGCGGCGACCACCACGACCACATGGTTTGCGTGGATACCGGAGACGTTCTTGAATTTCACAGCGATGATATTGAGCGCCTGCAAGAAGAAATCGCTAAAAAGCATGGCTACGAGCTAACCGGCCACAGCCTAGTGTTGTACGTGCGTAAAAAAAGATAACTGATATATGTCCGGCCTGATGTTCTATCAGGCCTTTTCTAACATCTCTTTAGCGTGGGCCAGCGATTGGGCACTTTCTGAACCGCCAATCATCCGAGCAATTTCTGCGACCTTTTCTTCTTCGTGTAGCGCTTTGAGTTGGCTGGTAGTGGTCTTTTTATTTTGCGCTTTCACCACCTGTAAGTGGTGGTGAGCCTTAGCGGCCACTTGACCAAGGTGCGTAACACAAATTACCTGGCCCGCGTCGCCTAGGGTGCGCAACAAGCTGCCCACCACATCGGCGGTGGCGCCGCCAATGCCCACGTCGACCTCATCGAACACCATTGTGGGTACCTTCGAGGTTTGCGCAGTAACCACTACTATGGCCAAGCTCACCCGAGACAGCTCACCGCCGGAGGCGACCTTCGCCAGGGGCTTGGGGCTGGCGCCGGGGTTGGTGCTGATTAAAAATTCCACGCTTTCTAAGCCGTGGCTGGTGACCTCTTCGGCTTGCAGAGCAATCTCCACGCAGGCGTTAGCCATGGCCAGCTGTTTCAGTTGCTGGTTTACGGCTTTGGCCAGTTTGGCGGCGGCGGTTTTGCGCTTGGCGCTGAGTTTTTTGGCACTGGTCAGCAGTGTTGTTTTTAGCTGTCCTTCCTTCGCTTCTAAGGCTTCCAGTTGGTTGTCATCGCCGGTTAGGTCGGCGAGTTGGTCACTTAGGCGCTGATACAGGTCGGGCAGTTCCTCAGGGTTCACTCGGTGCTTGCGTGCGGTTTGGTAAATGGTGCTTAAACGGTCGTCCACCTCGCGCAGCCGCTCCGGGTTGATCTCTGTACTGTTGAGGTGGTTGTTGATGGCGCTGCTGGCCTCGCGCACTTGAATTTCGGCTCCGGTGAGCATTTCTTGGGCTTCGGTCAGGCTGGCAGATTTATGCGGTAGGTTGTTGAGCAAGTGCAGGGCGTGGCCCAGTAGGTTTTCCAGGCTTTGGTCTTCGCCGCCACACAGCTCCGCCAGTTGTTGGCTGAGGTTGAGGCTATCCTCGGCGCTGGCCAGCAACTTCTGCTCCTCTTCAAGGGCGTCTATCTCACCGGGCTGCAGGCCCAGGGCATCCAACTCTTCCACTTGGAAGGTTAGCAATTGCACTTTTTGCTGGTAATCGGCGCTCTGTTCGCGCAATTGGTTGGCGCGGGCATGGGTGGCAGCCCAAGCTTGGTGTTGCTCGGCAACGCTGGCGGTTAGGCTGTGGTGATTACCGAAATCGTCCACCAGCAGGCGGTGGGTGTCCTTGCGCAACAGCGATTGGTGCTCGTGCTGGCTGTGAATATCTATCAGTAGATTACCCAGCTCCCGCAGTTGTGACATGGTGGCCGGTTGGCCGTTGATATAACCCCGCGAACGGCCCTCACTGGTAATAACACGGCGCAGTAGGCATTCGGCTGATTCGAAATCCTGAGCTTTCAACCAGTTGGCGGCCTTGGGCAGTTTGCTTAAATCGAATTGGGCACAAATATCCGCGCGCTCCGTACCCGTGCGCACGCGGTCGCCATCGCCACGGTCACCCAGGGCAAGGCCTAGGGCATCCAGCATGATCGATTTACCGGCGCCGGTTTCGCCGGTAACGGCGGTCATTCCTGGTTCTATTTCCAGGTCTAGGTGCTCTACCAGAGTAAAGTTGTTGATGCTCAGGTGGGTTAACACAACCGCTGTTCCTTCGTTTGGCGCCAAGGCGAGTAAGCCGGTTTTATACCGCAAATGGCCAACAGCGAGAAGGGATTCGCTAAAAATTAATAATGACCCTTGAAGCCCCCAAGGCTGGCCCCATATAGAGGTGACAATTTTATCGCTAACCATTGGCATTGGAGAGCAAGGTGTCTAACGAACAGCAAAACCCACAAGCGGATGCTGCCCCAAACGAAGCGGAACAAACTGCACAGGAAGGGCAAAATTCTGAAGTTGAAGTAGAGGCGGGTGCAGTTGACCCAGAGCAACTGGCAGCCCAAGTGGCGGATTTAGAAAGCCAGCTGCAAGAGGCTAAAGAGCAGGCTCTACGTGCCGCAGCCGAAGCGCAAAACGTACGTCGCCGAGCTGAGCAAGACGTCGAAAAAGCGCACAAATTCGCGCTGGAGAAATTCGCAGGCGACATGTTGCCTGTCGCCGATAATCTTGAGCGCGCAGTGGCTTCATTTGAAGGTGCCGACGATAACGCCAAGCCCATGTTAGAGGGCGTGGAGCTGACTCTGAAAACGCTATTGGATGCCCTGGCGCGCCACAAGCTCGAGGCGGTAGATCCGGAGGGGCAGCCATTTGATCCTCAGTTGCACCAGGCTATGAGCATGGTAGAGAACCCTGATGTAGAGCCCAACACCGTGCTCAACGTGTTCCAAAAAGGCTACACACTGAACGGCCGTTTGGTGCGCCCAGCTATGGTGGTGGTGAGCAAAGCGCCGGCTTAACGGCCACCGCGTAAAAAGCCCAAGAAAAATGTTGATATTGGGCTTGAAATAGCATCACCAGCGCCAATATAGATCAACAAGCAAACGACGAGCGAGCGGCCACAAGCCGGCGCTGTAACAGAATCAAGTAACGAATTTTGGAGATAACAGATGGCCAAAATCATTGGTATCGATTTAGGTACAACCAACTCATGTGTGGCCGTACTGGAAGGTGACAAACCCAAGGTAATTGAGAACGCCGAAGGCGATCGCACCACACCCTCCATTGTTGCCTTCACTGACGACAATGAAATCCTGGTAGGCCAAAGCGCTAAGCGTCAGGCGGTTACCAACCCAACCAATACCTTATTTGCCGTTAAGCGTTTGATCGGCCGTAAGTTCACAGACGATGTTGTGCAAAAAGACATCTCTATGGTGCCTTACAAAATCGTCGGTAACGACAACGGCGACGCTTGGGTAGAAGTCAAAGGCGATAAGAAAGCACCGCCTCAGATCTCTGCTGAAGTACTGAAGAAAATGAAGAAAACCGCCGAGGATTACCTGGGCGAGAAAGTCACCGAAGCGGTAATTACCGTGCCGGCTTACTTCAACGACTCCCAGCGTCAGGCCACCAAAGATGCCGGTAAAATTGCGGGCTTAGAGGTTAAACGTATCATCAACGAGCCTACCGCAGCAGCCCTGGCATACGGTATGGATAAAGGTGCCGGAGATCGCACCATTGCGGTATACGACTTGGGTGGTGGTACCTTCGATATTTCTATCATCGAAATCGCCGACGTAGACGGTGAGCACCAGTTTGAAGTACTGGCTACCAACGGTGACACCTTCTTGGGTGGTGAGGACTTTGACCTTCGCTTAATCGAGTACTTGGCCGACGAGTTCAAAAAGAGTAACGGCATTGACTTGCACAACGATCCATTGGCCCTGCAGCGCTTAAAAGAAGCCGCTGAAAAAGCCAAAATCGAATTGTCTTCTAGCCAGCAAACCGAAGTTAACCTGCCGTATATTACTGCAGATGCAACCGGTCCCAAGCACTTGGTGGTTAAGTTGACTCGCGCCAAGTTGGAGTCCCTGGTTGAAGACCTAGTGATCAAATCGCTGGCTCCGGTTAAACAAGCTTTGGCCGATGCCGATTTGTCTACCTCAGAGATCAATGACATCATTTTGGTGGGTGGCCAAACCCGTATGCCAATGGTGCAGCAAAAAGTTGCTGAGTTCTTTGGTAAAGAAGCACGTCGTGACGTTAACCCAGACGAAGCCGTAGCGGTAGGTGCAGCCATTCAGGGTGCGGTACTGGCCGGTGACGTTAAAGACGTATTGTTGCTGGACGTTACCCCGCTTACTTTGGGTATTGAAACCATGGGTGGCGTGGCTACTCCGCTGATTGAGAAAAACACCACCATCCCGACCAAAAAGTCGCAGGTTTTCTCAACCGCCGAAGATAACCAATCTGCTGTAACCATTCATGTGGTGCAGGGCGAGCGTAAGCAAGCCGCGCAGAACAAGTCGCTAGGCCGCTTCGATTTGGCCGACATTCCGCCATCACCACGCGGCATGCCACAAATTGAAGTAACCTTCGACATCGACGCCAACGGTATTTTGAACGTTAGCGCCCAGGACAAGGCCACTGGTAAGCAGCAATCTATTGTGATTAAAGCGTCTTCTGGCCTCAGCGATGACGAAATCGACAAGATGGTTGCCGATGCTGAGGCTAACGCCGAAGCCGATAAGCAGTTTGAAGAGCTAGTTACCACCCGCAACACCTTGGACGGTTTAATCAGTGCCACGCGTAAAACCTTGGAAGAGGCCGGTGATAAGGCTAGCGATGAAGAGAAATCTGCCATCGACGCAGCCCTCACAGAAGCCGAAGCCGCGGTTAAAGGCGGCGACAAAGCCGCTATGGAAGCTGCCACTGCCAAACTGACCGAAGCGTCTAGCTCGCTGGCTCAGAAAATGTACGCTGAGCAAGCGCAAGCAGCCCAAGGAGCAGGCGGCGCAGGTGCGGGTGCCGACGCCGGCCAAGACAACAAAGCCGACGACGGCGTTGTAGACGCCGAGTTTGAAGAAGTAAAAGACGACAAAAAATAAGCCACACTCGTGGTTTAGGTGGGGCGCAATCAATGCCCCACTGTGTTCTTATTACACCAACGCGGGCTTGCCCGCGTTTGGCGTGTTAGCAACCAGAGAAAAATTCCGTAGATCTAAACGTTGATCCACCACAAAACGCAGAACCAAATACATGTCTAAACGCGATTATTACGAAGTATTGGGCGTCGAGCGTGACGTTTCCGAAAAGGACCTGAAAAAAGCCTATCGCCGCGTGGCGATGAAATACCACCCCGACCGCAACCCGGATGACGCCGCCGCGGAAGAGAATTTCAAAGAGGCCGCCGAAGCCTACGAGATTCTCTCCAACGAGCAAAAGCGTGCCGCCTACGATCAATATGGACACGCCGGTGTTGAGGGCGCTGCCGGCGCCGGTGGGGCAGGCTTTGGTAACTTCAGCGACATTTTTGGTGATGTATTTGGCGATATCTTTGGTGGCGGCGGTGGCCGCGGCGGGCGCGGTGGCCCGGCCCGAGGCTCGGACCTACGCTACACATTAGATTTGGATTTAGAGCAGGCGGTTCGCGGCACTACCGTTAAAATCAAAGTGCCGACTTTGGTTGCCTGTGAACCCTGTGGCGGCAGTGGCGCCAAAAAAGGCTCCACCCCGAAAACCTGTACCACTTGTGGTGGCCACGGCCAGGTTCGCATGCAGCAGGGCTTCTTCTCTGTTCAGCAAACCTGTCCCAATTGCCACGGCAAGGGCAAAATTGTTGGCGACCCATGCACCAGCTGTCATGGCCGAGGCCGTAAAGAAGAGACCAAAACGCTCTCCGTTAAAGTGCCACCCGGCGTGGACACCGGTGATCGTATTCGCCTGTCTGGTGAAGGTGAAGCCGGCGCAGATGGTGGCCCCGCGGGTGATCTGTATGTGCAAATGTCCATTCGCCAGCACCCGATTTTTGAGCGTGAAGGCAGCAATCTGTATTGCGAAGTACCCATCGGCTTTGTTGAAGCGGCATTGGGTGGCGAGCTCGAAGTTCCCACACTGGATGGCCGGGTTAAGTTAAAAGTGCCAGAGGGCACCCAGACCGGTAAGTTATTCCGGCTGCGTGGCAAGGGCGTTGCCCCGGTTCGCGGTGGCTCCACCGGCGATTTACTGTGCCGTGTATTGGTAGAAACCCCAGTCAACCTAACCTCAAAACAAAAAGACCTGCTGCGCGAGTTTCAGGGCTTAACCAAAGAAGGCAAACACAGCCCCAAACAAAGCACATGGTTTGAGGGAATGAAAAACTTCTTTGGCGATATGAAACTCTAAGGTACGGGCAGCACACATGACCACACGTATAGGTATTACCGGCGCGGCCGGTCGTATGGGTAAAATTTTAATTGAGGCGGTGAGCTTAAACGAGACTACTACCTTAACCGCGGCTATAGAGCGGCCCGTATCATCCCTGCTTGGCGCCGATGCTGGCGAGCTGGCAGGTATCGGCAAAAATGGCGTCGCTCTGGTGGCCAATTTGGCTGATGTGATCAAGGATATCGATGTATTGATCGATTTCACGGTGCCGGCAGCCACTCTGACCAACGCCCAAGTGTGTTTTGCTAATGGCAAGGGCTTGGTGGTGGGTACCACTGGCTTTACCGAGGCCGAGCGCGAGCAGCTCAGCGCCTATGGCGAACAGGGCGCTCTGTGCGTGGCCGCCAACTACAGTACTGGCGTGAACGTTAGCCTCAAGCTACTCGAACTTGCTGCCAAGGCCATGGGTGACGACGTCGACATCGAGATCGTTGAAGCTCACCACCGTCACAAAGTGGATTCGCCATCAGGCACCGCTCTGGCCATGGGCGAGGCGGTAGCTGGTGCCGTAGGCCGAGACTTGAGCAAAGTAGCTGTGTATGGCCGCGAGGGCATAGTTGGCGCCCGTGAACGCGACACCATTGGCTTTGCCACCGTGCGTGGGGGTGACGTGGTGGGTGACCACACCGTAATGTTTATGGCCGAGGGCGAGCGCTTGGAAGTAACCCATAAAGCCTCCAGCCGAATGAGCTTCGCCCGCGGTGCAGTGCGCGCTGCGGCTTGGTTGAGTCAGCAACCCAATGGCAGCTACGACATGCAAGATGTTCTAGGCCTAAAATCCCTTTAAGTAAATAAATCAATGGGGTCAGAGCGTTTGATCTGAGATCAAACGCTCTGACCCCATTGATCTCTTCTCCCACTGATTTAGCCCCCGCTGATTTTCTCTATTGGCGCCATTTGTCGGCGCAAGCCACGGTAAAAGCTCGGTTTTACAATTAGCGTCTAAGCTCTAAAGAGGCCGGTCGCCTGTGGCAACTTACTTACCAGCCTAAAGCATTGGCAGTGACCTGCCGTTATATAGGTAGGAGCAGTCACACTGCGCAACGATAAAATTAACAGAAAAGGCGTGGGCAGTATCTCGCTTATAAAGTGGAGCAAATAGGCAAAGTGATGGGCAAATTGTCTTTAAAATACAAAGTAATTCTCGCGGTGACTCTAACCAGCATTCTGGCCGCCGTTGTCTCAGTAATCATCCAAGCCAGTTCGAATATCTCGGCGATGTCGAAAGCCATCGAGGCCGACAGTTCTACCTTGGCCAAGGTGGTGGGTGGCTCGTTGGCCGGTGCTATCGCTTTTGGCGATAACGTTTCTGCCAATAGCGCCTTAGCTAGCCTCTCTGCTAGTGAGCGCACCAAAAGTGTGGTGGTGTACAGCAATGGCGAGCCCTTTGCCTGGTATGTACGTGGCCAAAGCGGCGGTGACCTGCCCATGGGTATGTCTCGCCCCAGCGCCTCTGATGGTGTGGTAAAACTAGATGGTGAGCTGGTAATTACGCATTCTATTATATCGGACGGCAGCCCAGTGGGTAGAATGGTGTTGGATGTGGAATTAACCGAGATTGAAGCCATTATTAGCTCGGCCATATGGCGTGCAGTTGCGATCATCCTGGGGGTTAGTGTGGTTGCCGGTTTGGTGGCTATGTTGATTCAAAACAGTATTGTGCGGCCAGTATCTGAAGCGGTTGAGGCCTTGAAAGACATCGCGCAAGGCGAGGGCGATTTGACACGTCGCCTGCGCGTCAAAACCGACGACGAAGTGGGAGAGCTGTGTCGCTGGTTTAACGTCTTTATCGAGCGTATCCAAAATATGATTGGTGAGTTTGCCGGGATCGTTGGTCAAATTGACGAAAGCTCACAGCAGCTAACCAGTACCACCAAAGAAACTGAAGTAGGTGTGGTTAAGCAACAATCCGAAATTCAGCAGGTGGTTACCGCGGTGCGCGAGATGGCCTCTGTGGTGGCGGAAGTGGCGCATAATGTATCGCAAGCAGCCCAGGATGCCGAGCAAGCCGATAAAGAGGCTGGCAGTGGTCGCCAGGTGGTGGTGTCCACCATGTCGCAAATTGAAAATCTAGCCAACGATGTGGATGCTGCCTCCGTGGTGATCGACCGTTTGCGCCAGGAGACCGACAATATAGGCTCGGTGTTGGATGTGATTCGTGGCATCGCTGAGCAGACCAACCTGTTGGCCTTGAACGCTGCCATTGAGGCTGCCCGCGCCGGTGAGCAGGGCCGGGGCTTTGCTGTGGTCGCCGATGAGGTGAGAACCCTAGCATCGCGCACGCAAACCTCAACCCAAGAGATTCAAGAAATGATTGAGCGCTTACAGTCCGGTGCTCGCGAAGCGGTAACCATGATGGAGAAAGGTACCAGCCAAGCCCAGGAATCTGTGGCTCAGGCTGAGGCCGCTAGCCACTCCCTGGAGGCCATCACCGCAGGCGTGAGCTCCATTAAAGCCAAAACCGTGCAAATCGCCAGTGCCTCCGAGGAGCAGAGTGCCGCCACCCGAGAAATGGAATCCAATATGGAAAACATTGCTTCTGTGGCCCAGAATACGGCCGCTGGTTCCACCCAGATTGCGGCTAGTTCTGCCGAGCTCGCCCGTTTGGCCGAGAACATGTCGGCTATAGTACGCCAATTTAAGTTACATTGAGTTCCTCAAATCCAGCGTGGACAGACAGGCCCCATTTCGGCTAGAATCCGCCGTTAATTTTGGGCCTGTCAGATAGACACAAGTTCTATACTGCAACCCCTCTAAAATTCGATACTCGGTGCTTACGGATTTGCTCGGCGAATCCTAGGCTAGCCGCACAGGGAGCGAGGTGAAGCCAAAGGGTTTTATCTCGCTTTTTTTGAGCTAAATAAAGCCATCGTGCCGGTATCGATACAGCTCACAGCCGCAATATCCCAGGATTTAGATGTGCCCCGCGCAAGATTTTGTGTGGTGGCCTAACTCAGGCCAAGGTTTTGTGGCGAGGCCCAAATTTAGCTGCTTTATACGCTCACCTGAGTGGTAAAGGTTTTGTTTAGTTTTTGCGCAGTCAGTAGGAGGCCGCCTTGTTGTTTGGGGAATTCAAACCCGCACTTCTAGTCCTAGAGGACGGTAGCATTTTTAAGGGTCGAGCCATTGGCGCAGATGGTGCGGCAGTGGGCGAAGTTGTTTTTAACACCTCCATGACCGGTTACCAGGAGATCCTCTCCGATCCATCCTACGCCCGGCAAATTGTCACGTTAACCTATCCGCACATTGGTAATACCGGCGTTAATGCCGAAGACGACGAATGCAGTCAGGTATGGGCATCTGGCTTGGTGATTCGAGATCTGCCTCTGATGGCGAGTAACTTCCGCTCTGAGCAGAGTTTGTCTGATTATCTGAAAGCCAAGAATATCGTCGGCATTGCCGATATCGATACCCGCCGCCTAACCCGGATTTTACGCGACAAGGGCGCTCAAAATGGCTGCGTGATTGCCGCCGCCGAGCCCGATGAAGCCGGTGCGTTGGCCCAGGCCAAAGGTTTTGCCGGCCTAAAAGGCATGGACCTGGCTAAAGAAGTAACCACCGAGACATCCTACCCCTGGCAAGAGGGGGTTTGGCAGTTAGGCCAAGGTTATCAGACGCCGCATTCCCTGCCCTACAAAGTTGTTGCCTACGATTTTGGCGTTAAGCGTAATATTCTGCGCATGCTGGCCGAGCGCGGCTGTGACATCACTGTGGTGTCGGCGCAAACACCGGTATCCGATGTGCTGGCGATGCAGCCCGATGGTGTGTTTTTATCCAATGGCCCCGGCGATCCAGAGCCTTGTGATTACGCCATTGCCGCCATCAAAGTGCTGATCGAAAAGAAAATCCCAACTTTCGGTATTTGTTTGGGTCACCAGCTATTGGGCATAGCCGCAGGCGCCAAAACCATGAAAATGAAATTTGGCCACCACGGTG
Organism: Halioxenophilus aromaticivorans; assembly: GCF_042850945.1. Classification (NCBI taxonomy): domain Bacteria; kingdom Pseudomonadati; phylum Pseudomonadota; class Gammaproteobacteria; order Alteromonadales; family Alteromonadaceae; genus Halioxenophilus; species Halioxenophilus aromaticivorans. Next base: position 4,536,576 of record NZ_AP031496.1, on the reverse strand, counting down.
GTAACCATCCGGTGCAAGATACCGACAGCGGCAAGGTAATGATCACCGCGCAAAACCACGGTTTTGCCCTCGACGAGGCTTCTCTGCCCAGCAATGTGCGGGTGACCCACAAGTCGCTGTTTGATGGCACTTTGCAGGGCATCGCCCTGACCAATGCGCCGGCGTTTAGCTTCCAGGGTCACCCTGAAGCCAGCCCCGGACCGCACGATGTGGCACCGCTGTTTGATCAGTTTATTGCCCTAATGCAAAGCGCCAAAGCCTAATGCAGATTTGTAATCCAACGCCCAGACCGTAGCACTCGAATTGAGACAGTTTTAGACACCATGCCAAAAAGAACCGACATTAAAAGCATTCTGATCATAGGCGCAGGGCCCATTGTTATTGGCCAGGCCTGTGAGTTTGATTACTCCGGCGCACAGGCTTGTAAAGCTCTGCGCGAAGAGGGTTACCGAGTTATTCTGGTGAACTCTAACCCGGCCACCATCATGACCGACCCGACCATGGCCGACGCTACCTACCTTGAGCCCATCGAGTGGCAAACGGTAGCGAAAATCGTTGAAAAAGAGCGCCCAGATGCCATTCTTCCCACCATGGGTGGCCAGACGGCTCTGAACTGTGCGTTGGATTTACACGAGAACGGCGTGTTGAGGGAATTCAATGTTGAGCTAATTGGCGCAAACTACGAGGCCATCCATAAAGCTGAAGATCGCAATCAGTTCGACAAAGCCATGAAACGCATTGGCCTAGAGTGCGCTAAAGCGGAAATCGTACACACCATGGAAGAAGCCATGGCGGTGCCCAAGGCGTTGGGTTTCCCGGTCATTATCCGCCCATCTTTCACCATGGGTGGCTCCGGTGGCGGTGTGGCGTACAACTGGGAAGAGTTCGAAGAGATCTGTAACCGTGGTTTCGATTTATCGCCCACCAACGAGCTGTTGATCGACGAATCCCTGCTCGGATGGAAAGAATACGAAATGGAAGTGGTGCGGGATAAAAACGACAACTGCATTATTATTTGTTCCATCGAAAACCTCGATCCAATGGGTGTGCACACCGGTGACTCTATCACTGTGGCGCCGGCGCAAACCCTCACCGACAAAGAACTGCAAATCATGCGTAACGCCTCCTTGGCGGTACTGCGTGAAATCGGCGTAGAAACCGGCGGTTCCAATGTGCAGTTTGCCGTTAACCCAGAAAACGGCCGCATGGTAGTGATTGAGATGAACCCTCGGGTATCTCGCTCTTCGGCGCTAGCCTCCAAAGCCACAGGCTTCCCCATCGCTAAGGTTGCGGCCAAGTTGGCGGTGGGCTATACCCTGGACGAACTGCACAACGATATCACCGGCGGTGCCACTCCGGCCTCGTTTGAGCCCAGCATCGACTACGTCGTGACTAAAATTCCGCGCTTCACCTTTGAAAAATTTGGTGAGGCCGATGCGCGCCTAACCACGCAAATGAAATCCGTGGGCGAAGTAATGGCCATTGGCCGCACGTTTCAGGAATCTCTGCAAAAAGCCCTGCGTGGCTTGGAAGTTGGCTCCGCCGGCTTTGAGCCCATTGTCGACCTCAACAGCGACGACGCTAACGAAACCATCCAGCGTGAAATCACCACCGCGGGTGCCAATCGCATTTGGTACCTAGCTGACGCATTCCGCGCCGGCATGAGCGTGAAGAAAGTACATCAGGCGTCTAAGGTAGACCCGTGGTTTTTGGTGCAGATTGAAGAACTAATTAAGATCGAAATGCAATTGGCCAGTATGCCCTTTGCGGACATCAAAGCCGATACCCTGCGCATGTTGAAGCGCAAAGGCTTCTCCGATAAGCGTTTGGGCAGCCTGTTGGGCGTATCCGAGAAGGCCCTGCGTGCGCAGCGTATTAAGTGGGGCGTGTTGCCCACCTACAAGCGTGTAGACACCTGTGCCGCCGAGTTTTCTACCGCTACGGCCTACATGTACTCCACCTATGAAGAAGAGTGTGAGTCCAACCCCAGCGATAGAGACAAAATCATGGTTATCGGTGGCGGTCCTAACCGTATCGGCCAAGGCATTGAGTTCGACTACTGCTGTGTGCACGCGGCCCTAGCCATGCGTGAAGATGGCTACGAAACCATCATGGTCAACTGTAACCCAGAGACCGTTTCCACCGATTACGACACCTCCGACCGCCTGTACTTTGAGCCAGTAACCTTGGAAGACGTGCTGGCCATTGTTAAAATCGAACAGCCCAAGGGTGTGATTGTACAGTTTGGTGGACAAACGCCGCTGAAACTGGCTCGTGCCCTGGAAGCCGAGGGTGTGCCTATCATTGGTACCACGCCCGAGGCCATCGACCGCGCCGAAGACCGCGAGCGCTTCCAGCAAATGATTGAGCGCTTGGGCTTAAAGCAGCCTTCCAACGCCATTGTGCGTTCGGTGGACGAAGCTCTGCGTAAAGCCGAAGACGTTGGCTATCCTCTGGTAGTGCGTCCATCCTACGTACTGGGTGGCCGGGCCATGGAAATCGTCTACAAAGAAAGCGAATTAAAAACCTACATGCGCGAAGCCGTGCAGGTTTCCGAAGATGCGCCCGTATTGCTGGATCACTTCTTGAACTCTGCTATCGAGGTCGATATCGATGCGGTATCCGACGGCGACCAAGTGGTCATTGGTGCCATCATGCAGCACATTGAGCAGTGTGGTGTGCACTCCGGTGACTCCGCCTGTTCTCTGCCGCCATACTCTTTACCAGAAGACGTGCAAAACCAGATGCGTGAGCAGGTTAAGCGCATGGCGCTGGAATTGGGCGTGGTTGGTTTAATGAACGTGCAGTTGGCCTACCAGGATGGCGAAATTTATGTTATTGAGGTGAACCCACGCGCCTCGCGAACAGTACCGTTTGTGTCCAAATGTATTGGCCAGTCCCTGGCTAAAATTGCCGCTCGCTGCCAGGCGGGTACAACTTTGGAGCAGCAAAACTTCACCCAGGAAATTATTCCGAGTTACTACAGCGTGAAGGAAGCGGTGTTTCCGTTCAATAAATTCCCAGCGGTTGACCCAATCCTTGGCCCAGAAATGAAGTCCACTGGTGAGGTGATGGGAGTAGGTGATACCTTCGCCGAAGCCTACGCCAAAGCCCAGCGTGGCGCCGGCGATGCCATCCCCACCAGCGGCACGGCATTTTTAAGTGTGCGCGATTTTGATAAATCTGGTATCGCCGAAGTCGCTCGCCAATTGTCGGAGTTAGGTTTTAGAATTGTTGCTACCCCGGGCACCGCAGAAACTATTGCAGCTGCTGGTTTAGAGGTTGAAACGGTCAATAAAGTGAACCAAGCACGGCCAAACATTGTCGATTTGATTAAGAATGACGGGGTGGATTTAATTATTAACACCACCGAAGGTAAAAAAGCGATTCGCGATTCTGCCGATATCCGTCGAAGCGCCGAGGCCCACGCGGTTTACTACACCACTACGTTGGCCGGTGGCCTAGCGGTGTGCACAGCACTGCGCAACCAGCACGAGACTCGCGTACGCCGCCTACAAGAGCTGCACGCCAGCCTGTAACAGGCGCTTTCAGCCGTAGAAGCCGTTACAAACTCAAGCGAATAGAATCCAGCCCCGTGGCAATGCGGCGCTGGATTCATCACTATAAAAGGTAAAGTATGATTAAAGTTCCAATGACTAAAGAAGGCGCGGCTGCGCTGGAACAAGAACTTGAGCACCTGAAAAAAGTAGAGCGGCCAAAAATCATCGCCGCCATCGCCGAAGCCCGTGAGCATGGCGATTTAAAAGAAAACGCCGAATACCACGCCGCCCGTGAACAACAAAGTTTTTGTGAAGGTCGCATTCAGGAGATTGAAGGCAAGCTCAGCAATGCCCAGGTTATCGACGTCACTAAAATGCCAGCTGGCGAGAAAGTTATTTTTGGTGCCACGGTGGATATTTTGAATATCGAAACCGAAGAAGTGCTCACCTACAAAATTGTGGGCGATGACGAAGCCGATGTAAAAAATAACAAAATCTCCATAAGCTCCCCCATTGCCCGAGGCCTAATCGGTAAGGAAGTGGGCGACGTTGCCATGGTGCGTACACCGGGTGGCGACGTAGAATACGAGATTGATGCTGTGCGTTATGTGTAACGCCATCTAACGTTTTTTTTGGGGCTGCTTTTGCAGCCCTTTTTGTTTTTGGCGTCACTGCTGTGCCTTTATTCATAAGCCATGATTCGTTAACCACAAACACCATTAATCCAACGCTGCAATCATTTGCATTCAATGAACAACACACTCCACTTCGTCGATAGCCACTGTCATATAGATGCCCCTGTGTTTAACGATATAGCGTCAACCTTGGCCGTATGCCGCGCACAAGGGGTGCAGGATATCGTGGTGCCTGGTTTGTACGAGGCGCAATGGCAAACACTGCGCAAGTTAGCCGATGAACACACGGTGTTACACATTGCCTGCGGCCGTCATCCCTGGTGGATTGGCGAGAACGATGATTTGTCGATATTTGCACAAGCCTTGTTGGAGAATGCCGAAGCAAGTTGCTGTGTCGCGATTGGTGAGACCGGAATTGATGGCCTGAGAGGCGTGGATGTAAATCTGCAGCAGCGTTGGTTTGAGCAACATTTGAAAGTTGCCGAGGCGCTGAACAAACCTATCGTCGTGCACGCGGTTAGGGCTCACCCTTTAATTCAGCGAACCTTGGCGAAATATAAAGGCCTGGTACGGGGTGTTATCCATGGCTTCAGCGGTAGCCCGGAGTTAGCCCAGCAGTATTGGAAGCTGGGCTTCCATCTGGGGATTGGCGGAACCATTACCTACCCCCGGGGCAGCAAAACCCAACAGGCGGTTAAAGCACTGCCGCTGGAGGCCATCGTCCTAGAAACCGATGCGCCGGATATGCCACTGCAAGGCCGGCAAGGCCAACCCAATCACCCTGTGAGAGTGCTGGATGTAGCAGCCCGCGTGGCTGAGCTCAGGCAGGAGCCGTTGAACGTCATAGCCCACCAAACCACCGCCAACAGCCAGCGGCTGTTTGATTTGGTAAGTCAGTAAAGCAAAGGGACAGAAATCAATGGGGTCAGATCCCATTGATTTCTTGCAAGCCGACGTATTTGTGGTTCTCCGCCTAAAGTAGGGGCGGAGCCCTTGCTAAAGGCGTAGGGTAGCGCGATGCTAAGCTTGGTGTAATAGATGATCAATAATAAAACTAACACTATCGCGCCATGCAAGCGTCTAAAAAAATTACCATAGCCATTGTCTCTATCTATTCGTTGGTGTTTCTCGCCCTGGCGGTGGCTTTGTTTACCCAGGCAAAAACCGATGTGGAGCGTGAGGCCCGCTCAGCCATGTTGATGGCCCAAGCATTGACTGAGCAGGGTATCCCAGCACAGGAATTACAATCCATATTGGATTTAAACCGGCATCTATCCACTCAGATATTGGCAGACCCCGAAGTAAAGCCAAGGATAGAACCTCTGAGTTTGCTATACCAACCGCCAGAGCTGAATGGGCGATTTTTACTTATCCAGCCTAATCCTGAATCCGAGGTGGCTGAAATCCGAGCCACGGTACTGCCGGTTTTTGGCATCTTTATATTTTCTTTACTGCTCACGCTCAAGTCTCTGCGGGTTGCTGTACAGGCTCGTTTGAAACCGTTGCAGAGCTTGTGCAATGCGCTTAGCTCTATTCCTAAGGGTGAGTATCATGTTGAGGTGGCGCGCAGTGATATTAACGAAATAAATGAACTGATCGAACATTACTCGGCTATGGCCGAAGGTTTGGACAAAAAAGAACATCAAGTGACTCGGCTGCGGACTCGTTTGGCCGACTTGATGGAAAACGAACGACGCTCCTTGGCCCGGGAATTACATGATAACCTCGGTCAGATCATAACCGCGATTACCGTGCAAAGTTATATGTTAGGTCAGCAATCTCACAACCAGATATTCGTCAAAAAATACGCCAACGAGATACAAAAGCAATGCGATGAAGTGCAAAACTGCCTGCGTATTATTACCAATCAACTTTACCCTGTGGCCTTGGCCCGAGTAGGGCTAATCGCGGGCTTAAAAGAGATGTGCGAAAGTTGGCAGAAAATGCATAACATCACTGTAGCGTTTAGTGTTTCTGGCCTACCGCTGGAGGCCGATTTAGATCGGGACACCCATATTTACCGCATTGCCCAAGAGGCCTTGAATAATGTAGCCAAACACGCTCAAACCCACGAGGCCGCTATGGCCGTTGAGGTAAGAACTCGCTCTTTAAAAATGCGCATCGAAGACAATGGCGTGGGTATGGAGCCGGGTTTTACGGCGGAATCCGATACCCTGGGTATGGCATCCATGCAAGATAGGGCATCGTTGATAGCAGCCCAAATTCAGTTCATGCCATCGCCAGCCGGGTTGGTAATTGAACTGCGCGTGCCATTGGTTTGCACGGCTGCTGCAGAATCCCAGGAGGGAAATGATGATCAATATTCTGTTGGTGGATGATCACGCTGTGGTGCGCCAGGGGTATGCAGCACTTTTATCAATGATGATTCCTTCGTCGCAAGTGGCCGAAGCGGAAAATGCTCAGCAAACCATGGCTGCTCTAGATGGGGACAGATTTGATGTGGTGATTTTGGACATTAATTTAGAACATTCCAGTGGTCTGAGCTTGGCGCCAAGAATCCACGCGCGAAACAGTAAAAACAAAATAATTTTCTTTAGCATGTTCGATGAAGCTGCGGTGATCCATCGGGCCATGCAGGCTGGTGCTGCTGGTTATATTAGTAAACGCAGTAATCCAGAAATCATGATAGAGGCCATCAAAACCGTGCTTAAGGGGAAAACCTATATTGAGCATGATTTAGCCATAAAGTTGGCCGCCTACTCCTATGGTGAGGATAAAGATATTAGCGATTTACTGACCCAGCGCGAGTTTGATGTCTTTATGGGAGTGGCAAAAGGGTTGAGTCGATCAAAAATCGCCACTGGATTGAATATCTCTGAAAAAACCGTCTCTAACACGGTAACGCATCTAAAAAGTAAATTGCAGGTCTCCACCAACACTGAGTTGGTGCATTTGGCCATCGAGCGAGGTTTGGTTAAGGTGGCGTCGTGAAAAATAACTGGCCAGTTCGGGAATAGTTCCCTTTCGAGAGCGGCAATCCCTGTGTGATACTTTTCGCCATGGAACCGAATCTTGAGAGCGAACTCAGTTCGCTAACGGCTTAAGCCAGCTCACCCGAGCTGGCTTTTTTTTCGCCTTAGAAAATCTATGGGAATTGTTCCCTGGGTTTTTCAGGCAAAGTTCTGTATCCGCTCCTGTTTGGCCTGCCGATAATTCCTCTGCATTTTAAAACCAATAACAACAGAGGTATGCAATGTCTTCTAACACCAACAATAAGAGAACTGTGCTCCGGTTGGCAGTGGCCGGTCTGTGCGCAATGGCCGCACCTTGGGTAGCTGCTAAAGGGGTAACCTGGGCAGACATCGAAAACGATGCGAATACTCCGGAAGACGTATTAATGTACGGAATGGGGCCTAAAGCCCAGCGTTTTAGCCCGCTCAAACAAATTAACAAAAAGAATGTGCATGCGCTTTCTCCCGCCTGGGTAATGAGTTTTGGCGATGAAAAACAGCGTGGGCAAGAGGCTCAAGCTCTGGTTTACGATGGTACTGTCTACGTGACCGGCAGCTACTCCCGTATTTTTGCCTTCGACGCTAAGACCGGGGCAAAAAAATGGTCCTATTCCCATCGACTACCGGAAGGCATTCGGCCCTGCTGCGATGTGATCAATCGGGGTGCCGCTATTTTTGGTGATTTGGTTTATTTCGGAACTCTGGATGCCGGGATCGTCGCTTTGGATCGCCACACAGGAAAACCAGTGTGGAAAAAACGTTTTGGTGACTATGAAGCGGGCTATACCATGACCGGCGCCCCCACACTCGTTAAAGATCAGAAAACTGGCAGGGTGCTTTTGATTCATGGATCTTCAGGCGATGAGTTCGGTGTGGTCGGCAAACTATTTGCACGCGACCCGTTGACCGGTGAAGAAGTTTGGATGCGCCCCTTTGTAGAAGGGCATATGGGCCGTTTGAATGGTAAAGAAAGCACACCCACCGGTGGAGTAATGCCTGAAGACGTTAAAACTTGGCCGCGCGATGAAAACGGTGAGTTGGTTGAGGCTTGGCATCACGGCGGCGGTGCTCCTTGGCAGAGCGCCAGCTTCGATGTGGCAACCAATACCATTATCATCGGCGCTGGCAATCCCGCGCCTTGGAACACCTGGAAGCGCACCGCCAAAGGGGACGATCCACGCAATTGGGACAATTTATATACCTCTGGGCAGGTAGGTGTGGACCCCTCGACCGGCGAAGTGAAATGGTTCTACCAGCACACCCCTAACGATGCGTGGGATTTCTCCGGTAACAATGAATTAGTGTTATTTGAATACAAAGATAAAGGCAAGACAGTAAAGGCAACGGCACACGCAGATCGCAATGGTTTTTTCTACGTTGTTGATAGAGACAACGGAAAATTTATACGCGGTTTCCCTTTTGTTGATGGCGTCACCTGGGCCACTCATATAGACCCCAAAACCGGTAAGCCGGTGGAAGTAGAAGGGCAAAGGCCACCGCTGCCTGGGCTGGGTGAAGAAAAAGGAAAATCCATAGAAGTATCGCCGCCATTTCTGGGTGGGAAAAACTGGAACCCCATGGCTTATAGCCAGAATACGGGTTGGTTCTATATGGGGGCCAATCACTGGAAAGAAGATTACTGGACCGAAGAAGTCAACTACAGCAAGGGTAATGCTTATTTAGGGCAGGGTTTTCGTATCAAAAAGATGTACGACGATCACGTTGGAGTGCTACGCGCGGTGGATCCAAAATCCAGTGAAATAAAATGGTCGCATAAAGAAAAACTGCCTTTATGGGCCGGGGTTTTGGCCACCAAAGGCGGCTTGATCTTTACCGGTACCAGCGATGGTTTTATTAAAGCATTTGACGAAAAAACCGGCGAAGAGCTGTGGAAGTTTCAAACCGGATCAGGCGTCGTATCTTGTCCAATTACGTGGCAGCTGGACGGTGAGCAGTACATCGGTTTTGCCTCGGGTTATGGTGGCGCGGTGCCGTTATGGGGCGGAGATATGGCGGATTTGACCAAGCCCGTGGCCCAGGGTGGCTCATTTTGGGTTTTTAAATTACCCAAAACCTAGCTGTTGAAAGTTTGGTAGTTTGTGTGATTTAGGCGGGGTATCCCGCTTTTTTTAACGAGGCATTATTATGTTTCATTGGTTATTATTAATGCTTGTCTTCGGCAGTGCGTTAGCCCTGGCAAGCGACGACTTTTACGATGGTGTACAAGTCATTAACGGTTGTGAAATAAAGCCAAAAACGGTGTGCGCCGATGTGGATTTATCCGGTGTTGATTTAAAACACGCTGATTTATCCGGTGCGCGATTCTCCAAGGTGAAATTCCATGCCGCAGATCTGCGACATGCTGATTTGAGCTACGTAAAATTCGCGCAATGCTCTTTGGATGGGGCCAATCTTGCCTCAGCCAATTTGAATCACGCGGATGTGCGTTCGTCCTCTTTTACAAACGCTAATTTAGAAGGCATTACGGCGTGGGCACTGTTTGCCCAGGGCGTTGATTTTTCTGGCAGCAATATGGACGGCGCTAACATTGACCAGGGGCGGCTTTCTGGTGCTAATCTAACTGCAGTGAGCTTGCGCGCGGCTCGATTAGAAAGAACCTGGATGGGGAAAGCGAAGTTAATCAATGCCGATCTCACCAATGCCAACATTCAGGAAGCAAAGCTTAATGCTGCCAATTTGGCGGGTGCCACTTTTGACGGCACTCGAATTCACTACGCGATATTTGCCGGTGCATTTATGCAAGGGTGCACAGGCTGCCCAAAAGATTGGTAGCGCCAGCGCGTTTCAAACCCTGAGGAGCCTTGGGTTATAGCGCTACTTTAATACGCGAATTACGCGAAAATTGGCTGCTTAAAAACTCCATTTGGTCGCCTCTAATTCGGTCGCTGTTGATCAGCGCTAAATATTCCGCGGTATTGGGTTTAAAGGGCAGGGCGATAAGCTCCATGCTGATCTCAGACAGCAAAAAATTGCTCTTACGCTGATTGCAGCGTTTACAGGCGGCAACCACGTTGGTCCAGGTATCTAGGCCGCCGCGACTCACTGGGATTATGTGGTCTCGGGACAGTAGTTCCAGCTCAAAGTGGCCACCGCAGTATAAGCATTGGTAGTTGTCCCGGGAGAACAGAGCTCGGTTGGTGAGCGGTGGCACTACGTGGGCTCGGTTAACGCGCTTACCATTGCAGGCGACGATGGCAGGCAAATCCATGGTGGTTTGCTCACCGGTAAACCGGGAGTAGCCGCCGTGGACGCGGCGCACCACGCCACCCAGGGACCAACACACCAGGTCACGTGCGAAAAGACAGGTAGCTTGTTTCCAATGCAGCCATTCGATGGGCTGGCCGGCTGAATTCAGCCGCAGTATGCGCGGTTCCATAGGAATCCTCGTTCGCTAATGCTATCAGGCAGAAAATGGGCGGTATTTTTACAGCGAGGTGAAGACTGGCACCGGAGCGAGGAGGGCCCCAGCGGGTAGAGGGATGTACAAATGGTGTAACGGGCAATCCGAATACGACTTATGAAGGCGAGACTCCTTCCATTTGGGCGCCCATGGCGAGGTGCCTGGCGCGTTTGTATACTTTACTTGTTGACCTATGAATACTGCTGTTTCCAGGACCGGTGATACAATCAATTGGCCTGTTGCGATGGTTGGGTTAACGAAATCGTCAGTCTGGAAAACAATCGGCTATAAACTAGCCAAAGAATATGGCATTTCTATGACGATGCCAACAAATTGTTCTATTTTTCAACGCTAAGCGGTGTTTTTGAACAGCGTGTATAGCCTTAGGTGAAGACCTGAGCGTGGCATCTATGAAAGAGGATGCAGGAGGGTGTAAACCACGCCCCCAGGGCAACACAGGCAGGTCAACGAAGGCAGGTCAACCTAGTCATTCCAATTGGAGCGTATCAAATGGCCCTGGCGGCGAACAATGTGCTGAATTAGCAATTCTTGGTCGTTGCTAGCCATACCAAAGAAATCCATGCGTACGTAATATTCCTCGTCCCTAACCTTCTCTGAAGATATTACCCGAGCGTAGGTGGAAATGTTGATGTTACCGGGGATCAGCACCAGATCTACCAGTAGAATATCTTCTTCTCGCAGGCCTTCTTCTACCTCTAAGCCCATACCGCAGGCACTGATGTTGACCTGCCGAATTTTGTGCGCCAAGCGTTGCACCAAATAGTTGTCGATCTCCATTTGGTTGACCAATGCATTGATTTTGCGGTCGAAAGCCTCTAGCAACGTGGCAAGCTTAGGGTCGCTAACTTTGATTTCATTGAGCTCGTAGGCGATGGTTTTATCGAGGTCGTTGAGCAAACCAAAGATGTCTGATTGATGGGGCGGTTCCGATTGACCCATCAATTCGTTTTCTTCCACCATTTGGTAAGATACGCCTATGTGGTCATCTATGCGGAAGAAACGGCGTCGATCATCTGTCATGGCTATACCTATTGTTCTTAAAAGATTTCATCCGGTGTTAACTCAAATAAGTAGTCTGGGTCCAAGTCCAAATCACGCAGTAAATTACCGCCGTCTTGTTTGAGCATTTCTTTATCTGCATCCGATAATTCATCGGCCAGGCTTTGGCGCACTACAATTTCCACGCGTCGGTTTCGGGTGCGGCCTTCTTCGCTGTCATTGCTAGCCAAGGGTTTGGTATCGGCAAAACCCATAATTTGGAATCGGTCCTTGTCCAACACGCTGCCTTTCATTAATTCCATCGCCACAGACACCGCTCGGGAAGAAGACAGTTCAAAGTTGGAGCGGAACCGCTGCCGGCGAATGGGAATATTATCGGTGTGCCCCTCGACTGATATTGCTCCCTGGGTGTCTTTTAGTACTTCGCGCACTTCGCTTAATACATCGTAATAACTTTCTGCCAAATCGGCGGAGCCAGATTTAAATGCGCCTTTTTCTCGAATGCGAATAATGATGTTGCGGCTTTGGGTTTCGACTTCTACCTCGCCCTTAATAATTTGATCTTGCAGGGCTTTGGCCAATTCGGTGGCGTCGTCTTGGGCCTTGGCCTCCGCTTGTTCCACCAAATCTTTTATTTCTTGTTTTATTCGGGCTTTGACACCGGCGTCGCGACTGTCCTCACCTTGTTCGATGTCATATTCCATTTGGCAATCGACTTCTAGGTTCATCTCGGTAAAGTCGTCGGTGTTTTGGTATATCACATTCAATGGCGTAGGCTCGGGAATGCCCGGGCTAAATTCCTGGGCAATAATACTGGTGCCCTTGGGTGGGTCATCCAAACTGACTTTATTCTGCACACCGAAGGCGTTGGCCATGGAGCCGGCCAAACGCTTAAATTTTTGCGCATCCATCTCGGAAAACGAGAGTAGCAATACGAAAAAACACATCAGCAGCGACATCAAGTCGGCAAAGGTGCCCATCCAGGCCGGTAACCCCGCTGGACAGTCGCACTTATGCTCTTCTTCGTCACTCATGCCGTAAACTTCCTAGGGCCGGATTATTCGTCAACACCGCTGTCGCGTTTACCTTCGGGTAAATAAGTGCGCAGCATAGTGTCGATCACACGTGGGTTTTGTCCGGCCTGAATGGCCAACAATGCATCAATAACCAGATTTTTTACCATGGCTTCTTCGGCTGCTCGTAAAGAAAGTTTATCGGCAATGGGTTCGGTAATACCGTTGGCCAGCACCGCACCGTAGAGCGTGGTTAACAGGGCCACCGCCATGGCGGGGCCAATGGATTTCGGGTCACTCATGTTGGCCAGCATGGCTACGAGTCCGATCAGGGTTCCAATCATCCCCATGGCGGGGGCCATACCGGTGATGTCGCTGAAAATTTTGGCACCGTTTGCGTGGCGTTCTTCAGCCATGGTTCTATCTTTGGAAAGCACGCTTTTGACAACGTCAGCATCGTGACCGTCTACCAAGAGTTGGATGCCTTTTTGTAAAAAGTCGCTGCTGACTTCCTTCCCCTCCAACGACAGCAAGCCACCTTTACGGGCGGCGTCGGCCAGCTCAACGATTTCGCTAATCAGCTCGGAGGGATCGTCGATTTTGTTGGAGAAACTCTTGCCGGCGACTTTCATGGCGCCCAAAAACTGGCCCAAGCCAAATTTAGCCATAACGGCAAAGATACTTCCGCCGACCACGATAATAAGTGACGGAATGTTGATGAACATGGCCAGCGAGCCACTCATCAACATGGTGACGACAATCAAGCCCATCGCACCCAATAAACCGACAATCGTTGCTAAATCCACACGCCACTCCTTACACGGGCAATTTTGGTGTTACCGTTTGTCTCTATTCTTCGGCCATGATGAGAGAATCATTAGGCCCAAATTTAGGCCGTGCTGATTTGGCGCGTCGGGCGGTTTAGGTGCGGTGTAGGACGATTGGTACGCCTTGGCAGTGGCGCGCTAATCCGTGACAATAAGCGATTGACCGCGCCCTTGGGCTTAGGTAGGGTGCAGCGTGATAACCGATGGGGAAAAGGTATGGCAGCCCGTAAAAAGAACATGGATTTCGAAACTGCATTGGCCGAGCTTGAAGGGCTAATTGAGCAGCTGGAATCCGGTGACTTAACCCTGGATGCGTCGCTAAAAGCGTTTGAACAGGGCGTTAAGCTCACCCGTGAGTGCCAATTACAGCTGGCCGATGCTGAACAAAAGGTCAGCAAGTTGGTGGCCGAGCAAGGCGAGTTGAAACTCACTGATTTCGACCAAAATGAGGCCGCGCCCTAGCTAGGTGATCACCGGTGCCACGCAGCCGGTTACATTCCCGAGACTACACCAGAGCAAACCCCGCCATAGCCAAGCAACAGAGCCAGTAACTTGTTTCAAAAATTCTTAAAGACCAGCCAAACCAGAGTTGAGTTGGCGCTGGACCAGTGGCTGCAAGCCGCCACGGATGACAACGCAAAATTGACGGAAGCTATGCGCTACAGTGCCATGAATGGCGGTAAACGTGTGCGCTCATTATTGGCGTTTGCCAGCGCCGAAGCCTGTGGCGAGCCGGCCAGGGATTCTCTAGATGCCATTGCCTGTGCCATAGAGTGCATTCACGCTTACAGTCTTATTCACGATGATCTGCCCGCCATGGATGACGACGACCTGCGCCGAGGCAAAGCCAGTTGTCACATCGCCTACGGTGAAGCCAATGCCATCTTGGCCGGTGATGCTCTGCAAGCCGAAGCTTTCCGCATATTGACGGCCCCAGAACTGGCACTGGCCAGCGAAATAAAGGTGCAACTGGTGCAGGAGTTGGCCCTGGCCTCTGGAAGCCAGGGCATGGTTTTGGGCCAAGCCGTGGATCTAAACGCTGTGTCACAAACCCTCAGTCAGTCCCAATTAGAAACCATGCACAGGCTGAAAACCGGTGCATTGATTCGCGCTGCAGTGCGCATGGGGGCCGTTGCCACAGGCGCAAATGACACCGAGCTTGCACAACTAACGCAATATGCCCAGTGTGTGGGCTTAGCCTTCCAAGTAAAAGACGATGTGTTGGATGTCACTGCGGACACCAGTACCCTGGGCAAACCGCAAGGCGCCGATGCCGATATGAACAAGCCCACGTTTGTGTCTTTACTGGGGCTTAAAGAGGCAGAAAGATACGCCCAGAGCCTACATCGCCAAGCCTTGGATGTGTTGGCCGGCTTTGATTATCGCGCCGATAACCTACGCCATATATCGGGGTATATAGTGAATCGGGCTCACTAAAGCCCGTGTTGTCGGCTGCCGATCGGCGCCGGCATTACCAGGGCCGACCAGCAAAGGACCGGCCGGCAGTTAGTGATATTAATTCACGCCAATGATCGCTAAAATGCCCCTTTTTTGAATGGGCCCTTTCGAATCCAAGGGTCTAACCACGTATTCACTGCTGTTTGCCTTATTGATTATGTCGACTGAAATACCTCACATTCGCCCAGAGACGCCCCTGCTCGATAGCATCGAGAGCCCTGCGGATCTGCGCGCCCTTGATGAGGCGCAGTTGCCAGAGCTGGCACAGCAGTTGCGCGAGTTTTTACTGTACAGCGTGGGCAAAACCGGTGGCCATTTTGGCGCAGGCCTCGGTGTCGTAGAGCTCACAGTGGCTTTGCACTATGTTTATAAAACTCCGGAAGACCGCCTAGTGTGGGATGTTGGCCACCAAACCTATCCGCACAAAATTCTTACCCAGCGCCGAGAAATGATGCAAACCATCCGTCAGCTGGATGGTTTGGCGGGCTTTCCTAAACGCGGCGAAAGCGAGTACGACACCTTCGGCGTGGGCCATTCCAGTACTTCGGTGAGTGCCCTGGCCGGTATGGCGGTAGGCAGCGAAATGGCCAGCAGCGACCGCAAGATGGCCGCCGTTATTGGCGATGGCGCTATGACCGCTGGTATGGCATTTGAGGCACTCAACCACATCGCCCACATGGGCTCCGATGTCTTAGTCGTACTGAACGACAACAACATGTCGATCTCTCGCAATGTCGGCGGTTTGGCCACTTACTTCTCCAAGATATGGGCCAGTAAGCTCTACACCGAGTTTCGCGAGGGCAGTAAGCGCGTGTTGTCGAAAATCCCCCAGGCTTGGGAGCTAGCGCGCAAAACCGAAGAGCACGTCAAGGGCATGGTTTCGCCGGGCACATTGTTCGAAGAGCTGGGCTTTTATTACATCGGCCCCATCGACGGCCACGATTTGCCGCGTTTAGTGCACGATTTGAGCAACCTCAGGGCGCTTAAGGGACCAAAATTGCTGCATGTGATCACCCAAAAGGGCAGGGGCTTTGAACCCGCCGAGGCCGACCCTGTGGGTTATCACGCGCTGAACAAAATTGAGCCTAAGGCTCCGGCAGCGGCGGTGCCATCGGCCGCCGGTAAATCCAAAAAGCTGAAATACCAAACCGTTTTTGGCCACTGGCTTTGCCAGCAGGCAGAGCAATCTCCGCAGTTGGCGGCCATTACTCCAGCCATGTGCGAAGGCAGCGGTATGGTGGAGTTTGCCGAACGATTCCCGGATCAATTCCACGATGTTGCCATTGCCGAGCAGCATGCAGTGACCTTTGCCGCCGGCCTTGCCTGCGAGGGGCAAAAGCCAGTAGTCGCCATTTACTCCACTTTTTTACAGCGCGCCTACGACCAACTGGTGCACGATGTAGCCCTGCAAAACCTGGATGTTACCTTTGCCATTGACCGCGCCGGTGTGGTGGGCGAAGACGGTCCCACCCACGCGGGCAGCTTTGACCTCAGCTTTTTACGCTGCATCCCCAACATGGTCATTGCCGCACCCAGTGATGAATTTGAGTGTCAGCAGCTGCTCAGTGCCTGCTATCAGCACCCCGGCCCCAGCGCGGTGCGCTACCCAAGGGGCACCGGCCCTGGCGCCAGCCTAGATCAAGACAAGTCGCTGCCGGAGATTGGCCGTGCGGTTACCGTTAAAGAAGGTAAGGGTGTTGCCATACTTAACTTTGGCGCCCTGTTAGACCGCGCCCTGGTGGCCGGCACCCAATTGAACGCCAGTGTGGTTGATATGCGCTGGGTGAAACCCATCGATGAAGCCCTGGTGGCCGAACTGGCCAACCAGCATCACTTGATCGTCACCTTAGAAGACAACGTGGTTGCCGGCGGTGCTGGCAGTGCCGTGGTGGAGTTTTGCCAAGCCCAGGGCTTGTTTGTGAACGTATTGCAGCTAGGGCTACCGGACAAATTCCAGGATCACGGTAAACGTGATCAACTGCTAGAGCAGGCCGGTCTCAGTGCCGCTGCTATTACCGAAGCCATCAACCAGCGCTTGGCCAAAATAGGCCAGCAAAGCGCCGTGTAGTTTGTTAAGAGTCGTTTTCAGGCTGTTGCTCGTTCTCTAGCTCTTGCTTGACCCGAGCATCCTGACGACGGGCCGACTTTAACGCATCCTTGCGTAGGTAAATGTCCACCAGCCGGCTGGCCGCAACAAAACCAAAACTGCCGGTCACCATAGTGGCGGCGCCAAAGCCGCCACTGCAATCCAGCCGTACAGAATCCCCCAGCCCGGCTGCACTGTGGCAAGTTTCGCCGTTGCCGTCTGGATAGGTCATCTGCTCTGTGGAGTAGATGGCTTCTACCGAAAATACCCGCCTAGTATTGCGTGAGAATCCGTATTCCCGGCGCAAGGTATTGCGTACTTTTGCCAATAGTGGGTCGTTGGTGGTGCGGGTCAAATCGCCGCTGGTAATGGCCCTTGGGTCGCGTTTGCCACCGGCCGAACCCACCGTTACAAAGGGCAACTTACGACGCTTACAAAAAGCAATTAACGCCGCTTTAGATTTGGTGGAGTCGATGGCATCTAATACGCCGGTGTGGGCATCGGTGATGATGGTGCTGAGATTTTGGGCGTGGATAAAGTCTGCTACCACATGCACGTTGAGTTCTGGGTTTATGGCGCGTAACCGCTGTGCCATAACCTCGGTTTTCATTTGGCCAATAGTATCGGCAAGGGTATGTACCTGGCGATTGCTGTTGGAAACGCAAATATCGTCCAAATCTACCAGTGTTAGATTGCCCACGCCGGTGCGGGCCAGGGCTTCTGCGGCCCAGCTGCCCACGCCTCCAATACCCAACACCACAAAGTGCGCGCGCTGTAAGGCCGCCAGTGCTTGGTTGCCATAGAGGCGGCCAATGCCACCAAAACGGTTGAGGTAGTCAGTGCTAAAATCGGCCATAGCATGAATGAATAGCGGTTAACGTCGGGGCGCAAATTCTACTGGCCCCAGCGCTAGAATGCGAACCTTGCTTGGTGGGGAGGTAATGGCAAGGGAATGTTGTGGGCTCTAGCTGGCCGGGATGACCCTAAAACCCTCCACGAAACGCTCGGGTTTGTCGGATTGATGGGTGTAGACACCGCAACCATCAACCACAAATTTGGTGCCGCTATGGGTATGCTTAAAACCATTAGCGGCGTTGGTGATGGACAGCTCTATAGGGGCGATATCGTTGAAGTGGCCAATGCGGTAACACAGTATGGGGGCTGTGGCGTCCGGTGTGCATTTAATACTTTCTTCCAGCACTTCCAGGGTTTTTAAAATCTCGCTAGCCGCACTGGCTACGGTGGGGGCGATCACCTGGCCATTACTACCGGAGGTGGCGATTAACGTATGGTTGCGGCCGGCTAAGGGATGCTGCTTGGCCAGGATTTGGTTCATCAACTGTCCCAGGCCCTCGGCTTGGATGGTGTATTTAGTCACAGCGGATGGGTCGGCTTTATTGGGTTTGCTGGCCACCGTGCGGTATTGCGTGGGCAACAGCATTAGACGCACACCGTTAATGTCGTCGGGCACGCGCAACACCTGATGCAGGCGCAATACATCCGCCGGTGTAGCCACGTGCACTCGTATCCCCACCGGGCAGTCGCCGTGGGCTATGGGTAGGGTGCCGATGTCAATACCGATGACCTCAGTTCGTTCACCAAACAACGCGAAGGCGTGTGAAAAAGGCGAGTCGGAATCTGAGGTTTGGTCTTGCTGCACAATCATTTCCTAGCATTCGTATTCACTATCAACACGGTTTTCGGCCACGCGATTAACATTTACCGGCGCTCCTCCCTGAGCTGAATTCCCGTACTAGGAAATCCAGTAGTGTTATTAAAACCTATGGCCACAATGTTGCGGCGTGTAGCTTATATGACTATTAGTGCGCCATCTGAAAAATAATCTCACTCAATGTAAAACAAATTAATCACTGGTGCCAATTAATAGCCGGCGTGATTGTTCGTCTGCAGAAACAGTTTATTTCCTCTACAAAATCGAGAGGTTTAAGCGCATTAAAACCGTTCCTATATCCGCGGCTTGTGCGTTTACCGGTCCCACAAATGGATTGGGTTGGCCGGCAAAATGCAGCGCGACCGCCTGGTTGGTTTTTTCATCAAACCAAACCGAGCCGCTGTCGCCGGCCGCGCATATCGTCTGGTGTTGCGGCTGTTCATCCAGCGGTTCCAATTGGATGGCATTGATTGTAATAACCCGTTGCGAAAACACTAAAGGAAACGGGCCGCAGGCGGTGACTCTGGCTCGGGTCAGGCCGCTGCTGGCTCCGACTTTGGCCAAAATATCTCCCACTTGTGCTCGGCGAGTGCCGGTAAAAGAGCCTAGTTTTACGGGAAGCTGAGTAGGTTCTGGGGTCAACCAGGCAACGGCGGCGTCACCATCCGCATCGATAAACCCATCGCCCAATTGGGCGATGGGAATATGCTGTTTGTACTGCGTAAACGTGGGTTGTTGCGTTGGCCGGTGCCAATTTATTCGATCACCGGGTTGAGCCAAGCTGTGGCTGAGCACGTGCCAGTTGCTCAGTAGCCCAATTCGCTGGCTAGTGGTGCAGCGCACGTAACAACCCAGAGTGCCGGCCAAACACTTACGGTGTGCCACGGAAGCGCCAATCGGTGCCCAAGGGGCGCCATCCGTTTGGGCTAGGGCAGATTTCGCCATCAACATAAAAGGTTCCTTGTCAGTGTTTATCCTGAAACCGCATCCCTACTAGTTCGCGCAAGTGAAATACAAAACGGTGATTTTTTAGTGCTTGCCGCTATTTCGTCCCAACGGCCGTTAGTTAGGTTGAAAACCTCCACCGCTGCCACGATCTGGCCCTGGCTGAACGTGTCTGGGTAATAGCTTGTTAAAAAAGAAATTAACCTGACTTTGGTAGTGGCCCGGTTTGCCTTTGATAGCATCGGGAATGCGATCACGCACGATTTCAACCTGCCAAACGTATTTGTCACCACCGCCAATGGCATGCTCAACACTGAATGTCAGATATTCTGTGTAGGTGGATAAATCGACTTTTTTGAATGGCACCTGTGCGTTGGGGCTGAAGGTCAGTGTTTTTTTCGGGTTCTGGCCATCCACGATGGTTAGCGTGGGTGGGCTGGCAGCAGCCTTGGCAAAGCTTACTTTTAAGTGATCCCCTGGGCCGATCCAGGTTCTGTCTTCTATGTCCAAGGTGAAAGTGGAACTATCGATTTTAAGGTTCACATCCTTGTGCTCTGCTGATGCGCCGGATAACGAAGTTGGATCCATGGCTTCCTCCAAGTATTAATTGGCTACGAAAGTAATACGGCCGTTAAATCGAAAATTGAAAATCACTCCCATCCTGGCGAGCCTAATTATGCAGGTGCGCAGCGATTAGGGTTTATCTCACTTGTGGTTGTAAATTGTGGTGAAGGGCGCACGTATGGGGCGAGTGCACTTAAAACTGCGGTGGGCTGACGGGCTAGTTTTCGCTTACCGAATAGTGGGCGTATAATGGCCAAAAGGTAGGCGAGGTAATAGCGGTGCTGTTTGCCGCGTTCTGCTGCCCAAGCCAAGCCGCGTTTTTGCCGATAAAGATAAATCCGGCCCAGTAGAAGGGATGGAAGTAGTCGGGGTTTTGCAACATTTTTAACTGCGCCGAGCGTAAGGCTTGGGCGGGCGCCAGTTGTTCTTGTAACAGTGCTTGGTAAAAGTACTCCAAAAGTAAAGCTGTGGCGGTGTCGTCCACGGGCCACAATGAGGCGAGTACTCGAGCGCTGCCAGCCTCGAAAAACGCGCGCGATAAACCGATGGGGCCTTCGCCCGTGGTGAGTTTGCCAGCGGCGGTTTCGCATGCGCTTAGCACCACCAACTCGGAGTTCAGCTCCAGTTGGGCAATATCGCTCAGTGTAAGATCCGCCCCGTTTAAGGAGTTGTCATTCAGATCATTTCCCGGTGACAGTTTAATTGCACTGAGGGCTGGGTTATCCCAGTTGATGGTGGCGTGGCCGGCGAAGTGCACCACTTGGTAGTCGTTGGGTGTGGACTGAGTGAAATTTTGTTTAGTGGCGTTTTCACGGGCCAGCAGATAGCTGTCGCCACGCTGACGCCATAATTTCATTAGGGCGTCGGCTTCCTTTTCGGCAAACGGGAGGTTGCCCAAACCATTGCCATCGCGCAGGGCGGCCACTGCCGTTGAGTCTGTGGTGAGCTTGGGGTTGGCCACTAATAAGATTCCCTTGGCGTGTTGGCTGCTGGGTTTTTCTCGGTTTAACCAGTTATCAGTGGCGATGGAGCTTGCGTAGCGGATATTGGTGCTGGCAATAATGGGGGCTGGTTTGCTGGCGTTTGGGTCCAGTAGGTAGGCAAAAGGCAGCCGGTGCAAAACGCCATCGGGTATAACGGTGAGGTTGTTCACGCCGTTTAACTGATCCGCCAGTGGGCCGAGTAGTAGATCACTGACTTGCCGATTACTGGCAACTAAAGACTGCCAAGGCGAGGCTTGGGTGCTCGTGCTGGGGCGTTGATCCATTAACTCAACCAGCGGCAAAATTTGCTCGTTGAGTTCGTGCGCCGCGGGCAGCAATTGCATTTTTACCTGGCCTGCAGCAATAAACCAAACGTAACTTTGTTCCTCGCCAACGAAAAAATACAACAGTGCATCGCCACTGGGTAACGCCTGTTGATATTGCTGTAACTGCGTGAAGCTCAGCTTGGGCAATTGTTCGGCAGTGGGTTTGTTGGCAAAAATATCGAAGCTGGATTTCAGCAGTGTGCCTTCGCCGTCTTCAGCACCAATCGCGGTTTTTTGCAGCAGGTTTTCGTACAGCGTTCGAGCCCGGAAATTTTCGGCATGGTGTAACCCGGTGAGGATTCTGGCCTGGTCCTCCAAGGTAAGGTTGGCACGAATGGCCAATTCGTAAATATTTTTTTGCAGGGCAAAGTATTCTTGGCGTACGCGGTCGTCCGTCATCTGCGAGCGCTTGGATTCAATGATGCCAATGGCTTGTTCTAAGTGCTCAGAGATCTGCTGCAGGGGCTTCTGTGCGCGGTACAAGGCCACCGCCGTAAGGTAATGGCTGCGGGTGCTGGCCAGGTCATCGTTGGCCTTTTTGTGCAACACCAAGGCTCGCTCTAGGGTGCGTAGCGCAGGTTCAAATTGTTGCTGCAATATCTGGGCGTTGGCTTTCTGGCTTAGAAAGCGGCCGTGCCGGTAGTTGTCGTTGGAGGCTTCCACCATAGGCGCCATGGCCGCCAGTTCTGCCAGGGCTGCTTCGATATCATCGTTGGCTTGGTAATAATTTACCCGGGCCTGACGAATGCGCAGGTTTTGTTCTTCGCCCCACTGCGACCCCCAAAATTGATTGGCTTGTTCTAAATAGTTGCGCGCCTGCTCAAAGTCACCGCGGTCGATGTATAAATTAGCCAGGTTGTTTGCCACGGTGGCCAAGTGGGAGTTGGCACCCAGTTTTTCGTATAAGTGCCACACTTCTTGATACAGGGCTTCGGCTTCATCTAGCCGCCCCAACTCCATAATAATACGTGCTTTGGCCGCCAAAATATGAGCTCGCCACAGCGGTGTTGCGCCGTTATCGGCGTAGCTTTGCAAAGAATCGATGAGCCGCCAAGCGTGGTAGTACTGGCCACTCAGTGCACTGACGATGGCCATATTGTATTTGATATTGGCAGTTTGATAGTCGTAGTGGCGTAACGCGGCTTGGCTAACGCCATAGGCACGCTCCAGCACTTTGGCAGCCTTGGTCATTTGGTTGCGAAAACGCAACGACAGCCCTTGTTCCACCAACGCATCGGTCATCAGCGTTTTTTCACCCAGTGTGTCGAATTGTTCGGCCGCCCGCTGAAAATACTCATCGGCGCTGGCGTACTCGCCTTTTTTGTTGTGGATCATACCCAGCAACAGCTCCGCGTTTGCGTTGACAAAGGCGACGTCTGATCCGCTTGCTTGGTTTTGTTCGAGCACCTGGGTAAGGTTGGCAATGGCGGCATCGGTTTTATCCATGTGCCAGAAATAACGGGCTTGCTCAACCGTGAATAAATTAACCAAATGGGGTTTGTTCAGTTTTTCTGCCAACGCAGCACAACGCTTAGCAACTTTAGCCGAGGCTTCCAAGGATTCGTTGACTCGGAATAAATCCAACTCGCAGGCCCGGAGTTTGTCGTCGGCGGTATTTAATGCGGTAAAACGTTTTGCAGTTTGGCCCGCGTCTACCAATAAATCGTCAAATAAGCCGTCACTAAAGAGGAGTCGATAGTATTTTTCGGCGGCCAATCGGTCGCGATGACCATCGTTTTGATAGGAGGTAATTGATAGCTCTGCCACAGATGGGCTGTATTCGCTCGGTGCTCGGATAACGGTAATTTCACACTGCTGGCAATCCTGTGCGGTTAACAATAAACGCGTTTCCATAGTGAAGAATGCATCACTGCTAATTTGCTGCACGGGGGGGGTAGAGTCACCGGCACTGATGGGTTGGCTGGTATGGGATAGGCTATACGCCAAGCCATGGGTGGGTAGGGTGAGTAGCGTAAATTGGTCTACCGTTTGAGAAAACGACACCGTCGCTGTTTCCGTGTTATTGAACGCCACGGTAATTTTCCGCTCCACGGGCTCGGCGGCAATAACCGGCATATAGGTAAGCGCTAATATAAGCCGTAATGTGTGGCACAAGCCTCGGCCTACGAAAGTCTTACCTATTGCGGTGGTATTTGGGCGGTATAAAGTCCATTTCACGGTGCTAACCAAGGGCAACTGTTTGCTAAACATAGCCGGGCATTGTATCAGAAGTGAGTGCTTGCCAGGGCCTGTTGACTCTAATTCGGAGCCTCTGTTGAGTCAGGAAATAGTCCAATCTAGGCGCGAGCTGGGAAGTTTGGTGGGCCCAAATAAGCGGCGAGCAACAACGAGTGGGCTATTTCCTGGCTCAACCCGTAGGGCTGGGGCCAGCTTCCCGCTCAACGTTGTTGCCAATCGCTTATGTAGGCCCACTACATTTCACGATTGGCGCCTAGTTGAACGGGAAGCTGGCCTCCAGCAGTGGTGCCAAATTAGTGTCAACAGGCCCTAGGCGTGCACAGGCGCCGGTTTCGATAGAAGGTATTACGGCCTTGCTGCACAGTAGTGGCATCGTAATCTTCACGCCTCAACGCACTGTGCGGTGCAAAGTGACACCTGCAATTGGTCTAATGTGGTGGATAAAAAGCACGCCTTGGCGTGCAGGGGGCCGTAGGCAGAAAAGCTTTCACCGGCAAAATGCAAACCCACGGCTGCTCCAGTGTTGGCGTCAAACCAAACGGAACCACAATCGCCGTTTTCACTGAGCACCTTGTGTTCGTCGGTTTCGTACAGCGGCTCCAAGTACATGGCGCGGACGTTTTTTATCTCGCCGTCGTAGCGGGTAGGGTAGTCACCAATGGCGGTGACCCGGCCGCGTCGCAGGCCAGAACGGCCGCCAATTTTGGTGAGAATATCGCCCACCTTGGGATCGCGAACAGCGGTGAATTCGGTGTTTAAGTGTGGGACTTGAAAGTAAGGCTGGATGCCTGGCTCCAGCCAGGCTATTGCAGCATCGCAATGGTTATTAAAGGCGCGCCGGTCTAACCTAGCCACAGCGCGTTTAATTAGCCCAGTGTTGGTGTTTACATCCACCGTCAGCGTATCGCCCCTGCGCGCCTTTTGATTGGCGATAACGTGGGCGGCGCTGATCAAGCCAACCTGGTCAGTGTTTGGGGCAGTCACAAACGCGCCCAGCGCACCGCAAAACGGCGTGCCAGAATGCTCAATAGGTTCGCCGATATATAGTTTCATTGGCTACTTTCTATTTAGGCCGCCGCCACTGCCATCGTTACCATTGTGCTGGGGTTGCCCGCAGGAGGTATCCTTATGGTCGAATCTCTGGTCTAAGACGTAGAAGTTATAGCGTGTTTCTAAATCTTGGTTGTTGGGTTTGTAACAGACTTTCGAAGGAATGCGCTGTGAAAAAAGCTCAAATCGCCATTTAAATTCTGGCGCATCCTCCAGTTGTACGTCGAAAGTCACAAACAAAGTAGCCGCAGATAGCGCGTTACAGCTGTAGGTATTGTTGATGGTTTTGAAAGAAAGCTTATCTGTGCTCGCGGGGTTATAAACAACGAGAGTCGGATCTTGGTCGCTGGCAGTGGGCATTGTTACGCTTAGGATGTCACCGCTTGTAAACCACGGCGAAGCCTTTACATCTTTATTTTGAATATAGAAATCAGAATGGGTGATCAGTATTTCAAACGATTGGGTTGAGCTTTGGTCTTGCATAGTTCACATCCTTGCTGGTCATTATTAATTAATTAAAAAAACCTACCCATGTTGGTTGGGCCTTTATACAAAAACAGACCTATCGTTAATTGGCCTTAGCCAAGGCGCTCAAGCAAACTGGGGCTATTCAGCTTGCGAAATCCCCCTGGCGGTTAGCCCGCTGATTTGTAGTGACGACCGTTGTACGGCTTGGCTGATCAAAGTTGCGTCGGAGTTGGTCCACGTTCTGTCATCGCCAATAAAAATAAAGCCACTCCAATAATAGGGGTGAGCATACTCCCGGTTATTCATCATTTTTTGTTGCGCTATTTGCAAGGCTTCGCCTGGACTAATTTCATCCTGTAAAATCGCGCTGTAAAATAGCTCTAATAAAGCCGCCGTGGCGTGGTCTTCAACCGGCCAAAGAGACGCTAGTACGCGATTGGCGCCGGCTTCAAAAAACGCCCGGGATAAACCAATGGGACCTTCCCCTCCGCGCAGTTGCCCGCTGGCCGTTTCACAAGCGCTTAATACAACTAGCTCAGCATTTAATTTCAGTTCGGTGATTTCCGCCAAGGTAAGGTCGGCGCTGTCACTGCTATCGTTGCTATTGGTGCTGGCCAGTTTGATGGCGCTATCGGTTGGGTTATCCCAGTTAATTTTTGCGTGGCTGGCAAAGTGAATAACCTGGTAGTCCTCTGGCGACGACGCATACAGGCTTTCTTTGCTGGCTCTACGGCCCAGCAGTAACGTGCTTTTGCTCACGGAACCCCACAGGTTAATTAATTTGTTGGCTTCCATTTCAGCCGCCGGCAATTGCTGCAACACCAAATTATCGCTTTCGTTTGTGCCGCTTTCAGCGATTTCCATTGCCGGGTTGGCAATCATCAACAAACCTTTGTTGGCTCCGATGGGCCTGCGCCTTTGTTTTAAGTGGTGCAGTGTTGCTATCGAGTTGGCGTAGCCGACCGCGAGTGTTTTTGTCAGTGGCTGTTGGTAGTTCTGGGCTGGCGATAAAAGCACAGCGTAGGGTAATCGGTGCAACACGCCATCGGGCACCACGGTAATTTGCTGGTATCGACTTATTCTTTGTGCAATGGGCTCCAGCAAAGTCTCACTCAGCGTTTTATCGGCCTGTAAAATATTGGCCCAGTGGCTGCGACTGTTAGAAACCGCAGGGTTACTGTTGATAAGCTCCACCAGGGCGATTGTTTGCTGTGCAATTTCAGATTCGTTGGGCAGAGGGTAAACCTCGATACCCTGTTGGTCCATTAGCCAGAGGTAACTCTGTTCTTGGCCTAGAAAATAATATACCAAAGCCTCGTCGGCCTTCAGCGACTGTTGGTGTTGTTTTAATGCCACTTTGCTGGGTTTGGCCAATGTGGTGTCTTGGCTGGGACGCTTAGATGCTGCTTTAAAACTAGAATTTAAAAAGTCGAAGGTAATTTCTTGGTTATCGCTGCGTCCTTTTGCTGGTTTGGTTTGCGCCATGCTTTCTAACAGGGTGCGCGCTTTAAAGGTTTCCGCTTCGTAGAGGCTGTTTAGTGCGCTGGCCGGCAATGAGGCTTTGACATGTGCCGATAGGCTGAGTTCGTACAGATCTTTTTGCAGAGCGAAGTATTCTTGCCGGATACGGTCGTCGAGGAAGTTAGATCGGATGGACTCAATCAACCCTTTGGCTTTGGTGATATAGGGCTCCACCCGCGCAAACGGTTGCCCAGCCTGGATAAAGGCCTTGGCAATCAAATAATTGGATTTGGTTTCAAACAGATAATCACCGGCGGTATTGTGCAGGCTTTGAGCTTGTTCCAATACATTCACCGCTGCCTCATATTTACCCAACCGAATCAGAGTCTCGCCTTTCTGCGTTAGTACCCGGCCTAAACGATAGGGATCCTTTGCTACTGTAAACTGCTGTTCTATGGTCTCAATTTGCGTCAGGGCTAGATCGTATTCACGTTGCTCGATATGGTAATTGACCTGCGCCTGTTGAATACGAATGGTTTGGTCCATGCCCCAGGAGTTGCCTGCCAGGCGAACGGATTCCTCGGTGTAGTGTTTGGCTAACTCGATATTACCCAGCGAACTGTGCAGACGAGACAAGTTCGTGGCCAGTGTTGCCAGGTGCGAAGTGCTGCCCAGCTCTTGGTAAATAGTCCAGGTGCGGGCGTAGATTTTTTCAGCCTCGTTAAGGCGGTTTAATTCCAACAGCACACGCGCTTTTAACGCTAAAATATGCGCCTTCCAAACCTTGGTTTTGGTGTAGTTTTCTTGGTCGATGGTTTCCAGTAGTTTCAACGCCAAGTAATACTGCCCATTGAGTAGGCTCACCGCGGCCATCTGGTAATGAATCCGCATACGTTGTTGCGAATCAAGTAGTAGGTTTTGTTTGCTTGTGTTGTAGGCATTTTCGAAGTGGGCCGCGGCTTTGGTGTATTGGTTTTGAAACCGATACATAGTGCCGATTTCACTCTCTGCCTCGGCTAGGTTGTAGTGGTTACCAATTGCTGCGAACAATTTGCTGGCGTCTTTTAATGATCTTTCCGCTTTGCTGTATCGGCCGAGCTTGGCTTCAATCATGCCCTGGGTTAAAAGCGTACGGCCTAGTAAATAGTCGGTAACGCTTTGCGAGCTGTTGGTTAGCTTCTCTGGGATTTGACGGTATAGGTTTTTGAGCGCCGCCAGTGCAGCTTCTTCTTTGTCTTGGTACCAAAGCGCTAGCCGGATATGTTCTATGTTAAGACTAAAATAAGACGCCCATTGTTGGTTGGCTTCGGCAACGTTAATGCACTGCTTCAAGGTGTTGATGTTATCAACGTTGGATTGGTTGTACATCGAATACACTATTCGAAAGGAGCAAGCGCGCGCTTGGTTGATAGGGCTATGGGATTGCTCAAGTTGTTCAATGCTGCCTAAAAAGGCGTTTTCCAGCTGGGTGTTACCTTTAACGTTGTAATCCAAAGAACTGAGCTTTTGAAGCGTTTTCTCAACGTGCAGGCGCGGGTCAAACTCATCGCTAAAGAAGATTAGCTGTGCGCTAATTTCACTGGGTACACCGTTAATCTTGCCGTCTGGACGGGAAACTACAATTTCGCATTGTTGGCATTCCTCGCCGCTGATCAACAGCGTGCTGCTCAACAGGTGCGGGTTGTAATCCGGTTGTTTGGTGAGTGTTGAGGGTTCTTTAAAGTGCACACCCAAATCTGAGC
This sequence comes from Halioxenophilus aromaticivorans, assembly GCF_042850945.1. Classification (NCBI taxonomy): domain Bacteria; kingdom Pseudomonadati; phylum Pseudomonadota; class Gammaproteobacteria; order Alteromonadales; family Alteromonadaceae; genus Halioxenophilus; species Halioxenophilus aromaticivorans. The sequence goes on along the minus strand of NZ_AP031496.1, from coordinate 4,508,234 downwards.
CGTAGGTGGGTAGCACCAAAAGCGTGGTTTGGTGGGGTGACTGTTCAATGGTGATTACCGCCGACTGCTGCTCGTCGAAAACCAGGGTTAGCTGTTTTTCAGTGGCTGACGTGGTGTGCCGTTGTTTGCTGCTGGCCAGTGGCTGTTTTTGCGCGATTTGCGCGGCTGTGTTGGTCGAAAACAACAGCGCGAGGCAAACCGAGGCGATACTCTGCCCGGCGATGGTTAATAATCGCCAGGGTTTTGGAGTTGGGCTTGTAATTTCGGGTTTTATAATCGGCGTTGCCACAAAACTATCCCTGAATGATCTTGTACGGTACCTTGGTTAACCACAAGGTACGCGTTGACTCGGTCAACCTGAAGGGGCAGCTCAGATCAATTAACTTGTGCTTATAAAGGTTGTTAAGTCTCGCCACCAAAATAGGATATGGTGAACCAGTTAACACTTTTAGGTCAATGCTGGCGCCAATATTTTCTTATGGATTTGAGGCGGATTTTAACGAAAAGCCGTAGTTTGCTGCCACCTGCATATGCAAACAAGCTTTAGTGCTGACTATTTCGGTTTGCTGGTGGGTTGAGTTTTGGTCCGGCGCTTGAAAAAAGGCGCTTGAAGAAGGCGCTTGAAGAAAGGCGCTTGAAGATAGCAGCCTGAAAAAGCCACTTTTAGGTGAACTGGGGGCGCGTATAGTAAAACGTTTAGTCAAAAGTGGCGGGGGCACTGCCAGCTAAGGTGTGTACCTGGGCTGGCGAATGAGTCGGGGGGTTAAACGCGTATTAGCTATTAGTTGTGATTCGACAGCAAGCCTGCGCTTATACCAAGTTCTCTCTGGCGGTTTTGCGCGTTTTAGTGGCCGCCGTCACTGTACTGCATGGCAAAGCTGCCGCTGTTAACAATGGTATCGCCATTGGTGAGTTCGTAGCGATAGGTGCCTGGCGCTATGGCTTGGGTGTTAACGCTTAGGTATACCGTCCAGCGGTAGTCGGGCTGCAAACCTTGCTGCTGCCAAACAACGACGTCATCGGCGTTGTATACCGTTACGGTGAGTGGTTCTGGCACACCAAAGGTGGGCTCCGTGGCAAAACCTACCACAAGGTTTTGCTGCTTAGGCTCAATAAATATGGTATCTGCTGCGCCGTTGGCAGAGCGTACGCGTTGGCCCAGCAAGTGCACGTAGGTGCCTTGTACCGCAGGGTTGGTTAACGCGGGCCCAGCGGACTGGTTAATAACGGACATCAGTGGCACCAAAAACAAGGTAGCGGCCACGGCGCCCCAGGCTGTTTGAGGGGTAAACCATTTGCCTAGCCAAGCGCTGGCTTTACTGATGAAAGAGTCCGATGCCTCCGCCGCTTGTTGGCTAACTTGATAGCGTGCTTTGGGCTCAGCCACTTGGGCGGCCTGGCTAAAGGAGTCTTCGTTGAGCTTTAAGCCGTGTATTAGCCTTTCTACCATCTCGACTTGCGCCAACAAGTCAGGGTTGTCGAGGTATTCGATCTCGAAGGCGAGCTCTTCTTCCTCGGACATTTTGCCGCGAAGGTAAAGGTCGACTCGCTCGTCGAATTGTACCTGCTCGGATTGGTTATTCACGTATGGATTCTCCGCAATTTAGCCACCTTGAATGGTGGTTCCTTGGTAGTAGTGTTCGCCGGTAGAAATTAGTCTCACATTTACGTTCTATTTGACATTGACTGTATTGTCTTTTACAAAGAATGACCTCATCCGAGTTTTGGCGCGATAAATCACTCGATTGAAGTGCTGACTGGAGAGGTTCAAGTCCTCGCAGATTTGTTCTTTGTCTTCTTCAAGAACGTAATAGCGTTTTAAAATTTCTCTGTCCCTTGGCGTATCTAATTGCTCAATCATTCCACGTACGTGGTCTTGTATGCGTCTGGTCTCTAGTGCTTGTTCGGGGCTGGGACCTGGGGCAACCAGATCGTTGTCGTCCGGTGTTTCCTGCGTGTCGGAATTCTTGCGGTAGTACATCACCACTTGATTGCGGGCAATCTGATGAATAAATGCCGGTAGGCGATCGGGTTGACGCAGGTCGCCCTTGCGCACCTTTTCAATGGCCACGCGCCAGGTTTCCTGAAACACATCTTCAGCAATATCTGGAGAGCATTTGCGGTTGAGCATGGTTTTCAAACCAGGGGCGAACCGAGTCACCATAGACAGCTCGGCCTGCGCATTGCCGCTGCGGATTTGGTTGACCAGTTCTTCGTAAGACAGCTGATTTGGTTCTTTATGACCAGAAGTTTCGCCGGAAGCGCTCACCCCAAATTTCCCTAATTCCCAAGTGAATCTAGCGGATTGCGCCCATTGGCGCAGGTGTTGTTAGTTGTTTTTGGCGTCTGTTTGAGCTGACCCAATCCTTAGTCAGTAATTCTTGACAGACCCGCCAGCAATAATGCCATAAGTAGTTAGTATCCGCTGCTAAAAAGTCATCCCACCCCAGACTAAATTTTTTTGCACTGCCTCGCAGAAAAACCGTTAGCTGAGGTATCAGCAATACTTGTGTGTTTCAGCCAGCTATAAAAAAACCCACGCAAGCGTGGGTTTTTGTACCAGTGGTTTGAGCTTAGAGCGCTTGCTCTAGCTCAGGCACTGCCGTGAACAAGTCCGCAACCAAGCCGTAGTCGGCCACTTGGAAAATCGGCGCTTCTTCGTCTTTGTTGATCGCCACAATCACCTTGCTGTCTTTCATACCAGCCAAGTGTTGAATGGCACCGGAGATACCAACGGCAACGTACAAATCTGGGGCGACGATTTTACCGGTTTGGCCAACCTGCAAGTCGTTAGGCACATAACCCGCATCCACCGCGGCACGAGATGCACCCACGGCAGCGCCCAGTTTGTCGGCTACTTTGTACAGCATTTCAAAGTTTTCGCCGTTTTGCATACCGCGGCCACCGGAAATGACGATGGATGCAGCGGTCAGTTCTGGGCGATCGCTCTTGGCCAGCTCTTCACCAACGAAGGTGGAGATACCAGCGTCGGTGGCAGTATCGATGCTCTCAACACTGGCGCTTCCGCCTTCAGCTGCTACGCCATCAAATGCTGTGGTACGCACGGTGATGACTTTGATGCTGTCGCTGCTCTGAATCGTGGCAATGACGTTACCGGCGTAGATGGGGCGCTTGAAGGTGTCGGCGCTTTCCACGGCGATAATGTCGGAGATTGCTTGGGTGTCGAGCAGAGCAGCCGCGCGCGGCATGATGTTCTTACCGTTGGTGGTGGCTGGAGCCAGAATGTGGCTGTAGCCTTTACCCACTTCGGCGATCAACAGAGCGACGTTTTCGGCCAGTTGATGGGCGTAGGCTGCGTTGTCGGCTTTGATCACTTTGGCAACGCCGGCAGCGGCGGCGGCTGCTTCAGCAGCACCAGCACAATCGGCACCGGCTACCAGTACATCAATGTCGCCACCAATGGCTTGTGCTGCGGCCAAAACGTTAAGGGTGGCGGGCTTCAGGCTAGCGTTATCGTGCTCAGCAATTACTAAAATACTCATCAGATTACCTTCGCCTCATTTTTCAGTTTATCAACCAGTTCAGCCACATCGGCTACCATCACACCGGCGGAGCGCTCTGCTGGCAGTTCTACTTTCAACGTTTGTACGCTGGCCGCTGAATCTACGCCGAGGTCGGCTGGGGTGGTGGTGTCTAATGGTTTTTTCTTGGCCTTCATGATGTTAGGCAGTGAGGCGTAACGAGGTTCGTTGAGGCGCAGGTCTGTGGTGACGATGGCTGGTAGGTTTAGCTCAACGGTTTGCAGGCCGCCGTCAACCTCACGGGTTACCTTAACCTTGCCGTCGTTGACGTCAACTTCGGAGGCAAAAGTACCTTGGCCCATGGAGGTCAGGGCGCCCAGCATTTGGCCGGTTTGGTTGTTGTCGCCGTCGATGGACTGTTTACCCATGATGACGAGGTCAGGTGATTCTTTTTCAACCAGCGCTTTAAGGCACTTGGCGATGGCCAGCGGTTGCAGTGCGTCGTCGGTTTCTACCAGAATGCCGCGATCTGCGCCCAGGGCCAGAGCGGTGCGAATCTGCTCTTGGGACTGCTTAGGGCCAATGGATACCGCGATGACTTCACTGGCGACGCCTTTCTCTTTAAGACGTACGGCCTCTTCAACAGCGATTTCACAGAAGGGGTTAATGGACATTTTGGCGTTGGCGATATCAACGCCGCTGCCGTCTGCTAGTGGGCGCACTTTGACGTTGTAGTCAACAACCCGCTTCACAGCTACGAGTATTTTTAGTGACATGTTTACTGTTTCTCTCCGGACTGACAAAAGTTCTTTATTTCCCGGTAATGCGCTATTTAATACTTAGGATGCACTACTAAGGATGTTATTTAGCCGGCGCATACTAACACGAAAGCACAGCTTAAGTCTCTGGGCGAGGGGTATCAGGCTGGTTCCGGTGTACGATTGCTCCCCTTAAAGGCGGACAATTGCACAGTTTCACCACCTTTGCCCCGTTCGTTGAGGCATTGGTGGTGGCAGCTTAGGGCCGAATTTAAGCACAGAGGATCTCGCTAGGAGATAGCTTGTCCGTCCTAACTTGCTAACCAATTCGCTAAGGCTTGCCACCATTTGGCAGCGCCAGCGTGGCGCCGGCTTCTGCCGTACTGCCTACTTTACGTAAGCCGGAGGAAGTTTGGATGGTTGTGTGTAGCGGTCTCGGAGTTTGTCGGCCCGGGTTTCGAGAGACTGTTCCTCGCCGTTTATCCACATAGTGCTGGCCTTGCCGGTGTAGTCAAAGGGGTCGTTTTCCCACAGAACTAAATCGGCGGACTGTCCCTTTTCAATGCTGCCGGCCTGGATGCCAAACAACTGCGCCGGCACCTGGGAAATGGCCGCTAGGGCTGCATCCTTGGGTAGCCCGTTGGCGATGGCGTTGCCGGCACCAAAGCGCAGTTGGTAGAGAGCGTGGGTGGCATCGGATAATACCGCCAAGGCCACGGTGACGCCGGCTTGATGCAAGGTAGCGGCGTTATTGAGCGAGGCGTGGAGGTTGTCGAAGCTCTTGGGTAGATCATTGAGCGCATCCAAGATGACGGCAACCTGGGCCTCGGCCAACTGCTCTTTTACTGCCACGGCGCCATCGCCGCCGGCGATGATCAATTTCAGGCCAAACTCTTCTTTTAACGCTAACAGTTGCAGTATATCGGCGGGTCGGTCGCAAAATGCCAGCAGCGGTAGGGTGCCAGCCAGCAGTTCATCCAGGTGGCGCTCAACTACCGACTCAACTACCGAATGGGCATCTTCGGTTTTGGTCTCTGGCTGCTTATCCGCACCGGCTTGGCTATTGGATTCGTTGTCGGTGTTTTGTGTTGCTTCTTTTTCAGTGGCCTTTTTAGCAGTTTCGGCCTCGCTGGCGTTATCTGCCTCGGATTTGGCCACGTTGTCACGGCGATCTTGCAGGGCGGCTCGAATCTTACCCAAGCGCCTGGCGCGGGAGGATTCCTGATCGCCCCAGAGATAGACCACTGCGGCACTGGCCGCACTGCTGGGAAGGGTTAAGTCACCAGTCAAATCCACATTGCCGGCCACACCGGCAAACGCCTTTGTACCGGCGCCAGGGGTGACGATATTGCGGGTTACGCCGCCGATGCGCGCCAAAGGGATGGCCGAGGATTCGGGGTTAAAGGCGGTCACGGGGCTGAAGGATAGATCGCCTTCTTCCACCGTGCTGTCGTCGCTTTCACTGACGGCGTTGACCTCCAATAGACCCAAATGGTTGAGGCTACCGATAAAGCCCGGGGTCACTATTTTGCCTTCGGCGTCGATGACGTGATCTGCAGTTAACGGTTGGTCACTGACTTCAGTGATGATGCCGTCCTCAAAGAGAACGCTGCCAACGCTGACGTCAGCGGTGGTGGCGGTGTACAACCGAGCGTTAATGATGGCGGTGCTGTCGGCCAAGCTAAGGTTGCTGGTGAACAGCGCCAGGGCCAGCGCAGAGTGTTTAACACCGAGGCATAGCTGGCGCAGAGGGAAAGTGATCATAGCGCCTCCAAGGATTGTCCGAGATTGAAATCGCTTACCGCTTGGTAGGCTGGGTCGTTGCGGTCATAGACCTTGGCACCATCCACAAATACTTGCTCGGCTTGGGCGTATACGCTGAATGGGTTTTGATTCCACAGTACTAGGTCGGCCTGTTTGTCCACTTCAATGGCGCCGGTGTATTGGCCAATGCCCAGCGCCTTGGCGGCGTTGCTGGTGATCCACTTGATCGCATCGGCTTCCGTGATTTCGTAGCCCAGGCCTTGGGCGCGATACAGCACCTTGGCGGCTTCTTGATTGAGGCGTTGAATGGTGCGATCGGAATCGGAATGAACAATGGCGCAACCATTTTTAACGCTATCGACAATGGCGATGTTTTCCAGGGTCATATCATAGGCTTCCATTTTAAAGCCCCACCAATCTGGCCACATGGCGGCGCAGACGTTGTTGTCGGCCAGCAGCTGCGGCACTTTGTAGGCTTCCACGGCGTGATGAAAGGTGCCCGCGTGATAGCCAAATTCCTTGCTCATATCGATCATCATGGCCAGTTCTTCGGCTTTGTAGCAGTGGTTGTGCACCATGATTTCGCCATCCAGCACGCCGGCTAGGGTATCCAACTGTAGGTCCCGTTTGGGGGGGAGTTTCTCTAGGCCGGTTTCGTAATTGGCCCAGTCAGCGCGGTAGTGTTGGGCGTTCGCCCAGGCTTGGCGAAAACCGGCCATATTGCCCATGCGAGAGCCCGGCGCTTGCTCCCGGCTGCCGTATACGCGTTTGGGGTTTTCTCCGCAGGCCATTTTTAAGCTATAGGGCGCGCCTGGGTACTTCATGCCCTGGACGGTGGTCGCAGGGACGTTCTTTAGGGTTACGCCGCGGCCGCCGAACAAATTGGCAGAGCCAGGCAGTATTTGCAGGGTGGTTATGCCACCGGCTCGAGCTCGGTTAAAGCCCGGATCCTGCGGCCACACGGAGTGCTCCACCCACACCATGGCGGTGTTGGGGCCGGTAATCTCGTTGCCATCCTGATGCGAATCAACGTAGGGGCTGGGGTAGGCGCCCAGGTGAGAATGCACGTCAATGATACCGGGGGTTAGCCAGCGGCCACTGCCATCGATCAAGGTGTCGGTTTTAATTCTGAGTTTGGTGCCTACTTTGGTGATTTTGCCGTCGCTGACTAGCACATCGGCGTTGTCGATGCGCTGGCCTGTGCCGGTGAGTAGAGTAACGCCGGTGATGGCAAAATCCGTGCGAGGCAGCGCTTGGTAGGTGCTGGGGTAGGGGTCTTTATTTATTTCTGGTGGGATCTCAGCGGCAAAATCGCAACCGCTGAGCGCAACCAAAATAGCCGCAATAAGTGAGGCCTTGTGCATGCCTTTGCTCCAAAAAAATCTCGCCGTTAAAACGAATGTGTCGTCGATAGCCGCAATGGTTTTTCAAAATAGACGAGCTGGTTTGATAAACGGTCGCATATGCGCGATTTTGGTCGGTATGATATTTATTAATTTCGTGACTTTTACTGTGTAGTGTCAGTGTGGATGCGCCGGTCCCAGGCAACCGTTTGATGGGTGTTACCGTTAAATTGCCGATGTAGCCAATTACTAGAATTTAAGAGGCGATTGCCACCGGCGGCTTGTGCGCCGGTGGTCGTATAGAAGAGGTTGCCCGAGGTTATTCTTCTGGGTTGACGTCGCCGCAGTCGTCAGAAATCCAGGTGCCATTGACGCTGATATCCTGCGCAACTTCCGGCCCGCTATCGCCCATGGTGCCTTTGCCTTGTAGGGTCATTGACCAGGACTTTTCCGATTCTACGCTCAAGGTGCCGGTGTATTCACCGGTGTAGCCGCCGCTGCCGTCGCAGCTTACTTTTATGCCCACGGTATTCTTTGAACGGTCGGTTTCTTGAACGTCGCAACCTTCTTGGGAGGCTTGCCCCAACCAGTGATCAATGTCTTTCGCATCGGCGGCCTGTTGCGGGGTAATGCAAGACAGCGTGTCGTTGTTCATGTTGGGCATCATGCCGCTCTTACCCATGGCCTCCCGGGCGCTTGCTGGTAAATTGGCCATAAGTTGCTCTTGCATGGCTTTAACTTCGGCCAAAATATCTCGGCCATCGATGATGAGCTTAACATCGCTCTGCCATAAACCCGCTCGCGGTTGGGTGTTAAAAGCTTCGGCCTTGCAGCACAGGCCCCAGCCAAGCATGGCTAAGGTGAATAGTGTCGATAACGTTATGTTTTTCATATTTTTTTATCCCTTTACTTTGTTTTTATAGCCCTGAAAATTCTTAGCCTGTAAATGGTTCCGTCAAACCTTCCTGGATGCCGTGATAAATAAGCTGCAATAAAACTAACTCAAACAAGATGCCTTGTTCCTGCTGCGTGCTAGTTATCGGGCAAGCCCAGTGTCTTTAGGTGAACTCCGGTAAAGCGTTTGTTTTCTATCATAACCACATGGGTATTAATATTAATGGCGTGCTTTACGGAGCTAACCAGTTGTTCGTTGATTTCCACGTAGCGTTGCATATCTGGGCAAACAATTCGCAGAAAGAAATCAAATTCTCCACTGACGGTGAGGCATTCTACGATTTCGTCAATGTCGCCAACCAGCTTTTCAAATTCGCGAAAATCCTCTTGCGTGTGATTCTTCATAGTCACCGTGCATAGGCAAGTTAGGTGCCGGCACAGCTGATTTAACTCAATGTGTGCGTGATAGCTGCTGATAATACCAGCACTTTCTAATCTCCGAACGCGCTGTAAGCAAGAGCTGGGCGACAGGGCAATGGCGTCGGCCAGGTTTTGGTTGGTAATGCGCGCATCCTTCTGCAGCGTGGTAAGAATTTTTAGGTCGGTTCGATCCAATTTCATAGCAAGCTCGTGTGGTGCGGGGAAGGGCGGGTTCGCCACCATTAAGGCCAGTCTTTTATCACTGTAGCACGCCCCAAAGTCGCGTTTAGTAGGCCTAGGCCTGATTTGAGTCGATGTTACCGCAGAATCTTTGGTGTGGGGCCGCGAGCCGCGTCCATTCTATTTTAATCGGGGTAAATGGCTCAGCTCATTCGGCCGGCGGCGTGCTAGATTTCTCAGCAATTGCTATGACGAGGAGTTAAGCCGTGAACACAATAGAAACGACCTTGCCCACCGAACAAAATTCGGCCCTGGACCCTAGAGGGGCGCTGTGGCCAACCTATGCGCCCCCCATGGACTTGGTGTTTAGCCATGGCGACGGCACCGTGCTGTACACCGAAGACGGCCGGTCGTTTCTGGATTTCATCTCCGGCATCGCGGTTACCGGCTTTGGCCATGCCCATCCGGCGCTGGTTGCCGCGCTGAATGAGCAAGCCCAAAAACTGTGGCATTTATCCAATATGTTCCGCGTGCCAGCGGCGGAGCACCTTGCTCACACCCTGGCGGCTAACAGTTTCGCCCACGGCGTTTTCTTCACCAATTCTGGTACGGAGTCGGTAGAGGCAGGCCTCAAAGCCATTCGTGGCTACCAAGCGCATATTGGCCGTGCCGAGCGCTTTCGCATCATCGGCATGGCCGGCAGCTTCCACGGTCGCTCCATGGCGGCGGTGGCAGCCGCCGGCAATCCGGCCCATTGCCAGCCGTTTATCCCGGGTGACTACGGCTTCGACCAAGCGCCGTGGGACGATCTCGCCGCGTTGGAGGCGCTGATTGGCCCGCAAACCGCGGGTATTATTCTTGAGCCCATCCAGGGCGAGGGCGGCATCCGCCCGGCCAGTGAAGCATTCCTACGCGGTGTGCGTGAGCTATGCGACCAGCATAACCTGGTACTGATGTTCGACGAGGTGCAATGCGGTATTGGCCGCAGCGGGGCGCTGTTTGCCCATCAATCATTGGGCGTGGAGCCCGATGTCTTGGCCTCTGCCAAGGGCCTTGGCGGCGGCTTCCCCGTGGGCGCTTGTTTAGCCAGCGAAGCAGTGGCCCAGGCCATGCCCATGGGCACCCACGGCAGTACCTACGGTGGTAATCCCCTGGCCATGGCGGTGGCCAGTAAAGTAGTGGAGCTTACCCTAGAGCCCGGTTTGTTACAGAGTGTGCAAGCCAAAGGCGATAAAACCCAGCGGCTATTGCAGAGCCTGTGCGAGCGCTATCCCGAGGTGTTAAAGCGCGTTGCGGGTACTGGCTTAATGCTAGGGGTTGAGTGTGTGCTGCCCAACACCGAATTGCTAGCCCAGTGTCGCCAGCGAGGCCTGTTGGTGGGCAAGGCCGGCGCTAATATGCTGCGCTTGCTGCCGCCGCTGAATGTTAGCGAAGAGCACATCGAACAGGCCGTCGCCATTCTTGAGGACGTTGTAAAAGACGCCGCCCAAGCGGCGGCCGCCAGCGATTCGGCCATAGCCGAAACCGCCGCTCTGGTGGCCCCGAAGGAGTAGCTTGTGAGTCATTTAGGTGAAAACCAAACCACCTTTGCTTGGATAGATCAGTCGGCACCCGCCATGTTGGAGCGGTTGGTAGCCTGGTCTGGAATCAATTCCGGCAGCCATAACCTCGCTGGCCTGCAAGCCATGGCGGAGCAAATAAAGGCGTTGTTCACCCCCATTGCTGAAGATGCCCTCAGTGTTGATTTGGCCGATGCCGAACAATTGGCTGATGATGGACAAATCCACGCGGTGCAATATGGCTCGCTGCTGACCTTTAGCAAGCGGCCACAAGCGCCTATCCAGGTGTTGCTCACCGGCCATATGGACACGGTGTTCCCCGCCGACTGTGCCTTTCAAAGCGCCAACTTTATTGATGGCAACACGCTGCATGGCCCTGGCGTTGCCGATATGAAAGGTGGCTTACTGGTGATGTTTATGGCTTTGGCTGCGTGGGAGCAGCAGGCCGATGCCAATCAACTGGGTTGGCGGGTGGTGATTAATCCAGACGAAGAAACCGGCTCTTTAGCGTCTGCTCCACACCTTGCCCACTATGCCAAAGAGGCGGATTTGGGCATGGTGTTCGAGCCCGCCTTAGCCGATGGCACCCTAGCGGGTGAGCGCAAGGGCAGTGGTAACTTTTCACTGCGAGTTACCGGCCGCAGCGCCCACGCTGGCCGAGAATTCCATTTAGGCCGCAACGCCATTGCCGCCCTGGCTGAGGTATTAGTACAGTTACACGGTCTTAATACCAAGGCGCAGCAACAGCACGACGGTGTAACGCTGAACATTGGCCGCATTCAGGGCGGTGGCCCGGTGAATGTGGTGCCAGACCGAGCCGTGGCGCACTTCAACGTACGCATGGTTAACGACGGCGCACAGCGTTGGCTGCAAGAGGAAATCAACGCTATTGTGGCCCAAGCCAATTTGCTTGATGGCATTCACCTGGAATTATTTGGCGGCTTTACACGGCCGGCCAAGTTGAGTACACCGGCCCATCGGCTATTGTGCCAATGGCTCACCGATTGCGGTGCCGCCTTGCAGGTGCCCATTACCTTTAAGGCCACCGGTGGTTGCTGCGATGGCAATAACCTAGCCGCCGCTGGTTTACCCAACATCGACACCTTGGGGGTGCGCGGCGGTCAAATTCATACCGACCAAGAATTTATGTTGGTGGACAGTTTGGCCGAGCGGGCCAAGTTAAGCTTTTTATTGCTGCAACGGGCCAGTCGTCACGGCGAGCAGCTAAAAACACTATTAACCAATGGTTAACAGCGACAGGATTTAACATGATTATTCGCTCCGCACGATTATCCGATCTGCCCGCGCTGATGGATCTATCCAGTTCCTTGCCCGGCGGCATGACGTCTATGCCGTGCAATCAAGACAGCTGGCAAAAAAAATTGCAGTTGGTAGAGCGCAGCTTTAGCGCCCGGCCAGCGCCGAAAAGTATTGATGAGGCCATCTACTTTTTTATTTTGGAAGATCCAATCAGCGGCAGTATTGCCGGCACCTGCGGCATGCACACCGGCGTTGGCCTTAATAAGCCTTTTTACAACTACAAACTCAGTCGGCACATGTCCAAGTCAGAGCAGCTGGGTATTACGGTGAACAGTAATACCTTGAATTTGTGCAACGACTTTACCGGTGAAACCGAGTTGGTGTCGTTGTTTTTAAAGCAGGAATACCGTCAGGGCAAAATTGGCCAGTTTTTATCACGCACACGATTTATGTTTATCCGCGATTTTAGTGATTTTTTTGCCAAAACTGTGTTCGCCGAAATTCGTGGCTGGCTAGATGCCGAAGGCAATTCGCCCTTTTGGGATAACCTGGGCAAAAAGTTTTTTGATATGCCGTTTTTAAAAGCGGATTTTATCAGTGCCGTCAATGGCTACCAGTTTATCTCCGATTTAATGCCGCGCTTTCCCGTTTATTTGGAACTGCTACCGGAGGAGGCCGTCAACGTTATAGGCCAGCCTAATCGGGATTCCGTAGCCGCTAAAAAAATCCTGGAGCGAGAGGGCTTTCAGTATCAAGGGTTGGTGGATATTTTCGATGCTGGCCCGGTGGTGCAATGCGAGCAAAATCGTATTGTCTCGGTAACCGATACCCAGGATTACCCAGTGCGCGATTGTCTAGCCGATGAACAGCTCCAGGACGCCGTGGACTGCATTATCAGTAATCGTACATTTGACGATTTTCGCGCGGTGATGGGCAAGGTGCTTGTGCACTCGGATGGCAGTGCCAGTGTCTGTGCCACAGCAACAGACGCACTCAACATTCAGCCCGGAGAGCGGGTTTCGACTTTAGTGCTGCGTTAGTGAGGAAGTAATGATGATAGAACAATTGTCGCAATTAACCGGCGAGCATTTTATCAATGGAAAGTGGCAGGCCGGTGATGATCAAATTCTCCATCCAGAAAACCCCGGTTTACAACAAACCGGCTGGTCTGGTGTTAGCGCCAGCAAAAATCTGGTTGGCCAGGCTGTGGCCGCGGCCCGCGCCGCCTTTGACGCCTGGGCCATGCTGCCATTTGAACAGCGTGAAGTAGTGGTGCGAAATTACGCGCAAGCGCTAAAAAGCCATAGTGACTTATTTGCCCAGGTCATCCATTTGGAAACCGGCAAACCTTTGTGGGAAAGCAAGACCGAAGCGGCGGCCATGGTGGGTAAAGTGGAATTATCCATCATCGCCTACCACGCTCGTACCGGCCATCGCCGTGACGAAACCGGCCCCGTGGTTACCCAATTAAGCCACAAACCCCAGGGTGTGCTGGCGGTGTTGGGCCCTTACAATTTCCCGGGCCATTTGCCCAACGGGCATATTGTGCCGGCGCTGTTGGCGGGTAATTGCATTGTGTTCAAACCATCCGAGGCTACCCCGGCTACCGCAGAATTAATGTTGCGTTGCTGGCAACAGGCAGGCTTACCCAGCGGGGTAATCAATATGGTGCAAGGTGCCGGCGACACTGGTAAAGCTCTGGCTGGCCACAGCGATATCAACGGCTTACTGTTCACCGGCAGCTCCCGCACGGGGGCCGCGCTGCACCAACTGTTTGGCGGCCAACCGGAAAAAATATTGGCCCTGGAAATGGGCGGTAATAACCCGCTGGTGGTAGAGCAGGTTGCCGACATCGACGCCTGCGTGTACAACATTTTGCAATCCGCGTTTGTCAGTGCTGGCCAGCGATGTACCTGCGCCCGGCGTTTAATAATGCTGCGTTGCGAGCACAACCAGAAAACACTGCAAGCCCTGGTTGAAGCCAGCAAACAGATGGCCGTGGGTTTTGGCGAAGAGGATTTTTACGGCCCCGTGATTCATGAGGCTGCTGCCGAGCAATTGTTAACAGCGCAAATGAATCTAATCGACGCTGGCGGCCACCCGTTGTTGACCATGGCTAAATTGCACGAGCATAAGCCGCTGCTTGGGCCGGGGATTATGGATGTTACCAACGTTGCCGAGCTGCCGGATGAAGAGTACTTCGGCCCGTTGTTACAAGTGCTGTGGGTGGATACCTTGGAGCAAGCGGTGATCGCCGCAAACAAAACCCGCTTTGGGTTATCCGCCGGCTTATTGGCCGATGACGTGGCCGCGTGGGATTACTTTAGTCCGCGCATTAATGCCGGTATCGTTAATTGGAACCGGCCCTTGACTGGCGCCAGCGGGGCCGCGCCCTTTGGTGGTATGGGCGCCAGTGGTAACCACCGTCCCAGCGCCTATTACGCGGCGGACTATTGCGCCCACCCCGTGGCCAGCTTGCTGGCTGATAAAGTCGAACTACCCCCAGCCCTGTCGCCAGGAATTAAACTATGACGCAGCTAGACGCCGGCCCAACTGCCTTCGAAGTCAATTTTGATGGGCTAGTAGGCCCTACCCACAACTACGGTGGTTTGGCCCATGGCAATATTGCTTCGGGTAACAACGCCGGTTTGGTAGCTTCGCCAAAACTGGCCGCGTTACAGGGCTTAGAAAAAATGAAAGCCCTGGCCGACCGCGGCTTAAAACAAGCGGTGCTACCACCCCACGATCGGCCGCACATCAGCACCTTAAAGCGACTCGGCTTTACCGGCACCAGCGATGCCGATGTATTAAGCCGAGCCTTGGCGCGCTCGCCAGAGATTGTGCAGGGCGTGTATTCAGCCTCAAATATGTGGGTGGCCAATGCCGCTACGGTATCGCCGTACCCGGATACCGTGGATGGCAAAACCCACTTCACCACCGCCAACCTGAGCAGTATGTTTCACCGCTCCATCGAGGCGCCCACCACCGAACGCATCCTAAAATCCATTTTTACCGGCGGCAGCTATCAGCATCATTCTGCGTTACCCGCCGGTGCGCACTTCTCCGATGAGGGCGCGGCCAACCACAGCCGCCTGGGTGTGGATTACGGCCATGCCGGAGTGGAGTTTTTCGTCTACGGCGCCAGTGCATTCAATAAAGCGGCACCCCGGCCGGCGCGGTTTCCAGCCCGGCAAACCCTAGAGGCCTGCCAGGCCATTGCTCGCCATCACGGATTGCAGGACGACCGCTGTGTGTTCGCCCAGCAAAACCCAGAGGCCATTGATGCCGGGGTGTTTCACAACGATGTTATCGCCGTGGCTAACGCCAATGTGCTGTTTTATCACCAGCAGGCGTTTTTAAATACCGATGAAGTGCGCAGCCAATTGGATGCGGCTTACCGGGCGCTAAAACTGCCCGATGGCTCTGGCATTCATTTTATCGAAGTGCCGGCCATGGAGGTGCCCATTGAAGATGCGGTGAACTCCTATCTGTTTAATTCTCAACTGCTGCGCATGCCGGGTAAGCAGGGCACCACCATTATTGTACCCTTAGAGTGCAAGCACCTGCGCCGGGTGCACGATTACCTGCAATGGCTGGAGGCAGATCACCCCGCCATAGATCAAGTGATCTACTTTGACCTGCGCCAAAGCATGCGCAACGGTGGCGGCCCTGCCTGCCTGCGGCTGCGAGTGGTGATGTCTGAGCAGCAAATCCAAGACTGCAAAGCTCGGGTGTTTATGGACGATGCCCTATACGAGGACTTGGTGGCCTGGGTGAATCGCCATTATCGGGACGAACTCAGCGCGCAAGACCTGCACGACCCTGCCTTAATGCAAGAGTCGCAAACCGCATTGGATGAGCTGGTTGGCTTACTGCGGTTACAGACTGACCAAACCGGCCCGGTGTACGACTTTCAGCGTTAGTGCCTAATTCCCCTTATGAGCATTGAGTGAATTCGCTCGTCCTGCTAGTGTCACTCAATTGTCACTAAGGGGGTCCGCATGGCCGAAAATCCACCGTTGAAACATCCACCGTTGTTTGTGGCGCTTTTGCCCATCCTAGTGCTGATAGCGCTACTGACTCTCAACGTGAAGATTTTTGGCGATAACGCCATCTCTGGCTCCAACCAAATCATATTGATTGTATGCGCAGCTCTGGCCGCGGGGTTGGCCCATTTTTTTGGCAGTCGGTGGCAAACCATTGAGGACGGCATCGTCAATTCCATTAAATTGGCAACGCCAGCGATTCTTATATTGTTGATGGTGGGGGCGCTATCCGGCACCTGGTTGGTCAGCGGCATCATCCCCACCATGATTTATTATGGCCTACAGATTTTAAACCCGGTGATATTTCTGTTTGCCGCCTGTGTCATTTGTGCGGTGGTGGCGGTATTTACCGGCAGCAGTTGGACCACCTCCGCCACCATTGGTATTGCTTTAATGGGCATTGGCCAGGTGCTGGGCATTAACCCGGGGTTGGTGGCCGGTGCCATATTATCCGGCGCTTATTTTGGCGATAAACTGTCCCCGCTCAGTGACACCACCAACTTAGCCAGTGCCTCTGCGGGCACGGATTTGTTTACCCACATTCGCTACCTTACCTTCACCACCGTCCCTTCCATTACCATCGCCTTGGTGCTGTTTATAGTGTTTGGCTTTGGCTACAAAAACGACATGGACAGCGCCACCATCGACGGTATTTTAAACGGCTTGGAAACCAGCTTTAACATCACCCCATGGGTGCTGTTGGTGCCGCTATGCGTTCTGCTGATGATTATTAAAAAAATACCACCACTGCCAGCGCTGTTTGTGGGTACGGTGCTGGGCGGTGTGTTTGCGTTTATCTTTCAATTACCTATCGTAAACGCGGTGGGTGCCAGCGTGGGGGATGGTGAATTCGCCAATTATATTGGCATTATGCAAACCGCGTTTGGTGATACCCAATTGGAAACCGGCAACGCCACCTTGGATGAATTGCTATCTTCCGGTGGTATGGCCGGTATGTTGACCACCATTTGGCTAATTCTATCGGCCATGATTTTTGGTGGCACCATGGAAGCCAGTGGCTTTCTGCGGTTAATTACCGAGTCACTTATTCGCCGGGTTAAATCCGTAGGCAGTTTGGTCACCGCCACGGTGGGTACCTGCTTGTTCACCAACGTATCGGCGTCCGATCAATACTTGGCGGTACTGGTGCCCGGCCGTATGTTTGCCGAGAGCTACCGCAAACGAGGCCTGGCGCCCCAAGTGTTGAGCCGCACCCTGGAAGATTCGGGTACGGTAACCTCGGTTTTGGTCCCTTGGAACACCTGCGGTGCATTCCATGCTGGTGTTTTGGGGGTGGCCACCCTCAGTTATTTACCGTTTACCTTTTTCTGTTTAATCAGCCCGTTTATGAGTATTCTATTTGCTTACATGCATATCAAAATAGACCGCATCGAGCCGGAGCAACCCGCTGCCGCGCAGGCGTAAGTCTTAAGGGGGAATTTTGCAAGCGAAGTACTCAGAAAGCCCAGCCATGTTTAAAGCCCATCCGTTCGGTTTTATCCTGGCGGTGGTGTTGATACCTGTGGTGGTTGGCGCTGTTATTTTGTTGATTTGGTATCTCAAAAACCGATCCACCGTGGTGGAGGTCGATGAAAAAGACTTGGTTTTAGTGCAGGGCTTTTTAAGCAAAGATCGCACCGAAATCAGCCTGGACAACATCCGCTCTATCAAGGTGCACCAATCGGTGTTCGACCGAATCTTCAACGTCGGTAAAATATCGGTGTTTACCGCCGGCGACGAACCCGAAGTAAAAGTGGAAGGCCTGCCAGACCCAGACCGTTTGCGCAAATTAGTAAAAGCGCACTAGCACGTTAGAACTTCTAAGCTCTAAAGATGCAAAAGCCCCGTCCTGGACGGGGCTTTTGCGTTGGGTGGGGTGCAAAGGGTGGTTTACGCTTTGTTGCCCGGCAGAGCGTAGGCAATCACGTAATCTCCCTCTTTAGTTTCCATAAAGTGATGGCCGGCCGCCACAATCACTAAATATTCCTTGCCGTCCTGTTGGTAGATCATCGGTGTTGCTTGGCCGCCGGCTGGCAGAGTGTCCTGCCAAACCGTTTCTCCGGTGTTGATATCAATGGCTCGGATTAAATCGTCGGTGGCGGCGGCGATAAATATTAAACCGCTGGCGGAAATCACCGAGCCGCCATTATTGGGCGTGCCAATGTTGATGGGCAGGTGAGAGGATATTCCGAAGGGGCCATTTTTGCGCGCGGTGCCAATTGGTCGGTCCCACAGGGTGCGGCCGGACGCCAACTCAATGGCGCGGATGCCGCCGTAGGGTGGCTCTTTGCATAGCATGCCAGTCAGTTTTACTCGCCAGCCTGCGTTGACATCGATGGCGTAGGGCACGCCTTCCTGCGGGTCACCGGCACCTTCCGCGGTGTTGCCGTCGGATTGTGTTTGCTGATCCCTAGGTAACCAACCCAATTTATTGGCTTCGTCGCGCGGTACCAGCTGGTTGTAGTTGGGCATATCGTTGTAATTGGCGACCATAATGCCTCTGTTAGGATCAATGGCAACGCTGCCCCAGTCTGAGCCGCCATTGTAGCCGGGGTATTCAATCCAATGGGTTTCGCTGGTGGGTGGGGTGTAAAAACCTTTATAGGAGGCTCGCTTAAAGTTAATGCGGCAGTACATTTGGTCAAACGGCGTAATGCCCCACATATCTCTTTCGGTTAAATCTGGTTTACGCAACGTGTGGTACAGTGAATGCGGCTGGGTGGCTGCGCGCATCTGCGGTTCCACGCCGCCTGGTGGGGCAGGTAGGTTGGCCACACCGGTTAAGGGTTTGCCGGTGCGACGGTCTAAAATATAAATGTCGCCTTGTTTGCTGGGTAATACCACAGCCGGCACAGAGTGACCGTTTTTATCGGGGTAGTCAATTAAGCTCACCTGCGAGCCTAAATCGTAGTCCCAAACGTCCATATGCACGGTTTGGAATTTCCACTCTGGCTTGCCGGTTTTTACATTCAACGCCACCAGTGCAGTGGTGTAGGGCGTTTCGAAATCGCGTCGAGAGCTGCTCCAGTAGTCGGCCGAGGAATTGCCCATGGGCAAATACACTAAGCCCAGTTGTTCATCGCCGGTGGCAGAGGTCCACATATTGGGGGGGCCCTTGGTGTAGGTTTCTCCCGCGGCCGGTGCACCGGATCGCTCAGGCGCGCCCACATCCCAGGCCCATTTCAACTCGCCGGTAACAGCATCAAAGCCCTGA
The DNA here is from genome assembly GCF_042850945.1 of Halioxenophilus aromaticivorans. Lineage (NCBI taxonomy): Bacteria > Pseudomonadati > Pseudomonadota > Gammaproteobacteria > Alteromonadales > Alteromonadaceae > Halioxenophilus > Halioxenophilus aromaticivorans. The sequence continues at coordinate 4,489,314 of NZ_AP031496.1, read as the reverse complement.
ATAACACCGGAAGGACCCCAGCGATATTGGCCGTCGGTTACCTGGTGGCCGGTAATAATAACGCCGTTAACGATCACTGGCGCCGAGTTAATCGCCACCATATAACTTTGGCCGTCTGGTACGCCCATGCCCTGGGTAATATCAACCTCACCGTTATCACCAAAGTCGGTGCAGGGTTTGCCCGTGGCGGCGTCCACCGCAATGATGCGGCTATCCAAGGTGCCTTCAATAATGCGCTGTTGGCAGAAACTATCCGCTGTGATTACGGTATCTTCGGCGAAGGTTTCTACTTCCAATTTGGTGGCACTGGTCTGTGTGCCTTGGATGGTGGCATTGGCAACCTCGGTCAGCACAGTTTCATCGTTGCTGTCGGTTGAATTGGGCAGCTGGCTCACATCGAGATAGGTTACGCCTCGGCAGGCGGCGGTGTAGGGAATGGTGGTATCGTCAACCTTCGGATCGTAGCGCCAAATCTCTTCGCCGGAGTTGGCGTCCAAGGACATCATAATATTGCGCGAACTGCACAAATACAGTTGATTGCCCACCTTGAGCGGTGTGGTTTCGGCTCCCCATCGTTCGCTGGGAAGATCGCCTGTGCGAAAGGTCCAAGCCTTGGTCAACGATGCCACGTTGTCTTTGTTGATTTGAGTTAACGGTGAATAACGCAAAGCATCGCCACCTCGGCCGTAGCTGGGCCAATCGCCATCGGCAATTTGATCACCGGAGAGGGAGGCTTGCTGCGGTGATTGAATATTAGTTTGGAAGCCTGCTGTGCTAGGCGAAGCGAGGCCAGCCACAGCGTGGGTAACGCCGTGTGGCACAAAGGCCAAACCAAAGGCCACTAAAAAACCGGCCACGCCAGCGCCGAAAAAACCATAGGCTGTGCCTTTATTAAAGGGGTTGCGCAGGCGCGGCAGGCACAGCGCCACCAGAATGGCGAGTATTAAAATAACATCGAACCTGGGTACCCAGCGCCAGTAATCCAAACCTGATTCCCACGCCGACCAAATAAAGCTGGCCAGCAGAACCACGCCAAACACGTAGGCGCCACTGCGTTTTCGCTGCATCAATAAAACCCCTGCAGCCAGCAGCGTTAACCCGGCAATGCCGTAATACCATGAGCCTCCAACAGCTATTAGCCAAAAGCCACCAACGATAAAGGCCAGGCCCACCAAAACCACCAGAGCCCCAACGAGCAAAGGTAGCCAGCCGGAGGGCTTGTTCACGTTTTGCGTTTCATCCACGACGATTCTCCAAGATTAAAAAGGGGGTAGGGCGAAGAATCCGCAGTGGTGAATGCCGTCATTCACTGGCCGCGCTAAACACGCGGCAGCAAACGATGGGCACAACTCGGCCTGGCGCTTTTGCATGCCCGTCATAAACCGTCGCCATCAACGACTGTTATCGGCGTGAATGAAAATACGTCTTGCGGGTGGGTTGGTATGGCATTGGTGAGCAGCATGGTACGCCGTGGGATATCGGGCGCTGAACCGACTGCCGCAGTTACATCGTCTGCTGTGAGCGAGAGCAATGTTCCTTTGCCTTGCGTTACCGAATGTCGGGCAAGTTAACCCCGTTGAGTTCGGTTACGCGGGTTGCACATCGTTTGCTTATGACGAAATCGTGGGACTCTTCGCGTCATGTGATTGAGATCAACTTTTGTGTGATAAAGTTCACAATTTTCAAATATTTTTGAAAGGCATGAATGCTTGGGGCATTCAATGAGGGCGGATACCATTCAAGGGTTGGCGTTAACAACTAGAGCTTTTAGGTCACGTTGATTGCTTTCGTAGCGGGTTAATCCGCGGACTTGCCGACGGCGTAACTGGCTATTTGACCATGGTTCTTGCTATGAATCCTTTGCAAAAGCGCCTCACCTACGCGGGCACCATTCCCTTCTGGGGCTTGGCCGGCTTTATCTTTTTGGGGGTGAGTGAATTACCGTTGTTGGGTAGCACCCATCACGCTCTCACCCTCTACGCGACGGTGATCGCCGCATTTATGATGGGCAGTTCCTGGGGGAGTAATCTTAGTCAAAGCTCATTGCATGATGACTCATCCGAACGCAAAACTGCGCTGGTGGCCAATGCACAGGCTATTTTATTGTGGCTGGGTGTTATCGCCAGTGACGGCGGACTGCGCTACTTAATTTTAGCAACGTTGTTCGCCTGGGTGTTGTGGTTGGATAGGGCTCTGTTCGTGAATGGAAAAATTACTGCCGATTATTGGTTTCATCGCAAAATCGTCACGGCAATAGTTGTGGTGGTACTAGTGGTAATGAGTGTTTACGAACTAAGCTTTACGAACTAGGCTTTACGGGCATGTAGCATGTAATTAATGCCGGTAAACCGCGTAAGCGCCATGGATTTAGTAAGAGGGTTGACGCGTACGCCGGTGCGGCTCGTAACGGTTAAATTATTGTGCAGCAATTGTTGGTTAATTTCCTCGGGCGTTCTCAACAGTGAATAACGATGGGTGCCTTTGGGTAACCACCTCAATACCGTCTCTGCACCAAATATTGCGACCAACCACGCCAGCCAATTGCGATTAATGGTCGCCACAAACATATGGCCTTGGGGTTTGACTAAAGTACAGCCAGCGGCCATAAATTGTTTTAAATCGGCCACGTGTTCCACCACTTCCATATTAAATACTACATCGAACTGTGCTGCGGTTTGGGCTAAGTCTTCTGCGGTGGTCAGTTGGTAGTCGATGGTGTGGTGCGCTTGTTGGGCGTGGAGCTTGGCGACGTTAATATTCCGCTCCACCACATCGATGGCCGTGACCGAAGCGCCGAGCTTGGCCAAGGATTCACTCAAAATACCACCACCACAGCCGACATCTAAAACCGACATTCCTTCAAGTGGCTTGGCCGTATTTGGCAGGCTGAGCTCAGATCGAATCCATTTCAACCTTACGTTGTTCAGAACATGCAGAGGCCAAAATGGCCCTGAGTCATCCCACCAAAGATCGGCAATTTTGGAAAATTGTTCTACCTCTTTAGGGTCGATACTTGCAGTGTTAATCGGCATGTTGGTTGATAGTGATCCGTGGGCAAAAAATTAATTCTTGGCGGGGCAGTTTTCAAAATTACCGACCGGTGTATCACCTTCTCGGCGAATACTTAGCACCAGTTCCGCGACTTTAAATCCCCATTTTTTTAAGTCGGTGGTGTTAATAAGCGTATCGTTATCCACCAACACCAACCAGTCGTCCAGGGTCAGAACCCACTCTCTGCCGCCCACCGGCACTTTTAACTGGTACACCCAGTGCAGTGTATTACCGGCAACCACACCGTCTGCCACGCCAACGACATCGCCCGCGGTGCCTCGGTATCCTTGGTCGGTTTTGGTTAGCGTCCAACAGCGGGTTTGTTGTTCACCGTCGTCAAATAAAAATGATTCGTCCAGCCAACCGGTGTCGCCATCCCAGCGAGCATCGATGGTGGCTGTGAAACGTCGTTTAACAGTGCCTGTGCGGCTTTTTAATAAGCCATGGGCAACTAAGTGGCCGCTAAAAAAATCTTCCAGCATTAAAGCTGGTTGGTTGTTTTGGTATTCGTAGACCGACGTACTGCAGCCGGCCAGTAATATCACTAGCAGTAGTGCTGCACCGTTAATCCGTTTACCCATTATCGCTCTCCGCGCAGTTTGCTGGCCAATTTAGGGTAACTGGAATCCTGCCCCAGCCAAATGTCCATAAAGGCCCGATTAAATTGAGGGTGGGGCAGGGCACCGAGGTGCTGACCGTTGTAGTAAAAAATGCCGTTACCGTTGGGGTTAAGCAAAAATGCGACCACATCACCATCCGTGACGCTGGGCCACAAGCTTTTTAACGTGGCAGTCACGTCGGTAAGCAGCTCCGGTTCAATACGATCGGCTAGCTGTTGCTTGGTTTTTTCGACTAGTTTGTCTCGGTGTATTTCCCGGCGGTATTTCAACTCCAGCAGCAGGGGTTCTTCCTTGGGCAGGTACTCACCACTGGGCGAGGACAATTGAGCGTCGTATATTCGAAACAGCGCAACCTTTAGCGTGGCAGCGCCAATGGGCTTAAAGTTTGGCGGCGTAGCGTGCTGCTGTGCTGTCTCCGCCGTGGAGAGCACGGGCCAAAGGATTAGGCATAGGAGGACGGCGCGGGTGACCGACCGTATTAGCGTCATCTTCATGGTTTCAGTGCTCGTATTGATTGGTGCATCAATCCAATGATACGAACAGGGCCGCCAGGGTAGATCAGTGATTATGTGTTGCTGCGGGCGTGGCTTTGCTGCGCGGCGTATAACTCCGCCGTGGCCAGGGCATCGTTCAGTGCGTTGTGGCCGGCATAGTAGGGCAGGTGGTACCGATTGCGACACTCGGCCAAGGTCAGGTCGCCTTGTGCAATCACTTTGCCTTGGTGGGTGAGCTTTTGCTTTTCGTTTACCAGCGTGTCCTCATAGGGCAACAGCAAGTCGGTGCCACAGAGGTTTTGGCAAAGTTGATTTAGAAAAGCCATATCCAGGCTGGCGTTATGGAAGAGTAATACTCGGCCCTGGGCTGCCTCTAGTAGTGCTTCCAATAGGGTTTGTGTGTGTTTGCCCGCCAGCAGATCGCAGTCGCGCAGGTGGTGGATGGCGGCGCTTTGGCCAACGCTATTTTCCGCCGCTATTAGGTGATGTTGGGCGGTGTGTAACAGTATTTGCTGATTATCCAACGCCACCCAGCCGGCACTGAGTATTTCGCCATCGGCGGTGCTGAGCGAAGAGGTCTCGAGATCCACCGCCAAAAAGGCGCTTTGATTAGGGGAGGGCAGGCTCTGCCAACACCGCCGTAACAGCGGTGTGCAAGGGTTGGAGGCCTGGAGTTTACTGCGTGAAAGACGCCTGGCGAAGCGGAGATAAACGTTCTGCCAAGTCACCTGCCAAGTCCGGGGCGATAGCGTTGAGAAACGCCTTGTTCGGCATCGGATATCACAGAGAAAGCATCACGCAGCTGCCGTTTTACCAATTTAGACATGCGGTCGGGGTTGATGTAGTTGGACACATCGTCGCCTTTTTCAACTTGCTCCGCCTGATGTTCACAGCGAATTTGCATTATCACGTTCCAGGCGTCTTGCAGATTGCGAGCGTCACTGATGGCAAGTACTTTGGTTTGCATAAGTTCTTTCAACCGAGCGTGGGTATTAATGGCTTTTATACCATTGGCCAGGGCGTGGATTCTGGCTATATCGACAATAATAGCAACAGCTCGGGTTTTTAAGTCAAGGTGTGATCGATGTTCTCCGCTGCGTTCCACCACAAATTGGCGGAATAAACCCAGTGGCGCCGGCGCATCCAGAACATTTTCCGCCAGGGCGGCAATAAAAATGCTATTGCTTTGCGATCGCTCCAGCATATGGTCTTGCAGTTCGTCTACTAGATGGGGGTCGCCATAGATACAGCGCACATCAAAAAAAATACTGACCCGCATGACGGCGTCTTTAGTCGGGGCTTTGGTCCAGCTATCAACGGTGTCTTTCCAACCCCGCAGTGGTTGGCGCCATTGGTCGGTGGTGGCCATGACCTTGCCGTGGCAATAGGGGTAACCGCAGGTATTCAAACCATCGCACACACGGTGCGCCAGGGTTTCAAAATAGCTGGCGTGTTCTGGTTTTACGCTGTCACTGAGCAATAAGCCGTTGTCTTGATCAGCCCCCAGCAATTGTTCGCCCCGGCCCTGTGAGCCAAACCCCATCCAGGCGAATGACACCGGCGGTGGCCCCAGCTCATCAATGGCCATGTCGATTAAACGGCGAGTTACACCATCGCTGATGGCGGTGAGAATTCGGCTGACTTGATGAGCACGGCCGCCCGAGCCGATCCACTGGCTCATTAACTGGGGCAATTGTTGGCAAATTTGCGCCAAGCCTTGCACGCTGTTTTGACGTTTAACGTGGGTCACTAAGTACACTGGGTCGTTTTGCCGTACAAGCATAAGATCCGATGCGGTAACAATCCCCACCAATTGCTGCTGGTTGTTTTCGATGGGAATGTGGTGAATGCCTTTTTCGGTCATAAATAAAGTGGCATCAAACACATTGTCAGAGTCCAGCATGCATTGCGGCGAGGGCGTCATAACTTCGCTTACCAACCGATTAAAGGCAAAATTCCTGGCCACCACTCGAGAGCGCAGATCGCGATCGGTGATGATGCCTAGTAATTCTTCATCATCAATAACCAGGGCGCAGGAAACACGTCTTTGGCCCATGACCAAGGCGGTTTCTTGAATGGTGTTGTCCGGCCGCACACTCACCAATTTGCTGGACATAAGCGTGCTTAGCCGGCGTGTTAAATAGGATGGTGCACTGGTTTGACGGGCAGCTCGCCGTACCCGGCGGCCACGTTGGGAGTGAAAGTAGCGGTCTATGTGCCGGTGTTGCTGGCGCAGTGCTTGGTAGTCTGCCATGGGCAGAAAGTACACCAGGGAGTCTTCGATAAACTCTGCGCCAACCCCGGGCCGTTCTTCGTTAATGCCGTGCAGGTTAAAGCTTTCGCTTTCCGCTAGGCGTTCTATTAATTCTTTTTGATTATCCACAAGCTCCACCGCACCGCTGCGCAAAATGCGCAGGCCGGGGGTGCAGTGGTCGGTATCTAGGTGATCACCACGGCGGTGATATTGAATGACAAGTTGTGTGGCTAGGCGGTCTAAATCTTCAAACTCCAGCTCATCGAAAGGCAGGCTTTCGGACAAAAAGTCGGTGATGAGCCGCAAGTCGTTGGAAGAGATGGCAGGCATTAGGCTATTGTCGTCTGAAGTCTTCGTCGAAGGTGGCTTGGTAGTTCAAAAACGTTAACTCGGTTGCACCGTAAAACAAGCTGTCGCTGGCGTTGACCACCAGTTGTAGCTGTTGTTTAGGTTGCGGTACTTGAATCGTGGCGGTCCACTCGGTGCCTTGGGCGTCGGTGGCAGACCAAGTAGTGGGCTGGGTGGTGGCTTGGTCCATATCGGCCACAGCAAATTGAGCAGATTGCAACGGCTGGTTGCTCGTTAGCGTCAGTGTCAGGGTGCCGTTGTCATTAAATTGGGGAGCGATGCGCACGTTCAGTGCGCCGTTTTTCATTTCACACTGGCCACTGGTGTAACGGCAGTTGGATTTCGCTACCAGCGGGTAGCTCCCGCCATCTTCGGCGGCGTGGGGTTTTTCGCTGACTAAAGTATCCACGGCAAAATAACCAAGGATGGCCAAAATAGGGGTAATGATAAATGCAGCGACGACGTGTTTGTTGGTAAGAATCATACTATAAATGCCTCAGGTTCTTATTATTGGCGTGGGTCAGCCAGTATATAAGCTTGAACCCGAAAAAAGCAGCGCCCCAGAATATAGACGTTACACCAAAGGGTATCGCCCGGAGAGAATTCGAAGGCGCTGCAAGCTGCTTTGGGGGAACAATAGTTCTCGTATCGAAACGGCGTCCTTGCTATTTCGAGGCGAGAGATAAATGGTCTAGCTTTATCTCTCGCCAATTCTCTTACTTAGTTAGGTAATCGAATTGAGTGGCACTGTCCTGTGCCACTGTTTTCTATCACTTAGTGATCGTGAGCCTCGGCAACGCCGCTTGGAACACGAATATGTTCTACTAGGTCTTGTACTTCTTGCGGAGGAGCTTCAGTCGCGTTGGACACGCCGTAGGCAACCGCAAAATTAATGACTGCGCCAATTGCACCGAAGGCATTTGGCTCAATACCCAGGAACCAGTTGGGGCTCATGCCACCCAGGAATTCGGTACCAGGGATAAACATAATGCCTTTGTGCTGGAACACGTACAGTAAGGTTACGGTAATACCCGCTACCATACCGGCGATAGCACCTTCTTTGTTAACACGCTTGCTGAAGATACCCATCATCAATGCTGGGAAGATGGATGATGCTGCCAAACCGAAGGCCAGTGCCACGGTGCCGGCGGCGAAACCCGGTGGATTAAAGCCAAGATACCCCGCCCCGGCGATGGCAAAGGCCATGGCGATCCTACTGGCGTTGAGCTCTGCTTTTTCCGAGATGTTCGGCATAAAGACCCCTTTTAACAAATCGTGGGAAATTGCCGAGGATATTGCTAGCAACAAGCCCGCCGCGGTAGATAAAGCAGCAGCCAGGCCACCGGCGGCAACTAGAGCGATGATCCAGTTAGGCAGTTTGGCGATCTCTGGGTTTGCCAACACCATGATGTCGTTATCAATCTTCACCATTTCGTTGGTTTCAGCGTTGGCAGAGTACTGAATCAAACCGTCGCCGTTTTTATCCTCAAAGCCCAGTAGGCCGGTTTTTTCCCAGTTTTTAAACCACTGCGGACGCTCGTCGTAGGCAAGATATTGGCCGGGTTCTGGCTCAATGGTTTGCATCAGGTTCAAGCGAGCCATACCGGCAACGGCAGGCGCGGTGGTGTAAAGGATGGTGATAAATACCAAGGCCCAGCCAGCAGAACTACGCGCATCTTTTACCTTGGGTACAGTAAAGAAGCGAATAATGACGTGGGGTAAACCCGCGGTACCAATCATCAACGATAGGGTGTACACAAACATGTTTAGCGTACTGCCGCGTACATTGGTGGTGTACTCCGCGAAGCCCAATTCCGTTACCACTTGGTCGAGTTTATCCAAGAGGAAAACATCGGTACCAGAGAGCGTACTACCCAATCCCAACTGAGGCAGAGGATTACCGGTTAGGTTGAAGGAGATGAAAATAGCCGGAATCGTGTAGGCCAAAATCAACACACAGTACTGAGCAATTTGGGTGTAGGTAATGCCCTTCATGCCGCCAAGTACGGCGTAGAAGAAAACAATCACCATACCAATCAAAAGGCCGACCTCGTAACTTACTTCTAGGAAGCGAGAAAACGCCACCCCAACACCTTTCATTTGGCCAATAACATAGGTTACCGAGCAAATAATAAGGCAAATAACTGCCACAACGCGCGCTTTGCGGGAGTAGAACCGATCGCCGATAAACTCGGGCACGGTGAACTTTCCATATTTACGCAGGTAAGGTGCCAACAGCATGGCTAAAATCACAAAGCCGCCAGTCCAGCCCATCAAAAATACTGAGCCGCCGTAGCCCATAAAGGCAATTAAGCCGGCCATGGAAATAAACGATGCAGCAGACATCCAGTCGGCCGCGGTTGCCATACCATTGGCCACAGGGTGTACGCCGCCACCAGCGACATAAAATTCCTTGGTGGAACCGGCCCGTGCCCAAATGGCGATACCGATGTAGAGCACAAAAGTTGCGCCTACAACGATGTATGTAAGAGTTCTTAAGTCCATAATGCTAACCTCGCTTACTCGTCGTCTACGCCGTATTTACGGTCGAGTTGACCCATTTTTATAGTGTAAACAAAGATCAACACTACGAAGGTATAAATAGCCCCTTGCTGTGCGAACCAGAATCCAAGTTTATACCCGCCCAGTGGAATAGTATTGAGTAAATCTACTAACAAAATTCCACAACCGAAAGAAACCACAAACCAGACAATAAATAGTTTTACTACCAGGCTGAGGTTTTCCTTCCAATAAGCTTTGGCGTCTTCTTCAGATTTAAAAGCCATAGTTTGTTCCTCTAGTTATTTTTTGTTCGAATTTTTAAATCCGGCAATACCATAATTTTCCTGACTATTGTATTGCCGTCCTCAAAAACAGTACCCCATACTGCAAGCAGGCAAAAAAGAGTGTATTTTTAAGGTAGGGCGCTGGCCGCGAGGTCAGCCACGCCACGTCCCTGTGGCATAAAATCTTAAAAGTTGGTGTTAGAACACCCACTTGGCCATAAACTGCAAGCGAGTTAAATCGCCACTGTCGCCGCTTTCCAGTTCACGCTCGGCACGCAAAATTTCTCCGCCGAAGGTGAGCTTAGGAACCGGTGAGTAGAGTATGTTGGCGTGGATATCGCTGATTTCTTTGGTAATGCCTTCACCCGCAGAGCTTGGGTTGTCGGCGGTGGAGTAGGCGTAAACAAAGGTGCTGCGCAGTTTGTCCGTCCACTTGTGCTCGTAGGCTAGGAAGCCGCCGGTGACGTCCATGGTTTCGATGCTGCCGTCGGCTTCAATAGCACCGTCGCGGAAAGCGTTCAGCGCAATGTAGCGGCCAAGGTTACCGTGGTTGAGCTGCATTTTTAGTTTGTCGCCATTGTCCATGGCCAACACCCCGGCGAAGCTAAAACCGACACCTTGATCTTCGTCTTCTACGCCGCCAACGCTGTAGGCAAGCTCTCTGAGCACACCGGCGAAGGAGTAGGAGAAGTTGCCTGCTTTGCCGTCGTAACGGGCAATTAAGTCAGGTATGCCATTGCTGTCGTAGTTGTTGCTGTTGAAGCCCACACCGCCATCGTAAAAACCGGAGGAGGGGTTTTCCGCTGCCAAACTAAAGCTCGATCCTCCTTCGAGGCCTTTGGTCCAACGCAACATTTGCTGGCGCATAAAGATAGTGCCGGAGGGTTGGCCAACAAAGTCCACGGTTTCAGGGAAGGTGGCGGCATTGAGTAACGTCGACCAAGTTTGGCCGGCGAGGATGGAGTCGGTTTCGTTGTAAGAATATTTTAAGAAGGCGTGGCGCAAGCTGTCGTTGGCACGGTTGGTAATACGCTCGTCGGCGCCGCCAACGAAATCCAACTCGATGTAAGACATTACACTGCCGCCGGCCACTTTAGTGGTGGTTTTAAAATAGAATCGGCTGGACTTTTGGTGTGAATCAAACACCACGTCGCCATCATCGATGTCGTCGTTAGGGTCTACCGGAATAAGACCTGGGATAACAAAGTCGTCGCCAATGTTGCCGGCGCGTTCGGCATCAGAATAATCACTGAAGATAAAATCCGCCTTAATGTAACCACCGTAGTCAAAGGTTGTTCCGGGCTTTATATCAACCCCGGTTGTGGTCTTCTCGCTACCAACCTGAGATTTGAGGGTTTTGATTTCTTTTTCCAGTTCTTCGATACGATCTGAAACACTGGATTGCGCAGAGGTGGAAGTGGCAGCAAAGACACCGGCGGTGGCCAGGGCGGACGCCATGAGTGTTTTTGCAAGTGACTTGCGGGTGAACAATCTCTGGTTCGATTTACCTATATTTGAGGTGAGTGAGTGGCTCATCAAATGTCTCCTATTGTTATTAATTATCGAGTACTGAGATGAACACATTTCTACAGGGTTTGGATTTAGCCTCCCATTAGCCCTTAGTCGATGCTAGACCAAAGTCGTAGAAAATTGGTTGAGCCAAGCGACTTTGACGCCGACTCAATCAATAAATTCTGCGATCTAGACAAAGGTCTAATTATCAACCACTAGGGGCTAGGCGACACTCGGTTTCGTGCGTAAAAGCCACCGGATTGCCCATAAAATACTATAACGCGCTGAATGAACTACCCTCCTGGGCCTTCGGGGCTGCAATGTAAACTAACACTCGCCACACAGATAAGTTAAAAAATAGAGGGAAAACCATGAGCAGCAATTTATACCCCGTTGCCGATCACGTCCGCGAAAGTGCGCTAATTAGCCCTGAGCAATACGACGCCATGTACAGCGCATCCATCAACCAGCCGGAACAGTTTTGGGGCGAGCAAGCCCAAAGAGTTGTTTGGCGTAAGGCTTTTACCCAAGTCAAAGACACCTCGTTTAATAAAGAAGACCTGCATATTCGTTGGTTTGCCGATGGCGAACTCAACGTTACAGAAAGCTGTCTAGATCGCCACTTGGCGCAGGACGGCGATCGCGTCGCCATCTACTGGGAGCCGGATGCAGAAGACGGTGCCACCCGTGTGATCACCTATCGTGAGTTGTCCGAGTCGGTTAATAAAATGGCTAATGGCCTTAAATCCCTAGGCGTTAAAAAGGGCGATGTTGTTACCGTGTACTTGCCTATGGTGCCAGAGCTCACCATCACCATGCTCGCCTGTGCCCGTATTGGCGCGGTGCATTCTGTGGTGTTTGGCGGTTTTTCGCCGGAGGCCATTGCCGGTCGAATTGAAGACGGTGAATCCAAAATCGTGGTCACCGCCGATTACGGTCTACGGGCGGGCAAGCGGGTGCCATTGAAAGCCAACGTCGATAAAGCAATCAGCCATTGTCCTGAAGGCCAGGTCAAAAATGTTGTGGTTCTAAAGCATACCGGTGAAGCCACCGACTGGGTAGACAGCCGAGACCAGGACTATGCCGCCGTTACCGGTGGCCAAAGCGGTCAGTGTGATGCTGAGGTGATGGGCGCGGAAGACCCATTGTTTATTCTGTATACCTCTGGTTCCACTGGTAAGCCGAAAGGCGTTTTGCACACTACCGGCGGCTACTTGGTTTACACCTCGCTGTCCCACGAGCTGGTCTTTAACTACACCAAAGATCAAACCTACTGGTGTATGGCTGATATCGGTTGGATCACCGGCCATAGCTATGCGGTCTACGGCCCGCTAAGCAATGGCGCGACCTGTGTTATGTACGAAGGCGTACCCAATTACCCAGACAGCGGCCGATTGGCACGCATTGTGGATAAATACAAAATCAATGTGCTTTACACAGCACCCACGGCGATACGCGCTCTAATGGCTGACGGCGACAAGCCCGTGGCAGGAGCTTCTTTGGCGTCGTTAAAAACCTTGGCCACGGCAGGGGAGCCAATTAACCCCGAGGCTTGGCGTTGGTTCCACGATAAATTCGGCCAGCAGCAATGTCCGATTATGGATACCTGGTGGCAGACTGAGACCGGTGGCGTCATGCTAACCGCGCTACCTGGGGTGAATACGCTCAAGCCTGGCTCGGCGAATAAGCCGTTCTTTGGCATCAAGCCAGCCATTTTGGACAACGACGGCAATGTGTTAGAGGGCGAGGCCTCTGGTAACTTGGTGGTGGGAGACAGTTGGCCGTCGCAAATGCGTACCATCTACGGCGACCACCAGCGGTTTATCGATACCTACTTCTCCTCATTTGATGGCTATTACTTCACCAGTGATGGCGCCAAAAGAGACGTCGACGGCGATTACTGGATCACCGGCCGTGTAGATGATGTACTGAATGTTTCGGGTCATCGACTGGGAACCGCGGAGATTGAAAGCGCTCTGGTAGCCCATGATAAAGTCGCCGAGGCAGCGGTGGTGGGTTATCCACACGACATCAAAGGCCAAGGCATTTACGTGTATGTAACCCTCAACACTGGCACAGAACCCAGCGATGACATGAAAAAAGAGCTGGTGAAATGGGTGCGCAATGATATTGGCCCAATCGCCACGCCGGATATTATCCAGTGGGCGCCGGCCTTACCTAAAACGCGTTCAGGAAAAATCATGCGTCGCATTTTGCGTAAAATAGCCACCGATGAGTACGATAATCTGGGAGACATTTCCACATTAATGGACCCCGGTGTCGTTAAAAACCTTATAGAGGGGCACAATGAATTGATGAGTACCGTCTAAAAACTGCAATGTACTTCAATAGTACGATGCCGGGTGCGCTGAGCGCGTTTGGCATCGCTTGTGGTGATTACGCGCATCTATCTTTATACTAGCTGCTTACGCGGTTAGGCGGCCTTGTTTTCACAGGAACCGTGGCTGGCCGCCAAACTTCTACACCGATGGACTAACCTCCTGGCGGTAAGCGGGTGGTTGCGTTGTTACGCGTTTTTGTTTAACGCTAAGAGCAACCTTAAAAGATGCGAAACTATAATAAATCAGTAGTCATCACCCGATCTCGTCGGTATCAAAGAGAGCGCTATTCGATAGTGAGATGTCGCGGCACATTGGGTGAAACTAGGGACTGGCCATGCCCAATAACAATCAAGCAATAAATATTATTATCGCTGACGATCACCCGTTGTTTCGTTTAGCACTAAAGAATAGCCTGCAGCAAAGTTTTCCCAGTTGCAGTATCCTAGAAGCCGAAGACTTTTCTTCATTAACCCACCTATTGGCGCAGAATCCACAGGCCGATATTCTGCTATTGGATTTGCAAATGCCCGGCTGCGAAGGCTTTAGTGCCTTGGTGTACGCCGTGGCTCAGTTTCCGCAGATACCAGTTATGGTGGTGTCGGCGCATAGCGAGCCGGAAATCATTCGGCGTTCAATGGATCACGGAGCCACGGGCTTCTTGCCAAAGAGCGCCGATTTGGCGGTTATGTCGGAGGCGTTACAAACGGTTATTGATGGCGGCCTATGGCAGCCAGAGGGTGCCGACACCGCGGTTGGCGCCAGCGCTACAGAGGAGGCTGTGGCTGATGGCCTAAGCAAGCTTACCCAGCAGCAGTTCCGGGTAGCCAGTATGGTTTATCAGGGCTTGCTCAATAAGCAAATTGCCGCCGAGCTCAACATTACCGAGGCCACCGTAAAAGCCCATATGACCGAAATTTTCCGTAAACTTGGGTTGAACTCCCGCACCCAAGTGGTACTGGCCATGGGCCAGTTGGCGGTAAAACCCCAGGGCGTTGAGGCATTTCGCTAGGGCGCCCGTTATGTCGATCTAGCGTATTAGGCGCCGCATTAAATTGCGTAGAGCTGCCGGTTTTACCGGCTTTTCTAAAAAGGTGTAACCGCCATCGGTAACCAGCTGGCGTAAGCCCTCGGAGTTATCGGCGCTAATAACAATGGCCTTTAACTTGGTTTGCCAGTGCAGGCTTAAGGCCTCCAGTACCTCAACCCCGGTTTCCGTGTCTAGATGATAATCCGCCAGGATAATCGCCGGTGGTTCCGGGTCACTCCAGCGGCTCAAACACTGGCCTAGGCTGGCTGCCGTTTCCACTCTGCAACCCCATTGCTCCAACAAAGACCGCATGCCGGCTCTGATCGCCTCTTCGTTATCAATACACAGCACTGGCACATTGGCCAGGCGAGGGTCCACAGGTTTTGGCGGCGGGGTGATTTTCTGTTCTCGGCCATAGGGGACGGAAATCTTAAATACCGAGCCTTTGCCTAATTCCGAATGCAGGGTAATTGGGTGGCCCAATAGATCGGCCATATGCTTGGCGATGGCCAGGCCCAACCCCAAGCCCTGGGTGGCATTGGATGCTTTGCCCGGTAAGCGCTCGAATTCCTGAAAAATGCGGGCGCGGTCCTTTGGGTCGATTCCGGGGCCTGTGTCCCACACTTCTATGACTAGGCAATCGTTCCTGCGGCGGCAGCCCAGTAATACTTTACCGGTTTGGGTGTAGCGCAAAGCGTTGCTGATAAAGTTTTGTACCACTCGGCGCAACATCTGCGGATCTGAATAAAGCCAAACGTCGGCGGCAACCCAGTGAAATTCAAGCCCGGACTCCGTGGCCAGGGCTTCTGCTTCCTGCGCTTGCGGTTCAAGGATTTGAGCCACATTAAAATGGCAGCGTTGGGCTTGCTCACGGCCAGAGCTGAGCCGCGAGATTTCTCGCAGGCTGTTGATCAGCTCTTCGGTAGCGGCCAGGGCAGAGTCTAGGTATTCAATGTCGTTAATCAGCGATGGATCATTTTGCGCGGGTAATTTTGCCAATTTTTCCGCGGAGGAAGTGACAAACAAGCGCGCGGCATTTACCGGCTGCAATAAATCGTGGCTGGCGGCGGCGATAAATCGACTGCGGCTGTCGTGCACCGTTTGCAACTCCTCTTCCACTTTCGCCCGAAGGCGGTTTTCTTTCTGCAGCGTCTCGTTGAGCTTGGTCAGCGCCTCGGTGCGGCTGGCCACGCGCTCTTCCAGGTGCTGCTTAGATTCTTCTAGCTGTGCTAGTACGCGGTGGTGATCACTGATGTCGGTGTAGGTGGTCACGTAGCCGCCGGTGCTGAGCGGGGTGCCGCGAATTTCCAGTACCGAACCACCGGGTAATATCCGGGTTAAATTATAGGGTTGTTCGCTGCGCAGGCTGGCTAATCTGCGGTTAATCACTACTTCTGGCGACTCGCCGCGTAAATTTAAAAAGCCGCGTTCGGCATTGAATCGGTAAATCGACTCAATTTTACAGCCGATATACAGTAGCCGTTTGGGGTAATTGAAGAGCTCTTGGTACTTTTGATTCCAGGCCACCAAACGCAATTGCTCATCCACCACGGCAATGCCCTGGGGAATATTCTCGAGTGTGGTTTGCAGCAGCGATTGGCTAAATTGCATGTGGCGCGAGCTGCCGCTCACCAAGGAAACCAAATCTTCAATGTGCAGCGGTTGTTGGCGAGCCAATAAGCCCAAGGCGCGGTGGGCAGAGATAGCGCCCATCACCGATGCTAGGTTGGATTCTACGGTTTGCACCACAAAGCGAGGGGCTTTATCGTGGGGCAGTAACCGATGGCCCATTTGGTTTTCCAGTTGTTGCCACAACTCTGTAGAGCGTTCCACACCCAATAAAGGCTCCGCCAAGCTGTGCAGTTGTTGCACTTCAATGTCCGAGGGCTCTAGGTTGCGTCCCAGGCCCAGGCGAATGCCCTTCAGCCGAGTAAACATATCGGCCTGGCGTTGTTCCAACATACTGAGGTTAGAGCGATAGGACAGCCAAACATAGAGCAGTGTATTGAGCCCCATGCTCCACAAGACGCCGTGGCTGAGTGGGTCGAGAAAGCCAAGGCCGAAAAGATTTTGCGGCGACAACCAGCCGATACTCAGTGGGCCATCGAGCACCAGTGGGTGTTGCGCGGTTAAAATATTGGGCAATAAAAGACAATAGGCCCACAACAGCATGCCGGCACCCAGGCCTATCAAAACGGCTTTGGCGCTGGCTCGGTACCAAAACAAGCCGCCCACCAAGGCCGGCGTAACCAGCGACACCGCGGCGAAAGAAATTAATCCCAGCGACGCAAGTGCGCGGGAACTGGAAACGCTTTGCTCTAATAACCACGCCAGCAGCAAAATAATAAAAATGGCCATGCGCCGCATAAATTGCAACGCCCGTCCAAGATTACGCGGTTTTAAAATGCTTTTAGAGCTGCTCCACAACCAGGCTGGAACAATTAGTTCATTGGACACCATAATCGATAGCGCAACGGTGGCCACCACTACCATGCCAGTAGCCGCAGACAGCGCACCCAAAAAGGTAAACGCTAATATCCAAGGCGAGCCAGCCCACTGCGGTAAAATAAGCACGTAGCTATCGGCCGGAAACCCTAAGCCATTTAAAAAACTGGCGGCAGCCAGGGCAATGGGTAAAACTAAAACTGCAAATAAACCCAGGTACAGTGGTACCAGTTTGCGAGCAAAACGCAGATCACTGCTATGGTGATATTCTACGGCCATCACGTGAAACTGGCGGGGTAAACACAGAAATGCACAGGCGCCCACTAGGGTTTGGGTAATAAATGCCGGGGTGAAAAATTGTTGGGTAGTGAAGCCGGGAAGGGTGTCGGAAAAGTTTTTAAAATGGCCTGCTAATTCTGCGGTGGAGCTGTGCAATAGTTGCCAGGCCAGTGCAGCTACCACACAAAATGCCACCAGTTTTACTAAAGATTCTGTTGCTACCGCAGTAATAACGCCTTTTAGGCCCTTGGATTGATTGGCCAAGCCGGTGCCGAACAGCATGGTGAACCAAGCCATAACCACGGCCACAATGAAACTGGAATATTCACCGAGTTGTTGGTCGTTGAGGTCAAAGTGGATGGTGGACCAAGCGATGGCTACGGCTCGCAGTTGCAGCGCAATGTAAGGCAGGGCGCCAATGATCATAACCAGTGTTACTGCTGCCGCCAGCCACTGATTTTTTCCGTAACGCGAGCCAATAAAATCGGCGATGGAGGTGACCCGGTTACGTCTGGCAACCACCAGTAAGCGTCGCACTAACTGCCAGCCAAAGACGAACAATAAAATTGGCCCCAGGTAAATCGGTAAAAACAGCCAGCCGTTGTTGATGGCCGTGCCCACCGCACCCATAAAGGTCCAAGAGCTGCAGTAGACACCAATGGACAAGGCGTATATCACCGGCCGCCACCAGCCTTTTTGCAACGCCGGGCTAAAACGCTCGGCCAACCATGCAATGGTAAACAGTAGGCCGCCATAGCCGAATACAAAGAGTAAAAAGATCTGACTGGTCACAATGCAAGCCTTTATGGTTTTAGCGCAGTAATGCTTGGTGACTCAGCATTATAGGCGAATTTAACCGTTTGCGGGTTTAGCTTGAGGAAGACCGCGGGCGTGTCGAGTGGTTGCGAGAAGCAGGCGTTGTTAGCAATTGATCCTGAAACGACAAAGGTGCCGTTTCAGGATCGGAAGGAGTGTGGTTACACAACAATGTACATATTGTGCTTCATATTGCGCAGTATTTTAGACAATTTTCGGCCTTGAAGGGCAGATCGCAATCCGGTCCGGCGGCTGGCACCAAGGATGATAGCGTCCGGGTTTAGTTCCGCCGAGATGGTGCGCAGGGCCTCTTCCGGCGTGCCCTCGGCGAGGTGGATATTCTCGTTGGGAATGTCCAAAGCCTTGCCCAGTCGGCCTCGATCCGGGTACTGCATGGAATTGGCGTAGGCGTGGGCGATGTGTAATTCGCTGTTGTACACCTTAGCCATTACGCGGCCCATATTGAGCATACGTTTGTTAAGCTCTGTGAGGTTCTCATCACGAAAATCAATGGCCAATAAGATGTTTCGGCAGTTGGGGGCATCGGCGTTACTGATGAGGCCAACGGGCACCGGTGAGTTGCGTAAAAGATACCAAAATTCATCGCTAAATTCGCGATTTCCCTCGACCCCGGGGTTAGAGACCATAATCGAGTTGGCTTCGAATTCCTGGGCGTTATAAATCAGGCTGTCGGCCCAGTCTTTGGTCCAGGAAATCCTTACCTTTGATTTTAAGTTGGCATCATTGAGGCGTTGAATAATCTGCTGAAAATAGCCGCTGTCTCGGTAAACCTTAGGGTTATCTGGACGGGTGTTGTCGCTGGCGGGGTCGATGCCTACCAGTAAGCACATGGTTGGGTCATAGTCTTGAATTTTAATAGACATCACATTGGCGGACAGCTCCAATGCCGGTTGATGATCTTTTGTGGGGTCAACTGCGACGATAATATTCCGCTCAAATGCCATGGTGTTTCTCTCCGTTGTTTTGTTTGTTATGCGCGTACCTTTATCGGTGTGCTGCAACGGCTGGGAAGGCTTAACTTCTTCCCGCGTTATAGGCTAAATAGTGGACGCTCTCTTTGATTTTAAACAAGCCAAGCCCAACACAGCAAACGGAGATTTTTATTGTTCGCAAATGCAAATTATGCGGGGATATTTGTACAGATAACTTTGGCGCGGGGGAATAAATTAAAGTCGGTGGCGGAGGCGTTGGTGTAAGCCCCCATCATGGTGCCTACCACAATATCGCCGATGGCCAAGGGTGGCAGGGCGATATCTTCGGCGATTACGTCGATGCTGTCACAGGTGGGGCCGGCCAAGGTCGCGCTTTGGCGTTCTGAGCAGCCGCTGAACACCGTAATGGGGTAGGCAGCGTGGTCGTAGATTCGACCGCTGAACAGGTCGTAAACACCATTGTCCAGATAGTACCACTGGCCATTGCTGCGTGGTGCTTGGCCAATAATGGAGCATATCGCCGTGCCGGCCTCGGCTACTAAGTAGCGGCCGGGCTCTGCCAATACCGAGAAGTGGGGAGGCAGCTGCGCCAGGGCTTTGCGTAGTGGTCGGCAGAATTCATCAATAGCGGGCGCATTGACATCGTAGTTTACCGGAAAGCCGCCACCGATATCGAGAATCGACATGGGACGCTCGTAGCGTTGATTGTGGTCGGCCATTAATTGTGCGCAGCTTTCTATGGCCAATAAGTGGTTATGGGGGCTCAAACATTGAGACCCGGCATGAAAAGACAGCCCCTTTATGTGCAGACCATGTTGCTGGGATCTTTGCACCAGCTCATCCACTTGGTTTGGAGTGCAGCCGAATTTTTTCGACAAATCCACCGGCGATGCCGGGTTGGGGAAGCTTACCCGCAATAACAAGCCCACACGCGCCCGGTAGGGAATAAACTTTTCGATTTCTTGCAGATTATCCACCACGAAAGTGGTGCAGCCAAAGCGCAGGGCATCGCGAATGTCTTGGTCGCGTTTGATGGGATGGGTATGAATGCAGCGAGTGGACTCAACCTTGGCCGCTTGCAGGAGTTTGATTTCGCCGGAGGTGGCAATGTCGAAATTACAGCCGATATCCGCCAGGGTTTGAATAACACCTGGGTAAGGGTTGGCTTTAATCGCAAAATAGAGTGCAACGCCGGGCAGGGCTGCGGTGAGTGCCCGGTACTGGTTGTTGATTACATTGGCATTTAACACCAGCAGGGGGGAGCCGTGCTCCTGCACCAAGGTGCGATAGAACACGGCATCGGCTGCTTGCTTTATTGCAACCGGGGGTGGTGTCTGAATGCTGGCCAAAGGTGACTGGTGGCTACTTAAGTAAGTTGGCCACAAAGCCGGGCAGCGCGAAGGCGCCCTGGTGCACTTCCGGGGTGTAGTAGCGGGTGGCTATGCCACTGGCTTGGTAGCGCTGCTTTAGTGTCTCCAAATCCAATTTACGCAAGGCTTCGTCATCGGTGGCCCAGGCGAACGCCATTACACCGCCTACGTAGGTGGGTACCGCAGCGCTGTAAAAGGTGTGATCCTGGAAATGGGCCTGTTGACGACGGTAGGTATTGGTTAACTCCTCGGGTTGCGCAAAGGGTACGCCGTTTTGAGTTACCAATACGCCGCCTGGGTTCAGAGCTTTTTTACAGGCACCGTAGAAGTCCTGAGTAAACAGTACCTCACCGGGGCCAATGGGGTCAGTGCTGTCGGAGATAATCACATCGAAGGTTTCGTTGGTCTCTCGAACAAACTTGGCACCGTCGTTAATTTCTAAGCGAAAGCGTGGGTCATCGAAAGCACCAGCATTGTGATTGGGTAGGTGAGTTCGGCTCATGTCTACCACGGCTTCGTCAATTTCCACCATCACCACTTCTTCCACGTTTTGGTGTTTACACACTTCTCGCAGCATACCGCCGTCACCACCACCGATGATCAGTACCTTGCGCGCATTGCCATGTGCAAACAGCGGTACGTGGGTGAGCGACTCATGATAGATAAACTCGTCGCCTTCGGTGGTTTGAATGATTCCGTCCAGTGCCATGACCCGGCCCCACATGGCGTT
This sequence comes from Halioxenophilus aromaticivorans, assembly GCF_042850945.1. NCBI lineage: Bacteria > Pseudomonadati > Pseudomonadota > Gammaproteobacteria > Alteromonadales > Alteromonadaceae > Halioxenophilus > Halioxenophilus aromaticivorans. The sequence goes on along the minus strand of NZ_AP031496.1, from coordinate 4,468,287 downwards.
TTTAAAAATCACCAAGTGTTGATGGTCGGTGTGGGCTTCAAACAGAATCTCGTCCATGGCGAAAGACTGTCCCCAGGCATCGTAGAGGGTCTCGTTGTAGCGTTTCATTAGTCTCTTAGCACCCCGCGTAGGTGCTCGCCAACCTCAATTCGGCTGGGCAAGAAGGCACGTTTCAGCTCAATGATGGCCAGCTCGGGCTTGGCATCACCACACATAAAGACATCAAAAGCGGCGTATTCACGTTCCGGCCAGGTGTGTACGCTGATATGGGACTCAGCCAGTACAGCCACGCCGGAAATACCATCTGGAGCAAAGTGATGCAAGTGGATGTGCAACAAGGTGGCGCCGCACACTTCAACACAGCGGCGCATGGCGGTTTCCATGCGTTCCATGTCGTCCAGGTGCTTGGCGCCCCACAGATCAATGATTAAATGTGAGCCGGCAAAGGTCACACCTTCTCGAGTAATGAAATGGTCTTTGTCGTCTTGACTCTGGGTGACGCTGGTCACCTGACGGGATGAGATGGGTTCAACGCCGTTTGGCGATCCGCTAAAAGCGGTTGGTACGAGGGCGTCAACAGCACTTCGCATCAAGGCAATCCTCCGGGGAACAGTGGTTTTGTCTGTCACTCACCACCGCCTAGGCGATCATTCTGATGCCACGATGGTGCTTTATTGGACTCGCATAAAATAGGTTCAGTGGTTAAAGGAGCCGCGATTGTAACGACTTTTGTTGCTCACGCAAGGGGAAATTAGAATCGCCACAAAAGATTCATTTACGCAGTATTGCCTCATGGCAGTTCTGGTTAAGGATTTATGAGTATAAGTGCATGTGAAGAGCTAGGTAGCAGCCATACCCGAAGAGGTCAGCTTCTGCCGTTTGGCGCGGTACATCTGCTGGTCGGCTTCGTTGAGCAGTTGCTCAATGGCGTAGCCGTTGTCCGAGGCAAAGCTAACGCCAATACTGGCGGATAACTTGATGGTGGCCTCGCCGACCACGATGGGTTCATCCAGCGCCGCCAGCATGCGCGCGGCAATGGCTTCTACATTGGACGTGTTATCGGCTCCCACCAGGGCGAAGACAAATTCATCGCCAGATAACCGGCCGATATTTTGTATTGAGCCACTTTCGGTGATGATCTCGCTGGATCGCAAGGCAGCAATTAACCGCTTGCTAAAAGACACCAAAACCCGATCGCCAACCTCGTGGCCGTATTGATCATTAACCTGTTTAAATTTATCTAAATCAAAAAAGAACAGAGCAATTTCTTCTCTGTTTTTTTGCGCTTGTTTCAATGTGCGAGAAAACCAAGCAAGAAATCCGCGCCGATTATGAATTTTGGTTAATGCGTCGTGGTTGGCTACAAAATACAGCCTTTCATTGTGTGAATTAAGGCTTTGCGTGTAAGCGGCGGAAAATAACAAACACAGCGCAAACGCCGGAATGGAACGTATTAGAATGTCTGCGCCAGAAGATTGATAGGCAGCCCCCAGACACAGGCCAATAAACACTACCGAATAAACACTGGCGAATGTGTTATTAAAAATAAAAAATAGTGCATTAACGATGGGGAAAACCAATAACACGCCGCGCATGCCGTAGTAGTAGGAGGTCAATGCTAGTGCGCCGAGTTGGGCGGTGAAAAAACCGATATATAACCAGGTGGCTGCCTGGCGATGAAAACTGCCCAGTGTGCTGGCCAGGGCGATTACACCAGCAATGGCTGCGAGGGTGCCTATTGCGGGTATATCCCAAAGCCAATGGTAGATGGCGTAGGTAACGCAGATAACAAATGCTAACCAATGAATGGCTCGCGCATAGTTAGCGTTGGCAGTTGAGGTGGCCCACTTTCTTAATTGCACGGCCAGCCTCGGTATATACCATTATAAAACTGCTGTGCTTTCGCTAACTGATACATCCTTTTCGCCGCTTGCAATGACTGAGTACCTTGCAGTGGGTTACTAGCCACTGCGTTCTATTCGGAACCTCACGTAACCCAGTGTGGTTCCTAAATTACTGTGATTCGTGCCTGGCGGCATTTCTACTCTAGTCCGATTCCAGACCACTCAATTCGATAACATCGTTAATTGAATTTGAGAAGGATAAAGTTCAATCACTATCATCCTATAGCTTGTATTGTAAAACGGTATCGAGGTGAAAAACCGGTAACTTGATATCGTTTTTTAATGATAATTCTATTTTTAATGGAGTTTTTGGTCTGCAAACGATGGGTTGTCGCGGAAATTAACGTATATTTGCATTTCGGGTTATTGACGAGCTTTTGGCGATAGGCTTGTTGCCTGGGATAAGGATTATTAATTGGGTGTGTCTAAAATGAGCGAATCACAACGGTTTGGCCGCGTGTATGAATTTTTGGTGGATGAAGAAGACAGTCGCGTTTGTAAAGATATCGGAGACGCCGCCTGCCGTGTGGTGCCAGGCAACTTTCTATTGATCTTGTTAGCACAATTTATCAATAAGTTGGCGGATACCTGTTCCAGCGCTAAGTTGGTGATTCCTTGGCTGTTTGCCAGTGCTGGTGTGCCGGCTTTTTTCAGTGGGCTATTAGTGCCGATACGGGAATCGGGATCTCTATTACCTCAACTGGCCATCGCCGGGGTAATGCGCAAGTGGCCCAAGCGCAAATGGTTTTTGGTGATTGGTTACACCGGGCAGGGCTTGGGGTTAATTGCCATGGCCTGGGTGGCGACGCATATGGAGGGCGCGCAGGCAGGCTGGGGGGTATTGGCGGTGCTGGTGTTTGTCAGTTTGTCCCGCGGGTTTTCCTCGGTTGCCTCCAAGGACGTTATCGGCAAGACCATTCCCAAAACCCGGCGCGGTTCACTGAACGGCTACAGCGCCAGCGCTGCCGGAGTAATAACGCTTTTATTTGGCATTGCCCTGGCGTTGCAGCTCACCGAACAGTGGCAAAACCTAGCCCCACTATTAATTGCGGCGGCCTGTTTTTCTTTCATTACTGCGGTGTGCTTTGGCTTTGTCAATGAATACTCCGGTGCGGTGGACGGAGGGGGCAATGCCCTTAAAGCCGCCTTGCAAAGTGCCAGTATTTTACTCACTGATAGCGACTTTAGATTATTCATCAGCGTGCGGGCGTTAATGATGTGTTCTGGGCTCAGCGCGCCGTTTTTTATCTTAATTGCGCAGTCCAGTGGCGAGGACCAAGGCTTGGCCGGGCTGGGTATGTTCGTTTTGGTGGGTGGCCTAGCCAGTATGATCAGTGGTGTGGTTTGGGGGCGGTTCTCCGACAGCAGTAGCCGCAAGGTGCTCATTGCCACGGCCTTGATGATTGCCGTGTTGTGCGCGGTTGCCGCGCTGTTTGAGTGGCTGTCTCTCTCCGCGCTGAGCGTTATTTTAGGGCTTTATTTCTGTCTATCAATTGTGCACGAAGGCGTTCGAGTAGGGCGCAAAACCTATGTCTTGGACTTGGCCGGAGGGCAGAAAAGGACCGATTACGTCGCTGTTGGTAACACCCTCATTGGTGTACTGTTACTAGTCGTGGGCGTTTTGACCGCTGTGTTGGCCAATCAATCGGTATTTTGGGCGCTGATTCTGTTCGCCCTAATGGCGCTTGCTGCAGCGGCCTTGGCCACCCGATTACCCGAGGTGTAACGGCTTAATAAAGGAGCAAAGCTGATGCAAGCAACCGTAACAGGCCCCGATGGTCAACCCCGTTGTGGCTGGTGTGGCATCGCCGAGGAGTTTTTCGGCTACCACGATACCGAGTGGGGGTTCCCGGTAGATGATGACACCCGCCTATTTGAAAAGCTCTGCCTTGAGAGTTTTCAATCTGGGCTAAGCTGGCGCACTATCTTAAACAAACGGGATAATTTCAGGGTTGCGTTCAAGCACTTTGAAATCAGCAAGGTGGCCAAGTTTATCGACAAGGATGTGGCGCGATTACTCGACGATCCCGGTATCGTCCGCCACCGCGGTAAAATTGAGGCAGTGATCAACAACGCTAAGCGAGCAATCGAGCTGCAGAAAGAGGCCGGTTCGCTAGCGCACTATTTTTGGCAGTTTGAGCCAGAAGAGCTGGCTCAGCCGGAGATGGTTTCCAGTTCAGCGGTGTCTGAAAAAATTTCCAAAGATTTGAAAAAGCGTGGCTGGAAATTTGTCGGCCCTACCACGGTATATTCTTTTATGCAGGCGATGGGGCTGGTTAACGACCATTTGCCTGAGTGCTCAATTCGCGGCGCCGTCGACAGTGCCAGGCGAGCCTTTACCCGGCCATAATCAATTTGGCGGGCTCTTTTTGTTAAATGCAGGCAATTGGTATGAGCCAGACTCACAGTAATAACGATGATTATCAAATACCGGCTACGGCACCGACATGGCTGATGAATAACCTCGGCCTGCCAGGGCATTCGAAAATGGCCAACAGCCCCAATGGTGACGTGCACTACCTGACTTGGAATTGGCAAGAACCGCTGCCGGTAATGTGTTTGGTGCATGGCTTTCGGGCTCATGCCCGGTGGTGGGACGCGCTGGCGCCCTTTTTTACCGATCGATATCGGGTGTTGAGTATCGATCTGCCGGGTATGGGGGACAGTGGCCCCGCTCTCAGCTACCACCAAGACACCTATGCCGAAGGCATTTTGGCGGTGTTGGAAAGCGAGCGGTTAAGCGACGTTACCGTGATAGGCCACAGTTTTGGCGGGGCACAAACCATACGTGCCTTGTGTTTGCGGCCGGAGCGTTTTCGACGCGCTATTGTGGTGGATAGCCTAGTTTGCTTGCCGGGTGAAGACTCTATTAGGCTGCTGGAAGCAAAGCAACAGCAACGTTTACGCAGTAGTCGTGAAGACTGCATCGCCGACTTTAGGTTATTGCCGGAGCAGCCAGTGGTTGAAGAGGCCATTCTCTACCACATTGCCTACCATTCTTGCCGGCCGCAGGGTGCAGGCTGGCGCTGGAAGTTCGACCCAGCAGGCATTAATTACGGTGAAATTTTGGATGTTGCGCCATTGCGCCGCATTGCCCCTCGTGTGGATTGTATTTACGGTGGGCAGAGTATGTTTGCAGGCCAGCAGCGGCCAGAAAAAACCCTAGCTTTGTTCGGCAACCCCGGGCGGCTTATCACCATAGAGCAAGGCTACCATCACCTCATGTTGGATCAGCCGCTGGTACTAAAAGACGCCATATCGTCTTTGTTGTCTTGCTCGGAGAACGGCTAGTTCCCCGGTGTTGTTAGCGGGGTGCCAGAAAAGAGCATGGTGCGGAAGATTTTTGCTGCCTTTTACCGTAAAGTGCCTGACAGTTTAGATCGACTCTTCTACCATTGAGTAGCCGCACTGCTTCTGAGGTGTGGCGCTATCGTTTTTTTTACCTTAAGGATTGGATACTCGGAATGGACAACAGCAGTACAGGCGTCGCTCCAGATTTTTTCATCGTTGGCTCGGTAAGAACCGGCAGTACCATGCTCAGGCTTATGCTGGGGCATCATCCAGAGATCGCCCGCTGTGATGAAATGGAATATTTGCTCCCCGGCATTGAAATGATGGAAGAGGGCAGGCCAATCCAGGCGTTTCGGGATTTTCTCGAATACGACCGCATTTTCCAGCTGTACGATTACACTATCCCCCAGGCGGGCACTTACCAAGCGCTTTCGGAGGATATCTTTCGTCAGTTGTCCGAGGCCGATGGCCGTCGCATTTTGGGCGGTACTATTCATAACGATTTTGCGCTGTTAGCTAAGGTTTGGCCAAATTGTAAATACATCTTTTTGGATAGAGATCCGAGAGATGTAGCGCGCTCGGTCATCAATATGGGCTGGGCTGGCACCGCGTGGCACGGCGCTGAGTTTTGGCAAAGAGCCAAGCTCAATTGGCAGGAACTATCCACTCGGGTACCAGAGAGCCAGCGTTTAGAGTTGCGATTCGAGGACTTGGTGGCAGAGCCAGAGGCACTATTGGGCAAAGTCTGTAAGTTTTTGGGGGTGGACTACACTCCAGAGATGCTGGGTATAGATTCTGATACCACCTACCGTCCGCCCAGTAAGTCTGAGGCCGCCTCTTGGGAGAAAAAATCCAAACCACGGGAAATCGCCGAGGTTGAAACTCGAGTTGGCAAGTCATTGATTGTGGAATCGGGTTATCAGGTTAGTGACTACCCAGCAATTGATACCGGGGGGCTAGCTATGCTGCAGCTGGCGCTGCGCAACAAGTATGGCCGTAGCCGCCATCAGTGGCAGCAAATTGGATTCAAGTGGTGGTTATTGCGGATTATTGCCAACAAAACCGGCAGCCAAGCGCTCCACCGTTACATAGCGCCTACCATTAATGCCAAAGAGAACGAGCACCTCAAATAAATAGCAACAAAGCGCTGTTGGGGCGCTTTGGCCATATTTTACATACTCTTAACACGGGTCGACGGACCCTGGCCCGTTTCCTTCGCGGGCAGGTTCCATCGCCACCGTATGTGCAATTCTGCACCCGTTACCGCCAGGGATTTCAACGCTTTACATTTCGCCCACAAGCTTGGCTGGGGTGGGTGATTGAAATAATCCCCGGTCACGGTTTGTAAAAATCGCCTAGCGCAGCCGGCTCCGGCTTCGGCAAACTCATTTACTCTTTCTGCTTTCATTGGGTACTATCTTGTCTGGGTACGAAATACCAGAGCTAGTCGTGGATTCTACGTCGGCTTTGTAACATCGGCTGAGTAATTGGTGTGGTATCATCGGCCCTCGAACCCAATCGCTTGCTGTGTAAGATGTCCGCCAGAGACTGTCTACTGCAAGCAAACCCATTAGGAAGGAAGGACTAAAAATGATCAAACTAGGTAAGTACTCGCTATTGGCTGCTGTTTTCTGTGCTTTGATGGCGTGTGAAAAATCTGAAGAAGCTGCAGATTCTGCAGGTAGTGCCATGGACAAAATGGGTGACGCAGTAGAAAAAAGCGTTGATGGCGTTAAAGATTCTGCCGCTGCCGCCAAAGACAAAGCTGTTGAGATGGCTGAAGATGCAAAAGACAAAGCCTCTGAAATGGCTAGCGATGCGAAAGATGCTGCTGGCGATATGATGGACAGCGCTGGCGCCAAAACCAACGAAATGACTGACAGCGCTGAAGATGCTATGTCTGACGCTGAAGCCAAAGCCGGTGATATGAAAGATTCCGCTGAAGGCTCCGTGAAAGATGCAAAAGCTGAAGCTGCTGCAAAAATGAACGCCTTACAGAAAAATATCGAAGGTGTTGACCCAGAATAAGCTGTAATTGGTTAGGTAATAGCCGTTCTGCAGTGTGACTGGGTGGTTGGGTTGGAAGCAGCTCGCCACCTAGTTGCGACTGCACGGTTTCTGCCTTTGTTTGAGGCCTGCCTGCTTGGCTGGCTCAAGTGTCGGAATTAATCAAGTTTGTGCAAGTTGAATTGGTAGCCATTGGGCAGCGGCCTAAAGGCTGGTATGCAGCCATTACATCTCCAGTTTTCGCTACAGGCTATCAACCAGGATCGCGCGTTCCGCCCAATAAGTTTTGATGATGCCCAGGTTTTCTACCAGGTCATTGAAAGTAGCGGGTTTGGTAAAGAACGTATTACACCCATGTTGATAGGATGACTTTACATCCTCATCACTGCTGGAGGTTGTAAATATCACCACCGGAATGTGCTTGAGGCTTTCGCTGGATTTTATTTTCTTCAGCGCTTGACGTCCATCAATACGGGGCATGTTTAAATCAAGCAAAATGATGTCTGGTACATGCTGTGTAGAGTCTAGGGCCGTCAAAAGTGATTGGCCGTCTTCAACGAACGAAATTTCATCTCTGGATACCCCATTTTCAACCAAGGCATCCTCGATCAACAATTGGTCGTCTGGGTCATCTTCCGCTATCATGAAGCGCCTGCGGGGGAGGTCTCCTACGGAGGTAGAATGAGGCATAATGACAGCCCTATGTTGGTGGATTAAAGCGTGCTTCGTATCGAATGACAGAGGTTGGCTTAGTTTCCACTCTGTTGAGAGCCGCAGGGCGGCGCAGTTCAGAGGTTAGGTAAGTCAAATATAAAGAAGTTTGCCATCTATCAATCCTGAGCGCGGGCAAATATTAAGATCACTTCTTCAACATGCCAGAGTTCCTGGATATTAGCATTCTAATAATTGTGTCGCAATAGCTCGCAAATAAGGTAGCACTATGAAACACCCGGCCCCACTTTCAGCCAGGATGATCGAGTTAAGAGAGCTGTTGAAACTGTCGCAAAAAGTCTTTTCTGACGAGATAGGCATTACTCAGGGTGCCTTATCTCAGTTAGAATCTGGCAAATCGAACCTATCTGTTGCCACCCTGGAGAAAATTCACGCAACCTTCAACGTCAACTGTAATTGGCTGGTGGTAGGGAGCGGCGATATCTTTAATGTAGACGAGCTCCCAGCAGACGCCCCTATTAACATAGGCTATGGCACAATCCCGTTGGTATCGGCGGAGGCCCACGCCGGATACATCTCACAACATGAAGACCCCGAATACATCAGCGCGCTGGACATTTACCGCGTCCCCGGCTTTGAGGACGGCGATTATCGGCTGTTTGAAATCGTCGGCGATAGCATGGTGCCAACCCTCAACGACAATGATGTGGTCATCACTGAAAAAGTCACCAATTTCGAGGCCTTACAAGTAGGGTTTATCGGCGTGGTGACATCCGAACAAGGGGTAGTTGCAAAGCGCATTTATCTGGATGAGCATTCAGATGCTCATCTACTGTTGAAAAGCGATAATACCGAGTACCGACCCTACGCATTGGCGCTGGCGGATGTTCGAGAGGTTTGGGCCATAAAAGGCAAAATTACCACCGACTTCAACACGTTAGAAACCCGATCTCACCAAAAAATCGACAAGCTTGAGCGCGAAGTAGAAGGGCTCAAAGACCAACTGCGGGAGTTGGTCGACAAGCTTCAGTCGTAATGCTGTGGTCGCGCTGATCAAATCACGCCGTTGGCGTTGCTACTGTCTGCCCGTAACCAATGAAGTGCAATGGCCAGTTTAGGTGTAGTAGCTCAGACTATATCTGAGTTAAGTTCTTCTTAGCACCAATTGTATTGCCATCGATCAAATTTTCCAGTGGCGTTCTGTTGCAACACATCTTGCCCTGATGCCAGCACTCATTGTCATATGTTCGGCGTCAACTATGTTGGCCGCTCGGTCATCCTAATTGTCGCCGAACAGTCATAGTAATCCATCCAGTCGTCCAGATCTTTTTGCCACTCGACCAGTGAGCTGTACAGCTGCTTGCGATACGCGACCTTGTAACATTCATTAATAATTATTTTATGGAGGCGTTCGCAGATGCCGCTCGTTTGTGGTGAAACTGCGTTAGTCGAGGTGTGATTGGTATCGTTAATGGCTTGGGTAGTTATTTTGTTCAACTCGGTCGCAGTGCTCTGTGCTGTGATCGGTCAGGATCCGCAGCGTAGGGAGTTTGTGGGGCTTGTGGAACGGCAACACCTTGTCATTCAGTGCAGTACATCAACAGCTGTGATAGGTGTTTTGGCTGTATAGAGTATGTAAATCGATTCAACGGGGATTGTACATTTATTCGCTGGTGGAGAGCGAATTCTTATATACAGCCTATTTGATCAATACTTTTCAATTCTTGGCGGGTGGTGTTATAGAGCGAAAAAGCAATATCGCTATTGCTACCATTCCAATAAAAACTACAAACGCTATTTTATACGTTCCAGTTCGATCATATACCTCTCCGACAAAGCGTATGTTTAGCATTGTAAAAATTTGTGTTCCTATCGCTGTCATGCCCATGGCAGTGCCATAGCTGCGAGATCCAAATAGCCAGGCCACTGATGTTGTCCAAACAGGAAAGACACCTCCCACTGCGACGCCAAGCAAGCTTAAAAATAAAACAAGTATCCAAAAGCTAGGTTGAAGGATATAAATGCTCATTAGCGAAATATTGCATAAAGCAACGGCTGTAAAAAGTGACCGTAGGTCAACTTTGTCTGCTAGAAACCCCACAATTAATTTTCCACCTATTGCAGATAGGGTTTTTATTGAAACTAAGGTGGCGGCAATTTCTAGGGTGTATCCGCGATCAAGAAAATAAGGTACTTGAGATACTAATATGGATTGGTCGACGCCAAAGAATATTCCTATTGCACATGTTAGTAGCCAGAAGTTTTTAGTGCGTAAAATATCAACATAAGAAAAAGTCGGCTCGGTAATTGCTCTGGGTTCAGCCGTTGATTCTTTGGCGCTTACTTTGGAGTCGACATTGCTATCAAATTCATCTTCGTATTTATAAATGCTTGGGTCGGGTTTATCTTTGATAAGAAACATAGACAAGAATAAAAATACAAAAAAGCACAAAATACCAATAATAAGTAGGGTATGTCGCCAACCTAAGTTTGTAATAAGCCAGCCTGTAAAGGGTTGAGATAAAAGTCCTCCAACTGATGTGCTCAAGGCCAAAATGCCTAAAGCAAGGCCGCGTCGTGACTGAAACCATTTGACAGTGATTGTGTTAGCTCCTAACGCGCCACAGGTGGAAACGCCTGCTGCAATAGGGAGAAGTAGTAGCAACAGCATCATTATTGGAGATTTAAGTATAGAGATAGTAGCTATTGAGCAGCCAAATAACGTTCCTGCAAAAGCGACAAGTAAGCGAGGTGAGAACTGATCTAACAATCTTCCTGTAAAAGGGGAGAACAGTGCAATGCCTACAGAAAGAGCAATAAAGCCATTGTTGTAATTTGCTCTGCTAAGTCCAAGCTCTTCAGTGACAGGGACCGTGAACATGCCATAAATATAAGATGTGAAACCAATGGCTATAGCCGCTGAAATAAAACTTCCTGCCAGCACAGTCCATCCAGGGTAAAATCTTGTTATTTTCATAGTAGTCGCATTGTTAGGCAAGTTGTGAGGTGTTAAGGCTTTAATCGTTTAAAGTGGTAACGCAGATGGACGATGTTACGGACTGTATAATTAATTCTGCAGCGTTATTTTGAGCTAGCTTATCAGGATTTTTGTGAAGGTATTCTACAACTAGTTTTACGACGCTCTCTGTAGTCAGATTGTCAAAGCATTTTGGCAATCTATCGTCTTTACTCTGCGATTTCATGGTTAAAACTGTACCTTGAATTAAGCCTGTGCATAGACCTGTGTTTAAGGCATCTTTCATTTCTCTGTCGCGGATATAGGTTTTTGTAATTTCACATTGTTCTAGCAGTCTGGGGCCTGTCGCGCCCATATCAGAAATTTGAGTGGCGTTGGCGGAAGACGGTGCCGATATTTGTAATAAGGTAACTGAGCATGACAGAGCTAGTATGACTACAGTTTTCATTTAAAATCCTTGACTTAGTTGGAAAGTGATGAGATGCAATGATAAAGGAGCTTATTAGGAGGCATGCTCATTTGGCGGCATTCACACTGCAATATCGATGCGAGAGTGCTGGCCACTATGATAATCGTTGTAAATTAACTCTAGTGCCAGGGAGCCAAATTCATCTGGCTCACCTAATCGCATTGAGAAAGGAACCGCTTTGTGCGGATACGTTTGCTGGGTAGTAGTAATTATTGATGTGATATACCAACACTGATTTCTGAAGTCTTAAAATAGGTGAAAAAACCGGCTTGGACAATGAAATTAATTGTAGCCAATGTAAGAATGATGTCCTCAAAACCCTAAAGAAGCCTCTGTGTCTTGAGCAGCGCTTTTCGGCGTAAACTCAGTTTATAAAGCCAGCAGAGAGGCTAGGCGGTTAATCTCGACGTTAGAAGCCTAGCGTAGGAAGCTATAGTAGAAATCTGTCATAGTAATCGGAAAAAATTGATCTAATATAGGCTTCGTTTAAGCCAAACTCTTCAAGTATGTATTCATGTTTTCCGTGCTTACCTTTTGGGTTGTCAGTAAGGTATTTTTTCATGGCATTTTTTGCTTCATTTGTAAGTGGCTGGTTAAAGTGTCGATAAATATTATGGATACTTTCAGTAGGATTTTTAATGATATCCTGATATTGAATGTCATATATTGAATTTTCACCGTACTTGACTTTGTAGTTTATGATGTTATCTATCATACGCTGAAATATATCAATTGTAGTTGAGCCAATCTTTTCTAAATCTACATGTTCATGTGTCAGTAAGCGCACGTGCTTGATGAGGCTGCATGCGGAGCCAACTACTTCGACCGGATCCCTATGAGTCATGATTAACTGTGCGTCAGGGAATACTTCTTTCAGGGCGGTTAGATAAAGCGGGTGCCATGGATTTTTTAACGTCCACTGTCCCGGCGCGTGAGTTTGTAAAAGCTGCAATAAACGTTTGTGGTATTTAAATGCAGGTAAGTAATCTGTCGATAAAAACCATTTGCGATAACTGGGTATGTCAATCATAGACTCAAATAGTTGTGAACAAAATGTCTGTGACATTGAGAATTGACACTCAGTTGGGCTGTCGGCATTTTCGTGGTGAATGGCAGAAATATGAGGTACATATTTTAGTGATTGTTCGATCAAAGCTTGCGCTTCAAAGTAGCGTGGATCAGTACGTACCTCGGATGCTTTGGGCGGGGGTACCGAATTTAATGATTCCCAACGGATAAAAGCCCTGCGAGCAGGGTCTTCAGCTAATAAGTTAATAAGCAGCGTAGTTCCTGTTCTTGGTAGCCCAAAGACGAAAGTTGGTGTTTCTATAGCTTGTTGTAGCAGTTCGGGGTGTTGTTCAAGATAATGATCTACCCGTATTCTATTGGCTAGGTTATTTAAGATCATTTTTTTGCTGCTCTGTAGGCCTTGCTCGCTTAAGGGAGCTTCATCCACAATGGATTTTACCAATTGCGTTAAGCCATTAATAGCATCGTCTGGTAGGTTGGCTTTCAGTCCTGTGATGGCTTCGGCTTCGATAATAATGTCTTTGACTTTCATAGCGGTTTCCAGTGTTGGCGGTTCCAATGACATTTCTGTATTTAGCGTTGCGTCGCCATGCATTATTCATCGTAACTTTCAGGCGCTTCAAAAAGCTCTAAGCCTTTGTGATGCGTTATATATGCTTTCCGGGTTACACTTAGCGATTTCAGTAGGCTGTACACGCAATTAATTGCGCAGCTTTTTCTGCAACCATAATGGTTGGCGCGTTAGTATTTCCTGAGGTTATTGTGGGCATTATTGATGCGTCTACCACGCGAACTCTTGATAATCCTCGGAGTTTCAGCTCGTTATCGACGACTGCTTCCTTGTCATCGACTTTACCCATTCTACAGGTCCCAACAGGATGAAAAATGGTCGTGCCGATATTGCCAGCAGCTTGGAGTAACTCATCATCACTCTGATATTGGGTGCCAGGCAGATACTCGCGTGGGTTGTGGCTAGCAAAGGCGTCCATAGAAAATATTCGGCGAGTCAGTTTTATGGAGTCTATTGCAATCTGCTTATCGTCATCATTACTTAAGTAATTTGGTGCAATATATGGAGGATCGTTTGGACTGTTAGAATTGATAGAGACTTGGCCAATTGATTTGGGTCGTAAATTGCAAACGCTGGCTGTAATTCCGGGGAATGGATGTAAATTATCTCCAAACTTGGCAAGCGACAAGGGTTGCACATGGTACTCCAGATTTGCACTTGGCTGGCCTGGATCAGATTTAGCAAAGACACCTAACTGGCTGGGGGCCATACTTAATGGCCCGCCACGATAGAGCAGGTATTGTAGTCCCATGCCCATTTTGCCAATCCAATTGTTTGCGATTGTGTTTAGGGTTTTTAGGCCGTCAATCTTATAAACGGATCGAAGCTGTAAATGATCCTGAAGGTTATGACCTACACCGCTAAGCTCATGGCGAAGTTGAACACCTGCCCTTGCTAAATCCTCCTTTCGGCCAATCCCTGTTCGTTGGAGAATTGTAGGAGAGCCGATAGCTCCAGCTGTAAGTAGAGTTTCTCGATTGGCTTTTACGCAAAAAGTCTGGCCTTTGTGAATGTACTCAACACCGGTAACCTGACCACCTTCCAGGGTCAACTTGTTGGCCACCGCATGAGTAATTATCGTTAGGTTTCGCCGTTTCAGGGTAGGCTTGAGAAAAGCAGTAGCTGCACTACAGCGCACTCCTTTTCGCTGGGTGACCTCGAAGGGGGAGGAACCAAAATTATCTCCAGTATTGAAATCGTCGATAGGATGGATTCCAGCTTGCTCTGCCGCGGACGCAAAGGTGTCAAGCACATCCCAGCGCAGCCGCTGCCTTTCAACACGAAGCTCGCCTTTCGCGCCGTGGTATGCGCTGGCTCCGCGCCAGTTGGATTCACTTTTTCGAAACAATGGGAGTACAGACTCCCATTGCCAAGATTGATCACCCGTGATATCTGCCCAGCGGTCATAATCCTGGGACTGGCCACGCATATAGATCATGCCGTTGATGGAAGAGCAGCCTCCAAGTACTTTGCCTCGCGAATAGGCAATGCTGCGACCGCTAAGCCCGCGTTCCTGTGCTGTTTCATAGCACCAATCGGCTTTGGGGTTGCCAAAACAATACAAGTAGCCAACGGGGATATGAAACCAGAGCCAATTGTCTTTGCCCCCAGCCTCCAGTAGAGCAACTGACACGCGAGGGTCAGCAGAAAGTCGATTGGCTAATACACAACCAGCAGAACCGCCACCTACAATAACATAATCAAAGCTACCTAGCAGCTTACTTCCTGTTTGTGTATGCATTTAGGCAATAACACCTTCTGCCTTTAGGGTCTCGATGCGGTCCCACTCCAGCCCCAGTTCCATGAGATAGATTTCAGTGTGCTCTGAGGCAACTGGAGCGCGGGTTGTGGTAATCGGGGTGTGATCGTATTGCACAGGTGGGCGCACCAGGCGCATTGGCTCATCACCTTCGACAGCCTCCACTTCAATGATCATATCGTTAGCCAATGCCTGTTCGTCTTTAGATAGATCTTCAAGGCTTTGGAACGGAGCCCATTGGCCGCGCATGGTTTTCAGATGTTTGGACCAGTAACTAAACGGATGTTTGGCGATGGCCTGAACCATTAACGCACTAGCGTCAGCCCAGTTTTTCATCAGCTCTTCTACCGTTGAGAAGCGTGGATCTTCGGCGGCTTCCGGGATGCCTAAATGTTCGAAAGTATCCTGAATGTAGGGACCAGGAGTCAAAATACAGAAATTAATGGTGCCGCCATCGGAGGTGGTAAAGTTGCCCATAAACGGGTTGCCTGGAGAGCCGCCCCCAGCCGCTATGCGTGTTTTAGGAATAACGCCCAGCTCCATAGTCTGGGTCATGCCTGAGCCTGCTGCCCACCACGCGCTACTCATTAAGGATACATCTAGCTCGACCGCATGGCCTGTCTTTTCTCTGTGATAAAGGGCACCCAAAATACCACCGGCGATATTCATGCCACCAATACAATCACCAAATGCTGGAATCCCCTGAGATAAAGGGGATTCCAGCTCAGGTGGTGACATCGAGTTACCTATACCGCTGCGGGTCCAAAACGCGGTACCGTCAAAGCCGCCTGCTTCACGCTCTGGCCCTTTATCACCGAAGGCGCTGCCTCGAGCATAAATAATATCGGGGTTGGCGGCCCTTATGTGTTCCACATCCAGTTTCAGTTTTTGGCGCTGGGCGGGCAGGTAGTTAGTCAGAAATACATCGGCGGTTTTCGCAATCTCATAGATCAGCTTTTGACCTTCTTCTGTTGAGATGTCAATTCCGACACTGCGCTTGCCGCGGTTAGCGTGCTCTACCAGAGAATGGCGATTGGGATTATGGGTGGCATCGCCTGTCCTGCGAAAACCGCGCATGGTATCTCCGCGCACCGGGTGCTCGATTTTGATGACATTGGCTCCCCAGTCAGCTAAAACGGCTCCTGCTGCGGGAACGAAAGTGTGCTGTGCGACTTCGAGAATAGTTACACCTTTTGCAATTTGGGTCATGTCTAAATCCTCAAACTCGCTCAATAATAATGGCGGGTGCCATGCCGCCAGCAGCACACATGGTAATAAGCCCGCGTTGCATATCACGCCTCTCCAGCTCATCCAGCACGGTGCCAACCAACACGGCGCCCGTAGCGCCGATTGGGTGGCCGAGTGCAATGGCACCACCGTTAACATTGACGCGGTCTCTATCCAGCTTTAAATCGCGAATAAACTTTTCTACAACGACAGCGAAGGCTTCGTTGACTTCCCATAAATCTATATCGGCTACGGTCAATCCCGCCCGCTCCAATGCTTTTTTGGCAGCCGGCACGGGGGCGTTATTCATCAGGGTGGGGTCGTCACCGATGGTTGCCATCGCCACCACTTTAGCCCGCGGCTTTAACTTGTTGGCTTTTGCGTATTTTGGTGACGCTAATAGCAGGGCTGCAGCACCGTCCACTACGCCTGATGAATTACCTGCATGGTGCATTGGTTGAATATCTACGTCGGGGTAACGAAGATTAATCCGCTGGCGGAAGGTTAGGCCATCCATGCCTGCTGGCATATCTGCAATAGCGGCAAAACTGGGTTTCAGAGCTGCCAGACCTTCAGCGGTAGTGTCGGGTCTCGGGTATTCATCTTTATCGAGAATGACGTTACCGTCATCGTCCAGTACTGGTACGATCGAGCGATCAAACCAGCCGTTTTTAATCGCTGTTGCGGCACGCTGCTGACTGACCAGTGCTATTGCGTCCAGTTCTTCACGAGTGATGTTTTCTAAGGCGGCGATAGCATCCGCAGCAACACCCTGATTAGATTGTGGATGGCGTTTATTGAGTCGCTCATTGCCTGTGCCCAGCCCATAAGAGGGAAATCCTGCTTCACGCTCTTTCGTGCCTTGAACGGTCAGCATAGACATCATTTCTGTGCCGCCAGCGATAAGAAGGTCATCTATGCCAGCCATGATGTTAGCGGCAGCAATATTGACAGCGCTAAGACCGCTGCCACAGAAGCGATCAAGTGTTACACCTGGCACCAAAACATCAAATCCGGCATCCAGCGCAGCCATGCGGCCCATGTCACCACCTTGCAAGCCTTTCTGAGCGCTAGTGCCCCAGATAATATCGTCGATATCGGCTGTATTAAGTCCGTTTCGGTCCCTAAGTGCAGATAAGGTCGTAGCGGCTAAATGTTGAGGGTGCATACCAGAAAAAGCGCCTTTGCCGGGCTTGCCTAGAGCGCGAGGAGTTCTAACGGAATCAATAATGTAAGCGTCTACAGTCATAACCTTTCCTATTCTTCAAATTAGCAATGTAGCGGAGTTATATCTGGTGCAATTAGGTATAAGACTCTAGGGTTTTCGACCTTGGACCGTTACAACCGGTAGATCGACATCGGAGGGTAAATCAATTATTGACCGAAACACGGTGGTCACTGAATCCACATGAGAAATGCCTCGGTTACGGAGATCAAGCCCAACTGCTGCTGTTGCAGCCATAAAGCGTGCTGCTACTTCCGGCTCAGTGTTTAAACTAATATCGTCACTATACATGGCACCAGCCCGCAGGCAGGTGACCCTAATATTGTTGGTTGAGTCGGCTTCCAATTCATATTTCAGGCCCTCCGTAAAACGCTCCAGCCCAGCTTTAGCGGCTTGATAAGTGACCATATAAGGAAACAGCATACCTACGGACTCACTGCTAACATTAATAATGTGGCCGTCTTTTGCCATGAGGGGCAACGCCGCATTGATGCACAGAATAGGACCTATGGTATTGATGGTAATGCTATCGACTATTTGTTGGGGGCGGGCCTCTTTGGTGAGAAAAGGTTCATAAACCGCTGCATTGTTGATCAATACATCAATGGTGGAGTGATGTTCCATCAGTTTCGAAAAGGCTTGGTTAACTGATTTGGGGTTGCCAACATCGCAACTCAAACAGAGTGCTTCAGCACCTATTTCGTTAGCAACTTTTTCTAACTTAGATATATTTCGCCCAACTAATACAACGGCTTCACCCTCTGATGCAAAGCGACGTGCTAATGAGCGGCCAAGGCCGGATCCTGCACCAGTAACAACAATGACTTTACTTGACATGTTAACCTTTCTTAATTATCTGACTAGGTAGAATAGCTATAAATACCTATTTTTAAATAACTGTATTCGGGTGTAGTGGGGTCGGGTATTTTTCCAGCGTTATGCGGTGTACTCAATGAGGAGGTGCATTGCGCTAGGGCCAAATTCATCGTATTTTGGCCCTTGTGTGTTGGATATCTGTAGCGAGAGAGAGATAATTAGCACGACATTTTCAGTTAAACGCGCAGCATATAAGTAGAAAATTCCCCGAAAGAGGCGAGAAGAATGGAGAGTGAGTTCCGAAGCCCAATCGCAATAGTCCATGAGGTACGCGTGCCGGCCGCAACTGTGCAGTTGGTTAATTACCCCGCAAAAGGGCCGGTCACGCAAGTCATGCATCCGTGTGAGGAGTACTGGTTGGACTTCACGTTGACCCCCAGGCCTATTAATGCCAGGGCCAACTACCTAAATCACTGGAATTCGAATCGTTTCGAGGAACTTGGAAAATTATTTCTCCTGCCGAGGGGGGAATTACTGAATACCCGCGGTGACGGAAGCCCGGTGCAGACTTCATTGGTCTGTCGGTTAAGTGCGGAGAGTCTTCATGCATGGCTCGATCAAGATTGTTTGATAAGTTACCGTCATTTATCATCCAGTCTGAATATTTTGGATAACCGTATTACTTTCTTGTTGACTAGGTTGGTCGCAGAACTCAAAGACCCCTCTTTTGGCAGTGAGGTTGTCATTGAGCATGTGACCGCCTTGCTCGCTATAGAGCTTAGTCGATATTACAAAGTTGAAATTCCATCATCAGAAATGTCAAAAAAAGGTCTGACTAGAGCGCAGCTTGCTCTAATTATTGAGCGTATTCAAGAGCTGGATTGTCCTCCAACGCTAAAGGAACTCGCATCACTATGCGGTTTGTCCGTGAGACACTTGACCCGGGCGTATCGGGTTTCTACAGGTTCAACTATCGGCGAGAAGATTACTGAAGTGCGGATTGAGAATGCTATAAAACTTCTGCGCACAAATATGAGTATTAAGGCGATTGCAATTACTCTTGGCTTCAACTCATCGGCCAGTTTCTGCTGTTCTTTTCGAAAAGCTACACAATATACTCCGGGACAATATAGGGGGCGGTTTTTAACACAATAAATAACTGGAAAGCTCCTTTGTCTGATTGGCTTTATTCGCGTGTTATTGAGTGTTGTTTTTGTATTACTGTATTGCAGATATTGAAAGAAAGGGTGAGTATAGGACGAAACGCTCTTGAATACTCCGGGTTCAAAAGCGGCGCTAAAGCTTGTAGGCGCGCCTTGCTGTTTCATAAAATAGAGCGGATTTTTCTTTTTTTGAATAGTTGATGCTGATTAACTTAAATGTATTCCAGAGAGTCCGATAACTACAGGTTCCCCGATCAACGGGGAAATTACTTTCAAACATACAGCGCTCTGGGCCAAACTTGTCAATACAGTGCTCGATAAAAAGTCTCCAGTTGGCTGCAAGTTCCTCGGTTTTTATTGTGCCTTCACCGCGCTTAAACTGCTTGCCGACATTCATGCCAATACCTCCGAGTTTGACAAATATATTTGGTCTCTGAGCTAGTTTTTCAATGCCATGACGCCAAATATTAAGCACCTCTTCTCTCTTTGTTTGCTGTTCAAAATTAAAGGGTGATCCCAAGTGGTTGAGGATGATAAGCCCATTTGGGCAGCGATCGGCAACTTCTATAAGATCATTTAATTGTGAATATACGCACCATACATCCAGCGATAATCCGTGCGCGTGAACTTTCTTAACGCCTTTAGCATAGTTTGTGGTTAGCATTCTATTGGCTAGCTCGGGTGCAGCGGATTTTTGAAATAGACCTTCTTTGGCATAAGCAGTTTGGCAGCGAATCCCGCGTAGGCGGCCATTGCTTGCAGAAGAGTGTGCTGCTATGACTTCGTCGGTTTTTTCCCCCAGTTGCAGGTCTACATTCGCAACAATGCCAGCAGCTATCTGGCAATTGCCATATAACCCGCTTTCGCTCATGGCTGCCATTCCGACTGCAAATTCAGTTTCCCCGACAGATTTAAAATGTTCTGGCCCTTTGTGACGATACATTGTGTTGCATTCAACAAATACCGTTTTAGTAATATTGTGACCGCTCTTGGAAATAGTGTTAGCGCATTCTTCTAATAAAAATGGCGGCATAGAAGCTGAACTTCCAAAGTTCCAAAGATGTATGTGTGGATCTATGATTGCTTGATAAGGATCGATTACATAATCATCATAGTTGGGTGTGGTGATTTCATGTTTTGGTGATTTGTCTTGCATGTCGGTTTAGCCTTTATTGTTTTATGCCGCCGTAATCCATAGGGCGATTTTGCATCAAAATCCTTGGTGCGAAAAGAGTTTGTGGCAGAACCGCATAATATACAGATTTTGTTCTAAAGATAAATTTCCAGTCTATGGTAGTGGTTTTCTGAGCCTATTAAATAACGCAAGATAATTATTTAAATATAGAAGGCTATTCAAGAGGGTTGCCTTTGTTCAAGGTCTGGTGACCTTTCCCCTAAGTTAATACCACTCCCTCGATGAGATATTTGCCTTATGCTGCCTGTGCCGCGTAGGCTACTGGCGTCATGTAATTTAATGAGCTGTGCGGCCGCTCATGGTTATAGTGCGCACGCCATTGATCTATTTCGTAGCGGGCTTCCTCTATTGTTCGGAACCAGTGCTGATTCAGACAGGTGTCTCTAAACTTGCCATTTAGGCTTTCGACGAAGGCGTTTTGCGTTGGCTTGCCAGGCTGAATAAAGTTGAGTTTGACCTGATTTTCTTTACTCCAGAAGAACATGGCTTTGCTGGTGTATTCAGTACCGTTGTCACAAGTGATACTTTCAGGCTTACCACGGGTCTCGATTAGTTGATCTAAGAAACGGGCTACGCGATTTCCACTAATAGAAAACTCTGCCAGCTGTCCGACCAGTTCGCGACTGTAGTCATCAACTACATTTAGTATTCGGAAACGTCTACCATTACTCAGTTGATCTGATACAAAATCCATAGACCAGCGCTCGTTGATTTGCTTAGGTAAGTCCATCACAGGCACAGGGCGCGTGAGCTTTTTACGCTTTTTTGTACGAACCTGCAGTCCTTCCTCTGTGTAAACACGGTAGGTTCGCTTCTTGTTAGTCACCAACCCTTCGGCTTTCAGTAACCCGTGTAGCAAGAGGTAGCCATACCGACTGTATTGTGCTGCTAGCTCTTTCAATCGCTTCCGAAGAACATCGTCGTCGTAGCCCTTAGCCCGATAGCGATAGCCTGTTCGGCTAATACCAGAAAGCCAGCAAGCACGGCGCTCGCTCAAGCCAAACGTTTCGACCAGATAACTGGCGACAGGCTTACGTTCAGCCGGCTTTACCACTTTTTTGACAAGACATCCTTCATGGCCTCCACTTCAAGTAGCTTTTCTGCAAGAAGCTTCTTCAACCTGGCGTTCTCCGCCTCCATATCCTTCATGCGCTTAGCTTCATTGACTTCCATGCCAGCATACTTGGACCGCCAGTTGTAGAAAGTACCTTCAGATATCCCCAGCTCGCGACAAATATCAGGCACTTTGGTACCCGCTTCATGCTGTTTGATCGCTTTGATGATTTGCTCTTCGGTGTATCGTTTCTTCATAGTAATGAGATCCCCTTGGGAGTAGATTAACTGGAAATCTCATCAACGTCATGGTTCTATTTTTCGGGGAAAGGTCACTTTTGCTCCATCGGGAGCAATCTTTGTCTGAATACGAGTTTCTTGTTGAGTCAATGTTGTATGCGCTCCGTGCCTAGCATGGCCATGACCTCCTACACTTTCTAGTGATACCAGCGCCCGTAGCTCTGAACTTAATTCTTTGTATTCTGCCTGCGTTAATGATCGCTCACCTTGAAGTGGTTTATACCCTCTAGTATGTAATGTAGAAAGACCATTTGATGTGTTTGGAACAAAACTCTATTTAAGTTCTACAACCTTAACGCCTAACTCCCGCAACCTTTTCTTCACTGCTATGGCCAAAGTTTCATCTGAAATAGGAAGATCATATTCCCTACCATCCTCGCCTTTAAAACAAATCAACTCGGAATAAGGGGTCACTTCGATGTAATAATTGCTCATCGGCATTCCCCGATCAGCAATAAACTTATCTGCAATGCTATTCATCTCTAATTTATTCATTTTTGGCAACCTTTATTAACAGGCACTTTACCAAATCCAGGATAGAAAATGGTGTTATCAGTATTTCCTGAACCCCAGAAAATTCTAGTTGGCCTAGCCTGTGCCCCTGGATTAACTTGTAATTCTCTGAAATATCTAGCATTCACAACATTCATATCTTCAGGTGACGGCCACATTTGAGTGCTAGTCTCATTCGGGTGAACATGGCCAATTAATCGAGAATCTTTCGGAACCGGACTAGTATAGTCATCACCACTGTATAATCTTTTTACAAGTTTTCCGTCAACTCGCTCAGTAGTTAAAGAAAATTCTATTTTTCTACCATCTAACTTACCGAGATCATACACATTTCCAAACCTAACTGTTCGATCAGTCAAAGTTACTCCTTGAGTTCCAGGTAAAGCCCCAGACTGCATCAATTCGGACATCGATGTGTGTGTTCCAAGGTCAGAAGTTCTATAAAATCCATTTATATCTTTTTCTAATTTTCCAGTTTGATGAAGAATGTCAAAGTTATTGTTGTTTGGAACAATCCTCTTACCAGCCGTCACACCCTTAGCAACTTTCCCCGCCGTCTGTGTAGTTGCAGCTCTGGCTATCCCGCCTAAACCTAGCACATTCAGAACAGGGGTTGAGGTTTCTAGTCCCACCTGATCTGATCGTCTTGCAAATTCATAGTCGAGGCGGGAGACTTCTCGATTTTTATCGGCGAGGTCGTGGGCTTTGCCTCGGTACCAGGTGCCGCTTTCGAGTAGTGTTGCTTGTTTGGTAAGCGCCTCTCGCTTGGTTACGTACTCGGCAACCTCCGGTTTGCCTACCCCTTTGATGCCAGATGATACCAGCGACGCGTGAATTTCATCAACCGTGGCACTTTGCCTTTCGGTGAGTGGCGGCATTTCTACGGCGGATCTGCGGTTGCTTTCGCGGCGGTTGGGGAATTCAATATTCAGCCGTTCTATGGGGGTAGGTGCTACCGGTTTTGGCTGCTCTTCGTTTAGGCTTGCGAGCTGTTCTACTGTTATGGGCTTTCGGGTTACTACGGCTGGTGAGAGTTCTGCGATGGCCAGTGGGTCGCCGTTGATGGCAGCGTCGATTAGTGGCGCCATTTCTTCAAAGGTTACGGCGGCCTCGAGTAAATCCGCTTCAGTGAAGGGCTTTACACCATTGGGTGTAATGCCATCTATTAAGCTGATGGTGACCTTAGCCGGTGTTTTATCAAGATCTTCAGCCGGCTTAAAGATCGGCTGGAACATCTCAGATAGCTCACCGTTGCACTCTACAATTCTAATTTCAGATTCCGCAGATACCAGGTCTGCTTTACGGGTTGACTTGATTCCACTGAAGTGAATGTCTTATTCAGCTCCCAATATCGCCCCTATGCAATTGCGCTGACTGAGGTAAGAGATGTCTGGGCCATAAAAGGTAAAATTACCACCGACTTCAACACGTTAGAAACCCGATCTCACCAAAAAATCGACAAGCTTGAGCGTGAAGTAGAAGGGCTCAAAGACCAACTGCGGGAGTTGGTTAATAAACTTCATCCGTAACGGAGTTTTAAATCTGTTTCGAGTAAAAGGCTTTGCGCCCTCGGGGTTATGCCATTTATAAGGCTGATTGTGGCCTTCCGGCTTAAGCATCGGACGGAAGATTTCGGACAGTTCATCACCGTATTTCACGAATTCAATGTTGGATTCGCCTGGTTTTAGGCCTTATATGTCCTTGGTGTTTCTTGTCGTGCTTGAGGTTATCTGAAGGGGTTTTAGGCAGGCCTGTCCTTAGGTTGTTTTAGAGTCGATTTGTCGGCTCTTGCTCTGATTCGAAAGGTTAGGTTCACATCATTGAGGACAGGGCCCTTAACTTCAGCTTTTGCAGTTACAGTAGGCTTGATTGGAACAGCTTACATTTGATGCACCAGCTCCAGCTCCACAACTCCACTCTCAGCATTCACCCATACTCGAAAGTCAGGCGGTTCGACAACTGCCACTTTAGGGTCAAGCGTTTCAGGAGCAGGGAACATAACCTCGATTTTTCTTTCTTCCTTTCTGCCGATTATGCCTGGGGGAACAAACCCAATATCCTGGCTAGCCAGAAACTCTTCGGCTAGCTTTTTAACATTTATTTTGCTCATCGCCCCGCCTTAAGGCTTGACTTGAAAGCTTTGTGTAGCTGGGTGTCGCTACTTTAGTGTTTGGAACAACCACTCAAGTAAGTACATCCCCTGATACATTACCAGTTGAAAGAAATTCCTTGACTAAGGCTTTTACTAAGTCTGAATCTTCACAAACCAGCTTAGTGTCCCATTCATTCCCTAGTATTGAAACCTTTCCATCATGAGCTAATCTACTGGTAAATGTACGAATCACATAATCATCACTAGTATTTTCACCCAACGATATAACTGACTTACCCCCCTCAGTTTCAACCTGTAAACTTTCAGGACCTATTTCGCCGCCATCAATCACATCCAAAGTGACCGAGCCTGATCCATCTAAAATTAGCTCAACTTTTTCTAAAACATTCTCGACCTGCACATCGTCAGTGCTACCGCCTTGTGCGCTATCACCACATCCGATTACCCAAGAAAATGAAAACATTATTTCGCCTTTTTCAGAGATTTCATACCCTGTTGCCAATACAGGGTGTTTCCAGTTGCTTCTTCGTACACTACTAATGATTTCAACTCAGCTTGTTTCGCCATCGCTGCTACATCACCTCGGCAAAATCCACAAACCGCCTTCCCTGTAACCGTTAGCGTCATATCTGCACCAGCAGTTGCACCAGCGTCAAATGCTTGTTGAATAGCCCCAACTTCAGCATGTGCCGTACCCATATTTCCATTGGGAAGTGCCTTCCCTGATTGGGCGCTCTTCTCGACGATTCGTTCGGCAATTAAAGTTGGTTGGTCAACATTCGCACCTACACGAGCGGTCTGGTTAACGTCGCTGAAAGCCGATCCATTTACGCGGGCTTCTGCGGTAACTACTGGTTTAACACTGTTTGGAACAACACTCTTACCAGCCGCCACACCCTTGGCAACTTTCCCCACCGCCTGTGTAGTTGCAGCTCTGGTTACCCCGCCTAAACCTAACACATTCAGAACAGGGGTTGAGGTTTCTAGTCCTACCTGATCTGAACGTCTTGCAAATTCATAGTCGAGGCGGGCGACTTCTCGATTTTTATCGGCGACGTCGTGGGCTTTGCCTCGGTACCAGGTGCCGTTTTCGAGTAGTGTTGCTTGTTTGGTAAGCGCCTCTCGCTTGGTTACGTACTCGGCAACCTCCGGTTTGCCTACCCCTTTGATGCCAGATGATACCAGCGACGCGTGAATTTCATCAACCGTAGCGCGTTGGCTCTCGGTGAGAGGGGGCATTTCTGCGGCAGCTTTAGGAGTGCTTTTGCGGCGGTTGGGGAATTCAATATTCAGCCGTTCTATGGGGGTAGGTGCTACCGGTTTTGGCTGCTCTTCGTTTAGGCTTGCGAGCTGTTCTACTGTTATGGGCTTTCGGGTTACTACGGCTGGTGAGAGTTCTGCGATGGCCAGTGGGTCGCCGTTGATGGCAGCGTCGATTAGTGGCGCCATTTCTTCAAAGGTTACGGCGGCCTCGAGTAAATCCGCTTCAGTGAAGGGCTTTACACCATTGGGTGTAATGCCATCTATTAAGCTGATGGTGACCTTAGCCGGTGTTTTATCAAGATCTTCAGCCGGCTTAAACATCGGCTGGAACATCTCAGATAGCTCACCGTTGCACTCTACAATTCTAATTTCAGATTCCGCAGATACCAGGTCTGCTTTACGGGTTGACTTGATTCCACTGAAGTGAATGTCTTATTCAGCTCCCAATATCGCCCCTATGCAATTGCGCTGACTGGGGTAAGAGATGTCTGGGCCATAAAAGGCAAAATTACCACCGACTTCAACACGTTAGAAACCCGATCTCACCAAAAAATCGACAAGCTTGAGCGTGAAGTAGAAGGGCTCAAAGACCAACTGCGGGAGTTGGTTAATAAACTTCATCCGTAACGGAGTTTTAAATCTGTTTCGAGTAAAATGCTTTGCGCCCTCGGGGTTATGCCATTTATAAGGCTGATTGTGGCCTTCCAGCTTAAGCATCGGACGGAAGATTTCGGACAGTTCATCACCGTATTTCACGAATTCAATGTTGGATTCGCCTGGTTTTAGGCCTTGTATGTCCTTGGTGTTTCTTGTCGTGCTTGAGGTTATCTGAAGGGGTTTTAGGCAGGCCTGTCCTTAGGTTGTTTTAGAGTCGATTTGTCGGCTCTTGCTCTGATTCGAAAGGTTAGGTTCACATCATTGAGGACAGGGCCCTTAACTTCAGCTCTTGCAGTTACAGTAGGCTTGATTGGAACAACTTACATTTGATGCACCAGTCTCAGCGCTGCCTCAAGGGGAGGCAGTTGCAGAGCTACTAACTACGATGTACTAAGAATCTCTATTACTTTAATTACCCATTCTCGAACTTCCATATTTTCAGACTCTGGTTTAAAGTTTCCCCCAAGCCCATTTAACGTATCTTGAGGTAACTTTTCTCGCTCCAATAAACCACTCAAAGCGCTGGTTAAATGAGTCTTTGCTTCAGCTGGTTCAGTTTTGGCAAAATCTTCGGCTGCTTCAAAAGACGAACCGTAATCATCTCGCCAATCTTGATGGAAATAAGCATCAAAGAAATAATCTAATACTTCACTCATGTATTTCTCCTAATTGTTAGGTTTTGGGAACGATGTATGAACCCGATAGCCTTTAGGGGCAATAGGATCTTTAATCAGCAATACAAAAGACTTATTAGAGGGCTGAGAAGTCTTGGCTCCTTGAGGAATTACCCGACCTACTTCGTAATCAAGTGTTTCGTTTAACGTAAGCCTCCGTTTGGCGCTATTTGATAGCCACTCTCGGACTTTAGCCTGATTTTTTGAAAGTACATTACCTACGACTCTCTGAGCTGTTTCGATGTCTGGGTACGTTGATGACCCTAGGATATCAGGCTCGCTGTCAAAACGCTTCAACAACCGTTGATCCGATTTTCCCACATGCCTTCTAATGGTGTGCCCATCAAGATTTTCGTGGAAAATGAGGGTTCCGCCACTTTCAGTTTTGATCAACGGGATTTTTTTTGGAACAGCACTCCGCTTAGCCGTCACACTCTTCGCAACTTTCCCCACCGCCTGTGTAGTTGCAGCTTTGGTTACCCCGCCTAAACCTAACACATTCAGAACAGGGGTTGAGGTTTCTAGTCCTACCTGATCTGAACGTCTTGCAAATTCATAGTCGAGGCGGGCGACTTCTCGATTTTTATCGGCGAGGTCGTGGGCTTTGCCTCGGTACCAGGTGCCGCTTTCGAGTAGTGTTGCTTGTTTGGTAAGCGCCTCTCGCTTGGTTACGTACTCGGCAACCTCGGGTTTGCCTACCCCTTTGATGCCAGATGATACCAGCGACGCGTGAATTTCATCAACCGTGGCACTTTGCCTTTCGGTGAGTGGCGGCATTTCTACGGCGGATCTGCGGTTGCTTTTGCGGCGGTTAGGGAATTCAATATTCAGCCGTTCTATGGGGGTAGGTGCTACCGGTTTTGGCTGCTCTTCGTTTAGGCTTGCGAGCTGTTCTACTGTTATGGGCTTTCGGGTTACTACGGCTGGTGAGAGTTCTGCGATGGCCAGTGGGTCGCCGTTGATGGCAGCGTCGATTAGTGGCGCCATTTCTTCAAAGGTTACGGCGGCCTCGAGTAAATCCGCTTCAGTGAAGGGCTTTACACCATTGGGTGTAATGCCATCTATTAAGCTGATGGTGACCTTAGCCGGTGTTTTATCAAGATCTTCAGCCGGCTTAAACATCGGCTGGAACATGTCGGGTAATTCGTTGCTGTATTCCACAATCGCGATATCGGCTTCAGCGGCTGTGATTTCAGTCTCGGCGTCTATCTCGGTGGCAATTTCTAAGATGGACTGGATATAGCCGTCACTCCAATTGCCGGCCTCTTTGGTGCTGGGTGCGGCTAACCAAATGGTGACTTCTTCTGGTGGATCTTCGGGAATGGCGGGCGTTAGGCTCCTGGTGCTGCTAGGGCTTTGCGCGTTGCCTGCACTGCTTGTGGCGCTGGCAGGGCTGGAGGTGCTCTGACTGGCGGGTGAGCTACTGCCGGATGAGTTACTGGCCGATGTTTTGGCTTGTGGTGCAGTCTTAGTGGACTTTTTGCTGCCTTTTTCCGAAGGGAATTGAATGTTTAGACGTTGGATTCGATCTGCCGTTACCAGGGATGGAGAATCGCCAATTAAAACATCGGCTGAGCCGGTAACGATTAAACCACCACAGTTTATGGCATCGCTCACTCGTGCGGCCGGCTTGTTGTTGATCAATACACTGGATGAACCCTCGCTTATCTCACGAATGCCAGGGTGATGGGGTACCAGTAAGTCTCCGTGCCTGGCGGCAGGCAAATTATTGGTTAAAACGTTGCTGCTGCCACTGATGATCGGTGTCGGCGACGAGGGCGGATGCCCTGTGTCGATGTCTGTGATTCGTGCGGCGGGTTGATCGGTGGGGAGTCCCATTGCTGTATTACCCGCCGGTTTAGTTGAGGGTCACTAGGCTGCCGTTAACAGCTACCGCGCTGGAACTGATTTCTATTTTGCTGCTGGTTATTGTGATTGTGCTGCTACCCACTTGCAGCTTAAGCTCATTACCTGCATCAACTAGAATTTTATTACCGGCCATTATTGTCAGATTGTTGCCGACATCGTGTGTTTCGTTGTTCACAACCTGATGTTTTTTGTCATTACCAATTTTGATTGTCTGATTGTTTTTCACCAAAACGTTGTGGTCTTTTTCGGCCTGGAAGTAGACTTCTTCTTTGCCTTTTTCGTCGTGAAAGTAGAGCTCGTTGCAGTTGTCTTCACCGCCGTTGAGGCTGGACCTTGTGCGAACCCCTGAGCGAAGGCCGTTTTGATCCGCATAGGGCGGGTTGTTTTCAGAGTTGTATAGTGAACCAATAACAAATGGTCGATCCGGATTACCATTTTCAAAGGCGATGACCACTTCATCGCCCACTCGTGGTGTAAATTGCATTCCAAAGCCAGAGCTCGCAAAGCCTTGCATCACCCTTAAAAAGCAGGTGTTTTGGCCATCGTGGCGACCGTTTCGGTCCCAATGGAAGCGGACTTTTATACGCCCGTGTTCGTCGGTTTGAATCTCCTGACCTTTTTTCCCAACCACGCGTGCGGTTTGTAGAGATGGCACTTTCGGTGCTGTGGCGGATGGGTAGTATAAATGGCCTTCTTTAACGGCGGTAACGTGGCTGGTAAGGGCGCCATTTATATCGTCGGCTATGAGGCTCACCTTAGTGGCCGAAAAAATGATGTCTTTATCCGGGTGGACTGTACCGTCGGTTCGGATAATTGAGAAATTTTTGCCAACGGCCATGGTTCTGACGTTACCGCTGCCAGACCAAGTATTTACCTTGGCGGATTCGCGCTTCACGCGCGCTTTTAATATTGATGAGCCTTCGTCTTCGGCGGTGTAATCGCCGCTGTATGAGTAGGATGTTACATTGGCAACGTTTGGTATGGCTGCAATGTCGGCGTCTACCTGTTGATTCATAAATAGACTTTTGGAAGGCTTGTTGTAATTGTAGCTTACAAGCTCGTGTTTACCTGTGGCGAAGTGTGAGTTTCTGGTCCATTGAGTAAAGCTATCTGCGGCGTAATTGTTAGGGTGTAAATCGATGACACTCTTCGGTGCTAAGCTGGCAAGAGATGAGGAATCGTCGACAACCTTCAGCGTGTGTTGACCGTTGGCGTGTTCAAAAAAGAAGCTGAGCCCCTCTAGGGCGAGTAATCGGTATACGAAATTTAGGTCTGTCTCATCGTACTGAACTAGGTATCGCCAATTTTTGTAACCCCGCGTTGTTTTTATATCAAACTCAACAGCACCACCGTAATCTGCGAATACTTGCTTGATAACGCTGGGTATGGGGGTGTCTTGAAATATGCGGTAGTTGTTCCGCTTTGATAGCAGTAGCTGCAGCCAGGATACAACCGTTATATGGTAGCTAGTATGATTGTTGCGTGTGGTTGATGGCCCGGCCCTGAGGTGCTGAATAAGCCCGTTAAAATAACGTAAATTGTTATCAGCGTCGACGATGGCTAGTGTGATTGCGGTGCCAACTAAGTCTCTTGCTTGTATGTCGTGATTGATTTCTGAGAAGGCATCGACGTTGATTGTAAATCCGTCGCCCATTGTCTCATTGTAGGTCATACGAGCTGGGATAAGTTCATCCTGCGCCAGAACCGTGGTTAAGCGTATGAGACGTTTGTCTTGTGTTACCAGGCCGCCTGCCATTGAACTTCCCTTTACATTTTATGGTGATATCGAATGAACGTAGCCGTAAATGGTGTTAGATAACCGTGCATCACATCTAGGCACAGAATTTAGCTAGGAGACTTCTCTATTTAGATGGTTTTCTGTTTAGACTGTTTCTATGTTCAAATGGAGTCTTTGCCTAAGTGAGTCTTCTGTCTAAATGGGTACTTGTCTAGATAGATGCTTGTCTAGATAGGTACTTGTCTAGAGTATTTTCTTGCGAAAAAGCAACTACATGTAAGCGATATAAAAAGGCGGCGCACAGCGCCGCCAAAAATACGCTTAACGCTTGGTGTTCGAAGCGGTATCGAAACCAACGGCGATAGCACCTTGTGCATTGCCATCTTCGTCGTATGGCGTGTATTTAACTTCCACGTCTACGAAAGAGATGGTAATGGTCTCGGTTGGGCGCTTGGTGGTTTGAGCGTTAGCGTCCACAGAATAGTTGCTGATTAATGCGTTTTTCAGTGTGTATTCCATGAATACATCGGCGCCAGAACCTTTGCCGGTTTTGGTTAAGCTAATGACTACCTGCTTACCAACACCACAACAAGATTCGATGAAAATTTTTGGGGTGGCGCTATCCATCAAGCGAACGATTTGTAAGTCACTGATAACTGCGTTTGAAGACTCTCGGTCGCCGGCGGTAGAACTGTTAGACGTGACTTGACGACCAACGCCCCAAGAGATGGATTCAACGTCCATCCAGCCGCCGTGGCCAGAGTCAGATGATTCGCCGGTAATGCCTTCGTAATTAACAAAAATTGACATGTCTATTTCCTTTAGAGTTTAAGTGTTCGTATTGAGAAGACTGCCGTCTACTGTGCGTAGAAGCGTTTTGAATGGTATCTCAACAGTGCAAAAAAAATTACTTATAAATTCGAAAATTGTTACGCAGTTTGCGCTTTTAAAGACAAAGCGCGGGTGTCTGATTTATTTTCAAAATTTATTAATAAATTGTTGTCTTCATTAACATCGATATCAATTAATACGAAAGTACTACCATCGTAAAATTGGCTTAATATTTTTTCCGATAATTGGGGTAATACGGTCTTATTAAGTATTAAGTCTATTTGTCGAGCTCCGGTTTCACTCTGGCTGCATTGAGAAACTATCCAGTTGAAAAAATTGTTTTGGAAGTTGATTTCTGATTGATAGTTGGCCATCACACGCTTGCGAATTGCAGATAGCTTAAGATGGATGATTTTCTCAAGTTGCGCCTCCGCCAGGGGGTAGTAGGGAATAAGATTGATACGTCCTAAAAATGCGGGCTTATAGGTTTTTCGTAAAGTTGGGTTAATGGCGGTTAATAACGCATCCGGTGCTGGCATTGTTTCGATATCTTCACACAGTTGTGCTATTTCTTCGCTGGCGGTGTTACTGGTCATTAAAATGACCGTATTCTTAAAATCAATGTCCCGCCCCTCGCCATCTTTGACCATACCTTTATCAAAGATCTGGTAGAAAATATCGTGTACGCCGGGATGGGCTTTTTCCATTTCGTCCAATAACAAGACGCTGTAGGGATTTCTACGCACGGCTTCAGTAAGGACGCCGCCCTGGCCATAGCCAACGTATCCGGGGGGAGCTCCCAGAAGCATAGAAACCTTATGTTCTTCTTTAAACTCAGACATATTGATAACGTTGATTAGCTTGTCTGAGCCGTAGAGTTGTTCAGCCAATGCCAGGGCAGTTTCTGTTTTGCCAACGCCGCTGGGGCCTACCAACATAAAGACGCCAACGGGCCTGTTGGGGTCGGCAAGGCCGGCGCGGGAGGTTTTAATGGCATTGGCGATGAGCGATAGCCCATGGTTTTGGCCAATAACCCTTTGCTCCATGAAAGACTGTAAGGCAATGACGTTGTCGGTTTCGTCTTTGTTCATCTTACCCACCGGTATACCGGTCCAGTCTGAGACGATACTGGCGATAATCTCCTCGGTTACACACTCGTGCAACAAAGGCTGATCTTGGTGTAGTGTAGTGAGCTTTGAGCGCAGTTCGGCAATGGTCTGGGCTGGTGGCATACCATTGTTGTTTGTGCAATGGGGTTGAGTTTGTTGTTGGCTTTGCAAGCTGAGTAACTTTTCTACGGCAACCTTTTCCTCTTGCCACTGAGTTTCTAAGTCTTTTATTTCTGTTTGTAGTCGCTGCGCTTGGTCGGCCAATCCATCGATGGCTGCTCCGTGCTGATAGCCTGACTGCATCTCTGTGGTTAAGCGCAGGGTGGCTTGTTCGATGTTGCTGAGTTGTGCTTGGCGCTGCTCAATGGCAGCGGGTGTGGAGCTGAGGCTTAGGTTAACCCGAGCGCAAGCGGTGTCTAAAAGGCTCACGCACTTGTCCGGTAGCTGTCGGCCGCTTATGTACCTGTGGGATAAGTTCACCGCGGCTTCAATTGCGGCGTCAAGAATGATGACATCGTGGTGTCGTTCAAAGCTGGGGGCGATGTGCCTTAACATGGCTATGGCTTGCTCCACACTGGGCTCTGGCACTTTAACCACCTGAAAACGCCGTGTTAAAGCTGCGTCGTTTTCGAAGTATTGTTTGTACTCTGCCCAGGTTGTTGCTGCTATGGTGCGCAGCTCGCCTCGGGCTAGCGCGGGCTTTAATAGGTTAGCTGCGTCTCCGGCGCCGGATTGTTGCCCCGCACCAATCAATGTATGGGCCTCGTCAATAAAAAGAACAATGGGCTTTGCACTGTTTTGTACTTCTTTAATGACACCTTTAAGCCGGTTCTCGAATTCTCCTTTTACCCCAGCTCCGGCCTGGAGTAAGCCGAGGTCTAAGGTATGGATTTCAACGTTGGCGAGCACAGAGGGCACCTCACCTTGTGCTATTTTAAGTGCCAGCCCTTCCACAACAGCGGTTTTACCGACACCAGCCTCGCCCGTAAGGATGGGATTGTTTTGTTTCTTACGGCTGAGAATGTCTATGATTTGTCGCACTTCGTGGTCGCGGCCGACGATACTGTCAATTTTTCCGTTACGCGCAAAGTCGGTAAGGTTGACCGTATACTGAGCTAGATTGGACTGGCCTGACGATGAGCTTGAGGCCGTGTCCGCATTAGAGTGATCCATGCTGGCAAGATGTTCTTTGAGTCGGTCTCGGTCTATTCGAGAAAGCTCGGGCAAGTTCTGTAAGGCCTGTATGCTAAGAGCTTGGTTGTCCAGTAGGGCGAGTAAAATAAAGCCTAAACTGAGCTCTGTTTTTTGGTATTCGGTAGTTGCCAAAATCCAGGCGTCGAATAGCAGGCGTACAATATCGGGTGCGATCTTGGGAAAGCCGCCGTTGCCCGTTTTTACCTGAGCTAAAGACGTTTGTACTTGATTGGCTAGAATCGCAGTGTTACACCCGCAATCGTTAATAATAGGGTGGAGGACATGGTTTTCGTCGTCGGCCATTTTATGGATAAAATGCAACACGTCCACGGCGTAATGGCTGCGTGAGGAAGCTTCAGCGACGCTTTGCTCTAATATATGCTTAGCTTCTTGGTCCAGTTTATCTACTAGGGTTTCAAATTGCATGGGTTGCCTCTATTTTATAGTAGCTTTGGCGACAAGGGTTTGCTGGGGCTGGGAGTAAAGCCAAGCTGTTTTTGCCAGTTGGGGTCTGTCGCGGAAGCCAGTTTTCGTTTTTTCGGTATCGACGTAAAAAAATAGATCTATCTCGATATGGGCTGGTGTGTAGCTGCGCACCAACTCAGTAAGAGCTGTATATTCAGGGGAGCCGGGTACGAGATTTCTATAGCGTTTAAAGTTGAGCTGTTTAATATGAATAGCAATCTTTGATTGCACGCTCCAGGCTCTACGTCCGATCAGCACCCCTTGACCTAATCGAACGCGATTTGGCCCGTTAGTTTTCAATCGACTGAGATCTTCACTAGCTAAGGGTAGCCAGCTACCAATGTGTTGATCGACCTTAATCGGAAGTTTTAGATAATCACCAAGAAGACTTTCTAGCGCGCTGGCGGATCTTACTTGTTTAGCAAAATGGCCGCTGTAGTAGCGTTGCGCGTTGTTTGCCGCCGGACGATAATCTGCGAGGGCGCTGATAAGTGTAGTGAACGGGTCTTGTTTGTTTTGTTGTTGGTGTGCGTCCAATTGCGGCACGATGCGATATTTAGCCCAAGCTCGGTAAAATAGGGATACCAGCCGATGGTGGAACATATCCATAAAATCGGCCATTGCGTAATCACGCTGTTTAATACGGCTAATAATCAGTTTTGTGTAATGTTGGGGGAGTACTCCCTCAGAGCCCATTAGTTGCAAAAAGTTTACCCACAGTGTTTCCGTGGTAAGGTCGTCTGCGCCGGAGTGCTGGCCGTGTGAGACTGGGGTGAAGGACAACTGATAATTGGATTTGAAACGCAGCTTTTCAACTTCTGGTAGAGCATCAAGCCCCACAATGCCTTGCCAGCGCATTTCTTTTGGCAGGTTATAGGTTTGCTTTCTTTCCAGTTGTCTGACTGTTTCAAAGAAGTTCATATTGGCCCTACAACAAATCTCGTGTGCCCAGAGTCGCAGGCCATTGATGCACAGGCTCTTCGCTGTGATGAGTGTGCATCTCTGTGATCACAAAGCTATTGATTGCGCAAATACTGGTAAAGAATTGATGTAAAACCTTGCCGAACAAAAATGCGCTATTGCCGGCAAACGCGGTATCGTCTATTACGAGTGTGCACCTTGAGCCTACACAAACGCTGGCGCGTCCATCTATGATGACTCGCTGTGAACATTGGCGAATGGTGATATCTGTAATGGCGTCGATGGCGGCTCGGGTTTCTTTGCCTTGTTTGAGATCGTATAGCTCGAGTGTGGTTTTTAGGCTAGTTAATGCGTCTACACCGCTGAAAGACTGCAAGCTTAGTTGTGAAATTAGTTGCCAGCGAGTGGCTTTGTTCAATTGCGGGCGGTAGGTTCTGGTCGGTGGTGCTAGGCATTTAAGTCGCAGGCCCGCGCCTCCATCGTGGAAATCAAACAGAGGTTGATCAGGTCCAAAGGGTAACTTTGATGGGATGTCTCGGTTGGTGCAGATCACCGAGGCTTCTACTAACCAGCGCTGGTCGGAATAGATAACGTTGTAATCTTTATCTATTAAGGAAAGGTAAGCGTCTGTTCCCTTGGATGCGAAGCCTTCATAGGCGTCGCTGTTTTCGCGCCGGCAATGCCAGAATATCTGCTTGTTGTCCGAGCCCGTACGTTGGTGCTCACCGTATAAGGGTGTCAGTTTCTCGGTATCCCCTTTGGCATTGTAACTGATCACTGACTCAATGCTGTATACATCTGAAAATCGGTGACGGGTTTTATCGACAACCAGTTTGTGCTCACCAATACAGTTAGAAGCATCAAATACCTGGGTTCTATCGCGGTAGAGGTTTACGATAGGCGTGCAACCTAGGTGCAGTGTTTGCTTGTCAACGGCCTGGCTAAGTTCTGCATGAGAGTCGTCAAAATGAAGAAATAAAAAGATACCTTCATCGTCAAGTTGCCACGCCTGCGGTGTTATCGCGACGTCGAAAAAGAGGTATTTCTGTGGGAACGTGAAATAGTCCGTTAGCGCTTGGTAGCCGAGATCTACTCGGCCATCTTCGTTTAAATCGCCAGCGGCTAGCATGTTGATATTGGGGAACGTAATATCTTCAGCCCGAATGTCACTGTAATTGACTGCCATGTTACTGCCGGAGATACAACCTCCCAGGCACTTGTTAGCCAGGTAGTCGAGCAGTCTATAGGCGACTTGGGGTTGTGCGCTGATGAAAAACCTTAGGTGGCCGTGGTTTAAATTTTCAAGTTTAGCATTGGTAATTGGCGCAACCCCAATTTTTAACACAGCCCTAGCGTTATTGTTGGTGCGAACAGAATCTGAAATAGCTGGCCCGATCAATGGCGCCGGAGTAAAGCTGACATCGCTGACTTGCACCGGTAACACATGTATGTCATCACAGGTTTTGAACCGACAATTACCGAACTCTTCGGTTTTGACGAGTAGCTCCACGCCTTTGTTGATAAATTGGTAATCTGGCACCGATGGAATGGCGTGGCATTTTATAACGCTCATCGACGGTAAGGGCGCCGTGTAACAGGGGTACATAAGCCCTAATAGAGATTCCGTGAGTTCAGGAAAAGAATCGTCTATGGTTTGTCGAATTCGACCGGTAAGAAAGGCAAAAGATTCAATCAATCTTGAAACATGCGGGTCTTCTACGTTGTCCTGGTCTAATCTAAGCCGGCTGGCGATCTTTGGGTGTTTTTCGGCGAATTCAGCCCCCGCTTTGCGAATATAAGCGAGTTCTCGGTTGTAGTACGACAGTAGTCTTTCATCCATGATTTTGCTCGCGCAGGTGCAGACTTTTATCGATTTTTTGGACTCTTGAATCGTAAACCACAGCGATTGGATCGGGCTCTATAAGCAACACGGCGGCTATTTTTATGTAGAGAGTCCGGTGATAGTTCTCGCCATTTTCAACCACCTCAACTTGTACATTTTTAAATCTCGGTTCAAATCGCTGGATAATATCTCTAATCTTGGCCGCGAACAGATACTGGTCGTCCTCGGATTCAATGGCGATTTGGCTGAAATCGTACAGCCCATAGTTGGCTAAGGATGTTTTTAGCTCTGCATACTTTTGCAAGTGATCATTTTTACGTAATCGAGTGTTTAGTAAGTTCTCCAAATCTCTACGCACGGCTTCTTTGATATCATTCATTTGCTGCGACGGAGTTTTAACGAGGTCCGTTGTATTGCTTGGATCGTCGTCAATAAGTCGATCAAGCAGAGACGGGACGATGGGGGCTGTGCTGCGAACATTTCTCATTGTGTAAACCGTTAAGCACGCACCAGAGATTTCAGATCCATTATGGACAATACCTCATCGCCTACTAAGAACTCTCGTAAACCAAGGCCTAACTCCAATCCGTTTCTATTTACCCAATCTGTACTACGGCCAAGTAGTTGTTGGGTATCGTCGCTGGTGTTCGGATAAATGGTTGGCATAAACACAACACCGTCACTGCCGCCGTTGGTAATTAACCGACATTTGCGCCAAAGTAAGTCCAGGGGCCGCTCCGGGGTTTCTAGGTGCAGACTTTCTATTTGACTGAGTTCCACCCAAAAATAATTGCCATTGGTGCCAAGAAATTCAAGTATGTCCGCGTTGAGGTCGTCGAGATCACGCAGGGCAGCAGTAGAGGATTGGTTTACTGTAAATACGACGTTAGCTGGAGAGCTGTTTTCGTCTGAGTCGGTAGTTTCAGTCTCCAAAAAATTATTATGTAATGCCACGAGCTGATGCAGTGCACGCTCAACATCTGGGCTTGGTGGCGCGACTAGCGTAGGCGTGGCGCCTTCTTGGTATACGCTATTGCGGGCGTAGGCGGCGCGAATCAATTGTCGCCAGTTACTGGCAGTTAAGACTAATTCTGGGGCTAAGGTAATTAACGTTTGCAGCTGTTTGTCGGCACGCTCCAGATCGCCGACAATGCAACAGAGTTCAGCAAAAAAGACGCGGGCTGTCACATCGCTGGGATTTTGTTTAACAACCTCGGCTGCCAGGGTCATGGCTTGGCTTAAGTCACCGTCTTGATAGGCCTGTTTCGGATTCATGGGTTTATCCTAGCTGTGGAATGCTGAAAATGATTTTGCACGGTTAGTCTGATCCCACTTTTCCGAGTGAGAGCTCAGTAACTAATTTTATGCTGGAAACTAATTGATCTAATTGAAAGTGTGGTTTTAGGTGAATGGTGCAGGTGAAGCTGCCAATTTTTCCGGCTTGCTCTCGTATTTCTACACGGCTCTCTGAGAGCGGATATTTCGCTTTTATCGTACTGTTTGTGCCATCACTGGATACGGTGTACTGATTGAGCCAATTCTGAAATACCCTCTGGCAATCTTGTGCGCTAATAACGCTACCGATACGGTCCCGGCCGATGAGCTTAAGATAATGCCCAAACCGAGAAACACATAACATGTATTGGATCATGCAGGACATTCGCGCGTTGGCAGTAGCAATGTCACTGGTAAATTCGCTGGGATCATGCAACGAGCAATTGCTGTAAAACACTGAGTGCTGTTGGCTGTGGTAGGAGCACAAAGGGATTAACCCATGTTGACTTAACGATCGCTCTAAACTGTCGTCAACTTGGAAATCCGTCGCCGGCCGAGGGGTATTAAGGCTGATATCTGTTTCTAGCGATTCATAGACCATATTCTCAACCACGCCCCCCTGGCCGAATTCATGCACGCCACCACGAATGTCGGCGAACCAGCCGGTGTTAGCAAATGCTCGAATCACTACGCTGCCAAATGCGTAGCAGGCGTTGCCCCAAACGTAGTCTTTTAATGTATCGGTCTCTTCTTGAAATTTATGCTGTTCATCCCGAGTGCCGTCATCGTAATAGGGCGAGCGCATCAAGGCATGGGGAACGGTCAAACCGATAAAACGGCTGGCTTCACTGTTGCGCATGGCGCGCCAGCGGGTGTACTCTCGTTGGCTAAATAAGGCGTCTAAATCCAATGGTACATTAAGTTCGGTAAAGCAATCCATGCCCAGAAGCCTCGGTGAGGCACCGGTAATAAAAGGGCAGAGCGCCGCTGTACAGGAGTTCCCTATTTCGATAAGGGCGTCTACATCGGAGGTGGGTTCGTTTGCGCGTGCTTTATGGCTGATGTAGTAGTCGCCTAGGATAATACCAAAGGGTTCACCACCTGGGGTGTCGAACTCATCGCTATAAACCCGTTGGAAGAACTGGCTCTGGTCAAACTCCAAAGCCTTAGTGACATCTCGGCTAAGTTCGCGCCAACTAACATTCAGTACCTTAATTTTAACCAGCAAATCGCTGCTATACTCGGTGCGAGTGTCCACCAAGTGCTTGAGCCCTTGCCAGCTAGACTCAAGCTGTTTAAATCGGTCTTGGTGCAATATCTGGTTGATTTGCTTGTTGATTATGTTAGTGAGCTCAATTACCGCCAGTTCTAATGAAAATCTCAATTGTTGGCGCGTGCCAATGGCTCCCACTTGAATTCGTTCGTATATCCAGCGTAGGGCGCCGAACTGATTATCTCTTTGCACCGCATCCAGATCGCTCTGATATTGATCACTAAGGAAATAGGTTTCCAATGGCGTCTGTTGCCAGGAATCCGTTTCTATTCCTTTAGTAGTGGTAAGCGAGTTCATCAAATGCAAGGCTCGGGACAAAGTAAGCGACAGCCGGGCCCGAGGGCCCGGTGATCAAAAGGGTGGTGCTAATTCGCAATATTTATTTGCCCATTTCAGGGATGCGCGCCACCATTCGTAGGGAGGTTGTGAGCTCTTCCATTTGCAGCCATGGTCGCAACCAAGCAACAGCATTGTAGGAGCCCGGCTTACCCGGTATGGGTTTCACCTCGATTTTGGCCTCGCGCAGTGGGTATTGCGCACGCATATCCTGGCCTCCTTCTTCACTGGCATTCACGTAGGAGTTGATCCAGCGGTTGAGCCAGTTTTGCATGTCTTCTGCTTCCATGAAGCTACCGATCTTATCCCGCGCCATAACTTTCAAGTAGTGAGCGATACGAGAGGTCGCCATTATGTAAGGCAAGCGTGCCGAAATGGCCGCGTTAGCGGTGGCTTCGGGCTGATCGTATATCAACGGCTTTTGCACGGATTGGCCGCCAAAAAATACGGCATAATCGGTATTTTTGTAGTGCGAAAGAGGCATAAATCCTAAGCCACTTAATTCTGCTTCCCGGCGGTCGGTAATGGCGATCTCGGTTGGGCAGGTCATATCAATATCACCATCATCCGAAGTGGTTAGATGCACTGGTAGGTTGTCTACCCGGCCACCGCCCTCTGCGCCACGAATGGCCGTGCACCAGCCGTACTCAGCAAACGCGCTAGTGATCCGGCTGGCTAAAACGTAGGCTGCGTTAGACCAACAGTAGTTATCGTTGGTGGGTTTTGCGCCGTCTACCATTTCCTCAAAATTAAAGCCTTCAACAGGCTTGGTTTCAGAGCCGTAAGGTAAACGCGATAGGACACGCGGCATAGCCAAGTTTACAAAGCGGGAATCTTCAGATTCTCTGAAAGAACGCCATTTGGTGTATTCCGCCGAGTCAAATATTTTGGTGAGATCCCGTGGTTTGGATAATTCGTTCCAATCCTCGAAGCCAAATAAACCGGAGTCAGCGGCACTCAGGAATGGACAAAATGCAGCGGCGGCAACATTGGACATGTTGCGTAGCAATTCGATGTCTTCCGGGTGATTTGAAAATTCAAAATCGCCAACCAAAGCGCCATAGGGCTCGCCTCCCGGCGTACCAAACTCGTTTTCATAGAGTTTTTTAAAGGTTTGGCTTTGATCAAACTCCACGGCTTTGGACAGATCTTTAGAGATTTCCTTCTTGCTGGCGTTCATCACTTTTAGCTTAAGTGATGTGCTAGTCTCAGAGTTGCTAATTAGGTAATGTAAACCTCGCCAGCTACCTTCCAGTGCACGAAATTTATCCTCGTGCATAATCTCACGTAATTGCTCGCTGATAGCGTCATCAATGGCTGAAATTGCTTTATTAAATGTCACCATGAGATTTTTATCCCAGGTAACGACGCCACTCATTGCTTGCTCTGTCAAGTTTTTTAGCAGAGCCTGTGCCTCTTCTGCATCGGTTTGCTTGGTTGCTTGGATGGCTTGGTCCAGCAAACTAGCGGTTTCAAGCTGGCTGCCAGATTGTTGCTCTAAAACGGGATCAGTCATGTTATTCACCTACTTTTTCTGTGCCAAGGGCTGCAGCCAAATCGTTAAGGTCGGCTTCGTTGTTTAAAACTTTTTCAATGATGTCTTCCAGATCGTCAGAGCGATCAGCTTTAGTGGATAAATCACGAAGCTTGTTGCGCGCTTCCATCAGTTTTTTCAGCGGCTCAACCTGATTAACAATGGCCTCTGGCTCGAAATCGGCCATAGATTCAAATTTAAGGTCTACCGCCATGGTGGACTCCTCTTCGCTCAGGGTGTTATTTACGCTGAGCTTCAGTCCCGGTGTCATGCTCTTCAGCACATCGTCAAAGTTGTCTTTGTCGATTTGCACAAAGCGGCGATCGCGCAAAGGTTTTAAGTCGCTGGTGGGATCACCAGAAAAGTCGCCCATTACGCCAACCACAAAGGGCAGCTCTTTTTTGTGCACAGCGCCTTCTGTCTCCACATCGTAGCTTATATGGACACGTGGCTTTCTTACTCTGTTTAGCGTTTTATGGATGCTTTCCATATAAGACTCCTTTTATTGCGATTGCTTGGAATACTAAAAACTAAGTTGGCCTAACTTAAGTGGAGCTCTCAGCACTGATGCCGGAGAGATGTTTAAAGGTCTTACGGGCAGGCTCATCAGGAATAAGCTCTTTAATGAGTTCCGTAAGGGGTAATTCGCTCCACCGTATGGCCTGTTCGATGGAGTACGAAATAGGTGAGTGCGGCTCTGTCTTTTTAAAGTAATCTGCGATCTTGCTCAGTTGTAAAATCGCTTGTGCTCGGCTGTTTATAGCACCAGGACGTTGGATTTCTCCTGGCTCCGATAGGGTTTGTTGTTGCTCGTCGGTGGACTCTTGTTCTAGCTCCGGCTCTGTTGCGGTGTTTATTCGCGGCCCTGCGAGGTACACCAGGGTTTGTCTGCAGTGCTCTAGCGCTTCTTTTATTTTTCCGGTCGGCTGGGGTTCAGTTTCGGCGAATACATCAAGTACTGACTGGTAATCAGCAAAGGCGCTGATAGCAGCATCGATGTCGTACAACGTGCTCTGTAAAAAATGAGTGTCAGTTTGCAGAGTGATGACATCAAGCTCGTCTTTAGATACACCGCCTTGCTTGAGCCTAGCGGTTCTTCTCTCGTCGTCTTTTATTCTTGCAATCTCAAAGGCTTGCTCGCATTGCCAGGTTGCCAGGGGGCCTGGATAGTCACCTTGAGTAATAAGAATGGATTTAATTGGGCCTATCAGAGTGCCTTCCGCACCGAAGCCGTTCAGCCCACTGAGTGCAGCTAGCTGGGTTGAGATGCCGTCTTCATCGGGTCGTGGGAAAAAGCTATCGCTGTAATTGCTGAGAAGTTCCTTCGCCAGTGTGAAGCCCGCCGCAATACCAGCGAATCCATAATGTCTAGCCAGTGCTTCGATATACCATGCCACGATTTCCAAATCTTTACTTTGATGGGCGATCAGGTCCGGAGCCCTGTCTAGGATGATGCTCCATTCCGGCAGGCTAAAGTAGCTTGCATCGCCACTGGAAAGCGTGGCTCTCTCGTTGTTGCGCGCTAGCACCCGGGCATCACGGATCTCCTGATACAGTGAGGTGGGTGAAATGTCCTCGCGAGTGTCTGTGCCCGCGGGGAGATCATTGGAAACGGGCGCCAGCATCTTTAGCCAGACGTTGTCGGCAATTACAGAATGACTTTCGTTTAGCACAGACATAACTACGTTGCTTCTTTCAAAGATTGATGATGGCTGCTTAATAAAGCGTGGGATTTAATAAAGTTACGTTGAGAGTGAAATTGCAGCTTTAATCGATATTTTTCGTCCAGCATGGTTGTTGTCTTTTTGAGTAAATTGCTGGATAACTTAAGTTTAAATTCATCTGCCAGTTGGATAAGTTCTTTGTGGGCGGAAACTATTTCTTTGTCTTTCCAGGCTTGCGTTAGTTGGTTGTTGAAATCGACTAATCTCGGTTCGATCCAGCGGTAGGCAGATTTCTCTGGATAGCTGACTTGTCTCGGGTCTTCTTCCGGATTGTAGTTAACCAGGTGCTCTGCTGCTTGGAACAATTTTGGATCTAACTCACTGAGGCTTTGAGTGAGTGTTGGGAGGTGCGACACCGTTTGTGCAAACACCATTTTGTCGTAAAATGCCTGGTAGTCAGCTTTTTCGACCGAGCTTCGTATTGATTCAATTAAGTCACGCGCGTATTGCGTCGGCGGCTCCCACGCAATGTTGGGAGTGCTCTCTATGCTGCGGGCTATTTCGTTTAATTTAACAGCCTTGGGCAAGCTGTAGCTCTGCAGTTGCCAGGTTTCATCGTAG
Organism: Halioxenophilus aromaticivorans; assembly: GCF_042850945.1. Taxonomy (NCBI): domain Bacteria; kingdom Pseudomonadati; phylum Pseudomonadota; class Gammaproteobacteria; order Alteromonadales; family Alteromonadaceae; genus Halioxenophilus; species Halioxenophilus aromaticivorans. The sequence goes on along the minus strand of NZ_AP031496.1, from coordinate 4,424,736 downwards.
GAGAGCAGCAGGCTTGAGTGGGCGTGCTGTGCTTCGGTATACACTTGGTTTATTAGGCTATAGATGGCCAAAGAATCTGGGTAGATTGCTTGTGCGGTGCTAAGCCAAGATTCAACCTGGTTAAAATTCTGGGCGCTATCGACCTGGGAGGCCGGTTCTAATAATTGCTCAACGGACTGTTCCAGCTGAGCAATAATGGGCTCGGCTGCCAGGGCTTTGATACTGACCACATCGCTTTCTTTTAGTAGCGGTCCAGTTGTTACTACCTCGGTTACTGAGTTATTGCTGCTGGCATCATCAGGCGATAGCGGTTGTAATTGATCTAGACGCTGTAGTTTTTCGTCCAGTGGAAGCAGTGCTATTGCCTGAGATAAAGCCGATATTCGGTCAGGCTCTGGCTGTGTGGTGTGCGGGGTTTCCGGCTCGGTTTTAATAGATATAGTACTTGCTAGCCATAGTAGCGACGCTGCCAGCGCGACGGTGCCAATAGTTATTCCAGCTCTAAGTGGAAGGGTTCTAGCACGCTTGAATTGGTGCCAGAACTCCTCGATGGATTCAAACTTTTGGCAGCCTTTGGCCGACATGGCGAGAGACAGTAGCTGCCACTGACGGTGATTTAGAACCGCAGGTTTAATACGTTCTTTTGTTGGCCGGTAGGCAACTTTAGCATCTTTACTTTTTATAGAATTTGCATTGGCTTGTTTGCCGCCAAGCATTTCGTATACCACACAAGCCAGTGCGTAAATATCGTCTGCAACGGCGGGTGGCTCATCCATCAGCAGTTGTGGGCTGGCGTATGCCAGCGTGTACGCGACGAATTCAGATTGAGTGCTATTACTGGTTTCCAGCTGCGCTTGTTGTTGTAGCTTTTGTCTCGATGTGCCGAAATCAATCACCTTCACCGTTCCGTCGATACCGAGAAGTATGTTGGCCGGCTTAATGTCGGAATGAATAATGCCTGCGTGATGAGCGGTCTGAATCGCGCTTGCCACGTTATCTATGATTTTTATGGCGTGCTTGTAGTGTAGTAACTGATTTGGCTGGCGTTGCAGTAAATCTGAGAGTGGCTCACCATCTATCAGTTCCATGGTGAGAAATACTCGCTCGCCATCTTGATGGTAATCGTATACTCGGGCAATGCTGGAGTGAGAGAGGTTGCGAGTGCACAGGGCCTCCCGCAGCAACAATTTGTTGGCTAGAGCGCTTGGGGCTTTACTTGGCGAGGCTAGTTTGATCGCAATATCGCTGGTGCTGGTATTGCCATCTAATACGGCCAGTAAATCTCTCGCTCGGTAGACTTCACTGTTGCCACCGGAGCCAATTTTTCGCATTAAAATAAAGCGGTTGAGGAGCTGGTCGCCGCATTGGATAACATTGCCAGATTTGGCCGTTGCTTGGCCGGTGGGTTGATCTGGTATTGGCGCAGGTATTTTAGATGTTGTAGTCGCTTCCATACCCTCTCCGATCCTTTGGTTGATCAACGTTTGTCTAACGCTGAAGTTGATGCTAGAAAAACCTAGCTTGCCAGTCCTTGCAATAATTGGGTGTTCAGCGTGCTGAACGGGTTAAACCGGTTGTTGCTGCTACCATGTGCGTGTTTTTGGTTTTCGAAAATTAACAAACGCTTCACGGCGTGTCTCTAGGTTTGCGATATGGCCACAGGTTCACAGGCTTGTTAATTCATAGGCTTTTTAAATCATACGCCTAGACTAGTTAGGCCGGCGTACATTTGGTGTTAAGCATCGTTTGTCTGTGTAAGTATTAATACTGGTAAGTGGATTTAATCCCCGAAGTATTAAGTCTTTCTGAAAAAGCATTAATACTTTTTTAATTCTCATCCCTATCGCTCATCCATATCGTGTAATGGATTTAGAAACGCACAAATTATTTCTCGGCGAGTCTACTAATTTTGTTTTCTTTCACCAGAGTTTTTTGATCGTAATTTCAAAAATTATGACCTTGTTCTCACCTAGTCATATCGTCTGTTGGTTGGTTTAAAAAAACCGTGTTACTTTCCGGGACGTTAAATTGATGTACTCCAAATGGTGGGCTTAACACTTTAGACGGGTTAGTCGTGAGCTTTAAGTCCCCCGCATCCCAGCGTTGAATTTTCACGCAGCGTGCGTCTCAATTAGGGTAGGAATGGAAGACTATGTCTCTAGTGATAGAGGTAGTAAGTAGCCCGAGAGGTATTTCAGTCGATGCCCAGCTTACCGTTGGCGCAGACGAAAGTGCGATAATTGGCCGAGGAGTTGATGCTTCGTTGTGTTTGCCCTGCCCGGACCGCGCGGTTTCTCGCAAGCATGCGGAGATACTTGGTGTGGGCGACGTGTATTATCTAGTCGATCACAGTGCTAATGGGGTTTACGTTAACAACGCCAGCACCCCAATAGGTGCGGGCAACAGGCATCGTTTGGCGAGCGGTGATACCTTGGCTCTCGGAGCCTTCACTCTGAAAGTTAGTGAGCTAAGCGGTTGCCTTGCGGAAGGTCAACTGCAGGATTCTCCGTTGGGCCTGCAGGACGACGGCCAAGCTGCTAATGATCTTGTTGAAGCAGTCGCTCCAGCCTCGGCACTCGCCACCGAGCCGGTTGGGCCTGAGCCCCCCGCCGTGCTCAACTTTGCTCATCCCCTTTTGCCGGAGGTTGAGGAATTGGCCTTTGAGCTAGACCCAATGGCCTTATCGGGGTCCGACCATGCCAAGGTTAAGAACGACTTTGGCGATTTGGAAGATAACTTCAGCCCTCCGTCTTTCTCCATCCCTGAAGACTGGGATACAGACTGTTCGCACACCCCTGCAGAGCCGTTAACGACTGCAGAAGAGGCCTCAACGGGGGCTTCTGTAGTGCCTTTTGCAAGCAAGAGCACTCGCTTACTAGAGGCCTTGCTGGAAGGTCTCGGCCAGGCTGATTGTTCCGTTGATGATCTAACTGTTGAAACAATGCGCAAATTGGGGCGATGTTTTGATGCTGCTATCAATGCGCAATTGAGTACCCGAGACGAAGTTCAATCTGCTAAAAGTAAACTGAGCTTCGACAAGATTAGCCGGGAAAGGCAAAAGGAGTCGGACCCGTTAGGTGGGCTAAAGTCAGCAAGTGATTTCTGGTCGGCTATTTTGGACACTACTAGTGGGACGTCTCAGCAGCTGGACGAAAAACTCGTCAAAAGTGCCGAATACATCCTCGAGGACATGGCCGATATCGCAAATTCCCATCAGCTGATGTTGGATAAATTGCACAAGTCGTTATGTCCTGATGCAATTTCCCAGGCTCTGGTGCAATCGCATAATAAAGAGTCCGCGCATTCCGACCTGGCGCCCTCAAAGCTGAACGATGGTTTTTCAGGCGCTGCACGGAAGTGGGCCTTTTTTCAGCGTAACTGGCAGCGGATATTTGCTCATGCCAACGTGGCCATAAAAAAGGATAACGAAACTCGATTTTTGTTGTCCCACGCTCGGCGAATGGGGGCCAGAGATGAGGCCAAATAGAGCTGCAATTCTATTGTCAGTCAATCTTGTATTGGTTGTATTTGTCAGCGGCTGTACGGTAGCTAATATGGCCGTCAGCCCCTTCGAGAAGATAGCACTTGTAGCCAGTGATGATCTTAATCCAGACGTAAACGGAAGGGCTTCTCCGTTGCGCGTTAAAGTATTGCATTTGTCCTCTAGGGCCACGTTTGACAATCTCACCTTCGATGAGGTTTTTTACAACGCAAAAAACTTACTCAGTGACGAGTTGATTCTAGAAAAAACCTACACCCTGCAGCCAAAGCAAAAAATAAAGGCCAAATTGCCGGTCGATAAGGGAACTGAGTTCGTTGCTGTGCTTGCAGCCTATCGAAACATAGATGAAGCGCGGTGGCGACAAGTGGTTCAGGTCTCAGATAAGTATTACTACTCGCATTGGTATCAATTCGGATCGGCAGAAGTAGCCACGGTTAAACGTAATCGTCGAAACCTAGCGAACAAAGAGCTGTTTGATCGCTCTGTAGAAACGACGTCTGCCGTAAAGTCAGACATTTCAGCAGCGGAATCTCGAGTGCAATCGGTAGAGGCGTTAATGCAGTAAGTGAGCAACTTTGTTAAACCCCAAAAATGAGACAAGGACTGTGAAAACGACAAAAATAGCATGGATGGAAAGCCAATATCTCTTCCCGCACCACTTTCAGCAGCAGGAGCGATACATTGAGTCGTTTATCGAGGCCAGGGCCAAGGCCATCGCGCCGTTTATTTGGGGGTTTGATTCAATTCACCTCAACGAAAGTGCGTTGCATGAGGGTAAGCTTGGTTTAAACCTCGCTCGGGGGGTGATGCCGGACGGCTGTCCTTTCGAGTTGCCAGTAAGTGCGCAGTTGCCTACCCCGTTGCAAATCAGCGCTGGAGTAAAACAGCAATTAGTCTATTTGGCGCTGCCGATTTATCAGGCAGGAGCGCGCCACATCAATTTACAGGATTCACCCTCGGGCTTGTCTCGGTACATCCTACGGCAGTTGGATGTTTATGACTATAGTTCCGACAGCGCCAACCAAGAAACCATAGAAACCGCTGAATTACAATTTCAGTTGGTCTTAGAGTCGGCCAGCCTGGGGGGCTACACTGCGCTTCCCGTGGCCAGAATTCAGGAGGTTACTCAGGAGGGTGCAATTATTTTGGACCGCAATTTTGTTCCCCCTTGCTTGAATGCTGCCAACGAAAATCGGTTGATGACCTATCTAGAAGATGTGATCGGTCTGGTGCAACAAAGGGCAGAAGCCTTGGCAGTGCGGTTTACCCAAGACAACAAAGACAAGAGTGCTTCCGCCATCGTCGACTTTATGCTGCTACAAATGCTCAACCGATTTGAGCCCAGTCTGCAGCACCTAAAATCACTGAAGCAGTTGCATCCAGAGCGGCTGTTTGAATTAATGCAGACCTTTTCTGGTGAACTGGCTACTTTCACCACTAAAGGCAAGCGGCCGGCAGCCCACGTGCGTTATCAGCATGACAACCTGCACTTGTGCTTTCCATCTGTGATGGCTGCGATTAATAAGCAGCTCAGTGTCGTGTTAGAGCAGACGGCAATCCCCATCAAGGTTGAAAAAAGACAGTTTGGGGTGTTTGTGGCGCGTTTGTCTGATCGTAGCTTGTTGACTCAAGCTCGGTTTGTGCTGGCGTTTAAATCCGGTTTGCAAACCGACAAGCTGCGCAATTACATTCCAAACCATCTGAAAATTGGCTCAGTAGAGACGATTCGCGACTTGGTAAACAACCAACTAACCGGAATTACCATTACGTCTCTTGCCACAGCCCCCAGAGAAATTACCTATCATGCCGGTTGTATTTACTACCAGCTAGACGCGCAGGGTGATCTATGGCGATCGCTGCAAAAATCCGGCGGCTTTGCATTTCACTTGGCCGGTGAGTTACCCCAGCTAGAGGTCGAGTTTTGGGCAATACGAGAGAGCTAGGTCGATGGCGCTTGGGGCTGTTGGGTATCTGCCATGAATGAAATGGATCATACGGTTATAAAACCGCGTCCGGGGCGCAAACAACAGCGCCAGAGCAGCCAGTCTTTGGCCGACCATACCATCATTACGCCTCGCAGAAAGCTACCTGAGGGCGAGTCTCCTCTGGTACAGGGCGCTGCAGCTAATAGCGGCGGTAATGAAACCCTGGTTACGCCGCGACCAAAACGCCAAACCAAGGGCTCCGTGGCGATTAAGGGGCTTAAATCATACCCCCGAGCCAGTTGCAGTGATTTGGTCTCCGCTGCAAGTGATGTGTTAGCGGTGGTTTCTCAGCTACGCCAGATCACGGGTAATATCAACGTTGGCCAATTGCACGGCCTGTGTAAATCCCAAATCCATAACTTTGAGCAGAAAGCGCTCTCGATTTGTGAGGATTCTCAAAAGCGAATCGATGCTAGCTATATTCTTAGTGCGCTTGTCGATGAGGCGGTGCTCAATACCGCTTGGGGTGAATCTAGCAATTGGAGCCAGCGACCTATGCTCAGTATCTTTCATAACGAAACGTACGGTGGTGAGCGAGTATACGACATTCTTGAGCATGCCTGCGGAGCCGCATCTCGCAATCAAGAAATCCTTGAGCTTCTTTACCTGGCGCTATCTTTGGGGTTTATGGGTAAATTGCGCGTGGAATCCAATGGCGGCATTAAGGCGGAGCAATACCGTTCACAATTGTACGAATTATTGCACCGCAGCCGCGAAGAACTCACATTTGACCTATCCACTAAACATGAACCGATTGTTGGTTTTGGCGGGCGGCTGCACTCGTTTTTACCCTATTGGATATTTTCCGCGGTACTTATATTAATTGCGTTCGGCTGTTACAGCTATTGGTCAATGACGCTTAACCAGCAATCCGATATCACCCGGCAAAAATTAGCTGACATTGTTCCGGCGTCGTCGGAATCGGCTATGGCATCGCTCAACACCCCTGGCTATGTTTTGGCACTTCGTGATTTGCTGGCTGACGAAATACAGCGTGAGGCGGTGCATATAAACGACTACGCATCCCACACCGACATAACACTGCCCAACAATGGCATGTTCTCCTCTGGCAGCGCCGAGATTAACGACGCTGTTTTTCCGATATTGGATAAAATCGCCAAGTCTTTGGAGTCTATCCCAGGACGGATAACCGTTTCAGGGCACACCGATAACCGAGCGATTCGAACCGCTGCCTTTCCGTCGAATTGGCATCTTTCGCTGGCCAGAGCCAGCTCCGTAGTTAAGCATATGTCGGCGGCAGCCCAGTTGCCGTCGCGAATTATCCCACAAGGAAAGGGTGCCGAGCAGCCCATGGCTAGCAACGATAGCGCCGCAGGTAGGGCTGCCAATCGCCGTGTGGTCATCACTATCTATCACACTCGTGGTGCTGCTCAGTCTGCAATCAAGGAAGAGTCTTAAGGATGGGTAAAATATTCAAAGCCCTAAGAAAACCATGGCTGCTGTCGCTGTTGGCCTTGGTTTTGTTGTCTTTGGTCATTTGGTTTGTAGGACCATTGGTGGCTATTGCCGATAAGGTGCTTCTCGCCTCTGCCCAGTCGCGATTACTACTAATAATGGTGGCGTTGCTGTGTTGGGGGTTAAATAATCTACGATTGCGTCAGCAGGATACCAAGGCCAGTCAGGCGCTTACCGAGGGGCTACAGGCAGACGCGGCCGCACAACCAGAGACCCGCTCTAAGGTTAACCCGGATGAGCAGATGTTACATCAGCGCCTCCAAGACAGCTTAGCGTTGCTGAAAGGCTCCGCCTTTGAGCGCGAGGGCAAGTTGTACAAGTTACCTTGGTATATCATCATCGGTGCCCCTGGCTCTGGCAAAACCACCGCCATTCAAAATTCCGGGCTGCAGTTTCCGCTGAGCGATGCCATTGGCAATGAGCCTATCAAAGGTGAAGGCGGCACACGCTATTGTGATTGGTGGTTTACTGATGAAGCTATCTTAATTGATACAGCAGGGCGATATACCACTCAAGATAACCCGGCGCAGGTAGAATCGTCAGCTTGGTTAGGGTTTCTCAGCCGAATAAAAAAAGCCCGGCCAAAGCGGCCGCTAAATGGCATCATCGTTACCATTAGCGTGCAGGATGTTCTGGCTAAAACTGCAACGCAAAAAAGCCTACAAATCACCGCCATTAAACAGCGCATACAGGAGCTGAATAACCATTTGCAGATGCAGTTGCCGGTGTATGTCCTGTTTAGCAAAATGGACAAAGTGGCTGGGTTTGGCAGTTTTTTCAGCGATATGGAAAAACAAGATCGATCGCAGATTTGGGGGTTTTCCGCGCCGGCTCGGCCCAGTACAGATATTGATGCGTGGTTTGAGCAAGAATTTAGTCAGCTTGTGGCGCAGTTATATGGCCAAGTCAATCATCGCCTTAATAGAGAAACGAGCCAGCAAAAGCGCTGCTTGGTAAGTGAATTTCCACGGCAAATGCAAGCCTTACGGGGATTGCTGCAGGAATATGTCAGCTCGATATTCTCCACCAATCAATTCGAATCGCCACTGCTGCTACGGGGCGTGTTTTTTATCAGTGGTACCCAAACAGATACGGTATCGCAATGGGTAACCAGTTTGGCGCCCGTAGAGCTGATGGCACCACCGGTGGACCATACAGGGCAAGATACAAAGCCGTACTTTGTGCAGAATCTTTTAAAAAATTTTATTTTTGCCGAGTCTAACGTTGCAACGGTTAACCAGCGAGTCACGCAGCGTTTCAGGGTCGCTTATTCGGCGTTGCTGTTGGCAAGTTTGGGTGGGTTTGCCGGCGGCTTGTTTGCTTGGACCAATAGCAAAAATCTCAACGAGCAGTACTTGGATCAGTCCGACCAAGCCATAGATCTTTATTACGAGTCTACCAACGGTGGGCTCGATAAACCCCATAGTTGGTCGGTTCTAAACGAGGGGTTGAACCTGCTCAAGCATTTACCCACAGGGTTTGAGGAAAAAGACAGCCTGTACACTTGGCCGCAGGGTTTTGGTCTTTATCAAGGCGATAAGATTGGCGCTCAGGCCCAGACGACCTACGTCGAAGGGCTATCAGCCTTTTTTATGGACGATTTTAGTCGGCTGCTTTTAGAACAGATCGCCGAGTCGTTTGACGACGATGAGCGCTTGTATGAGGCGCTTAAGTTTTACTTAATGCTGTATCAACCAGAGCATTTGGAGCAAGATAGCCTTCTTGCCTGGGCCCAGGTGCTGTGGCAAAGGAGTCTGCCCGGCGAGCATCACCAAGCCCTACGAGACCAATTAGGTGAGCATCTAATTACCGCGCTAGAGCAGGGCGCGCTACCGACGGATTTTGATGAGCATGCGGTGGCCACTGCCCGGGAAGCCTTGGTGGCTACGCCGCTGGATATGCGCGCCTATCGACGGATCAAAAACGATCACCTAGCCAATCATCCAGAGCAGTTCAATGTACAAGGGGTGTTGGGCAAGCGGGCCAAGCAATTGTTCACTCGGCGCAGTGGCTTACCTTTGTCGCAGGGAGTGCCAGCATTTTTTACCTACGAAGGCTTCCACGCTGGGTTTAATGTGGCCAGTGTTAACTTAGCTAAGAAGCTCGCCGACGAACAATGGATTTACGGTGATACCTTGGCTAAATCCATTTCCGATACCGATTTAGAAGAAATTAAAAGCAGTGTGTATCAACAGTATCTATATGAGTACCAAACACGCTGGGATTATTTTTTAAACGATTTATCACTGCTGCCGTTTGGCACTGTTACGCGGGGCAAAACCGTGGTGCGCCTGTTGGCCAGTGCCGATGAACCGTTAATCATGTTACTTAAGGCGATTCGAAAGCATACCGCACTAGCCGAGGCACCTGGAGTGGATAAAGAAACGGTGCAGGCACTGGGGCGGGTTGCCGAAAACGTCGCTAGTAGTCAAAAGAGTCGTTTAGAGCGCTTAGTGCCTACAGAATTAATTGCCAAAAAAGCAAAACTACCTGGCCAAGACATAGATCGGTATTTTTCTGAGCTAAACAGTTACACCGCCGAAGACGGCAGTGCCGCTTTGCTAAGCTTACAGGAGGCGATTTACGGCCTAAATAATTATCTGCAAAAATTGCTCTACGCCGAAGACCTAGGCCAAGCCGCGTTTGCCAGTACCAGTGGTGGTACGCAAAAGCAGGCCTTAATGCAATTACAAATATCGGTAGATGAGGCGCCACCTCAATTGCAGGGTTGGTTCCAAAGCCTTGGAAAAAATACCCAAAAAGTTGCTCAGGTGGCTACGCAAAGCCATATTAATACTTCTTGGCAAAGTGACGTACTGGCGTTTTACGAGCAACATCTACAGGGCCGATACCCGCTCGATAAAACCAGCCAAGAAGACATTAAATTAACAGACTTTGTGGCATTTTTTGGCCCAGGTGGTGTGTTAGATTCTTACTTTAAGCAATATTTGGCGCCCTACGTCGATACCCGCAGCCAGCCCTGGCGTTGGAGGAAGCCCACGGGCATGAGCGCAAAAGTGTTGGAGTTTTTCCAGCGCGCAGACTCCGTACGTCAAGCGTTTTTCGCCGGTAGTGAAAATCTCAATGTTGCTTTTTCGCTTAAGCCTCACACCTTGGACAGAATAGCCAGCAATTTATCCTTGGACATCAGCGGTGCCAATTTAAATTACCATCACGGCCCACCCAAAAGCCAAAGCTTCCAATGGCCCGGTGAAGATCCTTCGGACAATCAACTGAGTTTTAGTTTAGTGAGCCGTGGTACCCCCATCAGTGTGCGTGGTGATGGAGACTGGGGTTGGTTTCGGCTATTGGATCAATACGCCAGTTTCGATGCCGGGGCAGAGCCGGGCACAGTAATGCTTACCTTTGCCGTTAATGGAATTGAAACCACACAAGAGCTACACCCATCAACCCGGGTGCATCCGTTCGACCCAGCATTAATGAGCGAATTAAGTTTGCCGGAGCGGTTGTAATGGCCCAGCAAGATACCTGCGGCATATTTGGTAAACTGCCAATGCAGAGCGATTTTATCAGCCACTTTTTGCCTACAACCTATACCGAGTATTGGCACGCCTGGTTGCAAAGCTGCTTAAGTATCAGTCAAGAGCAGCTGGCGGAGCAGTGGCAAGAATATTACCTCAATGCGCCAATTTGGCGTTTTGCCGCCATGCCTGATGTAGTACATCAGCAAGCCGTGGTTGGCGTTGTGATTCCTAGTGTCGATGAGGTGGGCCGATATTTCCCGTTAACAATAGCCCACATAGGAGATCACGTACCCTGGCAGGCGTATTTAGAGGGTGGCAGATGGTATCAAGAAGCCGAAAAAACCGCGCTACTCGCGTTAGAAGACGAATTGGCCTATAGCCGGTTTATAGAGTTTTTTGAGCAGCTACCGGTGCCGGCTGCACAACCCTGGCCAGCCATGGCAACTGAGTTATCTTTTATGGCCAGAACCCAGAACATGGCATTTGATCAAACACCCACCGATGATCCGGTCCCCCATGCCTTACAATTGCTCCATTACAACGCTGAGCGTATGCTGGGCAATTACAGCTTGTGGTGGACGGAAGGCTCGGATGCAGTGCTGCCGTGTTTGTTGACGTGTTCTGGCATGCCAGATAGTGGTCAATTCTCCGCCATGATCGATGGCCAGTGGCAGAAATGGGGATGGAATCACTCCCAAGTCGTGCGATAAGAGCGATACTGGCCGAATACGAATTTACGTTAGGGCACAGTAGTAATTAACATGGCCATTGTCACCGGAAATATAGAGACCAGTAGTTTCACCCACACCGGGTGTGTGCGTAAGCGCAATGAAGATGCGTTGTTGGCGCTGCCTAAATCGGGCATATGGGCCGTAGCCGATGGTATGGGTGGCCACGACGCCGGAGATTACGCCAGTCATTGTGTTATTAGCCATATATATCAATTGGCAAAAAAAGTTAAAGGTGCTGATTTAGTCCGTCAATTTCCGGATGCTTTAAAAGCGGCAAATCAAGAAATTTTGGCGGAGTCTTTAAAAGGTGGTGTTGATCGCATTATTGGTACAACCTTGGTCGCATTAATTTTAGAAGCCGACCGGTATCATTGTTTCTGGTCGGGTGACAGTCGCTGTTATTTATACAGAGATGAAAAATTAACGCTAATAACCCGCGATCATACTCGTGCCCAGGCGATGATTGATGAAGGATCATTTAGTGAATACCAAATTCTAAACGATCCAGCGGGCCAGGCTCTAACACACGCCATTGGTATAGAAGATCAACTGCTATACGATGGTATCAGTGGTTACATTTATGAAGGCGATCGATTTTTACTTTGCTCTGATGGTCTAACAAAAGTCTTTGATCATCGTGCTTTATCGCAACGTGTGGCAGTTGCCAATATCGATCAAATAAATATTGATTTTCTCTCGGGTGCATTGGATGCCGGAGCCCCAGACAACTTGAGTAGTATTTTAGTTAATCTCTAAAAGTCTTTAGTCAATTTTTAACTTTAGTCAATCTTTAAGGAAGAGGATTACGCTCGATGTGGGAATTTGATCCATCAAAATTGGTGGCAATACCGCACCAGCAACAACACCAATTAATTGCCATTCGAGCGGCCGGCAGCGTATGGATGTTTGCCCGCGAAAGTTTTGTACCTTCCACTTGGTTACTGTTGAAGCGAGAGGGCTTCGCTGGAGATTTAATCAGAACCAGCGGCGAGCTGAGCGAGTTTCAAGATGACCTCGGCCTGGGCAGTATCAAGAAAGTCCTCAGTTTTTACCATGGTCAGCCCAATGACTACTGGAACCCCTTCTCCATTTGGGATCATTTCGAAGAGTTGGTATTAAGCCAGCGGCTGCAAGTCTATAAGCTGGGCGAGCAGTATATTAATCGTTTGGCAGAGCCTGAAGATCGTTTTTATTCTTCCTCTAGCTTGCCTGTGGCAGCCATGGACGAACCAATTGCGAAAAAACGGTTACAACTCAGCGAAAGCCTTGGCCAAGAAATTCAATTTCGCTGGCGCGATAAAATTGCCGCGGACGCCGTACACTTTAATTTGTCCTATTTCGACCGCGAGTACGCGGAGTGGTCCGAGACGGTTGCCGTAGTCGGAGATGCTGCATGGGGTGCCATAGTAGGGCTAAAAGATGCCGCGATGTTCGTGGTAGAGTTCGCATGCGATGCCGCCACCGCTGCAGTGCAAACCGTTAAAGCCGGCTTGAGTGGCTTGGTAGAGTTTCAAAACCGCATGGAATCCGCGGTACTGGACGCTCTAAAGGGGAACAAGAAGGCACTGTTGGACGAGCTAGAATCCCTGGGCGTGGGGTATATCAATGCGGTTAACGCCAGTGCCAATGCCGTGGCTACAGCGGCTAAAAATATTGCTCGCAAAGTGGTTGAAAAGCTTAAGGAAGGGGAGCGGCTATTTCGACTTTTAATGAGCGATCACCTGACCCGAGAACTATTATACGATTACATCGATAGCCTAGCTCAAAGCCGAAAATACACCGACAGCCGCCTCACCGGCTTAAAGGTCATCTCCACATTAGTGTTTGAAATCGGTATTGATGTTCTGTTGGGGCTGTGCACCATGGGCACAGCCGTGGTGGCTAAAAGGGCAATGCAAGCCGGCAGTAAAGCTAGCAAGCTAGCCAAAGCTCGGTTTGGCCCGTTTAGCGAAAAAGCCATGACACTGTTGGCGGATTTAGCACATCTTATGGATTCTAAGTTGGCAACAAAAGGCGGTGGTGGATCGCAGTCCAAATTAGACGTCCCCCCCGAAGCCAATGTTGAAAATCGGCGAGATAGCCAACATTCGGGCAAGGATGATGGTGCCAACGACGAAAATGCGCAAGACACTGACAATCACAGCTCGGCCACGAACCAAAATGGCGAGGCCTGCCGAAAAGATTCGCAAACCTGCACCGGCGGTGAGCCCATCAGCTTGGTAACCGGTGAAGAAATTCTTGGCTTAACCGATTTTACCATCTCCGGGGTGTTTTCAATTCCCTGGCTTAGAAAATACAAAAGCAGTAATACCATCGATTGTGGTATGGGCCACGGTTGGACGCACCCATTTGCGGAAAAATTAGTGCGCACCAATTTTGGTGTGGCGTTGCACACCAATGAAGCTCGCATTGTACCTTTTGCTCGGCTTGCCGTTGGTGCTTCTACCACCAATAAAACTGAAAAACTCACCTTAATTCGCAATAAACGTGACAGCTACACGCTATTAGAAGACGACGGCCGTTTAGTAAAGCAATTCATACTGGCCGATGGTAATCGTATTTACCCAACCCGAGTTCAGGACGGCATGGGTAATGGCGTAGATTTAGTCTACAACGCCAACTGCCAATTGCAGCAGGTAGTTTCCGATCAAGGTGCCCGTTGGCAACTGGCGTATAACGGGCCTCGTATAGAAAAAATACAGTGGTATTCAGCGGCGGGGCAAGGAAAAACCCTGGCTACCTACCACTATAACGATGATAACGACCTAGTAGCAGCCTACGATGCGCAAGGCAATGCCGAACGTTACCAGTACAGTAATCACGTTATTCAAAAAAGAACACTCAAAAGTGGTTACAGTTTTCACTTTAAGTGGACGCAAAACAGTAACCGTGGCCGCTGCATTCGCAACTGGGGAGACAGCATCGATGGCCAGCCCACTTACGACTATCGTTTCCGCTGGCTAACAGAAAACAAAGCCGTTGAAATAACCGATACCCGAGGCGGTATCGAATATTACCAGTTCAACGACGCTGGTCAGCCTCTGGTACATCGCGATCAAGAAGGTGGCGAAACCCGGTACCGATACGACCTTTGGGGCAATATTACACAAATTACAGATTCACTTGGCCGAGCACAGTCATTTGAGTACGACACCCAACAGCGATTGGTAAAAACCGTTGGCCGGGACGGCGAGATCGTAAGATTTCGGCGGGATGCCCAAGGTAACGTGCTGGAAACCACGGATCAATTAGGCCAGCCCTGGCGCAAAACGTATACCGCAAATGGCCTATTGGCCAGCCAAACCAACCCCGCGGGTGAGTGCTTTCAATACGCATACAATGCGCTGGGCTTACCGAGAAGCATTACTAACCCACTAGGCCAAACCTGGCATTACCTGTGGGACAACCAAGGCCTGCTCACCGCCATCCGCAATCCACTGGGCCAGCACACCCGTTACAAGCGCAACAGCGAAGGCTTAGTAGAAGCTGTTATCCAGGCGGATAAATCCAGAACCAGCTACCGTTATGATGAAACCGGCCGCTGTACGCAGGTCACCACGGCTGATGGCGCAAGCCAAGCCTACCGCTACAACAGCTTAGGGTTATTAACCGAGCATACCGGCACGGATGGCAATGTAACGCAATATTGTTACAACGGGCTTTCGCAAGTTGTAAAACGAGTGGATTCACTGGGCCACACCTTAGCCTACCAGTACGATGGCGAGCGTAACCTAATTGGGCTAACCAACCAAAACGGTGAGCAATACCAACTCAAATACGACCTCAACGAGCGCTTAATAGAAGAAATTGGTTTTGATGGCAGAACCCAGCGTTATCAATACTCCCGCGCGGGTGAGCTGGCGGCCAGCGAGGAGACCTGCCCAGTAACCGGCCAATGCTTGCAGCGGCTGAGTTATTTACGCAACAACCGCGGCCAGTTGCTAGAGCAATGGTTGGAGGTGGATAACGGTAAAGCCACTAAGCGAAAACTTAAGCAATTCTATTACGACAAGTCTGGCCGCTTAACCGCAGCCAATAACCCAGCGCAGACGTTAAGCTGGGCTTACGATGCCGTAGGCCGGCCAACGCAAGTGAGCCAGGGCGGCCAATCTATTTATCATCAATACGATGCCCTGGGCCGCCGCATCGCCAGTAAGCTACCGGATGGCAACCGTGTAGCCTACCAATACAGCGATGCTGGCTTGCTCAGTGAAGTTTCGCTCGATGGCCACCTGGTGGCAGGCATAGACCGAGACGAACTTGGCCGAGAAACCAATCGCCTACACGGCAACCAATTAAAAACCGAGCAGGGCTATGACCCGCAGGGCCGTTTGCAGCGGCAGAAATTGCTTAAGCTAACATCTACCGGGGAGCACGGGAGCACCGTAAACGAGCGACGCTATGGCTATAACACGGCCGGCCAACTCAGCCAAATCGACGACTTACGCCGAGGCACCAGCCACTACCATTACGACAGCGTAGACCGGCTAGTACAAGTCACTGGGCCCCAGCCAGAGACCTTCGTTCACGACCCGGCCGGCAACCTTTTGGGCAGCGCCGAGCCAAACACCAATACCAGCCAACAAGTAACGGGTAACCGCGTCAACTTCTACGGCGACAGCCACTACGAATACGACCAGCGTGGCAACCGAGTGTGTGAGCGCCGAGGTAAGGGCGGCAAGCTGGTCACCCACTACCAATACGACTGCCTCAACCAATTAATACAGGTAGACAACGGCGAAGCTACCACCCGCTACGAATACGACGCCCTGGGCCGGCGAGTGAGCAAAACCACCACCATCGACGATAGCACAACCCATACTGAATTCTTATGGAACGATGACGTACTGCTATCGGAGCGATGCATCGCGGATCAGGAGGCGGGGGAAGATGGGCAGGGTGGGCGAGGGCAGCAAGAGAGGCACGAAAAGCCAGATTTCAGCCCAGGCAAAGAACCTAGCCCAGCAGATAAAACCTACCTATTCGAGCCGGGTACCTTCAAGCCGCTAGCCTTCGTAGAACAAGGCAAGATCTATCACTACCACCTAGACCACCTAGGCACCCCACAAGAAATCAGCAACGCCCAAGGCAAGCTGGTATGGAGCGCCAACTACAAAGCCTACGGCAGCCTCGCCCTTGCGGATAACCCACAAGTAGAGAATAATCTGCGTTTCCAGGGGCAGTACTTCGATGAAGAGACCGGGCTGCACTACAATCGGTTTCGGTACTATGATCCGGAGGTGGGGCGGTTTACCCAACAGGATCCGATTGGGTTGTTGGGGGGTATAAACAACTATCAGTATGCTCCGAATCCAATAAGCTGGATTGATCCTTATGGATTGAGTAGTAAAGATTGTCCAGATAGAAACAAAAAAATACCTGAAAATTACGATCCTTTAACTGATACGCATATCGGCCCACATGGTTTTAGATCTCCAGACGGGAATCAAGAAGAATTAGTAATTGTGTACCGTGGTGTCCATCCAAATCATCCAGACTATGTGAACGCAATAGAAGGTAATGCTGTGCCTTGGGGAGGTCATCGAGATGTTGAATTGCATAACCTTGGTGATAATCAAAGCGACTTTACTTCTTGGACAACCGATAGATCTATCGCAGAAAGATTTGCTAAGTCGGAACCAGAGTCGATTATTCTTGAGCAGCAAGTTAAACGAAAAGATTTGATTTGGTCTCCAGATAACTTTGTTGAGAGTGAGGTTCTGAGATTAGGGCCTGTGACAGGGGCTAAAGTGCGATGATCAGTCATGTTGAAAATTTGGTTGAAAGCTTAGTACAAAAAGGTTGTTTTAGTAGTGAGTGCAAACCTTTGGCAAATGGATTGTCTCAAGACGTCTCGTGCGGGAAGTTAAAAGCGGCTTCTCAAAACCCTATTGAGCCAAAACAACTGGAAACAATTTACTCCAGAAGATACCAACATTTGCTAGAAATAAATTCGAGTTTTTCAGGTGTAAAAGAATTATTGGATTATTTGGTAACGGCTAAAGACAAATTATTATTAGTCAGTTATGAATTGGATGATAAAACCTTAATTTTATTTCTTCGAAGTGATTGGTCTGAAATAGTCGGGATAGTGAAGCTAGATAAGTAGTATGGAAAAGCGGTGGCGGGCAGGTATTGCTTTGTGCCACCCGGACAGTTCAGTCTTCGACGCTGCGCACAGCATCTTGTAGTAAAATCTGGGGGCGTACATTGTGAAATATGAGAAGAATCAAAAGCCAGTATTTCTTCTTGTTTTAAGTGTTGTCTTATTGTGCTCATGTTCCAGCGTTAGAAAGCTTGATAATTGGTTGGTAGAGCATCGTGACGTGATAGTTGATGATGGGCCAGCTGAGAAGACCGTTCGCGAAATGGAGTTCTTTGTTGAGGGTGACACAAAAGAGCATTTAACTAAGCTGGCCGAGGAGTATCCTGTCGTTGCAAAGAGTAACTATGTTTCGGCGACGATTGACGGCGCACCGCAGGTCGCCGAGTCTGGTAGTAAGATGTATATCCCATATAAAAACGCTGGAAAATACGTTGATTACCTACTGCGTAAAGAGTTTGAACGGGATAAATTGAATTGCAGAAGCACCCATTGCTCGGTGGTTATTGGGATTGAAGAACAGAACGGTGGTTCACTTATCTATGTTAGAGCAACGGTAATGCACAATATAGGTTCTTTCACTGAATACGTTCGTGGAGACCTACAGGAGAGGTTGGACTTCTAACCACCTATCCGCATGTCACACGGCTTGCAAAAAAGCGCAACCCGCCCGCCATGCTCACACCGCGCCAGATTCCAACTGCAAACCGTCCGTTCAGCCCAGCCACGCGTGGCTGGGGGCAGTGCTTCGCACTGCACAGTAAAGTAATGCGGCTGCTAAGCCTGTCACGGGTGTTGCTGGTGTGGCCGAAAAATTATCATTCCCTTTTAGCCGCTAAAATAAATTTAGGCTTTTTACCGCCGCCCACCAGGCCGCTCCTGGGCATCCATGCCCCCGCGGCATTCGTGCTTTCCCTACACATCGCGACCCCCGCGCCAGTCCTAGCGACCTGTCTTCTAGCTTAGCCTCCCTCATTCGCGGTACTCATTCCGCGTTTAAGTAAAACTACTCGCCGGCTCGGGTAAACCCATTGCCGTCTAATTTATTCGTGCTTCGTAGTTAACGCTGTGCCATGTCAGCGATTAAGTGCGAGCTAAATACTTGGCTGTTTTCAGACGTGCCGGCCCAGCCCAAATAGCCGCTTGGAAGTCTTAAATGGCTTCTACGGCGACAGCCACTACGAATATGACCAGCGTGGCAACCGAGTGTGTGAGCGCCGAGGCAAGGGCGGCAAGCTGGTCACCCACTATCAATACGACTGCCTCAACCAATTAATACAGGTAGACAACGGCGAAGCTACCACCCGCTACGAATACGACGCCCTTGGCCGGCGCGTGAGTAAAACCTCCACTATCGACGATAGCCCAACCCGCACCGAGTTCCTATGGAACGACGACGTACTGCTATCGGAGCGATACATCGCGGATCAGGAGGTGGGGGAAGATGGGCAAGGCGGGCGAGAGCAGCAAGAATTCAGCCCGGATAAAGAGCCTTACTTAGCAGATAAAACCTACCTATTCGAGCCGGGTACCTTCAAGCCTCTAGCCTTCGTAGAACAAGGCAAGATCTATCACTACCACCTAGACCACCTAGGCACCCCACAAGAAATCAGCAACGCCCAAGGCAAGCTGGTATGGAGCGCCAACTACAAAGCCTACGGCAGCCTCGCCCTTGCGGATAACCCACAAGTAGAGAATAATCTGCGTTTCCAGGGGCAGTACTTCGATGAAGAGACCGGGCTGCATTACAACCGGTTTCGGTACTATGATCCGGAGGTGGGGCGGTTTACCCAACAGGATCCTATTGGGTTGTTGGGGGGGATAAATAATTATAAATACGTAGTCAATCCTGTACAGTGGACAGATCCCCTCGGACTAACCGCTGCTAAAGAAGATCCAAATCGTCAAGTAAGAGCAATATCAAGACCTAAAGAGATAATTCCACCAGATTACGACCCCTTAACCGACTCTTACGAAGGCTCGAAGTTTTATTCCAAATCAACAGTTGAGGGTGGGCGTGTCCACGTGTCCACAGATGCTATTACGCAAAATGATTTTGCTCGTATAGTGGATAACAGTTCTGGACAAGTTGATATTTTGACAGGTACACACGGCACCCCTGATGGCGACTTAGTATACAAGCCTGCCTTCTATGATGAAGATTTTGCTCGATGGGGTGGCGCTCCAAATGTAAATGTCCACGATGTTTCAAAGATGTCGAATTCCCAAATTAAAAGCATCATTGATAACAAAGACACTACTATATGCGCCTGGTGTTTTAGCGAGAAGTCAAAATTTTGAAGTATGGAGTTTGGAGTTGTTAAATGTATTTTGAAGATTTAAGTGATTACTCTTATCACCCGGACGGTTTGGGCGAAAACGTTAAAAATATAGGCTGGCTTTGTAAGGGGGAAGATTACAATGTCTCGGAGAATCCCCATGTAGAATTGGCTGAAAAATTATTGTCAAAATGGCATGGAAGGGTGGTAAAAACGCGGGGGTTTCATTATTGCGATTTGTGTGAAACCTCCGGTTTGGTAAAAGTAACTAATGAGTTAGGGCAAAATTTCAACTTGGGGTCGGCGGAATTTAGAGTTCCTTCAATGGGAAGTGACACTCTATATGCAGCTCCGGATTTAATTATTCACTATATTCTTGAGCACAATTACAGTCCACCCCAAGACTTTTGCGACTCAGTTTTGTCAATGCAGGCATGAGGGTAAGGTCTTGCATCGTGCCACCTGGACAGTTCGACCTCCGGCGCTACGCGCCTGCGGGCAGTGCTTCGCACTGCACAGTAGAATAATGCGGCTGCTAAGCCTGTCACGGGTGTTGCTGGAGTGGCCGAGAAATTATCATCCCTTTTTAGCCGCTAAAATAAATTCAGGCTTTATACCGCCGTCCACCAGGCAACCCCCGTGCCAGTCCAAGCGGCCTCTCTTCTAGCCAAGCCTCCCCCATTCGCTGCGCTCATTCCCCGCCCGAGTAAAACTGCCCGCCGTCTCGGGTAAACCCATTGCCGGCTAATATGTTTGTGCTTTGTAGTTAACCCAGTGCCAACGTCAGCAGCTAAAGGCGGGCAGTCGGGCTGGTTGCTTGGCTGTTTTCCCCCACGCCTTCCGCGCAGCCCCCCAGGGGCTTAACTCCGCACAAAGTGAGCAACTCACGCACGGGAAATGTTCAGCTTTCTTATCAGCACCAACCGCCGTGCGTATCCCCCTGCGGGTGGGCAGGCAAGCTGCCCACTCCTCGGCGGACGGTAAGGCAGGGCGCCCGTTGGCGCCGGTTTTTGTGTTCTTGGAGGGTGTGGCAAAGTATAACACCAGGCGCTACACTTTGCCGGTGTTAGAAAGGGTAGCTCATGCGAATACTTAAAAACAAAACGTATAGCAAATGGGCGGTTAAAGAGGGTGTGGGTGACGATGCATTGCGGGCCGCCGTTGATGAAATCGAGCGGGGCCTAATTGATGCCGATCTGGGCGGCCACGTTGTCAAAAAGCTTATGGCAGTGGGTGGCCGCGGTAAAAGCGGCGGTGTGCGCACTTTATTGACTTATCGCTTAGGCGACAAAGCGTTTTTGTCTACGGTTTTGCCAAGTATGCTCGCGCCAATATTAGTGTCGACGAACTTAATGCCTTGAAGCGCTTGGCAAAAGAATTGCTGAGTTATAGTGACAAAGCATTAACTGAGGCCATTAAGAATGGCGCGTTGATAGAGGTAGAGAAAAATGGGTAAATCGATATTGAATTCTGTTCATGAAACGGCTCAAGATCTGCACGCTGCCGGTGTTATGAAAGATGCCACGTTGCGTGAGTTCGACGCCTTATATTTGCCTCCGGTAAAAGAATATACCGCTGTGCAAATTAAGCGTATTCGCTTGAAAAATCACGCCAGTCAAGGCGTGTTTGCGGCTTACTTAAACACCAGTATATCTACAGTTCAGAAGTGGGAGCAAGGTGCTATAAAAACCAACAGGTCATCGCTAAAGCTGCTTAATTTAGTGGCTGATAAGGGGTTGGATGTGTTGGCTTAACTACAATTATCGACGGTCTGTGAGAAAATAGAAGTTGTTGCAAACTACCCCTTAGATGTTTTCGGACCTAAGTTGAATTTAGGTTTCAGGGATTCATGTTTAGTTTGCTGTAGGCGGAATATACTGCACTCGTGATGGCCGTGGCTAAAAGAACCTGAAAGAAGAATACTAAAATTGTGAACTCAATGCATGGGATAAGTCTTTTTTTATAATGGCAATAAGTAGAAACGATAGGCGCCTGAGTCCGTTTCGTTGTGTTGATTCAGATTTTTTTGATAGCTTTATTAACCATTTTCCTATGTCTGCGTAACATCCTTGGATTAGCTATGAGCAGTTGAAGTAAACCGCTATGAAAAAGGAAATTAAGAGGACATAGAACACAGTGGTTTGACACCAGTTGCTTAAATCAAACTCTGTAAGATTCAATTTATGTCCGACAAGTATGACAAAGGTAAAGATTAGGATTTGTATCGAACTCAATTTCATCCGTTACTGCGCTGCCGGTGACGGTTTCGGAATCCAGTTGATCTGACGCGCCGCGCACAATGACTACATCCGCAGTGGCGGTTACATCCAAGCCAGCGCTGGCCGGTGCGGTAATTGCTTGTGCTGAGCCTTGCTCTCTCTTACCCGCACGGTTTGATGTAAGTCAGCAAAGCCTGGTATCAGTACTTTAGAAGGATAGGTAACCCGGCCAGAAACTTCTTATGCTTTCACTGGTGGTACGTGACCACCCAGTAATAGTCTTAAGGAGTTGTGACATGAAGTCTCTGGTACCGCTTTACGGTTTGTTGGGCATTGCATTGGCTGGGGTGCCTATGGTTGGCGTTGGCGCCGAGCAAACAAGCAATGATGTAGAAATGATTAACTTGGCGCAAAGCAGTGGCTGCGTCACTTGTCATTCAATAGCCGCTGGCGGCAAGGGCCCTAATGGTCTTAAACCCATTGGTCCTGCATGGCAAAAGGTGGCCGAGAAATACCGGGGCCGTCCGGAGGCAAAGCAGGAGTTAACACAAACGGTCTTAAAAGGTTCCAGCCCCTACCAGAGCCATTGGAAAGGCGAGGTAAGTGGTGTTGCTATGCCACCCAACTCCGCAGTGCTTAACGAGGAGCAAGCCGATCAATTGGTAGGTTGGATATTACACTTAGCTGACTAGAGCTCAGATACACGGTATGGTTGGCTCAAACCGAAACTGATTGTGCAAGGTTGCTCGGCATTCGTCGTAGCAATAATACTTGAGCCATTAATCTACGTGGCGTTTTGGCAAGCCACGTAGATTTTGCCTAAAAAAGCGCCAATAAAGCTCATAGCCATGTGTAACGCGCGACTATGGGCGGCTTTGCTAAAAAACTAAGGACAACAATAATAACCCAAGCTAAAGATCCACTTTATGTCTACTGCCAAATCCCGCATCGGTGTTAGTTGTTGCTGGAAGTTGATAATCTTTTATATTTTTTGCTCCCTGAATTTGTGTGCGCTGAGGTTCCAGCGGGTAAAAAAACGATTTATTTAATCGATACCGCAGGCGGCCAAGTTACTATTGGCGAAGTTAATTTTACCGCCGATAGCAGTAGTGCAGAGTTTTTGGTTGCAATCGATTATGAGGGTTTCACAGATTACTTTCTGTCCATGAAAGAGATGAAGTGCCTTGAGTCCTCGGAGCTCTGGTGCCATCTAAAATACCCCTATGAACAACCGCGTAGAATAAGTGCCGATGATTTGCGGTGGTTATCCTAAGACTTACTGTTTATGTACAAAAAGCCAAAAGAATTTGGGACTAATTTCCGCAACGGCATTTACTACGAATTGACACAATCAGAAGGGGTGATTCGTGGAGTTGCTCGCGCGGTAGATCTTAACCAACTTGCGGCGCCGCCTGATGACCTTTCTGTTCCTCCCTTCCAGGAATACGATATTGAGCCCATAGAGCTGAATAATCGTGGCTACCCCCGGTTAGAAATTCGCTGATAACGCCTATAGAATCTCTTGGTGCTGACCAAATTCATAGTTGAGGGATAGTCGGCCATTGGCGCCCATTATGGCTACACAGTGGTGATTCCGTAGTATAGTGGCCTCCTGATAATCGAAAAGGTTCACCCAATAATGGCAACGAACTACCTGCAAACAGAGCTTTATAAGCTGTTTAAAACAGATTCTACCGTGGTGGATTTTATTGAGCAGGGTTCATTGGATGGTTTGTGGTATTGGGATTTAGAGAATCCTGAGCACGAGTGGATGAGCCCAAGGTTCTGGCTCACCATGGGCATAGATCCGTCGACCAAGCAACATCTGAGTGCCGAGTGGCAAGATCTAATTCACCCACAAGATCTAGAAACAGCACTGAGTAATTTTGAAAAACATTGTGCCGACCCCAATCACCCCTACGATCAATACGTTCGCTATAAGCATGTATCCGGAAAATGGGTCTGGGTTCGTTGCCGGGGCATCGTACTACGAGATGGCAGCGGCAAGCCAATACGCATGCTGGGTGCACATACGGATGTAACAGAGATCATGGAAGCCAGGGAGACGGAGCGCTGGGCCAAGCAACTGCAACAAGTTAACGAAGATTTAACCACGCTGTCCTATGCGGCTTCCCACGATCTTAAAGCGCCTCTGCGTAGCCTCGTTGGGCTGATTGACATACTTAAACAGGAGTATGCCATTGACCATAGCGCAGATACCCAAGCGGTATTTCCGCTGATAGATCAACAGCTAGAGAATATGCAGCGGTTACTCGATTCGGTGCAAGACCTATCCAGTATCGAGTCCGCTAGCCAATCTGTGGTGGCAAAAGAATTCAATCTGGCCACCGTGGTTGACCAAGTTAAAAAAGATTTGCAGTTTAGTGAGATCGACCAAGCGTGGCGCGTGGAATTTAATGGAGAGCAAAACTTGCGCGGGGATCGCGTTTTGATATATCGCTGTTTCCTGAATATTTTTCAAAACAGTATGAAGTACGCCTCGCCAGATACAGCGCTGACCATAACCGTGCAGAACCGTAAGCTGCCTGAGGGTTACCAGGTGTCAGTTACTGACAACGGAGTAGGTTTGGCCAAAGAACACTGCCAAAAAATGTTTGATTACTTTTCTAAATTCCATGACTCGGCCCAGTACGCCGGAACGGGGCTCGGCCTTGCCATTGTACGCCGAGTGATGACGTTACATGGCGGGAAGGTTACCGCTAGCTCCGAGGTTGGTCAGGGTATGCGTATCGAGCTATTGTTCCCCGTCTTGGTTTAGGTATGATGTTTTAGAAATCATCAATTAAAGTGCTGCTATGAATAAAGCGAATTTAATCAACGTAGTGTTAATCGACGATAACCTTGCTGATAACTACATCCACCGCCGGGTGGTTGAGAAATCCGGCGTTGGTCGCGTCTTGAGTGATTTCACTATGGCTGAAGAAGCCTTGGATTGGTTGAGATGTCAAACGGAAACTGTCCACGTTATCTTTCTCGATATCAATATGCCTGCCATGGATGGTTTTGGATTTTTAGAACAATACCAATCCTTAAACGAAGCTAACCAGGCAGAGTGCGTGGTGATTTTCTTAACGTCATCTTTGAATGAACGGGATAAAACCCGAGCGGAGGAGTTTGGTGTCGATTATCAATATAAGCCTCTCACCAGCGAGCGCTTTTTAGAGTTCTTGCGGCAAAAGGGCTTGTTAGAAGGCTAAGTTCCTCTGCCAAACCAAACTCCAAATGAATCCTCTCCTAACTATAATTTATTACCTTGATTTTACGATCTCGGGTTTGCGAGCCGTGGATTGACTGTTTGGTTAGTTGTGGTGCTTTTATGCAGTTGTCTTTGTATTGCACTTGCCACGTGTTGTTGGCGTTTTAGCACTTTCCCCTCATTGTCATTGCCAAAAATACTAGTATTTAAGCAGTTTTAGTAATTATTTAATTTAAGTTAAGTTGGCGCAGCCGCTTGCTCTGACGGTGAAAACTTTATACTATCAGCCTCTGCTTGCACAATTTTTGCAAAATTGGCGTGTCAGAAGACCCGCAATATCTTAATAAAATTTTACAAACCAAAACTCGGCGTCGCCGTATAAGTACGTAGGCAACCAGTTGCTTCGGCACTGCCAGTAACCTAGGCACCGCCAGTAATTAGGCTCTGTCAATGTAAAGCTGCTCCTGTCGAGCTTTGGTTTACGTGATCTACAGCAGTCGATTTTGATTGATCAGTGTCTCGATGGGTAGGCGCTAGGCGCAGAAACTGTAAGCGTCTAAATAGCGAATACCTTATATAGCGAATACCTTATATAGCGAACGCAGAGTAGGCACACAAACATAAACTCAATGCAGCTGCACGATGCTCAAGGGAAGGGGAATCGGATGGTAAATGCAAGTCAAAACATTCAAAACAATGACTATTGCCCGTTCAACCAAGGGTTTTGGCAATGGGTGTTGCAAACTCCATTGGCCATGGCCATCGAGGACGGTAGCCGTAAAATCTCCTACGGCGAGCTTGGGGCAACCATTGGTAACCTTAGTGCTTTAATCCAATCTCGGGCGTCCGCCAACTCCAGCGGTCAACCTTCCCAGTTTGTAGCGGTGTTAGCCAACCATAGTGCAGAGGTCATCACCGGTATTGTTGCCGCCGTGGTGGCCGGCAAAGCCTACCTGCCGCTAGACCCAAGCCAGCCGGAAGCGCGATTACTTGCCATTACAGAGTCTCTTCAGCCGGGCATAATCATCGCCGATGCTGCCAACCAGCAGCGGGCCGAGGCACTGGCCTTGGCGGCCCATGCCAGTGGCGTAGTCATGGCTGTGCTGAGTGTGGAGTTGCCCAATGGGGGGGACGCCCGGGCTACAGCGCCGTTCTCCCCACAGCAAATTGAAAAACATCTGCCTGCCTACGCACTGACAACCTCGGGTACAACGGGTACGCCTAAGATTATTGTACACTCCCGAGCCAGTATGATGCGCTCAACCGGGCACTATCTTGCAGACTTAAATATTAGTCAGAGCGATAAAATCGCCCTGGCCTTGCCCTGCAGTTATACCCCCGCTGTATTTTGTATTTTTGGGGCTTTGTACAGCGGGGCTACCCTGTGTGTATTCGACATCAAAGCCGGCAGCACCACCGATTTAATTCGCTGGATTGAATCCTCTCAGGTGAGTTTACTGTACAGCACCGCCACCTTGTTTCGTCGGGTCATTAACACTGCTGAGTGTGTCGAGCAGCTGGTCAGCCTGCGTGATATCCACGTGGTAGGGGAGCCTCTGTTTACCTCCGACGTCGCGCTTTACCAACAGAATTTTAGCCAGCACTTTACGGTGCACAACGGTTTAGGCACCTCAGAAACCGCCTGTTTAACGCGATTTCAAATTAATGCTGGTACTGAGCTGACCGGCTCCCAGGTTCCCGTGGGCCGCCCCTACGATGATGTTAGCCTGCGTCTTATCGATGAATCCGGCGCTGATGTGGCCGAAGGTGAGCCCGGTGAACTGGTTGTTATGTGCGACAACTTCGCCCAGGGCTACTGGGGTCAGCCCAAGCTGAGCGCCGAGAAATTTAAGCCCGTACCCGAGCAGCCTGGCTCGGTGGCTTATTACACGGGGGATAGGGCACAAATGCTGGCCGATGGCAATCTGTTGTATCTCGGCCGCGGCGACACTCAGATAAAATTGAATGGCCAGCGTATTGAGTTAGCAGAGATTGAAGCCACCCTGGTAGTACACCCCAGCGTGGGCAACGCCGCAGTAAGCTTTAACCCTTCCTTGGAGCCGGCTCAAATTATCGCCTTCGCAGCCACTGCGTTAACCGCAGACGAGTTGCGCAAGTTCCTGGCGCAACGCTTACCCCATTATATGGTGCCTTCGCATTTTGTGTGCATGGACGCGCTGCCGCTGAACGCCTCTGGCAAGGTAGACCGCAAAGCGCTCAGTGAATGGCAATTTAGCCCGAACATGGCTGAATCCGGAGCAATCGAGACCCCGGCATCCATGTTAGAGCTGCGTGTTCTTAATTGCTTCCGCGATGTACTCAAGAAAGATCTGCACGTTAACAGTAACTTCTTTGTTGAGGGTGGGGACTCCTTTAAAGCCATTGAACTAGCGCTGGAGCTGGAAAACGCCATATCAGCACCGGTTAATATATCGGTGTTAATTGAGGCGCCAACCCCCAAGCTGCTCACACAAGCCATTGAAGGGCTACTTTACCAGGGCCACAGCGGCGTCATTGCCAGCTTGCACAACAAAAAAGCCGTAGATGATGCTCCCGGCAAAAGCCCCAAGGCCATGATTTGCCTGCCCGGTTTGTTTGGCGATGCGTTTTCGTTTCGGGCGGTAGTGGATCGCTTCCAGGATGACATGCCGATTTACGCCATGGAATACCCGGGCTTTGAAAAGCTGGGCCGGCCCATGGAAACCCTGGAAGACGTTGTCCAAATATGCTTTGACGAAATCCAAGATGTGTATCCGGTGGGCGATATCGTGCTGGTGTGTTATTCCCTCGGGGGTGTTATTGGCTTTGAGTTGTGTCGTAGGTTGGCCGAGGCGGGCAGGCCGGTGGATAGCCTAGTGCTTTTGGACTGCTACACGCCTAAATCCATTAAACGCAAATACCTACTCGACAGCGTGCGCGAGCCGCTTAAGGCTATCTACAAAAAAGTGGTTGGCAGGCAAGATGAGTTTAACGCCGTGTTCTCCCGCCATGATCACCTCAACCGCATACTGACTAAAGCGGTTTACAAGTACAAACCCCAGCCCCAGCAACTGACTAAAGCCCTGTTGGTAATAGCCACGGCAGAGCGTTCGGTTACCGTGGATTATCAGCAGTGGTGGCACCTCATCAGAGGTGAATTTAAAACCTGCCGCATCGCCTGCGATCATTTGGGCCTTATTACCAAGCAGCATGCGCCCCAGGTTTGCGAGGAAATGATCCGCCATTTGCCAGAGTCTCTGCCAGAGGGGGCAAGTCCCGAGCCGGCCTAGGCCGGCTTTCGGTAAGCCAACGGCGCCAGTGGGGGTCAGCTTTTACCGGTGTATTTGCTGGTACGTGAGGCTCGTGGTAACTGTGGTCCAGCTACACAACGCCCGGCTAATCGTCTTTATGCCGGCCAACTTTCTGGTATGCTAGGGCGCTTGTTTTAGCTGCTTGAAGGCCCCCCGGCTGTGGAACCATTAACCCATCTCACAGAAATTTCTCGTCTAATCCAAATTGCAGTCGCGCCTGTATTTTTACTGGCGGGTATCGCTGGATTCTTAAATGTGATGACAGGCCGCCTTGGGCGAATTGTGGATCGCCACAGAACGTTGCAGCGGCGCATATTGGTGCTTACCGATGATTACATGCTGGAGCAGAGCAACCGCGAACTTAAAGTGTTGCAACGGCGCATTCGCCTGATTAACTGGGCGGTGGGGTTTTGTACCTTAAGCGGGCTGTTGGTGTGTATGCTGGTTGTAACTTTGTTTTCTGGGAGCTATTGGACTGTGCCAGTGGACAAAGTCATTGTTTTGGCTTTTGTATTGGCCATGTGTTCTCTCATCGTTGCTTTGCTATTGTTCCTGAAAGAAACCCACTTGGCCACCCGGACTTTGCGCTTGGCTGCTGAGTTTTTGGAACAAGATAACAACCGTAACTGACCGCAGAGCTTCTCCGCCGCGCCGTCTGCTGCTGGGCCTCGGATTTACTTGCAATCGCAACGCTCTTTGCGTGGTTTAAACAAGCTCGAAATACGCTGCCGGTGACGGGCAAAAAAAGCGTAACCGAGCAGCGCCAAAGGTCGTGAGAGGCGCCACCTCAGCGGCGCCACCCAGGCGCCTTTGCCCACGCCTTGCCAGGCAGCGTGGGTAGCGTCGATACCGCGTAACATTAGCCCGTTGTGATCAATAGCCAGCAACACCTGCTGGGCGTCTTTAATATCCACCACTGGAAATTCCTGCCTTATGTCCGGTGAGTTCAAATCCACAAACCTAACTTTGGCTGCCGTGTTGTGTCGCTGTAAATACGAGATTTCGTGGCTGCACAGAGGGCAGGCGCCGTCGTAAAACAGGGTTAGTTCTGGGGAGTTGGTCACAATGTATCCGATAGTTAAAAAGACGTTAGACTGCCCAATAAACTACGCCGATGGCTAAGGACTGGATTATCGTTAATCTATTTTGGTGGCAACACCGTATGGTTTGCTTTTGCGGTAGGATGAGGCAATGCAGTCGATCGGCATCGATGATATTTTAGATATGGAGAGTCGCAAAAGGGCGGCGTTTATTAACTGCTTGAGCGGCGCAAAAGCAACCAATTTAATCGGCACGCAAGATAAGCAGGGCAGAACCAACCTCTCTATCATGAGCTCTGCTTTTCATGTCGGCGCAACGCCGCCTTTGATGGGGTTGATTATCCGGCCCGATCCCGTGCCTCGGCACACCTTGCATAATATATTGGAAACCGGTTACTACACTCTAAACCACGTCAACCAAGATATTCTCAGTGCAGCCCACCAGACATCCGCACGTTACGATAAAGACGAAAGTGAGTTCGGTGCCACCGGGCTTACATCGCAATTTGTTGCCAATATCCCGGCTCCTTTCGTGGCCGAAAGTGCTATAAAGCTTGGATTAAAACTGGTTCACCATCAGGAGTTAGCCGTTAACAAAACGCATTTAGTGATTGGAGAGATACAAACCGTGCTCCTGCCGGAAGATGCCGTAGCGGATGACGGCCACCTAGCCATTACGGAGCATGGCAGTGTGGCGGTAACTGGACTAGACACCTACCACGAGCTCCAGCCAATTGCCCGTTTCAAATACGCCAAAGTGGGCCAGCCTGTTGAATTACTGGGTGAATAAAACGTTGCTCACCTGATCCACGGCAAGCCCGCCTTCTCATTATATAGACAACACTGTTGATTAGGTTTAGCATGGGCTAAGTACCTAGCTCATCTTGATGGGGGTTGAACCGCCCCGTGCTTAACTGCGATGGCACCGGTACACGAACCAGAAAATAATTAGAGCAGGAGGTAGCCGTGAGTAAGATTATTCCCACCACCCAAGAGCAGGGTGAATGGCCCGAGCGCTGGAAAACCTTGGACCATGGCATCCGCGTCGGCCGTTATATTGACCGAGAATTTCTCGACTTGGAGTTCGAAAAACTCTGGTCGAAAACCTGGCAGGTGGCTGCCCGGGTGGACGCCATTCCCGACGTTAATGATTTCATCACTTACGATATTGGCGATCAGTCTGTGTTTTTGGTGCGCACCTCGGAAGATAGCATCAAGGCCTATCACAATGTCTGTCCGCACCGAGGCACGGCCCTAACCCTAGATCAGGGCTCATTTGAACACGGCAATATTATTTGCCCGTTTCACGGTTGGCGCTGGAACACAGAGGGCGAGAATCAATACGTATTGGAGCGGCACGAGTTCCGTGGTGGCAAGCTATGCAATAGTGACGTCGCGTTAAAATCCCTCCCCTGCGAAGAATACGCAGGCTTTGTGTTTATCAATTTCGACCGCGACTGTGGCCCCTTTGAAGAATACATAGCCCCGGTAAAAAAATTATTAGACGACTGCATTATTAAAGACATGCGTCACTATTGGTGGAAAAAAATACCAGTACCTTCCAATTGGAAAGCCGCGCAGGAGGCCTTTTTTGAGGGCTATCATGTTCCGGCTACCCACCCTCAATTAGAAACTGCTGCCGCTGATTTTATTTATGGCGAAACTATCGAAGATGAGTACGAAGCCTATGGTCATCACAGCGTTGATTACGAATCCTTCGCCAATGGCCATGGACGCTTCTACGCCGGCCGAGCCAGTAATTATCAGGGTAACGTAAAACGTTTTGGCCCGGATAAAGACCCGGTTGACGCTATGGCGGATCGCTTGCAACTATTGGTGGACGGTATGGATGCTCAGGTGTTGCAGCATGACGTCGACCTGTTACGTAGTCTTCGAGGAAAGTTGGGGGAAGATGACAACCTAGGCGCGGAATATGTAAAAGTACTGTATTCAGATGCTGCTAAAGTGAATCGGCCTATGCCGGAGGCTAAACCGGAAATTCTTAGCCAATGGGGCGGGATGATTTATCTTTTTCCGAATGTTTTAGTGTTCCCGCAAGCCGGCAATGCCATGATCTACAGAGCAATGCCAGACCCAGAAGACCCAAACAAAGGTACCTTTGAGATATTCTCCACTCGTACGTTGCCAGAGGATGCACCCAGGGAACGCGCCACCTGCGAGGTGGTTACAGAGCCCAACAGCCCTGACCAAGTTTATTTAATACCTCGACAAGACTTGGGTAATTTGGAGCGTATCCAAAAAGGGCTCCGTTCTAAATCCATGCGGCAAATATGGCTTGCCAGCCACAACGAGAAGCTGATATTAAATATGCACCAAGAGCTGGATAAATACGTCCAATCTCCTTAGATATCAGGCCCCTCAATTCTAGATCCTTCAATTCTAGGTAAGATACCTGTCATTGCTACCCTGCAAAGGGCAGCAGTGACAGGAGCCGCTAGGATCTGTTCTTCATTCTCTTTAATCGATATTTCTACCAGCCTATTTATTCCGCTTTTATTGCTCGTGGGATTTCCAATTTCGTCTGTTTTCTTGGTGTTAAGCCATTGCAACCACATTCCCTAAATCTGTATGTGTGGCCGAACATCACGGCCTGCTTAAAGTAGGGTGCTCTAATATTTTTTACTCTAATTTAGAAGGAAGAAGCAGCAAAGTTCGCTGTTGCATTAGCGTGGGAAAATTGACGTTTTGCTAATTTGAATTATTGTTATTAAAACAAGCGCCAAAGAGTGCTCTTTATCGCCATTTGATATAAACAAAAGGGGTGCTTATTGATAAGCGGTATTACCTTTTGGAATAATTTGCGTACACTTAGTGATGTACATCACGTTTTGTGAGGGAGTGTTATGAATGTACGTGAAGGTGAACAAGAACGAGCTTGGTACCGTTCAGACCGGTTTTTTAAGGTTAACGGCGAGTGGTATTTTTCTACTCGTGAAAAAATCGATGTTGGGCCGTTTACATCCCGTGAGAACGCGAGCCAAGGGTTATCGCTCTTTGTTGAAAATATGCAGCACCCGCAATCTAGTGTGGAGTCCGCCGCTAGCGTAGCCGTAAATGGTGCGTGGTCTTGGACTAATTATCACTGATGCAAGCCTGAGGGTGCATGTATCGGTGGCTTGGCAGCCACGGGCCTCAGACAGCGGTTAATGTGCATTCAGCAATGGCGGCATCCTACTCGGCAGTGCCGCCAAAAATACCAATGGCCCCTGCATCTCGTCTCCTACAAACATGGGCTCCCCGCCCGCAAAACCAATCAAACCCTGAGTCAATTCCATTCCTAACAGATGCTCTTTCTTATGAGCTCGCCAAATTGCCGTGTAGGCAATGGGAATAGGCATGCCGTCTTCGCCTTGCGAATCGCAACGTCTACAGACCCGAGAAAGGCGCCATCTATAGGCAAAAATGCGATTTAGTTACTGCCGCTGTCTACCACGGCTATGCACACAGCCACCCCAATCCGATCGGTTTTTTGCAAAGCTCGTGTGATTAACTGTTGTGTGTGCTCGTTCCGCCGAAGTTTGCATTTTTTTCCTGGGTATTGGTTGAGGGTTCAGCGTAGCGAAAGTACCAAAGATGCATGAGTTTAAAGTGGTGGTACTACTAAGTTTAGGATTAAATTTGCAAACAATGATCCCAAATATGGAATGCGGTGATGGATTATCACAATTCGTATTTATTCGTTAAGGTAGTGTCCCGGGGCAGTTACACCGATGCCGCGCAGGAGCTATCAGTACCAGCCTCTACCCTGAGCCGAAGAATTCAGCAGTTAGAACAACAACTAGGCTATCAATTGCTGTATCGCTCGGCCCGTAAGTTATCGCTAAGCGAAGCCGGGGCCCGTTTTTATCATCGTCGTTTACCGCTGTATTAAGAGCTAAAAACAGCAGTACAGCAGCTGGAGGGCGACCTTCAAACACCCGCAGGGCGTATCAGAGTAACCGTACCCATCAGTTTGGCTTAGCATGTACTAAAGCCGGTGTTGTTTGACTTTATGGCACAGCGTACGAACTTTAATTTGGATATTGTTTCGACTAATAAAAAATTGAACTTTAAAAGAAGAGGGTAACGATGTCGCTTTCCGGATTGGGGACGTTAAGATCTCGGATTGGGTTGCGAGACCATTGTTCACGGCCAACTTTATCGTATGCGCGGCACCTAGCCAGTTGCGGCGGTTCCAACGGCCAACATGCTTGGCAGAGTTATCTGAGATGCCGTTGTTGCTATCGCGCGGAAATCCTACTGGGTTATTCAAGAACGCCAATGAGGAGATGGCCGATACAAATTCTCTACCCGCACCGTGAATTTTTGCCGGCTAAAGTACGGCGGTTAATTAACTTTGTGGTCGGCGAATTTGGCCTATCGTCAAGTTTTGTTTAACTTCATTAACCTTAAACGTGATGGGTTTCTGCTGCGCACAGGTAGCGTAATTCCGCTGGTCGCACAAAGTCAAGCCGGTATTGACTACTAGAGGAATGGGCTGGCCGTTATCGTGCATATTGAGTAAGGTTACGGCCCAGTAGCCCATCTCATAAGGCTTTTGGCCAACGTTGATGGTGGCCAACCCTTCTTTCAACAGCTCCACTTGTCCTGGGGTGGTATCAATGCTCGCAATCACTAGCTCCCCGGAGGCAATTTTATCCCGCCAGGGCGAAACCAGTTTGCGGTATGTCTGCGGTACGAATTGTGC
This sequence comes from Halioxenophilus aromaticivorans, assembly GCF_042850945.1. Lineage (NCBI taxonomy): Bacteria > Pseudomonadati > Pseudomonadota > Gammaproteobacteria > Alteromonadales > Alteromonadaceae > Halioxenophilus > Halioxenophilus aromaticivorans. The sequence continues at coordinate 4,390,701 of NZ_AP031496.1, read as the reverse complement.
TCCGCCGCCGGTGGAGATAAATATATCGGGAGCGAATTTATTTAAAATTCGTTTCATCTGCTTCGCGCCTAACTCTGCGTGGCCAAAATGCCTAATTGGGCAGGCGGCGATGCCTTGCCAGTGTCCAGGGTTGTTGGATTCTCGAAAGATATCTTCTACACCGCGAATGCGATCGTTGTGGTTGGGCGAGTCCGGGCGCTCGGCGTGAATGCAATAGCTACCGCCGTTGGGCTTTAATTTAACAATCTCTCGTCCAAGTGCCCGGCCAAGCAAGTAGTTATGGGTGCCGACGTAGGCGCGGGCGAGCTCCATGGAAAGCGGTGAATCAAAGCCGATGATGGGCTTGCCCCAGTCTTTCAGTTGTTTGCCAATGGTTTTATGGATCCAGTCGGTGCGCAGGCCGGCGATGGCTAAACCGTCTACGTTCGCATCCATTAAAGCCTGAATGGCCTTTAGTTGAGCCCGAGCATCTTTTTGCTGTTCGCCAAAATACAAACAAGTTACGCCTATTTGCTCCGCTGCATCCATACAGCCTTTTTCTATTTCGCTGAAAAAGGGCCCGCCTGTTTGTTTAGGCACAATACCGTAAACGCGCTTACCAGACTGGTGCTCACTTTTTACGTAATTGTAGAGCGTGTTATCAGACTTGGCTGCCTTAGCCACATTGCCGCTAAAGTTGACGAGGAAAAAAGCCAGAACAGCAACGAGATAGTTCGTATTTTTCATATCGCTTCTCGGTCACGACTGCTCCGAGACCGTGCCTTGTTTGTCTCAGAGCAGAGTTTATGCCTTCATTGGGGGGCGCTGTAAGCCGGGTGGTGGCGAATCTAATCTAGCGAATAGCTTCTACAACCTTGCTCATATCGCGTCGTTCTAGCACGTAATCAATACTGCGCACTAATAATTGACTGCTTAAATCGTCTTTATTGAGAAAGTCAAAGATATCCGAATTAATAAAGTCCACGTCGATACCGGCTTCAGAGTAGCCCGACATCAGTACCACCGGGATGTCGACTCTCTGGGCGCGCATACCTTCAACAAAATCTCTTGCGGTGGCGTCGCCAAGATTATAGTCCACTAAAAAAATATCATACTCGTCTGAGGTTGTAGTTTGTAGTGCGTCTTCCACCGTGGCAAAGGGAACCACATGTAATTTACGATCGGTTACATTGTTTAGCAGACGGGTGATGTTGCGTCTGTCTGCCGGGTTGTCTTCCAATAAGCCGACCTTGATTTCGGGGTTGGTTTTTAATCGTTTCTGTAACCGTTCAGCCCGGTCGAGCAGGGCATTGCGCAGTTGTTCTTGGGCACGGTGGAGTGCGGTCTCTACAAATTTTAGCCTGGAAACATTGGTAATGGTAATCAGTACGCCCTCGGTGGTGCGCGTGTCGTTGTTGGTATAGGGGATGATACGCACCAATAGTGACTGATCTGTTTTACTGGAAATTTCTTTCTCTTTGGGTTGGTTATTACTAAGAACAAAAGCGATGTCGCTGAGGAATTCATCGTAATTGAGTTCGTGCGATATATGATGGAATGGGCGGTTCACATCTTCAAAACGTAGGTTAATATAGTCCCGTGCCGTAGGTGTGTATTTACGAATGGTGAGTTCACGGTCCAAGAATATAATGCCGATGTCCGTGGCGTTGATTACGCTATCTAGATCGGAGTGAGCCTGGGTGAGTTGGATGATTTTCTCTTGGTACTCACTATTAACGGTGTAGAGCTCTTCGTTTACTGACTGCAACTCTTCGTTAGTGCTTTGCAGCTCTTCGTTGGCAGACATTAATTCTTCGTTGGCCGATTGTAGCTCTTCGTTGGTGGTTTCTAATTCCTCAACGGTAACCTGCAAATGCTCTTGCTTTCGCAACAGTTCTTTTTCCAAATCTTGGATGCGCTGTTGGCTTTGCTTGGAGACGTCAAAGGTAATTGCAGTGGGAGAGTTGTCCTGGGTTTCGATTACCTTTTTGTTAATAAATTGCAGCACCATAAAGCGCGGGCTATGGCTTATCTCAGACGGGAAGATATTAACAATAGAGAGATCAATGGTTTTTGTCTCTCCGGTACTGTCTTTAAAGGTGACGTCTTTATAGTAGATGTCTTCGCTTTCTTGCTCGCAGCGGAAGAGGGCGGTAGACACTGCCACTCGTAAATCCGGGACGACAATATCCTTAGCGTTGTTGGTGATTTTGCCGGGGGTAAAGCCGTTAATATACTCCGAAACATTACCGTAAACGTGGATGGCATCGAATATTTCATTAACTACGATGGTGGGTGGGGCGTAGTCGTTAATAAGCCGCTCCTGCACAGCACTGAAGTGATTTTGCGGCCCCTGGCGATGTGAGCGCGAGCCCATCATCGTATTGAACGGCAGGCTTGGCATGGCATAGGCGGTGGCGGGGTGCAATTTGTCCAAAGACTTTCTGTCGCCAAGCGGGATACGTTGGTTTGAAACCTTGCGATAAATTTTGCTGCGCTCATCCACCGTTTCGAAGTGGTTACTCAAAATGCCCAGGCTTTCTGAGCTACCTAGGAATAGTACCCCCTCCTTGCGCAGTGCAAAAAATAGCGAAGACAGTACCTTTTTCTGTGCTCCGTGCTGGAAATAAATCAAAACATTGCGGCAAGACACCAAGTCGATATTGGAAAAGGGCGGGTCTTCTATTAAGTTATGAGTAGCGAAAATAACCTTCTTTCTTATTTCGGTATCTATTTCGTAATAGTCTTCGTGCTCAGTAAAATAGGTCTGAATTAAATGTTCGGGTATATCTTGGATAGTTTCTTTGCTGTAGCGCCCGGCACTGGCTCGGGTGATGGCATCCTGGTCAATATCTGTGGCAAACACCTTAGCATCCAAATTCAGATTATTCTGTTTGGTGTATTCCGCGATCAGCATTGCCATTGAATAGGCTTCCTCGCCGGAAGAGCAGCCTGGAGTCCAAACACGGAGCGAATCCTTTTCTTTTACAGCCGCTTTTGCCAATTGCGGGATAATCTGGCTGCGCAGTATCTCGAAGGCTTCTGAGTCTCGGAAGAAACTAGTCACGCCAATCAGCATCTCTTTGCTAAGGCGTTGCAGCTCCCTTGGTGATTTAAGCAGAAGATCGTGATATTCCTCTAGGCTGCTCAGCTGGTTAATACTGATACGCCGCTCTATTCTGCGAGCAATGGTGGACGCCTTATACTGTGAAAAATCCAGTGAGCTATGGCCTTTAATGGCAGCAAAGATTTTCTCCAGCGTGGTGTCTTCGTTGGCAATGGCCTGTTGTATCGAGGATGCGCCCCCAGCGGCCAGCGGGTGATTAAAAAACTCAGTCAATCGTAACGCGATTTCCTTAGGCGTTAACACCCAATCCGCAAAGCCGGTATTAATGGCGCTTTTAGGCATGCCGTCAAACTTTGCGGATTCTGGGTCCTGGACCGCGACCAGACCACCCACTTCCTTCACCGAGCGCACCCCGCGTGATCCATCGGATCCGGTGCCGGATAACACAACACAGATGGATTTGTGATTCTGTTCCTCTGCCAAGGATCGGAAACAACTGTCGATCGGCAAGTGCAGTTGCCCGTCGTTGATTTGCTCGTTAAGTATAAGCTTGCCCTCGGCAAGCATTAAGGAGGTACGAGGTGGAGTAGCGTAGACTTTATCGGGTTGTAAAATCATGCCATCTCCCACGGTGATCACTGGCATATCCGTGGCGTTGCTAAGAATCTCTGGCAGTAGGCTTTTAAAATCGGGTGAAAGGTGTTGGATGATGATGTAAGCAGCCCCGGTATTGTTGGGGAGGTTGGAGAAAAACTCCATCATCGCCTCTAGGCCGCCGGCGGACGTGCCTATGGCAACCACATATTTGGGTTTGTCTGATGTTTGCGCAGGGGAGGCGGAAGCGGTTTCTAAATTGTTATCGTTAGTGTCGTGCGCTTCTGTGCTGTCCAAGTTTAACTCCTTTAGGGTGACTGCTTTGTTTTACATTAGAGCGGCATCGGTATTATCACCTGCTTGGCAGTAAACGTGAAGCTCTTGTGCGCGTTTTAATTCCATGGGTTTACCAAAATAAAACCCTTGGTGCAGGTTACAGCCGTTTTTTTGTAGCCAGCGGCTGGTTTGTTCGCTCTCAACACCCTCTGCAATAACACTTAAGCCTAGTGAATTAGACAGTTGAATAATGGCGGTGACGATTTTGGCGTCATCGGGGTTGTCTTCCAAGTCAATAATAAAAGATTTATCAATTTTTACCGAATCCAACGGCAGCTTGTGCATATAGGCCAAAGAAGAATAGCCTGTGCCGAAATCGTCTAGCGACAATCCAAAGCCCCATTGTTTCAGTTTGTACAATGTTTTAAGTGCCAGAGTGGGGTCTTCAATCAACGCAGTTTCTGTAATCTCCAAGGTGATGTTGTGTGGTCGTATGCCGTGGGTGATGCAAAGGTTATTAATGCTGGTGGCCAGCTCTCGGTTTTTGAATTGCTTGGCGGACAGGTTAATTGAGATTTTGAGCTGCTGGAATTCAGGGTAATCGGCGTGCCACAGTTTTAAGTCGGCAAAGATTTGCTGCAGAATCAACTGTGAAAATTCATTGATTAACCCAAATTGTTCAATCATTGCTACAAACTTATCTGGCCCGATGGGTTGAACTTCCTCGTGTCGCCAGCGGCACAGGGCCTCGAAGCCAATAAGCTTTTGGCTTTCGGCGTCATATTGGGGTTGATAGTGGATGTAAAAATCGTGGCGCTTAGGGTCGCGTAGGCTGTGCCGTAGATGAATGTGGTAATTAACTTCTTTATCTAGGTCGCTGGTGTAATGCCGGTATTGGTTGCGGCCCGCCTCTTTCGCCTTATAAAGAGCAATATCGGCTTGCTTTAATAGCGCCTTGGCTTCGGTGTCCGGTTGTTCGGCCAGTGCAATACCGATGGAGCAGGTTACAAATAAGCGCCGATGTTCTATTTCAAATGGTCTGGCCAGGGCTTTCAGCAGTTTATCGGCCACGGAGGATATTACGGCGGCGCTGTCGGCGTGGGTGAGTATAACGGTAAATTCGTCTCCGCCGATTCTGGCTATGGTGTCAACGTCGCGTAGTGTTCGCTTTAGGCGTTGTGCCACCTCTACTAACAACGTATCGCCAAAATCATGGCCGAGTGAGTCATTAATGTGCTTAAAGTCATCTAAGTCAATAAACATCACTGCGACCTTGCCGTAGCGTGGTACGCCCTTGAGAGCCTGATCTATGCGATCATTAAAAAAAGTGCGGTTGACTAATCCTGTGAGTTGGTCGGTGCTGGCTATATGCTCCAACCGCTGTTCGTTTAACCGGTGGGCAGAGACATCGCTAAAGGTCATAATTAGGCCAGCAATTTTGCCTTTAGAATCGTACAAACTCATACCATTGGCTTTAACCCAGGTGATCTTGCCCAGGGGTGTTACCAGCCTAAATTCACCTTCATATTCGCCACTATTGGTGGTTTGGGCGCGCAGCTCTAGCAATACCTGCTCTGCATCGCTGGGGTGGATACCGTCCATCCAAGTGACGCCAAAGCTTTCATCCGGCGTCGATTGGGTAAATTCACACCACTTATCGTTGACGTAGGTGCATTCCCATTGGTGATTAATTTGGACAATGCCTACCGGGGCCAAGCTGGTTAGCACGTCGAACCGCTGTAAGGATGCTTGGTAATCGTTGGCCGATTTTAAGCGCTCTGAGATGTCGTCCATCACCAAGCCCTTGAGCCGGCGATTACCCACCACGATATCAAAGGTGGATAGATCCACTAGGGTGTTGGTGCCCTTAGCGGTGACGATTGAGACGCCACGCCAAAGAGAATTGTAGTTAAAGTTGTCGCTTATTGTGGAAGCGTCGAAGAGCTTAGCGCGGTGGGACTGCGGTATGCCCTTTACTAAGAACTTACCAATATGAACTCCGATAATCTCACGACGCGGCAGCCCAATCATCTTTGCAGAGGCCTGGTTACAGGAGGCAACAGTGTGATCTTCATCGACAAAAAGGACTGCGTTAAAAAAAGCCTCCAGGCAATTAATCAGTGATGTGGAGGTTGGCAGGCTGCTTATGCTGGCGGGGGAGATGTCGGCCTTGGCGAGCAATGTCTGCTGGCATTGCGGTTGAGTGGCGCGTAGTATGCAATTCGCTGCAGCGGTGAAGGGACGAATTCGGCTTACCATGCTTTCATCAAAACCACCGGGTTTATTACATAAGTAGATGACACCGTGTATGTAACGAGCATCGCTCAAGGGTATGCACAACAGGTTGTTAATTTCAGGGTGGTCGTGGGGTAAGCAGATAAGATGGTCAAAGGGTTGTAGATTAGCGTAGTAACATTTGCCCGCTTTGAATAGTTCTTTATCGGCCGTGGGCAGGTAAGTGCTAGTGTTGATATCTGATAACGTGTGTAGAGTATGGCCGTTATATTCCTGGCAGGACACCATTTCCCAGGGGATGCCTTGGCTATCGGAATCACGACATCGAAAAGTGTAGCCGTAGCGCGCGTCGAACAATTGCATCAGTAGGGCCGTGCAGCGCGAAAATACGGTTTCCTTGCTGGGGTTAGCCAGTAACATCTCCTCGATTTGGGAAATAGACTTCCGTAACGCGGTATCGGATCGGCGGGTCATGCGACTTCCTTATTTGAGGTGTCTGCTGCTGCAATGAATATACAGGTATAGCTATTTAATACTTACTTATCAACTTGTTTAGTGGCCAAATCTCCGTTCGAGCGTCTCACTAAAGTTAAAAGTAAAAAAAACATCGGGTTAATGTATTTGATTGAGATGCAGCCTTGTGAGGTACCACAATTGAGGCGCAGGAAAGAACTTTATGTTCGTATCTGTATAAAAAGATACAACGTAAACAATTTTAAAGAGGAAAGCAATGTTCGGGCGGGATTTGGGCGACAATAAAAATAAATTTCGATTGGCTATTGGTTTATCCAGTTCTATTGTGTTGCTATCTCTCCTCGTTATGTATGGTTGGCTGCGAGAAAACCATTTTTTAGTACAAGTTATTCCCAACTCAGTGCCGATGCAATTCAATACTGCTTTGTGTTTTTTTCTGCTGGCGTTGGCATTAATATTGATTTGCTTTGGACAAGGCCCGGTAGTCATCCTTTTTGCAGCGCTAATAGCTGGGCTTGCCTGCACAGCAATCATAGGCTATTGGCTTAATGTTGAAATATTTTTAGATCAGTTTTTCATTAAGCCATTTGTAGCTGTGCTAACGCCCTATCCTGGACGAATGGGAATTACAACGGCATTCTGTTTTATTGCCTCAGCCGCAGCCCTATTTATTTTAGGTCGGCAGAGAAAACAACAACGATCATTGCTGCTGTTGGTGCTCTATCTTGGCGCTGTCAATCTGATTATTTCACTGACATCCTTTTTTGGATATTTGATGTCACTTGAGTATGCCAGGGTATTGCCGAATCTATCCGGCATGGCGATTCACACGGCCTCCGCCTTCATCATGTTAAGTGGTGTATTGCTACTTTTATGTAGGGTTGAGCTTGGCTCAGCCAAAGGGTTACCGCCGGCGTGGTACTCAATGGTCACTGCGGGTGTTGTGGGCGCGCTGCTAGTGGCTGCTGAACTGGAGAGCGTCGCGTTAAATGGCTCTGGCGGTGGCTTGTTGTGGCAAACCGTGGCAATTGTTATCGCTGTGTTGTCGGTGGCCATTGCCGTTTATCTTCTCTTAGTATCCCACAATACACGGCAAGCGCTGTCTGAGAGTGAGCGCCGTTACGATTTGGCCGTATCGGCCTATGGTGGCGGAGTTTGGGAATTGGAGAGCAACGAAGCCGATGACATGTATTGGTCGCAACGATTCTATCATATGTTGGGCGTAGCACCGGATGCCGAGCCCGCGAGTTTTAGTCGATTATTGGCGCGCGTTCACCCAGAGGATAAGCCCGGTTTGGTCGAAAACGTGGCTCAATTGCGAGCCAACGGTCATGCGGCTGAAGTGCGTGTGAGAATAGCGGTAGGGTCTGGTTCAGATTATCGCTGGTTTACCATGAATGCCACAAGTCAGCGCGACCAACACGGCAAGATGCGCGTGGTTGGATCTTTGTTGGACATAGACCGCGAGATGCGATTGCAAACAGAGAGAGCGCGGCTATTAAGCATTATCGACCATCCCTTACTGTACATTTTTCAGTTTGATGCTGAGCAAAAGATCATTTACAGCAACCGAACGTTTGAACATCAAGGCATCTTCACGGATACCTATAGCAAAGAAGAATGGTTGTCGCCAGGCAGTTCAGATTTCGGTGCTTCCCAATTTGCCATAGCTTTGCGAGATGGCAGTTGGTCCGGGGACTTTAAAGTCAATGGCAAGCGCGAGATTCCATTGCGTGCAGTTTTAATGGTGCACCGTGATAACAAGGATGCGGTCAGCCACTATTCATTGGTGTGTCGAGATATCACTGAGACATTGGTCCAAGAGGCTAAACTAGAAGATGCGTTAAATCAGCTGTCTCGGGTTACTGAGGGTAGTAGCGATGGCTTTTGGAGTATGAATCTGGCTGATGAGTCTTCCTTTCAGTGCAGCGAGCAGACGTTGGCACTTCTGGGTTACACCAGTGAAGATTTTGACTTTAGCTGCGAGCACTTAGAAAAGCTAGTGCATATCGAAGATTATGATGCTGCAAGAGCGGCATTGTTAGCTGCCGTAGAGCGCGGCCAAGATATCGACTTAGAGGTTAGGTTACTTCACGCATCGAATGAGTTTCGCTGGTATCGGATTCGAGGTCGAAGCTATACCGTGGGCGTTGATAATAGGCATGAATTGGCGGGGTCAATTTCTGACATCAACCCACTAAAAAGGCTTCAGGAGGAGTTGCAGCGCTCGAATCTGGAATTAGAACAATTTGCGTTTCAGGCGTCCCATGATTTAAAAGAGCCGTTGCGAACCATGCGCACCTTTGCCGAACATTTGCAGAGCGATTTGGCCACAGGCGATGATGAATTGGTGAAAGAAGATTTAAACTTTATCGAGTCTGCTGGCGAACGAATGTCAGTTATGATTGATGATTTACTGCGTTTGGCTAGAGTGGGGGCGGCTGAAATCGATGAAACGGAGATCGATTTAAATGAACTTATTAATGATGCAGTGGCGCGACTAAAAACCCTAGTTGAAGATGAAGGGGCACGGGTCACCGTCGCTGATACCTTGGGACGAATAAAAGGCGATAGTACGCGGCTTGGATTAGCGGTACAAAATATCCTACAGAATGCGATTAAATTCAAAAGCCCAGAGCGGCAAGCTCAATTAACGATTACTAGTACCGATTTAGGCGACTCTATAGCACTTGGTATTTCCGACAACGGCATTGGCATTGCTGAAAAACATCAAGCGGAGGTGTTCAAACCGTTTAAAACGCTACATAGCCAAGAAAGCTATGGTGGTTCAGGTATTGGCTTGGCGGTTGTCGCTAAGGTCATCGAAAAACATGGTGGTAGCATCGAACTGGTGTCACAATTGAATGAGGGTACAACCGTTACCCTGGTGATACCCAAAGAGCGATAGTGGAGCTAGCATGAAGAGTAATGTGGAAAGATTATTGCTGGTAGATGACAACAAAGCCGACCGTGAAAGCGTGCGCAGAGCGCTGAGGAGCTTGCAAGTAAGCAGCATTTTGGACGTAGCAGAGGATGGCGCTCAGGCACTGGAACATCTGCTGAAAAGCCCTACCTCAGAGTTGCCGGACGTGATTATTATGGACGTCAACATGCCCATAATGACTGGAGATGAAGCGCTCACCAAAATACGACAAAGTGAGCGACTTCGCCATATACCGGTTGTGTTTTTAACCGCAAACGATAAACAAAGCCAGGTGATGTCTGGATACAAAAACGGTATTAATGCTTATTTGATCAAGCCGGCAAACGCCAGTGGGTACCGTGATTTGATGGCGCGAGTGCAAGAGTTTTGGCTTGAGGCTGTGGTGCTGCCTCGATAATCAAGCGAGAACTTGACGTGTAACTATAAGGAGTCAAACCCAACGCAGCGCCAGAAGCGCTGCGTTGGGTGACTTTTAGTAGCTACCAGTTGTTAAGGTTAGCAATTAGAGTTTTCGGCGTCGGCTGCATCTTTAACGTCTTCACAGGCGTCTTCAATGGCGTTACCGGCGTCGTTCATGGCGTCTTTGGTGCTATCTTTCATCTCCGAAACACTATCGTCGATTTTTTCGCCGGCGTCCTCCGCTGGGCCGTCGTCACAGGCTGCAAGCATGGCAGTGAAAACTACTGCGGCTGCGGCCATAGATACGCGTTTAATGGTTTTGTTTTGATTCATTGTCATGATCGTCTCCTAATGGGTGGAATTGGCAATTGAAAAATTGTGTTATGGCTGTTGTTTCGGTTTGGGCACTAGCTGCGAGAGTTGCGTTATCCAAAGCAGCACCCCGGCCGTGAAAATAATTTTTCCAATCATTACCGTGCTTGGAGTTCCAGTTTGTGCGAATAGGAATCCGAACGCGATTAACGATAGAAAAATCATCGACCAGCTAAACCTCACAATTCAATCAATCCTTTTTTTGCAACCACTACCGTGGTTGGTGTTCATTGTCTGATAGTCGCCTATCTAGTTACTTCTAATAACCTACCGTGTTACTAAGCGAATGCTGTGCCAACAATCAAAGTGCGCTTTATCTCTGGCCTACCGCTTGTATGGTTGAAATTTTCGATTTGAATGATAGTAGAAAGGAAAAAAACGCTGGTTTCAGCTGTAAACATTACATTCTGTTAATCTGGCGGGCTGCTTTTAAAAAATGAACCAACTGCGTAAGGTACATAGACACCGTCTTGGCATGTTAGGAAAGAGCACTTCAAATGAGACTAGAGGAGCGAAAAGCGGAGAAAAGCTGAGCATGAAAAAGCAGAGTAGGGTACAGGGGCTGACCCTTGTCAGCCACCTCTTACGCGTGCACCTGTCTGTAGTGTGTTCTTCTGTCGATGCAGGATCCATTCACCTACGCGGCGTCTGCTTGGCTATAGTGCATCCATAAGGGCCTGAATTTTTTGCATGTCCAGTGGTTTGATAAAACTGTCATTAAAGCCGCAACTAAACAGGTCGGCCTTGGAGAGTTGTTCACCACTGACGGCTAAAATCTTAGCTGAGTCATGCAACTTGCTGCGCAGTTTAGGGGCCAGCTCGTCGCCGCGCATGTCTGGTAGATTGATGTCCAGGAGTATGCCGTCAAGGCTATCATTTACCTTATTTAAGGCTTCTTGGGCACTGCTGGCGCAGTCTACTTCGGCTCCCAATAACTCCAAGATTTGGCTTGTTACTTCCAACGCATCGCGATCGTCTTCTACGATTAAGACTCGCTTGGTGTTGGACTTGGCTTTTAAGTAATGTTTCAGTAACTGCCAAACAAGGTCCCGGTCAATGGGCTTGCCCAGGTGAGCATTGAAGCCTACGTCGTAGCACTGTTGTTTTTGGTCATCCATGGTCTGGGCTGTGAGTGCCACCACGGGGTTGGGGTAATCCGCAGCGCGTAGCTTTTGTGCCAGTTCTGGGCCGGTTAAGCGAGGCATTTGTACGTCGAGAAAGATCAAATCGTAGGGGTTGTCGTGGCCGTGCTGTTGAATCATATCCCAGGCCGCTTGGCCATCTTCAGCCGAATCCACATGCACACCGGTCATGCGAATAATTTGTGATACCAGAGCCCGAATTTCCGGAATGTCGTCCGCTACCAGTACTCGACCTTGTAATTGTGGTGCCGGGGTTGGTGCTTCATAGCTGGTATTGTGTTTTAGCTTTAAATCCACCCAATGGGTGTTCTTCGCTTGCATGGGTAAGCTGACGGTAAATCGACTGCCTTCTCCCAGGGCACTTTCTACGCTGAGGTCGCCATTCAGCTTCTGCGTTAATTGTGCGCTGATGGCTAAACCAAGTCCCGAGCCAGACTCCTGACCAACCTGGCTAGGGTGTAGTTGAGAGAACGGCTGGAACAGTTTATTGATCTGCCGTTTTTCAATACCAATGCCGGTATCGATCACGGTAAAACGAATGATTTCTTCTTCGGGGCTTGGGTCTATGCGCAGAGTAACACTGCCTTGATTGGTAAACTTAATGGCGTTGCTTAGTAGGTTCAGCAGTATTTGTTGTAAACGCAGTGGATCCGTAGTTATTTGCTCCGGTATTTTGCCAGTGGCAACAAACGCCAATGTTAAGTCTTTATCGTTGGCCTTAACCTGCAACAGCTCTATTAAGTTGGTCAACAGCGGTGTTAAATAGGTCTCGGTTTTGTCTACGTCGAGTTTGCCAGCTTCGATTTTGGATAAATCCAGTACGTCATTGAGTAGGCTTAACAGGTGATTCCCATTGCGTTTAATAATACCCAGCTTTTCCACCGAGGAAGGTGTTTGGGTTTCGTGCAGAAGTAAATCGGCATAGCCGAGGATGGCGGTGAGGGGTGTTCTCAGTTCGTGGCTTAAATGCGTTAAAAATTTACTTTTGGCTTGGTTGGCCGATTCAGCCCGCATGCGCTCAACACGCTCGGCTTCAATTTGTTTGCGGGCTACCGCGTAACGTACGGCGCGGGCTAAACGTGAGGCGCTCAACTGTGACTTTACAAGGTAATCTACGGCCCCAGCCTGAGAGGCTTCTGTGTCCAGGCGAGTGTCGTCTTGGCCAGTGAGCATAATAACAGGCGCAGTAAAGCCCAGTGTTTTGGCTTCCTTAAGTAACGTCACACCATCAACTGCGCCCAAGGAGTAGTCCATCAAACAGATATCGTGCTCGTTTAGAGCCAGGGCTTTGCGGGCTAGGCCGAGGTCTGGGGCCCAGTGCAGCTCGTAGTCGCCACCTTCGATGTCCTCGAGCAGATCGCGGGTGATGATAAAATCGTCTTCATCGTCTTCGATCAGTAAAATGTTGATCTTTTTGTTGGCGGGGCTCATGGTGAGTCTCTTAGCAGGTTTTGCGCGGTGCTGTGTTTTGGGATTTCCACGAACTCAATCCAATATTTGCCCAGTGCAGACATTAACTCCACCAGCCCTTGAAAGGTAACCGGTTTGGTAAAGTAGGATGCCGCACCTAGCTCGTAGCCTTTGAGCATATCTTCCTCAGCTTTAGATGTGGTTAGTATCACCACGGGTATGCGCCTTAGGCAAGGGTCTTTTTTAATTTCATTCAGCACTTCTCTACCGTCCATGCGCGGCATATTCAAATCCAGCAGGATTATGCCCGGCCATGGATTGTCACCGGCAAATTTGCCTTCTCCGCGCAGGTATTCGAGTAATTCTACGCCGTCTTGTACAAATCGAATTTCGTTTCGCACATTGCCTTCCAGTAGGGCATCTCTGGCCAGTAATTGGTCGTCTTTGTCATCGTCAGCCATGAGTATCAGCATAGATTCATTCATCCTCACTCTCCTGGAATGTTAACGCGTCGTCGTTGCCCCAGAGCGGTTCTTTGATTTTAGTTGGCAGTGTAATCACAAATGTGCTGCCCAAGCTGGGCTCACTGTGGATTTCTATTGAACCCTGGTGCCGCTCTACTATGCGGCGGCAAATCGCCAAGCCTATGCCGTTACCCTCGTAGCGGTCGCGGCCGTGAAGACGCTGAAACGGCGTGAAGATTTTTTCTAAATACTGCGGCTCGATTCCAATCCCGTTATCTTTAATGCGGATAACGGTTTGCTCGTCGTCGGTAGTGTCGCAACTAATGCTAATGGCCGGTGTTTGACCTGGCGAAACAAACTTGATGGCATTGGTCAGCAGATTTTGGAATAGCTGCCGCATCTGCGAGGGGTCTGCATCAATAGTTGGCAATGAATCAATACTCACCGCAGTGTGGGTTTCTTGAATTTTCAGCTCCAGCAATTCTGTAACATCGGCCAGTACCTGATTTAAATCAACCTCGATAAAAGGTTCTTTACGAGTGGAGACTCGGGAGAAGGCTAGCAGATCGTCGATTAAACGCGACATGCGCTCGGCGGCAGCCTGCATACGGTCAATGTAGTCTTCTTTGTCGCCCAGCTTGCCTTGATAAATGGTTTTAATTCGCCCGCCAAAGGCCTGAATTTTACGCAGTGGTTCTTGCAAATCATGGGACGCCACGAATGCAAAGTCCTGCAGTTCGCGGTTACTGCGCTGTAGCTCGTTGGAGTAGTGTTGTAGTTCTTCAGTACGCGTTTGCACCATGTTTTCCAGGCGATCGTTTTCTTGCCGGTGACGAACCAGCGCTCGGTACACTTGTACCGCGACCAGAACAATCAAAGCAAGGCCGACGATATTGGCGATTATCATGGTGGATCGCAGGTGCCTAGCGCTGGCGGCCGCTTTTTGCGATTGTTCCGCCAAGTGGGCGTATTCAGCGCTCTCCATGGCTGACACTAACGAAGAGATCTCCGTCATGCTGGTGTAACTTTGCTGCATCCAGCGCTCGGCCAGCGGTAGGGAATCCGGCTTGCGCTCTTTTTTTTCAATGTGCAACGCCGTAGCTTTTAACCGAGCGATAACTAGCCGTTCCAACGTGGTAATGTTTTCCCTTTGACCTAGCAGGGAGGGATATTGCTTTAACTGAGTAAGGTGCAAATTGATTTCATTGACAGCAAAAAAATACCCATCCAGGTACATCTCATCACCGGATACAAAAAAACCACGCATACCCAATTCAGCGTCTTGTACGGCTGCATAGAAGTCTTTAATCGTACGCAGTACGGATTTAGTGAGGCTTGCGTCGGATTCGTTTTCTGCCAGGTTTGAAAACGCTTGGTAGGATTGCAATGCATTTAAAAACAACAGCACCAGGGCGACACCTATGGTGCCCGCCCAAACTCGAATGTACTTTCGGCCACGTTGTGGCATGCACTACCTCGGAATTTCGGTTTTAAGTCTACGTTGCTGGGCGAATTATTACCCGGCTAAGGTATGCAAACGCTCGTCGTTCGCAACAGCCTTGGACACAGATATCGGTTAAAGCCGTAACTGGCTTAACGCGGCGTTGGGGTGCCTAAAATCAATATTGGTGTAAGCCCCTTACCGGGAGGTAGCTTTGCCGCCGCCGCTAATTAATTGCTGTCCGTTTTACTAATGCTTTGGGCACACAACTTGCACTCAGACAAAATTTTATCTATACAGGCCGTGAGCTGCGCGGCGCCCTCGGCATTTTTACTGGCCAGAAGTTTAGCGAGCTCCGCGTGCACTGAAATATTATTCAAGTGATTGCGGACGGTGTGGCGAAACTCGGATTGGCTTTGTTGTTGGGTTAATTCTGGCACGTGTTGAGGCCTCACTCGTACTGGTTGAGTCGGTTGTATAAGGTTTTAAGGCTAATGCCGAGCATTTTTGCGGCGGTGGGTTTGTCACCGTCTACTTGTTCTAACGTTACCGTAATCAATTGTCTTTCCATTTCTTGAATGGTGGTGCCGGCGGTGAGTGCGTTTTGCGAAGTGGTACTTTCTGCAAACGGCGAAGAAAACTCCTGTGGCAACGACAACGTATTGGTGGTTGAGTCCGTTAGAATAAAGGCTCGATACAAAGTATGGCGCAGTTCCCGGATATTACCTGGCCAGTTGTAGTCTATTAAACGTTGTTTGACATCGTCGGTTAACACGATATTACGTTGTTGTTCTTTGTTGAAGTGCGCAACAAAGTAGTCTGCCAGCAGAGATACATCGTTGCCGCGGTTGCGTAGCGGTGGCAGGTCAATAGGGAAGACCGCCAAGCGGAAATAAATATCCTCGCGTAGGCACTGCTCGGTGGCTAATTGATCTCTGGATCTATTTGTGGCAGAAATGACGCGACAGTCTATGGGGATATCTTCGGTGCCGCCTACACGGCGTAGCATGCCAGTTTCCAATACCCTTAGCAGCGTCGGTTGCATATCGATGGGCATTTCGGTGACTTCGTCCAAGAACAAAGTGCCGCCCTTGGCCTGTTCAAATAGGCCGATTTTGCGACTGGTGGCGCCGGTAAACGAGCCCTTCTCATGGCCGAACAATTCACTGCTGAGCAGTTCTGGAGAGAAGGCGCCACAGTTAGCGGCAACCATTGCACCGCTGCATTTGCTGGCGTTGTGGATGGCCTGTGCAACCAGCTCTTTACCGGTGCCGCTTTCGCCCATGATCATGACGTTGGCGCGGGTTGGCGCCACCCTTTCGATGTAGTTATACACCTTTTTGATGACCGGCGATTCACCTACCAGCACGCCGAAATGGGCGTTGCTGTCGGTAGCGTCTTCTGGCTCTGACAAAAGGGCTTCAATGCTGGCCAAGTCGATGGGCTTAAGCAGATAGCTCACCCCAGGACCAGCGATGGAATTTACCATGGATTTAATGGCTGAGTGCCCGGTGATAAACGCGACCTTGGGTGGGCGGGATTCCGCGCTTAGGTTGTGCAGAATGTCGAAGCCGTTGCCGTCGGGAAGCATGATGTCCAGCATTAACACGTCAAAGTGTTCATTATTTAAGCGTTGGTTGGCGTCCTGCGCGGTTGACGCAATTTCTACCGTGTGACCAAGCAGTTTGATGAGCTCGGAGGTGGCATCGGTGAATAGAGAGTCGTCATCAACGAGGAGTACTTTTGACATTTTGTGTTCCTTAAACCAAGCACTAGTGGCTTGTTATATGTGGCTGTGCTGTTTGGGTCTGGCCCAGGCATTCTCATGCGTCATAGTAGCGTTTCTCTTATACAGTGCCAATGTCTGCGGCGGGATTGTTGATTGCCAGCACGTGGGTCTTTGGCATTGTGGTGTAAACGAAAAAAAGCGGGCTAGTGCCCGCTAATCGCGCTGCTTATAGGGTTAGCTTTGAAGTACTTTGATTTGATTTTGTACTTCAACAACGTCGTCTGAGTTGGTGGCAATGGCTTCAGCCAGCTGTTTTTGCACGTCTGTTTCAACTTCGCCACTCAATATTACTATTTGGTCTTTGGTATCAACTTTAATGTCGATGGCCGAGAGGTCATCGTTCACCAAGTATTTCATTTTGATAACGGCCGTTATGGTGGCATCTTGTACCGAGGCTAGGAATTCGTTTCGCTCACCATCCTTTTGCTCGTCATTAACGACTTCGATGCGGTTATCAACGCTCTCTATGCCCTCGATTGACAGAGCGATCTCATTGGCCAAGTCCTTCTTAACACTGGAATCGACTTCGCCGGTAAGTACAGCATTACCGTCTATGACCTCGGAATCCAGTTTAAAATTGTTTAGATGTTCGTTAAACAGAAAAGCCGTTTCGATCTTGCCTTCCTGCCAGCCGTTTTTGAAGTAAGCCTCACCCTCGTCGGTTCTTTGCTCGATGGTCTGGCCAACCTTTTGGGTAGCGTCCTGGGTAGCATCTTTCGTTTGCTCAACGGCAGACTCAGTTTTGTTGGCAACGGAGTCTTTATCCATGCCGGCGAAAGTCAGTGGCGCTGTCACTAATGTAACGCTGGCGACGGCTGCGGCTAGTGATTTTTTATGTAGCAATTTCATCGTTTTCTCCTTCTGCGATGGCAACGCTGGTGGCGTCTAACGCGTAATTACCAGCTCATTGATTGCCTGCATGTGCAGATTAAGTGGGTTCAAGCAGCTTAGAGTAAGTGCCTCTGTTTAAGGCTAACTTACTCAGGCTCGTGTAGGTGGTAGCTAGGACCATGCCAACACGGAAAAACCCCAAAATCCGCCGGCTTAGGCTGGTTTAATGCGCTATGGACACGCTAATCCTTGTTATTCACGCTATGGTTTGTAAAAGTTACAAGCCTGTTTAAGAGGTATTGCAAATCGGCAGTGACCATTGCCACTTACATAGAATACGGGGGCATCGATGGCTGACATTAATTATTTTGCAGTGCTGGTGGCTAGTTTGCTGGGCTTTGCCATAGGAGCAGCCTGGTATTCACCCATGATGTTTGGAGTGTATTGGATGCAGGCGGTGGGTTACGAAAGCAAACAGGGCAAAATGCGTCACCCTGCCATTATCTTTGGCGGGTCTTTCTTTGCGTTGTTTATAGTAGCTGTGAATTTGGCTTTGTTTTTAGGCCCGCAGTCCACCTTGGCCACGGGCACGATGTACGGATTTTTCACAGGCTTCGGTTGGGTGGCCATGGCTTTTTTGGTAAACGACCTATTTGAAAACCGGCCATTTCAGCTTTATTTCGTTAACGCCGGCTATCAGGTGGTTACCTTCACGGTTATGGGTGCAGTAGTCGGAGCTTGGCACTAGCGTGTTTCGCTAGCCTTTATGGCCGAACAAAAAGAGCACCCACGCTGCGGCGAAAATCGCTGTCACCACGGCGCCTATGGCAAATAGGCCCTGGCTGATAAACGGCGCTATAAGCGCGGTACCAGCGGCGGCGACCAGTATTACCAGTAATATGATCAGTGCGCTGGCCCGAGCGCTGTCGGCGCCGGCGGACTCCAATGCGGCATAGAAGCCCGGTGGCCCACGCACGCCAAAGCCTAGGTTGACCCAAATAAACAACAGCCAAACAGCCCAATTATGAGTTGCTGCCCAGCCCTGCTGAATAGCAAACCCATAGAGGCAAAGCCCGGTGGCGCCTATAAGGCTAATCACGCTGCCGGCGCAGATCATGGGCGCGCGGCCAAACTTTTCTACCCACCAGTGGCTGCTGCTGGCTGAGGCGATAAAAAAGCTCACGCCGATCATTTGCATTATCACAAAGTCTCGAATATCCCCGCCCAGTGGGCCGGCAAATAAAGCGGGTGCAGCAAACACAAACACCAATAAGCCGCCCAGCGCACAGGCTTGGCTGTTAGCTAAAAGCAGAAACCGAGAGTGGCGCAGCAACCGTCCGTAGTGGTGATTGCTGTCTAAGGGTGGGTTAACCGGCATGGTTGGGTAGAGCCGCCACCAAATCACCAGTAACGCCGCGCAGGCTACTGCCACCGTCCAAAAGCTGGCTTGCCAGCCCCATATTGCCAATAGCCATGCCCCCAATATCGGCGCCAACGCCGGTGTTAAGGATTCAATACTGCTCATTACACCGATGGCCCGGATGGCTTGGTTTTCGGGCAGAAGGGTACGAATCATAACCGGTGCAAATACAGCGGCTGCGGAGCTGGCCAAGCCCTGCAAAAACCGCAGTGCTATCAGTTGTTGCAAGCTGGTCACAAGGGTGGCCAGGACAGAAAATAAGCCATACAGGCCCAGGGCGGCGACGATGATCATACGCTGGTCCCAGCGGGCGCCCACTTCGCCAAACAGCAGCAGGCCGATACCAACTCCGGCCACAAAGCTTGCCAAGACCATTTGCGCTTGGGTGCTAGTGCCGTGCAAAAAGTCGGCGAGTTGTGGCACTGCGGGCAGTACCAAATCGGTACCGGCGAGGCCGACAATGGTGCTGGCAATGATGGATGCCAACAACAATAGCGTTCTGCCCCGCGAGGGCAAATGAGGGGAGGCGGCCTGAAATGGGCTTGGTGATTTAGACACAGAGAGTACTTGGTGTGGATGAGCGAACGGTTAGTCTGCACTGTAATGGAGGTGCTGCACATTGATCAAGCCAACAGTGCAGAGCAAGCGCTGGTAGATGATCAGTCGTTGCGCTTCTGTCTTAACTCGGCCTGTTGCTGCTGTACTCGCTTGGATTTGGCCGTTTTTTGCCAGGGTTGCGCGGCATCGGCGGCAACATAGCCTTCGCTGGTGCTTTGTGCGTTACGAATAAGATCCTTGATTAGGGCCGCCTCGGGTAGGTTTTTCCAATATTTTTTCGGCATTTCGCTCTGCATGGCCTGCACCTTAAGGCGGGCCGGGTTAAAAATACTGCGGTAGTATTGCTGCCACAAGCTTTCGCAATCGTCCTGCATGCCTTGGGGCCGGGCTATGCCTTCGCTGAATGTCAGTATAGTTTGATCCCAGTGCATGCACCCGCTGGGAGAGAGTAACGACCAAGTCATGTTTTTAAACCGCTTCACAAAAAAGGGCGCGGCGGTGGCAAAGATGTCATGTTCGGGTTCAAACCAGGCAAAGTACACCTCGCCTAGCAGATCGTGATCGAGTTTTTGAAAGCGAACGAAGGCTTCCATTTTGTGAATGTCTCGGCAGATGGTCTGGTGCCAATGGCGTAGCAGTTTTACTTGGGGATCGATGGCATCTTGCAGCAGGTTTTTGTTTTCGTACACCAAGCGGTAGGCCAGGCTATAGAATACGGCCCACTTTTGTTCGTCGCGGTAGCAACTGGCTCTGGCCAAGAGCTGTAAAAACTCAGCCGTGATGGTCGGTGTGGGATTAACCACATCTACTTGTTCAAAGTCGTCGCCGCCGAACACCAAACCTTGTTGGGCCTGTTGGCCGGTGCTATTCCAGGTAAGTTGGGTTGGGTCGATTTTGCGCTTTAACAGTTTGCGTGTCAGTTTACGCCAGGCTTTCAAATCGTCTACGTCGACTTCAAACACGTTGCCTACCTTAAAATAATGATAATTGTTGAGCTTGTTTAGGTTGCATAAAATGGGCTTTCAAATCCGCCGCGGTAAGTAATTTGTTGTGCGGGTTGTAATCGGCGGTTTCGATAAACGGTCCCACTTTTTTGGCCGATAAACCACAGCGGGATAAATCGCCAATGCGCAACCTTCTAAACTGCCGAGCTTGTATTATTTTTTCGCAGCCACGCACGCCCACGCCGGGGATGCGCAATATCATCTCTTTACTGGCGGTGTTGATATTCACGGGAAATAAATCGCGGTTTCGGATGGCCCAGGCCAGCTTGGGGTCGATGTCCAGGTCCAGCATTTGATGGGCTTCTGGCTGGTTTGTATTGGGCTGATTTGCATCGGCAGAGGTTGAGTTGCCGATGGGTGTAATTTCATTGACGTTAAAGCCATAAAACCGCAGCAACCAGTCGGCTTGGTACAGCCGGTGTTCGCGCATTAAAGGCGGCGGCATGGACGGCAGTTGTTGGTCGGAATGCGGAATAGGACTAAACGCTGAATAATACACCCGGCGCATTTTATAGCGCTGGTACAAACCGTGGCTCAAGGTGAGAATTTTGGCATCGGTGGATGGGTCTGCGCCGACGATTAATTGGGTGCTTTGCCCAGCGGGGGAGTAGTCAAACTTGGCTTTCTTTTTGCGCCGGCTGCCAATTTCTTTGTCGGCCTTGTGCTCTTTGGCTTCGTTGATGTGGTCTTGCAAGGTGCCCATAGACTGGTGGATGGTTTTGGGGTTTTTTTCCGGGGCTAGCTCTTGCAGCGCGCGCTTGCTGGGCAGTTCGATATTAATGCTAAGGCGGTCGGCGTAAATGCCCGCCGCACGCAATAGCTCCGGGCTAGCATCGGGGATGGTTTTTAAGTGAATGTAACCGCGAAAATCGTGTTTGACCCGCAAGGTTTTGGCCACACGCACCAACTGCTCCATGGTGTAGTCTGAGCTTTGAATAATGCCCGAGCTTAGAAACAGGCCTTCGATGTAGTTGCGCTTGTAAAAATCTAAGGTGAGGTTGACCACTTCCTCGGCGCTAAAGCGGGCGCGCTCTATGGGGCTGGAAGCTCGGTTGATACAATAACTGCAATCGTAAATGCAGAAATTGGTCAGCAACACCTTAAGTAGAGAGATGCAGCGCCCGTCTGGGGCGTAGCTGTGACAAATCCCCATCCCGCCGGAGGTAGAGCCCACGCCACTACCGTTACTGGAGTCGCGTTTAACCGTGCCGCTGCTGGCGCAGGAGGCGTCGTATTTGGCGGCGTCAGCTAATATGGCGAGTTTCTGTTTCAGCTTCATAGTAAGTTAACTGGTTAAGTGTACAGTATTATAGCGGCTGAAATCATTTCTGGAATAGGCAGGCACAAATACTTGTAATTGGATACGTGTACTGGACTACTACTAGCCGCAGGGCCAGTCAGCCGCGTCGACGGCGTCCAGGGGCAGGCCGTGTTTCTGGCCTTGCCAACGCATAATGAACTCGCCATCGGGGTCGTATTGTTCGGTCTGCTTATTGATGTCGAAATGCCGCTTGCCTCGTGGGTCGCAACCTACGCCGGCCAAGTATTGCCAGTTGCCCCAGTTGCTGGCCACGTCATAGTCCACCAGTTGGCGCTCAAAGTAGGCAGCGCCGTAACGCCAATCCAGTCCCATCTCATTGACAAAGCAACTGGCGACGACTTGTCGGCCGCGGTTGGACATATAACCGGTTTGATTAAGCTGCTTCATACAGGCGTTCACCAGTGAGTAGGGGGTATTACCTTGGCACCATTGCTTAAAACGGCCGGGGTAGTAACTGGTATGTGTGGGTTTGTTCTTGATGCCCTGGGGATGGAACAGGCGGGTTCCGTGTGCTCGGGCGTAGCATTGAAAGTACTCCCGCCACAGCAGTTCGAAGCCAATCCAGTAGGTTGAATCGTTGCTACCATTGTCTGCCTCGTATTGCCGAAGAGCGCGCAGAATAGCCCCCGGGCCCAGGCTGCCGTTGGCAAGCCAGGCGGAAAACTTGGTGGAGTTGCGCCAGCCGTCTAGTTCGTTGCGCACCGCCTTGTAACGGCTGGCGTTATCAGTACTGAAGTAACTGTGCAGGTGTTGTTGTGCCGATTGCTCCCCGCCTCGCCACGGCAGTGGTTGCTCGCCTGCGGTTGCTTCCGGAAATGCCCTGAGTTGCGCAAAGTGTGGCCGGTTGGGTTGCTCGGGCAGGAAGTCGGGCGCCGTTAATGGATCAAAAGCGATGTCGGCCAGTAGCGGCTCTACCTGCTTGCGAAACCGGCTGTAGCTGGCCGGTAGCTCGGAGTAAGCAAAGGGCAGGCGGCTTTGGTCGAATAAACAACTGCTGTTTGCCAGGCTAACGGTGCAATCGTTTAGGGCCTTTGTGACCGCCTGCAGCTGTTGGTTTTCGTACCAGCCAACGGGTGTGCTGGCGGCAACGCGACTGACGTTAAAATGCTCGCCCAATGCGGTAACAGCCGTTACCGGTTCATCAAAAAGGCAGTGTAAGTAGCCACCGCGCTGGCGCAGAGCAGTGCTGAGCTCGGCCACGGATTGCAGCCAAAACCTTAGCCTGTTTTGGCCCATGGTTCTTAGCCCGTACCGGTTGTTTGCTAGCCAGGCTGGGTCCAAAACCACTGCGCACACCAATTCGTCGGTCTTGCTACACGTGGCGTGGAAGCTCGGGTTATCGTGGATGCGTAGGTCGTTGGTAAACCAATACAGTGTAGTAATAGGCATAACGGCTTAGTTGGGTATGGGGGTGTTGTCCCAGGCGAACACCTGGCCGCTGTCGATGTTCGTTTTACTGCCCAGTACCGCCATCAAACACTCGGCGGAGTAGCTGGGCGTGAATAATTTTTGCGGTGCGACGTTGCGCTGAAACGGTTTGGACAGCTCGGAATCCACAGTGCCCGGATGCAAGCCAACCAACACGCTGTGCTTGTGGCTGCGGGCCAATTCGACGGCGGCGGTTTTGATAAACATATTCAACGCCGCCTTAGCGCTGCGATAACTGTACCAACCGCCAAGTCGGTTATCACCAATGCTGCCAACCCGTGCCGATAACACACCACAGCGCGACGCTGAGCCTTTATCCAGCAATGGCAGTAAATGCTTTATAGCCAGGGCCGGGCCCAGGGTGTTTACTTGAATAGATTCTAAAAATGCCTCGGCTTCCAGTTTCGCCAGGGATTTTTCAGGTTGCATCGCCTCGCTGTGTAAGGCTCCGGTGGCGATGATGAGGGTATCCAGCGGCGGGTTTTGTTTTAGCGTTTGGGCTGCGGCCAGAAGGCTTGCCTCATCGGTGACGTCGGCTTTGATAAAACCTTCATCGCCAACGTTGGACGGTTGGCTTCGGCTCAGGCACCAAACCCGGGTATTCCGCTGTTGTTGATACACTCGCACCAGGGCATTACCGATGGCGCCGGACCCGCCAAGGATAGCGACCTGTTTAACGGTGGCAGTGTTTGTAGAGGAATGAGTCACATTAGGGCCGTTCTTTAGCTATTTGCTCGGTTGTACGGCTGACTCATCCAATTGGATTAGACTGGGGCGATGACTGAGAGGTTACGAATTCATCGGTTTGGCTGCTGCAGCCGGTTGGTTCTCTGTGGCGATTTGGCTGAGCAGGGCGAGGGCAGTAACCAGCAGGGCCATCACGCCAATGAGGGCCACATTGTATTGTTGATGTTGATCGTACACCCAGCCAAAAGTGGGGGGCGCCAGCATAGAAAACGGCATAATCACAAACGACATTGCGCCCATCACTTTGCCAATCTGAGCAGGCCCATACAGCCGAGATATCAACAAGCTCCAAAGCGGTAGCGTGCCGCCGCCAGCCAGCCCCGCTAATGTGACCATTGCCATAATCCCGGCGTACTGATTGAGCTGCCACAGCCCCAGCATTGCCAAACTCATTGCCACCAGCATGGTGGATAACGCCAGTTTGAGACTGATCCGGTCGCTGATGCTGGCGACAATCAATTTACCGGCAAAATTAGCGCCGGAGATAACCGACAACAACAGCGCCGCTTTGGCTGCGGTTATGCCCTTGGTACCACTGAATTGCACCATATTGCTCACCACACCCATGGGCCCTGCGAACAGGCTGCCCAAAACCACGGAGGTTATCCAAAAGCGCGGTTGGCTCAGCAAGGTTTTGGTTGTAATGCTGGCCTGTGGACTGATTACGGGCTGTTGCCGGCCTGGGGGTTCTGGCGTGATATTGCGGTCCTGGGGCCGATTGCTGATCAAAAATAAAATCAGCGGGCTGGTGAGCAGAAACGTAATGAGCGCGTACAGTCGCAATGCCATGCGCCATTCCATGCCCTGCAATAGCCACTGCAGTAAAGGTGGAATTAACAAGCCGCCTAGGGCGCCGCCGCTGGCGGCAATACCCATGGCCATGCCACGGCGTCGATCAAACCAGCGGGCCAGCAGCGCAGAGGCGGCAATGGGCCCTAAGAGAATCGTGGCCATCGACATAAACACGGCGTACACCGCCACCACTTGCAACATGCTGCTGGTAAACGACAGCAGCAAGAATCCGCCTCCTAAAAAGCCACCGCCTAAAGCCATCAGCAGGCGTATGGAGAAGTTATCGAAGGCCCGGCCAATTACGGGGCTGAGCACCCCGGACAACATGGATACCACCATCACGCCCATCATTAATTGCGCATTACTGGGCTGGAACTCGGCTTTCAAAGCCACCGCAATGATGGAGTAGCCGGTAAAAATGCTGGCCGAGCACACAGCTTGAACCGTGAGCACGGTGGCTACCTGCCACCAACCGGGATAAATGGGTTTTCGCACAATAGCCTCTTTGGTTTTTATTTTTTGGCGATCAGTGTTCAGAAAATAACTGGTTAGCGATCAATGAATGGCATTGCAGTCCGACATTGATGGAGCTCACGTGTGCCGAGGCGGGGGAGGAGAGAACCGCCTAAGATAGCCTTCACTATATTAGGCGGGGTGGGCGTTGAGCACTAGGCCAGGGGCCACGTTCAACGGGCCAAAGTTGCTGGCAACCGGTCAGCCAGCGGCGAAGACCGATTGCACTAACCACACGTTGTAAGCGACAAAGGCGACCACTAACAGGCCACCTTCGACTCGGTTGATGCGTCCCTGGCGGCCTTTGAGGCCATAGGCCATCACAAACATGGCAAGGGTTAAGCCCAGCATTACCGGCCAGTCCCGTTGCATGACTTCGGGCAATATATCCGGGATGGGAGTGATGGCGCCGGCGATACCAGCCACGGCCAGCAGGTTGAACATGTTGGAACCGACCACATTACCCAGCGCGATGTCGTGCTCGCCTTTTCTGGCGGCAATCACCGTGGCGGCCAGCTCGGGCAGGGAGGTTCCCAGGGCGACAATGGTAAGACCAATAATAAGGTCGCTAACACCCAGGGAATGAGCGATAGTCACCGCCCCCCAAACCAGTACACGAGAACTGACAATCAATAACACAAAGCCGGCTACCAGCCAAAAAATGGCCAAGCCTAGGGCCATATCGTGGCTGGCCACTTCTTGCTCTGCGTCGGCGGCCAGGGCGTCGATTTCGCCGCGCAGGCCATTAAAAATCTGCCAGCCGATCACGCCAAAAAAGCCCGCCAGCAATATAAACGATTCGGTGCGGGTGAGGGCACCGTCATAGAACATGGCGCCGGCGATCAGTGTAATGACGATTAAAATCGGCAGTTCGCGTTTGACGATTTGCGAACTGACCAAAATAGGCACAAATACGGCGGTGATACCAATCACTAAGCCGGTGTTGACGATATTGGAGCCAAGTGCGTTGCCAAGGGCCAGCTGCGGATTGCCCTCCAGGGCAGCCATGGCCGATACCACCATTTCCGGTGCCGAGGTGCCAAAACCAACAATAACCATACCGATGAGTAGGCTGGGCATACCGGCGTGTTTGGCTGTGGCGGCGGCACCATCTACGAAGCGGTCTGCGCTCCAAACCAGCAGTGCGAAGCCAGCCAAAATGGCGAGAGAGGCCAGTAACATGGGGAATCCTTTGCTAAAAACGAGAGGAGGAATTGCAGGCGGCTAGGGTACAGATTGTGTGCCGCTGCGCAAGTGAAATCTCTGTGAATTGGCCCGTGATAAACCAATTATCACGGGCCGTACCGAGTTACCAAATTTTAACGCGCTGCGCTGGTGGTAGGTACAGCTGATCGGATTCGGTAACGCCGAAGGCATCTACGAACTCTGGCATGTTGCGAACCACGCCGTTAACGCGGTAGCGAGCCGGGCTGTGGGGGTCGGTTTTCAGCCGATTACGCAGATTCTCGTCGGTGTACTTCGACGCAAAAGCCTGGGCCCAACCAATAAACAGTCGCTGTTCACCGGTAAAGCCGTCGATTACCGGCGACGGTTTGCCCTGCAAAGACAGCTGATACGCTTTGTAGGCGATGGTCAGTCCCCCCAGGTCACCGATATTTTCGCCCAGGGTGAGCTGGCCATTAACGTGCTGCTCCGGCAGCGGCTGGTAGCCATCATATTGCTCTACTAAGGTTTGCGTGCGCTGGGTAAAGGCCTGGCTGTCGGTGGGCTGCCACCAGTTTTCCAATTTGCCATCACCATTGTAGCGTGAGCCTTGATCATCGAAGCCGTGACCCATTTCGTGGCCGATGACGCCGCCAATGGCGCCGTAGTTGATGGCATCGTCGGCCTCTAGGTTAAAGAACGGAGGCTGCAAAATGGCCGCTGGGAAGACGATTTCATTCATCAGTGGGTTGTAGTAGGCGTTCACCGTTTGCGGGGTCATAAACCATTCGTTGCGATCGATGGGTTTGCCTAGCTTGTCGATCTGTTGTTGGTATTGGAATTGCTCGCCATACAGCAGGTTGTCCACCAGGCTGGTGGTGGAGACTTGCAACTGGCTGTAATCCTTCCATTCATCGGGATAGCCAATCTTGGCGACAAATTTCTCCAGTTTGTTAATGGCCTGTGCTTTGGTGTCTTCGCTCATCCAATCCAGGGCCAGAATGCTCTCTCGGTAGGCTTCGCGCAGGTTTTCTACCAAGGTGGTCATGCGAGCTTTGGCTTCCGGCGGGAAGTGCTTCTCAACGTAGAGTTTGCCCACTGCTTCGCCGGCAATTTGGTCGGTAAAGGCGATGCCGCGCTTCCAGCGGGCGCGCTGCTCCTGGGTGCCGTAAAGCGTTTTGGAATAAAAGTTAAAATCCTCGGTGGCCAGAGCCTCGTTTAGATAGGGCGCGAGGTAAGTGAGCGCGCGCCATTTTAGGTAGGTGCGCCACTGGTCTAGAGGGATTTCTGCCAACATTTCGTTGAGATGCAGCATAAAACTGGGTTGGCCGATAATCAGCTGAGGTTGATCGGCGATTTGCGCAGCGGATAAAAACTCGGACCACGGCGTGTTGCTGTTTTGGCCGATTAAATCTTCGGCTGTGATGGGGTTGTAGGTTTTTACCGCATCGCGCAGATCCACTCGTGGCCAATGGCCTTCGGCCAACTCGGCTTCAAACGCTAGGATGTCTTCTGCCGTGGCTTGGGTGTCGCTTGCTCCCACCAATTGCAGCATTTTTTCAATGTGCTCTTCAAAGGCTGCGAGCACCTCTTGGCCGTGGTCAGTGCTGTCAAAGTAATAGTCGCGATCGGGCAGGCTTAGGCCGGCCTGATAGAAATACACGGTGTATTGGTCTGGATTTTTTTTATCCGGGCTGACAAATAAGGCCACCGGGGCAAGGCCACTAACCATCCAGCTTTTACCCAAAAATTGCATCAGCGCCTGTTGGCTGTCGATGCCGTCGATCTCCGACGCCAGCGCTTGGTAAGGTGAAGCTCCGGCTTGTTCAATGGCGGCTTCATCCATAAAGGTTTGGTATAACGCCTTGGCCTTTTCTACGTCGGCGGGGTGCTTGCTATCGTCGTTAATTAAATCTTCAAGAATAGTACGTACATTGGCCGTGGCTTCTTCTCGCAAAACGTAAAAGCTGCCGTAGGAAGAGCGATCTGCCGGGATTTCTGTGGTCTCAAGCCAAGTGCCGTTAACGAATTGAAACAAATCATCCTGTGGCCGAGTAGTGTTATCGAAGGTTTCCAGGGTTACGCCGGAGATTTTCTCAGATTGGCTAGGCACCGAGGTCGATTCGGGGGTAGGCATCTGACAGGCACTGAGCGATATCAAAGCGGTGCACAGGGCGATTCGAGTGGGTGTGGCCCAACGGCTAAGGCTCATAAGATTCCCTCTATTAATTGATGGCTGGCGTTTCAAAATACAGGCTCGCTGTTACATCGATTATTCATTGTAAGTGCTACCCGCGGTCTTATCTACGTGCCGTTGAGCGCCGTAAAATCGGCGCTGGGTCGCAATCCCAAAGATTTTACCGCGTATCAGTTCAACCCCGCGCTGCGGCTGAGGTATTATCCGCGGCTATACTGCAACGAATGTCGGACAACACCAATCACATTTTGTTTATGCCAATTTTTGGCAATGCCGTGGCCAGTGCGCGGGCGGCACTAAGTAACCACTGGTACAGATGTAACCCCAATGCTCAATATTAGTTTGGAATTTAACCAGAAAGATTTTCGCAGGTTGGCGGTTTCCAACGCGGCGGTGCCAACCCATGTGCAAAACGCGCCTGGGTCGATGTTGGTGCGGCTGGAGCGATTTGGTTTTTCCAGTAACAATTTGGCCAGTGCTTTGGCGCCGGGGCTGGCCAGCGTGTGGCCCCAAGCATTCCCGGCGGGCACTGACCGGCTGCGGTTGCCGGTGTGGGGAGTGGCCCAGGTAGTGGCCGCCAACCAGGCCGTGTTTGAACCCGGCGCCTGCTTCTTTGGCTGCTTCCCCATGACACGTTTTGCCCTAATTGACCCTTCCATGGAGCCACTGGAGCGCTATGGTATTGGTGCGGACCAGCTGCTTAACCCCACCGGCGGCCATCTACCGGTGCCGGCGGATACCCAGTCTGGGTGCTACAACGCGGTGGATTTGCAAATTATGTTGCGGCCACTGCTGATGGCGGCCTTTATGGTGATGGAAGAATTGAAAGAGAGCCAATTTTGGCACGCCCAACAAATTGTGGTGACCTGCGCTTCTAGTAAAACGGCCATGGGGTTGGGGTATTTTTTGCAACAGCATTTCGCTGAACGAAGTGATGGGCCATCGCCCCAAGTGATTGGTTTAACCGCCCAATCCAACGTAAATTTTGTGCGCAAACACGGCCATTTTGACAAGGTGCTCAGTTATGAGCAATTTCGGGCCATGGATGAAGCCGATACTGTGTTGGTGGATTTCTCGGGGAATTTCAGTGTTCAGCGCATGCTGGTGTATTACCTCAAGCAACACCTGATCCACGCCTACGCCCTGGGAGCGGCCCACTGGGACGAGGTTGCCAGCGGTGAACTGGCCATGAGTTGCGAGTATTTTTCGGCGTTGGATTTTTACTACCAACGCCACGCCCGCAGTAAAGACCTGAATTACCGCTTTCAGCAACTGTGGCCAAATGCGTGCGGGGCCTTTATTAAGTGGTTAAAGCCGCAATTGGTGGAAGGGCCAGATCGTGTACGCTGGGTGTATGAACAAGTGCTGGCCGGAAAATCCAAGCCCGATGTGGCCTACTTGTGTAAACTCTAACGATTTAATGAATGGAGTTTATTGTGATCGATTGGGCCACAACCTACGCCGCCATTTGGCGCGCTAAAACCAACCGCCTGCGCGCCGCCACAAGGCTAGACCCAATCCGCTTGGGCCAACTGCTGCAGATAGACCGGCAAAAGCAGCGTTTGGTAGACAACACTCAGCGTTTTTTGCAAGGGCTGCCGGCCAATCACGCGTTGCTGTGGGGTGCCAAGGGCACGGGTAAATCCAGTTTGGTAAAAGCCTTGTTGAACGACTACGCCGAACAGGGCTTGCGGGTGATTGAGGTGGATAAATCCGATCTCAATGATCTGCCGGAAATCGTCGACCAAATTGAGCAGCAACCCTATCGCTTTATATTGTTCTGCGACGATCTTTCCTTTGAAGAACAAGAAACCAGCTACAAGCATTTAAAAAGTGTGCTGGAAGGCTCCATAGAATTGCCGCCGGAAAACATCCTTTTTTATGCTACTTCTAATCGTCGGCACCTAGTGCCTCAAACCCAGGGCGACAACCAAGAAACGCTGGCCGCCCGTATGGCCGACAGCAGCGTGCTGCATTCCGACACCGTGGAAGAAAAGCTCTCTCTGGCCGACCGCTTTGGCCTGTGGCTATCCTTTTATCCCATCAGCTGGCAGGAATACATCGCCGTGGTGGAGGCTTTGTTCGAGGGCCACGAACTGGCGGTAAGCCAAGACGAGCTTATTCGCCAGGCGCAATTGTTTGCTCGCACCCGGGGCACCAACAGCGCGCGTACTGCCAGGCAGTTTTATCAGTCCGTGGTAGAAGGTTAAGGTAGGGGGCGTTAGCTGGTGTTGGGCCACAAAGCTTTGGCGGCTGATTAGGGTGAGGTTGGCGCCGATTTGTCTGCGGCTGGGCAAGCACCCATAGGTTACTCCAGTGCCAGCAAATCCAACCGAGGGTGCAAACTCACTACGCCACTTAGATGCAGCACTAAGTCCTTTAGTTCGCTCCAGGCGTCCACGCGCCGCATGCCTTTTATGGCTTGGTCTACGCCATTGGCTTTGCGCAGCAGGTGCTGGGCGTGGCGTGGTGAAATGCGTTTTACCGCGGGGCTGATGAGGGCTTTGCGCTTGTCCCACACCTTGGCTTCATTCATGGCCATTTCCAGGGCGCGGCCCTGAGCCATGCGCTCGTGGACGGTGGCAATAACGCGAATCTCTCGGGCCAACGCCCACAGAATAATTACACCATCGGTTCCTTCTCCGCGCAGGCCATTGAGTGTGGTGATGGCGGCGTTGGTGTTGCCAGCCAGGGCTTTATCCACCAATCCAAATACGTCGTAGCGGGCGCTGTCGCCCACCAGGTTGGCCATGGTGGCGGTTTCGATCAGGTCGCCGTCGTTGACCAGTAATTTCAGTTTTTCGATTTCTTGGCTGGCGGCCAGCAGGTTACCTTCCACTTTGGCGGCGAGAATCTCGATGGCTTCACTGGAGGCCTTCAAATTGGCCTGGCGCAGGCGTTGGTCTATCCAGCGTGGCAGGGCCGCGGCGGTTACCGGCCAAATTTGTACAAAGAACCCTTGAGCCATCAGCGCTTTAAACCACTTAGCTTTTTGACTGTTGCCGTCAAACTTGGGGGCGGAGATTAACAGTACGGTATCGGCGGGTAGGTCTTCGGCGTAGGCCAATAGGGAGCGATTGGCCTCTTCGTTAACCTTGCCCTTGTAGAAATGAATCTCGATTAACTTGCGTTCGGCAAACAGACTCATATTGGCGGCACCGGCGAGCAGTTGTTGCCAGTCTATGGTGTTATCGCCGTAGTAGCGCTCGCGCTCGTTAAAGCCCTGGGCGGTGGCCGCCCGGCGAATATCATCGCAGGCTTCTTGTACCAACAGCGGCTCATCACCGCTGATGATATACACCGGTGCCAGCGGCTGCTGGCAGTGTTTACTCAGTTGCTCCGGGCGCAGTTTGTTCATCGAGTGATTCTTGAGGCACGGTTTCAGAAGGCGTTGTGGCAGGGGTTTGGCTTTGGTTGCGCAAAGCAAAGCGGAAACTGCGCAGAATTTGCTGGGCTAATTCCTGGCGCAGTTCGCGTTCAATGGTTTGTTCTTCTTGGGCTTTGGCGGCTACGTTGTCGCGGTCGAAGTTGTAACTGCGCGCTACCCGAGAGGGGCCGCGTTCAATGACTTCTACGCCCTGGCTATCGGTGATGTCGAAGTCGGCGGTGAGCGATAGCGCAATGCTGTCAGCCACACCGTCGGTGCCTAGGCTGTTAACCCGTCGCTCTTTGTCCACCGAAAAAATCCGCACAATATAGTTGGCTTCATCCGCCGTAACTAAAGAGATTTTATTCAGCTTAAACGCCAGCTGGATATCGCGCTCTTGTTCCGCGCCAATGTTTTCGGTTTGCAAATGCACCTGGCGCATAGCCTCAGGCAAGTCGATTTTGCCTCGCAGGTGCCAGCCACAGGCGCTCAGCAATAGCAGCGCGGTAATGGCCGTTGCTCGCACTAAAATAGATTTAACCACTCGGTAACCTTAGCGGGTTGCGTTTTTATTTAACGACGATTTATTTAACGGCAAAAGTGACCAGTTTACCTGGGATGACCTTCGACATTTTGATTTCTTTGCCTTCCAAAAACTTCACCACGTTGGACTCGGATTGGGCCAGGGCAAGAATTTCATCACTGCTGGCGCTGGCTGAAACCTCCAACTGGGCGCGGATTTTACCGTTTACCTGTACTGGGTACACCAAGCTATCGCGCACCATGGCTTGTTCGTCCGCCACCGGCCAAGGCTGGTCCACCAAGTTGTTGCTGTGGCCAAGCGCCTGCCAAATACTGTGGCAAATATGCGGCACAATGGGGGCGAGTAGGGCGGTCATGGCTTCCAGCGCCTCGCGTTCCACGGCTAGGCCATCTGGGCTGCTGCGGTCGGCAGTTTTGGTCACTTCGTTGAGCAATTCCATAACCGCAGCCACGGCGGTGTTAAAGGTTTGCCGCTGGCCGAAGTCGTCGCTCACTTTGGCGATGGTTTCGTGCACTTTACGACGCAGGCCTTTTTGTTCGCCATTTAAGGCTTCGGCGTTCAGTGTGCCCGGGCTGCCGGCCTCAATGTGGCCGTGGACGGTTTTCCAGAAGCGGCGTAAAAAGCGGCTGGCGCCCTCTACACCGGCATCGTGCCATTCTAGAGTTTGCTCGGGCGGCGCGGCAAACATGGAGAACAGCCGCAGGGTATCGGCGCCGTATTGATCCACGGCGGATTGTGGGTCCACGCCGTTGTTTTTGGATTTCGACATTTTGGTGCTGCCGCCCAGGCTAAGTTCACCGGCGTCTGGGTGGCGGGCGGAAATCACCTTGCCTTTGCTGTCTTTTTCCAATTCTACATCGGCGGGGTTGTACCAGGTTTTGGAGCCGTCGTCGTTGACTTTATAGAAGGAATCGGCCAACACCATGCCTTGGCACAGCAAGCTCTCAAAGGGTTCGTCGCTGGAGACCAAACCCTCGTCGCGCATTAATTTGTGGTAGAAGCGGGCATACAACAAATGCAAAATCGCGTGCTCAATACCGCCCACGTATTGATCCACCGGCAGCCAGTAGTCGGCGGCGTCTTTATCCAGCATGCCCTCGCTAAAGCCGGGGCAGGTGTAGCGCGCGTAATACCAGGAGGATTCCATAAAGGTATCGAAGGTGTCGGTTTCGTGCTCTGCCGTTACGCCGTTGATCTCGCCGGCTTTGCGCCACTCGGGGTCGGCTTTAATGGGCGAGGTAACGCCGTCCATTTGTACGTCTTCAGGCAGCAGTACTGGCAGGCGGTCGCCAGGTACGGCGATTTCGGTGCCGTCGGCCAGGTTTAACATGGGGATTGGGCAACCCCAGTAGCGTTGGCGAGACACCCCCCAGTCGCGCAGGCGATAGTTGACCTGTACACGGCCTTTGCCAGTTTCGTGCAAGTGTTGGCTAATGGCCTTAAAGGCTTTGCCAAAACTGAGCCCGTCCCACTGACTGAAGTCCTCGCCCGAGTTAACCAGCGGGCCTTTTTCGGAGATGGCTGCTTGGCTGAGGTCGCCTTCGCCGGCAATCACTTGCTTGATTTCTAAACCGTATTTCTGGGCGAACTCAAAGTCGCGTTGATCGTGGGCAGGCACGGCCATTACCGCGCCGGTGCCGTAATCCATCAATACGTAGTTGGCTACCCATAGGGCCACTGGCTGGCCAGTAATGGGGTGGGTGGCGTTGATGCCGGTGGCCATGCCTTTTTTGTCCATGCTTGCCATGTCGGCCTCGGACACGCTCTGTTGCTTACATTCGGCGACAAAGGCGGCTAGCTCTGGGTTGTTTTCGGCCAGGGCCAATACAATGGGGTGTTCAGCCGCCAAGCTGACGTAGGTAATACCCATAACGGTATCTGGGCGGGTGGTGTACACGCTGAACTGGTCGATACCGGCCACGGGGGCTTCTAGGGCAAAATCGATCTCTACCCCTTTGGAGCGGCCAATCCAATTGCGTTGCATGGTTTTCACCTGCTCCGGCCAATTGGGTAATTGATCTAGGCTGTTTAACAATTCCTGAGCGTATTCAGTGATCTTAATAAACCATTGGGGAATCTCTTTACGCTCAACCAGAGCGCCGGAGCGCCAGCCGCGGCCATCGATGACCTGTTCGTTGGCCAGTACGGTTTGGTCCACTGGGTCCCAGTTCACCGTGGCCATCTTTTTATACACCAAGCCTTTTTCATACAGGCGGGTAAAGAACCACTGCTCCCAGCGATAGTAGTCAGATTGGCAGGTGGCCAGTTCGCGCTGCCAGTCAAAGCCAAAGCCCAGGCTTTTAAGCTGGCCTTTCATGTACTCGATGTTGGAGTAGGTCCATTTGGCCGGCGCAGTGTGGTTTTGAATGGCGGCGTTCTCCGCCGGCAGGCCAAAGGCATCCCAGCCCATTGGGTGCAGCACATTTTTACCCTGCATGCGCTGGTAGCGAGCAATCACATCGGTGATAGTGTAGTTACGCACGTGCCCCATGTGCAGCTTGCCGCTGGGGTAGGGGAACATCGCCAGGCAGTAGAATTTCTCTTTACTTCGGTCTTCGGTGACGGCGAAGGTATTGTTGCTCTGCCAATAGGATTGGGCCTGGGCTTCAACTTCAGCGGGCTGGTATTGATCTTTCATATCCGGCTAGGAACCTGTGGGCTGTGGTGCTCAATAATTGCGCGCTTGCACTGCGCTGTAAAAATAAAAGCGGCAATTATAGGAGTTAGTGACGGATAAAGCGATGGCCCAGGCCCTGGCGTTTACGGTGCCCTGGCCAGGTGTGGCTGGGCGGCGGATTCTGCTGGATTTGCCACGTTCAGCCGTTTGGCGTAATTCGGGTCGTTTGTGGTTTTGCGTGGGGCAGCACGCCCTATTTGGGAGCTGTGCAGCATGCAGACGGTCTAAACTGTGCTTTGGTGGGCCAGCGTGGGGCCTTGTTTGTATTTTGGTGCTATTTTGGTGCGGGGCTGAAGGGCGGATTCAGGGCTGCTGGGCTTATTCTGGGGCGAGCCGCCGACGGCTACT
Organism: Halioxenophilus aromaticivorans; assembly: GCF_042850945.1. NCBI lineage: Bacteria > Pseudomonadati > Pseudomonadota > Gammaproteobacteria > Alteromonadales > Alteromonadaceae > Halioxenophilus > Halioxenophilus aromaticivorans. Next base: position 4,355,204 of record NZ_AP031496.1, on the reverse strand, counting down.
CAATTCTGGTGCCCGACTATAGTGGTATGGCAATTGCTCGGTCGATGGGTAATTTTAGCAAGGCGCAGGTGGGGCGACTCTGACACAAACGGCCCCGGCGCAAGTACCGATCCAAAAGACCAGTACTGAGCCCAAAACAGAGGGTACTGCCGCCAAAACGGAACTGTTTGAACCTTTATGTCTACAATATCTTCAAAACACAACTACACACACAAGATTACAGCAAGCGCGAACAATATGAATAACGTAGAGTTGGTTTCTGCCTGCGGTGGCTATAGCGAGCGAATTCTGGCCCTAAACCTGATTAAGCAAATTAGCCACCTTTGCCGAGCTATTCAAAGGCACCGTGGCCTGGGTATGTCGCTTATTGCCGGTTACCAGGAGTTCGAGACGGATTTTCTCAGCCTGCAGCAACAGGTATCCCGTCGTATGCAAGTGCTGGAGGTTTTTTCAAAGCAGTCCACAAACTTACTTACCGATGGCCAAATTGAAAAGCTGCTGGCCGCCTGGTCGATCATTGAGCGAGATTGGCAAAATGACTCGGTGATGGAGAACTTTGAGTACCATTCCCATTTTATTGAGCAGCTGCTGCAGATGATGATGACCCTGGCTCGCCTGTTGGAGCGCCCGGCGGCTTCTGCTTTCCCCGATGCCATCGTTTCTAGTTCCGCTAACGTCGAACACAAGCGTCAGCAATTTAACTTGGTGGGGTTACTAGTATTTGTGTGCAACCAATTGCCCAGCTTAGTGGAGCAGGTGGCTAAGATCCGTGGCTTGGCCACGCTTTCTGCCACGCGCGGTAAACTGGGCGGTTTGGAAGACAGTAAACTGCGCTACTTCATTCAAAACACCCGTGTTCAACACGAAAAAGTCCGTAACCAATCCGATCGCTTACTGGAACAAATCAAAGACGACATTCGTTCGCTGCCGTTGATAAAGGCCTACGAGTTTAAGTTGATGTTTTTGATAAACACCGTGGAAAAAGAAATTCTAGAGCCGCAGGTTATTACCATGGACAGTCGCCAGGTGTTCAACCTAGCCACAGAAATTATTGATGTTTATTTAAAGGTAGTGGACGAAGGATTGAGCCTGTTGCAGCGCAGGCAAGAGGATTCTTTGGAAGACTGGTTTTTACAAGGCTAGTTGAGGCTTTGTAGAACTTTCGATTTGGCGCTTTTGCCAATCTGGTATCAAGCTAGGCCCAACGAGCCTAGCTTCGTCGATTTTCGTTTTTCGTTAAGGGCTTCTAATTTAATCGCTCCTAGTTTAACTTTAGAGGGGCGACTTAAAAACGTAGGCTCATTTCTACGAAAAAACCATCATCCACTTTAACGTCCTTGCCGTCGTCCGGCTTTAACGCCAAAGTGCCATAGCCGCCTGTTAATGCGCCGCTCTCAAACATCTGGTAGCGGGCTTTAATGAACCATTCTTCATAACGATCGACATCAGAAAATGAAATCGAAGATGGGCCAAAATATAGACCGCTGATGATGTCCAGCTGAGGTAGCACAGCGAACACTAAGTCTCCACCCAGGGAAATACCATAGCCATTGTCCCCGTCTAGGTCGGCATAGTACACCTTGGCACCTAGGCGCCCGCTGAACTGCTCGCGCTGGCCGGTGGCGAACAAACCGCCAGACACAATGTTGATGTCGTCATCACTATTGAACACCAAGCCCAGTTGGGAAGCGTGTGTTTCGTTAAGTTGCTGATCTATAGCTACCCACACAGCCTCCTCACCTACGCGCAGAGAGACATCTTTGGCAAGCGCGCCAGTACTGAAGAGGCTAGGGCAGAGCGCTAGAGAGGTTAGAGCAGCTAAGTACTTAGCTAGGGTTTTGGCTATTGGTCTTTTTTTCATGGTCATCTCCTGAAGTTAAACCTGTTTAGATCATGTTCATCGATCTGCCAGGTTTAGCTTCCTACCTTTTACGGTGCAGTTTAAAAAACGCAGGATACCATCGTCTAACAGATATTGACTGCCCCGCGTGTAAAATAGTCAAAAATAGGAAGCGTTAATAGTCGGTGGGCTTATCTAACTGGATTAGTCGGCTAAATGCCTGGGGGGGGATTTGTCGCATTTAGTGGCAATCTATGGCCAATTTTTCTTCATTTAAATCAAAAAGCGATCAGAATAAAAGTCTTTCGCCTTGGTGAGTAAAATAAGTGGCTATTAGATCTGAACTGTTACTGAATATTGCGCGCTCTTCAGCATGAAATCCGTTAAAAAATAACTGGCTACGCGTTAGCTAACACGCTCTTGTAGAAGCCATTATTGGAGCCGTTTCGAAAAAGTAACCACACTAAACACCGTGGGCATCGCCGCCATAGCTTGGATAGGCGGCGACAAAAAAGGTGTGTGGTGCACTAATAGAGCATGAATGGTCATTGTTCTGCAATTTCAGAAGAGAGTAGGCCGCAAGAAGGCTGTTCAGAGGACTGATTGCTGAAGGCATAAAACAATAAATTCGTAATTAAAATGTAACCGTCGTGCGCTGATCTCGCCCTATCTAAGTTTGTCGCCCAAAAAAAGCCGGGATATTAAATCCCGGCAAATCTACCACAGATCAAGCAAATTAGAACGAAGCCCGGAGGCCTAAGCTGAACCTTCTATCGGCTTCAGTGTAAAGCCAAGGGCTTCCTAGCTCCGTGATGTAAACCGACGGTTCTCCGGTAAGGTTGGTGGCATTGGCGACAACCGTAAGATTCTCAGTAGCGTCCCAGCTGGCTGAAAAATCTAGCTGACCTCTGTCATCTCTGTAATTGTTACCAGCTGTCGCGTCATACAGTTCTGACGATTCATCGTTTGTGGCGCTGTTCAGCGCTAAGCCACCGATAGTTTGAATCCGCGTTTCTTCTTCAGTGTCTAGGAACTGATCGCGGAAGTTGTAGGCCAGGCGAACCTGGAAATCTGAATATTCCCAATATACTTGCAAGTTGTAGGTGTTTTCTGAAATATCCAAGAGCATATTTCCGTTAGGTTGTTCGCTTTTGGAGTAGGTGTAGTTAAAGCTCATGCCAAGCCCGGAGAATATCCCTGGCAAGAAATCAAAGTGTTGTTGGTAGCCAAATTCCAAACCCTCCACTGTTCCGTTTTCGCCATTGGTCACTCTATTGGTAACAATTCCTGTCAGCCCTGCATCCCGTTGTGCAGCTGTGTAATTAAATCCAGCGGCATCAGCGTTGGCTGCACCAGCGAAGTCACCCAATGTCGAGTAGACTAAATCGGAATTAGTTTCACCGGCGTTTTCCAGCAGGCAAATACCTTCCCACTCCGTGACGTTCTGATCTGTAGTTTGTTGATTTGCTACACAGGTGTTGGTGGAGCTAAGAAAAGATTCCACATCTTTATAGAATAGCGCTAGAGAAACAAGGTTGCCCTGGCCGAAATAATGTTCCAGTGATAAGTCGAATTGGGTCGCGCGATAAGGGTCTAGGTCCAGTGCACCTTGCGTTGCCGCAGTTATTGCACTGTTAACTTCAAACGCTGGGCTGAGTTCCGCGTAGTCCGCGCGCCGCATGACCTTGGCTCCGGCAAAACGCAAGAGAGTATTTTCGCTTAAATCATACGTTATATTCACGCTTGGTAAAAAGTCGTTGTAGCTGTGCGAGCCTGACACAGGGGCACTGTCGACAATGACCGTAGAGTCAATTTCTGTTTTTACGTAACGCCCGCCCACTGTTGCTCGGAGTCTCTCGAATTCCATGTCGGCGGATATGTAGAATGCTGTTGTTTGCTCGGCAATATCTCGATATGAACCTTCCTGTAATTCTAGGTTATCTGACAGGCTACCCGTAAGCGCGTAGTTGGTTCCTGCGAGCATTTGCTGAATGCGATCAAACGTGGCACTTGGATTGGCTAGAAGATCGCCGCGATAGATCCGGTAACTCAGTAAGTCCATTTGGCCGGAAGTGCCATTTTGGTCAAACGAATTGGCGTGGTTAATTGTTTCGAATGAGCCCGGGAACATATTTTCAAAATCATCGATCCACACGGCTATAGGTGCTTCGTTGTCTGTGCCTTCATCTGTTAGCACATTGCGGTACAGGTTATCTGCCCGAAATCGTTTTTGGGTGAACTCGTAGTCGTTTTCGGTATAGCGGAATCCGGCTTTCACCGACGTCAGCCAGTCGATGTTAAATGCATCTTTGTAATCCAGATCAAAGCGAATCGCTTGCTCATCATTTTTGGTGCGAATGTCATCATGATAAAAAGCCCTAATGGCCAGATTATCGGCACCGGTTAATGCATTTGGGTCTGAATAAATAATGCTGGGAATCGAGTTGCCGGATTGACTAAAGGTGGCATCTATTGTGTGGCGCAGATTAAAATCGCTTAGATCATCATCGTAATCGCTGGTGCCCGGGGTATATTGTTCTGCCCAGATTTCCCAGTCGTCTCTACTGACCGGGCGCAGGTTAAACTCCGAATCTGGGCGATAGCTGTCGGATGCCGCCATTGAAATTTCGCCGCTAAAGGTTACAGAGTCGGTGAAATCCCATTCAGCGCCTAAGGCGTGGGAAAAAGAATCTGTTTCTCTGAAATCGCTCCAAGTTTTGGGAATAACAAAAGCTCCCTCTAAGGCATAGTTATTTACTTGGCCGTTGCCATCTTGAGTAGTTCCATCAAAGTAGGTTCTGGTGCCACCTACGTCTAAAATTGAGCTGCCATTCTGCGAGCCAGATCTTTCGGTGGTGCTCAGATCTAAGTACACGTTGCCGCGCTCCGATGTGGGGGCCCACTGTAGAGAAATATTCAGCGCATTTCGCTCTCGGTTTTCTACGTATTGCTCCACGGTGTTTTGTTCGCGTACCGCGAATAGTCCGCTGGGCGTGTTAGCTGTTAGCCCATTTACATCCTCGTCGTAGAGTCTGACTCGATTTTTATACTCGTCCTGACGTATTTCTCGGTCTTGGTATGAGTACATTGCGATGGCGCCGAAGGTTCCTGCCTCGCCCAAATCCCAAAGGTTGCCTATGGAGATATTGGCAATGGGAGCCCAGTTTTCAGTTTTGTCGGCATATTCCCCGTCTAAAGAGCCAGCCGCAGTGAATCCGTCCAGGTCTAGCGGCCTAACCGTCTTCATGCTGACTGTACCTCCCAATGCGCCCTCGATCATATCGGCTGTGGGTGACTTAATGACCTCCACTGCCTTCAGAAAGCTCGAGGGAAAGTCTTGCAGGCTTACACCATCTCGTTCATCCCCGACTGTTGATCGCCCATTTAGCTCTACTCTATTTTGAGATAGGCCACGAATTGAAACGCTATCGCCTACACCGAAGTCGCTGTTGATGGATACCCCGGTTATACGCTGCAAGGCTTCTGCGATATTGTTGTCCGGAAGTTTGCCAATATCTTCTGCAACAATTGCGTCAACGATACGCGAGTCATCGCGCTTCATATCAGAGGCGGCTTCTAAACTGGCACGGATACCTTCGACGACGATCTCCTCCAGCATTGTGGCATCGGTTTCGCCAGATGATTGCTCCTGAGCGTATAGCCCCTGGGAGAAGAAGATCACCAGGCTGGAAGCAAGTGTCATAGGAAAGGGGATAAGTGGGAGTGTGTTTGTGTCTCTAAAGAGAGTGCGCTTCATTATTATGTTCTCTTATAAGTGCTTATGTAAGGTTTTAATTTACCAATTAATTTATAAATGTCAAACCAAATATCAATATTGGTATTAATTATTGGTAATAATGTGTTGCGTGCTTAGAGGTGTGTGCTCCCACGGTTCTGGTCGAGTAAAAGGCTTGTGTTTATTGGCCTTGGTTTGAAACTGGTACACGCGGGATTCTGGTTTTGTATTTGGCTGGCGCTGATAAGCGATGTATAGTTGTCTGACCAAAGTTCCGCGCAATACTGATGCGGATTTAGATACAGAGTGGCAATTAGTATGAGTGGTAATCGCCTATATCGGCAGGTAGTCGCTGAAATCACGCGATTGATTCAATCCGGTGAATTCCCGGTGGGTAGTCGCTTGCCTGCCGAGAGGGAGTTGGCTGATAGATTTGATGTGAGCCGCCCTACTGTGCGAGAAGCTGTCATAGCGCTGGAGGCAACTGGGAGGATCGAAGTTAAAACCGGTTCTGGAATGTACGTTGCTGCTGTTGAAAAGGAATCTCATGCCAATAAAGCGGTAAGCCCCTTTGAGCTAATAGAGTCTAGGGTCTTGGTGGAGGGTGAGGTGGCAGCTTTGGCGGCGACCATGATTCGTCCCGAGCAAATATCGCAACTGCGGCAAGTACTCGATGTGATGGCTGAAGAAAACGAATTTACCAACCTCGGGCGTGATTGTGCCGATCGAAAGTTCCATTCCATTATTGCTGAAGCTACTAAAAATAAGATGCTGATGGACATGGTGCGTGAACTGTGGGATACACAGCAGGGTGTTGATTCCATTCGTCGTGCCCATGAATCCGTTTGTAAGCCGGATCCAGCTGTTCGCTTGCAGGAGCATAGAGCCGTGATTGACGCCTTGGAAAAAGGCGACCCACAGGCCGCTCGCTTAGCTATGAGGCAGCATTTTAAAAGGGCTTTAGATGCACTACATGCTAATGCGGAGGAGGAAGCTGTAGCTGAGGTGCGGCTCAAGTTATCGCAAAACAGAGAGCGTTTTTCGGCTAATCGAATGATAGATACTGCCAATAGCGCGGCAGACTAGCGTGGATCAGTAACAAAGCTTCTTCCTAAAGGTGGTGCTTGTCTCGCCACCTTTTGAGATACCTTAGTACCTCTAGTATTGTGCCGCCCCTCCTCTGTCCCCTCTCTGTTAGCTCGTCATCTCTCTCTTTTCAGTGCGTCAGTTTTGCATTATTGCTTGGGCAATAGTGTCTGCATGATTTTTCTCTGTGAATGAATTTTTCTCTTCTTGCTGGCTGTTTGTGGTATTACAAGTGGCTAAATTTGTTATTACCAATTGTATTGACAATCTTGTCAGTCATCTCTACTATCAATCCCGCTGAAAACACAATAACGATACATCAGTCGTTCCGCCGTCAATTTTGATAATTACTAGGTGAGAGCGTGGGATTGAGAGGCACAGCATGACAAACAATAAAGATATCAAAACTCTGTTTAGCTCCGGTGAGCGAAAACTGTTCATCAAATCTGCTTTGGCTGCCGCAATATTTGGCGCTTTGGCTGAGCCCTCCTTTGCGCAGGAGTCTAGTGCTCAGGATGCTGCGCGAGCATTAGAAGAAGTGGTCGTTACTGGCACCCGCAAAACCATTCAAAACGCAATCAATATTAAAAGAGATGCAACGGAGGTGGTTGATGGCTTGTCGGCCGGAGATATTGGCGAATTGCCGGCTCTATCTATCGGAGAGGCTTTAGAGTCTATCACTGGCGCTGCATCTCATCGTGAAAATGGCGGTGCAACTGAAATTTCCATTCGTGGCCTAGGGCCGTTTTTGAGCTCGACCGTATTTAACGGTCGGGAGGCGACAAATGGTTCTGGAGATCGCTCGGTTAATTTCTCTCAATTCCCGGCAGAACTAATGAGTAAGGTCGCTATTTACAAAACTCAAGACGCAGCGCAAATAGAAGGCGGCGTTGCCGGGCAGATACAGCTAGAAACCTTAAAGCCGCTTGACTATGGAGAAAGAAGAGCTCAATTCGATCTGAAGGGTAACGTCAATCCAGATCAACTTGATGTAGATGGGGCAATGTCTGGTGACATTGGGCACAGGGCTACCGCAAGCTATGTTGATCAGTTTGAGTTTACAAATGGTGCTCACATAGGCGTTGCTGTTGGTGTGCAAAGGAGCGAAATATCTCAGCCAGAGCAGGAGGTGAGGTCTAACAGCCCAACGGGAACCTCTAATCGTGCGTGTCTTGCTGATCCTAGTAATTTGGAGGAAGGCGTTGGCCGTGGATTTTCAAATGTCGCGACTGCTTCGGATGATTGTGAGGACTTCGCAGGTGGCGGTGATTCTGTGAATTACGACGGTGACAATAGTACTGGCTATGATACCCGGGTCGGCTCTGCTGATTTGAACAGCCGTTTCGTTGTTGTGCCGAATGAGCGTGGATACCGACAGAACGATACGAGTGATTACAGAGATTCTTTCTTTGCCGCAGTACAGTTTCAGCCTAATGATAGTGTTGACATTAATTTCGATGTTCAATGGTCTGAACGGGTGCAAGAAGAGGATCGGCATGACATTGCGTTTGTCAATCTGCGCCGCAATACCGTTGGTACTACCTATGATTCATTAAATTTATCAAATACTGGTGCTACGTCATCACTCACCACGGAAACGCAAATAGAGGCGCGTGGAGAAACCTATAACCGAACCGAGGAATATCTTGGGGGTGGCTTATCTGCTGCTTGGCAGGTAACTGACACTTTGACGTTAAGCGGTGATATTTCCTTTTCTGAAACTACCCGAACCGAGCAGCAGTATTTAATTCGTACCCAGACTGACCCTCGTTTTCTTACTAACTGGGAAAGAGGTAGTAGCGATGCTGGAAGCTATACTATTGTCGATGCAGATGTTGATGACCACAGTTTATTTGCCGACCGCTATCGGGCACGAATTGACAATGATTTAGATCGAACCAATACAAATGATGCAATTAGATTTGATCTGAATTACGACTTAAACGGAAGTATAGTCACGGCCATTGACGCCGGTGTTAGATTCTCTAAATTAGACTACTATTCACTGAGCGGGGCACGTACTGAATTTGAGATTCGAAACGACAGGGATAATACCTATAATGATGTCACTCGCACTGAGGCGGAAAGTAATGCACAAATTCTTGCGCTGAACCAAGCTTGTCAAAACTCTTTTCAAGAGGGCAACGAATTCTTAGCGTCAGAGCGAAGCGGGGATCTTTTTACTACAGTCGATGATCTGGGGAACGTCCTTTCATCCGGAAATAGTTGGGCTACCTTCGATACGCGTTGCATGGTCCAGGGCGTGGTTGACTTCTTTGATGCGGATTTGGCATATCCAGATTTAGAGCGAGGGGCAAACACAATCGATGTGACTGAAGAAACCTTTGCGGCTTATCTTCAGGCGCACTATGAAGCGGAGTTAGCTGGTATCCCAGTGCGGGGCAAGTTTGGTTTGCGGATGGTTCAGACTGACGTGGAATCTATAGGGATTCGATCGTCGTATCAGGTGGACGCCAGTGACGCGCTGAACTTAGCGTTGATTGAATTGGATTCAATTGACCGAGTAAAAGGCGGTTCAGATTACACTGAGTGGTTACCCAGCTTTAGTTTTGTTGCGGATATAGCTGAAAATAAAACCATCAGAGGTAGTATCTTCCGTGGCCTATCTAGAGCTAATCCTTCGGACATGGGGTTCTCGCGCTCGTTTACTACGATTTCCGATGACGACAGTGGAATTACCGATGTCAATGAGCTCATATCAAGCGTTAACGCATCAGGCAATCCAGGCTTTAAGCCGCTTACTTCCTGGAATTATGACATCTCCTATGAGTGGTATCCCAACGACGACTCCCTGCTGGCATTTGGTGTTTACTATAAGGATTTTATTGGTGGATTTGAGAACGTAGTAACCAATGAAACCTATAATGTCGATGGTGTGGACATAACCGTTCCGGTTATTCTCAGCCAAACTAATGATGACGAAAGTACTTTGTACGGTTTCGAACTCACCGCAACCACTCGTTTTTCCATGCTCCCAGAGCCTTTTGATGGTTTGGGCCTAAAGCTTAGTTACAACTGGGCCGATTCAGACTTCGAGTTTGAAGACAGTAATCTGGGTGAACGTGGTTATACCGACGAAAATGGTAATTATATACAGACGAATATTGGCATCGTTTCTCCTGGTAACTTGCCTGGGTTTTCTAAGCAAACCGGGTCGGCACAATTGTATTATCAAATCGGTAACTTCGACGCGTCTGTTATCTATAAGTATCGTAGCGATTACTTTCAGCCCTATACGTCGAACGGTACTCGTCTAAGGTTTGTGGGGGACGTGGGTGTGTGGGAAGCCAGAGCATCCTACCGAGTCACTGACAACATAAAGGTATCTTTAGAGGCGATTAATATTCTTGATGAGCCCAAGACTCAATATTTCTATACAGAAGACAATCTGGGTGAGCTAAACGTCTACGGGCCACGCCTATTCTTGGGTATTAGCGCAAAAATTTGATAGGTGGCGACATGATGGAATGCCCAACAACGGGTATTCCAAACTCAGGAAAGTAATTACATTTAATGCAGGGTCTCTATAGTTTTATGTCTAGCTTATTGCGTCATTCGCTTGTTCTATTCTTACTTAACATTGCATCGAGTGCCTATGCAGCGGAGTATTTGGTAAAAACTCCAGCTGAATATCAGGGGCTAAGCAGTAAACTCGTTGCTGGTGATACTGTCATTCTGAGCGACGGAAAATGGCATGACTTCGAAATACTATTGGAAGGTAATGGTACGCCAGATAAGCCTATTACTCTGCGAGCCCAGACGAATGGTAACGTTGTCTTAACGGGTCAATCCAATCTTCGTTTGGCAGGGGAGTATCTAGTCGTGTCGGGTCTTGTGTTTCGAGATGGGCATACGCCATCGGGAGCCGTTATTTCGTTTCGTAAGGACAAATAAAGCGTGGCAAACCACTCTCGTGTAACCCAAACGGTGATCTACTATTACTCCAACCCCGAGCGTTTTGAGACGGACTATTGGGTGGCGCTGTACGGTAGGCACAATCGTTTTGATCACAGCCATCTTGAGGGAAAGCAAAACAAGGGTGTTACCTTGGCGGTAAGGCTCGACTCCGAAAAGAGTCGCGAAAATCACCATCGTATCGATCATAATTACTTCGGGCCAAGACCAACACTAGGGTCCAATGGAGGAGAGACTCTACGGGTGGGTACGAGTCACTACTCAAGAACATACTCACGTACTGTAATAGAAAATAACTACTTTGATCGCTGTGATGGTGAGCTTGAGATAATTTCAAATAAATCGGGTGGTAATGTTTATAGGGGTAATGTGTTTTACGAATCTCGTGGAACCTTAACTCTTAGGCATGGGCATGACAATTTGGTTGAGTCCAATGTTTTTTATGGTAACAACATCGACCACACGGGCGGTATACGGGTTATTAATAAAAGGCAGGTTGTAAAAAATAATTATCTGGAAGGGCTGGCTGGTTATCGGTTCGGTGGGGCGCTAGTCTTGATGAATGGCGTACCCAACTCACCAATCAATCGATATGACCGAGTAGAAGACTCTGTAATCGAGAATAACTCTATCGTTAATAGTGGTCGAATACAATTTGCAGCCGGTAGTGATCAAGAGCGAAGTGCGGTTCCTGTCAGAACACTGTTTGCCAACAATTTAATCTACAACGATAACGAAAGTGAAGTCTTCGCTGTTTACGACGATATTAGCGGTATTAATTTTAGAGGTAACGTAACAAACGGCAAAGCGCATCCGGTTGTTGATCCAGGTGTGCTGCATCGCAAGTTTAGTATGTCGGAATCAAAGTATGGGTTAAAGGTGCCCGTAGACTCGTCGTTAGCAACGGTGGGTATTGCCAAGGATTTAATACCAGTTGAGAAAGAAGATGTTGGTGTGAACTGGTTTCAAAAGCCAGAAAAGAGCGGTCGCTTTGGTTACGGCAAGAAAATCGCGGTTGAGCCTGGTATGGACACGCTGTCGCAGGCTATTGTGGTTGCAGAAGATGGAGATGTGCTGCATCTGAATCCAGGTAAATACCACGTAAGCAAGATACTAAAAATAGACAAATCACTGCGGTTGCAAGGCTCAGGAGAGGTTGCAATTAGTTATGAGCGTTCTACGCTATTCGAACTTGTTGATGGCGGTAGTTTATCCATTAACGACTTGTCGATTACAGGCGCAGAGGCCCCCGACTATCAAAACAACTCTGTAATTCGAACCAGTCGATATTCTATGCTGAACAACTACGAAATCGAAATTAATCGAAGTAACTTCAAAGAATTGGATGTAAATAAAAACTTCAACGTAATTGCAGTTGCGAAAGGTACTATGGCTGATCAAATTTCAATTAGCCATTGCACCATAGAAGGCGTTAGCGGCGCAGTTCTTAAGCTAGATTCAGAGGTGGATAATATCGGAATTTACAATGCTGAATATGTCAGTATTTCTGATTCGACATTTGCAAATATCAGCGGCGGGTTAATTAGACTTTATCGAGGTGGCTCGGACGAAAGCACCTTCGGCCCTCACCTTGATATAAATCGCTCTAATATTAAAGCGGTTGGTAATGCTTCTGGTCTAAGTTCGGTACCTTCCATATCGCTACATGGTGTGCAGGTTGCGAATATTGCCAACAATCACTTTATCGACTCAGGATCAGTATCTGTGGTGCACACTGTTGGAGAGCCGAGAACGTCGGTGGTAGACAATCTGTTCGAAAGAACGGAATTGGAGGCTATTGAAGAGTTATACAACACGGGCTCCTCTACGGCAATTGTCGAGAATAAATTCGTTGATTAACCTGGAACGGTGTATAGGAAAGGTGTTATGCAAACAAAGGCTTTTGTGTGTGCTGAGGGTACGGAGAAAGAAGACCTGGGCGGGGGAATTACACGTCAGGTTTTGGGATATAACGAACAAATTATGATGGTCAAAGTATGGTTCGAGCAAGGTAGCGAGGGCTACATACACAGCCATTTTCATTCTCAGGTGACCTATATTGCTAAAGGTAGATTTGAGGTGACAGTGGGCGACGAAGTTAAGACGCTAGAAGAGGGAGACTGTTTCTTCATGGAACCTAACATTGCCCATGGCGCTTTATGTAAGGAAGCAGGCTTGTTAATCGACGTCTTTAGTCCTTGTAGAGAAGATTTTATAAAGGCTAACTCAGGTGAAAATTAAAAGTCTAAGATGGTGGGTAATCGTCCTAATTGCCGTAGCTACTGTTATTAATTACATTGATCGTCAGTCGTTAAATGTTTTGTGGCCGGCTATATCTGCAGATCTGTACCCGGAAAAAACGGATGACGAACGAAAGGAGATCTATGCGTTTATCTCCGTCGTGTTTGTTTTTTCCTACGCATTTGGTCAGGCTATCTTCGGAAAAATATTCGACTTGGTGGGTACTCGTCTAGGTTTCGTTCTTTCAATTGGTGTGTGGTCAATTGCTACTGCCCTGCACGCCTTGGCAAAGGGTGTCGTTAGTTTCAGTATCTTTCGAGCTATTCTGGGAGTGGCGGAAGCAGGCAATTGGCCTGGGGCTACTAAAGGTAGTGCTGAATGGTTTCCGACTAAAGAGCGAGCACTAGCACAAGGAATATTCAATTCCGGCGCCGCCATCGGTGGCATTATATCAATTCCCTTAATCGCATTTCTTTCTGTCTATTTTAGTTGGAAAGTAATCTTCATTTTAGTTGGGCTGGCTGGTCTGATGTGGCTGTTGCCATGGATTACTCTGGTTAAGGCTCCGCCGGGCTCGCATCCTTGGATAACGGAGTCAGAAAAACAATACATTTTGCGTGGTCAGCTGAACAAGCCGGATTTAAGTGGTGACTCAAATACAGTAGATTACAACCCGACCGTATCTGAGCTGTTAACAAGAAAGCAAAGTTGGGCGGTAATTATTGCGTCGGCGGCAATAGATCCAATCTGGTGGCTATTTGTTTTTTGGATACCGATATACCTTTCAGAAGTCTACGGTATGGACGTGAAAACGATTGGTATCTACGGTTGGGTTCCATACGTTGGCGCTATGTTTGGTGCGTGGTTCGGTGGGCTGCTAGCGCAGAATAGGTTGGAAGCAGGTTGGACTGTAAATGCGGCAAGGAAGCTGGTAATTACTATAGGGTGCTGTTTAATGTTGCCTGCACTATTAGCGATGGCGGACCCTGGCGGACCTGGCAATGCAGTTATCTTGATGGCTGTCATTTTATTCGGCTTCCAAACCTCCATTGGTAATATTCAAACCTTGGCTAGCGATCTCTACGGCGGCAAAACAGTAGGGACGTTAGCTGGTTTCGGCGGTATGGCCGCGAAGCTATCTGCGGCGGCTTTAACTTCGCTCGTACCCTGGCTCACTGCCGGTGGTAATTACACTCCTGCTTTCATTATCGGTGCGCTGCTGGCCACGACAACGGCACTGGCTGTTTGGCTACTGTGCCCATCTATAGAACCTTTAAAACCGAAAAGTTAAAACCGAAAAGTTAAAAACCCATTTACAACCTATACCGAAACTCGGGGAACCTATTATGAAATTAGAAAATAAAGTCGCCATTGTAACGGGCGGCGCTCGCGATATTGGAAAGGCAGTATCTCTTCGCCTTGCGGCTGAGGGTGCTAAAGTCGTTATTAACTATCACGGCAGTGACGATGCAGCGCAGACGACGCTAGAAGAGATAAAAGAAGCCGGCGGTCAGGCGATGTTGTTTAAAGGGGATATGACCACCCCCGAAGTAGTCGATGAGATGATAGCCAGGACCCGAGTTAACTACGGCGACAACATCGATGTCTTGGTTAACGTTGCGGGCGGCATGGTAGCCCGAAAAACTCTAGAGGAGATGGATATAGAGTTCTTTAATAAAGTTATTCAGCTAAATCTTAACCCCACGTTTCTCGTAACCAAAGCCGTTGTTCCCTATATGATGAATGGCTCATCCATCATTAACTTCGCTTCGCAGGCCGGGCGAGATGGCGGTGGTCCGGGGGCATGCGCCTATGCAACCTCTAAGGGCGCTGTTATGACATTTACCCGTTCTTTAGCCAAAGAATTAGGGCCTAAAGGTATACGAGTTAATTCGCTGTGTTGCGGCATGATTAGCACTACCTTTCACGATACCTTTAGTAAACCAGAGGGGCGCAAAGCGGTGGCTGGCAATACCCCGTTGAAGCGGGAGGGAGCCCCTAATGAGGTGGCAAATGCTGTTTCTTTCTTGGCGACAGACGAAGGTTCTTTTGTTACTGGTGCTAATTTGGATGTCAATGGCGGTCTGCTATTTTCGTAAATAATTGAGTTAGTAGAATCATGCCGAGAAAAATTGCAGTTATTGGTGAATGTATGTTGGAGCTGTCAGAGGCTCCAACCTCAAGTAAGAAAAATGCGCGCGACATGACTATGTCGTATGGAGGCGACACTTTAAATACTGCTATTTACCTGGCTCGTTATAACGTTAAAGTTGATTATGTAACGAACCTAGGTGATGACCCATTTAGCGCTTGGATGGTTGGTCAGTGGCTAAAGGAAGGTGTAGGTTGTGGTCTGATCGGGTATATCGAGAATGCAGTGCCTGGAATGTATTTAATTGATGTAGACGATAGCGGTGAGCGATCTTTTTATTACTGGCGCAAGAATTCACCAGCTAGCAAGTTGTTTGAGGACAAACGGTCATCCTTGGAGCTTTTTAGCTATCTGGAGTCTTATGACTACGTTTTTTTGTCTGGTATTTCGCTGGCAATTATGAGTGATGCTGCTCGTTTTACATTCCTACAGCTTTTGTCCGGCTATAAAAGCCGCGGAGGAACCGTTATCTTCGACGGTAATTACCGTCCTAGCTTGTGGCAGAGCCTCGATGAGGCGAGGAGAAGTTATGAGCTTATGTACCGCCTTACCGATATCGCGCTTCCCACTTTGGAGGATGAGTCAGCTCTATTTGATCGAAATAATCCCGAAGATGTCATTGCTCGCCTTCAAAGCTTAGGAGTACGTGAGATAGTATTAAAAATGGGGCCAAAGGGATGTCTATTAGCTACCAATGGCGATCAAAACCAATTAATTCAAACCACACCAGTCCCAGTTATAGATTCTACGGCGGCCGGTGATTCTTTTAATGCTGGCTACTTGGCGGCTAGACAGAGTGGTTTATTACCTACTGATGCAGCGGCTGAAGGGCATCGCCTAGCATCGATTGTAATACAACATAAGGGAGCAATTATTCCTTTAGATGCAATGCCTGTTGTTGGCTAGAAAATGGATTGTACTGCCTATTCAAATTGTGGTTAATGGTCAATCAGTAAATTAGCAGGTAAGTGCGAATCTTTTGGAAAACCGTTGTTATTTGGCTTAAGTTAATTAGTGGAATTATCTGCAGCGGTCTGTTTTTAGAAAAATCTAGAATAATGAAAGTCGAAGGGTGGTCATATATGAAGTCTAAAGTATTAGTAAATTGGCAGATTTTATATGGTGCTTTAGGTATTTTCTTGCTTTCTTTTACCAGTTTTGTGCATTCGTCGGTTTCTAATTTTGACTTTGTTGGCGGCCATCCACGGCTTGTTTTCAACGCGTCTGGTGTTGATGAGACCAAAAGTCATTTGGGTGCTGTGCCATTGTTCGACGCCAGTCTTGAGCAGACTAGAAAAATGGTGGATGCAGAGATGGAATTGGGCATAGATGTTCCATTGCCAAAGGATTTTTCTGGAGGCTATAGCCACGAACGGCATAAAAGGAACTACATAGTTGCTCAGAAAGCCGGGCAGCTTTTTCTTCTGCTAGGTGATGAAAAGTACGCTATATACATTCGGGATATGCTACTTCAATACGCATCTATCTACAATGATCTACCCTTGCATCCCAAAGAGAGATCTTATGCCCGTGGTAAGTTGTTTTGGCAGTGTCTAAATGACAGTAATTGGCTTCTATACATGGCGCAGGCCTATGACGCTATTTACTCGTGGTTACCTAGCGAGCAGACCCAAACATTAAACACCAATTTATTTAGGCCGTTTGCAGACTTTATCTCATTGGAGAATCCGCAATTCTTTAATAGGATACATAACCACAGTGCTTGGGGTAACGCCGCTGTTGGTATGATCGGTTTGGTAATGAGCGATGAAGAATTGGTCGAAAGAGCATTGTTTGGATTGCAGGACGACGGTATCAAAATTAACGCCAAAGATAATGATGGCGGCTTTATCAAGAAGCCGGGACAAGTGACCGGTTTTATCGCTAATTTAGAAGAGCCTTTTTCTCCTGATGGTTACTACACTGAAGGCCCTTATTATCAGCGATATGCAATGTATCCTTTCTTAATTTTTGCGGTTGCAATGAATAACGTATTGCCAGATTTTGAAGTGCTGGAATACAAAGACGGGGTCTTATTTTCAGCTGTGCATGCGCTCTTATCCTTGACCGACCACAACGGCGAATTTTTTCCACTTAATGACGCTCAAAAAGGAATGTCGGTTCAGTCTGCTAGTTTGGTCAGCGCGGTGAACCTTGCTTACTATTATGGCGATAGAGATCCCGCATTATTGAGTGTGGTTGAAAAGCAGGGGGCGGTGATGCTTAACCAAGCAGGTATGTCTGCCGCTATCGCTATTCGAGACGGTCAAACCGCTCCGTACCCACGAACCTCAATACATTTGACTGACGGTGCAGATGGCAAGCAAGGTGGGATAAGCGTACTTAGAGACGATCAAGCCAAATTAGACTTAGTATTTAAATACACTGCTCACGGTCTGAGTCATGGTCATTACGATAAATTAGGCATTTCAGTTTTTCACGCGGGCCAAGAAGTTTTGCAAGATTACGGTTTGGTGAGATTTGTAAACATTGAAGAAAAGGGCGGTGGCAATTACTTGCCAGAGAACACTACGTGGGCAAAGCAGACCATCGCGCACAACACGTTGGTGTTGAATGAGAAATCTCACTTTGCAGGTGATTATGCAGTCGGTAGCCAAAATCATTCAGATCTATATTTCACCGGCGGCGACGCTAGTATCCAAATCGTAAGCGCTAAAGAAACCAATGCCTATGAAGATACAGAATTACACAGAACGGTAGCTATTGTAAAAAAGCCGGACCTGCTGCGCCCTTATATCGTAGATCTCTATCGGGTAAGCTCTGCTAAAAAAAATCAGTACGATCTTCCGTTCTATTATCAAGGCCAGATGATAGACAGTAGTATGAATGTTCGTGTTCCTGAGTCCCTGATCGCATTAGGAAAAGGCTCCGGTTATCAGCACCTTTATGTAGAGGGTAGTGCACGGTCGTCTTCGGAGAGTGAGAGCTTTACATGGCTCTACGGGCACAGATTTTACTCGTTGGTTCAAGCGTCTGAACAGGATGATCAGCGTCTTTTTGTTAGGTTAGGAGCTTCTGATCCCGAATTCAATCTACGGCGTGATCCCGGAATGATCTGGCGTAAAGAAAACGCAAAGTCTGCTGTATTTGCATCAGTGTTAGAGGCGCATGGCAGTTACAGCCCGGTTTTAGAAATGTCCAAAGACGCGGAAAGAAATATTGATCGGCTGATTACGCTGCATAATGATCAGGAGTTTACTGCTCTCAAAATAATCTATAAAAACTCAATTAAACCCGATGTCCTGGTTGTCGCGAATAAGGCTGCTGGAGAGAGCAAGTTTCACAGTTTAGAGATCGATGGTGTCAATTATCGTTGGCAAGGTCCCTTTCTTTTTCAACCAATTGAAGGGTGATAGCAGTTTCTAGTCTCACTGCCGTTGTTAGGAGTTAAAATCTTGGTGACAGGGATGTCACACTTTTTTGCGGTGTTATTGGTGTTTAGAATTATTGTTGTTCTCCTTTATCATTAGGTAACTCCATAGCTCAAACCTGTTCTGGTCAAGCAATCTAGTTATCCATTGTGGTAGATAGCTAGGTATTTAAATCCTCTGATTAGTACTCGGATCAATCAACTTAAATTGCAGAAACAAACGCCACCAACTCCATTTCCAATCGCTTATCGCTGGTACCCAAATGATAGGGCATAGAGTAATGATTGTGCCCCGGCATAATTAATGCCCTGGGCATGGTGCCAAAGCGTTTTAACCGAGCTTGCAGCAGCGCGTTAAATTCGGTTTGAAAGCGGGTGGGGTCGTATTGAGAGCAGGTTACCAATAGCGGTAGCTCGGTGGCTTCTACGGCTTCTTTGGGGCAGCGTTGGCCGTAGGTCGATTCGTCGCCGTAATAGTAATGGTCGCGGTCATCCAGTGGCGTATAGCCGTATAAGCCAGACATTAACACCACTCCGTGGACTGTAGGCTTATCACCCGCCAAGCGCAGGTAGCCGCTGGCGTGTACGGCGCCGGCGGAGGTGCCGGCTAAAATTATGCGGTTTTTGTCGCCACCGTATTGGTGGATGTTTTCGGCCAGCCAAGCCAGCGCTTGGGCGATGTCTTCACTGCCACTTGGCCAGGTGTTATCTGGGGCCAGGCGGTAGTTCATGACAGCGGTAACGATATTGTGCTGGGCCAATGTGCGGCCTACGTTGGTGTTGGGCCAGTGTTCGTCCGAACCCTTGTCGCCGCGAATAAAACCGCCGCCGTGCACCCATAAAACCACCGGGCAGGGCCCTTGGCAATCTTTGGGGCCGTAAATATCCAATTGATTACGCGGGTGGCTGCCGTAGGCCAGGTCGGTGGCCAGGGCGGGGACTTTATTTACCAACTGTTGCTGTTGTTCGGCAAATAATTGGTTTACCTGGGTAATCACCTCCGGGCCTAGGCCTTGGCCCAGTTGTGCAATGGCATTGGCGATGTGTTTGGGCTGCATTGAGTTTTCGGTCGTGGGCATTAGGCTGTTCTTTACAAAATAACAGAATGAATCGTACTTAATAAAACACCGGCTCTGGCCGGTGTTTTTGTTTTTATCTACTGCTCTTTGGTAACGGTATTTTTAATTACGCCAAATGGGCCGCAGTCTATCTCAATGGTGTCGCCGGGCTTTAACCACACCGGCGGTGTGCGCTTGGCACCGACGCCGCCGGGGGTGCCGGTGGCAATAACGTCACCGGGTGAGAGCGGAGTAAAGGCCGACACGTAAGCAATAATCTGGGCGATGGGAAAGATCATATCCTTCACGGGTTGATCTTGCATTACTTCGCCATTTAATCGGCTGATCACGTGTACTTCTGAGATGTCGCCGGCTTCGTCTGGGGTCATCATAAAGGGACCGAATGGTGCGGTGCCGGGGAAATTTTTGCCCGGGGTAAATTGGCGCGTGTGCCATTGCCAATCGCGTACCGAGGCATCGTTGAAGCAGGCGTAGCCGGCGATATAGTCAGCGGCGTCGGCCTCGCTAATGTGGCGGCCGGGTTTGCTAATGATAATTGCTAGTTCGGCTTCAAAATCAAAATCGGTGGAGACTTTGGGGCAAATTAAATCGTCGCCGTGGGCGATGAGAGTGTCGGCAAATCGGGTAAAAATAGAAGGGTTGGCCACGGGATCACGGCCGGTTTCTTTGCGGTGGCTTTCGTAGTTGTGGCCCACGCACAAAACTTTTCCAGGGTTGGGGACTACAGGCAGAAGCTTAATGCTGGCGTAATCATAGGCCTGGCCGTTTTCCAGTTGCGCTAATGCGCCGCCGGCAATGGCGGCTTTTAAATCGGCGGGGCTGCCGGCTTGAGCTAAATCGTAAACCTTATCGCCGTCTAAGCGACCGTAGCTGGCGCTGCCGTCTGGGCGTAAAAAGCTAACGTATTTCATGGTTGATTCCTTTTAAATAAACGGGTTCAGCTAATCGCTTCGGGTTGCCAATCGCGACGGAAACAAAATTGTTGCTCGGCCTGTTTTAGGCCGTCGAAATCTTTATCGGAGATACCCCACTGGTCGATGCGCTTGGGTGGCCAGGTCCAGTCTTCCGGTGCGCCGGCTTGGTAGTCGTCGGGTACGATTTCAACGGCGGTGGAAAATTCCACTACAGCACCAAAGGGCGCAATGAAGTAGGCAAACACATTGGCCCCCGGGCCGTGGCGGCCAGGGCCCCAGGCCGGTGCGGTGTCGTTGTCGCGCAGGCGGCCGATACCGCGCATGACCGCGTCTACGTCTTCCATTTCAAAGGCAATGTGATTGAGCGAAGCAAAACCGGAACGTGCAAAAGCGGTGGAGTGGTGCGATTGATTACAGCGCACAAATACCATGCCCTTGGTGCGATCGGATACGGTAAAGCCCAATGCTTCTTCCACTAAATGGCCACTGGCTTCGGCGTCAATGGAATTGCACACCACGTGGGTGAGTTTTACTGGTAAATCTTTACCCTGCAGGGGTTCTACGTGTTCGCTGCCGGTTAAAAAGCGGAAAACTTCGCCTTCGGCCAGTTCAACTAAAATGCCTTGGCCACCGCCCAAATCATCGGACTCTATCGGTTTGGTTTTAAGCTCCAATTTGGCCAGGCGTTGTTTGAGCGCGGCCAGCTCATCGCTTTCGCATTCCCAGGTAATGCTGCGTACAAATTTTTCTTCGCCTTCTTCCAACGCTACCAAATAAGCGAAAGTACCGGAGCCTCGGATGTAGAAGGTGTTGTTGTGAATGCCGGCTAAAGCTGCGCCCCAAATATCGGTGAGGTAATTAGCAGCGGCCTCTGCCTGGGGCAGAACCATTTCGATACTTCTTAGTTTCATGCTTGGCTCCCGTGCGCTAGGTCCGCGGCTTCAATGCCGGATTGGGCGCACTGCTCGTCCATATCTCCGGTGTCACCGCTGACGCCCACGGCGCCGATGATATTACCGTTGTTGTCGCGCACCAAAACGCCGCCGGGGGAGAGCGGCAGATTGCCACCCACGGTTACGGTTACGCTGCTAAAAAATACCGGGTTATTTTTTGCACGCTGGGCCACGGCGCGGGTGTCGGCTCCCATGCCTAATGCGCCATAGGCTTTGGCGTGGGCGATTTCGTGGCGAAAAAAGCTGGCGCCGTCTTCACGGCTTAGGGTGATAGGGTGGCCACCGGCATCCAGCACCACAACAGCCATAGGCTTGGCGTTGTTAGTGCGGGCGGCGGCTAGGGTGCCAGCGGCAATGTCGCTGGCCTGTGCAAGTGTTAATGACATGGTTCAATTTCCAAGGACAGTGATTGCGCTAATTGGCTAAGCAGTTCTGCGGCTGAGTTGGCTGTGCCAAAAACGTAGGCGTCGGGCCTTACTACGACGGTTTTAGCGTTGTGTTGTTCTAGCCAGGCGGCGATGGCGCCGGCATCGGCCAAGGTTTGGCAATCCACCACCCGGACGTTAAATTGCGCGGGCCATTGCGCCAGGGTCTGTTGGGCTTGTGCAGCCAGGCTTGCGTTGGCGGCAAATAAGCGCCAGCCGCAGCCCAAGATGTTATCCATTAATTGCTCGCCGCTGTCAGTTTGCAAGCTGGGTTGAATAAAGCGCTCTCCGGCGCCAGAGGTGTGAGTGGCCACCACGCCAGCTTTTAATGGGGGAATAATACCGGCGCCGGTTTTGGCCAGTTGGCCGCTGGCGGCTTTTTCGCGGATATCGGCATCACGAGCGGCGGCTTTGTTTTCATCCAATACACAGATGTAACGGCCGGCATCCACTGCGGTGGAGATCACCGCCCGCACGTGAGGGTCGCGTTCTTCTTGGTAGGTCTGCAAAATGGAGCGCGGCGCTAGGCCTTTAAAAATAAGCTCCATTTTCCACACTAAATTGCTGACATCGCGCAGGCCGTGGCACATACCCTGGCCAAAAAATGGCGGTGTTTGATGCGCGGCATCGCCGGCCAAGAATACCTGGCCTTGTTGCCATTGCTCGGCGATTAAAGCGTGGAAGCGGTAGGTGGCCGCTCGCACAATTTTATGGGGAATTGCCCCCAGCCATGGCTCCATTAACGGCGCTACGTTTTCAGGTTGCATCATGGCTTGTGGGTCTTCGTCGGGCAGCAGCATAAATTCCCAACGGCGGTGGTTACCGCGGCCGGGCACCACGGTGGCCGGTCGCTTGGGATCGCACATCATCACGGATAACTGCTGGATGTCGGCGTCTTCAGGCATGCCCCAAATATCTGGGAAGCGCACCGGGCCGTCCACTTCAGCGTCCACCACCAGCCAGGGCTCATCGAATTTTAAGTCGTCCAATTCAATGTTTAAAAACTTGCGCACGCTGGAGCGGGCACCGTCGCAGGCGATGACCCACTGTGCGTCTACGGTTTGTGCTTGTCCCTGGTGACTAATGGTTAGGGCAACCGGTTGGCCTTCGGCTTGTTTCAGCAAGGTAAACTCAGTGCCCAGTTTTAATTCGACATTGTCGTATTTGGCCAGGGCATCCCGCAGGTGGTCTTCCAGTTCGGGTTGGTAAAAAAAGTAATCGTTGGACCAGCCAAATGGGCGCGCTTGGCCCTTGGTGCCCATATAGCGAATCACACCTAAGTCGGCGCCCACGTGTAGGTGGCCTTCGGTATCTCTCATATCGCCGACCACGTCGTCAATTAAGTCGGCGGCTTGGAAAAAACGCATCATCTCGTGGTCGAGATGTACCGCGCGTGGCAGTGGGTAGGGGTTAGCTTCTTTTTCGATGACCAGGGTGTTTAATCCGGCTTTGCCGCATAAATTGGCCGCCAGAGCGCCCACCGGCCCACAGCCGATAATAGCTACGTCGTACACTTGCCCGCTCCTTAAACGTGTTGAGAATTGGCGGGCGCTTTGTACAAGCGGCCTTCTTGCATAATCATGTGCAGGTTGGTTTTATCCTGCAGCAATCGCACGTCCTCGGTGGGGTCGCCATCGACCAGTAATAGGTCGGCTAAATAACCTTCTTTCACTAAGCCCAGTTCATTACCCATGCCCATGATTTCTCCGCCCAGGGCGGTGGCGGCCTGCAGAACTTCGCTGGGGGTGTAGTTAAAGTGCTCAACCCACAGTTCTAAATCCCGGGCGTTACGGCCGTTGGGGTTGAAGGGGAAACCGTAGTCGCCACCGGGTAGCAATCGAATACCACGCTCGCGTAATTTCGGTACTAGTGCTTTTTGAGTTTCCAACACCAACGCTGCGTCTTCTTTCATATGGGTCATATCCATATGCGGCGGAGGGTTGGCGTCCAGGGTGGCTTGGACAATGCCAATGGTGGGGGCGACAAAGATAAAGTCTTTCACCGATTCCAGCATATCCAGGGCTTCTTCGTCGGCGTAGGTGCAGTGGTAGAGCACTCGGAAGCCCGATTTAACGCCCAGTTTTACCGCTTCAGCCGCATGGGCGTGGCCGGTGAGCCAAACGTCACTGGCTCGAGCCTGTTCGCCGGCGGCCATGAGTTCCTCTTCAGTGTATAGCAGCTCCAGCGAGGCGCCGGGTTTTAACGCGCTTTCGCCGGAGATCAAGAACTTAATCGCCTTTGCGCCTATGTCGGCGCAATCTTTTACGAACGCGGCGGTGGCTTCTGGGCCGCGGCCGTGGTCTTGCACATGGCCTGGGTCCAATTCTGAATCGTTGGGGGGCTCGCGCTCAACGGAGGAGGGAATAAGCCGTGGTCCTGGCAGTCCTTGGCCATGGATATGCTCGGCCAGCGAAATTTCTAACGATTTACTCAGTGCACCGGCGGAGTAAGCGCTGGTGAAGCCGTGATCTAATAAAATTCTAGCATTGCGAGCGGCGGTTAGCGCCAGTTCTTCCGGGGGTAAAAACATGCCGGGAACAAACTTTTCCACCGAAGTGGGCCAGGTTAAATGGGCATGGGCTTCAGTCAGGCCAGGCATCAGGGTTTTGCCGTCTGCATCGATGGCGATATCCCCTGCTTGGGGTGCGATATTATCAGGGCTTATGGCTGCGACGCGGCCGTTTTCTATCGCAACGCTGCCCGGCCGGGTGGGGCTGCCGGTGCCGTCAAATATGCGGGCATTATTAATTATTGTGCGCATGGCCAGTTTCCTATTTGGGCTCTAATTACAGTGCCTTACTGTCCCCAAATAAAGATATAATTTCAAATAGTATATTTTTTGTATTCCATAGTTATAGGTTATACATTGGGGCTCAATGGCTGGCCTTCAACAGGTCGATAACGGATTGCAGTATGCCGCCGTTGGCTCTCTCTTTCAGCCAGAGTAGGCCAATATTGCGTTGCACGCCGGTTTCTTTGATTTTAATGGCCCGTAACTGGCCCGCCGCCAGCTCTGCATTGGCGACGTAATCCGGCAGGATGGTTATGCAACGTGTGTCGCGCACTAGGGTTTTGGTGGTGAGCAGCGAGTCGCTGCGGATAACATTGGCGGGCATGGGGATGCCACTTTGAATAAACAGAGTATCGATCTGCCGACGGAAGCTGCCCTGGGCATCGGGCAATACCCATTGCACCTCTTGTAAGTCGGTGAGAGAGATTTCGCTGGGCAGCTGGCTGTTCTGCTCGCCGGCCAGCAGTGAAAATGAATCAGACAATATCGTCAGTTCTTCTAAGTCCTCCGGGCACTCGTTCATGGCTGTGGTGCAAACCGCCAAGTCCAGTTGGTAGGTACGTAGCAGCTCGTGCAGGCTGGGCTCCTTGCGCTCGATGATACGGATATCCAGCTTCGGGTATTCGGAGAGTAGCAGTTTTAACGCTTTAGGAACCACGGTGGCCAGCGCCCCTGGCGTGCCTCCAATAACCAGCGGCCCGGTGATGTTTTCGGTTACCAGCTGTACCTCGCGCTCAGCCGCAATTAGCAGGTGCTCCATGGCCTGGGCGCGGCGGTGCAGGGCCTCTCCGGCCGGGGTTAACTCAATCCCGGTGCGTCTGCGTTCAAACAGTTTGGTGTCCAGTACCCGTTCCAGTTGTGAAATGGCCACTGACACTGAGGGCTGGGACAGGTGTTGCGAGCGGGCAGCGCCACTGATGGTGCCTTCGCGGCACACCGCTAAAAAGAGCTTGAGCGCTCTCGGGTCTGTTTTCATACCGGTTAACCTCCAATTCAACGTGGCGCTGGTGTGTTCTTCTCGTCGGTTAGTATAACCACAGCCTATGGTATTTTAAAAAAATATTATTTTACTTGGGGGTCTGGCGATTGATAGCCTAAGGGTGTTCACAAGAAAAATAAAATTGCAAACGAGGTAATCAAGTCAACGTCATATTCTGCAGCGCTTTCGGCTGCACACTTCCTCACAACACAATGATCCGGTTTATCCGTTCCAGACTTTATGGGCCGAACTTTATGGGCCAACTATAAGGGATAGAAAATGAATAAAAATAATTTGGCTTTAGCCATGGCGGCGATGGTGCCGGCGGTATTTGTTAACACCGCGATTGCGCAAGAGAGCTCGCAATTAATGCTAGAAGAAGTGGTGGTTACTGCCACCCGTCGCGCAGAAAGCTTGCAAGACGTACCTTTGGCCGTATCGGCCATCTCCGGCGAGACCATTACTAAAAATGGCTTTCAAAACCTGGAAGACATTCAATTTCAGTTTTCTGGTGTGCAGTTTGGTGAATCGCCCAACGACGCCGGCTTTCGCCTGCGTGGTGTAGGTACCGCCGGTGGTTTTTCCAGTTCATCGGAATCTAACGTAGCAACCGTGGTGGACAACGTGGTTATCCCGTTCGGCAACCCAGTATCAAGCCTGGGGGATTTGCAGCGCGTGGAAGTGCTCAAAGGCCCCCAGGGCACGCAGTTCGGTAAAAACGCGTCCTCCGGCGTGGTGAATATCACCACCGCTAAACCCAGCTTTGATGAATTTGGCGGTAAAGTCTTTGTTTCCTACGCTGACTTAAATGAAACCAACGTTAATGCGAATTTTAATATTCCGTTATCCGAAACCTTGGCCGCTGGTGTTTATCTGTATCACCAAGAGCATGACGGTTTTTACGAAAACGTAACCTTAAATAAAGATTGGGGTGGCCAAGATTCTAAAGGTGCTCGGGCAAAGTTATTGTGGGAGCCCAGTGATGACTTGAGCGTGTACGTGATTGGCGATTACTCCAAGCGCAACGTAGAAGGCCCGTTGCAAACCTGGACGGTAAATCGTTTGCCCAGTTTTAGTAACCCGATTATGGCCGCGCGCTTCGGCAATTTTGAAACTCTGGGCATCACCGTTGGCGATGACAACAACAAGTCCGCCGAAGAATTTGATTCCTACAGCAGCGAAGAAAATTATGGAGCATCGGTAGAAGTCAATTGGGCTTTGGGTGATTACGATCTTACTTCCATCAGTGCTTACCGCGTGCTGGATCAGGGTGATCATATTTTCGCCATTGATGGTTCCAGTACCGAGATCTTTACCTCGACCAACTACGGCTTGGACCAAGCGTATTTTTCCGAAGAATTGCGCTTGTCTTATAGCGGTGATAAGTGGCAGTACACCACCGGGTTGTATTATTCCCGCCGCGACACCGGCGATGCCGATGACGTGAGTACCACACAACTGCGCCCAGCAGCGCCGTTTAACCCCTTTATTGTCAGTATTTCTCGCGGTTTGAGCACTACGCAAACGGATTCTTCAAGCGCGGCTGTGTTTTTTGATGGAACCCTGGCGCTGTCGGATAATTTACGCATGATATCCGGCCTGCGTTTCCAGTATGACGAGGTAGAGGCCAAGAGTTATTCCAACGTTGACCCCAACTGGGCGCCATCGCCGCCTGGGCCGCCGGTGGCTGGGCAAGTTCTTTATTACGAAGCTCGACCCATGGAAACGGGCAGCACTGACGACACCGGCTGGTCTGGTCGCTTTGGCTTTGAGTACACTGCCAGTGATGACGTGATGTACTACGCCACGGTTGCTCGCGGATACCTTGGTCCAACCGTAACCTTCTCCGGGTTAACTGGCACCCGCTCTGAGGTAGGTGCACAAACCGTGGTGGATTTCACCGCTGGATTTAAATCGCAATTGCTGGACAACCGCTTAACCTTTAACGGTAATATTTTCTTCGACAAATACGAAGATATGCAAACCTCTGCGTTTAACGGTTTGGAGTTTTTAACTGAAAGTGCCGGCGGCTTTGAGGCCAAAGGATTTGAGTTTGATGCAACTTGGTTGGCGGCTAAGAATTTAATTATTAATGCTTCCTATACCTACTCGGATACTGAATTTACCGATTACGTGACCTCTTGCCCGGATTATATTCTGCTGCAAGGCGACGCTGCGGTGGCGGCCCAATGCAGTGCGCCAGGTTCCACGGCGGATACTGCTTTGTACCAAGCCGCCGGTGACCCATTAAACGGTGCGCCTAAACATTCGGCGGTACTGGGTTTTACCTACAACCAGGATTTATCTGACGACCTGGTATTCGATTTCTCCACCAACGTGTATTACCGCAGTAAGGCCTATTACGATGTGGGCGATGAGTACGCCACCCAGGATGCCTACAGCACCGTGGGGTTAAATATTGGTTTAAGCGATATGGAAGAGACCTGGCGCTTGGCGTTATTTGCCCGCAACCTGTTTGACGAACAGTTCCAGTCCGCCGTTATTACCTTACCGTTCAGTGATGCCGGTGGTTACGTCAACTGGACCACCCGTGAGGCTCAGCGCACGGTAGGGGCATCCTTTCAGTATTCATTCTAAGCTAGCTCGGCGCCTTCGGGCGCCTATTTTTTCTGTAGAGAAATTATAGATAGAAAAATTATGGATAGAGCAATCAGCCAACAGCCGTTCACCGTTTCGATAGAGGATGCCCGGCGCGCCTGCTCAGCGGTTTTATTTCGCCGCCTACGAACATTAGACGTCATATCAGAAATGCCCGTATCGCCGGGTAAAGCCAAACGCAAAAGCCAATCTGCCTCCCAGCGTTTATTGACTTAATCTTTAATGGCATTATCCGCCTTCGAATATTAGAACCCTTGGAGTGGTAATGAAAAATACTCGCTGCGCAGTCAAAGCGGCTGCGTTCATTTGTGCAACCGGCGGTCTGTTATTACCGGCCACCGCGCAGCTCAGTGAATCCACGGACGTGGCCGCTGGCAACAGTACCCTGTGGCAGGAGTTTCAAAACCCTCCCCATCAAGCTAAGCCCCACACCTGGTGGCATTGGTTGAGTGGCAATGTGGATAACGCCAACGCCGCTAAAGATTTGCAGTGGATGAGCGATATTGGCCTGGGCGGATTGCAGCAATTTAATGCTCATCTGGGCTCGCCAACCATTGTGGATGCTCCGGTAGGTTATTTATCCGAGGCATGGCAAGAAAGCTTTAGTCTAGCATTAGCGCGTGCCAAACAACTCAATCTAGACTACGCCATTGCAGCGTCACCCGGTTGGAGTCAAACCGGTGGCCCCTGGGTGGAAGAAAAAGACGGGATGAAAAAACTGGTGTGGTCGCGTACCTTGGTGAGTGGAGCAAGCAACACCTTAGCGCCTCTACCTAGCGTTAGCGGCCCCTTCCAAAACGTCCCCTTTCACGACCCGCTGAGTGGCCAGGCTCACTCACCCTACCAGTATGCTAAGCCTATCGTCGCGTTAGCCATGCCATGGGCCCACGCTTCCTTGCCCGCGCCGCAAGCGGTAGATGCGCAAGGAGAGACCCTTGATAGTGCAGCCCTGTTAGACGATGATTTTGAGTCCAACATTGGTTTGCCGTTGGTGGAAGGGGAAGCCGCCAGTATCGAATATCGCTACCCCCAGGCGGTGAGTGTGCAAGCATCGAGAATTTATATTCCCAATGCCGTGCCTCCGTTTGGTCAACCTAAATACCTGCCGAAGGTGCAAGCTAAAATAGACGGCCAATGGCAGACCTTAGCCCAAGTCGCTTTATCGGAAGCGCCTACCACGGTCAGTTTCGACCCGGTGACTGCGCAGGAATTCCGCCTGTTATTTTCGGCCAACCCTGTAACAGCCACAGCCCCCAGCCCTGGCGTGCCTGGTGCGGTGCGAATGAATGTTTTTAAAACCGGGGGTAACGATGCGTTACCGGTGGCTCAGTGGCAATTATTTAACGAGCCTCGCGTACACCGAGCCGAAAGTAAGGCGGGATTCAGCCTGGCGCCGGATTATTACGCCCTGGTGGAGTCGGGCGGCGAGCTAACCGGCATCGCAGCGAAAACCGTTATTGATATTACGGGCGCGATTACCGAGGATGGCGAATTAACTTGGCAGCCGCCCCAGGGTGAAACCTGGTTGGTATTGCAGATGGGTTATTCGCTCACCGGTAAAACCAATCACCCTGCAGCTAAAGATGCCACTGGTCTGGAGGTGGATAAATTAGACGCGCAAGCAGTGCGTCGTTACATAGAAACCTATTTAAGTTTGCACCAAGAAGCCCTGGGCGGTACGCCATTAAAAGAAGCCGGGGTAACCGGGATGTTAAATGACAGCATTGAGGTCGGCCCAGCCAATTGGACGCCGCAAATGCTGCAACAATTTAAGCACTTTAACGGCTACGATCTCTTACCCTGGCTGCCGGCATTAACCGGCCTAGTGGTAGAAACCCGCCAGCAGACCGAGCAATTCCTTTACGATTTTCGCCAAACCTTGGTGCAGTTGTTGGCCACTGAACACTATAAAACAGTGGCAGAGGTTGCCCATGAGCACGGCCTGCAGGTGTATGGCGAGGCCTTGGAAAATGGCCGTCCAGTGTTAGGTGATGATATTGCCATGCGCAGTTACGCCGATGTACCCATGGCGGCATTGTGGGCCTACCCCCACGGTGGCAAACCCCAGCCCACCGCCTACGCGGATTTAAAAGGAGCTGCTTCTGTGGCGCACGTTTATGGCAGAACGGTTGTTGCCGCGGAATCCATGACCTCAATGTACTCGCCCTGGGCCATGGGGCCGGCGGATTTAAAACACATTGCCGATCAAGAATTTGTCGACGGGATTAACCGGCCGATTATTCATACCTCTATTCACCAGCCGCGAGAGGATTTATTGCCGGGGTTATCGCTGGCGGTGTTTGGCCAATATTTTAATCGTTTTGATACCTGGGCTGCGAAAGCCAAGCCCTGGATTGACTACCTCAGTCGCAGTAGTTATTTGTTGCAGCAAGGCCATTACGTTGCCGACATCGCCTATTTTTACGGCGAGGAAGCCCCGCTAACGTCGCAGTTCCAGGCCGGCCTGGGAGATCAATTACCCAGCCAATATCGCTACGATTTTGTTAATGCCCAGGCCCTGGCAGATGCCCTGGTCGTGGACCACGGGAAATTGGTGAATAAAAGCGGCAATGCTTATAGCGTGCTTTACCTGGGCGGCAGTTCCCACACAATGACCTTGGCAACTCTGAAATTGATCGCTAAACGGGTAAAGCAGGGCGCTACCTTGGTGGGCGCAGCGCCAACGGCCATGCCTGGCCTTAACAGTAACAACAAAGCATTTAACCGCTTAGTAAACCGT
Organism: Halioxenophilus aromaticivorans; assembly: GCF_042850945.1. NCBI lineage: Bacteria > Pseudomonadati > Pseudomonadota > Gammaproteobacteria > Alteromonadales > Alteromonadaceae > Halioxenophilus > Halioxenophilus aromaticivorans. Next base: position 4,324,322 of record NZ_AP031496.1, on the reverse strand, counting down.
TTGTGGAAAAACGCCGATGTCACCCGATATGGCAAAGGCCGGGTTTACAACAGCAAAGATTTAACCGCAGCGTTAGAGCAACTGAAAATAGCACCGGATTTTTCTTACCAAGTGGAAGGCGATGGCCAAGCTGTTGAGTTTTTACATCGCCGCAGTGCCGATGCCGATATTTATTTTGTGACCAACCGTAGCAATAAGCCAGTGCACGTCAACGCACGTTTCCGTACCACGGGCGCACAGCCTGAATTGTGGCACGCAGAGTTTGGCCAAGCGCACCAACTGGATGCTACGCAAACTCAACACCACACCCAGGTGCTGTTGCAGTTTGCTCCGGAGGAGGCCTATTTTGTTGTGTTTCCAAAGCAGGCTGTGGCGAGTCGCGAATTAAAGCGCCCGGAAAAAACGTTATTGGCGTTGAATAATCCTTGGGAGGTGGTTCTCACCGATCCCTTTGGTCAAAGTTTGGCCTTGCGGTTTGCTTCACTGATGCCATTGAATGAATCTGGCAAAAGCGCGGTGCGTTATTTTTCGGGCAACGCGCGTTACCGCACCGAATTCGATGTGCCCAACGGCCTGGATACCGAGCAGCCCATTTGGTTGGATCTTGGCAAGGTAGGTGATTTGGCTGAAGTATGGATTAACGGCGAAGCCCTGGGGGTGGACTGGATGCCTCCCATGCGGTTGCAGGTGAATCACGCGTTAAAGCCGGGCCGCAATACGCTGGAAGTGGAAGTCACCAATTTATGGGTAAATCGCCTCATTGGAGATCAGCGGCCGAACATCAAAAAAGCCACGTTCACAGCACTACCAACCTACGAGCCCAGCGCGCCTTTGCGAGAAGCCGGATTAATAGGCCCTGTGACGTTAGTGCACTAACCCGCGCCAGCTAGGCAAAAGTTTTAGCGTGTAGCAACACAGGCTGCAGCGCAGGATTGAAAACTAGTCTTCTCCTGTAGCTGCAGCCAGCGCTAAAAAATCCTGCTGGTATGTAGTCAGCTGTCGATTGAGTTTTTCTTTTTGTTTAGTAGTGAGTGTGCCATGGAAATCGGCGATCATGGCATAGGTTCGTTGACGATTGGCCAACACCACCTGTTGGTGTTGATCATTAAGTGGCGCCATTTCCGCAAAAATAAGTTCGGCTAGGTCATCCAAGTCGGTGGGGCTGTAGGTGTCCTCAGCCAGCTTGGTACGAAAGGCTTGTTGCCAAAGTCGTTGCTGCAACAGGCCTTCGGCGGCTAACCCAACTTGATGTTGAGACCAAAAGTTCAGTAATTGCTGTTGGTCATCGGTGAGTTTACCGACGATGCCTTTTAAAAAATCGGCCATATTTTCGGCGCGGTCTTCTATGCGCTGGGATGGGCTAACCGCTAGATACTCTTCTTGATATTCCTGAATTTGCTCATCCAGTTTATCCATGATCTGTTGGGTTTGTTCCGAGCTCAGCGTGGGTAAAAGTGCATCGCTGAGTTTGCGCAGTTGATCGGCCGAGCGCTGGTACAGTTTCTCTGATTGGTCTAAAAGCTGTTCTATTTCCTGCACTGAAATGGCCGGCTGATTAAACAAGTCGGCACTATCGCCAGCCAACTCGGCCAGAGGAATTAGTTCGTTGGCGCGGTGCCATTGATGGAACTGCTTTGATTGGGTTTTCAGCAGTTGTTTTTGCTCGGAGTTTAAATCTACGTAGTTTTCGGTTTCCCAGCGCAGCCAGTTATCCAGAAAGCTGTAAGCTAATTTGGTTTTGGTGCAGCTGGTTAGCAGACACAGCAAAACTGCCGCCAGAAGCGTGCGGCTAATGCAGTGAAAAATGGTGTGCACGTAAACCTCCCTGTGAACCGGTGCGCGGTTAATGGTGTTTAGGCGGAGGTGCTTTGGGCCCGTCGTCGACGCTGGTTTTGAACCAGTAGGGCTAGTAAACCGAAACCTAAAATCATTTCAATCAAGTGGTTTTGAAAGCGCATAAAAGGGGTTTCTCCCTGGCGTGGAAAAACCGTACCAACCAAAGTGCTACGCTCAAATTGAGGCATGCTGGCAACGATCTTGCCGCGATGATCCACCAATGCGGAAATACCGTTGTTGGTACCGCGAATCAAATAGCGCTGGGTTTCTTTGGCCCGCATTTGTGCCATTTGCATGTGTTGTAGGGGGCCTATGGAATCGCCAAACCATCCATCGTTGGAGATGGTCAGTAGCACGTCACTGCCAAGGGCATTTTGGGCCACTAGCGCCGGGTAAACAACCTCGTAGCAAATACTGGTACTGATGCGGTGTACGCCTGCTTGCAGGCCGCGCTGTTGGCCGTGGCCGGCAGCAATGATTGAGGTGGGTAAGTTGAAAAAATCTAAGGTGCCGCGCAGCCAGTGCTCCAGCGGTACGTATTCGCCAAAGGGCACCAGTCTGGTTTTAAGGTAATTGCCCTGGCCCAATCCACGAGCAATAATACTGTTGTAAATCTCGGGCTTGCCTGGGCTGCGATAGAGCACACCGGTAATTAAGGTGCTGTTATTTTTAGCGGCGGTATTGCTGATCTCATCTATAAAAGGTTGGGCATACTCGTACAGGGTTGGCAGTGCGGCCTCTGGCCACAGCACCCAGTCGGCCTCGGCCCACAGCGGCTCGCTCATGGTGGCCAGTAAATCCAGCGTAGGGCGACGATTTTCAGGCAGCCATTTCTGCGCTTGGCTAATGTTGGGCTGTACCAAGCCAACAGTAATGGGTTGCTCCGAGATAGGCTTAGTCCACAGTTGTTGATTGTAGGCGTCGCCGGTGAGCCAAAAGGCAACCGTAGCGGCCAAGCAGATGCCGCCTTTTAACCATTGTTTGCCAATAAAGGTGATGACTACCGCGGGTACGGTGGCGGCGGTAATGGCCAGCATTAAACTGACCAACAGCACGCCGCCCACCGGGGCAAAACCGGCAAGCCAGGTATTGAGTTGACTGTAACCTAGGTATAACCAAGGAAAACCGGTGAGTAACCAGCCTCGCAACCATTCACCAAACACCCAAAACAGCGGGCCGGTAATGATGAGTGTGGTTAGCCAACTACGGCCGCGCAAGCGTGCAAACAGTAGGTAGGGCAGGGCTAATACCAGGGCTAGGCCGGCAACGAATAAGCCGGTGAGTACCAGTGCCAGGGGGGTAGATGAACTGCCGTATTGGCTGATGCTGACAAACACCCAGCTGGCGCCAACGCCAAAAAAACCCAGGCCAAAGCTAAAAGCCTGGCCAAAGTAACCACGAGATAATTGACTTAGGCTTAGTTGAAACAAGCCCAAGCCAAGCACGGCCAATGGCCACCAGTTGAAAGGTGCCAGGGCCAGTGGAGTGATGGCGCCGGCGGCAAGGTTGATTACTAACCAAAGCCAATAAGGCAGTGCGAATACAGGCAGTGGCGTAGGGCGGGTTGGCCCCTGGGTGGAGTGCTCAGGCTCAATGTCCAAACTGCCTGCATTGTCGCCGGGAGGCACGGAGATACCTGAAGCCACGGGCAGTCCTTATCGATTAGCTTTCCGGAATGGTTAAACGAATCAAGTGAATTTGACGGCTGTCAGCGTAAAGTACGCGGAATTCGAAGCCGTCTATTTCTACGTGCTCATTGCGTGAGGGTAGATGGCCAAACGCACGAATCAAAATACCGGCTATGGTATCGAATTCGTTATCGTCAAACTTTGCGCCGAACTCGTCGTTGAACTGATCGATGGGTAACAGCGCTTTTATCACGTATTCGTTATCCGATACTTTGCGGATAAAACCGTCTTCGTCTTCTTCGTCGGTTTCGTCTTCGATATCGCCAACGATTTTTTCCAACACGTCTTCAATGGTGACTAGGCCGGCGATGGCGCCGTATTCGTCAATCACCAAGGCCATGTGGTAGCGATTCTCGCGGAATTCTCGCAGCAGTACGTTGAGGCGTTTGCTTTCTGGGATGATGCTAGCAGGGCGTATGACTTTTTCTAGGGTAAAGTCTTCGGTGCCGTTAAGAATTAAAGGCAGTAGGTCTTTGGCCAGTAGAATGCCTTTGATATCGTCGGCGGATTCTCCAATAACGGGAAAGCGGGAGTGGGCGGACTCGATAACCGTTGGCAGCAGTTGCTCTGGGGTTTCTTCAATGCCAATAACCACCATTTGAGAGCGTGGTACCATCACCTCACGAACCTGACGTTCGTGTACGTCGATGGCCCCTTCGATCATGCTCACCGCTTCGTCATCCAACAGCTGGTTGGCAGCGGCTTCTTTGATGATGTTGATCAGGTCCTCACGTGATTTGGGCTCCGAAGAGAAACCAGACATCAACCGATTGATCCAGGTTTTGTCTTGGTTACGTGAGGACTGTCGACTGCTCGCCGGGTCTTCGCTCATGGCAATGTAATGCTCCTGCTTGTTAATAGCGCTGTGTGGCCTTGGGTAGTCTTTGGGCCTGTTATTGTGGTGTTGCTGTTGTCCCTTCTGGGCAGTTTAGCGCAACACTACTCGGGTTTTGTTCCTATATTGTGACGCATACCGCCGGCTTAAAGTACTCGGTAGGGGTTGGCAATGCCCAGCCTTGCCAAGATCTCGATCTCCAAGCGCTCCATAACCTCAGCGTCACTGTCCTCAATGTGGTCGTAACCTTGTAAATGCAGAGTGCCATGCACCACCATATGTGCCCAGTGGTGCTGCTCTGACTTACCTTGCTCAGTGGCTTCTTGGGCAACCACCGGGGCGCAAATTATCATATCGCCCAGCAAATTTACCTCGATTTCGTCGGGCAAATCTGCCTCAAACGACAACACATTGGTGGGCTTGTCTTTTCCACGGTAGTCGCGATTAAGAGTTTGGCTTTCTGCGGCCCCCACCACACGAATGGTTAGTTCCTCGTCGCCTTTGGCTCGCACCAATGCAGCCTTGACCCAACGCAGAAACTCCTCCTCGCTAGGCAGGCTGGCCTCTATGGCCTCTATGGCCACTTGGAAGTCCAGATGCATGCGCGTCTCAGTCTTCTTTGGCGTTGCTTTTAGCGTGCTCGGCATGCTGCTCAGCGCGATCGTAGGCTTCTACGATACGCTGCACCAGCGGATGCCTGACAACATCTTTTGCGCCAAAAAAGGTAAAGCTTATGCCCTTAACGCCCTCCAATACCTGCATCGCGTGACGCAAGCCGCTGGCTTGACCGCGGGGCAGGTCGATTTGGCTTGGGTCGCCGTTGATAACCGCTGTGCTGCCAAAGCCGATCCGGGTGAGAAACATTTTCATTTGTTCGCGGGTGGTGTTTTGGCTTTCATCGAGAATTACAAAGGCGTTGTTCAGGGTGCGGCCTCGCATGTAGGCCAATGGGGCCACTTCAATAACGTTGCGCTCGATAAGCTTTTCAACGGTCTCGAAGCCGAGCATTTCGTACAGGGCGTCATATAAAGGGCGTAGGTAAGGGTCTACCTTTTGGGATAGGTCACCGGGCAAAAAACCGAGCTTCTCTCCGGCTTCAACCGCAGGACGAACCAGCAGAATGCGTTCAATCTGGTCCTTTAGCAAGGATTCCACCGCACAAGCCACCGCCAGATAGGTTTTACCCGTACCCGCAGGGCCGATGCCGAAATTGATATCGTTACTTTGTACCGAACGCACATAATTTTGCTGGTTGCGGCCACGGGGCTTTACCGTACATTTTTTGGTGCGAATCAGTGTCAATTCGGCACCGGCACCGCCGGGGTTGGTTAGGCTCTCTATGCTGGAGGGCTGTAGGGCCAGGTGTACTTGCTCGGCGGACAGTTCACGGTCGTTGTCGGTTTCACCATACAAGTGCGCCAATAGGGCACAGGTGGATTCAACATCCTTGGGGCTACCAGTGATAGAAAACAGGTGGCCGCGGTTGGCAATAACCACGTCCAGGCGTTTTTCGATCTGACGGAGATTGTCGTCAAACTGGCCGCTCAAGGAAGCCAAACGACGGCTGTCGACGGGCTCTAGGGTCAGTTGCTGGGTAGCTTGATCTTCACTCCCAGCGACTTCTTGGTTTGCCACCTCGGTTGCAGCGGAGGCGGTATCAGTTGGATTGTTCAATGGTGAAAATTAACCGTCCTTACGGTTTCAGTTCGGCCCTCTAGCCTAAACCAAATTGGTGGGGCTGAGAAGGCTTAACGTAAGCTTAAAATATAACCAGTTATGCCGAAATGTAGCACTTAACTGGCGGTCTGTCCTGGCCCGCCTAATCCGGGTTAAAGGCCAGCGGTTGAAGGGACAATGGCGCGTCCCGCCAGGATGGCCTAAAAATCGTCTTCGAGTTCGCAGGCCAGCAAGCTGCCGCGCAGCGAGTTGGGCAGGGCTTCTTCGATGAGGATGTCGGCAAAGTGACCGATCAGCTGGGGTTGGTCACAGCGGAAATTCACCACTCGGTTGTTCTCCGTGCGGCCCGAGAGCTGGCCGGGGTCTTTTTTGCTGTAGCCGGTTACTAAAACACGCTCAGTATTGCCCACCATGGTGCGGCTAATGCGCTGGGCCTGGTTTAGCAGTTGCTGTTGCAGGCGTTGTAAGCGGGCTTTTTTCACTTCCGCCGGGGTGTCATCCGGCAAGTCAGAGGCGGGTGTCCCCGGGCGCTGGCTATATATAAAGCTGAAAGACGTGTCGAAATCCATATCGGTGATCAGCTTCATGGTGGCTTCAAAGTCATCATCGGTTTCACCGGGGAAGCCAATGATAAAGTCCGAAGAAAAGCTGATTTCGGGGCGAATTTTTTTCAGACGACGCAGCTTGGATTTGTATTCCAAACAGGTATGGCCACGCTTCATGGCCATCAAGATGCGATCGGAGCCGCTTTGTACGGGTAGGTGTAGGTGGCTAACCAGCTCGGGTACACGCTCGTAAACGTCGATAAGGGCGTCGCTGAATTCCACCGGATGGGAGGTGGTATAGCGAATGCGATCGATGCCGGGTACGGTGGCGGTACGGGTGATCAGCTCGGCCAAGTCGATGGTCTGGCCGTCGCTGTCGGCACCTTGGTAGGCGTTTACGTTTTGCCCCAGTAGGTTAATTTCGCGCACGCCCTGGCGGGCTAAATGGGCAATTTCGGCCAAAACGCCCGCTACCGGCCGGCTAACTTCCTCGCCACGGGTGTAGGGCACTACGCAGAAGGTACAGTATTTGGAGCAGCCTTCCATCACCGACACAAACGCCGTTACGCCGTCTGCCTCAGGCTCTGGCAGGCGGTCGAATTTTTCAATCTCCGGGAAGCTTATGTCCACCACCACGGCGCCCTGATCTTTGGGGGCGTCCAGCATCTCTGGTAGGCGGTGTAAGGTTTGTGGGCCAAAAATCAGGTCGACAAAGGGCGCGCGCTTGGCGATGGCGTCGCCTTCTTGGCTGGCCACGCATCCGCCAACACCGATCACTACGTCGGGATTCTTTTGCTTGAGGTTTTTCCAACGGCCCAGTTGATGAAACAGTTTATCCTGGGCTTTTTCTCGGATTGAGCAGGTGTTGATCAACAACACATCGGCTTCGTCTGGGTTATCCGTTGCTACCAGCTGGTGCGACTCACCCAACAAATCTCGCATACGATTAGAATCGTACTCATTCATCTGGCAGCCGTGGGTTTGTATGAACAGCTTTTTGGTGCCCACCGCCGGCTGCGCACTGGCATCGTAGTGCGCGGTTTGGGCAGGTTTAGGCGCCGTGGGATCAAAGGTTTCCACGGAGCTGGCGATGATATTGGCGTGGTCAGAAGACGGCATACAAACAACCTGGCTAAAATCTGAGCGAAAAGAGCGCGGGATTATAGCGACACTCGGCCCCAGTATGCTACAACCCTCTTGAAATTGAGCCAACACCCACCATATAAGGTCGGATTAACACCGGGTGTGGGTTATGCTGCCTTGCTATAATAAGTAGCTGGTTGGCTTGCACGCAGGCCACGCTTGACGGCCGCGCTGCGGTGTCGATATAACGCCGATGTATCGTAACTATAACCATGTACCATTGATTATTTTATGAAAATTCAATGGCTTACGTAAATGAATTGAGTGGCACTTGCCTGTGTCACAGAAGTGCACCCTTGAGGGGTATTGTGGTAATTCATGAGTGACAAATCTGTTTATAAGGTAATTTTCTTTAACCGCTCACAGGTGTACGAGATTTTCGCTAAGGCCATCTACCAAAGCGAAATGTACGGCTTTATTGAAGTGGAAGAATTTGTATTTGGCGAGCGCTCCAATCTTGTTGTGGACCCAGGCGAAGAAAAGCTCAAATCGGAATTTGCCGACGTAAAGCGCTCTTACATACCCATGCAGGCGATAATCCGTATTGATGAGGTGGAAAAGCATGGCACCAGCAAGGTCAGTGATATAAAAGCCTCAGAAAACGTGGCAACCTTCCCATTCCAGGGCGGCAATGCGCCCAAATCCGACTCCTAATACGCCCTTGCGCTAAGGTGTTTCCTTGCAGTTAAATTTTAAACGCTACAACGACACCGGCCCCGTGTTGGTAATGATGCACGGTTTGTTTGGCTCCTGGGAAAACTTGGGTGGCATTGCTCGCTATCTAACCGAGCGCTTCCAAGTGTACAGTTTGGATATGCGCAATCACGGCGGCTCGCCGCACAGCTCGGCAATGACGCTGGCCGATATGGCCAAAGATGTGGTCGAGTTTTTGGATGCTCATCAGCTCAACGACGTATATCTGCTGGGCCATTCGCTGGGTGGCAAAGTGATGATGGAGGTGGCGTTATCTGCGCCGCAACGGGTAAAGCGCTTGGTGGTAGCCGACATTGCCCCGGTGGATTACGGTGTGCCGCGCCACGATGACGTCTTCGCCGGTATCGAGTCCGTGCAGTTGGCCCAGCTCACCGCTCGCAGCCAAGCCGATAAACAGCTGGCGGAGCACATTACCGAGCCCGCCATCCGCAGCTTTATTCTTAAAAATCTAGCCCGCAGAGATGACGGCAGCTATTTTTGGCGCATCAACGTCGCCGGTATCAAACAAAATTATTTTCACTTAATTGGCGCTAACCGAGCCGATGCCCAATTTGATAAACCGGTGTTGTTTATCAAAGGGGAGTTATCGGATTACCTACGCTGCGAGTACACCCAAGAGGTTATGCAGCGGTTTCCCAAGGCCCAGGTTAAAGTGTTAAGCGGTACTGCCCACTGGCTGCACGCCGAAAAACCCGAGCTGTTCGCTAGATTGGTGACCAACTTTTTAGCCTAAACCCAGCGGCTGATTGCTCCCTTATTAGGAACCCCCAGTAAAAAGCCTTGCCCCTTGGCAACGCCAAGTTGTTTCAAGCAAGCCAGTTCTTCTGCGGTTTCGACGCCCTCGGCAATGACATCACACTGTATTTCTTGCGCAAAAGTTACCATCGCACGGGTGATGGCCTGTGCGTCTCGGTTGCCATCAATAGATTTAACGATGGCTTGGTCGATCTTTATGATGTCTGGCTTCAGTAAGAGTATGTGCTTCAGGCATGCGAAGCCTGCGCCGACGTCATCTACGGCCAGCTTAATGCCTTTTTCTCTGAAGAGGGCAAGGGCACGATTCACCAATGCGTAGTCCTCAATAACATCGTGCTCGGTAATTTCGATGACCAAGGTTTGATCTCGCGGTAAGGCCTGGAGAATGGACTGTTGGTTACCCATTAGTGATTCGGGCGACAAATTCACCGAGATAGAATGCTTAAGAGGGCCGGGTAGTGCTTCCATAGCAGCGGTCAGCGCAGCCATTTCTAAATCCTGCTGTAACCCCACGTTACTCGCCTCTTGGAACCAATGCTCTGGCGTTTTTCTCGGCTTGGCTATAAACCGTGTCAGTGCTTCAAAGCCGCTTACCTGATTAGATTGGAGGTCGAAAATAGGTTGAAAAACCGGGAAGAATTGGCTCTCATCAATCACGTTTTTAATCAGCCGATGTTTGCGCGCATAGCCGCGCAGGCCGCCAATATCTTTTTCGATGACCAAGCCGGCACAGTGGGCTAAAAAGCGAAGGTTTTCTACATCACGAGCGCTAAGCGTGTGGTCGGGTTGGCGGCTAAAACAGCAAAATGTGCCGTACACAGTGTTGTCAGAAAAAATGATCGGCACGCCAATATAGTTGCCAATAGAATAGGCTGCGGTGGCGGTCAAACCTGCTGTGATGCTATTCTGGCTGGTGTCGAGAATCAGTTCCGGTAGCCGGCCATCAATGATTCTTAAACAATAGGTTTCATCCACCGGGTCACTGTCTTCGACCTGAAAGGGGCGAAAATCACCCTCGTAGTCTACGTAGCGAAATACTCTTCGGCCTTCAAAAATTTCTGAAACAAAGGCAATTTCCATTCCCATTGATTGCCGCACATGGTTTAACAGTTTTTTAAGTATGGCATCCGTTGAGAATAATTTTCTTTCAATGGTAAATGCCAGTAAATCACCGGCCAGATGAAAGGAATCGTATTGCTGTAGTGTTGGGTCGTTAAGTACTTTAGCCATGTTTAAGTCGCAAAAGGAAAACTCAGGTACGTTTAATTGATTGTGTGAGTATTGGCAGTGTGGGTGAATCTACTCTGCGCGCTTAAATGGTGGTTTATTAATAGAGGTTGTAATGATTGTTGAATTGACATTATTTTTCAAGGCGTATGATGAATGTTTTAACGGATTTACATTGGCGTTGTGCCGTATTTATGCGGTTTTGTATGGTGGAATTTGATTGGTTATTCGTCTAAATTTTTCGGCCAATAAAATAGAGCTCAGTTAGATTTTATGAAAATTTCGTTGTCGGCATGGGGCACCATTTTTGTTGCCTCCTGCGTGTTACTGTTGGCGTTTGGTTTTAGGGCCAGTTTTGGCTTATTTGTAGAGCCTATTACCACCGCCAACCAATGGGGCCGGGATACCCTTAGTTTGGCTTTGGCGATTCAGAACTTGGTTTGGGGGCTGCTAGCGGTGTTTGCCGGTGGCCTGGCAGACCGCTTTGGTGGCGTAAAAGTTATTATTGGCGGTGCACTGCTTTACGCGGCTGGCTTGTGGCTCACCGCTGGCGTCAATTCCGTCCTTATGTTGCAAGTTGGCGCCGGCTTTTTGGTCGGCGCCGGGATTGCTGGCACCGCTTTTGGCATCGTATTGCCACTTATGGCTAAAGCCGTCACAGCGGAACATCGGCAGTGGGTTATGGGTGTGGGGACGGCGGCCGGCTCACTTGGCCAATTCGTTATGGCGCCACTGGCACAACAATTTATTGATTGGTTTGGTTGGGTGGGCGCGTTACACGCCATGTCGTTAATGGCTCTTTCTATGATTGTGTTGGCCTTGCTGTTGGCCAAATTGATTGCCCACCAATTACAGCCTGTGGCACAAGCCGGGGCCGAGGACGATTTTTGGGGCGTCGTTCACCTGGCTCGTAAAATCGGTTCCTATTGGTTGTTAACCCTGGGCTTTTTTGTTTGTGGTTTTCATTTAGCCTTTATTACCGTGCATTTCCCCGGATATTTATCGGATAAGGGCTTTGCGCCGGAGGTGGCCGCTTGGTCCATCGCCATTATCGGGCTTTGTAATGTGTTTGGTGCGCTGGCGTCGGGTGTGATTTCTGGCCGCAAATCCATGCGCACAATGCTGCTATTGATCTATGCCGGGCGTGGCGTCATTACCGCCGGTTTACTGTTAATACCTCTGTCACTCACCACCGTCATTCTATTCAGTGCCCTAACCGGATTTTTGTGGTTGGCAACGGTGCCTCCAACCACTGGCTTGGTGGCAAAAATGTTTGGTGTGCGGTATTTGGCAACGCTGTACGGTGTGGTTTTTTTAGGGCATCAAGTGGGCAGCTTTTGCGGCGTTTGGTTGGGCGGTTGGCTGTATGAAAAAACCGGTTCCTATGATTGGATTTGGTGGATTAGCATTGCTCTCAGTTTTGTGGCGGTGGCGTTGCACTGGCCTATTAAAGAACGCTCGATGCTCGCTGCTAGGGCATGTTAGAGAAGTCGTTATGGAATTATCAGTAGTATTCGCCTTTATAGGCACCATCTTTTTGGTATCCGTCTCGCCGGGCTTGTGCATGACGTTATCCATGTCTTTAGGCATTCGCTTGGGCGTGCGTAAAACCTTGTGGATGATGCTGGGCGAATTGTTGGGGGTGGCTTCGGTGACCACCGCTGCAATCGTTGGCGTTGCCGCCTTATTGTTGGCAGACCCTTTGGTATTTACTGTTTTTAAATGGTTGGGCGCGGCGTATCTTTTTTATATGGGGTGGCAAACCTGGCAGGCCGAGCCAACACCACCAGAGCAAATTGCCACCGGTGCCACGCATTCTCGGCTGGCATTGGCGTCTCAGGGTTTTATTACCGCAGTTTCCAATCCTAAAGCCTGGGCTTTTTTGGCTGCATTAATGCCGCCGTTTATTAATCAGGATGCGCCTTTGTTGCCGCAGATGCTGATTTTTTTAGGGATTATTTTAATCGTCGAATTTATGTGCTTGTTGTTATATGCACAGGGCGGCAGGGCTTTTAATCGATTTTTACACAAACGCGGCAAGGCGCAGTGGCTGACCAAAGTCAGTGGTGCACTGATGTTTTTTGTTGGTGTGTGGTTGTTGTTTAGTTAAATAAATAATTAAATAAAAAAACGGGAGCAGCTGCTCCCGTTTTCGTGCTCTACACGCATTAAACCTAAAAGCCGTTGCGCTGCTAAGGCGTTAACTCATTAGGCCGCAAGGGCTTGGCGCACACTGGCCAGCTTAACGCTAAGGACAAATATCTGCATGGCCTTTTCCAGCTCATCCAATCCTGGCACGCTGGGCGCAATGCGGATATTGCGGTCTTCTGGATCCTTGCCATAGGGGAAGGTAGCGCCGGCTGGGGTTAATTTTACGCCGGCGTCCGCGGCCAGTTTTACCACGGCCTTGGCAAGGCCTGGCAAGGTATCAAAGGCAATAAAATAACCGCCCTCGGGGGATTCCCATTCGCCCATGCCCGTGTTGGCCAAATCTTCGTTGAGATATTTCAATACCATATCAAAGCGCGGCTTTAGGATGGCCGCATGCTTTTGCATGTGCGCTTGCAGGGCGTCCATGTCTGGCAAGAAACGCGCATGGCGCAGTTGATTTACCTTATCGGGGCCAATGGTGCTAACGCTTAAACCTTTAATAAACGATGCCAGGTTGGCTTGGCTAGCACCTAAAAACGCCACACCGGCACCGGCGTGGGTGACTTTAGAGGTGGAGCAAAACTGCAACACGGCGTCGTCGGTGCCGGCTTGGCTGGCGTAGTCAAAGATATTGGCCAGCGGGTTAGGCGTTGACACTAAATCGTGTACCGCGTAGGCATTATCCCAGAAGATTTTAAAATTAGCGCCGGCTACTTTAGGCAGCTCTGCCATGGCTTTAACCACGTCATCGCTGTAAATAATGCCGGTGGGGTTGGAGTACTTCGGCACGCACCAAACACCTTTGATACTGGGGTCGTTGCTGACTAACTCGGTCAGTGCTGCCATGTCGGGGCCAGTATCTGTCATGGCGACGGGAATCATCTCGATGCCAAAAAATTCGCAGATGGTGAAGTGGCGGTCGTAACCTGGCACCGGGCAAGCAAACTTAATCTTACCTTCGTTCTGCCACGCCGAATCTGGGCCATTGAAGCCTATGGTTAAAGCGTGCTGCACGGTCTGGTACATCAGCGTTAAGCTGGCATTACCGCCGGCTAATACCTGCTCCACAGGCAAGCCCATAATGGCGGCGCCCAAGCGTTTAATTTCTGGGATGCCGTCAAGGATTGCGTAATTCCGGCAATCGGTGCCGTCTTCAGCCTTGTAGTTGCCCGCCAGAATTCCGTCCAGGGCGTCGGATAGGCTCAGTTGCTCTGAAGAGGGCTTACCGCGGGTAAGGTCCAGTTTTAGGTTCTGGGCTTGGAAAGATTGGTACTGCTCGGCGAGCTCCCGCTCCAGCGCTTGCAGTTGCGTTTGGTTTAAGCTTTGAAGTTGCAATTTCAGCCTCGGGTAATGCAGGGGTGAATGTGGCCCGCATTATACGTACTCCCAAATTGGCCTCGCAACGAAAACTCAACATAAGATGGGTAAACTGCCCAGTGGACCGGGCAGTATTGAGCGAAAAGTAACCGTTTGGGGCTTAGCCGATCAGTTCTTCAATGCCTTCGTCGATCTCGTCTAGCTGGTCAACATTTGCCAACAGCTCTACCAAATCAATGTCCAGTGACACCGCTATGGCGCTTGGAAAATCCGCCAGCAACGCTTGTTTGTCGTTGTCCGCTTGGTCGGTTAGGTAGATAGCCAGGGCGTTGATGGCAGCCAGTGGGGTTGGGTGGTCCGCCCCTAGGGGCTCATTTTGATAGCGGATACCCTCGGCGATGTCCTGGGGGAATTTCCAGCGTTGAGCCAGTGACTCGCCAGCTTCTAGGTAGTCGAAGCCTAATTGATTGCGCTGTAGGTCTACCTTGTTTGCACCCTCGGCCACCAACAGTTCGATACCGCGGGCCTGGTCTGGCAATAGGATATGCATTAATAGGTCGCCAACGCAGTGGATCATGCCGCAGGTAAATGATGTTTCTGGGTTTTGGCGGGTGTATTTGGCCACCCACTTGGCGCGGTTGGCAACCATAAAGCTGCGGCGCCAGAACTGTTTAATATCGAAGCCTTCTGGTGTTTTAAAGGCGGCGGTAATGCCAGAGGCCAGCACCAGGGTGCGCAAAGCTTCAAAGCCCATACGCACGATGGCATCGTTCACCGAGCCCACGGTCCGGTTACCACCATACTTTGCCGAGTTGGCCAAGCGCAGCACTTTGGCCGTAAGGGCCTGGTCGGCGCTGACTTTTTTGGTGATGTCGTCAATCTCAAAATCGTCGTTAGAGAAAGATTCAATCAACTCTTGTACTACTTTGGGAATGCTGGGCAAATTGGCCGCATTGTCTATCAAGCTGGTCAGTTTCACGGTGGCTCCTGCTAGTTCTAGGCTCGTGTCATTATGTATTCAGCGTAGTTCAGGCCCATGCTGGGTGCTAATACACCTCTATATTTTTAGCGCATAAAAATAGATTTTTGCGATGAGCATCCTTTTATGGGCTTAAGCGGTCGGTGAGCCGGTGGCTGAGGCAGACCTTGCCGCGTTAAACAAGGCAGGGCTTATTAAGAGGTTAGATTGAAGTGGTAAATTGAGGCGCAATAGTAGAAGCTGATTTTATTATGGTTTTCTTGTGCGTCGGTTTGGCTTAATGTGACGGCTAATGTTGGTATAACGCTGAGCAGGGGTAACTCTGTTGGCAGTGGTTTTGGCGGGAGGCGCCGTGTTTCAGTCCAGTGATGGTCAGATAGACCAAAAAAAATTATTCCTATGGATTCTGCTTTTTGCTACGGCAGCCTTCGGTTGGATCTTATTGCCGTTTGCAGGGCCATTGCTGTGGTCCTGTGTGTTAGCGGTGTTATTTTCGCCGGTGAACTACTGGTTGCTACGTCGGTTCCCCAACAGCCCCAATCTTGCTGCCTTGGCCACGTTGATTTTGTCCATTCTGGTGGTGGTGATTCCGGTGATTATGATTACCACCTCGGTGGTTAACCATGCTGTAAGCCTCGTCCAGTCAATGGAAAACAACGAGGGTGGTTTTGGTGTCTACATCGACAAGATAACGGAGGCGGTACCGATTGTTTCCAGCAAACTGGAAAGCTGGAACATCGACATAGAAACTTTGCGTGGTGAGGCGCAAAAGTTTGTTACCAACGCCGCCAACGTGGTCACTAAACGTTCGCTGACCATCGGCCAAAATACCATGGCGTTCTTTCTGGCCACAGCCATGATGTTGTACGTGGCCTTTTTTATGTTGCGTGACGGCAAACAAATGATTGAATCCTTTAAAGCTACGTTTCCGCTGGATGACGCGCACGAAACGCAATTGTTCACTAAGTTTTCAGAAGTCATCCGGGCCACTGTCAAAGGCAACGTGGTTATAGGTGTTGTGCAGGGCACCCTGGGTGGTATTGCCTTTTGGGTAATTGGTATCGATGCGGCGTTGTTGTGGGGAACCATGATGGCCATTGCGGCTTTGATCCCTGCCGTGGGTGCAGCGCTTATTTGGGCACCGGTGGCGATTTATTTGTGCGTGGTGGGCGATCTTACCGCCGGCATCGGCCTGGCCTTGTTTGGTGGTGTGGTAATCGGGTTAATGGATAATATTCTGCGCCCTATATTGGTGGGCAGAGATACCAAACTACCGGACTATATCGTGTTGCTGTCTACGTTGGGTGGTTTGGCGTTGTTCGGTATCCATGGTTTTGTGGTTGGGCCATTGATCGCGGCTCTATTTTTCACTTTGTGGAGCATGTTTGTATCGGAGTTTAGCGATACGCCAACAGTGCATGAAGTGGAGGATACTGAAACAGAAAGCCAAGAAACCACCACAAAAAATAGCAGTGATTAATTCCCCTTAACGACAGCGCTGGGGAAATAAAAGTCGGTTTCCCCGGTGTATTGTGGTGGCGCGGTTAACGTGTCGTGTACGCCTGCTGAATTACTGCGTTAATCCACAGTCGTCGAGTTTGTCTTGTACCAGCGGCTCAAACGCTTCATCGGTCAGAGCGACCATAAAACACACAAGGCCTTCTATATCTTCTTGCGACATAATGTCGCCGTCTTCCAGTTCATCAAAGTTTATGTTGACGCTAACTTCTGGTGCCGCCCAGGGCTCGCCGGTTTCAGGATTAATGGTGTTATTACTGTTATTGAAGTGATCGTAAAAACGCATCACTGTATCCAGTTCGCGGAAAACACCGTTGTGCATATACGGCGCTGTAACCGCCACGTTACGCAGGGTGGGAACTTTTATTAAACCGCGATGGGCTTCCTCGCCTGTGTGATCGAATAGGCCTTGATCCGCCGGCTGATCTTGGCCAAGGCTCTGCTTTAAATTGATCAATGTTTGGTGAGCTGGTACGCCGATGTTGTGGTATTCGTAGCCGGTGAAGGTTTCTTGGGGGTGGTTGCCGCTTTGAAGCTGATGGCAAGTGTCACAGTTTGTAAATTGAGAGAAAAATAGGCCTTCGCCCAGAGCCGCTTTTGATAATAGAAACGCATCGTACTCGCCGGCGATGAATTTATCGTATTTAGAATTAAAGCGTGCAAACTGCTCCTGGTTTTCAAATTCGCTGATGGTGTCGGTGAGGGCATCGAACGCCAATTCTGTTGAGTCAAAAACGTTATCTCCGTACACATGTTTAAAAGACGCCTCTAAATCGGTGTCTTCCAAAATACGCGCTACCACGGCCGCTTCATCGGCCATGTTCATCTCTACGGGGTTGAGAAACGGCTCTCCAGCCTGGACTTGTAAGTTCTCTGCCCGGCCATCCACAAATTGGCCGCCAATGGCTCCCTCGTAATCGGCCACAGTGGCTCTATCCACGTTAACCCTGGCTCGCGTGCCTGTATCAAATTCCGGTGTTAAAGCGGCATAGGAAGCAGTGGGGGTGTTGCGTGTGCCCAGCGAAAAGCCGTCGTCACCCCGCGAAACTGCCATGACAAGACCGTCGTCGCCCAGCCGGTTATCGGCGAATGCCGCGTCCGGATTGTGGCACGTCGCGCAGGATTGATTGCGCTCTAAGGAAAGGTTTACATCGTTGAAAAGCGCCTCACCCAGTGCAACCTTGGTGCTGAATGCGGGAGTCGCAGGCTGTTCAGATACTGGTGCCGACGAACCGCCGCCACCACCGCCGCCACAGGCAGACAGCGCCAATACTGCAGTTAGAGACGTTAAAACTCCAGTAATTGATTGGGTTTTAGGAGGAAAAAGCGAAGACGGAGAGCTTAGGTTAACCATAGGTATCCAAAACGTGGTCAGGGTATGTCGTAGTCACAATTGCGCGCAAGATTAACCAAATCTGTTGCCAAACTGAAATCAGTTTGTGGTTTATCTCACGTTTTTGAACTCAACAGAGTGTAAAAAGCCATCGAGCTGATGTAAATCAAACGGAATCTCTTTGTTTTTAATTCTAAGAATCATTATCATTAGCGATAACGCGCCAAGGGTGTACGGGCGCGGCCTGCCAATGGTTCATTGCTGGGTAATCGACTCACCGAGCACACAGCCATTACCAGAAAAGATTTCTAGACAGGTTCTTGGTCGATCAGTGTGCAATGGATGCACCCGCTATTGGGGCGAGCAGCGTTTCGCCCATGAAATAAGACACGAGCATACCCATGCGAGGGACACGACTATGAAAACCAAATTTCTTACAGCCAGTATTGCGGCTGCATCCATTTCCTTATTGGCCGCTTGCGGAGGCGGTGGTGGTGGCGGTGGTGGCTCCAGCACCGACAACAGTACTGGTGGCTCGGGTACTGTCACCACGGATGTAATCAACATCGAAAATGTACAAAAAGTCCTCGAAACTAACGCTGATATCGCACTTGCCGCTTACAGCGATTCGGTGGATACCGCTCTGGAGCTGAAAGACGCGATTGATGCTTTTGCGGCAACTGCCGCGGGTGATCGTACCCAGGCGGACCAGGATAACCTAAAACGTTTATGGTTAATTTCTCGCGAGCCTTATGGTCAGACTGAGGTCTATCGCTTCCGTCTTAGTCCCATCGATTCCACTGATTACGCCAGCGAAGACGGCCCAGAGGGTGATATCAACGCTTGGCCTCTGGGTGAAGCATTGATCGACTATGTGCAGAATGTAAGCAGTAGTGATTTTGAAGCCGATCAAGTCGGTGTCATCGCCAACGGCGTGGGTGTTAACGCAGATGGTGCCGTGGATGGCACCGACACCAGCGCTAACATTATCAGTGTCTATACCGCCGACGAAATCACTGTCGACTTAATTGCCAACACCGCCACTGCCGACGATGAACATGATGTTGTTGCCGGTTACCACGCCATTGAATTTATGCTGTGGGGGCAGGATTTAAACGATAATGCTTTGGTAACCTATGGCGATGACCGTGACCAAGCCGTTAAAGCCAACGGCGCGGGTAATGTTGCCGCCGGTGGTCAACGCCCGTTGACCGATTTTACCAGCGACGCTTTTGCCGATCGCCGGGTAAAATTTATGCAGGTTGTGGCGGAAAAGTTGGTGGCCGATTTAGAAAGTGTACGTGACGGTTGGTTGGATGACGTTAGCGATAATTATCGTGATCAATTCACGGCAGTTGCAGACCGCGACGAGGCCATTCAGAAGCTGACTGAAATTCTTACCGGTATGGGCACCTTGTCCGAGGGTGAATTGGCCGGCGAGCGTATGCAAATCGCTTTCAGCTCGAATTCACAAGAAGACGAGCACTCGTGCTTTTCTGACAACACACACCGCGATATTTGGTTGAATGCCGAGGGCGTGGCCAACAGCTATTACGGTGATTACGCCGGTTATGACAGCGATCTCGATGGAACCGATGACGTTACCAGCCGTGCGGTTTCCGGTTATGGCTTCGATGACTACGTCGCCGAGATGGGCATTGATGATTTAACCGCGGCGGCGGATGCATTGGAAACGGCACTATCGGCAACTGAAACTGATTACATGGCTATTGATAGCCAAGCCCGCGCGGGCATGCCGGTGGATGTGTTGATTATGGACGCTAATCGCAACCAAGATAATCCTATGTACAGCACAATTCTATCGCTGAATGCGCAATCTGCAGAGATCGCCAATATTGCCACGGCGTTGGAAATCAGCGCGACAGTGGTAGACGACGATGCCTCTGGTTGTGATACCACCGACCCAGATGCTGAGTGCTAGTGTTAAATTGGTAGTGGCGTTTGCGGCAGGCCGGGGTGATCCCGGCCTGCTTCATTTTGTTAGACTGCTTTTATCATTGGTTGCAAGCTTTTGCTTAGTTGCCTGCCAGCCTAAAGGTGACAGTAATGCTCGGCCAGCGCCGCCCTTTAGCGTGGCCGAGCTTAAGCCGGGTGGTAGTGCCTCGGTAAGTACACGGCCCTTTGCGTCATTAATGTTACCCAGCGCCAATCTACCACAATCGGCGCGATCTCAATTTCATGCCGGCAAAGCTCTGGCCCATCAACCCTGGGTAAAAGCGCCCACGGTTACCAATGCCCGCGATGGCCTGGGGCCAATTTTCAACGCCCGCACCTGTTTGGCTTGCCACATCAATGGCGGCCGTGGCGATTTGCCCGCCGACGCCAGCCGGCCCATATTTGCGGCTCTGGTACGCTTGAGTATACCGGGTGTCCAACGGGAGTACGGTGCTGTTCCTGAGCCAACCTATGGCTTGCAGCTTCAAGGTCAGTCGATTTCCTTACAGCATCAATTTCGTCATCACCCGCCGGCGGCTAAGGTGCGCGAGGCTGCGCCAGAAAGTTACACCTATATTGACTGGCAAGCCAAAACCGTGGCTTACGCAGACGGTGAAACCGTCACGCTTAGGTTTCCCACACTGCGCTTTGCGGAACTCAACTATGGGCCAATGAGTGAACGGGTGTTGACCAGCTTACGTGCGGCGCCAGCCATTGCTGGCTTGGGCTTAATTGAATTAATCGCCCAGTCTGACATAGACACCCTGGCCGACCCAGAAGACAGCAATGGCGATGGTATTTCTGGGCGTGTGAATCTGGTGTGGGATGCCCATCAGAAAAAAGTTTTACCCGGCCGATTTGGGTGGAAAGCCAATCGAGCCAGCTTGATGACCACCGTGGCTGCGGCTTTTCAGCAGGATGTGGGTATTAGTAATCCAGTATTTCCTAGCCAGCCTTGCACTGAGCTGCAGCCCGACTGTACTGGCATGATCAACGGCAACAATAGCGAAGGCTTTGAAATTGACCAAGAGCTGCTGGATTTGGTGGTAGACTTCACCCGTAATTTGGCCGTGCCGGAGGCAAGGCTTTTGCAGTTGGGGGAAGAGCGTTTGCAGCAGGGACGGCAATTGTTCTACCAGGTAGGTTGTGCCGACTGTCACACGCCATCTTTCCAAACCCAATCAACAACCGGCTATAACAGCCACTTGGGCGGGCAAATCATTTGGCCTTACACGGATTTATTGCTACACGATTTGGGCCCTGAGCTGGCCGATAACCGGCCAGATTATCACGCCAGCGGCAGTGAATGGCGTACCCCTCCATTGTGGGCCATTGGGCTTAGCAACCAGGTAAACGGTAATGCTGTGTATCTACACGACGGCCGAGCCCAGAGTGTGGCGGAAGCCATTTTATGGCACGGTGGTGAAGCCGCTAGCAGCCAAAAACAATTTAGACATCTCGTCAAATCGCAACGTCAGTTGCTGATTGAATTTGTGGAATCGCTTTAAATGAGCCAGAGCAGAAACATCCAACTATCGCGTCGGCAGCTGTTAACCGCCATGGGTTGTGCGGGTATAACAGTGACATTGCCCTTGGCGGGCTGCGGCAATTCAAAAACGCAGAGAGAGGTAATTGCCTCGGCGGCAGGTGGCAAAGCTAATCACTTCAGTGTTTCGTGGGTTCACAGTCGGCAGCAGCAATTTACGGGTGACGTTCACGCGGCGGCTGCTCAATTTCGCGGTCACGATGTGGTGCAACATGCTTTGCGAGAAGATAGGTTGTTGGTGGTGGCCCGGCGCCCCGGCACCCAGGTTTTAGAAGTAGATATCAACCGTGGCGAGGTGGTGGCTTCGTTTACATGTCAGCCCGGTTTACATTTGAATGGCCATGCTTGCTTCAGTGCCGATGGCAAAACCTTGTTTACCACTGAATCCAATATTGCCAAAGGAGAAGGTGTCATCGTTGTGCGCGATAGCGATACCTATCAAGTACTAGCACACATGCCCAGTTTTGGGATTGAGCCCCACGAAGCCAAAATGATGCCCGATGGTAAAACCCTAGTGGTCGCAAACGGCGGCATACTTACCCACCCGGAATCGGGCCGCAAAAAACTGAATTTGGCGAGCATGCACTCCAGTTTGACTTATGTGGATGTCTTTACCGGTAAATTGGTGGATGATTTTACCCTGCCAGAGGCCAAATCGAGCATCCGTCATTTAGACGTTACCACCGACGGCAGCGTGGTGTTCGCCACCCAATTACAACGCTCGGCCATGAGCCATAACGAGATCGTACCGCTCGGTGGTTATCACAAACCCGGCCAACCGTTGCAATTATTTCAGCATCCTGCAGCGGTTATTTCACGCTTAGATGATTACATGGGTAGCGTGCGAGTCAATGCGCAAACTCGATTGGTGGGATTCACCAGCCCAAGAGGGGACCTCGCTGTGTTTTGGCATCTGGACAGCGCAGAATTTGTCGGTTATCACAGCTTTCACGACGTGTGTGGTATCGCTTGTTCTGTGGATAAACAGCAGTTTGTGTTGAGTAATTCTTTGGGGCAGCTGCGCCGGCTAAATGCCAAAACACTAGAAGAAGACCGTTCTCAGCGTGCAAGTTATGCGGGCACTGCCTGGGACAATCACATGCTGATAATTGAAGCTTAAAGCACATCCCCAGCGTGTAATCCGTTGCAAAACAACAAAGTGCTGTATCAAAGTTGGGCTGTGAATTTGCGTGCGCCCAATACTAATATAACTGTGATTAGAGAATGATTATGTGGGAGAAAAAACCCAGGGGTTGGATGATAACCGCGGCTGTCGCCGTGGCTGCAATTGTCGCTGGTTGCGTTGGCAAAGATCGTGGCGAAAAACCCATTGATGCCAGTGATATTAGCCAGGCATTAGAGCAAGCCGTCGACCAAACAATCATTCCTACGGTACAGGCTTTTAAATTAGAAGTAAGTACCCTGGAGCAAAGCGCGGAGGCTTTTTGTAATACGCCTAGCAATGATGCATTGAGTGCTTTGCAAAACGGTTGGCTGATCACATTTGAACAGTGGTATGCGCTATCCATCTACAACTTCGGTCCGTTAAACGACGATATTGTGTTCCCTGCCTACACCTTCATTGATTCGTTGCGGTTACGCGGCACAAATTATCTGGAGACCGTGCGCAGTGAGATCGCCAGTGATATCGACGATAGCATCACCTTAGATGCGGATTACTTTGCCGCCAAAACATTTCAAAATGTTGGTTTATTGGCGGTGGAGTCCGCTAGCTTTGAAACCAGTACGGCTGAGCATTCTCAGCAAGCGACAGATATCCTGGCCGATTTTAATAACCAACCGCGCAAGTGCGACGTGTTATTGAGCCTCACCGGGCAGCTGATGCGCTGGGCGGATTACACGGAAGAAGGCTGGTTGACCCAGTACAAAAACTCCGCTGAATCCTACCGAAGTTTATTTTTGAATGACCAGCTAGAAGACGGCTCAGCGCCTATTACCCAATTGATTGTTGCAGTACAGGAATTTTTGGATTATCTGCAAGCCAGAAATGTCGTCAATGTCGCCGCACCGCTGGCCGGCAACAGTTGGGCAGCCATCAGCAGCACCATTGATGCGGTAGAGGAACTATTGCAAGGGTCGGAGCATACCACCATTAGCTTGTTCGATATTATGATCGCCACCGGCAATCAGAATGCAGTGGATACTGTGCAGGGCAATATTGCGCAGATTCGCAGTGCCATTGCCAGCGAGGATGCCGATATGCTGGAGATCACCTTGGGCTACCTAGACGGAAATTTCAAACGTGAAATACCCGACAGCTTGGATGTTGAATTGGGGATTAATTTTTCCGACGGCGATTAATAGAGCAATCGACCCAGGTTTTAGAGTTTTAATTTGCAGGCAACGTAATGAATAGTTTCCCACCAGTGGTACCCTCGACAATGAGCTTAAATCCTACACAAGCGTCCTCGCCGGTGCGTAGAGTTGAAATAAAACAATCCCGTCTGCCTACGCCGGTAACTGCTCGCTCAGTATTGTCGTCTTCTAAGCAGGCGTTAACTAATGCGGCAATAGCGAGATATCTATTCAAGCCTTTATCTTTGGCAGTGGCGATGTGTTGCGTGGGCTTTCCAACACTAGGGGCGGCCCAAACCGGAACGAATACAGCTAAGCCAGCAAGCGATAAGGCTGCTTCGCGCATTGAAGAAGTCACTGTAACGGTAGGGCAAGACCAGCTGCAAACGACCTCGGGCTCGGCCAGCATTATCGATAAAGCACAAATAGAAGCTTTCGATGCCGTGGATTTAACCAGCCTGCTAAGTCAAACCCCTGGAGTTTATATTCGCCAGGAAGATGGCTATGGCCTGCGGCCCAACATTGGGTTACGCGGTGCAACCTCCGAACGTAGCCAGAAAATCACGCTGATGGAAGACGGCGTGTTAATTGCCCCGGCACCTTATTCAGCTCCGGCAGCCTATTATTTGCCCAATGTAAATCGTATGAGTATGGTGGAGGTGTTCAAGGGGCCCTCAGTGGTGAAATACGGCCCACACACGGTAGGTGGTGCCATCAATTTGGTAACGGCTCCCACCCCTAACGAGCAAGAAGGCAAGGTTGAAGCCACCCTTGGCAGCGATAATTTTCAAAAGTATCGAGTCTTCTACGGCGATCGCATCGGCCAGTTTTCCTACTGGATAGATGCATTACATTTTGGCTCGGATGGTTTTAAATCGCTGGACGGTGGTGGTGATACCGGCTTTGAGCGCAACGACATCAATGCCAAGGTGCAGTGGCACAGTGCTAGTGATAGTCGTTTTTACCAAGAAATACAGGTAAAGCTGGGTTACGCTGATGAGACCTCCCAGGAAACGTATTTAGGCTTAACAGATGACGATTTTGCCGCAAGCCCCAGTCGGCGATACGCCGCCAGTGCCCTGGATGAATTTGATTCCGAGCATAGCCAAATCCACATTTTTCACTTTATCGATTTAGGCTCAGGTTGGAATTTAACCACCCGGGCTTATCACAATGAGTATCAGCGTGCCTGGTTTAAATTTGATGGCTTCACGGATGAAAACGCCACTGCGGCCGCACTGGTGTTGGCGCAGCCGCAAGACTTCGGCACAGAGTTGGCACTGATTCGTGGCCAAGCAAACAGCAACGGAAGCAGTGAGTGGATCGATATAACCGATTTCGATCGCAGTTACGGCAGTAACGGAGTGGCGTTTGATTTACGCAAAACCATTGCAGCAGGCGATGTCACCCACAATCTGGAGGCCGGGCTACGTTTACACCACGACTATGTTGAACGCGACCATCAGCCCTATGCCTACGCCATGGTCGATGGCAATCTTGTGCCAGTGTCTACCAGCGTAGATAAGGAGACCCTGAATGAATGGGAAACCGATGCTGTGGCGGTATTTATAAATGACACGATTGAATGGCAGAAATGGAAAATAGACCTGGGCTTACGTGTTGAATCCATTGATGGTACCGCCGAAGACAAATTGGCTGGCACCACTGCCAGCAATACGCAGGATGTCGTGCTGCCGGGAGTGGGGGTGTATTATCAGTTCAGCCAAGCCGTTGGCTTATTGGCAGGGATAAACAAAGGGTTTTCTCCAGCCAGCCCAGGAGCTGCTGACGATGTAGACCCCGAAGAAAGCTTAAATCTAGAGTATGGCGTGCGCTACAAAAAGGGCGCGCTGAATGCCGAAGTTATTGGCTTTTTCAGTCAGTACGATAATTTATTAGGTCGTTGCCGAGTTTCCGACCCCGGGTGCGTGGCTGGCGAAGAATTTAATGGCGGAGATATAGAAGTTGGTGGTTTTGAGTTTACCGGGCAATACGTTGCCAGTTTGGGTGGTAACTTGCAGCTGCCAATCGATGTAGTGTACACCTACACCGAATCGGCCTTTCAAAGTTCGTTTTTATCCAGTTTTTCACAGTGGAACCCGGGATACTTCGAAGGTGTGTCGCGCTCTATTCGTCAAGGCGATGAGTTGCCGTATTTGCCCGAACATCAATTGCGTTTACAGGCTGGAGTGACTGGGCTTAATTGGCAGGCCCAGCTGGCCGTAAAGCACATTAGCGAAATGCGCGAGGTGCCAGGCTATGGCAGCTATGAAGACGGCACCAGCACCGAAGCGTTAACCACGGTGGATTTATCCATCGGATACGATATCACCGAGCAATTGGCGGTAAAATTGATTGCCGAAAACCTTACCGATGAGCAAGAGATTGTGTCCAGGCGGCCATTTGGCGCGCGCAGTAATTTGCCACGACAATTTAAAGCTGGTGTAAGTTACACCTTTTAATGCGACTTCTACGCATAGTGTGCTGAATCGTCACTGATTCTCTTACAACCGGCTTTGCCGCTGTAAAAACGTTTGGGGCCGAAATCGAAATCATGGAAGACTGTTTGGAGCGTCGCTGCATTGAAGCGGCGTATCTACTTGGAAGGAAGATTAAAGCTCGCCAGTTAACACGGCTCCAGGAAACTCCCATTGAGTTTGAGAGCCCTTGGCCTGTTATCGGTGCTATTAAAAGAGCTGCCGTATTATTGATCACCAATCCGTAAATTGCCCGTAGCCAGGGCTAGCGCAGTTAAGGAATGAATGTGGTTACTAGTTTAAGCGATGTCACGCGGGAAAACTGGATTGATGTCATTAGCTTAGAGATCTCTAAGCAACAAGAGCGCTACGTGGCAACGCCGGCGGAAGCCATTGCGGCTTCCAAGTTCTACGATTACTACATCAATCGTGCGGTTTGTTGCGGTACAGAGATAGTGGGATTTTTGCAATATTATCGCGGCTATCGCAACTACCGCGATGGTAAGCCACAAGAGATCTTTATAGATCAATTGTTAATTGACGTTCAGCACCAGGGCAAAGGCTATGGTACGGCGGCGGTGGCACTGGCCTTAGAGGAAATTAAAAATATAGCGGATGTAAACGTTGTATCGATTTGCTACGTCGAAGGTCACGACGTTATGTGCGCATTTTTTAAACGCTTCGGTTTTAGCGTGGTTGAACAAGATGAATTTGATGAAACTATTATGGAGTTGCACCTCACTTAAGAACTTCCCAGGATCTAAGGCGATCTAACCAAGAGCCGTGTCTATGTATTTATGCCAAGTCAATGTATCGGAAATACTATATCCGGTAACCGATCCAAGGTTTCTAAAGTTCTCCGCCGGAGCCCGGGTAATCAACCGCAAGGTAGCGTTAGCCCAAGGCTATATTTGCGGCGATCAAATGTACGATGATGATACCTTGTTTATTACGCGGTCTGTTTGGCAGTCCCCGGCAGATTTAGCCGCCTTTGTTTACTCGGGTACACATCAAAAATTTATGGCGCAAGCTGCTAATTGGTTTAAACCCACAGTAGAGCCCTCCCTAGCGCTTTGGTACAGTGACAGCCCGGCTTTGCCTAGTATAGAGTTCTGTTTGCAACAGCTGGCGTTGTTCAGGCGAGAGGGCGAAGGGGAACTAAAAGGAAAACAGTGGTTGCTAAGCCAGGTTGATTGAGTTGAGGTTACTATGGTTATTAATGTTAAGGCTATTTTGTCGGTTAGCGCTCTGCCGGATAAATCCCAGTATGATGTTGGTTTCCTCGATGCGACCGGTACCAAACATAGGTTTGTGGTTGCCGCTCAGCTGTCAGGGGCGTCATTGCATTACTTTGGCACAGCGCGTGTAGAATCGCGGGTGACCGAACATCGTTTTAATCGCGTTAGTTGTTTAAACGAGCCGAAAACGGTGTTGCGAAAAACACCCCTCAAGCATGAGCAAGCCCTGGATCTGTATAATCAACTAGAGCTTCACTGCGCCGAGTTAAATACTGATGATTTGGAGCAGTATGCAGCGCTGGGCCAAGTCATCCATTCCACAGAGCCTACCCACTAATCCGACTGAAATCAGTCTGCAAGTCCGACAGTGTATTCCTTCAATGATTCGATATTACGCCCTTTTGTTGGCGGTGTTTGCTGCACTGGCGGCTTCCTTTTGGTTTGGCTATATCCCGTTGTTTTTGGCCGTCTCTGTGGTACTGATCAATGGACTCACCTACGTGTTTTACGCCGTGGATAAACGATCTGCGATGAAAGGGCGATGGCGAGTGCCAGAGAGCAGATTGCACTTGCTTGGGGTGTTGGGCGGTTGGCCCAGTGCGTTACTCGCACAGCAAACATTCCGGCACAAAACTAAGAAAGTTCGCTTTAGAACGGTGTTTTGGTTAACCGTGCTGCTGAACGTCGGTTTTAGCCTGTGGTTGCATCTGCCCCAGGGCAATCATCTACTACGCCAAGCTGTGCACCGGCTGGAAAACTTTGCAGAAAAAACATTGCCATGGCCCCAGGTTCAGGAGTGGACTGCGTTTATGTCGTTCCACGATGTTTAAACCAAAGCGGTTAAACTGCAAGGGTTAAACCTGAGCGGCTAAACCTCAGCGGCTAAAGAACGCCGTCGATTACCACATGCTCCACCAAAAAATCCAAAAACACCCGTACCCTACGCGGTAGAAACCCGCCTTGGCCCACGTACACGGCGTGGATTTCTTCTGTTTCTCTGGGGTTGTAGGTTTCTAGCAATGGCACCAGCTCGCCCTTGGCGATTTCGTTTTTCACCTGGAACACAGCCAGCCTAGCGATGCCAGCACCATTCATTACCAACTGTTTAATGGCCTCTCCATTATTGGCCTGCCACCGAGCCCGAGTGGTGACCGATTGCGATTTGCCCTGCTCGCGAAATGGCCACTGGGATTGAGCGCCGTAGCTGGTGTGATCGATCAACGTATGCTGGGCGAGGTCATCGGGGTGAAGTGGCGTGGCATGTTGTTTTAGATAACTGGGCGCGGCCACCAGTAGTTTGTGGGTTTGGCCCAATTTTCGGGCTACTAAACTGGAGCTTTTCAACGGCCCCGCGCGTAGAGCGACGTCGGTACGCTGTTCAACGATATCAATCACTTGGTCAGTTAGGCTCAGTTCCAGTGATATGTCGGGGTAGCGTTGGCCAAACGTTGGCACCAAAGGTAATAGAAAGTACTCTGCAAAAGGCACGTTGGTATTCACATGAATACGGCCTTTGGGTGTTGCCTGGGCACTGGTGGCGCGCTCGGCTTCCTCCAGGTTGGCCAATATCAGGCGGCCTCGTTCATAAAAATCGCAGCCTTCAGAGGTGACTTGCAGTTGCCGGGTGGAGCGGTTGACCAAACGAGTAGCCAGCCGTTGTTCTAACCGGCTTATGAGCTTGCTGACCGCCGACGGCGTCATCCCCATTTGGCGGGCAGCGGCGGAAAATCCACCCTGTTCCACCACCTTCACAAATACCTCCAGTTCGGCGAAGCGGTTAACGTCATTACGAGCCATTTTATCTGTGCCATTAATTCATAAATGATGTTCTTTTGAGCTACCTATTCACAACAGGTTCCCCAATCGATAATGACCTTACTTATCGACAGGAGGCGTATTGTGAGCAGATTATCTAACCTCGGGGGCTTAGCTACGGGTGCCATGGCAAGTCTATTGATGCTGTGGCTAAAACCAGCCTACGCCAAGGCGCTAAACGCTGAGCAGCCAGCGGAGACTAACCCGGGCTGGGTTACCAGTTGGCAGGCCAGCCCTCAGCCTGTATGGGGTGAAGAATTTATTTTCCCCACCAATGTGCCCAAGGCGCTGAACAATCAAACCATTACCCAGTACGCCAGAGTAAGCCTAGGAGGCGACAAGTTACGCCTGGTGTTTGCCAATACCTATGGTGATCGCCCGGTAACCCTGGGGCAGGTAAGCGTGCGAGTGGCAAGCCCGGCGCCGGGATTAGCAGCCGCAGTTACCTTCAACCAGCACGGTCGCGGAGTGATTCCTCCCGGTGGCCAGTTGGTGAGTGACGCCATCGAATTACCTGTGCAGAACCTAGCGCAGTTGGAAGTTAAAACTTATTTGGCCGAGACCACGCCGGTGCAAAGTTTTCATTGGGATGGCCGGCAAACCAGTTGGATTACCGAGGGCAATAGCAGTGCTTTACCGGATAGGTCAGCTGCGGCAGAAGAGCAGAGCACTACTGCGCGGTTGTTACTTTCGGATATTTGGGTGCAGCCCCGGCAACCAGCCACCGGTGTGGTGGTGATTGGAGATTCCATCACCGATGGCGCCACGGCGAGTTTGGACAACAATAGCCGTTGGCCAGATTTTTTGGCCGAGCGTTTGGTGCCGCACAATATAGCGGTTGCCAATGCTGGTATCTCCGGTGCTCGTTTGTTATCCGATGGCATGGGTGAGTCGGCGCTGGCGCGGCTAGAGCGAGATGTCTTATCCCAGCCCGGAGTGAGTAGTGTGATTGTGTTACTGGGTATTAACGATATTTCTTGGCCCGGTACGGCGTTTGCGCCCAACGCCAGTTTGCCCAGTTTAAAAGCGTTAACCACGGGTTTTGAAAAGCTCGTTGCCCGTGCTCACCGCCGGGGTGTGACGGTAATTGGAGCAACTTTGCCACCGTTTCAGGGCGCACTGCCAGACACCCCCTTAAGCAATTATTACCAAGCGGATAAAAACCGATTGCGCCAGCAGTTAAACCAATGGATTAAAACCAGCGGTTCCTTTGATGCCGTTGTCGATCTCGATACCGCTTTGCAAGACCCAACAGCGCCTCTTCGGCTTTTGCCCAAATACGACTCAGGCGACCATCTTCACCCTGGCGACGCTGGTAATCGGGCCATGGCCCAAAGTGTCGATTTGCAACAACTGTTGGCCTTGGTTGGCCCAAACAATCTTCGTGCAAATGACGCCAGCCGCAGAGTGGGAATACCCGATTCGGGCCGCTCGATTTTGGCCAGTCCCAGCCAATAAAGCTATGTCGATAAACCTATGTCCATAAATCTAAGCCAATAAACCTCGGCCAATAAACCCAGGCCCAAAAACAAACGTCTCTAAAACCAATTGCGGAGAATTTTTATGTTGTTTCAATCTTTTTCACTGGCCGGCCAAGCCTTAAAAAACCGCATGGTTATGCCGCCTATGACACGGTCCCGTGCCGCTGCCGGTGATGTGCCCACCGAATTAATGGCCCAGTACTATGCCCAGCGCGCCGGCGCGGGGTTGATCATCAGCGAGGGTACGCAGATAAGCCAGCAGGGCCAGGGTTACGCTTGGACTCCAGGCATCTACAGCCAGCAGCAGGTGGCGGGCTGGCGAGCTGTGACCGATGCCGTGCACCAAGCCGGCGGCGTAATGTATGCGCAGTTATGGCATGTGGGCCGAGTTTCACACACTGCGTTGCAGCCCGGTGGTGCCGCGCCGGTATCGTCGTCGCCGCTGGTAGCCGAGGGGGTAAAAGTATTTATAGACCCAGAGCAACGAGGCCCCAGCGGCGGTGCCGGAGAAATGATTCAGCATTCCGCACCGAGGGCGCTGGCCGAACAGGAAATCCAAGCCGTGGTGCAGGATTATGCTCAGGCAGCCCGCAATGCCATGGACGCCGGCTTTGATGGTGTAGAACTGCACGGCGCCAACGGGTATTTAATCAATCAATTTATCGATTCCCAGGCCAATAACCGCACCGACCAATACGGTGGCAGCTTGGCCAATAGGCTACGGTTTCTTAAAAACGTGGTTAACGTCGTGGCTGCCGTGGTGGGCGCAGATAAAGTGGGCGTGCGGTTAGCCCCGCTCACAACGTTGCAAGGCGCCGTGGATGATACACCCCAGGCAACCTATCTGGCCGCAGTGAAACTGCTTGATGATTTGGGCGTTGGCTATATTCACATTGCCGAAGCCGACTGGGACGACGCGCCAGAAATGCCGGTTGCTTTTAAAGAGGCCATTAGACTTATGTATGGCGGCAGCTTGATTTACGCAGGTAAATACAACGCGCAACGAGCCGAACAGGCTTTGCAGCAAGGTTGGGCCGATTTAATTGGTTTTGGCCGGCCGTTTATTGCTAACCCAGATTTGCCTCAACGCCTTGAGCATGGCTGGCCCCTAGCGGAGCCCAAGGGAGATGCTTTCTTTGGTGGCGGAGCAGCCGGGTACACCGATTACCCGGCGTACCAGCCATAAATGGCTCCCCAATCAAGACTGTTTAATGGCCAAACTAATGGCCGGAATAACCACGCACGGTCTGTTCCGCAAAGGCTTTGCCTTTTTCTGCATCGTAGGCTTTGGCTTCGGCTACTTTGGCGGCGTAATCAAACAGGGGGACGAACAGTGGTGGTGCATCCTTGGGGCGCTGCAAGGTAAAGCCTTTTTGCTCGGCAATAACCGCGTCGAATGCACTGCGAACATCGGCCCAAAATTGCCCGGCGCTGGCCATGTAGTCGTCGCCGGGTTTGAAATCAAAACCGCTTATGGTTCGGTAACGGGCAACGCCCAGTTCTTTGCTGAGGTATGGGTCTGCTGCTGGCTCACCGTTGTCGTTTAGCACCAGTTTCCAGTTTTCTTCTTCCTGCACCCAGCCGGTACGGGTAATGGTATGGCGATTAAAACCCTCTAACACATCGTAGTCGTCGCGCACGCTGTGTTCCCGGCGCGGCAGTGGCCGCCGCGTGGTGTGGCTAAGCCAGGTGGAAAAACTGTTGTTGTGTTGCCAAGTTCCGTAGGAGGCGTAGCGCGGGGAGTCATCCACTTGGTACACGGTTTGTGCCCAACTGCCTTTGCGCTCGGAACTGGGAATTTTTTCCAACTGCCATTGATTGTTATGGTGATAGGTGAGCATTTGTTTGGCCTGGTACTGCCAATCCTGCCGCCAGTGTTTCATTACCATGGGTTCAGACACTTGGCCCTCGGAATCCACAAATACCATCACCATGACATGCTGAAGGCTAATAAAATCGGGCTCGTTGGCCAACACATAAACGTATTCAGTTCCCCAAGACTGGTAGGGTTTATCGCGTTGAAAGTTCTCTCTAAAACCCAGCACTTCCAAAAAATCGAAAGAGACTTTATAGCCCCCGGCCATGGCCAGGATGGCGCGGCGGTCGCGCTCCTTTTTGTTCAGGCCCATGGCTTGCAGTTGCTGCCAGCCGGCGTGGGGTTGGTCGTCTAGGGTGACATGATCACCGGTACTGGTTCCGCCCCGGGGCTTGTTGTTGCAGCTGTTATCCATTGGCCAGCTGAATATAAAACGCGATTGTGGGTCACAATCTCCGTCGGTGGAGCCGGCCTCGGCGGTTGCTGCTTGCGCCATTGTTGCCAGGGCCAGAGAAGTTGCCAGAGCCGGTAAAAAAGTTGTCAGCGGGTGTTTCAAGTGATGGTCCTCAAACGGTGGGTGGCGAATTGGGCTACTACGCCTGCGGCCAATGCAGTTGTTGATGATACTCGACTCTTAAACGGCTGTGGTAGGTGCGGCTAATCAGTTTAGTGCCCAACACTTCGGTGCAGTTACCGGAAGCAACCAATTCACCGTTTAACAGCAAAATAAGACGATCTGCGAATCTCGCAGCCAGGTTTAAATCATGAATCACAAGCGCGCTGCCAATGCCTTGTGAAGCTAACTCTTTTAAACAATTTAGCAGGGCGATTTGGTGTAAAGCGCTCATTTCGGCGATGGGCTCGCTCAGCGTAAGAAAGTTATCCGAAGTATTCGGGGTTTGACTATAGAAGAGGGCACTTACCAGCCGAACGCGAATTTTTTGGTTGTTGGTTAACTGGCAGTAGCTACGCCTAAGTAGGTGGGTTAGATCAAATTGGTGAAACAGGTCTAAGAGAATATCCAAGTGGCCCCGGGGGCGCGGTGTGGCGAATTTGCTGACCGCCTCAAAAACGGATTGCTTGGTCGATCGCGCAATGGATTGAGACCAATATTTCGTCTGGGCCGGCACGGCAGGCTTGGAAGATTTACCATCACGCCAGCACACCCGGCCCTGGGTGGGCGTCCATTCCCCGGATAAACATTTCAATAAGGCCGTTTTGCCGGATTTTGGCGGGCCAATTACGGCGGTGATTACCCCCGGCGCCAGTTGAGCGTAAACGTTACTCAGTACTCTTTTTTGGCCTAAGGAGTAGCTCAGGGAATGGGCGGCGATGCACATGCCGGTCTCCGGTCAACAGGTGATTGTTGTGAGCCAATTTAATATAAATGATAATCATTATCAATTGCGGGTGGTATTTTCTTTCCCTTTTTCAATAATTACTCCCCTCTGCAGTTCATAGCCTCAGTGCAGTTGATTGCTGATGGGTAGGAAGTGTGACTGGGCAATGCCGGTCAGCCAATGTTCGCATTGATTGGGGCTTGATAGAGCAATGTCTTGAAGCGCGTTGGTTAGCTTTTTAATCGAATCCGGTTTATCACTGTTGCTAAAGCACGCTCTGGCGTATTTGGCCAAGCCGCACGTGGGAAGAGTCATGGAGTGCAACAGGTATGCGTATTCGGTACAGGTTTGCAGCATGCGAGCCTCGCTGCGGTTTGGGTTGTTGTCCGTAAACAGCAAAATTTCGGCAACCTCTATGGCGTGGAAGTAACGGTTTTT
Organism: Halioxenophilus aromaticivorans; assembly: GCF_042850945.1. Taxonomy (NCBI): domain Bacteria; kingdom Pseudomonadati; phylum Pseudomonadota; class Gammaproteobacteria; order Alteromonadales; family Alteromonadaceae; genus Halioxenophilus; species Halioxenophilus aromaticivorans. The sequence goes on along the minus strand of NZ_AP031496.1, from coordinate 4,290,180 downwards.
GGCGCGTTCCCATTGCTTCGCATTGACCTCGTACCGGGCGCAATGGATGGCTTGGTGCCAGCATTGAGTGGCTCTTTCTGGATCCATCTCCAGCGCTCTGCGATGGCGTAAGCATAGGGTGGTTCTGCTGTTCATGGTGGCTACTCTGGGTTAATCGATTTCTTCGGTAATAATAATCATTATCATCTATTGGTCAATGGTTTTCTGATGTTAACCAGCCTTTAGTGTGGTCATGCTAGTGGCGGATCGGTTTCGGGCGACTCTGGTGCGAAAGGGGTGGCGTTGGAAGGTGGGGGTGCGAGAGGCAAAGGGTAGGTTCAAAGAAAAGAGGCTGATGGCGAGGCCCATCAGCTTCATTGCTGCCTAATTACGGTAATAACTGGGAGTTACTGCTCTACAAATGCCCGCTCAATAACATACTCCGCCCGGTTGCCGTGGCGAGACTCTTCCATTCCCCAGCCATCTAAGATGGCGCAGGTGTCTTTCAGCATGCTGGGGCTGCCGCAAAGCATAAAGCGGTCGCGGCTCTTGTCCGGTTTGGCGAGGCCGATGTCGTCAAATAATTTTCCGCTGGTCATTAAGTCGGTCACGCGGCCGGTGTTGCGGAAATGCTCCCTGGTGACCGTGGGGTAGTAAATGAGCTTCTCCCGCACCATGTCCCCTAGGTACTCGTCGTTTGGCAACTGATTTTCGATTAAATCTTGGTAGGCCAGCTCCGAGGTCTCGCGCACGCCGTGGACCAAAATAACCTTATTAAATTGCTCGTAAACGTCCGGGTCGCGAATAATGCTTAAAAACGGCGCTAGGCCGGTGCCGGTTCCCAGCAAATACAGGTTTTCACCGTCGAGTAAATTACCGGAGATCAGCGTGCCGGTGGGTTTGGTGCTCATTAAAATTTCATCGCCCACTTGTATTTTTTGCAGGCGAGAGGTCAGCGGGCCATCCGGCACTTTAATGCTGAAGAATTCCAGCTCGGGCTGATAATTTGCGCTGGCTACGCTGTAGGCGCGCATTAAAGGCCGCCCCTCAACCTCTAAACCGATCATAATAAAGTGGCCGTTTTCAAACCGTAGCGATTGCTGACGCGTGGTGCGAAAGCTAAACAGTGTGTCGTTCCAATGATGAATATGGGTTACTTGTTCGCGGATAAACTTGGCCACTGGGTTTCCTCGTACTGCGGGGGGTTAAAAGGCGTGGTGAATATATTGCAAATAAAAATCATTTGCAATTGAGATTGTGTGTCATCAATATACCGGTGGACGACCACAGACATAATCTAGATTGGAGGATTCCCAGTGAAACACACTATCTTAGCCCGGGGGGCGGCCCTGGTAACCGCAGCGGTTTTTTGTAACCAAGCCATGGCCCACGCCGGCCACGATCACAACCATTGGAGCAGCCCAGCCCTACACGCGTTGGCGGTTATGGCCGTTGCCGCGGTGGGCGCCGGCGTTTGGGTGGCTCTGCGCCAGCGCAAACAAAAAGCCAAGCTACCCACACAACAGGAGAAGTAATATGTTGCATAAATTACTGTCCCTCGTAGATTCCGTAGTAGCGGTGCCACAGGCCCAGGCACACTGTGATATCCCCTGCAAAATATACGATCCTCAAACCGCGCAGATTGCGGCTTTGAGTGTGATTCGGTTTATGGATTTGATCGCCGAGCTGGCGGCCAAGGATTCTCTGACGGTTGCCGAGCAGGCGACCCTGGCTCGGCTTGTAGCCGAAAAAGAAACCCATGCCGAAAAAGCCAAACATGAGGTTCGGGTTATTTGGGGTGATTACTTTAAACAGCCTCAGTTTGAGCAGTTTCCTGATATTCACCAATTGGTGCACAGTATTATGCTGGCGGGTTCAGCTTGTAAGCAGGGCGTAGAGCGGGATAAAGGCGAAAAGCTATTAACGCTTATCAACCAATTTGCCGACGCTTTCTGGGCCACTAAAAATGTGGCTACTTTTACCGCAAAATGCCCATACTTGCCTGAAGAGCCCGTGGTTTACCCCAAGCTGCAGTGATTCCATTAAGGCTGTTTAAAGTGACTGGGGAGAGTATGCTCCCCAGTTTTCGTGATGGCGACTACGTTTTATTGTGGTGCTGGCCCAAGAGATTCAGGGTAGGGCAGTGCGTTGTGGTTGATCATCCTGATTTTGGAATAATCATAAAGCGGGTTAAGCAAGTCAACGCGGATCTCTCGCTGGTGTTGCACGGTGATAATGCCAAGCACAGCACCAACAGCGAACGACTGGGCCGTCTGGAAAAGAACGCCGTTGTTGGTTTAGTGATAGGGAAAGTGGGTTGTCCATAGGCAAGCTATGGTTTCCGTCGGCTTTTCGTTTTTTATATTCCCTTCAATTAACACTCAATTCTCGCTTATATGAGCGGCGCTAGAATTCCGCTTTCCACGATTTCTACTTCCGTAAAATTCAATTTTGCTATTGCTTATTTTTGAACAGCTAATTTTGACTGACTGATCCATATTTATCAGTTGATTGAAATAAAGCCGTAGCTTATCTGTCGCTCCGTTAGTCACCTGGTACTGACTTTGTGTCGCTGGGCGCACGCCATGCGTTTTCGGCTAGAAGTTCAGACATAACGGATTAGTCTCCACCTGTAGGCTTCTTTCGCTCAACATGTTCGCTTCTTAGATCCTTATTGCAGGATCTCGCTCAATAAACAAAGGTTGTTAAACTTTTTGAATATAAACATTCCGCCGGTATGATCGCCTAGATCGTTTTTGAACAAAGCTTCGGTGTTTGTATTTTTGTAAAGTAAATAAGTGTAATGATTTTTAGTGTTAACTAATTGTTAATTTACAAAAATATCACGGATAAGCTTGTGACTGCGGTGTGAGCTGGTTCAAATAAACGATACAATTCTTAAGTTCAAAAAATCACCGAAAAAAGCCTCCGCGAGCCTTACTTCATCACTGCAAGGCAATCAAGGAAGAAACATAGTTTTCTGTTGAAGGTAGCTAATGGATATTTTTAAAAAGTCGAAACGTTTTGTTTTCGCAAGTCAATTTCTGGCGGTTGCCGGCCTGCCCAGCGCTATTAATGCGGCGCCCATTCAGTTCGATGACACATCGGACGCACTCGGTTTTTACCGGGGCACAGAAAGCTGGGGAATCGCCTGGGGTAATCTTAACGGCGATGAATACCCGGACATCTACAATAACGGTCACCGAGATTACACTCGCATGTATCGAAATACCGGCACCGGTGATTTTGAAGATGTGAGTATGGAATACGATCACCACATGGATTATTTCTGGCTGGGTAACACCATGCGCGACGTGCACGGCGCTGCCTGGGGTGATTACGATAAAGACGGTGATGATGACCTTTTGGTTGGTGATGAGTATGACTTTTTCATCAACAACGCAGATTCCGGTGGCTTTTTCACTCACACGACGCCCAGCAGCTTGGGACAGGCGCACACGGCCTGGAAGCCAACCAATGGTGGCCGCGACATCAGCTACATCACGCGCTATGAGTGCCAGGGCAACATATCGCAATTTATCGATGCCGATAACGACGGCGACCTAGACTACGCCTGCGTTGATGAAGACCGCTTTCCTGAAGACGGCAGTAGCTCGGCTGTTAGTGATCGTGTTCCCTTTATGGCCAACGTGCTCGACACGGCTCTCGGAGATTTTAACAACGATCTAAAACAAGACATCATCGTTCTTCGTGGTGGCTTAAGGCCCAATGGCGCTTCTAAAATAAGCGATACTGAAATTGACGGCTGGTTCCGCTACGACAGCGGTTCTGGTTTTACTTTCTCCGCCACTGGCCAAGTGACATTTTTGATTGATGGTGACGGCGGAGGCGCCTACCTTGACGAAGACGTACTAGTTCTCAATACCAACGGTAATACCTCCGGTACGGTTCGTGGCATCAGCATCAGTTACAGTGGTGGGCAGTGGCGCGTGCAGGACAATAACAGCGATGCTGGTTATGTCCGCGTGCGGGCAGAGAATCCCGTTAGCAACCCAGTAATGTTTGGCTTAACCAACCGTGATGAGCCACAAAACGCAACACACCTAGTTAATACCGACTCAGGTTTTGAAGCGGTATATAACACAGGCTTAGCAACGCCGTTTGAGTGTCGCACCGTTGTAACTGCGGATTTCGATAACGACATGGACCTCGACCTGTATATGGGTTGTGGCGCAGGCGTAGACAACAAAGTAAACCGATATTTTGACAACAACGGTGACGGAACCTTTACTGAGGTGTCTAGCCACGGTGGTGAAGGCCCCGTCGGTCCAGGCAATGAGTTCGGCATAGCAGAAGCGGCTGTGGTTGCTGACTACGACGTAGACGGTTTTGTTGATTTAGCAGTAGTTAATGGTTTGCTGTTCTACCCATTTGGTTTCGGTGGCCCGGATAATTTGTTCCGCAATAAAGGAAACGGTAACCACTGGATTGAGATCGATTTAAACGGTGTTACCAGTAATGGTCCTGGCCTCGGTGCCAAGGTATACGTCACCGCCGGTGGTGTAACCCAAATGCGCGAGCAAAACGGTGGCTACCACCGCTGGGCGCAAAACCATCAGCGCCTACACTTTGGCTTAGCGGGTAACACCACCATCGATGAAATTCGTATCGAGTGGCCTGCCGGTCAGGTGGACGTATACACTAATGTTTCTGCCGACCAGCTGTACAACGCCATTGAAGCCAGGAACCTTGAGCCGGCAGTACTTGGCCCAGAAGTGAAAACTGAAATTGCCGACGGTGAAGAGTGTGGTGTGCCACAATACACCAGTACCTATGGCCCTATGATTCAGATATGGCGCGATTGCGGTACCGACACTTGGCATTTGCGCTCGCGCAGTGGATTGGCTCGTCTGATTGAAAACGTACCACAGGTCACGGCGGGTACTATCTCCGGTAGCCGAAATATCGGAGCAGCTACGCCGATCAATTTCACTGGTGTAGACACCTTCACCAATGCCGGTGGTGTTATTAACTTCGAGACCCTAACCAACGATACCTACGGCAATAATAAAACCATCAATTTCTCCACTGCCAATCAATCCACTATGTGTATTGATTTCAGCCAACAAGATATCGATGCGATCATTATTGGCTCCACCGGTAAAAAGCTAAAACCGCCCTTTGATATTCTTAACGACTTCGGTCCGTGTGATAGCGATGGCGACGGTATTGGCGATGCCACTGATCCGGACGACGACAACGACGGTGTGTTGGATGTGGACGACGCCTTCCCGCTGGATCCTACTGAATGGTCTGATACCGATGGCGACGGCGTGGGTGACAACACAGACTTGTTCCCAACAGATCCAACCGAAGCCTACGACAGTGACTTGGATGGCGTTGGTGATAATGCTGATGCCTTCCCTAACGACCCTAGCGAGTCCAGTGACAGCGACGGCGATGGTGTGGGCGACAACAGCGATGCTTTCCCCAACGACCCAACCGAAACTTCCGACACCGACGGTGACGGCGTGGGCGATAACAGTGATGCCGACATCGACAACGATGGCCTAGTGGACAGCGCTGAAACCATTGCCGGTTCTGCCGAAGATGTGGTGTTGGATAGTTTTGAGAGCAACCAAGGTTGGACACGCAATCCTTACAACACGGATAACGCCTCCACCGGTGTTTGGGAAATTGGTAACCCAGAAGGCACGTCCTACTGGGGCAACAATATCCAGCTCAATAACACCACCAGCGGCTCCAGTGCTTTGGTGACTGGTTTATCTGGCGGCCAATCTGGCTCCAACGACATCGACGGCGGTGTAACCACGATACTGTCGCCGATGATTAATTTGTCACCCTTCGCGACCACCTTGAAGTTCAATTACTACCTATCCCACTGGAGCAACGCGTCGTCTTCGGATTACTTCCGCGTTTCTATTGTGGCTGGTGGTAATACGCAAGCCATCCTTACCGATTTGGCATCCGGCTCTCGTCGTAGTGCCAACTGGACGGCGTTCAGTACCAATATTAGCGGCTACGCTGGCCAATCCATCCAATTACTGGTGGAAGCCGCCGATAACGGCAGCGGCTCTTTGGTGGAAGCGGCCATGGATGATATTTCCGTAACCGTAAATACACCGGAGTCCACCGACCAAGATGGCGACGGGATTGTTAACGAACGCGATTTGGACAGTGACGGCGACACCATTCCGGATGTGGTCGAAGCTGGCTTAAGCGATGCCGACGGCAACTACATTGTCGATGATCTGGTCAACGACCAGGGTAGTGTCAGCAATGCGCCGGACAGCGATGGTGATGGCCTACCGGACTTCTTGGATGCGGAATCTTCCAACCCCAATAACGATGGTACCGCCTACGATATCGCCAATACGGTTTACGCTGCCTTTGATACCAACGGCGACGGCAAAGTGAATGCCCTCGATACCAACGGTGGTGTTGACGCCGATGGCGATGGTATTGATGACTTGGTTGATAGCGACCCAACCAATCCTGGTAGTGGCCCTGCGCCCACCGACAGCGATGGCGACGGCGTGCCGGATACCCAGGATGCCTATCCGACCGACGCTACCCGCACCGTACCGGAAGTTAGCATTGGTTCTGCATCCGTTGCAGAGGCTACAGGCAGTGTGACCTTGCAAGTGAGCTTGTCGGTTGCGCCGCGCGTGCCCGCCAGCGTACTTGTCAGCACCAGTGATGGCAGCGCCAGTGGCGGTAGCGATTACCTAACGCTGAATCAGCAGGTGAGTTTTGCCATTGGTCAAACCAGCCAGAGCGTAAGCGTAACCATTTTGGATGACACCACTGCCGAGTCTAATGAGACCTTTAGTGTTGGTCTATCGTCTCTGGTGAGCTTAACCGCGGGCAGTTCTGCCACGGTGTCCATCCAAGATGACGACAACGGCAATGTATCCGACGCTTGTTACGAGCCTGTATTCGATCGCTTTACCGAAGCCGGCGTATTCCTGTGGGATACCTGTGACGGTAGCGGCGAATGGCGCATGCGCGTAACCGGCGGCGGCAATGCTGACGGCGTGTTCTACGAGGGTAATATCGAAGCGACACAAGCGTTAACCTACACCGGTTACAGCATTGAAGGCCACGATGTGCTCACCGCACCAAGCCCAGAAGTTTTGGCCTTTGTGTTAAAAACCTGGAATGCAGCGGAAGATGGTTTGAACTTCACACCGGGTACCGGCGCTTGCTTAACCGTCAACGATGTGGATCTGCCCATGTACCTTGGCCAGAACCGTGTAGAAGTGGACAGCCCGCTGAACCTAACCACATTGGAAGCCTGTGACGTAGCACCGCCGGCGGAAGAGTGTGGAATGCCAACCTTCGACAGTGCAACCGAAGAGGGCTTGTTCCTGTGGAAAGACTGTGTGCTCGGCGAGTGGAGCGCAACCCTCAGTGGCGGCGGTAATCCAGCCGGCGTACAGGCCAGCGGTAGCGTGACTTCCGTAGGTGGCTTTAGCAGCACCGCACAAGATAGCTTTGAGCCCAACGATGTGTTTGATAACACCACCAACCCTGACGAAATCGTTTATCTGATGAAAGTTTGGAACGCGGCCCGTGATAGCTTTAGCTTTACCGCCAATGGTGCCAACGCCTGTCTGATCTTAGATCAAGATATCCCAATCTACCTAGGTGAAAACAAGCAACTAACGGCTTCACCGCTCAACCTGGATACGCTAGAAAGCTGTGATATAGCGCCGGAGCCTGCTCAGTGCGGTGCACCTAGCTACGACAACGGCACTGAGCCCGGTTTGTATCTGTGGCAAGACTGTGACGCCGTTACCGCTGACGCACAGTGGCAGATGCATGTTGTTGGTGGTGGCTTGGCTTGGTCTCCGTACAGCGGTTTGATCTCGTCTAGCCTACCGTTGGTAGCCACCGGCGACCAGCTAGAGAACAGCGATATAGTTGACGCCACCGTTGGCGACAATAACATCGACTTTATGCTCTACATCGCCAACCGTGGTATTGATGCTCTCAATATCACTGTGCCAAGTGGCAGCCAGACCTGTTTTACCACGTCTACTATTCCTTCCGGTGCGCAGGTGTATATAGGTCGTGATAAACAGGTAATGACCGATCCGTTTAACCTGGAAGACTTGGGTGCTTGCCAATAGTTAATCAGCAGTTCTAAACCGAAAAAGGCCCCAGCGATTGGGGCCTTTTTTGTTTGCCTATTTGTTGGCGCGGAATTCGCCCCAAACTTTTCTATTCTTGCTCAGAAAAAACGTAATCACGGAATAATGGATCTGGGCGCTCCTCTCGAACTTCAAATACCACTGTCTCATAGTGGCGACGACCATGTTTGTCCGTCGCTTTTATGGTTAGTGTGTGTACGCCAGGGTCGAGGTCCGTTGGGAGGCTGGCGGTCCAGAGGTGATTGGAGTTGTCTGTATGCGTCCACTCATCTTGAGGGCGTGGGCTGGAGGGGCCAGCTTGGCTGCCCTGGAACAACTCGAACCCCTGAGTTCGAATCTCATCGGAAGTGCTTTCATTGGCATAACGGAAGACAAACATTTGCTTCTCCAAGGCAGCAGGGTCTAGTGCCTCTTCATTCCGCAACATGGTTATGGCTGGGTCATGGTCTATTCGCATGGTAACGGTGGTGGCACTGGAGCCATTCCAGACATTAGCGGTAATCTGAGCGTTCGCCAGCTCTTCGTAGGTTACGATGTTGGTGTCGGCCAGTTCGTTGTAATTCACTGGTGGAACCCCAACGGCGCCATCGCGTAACCAGGTTAATAGTGATTCGTACCAGTTAACGAACGCAGGCGAAAGAAATCCGACATTAATCTGCTTTCTGTTAGGCATGCCGGTGGCCTTAAAGGTGTCTTTAAAGGTATTGCCGTCGAATTCAAAAATCATAAACCCGCGCTTGCCACCCAGTCGCTGATAGCTCATTGGAATGCCGTCTTCATCGAAATCACCAGTCCACCAGGAGCCAGCGCCTGCGCCGGTGATAATCTGGGGAAAAGGAGTGGCGGGTATATCCAAGCCGGCGATATGGCTGCGATCACCTTCGCCGGGCTCAAAATGCTCCAGGGTGTGCGTATGGCCACTTAAAGCCAACGCTGGGCGACCCTCTAGCAGCTCGTACAGCGCTGCTGCGTTATCGGTTTGGTGCTTATTGGATTCCGAGTCTACAAAAGAGATAATAGGGATGTGCATGCTCAAAACTACCAGCTTGTCTTTATCCACATGTGACAAATCGTTTTCCAGCCACTGCAATTGTTCATCGGTGATTACACCGTTATAAGTAGCGCTGGCGTCACAAAACTCGTGATCACCGTCGTGGTTTTCGCAGGGGTACTGAACATTGTCCAGTGTGACAAAATGGACCTGACCTACGTCAAAAGAATAATAAGCCGGGCCCCATTCGCGCTTAAAAGTGTCAAATGAATTGGCGTCACTCTCTGCGTCAAAATCTAAGTCGTGGTTGCCTGGTACGTAGTACTGAGGGAGCTCTGCAGTGCTCATGATTTCTTTGATGCGGGGGTACAGGCCTAGATCATCGCCAGCCACATCGCCCTCAATAAGCAATCCTTCAAAGTCGTTTAAGTTCATGCTGGCAAATTCTTTTGCCAAGCTGTCGCGCATGTAGCCTACTTCCGTGTTGCTGTAGGGCTGAGTGTCACCGATGACAATCATCTTAAATTTATGTTTGTTTTCAGCTTTCGTAAGGGGGAAATTAATTCGATCGGGGAGGGGGCCGGTAGGCTCTAGCCCACCAAAACGCAGATTGGGAGATCCTGCTGGTAAATGGTGATAATAAAATTGGGGCACATTATCAATATTAACCGGTACATCGTAGCCTTCAGGTTCGGTGATGAACACGGTCATGCCATCATAGGCTGGTAAACGATAATAGCCTTTGCGACCGGTTTTGACAACGTCGATTCCGTTTGAAACCATTACGCCGCTTATACCGCGTTCGTTGTGATCGCGCGTGCCGTTTTTATTGGTATCTAAAAAAACTTGGCCGCGGACAGTCGTTTTGTCGCTGGCTTCGCCAATTGTCTCTACCTTTGCTTTATAGTCAATGTCTTTGGCTAAGCTAACATTTGATGCCATTACTCCGGCTACTGCTAACGCTAGCAGTTTTTGTGTGTGCATTTGTAGCATGTCAAACTATCCCCCATGAATGGTGTAGAGCTAAAAAATACAATGGATAAATGTTGTTGGCTTCTGGTTTCGCTCGGCCCAAATTGAAATTGTTCAATCTTACGTAGAAATGACTGGCGAAGGTCTTCAGCCTGTGATTTGCGTTGATAAAGCGCAGATATAGGTTGAGAGCTTCTTGTGACGATCTGATTTCGCTTGGAAAACGTTGAAATTAAATTTTTGTGACCTCGGGGTGGGTCCCGAATAGATCTGGCGCGTAAGGGGGTTGTTTACCTGCAAAGATATTCCGGCCGTGCCTGTATAGAAAACTAAGTCGGTTGTTAAAAAAAATTAAAAAAAGTGAAAGCTTTTGGAAATTTTAATGCCGAATCATTTGCTGTGAACTTGCCTTTATGGAGCCTGGCAGTGCGCTAGTCAGCGTGGGGTGTTAGGTCAATTAGTGGAAGAAAATCGGTCTCACGTGAATATGCAAAAATATAAATCTTCATCATGGTTACGGTTCTTTGCAGATCCTTTAGTGCACTTTGGTATTTTTGCAGCTGTCTTATATGTGTTTATTGTGCCTGAAAACAACACCGCCGAAGAGGGCGCAGTGATTGATATACCAGTAGGGCTCAGAGCTGACTTTGATCAGCAATACAAAACACAGTTCGGTCGAGAGCCTTCCGATCATGATTATGAACAGTTTGAGACGAAGTGGGTAAACGAGGAGATGTTGTACCGGAAAGGTTTAACAATGGGAATAGATACAAAAGACCCGGTAGTTCGGGATAGGATTATCGCTAAAACGAAAGAAATATATGAAAGGTCAGCGATTGTACTGCCGCCAAGCCGTTCCGAATTGAAAGATTTTTACCGTAAAAGTAAAAGAAACTACCAGTCAGCCGGGAGGTATGATTATGAGCAGTTGTCTATGGGGGTTGGTGAGAAATCTACTAAAGCATATGCAGAGGATGTGCTGTCGGAATTGCATGCAGGTGCAGAATATAAATCATTTGGCTTGAAGTACAATCATTTTAACAAGCGCAGTGAGCTTGCAATAAGAGCTCGATTGGGTGATGGCTTTGTGCAAGCGCTTGGTGAATCAACAGAGGGTGTATGGCAATTGCTCTTTACTGCGAGACAGTGGTATCTGATTCGCGTCAATAAAAAAATTGAGGGGACGTTGCCAGATTTTGACGATGTAGAATCGTTAGTGTTGGTAGATTATAAGAAACAGGCTAAAACCGCTGCACTGGATAACTTGTTAGCCCAGTTGCACGCAGATTATGAAGTTAATCGCAGAGCGCCACAGTAATGCTGGTCTTTCGTTACTTGCTCCTGTCGCTGCTTGCGCTGGGGACGGACAGCTTGCATGGTCATGCGTTAAGTGCGTCATTTTTAAACATCGAACAGCGCGGTGCGGATATTTATCAATATTACTGGCTCCCTTCTAAGGAGGTGGCTGACAACAGAGTTAAGGTAGGTTTTGTTTTTCCCGAGGGCTGTGTAGATACTGATGGCTCTATCAATTGCGAAAAAGGTGCTTTCAATGGAAGAATAGAACTGGTGAATTTGCCTGTGCATGCTTAAGTAATCACTCGCCTACAGAAAAGTGATGGAAGCTTCGAAACTGACATTGTGTATGGGCAGAGGCCAACAGTGCAGTTGAGGTCTGAGACGTCTCAACAATCGCTCTGGTTCATCATCGGCCTTTATGGGACGATGGGAGCAGAACATATTTTAATGGGTTACGATCATCTGCTGTTCGTGTTCGGCTTAATATTACTTGTCGGATTTCGAAAAAAGCTAATCATTACCGCGACTGCCTTCACTTTAGCGCATAGCCTAACGTTAGCGGCGAGTATGGTAGACGCTGTTGCTGTCAATCAACGTTTTGTAGAATTATTAATAGCGCTGTCGATCTGCTTGGTTGCGGTTGAAGGGTTAAGGAACAGGGCTACCCTGGCTTCTATGGCGCCCTCCGTAGTAGCATTTTTATTTGGTTTAATACATGGGTTGGGTTTTGCTGGGGCGTTGAAGGACATTGGCCTGCCTGCCGATACTTTTGTGGTAAGTCTGTTGGCATTCAATTTTGGTGTTGAATTAGGACAAATTGCGGTGTTGGTTTTCGCATGGTGCCTGGACTTGGTCGTTGCGTATTTGGTGAAAAGCCAGCGAATCCTGGCACGAGCAAGGACGGTGATGGGGTACCTAATAGGAGGTTTCGGAACTTTTTGGTTTGTCGAGCGGTTGATCCACTAAGCAGCAACAATACTACAATCGCAAAAACTATTAACCCGGTGAGTGTATATATCTGATATAATGCTCGGATGAACAGTAAACCAGACACTCGCACTCTATCATTCGACGCAATAGAAGAAAAACGACGTACGGCGCAAAAGTTGCGCAAGACAGGAATGACTCGAGCAGAAATTTCTGAAATCGTTGGAGCTCACCCCGATACCGTTGGGAGGTGGCTGAAAATTCCTCCCAACAAATTAAAAATCAATAAGCGCGGACCTAAAAAAGGCGAAGGAACACTTCTGTCCAAGGAGCAGAGCGACAGAATTAAAAGCCTGATAACAAATAGGACGCCAGATCAACTGCGGTTGGACTATGCATTGTGGACTCGCCAATCAGTACAGCAGCTAATTCTTCAAGAGTATGGAGTTGAGCTAGCGGTAAGAACGGTTGGCGATTACTTGAAACGCTGGGGAATGACGCCACAAAAGCCTCAGAAGCGCGCTTATGAGCAACGAGCACCAGAAGTAAAGAAGTGGCTTAAAGAAGAATATCCAGACATCAAAGCGCGCGCGAAGTCTGAAAATGCCGAGATATATTGGGGTGACGAAACAGGCTTGCGTAACAATTGCCAGCACGAACGAGGTTACGCCCCGAAGGGAAAGACGCCGGTAATCAAGCTAAACGCAAATTCTGAGTCGATCAACATGATATCTGCAGTCACGAATCAGGGCAAAGTTCGGTTTCGGTTTTTCGAAGGAACCATGAACGGCGACATACTTATCGATTTTATGATGCGCTTAGTTAATTCAGCTGACCGCAAGGTATTTTTAATTTTGGATAACTTACGAGTGCATCATTGCAAGCCGGTCAAAGAATGGCTAGAGGATCACAAAGAGATGATTGAGGTGTTTTATCTACCTGCGTATTCTCCAGAGCTTAATCCTGACGAGTATTTAAACTGTGATCTAAAGAAAGGTGTTCACAGTGGTAAGCCGGCTAGAAATAAAAAGCAATTAAAGTCTAAGGCACAATCTCACATGGCGATGCTGCAAAGAAAGCCAAGTCGGGTCAGGAAATATTTTAACAATGAATATATCAGCTATGCCGCCTAGCAGACGTATATTTCCACCGGGTTAATAGCAAGACGCTTGTGAATACAAGAAGTTGTTACGTCTACTGATTGAAACCAATGATGACTGTTAATTATAGCTGCGCCCGTACCTCATCCTAAGGTTTGTCAATAATTTGCGTGCGTTATTGGAACGCCGAGCCCCTATTGCAGATGATCTTGAGGCTCGGTTAGTTTAGGAACGTATGATTGGGGCTTTAATCATACCCATAGATTATCGATCTAATCTTAGATGTTGAAATCAGTTCGTCAGTTAGACTGTCCTGTATTTTTACTGTTAATGCGCTATCCTGCCAAACTAGAGTGACGATCTCTGGAGATTGATTGCCATTCTGGTCGGGGATAGCTGTTAAACCGAAGGCCGCGGCATTTTTCCGTTGCCAAATCTTGTTAATAGTTTTATTGGTTTCGGTATCTACAATGTCGATACGCGCCTGTATTTTTTCTACGCTCAGCTCAGAAGAGTTCTGTTGGCTCAGTACGGCATACTCGTCAGCACCATTGTTGTTGATATCAGGTATGGCAATGGCTTTAACGGGTACATAGTTGGGGTTCAAGGCCTTTCTTTTTATTACTTTTCCGGATTTAACATCCATGGTGACCACTCGATTCCCTTGGTCATCACTCGCATGAGATTGAACAACACCCAGCTGAGAGCTTGGTATCGGAGTAAAATCATCGTTTAATAGTGGTTCAACAAAGGAGTGCGAAACGAAATTTTTACCTAGCCATAAGTTCTTTATGAGTGTTCCATCTAAACTGCGTATTTCTATTTTATTTACGCCTGAGGCCTTATTCACCGATAGTAATGCCAGCTCTGGCTTACCGTCATTATTCAGATCCTCTACTAAGGTAATATCCTTTGGTGCGAAGTTTGGATTAAATGAAACCTTCGCCAATGGTTTTTGCGAGTCTTTATAAGGATCGCGGACTTCAACATAAAGGCTTTTGGGGTTCGCCAGTTCACTTAATACACCGACTTCGTCTTTGCCATTGTTGTTTTGATCTGGAATCACAATTGCCTTGATAGGTTTCGCGTCAGGATGCTTGCGGTTGTACTCTATTTCCGCTCCATCCATTACCAGAAGAGTTCTTACCGCTTCATTTTCATAACCACTAGCTACATCAGGAGATTGCACGTCTGACGCTAAATAGGCTACGCCAGCACCGTAATTTGCCAGGTGTGGGTAAATGACTGAGTTGATAAACCTCTCATGTCGATAATAATATTCATAAGTGTTCGTCATGTCGTCGAGATAGAGGATTTGATTGCTAGTCGCTTCATTCAGACCTTGACTGACGATGTTCAACATTGGTCCGCTCTTACCCCTAGAATTTGAAATTGGTGAGCGATTTAGATAGTGAATATTTCCACCCGGAAATGCCGTGAACGGCTTTTCTTCTAATTGAATTTTGGCAATGTACTCGAAGAAGATGCCGCTTTGATATTGAAGATTCCCCAGCTTAATGTACGCAAAATCCTCATCGGTTTTGAGTATTGACACTTCGTCATACATGTTGAAAAGCCCGGGCATATTTTTTACCCGCTCTAACTGTCCGTAGTGGTTGTATGTTGCAAATCGATAATAAGTGTTGGATTCGCAACATTCGCCCGAATATTGGATACCAAAGGTATATACACCCTTCTCGGTGGCAGTAACGGCAGTTTTAGATCCGTTAGTCTTTTCATGCTCAGGGGTGTATGAATTTAATATGGAGGCATCTCCGTCGAGTGTATATTTGATCAACTGATAGCCGCCTTGAGGTTGGGAATCTTCGCTCTCGGTGGTGTAAATGAGGCCGTCAAAGTAGGCTACGCTTTGGATATCATTTAACGTGGTGAACGCATTTTGTACACTGCCGTCATTGTTTAGTAAAGTTATGGTATTGGCATCGTAGTCGACAGTATAGTTTATAGTATTGGCATACTTAACGGCGTTAAACGCCTCAGAATTTGAGTCTTTGGTCCTGGATATTTCGTTACCATGTAGGTCATATTCAAATAAATAGGGAAGGGTGCCAGAACTTGCCGATTGCTCTAACTCGCCACGAACATAAATCGATTGTTCGTCTGTCCAAAGTTCTCTGAAAGTAGCCCTCGGGTAGCCACCCGTATTATTTCCATCGTAGTCTAATTCAGAGTTATCGGCTTTTACGGTCCATTCTGATCCGTCGATCATCTTGGCGTTCAAAATATAGCCAAGTGTGTTGAAGGTAATGTAATAAAATCCCCCTTCATTCGCAGCGGTATCTTTCGTGTGGTCCACTTCGCTAAAGGTGCTCCAATTTGTCCAGTAATATGAGGTGATATCATTCGACAATGCTGCGCCATCAGAGGTCATTCGTTGAGCAAGTACCCCACTGACATCCCATCCGTCATGCATGTCCCAAACGACATACATTTCATCGTCGTTAAGGTGGATATCTCGAACGTGAGCATTTTGGCTAAAAGACGGTGTTCTAGCCCACTCAAACTCTTGGGCGCACACGGAGACTGAAAAAACAGCCGCGCTAAGTGTTGCAGCGGCCTTTAATGTAAAATTAGCTAATTTGATCATAAAATTCCCTTTTTCTTGATAGCTAAGACTCAATTGATGCTGGAATGGCATTTAGATTTCTGGAGACACAGTTATAGGCCTAACTGCGACGTTTTTTTATATAAGAAGCAACGATAGCAGAAAAGAAGCTTCGCCGTGTCCATTATATGGAGATTTTACATTAGTAAATGCTAACTTAACGTTAATTCGTAAATCAGCTTAACCAGCTTAGGTTTACTGCACTGCATTAATCTACCCCTTACATTCCATGGTTTTGAGGCAGTTTGATATTCTGCTATAGGCTGATGCAAGCTGAGATCTTTGGGAGTCTTTTGGTTTGTAGAGCGGCTAGCTGGCTGATAAAACCATTAGTCGGTGGGAACAGAAATTATAGCTAAAAAAAAGCCCTAACATTTCTGCTAGGGCTATCAGGTTAACGCTGCCTTTCAGTGCTGCTGATACGGCTTAGCGCGTTATTCTTTCAAATCATTTTGCCAAGGGCTATTCACCGAAGGTAATCTTAGATACGTTACCAGCGGTGGTCAGACCGGTGCCATCCAGCTTGCTGGTCAGAGCCCACTCGCCGTTTATAAGCTGATTGTCGATGCGAAGGTTATTGAACTTAATGTTGCTAATCTTACCGCCAGCGTTACCGTACAAAGTGCTTTGTTTGTAAGGTGTTTTCGCCAAGCTCAAGTCTTCGATCACAACGTTATCAATGGTCTTAACTGCGCTAGGGCTTGGGTTACCCCAGGTGTCCGTTGAAACTGGGCCGGCGTGTGTGGTGACCATGCGCAGACTCATTAAGCGTAACAGATGCTCTTCTTCAATGCGGATGCCTTTGAACGTGTTGTTCTGGAACGCGGATCCGCGCTGGAAGCCCATGGCACTGAAGATAGCGCTTTTACTTTGAAGGTCAGCTCGGTCCACCTCGGCAGGCGCATAGTCAGTAAATACATCGCTGTGAATAATATCGATGTTTTCAACTAGGTTGTTTTGCGCTACTCGACGTAGGTTCCAAGAGAACTTAAACACGCTGCCAGCAGTTTGTTGCCAAATCACCATGTTACGGACTGTTTGGTTGCTGTAATACAGTTTAAGGTTATCGTCTTGGACCTTGATAAAGCCGTTTTCAATCGTGGAATTATTACCGGCGGTTATGCCGTCATTTCTGTGGTTCCAGCTGAACAGGCTTACGTTACGGATATCCACTTTGTTGTAACTTACAATACAGCTTCTCAATGGGTCGGAGATGGTGATGCCTTCGATTTCCAGGCCTGATCCACGGCTACCAGAAGTAAATGCAATACTGTGGTTACCCCAGGAGTTGTGCTCAGACTTACTTTCCGATAGACCATAACCTGTCAACAAGCCTCGGCCACGGATCTTCACGTTGGTTGGGTTGTAGCCACCGGACATGGTGCCGATTACTACCGCGCCACCGGCAATGTAAACCTCTTTGTTATTGGGAATGGTATAACCTTTACCAATTTCATGGATGCCTGGGCCAAAATAAATGGTGTCGTCATCTGATTTGGTGGGCACATCTGTTTCTAGAGGCTGAGCAAAAACAAACAGAGGGTTTTTAACGATTTCCTTGGTCACTGTGCCAATGCCGGTGATTGGGCGGGTAACCGATGTTGGTTCATCAATTTCTACGGATAGCTTGGCTTGTTGATTCAGCTCAAAACTGCATTTGTTGCCCTGAATTTGCGGCTTAATGTTCAGTGACAAAGGACGAACGATACAGTTTTCAATGGCCTTACCATCCAAGCGACGGGCCTCTACTACGACTTTTCCGTCAAACGAGAAGGTGGTCCAATGGTTGGCATCCTGCATGTAGTCTAACGTGCCTTTCCAACCTGGGTTTGCCGTGTTCTCGCTTTTGTAAACAAACGAGTTTTTAGTGCTTCCGCCCTGGCTCACGTTTACCGCAAATTTGCTGGACTTGAACACACTGGCGACATCGGCATTTGCAGGGTAGGTTACCAATTTACCACTAACTTTTTCATTAACCGATACGCGGTGTGTGTCTGAAGTGGCGGTCAAGCCATCGCTGTCGGTGGCAATGGCATAGATATCGTGGCTACCGGCGTTGGCGTTGGTCCAGGTGTAAGCAAAAGGACTGGTGGAGTCCGTACCCAATAAGCTGCCGTTACTGTAGAACGCGACTTTTTTGATATTGCCGTCGGTGTCGGATGCATTGGCTTTAATTGTAATGCTATCGCCTAGGTCAACTGCGGCTACATCGTTTGGTGCCGTCAGCGTAATTGCTGGCGGCTGCAGTTTTTTAGTGGCGTTGGCTGTTAATTTAACCGAGGCAGAAGTAGCCATGCCATTTTTGTTATCCGTAGCACGGGCATAAACCGTGT
This sequence comes from Halioxenophilus aromaticivorans, assembly GCF_042850945.1. Taxonomy (NCBI): domain Bacteria; kingdom Pseudomonadati; phylum Pseudomonadota; class Gammaproteobacteria; order Alteromonadales; family Alteromonadaceae; genus Halioxenophilus; species Halioxenophilus aromaticivorans. The sequence continues at coordinate 4,271,815 of NZ_AP031496.1, read as the reverse complement.
GGGTGCCCTCTGGAACATTGTTCCAATCGAAGGTGTAAGGCTTGGTAGTGTCTTTACCTAGCCACTTACCGTTGGCGAAGAACGCTACTTTGGTGATAGAGCCGTCGTTGTCAAACGCATTTGCGCTTAACGTAATATTAGAGTTCGCATCAATGCTGGCGCCGGCGGTTGGCGAGATCAGAGCCACCTCCGGGTTTTCGTTACCGGTAGCTTTATCGGTGACGGTAAATGTGTATTTGGTGGAAGTCGTGGTTAAACCGTGGTTATCCGTGGTTTTAGCGTAAATGGTGTAAGTACCATTTTTATCGGCTTTCCAGGTGTGGGTGTAAGGGGCTTTGGTGTCTTTGCCAACCCATACACCGTCTTTATAGAAGCCAACCTTGGTGATTCTGCCGTTTTTATCGGCCGCATTTGCCGTAATGGTAACGGTGGTACCTTTAGCAATTTTGTAGCCGCTTTCGGAAAAAGCCAAAGCGATGGTGGGCTTGCCCGCAGTGCTTGCTTGGGGTGAATCAACCTTTTCTGTGGCGGTGGTGCCTGTTTTTCCTACTACCGCGGTATCGGTGGTTTCTTCGTACATGCCGGTAATGGAGCCAAATAGGCTTGGCTTTTGTACAAATTGCTGAAGAGCGCTGCCCAGGTTGCTTAACGCAATATTCTGTTCGGTGAACGCATGTGAGTTACTGCTAGTTGCTGCTTCACCGCCGGTGGCGGTAAGGAGGCTAACGGATAGTGCAAGCACGCTGCTTACTGCTGGCATACGATGCTTAGTTGATAAATTTTCCATAGTCGCCCTACTACTTTGCTGGTTGATGTGCTGCTAATACTGTGCAATTCGAATGAATGCATTCCTAAAGTTCAAATTCAGCTTAGTAGCAAAAAGTGCAGTTCAAGTTGGCTGGTTATGCTCTTTGTGATGTGTGTTTGATTTTAAATGTGTTCGAGTTCTACTTTGAGGGTATTTATATTTATTTTAATTATGAATATTACATCGTGGTTAATTTGATTTTTCTTGTGTCTTATAAAACGACTATTTTTATGCGTATCTGGAGTGTTTTTGGTAACTATTCTTAACGCGTTTTTAGTTTTATGTTGAATGGCTGGTTAGGCAAAGACTAAACAGTATTATTCGGCGCTTGTATCTAATATTTTTGCATGTTGTATTTTATAGCTTATAAGTCGGCGGGTTTTTTTGGGTGGTCACTGTCTTGGTGCGGGCATTAACGTTTTTCGTTTTTATCTGGTCTGTTAATTTTTCCGGTGGTTGTTGGGGATTATTGCTTTTTGCTTTTGTTGACTGCAGCGGATCTTTCCATAAATTAATGTGGGCTTATATTTTGGTTTTAGAAATTACGGTTTGGTAGTGTGTGGTTTAGTCGGGGTAGCATGATATTGGTTTGGTTTGAACGTTCAGTGCGGGGTGGGTGTAAAGTGAGTTTTGCTGTATGTCTATTTTAAATGGGAATTGCACCGCTTGCTGGTGTTATCGGTTGGGGTTTTGACTGGGCGTTGGCCGGGTTCAGTAAATAAGTGTTTTGTTGTTCTTGGATAACTTGTTTGCATTATCTATCTTGGCCAATTAATAGCTCGCTTTTAGCTCGTTATTTTATTTCTCCCTTACTTTATTTGGCTATCGTTCATTAGATGCCCATTGTTCAGGGTCTTCTCTGCTAGTGCGCTGGTAGGGTTGGCGTCAGTAAGGTCTGTTTATCAATGTTGACACCAGCGGAGGAAAAAATCGGTGGGTTTTTCAGAAATGTGCGTGTATTTAGAAAGCCAACTTTAGGGATTGTTAGCGGCACGGTGCCATCGGGTTGATATAAACGCAGATACTTTACGCGGCACCTTAGTTACGTTGATTGTTATACGCACAGTAGAAAAATAGCCCGGTGCGAACCTACGTGCTGTGGTTGCAGTCATTGGGATAGCGGTAACTTGTAGATCTGTCGTTGGTTGTAGGGAAAGGTATTTAAGGCCCCGATTGACGTGGGGCCTGGAGATCTGGATATCAATAAACTCGTTACAGCATGCCTTTTAGCGCTACCACCAATTTATCGATGCCGCTTTTCGCTTGGCTGATGTTTTCCGCCAGCATGTAGCAGGGTGTGCTGACCACCTTGTGCGCTTGGTCAACAACGATTTCATCCACCGCTGCGTTGGTGTGGCTGCCGCCGTGGCTTTCAATCACACCGGCGGTGTCTGGGTCGTTGCCGATGGTGCAATTCACATCGCCGTAAATTTTGCCCAGTAGGGCCGGTGCAATGCACATGTAGCCGGCGGGCTTAGCGGCCTCTTTAAAAGCGTTGCAGGCGTTTAAAAATTGGTCATTGATGGTTACGTCGCCGCTCTTAAAGGCTAAATCCGAAAGATTCTTGGCCACGCCAAAGCCACCGGGTACCAGTAGCCCATCAAAATCCTGCGCGTTTAACTCACTCAGCGGCTGGCAGTTGCCGCGCACAATCCTGGCAGATTCTTGCAGCACATTGCGTGTTTCGCCGGTTTCTTCGCCGGTGAGATGATTGATTACGTGGTGTTGATCGATATCCGGGGCAAAGCACTGATAGGCAATGCCGTTTTCTTCCAGTGCCAGCAGAGAGCACACCACTTCATTAATTTCTGCGCCGTCATAGACGCCGCAGCCCGACAGAATTACCGCTAACTTGCTCATAATAGATTCGTATCCGTGTTGATTGGCTGTTGTTATTGCATCCACGCAATACCTTAACGCGAATTGGTTCTCAGTGCTCGGTGTTAACGCAAGTTGGGCACGAATTGTAGCTGCCTGGGGCTGGCGAGGCGGCTTTGGCTGGAGGCTTTTTACTGCAGGTTTGCCGGCAGGCTCAGAGTTTAACGGTATCGGGCAGGGCAGCCCCCGGCCAGGCGGGGGCTGGGTTGTTTAGTCCCAGGCGCCGCCAATGGCAGCGGCCAGGGTGGCTGAGGCCGTTAGTTGCTCGGTGGTTAAGTTAACCAGTTCGCGCCGTGCGCTGAGCGTGCTGTTTTGTGCGGTGGCCACTTCCAAAAAAGTCACTAACCCGGTTTTGTAGCGGTTGGTGACCAGCGTTTCATTTTGCTCGGCCAGCTCCACCAGCTTTTTCTGCTGCACGGATTTCTCGGCCAAAATAAATGACGTTGCCAGGGCGTTTTCCACTTCGGCTAGGCTTTCCAGCACCGTTTGCCGGTACACCGCTACTTGAGCTTCGTAGCTGGCGATGGCGGCATCGCGGGCGGCACCTCGGCGGCCGCCGGCAAACAGTAGTTGGGCCAGGCTGGGGCCAACCGACCAAACACGCACCGGCGCATCCAGTAGATCGCTGAACGAGCTGGCTTGGGTACCGTAACTGCCGGATAGACTAATGTCCGGCAGCCAAGCACTGATCGCCACACCAATATTGGCATTGGCTGAGGCCACGCTGCGCTCGGCGGCGATAACGTCCGGCCGCCGGGATATTAATTGCGAAGGAAGACGCGCGGGTACATTGGGAACCGCTGGCAGTGCGCCGGCCTGATTAAACTCAAACATCGATGGCGCTTGGCCAAGCAGTACTGCCAGGGTGTTTTGCTCCTGCGCCTTTTGCTGCTGCAGGTCGAAGACATCGCTTTTCAGTGACTGCAATTGAGTCTCAGCCTGTATAACATCGGCACGGGCGACGATACCGGCATCGTATTGGTTGGTCGTCAGCTGGGTAGAGCGCTCATAGGCGGTTAGGGTTTGCTGCAGGATCTTGTCCAGTTGCTCCAGCGCACGCAGGTTTAAATAGCTGTTGGTCACACTCAGCTGAATAGATAACTTTGCCGCCGCCAGGTCGGCTGCGCTGGCTTCTAAGTCGGCATTACTGGCTTCCACCTGCCTGCGAATTCGCCCCCAGACATCCAGTTCCCAGCCCACAGAAACACTGGCTTGCGCCTGCTCGGAGGTCTGGCTCTGGTTGCCGCCACTGCGATCGCCGCTGACACCGGCATTCACCGTAGGAAAATAATCACTGCGGCTGATACCACGCTGTGCCAGGGCCGCGCGGTAATTGGCCTCGGCTTGGGCCAGGCTCTGGTTGTTGTCATTGGCGATGGTAATGAGATCGCCCAACACTGGGTCATCGAAAATATGCCACCACAGGCCGGTTGCTTCCCAGCTTTGTTCTGGCATGGGCATCCAGCCTTGGTGGTATTTGAACGCCTCTGGTTCAGCCACCACGGGTTGCTGGTAATCGGGCCCTACCGCACACGCAGTTAATAGCGAAATTGAAGAGGCCAGGGCGAGAGTTTTGAGCATTAATTTCATAGCGCAATTGTCTTAATGATACGAGCTTTAAAGCGATTCTGGTTGTTTGGTTTGTTCAGCGTCGGTTTTAAACCGTTTACTCACTGCTTGGCGCAATGTCTCAAGGTATAAATACACAACGGGTGTGGTGAACAGAGTCATGAGTTGGCTTAATGCCAGGCCACCGAAAATAGCAATGCCCAGTGGTTGGCGCATTTCTGCACCGTCGCCGGCGCCGACGATCAGAGGTATCGCGCCCAGCATGCCCGCCAGGTTGGTCATTAAAATGGGGCGCAATCGTAGCAGTGCGGCTTTTTCAATGGCTTGGCGTGGGGCTAGATTTTCTTGGCGCTGGATCGACAGTGCAAAGTCGATCATCATAATGGCGTTTTTCATCACCACGCCGATCAACAAAAATAGTCCCAGCAGAGCAATTAAACTCAGATCTTGGCCGGTGAGTTTCAGCGCTACTAAAGCGCCCAGGCCGGCGGGGGGGATGGTGGATAAAATAGTGACGGGGTGCAGGGTGCTTTCGTAAAGCACACCCAAAATCAAATACACCGCAAGAATCACCCACACAAACAGCCAGGGGTCTTTCATGCCTTGGTTTAAATCGTTAGGCGAGGGCGGCGCTTGGTGCACGCTTGTGGGCAGCATCACTTGGTTGAGTATGCGATCTACTTCCTCTTCGGCGGCAACGGTGGTAACGCCAGGAGCAACGCCGTAGCCAATACCCATGGACGCGAACTGGCCTTCATGGCGGATACGGTCTTCCGCCATACCGTAGGTCCATTTGGCGAAAGTAGACAGCGGCACGCGTGAGCCATCACCGGTAAGGACTTCGATTTGTCCTAGGGTTTCTGGCCCGGCGGTGAAGCGCGGCTCAAGCTCCATCACCACACGATACTGGTTTAGCTCGTCGTATAGGGTAGCCACCTGCCGTTGCGAAAAGGAATTGCTTAATACAGAGGCAACGTTTTGCATATCGACGCCCAAACTGCCTGCAGCCTCGCGGTCTATATCCAACACCACCTGGCGAGCTTCATCGCCATCGACGTTGTCGATGTCTTCTAGTAACGGACTTTGTTCCATGGCTTGGGCAACAATAATGGCCCACTTTTTCAGTTCCGTGAGTGAGTCCGAGCGCAGCACCACTTCGTACTCACTACGGCCCCAGCGCGGCCGCATATTCAGATCCTGATCCACCGACACCCGCATCATTGCGCCGGGTACCAAAGGCGCGTTGGCGTTGATGCGATCGGCCACGTCCTGGGCCGAGACCTTGCGCTCGGCCAGGGGTTTTAATTTAATATTGATTTGGCCGTTGGTTAAACCGCCATTGCCACCGCTGGTTCCGGTTAAGTCTTCCACTGCTGGGTCTTGCAAAATGTACTGCCGGAAAATCTCGATTTTGGGTTGCATAACCTGGAACGAAAACCCATCGTCACCGCGTATAAAACCGCGAATCTGGCCGGTATCCTGATCCGGTAGCGCTTGCTGTTGAAGGCTATTGAACACATTGACGCTGGCGGCCAACGCCAGGGCGATGATCACTAACGCCATAGGTTTAAAGCGCAGCATCCAGCCTAGGGCGGTTTTGTAACCGGCATCCAGTTGGGCAAAAACTTTGTCGCGCTTGGATGGTGTGCTTCTGGTTTTGGGTTGTATCCAGGTGGCGCACAGGCTGGGTATGAGCGTTAATGCCGCCAGCAGTGATATTACCGTTGCTGCCACCAGGGTGATGGAGAACTCGCGGAATAATTGAGTAACGATTCCGCCGGAAAACAAAATGGATAAAAACACGGTCGCCAGAGTGGCGGTCATGGCCACCAGGGTAAAACCAACTTCGGAGTAACTCTTGAGCGTTGCCTGTAATGGCGTGCTGCCATAGGCTAATTGCCGCTCAACGTTTTCCTGCACAACAATGGCATCATCCACCACAATCCCTGCGGCAACAATTAATGCCATAACGGATAAGTTGTTGAGTGAAAAACCAAAGAAATACATGGCAATGTAAGCCCCGATGAGTGACACCGGAATGGCCAACGAGGGAATCAACGCAGAGCGGAAATTACCCAGGAATACCCACACCACCAGCATTACCAATATGCAGGCGATCATAAGGGTGATTTCGGCTTCTTTTAAGGTTGCTCTTATCACCGGGGAGCGATCCATAACCACGGTTAAATCGGCGTCGGAAGGTATAAGTTGCTTGAGGTGGGGAAGTCGATTATTAATGTTATCGATGGTGGCAACAATATTGGCACCGGTTTTACGGTTGATGGTTAAAATCACCGCCTGCCTGTCGTTGTGAAAACCACTGCTGTATTTGTTTTCAACGGAGTCTGTCACCGTGGCCACATCGCCCAGCCTTACAACGGCGCCGTTGTTTTCACGAATAATAAGATCGCGATAGGCCGCGGCGGTAAATTCCGGATCGCTGGTTTGTACCTGCCAGCGATGCTTGTCGTTTTCGATGGTGCCCATGGGGCGAATAACGCTGGTGCGAGAAATAGCGCTGCGCACTTCATCCAGGGCGATACCGTATTGTAATAAAGCACCGGGGTTCAGTTGCACGCGCACCGCTGGCAGCGAGGCCCCGTCCACGGCTACCTCGCCGACGCCGGTAATCTGGGCTAATTTCTGGGCCAAAATGGTAGAGCCAACGTCGTAAAGCTCGCTTGGGGTGAGCGTGTCCGAACTCAATGCCAAACCCATTATCGGCGCCTGTGACGGATCCACTTTGCTGAATTGCGGGTTGTTAGGCATGCCAGAGGGCAGTTGATCGCGCGCGGCATTGATGGCGGCTTGCACTTCGCGGGCGGCCTCGTTGAGATCGCGATCCAACTCAAACATCAACGCAACTTGCGTGGAGCCTTGGTTGCTGGCCGAGGATATGGCGGTAATACCAGAGATGCTGCCAAAAGATCGCTCCAGTGGTGTGGCCACGGTGCTGGCCATACTCTGTGGGCTGGCACCGGGCAAGCTGGCGGTGACCGAGATCATGGGCACGTCCATTTGCGGCAGCGGTGCCACCGGCAATAACCGCCAGCACAACAAACCGCACAGGATTAACGCCAGCGACAGTAAAACAATACCGATGGGCCGTAGCAGAATGACTTTTACCCAATTCATAGCGTGGCTTCCGCTGGGTTGGCAGTGGTTGCGTTGGATTGGCTGAAACGGTCAAAAAACAGGTATACCACGGGGGTTGTAAACAGGGTTAGCACTTGGCTAACCAGCAGTCCGCCCACCATCACAATGCCCAGCGGCTGGCGCAGCTCGGCACCGGAACCGGACGCCAGCATCAGCGGCAGGGCGCCAAACAGGGCGGCCAAGGTGGTCATTAAAATCGGCCTAAAACGCAACAGGGCGGCTTGGTGTATTGCTTCGCGTGGCGTCAGTCCTTGGTTGCGCTGGGCTTGGAGGGCAAAGTCCACCATCATAATGCCGTTCTTTTTCACCAAGCCAATCAACAACACAATGCCCACCACGGAAATCATATCCAAGGGCCGGCCGCTGATAAGCAGCGCCAGAAGAGCGCCCACGGTGGCCGATGGCAGGGTCGATAAAATCGTAATGGGGTGAATGGTGCTCTCATACAGCACGCCCAGCACGATATACATGGTGACTACCGCAGCTAGAATCAGCCATAACGTGTTGGCCAGCGAGCGTTGGAAGGTGGCCGCCGCTCCCTGGAATTCACTGTCAATAATGGCCGGTTTTTGCAGTTGTGTTTGCACCGTTTCAATGGCTTTTACGGCTTGTCCCAGAGCAACGTCCGGGGCCAAGTTGAAAGACACCATGGTGGCCGGAAACTGACTTTGATGGTTGATCAATAGGGCGGCGCGACGTTGTTTGATTTCAGCCACATTGGCCAAGGGTATGGCACTGCCGTCACCGTTGGTGACAAACAAACTGCGCAGGCTTTCGGGGTTGTCGGCAAAGCGTGGGTCCACCTCCATAATCACTCGGTACTGGCTGGCCTGAGTAAACAGGGTGGTGACTTGGCGCTGACCAAAGGCGTTATACAGCGTGTCGGCGATATCGGTCACGTCTAGGTTTAGTCGTGCGGCTGCATCGCGGTCGATGTCGACGTATACCTCAGCTCCTTGCTGCTGCAAATCCGAGGCGACATCCACCAGCTCCGGTTGAGCATTTAGCGCGTCAACAAATTTAGGTACCCAGTTGCGCAGTTCGTCTCGGTCAAGGCTGGTGAGCGACAGTTGATACTGAGTGCGGCTGACTCGGTCTTCGATGGTAAGTTCTTGCACGGGCTGAAAGTAGGCATCGATGCCGTCGATTTCATTAGCTCGGCTCTCTAGCCGTTCGATAACTGTAAAGATACTTTCCGAACGTTGTGCGTGCGGGGGTACGTTAATTAACAACCGGCCGCTATTGAGTGTGGTGTTAACGCCGTCTACGCCAATAAAAGACGACAAGCTCTCAATGCCTGGGTCTTCCATCAGCGCCGCCGCCAGCTCCTGTTGACGCTGTGCCATGGCAGTAAACGAAATATTTTGCGGCGCTTCGGTAATCACCTGAATCACGTTGTTATCTTGGACGGGAAAAAAGTCTTTCTCCACTAGCCAATACAGCCATCCGGTGAGAAACACTGTGGCCAACAACACCAGCATGGCTGAACGTTGATGATTTAATACCCAGGCCAAGCCGGTATCGTAGCGTTTAATGATGCGGTTTAAGAAGCCGTCGGATTTCTCTTGTGGCGGCGTGTTCATAAAGCGTGCACACATCATTGGTGTGAGCGTAAGCGAAATGATCAGTGAAATAAAAATCGCCACCGCCAGGGTAATGGCAAATTCATGGAACAGGCGGCCAACGACATCGGGCATAAACAGCAGTGGAATCAGTACGGCCACCAGGGAGAAGGTCAGCGAAATTAACGTAAAGCCTATTTCGGCGGCGCCTTTCAGTGCTGCTGCCATGGGCGAGTGACCGGCTTCTCTATGACGGGCGACGTTCTCCAGCATTACAATGGCGTCATCCACCACAAACCCGGTGGCAATGGTCAAGGCCATAAGCGTAAGGTTGTTGATGGAAAAGCCCAGCGCGTACATCACCGCAAAGGTACCAATCAATGACAGTGGTACGGCGACGCTAGGAATAATGGTTGCGCTTGGGCTGCGTAAAAATAAAAACGTCACTAGCACCACGAGGCCGATGGCAAACAGCAATTCTTTTTGCGTATCGTGCACCGATGCGCGGATGCTGTGGGTACGGTCGGTTAACACGGCGACATCAATTGCCAAGGGTAAGGTGGCGGTCAGCTCTGGTAGCAGCTCTTTTACCCGATCGGTCACATCTATAACGTTGGCGCCGGGTTGCCTTTGAATGTTCAGCAATACCGCCGGCTGGCCATTGGCCCAGGCGGCTAAAAACCGATCTTCGGCGCCGTCGACAATATTGGCAACATCGCCCAGGCGCAGCGCGGCGTTATTTTCCCAGTTGATGATCAGCTGCTTGTAATCCTCCACCGAGCGTATCTGATCGTTGGCATCCAGATTTGTGGTACGAGTAGGGCCGTCGAAGCTGCCCTTGGCTTGGTTGGCGTTGGTGGATGCGATCGCTTGGCGAATTTGGTCCAGGCTCAAGCCGTAGGAGGCCAGCGCGGTGGGGTTGACTTGCACCCGTAAGGCCGGGCGTTGACCACCGGCCAAACTGACCAGGCCCACACCAGACACTTGCGCCAGTTTCTGCGCCATACGCGTGTCGACCAAATCGTGCACTTGGTACAGGGGCATGGAGCTGGAGGTGATTGCCAGGGTCAGTATGGGGGTGTCCGCAGGGTTTACTTTGCGGTAAATCGGTGGCGCAGGTAGATCGCTGGGTAAGAGGTTTTGGGCAGTATTCATGGCCGCCTGCACCTCTTGCTCGGCCACGCCCATTTCGACATCCAGCTCAAATTGCAGCGTAATGACCGAGGCCCCGGCTGAGCTAGTGGAAGACATTTGTTTTAAGCCAGGAATTTGGCCTAGGTAGCGCTCCAGTGGCGCCGTAATCGTACGTTCGGTGACATCCGGGCCGGCGCCAGGCTGGAAGGTGTAAATCTGAATAATGGGGTAGTCGACTTGAGGCAGGGCAGCCACCGGCAGCATACGCCATGTCATCAGGCCGGTGATCAGCATTGCCAGCATCAGTAGCGACGTTGCCACTGGCCGCAAAATAAAGGGGCGAGAAAACTGACTCATAGTGTAGCCCCGTTAAGACGGTTTGTTTTCAGGGCGTCGGAACTTTGGGCGTTCACCGTTGGGCGGCGGGGCTCCTTCCGGACGGCGGCCGGGCGGTGCCTCAGCAGGCTCGTTGCTGGGGGGCTGGCTTACGCCAAGGCCGGTTTCGGCATCGGCTAAAATAACTTGCTTGCCATCGCGCAATCGGTCGAGGCCTTCCAGCACCACCAATTCGCCTTCTTTTAAGCCTTCGATCACTTGTACTTGGTCACCAGAGGCCTCTCCCAACACGATGTCCCGGGCGTAGGCTTTGCCTTCGGTAATGACGTAAACATAGCTGCGGTTGGTGCCGTATTGAATGGCATCACCAGGGATTAATAAAGCGGCATTTAATGTGGACAAGCGCAGGCGTACGTTAACAAACTGATTGGGGAAAAGTGCCAAATCATCGTTGGCAAATTGCGCCCGTACTTTTAGTGTACCGGTTGTTAAATCTATTTGGTTATCCAGCGTGGTAAGTTCGCCGGTGGCAATAATTTTGGATTCTTCCCGGTCTAATACATCGACCACCATCTTTTGGTTGCCAAGGTAGGATTTGCGCAGTGGTCCTACTTGAACCTCCGGCACGGTGAAGTTAACGGTAATGGGTTGCATCTGTGTAATTGTGACTAACCCTTCTGCGTCGCCGGTGCTGACTACGTTGCCCTGGTCGACTTTTCGCAATCCAAGCATGCCCGATATCGGCGCTTCAATTTGCGTCCATGAAAGTTGCAAGCGAGCATCTTTTACCGCAGCTTCGTTTGCCTTAACCGTACCTAAAAGCTCGTTCACTAGAGCCTTTTGATCACTAAGGGTTTGGCGGGCGATAGAATCTTGTTCCCACAGAGTTTCGTAGAGTGCCAAATTGGATTTTTCATTCGCCAGTTTTGCTTGGTTTTGTTGCAATTGTCCCTCTACTTGCTCTAGCTGTGCCTCATAGGGCAGTGGGTCAATTGCGGCCAAAACGGTCCCTTTTTCTACCGTAGCGCCTTCCTTAAATAAAATGCTGTCGAGGATGCCGCCAACACGGCTGGAAACATTAACTGTATTCAGCGGTGTAACTGTGCCAATGGATTTAACCAACACATGCAAGTCGCCGATCACCGCGGGCTGGGCCTGCACTATGGCGGGGCTGTCCCAACCTCGGCGTTGCGGTGGCATGGATTGAGAATCGGAAGATGGCAAAAAGGAATAGACGATGGCCCCAGCCACCACGGCCACTAAACCGCCTCCCAAAATTCCGGTTAACAAACGTCCTCGCTTGGGAGTGTTAGGGGGAGTACTGTTATCCATGTAACGATTCCTAAAAAAGCGGCTGATACACAGGCGTTGACCCAGGCCTGTGTGATGATTGTTTTGTTCGTAAAACGTTTTTTCTTCGTGCAGCGCGCACGTATCTCAAAGCCTCTATTTCAATAAGATGGCTCGAGCCTTAACTGAATATTCATTAGGGCGGCAGCAATTAATTATTGCTATTGCCCAAGCGCCGATCGAGCTATCAAAAATCCACCACTGACTAACCTAAATCCCCATAAATCCTAAGCTTTATGGCGCTTAATTCGTAATCAGAGAATGTCTTATTTGATCGTCGTTCGACGAGTTCAATAAAATAATACTATGAAGAATTATCTATGATCAGTGTTTTGGCTAACCATTCCTTAATCTTTCCTCAATTAAAAGAAATGGTCACACGAGGGAGAGCGATGTGCACATTATTTCCATAGTGTATGGCCCGTCATTGGGCTCTTCCATCAATGCGGAACGCCGGAGGTCATTTTCGTGCTTGGAAAGGGCTTGCATGTAATTGTTGTGCAAACTTTGCCCGTTTGCTTGTGCAGGGCCGAGAATTGTTAGAAAGATGCTCGTCCGATAAGGATATTTCAGGCGGATTTGGCCAGGGTTTGTAGCTGGGGGAGTTTTGTGTATAGGCAAGGGGGAAGTGGTAGCTAGGGGGAGACTTGAACTCCCGACCTCAGCATTATGAGTGCTGCGCTCTAACCAGCTGAGCTACCTAGCCACTATATATGCCTCTTTACCGAGTAGCGATAACCGATTTGGTTGCCCGCCATTTGGTGAGGGCGCGCATTATCGACGACACCTGAGGCCGTGTCAAGACTTATTGGCACTATCACGCAATGGTACTGGACATATCCTTGGAGTCTGTTTAAGCCTAGTTTGGCTCATCTGTAGGCCTGACAGCTTAGTCATCAACGGTGTACGTTATTCACAATCTTTGCACATTTGCCACTTTTGTTTATAGGAAATATGGTGCAATAATCAGCGGGGTAATGAAAATCATTATCGTCACCGAAAGCCACGGGCGGCGATCGATTTCCTCACTGATGAGAGGAATGCATCAAATATACTGAGCATCTTGCTCAAATTTGGTCGCGTTTAATGATTTGTACAAAGCTTTTACTATGGCGAAATTAGCTGGTGATTGATAATTGTTAGCGTTTAGGTTTGGTTGAATTTGAGACAGTGCTACAAACGCAGGGATTGGGTCAACAAAGTATCTGACTTTCCCCGACGAGGTGTTCTGAGTTCAGCAATTGCGCAGCGATACCGCATCTATTCATCATTTTTAGTTTCTTTTATCTATTCCCTACAGCAGCGCAGCACTGTCGAATCCATCTGCTCTTTGCTGGTGAAATGCAAATTACGTTTACGGCGTGTTGGGCGTGCCTGTGGATAATTTTTGATTTTGGTGTTCCAGTGGTTAAGGTTCGTTTTTAAATGTTTAACCTTAAACACGGAATTACGCGGTGTATAACCTTGGCCTAGCGACACCAAACAATAGGTAGTGAAATTTTGGCAGGATTTAGAGATCCATTAACGCCCGGTTTAGACGTGGCGAATTGCATTTTTGTTCAGCCTTCAGAGACGTCCGTTTTAGACAGTTGCTGAACGGCCGAAGAGAAAACTTCGATATTTTATTTTCTTATATCTTCTCTGCGAAGTTGTATTGCACGAAGGATTTGCAATTATCTGTAATGGCGACGCTAGAAACAGACCCCAAAAGCGATGCTGTGTACTTTAATCACTTATGCCTAAGATCGTCGACTGCAGTTTAGTATTTTACTTTAGCTAACATTTTTCCTTCACACTAGAAAAACGCTGGAAATACGGCGTTTCTACAAAGCGCTATGGATAGCGCGCATCCGTTACCTGATTAACTAAAAACGATAGATACACACCTGTGACACTAGACTGGTTGTTAGAGTTCATTAGTGACCACCAGTCGGCGCGTGTTAGAAGGAAAGTTTCTGCCTCGTTTTTGTAAGCTCTATATACGAATTAAAGATCACTCAGAGGAGTACGACACTATGGCAATTAACGCCATATCAAAGGGACCACTGGTAATAGCCTCTCACAGCAGCACCGTAATACTGGCTTCGCTGCTCTCCGCAAGCACGGCGCTTGCGCAATCGGATGCAGCTACCGATTCAGAGATCGAGCAAGTGGTAGTGACCGCCGCTGGCTATCAACAGAAAATTATCGATGCTCCAGCCTCTATTTCAGTGGTAACTGCCGAGCAATTGCGCAAACAAGCCTATACCTCCATTGTTGATGCTGTGCGGGATATCCCCGGCGTCTACGTTAATGGTGGCGGCAATATGCAAGACATCAGTATCCGGGGGATGGACGACGCCTACACGCTGTATTTGGTCGACGGTCGCCCGATTTCTGCCGGCCGGAATATAAACACTAATGGCTCTGATGGCGGCAAACAAATTGCCATGCCACCACTGGCCATGATTGAGCGCGTGGAAGTGATTCGTGGGCCAATGTCCTCCTTGTACGGCTCGGAGGCCATGGGAGGGGTTATCAATATTATCACCCGTGCCACGCCCCAGGAGTGGACGGGTAATGTGGCGGCCAACTACGTCAACTCCATGAATGACATTACCAACGACGAATATACTACGGATTTATATTTGGCCGGCTCACTGATAGACAACGTGCTTGGCTTAGCGGTTACCGGCAGCTTAGAGCATACCGACGAAAGTGACTTCAGTGGCGGTGATGATGGCGCATCGAGTCAGCCGGAGCTTGATACCCAACGTTTTGGTGGCGAATTAACTTGGCAAGCGAATCAGTCCAATAGAATAGGGCTCTCCTATGATTACGCTAATACCGAATTTGATCGTACGCCGGGAAAATCGATCTCTGCTGACTCTGACCCTTCTAATTATGAGTACGAAAAAGAACTGCTAACGCTGACCCATGACGGCAGTTACGGCGCGCTAACAACCAGCACGTTCTTACAGCAAGACACCTCAAAACGCGTACAAACCGATGATAAAGAAGAAGAAATTGTTACGTTAAACACGCAAATGAATTATGCCGCCGGCCCACATATTTACACCTTCGGTGGCCGCTATAAAACCGAAGAGCTGGTGGATGAAACTAACGGTCTTTTATCGGCCAATGTTGCAGGTGCGGTTGCCACGGTGGACCGTTGGATTGCGGCGGTATTTGCCGAAGTGGAATGGAATTTCTTTGACGACATTGCCATTACTACCGGCTTGCGTTACGACGATGACGAATTGTTCGGCGGCCATGTCTCGCCTCGGATTTATGGTAACTGGACCATCTCTGATTCATTGACCCTAAAAACCGGGGTGAGTACGGGTTATTCCCAGCCATCGCTACCAAACGCTACGGAGGGTTTCGGCCGAGGCACCGGCGGTGGCGGTTCACCTAATTTAAGCCCTAGTGGTGATTCTATTTCTCGGGCGTTAATTGTTGGTAATTCCGAGCTAGAGCCAGAAACCAGCATCAACTACGAGATGGGGTTGCATTATCACGATAGGGATAAGGGCCTATCCTCTTCGGTCACCGTGTACCAAACGGACTTCAAAGACAAAATTGCCGAAGATCGTTATTGCACATCGCCGGACAGCGTCGATCGAAATGACTACCTAAGCTACACCTGTGAGTACGGCGGCAATACCTATTATTTTTTAAGTACACGCCAAAATATCGACGAAGCACAGATTCGTGGCTTAGAAGCCAGTGTTAAATATAACCTCACCCAGGCGCTAAGCTTAACTGCCGACATGACGTTAACCAAATCTGAGCTGCAGTCTGGCGAGTTTGCCGGTGAGCCGTTGAATAAAATTCCCAAGCGCATGGCCAACCTTGGCCTGGATTGGGACATCAATTTTGCCATGAATGTTTGGGGCAGAGTTAACTACCGTGGCGAAACCAGTGATTACCTTGGCCGCACCTCGGTCAGTGAGGGCACTCCCGGCTATACCATGGTTGATATCGGCGGCTCCTATAACGCAACGGAAAGCTTGCAGTTAATGCTCGGCTTGTACAACGTTGCCAATAAAGAAGTCACCAACGACACCTTCGGTGTTGTATTGGATGGTCGACGTCTGGATTTAAGCGTGAGCTATTCCTTCTAAAATCCTCACGGCTACAGCACAGGGAAGTGCTGCAATCTGTCGGTAGAGTTTTGCTCTGCCGGCTCTCTGTTTTTAAGATCAGCTATCGCGGATGTATCGCATGTTTAAATTCTCAGGCTACAGCCCAGTTGTTGCCGACCGGCTTGGCGTCACGGCGCGAGTGTTGGTCGCAGCGTTGGCCGGCTACGTTTTGGCTATGGTTGCGTGTTTATGGCTTGGCCAGGGGCTCAGCCTAAATAAGCAAGAGGCGCGCACGTTAAATAACATGATGTTTTTCGTGTTTTACGCTTGCGTCATCATCTGGGTTTTTTCCCCGCAATCTCATTTCAAAGCCGTGCTCAGCACCTTGGGTGTTACAGGACTTGCCTGGGCGGCATGGTGGGCGATAGCGCCCCAGGGAGTTGCATCATGAAAGCAGCGGGCTTCCGCGCCTCTATGTTGTGGCTACACACCTGGAGCAGTTTAATTTTAGGTTGGTTACTGTTTGCCGTATTTCTTACCGGTACCCTGGTATTTTTTCGCGAGGAGATCACCTACTGGATGGAGCCGGAATTGCACCAATCCGTGCCGGCTGACAATAGCGCCGAAATAGCCGTGCAGTACCTAACGGAACATGCGCCCCTGGCCCAAGAGTGGCGCATAGAACTGCCAGACGACCGGCACAGAACCTTGGATGTACGCTGGCGCAACCCCGGTGATGAGAGTCGTCGCGGAGGGCCGGTGCAAACGCTGGATGCCAGTACCGGAGAAGCATTATCGGCAAGGGAGACTGCCGGTGCTAACTTTTTATACCGTTTTCATTTTGAGCTCTATGGCATACCGCGAGAGGTGGGCCGTACCCTTGTGGGCATTGCCACGATGCTGATGCTCATCGGTTTAATCACCGGCATTATTATCCACAAGAACATCTTTAAAGACTTTTTCAGTTTTCGCACCCAAAAATCCCAGCGGGGGTTTTTGGATGCCCATGCCTTCACCGCGGTGTTTGCGCTACCTTTTCATTTAATGATCACCTTTTCCGGCTTGGTGTTATTGGCGGGCACCTTGGTTTTTTGGAATAACGAACCCAGAGAGCGCCATGGGGCCGGCGCTGGTCGGCCTGTGGCCCAGGTGGCGCCTACAAATTTCCAGCCACCTCCTTTGCAGGCCATTATTAGTCACGCCGAGCAACACTGGGGCCAGCCGGTGGCTTCGGTGGAGGTTAGTAAGCCAGGCAGTGTAGGCAGCGAAATAACGGTTTCGCCAACCGAGGGGGATCGCTTTAGTAATGGCCGTGGCGGTGGCAAACAGCTTATTTACGATGGGCAAGGTAACCTTGTGGAGGATGTTGCCACGCGGTCGGCACCGAACGCCATCGCTGCCGTTGCTAATTCGTTGGTGATTTTGCATCAGGCTAAATTCTCTGGCCCCATTCTGCGTTGGTCGTTGTTTATCAGCGGTGCGCTGGGCACGGCCATGGTCGCCACAGGGCTGATTTTTTGGGTGCGCAAACGAAAAAAACAACAGCAGGGCCAATTTGGCTATGAGCTGGTCAACGCCGTTAATTTGGCTTCTATAGCCGGGCTAATGATTGCTACAGCTGCGTATTTTTGGGCCAGCCGGTTGTTGCCGGTGGGCCTAGAGGCGCGGCCTGAAAAGGAAATCGGTATTTTCTTTGGTGTGTGGCTACTGTGCTTGCTACACGCTGGGGTGTGGCGCCATCGCAGTGGCTGGATTCAGCAATTGGGTTTGTTATCGGTGCTGCTCATATTAATACCATTGGTGGATACCTTAACATCGCCAACCTCTTTGTTAGCGGCTATCAGCAATGGAGACTGGCAACGAATTGGGTTTGATGGTGTAAGCCTCTTCGCTGGTTTGGCCTTTGCAGCAACCGCCGTTTTTATAAGCCAAGTTAAAGTGAAGCGGGTTGGCGACTTTGCTCAACTGGCCAAAGGACTATTCGCAAAAAACGAAGCCAAAGCCTAGGGTAGGGCAAGAAGGAAAATCGATGATTATCAGTTTTTTACTGTGTAGTGCGGCGTTTCTGCACTTTACGCTTTGCCGCAAGGCAGAATATAAGCGGGTGTACAAAGGTGCACCTACCCCGCTGGAGTTTTGGGCTTTGCAAGTATTGGCCTGGGTTTTCTTGCTGGCCTCCCTCTATCCCATGGTTGCTTTGCGCGGGGCAGAAATTGGAACCACCTTGTGGTTTGGTGTGCTTACACTAGCGGCGATGTTAGTGCTGTGGCTAACCAATTACTGGCCCTGGGCTCTGCACCAAGTGTGGCGCTTGTGCCCAGGTAGCTGGTTTTTGGCAGGCCTTAAAAAGGCCTCTAAACCGAATGCCGGGGTGGCTTAATACAGATTTTTTCGGTATCAAATATGGGCTAAGCGGGAGTTTTCTGGGCTGTGTACCAAGCAATGATTGCAGCCAGTACCAGCACCGCGGCGCTGGCGCTGAAGGTGCTGATATGGCCATGCCAATCAAACAGCAAGCCGCCTACAGTAGAACCCAGCGCAATAGCCAGCTGAATAATAGCCACCATGAGCCCGCCACCGGCTTCTGCGTCCTCTGGCATGGCATGCGCCAACCAACTCCACCATCCCACCGGGGCCGCAGTTGAGAACAGCCCCCAAAGTGCCAGCAATAAAAATACGCCAGGTAACCAATGCCCTAAAGCCGTCAGGCTCAAGGCTACAGCGGCCATCAAAAGCGGTATGGTGATAATCGTGCCGAATAAGCTGCGCCTAATAAATAGATTAACCAGCGTTGTACCTATAAAGCCGGCAATGCCGATGGTTACCAAAGCTAACGATAACATTGAAGGACTAACTTCGGTTTCGATCTCTAAAAACGGCCGTATGTAGGTGTAGAGGATAAATTGGCCCATAAAAAAGGACCCGCAGGCAGCCATACCCAAGGCGATATGCTTGCGGCGTAGCAGATGAAAAAAGCCTTTGGGTTTGCCTTCATTCGCCAAGGCTGGCATAGAGGGGAGGCTTCGCCACTGCCAAATAAATACAATAATTGCGATGGGCACCAAGCAGGCAAAAGCGCCGCGCCAGCCCACCACCGCACCTAAATAAGCCCCCAGAGGAGCCGCTACGATAGTGGCCAAAGCGTTGCCGCCGTTAAAAATGGACAACGCCTTGGGGACGTCCTTGGCGGGCACTAAGCGGATGGCGGTGGCGGCGGATAACGACCAAAAGCCGCCCACTACCACACCAATAAAAGCACGGCCTACCATATAAATTGCGTAGTTTTGAGCCAGCGCGATGATTGCACCGGACACCGCCATTAGCGCGGTAAACAAAAGTAGAAGGGCTTTGCGGTCTATGGCGCCGGCCAGCCGGCTGATCAGTAAACTGGTGATCACGGCAAAAGCGCCGGAGATAGCAATGCCTTGGCCGGCCAAGCCTTCGCTCACGGCGAGATCTTCAGCTAACGGAGTTAACAGGCTCACCGGCATAAATTCCGAGGCGATCAAAGAAAACACGCACAGCGTCATGGCAAACACGCCGCTCCAGTAGGCTGACTGCTGCGATTGGTGGATAGAATTATTGGGTGAAGTTTCGTTCTTGGTGGTGGGCATAAATTAGAGCGATTTAATAAGCGGAAAGGTCGTAATAAAAAAGAGCTAAGACCTTACCGCCTTCCACCAAAGTGAACAATTATCGAAACCCGATTGTTCTCATGAGCAGAGTCGATAAATCAATGGGGTCAGAGCGATTGATCTGAGCAATTGATGTAAGCAACGTATCAATCGCTCTGACCCCATTGATATATAAGTCGATTTTATTAGGCGAAAAAAAACCTGCCGGGGGCAGGTTTAGCACAGACAAGAATCAATGGCTCTGACCCCATTGATCTTGTTTTGGGGGATCAGACGTTGAAGCGGAAGTGAATTACGTCGCCGTCTTTAACGATATATTCTTTGCCTTCTAAACGCCATTTACCCGCTTCTTTTGCGCCTTGTTCGCCGTTGTGGTTTACAAAATCGTCGTAGGAAACAATTTCTGCGCGAATAAAGCCTTTTTCAAAATCGGTGTGGATTTTACCGGCGGCTTTGGGGGCAGTGGCGCCAATGGGGATGGTCCAGGCGCGCACTTCTTTTACACCGGCGGTGAAGTAAGTGTGTAAGCCCAATAGTTCGTAACCGGCGCGGATGACTCGGTTCAAGCCTGGTTCTTCCATGCCTAGGTCGGCCAGGAATTCGGTTTTTTCTTCGTCATCCAGTTCCGCTATTTCAGCTTCCAGCTTGTTACAGATGGCGACCACCACGGCGTTTTCGCTTTCAGCAATGCCGCGCACAGTATCTAGCAGGGCGTTGTCTTCAAAACCTTCTTCGTCAACATTGGCGATGTACATGGTGGGCTTTAACGTCAATAGGCTCAGTGGTCTAAGCAGCGCCAGCTCGTCGTCGGTTAATTCAAACGAGCGCAGTGGTTGGGCTTCGTTTAGGTGCGGCAAAATCTTTTCGCACAGTGCTTTCATGGCCTGGGCGTTTTTGTCTTGCCCCTTAGCGAGCTTGGTGTACCGGGTAAGGGCTTTTTCTACGCCGTCTAAGTCTGCTAGGGCCAGCTCGGTGTTAATAACTTCTATATCTGCAGCAGGGTCTACTTTGCCCTCAACGTGGATAACATTGCTGTCGTCAAAGCAGCGAACCACGTGGGCGATGGCGTCTGTTTCGCGGATGTTGGCTAAAAATTGGTTGCCGAGGCCTTCGCCTTTTGACGCGCCGGCCACCAAGCCTGCAATATCGACGAACTCCATGGTGGTAGGAATGACTTTTTCCGGCTTGACGATCTCTGCTAGCTTGTCTTGGCGAGGGTCCGGTACGGGCACCACGCCAGAGTTAGGCTCAATGGTACAAAAAGGAAAGTTTTCTGCGTCGATACCGGCTTTGGTAAGCGCATTAAAAAGAGTTGATTTGCCCACGTTGGGCAAGCCGACGATACCGCATTTAAAACCCATGGTTTGTTGTCCTGTATGAGTCACCCGCCTGCCTGAGGTGGGCTGACAATTTTTTAAAAGTTTAACCGGTAGCTGTGTGCAACGCTTGCATTGCGCCGGCCCAGTCGCCGGCCATTAAATCGGGTAGCACTCGGCTAGCTTCGTAAGCGGCGTCTTCGGTCAGTTTGTACTCTGAATCCGGCGCCCGTTTTAACACGTAGCCGCTCACCTGCTTGGCGTTACCGGGGTGGCCAATACCCAATCGCAGGCGAGCAAAATTTTTGTTGTTACCCAATGCGCTAATGGTATCGCGCAGGCCGTTGTGGCCACCGTGGCCGCCACCAATCTTTAATCGCGCCACGCCGGGAACCATGTCCAACTCGTCGTGAGCAATCAATATTGCCTCTGGTTCAATTTTATAAAAATTGGCCATGGCGGCAACCGCTTGGCCGCTGCGATTCATGTAGGTGGTGGGAATTAATATACGCAGTTCTTTGGTACCAATGAGAACTCGGCTTGCTAATCCAAAGAATTTACTTTCTGGCTTTAATTCGCCACTGTATTGCTGGGCGATAAGAGCGGCAAAATCCCAGCCGGCGTTGTGGCGGGTATGTTGATATTGGGCATCTGGATTACCCAGGCCAACTAACAGTTTTATGGGCGTATTCACGGCAGTGATTTCGGTAGGAGGGTAGGTGGGTGGGGGCCAGTGCCCCCACCGTGGCAAAGATTACTCTTCGCCGGCGTCTTCGCCTTCTTCTTCGCTGTCAGCGTCAGAAGCACCGCGAGTTTTGGAGATGGTGACAACGGCCAAGTCGTGATCTCCACCGTGGGTCAGATCAACGGAAGTAACACCTTCTGGCAGGGTAAGCTCAGAAATGTGCAGGCTGTGGCCAACTTCAAGGGCTTGAACGTCAACTTCAATGAACTCTGGCAAATCTTTCGGCAAACAAGAGATTTCCAATTCAGTGATGTTGTGAGTTACTACACCGCCTTGGGTTTTAACACCAACACTGCTGGCTTCGTTAATGAAGTGCAGAGGTACTTTGGTGGTCAGCTTTTGGTCCGCCGCTACGCGTTGAAAGTCAGCGTGCAGAACAATTGCTTTGGCTGGGTGGCGCTGAAGGTCTTTCAAAATAACCTGTTCAGAGCTAGAGCCAACGTTCAGCGTAACAATGTGAGAATAAAACGCTTCGTTCTCCAATTGCTTGACCAGATCTTTGTGAGCCAAAGTAATTTGCTGAGGCTCTTTATCCAAACCGTAGATGATGGCTGGAACCAGGCCTTGTTCACGACGCAGGCGGCGGCTCGCACCTTTCCCTGTCAGTTCGCGAACTTGTGCGTCTAATACGAAATCTTCAGACATTGTAAAGTCCTTAATTTTCACAACACTCTTGCGACCAGAGTTGTTGCAGGTTAATAAAACCACGCTAGGCGTGGATGGTTAGCTTTGGTGAAAGCTCCGCTAGCGGAACATTGCACTCAAAGATTCTTCGTTGCAGATGCGGCGAACACATTCACCCAGCATCGGCGCTAAGCTCAATACACGAATACGCTCGCACTGCTTGGCGTTTTCGCTTAACGGGATTGAGTCGGTGACCACCAGCTCATCCAGTTCAGAATTGTTGATATTGCTGATTGCCTTGCCAGACAATACCGGGTGGGTACAGTAGGCAATGACTTTTTTAGCACCAAAGTCTTTCAGTGCTTTGGCTGCGCCACACAGCGTGCCGGCGGTATCGACCATGTCATCCAGCAGGATACAAGTGCGGCCGGATACATCACCAATAAGGTTCATCACCTCAGCAACGTTGGCTTGTGGGCGACGCTTATCGATGATGGCCAGGTCAATACCGAGTTGTTTTGCCAATGCACGGGCGCGTACCACGCCGCCGATGTCTGGCGATACCACGATTAAGTCTTCGTAGTGTTGGCGCTCAATGTCGTTCAGCAATACTGAGGAACCGTAAACGTTATCTACAGGTACTGCGAAAAAGCCCTGGATCTGCTCAGAGTGCAAGTCCACGGTAAGTACGCGATCCACGCCCACGGCTACCATCATATCGGCAACCACTTTGGCCGAAATCGGGACTCGAGAAGACCGAACTCGACGATCTTGCCGGGCGTAGCCGAAGTAGGGCACAACGGCGGTAATCCTGCCTGCGGAGGCGCGGCCCAGTGCATCCACCATAAAGATCAACTCCATTAAGTTGTCATTGGTGGGAGCGCAGGTCGTCTGCAAAATGAAAACATCGCGGCCGCGAACGTTTTCATTTAACTCAATAGTAATTTCGCCGTCGGAGAACTTACCCACAGTAGCATCCCCAACTGGGATACCGAGGTGGTCAGCAATCGCGTGAGCAAGGTCCGGGTTGGCGTTCCCGGTAAATAGCATTAGATCAGCCACAAGCATTACCTGTGTGGTTAATAAAAAGGGGGTTGAATCTAAGACCGGCAGCTATCGTTGCGCAGCGAAAAGGAAGGCCGAGTGCGCAACTGGATAGGCTTAGAGGATTGTAGCTGTTCATTTTGTGTATCTATCTTGGTGTGTATCTATTTAGATAGCCAGTTACAACCACACTTTTGGAATATGGCTGGGGTGGAAGGATTCGAACCTTCGCATGACGGGATCAAAACCCGCTGCCTTACCGCTTGGCTACACCCCAGTAGCAATTTGCTTTGCAAGCATTGATAGCACCGGTGATTGGTTAACACCGCGAGCAATAAAACCGCCCAGAGCATCTGGCTTTTGGCCTAATATACGCTGCGCTTCTTGCTCGTTACTCACCGCTAAAAAAACGCAAGCTCCAGTTCCCGTGAGTTTTGCAGGGCCAAATTGACCGAGCCAATTCAGTGCCGATTTAACCGGCGGGTATAACTCACGCACAAGTGCTTGGCAGTCATTTTGGGTGCCGTGCTGCAAAGAGGCCGCTACTTTAATGACGGGCGTGTCTCTTGTCAAACCCTTGTGTGAAAAAATTTCTGCTGTGGATACATGGCAGGCTGGTGCCAGCACAACGTACCAATTATCAGCCAAATCAACTGCTTGCAATTGCTCGCCTACGCCTTCGGCAAAAGCGCTTTGGCCGTAGACGAATACCGGCACATCGGCGCCCAATTGGCGAGCAATCAGCAACAACTCAGTTTGCGCTAGGTGCAGCCCCCAAAGGTGGTTTAACGCCAACAGGGTGGTTGCGGCGTCGGAGCTGCCGCCGCCGATGCCGCCGCCCGCAGGCAAGCGCTTGGTTAGATGTATTTTAGCAGCCACTGGCCGATTCGCTGCTTGCTGCAGCAATTTGGCGGCGCGCACCACAAGATTATCGCCGCCGCCCAGGGCTGGGTCGCTGCAGCTAAATTCAATGTCGTTGCCGTTGCCTGTTACGGTAAACGACAGCTCGTCGCCGTAATCCAATAATTGAAACAGGGTTTGTAGGTTGTGGTAGCCATCCGGCCGGCGCCCATTGATGTGCAAAAAGAGATTGAGTTTGGCGGGGGCGGGAAGAGTCAGTGTGGGCATGGCAAAGCTGAGAGTGGCTGCGTGTAGGCCGCCCAGGCTAATCCAGAAGCCACTCTTTGGCCACCACTAATAAAGCGATTTGATCAGTCTTTGCGCTCATTCGGCCGGGCAGCTGCCAACCGTCCACCGTGGTGTAGCGGCTGAGGCTAACCTGCCAGCCGTCTTGCTCTAGGGCGCTTAGGCTGCCCTGTTCATCGTAGCTAAGTCCCGTTACCGGCGCCAGTGGTGAGGGTATGCCTTTGGCCCAGTAGGTAAAATGTTGCACCGGTACGCTCCAGCCCAGCTGCTGTTGCATAAGGTCTTTGGCGCTGGTGCCGCGGTAGGTCTGACCGCCGGTGGCTAACACAATGCCGCTGGCATCGCCGATTAAATCCGCACGGCCCTGGCCAAAGGGGCCGCTTAGACTGATGGAAAAGTCAGATTCTTGTTGTTGCCAGTTGATGCTGGCGTTAACGCGTTCGGTGAGAGTAGTAATCCCCACTTTGCCTTTCATATGCCACTGGGTAAGCGCTTGGGCAGGCCGCCCTGGTGAGTCGGCCACAGGTGTTTTTGGTAACTGGGCGCAGGCGCTTAGCAACGCAGCAATAATTGCCAGAGCGCGGAGGGAAATTCGATTAAACATTATCGCTGTAGGGCGTCGAGCCGCTCCATAACCGCCGGTATGATTGGGCTACGGGGATTTAGCCGCAAGCCTTCTTGCCACACTTGTCGCGCTTCTTCTTCCGCACCAGTTACCCACAGCACTTCGCCAAGGTGGGCGGCTACTTCGTGATCGGGGAAGGCTTTCATGGCTTCGCGCAGACGAGAGACCGCCTCGGTATAGTTTCCCAGGCGGTACTGCACCCAACCCAGACTGTCGATAATGGCGGGGTCGTCCGGCCGCAAGCTCAGTGCTTGGTTGATTAGCTCCAGCGCTTCTTGGTAACGGTCTGTGCGATCCGCCAGGGTATAGCCAAGGGCGTTGAGCGCGGTGGCGTTGTCGGTATCTTGCAGAATAATGGCCCGCAGATCTTGCTCCATTAACGCTAGGTGATCGCGCTGCTCGTTGAGCATGGCTCTGGCGTAGAGCAGTGATGCGTTATTAGCGTGGAAAGTAAGGCCATTGGTTAAGGTGGCAACGGCTTCATCTAACATTTGGTGCCGGGCGAGGATTTCCGCCTCGGCGATGTATAGCCGCTCTTCTTGATTGCTGTACGCTTGGCGCAGCTGCACAAAGCGGTCTCTCACCGCGCTGATGTCACCTTGGGCGATGGCAATATCCGAGGCTCGGTTCAGCGCCGGTAGGAAATCCGGCCCAGAGTCTACTTGCAAAAAGTGGGTGAGGGAGCGGGCGTTGTCGCCTTCGGCCAGGGCAATTTCACCTAGGTAAAAGTGGGCGGAAGCCCCCCTTGAGGGATGGGCAATCAATTGAGTGAACTGCGCTTTGGCCGTATCGGTTTCACCAATTTCGTTGTTGATAAGGGCCAGCGAAAACAAATAGTTGGCGTCATCGGGAGATTGCTCCAGCAGCACCTGGAACTGGTCGCGGGCCAGCTCTAGGTCATCGTCGGCCAATAACCGCGCGTAATCTAGCCGCAGTCGTTGGTCGCTGGGGTTGCGCTGAAGCATGGCTTCTAGTCGCTGGCGCGCCTCTTCATGGCGGCCCAGTGCCTGCAGTGAGCGAGATTGCAAGCTAACAGCGGCGGCGCTATCGGCATCTCGCTGTAAAATGGCTTCGGCCACTGCCAGGGCGTTTTCGTGCTGCTCCTGAGCCTGAAGTATGAGCCCTTTGCTCACTAACAGATCGGTTTGATTGGGATGCTCGGCAATCAGTTGATTAAAGTCATCGAGCAGGATCTCTTGCTGTGGCCGGGCACTCTGGGTAGCCCGGGCGGCAATGGTCTGGAAGATTGATTGGGCATCAGTGCCGGCCAGTGGCTTGGCAATTTCAAAGGCCTCGGTTAATCGGCCCACTTGGGCGAGCTCGTTGGCAGCGATGACGCGGGCTTCTATATTGTCTGGGTCGACCTCCAGCCAAAGCAATGCGCTGCTCATGGTCGCTTGGTTGGCGTTGAGGAAGCGAGCAATGCGGGTGGCGCGGGCGGCCACGGCAGGGTCGCGGGTGGCATGTGCTTGTTGCACGTAGTTGCCAAGGCCTATATCGTAGCGGCCCCTATCCAGTGCGAGATCCGCCACTATCAGCGAATAGAGGGTTTCTGGGGCAAATGGCTTGTAGGTGACTTCAGGTTCAGCAACGGCAGGTTCCGGCTCTAAGGCTGGCGTTTCAACCACCTCCGGTGGTGCTTGGCTGGCACAGCCGGCCAAAATTACAGCGGCCAGTAGCGCGGCGGCGGGGTGCAAATAACCCAGTGCATTAAATGCCGAACGGCGGCGAGGTGTCATTTGCAGAGCTGTTTTATGCATTGATTGCCTTAGGCGCATTAGTAACCGTAAATGAGTAGGTCGAAATTCCAGTATAATTCTGGTTTAGTGGATTGTCCTCTGTTTAGGATTGCTTCGACAGGAAAAACTTGTCAGTAAGGCCCTAGATGCGGACAATTTACGCTTCTGTAGCCCATTGGCAGCAAAAATAGCGGCCAAATGCGCCAAACTGCAATCAACTAACGCATCGTAGTATATGCAGGTTGATGCTAAGGCCCTTGATAGACCACAACGGCTGGCCTTTGCTCCCAAGCAATATGCAAGCAATGTGTTGGGGCCGCCCAGTTTATAGGGTTAATGAGCGCAGTCAGATTTGTTTAGACTGCCCTACAGCAGACGTATGGATAGAAGGTACAGGCATTGACGCGGTTCTTGCTCTGTAATCGTGCTGCCGGGCCTTGCTCCATAACAGGAGCCTGCATGCGCTTAGTAGCCGCTAGATTTGATACCGCTAACCAGTGTTCAGCCTTTACCAGACATACGACGTTTCATGACTCTTCTTGCCCTCGGCATCAATCACAACACCGCATCGGTGGCCCTGCGAGAGCAACTGGCGTTTAGCCCGGAGCAGATGGAACCTGCGTTGTTGGCGGCCCACCGAGCAGGTATTGCTGAAGTGGCCATATTATCCACTTGCAATCGAACAGAGCTGTACACCCCAGCTGATACCAACCCAGACACTGTACTGCAATGGATAAGTCAGTTCTGCGGTGTCGATGTGTCAGAGCTGGGGCGTTGCCATTACCAAAAGCAGGGTGAAGAGGCCATTAATCATATGATGCGGGTGGCTGCGGGGCTGGATAGCCTAGTGTTAGGCGAGCCGCAGATTCTTGGCCAGATGAAAGCCTGCTACGCCCACGCTAAGGAATCTGGTACGGCTGGAGCAAATCTTCACGAGGTGTTTCAGCGGGTCTTCGCCACCGCCAAACGCGTGCGCACAGAAACCACCATCGGGCAAAATCCGGTGTCCGTGGCCTACGCTGCGGTTACGCTGGCCCAACAAATTTTTAGCGATTTAAAACAAGACACAGCGCTGTTGATCGGCGCTGGCGAAACCATCGAGCTGGTGGCTACCCACTTGCACAACCAAGGCGTGAAATCCATCATCGTGGCCAACCGTTCCCTTGGGCGAGCGGCAGATTTGGCGGATAAATTTAACGGCCAGGCCATTTTGCTGGAAGAAATACCCGAGGTGTTGCCCAGGGCCGACATTGTTATTAGCTCTACCGCCAGTCCGCTGCCTATTTTAGGTAAAGGAACGGTGGAAAAAGCGCTCAAAGCCCGCAAACGCAAGCCCATGTTTATGGTTGATATCGCTGTGCCCAGAGATATCGAAGAGCAGGTAGCGAATCTTTCGGATGTATACCTATATACAGTGGATGATTTGCGCGACGTCATTCAAGAAAACCTGCGTTCTCGCCAGGAGGCTGCAGAGCAGGCCGCCAGTATAATAGAAGAAGGCGTGCAGGCTTACATTCACGGCTTGCGCGTGCAGGATTCCGCTTCCACCATTCGCGCCTACCGCCGTAAAGCCGAAGATGTACGCGATAACGAACTGGAAAAAGCCCTCAGTGCACTGGAGGCCGGTGGCAGCCCTGAGGACGTGGTAAAACAACTGGCGCGAAACCTAACTAATAAATTGTTGCATGGCCCCACCACCAAAATCCGCCAAGCCAGCGCCGAAGGGCGCACGGATTTAATTGGTTTTAGCCATGAGTTATTTGATCTTAATGATCAAGATTTGAGTTAATCAATCCTATGAAAGAATCGATACTTAACAAATTGGAAATTCTCCACGACCGCTACGACGAGGTGGCGCATCTATTAGGTGATGCCGGCGTGATCGGCGATCAGGATAAATTCCGAACCTTGTCCAAAGAATACGCTGAGCTAGAACCTGTGGTGCAAGTTTTTAACAGTTACCGGCAGGTTTTAGACAATATTAAAACCGCCAAAGAAATGCTTGACGATGGCGATGCCGACATGCGAGAGATGGCGCAAGAGGAGTTAAAAGAAGCCGAATCCGATAAAGAGCCGCTGGAGCTGGAACTACAAACATTACTGCTGCCCAAAGATCCTAACGACGAGAAAAATGTTTATTTGGAAATACGTGCAGGCACCGGCGGTGACGAAGCTGCAATCTTTGCCGGCGATTTATATCGCATGTACAGCAAGTTTGCAGAAACCCAGGGGTGGAAAGTGGAAGTTATGAACGCCAACGAAGGTGAGCACGGCGGCTACAAAGAAATCATCACCCGCGTTGCCGGCCAGGGCGTTTATTCCAAATTAAAATTTGAATCCGGTGCCCACCGAGTGCAGCGTGTACCGGAGACCGAATCCCAGGGCCGCATTCACACTTCCGCATGCACCGTGGCCATTATGGCCGAAGCCGATGAATTGGAAGCAGTGGATATCAATAAAAACGATATCCGTGTGGACACATTTAGGGCATCCGGTGCTGGTGGCCAGCACGTTAACAAAACCGACTCGGCCATTCGTATTACGCATTTGCCAACGGGCATCGTGGTGGAGTGCCAAGACGAACGATCGCAGCACAAAAACCGCGCCCGTGCTATGTCGTTACTGGCGGCCAAGTTAAAAACCGAACAAGAAACCGCCGCGGCGCAGTCCATTGCTGATGAACGCCGCAACCTGGTGGGCAGTGGTGACCGCTCTGAACGCATCCGCACCTACAATTACCCTCAGGGCCGAGTGACCGACCACCGCATTAATTTAACGCTGTATAAATTGGCCGAAATTATGGAAGGTGATTTATCCGAAGTGGTGGGCTCTTTGGTGAACGAATACCAAGCGGATCAGCTGGCCGCGTTGGCGCAGTAAACGCCTAGCCAATGGCTCAAACTATGACCGGTACCATTGGCCAGTTGCTAACCTGGGCCACCGGCGAATTATCCGACTCAGAATCTGCTCGCTTAGACGCCGAGTTGCTATTGTCTTACGCCTTGAGAAAAGACCGCAGCTATTTGTTTACTTGGCCGGAGCGAATTCCCAGCCAAGAGCAAACGGTACAGTTTAGTGCCCTGATTAAAAAACGCCAGGTGGGAGAGCCCGTGGCCTATTTAATGGGCGAGCAGGGCTTTTGGACGCTAAACCTCTCGGTCACTCCGGCCACCCTTATTCCTCGGCCAGAGACAGAACTATTGGTCGAACTTGCTCTGGCCAAAGCCCAATTAACAAATGCCGACGCCAAGCCATTAACTGTTTTGGATTTAGGCACGGGCAGTGGCGCCATTGCATTAGCATTGGCGGCAGAGCAGCCCAGTTGGCAGATCACTGCCACGGATTACAGCCAGGCAGCCTTGGCGGTTGCGAGCCAAAATGCGCTGCGTAATGGCCTAAAAAACGTCACCTTTTTGCACAGCGATTGGTTTACTAATATCCAGGTACCGCAAAAATTTGACCTGATTGTCTCTAATCCGCCTTACATTGATGAACACGATGAGCATTTAAGCCAAGGTGACGTTCGTTTTGAGCCCAGCAGTGCTTTGGTGGCGGCCAATTGCGGCAGGTCGGATATCGAAAACATCGCCCGCAATGCCACCGAGTTCTTAAAACCCAACGGCCGGTTACTGTTTGAACACGGCTACAATCAAGGGCCGTGGGCGGTAGCTTTGCTGAATGAATTGGGCTATTCCAACGTGCAATGTAACCAGGATTTCGGCGGCCGCGACCGTGTTACCCAGGGGCAATGGCAATGAATGACCAACAACTTTTAACCTACAGCCGGCATATTTTGCTGCCGCAAATTGATATTGATGGCCAACAAGTGTTTATCAACAGCACGGCGTTGGTGATTGGTTGCGGCGGGTTGGGCAGCCCGGCGGCTATGTACTTGGCCGCCAGCGGGGTGGGGCATTTAATATTGGCCGATTGCGATACGGTAGAGTTATCCAATTTGCAGCGTCAAATCGCTCACAGCCACAGCGATTTAGGCCAGGGTAAGGCCGAATCCGCCGCCGCTACAGCCAAGGCTATCAACCCAAGTGCCCGTGTGACTGCCATGGCGGTAAACCTCTCTGGCACAGCATTGCAAGAGGCCATTGATCAGGCCGATGTTGTGTTAGATTGCAGTGACAACTTAACCACCCGCTTGGAAGTCAATAAATTGTGTTACCAGCAAAAAACCGCATTGGTTTGCGGGGCGGCCATCGCCGGTGAGGGGCAGTTATTGGTGGTTGACCCGAATAACAATTCAGCCTGCTATAGATGCCTGTACGACGAAACCGCCAACGTAAATTTAAATTGCGCCACCAGTGGTGTGATCGCGCCCTTGGTGGGGGTGATTGGGGCGATGCAAGCGTTGGAGGCATTAAAAGTACTGTTGGGCACCGCCACCGCCGGCAAACTGTCTATTTACGACGCTTGGCGCACCAGTTGGCAGGCGCTTAATCTTCTCAAGCAACCCGGCTGCCCGGTGTGTGGCTCCGATAGCTAAGTTGTATCTGATATTACGTTGGTAAGGGTGGGGGGAATTAGTAAATGCAAGGAACAAGGTTCCATTTTCTGGTAAAGTTTAATTAATTTTCAGTGCTATTTGGGTGCTGCATGTTAGTCTCGCGGTGCTGCCTCATTTATTTCTTTCCGATATCTAAAATATCGGAGGGGTGTTGTGAGGATAACTTTAGAAAATAATAGAGAGCTGTTCATGATCTCCGCGCCCGCCTTCCCAAGCAAGTTAAATTGTTATTCTTTTTTAGTGCTCTTACTTACTTTGATTTTACCTTTGAGCGTTAAATCACTAGCTAGTACAAATCAGGAAAAAAGTGATTCCGGTCTGAGTACGTCCAGTAGCTTCGACACTTCTGCATATGAGCATGCTGTTGTAATCGGAGATCATATGTTCTACGTAGTCGGTGATACTGTGTGGTCAAAGGACAGTAATGGCCAAATTAGTTACGTTTATGAAATAACAGAGGACTATGTCAGCCACGATTGGGGCTACTACTATTTTCTCGAAATGCTTTATACGGAAAATGGAAGGCTGTATGTCGTAGAGCTAAGGTTGTTAGCTGAACCTTATTACCATGCATATTCCTATCAGTTAATTGAAATAGACATAGATACTGCTGAATCATCAATTGTCTCCAGTCACTACTACCCGTATGGAAGTCCTAGTGATGGATATCCGACGATTAATGACGTAGTTTACAGCTATTGGTTTGACGGCGAAGAGTATTTTGTCGCCGAGGGTAGCTTGGTAGGTGAAGAATTATGGAGGTTAGAGGGGATTGGCGCGGATCGCCGCTACCAATTGGTTGGAGATATCAATCCAGGCGCAGAGAGCAGTCAGCCAGCGAACTTTTACAGCTATGGCGGAGTATTGTATTTCACTGCTTACAAAGAAGGCGTTGGTAGGGAGGTTTGGAAGCTAAATGAAGGTGGGGTTCCAGAAATGGTCGCTGATATCAACCCTGGAGCAGAAAGTTCATTTAGTAGCCCCGATGGTTGGTACTACCAAGGGTACGACCAATATGGCGTTCAGGTTTTCTATGGGTTTTCTAATAACGTTTATTTTGTCGCAGACCACCAAGAATTCGGAAGAGAGTTGTGGGGTAGTGATGGTACTAGAGCGGGGACTTATTTAGTTTTAGACGCTCTGCCAGGCGAGTCAGGATTTATAGCGTACCGAGACACAATAGCGCCGATATTTATGGATTTTCAAAACATTAATACCGCCAACGGGTTCTATTTCCGCGCCAGGCAGTTTGGGGATCAGGATAATAGCCTCTGGATTTCCAACGGGACCGAAATCGGAACGAGGAAAGTAAATGCGGTAGGCTCTGGCATAATTGGGGATTTTGTTTGGTTAGATGATGATGGTGACGGATTTCAAGATCCAGGTGAAAGAGGCTTGGCTGGAGTTGAGGTGCAGCTACTTTCATGTGATGGCGCGCTGTTAAATAAAACGACCACAAGTACTAGCGGCCGATATTTATTTGGAAATATCGTTGACGGTAGTTATCAGGTCAAGTTTCTTCTGCCAGATGGGTTCGAGTATAGTCCGCAGGGGGTAGGTCACTATAAAAAGGATAGTAATGCGGACGAGAGTAGCGGTTTAACTCGTTGCTTACCTATTAAGGGAAAACAAGTTCGTAAGGCTATAGATGCAGGTATGGTGAAGGCGTCCCCACCTGAAAGTTTGCAAGTTATTAAGGCAATATATTTTTCTAATCAGAAGAAGCTTTGGGTGCGTGTATCTTCCACTGTAGAGCCCGAAGGCACTGCTCTATTAACTTTAGATGCTAAATTCAAAACAAATAGCCGGAAGTTAGGTAGTGTTTTTTGGCGCGATTACGCTGGTTTCTATCAAAACCGATGGTTAAAAATTGACAAAGCACCAGAAGCAATAACGATCACAAGTAGTTCAGGTGTGTCAATAACTGCCGAGGTTGAAATTCAATAAGTATTCTTAAGTTTCTTTATCAATGATGATGCGCTCCGTCGTCGGAGCGCTGTTGGTCAGCGATATTTGATTTCGAGTACAAACATTCAATAACGCGGATTCTTATATCCCTTGTTGTAATCAGTTGCTAGCCTTTGGCAGCTTGGCTGTTAATTAGAGCAAGTTCTTTTCGCTAACCAATGCAAGCGAGTGTGTAGTAACACTGCGGCAATCATTAATCCCACCACAATACCCCACCAAAACCCAAACACCCCAAGCTCGGCGTAGTTGGCCAGGGCGTAGCCTAGTGGGAATCCGCACAGCCAGTAGGCGGTTAGCTGCATAAACATCGGTATTTTAGTGTCGCCAAAACCGCGTAAGCCACCCCAGCTAGACACCTGCACCGCATCAAACAATTGATATACCACGCACACCAGCAGTAATTGGCTCGCCAGTTGTTGCACGGCGGGGTCTGGGCTGTACACCTTGGCGATCAGTGTTCGGGCTAAAACGGTGATGGCAATGGTGGTCACTGCCACTGCTAGGGCGACTTTGACCCCGGTAAAAGCGCTAAAGGTTGCGGCCTGAAATTGTTTAGCGCCGCGCAACTGCGCGCAGCGGATGCAAACGGCCACACTAAATCCCAGTGGAATCATGTACACCAGCGAGCTGTAGTTAATCACCACCTGATGTCCGGCCACGGCAACCTGGCCAAAGGGAGACACCATCAAAGCCACGCTGGTGAAGAAAAATACTTCGCCGCCGCTGCCGATGGCCAAGGGCACACTGATAGCGATGTGTTTTTTTATTGTTGGCCAATGAGGGCGCCAAGCCTTGGTGAATAAGTGGTAACGGCGATACTGCGCTTTACCCTGCAATACCAAGGCGACGCCGATGGCCGCCACCCAATAGGCCACCACGCTGGCCCATGCACACCCTTTGGCGCCCATGGCAGGGAGTCCCAATTTGCCAAACACAAAGAGGTAATCGAACAGCGCGTTGAGTATAAATAACAGCCCGTAAGCTGCCATGGCCATGGCCATGTCGCCCACTGCTTCACAGGCGTTTACCAGCACCACAAAAATCAAAAAGCCCACACTGCCCAGGCTTAGTATCGTAAGGTAGCGCCAGGCAATATCGGTGATTGGGCCGGGAGGTTGTATGGCCGGGAGCCACAGTTGGCTGGTTACCAGCGCTAGGCAAACCAGAATAATGGCGGCCACACCGATCCAAGCGGTTTGATGAACTTGGAAGCCAATTCGAGAGTAGCGGCCACCACCGTGGTATTGAGCGGCAATGGTAGCAGTGGCGCCGCACATGCCCATCACAAACACTGCCAGCGCCCCCCAAATAGCGGCACCAATGGCCAGCCCGGCCAAGTCCTGCGTGCTAACTAAGCCTGAAAAAATGGTGTCAGTGGCACCCATGCCGATGATAGCAATGTGGCAAATGATCAGCGGAACGCCCATGCGGGCTATGGTGATAACTTCGTGTTGGGTCGGATTTTTCAAGGCAATTAGAGGCTTATATAAACGGTTATGTGATCAAATTTGTGACAAAAACGGGAACTCTCCATAGGAACCGCTATTTCTGCTAGCCACTCCTAAAAAGGGCGTTGAGTGTACCCTTGAAACCTATGGAGAGATACCGTGCTAACAATAACTGCCATCAAACATGCTGCGGCCACCGCCCGTAACCTGCTGGCCCACGGTGACGGCGTGCCGTTGCTATTGCTGCGATTGTATTTAGCGCCAGTGATGATGCAGGCCGGCTGGGTAAAATTCGCCGCCTGGCAGGACACCGTGGCGTGGTTTGGAAACCCGGACTGGGGGCTAGGCCTGCCCATGCCCGAGGTGATGGTATTTTTAGCCGCGGCTGCTGAGTTGGTGGGCGGAGCACTGTTGGCGTTGGGGTTGGCCACCCGGTTGGCGGTGGTGCCGTTGATGGCAACCATGCTGGTGGCGATTTTCTTTGTGCACTGGCCCAATGGCTGGTTGGCAATTGCGGATGCCAGCAGTTGGTTGGCCAACCAGCGCGTGTTGGAGGCGGCGGAGCGTAAAACCCAGGTAATCGCTATTTTAAAGCAACATGGAAACTACTCTTGGTTAACCGGTAGGGGAAGTGTGACGCTGCTGAATAACGGCGTGGAGTTCGCCGCGACTTACTTTATCATGTTGTTAACCCTGTTGTTTTACGGTGCAGGGCGCTATCTAAGTGTGGATTATTGGCTGAATCGGTATTTTAGTCGTCGCTAATGATGACTGTCATTACTCGTGGTTTGGCGGATTCCACTCGCCAAACTGTTGTTTGTAATCTCTCTTCGATAGCTAGTAGTATGGAAAAGGATGCTACCGAAACGGCTAGTACCGAAATGAGTACTACCGCTGGGTGCGGTGGTACACCACCGAAACCACTGGCTTTGAGCGGCAATAGGGCGCAAATCAGGTCATATTGATGGTAAAGCAGGGGCCATAAGCGGTTAATAACTGAACTGGCTGTGGTACAATCGCTGCTCATTTTTTTATAAGCGAGCAACTTGGTTTGATCGGACAGCGTTACCACCACAGTACATTTAACAGCCCAGAAGTCAGCACCGAGGGAGGCCAGGACGTTGCTCCAGCCTCAGAGAGCAAAAAGCGCTCGAGCAAAAAGCCCTATGGTCGGTCGCGCGCTCGTAACACTCGTGTGCAAGCGTGGTCGATCGATCAGTTCCACGTAGAGCCGCAAGAGGGTAAAACCCGCTTCCACGACTTAGACTTACCCGATGAACTCATGCACGGCATTGCCGACCTGGGTTTTGAGTATTGCTCGCCCATTCAAGCTCAAGCATTACCCTTTACCCTTGATGGCCAAGATGTGGTTGGTAAAGCGCAGACAGGTACCGGCAAAACGGCTGCGTTTTTACTCGGCATCATTGATGATCTATTGTGTAATCCACTGGAAGAAGAGCGCTACGCTGGTGAGGCGCGAGCACTTATTTTGGCTCCTACCCGTGAGCTGGTGCTGCAAATTGCCGAAGACGCCAAGTTGTTATGCAAGTACACAGGTCTGCAAGTGCACACCCTAGTGGGTGGCATGGACTACCAGAAGCAGCAAGATAAAGTCGCTGCCCGTTTGGTGGATATTTTGGTAGCCACGCCCGGCCGTCTATTGGATTTCGTCAGCAACGACGTAGTACACCTGGATCAAGTAGAAGTGCTGGTTATCGACGAAGCCGACCGCATGCTGGACATGGGATTCATTCCGCAAGTGAAGCGTATCGTGCGAGCTACGCCGGCTAAAAGCCATCGCCAAACCTTATTTTTCTCCGCTACCTTTACCTACGATGTTCTGATGTTGGCGGAACAGTGGACGGACAAAGCCGTAACGGTAGAAATCCAACCGGAATCCGTTGCCACTGACACCGTAACCCAGCACATTTATTTGGTGTCCACGGAAGAAAAGTTCGCCTTGTTGTACAACCTATTACAACAGGAAGACGTAGAGAGCCTAATGGTGTTTGCCAACCGACGTGATGAATGCCGTCGCTTGCACCAAATGCTACTCGACCACAGCCTAGAGGCTGGCCTATTGAGCGGTGAAATTGCCCAAAACAAGCGCGTGCGCACTTTGGATAAATTCAAAAAAGGCGAGTTAAAAGTACTGGTGGCCACCGATGTGGCTGGGCGAGGCATACACATCGACGGCATCAGCCATGTGGTGAACTTTACCTTGCCGGAAGAGCCCGAAGATTACGTGCACCGAATTGGCCGTACCGGCCGTGCCGGCAATCACGGTACCTCAATTAGCTTCGCCTGTGAGGACGATGCCTTACGCCTGGAGCCCATTCAAAAGTTGCTGGGCATGGAATTAAAATGCGAGCAGCCGCCGGAAGCGCTGTTGGCGGAGATTCCTCAAGTGGAATACAAATCCGTTCGCCGTAGCAACAGTGGCGGAGGCAACAACAACCGCCGGCGCCGCAGCAACGGCGGCAACCGTCGTCGATCTTAAGCGCTCGGATTTAAACGTCAGCAAGGCACATGACAATATCACTGCGGCCGGTAGATCAGAACAATTACGAGGCCGTTTGTGATTTGGAAGTTGCTCCCCACCAAGAAGACTACGTGGCCAGTAATACCTGGTCGCTGGTAGAAGCCGCCTACAACCGCAATCATTACGTAAAAGCCATTTACGCCGGCGCCCAGCTGGTGGGGTTTATGATGTGGGTGCAAGAATCCCCAGCGTTGATTTCCATTTGGCGTTTTATGATCGCCGAGCCCCATCAAAACAAAGGTTACGGCAAGCTAGCTATGCAGAAAGGCTTAGATCTGATTCGAGCGCAAGCCAACAAGTCTTTCGCCAAAACCAATATTAAGCCTGAAATAGAAGTTTGCTATGTACCGGAAAACCACATAGCTAAACGGCTCTACGCTGCGCTGGGTTTCGTCGAAAGCGGGTGGGACGAAGACGAAGAAGAGGTGCTGGCCAGATTAAAAGGCTAGCGTATTTATTAAGCCTGATTTCATCGGCCTATGAAGCAGCTATTATTATATTCTATTGCCAGCTCCTTCGGCTTTGTTGTCGACCTATGTGCGTTCGTTTTGCTAAGCCAATGGCTGCACATTTATCCCGCCCGATTATTTGCTTTCTTATTGTCCGTTGCGTTTACCTACGAAATAAATAATCGAATCACGTTTACCGGCAATGGTAAGCGCTGGTTGTATGTGCTTGGCCAGTGCAAAGGCTTTTTAATTAATTTCGGTTTATTTGTGTGGGTAAGCCAAGCGCTGAATGAGCTGGCTTGGGGCGATTACATTGCTTTTGCTGTGGGCTGTTTTGCTGCACTTTTGTTTAATTTCTTTTTTGCTCGGCGGTTTGTTTTTAGTCGATAAAACGCAACAGAAGCGTAGTTGTAACCGTCGACTGGCATACACTGTAAAGTAAGGACTGCATACCGTAAAGAAGGGCAAATTAAGCGTTTTGGGTGTTGTTGTTCTGTTAGCTTTTTCACTATTCAACAAAGGCTTTGCTAAATTTTTCCGTCCCTGAACGCGTCAGCAGCCTAATCAGTGATTTGTATTAGAGACAACATCCTATGCAAGCTAGCAATACACTCGACTGCCAAAACGTAGATGAAGACCTGCGGTTTTTGGATGAAAATGGCTACCTCGTAGTAAAGTCCGTGATCTCTCAAGAGGAGATCGACAAGGTGAAAAGTCGAGTCGCCGAGGTTAGAAAGCATCAAGGGGCTAGGTGGGGTGAATTTGGTACATCGCTGTTACGTGAAAAATTTATAAAAAACAACTCAACCATTAAATTAAAGTTATACGATTTTTTGTTTGTGGCTGTTAGATCGGTATTGCGTTTGGTCATTAAGCTTGTGCCCCAGGTCAGGCAGGCAATGTCGCTGTACACCAGAGTGCCCATGGACTACAAACATACATCCACGCTACAGAGAGAGATTCGGCAAATGATGCTGTGCATCGTTGAGCAAATGGATGATCCAAAAGACAGGCGTGTGTGTGATTTGGTGAATTGTGGTGAGGTGTTCGATCAGTTTTACCAAAACGAAAAAATCCTAGCGCTTGTGAAGTACCTCATCGGCGATGATTTCAAACTCTCATCGATGAATTTACGAGATCCGCAGAAGGGTATTAAAAACCAAGACATGCACTCAGATTACCCCTGGGCGGTTCGTGGCGAAAAATACTATGCGTGTAACGCTCTGTGGTTGCTAGACGACATGACCGAAGAAAGTGGCGCAACGCGAGTGATTTGTGGTTCTCATAAGTGGGGTGGTTTACCTTACCAGGGAATGGCTAATGTTAAAGATAACCATCCAGATGAAATTCTTGTTGAAGCTAAAGCTGGCGATGTGCTGTTTGTTAACTCTCACGTCTGGCACGGTGGCACGGCAAAACACTCAGATTCAAAGCGGGCCATTATCCAGTCATTTTTTGTTCATCGAGCCCACGTGCCACAACAATTTC
Source organism: Halioxenophilus aromaticivorans (assembly GCF_042850945.1). Taxonomy (NCBI): domain Bacteria; kingdom Pseudomonadati; phylum Pseudomonadota; class Gammaproteobacteria; order Alteromonadales; family Alteromonadaceae; genus Halioxenophilus; species Halioxenophilus aromaticivorans. The sequence continues at coordinate 4,232,670 of NZ_AP031496.1, read as the reverse complement.
ATCGTTTTCAGCTCACATCAGAAACCGCCGAACGAATGACGGAAGCGTCTTTAGATATACTTGATATTCCTAATTTTAAGAAAGCAGAGAAAGTCAATTTGAAATCGGTGAGTTAATTTACAAGTTCAAAAATTACTTGCCAGAGCAACTCCAGTCTTTAGTGTCAACCTAACGGTACACTACAAATCATAGCCTAATGAGCAGAGTTCTTTGCTATTCAAAGATTACAACAGTCTCGGCTATCTTATCCTGTATGGCCTGGCGGTTGGCATCCCAATAGATTTGTGCGAAACCCAATAAGCCCGTTGCAAAACCCGCCCCGTAGCCGCCGTAACGGCCGAAGCTGTCCCACAGTGAAAAGGCGGAGCCGTCGAGCTTTACCACGCGTATTTTTAACAGCTTTTTGCCCGGTGTGCGGCCGCGGAACCAGGCAATAAAAACGCTGTGGTAGAGCGCTGCCCAGCCAAACCCTAGTCCTAGGTCTCCGGCGAACCCTTGAGCCCAACTTAAGGGGCTGTAGGTTTGTTCTTCGCCTGCCGACGTTGGGGGGGAGTCGGGTTCGCTGGGCGCTGCGCTGGCTATCTCGTCTACCGCGGTCATTTGCTCCACGGATTTGTCGTAGGCGTCTAGATAAGCGTTTAAAAGTTGCTCGATTTGCGCTTGCGGTAGTTCTCTGTTTTCCAAAAATTCAGTGATGTGCTCTTCCACGTCGTCGCGGTCGGCCTTGGACTCGGCCAACAACTCACCAACACTGTTCGCCAGCTCCAGTTGGCATTTCTGGGCCGCTTCGCATTTGTCCCAGGCGATCAAGTTTAAGCCGTAGACAATGGCCTGGGCTACAGTGCCCTCGGATTCCACGGGCTCTGGCTCTGTTCTTAAGGCCTCCACCACGATTAGCGTAGCCAGAAATAACAACCCGGTGCCGGCAAACCTGAGCCAGCTTTTCGCTTTTTTGGATTCAATGTTGGGATTGTTGTTGCGGCTTGCGCGCAGGAATGCGATTGAGGTGAGCACGGCTAGCACTACGGACGAGAGCTGGCTAAGTATAGCGATGAGCACAAAGTCGATACATTGAGCGGCGCCGCGCCGCCAGGGGCGGGCAATGGCTTTGCCCATCAGTTGCGGATCTAGCTCAAAGGCAAACGGCGTGACTATGTCGCGGTTATCGCTTTTTGGGTTCGTGTCTGGCTCGCTTTTGGTCATTTCCTGGCCCGTAAGGATGTGTGATCTACTCTTGTGGGCTGGCTAGAATCTACTCTGGCCAGACGTCCAATCCGTTTAAGTGTAAAGCCTGATTTTATCAGGTGTCCAGGGCGAGTAAGGCCGGCGCGATAGGGTTTTCAAATCTGTTGAGGAGATTAGGCCCGGCTTCACTACCTGGATTTACGTTTGCCTTACGCGAAGACACATAGAGTGTTAATACGTTTGCAAAAAATAAACCGAGTGGTCTGTCAAAATTGAGAAGCCATTCCTATTGCACTGAAACGGTGGTGGTAAGGTACCTGTGTTGGCCAAAGATAAGGCAGTCGTCTAATCAAAATGATTCTGCAGTTTAATGAAGAAGTAAGCAGGTTTCACGGATGAATGCGGTGAAAAAAGTAACAAATGCGAATTGCGGGCAAAGTAGTTCACTGGCCGATTCGCTCGCCTACAGATATGTGCTCGAAGGCGACTACAGCCTAGTGGCTGATGCCGAAGAAAACCATACCGAGGACAAACTTAGCGAGTTCTATGCAGCACTTGATGAAGCTGAATCCGATGCAGAATTCGGCCAGGCTGAAATCAACCTCTATAACGCGTCTGTAAAACTGGATAATGAACTGCCATTGATAGGCGGCGCCATTCCTCACTGGCAGAAGCTTGCTCGATTGCAATATGGGTTTGCTCGCACGCTTACCGTGTGTGCACCAGAGCTGTTGGTGTTGAAGCGGGTTTGCCATCGTATTTTACTGAAATCGGAGCTCAACACTACCCGTATCATTTTAGTTGTCGATAAAAATCAAGTGCGGTCGTTAAGCGCTAATGCGCTGATCGAGGCTGGCAGTCAGTTGCGCCAAACCGTTGAGCAAGAGTATCTCCATGTGATGCAAACGGTACAAAATGCCGAAGTGGATGGTAAAAAGGCTAAACACAAAAAGATTACTAAATTAAAACACTGGGTCGTTTTCAATGTTTTGATTATTAACTCTGGCATCACCGATACCAAAAACAATCGTAGTCTCTTAAAAACCCTCAAACAGCATCGTATTCGCAATCGCGTAAGAATCAATAGCTTCGTTTTAGACGAGTCGTTAGGCCAGGTCGAAGCCTCTCGCCCATTAGTAGATTGGCGAAGGCGCCGATATTTGCGCTACGCATTACAGCATAAAAATGAATCTCCCTCGCAAATATGGCACAAAGCGAACAGTGCTAACCCCAGTGCGATTTTACCTGCAGTTGTTGGGGCCATAACCGCTTTGTTGGTTATGTTTGTTAATGTCTTGTTGGCCTTTATGGGTTACTCATTAGATACCGGGTTCATCGTATTGGGTAGCTTTGCTCTAGCGACGGCGTTGTTTATCGGTTTTGTCTGTTTGTACCGTTTAAACCGCCACGCCAGCGTCCGTGCGCACTGGTTTATGGTCAGTTTTATCGTTGTCTTAGGTGGCACTCTCGTAAGCGTGTATTGGCCTCCCAGTTTACCCGGTGCGCTTACCCTGGGTTTGTTACTGCTGCTGTTTTACTACGTCAATATGATGGGGGCGGTTTTAATGGAACGTGAGCAGTAGCGATTAGTCTCACTTTTTCGGTGTCATTTATTAGGCAAGTTGCTTTCTACGTTTGTGAAAATCCAATGCTAAAGGAGTCGTTGTGCAGTTAGGTCAATTAGTAAATACCTACAACGGTTGGGCAGTTGTTACCGGAGCATCATCTGGCATAGGCGAAGAGTTTGCCGTTCAGTTGGCGCAGCAGGGTTTTAATGTTGTGTTAATTGCTCGTCGGCAAAGCCGTTTGGAGGCGTTGGGTGAACGGTTAACGCGGCAATACGGTGTTGAGCATCGTGCGGTATCCGTTGATCTCGCACAGCAGGGATTTATGGAGACAGTAGTAGCCGCCACTGAAGGTCTAGATGTTGGTGTTTTTGTCAACAACGCTGGTTTTGCGAACTATGGCCGGTTTTTAAGCAATAGCCTTGAACAGGAGGAGCGTTTACTGAATGTAAACTGCCGAGCTGTGACCTTATTATCCCATCACTTCGGCAATTTAATGCGCCAGCGTGCCCGCAGTGCCATCGTTATAACAGCCTCCATGGTGTCATTTAGCAGTGTTCCCCAGTGGGCCACCTACGCTGCCAGTAAAAGTTACGACCGGTTATTTGGTGAAGCATTGGCCCACGAGTTGTCGAAGGATAACATTGATGTGTTGGTCTTTTGCCCTGGGCCGACAGCCACTGAGTTTGAAATTTATCAAGGGCTATTGGCGAAGTCATTCGTCGTAAAACCCGGTGTCGTGGTGACCAAGGCGTTGCGACGCTTAGGTAGATCCAATGTGTATGTGCCGGGGTTTTTCAACCGTTCCACTATTTTCTACTTGCGGTTGCTGCCGCGTAAAGTGGGTATGCTTCTCTTTGGCCGGTTAATAGCGGCGATGTTGGGCAATCGTGACCAGGGTGGTAATAGCTCAGCTACTGAATGATCAACTCCAGGCTAGGATCACTGTAATCCGCGACTACGTATTAAAACGGCTTGTCTCCACCCATGGTGACCCGGAAACCCGAGCGTGTTTGTGGAAAGTAATCCCACACCGCAAAATGCTGTGTGCACCGGTTATCCCAAATGGCAATAGAGTGCTTACGCCATTTAAAACGGACCTGAAAGTTAGGGTCTTTGACGTGCTCGTACAACATATTTAATACGCCATCGCTTTCGTTTTTTGAAAGCCCCATTATCCGGGTGGTGTAAGAAGCATTAACAAAAATCGCTTTCTTGCCCGTTACGGGGTGCGTACGTACCACCGGATGCGTATTGCATGGGTAAGCAGTGCCATAGTCGCCGTAAATAGAGTGGTACACGTGGTTGGCATCGTGTTCTGCCTGCAGGCCTTCTAAATAGCGCTGCATGGCCGGTGAAAGCGCATCGTATACAGCGTACATAGATGAAAACAACGTATCGCCACCGTATTCTGGCAGAGTGTGCAAATACAGCATAGAACCCATGGGTGGCTCTTCGTTGCAGCTTAGGTCTGAGTGCCAGTTGTCTCCAGCAATGTATTTTGAGTCTTTATCGGCGTGGATGGCGACAATATCTTCGTACCCGTTTATGCCCTTAGCGCCGGGGTGAATAATCAAATCACTGAATATCTGCCCGGCAATGCGGTGTTGATCATGGCTAATGGCTTGATCCCTTAAGAAAATAACCTGGTACTGCATTAAGGCATCGTAGAGCTGTTGCTTTTGGTCGGCCGATACCGGTTGGGTTAAATCGATATTGCCTATTTCTGCTCCAATATTATGAGTCAATGGAGTTACAGTTATCGCGTTGCTGGCCATGTTATTTCCTTAAAAGTCTGCTTGCCTACATACCGTAAGGGTAGGTTTTATAGTCGGCCACGCCGCTATCGCGTACCAGTTGCAATGCATTGGCGTATTCGGTGAGTAAATCTAAAGAATGCTTTACCCTGGCGTGAATATACAGGTCGTCTTTAAACTCTGATGCCTCAGCGGAATTCAAGCATTGCTTTACGTTGCGCACGATGAGGTGATCTGGTATCCAGCAAATTCGATTGTTTTTCGCGCTGCTGATGCGCAGTTCTGTAACCGGCAGATGGCCGCCGGAAGAGACGGATACGCCAATCAATAAGCCCGGCTTATTGGCCACTTCACTGGTGCCGCAGTAGAGGAAAAAGTTTTTTAACACGCTTGGCGCCATACCGTGCCAATCCGGTGCAATCACAATTAATGCCTCGCACTCGGATAATTGGTCGCCAATGGGCTGCCATTGTTGCTGCAGCGCTCCATCGGGCTGCTTCCAAAAGCTGTCGTCGAAGTGTGGCAGCTCTAAAGTTGCCAAGTCCAACAAATACGACGCAACGCCTCTTGTTTCAAGCAGTTGTTGTAACGTTCCACCCACTTTTCGGGTTTGTGAGTTTTGCCGTTGGCTGCCACAGATGATTGCAATTTTCATAGTTAACCCAAAGCTGTTTGCGCCCATACTTCAAATAAATAAATTCTTGGTTGACAACGCTACGCCTCAATTCTGGTTAGATCTTGTCGATTTGCGCCCCAATTCTTGAAACAGCCTGTTGCTAGAGCGTGAATGTGCAATTTGTGTTGCAGCTATGGCCAAGAGTCACGTCAGTCCCGAGTTTATAGTGGTGGCCGATGTTTAGGTTTAAGCCAAGGGCGAGAACCGTCAAGACCAACGACAAGAAAACGGAAAAATTATGACTGATACTCGCGCCACCGTTCAGGCTCAGCCGGCCATATTTATTGGCCACGGCAGCCCTGGCAACGTAATGGAAGACAATACTGCCACGGCCATGTGGGAACAGTTGGGCCAGGAATTAGGCAAGCCCAAGGGTATCATTTGCGTTTCAGCGCATTGGTATACCCAAGGCACTGCGGTTACTGCCAACCAAGCGCCGCGCACTATCCACGATTTTGGCGGCTTTCCCCAGGTGATGTACGAGATGCAGTACCCGGCGCCAGGCGACCCTGAATTGGCAGCCAAGGTGGTTGATTTACTGAGCGAGGAGGGGGCTCGGCTGGACGATAGCTGGGGCTTTGACCACGGCTGTTGGGCGATTTTAATTAAGATTTTCCCCGAGGCCGATATACCCGTGGTGCAATTGTCCATCGATAAAACCAAGGGTAACGACTATCACTACCGTGTGGGCCAAAAGCTGGCGCAACTACGAGGAGAGGGCTACCTCATTTTAGGTAGCGGTAATATTGTGCATAACCTGGCAGTGATGGACTGGCGGGGGCGCGACAAAACCTATCCCTGGGCCCAGCGCTTTGGCGATTATATTCGCCAGTCCATCACCGATAACACACCGGAAAACGCCATTAATTATCTCCACTTTGGTGTCGACGCCGAGTACTCCGTGCCCGGTCCGGATCATTACCTGCCGCTGTTGTACGTAATGGGGGCTCGCCAGCCAGAAGACAGCGTGGAATTCCGCTCTAACTATGTGGAATACGGTTCTTTGGATATGACTTCGGTGATTTTTCAGCCGGGGGAATCAGCACAACTTTCGGGGCGCTAATTAACAAGAATGCGCCCAAGTGGGGCGGTAATCTTTGTATTACAGGGGATTTCGGCGGGAGTGCCGGGGATAACCGTTAAAGTACTGTATAGGAGTTGCAAATGTCATTATTGAAAACCGATGACTTAACCGAAGCCGACCGTCGTCAACCCAACGAGTTTTACAACCTTAAGGCCACGGTAGAGAATTGCCATTGGGGCTATTTTTCCGCCACCAAATCGCCTGCGATCAAGGTGAAAAGTGGCGATATCGTGCACGCCGAGGCCATCACCCACCACGCTGGTGATGCGCCAGACCTTATGATGGACGATGGCTTAAAGGCACTTTGGGCGGGTATCCCAGAAGAAGACCGCAACCCTGGTGTGCATTTAATGACCGGCCCTATCTTTGTTGAAGGTGCTCAGCCCGGTGACATGCTAGAGGTGCGCTACCTCTCCATGCGGCCACGCTTTTCCTACGGTTCCAACCTGGCCGCCAACTGGGGCCACCTGTACAAAGAGTTTGGCGAAAAAGAACGCGTAACCATCTATCGTTTGGACATGGCCAGCATGCAGGCTCACGGTCATTACGCCTACGATTTCAACGGCAAATACGAAATCCCCGGAACCGTTACCCACTGCGCCGAGTGCGATCGTCACAAAACGCTCAATGGTGTGAGGGTGCCCGTGCGGCCCCATCTGGGCACCGCCGGTGTAGCGCCGGATGTCAGTGGCAGGGTGAGCACCATTCCGCCGGGCAAGCACGGCGGCAACATTGATAACTGGCGCATTGGTGCTGGTGCCACCATGTATTACCCAGTGCAGGTGGAAGGTGGCTTGTTTTCCATCGGCGATCCCCACGTGTCCCAAGGTGACGGTGAAATCAGTGGTACCGCCATTGAGGCCTCGCTGGATGTAACCATGCAGATTATTTTGCGCAAAGATTTTGCATTCAATTCGCCATTGCTGGAAACACCAGACTATTTCATTGTCCACGGCTTTGACGAGGACCTGAACCAGGCCATGAAAAATGCCTCGCTGGAAATGCTAGATTTGCTAGGTGAGCACCGTGGCCTAAGCCGAGACGACGCCTACTCTTTGATGAGTGTGGCCAGCGATTTTACCGTAACCCAAGTTGTGGACACGGTTCAGGGTGTGCACGCCAAAATTCCACGCAGTGTGATGGATAAAGGTGAGCCCGACGATGCCTAAACGGTAACAGAGCCCAGCCCCGCGCCAGTACTTTAGGCGCGGCGGCCGGCAAGAGACCCTGGCGGTTACCATTGCCAAGCCACGGTGTTGAATAACAACACCGCCTTAGAGGAAACACTATGCCCAAGATCAGCCCGGCAAACCAAGCGATGTTCATTTTATGTACGTTTAGCTTGTGCTTTTTTGTCATCACCGCAGCTACCTTCAACTCCCTGGGTGTTGTGATTCCTTTTATGGTGCAGGAGCTGGGTTGGGATTGGACCATCGCCGGCCTTGGTTTCACTTTTTTAGCCTTAGCCTGCGGCTTGAGTGGCTATTTACCGTCCATAACCATTGAACGCTATGGCGTGCAAAACACACTGCTGTTGGGATTGTTAATTCTGGCGCTTGGGTTTGTCACGCTGGCGCTAACTAAATCGCCTCTTACCTATTGTTTGGGGTGTATTCTGCTTGGGGTGGGCTACGTTTTTGTGGGCTCGGTTCCCGGTACTTACATCATTACCCACTTCTTTGTTAAGCGGGCAACGGCCTTTGGTTTTTATTACACCGTGGGTGGCTTGGGTGGTGTGGCCGGGCCTTTTATCGTTTGGTTGGCCGATGGCGGCTTGGGTAATTGGCGGCTGCACTGGATGCTCACGCTGGGCCTGATGACATTTTCGGTATTACTGACGTTACTGGCATTAAAATTCACTGATTCCGAGCGCCTGCGGCGGCCACCGGTGGATGAAGAGCGCGAAGAAAACGCCAACCCAAGAGTGTACCAAACCAAACAAACCTGGAGCTTTAAGCAAGCACTGTACTGCCCCCAGTACTGGATTATTTGTGCCGCCTACACCAGCGTGTTGTTTGTTGGCACCACAGTAAACAGCTTTTCAGTATCGCATCTGACCCAAATGGGTATCTCCTTTGGCTTAGCCAGTTCGCTGCTTTCGGCCGAGGCACTGTGCAATTCTTTCTCGCGGGTTATCGGCGGTGTGATTGCAGAGTATTTTGAGCCCAAGTTTATGCTGTGTGGTTCATTGTTGTTACTGCTCTTGGGCATGTTGTCGCTAAGTTTTGCCAGCTCCAATATTTTGCTCATCGGCTATGCGCTAGCCATTGGCTTTGGTTTTGGGATGACCTTCTTAGCCTGCACGGTATTGCTGATACGCTATTTTGGGTCAACACCTTACTTAAAGTTGTTTGCCACCATGAATATGTTTGCCACGGTGGCTGCAGCGGCGCCCTTTGTGTGCGGGGCCTTGGGCGATTTAACTGGATCTTTTGTTACACCATTTTTAATCATAGCGGCCACACCCGCCATAGTTTTGGTGCTGGTGGTTTTTATGCGGCCTCCCCATTTGGCCGATGAAACTGAAACGCTGGCCGAGATCACCTTACCCACAGAACCCACCACGGCACCGGATGTTCAATTGCATGTAGCGAGGGAAGCGTAATAATGAAAACTACCCAAAAGAAAAAGTTCGGCGTATTTTTACCCATAGCCAATGGCGGCTGGATCGTTTCTAAAAACACGCCACTACTGGACGGCTCCTACCAACAAAATAAGCAAGCCGCGGTATTGGCCGATGAAATTGGCATGGATATGATTATGTCCATGGCTAAGTGGCGCGGTTACGGAGGCGAAACCAATCATTGGGGCAGCTCCATGGAATCCATGACCATGATGGCTGGCATCGCCGAGGCCACACAGCACGCCAAAATTATTGCCACCGTACACACCTCATTGATGAACCCCGGTGCTGTTGCCAAAATGGTAACGACGCTAGATCAAATCTCCGGCGGCCGGGCGGGTTTGAATATTGTTTCGGGTTCGTTCCGCGATGAATTAAATCAAATGAATGCTTGGAGCGATGAAATCGATCACGATGAGCGCTACGTGTATACCCAAGAGTGGACGACGCTTGTGCATCGCTTGTGGTCGCAAGAGCGGGTAGATTTTGCCGGTAAATATTTTAAATTTGAAGACTGCGTATCCGAGCCAAAGCCCGCCAAAAAACCGTTTACGGTCTGCGCTGGGCAATCCGAACGCGGCCTGCGGTTTTCGGTGCGCAATACCGATGCCTGTTTTGTCGGCGGTAAAGACGACGCAGAAACACTGAAAATTACCCGGCTGGCGAGAAAAATCGCGGAAGAATATGATGAGCCCGTAAGCTGTTTTTGCATGGCGACGTTGGTGATTGACGAAACCGACGCCGCCGCTCAGGCCAAAGCCGAGTCCTACCGGGCGGGCAAAGACCAGGGTGCAGTGGAGGGCATGATGCGCTCCTACGGCATAGACCCGGCACTGAAAGATAACGCCATGGTGGTACGAGCACAGGGGGCTTTTATGGCTAGGGAGTTTGTTGGCTCGCCAGAGACGGTTAAAAATCAATTAATCGAAATGATCGACAACACCGAGATGGATGGGGTGATGTTGAATTTCGATGATTATCAATCCGGCCTTACCTATTTCGGTAACGAAATTTTACCGGCTTTACGAGCTTACTATGAGTGATAGTGAGCAGCTACCCATGGTCGATTTAAAGCCCGCCTGGATATCTCCCGGGCGCACGGCACTGTGTGTAATAGACGTGCAAGTGGATTTCGCCAGCTCGGAAGGTTTGCTTGGCCAGTACGGTATCGATATGCGTGGCCTAGAGCCTTGCTTTGATAATATCAACCGGTTAATCGCCAGTGCCCGCAGTGTAGACATACCCATTATTTTTATTGCCCTTAAAACCCAAGCCGCCACGGATTCCCAGGCATGGAAATTATGGATGCAGCGCCAAGGCCGGGATGCCGACGCAGACAGCGCTATATGTCGCCAGGGAGAAGCCGGCGCAGAATTTTATTATTGTTTGCCACAGCCCGGTGATTTAATTATAGAAAAGGCACGCTATAGCGCTTTTTGGCAAACCGATTTCAGTAAATTACTGCAACAACAGGCTATCGATACTTTGGTGGTCACGGGAATTACCACCGAATGCTGTGTGGAATCCACCGTTCGAGATGCGTTTCATCACGATTACCACGTATTTTTACCCGTCGACGCCTGCGCCGCCTACGACGACAAAATGCACACCGCCAGTCTAAAAGCTATGGCCATGAACTGTGCATTACTCAGCTCCACCCAAGCCATTGAACATGCCTGGAGCCAACCATGAACACCTCCCTATACCCAGTAGAGACTCAAACGCCCTATGTGGTAAACGAGCAAGAAAAGGCTGCCATTAAAGCCGCTCTTAATATCGAAGAAATCACCGAGCTGGCGTTAACCCTGGGCAATATTCACAGCAGCTCTGGTGAGGAAGCCGAAGCCGCCGGTTTTGTGCAAAACTGGTTGCAAGCGGAGGGCTTTAAAACGCGTACTGCGGGTGCAGTACCCCATCGGCAAAATGTGATTGGCGAATACGGTGGAAAGGGCAGCGGCGCCAACCTGCTGTTCACCGCGCACCTGGATACCGAAAGCCCCAGCGCCGATGACGATATCAACCGTCACAAATACAGCCCAGCCACACTGGCCAACCCCGAGTGGAAACAGTGTTGGTTGGAAGACGGCCAGTTTCACGGCTTTCCCATCAGTAACGACCGCGGGCCGATGAGCTGCTTTTTAATGGCCGCCAAGGCATTAAAAACGGCTGGCATTGAGCTGGCTGGAAAACTGTACCTAACCGCCTGCCCAGGAGAAATTGGCCCGGAGCCCATGGAAGAGTGGCGCGGTGTGGATTTTATGGGCAAAGATATTGGTGCGCATTATTTATTCCACCACGGTGGTGTGGTTGCCGATTACACCATCGCCGCCGAGGGCTGCGACTGGGGCGTAACCTGGCAGGGCAACGGTTACGCCTTGTTTAGAATCCAATTGATCGGCGAAGGGGTTTTTACCCCCATTTACGACGCCCCAGAAAACCCACTGGAGCATCCCAACCCTATCTATCAGCTGGGGCCGGTGATTGATGCTCTGCATCGCTGGGGCAGAGCCTACGAAAAAGAAAACACCTATCAAACCGCCGGCGGCACTTCCATGCCCAAGGTGCAAATCGACTCCATCAAAGCCGGCTCGCCACTGACTTTTGGAGCCGGTACCGACGTGTGTTCGCTGTACCTTGAGGTTGGGCTCACCGCCCACCAAACCGCAACCCAGGCCTATCATCAAATTAAACAGGTATTAATGGATTTAAACCTTAGCGGTTACGACATTGAACCGGTGGTAGTGCGGCACGGCTTTGAGGCCGACCAAAACGCCGTTGCGCCGCTGGTGAAATCGCTCTGCCATGCCACCCAGTCTGTGCGTGGCCAGCCGGTGCAATTGGCTCACCCTGGCTACAGCAGTATGTGGCGCGATCACAACGTTTTTAACATGCAACGAATTCCTGCGATAACCACGGGAATGCCCCGGTGGCGACCGCGTCCGCAAGATTTGGTCGACAGCGCATTAATTTATGCGCTAACAGCATTATCCATTTGTGGCCGTTTATAACGTTGGCCACGCACAAGTGAGGTTAAACATGCAACAAACACAAGCCCCTGCAGAACTTGCCATTGAGCCGCTGAAACCCGGGTTTGGAGCGCAGATATTTGATGTCGATCTGCAAAGCGCAGATGAAGAAACCCTGGCTAAAGTGGTTGCCGCCTTCCACGCCCATGGCGCTATTCTACTGCGCAATCAAACCATGAAGCCAGACGACCTGATGCGCTTTATCCACGCTTTTGGCGAGCCCGAGCTGCACACGCAAACCAAGTTTTGCCTGCCCGGCTATCCACACATATTTAAAATATCCAATATGGAGGATGAGAACGGAGAACCCATCGGCGCTCACAACGATGGCCTGGGCTGGCACACCGATTATTCTTACAAAGAAGAACCGGTAATGTGCACCATGCTGTATGCGGTAACCGTGCCCGAAGAGGGCGGTGATACTCTATTGGCCGATCAAGTCAGTGCCTACAACGATTTGCCCGAGGACGAGAAAGCCTTTTTAGATCCGCTTAAAGTGCACCATTCCCTAGTGCATTTTATTGAAAATCGAGACTTCAATAGCTACGAAATCACCGATGAACTGCGCCAAGAAAACCCCGATGTGATCCATCCTTTAATTCGTGTGCACCCTGCAGACGGCCGCAAGGCGTTGTGGGTGAGCACCGGCACCGTGAAGCATATCCTGGGCATGGATGACGACGAAGCCTTTAAATTGGTAGATCGTTTAGTGGATTACATTACCCAGGATAAATACGTGTTTGCCCACAAGTGGCAAAAAGGCGACCTACTAATGTGGGACAACCGATGTACGTTGCATACCGGCACCCGCTACGACGACAAAAAGTACCAGCGCATGGCCCACCGCTTGTGGGTAAAAGGTGACAAGCCTATCCCGGTAGCCGAATAGCGTCTGCCAAAACCCGTTTCTGAACCCTTGCTCCAAGCCCACTCGTCTATCTTGTGGGCTTTTTTTACGCCGCTGCAATGCGCCGGCGCACTAAAACTTGTACGCGATTGAACAATCTTCTTGCCGGGCGCTGCATTAGCATTAAACCTTCAAAGTAACACGGTAAACCGGGCAAGCGTTTTAAGTTCTCGACGAGTACCGCAAATCAGTGCAGCCAGAAGGGTTGCTGTTAGGAGTGACTATGAGTAAGACTTTTTTAACCGATATGTTTTTTGACGAATTGAACAGCTCGGTGTTGGACATCGATAAAGCAGAGACACTCCCTCCACTGTGTTACACCGATGCAGGCTTTTTTGAGTTTGAGAAAAAGGCCTTATTCGACAAGGAGTGGCTGTGCGTAGGCCGGGTAGACTGGATTCCCAACCCAGGCGATTTCTATACCTCTGAGATCATTGATGAACCCATTGTTGTCGTTCACGACCGAGACGGCACCATTCGTGCGATGTCATCGGTCTGCCAACATCGCGCCATGTTGGTCGCCGAAGGCTCTGGAAACACCCGAACCTTCACCTGCCCTTACCACCACTGGATCTACAACCTTAAAGGCGAACTCATTAACGCGCCGGCTATGGAAAAAACCTGTGACTTCCACAAGGAAGAATCCAGTCTGCCAGTATTTAAGTTGGAAATATGGCACGGCTTTATTTTCATCAACTTCAATGATGACGCAGAGCCGTTAACCCCTCGTTTGGCCGCGCTAGAGCCCATTTTAGCTAATTACGACATTGAAAATGCCGAAGGCCCAGTGCCGGACAGAAACATCAAATACGAATTCAGCTGGAAAGTCATGTTCGAAAACAACAACGACGGCTACCACGCTAATAAACTGCACCAGGGTGAATTCCACGATTACATTCCCAGCGATTTGGCCGAGTTCCCAGAGCAGCTGCCAGAAAATACCGCGGGCTTTTTCCGCACCAATGGTACCTTGCACAAAGATGCCAGCTTTAACCCCACGCAAAAAGCGCTGATGCCGGTATTCCCCAAGCTTACCGAAGAAGAGCGTAATCGCATGGCCTTTGCCAACTTGCCACCGACCCTGTCATTGGTGCTAACCAGCGATGCCGTGATTTACCTGATTTTGCGAGCCGACGGACCAGAGAGCCACAAGTTGGATCTGGGTGTGCTATTTGCCAAAGGCGCCATGGATGACCCTGAGTTCGACAACAAAATGGAAATGGTGTTAGAGCGCGCCTTAGATATTAACGCACAGGACGTGCACGTAGATGAGCTGGTGCAAATTGGTCTGCGATCACGGTTTGCCAAAAGGGGACGCTATTCTTGGCAGGAGGGTGCTCAGCGCCAGTTCAACACCTGGTTGGTACCGCGCTACCGTGCCCACTGGGAAGACATCAAACAGCAAGCCGCCGTGGGTGAGTAATGACTGGGGCCGATACCATAGCCGTTGTGGTGCACGATACCTGGCTTGATGGCCAGGACGTGAAAGTTCTGGATGTGCGCAGTGCCAACGGCGCTGCCTTGCCGGCCTTTAGCGCCGGCGCCCACATCGATGTGCATACCCCCAGCGCAATCAGGCAATATTCCCTGTGTAATAGCGATGACGAAACACACCGTTATTTAATTGCGGTGGCGCGGGAGCCACAAAGCCGCGGCGGCTCTGACTATATTCACAGCCAGTTACACGCCGGCGATTCGGTAAACGTCAGCGCACCAAGAAATCATTTTGCCTTGGATGCGCAGGCAAACCACAGTGTATTAATTGCCGGTGGCATTGGCGTAACGCCGATTTTGGCCATGATTTACCAGTTGGAGCGACAGCAACGTCCCTGGACTTTGCACTACAGTGCTAAAACACCACAGAGTGCGCCCATGGCTTCGCTTCTGGCCAGTCTGCTAGCCGATGTACACTTTGGTACGGCGCATATTTACTATTCTGCCGAACAACAACGCATGGAACTGCGTTGCATTCGAGACAACGCGCCCATTGGTGCCCACTTTTACTGTTGTGGCCCAACCCGGTTGCTGGATGACTTCGACGATACTTTTCAAGTCATTCCCGAAAACCGTAAACACAGCGAACGATTCAGTGCAGACGACCTGGTTGCCGCCGGCGGCGGATTCACCCTAAAGCTGGCGCGTTCTGGCCTAGAGGTAGAAGTGGCAGAAGACGAATCTATCCTATCGGTACTAAAGCAGCACAAAATCAATGTGACCTATGCCTGCGAAGAGGGCCTGTGCGGCAGCTGCGAGGTGGCGGTACTAGAAGGTACACCAGATCACCGCGACGGTGTTTTATCCGACGCAGAAAAAGCCAGTAATCAAACCATTATGACCTGTTGCTCCGGTGCCAAGTCCAAGCGTTTGGTGCTGGATATTTGAGGCGGGATATTTAAGATGGGGTATTTAAGGTAGAGTGATTCAGGATAGGCTTAGCGTTAGAAGCTAATTCGTTTGTTTGGGGCCAACTATTTGGCCCTTTTTTTTATCGTTTTAGAAGTGTCTTTTGTCGTGTCTGTATCGTCGATTTTTTCGCAGTCTGAGTGTTGGGCAGAAATATCCAATGCTTGGGGGGACATAGGGCTAGGCTAGCAATAAGAGAGGAGGGGCGGCGGCGAGGATACCGCCTCGGTTTATACTGTACCAGTCAGGCTATAACCCAACGTGTTGTTCTCCACTCAACTACCCGACTTGCAATGCGGCGCAATGTTCCCGGCGATAGTTACGGGGTGTGGTATTAAATTCACTGCGGAATACTCGGCTAAAATGGCCTGCGTCATTAAAGCCCCAGCGGAAGCAAATATCGGATACCGACAAATGCTGATACTCGGGATGGCTCAACTCGTAACGGCAACGCTCCAGTCGGCGCGAACGCACATAGCTTACAAAACTGGTGCCGCTTGATTCAAACAGCTTCTGAATATACCGAGCACTCACCTTATTTTTTACTGCCACTAAATTGAGCGATAAATCAGGATCTGATAGATTGGCGTCTATCAAATGGCAAATGCGTTTAAATTGGTCGATCTTCGCGGTGCTGCCAAAATCTAAGACGCCACTTTGGTGGATTAGATTGCTGATTAGGAACTCCGTTAAGGCGATTTCCACCGGCCGCAGGGCTTCGGATTCCAAGCACTCTATGTTGTCGCTCAATGCGCCAAGCATGCAGGCAAACACATTATTTAAACCGGATTCGCAGGGAAGGTAACCAACGTTGATGGTATCCAGGTTAAGCAGTCGCTTATGAATTAAGCCCTTGGGTACATTCATATACAAGATTTTAAAATCGGATTGGACGGATAGAGTCATATCTAAGCCGGTGGGGGCGTAAATAATGGAGTTTTCTCGGGCTGGGTACTCCATGCCTTTGTATTTAAGCGAAAAATCCCCCTCTAGCAACAGTGCCAACCAAAACGAGTAGGGCAGTTCGCTGCATTTACCCGCTATCTCCATCGGCGAGCCGGTGATAATGGAGAACTCGATTCCCTGGGGTGAATTGATGCTACTAACGTTGCCACGGAAATCGTGGTCGTGTTGGGTAAAGCTACAATCGGGCAAACACAGTCGGGTTAGTGCATTTTGCCAAGCGGCAGAGCGTTCAAATTCCGGGCAGCTATCGGTGGATAATTTCCATGAGCTCATAGGGGGGCACCTCTTTGTTTTCGGATTGTCTCTGGCGGACAATGGAATATCAGGCCTTTCGTTGGAACTTTGATTGGAAAGAGCCGCGACGCTGGAAACAGTTAGCAGAAAAAAGCATTGATACGAAAAATGCGACTGATCCAAGCTGCCTTCAACGAATGCTATCCGTTTGCCAGGCGAGTACAATCGAAGGAGCAGTAAACGTGCCACGGTTTTTGAAGAAATGTTATTGCCGCTGGCAGCCGAGGCTAAACGCAGGCACGTCGACGGATACTAAAAAGCGAGGTGATTGATTTAAAAGGATTTATTTGATTCATATCAATGCGTAACAGCGTCAGCTAATATCTTTATGAAATTTGCTCATGCTTCAATCTGGCTCGCCTGCGCCGCTGGATCAAAATTTCATGCTCCAACGAGGGGCGTGAGCTAAGGGGAAAGCCCCACAAACTACTGTCTAAAAAGGTGCATAGGTATTAACGCTGCTCAGGCGCGGCTCTCAGCGCTGCATGTATACGCTAAATCTAATTCGCTGATTCCACATTACTCATACATATTTTATCAATTTTCTATAAACATCTTGCAGTAGTATGAATTGTAAGCAAACCCTAGCTGGCAAGCTCTAGTGAACATCGTTTGCTGCCATAGAAGAGAACAGTACCTCCTCTGTAAAGAGGTTTTGTCAATGTACGGTCCGCTGCTTGTACAGGACAAAAACATTCTAATAAACTGCTGTCGCTTCTGCGCTTTCAAAAATATAGGTTCGATTTTTATGATCGTTCGTGGTTGCCAATTACAGAGGAAAGACAATGCAGAACCTGCCGTTTAAAAAATTATCACTACACACCACTTTACTGTCGATCATCTGTGCCTTTCCAGAAGCGTACGCGGCTGAAGAGGGGATGGATGTCGTAGATCGTACAACGAGCGGTGATTATATTGAAGAAGTCACCGTAACCGTGTCCGTCGACCAGCGCGAAGTCAATCTGCAGGATGTCGCCGCCTCGATTACCGCCGTCGGCGACGAATTAATGAAGCAGGCCAACATCACTGACGCCACAGGCTTAAATGGCTACGTGCCAGGCTTACAAGTCAACAAAAGTGGCGGCGCAGAAAGAATGGTAAGTATCCGGGGCGTGGGATCGCAAACGCCGCAAAACTTTTATAGCCAACCCGGTGTTTCCTTCCATATGGACGGCGCCTATATCACCAATAATATTGCTTTGAATATGGGCTTCTTAGATGTAGAACACATCGAAGTTCTACGTGGCCCGCAAGGCACTGCATTCGGTGCGGCGTCTACCGGCGGTACGCTCAATGTCATCAGTAAAAAACCCAAAATGGGCGAGTTCAGTGCTGAGGTGCAAGCGGGGTTGGGCAACTACAATTACCGTGAAGGCCAGGTGGCGGTGAATCTTCCTGTGGGCGAAAACTTCGCCATTCGAGGCGTAATAAAAGACACCAGTCACGATGGCTATTCGGAATCTAATGGCATTGATGGCGGCTACGATTTAGACGACGCCGATAATCAAAATGCGCGTATCTCTGCACTGTGGGAACCGACGGATTCTTTATCCGTGCTGGTAATGGGCCAGCGTTATAAAGATCACCACAACGCCGCGGCGTTAAAAGCCGTTGACGACCCTAACCGTGATGAGCGCGTTGTTTCCCAGGATTTTCCAGGCAAGTTTGATATGGATATGGATATTGCCACTGCCATTATTAATTGGGAATTACCGTTTGCGACGTTAAAATCCACCAGCAGCTACCAAGACATGGACCACGCCCAGTCGTTTGATACCGACCGCAGCACAGCGCAGTTGTTCGGTGGCTATGATCACGTGGCCGTTTGGGCCACCACCGCAGAAACCTACATGCAGGAGCTGTCGTTAAGCTCTAATACCGATGGTGCGTTTGAGTGGGTGGTGGGTGCTTTTTATCTGGAATCAGAAAGCGGCCAGTACGTAAATGAATACGCCGGAACAGATGTTAGCGACCCGACACCCATACTGTCTCCCAGTACCGCCGCCAGCGATATCCCAGCCAATCTTTCTTATTCCGAGCGCTCAACGGTGGATAGAACCTCATGGGCTACCTTTGCCCAGGGCACATTTAACTTAACCGATAAACTGAGCCTTACCGCTGGCTTGCGTTACAACGACGATAGCTTTGATGGCCTAGGTTCTACCTATTTCGCCGAGCCAAACCCCAGCAGTTTTGGCGCCGAGGAAGTGACCGGAAAAATAGGCATCGATTACCACTTAACCGAAGACAATATGATTTACGCGGTGGCGTCTCGTGGCTATAAAACCGGCGGTATTAATTCAGGCGCGGTGAACGCCATGGTAGTTAGTACCACCATTGAGCCCGAGATTGTCACAACTTACGAGTTGGGTACTAAAAATATCTTTTTGGAAAACGCCCTCACAGTTAACGCCTCGGTGTTTTACTCCGATTATCAAGACATGCAATATATCCAGGAAGATCCGATTCCGTATTCCGGTGGTTTAGGCAATATTCCAAAAGCCAATATTTATGGGATGGAATTAGAAACCAAACTGGCTTTGATGGAAGGTATGTTGGAGTTGGGTTTCAACGCCACCGTGTTGGAGGGCGAATTCTCGGATGAGTACTACGCATTAGATCGACGCGTGGCGGATGCCGCAGGCGCAGAAGCAATCGCAAATGGTACCGCACCCTATGAGTGGAGTTATGAGTGGTTTTTGGCTCGTGGTTCCGCCACCGTTAATACCGAAGGCAACACACCAGCCAATTTGCCTGAGTTCAGTAGCGGCTTAAATGCCACACTGTACACCGAGTTAGGTGACTTTGGATTAATCACTTCTCGTGTGGAATATCTCTATAAAAGCGATTATGAATCTCGCATTTTTAATACCGACGTAGGCCATGTGGACGGTTACGACCAGTTTAATCTATTTGTGCAATACGAGCCCTTCGAAGGTAATTGGCGAGCTTGGGTAACCGCCACCAATTTAACCGACGAAGCTAACATCGTGGGCCGCTTTGTGGACCCTTATGGCAGCGGTGTTGTTAGTGACGAATATATCCCGCCGCGCCAAGTGGTTGCCAATTTTAGTATCGATTTTTAATTCATTATTAGCCCAAACCTGAACGGCAAAGCTGCTGTTTCAGGTAGTGGCGTAACCGATGAGTTTATCGATCTCTAATTTAGTTTCACCCAGGCCGATTCCGCCGCCATAAATCCGTGGCAGTTAAATTTCCCTAATTAAATCGGCAGCTTATTTAATTAACCATGCGTACCCTATAAATAGGGCGGTGCTCTATCGCAGGTGCGCAATCTACGAGGCTATCCATGACTAAACCCAACACGCTTATTTTTGTTGATATCACTTCAGACGACCCAGCCGCTGCTGGCGAATTCTACGCCGAGGTATTCGGCTGGGAAAACGATCCGCGCCCCTATGGCGAGTACCATCGAATGGTGCCCGGTGGCAATATGTTTGACGGCGACGGTAACGAATCGGCCATCGGTAATTTCCATATCGGCATACATAAAGCGGCCAACGTACGCCCGCACCCAGATAGAGACGGCGTTGAGCCTCGCTCGCTTTCCGAAGCCGGCCGTAAACCGCGGGTTTGGATTTTAGTCAGCGAAGACGATTCTATGGACGCGATTTTAGATAAAGCCACCAGTAAAGGTGCTACTGTGTTGTGGAAAGATCATTTCTGGAAAGAGTTCAACGGCTTTAATGCCGCTTTCCAAGACCCATGGGGCAACGAAATTATCCTTTGGGAAAAGGGCGGTAGTGACCCAGTGGTTCCGGAGCATTTTACTCAAGAATAATCCACCCAAGCATTACCCGTTCAAGTATTACCTATACGAAACACTAGGGGCTGGTTAGCACTAAACCAGCCTCTGGCTGCAATCCCAAAACAGCGCTAGGCTACCGACCAACGGGTGGGCCTTTCCCCGCTTCGCCAAACTCATCTTTTGTTACTGCTTACTCCCCATCCTATTCGGGGTTCACTCCTTTTAGCATTCTTATTAGCCGAGTTACTGCCCCCGTGCTAGGCTAAGGCCGAGTGATCTATTGATCTCTGGCATTGCCAACCGGGAGCTATCTCAAGCCACACTCTTTATGCACCTGGGCTCACAGCGGTATTTGCCCCACCCGTTGTACTACGGAATTCTATTGATAAGAGGATAAACCATGGACGATATATACCAACCCCCGCAAAGTGACGTTGAGCAACATTCCGCGGCTGGGTATCAGTTTGCCGGTTTTTGGGTGCGGTTGGTTGCAACGCTTGTGGATACGCTGCTGATGATGATCGTAACCTACCCGATATTAGCGGCTATTTATGGCTTCGATTACTTTACCGGTGGGGCAGCCGTTAGCGGCTTTTGGGATATTCTTTTCAGTTACGTTTTACCGGCGGTGGTAGTGATAATGTTCTGGCTCTATAAATCGGCTACCCCAGGCAAGATGTTATTGGGCTTAAAGGTGATCAGCCAAAAAGACGGCCAGGGCCTAAGTGTGAGCCAATCGATTGGTCGATACTTCGCTTATTATCTCTCAACCATCCCTTTGATGTTGGGCTTTATTTGGATCGCCATCGACGAAAACAAACAGGGCTTTCATGACAAGCTGGCCAAAACCTACGTTATAAAAGCAAAACCCTAGTTGTGCGCGCCGGATTGCATACGTTAACGGGGGTTGACCCTTGTCCAATGTTCTAACGGCTCTGTGGCCAGTTTTTGCGCTGATAGTGGCGGGGTACTTCTTAAAAGTTCGGCAGTTCCCTGGCGACGTATTTTGGCCGGGTGCAGAGCGTCTCAACTATTTTTGCCTATTTCCGGCACTGTTATTTTATAACCTCAGCCAAGCGCCGCTCACCACAGCCGCGTTGCAGTCCCTGGGCGGTTTGGCATTACTGTGCATGGTGGTGGGGTTCTGTTTACTACTGTGCGCCCAGCGTTATTACCGTTGGCCGGGGCAACGTTTTGGCGTTTTTACCCAGGGCGGGCTGCGCTTCAATACCTACTTGGGGTTGGCCATTGTTGGGGCCTTGTACGGTGCTCCGGGTTTGGCGCTGGCAGCCATGATGCTGACACTGCTGGTGCCCTTGGTGAATGTGTTTTCGGTAGTATCGTTAACCGCCGGTCATCGGCCTAGCGTGTTGCAGCTTGTATTGCCCATCGTTAAAAACCCGTTGATATTGGCCTGCCTCGCCGGCGCTGCGGCTAATTTAAGTGGGTTAACCCTGGGCCAGGGGGTGGAAGTTCTACTGAAGCAGCTGTCTGCAACCAGTTTGCCTTTGGGGTTGCTGTGCGTGGGCGCGGCGCTGCAGCCCAAAACTCTATTGGGCGAGGCCAAACCACTGATGGCGACGGCGGTTTTAAAGTTAGTAATGATGCCGGCAGTGGCAATGGGTGCAGCTTGGTTGGCAGGCCTACCCAGCCAAGAGGCGGCAATACTGGTGATTTTCTTTGCTTTACCCTGCGCACCTACCGCCTATGTGTTAACTAAGGAGCTGGGTGGTGATAGCCGTTTAATGGCCGCGGTGATCACACTACAAACGGCGTTAGCGGCAGTGACCTTAACCGTGTGGTTGTACTCTCTGCGGTATTTTCAATAGTCCTGTAGATTTATCGCACGCGAGTTCTGCAGCGTAAAATTCTGCTTTAGGTATCACTTCGTTATGTCATTTAGTGCAGATGCCAAAGCCTGAACGTCCTCAACCGGGGTAAATACCTGCGGCGTGACTCGAATATTTGCGCCGCTGGCCAAGTCTTTGCGCACCACGGTAAATAGGTTGTACTGTTTGTGCAGGGTTGCTTGCAGCTTTTCGTTGTCAGCCACGCTGGTTTTGCCTGCTAGCCGAAAGCCGCCCATGCCGGTGCTGGTGTCGCTGTCCGCTGCGCCCAGAATTTCAATATTGGGATTGTCTTTTATCGCATCTACCCAAACCTTCCGTAGGTAGCGTAAGCGTTCTTGTTTCGCTTGGGCGCCAACGTTTTGGTGAAATTCCAATGCCGCCGGCACCGCCAGAAACGCGGCAAAGTTGGAGGTGGCCATATGGACCCGGCTGCTAATGTCGGTATTGCTTGGGTCGCTCTCTCCTGGGAACGGGGCCACTTTGTCCAAGGTGCCTTCTTTCATATACAGCGCGCCCACACCAACCGGCGATCCAATCCACTTATGCAGGTTAAACAAAGCCCAGTCGGCTTTCAGTTCTGGCAGGGTGAAATCCACCAGCCCCCAGGATTGGGCGCAATCACAAATGACATCGACGCCCTGCCGTTTGGCCTGCTCAATGATCTCTTTCACGGGCAGTAAAAGGCCGTGCTGGTTGCTAACGTGGGTTAACAGTGCCAGCTTGATGTGTGGGTTATTCTGCAAGGTTTGCCGATACAGCTGGCTAAGCTGGGACACTGTGGCTTGGGCCGGAATTTCGAGCTTAATGGCTTCCACGCCACGAGTTTCCGCCAACCATTGCATGGCCCGCTGGAAGGCCGGGTAGTCTATGTCGGCGTATAAAACCGCGTCGCCTTTGGCCAGCCCTTTGTATTGGCTAATGATGCCGTGCAAAGATTCAGTGGCATTGCGTGTTAAGGCGATTTCAGAAGGCTTTACCGCTAACGCTTCGGCTACTGCTGCGCCCACCTCGTTGAAATCTTCATTCCACTGGGTTCGGGCGTAGAGCGACAGCTGCTGATTTACCATGTGCGTTAAGCGCTGGTAGTGTTGCTCCACGGGCTTGGCCATTTTGCCCCAATAACCGTGTTCAAGATTGATAACCCCTAGGGCCGTTTCATAAAACTGGCCAACGTAGCGCCAATAGGCTTCGTCTTGGGCCAGTGACTGCGGCGCGATTTTGCTTTTCGCAGGGTTAAATTGCAGACAATCGAGGGGGGCGCCGGTGCTGGGCAAGGCGGAGCTGGCGGCCGCAGCGGCCAGGGTGGTGCCGAGAAATGAGCGACGGGAAAACGAGGGCATGGGTTACACCTAGGTACAGGATACCGGACACACAGTCATCCTAAAGCGTGAGTGTCAGAAAAGAAACAGGAATACACCTATAGACGGCTTAAGCTGAAAGGTCCGCAGTGAGCAATGCGACATAGAGCCATTTGAGCGGCAGAGAGAATTGTATAAACGGTGGAGGTTTTGTTTTAAACAATTATTAGTGAAGTAGATAGAAATTGATTGTAGGGATTTGATACTCTGACAGCGAGGGCCATCAGGCCCTCATTGCACTTTTGCTAGTGGGCGCGAGCGACAACCGTTGCCAATCTGTCGCTGCCGCCTGGTCACTATCAATTTATAGCCGCGAGCGACGGCCGGTGATAGCAAATACAATTGCTAAAATAATACCGACTACAAATAAGATCCAAGCGATGTTGGTTGCTGCGCCTGCTACACCTGTAAAACCAAAAACAGCAGCGACTAAACCTACAATTAAAAATATCAGTGCCCAATGTAACATTGTCGTATCCTCATAGTTGATGATGTATCCACCTTTATTGGTGGTTGTCGGTTTTACACGGGTCTTTGTAAAGCAGGTAAAAAAACCCGGTTCAAATCGACGTTTATTAACTTCACACCAAGGGTGTTGCAGACACTGTGCCAATTTAAAAATAAAACATTTTCCGCTGAAATTCTGCTGCCTCTAAAAGCCTATTTTTTTGAATAGAAAACATCCCTGAAGCCCCATTATCCGGTACCTTGGGCCAATATGCCGGCGGCTACACGACGAAATGCAGCCCGGTTGGCGCATTGGCGATAGTTGATCCATTGGTCATCATGTTTGTGTTCGTCCAGACACTGCTGATGTACATTTTTCATAATTGAGCGCAATTTTTCATCCAGTTGCGAATAGCTCATTGGATTAAAACAGGCGTTTTGTGCCATCTCTAGGCCTGATAGAGCGACGCCGCCGGCGTTGGATGCCTTACCCGGTGCGTTGGGTATCTGAGCCTCGTTCAGCGTGGCCACGGCGTCATTGGTGCATGGCATATTGGCGCCTTCGGCCAAAAACTGGCAACCGTTGTCCACCAATGCCTTGGCGTCGTCTTCGTCTAGTTCGTTTTGCGTTGCGCAGGGCAGGGCAATGTCGCAGGGGTATTGCCAGGGTTTTGCGTCTTCCTGCCATTGGCCGTTGACGTCTTCGGCAACACTTGCCAAATCAACCCGGCCGGTGGTGTCTATCAATTGTTTTATTGCCTCTGTGCTAAGCCCCTGTTCCACATACAAGCAGCCTTCGCTGTTTGATAGCGTAGTAACCCTGGCGCCATTTTCCGTCGCCTTTAATGCTGCGTGCAAAGCGACGTTACCCGAGCCGGAAATGGCAACGGTTTTGTCTTCTAGCGCTTGGTCATGCCGGTCTAGCATGTCTTTTACAAAGAAAATAAGCCCAAAGCCGGTGGCCTCAGGCCTTAAGAAGCTGCCGCCAAATTCGATACCTTTGCCCGTTAATGCGCCACTGAAGCGATTTTTAAGTCGGCGATATTGACCGAATAAATACCCGATTTCTTTTGCGCCAACATTAATGTCGCCTGCGGGTATATCGGTGTTTTCGCCAATATGACGGTAAAGTTCATTCATAAAAGCTTGGCAAAACCGCATAATTTCACGGTCCGAGCGGCCCTTGGGGTTGAAGTCCGAGCCGCCTTTAGCACCACCCAAGGGAATGTTGGTGAGTGCATTTTTAAACGTTTGTTCAAAGCCCAAAAATTTTAGGATGGATTCATTAACAGATGGGTGGAATCGAATGCCGCCTTTGTAGGGGCCTAGGGCGCCGCAGTATTGCACTCGGTAACCTCGGTTGACATGAACCTGACCGGCATCATCTTCCCAGGTGACACGAAAGGAAATAATTCGGTCCGGCTCGCTAAGCCGCTGCAGTACCGCCTCAGCCAATATGTCTTGGTCTGCTTCCACCAGCGGCTCAATATCGCCAAATACTTCCTTTACTGCTTGAATAAACTCCGGTTGATTGGGGTTGCGGTCCTCTAACCACTGCGTTGTCTTCTGTATATTGTTTTTGCTCATTAAAATTTCCGTTGTTAACTTAATTGCGCCGGCAGACCTTACAAATATTGTGCTACTAGCGTGAGCTAACTACGGCCGCAGGCAGGTGATGTACATCGCCTACGGTAAATGTGCGGTTTTGGTTTGCCCAAGCAGTTAGAGAGACATTAAAAAGACGGTTGTAAAGACAGTGACACAGCGGGAGTAAAAACGCCTTCCTATTACTGCAGTAAAAAAATGTCTAAGTAAAAGCTGCGGAAGAAATTACAATTTTTTGTAGGGCTTGCATGCTTAAACGGTGGCCTATTAATCGAACTAGGCCTAAGAAACCAGAAAACAAGGGGTGGTCGAAGTTGGCTTTAACTTTGCACTGTGCTTGGCAAGCCGCGCAAAATTAGCAAGCCGCGCAATAAGGGCGACATGTAGCAAATTTGTTGCAGGCGTAGGATATCACTGGTCTTGGCAAGAAGCGCAAATGGCCAACAAGGTCACCAGCGTTTATCGGCCTGGCAAGCTGCAGCAATGTCGGATGCCAATGCGCCACGAGTATTTATAGTCAAAAGGCAAAGCGCTATCGCAAGCTCTTGGTTAGACGCCGATAATCCTGTTTCTAACATTGGTATATCGGTGGCGAAAATCCCCCGCTTGTTCGACCTGCGGCGGTGCAAAACTCTACTAGCTAATCATTGAATTTTCACTGAAGAACTAACAAATTCTTATTAAACAGATAGGAGTAAGACATGAGCAATACCAAATTTACCGTACCCGGCGTTAGCCAAGAAACTGGCGAGCAAATTATCAGTATTATGCACAACCGTTTAATTGCCTTGCTTGACCTGCAATTAACGCTTAAGCATGTTCACTGGAATGTTGTTGGCCGTCACTTTATTGGTGTGCACGAAATGCTAGACCCTCAAGTGGACGGCGTAAGAGCCATGACTGACGCGCTTGCTGAGCGGATTGCTGCGCTGGGTGGTACGCCCTGTGGTACCCCTGGCGCCATTGTTGAAAAACGTAGCTGGGAAGATTACAAATTGGGTAAGGCTACCGTAACAGATCATCTTGTTGCGTTGGATGCGGTTTACACCGGCGTTAATGAAGACCACCGTAAAGCCGTTGGTCAGTTGGGTGAAATAGATCCGGTGTCCGAGGATATGATCATCGCCCAGCTGGGTGAATTAGAGCAGTATCAATGGTTTGTGCGCGCCCACCTAGAGTCCTCCGATGGCGAGCTAAGCAAGTAAGCCATTGGCTACGTTTGTCAACAGTCGTTGGATGCTTCTGTAACCACAGTGTCGAAAAAACGCCGAGTTTTTTAATGCGCTCGGCGTTTTTTTGCGTAAAAGAATTGGTGTTTTTGAAAGCCGGGCAGACGCTAGTGCTAGGGTAAATCGCGCAATTCCCTCACCCAATAAATAGTGCCGCCGGCCACTGCTGCCGGCATAGCGATAATATTAATCACCGGCACCATGGTCCCGAGTAGTGTCATTCCGCCCATGCCCCAGGCGCTGTATCGGCTTGCACCAAGCGCGTGCTTAAAGCGAGGAAAAGATAGGCGATTATTGTCTGCGGCGTAGTCAGCGTACTGGATTGCCATGCACCAAGCTCCCCACAGCGCCAGAATGACGGGGATAAATAAGTTGGCTAAGGGGATGAAGCCTAAAAAGAAGCAGCCGATAAATATCACTATGCCCCGGCTGACAAAATACCAAATTTTGATGAGTTCGCGTATCAATACCCGGCCAATCATGGTCACAATGGGTTCGGGGGGCGGCGCCGTGCCGGTTAGATGGGTTTCTATGCGCTCGGCCAGTATGCCGTAGAAGGGCGCGGCGATGATGTTGGTGATCATGCTAAAGCTGTAGCCATAAATAACAACAGCTATTAACGCTACCGCCACCCAGAGCACAACCCCTAACACACCCACAACCGGTGCCAACCAATCCCATTCGGGCATCAGGCCGGTAATGGCCCCAGTGGCAGTATTGAAGTAGGTTACCGCTAGGCTGGTGAGAAGCAAAAATATCACCACATTCACCAGAATGGGCACCACCACAAATAAGCGGAATTTAGGCTGAAAGATTAACTGTGCGCCGTCGAATAAATAGCCAGCCCCATTGGTGAGGTTGTTGTGGTTCACATTAGTATCCTATCAGCCTGATCATCGGCTTCCTTCCTGCTAAGTCTATTCTTCCGGCAGTTAAATACATCTCTAATTGCGCGGCATGCTCAACGATTTAGATACCCCACTTTGGAAGCAGAGGGTAAAGAATAGTTGGCTTATAAATAGACTCTTCTAGCCAGTAAAAGGTTTATTGGGCGCCGTATTGGCCCAGGGTATTGAGGTAATCCTCGGCTAGGCGGTGGCCTTCCAGTTGCTGTTTCAGCGTTTTACCGTCTGGCCCCTGGGCGTTGATGTCGCGGCCGTCGGCTTTGAAAAACTCGATAAAGGTGGCGAAGTTTTCCGCCTTCATACCGCGGTAGGCTTTTTCCAGCAGGTGAAAATCTTCGTTAACCCCCTCTGGGGCTTTAAATTGCAAAAAGCTTTTGACGCGGGCATCGTCAAATACTTCGCCCAATACTTTTTGTTTGTCTTTCTTTAGTGCCATGGTGTGACTCTCTTAAATTCTTGGATTACAGCAACTCGTCGAGTTTCTTCAGTAGGATTTCATTAACGGCTTGCGGATTCGCCTGGCCTTTGGAGGCTTTCATGATTTGGCCAACAAAGTAGCCCAGCATTTTGGGGCGCTTTTCCGGGTCGGCGTTTTTGTAGTTATCCACCTGTTTGGGAGAATTGGCGATCACTTCTTCTGCCATTTTTTCCAAGGCGCTGGTGTCGCTGACCTGTTTTAGGCCTTTGGCTTCAATCACCGCATCGGCGCTGTCGCCTTCGCCTTGCCACAGGGCTTCGAAAACCTGTTTGGCAATTTTGCTGGAAATGGTGCCGTCTTTGGTGCGCTCAATGACGCCGGCCAGTTGCTCGGCGCTTACTGGGCTTTGGCCGATGGATTTCTCTTCGCTGTTAAGCTTGGCCGACAGCTCGCCCATGATCCAGTTGGCCGATTGCTTGGCGTCTGTGGTGCGCTGGGTGAGGATTTCAAAGTATTGGCTGGTGGCTAGGTCTCCAGCCAATATGCCGGCGTCGTAGTCGTTTAAGCCGTATTCGCTTGCAAAACGGGCTTTGCGGGCCTCGGGCAGCTCTGGCATTTGCGCGCGCACCGATTCGATGTACTCGTCGTCGATGATAACGGGAAGCAAATCCGGGCAGGGGAAGTAACGGTAATCGTTGGCTTCCTCTTTACTGCGCATGGTGCGCGCGCGTTTTTTGTCGCCGTCGTAGAGGCGTGTCTCTTGCTGAATGCTACCGCCGGATTCCAGCACATCAATTTGGCGTTCTACCTCCAGGGCGATGGCTTCTTCCATAAACTTAAACGAGTTTAGGTTTTTAGTTTCGGTGCGGGTGCCCAGTTCGCCACCAGGTTGGCGTACCGAGATGTTGACGTCAAAGCGCATGGAGCCCTGGCTCATCTCACCGTCACAAATGCCCAGTGAGGTCACCAACCCGTGCAGTTTTTTGGCAAAGGCAACGGCTTCTTCGGCGTTGCTCATATCCGGCTCGGTGACCACCTCTATAAGAGGAGTGCCTGCACGGTTGAGATCGATACCGCTCATGCCGTGGAAATCCTCGTGTAGGGATTTGCCGGCGTCTTCTTCCAAGTGTGCGTGGTGAATACGAATGGCTTTGGTACTGCCATCGGCTAGGGCGATCTCAACCTCGCCTGGGCCAACAATGGGTTTTTCCAATTGTGTGGTTTGATAGCCCTTTGGCAAATCGGGGTAAAAATAGTTTTTACGCTCAAAGACCGACTCTTTACCGATGTCGGCGTTAATGGCCAGGCCAAACATGGTGGCGTAGCGGAAGGCCTGTTCGTTGGCCAGGGGCAGGGTGCCGGGCATGGCCAAATCTACGGCACAGGCTTGGGTGTTGGGCTCGGAGCCAAAGGCGGTGCTGGCGCCGGAAAATAACTTCGATTTGGTGGCCAATTGCACGTGTACTTCCAGGCCGATAACGGTTTCCCAGGTCATGTTCGTTGCTCCTCAGTCTACTCTAGGCCTGGGGCCGTAAGGGTATGGAAATCGGTGGTGTTCTGGAATTGGTGCGCCAGGCCAAGCAAGCGTTGCTCGGCAAAGGCAGGGCCAATAAGCTGTAGGCCAACGGGCTTGTTTTCCACCAAACCACAGGGAATGGAAAGCCCAGGTAAACCGGCTAGGTTGGTGGCGATGGTGTAGATATCTTCCAGATACATGGCAACGGGGTCTGTGCCTTTTGCGCCGAGCTTAAACGCCGGCGAGGGGCAGGTTGGGCCCATAATGACGTCGACATCGGCAAAGGCCTGGTCGAAGTCTTGTTTAATGAGGCGGCGAACTTGCTGGGCTTTTTTGTAGTAGGCATCGAAGTAACCGGCCGATAGCGCATAGGTGCCCACCAAAATCCGGCGGATCACTTCATCGCCAAAGGCTTCGGAGCGGCTGCGTTTGTACAGGTCTTCTAAGTCTTTGGGGTTGTCGCACCGGTAGCCATAGCGCACGCCGTCGAAACGCGAAAGGTTGGCGGAACACTCCGCCGGTGCGATCACGTAGTAGGCCGGCACCGCTAATTCGCTGTGGGGTAGGCTGATTTCTTTGATGTTTGCGCCCATTTTGGCGAATTCATCAATGGCCTCTTGTACTTTTGCGGCTACTTCCACGTTTAAGCCATCGCCAAAGTATTCTTGCGGTACGCCAATGGTCATGCCGGCAACATCGCGCCCAAGGTCAGCGGTGTAGTCTTCCAATGGCGCGTCCACGCTGGTGCTATCCAAGGGGTCGAAGCTCACCAGGGTGTTAAGCATAATGGCGGCATCCAGAGCGCTATGGGTAAGCACGCCGGCTTGGTCAAGGCTGGAAGCAAAGGCAATCATGCCGTAGCGGGAAACCCGGCCATAGGTTGGCTTTAACCCGGTTAGACCACAGTGGCTGGCGGGTTGGCGAATGGAGCCGCCGGTATCCGAGGCAGTCGCACCGGGGGTAAGACGGGCCGCAACCGCCGCCGCAGAACCACCAGAAGAGCCGCCCGGCACGCAGCGCGTGTCCCAAGGATTTTTCACAGCACCAAAGTAACTGGTTTCGTTGGAGGAGCCCATGGCGAACTCGTCCATATTCAATTTACCCAACACGACGGCGCCAGCTTGCTGGTAGTTATCCACGATGGTGGCATCGTAGGGGGGTACAAAATTTTCTAACATCCTAGAGCCGCAGCTGGTGCGCACACCCTGGGTACAAAAGATGTCTTTGTGGGCAATGGGTACGCCCAGCAAAGGGGTGTCTTTACCGGCGGCGCGAGCGGCGTCGGCGGCCTTGGCTTGGGCCAAAGCCTCTTGTTCGGTAACGGTTACAAAGCTATTGAACTCGCCATCTAAGCGCTTAATGCGCTGCAAAAAGTGCTCCGTGAGTTCAACACTGGAAAAGGTTTTAGCGCGTAATCCTTTGGCCAGCTCCGCTATAGAAAGGTGGTGCATGGGGTTTTGTCCCTGTGACAAATTTATCTATGGGTGGGCGTGGTGGGCTTGCGGTCAGTCGATGACCTTGGGCACGAGATACAAGCCTTCCTGGGTCTCAGGCGCTATGGCCTGGAAGTCTTCCCGGCGATTAGGCTCGCTAACTTCGTCCGTCCGTAGCCGTTGCACGGCATCCAAGGGGTGGGCCATAGGGGTAACGCCCCGGGTATCGGCGGCTTGTAGTTGGTCCACTAGGGCGAGAACGTCGCTGATGCGCGCCGTTACCTCGGCAATGTGGCTGTCATCGATCTCGATTTTGGCAAGATTGGCCAATTTGTGTATCTCGGCTGGGTCCAAAACTGACTCCGTTAAAACCTATTTACCTAAAAATGCCCTGTTATCGGCGTAAACATCGCCTAGCGAACAGGAGCGGGCGAACATTTTACCCGGCGGATTGGCACATTGACAGGTTTTCGTGCCCGTTGAGCGGAGCTGGAGGTGCAGTTTTATTAGGTTCGTCTAAACTGGTAGGTTGTATCGGGCGTGGCGGTGCTTAGGCAAGAGTTTGTCCCGGCATGTTACTTAGGCAAAGCGGTCGAAACTTTGGGGTGTGTAACTGGCTTTTATAAGCCAGCAGGTAGCCCCGTGTTTTGTTACCTCTATTTGTTACCCATGATAGTCACTCAGATTAGACACCAAGAATCGTACTCAGGCTGATTTCTTTTACGCGCCAATAACCGCCCGCATGAGTGGGCTTTTAACGGTGACAGAAAAACTGGCATTAATGCGTGGGCCATTTCTCGGTGGCGTGCGCTAAGCCCGGTATTTAAGCGGTAATGGCCCCAATTGCGCCTTGCTCTAATTAGCCCTCATTGATAGAGTGCAGCCACTTGTGGTTAAGCCTACGTAAAGGTAAAAAAATACCGGTAGAATACGGTTGGTTTTGCGGTCTGTTTGTGGCAATAAAAATGCGTGCGCCCGGTTAACTGCGATTTATTTAATTTAAGGTCAAAAGAAATTTATGTTATTGCCCAAGCGTTTGCGCGGCATGTTTTCCAATGATTTATCCATCGATTTGGGAACCGCCAACACCCTTATTTATGTTCGAGATCGCGGTATTGTTTTAGACGAGCCATCGGTGGTTGCCATCAGAACGCATAACGGGCACAAAATCGTTGAGGCCGTAGGCATAGAAGCCAAACGCATGCTGGGCCGTACGCCCGGTAACATTACGGCCATCCGCCCCCTAAAAGATGGCGTTATTGCCGATTTCCAGGTGACAGAAAAAATGCTCCAGCACTTTATTAAAAAGGTGCATGAGTCCAGTTGGTTCCAACCCAGTCCTCGAGTGTTGATTTGCGTGCCGTGTTTGTCCACAGAAGTGGAGAAACGAGCCATTCGAGAATCGGCTTTGGGCGCAGGTGCGCGGGAAGTTCGTCTAATTGAAGAACCCATGGCGGCTGCCATAGGTGCTGGCTTGCGGGTAGAAGAAGCCGCCGGTTCCATGGTGGTAGACATCGGTGGTGGCACCACAGAAATCGCCATTATTTCACTTAACGGCGTGGTGTATTCCGATTCCGTACGCATTGGTGGCGACCGCTTTGACGAGGCCATTGTTAACTATGTGCGCCGTAACTACGGCAGCGTTATTGGTGACGCCACGGCTGAACGCATAAAAGAAGAAGTCGGTTGTGCCTACGCCAGCAGCGAAGTGCGAGAAATCGACGTGCGCGGCCGTAATCTGGCTGAGGGTGTTCCGCGCAGCTTCACCTTGAACAGCGATGAAATCCTAGAGGCCCTGCAAGAGCCGTTAGCCGGTATTGTGCAAGCAGTAAAGAGCGCCCTAGAGCAATCTCCGCCGGAGCTGGCCTCGGATATTGCCGAAACCGGCTTGGTGCTAACCGGCGGCGGGGCATTGTTGCGTGATATTGACCGCCTGCTCAGCGAAGAGAGTGGCTTGCCTGTGATTGTGGCAGAAGATCCACTGACCTGTGTAGCACGAGGCGGCGGCCGCGCCATGGAATTTATGGATACCCACCGTATCGATCTGCTGTCCAGCTGATGTAGCCATTCCCGTCGGCCACTGTTTATCTGCTAAGCAAATAGTTTATAAACCGCTAAAATAAACAGTGGCTGTTTTCGTTTTATCGACCATGGGAAGATAACCATCAAACCACTTTTCTCCAAAACGCAGCTCTACCTGTCTCGACTTACCCTGTGGATTATTGCGGCAACACTGGCATTGGTGTTGGTGGATTTGTTTACGCCTTGGTTAAAACCGGTAAAAGCCAAACTAACCACGGTGTCTATCCCGTTTTATTGGGTGACCAATCTTCCCGCTCGTCTGGGCGAGTGGGGCCAGGACAATCTCGTTTCACGGGACGATTTACTGCGCGAAAACGCCTCCCTCAAACAGCAGGTCATGATCCTAGAACGCAAACTGCAGGGGCTGGCTTCGGTCACCACTGATAACGTGCGTCTGCGAGAGTTGATGAATTCCGCAGACATGGTAGCCGAGCAAGTATTGGTGGCCCAGTTGATCGGTGTGTCCCCTGACCCATTGGTGCACAAGGTCATTGTAGACAAAGGCAGCAGAGACGACGTCTACGTCGGCCAACCGCTACTCGATGCTTTCGGTTTAATGGGGCAGGTAGTTGAAGTGGGCCCCTACGTTAGCCAAGTCCTCCTAATTACCGATTCCACCCATGCATTACCAGTGGAAATTAACCGCAATGGCTTGCGGGCGGTGGTAGAAGGTGTCGGCGATTTAGAACAATTGGCCTTGCGCCATGTATCTAACACCATGGATGTTCAGGAGGGCGATTTGGTGATCAGTTCCGGCCTGGGCGGGCGCTTTCCCCGTGGCTATCCAGTGGGTGTCGTTAAAAAAGTAGAGCGCAATCCCGGCAAGCCATTTGCCGATGTGTTTGTTGAGCCACGCGCCCATCTTAATCGCACTCGGCATGTTTTATTGGTATTCCGTGACGACAGCCTAGCCACCGAAGTGGAGGCATTGGAACAATAGCATGGCAGTTAGGCCGCACAATCGCTGGATCATTATTTTCTCTTTTGTTGCTGCGCTCACCTTTGGTGTGCTGCCCATGCCGGAGGAAGTTAGCTGGCTTCGGCCGCAGTTTGTGGTTGTGGTGTTTATTTACTGGTGTCTTACGCTGCCGCAGGTGGTGGGGGTGATTAGCGCCTGGCTGGTGGGCATTAGCGTTGATATCGTCAATCACAATGTGCTCGGCCAGCATGCCCTAGCCCTGGTGGTGGTGGCCTATATTTGTTTGTTGTCCTACCAGCGCATTCGCAGTTATCTATTTTGGCAGCAGTCCATGTGGGTGTTTGTAATGGTGGGTATTAACCAGTTGTTTGTGAACTGGGTGCACAGCTTGGATGGCCACTCGGCCCACCCACAACAATTTTTGCTTCCTGCATTGTCTAGTGCATTGTTGTGGCCGCTGCTACACACGCTGCTCGAACGTATGCGGGTACGCTACCGAGTATTGTAAGTACTGGTTAAATGTCGCTGTTTTAAAGGAAAGATCGTGGCCAATTTCGACCTAACCCTAGCCTCTCAGTCGCCCCGACGCCGAGAAATCCTCAGTCAAATTGGGGTGCGTTACCGCGTTCAAAGTGCTGACATCGAAGAGCGCCACACCGCCCAGGAATCACCCGAGCAATACGTCGTGCGCCTGGCCGGTAGCAAGGCTCAGGTTGTGGCCGAGCGGTTGCCAGAGGTACCCGTGCTCGGCGCTGACACCATTGGTGTTTGCCAGGGACAGATCTTAGAGAAGCCACTAAGCCCAGAGCACGCCAAAGCTATGTTATTGGCTATGTCTAACACCACCCATCAAGTTATTTCCGGTGTTGCTTTGGTGCATGAGGGACGGTTGGAAACCGCAGTGAGCATCACTGATGTTCGCTTTCGGCAGCTGACTGAGGCGGAAATCGATGAGTATTGGCACACCGCAGAGCCACAGGATAAGTCCGGTGGCTACGCAATTCAGGGGTTAGGCGCGGTATTTGTGCAGTCTATCAGCGGCAGCTACAGTAACGTGGTAGGCTTGCCCATCGAATCCCTGGTGCCCTTGCTGCACAGTTTTGCCGTGCCGATATGGCATCCGGCGCCATAGGCTGCGCTGTCATTGCGACTTAGAAACGCCCACGACACTAAAAGAACGTTATGTCTGAAGAGCTATTAATCAACTTTGCCCCAACCGAAACCCGCGTCGCCCTGGTGGAAAACGGTGTGCTGCAGGAAGTTTATATCGAGCGCACCCAAAGCCGAGGCTTTGTTGGCCACATATTTAAAGGCAAAGTAGTACGTGTGTTGCCGGGGATGCAAGCCGCGTTTGTGGATATCGGCTTGGAGCGAGCAGGGTTTATCCACGCGGCAGACATTGCCCCGCTGGATGAAAACGGCATGGAGAGCCGGCAGAGTGAAGTGCCGGACATCCGCGATGTAGTGCGCGAGGGGCAAACCCTCGTTGTTCAGGTCATAAAAGACGCTATCGGCACCAAAGGTGCGCGATTAACCACCCATTTGTCGGTATCTGGCCGTTACCTGGTTTATATGCCAAAAACCCAGCACATTGGTATATCCACGCGCATAGAAGAAGATTCCGAGCGTGACCGGCTGCGAAACCTGGTGGAAAATGCGGTTAAAGGGCTAGATATCAAGCCCGATGGTGGCTTTATTGTGCGTACGGTGGCCGAGGGTGCCAGTGAGGAAGACTTAATCACCGATATTCCGTTTTTGCAAAAGCTCTGGATGGAGCTGGAAGGGCGGATCAAAAGTGCCAAAGTGCCGAGTACAATTTACGAAGATCTGCCGTTGTTTATGCGCACGCTGAGGGATTTGGTAAAGCCTCATATAGAAAAGGTTCGGGTGGATTCCCGCGAGGTTCACGGTCGTTTGCTGCCATTTGCCGAACAATACGCCCCAGAGATTATCGGCAAAATCGAGCACTACCCGGGCGAGCGGCCGCTATTTGATCTCTACGGCGTGGAAGACGAAATTCAGAAAGCGCTCAACACCAAAGTGCCGTTGAAGTCCGGTGGTTATCTTTTGGTGGAGCAAACCGAGGCCATGACCACCGTTGACGTTAACACCGGCGGTTTTGTCGGCCATCGCAACCTGGAAGAAACCATCTATAAAACCAACCTGGAGGCGGCCAGCGCCATCGCTCGGCAACTCCGATTGCGCAACATCGGCGGTATTATCGTGGTCGACTTTATCGACATGCGCGATGCCGAAAACCAGCGCCAGGTACTGCGGGCGTTGGAAAAAGCCATGGAAAAAGACCACGCCAAAACCAGCATTACCGGTGTTTCTGAGCTTGGTTTAGTGGAAATGACCCGCAAGCGCACGCGGGAATCCCTTGGCCAAATTATGTGCGAACCCTGTTCGGTGTGCCAAGGAAAGGGCACCCTTAAGTCGGCCGAAACCATTTGTTTTGAGATATTTCGGGAGATTCTGCGAGAGGCGAGAACCTACGATACGTCCAAAATATTGGTGTTGGCATCGCAGTTGGTCGTGGACCGTTTGTTGGATGAAGAATCGGCCAACGTTGCCGACCTTGAGACCTTTATTGGTCGCGAAATTCAGTTCCAGGTAGAGGCCATCTATAACCAGGAGCAATACGACATCATCCCCATTTAGCGATTCGCCTCTTTGGCGTCTAATTCGTTAATCTTTGCGACCTTTTTTGCTTATTTTTGTCTTATTGTGATCTACTGAAGGCGCGGTGAAATGGTAGGGCCTGTTGACACTAATTCGGAGCCTCTGTTGAGTCAGGTAATAGCCCAATCTAGGCGCGAGCCGGAAGTTTGGTGGGCCCAAATAAGCGGCGAGCAACAACGAGTGGGCTATTTCCTGGCTCAACCCGTATGGCTGGGGCTGGGCGCCCCCGACCCGCTTCCCGCTCAACGTTGTTGCCAATCGCTCATGTAGGCCCACTACATTTCACGATTGGCGCCTAGTTGAACGGGAAGATGCTCGGGGCGCGTAGCTCGGGGCGCGTAGCTCGGGGCGCGTAGCCGGGGGCGCGTAGCCTCCAGCAGTGGTACCAAATTAGTATCAACAGGCCCTATGATAGTGGGACTAGCTTAATTTACATTTGCAGGCATAAAAGTGACGTAAAAGGTGCCATAGTATTTGCGATAGAGGGTGCACTAGAAGCCGGTTAAAGAACCCGCGGTAGAACCCGCAAATAGTTACGGTTTACCTGGCCAATATCGGTCACAATCCACATTGGCCAAGAGACCCCAGGCGGTTTTCGCGTGGACGAGTTTGTGAGGCTCGGATGCCTCAGCACACGAGAAATATGAAAAAATTCCTAGTCACTTCAGCACGCTGGTTTTGGATCATCACCGCAATTATTGTGGTGCTGGCCGCTGTGGCTGTGCAACTGGCGCGGGAATTTTCCCCTAGCTTAAACGACAACACAGACTTTTTTGCCGCGCGCATCGCCAAGCTACTTAATAGCCAAGTGAAAATCGGCGAATTAGAGGCGCAATGGACGGGTTTTACGCCCAGCGTTCGCGTTCGCAATCTAGACATATACCCCAAACACAGTAAGGCTAATAACACACCGCCCAGCGTGCAGGTTGGCGAAGCAGCCCTGCAAATCGATGTGTTGCGCTCATTGCTGCAACTGCGGCCGGTGATCACCGACGTTTCTCTTATCGATGCTAATGTCCGCCTTACCCAAACCAAGCAGGGCAGTTGGCACTTGGCTGGTATTAAAACCACCGCCCAGGGTAATACGCCGTCCATTGACGACCCGATGGACATCTTTTTGTTGGCAGAACGGGCCAACGTCGACGACGTTAAACTGCGACTGCGCAATTACTACGGCAACGAATTTGATTTCAGTATTTCTTCCGTCCAGTTCGAAAACAGCGATTTATTTCACCGGGTAAGTGCCAACCTCACCATCGATAACGAACCCATTCTAGAGTTTGTGATGGAGGCCGAGGGCGACCCTAGGGCCGAAGGTGAGCGCGATCTGGAGGCCTACCTAAAAGTCAGCGACTTGCCGGTGATCGATATCCAAGACTTGTTGCTATCCAGTGGTTGGAATATTCACGGCGATGAACTGCAAAACTCCAATTTGGGGCTCACCGCCTGGCTCTCTAGCCAGCGCAAGGGCTACTACCAGGTCTCCGGTGATATTGACCTGGAGTTGGTGGATACTTATATCAAAGACTCCCTGGCCATGCCTAGCCAAGTTGTCGGGCGGTTCCAGGCCGAGCTCGGCCCCGGTGACAGCGAGCAGCCGGTACTGCTGCAGGTTCATGACCTTGCCATTGCTTGGCCCGACGTCACCCTCAGTAAAACCAACGTACAGTTGGATTACAGTAAGAATGTTTGGAACATCCATGCAGACCACCTGGATTTGGCCGAAGTAACCGCAGGTTTCAAAGCCTTTGGTATGCAGCAGCCTCTGTTAAACAGCGCCGTGGAAGGGCTCAATGCCCGCGGTGGTGTGGCCAATGTTGCTATTGGAATCCCCGCCAGTAACCCGGCAGAGTTTTCCATTCAGGCCAATTTAGAGCAGGTCTCTGTGGACAGCTGGCGCGGCGCCCCGGCGCTGACCAACATCAATGGCTTTGTCTCCTCCGGCGCCAAAGACGGTTACGTGTTGTTAGCCGATGCCCCAGAGTTTGCCGTGCACTTCCCCGATATCTTTGCCAATGGCTTGGATTTTAATTCGGTGCAGGGCTCCGTGGGCTGGCAGTTACGTCCAAGAGATAACGCCATATACGTCAACTCTGGTCTGCTGCAGTTAACCCGCAACGAAAGCGAAGTTAGCGGCAAGTTCCGCCTGTTTCTGCCATGGGTAGACGGTTCTGAACCCATGAACATGACCCTGGCGGTGGGGCTCACCAACGGCAAGGCCGATGAACGTGAAAACTACATCCCCACGGTAATCGACAAAGATCTACGAGAATGGCTAGCCACGGGGATTCAAGGTGGCGATGTACCTCAGGCGGGCTTTTTGTACCGCGGCCCGTTTGGTGGGGAGTACGTTGAAACCGCCGTGCAGCTCTGGTTCTCGGTGCTGGGAGGGGCGGTTAATTACCACCCGGATTGGCCTGTGGTTAATGACGTGGCCGCCACCGTGGTGGTGGATAACGACCGGGTGGAAGCCGCTATTGGCGAGGCCAGCCTGTGGAACGCCAACGCCAAAGATGCCGACCTCATCATCAACAGCAACGGCGATCAGCTCGATCTCAAGCTTACGGCCCAAATCGACGCCCCGGGAGAGGATGGCCTGCGCTTTTTGCGGGAAACCCCTCTGCGTGAGGCAGTGGGCGAGGTGTTTAATGAATGGCAGTTGGGTAGCCGAGTCACTGGCTCCATTGATTTGGAGTTGCCCCTGTCCGGCGATACCTCAGGCGGCTACCAGCGCTTGGAGTTATCGGTTGCTCCGGGGGACTTAAAGCTTAACGAGCTAAAGCTGGATTTCACGGACGTGCGTGGCAATCTAGTGTACGACTCCAAAAAGGGTATTACCAGCCGGGGCATGGACGGCAAGCTGTGGGGCGAAGATGTTCACGTTACCCTGACCAGCCCGTTGGTAGAAGAAGACCCGCATTATCCCAAGCGGGATATCTTGGCGCATTTTAAAGGCAAAACTGATGTTTCTAAGTTGCAGCAGTGGCTGGAAAGCCCTGAGCTGAAATTTGGCCGAGGCAAGGCCGAGATAGAAGGCAGTTTGCGCGTGCCGGTGGCGGAAGATGGTCCGCTCGTAGAGTTGGCACTAAAATCCGACCTAGTAGGCGTGACCTTGGATTTGCCTGCGCCGTTGAACAAAAACTCCGAAACACCGGTGGATTTGGCCGTGCACATTCCCGTTTATGAGGACCGCACCGAAGTTCACATCAGTGCCAATGAGCTGCTCAACGCGCAAATCGAGCTGCAAGGCGACTACGTCTCCTCGGTGGGGGTGGCCATTGGTGGTAAACCCATAATGCAAGACGGCGAAATCCAAATTACCGGCGCGCTGCCGGGCGGGGACTTCTACGATTGGCTCGACGTCATCGAACAATACATGGAGTACGCCGAGGCCTATCCGTCGGATCCAAACGCGCCGGAGCTTTTGGCGGGCATCAATTTGTACATAGAGCAGGCCACCATGGATGACCTGGTGGCGGATAACCTGCGCTTATTAGGCACGCAAAACACTGATCACTGGTTGTTCGACGTAGACAGCCAAATGATTCGCGGAGAGATTGTCCTGCCCGATGATGAAGCAGCGCCCATGCGGGCTACCATCGATTATTTGCGTTTGCCGGAGGAGCCTGAGCCCGAGGACGGCACCGCCACGGCGGACCCAATGGCCGATGTGGTGTTGGCAGATTTGCCCAATATGGATGTAAACCTGGATAAGTTTTTTATAGGCAACGAAAATTACGGCGCCTGGAAATTTAAATTACGCCAAGCCGAACATGGCGTGGTTGCCAGTGAAATACTGGGCTCGGTGCGTGGCATGGCAGTGATCGGCAGCGATGGCAGCCTGGAAGGCGAGGGCGCCCGTCTGCAATGGCTCAATCAAGATGGCATTGTCACTACCCACTTCAAAGGCAAGCTTATCGCCAGTGACCTGCGCGAAGTGCTCTACCTGTGGCAGCAGCCAGAAGTCGTGGAAACCTCCAAGGCCTTTTTTGACGCCGATATCAGTTGGAAAGGCTCACCGGCCATGGTGGACTACGTTAATTTCAACGGCAGCATCGGTGTGGACATCGAGCACGGCCGGTTTTTGGAGGGCGTTGAGGGTGGTGGTGATGCCCTATTGCGATTGGTGGCCCTGTTTAACTTTGATAGTTGGGCTCGTCGGTTGCGCTTGGGATTGTCGGATATCGTCGATAAAGGCCTAACCTTCGACAGCATCGATGGCAGGCTGGTGTTTGACGATCACCGCTTGTTATTGCCCGAGCCCATCATTGTTAAGGCGCCATCCAGCACCCTACGCTACGCCGGCACCTTCGATTTACAAAACGAATTACTGGATACCAAACTGGTAGCAACCCTACCGGTGGGCGGTAATTTAACCTTCTTGGCGGCGGTGGCTGCGGGGCTGCCGGCGGCGGCGGGCATTTGGGCGGTGAGTAAGATATTCAAAAAGCAAGTCAGCAAGGTGGCCAGCGTTAGCTACCACATCCACGGTGATTGGGCTAACCCGCAATCCGAGTTTGATCGCCTGTTTGACAACAATGCCGTACGCAAAGATAAATCGTCCAAGGAGGCCGACGGCCCGGGCGAGGACTTACCCGGCAGCGAGTTTTTATCGCCGGAGTTACTAGCACCGGACACCAGCAGTGATAATCAGAGCAACCCTGAAGCGGCCGTTCCCGAGCGTTTTGATACGGCCGAACCCGGAACCGATCCCACCCAAAAATCCAACCCCGATGAGGGCTCAAACCCGGCGCAGCCGGCCCAAACCCGGCCAGAGTTTCTGCCGGAGTCCTACAGTGAGGGGGAAAGCTTATCGCCCAAGCCTGGGGCTGAGTCCTAACGTACTGTTACTGGTAACCGCGTCGGTACATGCTGGCCACAGCGTTTTACCTAGGCCTGGGATATTGAATGGCGCTTAAAAGTTGTGCTGGGCAAAGCACTCTCGCAACCACTTGCGCAGCTTTTTATGGGCGGGGCTGTGGATTTCTTCGGCTGGCAGCTTTTGACAGTTGCGTATCAACGAGCGCAATTGCTGGCGGTCGGCCTCGTAATACTGCGCTAAGAACTCTGCTAGAGCATCCGGCTCTTGGATTAGGCGGTGGCTCCATTGCTCACTGTGTTGCAATAGCTGGTGGCTGTTGTTGGTCTCGGCGTTGAGGCTATCCAGTGCGGCGATGATGTCATCACCGTTGCTGTTGCGGATCAGCTTGCCAATGAACTGAATCTGTCGTTTGCGGGCCGCGTTGGCTCGCATGGTGCGGGCCTGGGTTACCGCCGACAGTAATTCGTCCGACAGCGGCAGCCGGGCCAATTGTTGATCGCTCAACTGGGTCAATTCCTCGCCCAAATCCTGGTACGCGTGGGAGGCCTTCTTCAGCTGGGTTTTACTGGGGCCGAGATCAAACTCTTCGTCTTCTGGGATATCGTTCATGGTAGCCACTGGCGTTGTGCAGGCAGCAGCCCACAGCTACCGCCCTAAATTAGCGAAATTAAGCATAAAAATAGGTGGCCAGGCCCAAAAATGCGGAGAAGCCAACCACGTCGGTAACGGTGGTTAGCGCAACACCACCCGCTAAGGCCGGGTCGATACGCATGGCTTTCAATATAATAGGCAACAGGGCACCTGCCAGGGCGGCAAAGATTAAATTGATCACCATGGCGGCGGCGATGATACCGGCAATGGTGGTATCGTTAAACCACCAACCTGCTACACCGGCCATCAAAGCGGCCCAAATTAATCCATTAAACAACCCAATCTGAAACTCTCTGCTCAACAGCCAGGATAAGTTGGCCCGGCCAATATGGCCCAAGGCCATACCGCGAATCACTACCGTGAGGGTTTGGCTGCCGGCTACGCCGCCCATACTGGCCACAATGGGCATCAGTACCGCCAGGGCAACCACCTTATCTATGGTGCCTTGGAATAGGTTGATCACCGATGACGCGATAATCGCCGTCAACAGATTAATACCCAACCAAATGGCCCGGCGAGGCGCGGTTTTGGCCACCGAGGCGAAGGTATCGGCGTCTTCTTCCAAACCGGCCATGCTCATCAGCGAGTGGTCCGCGCCCTCCCGGATAACGTCCACTACGTCATCAATGGTGATCCTTCCCAGCACCCGCTGTTCGTCGTCAATCACCGGCGCCATCACCCAGTCGTGCTGCTCAAACAGTTTGGCGACTTCTTTATCGGGCATGGAGAAATGCAAGGCCGTGACGTCGGTATCCATAACCTCACGTACGGTCATGTTCGGGTCCGAGGTGAGTACCTTCAGAATGGGCAAAAGCCCCAGAAAAATATCTTTCCGATTAACCACCACCAAATAATAGGTGGAGTGAGGCAATTCTTCGTGGCGGCGCAGGTAACGCAGTACCACGTCCAGGGTGAGGTCGGGCCGCACGGTAATGACGTCCGGGTCCATCAAGCCGCCGGCGGTGTCTTCCTCGTAGGAGAGGATCGATTCTACCCGCTCACGATTTTGCGTCGACATGGCTGCCAACACTTCTTGAATAACCGCATCTGGCAATGTTTGCAAAATATCGGCGACGTTATCGGCTTCCAACTCTTCGGTC
The DNA here is from genome assembly GCF_042850945.1 of Halioxenophilus aromaticivorans. Classification (NCBI taxonomy): domain Bacteria; kingdom Pseudomonadati; phylum Pseudomonadota; class Gammaproteobacteria; order Alteromonadales; family Alteromonadaceae; genus Halioxenophilus; species Halioxenophilus aromaticivorans. Next base: position 4,189,398 of record NZ_AP031496.1, on the reverse strand, counting down.
ATGGCCGCCAGGTCAGAGGAGTCCATATCCGATAGCAGCTGGGCGCGCACGTTATCCGCCAGTTCCTGGATGACCTCGCCTTCTTGGTCTTTATCTACCAACTCCCACAGTACTACCCGGCGCTGTGGCGGAGACGACTCTAGAAGGTGCGCGATGGCGGTGGGTTGTAAACCGTTGAGCATGCGGCGAATGGAGCTCAGTGCACCGCTGTCTAATGCTTCTTGAACCAAAGCCAGTTTGTTCTGAGTTTGGTTTGAGAGTACTTCTGCGCTGTTAGTTTGATTGGCCATGGGTGGGGCAACTCTCAATCAATGCGTGGCTAGGTGTGGTCGGAGGTGTTCACTGCTTAGGCGTGGCTTGATGTTCTCAAGCGCCTACATAGGAAATTAAAGGTGCAGTAAAAACAAGGGTTTAGTTTAGTAATGTCCTGAGGACAAACACAAGCACGATTTGCCTAACTCCGACTAATTTACAAGAAAAAACCGCTTGTGGTCGGTCTCATAGCCTTAATTGGCTAACGCCTGGAAAAAACAAAAAAATAACAGCTTTTTATTTCGGTTATACGTCGGCCACGCGAAACGATCATCGCGCCTTGTCAGGTTAAGGCTAAGTAATCGTTTTCAGTTGGCTCGCAGTGCTTACCACTAAGTGTAGCTGGTGATCAGAGGTAAGGGGCAAGCAAGGCAAACTTTTGAGCGTTTTATTAAGGATTTAGTTTTTAGGCTATAGATTTTAGCGCTTAGCTATCTTCACCGAATTTATTGCTGAATAGGGCTTTGATTCGATCGATGGCGTTTTGCTCGTCGCAGCCTGTGGCGGTGAGTGTAATTTCAGAATTAACCGTAGCGGCCAATAAAAGTATGGACATGACACTTTTGCAGTCGGCGGTTTTACCATCAAACTCTATATGAATATCTGAGTCGAAAGTGAGTGCGGTTTTGACCAGTTTGGTCGCAGCGCGGGCGTGAAGGCCGCGGCTGTTGATGATGGTGAGGGTTTCTTGCAGCATAGCGCTCTTATAGTTATCGGTTGGGCATCAGTGCAGGTCTCGATGACGCACAAGTACGTCGGTTTGCAGTGGGTTACTGGGTTCCTCCCGAAATTGTTTTGCTAATTGATTGCATAGGTAAACCGAGCGGTGCTGGCCGCCGGTGCAGCCCACTGCCACGGTGATATAACTGCGATTAGAGGCCGCGTAGTGGGGTAGCCATTTGCGTACATAGGTTTTTATGTCGTCTAGCATCTCTGCCACCAGCGGTTCTTGACTTAAAAACTCGATCACTTTGTCGTCGTTGCCGCTACAGGCTCTTAGCTCTGGCACCCAATAGGGGTTAGGCAGGCAACGGGCGTCAAAAATTAAATCCGCTTCGGCGGGCACGCCGCGCTTAAACCCAAAAGACTGAAATTGCACAGCCAGGTCCATGTGCTCGGCGCCGGTCACCGCTTTGCGAATCAAGTCGCGCAGTGCGTGTAGGCTTAAATTGCTGGTGTCGATTACTAAGTCGGCGTGGTCCACCACCGGAGTCAGCAGTTCGGATTCCTGGATGATGGCATCTTTAAGGCCCACATCAACGCTGGTTAAAGGATGCTTGCGTCGCGTTTCGCTGAAGCGTCTGAGCAGAATGTCGTCCCGAGAATCGAGAAAGATCACCTGTACCGATTGGCACTGGCTTTTTAATTGTTGGTACAGTGCTGGGAAATTGGCCAGTTGGCCCAGGTTGCTGCGCGCATCCAGGGTCACCGCACAGCGCAGCTCAGTATCATCGGTGGTATCTACCAAGTGGCTCAGCAGAGCCACGGGCAGGTTGTCTATGCAGGTCATGCCAGCATCCTCGAGCACCCTCAGGGCGCTGCTAATACCGGAGCCAGAGCGACCACTGATGATGACAAGTTGCATGTGGTATCCCCGTTGTTAGTCGGCGCTAATCAATGTTTGGTAGAGTGTTTCGCTATCGTCGCACTGACGAATGCGTTGCATCAAATCGGGGTTGGAGAAGGTCCGCGCGATGGCGGCCAATGTTTGTAGGTGTGAATCGTCAGCTTCTTCAGGTACCAGCAGGGCAAAAATACAGTCCACCGGTGCATCGTCTATGGCATCGAAGTCGAGTTTGTCGCTGAGCTTGAAAAAGGCCCCTAAGGTACCGGAGCAGTTCTCTAAACGGCAGTGGGGTATGGCGATACCTTGGCCTATACCGGTAGAGCCTAATCGCTCACGGGCCATAAGACGGCGGAACAGCTCTTCGGCATCCAATACCGGTAGGTCTTCGGCAATGTGATTGGCTATGGTTTGCAGTGCGCGCTTTTTGCTAACGCCGTCCAAGCCGCATACGACACGGCTTGGAGCTAAAATGGAAGACAGTTTGGTGGTCATCGATGACTACTGATTTTCTCTTTGTGTTTGAGTAGCTGTCGGTCTAATTTGTCGGTTAGGCCGTCAATGGCAGCGTATAGATCTTCGGATTCACAGTTGGCGAAGAAGTCTCTACCGCTCACGTGGATGTTAGCTTCGGCTTTTTGCCGCATTTTTTCAACTGAGAGGGTGACGTTGGTGTTGGTTATCTGGCCGTGGTGTTTATCGAGGCGGGACAGCTTGTTGTTTACATAATCTTTAATTGAGTCGGTTAGTTCGACGTGATGCCCGCTAATAGTGATTTGCATTGCGTTTCCTCTTTGTCGATTTGGCCCTTGCAGATGTTGGGCCGGTTGGTTTTTTGGCGGCTGGGCCGCCTTTGCCACCACGTCGGCGATCCGGCGCGGTGAAAACCTGTTACTTCGCTGTTGTTCTTGATTTTTCTCTGTTGTTATTGTGAGTTTCGTTGGCACTAAAAATTCCAGTTTTTTAGTGCCTGGCAGGGGTAAATTACATCCCTGACTGTTTGCCGTGCTAATTGCTGATATTTACACCAGGCGCTTGCGTTCGTTAGACGCAGCAATGCCCAGAGATTCTCGGTATTTGGCGATGGTACGGCGCGCCACCTGAATACCCTGATCCGATAATAAGTTGGTGATTTTACTGTCGCTGAGCGGTTTTTTCGGGTCTTCCGCGGCAACCAGCTTTTTGATAATGGCGCGGATGGCCGTAGAGGAGCATTCGCCGCCGCCGTCGGTACTGACGTGGCTAGAAAAGAAATATTTCAGCTCAAATATGCCTTGGGGTGTATGCATATACTTTTGTGTAGTGACTCGAGAAATGGTCGATTCGTGCATGCCGACGTCTTCGGCAATATCGTGCAGAACCAATGGCTTCATCGCTTCAGGGCCATGGTCAAGGAAGCCGCGCTGCTTGTCAACGATACAGCTCGCCACTTTCAGCAAAGTTTCGTTACGGCTTTGCAGGCTTTTCAAAAACCAACGTGCCTCTTGCAAGTTGTCTCGAAGGAAGGTGTTGTCGTCGCTGCTATCCGCGCGCTTAACCAAGTTTGCGTAACTGTTGTTAATGCGAATTTTGGGCGCGATCTCTGGGTTCAGCTCTACGCTCCAACGATCGTCCTTTTTGCTGACAAATACATCCGGCACTATATAGGTGGTCTCGCTACTGCCAATCAATTCACCGGGGTGGGGAGTCAATTGCTGAATCAGCAAAATAGCCTGCTTCAATTCAGGCTCTTTCATCCGGCCGCGGCGCATAATTTGTTTATAGTCGCGGTTTCCCAATTGTGCCAGGTGTTCACGTACTACCAGCTTGGCGGAATTCAACGCCGGGGTATCCGCCGGGAACTGATTCAGCTGCACCAAAAGGCATTGGCCCAGGTCTTCACTGCACGAGCCAATAGGGTCAAACAGCTGCAAACGATGCTGTACGGCCAGTACTTCCTCAATGCTCAGGCTATCTTCGTCGTCTAAGTCGGTAGCGCTAGATACCACAGTTTCGGCTTCGGTAGCGGTGTCGCCATCCTCAAACGTTTCACTGTCTGCCGATAGCGCATCCTCTTTATCCGCTTCTGTCGTTTCGGCTTCAGATGGGCTGGATTGGCCGATCAAACCGAGGTAAATCTCTTCAATGGTGGAGGTTAACAAGCCACTGGGCGCCACGGCATCGATAATGTTCATGGCGATGCTGCGATCTTGATCTGACATGGGGGTTAAATTCAGTTGCCAGAGCAGATGCTCTTGCAGTGTCTCCGAGTTGTCAATTTGGCTATCAAAGTAGCTGTCATCGCGCTCTGGGCCGACGCTGCCGGAGCTGGAGGGGCCACTGCCTTGGTAGATATCGTCCCAATTGGTGTCGACGGGTAGGTCGTCGGGGATGTTGTCCTGCCAATCGTCGTTGCTATCGCTGGCGGTTTCTGTGTTGTTGTCGTCGCTTGTGTTTTCCGCAGCAGTGGCTTCAGTGGTGTTGGCGCCTTCTGAGTTGGCTTCGCCGCTGTCTTTGCTGTCACCGTCGCTGCCGGATTGATCTTCACCCTCTGTCATTTCCAACATGGGGTTGGATTCCAGCGCTTCTTGAATTTCTTGCTGTAGGTCGAGCGTGGAAAGCTGCAATAGGCGAATGGCCTGTTGCAGTTGGGGGGTCATGGTGAGCTGTTGACCGAGCTTAAGCTGTAGAGACTGCTTCATAATGCGGCTAATCGATCCGGTGTTGGTACGCCAAATAAAAATCTGGGCAGGGACTTTCCGCTGCCGTCTTGGCAGTGTAGTACCGAAACCGGTGAACGCGCAACAAATTTAAGCAATTTTTATGCCTAAAAATTATGTGTTTTGTGTGAAGAAAATATAAGGAGATTTGGCGGATCAATCCACCGGGAGAAAGGTGCCTGTTAGGCGGCTTTGGGCGCACTAGAAAAGGGCGCTACCCCGGTATAGTCGCGCATAATTGGCCTCGCGTAAAGGGGCAGGGCAATTTGCTTCGTTAAAGGTGAAATTTATCCCCCAGGTAGGTATCACGCACCAATTGGTTGGCCAGTACCTCTTGGGGTTTACCCTCGGCAATGATTTGTCCGCCGCCGACGATATACGCCTTTTCGCAGATATCCAGGGTTTCGCGCACATTGTGGTCGGTGATTAACACGCCGATACCGCGGCTGCGCAGATGTTCAATAATGTTTTTGATATCAGACACCGATATCGGGTCGACCCCTGCAAAGGGCTCGTCCAATAAGATAAAGCGCGGCTCCGCCGCCAGGGCGCGAGCGATTTCTACACGCCGGCGCTCACCACCAGACAGGGCCATGCCCGGGCTGTCTTGCACATGGGTGACGTGGAATTCCTCCAGCAGTTGCTGGCATTTGTCCAGTCGCTGCTGTTTGTTGAGGTCGGCCCGTGTCTCTAAAATCGCCAGGAGATTATCACGTACGCTGAGCTTACGAAAAATCGATGCTTCTTGCGGTAGGTAGCCCAGCCCCTTGCGTGCTCTGCCGTGCATTGGCAGACTCGAAATTTCTTCGTCGTTTAAAAAAACTTGGCCGTTGTCTGCCGGCACCAGCCCCGCGATCATGTAAAAACAGGTGGTTTTACCGGCGCCGTTGGGGCCGAGTAGGCCGACCACTTGGCCGGTGTTTACTTCCAATGAAACGTCTGTCACCACGGGGCGTCCGCGGTAAGCCTTGGCGAGATGTTGTGCGCTGAGTTTGGCCATGAAATCTAGCTGAAGTCGGTTATTTGGGGTCGTTTGGGATAGCGTCGCTGTTGTCGGATTCCGATGTCGGCGGGTTGGTTGTTCGGGCATTGCTAGGTGGAATAATAATATTCACCCGATTGTCACCGCTGGCTTCTGCCATAGACTGATTGATGTCGTAACGAATCAAATCGCTGGTTATGACCGAACCATCCTGATCAATGCTGGCGCGCTCTTTTAAGTTAATGACTTCGTCGCCAACACTGTATTCGATACGGTTGGCTTTGGCGGTTACCTGGCTTTGCTCTGGGTTGGGTATTTGGTGAAGCACAGCCGGCGTGCCCACTGCCAGGATATCGCGTATACCGTTGTCGTTGTAATTGATGGTAATGGTGTCGGCGGCAATGGACAGCGAGCCTTGGCTGAGTAGGGCGTTGCCAACAAATTCCGTCACACCGGTTTTTTCGTTACGAACGGCGCGGTCGGCGTTGATTTCGATGGGTTGGTCGCGGTCTTCTGGTAGCGCCTGGGCGTTAGGTATCCAGCTGGCGGCTAGGGTCACCAGCCAGGCAGCGGCTAAGGCCCGTGCAATGGTGCGTTTACTTGGCTTCATAAGTTGCCTTTACCTGTGAATTCAACGTAACAGTTTGTTGCGGCATATCAATGCTCATGCCAGTGGAGTTGCCCAAGCCCTGCGGTGAACGAATGGTCACGGGCTGCTGGCTCGTGGCCTGCTGTAGCAAAGGCTCCACCCTTAGGCGCGAAGTTTCTATGCGGTATTGTCCGCCACCAGCTAGGGCTTGCTCTGCCACTACATTACCCCACAGCGTAATAAGATTGCCGTTGTTTTCTGTGCGGCCATGATCGGCGCTAAAGTGCCAGGGCTGTGGGTTGCTGTCCGAATGCAACACCAAGCGTGGAGAGCTTAAATCAGTGTAACCGCGAGACGTGGCCAGAGGTTTATCCTGCTGATTAAAGCGAAAGTACTGCTCGGCTCTATCCACCTGCAACACATATTGTAGCTGGCCATTGGCATCGTATTGTCGGGTAGTGGCCGCGGTAATAATTGCACCAGGGGTATTTTGCTGTGGCGCCTGCTGTTGTGGCTCTTCTAGGGTGGGGTTGTCCACCAATAAAACCGCTGCAATAACCAATACGGCGACCAATGCCAGCGTCAGCAGTCTACGCGCCATGGGTTACATCCGCCAATGATAAGGGCGCTAATAGAAACGCCAACCAGCTTTGGCACAAGACTTCTCGAAACGGCATGTCTGGTTTACACCACGCCGGCACGCAGTAAGTCGTGCAAGTGAATAATGCCCGCCACCGAGCCCTGTTCGTCGGCCACCACGGCGGCGGTAATTTTATTGTCTTCCATAAGATTCAGTGCGGCCACCGCCAGCAGATCTTTATCCACGGTTTTGGGGGCGCGAGTCATTACATCAATCATGGTGGCTTTACCCAAGTCCGTCCCCAGGTCCACGTGCCGGCGTAGGTCGCCGTCGGTGAAAACGCCTAGTAGCTGGCCCGTTTCGTCCACCACCGTGGTGATGCCGAAACCTTTCTGGGTCATCTCAACTAATGCTTGTGACACTGCCGTGGCAGGTGTTACTACCGGTACTTCGCCGTCTTTGTGCATGATGTCGGCGACTTTTAGTAACAGTTTGCGCCCCAGTGCGCCGCCTGGGTGGGAAAAGGCAAAATCCTCTGCACTAAAGCCCTTGGCTTCTAGCAGTGCTACAGCCAGGGCGTCACCCATTACCAAGGTAACCGTTGTGCTGGAGGTGGGGGCTAAATCCAGCGGGCAGGCTTCGGTTTGTACACCGATGTTGAGGTTAACTTCGGCGTGTTCCGCAAGGGGGCTTTCATCGTTACCAGTCATGCTGATGATCTTGGTACCCATGCGTTTTAGCACGGGCATTAAGGCCAGAAGCTCGGCGGATGTCCCAGAGTTAGATATGGCGATGAGCACGTCGTCAGCCGTGATCATGCCCAAATCACCATGGCTGGCTTCACCGGGGTGCACAAAAAATGCGGGGGTGCCAGTGCTGGCCAGGGTGGCGGCAATTTTGCGGCCGATGTGGCCGGACTTGCCCATGCCGGAGACAATCACTCGACCAGGACAGGCCATGATCAACTTGCAGGCGGTAACGAATTGATCATTGATTCGAGCTTGTAGCTCGGCAATGGCGTCAATTTCCATGCGAATCGTGCGGATGGCAGTGTTTTTAAGAGTTTGGGCGGATACAGAGTTAGGCGCGGGCCGATTGTTCATACGCAAAGAAGTAATTTTCTATTAAAAGTGTAAAAAGTGGCGATTCTCGTAAACCTAGTGGCGTTGCTCGGTGTCGTAGCGTTCGGGTATGCGAGGCGGTGTTTAGCGCCGGTTCACCGAACGCCGGGTATCCTGCCTCAAAATTTGCGCGGAATTTATCACGTTTAGCCCCATAGGTGTGGGTTGAAGTTAAATCAATGTTCCCTTAATGCGACCTTTACGGCGCCTTTGTTGTCTATGCGTCGGTTCTCGTATTGAGCGAAGCCACAAAAATTTGAGCGCTTTGTGCAAAGCCTAGACGTAAAGATGGCTAAACCTTGGTGTGGCGTCGGAATCTTTGCGGTAACTTTGTGTGCATTGAGTGAAAGAAGTTCAGCCGCTAGAATCCACGGCATGAGTATAGTTAGCCAGCACCTACTGGCGTAGGGAGAACGCAACATGTTAGTAAAATTTAAACCTATTTCTTCGGCGATGATCGCCGCTATAGCAGTGGCAACGTTGGCCAGCCCGTTGGTGTACGCTGCCGACACTGCCAAGCCGGAGGTCGAGCAGGGGGTAGAAGTGCACGCCATCGAGCGTGCCGCCGATAAAGTCAGCGCCCACGAGGTGGTAAGCGAGGTTACCGAAGAGGTAATGAGCATTGTGCGTAAAACGCAAACCAAGGAAGTTTCCGTGGAAGATGCTTCCGTGGCGCTGGATGAGATCATGAGCCAGGTGGTGGACTTCCGCTACATTGTGTTTAACGTTATGGGCCGCGATGCGGTATCCAATGCCTCCCGCGAGCAGCTGCAAGAATTCGCTAAGGTGTTCAAGCAAGGTCTTATCGATACCTACTCCAAGGGTATGACCACCTTCTCGGACAACACGGTAAAAGTAGTGCCGCCAAAAGACGGCGAAGACGAAGGCAAGTCAGTAACGGTATTCCAAGAAGTGAAGAGCGATTCCGGTACTTCCGTGGTGTCTTACTCCATGTCGGTTGATCGTTCGGGCGAGTGGGTATTGCGCAACGTTGTGCTTAACGGCATTAACTTGGGTAAGCAGTTCCAAAGCCAGTTCCGCGCTGCCATGAAGCAAAACAACAAAGACTTGGACGCAGTAATTGCGGCTTGGAACGCCTAATCCTTCGCGCAGGGCAGTGCTTTAGCGCGATGCATTGAATTAAAGTAGCGATGCCGCCGAAGTGTGAGGCTTTGGTAGCAGGGCTGCTAAATGACCATGTGCGGCCAAGTTTGAAGGTGCAAGTCTTTTAACGTGACACAAGCCTTTGAAATGATATAAGTCTTTGAAATTGAAAGGAATAAAAGGTCTTGCTTTTTATCCCAGTACCTTTCAATGGCTAGGTAAGCCGCAAGTGGTGCAAAACTAATTATCCGGCCCGGGCTGCAATGCGGCTCGGGTTTCTATAAACTACCGCGCCTTCCTGGTGGGTAGTGCCATGGCCCCCACCGACGACGAATCCCGAACGATGAGGTCCTCCATGCTAGAGCAAGAGATCAAGCAACTGTTAGAAAGCAAACTGGCGAGCTGCACCGCAGAGGTGGAAATGGCCGGTAATCACCTTAATCTAGTGGTTGTTAGCCCTGCATTCGAAGGCTTAAATCCTGTCAAAAAGCAGCAGCTGGTATACGGGTTGCTGTCTGATTACATCGCCAGTGGCACTGTGCACGCGGTTAACATGCGTACCCTCACGCCAGAGCAAGCCGGCTAAGCCGTTTCTAGCGCTGTATTTCATTCCTGTCTGGCTTTTATTTTATGGATAAACTGATTATCAAAGGCTGTGGTCCGCTTAGGGGCGAGATCCGCATTTCCGGCTCCAAAAACTCGGCCCTGCCCATATTGGCCGCCACGCTGCTGGCGGATACGCCCATGCAGGTAGGTAATTTGCCCCATTTGCACGACGTAACCACCATGTTGGCGCTATTGCGTTGTATGGGGGTGGGGGTAACCATTGACGAGAAGCTCAGCGTTGAGGTGGACAACAGCACTATCAATGAATTTACAGCGCCCTACGAGCTTGTACGCACCATGCGGGCCTCGATTTTGGTACTGGGGCCTATGCTTGCCCGCTACGGTGAAGCCAACGTGTCTTTTCCGGGTGGTTGCGCCATTGGTAGCCGGCCGGTGGACATCCATTTGCGTGGCCTGGAGGCCATGGGAGCCACTATTGAAGTTGACCAGGGCTACATCCGGGCTCGCAGTAACGGCCGGCTTAAAGGTGCCCACTTCTTTATGGATACCGTTACCGTGGGCGGTACCGAAAACCTGATGATGGCAGCCGCAGTGGCTGACGGCACCACCGTGCTCGAAAACGCCGCGCGGGAGCCCGAGGTGGTGGACCTGGCCAACTGTTTGGTGGCTATGGGGGCGGATATATCTGGTATTGGCTCTGATACGCTAACCATCAAAGGCGTGCCGCAATTGCACGGCTGCCGATTTGACGTGATGCCAGACCGCATCGAGACCGGCACCTACTTAGTAGCCGCAGCCGCCAGCCGCGGCAAGGTCAAACTGAAAGACACCAACGAGCACATGCTAGAGGCGGTGCTGCTCAAGTTGGAAGAGGCGGGAGCCAACATCAGTACTGGCGACGACTGGATCGCGCTGGATATGAAAGGCAATCGTCCTAAAGCGGTGAGCCTGCGCACGGCGCCGTACCCGGCATTCCCCACCGATATGCAAGCCCAATTTATGGCCATGAATGCGGTGGCCGAGGGCAGTGGAGCGGTTACCGAAACCATCTTCGAGAACCGACTCATTCAAATTCACGAGCTCAACCGCATGGGCGCCGATATCCGCTTGGAAGGCAATACCGCCATTGTAACTGGTGTAGAAAAGCTCAAAGCCGCGCCGGTGATGGCGTCGGACCTGCGGGCTTCTGCCAGCTTGGTGATTGCCGGCATGGTGGCCGAGGGCGAAACCTTGGTAGACCGCATTTATCACATTGATCGCGGATACGAATGTATTGAAGAAAAACTGCAAATGTTGGGCGCCAACATACGCCGAATCCCAGGTTAATTTAAAACCCAAATTATGACTGAGCTAACCATTGCCCTAACCAAAGGCCGAATTCTAAAAGAGACCCTGCCGCTATTGGCGCGTGTAGGGTTGGAGCCGTTGGAAGACATCAGCAAAAGCCGCAAGTTGACCTTTGAGACCAATCAGCCTGGGGTGAGCCTAATTGTGCTGCGTGGAGTAGATGTGACTACCTATGTGCAATTTGGCGCTGCAGACCTAGGTATTTCTGGTAAAGACATGTTGTTGGAGCACGGTGCCGAGGGCATTTATGAGCCCTTAGATCTGGGCATCGCGCGCTGCAAACTGATGACCGCTGGCATCAAAGGTCAGCCGTTAAAATCTGGCCGAATTACCGTGGCCACCAAGTTTGTTAACGTCGCCAAGCAGTACTACGCGGCCCGGGCCCGGCAGGTGGACATCATCAAATTGTACGGCGCCATGGAGCTCGCTCCGATCATCGGTTTGGCCGATGAAATTGTTGATATTGTCGATACCGGAAATACTTTGCGCGCCAATGGTCTTGAGCCGCGCCAGGAGATCGCCGACATCAGCTCGCGGCTGATTGTGAACAAGGCGTCCATGAAAATGAAACACCAACGCATCCAGCAGTTGATCGATGGGCTGCGCACCGCCGTGGCTAATCCGTAGGTAAATAAGGTTTTAGGTAACTGAACATGACTCAGGCATCGCTTATGCGCACCCTCGACGCCAATAGCGCGGACTTTGAGCAGGAGTTGCAGGCGCTTTTAGCCACCGATCTAACCGTTAGCGGTAATGTAAATTCGACAGTGCACGCCATTATTGCCGATATCCGCGCCCGTGGTGATGCAGCTTTGGTGGAATACACCGCAAAGTTCGACCGCTGGCAGCCATCTGCCGCCTCCGATTTGGAACTGTCGAAAACGGCCTTGGCCGAAGCTCGCGCTCGTATTTCTGAACCCCAGCGTCAGGCCCTGGAGCAGGCCGCCCAGCGCATTCACCAATACCATGAGCATCAAAAGGCCGAGTCTTGGCGGTACACCGAGGCCGACGGCACCGTGCTTGGCCAACAGGTAACAGCGCTAGAACGCGTTGGTGTTTATGTGCCCGGTGGCAAAGCCAGTTATCCTTCTTCCGTTTTAATGAATGTCGTACCCGCCAAGGTTGCCGGCGTTGCCGAAGTGATTATGGTGGTGCCCACACCGGATGGCGTGATCAGCGATATGGTGTTGGCTGCGGCCGACATTGCCGGTGTTGACCGAGTATTCGCTGTGGGTGGTGCCCAGGCCGTGGCTGCACTGGCCTACGGCACCGAAACGGTACCGCCGGTGGATAAAATCGTCGGCCCAGGTAACGTGTTTGTGGCGTCGGCCAAACGTGCGGTGTTTGGTCAGGTGGCAATTGATATGATCGCCGGGCCCTCCGAAATTCTGGTGGTGTGCGACGGCCAGACCAACCCAGATTGGATCGCCATGGATCTGTTCTCCCAGGCCGAGCACGATGAGTTGGCGCAGTCGATATTGCTGGCCTACGACGACGAATACATCGCCCAGGTGCAGGCCAGTATTGAGCGCTTGTTACCCACCTTGGATAGGGCTGACATAGCGCGGCAGAGCCTTACCAGTCGTGGGGCCATTATCCGCGTGCGTGATCTCGACCAGGCTTTGGTCATCAGCAACAAAATAGCGCCGGAGCACTTGGAGTTATCGGTGGCCGACCCAGACGCCTGCCTGCCCAAAATAAAACACGCCGGGGCTATATTTATGGGGCGCCACACGCCAGAGGCCCTGGGTGATTACTGCGCCGGCCCCAACCACGTGCTGCCAACCTCAGGTACGGCACGCTTCTCTTCGCCTTTGGGGGTTTACGATTTCCAAAAGCGCAGTTCCATTATTTACTGTTCCGAGCAGGGTGCATCTGAGTTGGGTAAGGTAGCGTCGGTACTGGCGCGCGGCGAATCCTTGCAAGCGCACGCGCAATCGGCCGAGTATCGCATTAAAGATTAAACACAAGCCGATATAGCCTAGCTCGATTGGAGATGAGTGCGGACCATCGGCTCGCCTTGAGTATCGGCCTCGTATTTTCAGCAGCCACTACAGCCGTGCATCGCCTAGGATGCCGCTGTGTGCAGGAGGGGGCCAGCCTAGCGCTGAGCCCGCATTCGGTAGGTCAGCCGGACAACACTGGCTTTTCGGCCAGCAGGGCGATCAAGCGCAGTCGTTGGCCGTTGCGAATCACATCCACCATCACTTCATCGTTCGGTTTTTTATCCGCAATTTGGTTCATGCCGTTACGGCCATTGCCCACGGGTTGTTGGTCTATATGAGTAATGATGTCGCCGGGCAGCAGGCCGGCCAAATGGGCGGGGCCATTGCGATACACTCCCGTGACGATCACGCCATTGCCGCTTTCCAGCCCCACCTGTTCGGCCACCTGTTGCGGTGCCGGCGAGGCGTCCACCCCAAGCCAGCCGCGCACCACGCGGCCGTTTTCGACGATGTTGCGCAAAACCTGCATGGCTTGGTCGGAAGGGATGGCGAAACTGATGCCCACCGAAGGTGATGCATCGTCGAGGATGGCGGTGTTGATGCCCAGCAGTGCGCCGTGGGCGTCCACTAGGGCGCCACCGGAATTGCCGGGGTTAATGGCCGCATCCGTTTGGATATAGTTCTCGTAGTTGCTTAAATCAAGGCCATAGCGGCCGGTGGCGCTGATGATGCCCTGGGTGACGGTTTGGCCCACGCCAAAAGGGTTGCCGATGGCCAATACCACATCGCCGATCTGGGCTTCTTTGGGCTTGCCTAGGGTGGCTGGTATCAGACCTTTTAGTTCAACTTTGAGCACGGCTAGGTCGGTTTCGGCGTCGGTGCCTACAACCTCAGCCAAGGCTTCTCGGCCGTCGCTAATCAGCACCACAATTTCCACGGCGCCTTCAATCACGTGGTTGTTGGTTAGGATATAGCCATCGGTGTTAACGATAACGCCGGAGCCCAAGGCCGATTGCATGCGCTGCTGCATGGCGCGATTAGCGTTGTTAAAGTAGTGGCGAAATAGCGGATCGTCAATGAACGGGTAGCGATGTTTATCGGGAAACTTGCGGGCGTAAATATTAACCACCGAGGGCGCTGCGATTTTTACGGCATCGGCGTAGGAGGTTGGGGCGGTGGGTTGGCGGAACGAATCCAGGGAAACGTCGGGCAGGCGCAACGAGCGCTCTTGGCTGAAAAACAGTACCAAAGCGGCAACGCAGAGGCCAATTATGGTTGGCCCGCCAATATAGTTAAACACTCGTTTCACGGTGGTTTTGGGTAGTACAGTAAGTCTGGCGGATAGGGAACACTAAATACCTTAGTGATGCATACTAAGGTATTTGGTGTTCATAGAACAGAAATCAAGATCTGTTGGGCGATGAGTAGGGCATTAGGAGGGGCGATTAGTGGGCTCGGATGAGGCTTCTCCGGCTTTTTTGTCCAGTCCGAAGTCTTCGCTGAGGGTGCCTTTTTCCGGTGCCCAGTCTTTTGGTGGCTCGATATTGGCGCTTTCATCGACCAGCTCGTCCGAAGACTCATCCGGTAACCACGCTTTGTCGGCGTTGGTTAAAAATTGCTGGCCCAGGTTAGGGTCTGCCAGGTGGGCGGCGCCCTTGGCTAGGTGTTCGTGTACGTCTTTGTAGCTTTCGGTAAGGTTGTTGACCAAATCAGCGGTGCGCTCAAAGTGCTGTGTAACTTCGGTTTTGTAGTCCTCGAGCTGTTGTTCGGTGGATTTGAGTCGGTTTTCCAAGGTGCGGCGGCCAGACCCAGACGGGGCAACACCGGCGGCAATGACATAACCAATGACGGCGCCAACGAACAAGCAAACACCAGCGGTTAGGATTAGGGTAGTTTCTGAAAACACTATCGACTCCATGCAATAAGACAATTTCTGAACCGGGAGATTAGCACTGACCGTACCCACCGGGAAATGGTTTCCCACCTTCAAAGGGGCCTTTCGTGGCCTATACGTTAGTCTAAAAGACAACGATGACCGGGCAATCGGGCTTGGCTACTGTGGCGCGTGCAAATCTCTTTAGGTGATAACTGGGCTTGCCATTATAATGCTTTTTCATTTCAAAGCGGGGTAGTCATTAATATTTTGACGAAGGCCCCGTATTAGTCAGCTTTAAATGGGTCAACTTTGCATTGATCAAGTTTGTAAACTGGGTTCAGCACTGTGCACGGCTGCCCCACTGCCACAGGAAGTAATTTGGAAAACGCTATGCAAAACACGCCACTAGCCCGGCACGAGCGAGATCTAGAGCGCGAAGATTTCAATTTCGACCCAGCTCAGCGTGCTGCTGTGGAAAAACTGCAGGCGCTCTATGACGCCTTGGTTGCTAGGCCCGTTTCGGCGCCCAAAAAAGGCTTTTTGCAACGGCTTTTGGGTGGCGTGCCAGAGCCTGTGGAGCCTGTAAGAGGTTTGTACTTTTGGGGCGGGGTAGGCCGTGGCAAAACCTATCTCATGGATAACTTCTACGATAGCTTGCCGTTTGAGCAAAAAATGCGCGCTCACTTCCACCGTTTTATGCGCCGTGTGCACCAGGAGCTGAAAACCCTGGACGGCCAAAAGAACCCACTGGAGATCGTTGCCGACCGCATTGCGGCGGAGGCTAGAGTGATTTGTTTTGATGAGTTCTTTGTTTCGGACATCACCGATGCGATGATCCTGGCAACCTTATTGGAGGCTTTGTTCGCCCGAGGAGTGAGTCTAGTAGCGACGTCTAATATTGTGCCAGATGGTCTTTACAAAGATGGCTTGCAGCGGGCGCGCTTTCTACCAGCCATTGATTTGCTCAACCGGCATACCGAAGTGGTCAACGTGGATGGTGGGGTAGATTATCGTCTGCGCGCCCTGGAGCAAGCCGAACTTTATCACTGCCCGTTGGATGAACAGGCCGAGGTTAGTTTGCAATCCAGCTTTGACTCCTTGGTATTAGATGTCGGCAACGTGCGTTTGGCTGAGGCGCTGGAGGTCGAAGGGCGTCCTATACCGTCTAAGGCGGTGGCGGAGAGCGTGGTTTGGTTTGAATTTACCGCCCTGTGCGATGGCCCGCGCTCACAAAATGATTACATCGAGCTGGCGCGGGAATTCTGTGCCGTGTTGATTTCTAACGTGCCACAAATGAGTGTACAAATAGATGACCAAGCTCGTCGCTTCATTAATATGGTGGACGAGTTCTACGACCGCAATGTGAAAGTGGTGGTGTCGGCAGCCGTGCCTCTGGCTGAGATCTACGCCGGCGGCAGGCTAAATTTTGAATTTGAGCGCACCACCAGCCGACTGCTGGAGATGCAAAGTAATGAGTATTTGTCTCGCCCTCACAAGCCCTAACCGCACAGGCTTTAAACCGCTTGTTTTTGTGTCGCCGCTCAAGTAGAATCCGCGCTCCTTTTTGGCATGGCTAATACAGCCCAGGCAGCACTGTACATGCATTAACTTGTGCGCCGGCCAATCAGAGCGGGGTAACCCGCCCGCTTGTTTAGAGGGTAAACCCTTTTTACCCTGGCCCATTTGGCCACCGTAAACCGCCGCTGTAGCGGCAATTATCAACTGACTTTAGTTTAGGCAATTACAACATGAAGACTATCAGTGCCAAGCCCGAGTCTGTGCAGCGCGAATGGTTCGTCGTTGACGCAGAAGGTAAAACGCTAGGTCGTATGGCGGCAGAAATCGCCCATCGTCTGCGCGGTAAGCATAAGCCCGAATACACCCCACACGTGGACACTGGCGATTACATCGTAGTAATCAACGCCGAGAAAGTTCGCGTAACAGGCCGTAAAGCTACCGACAAAATGTACTATCACCACACTGGTTACATTGGTGGTATCAAATCCATCAGCTTTGACAAGTTGATCGAGAAAGCTCCCGAGCGCACCATCGAGATTGCCGTAAAAGGCATGATGCCAAAAGGGCCATTGGGCCGTGCGATGTTCAAAAAGCTCAAAGTCTACGCCGGCACTGAGCACCCACACACTGCGCAACAGCCGCAAGAACTGAACATATAATTAGGGGGAATCATGGCTGCACAACAATATTACGGTACAGGCCGTCGTAAAACTTCGACTGCTCGCGTATTCATCACCGAAGGTAGTGGCAACATCACGGTTAACGGCCGCGCTCTTGAGGAGTACTTTGGTCGCGAAGTGGCTCGTATGATCGTACGTCAGGCTTTAGATGTAGCAGACGCCACCGAAAAGTTCGACATCAAAGCAACCGTTAAAGGCGGTGGTAGCTTCGGTCAAGCCGGTGCTATTCGTCACGGTTTAACCCGCGCGCTCATGGCCTACGACGAAGAACTGCGTCGTCCGCTGCGTGAAGCTGGTTTTGTTACCCGTGATGCGCGTGAAGTTGAACGTAAAAAGGTCGGCTTGCGTAAAGCTCGTAAGAAGCCTCAGTTCTCCAAGCGTTAAGTTTCTGGTTCGGATCATCGAACTGCGAATGCTTGCCAAAAAGCTCGGGATTCACCCCCCGGGCTTTTTTTTGGTTCGCAAAATGCCCTTAAAATTAGTATGGTATGCGCGCTTGATTAAGGTCAACGTCAGCTGAGTGCTTACGCTTTTGAACCGTCGCGTAGATTGTTTAGCTTCGACAAGTTATATACCATGTCGCAAAATTTTGGCGTAGCCCCATAAAACAAATTTCTAAATTCTAAACTTAGTAATACACACTCCGCTATCCAATAGATAGAAGGCCTGATATGGGAGAGATCCTCATGAGTGAAGACGGTGTCAATGCCGGTCGACGCAAGTTCCTGACGGCAGCCACCTCCGTGGTCGGCGCTGTGGGCGCAGTCGGTGCCGCAGTGCCCTTTGTTGGTTCCTGGAACCCCAGCGCAAAAGCGAAAGCTGCCGGAGCGCCGGTGAAAGCCAATATAGCCAACCTTGAGCCCGGCCAAATGGTCACGCTGGAATGGCGTGGTAAGCCGGTTTACGTGGTTCGTCGCACGCCAGAAATTCTTGCTGGCATCGATAAGGTTGACGGTTTAGTCCGCGACCCAGAATCCGCAGAACCACAACAGCCAGAATACATCACAGACAAATACCGCTCGTTGAAAGACGAATTTTTGGTGTTATTGGGTGTGTGCACACACTTGGGTTGCGCGCCTATGTTCCGGCCCGAGGTGGGCGCCACAGACCTTGGCGGTGCTAACTGGCAGGGTGGTTTCTTCTGCCCCTGTCATGGTTCCAAATTCGACCTGGCCGGTCGAGTCTACAAGGGCGTTCCCGCCCCCTTGAATCTGGAGGTGCCTCCCTATTCGTATGAAGGTGACGCCCTTCTGACCGTTGGTATCGATCCAGAGCAAGGAGCCTAAAATCCATGAAAATGTTAGCCAATATCTGGAATTGGGTAGATGAAAGGCTGCCCGTACAGCGCGCTTGGGACACCCATATGGGTAAATACTACGCGCCCAAAAACTTTAACTTCTGGTATTTCTTTGGGGTCTTGTCTCTACTGGTTTTAGTAAATCAGTTGCTAACCGGTATCTGGTTGGTTATGAGCTACGTGCCCAGCGCCGAGGAGGCTTTTGCCTCGGTTGAATACATCATGCGTGACGTCGACTACGGCTGGATAATTCGCTATATGCACTCCACCGGTGCTTCGGCGTTCTTCATCGTTGTTTACCTGCACATGTTCCGCGGCCTGCTATACGGTTCGTACAAGGCCCCACGTGAACTGGTGTGGATCTTCGGTATGACCATCTACTTGGCGCTTATGGCCGAGGCCTTTATGGGCTATGTATTGCCTTGGGGGCAGATGTCTTACTGGGGGGCCCAGGTAATCGTATCGCTGTTTGGTGCGATTCCGGTGGTCGGTGAAGATTTGGTTCAGTGGATTCGTGGTGACTACCTGATCTCTGGCATTACTCTTAACCGTTTCTTCTCTCTGCATGTGATTGCTTTACCAATCGTGTTGTTGGCCTTAGTGGTGCTGCACATTCTCGCGCTACACGAAGTTGGTTCTAACAACCCAGACGGCGTTGAGATTAAAAAGAACAAAGACGAAAACGGTATCCCACGTGACGGCGTGCCTTTCCATCCGTTCTACACCGTGCACGATCTTATGGGTATCGCGGTATTCTTGTTCGTGTTCTGTTTCATCATGTTCTTTATGCCTGAGATGGGCGGCTTCTTCTTGGAGTACGCTAACTTCGAGCAGGCCAACAACCTGAAGACACCAGAACATATTGCACCGGTTTGGTACTTCACGCCGTTCTACGCCATCTTACGTGCGGTCACCATCGACATCGGCCCATTGACCTCCAAGTTCCTCGGCTTAATTGCCATGGGTGCGTCAATCGCCATCTTGTTTGTGCTGCCGTGGCTGGACAAGAGCCCGGTGAAATCCATGCGCTACAAAGGCTGGTTACCGCGCATTCACCTGCTGACCTTCGCTGCTATGTTCGTGGTATTGGGTTACCTGGGTGTGCAGTCGCCAACCGAAGGCCGTACCTTGTTGGCTCAATTGGCCACGGTGTACTACTTCGTTTACTTTATCCAAATGCCGGCCTACAGCAACCCAACCCGCAACCAGGCGACCATCGTTAACTGGGTGATTGCCGTAGTGCTTGGTCTTGGGCTTATCTACATGTCTTTCGGCCTAATGGATGCTGAAATTCCTGTGCCATTTATGGTTCGTGTTACTGGTATCTACTTGGGCTTGTTAACTCTGTTAACGCCATGGTTAACCAACAAAGACTCTGTTGAGCAAGAGCCAGATCGCGTACAAGCCAAAGGCTTGCCAGCGGGTGTTGTTTGGGCTGGTGTGGCGTTCTTCTTGATCCTTGCCGTTGTGCCTATTAAAGCTGTTGCCGCAGGCGGCGGCGGTTGTGGCGCGGTTGCTTGTGATCACATGGAACCAGATCTCACCGACAAAGCCTCACTGCAAAGCGGTGCCAAGTACTTTGTTAACTACTGCATGGGTTGTCACTCATTGGAGTATTCGCGTTGGGAGCGGGTCGCCACCGACCTGGAAATCCCAGAAGATCTGATGATCGACAACCTCGTGTTGGGCGACGATCGCTATGGTGATCTAATGAGTGTTGCAATGCCTGCCGCGCAATCCAAAGCGTGGTTTGGTGCTACACCTCCGGATCTGACCCTGGTAGCGCGCTCTCGTAACCCAGAGTGGTTGTATACCTACCTGCGTAACTTTTATAAAGACGAAAGCCGTCCTACCGGTGTTAACAACAAGGTATTCGATAAGGTTGCTATGCCTCACGTTTTGATGGAGCTGCAAGGCTTACCGGAATGTGCCCCTGGCGAAATGCACGATGATCACGGTCACGTGCTGCGCAACAAGCTGGGTGAAGCGATCGAAGACGAAAACTGCGGCAAGATTGAAGTGGGTAAAACCAAAGGCTCAATGAGCGAGAAGGAGTTCGACAAAGTCGTATACGATATGGTCAACTTTATGGAATATGTGGCAGAGCCCTCTGCAATGGATCGCAAGCGCATTGGTGTTTACTCTTTGTTGTTTGTGGCGGTGTTCTTTGTTTTCGCTTACCTGCTGAATCGCGAATACTGGCGCGACCTGCACTAAGTTACTGTGCAGAACTGAATGGCGGCTAGCCGTTCGCCAAAACTGACGAGGCGACCCTGCAAAGGGTCGCCTTTTTTGATTGTGTTGGCTAAAAGGTGAACAGGTTGACGGCGTTTATTTCTATACAGTTATGTAATGTGGCTATTTGATTGCCCATTTTGTTGTCGAAATAAGCTATAATGGCTGGCTTGGCTGAAGTTATTAGCAGTTCAATGCAGTTGGAACCAAATTCGGCATTTAAATTGCCCTTTGTTTTAACCCGTGGCCGGCAAGCTCTAGCAGGGCTAGGTTGGGGGAGTACTGGTAACCGAACGCCGCATAAGAATTCCGTTACATATTAAATTATCGAGGTGAACCATAATGGGAGTTGTTGCGAAACGCTCATCCATGACGTACTTTTCCGACGCGCAAGATCACTACAGCCACCGCGTGCGTATCGTTTTGGCCGAGAAGGGCGTATCCGTCGATATCATCGACGCCGATCCCAAGAACCTACCCGAGGAAGTAACCGACCTAAACCCATACGGTTCCTTACCCACCTTAGTAGACCGTGACCTGGCCTTGTACGAAACCAAAGTGATGATGGAATACCTCGATGAGCGCTTTCCTCATCCGCCACTGTTGCCGGTATACCCGGTGGCCCGCGCCCAGAGCCGCTTGTGGATGCACCGTATTGAAAAAGACTGGTCACCCATGGTTGATGTGATTTTGGCCGGTAAAAACAAAGAAGCCGCCGCCAAAGCGCGTAAAGAGCTGAAAGACAGTCTGATGGCCGTAGCGCCTATCTTTGCTGAAATGAATTTTTTCATGAGTGAAGAGTTTAGTATCGTCGATTGCTGCATGGCGCCTATCCTTTGGCGTTTGGATGCTATGGATATCAATCTGCCTAGCACCAAACAGACCAAGCCCCTGACAGACTATATGGATCGTCTGTTTGAGCGTGAGTCATTCCAGGCGAGCCTCACCGAGCTAGAACGGGAAATGCGCCCCTAAAGCGGATTTCTCCCGGGACGGTTGGCCTGCGGCAATCGTCCCAGCCTTCAAAATACCAACCTTTTTTGCTTTATCGCCCGTGAGCTACCACCATGACGATGACTTCCAGTAAACCCTATCTGATCAAGGCGCATTATCAGTGGATCGTCGATAACGACTGCACGCCCTATCTAGCAGTTGATGCCTACTCAAAGGGCGTTTCGGTTCCCCAGCAATACGTTAATAAAGATGGCCAAATTGTGTTAAACATCTCGCCATCTGCTGTAGTGGGCCTAGACATGGACCTAGAGGCTATTTCGTTCAGCGCACGTTTCGGCGGTGTGCCGATCAGTATTTATGTGCCCGCTTATGCAGTATTGGGTATATACGCCAAAGAAAATGGCCGCGGTATGATGTTCGATCTAGAGAAGCCTCCCGAGCCACCAAAACCCGGTGGTGAGCTTCGTTCGGTCAGCACCAACAAGCCCAAGCCTACGGCGCAGGGCGCGAAGCCGAGCTTAAAAATCATCAAGTAAAGCCTCAAGACTTTCGGTTTGTTGCTAAACGAAACGCTTGGGTAACACCGCCGCCTCCGCTATTGCCAATTTTCATTAAGAATATTGGCAATATTCGGCGCTTAAATTAAAACAATCCCGCCTCAAAGCTGCTATTTGGCAATTAAAAACCCTATTTTAATTGCGTATTAATCTTCCTTATCCCAATCCGCCGCTATCCACCGTTCGTACCTGTGAAGGTAATTACAATTGGCTATTAATTATGGTGATTCTTTCTTAGAAATAGTCTGCTAATGAGAAGTTCTTATTGGAGGCGGTCAAGATAGTCGCTAATACTTTAGTCGTTGTTACCAAAATAAAAGCAATCAACACTCACAGCTAGGAGGGGCCTATGGCCATCTTGGAGCATACTCTCGGTATTATGATTCACCCTGATCGCGAGTGGCGGGCCATCCGCAGCGAGCGTCATTCATTCATTCAAGTGTTTGTTAGTCACGTGCCATTTTTGGCATTAATTCCGGTTATTTGTTCGTACATCGGGGTCACCCAATTCGGCTGGTCCTTCGGCAGCGGCAACACCGTTAAGCTCACCCACATGAGTGCACTCAGCTTGTGTGCCATCACCTACGTTTCCTTGTTGGCTGGTGTGTATGTGTTGGGCGAGTTTATCAATTGGATGTCCCACACATACGGTGTGCGCGACGACGCGGATAAGAGGCATTACGAAGGTACAGCTCTGGCTGTGTACGTAACCATACCGGTATTTCTGGCGGGCATTGTGCAGCTCTACCCCAGTATATACCTCAACGCAGCGGCTTTGTGCCTTGCCGGTGCCTACTCCGTGTATTTGATCTACGAAGGCATTCCCATTCTCATGAATATCCCCAAAGAGCGCGCCTTTATGTACGCTACTTCGGTGGTGACCGTTGCCATCGTTATGGCTGTCGTAGTGCGAGTGGGCAGCGTGTTGGTGTGGACTTTGGCGATGCCTCCCGTTTACATCGACGGATAGCACTTAACATATCAGCTAATCGCACATCCGAAAAAACCGTCTCATTTGAGGCGGTTTTTTCGTTTGCCCAGCGAAGCTGGCAAACCCGCTCGTTTGAAAGAAAGCGAGATCACCCTGACTGAGGGGAAGATAATCCGAATGGCAAGGGCGCTGTTGGTGGGTAGAGTGTCACATTCAATGTGATAAGAGTATGCAGGAGCCGTAGACGACGTCCGTACGGTTCTGTGAGGGGGATGAGGCAGTAACTCGATGTGTCTAAATGACGGTGAGGCGTGGGATAAGAGCCCTTAGGTTCGATAGAACGTCTGGCCGATGAATAATCCTGCGTAATCGGCATTTGCTTGGGGGCGCCTAGCTGGGGGCGCCTAGCTGGGGGCGCTTAGCCGGGGACGGCTAACCGATCCAGGTGGCTCGAACGATTTGCACCGCTCGAAGTGCGCCCGTAGGGCGAGGCACAGGGACGTGCCTCGGTAGTTCCCTCCAGGTATTTTTGATTAGAGTGTTTCGCAAGCAACCGTCCCTGGCGCGGTATTTCGGCGAGGCCGTGACGTGCATGGATGCACTAATGCCGCGATTGCATGGATGCAAAGGAGCAGGCCCTTGGCCTCGCGTAAAAGCCTGGTAAAACAGGTTTCGACTCGCGTTGCCAGCGGCTTTTAGTCAGTCATCATTTGGCCTGTCAGTATTTGTAACCCTTGCTCTGATACAAAGGTCTCCTTGTATCAGTCTGGATGTGGTTATAGTAGGGCTTAGATAGCAAGCCTCTTACCCAGCTTGGCATTAAGCCCGATTGCAGTAACCACCGGTGTTTGATAGTTAGCGTGAATGTGTCGAGCGGGGGAAGAGCTGGGGTTATTAATATTAGGGGAGGTGGTTTGAGGGGGCAAAAAAAACGGGCCTTCATAAGCCCGTTAAGAGTCCACTAGATGGGGGCTGGCACCCCCGGTATTGGGCCTGCATCCCAATGACACTCAATGTAGTGTTTTCGAGTTGAACCCAAACTGAACGTTTTGTGCCACCGTTTGAACGTTTTATTAAAATTGAATGTAGATCACATGAGATAAAGTGTTGACGGCTAAGAAATTTCTCATTAGTATACGCGCCTCTTCCGGAGTGGCCGGAAGCAAAATGAAGACGAATATCACACCTAAGTGATTGAAATATCTTCAACTTACGCACTCGTAGCTCAGCTGGATAGAGTACTCGGCTACGAACCGAGCGGTCGAAGGTTCGAATCCTTCCGAGTGCGCCATATACAAAAACCCGCCCCTTTGGCGGGTTTTTTTATGCGCGGTCGGAAAGGGTGAGAAGCTTGATAGGTTCGAGTAATCGTCTGGCATAAACATCTACCCAAAGACCCCATGGCAATGGTGGAGATTTCAGTTCTCCCCTTTGATCTCCCATCGACCATTGGGCATTTCATAGCCCCGACCAACCGTGCGCCGATTGGATGCCGTGAGCGTTTCGCCGCTGAGCACCATGGACGGTGTGAATGCAGGTATTGCGGGAGCAAATATCTGCCAATCCCGACCGCTGTTTTGCCAGTGGGTTACGACCAAGGGAAGCCCTTGGATGCTATGGCGAAAAGATAGTTGGCGATCTGCCCATGTGGCTCAAACGATGACTACTGCCGAGAGCCGCGGTAAAAAACCTTTATCCCATGGCAAGCGCGAAAGCAAAACGCCGCCGGTGTTGCTGGCGGCTCTAAACGGCAGACCCAATACAAAACTATAAAATCAAGCCGTAGCTTACGGCTTGCTCGAAAGCCATGCGTCGAGCTGCGCTTCAGTGATACCCAAGCCAATGATTGCACCAGCATGCAATGTGCTTAAATCGGCTAGCGTCATGGCTGTAAATTTTGCAGCCTCGCCTATGCCATTTTGCTCACAAAAATTTTCGATAGTGTCTTCTGCTTTCTTGCCGTGCAACCCGTGTTTGACGACCAGCCCCATGGCTTCTTTTCTTTGTTGTCTGTACTGAATGCGGAACGCATCAATTTCGCCGAGCGATTTTTTGACGACACCATATTGCTCGCACGAGCGCAGATAGGCCCAGGCATAAAGTTCTAGCATGGGTTCGACGTTGTTTTTCTCATACATGGTAAGCAAAGCGGCGGTGTAATCATCCCGCGAAACATCGGTAAAGCTGAGCGGGCATAAATTTTCCTTGATAAAGGGAATGTTGCAGCTCAGGCGTGAAGTGCGCTTGTTGACATCTTCAAACGCCTGCAAGTATGAAAGATGCACCAGCAAAAAGAAGCTTTGCTCAAATGGGTCTTCGATCTTGCGGGCTTTGAGTAAAATCAGCTCGAATAGCTCTTTTAGCAGGTGGGGATTGTTTAACGGCTGGTAGGTCGATTGTCCAATATTCACTTCAATCGACCGGATATTGCCGCAAGCCCCAGGGTTTGCCAGCAAATCTTGCGATAGCAAATGGTGTAGGTTGCGGATCATCAGGTTGTTTAGCTCAATATCCTGTGCGTTTTCCACCAGGAACAGGATTGCTTCCTTGTGGTTCATGATCATTACGGTTTCTTCATGAACCTTGCCTTCTGCGGTAATGCCTTCCTCAACGAGCTTTTGCGTATCCAGCCGTGAGTAAGTGTTGCCTTCCAGGCGGCTGGAGTTATAGGACAGGTCTATGAGTAGCCGCTGGCAAATTTCCCGTGCGTAGGTGCCTGCTGCTAATGCCCTGTCGAAGCGTTTGCCTTCTTGAAAGAGTGCTTCTCGCAGTTTTTTAGGGACATATTGGCTTTGATTAGGGACGTAGGAGTCCAAAAAATCACGGTTATAGGACACCTTTTCCCGAGCATGGAGGGGCGTATCCAGGAATTTAAGTTTTTCTTGGCTTTCAGGACTGAATATAGTGGCTGAGTTGTCCTTTAAGTGTCCTTTATTTGTCTCTATATAAGCTTCAAGAGGGTGATAGCGAGTCGCCTTCCGCTCACCTTTTCTGACTATCCTGCCTGCATCAACAAGTGCCGTTAGCCGTCTTTGTAAGGTCTTATCATTTATAGTAAAACTTAGGGACTTAGAGATTTGGCCACGAGAAAGCCCTTCGGGGTTTTCACTCAGAAGCGTGATGATTTCTTGGTTTTGCCGCTCAATTTCCTGTGTCATATTCACTCTCAAAAATGTCTCTTAAATCAAGTTATCCCACTTATAGGACATTCTCAATCTTTTTTAGGACATTTTCTCATTTAAAGGACACTGTATTTCCGGCTCATGCCCATGATCTCGGCTTTTGTCCCGTTTCCGCTGAGGTTTACGCTCCTTCTCTTGTCGCTCGGAGCGTTTACAGTATTCCTCCCGTAGATTTCTAGTTTCTCCGGATTTCTGCCCCTGCAAAATCTGCAGGCCCGGATTGAATTAGCCATACACAAGAAAGCCCGCGCTTGTGGCGGGCTTCTGTGGATGGTGGGGCGGGGCAGCAGTTGTGCCTATCGCTCATTATGCCGATCGTTAATTTATCCCAAGCAACAATCTCTGTTGCTCAGCTTCCTTAGCACGCGTTTAGTCACAACCCTGCAACGAGTTTAGGTCAAATCCTTGGCTCATTTCTACCGCTTGTGGCCCAAGGTAAACCTTGGCGTTGCTGGTATCGATGTTAAAGCAGGCGTCGGCTGTATCGGCCACGGAGACGGCTATGCCATCGGCGGAGCTGCCCCAGGCGCGCATTCTGAACTCAATCAACTGAGCGCTGGCGTTGAAGGTGTCGTGCCGCTCAAAGCTAATTTTGTTAGTGGCGGTGAAGCCTGTGCTCGATGAAATACTGCCGCTGTAGTCGATGCTGGTACCGCCGGGGGACACATACATAAACCACTTGGCTTGCTCGCAGTCCTTCCACACGTAAGCGCCTTTGTCTGCTCCGAATGAGAAGCTGGGGCGGCCACAGACGTCTACTTTGGGGGCGTCATCTACCACTGGAGATACCGGGGCTGATCCCACTTTCACGGCTTCGTCATCCTCTGGGGCACTGGCTTGGTCCAATTGCTTTAAGTACGCCATTAGGTTACTGCGCTGTGTGGCGCTGGCAGTTTGCACTTTGGTGTGCGCCAAAGACAGTTTTTGCTCCCAGGGGCGGCTTACGGTGAGGTCGTCAACGTACACCTTGTCGTTGCCATTGGCACTGGTAAAGCTCACTTCAATGTTATTGAAGCCGCTGCCCAATTGAGCGGTGAATATGGCCTCCTCAAACGCCGTTTGCAGGCCATCCACGGTGGGTAGTGTGGCTAATTTTGTGGAGTAGGAGGTGCCATTCACTTTTAATTGCAAGGTGGCGTTAGCCGCGGCGGTGGAATAGCGAACTCGAACAATACCGGTGTGCGGATTAGAGCGAGCGGTAAGGGCTAGCTTACTGCCAGCGGTAAGCTGCACGCCGACGCCTTTACGGTAGTGCGAGAAATCCGCCGCCGGGGTCACCACGCTGGCACCGCCACTGAGGTTGGCGTCTTCTGCCTGGAACACTCGGCCACCAATCAGTTTAAACACGTCTTCTAAGGTTGCTGCACTACCGTCGTGCAAGTAAGGCGCGGTTTTGAATACACCCAGCAAGGAGGGCGTGCTGATGCCGGGCAAGCTAGCGTGCAGGCGTTTGCCAGAGTATTCCCGCAGAGTACCCACATTGTGTAATTCGCCATCGGTAAAGCCTTTGCCGGCGTGGCAGCTGCTACAGCCGAGATCGGAGAAGACTTGCTCACCCGCTTTGGCCGCAGAAGACATTTGGCCTTGGCTATCGCGGAAGGGGCTGCGATCCAATGTCGCTTTGCCCAGGCTCTCAACGTAGGCGGCTAGTGCGTCTAGCTCTGCGCTTTGGCCGGCTTTGGGAGAACCCAGCGGGTCTTCGGTGGCGGCAAAGCTGCTGTTGCTCATCAGGCCTCGGCCAAGGAAGTTGTGGCGCATGTCGTTTTCGAAATCTTGGATTTCGTCGAAGTTGCCAGACCAATGCACGTTGCCGTAGCGGGTGCCCATGCGTCCCACCAGTGAAATATTGTTGCGCAAGCCTTCACCACGACCGGTGAAATCGTACACGCGGTTATCTTGGCCACCTTCAAAGTGGCAAGTGGCGCAGCTCAAATATCCCTCGGCGCTGGTGCGGCCGGTGACCTGGCCTTCCTCATCCAAGCCGTGGGCGGCGTTGTAGAAGATCTGCTTGCCTTGCAACTCTTGGGCGCTGAGTTTTTCGTTGCCCACGGTAACGGTTTCTACAATTGCCGGGTTGGCCAGGCTGCCGGTAAGAAATTGTGCAAGGTCCACTGTGGAAACACTGCGATCGGTAAAGTTTTTCACAAACAGCTGTTGGCTAGCCGCGTCAAACAGCAGGCCTTGTGGTGCTAGGCCTGTTGCCAGTTTGCTCACCGTGCCCAGTAGTTTGCCATTGGTGGTATCGCGGCTGAGCACAGCAATTTGATTGTTACCTTGCAGAGCTGCAAACACGTACTGGCCATTATCCGAGATGGCCAAACCACTGGGGGAGTCGGCGTTGTCGAAATCCAACCGCTCGGCTCGAACCTCGGTGCCGCTGGCCAAATCAATTTTACCGATGAAAGTACGTACGCTGTTGTCATCGTCCAAATCACCGTTGCCATTTAACAGGCCGCGCGCGGTGTTGTCTTTTTTACCCACGACATAAGCGTACTGATCAGACCCGTCGACAATAATGCTGGCCAAATAATTGGGCACACCGCGGCCGTTGTCCAGGTCGTCAGGTACCAAGCTTTCTTCCAGGCGGATGGTGTTGGTGTGGGTCATGGCTGTGGTGTTTAGCTCATAGACCTCGCCCCAATGTTGGCCCGAAGTAAAACGAGTGACTAGCAGACGGGATTCGTCGTGGGTTAGCGCCATGGCTTTTGGATCGGTGATGCCGGCTACTCGGCCTGTGATTTCTTTGGTCCAGCGGTTAATTTTGATCACTTCGCCGCTGTTAGCCAGGGCAACAAATGCCAGTGTGCCTTCACGGTTAAATACCACGCTCACCGGGGCGCTACCGTAATCCAGTTGGTGTGTGTCGTAACGGCCGCCGTGTTGATCTACCACTGCAATGGCGTCTTCATCTTTTAACGTGATCCAAGCGCGGTTGTGTTTATCCATGGCGATGGATGTGGGTTTTTTGCCGACAGGTATTTCTGCCAGCAATTGATGTGTGCTGGTGGAAATTTTACTGATGGTGTCGTTATCTGGGTTGGCTACCCAAATAAAGTCGCCGTTTAACGACAGTGCCATGGGGCCACTGACCAAGCTGGCTTCACCCAATACCATGTCCTGTACTACGGCCACATGGGCAACGGATGTAACCTGAGCGCCGTTGCCATCTTTTACCTGCACGTTAATGCTGTAACTGCCAACGTTGCTGTAATTAAACGATGCGGAGCTGGACGAGGTCCAAGCACTGTATTCTTCGCCATCTTGTTTGCGGAAGCGGTATTGCAAAGCGTCGCCGTCGGCATCGCTGGCGTTAACCGAGACGGTTACGCTATCACCAATAACCGCGGTGCTGCTGGGGCCGACGTTAACATTATTGATGACTGGGGCTGTATTGGTCTCTACCACAACAGGGTCGCTGCCGTTGTCATTACCACCGCCGCCACCTGAGCCACCACCGCCAGAACCACCGCCGGTATCGCCGCCTTTATCGTCGTCGTTTACAGAACTACCGGTGGCAAAGCGGAAAGTGTAGCGCTCCATTTTGTTGTGCACGGCATCTTCTATGCCGGCCAGTTCCATTTCATAGGTGCTGTTAGCCTCCAAATCTTGAAGGGGGCTTACGGTTAACAGGCCAGCGTGGGTAAGCACGTAATCGATGGCTACTTCGCCGCCGCCAACTTTGGTTAATTTAAGCGTTTCACCTGCGGTAATGGTGGTGGAGTGCAGGGTTTCGGGAATCATCAATGTGATTGGGGCACCCACCGGGTAATTGGTCTGATTTGCCTTGGGGATGTGGTAGGCCACGTAGGGTGGGCGAGTATCTTTTTGAGATTGGTGCGCCCAAATTCCCAGGCCGCCAGGCTTGCCACCGCTGCCTTCAATAAGGTAGTTATTACCACCACCGGTAAGCAGTAAATTACCGATGGGGCGAGAGTATTGATTGGTTTCAATACCGGCTTCTAATTCGTCGAAGTATTGTTCAACTTCGCAGGTTTCTATATTGACCTTAAGCTTTTCGGCAAACACGTATTCATCCTGAAAGTTCAGGTACATTGGGTCGTGAGTACCGCGCTTATTGGTTAAGCCGTGCTTAGGATCTTTAAAAAACACATCGCAGTGCAGTTTTAAATTGGTTGGGTCAGAGAAATCAACCACTTGTATGCCGGGGTTTTCGTGGCGGCGCGCAAAGACCATGTAGTGGCTGTGAATCTCATGCCAGTAGCCGCCCAGTCCGTAGGGCAGTGGGGTCTGCTCGGTGCTGCCGTTTTTCCACTTGGTTACCGATAGAGTAGGGTGTTGCTCTGGTAATTTGAGCACGTCCAACAATACTGGGTTGGTAGGGTCGCTGATATCGTAGGCGGCAGCCCCGGACATGGACTGATCCGATCCGTACAGCAATACATTACCCACTACGGTGGGGAAGCCGACCACACCGGTCAGCCCTAGGTGATCCCATTCCGCTAACGTTTTATTGTGCTTTTTAATATAAGCGTTACCTGAAACTGGGTTGTAGCTCCACCAGTTTTTTACCGCCCACGGATATTGGCCGCCGGTTTTACCAAATTCTTTAACATCCCAGCCCTCCCAGCGCTCATGGGTTAGCGAGCCGTCGTTTTCCAACGTTACGGCATCCGTTGGCCAGCCACCTAAATACAATTGATTGCCGCGTTTGTAGGTGCCGTGGGCAAGCATAGGGTGCTTAGTGGTACCGAAGGTTGCCACCGTGCGCGGATTTTTCGGGTCAGAAATATCGATTGCCCGCACAATAAAATCGGAGCCCTCGGGGGCGGATGGCTGTTCTGGAATGGCGATGATGTAATCGCCAAGCACATCAATGGTAGATAAACGGCCTAATTCCGGGTGCGACTTGCTGATTAATTTACCCGGAGACGATGAAGCTTGGTTTGGAAAATCCGCCTTTAGTTCTGCGGAGGCCAAAGCAAGGGCGGAGGCAAGTACGGTAAGGTGTTTTTTCATATTTAAGAACAGCTACTAAGTCAATTGTCATTCAGCAATGCGGTCCGTCGGCGGTTGCTACGCATGTCAAATTGAGTATAGGAGGCGCGTTTTTTTCTGTTCTTGGCGGTGGTTAGAACTCTGCTGCAGTTCTCAAAAATACCAATAATTTCTTCTGAAAGGGTGTTTGATATCAATCCTTACTCAGTGTGAACTTGACCAAAAGCCGAATGCAAACTAGCGCGGCTGAATTTAGTTTTGCTGATGTAAGTCTTGTAAAGTCGACGCTAATTTATTCTGGGCTGCGATAGCCATGCAGTACAAGAAGGCTAATAAATAGATGGCTTCTCGCTGTAATTAAGTGAGCACTTAATTAGTTTATTTTGGGCAGCTGATTTATTTTTCTGGTGGGTGTCGAAACTTTGTCAATGACGAGATCGGAAGCGAGAGAATCGCTTGTGACGTCAAAAAAATCCGATGGTTCTCTATTTTGCTTCTCTGGTTTGATTGATCTATTTAAGAATTTTAAGTGGGCTGGGATCTGGAGCGGCCGCGGTGCCGCTCCAGGATGATGAGTAGATATTTAAGGCTCTCGCTACATCACTAAAGCCCCATAAGTGAGGTCAGCCCAGCAGCGCTAGGGTTGAGCAAGCGCTATTGTGGTAAATTGAAGTGCTGAGTAAAACGTTATGGTTTGAGCAAAATGTCTGTTAGCTCAGTAAGGTTTTTAACAGTGTAATCGGCATCAATTGCTAACGGGTAGGATACTTTTCCAGGCCTCTGTATAAACGCGGCCTGCATACCGGCAGCTTTAGCGCCAGCAGTATCCCAGCCATGCGCGGCTACCATTAACGCTTGATCAGTTTGAATGCCCATTTGTTCAGCGGCCCATTGGTAGGTTTTTAGATGGGGCTTGTACAATTCGATATCTTCAACGCTTAGCCGGCGATCAAATAAGTCCAGCAAGCCTGCGTTTTCAAATTGCGCCTTTACGCCTGCGTTAGAGGAATTGGTTAGACTGACTAAGGTGAAACCGGCTTTTTTTAGGGCAATTAAGCCTTGTTTCACATCCGGGTGAGGCGGCAGGCTTCTGAGTGGCTCAACAATGGCTTTCTTAGCGTCCTGCTCCGTAATTGCAATGTCGTTAATCTCTGCCACCATCATCAGGGCTGCAACACCTACCTTACCAAATTGGTGATAGCGGCCGGTGGCGCTCTCTACTAGGGAGTAGTGCAGCATAGTAGAAAACCACAGCGGTAAAAGGTCGTCTCTCCCTCCGAGTGCTGCACCTACTGATTCACGCATGGATTCTAAGTCCAGTAGTGTCTCGTTAACGTCGAAGAATATGACTTTGGGTATCGGGTTTTCTTGCTCAGGGTGTAGCTTCTGTGCTTGGGCAACTGATGATAGGCTGGCTATTAAGAAAGTTATTGCTAATATTGCTGACTTAACAGTTGTCATACATTCCCCATGTGAGATTTGCGAGTATGTTCAGACAATTGACGTATGAAATGGTTCGCGGGCAATATTGGTAACCCTCCTTGTTTTAGTTTGACGCTTCAACGTCAGGTGGAACAACGGTTTGGTGGCGCCGTATGGACTGGCGGCAGTTATGATCCAAAGTCGGATCTGATTTATTTTGGTGTAGGCAACACCTACAACACAGCATCACTGCTATTGGTAGATACACCAGAAGGCCACACCAACGATGCTGCCTATACCGAAGCGACCATTGCCCTAAAGCCAGACACCGGTGAATTGGCTTGGTATTTCCAACACATGAAACGCGATGTGTGGGACATGGATTGGACCTTCGAACAAACCCTGGTGGATATGACTGTCGACGGCGAAAAGCGCAAACTGTTAGTCACCGGCGGTAAAATGGGGTTGTTCGATGCCATTGATCGTCAAGATGGTGAATTTGTATTTTACCGCGATGTGGGATTGCAAAATGTTGTCACTGCGGTCGATCCAGTCACCGGCGCTAAAACCATCAACCCGGATTTAAAACCAGAGCCCAATGTGGCCAAGTTGATCTGTCCTTCTGCCGGCGGGATTCGCAATTGGCCAGCCACGGCCTACCAGCCGGATACCCAGGTGCTGTTTGTACCGGTTAACGATGGCTGTGCGGATTTTTATTGGGAGCCTTTGCCTGAAGAAGAACGTATTAACGGTGGTATCGACCAAAAATTTACCATGCGTGCTCGGCCGGGTAACGACGGATTATTTGGCGGTTTACACGCTATCGATTTAAAAACCGGAGAGACACTGTGGAAACAACGGCGTCGGGCCACCAACGCCAGCTCTGTTTTGGCCACTGCCGGAGGTGTGGTATTTCACGGTGCTCGTGACCGCTATTTCCGAGCTCATCACCAAAAAACTGGTGAAGAATTGTGGAGCACGCGTTTGGATATGGTGGCGAGCTCTTCGCCAATTACCTACAGCGCTGGCGGCGAACAATATATTGCCGTGACCACTGGCGCCGGTAATCCACAGGATCGGCATTATGCTGAACTAACGCCCGAAATCCAAAACCCCACCGGGTCCATTACACTTTGGGTTTTTAAATTAAAAAAATAGGGTCGTGTGAGCCCCGTGCAAACGGGGCCTAACTCAAGATCCCTGCATAGGAAGTTGCTGATTTAACGATTGATGATATACACAGCACCGATATATTAATCTTTTCCCCAAAGCGCGAGTTGCTGCGACGGGAGTCCACTCTCCAAGCCGGTAATGATGGCCTGGTAATTTTGCCGGATGGAACACGCTCTGTGTCAAGTGCTAGGCAAGGTGGCATAACGGAGATCGCGCCGGGTAAGGAGCCGCGCTTGATTGTAGAAAACCTGCCGCTGGCCGCCTCCATGTATTACGACTCCGGCGCCAAGCAGCTGCAAGCGACAGCAATCCAACCATGGTGCCAATGAATGCCTACCACAGCTTGGTGTTTGTGCCGTTTTATCAATAACCTCAAAACACTTGCCAATAGTCGATTACGACACGCCTTGTTCTCTTTTCCACGGTAGGCTACTTATTCCACGGCGTTCGCCGATCTTATCCACTGATGAACACGTTACCCTGCGAGTTGCTTGCTTAAATGGGCTACTAAAGGGCCTGGAGTTCACCAAAACTCTCCAACTTGCTCAATAAAATTGATGCATCTTCGCATTGACTTTTCACTATAGAGAAATGAGAATGGGTAATCTCATTTTTTGAGATCGAATATTCTCATTTTTACGCCAACCGATTCGGTATCTCTCTTATGTCGCGGATGTCTGTCCCCCTAATTGCGCTTGTTGCGCTCCTATCAGCTTGTGGTAAAGAGGTCGCTCAGCAAACTTCGCCACCACCACCTACCAATGTTGGCGTGGTCACCCTGGAATCAAGTCCGGTTACTTTATCTACCACTCTGCCGGGTCGCACTGTGGCGATTAAAACCGCTGAGGTTCGCCCCCAGGTTGAAGGTATTATCCAAGAGCGGTTTTTCACCCAGGGCGCCGAAGTAAAAGCAGGCCAAGCGCTTTACCAAATCGACCCAGCCACCTACCGAGCCGCCTTTAACAAAGCTCAGGCATCCTACAATTCTGCGTCTGCCACCGCGCGTCGTTACGAGGCTTTGGTTAAATCCAACGCCATCAGCCGGCAGGTTTACGACGATGCTGTATCCACCGCAGAGCAGGCCAAGGCAGACCTGGATTCCAGCAAAGTCAACTTGGAATACGCCAATATTAAGGCGCCTATCAGCGGTGTTATCGGTCGCTCTTTGGTTACCGAAGGCGCGCTGGTCACCAGCGGTCAGAGCAGCTATCTAACAACCATTTCCCAGTTAGATCCGATCTACGTAGATTTAAGCGAATCTTCACGAGAGTTATTAAAGCTGCGCCGAGACCTGCAGCAGGGCAGATTGGAAGCAGTTAACGATCACCAAGCAGCCGTAACCTTGCTGTTGGAAGACGGCACCGTCTACAGCCATGAGGGTAAGT
The DNA here is from genome assembly GCF_042850945.1 of Halioxenophilus aromaticivorans. Classification (NCBI taxonomy): domain Bacteria; kingdom Pseudomonadati; phylum Pseudomonadota; class Gammaproteobacteria; order Alteromonadales; family Alteromonadaceae; genus Halioxenophilus; species Halioxenophilus aromaticivorans. The sequence goes on along the minus strand of NZ_AP031496.1, from coordinate 4,154,421 downwards.
TGGGATTTTCTGAGGTGACAGTGGATAACGGCACCGGCTCGGTAACCTTACGAGCGACCTTTCCCAACCCAGATCGAGCCCTGCTACCTGGCATGTTTGTGCATGCTAAGCTGCAAAAAGCCGTACAAGAGAATGCCATCCTAGTACCGCAAGAAGCCATTCAACATGATAACAAAGGCGATGCCTGGGTATACGTTGTTGCCGAACAAAACAAGGTTGAGCGTCGTACCGTCGAACTGGGCGATATGATGCAAGGAAATTGGTTGGTCGCCAAGGGACTCAGCGCGGGTGATCAAGTAGTTGTTGAAGGCTTACAGATGATCAACGCCGGAGCCACGGTTGCCGTTACCGAGCAAACGCCGCGAGCGGAAAAAGAACCGAAGGCGGCACTGTCCATGACCGACCCTTCCGCACGCTAAGGTAGGGATAATTCATGTCTAACTTTTTTATCCGCAGGCCAATTTTTGCCTGGGTTATTGCCTTGTTGATCATGATGGCCGGTGCCATGTCCATCAAGCAGCTGCCCATTAATCAGTACCCGGATATCGCCCCGCCGGCGGTATCCATTAACGTTGCCTACCCGGGCGCCAGTGCGGAGACCACTCAACAGACCGTGGTGCAGGTGATTGAGCAGCAATTAAACGGCATTGATAACCTGCGATATATCGAATCACAAAGTAACAGCGATGGCAGCGCCACAATTATTGTTACTTTCGATCAGGGCACAGACCCAGATATTGCCCAGGTACAAGTGCAAAACAAAGTGTCCTTGGCCGAAGCACTGTTGCCGCAATCGGTAACCGAGCAGGGCATTCCGGTACGCAAATACCAGATGAACATTATGTTGGTGGTGAGCTTAATCAATACCGACGGTCAAATGACCGATTCCGACTTGAGCGATCTGTTGGTATCGAAGCTGGAAGACCCCATTGTGCGCACCAAAGGCGTGGGCGATTTTATGTTGATGGGCTCCGAGTACGCCATGCGCATTTGGTTAGACCCAGCAAAACTGGCGCAATACAATTTGATCCCCAGCGATGTTAGCACCGCGATCCAGCAGCAGAACGTGCAGGTATCCTCCGGCCAAATTGGCGGCTTACCCACGGTTCCTACCTCAAAAGTCAGTGCTACCATTTTAAGTAAAACTCGTTTTGAGAGCGTCCAGCAATTTGAAGATGTACTGCTAAAAGTAAACCCCGATGGCTCCCAGGTGCGTTTAAGCGACGTGGCCAACGTTGGCCTGGGGCCAGAGAGCTACGCCATTTCCACCACAGTGCAAGGAAACCCAGCCTCGGGTTTGGCCTTGCGCTTAGCCACTGGCGCCAATTTGCTGGATACCATCAATGGCGTAAAAGCAGCGGTGGAAAATCTAAAACCGTCTTTACCTGACGGCGTGCAGGTTGAATTTCCCTACGATACCTCACCGGTAGTTGAAGCTTCCATTGAGAAAGTGGTACACACATTAATAGAAGCCATTGTTTTGGTGTTTATTGTGATGTTTGTGTTCCTGCAAAACCTGCGTGCCACATTGGTAACCACCATGGTGGTACCGGTGGTGTTATTGGGTACCTTCGGCGTTTTATACGCGTTCGGTTACACCATTAATACACTCACCATGTTCGGCATGGTATTGGCCATCGGTTTGTTGGTGGACGACGCCATCGTGGTGGTGGAAAACGTTGAGCGAGTGATGCACGAAGAGGGCGTAGGCCCCAAAGAAGCCACCGTAAAATCCATGGGGCAAATTCAAGGTGCTTTATTTGGTATTGCCATGGTACTCAGTGCGGTGTTGATACCCATGGCATTTTTCAGCGGCTCCACTGGTGTTATCTATCGGCAGTTTTCCATCACCATTGTTGCTGCCATGATTTTATCGGTGATCGTGGCTTTAATATTCACCCCAGCCTTGTGCGCAACCTTGTTAAAACCCCTCAGCGCCGAGAAAAAAACCAAGGGATTTGCCGGTTGGTTTAATCGTTGGTTTGATCGCGGTAGTGCTAAATATATCTCCGGTGTGCGCACCCTGATCAATCGCCGAGTGCTGTTTATGGTGGTTTGGTTGGGTATTGTGGGTGTTACTGGTTGGTTGTTCTCGCGTCTGCCAACGACCTTTTTGCCGGAGGAAGACCAGGGCGTTATGATGGTGCAAATAACCTTGCCCGCCAACGCCTCGGCGCTGCGCACCCAGCAGGTGATCGATAAAGTCCAAACCTATTTCGCCGAGCAAGAACCCGAGGCCGTGCAATCGACGTTTGCCGCCAACGGCTTTAGCTTTGCTGGCCGTGGCCAGAACGTTGCCATGATGTTCGTTAAGTTAAAAGATTGGGCCGAACGAGAAGACCCCAACCTCAGTGCGCAAGCCGTTGCCGGCAGAGCCATGGGATATTTTTCGCAAGTGCGCGAAGCTCAGATATTTGCCTTGGTGCCTCCAGCGGTAATGGAGCTAGGTAACGCTACCGGTTTTGATTTTTATTTGCAGGATATCGGTGGTAATGGCCATGAAGCCTTAATGGCAACCATGGGTCAGTTTTTGGGTATGGCCTACCAAGACCCGCGTTTGTTTATGGTACGCCACAACGGAATGCCCAACGAACCCCAGTACAAATTACAGATTGACGACGAACGAGCTCGAGCCCTGGGTTTGAGCCTAACCGATATTAACAACACTTTGTCTACAGCGTGGGGTTCCAGCTTTGTTAACCAGTTTATGTTTAATGATCGGGTGAAGAACGTCTACATTCAGGGCAGGGCAAGTTCACGCAGTACTCCGGACGATTTGAACAGTTGGTATTTCCGTAACAGCGACGGAGACATGGTGCCTTTTTCAGCCTTCGCCAGCGGCGATTGGACCTGGGGCTCGCCTCGCTTTGAACGCTTTAATGGCGTCACCTCGGTTAATATCCAAGGTGCGCCGGCTTCGGGCTACAGTTCCGGAGATGCGGTGCAAGCCGTGCTAGAACTGGCGGAAAAACTGCCGCCGGGGTACCGCATTGAATGGCGTGGTATTTCCTACGAGGAGCAAACAGCGGGCTCGCAAACCCTTATGCTGTATGCCATTTCCCTGGCCGTAGTTTTCCTTTGCTTAGCCGCCCTGTACGAAAGCTGGTTCATCCCTATCTCTGTATTACTGGTTGTACCTCTAGGCGTGTTGGGTACTGTGGGTGCAATGTTACTGCGTGGTTTAGAAAACGATGTGTTTTTCCAAGTGGGGCTGTTAACCACTGTTGGCCTGGCGGCGAAGAACGCCATTTTGATTGTGGAGTTTGCCAAAGAGCTACACGAGCAAGGCAAAGGTATTGTGGAGGCAGCAGTAGAAGCCGCGAGCCTGCGCATTCGCCCTATTATTATGACGTCCATGGCCTTTATTATGGGTGTTCTACCGCTGACGCTGTCCTCAGGTGCCGGCGCCGGTAGTCAGCATTCCATCGGTACCGCGGTGATCGGCGGCATGTTCACCTCCACATTTTTGGCGGTGTTCTTCGTGCCCATGTTTTACGTAGTGATCGTTAAACTGTTTAGTCGCAAACCTAAGCCCCAATCCAATCCCCAATCCAAACCCGAGCAGGATCAGGCAGCTAGTCAGGAGGTGACGGTATGATTGCGACTAACAAAACGCTGCTAACGATGCTGATTTCCGCTGTGGGTATTACTGGCTGTACTATGCAGCCAGAATATCAAGCACCGGTATTGCCGGTGCAGAGCGAATGGCAGGGCCAACCGGTGCCGGCCTCGGCGGACGAACAAGCGGTGGATCAAATCCATTGGCAGAGCTTTTTTAATCAGCCAGATTTGCAAAACCTGATTCAACTAGCGCTGCAAAATAATCGCGACTTGCAAATCGCTGCGCTCAATATTCAGTCGGCTAAGGCCCGCTACCGTATCGAGCGCTCGGCGTTACTGCCATCACTGGATGCCACGGCCACCAAAACAGCCACCCATTTACCCCAGGGCGTATTTATGACGCAGCAAGGGGGTGAGGTGACCTATCAGGATTACCAGGCCGGGTTAGGGATTACCGCGTGGGAGCTGGATTTGTTTGGCCGTATTCGCAGTTTAAAAGGCCAAGCGTTGGAAACTTTTTTTGCAACCCAAGCCAACGCAGTGGCGGTTAAAACCAGCTTAATGGTAGAAGTGGCCCAGGCCTATCTTACCCTGTGTGCTGACAACGACCTGCTTAGGCTGGCGCAGGAAACTCATGCTAACCAAGAGGCCGCTTGGCAATTGGTGAAACAAACCTTTGATGCCGGGGTAAGCAATGAGCTGGAATTAACCCAGGCCGAAACCAGTGTGAAAAGTGCCCAGGCGGATTTAATTCAGTACCAGCGAGTAGTGCGGCAAGATATAAACGCGCTGCGGTTGTTGCTGGGTACTGCCGTACCGGCGCAGACCTTGGCTAACGCTTCACTGGGCAAAGATTGGCAGTTCCCGGCGGTCAGTGCTGGGTTGCCATCGGATTTGCTCACCCGTAGGCCCGATATTATCGCCGCAGAGCACACCCTAAAGGCCGCCAATGCCAACATTGGTGCCGCGCGCGCGGCTTTCTTTCCCAGTATTTCGTTAACGGCGTTTGCCGGTTCTCAGTCCAGCAGTTTGAGTGGCTTGTTTGACGACAATTCCGGCGCCTGGACCTTTACGCCCAGCATTTCGCTGCCCTTATTCACCGGCGGTGCCAACAAGGCCAATTTGGACGTGGCCGAGCTAAGCAAGCAAGTGGAAGTGGCCACCTACGAAAAAGCCGTGCAAACGGCGTTTCAGGAAGTGTCCGATGCTCTGGCCGGCAAGGCCACCTACGATGCCGAACTCAGTGCCCGAGCGGACTTTGCCGATGCCAACCAACGCTATTATGAACTGGCCGAAATGCGTTTTAACCAGGGTGTGGACAGCTTCTTGGAGGTGCTCGATGCCCAGCGCAATTTATACGCTGCGCGTCAAAGCCAAGTGAGCACGGAGCTTGCTGCCCTGGTGCAAAAGATCACCTTATACAAGGTGCTGGGTGGCGGTTGGCAGAATTTATCCGTACAAGCGGTTGAGGAAGGCTAACGTAAAATGCACTCTCATTGCTGGCGAAGCAGTGCCTTGGCAAGGTATCGAGACAAAGTATCGAGACAAGTGTCGAAGCAAACAGACAGAACAAAGAGTCACAGCAAAAAGACATAGCAGATAGACTTAACAAATAGACATAACAAATAGACATAACAAATAGACATAACAAATAGACATAGCAAATAGACATAGCAAAGGAAAATTGCACAGGGACGTGCCATCAAATTCAATAGCAACAACATTTGAGTTTGCTAGTAGTAAAGTGTCAAAAAATTCTTACAGTAATAACGAGAACAGCAGTGAAGAATACGGCCCAATTAGCAAGAGAAGAGCGACAGCAGGCGCGGCGGGAGCTTATTCGCGATGCCGCCGATGAGCTATTTAAAGAAAAAGGCCTAGCGGCAACTTCCATGGCGGATATCGCTAAGCGCACTCAATTGGGGGCAGGGCAGATCTACCGTCTGTTTGAAAACAAAGAAGCCATTGTTAAAGAGATTATTGCGCAGCGGGTGGAGGGTTATGTCGAGGATTTACTCAGTGATTATCACTCCCCTAAGACAACGTTTGAGGACTTAGCCTGTTTGTACACCAATGAGCGTACTCAAACCATGTGCCCTGACAGCGATCGCAACTTTATTTTAGAGGTATACGCCGAAGCCACCCGCAATGAGTTGGTAAACGATATCTTGCTGGAAAAAGAGTCCCTCATGAAGGACAGCGCTACCCAGATGCTGCGCAAAACACTGCCGGATGCCACGGAAGTTGAGCTTGAGGCCATGGTGGAGTTTTTTGGGGTGATGCATGCGGGCACCATTATGCGACGGCCCATTCGTGAATTTTACGCCTCACCGGAAAAAGAATGCGCATTAAAAAAGCTCTACAATAAAATTTACAGCAGCTTGTTCGAGCGGTGTAGTAAAACGGCTTAGTAGCCCATTTCGGGTAATAAGCGAGAGGCAAAATAAAAAGGCCAAGCTGAATAATCAGCTTGGCCTTTTTTGACTTTACGCGTGATCGTAGCTTAGGCTTTTAGGTATTTATCCAGGGTTTGGTGCAAGTGCCGAATACGGCTTTCTTGGTAACTGCCCAAACTCACCGCACCTTTTTTAGAGGCCTTCATGCCTTTTTGTACCATGGGCATATTAGCGTCGTCCTGGTCGAACACAACACCTAGGTCGCCTAGCTCTTTGGCATCGGCAAAGCATTGGTCTGGGCGTAGTTTGGTCACCGGCTTGCCAGCGGGTTTTTCTTCCCCTTTGGGCACTCTGAACAGCAACATGGTATCAAATAAGCAGCTATCGGGGTCGTCACCGTTGGGCAAAAAGCGGTACACAATATTGCCGTGGTAGCCAGTCCAAACCTGCATATTGGGGAAGGCGCTGTACAAGATCGCATCTTCCAACTCCGCAGCTGTAGCATCGCTCAGGTCTTCTCCGCTGACATCTTCAAAGATTTTGCGGTTCATATCGGCCACGTATTTACGTGCGGTGAATCCCTCTGGTAGTAATTGGCCGTCGGAGCCGCTCAGCGCCATGCGGCCGGATAAATCCAAAATATCTTTTAAGGTTTTTTCTTCGGCAATGCCTTCCAAGTGTGGGCTGGCCACACCCATGGGGGTAACGGAGCGGCTAATGTTGTCGCCAAAGGTGTCGTACTGGGAATTGGCATCACCGGTAAAGGTCATAATCTCGCGGTGGGTAGCCACCGTGTGGAAAGATTCCATAAAGGCTTCTGCGCCGACCTTCCAGTTACATTGCACCACGCGTTGTACGTGGGCACCTTTGTAGTATTCGTGTAGTGGAAAACGCTGAAAATGTTCCGGCATGGGCGCCAGGTAATCGGCCAAAGGCTCTGCGTTTTGGTCGAAATTAATAAATACAAAGCCGCCCCAGGTATCTACCTTAACCTGTGGTAGGCTCATATCTTTGTCTTCTAAATGGCGGAAGTCCCACTTACAGGGGATGCCCTTAAAATTACCGTCCAAATCCCAGGTGGCGCCGTGGAAAGGGCAAGCGAATTCCTGCACGCAGCCGTCTTCTTCGCGCAGAATGCGGCCACGGTGTAGGCAAGAGTTAATAAAACCTTTGATTTCATCTTTGGATGAGCGCGTGATAATCACCGACTGGTCGATAACCTCGTACACGTGGTGGTCACCCACTTCCGGAATATCCTCAACACGGCAGGCCATTTGCCACACCTTCGGCCACAGCTTTTCTTTTTCCAGTTGGTGGTATTCCGGAGAGATCCAGCGAGCAACGTCTAGGTCTTCATCGCCCATATAGTCACAGGTGTTTTCCCGTAAATAAGCCGGTACTTCTACTTCTTCTGCATCGAGTAATTCCTGAAACGAAATGCCTTCGCAGCGTACACCATCACCTTGCTGTCTTTTTTGCTGAGTTGTCATAGCTAATCTCCGCTTTTACTTATTCGTCGTTATCGGGAAATGATGTTTACGCCGCTTAAACCCGGTGCGCCGTAAACGTGGGTGTAACCCACCTGTGGATTATTCGGAACCTGCCGTTCGCCGGCCTCGTTGCGCAGTTGCACACACACTTCGTATACCTGGCGCAAACCCGAGGCGCCCACCGGCTCGCCGTTGGCCAGGCAGCCGCCATCGGTATTGACCGGCAAGCGGCCGTCGATGCGCGTTGCGCCTTCACGCAGTAATTTTTCTTGTTCGCCGTGTTCGCAAAAGCCGTTCTCTGCCATGTGGATGATCTCGGTTCCGGAATCGGTGTCTTGCAGTTGCATTACGTCGATGTCTTCCGGCCCAATGCCGGCCAGTTCAAAGGCAGCTTTGGATGCGGTCACCGTAGGAGCATCAGCCACGGTCATGGCCTGGGACGGGCTGAACACTTCAAAGCTGCCGTAGTGGCGGGTGCGCACAGCAGCGGCCTTTAAGTACAGTGGTTTACTGGTAAAGCGCTTGGCCAATTTGGCGTTGCATAGAATCAGCGCGGCGCCACCTTCTGCCGGGCTGCAAAACATGTATTTTCGCAGTGGGTCGCTGACCATGGTGGAGTTGGCAATTTCGTCGTAACTGAGGGCTTGTCGGCGCCAGGCGGTGGGCGTAATAGAGCCGTTAAAAAAAGCCTTTTCTGCCACGCGCACTATGGCATCTTCACTGATGCCGTGGTCGTGCAGGTAGCGCTGGGTTTTTAACGCAAAAAATTGCGTGGTGAGCATCATGCCGGTTTCACCATACCAATCGTCCAACCCCCAGTCAGCGGGTTTAGGGTTAAAGGCTCCGCGCGAGTGTTTGTCAAAACCAACCACGCAACCGATATCGTATTCGCCGGATTTTATGGCCGTGTAAGCGGCGTGCAGCGAACTGCCGCCGGTGGCGCAGCCGTTCCATATATTGGTGAATTGCAATCCGGTTAAACCCAGCTCATTCACCAGGGCATCGGCGTTGCCGGCATCTTGGCTGCCGCCGTAGGCAAATTGCATGTCTTTCCAGGTTAAACCGGCATCGGCTAGCGCAGCGCGAATGGCATTGGCGCCCTGTTGCTGGCCGGTAAACTCAGGTGAGCGGCCAAAAGGGTGTAGCCCCAATCCGATAATGGCGACGTCCATGGTTATTCCTCCAGCGCGCTAAAACAGTAAGTCATGATTTGAGTGCCTTGCTCGTCGGTACGAAAGGGCACTATCTCCAATTGCATGGGCATACCAATTCGCAGCTGCTCTCGCTGGTTGGGGGTCAGCCGAGCTTCCACTCTTACACCGCCGGGCATCTCCACATAGCCAACGCCGTAGGGGCGAAAGGTCTCTGGGTTTTCGTCGCTGTGGTAGGGCTCTTTAGGCATAAAACTTTGGATGGTCCAACTCCATAGGGTGCCTTTGCTACCCAATGGCACCACATCGGTTTCCCGGCCACTGCAATGGCGGCAGTCTGATTGCGCAGGAAAAGTTGTTTCACCACAGTTTAAGCAGCGGCTGCCCAATAGTTGAGACTGTTCGGCGGGCCACGTAAATAGGCCTTCGTGTATTGGAATTTGGCTCATAGTTTTTTTCGTTGTTGGGTGAGCGAAAATTGTTTTGAGAACGTTGTTCTGCTTATGTTGTTTTGCGTTCTATGTTGAGGGCTGCAGATCTTATTGATGCAGTGCAATACCCAACGAACTTAAAACGGATTCGTGCATGGCTTCAGAAACGCTGGGGTGTGCAAATACCGTGTGGGCCAGCTCGTGGGCGGTGGCTTCCAACTGTTGCGCTATGCCAAAGCCTTGGATTTGTTCGGTAACCTCTGGACCAATCATATGTGCGCCCCATAGCTCACCGGTGTTTTTATCGAACACGGTTTTTATAAAGCCATCGCTGTCGCCGATGGCTAACGCTTTGCCGTTGGCCGATAAGTTAAATTTACCTACACTGACGGCCAAGCCCTGTTGCTTGGCTTTTTGCTCGCTTAATCCCACGCTGGCAATTTGCGGGCGGCAGTAGGTGCAGCCAGGAATTCGTTCGGCTTTTAGTGGCTGAACATCGATGCCGGCAATTTTTTCCACGCAAAGAATGCCTTCGTGGCTGGCTTTATGGGCTAGCCAAGGCGGGCCGGCAACATCGCCAATGGCGTATAGGCCAACGACGTTGGTGCGGCTAAAGGCATCGGTTGTTATAAAGCCGCGCTCGGTTTGTGCACCGACGTTTTCCAAACCAATGTTCTCGATATTGCCGGTAATCCCAACGGCAACAATGATGTTATCCACCGCCAACGTTAGGGTTTCTTCTCCCTGTTGTAATGTGGCTATTGCCTCGGTGCCGGTGCGGTCAATGGATTGCAAGGTGGTGTTGGTTAATACCGATATTTTGCGTTTGGCGAACTGGGCTTGTAGGTGTGCAGATACCTCGGCGTCTTCTGCCGGCACAATGCGGTCCACCGCTTCTACCAAGGTAACCTCGCTGCCTAAGTCGTTATACAAACTGGCAAACTCCACACCGATGGCACCGGCGCCAATAATCAACAGCCGCTTGGGTAGCATTTTGGGCGTCATGGCTTCGCGCACACCCCAAACGGTTTGGCCATCTACCTCTAGGCCGGGTAGGGCACGCGCCCGGGCACCGGTGGCGAGAATAATATGCGGTGCGGTAAGTGTGACTGAGTTGCTGCTTAGCTCAACTTGGAGTACGCCTTTATCAACGACGCTGGCATTACCTTTAAAAACAGTTATGTTGTTTTTTTTCATTAGGTAATCGATGCCTTGGCTGAGCTTACCCGCCACGCTGCGGCTGTGGTCCACCAGCTTGCCAAGGTCGAATTCGATGTTACCCAGGTTAAAACCAAAGTGGCTTGCTTCACTTAAGGTATGTGCCACCTCGGCACCGCGCAGCAGTGCTTTGGTGGGGATGCAGCCCCAGTTTAAGCAAACGCCGCCCATGTCGGCTTTTTCTACCAGCGCGGTGCTAAATCCTAATTGGGCTGCGCGTATGGCGGCAACGTAGCCACCGGGGCCACTGCCGACGACAATTAAATCAAAGTTTGTCATGGCTACCTCTAACCCAGCATGGTGGCGGGTTGCTCAATAAATGCTTTTAGGCAAGCTAAGAACTGTGCCGCTACTGCGCCATCAATAACACGGTGATCACTGGATAGCGTCAGCGACATTACGGTGGCCACACTCAGCTCGCCATTTTTTACCACCGGCCGTTGCTCGCCACTGCCCACGGCCAAAATAGCTGCCTGGGGTGGGTTGATAATGGCATCAAATTGTTTGACGCCAAACATGCCGAGGTTGGAAATACAAAAGCTGCCGCCTTGGAATTCATCCGGCTGCAAGCGATTTAATTTGGCGCGGGTGGCGAGGTCTCGGGTGGCGTTAGAAATATCCAGCAAGCCCTTACGGTTAGCTTGTTTAACGATGGGGGTAATTAGGCCCTCGTCAATGGCAACAGCTACGGAGATATCGGTATCGGTGAATTGCTTTATGGTGTCGCCTTCCAGTTGCACGTTGACTGCCGGTACCTGCATTAGGGCACAGGCCACGGCTTTAATCACAAAGTCGTTGACTGAGACTATAGCGTTGCTAGCACTGTTGATTTGTTTGCGGGTGGCTAACAGGTTGTCGATTTCGCAATCCACGTGGACCCGAAAATGGGGCGCGGTTTGTTTGGATTGTTGCAGACGACTGGCAATGGTTTTGCGCATGCCGCTCATGGGAGTTGCGTTAAACGGCGCAGGCTCGTTGGCAGGTAGCTCTGGAAAGGTTTCCAGTTTACGTTGCAGAGCCGCGGCGGCTTCCACATCGGCCTTGCACACGCGTTGGCGGTCGCCACTGGAGCGGCAATCCACTAAGGAAATACCCAGCTCCGTGGCTAGTCGGCGCGCAACCGGTGTGGCTTTAATGAGACTATCATCAATGTTGGTGCGGCTTTTTCCGTCGCCCTGGCTGGGTTTGGCGCTGTGCAGTTTACCACCAGCACTACTCACAGCGGCCTCAACATCGGCCTTGGAAATTCGGCCGTGATGGCCGGTAGCGCCTACGTTGTGCAGGTTAACGCCGTACTGCTGGGCCAAGCGTCTGGCCACTGGAGATGCCGCCACTAGACTGTCGTCCTCGCCTTGGGTCAGTGCAGACAGATTAGTGCTTGCTAAGTTGTTACTCTTAATGGAAACCACTTCAGCCGATTTTGCAGTGGCGGCCGCTGGCTCTTCCTGGGTTGGTGCCGCCACTGGTGCTACATCCGACGGTGTAGCTTCTGTCGGTGCTGGAGAACCGGCCTTACTGGCGATGAACGCTTGTATATCAGCATCGCTGGTATCGGCATCGGCCAACACGCCCAGCATGCCGCCCACCGGGTGGGTCTCACCATTGTTGGCTATAATGGCTCGCAGCACGCCGGAGTGGGTGGCGGTTACCGTGTTAACGATTTTACTGGTCTCAACGTCAACCACATCGTCGCCGGCATTGATGCTATCGCCCACGGTAAAATACCAGTCGTTTATAACGCCTTCGGACATTTCCATGCCCCACTTGGGCATTTGAATGGCTACTATGCTAGACATATATTACGCCTCCAAAACATCGCGCACGGCGGCAATGATTTTTTCCACACTGGGTACGTAGGCGTCTTCTAATTCCGGAGCGAAGGGCACGGGGGTGTGGGGTGCGGTGACTTTGCGGATAGGCGCTTTTAGGCTGTGAAAACCTTTTTCGGCCACTATGCTGGAGATGTCTGCGGCCAGGCTGCAGCGTTCATGGGCTTCATCAACGATGACTAAACGGCCGGTGACTTCCACGCTTTCCAGTATGGCTTCGTCGTCCAGTGGCGATACGGTACGTGGGTCAATAACATCGCATTCAATGCCTTCTTTGGCCAGTTGATCTGCGGCCTCGATGGCGCGATTGACCATATTGGACATAGCAACGATGGTGACGTCGTTACCCTGACGAGGGAAGGCTGCTTCACCGAATGGTATGGAGTAGCTCTCGTCGGGCACTTCGCATTTATTGTCGTACATGATCTTGTGTTCGAGGAAGATCACCGGGTCATCATCGCGGATGGCTTCGATCATCAATCCCTTAGCATCGTAGGCGTTGCTGGGCATAACAACCTTTAGCCCCGGCATGTGGGTCACCACAGGATGCAGCATATTGGAGTGCTGGGCGCCTGCACGCCAGCCGGCGCCAACGGTGCCTCGTATAACCATGGGTGTGCGTGACTTACCACCAAACATATAGCGGAATTTGGCCGCTTGGTTGAATATTTGATCAAAGCAAACGCCGATAAAATCAAAAAACATCAGTTCTACCACCGGGCGTAGGCCATTGTTGGCAGCACCGGCGGCGGCGCCGATAATGGCGGATTCGCTGATGGGGGTATCAATAACGCGCTCGCGGCCAAACTCAGGCATGAGGCCCTTGGTAACGCCGAATACGCCGCCGTAGGCGTCGTCTTGCCCTGGGCAGCCGGCACCACCGGAGACTTCCTCACCCATAATGATGACGTTAGGGTCCCGGCGCATTTCTTGGCGCAGCGCGTCGTTGATGGCTTCTCGATAGGTTTTTACCGAGGTAGACCCGGCAACAGGGGTAATAATCGCTGGTTTATTCATTGCGGTTTCCTCAGTAAGTGCAGTAGACGTCGGCTAGCAGGTCGGTGGCGGGGTTGGGCTTGGGTGCGGATAGGCCGTCTTGTACGGCTTGCTCGATCAGCTCCATAACCTCGGCATCGATGGTGTCCATTTGCTCTTGGCTGAGCCACTTTTCTTTCAGAACTCGGGCTTGGAAAAACTGCAAGCAGTCTTGCTCTTTGCGGGCGGCTTTTACTTCGCCATCGCCGCGGTAGAGTTGGGGGTCACCAATAAAGTGGCCGTCAAATCGTACCGTGGTGGCTTCAATGGCGGTGGGGCCTTCGCCGTTGCGCGCCCGCGCAATGGCCTCTTTGCAAGCCTCGTATACGGCGAAGAAATCGTTTCCATCCACACACACACTGGGCATACCAAAGCTGCGGTTGCGCTCGGCTAGGCTGTCACATCCCAGGGCGTAGTTGGCTGAGGTACCTTCGGCGTAGCCGTTGTTTTCAAACATAAATACGTGGGGCAGTTTCAGTACTACCGCCAAGTTTAGCGCTTCTAAAACTGTGCCCTGGTTGGCACTGCCATCGCCGCTAAACGACAGGGCTATATCTTTTGTACCTCGGGTTTTAGCACCCAATGCCGCGCCGTTGCACAGCGGCGGGCCACCACCTACGATGGCGTTTGCGCCAATCATACCTTTGTCGAAATCGGCGATGTGCATGGAGCCACCTTTGCCTTTGCACAGGCCTGTAGCCCGGCCCATGATTTCTTGCATCATGCCGCTGACATCGCAGCCCTTGGCAATGCAATGGCCGTGGCCGCGGTGGGTGCTGCCAATAATATCTTTATCGGAAAGATCGATACACGCGGCGACGGCGACGGCTTCTTGGCCGTTGGACGCGTGGACAAATCCGGGGATGGTCCCTGCTTCGAACTCTTTGATACAGCGCTCTTCGAACTCGCGGATGGTTTTCATCACGCGGTAGACGCGCAACAGAAAATCTGTTTGATATGGCATCGGTGCCCCCTTCATTATTAATTATTTTTTAGGCGTTGACTGAGTCTAAAACAATGAAATAACAAAAACAAACCTGTTTGATTGCTTTTTTGTTGAAGTTCATCCAGCGCTAAAAAAGCTTCTGCGGTTTACGGCGTTGCATAGACCGCCGGCACGTTGTGTTGGCGGCCATGGTAAATGGGTATTAGGCATTTAACGTGATTTGACGCCAGGCTCGGTACTGCCTTATCTGGCAGGTGGGGTGTTGGATGTCAGGCTCGGCAAATTCTGCTCAAAGATGGGGGCTGGTTTCAATGGCAGTATGACGCGTTTATCAACATTGGACATAAAACATTTTTTTGATTTCTTAATTTTATCGTGTTGGTTGAATCTATTGGTAGGGCGTATCACAGTAGGATGCCAATAGTAGTAACGATATCAGTGGCTTAGTTGGTAGGCGATGGGTTTCAACAATGCTGTTTAAAGGGTGCAGAAAATCAGTAACTTAGGTACTATTGCTGCAATGTTTGGGAACAAGTACAACCGTTTGGGATTTGTATGGCTAAAGCAACAACCACCTCAAAGGCGGTGAAAAACAAAAAAGTTAGGTCGGCCGGTGCGGTCAGGCCTGGTGAGGCCGGGTGGCAGGCCGAAAAAAGCGCTATGACTCGCCTGGCCATTATGCAGGCTGCGGTGGAATGTTTAATAGAGTTGGGCTACACCAAAGCCACAACATCACTTATTGCCGAATACGCCGGTGTGTCTCGCGGAGCCATGATGCACCACTTTCCATCCCGTATGTCGGTGATCTCGGCCGTGGTTGGTTATCTGCACGACCTACGGTTAAAAGAATATCGAGAGTTGATGTCAGGTATCGATAACCCCTCTGGGGCGTTGACCAAAGAGATCATCAAAGAGAGCGTCACCGCTGCGTGGGAATACGTCAACCTACCATCTTTTGTGGCCTACCAAGAGCTTCTAGCCGCATCGCGTACCGATGACGAACTCAAAGAAATTATGGCTCCAGTGGAAAAAGATTTTGAAAAGCAATTTTTAAAGCTGGTGCGCGGTATTTTTCCACATTGGGCCTATACCGACCCTACTGTATTAGAAGCTGCTCACGATATGGTGCAATTTTTAATGAAGGGTATGTCTCTTAGCCATATGTCCATGCGGCGAGAAGCCAGATCGCAGAAGGTTATGGAGTACTTAACCCTAGTGTTGCAGCAAATGTACCTGGAGGGAAATACCTGAGGTGTTGATTGGTTGCAGTGTTCAAAAAGAGGCTGCCTAGGCGGCCTTTTTTGTGCCTGATCGATTCTCCCTAATTGGCGTGTTATTGCGATTAGAAATAACCGATCCCACTCTTATTTCCAGGCTGTTTTTCTAGCCCATTGCACGAGTGTTCAGTGCTGTTGTGGTTACCTCTATTTAAAGCTAGTCTCAAATACGCAGCGTTAGTGTTACCTTTGATATAAATTAAAACAGCGTTGATTGTTTTATATTAATGGGTTACTTTTGCCTGCAATACTAATCATAAAAGCGCGTAGCCAAATCAAATTCCGCACCGCCCTGGGGCAGATAGGCTAACGCGCAAAGGGGGACCGATGGTTTCTAATTCTACGTCACACAGCGCTCAGAGCAGTGGTGATTATCGTCAAAAAACCATTGCGCAAGTGGCTGCAGAACTCGCTGACCGGCGACCAGATGAGGTGGCGATCTACGTAGAAGACGACAACCACATTACCTTTGGTAGCGTCTACCAGGAAGCACTAATGCTGGCGGCCGCGCTCCAAAATAGCGGTTTAGTGGCGGGTGACATTGTCAGTTTTCAGCTACCCAATTGGCGTGAGTCGGCGGCGCTGGACATCGCTGCGGCTTTGCTTGGCCTAGTCGTAAACCCAATTATTCCAATTTACCGAGATAAAGAAGTCGGTTTTATTTTGACTGACACCAAAGCCAAAGTGGTATTGATTCCCCAGCGATTCCGAGGCTATGACTTTCCGGCAATGATCGAGCGCCTGTGGCCTCAGTTAGCGAATTTGCAGCAGGTGGTTGTGGTGCGTGGCGATGCACCCTCGCAGGGCGATGGTTTTGTTGATTATATCGCATACCTAGAGGGCGCTGCTGCTCATTCGTTGGTACCGGCGGAGGTCGATTGTTCCAGTACTAAAATTGTGATGTATACCTCCGGCACCACCGGTAACCCAAAGGCTGTGCGTCATAGCCACAACAGCTTAACCAAAGCATTCGACAACGGAGCCGAGGCGTGGCAGTTAGGACGTGGCGACGTTATGTTAATGCCTTCCCCCGTTACCCACATCACCGGCTTTGTGAATGGCATAGAGTTGCCCTTTTTCAGTGAGGCCAAGGCGGCTTTTATGGAGCAGTGGCAGGTTGATGCAGCCATCACTTATATGAAACGCATTGATGCTACTGCTTGCATCAGTGCCACTCCATTTTTGCAAGAGTTGGTTAATGCCTGCGCTAAATCCGGCGAGCGGTTGCCGCTATTGCGCATGTTTGCCTGCGGCGGTGCTTCTGTGCCACCGAGCTTAATTTACGACACCCACCGAGTGCTGGAAAATTGCCGCGCGTTTCGGGTGTACGGTAGCACCGAGTCCCCCTTGGTGACCGTGGGCTTTCGGTTGCCTGAACAAGAAACTCTAGCCGCAGAAACTGACGGTTACATTTTTAACTGGCAGGTTCGTATCGAAGACGACGATGGTAATGCTTTACCGCTAGGTAGGGATGGCGAGGTATTGGTACGTGGCCCGGCTATGATGCAGGGGTATGCTAATTCCGAGCAGACACAGCAGGCAATTACTGAGGATGGCTTTTTCCGCACAGGTGATATTGGCCATATAACCAATGATGGTGCTATTGTGATTACCGATCGCAAAAAAGACATTATTATTCGAGGTGGGGAAAACCTCAGTGCGCGGGAAATTGAAGACGTTCTGCATGCTCACCCGAGCATAGAGCAGGTTGCCATTGTGGCTATGCCGCACGAGCGGCTGGGCGAGGGGGTTTGTGCCTGTGTGGTGTTAAGTGCTAAGCAAGAGCTCACCTTGGATAGTTTGAAGTCTTTTTTGGCCACTACGGGATTAGCAAAACAAAAATGGCCGGAAAAGCTGCACATTAAAAGCAGCTTACCTATGACTGCCTCCGGAAAGGTTAAAAAAGATGTACTGCGCAATGAAATAATAGCCCCCGCTGACGCTGTGGTGGAACAAAGCTAATGTCGGTTATCGACTACAACAGCCCGTTAAAGCTATTGCTCAGCGTAAAAGGTCACCCCTACCAGCGGGATGAATTCTTTGACTTATTCGAGGCCATGCCAGGGGTGAGTTATTCTGCGGTAGAACAGCCGCTTACCGAACACCTTCTGGCTCCAAGCGTGGTCTCTGAATTCGACAGTGTGGTGTTTTACGATATGCCCGGTTTGGATTTTCAATCTCGGCCGCCTCGCTTTGTAGAACCCTCCGCGCAGTATAAAGCCAATTTTATGGCGATGTTGGAGGCCGGTGTGGGGGTGGTGTTTCTGCACCATGCCATTGCCGCTTGGCCCACCTGGAATGAGTACAGTGAAATTGTTGGCGGCCGCTTTTTATACCGCCCCGGTGAAGTACGTAATAAACCTGCCCTGGATTCAGGCTATCAGCACGCGGTTACCTATCAAGCCAGTGTGCTGGCACAACACCCGGTTACCGCCGGCGTCGAGCCTAGCTTTGAAATTACGGATGAGCTCTATCTTTGTCAGATATTTGAAGATTCCGTAACGTCATTATTGCGCTCCGACTATCGGTTTGACGCCGGGCACTTTAACTCTGCCTACGCTGCGGTGGCCGACGATGCGCCAGAACAATGGCCTCACCCAGACGGTAGCGCGTTAGTGGGTTGGGTAAAATCCTATCGCAACAGTCCCATTGTTTATCTGCAAATGGGGGATACGCCGAGCGCCTACAGTAATTCAAATTATCAAGCGCTGTTGGCCAATGCCGTGCGCTGGGTGGCCAGTGATGACGCTAAGCAGTGGGCGAGGCGCGCTTGTCTGCGTAATGACTTGTGAAAGCCGGTGTCGAAAAAACAGCGTCGAATAGCTAGCACCGAAATGAGAGACTGTATTGGCACATTGCTTTTGTGTGACTTCAGTCATAAAATAAACAGGCCTGACTGTTTAATAAGTATAATTGAATAGGCAACCCATGAACGATACGCAATTCCGTGAACAAGTTCGAGAATTTCTAAAGTCGCATTTAAGTGCGGATCTACGCCGTGCCGGTGAGTTAATGACCAGCGTATTTGCTGAGTATGAAGCCACCATGCAGTGGCACAGAATTTTGTATCAACAAGGTTGGGTGGCGCCGGATTGGCCCCAGGAATACGGTGGTACCGGTTGGACACTTAGCCAGCGCTATATCTTTCAAGAGGAATGTAAGTTGGCCAATGCGCCGGCTCTACTGCCCATGGGATTGCAAATGCTTGGCCCAATGTTGATTCACTACGGCACCGCTGAGCAGAAAGAACACTATCTGCCTCGTATATTATCCGGTGAAGATGTTTGGTGCCAAGGTTATTCCGAACCAGGCGCCGGATCGGATCTAGCGTCTCTATCGACATCTGCCAACGCCGATGGCAGTGACTACCTAATTAATGGTTCAAAAATTTGGACCAGCTATGCCCAGCATTCCAATAAAATCTTTTGCTTGGTTCGCACCTCAAAAGAAGGCAAGCCCCAGCGTGGCATTAGCTTTATTTTGATTGATATGGCGAGCCCCGGTATTAAGGTTGATCCAATCGTTGGCTTGGATGGACGGGTAGAGCAGTGCCAGGTGTTTTTTGACAACGTTCGAGTTCCGGCAAAAAATCTGGTAGGCGAGGAAAACCAAGGTTGGGCGGTGGCCAAATATCTGTTGGAGTTTGAGCGTGGTGGCCATAACTTCACCATCGATCATAAAAAACAAATTGCCAAATTAAAAAAACAAATTGCCGATGAATGTACCGCCCAGGGCACGCCAAGAATTGATGACCCTGTGTTCGCTACTAAATTAGCAGCAGTAGAAGTGGATGCGTTGGCCCTGGAGTACACTGAGCTACGCATTAAGGGCGCTTTGCTGGCGGGCCAAAACCCCGGCGCGCTTTCGTCCATGACCAAAATCATGGGCACCGAGTTGGGCCAGAAATTTAACGAATTATCCGCAGAGGTAATGGGGCTAAATATCGCGCCTTACCAAGAGCATGCGCTGTGGCCGCAGTACCAAGGTGAAACCGTGGGCCCGGACTATGGCCTAACCACCATGGCGGAATACATTAATAACCGTGCCTCTACGATATATGGCGGTACAGCGGAAATTCAGCGTGACATCATTGCCAAGCATGTCCTTGGCCTATAGCGAATAACACAGGTGTAAACGACATGCATATCGATTTTAATGAAGAACAAATTATGCTGCGTGACAGCGCAGATAAATTTTTACGTGACAACTACAGCTTTGATGCTCGTCAGAAAACAGTCAAAAGCGACGCTAACTTTAGCGCTGAAGTTTGGCAAACCTTTGCTGAGCTCGGATGGCTGGCATTGCCCTTTTCGGAAAATAGCGGCGGCTTTGGTTGGGGCGCGCTGGAACTTATGCTGTTGGCAGAGAAAGTTGGCCGCTACCAAGTTATAGAACCCTACTTAGAAACCGTAGTGCTGGCGGGTGGGTTAATAGAGGCCGGTGACAATGCCCAGCTGAAAGATACCTTGCTCAGTGGGATTATTGATGGCAGCCAGCAGGGTGCCTTTGCCTACGCCGAGCGCGGTTGTGGATTGCCATTATCCTCCGTTACCACCACAGCCAAGAAAACGGCAAATGGATTTAGCATTAACGGCAATAAGAACACTGTGTTGAACGGTGCTAGTGCTGATTTCTACATCGTAACGGCACAGCTTGAAAACACCCAGGACCAGTTGTTACTGGTGGTGCCTGCCGACGCAGCGGGACTCAGTAAAACATCCTATAAAACCTACGATGGAAAATCCGGCTGCGAGCTAACGATAAAAGACGTTGAAGTGTTGGAGTCTGCTTTGGTGGCGCCGGCGACACAAACGCAAAAGATCGTTCAGAAAGTATCGAACCAGGCCTTATTGTTCTTATCCTCAGAGGCGCTTGGCGCAATGGAGGCAGCGTTGGAGGCAACCGTAGCTTATACCGCCCAGCGCAATCAGTTTGGCCAGCCCATTGGCCGGTTTCAGGTTTTACGGCACCGAATGGCAGACATGTTTATGCAAGTTGAGCTTACGCGCTCGCTGGTGTGTGCCTGTGCTTGGCATTTGGATAGTAACAGCGAAAGAAGCGCGCAGTTTGTTGCTGCATTAAAAGCTAAAGTGGGCAGTGCAGGGCGATTTGTAACCCAAAGTGCGATTCAGCTGCACGGTGGTATTGGCGTTACCGATGAGCTCAATGTGGGCCATTTCTTTAAGCGCTTAGCCATTATCGATAACACCCTGGGTGCTCGGGATTATCACCTGGCCGAGTACGCAAAGGTTTCATAGTTGGTAGTGACTTACCAACATAATTCATAACAAAAAACATGATTAGGAGCGGCAATGGATCTTCAACTTAAAGGTAAGTCCGTACTGGTAACTGGCTCTACCAAGGGGATTGGTTTAAATATTATTACTGCTTTAGCCAACGAAGGTTGTAACGTCGGTATTTGCGCGCGCAATGCTGATGAGGTAAAGGCAACGGTTGAAAAAATGCAGGCATTAGGGGTGAAAGCACACGGTGAGGTAGTTGATATCACCGACTCAGAATCTTTGGAAAAATGGGTGGCAAGCTGCGCAGAAACGTTGGGTGGAATCGATGGCTTTGTTTCCAATGCCAGCGCTGGCGGGGCTGATGTCGAAGAATCGGGTTGGCGCCGTAATTTTGAAACCGATGTATTGGCAACGTGGAAGTCGGTTAACGCGGTCTTGCCCTATTTGGAAAAATCCAGCAGTGGTTCCATCGTGGCCTTGTCATCCACCGCTGCGCTGGAGGCTTTTGCAGGCCCCGTTCCTTTTGGCGCTATGAAGGCGGCCATGCTTAATTACATGGGTAACCTAGCAAACCAGCTTGCGCCGCAAGGTATCCGTGTTAATTCCGTCAGCCCTGGTCCTATTTTCATTAAAGACGGCGCTTGGGATCAGATCAAACAAGCTATGCCTGAGGTTTATGAGTCTACCAAGGCGGCTATTCCATTTGGGCGGTTAGGCAAAGCTGAAGAAGTATCTAGCCAAGTGCTGTTACTACTGAGTCCTATTGCTGGTTTTACCACTGGTGCGAATATTGTTATCGATGGCAGCTTCACTAAACGCATTCAGTATTAATGCACATGCGCTGCTTATAGCAGCGCTCCATCCAACCGACAATAAGAGAGAACAATAATGGTTTCCGTAGATGGAAAAGTTATTTTAATTAGCGGCGCGTCCAGTGGTGTGGGCGAACATCTCGCTGAAATGTTTGCCAAAGCGGGCGCATCCGTGATTTGCGGCGCAAGACGTTTAGATCGGCTCAACACATTAGTGGAGCGAATTGAAAGTGAGGGCGGCAAAGCCATTGCCGTGGCCATGGATGTAACCGACCGCGGCACGGTAAAGGCCGCATTTGACGCCGCCGCTGAGGCCTTCGGGGTACCCAGTGTCGTAGTCTGTAACGCGGGCGCTACCGGTGGTCAGCCGTTTTTGGAAATGCAAGAATCGGTTTGGCAGAATGTCATTGATGTGAATTTAAACGGCGTTTGGCAGGTTGGCCAAGAAGCTGCACAGCGCATGGTAGCGGCGGGTGTTGAAGGCAGTATTATCAATATCTCGTCCATCATTGGTGACCGCAGTTTTCCTGGTTTAACCCATTACGGTGCGTCTAAGGCCGGTGTGAACCAACTGACTAAGATCATGGCCCAGGAGCTGGCAAGTCATAATATTCGAGTTAATGCTATTGCGCCGGGGTATTTATTCACCGATATGACGGCGGATTACTACGAGACCGAAGCGGGTAAAAAAGATGTGGCCAGTTTGCCTTTGGGCCGTTTGGGTGTATTGAGCGAGTTAGACGGGCAAATACTGCTGTTGGCCAGTGATGCGTCCAGCTATATGAGTGGCTCAGTGTTTACCATTGATGCTGGACACTCGGTGCGGTTAGGTTAATTGATCGTGGGGTGGTGAGCCACCCCTTTACGGATCCTATACCTGAAGGGTGATGACCATCAGTAAACAAGCCATAAAAAGTGAACAGACTCGAAAATTGATTTTGGACTCTGCCATTCGCTGTTTTATTGACTTTGGCTACTGCCGAACAACCACGGCAATGATTGCTCAGTATGCGGATGTGTCCAGGGGGGCGATGATGCATCATTTTCCGTCGCGAGCCTCTGTGTTGGAGTCAACCATAGAGCACATTCATCAAATTAGGTTGGCTGAATATCGCCGTTTAATGTCCAATATCGGTGATGTGTCGGGTGGAATGACCCGGGCGGCTATTGAGCGATGTATCGAGCGGACATGGCAATATGTCAATCTACCTGCGTCCATTGCCTTTATGGAGGTGGTCACTGCGTCGAGAACCGACAAAGATCTTCAGGCGATCTTGCAGCCGTTGGTGGATGAATTCGAGCGGCATTTTTTATCGTTGATTCGGGTGCTCTTTCCCCAGTGGCAAGACAGCCAATTACTCGAGACTGCCCACGATCTAGTGCATTTACCCTTACTAGGCATGGTGAGTAGCCCGTTACAGGTGATCGATCAAAAACGGATCGACCAGGTGTTGTCCGCTCTAGCGGATAACATAGAGGCGATGTACGCCTTAGCTAATTTAAGCAGCAAAAAAGAAGAACTCACGCAAGATGTAGTAGAAGTATGAGCAAGTAGTACCAGTACAGGGATTACCCTGACATTGATAATAATAAAAGGTGACTGTGATGGCACAAGCAATGTTAGACGATTTCAAGCACGCGTTAGTAAACCAAAACCTGGCAGCAAGCGGCCAGTGTCTCGTACAAATGGCGCAGTATATCGGCTGGGACGAGGTGGCTTTTAATGCTGATATCAGTAACCACCATTTGCCGGTGGATGAAAAGGGCCAGTATTTAGCTCGCAGTATGGGCTGGTCGCCAGATATTTTAACCGAGTGGGAAAATCGACGGTTGGCGGAAGACTGCCCGGTCACCCAGGCCTGTAAGCGCACCATGGCCCCGTTTTATTGGGATGTGGGCGGCTCTGAGGCCTGGGATGTGGGCGCATTACGCGAGGAGCAAAAAAACGCGCTACGCCATTACAGTTCCTACTCCGGCGCAGGCGTTACCGTGCCTGTGCATCGCCCCCAGGGCAGGGCGGCTTACGTAACCTGGATATCGCGCTCTAAAGATCAAGCCCAGCAGCTGTATAGCGATCATCGGGATCTTTTATTTTTAGCGGCCCATTACTACGTACAGTGGTTTGATGAGCGTTACGATCATATTCAGCCTGAGAAGCCCAGCGATAAAGTGAATCTGACGGCCCGTGAGTTGGAGTGCTTAACATGGGCCAGCCGTGGCAAAACCGAAGAAGAAATCGGTATGATTTTAGGGCGCTCGCAGGCCACTTCTCGTTTCCATTTGCGTAACGCAATCAGTAAGTTAAATGCCAGCAACCGCACCCATGCCGTGGCGAAAGCCTGCAGCATGGGGCTGATAAGTTCTTGTTTCTAGAATGATCATTGTGAATCTAAAAGCCCCGCTATTGCGGGGTTTTTAGTATCACAAGGCTTTTGCCGGTATTTTTGCCTTCTAACATATCGCAAAAACTCTGTGCTGTGGCTTCCAATCCGTAGCTTAAATTTAGCGGCGCTTTAAGCAGCCCATCGTTGATCCACTGTGCCAATTGCTGGCTGGCCTGAGGGTATTGGTCCACATAGTCTGAGAACATAAAGCCTTCGGCGCGGGCGCGTTTGGTCACCAGTTGCCATAGGTTGTAAATACCCGTGTCTTTGTCAGCGTCGTATTGAGAAATGGCACCACATAAAACCAAGCGGGCGTTGAGTGCTAAATGCTGCATGATGGTATCCAGCATTTCGCCGCCGACGTTATCAAAATAGATATCTACCCCGTCCGGGGCGGCTTGTTGAATTTGCTCCAGTAAAGGCGTTGCGGATCGGTAATTAATGGCAATGTCGTAGCCGAGCTCGGTGGTTAACCATTGGCATTTTTCATCGGAGCTGGTTAGGCCTATGGTTTTACATCCTAAGATTTTGGCCATTTGCCCTACCAAGCTACCCACGCCGCCGGCTGCTGCACTGACCACAATGGTATCGCAGGCTGTGGGTTGGCCAATGCCGGTTAAACCAAAGTATGCCGTCATGCCGGATGGGCCCAGGGCGCTCAAATACTGTTCCGGTGATACGCCGTTATCAATATCGATGATGGACATTAAATCGCTACCATCGGCGATGCTGTAGTCTTGCCAAGCGGTACGCCCAACCACGTAAACCCCCGTGGGATAATCTTCGTTTAAGGAGTCCACCACCTGGCCTAGTATGATACTTTGCACGGCTTCGCCCAAGGGCATCTCTGAGAGGTAATTGTCAGATGCGCCGGCGTTCATCCACTGGCGAAACCCGGCATCCAAAGAAAGAATGTGATTGCATATTAGGAACTCGCCAGGTTTTAACGCTGGCAGCTGTGTTTCTGTAATTTCAAAATGCTCGGGCATTAAGGCGCTGTCGGGCCGGCTTTTTATTACCACATGCCGGGCGGTGATGTGCTGAGTTTTGGTCATTGTTAACCTCTTATATAACTCTATGAAATGATACGCGGAGCACTCATACCTATTGTTAACAATAGGCTTTTTTACCCTGCGCCGTGTTGTGGCTTTTAGTGTTGCTATTCGTTTTTTTTTACGGCAACATTAAAAAGACAAGAGAGATTGTTTTGTGTCTTTATTGTTGTTTCTAATGTTGGTTCTAATGTTGGTTCTGATCTTAGCTCTAAGCCGTCGAATGACTGTTACATCGATGACTTTTAATCCGAGCGAAATCACCTAGATGATACCGCTCAGACAAAATCAGTGTGCTGCTTAGCGTTATTGATGTTGGAGACTTTGTTACTGATGTCATTATTAAGCCTGCACCACAATAACAGTAAAACCCGTTAAATAATTATAATCAAATCGAGGTCTATCTATCATGAGTCTGTCTCAAGGTCGCTTACAAGGTAAAGTGGCATCCATCATCGGTGCTGCGGGTAAAGATAACATGGGGCAGGTTATTGCCCGCCGTTTCGCCGCAGAAGGTGCCAAGGTTGTTGTTTCCGGTCGCAATGAACAAGAGCTACAAGCCTTGGCTGACGAAATTCAAGGTGACTACGTTCTTTGTGATATCAGCCAAAAGAGCTCCATCAATACCATGGTGGACACCATCCTCGATCGCCATGGCAAATTGGACATTGCATTGAATTGTACCGGATGGGGCCTACTTGTACCCCTAACGGAAAATACAGAAGAAGACCTCGACAAAATCATTGGCTTGCAGTTTAAAGGTCCCTTTATGTGGCTGCAGAAGGTGGTTACAGCAATGCAGTCTACCGGTGGTTCAATCATTCAAATATCTTCGGCGACCGCCAAAATTATGTTAGATAACCACGCAGCTTATATGGGCACCAAAGCCGGTACCGACCACGTAATACGCACCGTTGCCAATGAGTTTGGTCACCAGGGTATTCGCGCCAACAGTATTTCTCCGGGGTTAACCCACACGCCTATGACATCCGATGCCATGCAAAGTAAGGCTTTGGTAGAGGAGTTCCGCAAGTGCTACCCGCTGGAGCGCATTGGCACCAGCGAGGATATTGCAGCGGCGGCGGTTTATCTCGCCAGTGACGAATGTTTTATGACCGGTGAAAACTTACAGGTAAATGGTGGTCTATGTTTACGCCGTAATCCACGCGGTGCCGAAATGCACCAAGCTATGGTGGCTGCAGGCGAAGTGCCGGCTTAACGGGTTATTAAAAGAAAAAATAGGAAGGAGATCCCTGTGAGACTCGAAAACAAAACGGCCCTGATCACCGGTGCTGCCGGAGGCATTGGCCTAGCGGCAGTGAAGCGTTTTTTACAAGAAGGCGCTAATGTGATGATGGCGGATATGGACGAAGAGCGCCTTGCCGCAGTGGCTAAAGAGCTGGCCACCGATAAGGTCGCTTATATGGCCGTGGATGTGAGCGATGAACAGCAGGTGAAGTCGTTGGCCAGTAGCACCGTCGAAACCTTCGGCGGCATCAACGTTTTTGTGGCTAATGCCGGTATTGAAGGAAAAATGGGCGAGATCATCGATTCCGACGTTGATAACCTCATGAAAGTTTTGGATGTTAACGTTAAGGGCGTTTGGTTGGGGCTGCGCTATGTTATCCCGGCCATGAAAGACGCCGGTGGCGGCAGTATTGTGATTACGTCCTCTGGTGCTGGTGTTAAAGGCGCAGCGGGCATGGTGCCCTATAACACCAGTAAACACGCGGTTATTGGCATGATGCGCTGCGCGGCCCTGGAGTGCACTAAATACAATATCCGAGTGAATACCGTGAACCCCGGCCCCATCGAAACACGCATGATGGACTCCATAGCTGAGGGGCTGGTGCCCGGCAGCGCCAACGATTTCCGTAATCAATTAGAGGCAATAACCCCCATGGGGCGTTACGGTAAGGTAGACGAAGTGGCCAACCTGATGCTGTTTTTAGCCTCTGATGAGAGCAGTTATTGTACCGGCTCTGTGTATATGGTTGACGGCGGCAACGCTACCTAGCCAACGTCTGAGAATGTAGAACCGCTGTTTTCTGCGGCGGTAAAATATCGGTCATGCTATGTGATTGGTTGAACAAATTATAACGATAACTAGGGGGCGTAATGTCTTTCGATTTTTCCAATAAAGTGGTGTTAATTACCGGTGGTGCTTCTGGCCTAGGCTTGGCGTGCGCCCAGGCCTTTTGTAGTCAGGGCGCAAAAGTAGCGATAGCGGATTTATCCCAGGAGGCCATCGATAAAGCGGTAGATACCCTGCAACAACTTAACGGCGAGGTTATCGGCTTGGTGTGTAATGTGAGCCAAGCCAATCAAGTGGACGAAATGGTCACCAGCGTAGTGGAGCAATGGGGACGACTGGATATTGCCGTGAATAACGCAGGCATTTCGTCACCGCTTAATCCGGTGGCGAAAACCCAAGAAGAAGATTTCGATCGCGTAATGGCGGTTAATCTGAAAGGTGTATGGCTCTGCATGCGGGCTGAACTACAGCAAATGGAAAAACAAGGTGGGGGTGCCATTGTGAATATGGCCTCTGCGCTGTCTACCCGGGTTTTTGCCGGAGGTTCTTTTTATGTTGCCAGCAAGTTTGCCGTTGCCGGTTTAACACGCACGGCGGCTGTGGAATACGCTGAGTCTGGCATTCGCATTAATGCGGTTTGCCCTGGCAATGTTGCAACGCCTTTAGTGGTAAACACCGTATCACCAGAAATGCTTAAAGAGCTGGCTAATGTGCACGCCATGAAACGCTTGGGAGAACCCGAGGAAATCGCCAGTGCGGTAATGTTTTTAGCATCCGATGCGGCCTCGTTTAACACCGGTACCATTTTACCCGTAGATGGGGGTTGGACGGCGCAATAGCGCGATCTCAATACAATAATAACGGAGGGGATATGAACAGGTTAAGCAACAAGGTAGCCATGGTTACTGGCGGTGCCAACGGCATTGGGGCCGGTATCGTGAGTTTGTTTATTAATGAAGGCGCCAAAGTCGTCATCGCCGATAACAACGCCGATGCAGGCAATGCATTGGCGGATTCGCTAGGCGAGCAATGCCAATATATTTACTTGGATGTTACCGAAGCCAGTGCTTGGCAACGCGCCATGCAAGCCACCGAGGAAGTGTTTGGCCCGCTGGATATATTGGTACAGAGCGCCGGTATTTCTCGCCCTGCCAGTATCGAAGATGCGAGCCTAGACGATTGGCGAGAGCACATGAAAGTCCACGGCGAAGGAGCTTTCCTCGGCTGCCGAGCGGCCATCGCCAGTATGAAGAAAAACCACGCTGGTAGCATCGTCAATATCTCTTCGGTGGAGAGTATTCGACCGGGCCCGTTATTTACCTGTTACGGTGCCGCTAAGGCAGCCCAGGATGCACTCACTAAAACGGTAGCCTTACATTGTGGCGAGATGGGCTACGATATCCGCTGTAATTCGGTTCACCCGGCGGCCACCTACACGCCGCTTTTACAGCAATACTTAGAAAGCGCACCGGACCCAAAGGCCCTGGAAAAAATCTACGCAGGTATGCAGCCGCTTAATCGCATAGCAACCGTAGAGGAAGTGGCGAATTCCGTATTGTTTTTGGCCAGCGATGAATCCAGCTTTATGACGGGCCACCAAATGTACGTGGATGGTGGTGTATTGGCCAAGCCCTATCCGTCTGGCCAGGGGGCCTAGTTTACCCGCGTAGAAAACAGTATTCGATTTCCTAACCAAACAAATAACAAAAACTGAAAAAGGTAATGTATGTCTCGTCTCCAAGATAAAGTCGCATTGGTTACCGGTGCGGCCTCGAATCCCGGCCTAGGCCGTGCTATAGCGCTTAGGTTTGCCCAAGAGGACGCCAAGCTAATCATTACAGATATCAACGAAGAAGGCTTAAAGGCGGCCGCCGAGGACATTAAGGCGCTGGGGGTAGAGGTTGCTTTTTGGCATCAAGACGTTACCTCAGAGCAGGATTGGCTCAACACTATAGAGCGTATTGAAACCCAATTTGGCCGCTTGGATGTACTGGTAAACAATGCTGGCATCGCCGTTTTACGAACCGTGCACGATATGACGATGGCCGAATACGACCGGCAAATGAGTGTCAATATGACCAGTGTATTTTTGGGCAGTAAATACGGCGTTGGCAGTATGAAGAAAACCGGCGGCGGAAGCATAGTAAATCTATCTTCGGTGGCCGGTTTGGTGGGTATCCCTGGTACCGGCGCCTACGGAGCCAGTAAAGCCGGCGTGCGCATGTTAAGCAAAACCGTTGCCTTGGAAAATGCTCGCGAAAATATTCGCTGCAATTCCATTCACCCCGGGGTGATTTGGACCAACATCCAGCAAGATGCCATTCGAGATAACCCAGAACAATACGAAATTATCAACGAATCCGTGCCCATGGGGCGCATGGGGCAACCAGAAGAAGTGGCTAATTGTGCGCTGTTTTTAGCCTGCGACGAATCCAGCTATGTAACGGGTACAGAGTTAACCGTGGATGGCGGCATGGTGGCCCAGTAAAGGATCGCAAGGTCCGCAAGTCTCGTACTGCGGTTTAAAACCTGCTGTTTGGTGCAATCAGAATTAAACTAGGAAGAAAAAATGGCCCGTTTACAAGATAAAGTCGTAGTGATATTGGGTGCCTCGGAAGAAGGCAGCATGGGGGCGGCTACTGCCAAACGATTTGCCCAAGAAGGCGCCAAATTGGTATTGGCCGCGCGCCGCTTGGATAAACTTCAGCCCATTGCTGACAGCGTTGGTGGTATCGCCGTGGCCTGTGATATTACGTCCGAAACCGATCTGCAAAACTTGGCCCAAAGCGCGGTGGAAATCTACGGTAAATTGGACATCGCCATCAATTACAGCGGCGTAAACTCATCCTCTAGTATCGATGAGGTTACCGCAGAAATTTTACAGCAAGCCTGCAACGTGCATTTTATCGGCTCAACGCTGTTTTTTAAGCACATGGGCAAATGCTTAAGCGAGGGCGGCGCTATGATCACTGCGTCCACGCTGACTGCGCTCTTGGCCCCTCCCGGTTTGTCAGCTTATGCGGCCAGTAAAAAAGCCGTGGATCAGGTGGTGAGGATTGCCGCCGTTGAATACGGTGCACGGGGCATTCGGGTAAACGCGATTGCGCCCGGATTTACCCGCTCTGCTATGACCGAGGGCTACTTTGAATACCCATCCATACCCCAGGCCTTTATCAACGAAACACCGTTAGGGCGCTTGGGCACCGTGGATGACATCGCCAACGCCGCGCTTTGGTTGGCCTCCGACGAAGCCTTTATTACCGGCCAGGTGATTGATTTATCCGGTGGCCAATCCCTACGCCGCACACCCACAGAGCAAGAGATGATGGGCGGAGCCTAACAAATATGGCGAAACTGAAGAACAAGGTGGCACTGGTAACCGGTGCTGCCTCGGGTTTGGGGTGGGCCATTGCCCAGCGCTTTGCGCAGGAAGGCGCTACGGTCATCGCCACCGACATAAATATCGAGGAGGCTCCCAGCCAAGCGGACGTCCATTTTGAGCCCCACGATGTGTGTCTTTTGGAGGATTTGCAGCGGTTGCAGGCGTTGATAGAACATCGCCATGGCCACTTGGATATATTGGTTAATAATGCTGGTATCACATTGATGGGCAGTATTGAGGACATTAGTATTGAAGCCTTTGACCGCACCTTGGACGTGGATGTGAAAGGCCCGTTTTTAGGCTGCAAAACCATGCTGCCCCTGATGAAACAGCGCGGTGGCTCTATTATTAATATCGCTTCTGTTTCATCTTTTAAACCGAAAGCCGAATTGGTCGCCTACAACACCGCCAAGGCCGGTGTTGCGCTAATGACGCAATCTATTGCACTGCACTGCGCGCAGCAGGGCTACAATGTGCGAGCCAATTACATTAACCCCGGTGTCATTAAAACGGCTATGTTAGAAAAGGTCGTCAGCCAAGTAGAAAACGGTGAAGAGCTTATGGACGGCTACAAAAAAATGCACCCCATCGGCCGTATTGGTGAGCCAACCGAGATAGGTGCCATGGCCACATTTTTAGCCTCCGACGAAGCCAGCTTTATCACCGGTTGTGGTTATACGGTGGATGGCGGCCTGGGTATTAATTAAGCGCACGGGCAAGGTGGGCAGGAAAGACGGGCAGGAAAGAAGGGCAGCCTGCAAGGCCTTTGCAAACCCTTTGTGTGCGTCGCTAAATTAAGTGGCTCAGAAAATCGAATTTATTGGTGTATCGTTTGTCTTAAAAAAGACAGTGGTGTCTTTTATTGTGGTTGAGATTTGCCGCCTTGGACACCGGCTATTTGTTTATTGAGAAAGAGGTGTAATATGAATGCTCGTTTTGCCAATAAAGCCATTATTGTAACCGGCGCGGGCTCCGGCCTGGGCCAAGCAGTGGCTGTACGATTGGCTGAAGAAGGCGCTAGCTTGTCGTTAGTCGATGTAAATAGGCAAGCGTTAGAAACCACCAAAGCGGCGATATTGGATGCCGCTCCACAGGCTGCCGTATTATTACTGACCGCAAATGTGGCCAACGAACAAGAGGTGGAGGCCTACGTTGCCGATACCGTGGCCGAGTACTCCCGTATAGACGGCCTTTACAACAACGCTGGCGTGGAGGGTAAGCAAGCGCCCCTGGCAGAATACGGCTCTGAAGAATTCGACCGGGTTATCGACATTAACCTAAAAGGCGTTTTTTACAGTTTAAAACACGTCTTGCCGCACATGAAAAGCCAGGGGTCCGGCGCTATCGTCAATGCCGCCTCTGTGGGTGGTATTAGAGCGGTGCCTAACCAAGTGGGTTATGGTGCCAGCAAGCACGCCGTAGCCGGTATGACAAAAGACGCCGCCATAGAGTACGGCCAGTTTGGTGTGAGCATCAACGCGATTGCGCCCGGTGCGATTATGACGGCGATGGTAAAAGGCTCGCTAATTCAAATCGGCGGTGAGGATGGTTGGGAAGAAGCCGGTAAACAGTTTGTTAGCGTTAACCCCATGCGTCGTTTTGGCGAGCCGAGGGAGGTAGCATCACTGGTAGCCTACCTTTTATCACAGGAAGCCGAATTTATTAACGGCGCTATTATTCCCATCGACGGCGGGCAATCTCAAGCGTATTAATGATCTCTACCTTAATAAACAGCCCGTATTCCACGGGCGGTTTATTATCAAGCTGTCCAATATAAGTCAAAAAAATAATAAGGAATTTATCATGTTCTTCTCATTGACCAAACGCCGGCGATCACTGGTGTTATTGGCTTTTCTTTCTTTTACCGCACCCATTATCGCCGTGCCAAGCCAGGCTGCGTCTGCGCACAACTCATCGTTGAAACAGAAAATGGCTGAGACCGTTGCCACACAGAAAATCGAATACTTACGTCGGCAATACGCCAGAGCTACGGATTTGATTGGGCTGAATACACCCGAGGGAATTGCCCAGGGCCGCGCGCTATATCAGCGAGTGTTTACACCGGATGCAAAAATTCGCACCGTGGATGGCGGTGAAGTGGGCTTTGAAGCCCAGGGTCCAGATGCATGGGTGGATGTGGCCGCAGGAGCATTGAAAGTATTTGCCAATACCCAACATTTGATCGGTACTCAACTGGTCACCATAGAGCAATTACCGGATAAAAAAGGGCAGGGCGGGCAAGCCTCTATGAGCAGCTACCTACAAGCCTGGCACGATGCGCCGGGCGAAAAGCTGGATATATTTATTGGCGTTTACCACGATAAAATGCAGTACACCCCAGGTGTTGGCTGGCAGATTTACGATATGACGCTAGAAAAAATCTCCGGTGAAGTGGTTGAGAAGTAAGTTTACATAGCAAAAAAATAACTTGTTCGATATTCCGTCGATTAAATACCTTAAAAAATAGCCTATCGATTAAGCCAGTGGCGGAAAAATTGGTTTAAGGCGATACTGAAAACGCTACAGATCACCGCATATTACCCAAGCCAGAATGCAACCATAGGCTGCAGACTGCTTGGGTTTTTTTATGGTTTTTGTTTCTATGTAATGTTTTTTACGTGTTCATTTTTATCTATTTTCTTTTTATGTGTTTTTAGGGGCATAAAAAAAGGGTACCCAATGGATACCCTATAAACACCAATGCAGCACACTCGCTTGGTAAGGAATACTATTAAGAGACTACTCTTTCGCCATATAGTCGTTCAATACCTCATGGAAGTGTTGAACGCGTCGCTCTTGGTGAGGCATATAAAATTGCTGGAAACCTGCCGAGGACAAACCTTCCTGTTGCATCTTAGCGATACTCAAGTCTTCATCTGCGGTGGTGCCCAGGCTCTTTTCACCGTACATCACCACCTCATGTTCAGCGTCTTCTACCGGTAGATCTGGGCCGCCGGCGGGGGAGGGAGTTTCTGTTTGACCTTCAATTTTGTGCACCATCCACCAGTGATCAAACAGGCAGCGCTGTGGGTCGCCGGAGGGGTGAGGCCTTGGACGTAACAATTGCGCGCCATCGGGGCCTACGGTAATTACGGTGTTGGGGAATATGTTATAGATTACATAGTCGGTAAATTGATAATCGGCGTATTCTTGATAGTGGTTGTAACCCTTGGATTGACCCAGTTCGCGCTTGGAGCTTTGAATCGCCTTGCGAATAAGGGGGCGGTTCTCGTTGGCTTTAAAGTCATCTGGGTTAAGGTCCCACTGACGCATAATCGCCGCCAAGTGTTCGCCAATATGCTCTTCGGTGTGCAAAATCGACGGGTTATGTGAGGGGAACCAGCCGCGGTTATGCCCGGTGTCCATTAAGTCGAACTGGCAGGCTTTGTAGTTGGCTTCAATATAGGGAATAAGGCCCGGGTGTAGTACCTGTACGTGGTAGGCCTCGTTAAAATTATCGGTGATAATTTTCCAATTGCAGGGGCTGTCTGCGGTGATGTTGAGGACTCGAATCATGTCTTCAATGTGGTACGAATCTAACTCGGTGACGATTTCTTCACCTAAAAACGATTCCAAAGACTCGGCGCTTTCATCCATGTTAATCCAAACCATACCGAATAAAATACGGCATTGTATTTGTTTTAACCGCTTTTTACCGCAGGGGCCGCCTTGGGGGTAGTCCTCTTCGTTTGGCACGTAGGATGTGACGCCCATTTTATCGAATTCCCAACCGTGATATGGGCAGGAGAACTTTTGTGCAAAGCCTTCCTCAGCACTGGTAATGCGTGTGCCGCGATGGGGGCAAGAGTTGTAAAAGGCTCGCACTTCGTTGTCGTCGCCACACACCACAATAATGGACTCGTGGCCCAAATCTACGGTGATGTATTCACCCGGCTCTTTAACATGGTATGCCATGCCGGCTAGGTTCCAGGTGCGCATCCAAACCTTACGCCATTCTTGTTTGGCGTAATCGGCATCGATGTAGCGGTCTGCGGTAACGCCGTCGCCTCTTAGGGTAGGCTCCGGTTGTTTTTCAGGTTTGTCTAGGTCAGGGGCGAGCGTATACGCTTTTGCGGTTTGTGACATGTTAGGCTCCTGCGGTTGTTATTCCTGCGTTAGTTATTATTGGGCCTCGTAAAATCAATGAGGTTAATTATTAAAAATTTTGCTGGGGTCGTCGGAGGTGAGTAACTCCTGAATTTCAAACACGTTGCCGTCTGGGTCTCTGCCGTAGGTGGCTTTTACCGTGCCGAAGTCTTGTGGTGGCGTGTGGAAGGTGACACCGTGTTTGACCAAATCTTCATAAACTTGCTCTATATTGGTTACATCCAAGCACAAATGGGTGTGGCCGTGGTTAGCCACCGGCCGGTTTGGGTCCATGGGTTCCGGTGTGGGCGTTTCAAATTCAAATAATTCTAGGCAAATATTGCCCAGCTTTAACATGGCCTGGCGAGCGCTGGAATCCTTTAATCCCAAAACCTGATTTATGGCCTGGATACCTACGGGCCAGGAGGTTTGTGCTACTAACTCAAAGCCAATGGCATTTTGGTAAAACTCAGACAACCTATCCAATGATGGCGTGGATATCGCCACGTGGTGAACTCCGCGAATCATGATTTAACCTCGTTTATTATTAGCAATGTATTTATCGATGGTTTGATGGAATTGGCGTATGCGAACCTCTTGGTAATTGCCCAGGGTTTGGCCGGGCTTAAGGCTGGCTTTAAATCCGCGTTGTTGCGCTATTAAGTTCCCGGTGTCCTGGTCGTAAATGGTCGCCAGCCCTGGGTCAAAGCCCGGCACATCGTGGAACGATTGGTGGTAGTCTAATTCGATGGGTTCCGGCGGGTCGGGGCGCTCGCCATTTTCGGGTACCGGTTGTAAATAGAGTAAATCAAAAATCGTGGTATCCGGATCAACCCCGTTAGGGCGGAAGCGATAAATCATCGGGAACAACAGCGATGGGAAAATACAGGTGTTGGGAAACATACTGTATTCGATAGCGTCAATGGTTTCGGTGATAGACAAGTGCGAAAAATCTCGTTGATAGGCCTCACCCAGCATGGATTTTAAATGCTCAGAGAATACTTCTCGCGCCTTACCGCCCTCGGGCACCATTAATTTATTGCTCTGCTGGCCATCTTCACCCACGCCCTCAACCACGCCTTCTGCCAGTAGAGCATCCAGTATTTGTTGTTCGGTGTGTTGCTCTTGTAGGTGTGGGCTGGGAAAACCAACCAGATGCACAAAGCGTGATACGTGGTCGCCGTAAACATCGTATTGACTGTTGGCATCGCCCACCGTGGCCACCCCTTGTGGGTGGGTCTCTAATACGTGGTAGGACTCTAAAAAGGCCTCTAGGCAAGCTTTCCAGTTGGCTGGTAGCTTCTTGCGGATATGCATGGCGGTGAATTTGTTTTCTAGCTTCCAGTTGCTAAAGTGCTCTGGCAATACGCCCATATATTCGTGTAAAGGCACCGCGTTTATATCGAAGTTAATAAAAACAAAGCCTCCCCAGGATTCCACTTTGAGTTGGGGGAGATTGAAATCTCGATATTTAACGTGTGGGAAATCCCAATCGCAAGGCACATCTTCTAGCGCCCCATCCAGATTCCAAGTGAAACCGTGGAACGGACAGCGCAAGTTCGGTGAGCAACCAGAACTGCCGGCGGGCTTTAGCTGGGTGCCGCGGTGTAGACAGGCATTGGCGTAAGCTTTTATGGTGCCTTCATTGTTGCGTACTATGAGTACAGATTTGTCGCCTATATCGTATACGGTGTAGTCACCTGGTTCTGGGATTTCGTCCTCCCGGCAGGCCCATTGCCAGGCTTTAAGCCACACATGTTCCATTTCTTGCTGGAAAAATTCCGGCGACGTGTAGCGCTGAAATGGAATATCTTCGTCACCTAAAAACTCGTAGGTTTCTTCGAGTATATGTTCAGGGGCACCGTCGTTGTCGGCGGCAATGATATCTCGGGTACTGTGGCCCGGGCAGCGAGCGCTACCGGGTTTAATCGGGGACTGAGTTGTCACGATCCGTTCACTCCAGATAAGGCTGTTTATTATTGTATTAGGGCAGCGTTGGGTATTGCTGCGAGATTCTGACCTAGAATATGACGCGCTAGCTAAGAGCTTAATGCCAGCGTGAATGGTCAAGGTATCACTAGTTAAAAAATAAAACAATCAAAACTGACTGTAAAATATTTGACCGGTCTACGGTGGCTAGAGTCGAATTAAGCGTGCTGTAGGGCTGTTACTATAGGTAACTTCAAATCTACCTTTTTTACTAGGTTTAGCATTTGATTACTTGCCTAGATAATGTTTTGAGCACTTATTAAAGACGTTAAGCTGTCCCGCAAACGGCAGGGAAACCGGTTAAGGGTGGCGTTGTAAAATAATTAATAAAAAATAAACCAAACATAAGGGTTAGCTATGAACTACGCTCCCGATTTCTCCATAGGCCGTTCCGGCCCACACAAAGCTCGAAAATTAATACCCCATTGTTTTGCTCAGGCTATTTTTGTTCCGGCCACCTTTGTTTCGGCAACCTTGGCCACGCTCGCAATTCCAACCGTGGCTAGCGCAGCGTTAGAAGAAATTATCGTTACCGCCCAAAAGCGCGAAGAGAGCTTGCAAGAAACGCCGGTGGCGGTAACCGCTATGACGGGCAATATGTTAGAGCGTGCATTCGCCGCGGATCTGCGCGATATCAGTGGCACGGTACCGAGCCTTGTGGTTACCAATGTGGTTAACGTCAGTATGACGGCGGCGGTGAGTATCCGCGGCATTGGTGTGCAAGAGGCCGATGGCTTTATAGACCCGTCTGTTGGCGTGGTAGTAGACGGTGTGTATCAGGGGAGTAACACCACCGCACTGTTGGATCTATTTGATATTGAACGGGTGGAGATATTGCGAGGGCCGCAAGGTACGTTGTTTGGTGCCAATACTATTGGCGGCGTTATCAATGTGATCACCAAGCAACCCACAGGTGAGCTCAATGGCCGTGGCCGGGTGACCCTGGGAGACTATGGCCGACAAGATGTGGCTGCGGCCATAGAGCTGCCGTTGTCTGATTCGGTATCGGGCAAGATCGCCATGATGCGCAAGTCTTTTGATGGCTTTTACAAGGATTGGCAGTCCGGTGATGATCTCGGCGCACAGGAGGTTACCTCGGGCAGGGGGTATTTAAAATTTACCCCCAGTGAGGTGTTTGATGCAACGCTTCAGCTGGAATATGGTCGGGGCCGTAACGACTCGCCCATGGTGGTAAACCAGTCGGACCCGGGTATGGCGTTGTATGTGCCTGAATACTCGGTACCTATGAGTGACGTTAGCTTTCGTAGCTTTAGCCAATTTAACAATTTCTCTAATTTCGACATCGAAGGCGCTACCTTAACCATGAATTGGGCGATGGCCGGCGCTGACTGGGTTTCCATCACCAACGGTCGACAGTTCACGCTGGACGAGTGGACCGATCAAGACGGCACACCTGTGCAGCTCTACAGCACTCGTCGCATCACCGATAATAAACAATTTTCACAAGAATTACGGGCCAGCTTTACGCCAACCGATGCTACCGAGCTAACGACGGGCCTGTATTATTTTAATCAAAATTGGCAGTTAGGCAGCACCAGCGCGGTGGATGCCTTTGGCCCAGGTTTGGTGTTGCTGGCCAACCCGGATCAAGACGATCAGGCTTGGTCGATTTTTTCCCAAGGCTACTGGCAGGTGGCAGACCAGCTGCGCTTGCAAGCCGGTATTCGCTACACCTGGCAGGAAAAAGAACTCAGTTTGGTCAATGAAACTCAGTTTTCCGGCGTATCTTTAGGATTAACCCCGGCCGCAAGTAAAGACGAGTGGGAAAACCTAGGCTGGCGTCTGGGCTTTGATTGGACGTTATCCGATAATGCCATGTTGTACGGCTACCAAGCCCGGGGATTTAAATCCGGCGGTTTTAATGCTCGGATTACCTTCCCTGAAGATATTGGCCCGTATGACCCAGAAATCGTGGATACTTGGGAGTTGGGCTTAAAGGCCGACTGGCTAGAAGGGCTGCTGCGTACTAACCTGGCACTATTTTATAATGATTACCAAGACCTACAAGTGGATCAACTGGCATACGTAGGTGCCACGCCGGTAACACGGGTGGAGAACGCGGCCAGTGCGGAAATATCTGGCGCCGAATTGGAAATGGTATATTTGCCAACGGAAGCGTTAACGCTGAATGCCTCATTGAGTTATTTAGATGCGAGCTACGATAATTTTGAATTCGATTTAGACGCAAATCCCGCCAATGGCCAAGAGGACGCATCCGGTCTTAATCTGCGCAATGCGCCAGAACTTCAAGCTTCTTTAGGTGCGGCCTTGGAGTTTGGTTTGGGCCCAGGCACAGGCACTTTTAATTTGGTATGGATGCACACCAGTGAGCGTGATACGGATACGCGAAACCATCCCATCGGTCGAATCGACGCGTTAGACTTACTAGACGCTAGTATTCGCTGGCGCGCCAACGACGATCGCTGGTCGCTGGCCCTGCGCGGGAAAAATATCACCGACGAAAAATACCGGGCATCTGGGTTTTATGCTCCGGGCGTTATGAATTTTGCCTCCAATGGCCCCAGACGAACTCTGGCCTTAGAGGTAGGATTTAATTTTTAACTAAGAGATTTTGTATGGCACATTCTTCTAATTCCGGTTCTGAAACATCCCAGGCGCTAACTCAAGAGGCGTTAACCCAAGAGACATTAACCATAGAGGCGGTAATTGCAAAGCAAGCAATTCACGATCTCAACGCTCAGTACTGCCGCGCGGTGGACCGCTGCGACACGCCACTGATGCAGTCCATTTGGCACCCGGATGCCACGGTGGATGTTGGTGTATTTGCCGGCGCTGCCGCAGATTACGCCGAAATTATTACCCAGCCCAACGATGTAATGGAGCGTAGCTTCCACGCGATTACCAATGAGTTATACAACATTGATGGTGAAACGGCAGAGGGGGAAGCCTATGTGACTGCGGCAGTAACCTTAATTGAAGATGGCGAAAAGGTAGAGCGCTTGGTGGGTGGGCGCTACGTTGATAAATTTGTAAAGCACGACGGCCTATGGAAGTTTTACCACCGTTTATTTGTGGTGGATTGGTCAAACACATTTAATAGCGAGCAGGTTTGGCGCGATTCGGTGTTTGCGATGTTTACCAACCATGGTAGCCGTGGCAAAGAAGACTTGAGTTATTCTCGATTATAAATTCATCGTTTATAAGTTCATCGATTGTAAGTTTCTCGTTAACAGAGAGGCATCCTTTCCAGTCTCCAATACCATAAGTTACCTAATGGCTGGGAGGTTGCCCCTGCAACCTCCGCAAGCACTCGCTAACCTTCTAAAGGCATTAGCGCCATCCCTTTGAAACGCGACATTCTCCAGCGTCCATCTTCGTACTGCATATCCAGGTGGTATTGCAAATAAAACAGTACATCCTCTCCTTGCTTAGTCTTACCCATGCCTATTACATGGGTGCGGCATTTGGCGGTGTTGTCAGTTACGGAATCCAGTTTAAAATTGGTTGCGTAGTGGGCATGATGCGTCATGCTGTCAAATACATTGCTAAAAAAGTCCCGCAGGGCAGGCTTGCCGGTTAACGTGGGGTAGTTAATGCCGGACATATCAAATACGGCGTCTTCGGTAAAACAATCTAAAACCGCCTCAACGTCATTCAGGTCGTCCACTGCAATTAAGTAATCCGTTACTACTGCTTGTATGTTTTGATGGTTTTCCAGCCGTTGAAGCCTGTGCAGTAGCTCGCTGTTGAGTTGGTCCTTACTGGTTGTATTGGTCATAAATGCTCCTTTTATTATTTCGAATAGTTATTGGTTTCCGGTTGGTCGGATTAAGCATCGAGTTATCTGCCTGTAGCTAATGCTCGCAGGGCTTCGGTAGAACGGATTACCGCTTTTGGCCTTTGCGGTTAGCGTGTGGTATTGCTAGTAAGCGTTCGGTTTAAGTTTGTCGGTATGCTGGTAGATTAAAGACAGCCAGGTATGTTTATATAGGCCTTCGGTCTTTCTCGTATTAGGCTAATTTATCCGATGTATTAGCTCACACTTCTACCTAACAAAATGGGGAGTAGCAAAGACTAGGTAATTCGGTTGCAATAAGGTGTATTAAGGCCCAATTACGTTAACTATAAGTGGGCAGTTTGTTGGAGTTTAAGGCTATTCTCAGTTGCTCTAAGCGTAATCCGAGAACCGTAACCCCAAAGCCAAAACATAGTGCTTACGGTTGGTTTTTTGGGCTGCAATGCAGGCGCTGTAATGTAGGAGTGACATGTTCGGCGCAACGAGTGATATTGCTGTATTTGACCCTGTGCACAGGTAAACAAATATTGCCCAGGAAGATAGACTCTACTGTGCAAAGCGCAGTAGAGAATAATAAAAGATAAAGCGAGGAGCGTTTCATGTCGTTTTCTGGATCCACAGAAGATCGTTTGGCCATTAGAGAATTGCTGGATATCTACGCCGATGGCGTAAACCAGCGCAGCGCCGATATTTGGGGTAGTACCTGGGCAGAGGATTCCGAATGGAATCTGCCAGTGGTGCCGGGTATGGAAGAAATCAAGGGTAAGGCCAACATCGTCAATGCCTGGACCCAGGCCATGGAGCATTTTCCATTTGTGTTTATGATTCAATCCGCGGGCTCTATCGATATTCAAGGTAATACTGCGACCATGCGCAGCTATACCTCTGAAGTTGCCGTGTTAGCTGATGGTACAGAGCTACGGCCTAGCGGGCAGTACGATGATAAGTTGCAACGCATCGACGGTCAGTGGTTGTTTGTGCAGCGCAGTTTTCAGTCGCTACACGGGGAATAAACTTTGCAGCAGCCCGCTGTGAGGGCGTTTTTTTAAGACTTATAAAAACAATCAAGTCTGATTAAATAATATCTGATCAACAAAACAATAAATAATAATGAGGATCACATGAACACAACCAGTAACCATCGAAAAACAACGCTTTGCCTGGCGTTAGCAACTCTGGCTACCTCAGGTGTTGCGGTTTCTAATAGCGTAGCGGCCCAAGGTATGACTCTCGAAGAAGTCGTCGTTACCGCGCGAAAACGAGAGGAAGGCATGCAGGATGTGCCTGTTGCAGTAAGTGCTATCTCAGGCGCTGATATCGAAAACTCTTATACGCTGGATGTGACTTCCATATCGCAGTTCGCCCCCAATGTTATTCTCGACACCATCGAAGCAGGTACGCCAGCCGGCGGCGGCTTTTCTGTTCGTGGTATCAGCTACCAGGACGTTGAAAAAGCCTTTGACCCAACGGTTTTAATTGCCGTTGATGGTGTGCCCCTAGCAACCGGTACCGGTAATGTCTTCGATTTGATCGATATTCAGCGCATTGAAGTTCTGCGGGGTCCGCAGGGTACGTTGTTTGGTAAAAACGTGGTTGGTGGTTTGATTAATATTATTCGTACCAAGCCAGAGCTGGATCAATCCTTTGGTAAGGTGCGTGGCCGTTTAGGCGCCTATGAAAAAGCCGACTTGGATTTGTTGTACAACTACGGCAGTGATGACTGGGCAGTAAAATTAACTGCCTCCAGTTTGAACCAGGGGGAGGGCTATACTAAGAGCCGTCTCGGTGGCGAAATGAGTAAAAAGGATACCACCAGTGCTGGTGTGCACTTCCTATGGCAGCCGGTGGACACCTTTACCGGAGAGCTGGATTTTGGCTACAGCAATATGGAGGGTAAAACGGCGGCGGTGTTAGCCACGTCTACCGCCGGCCAAGATGCCTTCTGTACCTTCTACAGCTTGTATGGTTATTCCTGTAATGATCAGTCCGGCGAACCCATTGGTGGGGATCGGCTGAAAAACGACGCTAATTGGATTGGCGATGTTGGTTTAGAAAAAATACAGGGCACGGCTCGTATGAGCGTGGAAATCTCTGACGAATATTCGTTAACTTACATCGGCAGCTTTTTAACCGCAGACGATGAATACAAAGCCGATATGGACGGCATCGGCGCTACGCTTTACCACGTTAGTCGCTGGGGCGATTACGAACAAAGCACCAACGAAATTCGGCTTTCCCGGGACGCCGGGGATGCCCTCACTTGGCAAGCGGGTTTGTTCTCATCTTCCGCAGACGCCACGACTTTCCAGCTGACCCAAGCGTTTAGCGACGTTTGGACACCCCTGGAAGACACCGTCACCAGTGGTGAATCCCAGTCCATCTTCGCAGAAGGTGACTACAGAATGATGGACGAGAAGCTAGTTTGGACGTTGGGCGCTCGCTACATCACCGAAACCAAACGCATGAGCCGTACTGTTACCGACCCAGGCACAGGTGCGGTGTTGGCCGGCCCCAACGCCGGTGGAGACAGAACAGATAACGACTGGATCTATCGTTGGGGTGTGCGTTATGCCTTCAACGACGATGCCATGTTGTACTTTACCAATTCCACCGGCTTCCGCAGTGGTGGTTTCTCTCCGCGAGCTTCCACGCCAGATGTGCTAGGCGAAGGTTTCGGCCCAGAGACACTTACCAACTACGAATTAGGCGCAAAAACAAACTGGCTGGATGGCAAGTTGCAGCTTAATGCTACCTTGTTCCATATGGTATATGACGATATGCAAATCGAAGTATCCATACCCGCGCCAAACCTCGCTACGCAGAATCAGTTGGCCATTCGTAACGTGGGTGAGGCTGAATTCAGTGGCGTGGAATTGGAAATGCAAGCGGTGCTTACGGATTTTTGGCGGGTTAGCGGTAACGTCGGGTTTTTGGATGCACAGTACAATGAATTTGAGGCCGACATCTACGGTGACGGGATTATTGCCGACGAAAGTGACCTGGATTTACGACGAGCGCCAGAGCTGACCTATTCCTTGCAATCTGTCATGGAGTTTCCGGTTGCGGATGCCTCTGTCATGTGGCGCTTAGGGTACAGCTGGCGTGACGACTATGAAGGCACGCTAACCAATCACCCCGGCTCCACGGTTGAGGCATTCGGTTTATTGGACAGCAGCCTTAGTTTCGAGATGGAAAAATGGAAGGTCGCTATTTTTGGCCGAAACCTAACCGATGAAGATGCCTACTCACACGATTACGTGGTATCCCCCTCCAGAACCGGCGATACCTCTTTCTGGCGATTCTCCATACCTCGCGCGCCAAGAGAGTACGGCGCCGAAGTGAGCTTCAATTTCTAAATGCGATAGTGAACAACAATGCCGTGATTTCACGGCATTGTTGCTTTTTACTTGTACGTTGTTTTCACCTTTCTGGCTCGACCTAAGCGAGTCAATGTTTGTGCCAATATAATAATGAAAAAAAATGCGTTACTACGGGTTTGTTGGTTTGCAGGGTTGAATTGCTTAGTGGGCATTTGGCCGGCGGCGTTTGCTGAAAAGATCAACACCAACACGTCTTTGTTGTCGCCGGAGGCTCTAGCCACCGGTGAAGAGGTTTATCGCACTGTGTGTGCTGCTTGCCACGAAACCGGAGTGCCCAAGGCGCCGGTTAAAGGCATGCTAGGCTTTATGTCCACGGCATCGATTTATCATGCATTAACCGAAGGGGTGATGGCGCCGCGAGTTCCGCAATTAAACCTGCAGCAAAAAAAGGCCGTTGCTGAATACTTAACTGGCCAACCCTTATCCACCGAAAAGCCCAAAGCCTTCCCGCAATGCCAGGG
Source organism: Halioxenophilus aromaticivorans (assembly GCF_042850945.1). Lineage (NCBI taxonomy): Bacteria > Pseudomonadati > Pseudomonadota > Gammaproteobacteria > Alteromonadales > Alteromonadaceae > Halioxenophilus > Halioxenophilus aromaticivorans. Next base: position 4,110,485 of record NZ_AP031496.1, on the reverse strand, counting down.
TGAATCCGCCCAGTTTGACGGCGCCCAGGTGCCAGCAGTGGTGGGTTGGGGGGCGCAACCGCAGAATACCCGAGTATTTGATGCCGAAGCCACAACCATCAACCCCAGCAATATTCAACAGCTCGATGTTGCCTGGGCGTTTGGTTTTCCCGATGCCGTTAGAGCGCGATCTCACCCGGCCATTGGCGGCGACGCGGTCTTCGTGGGCAGCCAGGACGGGCGAGTATTTGCCCTGGATAAAACCACCGGCTGCGTGCGTTGGAGCTATCGCGCCAAGGCCGAGGTGCGTACTGCTATTATTTTAAGTAGCTGGGATAAGAACGACAAAACTGCGCAACCGGGGCTGTATTTTGGCGATTACCTGGGCAACGTTTACGCGTTAGACGCACGTACGGGTAAGCTACGTTGGCAGGTGCGGCCGGATGCACATCCCAGCGCCACCATTACCGGTTCGCCCACGCTGTTTAAAAATCGGCTGTATGTTCCTGTGTCGTCTTTAGAGGTACTTGCCGCCGCCGACCCAGACTACGCCTGCTGTACTTTTCGGGGCTCCGTGGTGGCCTTTGATACGGCAACCGGAGAAAAGGTATGGCAAACCTACACCATTGCTGAGCGACCTAATGTTAGAGGTAAAAACAGCGCTGGCACCGACCGAGTGGGGCCTTCTGGAGCGCCTATTTGGAATAGCCCGGCCACCGATGCAAAGCGAAACCAATTATTAGTCGGCACCGGAGAAAACTATTCCCGGCCCACCACCGAGACCAGCGATGCCATCATCGCAATGGATTTAGATCAGGGTAAAATTAACTGGGTGTTCCAAGCTACCGCTAACGATGCCTGGAACAGCGCCTGTGAAATGGCCGACCAAACTAACTGCCCGCAACCGGTAGGCCCGGACTACGACTTTGGCGCTCCGCCTATTTTGGCAACCCACAGCGACGGCAGCGAACTGGTTTTAGCCGGCCAAAAATCCGGCATCGTGTGGGCGCTGGCACCGGATACCGGCAAACTCCTATGGCAGCGGCAAGTCAGTAAAGGCGGCTTGGTAGGCGGCATTCACTTTGGAATGGCTGTGAGCGGCGATACGGTTTTTGTGCCTATTTCAGATGCTCAGGAATCCCAGCACCACGCTCCTCGAAAACCCAACCCAGGATTGTTCGCGTTGGATATAAAAACCGGCCGTTATCAGTGGCAGTGGCACGCCGTTACCGGCGTTTGCGGCGATAAACCCTATTGCATGCCCGGCAATGGCGCTGCAATTTCAACCACACCCGAGCTGGTATTTGCCGGCAGCTTAGACGGCTATATTCGCGCCCATGATACCCGCACAGGCAAGGTATTGTGGCAATTTAATACCGCCAAAGATTTTACCACCGTTAATGGTGTAAAAGCTTTTGGCGGTGCCCTGGAAGGCGGAGCTTCAGCGGCCTTGGATGGCGACATGATGTTTTTAAATTCGGGTTACTTCTTTAACCCCTATATGCCCGGCAATGTCTTTATTGCCTTTAAATTGGCCGAGGCACCAGCCCTATAATCCTTAAAGCAGTAGGTAAAGCATGAATACGGTAGTGAATAGGCAGTGGTTATTAAAGCAGCGTCCGGAGCGGGAAGTGGCTCAGGATCATTTCGATTTAGTCACCACAACATTGGAGCCACCAGAATCCGGGCAAGTATTGATTAAAAACGAATTCTTGTCGTTTGAGCCGGCGCAACGGGGATGGTTGAACGACCTGCCCAGCTACATTGCCCCGGTTAAATTGGGTGAGGTTATGCGGGCCATGGCAGTAGGTACGGTGGTTGAGTCCAAGCACCCGGATTACCAAATTGGTGATCGCTTGATGGGAGGCTTTGGCTGGCAAGATTATTATCGCGGTGATGGCCAGGAACTAGTCTTCCCCATTAAAACCGTCCAGCCCGATATCCCCATTAGCTACCCCTTGCACATCTATGGCCTAACCGGCATGACCGCCTATTTCGGATTGTTCGATATAGGCCAACCCAGTAGTGGCGATACCGTGGTAATCAGCGGTGCCGCCGGCGCAACCGGATCGGTGGTTGGGCAAATGGCCAAAATCAAAGGCTGCCGGGTGATAGGTATTGCCGGCGGCGAGAAAAAATGCGCCTGGCTAAAACAAGAGTTGGGGTTTGATGAAGCCATCGACTACCGCAATGAAGACGTGCATCAACGGCTGAATGAGCTGTGCAAAAATAAAATCGATATCTTTTTTGATAACGTGGGCGGAGCCATTCTAGACCAGGCCTTAGTGAATATCGCCATCGGCGCTCGGGTAGTGCTGTGCGGTGGTATTTCCAGTGGTTACCACGGCAAAGAGGTGCCGCCGGGGCCAGCCAATTATATGCAGTTGGTGATTCGACGCTCGCGCATGGAAGGGTTTTTGGTGTTGGACTACCTGGATAAATTCCCGCAAGCCATCGCCGAGATGCAGGGTTGGGTAGACGCCGGTTTAATTAAAGTAAAAGAAGATATCGTTGATGGCCTAGAACAATGCCCCCAAGTACTGGCGGGGTTATTTAAAGGCAATAATTTTGGTAAGCAATTGGTGCGGGTGTAACCACTTGTACCGCGCTAATAATCGGAGCCTAAGCAATGTTTAAAATGATCGGTTTATTAAAACGTAAACCGGGGCTTACCCACCAAGAGTTTAAACAGTATTACGAATCCCACCACCGCGTCATCGGTGAGAAATACCTCACCGGCCGAGCGGTAAAATACGTGCGCCGCTACTTAACCGGCTTTCCGGATATTATTACCGGCAAAACACCCGAGCAGCCCTACGATGTTGTGTTAGAGATTTGGTACCCAGATAAAGCCACCTTTGAGAAAACCAGCGTGGAATTGGCTGCGCCCGAGGTGGCGGCAGAAATAGCCGCCGACGAAGACAAGCTGTTTGATCGAGATAAAAACGCCTTTTTCTATTTGGACGAGCACGAATCTGAATTAACCCGGTAACTAGTCAAACAACTTTTCCAAAAGTTGATCCAAAAATTTATCCAGGGGAGCGACGCATGAATCCGTTTGATGTGATAGATGAAACCTGTGTAACACAATTTGACGATTGTGCCGATGTGATTGTGGTGGGCTTGGGTATTGCCGGCGCCTGTGCCGCGATAGAGGCCAAACGCGCTGGTGGTGATGTGATTGCCGTGGAGCGAGCCAGCGCCGGTGGTGGTGCCAGTGCTCTGTCCTCAGGTTTGTTCTACCTGGGCGGTGGTACGGCTGTACAGCAAGCCTGTGGTTACAGCGACGACGCCCAGAATATGTACCAATTTATGATCGCCAGTATGGGCAGCGACAACGCCCAGGCGGTGCGCCAATACTGTGATCAAAACGTAGAGCATTTTAATTGGCTAGAGCAACAAGGCGTTCCCTTTGAGCGCAGTTGCTACAAAGATAAAGCGGTATTTTTAATGGGCACCGAAGGCCTGCTCAGTACCGGTAATGAAAAAGTTTGGCCCTACAGAGAACTGGCCAGGCCCGTGCCCCGAGGCCATCAGGTAACCGGGGAGGGCGAAAGCACCGGTAACGCAGCCATGCAGCCGTTACTGCAGGTGTGTTCCGAGTTGGGCGTAAGAGGCTATTACGATACGCGAGTACAGGCGCTCATTACCGATCAATCCGGTACGGTTGTTGGCGTTAAAACTCAGCAGGGTGGTGACACTCGCTTCTTAAAAGCGAACAAGGGTGTGGTGCTGGCCACCGGCGGCTTTGCTATGAACCCCGATATGGTGCAGCTGCATTTGCAAGGGCTGAGCGCAACCGCGGAAGCCCTAGGCAGCGCCTACTCTGATGGTAGCGGTATACAACTGGGCGTGGCGGCCGGTGCCGATACTGACGCCATGCAAAACTACATCGCCACTGCCTCTATCTACCCGCCGGGGCAATTAATTAAAGGTATCATCGTTAATGAGAGTGGCCAGCGTTTTGTGGCCGAAGACAGCTACCACGGCCGCACGGCGGAGTTTATCGCCAAGCAAAGTAATCAGCGAGCCTTTTTAATTGTCGACAGCGAAATATTTGCCTATCCAGAGATCGAAACCGCCCGCCACCAATTAATTGATGGCTACGAAACCATCGAGGAGATGGAGCAGGCCCTAGCCATGCCTAAAGATGCCTTGGTGGCCACGCTTAATCAGTACAACACCGCCGCCCGCGATGGCGTAGATCCCGATTTTATGAAACACCCAGAGTGGTTAAAGCCCTTAGACCAAGGCCCCTATGCGGCTTTCTATATTTCTTTCAGCCAGTCTATTTATTTATATATGACACTTGGCGGTTTAAAAACCAACGCCAACGCCCAGGTGCTGAATAGTAAAGGCATTGCCATACCAGGGCTATACGCCGCCGGCGCCTGCAGTGCGCATATTCCCAAGTCGGGCGCCAGCTATGCCAGTGGCATGAGTTTAGGCCCGGGCTCTTTTTTTGGCCGAGTAGCAGGCCGCCATATTATGAGTAGTAACGAGGACACACCATGAGCAAACACGCATCCAGAGCCGGACGAATTAATTGCGTATTAATTGCCAGCGGCGATTGGCACGACATCGATTTTGCCCGCTTAGAATTATTAAAATTACTGGCTGAAGACCAGCGCATACGAGTGCGCGTATTTGAAGACTACGAAAACCTCGAGGCGTTGAACGACGCCGATATGCTCATTACCTACACCTGTAACGTGGTGCCGTCCATGGTCGCCCAAGAAGCGCTGCGCGAGTGGGTAAAAGCCGGCGGCCGTTGGTACGCCTTACACGGCACCAACTCAATTATTCGCTTAATGTCCAGTGGCTTATACGGCACCCCGGATTGGGCGCCGCACTTTGTTGAAACCCTGGGTTCCATGTTCCGCTCGCACCCGCCCATAGCGCCTTATAAAGTGGAAGTGGCCAATGCCGATCACCCTCTAGTGGCCGGCATAGAGCCTTTTGAAAGCACCGATGAGTTATACCTAATGCAAACCTATGGTGACCTGGATGTGCTGCTGGATGCCGAATTTGAAGGCGAGGCTCCAGGCTTTGAGGAAGACCAATGGCAGCACGGTCGACACCCGGTGTTTTACATCCACAACATGGGCGAAGGGGCAGTACTCTATTTAACCCTGGGCCACTGCCGCCACCATTTTGATATGCAACCGCTACTGGATTATTGGCCAACCGTAGACCGCTGCGCTTGGGATTTGCCTGTGTTCTACACATTGCTTCGCCGGGGCATCCAGTGGGCCGTAGAGCCCGTGGATGAAGAAACGTCGGCGGCTTTTGAGCAAGCCAAAAAACAAGCCGCAGAAAACGCATAATACAGAGCCGGGGTAGATAATTATGGAAACCATCGATATACATCACGATCTCAACGCACCAGCGGAGACTGTTTGGGCATTTTTAGAAAACTACGCTGATATTCAAGCTTGGTGGCCCAAAGATGGGCCGGTGGATATCGACCGCGTGGAGATAGAAGGCGAAGGCGTTGGCTTAATTCGCCATATCTATAACCACGGCATGCCCAATGCGGTAAGCGAACAATTGGACTACCTAGACCCAGCCAATCGCACGCTGAAGTTATCCATCGTGTGTGATCGCCCGGCCGGCTTGCTGCAATACCGAGCCACTGGCAAGGTAACCGAATTGAACGAAGACCGCTGCCGGTTAACCTACCACTCCGAGTTTGAAACTGAGCCGGGCCGAGTAGAAGAAGCCCGTGGCTTTTTGTTGGCCGCCTACCAATTAATGTTTACCGGCTTAGAGCAGGCAGCCCAGCGCCAGCTTGCTTGAACCGAGTTATGGAATACTCCCTTTGGCCGGCCTGTGTGAAAACACACAGCTACGCCCAACAATTAGCCGCCGCTCGGGCCGGGGGGTTCACCCATCTGCCCATTGGCGGCTTCACCATAAGGCAGCTGTTGCAGTCCCAGTCCCTAAACGATATTCGGAGACAAGCGCTGGACGCCGGTGTTCAGCTTGGCCATTACGACGGCTTTACCGATTGGGCACCCGTACGCTTTGATCCTAGCCTACCCGAGGCCGCCCAGGCGGTGTTTGATTTCAGCGCCGAGCAATGTTTGGAATACTGTAATCAACTGGGCCTGAAGAGCATCTGCGCTACGGGGGCGTTTTTGTTGGGCCAGTTTTCGGTAAACCAGTTGAGTGATGGCTTTGCCGCATTCTGCTTAAAGGCCGCCGAATTCAACATTCGTGTTGATTTAGAGTTTATCCCCATGTGGGGCGTTGCCAATCTCAACCTGGCCTGGCGCATTGTGCAGGCCTCCGGTGCAGCAAACGCAGGGATCCTATTTGATACATGGCATTTTTTACGTGGCGATGCCGATTTCACATTGCTTAGCCAGCTGCCCAGCGATGCCATCACCTGTGTGCAATTGGCCGACGCCGCCCATTCCACTAAGCACATGCCACTCATGGAAGACTGCTTGGGCTATAGGAGGCCTCCGGGGGAGGGTGATTTACCTCTGGCTAAGGTTGGCGAAATATTGCGCAAACAGGTGCGTGTGCACAGCATCGGGCCGGAGGTGTTTTCGAATGTGCTTGACCGTCTGGAAGCCGAGCAAGCCGCCCGGCGCGTGGCCAAAGCGTGCCAGGCAACGTTTCCCGAATACGATTGGCCCGCTGGTGCGGACTAGTGCGCTGCTTCAAATGCTTGCTGGGGCTCGCGTTTTATAATTGCCAATGGTGGGTTCCAACCTAACAAGAGCACTAACTAATCAGAGAGGTTCAGATACGGCCCGGCCCAGGGTTATACTGTTGCTCAGCTGATGTATTTCAATCCTTACCGAGCCAAATAAATATAAGAGGTTGCTCACATGATTGCTGTTTCTGCCCGCGTATTACTTGCCAGCCCACAGGATACCGAACGCTTTTGCGAGCTGGCCGTTGGTTTAATTGAACCTACCCGCCAAGAGCCCGGTTGTACTCTCTATGCCATGGCCCGAGATATCGCTGATGACTGCGTGGTGTGGATTAGCGAAGAGTGGGACAGCAATGCCCATTTGGATGCTCACCTGCGCACAGACCATATCGCCCAGTTTTTAGGTGAATTGGCCAACGTGAATATCGTTTCTATGGAAGACAAAAAATACGAGGTTTCCAGCGTGGGGCATGTGGAAATGCCGCCCGCCACTAACGCGTAACAAGTAAAATAATAAGTCGTAAGAGGCGATAATAACCCATGTCTATCCAAGAAAATTATAACCGCATTATTACTCGTATGATCGAGCACGTAGATGATGGCACCACAGACCAGGCTGACTCTACCATGCAAGTGCCCGTTGATTCCTACCTTAACGAGGATCAATATCAGCGAGAAATGGAGCTAATTTTCCGCAGAAAACCGGTCTTGATTGGTCTCTCCCACGAGCTGCCTAAGCCGGGTGACTACAAAACCATTACCTTTTTGGATAAGCCCCTGTTGGTGGTGCGTCAGCGTGATGGCTCGGCCAAAGTGATGTTGAACGTTTGTCCGCACCGGGGCATGAAGATCGCAACCGAAGACTGCGGCCACAAAGCGGTGTTTAGTTGCCCTTATCACGGCTGGAGTTTCAGCGGCGATGGTAGCTTGCGCGGCGTTGCCGATCGAGAAAAGTTTGGCGAGGTGGATAAAACCGATTTGGGGCTAACCCAGCTGCCAACTTACGAACGCGCGGGTTTGATCTTCGCGGTGTTAACCCCCGGTTTAGAAGTCGATTTTGAGGCCTTTTTAGGCGGAATGATCGAAGACGTAGAATTGTTGGATTTTGCCAACTACACCTACTACGGCCAGCGCGATATGCATGGCGCCAACTGGAAAGTCGCCTACGACGGCTACCTAGAGGGTTATCATTTTGCGGCGGCTCACCCGGATACTATCTTTCCGCGTACCTTCTCCAATATTATGGAGTTTGACTGCTACGGGCCGCATATTTTAATTGGTTTCCCGCAACGTTGTATTGGCCAATTAAAAGAGGTACCGGAAAGCGAACGGCACAAACACGAGAATCAGGGCTACGATTTTATTCGTACCTTTTTCCCTAACGTGTCTATATTCGTAGCGCCGGAATTAACCCAAATTGCCCAGATTATTCCCGGCCCAACGCCGGCGGAAAATCGGACTGTGGTGTACTACCTCAACAAAGACAACATCGAAGGCGAAGCGCGAGAAGAGCTTATTAAAACCATTGATTGGATTTGGAAGGTGGTGGAAGAAGAGGATTATGGATTAGGGCTTAAAGTGCAACAAGGCCTTGAATCCGGGGCCATCAAAAACGTGGTTTTTGGTCGCAACGAACGCGGTAACCAGTACTTTCACAACTGGGTTAACTATCTGCTAGCCGACGATCCAACAACCGAGCCACCAGTAATGTAAGAGGCTTGGCCAGAATTTAGTGTGCGTGGTGTAACTGCTAACTCTACCGGCTTCGGCCGGTTTTTTTTGGCCTAAATTAACCCAAGATTATTGAACTAACTTAAGCTCTGCTTCCAGTGTTGCGAGCTGTTTCTCCGCCGTCCACATCTCTGGCTGCTGTAAAGCCAAGCAAGCAATACCATCTACCAAATATTGTGCTCGTGTTGCCAGTGCGTTGATGTCAGCTCGGCCAGACAGTTCACCACGAGCGTCTGCCGCATGGTAGACCCGGCTAAATAAATTTAATGAGTCTTCGACGCCTCGGCTTTGTTCTTGTTTCAGGTTGGGGTTCTCAGTCACCATTCCCCAAAAACCAAACCATACCTTCCATTCGGTTTGGCGATCTTCCGTAGTGGGAAAGCACTGGCTGATGCATTGCAAGGGGCCTGCCTCGGCGGCGAGTTGTTGCTCCACTCGGCTGGTGGAGCGCAGCCGTGCGTTCACATAGGTGAAGGTCATTAGCTCCAGTTTGTTTTGAAAATAGTGGGTAATGACTGTTGGGCTAAAACCCGCCACCTTGCCAACTTCGCGAATGGTTACTGCTTGCACGCCGGTTGCGGCTACAATACTTTCTACCGCCTGGGCGATCTCCAGGCGGCGTTGGTCGTGATCAATAATGGCGGGCATAGCGTATTCCAAACAACATTTGGCTGCAGTTTAGCTTGGTTAGTTGTTTTGCGCACCTTGGCTAATCCAGGTTTCAATTAATTGCAGTTGCTTACTGGATAATGGCGGAGCCATATAGGGCATACGGTCGCCTATGCCGCCGGCCTCGGCTTGGCTGCCTTGTAGCTTGTGCACAATATAGCTTTCACTGGGGGCGCCGGGGTTTACTCGTAGCAAATTACTTTGCACCGAGCGTTGGTTGACTAAAGAGTCATAGGCGCTATTAGGCGTTAACGCCATATTGCCGGGTTCGTTACCGGTAATATGGCAAACGGCGCAGCGACGCTTAAGAATTGGCACCACCTTTTTATTAAAAGACACTTCCTCGGCCGCCGCAGAGGTGGTGGCTTCTGTTACTGATGAAGATGCATTGGCAAACTGGGCCAAGGGCACCGCCAATGCGATACCCAGTGAGCCCAAGAGTTGTAGTCTTAGCATGCCTATTAAACCTCTTTTACCGGCTCTTTTAAGGCGTTGGTGGCGGCAATGTAGGCATAGGTCATGGCTGGGCCGATAGTGGCGCCGGCGCCGTAGTAGGCGTTATGTGACGGGCTGGCGATGCAGTTTCCGGCTCCGTACAAACCGGCAATGGCCTGGCCTTGGTCGTCTACCACTTGGGCCTTGTCGTTTGTCACCGGGCCGCCGTTGGTATCCAGCACTCCTGGGGCCAATATTATGGCGTAGTAAGGGCCTTTATCGCTGAAGGGGTGTAAGGTGCTATTGGGGTAGGGGTTTTCTTTATGGCCCTTGCCGGTTTGGAACATGGTCCATACCGGGTGCCATTCACGGTCGTAGTCGTAATCCCCTCGTTGGAACTCTTCATCCTTGCCAGCTTTGGCGTAACCGTTAAAGTTCTCTATGGTTTTGCTTAGGCCTTTGGCAAAGCTGTCGTCCAGTTGGAAATTGCCGGTATGGGCGCTGAATTTATCCAGTCGTTTACGAATATTTTTAGCCAGGTCTTGCCAATTTTTACCGCCAATCACGTGGCTAGCATCACTGCTAACCGGCGGTAGGCCGTTATCTTTACCGGTGGTTTCGGCCACGCGGGCGTCATAAATCATCATTAATAACTGATTGGGATAATCGGCGTTGGTTTCATCAAACACCATATGCACGCGGGTGCGATCGTTGTAGTTGCGGTGTTCGTTTACCACCCGCTTACCAAATTTATTCACCAGCACCATGGAATCGCCTGGCGGCACAAACATGCCCGTGCCCACGGCTCGGTTTTCCAGGGCTTGGTCTAACACCACCTGGCCGCGCCAGCCGCCACCTAAATTACCCAGTTGTGCTTTTAGGGGTTTAACAAGAGAAATAAAATCACCGGTGGCGGCCTGCTGGGCGCAGGAGCCATAGGCAAAAACATCTTGGTTTTCACGCAGGAGCTGTTCGTTGTGAGCAAAGCCGCCGGTACCAAATATAACGGCCTTACGGGCACGAATGGTTTTCTCGATGCCGGCATGATTCACCTTAACGCCGACCACTTCTCCCTTGCTCTGAATTATTTCGGTTACCGGGGCCTCGGTCATAATGTTAACACCGCGCTCGGCTAACCAGTTTTCATACTGTTCGATCATGCCAAATCCCCACGCTGCGTTGCCGTCTTCATCGTACACGGTCAACGGTCGGCCAGCCGGCACCTTGTTCTCTGGTACGTGCTCTAAGTAATCCGGTGCTGGTTTGTCCAAATCCCACAGGCGCCACTCGCCAACATTAAGGGCTCCCTGCTCACGGATAAAATCCACCATGTCCGATCCGTTATCGTAAAAGGCGGCAATTTTGGCGTAGTCTGCCTCGGGTAAACCCAGGTTTTTGGCCTTGGCGTCAAAGGCGGTAGGGTAGGAGTAACGACACAGATATTCCAAGCACTCGTCACGTTTGTCGTCAATGCCGCGGGCTTTTAGGCCGTAATGATTTGGTATCCAAAATACAGCGCCGGATTTAGCCGTGGTACCACCGGCCACTGGGGCCTTCTCAACAACCATAACCTTGGCACCACCGGCGGTAGCGGTAACGGCGGCGGTGAGGGCCGCTGCGCCACTGCCCACACAAACGATGTCGGTTTCGGCATCCCAGTGTTTGGGTAGGCCGGTTTGGCTTTGTGCTTGTGCCTGGCTAGTTACCGATATTCCTGCAACGGTGGCTCCTAAGGCTGCCGTGGAGCCAATGCCGGCAAGTAGCTTGCGGCGAGAAATTTGAGGCTCGGTTTTATGGTCGTCTTGCTTAGACATAAGAAACTCCTGATTTTTTATTGTTATAGAACGGGCTGATATTAAAGATGAGTATCGCTAGGGCCTCAGGCGATTATCGCCATTGGGATAATTATGATTTGGCCCAATGATTTATTTTTTACGCTTGTTCTAAAAAAATGTCAAGCGAGTCCATAGCTAGCTGGTGATTGAGCTAGGTTCTAGCGATTCAAAATAAAAGACAGTCCAGACTGTTTGTGATAGTCTGTGCAGGCGAAATGGGCAATGCCCGGTAAAACAATAATTAATTCTCGTAATAGGTGGTTCTAATGAATTCAGAGTACACTCGTCTCTTCCCCGTGGCAGATTTATCCCCAGGCCAAGCTAAGGCAGTAGAAATCGATGGGGTAGATTTGTTGGTGTGCAATGCTAAAGGCGATTTTTACGCGGTGCAAAATATGTGTACCCATCAAAAAGCGAAATTAGAAGGCGGCCGCATCCGCAATTGTTTTATCTCCTGCCCCGTACACGGTGTCATGTTCGATTTAAAAACAGGTGTTCCCAAAGGTACAATGACAACCATACCGCTAAAAACCTACGATCTACGTGTGGTGGATGAGCATCTAGAGGTTTGCGTAAAAGATAATACCTTGGCTTAGTCGCTATTTCCGTCAGAGCAATCGGACTAAAGCCAAGAGCTTTAAAAACCACAAAAAAGCGCAGGCACCGGAATGCCTGCGCTTTTTAGCTTTCTAAGTGAAATGCCTAGTCAAAACGATAGGTTAACTGCACTGCAACAGTTCTGGGCAGAGAAGTGAAGCCTAATTGATCGGCGTATTCACCACCGGCAACCGGTGTGCTTGGGCCGTCCACTACGCCCGAGACAATATGCTCATCGGTTAGGTTTTTACCCAACAATTGCAATTGCCACTGACGATCCACGCCGGCCAAATACATACTGGCGTTCAGCGTCGTGTAGGCATCGCGTTGCGCGTAAGGATTGGCAAAAGCCGATGGGTTGGTTTCGTCGGTGTAAAGCGCGTCGGCGCTAATGCCGTACTCCCAGCCATTTTCCAGTGTGTTGTCGTAATTGATGCCCAAGGAGAAAGTCCAGTCCGGCGCCATTGCTGTGGGTTCGTCACTGATATCTTGGCCAGGTGTACCATTGGTACCAGGAACCGTTGTGTTACAACCCAGTTCAGCAGTTTGTCCCGCCCAACAAGGCGCGATAAAGTTATCGTAAAGAGCTTTGTTGTACGCCACTGTGCTGCGTACGCTTAGTCCAGGGATAGCGTAGGGGGCATATTCGGTATCGAATTCAAACCCTTGGGTAGTCGCGGCACCGGCGTTAAGAGTAATGAATGCGAAGGTTGGCGAGTTAAAGAAATCCACCTGTAGGTCTTCGTATTCGTAGGCGTACACAGTAAAGTTCAGTCGTAATTGATTTTCCATCAGTGTTGACTTTAAGCCGGCTTCAAGGCCTTCGGCGGTTTCCGGGTCGAACGTAAAGTCGGACTCAGATCCGCCCATAAAATCGGCTGAGTAAATACCACTGTTGGAGAAGCCACCGGATTTATACGCGGTTTTATAGGCTACGTAACCCAACACGTCGTCGTTAATTTGCCAGCTAAGGGTTGCCTCGGGTGACCACTCGGTAAATTCTTGGTCGCCCACAGCCACTTCATTGGTGCGCCAAATACCGCCCAGGCCGGGGTTGTTGTAGGGGTGTACAAACTCTGATTCTTTGGTTTCGTCGCTGTAGCGTGCACCCAAGCTCAGTTCTACGGTTTCAGACACATCAAACATCAACTGGAAGAATGGAGAAATGGTTTCCCCATCGGTAAAGCTGCTTTTTTGGTTGGCCACATGTACCAAGCTTGGGTCTGGTGCCAGGCTATTCATAAGCCCTGCAGTAGCAACCCATTGATCGAATTCGCGTTCGGTTTTCTGGTACAGAATTCCCAGTAAAAAGTTGAACTTGCCGTCAAAATCGCTGGACAGTCGCAATTCTTCAGAAAGGGCATTCCATGTACTTTCTTCGGTGGCAAAGGTGGCTGTAGGGAAAGACTGGAAATCACCGGATAAACCAAATGTATTGGTATTCTCTTGATAATTACTTACCGAGGTGATTGTCAGGTTATCCAGTGCGTACTCGATATTGGCGGTAAACGAGGTGGATTCGTACTCGTTAAACAGATCACCATTGCTGCGAGCATTGGGCAAGCTATTGGCCAATATTGATGGCATGCGGTTTTGAGTAATCACAAAGTTATCGCCGCAACGCAAGCTAGGGTTTAGGCCTCCCACACCGCCGGGGCAGTTAAAATGAGTGTAGTTCCAAGAGGAATTGGTAACCTCGGATTCACTCATCGCGGCAACAAACGTCATGGATAGGTCGTCCGTTGGGTCCGCCGTAACGGTCAATCGGGCAAGGGTTTCTTCTTCGCCCGGCGCATCGCGGTTATCTGCCGGTGCGGTATCGGAAACGATATTACCGGTAGCTACGTCAAAGGCATTGTAGGGTTGGGTAGTGGATTTATTGTCAAAGTAGCCGCCGTCCATATCGCTGTAACGCACGGCGAGGCGAACACCAACGCTGTCGCTAATGGGCGACGAAATTACCCCCTCAATTCGGGTTTGTTCTGCCTGGGTTTCGTAGGCGGCCTTGATTGTCGCCTCGAATTCGTCGGTGGGTTTAGCGGTGGTGAGTGATATCACGCCGGCGGTGGCGTTTTTACCAAAGAATAGCGACTGTGGCCCCTTGAGTAATTCAATTTGGGCGAGGTCGAACATGCCTTCGTTTAAGACCCGGCCTTGGCCGTAGTAAACGCCGTCTAATATCACAGCTACCGATTGTTCAATACCGATACTGGTGGAGCTGGAGCCGATGCCTCGCAGGGTCATCTGCGCGCCGGAGCCATTGGACGAGCGGCCGACGAAAAACTGGGGTGAAATGGCGGCAATTTTTTCCAGGCTCGAAACATCGAACTTCTGAATTCTATCCTGTGATATAGCCGTCACAGTTACTGGAGCATCTTGCATGGTTTCTTCCCGTTTACGGGCAGTAACAACCACTTCTTCCAGGCCGCCGCGAGCTGAGGGTTGGTTTTCGCTTTGGGCAAAGGTGTGTGTAAAGGGAGCAATAGTCATGGTTGTGCACGTCGCCATGGCGATATGCAGCGAGAGTTTGTTCTTCATTTCAAGAACCCCGTTGTTATTAAATTTATTGCGAGATATTGCGGTTTATTGTTAGTTTCTGAGGCCGTTAATTTATCGTTATAAAAATCTCTAGCTTGGCTAAACGGCAAAATTACTCTATCACCAAGATTCAAAAAAACCAACAAACATGTTTTTTACCTATAAAAAAGGGCTGCTATATTTAGTGGCTTCTTAAACCAAAACGAAATAAAAACTCAAATAACTATATTTTAATTGCGAAGAAAGCCGCGATATGCCAACTTGCGGGTATAGTACTCATGTAAACTTACTCAATAAGAGGGCGGCACGGTTGCGGGCGGAATACACACCTTGGGCCTAACTATTCGGTGAGGTGGAACAAAGCCAGCTGGCACAGTAAAGTAGTAGAGAATGGTGTGTTTATCGTTAAGCCTAATCGTTAGGCCCGAGCGCTTGGCTTAATGGCTTGGTTTAATAGATTGGCTTATTAGATAGACACATACTCAAACAACTATAAAAGTAAAAAGAAGCCATACTATGCCCGTAAATCGTCAAATAACACTGGCCTCCTTAATTCACGGTAACCCCACACCGGAACACTTCAAATTGGTAGAAAGCGCTATGCCCTCTATTGAAGAAGGTGAGTTCTTGGTGCGTAACTTGTATTTGTCGTTAGAGCCGGCCATTCGCGGTTGGTTGGAAGGCAAAGAATCCTACTTCCCGCCCATCCCCATTGATGGTGTTATAAAGGGCCCAACCGTGGGTCGCGTGGTGGAATCCAAAAACAGCCAGTATCAACCCGGCGATATTATTTTCGCGTTGAACCGTTGGGAAGACTATTCCGTGGTGGATGAGTCGGCGATTTTACTGGAAAAACTGTCCCCCAAAGAGGGCATCCCGCTGTCCTATTACGTGGGGCCGTTGGGAGGTTCTGGCACAACTGCTTACTGCGGCCTGCATGAAGTTGGCCAAATCCAAGCAGGGCAAACCGTGGTGGTAAGTGCTGCGGCGGGTGCAACCGGCAGTATGGTGGGTCAAATTGCCAAGCAGCGGGGCTGCCGAGTGATTGGATTTGTGGGCTCGGACGCAAAAGCCAAATTGATTACCGAAGAATTTGGTTTTGATGCCGCCATCAATTACAAAACCGCCCCAGATCTAGCTGCAGCGGTAAACGAGCTGGTGCCCGACGGTGTAGATGTTTACTACGATAACGTTGGCGGCGCGATTCTTAATGCCATGCTAACCACCATGAAGGTATACGGACGAATCGTGTGTTGCGGCATGATTGCCGACTACAATCAAACCGACAACCGTAACCCCATTACCAATTTGTGGGAGGTGGTCGCTCGGCAACTTACCATGCAAGGCTTCTTGCAATTCACCTATCACGACAAGGTGCCAGCGGCACTGGCAGAACTGGAAGGCTGGATAAAATCCGACAAAATTAAAGTGGTGGAAGATATCACCGAGGGCTTGGCCAACACGCCACAGGCGTTTGGCCGATTGATGTCCGGCGCTACCACGGGTAAAGCTTTAGTGAAGGTAGACTAACCTTCTTCTTGTTGTTAAAACTGCCGAAGTCTGGTTTTTAATTTACCGTTTCTTCGGCCACTAACAGCACCCGCTGATAACGCGTTAGCGGGTGTGTTCCGCTATGGCTCACCTGTACATTAGTATGAAAATCATTAATTAACTCGAAGTATTAATCACTTCGTATATGAAATTCAGTAGCCAATAGTATTTGAAGCTGAAAATTCTCTTATTGCCATAGTTCCATAGGCGATGTACAGTTTTCAGGCGGGCCTCGCCATTCTAAATGGCCAACAACTATCGTTTTGTGATCACCACATTGGCCAAAGTGAATTTCGTAAGTACTGCCTGTGGGTTTTCGTTAAGCCATTATATCGAACTTTACGATAGCCGAATTGGTGGTAGATTACTCAAAATAAGTGCTCGACTCCCGGTCAAATTTTGGTTTTGTGGAGATTCGCTCAAAGGGTATTTTTTTCGCCCTCGATTGTGCGTAAAATTCCCTGCGTCTTCCACTTTGGCTTTTATTTGCGCCCTTTGGCCTATATAAGCTGAAATTCAGTAGATGCGTTTCTCGCTGCAAAGCAATAAATCTGCAAGCACTTTTAAGTCATGAACTCTCATGAAAATCATATCGACGGAATGGATTAGCATCATTTGGCTATCTACGACAACATACACCTTCATGAAAAAATGTAACTGGTTGGCTGTCGGCGTAGAGTCTATGTCGTGGTCAATCTAACGTTTTTTGTTTTTCATTAAGCACGGTGCAGCGATATTAGTCGCATTCACGATAGTGCCAAGGTTCAGCTTGAGACCATTTTCCTCGAGCTGCACACTCACTAGCTGAAATAAATCGCCACCTAATGAAGGGTCATAACTTAGTGGGCGAAATTTGCAGATGGTGGTTTCGACTTCTACAGGTTTTTTGCCTAAATCGATGTCGACAAATCGGCGGATAGCTCGAGATTTGTAGAGCGCTTCTTACGCTCCGGGATCAGATGCCTCAAACCAATTCTGTGGAAGGTGGGTGTGTAGTAATCTCTCTATCAAAACTGCCGTACGGCCAAATATCGCTGAAGCTTCTGAATGAAAAGATCAATCTCTGTACAAAAACCAACCCTAAGACGAACTTCATTCATTAAATCCGAAAATAGCTATTTACAAGTTTCCTTACGGTATTTTTCGAATCCACTGGTGTCTAGGCTTTGCTGTTTCAAAAATTTGCTAAGCTCAGGTAGGTGGTCTGATTAGCATCTTATTTCTTGTCATTAAATTAAAGTTTCCTATATGTGTTTTCTGTTATATCGATATAAAGGCGGTAGTTGTCCGATAATTTTGAATGGCAAATTTCTGATTTCCATAAACATCGATTTTACCAGAATTAGTGCCTACGGCCACCGACCGCCTCCTATTACCCCGACCCCCTCCTATTAGAAGAAGGCGATAATCTTGTCATTGCTGAATGTTGATTCTTTCATGCGGGGCTCCTGGTAATTATCTCGGGCACATTTAACTCATAATTTGACAGAACTCATAAATCAGTAGATTAGAGAAATTCAATTCAAATGCTCGTGAAGATCTGAACACAATAACCAGATTGATCGTCAGGCCATAATTATAGACTCTAGAAGCCCCGTTTTTTTGATCTGAACTAATTTACTTTAGCCCTTAGATCCATCTTCTTTTGAATTGCGAAAATGTAGGAAGTGAATCTTTGGGCCCAAAAGTTGTATTTCTACAAGCGAAAGCTCGCTGAATTATATTTGCTGTTCGGCGCTAAATTAATCCTCGCCAACATAAGGCGCTGTGTGCTCCCATCGCTCTTCTATATCTCGTTTACGCTGGATGCCAATGCCAGCATTGGTTTCTTCGTCTTGCGGGTGCACAAAGGTCGGGCCGTTGGGTAGCTCTCGCAAGGCGAGTTCTATAATTGTCTTGGCTGGATACACACCAGGAATGGTTTCGGCATCGCTGCCTTCTATTCCGGCACGCTGCATTTCTTTGCGCAATGTGGGTGTGTCGACGACTTGAATTAAAAAATTTAGAACATCCACGCCACTGTCTTTAAGTTCCATCCATAAAGATTCGCCTAAATTCAGCATAAATGCTTTGGTCGCCGTGTACATTGCAAACTTTTTATTACCGCCTAAAGCGGCTTGTGAGCCGATAAATAGAATGCCGCCTCGGCCACGGTTGCTGAGTCGCTTGGCCGCTGCATGAGTAATGCTCATTAGTGAATTAGCGCCAAGGTTGATTAAATCGGTCCACGTCTGTAACGGCGCGTTGATAAAAGTACTGGGGTAGGCCGGGGCGCCCGCGTTGTACACCAGAAGGCCAAGGTCTAAATCTTCAAGGGTAGCCAATGTTTTTTTCACGCCGTCGTTCGTTGATAAATCAGCGCTGATGACCCGAGCTTCAACAGAAAAGCTCGATTCCAATTCGTTTTTCAATGCTTGCAACGCCGCGCTATTGCGGGCCACAAGCACACAATTGAGACCCTGGGCGGCCAGTTGTCGAGCGCACTCGGCGCCAGTGCCGTGTGAGGCGCCAACAATGAGCGCCCAGGGGCCGTATTGAGCAGAAAAGTCTATACTGTTATCGGGCATTTTATTTTCCTTATTGTGTTTAAGTTAGACTGTTTTAAGCTGAGCCTTGAGGTTAAGTAGTTCTTTTTCATCGAGGCTGTTAATCTTTTACCAGCAGTAGGCTGCCGGCCAGTGGGCCACCGCCTGATGCGGCAACGGCGACCTGGTGTGGCTTGATTTGTCGGTCTCCAGCACGCCCCCAAAGCTGTTCACAGGCTTCCATTACATAGCCCAAGCCATGGGTTCTGCCGCCAGACAGTTGGCCACCATTGGTATTGATGGGAAGCTGGCCTTGCCGGCTGATGTTGGCACCAGATTCAATAAATGTTCCGGCTTCACCTGTTGGGCACAGGCCTAAGGCTTCCAGCCACAGTAGAGTGAAGATCGAAAAACCGTCGTATAACTGCGCTTGCTGAACGTCTTCCGGGCGGTAGTCGGTTCTGGACCACATCATGTTGGCCGCATCGATGGCGGCCATACCGGTTAAATCAATTTGATCCCAGCTCCAGGGTTGGTTCAGTGCTGAGCCGATCGCTTCGATACGAATAGGCGCATGCGCCGTGTCTTTCGCGACATCGCTGCGGGAAAGTATTATGGCCGTAGCGGCATCGCAATGAACGTCGCAGTCGTACAATCGCAACGGGGAGGAAATCATTCTGGATTGTAAGTAATCAGGAAGCGTTAACGGTGTGCGAAATACCGCCTTTGGGTTTAAGACGGCATTATCTCTGCAAGTGAGCGCAATTTGGGCCAGTTGCTCTTGGGTCGTTCCGTAAAGATGAAAATGGCGTTGGGCGTACAGTGCGGCTAGGTTAATGGCCGATCGTACATCAAATGGGGTATACCATTGCCAAAAAAAGCTGGTGTCTCGGCCCACGGTTTTATTGTTGAGCGCACTGGCGGTTTTATCGGTTTGTCGCTGGGTTGACTCGGTAATGGCTCTAAAGACTAATACGTGTTTACAAAAGCCGGCGGCAATGGCCATGGCCCCGTTGATCACTCCGGCCAAGGGGCCTGGTCCTTCATAACCGCCGCCAAACCAGTTGACGTTTAAGCCCAGCGTTGAAATTAAGGCGTTAGGGCCGACCGGAGAGAAGGCACTGCCGTTGTTATTATCGCCGGGCCAACAGGCAACGCCATCGATCTCGGCTTTGGTCAAGCCGGCGTCTGCAATGGCTTCCAAGCAGGCGTCCGTGGTTAATTTTAGTGCAGAAAGGTTAGAGGGGCGGCCCACCTCTGATTGCCCGGTTCCAGTGATGGCGACTTTCTTCTCGCCTATATTTGCTACGTTCATTGGTTTACCTCGAACAATGGAATCCAAACATCATCGTGCTGCTCAAAGCAAACCTTTACCGGTAAACCAACACTAAGTGTTTCGGGGTCGCAGTTAATGACGTTGCTAATAAACTGAAGGCCTTGTTGGTCGTCAAGTTCGATAATGGCTATGCTGTATGGCACAGTGAGATCTTTTGCCCAGGGTTGGTAGTTCACCGTGAAGGAAAGAATCCGGCCGTTACCTGAAACGGCTTTTGGGTGGACGGCATCACTGGCACAACTAGGACAAACCGGTCCTGGAGGGTGAAAGTAGCGGTCACATTGGCGACAAAAGTGCATCATAAGTTGGTTGGTTTTCCCTCCTTGCCAGAAGGAGCTGTTTTCGGGAGTTAACGCCGGTAGTTTTCTGGTCATAGTTTGATCGCTAAGCCTGTTTTTATATTGTTTTACCAAGAGTAAAGCATCTTTAACTTATGGTTTGTAGACACAATATACGAATCTGTTTAGTATTTTCCATCAATAATTTTATAAAAATGGTTTTGATTCTCGTAACGTTGCCTGCCTTAAGTGTTAAAAAGCTACACAACAACGAATCAGGCGCATTGATGATCGAGCAGACCAATAACAATCTTCGGGAGTATTAAGTGCGGCTTGTTACCTATCAAGATCAGCAAGGTTTACAGCGTGCGGGCGCTTTTATCGAACAGGATCAGCTGATTGTTGATCTACAGCAAGCAGCCAGTACAAGCGGTACAGCTGGGCCAGAATTTAGTAGCATCCAGAGTCTGCTAGATGCGGGCCAGGGTGCTCTTGCGGCAGCCAGAGCGCTGGTCGCTAAAGCGCCAACGGCTGCGGTAATCGAGCGCGCCACAGTCACACTGTTGGCACCCATTCAGCCGCCACCCCAAATACGGGATTGTTCCTGCTTTGAATTGCATTTACAGCAGTGTTACCAAGCAGCCAGAAGAGCAAAGGTTGCTCGTGAGCCTGATCCGGAAGCCGCCCTCAAAGAAATTGATACCAGCGAAGACGATCGTGTTATCGAGGCGTTTCGCCGCCAGCCCATTTATTACAAGGCAAATCGTTTTGCAGTGATTGGTGCCGATCAAGATGTGATCTGGCCTTCCTACAGCCGTTTGATGGATTTTGAATTAGAACTTGGTTGTTATATTGCTAAAAAAGGTAAAAACATCGCACGAGAAAAAGCGCGAGATTACATTGCCGGCTTTACTATTTTTAATGATATGAGTGCGCGGGATGCGCAGGGACGAGAAATGCCCGGGAAATTAGGTCCCGCTAAAGGAAAAGATTTCGATACAGGCAATGTCATGGGGCCGTGTCTGGTTACCCTTGATGAAATTGAAGATCCGTATAATTTAACTATGATCGCGCGCGTTAATGGTGAAGAGTGGGGTCGCGGTAATACTCGAGAAATGCACTGGCAATTCGAGGATGTAATTGCCCACATTTCGCAAGATGAGACGCTGTATCCTGGAGAAGTTCTGGGCTCTGGAACCGTTGGCAATGGTTGCGGCCTGGAACAATTACGCTATCTCAAGCCAAACGATGTGGTCGAGCTTGAGATTGAACAAATTGGCATTTTGCGAAGTAAAATTATAAAGCCTGAAGGATAATGATCTTACCGTTTGGGCGCCGCTAGGCACCCAACAGAGGCTCTGATTAGGAGAATAATATGACACAGAAAACGGGCAGAAGGCTGGCTGATGGCACTGCCATTAGTGATTTGGTGGATTTGGAAATGCGTGAAGTTAAGCTGCGCACGCTTTCAGATCGAGAAATTTACGATATAGAACAAGAAAAAATCTTCGGAAAGATTTGGCTGTTACTTGGTCATGAATCTGAAATACCGAACAAAGGCGATTTTATGCAGCGCCATATGGGCGAAGATTCCGTTATTGTAAGTCGTGATCGCAAAGGCGAAGTTCATGTCATGCTTAACGTATGTCCTCATCGTGGTATGAAAATTACGACCCATGAAAGTGGTAATACCAACGTCCATACCTGTATCTATCACGGCTGGGCGTTTAAATCTGACGGGGATTTTCTCGGTTCTCCGGTTGCAGATCAGTGCATGCACGGCAAAATGCGTGGTAAAGAAGAGTTGGGCTTAACCAAAGCACGAGTAACGTTATACGGCGGCTTAGTTTGGGCGACTTGGAATATAAACGGCCCATCACTGGAAGAGTTTTTAGGGGATACCAAGTGGTATTACGACATGCTGTATTGTCGCTCAAAGAAAGGTCTGGAAGTAGCTGGTCCCCCACAGCGTTTTATTATTCGCGCTAACTGGAAAACAGCAGGGGAACAGTCGGCTGCGGATGGTTACCACACGCTAACCTTACACCGTTGGCTTGGCGAGATGGGTAACTATTCTTCTGATGAAGGCACACAAGGCAGTGAGTTGGCTAAAGAGATGTTGGGCGCTGAAGTCAGTTCTCCCCATGGTCATGCACTGCGTTGTATCGATTTGGCTCGAAAAATCGTTAAATTAACGGGTAAAGATCCTTCAGAGCTGTCGGTAGAGGAAAAGCTTCGCGCTTTACCACCTCCTGGTATGACCTCAGAAATGGTTGATGATTTATTTGAAACCATGACGCCTGAGCAGCTGGAAGTAATGGCCTGGATGCCGCCGCAGGTGGGCGGTATGTTTCCGAACATAATTTTTGAATTTCTCTATCTGCCGCAACCGGATGGAACTGTGGTGGGCTCTTTGGCTTTGCACACTTATGTGCCAAAAGGCCCAGATAAGCTGGAGTTCACCAATTGGATATTCGTAGAGAGAGATACGCCTCCTGAGTTGAAAGAGCAGATGATTCAGCAAAGTGTTCAATTGTTGGGTACGTCTGGCATGGTCGAATCCGATGACTCCGATACTTGGCCGCACATGACCTTATCGGCAAAAGGCGCTCAAGGGCGAAACAGTACTTTAAAATATCAAGCAATATATGAAACGGGTAAACCGGAAGGTTGGCCTGGGCCTGGCATCGTAAATGAAGGTTTCACGAAAGACGACACTCAGTGGCATTGGTGGAAATATTGGTACGAGTTAATGACGGCTGAAGACTAAGCTCGCAAGCTAACTATTTACCAAGAATACCAATTCCTAGGAGATGAAATCATGAGTGAAACGACATTTTCTGTTTATCAGGGGCTCGGAGAGCCGGTGGCAATCGGAGCTGAAGTCTATAATCAAATCCTGCAGCACTACTACACAGAAGCGTTGCTACTTGACAACATGAAATTGCAAGAATGGGGCTCTATGTTGGCTGAGGATTTGGTTTACACCGTCCCTATGCGACACACGCTAGACCTTGCCAGCCAATCTAAAACAGTGATTCGTACTGTAATGCATATGGACGATAACTATCGTTCTATCATGGGCCGTATTATGCGTTTGTGTGGGCGCAGTGCTTGGGCTGAAAACCCGCCGTCGAGGATCCGTCGATTTGTGTCCAATGTGCAGGTTTTTAATACAGACAAAAGCGATGAATTTTCGGTAATTAATTACGCCATGGTTAGCCGTAATCGATTTGACGATGATTTTTTTGACCTGATACCTTGCGAGCGACATGATAAATTACGCAAGGTTGATAACGGCTTTAAGTTGTTCGAGCGAGAAGTCATTATTGATCAGGCTTTATTGGGCACGCCTAATTTACAGATTTTTTTGTAAGCGTGGTCGGCCTGCAACGTACGCTGCTTGCGGTTAGTGTGTGGGCGGGCCGATACGGCTAAAATAAATTGATTTGTGAGCAGGTCCAAACGGGGAGGGCGGGTTATAACCGTAACCAGTTCTGGTCTTGTGAGCAAAGCGTGTTTAAGCGGTTGGTAAAGTCCTGCGTTGAGCCAATGATACGCGTTGCGTATATGGCTCGCTCGGGCTGTTGCACATAACATCGGCCCCAGGGGTGGGCGTGCCGCTCTAGATCTAAATTTCTTAACCTGCCAACGGATATCATGGTGCATCGGCGTAGAACCAATGTCGCTTCTGTCATCTCAGGATCTAGGTGGCTGCTTGCCCAGCTTGCCATCCCCCGGCCAATTGAAACGCCTGCAAATAGATCAGGCGATTTAATTTCATCGTTGTCGACAGTCCAGCAAAGATAGGGATCGCCATCGCGGGATAATGATGGTGTCGTTTGGCCGTTCACATGACGAGGTACTTCGATATCATAACGTCGGCGGGCAATATGCTTGGCTAGAGCGGCTAAGCCGAGCCCGGCTAAATCGAGTTGATGGGTGCATTGCAATTTAGCATCGGTTATTTGATTAATGGCTTGGCTAGTTGATACGGCGGATTTACCTTCCAGAGATGGTAAGGCTTCCACGGAATTTTTGCACAGTGTGTAGGGGGTGCGTAGGGCCGTACCTTTGGCAAATTTAATGGTGCCGTCCGTCACCCTCAACTCGACGCGGAAGTGATGGTAGTCGTCTTCTAGTGCGGCTTTAATAGAGCCCTGTTGTTGGTTGCCTAGTGTCCTAATCTCGATGACACGTCTAAAGCTAGGCATGGCGAATTCCCCTAGGATTACAAAAACATATACATTATTATTAAATATGTTCAATATATACGGTTTCGTATAGTGGTGCAAAATAATTTGCACGTAAACTGTCGGTAGCGGAACAAACAATAAATGAGAGAAATACTATGGGATTACTTACCGGGAAGGTGGCTCTAATCACGGGTGGCGGGGGCGGCATAGGCCGAGGAATTGCGCGTCGTTTTGCTCGCGAAGGTGCCTGTGTTGTCGTGGCCGAGATCGATTCAAAAGCGGGGGCTCAAGTTGCTGATGAATTGAGCGCGTTAGGTGGAGAAGGGCTTTTTATTAAAACCGATGTGACGGATAAAACGTCCTTGTTGGGCGCTGTGGATGCAGCCGTAGAGGCGTTCGGCGGTGTTGATATCCTAGTAAATAATGCTTTTGTTCCTACGCCCAATGTTTTGTTTGAAGAGAAAACAGATGAGATGTTAGAACAAACGCTGACGTCTACCATCAAGGCCAGCTGGTGGGCAATGCAGGCATGCTTGCCTCATATGCGTCAACGCGGCGGTGGCAAAATAATTAATTTCTTTTCTATCGATGTCGACATCGGCGCTTGGTTGCATGCGGATTACAATACCGCCAAAGCAGGC
Organism: Halioxenophilus aromaticivorans; assembly: GCF_042850945.1. Taxonomy (NCBI): domain Bacteria; kingdom Pseudomonadati; phylum Pseudomonadota; class Gammaproteobacteria; order Alteromonadales; family Alteromonadaceae; genus Halioxenophilus; species Halioxenophilus aromaticivorans. The sequence continues at coordinate 4,085,507 of NZ_AP031496.1, read as the reverse complement.
ATTATAGGCTTGACTCGCAGTGCTGCTGCGGAGTGGGGGCGTTTTAATATTACCGTCAACGCCATTGCACCGACTGCGATGGGGGCTACGTTTCATAAAATGGCTGCCGAGAACCCCGAGTTTAAAGAGCGTGCGGCAGCAATGAGGCCGCTTGGGCGTTGCGGCGACCCTGAAGAGGATATCGGCCCGGCGGCATTGTTTTTAGCCAGTGATTTATCGCGTTATGTGACGGGAGAAACACTGCATGTTGACGGTGGTTTGCATTTGCCCGGTTATAATTCCAGGCCTCAAGGCACACCGATTATAGACGTCTAAATTTACCGCGAGCTGTTTTAAACTAGCCTTTTTTCTTACTGATTTACGGGAAACCGACAAAACAAGTTAGACATAAAATAAATATCTGTATATATTTGTCGGTGTCTCGGTTTCGTTGGGGCTTTATCAGCCTATACGATTTGATTATTAATAAAAATTATAGGTAACACGGCTATTGGCTTTCGCTGTTCTGCCGTGTATCGGAGGGTTCTAATCCATGCTTATCGATCTTCACGCTCACGCACCGCATCCTGATTACTACAACCAACACCCGTACTGGGGCCCAGCCTTTGAGCTGCAAAGCGACGGTGATATCAAATTACGCGTTGGCGACTGGGTTTTAACCTTGGGTGCCCCCGAGCGCAAGGCGGCACTGCGCAAGGCGCATGCTGAGGGTAAGACCTTGGACGTAAAAGAGTATATGGAGAAATGGCGCGACCCAAAAACGCGTTTGGCCGGAATGGATGCTGCCGGTCAGAATGCCCAAGTGGTGTCAGTTCCCAGCCACTGTTACATGTATTGGGCAGAGCCTGAGTTTGGCGTTCCCTTTGCTCGTAAAGTAAATGATGTTTTGGCGGACTACTGTTCGGGCGCACCCGATCGTTTGATGTTTTGGGCACACGCTCCGCTTAATGTACCCGAAGAAGCGGCGAAAGAAATTCGCCGGGCCTGCACCCAGCTTGGGGCAAAAGGTTTGGTAGCCGGTGGTTCGAATTTTGGTGGGCTGGAGTTTGACTCGCCAGAGATGGACCCGGTTTGGGCTGCATTGTGCGATCTTGATTTGCCGATGTTTGTTCATGGTTATAACCAGTCGGTAACCTGGGGGGATAAAGCCAACACGGATCGCTATGAGACCACCGCTATCGTTGGCATGAACTACGACGAATCGAAGTGCCTTTGGTACATGATCAATGGCGGCGTGTTTGATCGTTTCCCTAAATTAAAAGTGTACATCACCCATGGTGGTGGTTTTATTCCGTATCAGTTGGGGCGCTTTGCTCAAACTAACCCTAACTTGGATACCTTCCATAATAAAAAGCCCTTTTTAGAGTATCTTCCAAACTTCTATTTCGATGTTGAGTTGCATGAGCTACCAATGCGGCAGGCCATGGTCGATATTATTGGTGCCGACCGCGTGCTCTATGGGTCTAATTTTGGCGGTAGTGATGCTGTGCGTCATGATTTGACCGAAGGTTTAAAATTAACCGATGAGGATTTACAGAAGATTCGTTGGAAGAATGCGTGTGAGTTACTGCATTTGGATCCAGCTAAAATCGGCTCACCTGCCAAGGTTGTCTGATTATGAAACTGGCCCGTTGCGAAATAAATGAGCGCCCATTTTGGGCGCTTGTAGATACCGATACGCAAACCGTTACCCCGATCGACGCGCCATTTTCTGAGTGGGGCCCGGCGTTAACGCGCACTATCAATGAAGGTGCTGCTCAGGTGTCGGTTCTACCTTTGGTTGATCAGTCGCTGGCGTTGTCTGAAGTTCGATTATTGCCACCCGTTGAGCCGGTTAATAGAGTGGTGGTAGCCGGCGCAAATTACGCTAAACACCTGGCTGACGACTTTGGCTTGTCGGCGCCGCCGCAACCGGTGGCGTTTCTCAAAGCGTATGGCGCCTTAATCGGGGCCAACGACGACATTTGTTACCCCAAATTAACCAATGAATTAGATCACGAAGTTGAGTTGGTGGTGGCGCTGGGTTTATCGCCTGTAGATCTAGCAAATCCATTGCACAGTGTGTTGGGTTATACCGTAGGTAACGACGTTAGTGCGCGTGATTTACAGCGCAGCGGTCCTAAGGGTATCGGCATGGATTTGTTCGCAGCCAAGAGCCAAGATAAAACAACCGGTGTTGGCCCGTGGATTGTAACGCGCGACGAATTTCCTACTGGTAGCCCGATATTGAATCTGCGTTTGTCCGTTGATGGTGATCTGCGTCAAAACGGCACCACGGCAGACATGACCTGGGATGTAGGCCAATTGATAACCTTTGTAGAGCAACGGTCTAGTTTTTGTGCGGGCGATATACTGTTCACCGGCTCCCCAGACGGTGTAGGCCAGGGCACTGGGAAGTTTCTTAATCCCGGAGAATTGGTGGAGGCATCGATCGAAAATATTGGTGCGTTAGCGAATCGCGTTGCAGAAAAGAACTGTTAGTTGGCAATAAATATTGTACGAACAATGTGCCAGTAGTAAGCATGGGAGAATAATAAATGAGTGACAAAAACAGCAAAGTAGTCGTGGTTGGGTCAGGACTAATGGGTACCGGTATCGCGCACGCGTTTGCCAGCCAAGGATTCAGTACACTACTGGTCGATACAAACGAGCAGGCACTGGCGAAAGCCGTTGATTCTATTCATGGAATACTGGATGGCGGAGTAAAGCTCGGTAAGGTGAGCGAAGCAGAGGCCGCAACAGCCAAGGCGTGTTTAACCTCATCCACCAGTGTAGAGTCTTCTCCCCAAGACGCTTCCCTGCTAATAGAAACCGTGTCCGAAAATTTGGCGATTAAACAAGCCGTGGTCACGGCTGCTGAATCCGTGCTCAGTGCTGACGCCATTATCGCGACTAACACATCAGCGTTGAGTGTTACTGAAATTGCCAGCGTAATGGATCGTCCTAACCGAGTGATCGGTATGCACTTTTTTAACCCAGTGCATAAAATGAAATTGGTAGAGCTGGTGTTGGGCCTGGCTACCGACGAAGCGACCATCGGCGCGACACAGCAATGGTGTGAAGCGATCAAAAAGACGTCTATTTTAGTTAACGAGTCTCCGGGTTTAACCACCAGTCGTATGTCGGCGATGCTGGGCAACGAGGCAATGTGGATGTTACAAGAAGGAACCGCCAGCGCTGAAGATATCGATACCGCTTTGCGCATGGGGTTCAATCATCCGATGGGGCCACTGGAATTGGGCGACCTAACCGGTTGGGATACTCGGCTTTCGGTTCTCAAATATCTGCACTCTACATTAGGTGAAAAATTTCGACCTTGTCCACTGATTATTAAAATGGTTGCGGCCGGGCGTTATGGCCGCAAAACCGGTCATGGCGTTTATCAGTATGATGAACAAGGTAAGCGTATCGCCGGAAGCGGTTTGAAGGGTAGCTTATTGTGAGTGATGTTTTTATTGTTGATGCCGTACGCACCCCGGTTGGTCGCTATAATGGCAGCCTTGCCAATGTCCGCGCAGACCATCTTAGTGCACATGTATTAAACGCATTAATAGCGCGCAATGACTTACCCGCAAAAGCGATTGACGATGTGATTTTAGGGTGTGTCACCCAGGTCGGGGAGCAATCGGCAAATATTGCGCGTACCGGTTTACTGAGTGCGGGTTGGCCTGATTCCATTCCCGGGCTTACGGTTGATCGTAAATGTGGGTCTGGTGAGGTTGCCGTGCACGTGGGTGCTGGTTTTATTGCCAATGGCTGCGCTGACCTGATTGTTGCCGGTGGTGCCGAGGTAATGAGCCGAGTTAAAATGGGTGGTAATCGTGAGCTCTACGGCGAGGCTTTTGGCTGGATGATTGAGCAGCGTTATGAGCTTACCGGGCAGGGTGAAGCCGCCGAGCGCTTGGTTGATCATTGGTCGTTAACGCGGTCGGAGTTAGATGGCTTTGCGGTGCGTTCTCATGAGCTTGCGGCGGCGGCTGTCAGCGCGGGTTATTTTGATGGCGAAATCATCCCAGTGCCGGTACAACAATTACAAGAACGAAATAATGTAGACGGTGTTCCTGAGAGTCTGGCTGCGGATGAAACCATCAGAGCGGGCAGCAACATCGAAAAACTTGCAACGCTTAAAGCCAGTTTCCGCGAGGATGGGCGGCTAACGGCAGGCAACTCTTCTCAAATCTCGGATGGTGCTGCAGTGGTATTGTTAGCATCTGAAGCAGCATGTAAGCAGTATGGCCTCACACCGCGAGCGCGTATCGTTAAATGCTTAACGGTAGGCTCTGACCCTACGTTAATGTTAACCGGCCCTATCGCGTCGACCAAAAAGGTATTGGCCCAAGTTGGCTTGACTGTAGACGATATTGATATTTTTGAAGTGAATGAAGCGTTCGCTCCGGTACCATTGGTTTGGGCGAAGGAACTGGGAGTGTCGCACGATAAATTAAATGTCAATGGGGGCGCTATTGCGCTGGGACATCCACTCGGGGCAAGTGGTGCTCGCATCATGACCTCTATGCTAAATGAGCTTGAGAGACGCCAGGGGCGCTATGCTCTGCAGGCGATTTGTTGCGCTGGAGGTATGGGCACAGCGACCCTCATTGAGCGGCTCGATTAACAACAATAATAACGGGGCAAAACTATGCAGATAGATCTAACTGGTAAGCGGGTTATTGTTACCGGAGCCTCTCGCGGTATTGGTAAAGCGATTGCAATGGCTTTTGCGGCAGAGGGGGCCTGCGTTGCGGTGTGTGCGCGCAACGAGGACGTTATTCAAGCGATTGGTAGTGAACTGTCTCGGTCGGCCAAAGCGGTTATAGCTCGGTCGGTAGATGTGACCAATAGTGAGCAAGTCAAAACGTTTGTCGCTGAGGTGGTGGATGCTTGGGGCAGTGTTGATGTGCTTGTCAACAATGCCGGGCAAGGCAAGGGCGGTAATCTCGATACGCTCAGCCCTGAGGATATTCTAGAGCACGCCAACGTTTTGCAAATGGGGCATTTTCGTTTTACGCAAGCGGTTGTCCCCCACATGCGTGCACAGCGCTGGGGGCGCATAATAGAAATTAACGCGTTAGCTGGTGTTTTTCCGACGCCTGAAGGCATCCCCTCTGTGGTCAATCGTGCTTCGTGTCATGCGCTCAGTAAGTCTTTAGGCATGAAGCTGGCGGAAGACAATATCTTGGTTAATAGCCTTAATATGGGCTGGATTGATACCGGTCAGTGGGATCGTCACTACAAAGAAATGGGCCCAGGTGTCACGCGAGAGGAGTTCGACGCTATGGCTCTTAAAGTGGTACCGCTCGGGCGTTTTGGTAAACCTGAAGACGTCGCCGGTATGGCATTATTTTTAGCCAGTGAGTTTGCCAGTTTTATCAGTGCCGCTTCCATCGATATCGCCGGCGGTATGCAGGGTCAAATTACCTATTATCCGACAGTGAAAAAAGATTTTTCAGAGATGGTTAAAGCGCGCAGATCCTGATTTTAACGAATTCATAAAAATTGCGGTTTTCATGTTGATGAAACAAACGCAATAAAAAATAACGGAGAATGTACATGTTTGATTTATTGATGAGCGCCGATATGATGCTGGAAGATCCAGACGCAATGGCGCAGCTTCTGCATGAAAAGCTGGGAATCCACAAGCACGAAAACTGGCGTCAAGCGTTTGATAACCATCCGTATATCGCGCATTTTCTTCGTGTTCATAAATCGTTGGCGGTATCGCCAACACGCATCGAGCCCCAATGGCATTTGGATGCGCCGAATCCAGGCGATCCGATGTTCCATGATTTTTTGGAAAGTTTAAAGGATTATCAGGGGCATCACCGTCCCATGATGACACACGCTGTCGTTATTACTCTATCACAAGATAAATTCAGTAATTTTATTGATAAATTGATGCGTCGTGAACTGCCTTTCCGTATGGCTCAGCGTACGCCTGAAATGCCTTTTGATCGCCTTTGGTTAGGGACTACGCCCGAAAACCCGACCTATAGCCCGTCTGTGGATGGCGGCCTGTGTATAGAGGTTATGGGTACCGAGCCTTTGCAAATGCCTGAAGCGGTGTTTGCTCCCGAGCCCACTCTACCGCGCGACCCAAAACCCGCGGATATGGTGCGGGTGACAGCACGAGGCTTTTTGGTACGCAATCTTGAAGATGTACTGTGGCGCTTGTCCACTAATTTGGATTGGGAGCCACTTTCGGTGGAGCAGCTCAATGAGGAAGGTTATCGACGTGCGAGAATGCCGTTTCGTGCAGTGGCCAGTGCTAACCTAGATATCATCCAGCCAACGCGTTGGGACTGTGACGCCGGTTTGTATTTAAACAATTGGGGGCCAGGTCTTTATTACATTCGTGTTTCCGTTAATGATTTAAAAGCCAAAGCGGCTGATTTGGACGCGCGCGGTGTTACCTACACTTGGGTGGAATCCTGCGAGGCCGTTGGTGGGGGCTCGTTGATTCGTGTAGACCCAGCACAACTGCGTGGCCAATTGTTTGAATTTGAGGAGGCATGAGGTGTCGACTGAAGTCAAAATAATAAACCCCGCCGTAACGGTAAAAAAAGGCGAAGGTATCGGCTGGGTTATTCTTACACGTCCCGAGCAAATAAACGCAATTAACGATGACATTCGCTACGGGGTGCCCGAGGCCCTATCGCTGTTGGATTTGGATTCTGAGATCAGTGTTATTGTTATACGGGGCGAAGGCCCGCGTGGTTTTTGCGCTGGGGCAGATATCAAAGAGAAGCGTCCGATTGAAACGTCCATAGAAATTCGCCAAAGAATGGGTGCCAATCGTTGGATTGAATCGATCGACCGTATCAATAAACCGGTTATCGCTGCCGTGCATGGCTATTGTATGGGGGGTGGGCTAGAGCTGGCTTTGGCTTGCGATATACGATTTGCTTCACCGGATATTGTAATGAGCCTGCCCGAGACGGCGTTGGGGTTGATCCCTGGAGGCGGCGGTACCCAGAGGCTCCCGCGAGTGGTTGGTCAGGCCCGGGCGATGGATATGATGTTAACAGGCCGGCGTGTTAAGGCTGATGAAGCAAACACGATTGGCTTAGTGACGCGAGTTGCGTCTTCCAATGAAACGCATATTAAAGAAGTTGCCGAGCTTGCTGGCGTTATCGCTAAGCGCCCGCCGGTAGCAACTAATTATGTGAAGCGGGCTGTAAAAGCGTCGGGTGATATGGATTTGATAAAAGGCTTCGAGTTGGAATTGGATTTATTTGCGATTTTGAAATTGTCTGAAGACGCTAAGGAAGCAGCTCAAGCTTTTAAAGAGAAAAGGGTGCCAAACTTTAAAGGCTACTAATGTCGTAAAGGTAACGAAAAAGCCATAGCTCAGTAGTCATTAACGACAACACTTGGCATAAAAAGGCGGCACAAAATAGGGCTAATTTAGCCCTATTTTTTCACATTGATTTTTTGCCTGTTTCGGCAAACATTTTACGCATTGCCGCCATGGATGGGGTGTGACTGCAAAACCCGCCATCAACGCTCAATACGGAACCACTTACAAAAGACGATTCATCACAGGCTAAGAAGGCAACGGCATCGGCGATTTGGCGAGGGGTTCCCAGCTCGGGCGTCAGGTGGTTTTCGCGGATGATATCAAGCAGTGCCGGTGGCATAGTCGCGTGAGCGTTTTCGGCCGGGGCCAGCCCTATCAACAGTGCGTTGGCACGAATGCCCTGTTTGCCGTATTGAGCGGCAATGGACTTAGCAAGCATAATTAAGGCCGCTTTGGAGGCTGCATAGGCCGAGAGTGTGAGGTCGCCCATAGTGCCTAGGCCGGATGTTGCGTTTATAACCGAGCCGCGATTGAGTTTTATCATGTGGGGAATGGCGTGCTTACTGCATAGCATAGCGCCGCGTAAATTCACGGCCATAGCGCGATCCCAGGCCTCGACGTCCATATTAATAACGTCCAAATCGCCCTGACGTTGTGCTTCGCTTAGTATGGCTGCATTGTTGTGTAGAATGTCTATCCGACCAAATTGACGGATGGTTTCCTTAACCATCTCGGCGACGGACTCTTCTTGTGATACATCGGTTTCTATGGCGAAAGCCGACTGGCCCATACCTTGAATTTCGCTTACCACGGTTTCTGCTGCGGTTTTATTTATGTCTGCGATGATAATGTTTGCGCCATGTGATGCCATCACTTTGGCCGCTTCTGCGCCCAGGCCACCCGCGGCACCGGTAACGATAGCCACACGCCCGGCAAGTTTTCCTTCTGTCATGATCTAACCCTTTTGTTATTGTTAAATGTAAGTTCAGGATAGTGGTAGTTGAACCAGTTTATACGGTATTAACCAATAGCAAACTAAAGTCCATCAGTGCTGTAAATATTGCTTATTGCGCTTCTGGCAAGCGAACGATTAAGCCGTCTGCGTCCTCGGTGAGTTGCAACTGGCAGGACAGTCGGCTGTTCGATTCGAGCTGAATCACACACTCGAGCATATTTTGCTCCAGCTCTTCGGCTGGCGGAAATTTGTCAACCCAAGCAGGGTCAACGTACACATGACAGGTCGCGCACGCACAGGCGCCACCACAATCGGCTGGTAACCCGGGTATGCCTTCGGCGGTGACCGCTTGCATCACCGATTGGTCGGTGTCGGCTTGTAGCGTATGTTCAGTATCATTATGTTCAATGACGGTGATATTGATCACTTTGGTTTCCTCGGGTGTTTATTCTTTTAATACGTAATGCTTTGGTAGGCGCCTGAGCCTAAGGGAATTAGCGTAAGAGACCAACATCGATTATTTGACGCTCGGTAAAGTCGTTGAGCTATTAATTGAGGGTCGCATAAGAAATTGACTCACTCTAAAATTGACATATTTTAAAAATCTGTATAATTTACGTTTACAGTAATTCAAGCGCTGTTGATGCCACTGGTCTTTGAGTGTGCTGTTGACCTCTGAGTACAGCCACACACTGCGTTGGTGAGTAATACTAATCAATGGGGAGTTGAATCGATCGCGAGCGTTGTTCAGGCCTATATTCTGGTTCACGCCGCCATAACGATAAACAATAATTCGATGACAGAGAGTTGCAACATGAAGGGGATGGGAAACCAAGAAACCTGGTCTTTGGGCGAGCGCGATACGGTTATCGCTGCATTGGAACGGGCCGTTAAGGCACACCCTGAGAGAATACTGCTCGATTTTGGCGGAGAGCTTTATAGCTACGCAGAAGTGGATAACTTATCCACCGCCATGGCACATTCTCTTTCGGATTTGGGTGTAAAAGCGGGCGATACCGTTGTTAGCATGCTGGATAATAATATTGATGCCATCGTCAGTTGGTTGGCGGTCAATAAATTGTGTGCTGTAAGTGTGCCGATCAACACAGCGTTGCGCGGTAAGTTTCTTGAGCACCAAATTGTGGACTCAGGGTCAGGTATCGTCATTTGCGAAGCCGATTATGTTGCGCGAATTGGGCAAGTCGCTGACCAGTTGAAAGATGTACGGTTGATTTTGCATCGTGGCAGCGTTGCAAAACCGGACCTGTCTGAAGTCAATTGCGCACCTCTCGACGATCATAGAGGCAGTGATACTACCCCGATTGAGGCCAAACCCAACCCCTCTGATCTTGCTTGTATCATTTACACCTCCGGCACAACAGGCCCGTCCAAAGGGTGCATGTTGAGTTATAACTTTATGTGCAGTTTAGCGCGGCAACAGCTGCGAGCTGGGCCGGCTACCGCAGAAGATATTACTATCACGCCGTTACCGTTATTTCACATGAACGCCATTTGCGTGGGGGTTATTTCAAATATTTTGGTTGGCGCTCGGGTTGCGATCATTCCGCGTTTCTCGGTTTCAAACTTTTGGCCCGAAGTACAACGAAGTGGTGCAACCATCGCGTCTATTCTTGGCGGTATGGGTTGGCTGTTAGCGCAAGCTGATGACAATGAAGCAATGAAGGCTTGTTACGGTCAAATACACACCGTGCGCGGCAACCCCTTTACCGAAGAGGCTAAAACCGTTTGGCGCGAACGATTTGGCGCTAAGCAGGTGGGCGGTAACGGTTACGGCCTTACCGAAGCCTGCGTTGTTACCTCGCTACCAGGTGGTGAATACGCCGCACCGGGTTCTTCCGGTAAGCGTATACCCGAATACGATGTTAGGATTGTAGACGAATTGGATTGCGAATTGCCGGTCGGTGAATCTGGTGAGGTCGTGGTACGGCCTTTACACCCTGATGTGATGTTTATGGGGTATTGGCGGCGCCCGGAAGAAACACTTAAGTTAATGCGTAATATGTGGTTTCACACCGGTGATATCGGTAAGTTTGACGAAGACGGATTCTTTTATTTTGTCGACCGTAAAAAAGACTATTTACGGCGACGGGGCGAGAATATTTCCAGTTTTGAAATGGAATCGGCGTTTTCCCAGCACACGGCGCTGGCCGAAGTGGCGGTTCACGCCGTACCCTCTGACAAAGGCGAGGATGACGTGAAGGTAACCGCGGTTCTTCATCCTGGCGCGGCCTTGGCCGAGCAGGATTTATTTCACTGGTCAACCGATGTTGTGCCGTACTATGCGCTGCCACGTTACATAGAATTTCGCTCAGAGTTACCTAAAAACCCACAAGGCCGTGTATTGAAATACCTGCTACGTGAAGAAGGTAAAACCGCCAATACTTGGGATTTAGAAGATACCGATATCCAGGTGAAGAAACGCTGATCGTTCTCTTCCGGCTGGCTTTGGCTACGCTACTGCCTATTCGAAACCAGCCGGTTCACACAGTGTATTGATTGCACTGCAATCAATAATATTAAGTCATAAAAACAATAATGAGTAGGGAGGTGCGTCGTGTGGTTCCCCGTTGGGTTAGTTGATCAAATACCGGTTGATAAACCATATGCCGTCCAGGTTGGCGAGCAGGGCGTTGTTCTGTTCCGCGATGGTACAGGGCAGGTGCGGGCGTTGGAAGATCGTTGTCCACACCGTCGAGTACCGTTGTCTTTGGGCAAAGTCATCGATGGCAATTTGCGTTGTGCCTACCACGGTTGGACGTTCGAAGGCGAGCATGGCCGGTGCGTTAAAATACCTAACCTGGATTCTAATGAGCGAATTTCACCAAATTTAGGCGCTGATGCCTACAGTGTATCGGTGCACGAAGGTTTTGTTTATCTATCCGCCAAGCTTCCTGGCCAAGACGGTGAGGTTACGGACCTAACTCAGCAAGCCTCGGACGACTTTTTGTTGACCGCGCCGGAGGCGTTAGACGGCGAACGGTCGGCGTCGGGCAGTTTTACCGTGACAATGGTGGCGGCTGATTACCTGGCGGCGTTGCTCGATGGTCCTCATCTATTGTTGTCTCTCAAGGGAGTGTGTATTACCGATTTCTTTCTCGGCGACGTTACGAGAAAGCCTGATAAGTTGATACTCGACCGAACCGCGATCTGGTCCAACAACCGTAAACCACCCGAGACCGCCTGGGGTAAGTCCGGCCTGCTAGTGCGTACTGAGCTTTGCCCCAGAGAATCCGTTGCCCGGTTGCAATTGATGGATTTGGGTGATCAACCTTTACTGAGTGTACTGATGGCGATTGTACCGGGTAAACGCGGCACCACGCAGGTGCATTGGCGTTGTGTATGGCGCAGCGATTATGCCGCCTCCGCGCCGTTGAGTATTAAATTACGCGGGGTGGGGAATGGTTGCCCGGTGAGCCTAAACGCCTCGGTAGAGGGTGAGGCCATAGCCGACTTATTGCCGGGGCCTTCTCTGTATTTACCCACTTCTGATTACGATTCTATGGTCGAGCCTTCGTCTACCAACGCGTCGCAGAAAGAGCTGGTTAACCAACAAAAGGATTGGGTATGAGTGTTATAGAGCTGGTCAAAAAACCGCGAGAGGAACGTCGTCAAAAAACAGATAATTGGACGCCAATCATCTTTGACTTACATGACACGTGGTTTCCAATTGCGCATTCGACTCACGTTAACAGTAAAGCAATACGTAGAGCGATACATGCGCAACCTGTGTATGTTTGGCGAGAAAACGGCAAAGCGATGGCGGCTGAATGTCTGCCCGAACAATTGACATCGCAACAGGTTAAAAAAACTCAGTTCACGGGTGGTTCGGGCCGGTACTTTGTGGCGGAATTTTATGGCTACGTATGGGTATGGTATGGCAACCCGGATGCTATGGATATTGAGTTGATTCCCCAGATACCGTTTTTACCCCGTGATGGTGTTGGCATCCCCAATTATATGCGCACCTCAGTTAGATTTGACGGTAACTCGTCCCTGTCGGTTGAGAATCTACTGGATCTGACCCATGCCGATTTTTTGCACGGTGAAGTAATTGGCGGCGAAGGTGAGGCCGAATCGGATGAGGTTTCGTTTGAGCATACATCGGAAACGCTTACTCGGGTAAGACATGTTGTGGGTAAGCCGGTATCACCCGTTATGCGCTGGGTTGGAGGTGTGCGCGCGAAGTATCAGGAGTTCCGCTCAACACTGCACGTTCATTTACGCAGTAATGTATGCATTTCTTACCCGCGTTTTCGTCCCGGATTTGACATCCCAAACGTACAGACATTTGTGCCCAGTGGGCCTTTTCGATCACGAGTTGATCAGACCTTTAGTTTGGGCAAAGCGCCCACCCCATTTCGCCAGCTCATGCCCCGTATGGCCTATGTCGTAGGCCCGCAAGATAACTCCGTTGTTCGGCCACAAAACCCTTGCTATCTGACGGATGACGAACGTGCCGATCAGCATTCACGCTTTGACGCACCGGGTGTGCGGTATCGATTCTTGGTGCGGAAATTATGGCAACGGCAACAAGACGGAGATTTTTCATACCTATCGGATGCAGAACCCGGTAAGGATATAAGCGCTGTGTTAGGCATGGATGGCTAACCGAAAAAAGTGTCGTTGCACAGTGTGTTTTGTCCTGGCCTTGGCGAGTAAAATGTTATGTTAAATACCTTGCGGCAAAACCCCTGGGTTAGCGTTGCTTTTTGTTGTTTAATGCAGGCGTTTACAACCGGTATCGGTAGCTACGGCTTTGCGTTGTTTGTCGTGCCCTGGATGCAAGAGTTTGCTGTAGAGCGCAGCGCGATGATGTTAGCCATTACCGGTGCATCGCTGGTTGCGATGATAATTTCCCCTGTCTGTGGCTGGTTACTGGATAGGTTCGATAACAAAATTTTGATTATTGCTAGTTTATCGATCTTTATCGGCGCATTGGTGTCCATCGCCGTGGCGCCCAATTATCAGCTTGTTATTGTATTGTTTGTATTACTGATTCCAGTAGGCTTGGTGCTGGCCGGACCATTGATGGCTTACTCGCTCGCGGCTCGTAAAATTACGCAGCGGCGGGGCATGGCTATGGGGGTAACGGCACTGGGGTCCTCTATTGGCGGTTTGATAATGCCGTTTGTCATCTCCGGGCTGCTCACCAGTTTTAGTTGGCGCAGCACATTTTTGGTGTTGGCGGTTATTGGCGTAGTGTTGGTTATTCTACCCGCATTGATTTTATTGGGCGCTGAGCGACCACCGAAAAAAGAACCCGATAGCGTAAGCCCCGGTTTGGTAAACAAACCATCAATTTTTATGCTGGGTTTTTGTTTTATGGTGCCGGCGATGCTGTTTGTTGGCGTACTGCATAATCTGGGCGCTTTTGCCATGGACATCGGCGTTAGCCAGGGACGTGTTGCTTTCATCATTTCTTCAAGCTCGGTGACGATGGCCATAGGAAAACTCAGCGCAGGCTACCTGAGCGATCGTCTAAATCACGTGCTGATTTATTTGTCTTTGGTGTTCATTATGGCCATTGCGATGGTTTTGCTCGCGCTGTCTGATTCCATTGTCCGGCTGATCTTGGGCGTGGGGTTATTGGCCTTAGTGATGGGTGGGGTCGCGCCGCTGATAGCCAATATGATTTCTAGGCACTGGCCGTTGGAGTCTTTTGGACGGGTGATGGGGATTGTTCAAGCTGCTGCCGGGATATCTGGTTTAGGACCTTTGATGGCAGCAATGATACGAGACACCTCCGGAGGTTATCCCGCGGCCTTTATGTGGATGGCTGCGTTATTGCCGCCGGCGGCGCTTTGTTTTATCTGGGTTGCTGCAAGAAATAGCCAGCCTGTTGGTGAAGCGGCTCCTGCTGGCGGATAATAAGGGGTTACCTGTGAAGTATAGTGGCTTTGCCGGTAAAGGCTTATTCTTCTGCCATCAGTAAGCATTAAAAAATAATCGGCGAATGTGTTCGGTAATGTCACTTACGCTTTATGGGCTGATTAGTTCAGATAAAAGTAGATTTGCCAGTGCTTCAGGTTCAGTAATCATCGCGTTGTGGCAGGTGTTCAGACTGTCGATACGATCGACACCGCCCAGATTTTTGATAAACGATTGTTGTAGCTTAGGAGAAAGTGATCGATCTTTCTGGGTAACAATCCAACGTGTGCGAAAGCCTTTAAATTGACTCCGATCTACCGTGTCCTTCGGCAGATAATTGGATTCGCTACAAAGACTGTCTATCATGACTTGGTGTTGTTGCGCACTGGCACCGTTAGTGAAAAGCCATTTGGCCAAGGCAGTTGGCATCGGTTTGGAAACGTGTCGATTTCTCATCAGTAACGCGGTCACCCAACTGATCGGTGGGCGTAAGGTATCTACCACCGCTTTACCCTGGGGTGGGACACAGCACGCCAAAAATACGACTTCTCGAACCTTGTCCGTACCCAAACCGATGGCAACATTGGGTAAGGTAATACCGGCCATAGAGTGACCAACTAAAATAATATTTTGGCTGTCGCTGTCGAACGCTTCAATTTGATCTAAAACACTGCGTGTAGCCTGTTCAATATCCAGTTTGGATAAATCTCCGGCTTGGTTGGCACGGCCGGGAAGGTTGACGGCAAGGGTGCGCAGAGATATCCCGTGATATTGAGCAAGTTGATTAACGTAGGCCTGGGTTGGCTGCCAGCAATGGCCGGTGTGCTGCCCGCCGTGAATGAAGACGATTAATGCAGTCACTAAGGGATCCCTAATTTAAATGCGCCGATAACAGACGCTTTTGGCAAATAATTGCTGTTTTATTTTGATGAAACTGCGCTAGCGCCTTACGAACCAAGTAAGGTTTATGCTGGCGCAACAGGCGTTGCAGGTCACTGTATGGATTGCCGTAGCGGGTTGTCAAGAGGCTTTGAGGCCAAGAACGTTGAATAACGTCTCGTGTTATTAAAATCTACATTTACTGAGTTTAACGTACTGGTATTGGCCACTGATCGGTAAAAATTGGTCTGTATATGGCCAGCACGATAAACGGTAAAGAAATTAATAAGTTAGACATAAAATCTTTAATTGTTTAAAATCCTTATGGAAGATCTAAATCACAGGAGGTTTGGTCTTTCCCGTACACACTATAATAATAGTTATGAGTTGCTATGTGACGCCTGATCCTTGAAAAACCTTCGATTGGTTAGTCGCGTGCAAACCTTCATAGACACAAGATTGGAGAGTTCTAATGGAACCGTTTTTAGTCGTCGAGCGGGAAGAGAATATTCTTATTGCCCGTATGAACCGTCCGGATTCACGTAATGCGTTAACCGCTCCTGAGTACATGCAGGAATTTGTTGATCTCTGTGCGGCGATTCGTCGCGATAAAACCGTCAACGTGCTGGTTTTGACGGGGAATGGGTCCTCTTTTTGTGCTGGCGGTAACGTTAAAGATATGCGCGATAAAAGTGGCATTTTCGAAGGTTCGCCGGCCGAGTTACGGAATCAATATCGCGATGGTATTCAAACCATCCCGTTGTGCGTGTATGAGCTGGACATACCAGTAATCGCGGCCGTGAATGGCCCAGCAATTGGCGCCGGGTTGGATTTGGCTTGTATGTGTGATGTTCGTATTGCCTCTGAAAAGGCTAAATTTGCTGAAAGCTTTATTAAATTGGGCCTGGTTCCTGGAGACGGAGGCGCTTGGTTATTGCCTCGTGTGGTTGGAATGCCTCGCGCAACCTTAATGTCTCTTACTGGTGATATGATTGATAGCTCGAAAGCGCTGGAGTACGGCTTGGTCACCGACGTTTATCCTTCCGATCAATTAATGGCAGAAGCCATGAAGGTTGCTCGCAGTATGGCGGCAAACCCAAGCGCCGCCTTACGGATGACAAAGCGTCTGTTGAGAGAGGGCGAACATATGCGTTTAAGCTCGCTGTTGGAGATGTCGGCCGCTTATCAGGCGTTGGCCCACAATACTGAGGATCACGTTGAAGCAGTTGAAGCATTTTTAGCGAAACGTGAACCCAAATTTAGCGGTCGTTGAAATTAAGCGTAGGCATTATCTTAATTTTAAACTCAACAAAATTTCTGTGATCAATTTATTTAGGTGTAACCGATGAGAAGTGTGTTCCGTGAAGACCATGAAATGTTTCGTGATGCAGCTCGGCGCTTTATAGACAAAGAAATAGTCCCCTATCTGGATGAGTGGGAAAAGCAAGGTATTGTGCCCAAGGATATATGGTTAAAGGCCGGCCAAGCTGGTTTGCTGTGTTCGATGGTTGGTGAAGAGTACGGCGGTGCCGGTGGCGATTACGGCCATTCGGCGATTATGATTGAAGAGCTGGCCCGTGTGAACGCTACGGCTATCGGTTTTACTACGCACTCTGAAATTGTAGCCAATTACTTTGTAGCCTACGGCAATGAAGCACAAAATACCAAATGGTTACCTGGTATGGTATCCGGTGAGCTAATTGGTGTGATTGCGATGAGTGAACCTGGTATTGGTAGTGACCTTCGGTCTATGCGAACGCTGGCTCGCAGAGAAGGAGACGAATACGTTATTTCCGGTCAAAAGACATTTATTACCAACGGCGGTAACGCGGATTTGGTGGTGTTGGCCTGTAAAACAGACAGTTCCTCCCGGGATTTAACACTGATTTGCGTCGAGACGGATCGACCCGGTTTTAGCAAAGGCAAGTTACTGGATAAGATTGGATTGAAAGGGCAAGACACCTCTGAATTGTTCTTCGACGATGTTAGGGTTCCGGTGGGCAATCGCCTGGGTGAAGAAAATAAAGGTTTTAGTTATCTGACTCATCAGTTGGCCTGGGAGCGGTTGATTATTGGCGTGCGCGCCGCATCCAGCGTTAATAGCCTGCTTGATGAGACGATCCAGTACACGCAGGATCGTAAAGTATTTGGCAAAACGGTTTTTGATTTTCAAAATACACGGTTTAAACTGGCCGAAGTTAAAGCCCAAGCAACCATGCTGCAGGCCTTTATAGACAGTTGCTTAGAAAAGGTAATGCGTGATGAATTAAGCGCTGATGAAGCAGCTATGGCCAAATTAATGGGTTCAGAGCTGCAAGGCGCGTTATTAGACGAACTGTTGCAGCTGCACGGTGGGTATGGCTTTATGTCCGAATACCGCATCAGTCGAGCCTGGGTTGATGCTCGCGTGGCTCGTATCTATGGTGGTACGTCAGAAATCATGAAGGAAATTATATCGCGATCGTTAGCACCTAAATAACACTCAAATTCTTACCTTACCGGTTCGGTAGTATTTAGCTGCCGAACACTTACCGGAGTGCGACGGTGCTTTCTCCTCTGACCTCTCGTCTTTTACCGTTACTGCTTACGGGCTTGGCAATGCTTGGTCCTTTTTCCATCAATATCTATATGCCATCATTCGCCGATATGCGCACTAGTCTAGGTGTGAACGATGTGCAATTACAGATTACATTGTCGCTCTATTTTGTGTCTTTTGCGTTTATGTCCTTGTGGCATGGCATGTTGGCAGATAGTTTTGGTCGCCGGCCGGTGGTGTTGGTCGGGATAGCGGTGTTTACGGTATCGACATTTGGTATTGCCCTTAGCGACGACATTCACAATATATATTTGCTGCGGGTATTGCAGGGGTTTTCGGCCGGTGCGGGTATTGTAATTGGCCGGGCCGTGATTCGAGACGTTTATGAAGGCGCTATGGCGCAGCGGGTTTACGCCACGGTGGTCATGTTATTTGCCATTGCCCCGGCTATTGGTCCGGTTATCGGTGGCTTTCTTCAGGTGCATTTTGGCTGGCGGTCGCCGTTTATATTTTTAGGTGGAATGGGCGCGGTGTTAAGTCTGTTAACCTTTGTATTGCTGCCTGAAACCCTGTCTCATGAGAGCCGTCAACCGTTTTCATTGGCCAATGTATTAAAAGGATATCAGCAAGTATTCTCTCATTTTCGGTTCATGAGTTGGGCCATTTCTTTTGCGTTGATGTTCGGTGGCTTTTTTATATACGTATTATCGGCTCCGATATTTCTAACACGCCATTTACACCTTGGTGCAACACAATTTATTTGGCTATTTGGTCCTGCCACAGCGGGTATGATGTTGGGCTCTTTTTTGAGCGGACGATTAGCCAGTGCTTGGTCGGTTAGGCGGCTCTTGCGCACAGGGTTCGCCGTTATGCTGTTTGCAGTGGTGTTGAATGTCTCGGTGTGTGTGGTGAACCCAGTATCTTTTTATTGGTACCTGCCGTATTTGTTCTTTTTTACCTTGGGTATGGCACTGGTTCAGCCGGTAATCATGGTCTTGGGCTTGGATTGTGTGCCGCATCGCCGAGGCTTGGGCTCGTCGGTGCAACTTTTTGTGCAGACAAGTTTTAATGCTTTACTCTCTGCAGTGATTGCACCGCTTTTTTGGAACAGCCCGCTGCAATTAGCCCTAGGCGCTGCGACGCTGTTAGCGTTGTCTTTGATGGGTATTTATTTCTTACGTTGGATGACGGTATCCGGAAGAACGCCTAAAGCAGAGCAAGTGTAACGTGTCAAAAAATTATACCAGCCTGGCAAGGCCTGAAGATCAGAATAATCTTTCATGACTACATCACATACGGATACTACTCAGTTGTTAGGCCAACGAGAAACCGTGCGTTATCCCAACGAGCAGTATGCTTGGTATGTGGTTTTCGTCTTGTTTTTTGTCACGATTCTATCGCAATTAGACCGCCAATTGCCGACTCTGTTAGTCGAAGAGATTCGATCTGAATTTTCAATTTCAGATACCCAGTTTAGTTTTCTTCAAGGCTACGCATTCGCGTTGGTTTATACCCTGGCCGGGTTGCCTCTGGGGCGGTTAGTGGACCGAAAAAGTCGGCGCAATATGATTTTTTTTGGTCTCCTTTTTTGGAGCTTAATGACGTTTTTGGCGGGCTTTGCGACCAGCTACACCACGTTGTTTCTCGCTCGAATGGGCGTGGGGGTGGGTGAAGCGGTGTTGGCTCCTGCCGCGTATTCTTTGATAGCCGATTATTTTGTCCCTCAACGGCGGGGCCGAGCGCTGGGTATTTATTATATTTCGATTGCGATTGGCTCGGGTGCATCACTTGTCATTGGTGGCGCGTTATTAGCACTCATTCCCGAGCAGGGGATGGTATTTCCTGGCGTGGGGTATTTGGAGGCGTGGCGATGGGTGTTTTTAGCGGCAGGAGTACCTGGTTTACTCTTATCCTTTCTATTATTTAGTGTGCGAGAGCCTGCCCGGCAGGGCAGCGGCGCCAATCTTATTGATGATTGCGCTTTACCAACCATTAGAGATGTGTGCGTGTTTTTACGACACCATTGTGCGACGTTTTCTCGACTGCTAGTGTATCCGTCGATTCTGGCTATTATTGGCTACGGAAGCTTGGCTTGGGCGCCCGTATTGTTTGCTCGTAAGTTCGGTTTGCAGATCGCTCATTCGGGGATCCTTCTGGGCGGATTAATTGCCGTGGCGGGGGTGGTGGGCAGTTTAATCAGTGGCTTTGTGAGTGATCGATGGGCGGCTAAAGGGCACAGTGCGGCGCGTTTTCGAGTGACGCTGTGTGGGCAGTTATTGTTATTTCCCACCGTTTCTTTGTGGGCGCTAATGCCGTCGCCCACACTGGCATTGGCCATGCTGTTTGTTGCAATATTAGGTTTGGCAATTGCTCAAACAGCGGCGCCCGCCGCGATTCAGGAGGTGACGCCAAATCGTATGCGCGGCCAGTTGATCGCGTTGTATCTTTTATTAGGCGGGCTTCTTGGTATTGGTTTGGGGCCTACCTTACCAGCCCTGGTAACTGATTACGTTTTTCAGGATGATAACGCACTGCCGTGGTCGATTGCGCTAACCGCGTTTCCTGCTTCGGTTATTGGGGTGTGGCTGACTTGGAGCGGTCAAAAACCTTACGCCATTACTCAGCAGTCGCTGATATCGGGCAAAGACTAAAAAGATATCGCGCCAGGTAATTCCTCTGGGGGCCGTTAGGTCGGTGTGCCTAGCGCGCCTGCAGAGGTTTTGTTCGTAAGGTACTTATAAACCGTGCACAGCTTGTTGTGAGTAGGTTGCGAAAGGTCCAGGGCGCTCGCGATCAAAAACACCGTAAAGGCGCTAACCGGCTGTGGCTTAATGGTGGTATTGGTTTTATCAATATCACAGAGCAGAATATTTAAATTTACGATAGTAAAATGCTTTCCTAGAATCTGGTCAATAAATAAAAAGCGTAGCGCTTCAACATTACGCATTCGTTGAATAGGCCTGACTATGAATTCTGTTTCTTCCCTTTCCCCACAACACGCCCTACGAGAAGTCACTTTAGAAGATAAATACCGGCTTGAAAGTGGCCAAATTTATGCCAGTGGTACCCAGGCATTGGTGCGTTTACCTTTGATGCAGCGCTTGCGTGATCAACGGGCGGGCCTGAATACCGCCGGTTACGTTTCTGGTTATCGTGGGTCGCCCTTAGGTGGGGTTGATATGGCCTTGTGGTCGGCGAAAAAAGAGCTGGCCGAGAACCAAGTGGTTTTTCAGCCGGGGTTAAATGAAGATTTAGCGGCTACGGCAGTGTGGGGGACGCAGCAAACTAATTTACAGAACAACGGCCGGTACGATGGCGTGTTTGGCATGTGGTATGGCAAAGGGCCGGGAGTGGATCGGTCTGCGGATGTTCTTAAGCACGCTAATTCGGCGGGTACATCTAAGCACGGTGGTGTTTTGATGTTGGCGGGTGATGACCACGCCGCGAAATCATCGTCTATTGCCCATCAATCAGAGCATATTCTTATTGCCTGTGGCATTCCTATTCTCTACCCAGCCAATGTTCAAGAGTATCTCGATTTTGGCTTGCATGGCTGGGCCATGAGCCGTTACTCGGGGCTCTGGTCTGGAATGAAGTGTGTCACCGATGTTGTCGAGTCTTCGGCGTCGCTTGAAGTGGATCCTGATCGAGTAAAAATACTGCTTCCCGATGATTTTGACATGCCCGAAGGTGGGCTCAACATTCGGTGGCCAGACACACCACTGGACCAAGAAGTACGCATGCTTAATTACAAATGGTATGCCGCATTGGAATACATTCGTGTCAATAAGCTGAACAGGGTAGTGCTTGATTCGCCTAAAGCGCGATTTGGTATTATGGCCGCTGGCAAGGCGTATTTAGATGTTCGCCAGGCGCTGGCGGATCTCGGGTTGGATGACGATACCTGTCGTAACTTAGGTATTCGGATCATGAAAGTCGGGTGTGTTTGGCCGTTGGATGCGCGAGATGCTCGTGCCTTTGCCGACGGCCTGGAAGAGATTTTAGTGGTAGAGGAAAAACGTCAAATATTAGAGTATGCCTTGAAAGAAGAGCTCTACAATTGGCGTGAAGATGTGCGGCCGCGTGTGTACGGAAAGTTTGATGAACGCGACAACGCGGGGGGCGAATGGTCCCAGCCACGCGGCAATTGGCTGCTGCCCGGACGCTACGAATTGTCTCCAGCAATCATCGCTAAGGCCATTGCCTCGCGATTGACGCGTATGGATTTGGAAGACAGCGTACGTCGGCGGATTTTATCGCGTATTGAAATCATCGAAGCGAAAGACCAGGCGGCTAAATCGTCTGGCTTAGCGATTGAGCGGAAACCTTGGTTTTGCTCAGGGTGCCCGCACAATACCTCCACGAAAGTACCCGACGGCTCTCGGGCGCTGGCCGGTATTGGTTGCCATTATATGGCGATGTGGATGGATCGTAACACCGAGACGTTTACCCAAATGGGCGGCGAAGGTGTCAGTTGGTTAGGGCAAATGCACTTCTCAAACGATCGCCATGTGTTCGTCAATTTGGGCGATGGAACCTACTTTCACTCTGGTTTGTTAGCGATCCGCGCGGCGGTGGCAGCCGGCGCTGATATGACCTATAAAATATTGTTTAACGATGCCGTAGCAATGACTGGCGGTCAGCCAGTTGATGGCGTGTTGACGGTGCCGCAGATAGTGGATCAGGTGCGTGCTGAAAGCGTTGCCGAAGTATTAGTCGTTACCGATGAGCCTGAAAAATACCGGGGCACAATCGCAATTAACGCCGAGGTGTTGCACCGAGATGAGCTGGAGCAGGTGCAGCTAAGGTTGCGCGAACAATCCGGTGTTTCGGTTATCGTTTATGATCAGACCTGCGCCACCGAAAAGCGCCGTCGGCGCAAGCGCGGTTTGATGGTAGACCCAGCCCAGCGAGCCGTTATTAACCCGTCAGTGTGCGAAGGGTGCGGTGATTGCTCTGTGGCGTCGGGCTGTGTCTCCATTGAGCCTTTGGAAACGCCATTGGGAACCAAACGTCAAGTTAATCAAAATACCTGTAACAAAGATTTTTCGTGCTTAAAAGGTTTTTGTCCTAGCTTTGTTACGGTAGAAGGTGGTGAGTTAAGAAAACCTGTGGCCGCCAAAAGTAACACGGCGATCTTCGAGAAATTACCCGCGCCCAACCTACCGGAGTTGGAACAAACCTACGGTATCGTAGTGGCCGGCATCGGTGGTACTGGGGTGGTAACCATTGGGGCGTTGCTGGGAATGGCGGCGCATTTGGAGTCCAAAGGCATTACCGTACTGGACCAGACTGGCCTGGCGCAAAAAGGTGGGGCGGTGATGAGCCACATTCAGATTGCCGCCAAGCCGAATAACATCTTCGCCACTCGAATTGCTGTGGCAGAGGCCTCCGTTTTAATTGGTTGTGATGAGATTGTTGCCGCCTCGGTAGATTGTTTGTCGCGAGTGCGGATTGGCGTTACCAAGGGGGTGGTCAATACGGCTCTGACACCCGCCGCCGAATTTTTGTCAGACCCCGATTGGAAATTTCCCAGCGATCACGCAGAGGGCAATATCACTCGGGCTTTGGGTAACAGTTGTGAATACATAGATGCCACCGCTGTTGCGGCGTCGGTAATGGGAGACAGCATTTTTGCCAACCCTTTGATGTTGGGTTTCGCTTGGCAGAAAGGGTGGATTCCGTTGTCACTCGATTCAATCAAGCGCGCGATAGAGCTCAATGGCGTGGCTGTTGGTAAAAATCTGGAGGCATTAGAGTGGGGGCGAGTAGCGGCCCACGATCGAAGTTTGTTACCGCACGTGGATCGGGATACCCGGGCAGTCATAATGATTGAGCCTGAGACCTTACAAGAGGTCGTTGAGCGCGGCGTTGCATTACTGACGGCGTACCAAAATGCAGAGTACGCTCAGGGGTATCAACGGTTAGTGGAGCGGTTAGCGGCGCGAGAAACAAAGGTGGCGGCGAATCGAGGTGAGCCGGTAAGTATGGCGGTGGCCAAAAACCTAGCGAAGTTGATGGCCTACAAAGATGAATACGAAGTGGCCCGTTTACATTCTTCTCGTGAGTTTAAGGCCCAGTTGGAGCAACAGTTTTCTGGCCAGTTGGGTAAAGATTTTAAATTAAAATTTTATTTGGCACCGCCATTGTTGTCGAAAAAAGACGCTCAAGGCCATTTGCAGAAAAGGCCATTTGGTGGTTGGTTGTTACCGGTGTTCAAGTGCCTGGCAAAATTAGCGTTTTTACGGGGTAGCGCGCTGGACATTTTTGGCTATACCGAAGAACGTAAGCAGGAGCGGCAGTGGGTTAGCGACTATCAAGATTTAGTGGAAAACTTTTGCCAAACACTGTGCTCGGACAATATGGACGTGGCCATAGAGCTGGCCACCATTCCGGAGAAAATTCGCGGCTATGGGCATGTAAAAGAGAAAAATATGCTTCAGGCGCGAGAGAAATGGCACCGTTTACTTACTCAGTATAAGGGTGATAAATAAGCCGATATAGTTTTGCCCTCAGGCGGCCGTAGTTTGGCCAGTCAAAACAACAATAATGAAACGATACTCTTTAGGGGGATTTATGGTCTCAGTCACTACGGCTTCGTCGGATGGGGCTGGCAAAAATGCCAGGCCATACCCACAGCGATCGGGCAGCTTGCCGCGTCATTTGGATGCGGTAGATGCGGCTTGGTTAACGTCATTACTGCAAAATCGCTACCCTGGTTTAGTGGTTGAGCAATTTAAGGTTGTAGAGCTAATCAATAGTCACACAACCAAATATCGCGTCGCTCTTACGTACAATGACGTTGGCAAAAACCTGGGTTTACCCAACCAAGTGTGTTTGAAGTCAAATTGGTCTGAGGGGTTTGAAAGCGGCGAGATTTGCGAGCTGGAAGCGCGCTTTTATTATCTGATGCAGGATCAGCTCGATGCGCCACTGCCACGCAGTTATTTTGCCGATTGGGATGGAGATGGGTCGGGTCGAGGCGTTGTTATGCTTGAGGATCTCGGTTGTGCAAACGGTAAATTTGGTAACAGTCTTGATCATTTGGGTGTTGATGGCGTAGCCCATGGGTTGGAGTCATTGGCTAGCTTGCATGCGGCAATGTGGGATAACGCGGCCCTTAAGCAGCCATGGTTACATCGCTCCATGAATACGGCCGTCGATACTGAGCAGTTGCTGCGCAATTGGAATTACGCCAAATTAAATATGGCCAAGCCGAGTTATAACGCCATACTGCCTGCGTGGATGTACGAAACCCCCGAGCTATTTTTGCACGCGTTTGATGAGTTGGCGGAACTGGAAAGAACTCACACCGGCCCTTTGTGCCTGGTACATGGAGATTCTCACCAGGGCAACAGCTTTTTACGTGATAATCAAGGCGATAGGCTGGGCGAGCGCGTTTGGCTGGATTGGCAGTTGGTACGAAAAGGCACTCCGTGGCGTGATATCACGTATTTTATGCTGGGGGCCCTTACCGTAGAAGAACGTCGATCCGACGGGCAGAACTTAGTTAAACATTATTACGATCATCTGCGCAGCTTTAACGTCTCAGGGTTGTGTTCTTTTGACGAAGGCTGGGATCTTTTCCAGTTGTGGCCGGTGTATGGCATGCAGTCCTGGTTATCGAATATGGATATCTGGGGGCAAAGCGGCCTGGAGATGGTTAATCGATTTTGGTCCGCAGCGGCTGACTACGACACCATTGCACGGCTTACCGCGGGTAAGCCTGCGCGGCGTAATACCCGGTTGGGAGAAGGTGCGCGCGAAATCGCCAGCGGTATACAGGCGATGATCGATCGTGGCGAGCTGTAGCGATTAGCCACTTCAGAGCGCCCCTTGCACTCAGCCTTAGGGTGTGGCGCGCGCTTTTTCCATGCCTTGTCTTGCCATCAGAATGTATTGTGTGCAGAACATATTTACGTTCGTAAATTCAATATTTTTATTTGACGCCCAGTCGAATAGCAGCTTATTTTTGCCTTGTCTCGTGTGAAGTTTTACGGTTCATAAAACTGACTTGACTGACTAAGCAGTGCTGGCCAGCTAGCATGTTGTTTCTCAAAAACGCAATAAATCTAGAGGAATGTCATGCTAAGTGCTCACGATGAGATGCTCTGTCATCAAACGACAACAACTTTTGATCATGTTTCCGACAGTGGTGATAACTGGCGGGAGAATGTGTGGTGCTGTGCCCACGATACGTCGGGTAAATATTTTCTCAGCGCTCATTTTGGTGTCTCGACAAATCGTAATGTTATGATGCGTCGGGTTTATTGACGATAGACAATACCACTCAATACAACTTACGGGCCTCTCGAGAACTTAGGCCAAATACCGCCGAAGTTAAAGTGGGCCCCTTGTCTTACGGCGTAATAGAGGGCATGAAGAAAGTGTATTGGGCGTTGGCGGAAAACGAGATCGGGCACAGTTGGGAAGTTGAGTTTGATGCGGTCATTCCTGCCATTGAAGAGTCACCTCAATTTGCTAGCAAACGTGGGCGGGTGACCGATTGGGTAACATGGTGTTTAACGGTAATCGCGTCGCGGCCGCGTTAGATTGGCAGATGGCTCATATGGGAGACCCGAATGCCGATTTGGCCTGATATTGTCATGTTGATTGGGCCGCAAGTCTCGGTCGACCTCAGCCATTAACTCGTTTGGTGGGATTGCCGGATACGCAACACACTATTGCTAGCTACGAGAAGCTCAGCGGCCGTAAAGTCGAAAATTTCGATTACTACGATGTATTCGCAGCTTGACGTTTAGCGATAGTTTACACTCGGGTAGAGAACGATGAAAAATATCTGGCTCGTTCGGGTAACGCTAAAGGGTTTTTAACGGCGACGCATTTTAATAAACTCAATCGTTTGATTGAATCGTTAAATGGTAAAGGGCTAACAGGGATTTCCCTCAACAGAGATGCGCTGAAGAGGGAAATGGTAGCCTGCAGTAAGGTGTCTGTTAGGCCGCAATGTTGGGTGTTGGAAAACCGTGCTCCATGTAGCAGATTTCGTCGTCAATGGTTATTGTACGGCCATCGGGGTAGGTGAATTTTCCGCTTGCGCGGCCTTGCTTACCCGTGTGGGTGGTATACGCTTCGAGTAAATGAAACCCAAATATCATTCGCCGCCAAGTATTAAGTTCCAACGCCAGTTCACCCTGCTCAGACTTCATGTGCAGTTTCATCCGGGTGGCTCGCGTTTCGTGTGTTAAGGGATCTGTCCAGTCCTGCAAAATTTCCGTGGTGGTATGTTCACCGTCAAAATCAATAACTTGACCATCCAGAAACACACGGCCAGCCTGATGGCCAGAGCCACCTTGCTTAAAGAAGAAGACTTTAAGTCCGTGGGTAAATGTCCAGCCCCATAGGTAACCTTGGCCCACGCCCAAAAGAGAAGGTACGTCAAAGTCACGACCAAGAAAGGTACGCTCGCGTACGCCAAAACCCTTTTCCAACGTATACGTTTTTCCGTCGACGGTACAGCTGCCTTCACCTTTACAGAGCACTTCGTTACCGGCGACTTTGCGCTGTGTTAAGCCTGCCCAATCGCCATGGTAAGGAATGGGAGCGCCTTCTGCTGTGAAGGTAATATCCAAGTCGATACCAAAGTGTTCTCCTTTTACGGTCCAGGTCGGGGCGCTAAAGGTCATCACGCGATTACCCGCTTGCCAGATTACTTTGTCCGATTCGATTGATTCGTGAAAATCAAAACGGCGCATCGGGTCTAAGCGGTTGGAGATAAATGTATTATCGGACATCTCCCGGTCTTGTTGGTTGTTTGGCACGATCATAAGGAAGCTTTGATTGAGGGCGCCGTCGTCGAACCCCCATTTGCGGCCGCCAACATGGTACATGGTGGCGCCAAAGAATAGATCGACGTCTCCTGCGGTGCCCCAAAGGAACAGCCCTGCATGGTCTTGAAAGTGCTCTGCATTGTCTGAACTGGGCAGTTTATCAACGTGGCTGGCGTCGTCGGTGACGGGATAATCGTACGCGTTATCGCTTTGAGTCATGGTGTGGCCCTACGCAAATTATAGTTATTAAATTATTAAAATGACAAAAGTGTCATTTTGGTGGTGAGTATAGAGAGGTTTTACTCGCCAGCACTCAAAAGATGTTTGCCTTGGAGTAAAACAATGTGGGGCTGTCCAATATGACTGCAAATTGCCCAGATGCATGGTTCGTTGAGTGGTTGATCGCCACCATTTTAAACGGTTGTGTAGAGTAAGGTGATACAGCCGTCATTTGGTCGATAATCGCGGTAAACAGTGAGCACTGTTTGGATACGTGCCGCTGGGTCAATAGTCAGATTTTTGTACAATGGAGAGACAAGCCTGCTGAGTTTTGATTATCAACAGGCTGAGCGTTTCAGGGTATCGCTATCGGTGG
Source organism: Halioxenophilus aromaticivorans (assembly GCF_042850945.1). NCBI lineage: Bacteria > Pseudomonadati > Pseudomonadota > Gammaproteobacteria > Alteromonadales > Alteromonadaceae > Halioxenophilus > Halioxenophilus aromaticivorans. The sequence goes on along the minus strand of NZ_AP031496.1, from coordinate 4,057,565 downwards.
GAAATTATTAGACGTGCGAGAGTTTCGTTTAACAGTTCACTGTAACCATAGGATGCAGCGGTGCTATTCACCTGCCCACACAGGTTGTCTTTTTTGCGCGTAGGCGGTAGCACCTTCGATGGCATCTTTAGAGGCGAATACCCGATCCGTGATGGTTTTTTGTCGGCTATCGATTTCGTCTTTTGACCAATGGGGGCTTTCCAATAAAATCTTTTTACTGGCCATCACGCCTAACGGACTGTTACGACTGATTTGACGTGCCATTCCCAGCGCGGTTTCCAAGGCCGTACCGGGTGGTACGCAGCGATTAATAATACCCAATTGCAGCATACGTTCTGTACTTAAATTCTCGCCTATTAGCGCCATTTCCATCGCAATTCGAGCGGGGGCTTGAATTGGGAGTTTGGTTAAGGCTCCGCCGGCGGCTACCAGTCCTCGTTTGACTTCAGGAATGCCGATTTTTGCCGCTTCTGAGGCGACGATTAAGTCACAGCTAATGGCGATTTCCAGGCCACCGGCTACCGCGAAGCCTTCTATCGCTGCAATGGTCGGTTTTGAGGGTGGTTTGTTTGTCATCCATGCGAAATCTTCGGGGTCAAAAATGTCGCCACTGGCAAAGGCTTTTAGATCCATGCCTGAACAAAAACCGCCACCGGCACCGGTGATCACCGCGGTGCGAAGGGTGTTGTCTTCATCCAGCTCTTTCAGCGCATTATTGATGCCTTTGCCTACTGCACTGTTGATGGCGTTGCGGGCGCTTGGACGGTTGATGGTTATCACCATTATGCCGTTGTCGACGTCTATTAAGATATCGTTGCTCATGGGTAATCCTTTATTGTTAGGTGTGGTTCTATGGCCGAGTCTATCGTGCGTTAAAAAAGCGCGTTTATTACTAGCGTTTTCTCAGGTTGATATCCGATTTTTCACGATCCCACGTGTTGGGTGTAACACCTTCTTCCCGTAGCTTGTATTTCAATACTCGGCCGACCGGGTTTCGGGGCAACTGTTGGCGCAATTCGATATAGCGGGGAACGGCAAAATAGGGCAAATGTTCAGCGGACCATAAACACAGCTCTTTTTCACTTAAGGTTGTGCCTGCGCGCAATACAACGGCGACTTTTAAGTCGTCTTCGCCCAGGTCGGATATGACGGCGTGGGCCGCGACATCTTCAATGGCAGGGTGGCGACGGAAAGAAGACTCGACCTCAAAACTGGAAATGTTTTCACCGCGGCGCCGTAAGTAATCTTTTTTGCGATCAACAAAATAGAAATATCCGTCTCCGTCGAATTTACCGATATCCCCAGTATGAAACCACAGGTTTTCCAAAACTTTCATGGTGTCTTCTGGGCGCCGCCAGTAGCCTTTGAACATAACGTTGGGGCGTAGTGGTCGTACGATTACCTCGCCCGGTGAGCCGTCAGGTACTTCCTCACCCTTATCATCAACAATGCGTACGTCAAAACTGTCGTTACGCAAACCGGAGCTGTCGGGCTTGGCAGGTACATCGTATGGTATCGATGTGACGAGAGAACACTCGGTGAGCCCGAAGCCTGGGCACACCATATGTTCACCGCCAAAGCGGGCTAACCAAGCTTCTTGTAATTTTGCGGGAAAGGGCGCGCCGCCAACAATTTTTAGCTGGCCGTAGCAGCGCTGCATGGCGTCGTGCTCAGGAGCGGTAATCAGCATGGGAAACATTGAACCAAGTAGAGTTGCGTAGTTTGCGCCAGTGCGTTCGATTTCAGGCCAAAAGTTTGACACAGAGAAGCGGGGGTAGAGCGCCATGCGACCGCCGGCTTTTAAATCGCACAACACATTTACTACCGCGTTTAGGTGAAACAGTGGCAGCGCTGTCCAGCTCACTGTTTGCGCTGTGCGGCCGGTACCTTCACTGATCATTCGAGCTAAGTTGCAGGCATAGTTGTGGCTGACCATACAGCCCTTTGATGGTCCGGTAGTACCCCCGGTGTATATCAGCATGGATAAGTCGCCAGGTTTGACGTCAACCATCGGGTCTGAGCAGTTGTCGCTTTTCAGTTGTTCCCAACTAAGAAGTGATTTCTCGAACGTTTTATCGAGGTTGGGTGCTTTACCTCGGTATATAAGCGTGTCCATTTCTGACAAGGTATCAGTAATTTGAGTAACTCTTTCGGCGTAGTCGCTCTCAGCAATGATAATGCGTGCGCCGGAGTCACCCAGTTGGTGTCGAAGATATTCGCCTTTATAGGCGGTATTGATCGGCACGCTGACAGCGCCCAGTTTGTTGATCGCCAACCAAATAAATATGGCTTCGGCGCTGTTATCGAGTAAGGTTGCGACGGTCATACCTTTGACAATACCAAGCAAAGCTAGACCGTTTGCTAGGGCGCAGGCTTGGCGATCGATTTCTCCAACCGTGTAAGACTCCCCTAAAAAATCTAAGAATGGGCTGTCTGGCCGTTGTGTTACTTCGTGGCGTAACAAATCGTTGATGGTTGTTTGCTGGTCGTTATTCCAGCGTTTTGCCGGGCTATTGTTAGGCATCTTGTTATCCACTCTTGACGATGTAACTTTTGGCAAATAAACTAACACATCGTCACTTTTGGTGTAAACCTGTTTTCTCAACCTATTGGATAGTAGCGCTGAGGGACGGGGGAGCATAATGATTATAATGATAAAGCCAGCCCACGAGGTGCAAAAGCTATGAAGATGGAAGATATGATCCTTATCAGCGTGGACGACCACGTAGTCGAACCAGCTGATGCATTTGAGAAACACGCGCCGGACAAATACAAAGACCAGATGCCAAAGATTGTTAAAGGCACGCAGGGTGAGGACTTGTGGAAAGTAGAAGACATCAGCTTTCCAAACATGGCGTTAAATGCGGTTGCTGGCCGCCGTCCGGAAGAATACGGTATGGAACCCACCAGTTATGAGCAACTGCGTAAGGGAACATACAATGTACAGGCCCGCGTAGACGACATGAATGCAAATGGTATTTTGGCTAGCTTGAATTTTCCATCGGTACCGGGTGTGTGTGGTCAGAATTTGGAAAAAGTGAAAGACAAAGCGTTAGCGTATGCGATTGTTCAAACATGGAATGACTGGCATATACTGGAATGGTGTGGTGCTGCTCCTGGCCGGTTTATACCACTGGGTATTGTGCCCACTTGGGACCCTGTATTGGCCGCAGAAGAAGTAAAGCGTATTGCCAAGCTGGGGTGCCACGCTATTACCTTTCCCCCCAATCCATCTATGACGGGCCAACCCAGTATTCAAAGCGAAAAATGGGATCCGCTGTGGAAGGCGTGCGCCGATAACAACGTTAATATCTGCATGCACATCGCAGATCCTTCTGGTGCTGTTCCTTCTATGGATTCGCCGGTGGATGTGTTTATGACCAATATGCCAGTCTCGTTGTACTCAACCGCCAGCGATCTAACGTTCTCGCCCATTTTGCGGAAATACCCGGACATTCGTTTTTCGTTATCTGAAGGCGGATCGGGTTGGATACCGCATTTTATGGAGCGAGCGGATTTTGTTAACGCCCATCACGTGTGGACCAATCAAAACTTTGGTGGCTTAAAGCCCAGCGAAGTATTTCGTAAACACTGCTTTAACTGTTTTATTGAAGACCCGGTGGCGGTTAAATTACGTGACGACATTGGTATTGACACCATGATGTGGGAATGTGATTACCCTCATTCAGATTCCACTTGGCCAAAATCGCCCGAGTTATTGTGGGAAAGTATGAAGACCATATCGGCGCAAGAGGTTAACAAAATCACCCACCTAAACGCTATGCGTGCCTACAGCTTCGACCCGTTTTTGCACATCGAAAAAGCCGATGCGACGGTTGGGGCGTTGCGAGCCAAAGCCGAACACGTGTACCTAGGCTATACCGATACGTCAAAAGCAGCGGGTATTCCGCCTTCTCAGCACGACGGTGTTGTTACTTTCGGCGACATATTACAACAGCTTGCCGGTCTACATACGGTAGCCAGCAAAGACTAATTTCGACCCACTGAGCCCACGAAAAGTCGTGGGCTTTCCTTTTGAATAATCTATAACAACCAAATGGTGTGGAGAATTAATTGTGTCAGAAATAACCCCAATAACTAACGTGACTTTGGACGAGCAACTGAGCTTTAGTGAAAAGCTACCTAAGGGAATGGCGTATTTGGAAAACAACGGCTTTATGATTATGGGGGAGACCGAGGAGGGGGATGAAGTCTCTTTTGTATCTTGCATCATGCGCGTTGGCGGTGGCAAAGATGGCCCCTGGCAAGTGGACGACGCGTTTAAAGGCCAAACGACGTTATTAATCGCACCCCACGATTTACCCAAGGGCATGAACGATACGCCGTTTGTGGGCAATCGAACCTGGGCAACCGATGATTGGACCCCCGCCAAAATTGAGAAAACCGATGAGGCCGTAACCTGGACGTTGGGTAATCGTCAGCATATCTGTCGGCCTCCGTACTGGCAGATTAAGGGTGAGCACATGGGTATAGAGTTCGACCTTTTGCTCACCGGAATTGGTGAAGCGGCCTATCATAAGGGCCCATACGATAAACTGGAGGCGAACAATATTGCCGGCTTTGAGCATCCTTTGTGTGCTGAAGGTACGATTAAGTACGAAGGTAAAACGTATACGCTGCGCAAAGATAAGTCGTTCGGTTGTCAGGAAAAGTTTACCCAACCAGCGTTTGACTTGGCCGGAGTGTTGCGTGGCGAAACCTACTATTGGGTATGGTGGGCCAGCGAGCGTGTAAGAATTTTCATTTACTCTTATCCGCAAATGAACAAAAGCTACGCGCACGTAACGGTGGACGGCGAAGATGTCTCTTTTATGAATAATGGCCAGGCCGATATAAAAATGGACGAATTGGAATACTGGGTTGATCCGCAAACTCGGCTTCGAGTCCCGATTAAATGGCATTTTTCGATGAAGCACGCTAACGGTGATATTGATATGGATATTGAGGCGGCTTCGCGTACCTACTACAGCTACCTCACCAAATCGGGGGCGACTATGCATTACGGCCTGCACTCGCACAGCGAAGGCTCTATGAAGCTGGCTGATGGCCGAGTGATTCCTTTGCAAGATATGCGCTCTTATGTCGAGCATGGCTGGACGGCGATTCCGTTAACGGCCGCAGCAGAATAGACGTCTCGTTTAGCGTTGTTATTTAGCCTGTGCCTTGCTGGTCACGGGCTATTTTCGTTGCAGGGATAATTATTCAATCTACCGAGTTCGATAAGGTGGCGGGGCCATTCAGGTTGGCTTTGCGGCTTGACGCGATAGGTGTGCCCAAATAAACTAACAAAATGTTAGTTATTGGTGTGGGCTAGCGCTCCCAATAAGCAACAGTATTTTTCGTCAGGAGTACACCATGCCAGCTATCCATCCCGATGTTGAGTTCAAACAATTTCTCGAACAGCAGCGTTTTATGATTCAGTGCAGCGCCAGCAGTAAGCGTTATGTTTTCTATCCCAGAGTGATTGCTCCTGGTACAGGAGTGGATGATCTTGAGTGGGTGGAAGCCAGTGGGCTTGGTACTGTTTATTCCACTACCGTAGTGCGTTGTAAGCCACCCAAGACAGACTATAACGTTGCGCTGATTGATCTTAAAGAAGGGCCGCGAATGATGAGCCGTGTTGAAGGGATTGAGCCAGACAAGGTCGTCATTGGGATGCCGGTTAAGGCCAGAATTGCAGACGATTCCGAAGTGGGTTTGCACATCGTTTTTGATCCGCTCGATATCTGACAACGTAGGCTGCGTGCACGAGCACCTTAATACATTACGGCTAACATACTATCAGCTGTCGAGCCTGCTAAGGTGATCGGGCGGCGAGTTTCTTGCAGGAGTGATTATGAATAACCCCATGTCCTTAGAAGGTAAAACCATTTTAATCACTGGAGCCGGCCAGGGTATCGGTTTGGCAATCAGTAAAACGGCTCTATCGCAGGGCGCTGCTGTCGTGGCTGTAGACCTTAACCGTGACACGCTAGAAGCGGCAGCCGCTGAATTGGGCAATCAATTTTTACCCGTTGTGGGGAATGTAACCGACCCAGAATTCGCCACAGCTGCGGTAGCGCAAGGGGTTGAATCCTTTGGTGCGATTCACGGGTTGGTCAACAATGCCGGCGTTACTCGACCGGCGATGATCGACAAAATGACCCAGGCTCAGTGGAGTCTGGTGATGGATGTTAACGTCAGTGGCCCAATGTATTTTATTCAGGCGGTAGGGCGGCACATGCTCGCACGTGCGAAAGACGGCGATAAAAACCCGGGGGCAATCGTTAATATTTCTTCTGATGCCGGGCGTCGAGGCAGTATGGGTCAAATTAACTATGCCTCCGCTAAGTCTGCGCTATTTGGTATGACGATGACGGCTGCCAGAGAGTGGGCGCGGTTTGGTATTCGCTCCAATGCCGTTTGCTTTGGTGTAGTAGAAACACCGATGACTGAAACGGTTCGCACCGACGAGCGATTTGCGGAAAATTACAAAGCACAGATCCCCATGGGGCGTTGGTCGTCACCCGAAGAAGTGGCGGTTCCTGTTTGTTTTATGCTTTCGGAAGGGGCTTCTTACATCACCGGGCAGGTGTTATCTGTCAACGGTGGTTTCACGATCGCAGTGTGAGCGTTTGACATGAGTGACGAAATTTTCAGTATGTTGCGTGACAGCGCAGAGGATTTTCTATCGGCCCAAGTACACAACGATTCGCAAACGGGGCGCATTGGTACGCCGGTGCTACGTGACCGCAAACTTTGGGCGGCCATAGCCGAGCTTGGTTGGTTGGGGGTGGCTTTACCAGAATCCCATAGCGGCATGGGGATGTCCGTCGACGCAGCCGCAGTACTGTGCGAAGTGTTTGGGCGCAAACTGTTTGCTGAACCCTATATTGCCGGTGCACTCATGCCTTCGGCGGTGCTTGCTGAATCAACCGAGCCTGTGGCGTTCGAACTCGCTGAAGGTCTGGTGTGCGGAAACCGCTATCTAACCTTGGCTTGGCAGGAGCAGGCCGGAGAAGCGGATAGTGCCACCTATGCCACACGTTGGGACGGCGCAACAATAACCGGCCGCAAACGTTTTGTAAGTGCTTTGGAAGACGACGGTATTGTCTTAGTCGCCGCAGAGAGTAACGAAGGTACAGTGATTGTCGCTTTGGCGGTCGAGGCTGCCGGCGTGCGTTATCAGCGATTGGCGACGGCCCAGGGGCACTACGCGGATATCCAGTTAGACGGCGCTGTTCCAATGGCACCTCCTTTATTAGTAGGGGCGGTGGCCGATGCGGCTATTATGCGTGCGGTGGCATGGGCTCGCGTAGCCGCTTCGGCGCAATTATCAGGCATTGCTCGCGGCTGCTTATTGGCCACCACCGATTACGTCTCGCAACGCACACAATTTAATCGCACGCTCAGCGCGTTTCAGTCCGTTTCACATCGCTGTGCCGACATGCTGGTGGGGGTGGAATTGTCCGATGCTGTGTGGCGGTTTGCTGCAGCCGAAGTCAGTGTTGCTAAACAACCTGAAAGCTTGGCTTGTGTGTATGCGGCGAAAGCGCGATCCGGTGATGTCGCCCTAACGACTGGGCGTACGGCCGTGCAGTTGCATGGCGCGATGGGTTTTACGGAGGAATGTGCTATCGGTCTGTACCTGCGAGCCGCGATGCAATACAGCAGTTGGTTGGGTGCCCCAGCGGCCATGCGACGTCTTTTTCTGGCCCGTAGTGGTCAGCGTGATCTGTTAATGGAGGCCTGCAATGACTGACTCAAACTGGTCGAGTCGCCACGACGATCGGAATCAGCTAAGCGATGAAGAATTTCGGCAACAATTGCGACTATTTTTACAGGCGAATTTTCCACGAGAATGGCGACAGGATTTTCATCGGCCATTTCGCCGTTTACGTGGCCCAGAGCAAAAGCAGTGGTTGCGTATTTTAAACGATAACGGTTGGCGTGCGCCGGCTTGGCCTCGTCATTTTGGCGGTATGGGTTTATCGTTTCGCAAACAATTAATTTATCACGAAGAATTGGAACATGCGGGGGTTGCGCGGGTTATTGATTTGGGTGATTCCCAGTTGGGGCCGACGCTGATTTTGTTGGGCAATGAACAACAACAACAGCTTTACTTGCCAAAAATATTGAATTGCGAACACATTTGGTGCCAGGGCTATTCGGAACCCAACGCCGGATCTGACCTGGCCAGCCTACGTTGCTCTGCCGTGCTGCAAGGCGATGATTTTGTCGTTAACGGGCAAAAAATCTGGACGACCCATGCCAACGACGCGACTCATATTTTCACGTTGGTTCGCACCGGAAAATTTGAGAAAAAACAGCAGGGCATTAGCTTTCTCTTAATCGACCTTAACACACCAGGCATTACGATTCGTCCGATTAATAATTTAGCGGGAGAAGATGAGTTCTGTGAGGTGTTTTTTGATGATGTACCGGTGCCGAAAACCAATTTGGTGGGGGAGATTGATCAGGGGTGGCGTGTTGCCAAATCACTGTTGGGCTACGAGCGTGTGTGGATTGGCAGCCCGGCATTGGTATCCAAAGCTCTTGAGTTGTCACGCCAATTGATCGAGTTGCGAGAGTTAGACGTTGATTGTGGCGCGCGTGATCGTTATGCCGAATTGTGTGCTGATCTCCACGATTACAAGCTTTTATACACTCGTATTTGTAATCAAATTTCAGACAGTGGGCGTGAGCCTGGGCCTGAGGTTTCCATGTTAAAACTGTACGCGTCTGAACTGTTGCAACGGGTAACTGAGTTTAATGTTCAAGCGGCGGCGGAGTGGGGCGGCGTAGTGGGTGATACGGTCATTGGCGATACGCTAACAGACTTACACTGGCAGTATATGATGGCTCGCCCAGTGACAATTTTTGCAGGAGCCAACGAGGTGCAGCGGGATATTCTTGCGAAAGCTGTTTTGCGATTACCAACCTAGGTTCGGCGCTTGGTATTGCTCTCGTGCAGTGTGTATACGCCACTTTATTGAAACCATATTGAGTAGAACGTCATGAGTAAAAAGTCAGGCCCGCTGAGCGGTTTACGCGTATTGGATATGACACGAGTAGTAGCCGGCCCGTACGCAGGTCAAATTCTGGGCGATTTAGGAGCCGAAGTCGTTAAGGTCGAACGCAAAGGCGAAGGCGACGATTGCCGTCGTGTTGGCCCTCCGTGGTTGAAGCAAGATGATGGCACTGATCGCGTTGGCGATTCGACTTATTTTCAAGCGGTAAACCGTAATAAGCGGTCGATCGCTGTTGATTTTTCCCAACCAGAAGGTGCAGCGTTGCTGCGTCAATTGGCCTCTAAAGCGGATATATTGTTGGAAAACTACCGCACCGGAACTTTAGATAAATACGGTTTGGGTTATGAGCAATTACGCTCGGTAAACCCCGGTTTAATTTATTGTTCGGTCACAGGCTTTGGTCAGACAGGCCCCTATGCTCATCGGTCCGGCTACGATTATTTGGTGCAAGCGATGGCTGGGTTAATGTCTGTTACCGGGCATCACGACGGTGTTGCCGGCGATGGCCCAATGCGTGTGGGCGTGCCTATTGCTGATATTACAGCGGGTTTGTTTGCCACCATCGGCGTGTTGTCGGCGGTTAACCATCGTCACAGTACTGGACAAGGGCAGCAGGTGGATGTGTCTCTGTTCGAGGCGCAATTATCAGCCATGCTGAATACTTTCTCTGGTTGGTTTAATGGCAATGTCGCCCTGGGGCGTACTGGTAATGACCACCCCAGTGCTGCGCCCTATGGCGTGTTTGAGGTGGACGATGGTCACATTCTAATTGCGACGTTCAACGATCGAGAATTTGGCCGTCTTGCCGAGGTATTGGGGCATGCCGAGTGGGCAGACGACGAACGCTACGCGACCATGGGCGCGCGCGTTGCTCACCGAGAAGACCTGCGGCAATTGGTCACCCGCGCGCTTAAAGGTAAAGGAAAAGATGAGTGGGTAAAGATCATGAACGACGGTACGGTTTCCTGTGGACCGATTAATGAAATGGCCGATCTGGCTCAAGACCCTCAGGTACTGGCCCGACAACTCATTGTCAGTCAGCAACACCCCGTGGTGGGTGAGGTGAAAAGCGCAGCCAGCCCCATGCGTTTTAGCGAGACTCCGGCAAGCTATCGATTACCGCCACCGCAGATAGGAGAACATACTTCGGAGGTACTGCGCGAATGGTTGGCTCAGGACGATACTCAGATTGAACAATTGCGTCATCAGGGAGCCATTTAATGAACTCCTCCCCATTTCGCTTTCCGCCATTTGTAATACCCGACCAATGTCAGGCGTTGAGAGAAGAGGTAAGGGCGTTTTTGGCCGATTACAGCAATACCTGGAGTGGTTGGGACGTTGGTCACTCTTGGACTGGGTTTGATCGAGCGTTTAGCCGGGCAGTGGCCCAGCGGGGCTGGATTGGGATGACTTGGCCCAAAGCCTACGGGGGGCATGAGCGCAGTGTGGTAGAGCGCTATGTAGTGGTTGAAGAAATGCTGGCAGCGGGCGCACCGGTTGGCGCCCACTGGGTGGCGGATCGCCAAAGTGGCCCCTTGATTTTACGCGTAGGTACTGAAGCGCAAAGGCAAAAGTTGATTCCAAAAATAGCCGCTGGAGAATCGGCTTTTTGTATTGGTCTGTCAGAGCCGGACAGTGGCTCAGATCTCGCCTCGTTGCGTTCGCGTGCGGAAAAAATCGACGGGGGGTGGCGTTTGAACGGTCGTAAGATATGGACCACTTACGCAAATGAATGCGATTTTATGATTGGTTTATTTCGCTCCAGTGGTTCTCCTGAGCAAAAACACAAAGGTTTGTCTCAGTTTTTAATTGACTTGCAAAGCAGCGGGATAGAAATCAACCCCATACAAGACATGACGGGCGAATCACATTTTAATGAGATTGTGTTCGATAACGTTTCGATTGCTGATGAAGACTTAGTGGGCGAGGAGGGCGATGGCTGGGCACAGGTCAATGCCGAATTAACCTTCGAGCGCAGCGGCCCGGATCGCTATCTGAGTTCGTTTCCTTTGTTACCGGCCACCGTGAGCGCCCTGACCGACGACACCAATGATCGTCTGGCGGCACGAAAAATAGGGCAGGCGTTCGCAGAAATTACCGTGCTAAGAGAGATGTCTTTGTCAATTTTAAGTCAGCTAAGTGAAGGTAAAACGCCGTTACAAGAGGCCGCTGTTACCAAGTTGTTGGGGACAACAATGGAACAACGCCTGCCGGAAATGACACGTGAATTATTGGATAACTCGCCGTTGATCGGCGATGACCATTTATCACAGTTACAAGGGTATTTAACACAGTCCGTTCCCAGTTTTTCGTTGCGTGGCGGTACCAATGAAATCATGTGCGGCATTATCGCCAGAGGGCTCGGCCTGCGCTGAACCCCAATCAAACAGGACGAATTGTAAATGAGCCAAGAGACGCACATAGGAACCCTTCTGGCTGATCAGCTGGATAAATTATTCACTCGACAAGTCGACCCTGCAAAACTGGTGGCCATTGAGGCGGGTTTGCCGATCATTGATATATGGTCTGCTGTTGAACAGCAGGGGGCTGCTTTGGCTCTGGCCGGCGGAGATATTGGCGCGGGACTCAGTTGGCAAGAGACCTTGCCCATGTTGCGTACGTTAGGTTGGCACGGCGCGCCGGTACCTTTGGCAGAAACCCTCATCGGCGCCAGTGCTCTGACTGCGGTTGGTTTGGATTTACCGGAAGGGCCCATTGCGATCAGTACCGCTGAGTTTGAATTGGACGATCACAATCGGATTACCGGAGAGGACCAACTGGTAGCCTGGTTGCCACAGTGCAATGCACTGGTTGGTCAGTCACATCGGAACACGGAGCGATGTCTTTTTGTTGTCGCCACCGGAGACTTACGTCTTCGGCAGGCGGATTCGTTGGCTCGTATTCCATCAGCTTCACTGACGCTGCAACACCAGCCCGTCACGGCCTGTGCGGCTCTACAGGGCCAGGATATAGTGGCCGACCTTGCGATTGTTCGTGCGGCTATGATCAGCGGCATTTTAGATCGAGTGCTCGCATTGACGGTGGATTATGCCAATACTCGCCAACAATTTGGTCGCACTATTGGTAAGTTTCAGGCCATTCAGCATCACGTTGCCAACATCGCCATGCAAACAGCGCAGGCGCAAGCAGCCGTTATTTTTGCTTGTCAGCAGCGCGATTGTACTAACGCCTCGCACGCGGCCGCGGTGGCAAAAATTTGTACCGGTGGCGCTGCCACAGTTTCGGCCAGCGCCGCCCATCAGGTACTGGGTGCCATCGGTATCACGCAAGAGCATGAGTTGCACCTGTTAACGCGACGTTTATGGCAATGGCGCGCAGAAGCGGGCAGTGACCATTACTGGGCTGAACGCTTAGGGCGTAATGTAATAAACGCAGGCGGCCCGGCTTTGTGGCCATTGATCGCTGGATAGCCCATTAAGTGCGACTTCTGAGCGTCATCGCGCTACAAAACACCATTAGGAACCATGATGAACGAAGCCTGGATAATAGACGCCTGTCGTTCTCCCAGAGGGATTGGCAAACAGGGTAAGGGCGGCCTCGCGGGCCTGCATCCGCAGCATTTATCAGCCGCGATACTGACGGCTCTGGCTGCGCGCAGTGGTGTGGATAGCGCCGAGATAGATGATGTAATTTGGGGGACGAATTCACAAATCGGACTGCAAAGTGGAGATCTGGGGCGCCTGTCTGCTTTGGCGGCGGGCTATGCACCGACCTGTGGCGGAATTACGATTAACCGATTCTGTGGTTCGGGTTTGTCGGCAGTAAATTTCGCGGCGGCGAGTATTCGCGCGGGTTTTGAACAGCTCCTGGTCGCCGGTGGTACAGAGATGATGTCGCTGTTTCCGAGCTTTAGTAAAAGCCAATCCCCCTTCGTTGATCGGGGCAACCTTGAATTACGCGCGCTTCACCCGATGACTCATCAAGGGATTGCGGCCGACGTTATCGCTACATTGGATGGTATCGGTCGTGATAGCCTAGACCAGTTGGCATTTATCAGTCAGCAACGTGCCGCAGTGGCGATACAAAACCGGTATTTTGATCAATCCCTAGTGTCGATATACAACGCTGAAGGAGAGTTACTGCTGGCGCGTGATGAGAATCCGCGGCCACAAACCAGTCGAGAAAGCCTGGCTCAGCTTGACCCGGCTTTTGCGGCTATGGCGGATCATCCTATGGATGAATCAGGCACCACGGCAAGGTGTTTGGTGCAACAGCGATACCCTGGGTTGGAAATGAATTTCGTTCATCACGCGGGGAACTCATCCGGTGTTGTGGATGGTTCGGCGGCGCTTTTGCTGGCCGCCTCTGATTTCGCCCGGGCGCATGGCCTTACACCGCGGGCGCGGGTAATCGCTGTGGCCAACGCTGGCGACAGTCCCAGTTTGATGTTAACCGCGCCGGGGCCGGCCATTGAAAAAGTATTGGCCCAAGCTGGGCTGTGTGTTGCGGATATCGATTTGTTTGAAATCAACGAAGCCTTCGCGGTTGTGGTGGAGAAGTGCGTTCGTGACCTAGAACTGGATTACAACAAAGTCAATGTTAACGGCGGGGCAATTGCTTTGGGGCACCCAATTGGAGCCACCGGGGCGATGTTAATCGGTACAGTATTGGATGAATTAGAGCGGCGGGGCTTACATCGAGGCTTAGTGACGATGTGCACCGCTGCCGGTATGGCGCCCGCCATTATCATTGAGCGGATATAAATAGGTGCTAGGCCCCGCGCATTGATTGAGTCCCAAACGAATTGTTCGGGTGAGACCGAGATTGGAGCTTAGGTAAGCCCCCGTACGCTGTTTTCGCTTTTACGATTATCGTTTTCGCGCTTTGACGGTTGGGGTGCGCGTTGGTCGCAGGCGCTGGGTATGGCGGTGTCTTCCTCTTTGTACATTAGGGACTCGTTAAGAATCCATAATCCGGTTTTTACCAAGTAGCGTGAAAAGTGGGGTTCGTAGATCTTGTTTGGGTAAAACGCTAACGCCGTAAAATATTGACTTTGCATCCCATGTAATGCAAATACGGTGGCGTCTCTTAGGCTTTCTAGTGTCGCTTCTGGGTATTCTTTGTGTGCTAAAGGCACAAAGATATCCTCGACAAACTTTATTACGCCGTAGTCTTCGCCATACATTTTTCCAATATCAAAATACGTGCTGTAACGTTCGTGAAAGGACGAATGCAAACGGCGTAATCTGTCGTGGGCTTTTACACTGAGTGTAATCATGGTTTCTAGAAGTGATTCCAGGCTGTTATTACAACGCTCATCGACGGCGGTTAAGCGCAGTAAATCCTGATCGATCATTCGGTGGCATTCACGCTGATAAAGCGCCGCTACGATGGCTTCAAGATTGGGGAAGTATTGGTATATGGACCCTTTGCCGGCACCGGAAATTTTTTCCAATAACGTCAGTGTGAGTGCTTCCTCTCCGTAGTCGGTCAGAATCCGTAGACACGCATCTAAAATTGCGCTAACCATGTGCTGTGAACGGCTCTGTTTGGGCGCTTTGCGTGGTTTGGGAGGCGGATGTTGGTTAGGCATAGGTTGAAGTCCAAAGTGCTTTGCTGGCCACCCGGTTATTGGCGTTGGCTACCGGCGTAGGCCAAAATGCGACCCAAAGTCGTTTTTAAAATGGTGCGAACGCGATTATGGTATAGCGGCTGTGACCATATATAAAAAAAGAGGCGATGCACCATGGAAAGTTTTCTTCGTAATCAGTTGTTTGTCAATGGGCAATGGGTTAATGATCATTCGTTATTGCGCCAGGAGGTCATCAATCCCGCTGATGAATCTGTTATCGGCGAAGTTCCCATCGCCGGCGAAAATGAAGTGGAATTAGCGATTGCCAGTGCACGGCAAGCGTTCGATAGTGGCCTATGGTCACAGCGATCGCGCATGAGCCGTGTCGAATCGTTACGAAAATTTCATCAATATTTAATGTCCCAACGCGATCGCATTATTGCTTTGTGCGTTGCTGAATGTGGTGCGACTCAGATGATTGCGGCGGCGCTACATTTTGATACCAGTATGAAGCATGCGCACAATCTACTTGAAGAGGCGCTGCGACTGGAGCCAGAATCCGTTCCTATGGAACTGTCACAAGCCATGGATGGTACGACGGTGCTGGGTGGTGGGCAACTTGTTTACGAGCCGGTCGGTGTGGTGTCGGCTATTACCGCGTACAACTTTCCCTTTTTCCTCAATATTGTCAAAGTGTTTCATGGGTTGGTAACCGGCAATACGGTGATTTTAAAGCCCTCACCCTACACGCCATTGCAAGCGCTGGTGCTGGGCGAAGCGGCCGAACACAGTGAGTTGCCCGCGGGCGTGTTGAATATCATCAATGGTGATCTTTGGTTGGCAGAGCGGATCACTACAGATGCCCGTATCGATATGGTTAGCTTTACTGGCTCGGATGTAGTCGGTGCGAAAATTATGAGCCAAGCATCCGCAACGTTAAAACGCTTGCATATGGAGCTGGGTGGCAAATCGGCTTTGATTATAAGGCGCGATGCCGATTTGCAAAAAGCAGCACAGGCCGGGTTGATGAGCTTTACGTTGCAGGCTGGTCAGGGCTGTGCGCTCACGACCCGTCACCTCGTGCACAACGATGCGCGCGCGCAATACGTTGCGATGTTACAACAAATGTCTGCCCACATTAAGGTGGGTAATCCGCAACAGCCCGATGTCACGATGGGGCCGTTAATTAGAGAGACTGCCGCGCAACGCGTTGAGCAATACATAGCCGCAGGCATCGATAGTGGAGCAACGCTGGTGTTTGGCGGTGATCGCCCGAGTGATTTGGCTACAGGCTTTTATGTTAATCCAACGTTATTCGATAATGTCGACAACCAATCGCTTATTGCTCAAGAAGAAATTTTCGGGCCAGTAGGTGTTGTGATTGGTTTCGATAGTGACGATGAAGCAGTGGAGTTGGCAAATGAGTCAAATTTTGGGCTGGGCGGAATGATTTATTCCCAGGATGTTGGGCAAGCGTATCGCATGGCATTGCAATTGCGGACCGGCGGTGTCTCTATCAACGGTGGCGCTGGCACGATGTTATCTTCGGCGCCTTTTGGTGGTTATAAACGATCTGGTTTTGGTCGGGAATTAGGCCGTCACGGACTGCTGGATTTTTGTCAAACCAAAAGCATTAGCTTTCACGCTGGTTGATCCCAAAGCGTGCACTCGGTTCATTGAACCGGGTGCCTACCCTATTCAAAATTACCGAGCGTCTGCCAGAATCAGGCTGGACGCAAAGCGTGCTACGGCCATGGTTGGCGCATTGGTGTTACCCGATGGTAAGCGCGGAAAAATCGACGTATCCACGACCCGTAAACCCTCCACACCGCATACCTTAGTGCGAGTATCCACCACTGCACCTGGATCACTGCCCATTCGGCAAGTACCGGCTACATGATAAGCCGTGCCACCATAGTTTTGGTAGTAGGCCAATAACTGTTCATCGCTGGTGGCGTTGACACCAGGGTTGAGTTCTTCCTCGATATGATCAGCCAGTGCAGATTGTTGGGCAATACTTCGGATTTGACGTAGCAGCGCGACGGCGGTCTTTTTATCGTCTTCAGTATTCAGAAAATTAGCCAGGATTTTTGGCGCCACTTGGGGTTGCGCTGACTGTAACCGTAAATGGCCTCTCGAGGTTGGGTGTAAGGGGTAGCCACCGATGGTGATCCCTGGAAACTTATCGGGTTGTGGGGGGAATGTTTGAGGAATCAGTGAATAGAGACCCACACCGATCTGGCAGTCGGGCTTTGTAATATTGGGTTGGCTGCGGCTATACGCGATCAGTTCGTGCGCGGCGTGGCTGAAGGGGCCTTTGTGCGTTAATAGGTACCGGCACAGGCTCTTGATTAATCCAACACCCTGGAAGGCTTTGTTCAGGCTGCCTTTACGGACCCGAAATCGAGTGTGAATATAAAAATGCTCTTGCAGATTTTGGCCAACTTCAGGCGCATGTTGTACGAGCGGGATTTTCAGGTCGGTTAAATGCGCGCGATCACCAATGCCCGATAGCATTAACAGTTTCGGTGATTCAATGGCCCCGGCTGACAGGATGATGTCGCGGCGACTTTCTTTACGGATAATATTGCCGTTGTGTTTCAGTTCTACACCGATCGCGCGGTTTTCGTTGAACAGTATTTTTTGCACGGTAGTATCGTGCATTACGGTTAAATTATGCCGATGCATTGCCGGTTTTAAAAATGCCTTCGCCGCACTGCAGCGCTTACCCTGGAAGATTGTTCTGGGTTGATAACCTGCGCCGCCGTTGTCATTGGTATCGTCCGTGGTGGTAATACCGTTGTCTGCCATAGCGTGTAAAATGGCATCACTTAGGTGCCGGACGGCTTGACCGTTATCGTTTTTAGGGTGCACCGTGATGCGCAATGGGCCGTCGGCGCCGCGTTCATTGTTGCTACCAAGTTCATGTTGTTCGTGGGCCATAAAGTGCGGTCGTAGATTGTGCCAATTCCAACCGTTGCACCCTAGGGTTTCCCACTGGTCGTAGTCATGGGCAAACCCCCTGGCGTACACCATACCGTTAATGCTACTGGAGCCACCCAGAACACGGCCTTTTAGCCAGGTTTCTTTATTGTTATCGCCACGCGTGAATTGGGCGAGCCCTTTGTCGACGTCATATTGCCAAACGTAAGGGCTTTCCGGATGCAGTATTTTTCCGATCCCCCGGGGCATAGTAAGCAGAAAGCTGTCGTCTTTGGGCCCGCTCTCAATCACTAACACTTGGTGTTTACCGGTTTCACTGAGGGCGTCTGCCAGCACACATCCTGCCGAGCCGGCGCCAACAATAATGTAGTCGTAGATCATACTTGAGCCTTTATTTTTATAACGTCTTGGGCGTTATAAATTACCTAATGGCAAGCTGCGCTATCAAGCTATATACGGTCGCATTTTGGTGGGGGCTCGACGACACTACTTTCAGGCTTATCCCAGCGGGCAGGAGCTGTATTTTCACTCATTGTTGATGAAAACCGTTCAGCTAGGCCCACTGTGTTTCTCGTTTAGCGTCTAGTTGAGCGAAAAAATCGCCGCCAGCAGTGGCATCAGATTAATGTTAACTGGCCTTAGGCCAAAGTCTATTTGACCCTCACGGTGGTCATCATTAACCGTTTTGTCGCTTTACCAGCTTTACTAAAAAGCCGCGCAAGTTATACCGTTTGCGGCATTTAACCGGTGTGATGGTGGTTTACGGTATAGCACAACGCGACGCCCTGGATGGGGTGTTTAGGGTCGTGTTTTAACGAGCGGTGTTGCGGGGCACTGGTGGCGCCAGGTGCGTGTTGGGTTGGCCTGCCTGGAAGCCAACCCAATCAAGTAGATTATACTGTCCGTTATGGCCAGTTCTGTTACTCAAGATCGCACGTGCCGGTGTTGTCGATTACAGCCTTTCAATGATAATGGCTGGTGCCATGCCACCGGCTGCACACATCGTGATAAGTGCTAAGGATTTGTCCTGCCGTTCCAGTTCGTCTAGCGCGGTACCGATTAACATGGCGCCGGTAGCGCCAACGGGGTGACCCATGGCGATAGCGCCGCCGTTGATATTTACCCTTGATGGGTCGAGGTTTAAGTCGCGCATGTACTTTAATGCAACCACCGCAAAGGCTTCGTTGATTTCGAATAGATCAATATCACGGGTGCTCATGCCCGCTTTTGACAGTACTTTGCGGGCGGCATCGACGGGAGCATTGAGAATGTATTCCGGTTTGTGGCCCATGTTCGCCATGGCTCGAATGCGTGCCCGTGGTTTAAGGTTGTTAGCTTTAGCGTATTGGGGTGACGCCAAAATCAGCGCGCCGGCCCCGTCTACTACGCCTGAAGAGGTGCCGGCGTGGTGTCGGTGATCTATTTTAACACCGGGCCAATGTTGTTCGATCAATTGACGAAACGTGACCCCGGAATCGAAGAATGGTAAATCCATAACCATCCCAAAGGTGGGTTCCATCTGCGCCAATGTTTCGTAGGTGGTACTGGGTCTGGGGTACTCTTCCTGGTCTAATGCTAGGCTACCGTCTTGCCGATAGACAGGAACCAAACTGCGATCGAAGCGGCCTTGCGTAATCGCAACATGAGCCCGTCGTTGAGACTCTGCGCCGAAGCGATCAAGCGCTTCGCGGCTGAAGCCCTCTTCGTTGGCGATAAGATCAGCCATTATGCCAACGTTGGTCATTGGGTATTGTTCGCGCAGGCGAAGGTTCCAGACATCCGTAGGTTGCGCCATTACCTTAGGCACGCACATCGACATCATTTCTACGCCACCGGTAACAACCAAATCTTCCATACCGGCCATGATGCTCGCAGCACCTATGTTGGTCGCGCTAATACCGGAACCGCAAAAGCGATCAACTGTGATGCCCGATGCGTTAATGCTAAAGCCTGCGTCTAATGCAGCCATGCGCGCGATGTCACTGGATTGGGTGCCGATTTGGGCCGAGCAGCCTACAATTACATCGTCTATGTCGGCTGTATTGAGGTCATTACGCTCGGCTAAAAACTTGAGCACGGTTGATAAAACGTGTTGGGGGTGTATATCGGCTAACGCCCCTTTACCCACCTTGCCAATGGCGCGAGGGGTGCGAGCGGCGTCAATGATCCATGCTTCATTCATAGTGGTTTCCTGTAGTTTACGGCTTGTCAGCTCTGTAATAGAGCTCGCAACGCTTTCTTATCAATTTTACCGGTAGGCATTTTGGTAATGTGATCCACAGCAATAACGGATCGTGGTTTTTTATAGCTGGCTATCTGTTTACGGGTGTGTTCGATTATTTCTGTTTCGGTCGGCTGTTCATTGGCTTTAAACACCACCACCGCACAGACCGCTTCGCCCCATTTTTCATCCGGCAGGCCGATCACGGCGCATTCACTGATCGCCGGATGCGTTAACACTGCGTCTTCCACTTCACGAGAATAAATGTTCTCGCCACCGGAAATAATCACGTCTTTTTTTCGATCGATTAGGTAGAGCATGCCATCCGCATCGAACTTGCCGACGTCGCCGGAATAACACCAGCCATCGCGAAAAGTTTCTAAAGTGGCCGCATGGTTATTCCAATATCCGCGTGCCATAGCCACCGATTGCACAACAATTTCCCCGGGTTCGCCGATCGGGCAATCGCTACCGTTGTCGTCCACAATTCGAATGCGAGTATTGGGAAACGGCTGCCCGACCGAACTTAGCCATTGTTGTTCTCGTGCCGTACCGTAGGGGCGATGTTGCTCGCGTAATAAGCCCGAGCTGAATACTTCGGTTTGGCCATATAGGTTAACGAAAATATTGCCGAGTTTTTCGATACCGCGTTTAAGCAGCGGTAGGGGCATGGCCGCGGCGGAGTAAACCACGGTATGGACACGTGTAAAGTGCGTGGTTTCAATATCGGGGTGATCGAGCACCATTTGCACCAGCGTGGGAGCCAAATGCAATATGCTGACGTTATCGTGGGTAACGCTGTGCAGCAGTGCGCCGGGGTCAAATTGGCGGTGTAGCACAACACAGCCGCCACGAAAATGCGTGCCCAGTTGCATGGCGGTAGCGCCGATATGGAACAATGGCATTACCAGTAAAATTCGATCACTTGGCCCGGAGCGGGTTTCAGTCGCCATGCACTGGGCTGAGTTGCGCATCTCACGCTGGCCGAGAATACAGCCTTTGGGTTTGCCGGTTGTACCGCTGGTATAAATTAAGCATGCGATGTCATCTTCTCGAGCTGTAAACGTTGAACCCTCGTCGTCACCGCAGGCCAGTAATTGTTCGAAACCGATCGACCAATCTGTGCTGTCGCCTATACAGACGAAGATTTCCACTGAGGGCAATTGATCCCGTAATTGATCAATAATCGGCAAATACTGTGCTTCAAAAAACAGTACACGCGGCGAGCTGTCGTTGATGATGTACGCCATCTCCGGCGGCGCTAAGCGAAAGTTAACGGTAGCGACTATGATTCCGCTCCATTGTCCGGCCGCCATAATTTGCGTAAAAGGCAGAGAGTTCATGGACACTATGCCGATTCTGTCCTGGCGGCGAACGCCGGCTTTTTCCAGGGCTGAGGCGATTTTTTTTGCCCCGGTAAGCAATTGCCCGTGGGTCAACAGCTGATCTTCCATCACATAAGCCGGTTGGTCGTAGAAGCGACTGGCGTTGTCTTCCAGAGTGTCTCCTAACGTTAAAGGTAGGTACTCGCGCATGGGCGTTGCTCCATTAGCATCGGATTTATATGTATTGAAAACTGATGGATAGTTAGTTTAACATGGGTTCCATTACTCGTACATGGATAACAATGCATGAATCTTTACTTGTCCGACGAACAGCGCATGTTGCGCGAATCCATGGCTAAACTGTTTTCCACGGAGTCCACGTCAGAGCGTTTACGTGCGGCTGAAACCGAAGGCATCGACGCCGCTCTATGGCGTCGGGTTGTTGCGGCTGGCATTGCGATGCTGCGGGTTCCACAACAGGCAGGCGGGCTAGAAAGCTCGTTATTGGATGCCTTGTTGGTTGCGGAGGAAGCGGGCCGTTACATCGCTGCTGCACCGATTGTTGAGATCTTAGTTGCCACCCGCTTATTGGGCTTAGCCAGTACCGATAATACGGCTGCGCAGGAATGGTTGGAGCGCGTCTTTGATGGCGCGATTATTTCGTTAGCCTTGCACGACGTTCAGGTGTGTCCACAACAAGTGGTGCCCGCAGGTTTAATAGCTGATGCAGTGTTAATTCTTAATGGCGAGCAGCTTATTTTGTGCAGTGGCTTTGCCGCGCGACAACGGCAAGCCAATTTAGGGTCTGATGCGATAGCGCAATTGACACTGCCGCAGGATGCCGGTGAGCGGATGGTGTTGTGTGAAGGCAATCGGGCAGCCGAACTGTTTCAGGCCGCCATTGAGGAGTGGAAATTGTTAACGGCAGCGCGTTTGGCTGGGCTGTCGCGCCAGGGTTTGCAAATGGCGGCTGATTATTCCAAAGAGCGTTTTGCGTTTGGTAGCCCTATAGGCAGCTTTCAGGGTATTTCTCACCCATTGGCCGATGCGATAACGGAAACAGAAGGCGCGCAGTTATTAACCTGGCGGGCCGCTTGGGCAATAGCCAAAGGCCGAGTAGACGCTGCCGCGAGCGTGTCCATGGCGTATTGGTGGGCCGCTCAGATGGCCTCGAAATCCATGACGCGTGCCTTGCGTACCTTTGGTGGTTACGGTGTGTCGTTGGAATACGACATCCAAATGTACTACCGCAAGTCGAAATCGGCGGTTTTACCGTTGGGGGATCCCCAGCAAGAATTGCATCAGATAGGACAACGACTTTGGCACGGTGTCTCCGTGGCGTTACCCAATGCCGGCCAAATTGACTTGGACTTCAGCCTCGGTGAACGGGCCGAAGCGTTTGGCGCTGAAGTCGCCGCATACTTTGAAACCAATATGACGCCCGAGTTACGAGCCCATGCTCACCATTCGGTGGCAGGGTTTCACCCAGCGTTTAATAAGCAGTTGGCCCGTGATGGTTTGCTGTTTCCGCATTGGCCAAAACAATACGGAGGCCAAGAGCGTGATGCCTATGATCTGGCAGCCATGACAGCGGTTCTAGAAGCCAATGGCTGGGAGCACGTCACCGCACCCATTACCAACCAGGTAGCACAGATTTTGATGTTGTTTGCCTGTGATGAAGTGAAAGAAGAGGTGTTGACTCGTTTTGGTAGTGGCGAATCTCTTGCCTGTATGGGGTTTACCGAGCCTTCGTGTGGTTGCGATGTTTTTGCGGCTAAAACTAAAGCTGAAAAACAAAAAGACGGCCGCTGGTTGATCAACGGACAGAAAATTTTTACCACTGCAGCGAACTTGGCCGATTACTGTTTCTTATTGGCCAGAACCAATCCAGATAAACCAAAGCACGCCGGGTTAAGTGTGTTTTTGGTGCCGATGCAGTCCCCGGGGATAGAAGTGCATGCTGTGCACACGTTGCAGGATGAGCGAACGAATATCGTTTATTTTAGCGATGTTTACCTGGAAGACAAATATCTAATCGGTCCTCTAGATGGCGGCTTGAAAGTGATGGCCAGTACGTTGGAGATGGAGCATGGTGCAGCCGATCAGTATCGTCATGGTCACGTTTCGATGGTGCATGCTACTGAGCAGTGGGCATTAAACGCCAAACGTTTAGGGCAACCGCTGCTTAATGATCGCGATGCCTGTGATCGTTTAGCGCGTGCCAAAACCCATCTTGAAGTATCTACGGTGCTTTGCCGACGAGCGATTTGGGCTTTGCAAGAAAAAATACACAGCCGCTATTGGGGGCCAATGGCCAAATATTTTGCGTGTGAGATGTACCAGACCGACGCGTTGGATCTTATGGATCTCACCGCGCCCGACAGTATTTTTGCCAGCAACCAGGGTTTGGGGCATGTGGAGTTGGGTTATCGACAATCCATCGGTACGACCATTTATGGTGGCACCAGTGAGGTGCAGCGTTCGTTGGTAGCAGAGCAAGCCCTGGCGATGCCCAAGTCCCGCTAACCCCAATTTGGCGGATTAACGGCGTGCGAATTGGCTGGTGTCAAACCTGCTTGCCGAAAAAACCAGTAAGGAAGATTATGGAAACATTTCCGCGAGGCAATACGGCCATTGTTGGTGCCGCCACTTTTGGTATGGGTGAGGCGCCGGGTTATAAACCGCTGGACTTAGCCGCCAATGCCGCCAAGCTTGCCCTAGCCGATGCCAATTTGCGTTTAGCCGACGTAGACGGTTTATTTGTTTGTACCGGTGACGATGCGTTGTCGGGTTTATCGGCAGCTGAATACTTAGGTATACGGCCACGGTTTACCGATAACAATAGAACCGGAGGATCAGCGTTTGTATCTCACGCGATTACCGCCGCTATTATGCTTGAGGCGGGTTACATCGATACGGCGTTAATCCTCTACGGCAGCAATCAACGCACAGGCGCTGGTGGGTTGGTCTCTATGCGGCAGGCGTCGCCTTACGAGAAACCGTATCGCCCAATGAATCCGCTCTCATCTTATGCGTTGGCCGCTGCTCGGCATATACACGAGTACGGTACCCGTCGTGAAAGTTTGGCGGAGGTCGCGGTTGCTGCCAGAAAGTGGGCCAACCTGAATCCCGATGCCTTTATGTATGGTAAAGGCGATTTAAGTATCGACGACTGTATGAATGCTCGCGTGATTTCAGACCCATTAGTTAAAACCGATTGCTGTTTAATTACCGATGGTGCAGCAGCCATTGTTATGACTCGATCAGAGCGAGCTAAAGATTTAGTTAAGCAGCCGGTTTTTGTGTTGGGTGGCGCGGCGGCGGTTTGGCATTCCAATGTTGATCAGATGCAGGATTTAACCGTTACGCCTGCGGCGGAGTCCGGCCAGCGAGCGTTCGCATTGTCGGGTTATAAGCCCGCCGATATGGACGTGGTTAATGTCTACGACGCGTTTACGATTAACACCATATTGTTTCTTGAAGATTTGGGCTTTTGTGCCAAGGGCGAAGGTGGCGATTTTGTGTCTGGAGGCCGCATCGCGCCGGGTGGCTCACTGGCCGTAAATACTAATGGCGGAGGCTTATCTTGCTGTCATCCGGGAATGTACGGTTTGTTTACGATCGTTGAAAACTGCATGCAATTGCGTTCTCAGGCGGGTCGGCGTCAGGTAGCAAATGCTAAGCTGGCGGTTTCTCACGCCAACGGCGGTACACTGTCCAGTCAGGCGACATTGGTTATGGGGTTGGAAGAAACCCTTTAATTACCGATTAATAATAATTAACGGCACTTGTTTTAGGTTAAGGCCTCTATCGGAGCATATTACATGTCAGATGATTTTTTCAGTCGTTACGAATTTTTTAAGTTCGAGCGCAACGGCAAAATACTCAATATTATTCTTAATAATCCAGAAAAGCTGAATTGTTTTAGTGAGACCGGGCACCGCGAGTTGTCGCGCGTATTTTTTGATGCGGCCGAAGACCTTGACAGTGAAATAATTGTGGTTACCGGTGCCGGCCGGGCATTTACCGCCGGGGGTGATTTGGAATACATGCAAAAGTTACGTGATAACCCTGAATTAATGCATCGTACTATTCGAGAAGCCAAGCGCTTTGTGTATACATTGCTGGATTGTGAGAAGCCGGTTATTTGCAAAGTTAATGGCGATGCCATCGGTTTGGGTACTACGTTGTCATTCTTAGCTGATATTACCTTCTCAACCGAGACGGCGAAATTTGGTGATCCGCACAATAATGTTGCTCTGATTGCCGGTGACGGTGGCAGTGTTATCTGGCCGCAATTAATGGGGTATGCGCGTGCCAAACATTACTTATTTACTGGGGATATACTCAGCGGTAGCAAAGCACAAGAGTTGGGTTTAATTCATCAAGCCGTACCGGCCGAAGCATTAAATGCTGAAGTTGATGCGTATTGCCAGCGGTTATTGGCTATGCCAATGCAATCGGTTCGGTGGACCAAGCAGGTGATTAATATCCCATTAAAACAGCTCGCTCACAGCATGATGGATGCGGGAATGGCCTATGAGCACATCGCTGGTCAAACGCAGGATCACCAAGAAGCTATTAACGCGTTTCGTGAGCGACGCAAGCCGGTATTCAAGGGTAAATAAACGTATTTTAGGGTAGGGCGTTTACCTGTGGGAGCCGTTTCATTGAATCAAAATAAAATAAACACGATTTCTAATTTGTGTGGTTTGCTGCTTGATGTAAAAAATGACGTTGGCTCTCAATCGCGCTGTCATCAGAACACAATATTTAGCCCTTTTCGTGGCGTATTGTTGATATTGTTTATCCTTTGCGCCAAAAAGGTTGAAGGTCATGAGTAAACAGTTGGGTGATGCGCAAAAGCCCGTTACCCATCGGGTATTGAGTCGAGGTGTAAATCTACATGTGGTCGAGCACCTCAAAGACACACCGGATAAACCCGTACTGTTATTAGTGCATGGGCATCGCGCTCATTTATCTTGGTGGGACGGTATTTTACCCATCTTATCCACTCGCTACCGCGTATTTGCGATGGATTTCTCCGGGATGGGTGATAGCGAACGACGTGCAGAAACACGTGGTGCCAACGGTTATAGCCAAGATGGCCACGCTTGGGATTTACAATGCGTTGTGGATTATATTAGCCATTATACGAAGCAGGTTGTGAGCGCAATTATTGCGCACAGCTGGGGAGGGCAAATTACCCTGGTGGCTGCGGCGGCTAACCCCAGTATTGCCAGCCAGTTATTGATCTTGGACAGCTATTGCGTGTTGCCAGGCGAGGTCAGTGAGTTCGGCCCGGTACCCATAGGCAATCGTCGGTTATACCCCAGTGCTGAATTGGCGGCGGCGGCTTTTCGATTATCGCCTCCACAACCAATTGAGCCAAAATTGTTGGTGGCATTGGCTCACAAAAGTATGTGCAATATTGAAGGCGGATGGTGTTGGAAGTTTGATCCGAACCTGTCAAAAATTGAGCCATTAGCACTGGCTGATGTCGCGACTAAATTAACGTTACCTGTATCGATTATTTACGGAACGATGAGCTCAATCGTTAGCGCTGAGCGGGCGGCTAGTGTTGTTCACGCTTTACCGCAAGGTAGGGGGCCCATTGCCGTAGATGGTGCTTACCATCATTTAATGCTGGATCACCCTGAAGATACCGCTCGTGTCGTTATGGGAGTACTTACCGGTAAGGTCGGCTTAGTGTGACAGGCTGTTAAATAAATATTGAGGAAATCGTATGGCTGGTGCCATTTCAGTGACGTCGTACAACGGGATAACCTGTTTGACGTTGGATAATCCTAAAAGCCGCAATGCCCTTTCGACACAAATGGTGATCGACATGATAGCCGCTCTTGAAACGGCGCACGCCGATGTTCGCTGTCGGGCGATAGTGCTGGCCGGGGCAGGTGATCACTTTTGTGCTGGAGGGGATGTGTCCGAGATGCAAGCAGACCGACCGTTGTTGGGCTCGCGCCTGCGTATAGAGCGGGCTCACCGGATCATTCGTCTGCTCAGCGCCGGACCGAAGCCCACAATTTGCGCTGTAGAAGGCATCGCTTACGGTCTTGGGTTGTCTCTGGCGATGGCGTGTGATTGGGTCGTTGCGAGTCAGTCTTCCCGCTTTTGCGCGGTATTCAATAAAGTGGGGCTGATACCCGATATGGGTTTGATGTGGAGTTTACCGCAACGCATTGGTGTCGCTAAAGCCAAACAACTCTTTTTCACGGCGCGCGCTGTTCAATCTGACGAAGCCCAGGATTTGGGTATGATCGATGCGCTTACCGATGTGGGCTGTGCAAAACACAATGCCTTCGTTACGGCCGAACAATGGAGTGGTTCGGCACCGATTCCGGTGGCGCTAGTCAAGGCCGTCTACGCTAAAGGGGAAGCGACTTTAGAGGCGGTCTTGCGCGCAGAAGTTGATCACCAACCTGCCCTGTATTTGACGCAAGACCACGAGGATGGGGTGGCGGCCTTCCGCGAAAAAAGAGCGTCGCACTTTAACGGTAAATAAGCTTTACTGTGTGTTTTTGGCATCTTACTTAATGATCGGTAATTGGCAGTCAATATGGCGACAACCTATACAGAATTAATGCAGTTAAACATTCCAGATGTTCGCAGTAGCTACTGTGCAAAAGACACAATGCTTTACGCGCTCAGCTTGGGTTTGGGAGCCGATCCCTTAAACGAAACCGACTTAACGATGGTTTATGAAAAAGACCTTAAAGCTTTGCCGACGTTACCCGTGGTCTTAGCTCACCCTGGGTTTTGGCCGCGTGAGCAAAAAAGTGGCTTGGATTTCGTTAAAATTGTTCACGGCGGACAATTTATTAAACTGCATAAAACGCTGCCTATTGAGGGCGATATTGTCGGCCGTGGTAAGGTACGAGATGTGATTGATAAGGGTGAGGGCAAAGGCGCTCTGGTGTATTTTGAGCGGTGTTTATTTGATGCTCAGACGAATGAAAAGCTCGTCACGATGGAGCAAACACTTTTTTGTCGTGGGGATGGCGGAATGGGGGGCTCGGGTGGGTCAGCGCCTAAGCCGCATGTTGTTCCCGAGCGCAACGCCGATGTTTCATGGGATTGTAAATTGATGCCACAAACCGCGCTGTTATATCGTTTAAATGGCGATATGAACCCGTTGCATGCTGATCCAAAAATTGCACAGCAGGCGGGTTTTGAGCGGCCTATTTTACAGGGGTTGGCGACCATGGGGGTGGCGGCCGCAGCGCTAACCAAAACAGTTTGCGACGGCGACCCTCAAAAAATAACTGAGTTGGATGTGCGGTTTACTCGCCCTTGTTTTCCCGGTGAAACATTGCGTACTGAAGCCTGGGTGGATGGCGGCGACGTATCGTTTAGGGTTAGCGTGCCAGATCGTAAGGTTACGGTAATCGATAACGGTCGGGCATCGCTTATTTAATGGGTCGCACTATAATCCGGTACCCATCCAATTCTTGGCTGGTCAAGTGTCTATTAACTTTATTATGACGGGTAAACGTGGGCTATTGTAAATCGAATTCCGCTAAACCGTTGGTCATTACTAAGCACTCTCGCTCTAGGCAACTGATGCGAAAGGCGGCTTTGCCTGGGCCGATAAACCACACTTCTGTTTCCAGAGTTTCATCACAAAATACCGGCGCAACGTAGCGCAAGCCTAAGTGTCGAAGGCGCGCTGGTTGATTGTCGCAAGTCAGTTTTAACACGGCTCGGCCAGCGATACCAAACGAGCAAACGCCACGCAACATGGGGGCACTTGACGTTAATAATTCTGTTTTTACGGCTTCAACGAATTCCGGCCCTAATTGATAGGTTGTGTTTTCGCTGGTCGGCGTTGAAAGCTTGATGACCGCATCCGCCGGACGATCGTTTGGTACGGGGGTGGGTTTTGGGCCTCCTGTGGATTGCCCGCCAAAGCCGCCGTTGCCGCGTAAATAGGTGGCAATATTGACCGTTGCAACTAGGCCGTTGCTGTCGTGTAGCTTGCGGTGTTCGTACATTAAAGCGCCTTTGCCCTCGCCTTTATCGTAGATCTCATCAACGCCAAAGGTTGCCGTCAACTCGCCAGTGCTTGGTATGGGGCGTTCGAGGGTAATCGATTCTTCAACGTGCACGGTTTTAGTCCAATCGATTCCCGTGCGCGGATCTTGTGTCCACATTTCGCCCTGATTCATTACCACCGCCATCGTGGGCAATACCGACAGGTGGTCACCTGCAAGTAGGTATTTTGATTCCTCGGCTTGTAGGGGGCCTGCCATTCCTACCCCAATACCTTTTGCATAGGTGATGACATCGGCCTGTGTGTAGCGGCTTATGAGTGGGTCAAATTGCCAGTTCTTAACGGTTTTATAATCGAGTTTGTAAGGCGCAGCAGCGGTGGTTTTCGTAGTCATAAATTTCAATGGTTCCCGTATTCGCGCAGGCTAGAGTTGAGCTAAATCGCAGGAGAGATACGTTTTAGGTATATCGCCTATAAATAACTATATGTCAGTTATGGTAGCGCTTTGTTACCCGGTTTGCCACAATAAACAATAAAATGTCAGTTTTTTAGGTTCTCGGTATGTCGGCCTAATAATTGTTAATATAATGGCAAAGGGGTGTGCTATGGGCCGAGTCGCCGGCCACTCCCCTCCATAGCTAACAAATATTTAGTTAGTGTGTGGTAGCATGGTCGGCGAGCGTGTTTAAGCACATCGATAACAATAGTGGATAGACAGGTATAGGAGTGGCTTATGTCACGAACCGCCCTGGTGGCCCAATTACAGCGGACGATGAGTCGGCCGTGCGGTGATATGGCAATTGACTTTGCCGGTCGGATTTATACTTGGCAATTCGTCCAAGAGTTTAACGAGCAGCTTGGGCATTGCCTGGAACAATTGGGAACGCTGGTAGCCGAGCGGGTGGGGTTTGTGGCGCATACGCGCGCGCACCACGTGGCGTGTCTGTGGGGATTGCTGGCTCATCAACGTGTGCCAGCAATGGTTTACGGTTATCAATCACCGGAAAAAATCGCCGCTGATATTCGTCAGTTACGGTTACCGGTGGTCATCGCGGACACGCAAGACTGGAACGAGCACACATTGGCGGCCGCTCGAGAGGTAGGCACTCAAGCGATCGGTATCAGCGAGGCCGGTGTTTCTATTGTTGACCTTTCGCACACCGTTGCGTCCTTGAGTCAACGTCCTGTTTTACCGGGTGTGGCGGTGGAAACTCTGAGCAGTGGCACCACGGGAACCCCAAAACGGATTCGCTTGTCGTTAGAAAATTTACAGGCCAGCGCTCAAGCGGCAGTGGCCAGTATCCGCAATATGCAAGGTGATGGAGCACAATCTGCGCTGATTATTGCGTTGCCATTGGCAAACATTAGCGGCATATACGCCGTTACTCCCCCTGCCTTAATGGGTAACCCAATAGCCTTAATGGAAAAATTCGACGTCGATATTTGGCTTGAGTTTGTGCGCCGTTATCAACCTTCAACCGCGGACATTCCTCCGGCTGCCATGAGTATGCTAATGCAGCGTGGTGTCGATCGGGAGACTTTAGCTGGGATTAACGTGGTACGCACCGGAGCGGCGCCGTTGGATCGTAAAGTGCACGATTATTTCGTCGACACTTTGGGCATCCCCGTTAATTTAAGTTACGGCGCCAGTGAATTTTGTGGCGTAGTCACGACGTGGACCTCGGCCGATTTGGAACGATTTGGCGACAGCAAACGAGGCAGTTGTGGGCGCCCTTTACCCGGTGTTTCATTACGTGTAATCGATCGCGACAGTGGTGAGATTCTAGGGCCGAATCGGACGGGTATTTTAGAGGTTAACGCTGATCGAGTTGGCCCAGATTGGGTGCGCACCTCTGACTTGGCGCGTCTGGATGATCAGGGGTTCATGTGGTTTGTTGGGCGGGATGACGACACGATCTTTCGGGGCGGTTTCAAACTGGCTCCTGAAGCCATAGCCGAAACCTTGCGGGCTCATCCGGCAATCGCCGACGCCGGCGTTGTCGGGGTGGCAGACGAACGATTGGGTGAGGTTCCTGTGGCGGCATTAGTATTGGCTCAGGGGGCGATAAAACCGGATGCGGTCGCGATGAAAGCGTTCTGTCGGCGTTATCTTAACGCGCAGCAAATACCGGTTGATTTTTTCTGGCTGGAGGCGATACCCAGAACATCCAGCTTAAAGTTGCATACCGTTGAGCTTAAACAGCAAATACGCGTCAAGCGCTAATCCTTTGGCGGCGCTTAACGTGGATGAAAATAGTGAGCAGGCCGGCTGCCTAACAATTGGGTAGGGCAGCTCGGTTACGCCATTAAGTAGGGAGCGCTAGGAGCTCGATTTTTTGCCGCCTTCAACCATGTGGGCGGCGCCTTTATTGACGATGTCCCAAAACTCTTTGGTAGACGAGCTGACAGTGTGCGTATCGAAGTGGGCATTAATCGCGTTGCGATAACCTTGAATGTCCGCAGTACGATTGAGAGAGCGTTTAAGCATGCGCATGGCGTTGGGCGGTGCTTTGGCGATCTGTTGGGCCAGCTTCATCGTGAAGGTTTCCAGTTCCTCGCGCGGGACTACGTGGTTAATCATGCCCCATTCTTTGCCTTCTTGTGCACTTATTCGACCGCCGGTATACAGTAATTCTTTGGCCTTTCTTAGGCCGAGCACCCAAGGGTGCACTAGTGCTTCTACCGAGGCCGCGCCCATGGAGTGCAGGACTGGGTCTGAAAAATAGGCGTCTTCACTGGCAACCATCAAATCGCACGAATTGGCCACCATAAAGCCCGCAGCAATACAGGCACCGCTAACCTCGGCAATGGTAGGTTTGGGAAAATCCCAAATGCGCATGGCGTTACCCAGAAAGTGTTCTTGTTCCCACTGCCAGTGCTGTTCAACAGTATAGTCTCCCCGTAATTTCAGGCCGTCGACCAGGTCGTGGCCGGCTGAAAAATGCTTGCCTGTGCCCCCCAAAATTAATACCCGAACATCGTCGTCGTTTTTGGCGTGCTCCAGGGCGTCGTCCAGTTCAGCGAGTAGTCGTGTTGACTGGGCGTTGCTTTTGTCGGGTCGGTTATGACAAATACGCAGAATGTTACCGGTTTTTTCGTAGCTAATGTCGTTGTATTCCATAGTGGGAAAGGCCTCGAGGGTAAGAGTTTTCGGCTGGGGTAGCGGATCATTGTTATTGTGCGGTCGGTAGTTTGCCGAGCAATCGTGGCGCGGCTTGGTATTTAACTGACCAAGTGTTAGTTAACAAAAATAACACTATGTTATTTTTCTAGCAAGTCAGTTCTTGGCAGTTGGAGTCTTTGCGGTCGGAGGGGGTGGTCTGGAGGGGCGGGGATCGTCTCCTGTTCCAATGGTCGGCGGCGGGATGCACAGGCGCTAGGCCCACAGCAGGGTAGCCCTAAATTGAGTCCGGTCGTTCGCCAGGCCGACAAGGGTGCGTAATTACCTGGGCTCGGATCGTTCGATTTGTACGCTTCTTTTCTCAGGTATTAATTCATCGCTAAGGGAGATCGGCGCTCGAATACCAACCGTCCGTTTCGGATCGGTCTGTTTGCTGAACCCCCAAAACCGGCTAGGCAGAATTACGGTAGAAGATCGCGGGTAGGATACGTTACCCCATTTTGACCGGGGCAAACCAATGTGCTTCGGATGCACATCTGTTCTCTTGCCGTAACTGTGTGCCCACACGGGGGTGCTGATCGCGGTTGATACGCAGCCGGCGTTATCTTTCGAGTGATAGCCAGTGGGATTTAATTAAAAACTATTAATATGTTAGTTAATAATCTTATTCATATACCTTTCTAAAAAATACGGTATTTTAGTTGTTGATTTTGGGTTTGTCTTAGGCTGTTTGGAAATAAATAACGTATCGTCCTTTTTTAAAAGTCAGTAATAAATGCATATTTATGATTAATAATAGCTTTAATGCGAACTTGTTATTACAAAAACTGTTGAAGAGTCATTTTTTCTTGCTATTGGATTTTGGTTGCGGTAAAACTATAAAAATGACAAGTGGTCAGTTTTATCCGTGTCAGGCATTAAGGGTAAAAATGACACATTGTTATTTACTGTTTAAATACCGCTATGAATCAGTAGATACACACCCTAAATAACAATAAAACTAAAATTCTGGAGATTCACGCAATGAGAAGAAGCCTTTCTTTTCGCAAAAATACGATTGTGTTAGCCCTTGCCTCCGCATCAATACCCAGCCTTCATGCGGCCCAACTTGAAGAGATTGTGGTGACGGCTCAAAAGCGCGTGCAAAGCGTCCAGGATGTTCCTATTTCTGTTGACGTCGTGCAGGCCAGGGATCTGGCTAATCGCGCGATCAACAACGCCCAGGATCTGGCCGTATCCACGCCATCCGTTCAATTCCAAAAGGGGGGTATGCCCTTTTCCAACAATTTTGTTATTCGCGGTGTTGGCTCTTTGTCGTTTGAAGGTGGCATTCAGCCCAGCGTTTCGATGGTGGTGGATGGAGTGCCTTTGTCCAGAATCAGCGAGTTTTCGGCCGATGTGGGTGATGTGGAGCGAATCGAAATTCTGCGCGGCCCCCAAGGGACTTTATACGGACGAAACGCGACCGGTGGCGTTGTCAGTATCGTAAGAGCGGCGCCGACCAGCGAAACCGATGGCTATGCACAACAAACGATTACCGGCGATGGGGAATACACAACGCGATTGATGTACAACACGGCGCTGACTGATCACGTTAACATGCGTTTATCGGGAACCTATACAGATCGTGACGAATACATAGACAACGTCAATCCGAATAACCCTGATTTGGGTGGTGAGGAAACGTTTGGCGTGTTGGCTAAATTTAACGTTCGGGTTAGTGAGGGCACAGAGCTTTTATTCAGTGCGGATTATCGCAATCAAAAAACGTCTGAAGGAGCCCAGCACGTTGATGTCGTTGAGTCTGTTGCTAATTCGGGGGCGGCAACCGGAGGTATCGATCCGGTTTCTGGGTTGAGTTACGACGTAATTGGCGCTATCCGTACAGCGGCGATTGGTGCAGGCGACCCTGTGCGCGGACAACAGGCGATTGATGATCCCTTCAAGACTGGCCAGGATTTTGAACAG
Organism: Halioxenophilus aromaticivorans; assembly: GCF_042850945.1. Classification (NCBI taxonomy): domain Bacteria; kingdom Pseudomonadati; phylum Pseudomonadota; class Gammaproteobacteria; order Alteromonadales; family Alteromonadaceae; genus Halioxenophilus; species Halioxenophilus aromaticivorans. Next base: position 4,023,411 of record NZ_AP031496.1, on the reverse strand, counting down.
CAAGGCGATATGGAAGCCTATGGTCTCAGCTTGGATTTGACTCACGAATTGAGCGATAAGCTGACGTTAAAATCGGTGACAGCCTATCGTAGCAGCGCCAGCTATTCCGGTATCGATGTTGACAACTCGGCGGCCAATGCGACGAATCCACTGGGCTTGGGATTGGTGTCTTTGGTGAACACGAATTTTAGTACTCGCCCAGCGGATGAGGCGATAGCGAATGAAGTTGAATATTTTAGCGAAGAGCTGCGCTTAGAAAGTTCGGGTGAAAATATGGATTGGATTGGCGGAATTTATCTAAGCCATATGGAAGAGATAGCCGACAACAGTGCGCCAACGGCGTTATTTAATAACGGCATTTTCCGTGCAGACCCTAAACAATCCACCGCAACGTGGGATAGCTATGCCATCTTTGGGGATCTTACTGTTCAGCTAACCGAATCTTTATCGGCCTTCGCCGGATTGCGCTGGACCCAGGAAGAAATGGACATCGATTATTCGAATGCCGTTTATCAAATTCCGTTTATTGATTTGGGCAGTGGCGTGGTCGTCCCGTCGAGCGCGGTAACGTGGGGGGAGGACTTTTCATCTATCGATGTCGATAACCCGGCGTTAAGTACACCGATTGCCGCGTTCGGTGGGTTGACGTTACTTGATTTATTGACCAGCTCGACCGAATTCAGTCGTCAAGATACGTCTGCTGACTGGAGTGGTCGAATGGGTCTTACGTGGGATTTTTCCTCCGATGCGCAAACTTACTTATCCGTGTCTCGCGGTTTTGTCGGGGCGGGCGCTAACATCGGACGATCTGCCACGGTCGACAACGCCGTGTTAGATCCCTCTATCGCACAAGCCATCGAGCTGGGTTTAAAATCACGCTGGTTTGACGGTTCTGTACAATTAAATGGTGCTCTGTTTTGGCAGGAAGTAGATGATCTACAAAGCTCGAGATTGGTACCGGGCACAATCAATACGGTAACCATCAATGCGGGTACTGTGACGACTCAGGGTTTGGAGCTGAGTGTCGATTGGGGCCCAACCGAATATTTAACCTTAGGCGCCAATATCGCGCTTCAGGATTCTGAACTCAGTGATTTGATACAACCTTGCTATACCGGTCAAACGGCCGTTCAGGGGTGTAGTATTGATAACGGTGGTGGCACGTTTGCCCAAGACGTTTCTGGCAATAACATGATCTACACCCCAGAGTTGGCCTATTCGGTTAGCTCCCGCTACGACATACCGGTCAATACGTTGCCTTTCGATCTATACGCTATGCTCAGTTATACCTGGCAGGACGATGTGCAAATGCAATTAACTTATGACCCGTTGACGGTTCAAGAGCAGTACGGTTTGCTGGATTTGACGCTTGGGTTTGAGAGTAAAGAAGGCAACTGGACGGTATTGGTTATTGGTAAAAATATTACCGATGAGTATTTTGCAAATACGTTGACTGCTTCTGCTGGTTACGCGGGTCAAGGTCGGGTACTTAGCCGATCAACGCGTAACGCGCAAGCATACTGGGGTGTGACCGCGAGGTATAACTTCTAAACACAAGCGGATTGGCTTGCGGCAAAACTGCGTGCCGAAGACGCGCGGTTTTGGCGTATTCGCTCAGTTGATTGAGATGGAATTGATTGTGTGTGATGCGTTCAGGCCATCATGCCCAAAGCGTCAGTGTGGATTAAGGGGTGTGTTGGGTGTTGTCACAAGCAATTGTGCTTAAGGCTCTGTAAAACCACCTGGGTGTTTCTGAGTGCTAAGCAGTACGCAATAAATCATAGTAAGGCTGTGGCTGCTTTCTTAGCGAAAATGCGCTCAGTCATTTCCGTAAGTTAGTCGATAAAGATAATAATAGAGGGCATTGAGAATGCGAGCTCCTTATAAAGTGATTGTCTGGGGGCCGGGTATTGTTGGTAAGGCCTGCATGAAAGAAGTATTGAAAAAGCCCGAATTAGAATTGGTGGGAGTTTTGGCCTACAGTGCGGATAAAAATGAGTTGGATGTGGGCACTTTCCTGGGCATGAACCCTGTTGGATTGGCGATGACCACCGATCAAGAGGCTATGATCGCTCTGGAAGCCGATGTGGTAATTTTTTCGGTTAATATGAGCGCAGAGCTGGAATTGAACAGCGATGCCACGAATATAGCTTGTCGTTTATTGGAATCGGGTAAAAGCCTGGTTACCTCTGCTGGTTGGTGGTACCCGGCGTATCATGATCAGGCGCTGCACGACAAGTTAGAGGCTGCGTGTAAAAAAGGCGGCAGTTGCTTACATGGCACGGGTGTTAACCCAGGGTGGCTGTACGAGAGAATTATCGGCACCTTAACCGGAGCTAGCACCGTTATCAAGCATATTCATGTGCAGGAATTATCCGATAATAGCCATATAGAAAGCGCCGATATGATGCGCGGCTTAGGCTACAATTCGGAGATGTCTACGACTCCTTGGATTGAAAATGTGGGTGATCGCGGATATTGCGAAACGCTCGCGCTGACCTGTAAGGTGATGGGGGTCAAATTGGATCGTATAGACTCTGAAAAAAAGTATTTTGTCGCGCGTGAAGATCTAAAACTCATTCCGTTTACGGTACAAAAGGGTCGGCGCAACGGAGTGAATTTTCTGTACCATGCCATTGTGGAGGGGAAGAAATTTATCACGTTAGAAGAGATCTGGTATGTTGATGAGCGTGACCTACCGGCCGGATTGCACCGAGGAGATTATTACAATATTAAAATTGAAGGTGAGCCGGTTTCGCTGCGAGGGCAGTTCCAATTAATGGCTTCGGTGGAGGAGAATCTCGAACGCCGGCCCGGTGATCATACGCTGCCGGCTTATTATGCTACTGCTATTCCATTAATTCAGGCGATTCCTATCGTGTGTGGTGCAGAGCCAGGTATCGTCTTGCCGTTCAACTTTGCGAATTACGTACCTGATTTGCGGAAATTTAACAGCCCACTGATGGTACGTTGAATACCGCATTTTTTATCGACGCTGCCCGATTGGTCACTAAACAAGTGATCATGAGAGAATCTGGACTTATTCAGAGATTCTCAAGGGGTTAAGCGCCTATAAGTTAAGTGCCTATAAGTTAAGCGCCTATAAAAGGTTGTGCGGCGCCCATTTTGGGGTACGCCTGTGCTCAGGCCCAAGGGGGGCGATAGTTTTACGCTTCCGTTATGGGGGTAAATAACGGCAGCCATACATCTTCGGCGGGTTCAAATACAACCTTTACGCGCTGGCCAATAAATACTGAAAGCGGGTCGCAACCAACAATATTTGTGGTTAGGTGTAGTCCGGGTTGTTCGTCCAATTCTACAATAGCAATTGCGTAAGGGGCTTTCATATCGGGCATCCACGGTTGATAATTGATGCTGACTGCGCCCACCGTTGCCTGCCCACTCACCGCCTGTGGGGTTAGCTTTTCACTTAAGCACTTTGGACAACACACACTGGGTGGGTGCAGCCAGTGATGGCAGTCGTCACATTGTTGGAAGCGCAGTAAGCCGTCTTCACCGGACGTCCAAAAGAAGTGGTTGATGTCGTCCAGCTCGGGCAGTGGCCCTGGTATAGCACGTTTAAACATTTCGCTATCATTCATTATTGTCGGTCTCCTTAGTCCCGTACCAGTAACGCTGCACCGGCAATGTTGCCACCGCCATTGGCGATGGCGGCTATTTGGGGCTGGGTGTTAAGTTGATGTTCGCCTGCTTGGCCGCGCATCTGTTTGACGGCCTCATAGAAAAACCCGAAACCGTGCGTTCGCCCGGCACCAATTTGCCCACCGTGGGTATTCAGTGGTAACTGGCCATCTCGGCTTATCCGCCGGCCGCCGGCAATAAATTCTCCGGCCTCACCTTTACCGCAAAATCCCAGTGCTTCCAGCCACAATAGCGTTAAAAAACTAAAGCCGTCGTAGAGTTGAGCAATATCAACGTCCTTCGCCTTCAGGTCCGTTCGTGACCATAAGCGTTGACCAGTCGCATCACCGTTAAATCGAGTTAAATCCGTTTGTTGATCCCACGAGTCCCGGCCTTTTAACGTACCGGCAATAGCCTCTATGCGGATCGGCGTGCAATTTAGATCCGCAGCGGTATTTTTGTGAGAGATAATTATTACGGTTGAGCCGTCGATTGGCACGTCGCAGTCGTATAAGCACAGTGGCGAAGAAATCATACGAGCGGCTAAATAGTCGTCAAGCGTAATAATCTCTCGGTAGATCGCGCGGCTATTTAGTGAGGCATTGCGCCGAGCGTTGATGGGGATTTGCGCGAGCTGTTCGCGGGTTAAGCCGAACTCTTTGATGTAACGTGAGGCAATTAACCCCACCCAATTGGTCGCGGAAAAGGCATTGAATGGAATTTGCCATTGAAACGACCCGCCAATTCGGTTGTTACCTGCACCGATTACACTCGAGCGTTTACCCTTGGCCATGCTGGTGGCTTCTGTCATGGTGCGAAAGCAAATAACATGGCGTGCCTGCCCGGTAGCTACGGCCATACAGGCGTTGATGATTGACGACATTTGGGTTGCTTCAAAGCCGGCGCTGTACCAATTCAGTTGCAGTCCCATCGCTTCTTTTAAATCGGTAATTCCAACCGGAGAAAACCCGGGTTGCTGCGCTTCGAGTTTACCGGGCCAGCTGGCGACACCATCGATATCGCTGGGTGTTAGTCCGGCATCGTCGAGCGCGGATTTAACGGCATCTATGGTCAGTTGCAAGCCGTTACGCGGCAACCGTCGACCGATCTGGGATTGGCCGACGCCAGAAATAATGGCGTCTTTTTCAAGGTAAGGAGTGTTGGCCATAATCGACTTCGTATCTTGAGTTTGTGGGCTGATCAAGCGGCGTTAGCCGATTCAATCCGTCGTGTAAGGTTGCGTGTTTTGTGGGCCTTCGTCTTGATCACAATTGATTAAACGGTACATTTTTGTCTGGCCGGTGATCTTGAGGCAGTCCCAGCACTCGCTCGCCGATGGTGCTGAGCAGAACTTCATCTGTGCCGCCGGCGATACGCGCCGCAGGATCGATCCAAGACCAGGCAAAGTCCGTGCGGAAGTCTCCTTGTGGGTTCATGTAGGCTCCTTGAGCGCCCATTAAATCCAGCGCCAAAGCGCCTTGTTGTTGCCGGGCTCGCCCCAGGATAAGTTTGCGTATGGAGCCTTCAGGGCCTGGTTCTTTACCATTTTCTATGGCAGCCATCGCCCGGCGGTAAATGTTGCGTAGCCCCAAACGTTCAATATAACCTTGCGCCAACGCGGCGCGCACTTGGCCGTCTTCGATGGCAGGTTGTCCGTCGATGCGCGATCGGTGGGCGAGCTTTATCAGTTCTGGCAACGACACGCCGCCGATACTTTCGTCGTATACCCCAGCAATACGCTCCACCATCAGCATTTCCATGGCTACATTAAAGCCTTTATTAACGGGGCCGAGACGCTGGCTGTCGGGGATGAATACATCATCGAAAAAGACTTCGTTAACATCGTTTTGGCCTGCCATGCGGCGAATGGGGCGTACGGTAATTCCGGGTGTATTCATGTCCACATAGAAGGTTGAAATACCTTTATGTTTGACCACTGATGGATCGGTGCGCGCGACCACAAACCCATATTTTGAAATGTGTGCCCAACTGGTCCACAGTTTTTGTCCGCTCAGTACCCAGCCGTCTACCGCGTTGCGCGTGGCCGCAGTGGCTTTTAAGCGAACGGCCGCTAAATCAGAGCCGGCGGCGGGCTCGGAAAACATTTGACACCAGATGTCGTCCCCACAAATCGCTCTGGGCCCAAGTTCTTCGCGTTGGCGCTCTGGTGCATAACGCAGAAATATTGCCATTATCTGTGCCGTGCTGATAACAAAATATTCGGTGGGAAGCTGGTAGCGTAACTCTTCTTCACCGAAAATAATTTTATGTAATTCGGTTTTGCCGCCGCCACCCCATTTTGCCGGCAAGTTGATTGCGGCGTAGCCGGATGTTTGCTTTAACGCCTGCCAGCGCCGCCCTAAAGCTAAGTCTTCTTCAGGGCTTAACCCAAGGCGTACCTCACCGCTGTAGTCGGGAGCGTGTTGGGCTAGCCAGGCCCTGGCCTGCAATCGATACTGATAGAGCTCTTCGCTGGTGCCTAGAGCTTCTTGGAGGGCGGGTTCTTGAAAGGCTGGCTGGGCGATATGAGTTTGGTGAATTAACCTATTGCGCCAGCTATGGATGCTGCCCAGTTCCAAGGCCAAAGCGCGTGAACGGCGATAATAGTGTTGCGGCATGCCCTCCCAGGTGGTGCCGATGCCGGCGTGGGTTTCTATGTTTTCTTGGGCCGTAAACTCATAGGCGGCGGTGGCGGCGATGCGCGCAGCAGCGCTTGACCCAAGCCAGCTGCTGGCGCCGGCCTGAAAGGACTGTAACGCATCCAATGCGCAGCCTCGAGCCAACTCTATACGCCAGTACATATCTGCAATTTTGTGCTTTATTGCTTGAAAACGCCCGATGGGTTGGTTGAATACGTGTCGTTCTAGCGCGTAGTCTCGGGCCATTAGCATGGCGGCTTCGGCACCGCCAATCTGTTCAAAAGCGGTCGCGAGTGCAGCAAGGCCGAGCGCTCGGTCTAGGTTGGCCTCGGTTAATGGAATTGCTGAGGCATTCTTGAAGCAAAGGCTCGCTGCGGCACGCGACTGATCAAAGCCCGGTTGCGCGGTTCGTGTTACACCGGCTTGGTGCAGGTCAACCAACACCAAGATTGTTTGTGTTGCATCGGTTGCGCTAACCAGTGCGATATCGGCAACATTGGCAAAGGCGCTTATGGCCTTAATACCATTCAGTTTTCCGTGCGCCATTGCAGTGTTAGGCATTGATGGGATGCCTGATTCTTCCGGTTCAGCCAATGCTAGGCAAACTTTCGCTGCGCCACTGGCAATCGCGTTTGCTTGTTCTGTGGGTAGGTGCTCTGCGCCGCAATGCGTTATCGCGTCTAGTGCAACAAATGCGCTGATTAGCGGAAGGGAGGCTGTTTTTTGGCCCAGAATCTCAGTTAAGGTAACCAGTCCGTCCAGGTCCATTCCCAGCCCACCGAAACGCTCCGGCGCGGACAAAAGGGGCCAGCCCAGCTCAACCGCGGTTTGCCACAGCTTTTCATCAAAACTTCCGGGTTGCTCCAGCAGCTGTTTAAGGTGTTCGGGCGTTACCTGATCTTGTAACAGTTTCATAGCTTGATCATGAATCAAGGTTAATTCACTGTTAAATTCTTCGTTATTCTGGCTCACATTAATACTCCGAAACGCTACGGGGGCTATTACTATAAACAAAAACTAACATAGTGTCATTTATTGGTCTGGGGCGATCGCACTTGGCGCGCCTTTGAGGCGGCACCGGGCACCTGTCAGGAGCGTTACTACTGAGTCCGGGGCGTTGGCTTTTTCACCCTGTCAGTGTAACTGGGTGCAGCGATTATAAGCTCTGCAATTAATCCGTGGGGGGGAGGTCGTAAAAGCCGGCTTGGAATTTACGCAAAGCATTAAATGCTTTGACATCCTGCTTGGCCAGCAAGGGGCGATGAACATATTTTTGATGGCGCCAAACAGATAGGTCTTCGTCGACAGTTGTCAAAATTTCTTTGTCTACGCGCTGTTGTATGTCTTCCGGCATGTCGCCGTTATCGCCGGGTTTGCGGGGCCACCAGATCGTGTTAAAGAGATCTGAGCTTGCGTCATCAATTGGCGTTGCACAATACAAAACTCGGTAATTATAGGATCCCTTGAAAACATTAAATGAACAGCCGACTCCGGAGGTTCGGGTGTCGAATGTCATTGTGATTTCTTCGTTGTGTTTTACTGAGCGAAAGCCAAATAGGGTGCGAAATACTGAGCCATTCTCTCGGTAATCCTGTTCTAAAAGCTCAGGGTTTAACGGTGAGTTGTGCACGTACCTAAAGTGCATGGAATCAACGCTGTTTTCAAAGGTAATTTGGGGGTGGACCTCTTCTTTTGGCCACAGTCGAGTGCCGTGAGGGTAGATCGGGTAAAACGCGCTTTCGTCCATGTCCAAGTAATCGCGAAAACTATCAAACATGTGAGGAAGGCCCCAGCGTGGCGCGGAACCAGAGGGGTCGTGCCATAAAAAGATGACGCCGTGTTGCTCTTTGATGTGGTAAGTTTTAAGGCGCTTATTGACACAGTTTTCTTGGTAGGGGATGTGCGTGTTTTTACCTTCACTATTCCATTGCCAGCCGTGGTAAGGGCAAGTGATTTGGTCGCCGGTCACTTTACCTCCATAGCCCAAATGAGCTCCCAGGTGGTGGCAATGCGCTTCCATCACGTGCAGTACGCCTTGCTCGGTGCGAAAGGCGATCATTTCTTCTCCAAAGTATTTTATCGGCTTGATGGTCGCATTGGCGATTTCATCGCTCCAGCCGATCTGAAACCAGCCTACGGGTTTCATTGAAAAGGGCAATTCTTTCACGTTCATCGTTGCACTGACTCCTGGCATCAATCTGTTGTCATGGTTAGCAAGCGAATTCACACTTGTATTATTGTTTTATAGAAACTAATATATCATCAGTTATTTGCGGGGGCAACACGTTAAGTATGCCCTAAACGCCTGTTTAAGTTTCGGTAATAGGGAGCCTTTCTTTGGCTTCTTGCTAAGCCTTCGTGGTAAGTGTGATTGCCCGTGGCCGTGCGGTCGTTATTTCAAATCTTCGCTTGGTGGTATACTGACACAGTGTTAGCAGGGCCTATATCTCGAGCTGAGTTAGTATGGACACAGTTGTTCAAATTGGCGGGATATTTACCGAGGAAAATTGCTTTAAACAGGCGATAGCAATATGAATATAGTGGTTAAGACAAACAAACATGGCCAGTCTCTAGGTAGAAAGGGCCTTGAGACGCGTCAGCGGTTGATGAATGCCGCGTTACAATTGTTAAAAACAAGTTCGCCAGTGGAGCTTACGGCGGTAGCGATTGCGAAAAAGGCAAAGTCCTCTTCCGCGACATTTTATCTGTATTTTGCTGATGTAAAAGGCATTTTGCTGGCTCTGAATCAGGCAGCCGAGGCGGATATGTCAGTGGTACACGACATCCTCGATGAGCCCTGGGAGCCGAATACGCTGGATCTGGACCATGCTGAGCGCGTTGTTAAAGCGTTTGTTTCGGTTTGGGATAAGCATCGGGAAGTGCTTCGTTACCGTAATTTGGAGGCCGATCGAGGTGATCCGGCGTTTGAAGCCATACGGTTGCGCACGTCTATTCGTATCGTTAACCGATTTGCAGACCACATTTTTGCGGCCTTTCCGAAGCGGTCGAAGCTTACTCGGACCGACGCCACCGCCGAGGCCTCTGTGCTGGTAGCGGCGATGGAGCGGTTGGCCGCTACCGATTTGGAGACGGTGAATCGGGGGGTTGGTGCTGAGGCTATGTGGGCCGGTATGACTCGGATAGTTGCTCGAACCTTAACGGGTATGTGTGACGAGTCAAAAGGCAAATAGTCTCGTCGAGTTTTTCCAGTGTCTGAATAGGGCTTCGGGCGACTGTCGAGCAGGTTTGTCTGATGCTAGAAGTTTCTTTTCAACTGTTTTTTCGTGGGCAGTGGTGCGAGTAAATGTTGTGTTATCTCATGACAACGACTTCTTTTTACTCCGTTTTGCTGGTGCCTTTAAGGATCGGGTCGGATGCCCACAATGTCATTCCCCGTCGAACGGTTAAACCTCTTCGCTCTGTTAATTCAATCAAAGGAAAAACGACACGATGCACATTCAAAATAAAAAAGCCATTGTTATCGGTGGCGCCTCGGGGATGGCGCTTGCCACTGTTAAGTTGCTTCATGACAGTGGCGCCAAGGTCGCCATTATGGATTTGGCATCTTCCAATGGTGAGGCCATTGCCGCGGAGATGGGTATTGCGTTTCAAGCGTGTGATATTTTGGATTACGAAGGCTTGGAAAAAAGCCTGCGGGCTATTGCAGAACAGCTTGGGGGATTAAATATTGTGGTAACTACGGCGGGTGGCGGTATTGCTATGCGCACGTTAACCAAAAAAGGCCCTCACGACATGGCGTCTTTTACCAAAGTATTGGACTTAAGCCTTACGGCGACATTTAATATTTGCCGTATAGCGGCGGATATTATGAAAGACGAGCAGCCCGATGCGATGGGTGAGCGAGGCGTGCTGGTTAACACCGCCTCCATCGCGGCGTTCGAGGGCCAAATTGGCCAGGTAGCTTATGCCGCCGCAAAGGCCGGCGTTGCCGGCATGATACTGCCGATGGCTCGTGACCTCGGAAGCTTAGGTATTCGCGTTATGGCAATTGCGCCTAGTTTATTCGCTACTGGCGCCACGCAAGCCATTCCGGAAGAAATGGTCGGTGTGCTAACCAAAGATTGCGCTTTTCCAAAGCGAATGGGGTTGCCAGAGGAATACGCCATGTTGGCTAAAAGTATCGTTGAGAACCCGATGTTGAATGGTCAAACGATTCGCTTGGATGCCGGCATTCGATTTGGGCCTAAATAAAGCCATTATTTCCCCGCCCCAAACCATATTGGATCAACCGCGTCCTACAGTTCTATCGGCCGATTCTGATGTCGGTGTAGGCCGGTATGACCGCGCTGTCCAACCTATAGTGCCAATATAACCGTCATCGTTTGTTCCTAGGATGCAGGGCGGGTCCAAACGGCCCGCTTGCTTATAACCGAGTCGGGGCAGTAAATCGTGTTGTGTTGGTGCGACTTGTCAAGCATTCCCGATCGATTAGCGTGCAATTCAAAGCTTACGGCAGGACTCACTTGAGGGTGGCGCATTTGTTGAACACAAAAAATAAATGTGTTTAAATTCTGGTTGTCGGGGTCAATATCAGAACAATAAATGAGGCTTACATACTATGAGCAATTCCACTAGGCGAGTGGCCGTTACTGGGGCATTTGGTGCATTAGGTGCAGCCGTTGTGCAGTTGGCTCTCAAATCAGGCGCTGTGGTCGCCGCTATTGATTATGCTCCAGCCGATAGCGCGCGCGACCATGAAAATCTCCATCAATTTGGTGGTGTGGATTTATCGTCCTCAGAGCAGGCTGGCAAGGTATTTTTAGACGCCAGTGAGGCAATGGGTGGGTTGGACTCGTTAATCAATATCGCCGGTGGGTTCACTTGGGAAACCTTTTCGGGCAGTGATATCGGCAGTTGGGATAAAATGTACAATATCAATGTTCGCACTGCGGTGATTTCTACGCAATCGGCACTGCCGTTTTTGAGTAAAGGCCTCCACTCAAGTGTGGTTAATATCAGTGCCAACAGTGCCTTAAAGTCGGAAATGGGTGTTGCGGCATACACCGCATCCAAAGCGGCGGTTGCCAAGCTGACAGAGTCGTTAGCCGACGAATACAAAGGTCAAATCCGCTTCAATGCAGTACTTCCCAGCATTGTTGATACTCCGGTGAATCGAGCCGATATGCCGGATGCTGATTTCAGTGCTTGGGTGTCGCCTGATGAGCTGGCAAAAGTAATATTATTTTTAACCTCGCCTAATTCAAGTGCGGTAACTGGCGCTTTGATTCCGGTGGTTGGCCGGGTGTAGTAAATCGAAATTACAGGTAAACTGATCAATTATGCAGGCAGCGCCGGTACGTAACGGCGCGTCATTTCCGTATTCTTTAAGAATATAAGTGGGGAGTGGTATGCAGGATATTGAGATTGCATTTCAGGATCAGTTACAAAAAAACCACTGTTTCGGTTGTGGTGCGGATAATGATCAAGGCTTAAAAATTAAGAGCTACTGGGCCGATGATGGCACGGCGGTATGTCGATTTACCGCTAAACCACATCATTGTGCCGGCCCGACTCGTTACTTGAATGGCGGTATCATGGCAACCCTACTGGACTGTCATTCAATATGCTCAGCGATTGCTTTAGCCTACCGAACAGAGGGGAGGGCCATAAGCGAAGGAGAGTCTATTGCTTTTGTCACCGGCAGTATGGACATCGCCTACAAGCAACCGGTACCTATTGATTCTCCCGTGCTATTGAAGGCCGAGTTAGAGTCGCTCAGTCCTCGCAAGACGCGGGTGGTGTGTCGGCTTTTCAGCGAAGACAACTTATGTGCGCAGGCGGATGTACTGGCTGTACGGGTGCCTGACAATTGGTAAACCTCTGCGCCGTTATGTTGTAAGCCAACACCACGCTACGACCTGAGTTTGGCGAGCGCGGGTCGGCTTTTGTTTGGGTGGTCTAGTGTCTTAGATCCTGTTTCCAGTTAATGGAGGGGTCAAATGAGTCTTGTAATCCAGGCTGTGCGGACACAACAAAGGGGATTGCTTGTACGCATGGGATGATGGTCGCGATATAGCTTGGTTCGACATCCATGTTACCCATCTTAAAGAAGCTTTCGTCACTGTGGTTGGATACCGAAAAATCCAGTGTCATCTTCATTGAAGGGCGGCCTTCGATGGTGGCGACATAATATTGTCCGGGTTGGGTACCTTCCGGCAGCATGCTGTCACCGATTAACCAGTGGTATTCAATGGTAAACAATGGGGCTGTCCCGATGCTGTCAACGTAACCTGACATCCGATGAGTAATGCGACCCACGGTGCCTGCTTTGATTAAAAAGGGTTCGTGAATATCTGCTTTGGCTGGAATGTAATCGTGGCTCTCTTCGATGCGGTCATACGTCACCCCCAAGACTTTTTCAGCGGTGTGCACAATCGCTTTAGTGAAATTGGCCGCCATGGTTTGAGACACGGTAATTTTCTTTGCGTCTTCTGGCGCTTGGCCAAAGCCGATGTATTGCAACGGACCTGGGGCTGCCTCACTGCAATCCCAGTTTTCTTGTAAGTGAATGCTTTTTACGTCGGCGCAGCCCCCTGTTAACGCAAGCAGCACGCGATTGGGTATTAAGTCTGGGTCGATACCACCAGCGTAAAAAGTCGATTGACCTGTTTCACAGGCCGCGCGAAGTTGGTCTACAAATTCCTGCTCGCGAAATAAATGCGCGTTTTGATACGGCAGAGGCGTCACGATGTTTTTACCCGCGGCGAGTATTTGCAAAATTTCGGCATCGGTGTGATAAGTGCCTTCGTCGTGTGCAGTATAAACGACACAATCGCAATCAATCGCTAAAAGTGCCTCTGCATCAGTGGTGGCCACAACCCCAATGGGATCTATGCCGATTAGAGTGCCTGCGTCGATACCGGCTTTTTTTTCAGAGTAAGCTTTGATACCGACGATCTCAAATGCCTTGGAATTTGCCATCTCCCAAATACAGATGCTGCCCATTCGCCCCGGTCCCCAGATAATTATTTTATAAGGATCGCGCATAGTAAATTCCTTTATTGCCATTTTATTATTAAGCGTTAAAGGGTTTCACAAAAAAGTAAGGCTGTCGAGATTCTACAATAAAAATGTTTTACCCAAAGGAAAGTCATTCCGTTAATACTCCCTTTGTCCATCGCATAGCTATGTTAACTTTGTAAATCCAGTGTGTTTTCTGTTTGTTGAAATATTGGGTGTATAGAACAATAAGAAGTGAAGTAACGTGTATGTTAAAAGTACTTGAGAAAGATGTTGTTGTAGTGGGCTCCGGGGGAGCGGGTATGACAGCAGCTTTAGTTGCCGCCATATCAGGCTTAGATGTTTTGTTAATTGAAAAAACGGACTTCTTTGGCGGCACCACGGCTTGGTCGGGCGGCGGTATCTGGGTCCCGTGCAGTACTCAGGCTATGGAAGCTGGAGTAGACGATTCGACGGAACAGGCTCGCGACTATATTCATAATGTGGTTGGTTCAAGTGTTCGGGCAGACTTAGTTGATGCTTTTTTAGAAAATGCGCCTGCGATGGTGGATTTTCTGTCGCAGCACAGCCAAGTGCAATTTACCTTACAGCAGGGGTTTCCTGATTGGCACCCTGATTCTCAAGGGTACAAGGACAATGGGCGCCTGTTATCGCCTGTTGAGTTTGATGGTAAAGAACTGGGCGATTGGTTTGCTACGCTACGAGCACCGCTGAGCGAGTTTAATGCACCCGGCGGTTTTATGATTGGCCTAGACGATGTCGAGCATATTGCTAATGCGAAAAAATCGTTGGCCTCTTTTCTCTATTTGGGCAAGTTATTGATTCGGTTTGGGGTTGATAAAATACGCCGAGGGAGAAGTACGCGATTAACGATGGGGAACGCGCTAGCGGCCCGGTTGTTGCTATCTTGCGTACAACAGGGTGTCGAGCTTTGGAACCGTTCTCATATGACCGATTTGATTACGGATACTTGCACCAGCGCTGATGCCGCCGCACAGGAACGGGTGACTGGCATAGTGATTAAAAATCAAGAAAGAGAAATACAAGTCAATGTGCGGCGAGGGGTTATTTCGGCTTGTGGTGGGTTTTCAGCTAATGTGGAAATGCGGGAGCGCTATATTCCATTTCCTGAGCATCATGTATCGTTGGTTCCGGAGGGGAATACGGGGGATGGGATTCAGGCTGGCCTACAGCTTGGCGCCACATTTGATGGTGAAAATATCAGTAATGCCGGTTGGGTTGTGGTGTCATTGCATGTGGCGCTTGATGGCAGTGTGATCAAGTTTCCCCACTTATTTCTAGATAGAGGCAAACCTGGTTGCATAGCAGTGAATCAGCGAGCAGAGCGCTTCGGTAACGAATCTGCGACCAACTTAGTCGAACCAATGCATCGTACTGGCTCAGTACCAGCGTATTTACTTTGTGATCATAGGTTTATCAAAAAATACGGTTTGGGCTTAGTGCGACCTGGAGGCATCGGCCTGAATAAAATGCTTCGCGAGGGCTACCTCACTTCAGGTGAGACACTGGCCGAATTGGCGAAGAAGTTGGAATTGCCCGAGGCGCAGTTACAGACCACCGTAGGTCGTTTTAATGAATTTGCCAAGGTCGGGCGCGATGAGGATTTTAATCGTGGACAAGGTCCGGGGGATACAGCCTTGGGTGATAAGAATCATTCTCCGAACCCGTGTTTGGGGCGCATAGAGGTTGGCCCTTTCTACGCCGTAAAGGTGTATCCCGGCGATACCACAACAACGGTAGGGTTGCGGGTTAATGAACAGGCACAAGTACTCGACGAGCAAGGAAATCCGATAGCTGGGTTGCAAGCCATTGGTTTGGATATGAATTCACTTTGGCGTGGCAAAGCCCCAGGCAACGGTGGTAATAATACGTTAGGCATGACTTTTGGCTATGTCGCGGCTAACGCTTTAATCAATCGCAACGCCGCACCGGATTGATGCTTGGCGAGATAACATAATAATGAACGCCTCTCGGCGGATAAAGGGTTTAGTACGGATATGAATTTATTTGAGTTTAAACGCGGATGGCAAATTCTACTGCTCTCTTTGTTGGGTATTGCTATCAGTATAAATGCGGTCTTGCTCTATGGCTTCGGAGCTTTAGTAATACCGTTTGAGGCGGCGTTTGGTTGGGACAAAGGCAGTCAACAAGTGGCTATTACATTTTTGTATGGTGGCGCTGTGATCGGTTTACAGGCGGTTGGCTGGGTTAATTTATGGTTGGGAATTCGTACAACGACGATACTGTCGCTGTTATTGATGGCGCTGGGGTATTTAGCGTGTACAGTGGTTTTTAATCAATCAATCTGGACGTTGTATCTGATGTTTGGAATATTACCGATCATTGGGATGGGGGCATTGGCTATTACCTGGACCCAGTTAATCGGGTTGTGGTTTGTACAGCACCGTGGACTGGCGCTGGCCATTGGCTTATCAGGTACGGGTATGACCGCGGTAGTGATGCCGGTGCTACTTGGTTGGTGTATAGAGCAGTGGGGTTGGCAGGCCGCGTTCGTACTATTGGCGGCGTTAAACATTGGTTTAATCCCGTTAGCTTGGGGGTGGTTTAATCTGCCCCAGCAAGGCGAGATGGCTGTTACTAGCCCAGCGGTAACCGATAAAACGGAAAATGGAAACGATTCGGTGCCGCCCACGCACTCGACAGAATTGCCTGGTATTAACTTTAAGCAAGGTTTTAGGTCGCGTAATTATTGGGCTTGTAATCTCGCCATCGCGTTGGTTGTGTCTGCAGTCATCGGGATGATTACTAATATAATACCGCTATTACACAGTCTGGGATTTAGCAGCGCCGAGGCGGCTAAGATATTCAGTGTTTTTGGGGCATCACTGATTATTGGCCGCTTACTGGTAGGTTTTTTTCTAGATCGCTATAGTCCAACAATAGTCGCCGCGGCCAGTTTGACAATTCCTTCCATTGGTTGTGTTTTGTTTCTTGTTGGCAGTGACACTGTGCCGGTACTTATGCTGGCGGTTGCCCTTATCGGAATGGGGGCCGGCGCAGAATTTGATGTGGCCGCGTATCTTATGGCGCGTTTTTTTGGTATGAAAGACTATGGTAGACTGATGGGGTTTCATCAGGGTTTGATTACCGTGGTATCGGCCGCAGCACCATTGATGTTTGCGATGCTGTTTGCGGCATCCGGCGACTATAACAGTTTGTTGACCTATGGTGTTGTAGCTACACTGGTTGGCGGTTTAGTGTTGTTAACGTTGGGGCGGCCGCCGGTTTTTGGCACACGCCTCAGTGCCGCGGCGACTGATGGAAAATCGGTATCGGTTTC
Source organism: Halioxenophilus aromaticivorans (assembly GCF_042850945.1). Classification (NCBI taxonomy): domain Bacteria; kingdom Pseudomonadati; phylum Pseudomonadota; class Gammaproteobacteria; order Alteromonadales; family Alteromonadaceae; genus Halioxenophilus; species Halioxenophilus aromaticivorans. Next base: position 4,006,827 of record NZ_AP031496.1, on the reverse strand, counting down.
CGACAGTGCAAGCTCGGCGTAACGCTCTGCGGTGTAGGGCGGATTAGTTGGGTTTTTTGATGAAAATGCGAGACTCTAATTTGCCGTCGATTAAAGTATAAAATTCCAGTGTTTCCGTGCTGACAGTGCCATCGTTGAGTTTGTTAATATGATGGCAGGCTCCCTCATGGCCTAGGATGGTGCAAGCCTGAACGTCTATTGTTATCGAGGCTTGGGCTTGCCACATGCTTTCCAACATTATCCAGGGGTCGTTTTTGGGGAGGCCGATGTATTCGATGCTTAAACCTTTCTGTGCCGCTTCACGGTAGCAGTTAATAAAACCGTCTTTATCTCCTTGGTTCCAACACTCTACTTGCCGGTGCATAAAAGTTTCGAGTGTATTGTCGTTCATGTTTTTCTCCAGGTTAGGGGTGTCATACAATTGTTCCGGCTTATTGTCACGTTTCGTCATTCCACCAGGGGAGTGTGTGGGCGTGGCGGTGTATTTGCGCCTGTGCTTCATCGACGGCCTTTTGCGCATCAGCTGCGCTAACCCCACAGCCTTTTAAAATTAGGCAAGTTAGCTGTCTGATGTAGCTCGGGCAATCATCGGTTGTGTGCATTAATCGGCGAGCACCTTCTACCGTGGTGCCAATAATCATATCGGTGACACAATCCAACGAAGGCATCTGAATGACCCCTGCATTTTGGGCTTCTTGCAAGCTATGATTGATTACCTCGCGCGCGTGAGTACTGCGAGAAAGAAAATCGACGTAATCTACCTGGGCGGTAAAGGTTACTTTTACCGGTTGCATGGCGGCGTGGGTGAGTGACAACAAGGGGCCTGCAGCAAGTTTCGTTAATGGGTTGTTAACGATGTTAAATAGCCGTTCGTAGGTGCTAATCATGTCCTTGGCGAGCATTTGCCCGAGTGCTCGTAGTATCTCTTCCAGGGAAGAAAAGTATTTATAAAAGGTGCCGCGAGCGACCCCCGCTTGGCGCACAATATCGTCAATCACGGGTGGCTTACTAATGTCGCTTATCAAGTAAACATCCAGCGCGGCGAACAGTAATTTTTGGCGCATTTTTTCTCGCCGATGAAGCGCACTTTTGTGGCGAGCATTGCCTGTAATTTCGAGGGTTGGCTCGCGATGTTTATCGGCTGATGTCATTGAGAAGTTCCAGGTTGGATGAGTCGCCCAGTAGCGCGCGTCCGTACAGTAAATAGGATAAATGGCTGTTTAGTGCATTGTGGCGGGAGCCCACGTTGATGTCTCGCCACAGTCGCTGCATGGGATTGCTGGTGGCAAATCCACCCGGCCCTGCGATATCCATTAAAGATTGCGCGGATTGACGTACCAATGCCATGGCATGGCTGCAGTCGGCCTGCATTTGTGCCTTTTCAAAACCGGATAAGCTGCGACGAGGCGATTCGTGGTCCACCAAATTGGCAGCGCGTCGGACATGCATCCAGGCCGAATCTATTTTGAGAGCGGCTTGTCCCAGTTTCTCAACCAACGCATCGGCATCGGCTTGGTTATCATAGTGCCAGCCAATAATCTTGCGTTTGGGCATCGCTGTTTGTACTAGCTTGAGTAATCCTTGTGCTGCCCCAAGCATCGGCGCTAAAACGGTAAGTGGAAACAATGGCTCTACCGGCCACTTGTCGCGGGGCTCTAACTGTGCCAGCAAGGCAGGGTCATCCGACTGGCCTTGCCGTAGCTTGGAAAATTGCAATACCAAGGGGGCGTCCAGTTTTAGTCCGTCTGCGACGATGGTGTTGCTGCCCGAGGCGCAGACCCCGGCAACGTGCCAGGTGTCTTTGATGGTTACGGCAGGGTCACCCGATAACGGCATTATTGCGAAACCGTAATCGATGACGGAGCCTGTCGGGTCCTGAATCGTTACCCCATTCATTGCCCAGCTTGCGTGTTTACAGCCCGAGGCATAGCCCCAACTGCCGTTTACGATAAAGCCATCGTCGGTAAGGGTGGCCGTGCCGGTGCGGGCTGCAACGCTGCACAGTAATTCAGTTCCTTGTTTGAACACCCGTGATGTGACATCGCTTGGTAGCGAGGCGGTTGAAGCGGTAACGCTGGATAATAAGCCGAAAGCCCAGGCGCTGCCCGGGTCGCCTTGCGCCAGTTCAGCAACGGTCTCTATGTGTTCGATTAACTCGCGACCTACTCCGCCTGCGCGTTTGGGAAACATCATTTGGAACAACCCTGAGTCGTGCAGCGATTTGAATAGCTTGGGCGATATTTGACCTGATTGTTCGCTTTGATCAGCTTGTTCCATGAGCAAAGGGTAAAGCGACTTTGCAATATCAATGGGGGAGTGGCTGTCAATGTGAACGTTTGGTGCACTGGGCTGTGTATCCCTGGTCATTATTTTTATCCGTAACGTAAAGGGGCATATATTTAGGTGACAATAATGTCACTCTTTAGGGGGGGTGGCAGTGTCTGTCGTTTTACGCATAGTAAAGCGGTCAAGCCACTGCTTTTGGTGGTGTGTGTTGTCTGCGCCTCATACGGTTCTTGACGTTCAGGCGTCCGGCGGGTTGGCCTGCGACTTTTGGCTCATGCCGTTCGGCTTTTAGCCGACCATACGGTGTCCAAAAGTGAGGCCGTTTGTCAGCGGTTATCCGATTTTGGCAGTAATTTTAGCGTGGGGACCGTTGATTTGAGCCTGCCAGGCATCGGCCGCGTTATCGAAGTCGTAATCTATAAAATCGATTTGAATGGAAATTTCTTTGTTGATTTGTAACAACCGCCGCCATATCTGCTCGCGATCTTGCGCAGGCCGCTGGCCGGTACCCACCACGGTCAGTGTGCGGAATAACAGGTGCGCCATATCAAGCGTTACTTCCCGGCCGGCACCGGTGCCTATGGTCATGATACGTGCCCCCCAACGAGTCGCCTTTAGCGCGTTGAGCATAGGTTCCCCACAGACTAGATCAAGCACCACGTCGTAACCATCGCCAGCGTCGGCTTTGAGCGCTGCAGCGTCGTCTTTACCGTCCAGGCAGACAATACTGTCACACAAGTTGCTGCGTTTTAGGCGTTCCAATGAAGTGCGATCTCGAGCCGCTGCAGTGACGTGTCCGGCTCCCAGGTGTTTCGCAAGCTGTAAGGCGATTTGCCCGAGCGTACCGGTGGCGCCTAGAATAAGGACTTTTTCGCCCGCTTGGATATTGGCTTGTTCAAGCGGAACTAACGCGCCAGTGGCGGCGATGCCCATTGCAATAGCGGTTTTGTCGTCGACATCATCGGGTACCCGCCATACTTCTTGTTCTGGCACTAACGTTTTCTCCGCCCATGAGCCCCAGGGTAAAACAGAGCGCTCGCCGAAGTATACGCGCTGGCCTTGCGGATTACGGCCAACTCCCTCACCGCGAATGACGCAGGGATACTCGACGCCGAGTCGATAGGCCCCTAAAACATCCCAGCCACCCAGGCCTGTGGTTTCAACGTCGATGAGAACACAATCGGATTTAGGTTCTGGTGCGCGAAAGTCTTGGATAACAGGCTTGGCTCCGCGCTCCGTGATCACGGCTGCTTTCATGCGTAACTCCTTTATTATTGTTGCTTATTTGTTGGGCATTTATTCAAAACTTAGTCTCGATTATCCCACTAAAAACTCAAAAGTCTTTTGGGCTAACGGTTGCCAGTGGGTTACTGTGTTTCGTTGAAAAGTTCTCGGCCTATCAACATGCGGCGTATTTCAGACGTGCCTGCGCCGATTTCGTAAAGTTTCGCATCGCGTAGCAATCGACCTGTTGGCAGCTCATTGGTGTAGCCGACCCCCCCCAGGGTTTGAATGGCTTGAAGCGCCATTTGGGTGGCTTTTTCGGCGGTATAAAGAATAACGGCCGCAGCGTCTTTTCGAGATTCTTCACCGCGATCACACGCGCTAGCAACGGCATAAAGGTAGGCCCGAGAGGCATTCAGATCGGTGTACATGTCGGCTAATTTACCTTGCATTAATTGGAACTCACCAATCGATTGGCCAAACTGTTTGCGATCGTGCAAGTAGGGAATCACAATGTCGAGACAGGCTTGCATTATGCCGACTGGGCCGCCAGATAAGACGGTACGTTCGAAGTCGAGTCCAGACATTAAGACTGCAACGCCTCGGCCTTCCGCACCGAGAATGTTCTCGGCAGGAACCGGGCAGTCTTCAAATACGAGTTCGCAGGTATTGGAGCCGCGCATGCCCAGTTTGTCGAGTTTGGGCGATCGGCTGAACCCAGGAAAATCTCGCTCTACGATAAACGCGGTTATGCCTCTAGAGCCGGCGTTGACATCGGTTTTGGCATAGATCACATAGGTGTGTGCATCAGGCCCGTTGGTAATCCACATTTTGCTACCATTGAGGATGTAATGGTCGCCTTTTTTATCGGCTCGCAGTTTCATGCTTACCACGTCGGATCCAGCGTTGGGTTCGGACATGGCAAGCGCGCCGATGTGTTCACCGGAGCATAACTTTGGCAGGTATTTTAATTTTTGTTCATGGCTTCCGTTTTTAAAGATCTGATTGACGCACAGATTGGAATGAGCGCCGTAGGACAAGCCCACCGAGGCAGAAGCTCGCGATATTTCTTCCATGGCGATAACATGAGCCAAGTATCCCATATTAGCGCCACCGTATTCTTCGCTTACGGTGACACCCAGTAAACCCATATCGCCAAGCTTTTTCCACATTCCCGCTGGAAACTGGTTGTTGCGGTCAATTTCTTCCGCTAACGGCGCAAGCTCAGATTTGCAAAACTGATACACACTGTCGCGTAGCATGGAGATGTCTTCTCCAAGATTAAAATTTAAGCTGCTGTAACCTAGGCTCATACTGTGGGTTCCTTTTGTTCTGGGAAGGTTGGGCCGTCAAGCGTTTTGCGGCAGGCCGACTCGGCTTCATCCAATTCGAGTAGCAGTCGGTGGATGTCACTGAGCTGACGGTGTAACTGTTCTCTTTGCTGTTGAATCGCCGTCATCAGGCGAACGAGCTGGCCTCGGTTATTTTTACCGGGCTCGTACATGTCGATGATTTGGCGGGATTCGGTTAACGAAAGCCCCAATCGTTTACCCCGTAAGATCAGCTTTAAGCGGGTTCGGTCTACAGACGCGTAAACGCGGGTTCGACCCTGGCGTTGCGGGCTTAGTAGGCCAACGTCTTCGTAGTGCCTAATAGCCCTGTGGGTGACTTCAAACTCTTCAGCCAGTTCTCGTATGGAATACGTTTTATTTTTCATTAGTATGAGCTGATTTTTGGTGAGTATAAGAATCGGTACAGATCATTAGTTTACGTGCACGTAAACCTGATAATACACTTTATTAAAAAATGTTCAACACTTGGCCTCGGTAAAGTCTTTCTTTGGGTAGATCCAGTTTGTTAGGTAGTAAGCGTTGGCCGCTGTGGGTTCCTGGGAGGGCGCTAAATATTGTTGATCGGCGAAAATAGTCAGAAAATCAAAGGTATGTATTGGGGGATGAGCGCAAAAAAGGTAATATAGGGTATTCAATCTGTGTGATTTTACGATTCTATTAGCTGTACATATCGTGTGAGTCTAATACAACGGATAGGTGATTTAGGTTTTGGCAGGGACAAAAGGTGTCTAATAAGAACGTAACATCCACAACCCGGTATCGCAATAAAAGATCAGAAAATACCATTCAGACAATATTGACGGCGGCGGAAGAGGTCATTTTGGAGTCTGGCGTCGATCGTGTATCTATTTTAGATGTTTGCAAAGTTGCGGGCATATCTCGCGGCACGTTTTATCGTTACTTTTCTTCTCAGGATGAACTTCTCGATGCGTTCTCCCGCCACAAACGAGACAATTTTCATCAGTCGCTGTCGTCAGCCTTGGCGCCTTACGACGATCCTGATGAAAAATTTGATGCCCTGATTCGATATTTCGATGAGTATCTTCAACTGGGATCTGCCCGAAAGTTGCTATTGGTTGCGCCTGACTATGCCATGGGGTGGTTTTTACGTATTTTTCACGATTCGATTGCCCGTTTTCTGACTGACTTAAGCGTCGTGTTTGATGCCTGGGATGAGCGCTTGGAAGCTGCGCTGGATCGGGAGTTAATTTGTGAATTAATTATTCGTTATATACTCAGTGAACAGCTTGTACCTTCCTCAAAACAAGCCCGTAAAGCACTGCCCATTAAAATTAAGCGATTACTTCAAGTAATTATAAAGGCCCCATAAGATTTCTTTTACCATTCACTTGCCAGTTTGACTGCGAGTCAAACTGGCAAGTGAATGTCGTATTCATAAACATGTTTTAATCCTGGATTATAAGACTAATAAATCAATCCAGGGGAAATTCATGGTTCAACACGCACACTTCGATGTGGCGATTGTTGGCGGTGGGCATAACGGTCTCACCTCAGCCTGTTACTTAGCTAAATCCGGAAAAAAAGTCATTGTACTTGAATCGCTGGCACAGGTTGGCGGTATGTGCACTTCCGGGCCTTTAATACCGGCCGCGCCGGAGCATACCATCCACCCTTGTTCTTTAGACTTAATGTCATTGCGTGTACACCCCTTTGTGCCAGAAGAGCTTGAACTGCACCGACATGGGTTTCGTCAAGAAGACATGAACCCGGGTTACGTGTATTGCCACCCCGATGGTAACAGCCTTATTTTCGGGAGAACCCCGGAAGAGACCGCCGCAGAGATTCAGCGTTATTCGCCCAATGATGCACAGGCTTTTCTCGAGCTGATGAATGTCGTTTACGCATTTATCGATATGGTTGTGCCCATGATGAGGGTAGATCCAGCTCGCTTTAATTTATTGGCAAAACTCAACGCTTTAAAGGTGTTGATTAAAAATAGAAAAATCAAACCCGAGATTATGGCGCTCATCAGCAGCCCCGCCTACACCTCTATTGCTGAGCGTTTCGAACACCCGATTGTGCGTTCATCATTATGCTGTTTGTTGGGCGCCGCGGGCCCAATAACGGCCGAAGCGACCGGCGTGTATTTTGCCTTACTTGGTTTTATTCATAAGTACGGCTTGGGTCGGGCGATGGGTGGCATGCAAACCATTGCTGAGGCATTGGCCGGGCGATTGAAAGAGTTGGGTGGTGAGGTAAGGGTAAATTGCCCTGTAGCAGAGATTATTTCTGAAGATAAGAAAGTAAAAGGCATTCGGTTGGTGTCCGGAGAAGTCATTCAAGCGGCGGCCGTTATCGCGTCTATTCATCCCAAGCCTGCGTTGGAAATGGTAACAGCCGGGCAATTAGATCAAAAAGTGTTAACCCGTGTGGCGATGGCGCCCGCTAATGCTCACGGTGGTTCACCGATTAAGGTGGATATGGCGTTGAGTGGTCACGTTAAGTACAGCCGCCTAGAAGCAAAGCGCGGGGACGGAATTAGCTTGAGAAAATCGGTTCTTTTGATCGGTACAGAAGAGGCAGTATTAGACAACTTTAAATGTGTAAAACGAGATCAAATCTCCGCAATGCCGTACATGTGGGTTACGTTGCCTACTGCGATGGATCCGTCACAAGCACCTGCCGGTTGTGATGTCGCTTACTTGTACCCGGTGGCTATGCCGGTAGACCCAGAGTGTGGTTGGGAGGCTGTTAGGGACCAAGTTGGCCAGCAAGTGATCGATTGGGCGGCTGAGTACATGGAAGGCTTAACCGAAATGGAGATAGGCCGAACCATGGCGGTTGCGCGCGACTGGGAGACGCAATTTAATGTGCTAAATGGCTGCGTTATCCACATAGACACCTGTACAACGAGGTCTTCTACAATGAGGCCGGCTGCGGGTTTAGGTGGCGATACGTTACCGGTGGAAGGTCTGTACCTTGGCGGTGCGGGAATACACCCCGGTGGCGGTGTTAACGGTATGCCTGGTCGTATTGCAGCGCAACGCGTAAGTCGTTACTTAGCAAGGTAAGTCGACCTGCCTAGACTACAGAGATTTTGGCGAATGCTATTGGTCTGGGCTTGGTTTAGTCAGGGCGGACATGATCAGGTTGATGGTGAATTCTTTCCATGTATCAAGCTGATCGGCTTTGCGTGTGTCCATACCGCTCAGCGCCTCAATTACATAGCGGTTGGTATAGGTGCCGGAAACCATAATTGAGGCTGTCGTAAAGATCAGATCTGGATTCAAATGGTCGCTGAAGTCTCCGGCTTGTACGCCCCGCTCGATTATGCTGCGCATTCTGGCTGTTAATGTTGGTCCTAGTTCGACCAGCTGGTTTCGAGGGGTTGTATGATTGTCGTGAAAGCGAATGCCTTCAGTGGCAAGCGCTGCCATCTCAGGGTCGTTCTCATAGATCGCAAATATGTGCTCAATCATGACGCGTAGGGCTTCTTTTGCCGGGAGGTGGTTCAACTCTAGGGCGATTATCGCAGTCATGGCGTTGTCGGAGGTTTCATCCAGCACGCAGGAGAAGAGTTGCTCCTTACTTTGATAATAATGGTAAACCAGCTGCTTGGTTACGCCTGCTCGTTCAGCGATTTTTTGGACATTAGCTTTATCTAGACCATTTTCTGAGAACTCCTGGCGGGCGGCTAACAGAATTTGTCTGATGGTTTCTACTTTGCTGTTGTGCCGCGATTTGCTCATTGGTTTTAGAATCTCTGGGCGTAAGGCATTGAAGTGTAGCCTAATTTTTGACGTTAGACAGCGTGTAAAACTGAATTTAAGCACAACTGTACCACATTCTTTACACTGCCCCTTTAGCTCGACACTAGGCCGAGAATCGAAGGCGTTTGCTAGCTTACTGAGACCTGGCTTGCGTGTGCAATCCCTGAGCCTAAGGGCGTGATAGCTGTTGCGACAATAATCGATAATTTGGTAGGTAAATCCCATGTCAGAATCTACAGTGCAAGATATGAAGCTCGAAACCGCCTATTCAGCGGTCTCTGATCTATACAAAGGAACCGGTATCGACATTCATAAAGCGTGTCGAGAAATGCGTCAAAAATCGCCAATATACGAAGGGGATTTCATTAAGCAGTTTGGTGTGCCAACCAATGCGGGTATGGAACAAAGCGCTAGAAAGAACTTTGCCGTGTTTCGCTATGCGGATGTTATGGCCGTCTTGCGGGATGCCTCAACCTATACCAGCGGCTTTATCGCCAAAGGCTTTGGTAAGGCATTTGATGGTGGATTAACAATTTTAGCTATGGATGGTGAACAGCACAAAAGTGTACGAACGTTATTGCAACCAGCGTTTATGCCAGCGACGGTAAATAAGTGGCGTGAGCGTATGGACGAAATCATCCGCCATGATTACTTAGAGAAAATGGTTAGCGACCGAAAAGCCAATTTAATGGATTTCGCGTTGAGTTTTCCAATCCGCATTATGTATACGCTGATGGGATTTCCCGAAGACAACCCGGAAAAGTTCCGTAGTTATGCCGCCTGGGCTTTAGCTATGGTTGGTGGCAATCAGATTGATCCCAAGAAAGAACAAGATGCGATGAAAACCGCTTTGGATGCTGGAAAAGCGTTGTACGATTCGATTATGGAGATTGTCGTAACGCGCCGTGCAGCCGGTAGCGAAGGAGACGATTTAATTGGACGCCTGTTGAGGTGCGAGCACGAAGGGCGAGTGTTAAATGACCACGAAGTTGTGACGTTTTGTCGAATGTTATTGCCCGCCGCCGGTGAAACTACGACTCGGACATTAAGCGTAGTATTGACTCTGTTATTTGAAACGCCAGGGTTGATCGAAGAAGTGCGAGCCGACCGTTCTTTGGTTGCTAAATTGATTGATGAATCGGTGCGATACGAACCCATCGCGACATTTAAAGTTAGAGAAGTTGCAAAAGATGTGGAGTTCTATGGTGTTAAGGTACCCAAGGGTTCCTTTATACAGTGTATGGTAACGTCAGCTAACCGTGATGAAGACGTATTTGAAAACCCAGAAACATTTGATATTCACCGTAAGCAAAAGCCCTCTTTTGGCTTTGGTTTTGGGCCGCACATGTGCATAGGGCAATTTGTGGCTAAGTTGGAATTAAATTGTGCCATCAATGCCATTTTGGACCTGTTTCCGAATGTTCGCCTTGACCCCAGTATGCCAAAGCCTGTCATTGAAGGCGCACAGCTTCGTGAGGCGCACGAAGTACATGTCATTTGGGACTAAGTCTCAGGTGGATGCCTCTAACGCCGGGGCTTGTTGGCTGATCAGTAATATCGATTCTTTGTTGTCCACATAATAAAAATGATAGGAATATAAAATGCCGAAATTTAGTGAGATTCCAAATCGGGGTGATTTTAATTTTCAAACACTGGTAGCACCCTACAAGGTAAGCGGTAAAAAGATAGAAAATACCAGCGATCAATACGGATTGAAGTTCACTAAGCATATGCCATTTGGAACGCTCAGAGACGACGAAGGCCATATGTACTCTTTGGCCAGGGCTCTTAACTCTCCTGGCAGCACGCCGAATCCTACCAAGTTTCTGTTTTTGTCTACCCGGGTTGACGAACAAACGTTGCGTATCGATTCAGAAACGATGGAATCGCGTGCCACTACCATGTTTCCAAAGCGCTGGATGGAGGGGGATTCGGTGCATTGGTCTAGCCTAGACGACGAAGATGGCGCTCCGTGGAATTTGTCGGCTTCTGGAAAACATTTCGCCTGGCACGAGGCTGGACTGCTGGAATTGGAGGGTAAACTCTTGGGGAACGGTACTCAGTTTTACATTCCCGGAGAAGAGTGGGGGACCTTTTATGTTTCGCAACTTTACGATGTGAGCGGTGTATTAAATGGTCGCCCGGTTAAGGGCGTTATTTGTTTAGATCAAGTTTGGTTGCCAGAGGGCGGGGCAATTCACTACGCAAAAGATATCGTTGTTGAAAATAAAATGCATGTATTGTGGTGGACGTTCGCAACGGTATACAAGGATGGTAGTTGGGATATGGGTTCGTTCATGTTGGGGCATGAAAATTTAGGTTATGCCATTTTCCAAAATAGCGAGGGCCAAGTTCATTGCACGACGGACATCGAAGGCGAAGCGATCCATAAAGACGGCAGTTATTTTTTAAAAACAGCCAAAATTTTTATCGATGGCAAAGAAACCTGGGAGTTTCTTCCCGATGCCCGTGGTGACATGGTTGATTTTGTTGGTGGGTTTCCTATTACAGCGCAGCAGGAGGGTCGTTGGCGCAAAGAGGGCGATGTTCGTGAACCCGATCATTGGATCGCCTGGGGTGAGTCAGATCGACGCAATGGCAGCGCTCGAAATGTGCGCGGCAGTGACCTATAACGAAACAGATTAGGAGAGCAAAATGGCACTACCCGAAGCTTCGAAGATTGAACAATTTATGCATGAACAAGTAAATGCTTGGAATAGCAGCGATAGAGATCGATTTTTTACCGCATATGAAAAAATCGCTCCAGGTGGGATTGAAATAGAATACGTGGGTGGTGTGAAGGGCGAGGGTGCCGCTATTTTGAAAGGAATGTGGTCACAACAGCAGGCGAAAATTAATATCGAAGAGAAGGCGCTGGTTGTTGTTGGTAACGAGGCAGTTGCACATAATCATAATGTCGTTAAAGGAACCGATATGATTATTGATACCATTGAGCATTACACCTTTGCCGAAGATGGCTCGTTATTTATTCGCTATTTTATAAAGGCGCCGCAGGGTTAATTCAGTATTGTTATAGATTGATATTAACGTTGAATGTGCATAGTCATTAACCTCTAAGTTTTGAGCTTGGCGGTTGAGCCAGTGTCTCTTTGTTTTTGGTGTGCAGTGGCTCTTGCGGCCATTTAAAACACTAAGCAAGTTAGGGGTATTTAATGGGCTTGCTTGGTGGGTTCATCAATTTTCTTTGAAGTGTTCACCACTATAGATAAAAAGTTGCAGTGCCAATATAGATGCCTAGATTACCGATTGTTCCTCGTGGCAAATTGCCATCAAGCTTAAACGACACCATAGAGCAAGGGCTCGATACTGGTGTATTGAGTACAGCGGTGCCGATACAGGTTTGGTCGCATCGGCCTGATGTTGCCCAATCTTGGCTCGAGACGCTTTTAGCTCTAAATCAGAGTGCTTTGCTGAGTGCGCGTGAACGAGAACTGGCGCGCCTAAGAGTATCAGCCATTACCCAATGCCAAGCGTGTCAACTGGCCCGCAAATCGGATCAGGTAACGGAGGAAGATATCGCATGTCTTCGCGCCGATGACGAAAGATTTACCCCGCGTGAGCAATTGGCTATTCGTTTTGCCGAAACCTTCGCGCATGATCATACGGCGTTAGATGACGAGATGTATCAAAGTCTCGGTGCACAGTTTAGTGATCCTGAGATAGCTGAGTTACATCTATTTTGTGGGCTTATGTTAGCGGGGGGTAGGGTAACCTACGCGTTGCAGGCCTACGAGGCTTCTTCGTGAAGGCCGGAGCTGGGCAATCAGCCTCGACGGCTTATGTACTGGCGTGTTTGGTTATTTGCCAATGTGGCTTACACGGTTGCTTGGCGGGGATGCGGGTCGCGCTACCATTGCAAGCACTCGGCCAAGGTTACAGTAAATTTGTGATCGGTTTTTTGGTTGCCAGTTTTGCGCTTTTGCCAGCATTAACTGCCCTAAAATTTGGTCGATTCACTGATCGGTATGGTTACCACGTGCCGACGTTTATCGCTATTGCGCTGTCCTTATTTAGCGCGGTTATATGTTTTTTTTCTAACTCCTTACCCGCGGTATTGTTGGCGGCGGGGTTGTGTGGCGCCGGGTCGGGTTTCGGTATGATCACGATACAGCGAACCGCCAGCCGTCTAGTATCCAGCGCAACTCAGCGCATGAAGGTATTCAGCTGGGTAGCCTTGGCGCCGGCGATTGGCGGCAGTGTTGGGCCGGTGTTGACCGGTGGGCTTGCGGATGCATTTGGGTTTAAAGCGGCCTTTGCAGCGCTTGCTGTGTTGCCAACGTTGTCGTTATTTGCCGTACTGCTGGTGCCGGCCAATGCAGGCTCGGCCACGGTAGAAGAGCGCCAGGCAGCGGCGTCTGGTAAGACATGGGATTTGTTAAAGATTACTGCGTTAAAACGTATATTGGTGATCAATCTTTTGGTCGTGGCAAGTTGGGATGTACACAGTTTTGCGTTACCCATTTTGGGCCATGAACGAAATTTTAGCGCTACATCCGTCGGCATTATTTTTTCGGCGTATGCCGGTGCGTCGTTGATCGTGCGAGGCGTTTTACCCTTTGTGGCTAGTTTTTTACCGTATCAATGGGTTCCGGTTATCGCGTTGTCTTGTCTGGCCGTGGTGTTTGCTGTTTATCCTTTGTTGCCTGCGATTTGGATGTTAATGACCTGTGCCATGCTTCTGGGCGTGGTGATCGGGGTATTGCAGCCGTCTATTATGTCTATTTTAAATGACGCATCGCCTGTTGGTCGGTTGGGCGAGTGTCTCGCGTTAAGGTCTACGTTAAATCAGTTGTCGCTGACTCTATTGCCTTTGGCGTATGGTGTGTCGGGTGGGTTAATGGGCGTGGCTGGAATGTTTTGGTCAATGTCGATTGCATTGTGTTTGGGTGTTTGGCTGTCGCTTTGTGTTGTTCGTAGCCAAGTGCCGTCGGAACCTCGTTCCTTTTAATTATAGCTACTATAAATGCTTGAGGGTGTACTAATGACTGATACTGATAAGAAACAGCTGGAAAAATCATTTTCTGGCGTGGCTGAAAATTATAAAGGGGACAACGTCGACCTACACGCGATTTGTAAGAAAATGCGTGATGAAAGCCCTGTTATTGAAGCCGATTTCATGAGCAGTTTAGGTGTGCCTAATATTGCCGGATACGATTCCAGTCGCAAGACATTTTCATTGTTTAAATATGATGATGTGATGAAGGTGATGCGTGACGCGGAGACCTTTACCAGCGGGTTTATCGCGCAGGGGTTAGGGTCGTTTATGGATGGGTTGATTTTGACCGGTATGGACGGCGAGCAGCACAAAAAAATGCGGTCGTTACTGCAGCCTATTTTTATGCCAAACGTCGTGAATACCTGGCGGACGACCAAAATGGACCCAATTATCAGACAGGAGTTTTTAGCGCCATTAGTCGAGCAGAAAAAAGCCGAATTAATGGATTTCGGGTTGCATTTCCCGGTCCGCCTGATTTATTCGCTGATTGGCTTTCCTGACAACGAGCCGGAAAAGATCAAGCAGTACGCGGCTTGGGCGCTCGATATTTTGGCAGGTCCACAGGTTGATCCTGAAAAAGCGAAAGCGGCCCGAGCAGCGGCGTTAAAGTCCTCGAGGGATCTATACGATGCGGTTCGTGAGAGCGTTGAACACGTGCGTTCAGACGGTCAAGAAGGAGGCGATTTAATTCGACGATTGATTCATGCGACATACGAGGGTAGAGCGCTAGACGACCATGAAATAGCGACTTTTATTCGCTCTTTGTTGCCGGCAGCTGGCGAGACCACCACTCGCACGTTCGGAAGCCTGTTGGTGCTACTGTTGGAGCGGCCAGAGCTGTTAGAGAAAGTCAGAAATAACCGCGCGCTGGTAGCCTCTGCCATTGACGAAGCTGTTCGATACGAGCCTGTTGCCACTTTTAAGGTGCGTCAGGCTGCACGAGATGTTGAAATTCGCGGAGTTCCCATTCCAAAAGGGTCAATGGTGCAATGTATCGTAATTTCAGCGAACCGAGACGAGGAAATATTTGATCAAGCCGACGAATTCGATATTGAGAGGAAGGTAAGGCCGTCGTTCGGTTTTGGATTTGGTCCGCACATGTGTATAGGCCAGTTTATCGCAAAAATGGAGTTAAACGTTGCGCTGAACGCGGTTTTGGATTTATTTCCCGGGTTACGATTCGATCCAGAACAACCAAAACCTCAAATTACCGGTGCGCAATTGCGGGGGCCGCACAGTTTGCCAGTCATTTGGGATTGATATGGCGGAAACTGCGTTTCGTGCTTAAATTAAAGTTAGACATATATCGTAAAACTGTATAACATCCAAGTATAAAATTTATAACGTAATTCCGCTCTCTCCTTGTGAGAGGGCAGGCTCCAACCCGAAAGGAGAAGCTTCAGATGCAATTAGATGATGTCATTCTAGTCAGTGTTGACGACCACGCGATTGAACCCGCCAACTGCTTTACTCGACATATGCCTGAGAAATTCAAGGGCCGCGAGCCGCGTGTAGAAGCGGTTAACGGTCGCGATGTTTGGGTGTTCGAAGACCAAGCAACCGGATATATGGGCCTGAATTCGGTCGTAGGTCGACCTAAAGAAGAATACGGCATGGAACCTCTAGGGTACGATCACATGCGTAAAGGTACCTGGGATATAAAATCTCGGGTGGAGGACATGGACGCTAACGGTATTTTAGGATCCATGTGTTTTCCCACTTTTCCGGGCTTCTCTGGACAACGTTTTCAAACTATTCCAGATAAAGCGGTGAGTTTGGCTGCAATTCAAGCCTATAACGATTGGCATTTAGAGGATTGGTGCAATGCAGCACCGGGTCGCTTTATTCCATTGATGATGATTCCTTGGTTTGATCCACAAGCTGCTGCCAAGGAAATTAAGCGCATGGCTGATCGAGGCGTTCACGCCATGACTTTGTCGGATAACCCTACGGTACATGGCTATCCCTCTATCCACAACGAACACTGGGACCCGATCTGGAAAGCATGCTCTGACAATAACGTAGTAATCTGTTGTCATATTGGTACCGGCGTAAAAGCACAGCACGCGTCAGATGAATCTCCCATTGACGCCTGGATTACCTCCATGCCAATCTCTATAGCGAACTCCGCAGCCGATTGGTTATGGGCGCCCATGTGGAAAAAATATCCTAATTTACGCATGGCGTTGTCAGAAGGTGGTATCGGTTGGATACCATACTTTTTAGAGCGCGCTAACTTTACTCACAATCACCATAATGCTTGGACCAATTCCAACTTCAATGGTCAGCAACCGAGTGATTTCTTTAACAAGCATATTATTACTTGTTACATCGAAGATGCGTTTGGCTTACAAAACCTGGATGCTATTAACGTCGATATGGTTACTTGGGAGTGCGATTACCCGCACTCGGATTGCACGTGGCCAAATTCCGCTGAGATCTTCTGGGAGCAAGCCAAACATTTGGATGAAACAACGATTAATAAGATCTCCCATCTCAATGCTATGCGTGAATTCTCTTATGATCCATTGTCACTATTAGGTCGTGAAAACTGTACTGTAGGTGCTTTACGGTCTAAAGCAAAGGCTGCTGGAGTTGACACTTCTCCGGCGTTGGGTATGGGCGGAGCTGCGCCAAAGCGAGATGCCAAGAAGCCTGTTACCTCCGGTGATATTAATAGCATGTTTGCATCTGCAGACGCTCAAACTGCTCTATAGCAATTTATGTTTGTTGCCAACTGTTACATTGCCCGAAAGGGCAATGTTTTTTTATTGGCTTGTAAATAGGCTTTGATATGTTTGTAGAACAGTTTCGATACAGTCCCATTCCTTCTGACGCGCAATCAATTCGATCCGAAGTGCGTGATTTTATCAAAGAAAACCTTAGTCATTTTCCAATGCAGAAGCGTGCCGATTCATGGATGGGGTTTGATTCAGAGTTTAGCCAAAAATTAGGTCAACGCGGTTGGATTGGTATGGCGTTACCTAAACAATATGGTGGCTCAGATTCGGGTGCATTTACTCGATACGTGGTGATAGAAGAGTTGCTGGCGGCTGGAGCACCTGTGTCTGCGCATTGGTTCTCTGATCGACAAAGTGGCTTTCAAATCCTTCAGTATGGACAGCAAAGCCAGAAAGATGCGTTCTTACCCGCTATATGTCGTGGCGAGTGTTTTTTCTGCATTGGAATGAGCGAGCCAGGCTCAGGTTCTGATTTGGCTTCAATCAAAACCCGCGCAGAAAAGACCGCTAACGGATGGGTTGTTAATGGGCAGAAAGTGTGGACTACCAACGCGCACCGTTCGCATTATATGATCGCTTTAGTACGCACTGGTTCTAGTGAATCGCGCCACGGTGGTATGTCTCAATTTATTATTGATTTAACCCTACCGGGCATCACAATTCGTCCTATTAAGGATCTAACGGGTAGTGAACATTTTAATGAGGTGTTTTTTGACAACGTAGAGTTAACAGAGGACGCCTTGCTTGGTGATGAAGGCAATGGCTGGAACCAAGTGACGGGTGAGTTGGCTATGGAGCGCAGCGGCCCTGAACGGTTTTTAAGTTCTATGACATTGATGTATACCTTGATTGATGCAATAGGGCCGACGCCTGATGCTTTTCAGGCTAGGGAAGTCGGGCGTATATCGGCCAGACTAATGACATTAAGGCAGATGTCTTTGTCTGTAACGCAGTTGTTAGAAAATGGTGATAATCCTTCTGTTGCTGCCTCGTGTGTTAAAGATTTAGGTTCCGTGTTGGAACAGGATATCCCAGAGATAGCCCAACAGTTGTGTGATATGTTACCAACTTCTTCAGGTGGCGGTGAGCACGCGCTCGTATTGTCGCATTTAATGCAACAGGCACCTTCTTTTTCACTGAGGGGCGGCACTCGAGAAATTTTGAGGGGAATCATTGCCCGTGGATTGGGGTTGCGTTGATCATGAGAG
This sequence comes from Halioxenophilus aromaticivorans, assembly GCF_042850945.1. Lineage (NCBI taxonomy): Bacteria > Pseudomonadati > Pseudomonadota > Gammaproteobacteria > Alteromonadales > Alteromonadaceae > Halioxenophilus > Halioxenophilus aromaticivorans. The sequence goes on along the minus strand of NZ_AP031496.1, from coordinate 3,989,268 downwards.
AACTATTCGACCGTACAGTATTGCAGATATTAAACGATCATATTTCTACCGAGGCTGTATTGGCCGCGGAAACATCCGATATCTCGACCGCGTTGTGGCAAGTCTTTGAAGACAATGGTGTCACCATGGCGCTGGCGTCGGAAGAACACGGTGGCAGTGGCGCCCGTTGGTTCGATATTTGTGGGGGCATCATTGCTTGCGGTAATTACAGTGTACCGTTGCCCGTTGCAGAAACCGTGTTCGCTAATTGGTTGTTGTCAAAATCGGGGATACAGCCCCCGGAGGGACCCGTTGTTTTTGCTGAGTCTGACCGGCTAACAATTGACTCAGGTAAGGTTTCTGGCCGATTGTCGGATGTGCCGTGGGGTGGGTCTGCGGGCCACATAGTTGCTTTAACAAACGACGCCACACCCGCGCTAGTGCTGCTGTCTGGCGGCGAGGTACAATCGATAGAGAAGACACGTAACACGGCGGCAGAACCCCGAGATATGTTAACGTTCGACAACGCTTGTCCGATAGCGGTTGTACCATTGTCATCGAGTGTTACGACTGATGTGCTTCGCATGGGAGGCGCTTTGATCCGGTCTGCCCAGATGGCGGGATCTGTCGAGCGTGTTTTGCAGATGGCGGTAGATTATGCCAATGAGCGAGTTCAATTCGGAAAGCCCATCGGAAAATTTCAAGCAGTCCAACACCAAATGGCTTTAGTTGCAGAGCAAGCAAGCTTGGCCAGATCTGCGACCGAAACCGCGTTCAGTCTTTCTGAGCAGGCATTAGACGTAACCAGTATAGCGGTTGCCAAGATCTGTGCCTCTGAAGCTGCGACGGCGGCGGCTAATATTACGCACGGAGTTCACGGTGCGATTGGTTTTACTCACGAATACCCACTGCATATCGCAACTCGCCGGCTGTGGTCGTGGCGTAGCGAATTTGGTTCGGTTACCTATTGGTCAACTCTCCTTGGTCAGCAGGTTTGTCGTCAAGGTTCGCAGGACTATTGGGCTTCTATTGTGAACGGAGATACCATTCGATAAGGTCAGCTGGATCGATCGTGACAATGTGTATTAGTCGAATGCAACTGTGTTCCAAAGCGTTGGGTGCGGCCTAATCGAGCTTTCGGTCACTTAAACCGTCCAATTTATTTGGGCGGTGGTGGCTTTTTCAGCAAAAATTGACACGGCTAGTCTACGTTGCAGGTGTCTATTAAAAACGTTTTAAAAATATCCGCTGCTTGCGTGAGCTCGGCATCGTGCCGCCATATCAAGCCGATTTCCATATTGGCGATGGGCTCGATGATTTGTACTGCTTCGATTTTTTTACTTTCTAAAGACCAGGGTCGATAGACCATATCGGATAAAATGGTTACACCAAAGCCGTGAGCTATTAACCCTCGAAGCGCCTCCATAGAGCTGGTTCGAAAGCCTATATTTGGTTTTAGATTGTGCTGCTGCCAATAGCGTAACGTCGACCTTTCTCCTTCATCCACCGTGATTTGTATGTAGGAATACTGGCGGATTTTATCTAATGTTAACCGGCTTTCAGATAGCAGAGGATGATCCACCGATGTCCACAGCTTTCTTGGGGATTCAAGTAAGCGGGTGTATTTGAAGCGCTCCAAATTCTGACTGTTTGATAGCAGTACGATGCCTAAATCCAATTCGCCTGAGATGATGGCGTGTTCAATTTTTTCACGGGCCATATCGAGTAAATTGAATTTTATTGCAGGGTGACGGGCGCGAAACCTTCCCATAAGAGCGGGTAAAAAGTACCCTAACAGCGTGTATGACGCGCCCACATTTATCATTCCGTCTATTTGCTCAGATGGCAACGATGTGTCGCTGAGCGTGTCCTCCAGGGAATTTAAAATATCTCGGATTCGTGAATAGAATCTACTGCCCTCTGCCGTTAGCGACACGCCATGAGACTGACGAATAAAAAGCTGAGTCTTCAGCGTGGCTTCCAATTGCAATATTGCGCTGGTGATAGTGGACTGAGAGACATGAATATGAGCCGCAGCCATAGCCAAGCGCCCGTGTTCAGCTGCGGCGGCAAAATAGCGGAGTTGTTTTAACGAAATGTTTTGCAGAGCCATGGTGGGGACTTGCCTCTTCTATTCTGGGGCTGGCAAAAACGATCTGCGTTGATACTACTGCGTTGTGTACAGGTCCAAAACCGGTGTTTATAACTATGAATACCGGCTTTGATCCTGTTTTTGTTTGGCATTACCCGCTTGGGATACGTTTTGCAGCAGCCTGTTAAGAGGCAAAGGATCTATTGACCAAACTGTTCCGGGTAGACTTCTTCCGGTGCACCGACACTGGGGCCTATTATGGGGCCTACGATTTCATGCCCCCAAACGCTCATGATTTCCGGGTTGAGCTCAAAGGGATCGCCGTGCCAGGGCTCCAATTCGGTGATGGTCTCGAACGCAAAACCTGAGGGGTTAAAGTGGTAGAAAGACATGTGTGGGTCTTGAGTATGTTGGCCCAATGTCATCATAAGCGGGAGGTCTTTTTTACGAACTAAGTCGTAGGTTTCACCAACGTCCCGGACTTCTTCAACAAAGATACCCATATGCTGAACACCCATTCGGCCAGGAGCAACACCGTAGGCAATATCGTGGCTGGTCTTATCGTTTAACTTAGAACGCCAAAAGCCGGTTTTGCCTTTACCTGCGCCCCAACCATACCATTCAAATTCCATGACGTTGCGTAAAAAGTCAGTTAGTTCTGGCGACTCCTGCGGTATCATTAAAACAACGTGACCCGCGCCACGTTCGTCGCAAATAAAACCGCCATGTGCGCGGCCGGGGACGAAAGATCGAGGAGTCCATTTCTGTGCATAGAAAAGTTCGTGCTGGTACCCCACTGGATCTTTGAAGCGAATCAACTCTTTTACACCGCGCCGCTCACAGAGTTCTTGGTCACCAATGGTAATGTCTACGTTGTGCTGTTTAAACTTTTCTATTGCAGCGATAAAGTCCATACGATTTCTGACTTCCCAGCCAATGTAGGTCAACCGATCTATTTTGCCTGGATGAAGCGTAATTCGGTTACGCCTGTCGTCCATTTTAAAATACAAAGAATCTGGATCTTGCGAGGGAGAGGGGGCAATCTGGAATCCCATAACCTCAGGTCCATAGCTGCGCCATTGTTCTATTTTGGATGTTTCAAATCCAATGTAACCGATACTGATTATGTTCATTTTGTGTTCCAGTATTTTCAGTTAATGAAACGAGTTATTATTTGAAATAACGTTATATAGAGAGCATTCCACCGTCAACCAGGTGATCAGAGCCGGTTATGAAACTGGCTTTATCAGAGGCAAGGAAAAGCGCTAAGTTGATCACGTCGCTGGTTTCTCCAGGTCGGTTTAACAAGACGCCAGACAGAAGTTGTTTTTTAATGTCGGGGTTTTCTATAAAAGCGGCGGTACCCGGAGTTTTAATAAAGCCCGGGCTGATACTTACTGCACGTATGCCTTTGCTAGCGCCTTCGGCGGCAAGTTGTCGAGTCATGGCTACGATCCCACCTTTGGTGGCAGTATGGGCTACTTTTCCGGTGCTGGTACTGCCGCACCAAGCCGCAGTAGATCCCATATTCAATATGACACTGCCTTTTGTTAAATGTGGCCAAGCAAAATGAGTGGTAAAAAATACCAAATCTAATTCGTTCCTGACGGTAAAATACCAATCTTCTATTGAGAAATTTTCCATATGACCGAATTTTGCGGCCGACGCATTGTTAAACAATACATCGATTCGCCCTTCGGCCTGGACGACGTGATCAATCCACTCTTTAGACTGGGAGGGGTCACCGAGGTCGACACCCCCGTACCCTTTTAATTCAAACCCATGTTGAGATAAAAGGTCGCGGCTGGCTTGGTGTTGTGCCTGGCTAATATCACAACCGTAAACCGTAGCGCCTTCGCGGGTAAATTGGAGCGCAGCTTCGCAACCGATGCCACCACCAGTACCAGTGATCAACACAACCTTATCGCTAAACAAAGACATTTATTTCTCGCTAGAATGATTAACGTTATTCTTCTATCAGTGTTACTTGCAATACTTCTGCCGGGCACGATTCCGCGCCTTCTTGTGCTGCCTCAAAAAGGCTTTCGTCGATGGTGTCTGTGGCGAGGTAAACAATACCGTTTTCATCCAAACGATACACTTCTGGGCAAAGTGACGAGCATAGGCCGTAACCACAGCAATTTGGAATGTCAGCGGTGACTGTATATCGTTTTTTTTCGCTCTGCGATGCGATCGAAGACATGGCTAAAAATACCTCTAAGTGCGGAATGAGCCTGAAATATTATGATTTATTGGTAATAGATGATTTTATTTTACACACAAATCAAAAATGTGTCACTATAAGCGCTGTGTTCGGGTCGACGTTAAGGTGCATAATTTGGCATTGCTCGGTTGACGATGCGTCACTTAAATAAACTATTACAGTATTGATCGTGACTTAGTTTGCTCGTAATTAATTGTTGGAGCCTGAATACAGACATCACAGCCCAAACTTTAACATCACTATAGGTCTTTGGGTGGCTCAATCGGCGCATTCGTTTTACGTAGCGTCAATTAATATAAAAAAGATGTAACTCCTCTTTTTATTAAAAAAATAATTTATGAAGGAATAGGATAGGGTAGATAGAGAGTATGTATACACTGAAACGCCAGGGTGCATTCCGCACCAACTTACTTGCAAGTTCTATCATCGCTGTTAGTTTTCATTCCGTTAACTCATTTGCTCAGGAAGAAAACAGCGCGCTGATATTAGAAGAAGTTATTGTTACTGCTCGTCGTACCGATGAAAGTGTGCAGTCGGTGCCTGTTACCGTGACAGCGCTGGACGCGGATGCGTTACGAGAAGCAACAATTACCAGCACCACCGATTTGCAACAAGCCGTACCCGGCATCTTTCTTGGGGGAAGTGGTGGTCCACAAAACCCGCTTTACGTTATTCGAGGCCAATCCAAAGGATTAATCGGAACAACGTCACCGGCTGTTGTCAGTTATTTTGCTGAAGTACCGCAGCCAGCGTGGGGTAGTGCGGTGCCACAGGTTGATATGGCTAACATTCAAATCCTGAAAGGCCCCCAGGGTACATTGTTTGGTCGTAACACCACCGGTGGTGCGATCTTATATGCGCCGACAACCCCAAGCCACGAGCTAGAAGGTTATGTGGGTGTTACCGCTGGGCGTTACGATCAGAAACGCATTCAAGGTGCGGTAAGCGTGCCGTTGATAGAGGATAAGTTGGCCGCGCGCATAGCTGCGGACGTCAACAAGCGAGACGGTTATACCGATAATATCGGTGTGGGTGGGGATCTCGACAAAGTAGATACCGAAGCTTTACGTTTCTCGTTGCTAGCAGAGTTTGGCGCCTTTACCAATACACTGATCGTAGATCACTTCGAAAGTGATAATGATGGGTTTAACATTCATCCGGTGTCTGTTTTTCAGCCTTCCGGGCTTAATGCACTAGGTGTTGTTGACGACGTAATTGCACAAGTGGACGGTCTAGATGAGCGCACCAATACATCGGCATTTGCACAGCACGAGAGAAATAAGCGGCTTACAGTTGTTAACCGCACCGAGTTCGAATTTACCGAAAGCTTAAGTTTATTGAATATTTTTGGGTACCAGGAAACCGATCTTGACTACGCTCCCAATATTGACGGTTTGGGTACTTTCAACAGCCCGGTAATGGAAGCAGCATTATCTGCAGACCCCGCACTGGGCCCGCTCTATGTTCCCGGCAGTGCGCAGACGTCTATTGTAAAGGCTCGTCTGATTGATCAAACCAAGCAAATCAGCAATGAGATTCAGTTACGAGGTCATTCCTTTGATGACCGGCTTGACTGGATTGTTGGTTATTTTTATCTGAAGGCCGAGCCTGACGGCGCTGGACAAATTAACTCGACCACTGTTTTTCAGACGCAGTTCCAATTTAATCACCCTGTCGCAGGGCTACAGACGGCGTACACCAATGGTGGTGGCCAGCACTTTTTCCTGACGGACGAATCCGAAGCGATCTTCTTTCACGGTGAATATGACTTGACCGATAGCTTGTCGGTCGAAGTAGGCCTACGTTACACCGAGGATGAATTTGAGCTTTGTTTGGGGTCAGATGCGGTTCCAGCTTGGTTGGGTAGCGATCCTGTGTTGTTTGATGAGAGTACTTGTCGCAATGGGGATACGTCACAAATTTTGAACTCAGCGGTAGTTACCGAGAGTTCTGACGCGACTACCTGGTCGTTTGGTTTAAATTGGCAAGCCACGGACGACGTATTCACCTATGCCGTTTTACGGCATGGTTATCGTGCTGGTGGCGCTAATGGCCCAATTTTTGACGGTGATTTAGCCGATTATCAAACATTTGATCCCGAAGAAGTGGATGATTTTGAATTGGGAATAAAGGCCGATTGGAATCTGGGTGGTATACCCGTTCGAACCAACCTTTCTTACTTCCAAGGAGAGTATGAGAACGCCCAGGCGGATTTGGCCGGGGGCGTGACAACGCCAAGTGTTTGTACAGAGGGGGTCACCTTAACACCTGATGGTGATTGCGATGCCACCGATGATCCAACAGGGGGTGCCGTCGTATTAAATGTTGGTGATACCAGCGTAAGTGGTGTCGACCTCGAAGTCGTTGCACGTCTGACGAACGCTTTGTCTGTTAGCTTTAACGCGACTGTTCAAGATGCTGATATTGATAAAATCTATGATCAAGATAATGCATTTATTGCGAGCAGAATCGGTGGTGCGATTCCTTTCCTGTATTTCACCAACAACGTTTATCAAGCGAACATAAACTATTCTATTCCTGTAGAGGGGTTTGTCGAAGAGTTAGTGTTTAATGCCAATTACTACAGCACATCAGAAGCGGTTAAAGGCGACACAGAAATTCCTTCTTACTCGTTAACCAATATTCGTGCCGATTTACGTGGTGTGGCCGGTAGTTCCATAGACGTGGCGCTTTACGTTAATAATGTGTTTGATAAAGAGTACGGAATATCGTCCTCCATCTCTAGCCGTCCATTAGGTTTGGATTCCTTTGTGTATGGTCCACCTCGATTGTGGGGATTAGAGGCACGCTATAACTTCTAATATTTTACCGTGCATTCTTCATGCCTTTCTTTGGGCTGTTTGGAATTGTTTAACTTAGGATGATTAAAAGCCGCAAATGAAATACTTTGCGGCTTTTTTTTTAACAAAGAGGTGCTTTTATGCATACGCAAAATCTACCACTAGAAGAGCAAAAGATAGTAAAGTGCATAGAGACTTTGCTACACGGCACAGTGACTAACGTTGATCGCCAAGTACGCTGGCGGCGATCGTGGTTTGTAGACGTTGATACAGCCGAGGGTGAGATAAAATTATACGTACGTGGCGACCGAGAGAGCGATGTGGTTCCGTTCCCTGAGCTAAAACGGGAAGCTGATATCATTACAGCGTTGTACAATCAGGGTATTCCCGTGCCAAAAATCTATGGTATGTGCGAAGATCCTGTGGCGATCATAATGCAGGCGGTGCCAGGTACTCGAGACGTATCGCAAGCCACAACGGATGAGCAACGCAGCTCGATCGCACATCAATACATCGATGCCATGGCGGCTGTTCACAAGCTTCCGTTGGAGTCATTCGCCAGTATTGGGTTGGATATTCCACAGGGGGCAGAAGCCGTTGCCTTGGCCGGTCTCAACGCGTACATGCCATTATATTTAAAAAGTAAATCAGCGCCTGACCCGCTGATAGAATTTGCTATTCGCTGGTTAAAAAATAATATTCCAAAGCATCGGTATTCGCCGAGTTTTGTCGCTTTCGACGCCGGGCAGTTTTTATTCGAAAATGGTAAGGTTACTGCATTGTACGATTTTGAATTCGCCATGGTTGGAGACCCTATGGTGGATATTGCGACTATGGCGATGCGAGATTCATACGAACCCACTGGCGAGCGTATATCAACGTTAATCGCTTACTACGGTGAGATAACGGGTGAACGTGTAGACACCGATATTGTCCGATTCCATCAGATAGTATTCTCTACTGTGGCGTGTATGCAATTTGCTGGCGCTTTAAAGAATCCAAAACCGGGTGATCCTCATGATGTATATATCGAGTGGGACTTCGCTTTGAGACGAACTTTATTAAATGCATTGGCGAGAAAGCTTGGAATAGAATATCTTTCGCCTGCGGCCTTATCTTCACAAAAAAGTTCACGCACAGCGTTGGATACAATGCTTATTGATTTTCAATCTCAGCTATCCGACGAAACAGTGGATCAGCGTGCCGTGAAGCGCTGCTTAGGGCGATTACTTGCGTATTCGGCTAAATTAAATATCTATCAAGGAGAGTTGGATCAGTGTGCTATGGAAGAAGCCATACCATTTGTTGGTAAGACTAGAAATGCAGAAGAATTAGACGAAAAACTAGAGCAATTTGTGTTGCAGGCTTCCGCCAGCCATGATATTGCTCTTTTGCGTTACTTTTCCGATCAATTGTCTCGCCGAATTTTAGCTTTAGGGGATATAGAGTTGGGAATATCGGCTAACCATATTGCGAATGACATTCTTGACTAAGGTCTTCCGCGTAGAAGTATAAACCTAATCTAGCACATCCTTTTGAAACAGAGATAGGTATCCGTTTTGATGACGGTGTCCTATCTTGAGCCAAAACAAATAGGTGACTCTCATGATCAATACTAACAATCCCATCACCCAACACAAGGCGTGTTTGCTGAATTTAGTCGGAAAACTGGGTAATGTGGCTAAAGCCTTCAACGTGATCGGTGTCTCACGCGACACGTTATATCGATATCGATGAAGGTGGTTTTGATAGCCGCTTAAAAAAGACGGCGAGCGTCAAATGTAGAGAGTCGGGTGATGAAGCTATTGAACGATCGGTCATTAATTGCGCATTAGAGCAACCACACAACCACCAATGAATTGCTTAAGACCGGCGTTTTGGTCCATCTGGATTAGCACGATCTGGAAAACTTCCAAACGTGCCTGCCTCTTCATATCGCCACTAAGTGATAGTGAGCTGATTTCCGTCTTGGGTTGAAACCCCTGCTTCAGAACCCGTTGCTTCTGAAGCCCGGGCCGCTACATTCGATGTTTGCAGAGTTTACGTAAATTCGGTTGGCTTCTTCTTAGGGTAAAACACGTCAGTCTGCTCTGGTGGAATTCATTTTTTAATAGCAGCTATTTAATCGCTTTGGTGCTTAGTTGTATCACGCTCACTGATGCGGGCGGCAGGGTAATTTTCAAGGGTTGACTGCCCTTAGCGGCGAAGCTAACCTGGCGTGCGTTCACTCGATTGGGGTGTTTAAATGAGTTGGCATCGTTTACCTGTGCAGACGTTAACACATCCCCTGCGGCTTTTTTTATCGCAACGGTCCCCAAGACGGGCTCTACGGTCAGCGTGTGCTCTGAGTCTATGTTAATGAGTGCAAGCCACACGCTGCCGTCGTTGGCACGGGCGGCCATGGCATCTATCGTGGGTATGGTTTTATCTCCCACGTTGATGGTGCCAGGCTTATGGTCGACGGGTAATAACTGCGCATCTTGAAAAGGGACATACATCTTAAAAAGATGGTAAGTTGGCGTAACAATCATGGCTTCGCCCTGGGTCAGCACCATAGCCTGAATAACATTTACCATTTGCGCAATATTCGCCATCTTTACCCTGGCTGCGTTGCGGGCAAAGATATTCAGTGTAACACCTGCTGTTATGGCATCTCTAAGAGTATTGTTTTGCTTTAAAAATGCCGGGTTAGTTGCTAAATCTGGCTTTAACCAATTACCCCATTCGTCCACCACCAGGCCAACCGACCGCTCCGGGTCATATTTGTCCATTATGGCGCTGTGTGCTTTAAGAATTGTATCCATCTCCTGCGCCATCGCCACAAACCGGAGGTATTCCGAGTGTTCGAACTCGCTGGCAGAGTCCGACATTGGCCCTCGGCTCATGGTGTAGTGGTGTAACGACAGAGCATCAAAAATTGGCAGATATCCCGGCGCCTGAGCCCACAGTTGCATCATTTTCTCCGTGAACTCTGTGTCTAAATCATTGGCGCCGGCGGCGACTTTGATCATCGCGTGAGGGTTACTGGCACCGCGGTCGAATAACAAATCTATACCGGAAAACTGTTGCTCAGGGTTGAGGTTTAACGCGAAGGTGCTATAGCGTTTTAAACGGCTGAAGTACTCTCCGGCAGTCATGGCTCCGCCGCAACCCCAAGCCTCGTTGCCAAAGCCAATGTATTTAACCTTGTAGGGTTCCGGGTGGCCGTTCTCTGCTCTTTCCTTCGCCAAGCTTGTTGGGGCAGCCGCGGTGAGGTATTCCAGCCAATCGGTCGCATCTTTTACCGTAGCAGAACCCAGGTTTACGTTAATATAAACTTTGCTATCAATTTGACGAATAAACTCCATAAACTCATGGGAGCCGAATTGATTGGTTTCAATGATGTTGCCCCAAGCGTTGAGGCGAGACACCCGGTCTTCTCTTGGGCCAATACCTTCGCGCCAATGGTATTGATCTGCAAAGCACCCACCAGGCCAGCGAATTACCGGTATTTTTAGAGCTTTTAAGGCGTTAACGACGTCGGTTCTAATACCGTTGACGTTTTCTATGGCGGAGTCCTTGCCAACCCAAATACCGCCATAAATTCCTTCGCCGATGTGCTCAGAAAATTGGCCAAAAAGGTCTCTGTGTATGGTGAGTTCTTCCGAAGGTTCGCCAATGATTAATGTGTTTGCCGCTGAAGTGACTGACGAGAGAGATAAGCAGAAAATTAAAAATGAAAAGATTAGCGACAAGGAAAATAGTTTACCGAGTGTCAGTGATGACTTACTAGCAAAGCTTGATAATGCCATAAAACAACGCTTTATATTTTTATTGGTTTTTTGGTGGAACTGTTCTTGCAGCGTTAACAGAAACGTCAACTTCGAACTCAGTCACAAGGCTAATACTGCACGTTACTTTTTTAATCCATGGGGGCGTGCCACAAAGCGCTTGGAGTCTCTGGGCTTTTCACCTAGGTCGCGCGCTGTGCTAGCTCTGCGCCGCAGTTGAGAAACTATCTCAAGGGCCTTGTAGAGTAAAATAGTTATATTGGGTAGCAACATAGGTCTGGGCTATGTATGCCGGTTAAGACCTTTTTCAGTGTTGCTGCAAAAGAGTAGAGCAGGCATTGGCGATGGTTTTTCTTAGCCATTGCGAGGCCGGGTCTTCTTCGGCGCTCAGGTGCCAATACAAATTCCAGCTCAGTGGTGGTACTTCGAAGGGTAGGGGTTTGTGAATTAAAGTGGTGCCCTTAAGTAAAATTAGGGGAGTGGTCCACAGAGCATCACTGTTGGCGGTGATATCGGCGGCTGGCTGGTGTTGCTGCATACGAGCGCTGATGCTGCGTTTAAGGCCCAGCGCATTGAGCGCGATATCAACCTGGCCACGGCCCTTGGCCCGGCTGGATACGTGTACGTGCTTACTTTTTATAAATGCTTCCACATCGAGTTTTCGCTTTGCCAGTGAGTGGCCTTTGCGCATGGCCACCACGTAGTGCGATTCACCCAAGGGCTGCTGGCGAAGCTCTTTGGCGTTAACGGCAGGGGAGTCCAGCAATACATCCAAATCCCCGGATTTCAACGCTTCTACCGCATTGGCGCGGTCACGGTAATAGCTGTGTAAATCGATACTTGGAGCCTTGTGGTGGAGTTCTTGTGCAATGACGGGTAAAACCATGGGAGCCAGGGAGTCGTGGATGCCCACCCGTAGGGTTTTGCTGGCGTTGGCGGGGTCGAACTTGGCGTTGTTGGTTAGGCTGCGGCCCAGCAGCGCTAACGCCTTGCGTACATCTTGAATAATACCTTCGGCCACCGGCGTGGGCAGCATGCCGCTGGGCGAGCGCACAAATAATTGGTCGTCAAACTGCTGCCGCAACCGGGCCAAGGCGTTGCTTACCGCCGGCTGGGTTAGGTGGAGCCGTTCCGCCGCGCGGGTAACGCTGCGGTCTTGGTAGAGCGCGTCAAAAACCACAAATAGGTTTAAATCCAACTTATCCAAGCGCATAGTAGAATCTGCCTAGTCATTCACACTGTGAATGGATAAGTATAACTAAAATAAATTGGAGTGATTAGTGGTTGGTGCTTAATATGGGGTAAAACAATAACCATTAGGCAAACTATGGCAGAGGTAGTGTTAATCCGGCACGGCCAGGCATCCTTTGGTGCGGCCAACTACGATCAGCTCAGTGATCTGGGCCAGCAGCAGGCCGTATGGCTAGGCGAACAGTTCTCGCAAATGGGCTACCAGCCCGATCGTATCGTTATGGGCAGCATGGTGCGACATCGGCAAACCGCCCAGGGTGTGGTGCAAGGTTTGGGGCAGCCAGCCATTAACCTAGAGGTTCAAGCTGGCCTAAACGAGTACAACTTTCGGGGCTTGTTAGACCCTCTGCAAAAGCAATTTCCGCATCAATGGCAGGATACCGGCGAAGCTAAAAAAGATTACTACTTTAATATGCGCCAGGCGCTGGCCTATTGGATGACCGGGGAGATTGCCTCCGATGGCGAGGATTCCTGGGCAAGTTTTTGCCAGCGTATTGTTGCCGCCTTCGATTTTGCCTGCAGCGCTCAAGCCGAAACCGGCCAAGGCTTTAAAAAAATCTTGGTGGTTACCTCCGGTGGTCCCATTGCCGTGGTGCTAGCCCATGTGTTGCAGCTAAGCCATGCCAATACCCGCCAAACCACCCTGCACATTAAAAATACCAGCTGTACCAAGTTTCTGTTCAATCACCAAGGTTTTACCTTGGACAGTTATAACGATATCAGCCATCTGCAACGGGCCGATCGCGCCCACGCAATTACTTTTTCGTAAGAGGCAAGCATGTTTCAACACAGTGAGAAGTCGCAAAAACTTTTGGCCACATTAAAAACGTTTATGGCCGAACACATTTACTCGAATGAGCAAAAATACGCCCATGCATTGCACAGCGCAGAAAACCGCTATGCGCCCATGCCGTTGATGGATGAGTTAAAGGCCGAAGCCAAAGCGGCGGGCTTGTGGAATTTGTTCGTACCAGAAGATCACGCCGAATATTGCGACCATGGTGGATTGTCGTTTTTTGACTACGCCCCCTTGGCCGAGGAAATGGGCCGAGTGTTGTGGTCGCCGGAGGTATTTAATTGCAATGCTCCGGACACCGGCAATATGGAAGTGTTTATGAACTTTGGCACAGCCGAGCAAAAAGAGCGTTGGTTAAAGCCCTTGTTGGCCGGTGAGATTCGCTCTTCCTACGCCATGACAGAACCTCAGGTTGCCTCCAGCGATGCCACCAACGTGCAACTGGAAATCAAAAAAGAGGGTGACGAGTGGGTGTTAAATGGCCGCAAATGGTTTATTACCGGCGCCATGAACGAACGCACCAAAATTTTTATCGTCATGGGCAAAACCGATCCTAATCATAGCAGCCGCCACTTGCAGCAATCTCAGGTGTTGGTGCCCAAGGGTACGCCGGGGCTAACCATTGTGCGGCCGCTTACCACGCTGGGCTACGACGATGCGCCCATCGGACATGCCGAGCTGGTGTTTGAAAATGTGCGAGTGCCAGCAGAGAATATTTTACTGGGTGAGGGCCGTGGTTTTGAAATCGCCCAGAGCCGGTTGGGCCCCGGCCGTATGCACCACTGTATGCGGTTAATCGGCACCGGTCAGCGCGCCTTGGAGCTGGCTTGCCAACGGGTGGAGTCCCGTACGACCTTTGGCCGTAAATTAAGTAAGCATCAATCCATTCGAGAGGAAATTTCGCGCAGTTTTTCCGATATCGAAATGGCACGCTTGCTAGTGCTTAAAACCTGCCATCAAATTGATACTCATGGCGTGCAGGCCACTCTTGATATGATTGGCGCAACCAAAACCAGCGTGCCGTTGATGATGCAAAACGTGATCGACCGCTGCATGCAAATGCACGGTGCCGGTGGCTTAACTGAGGACTACTGCATGGCCGAAGGCTTTAATTACGCTCGTTGGTGCCGTCAGGCCGACGGCCCGGATCAGGTGCACCAAATGGCTCTGGGCAAACAAATTATTCAACGTTACGCAGAATCAAAATAAACAGGTGACGCAATGAGTACCGCCAATCAAGCAAGCATACAACTGGATACGCAAACCCTGGCCGGCTATCTAGAGCAAAATATTCAGGGTTTTAAAGGCCCGCTTACGGCGGAGAAATTTGCCGGTGGCCAATCCAACCCCACATTTTTGCTCACCACCGCCAGCGGTAAATACGTGTTGCGCCGCAAGCCACCCGGTGAATTACTAAAATCTGCCCACGCTGTGGACCGCGAGTTTCGGGTGATGGCAGCATTGACCGAGACGGATGTTCCGGTGGCCAAAATGTATCACCTGTGCGAGGACGACAGCGTAATAGGCAGCATGTTTTATGTTATGGAATACATAGACGGTCGCGTGATGTGGGACCCGGCCTTGCCTGAGCAATCCAACGCGCAGAGAGCGGCTATTTACCAAGAGATGAACCGTGTACTGGCTGCTCTTCACTCGGTGGACGTTGAAGCCGTGGGCTTGGCTGACTACGGCAAACCAGGCAATTATTTTGAACGCCAGGTGGGGCGCTGGAGCAAGCAGTATCGCGCCTCCGAGACCGAAACTATTCCAGAAATGGAACGGCTTATGGACTGGCTGCCCCAGCACATGCCCGCCGACGACGGCAGAGTATCCTTAGTGCATGGCGATTTCCGGTTGGACAATATGATGTTCCACCCGCAAGAGTCTCGCGTATTGGCCTTGGTGGATTGGGAGCTATCCACGCTGGGTCATCCTTTCGCCGATTTAGCCTACCAATGCATGCAGCTGCGTATGGATCACGCTGGCATAATGTCGGGTTTGGCGGGCAAAGACCGAGCCGCACTGGGTATTCCCAGCGAGGAAGAATATGTGGCCGAGTATTGCCAACGCATGGGCATTAGCGGCATAGAACACTGGAACTTCTATCTGGTGTTCAGTTTTTTCCGTTTTGCCGCCATTTTGCAAGGCGTTAAAAGCCGAGCGCTGGCCGGCAACGCCTCCAGCACCAAAGCCCTACAAATGGGAGAGCTGGTGGTGCCTTTGGCCAAACTTGCGGTGGAATTACTGGATTAATTTTATTTAATCGCTCATAAAACGGGTTAAGTGACATATAGGTATAGGAAAGGTGACATATTGCAGCAGGTTCCTTTTCTGGAACCACCGGAGCGACCAGCAATGGGGCCTTCCGTAACGGGAATCTCATGCTTTTAGTATGATTTTTGGCCATTGTAGTTGCAAGCTAAACGCACCTTCTAAGGCAACTCTGATTAATTCCGCCGGTGAGCGATAATGCTGACATCACTCACCGGCCCCGAGATTTGAGAATGAAACAACTCTCTCTGACTGATAGCTTCGAGAAACACCGCAAAAAAACCCGTAAGGAACAGTTTCTCGAAGACATGGATCGCATCATCCCTTGGCAGGGATTGGTGGATGCCATCACGCCGTTCTACCCGAATCCACAAGGTGCAGGTCGTCGTCCAATTGGTATCGAGAGAATGCTGCGCATCTACTTCTTGCAACACTGGTTCCAGCTCTCTGATCCCGCCGCAGAAGAAGCGATTTACGATTCCCGTGCCATGCGTCGCTTTGTCGGCATTGATTTGGGTACCGAGCCTGCGCCGGATGAGACAACCATTTGCAAGTTTCGACACTTGATGGAGAAACGTAATTTGGGCGAGCAGTTCTTCCATCTGGTGAATGAGTATCTGAAGGAGAATGGCCTGAAAGTGAACCGTGGCACCATCGTTGATGCCAGCATTATCAGCGCGCCCAGCTCCACGAAGAACAAGAAGAAACAGCGCGATCCGGACATGCGCCAAACCAAGAAAGGCAATCAGTGGTACTTCGGTATGAAAGCCCATATCGGTGTCGATACCGAAACGCGACTGATTCACTCGGTGGCTGCTACTGGTGCCAATGTTCATGACTCTGTTGTTATCGGTAATTTGCTGCATGGTGACGAGGAGCTTGTCTTCGGTGACTCCGCCTACAGCGGAAAAGGCAGTGCCATTCTGGAAGCAGCGCCCAATGCATTGGATTTGACCCAGCGGAAAGGCAGCCGCCACAGGAAGTTGACGGAAGCGGATCGCGAGTTTAACCGTAAAAAGTCGAGAATCCGTGCTCGAGTGGAGCACATCTTTGGCGTGATGAAAGGCCAGTTTGGATTCCGCAAAGTCAGGTACAAGGGGTTGGAAAAGAATAGGCATTATCTCTTTGCCACCTGTGCGCTAATCAACTTGGTCATGGCCAAAGAGCATTTACTGAAACAGCGGGGCACACTACAGGGCTAGTGCGCCCAGAAATTGGGGTAATGTGCGCCTTGCGCGACATTACCATTGAAATACGCGTCGAATAGCGCGTTAACGAGAGAAGTGAACGTCTGATTGTTGAAAATAATTGCCGTCATGTCGATTTGCTTCAATTAATCAGATATTCCCTAAACATAGGTACATCTTTCAAAATCATAGAATTGTGGCCTGAAGGGAATTTCAAAGTGTAGACACTAACTTCTAAAATCAGGGGTCACTCAGCACCATCTGAGTGGCCTTTGCGCCGATTTTCTACCATTTCGTCAAACCGAGCTAGTTGCAAATTCATTAGCCGCCCCGGAAGGACTAGTGACATGATAAATGCCAGTGCCGCTAACGATAGGTAAATTCGCTCAAGCCATATTACGGTGCAATGCTCAGGATATTTATACGTTACTAGAGATGTTGCAAATATGAGGCCCAAAACTAGCAAATATGCAATGAATAGCCACTTATGCCTTATAAGCCGCCTGTACACATTACTCCGCCGTACAGCCTCTGCGCGCCAAGAACGACCACGGAAAAGACTTGGCTCACCAAGCAACGTCATAATCGTAACGAGAAAACCCGCAAGAATTGAAAATACATTTACGATCACGCCTATGGCGTCGTTATTCCCATGTATCAGGGGCTGACCCAGCCATCCCGCAGTAACAGATATGGCAAGTGCCCCAGCGAAAAAACCTATTCTTGACCAATCTACATTCATTCGCTATTGCTCAAGTATGTTGCCTTGTCTCAGCTCTGTATAGTAACTCTCCATTGAGTCCCAAATAGAAATATGACTCAGAGCACCGTCGATCACAGGCACTCTGAAGCCCTTCTGCAGTCGAATGCTCCCAGGCTTAACAGTCTCGCCAGATTGCGTCACTATAGCGAACTCGCTTATTGGCGAATCTGTGTCAGACAAAACAGACTCTGCAACGTCTTCGATAAAGTCCTGAGTATCCTGCGCAGCACGTGTATTACCATTTAAGCGCAGCTCCACGTTAACCAACAGATCTTCCTTAATCTTCTGGTCGGCTATCGAGTCATCTTTCTCCATCAGCGCGTTAAACTCGTCTGATAGCTTGCCAAAAGTTCTTGAAATCCAACTTCCTCGCTCCGCTTCCGGCAAACTAATATCAAACGCATTAGTCGAAAGCAAAATGGATCGAACTCCGTGTTCCTGGAGCAGTTTTACTTTATCCAAGTTGCTAACAGGGGATACATCGAATTCGCGGCCACTTTGGTCCATATCACACTTCTTAAATAGCATGGCCAAGTATTGAATGGCTTTTGCAACATGTATTCCATGACTACAAAAAAGCACATGATGCTGTTGTATTAGCAGGTAGCAATCACCGTCCTTGAACTCTTTCCCAGTTGGTGCAGGCTGAGTGCCCTCGTTGTCCTCAGCAGCTACGGCTTTCGGTTGAAGTGTTGGAGCCTTTTCGCCAGGTACGTACCGAGTCAAATGCAGGTATACACCATGCCCACTGTTTTGCCGATAGTGCTGTATTCGAACAATATCCCCGCCTCCGAAGGTCACTTCCGTATCTGCCACTGTTGGCTTGTTACTTCTTGCCGTTTCAACCAGTGTCTGCAGGTTTTTGGGCTGTTGATTAGCCCTCGCTCGGAGATAATAAACTTTTTTAGTTGTTGTTCTAGTTGCCACGCACTTTTCCTTTAAATCCTTCCATAGCTTTCGCTGCGATAACTAACCGCTCGAGTCTAGAATGCGAGAGTCTTGCCTGAGAATTTAACCACCGTTTTCTTTACATTCTAAGTGCTTGCATTAAAAACACGAAATCCACCTTGTTTGGCGTAAAGAATCTATGTAAAGTAATCTTTGTATAGAAAAGGTACTTTTATTTTGCGAGTCGGCTACGCCAGAGTTTCTACACAGGATCAGAACCCTGACCTTCAGCTAGACGCATTGAAAGCGGCTGGCTGCGAGGAGATTTTCCATGAAAAAATGTCTGGCCGCATCCGCTCTCGCCCAGAGCTTGAGGCCTGCCTGCGTACCCTGCGCAAGGGTGACACGTTAGTTGTCTGGCGGCTAGACCGGCTAGGCCGCTCACTCCAAGATTTGGTAGAAATCGTACACGGCCTTGAAGGTAGAGAAATAGCCTTTCAATCTCTCACTGAGAGTATTGATACCAGCAGTGCCGGAGGACGCCTGGTATTTCACCTGTTCGGAGCGCTCGCAGAATTTGAACACAACTTAATCGCCGACAGGACTAGGGCTGGATTAGCAGCCGCCAGGGCAAGGGGCCGCAAAGGTGGCCGCAAGCCAAAGATGTCGAAGGGTGATATTAAGAAGGCTGCCGCGATGTTGCAGAATCCGGACATTACCAAAACCGAAGTGGCAGAGCATTTTGGCGTTTCCAGAGTGACCTTGAACGCAGCTCTGCAACGCGAGGGCTACCCCGAAAACCCTGCCCAGTTAGAATCCCACACACGATCTTAATAAAAGTCTGACGGAGAAGACAGCACAGTGACCAACGAAGAATTCAAATCCACGCTTTGGAACAGCGCCAATATCCTGCGCGGTTCTGTGGCAGCCGCAGAGTATAAGTATCCCGTATTGGCATTGGTGTTCCTGAAATATGTCAGCGATATATTCAAAGCACAGGGCAAGGTGATTGAAAATCGGCTGGCAGAGCCGGATTCGCCGATGTACGTGGTTGACCGTGATTTGCGCCAAGAGATGGCCGCAGAGCTGGCATCTGACCGAGATGCCTATACACAGGACAATGTGTTTTGGGTTCCAGAAGGTGCCCGCTACGAGGATTTATTGGCCCATATCGCGGCTGATGACCTAGCCCAGCGCTTGGATAAAGCAATGAAGGCTATTGAAGATGAAAACCCGGAGTTGGTGGGCGTGCTTTACCGCGACTTTGGCCGCTTGGAGCTTGAAGCCGGAAAGCTCGGGGAACTGATGAAAGAGCTGGCCAAGCTCAAGTTCGACCCTGCCAAGCATGGCAGCCGTGATATTTTCGGAGAGGTATATGAATACTTTCTTGGGGAGTTTGCTCGATCTGAGGGAGCCAAGGCCGGTGAGTTCTATACGCCCAAGTCGGTGGTTAACCTGCTGGTCGAAATACTCGCCCCCTTTAAAGGAAAAATTTACGACCCTGCTTGCGGCTCCGGCGGTATGTTCGTGCAGTCAATCAAGTTCATGCACGCGCATGAGAAACAGCTTGGCAAAGACGGCGACCTCCCTATTTATGGCCAGGAACTCATGGCTACCACACGCAAGCTGTGCAAGATGAACCTAGCTGTACATGGACTCAGGGGCGACCTGGGGAACACCTACGGAAGCACCTTCACCAACGACCAGCACCCTAATTTGCGCGCCGACTACATTCTGGCCAATCCCCCGTTCAATATTTCTAAATGGGGCGGCGATTCGCTCAGCGATGATCCGCGCTGGCAATGGGGCATCCCCCCAGCGAACAACGCCAACTATGCTTGGCTGCAACACATGGCCAGTCGTCTGTCTCAGCGAGGTCGAGCAGCTATTGTTCTGGCTAACGGATCGATGACCACGCAGACCTCTGGCGAGGGCGAGATTCGCAAAAATCTCATTATCAGTGATTTAGTAGAGTGTATGGTCGCGCTGCCGGGGCAGCTCTTCAGCAACACCCAGATTCCCGCCTGCCTGTGGTTCCTATCCAAGGACAAGGGGGCGGGCGTCAATGGCAGCATCGACCGCAAGGGAGAGGTGCTGTTCATCGACTGCCGAAAGAAAGGCGCGGAGCAACTTTCCCGCACGCAGATCGCCTTCACCGATGACGAGCTGCACGCCATCGCGCTGACCTATCACCGCTGGCGTGGCAGCGCCTTCAGCGACGGACAGGATTACGCCGACGAACCGGGCTTCTGCATGTCTGCCTCAATGGCCGACATGGAGAAGCACCACTATGCCCTGACGCCGGGCCGCTACGTCGGCGCGGCGGACATGGACGATGATGACGAAGCCTTCGAGGACAAGATGGCGGAGTTGACGGCGCGCGTGGCTGAGCGGATGGCGCGTGGGCGCGAGTTGGAAGACGAGATTCGGCAGCGGCTGGCGGGGATTGGGTATGAAATATGAATTCCCTACGAAAGCCCTTGAGGAAGTGGCGGAACTGAAAGGTGGCTATGCCTTCAAGAGCAAGGACTACCGCGATTCAGGAAGATTCGTGCTGCGTACCGTCAACATTTCGAATGAAGGGCGCATCACGAGGGAAGGCGCGACTTTCGTTTCAGAAGAGCACGCCAGAGAATTTGAACGATTTGAACTCAGGACGAATGACACGCTATTCGTCATGGTCGGGGCCACTCTTGGGAAAACCGGCCTCGTTAAGGAAGAAGACCTACCTGCACTGTTGAATCAGAACATGTGGGTGATCCGGGCAAAGGATCGAGTTGCCGATCCCGTGTTTCTGCATTTTGCGTTCAACATTGCAAGCCAAGACTTGCTCGGTTGGGCATCTGGAGCTGCGAGGGAATTTGTCAGGCGCGATGATTATCGCAAGCTAACACTGCCATTCCCCCCTTTGGCTGTTCAACGTGAAATCTCCGCAACGCTTGGGGCCATTGACGACAAAATCGCCAACAACCGCGCCCTGGCCGCCGACCTCGAAGCCATGGCCCGCGCCATCTTCAAATCCTGGTTCGTGGACTTCGACCCAGTGAAGGCCAAGATGGAAGGCCGCACCCCTACCGGCATGGACGCCGAAACTGCCGCCTTGTTTCCGGATGAACTCGTCGAAAGCGAGTTGGGTTTGATTCCGAAGGGGTGGGAAGCTTCCTGTCTCACTGACGCTTTCGAACTGAATCCACGATACACGCTCAAGAAGGGTATGCCCGCACCATACCTAGAGATGTCAAATGTGCCTGTTCGTGGACATGTCCCGGATGAAGTTGTGCCTCGCGAGTTCAGCTCCGGTACGAAATTTCAGAATGGAGACACGTTGCTAGCGCGCATCACTCCATGCTTGGAGAATGGGAAAGCTGCGCATGTCGATTTCCTCAACAACGGCCAAGTTGCCTGGGGTTCGACAGAATTTATCGTGTTAAGGGCGAAACCTCCGGTTCCCTCGTATTTTGGATATCTGCTCTGCCGCCTTGATGCTTTTCGGGAACACGCCATTTCGAGCATGACCGGAACCAGTGGGAGACAAAGGGTTCAACCTGACAGCCTGGCTCGCTGGCGGTTGGCCTTGCCAGGGAAAAGCATCTGTAGGAAATTTGATCACATCATTGATCCATTGCGCGCAAAGATTCGGCAATTGGGAGACGAGTCGCAGGAGCTGGCCCAACTCCGAGACGCTCTACTTCCCCGACTAATCTCAGGCAAGCTCCGCCTCCCAGAGGCCGAAACCGTAACCGGACAGGAGATGGCGGAATGAGAAAATTGCAAAAGATTCACCACGCCTTGAGCCTAGTTCCGTTAGCAAAAGCCGCCACGTGGTTTGTCCTCACACTCTCTGGGGCGGCTGCCTATTTTTCAGCACACAAGTTTTTCGTCACTCATGATGAAGACTTTGTGAATGCATTCACTGGGGCAGCGGCTGTGTTTGCAGCAGCACTGGCCTCGTTGGTGGCATTTCGAGCCGCAGAGTTGGCCGAGGCACAACTACGTCCGTACCCATATCCATTCTTTGATCTCAGAAGCAGAATGGGACTAGTGCTACTTCGCATCAAAAATGCGGGTGGTTCGGCGGCACATGATGTCTACATCGACTGGGAGGAAGGATCACAACCCATAGGTTCCTCAGGTGGCAAAAAAGCCCCAAAGGAATTCGCAACTGGGCGGGGCAATGCGATCCGTTTGCTGCTTCCCGGTGAATCGATAGCTACGATGCTGGATGTTTCGCATGAGGTCGCAGCCGACGTAAAAGACCGTCCTGACGGATTGCGAGGAAGAATTCACTTCAAAGATGAGCGTGGACGAAAGCTTAGCCACCAGTTTCTTATCGACACTACGATATTCAGTTGGGGTCTGAAGGACGAAACCGAAGAGTTGAAGGCGCTTTACAGCATCACCCAGCTTCCGGATCAACTTAAAGAAATTAAGAAATCAATCGACAAAATGCATGCAAAATCATGAACGCGGAACAGATAGTCAAGGTGCTGCGCCGTCCTATCAGGCTGAAACACTTTGAGTCTATAAAGGCACTATGACTGAATCGATCAATATATACTGCGATGAAAGCTGCCATCTTCCTAATGATGGCGAAAAAATCATGGTGCTGGGGGCGGTTGTCTGCCCTGTAGACAAGGCCCGTGAAATTGCGGTCAGGCTCCGGGAAATCAAGCAGGATCACGGATTCGCCCCTTCGTTTGAATGCAAGTGGAACAAAATATCTCCCGCCAAGGCGGCCTTTTATCGAGATTGGCTAGATTACTTCTTCGACGACGATGACTTGTCGTTTAGGGCTGTTGTTGCAGATAAAACTTGCCTCAATCATGGCGCGTTTAATCAGGATCACGATGACTGGTATTTCAAGATGATGTTCCGGTTACTAGAACCCATCATCAAGCCACAGACCGGCCATCGAATATACCTCGACAAGAAAGATACCCGAAGCGCCAAGAAAGTCAGTAAGCTCCACGACGTGCTCTGCAATAATCTCTATGATTTCGACCGTGAAATCATAGAGCGCGTACAAGTTGTGGAATCGCATGCCGTTGAGCAACTACAACTATCTGACCTACTGCTTGGCGCTGTCGCTTACGTCAATCGTGACTTGTCAGGTAATGCTGGGAAAGACAGTTTTATTGATCGGCTTCGCCAACGCTCCGGGTACTCATTAAAGGCATCTACACTCCTTAGAGAGCCAAAATTCAATTTATTCCTGTGGCGCGGCCAATCTGGAGCCTATCTGCATGAGTGATAATTGGCTGCCGGACTTAATGCTCTTCTCGGATTTTAACGGCGACTGGAATGAATATCTTGAAGCGCTGCATTCGGCCTTTGAAAAGGACTTTGTTACATCAAAGCCGAAGTGGCTGAATAAGCGAGTCGGCTTGAAGCGTCACCCTGAGTATGATGGAAAAAGTGCCACGTTTTGGCACATGATTTCTGAAGGAAGCTCAGAGGAAGATCGGACACCTGATTTGCGACGTTGCGAGCATATCCGCTGGCCCAGTCCAATGATGGAGGAACACGATGAATTACCTCCAGGTGAATCAAAAGCGAGAGTTATCTGGTGGGCAGAAGAACGCCGCAACGAGACCAGAGTTTTACTGTCATTTGAGGACTTTAGCTATCTGATGGTTGTCGCCGACCGAGGAGATTATGTACTGCCTTGGACAGCCTACCCAGTGGAAAGAGGGCATCAACAACAGAAGCTTAAGAAGCGATATGAAGCATTTTGGAAGACCCAGAAAGGCTGAAGCCGCCCCAGGGGACGGCTTCGTAACTCCTTCAACACATGGTTGATGAGCTGAGCGCACTGTAATTTAAGTGATAATTGATGTCAATGCGGCTTACCCGTACGGAATACTGGCTTTTCAATACTAACATAATGATAATTAAGTATATTTTAGAATTATGGACGCATTCTAATGAAAGAAGATCATCTCGAATCTCTGACCCTGGAATGGCTTGAGGGGCTAGGATATGCCTGCCTGACCGGTGAGGATGTGTCGCTTGGTGGCCCCGAAGAGGCCCGCACGAAATATACCGAGGTAGTGCTCCGGCCACGTTTAGAGAATGCTATTGCACGCTTGAACCCCGGCATACCGGCAGCGGCTCAGGCCGCCGCTGTATCCCGCCTGGCTGATTATTCGAATCAGTCCGTCATTGATGGCAACCGTGAAATTTATGGGTGGCTACGCGGTGGCGTTGAGGTAGAGGTTGTCGGTAGTGACGGTCATCGAGGAATCGAGCGCCTGAAAGTTTTCGACTTTGAAAATCCCCTTAGCAACGATCTGTTAGCCGTGCAGCAATTCACCGTTCACGGACAAAACATCCGCCGCCCCGATGTGGTGATCTTCATCAATGGTTTGCCGCTCGTCGTTATTGAACTTAAGAACCCAGCAGACGAAAACGCAGACATAGAGTCGGCCTACAACCAGATTCAGACCTACAAGGCCGATATTCCGCAGCTATTCCATTACAACCTCTTAAACGTACTCAGCGACGGCATTAATGCTCGCTATGGCTCTGTGACCGCCGATTTTGCCCGGCATGGCTACTGGCGACTCATCAACGATCAAAAGAACACCGACAACACCTTGATGGAACTGGAGGTGCTGGTAAGAGGCCTTTTAGCGCCGGAAACTTTGTTGCGCTACTTCCGTGGTTCCGTGGCTTACGCAATCAGTGACGGGTCTCCATCGGTCAAGGTAATAGCCCAGTGGCACCAATATCAGGGGGTCAACAAGGCCGTTGCCCGCGCTGTTGACGCACTTGAGAACAAGAAGGATGGCAAAGGCGGTGTTGTTTGGTTTACCCAAGGCTCAGGAAAAAGCTTTCTTGCGGTGTTTTATGCGATGGCATTGCGTGACCACCCTGCCTTTCGTGCCCCGACTATCGTTGTTGTAACAGACCGTATTGACCTGGATGACCAGTTATACGAGACGTTTGCAGGATGCAGTGAATCACTGAAAGCAACACCCAGAAAAGCGGAAGACCGGGACGACTTGCGGGCCATGCTTGCGGAAACGGAAGTTGGTGGATTGTACTTCACCACTATCAACAAGTTTGCGCCCAAACAAGGCGAGAGCCGAGTACCGAGTCTCTGTGATCGAGAGAACGTCGTCGTGATTGTAGATGAGGCTCACCGAACACAGTACGGCATCACTGCGCAAACTGACACAAAGACCGGCGAGCAGAAGTACGGTTTGGCAAAGCACATGCGCGATGCTTTACCAAAGGCTATCTACCTTGGCATGACAGGAACTCCAGTATCACTGGATGACCGCGACACCGAAGCAGTTTTCGGTTCGTACGTTGATGTCTATGACATGCAGGCCGCTCAGGAAGACGGCGCGGTAGTCCCCATTTCCTATGAGTCGAGGGTTATTGATCTCAGCTTTAACGAAGCCGAACGCCAGGCTTTGCAGGATGAGTTTCTTGCCAGCGCTGAAGCCGAAGATGTCGAAGATAACAATCGCACCGTCAGCCGATTAACCAGGCTAGAAGCCATTGCCATGGCAGATGGCCGACTGGACACGCTTGCAAATGATCTTGTAACGCACTGGGAGCTTCGCAGGGAGACGATGCCTCAAGGTAAGGCCATGGTAGTGGCAATCAGTCGAGAGGCCGCTGTACGGCTGTACGATGCGGTCTGCAAACGCGCTGGTGAGGGCTGGGACAGTAATGAACTAACCAAGGGTAAGATTAAGGTTGTAATGACCGGCAAAGCATCAGACCCGGAGCATTTTCAACGACACCAGACAAAAGCACACGAGCGTGATCTATTGAAAAAGCGCCTGCGTGACCCCGATGATGAACTGGAGATGGTGATTGTTCGCGATATGTGGCTGACCGGGTTCGACGCTCCGCCCGTCAACACACTCTACGTAGATAAACCGATGCAGGGCCACGGACTGATGCAGGCGATTGCCCGTGTAAACCGGGTATGGAAAGACAAACCCGGCGGCTTGGTCGTGGATTACATTGGCCTTGGCGAAGAACTTAAGAAAGCGATCAAGACCTATACTCGCGATGCTAATAGCGACAAGCCCCCAGTTGATGTCTCCGGCGAGGCGTTGGGCATATTGCTCGACACCATAGACGCTATTCGCAAGACATTCTTTGCCGGGTTTAATTACGAGGGCTTCACGGATGCCAAAACGGCTTTGAAACTGCTCGGCCCAGCAATGAACCATATTCTGACTCAGGCCCAGAAAAAGACTGATGAACAGGGCAATGATAAACACGGCTGGTCGGTAAAATCCTACCTGGACAGTGTTGCCAAACTCGGCAAAGCGCAAGCCTTGGCAGGCACCCTTAAGGAAGCTTTGATACTTCGTGAAGAAATCGGATTTATGCAAGCCATTGCCGTATCGCTACGTAAACACACAGCGGCAGGCAAAGGCCGTTCGAAAGCTGAAAAGGAAGCCGCTCTGCGACAACTTGTGGCCAAAGGCGTTATCGTAGAGGGCGTAACCGACTTATTCGGCACATTGGGAATAGATAAACCGGATATAGGCTTGCTCGATGAAGAATTCCTCGAACAGATACGCGCCATGCCGGAAAAAAGTCTGGCGTCAGAACTGCTTGAGCGGCTGCTCAATGATGCGATAAAAGCCCGTGGCCGTAAGAACGCCATGCAGGAAACAATGTTCGCAGAAAAGCTGGAAGAAGCGATTAACAAATACCAGAACCGTGGCCTCCACACTGTAGAGATCATCGAGGAGATGATCAAACTGGCCAAGGAGCTGAATGCTTCAAAGCCACCTGATGATCTGTCTGATGAAGAATGGGCCTTCTATCAAGCATTAGCCGTAAACGAGTCAGCAGTGCGCGAACTGGGTCATCCTGTATTGAGGTCGTTGGCTGTCAAACTGACAGACCAAATTCGTAAATCTTCCACCATCAACTGGCAGAAACGTGGTGATGCACGCGCTCGGATGCGGTTAATGATCAAGGTTCTGTTGAAAACGCATAAGTATCCACCGGACGATGCACCTGACGCCCTTGAGCGGGTTGTTAACCAAGCTGAGAGGCTTTCAGACGACTGGGCCTTTGAGCAACCTTGAGGGCCAACCGTGGCGATACTGAGCTATCTTCTGACGGGAGAGGAATCCAATCTCGCGCAACGCACTACTACGCAGGCTCGACTTGGACAGCTTCAAGTAGCCGTTAAACGCGATGGTGTCGAAAACCCTACTCAGGTCTATTCAGAGCTGGTTGCAAATCGACTTGCTCAGTTTCTCGGCCTACCCGTAGCAATTGGTGTGGCTGCTCGCGATGGCGTTGACCCCAGTATCTCTCTTTTCGCCAGCTTGTGGGTTGCGGATCACGACGCCCGTGTTTTCGACTTTACTGAGGCTGAACCTGACCCAGACGCGCCGCCAGCACCCGACGGAGCTTTCAATGAATCCGGCTTCTACTGGGAGTTCAAACGCCTATGTGAAAGGCATCCGATAGAGGCTGCGCAACTCGCGGTCTTTGATCTGTGGATTGGTAATGAGGATAGAGACCTCAATATCAAGGGACAGCTCGACGAGGGCAAAGACAACGAGCCAAATATCTTGTTTGCCTTGGATCAGGGCAATTCACTGCTCTCCTGCGGGCTGAACGTCAAGGATTCCTTGGCTAAGCTAGGATCGCCTGATTTCCCAACGCTGCATCCCATGAAGGGCTTGCTTGGCGGCTTTGAATGCGGGCAAATGGTTGAGAGAATCAATGCCATGCCAGACTGGGCGTTGATTTCAGCCATTGTCTGCGGAGTTCAGGTCGGGTCTGTTACGCCCGATGTTCAGTATCAGTTATACGACATACTCGACGAGCGACGGAAACTGCTCAGCGAGCTTGTGCAGCGGATACTCCTCACACCACCGTGAAGCTAGCAACAATTTCTGTGAGCGCCCTAAGCGTTTTATTTGATATTCAAGCTGCATCGCTTCAACTTTGCTGGGAAAAGCTTTTGCCGCTAACAACTGCTCTGGTTGGTTAAGGCGAGTAAACATCGCTCCAGTGCCGTTTTGATGTTTGGAGAGACGCGCTTCTAAGTCGGGTGTGACACCTGTATAGACTCGACCAGTCCGGCAACCAAGCAAATACACAAACCAAACACGGCTAGTCATCGTTATTCCCGAGAATTGCGCGATTGCGGGCAGCAACGAGGTCGTGGCTAACCAGGCTGTGAATATCGGCTGGAACAAGGAACTCCATTTCTGAAATAGTCTGTTTTGATACTCCCGTTATCGCAGAAAGTGTTTTTCGGTCGAGCTGACCCTCGTGCATAGCGGCGAATATCGCAGAAGACCTCAATAATGTTGTTTCATTTTGAAATATTTCCGTGCCCATTCGGTGCCGTTTGATGACTGAATGCATTACTGGCAAAGCTGGCGCTTTGGCAGGATTCTTATATGGCCAAGAGGAGTCGGCAGCTTGCGCTAAGGATTTCATTATCGGCGCAATACTTTTCGGTAGAGCAAACCAGGCTTCGGCGGGCCGGATTACTAACCGCCCTTCTGAATTAATGGTTATGCAATCCAAGGTGAGGTCATAGGCAGACTTGGCAGTTAATCCAAGTTTAGCCACAAGCCAAAACAGTAAATATTGCTCAGGAGACAGCCGCTTTCGCGCTTCACTCAAGCGCTCTTTTAATTCATCTGGCTGCACAATGGGAATCTGGCGAGTCTCGCGAACCACTTTCCCAGCTTTCTTGGGCGGGCGACCTCGCTTGACCTTGAAGGCATTACCACTATCGATGAAAGATAGGAAAGTTCTCAGTTTCCTTTGTGCGACTCCGGGACGAGTCTTTGCAAATGCAACCCGGTCGCTCATTTTCATAGCGTCCCACCGAGTAATTCCATTTTTTGCGAGGAAATCTGCCAGGGCGATTGGTTCCACCATGCGCCGTCGCAGTGTTGTTGATGCACGCGAGTGGCCGTTTTCGATGCGAGTATTTAGCCTGCGACGATTTTTATCCTCCCATTCTTTGAGGCGACCCAGCAGCCCTTCTGGAAGATCGGGATAACGAACCGGCTGTAGTGGCTCAACAGCAATTAGCTCACGCTCGCGATACGTCGTTAAAAGCCAGTCGCGCAAACCATCAGAAGCGAATTTCAGCAATGACCACCGCTCCTCAGAGGAAAGCCCAGAAACATGCTGTCGAGCTACGTTCTCATTGACTGTAGCGGCTCCTTGCAAACCACGCAGCAAATGGTCGCGAAGTTCTGCGGATGTTGGATTAGGCGGTTTACGCAGAGCCATAGACTCTGCAATGAGTTTGATCAATCCCTCTTGCTCGAACCAGCAGTCTCCGCCAGGGGAGGCCTTCTGGTGCTGGCAATTTCGCACTCTATACGCACGACGATGCGATTCGACCGTGAATAACCCAAGGCAAATTTGGCAGATTGCTTCAGTCACGTTTTACTTTTCTCGCTTGCGTATACTTCCAGCATTCTGGTGGGAGACCCTGCCTCCAACCAGCTCATCTTCATCATCAAAATCATCTTGTTGCTGACTTGCCGAGTCAGCATTAGTTGCCGGACTCTCTTTCGAGGTAGCAGAATCCGCCTCAATGATATGCCCAAATTCAAAGGGCTTTTCCCGCCGAGTCAGATTGCGAATATCATCGGCAGTAGCGTCGGTGATCTCAATCCGGAACAAATCATTTGGAAGACACTGCAATTCATTACAAAGCGCTTCAATTAAGGACAGCGAGTACGCTGGTGTTTCCTGCTCGATCTGACGCGCCAGTGATGTGCGTGTGATGGAATAGTCCTGATTGTTTTTCAATCGCTCCGCCAAATCCTTCCACATCGTAATATCGCGGCTAGCCATTGTGGTTCGCACATTGTTTTTAAGTGTGATTTTCATAGGCAGTCCTTAATAATCATCTTCGTCCTCTTCATCTTCAAACCAGCCAGCTACATCATAGTCCGGATTCAAATGCGCTCCGGCATTAAGCGGGTCAGGATGATAGTAATGAAGTGTCGTTGCGAGGTTTTTATGCCTCATATATTTTTGCGCCACATCCGGTGAATACAAGGGTGCCATCAGAGTACAGCCTGTATGCCGAAGTGTATGGGGAGTCATTTTCTGGGGCGTCATTACAGCCATTGAAAGCTCTTCTAGGCGCTTCCTGAAGCTGCGAGGATTCAGAACATTCCCGCGTTCAGAAAAGAAAAGCAAGTCAGCAACAGCGTAGGTTTTCCCCTTGTAAGAAGTCAGACCGTTATTTTCCTCTTTTCGAGAACGGCGAAGCAATAACTTGGGACGAACCTTTTCTATGTAAAGAATAAGCAATCGGTAAATTGCCTCATCGCGCATGGGAATTGTCCCGGTCACTTTATTTTTTCCGGAAACGGTAAGCGCACCATACTTCCCAAATTTCTCGCGCATTTTGGGGCTCGTATGAGGACTAAACTGCTTTAGGGTAAGCGTGACCAGCTCAGATACGCGCAAAGCGAAATGTATTGCGAGGTGAAACATCACTCTATCGCGGATCAATGCGTAATAAGCCTTGCTGCGGCGTTTCTTTGCGATGCTGATCATGTGCAGCAATTCATCTTCTATTTTGTCGATAAATTCAGGGGTTAAAGCCCAGCCTTTGGGCGTTTGGTCACTTTTGGCTCGCCGAACTGGAATGCAGTTTTGATCGTCGATAAATTCTTGTGGCCGCTGCCCGGCGGCTACAGAAATTTCGTTAGCCACATCCTGCATCAACATATACGCTTGGAAACTCCTCCAAGCTGAACCGTATGCCGCGACAGTCAATTCAGCCAGTGGAACTCCGTCTCGCTCGTTCTGCCGGAATGCCAGAAAATCGACAACATCCTTTTTTCGCAGCATCCAAGGCGCTTTACCTGTGAAAGAGAGAAGCCGCTTCACCGTTACAAGATAACTGTCAGCAGTAGAGTTTTCTGTTTCACCCATCAGGGAGATTTTTGCATGCCAGTCACTCACCAGGTTTTCGGCGATAGCGCGATGCTTCTCCGTCAAACCTGCAAACGAATCCCGCCCTTCTTTAAGGGGGTTCTCGTTGTTAAGTGACAAAATTGTGGGCATCAAATGACCTCTACGGGCAACTTATGCACACAGTATACGACGGATGAGCATGGAGTGCAAGTATTGCACTTTATGTTTGGGTTAGAAAGTGGATTACTCACAAACCACCTCACGGAGTGCAAAATATGCACTTATAGGTGGTCTATATGTAATAAAAAAAAAAGGCCTCACGATGGAGGCCTTTTTTACAGCGCTATCGGTACATTTAAGAGCCGATGATGCCGCCGTCTTTCTTGGTGATTACGATGGTGCAGTCACGAGGAATGGTCATGTAATCGCGTGGCGCTGGGAAGTTAGTTGCGGCTGGGTCACCGTTACCAGGGTGCTGCATGTTGATAAATGCAGTGCGCTGGTCTGGAGTGATGGTGAAGCCGGTGATCTCATCGCTAACAACGCCCATAAACAAACGCTTAGGCATGGCGTTTTTGTTGGAGGTGTCCAGTACAGTCAGTTGATCCTGTAGGCCATCGTCCTGGCCGCCGTCGGTGCCGATGAACAAACGGCCGTAGGCGTCGGCCCAGGCTGCGTCTGGTGAGGCAAAAGAGCCTTCGGTGCCGCTGGTGGAAGACGCCAACATAAAGATTTCCCAACGGAAACTGGTGTTCACGTGGCCGCCGGTGGTTTTAATGATGTGGCCGTGGGTGTTTGGTGTTTCTGGGTTGGCTGCGTTGGGCTCTGTACGCTGGGAGTTGTTGGTCATGGTCCAGTAGACTTCGCCGTCTTTACCAACGGTGGTCCACTCTGGACGGTCCATTGGGGTGGCGCCCAACAAGTCGGCAGCGATACGGGCGTAAATCAGTACTTCGCCTTGGTCGGCAAAACGCTCGGCCAGAACGGGGTTTTCGATGGTTAGTTCCATCCACTCACCGGTGCCGTCGTCATTGAACTTGGCAACGTATAATTTGCCTTCGTCCAGTGGGCTCACACCACGCGCTTCGCAGTTTTCAATGCTGCGATCAGAGATGTATTTGTAGCAGTAGTTAAAGCGCTCATCGTCACCCATGTAAGCGGCAACACGGCGGTCGGCGGCAACGCCAATGGCGATGGCTTCGTGCTTAAAGCGGCCTAGGGCAGTGCGCTTAACAGGCGTTTGAGTGGCATCGAAGGGGTCGATTTCCATAATCCAACCAAAGCGGTTGCACTCATTGGCGTAGTCGTCATCGGAAAGATCAAAGCGCTTGTCAAAGTTGTACCAGCCGTAGCCAGAACCGTTTTCAGATAAACCGTAGCGCTCTTGCTCTTCGGACAGAACCATTGGCATGGAGGCGCCAAAATAACCGTTGAAGTTTTCCTCACAAGTGAGGTAAGTGTCCCAAGGAGTAGGGCCGCTACCGCAGTTGTTCAAGGTGCCCAGAGGTACGTTACCGGCGCCATTTTTCAGCAAGTCAGATTTGGCAGCAGGGCCTGAGAACATAAACGGCGTGTTGGCATGAATACGACGTGATTTTTTGTCTTTAACGTTTTTCCAGCCGCCTTTACGCTTAGCGATGGCAACCACGGATACGCCCATGGCGTGTTGCATACGACGCACGTCGTCTAGGTTTTCGGGAGCACTTTTGCCCAGTACGTGGGTGTTGCTACCGTATTCGTGGTTAATACACAGTACGCCGTGGGTGGATACAAACTCGTAGCCTTCAATGCCGTAGCCTTTTTTAGCATCGCCTGGGTAGAACCACATGCCGTCGTGGCCAACACCAATTTGCAGCGCAGCGTCTTCTGGGCTTGGGCGAGTGTCTGGGTCACCGGCCCATTCTTCACAGGCGCCTGGCTCGAGCGGGGTGCCCCAAGGAATCAGTACTTGGAAGTCGTAGTCTGGAGATATAACAGGCCAGGTTTGGTCAACCGCATTGGCCGCTTCTAAGGTTACTGGTTGAAACCCAACCAACTCACCGGAGTCGGCTTTCTGTGCAGAGCTGCTCCACATATTGGCCAACGCGCCCGGCGCAAAAAAACCAGCAGAGGCAGCGGTGGCTGCGGCGGTACCTTGCAGAACACTGCGACGAGACAGGTTCACTTTAAGCACGTCGGCAAAGGTACGGTTGTTGGTTTTATTGGTAGTAGGGATAACGTCGTCGTGAAGCATTGCTTCTGTTTGTTTTGGGTTTTCAGGCTGACTCATCGGTTCACTCCATGGTGTATTAGTTCTAAATCCGCCCATAGCCTAAAAACCGATTGTTACAACTTGATTGCGACTTTATGAACAGTCTGTGGCGCGTAAATTATCATTTGCAAAGCCAACCCTCTAAACGCAAATAACCGTCTCCAGTCATAGGCTCCAAATGGTAGGGCTGGTTTTGTACGATTGCTGGATTACTATGGGCCCACCCCAGGGCGTGAGAGAGCCACTGGCGCTATGGCCAGATAAGAATGGTATAGTGGCGCCATTGCAAAAGGAGATAGGACTATGGCATTTGCAGGCTTGCTCGCGCTGCTGGACGATATAGCAACGGTGCTGGACGATGTATCGGTGATGACCAAGGTAGCCGCTAAGAAAACCGCCGGCGTTTTGGGAGATGACCTAGCGCTAAACGCAGAACAGGTGACCGGGTTAAAACCCGAGCGGGAACTGCCCGTGGTTTGGGCTGTGTTTAAAGGCTCTGTAATCAACAAGTGCATCTTGGTGCCGGCGGCGTTGTTAATCAGCGCTGTATTGCCCTGGTTAATAACGCCACTGCTAATGGTGGGCGGCGGTTACCTGTGCTTCGAGGGCTTTGAAAAAGTATTCCATAAATGGCTGCACGGGCCGAAGGACGCGGCGCACGAAGCCCGCAAAGAGGCATTGGCCGACCCCAACATCAACTTGGCAGAATTCGAAAAAGAGAAGATCAAAGGTGCTGTGCGCACCGATTTTATTCTCTCGGCTGAGATTGTGGTTATCGCGCTAGGCGTTGTAGCCGATGCCAGTTTTAGTGTGCGTTTGGGCGTGGTTGTGGCCATTGCCATTTTAATCACCCTGGCAGTCTACGGTTTGGTGGCCGCCATCGTTAAGCTAGACGACCTCGGCTTTTACCTCTCTGAGCCAGAAAAGAGCAGCTTTAGCAATAAATTGGGCCGCGGCATTTTGGTGGTTTGCCCCTATATCCTTAAAACCCTAACCATTGTTGGTACCGCGGCCATGTTTTTGGTGGGCGGCGGCATATTGCTGCACGGTATCCCCGGCGGCCACGACGTTATCCACGTGTTGGAAGAGTGGGTGCACAATTTGCCTTTAGCCACAGTGATGGAAGTGATCTCCGGTATGTTGCTCAACGCCGTGGTCGGCATCGTTGCTGGTGGTGTACTGGTAGGCATCAAAACCCTGGTGGATAAAATACGCGGTGGCAGCGCGGAGGCCCATTGATTTGCCAGTATTAGACCAAACGCAATGGCTGATTTTAGGCGGTGGGCTGTTACTGCTGGTTATTACAGGGTGGCTAACCATTTGGTTGGCCCGCCGGGGGTTAAAATCCCAGTTAAGCCAAGCCGAACAGGCTCAACAGGCGCTGCAGCAAGCACATGACGAGCTGCAACAAGAGCAGCAATCATTGCAGCACAGCCACAATGAGCTTAGCCGCAGGTTTGAGCTGCGCGGTGTGCAAGCCGGCCATTTAAAGCAACGATTCGACGAGCTAAAACTGCGCGAGCGGGCCTTGGCAGACAAAAATAATTCCTTGGCCGATAGCCGCCAAACTGCACTGGCTGATATCAAGGGCTATCAAACCCGGGTGGACAACCAAGCGGAGAGAATCGCCAGCCTGGAAGCACAACTAGAGTCCGGCCAGCAAAAGCTGGAAGCCCTGCAAAAGCAATATTCACAATTGAGCGAAGACAACGTAGCCCTATCTAGCTCGGTGGCCGAGCGAGAGCGCAGTCTCAAACAACAGCAGGTGCTGTTTGAGCAACAAAAGCAAGACTTAAGCGAGCGCTTCCAATTACTTGCCAGCGAAATATTGGATAAAAAATCCGAGGCATTAGCAGCGCAAAACAACGTGGGGTTGCAGTCGGTTATTAATCCCTTTCAGCAATCCATAGACGCCTTTAAAAAAGAGGTGCAAGACATACATCACCGCGAAACCACCCAGCGCGGGGAATTAAAAAAAGAACTGGAACAACTCAAAGCCCTAAATCAACAAATCACCACAGAAGCCCACGAGTTGTCCACGGCGTTACGCGGGCAAAAAAAGTTGCAGGGCAACTGGGGCGAATTAGTACTGGAAAACGTACTGGACCGCTCGGGCTTGCAGCGGGGCAAGGATTACGAACGAGAAGTTTCTTTTAAAACCGAACATGGCCACCAGCGGCCGGATGCCCTGGTGTATTTACCGCAAAATAAACACCTTATCATCGATGCCAAGGTTTCGCTCAATGCCTATACCCGCTATGTGAATAGTGAGCACGAAGCTGAGCGTGCCCTGGCCTTAGCCGACCACGTCCAAGCCATGAAGGCCCGCATTCAAGAGCTGGCCGAACGCGAATACGATAAAATCCCCGCGCTAAATTCGCCCGAAGTGGTGTTTATGTTTGTGCCCATTGAATCGGCCTTTGTCGAAGCGCTTAAAGCCGATGAAGATCTATTTCAAACGGCGTTACAACAAAATATTCTTGTGGCTACTCCCACCACGTTATTAACCAGCTTAAATATCGTGCGTCAATTGTGGCGATTTGAAGATCAAAACAAACACACCGCAGCCTTGGCACAAAAAGCCGAGGGGGTATTCAACAAGCTGAATGCCTTTCTTAAGAGCTTCGATGGGGTCAAGAAAGGCTTGGATAAAGCTCAAGAATCCTACCAAAAAGCAGAGGGGCAGTTGCTCAGTGGCAAGGCAAACCTGGTGAAACAAGTGGCCGACTTCAAACACCTGGCGCCGTCCATTAAGCAGGAGTTGCCGGAACATTTCACTGATAAAGCCGAGCTGGAAGTAGACTTTGTGGCTAATCAACCTGAGCCAGAAGACGAAAGGGAAAACGCCCGCTCCACGGTGGTACCGCATCGCTTTTCGCAGCGTGATTCGGATTGACTCTAAAGTACGCTGGTATGCATGAAAAATTAGCCGTTTTTCAGGGTTTGCTCTACACAATCGCCATTCAATGGCGTTCTCACTATAAGCCTCTGGAATTGATGGCTATCTTGGTATTGATTGCACTGTTTTCCTGCCAAGCCAGTGCGGCTCAGGAAAACAGTGCGGCTTCACATAAGATAGGTGAACATGGCCTAGATGAGAAAACAACCAGTGCTGGGTTAGAACCTGCCTGTTATCGTGCTTCAATCGGCAAGTTGGATGCCAGCGGTTATCCCACTCTCAATCCTAATCAAAATGCTTATCTGATCGCCTGCGCACTGGAAAATCATGTCGCACCGCTTAGCCTCGTAAGTGGCGGGAGCCCTTCGGACGAATCTGAGTACAACAAGGTTAAAACCCGTAAGGCGATTGTACTTAAGCAATTGCTGCGCAGGGATATCGACGCCGACTATAAAAGCGAATCCGGTTCCAACCTTTTGGTGTCGTTATCAAAGTCCAATATAGCGCTACTGGATCGCTTGGAAATTGCAGCAAGTCTCCTTGAAAAGGGCGTCGATCCGATGGTAAGGAATAATAACGGCTACAACGCAGTTGACTATGCCCAGTCAAAGAAAGCTATTGCTTTGGTGCAGTTGTTTAAGGAGTACATAGCCAAGCAGTAGGCACCGCTTAGCAAGTTTCTAATTCCGCCAGTTTGCTCAAATAGCCGTTCTTATCCGTTGGTTCCAACCAACTAACTTCAAAGCTGTTTTTCACCAGTTGCAGTATCTCGCTTTGGCTAAAATTGCCGTGTTCTACCAAGGCTTCAAAGTTGTCGTTTAAGTAGGCTCTGAAGTAGGCTGGGTCGTCGGAGTTGATGGTGGGCTTCATGCCTTTTCGCAGCATGCTGCGTATTTCATCGGTGGTGTAGGTTTGTACCACAAATTGGTTGGATACGGGGCAGATGGTTAAGCCAAGTTCTCGCTTGGCGATCTCTGCGCACAGAGCATCGTCTTCCAAGCTATTAATGCCGTGGTCGATACGTTCTACATCGATGTCGTTTAGGCATTCCCATATGTGGCTAACGATATCTTTCTGGTTCACATCGCAATGCATGGTGAGCTTATAGCCCTCTGCGCGGGCGCGATCAAACACCGCTTTAAACTTCATCGGCGGGTTGTCTTTTTCATCGCTGTCCAGTCCCACGCCAATAATCCAGTCTTTGTAGGGGAGGCTTAGCTGCAGATGTTCCATGGCCGATTCCGCGCTCATATCGCGCAAAAAGCACATAATTAAATTGGATTTCACGCCCAGGTTTTGTTCCGCGTCCTGCTGGGCACGGTGAATGCCGTTGATAACTGTAGCGAAGCTTATGCCACGGCTGGTGTGGCCCTGGGGGTCGAAGAAAGGCTCCACATAGACAATGTTGTCGGCGGCGGCTTTTTCGAAATAGGCGTAGGTCAGCTCGTAAAAATCCTGCTCGGTTTGCAGGGCGTGCATGGCCTTGTAATAGAAGGTTAAAAACGAGGGTAGGTCGTGAAAATCGTAGGCGGCGACAATGGCCTCCGGCGATTCGTAGCCTAGCTCTATACCATTGCGCAGGGCCATGGCGAAGATATGCTCGGGCTCAAACGTGCCTTCGAGGTGCACATGAAGTTCGGCTTTGGGGAGTGAGGCTATAAAATTGCGCATATTTGCGGGTCCAGTCAACAACCCTGCCGCCTGGAGTAGTAATTAGACGGCCTCAGGGTTTCTCTTTGGTGAGTTCAGAGTTGATGAACAGCAAGCGCTATGCCATTAGGGCCCAGGAGGCAGTTGTTGGATCACTCCTCTTCCGAGGAATCTTCTTGTAGGTCTAATTGGGCCATCACCAGGGCCAGCTTTCTTTCCAATACTTCTACCCGCTTCACCAGCTCGGCATTGCTGGCGGTGGCTGAGCCTGCAGCGCTGGCGCTCGGCTCTGGCAGGCTCGATAGATCGATTTCACCGCACAGCAGGTGCATATAACGGTCGTCACGTTGGCCGGCTCTTTTGGCAATACGCATAATCATGGGCTGAGATTTATTGCACAGCGTCTCTAACAGTTCTTCCATGTCGGCAATGCCGTCAAACTCTGCCATGCGCTGGCTGCGCGTGAGCAGGTCGCCGGCGGTTTGCGGCCCGCGCAGTAACATAATGGTCAATATGGCCTGTTTGCGTTTATCCAGCCCCAATACCCGAGATAACTTCTGGTGGTAACGCTCGGCGCGGGAGCCGTATTCCACCTCAACCAGTTTGTTATTACGCAGCTCGTTTAAGCTACTTCCCACTTCGCCGCTGCTGTAACTGGAGACCGGTTCACGACTGGTTTTTTGGTTACAGGCGGTAACCAAACTGTTCAGCGTTAGTGGGTATTGGTCCGGGGTGGTGAGTTGTTTTTCCATTAAAACGCCCAGTATTCGGGCGTCAATTGCGCTGAGTAGTAGATCCTGCATGGTCATATCCTGGCTGGTTGAGTTCTAACGATACCACCAAATTCGAAGCCTAAGCCCACCAATTCTTTCCCCATTAAGGCGAGTACTCCGTTTCTTGGCAGTCGCATTAAAGCCTACATTCGGTTCAGATACGAACCTGCTGGTAATGGCGGGCGATAGTTTGGTGCTGTGCGGTCTCATTTTGATATGCTACCGGTGGCATAGTAGTTAGCATATCCGGTTGGCATGTTAGATGGCATACGAGACGGCGCCAATTACATTGGGAAGGGCCCAAATACAAACAGGACAATAAACATCATGGCTAAAACTATAACGAGAATCGTAGCGCGGTATCGGCACCTCAATCAGCGAGTAGGTCTGTACTTGGGGGGGCTGCTCTTGGTGGTGATGGCCGGTGGTATAGGCTGCAGTACCAGTAAGCAGGGCGAACTACAGGCAAAGGAGACTTCTGTTATCACTCAGTTATGGCAGCAGAACCAGGGCTTGGCGGTACCGGAGTCGGTTCGGTTCGACCCGCAACGCTCGGTTCTCTACGTCTCCAATATTGCGGGTGAGCCCTGGGGAGACGATGGCGTAGGTTATATCTCCAAGCTGTCACTCGGAGGCGAGGTGTTGGAGGATAAGTGGGTGCAGGGCCTCAACTGCCCCAAGGGGATGGTCATTCACGAGCAGCAATTGTACGTCACGGATTGCGACGATTTGGTCACGATTGATCTAGTAACCGGCGCAATGATAGATCGCCTAGCACTGACCACCACCGGCCAGGTTAACGACGTCAGTGCGAGCCCCGGCGGTGTGATATACGCCACCAACTCCAAGGAGGGCATTATTTATCGCATTGAGGCGGGTAGGGCTACGGCCATTTTGCAGGGGCGCGTAAAACTAAACGGCGTACTCTGGCAGCCCGATGGGCTGTATTTTGCTGATAACGGAGCACTCTATCGTTTAAATGATGGCCGTCTGAATGAAGGCCGGGTAAATGAAGGGCAGCAAAATGAGGAACGGCTGGAAGAGAGCAGAGTAACGCTGATTGCAGACGGCATGGAAGGGGTAGTGGATGGCATAGAACGCCTAGACGAACACCGCTGGCTGGTGTCTTGCTGGAAGGGCAATCTCTATTTGGTTAGCCAAGGCCACGCTCAAAAACTTCTCACCAACGGCACCAGTGCGGCGGACCTGGGATACGATTCGAAAAACAAGATCATTTACCTGCCAGGATTTTACGACAACACGGTAACGGCGTATCAATTAACCATTGGCGACGATTAAAACGTTCCTTAGGGTGAGGCGGCTATTTCCTCTCGCTTCACATCGTCTAAAGCGTTAAACATGGCCGGGAAACCAATAATGGGTAAACAGTGTACCAGCGCGCCGACCAACACTTGTTTGCTGTTACCGACCTTTAAATTGCCGCGTACGTGGGAAGCCAACTGCCGGTCTGCACCCAGGCTGGCAAGGATAATAAAAACAGCCAGCTCTCTGTTTTGCAAAGAGGTACCGCTGCGGCTGTAAATGTCCCCAAACAACAGCTCCGTTAATAGCGTGGGTATTTTTTCATTGTACGGTTGGGGGTAGTCTGCGTAGGCGTCTTTAATGGCATTGCCGTAAATAGGAAACTGTATTGCTAAGCCTTTTTCATAACGGTCCGACGCTCGTTCTTGCTGGTCTACCGGCCATTCAACTCCGGCTTTTTTAAATGCCAAGTAGGCTGTGGCTAGGCTGTTTTCGGTTTTGGGAAAACCAATAAACGGCGCGGTAATATAGAGTGTTTCTTTGATATCCGTTGGCGCAACACCGTTGTTCAGTGCAGTCATTATTTCCTGCTCTAGCTGAGGCAGGGCTTGCTGAGTGGCCAGCGCCGCTATTCGGCTGATGTGCTTTTGGGTGTTGCTTAGGACATCAATAGTATCAATGTCCTGTGAGATAAACTGCCGTTTAATGCTGTTAAAATCGCTGTCTGAATAGGGCATCTTATGGCCTTGTTGGTGATGTTTGGGGGTGATGCTGCTACAGCCCATTAACACTGTAAATGCTGTGGTGGCTAATAACGAAAAAGTGCGCATGGTGGTTTGCCTGTTAATGGTTGTTTTGCCTCTGGTTACCGGTATTGTGTAGGCGTTACGCCCACATTGCGTTTAAAGAACCGAGTAAAGTGCTGGGGGTGCTTAAAACCCAATTGGTAGGCAATTTGGGCTATGTTGAGCGAGCTGTCGGCCATTTTTTGTTTGGCGATACTGGTTAGCCATTTTTCTAAAAATGCTTTGGCTGATATACCCGTCTCGCGTTTAATGACATCGCCAAAGTAATTCGGTGTTAAATGCATTTTTTCAGCAAAGTATTGCACAGAGGGTAAGCCAACGTCTTGTGCCTGGCCGCTGTGCAGATAAAAATTCAGCTCTTGCTCCAAGCGTAATAATAGATCACTGTTTGGCTTGGGTGTTTGGTTATTGGTTTGTAAATGTAGCCTGTGGCAAATCCGTAAAATCAACTCCAAATAACTTAATATGACTTGGTCCTCAATGGGGTTGTTGGCTATTAAATTATTCGAGGGCGAGTATCTGGTGGAACTCTCGGTCTCATCCTTTAACTGAGCAAATAAAGTCAGCAGGCGCTTTTTTTCGTCGGCGGTAACGGCTAGGGCGATGTTGTTGTCGTAGCAAAAGAAATCAAATTGGTTGCTGTTGATGTTGCTGCCGGCGATCAGATCCGGGTGGAAGGCAATAGCCCACCCCTGGGGGCGATATTGCTCGTCTGAATGATGCGATAATACCTGGCCCGGCGCTATAAACAGTAAATTATCCCTGTAAAATGCATACTCTCCACGGCCGTAAATAATACCCTCGCATTCGCTTTCCTTTAAAAAAATGATGAATAACTCGCTTAGGTAGCGTTGCGGAAAAAATGGCGTGGAGTCCTTTTGGTCGATAACCGATATCAATGGGTGGTGGGTGGCTTGGCCGCGCTCTCGGTTAAACGCCGCCACTGAGTGTAGGGTCTCGATAACATTGGGTTTCGTCATTGGCTCGGAGTATTAGAGTGGTTTGTAGGCTGGGCTGAAAGTGTAAATGGCTCACCCGGTAGCAGCACGTGGATTCGTTCTGGGTTGTCGATCAGGCCAAATAAATCATTAGGATCACCGTTGAACGGAGCAAAATCCGGAGCGTCTACCGAGCCCCAATGGTGCAGAAGAAGTTGCGCGTTGGGGTAATGGTTCGCCAGTTTTACAGCTCCAGCCAGCGTAAAGTGCCACTCGCTATCGGAGAAATCAAACAGGATAACATCTGGCTTTGGGGCATAGGTCAGTTGCTCGGCCATTAATCG
This sequence comes from Halioxenophilus aromaticivorans, assembly GCF_042850945.1. Lineage (NCBI taxonomy): Bacteria > Pseudomonadati > Pseudomonadota > Gammaproteobacteria > Alteromonadales > Alteromonadaceae > Halioxenophilus > Halioxenophilus aromaticivorans. The sequence goes on along the minus strand of NZ_AP031496.1, from coordinate 3,947,419 downwards.
CGAATCACCGGTGGCCCAGATCGTTCCTTGACTGGTAGTAATCCAAAACCCAGCGCTGTCTTCCAGTTTAAATTCTCGCTCGGCGGCGTCTGGATAACTGTTTTGCCAAGCGTGATCCACTGGCATAACCGTGACTTTGGTGTTGTCGCCAACGCTAAAGTCGGCCCCTATATCGTGGCCGATAGACGCCAGTCCTTGTGCTTGTATCAGACTGTGAGTGTACTGTGTGGCGTGACTAACGGCGCCGGTCTTGGCGAGGTTTTTTAGCGTTGGCAAGCTAAAGTGGTCGTTGTCAGAGTGAGTTATCAAAATTGCGTCAAGTAACTCTACTTGGCTCGCCTGTATTGGAAAATCAATGATTACCTCCATGTCAAACCCTTCTAGTAAAGGGTCGATCATCATGGTTGTACCCTGATTGTTAATTAAAAATCCAGCCATGCCTAGCCAATAAAGCGTTACCTCGTCGCTCGGTGCAAAGGCCTTTTTTGATAATGCTACGGTCGTTGTCGGTGCAGCCTGGCCGGAATCTAGATAGCGAACGTTGGGCTGTGACGATTCTGCGGTTGTAGAGGCTGCCCCCAATGCGATAGAGGCAAAAAAATAGCAAGAAAGTGGTCTTATGAGGGATAGGTTCATGGCAAGTGTACTGTCTGTTTTAGTGTGCAATTAGGCTATCAGCTTGCTTCTAACCCAAGAATAGACGAAGTACGGTAATACATACCAAAATTACGGTAGGAGCATGGTGATTACTGATGACTATCAGTTGTGGCGTACTAAGACGGGGGAAACACAAGGAAATCCGTAATCCCTCAACTCATGGGAGTAACAGCCAGTTATTGCGTTGCTAGCGCTGATATAGCTGTGTATTACGGCTGATGGATGGTAATTGGCTGGCATGGGGGGGAGAGCTTGTTGGGTGAGGGCGAAAAGCTTTAAAAGGCTTGGCCCTGGCAATTATTCCGCAGGCCGGCTACGGCAGCAGAATAACACCAGGGTTAGGTAGGGTGGGGCTTAGGCGGTTGGCTTGTTATCGATTTTGTCGCCCTTAAAGCTAACGGCAAACAGCAGTGTAATTGCCAATGCGATATAGCACGGTAGCAGCCACAGGTGTGACCAGATAACGCCATCGCCATCCTGATAATGGTCGCTGGCCCAGCCGGCAACCATAAAGCCGATCAACATACCAGCGCCGTAGGTGGCCAGGGTAATCATGCCCTGTGCAGCACTGCGATGACTTGGCCCGGCCTTGGCATCGGTATAAACCTGGCCCGCCACGAAGAAGAAGTCGTAGCAAACGCCGTGCAGCGCAATACCCAGAATTAACATCCACAAACCCGCATCCGCATCGCCGAAGGCAAATAGCGCGTAGCGCAGAGCCCATGCCAGCATGGCGGCGATCAGGGTGATTTTGATACCAAAGCGAGCCAGGAAAATCGGCAAGGCCAGCATAAACGCGACTTCTGAGATCTGCCCCAAGGTCATTTTGCCGGTGGGGTTCTCAACGCCAACACCACTTAGGAATGGGTTCGCGTTCTGGTAGTAAAAGGCCAGCGGAATACAGATCAGAATGGATGCAACGAAGAAGATTAAGAAATTCTTGTCTTTCAGCATGCGAAACGCATCGGCGCCAACAAGGCTAGCCAAAGAAATGGACTCGCCCGAGGTGGTAACCGGTGGCGTGGCGGGCAGAGTGAAGCTGTAGACACCCAATAGGGCAGACGCACCAGCGCTTAACAAAAAGGTGTTGCGCAACATACCCTCTTGAATGGCTTCCTGGGAATCCCAGGCAAATATATAGCTGATGGCCAAGCCGGCAACAATCCAACCCACGGTGCCCCATACTCGAATGGCTGGGAAATCCTTGGCTGGGTTGTCAATCTGTCGGAAGGCGACGCTGTTTACCAGCGCCAAGGTTGGCATGTACAGAACCATGTAACCAAACACTAACGGGTAAAACGCGGAGAAATCGTCAGCGGTTGCCATGCCGTAGAGTAGGGCGGCACCCACTAGGTGGAGCACAGCCAGAATGCGCTCGGCGTTGAAGAATCGATCTGCAATCAGACCAACGATGAATGGCGCGATGATCGCTCCCCAGGATTGCGTGCCAAACGCCAACCCTATCTGCGCACCACTACTGGCAAGGTTACTTGCCATAAAGGTGCCAAGGGTGACAAACCATCCTCCCCAGACAAAGAACTGGAGAAACATCATAAAGCTTAATCGTATTTTTATCGGTGTCATGAAATGTATCTTTCCGGCTGCTGCCTCAATTCGAGGCCAAAAAAAACCCACTTGTCCGTTTTAAGGCATGTGGGACCGTAAGTAAATCGGCAAATTGACATCGCTGTCATTTTGGCGATGGCCAAGACTACCAGAAATTGATCAACGCCGTAATAGTTGCCACACCAGGAAAGCTGCCGGGCGTAAGAGAGTCTGATGTTCGGTGCCTATGAGTAGGCGCGGATATTAGCTTTTATGGGTAGCTTTGATAGGTAGTGTCGATAGGTAGCGTTGATTGATACCTTCTACTCTGCCGAACAAGTAAATGAAGCATGTACCAAAGCGCCGCGTGCTTACCAACGGTGTAGCAAAGCGGCTTTGTTGGTCTTTCAATGTTGTCTTTGCAATGTCGTCCTTGCAATGTTGGTCTTTCAAGCTATAGCGCTACAGCATCCCTGCCGAGCCGTGTTGGCACCGGCTTTACAGCGCCGGTATAGGGGATGCTTTTGATGGGAGACTGCGTTGGAATTGGGTGCGCCACCAAGCAGCGAAGACTAGCAAACCAATAATGACGGTCAGGCCCACAACCGCGGGAACAACCGCGCTATTGAATGCTGTATCTAAATGTAAGAAATCAGGCAATCCAGTTTGCCATAGGGTCCACTCATAGCCGATTTCCGAGGCCAAGTACTTTGGCCCTGTAGTGAGTGCAATCAGGGCAGAGTGGGTTGCGGGGTTGATTCTCAGTGTGGCGTTTATGGCTGGATCGTTACTGCCGTCGTGGCCAAATACAAAACTACCCTGTTCGGTAGGTGCGTACAGCATAGCGCCCAATCCCCAGATGGCGGCACCGGCTTTAAAGCCTGTGGCTTGTTGCATTTGTTGCGCAAACGGTTGTTGCTCTGTCTGCATTAATGCCTGGGCAAATTTGGTTAGGTCCGCAAGCGTGGTATTTAAGCCGGTGGCTGCGGGGGACGCATATTGAAATAGTGGCGCTAATTGACCGTTGGCGTTGTAGGATTGAGAAATATTGGTTTGATCGCCTAAGTAGTCGTAGGTTGATCGGTTCATATCCAGTGGGTCAAATACTCGGCTCTGTACCCATTGCTCAAAACTGACGCCAGTAATTTCCTCTACCAGCAACTCCATCAATAGGTAGCCGCCGCCAGAGTACGCCCACTGCTGGCCAGGGGGTTGAGTGACTTTAATCTCTGCAGAGCCATTGGCGGCAAGTGGATTGCTGAGGCTTTGTTCTAAGCTTGGAAGAGTAGCCTGGGGCTGATAATCGCCAAAGCCCAAGCTATCGGTTAAGCCCGCGGTATGAGATAACAAGTGTCGCAAAGTAACCTTGTGATTGTATTCACCCGCGGGTAGCTGCCAGCGAGTTAGCCGGTTGACGATAGGTTCGTCTAAATCGATACTAAATTCCTCTAGCATAAGTAACACTGCGTAGGCGGTAATTAATTTGCTCATGGACGCCGCCGGAAACAGTGTTTGCTCATTGATGCCGTCGGACGAGTATGCAGATGAGCGATGGCGTACTTCGCCATCCTTGAGTACCGCCCATATAACGTTACCGGCCCTGCCAGCCGTCATTGTCTGTTCAACCTTGGAATCTATGGCGGAGATAAATTGCTTGGAATCATTGGTGGGTGCAATGGCCTTCAACCACCACCCGCTCAGCGCGCCGTACACCACTACTGCTAGCCAAAAAATAATCAGTATTAAGGTTGTTGCAATCCATTTTAACGCAGTCATTTTTTTGCTCCTGATCAGAGTTTCCTCTATCTCAATTACGATGAATTTTGAGCTCGGTGAATTTAAAACCCGGTTATTGGGCCAGGTACATAACGTTGCACAGCAGCGTAGTGGCCAAAGCAGAGCTGACGGTGCGAATATGATTTAATCGGCTCCACTGTTGTGCGTATTGTGGCCAGTATTCCCGCAGCTGATGGTGATTTGGTGCTAGCACCTGTAGGCGATTGTTCATAGGCACATTGCCTTTAAGCGTGACCACAAACATTCCCAAAAGGTAAATGACTGCGGCAAAGGCTAATAGCGTTGCTTGGGGCTTTGAGTAAACCAGCGCATCCACCAGTGCGTAGGCGTAAAGCAACACCGAGCCGAAAAACAAAGGCACAAACAGTGTTTTTACAATGGTTTGGTTGATGGCCACCATGGCTTCGCCGGCATTGATGGCGTCGAGTTTGGCCAGCGAGCGCATCACAAACAGCGAGAAGGCAGCGTATATGCCGGCCATAATGCCAGTCATTACGGTAAGCGCAATTAACATGGCAAGCTCTCCCGCTGGCGTGTTCGCCAAACGCCGTTTTCAGCCGTTTTCTCTAGGTATTGCTCAAAACGGGTGGCTGGCCGACCCAACACTTTATTAATGGTGTCGGTGGTAAATTCATTGCGGCCGTCTAATACGGTGCTGAATAATTCGTGTATTAACCAGTCAAACCCCTCGGGTAAGTCTGGCTGTTGTTGGGCCGCGGCGATGTAGTCCTCCAGAGCGATGGTGGTTAATCCAACGGGCCTATTTAATCGCAGGCTTAGTAATTCAATGCATTGTGCAAAACTCAGTAGTTCTGGCCCGGTGACTTCAAACAATCGATTGGCAAGCTCCGGTTTGGTGAGTGCCGCCACAGCGATCTCTGCGATGTCATCGATATCAATAAAGGGTTCGGTGGCTTGGGGATGGGGCAGCACTAATTCGCCGTTTAAAATACCGTCTAACATAAAGCTTTCGCTAAAATTTTGCATAAACCAGCTGGCGCGAACGATATTCCAGTTCAAGCCTGATTGAATAACCTGTTTTTCTGCTTGTTGGGCACCGTCTTCACCCCGGCCAGACAAAAGCACCAAGTGCTTTACACCTTGAGCTTTGGCCACAGTAATTAATTGGGCGATGTCGTCTTTTGCTTGGGGTAGGGCGAGGTCGGGGTGGTAGGTAATATAAATCGAATCAACGCCTGTTAGTGCCTGCGGCCAGGCTTGAGGATTGGCCCAGTCAAAAGCAGGGGAGGTTTGTCTTGATAGAGGGCGAGTTTTAATCTCAAGCTCGGTAAGCTGGCGCACAACACGGCTACCGGTTTTGCCGCTGGCACCGATTACCGCTACGGTTAAATCTGCATTGTATGGCATGGTTCGCTCCTAGGTTGTGGTGGTGAGTTGTTGCAGAGCATTGTGCGCTTTAGGAGGGGAATCATTAATGCTCGTTTGGCCAAGGTTTATTGCAATTCGTCCAAACTCAACGGATTGGCTGGCGCTTGATTTTTAGTTCTCAACTAACCATAGTTTTTGCTGGTTTCCGATGAAAGGGAGTGCATTGTGGTGGTGGCAAAACAGCGAGACATACCCGAAATTTCTGACACCTTGGGCGAAACCCTGTGTGCGCTTAGGCTCAATGGGCTGATCTACGCCAGTTCGGAATTAACCGCGCCCTGGGGCATCGATATGCCTGTCATGAAAGATAAGATGATGTTCCACATTGTTACCCAGGGGAGTGTGTGGCTGCGTTTTCCTAATTACGCTAACGTCCTGTTACAGCCGGGCGATCTTGCACTGTTACCCAGGGGCGAGGGGCATCTAATTTCCAGTGCTGAAACTCAACCCTGTGAGCCATTTTTTGATATTCCAGTGGTTAAGCTATCTGAGCGGTTTGAGCTGTTGCGTTACGGCGGTGGTGGTGAACGCACCAATATTACCTGCGGGGTGCTGAGCTTCGATCACGTGGCCGGCGAAAAACTTATCAGTCAGTTGCCGCCCATCATTCATATAAAAAGCGAAGATGGCCAATGTGTGCAGCAGCTTGGGCCGTTGATTCAATTGATGGCCGACGAAGCAACCACCATGGCCGCAGGCGGTGAGACCGTCGTCGCTCATCTGGCCGACATCATCGTCATTCGCGCCATACGTCACTGGATTGCCACTGCACCGGAGGCGGCGCAAGGTTGGTTAGCGGCGTTAAAAGACCCAAAAATCGGCAAAGCCCTGGCGGCAATTCACAACCACCCGGAATCGGACTGGACGGTGGAGCGACTGGCCCAGCAGGCGGGGATGTCGCGCTCGGGATTTTCAGCAAGGTTCAGTGAAATTATTGGCAGCTCGGTAAAACAATATCTTACCGAATGGCGGATGAGCTTGGCGCGCTCTCGATTAAAAACCGGGTCTATTAGCTTGGGCCAGTTGGCCGAAGAGCTTGGTTATCAATCAGAAGCGGCGTTTTCGCGGGCGTATAAGCGGGTTATGGGGGAATCGCCTGTGAGGCATTCACAGTGTTCTTAGCTGGCTTATAGCATAAGGCCAGGTTAGATAATCTCAGCAAGGGGCCAAGGCCCCTTGCGTCGAATTGGCGAGCTTAGTTCTGAATGGTAACGGGAATTGTGCTGGTACCGCCTAAATCACTTTCCACCTTCACAGAGTCTGGTGGCGAGGCGATATTATTAAGCGATTGCTGGTATGCAGATCGGTTGAGTTTCGCTGGAGGTAGGTTAATTATCTGCCATGGGTAAACCTGTGGCGGTTAGGCCTGCAACATTAATGGCGCCGCCTATGTTGATTTCCGCTGCCGATATCGTAGCTAAATTATGGCCGACATCGCCGCCAGCGATGAGCTTCGCAGTGGCGGCCAGTGCAGCGATCTATCACAATATCGGCGGTTGCTTTTGTTGTGGTGACGAGTGCTACCGCAAAAATACTCGCCTTGTATTTTCTCTGCATAGAATTGCTCTTTTATCCGTAAATAAAATCCATGGCGCAACGACTCTTCCCGATTTAATTATTTTTAGCCAACCCACATTCCATGCACGCGACGCAGTAAGCTCCCAGCATCAATTGTAAAATGAACCTCCATGTTGAATTTGGCGTCAAGTGCAGGTGGGTGAAATTTGGCCTGTTAGCGTTAATAAAAGTTAAAGTGATATTTGCTTTTAATTGTCTAGCTAGGGTCGAGCCAGTCGAAGCATTCATCGTAATGTGCGAATTCATAGCTACGTCCTTTTCGCGATATAGAAAAATTGTTGAACCTAAATCTTTCATAATTCAGTCATTTACAATCTGGGGTCTACTGCTTACATGATGAAATAATAATGAACAAAAAACTCAAATGGACGATGTTGCTGGGAGTGCCGCTGGTAATTGTTGGGCTTGCCTTGTTACCCGATACAACAGAGTTAGGTAACGATTCAACCAGGCACACGCCATCCGGCACCCTGGTAGGGTTTGCTGATAAATCCAACACCTACGCCTGGTTAGGAGTACCGTTTGCCCAGCCCCCAGTGGGCAATTTACGTTGGAGCGCTCCACTTCCCGCTAAACCCTGGCAGGGTGTGCTGGAGGCCTTGGAGAGCGGCCCCATGTGCCCACAGATACTGCTGTTTGAGTTGTTCGGCCAGCGCAAAGTTATGGGAGAGGAGGACTGCTTAAACTTGGATATTTGGTCGCCGAGAATACCGCCATCAGAATTGCACGATGCTAATTTACCGGTAATGGAGTGGATACATGGCGGCGCTAACACCATGGGTATGAGCAGTGCCATTCGCTACCACGACTTAGCCGGCAGGGGCGATGTGATTGTGGTGGCCTTGCAGTATCGGCTGGGTTTATTAGGTTGGTTGAGCCACCCTGCGCTGAGGCAAACTGCGTCTCAATTAAACGATAAAACCAGTAATTTCGCCACGCTGGATATGATCTTGGCGCTAGAGTGGGTGCAGGAGAATATTCCCGCTTTTGGCGGTAACCCAAACAATGTCACGATTTTTGGCCAAAGTGCCGGTGATTTTCAGGTGTACTCTCTGCTGGGGTCACCACTGGCGGAAGGCTTGTTTCATAAAGCCATTGTGCAAAGTGGCAACACCCAAACTATCCCTCAGAGTTGGGCAGAAAATTACCTGGATGACGCCGAGCCCGGCTTTGCTTACAGCGCCAAGGAGTGGATTAACAGCGTGTTAATCGATCAGGGTAGAGCATCGAATAGGTTAGAGGCTAAAGCAATACAGGAATCCATGGCTCCGGATGAGTTAGTGAATTACCTACAAAGCCTGGAACCCAAGGCGTTATTTGCAGCGGCCCAGCCCAGGGGCGCATTGGGCTACTTTGTATTGGCCAATATTCGTGATGGTATTGCACTGCCAAAACAATCGTTGCTAGAGGTGTTTTCGGATGCACAAAACTTTAACAGCGTTCCTGTAATCATTGGTAATAACCGAGATGAATATAAAATTTGGTTGTGGAACGACGAAGGGTTTACCGATTTCCGTTTGGGTATCTTACCTAAGGTGGTACAGCCAGAAAACCTTAACCACATCAGTGGTTATTTCTCCGATCAATGGCAAGCCATCGGCGTAACAGAGCCGGCCCAGGTGCTGGCCGAAAGCCTGCCGGGAAATGTATATGCTTACCGCTTTGATTGGGCACATCAAAAAACCGTTATGGGATTTGATATGGCCCAGGCCTTTGGCGCAGCCCACGGTATTGAAGTCACCTTTTTATTTGGTACCGATGGCGTGGACACATTGCCGTTATTTGCCATGGCTGAGGACAAACCCGCCAGGCAAAGCTTAGAGCATGCCATGCAAGATTACTGGGCCGAATTTGCCCATACTGGCAACCCGGGTAAGGGTAAAAGTAACCAGTTACCGCAATGGCAAAGCTGGGGTGACAAACAAACCCAAAAATTGGTGTTAGATGGCCAGCCCAAAGGCATACGCATGATTGACCATTCGGTTTCTGTGAGAGATTTAAAGCAGCGCCTTAAACAAGACGATAAAATCAACAGCCAAGAGAAACGCTGTGAATTGTATACCCAGTTATTTTGGTACGGGCTCACCATGGAGTTTTACGACGAGCAAGAATACCAACAATGGGGATGCGAGGATTACCCTAAAGAGAATTTCCAAGGGCGTATTTAATAATAACTACCGGCCTTGCCAATGTAGCCACAGCAACTTTGCTAAGCTCTCTGGCTGAGTGAGCATGGCTTGGTGGCCGGCGTCTATGGAGAGCGTTGTGTTTGCTTTGAATCGATTAGCAAAGATTTTTTGCCAATTTAGCGGCAGGCTCTGGTCTTGGCGGCACAGCACAAAGGTTGAGGGAATACTGGCTAGATGCTCTGTTTGCCAATCCGTAAAGGCGTAGGTTTTTGCGGGCCAGTTGTCATAGCCTAGCTGTTGAAAAAATGCCTTGCTCTGCTGGTCGCTCATATCATTGCAAAACATGGCCTGATAACGGCTGGTGATGTCGGATTCGGCGGGGGACAGGGGCCAACCTACTTCGGCATCGTTTTCACCGTGCAGGCTTGTGCCCAACATTTGCATCACGGTTTGGCCAGGTAGGGGAATGGAACAAGCAATAAATACCAATTGGCTAAATAAACCCGGTTTGCGCAACGCCATTTGTGCCATCAGTTGGCCGGCTTGGGAATGGCCCACCAAAATAACCTGGCTTAAGCCTTGGTTTTCCAGTTCAGTAATTAATTCATCGGCAACATCAGGCAGCGTTAAGTCATCGGTCTTTCTGTCGCGTTTTGTGCCGCAGCCGGGCACATCCAGTGCAACGGTTGTTATGGCATCTGTTATGGCACCTTTTATGGCACCCCGGGCGCGGTTTTTAAGTGCGCTAATTAACGGTGCCCAAACCCAGCTACCCTGGCCGCCACCATGCATAAACACGCATTGGGTAGCCACGGTTATTTCGCCACCGGGTGAGCGGCGAGATACTCGGCAAAATACGGCTCCAATTCTTGCCGGCTAAAGCCCCATTCTTCCAGCGAGTAATCGTGGGAGCCAAAACGGTTTTGTGGGTTGTCCTGCAGCCATTGTTGCATACCGGCTTCGGCCTGGTTGGTCCATTCGTCGCCAAGCCAGGCATAAATATTCTTCATGGCGTTTACAGGGTCGGCCATAAGGTCGTCATAATACAGGTTGTAGATGTCATTTGGGCGTTGCTGTTGCATTTGTAACGGCCGGGTGACATGTAATGCAAGTTGCTTGGGCCATTTGCAGCGCATAAAGGGTTGATCCATATCTTTATTAAAGATATGGCGGGATTTGCCGCGCATACTAAACGAGCTGGCGAAGGCCTTGTAAGGGTCTCGGTGCGTCCAAATGACTTTTGCGTCTGGGAAGGTCTTAAATAATGTCTCTATAAATAGAGAGTCGGAAGGCATTTTTAAAACCCAGCGACCTGGGTTGGTGGACTGCAAAATTTGTAATGCTCGCTTGCGGTGCTCGTAGGCCGAGCTCATGTCGCAGTCGAGAATCCAATCGGAAAACACCGGTACGGTAGACAGCGCGGCGTACATCATGGAGCGAAAGTCCTGCGCTAATAGATGTACGCACTCTGTTGGCCCATCGGCGGATTCAAAATGGGTGGTAAACATCTGCGGGTTTTCGCTGAGCATTTTTTTATCTATGGCAAGCTCGGCCTGGCAGCGTTCGTCTGTGGTTAAGGCACCTGGGGCCGCCGGCGGGGCGGCGTTATAGGCTTCCCAGCGTAATAAAGAGCGGTTGGCTGGGTCGGCATCCATTAAATAGCTGGTCATGGTCGTGCCGGTGCGCACCAAGCCTAAAATAAACACCGGGCGTTTTACCGGCGTTTCTAGCACCTCTGGGTGGCGGCGCAAATAGTCGTCCACTTGCATTCTGGTGGCTAAAGCATTGGTGTAACGCCGGCGAATAATGCCTTCACCTCGCTCCGATAGCAGGCCTGCCTTGGCGTGATCGCGCAGCAGTATTCCCAGGCCGTCTTGCCAGGTGTCTTGATCTGGGTCCGGTAGTCCGGTGGCTTCTCGAGCGGCGTTTACTATTTCATCAAAGGTAATGGTCATAATTATTGTACTGTGTCAGAAAATTGCAGCACCACTTTGGCCGCGGAGCTTGCATCGTCGGCGGTAGCAAACGCCTGGTTAAATTCGCTAAAAGGAAACCGATGGCTGATCATGGTCTCGGCATTGATTTCGCCGCTGGCGAGCTTGGCCATTACCTCGGGGAATTCAGTGGGATACCCCTGTGAGCCGATTAAGCTGATTTCTTTACTCATGATTTTGGTGGCATCAAGCTCCAGCGGTTGTCTGTGAACGGCGATGGTAATAATGCGGCTATTTTTATTGCAAAACCCGGCGATATCGGCAATCAATCCCGGTGCGCCGCTGGCTTCAAAGTAGATATCCGTTTTAGGGTGGGGAATACCCCAGATGGGGCCGGTGCCTCGCAGCTGACTAAGCACCTCTTTAGGTGGGCTTTCTCGCGGGTCGTAGGCGGCCTTTGCACCAACCTTAAGCGCCATTTCCCGGCGCAACGGCGATAGGTCAAACACCACAATGTCCGTTAGCCCACGGCTGACCAGCGTCATAATAATACCCAGGCCAATGGGGCCTGCGCCGAACAGGGTGATGCTTTCTCCTGGCTTAGGGTCGGCCCGGGTCACCGCGTGGGTGCCTACAGAAATTGGCTCCACCAATGCGGCGTGATCGTAACTGACGTGATCAGGAATACGGCACAGGGATTGTGGATGTTGGTCCACATCTCGTAGCGCCACAAAATGACTAAAACCACCGCATTCGCCACCGCGCCCCATATCCGCTGGGCTGTTGTTGGAGTTATAGGCCACACGTTCTCCCACAGCAAAGCCGGTCACGCCTGCACCTACGGCAATGATATCGCCGGCAAACTCGTGGCCCAGCGGCATAGGTTTGTCTGGAAAACGCGGGCCCATGTGGCGAAAGTGCAAATCGGTTCCGCAGATGCCGGCCGAGATCACCTGAACCAAAATATCCTTGGGGCCGATGCTAGGCTTGGGGAATTCATCCAGCCGTAGATCGAGCGGGGCGTGCAATACAGCCATTTTCATTGTGCTGAACCCTGTTGTTATCGTTGTAAATGGGGGAGGTTCAGTACAGTAGAAATTATCACCGGCTAACACAAGCTAAGTGATTTCGGATTTATGCCATAACTTTTTAAAAAGGACACGGCGCTGTGTTATTGGGGGCTGGCTTATGTTTTTGTGTGGGTGAAGTTATACATCCTTGATGTGGGGTATTGGGTATACCGTTGGAAACATTGAATACTGATCCTTAGTCAGGCTATTTCCAGGGCTTCCGATTTTTATGGTTGAGTACCTAATTGAGCTTCTAAAGAGTAGTGGTAATTAACAATATCGATAACCAACAGTAACGCTAAATTACAATAACGGTAAACAGTAATGGCAGATGACAGGCAGGGTAGTGATCCGGCATTAACAGTAGCCAGCATGGTGCAGTCCGGGCAGGGGCAAACCCAGGCGATCGAGCGGGCCGCTGGCATCTATGAAAGCCGCGGCATTGGCAACAGTTATTTGATCACCACCGATGAGGGCAGTGTGCTGGTTAACGCCGGTGCTTTGGGCGACGCCAAGCGCGGCCGGCAATTATTTGCTGCGGTGTCTGACCAGCCCATCCGCTATATTGTGTTAACCCAAAGCCATGCCAATCAGTTTGGCGGTTTGGAAGTTTACAAAACACCCAGCAATTCGGTGGTAGCCCAGCGCACCTATCTAGAAGATCGGCAGTATTTTAATGCGCTTAACCAGCATTACCAACGTGGTTCGCGACGGGTTTTTAGCCAGATCACTGGGCCAAAAAAAGACATTGTGCCGAGCCAGGAAATCCTGCCGGATTGCCTGTTCGATGATTACCTGTCGTTTACCCTAGGTGGCAGGCGGTTTGAGCTTATATCCACCCCCGGAGGTGAAACACGCAGTGCTGCGATGGTTTGGTTGCCGGATGAAGAAATTGCCATTGTTGGTAACCTGTTTGGCCCGCTGTTTGGCAACTACCCCAATTTAAACACCCTAAGGGGCGATAAACCCCGCAGTGCTTTGGCTTTTATTGATTCGGCCAAACGAGTGCGCCATTTAAAACCCAAGCAAATTTTAACCGGCCACGAGGATATCCAAGACCAAGCGAAAATACATAAACAACTGACGCGCATCATTGACGCAATGCAATGGGTGCACGATAAAACCATTGCCGGGATGAACGCAGGGGTGGGCCTGCGCCGTTTGATGGCTGATATCCAGCCGCCAGATGGTCTGTTGCTAACCGAGGAATACGGAAAATTATCCTGGAATATACGCGCTATTTATCACGAATATACCGGCTGGCAGGAGCCCGAGCGAGGCATAACCGACCTGTATTCCGTTCCGGCTTCCAGTATTGCCGGTGATCTAAAGGAATTGTTGGGTGGTGTGCAACCATTGATAGAGCGAGCGCAAGCCTACCTCAATCAACTGCAGCCGCTACACGCTTTGCATTTATTGGATATAGCTTTGGCAGCGGAGAAAAACTCAACGCAGGCTAAAACCGTTAGGGCAGAGGCGTTGAAACTGCTGCAACAGCAAACCGGTAACAAAAACCTGTGGGAGCGAAAAATCATTGAAGCTGAGTTGCGGGATTTGGACGAGCCATAAAAAAACCGCAGCCAAAGGCTGCGGTTTTCCGGCGTTTAACGTTATTGAAGTATCGACAAGCTAAACTATCCCAACTTCCACGGCAGAAAATAAGTATCTGTGTGTTGTTCCTACTGCCGTTTTGCCAATCTAAAAAACATCACCCCAGCCCTGCACCGGGGCGAATGTTCATTAGAATTGGTTCATGGTGTTGTCTTTACCAGAGGCCTTCAGAGCCGCGTCACCAGAGAAGTACTCTTTGTGATCGTCGCCCATGTCAGAACCGGCCATGTTTTGGTGCTTAACGCAAGCGATGCCTTGACGGATCTCTTTACGCTGAACGCCAGCAACATAACCCAACATACCTTCTTCACCGAAGTACTCTTTGGCCAGGTTGTCGGTAGACAAGGCCGCAGTGTGGTAAGTCGGCAGAGTGATCAAGTGGTGGAAGATACCCGCGTTAGCAGAAGCGTCTTTCTGGAAGCTCTGGATACGACGGTCAGCTTCGATAGACAGGTCAGTGCTGTCGTACTCTTCGCTCATCAATGCTGCGCGGTCGTAGGCAGAAACGTCTTTGCCAGCTTCGCTCCAAGCATCGAATACTTGCTGACGGAAGTTCAAAGTCCAGTTGAACGATGGGCTGTTGTTGTAAACCAGTTTCGCATCTGGAACAACGGCGCGGATGCGATCAACCATCGCAGCGATTTGGCCAACGTGTGGTTTTTCGGTTTCGATCCACAGCAGGTCAGCACCGTTTTGCAAAGAAGTAATACAGTCCAGAACAACGCGGTCTTCACCAGTACCTTTACGGAATTGGAACAAGTTGCTTGCCAAACGCTTAGGCTTTAACAATTTGCCATTGGCTTTGATAACAACGTCACCATTTTGGATATCGTCAGCGCTTTCTATGTAGTCGCCGTCCAAGAAACTGTTGTACTGGTCACCCAGGTCGCCTGGCTCATTAGTGATAGCAATTTGCTTGGTTAAGCCAGCGCCTAAAGAGTCAGTGCGGGCAACGATAACGCCGTCGTCTACACCCAGCTCCATGAACGCGTAGCGAACGGCGCGGATTTTAGCCAGGAAGTCTTCGTGTGGCACGGTTACTTTACCGTCTTGGTGACCACATTGCTTCTCGTCAGATACTTGGTTTTCAATTTGAATACAGCAAGCACCGGCTTCGATCATTTGCTTGGCTAGCAAGTAAGTGGCTTCTTCATTACCGAAACCTGCGTCGATGTCCGCAATAATAGGTACAACGTGGGTTTGGAAATTTTCGACTTTAGCCAGAACGTCTTTTTCAGCAGCGGCATCACCAGCGTCGCGAGCAGCGTCTAACTGGCGGAACAAACCACCCAGTTCACGGGCATCGGCTTGACGCAAGAAGGTATACAGCTCTTCGATCAAGGAAGAAACTGAGGTTTTTTCGTGCATGGATTGGTCAGGCAGTGGGCCGAACTCTGAACGCAGAGCAGCAACCATCCAACCAGAGAGGTACAAATAACGACGCTTGGTATCACCGAAGTGCTTTTTAATTGCGATCAGTTTTTGTTGGCCGATGAAACCGTGCCAGCAACCCAAGGATTGGGTGTACTCAGCGCTGTTGGCGTCGTAGGCAGCCATGTCTTCACGCATAATTTTAGCGGTGTACTTGGCGATGTCCAAACCGGTTTTGAAACGGTTTTGCAAACGCATGCGAGATACAGACTCTGGGTTAATTGCTTCCCAGGTCTTGTTACCTTCGATGGCTTTGGCCGCATCAGCGATGGTTTGATCGTAGTTTTGCATTGTACTGCTCCTCAATGGGTTTAGGAGGAGTGGCTACACAACGTACCCACTCCGGCTAGATCTGAGATGCGCCGGCATTACCCGGCGCGTGAATAAAACAAATAGACACAATTTAACGTTGAACGAAAAGCGGTTTGGGCTGCTAGCCCCGTCGTTAGGCCTGCTTGGCTTGGCGACGGAAGCTGTGCAACAAGGGCTCGGTGTAACCACTGGGCTGTTGCTTGCCTTCAAAGATCAGTGCCTGCGCCGCTTTAAACGCAATGCTTTGATCAAAGTTAGGTGCCATATTTTGGTAACTGGCATCGTTTTTATTTTGCTCGTCTACAACCGCTGCCATGCGTTCTAATACTGCTTGAACCTGGGCTTCGGTGGTTATGCCGTGTTGCAACCAGTTGGCAATGTGCTGAGCGGAAATACGCAGGGTTGCGCGATCTTCCATTAAGCCGTTGCCGTTGATGTCTGGCACTTTAGAACAGCCAACACCTTGGTCAATCCAGCGAACAACGTAGCCCAAAATACCTTGGCAGTTGTTTTCTAACTCCCGCTCAATGGCCTCGGCGGTTAAGCTGCTGGTATCGGCCATTAATGGCAGTTGTAAAAGTTCGGTTACTGGCAGTGGTTGCTCTTCCGACTTTTCCGCAAGCAGCGCAAACACGTCTACTTTGTGGTAGTGCAAGCTGTGCAAGGTTGCCGCCGTTGGTGAAGGCGTCCAAGCGGTGGTCGCACCGGCTTTTACGTGGCCAATTTTTTGTTCCATCATATCGGCCATGGAATCTGGCATGGCCCACATGCCTTTACCGATCTGCGCACGGCCAGGGAAACCACATTGTACGCCGATGGCAACGTTGCGTTGTTCGTAAGCGGTCAACCAGTTTTCACCTTTAAGGCTACCTTTTGGCATGAACGCGCCGGCCATCATGCTGGTGTGAATCTCATCACCCGTGCGATCCAAGAAACCGGTGTTGATGAAGAACACACGGTCGCGAGCCGCTAAAATACACGCGGTTAGGTTCAAGCTGGTGCGACGCTCTTCATCCATAATGCCGATTTTTAGCGTGTTCTTTTCCAAGCCGATTAATTGTTCTACTTTGCTGAACAATTTACAGGTGAAGCGAACTTCATCCGGGCCGTGCAGCTTTGGTTTAACGATGTAGATGCTGCCTGTGCGGCTGTTTTGGACTTGACCTTTACCGGTAATATCCAACTTGCCAATCAATGCAGTAACTACTGCGTCAACAATACCTTCTTTAACCTCGTTGCCTTCGGCATCGGTGGCTAGGTTAATATCGGTTAACAAGCCAACGTTACGAATCAGCATTAAAGAGCGACCGGCAACGGTTACTTCATCGCCCATAGGGGTGGTGAAGGTTTTGTCCGACGCTAGGCGGCGACACATAATTTCGCCGTCTTTTTCAAAGCGATCTTCCAAGGTGCCCAGCATCAAGCCCAACCAATTTTGGTAGACTTCGATTTTGTCTTCGCAATCGACCGCGGCAACAGAGTCTTCACCGTCCATGATGGTGCTCAGCGCCGACTCGATGTTGATGTCGCTGATAACTTCGCCACGCTCGGTACATTGGCCGCTGGTTACCAATTCCAGTTCCACGTGCAAACCGTTGTTGCGCAGTAGAATCGATTCTGGATCGTTGGCGTCGCCTTCGAAACCGATGAACTGGCCAGGGTTGGCGAGGCCTGTGGTTTTGCCGTCGGCGAAGAAGCACAACAAGTGGCTGCTGAATACCGAGTAGTGGGTAACGTCGCTGTGCGAGCCTTTGTTCAATGGGAATGATTCATCCAAGAACGTTTGGCTGTATTCAACAACGGCTTGACCACGGGCGGTGTTATATTCAGCACCGGGCGCCAATTCACCCTCACGAGGGATAACGTCAGAGCCGTACAAGGCATCGTACAAGCTGCCCCAGCGAGCGTTGGCCGCGTTTAACGCGAAGCGAGCGTTTTTAACCGGTACTACCAACTGCGGGCCGGCCATGGTGGCGATTTCGGCGTCTATATTGGTAGTGCCAATTTGCTCAGGTTGTGCCTGTGGCTGTAAGTAGCCAATTTCTTCCAAGAATGCCTTGGAGGCTTCAGGCGTGATGTTGCCGGCGTTTTCGGTGCACCAGGCATCGATTTGTGCTTGCAAGTCATCACGTACTGTGAGTAAACGTTTATTTTCAGGAGTCAGCTCATCGACCAGAGCGATAAAGCCTTCCCAGAATGCGGCTGAGTCCAGGTCGGTGTGGGGCAGAACCTGAGTTTCCAGGAATTGGTAAAGCTCAGAGCTAACCCGCGCTGGCTGCCGGCTAGTGTCGGCGGTGTCACGTACTACGGATAGGTCCATGGCTGCGTTCCTTTAATGAAAATGGATGTCGTCGTTAAGTGCTGCGCAGTGTAATAGAAATATTGTTAAAATTTCACAAAAGAAATTACACAGTGTAAATTACACAAATGGGTAAATTTTTTCACAAGCGAAATTACACAAAATGAAGATCTCAAATAATCTGCTACGCAAGTCCCATTTTTTGGGAACAAAGATAAGAAACCTGCGCAAAAACAATCACTTAACCATGGAGGATTTGTCCTCCCGGTGCGTCAAAATCAACCCTGAACAGGCTCCTTCAGTGTCGTATTTATCCATGATCGAGCGCGGCAAGAGGGTGCCGTCGGAGGGTATGTTAGAAGTAATAGCAGAAGTTTTTCAGAAAGATATCGGCTGGTTTATGGACGATAGCTCGGCCGACGCGGAAATCACCCCAGTTAAAAACAACCGGGGGGGCATTGCCGGCATGGCACTGGAACCCAGCTTCTTGTTTTCTAACGATATTCTGCAAATTGCACTGCCAGAGATGTTGGCCCAGACCGGTACCAGCGGGCGTCAATTCGCGCAATTATTGATTCGTGCCTATCAAGAATATCACCGCAACCATTTCCCCGATTTGGAACGGGCGGCGGAGGAGGTCGGTCAAAAACGCATGCCTATGGATGAGCATGACCTAATAGCCGTCTGTGGTCGCCTGGGGCTGGAGGTACATTGGTTTGACGCGGTGCCGGAAGAAATGGCCGATGAACTGGGGGTGATGTCACAAACGGTGGTGCGCTCGTACTTCGAGCCGCCCAACAAGATATGCCTTAACAATCGCCTTAAAAGCCAGCCAGATCGCTTGAAGTACGATTTGGCGGTGCACCTCGGCCACTGCACGTTGCACGATAAAGACGGCGTAAAAAGCTACCTAGTCACCGGCCGCAGCCAGAGTATCACCCTCAACCAAGGCGAGACGGGCGTAGCGCACTCGTCGGAGGTCAATGCCTTGGATATTCTTCAAGCCTGGCGGGACTTTGAATGCAGTTTTTTCGCTGGGGCTTTGCTGTGTCCTAAGGTGCCATTTCGTCAATTGTTAGATCGTATGGCCTATAGTATCGATGTGCACAAGATCATTGGCGTAACGCCAGCGGTGGCCATGCGCCGAATGACGGCGGTTTCGCCATACCCCCATTGGCACTACTTCGATGCCTACGCGCCTGGCACCTTGCGTGCGGTGTATCGCGGTAATGGTATTCCCTTACCCTGGGGCAATATGCGGTTGGTAGAGGACGCCTGCCAACACTGGGCGGTGTTCCGTATGGTGAATGTCGATAGCAACCAAGACTGCGCGCAAATCTCGGTGATGGCAGCCTCTGGCGGACCTCGTATCTACGCCTGTCAGTCGCGCAAGGTGTCCGATTTGGCAGAGAACGACCACGTGCTCTGCGCGGGCATTGATTTGACCCCCGCGTTGGATACCCAGATGCAAGATGGGCACGGCTTGGCAGAGCAATTACGGGAGGCCTGTGTGGCCGGTGGCGGCTCGGCTATCATTCCGCAAACGATCAGCCGAGAGCTGCTGCGCGTGGCCAAAATATTGAATATTGGGTGGGTAGAATCCGGCCTGGCATCGGAGGCCCGGGTGATTTGTTCCAGGGGTGCGGTATGCCCGCGGGAGCCGCAATGCTACAGCTAATTATGAAGGCTTTGTGGCAGTGAGAAATCACCCTTGTCAGTGCCGCTGGCTTGTGTTCCCATAGCCCACCCAAAGGATGAGAGAAGAGCAAAAATACGTGACCTACTGTTTAGGAATTAAAGTGAATCAAGGTATCGTGATGATATCTGATTCACGCACCAGTGCCGGCGTCGACAATATCAGCTCCTACAGCAAGATGTGGCGCTATGGTATCCCTGGCGAACGCCAATTTGTGGTGTGTTCAGCGGGTAATCTGGCCACCACCCAGGCGGTGATCACTCAGCTGGAAGCCGAAATGGCTAAAGGCGCCAAGGAGAACCTAAACACTGTGGCTAATATGGCAGAAGCGGCCGCTTATTTAGGGCGGGTTAACGTCAAAGCGCAAAAAGGCAATACTGGCGGTGGGCCGTTATTTGAGTGCACCTTTTTATTGGCTGGAGAAATTTTGGGCGCGGCCAGCGGGTTATTTATGATTTACTCGGCGGGCAATTATATCGCTACTTCCAACCACAAACCCTTTTTGCAAATTGGAGAGGCTAAATACGGCAAGCCGATTATGGATCGGGTGATTGATTTAGAAACACCCATAGAGAGCGCCGCTCTGTGCGGTTTAGTTTCCATGGACGCTACGCTGCGCAGTAACCTTACCGTAGGCCCGCCCATAGAAATGAACATCCTAGAGGCCGGCACCCTGCAACCTGGGTACTACACGTCCTATTCTGAGGACGATGAGTTCCTACGTAATTTGCGCGCTTCCTGGGATGAGCTAATGAAAGACGCCTTTCAGCGATTGGCTCCGTTGCCCTGGCAACCCGGTCAACCTAGCCAGTCTAATTTCTGATTTTTTGATACTCTTTTCTATCGCTTCTTAATGTAAACGCGGGCGGTCCATAATCTATAACGCCACTCGGGCGGTCCAAAAGTGTATAATCTCGAAGCTTAGCCTCTACATTTTTAGTTAATAACAATAAGTAAGCACGGAGCGAAGTATGAAAACTCCCTACGAAATACTGGGCGCAGAGGGCGTTCAGCAATTGGCCTGCGCGTTTTACGATGCTATGGACGAATTACCTGAAGTGCGGGGCATTCGTGCAATGCACGCGCAAGATTTAACCGACGTAAAACAAAAGCTGAGCGACTATTTAACCGGTTGGATGGGCGGCCCATCTTTGTATCAGGCTAAACAGGGCACCGTGTGTTTAACTGAACCACACAAACCATACAGCATTGGGCCTGAAGAAACTGAGCAGTGGCTGTTGTGCTTTAATAAGGCATTGGAAAAAATAGCAGCTAGCGACGAGTTGAAGCAAATGTTGGAGCAGCCCATTAAGCGCATTGCGGCGGCTGTGCAAAACCGCCAGCACGCCCTGGCCAGTAAAGATGACCCCAACATTATTGCTTCCTGCTGACGGCTTGGTTGACCGGGTCGAGAGAGCGCTCAACTCGTTTAGAGAGTGGTTAATTAGTTAGGCGTTATGAACGTTTCTAGGCTGGGATGGTGTTTCTCACTGAACGCCATGTAGTCTTCGGCCAGGGTGCGGTTAGTGCTGCGTCGGTCTGTGGATTTGCGGCGTTTGCGGTGAAACAAATCCATGTTCAAGTCTTTACATCGATCTTGCTCTAAGCGTCTGTCGTTACCACGGCGGCGATTTACAAAAACAAGCTGGTTTGCCTCTAAGCAGCTTTTCGCTGGCATTGATCTACCCTCACACTTCTAAATCTTTATCGTAAACCAAGTATAGATTACCTCTTGGTATGTGCGAGTTAGTTTCTATCGCTTTTATTTCTAAGGGGCAATGCCAGAATTACCAAATGGTCTGTTGTTTGGGTTGACTTGTTAAAGTGCGAATTTGATCTCATATTCCAATTTAAATTGGCCTTTGGATTGCTTTGCTCGGTTTTTGGGAGGGTTTGCCTCTGCCATTAGAAGGGAAATATCAACGATTACTTGTATAGCATCCTCTAGGCGTAAGAGCGTTAAGGTCCGGTAAAAGCCCCGTCAAAGGCCTGGTACATCTTTTGAAACCTAGCGGTTTTTGAAGCACAGGGCTGTTCGGTGGTAAGGTTCGCCGGCTGGCCGTACCTTAAACTAAGCACACCTCAAACGCGCCACACCTTGAACTTACAGGAGCTGTTAAACCATGGCTAAAGTGATAGAGCCCATTATTGAACAAAAGCTAACCACTGGGCTGGCCCCGGTGTTTCTGTCTGTGGACAACGAAAGCCACATGCACAATGTGCCGCCGGGCTCCGAATCGCATTTTAAAGTGGTGGTGGTGAGTGACCAGTTTCAGGAAAAGCGCTTGGTGCAAAGGCATCAGTTGGTGTACCAACAGTTGCAGCAAGAGCTCGCCGGTGGTGTGCATGCGCTGGCTATCCACGCCTATACCCCAACCGAGTGGCAGGAAAAGGGCCTAGCGCCTAACTCGCCACAGTGTTTGGGAGGCGGTGGCAAGTAGCCCTTACGGGGTTGGCGGCGGCGGAACTGCTTTGCCCTCGCAAAATCTTGCTTCAGCGGCTAAAATGCGCGCGTTTTTACAGTCGAGCCCTGTTTACGCCAGGGTTTTAAGTCACTATTCGTTGTAAAAGGCTACCCTATGGAAATCGTTGTCGCGGCGATGTATCGCTTCGTCGCCCTGCCGGATTTTGAACAGATCCAACCTTCACTGCTTGCGTTTTGCAAAAGCCAAGACATTAAAGGCACGCTGTTATTGGCCAAAGAGGGCATTAACGGCACTGTGTCGGGCTCGCGCCAAGCCATTGATGCGTTATTGGCGTATTTGCGACAAGACCCGCGCCTAGCAGAGCTAGACCACAAAGAATCCTATTATCAGGAACAGCCGTTCTACCGCATGAAGGTGAAGCTAAAAAAGGAGATTGTCACCATGGGGGTGGAGGGAATTGATCCCAATCACGTGGTTGGCACCTACGTTGAGGCCAAAGATTGGAACGATCTGATCTCTGACCCGGATGTCGTGGTGGTGGATACGCGCAACGACTATGAATACGCCATAGGCACCTTCGAAAACGCGGTAAACCCCGAAACCACTACCTTTCGAGAGTTTCCAGCCTACGTTAAAGACAATCTAGACCCGGCCAAGCACAAAAAAGTGGCCATGTTTTGTACCGGTGGTATTCGCTGCGAGAAATCCACAGCCTATATGAAAGAGCAGGGCTTTGATGAGGTTTACCACCTCAAGGGCGGTATCTTGAAATATTTCGAAGAGGTGCCCGCAGAAGAGAGCCTATGGCAAGGCGAGTGCTTTGTATTCGACAACCGGGTGGCGGTGAACCACAAGTTAGAAAAAGGCCACTATGACCAATGCCACGGTTGCCGTTATCCCATCACTGAGCAAGATAAACAATCACCACACTATGAGAAAGGTGTGTGCTGCCCACACTGTTACGACAAATTGTCGTCTGAGCAACTCAGCCGCTTTAAAGAGCGCCAAAAGCAGGTGGAGTTGGCCCTGCAGCGTTCTCAGGTTCACATTGGCGCAGCGCCGCCGGCCAGGCAGCGCCGTACTCAATCTAAAGCCGATTCATAAAAATATTAGGTGCCGCTGGTATGGCGGCGTTAAACCTGACTTGTTTCACAGTTCTTTGCATTACAGCGCTGTTTATCTAATTTTGTTAATAAATTAATTGAGTAAACCACCCCATAAAACGTTCTATGAACGGAAATTGGCGGTCTTTGATCATCCACTCATGTAAAAAAGTTATAAAATTCTTGAATTTACTAAGTAAATTTGTGTAAAGGGGTTCCTGCGCAGGGGGTTCGAGGTTTAAAATCCCGTCCCTAGAGTCAAAACAAGCAAAGAGCAAAAAGCGGTATGTCAGGCATCAACTTTGATGACTGGGAAGTTAACCTAGAGGCTATGTCGGCAACGCATACCACAGGTTTTTCCTTGTCAGTAGAAGGATCTGTTCGTAATCCATCGGCAGTGCATCCGGGGCCATTTCCCAAGCACTTAACTGCATTGGAACAGGTGCGTCTACTTCGATATGGGGTGGAGGCGCTGGCCAAAGCCGCCAAGAGCAGCAACAGACCCGTGCGCCCGGTGCATAGGCCCAATCCGGATCGTCCGCGTAAAACACTGCTTAAGTTAAAGCGCAGCCCAGGCCAGGAGTAAGGCCGGGGCTCCCATCCCTTCCTGTAACGGCATCGCTGTCGTTTATTCGTTTCAATAGCGGCCCGAAACAAAACACGAAACTGGCTAGCTTCGCCGTGGTTTTGTCGTCATTTCCATAAACTTGGCCATTGTCATCGGCGCCAACAGCTTGCAGCGCCGTGAACCGAATACCCGGTTAAGCCAGGGCTTCTTGCACTAATGCCAGTGATTGCTCTGTGAGCGGTAGTTTTAAGGCCGCGGCGTGGCCTTGATCGGACATTTTGCGCCAAGTCTTTTGAATAATATCGATGACCTTAGGGCGTTCGTGTTTGTTGGCGAAATCGTCCAAATAATATTGAACAAACACCAGGCATATTACGTCCTCCAGAGCTTGCACCAATTCGTCGGATTTGATTCCCCGCTTGGTTAATAGCTGTTTGGTTTGGGCGATATCCGCTTCGCCATAGCCTTTTTCGCTCATAATTTGGGCCGTGGTGTCGGCGTGGAATTTGCCCAGTTCTGTGCGCCAGCGTTTATAGCCTGGCTTGTCCATGGGGTAATCCGAGCGTGGAATTTTCCAGCGGCCGATGTGCTGTGCCCGTGCTGCAATCTGTAAGGTTTCTGGGGCAGCGGGAAAGAACGCCGCCAATTGCTCGCTCATGCGTTGGCTGTAGATCAGCTCTTTTGGTTGTTGCTCGCCGGCGACGGTTTCTAGGTTTGGGTCTTCGCGGTTGATGGCATCAATGGCCTGCAATGTCTCATTGAGTGCTGTGGTCATAGTGGGTTTCCTAAAACAGTTTGGAAGAATTCGGGTACCAGCTCCGACGCTAGGCCGTAATGCTGTTCATGAAAATGGCTGGCCGCCATTGATGGCTCTAAATTTAGCTCAACCGTATGTGCGCCATAATGTTTGGCCAGTTGTTGAAAGCCCGCCGCTGGGTAAACATTACCGGAGGTGCCAATGGAGACAAATAAATCGCACTGGGCTAGGACGGATTCAATGTCATTCATGTACAGTGGGATTTCGCCAAACCAAACTATGTGCGGGCGCAATTGGCCGGATTTGTTACAGCAGGGGCAGGACATATTTTGGTCGAGATCTTGTTGGTGGCTATAAATTTCGCCACTTTCTGCACAGCGAATTTTCAATAGCTCTCCGTGCATGTGCAACACATTTTTACTGCCAGCCCGTTCGTGTAAATCGTCTACATTTTGTGTGATGAGTGTGTAATCACCGCGAAACGACATTTCAAAATCGGCCAGGACTTTATGGGCCGTGTTAGGTTTGGCTTTGTTGACTAATTGAGCTCGGCGTAAATTATAAAAACGATGTACCAGCGTTGGATTGGCTGCAAATGCCTGGGGCGTGGCAACGTCTTCAACGGGATGATTTTCCCACAGGCCGTTATTATCGCGAAAGGTTTTTAATCCAGACTCGGCAGAAATGCCTGCGCCGGTCAGTACAACCACCGAGCGTGGAGTTGATTTCGCTTGCATTAAATCTTCCTTATTTTACGGTAAGCGAGTTTTAATTCTGCAGCGGCTTTTTGTTTTTGGTCGGTAATCAAGACACAAGGATTTTCATTCTTTGCAAATTCAATGGCTTTTTCTATTACCATTTTTGTTACCACTCATGCCTCGCCTGTTCCGTTTACCATCACACTTTCTATTGCCATCTTAGCGTTACGTAGAAAACCTCTGTTGCTCAAACGGTGTTCATTGAAAACGTTCGTTGCGTGCTGGCCGTAGAAGGTATGTTTTTGCGCCTCTATATTCAGCCTACAGATTACTGTAATACGTTGATCTTCCCAAGTTTTAATCACGATTACCGTTCGTCGGCTTTTCAAATTTGGCTTCAACTTCGCGCCAGCTTGCCGATAACCCCTGTATAAGCGGATACAAAGCCGCAGGGGTGTGCTTCAGAGCGTGGTAGTAAAACGCGCCTGAATTGCCCACGTAAGAACACAGTCAATGAAGGAAAGAATCGTTGTGGAAATGAGTATTGCCAACGAAAACCGTCGCCTGCGCGAAATAGTCCAACAATTGCTTGATAAAATCGATGATAATCAAAAGGTTCTCAAGCACTTCCAATCTTTTGAGCTACAGCTCCTCAATGCCGCCAGCGTGCACCAGTTGTTTCAGCTACTACTGGATGAGTCCTGTCGTCATTTCCGTCTAGCCAGTGCCAGTTTACTGTTGTTAGATGAAGACGGCAGCAAAGACCAATTATTTGGCAGAATACAAGTTGGCAATTTTCACAACCGTCTGCAGTTGCGTCAAAGCCCGGATTTCTACCAAAAGATTTATCCCTCTGACCCCATCGTAATGCTGCAAGAGGTGGATGTGTTAACCGCCACCCGATTGTTCCCCGGTGCGCCCAAAGTAGGCAGTGCAGCCTTTTTGCCTTTAATGGATCAACATCGTGTTATCGGCAGCTTGCATTTAGCCAGTAGTGAGAGCACTCGCTTTACCTCTGCCAAGGATGCCAATTTATTAGAGCATCTGGCCGCAATTGTTAGCCGTTGCATTAGCGCCTGTTTGGAGCGCGAAGCGCAACAACTGCAAAAGGAAATAGACCCGGTTCTACAAGTGGGCAGCCAGCGATATCTACAATGTGCTATGCAGCGCGAGTTAGAGCGTACCGCCAATTGCAGCGGTTACTTGGCCTGCGTTGCTGTGCAATCTTGCATGGGTGGAGATCATCCGTTGATGCCGAAGGTGGCCCAAGCTCTGCGCGATGCGGTGCGTAAGGTGGATGTCTGTGCTCGCTTTGGGGAAGACCAGCTGGTGGTTTTATTGCCGGAGTCCGATTCCCGCCAAGCTCAGGCGACCGCGGCCAGAATCAGCAAAGCGCTACAGCAAATTGAGGGCTTGCCCTGCGAGCAGTTCAAAGTGGGCGTGAACGCATGGAAGGCCCGCAAAAGTAAAAATCCCATCACCGAAGATAAGCTCGCCGCCGTTGGCCAGTCTTTGATTGACGAGGCCGTTGCTAGCGCTCAGCCGTTGGCAGAGTAATCTCCTCCAGGGTCGCCGGGAATTTCACCAAGAACCGGCGATCCCAATATTTGCCTGTCAGCCACATTGCCTGATCTGGTTCGCTCCACGCTAAACCATTGAGTACTTTTTCGCGGGCGCCCCTGCCGACCCGGAATTGTTTGGCGATGTCCGAAAAATCCAGCCGCGCTAATACTTCGCCGGTGTTAGGGTCGATGGCCAGTACGTCGTCGCTAAACCAGCGGTTGGCCCACAGTATTCCGTTGGCGTATTCCAATTCGTTGATCGCGCTCCAGCGTCGCTCGCCGCCGTGCAGTTTGATGGCTTTCACCGCTTTAAATGGCCGGGTAGTAAAAAAGGTGATTTCATCCGTGCCATTGCTCATGATCAAGTGTTCACCATCGTGGGTTAATCCCCAGCCTTCGCCCTTGTAATCGTGGCGGGCCAATGGGTTCCAATTGCGGTCAAACACCAGCATTTTGCCCGCCCGCCAGGTCAGCAGATAAAACCGATCGTTGAGAAGGGTGAGACCTTCGGCAAAAATGTTTTTGGGCAGGGGCATTTCCACCAGCATGGAGCTATCGCTGGACTTATAGCGCACTAGGCTAGAGCGGCCGTAACCACCGCTGGATTCGTATATCCAGGGCCCGTCCACCAACAAGCCCTGGGTGAAAAGGCCTTTGGGGTGGGGTTGCTGATCGATGATTTGGTATTCAAGGTTGGCAATTGCGTTGCCAGCAAGGCTTTGTAGGGGCAGGGCCAGCAGGCCCCAGGTGAATAGGGTTGTTAGGGTTAAAATCCGTTTTTTTGCATTCAAAGTCGCCACCAAGCATCCATCGCAATAGGTGGCCAGTGTAGCCAAACTGGCATGTACCCAGCAAGACTCAACCCCAGTGCTAGTCGTCGGTTGGCCGGGCCCGTTTCGCTACGTACGCCAGAGCATCTTTAACCGCTTTGTTTACCTTATCTTGGATTTCTTGCTGTTCCTGTGGCGATAGGAAAAACGTCATATCGACATCGTATCGAATGTAGCGCGGCGGCAGATGATTGAGCGCCACGCAGGCCACATCGGCCAAGAAATCGCTATCGTTGGCGGCCCGTTCACTGGTTTGCGTTATTTGGTTGATGACCAAGTTTTCATAAAAATTGTGAATGCTGTCGAGATCGCTGGCAGCCTTCGACTTGGGGTGTACATGCAAAAGCATAGGAGTGCACTCATTGGTGAATGGCCCAGGCGCTGGTTGGCGCACTAAACCATGGCTGTTGTTGTGTTTATAAACCTTGCCCTAAGTTTAGACGCTTTCGATCTATTAGCTATTTAGCGTTGATTACGGATGAGCTCGCGAATGATAAACCGGGCTGGGTGCAGGGCTTGGTTGAGTGTGAAGCCCAGTGGCGGTGGTTCGCCCAGTAGGTGCGCGGCCAGCAGCTCAGCGCACAGTGGCGTGTAGGTGAGCCCGCGGGAACCGTGGCCGAGATTGGCGTATAAGCCAGGCAGAAAGTGCCCTGGGCTGGCAACGGCTTGGCGCGCATTTTTTCGCAGGCTCGCAAAGGCGGTTTCCATGGCCGGGACATCGGCTACCGGTCCTACTAAGGGTAGGTAATCCGGGGAAGTTGCGCGCAGGGCCACTCGGGCGCTCCAGTTGTCAACTTCCCTTGGCCACTGGCGGTTGATCTCCGGCAACATCGCGGTGGCGGCGTCGAGGTTGCGTCTTTGGTCCTCACGCCGAGGTTGCATATCACAACTTTTGGGGTCGAAGGTGGCGCCCAGGCAGTGGCTGGCCAGCCCTTGGTCATTGAGGTAGCTCGGTGCTATGTAACCCTCGGAACAAACTACACTGCTCAACTGGCGGCTCTGCTTCGTTGCCGGCACTAGGCTAACCTGGCCACGCACGGGTTTCAGTGGCAGGTGTGCGGTGGGGGATAGGACGCGGGCTTGGTTAGCACAGGCCACCACCACGCTGTGATAATCGCCCAGGTGTTGTCCTTCGGTGTTGGCTAAGCGCCATTGTGGTTGGTCTGAGCACTGATGGTGGCCGGGTAACGGCTCTAGGCGGCCGATTTCTGTGTTGTAGAAAGAGGTAACTGCAGCAGGCCGGATAAGCTCGGCACACACTTTTTGGGGGTAAAGCCAGCCCGATTGCGGGAACCACAGCCCAGGCGCCGAGGTGGTCACGCCGGCCTGTTGCTGGGTTTGCTGGTGGTTAAGCCAGTGCACTAGGCCTTGCTGACCCAGGCGTTTGGCGATGGCGGTATAGGTTTTAACCTGTTTTTCGTTGGCCAATTGCAGTACACCGCATTGGTCGCCGAAGTCCTGTGTGTCGCAATCCCAAAATGATTGGTAGTGGCGTTGTGCATAGAGTAGGGCTAGGCAGTTAAAGTCTCCTTGGTTGCCTGGTTGGGGCGAAAGCTTGGCATACACCACACCCTGGGGGTTGCCCGAGGCCTCCTGGGCGGGGGCGGGATGGCGGTCGTACAAGTGAATGTGCACACCGCGGCGAGCCAGCGCCGCAGCGGTATGACACCCGGCAAGCCCGGCGCCAATCACTGCTACGGTGGTCACTGGGGCGGCAACCTTAGCGCCTGCCTGCCACGCCAGGGGCGACGCCAAGGGCGGTTCAGGTGTGGCTTTGATGTTACTTCGTACCGCCCGAATCATTTCGCGCTTTTTGCCAAAACCGGGGACCTTTTCAATGTCAAAACCCACCGCTTGCAGCCCCCGCTTAACCACGCCAGCGGCGGTGAATGTGGCCAGCGTTGTGCCAAGGCGGCTTAATCTTGCGAGGCTTGCGAACAGCTCCGGGCGCCACATGTCTGGATTCTTGGCAGGGGCAAAGCCGTCCAGAAACCAGGCATCTACTGCGAACCCGGCAAAGCCATGGTCGAAGTCGGGGTGGTGGGAAGCCAGTAGTTGGGTAAAGCCGGCAGCGGCCTCATCCAGAATAAGGGTTAGGCTTACCGGGCCAAACCCCAGCCTGTGCACACCTGGGTACAGGGCTTTTGGGTAGGCCGCAATGAGTTGTTGCGCCAGGGGCTGTAGTTGGGGCCAAAGGCTGAGTGCTTTAACTAAATCGCCGTGGCTAAGCGGAAAGCGCTCCACAGAAACAAAATGCAAGCGCGCCAGGCTGGGAGCCGTTTGCTGCCATAACTGCCAGGCGGCCAAAAAGTTGAGCCCGCTGCCAAAGCCGGTCTCGCCTATGGTAAAAGGGGTATCGCTTGTACACTGGCTAAATCGCTGGGCCAAGTGGTTGTGTTGCAGAAAGACATGTTGTGTCTCGGCCAAGCCGTTGTGGCGTGAAAAATACACGTCGCCAAAATAGTTGGAAAGCGGCTGGCCGTTGTCATCCCAGGTAAGGTCTGCTGTGGTGATCGGCTGATTTGCGTCCTTGGGGGTGGTCACAAACCCAAAGCCGGCTTAATTTGCTGGCACCAAGTGGCAATTCTTTGCTCGGACTGATCGAATTCGTTTTCTTCATCCAAGGCTAAGCCCACAAACTGCTTGCCATCCGTAGTGAGGGCTTTGGATTCTTCAAACTCGTAGCCATCCACCGGCCAATATCCAACCAAGTTAGCGCCGAGTGTTTCTAACTTGGCGTGCAGGTAGCCCAGGGCATCTAAAAACCACTCCGGGTATCCGATTTGATCGCCAAGGCCATATAAAGCGACGGTTTTGCCTTCGAAGTCGACGTCGTCAATTTCATCCCAAATCTCTTCCCAATCTTCCTGTAATTCACCGTAGTCCCAGGTCGGGATACCCATAATGACGGCTGGATAGGATTCGGCAGTAACCATGGGTTCGTCGGCGATATTGAACACATCGACGTTATTGGCGCCAAGCTGATTGGCAATCTTCTCCGCCACCATTTCGGTGTAGCAGGTGGAGCTGCCATAGAACAATGCGATACTCGCCATGGTTTCCTCTGGATTGTGTTTCAACGTGTTTCAATGTGGTAGCCGGCTGGTCCAGGCTGGTGGTAGCCCAACTACTGCGCGGAGCGTTTTAACGGGCTCCGCTAAAGTTCAATTGCCGCCAAGCTTCGTAAACCAGTACGGAAGCCGCGTTGGACAAGTTCATGCTGCGGCTGTCTGGTAGCATGGGGATGCGGATTTTTTGCTCCGGGCCTAGGCTGCCCAAAATGGTGTTGGGCAGTCCGCGTGATTCGGGGCCAAATACCAGGTAATCGTTGGCTTGGTAGTGCACATCGTGGTGTAGGCTGCGGCCTTTGGTGGTGACGGCGTATAACCGCTGGGGCGCTTTGGCGGCGATAAAAGCATCCCAGCCATCGTGAATTTCGATGTCTTTCCACTCGCCGTAATCCAGCCCCGCACGGCGCAGGCGCTTATCGTCCAGCTCAAATCCTAGGGGCGCAATAAGCTGTAAGTGGCAACCAGTATTAGCGCACAGGCGAATGATATTACCGGTGTTGGGTGGGATTTCGGGTTCAAATAAAACGATGTTAAACATGTGGTTCTGCGCCGCTGGCTGACAACGGCGGCAGATTATAAAGCAGTGGCGGGAAAAGTGGAGGCGTGTTTATGCCTCTTGACGATCTTCGAAGGCGATATCCAGGCCCAGCTCTTCAGCGATGGTGTCCAACGCATCACCCAGCTCGGCTAAATTGACGTCCTGTGGCATATGCGCTTGGCCATGGGCGGTAAACATGGGCTCCCCGGACCAAGGCATGCTGGAGCACTCGCTGGACAGCTCAACCAAATTAATGCCTCGCTTGGCTAAGGCCTTGGAAACCTCGCGAATGATGCCGGGGCGATCGGGGCCGACAATGGTCAACTTGAACGGTTGTGCACTGTTGCGTGTAGGTTGTTTTTCAACCAGCTGGCTGGAAATAGCAAAGCCCTGTTGAGACAATTTTTGCAATGCGCCTTGCAACTGGCCTAAATCTTTTTCTTGCACGGCAATGGCAACAATACCGGAAAATTTTCCGTGTAAGTGCGCTAACTGGCTTTCTAACCAGTTGCCTTTGTTGCTGGCGATGACATCCGCCAGAACTTCCACAACGCCGGGGCGATCATCGGCAATTACAGTCATTATTAAATGTGCGATCATAATCGTGTTAACACCATTGGTTCGCGTAGTAAGTCATGATTATCCCCTATAACCAGTTATCCCAGGAAGCCCTGCAAGGGGTCATAGAAGAATTTGTCACTCGTGAAGGCACAGATTACGGTCACGAGGAAATCAGTTTCGCTCGTAAGTGTGCCCAAGTACAAGAACAATTAAAGGCGGGCGACATCGTCATTGTCTACAGCGCAGATGAAGATACCGTGAATCTCGTGCCTGCGGATAATCTGTCCCCAAACCTGTGACTTACACTATAGCTCATGTCTGATCATTCGAAACGTGTTGGCCATTGGTTGGTCGACCAGCCTGCACAGCCGCGTGGCGCGCTTTTGTTGGCTCACGGCGCAGGGGCGGGGATGGAACACCCTTTTATGTCTGCTATGGCACACAGCCTCTGTCAGCAAAGCCTGTTGGTCGTTCGCTTTAATTTTGAATATATGGCACTGATCGCCGCCACAGGCAAGCGTAGGCCGCCCGCCAAAATGCCCGTGCTCGTGGCGGAGTTTCAGCACCAGCTGGAAGCCGCCGCAAGCCATTGGCCCGGGCTGTCCTGGTTCATAGGCGGCAAGTCCATGGGGGGGAGAGTCGCCAGTATGGCTTTAAATGACTGTCGGGCAGTGGCAGGGGTTTGTATTGGTTACCCATTTCACCCGCCTAAAAAGTACAGTGACACCCGTTTGCAACCTCTCCAAGACGCCGAAAAAGCCATTTTAATAATCCAGGGAACTCGTGATGCCCTGGGTAACCAAGAGGAAGTATCGGGTTATAAGTTGGCCGCTAGCACGCAGCTGCTATGGTTGGAGGACGGTGACCACGATTTAAAACCGCGCAAAAAGAGTGGTTTTAGCCAACAACAACACATTGTAAGTGCGGCCCAGGCGATAGCACAATTTTGCTTGGCCTAACGTCTGGCAAGTTGGACTGCCGGTGTTACCGTCTGGCGATGCTATTAATGTGCGTAGCTTTGATGGGCGCCGCTGTTAGTGGACGACCGTGTCAGTGATTTCGACGTCGGTGAGCATCCACTCGGCCAGGCTCAGCCAGCACTCGATCAGCTCTTTTAAGAGTGCACGTTCCAGCGCGCGCGGGTTGGTGCTGTGTAAAACCTGCTCACCCAGTTTGGTCAGTTCAACAATGATTTGGCCGATGGTTTCGATGTTTAAATTAAGGCCCAGGTAATCTTCCGCCACCGCGCCTTGCCTTCTTCGTTGAACTTGTATTTCGTTTTGCAGTCGTTTAGCGAGGACAGGAGACGATTGCATAAGCAGAATGTACGTCTCACGCAGGTTTATGGGGGTGAGTGCCACTCGAGTAGCGCTGTAATCTAGAGCGGGTTGCATAGCCATCATGAACTGCTGTTATTCCTTTTTCATTGTCATCTAACTTCGTCTGCCGTGAGTACTAATGAGCGCTCCCGGTGTAGATAAATTTGCTGACAGGGCATTGTTGCCACAAAATGCTCTTCTTTGAGCCCTTTGGCATCAATCAATCCATGTTTTGAGTTTAGCAGTGAGTCGCAGAATATCTTGATTTCAAGTTAGAAAAGTAAAATCGTTACCGTAAAAATAGAAATTTGTGCCTAACGCTCGTTCATTGGCGACTTATTAGGATAAATTTTCATGCAAAATAAGGTGCCAATATTTAAGTTATGTCTAATGCAATTTCCCACATGGATCTCTCCCACGATCACTTTATCGACGCGTCAGGGTTGCTTTGCCCGGAGCCGATAATGTTGTTGCACAATGCCGTGCGCGACGCTGAATCGGGCGAGGTCATCAAGATGCTTTCCACAGATCCTTCCACCAAGCGCGATATCAATCGATTCTGCGAATTCTTGGGGCACGAGTTGCTATCGGAAGAAGAGCAGGGCGGCGAGTTTTTGTTTTGGTTAAAAAAAGTATGAGTGAACACCTTGGCGAAATGCCAAGGTGCTAACGGTTGCATGGGTGAAGTGGTTTGGCAGGCTGCTGTTAGCTTTGTTCAACTAGCAGCGAGATCGCGGCCATGGCTTCGGGATCTTGTGCCTTAATTTTGTTGGCGATTTGATGTTGGAAAAAGTAACGGAAGCTGTCACTGGACTGAGCCGGGTACAGGCATTCGTCGCCAGGTAAGATTGGGGTGCTGACCACTTTATCCTCATCGGCTAACATCGCTAATATGGTGCCATCCTGTAGCAATTGCCAGCTGATTACTTGAGTAAGAGTAAGGCTTTGAAACCCGTTATCCGATAAAACGGCGTGGGTGCCAATGGTATCGGGGATTTCTTGAATTACTGAAAGGTCGTCTTCACTTTGCAGCTCGTAGTACTCCGCTGCGGTTTCTAGCTCCACTACCTTGTGAATGGGGGCTTCAAAAAATACTTCATCAATCCCAGGGTCGTAATATCCCTCCCAAGTACCATTGAGTGGATCGCAAATGTCAGTGCATGGCACGATATCGTTAAGCCAGGGCACCAATGCGACAACATCACCATTGGCGCGCAGGCCCCATGCCAAAATCTGTAGGCTGTAGAGAACGTCACCGCTGGTATCGTTAGAGTAGAGGATTTCCAGACCATCCAGCTCAGGGGCGAGCCGAATAAAACGGTCGTCGTGCAGTTGCGAGAGGGTCTTCCCGCTGAAGAGATCGACCACATTATCCGTATTGCGGCCATTAATTGAGGTCTTCATGATGTACCTCCATGCTGTGATCGAATGTACGAATGTACACCGGTAGGGGATGGATGAATTGGCACCACCACTACATAAGGTATATTGTGTTTCCAAAAAGCACAACAACTAGTTGCAAAAAAATGACAGCTCTGCATTATGCGCGGTTCCGTTTTGCTCAATGGATAGGATAGTCCCGTGACCGAGTTCTATTTCGCCTACGGCTCCAATATGAATTCAGAGCGTATGAAGGCCCGCCAAGTTCAATTTGACCGCTGTTTTGCCGGCAGCTTGCCCAATACCGCGTTAAAATTTAACAAACGCGCGCCGTCGGCCGGAAGCGGCCACGCCAACGTGGCGTATGCGCCGGGTAGCCGTGTTGAAGGTGTGGTATATCGAGTTTCCGGCGAGCCCTGTATGCGCGCGCTAGATCAATTCGAAAGCGCCCCTAGAGCCTACAGCCGGGAAATATTCTGGCTATCGGTGGAGGGCAAACCCCTGGCGGCCTGGGTGTATATCGGCAACCAAGCCGCTTTAGCCGAAGATCTTGTGCCCGAGCGCTGGTATCTCAATCATCTGTTGGCCGGCAAGCAATATTTATCGGCCAAGTATTACCAGCAGTTGCAGACGACGCCTTGCCTCGACATAGACCCGCCCGACCGTCCGGTGCATTTGTAAGAAGCGTTACTGTAATGACAATTGGCATGCCCGGTCCCTCAATCCTTGATACCCAATCTGAGCATCTTGCCTGCGACATAGAGCGGCTTTTCAACCGCTGCTTTGCTGCTAGCCAGCTAACGCAATTGGTCGGTGGGTGTATAGAGCCTTTGTATCGTCCGGCAGCAGATGGTGGTTTGCACACCATTTTTTACAGCCACGATTATTTTGCCAGTGCCCTGCACGAAATAGCCCATTGGTGTGTTGCCGGCCGCCTTCGACGCCAGCAAGAAGACTACGGCTATTGGTACGCACCGGATGGCCGCAGTCAGTCGCAACAAGATGAGTTTGAACGCGTGGAAGTAAAACCCCAGGCGCTGGAATGGCTGTTCAGCGCGGCCTGCGGCTTTCGGTTTCGAGTCAGCGCTGACAACTTGGCATTGTGCTGTGGCCCCAGTGAGGCATTTAAGGCCAATATCGTAGGCCAGGTACATCAATACCTGGCCCAGGAAATCCCCCCGCGCGCCCGCCAGTTTTGTGACAGCCTAGCCGATTATTATGGCGGTGATTATCGACGCCGCCACCAATACCATCTTGAGGCACTGCGCTAGCCATGGCCACGCCCCTGTTGCTGGTGGATGCCAGTATTTATATTTTCAGAGCCTATTTTTCCATGCCTGACCACTGGCACAGCGAAGACGGGGTTGGTACTGGTGCGGTTTACGGTTATTGCCAATTTCTGCTCAGTTTATTGGAAAAAACCGGCGCGTCGCAGCTGGCTTGTTGTTACGATGAGAGCCTTACCCAATGCTTTCGCAATCAGGTGTATCCTGCCTATAAGGCCAACCGTGAATTGCCCGATCAAGACTTGGCCTTTCAATTAAAGGCCTGCCGTGAGCTGTCTTCTTTAATAGGCATTCCCAGTTACGCCAGTGCTGAATACGAGGCCGATGATTTAATCGGCAGCCTGCTGGCTTGGATTAAAGGTCAACGCCTGCTGCGGGCTAGCCCTGTGGCGGTGGTGACGCGGGATAAAGACCTAGGCCAGTTAATCATCGACCCAGAAGACTACTTGTGGGATTTTGCTGCCGACGCGCGTTTCTATCGGCCGGACATCTTCGACAAGTTCGGCGTAAATCCTGAGCAGCTAACCGATTACCTTGCCTTGGTGGGTGACAGTGTCGATAACATTCCAGGGGTGCCCGGAGTTGGGCCAAAAACCGCCGCTGCTTTATTGGCTGAATTCCCAGATATTGAAACGGTGTTTGCTAACTTGGATTCACTGGCCAACATGCCCATACGTGGTGCTAAATCTCTGGCGGGCAAATTGAGTACCCACCTAGAGCAAATCGCCTTGGCCAAAATGCTAGCCACCATCGTGTGCGATGCGCCACTGGAGAATTGTGCTCACGGGCAATTATCGCGGCAATGGTTAACACCACAAGCTCCCCAGTGGCAGGCGCTGGAGCGGTTTTGTCAGACCATGGGGTTTCCTAGAGCGTTCACTCGTATGCAGAAGGTTTTAAACCGGGCATGAAAATTTTAGCGGATCAAAATATTCCCCACTCAGAAACGTTTTTTGGCCAGCTAGGGCAGGTGGTGCAAGCGCCGGGCAGAAATCTAACGCCTGAGCAAGTAAGCGATATAGATGCCTTAATTGTACGCTCGGTAACCCAGGTGGATGCCAGCTTACTGGCGAATTCCCCCGTTAAATTTGTCGGTACCTGTACCATTGGTACGGATCATTTGGACATCCCCTATCTGAATCAACGTCAAATCAGCTGGGCTTCCGCTCAGGGCTGCAACGCCAACTCTGTGGTGGAATACGTTTTTACCGCGTTAGCGCATGTCCGTCCTAATTGGCTTAACCTGAGTGTCGGTATCATTGGTTGCGGCAATGTGGGCGGGCACCTCTACCGCAAGCTGCGTCAGCTAGGTGTGACGGTACGAGTGTACGACCCTTTTCTTAATGCCAATGATGTGCCGGATCTCACTACCCTAGAGCAAGTGCTAAAAGCTGATATTGTGTGCGTGCACACACCACTCACCCGGGGCGGTCCTCATCCGACCTTGGGGTTATTGGGTGCCGCGGAGCTAGCGACTATGCAGACAAATGCCGTGTTACTCAATGCTGGCCGGGGAGAGGTCATCGACGGCGCTGCACTGGCGGCACACTTGGACGCCCAGCCAGAATTTAGCGCGGTTTTGGATGTATGGGAAAACGAGCCCAACATCGATACAGCATTGATGCAGCGAGTTAGTATCGCCACACCACATATTGCCGGTTACAGCTACGACGGCAAGATTGCCGGCACGGAGATGATTTACCAGGCCCTGTGTGCGCATTTGGGCATTGAGCCGCAGATAACCGCGCAGCAGGTTTTGCCGGCCAATAGCACAGTGCAATTGTGCGCTATCGAAACCACCAATGCCTACCCGCTGGCAGCGCTGTTGGGCCAAGCCTACAATATTTTAAATGACGACCACACCCTACGTACTGCGCTGAGCCAAGCGGCCGAGCAGGGTAGGCCCCTGGGCCCAGAATTTGATGCCCTGCGAAAGAACTATCCACAGCGACGAGAATGGCACCACTTTACGCAGCCCGCAGGCAAACTTGCCGACGGTCTCAGCCAAGTTTTGACAACACTTGGGTTTAAATAACGAAATAGAATGACGCACTTTAATTGTTTAATTGAACCGCTGGTTCAGGCGATGCAGGCCCTGTTTGCAAGCCACAGTAACGACAGCAAACGTTTGCTGCACGGGCGCGGCAAAACCATCGCTGGCTGTGAACAGATTAACGTCGATTGGTTTGCTCCGGTGGTGTTTGTTACTGTTTATGAGCCCGTGGCGGTCGATTCCTGGTCGGACTTGCTCGCGCCGGTTGGGAAGCAATATCCAGGTGTGCAAGCGATTTTGGTTCAGCATCGATACCAAACCGAATGCCCCACAGAGTTGGTGTACGGTGTTGCACCCGAGCAGCTGTTCGCTAAACGAGGCGCTTTGGCGTTTGAGCTGGCGCCCTTTAAGCAGCAAAATTTAGGCTTTTTTCTCGATATGGAGCCCGGCCGGCAATGGCTGGAGCAGCGCTGTAAAGGCAAACGCGTATTGAATTTATTTGCCTACACCTGTGCTTTTTCGGTGGTAGCGGCCCAGGCCGGTGCCGCCAGTGTGTTAAATGTGGATATGAGCAGCCCGGCCTTAAATGTGGGTCGCCGCAACCATATTGGCAACCAATTGGCCCAGACCGATGTGAGTTATTTAAAAGAGAATATATTAAAGAGCTGGGGGCGAATTCGTAAGCGTGGCCCCTTTGATATCGTTATTTTTGACCCGCCGTCGTTTCAAAAAGGCAGTTTTGTCGCCAGCCGAGATTACGGCAAATTAATTCGAAGAATCCCGCAATTATGTGCCGCCGACGGCGAAATACTCGCGTGCTTAAACGCTCCGGAGTTGGATGAAGGATTTATTCGAGATTTGTTTGCCTCCGAAGTGCCCAACACCTGCCAGATTACGCGGTTGCCTCCGCACGCAGATTTCCCCGATGTGGACCCAGAGCGCAGCTTAAAATTGTTCACATGTGCTTACCGATCGGCTGCGCAATAGCGTTATCGCAGGCGCTGGGATTGCTCAAACAAATGCAGTACCGCCGATTGAACGTGATCGGATGAGCCTGACTTCAACGCAGCACGGATGGTGGCAATGTGGGTTTTTCCGGGGTGTTCTAGGTTGGGGATTCGGCTGGGCGAAGACAGCAGCGTAAACGCCATATGCGAAAGCGTGGCTTGGTCCAGTGCCTCCTGGCGAATGGGCGATAAATAGCTGATGTAACCGGCCTCGGCCAACCACACCATGGTGGCAAAGCAGGCTTGATGCCGTGGGCTGGGTAAGCCGAACTCATCGGGCTCGGCGGAACCTGCGATGTCGTCAACGAATAACTGCACCTTGCGCGGAAAGTTGCGAAACAGAGCGACCAAAATAGCCGCGCTGTCGCGATGAAAATCTGCAATATGAATATCAGCCATGGCCTAAACCCTAAATCAAATTGAGCGGCCTGCGCGTTATTTCTGATAGCGGTCTAAAAACGCAGCTAAACGGTCGATGGCGTGTTTTAGGTCGTCTTTGCGGGGCAGGGTAACAATGCGGAAATGATCCGGCTCGGGGTAGTTAAAAGCGCTGCCTTGCACTAGCAGTATTTTTTCTTCCAGCAGAAAGTCCATAACCATTTTTTCGTCGTCTTGGATTTTATGCATGTCCAGGTTGAGCTTGGGAAACACGTAGATGGCGCCCTTGGGCTTAACGCAGGACAACCCCGGAATGTTACTGATGCCTTCCACTGCCACGTTGCGCTGCTCGTATAAGCGGCCGCCGTTGATGACCAAATCGTTGATACTCTGATAACCGCCCAGGGCGGTTTGAACGGCAAGCATGGCCGGCACGTTAGCGCAAAGGCGCATGGAAGACAGCATTTCCAAGCCTTCGATATAGCCTTTAGCGCGTTTTTTGTTGCCGCTTACTACCATCCAGCCGGAGCGAAACCCTGCCAAACGATAGCTTTTAGAAAGGCCATTAAAGCTGATGCACAGGGTATCGTGCACCAAGCGGCCCATGGGAATAAATTCGGCGTCGTCGTAGAGTATTTTGCTGTAAATTTCATCGGCAAAAATGACCAGACCTTTGGCGCTGGCTAGGTCAACGATCTGTTGCAAAAGATCCTGGCTGTACACCGCTCCGGTAGGGTTGTTGGGGTTGATGATGACAATGCCCCGGGTGCGGTCAGTGATTTTGCTTTTTATGTCTTCAATGTCTGGAAACCAATCGGCCTGCTCGTCACAACGGTAGTGCACTGGGTTGCCACCTGCCAAGCTGGTGGCGGCTGTCCAAATCGGGTAATCCGGCGCCGGTATCAGTACTTCATCGCCGTTATTCAACAGCGCCTGCATGGCCATCATGATAAGTTCGCTGACACCGTTACCCAAAATAATGTCGTTAGTGTCGACGTTGGCCACTTTCAGTGTTTGGCATTCGTGCATAATGGCTTTGCGCGCAGCGAACAAGCCCTTGGACTGGGTGTAGCCTTGTGCCTCACGCAGATTGGTTATAACGTCGTGAATAATTTCATCCGGTGCATCAAAACCAAAAGGGGCGGGGTTACCGATATTGAGTTTCAATATGCGGTGGCCTTCGTCTTCTAGGCGCAGGGCGTGGTCCAGTACTGGTCCCCGGATGTCGTAGCAGACGCCGTGGAGTTTGTGTGATTTATCGATAGTAACCATAACAACTAAACCAATAATTCTGTGCTGTGCGTAACTTGTTTAGATAAACCGGGTTAAAGCCCAAAAATTACAGCATCAGCCCGCCAAAAAAGGGAGGCGATTATGACAGAGAAAGCAGCCAATGACGATGCGCAGGAAGAACAGTGGCGCAGTAAATTAAGCCCGGAGGAATACCGTGTTTGCAGGCAATGCGGCACGGAGCCCGCGTTCTCAGGCGAGTATTGGGATACCAAAACCCAGGGCGTTTACCAGTGCAAGTGTTGTGGTGAGCCGCTGTTTAATTCCGCTACCAAATACGATTCTGGTAGCGGTTGGCCGAGCTTTTATGAGCCGGTTGCTGCGGGCGCTATAGAAGAAACAGTCGATAAAAGCTACGGCATGGTGCGCACTGAAATTCGTTGCCGAAAGTGTGGCAGCCACCTAGGCCACGTTTTCCCTGATGGTCCTCGGCCCACTGGCCTGCGTTACTGTGTTAACTCGGCATCGCTCAATTTGTTGCCGCAGGATGCCGGCGAGCCGCAAAGGGATAGCAGCTCTGAATGACTGTACCGTTTGAAGAAATAAAACAGCGAGCCATAGGTTTTAAAGGCCGCTCGGCTGTGCAAGCCGCCCACCTCCCAGCGGTGAAAACAGATCAAAAGCTGATCGATCAATCGGATGCGTTCTATTTGTCCACTATGACTCGGCGTATCTTTCAGGCAGGCCTAAAGCATAGTGTGATCAATGCCCGTTGGCCCGCTTTTGAAGCGGCCTTTGCCAACTTCGACCCATACACCAACGCTATGATGAGTGATGATGAGATGGATGCCCACATGGCCAACACTAAGCTTATTCGGCACCTGGGTAAAATGAAGTCCATCCGTCACAATGCCAATTTGGTTTTAGAGGTTGCCAGGGAGTACGGTAGTTTTGGCCGGTTTCTAGCACAGTGGCCCGGCAGTGATATTGTCGATTTGTGGGGTTGGCTGAAAAAGCGGGGCAATCAACTGGGAGGTATGTCTGGCGCGCGATTTCTGCGTATGGCCGGCAAAGATACGTTTCTCATCACAGAGGATATCGTGGCGCTGTTACGTTCGTTAGAGGTGGTAGACAAAACCCCCACAGCGAAACGAGATTTGGCCAAGGTACAGGCTGTCTTTAATGAATGGCAAGCGCAGAGTGGCTTGCCGCTTAGTCACATCAGTAGGATTGCGTCGTACACGGTGAATACCCCTTAATGGGAGTAAAGCATATCCAGTAATACGCAAGGGCATAGTCGGTAGCAGGGCTTAGGATCTGGTTAGTCGTATATGGCCTTTTTCTTCCAGCTGTCTTCACCCGGTACGCTGCCCCAGTCGGTGCCATCTTGATTAGCTTCTGGGTTGGCAGCCGGTGCATGTTCTTCAGAGGCTAACTCAGTGTACTTGATAATCATCCGGTCCAGTTCGCCGCGCAGCTCTTTGTGGTCGGCATTAAGTTTCTCTTTGCTCATCAAATTGCGAGCCAGTGTGTAATAGTGTAGGGCCATGCGGGGTTTTTTCTCCAGCTCAGCCTCTTTTGCTTGGGCAACGTAACCGTCCACTGAAATGCCTAACACCAAGCTGCGGATACTGGCTTGGTAGGCGTCCATCTCCTTGCCGGAGACTCTACCGCGCTTGTTTAGCCGCTGGATAAACTGGTTGAGCTCGGTAAGGTATTGCTTTACTTCTTTGCCCTGCTGGGCCGATTCCAGGCGCACGGGTTTGCCGCGCGGGGGCTTGCGTTGTACTTCCGATAACTCTTGGGTAAAACTGGCCAGCTCGTCGATGTAGCGTTTTTCTTTGGGCTTCAGTGAACTCAACTGTTGGGCGGCGTCCACTAACTGGCGATGCACCAGCAGGGATAGGTCTTTTGGCAGATATCCCTCAGGGAAACCACTCAGTAGGTAGCGAAAATTCTTAATGCGTTGCTCAAGCTTGCTTACGATGCGTTCCTGTTGCTCACGTTTTTTGTTCACGGTTTGAACAAAAAAGGCATAACACACGGTTGCAATCAGCAATACGATGACAGCACTGATGATATAAACTGAAGTCATAATGTTGGTGTACCCCGAATCTCTCGCTTTGGAAGCGCTTACTAATGGCCGGTAAAGAACGGGCGCGTTAATTAGCTTGCTTTCATATGAGCGAACGCGCACCTTTGGTCGTTGGCTGTGCGCCAGCCAGACACTTTTTGTTACCCTCAGTATAGACGCAGTCTTTGTGATTGCTTTTCTATATGAGCCAAGGGCGATGGAAATGCACTGACGCTGACCAGTGGTCGATCATCCATTAGCCAATACGATCATTCTGTAAGTGATTAAAAATAAAAAGGTTTGAAGGTGTTGACAGGTGCCTGATGGGTACATAGAATGCGCCCCACTTCTGATCGAGGCAGTCATCAAATTGCTTAGATCAGTGTCCTGAGTCCCCTTCGTCTAGAGGCCTAGGACACCGCCCTTTCACGGCGGTAACAGGGGTTCGACTCCCCTAGGGGACGCCAAGCGGGAATAGCTCAGTTGGTAGAGCACAACCTTGCCAAGGTTGGGGTCGCGAGTTCGAGTCTCGTTTCCCGCTCCAATTTCTAACGGAATTTAGAGTATTGGAATGTAGGATATATAAGTATGGCTGCTAGCACCAAGTGCTCGTCGGTCGTCTAGGTCAAAATCGTTTGGTGATGATCTGGAATCTCGCCTTCGCCTTCGGGTGATTCGCTTGCAGAGTGTTAAATTCTGCGCACCACATCTTGTGGCTCTTAGTCCCCTTCGTCTAGAGGCCTAGGACACCGCCCTTTCACGGCGGTAACAGGGGTTCGACTCCCCTAGGGGACGCCATTGCGGGAATAGCTCAGTTGGTAGAGCACAACCTTGCCAAGGTTGGGGTCGCGAGTTCGAGTCTCGTTTCCCGCTCCAGTTTCTTAATATAGGTCCGGGTGTTCTTAAGGCCTATACTGCGTAAGATAATGTCTTAGTGATGCATAGCTGCGTGAAACTTCGACTACGTCTCGATTCACTCGCGCCATCCATGGCGCTCGCCCTACGGGCAGCTTCGCTGTGCAAATAGGCTTCCTGCCGATTTGTCCCGCTCCTGTGCCATCGTTAATGACGAAGAGCCTAATGATGAGCAGCCAGCAGCCAGCAGCCAGCAGCCAGCAGCCAGCAGCCAGCCCAATAGCCAAGCCTTTGTAGAGTCTCAGCGTCTGCGGGGGGGCTTTCCGTCATGTCTTTGTTGTGACTGTGTGGCCAGCGGGCTGGCTGTAGTTATTCAGGATTGTATTCATTGCCCATTGTCAGGATTACCACAACGGGTTTAGCCGCTTTTTCAGCGGCGTTATTTTTCACGCCCTCATGGGTCAAACTCGTTCCAAGGCGCTTGCTAAGTGGCCTTAGGCTGATTGGGGTAGGGGATGGCGTTTGTTGGCGCAGACTTCGGATAGGTTGTCGATCAGCCAGCGGTGGAGTGGGTCTTGGGTGGCTCGGCTGTGCCAGGCGGCAACTATGTCGAAGTAGGGCGGTTGCTGGCGGGTGGGTAGTATCTCGAATTCTTTATTGTCGAGTAGGCGCGATGGCATCAAGGCTACCGCGTTGTAAGCGTTAATAAAGGTGGGGGCTAGGGCGTAGGAGGGGACGGACAGGGTTGTGTAGTGGTTCAGGTCTAGGCTGTTTTCCCACTGGCTTACCATATGGTCTAAATGCGATTGTGTGCGTGTGAGCACCAGGTGTTGGCGGCGCTGAACCTCTGTCGAATCTTTCCGTTTGCGGGCGACGCAGACGTAGGCGTCGCTCAGTAATTTGCGTTTGGCGAGTATTGGCGGTAGTTGGTGGTCTTCGCCAATGGCTAGATCAATCTGGCCCTGGGTAAGGGCGCTTTCGATGGAATCTTCGCACAAGGATTTGATGACCAGCTGCATCCTGGGGCAGTGTTGGTGCAGGGCTTGGGCAAAGTCCGACAAAATAACCAGCTGGGCGTATTCGCTGGCGGCAATGACGTAGCTGCGCTCGGCCAGCTCCGGTTTAAAGACTGCAGGTTCGCCCACGCCTTCCAGCTGTGTGATAACGGTTTTTAATACCGTGCCCAGCTCATCGGCAAATGGTGTGGGGACCACGCCGTTTTTGGCGCGCACAAAGAGCTTGT
Source organism: Halioxenophilus aromaticivorans (assembly GCF_042850945.1). Classification (NCBI taxonomy): domain Bacteria; kingdom Pseudomonadati; phylum Pseudomonadota; class Gammaproteobacteria; order Alteromonadales; family Alteromonadaceae; genus Halioxenophilus; species Halioxenophilus aromaticivorans. The sequence goes on along the minus strand of NZ_AP031496.1, from coordinate 3,903,092 downwards.
CATCGAATGCTTGGCGCAGTTTCTTTAATTGCTCGCTCACCGCTTGCTGGCTAACGGACAGCTTAGTAGCAACGCGGGTGATGCTGCGCTCCTCAAGCAGAGTGAGTAGCAGTTTCATTTGTTTAATATCAAGCGAGTCTAGCGTCATTGGCGGGCGCGGCCTGTTCATTATTAGGGGTGATGGGTTACGCACTGAAGACTAAATCAAACTGGGGTATAGAAATTTGTCGGAGCTCACGCATTGGTCAGAATTTGCCGCCGGATGACAGAGCTTGTGATTGTTGTCATAAAAAATTGACGAAATTGTTCAAATAAACTCGGTAGACCCAGTTAAGCATGACCTTTCGTGGCGATGTCTGCCTTTTGGGTATCGGCGCGTTGGCCAGCATCTGGCAGCAAACGTGGTATCATGGCGGCTGCTCTGTGCAGCAGCACCGAGCCGGCCGCCAGCGTCTAACTGTGGCCGGGCAATATTGTGGCATACAATTAGCTCCACGTTCCTCCGGCGAATCCTCTACCCCGACGCGTAGGGTTTCTACCTCGCGCCGCTTAACCTTGTTTTTGGAAAGCGAAAGAAAGTATGACGTCTGCATTAAAGATTGAAGGCCTGCGCAAAACCTATGGCAACGGGTTTGAAGCGTTAAAAGGCATAAGTTTGGATGTTGCCGAAGGCGATTTTTTTGCGCTACTTGGCCCTAACGGCGCAGGCAAATCCACCACCATTGGTATTATTTGCTCGCTGGTTAAAAAAACAGCAGGTCGAGTTGGTATCTTTGACTACAACATCGATCAGCAGCCTGCTCTGGCCAAAAAGATGTTGGGCGTTGTGCCCCAGGAATTTAATTTCAGCCAGTTTGAAAAGGTGTTTGATATCGTGGTCAATCAAGCGGGTTATTACGGTATGCCCCGTCACGATGCAAAGAAAGCCGCTGAGAAATACCTAGTCAAATTGGGCCTGTGGGACAAAAAAGACACCGCCAGCCGCAATTTATCCGGTGGCATGAAGCGCCGGCTAATGATAGCCCGAGCCCTGGTGCACGAGCCTAAGTTGTTGATCTTGGACGAGCCCACCGCCGGTGTGGATATTGAACTGCGACGCACCATGTGGTCGTTTTTGCAGGAGATCAACGAGGCTGGTACCACCATTATTCTGACCACCCACTATCTGGAAGAGGCCGAGAGTCTTTGCCGCAACGTGGCCATTATTGATCAGGGTAATTTGGTGGAAAACACTAGTATTAAGTCGCTGTTGCAGCAATTGAACCGAGAGACGTTTGTGTTCGATACTCGCGACGATTTGGCCGGCGATTTTACCCTGCCCAATTACGACATCACCCGCGTGGATAACCACAGTTTTGAGTTGGACATCGATAAAGAACATTCCCTTAACGGGGTGTTTAGCCAGCTGACTAGCCAGGGCATCGAAGTTACTAGTATGAGAAATAAAGCCAACCGGCTTGAGGAATTGTTTGTGCATTTGGTTGAGTCTTCCAAGGCGCGTCAGCAGGAGGCCGGCGCATGAATTGGACAGAACAGTGGATTGCTTTTAGCACCATTTTAAGTAAAGAAATACGACGTTTTATACGCATTTGGGTACAAACCTTATTGCCTCCGGTGATTACCATGAGTTTGTACTTTGTCATTTTTGGCGCCCTGATTGGCTCGCGTATTGGACAGATGGAAGGCTTTGATTACATGGCCTTTGTGGTGCCTGGACTAATTATGATGAGCGTTATCACCAACTCCTATTCCAACGTGGTGAGCTCCTTTTTTAGTGCAAAATTTCAGCACTTTGTGGAAGAATTGCTGGTGTCTCCAACGCCCAATTACGTGCTCTTATTGGGCTATGTATTGGGCGGGGTTGTGCGCGGTTTGATGATTGGTTTTATTGTAACCGTGGTGAGCAGTTTTTTTACCGACCTAGAAATCCACAATCTGCCGGTAACCGTGGCCATTGTGTTTTTAACCTCGGTGTTGTTTGCCTTGGCGGGTTTTGTAAACGCGGTGTTCGCCAACTCGTTTGACGATATCAGCATTGTGCCTACCTTTGTGTTAACTCCGCTAACCTATCTTGGGGGTGTTTTTTACTCCATTAGCTTACTGCCTGAGTTTTGGCAGAAAGTGAGCCTGTTGAACCCTGTGCTGTATATGGTAAATGCCTTCCGCTACGGCTTTTTGGGTGTGTCCGACATTGATATCCGGTTTGCCTTCCTGGGCATCGGCGTTTTTATTGTTGCGCTATTTTCCTACGCGCTTTATCTGCTCAATTCCGGCAAGCGACTGCGGGGTTAACCCATGGCACACGATGAACACTCGGCCCAGGGCAGCGGCCTAGGTAAACACACGGATTACATCAGCCAGTACGACCCCAATCAGTTGTACCCCATTGCCCGCAAGGTGGCCCGGGATAACCTGGGCGTGGCGGGAAAGTTGCCCTTTGACGGCGTGGATTACTGGACGGCGTGGGAGTTATCCTGGCTCAATGCTAATGGTCTGCCCCAGGTGGCTGTGGCGGAGTTCGCTCTGCCAGCCATCAGTGATAGCATTATTGAATCTAAGTCGTTTAAGCTGTACCTAAACTCATTTAATCAAACCCGCTTTAGCTCCTGGCAAGAGGTAGAAACCCGCATGCAAGCGGATTTGAGCCAGGCTGCCGGAGCACCGGTGGTGGTGAGTTTAATGACCTTGGCTCAAGCACAAGAGCGCATGCCACTGTGTGCACCCACGGGGCTTTGCATAGATGAGATAGAGGTGGCCATAGAACACTATGAGCCCGCTCCAGAGCTGCTTAAGCTGGACGATTCCCGGCAGGGTTTGCGAGTCAGCGAACAGCTCTACAGCAACCTTCTGAAGACCAATTGCCCGGTAACAGGCCAGCCAGACTGGGCCACTCTTTGGCTGGAGTACACCGGGCCGGCCATCAATCACGCCTCTCTTTTGGCCTACGTGGTGTCCTTTCGCGAGCATCAAGACTTCCACGAGCAATGTGTTGAGCGTTGTTTTCTGGATATCCAAGCTCGGCTTAAGCCAGATCAACTCAGCGTGTATGCGCGGTACACCCGCCGTGGCGGTTTAGATATTAACCCTTTCCGTACCAGTGGTGCCGCCGCGCCCGGTAGCTGGCGGCTAGTACGTCAGTAGCCAGGTAGGCTTGGCAGCAGGGTGTTTTAAAGGGTGTAATGGCAGGGAAGCCGTTTCGACAATCGCTAATCGTTTTCGCGCAGTGAATCTAGCGCTTTTTCTAAGTCTCCAATCACCTTATCGCGCTCGTAATTACGCACTTTATCCAGGTCCAATTGCATAGTGAATCCTTCGGTATTGGTTTCTAAATAGGTTTGTGCGCCGCCGAGGTTTTTGCGCAGATCGATCACCTGATAGACCTCAATGGGGTAGCTGAAGCCTTTGGCCTCTACCATGCCCTTGTTGGTGCAAAGTATGGTGTCTTTGATCAGTGACCAGGACTCGTGGGAAAGTAATATCTCACCGGGGTCTGCTGCAGATTCCAAGCGGCTGGCTAGGTTAACGTGGGTACCCAGTACGGTGAAGTCCAAATGGTGGGCTTTGGCGCCGAAGGTACCCACCGTACAAAAGCCGGTGTTGATGCCCATTCGGATCTCGAGTTTGCGCTTAATGCCCTGGCGAAACCAATGGTTTTGCAGCACCTTCATGCGCTTACGCATGGCTATGGCCATGGATACACAGCGCAGGCAATCTTCCTTGGCACCACGGGTTTTGCCGTCGCCAAACACCACCATGATTCCATCGCCCATAAACTTATCCACCGTGCCGCCAAAGTGCGCCACGATTTTGGTCATTTCGGTGAGGTAGGTGTTCAAAAGTGCGGCCAGGGTTTCTGCTTCTAGCTCTTCAGATAGGGCGGTAAAGCCCTGAATATCGGAAAAGAAAATCGTTAAGCGCTTGCGATCGGTTTGCAGCATTTTGTCATTTTCGGTGGTAATGGCATTCCACACCGTGGGCGACAAATAGCGAGATAGGCGGAATGCCCGAGATTTCGTACGGTCTAGGTCTTCTTCTAATTCGCCGACCTTGGTATTCAGCGCTCTATTGCGTTTGTTCATAAACAAACCGCTCAAAGTGACATAAGCCCCAACGCCGATTAGGGCCGTGGCCGAGGTGTTCACTTCACTGCTGGCTTTCCATTCGGGAGGGGCAATCAAACCACAGCTAACGCAGCCTATGATGAAAGAGATGTTATCTTCCAGCCATTTGCGGCTACCACCAGTAACGGCGGCATTAAATTGAATAAGGATGGCAAAAAGAACTGTGGGCAGCGTCTGAAAATCCGCTAAACATAGGCTAACGCCGATAAGCGCTGCATCTGCCCAGCCGATGTAGCGGTCCAGGGCGGCTTCTTGGCCCGGGAACCGAATTTTCGCCATGTAGCCGGACACCACCAAGTAGAGCAGCATAAAAATGGCAAAACCAATGGCTAACCAGTCGATATCCGGCCAACCGCGGTAGGATACTAATGTGCCAGCCGCAGAAAATATAACCAGCGTGCGGAAATAGAACTGGCGTTGGGGCAGAAACCAAAGGTCAGTGTTACCAGGTTTACTCATAAAGCGGGAGTGATCCACAGCAATCTTGTCGCTGTTTGTAGAATAGTTTTCGCATACAGAGCCCCTATTTAAAATTGTTAATGAACGGGGACCACGTCAAACAAAAAAAACGACATTCTGTTTTCAAATAGGCGCCACTGCCACAGCGTGGCGCAACCAGACGGCGATTCTACAAAGGTTTGTGGTGAGATACCACCAACAGGCGGCACTGAATGCCACGCCTGTGGTGAGGGGGGTGCGCTACTTCACTCGATTCAACAGCTGGGGAACTGAGGCGATAGGGGCACCGTGATTGAGCTTTGTTTGCAGGCTGGCAATTTGGCTTTGAGCCAGATTGAGTTTGGCCTCGAGCAGCTTAACCCGGTTGTCAGAGGCGCTAAGCACCCGCACGCGCTGTTGTAGCTCTTCGTGAAGGTGCTCAAGATTCTGATTTACCTGCGATAGCGATGTGATGTTGTTGGCCTTTTCTGCAGTGGGCTCGGTGTTTGACGTGTGTGATTTGAGCGATTCAGTGGTCTCTTGATTAGCATTCTCAGCGTCTTGTGCGCCAAGTAATTGCTGGTGCAGCGATATGATCCGGCTGTAGCCTTTTTGCAGCGTTTTCCAGTCGGGTTGGCCATTGGCCAGGTTGGGGTTTTCCTGTGCGGCCAATTCCGCTGTGAGGATTGCTTGGCGCAACAACAGCGCTCGCTGAAGCTGGCCTCGCGCGGCCGGTGCATTACCCGGGAAGTGCGCTGTTTTCGCCATCACCCTCTGTAGGGTGGCAGTCAGTTCCAGTTGTTTTTCCAGGTTCTGGGCATAGTTCGCCCGTGCCGAACTGCCAGGGTTGGTGCTACTGGTGGCGCAATCGCTAGTGCGGCCCACAAAGGCTGGCGTTAAACGCTGCTTTATAAGTTGTTTGATTCTCGTCTGCCGTTGGCAGCTTAGCGATGAGAATGCACCCAATGCCACCGTCAGCAATCCTGCGCTGAAGGTCACAACAAAGGGCCAAAGTGGTTCATTCATATGTAATCCATAGGTAATTTCCGTATCGACAATGACTTATGTCGGCAAGGCCAAAAACTAGATAAGCACCTGGGCCAGATTTCCCGATAAAAGGCGTAATGAATATTCATGCCGCCAAGTCGTTGATTCTGGTGGAGTCTTTGCGTATAGTTCCGGCCTCTTTCGAGCACACCCCCGCAGCGAGGGCGTGTTAGGCGACAAAAGTCACCGGTGAAAGACAGAATTTGGTGAGGTGTCCGAGTGGGCTTGCCGGAATAGAAAAAGCACTGCTTTTTCCCGGCAAGCGCGAGGTAGGACACCGAGCTGGGTGAGTGACAGGGACGTTACTTGCGACGAATACGAATAGAAAGAATTAGGTGAGGTGTCCGAGTGGTCGAAGGAGCACGCCTGGAAAGTGTGTAAGTCGAAAGGCTTCGAGGGTTCGAATCCCTCCCTCACCGCCATAAACAAAGCCCAGCGAATGCTGGGCTTTTTTATGCGTATGAGGGCGGGTGAGAACCCTCGCCGGTTCGACAAATCGCCGGGAGCGATTTGCACCGCTCGAAGAGCGCCCGAAGGGCAGGGCACAAGGACGTGCCCTGGTGAATCCCTCCCTCACCGCCATAAACAAAGCCCAGCGAGAGCTGGGCTTTTTTTCGTTTGTTCGATCGAAAATTGTGCCAAGCAACCTTCCCTGGTGATGTGTTCCGGCCGGGCCATGACGTGCAGGGATGCACTAATGCCGCGATTGCATGGATGCAAAGGAGCAGGCCCTTGGCCCGGCGTAAAAGCCTTTCGAAACATGTTTCGAATCGCGTAGCGACCGGCTTTTACCCTCGCCGGTTCGAGCAATTGCCGGGCCGATTATTGCTCCTGCATAATCGGCATTCGCCTCGGGGGCGCCTAGCCGTCCATGTGGCTTGAGCGATTTGCACCGCTCGAAGAGCACCCGAAGGGCAGGGCACACGGACGTGCCCTGGTACCTCCCTCCCGTTGGTTCGGTTGATTGGGCTTATTTCGTTTGTTCGATCGGACATTGCGCCAAGCAACCGTCCCTGGTGATTGATGCCGGCCGGGCCGTCCTTGGCCCAGCGTAAAAGCCTTTCGAAACACGTTTCGAATCGCGTTTCGACCGGCTTTTACCCATCCCCACCACAAAACAACGCCCAGCGAATGCTGGGCGCTAGATCTTTATCGATCTTTTACTGCTAAGCCAATCAATGAGGGTTTATGGATCAACAATTACAGCATCAATGACGTGGATAATTCCATTGGCAGTTTGGATGTCTGCCATGGTTACCACGGCTCCGCCTACGATCAATTCATCGGTAACGCTATCTATCTCAATCGGCAGTGATACGGCTTCGTTCAGAGTGGGTGCTGTCTGGCCATTGAGGCTGTAGGCCGTTATTGAGTCGACTTGGCCGCTGATGACGTGTTGCGTCAGGATGGCGGTGAGTGCAGGGATGTCCGACAACAGGGCTTCTACGGTACCTTGTGGCAGCGCGGCGAAGGCATCGTCGGTTGGCGCAAACACCGTGAATTCAGCCTCTGGGTCTGCCAGGGCAGCATCTAACTCGGCGGCTTGCACAGCGGCAATTAACGTATTGAAAGTGCCCGCGTCTGCGGCTACCTCAACAATGGTCAGTTCTTCAGCATTGACGGGGGCTGGTGGGATAAGCACTGCGTCTAGCACATGAATAACGCCGTTTTTTGCACGGATATCGGTGCGAATGACCGTAGCGGTATTCACCAGCAACTCGTCGCCATCCAGCGAAAGCGCAATAAGCTCACCATTGACCGTGGCGGTTGTGCTGCCGGCGGAATCGATGGCTTGTTGGCTACTCACTTCCTCGCCTAGAACATGGTAAGTCAGTATGGACGCCAGCGTATCCGTATCAGATAACAGCGCGTTTATAGTGTCCTCTCCTAACAATGCGAAGGCACCGTCGGTAGGGGCAAATACGGTAAACTCAGATTCGCTATCGGCTAGCACCTGATCTAGCCCGGTTGCTTCTAAGGCAGTGACCAGCGTCGTTAAATCGTCTTCTGCAACGGCGGCGTCTACTACGGTGTCCGGTAAATTATTGTCATCATCGCCGTCGCAGGCGGTAACAAGCAGGGCTAGAAATGCAATCAGAAAAGTATTTATTAATTGTCTCATGGTAATTATCTCCCGTTATGGTAGTGCCAATTACGACGGCGAAATAATTACGGTTTAATTTTTAATGCCAACTTTATTATATTTTAACGTCAAACTATTTGCGCTTTTTTAAATCTGAAAAAAGTGCCTGCTGCATACCATTAATTTTTGCAAAGCTGTAGAAGTTAATGAGTCGCCAGGCAATTATATAACGTATAAGATTGGTTTGCCGTGGCAATGAAGTTAACACGGAGCCAATGTTTAAGATAAATTAAGACTCGATAAATACCAGAACTCGTTCGCTAAAGTTAATTTGAGATCATTGTTTTACGAGCTTCAGGCACCTGTTGCTGAGTCAGCGGTGAGCAGGCCACCGCCGACGCTAAATGTGGCTCGGTCAATACGATACGTGAATCAACCCCCGGTTCAGGGCATTCACCGCCGCTGCGGTGATGTTTCTTGCGCCAAGCTTGCGCGCCAATTTGCGAGAGTGATAGTCCACGGTGTGTGATGAGATGTGCAGTTGTACGCCAATCTCTGCCTTGGTAAAACCTTTGGCAGACCACTCCAATACCTCTCTCTCCTTGCCTGTGAGCGTCATATAGGCGAAGGCTTTGGCACTGCTTTTTAACTGGCAATAGGCCAGATAAAAGTGTTGGCACAGCGCGTTAAGCTTGTGCAGTGTCTGTCGCGTTGGCGGCCGGCCTTTCAAGTCTCGGCCCAGGTCGACACTGGCCACCGCCCCGGCGGCCCCCTTTAAGGCTACGGTAACCCGGTCGTGGAAACCTCTCGATTCAGTGGATTGAATAAACTTTATCTGAGCTGCGCTGAGCTGGTCTGATGTTTTCAAGGCAGATAAAGTCAGAACGCCGTGGCCGTAAAAGCAATGGCTGCGAAACGGGTCCACGTCATCAAACTGTCCTTGGTTAAGTTCCTGCACCCAACTAGACATAGAGCTAACAAATAGCCCCCTAGAGGTTGGTAGGTTTAGGTCTGGATGATTGGTAAGCAAGCTGAACACGCAGTAGTCAAAGCCAAGGCTTTTGACCTCATTGTGCAATAGGTTAAACAGTGTCTGTTCGTTTGACGCTTCTTCACATTCGAAGATAAATTGATCAATGGTCATGGTTCCTTCCCCTCAGCGATGTTGGTGTCCCCAACCAAAATCTAGTGAAATCGCGTAGTTTTGTAATCGAGAGTTATCGATATTTAAGGGTATTTAGGATATTTCGTAGTCTATTTGCCAATAAGTAACGACTATCTTGGGAAAGATTGGTCAGGTAGCACTCGGTTTAGTGCGGCTTCACTCGGATAAGGCAACAAAAACGGAAGGGGTGGCCAATGCTAAGGGGGCGGCGTTAGTCAACGGTGGCTTGCACCTAGGGCAGGTCGAATGCGCAAAGTGGGCTGTGAACACAAGTCGCCGATGCAGTTTGCGTAGGGAAGGCTCACTGGGGTGAGCCGGAGTTAGGGTGGAGGCTAGCCCGCGTTGGAGGGTTGCTCTACATGTGAGCAGTGGGTGCCGGCCAATTCACTCAAACCCACTAAATCGGTAATGGTAATGTCTCGCTGATTGACCTCAATAAGCGCTTCTTTTTGGAAACGCCTTATCAATCGGCTCACGGTTTCTATGGTGAGTCCGAGATAGTTTGCTATATCGGTGCGGGACATGGACAAACGAAAATGCGTGGCGGAATAGCCGCGTTGAGAGTAGCGGCTGGATACGTTCATTAGCAGAGCCGCCAGCCGATCCTCGGCCGAACGTTTGCCCATCATTAGCAGAAACTCGTTGTTTTCTTGAATCTCTGCTGAGAAGAGATTGTAAAGCTGATTTTGCAGCGCCGGTACCTTTTGCGCCAAAGTCTCTAGCTGAGAATGGGGCAAGAAACACACGCTGCTGGTTTCTAACGCCTCGGCAAAGGTGTTGTGAGATTTACCGTGATAGGCGTCGAAGCCCAAAATTTCGCCAGGGAAGGCGAACTGGGTGATTTGGCTATCGCCGTTGCTGGCAATGACCACCGATTTGAAACTACCAGAGCTAATGGCGTAAAGCCCCTCAAATTGATCACCGGATTGATACAAGGCTTCCCCTGGGTGTAAGACCCGCTTTTGCTGCACAATGCCTTCGAGCTGGCCAATATCTTCACCAGATAAGGTGTGTGGTAAGCAAAACTTGCTCACAGCGCAATTACTACAGCGGACAAAGTTGTGGGTGCTCATGGTCTATTCACCTCAGGTAGGGCTCAGCGGTGTTTTTAAACCCATTGTGATGCGCGCTGGCGCAGACTCTAATAAAGGTAGGGTTGTATTGCCATCAGAGTAAATCGTATTTTTCTAATGGGCAAGGGGGAATTGCTGACTAGTTTGCCAGAAGGGGTAAATTTTGTGTTTGGCTGTCTCTGATTGGCCGGTCACATAATGGTTAATCTTTTATTGGGCATGGCGGGGATGCATTGGGCCAAAGAATGGCTTTAGCCACGGCGGCGGCTTGCCAGAGGCCGGTCGGTGTTAAACGAAAATCACTATTGTTATCAATTTCGTGGCGTTCTATGAACGGCGCGAGAAGTGCTAGCCCCTGCTCAAAGTAGTCGTCAAATCGGCGTTGCCATTTTGCTTCAAAGCCGTCTTTAAGCAGGGTTCCAGTGGCCAACAGCCCTGCCGCAACCTCCGCTCGTATTGCTTGATCGGATGACAACTCTAACCCCGCGTCACGGGCGTGGCCAAGCTGACTTATTCGACGGGTGTACTCCCGCAGTGAGGTACAATTCTGCCAGACAAACGGTTTTATAAGGCTGGCCGTGCCCAAACCTAGCGCCAGCTGATTGCTGTTATACGCGCCACGCTGATTAGGCCTGGCGACCTCTGGCTCAATAGCAAAGCAACCAGCGCCTGATACCGAGTAGCCTTGGTTTAGCAAATAGGTGGTAGCAATGTTCTGTAAATCGGTTATGGCTTGTGGTTTTGGCAGCAAGGCTGGTGTATTAGATAAGCCATAACTACCACTTTGGTGTTGCAACAAGTGCAGCGTAATGTCGTCTGGTTTAAAGCGAATTAAATGTTGTAGTGTCGCTAAAAACGATGCTGCACTCTGCGTGGGCAAACCGTAGATTAGGTCGATACTTACATCTGGAATTTCGGCGGCTTTGGCGGCCTCAATGGCGCTTTCAATTCGGTAAACGCTGTATTTTCGTTGAATAGAAAACTGTACCTCCGGGCTGAAATCCTCCAGGCATAGTCGAATACGGTTAAAGCCCAGTTGCTTTACAAGCTTGGCAAGGTCGTCGTCAAACGTTTTGGCTTCTACGGTTATGCAGAAATCTCTTTGCGTGGCCTCCGCCAAGTGAAAATGGCGGTTTAAGCATTCCAGGGTGCGAGCTAAATCACTGGCAATTAAAAACGTTGGGTTGCCCCCGGTAATAGTCAAAGAGTCAACAACGGGCTTTTTACCAGCATTGGTGCTGCTTCGATAAATCATCTCGCCATAGTGGGCTATTTCGCAGCACAGGTTATCGATAAAGTGCGATGCCAAACTGTACTGGCGGGTAACAACAGTATTAGCATTAAAAAACGAATGGCTATTGCTGGCAAATGGAATATGCATGGAAAGCGCCAGCGCAGGGCAGTTTTCAGCGGCATGCTGAATATCTGCAGTACGCGAAGAAATATCATCAAATGACGCTGCATACCAAAGCAATGGATTCTTAGATAACTGAGACTGACTCGTACTATCGATTTGGTCTTTATTTGAATTCAACTGTGCCGACCCTGCCATTTTTCTCACCTTGCTCTTAACCTGAAAACATTGCCAATTGCGCAACGATTGGGTTGGTCTGGATTTTATTATCGAATGGCTGCTTCTACTGGCGTCGATATCCGCAAGTGTTTTTACTCTCTTCGTTTTGCGGATAAGCCTTCGGTTATCTTGGTCGTGGAATGGCTATTTGGCAATTGCTGAGGCGGGGAATTGCCCTTCGATCTGCTTTAGATCAAACGAAATCATGGCCCGTTGTCCCTCGCTCTCACAGCTTGATGTGCGTCAAGGTTAACGACGCCTAAAGGACTAGGCTAAATACACGGCCTAAGCGGTCCATAACCGCTAGGGCCGAGCCCCGGCGGCCTGCCGGTGAATGAAGTGACGATGCCGTTGTTAAATAAGGCTGTTGTTAAATAAAAATGAGGAAAGAAAAATGTATTTCGATGGCGTAATTTTATTCAGTATTATTGTGGTTTTATTAACTGCTGGTGTGGTGACTTACGCGCTGAAGTTTATGTTCAGCCATATGCGCGAAGACATCCGTAAACATCCAGAAGAGTTGGTAGAACATAAACATTCCTAAGGCGTGTTAGTCTTCCAAGGCCTGTTGGATCGATTCGGTCACTTGGGCCACTCGCCGGCGCAATTGTTTTTCATCAATGGTCAATACCTCGCCGTTATGAAAAACCAGTTTGCCGGCTACCATGGAATTGATTAGGTCCCGTGCATCGGCGGTATAGACTAAGTGCGATTCTATATCGTGTACCGGTAGAGACCGCGTCTCATTAATGGACAGCTGAATGAGATCGGCTGCCATACCCGGCGCCAGTTGGCCGATACGGTCTTCTAGGCCAATGGCTTTTGCGCCAGATCGGGTAGCCAAACTCAGCGCCGTAGCAGCGGGCAGGGCTGTGGGGCTGTTATCGCGTAGTTTGTGGATCAGCGCTGCCAGTTTTATTTCCTCAAACATATTGAGGTCGTTGTTGCTGGCCGCGCCATCGGTACCCAAGCCCACGGCCACGCCGGCCGCTAGCATGTCGGTTACCGGAGCAATGCCGGAGGCCAACTTGGCATTAGAGGTTGGGTTGTGAATGGCGCCAAATTGCGCGCTGGCCATAAGGGGGAATTCGTCGGGCTGGGCAAATACCGCGTGGGCGCCAATCACCCGCACATTGCCCAATCTGTTCAGCGCGTGGGCAATGGGAGGGATGCCTTCTTGCTCGGAAATTTGCTCAAGTTCGGTATAGGTTTCCGCCAAGTGGATTGAAATAGGAGCCTTAAGCTCACGTGCGCTGTCGCCCACTTCCTGCAAATGTTGAGGGGCCACGGTGTAGGGAGCGTGGGGCGCTAGTGCTGGGGTTATCCGGTCATTTTTGCCTTGCCACTGCCGCACAAAAGCAACACCGGCGGCGTGGGAATCTTGCCAGCCTTCAAAACCTGGGCTGGGATAATCGATCATCGGTGCGGCCAGAATAGCCCTCAGCCCACAACTGTCTACCACCTGGGCAATAACTTCAGGGTAGAAGTACATATCCACGAAGGTGGTTGTACCGCTGCTGATCATTTCATAGCAGGCCAACTCGGCGCCAACGGCTATAAATTCTGGTGTAACAAATTCAGCTTCCAGCGGGAAGATGGTGTTCTGCAGCCACGTCATTAATTCGGTGTCATCGGCAATGCCGCGGAATAGCGTCATGGCCGTATGGGTGTGGCCGTTAATCAGGCCTGGCATAACCACACGCCCATCACCGGGAATGACGTGGGTAGATTGATAATCTCGATAAATGTCCTTGGCCGGGCCAACGGCAACGATTTCTCCGTTATCTACTACCACCGCGCCGTCTTCAATGACGCCTAAGGATTCGTCCATGGTTACCACGTAGTCCCCGGCCACAATTGTATCGACGCCATCCCGGCATGCGCTAAGCCCAAGGCTGCACAAGGCCACCAGTGGTAGACAACGGGCCAATAGTGCAATGCGGGGGAGGTAGGTTTTCACAAGCAAGTCTCTCTTTCTAGGCGAGGTGCCATTTTGAGTCCAATAGGTTTAATCCGCAACCGGTGGTGCCAAGCCCAAATAAGCGGCAGCCATTGTGTAGGCTTTAGTTTTAAATTCCGGGCTGTGGGCATTGAAAAATCGATGCAATTTTCGACGCGCCCGGTTTTATCGGCCTATTCAGCTACGGCCCGTCACGGCAAATGGGGCTTTCGGTTGAATACGATTTTGGCTCCTAGTTTTTAGCTCCTAGTTTTTGGGTCTTAGTTTTTAAGCCCTATGTTTGAAGTAAGTGAAGCAGGTCATTAAATTTAGAGCACTGAACCCCGTTGGCTCGCTGGGCCGGATGATTTATCCGGCCCTTTTATTTGGGGCTTAAGTATGCCTTTAGAAAACCGTTTAACGTTAATCTCGGGTAAAGGTTTCTATCAATGCTTTGTGTTGTGGAAACTGCCGGGTTAGTTCATCTCTTTTACCCAGTGCCATATCTTTGTAGTCGAATCCAGGCGCTACTGCTTCGCTGATTAATCCGTAGCGGCTACCCGTTAATCTTGAGGCTTTCCAAGTGCCGCCGGTGACCGTCATTTGCAGTTGATGGCCGAGCGGGGGATTGGGCCCTAGGGTCACCGTGCTTAATGCGCCATCCGGGGCGATGAGAAAATAGTCGATGGGATCGCCCAGATGGAAAAAATGGATAATATCCGAGCGGTTTAAATGCCAGTGGCCAATGGGCGATTGCGCGGTTAGCAGATAATAAATCGAGGTCAGGGTGAAGCGTTCACCCTGTTCGGTTTTAATCATGGAGCGATGATCGGCTTGAAAGGTCCGTTTAAAGTATCCGCCCTCGACGTGTTGTTCTAATTCCAAGGTTTCAATCAATTGTTCTGCGCTGGGGCTGTGTGGCATTGCCGAGGAATCTCCGAAACTGTGGTTGGCCGCAACGGCCAGCAGTGCCACGGCGAGGGCGTGGCGCCAATTGCTGGCCCTGTATCTACCGCCTCTAATTATAAAAGCTACGAGTTGTGTCATTGAGAGGCCTCTACCGCGCTAGCTTTGGGGCGGGTGGGTTGATCGCCAGTGGCGGGCGATATCCAGGCGCGTGGCCACCCAGATATCGTCAAAGCCCGTGATGTAATCCAGAAACCGTTGCAACGCCATGGCTCGGCCGGGGCGCCCGGCCAGGCGGCAGTGTAAGCCAATGTTGAGCATTTTCGGTGCCTGCTCACCTTCGGCGTATAAAAAATCAACACTGTCCTTGAGGTAGTTAAAAAATTGCTCACCGCTGTTAAAGCCCTGGGGGGTAGCAAAGCGCATGTCGTTGCTGTCCAGGGTGTAGGGTAGGGTCAGTAATGGCTGGTCGAAATCGTAGCACCAATAGGGTAGGTCGTCGGCGTAGGAGTCCGAGTGATATTCAAACCCGCCGTCTTCGGCCACCAGCAGACGTGTGTTTGGGCTATCTCGGCCGGTGTACCAACCCAGGGGCCGGCTACCCGTTAGGTCAGTGTGCAGGGCCACGGCATCGGCCATCATCTTACGCTCTTGCTCTATGGGCATATCCTGATAGTGAGTCCATTTCAATCCGTGGCTGGCAATTTCCCAGTCGGCCGCCAGCATAGCGTCCACAGCGTCGGGGTTTTTAGCCAATGCCTGAGCCACCCCAAACACCGTTACCGGCAGTCTGCGTTCGGTAAACAATCGGTGCAATCGCCAAAAGCCTGCTCTACTGCCGTATTCGTAAATGGACTCCATACTCATATGACGTTGACCGGCATAGGCTTCGGCGCCGACAATCTCGGACAGAAATTTCTCCGATGCCGGGTCACCGTCTAACACGCAGTTTTCGCCGCCTTCTTCGTAGTTAATAACAAACTGCAATGCTAGGCGTGCGTTGCCCGGCCAATTGGGTTGCGGAGGTTGGTTGCCGTAGCCAATGAAATCTCTGGGGTAGAAGCTCACAGAAGGTCCTTAGGTTGCCTGATGATGGGCGGGCAAATAATGGTGCTTTAAGAGTGAATAACCTTTGCGTTTGCCCGAGCTTGGTGCGTCTTATTGCGTAACGTTGGCAAGACGGCACCGATGAATGGGGTTATTCAAAAAATTGACCAACTAGACAATATTGGCATTGTGTCTGCTTGTTTAGGGCCAGCACAATAAATTAATACAGTATCGTGAAGGAGCAAACAGTGAAACAGTTTCGTACCGGCCTTGGTGTTTTGGCGCTGGCAACCCTTGCAGGTTGCGGCGAAAAAGCCTCTGACCCTGTCGTTGAAAATGAGGCGGCAGCCGTGGTGGAGGTAACAGCCGAAGCGCCGGTAGAGGTTAAAGTGGTTGTTGTGACCATGTTTGAAATCGGTGAAGACATGGGTGATACCGCCGGCGAGTTTCAGCTCTGGAAGGAGCGCGCCGGCCTGAACACACACTACGACTTTCCCCAGTCATTCCACGATTTGTATATAAACAGCGAAACCGGCGTGTTGGGCATGGTTACTGGGATGGGTACCGCGAAATCCACCGCGGCCATTATGGCGCTCGGCCTAGACCCTCGGTTCGACCTGTCCAACGCCTACTGGCTGGTGGCAGGCATTGCGGGCTTTGACCCAGCGGATGGCTCAATCGGCTCCGCCGCCTGGGCGGAATATTTGGTGGATGGTGATTTTGGCCACGAAATCGATGCCCGGGAAATGCCAGAGGATTGGGAGACCGGTTTTATTCCGCTCTTTACTAAAGAGCCCTACCAAAAACCCAACCCCATGAATCAGGGCGAAATGTTCCATATTAATGGCGATTTGGCGCAGTGGGCGTTTGATCTGACCAAAGATTTGCCGCTGCCGGATGACGACAAGATTGCCGAAATGCGCTCCGAGTACAGTGCTTTTCCCAACGCGCAAAAGCCGCCCTTTGTCATGTTAGGGGATAACCTTGCGGGGATGACCTTCTGGCACGGTGAGTTGATGAACGACTGGGCCAACAAATGGGTTGATTATTGGTCCGAAGGCGAGGGCGAGTTTGTCTCCTCCGGCATGGAAGATACCGGCACCGCCCAAGCGCTGTTTTATCTGGATCGCGCAGGTTTTGCCGACTACGACCGATTGATGGTGCTGCGTACCGCCAGTAACTTCACTATGCCGGTGGAAGAGGGCCAGACTGCGGCCGAGAGCCTCACCGGCGAAGGCGAGGATTACGCCGGCTTGGGCTTGGCCCTAGAGGTGGCCTACCAGGTGGGCAGTACCGTGGTTGAAGAAATCACTAGCAATTGGGACACCTATAAAACGGCTATCCCTAGCACAGAAGGCAGCAGTGATGAGTAGCAGCGCCGAATTAAAACAGTTGGTGCGCAGGCTTCCTAAAACCGAATTGCATTTACACATTGAGGGCTCTTTGGAGCCCGACATGGTGTTCGCCTTGGCCGAGCGTAATGGCATTAGCTTACCCTACGCCTCGGCGGCGGAGCTGGCGCAAAAATACGATTTTGAAAATCTCCAGTCGTTTTTAGATTTGTACTACCAAGCCACGGATGTGCTGCAAACCGAGGAGGATTTTTTTGATTTAACCTGGGCCTACCTGCAACGCTGTGCCGCTGAAAACGTGGTGCATGTTGAAATCTTCTTCGACCCACAAAGCCATACCGATCGAGGCATTCCATTTGCTGAGGTGGTGCAAGGCATTGATAGAGCGTTACAACAGGCGCAATCGGAATTAGCCATTAGCAGCCAGTTGATTATGTGTTTTCTGCGTCACCTGCCGGAAGACTCTGCCCTGGAAACCTGGCAACAGGCGCAACCTTGGTTGCACCTTATCCACGGCGTGGGCCTAGATTCTTCCGAGAGCGGCTTTCCGCCAGAGCTATTTCAGCGGGTCTTCGCCCAGGCTCGCGCCGCCGGTTTAAAGTGCGTGGCCCACGCCGGCGAAGAGGGGCCAGCCGACTACATTGAACAGGCGCTGGATTTACTGGCGGTGGATCGCATAGACCACGGCGTGCGCATCACCGAAAGCGACACGTTAATGCGTAGGGTGGCCATTGAGGGTATCGCGTTAACGGTGTGCCCCTTGTCCAATGTACGCCTGTGCGTCTATGACCAGCTCGCCGATCACCCTCTGCTGTCGCTGCTCGACGATGGCCTACAGGTCATGATTAACAGCGACGACCCAGCCTATTTTGGGGGTTACCTATGCGCCAACTACGATGCCGTGATTGACGCGCTGGCGCCGAATCAGGCACAGATAGTGCAGTTGGTGAAAAACAGTTTTGCAGCCAGCTTTATGCCGGAGGTAGAAAAACTGGCACGCTTACAGGAGATAGACGCATTGCTGTAAACATTATTTGCAAAGTTGACCATATGGACAGGATATGAAAGAATCCTGTTTATTCTTTGATCGCACCCCGCGACAATTTTGGGAAACCCCAGCCCTAACCTGCACGCTGTTTGTGCAGGCCATCCGCAACGATTAACGAAGGCCGCCCCTTATGAGTGCTACAGCACCGGAATATGTCTGTCTGGTCGATGACCAAGTTCGTCGTGCTCTGGCTGTGGAATCCCAAGGCTTCGAGCAGTCTGCAATATTGCAAGGGCTAAGCGTTGGCGTAAAAGACTTGTTGGACATCGCAGGCCTGCCCACCGCCGCAGGCAGCCCGGATTGGGCTGCCAGCCATAAGCAGCCAACGATCACTGCGCAATGTGTACTGCGCCTAGTCGCGGCTGGTGCTCAGGTACTGGCAAAGACGCAAACCGATGAGCTGGCCTACAGCTTAAACGGCCTTAATCACAATTACCCAACGCCGATTAATCCAGCCGCCCCCCAGCGTTTGCCCGGTGGCTCTAGCAGTGGTTCCGCCGTGGCTGCGGCCAACGGATCGGTGGCGATTGGCTTGGGCACTGATACCGGTGGCTCTATTCGTGTGCCGGCCAGTTACAACGGTTTGTTTGGTTTGCGCCCCAGCCACGGTGCCGTGGCTGTGGAGGGTTTGGTTGCTCTGGCGCCTCGCTTCGACACCGTGGGGTGGATGAGCAGAGATTTCGCCACCCTCCACAAGGTCGCCCAGGTGTTGTTAGCGCCGGGGCAAAAATCCGACTTCAAACAACTGGTTGTATTCAGCCCAGAGGGCATTGGTTCGGGTTGGTCGCAAGTGGCCCAGGGCTTGGTGGAAGCGGCAGCACCCTATTTTAATGATGTTTGCCTGCACGCTTTACCGCAATCGGTCATGGCCGGTGTGAGCGAGGCTTTTCGTGTGCTCCAAGGCCGGCAAATTGCACAGCAACACGGCCAGTGGCTAAAGGATTGTCAGCCCTCCATTGCGCCGGACATTGCCAGTCGCTTTGCTTGGAGCGCCACCCTCACCGAAGCTGACGAGCAACAGGCTGAGCATGAGGTGCAGGAATTTGGCAAATTTTGGCAACAGCAATGTGGTATCACCGGGGATACCCTGGTGGCTTTGCCCACAACCCCAGGAGCGGCACCCTTGCTCGATTGTTCGGCCGACGACTTGGCTGATTATCGCAATCAGTTAATGGGTTTAACCGCACCGGCCGGAGTGTTGGGTGCGCCGCAAATTTCATTACCCCTGCTGCAAGATCAGCAAGCTCCCTGGGGCCTGTCTTTTATGGCTGGCAAAGGCCGAGACCAGGCACTGTTAGCAAAAGTCCAGTCTTTGTTGCCGGCGTTAGATGGTTTAAAAGGCGATTAATTTATGGCAAAAGTTGCGTTTACCGCGCCGCACCGTAGAGCGGCAGAAATCGGATTCGAAATATTAAAAGAGGGCGGTACTGCCGTGGACGCCATGGTGGCTGCCGCTGCCGCCATCGCCGTGGTTTACCCACACATGAACAGTTTAGGTGGGGATGGTTTTTGGCTTATCCAGAAGCCTGGCAAAGCGCCGGTTGCCATCGATGCCTGTGGCAACGCCGGCAGTTTGGCGAAGATTTCTGAATACCAGGCACAAGGCTTGAGTAACCGGGGCGGCCGCGCGTGCATTACCATGGCGGGCACGGTAGCCGGTTGGCAGCTGGCTCGTGAGTGGGCTGGCATAAAGAACGGCTTTCCCCTAGCGCGCTTGTTGGGCCCTGCCCAAGAGCTAGCGGCGCAGGGAATTAAAGCAACTGAAAGCCTACAGCGCGCCAGTGAAAAGACCTTTGCTGAACTCAAAGAGTTAAACCACTTTGCGTCGATTTTTTTGCCCGCGGGCAAAACCTTGGTAGTAGGCGATACGGTAAAAAACCCGGGCTTAGCCGACATGCTAGAGCACCTGCACCGCTCTGATCTTGGCCTACGAGACTTTTATCAGGGGGATATCAGCAGCAGTATTGCCTCTGGACTGCGCGCCGCTGACAGCCCCATAACCCATGCCGATCTGCAGCAGTATCAGGCCGAGATGGTAACGCCTCTGAGTGCCACCACCAGCAAAGGGCAATTATTTAATATGGTTGCGCCCACCCAGGGCGTGGCCTCGCTCATGATTCTAGCGCTTTACGATCGGCTTTATCAAAGCCATTGGAGCGAGGCCCAGCGAGTCCATCATCTGGTGGAGTGCACCAAGCTGGCGTTTGAAATTCGGGACCGTGAAGTCTGCGATCGCCGGGCCATGACCACCCCGGCTCAGGAATACTTAGAGCCCACCAGATTGGATCAAATGGCGCTGCAAGTTGACGCCCAGCGCGCCGCGCCCTGGCCCAAGCAAGCCTTACCAGGCGACACGGTTTGGCTAGGCGCTTTGGATAGAGACGGCACATTGGTGTCGTTTATACAAAGTGTTTACTGGGAATTTGGCAGTGGCTTGGTGATTCCGGATTTGGGGTTGGTGTGGAATAACCGCGGCATCAGTTTTGCTCTGGAGGCCGGTCATCACAACGCATTGGCCCCTGGTAAAAAACCGTTACACACGTTAAACCCGGCTTTGGCTTTGCTAAACGATGGCCGCCGTTTTAGTTATGGCACCATGGGCGGCGAAGGCCAACCGCAAACCCAGGCGGCTTTATTTACCCGGCATATTTACCAGCAAATACCGCTGGCCGATGCCATCGCTCAAGACCGTTGGCTGTTGGGCCGAACCTGGGGTGAGTCCAGTAATAATTTAAAACTGGAACAGACTTTATACGAAGATATTGGCCCGGCGCTGAGTAAACAGGGGCATGATATCGAAGCCCTGCCCAGCGGCAGTGAATCCATGGGGCATGCCGGCGGAATTATTGTATCCAGTAACGGCGACGTGCAAGTTGCCACCGACCCGAGAAGTGATGGCGCAGCTCTTATGGCCTAATGGGTTTAATCCTGTAAGGGAAGAACGACGTTTCAACAAAGTTTTATTGTGTTTTGCTAAGGAGTAACCCTTGCCCGAATTATCGCAAGAATTAACCCAATTTATCCCGGTGATTGTAGCGCTTATTGTTACCGGTGTGTTTGCTGGACTGTTGGCAGGCTTGTTAGGCGTGGGCGGCGGTATTGTTATTGTGCCGGTGCTGTATTTTGTATTTCAGGGCCTTGGGGTGGATGCTGCCAGTGCCATGTTGGTCGCCACCGGTACTTCTCTGGCCACTATTATTCCAACCTCCATTTCGTCCATTCGCGCTCATCACGGCAAAGGCAATGTCGATTGGCCTTTGCTAAAACGGTGGGCTGTTTTTATGATATTAGGCGTGTTGATCGGCAGTTACTTAGTCACTGTGGTTAACGGTAACTTCTTCAGTCTGCTGTTTGGGGTGTTAGCGGTACTAGTATCCTTGAATATGTTATTGCGAGCCAACGCCGCTCCTTTAGCGCAAAGCCTGCCGGGAATGTTTGGCCAAGGCATTATGGGCAGTTTAATTGGGTTTTTCTCGGTAATGTGTGGTATTGGCGGTGGTACCTTGGGCGTGCCAACGTTGACTTCCTGCAACTACCCAGCGCACAAGGCAGTGGGTACCGCAGCAGCTTTTGGTTTATTGATCGCTCTGCCGGGCGCCCTAATGATGTTATTGCAAGGCTCCACGCCGGCGGATGCGCCGGCGGGTACCTACGGCTTGGTAAACCTGCCGGGTTTAATTGCCATTGTGCCGCTGACCGTTTTCTTTGCCCCCATCGGTGCAAGCCTGGGCGCAAAGCTTAATGGAGCTATGTTGAAAAAAGTGTTTGCCGTGGTATTAGGCATTACCGGTGTGCGCATGTTGATTCAAGTGGCCATGCAATAGTGGGCTTGCAATAGACGGCTCGCACTAGTGTCCTAAGAATTCAGCGCCGAACGCCATTGCGAAATAAAGCACTTTTGATGGGTTTTAATTTCGACTTTTTGTTTCGGTTTTTTAATTCTTAAAGGATTGGGTCTTCGCCACTGATGATCATTGAACCGCAGTCAGATTTCTAATTTTTCTCCGCCCAGCCATGGTTTGGGCTGTTTCCGTCCTTGGAGTAATACCGTGTCTATCGATCGCTTCGACCAAATCAATCCGCCGGCAAGGCTGCTCATGGGGCCGGGACCTATTAATGCGGACCCTCGAGTACTGCGTGCTATGTCGGCGCAGTTGGTGGGCCAGTACGACCCCGCCATGACCGGTTACATGAACGAGACCATGGCTTTGTATCGAGAGATATTTCAAACCCAGAATCAATGGACGCTACTGATCGATGGTACCTCTCGCGCCGCCATTGAAGCCTGTTTGGTTTCGGCATTAAGCCCCGGAGATAAAGTGTTGGTGCCAGTGTTTGGTCGTTTTGGCCATTTATTGGTGGAAATATCCCAGCGTTGCGGCGCCGAGGTGCACACACTGGAAATACCCTGGGGCCAGGTAGTGACCGCCAAACAGTTGGAAGACGCCATCGTAAAAGTGAAACCGAAACTGGTCGCCACGGTGCAAGGCGATACCTCCACCACGGTGCTGCAACCATTGGCCGAGCTGGGCGAAGTCTGCCAAAAGCACGGAGTATTACTCTATGTGGATGCCACGGCTTCCATCGTAGGTAATGAACTACTCACCGATGCTTGGCATTTAGACGCCGTATCCTGCGGCTTGCAAAAATGCTTGGGTGGCCCGTCTGGCAGCGGCCCAATCACGCTGAGCCCAGCTTTTGTTGAGCACGTTCGTAATCGCCGCCATGTAGAAGCGGGCATCAAGGCGGAGCATCACACCGACAGCCAGGGCGCTATCATTCGTTCCAATTATTTTGATTTGCCGATGATCCTAGATTATTGGGGAGAAGAACGACTAAACCATCACACCGAAGCCACCACCATGCTGTACGGCGCGCGGGAATGTGCACGTATTGTGCTGCAAGAGGGATTGGACAAGTGCATTGCCCGGCATCAGCTTAATGGCGAGGCGTTAGCGGCGGGATTAACAGGCATGGGATTGGAGCTTTACGGTGACCAGAGCAACCGAATGAACAATGTGGTGGGCGTGGTCATTCCTGCCGGTGTTGCCGGCGAAGCGGTTCGCAGCTCCATGCTCCACGACTTTTGTATTGAAATCGGTACTTCCTTTGGCCCGCTGCAGGGCAAAATTTGGCGCATCGGCACCATGGGCTACAACGCACGCAAAGACGCGGTATTAACTACCCTGGCAGCCCTAGAAAACGTGTTGCGCCGGGCCGGATTTAACACTTCACCAGGCCGTGCAGTGGATGCGGCACTCACCGTTTACGGAGCGTAGGTTACTCATTTGGTTATTGCAGAAATTTACGAACAAGCAGCGCGTCGTGTGTTAGAGCGCTGTGAGCGGTTGGCAGCTTTAAGCGCCTTACCAGACGGCATTTTGAGAGCCTATCTTACGCCGGAGCAAAAGCAGGCTAATGCCCAAGTTGGCCAGTGGCTGACCGAAGCGGGTATGTCCACCTGGCTGGATGCGGTTGGTAATATCTGGGGCCGTTACGAGGGAAAGAAAGAAAATGCGCCTGCGTTAATTCTGGGGTCGCATTTGGATACCGTACCCTACGCCGGCCGCTATGACGGCATCCTTGGGGTACTAAACGCCATTGAGCTGGTGCACATGCTGCACGAACAGGGCCGACACCTACCTTTCGCCATTGAGGTGGTGGGCTTTTGCGATGAAGAAGGCACGCGCTTTGGTTCGACATTAATTGGCTCGAAATCCGTCGCCGGCCACTGGCAAGACGACTGGTTAGCATTGGAAGATGACCATGGCATAACGCTTGCGAAAGCGTTGCACAATTTTGGTTTAGACCCCAATCGCTGTGCCACTGCCGGACGTCATTGCGATGAAGTGATTGGCTATTGGGAAGTGCATATTGAGCAGGGGCCAGTGCTTGAGGCCGAGGATCTACCACTGGGGGTGGTGACCGGAATCGCCGGTGCTCGGCGCAGTAATATTCGAGTGTCTGGCCAAGCCGGGCACTCTGGCACAACGCCTATGCATTTAAGAAAAGATGCACTGGCTGGTGCCGCTGACATTATTTTAGCCATAGAAAATACGGCCAAAAAATTTGGCGGTGATGTTGTCGCAACTGTAGGGCAGGTATTCGCCCGCCCTGGCGCGGTTAATGTGATCGCCGGCGATGTTATTTTGTCTTTGGATGTGCGTAGCCAAAATGACACTGTTCGTGATCAAGTTTTGTTGGCCATTAATGATTCCGTAGAAGCCATTGTCGCCCTACGTGGCTTAACGTTTTCTTGGGCGCACACGCACAGTGCGCCAGCAGTTTTATGTGACGGTAAGTTTCAAGCCATCTTTGCCGACGCCATTGCTGCCACAACCCACGCACGGTTGGCGTCGAAATTCTTGCCCTCGGGTGCCGGCCACGATGCTATGGCCATGGCGGACCTATGCCCGGTGGCGATGTTGTTTGTACGTAGCCCTGGCGGTATCAGTCATCACCCTGACGAGGGCGTCATTCCCCAAGACGTGTCTTTGTCGCTGTCAGTAATGATGCAGGCGTTGGAATCCTACGCTGCAACGGCTGAGTTTTCTGAGTTCCTTGGCCATTAATAGTTTTCCTGAAAAGTTACGATGGCTTTTTTAGGGCGTCAAACCAAAACAGTTGGCACATAGATCATCGTATCATTACTGTGATCGTCGTCATTCCACCCAGTTTAGACTTTAAAATTCTTAACAAGTCTCTTTACCAAAGCATTGCGCGCTTGTAGTAAAAACTCTTCTATACTTTTTATTAAATAAACCACTTGGCGTATAAATTATTTATTCGCCCTGGGTTGTTTAATTCAGGCTTTTATTCGTAAAAAGTAAACAAGGGGTGCCAATGAAAGGTGTTGTCTTTACCGAGTTTGCTCAATTGGTTGAGGCTAATTGGGGGGCGGATATGATGGACGATATTATTGATGCTGTAGAGCCAGCCTCCGGCGGTGCTTACTGCAGTGTTGCCAGCTACGAGTTTTCCGAGTTGGCTGAACTGCTTGCCGAGCTGAGCCGCCGAGTTGATGTGCCCGAAGCCGATTTGCTGCTGGCGTTTGGGGGGCATTTGGCGGATGTGTTTTATAAAAAATTTCCGGCCTTTTTCGACGAACACGACAACCTATTTGATTTTTTGAAAAGCGTCGATGAGCATATTCATGTGGAGGTGCTAAAGCTGTATCCCGATGCCAGCTTGCCGAAATTTCGGTACGAGCAGTTGTCCGACGATCACTTGGTGTTTCATTATCAATCGGAACGCCCCTTGGCGGATTTGGCGGTTGGACTAATATCAGCCAGTGCTAAACACTTTCAGAAAGATATTGAAATTGATCGCCAATCACTAGATGGTGGTCCTTTGTTTAAAGAAAAGTTTAACGTACGAATCGTTTCATGACGGATTCAGTTGAACGCCTGAAAAAACGATTGGAGCGAGAGCGTAAGGCGCGCTTGCAAGCGGAGGAGTTACTAGAGACCAAAAGTATCGAGCTCTACAATACTAACCAGAGATTGTTAGAGCTGACACGTAATTTGGAAGATGAAGTTCGACAGCGGACGGAAGACCTACAGCAGGCCCGCGACCAAGCATTGGCCAATGCCAAGGCCAAGAGTGAATTTTTGGCCAATATGAGTCATGAGTTGAGAACACCTTTAAACGGTGTGCTTGGCATGCTGTATTCATTGCGTAATTGCGACAGCGTTACGCAACAGAAGGCCATAATAAAAACAGCAATGGATTCCAGTAAGTTGTTGATAACCGTCATCAACGACATTCTAGAATTCTCTAAAATAGAGTCGGTCGGTGTGGAATTAGAACAAATAGATGTGGATCTACGAGAATGCGTTGAATCCATAGCCCACAGTTTTTCGGTCAGTGCTCGATCCAAACAACTGGATTTGGTCACGTTGATAGATCCTAATACGCCGCGTCTGTTCCGTGCGGATGGCTTCCGCATACAGCAAATTTTAAGTAATTTTATCTCCAATGCGATTAAGTTTACCGATTCGGGCTGCATTATTGTAAAGGTCGGTTACCTTGGTGCCCAGCGGGTGCTGATTACGGTAAAAGATACCGGCATTGGCATTGCCACTGAACAGGTCTCGCGTATTTTCTCGGCCTTTAACCAAGCGGATAGCTCGGTCACTCGGAAGTTTGGCGGCACGGGTTTGGGGTTATCGATTTGTAGTGGTATCGCCAAAGCCATGGGCTGTGAAATTCGATTGGATAGCAAGCCCGGGCAGGGGTCTGAGTTTTCTTTTTTAGTTAAGTTGAAAGAGGTCGATACAACTTCCATCAGCCAGGAGATACGCCAGCAGGAATCTCGAAAGGTGATTGCCGTGGTGAGCGATAACCCGCTTACCGTTGATGTTTTTAAACGCTTGTTTGAAAGCCAGTCCAATGTTGATATGCAATTTTTTGAAACCATTGCCAGTCTAAAATCCTTGGGTTTTGCGGTTCGCTCACCAGAGGTAGTGTTTGTGGATTTTCAGGGCAAGGTTATGGCAGAAATTAAAAAAGACGAATCCGCATTGGACGTCCCCAATACCCGGGTCACGCGTTTGTTGCATTATGACCAACTGGGCGAGGCTGGGGTGGATGATCATTTGGAGTTGCTTAAACCGTTGCGCAACCAAGAAATATACGATGCTGTATATCAGCCTCAGTTTTTACTAAAAATCAACGGTCAAGACTCTCGTCAGGTGGCCCGTTTCAATAATAAGCAAGTGTTGGTAGTAGACGATAACCTAGTCAACCTGCAGGTGGCTGAAAATCTACTGAAAGATTTCGGACTAAGTGTGGAATTGGCGAAAAATGGTCAAGAGGCCGTTGATTTTATAAAAACTACACAGTTCGATCTGGTATTTCTAGACGTGCAAATGCCTGTTAAAGACGGCATTACCGCGGCGAAGGAGTTGCGTTTTTCCGGTAAAAGTTTAGAGGATCTGCCCATTATTGCTATGACTGCTCACGCCTCTCGAGAGGATCGGGTAAAGAGTTTGGCGGCGGGCATGAACGATCACATTACCAAACCACTGGACCCGGCGGTGATCGAAAAGTTACTGATCCACTATTTTGACGTTGATCACTATGAAACAGCCGATTCCCAGGTACAGGAGGGTTCATCGGCGAGCGGCTTGCCAAACATCGACGGCTTCAAGCTAATCGAGGCGTTGGAACGTCTTAGTGGCAATCGTCAACTACTGAAAAAACTGCTACTGAATTTCTGCAAAATGTATGAATCTGCCGGTGATACGCTGCAAGCTAAATACGACGACGGTGCTTTAAACGATGTGCAGGCACTGGCGCACCAGATCAAAGGCGCAGGTGGTAATTTAGGCGCGACGGAAATCTCGGCCGCTGCTGGTGCCCTGGAGCGAGCCTTAAAGAATGATGAGCATGATTCATTGCCATCATTACTTCAACAGATGAGTCGTTGTTTGGACTCTCTGCCCAAGTTGAATAAAGCCATTCTTGATCTAACCGATACTACCAGCCCAGCGCGGCCGGCAGCTGAAAAAGCCGCCAACGTAGAGCCGGAACAAGTCATAGAGATGCTGTCTGGTATTCAGAAAAAGCTGAATTTGGATTACACAGAAAGCGAAAATTTGGTGGCAAGTTTTTGTCGTTTGTGCAAAGGTTCAGACTTTGATGCATTGGCCCAGCAAGTCGAAACCTTGTTTGCTGATTTTGAATACGAAGAATTAGAAAACGTCATCAGTGAATTTATTGAAACTCACTCCTAGCCCGCTCCGTTTGGTGCGATTCGCGCTCCAATTCTCTTGCGTATTCGTTTAATTTCCACTGGTGGCCACCCGCAGATGGCACCACCACGGCGAAATCTATAAAGCGAAAAGGTATTGCCTTTTTTGTTCAGCAGGCGAACGTCCACTTGAGTAATGCATCTAATTCCATTCTCGTCCCGCTTACGCAACACTGGATAAAGGCTACATGCAACCGCTAGACCTCTCTGTAGTACAAACGGCCATCAAATGGCTCAATCAACAGCAAACCGTTTGGTTGTGCTCCGTGGCATCTACTTTTGGCTCCTCGCCCCGTGCGCCGGGCTCACTGATGGTCGCCAACCAAGCTGGCGAAGTGGTTGGTTCTTTGTCCGGCGGTTGCGTAGAGGAAGATTTTATTGAGCGAATTAAACAAGGTGAGTTTTCCCAACGTTGTACTGTGTTGCAATACGGTGGCGCTGATAACGCCCGCACTGGGGTGCAATTGCCCTGTGATGGCGTGTTGCAAGTGTTGGTGGAGCAGCTAACCCCGTCACCCGAGGCCATTGACCATTTGCAAATATTTCAACGCGCACTGCGTGGGGAAACCGCGCAAACCCGGCGGGTGGATACTGCAACGGGTAATGCCACATTTATTGCAGGCAGGGCTACCGGGCCAAAAGTTGAATATCAGGCTGACAATGGCACCATCGCCATAAAAATCAGCCCGGTGGCCCGCTTAATTATCGCCGGTGTATCGCCGGTGGCGGTGGCCTGCGCCGACTTCGCTGTGGCCCTAGGCTTTGAGGTGATTGTATGTGATCCTCGAGCTGAGGTGGCAGGTAGTATCGTCAACCCAGAAGTAACCTTTGAGCCGATTTTGCCTTCCTTGTTTATTGCCCAGGCGGACAACAGCCATACAGCCACAGCGGTGGTGGCACTAACCCACGACCCGCGCATTGACGATTTAGCCATGATAGAGGCAGTGAGAACCCCGGCTTTCTATATCGGCGTGATGGGGTCCCAACGTACCTCCGCCAACCGTGCCGAGCGCCTGCGCCGTTCCGGTGGGCTAAACGATGAGCAAGTTGCTCGCATTCAAATGCCTATTGGTTTGGCGTTGGGCAGCAAAACCCCGGCGGAAATCGCACTGGCGGTCATGGCTGATGTTGTGAGGGTGTTGCGCGGAAGGCCTCGGGATGGCTTGTAAGCACGGCCTAGCCCTGGTCATGGCCGCCGGCGCCTCACGCCGGTTTGGCCACGAAGACAAGCGTATGGCGAAGGTAGGCGGGATGAGTCTTCTGGCCCGTAGCTGGCGCAATGCCGCGGCTGGGTTTGGCCAGGCACTTTTGGCGGCTAAACCCGGTGACGACCTCGGCCTGTTAGACCTCGATAACATCACCCCAGAGTCCGTGTATTACTGCCAACAGCCGCAGCTTGGGCTGGGTTCTAACATTGCACAAGCTGTGGATTATATTCACCAGCACTTTGCTGCCGACAGCTTTGATTTTTTGGCGGTGGTGTTGGCGGACATGCCATTGATCAAAGTGGCGACTTTAGAGACGCTGGCGGCGGCAGGCGCAGTCGATAAAATCGTCCGGCCCAGTTGGCAGGGTAGGCCAGGGCATCCGGTTTTATTTGGCCGGCAATTCTGGCCGCAGTTAAGGCAGCTTCAGGGCGATCAGGGTGGTGTTGGAGTTTTACAGGCTAACCCACAGTCTGTGCAGGAGATCGCCCTAGAGGATGCGGCCGTGTGTTGGGATATCGACACACCAGAGGCGCTACAGCAGGCTGAGAAGCAGGTTGCGAAAAATAGCTGAGGGTGGAGGTAGAGCCCCCGGTTAAAACAGCTCGATGCTTTCAACCTTCTCTTTGCTTTCCACCGATTGGTAAATTTTCTCGGCAATCTGCTCGGCTAATTGGTGTAGGTCCTCATCCATTTTGACGCCGCGCTCGAAGTTAGCTAGGCCTGCTTCTACGGCTTGGCTGATGATGCTAAGAATGGCGGATTCCTGCTGGTCGGTGAGACCGCAAGACAAAAACTCCACATTAACTTCTTCCACCATGTTGTCCAAAATCTGAATGTTTTCCAGCTTCTGTGTGCGCTGTAATTCCGTGATTGTGATCAGGGAGTTTTTAAATTCGCTGATTAGGCGGCGAATATCGGTGGTCAGTGCCAGGGAGTTACAGTGATTATCGGCACTCTCTAATATAAGCATTAGATGGTCGCGCAGGCGGCCGGCTTTTTCTTCGTCCTCTGGTAGATCTTTGATGATTTGCGTGAGGTTATCGAAATTCAAAACCAGGCGGTTACCTCGCTGAATAATTCTCCCTCCATCTTTTAGCTTGTAGAGCAGCTCTTTTTCCAATTCCGTCATATCGCCGGTGCTGGAGGCGTTGACATTTTCGCTGTCCAACCGGATCTGCACCAAGCTGTTTAGGCCGAAACTATGGGTGGTTTCGCAAATAAGTTCTGCCAGTTCGAGCACGTCGGCGGCTGCGAAGCTTTGGCGTAAAAAGTCGATGATGATGGATTGCTCGCTGGCCTCTTGTATGGCATCCATGGCGGCATCGAGGGCGATCTGCTGATTGCCGCCCTTGGCAACGCGGTACTGCCTATTGCTCAGTGTTAGCCGTACTTTCTGTAGGAGCTCTTCTGGTTGCAGCGGTTTTATCAGGTAATCGCAGGCTCCAACGTCATAGCCTCTGAGTTTTTCCTCGGTGGTGTCATTAGCGCTGACAAAGATAACGTCAATGTCTTTGGTGGCTTCGTTGGACTTGAGTTGTTGGCAGGTTTCGTAACCGTCCATATCGGGCATTGAGCCATCCAGCAAGATGACATCCGGTGGCGTGGGGCTGGCCGCTACCTCCAGTGCCTTGGCTCCAGATTTAGCCACTGACAAATTGAAATACGGTTTGAGGTTTTCAACCATCAATTGAATGTCAGAGGTGGAGTCGTCAACAACTAAAATGCGGTTCTTCGTTTCTGGCATAGAAACCCTCAGCCGGTAGTTCGTAATCGATCTTGCTGCGTGAGAATGGCAATTGCGTCTAGCTATTAGGATGAGTATAGACCGGTCCTAGGCAATCGCTACCGAGGTGGGGCTTATAAAGAAGAAACTTTCGGGCACTACAAAAGCCATTTTTTTGTGCCATTTAGTTATCAATTTTTTAAGGAATCTATAGAAAAATAGTATATCATTTTACAAAAGTAGTAGATTTGTACGCCAACTTAACTATAATTAACCGTCGTCAAAATCAACGTAATGAATTTGACGACATAACGAGAAATTAAACGCTCTCGATGAACGATATTTGCGCTGTGGCCTGCGCCTAAATTAGAATACGCTGGTCTTATATCGTTTTTATAGGACAATTTTTGATTTTTGCTATTATTTAGTTACAACAACCCCCAAGGAAACACTTTTTATGGCCAAGGCAAAGTTCGATCGGTCTGATGTGGTCGCCGCGGCTACCGAACTATTTTGGCGCAAAGGTTATAATTGCGCTTCAATGCAAGATGTATTTCGTGCCACCGGGCTACAGCCTGGCAGCTTGTATAATGCCTTCGGTAACAAAGAGGGGTTGTACGAGGAGTCGGTGCGTTATTACGGCACTCAGGCGGTAAAAAAGACCGAGGATTCTCTGGCAGGCGTTGGCAACAAATTGGAAGCCATTGCCACCATGGTTTTGGCTGAGGCCAAGACATCTTTGGAGCCAGAGTTTAAAAGCTGCATGCTGGTCAAAAGCTTGTTAGAGCTGAATTCCATGGGCAACGAGCGTTTGGCTCAAGTGGTTAACGATCAAGTTTCGGCAATTACCGCGGTCTATGAATCGGTATTGGCCGAAGCCTTTGATGCCCAAGCCGCTCGCGAAAAAGCGACACAACTCATGATGGCGCGTATGGGGTTATACGTTTACGGTCTGATGCAAACCTCGCAAGAGGAACTAATCGCCAACCTGCGCGGTAATCTGCCGTGGTTGCCTTGGGATTCCGTAGATAGCGATAGCGCAACCCTCGCCACGTCTTCAGCAGCCAGTTACTAAATAGCCTGCTTCTTATTACCACTGCCGTCCAGCGGCGGTGGCCTAACCTTGCACCACTTCCCGATCTTCCTGATTATTCAACGCCAACAAAGCTGGCCCGGCTTGCTCAGCTAGCCGCTGCAGATGCTGGTTAGCTTTGAATAATTTGGCCATGGTCAGCCCGCCTTGCAGCAGCGCCACAACGCGCTCGGTGGCCGTACCGACATCTAAGCTGACGTTATTGCTGTCGCAATATTCCTTAACCACGGGTTTGGCGGCTTCGATGAGATCGTGCAAACAGCGTGCGGCGGCAACTCTGATTTGCTCGTCTACGGTACTCAGTTCATGCGCGATGTTACTAATTAAGCAGCCGTAGTAGGGCGCGTTTTCTTCTAGCCAAACCGCGTTGGTGTTGGCTGGCACATCAAACAAGGCTTTTAACTTTTGTTCTGGAGATAAACTGCAGTGCTGAATCTGATGCAGCTGGGCAACGGCCTCGGCTGTGTACTTCTCCAAAGCCGCTATTAGCAGTGCCGCTTTCGATGGGAAAAAGTGGTAAAAGGTACCCTTATTAACCTCTGCTGAGGTACAGATTTTACTGGTACTGATTGTGCCGTAACTCTTGTTTAAAAACAGGCTGGTTGCGGTGTTGACCAGATGGGTGCGTGTATCAGGGCGGGAGCTTGTCATCACTTGGCTTCCTGGCGTTAATGTAAAATTCCCTAGAAACCAACACTGGTACCGCGAGCGATGGTTTCAATTTATTGACAATTAGTCAGATTTTTGATCTCGCAAGTGCAAAATCGTACCAAATGGTTGTTGAATTGCAAGACAGGGGGACGACAAAGTCCCTAAATAATGGCAGGGAATTACAATTACTAATAAAAACCGTAGGGCTACTGCCCTAATTTGGCCATGTTTAGGCTTTGGCTGGCTATCTGTTGACGTTGGTAATCGGCGATATCTGGGTGCATAGCTTGTCCTGTGGCCGTTGGGTAAAGCTGATTTAGCAAAGGTGCTAGCATTGGGTCATTAAGTAACGGGCCGTACAGGTTATGGCCCACACTGCGCTGGCTAGCCAGTATCGCTCTGGCTTGATCCAGTTCACCGAATACGGCGCGCAGTTTGACCTCTGCTAGCCACATGCTGGCGTGGCCAATACCACGACGCTTGGCGTCCTCCACTGCGGCTAAACCGTCTCGATAATGCTGTTCGGCTGCCTGCTCCTGGCCCTGTCGTTTTGCAGTGAGTATCAGATAGGCATGGGTCTCGGCGTGCGGTGGCAGGGCGTCGTGGCACTGTTGTTGATACACCACCAGTGAACTTTCAAATGCGCTTTGCGCCGCCGGGATTCGATTTTGTAGCCAAGCCGTTATACCCATGTAGCGGTCGTAGTAGGCCAGGTCGCAACTGGGCGGTTGACCTTTAAACAGTGGTCGGGCTTGCTCTCCCACGGCGACTAAGCCGTCAATATCCTGCGCTGCCGCTGCCATTTTGGCTCTCAGATCCAAAACCTGCGGTTGAGTTTGCTCGGCTTTGGGTAAAGCATCCAGGATTTGCTTGGCATGGCTAAACTGCTCTAAATTAATCAGGGCGGAAGCGGCCTCAAGCTGCATCACCCGTTTTAAATGGCCGCTAAATTCCTCTGTTTGCACCAGCTCCAATGCCGCTTCGAAGTTGCCCATTTGCATCAGTGCCGCCAGTTGGAATTTTAACGCCGACTGTTTACCCGTTACCCGGTGGAAGTAGGGCGCAGTAGCCAGCAGCTCTTGATTTTCCCCCAGCATCAGCAACGCGGCGAGGTAATTGATCTGTATGGATGGGTGCAGCGGGTCGCTCTTAAGTGCCGATTTAAACAGGTCGTAGGCCTGCTGGGGTAGGCCTTGAGCGGATTTGAGATTTCCGTACCACATTAGTGCCATGGAGTTGTTCGGGTTTAACTCTAGTGCTCGTTGGAAATAGGCTTCGGCGGTATCTGGGTCTTCTTGCAACTGTGCCAACAGGCCTCTGGAGGCGTTGGCGTCTGGGTCCGATGGATTGAGGCTCAACGCTTTGTTAATCAACGATTCCACTTCGGTGGTGACGTTGTCGGGAAGCACCCCTTTGTTGTACTTGGGCAAAACCAAGATACTATCGGCCATTCCGGCGTAGGCGGCGGCGTAATTGGGGTCCAATTCAATGGCGCGCTCAAAGTAACTTTGGGCTCTTTGGATAGACTCCGGCGTGCGTTTGTTCCAGTGGAAACGGCCCAGCAGATAATTATCGTAGGCCTGTACGCTGTCGGTCAGCTCTGCCGATTTAGGCGCGTTTTCCTCGGTTTCGGATAGCGCCGGGGCCAGCTGTTTAACCACATCCGTGGCGATTTCTTCTTGTAGGGCAAATACGTCTACCCGGTTGCGCTCGTAGGTTTCTGCCCACAGAGGATGACCGTTTTCCGTTTCCGATAACTGCACCGTCAAGCGTATCCGGGAGTCGTCCATTCTTACCGTGCCCTCAACCACGGTGCGGGCGTTGAGGGCCTTGCCGATGTCGCGCACATCCTGGGCTTGGCCCATAAATACCTCGGAGGAGGTGCGTGCTGCAACCCGCAGGCCTTTGGTGCGGATCAGTTTATTGCGAATATCTTCGGCCAAACCGATGCTGAAGTAATCGTCTTCAGCGCTGATGTTTACAAACGGCAACACCACAACATCCAAGGCCTGAGAGGTCTGATCTACGCCGCCGATACCGGCGCTTACCACCTCCTGGGACAGTAACGCCTGTGGTCCCGGGGGCTGGTCAGATTGCAGTTTATCGGCACCCCACTTGTAGCCCAGAAAAATGGCCAAAAAGGCCAATGCGAACAGCGTTTCCTGGCCGATCCAGCGGTTAAAAAAAGTGCGTTTTTGTTTGCCTTGGCGTGGTGGTGGCGTGGCATAGGCCTTGTCAATGGCGCTATCCATTGGGCTATCTATTGTGCTCTCACTAGCGTTATCAACCCTGCTGTCAGCGGCAGTAGGGGGTTGTGCTTCCTTGGGCTCAGGTTCGGCCTGGGCTGCGGCACCGGCTGGTGGCATAGGCGTAACGATCAGGCAGTAACCGCGTTTGGGCACTGTGCGGATAAATTTACGTTCGCGGTGGGTGTCGTTGAGGGCAGTACGTAGCTCTGAAATGCACCGGGTTAACACCTCCTCGCTGACGACAACGTCCTGCCACACCGCGTCTAGCAGATCGCCACGCGACACCACTTCGCCATGGTTTTGTGCCAAGCACAGCAGCACATCCATTACCTTGGGTTCAATATGGATGCGGTGGCCCTTGGTTTCAAAACAACCGTGGGCTGGGTCGATCAACCATTCCCCCAATTGAAAACCTTGTTTTAGCTCGCTGACGTCTGCGATGGCCACTCCATCCTCCCGTTGCCCTATATTTCAAATGCGACCCTTTTTGGTGCATTTTAAGCTGCTGAACGCAGTAAATTCGGTGATATTACCTTAGAAAAGACGATCCGAAGGTTTTCCGAAGGTTTTTTTAGCATTTTTTCGCTTTGCATTCGGATACTTTATAAAGCCAAAAGGTTTACAAACGGCTCAGTCGCCAAGCTAGGACTCATTCCCATGCACCTTCAGGAGCACCGCAATGAGACCTCTGGCAACGTTTGTAAACTCAGAATTTAAGCGCACTTTGGGTAAAGCCCTGGTGGCGTTGACCATCGGGTTGTCCTTCGCCTCGGCAGGCCAAGCGGCCACTGTAGCCGAGCTGGCTAATGAAGTGTTTGTGTCAGAAACCGCAGCGGTAACCGCGGCCGCCAATCGCTACAACCCCCAGTCTATTGCCCAAGATAAAGAATATATGGGTGCAGTTTATCAGTGTGAAGAAGGCCACCGATACAGTGTGGGGGCGGGTAAGGTGGGGGCAGGTAATGTCACCGTGACGTTGAGAACGCCACAGGGGTGCAAAACCGTCGCCCTTTGGCACACCCACGGCGCTGAGCACCGCAGCCACAAGTATTTCTCTGATATCGACACCCGCCTGGTTGAGCAGGTGGGTTTACCGTTTTATATGGCGGACTACACCGGTAGCCTGAGGGTATTTGAGCCCGGCGATCGTACCATGACCTACTCCGAGGCTCGTCGGTTGGGCTTGGGCAGTTCTAACCAATACGCTCGCGGCAGTTTAGTTACCGACCAAGCGGGTGAGACTCTAGCTGTAGCCACCCACAGCCACGGTCAACAGGCCGTGGCGTTGAACCACTAACAGGGCTACTGGATGATTTTGATGATTTCGCCGGGGTAGGGTTCGCCACGGGGGTAATAGCCGTTGATCAAGCGTAGGTACTCTTCGCCATAGTTCCCTATTTTCAGCTCATTGGCCAGCCGCGCAAATGTGGTGTTGTCGTTGGCCACCACGTATTTGATGGTTTTGGAGTGTTTGGTAGTGAGCCTGCTGGGCGCCCGTGGTGCCACCGGCTGTAAGGTGCGGATGCTGGCGAGAAACAGTTGGTCGTAGTCGACGCCGGGTTCTGGTTTATTGACCGAGCCCTCCAGTAGGTAGGCTCGGTTGCCGTGGACCAAAATGGCGACTCGTTGATCCTCGCTGCCGTCTCGGGCTTTGCCGGGTTTGATGCCGGTGTGGCCGCGCAGGCCAAATTGGCTTAACGGCTCGGATTGCTTCAGCAGTTTAACGTCGAATTGATCGCGCAGAACGGTTTCAAAATCGGTTTTGGGGTCCACCCGAGCCAAACGCAGTTGCATTTCGGCACTGTTATCGTCTGGTGCGCTGGTTAACACCGCGCCCTGGTTGGCCACCTGCCACTGCTGTGGGAAGACAATGGTAAAGCCCAGCCGGTTGTGAATATAGCGGTTCTCTTTGTCTTGTTTTTCTTCCGAGGCTTTGGCTGCGGCTTCGGCGGCCTGGGCGATGCGGTCGTGGTTGTCGCCCCAAATGATGCCGTCGGTGTTGTCTCTAAATTCCTCGGCTTTGAGCTCGCCCTTGGCTCCGGTACTTTGGCTTTCACCTTCTTTGGCATCGGCCACCGCTTGTAGCAAGCGCTGGTCGCTACTGGGGTGGCTGGTGAAGACACCGTGGTAGGAAGGCACTTTGCGGCCGGCATCCCGCGCCTGTTGTTTGCTAAACCGTTCATGTGCCTTGAGGATAGCTAGAACATCGATCATGGCATCGGGTGAGTAACCCGCGTCTTTCATATACTGGGCACCAAAGCCGTCGGCTTCCAGTTCCATTTCTCGGCCGTAGCCGGCGGCTGCGGCACTGCCCCATTCTGCCGCCGCAGAGGCCACGGTGTAGCTGCCGGTGAGGATACCGGCGAACACGGCACCCACGTTGCGCCCGGTGCTGGCCGATTTTTGACGCACATGGTGGCGCGCCGTAACGTGGGCGATTTCGTGGCCCAACACCGCGGCCAGTTGCGCTTCGTTCTGTAAATAATTGAGCAGACCTCGGTTTACGTAGATATAGCCGCCGGGTAGGGCGAAGGCGTTAATGTCGGGGCTGTCGATGATAAAAAAGTGGTATTCGATGTCTGGTCGATCGCTGGCGGCCGCCACTTTTTTGCCCACTGCCCGCACGTATTCGTTAATGGCCTCGTCTTCGTACAGCGGCACAGTCTTGATCATTTCTTCGTGCAGCTCTTTGCCCATGGAGATCTCACGGGACTCACTCATGGTAACTGTGTCGAGTTTGCCGGTGGCCGGGTTAATCGCGCAGCCTGGCAAGGCCAAGGCGGCACTTAACAACAGTGCGGTTACAGTAGAGTTTGGTAGCACGCCAAAGTTAAACATCACCATGGGCCTTTATTGTTGTGGTTGAGGTTGGCTGGAAAAAAACTGCTTGAGTTGCTCACCCATGCCCTTGCAGGCACTGTTTTGCACACGGGCAATAATGGGAATCGGAATCACCACCGCCGGCATGTAGGAGGTGCCGCTGGCATCGGCACTGATTTGCCCCTGGGTTTCGAGCTTTTCATAATCCCAAACGCTGGCTTCGTAGTCGGATTGGTTTTCCCAGGTGCCAAAACCAAAACAGCCGGCACCGCCAACGCTGATGGAGCAGCCAATGGAGCCCGCGCTGTCGGTTTTCTCGGTGTTGCCGTCAATCCAAATGATATAACGCACCTGGTAGTCATTCATGGCGGCTGCAATTTCAGGGTGCTTTAGGTAGCGGTCCAAATCGCGCACATGCATGGGTGCCGTGCGCGGTTCGAACCAGGGGTAGAGCGCATCTAAAAAAGCGCGCTCCGCAATAACGTTTAAACCATCACTGCCGCTTTGCAACACATTGCCCACGCAGTCCACGAGGTTGGGTTCGGTTTCATAGTCGCTGGAGTGGCGCCGACCCAATACCACCACTGATTGCTCTGCGCCGATCTCCGCCCGCTGGCTGGAAGTTCTGTGTTCATCGATAGTCACAGTAGTGCATGCACTGGCCAGCAGCGCCAGTAGCCCCACTGCAACACTGCGCCAGTGGTGCGCCAGGTGGAGGCTATCCGGTTGAGTGGTGTGGTGATTGAGCTTGCCCATGTTAATTAACCTCTAGTGGGTTTTGGTTTAACCGAGTGAACGTGTGGTCTGCGGACTTAATTGCCGCCTTCAAGAAAAGCGCGAATCTCTGGCACTTTGGTAAAGCCCGAGGTCAGACTCGCGCCCAGATCTCTCAGAGCCACAATTACCGCTTGGTTCATTGCTTCTTCTTTCGACTTTAAAAACGCCGTGGGCGTCTTGCCATAGGCACTCATTATCCAATCGGCGATGAGTTCTCCGTCGGTGTTGTACACCTGCATGTTGTATTTAATCCAAACTTCATAAACATTGATGCGGGTTTCTTTGGGCGAAGAGTACTGAAATTCATTTATTTTAGGCACCAGAATCAAGTCGATTTCGCTGTTACCCTCGGCCGCTTGCAGAGATTTAAGCGCTTGGCTTTGAGCGAACAGGGGCTGGAAAACTTGGCCGAAGAATTTCTTGTGAATATTGCCCACGTCAATCAACCAGCGGGCGCGGGATTCCGACTCCTCTTTATACACATATTCGGTCAGCGCTTTGTCGTAGACCACCGCCATGGTGATATCGGTTTTGGCGGCCAGGGGCTGGGGGAAGTCGCCAACCACCACCAGGGAATTAGTGCAACCAGACAGCACAATGACTGCGCTGAATAACAGCCAAGCGCGGCGCAGTGGGGCTATGAGCGTGGCGCTGGTGGATTGGATAATCGGTAAGAGAACGTTCATTTTGGTTATTGCCTAAAGTCATTAAGGCCAACAAAAGTACCGCCGTTTTGTCGGGTGAGTTCGCGCATAAGGGCTGCGAATCGTATGCCCGTGGTTTGTAAGTTACTGGGTCGTGAAAACTGCACGGGAAAGCCCACCGCATGGATGCGCACGAGGTTTTCGCCGTCGTCACGCTGGCGATTAATACGATTGACGGTGTCGATGACATCGCCAATGGATTTGCCGGTGAATTCGTCGCCCAGCACGTACAAGCTGATTTTTTTATCCGGGTCGTAATAGGTGCGAATGGCTTTTTGAATGCCCTCCACTGGGCTGGAGTTACTGAACGGATTCCAAGTGGCTAACCGTTTAATAATCACATCGCGGCGGCCGGGAGTATCCGGTATCCATTTGCCGCGGTAATTGGTAAACATGTAGTCGCCCATGTCGTTCATTACCTGGATGCCCTTTACGCTGGGGTAGATATCCAAAATATTGATCATTTCGTTAATCATTCGACCCCAGGCATAGTTGTACATACTGCCCGAGGTATCAATAATAAAAACGATGTATTCGCTGTCCACCGGAATGCCGCCTATCAAACTGTTTTGGCTTGTGTGGTTTTCGCCCAACAGGCGCTGCATTTCAGCGGTAAGGGCTTGCAGCGCTCGTTCCAGTCGGCCTTGTTCGTCGTTGCTGGAGCTGGCATTCGCCTGCAGTAAGGCGTAGCTTTGCTGCTCGTCTTCCAGCTGCGCCCGTAAAATGGCGATTCGTTTTTCTATGTCGTCCAGCTGCTCGTGCTTGGCGG
Source organism: Halioxenophilus aromaticivorans (assembly GCF_042850945.1). Taxonomy (NCBI): domain Bacteria; kingdom Pseudomonadati; phylum Pseudomonadota; class Gammaproteobacteria; order Alteromonadales; family Alteromonadaceae; genus Halioxenophilus; species Halioxenophilus aromaticivorans. The sequence continues at coordinate 3,863,552 of NZ_AP031496.1, read as the reverse complement.
TCATTGCGCGGTTAAAGACTTGGGTCTCACCTCGGATGGCAAACAGCTTTTGCTGCAAATCCGCCACCTGGCCATCCAGTTGCACTTCAGATTGTTCCAGCGAGGTTGGCTGCACATTTTTGGTGATCATCAACAACAGCACAATAGCGCCAAAACCACAGCACACCACGTCCAGAAAGGACATGCTGGCTTCTTCACTGCTGCGTCGTTCTCGGCGCCGTATGGTCATAACTAGGGCCAATCCTTAGAGGGCGTTAAAAAGGCGCCTTGGGTGAGTTGTGCTAATTGCCAATAAGCCGGAGCAGCCATGACGTCGCCCTCTAACGGCAGCAGTATGGTGTTCACCGGCACGCCCTTGGGAAACAAGTCCACCGCCTCATTGAATAATTTTAGTCGGTCTGGGCCGGTGATGGTGTTCTTTTTCGGGGCTTTTCGGCCCAGGGTCGGCAGGCCATCGGTGATGATAAAAATGTTGTCCGGTATTGGATCCAGGCCGGCCAGTGCGGTAAGTGATTGGTACAGGTTGGTGCCGTTCTCCGGGGTGAGTTGGCGTAGGTTGTCTACAACCCGCTCCAGTTGGGCTTTGTCGCTAACCTTTAGCCAGGTACGCTCGCTGCCGCTAATAGCGGGCTTGGCCTGGCTGTTAAAATTAAAAATTTGGTAGTTGGCGGCCTCCGGTAATTGTGCGGTTAGCCATTCCACGGTGCCCAGAGCGCGCTGCCACTTTTGGCTGGCGATTTTGGCCTGTTTATCCATATTGCGACGTCGCACAATATTGACGATGGTTTCGTCCAGCATGCTGGCGGAGCTGTCCAGCAATATCAACACGTGGGCGCCACCCAGGTTTAAGCCGGTTAAATACTGGCGGTTACCCTGTCCCACAAAACGCCGCGCTTTGTTGCCCAGTTCTTGGTTATCTTGCTCCAGTTTCTGTTTTTCGGATTCCAGCTCTTCCAATTTTTGTTTCAGCGCGGTGATATCCAAATTGGGATCATCGGTATTTTTGATTGCGGCCTGCACGGTATTCAGATCTTCGTTGATGATACGCGCCAACCCCTGGGCCTCGGCAATGCGTTGGTCAACTTCAGAGACGGTATTCTTGGCGCGGACAAGATTGGCTTCGCCGTCGAGTATTTCCTCTTCGAGTAGAGAAACCTCTGCCTGTAATTCTGGATGCAGACTTTCGGTTTGGTTATCGACATCGTGTTTAATGATTAAAAATATCAACGCTACGGCGCCAAAACCGCAGGACATAATGTCGAGAAAGGACAAGCTGAAGGTGCTAAAGCGGCGTTTTCTAGCCATTCGCTATCACCTGGATCAGCTGATAGCGAACCTGGTCGTTAGCCAACACATCTTGCGCTTGCAGTTCTGTAGGCTCTGTGATGGTTTGGTCGTTGAGCAGGCAGCTGGCTGTGGGGGTAAAGATAACCTTACCCTGGGCAGTGCGGCTGAGTTTGCCAAAGCAGGCTGAGGGTTCGGTGGCACAGAGGGCGGGTTCTTCTGCCGCCAACCAATTTTCGCCGGCAATGGCATGGGCGTGGGCGCCGGTTAAAATATGGGTGGGTTGCGCGGTGATTGTTCGGCTGGCTTTAGCGCTCGGCGGCGTTGCCGATGATGCTGCGGCGGCCTCAGCCTGAGGTGATGCCGCATCCTTCAATGCCAATTCTTCGGTGAGCAGTACGCCTTCTTGCTCGCTGGTATCTATCAGCCGCGCAGCAAAGCGTTGCGCCTGGGTGGCTAGGTGTTGGGGTTCTAGTTGGGCTTTTGCCAAATCTTGATACCAGTACGGTAACGCCGCGGCGCTGGGGCAGAGCAATACCTGAGCCGCCGAGCGTTGCTGCATTTCGGCTACGCCGTCCATTATCGGCTGCAATACATTGCGGCCTGCATCGGCCAGCACATTGAAACCCAGGGTGACACTTTTATCGGCGACTTGCACACTGCAATCGCCGGCGCTGACTTGCTCCAGCCACTGAGGTAGCTGGTTGTACAGTGTCTGTTCGTGTTCCGCGTCGTGCCGAGGGTTAAAACGAGTATGGCGAATAAACTCGTCGCTGATGGCACGCGCCAGGGCGTCACTTAGGGATACCCAGCCGGTATTGGATAACAGCTGGCTGGCTTCAATGCTCACCTGTTGCGCGCTAATAGCAACTTGGCTAATCAAGGTATGGTGCAGGTATTGATCAATAACAAGGTAGTTTCCGGGCGGTTGGTTGGCGGCGAATAGCAAGGCGCTGTTCACTAAGCCCGCTACCGGGCGGTTAAGGCTTTGGCAAATTCCCAGTAAAAGCGATAACTGCTCGTCGCTGTAAAAGCCGGGATAGGCGATCAACAGTGGCCGAACATCACTGCCGTTTTCGCCGGCATCTGCCAGTAATTGGCTGAGGTGGTGATAGACCAAATCGCCGCTGTGTTGAATCAAACCGCTGGCGTTGCCCAGTGGATCTAAATTGAGTTGCTGCCAAAAATTATTGTTGCCATTGAGAGGCCGCAGTCGATACCGGGTTTGAGCTTCATCACCGGTGGCCACCCAATTGTCTTCAAACAAGGCAAAGCCGGGGCTTGCGAGCACCTGCTCGGCCTGGGTCAGGCGTACCGCACAGTCGTTGATTTCTAAAATGGTTGGCAGGTCAGTCATGCTTGGGGTTAGTCTCGTACGGTTAGAAAGCGCAGCAAATTACGGTCGCAATAGTTTTCGGTATCCAGCACTAGTCGCTCTTGCATCAGTTGCAGTTGGTGGGAAAAAAACATCACCACTATACTGATCACCAAGGCGATAAAAGTAGAGTTAAATGCCACGCCCAGGCTAACGGTAACGCCGGCGATATCGCCTTCCACTGCTTTATGGGCTTGGCCCAAAGCCTCTCCGATACCGCGTACGGTACCAATAAACCCAATGGAGGGAATGGCCCAGGCGATGTAGCGCACCATGGCTAATTCGCTGTCTAGACGATCGGATTCCGTGGCGCAGGTTTCGCGCACGGCATTGGCGGCATCGGTAACGCTTTTGGAGCTATCAAAGCGTTGCAGTGCTTTAATCAGCGAACGCGGTAATAACAAACTTTGCTGGCTTTCTGGCAAAGCTTGCAGGGGGCGAGAAAGGTCTCTGGCGTCCTCCGGTAGGATGCTGGTTCCGTCGCGCAGATTCAGTAACGATCCTTGTAATGACTTGCGCTCCAGCAAGATCTCACGTGCTTTGTAGCCCATGATGGCCAGGGCCCAAAACAGCAAAATAAAACACGCTTCTTGTTCGTAGTCTTTTAATACCACAAATAACGAGCGCTGCTGTACATAGACGCCGCCCTCGGCTTGTTGCTCTAATTGCTGTTGCACTAAGGCGTTGGCCTGAGGCCGAATGACGGTGACATAGACACCGTGCACTAAAATCGCCGCAATAATCAGAGCAAACAATTGGTACAAAAATTCGGCGGAGCCGTTGCGCTTCATAGCTTTTCCTTTCTAACCGTGCCTGCCTAGCAGCGCACCGGTTGGGTTAAATATCAATGGGAAACGACACCGATAAATCTTCTGAGATTTCTTCGGTGGGAGTAAATTCTTGATCGCTGCTGCCCGCGGCGGTAGTGCTTTGTTGGGTGCTGCTGGCGGCATCGCTTTCTTCTTGCTGAGCAAAGGCCCAACCGGCGGCCAGGGACACCAAAACAAACACGAAACTAACGTTACTTAGGCGCATAGTGACTCCAACGCTGTATAGGGTGTTTTAACCATTTAAAGTCCCTCGTGTCGTTGATCATTGCACATAGCGAGCTATGCGAAAGCCCAGGGTGTTTTTAGCGTCCTGGCCGTAATCGCGGAACGATAATCGCAAATCGCTGATGCCGCCATTGGCCCAGCTCGCACCACGGATAACGTGGTAGTCGCCCTGCAATGGGCCTAGCGGATCCACTTCTGCAGTTTGAGTGAGCCCGGTTTTAATCATATAAAAATCGTTGATCCATTCGGCGACATTGCCGCTGATATCGTAAAGGCCGTTGTGGTTTGGCTTCATACTGCCCACTGGAGCGGTGACGGCAAAGCCGTCGTCGTAGCTGGCTTGGATGGTGCCCAGTAGAGCGGCGGCGCTGCGGTCGCCGATATTTTCGTTTTTCGCCGGTGGTGGCAAGGTGGGGCCCCAGCTGTACTTCAGCATGTTGCCGTTTTGGTAGCGAGCCACCCAAGCCCACTCGGCTTCGGTGGGAAGCCGGTAACCGGTGGCCTCTGGGTTAAACCCAGTGACCTTGCCGCCTTCCACTTGGTAAAACGCGGGCAGTTTTTCTTGTTCCGATAACCAATTGCAAAACAGTGCCGCATCTTGCCAGCTCACGTTAACCACTGGGTTGCCGTCGTTATCCAAACTGTTGCCGGATACATGGCTGGAGGTATGGCTGCGTCTAAAGCGCCGGAACTGCTCGTTGGTGGTTTCCAGTGGCGCCAGGTAGAACGCCCGTGTGAGTTCAATTTTGCGCTGGGCTTCGTTGGCGCGGCGGCCTTGTTCTCGACGCGACGAACCCATTTCAAAAGTGACTTCCGGCCGGAATAATTTCAGCGTTTGATCGGTGGCCGCGGTGGTAATGGTGGGTTTGATGTTTTCCCACAGCGCTTGTTCGGTGGTTTTTAAGCTCGGCGCCAGGCTTAGAGTTAAGCCCGGGCGAGGTAGCACGGTGGTATTGAAATCGGCGTAACCTTCCTTGCGAATGGTAACCCGGTGTTGCTTGGAAGGCAGTTTTAGAATTTGATCAGCCCGGCCACTGAGTCGGCCATCGATGTATAACAGGGCATCGTTGGGCTTAGCTTTAATGCTGATTTCGCCAATTTCTGCGGCTAGGTTGAGCTGAAGGGCACGAGTTTCGCCGCTGGCCAACGAAACGGTTTGCTGACTGGATTGGTAACCGTCTTTAAACAGCGAAATAGATACCTGATCCCCCGGTGTGACGGCGGTTTCTAACGGTGTTTGGCCAACGTATTGACCATTCACGGTAACCCCTGCGGCGCTGGGCGTAGAGGTAACTTTCAATAATCCGTCGATTTTTTCCAGGGTCAGCTCGCCCAGGTCTTGAGGCTTTTGGGGTTCAATACTCAGTGGGTAGGTTTTGGCTTTGAAGCCGTCTTTTTGCAGTACGATTTCTCGGTCGCCGGAGAGAATCTCCACTGTGCCCGGTGTTTGGCCGATCACTTGCCCGTCCAAAATAATATCGGCCCCCGCAGGCACTGTGGCTACGGTTATATCGGCCCAGGCGGGTTCTAATTCCAGCTCTAAGGTTTGCTGTTGTTTGCGACCCTCCACGTCGATAGACCCGCGCACATCTTGAAAGCGTTCAAAGGTGAACACGTAGCTGTGGTTACCGGCACTGATGTTAGCAATAACCGTGTTTTTTTCATCCAGCAGCTGCACGGCCTCTGGCGCCACCACATGGTTATCTAGGTAAGCCGTTATTTGCGCTGCAGGGCGGGTGATGATTTTCAATGAGCCGGGCAGGGGCGTGAGGCTGGGAGTGAGGGTTTGAACGTCCTGCTTGGTTACAGTAAAGTCCTGCGTTAGCGGATGATATTCCTCATGGCGGGCGATAAGGGTGTAATCCCCGGGTAGCATCAAGTAATTGCCACCAATGCGAAAACTCATCCCTCCTTCAATACTGATGGCTGCATTCACGGGCGTGGCGGTAACAATAACGGAGCGAGCTGCCACCAAAAACCAAACTATGGCTAGGGCCACCGCCAACAGCACGCCAACGCCTATGTACAAAGGTTGGATTTTAGGGCCCTTACTGGCTTCACTGGCCAATGTGGGGGTGAACCCAATCGCCGTGATTCGCCTCTGTTTGGCAGGCGCCGTTATTTCATTCGTGGTCATATCATTCATTGTGCACTGCGGCCTTAGGGAGCAGAAGTTGGGTCCGTCGGTGGCAAGTTGCAGGGCGCGTTTGCCCCAGCGTTTTAAATTGATTGGTTGGCAGTAGCTGGGCTTCAACCATTGGCTACGGGCTCTGTGCACTGAATATCGATGGTTTGTTGTTGGTTCGCTTGCACGGTAAATTCCTTGCGAACATCTCGGAATCCAGCCCGAGAACCCACCAACACATACTGGCCGGGCTTTAAATTTAAGGACTGTTGCTCAAACTCACCCAGCTGGCCGATGCGATATAAAGTCACCTTGGTTTGGTTATCCGATGTTAGCGTCACTTGCACCGGTGTTTGTGCGGTTTTCATGGCGCTTCTGAGTTGATCTACTTGCTTGGCCATGCGCGAGCCCGGTGTCGCAAGTGACTGTGCGTCGGCTAGGTCTTTCTGTGCGGCGCGATACACGGCGTCGTCTGACAAGCGCAGTGGGTCTGCTAACAGCTTGCCTAGGTTGTCGTCCAACTGACGGCGGGCCTCGGCCTTGATGCGATCCACTTTGGCAGACACCAACGTTGGGTCTTGTTTTAGGGCTTGGTCGTAGTGGGCAACTGCCTGGGTCCAATCCTCGGCCTGGACTGCCGCCCGGGCGCTGGCGATGGCGTTGTTGATGGTGTGCTGACTGGCGCCATTGCGCGCTTGGCGCAACGCCGCTTGAGCATCTTCTGCGCCCGGATTCAGCGCCAGTGCCGACTCAAACGCTGTTATGGCGTCGGTAAACTGTTTCGCTTGCAGGGCGGTGTAGCCCTTCGACATTCGGCTAGCGAAACTCGTTTCTTTTTGCGTCGCTTGCAATTGGGCTTGTTTGCTCGCGACGTAGTCAGATTGATCGTCCAAGGCTCGTGCTTGGTTGAGTTTGGCTTCGGCGGTGGTGATGTCGTTGAGCAGCAACGCTTGGTCCGATTCCTTCACCAGGGTGAGGATGTCTCCTAAAACCTCCGCCCGCGCCAGTAGCTGGGCGGCCTCGGCATCGCTTGGGTCAATTGCCGCCGCTGCACTCAGCGCTTCCACAGCGGCTTTGGCGTCGTTGCCGGCCAACGCGGTTTCGCCCGCGGCTAAACGCTGGGCAAACTGCTGGTCGACTTGCGCCAGCAACTCATCCATGGCCCTTTCTGCGGCTAAATAACGCTGCTTAGCGGGTTCAAAGTCCCGTTGCCGATACAGGTCGTCACCTTCGGTTGCGGTTGCCATGGCACTGGCAAAAGCCTCTGCCGCCCACAGGTTTACTGCCGCGGATTCCAGGGACTGTTGCTTGTCCAAAAGGCGCGCCAATATGTCTTGCGCGTCCCGTCGTTGTTTGGCCAGTTGGGCATCGGTCCAGGGTGATTCTTCGAGTTTTTTGGCAACCGCCGTGCTGGCGGTTGAAGAGTTATTGGCCGTGCTGGCCGGCACCGTTACCTGATTGGGCAGCCAAAAAACCACCGCCAACAATAAAACCAGTAAGCCGGCTAAGGGCAAAGCGGTTTTCGGATTGCGCCACCAAGGGGTGGCGGGTGTGGATTCTATAGGGGCTTGTGCCCAGGGGGGGGGAGTGTTCGGCTTTTGGTTTTCCATAAGCTTTTGCGTTCGGTCTAGAGGGTAGTCTGTGGTGTAAGGCGCTTAGTTGGCACCGGGGCGAGTGGCGCAGGCACTCGCAATCTACTGGCTCGCGACGCCTCCGGTTTCGAGTTGATAAATATCACGCAATATTTTTCGCCATTGGGAGTACTGGTTTTGCACGCTGCCGGTGAGGGTAACGGTGCGGTCTTCCAGGTCGAAATAGTGCGGCTCAACGTCGGCTTCCAAGGAATCGCCGAGTTCTTGTAATGCTTCAACGTGCATCTGGCTGTTGGTACGTTTGTCCAAGCCCTGCTTAATTAAATAGCCGCCGCCGATAACACCAATTTGGCCTGCGGCGCGAGCACTGCCGCTACTGGAGCCTGCAGCAACCACGCCGCCCACCACCGCGGCCACGCCGGCCAGGGTGCGGTTGCGCGCCTGTTTACGCAGCTCTTTTACCGCTAAAACTTCTTCGTAGCTTTGGCTGCGGTAGTCGTCGTAGGAATTTTCCATCTCTTTTACAAAGGTGCCGTAATAATCTTGCAGGGTATCGATAAACAGATAGTCCCGCTCGCGGATGTCGCGGATGCGGGCTAGCATGGGGTCGTTTTCCGCCGGCAGGCGAGCGACGTCATAAACGCCTTTTTTATTGACTTCGACATGGCTATCGAAGGCTTCGGGGGAGAAGTCTCGGGCAAATTTAAGCTCGCTAATTACGCGGATTTTAGCCAAATCATCGCCACTGTGTTTGCGTTTTATGTTCAGAAGATCGTTGGCAATTTCGTTGTAGATGCCCATAAATGGGTCGTGATTTATGCCGGACTTTTGGTCGTAACTGTAGCGGCTGGCGACGCGTTCGTATTCTTTGTCTAGCCAAGTAAAGCCGGTGGCATCGGCGGCCTTGATATGCAGCTCCAGGGATTCGCCATCGGATTGGACGATTTTGCCTTCAATGATCAAGTCCACAGCCGCGTTGGCGCTGGGCACTACCCGCACGGCGCCCCAGGCGGCACTGGATTGTAAGGAGTTCATCAGTTGCACAGCGAAATAGTGGCTTTCGGCTTTGCGGATTTCTGGGAATACCGGCACCAACTGTTTTTTGTCATAGTCGATGCCCGGGTCGAATACCACTATGCCAACGTCCAGTAATTGATTGTCTGGGATCGCTTGTTGAGTAACATCCAATTGCGTCTGCTGAGTAGATTTAACGATGGTACGGGCGCAGCCACTGCTGAACATCACGGTGAGTAGCGTCAGCAGCCAAAGAGTGGATGTTGCAAGCCTGGTATAGTTGGTGTTGACCATAGATTTTTTTATTCCGTCGCGGGCTCAGTTAGCAAAACCAAAATTACTGCTGGTTTTTGTACTTGCGGTATTCTTCCCACAGTTTTTCCCGCAGCTCTGGGTCTGATTCTTTCATCGCTGCCTCACGGATTTGGCGAGCTACGATGTCATCGTCGTTGCCACTGGGGATATCCGCCGGTGGGGCGCCGCTGCCGGTGGGCGAGTAGTCTCCGGATCGGCCGGCGGTGCCAGCGGGCATGTTGCCGCCACCACTGGATTCGTAAGCGTCACCTGGGCCGTCTTGTTCGGGCTGGCCACTGCCAATTTCGTCGAATAAAGGCCCGGACACTTCGGTTTCACTGAGTTCATCTTCGCTGCCGGCGGCATTGGCTCGGTTGGCCATGGTTTCTCGCTCGCGCAGGATCATGCCATCGTAGCTGCTGATTGAGCTGTTCAATGCGCCTTCGAGTTCTGCCACTCGCTCGGCTGAACTGGCGCCGCCGCCTCCGCCGCCACTGGCCTGTTCGGAAAAGTCTTCAAGTTCGCCACTGGAACCCTCGTCGAGGCTGGGTGGCTGGTCGCTGTGTTGGCCGCGGTCTGCGCTGCTGGCTTGTTGCTGGCCGTCTTGCCCGTCGCCCTGGCGACTGGAGCCAGGTGATTGGTTGCCGGGTTTGTTGCCTGAGCCGGTGCTGATGGTGCCAGTGCTGGCACCATTGCTGCCCACGGAAACCGATACGCTGCCGGCACTGGCTCCGGCGGATCCGGCACTGGCGCCCACTGAGCCAGCAGAAGCGCCAACCGAGCCGACACTGGCTCCGGCGGATCCGGCACTGGCGCCCACTGAGCCGGCAGAAGCGCCAACGGACCCGGCGCTGGCCCCCGCGGAACCCGCGCTAGCACCTACAGACCCCGCACTGGCGCCGACGGAACCGGCACTGGCACCGGCTGATCCCGCCGATGAGCTGCTACTAGCGCTAGGAGGCGTTGGGAGTGAAGCTTGGGATTGAGTGGATTGTGCTCCGCAGCCGTTTAAAACTAAGGGTGTAATGGCTGCGACCAGCAGGGCCAGGGGCGAAAGTTTTCTTCTATCGCTGCGGTGCATAAGCATGGCGGCCTCAATGAGATAAGGTTGCAATTTTAACGGGACGATAATCTGGGACACAGAAGTGAGAAGAAAGTTTACCCCCAGCGAGCAAAACGCCTAAAGACGTCGATTTATGTATGGCTCGTCATTATCACCCCATAATCCGTTGGGTCTTGTTACGATTATTCGTCGTCCGTTATTACCAATTTACCACAAATTTTTATCCTCACAGAGCACTCCATAATCCCAAGAAATACTCTGTGTTTAATGTGTAGGTTCGCTTTTAGCGGGCCTTGGATAAACAGGTAACGCCGCCTCGGCATACCGACGTCATGGCTTGGTTGTTACATCCGCCGATAAACCGCGCCGTCCTGCCAATGATTACTGCTGAATTAAGATTTAGGCAGTATGTAGCGATGTACGATGCCCTTAGTGTCAACCGGTTTACCGGCCACCATGCGCGGCCTGAACTTCGCGCTTTTTAAACTGCGGCGAACCATAGCGCGGTTGCCGACGTGGTTTTCGGGCTTCGACTCCAAAATATCCACGTTGCGCGCTTCCCCACGGGAGGTGACATCAAATTTCACCAGCACATAGTCGTGGGGCTGGTTTGGGTTGTGCGCCTGGGTTTCCAGCAGTGGCATATCTGGCAGTGCGTGAGGTTTATCGAACAGTTCTTTAGAGAACTCATCCAAGGTGTTAGTGGTGGCAATTTTGTCAAACGCCAACTCGTATTGGCCCATGGCCGCGTTGGAGCGATCAAACATCATGTACCAGTCGCCCAGCTGTACATGGGCAGCAATCAAATCCGATTGATCGGTGTGATCGGCGGTCTCGTAGATGTCGATCATTTTGGTGATGGCTTGTTTGCCATTGTAATAACTGTTGAGGATGTAATGATCCAATCGAGCTTTGCGCTCGGCCTGGGCGGTGTCGTTGCCATTGCTACTGGTGGTCATCATTGCCGAGCGTCGGCTTTGCTCCGCTTTTAAGGTGGCGAGATAATAATTAGACACGGCCAAACCCTTCAGCGGCTTGATCATTTGCATGTCTTCGCGGCCGTAGTTTTTGTCGATAATGTCAATCGACATGGCAAACAACTGATGCGCGCTCAACAAATGGTTGGCGATATTCACGGGGCTTAAGGAGAAGGCGTTCAGATGCCAGGAGCTCATTTTTTCAAGCATTGGCAGCATGCGAGGGTCATCGACGCCGAAGTTGCGCTGGTGTAACCAGTACATGTGCGAATGCCGTTTGGCGGCTTCGTCCCAATCGCCCAGGGCAATTTGGCTTTCGATCATGGCCTCCATGGCCGGCACCTGATTCATGCTGTACAAGCCTTCGTTAATGCGTTGCACATGCAGGGCACGCTTAAAGGCTTCAACGGCCTCAACGTGTTTGCCACGGGCTTGGTACCCGGTGGCAAGGCTAAGCAGGTGCTCGCCTAGCGATGCGCCAAAGGCGCCTTGTTCCGATTCGATTCGGGCTATTTCATCGTACACGTCGTCGGCGGGGGCTGCCTGGGCTGTGCTGGCTACAGCGGGCAGTAGCAACCACAGGCTGGCCCTGGCGAGTATGCCCGGGCGATAAACTTTGGGTGAACAGCGACAAAACAGGGACTTTGGCATTGTTGGATAGCCCACTTTTTTATACGGGTCTGCCATGATTGACACGTTAGTAACCACGCCACACCGGCGTTAAGACCACGGCTGTTTGCACGTGTCACCCATTTGGCATGGATACACAATAAACAGTGGCGAAGCCATAAGTGTGCCAATCCGTTTGGCGATTCTGTCGATTTCTAAGCAGACTGCAGGTTAATAATTATTGGTCTTGCTGGTGACCTTCAGGGTGGCCCCGACATTACGATCCTATCTTTACGGGGTCACTTACCCCAGAACGGATGCCTAAGCGCCGTTACGTGTATGGACAATGACGGATGTACGTCGGATAGGGCTGAGGGTCGGGCAACACCAAACCACAGTAACCCAAGTATAGCCGTTCCCACGCTGCTAGTAGGCATTCTCCAAGCCACCAGTCGTCTATATTAGTTTGCCGTGAGGACGGATAGTTCACCCACATGCCAGCCATCACTGTTAAGACTCCCACAAACTTTGCGCAGGGCTCGACACTACGGGAACCTCAGGAGGCTTTACGGTTTCAGCCTGTCATTCGGTTTATAAAGTTTATGACATAGAACCTGGGCTACTAATGCAAAATCGATTTGAGCGCGGCTGATTAAAGCAACCAGCCTCAGCTTTACCCAGCTAATGAGCAATGTGGTATATTCCGCCCAAAATGGAAAGCCCAGGGAGTATTAATGAACGCCAGCAACACATTGGCCGACAATGGACACGTCAGCGAAGTCGTACTGCGTTTTAGCTGCAATGACCAACCGGGCATCGTGGCCGCAGTGGCCAACGCCTTCGCTCTCCAGGGTTTCAACATTCGAGAATCGTCTCAGTTCGAAGATCCCCACACCGGTAAATTTTTCATGCGCACGGTACTGAGTTCCTGTCAGGGCGAGAAATCTTTAGCCCAGGTGCGGTCGGTTTTTCAGCCCTTAGCCCAGCGTTTCGATATGGATTGGCAGTTGCACGACTACCAATACAAACCCAAGGTGGTGATAGCGGTATCCAAATGGGGGCACTGCTTGGAACATTTGCTCAACTCCTGGAAGCGAGGGGTGTTACCCATCGATATAGTGGCAGTGGTGTCAAACCACCAGGATATGGCCTCTTTGTGCCAGTGGTACGGTGTGCCTTACCACTATTTGCCAGTTACCAAAGACACCAAGGCAGAGCAGGAGCAGCAGATACTCGCGTTGATGCAAGAGCTTGCAGCGGATTTCCTGGTGCTGGCGAGGTATATGCAAATTTTGTCGGATAACCTGTGCCAGCAGCTGAAGGGCAAGGCCATCAATATCCACCATTCGTTTTTGCCCGGCTTTAAAGGGGCTAAACCCTATCACCAGGCTCATCAGCGCGGGGTTAAGTTGATCGGTGCAACGGCGCACTATGTGACGCCGGACCTAGACGAAGGTCCGATTATTGAGCAAGCCGTGGAGCGAGTCACTCACGCCAATACCCCCGATGCCTTAGTGGAAATCGGCCGTGATGTGGAGCGAGTCGTGTTGTATCGAGCTGTGCTTTGGCACGCTCAGCACCGAGTCTTGTTGAACGAGGATAAAACGGTGGTGTTCAATCGTTGATCCGTCTTTTCAATGGTTTTACAGATGCAGGCCTAGCCAAGCATTGCAGCCTGGCAGGCACGCTAAACACTCTAGCCGCTGCACCGGTTGGGGTGTGAAAGTCGGTATGAAAACAGAGCGCGAGCAGGGTGAGAAAGCAGGGGTTGAAAATTGGGCTTAAAAATTGGGCTTAAAAATAGAGTGTGGCAACAGAGGTTAAATAAGTCCCAATAGCGCCAGCCCCAACACTGCGCTAACAACATTAAAAATAAGAAAAATCTAACGTCTCCAAATAATCCAAGTGACTCATTGTCCTAACGCGTGTCGTTGATCCAGTACGTAAAAATCTCTTCAAATTAATTGCGAGTACAGCCACGGCTATTGTCGTTTTATATCCAGTGGAAAAAAGCAGTGGCCGAAAAGGGTTGGCAGGGTTGAGGGATGGATAAGTTATTAAGGTTTTCGAGGGCTAAAGCAATAATAAATCTGGCACGTCAGAAGTGGGTTGTCAGTTAGGTCGGCGCAAAATGTTGTCACTGAGTGTATAGGCTATTTGGCCCGCCAACCTAGGGCGGTAATGGATTTTGATCGAATAAAAAAATAAAATACTGTGCGCTCAGTCATGTCTAGCGACGGCCGTTATCTTTCTTTTTATATTTATTGTCTTTAAAACCTAGTTTGTGTGGCCATGTGTCAGCATAAGTCTTTTGTATGTCAGTATTTGTGAAGTGTCGGCCCTGCTGCAAACCCCACGGATACTAGTTACACTAGCTGCATCTTTTAGCTGGGCCTAATATAGTTGGGCTGGTTGCGGTTTATATGTTTTGTCCTATCCCTTTGTTCAGTCTATTGACTCTCCCTACGCAGATACTTAACCAAGCAGTTAATGCCATTGGATTTATTCTAGCAGGCCCAGGTGTGTCGGCTTTTCGTTGTATCTGGTTTGGGGGGTCGCGCCTGATTGACAGCAAAATAGATTAGATAGAGGCAGGAAGCCAAAACGTTTTTGATTTCGCACGTAAGTGCATCAAGGAAACAGGAGTAGGGAATGCGAAAAGGTGTGCCTATTGCCATCACTGGTATGGCCAGCCACTTTCCAAGTGCTGAAAATCTATTCGACTTTTGGAGCAGCGTTGAAAACAAAGTCGATGCTATTACCGATAATTTAGACTTCGAGGGTTATTGGAAAAAAAGCGATTACTACGAGCCCGGCACTAAGGACAAAGACAAAACCTATGCCCACAAGGCCGGTTGGGTTCCCCCCATTGATTTCGATCCGGTGGAATTTAAAATTCCCCCGGCAATGCTCGAATCTATTTGTAGCGCGCAGCTTTTTTCCCTATACGTAGCAAAGCAGGCTTTTAAAGATGCCGGTCTTTTCGACGAGAATTGCAAATTTAACCGCGAGCGCGTAGGTGTTATCCTGGGCGGCGCCGGTAACGGTAACACCTCTTTTATGCTAGCGGCTCGTCAGCAGGCGCCTTTCCTAAAACAAATCCTGTCAAACTCCGGTCTACCAGAGCCAGTGGCAGATGACATTGTTGCCCGCTTACTCGATCAATACTTAGAGTGGAATGAAGACAGCTTCCCCGGTTTTTTGGGCAACGTTGCCTGTGGTCGTATTGCCAGCTTCTTCGATTTAGGCGGCACGTCTAACATGGTTGATGCTGCCTGTGCCAGTAGCTTGGCGGCAATGAAGGCGGCCATCGGCGAATTAGCCGATGGTAGTTGTGACGCAGTATTGACCGGCGGTGTTAATCTCGAAAACTCCATCTTCTCATTTTTATGTTTTAGCCGTACCCCGGCGCTTTCACCCAGTAACACCTCACGTCCTTTTGACAGTAAGTCCGACGGCATGATGCTGGGCGACGGCGTGGGCTTGTTAGTACTGAAACGATTGGAAGATGCAGAGCGCGACGGCGACCGAATTTATGCCGTAATCCAGTCATTGTCCGGTGCCAGTGATGGTCGAGCCAAAAGTATTTTTGCTCCGCGCCGAGAGGGCCAGGTATTGGCGATCAATCGCGCCTACGATATTGCCGGCATAACCGCCAAAGACATCGAGCTGATAGAAGCTCACGGCACGGGCACCGCAGCCGGTGATCAAACCGAGCTAAAAAGTTTACACACCGTATACGGTGATCTCGGCCTGGATAAACAATCCGTCGCTGTGGGCAGCATGAAATCGCAAATTGGCCACACACGGTGTGCTGCCGGTGCTGCCTCGGCGATTAAAATGGCGCTGAGTCTACATCATAAAGTGTATCCGGCTACCATTAATGTAAAGCAGCCCAATAAATTCTTTGTGGAACAGGATTCGCCGTTCTACGTCAATACAGAAAATCGCCCCTGGGTTAAGGCTAAGCAAGCGGGCCCAAGGCGCGGCGCAGTCAGTGCCTTTGGTTTTGGCGGTACCAATTACCATATGGTAATGCAGGAGTACCAACAAGAACAAACCGAGCCATATCGACTGAACATAACGCCACAGGTGGTGATATTACACAAAGATTCTTGTCTGCAATTAACTGAGTCTTGTCAGGAGCAATTGACCGCGCTAAGTGGCGATAGTCCAGAGCAGGCCTTTACCGAATTGCTAAAGCGTCAAAACCATACCGCACTGGGCGCAGACGAAGCGCGAATCGGATTTGTTGCGAAAAATGCAGAGCAGGCGGCAGAATTATTGGCAACAGCTATTGGCCTGTTACAGCGTAACGGCGACAAGCCCTGGGAGCACCCTCGAGGAATTTACTATCGTCCCTTTGCTACACCAACCAATGGTAAGGGCAGGGTGGTAGCGTTGTTTCCTGGTCAAGGCTCTCAGTATGTGGACATGGGGCGTCGCATCGCCAATGAATACCCAGAGATGCGACAAGCCTTGGCCAGCATGGATGCCTGCCGGACAGATTTACAACAAGAGGCCATCTCTCGCATTGTGTACCCAGCGCCGGTATTTAACGAAGGCGATGCCAAAGCTAACCAAACAACATTAACCAGTACCGATAACGCCCAACCTGCCATTGGTGCGGTGAGTGCCGGTTACTACAATATTTTAAAGCGGTATGGCTTTAAACCTGATTTCGTGGCTGGCCACAGCTTCGGCGAGTTAACCGCCTTGTTGGCCGCAGAAGTAATCGATCAAGACCAGTTCAACCAATTGGCTATATTGCGCGGCAGCGCAATGAAGAGCCAGGCAGAAGACGGAAAAGACAGTGGCGCCATGCTGGCGGTTAACCTAGCGTTAGCTGACGTAGAGGCGGAAATAAAAGCCTACGATGATATCTATTTGGCGAATATCAATTCCGGCGATCAAATCGTGCTGGGTGGAGGTAGCGATCAAATAAACCGGCTGTGTGAAAAACTTAAAAATGACGGTGTGCGTTGTGCTCGGCTACCCGTATCCGCCGCATTCCATACACGCTACGTTGCCCATGGCGCAAAGCCGTTTGAGAAAGGCCTGAAAGACTTTAAGTTTAAACGGCCACACATTCCTGTTTATTCAAATGTGAGCGGTTGTGAGCATCAAGTAAAAGGTGATGCCATAAAATCTGCCCTGGCTCAGCAGTTGACCAGTGCTGTGCGTTTTAAAGAAACCATAGAAAACATTTATCAGGCTGGCGGCACACGGTTTGTCGAAATCGGGCCGAAAGGTGTTTTAGGCAAGTTGGTAAGCGAAATACTCGGTGATAGAGAGCACACCGTAGTTAGCCTAGATCCAGGCCAAAATGCGAACGAGAGTGAGAGCTTTCGCAAGGCGCTGGCGAAGATGATTGTCGATGGCATTGAGCTTTCTGGTCAGGACCCTTACGCCATTTTGCCTGAGTCTAAGTCCACCAACAAACGGCTAACCTTCCGAGTGAATGGTGGCTATTATTTTTCCGCGGCGTCCCAAGCTCGCCGAGAAAAAGCCAACCGTGTGGACACCGCGGCCTTGGATGACTACATAGAGCAGCAAGTACAAGCTATGTTGGTAACTCACAAGCCAGGCGCCGACCTTACCGAGACTTCTTCCCCTACCGAGCCTGTTTTTGAGCCTGTCTCAGACGATTCTCTGGCGCCGCGTGAGCAGGCTAGAGATTGGACTCATGCCCTGTTATTGGACGACCTAAACGATTACGAGGAGTTAGAAAATCATATGACTGACCAAAGCAAAGCAGCAAGAGGCCAAGCAGCAGGGCTTCTTAGTAGCCAGATCAACGCCCAGAACAGTGTTAATCAGGTTCATCAGCAGTTTCAAGAAAACCAAAAAGAATACGTTGGTTTTCTCCAGGCAATGATGAATAAACAATTCGAAGTTTTCGATAAGCATGGTGACAGCGCAAACTTCAAAGATATGGTGGCTAGCTTAAACCAAACGCTGCAGCTGTTAGAAAAAAATCAAACCTGCTATCACCTCAATCACGAAAAGTACTTCCTGAATCAGCAGGCGTTAATGGGTGCTGGTGTGAGTGCCGCGCCTTCTGCCTCGGCCATCAGCCCACAGTTGGCGGAGCCTGCAATCGAGCCTGTGACGATGCCAGCTCCGGCGGCAACACCAGCCGTAGAAGCTACCAACGCCTACGCATCTATTGTGCCTACCGTAGCCGCACCGGCGCCAAACTTGCCGGAAATGACTAGCCCTGCAGCCATGCCTGAGCCCACCGTTGCTGCGTCACCTGAGCCTGCTCCCGCAGCTGCGGCCTCGGGATTAACCGAAGAGGAACAAAAAGCCCTGGCGGAGCTGGAAAATCTCACCGAAGAGAAAATGGCTAAGGACCTGATCAAAGTCATCAGCGATAAAACCGGTTATCCCGACGACATGATCGGCGTGGACATGGATCTAGAGGCCGATTTAGGCATCGATTCTATTAAGCGAATCGAAATCATTGGTGCCATGTTTGAAACCTTTGATTCTAACGTCATGCCCGGCATTGAAAACGCCGAGGAATACTTAGATTTAGAAACCGTCGACGTAGACCAATTCAGCACCATCAACAAAATGGTTGAGTTTTTATACGGTCGAATCCAGGCCTATATGAACAGCCTTAAAGAGACAGCGGGCTCTGCTGTAACAGCACCGGAGCCTAGCCCCGTTGCGGCTGCACCCGCTAAAACCCCGGCCGGCCCGGTAGATGCCGGCGTGCAAGATGTGATGACCTCCATTGGCTTTGTAACATCATCCAATGATGTGAGTTCGGTAAAGTCTGATCCTGTCGTAGTTAAAGCCGATCTTCGAAATACGGCAGGAGCAATATCATCAGTCGAAGAAACTTTCTCTGCATCCGCGCCAGTGTTACTGGCGCAGTCGCTAGAGTCTTCTACACCTATAGAGCGCTACAGGGCAGAACTCACTGAGATCGCTCTGCCAGACCAACAGCCTTTGGCTTTGCCCGAAGGGTTTGCTTGGCTAGTGGTTGATGACGACCCTAAACTGGCCGGTGCTGTGGCAAAACAATTGCAAGAACAGCAGCAGAAATCCATCCGGTTGAGCTTAACTGGCAAAGATAAAGACGCCGATTTTAGCCTGCTTGAGCTCACCGAAGCGGCGATTACAGATACCTTGGGTAGCATCGAGCAACAGCATGGAAAAATTGGCGGTGTATTATTTTTAGTCTCGACCTCGCCGACTGCCAAATCCATCAAAGCAAGCTTCAATAAAAAAGACTACGCCAGTGTTGATGCGTTATTCCTGTTGGCAAAGCATCTGCAAGAGAGTCTAAACTCCGCAGCCGCCGCGGGCGATGCCGTTTTTATGGTGTGTTCGCAAATGGATGGCCAGCTAGGGACCTCTGGTAAACGCGTTTTTGCCACAGTGACCTCGGGCTACAGTGGCTTGGTGAAGTCGCTGAACTATGAATGGAACGGCGTGCGCTGTAAAACCGTTGATCTTAAACCGAAATTATCAGCAGGCGATGCCGCTGGTGTTATCCTGCAAGAGCTACAAGATCCAAGCAGTGAGTTGTTAGAAGTGGGGCGCATGTCGCTCAGTCAGCGTAGCACGCTGTCTCTGCAACTGGCGCCGTTGGATTTTTCAGCAAGCAACAGTGTAAGCGACGCCGATGTGATTCTGGTCTCAGGCGGTGGGCGTGGCATTACGGCGTCCTGCGTTAAGGCCTTGGCCGCCGAGTCCTCAGCCAGCTTTATTTTGCTGGGCCGCACGGACATTGAACAAGGTCAGCCGAGCTGGGTAGCAGAATGCGGCGACGATTTAAACGCACTGCGGGCGGCGGCTATCGCTGATATGCAGGCTAAGGGTGAACAGTTAACCCCGGTTAAAATCGACAAACGTCTGAACCCTATAGTCCAGGCTTTCGAGATACGTCAAACCATTAAAGATATTACCGCTTGTGGTGGTAAAGCCGTCTACCTGGCTTGCGATATTTTGGATAAAAAAGATCTGGCGGAAAAAGTTACTGCAGCCGAACAACAGCTGGGTAAAGTAACCGGCATCGTACACGGCGCAGGCAATTTAGCCGATAAAAAAATCGATCGAAAGACGTTGGTCGATTTTACAATGGTGTTTGGCACTAAAGTAAAAGGCTTGGAAAATCTGCTGGAAGTTATTCCAGCAAGTCAACTTAAGACATTGTGTTTGTTCTCATCGGTTTCGGGGTATTTCGGTAATGCCGGGCAAGTAGATTACGCCGCCGCCAACGAGGTACTCAACAAGTTGGCTTATCAGTTCAAGAGTCAGCACCCCAGGGTTCAAGTTAAGTCTATTGATTGGGGCCCTTGGGACAGTGGTATGGTTAACGCGGCTTTGAAAAAGGCCTACCAAGAGCGGGGCGTGGCTATTATTCCTGTAGATACCGGCGCGCAGATATTTGCGCGGGAGTACAGTAATCAAAGCGATGTGCAAATCGTTGTGGGCAGCGCAAATTACGCTCGTAGTGGTAAATGGGTTCGCAGCGAAGCCACCCCAAGGAGCTATATCCGAGACTTAGCTCAAGCAGCGAACCCCTTCCTGAAAAGCCATGTGATTGGTGGTAGTCCTGTATTGCCGGCAACCTGTGCCCTTGGCTGGTTAATCGACTGCGCTCGTAATTATGCCCCCAATTTTGCCGTTCAAAAAATCACTGGCTTCAGCGTTTTGAAGGGTGTTGTGCTGGACGGCAAGCAATCTGAACACTTTACCGCCTCTGTGGCTCCTGCCAGCGATGTTAGCTTCGATGCCAAAAGCCCGACGTTGAGCGTTGTGATTACCAGTACCAATCAAGGTAAAACAGTGCAGCATTACAGCGCTGATGTGCAGTTACAAGACGCTCAGGCGGAGTTGGATTTAGGGCGTTTGGCCATCGACCTATCGCAGGAAGCGGATCTTGGTGAACGAGCTCTGTACTCGGCCAGTGGTGAGCCAGCTTGGCTTTTTCATGGGCCCGCATTCGCCGGGTTAAAGAAGATACACAAGGTGACTGCCACAGAAATTGTTGCCAGCGGTGAACTGCAAAGGCTTTCCGATGCTGAGTACGGGCAATTTTCACCCCGGCGCTTTAATGGTTATCTGGCCGATGTATTGTTGCAGGCCCCGTATCTTTGGGTATTGCTCAATACCGACGGCGCCGGCTTGCCTTTAGGCGTTGAGAGTATAGAAATTGCCAAGCCGTTAGCGTTTGACCAAAAAGTGCTGTTACGGGCAACTATTGTAGAGAGCTCTAACAGTAGGCTGCTGGCCAATATCGAGGTCGCCGATTTCACCGGAGAAGTGTTTATTAAGCTCACAGGTGTGCAATTTACTTGTTCCAAAAAAATACGCAGTAAAGTCTTACACAACGATACCGTGCAAACGGAGGTGTAACGCACAAGTGGGGGCTTACCCTACTAGAGTTTTTGAAACGGTATCTCGCCGTTTCCCACAGATATTATCGAGTTAAACGTTTTTAGAGCCGATTTATGGAACCTATCGCTATTGTTGGCATGGGATGTTTATTCCCAGGCGCCGACACCCCCGCGCAATATTGGCAGAATTTACTGGCGCAAAAGGATGTCTCCAGCGCCCTGACCGAAGACCTTATTGGTGTAGACCCCGCTTATTATTTTGCTGAGAAAGCCGGTACCATAGATAAAATTCACTACCATAAAAATGGTCATGTGCGCGGTTTTGATTTCGATGCCAGCGAATTTCAACTGGCGTCCCAGTTTATTGGCAGCTTGGATAATCTGTTTAAATGGACGATGTACGCAGCCAAAGCGGCGTACAACGATGCTCATATCACCGCTAGGGAGGCTAGCCGCTGCGGTTTGCTATTAGGCAATATCGGCATGCCCACCCATTTGGGAAAACAGCTAAGTAACCGGTTGTACAGCCAAATACTCGAACCCTATATCCAACAACTGTTAGGCGACGATAGATTTAGTTTCGCCAACTACTGGCCGGCGGAGGGAATTAGCGATAAAAATTTATCCACCGCAAGCTTGAACGGCATCCTGGCGGCCGAGGCTCTGGGTATTAAAGGCCCAAGTTACACCTTGGACGCCGCCTGCTCATCGGCCATTTATGCCATGCAACTGGCCAGCTTCTACCTGCAAACCAACAAAGCCGATGTCATGCTCACCGGGGCCGTTTGCCACGCCGATCATATCTATATAGACCACGGCTTTAATATTCTGCAGGCATTTCCTGATACCGGCAAAGACTCCATTCCTTTTGATCGCAACTCCGACGGACTCAAGGCCGGTGAGGGCGCTGGCGTTGTAGCGTTAAAACGATTGCGTGATGCCGTGGCCGACGGCAACCAAATTTACGGCGTGATTGAGTCCATTGGCCTGTCTAACGATGGTGGCGCCAAGCACATATTGGTGCCCGACCACGAAGGCCAAATGTTGGCTTTGCAGCGAGCCTATGGGCAAAATGCAGCCAACGAGGGCGCCGATGTCGACTACCTTGAGTGCCATGCTACGGGAACGCCCGTGGGCGATCAGGTAGAATTAAATTCCGTTGAACGGTTTTTTACAGAGCACGGGCAGTTGCCTTTGATCGGTGCCAACAAAGGTAATATTGGCCATATGCTCACAGCATCGGGCATGGCCAGTTTAATGAAAATATTACTGGCCATGCAGCACGACGTCATTCCCGGCACCGTACAATTGCAGGATATGGTGGCCACCAAGCAGGGTAAGTTAACCGCCGATAACGTTGTGCGCGAAACCACTGACTGGCCAAGTCACCAACAGCGCGGCTATAAAAGAGCCGGTATAAACGCATTTGGTTTTGGTGGTGTGAATGGCCACATGGTGGTACGTGAATTCCGCCCTGGCCAAGAGCTGGTAGCGGAATTATCTGCAGCTGACCAAAGCAACAGTTTTATGCCATTGGCAGTCGTGGGTATGGGTGTTGGTATGGCCAGCACCAGTAGCATCAGCCAATTTAACGAGGTGTTAAAAAATTCAGCCTGTGTGGCCGACGAATTACCACCAACGCGCTGGTCAGGCTTGCAGCAACGCCCTGACTTACTGATACCCAACGGCCTGGCCGATGCGCCGCTTGGGGCCTATATCGAAAAGTTTGATTTCGATTGTAAGCAATTTAAGTTGCCACCCAATGTGGCTGGTATGCATTTGTTATCACACATGTGGTTGATGCAGCTGGCAGCGGCCGCATACAAAGATGCGGGTTTTCAACCTGGGAAAGAAAGACGTAACATTGCCGTTATTGTTGCTTCAGATAACGACTACCTCTGCTACCGTTATCAAGCGCGTAACGAAGCTGCTTGGCAGGTGAGAGACAGTCTGCAAAAGTCCGGTATTGATTTATCCGCAGAGCAAACTGCAACGCTGGAATCTATTGTCAAAGACAGCCTATTCCCCGAACCCTACGCTGAAGGTATTACCGGGGGAATCAATAATGTGGTAGCCAGCCGCATCTCTGCTTCCTTAGGATTAAATGGCCCGGCACTGTCTATTTTTGCGCAAGAAAATTCAGTATTCCGGGCCATTGAGCTGGCTCAGTTTTTACTTTCGCTGAGCGAAGTGGAGGCGGTTATTGTGGGCAGCGGCAGTTTTTGTGGTGGGTTTGAAAATATTTACCACACCGGCCAAGCTGCGCCTAATACTGGTAATTTTAGTTTGTCTTTTGGTATCGATAGCAACGGCGCAAATGTTGGCGAGGGCGGCGGCGTGGTTGTGCTACGGCGTGCGCAAGATGCCGAGCGAGACAACGCCGCGGTCTATGCCAACATTGATGGCCTAGCCATTGAACATAGCCAACAGTCATCCAACAGCGACTTTATCCCGCAGGTCGAAGAGATCATCGCCACCGCTAGGCAAGCACAGGAGCAGGCCGGTGTGGCAGCGGCGGATATTAGTTACGTTGAAGCTCATGCCAGTGGCTACAGCCGAGAGGACAGTGCTGAAGTAACGGCACTGGCTGAATTATACGCATGCCCTGCGCGGCCCATGACCGTTGGCTCGGTCAAAGCGAATTACGGCCATACCGGCAGTGCTTCCGGCATGGCCAGTTTGTTAAAAACCTGTCTATGTTTGGCCCAGGGATATTTGCCGGGTACACCGAACTGGCAGGGGGCAAAGTATCCTCAGCTCAACGATGGCTCCGGCTTGCAGGTTTTACAACAGTCCTCAGATTGGCCAACTAAAGGCCAGGGCCGATACGCGGCGATAAACAGCTTAGGTGCCGACTATTGCTATGCGCACATGATCCTAAGTGCCGCTAAGGCGTCTCAATATAAAGCCTTAAGTGAGCAACGCTTTGACTCCGGAGCGCAACAGCGGTCGTTGTTGAAGACCATTTATATTGGTGGCGATAAAACCATCGCCGACAAGATTGTTAATGACGACAATCGCCGGGCACTTGGGCTTGAGCCAATAGCAAAGTCCGTGGCGCAGTCGATCTCACAGCCGATCTCGAAACCAATCTCTCAATCGAATTCACAACCGATTTTGCAAGCCAGCCCGGAAACTGTAACAGTACCAAGTTATCAGGCTGAGCCCAGCCAGATGGTTGCTGCCAACGGGCAAGCGGCTAAGTCACAACCTGAGGCGTTCCAGCAGCAGTTGGCTCGTTTGTCCCAGGCCGAATTTCAACGTGCGGAAGCGACACACCTCCAGTATTTGCAAGTTGAACAGCGATTTTACAATCGTGTCGCCTCGATGTTGCGAGGTGACGCTTGGGGGGCGGCCATGAGCCGAAACGGCGTGGCTCAAAGCAACAACTTGCAGCCTAATACTGCGCAATTGACGGCAGCTCATGGCATGACACAGCCTGTGGCAGCACGGCCTGCGGCGGTGCCTCTGGAACAATTGTACAATCCCTCATGTCTGTTAAACGAACGTCAGTTAGTAGAGATCACTAACGGTTCGGTGGCGAAGGTTTTAGGCCCGGACTATGCCGAAGCTGACACCTACGCCATACGCACTCGCATGCCTTCGCCACCCTATATGTTTGTATCTCGCATTACAAAACTTACCGCCCAACCCGGTAAGCTGGAACCCTGCGAGATTCAATGGGAGTACGATTTACACCCGCAGGATTGGTTTGTTTATCACGGCTCCGTGCCAGCGTTTGTAAGCCTAGAATCCTCCCACGCCATGATTGTTGCCTTCACCTACATTGGTTGCGATCAAATGTTTAAGGGGGAGTTACGATATCGGGCAATCGACAGCAAAACCGAAATTTTTAGCCCCATGCCAAAAGCCGGTGAGGTATTAAAAGGACGAGTTCAAATTCACTCGTTCACCAAGGTGGGCAAAAATATTCTGATTAACTATGAATACGATGGTTATGTCGGTGAGCGGCACTGTTTTAAATTGACCGCTACCTCCGGGTTTTTCCCATTAAAAGATATTGAAAAATCAAAAAACCTCGACACCAAAAAGTTATTTGCCAGTGCCCAGTCTAACGCTGCACCCGCACCCATTTTGCGATGTCAAAAAACTCAATTCAGCAGCGGCGATATTGAAGCGGTACAACGAGGTGATTTGGCCGCGTGTTTTGGTCAAGGCTTTGGGTACGCGAAAGTCCCTGGCTTATACGCTACACAATCGAAAATGTTAGACCGAATTCTACAGGTAGACCAAACCGGTGGCGCTTGGGGGTTGGGTCAAATCATTGGTGAACGTGATATCGACCCCAGCCATTGGGCATTTAAAGCCCATTTCAAAAATGACCCAGTACTACCAGGCACCTTGATTGTGGAGGGCGCAGAGCAAGTACTACGCTTTTATTCCTATTATCTTGGTATTCACAGTTTAACGCACCTCAAAGCGTCGCTACTTAAAGATCACCACTACAGCGCCAAGTTTCGCGGTGAGGTGAAGTGTGCCGTTGACAAGCTGCGCTATCGACTGTCGGTGAAAGACTTTTCAGTACAGAAAAACACCGCCAGCGACATAACTGAAATATCATTGCATGTAATTGCCGAAACACTCTACCGAGATAAAGTCATCGGCATTTGTGACAACTTAGGCATGCGTTTTACCAGCGGCGAAGAATAGACATTATTAAAGGTTAGAGACACCTATGAAACAATCGGTATTGCAACTTTCGGTGGCGCAGGGCAACCAGACATTTGTGTGGGAAGGCGCACCACGCGATGTTTATCAAACCGAAGCGGAAGTCCGGCGGTTATTGCAAAGCCTGCAAACGCCGCTCTACGTGCTTAATATTAACGGCAACGTTGTGTTGGAAGAGCGCGGCCGACTGGCTGCCGTGGATGACGACGGTATTGGTTGCCTGGGTATGATCAACTCACTGGCACCCATGAATCTTGGTAACGCAACCTTCTGCCAGGCCTATAACACACGTTATCCCTATTATGCTGGTGCCATGGCCAACGGTATTAACTCCGTTGCTATGGTTATTGCTCTGGGCCAGGCGGGTATTTTATCGTCTTTTGGTGCTGGTGGATTATCTGCCCAGCGAGTGGCAGACGCTATTGATGAACTCAATCAGGCTTTGCCAGAAAAACGCTACGCGATAAACCTTTTGCACAATCCTGGCCACCCAACCTGGGAAATGGAGTGTGTAGAACATTGCCTTAACAAAGGCGTAAAGTTAGTTGAGGCATCCGCCTATATTAATTTATCCGCTGCATTAGTGTATTACCGGGTTGCTGGCTTAAGGCAGTTAGAAGATGGCCGGGTAGTAAGCGATAACAAAATTATCGCTAAGGTATCTCGGGCGGAGGTGGCCAAAAACTTCTTAATGCCACCACCGGAGAAATTGATATCCAAGTTAGCAAAAGCAGGCCTAGTCACTGAACAACAGATGGCCCTAGCCAAATCAGTGCCCATGGCTGATGACATTACCGTGGAGTCGGATTCCGGCGGCCACACCGACCACGGTGTGCTGTCTTGTATCTTCCCTGAGATAGTGGCCCTGCGTAATCAAATAACTTCGCAGCAAAACTACCCGGAGGCTCCCAGAGTGGGGGCGGCTGGCGGTATCGGTTCACCGGAGGGTGCCTGGGCTGCCTTTGCTATGGGCGCGGATTATATTGTTACCGGTTCAATTAACCAGGCCTGCGAAGAATCAGGCACCTCCGAGACTGCTCGTGAGCTGCTAAAAGCCGCCACTGTCACCGACGTTGTGTCGGCGCCTTCGGCGGATATGTTCGAACTGGGCGCTAAAGTTCAGGTGTTAAAAGCCAACTCCATGTACGGCGTACGCGCACAAAAGCTGTATAGCTTATACAAACAGTACGAGTCTATGGAGGCGCTGCCGGAGAAAGAAACCTCGGTGTTAGAAAAAACCGTATTTGGCCAACCGCTGGCAGCTGTATGGGCGGACACCAAAGCGTTTTTCGAGTCCCGTAATATGCAGGATATCGTCGCCAAGGCCGAAGCCAATGCCAAAAAGAAAATGGCGTTGGTGTTCCAGTGGTACCTTGGGCAGTCATCGAAGTGGGCCATTGAAGGCAACGACGAGCGCAAAGTGGATTATCAAATTTGGTGTGGCCCAGCCATGGGGACCTGTAACCAATGGTTGCAAGGTAGCAGCATGGAAAAAACTCGCTCCGTGGTGGCCATTGCTGAGAATATTATGTTTGGTGCGGCCTACCTCGCGCGGGTCGCGGTGTTAAAGAATTTGGGCGTAATAGTGCCGCCGGCGTTGGCGGCTAGCCCCGTACTATCTGTTAGCAAAATAAAAGAGCTGGTTGGTTCACTCCAATACAGCTTTGGCCCAACGCCCGCAAGTGAGCATCATGGCAACCCCACGCAACCTTTAGAAGGAAACACGGCGATGTCTACAGTAACCGAAGCAACAACCAAGCTTAATTTAAAAGAGTCTAAAGCGTACTACAAAAAAACCTGGGACTTGTTGCCGGGCGGAGCCCACTATAATTTTGCCGACCCAGAACGCCCGTTGGTGATCCCTTTTAATAAAGGCCGAGGCTCAAGGGTGTGGGATTTAGACGGCAACGAACATTTGGATTTGTTTGCCAAGTTTGGTGCTATGTTTGTGGGTCATAATAATCCCGACTACATGACGGCATTACGTAAATACATGGACAAGGTCACGTCAGTCGATACCTGTGACTTGGAATACGAAGTGTGTTCAACCTTATCTCGTCATATCCCCTGCGCAGAGATGGTTCGCTTTGCACTGAGCGGAACCGAGGCGGTACAAAATGCGTTGCGCTTAGCGCGCGCCTACACCGGTAAAAACCGGTTTGTTCGCTTCCAGGGGCATTATCACGGTAATGCCGATAACGTGATGGGCGGGCGCAAACCGCAGGATCTGTCCTGGCCTGTACCAGAAATGTACCGTGGCGATTTGATGGACACAAAAGGCCGCGCGGATGGCATCTTGCAGGAGCAATCCTTTATTCTGCCCTGGAACGACATTAACGCCCTAGAAAATACCCTGCGCAGTTTCGGCGACCAAATAGCGGCGGTATTAATGGAGCCCATTTGTATGAACGGCGGTGGTATTTTACCGCGCGCCGGGTATCTACAGCAGGCCAAGGAGCTGTGCGAAAGATACAATGTCGTCCTTATATTCGACGAGGTCATTACCGGTGTTCGAGTTAGCTTGGGTGGGGCACAAAAAATCCTAGGCGTTACACCGCACTTATCGGTATTCGCCAAAGCGCTCGGTGGCGGTTCTATGCCAATCTCCTTGATAGCCGGGCAAAAAGACCTTATGAACCTCTACACCAAAGGCGGTGTTATCCATGCGGGTACCTTTAACGGGTATCCACTGGGGCTGGCTGCGGTGCAAGCGACCTATGAGATTGTTGAGAATGACCCAGGCTGTTATGAGCGCATGGGCGGATTGATGGGCAAAATCTCCAACGTATTTGTCCGCGCCGCCGTGGACGTGGGCATGGAAATGGTTGTCCAAGGTATGCCAACCGCTTTGGTTTATCACTCCCAAGGTCAGTTGGTTGATCGGTCGGAAGGTTATACCGATAAAACCAAATTCGGCGATGTCATCATCCGAGAGGTGTCCAAACGTTTTGGTCTGCAGTTCTCGCCGTTATCGCGTTTGTATCCCAACCTAATGTTGAACGAAAGCGATGTGGATTTCTTTGCCGATCGAATTCACGATTCACTGACCGAAGCCAAAAAAATGATCGACCTGGCATTTAAAGAAGAGGCCAGTGCGTGAGCAAGCAGGTAGCGTTGGTAACGGGTGCCGCCGGTGGTTTTGGTAGCGCCATTGGCAGATCACTGCACGATGTCGGTTATCACGTGGTGCTGGCTGATATCAGCCAGCAGCGTTTAGAGGCACTGTCAGAACACCTTGGTGCGTCATCACGCTACACGTACATGGTGATGGATGTATGCGACATCACCCAAGTGCAAGCGGTGGCCGATACCATCCAGGCCAATGTGGGCGAAAACATCAATGTTTTGGTGAACAACGCCGGGATTTTAGAAAAAAACTACTGCTTACAAGACACCGGGCCTCCGGCGGCGGATAAAATTTTTGATGTTAACCTCAAGGGCTGTTTTAACTGTACTTCGGTGCTGTCTCGTAAAATGGCCAAGCAGCGCTACGGCCGCATTATAAACATCGCCTCTATCGCCGGTGTTTGGGGAGCCTCGGGTGGCTCTGCCTACGCCGCCTCCAAAGCCGGTCTTATCAAGGCCTCCGAATCCTGGGCGCGTGAGCTTGGGCCGCTGAATATCGTGGTCACCGCGGTTGCACCGGGAATCTGTAAAACCAATATGTTTGGCCAGTTTATTAATGTCGAGAAGGCTTCGGCTTCCGAAAACGCCAGCAAATTGGAAAAGTCGATGGTACCCAGTGGCCGTTTTGGCACGCCGGAGGATATCGCTGAGGTTGTTACCTTTCTCGCTACCTGTAAAACCACATTTATCAATGGCACGGTCATTGAAATGGACGGTGGTATGCGAGTGGGCCAAATTTAATAAAACATAGGTGTATTGCTGGAATGAGTTATCAAGGCAAAACTTCGGTTAACAATATCTTTATGACCGGTGCCACAGGTGTAATGGGCGCACGCCTGCTGTTAGAAATGTTACGCACCACGGATGCCATGGTGTACTGTTTAAGTCGAGCTAAGTCAGCCGCTGACGCCGCCGAAAGAATCAATGCTTTGGTGGATGTATACGATACGGTCCAGGACAGCAAAGATCAGCGCTGGCGAATTGTGCCGGTACTCGGTAATTTGATAGAGCCTCAATTTGGTCTAGCGGAGGACGTTTACCAGGAGCTTACGGAATCTACAGATATCGTCTATCACTGCGCCGCCAATGTGAGTTTAATTGCGTCGTTTAAAAAGTTAAAACCAACCAACGTCGATGCCGTGGCAACCATGGTTGAGTTTTGCCTCTGTGGACAGATTCCGCTGATATTTGTGTCTAGTTTTAGCGTCATTGGCGATGATCTGTATCACGACGTAACCATGTTGGAAACGGAGCTAGATCGCGGCCAAAACTTCCCCGATTTAAACTACGAACGTTCTAAATTTGAGGCGGAAACGCTGATTCATAATGCTTCCGAGAGAGGCCTTAATTGGGCCATTGTGCGGCCGGGTAATATTTGGGGCGACAGTCAAACCGGGGCCTACCCCCTGTTTGAAACCAAGGTTAAAGGCATCTATTACGAAATTATCAAAACCTTAGTAGAAACTGGCCTTACCTACACGTCAGAAGAGAATTTCGATATTTCACCGGTGGACTATGTCTCTCAGGCCACTCTGTTTGTCGGTTTGAATATTCACCAAACCAATCACCAAACCTACCACCTCACCAGCCGCGCACCGATCACTTACAACCAGTTGGTTCAAGGGGTTCGGAATAAAGGCTACCGGATTGATGAAGTCCCCAGTGAAGACTACTTTTCGGCCATCAAAGACACTCGAATTATGCGTGATGGCAAGGTCTATCGATCTATGTTCACCGATTTTGCTGGCATGCTGATGAATGAATTTGAAGATTTAGACCTTACCGAGAAAGGTCGCTGGGACACCAGTGCCATTACTGGGTTATTGGCAGGAACCTTTGTCCAGTACCCAGATTTCGATCAAACGATTATGAATCGGTATTTGGATTACTGCGAGCAAAGAGGGTGGATCAATAGCGTGGCCAGCCAAGGCCCGCAGGCAGAAATCCTTTCCCAAGACGATGACGACGATGAGGATTACTTCATCGGCCAGCGTTAGCGCTTGCGCAGCCATTCAGTTTGCAACCACTATTTACGGTCAAAACATGGAATCAGAAACATTACAGCAAATGCCACAAGAGGCTCAGATTCACTTTACCAATGAGCACCGGCTGGAAATTCTCAGTGGCGACAAGGAAAAGGTGGTTGGCAAGGTGCATAGCATTCGTCGACGCTCCACTACAAAAGCCGGCTTGGCAAGAGTGGCCATAGTCACTGATATCAATATCGAGGTAGAGAGTTTCTGGGGCGATTATGCCCTGGAGGCACACGAAGAACTGATTATTGAAGACTCCGCGGTGATTTATTATCAGGGGCAATCCAACGAGAACGACCGTGAGTCAACCATTGTTGCTCAGGCGACGGCTGAAGGGTTGGATATTAACGCTACCGGTGATAAAAAAAGTGATAATTTCACGGCTTTATTGCCGCCCGGGGAGTACGATGCGACGTCATTGAGTATTGGTTGGGTGTTTGCTAATCGTTACCTAAGCCGAGGCGTTACCGAGGCGACTTTAAAAATATTGGACTTGAACGATTTTAAAATTAAAAAAACCGCCGTAACGCAGCTCGATAGTGCCGAGCTTGAGGTGCAGGGCCAGCGACTGGACTGCCTTAGATTAGCGATGAAATCAAAGCGCAAACGCACGGAGCAATGGTTTGCACAAGATGACAGCGGTATTTGGTTAATTAAAGAGCAGGGCGAGGACTCCGACGGTAAATACGCCTTGCGTCCAACATCCACCGTTAATACCGAAAACTAATCATTACAGGAGTGGTTATGATTGGCCAGTCGCTACCCATTAAAGAACGCTTAAATGTAGCGTTGGTTCAGGCCGACCCAGTCTGGGAAGATTGGCCGGCTAACCAGCGTTATTACGATGGTTTATTGTCCTCGTTGACCACGGATGTTGACTTGGTGGTGTTACCAGAAATGTTCAGCAGCGGTTTTACTCAATCGCCGGGTAAGGTAGCCCAGAGCAGCGACGGTGCAACCGTAACCTGGATGCAGCAACAATCTGCCAGGTTGGACTGTGTGTTGGTGGGTAGTGTGGTCACCCAGGATGAGGATAAATATTACAATCGTCTATTTTGGGTTTTTCCCGACGGCAGCACCGTCACCTATGACAAAAAGCACCTGTTTACCTTTGCCGGGGAGCACCACAATTACTCTGCTGGCGATCGTCAGTGTGTGGTGGATGTCTATGGATGGAAGTTCGCCAGTTTTATTTGCTTCGACCTGCGGTTCCCCGCCTGGTGTAGAAATACTGAACAGCAATTCTACGATGCCGCTTTGTTTGTGGCCAGTTGGCCAGAGTCTAGGCGTGAACACTGGATGGCGTTACTGCGTGCTAGAGCCATCGAAAATCAGGCCTATGTGGTGGCGGTGAACCGAGTGGGTATTGATGGCAATGATTTTTCTTACAGTGGTGACAGCCAGGTGGTTGACGCCATGGGCCGATGCCAGGTTCACCTGAGCCACCAAGAGTCGGTGCATTTTACTCAGTTAGATAAAACCGCATTGACCGGGATTCGGAGCCAGTTTCCGTTTTTACCCGAGTCAGATCCTTTTACGTTATAACGAATTAATACTCATTCTCTTTGCCCTTATCTTGGCCATCGCGCTGAGCAAGTCGGCTGTAGGTTGTGAATGGGTATTACTAAGCCTGTCTGCCCTGTTGAGGCGATCTTATGCTAAAGCAATTGTATTTAAAGTATAAATGGTACCTGTTAATCACTGTACCGATGAGCGTATTGTTGGGAATGACCAGCATGATGGTTGTGGCCATCATCAGTGATGCCATCGGTAATGGTTTGGATGATATGAGCTTCGGAGCCGGCTGGTTCTTTAGTGTCATCAGCGTGTTGTTTGTACTAGGTTTGATTACAGAATTAATTCGCTCCTCGCTCTACGCTAAAGTCATTTTCGATATCCAGGAAGTGATGGTGGGCCGAGTGGCGGCCACTCCCCTAGCGCAATTGGAGTCCCTAGGGTTATCTAAGGTGGTTGCCACACTATCGGAGGATATCGAAAAAGCGGTTAAGTTCTTCCATGTGTTACCGGTGCTATTTATCAATATAGCAATCGTGCTTTGTGGATTGGCCTTTATGGCCTATTTATCGCCCGGTTTGTTCGCAATAGTGTGTGTTGGCATAGTCGTCATAGGCGTGGGTATCACCTTACTGGTGTTAAGTACAAAGCAACAGCGGGTCGAACTGCGTGAGCTAATCGATACCATGATGGGCAACTATCAGTGCTTGGTGTTGGGTGCTAAAGAAATGGCCCTTAGTCAGAACCGCCGACGGGCCTACGGCCAAAGTGTGTTACAGACATTGGCTGGTATGCGAGCTAGAACGCGCAACGTGTTAAGCGTGCTTGCTCTAATGGAGCAGTGGGCGCAGGTGGCGCTCTTCGTCATTTTGGGTGGCATTGTGTTTTTCTCCGCTGCGTATTTTGATCTCACCACTGAAGTGGTCGTGGCCTTTGTGATGACTATGTTATTTATGCTGGAGCCCATAGAAATTATTATCAAAAGTGCAGACGAGATTGTCGAGGCTCAGGTGGCCTTTGAAAAAATCGACAAGCTTAATTTAAAGCCGGCTTTAAATAATCCTTTTGATGATTTAGCAGACGCAAACATCGGTAATAAATTTGCGGTTGACGGCATAAGCAATAATCTGCGTGGCGAGCAAGGTTTGGTGTTAAACAATGTAGGCTATACCTACAGTAAAAAAAATGACAGTGGAGAGCAGACTTTTAGCTTGGGTCCCATTGATGTGGAATTCTGCCCAGGCCAATTAACTTATATCATCGGTGGTAACGGCAGTGGTAAATCCACGCTTATTAAGGTGCTTTCCGGGTTGTATCCGGCCAGCAGTGGTAATATTGCTCTCGGAGGCGTGTCGGTAACCCGCGACAATATTGTCGCCTTCAGAGAACACTTTGCGCTTATAAGCGCGGATTTTTACCTCTATGAACAGGTGGTGGATGCTAAGGGTGATCCTGGGGATATTGCGTTTGTTCAACGTTGGCTGCAACGCTTTGGCCTTGCGCCAAAAATTAAAGTCGACAGCGAATCTCGCCTCAGTCAATTGGATTTAAGCCAGGGGCAGCGTAAGCGTTTGGCGTTGTTGCATGTGTTGTGTGAAGACAAACCCATTATAGTGTTGGACGAATGGGCGGCTGACCAAGACCCGGTGTTTAAACGCGTGTTTTACGAGCAAATTCTGCCAGAACTAAAAGCAAAGGGTAAAGTGCTTATCGTCATTACCCACGATGACAATTACTTTCACCACGCCGATCGCATTCTTAAGTGCGAAGAGGGAAAAATAGTATCGTGGGAAAACGATCAAGCAGACAGCCACCATGGCAGCAACGGGATAGCCAAAAACTTATCGCCTGCCTCTTCAGAAGCTGGGCAGGCTGCTACTGTTATTTGATGTCGCTGCTGCCAAGCCGGCTAGCCTTTGACCACGGTTTGGATGTGGCTGAAAAGTAAAGTTTTAGGGTTGTTTTGTTATGAAGCGATGGACGCGCTACATCAAAAGGTTTGCTGTCACCATTGGCGTGGTGTTGCTTGGCTTTACCGTATTGGTGGTGGTCGACGAGCTGGAAAAACAACAACAGGCCAGTACTACAAACGTGCTTAAAAAGGGCCCGCTCAAAGTTTCCGTGGTTGAGCTCAATCCGGTTGAACACAACGTAGAAATAGAAACCCTGGCGCGTATAGAACCGCTGTACGACAGCGAGCTCAGTAGTTTGGTCGATGGCCGTGTGGCCTCGGTGGAGCCCGCATTTACCGAAGGCAACTTAGTTGATGCCGGCACCGTATTGATCCGCATAGAAGACAGCGAATTGCGGGCTGAGGTGGCCAACGCCAAGTATACGCTTTCGCAAGCAAAGATAGACTTATTAAAAGAGGAGCGAGAGGTTCAGCAAGCGCGGCGTGAGTGGGCTAAGACCAGCAAAAATAAAAAACCTTACTCACCGTTGGTGTTTCGAGAACCGCAACTCAACGCCGCCAAGTTAAACGTCACTGCGGCGCAGCAAAACCTAAAGCGGGCTCAGCGATTACTGTCCTACGCCACCGTCAGAGCCCCCTACAAAGGCACCGTGGTAACGCGGGATATCGACCCCGGCGAAACGGTCAGTGTGGGCCAATTATTGGGCCGCGTTATGTCCGTGGGGCAGTACCAGATTACGGCCCAGTTAACCGAGCGTCAGTGGGCATTGCTGGAAGCTGAGCCCGAGCAGAGTTTAGCCTACGTTGAACTGCCCGGCGCGGAGCAAAAGCTGCCGGCAAAAATCCGCTCTACCGGGCTGTTTGTGGAATCCGACACGCAACTACGCAATGTCTACATCGATGTGGATGTAGAGCAATCACTGGCCGGCGACTCCGTGGTTGCGCAAGCCGACAGTGACGCCAGCCGCCTGTTACCCAACACCCTAACAACCAATCAGTATGCCGTCATGCTGCCCGGCCGTTTGGTTAAGGTGACGTTACCCGGCCGAACGTTGCACAAAGTTTGGCGCCTGCCGGAATCCGCTTTTACCAGAGACTCTCATATCTGGCTAATTGATGACCAGGGCCGCTTGGCCAAGGAGCCGGTAGAGCTCCTCACTGCGGACCACAATGTGTTGGTGATCGATCGTCACTCGCCATTCGATCAGCAAGAGCCCATTCGGGTGGTTCGCTTTCCTCAAGCGAGATTCACCGTGGGCCAGCCGGTGGAAGAGCTGATGCCGAATACCGCTGAAGAAACCTTGGCCGTACAGGGCTCTACCACGCCATGAATGCACTGGTCGGCTTATTTATTCGCAACTCCGTTGCCGCCAACATGCTGATGCTGCTTATTCTCGCGGCTGGTGCGGTGGCGTTGATGGATGTTCGGATTGAGGGCTTTCCAAGGTTGCCGCCGGATACCGTGGAAATCACCGTTGTGCAAGTTGGCGCCAGCGCCCAGCAGATAGAAGAGTCCGTCACACGCAGTTTGGAAGAAGCCCTGGAAGGGCTACCCGGCGCTAAAACGGTGTCCAGTATTTCTGCCCAGGGCTATGCCACGGTTTACGTTCAGCGCCAGGATCACTATGAGCTAGAGCGGCTGATCGAAGACGTAAAGCTGCGTATCGACAACATCACCACCTTGCCAAGTTTGGCCGAGCGGCCGCAGGTGCGGCGGGCGGAGTTCAACTACCCAGCCTTGATCGTACAGGTGTACGGCAACGTTGGCCCCCATGAGCTGCAAAAATCTGCGACGATGTTAAAACAACGCCTGTTAGCGCGACCAGAAATTGCCCAGCTTAACCAATGGGGGTTAAAGCAGCGCGAAATCATCATTGAAATACCGCCAGAGACACTTAAATCCTACCAACTGACCCTGGATGACATCGCTCAGCTGGTACAGCAGAGCTCGTTGGAATACCGTACTGGAGAACTCAAAGGGCAGGCGGGTAGGGTACAGGTTCGCTCCGACAACCTCGCCCGAGATGTGCGGCAACTGGAGGCCATTCCCGTATTCCGG
This sequence comes from Halioxenophilus aromaticivorans, assembly GCF_042850945.1. Taxonomy (NCBI): domain Bacteria; kingdom Pseudomonadati; phylum Pseudomonadota; class Gammaproteobacteria; order Alteromonadales; family Alteromonadaceae; genus Halioxenophilus; species Halioxenophilus aromaticivorans. The sequence continues at coordinate 3,827,474 of NZ_AP031496.1, read as the reverse complement.
GGCGCCCAAGTCGGCGTCGTTACCTTGGCCGATATCGCAACCATACGAGACGGCTTTGAGGATCAAGAAGTTTTGGTTGAGTTCCAAGGCCAGCAGGCCATCGGCTTTGAGGCTGTCATAGGCAGCGATGGTAATTTATTGGCCCTTAGCCAAGCCGTGGATGACGTTATCGCCCAATCCAGCGATATCCTCAACGGCCACGTTCAGGCCACGGTGTGGGCAAACCAAAGCGGATTTGCGCAGGAGCGAATCTCGATGTTAAGCACCAATGCCTGGCAAGGGCTAATTCTGGTGTTTCTGGTGCTTGCGCTGTTCTTAAATGCCAAGCTCGCTTTCTGGGTGGCCCTGGGCATTCCTGTGGCTTTGGCGGGCACCGTGGCCGTGATGAGCAGCAGCGTTTTTAATTACTCGCTAAACGACATCACCACCTTTGGCATGATTTTAGTGCTCGGTATTTTAGTCGACGATGCCGTGGTGGGCGAGAGTGTTTTTGACGCTCGTGGACGTTTACCCGATCCTATCAAAGGCACAGAGCAGGGCGTGCACCAAGTGATGATGCCAACCCTTTTCGGTGTGCTCACCACCATAGCCGCGTTTTATCCGATGACGGTATTTACCGACCCGTTAGGCCAGGCCTTTGGCAGTTTCGCGGTGGTGGTTATTGTCGCTTTGGTATTTTCGTTAATTGAGAGCAAGTTTATTCTGCCCAGTCATCTTGCCCAATCGTCTATTGGCGATGGCAGCCAATCTCGGTTTGGCTTGGTGCGGCGCTTTGCCGCCCTGCAGCGGGCACTTAACAACGGATTGCAAGGTTTTATTGGTCGGTGCTATCGGCCGGTGCTGGAGTTCTGCCTCGCCCATCGATGGCAGACCATTGCTGTGTTTTTTATCGTCGGCTATTTGGTTTCAAGCCTAGTATCGCTGGGTTTAATACGAGCCACGTTTTTCCCGGACATTCCCGGCAATATCATTACCGTTACCATGGAGACCGACGGCCGCATTCATCACGACCAAACGGTGGCCAACGCCCGCGCTATCGTCGCTGCGGCGGAGCAACTAAACCAACGCTGGGGAGAGGAGTTCTCCTTGGATCGGCCGCCCATTGAAAAACTGATGGTTGCTGTCGTGGGCGCATCGAGTACTGAGATATACGCGGAATTAACCCCACCCAATTCAAGGCCTTTGGCCACGCTTGAAATCGTCGATCAATGGCGGCAGGCAACGGGTGAGCTGGAAGGCGCGGTTAAGCTGGAGTTTTCCGGTGTAATTGACGCAGTAGGAGGGTTCGAATTGGATTTATTCGGTCCCGGCGGTGAAGAACTGTTGCCTGCGGCCACCGCTGTGATTGATCAATTGAATGCAATTCCCGGTGTGGTGAGCGCCTGGAGCAATGTCCAGTCGGGCAAACCCGAGCTGCGTTTAACGCTGAATGAAAATGGTATCGCTTTGGGGTTAGACACGCAGATGTTGACCCGGCAGGTAAGTAACGCCTACGGCGGAGTGGAAATTCAGCGCTTTCAAAGGGGCTCAGACGAAGTCAAAACCTACGCCCGGTTCCCAGAGCAAAATCGCAACACGCTAAACGATTTGTACGAGTTGGAGATACTTCTTCCCAATGATTCGTGGGTACCGCTGCTATCCGTAGCCACGGTGGAGTCGCACTATGTGCCGCATTGGTCTTGGCGCAAGGATTTCCAAGCCGGTGCCAGCATCCAGGCGTCCATTGATAAAAGCGTGACTTCGGCCCCCAAGGTCTATCAAGCGCTGATGAGTAATTTGGAGGAGTGGTCGAAGTCTCACTCCCATATTGTCCTAGAGCCCGCCGGTGAGTTGCAGCAAGAGGACGAAATCAGCGATTCTCTGTGGAAAGCGCTGATTATCTCCTGCCTTTTAATTTATATATTAATGGCTATTCCGCTAAAGTCGTATTGGCAACCGCTTATTATTATGAGTGTGGTGCCCTTTGGTTTTGTGGGGGCGGCCCTTGGTCACGCACTGATCGGCATTCCGCTGAGTTTGTTATCGTTTTTTGGCATGCTGGCTCTCGCAGGTATTGTTGTAAACGATAGCTTGGTTTTAATATCTCGCATTAACCTTGAAAAAAGAGCTGGTAATGAAGCAGCAGTAATGTCCGCGGCCTGTAGTCGATTTCGACCGATCCTTCTAACCACGATCACCACGGTTGTTGGCCTTGCTCCAATAATTTTAGAATCGTCAGAGCAAGCTCAGTATCTGATTCCCGCTGCCGTTTCGCTTGCCTTTGGTGAAGTATTCGCCACCATGATCACCCTAGTATTGGTTCCGATACTGGCCAGTTACGGAACACAACAAATACTGACAAAGCAGGCAAGTCCTTCCCGTAGCGCGCATTCCTAATACAATTCTTCAGTCGAAAACAATCTCGTAAGCTTGTTTAGTTGCTGAAACTTCGGCTTTTGAAATATTTTCGTAGTAAAACTACTGTAAATAAATTTAAAATAAGCAAGCGCTGATGTACGTTTGTTAATTTGTTAACAACTGTGCTTGGTAAATGTCGATTCCAGGGTTGGAGAGAAATGGCAAAACAGTTGATACTGGTAGAAGACGACAAGAGATTGTCAGAGTTAGTAAGCACCTATCTTACAAGCGAAGGCTTCGACGTAACGACATTGTACTCCGGGGATAACGCTGTTAGTGAAATCCTCAGCCGCACTGTAGACCTAGTCATTTTGGATTTAATGTTGCCTGGTATGAGCGGCCTGGAGATTTGCCGCCGACTAAGAACCTCTTTAAATTGCCCAATCGTAATGCTCACCGCACAGGATGACGACTTTACCGAAGTCTCAGCCCTCAATACCGGCGTTGACGACTACATTATTAAGCCGTTCCGGCCTCATATATTGCTCGCTCGAATCAATGTATTGCTGCGTCGATGCAAAGAAATAGCTCTTCCGCCAAGTGATGAATTTCTCATCGCGCAGGATTTGCGAGTTAACGTACTGGATCGCAGCATTACAAAAGCGGGCCAACCGGTTGACGTTACCGATGCCGAGTTCGATCTTTTGGTGTTGTTGATGAAAAACGCCGGTTCTATCGTGGAGCGAGATACGTTATTTAACTCTCTGCGTGGGCTGGATTACAACGGTACAGATCGCTCAGTTGACCAACGAGTAAGTATGCTACGCAGAAAACTGGGTGATCATGGTCAAGCTTCTCAGTATATAAGGACCGTTCGAGGCAAAGGGTACCTTTTCGCACGTAAATTATGCTAAGTCTGTTCGTCCGATTTTTTCTGGTAATTTCGGCTGTAGTGCTGACCAGTATATTCTTAGCTGGAGTACTTTTTTTTGGTGAAGTCAATAAAACAGTAGCGCAAAGCCAAGTGTCTGCGGTAAAAGCGGTGCACGGTTTGTTGCAGCCGCAATTGTGCGAGTCTAACCCTGACGAAATGCCCGAAATATTGGCATCGTTCAAGGTGAATTACGGCTATAAAATTCAGCTCGTAGAAAGATCATTTTTATCAACCGCCCAGCAAGCCGAGTTAAACCGTAACGGCCGATCCATAACCACACAACTTAGCCCATTTGGAAAACGGATTGTTAGTTTCGTTTACCCTAGCCGTTGCATTAATCTTTTCGTTACCTATAAACCGCTTGCCGATATTAGCAGCGATGCTCTGTATTTTGTGTTCTTGTTGGTATTTTTAGTGTTGGGTATTGGGGTAGCGGTATTTTTCGTTGCCTGGCCAATGATTAAGCACACCAACACAATGGTCAGAGCGGCCCACGCTATCGCCAAAGGGGATTTGGGGCGCGAGGTCGCCGAGGATTTGCCGCAGCCCCTGGACCGGTTGGCAGTGTCAATTAATAGAGCGACTCGCACCATCACTCGGCTTATCACCGAGCAAGAGTTACTCACGAGTTCAGCATCCCATGAGTTTCGCACGCCGATTACACGCTTATTTTTGGCTCTGGATATAGCCAAAAAAGAAAGAAATCCGCAGCAATTACACGCCCAATTGTGCGAGATGGAAAGAGATACAGAGCAACTCGAACAATTGGTGACAGAGTTTATGGCCTATTCTAAATTTTGTTATCAATCGGCAGAATTGAAGCGGTCTTTAATCTCGCCTTACACTCTATTGCAGGAGATCTGTCTGCGTTTACGCCCGCTCAAACCGGAGCTGAAAATAAGTTTCGATTGCGTGGGGGATGTTGATTTTTACGGTGAGAAGAAGAGCATTGAACGAGCCTTGGTAAACTTAATATCCAATGGGCAAAAGTATGGTAAGTCACTCGTGTGGATTACCGTAACTGGCGATGAAAATAACGTGTATATTATGGTGTCTGACGACGGCAGTGCCATACCCAAGGAATATCGCGAAAAAGTACTGCAACCGTTTTATCGTATGGACAACACTCAAAGTAGTGAAACCAGTGGTTACGGGTTGGGCTTGGCCATTGTTAATAAAATTGCTTCTATGCATGCTGGGCGTTTAGCGATCAAGGACAACGATATCGGCGGTACGACAGTAAAACTGACGATTCCTCGTTAGGCCTGGATACGGACATGATGAAAAATGCGCTAAAATGTCGTCGTAGTTGAGGTAGGCATTCCGTTCAGCTCTGTCAGGGATTGTTTTTGCGTGATGTGTGTCGCTATCTGTGAGTTAGCCTGCCGTTACTATAGTCCGCAGTATCGCCGTGCATTGCTAATGCTTACCTCGTTGCTGCGTCCCCACCTCCCCATTTCGTTTGGAGCAAAGCATGTTACAACAGAACGTTATCCGGTCATCTCTGCTTGTCGCTTTGGCAGAAACATCAGAATTCGCTCGCGAATATATCCGTGCTGTCAACTCTTCTGAGGGTACTTCTGGCCCCGTACCAGAGAGGCCCACAGCCAACGATGCGCTGATTGATAATCTGTGTTTGGTGGATATAGGGATTAACTCGGTAGATTATTGCGAGATCATTCATACCCTGGCGGAGCAGTTTGATGTGAATGTGGATCTTACGCATTTTGCCAGTCGTTACCGAATTGGTGAAGTGGTGATGGGGTTTCAATCCCAGAATTTGTAAAACCCGTCTCGGATGTGTGGCATTTAGGCTTGCGGACGAGAATTAGCAATCTGGTCCAGCCGGCTGACGACGATCTTCTCTGAATAACCGACCACGATAGACCAGGCGATCATTTTGTAGAAATCCAAATTGCTGGCCAGGCTGATGCCTGAGCGTAGGGAATGTCTCGCCGATTCGAAGGCGGTATCGCTGATGAGAAAGTTCGGAAACAGCGATCCGCCCAGTAATCCCGACATCAAAAACAGCATAAACAGCAGCGCCAATAACCCGCCGATAAAGGGCGCTGCGTAGAGTAGCTCGGGCTTTGAATAGGGTTGTTCTTTTATTAGTGCCAATGCTGCTACTTGTTCTCTAATGACCGAGCCCAACGCACCCAAGACGAAGACTAAGAGCGGAATCGACGCCGTATCGTGGTTATTGGCCCAAATAAAGACCAGTAAACACACAGCGACGACAATCCCAGTCAGCACATTTAAACGCATAGCACCCTACCAAGGCGTTGGTTTTGAGGTTAAGTTTTGGTTACATAGTGTTGCTAATACGGTGTTAATCCCGCACAACCCGTTGACACTCGTTATCCTCCTGTTATCAGGGGTGCGGGCTCTGAAGGGCGTCGTGGCCGTGGGAGGGTCTATTGGCTAATGTCTAGGTGATGCGTGATCGGCCCATTGGCCCATCAGCGTGGATGAACGCTGCGGTGACACCAAGGCAATAGCCAATCACCTTCGTATCCTCCAAGGTAAGCTGAGCCACGGCGACGGCCCAGGGGCCACCCTCTCGCTGTTGATCAGTAGTGCCGGTGACTATTCCAAGCTAACATGGGCCTTTTACACTTAGGGAGCCGCTGGCAGTGTCAAAAGGTGTTTGTATAGCAGTCATTGCCTGCCAATTGTGTTTTGTTGTCTTATCAGGGTTGGCCATGCTGGTCTACCCCGGGGGCGCTGAAGCTTTCCCGAACGCTGATGGCTATCTATTTTCTTACAATTATTTTAGCGATCTGGGCTTGCCCACCACTGCAGCAGGGTTTGACAACCCCATAGCGCCCGGTTTGTTTGCCATTAGCTTGGTAGCCATGGCGGCCAGTATGCTTACCTTTTACAGCTCAATGTTGGCGGGCGGTTGTAAATCCATAAGTGTTTGGGGTTGTGTTGGCGCTGGACTAGTCTCAGCGCTGGGAGTTATCGCCGTGGGCTTTACCCCGTATACCATTTACTTTGATGCTCATTATTGGGCCGTGGCCGCCTGGTTATCGGGTATTTTCTTAGCCACCTTGTGCTTTACGCTTGTGTACCGAGCCCATATCAGGCAGTTGCCTATCCTATGGGGGTTGATGATTATGCTGTTGGTTTTGGCCTACGTGGCCGTCACTTTTTATCCTGTAGGGTGGTTACCGACACAGCGACTGCAAAAGGTTTTAGTGTACAGCATCGTTATCTGGTTTATTGCTGCCAGCCTGTGGCGTTATCGGCGCATACACGGCAACGTTATCGACTAAAGCGTTTATCCTTGGTGAGTGAACTCTGGATAAAAGAGAATTGGAAAAGGGGGGGGAAGTGGAGCGTGAAAAGGCCAGGTAAAAAGGCAAAAGTGAATAGATAGAACAGAGCAACGATCAAAGGGTAGAATATGGGCGCAGTTTTGCTAGCCGTTTTTACGCGCACAAATCGAATAGTAAATACAAAAAACCGCGATGTGACTCGCGGTTTTTTAGTCGGTGATTAAAGCCCCTAAATTAGAAGGACTTGCTTACCCATACCCACAAGCGAGTAGAGTCAACGCTAAAGTCATCGGCACTGTAAAACGCTGCTTTAACGGCGGCGGTATAACCTTTACCAAACTTGCTGGCGTAGGCCACGTCAATTTCAGTACCTAATTCATCCAAGGTTTCCGAGGCATCGTCGGCGTCAAACATATGGTAGGTGGCGGTCAGTTTACCTGGGCCTACCTTGCCGCCAAGAGTTACGTAGGTGTCTACCAAACCAACGGCAGGGGTACCTAGGAATTTATCGGCCCAGCCGTTGAATTTGTGTAAGGTTGCCAGCGGCGTAGAGAAACCATAGTTGCCGTCATCCGAACCCAGCACCTCGTAGCCCAGTTTAGCAGTGACACCAGAGACAGTTAAGCCGCCCTCTAACATTAGGTAGTCAGCTTCAAAGTCGGCAGCGCCGTTGTCAGATTCTTGGGTGGCAAACTCGGCGGCGTATAGGAAGGTTACGCCATCGGCGTCACCTGCTTTACCGCTGAAGCTTAAGCCCATGGTGTCCAAGGTAGCGCCGCTATCATCTACTTCTAGGCCGTAGTAGTAGCCGGTTAATTTGCCCGCGCCAGTATTGTAGCCAACATTCAATAATACGTCTTTTGAGTTGATATCGGCATCTTCTGCGAAAATACGGTTGCGTTGGCCAATGTAGGCGGCAAAAATGCTCAGATCTTCGCTAGGGGTAAAGGTAACGGAAGCCGCATCAAATGTCTGGCGGTCTTGTCGCCAGCCAACGTGGCCGATAAAACGGTGGCCATCCAATGCGATAACCTGACGGCCTACTTTAGCCATAACACCGTCTTTTTTGTACTGAACAAACGCTTGGTCCAGTTCGGTGGTTTGTGGGTCTGCAACAACGCCGTATTCGCCAACGTTGTAGCCTGTGGGCGGTACAGAGTATTCGTCAACGCCTAAAATTGGACGGCTGTCTTCAAATTCTACGGTGGCAGAAAAACTACCCACGCTGCCGGTATTGATGCCTAGGCGAGTACGCAAGGTGAGGGCGCGTCCGTCGTCTATTGCGTTGTCGTCGTCTACGGTCTCGTAACGTAAGTTAAGATCGCCGTAGACTTTAGCGTCGGCAAGCATTTCGGTTAAAAAATCTTCCGCACTGCTAACCGATGCAAACCCTGTGGCAGAAAGAGCGACAGACATTGCTAACAGCGATTGATTGAATTTTTTCATTTATTTAAATCTCCAAGAAAAAATAAAAACCTAAAAGTGTGCTTGTTCTCGTGCAGATTTTTGCTCCCCCAAGCGTGTATGGAGCTACTTTTATTATGGGTTGTTCCGCAACTCAGTTACTGCAAACACTGAGCGGATATTTCACTACAAACAGGAAAAACTACGCCGCTGCGTTGCTGTCTGCGGCTGAATCTGGGGTATCCTCGGTTTCAACCGCCCTCAGTTTTTTTGTATCGGGCACATCTTTTTTGGCGTGTCTTTCGTGTAGGAATTTCAAGACATCCGCGCGGTAATGGTTGTAGGTTGGATCATCTGCCAGTGATAAACGCTCGCGCGGACGCTCTAGGTCAACCTTTAAAATTTCGCCAATGGTTGCCGCTGGGCCGTTGGTCATCATAACGATGCGGTCGGACAGCAGTACAGCTTCGTCAACATCGTGGGTGATCATAATCACCGTGTTGTTTAGTTCAGTCTGAATTTCCATGAGTGAATCTTGCATGTGGGCGCGGGTGAGGGCGTCCAGCGCACCGAAGGGTTCGTCCATCAACAGTACTTTGGGTTGCATGGACAGCGCACGAGCAATGCCCACGCGCTGCTTCATGCCGCCAGAGATTTCGGCAGGACGTTTGTGCATGGCGTGGCCCATATGAACCAGCTCTAAATTGTGTTCGGTCCACTCGTGGCGTTCGGCCTTGCTTTTGTTTTTCATGCATTTGTCTACCGCTAAACGCACATTGTCGTAACAGGAAAGCCACGGAAACAGCGAGTGGTTTTGGAACACAACGGCACGGTCTGGCCCAGGTTGTAACACCTCTTTGCCCTGTAAAATAACGCCGCCTTGGGTGGCGTTATACAGGCCGGCTACAATGTTCAACACCGTGGACTTACCACAGCCGGAGTGGCCAATTAACGAAATAAACTCGCCTTGTGCTATTTTTAAGTTGACGTTATCCAACGCTTTAAAAGGGCCGTTGGGAGTAGGAAATTCTATGGAAACGCCCGAAATATCTAAATAATGTGCGGACATGATTAGCTCCTTAAATATGTTGGCCTAATTAGCGGATTTCTTGTGTTTTGTCGTGCGAAACGGCTTTTTGTAGCGTCAGCATAATGCGGTCGAGAATAAAACCGATGATGCCGATGACAAACACAGCCACTAGTATTCGGCCAAGTGAGTTTGAGCTACCGTTTTGGAACTCATCCCAAACGAACTTTCCTAGGCCAGGGTTTTGCGCCAGCATCTCTGCGGCGATCAGTACCATCCAGCCCACACCAAGGGACAGACGTAAACCGGTAAAAATCATAGGCAGTGCAGCGGGGATCACCACTTTGAAAATTTTGGTAATCCAGTTAAGACGCAGCACGCGGCAGACGTTAATTAGGTCTTTATCCATAGTAGCAACGCCTACGGTGGTGTTGATCAGCGTCGGCCACAGAGAACAAAGCGTTACGGTAAAGGCAGAAATAACAAACGATTTTGCAAACAGTGGGTCGTCGGAAACATACAGCGCACTGACCACCATGGTGACGATAGGCAGCCAGGCCAGCGGAGACACAGGCCTAAAAATTTGGATTAGAGGGTTTAGACCTGCGTAAATAGTGTTATTCAAACCACAGACAATGCCAACGGGGATAGCGATTAACGAGGCTATGATAAAACCAACAAATACGGTGTATAAGCTGGTAAGGATTTGGTCAAAGAAGGTGGGTGCGCCAGTGTAGGGGCGGATGGCTCTAGCTTCTTTGCCTTCAGCAACGCGTTTCGCATTGCGTTCATCCTGGCGTTGGTAGAAAGACGCTTCTCTTTCTCGCGCAGCATTATGCTCTACCACCAGGCCTTGAAATTGTTCCCAGGTTTGCACCGGGCCAGGCAGGTTACCCAAACTTGTCTTTACGTTTTGTGCAGCAACGCTCCACATCAGTAGGAAGATCAGGAAGGCGATCATAGGCACGCCCACAGACGTGGCTAGGTTGGTAAGCTGCTGTTTTGGGTTTTTACCTGCGAGCAGGTTGGCAATAGGTATTAACCAAACTAACCCCGTTAACTCAAAAAATCGAACACTGCGATTTAACATAGTTGGATACCTATTTAGGTAATGAATAAGTGTGTTGCTACAAAATTTTGTTGCTAAAGTTTCGTTGCTAAAGCTTCGTTAAGGGGACGGGACAGCAGGCTGGCCCGTCCCGGCGTGTTACAGTACGGTGTCGCCTTTCAGGCCAATCTCAAATTGCTTGAGGTAGTCATTAGGCTTGTGGCCGTCGTAAGTAATGTTGTCGATAAAGTGAGTCTGTGGCTCGCGGTAACCGTCGGTGCCAAATGGGAAGTCTTTCTTATCCATTTTGCCTTCTTCGATTAACATTTCAGCGGCCTGCATGTAGATCTCTGGTTTGTACACCTTTTTGGCGATCTCCATGTACCAGCTGTCTGGTTTGGGCTCGGCGATTTGGCCCCAGCGACGCATTTGAGTTAAGTACCAAATGGCATCGGAGTAGAACGGGTAGGTCGCGTAGTAACGGAAGAATACGTTGAAATCAGGAACATCACGCTTGTCGCCTTTTTCGTATTCAAAAGTACCGGTCATAGAGTTGGCGATTACGTCGTAGTCGGCGCCCACGTAGTTCGGCTGAGACAAAATCTTAACGGCCGCTGGGCGGTTGGCGTTGTCGTTTTCGTCCAACCATTTGGCCGCACGGATCATCGCTTTAACCACAGCTAGGTGGGTATTTGGATTTTCTTCGGCCCACTTGGAAGAAACACCAAATACTTTTTCTGGGTTGTCTTTCCAAATTTCGTAATCGGTAATGACTGGAACACCAATGCCTTTAAATACGGCCTGTTGGTTCCATGGCTCACCCACGCAGTAGCCATAGATGGTGCCGGCTTCCAGAGTGGATGGCATTTGTGGTGGCGGTGTTACAGAAAGCAAAGCGTCTGCTTGCAAGGTACCAGAAGTATCGCCTTTGTGTGGCGCGTAGTATCCGGGGTGAATGCCACCGGCGGCTAACCAGTAACGCAGCTCATAATTGTGAGTAGAAACCGGGAATACCATACCCATTTTAAAAGGCTTACCTTCTTCTTTATATTTTTCAACAACAGGTTTCAGGTAGTCTGCTTTAATGGGGTGAACAGGCTTGCCATCTTTATCCTTAGGGATATTGGGCTTCATTTCTTCCCAAATTTCATTCGATACAGTGATGCCGTTACCGTTTAAATCCATGCTGAATGCAGTAACAACGTGAGCCTGAGTACCGAAGCCGATGGTGGCGCCCAAGGGCTGGCCGGCCAGCATGTGGGCACCGTCTAACTGCCCATCGATGACGCGATCCAATAACACTTTCCAGTTAGCTTGCGCCTCCAAAGTTACAAAAAGACCTTCGTCTTCGAAGTAACCATTTTCATAGGCCACAGCCAGAGGAGCCATGTCGGTTAATTTAATAAAACCGAATTTTAAATCTTCTTTTTCAACATCCAACTCTTCCGCAAACGCAGGTACTGCAACAGACATGCTTATGCACGCTATGGAAGTACTGATCAGTTTTTTAGGCAGACTGGAGAGTCGTTCCATGAGAGTTTTTGTTTCATTACTTCTACCGCTCATCTAAGGCTCCTTTGGTGACGCTATGTTTGTAATTAAAAATTCTGATGCTTTGCCCTGTAATCGCAAAACCCTTGCCAACGCTGGTAAAAATCACAAAATCAGAAAAAAACACAGTAAAAACAGATGTTTAAATGCTTGCCCCAGAAAGGAGTTAGGCATTTACCCATGTTTAGGGTGGCACCAAAATGGAGTGGTGAAGAATAAAGTGTCTTAAAATGGTGATTTAAGATTCTTCTAAAATGCACCTTTATGGTTCTTTTGTGCATTTTTGTGGTTCGTGTGAGAAGAATCACTGGTCAAAAGAGCAGCAAATTTAGCTTTGGTGGAAGCAAAAAAAATCGTTGGGCTTTATTTTGGTGCTAAGGCCTGGGTTAGGTTATTTAAATCCGATTGAGAATTAACATTTACAAACGGATCAATCTGAGTTGAGCAGAAATTAACCTCTGTAAACCTGCACTGGCTCAGCCACGCTTTCAGGCTGCCTTTTTGCGAGGCGGCTATATGGTCAGCCAAGCGCTGCAGTAGATTGGTGCGCCATAGGCCAATGGTTGGGTGTAGCCTTCCGTTGCTGCTTGCTATCACGCAGTCGTCCTGAGTGAGCAACAGGGTATTGGTTAATTCTTCGACTAAATTTAGGGGCAGTAAGGGGGTATCGCAGGGTACGGTCAATAGTAGCGCGTCGCCTGCCGCCTTATGGGCCCATTCTAGGGCGCTATACAGGCCGCGTAGTGGCCCCGCAATGGCACAATCCAATTCCTCTATGCACGGTAGGCCATATTCGGTTAGCGCGGGGTTTTGGTTGGCGCACACTGCGATGGTTGCAAGACCTTGGGGGGCTAACCGGTCCAAACAGTGTTCTATCAGTGGCTTACCGTTAAGGTCTATCAGGGCTTTGGTTTGGTAGTTAAAGCGCCTGCTTTCGCCTCCGGCTAAGATAGCGCCGACAATAATAGGCTGTGTGGTCGGTTGAGGTTGGAGCATCCTGGTTGGCTTACCATCGTCATGTTTTGAAATGGGATGTCTTAATGGTCGCGCCAGTTGTATCCGATTTGGCGCGGGGAATCTGGTTCATCATGCTATGGCGTATTGGTCTTATTCTACCGGGGCTTTAAACTAGCGCCAATTAACACCGTAACTTGCGAGACCACACATGGCTGACGATCTGCAGTCCCTGCGGCGGGACTATAATCTCGGGCAATTAAAGAAGGAAGATCTTCTCGATAACCCAATTGACCAATTCAATCTCTGGCTGCGCCAAATAGTGGATACCGGTGTGAAGGACCCAACTGCCATGGTACTGGCCACCGTGGACGCCTCTGGCCAACCGTCCCAGCGCATCGTACTGCTTAAGCAACTGGATGACGACGGCTTTGTATTTTACACCAATTACGGCAGTCGCAAGGCTCAGGATATCAGCAGCAACAACAAGGTCAGCTTACATTTTCCTTGGCATTTTCTGGAGCGGCAGGTGAAGGTGTGTGGCGTTGTTGAGAAGGTCAGTGCGACACAATCGCTGGCCTATTTCGCGTCTCGCCCAAAGGAAAGTCAGCTGGCCGCCTGGGCCTCGGCCCAAAGCCAGCCTATCTCGTCGAGGCAATTGCTGATGTCCCAATTTGAAAACATCAAGGCTAAGTTTGCCAAGGGTGAGATACCGCTGCCGGATTTTTGGGGCGGTTACCGGGTTAAACCCAGTGAGATTGAGTTTTGGCAGGGCGGCTCCCATCGCCTACACGACCGCTTTCAATATACCCGCCGAGCGGATGAACGTTGGCAGATCGAACGTTTAGCGCCCTAGGTTTGCCCGTGGTCGACATCACTCCTAACGATAGCGTTGTAGTGGCAGCGGTACAGCAGTGGCTGGATGACGTAGTCATCGGGCTGGGATTGTGCCCCTTTGCGGCGGCTCCCCGGCGCCTGGGCAATATTGGGTTTGAGGTATGCAATGCGCAAGCTGAGCAAGATATTGCTGCCTTTATAGACTCCGAGCTCCAGCGGTTGGTCCATACGCCGGTCCAAAAGCTGGAGACGAGCCTTCTGATCACACCCTATGCCTTCGCCGAATTTGAGGACTACAACCAGTTTTTGTCCGTGGTGGATACGCTCATCGGTTTGGGTGGCTTGTCTGGCCAGGTTCAGGTGGCCAGTTTCCATCCTCGTTACTGTTTTGAAGGCAGTTCACCGCAGGATCAAAGCAACCTCACCAATTGCTCACCGTATCCAATCTTCCATTTAATTAGAGAAGCAAGCCTAACGAGGGTGCTGGCCGGCGTCGCCGACCCAGACGCTATCCCCGAGCGAAATATTCAATTGACCGAATCTCTAGCCGACGGTCAAATCCGGCGCCTATTTCCTTACTGGGTCGCCAAATAAACTTCTAGCCCCGCAAAAAAATCCCTCTGATATACGTTGTATTGCCGCTGAAGGCCCCGTGGTTACTGGGCTGCAGCGGTGTAGCCTAAAGTTCCCATATTGCCTACGAAATAATACGCGCCTGAAACAATAGTGTAATAAAACCCAACTAACCTACCGTCGATTTTGATAAGCGCCAGGCAGTTATTTGGGCTTTAGGCAAGGTTGGATAGCCAGGTATCTGGTTAACAATTACCCGGCCAGCCTATAGCAGCGCAGCTAATGAAGCGTTGCCGAGGCCCTTGCTACCAACAGATGCTGCGTCGATTGCAGCGCAGGTTTGGCGTAAAAAAACAAGCTTTCACCAATACGTATTGTGTGCAGTTGTATCCCGGAATACAGCTGCTGGCAGGTAAACAGAGAATTCAAGGCCGCTGATATGATTTTCAAACCGCGTTCACTAGCATTGGCAATTGCACTGGTATCACAAGGAGCAATGGCCGCCGATACCTTCGTCAACGTTCTCTACGATGACGACCCACTTCAGGGTGTGGACGTAGTAATCGACGGTGAAGTAGTTGGTAAAACAAACCGATTGGGCAGTGCAGAGCACAATATTGATGCCGGCCAACACCAGCTACAACTGCAGCGCTCTGGCGCGACTCTTGGCGATGTATCATTCGATGCTGATTCCCAGGACGACGTTGAGATAAGCATTCGGTTTTCCTCCGAGGCAGACGAGCCGCGTGTCACCATCAAGGCCTACGCACCGGGTGATCTGGCCGAAGGCTTTGTTGGCGGGGTGGTAACCACCCAGGGTGGAGAACCCATCTATGACGCTACGGTTTCTGTAGCGGATGGCCAATACACAGCTAAAACCGACCGTAATGGTGCTTACCAGATAGCCCTGCCTCGTGGTGAATACGCTGTGGAGATTTCCCACCCTGATTTTGAGGTCGTTGACGTTGCCGATGTGCGCGTGCCCGCGGAATTGGGTGTGGTAGTTTCTGCTCGAATGAGGTCTGCAGCGGTGGAGACCTCCATCGGTGGCATCGAGGCACCAACCCTGCAAGCCCCTGCACAGATGGAAGAAGTGGTCATTATGGGCACCTATAACCCATCCGACTCTTCCGCAGGTATTGAGCGCTTTGCCACCAGCGTGGTGGATGCCTTGGATATTGGCCAGTTGGAACGCTTTGGTGATACCAACGTTGCCGCCGCTTTGACCCGTCTAGTGGGTGTTACTCTGGCAGACGACAAGTTTGTGGTTGTGCGCGGCTTAGATGGCCGATACATCTCATCCACACTTAACGGCATTTTGATGCCCAGTACTGACCCGCTGCGCAGGGACGTACAACTGGATTTATTCCCCTCCGATATATTAGGGGGCGTGGAGCTGCAAAAAACCTTCAGCGCCGACCTGCTGGGTACTTCCACCGGCGGTAGCGTACGGATGACTACGCGCGGTATCCCCGATGAGCCGGTCCGTAAAGTGTCAGTATCGGGCGGTTATAACACAGAGGTCACCGGTGAAGATTACGTTACCTATAAAGATAGTAGCACCGACGTTTGGGGCTATGACAGTGGCCTGCGCGAGCTGCCCAGCGGTGTATTAGGTGCGACCAATCAGGCTCAAAACCTAACGATTTGTGAGTTGTCGGTGGACGCCAATATTTGTACGCCACCATTAGAAGCCGCCGCATTGGGTGTCAAATTCCAAGACGATTATAATATTAAGAGTGATTCCGGTGATCCGGACTTCGGCGCTTCATTGGCGTACGGTGATCGATACGCACTGGCTAATGGTGATTTCGGTTTCTACGCTGCCGCGGATTACAGTCACTCTACTAAAAACCGAGCTGATGCCACGCTGAGCGATGCGGTAGGACTGGAAGGTGACTACCAGCGCAGTACTGAAAGTTATAACTTGAGTGGGTATTTAGTTGCAGGTTACGAATACGGTGACGCTAACCTTGTTGAGAGTAAATCCATTTGGTTGCGCAGCACCGATAATACTGTGCGTTTTCAAGAAGCCGTTAACAATCAAGAAGGCATTCAGGAAGACCGCTTTATATTACAGTGGGTAGAGCGAGAGTTTATTTCTCAGCAATTTACCGGTTCTAACTTATTTAATATTGGTGAGGGCCACACTCTAGACTGGAGAATGGGCTATTCTCAAACCAATCGTTACGAGCCAGATCGTCGAGGCTATTCCTACATTAATGGCTTCCTAAGTACTACTTCCCTTGAGCGCCGTTGGGCAGATCTGGCGGAAGACAGCATTGATGTGTCTGTGGACTATTCCATCCCATTTACTTTAAGCGACTCAATTTCCACCATTGTTAAAGTTGGCGGCTTGTACTCAGATAAATCCCGTGAATGGGAAATGTATCGTTTCGGTTTGGGGTTGGGTGACAACGGCGACCAAGTTTCTCTGATGCGAGACGATAATTTAGAGGAGATTTTCTCCTACCAAAACTTCGCACTGGATGTGGTTCGCTTGGCCACCATCACCACGAATACTGACTCTTATAATTCCGACGAGGAAATGGAAGCCGTTTACTTATCAACGGAAACGTTGATTGGTGACAGTTGGACTGTAGTTTTAGGTTTGCGACAAGAAGAATTCAGCCAAGAAATCACTTACCCTAATGCGGCGGGCTCTAATAACTTCCTCGATTCTTCAGAGCTGTTGCCGGCGTTATCGATTAACTACAACGTGACAGAAGAACTGCAAATCCGCGCAGGTTTCAGTAGCACGGTTTCTTACCCAGGAATTATTGAGCGATCTGAATCCGTTATCTTCGACCCTGAAACGGACAAGCCCATTTTCGGTAACCCTGATTTGGTTTCTAGCACAATCGATAACTTTGATATGCGCTTTGAATACTATTTTAACGATCAGGAGAATGTCACCCTGGCGTTGTTCTACAAAGATATTACCGATCCAGTAGAGCGCGCCGTTCCCGATGCGTCCGGTTCTGGTACCGATGGTATTACCTTCCGAAACTCCGAATCAGCCACGCTGCAAGGGGTGGAAATCGACGCCTATAAAACTCTGTTTGAAAATGCCGATTCGCTTTGGTTCTTATCCGGTAACCTGACCTTTATCGAGTCCGAGGTAACACTGGGTGTTAGCAACCTGCGCTTGGAAGGTGAAAACCAACAAGGCCGTGATTTACAAGGCCAGGCGCCTCGTTTGGCTAACTTACAGCTAGGTTTCGACCATTTCGCCACAGAGCAAAAACTGACGCTGCTAGTGAATTACGCTGACGACAAAATATTCCAAGTATCCCGCGGCGCGGCATTCGATCCGATTGTATACAACAGCCGCACACTGGTTGACTTGAACTATGAAAAATTGATCGGCGAATCGTTAACCGTAAAGGCAAAAGTTAAGAATTTACTTAACGAGCCGGTTGAGTGGAGCCGAGGCGGTCGAGTAATTGAGAGCTTTGAAGATGGTATTTCATTCTCTTTGAGCGCGTCCTACGAATTTTAATTTTCCTAAGGAAATCAGTTTCGCCTGGCGGCCACATATCGGGCGTAACATCACTTTTAAGCACAATACAATTAAGGTGTAGACATGCAACAAACCAAAATATTCATTGCAATGTTGGCTGCGGCTGCAGTGCTTACCGGTTGCGGTGGCGGTGACGACGGCGACGACGTTACCATTAACATTGAGCAAACTACTGACGACACCGGCAGTGGTAGCGATGGTGGCGACAGCGGCTCTGGTGGCACTGGCGTATTGCCAGATGGCGCTCCAGATGCTTCTAAAGCGTTCGTTACTTACAACTCAGATTATTCCGTAGGTACCTTGGAAGGTATTATCGATGAAGATGTTACCCTGGTAAGCAGTATTGAATGGCGATTGGCTGGCGTTGTTCAGGTGGGTGAAGGCAACGTGGCCGTTACCACCGATGCCGACGTGCAAGCCATAAAAGACGCCGGTGTAACACTGACTGTCGAGCCTGGCACTAACATTCGCAGCTTCGACGACGGTACCTTGTTGGTTACTCGAGGCTCTATGTTGATGGCCGACGGTACTGCTGCAGAGCCCATCACGTTTTCCAGTGTTGCCGATGCCGATTTTGATGGCCTAGGCGAATGGGGTGGTGTCATTATCCAAGGTTTTGCTACTCAGTACGGTCAAGGTGGCACCGGCGCCTGTTATGGCACTGGCACTGTGTGTAACGTCGAGGGTGAAGGCGGTACCGACGTATCGGTATTCGGCGGTAACGAAGACGACGACAACAGCGGTATTATTCGCTATGTGCGTATTGCCGAAGGCGGTCGCATTGCTGGTCCTAACAACGAGATTAACGGTTTAACTCTGCAAGGCGTTGGCCACGGCACTACTATTGAATACGTACAAGTTCACCAAAACCTGGACGACGGTATCGAGTGGTTCGGTGGTACTGTTAACGCCAAGTATGTTGTATTAACCGGCAATGATGACGACGATATCGATTTCGATGAAGGCTTTAAAGGTAATATCCAGTACGCTTTAATTGAAAAAGATCCTAACGCTTCCGGCCCACAAGGTTCTAACGACCCACGCGGTATCGAAGCCAACTCCAGTGACGCAGATTACACCCCAGAAACCGACGCAGTTATTGCTAACGTTACCATCATCGGTTCTGAAGTGAACAAAGCGGCTAACTCCAGCGGTGATGATGGCCAGCCAGGTATGCGCTTGCGCGGTTCATTAATTACCGGTGTATACAACTCTGCGGTAGCCAACTTCACCGATTGTGTTCGCATTGATGATTCCGATACCGACGGTGACGGCACAGTAGATTCTTTCTCTAACGTTACCTTGGAAAATGTCATTGGTGACTGTGACGATGCTTTCTACGCACGACGTGCTGCCGATGTTGAAACCAACACCGACATCAACACCACTCTAAGCTTCACCGCTACCCGCGCTATTGCCGAGCCCGTTGCTCAGCTAGACAGCGTAACGTCCATTACTGCAGTGGATAACGGTTCCGGTTTTGTGTTTGACCCTACCAACTACATCGGAGCGGTTGACCCAGCGGCGGCCTCTGGCTGGTGGGAAGGTTGGACTATCCCAGGTTCGGTAAATGCGGTAGAGCCAGCTGAAGCCAGCTTCGTTACCTGTGCCGACGACGTTTGTACTGTGACTGGTCGTATCGACGAAGACTACACCTTTGTTGCGGGTTACGAGTGGCGCTTAAGCGGTGAAGTGATTGTGGGTGAAGGCAACGTTTCCGTAGCAACCGATGCCGACGTGCAAGCGGTTAAAGATAACGGCGTTACCTTAACCATTCAACCTGGCGTTCACGTACGCGCTTTTGACGACGGTTCTCTGTTGGTGACTCGTGGTTCGAAATTAGAAGCGGCCGGTACTCCTTCAAGCCCAATTACTTTCAGTAGTGCGGCAGATGACGACCTGGAAGGCCTCGGTGAGTGGGGCGGCGTTATTGTTCAAGGTTTTGCGCCACAGTACGGCCAAGGCGGCACCGGTGCTTGTTACGGCTCTGGCAACGTGTGTAATGTTGAAGGCGAGGGCGGTACCGTCGTTGGTAACTTCGGTGGTAACGATCCAGCTGACGACAGCGGTACCATTCGCTATGTACGTATCGCTGAAGGCGGCAAAATTGCAGGCCCTAACAACGAAATTAACGGTTTAACCCTGCAAGGCGTGGGTTACGGTACTACCGTTGAGTACGTGCAAGTTCACCAAAACTTGGACGACGGTATCGAGTGGTTTGGTGGTACTGTTAACGCGAAATACTTGGTGTTAACGGGCAACGATGACGACGATATCGATTTCGATGAAGGTTATAAAGGTAACATCCAATACGCGATTATTCGCAAGGATCAAACCGCAACTGCGCCACAAGGTTCTAACGACCCACGTGCCATCGAAGCTAACTCCAGTGATCAGGATTACACCCCTGAAACCGAAGGTGCCTTGGCCAATATCCTAATCATCGGTTCGGATATGAACAAAGCCGGCGGTGAGCCAGCCATGCGTTTACGTGGCGCGCTGACTTCTCGTGTGTACAACACCGCTATCACAGCCTTCACCGACTGTGTGCGTATTGATGACGCCGATACCGATGGCGCTGGCACCATGGCACTGTCTGACGTAACTCTGGACAACGTCATTGGCCAGTGTGACGAGGACTTCTACTCCCACGAAGAGCCAGACGCTACCGCCGGTATCGTACAGGCGAACAGCGTAACAGTAGATGGCGCCTACGCCCTGACCGACGCCGAAGCTGTTGTAACTGCGCCTACTTTTGTACCAGTAGATAACGGTTCTGGTTTCACCTTTGACTCCACTGGCTTCATCGGTGCGGTTGAGCCTGGCACCGCAGCGGCAGACGCCTGGTGGGCAGGATGGATTATCGAAGGTTCTTTGGATTAATTCCAAAGCTCGATAACCAAACGCAACACAAAAAACCGTCTCATTTGAGGCGGTTTTTTTATGCGTGCAATTTAACGCTCGGCAACGATAGAAATTGTTATCAAAAAGCCAAGTAATAAAAATGTAACAGTGTCTGGCCGCTGATTAAATCTCGCTCATCATTTTTTCAACGATGGTGAACGGGGATTAACATGTTGGTAGCTTGCCTTAGACCTTTACTGTGCTGCGCGTTGACGGCGGCCGGTGTACTTTTTTCTTTGTGTTGCTCCAGCCAAGTTCAACCTGGTGAGCGCACCCAGCCACACTGGTTCAGTTTGGACGGCGCATCGCGGTTGCGGTTTGAACAACTGCACGGCCAATATCGGGTGGGACGAGAGGGCAGTGACCAAGGCTTATTCTTACGCACCAATGTGCGGGCAAGGGCAAGGTTTAGTTCAGTGCTGCTGGAAACCGAAGTGTTGGATGCCCGCCACGTGTTGGGCATCGCCGATGGCGGCTCGCCGCTGTCTGCCAGTACCATTAACCCGCTGGATGTTCTGCAGGCCAACCTGCAATTCAACACCGGGCAGTTCGCTAAATTCGGCCCGGGCGTGCTAAAGCTTGGCCGGTTTACCATGGACCTAGGCAGCGGCCGCTTTGTGACTCGCAACGGCACCCGTAACACCATCAATAGCTACGCAGGCTTGGAATGGTCATGGGGTGGGGCGCAAGGCAGCCAATGGCGGGCGTTTTATACTTCACCGGTGCAGCGTCGAGTGGACGGATTAGCATTGGACAACCGAGCCAAAACCGATCAGGTGCAAGCCAAGGCTCGTTTTTGGGGTTTGCACAACTCCTCGCAAACCGGGGCGCTTAAAACGCAGTGGTTTTGGTTCGGCTTAAAAGAGCAGGATGCGGTCAATCAGCCCAGTGCCAATCGTAATATTGATACCTTAGGAGTGAGCTTGGCAACGACACCCGGCCCAGGGCGTTGGATGGCTGAGGTAGAGACAGCCGCACAATGGGGGGAAGTTTGGCGTGGATCACAGGGCAGACAGAAACACAGCGCTTATTTTTTTCACCTAACCGGTGGCTATCAAATAGATTCAACCCGAAATACTCTTTGGGCGCTGCATTATGACTATGTTACCGGCGATGTTACCGGCGATGACAATCCCGCAGACCAGCGTAGCCAGGGGTTCGATTCTTTATTCGGAGGCCGGCGCGGAGACTTCGGGCCCACGGGTATTTTTGGGCCTTTTACACGCACCAACCTAAATACCCCTGGCCTATCACTCACAACATCACCTTCTCCACGGTGGCAGCTTAAGGCAATGGCCAGAGGTTATTGGCTGGCCAGCCAGTCCGGTGGCTTGCCAGCGGCAGGCATAACGAGCAACCAAGCCAGCAGTCGATATATTGGTAGCCAGGCGTCATTGCGATTGCGTTGGCGGCCTAGTGCGCCCTGGCTGCTGGATGCCACAGCGGCCTATTTGGCGGCAGGCGATGTGCTGGAGCATGTGGGCAAGGGGGATGCGCGTTACGCCTACCTTGCGTTGACCTATCAATTTTAACTGCCGCTGTTTTGGCTAAAAAACAGCCTAAAATAGTGCCAAAATGGTACGGGTGCACCAATTTCAGGCTCACCAAGGTTCGGTCAACATAATGCGCTGTTCACTTTCACGCCTTGCAAACGTACCAATGGCGTGGCGAAAAGCTCGCACTTGAACAGAATTTATTTTGGAATGTTACCGCTGTTTAGCATACCCAGAGCCATATTGTAGGCCATGGTTATTACGGCCTCACAGGCGTGGGTGTGCTTTTTATTGTGGCCAATAAACACCGTGTGGCCTTCTAAGCTCGAGGCTAAAAACAACGCGAAGTTTTCTGCCTGGGTTTGCGACAAGGCCGGGTTTATTTCGATGGCGAGTCTCTCATACACGTTACGATAAACTCGGTACATCTCTTCTACCAGTTCGTCGATTTCAGGTTCGTGGTTGGCCAGTGACCACATCTCGGGAAAGAACACTGTTGTGTTTAGCGTGGTTAAATCCCGCGTAACGTGTTGAATAATAATAAAAAGTTTTTCTTTTGGGTCTTTAATATTGGCAATGGCTTGGTCGAATTCTGTGAAGTAATTTTCGATCACATAGTCCAGCATAGCGGCTATCAATTCCAACCGGCTGCTGAAATGATGCTGCACATTACCCGCCGATAAGCCAACCCGCTTGGCAACCTTTCGTATCGAGAAATTGTGATATCCCTGCTCAATTAGTTGTAAGCGTGCTGCTTCAATAATCTGTTTTTTTCTCTCTACTCCGCTTTTGTAGGGTCCTCGTTTGACGAGTGTTTCTTGCTCTGTGGCCAACGTTGATCAACCTGCTTTTGTTGTGTGAATTATTTGGCTGCTAAGTGTAATGGAGCCTGCCTGCAAAAGCATCGCCTTTCCAAAATGGTTCGTGCGTACCAATTTGGCATGGGGGTTGCTCAAGGAGGTTTGAAGGCATCGATTTAACAGCGACCTTCAATAAGCTGTCAGCTGCCGATTCAGGATAAATCTACGCTCAAGCACGTGTGATCAGGTTTCACACAGCAGGAGATTAAGCAGGAAAAGGCTCTTCCAATTTTGTCTCCGTGATTTTGCATGGATGCTATTTCGGGAAAGTACACACCACTCAACACCATTAGGGGCGGTATCGAAAATGGATAAATTAACAACATTCACAGTAGGGCTAGCGTGTTTTGTGCAAAGCTCAATGTGTGCTTCTGCGGTTCTGGAAGAACTTACCGTGGTGGCTCAAAAACGAGAACAAAGTGTGCAAGATGTGGGCATTGCCGTAACCGCTATGACCGGCGACCAGATGGAGGCGCTCGGTTTCGATAATGCCCAGCAGGTGACGGCCATGGCTCCTGGAGTGCAAACCGTACAGCCCAACGGCGAAGCCAATTATTCTGTTGGTATTCGCGGTGTTACCAATTCAGATTTTACCACTAACGTGGAAAGCCCCGTGGCCATATACGTGGACGAGGTTTATATCAGCCAAATGTCCGGCGCGGGTTTTGCCCTCTACGATTTAGAGCGAGTGGAAATTCTTCGCGGCCCCCAAGGAACACTGTTTGGCCGCAACGCCACCGGCGGATTGGTGCATTTTATTACTGTAAAACCGTCACAAGAATTTGAAGGCTATGCCAAGTTTACCGGCGGAGACTTTTCCCAAACAAAATTGGAAGGTGCGCTGGGTGGGGGTGTGTCCGATAATCTAGCGGCCAGATTGTCCTTTAATATAAACCGAGCCGATGGTTACATCGAAAACCGTTACACCGGCAAAGATCTAAACAATGCCGACGATCAGTCCGCGCGCCTGCAACTGTTATACATGCCCACAGATACGCTCGATGTTCTGCTTAACCTTCGTTACAGCGAGCAGGATATTGACACCGGCTTTTTTGAAAACGTCAGTTCTGTGCGGGCGGGCGAATTAACGCCGAACGAATTTAACCCGGTGCTGGGCTACATCGATAACGATGGCGATGTCTATGCCGGAGACTACGACGACCCGGGTTTTAATGAGCTGGAAACTAAAGGCGCTACAGCCACTATTAATTGGCAGATGAGCGATCGTCTAAAGTTGGTTTCTATCACTGATACCTCCACCGTTGAGCGCACCTATATCGAAGATACTGATGCGTCACCGGTGTCCGTGTTTAATTTCTTTCTTACCACCGACGCCGAGCAACTATCGCAAGAATTACGCGTGGAAGGGGAGTTGGGTGATTCGCGCTGGGTGGCGGGAATGTATTATATGGATTTGGACATTAATGACAGCAACGGCGCGGTAAGCGATCCATTTTTTGGCGGTGGCGGAACCACTCAGGTTGGAAGTGAAGGTGGACTTTACAACCCTTACCAATCGACATTGACCAGCACATCGTTATTTACACAGTGGGAATTTCCTTTTGCCGATAAATTTAATTTTGTTGCCGGCTTGCGGGTGATTGAAGATAAAAAGGACTTTGATTTCAGCGTTAATGTGGTTGAATTTTTAAACCCAGATTCCACGCCGGGTTTCGACGCAGCAAACAATCAGGTGTTGCAAGCCGTTCTAGGCCAATACAGCAGCAGCCGAAAAGATACCGAACTAGCAGGTCGGCTGCAGCTCGATTGGTTTGTAAATGACGCCATGTTGGCCTACGCCAGCTGGAATCGGGGCGTAAAAGGTGGCGGATACAATGCCCCTATATTTCCTTTATCTGCTCCTAATACCTACGATGATGCCACCATGGCCTACGAGCCGGAGCAGCTGGATGCCTATGAAATCGGGCTAAAAATGGATGTGGGTAATATCGGCCGATTAAATATGGCGGCTTATTATTACGACTATTCCGACTACCAGATTTTCAACATCATTGGCTTAGATACCTTCACCATTAATAGTCCGGATGCACACTCCCAAGGATTTGAGTTGGAGCTGCAAATGAGCCCCAGTGCCCATCTCGATGTGCTGCTTGGTCTAGCCTACAACGACGCCGAAGCAGAGCTGTTGGATGGCACCAAACAAACGCCAATCCAGTCGCCTAAGTGGAACGTTAATGGCCTACTGCGCTACGAAATTCCTTCCACATTGGGTGGCTTTGCGATTCAGGGCGATTTTGTTTACCGCGACGACGTGTTTTTTGCGCTCACCGGTGCTGAAACCGTGGCTCAGGATGCCTACACCGTGTTCAACGCCAGCATCAGCTACACCTCGCCCGATGAACATTGGCAGCTTATAGCCTCACTGGATAACGTCACCGACGAAGAATACTTGGTACAAACCTTTGACCTTTCTGGTCTGGACGTTTTTGGCATCACCGAGCAGTACTACGGTAAGCCTCGTTGGTGGGGCGTTTCTGCGAAATACACGTGGTAACTGTTAATGCATTTTTTAGCTTGCGAGGATTCTATGTTTAAAACGTTTTTTAAGGTCGGCTTGCCTCTGGCACTGTGCTGGGCAACCGGTGTGGCGGCGGAGCTGGCCCCGGAGCCCATACCCAGTGTGGCCACGTTGCCCAAAACCTACCCAGATACCTGGTTGTTTGCCCACGATGCCAATTTTCACAGCCTAATTGCCGGTAAGGTTGTCATTGTCGATGTCGCCGCCGATAGCCAAGAAGTCAAGGGCATGATCGACGCCGCGCAAATGGCCACCTTTGCTGAATCCAAACACCAGCCGGTGTTATTTGTGGCGGAGTCCTTCTATGCCCGTAACACCCGGGGTGAGCGTACCGACGTGGTCACGGTTTATGACAGGTCGTCGTTAAAGGTGATCGACGAAATACTGTTGCCAAATACCAACAGGGGTCAAACCGTCACCAATAAAAATGCCATGCAGTTGATCGACGACGATAAATTTCTGTTGATCTACGGTTTTACGCCGGCACAGTCCATCATCGTTATTGATACCAAAACCCGTGAAGTGGTCAACGATGTCAGTATCGCGGGTTGTGCCTTGGCGTTTCCCTTGGGGCAGAGAGGCTTTATGTCGCTGTGCAGTAACGGCGCAATGCTGTCGGTGCAATTGGACGAAAAAGGTCAGGAAACAAGCCGCAAGCAACACGAGCCATTTTTTAATGTCGACCAAGACCCGCTGTTTGATAAAGCCGTGTTCGATGACACCACCGCGTACTTCATCAGCTACCAGGGGAAGATACAACCCATCGATATTTCCGGCGAAGAGCCTAAAGTTTTGCCCGGTTGGTCTTTGGTAAATGAAGCTGAGCAAGGTGACAACTGGCGCCCTGGTGGCTGGCAAATTTCTGCTCTGGACAAACAGGGCCACCTTTACGTTGTAATGCACGAAAACGGCTACGACGGAAGCCATAAATTCGGTGGTGAGACGATCTGGAAGTTTGATGTAAAAAGCCAGACCAAGGTCGCACAGTTGAGCCTAAAGGATAACGCTTTTTCCATTGAGGTGACGCACTCAAAAACGCCGTACTTGGCCGTAACCAACGTCAATATGGGCCTGGATGTGTATTCCGTCGAAGGTAAGTTTCAGCGTTATATCAATGTGAGCGATACCGCCATGCCGATTATTCTGCACGCGGGGAAACACTAATGGAGGTGACAAACCACTGGGCATCGCTGTTGGTATTGTCAGTCAATCTCGTTGCTCTTACCGTATTGCTGATAGGCTTTTCCAACAAGTTCGGTAAACGGGCCCCGCTGCCAGCGATGATTGCCCAGTATCGAATCGTTTCTTTGGCACAAGCTAAAGCACTTG
The DNA here is from genome assembly GCF_042850945.1 of Halioxenophilus aromaticivorans. Classification (NCBI taxonomy): domain Bacteria; kingdom Pseudomonadati; phylum Pseudomonadota; class Gammaproteobacteria; order Alteromonadales; family Alteromonadaceae; genus Halioxenophilus; species Halioxenophilus aromaticivorans. Next base: position 3,800,877 of record NZ_AP031496.1, on the reverse strand, counting down.
CGCCTTTTTTATTAATGACAGAGCTAGGGGTTGTTGCTTTGGGCGTGTGTTTTATGGTTTTCGGGCAGTGGGGCAGTGTGTCGGCTCTGTTGCTCGCTGTTTATCTTTCGTACTGCGCTTTGCTTACAAGCGCCAAACTGCGCGCAATCCCCATGCAGGACTGCGGTTGCAGCTTGGCTAATCATCAAGAAGGAGCCAACGTTATCGCCATCTTAACGCGTAACGGTTTACTGGCTGTGCTATTGGTTTTTGCAGGGATGTGTTCCGCTTCAGTAGCACTTGTTGCACCCACGGTTGTGCTGTCGTTGCTGGTGTCTGTTTTATCTATTGTTGCGTTAACTGGCTTTGAGGCGTTAATGGTTAATGCAGAAAAATTAAAAGGGTTGAAAGTCTATCATGGATAATTTCTTAGTAATCTCCAACGCGATCCTATGGCTTGCGGTTATTGTTTTAAGTTTAATGGTGTATGCGCTGATTCGTCAGGTTGGCATTTTATACGAGCGCGTGGCGCCGGCAGGCGCTCTGGCCATTAATAAATCCATCACCGTCGGCGAGCAATCTCCTAAGCTTAGCGTGAAAAACGAGGTAACCGCTGCGCCGCTGGCCATTGGCGCTTCCGGTTCGGCCAAAAGCCAGCTGCTTTTCTTTGCCTCGCCTTCTTGTCCTGTGTGTAAAACGCTGATGCCCATCGCTAAGTCTGCGGCAAAAGCTGAACGATCGTGGTTGGATTTGATCGTTGCCACGGATGCAGAAAACAACGAGTTGCACAATTATATCCAAGCGCAGGAATTAGGAGGCACTACGGTGGTTAATTCAGAGTTGCTGGGAAAGACCTTCGGTGTATCAAAGCTGCCCTACGCGGTATTGATTGACGAGCAGGGCGTGGTTCGTGGCATGGGTATTGTCAATTCGCGCGAGCATTTGGAAAGCCTTTTTAATGCCAAGGAGCTGGGCTACGCCTCGTTACAAGAATACATGCAAAAGCACTACGCCTAGGAGTGGTTATGAGTATCATTGATCGAATAATGGAGCGCACTACACGTAAAGTAGCGCAAAACAGCTCACGACGGCAGTTGTTGAGCCAATTTTCCAAGGTGCTGGTTGGGGCCGCCGCCGTGCCGCTGCTGCCGGTGGCTCGCGCCTCTGAAAGTACCGGCGGTTATCCTGGCGTGGGTGCACAAACCAGTGGCATTGAGGGTGACCCTGGTGATCCTACCAGCTGCGATTATTGGCGCTACTGCGCCATCGATGGCTTTCTATGCAGTTGTTGCGGAGGCAGTGCACACAGCTGCCCGCCGGGCACAGAAATGTCGCCCATTACGTGGATTGGCACCTGTTTAAATCCGTTAGATGGTAAGAACTATATTATTTCCTACAACGACTGCTGTGGAACAACCAGTTGTGGGCGCTGCCTGTGTAATAGAAATGAAGGTGACAAACCTGTTTACAGGCCGCACTCCAATAACGATATCAACTGGTGTTTGGGCACGAGCTCTAACGTGTATAACTGTTCCACCGCTGTTGTGCTAGGCGTCGCATCTTTGTAGTGGTGAGTAAACACAATGCTTTTAAGCTGGAAAACTGATTCGTTTGTTAGGAAGCCAATGGTTGCTTCTGTTTGCTTGGCTGCGTTTGCAGCCAGTTTTTTTCTTCCGCAGGCTCGCTGTGAGGAAACCACTGGCGATAACAAAACCCAAGCGAAGATACACTATATGCTTCAATGCCAAGGTTGCCACTTGGCTAATGGCACCGGCACCACCACCGGCGTACCGGATATGACGGAATACGGAGCCTTACTACTAAAACAAAAGCAAGGGCGAAAGTTTTTTATTCAAGTGCCGGGGGCCTCCAACGCAGCATTAAATAATAAGCAGCTGGCGGCGGTATTGAATTACATCGTCGACGAGATTCTACAGGCTGACGATGTTGATGATTTTACCGAACAGGAGATTGCAAACAGCAGAGGCAAGCCGTTGGGGGATGTAGTGGCCCATCGGAAATCGTTGATTTCCTCTCTTGCCGAACCGCAATAAACCAGAAAGACTTACCATCAAAAGTAATTGTCTTTACTCCCTAGGATAAAAATAGGGCGTCGATTCCCACACCAGCAAACGCACAGTTGGTTTAGAAACGTGACCTTTGCTTACCTTAAAGAGTAACCCAGTTCACTGAATTCAACCCTGTAGAATGTTTCACTGCCGTTTTATTTTATTGCCTAAAATGGAAGGATTCTAAAGTGATTAAACAACTACTAGGATTGGTGGCAGCCATGGCTGTGCCAGTGCTGCTGCATGCGGAAACCGTCAACCTCGGGGTAGCCAATATTGACGTTCGCAAAGGTAGTATTAGCAACCAAAATGTCAATGTGCTCAATAGCAGAACGTTGACGGGTAACCAAGACGATTGGTCAACTTACATCGAGTTGGCTCCAGACAGTAATCGCTTTGTTGGTTTGTTCGACTTTAAAGCCCCACAGAGGCAGGGCTGGAGCAAGTTGGTAGTCAACGCTAACACCATAGGCGAGGCAGCCAGCGTGCAGCGCTGGCGTTTTCAATTGCGAGATTTTACCAACAAGCGTTGGCTGGATATCGGCAATAATAATGGCGCCTCAGATTGGCTCTGGCACGGCCAGGCCATGCCGGTTGGGCAGTCGATTAGCAATTATATTAACGGCAACGGCCGTATCCGTATTCGCTACTTTTCCAACAACGCAACGGATGTAAGCAATATAGATCAGCTCACGGTTGCATTGACCAAACCAAATACGGGTAACGATCAATGGTGGCAGCCTACACCGGAAGACAAGCTCACTTGGCAATGGCAAATTAACGGTAATTTAAACACATCGCTGGATGTCGATATGTACGATGTTGACCTGTTTGATACCAGTGCCGCCACCATACAAAACCTCAAAAACGATGGTCGTATCGTGGTGTGTTATTTCAGTGCCGGTACCTATGAGGGCTGGCGTGACGATTGGGCAACTCACTTTCCGTTTATCACAGGCGACGATTACAGCGGAAGTCAGCCGCCCTTTGCTGGCAATATGGCTGATTGGGATGAGCGCTGGTTGGATATCCGCCGTATAGATTTGTTGCAAGGCATAATGAGTGCGCGCATGGACCTTGCGGTGGAAAAAGGCTGTGATGCGGTGGAGCCAGATAATATGGATGCTTACACCAATGGTGATGAAACCGGCATTAACTTAACCGCCCAGGATCAATTGGACTACAACCGTTGGATAGCAAACCTCGCCCACAGTAAGGGGCTGTCCGTGGGTTTGAAAAACGACGTTGAACAGGTGACGGAATTGGTGGGCGACTTTGACTGGGCCTTAAATGAGCAGTGCTACCAATACAATGAGTGCGACGTTTACGATGCTTTCACTGATGCTGGAAAAGCCGTATTTGGCGTGGAGTACCAAGGCGGCCCCGCGAAGTTCTGCCCGTACTTTAACGCAAAAGGATTTTCTTGGCTGAAGAAAAGTTTGGCTTTAAATGCTTGGCGCCAGGGCTGCGAGGACTTCTAACAGGGAATTGCGGGTGTGGTGCACCCGCAATGCGTTTATTCGATAGTAATGTTGCCGCTGACGGTGGAGATACGGATGTCACCATCGCCATCGCCCACGGTGTATACCAACGAACTACCGGCCCAGCGTTGTTTGCTGGCCAAGTCGTCGGTTAGGTTATTTTGGATATCACCGTTCATGGTGTCGATTTCTACTTTGGCGTTAATCGAATTTAAAAAGGAAATGTCGATATCGCCATTCACGGCGTTGTATTCTAGATGCGGTTTATTGCCGGTGTGGGTTTTAGTTTCTATATCGCCGGATACCGAATTGAATTCGCCCTCGTCCAATTTTCCTTGGTTATTGACGTTAATATCGCCCTGTACGGATTCCAGTTCCAAGCGGGTTGCAATGCCGGCAAAATCGATATCGCCACTTACCGACTCGGCGAACACCATGCCCTCGTGATCATTAATCACCACGTCACCTGAGACGGTTTCCAAATCCACCCGTGAACGATTGCCGCTCACGCGCAGCTCGCCACTGACGGTTTCTAGATCGATATCACCTAAAATACCGCTGATGTTGAAATCCGTGGCAAAACCCTCAGCCTCCAGCGAAGCGCCCAGGGGGAGGTGAATGGTGAGGTGAGAACCTTGGTTGTTGCCGGTGTTCCAGCTGCGAGCGTTGGGTTGCGAGTCTATGACAATCTTTACGTCGCTATCGCTGCTGGTGAATTCAAAGCGATCGGTTTGTTCGTCTAAATTACCAACCACACTGACTTCTTGCTTGTTCCATCCTTTTACCGTGATCTTGCCTCGCACGTTTTCCAGCAACACTTTCGGAGCCTCACCGGTGGGCTTGATTTGATTGATGCTTTCACCGGCCGCCAAGGCGAGGCTAGGAATCGCGAGCGCGACGGATAAGACGATATTGTTCATGGCGTGTTCCTCACAGGGAAATGGCGTTGGCTCGGTTAATAAGGTTAACTTGCTGCTTCGACAAATCGAGCAGCCGTTTATTCAATGCGGGGTTGTTGGGTGCTTGTTCTAGGGCTGAATTGATTTCATTGATGGCCGATTGGATGATCCCGAGATTTTGTTCGATTACTTGGGCTTGGCTGGGCTGCAGGCATTGGTCAATTAGGGGCGTCGTTGCTGCGTTGGCAGCGGTATAGGACGCTGGCATCATCGCGGTGTTTTGCTGGCGAACATCAAAGTTGGCGGCAATTTCACCGCGCAAATGTTGATTCTGCAGCCCGGTAAATAGGGCGGCGGTGATACCTAACACGCCCACCAGCAGTGATGCTGCTACGGCGCTACCAGCCTGCCACCAGGGCCGAGCTGGAACATGAATTTGCGCCGCGATTTGTGGCCATAACTCGTTCTCGGGCTCAATGCGCGCGCTTAGTGTTGCCAGCTTGGCGTCAAGCTCTGAGTCGTTTAAGGGTGTCTTCGGTGTTTCGCTCATGCGGTGTTCTCAACACGGTTAATCTTTTAAGCCCATGGATCGCCGTTAAGCCAACCAGGTTTTTAGAGCATTACGCGCTCGGTGCAATTGGGCCTTGCTGGTGCCCACGGCAATATCCAAGGTGCTGGCTATCTCTTCATGGGTGTAGCCTTCGATGCTGAACAGTACCAATACCGTGCGCGCGCCATCGGGTAGCTTGTGCAGCGCTTTTTCAATATCGCCGTCGGCGTCAAACTGTCCGGCCTGGCTGGCCACTTCGGCAACACTGTCCAAGTCGTCTTCAAATTTGGCTTTATTGCGCCTCAAGTTAGAAATCACCACGTTTGCGGTTACGCGGTAAAGCCAGGTGCCAAATTGGCTGTCGCCTTTAAAACTGGCCAATTTATTCCAGGCGCGCACGAACGCCTCTTGGCTCAGATCTTCTGCCCAATGTCGATCGCCACACAGCCTTAGAGAGAGCGCATAGACGCGGGCGTGATGCACGCGGTAGAGCTGTTCAAAGGCCTTGCTGTCTCCGTTCTGTGCGGCTTTAACCAGTTTCTTTTCTTGAATGTCCAATGCTGGTTCCGGAGGTCCTTTGTCAGCTAGGACGGAGGCTCGGGAGGAAAGGTTTACGGCGGGCATAAAAAATGATGCTAACGAGCGAGAAGGGTGCAATCACTGCCGGTTGGTTGAAAAAAAAAGCTGGCGGTTGCCAGCTTTTTCGGGGTGGGTAAGCGTAGTGCTTAGCCTGGGTAGTCGCGCTTTGGATGGCCAGTGTAAAGCTGACGAGGACGACCGATTTTCAGCTCGCCGCTGAGCATTTCGTTCCAGTGGGCGATCCAACCAACGGTGCGGCCAGTGGCAAAAATTACGGTGAACATCTCGGTAGGAATACCGATAGCCTTCATAATAATGCCGGAGTAGAAGTCTACGTTGGGGTAGAGTTTCTTCTCAACGAAGTACGGATCTTCCAAGGCGATCTCTTCCAGACGCTTAGCAACGGCCAGCAGTGGATCGTTGATGCCAAGCTCTTCCAATACCTCAGCGCAGGTCTCTTTCATTACTTTGGCGCGTGGGTCAAAGTTTTTGTATACGCGGTGGCCAAAGCCCATCAGACGGAACGGGTCGTCTTTGTCTTTGGCTTTTGCTACGTACTTGTCGATTTGGTCAACGCTGCCGATTTCGTTCAGCATATCCAGCACGGCTTCGTTAGCGCCACCGTGTGATGGGCCCCATAAAGCGGTAATACCAGAGGCGATACAAGCGAACGGGTTGGCACCAGAAGAACCGGCTAGACGTACAGTGGAAGTTGAGGCGTTCTGCTCGTGGTCGGCGTGCAACAGGAAGATTTTATCCATTGCTTTGGCCAGAACAGGGCTGACTTCTGGGTCGTCGCATGGCGTGCCAAACATCATGTGCAGGAAGTTTTCTGCGTAACCCAGCTTGTTGTTAGGGTACATGAACGGCTGGCCAAGGTAGTGCTTGTAGCACATGGCAGCCAGAGTTGGCATTTTGGCGATCAGGCGGTGCGCGGAAATGGCGCGGTGCTCAGGATTATGAATGTCGATGGCGTCGTGATAGAAGGAAGCCAGGGCGCCAACCGCACCACACATCATGGACATTGGGTGGGCGTTGTAGTTAAACCCACGGAAGAAACGAGACATCGATTCTTTCACCATGGTGTGGTGAGTGATGATATCTACGAATTCAGTTTTTTCTTCGGGGGAGGGCAGTTCGCCGTTGAGGAGGAGATAGCAGGTTTCTAGGTAGTCGGACTTATCTGCTAGCTGTTCAATGGGGTAGCCTCGGTGAAGCAGAACGCCATTGTCGCCATCGATGTAGGTAATCTTGGATTCACAGGCGGCGGTAGAAACAAAACCGGGATCGTAAGTGAAAAAGCCGTGCTTAGTTAAACCGCGAACATCAACAACATCTGGGCCTGTAGAGCCGGAATACACCGGAAGATCTATTTTCTCGTCCAAACCCTCGACCGTAAGTTGTGCTTTCTTATCAGTCATAACGGACTCCTGTTTCAGCGTAATGTAATGCGAAAGGCTTCTCTCAGAGCGTACTTTTATACCATAGCCGCTAAAAGCAGTTATGTCTGGTAGTCAAATGACTGAGCCGATCGTTAGGAAAAAAGGGGCAAAAGCTGGCCTCGGCGCCAGATGCTCCATTAGCAGGGAAGAAAAACTATACGTTGCTAGTAGAGAAAGTCAATTTCTACTGCAAGATTATGCAAGTTAATATCCTAGTCTTTAGTCTTACTCGAAATAAAAAAGGGTGACACTTAGTCCAGTTGTTTTTATATTGCTTCATGACGCAAGTGCAGCAATTTCGGGCCTTGCAGGAAGCTTTGGCGTCAGTTTTCGGTGCTGCAGTAGAGTATTTTTATCCTCGGTTTGGCCATGATTGGGGCCTGGATAAAATTTGTAATTTTTGGGCTGTTTGGCGCCGTAATCACCATGGTTTGGCTGATTTCTGACCGGTAAACGTCGTTTGGTGCGGTGCGCAACTGAGAAAATTAGCTTTACACGGGGTAGAAGTCAGCCCATATTGCTTTTGGTTGTAGCCGAGGGACTTTATATTGCGATTGGGGCGGTAAGCTAATTGTAATTTACATGCCTTGTAACTATAATTCGGCGCGGCTTATGAAGGCTCGCTGCGGCGCATTGCCTGTGTCCCGCCTGATAAAACCATAACGCTCACCATGTTTGGCCACCTGGATCGAAAAGAAGCGTTGGGTTAGTGCACACCGTCTGCGTTATTTGGTTGTTCAACTATAATCAACCCTGTTCGCCGGCACCTACTTACATGTATGGGTTACATGTATGGGCCGAGGCAAACTAACGAGTGTGGCATCTTTATAAAGCAAAATAGAAGTCTACATACAGCAAGACAGAAGTCTACCCACCGGTGGCGGCACGCCCCGCACACACTTAGCCTCCTAGTCATAAAGGGGCGAATAGAAGGTAGTAACAACCGTGAATACAAATAGACCTGTTAATCTTGAATCCCCCTCAATGGCATCGGCCGTGCATGGGTTCAGTGGTACTGATAACGGGCTAATCCGACGTGTTAGTGCCATCGTACTAACAGCATATGCTCTAGTGATACTAGTTTCAGGTGCAATCTACTGCGATTTGTTCTCTGGGTCATACCAGACCATTGAACAATGGCGGTCCTTTTTCAATCAACCCTGGGTTCGTGTTTTAGGCTTGTTGGCCACAGTGTTTGTGGTGGTACAGGCCGGCGCTCAAATGCGGGCTGGGTTGAATAAAATAGGGGCCGTAAAGCATCGGGCAGTTATGTTCGTAGCTTGCAGTGTGGTTGCGGTAACTTACGCAGTTATCAGCGTAAAGATTTTGTGGGGGCTTTAGTTTATGGCGAATATTCGAACGATTGATTTTGACGGTATCGTAATTGGTGGCGGTGGCGCAGGCATGCGCGCTGCATTACAAATGGCTCAGTCAGGTTTTAAAACCGCGGTTATCACTAAGGTGTTCCCGACTCGATCCCATACAGTATCCGCCCAAGGTGGGATTACTTGCGCCATTGCAAGCTCGGATCCAGACGACGATTGGCGTTGGCACATGTATGACACCGTTAAGGGGTCAGATTATATCGGTGACCAAGACGCCATCGAATACATGTGCTCAGTAGGCCCAGAGGCCGTATTTGAGCTGGAGCATATGGGTTTGCCTTTTTCTCGTACCGAGAATGGTCGCATCTACCAGCGCCCATTTGGTGGTCAGTCGAAGGATTTCGGTAAGGGTGGCCAAGCGGCGCGTACCTGTGCTGCGGCAGACCGTACCGGCCACGCATTGCTGCACACTCTATATCAAAACAACGTCAAAAATAACACCGTGTTTATGACCGAGTGGTTCGCCGTTGATTTGGTGAAAAACCAAGATGGCGTGGTAACCGGCGTTATCGCTTTGTGTATCGAAACGGGCGAAACCGTTTACGTGAAATCCAAAGCTACCGTATTTGCCACCGGCGGCGCAGGCAGAATCTACGCCTCCACCACCAACGCGCACATCAATACCGGTGACGGCGTTGGCATGGCCCTGCGCGCTGGCGTGCCCATGCAAGATATTGAAATGTGGCAGTTCCACCCAACGGGTATTCATGGTGCCGGCGTGTTGGTTACCGAAGGTTGCCGCGGTGAGGGCGGTTACTTGATCAACAAAGATGGCGAGCGTTTTATGGAGCGTTACGCGCCAAACGCTAAAGATTTGGCCGGTCGCGACGTTGTTGCTCGCTCGATGGTCCTAGAGATTCTCGAAGGCCGTGGTTGTGGCCCTGATGGCGATCACGTATTCCTCAAGCTCGATCACTTAGGTGAAGAAGTGTTGGAAAGCCGTTTGCCAGGCATTTGCGAGTTGTCACGCACCTTCGCTCACGCCGACCCGGTGAAAGTACCTGTTCCCGTTGTTCCTACCTGTCATTACATGATGGGTGGCGTGCCGACTAACATCCACGGTCAGGCACTGACTCAGGACGCCAACGGCAATGATCAGATTATCGAAGGCTTGTACGCCTGTGGTGAGATTGCCTGTGTATCTGTGCACGGTGCTAACCGATTGGGCGGCAACTCGCTGCTTGACTTGGTTGTATTTGGTCGTGCATCTGGCCTGTATATTGAACAACAACTTAAGGATGGTATCGAGATGCGTGAGTCTACCGCCACCGATATCGAAGAGGCCATGAGCCGCCTTAACAAGGTCAATAATTCCAGCTCCGGTGAAAACGCTGCTGTGCTGCGTAAAGAGCTGCAAACTGTCATGCAAAACCACTTCGGTGTATTCCGTAAGGGTGAGTTTATGCAAGAAGGTATTCGCAAGCTTGCTGACTTACGTGAGCGCATTGAAAATCTGCACTTGGCCGACAAGAGTAATGCCTTTAACACCGCTCGTATCGAGGCGTTAGAGCTACAAAACTTGCTAGAGACCGCAGAGGCTACCGCCATTGCTGCGGAAGCGCGCAAAGAATCACGTGGTGCACACGCCCGTGAGGACTTCCAAGAGCGTGACGATGAGAATTGGCTGTGCCACTCAATGTACTTCCCTGGTGAGAAGCGGGTGGGCAAGCGAGCAGTCAACTTTGAGCCCAAAACGGTTGACTATTTTGTGCCTAAAGTGCGTACCTATTAATTTCGGGAGTAATGGATATGTTAAAAGTAGAAGTTTATCGCTACAACCCAGAAACCGACCAGGCGCCTTACATGAAGTCTTATGACATCGACACACAAGGCAAAGACCTGATGGTATTGGATGTTCTGGAGTTGATTAAGGCCCAGGATTCGAGCTTGGCATTTAGACGCTCTTGTCGTGAAGGTGTTTGTGGTTCTGATGGCATGAACATTAACGGTGTTAACGGTTTGGCATGTGTCAAGGCGCTGTCTGAGTGCGTTAAAAACGATACGCTTGTTTTGCGCCCTTTACCCGGCTTACCTGTTGTGCGTGATCTGGTCATCGACATGACCCAATTTTACGATCAGTACAAGAAGATCGAGCCGTTTCTGCAAAACAACGAGCCGGCGCCAGCTATTGAGCGTCTTCAGTCGCCTGAAGATCGCGCCAAGTTGGATGGTCTTTACGAATGTATTTTGTGTGCTTGTTGTTCAACCAGCTGTCCTTCCTTCTGGTGGAACCCTGATAAGTTCGTAGGTCCTGCAGGTTTACTGCAAGCCTACCGGTTCTTGGCGGACAGCCGCGACAATGAAACCGAGAGGCGTTTGTCCAACATCGACGACCCTTTCAGCGTTTTCCGTTGTCATGGCATTCAAAACTGCGTTCAGGTTTGCCCTAAAGGTCTTAACCCCACTCGGGCGATTGGCCATATTCGCAACATGCTATTGAGCTCGGCCACCTAATTATTAGTGTTATAGCAATAAATATTGCTGTAATACAAAGGTCGAGTAGCCGATTCGGTGAAAACCGTCTAAGGTTGTGATAAAAAGATGTCCGGGCTTTAGAGGCGGCTAACGTTACCCTAAAGCATCGGAAACTGGATTTGTGTCACGAGAGCTAGCTTGGTCAAGCTAGGCACATCTCCTATGAGTACACCGGCACACCCATAGTGGTGTGCCGGTGTACGCACGTAAGTTAGACCAAAAAATTAATTTGGAGTGCTGCCCTGGGTTAGAGTTGAGAGATCCCCAGGAACAGTTTGATTTTTTCCATGTCAGGGTGCCGGGGAACCGGACTATCTGTACAAGTAAGGCGATAAGCATTGGAGCACTCTAAATAAAGCGATGACACAAGGGCCCGTCACGGCTAAGTTGTGCCTCCTTTTATACAGAGTGTTTGCTTTTTATAAAATTCCACGGTCAGTTAACGTGATTTTCGGGCTAAGACATTTTAGCGCCTCTTGCAGTTAGAGAGCCCTATTTCGAGGCGGGCATATATGCAAGACAGTATAATGGAAGCGCTTTGGCGAACCTCCCACATATCGGGTGGTAACGCTGCTTATGTAGAAGATTTATACGACACTTATTTACACGACCCCAACGCCGTTGATGAGGCGTGGCGGAATTATTTTGATCAACTGCCTCGCGTACAAGGGGTGGTTGACGCCGATACACCGCATTCCATTATCCGTGCTCAGTTCGCCGAACTCGCCAAAGAGCGCGCTCGCAGTCATGCTCCATTGGGCAGTGGCTCTGTCAATATGGAGCACGAGCGCAAGCAGATCAAAGTAGTACAGTTGATCAACGCTTACCGCTCCCGCGGCCACAAAAAAGCCAAAACTGACCCGCTGAATCTGCAGCAAGCTAAGTCCGTTCCAGATCTAGACTTGCACTACCACGGTCTCACCAAAGCCGATTTAGACACCGTATTCCAAACCGGTGAGTTGATGATCGGCGTAGAAGAAGCCCCACTGCGCAGTATTATAGATGCTCTAGAAGACACCTACTGCGATTCCATCGGCTCTGAAATTACGCACATTAATGATGCCGCTGAGCGTCAGTGGTTGTTACAGCGCCTGGAAAGCGTACGCGCAAATCCACGTTACAACAAAGATGTGAAAATGCGCCTGCTGGATCGCCTGACTGCTGCAGAGGGCCTCGAGCGTCATCTCGACAGTAAATACCCCGGTACCAAGCGTTTTGGATTAGAGGGCGGCGAAAGTTTTATTCCGCTGTTGGATTCTTTGATCAAGCGTGCAGGCTCTTTCGGCACTAAAGAAATCGTTTTAGGTATGGCCCACCGGGGCCGCCTGAACACCCTGGTTAATATCCTCGGTAAAAATGCCACTGACCTATTTGATGAGTTTGAAGGTAAAAAGCTAGTTGATACCTCGGGTGACGTTAAATACCACCAGGGCTTTTCGTCCAACGTAATGACCCAGGGCGGTGAAGTGCACCTGGCCATGGCGTTCAACCCATCCCACCTTGAAATCGTATCGCCTGTGGTTGAAGGTTCCGTGCGCGCCCGTCAAGATCGCCGCAACGACCCAACCGGTAACTTAGTTGTACCTATCTCGGTGCATGGTGATGCAGCATTCGCAGGCCAAGGTGTGGTGTTTGAAACCTTTCAAATGTCCCAAACCCGCGCTTACAAAACCGGCGGCACCGTGCACATCGTGATCAACAACCAAGTTGGTTTCACCACTAGCCGTGAGGAAGATGCACGCTCTACGGACTACTGTACTGATGTGGCTAAATTCGTCGAAGCGCCTGTTTTCCACGTCAATGGCGATGACCCAGAAGCGGTTATTTTTGTGGCTCAATTGGCCATGGATTACCGCTACGAGTTCAAAAAAGACGTAGTAATCGATTTGGTGTGTTACCGCCGTCGCGGCCACAACGAAACCGATGAGCCATCATCGACACAGCCGCTGATGTACAAAAAAATTCGCAGTCAGAAAACGACTCGGACTTTGTACGCTGAAGCTCTAGTGGCGCAGGGTGTTGTCAGTGAAGCCGACGCTACTGAAATGTCCAATGAATACCGCGCTCGATTAGACCGCGGTGAATCCGTGGCCGATGGCTTGGTGTCCGAGCCAGACAGCTCCATGTTTGTTGATTGGTCGCCGTTTCTTGGCCACGACTGGGTCGCTGAAGGCGATACCGGAGTTGATTTAGCGCGCTTACGCGAGCTTGCCAATAAGTTATGCGCAATTCCTGACGGCGTGCAGATTCAACGTCAGGTCGCCAAAATCTACGAAGACCGCAAAAAGATGGCTGCGGGCAGCCTGGCCCTGAACTGGGGTATGGCTGAGTTGCTAGCCTACGCTACCATCTTAGATAGCGGAAACCAAGTTCGTATGACTGGCCAGGATATCGGTCGTGGTACCTTTTCTCATCGCCACGCGGTAGTTCACAATCAAAAAGATGGTGAGTCCTACACACCTCTGGCTAATCTGGCAGAAGGTCAACCCGCCTTCGATATCTATGACTCTTACTTATCGGAAGAGGCAGTGCTGGCATTCGAATACGGCTATGCCACCACCCAGCCCTACGGCCTGGTCATTTGGGAAGCCCAGTTTGGTGACTTTGCCAACGGTGCCCAGGTAGTGATCGACCAATTTATTACCAGTGGTGAGCACAAGTGGGGCCGTTTGTGCGGTTTAACCATGTTGCTGCCACACGGTTATGAGGGCCAAGGGCCCGAGCACTCCTCGGCGAGATTGGAACGATTTGTACAGTTGTGCGCTGAGCACAATATTCAGATCTGTATTCCAACCACGCCCGCGCAGGTTTTCCACATGCTACGCCGTCAGGTGGTTCGTCCTATGCGTCGACCTTTGGTAGTGATGAGCCCGAAATGGATTCTGCGTCACCCGCGTGCCACGTCCACCTTGGAAGAATTGTCGCAGGGCAAATTCCTTAATGTGATCGGCGACGATAGCGTAGACGCATCAAAAGCCAAGCGTGTTGTAATGTGCAGTGGTAAGGTCTACTACCATTTATTAGAAGCCCGCGAAGAGCAAAATATTGAAGATGTCGCGCTGGTGCGCGTTGAGCAGCTCTATCCGTTCCCCGAGGAAGAAGCACTGGCTGAAATCTCTCGTTACGAAAATCTGCAAGACATTGTTTGGTGTCAAGAAGAGCCCATGAATCAAGGCGCTTGGTTTGGCATTCGCCACCGCATTGACCGTGTATTGGTGAAATTAACTAAGCAGGTTCCAATGAAGTTTGCCGGTCGTGAATCATCGGCTGCTCCTGCGGCAGGGTATATGTCTCTGCATTTGGAAGAGCAAAATCGTTTTGTGAACAAAGCATTAACCCTAGATTCATAGCAGTTATGCCACCCTCCGGTGGCGTTTAAGAAGACGAAGCAGTAACCATTACCTAGCAGCAATATCTCGAGGAAGATATACGACAATGACAACAGAAATAAAGGCGCCCACCTTTCCAGAGTCGGTTCAAGACGGCGTAGTCGCAAATTGGCACAAACAACCCGGCGAAGCCGTCAGTCGTGACGAGCTCTTAGTCGATATCGAAACCGACAAAGTGGTGCTCGAAGTAGTCGCCTCAACCGACGGTGTACTGGGCGAAATTATTAAAGGTGCCGGCGATACCGTTCTGAGTAACGAAGTCATTGGGATTATTGCTGAAGCAGGTGAGCAAGCCGCTGCACCGGCCGCCAGTGCGCCGAAGGCAGCTCCGGCTGCCAACTCCGGTGGTGGTGAAGTTGTCGACTTGAAAGCACCGACCTTTCCAGAATCTGTGCAAGACGGTTCTGTTGCAAGCTGGCACAAAGCGGTGGGCGAGCAAGTATCCCGAGACGAGCTGTTGGTTGATATTGAAACCGACAAAGTTGTACTGGAAGTTGTTGCTCCTGCCGATGGCGTATTGAGTGCCATATCCGCTGAAGCCGGTTCCACCGTCCAAAGTAATCAGGTAATTGGTCAAATCACAGCCGGTGCTACCGCCTCTACCGCAGCGGCCCCTGCGGCGGCCGCACCAGCAGCTGCCCCTGCCGGAGGCGAGGCCGTTGCTTCGCCATCGGCGCGTAAATTAGCCAGCGAAAAAGGCATCGATTTAGCATCTGTTGCCGGCTCCGGCAAAGACGGCCGCATCACTAAAGAAGATGTTGCTAACGCTAAATCAGCACCAGCTGCTCCGGCCGCTAGCCCAGCTCCAGTGGCTAAGGCTGCTGCCAGCGCGGCGCCATTACCTGCCGGTGAGCGCATTGAAAAACGCGTTCCTATGACTCGTCTGCGTAAGCGCATTGCCGAGCGCTTGTTGAACGCCTCGACCAGCACAGCCATGCTTACCACCTTTAACGAGGTGAATATGAAACCGCTGATGGATATGCGTAAGCAGTACAAAGATCTGTTTGAGAAAACCCATGACGGCGCTCGTTTGGGCTTTATGGGTATGTTTACTAAGGCCGCTTGCGAAGCTCTGAAGCGTTTCCCGCAAGTGAATGCCTCCATCGACGGTGACGACATCGTCTATCACGGCTTCCAAGACGTAGGTGTTGCGGTTTCTACCCCTAACGGTTTGGTTGTACCTGTTCTGCGCGATGTGGACGACATGAGCATTGCCACCATCGAGAGCACTATCCGCGATTTCGGTATGCGTGCTAAAGATGGCAAGCTCGGTATTGAAGAAATGACCGGTGGTACCTTCACCATTACCAATGGTGGTGTGTTCGGCTCGTTGTTATCTACGCCAATTCTGAACCCACCTCAGTCAGCCATTTTGGGCATGCACAAAATCCAAGATCGCCCAATGGCTGTTGATGGCAAGGTTGAAATTCTGCCAATGATGTACTTGGCGCTGTCCTACGACCACCGTCTATTGGATGGAAAAGACGCGGTTCAATTCTTGGTGGCGATCAAAGAGTTCATCGAAGACCCAGCCCGCATGCTGTTACAGGTGTAATCAGTCAAATTGTCGAGAACTGCTTGCTTAGTTGGGGTAACATCCATATTGCACTGCAACCCCCTAAGCAAGCACCACAACTCCAGAATCTAGGAAAGGAATATGTCGGATAAATACGATGTCATTGTCATCGGTTCGGGCCCAGCGGGCTATGTAGCGGCCATTCGCGCGGCGCAGTTAGGTTTAAAGACCGCTTGTATCGAAAAATGGAAAGACACCAAAGGTAAAGGTATCAATGGTGGTACGTGTTTGAACGTCGGTTGTATCCCCTCTAAAGCTCTGTTAGACAGCTCCCATAAATTCCACGACGCCCACGCGGCATTCAAAGGCCACGGTATTTCAACGGGTGATGTGAGCATTGATGTTCCCACCATGATTGAACGTAAGGACCAGGTTGTTAAGCAAATGAGTGGCGGTATTGCCGGTTTGTTTAAAGCTAATGGCGTTACTTCTTTATATGGCACCGGTAAGCTTTTGGCCGGCCGTAAGGTTGAGTATACGGATTTCGAAGGCAAGGTTACCCAGCTAGAAGCCGACAACGTTATTTTGGCGTCAGGCTCTACCCCGGTTGCCATCCCAGTTGCCAAAGTGGATAACGATGTAATCGTTGACTCCACCGGCGCGTTGGAATTTAGTGAAGTGCCAAAGCGTTTGGGCGTTATCGGTGCCGGCGTTATCGGCCTGGAACTGGGTAGTGTTTGGAGTCGTTTGGGTTCTGACGTGGTTCTTCTGGAAGCCATGGATAAGTTCCTGCATATTATGGATCAGGAGATTGCCCAGGCTTCTCACAAAATCTACAAGAAGCAAGGCCTCGACATCCGCTTGGGCTGCCGTGTAACTGGCACCGAAGTGAAGAACGGCGAAGTAGAAGTCACCTTCAGCGACGCCGACGGTAACGAGCAAAAGCAAACCTTCGACAAGCTGATCGTTTGTGTTGGTCGCCGTCCTTACACCGAAGGCTTACTGTCTGCAGACAGCGGCGTGAACTTGGATGAGCGTGGTTTTATCTACGTTAACGACCTATGTTCTACTAATGCACCGGGCGTCTGGGCGGTTGGTGACGTTGTACGTGGCCCAATGTTGGCTCACAAAGGCTCGGAAGAGGGTGTTATGGTTGCCGAGCGCATCGCCGGTGAAAAAACCCTGATCAACTACGACATTATTCCTAACGTTATTTATACCCACCCAGAGGTTGCCTCTGTGGGTAAAACCGAAGAGCAGCTTAAAGCCGATGGCGTGCCTTACAACAAAGGTACCTTTCCATTCATGGCCATTGGCCGTGCTGTTGCAGCGGACGAGTCTGACGGTATGGTTAAGATGTTGGCTCACGCCGAAACCGACCGCGTATTGGGTTGCCACATTGTTGGTCCTAGCGCCTCTGACTTGGTGCAATCCGTTGCCATGACCATGGAATTCGGCGCCAGCGCCGAAGACATCGGTATGACTGTATTCGGTCACCCAACTTTCTCTGAGGCTGTCAAAGAAGCCGCGCTGGCGGTCAATGGTCACGCCATTCACATGCCTAACCGCAAAAAGAAAAAGTAATTGAATCAAATCACCCTACGGGGTGATTTGTTTTATCTACCAACCAGCAAGGGACGCGCTGGTAACAATTCTAATAGGGATAGTCTCCACGTCTGAGTGGGGAGCACCGTGCAGGTCTCACGGGGAACTTAACCATATAAAAGGGGTAGCTGGGCTGCGCCAGTGGTTTAAGGTGCGGCCTAATATCGGTGTGTTGTGTCACTGTAGCGGAGCGGTGTTTGCTGCAGTTGGACTCGGGCGCGGGAGCTTGCTCCCGCGAAAGTCAAACTTGTTTAATTTGCGTAAGGTTGTTCTTGCGCCGAGCGAACATAGTCAAAAAATACGGAATAAATGTCATGAATTTGCATGAGTATCAGGCAAAACAATTGTTTGCCGAGTACGGTTTGCCGGTATCCAAAGGTGTTGCAGCGCAAACTGCCGCTGAAGCAGCGGCTGCAGCGGATGAGATCGGTGGTGATATGTGGGTTGTTAAAGCCCAAGTTCACGCCGGTGGTCGCGGTAAAGCAGGCGGCGTTAAGCTGGTTAACTCCAAACAAGAGATCGAAGAGTTCGCCACCAAGTGGCTGGGCAACAACTTGGTTACCTACCAAACAGACGAAAACGGTCAGCCTGTAAGTCGAATATTGGTTGAGTCTTGTACTGACATCGACCAAGAGCTTTACTTGGGCGCTGTGGTAGATCGCTCTACTCGCCGCATCGTGTTTATGGCATCTACCGAAGGTGGTGTTGAGATCGAAAAAGTAGCTGAGGAAACTCCTGAGAAAATCCTCAAGGCTACCATCGACCCACTGGTTGGTGCGCAGCCATACCAAGCTCGTGAATTGGCTTTCAAGTTGGGCCTGAACAGCACCCAGGTGAAGCAATTCACCAAAATCTTCCTAGGCTTGGCCCAAATGTTCGAAGACAAAGACTTCGCACTGTTGGAGATCAACCCTCTGGTAATCACCAAAGAAGGCAACCTGCACTGCTTAGATGGCAAAATCAACATCGACAGCAACGCTCTTTACCGTCAGCCTGGTATCCGTGAAATGCACGACCCAAGCCAAGACGACGCTCGCGAAGCACACGCTGCTGAGTGGGAGCTCAACTACGTTGCCCTAGAAGGTAATATTGGCTGTATGGTAAACGGTGCTGGTCTGGCCATGGGTACCATGGACATCGTTAAACTGCACGGTGGTCAGCCTGCCAACTTCCTAGACGTAGGTGGCGGTGCAACCAAAGAGCGCGTGGTAGAAGCGTTTAAAATCATCCTGTCTGACGCGGCTGTAGAAGCTGTTTTGATCAACATCTTCGGCGGTATCGTTTCTTGTGAAATGATCGCCAACGGTGTTATCGGTGCAGTTGAAGAAGTAGGCGTTAAAGTACCTGTAGTTGTTCGCCTAGAAGGTAACAAAGCCGAAGCGGGACAGAAGGTATTGTCTGAGAGCGGTTTGAACATTATTGCCGCAGAAAGCTTGACCGATGCCGCAGAGAAAGTGGTCGCAGCTGCAGCAGGGGGTAAATAAGATGAGCGTATTAATTAACAAAGATACCAAAGTAATTTGTCAGGGTTTTACCGGTTCTCAAGGTACTTTGCACTCTGAGCAAGCCATCGCTTACGGTACCAACATGGTTGGTGGTGTAACCCCAGGCAAAGGTGGTCAAACTCACCTTGGCTTGCCGGTGTTTAACACCGTTGCCGAGGCCGTTGAAGCCACTGGTGCTGATGCCTCTGTAATTTACGTGCCTGCTGCCTTCTGTAAGGACTCCATCTTAGAAGCTGCCAACGCCGGTATTAAACTGGTTGTTTGTATCACTGAAGGTATTCCTACTCTGGACATGCTCGACGCCAAAGTTAAGTGTGACGAGCTGGGCGTACGTCTGATTGGCCCTAACTGCCCAGGTGTTATCACTCCCGGCGAATGTAAGATCGGTATTATGCCTGGTCACATTCACTTGCCAGGTAAAGTGGGTATTGTTTCTCGCTCTGGTACTTTGACCTATGAAGCGGTTAAGCAAACCACTGACTTCGGTTTCGGCCAATCTACCTGTGTCGGTATTGGTGGTGACCCAATCCCTGGTTCTAACTTCATCGACATCTTGGCCATGTTCCAAGAAGACCCAGCCACCGAAGCCATCGTTATGATTGGTGAAATCGGCGGTACTGCGGAAGAAGAAGCAGCGGCATTCATCAAAGAGAATGTTACCAAGCCTGTTGTATCTTACATCGCTGGTGTAACTGCACCTCCCGGTAAGCGCATGGGCCACGCCGGTGCCATCATCTCTGGTGGTAAAGGCACTGCCGACGAGAAGTTCGCCGCGTTACAAGACGCTGGTGTAACCACCTGTCGCAGCCTGGCTGACATCGGTAAAACGTTGAAAGAAGTTACCGGTTGGTAAGTTTTTGAAGCGCTGAGATGGCCCGCTGTTAGGGCCGTAGCCGAAAAAACCTCAGCTTTTAGCTGGGGTTTTTTTATGGCTGCTCTTCGGTGCTGAGAGGTGAGCGGTATATGATTCCCTTCGGTGGCTTTTTACATTCTCCCTATATCTGTTGAACTACTCTTAGCGTAATCGAATTGATGGTACTTGCGGTTGATCACCATGCCCAAAAAAGTGGCATGAAGAGTGGTGGCTAGTAAGAAAAGCTGGATTTTAAGAAGTTTTACAGCTTGCAGCTGCTATTTGTGTGTTTTTTATTATAGATTGGGGTCTCTCGCCAGCTGATCTGAGCATGCAAATCAAACAATAACCGCATGCCGTCTAACCAACATATGGAAGGGAATCTCTATGAACGCGTTGCAGTTTTCTACTCGTAATATCATTGCCTTGCACAAGTTTGAAACCTGCGTGCGAAAAATCACAGGTTTGCGCTTTACCCTGTCTGAAGAAACTTCGCTTCTCAGTTTATGGGGAAAGGTTAGCGAGTCAGATAACTCGGAAGTTAAGGGCGCGTTTGAAGCATTTGTGGTGGGGCTGGACACTGAGCAAAAGAAACAACTGGTCTATCGGGGCGTAACTTTGGATTACGAGGCCTACGCTAAAACTGTCAGTTCCGAGCAGCCGGTCGGTAAAAAAAGTATTCTTTATCGTGGGGTAAAGGTAGAAACGACGGTACCTTCAGACGAAGCGAAGCAAAACTCAGACTCTCAGCGTAAAAAACAAAGGGTCTATCGAGGTCAAATCATTAAGTGATTTAACTGCGTCGCTGGCCGGGTTTGAATTTTTCTACATATATGCATTGAATTAAGCTTTATGGACTTTTCACGATTTATTTTTTTCGCTGAGTCCTTTGGGCAAAGGTAGGTTTTAACAACATTGCGCCTGTCGAAATCGTAAGGCTATACTCAAAAGCTGGTCTCGACAAATAACAGCCTATCCAATCACTATTGCCCTAATATTGGGCTTCACAGCACAGTGTGACTCCAGCACATTGTGTTCTACTATCAATGCCTCAATAAGTGGTATGGTAATTTCTACTGGTCCTGCATCCACTACTCACGAGCATGCGTCATTCTACGCATATCCTTAACTTAGTAGATTCTATATCATAAGTGAATAGTTCTGCCGTTCCTATACGTTGGTTATCGTCGAGTGGGCGAATAGCAGGGGACGGCCGCGGCAGGTCTTTGTGATTTACTTGGCGAAAATGAAACCTTAATGTGATACGTGCACCCCAACAGATATTTCGCGTTCGGCGACAGTACAATAAGTGGGTTGGAAACCAAACTTTAGAAGACTATTCGTTGCGTTTCACCGCCGATCGCGCTCGCCGGTTCAGCATAGCCGATGTAGCTAAAACAGCGCTGGGCGCTACCGCATTTCTTGCGTTGGAGGCAATTGCTGCTGCGGTGACGTTGAATTATGGGTTCGTCAATTTTTTTTGGGCAATGATTACAGTTGCTTTGACGATTTTCATCACCGGTGCTCCTATCTGTTATTACGCAGCGAAGCATGGGTTAGATATAGATTTGCTCACGCGCAGTGCCGGGTTTGGGTATCTAGGCTCAACGGTTACGTCGCTCATCTATGCATCGTTCACGTTTATTTTTTTTGCCATAGAGGCTGCCATATTAGCGTCAGCTCTGAACGCACTTTTAGGTATTCCCCCCTCTATAGGTTACATTATTTGTGCGATTTCAGTGCTGCCTGTAGTAACCCATGGTATCAGTGCTATCAGTCGCTTTCAGATAGGGACCCAGCCAATATGGTTGGCTTTGCAAATTGTCGCATTAGTGGTTCTGGTCTTTAACGAAGTCGATCAGATGCGAGCCTGGGTCGACTTCATGCCTTCCGAAGAATTCTTAGATGCAGATTTTAGCCTGGCATTATTTGGTGGTGCGGCGGCGATAATGTACGCATTAGTGGCACAAATAGGAGAACAAGTTGATTATCTACGTTTTATGCCCAAAAAAACTTCGGGTAATAGAACGCAGTGGTGGTTCTGGCTAATACTGGCAGGCCCGGGCTGGATATTGATAGGCATGGTGAAAATGCTGTTCGGTTCGTTTGTAGCTTACCTTGCAATCAAGAGTGGGGTTGGGTTTGAACAGGCTACGGATCCTACCTATATGTATCAGATGGTGTTTCAATATATCACCCATTCTCCCAGTGTAGCTCTTATTTTGGCCGGAATTTTAGTCGTGATTTCTCAAATGAAAATCAATGTGACTAACGCTTATGCCGGTTCGTTGGCTTGGTCAAACTTCTTCTCGCGGTTAACCCACAGCCACCCCGGTAGAGTAGTTTGGTTGGTTTTTAATGTTCTGATCGCCCTGATGCTCATGGAATTGGGGATTTACAGAGCGCTTGAATCAATCCTTGGGATATTTGCGATCGTCGCTTTAAGTTGGTTAAGCACTCTGTCAGCCGATTTAATGATAAACAAATCATTGAAACTAAGTCCGGACTACGCTGAATTCAAACGTGCGCATTTGTACGATATTAATCCGGTGGGTGTCGTTACCATGGTGTGTGCTACTGGCCTGGGTGTAACTGCTTATCTCGGTATATTGGGCCCTAGCGCTAAACATCTTGCGCCATTCATCAGCTTGCTTGCCTGTTTTGTTATAGCGCCGTTAATAGCATTAATTACCCGTGGCCGTTACTACTTAGCTCGACGTTCACCGGAAATTGAGGGGCTTAACCAATCTCTTGTTCGTTGTTGCATTTGCGAAACACAATTTGAGGTGCCAGACATGGCCTACTGTCCGGCTTATCAGGGGCCGATCTGCTCGCTTTGTTGCTCATTAGATGGGCGCTGTATGGACAATTGTAAGCCCCATGCACGCTTGTCCGAGCAGGCGAAGGATTTTTTTAGTCTATTTATGCCTAATGGTGCGGTCGCTCTTTTGAGCTCTCGAACCGGAAAATTCGTTTTTATATTTTTATGCATCAATTTAATTACCGGCGCTTTGTTGGCGTTAATCTATTATCATATGGCTCCGGTCAGTAGTGCCGAACAGAACTTATTGCGCACCACTATCTGGACGCTGTTTTTCATTCTTACCATTGTTTTTGGGGTCATTTCCTGGTTGTTTTTGTTAGCTAGAGAAAGTCAGCAAGTTGCGCAAAAAGAATCGAACCGACAAACCCAACGGTTAATGGAAGAAATCGAAGCTCACCAAATCACCGATCAATATTTACAACAAGCAAAGGAGTTAGCTGAACAAGCCAGCAATGCGAAGACGCGCTATTTAACGGGAATTAGCCATGAACTGCGTACGCCTCTACAATCCATACTGGGATACGCGCAACTATTATTACAGCAATCCCCGAAGCCTGACCAACAGAAGGCGCTCCAAATCATGCGTCGCAGCGGTGAATATCTTGCCGATTTGTTAGAAGGGCTCTTGGATATATCTAAAATTGAAGCCGGGCGTTTGGATATTTACCGCAATGAAGTCAGGCTCCCAGCGCTGTTAGATCAAGTTGTTGAAATGTTCGAGCCCGAAGCTCAGGCAAAGGGATTGCTTTTCCATTACTACCCTGCGGACAGCATTCCACCATACGTCATTGCTGATGCCAAGCGTTTGCGTCAAATTCTAATTAATTTGCTGTCTAATGCGGTGAAATACACGGTGGTTGGAGAGGTGACTTTTAGAGTTAATTATCGGAATCAGGTGTGTGAGTTTATTGTACGAGATACAGGCGTTGGCATCGCGCCAGAGAACATGGATCGGATATTAAACCCATTTGAACGAGTTAGAGATCAACAGGTGCCAAATGTCTCAGGTACCGGGCTTGGTTTAACGATAGTTCGGTTATTGGCAGATGTAATGGGTGGAGAATTATTGGTCACTAGCGAGCCAGGGGTTGGTAGCGAGTTCAAGGTATCGTTGATGCTGAGTCGTATAGAGACCCCCGTGGTATCTACTTTACAACCCAGGCCAGTGGTCGGTTATAAAGGGCCGCGTTTGACCGTACTAGTTGCCGACGATGAAGCTGTACACCGAGGTCTCATTGCCGATTTGCTTGGACCTTTGGGGTTTACTGTGCACGAAGCTCAGAACGCCGATGAATGCTTGATAGCGTTATCGGACGGAGAAGCAGATTTGCTGTTGTTAGATGTAACCATGCCCGGTGAAAACGGCTTGCAATTGGCCGCTAGACTGCGAAAACAAGGTATTGCAATTCCCATCATAATGATTTCAGCGGATGTGCAAGAGTACCATAGTCAATCCATTGATGAATGTGCCCACGATGATTATATGGTTAAGCCCATTAACAACCAGGCTCTATTGGAAAAGATGGGTAAATTGCTCGGCATAGATTGGCAATACAACGACTTGGGCCCAAACTCCATGTCTAGTAAATCTCCTACGGCGTTGCCCCCCGATAATGCTCCCATTAATGTATCGCATCCGTTACTGAGAGAACTGAAGGCATACGCAGATTTGGGATACTATCGAGGAGTCAATGACTCTTTAGAAAAAATTGGCAAGGAAAGAATAGTGACAGAGACTCAGTTTGCTCAGATTCAACAGCTAGCGTCTCAATTTCGCTACGAGCTACTGAGTCAGATTCTATCGGGAGAATTGTGACATGGGCATCGAAAGTTTTAGTAAAACGGTACTTGTCATCGATGACGCTCCCGATTCATTAAGCTTGATTAATGATACCTTGGAACATGCTGGTATCAATACGCTCGTTGCTTTAGATGGTAAACAAGGCCTAACGATTGCTAACCGCTTTAAGCCAGATCTAATTCTGCTTGATGCAATTATGCCCAACATGGATGGCTTCGAAACCTGTAAAAATCTGAAGTCTAGCCCTGAGCTGGCAAGCATTCCAATAATCTTTATGACCGGTCTAAGTGATACAGACAGCGTAGTTAAGGGGCTGGCAATGGGGGGGGTGGATTATCTTACCAAACCTGTGCATGCGGAAGAGTTACTGGCGCGAATTAGAGTGCATCTGAAAATGGCTCAATTGACCAGTGATGCTCACCAAGTTCTTGATAGCGTTGGCCAGCACATTGCGACGGTTGATAGTAGTGGTACCATACTTTGGGCGACACCCGAGACTCACGCTCTGTTAGCACGTGCGTTGGGCATTAGTTTACCCGCAAATGAGAGACTAGTTGCGCATCTATCACAATGGCTCGCTTCCAAGCCAAAACCGCAAAGCTACTCAGACTTGTTGGGTGAGGGCTTTCCTCTAAAAATAATTCTAATTGAAGCTAGGGGCCCAGATCAGTGGTTACTAAAATTTTCGGATGCTACGGAAATTCCTGGTGAAGTAGTTCTGCAACGAACATTGAACTTAACGCACAGGGAGTCAGAAGTTCTGTATTGGCTGGCGTGCGGTAAAGCCAATAAAGAGATTTCTGAGATTCTAGACATAAGCGTGCGCACGGTAAATAAACACCTAGAGCAAATCTTTCCAAAATTGGGCGTAGAAAATCGAACAGCAGCCGCGGGTATCGCCATTCGAGCTTTAAATCAGTCCTGAATCAAAACTTCTTTCTTGGACTATTTTGCTTCCTTTTGATGGCCGTTTAATCTTGCGGTTTAATTCCTTTCTATGTTGTTCTCACAGTAAAGTGCACTCCACCTGTAAGGTCTATGTTTCATAATTTTGCTCATGGTTGACTAATTCATCTACGTAGTTATGCGTATAACCGCCGGTAAAATAACGGCAGCCTAGTATGGAAGAAAATCATTAAACTCAGTTAAGAAATATACAACACTTACTGGGGGGAATATGTACCATCGAGGAACGATACGCCGCAAGCCATTACATAATAAATCGCTGTCAATGATGACCGTCCTTGGGCTAGCTTCATTCAGTAGCGTTTTTACGTCGGCTGAAGAGTTAAGTATCGGGGGGGTCGATATATCTGGCTTCTTAGATATGTCAGTCAGTAATACCGATACCGATGACCAGGGTAGCGACCAAGTAATTGCTCTTAACAGTGCTAACATTAGACTTTTTTCTCAACTGGACGACAAGGTTAGTTTGCAGGTTCGCATGGCCGGTGGCGATGAGACTGAATTTGGTTTGGAGCAAGCTAATATCACTTATCAGGCAACAAGTGAGTTGTCCCTTTTTGCAGGTGAATATCTGAGTGCGCTAGGTTGGGAAGCGTACCACGATCCAAATCGTCTGCAAAATTCATTTTCTGCGGCACTAGTCTATCCGGCGTTTATTAGTGGTGCGGGAGCAAAGTACAAAACCAGTGGTTTTGAAATTTATGGCTCTGTAGCATCGGGAGTTTGGGACTCACCATTTGCTGACACACGAACCGACGATATCGGATGGGAAGCAGCTGCACGATTTACAGCTATTGACAATCTTACTGTTTTTTTAGGTGCGGCCAGTGGCCAGATTTCAGATGAAGTTAACTTCGACCGCACAGTAGTTAACTTGTGGGCAAGCTATGTTATGGGCGGCCTGACTCTAGCCGCGGAATACAATGATTTAACGGATTTCGCTTTTGAAGGTGACGATGGCGACAGTTGGTTACTCATGGCGAACTATGCCTTTAATCAAGACTGGAGTTTAACCTTGCGTACTATTAACCCGGTGAGTGTATATATCTGATATAATGCTCGGATGAACAGTAAACCAGACACTCGCACTCTATCATTCGACGCAATAGAAGAAAAACGACGTACGGCGCAAAAGTTGCGCAAGACAGGAATGACTCGAGCAGAAATTTCTGAAATCGTTGGAGCTCACCCCGATACCGTTGGGAGGTGGCTGAAAATTCCTCCCAACAAATTAAAAATCAATAAGCGCGGACCTAAAAAAGGCGAAGGAACACTTCTGTCCAAGGAGCAGAGCGACAGAATTAAAAGCCTGATAACAAATAGGACGCCAGATCAACTGCGGTTGGACTATGCATTGTGGACTCGCCAATCAGTACAGCAGCTAATTCTTCAAGAGTATGGAGTTGAGCTAGCGGTAAGAACGGTTGGCGATTACTTGAAACGCTGGGGAATGACGCCACAAAAGCCTCAGAAGCGCGCTTATGAGCAACGAGCACCAGAAGTAAAGAAGTGGCTTAAAGAAGAATATCCAGACATCAAAGCGCGCGCGAAGTCTGAAAATGCCGAGATATATTGGGGTGACGAAACAGGCTTGCGTAACAATTGCCAGCACGAACGAGGTTACGCCCCGAAGGGAAAGACGCCGGTAATCAAGCTAAACGCAAATTCTGAGTCGATCAACATGATATCTGCAGTCACGAATCAGGGCAAAGTTCGGTTTCGGTTTTTCGAAGGAACCATGAACGGCGACATACTTATCGATTTTATGATGCGCTTAGTTAATTCAGCTGACCGCAAGGTATTTTTAATTTTGGATAACTTACGAGTGCATCATTGCAAGCCGGTCAAAGAATGGCTAGAGGATCACAAAGAGATGATTGAGGTGTTTTATCTACCTGCGTATTCTCCAGAGCTTAATCCTGACGAGTATTTAAACTGTGATCTAAAGAAAGGTGTTCACAGTGGTAAGCCGGCTAGAAATAAAAAGCAATTAAAGTCTAAGGCACAATCTCACATGGCGATGCTGCAAAGAAAGCCAAGTCGGGTCAGGAAATATTTTAACAATGAATATATCAGCTATGCCGCCTAGCAGACGTATATTTCCACCGGGTTAATAGTGCTATTGAAACAGATTCTGGAAGAGATGTTGAGAAATTCACAGTCGCTGGAAATTACAGTTTTACTGAAAACCTTTCGTTTACAGCTGAATTTAATACTTCCTCAGACAACGCCACAGATACAGATACCGATTACCTGGTGTTGGACATGATCGTTGCGTTCTAATTTATTCGAATTGTCCATTGCTGATTTAATGATCCGTCTGTGCTAGTGACAGTTCAATCTAAGAGTTTACAAAAAGGAGCTTATAATGTTGTTCAAAAAGGCAATTTCTGTCAGTGCGTTTAGCTTGGCTATGTTAACGACTTCCCTAACTCATGCCGCAGAAACGATAAAAGTGGGTGTGCTGCACTCGCTTTCCGGCACCATGGCAATTAGTGAAACTACGTTAAAAGATACCGTTTTAATGCTCATTGATGAGCAGAATAAAAAAGGCGGCGTACTGGGTAAAAAGCTCGAACCAGTTGTAGTTGATCCAGCGTCGAACTGGCCGTTGTTCGCGGAAAAAACTCGTGAGTTGCTTGGGCAGGAAAAAGTTGATGTTATTTTTGGTTGTTGGACATCTGTTTCTAGGAAATCAGTTCTCCCCGTGATTGAAGAGCTAAATGGTCTGATGTTTTACCCCGTTCAATACGAGGGTGAGGAATCCTCTAAGAATATCTTCTACACCGGCGCCGCACCAAATCAACAGGCTATACCGGCTGTAGATTATCTGATGGATGAATTAGAAGTTGAGCGCTGGGTACTGGCCGGTACTGATTACGTATACCCGCGCACAACCAATAAAATTCTTGAAGCATACTTAAAAGCAAAGGGTTTTACCGATAAAGATATAATGATCAATTACACACCTTTTGGTCACAGTGATTGGCAGAGTATTGTATCTGATATTAAAAAGTTTGGATCATCTGGTAAAAAGACCGCAGTGGTTTCTACCATCAATGGTGATGCTAATGTTCCGTTTTACAAAGAACTGGGCAACCAAGGAATCTCCGCAGAAGATATCCCTGTCATTGCTTTCTCTGTGGGTGAGGAAGAATTATCCGGGATAGACACAAAACCATTGGTTGGCCACCTAGCGGCGTGGAACTATTTCCAAAGCGTGGATGAAGAAGTCAATGAAGACTTTATTAAACAGTGGAAAAAATTCACCAGCAAGAAACGCGTGACCAATGACCCAATGGAAGCCACTTACATTGGTTTCAATATGTGGGTGAAGGCTGCAGAGAAAGCTGGTACCACAGATGTTGATAGAGTTGCGGACGCACTGATCGGTATTGAGGTGCCCAATCTTACCGGTGGCACTGCGACTATGCTGAAAAATCACCATCTCACGAAGCCTGTATTGATTGGCGAGATACAAGACGATGGCCAATTGGAAGTGGTATGGGAAACTGATGATCTTGTCCCTGGGGACGCTTGGTCAGATTTCTTGCCAGGCTCTAAAGACATCATTGCTGATTGGACAGATCCGGTCAATTGCGGAAATTACAACACCAAAACCAAAACTTGTTCAGGTCAAAATTTCTAACTAACCCGCAAGTTTATCGCGGCAGGGATGCCCGATATGGTGAAAGCCAATCTCTTCTGTGTGTTAACTCAGATTGAATAATTGGAAGTAAGGATGACTTTCGATTATTTTTCTCTAGTAGATTTCAGGTGCCTCGTCCGGGGTGCTTTAGATTCCATACCTTGGAGGTATCGATGCATCTCTGGATCAGTAGGACAATTCTTTTTTCGCTTTGTTTATTGTGGTCTTATTTTGGCCACGCCCAAAATTCTGATGCTCAGGACTTGTTGCTTGAGCTAACGGAGGCAAACCTTCGTGAAACCGCTGAATTAATACCGCGTTTAGAAAGTGCCGGTGGCGAACAATTTCTACCCCTCTTCAATACCTTATTAGCCGGCGATTTATACTACGAAAAGCAATCGAAGAAACTGCTGTCCATTAGCAAACGTGATGGTCAATACCTGGCGATTGATGTTCTAGGCGGTAATGATTTAGGTGAGGTAGAGAAATCGGCTATCAAGAAAATACGCGTCAATAATTCGCTGCGTACCTTGCTAAGAGAAACCATTGCCCGAATAAATCTTACGTCTCAGTCAGCAGAAAAGCGTTTGGCCGCAGCGAAGACTATGTTGGGGGACGTCGACGATACGAGCGCTTCGCTCATTGATCAACGGTTGAGCGTCGAGCAAGACAAAGCCGTGGTGCAAGCGTTATCCCTCGCTAAAGCCATCTACGTGACGGTAGAGGGCGATGAGGTTTCTGAAAGAGTTGCGGCTATAGAACAGTTAGAAGGGCACCTGGAGCCTGAGGTGAGGGTTGCTTTATCGCAAGTGTTAGCAGTAGACCAGGGCGGGGTGTATACAGAGCCCAGCACTGCGGTAATGAAAGCTGCAGAAAAAGTGAATGCCGGTATCGCTGGTAAAATAAAATTTTATGGCTTCGTCGAACAACTCTTTTTTGGTCTCAGCCTTGGCTCAGTTTTGCTCTTAGCGGCTATCGGATTAGCGATTACCTTTGGTGTCATGGGTGTTATTAACATGGCGCATGGCGAAATGATGATGTTGGGTGCTTACACAACGTTTGTGGTGCAACAACTGATGCCCAATGCCATAGGGTACTCCTTGCTTGTTGCTATTCCGCTGGCGTTTATCATCGCCGGCTCAGTGGGTGTACTTATTGAGCGTACGGTTATTCGGTTCTTACATGGCCGCCCTTTGGAAACGCTGCTCGCCACTTTTGGTATTAGCCTTATATTGCAACAAGCAGTGCGAACGATCTTCTCGCCGCTGAACCGGCAGGTAATCACGCCAGACTGGATGAGTGGATCATGGCAGATTAACACAGTTCTGTCAGTTACCTATAACCGCCTCTATATTTTGATTTTTGCGTTAGCGTTATTCATGCTGCTGGTAACCGTACTTAAAAAGACCTCGTTAGGTTTGAATGTAAGAGCAGTATCGCAAAACCGTAACATGGCTAAGGCCATCGGTATCAAAACGGATCGAGTCGATGCGCTGACCTTTGGCTTGGGGTCAGGTATCGCTGGAGTTGCAGGCGTCGCACTTAGCCAGTTGACAAACGTCGGACCAAATTTGGGTCAGTCCTACATTATTGACTCATTTATGGTAGTGGTATTTGGCGGTGTAGGTAACTTAATGGGCACCTTAGTGGGTGCTTTCACACTGGGCATCGCGAATAAATTTCTGGAACCTGCGACCGGGGCAGTACTAGCCAACATCTTGATTCTCGTCTTTATCATACTTTTTATTCAAAAACGGCCCAAAGGACTGTTTCCACAAAAAGGCAGGGCAGCAAATGACTAAATCTAATTTTCTATCTTGGTGGTCACAAGCTAGGTCGACTGGCAATGCTTCCTTTGTATTCGTCGTGGTTTTATTCGGCGTTGCGATATTGGCGTCCTTGGGGAATCTAGCTGTACCTGAATCATCAATATTTCATGTAAGTACTTACACAATTTCGCTGTTGGGCAAGTATTTGTGCTTTGCTCTGTTGGCTCTATCCGTTGATGTGATCTGGGGCTATTGCGGAATTTTAAGTTTAGGGCACGGCGCTTTCTTTGCTTTAGGTGGGTATGGCATCGGGATGTATCTGATGCGCCAAATTGGTGATAGAGGGGTGTATGGCAACCCAACACTGCCTGATTTTATGGTGTTTTTAAACTGGCAGGAACTACCATGGTTTTGGCTTGGTTTTGACCAGTTTTGGTTTGCCATATTAATGGCTATGTTGGTTCCTGGCATCTTAGCATTCATTTTTGGCTGGCTGGCTTTTCGTTCAAGAGTAACCGGGGTCTACCTATCGATTATGACCCAAGCGTTGACCTATGCTCTGATGTTAGCTTTTTTTCGAAATGAAATGGGCTTTGGCGGTAATAATGGTTTAACGGACTTTAAAGATATTTTGGGGTTTGATTTGCAATCAGATGCAACCCGAGTTTCGTTGTTTGTCATAACGGCGCTGCTTCTGGCCGCCGCGTACTTCACCAGTCGAGCAATCATGGCATCGAGATTTGGTAGAGTGTTGTTAAGTATACGAGATGGCGAATCGAGAACGCGGTTTTTGGGCTTTAAAACTGAACGGTACAAGGTTTGGTTGTTTGTTTATTCTGCAATTTTGGCTGCTATTGCCGGCGTTATGTATGTTCCTCAAGTCGGCATTATAAACCCAGGGGAATTTTCGCCACTGAATTCTATTGAGGTGGTAGTTTGGGTAGCTGTAGGTGGGCGGGGAACGCTCTATGGGGCAATTGTTGGCGCAGTATTAGTCAACTATGCCAAAACGCGATTTACGGCAATATTCCCTGAGGCCTGGTTGTTCGCTTTGGGTGCTCTGTTTGTGTATGTCACCATCTTTATGCCACAGGGGTTAATCGGTTGGCTACAAAAGTCCTTAACAAAATTCAATAATAAAACCGAGGTGGCATCGTGACTTGGCTCGACAAAACAAGAGAAATTATGGCACCTGACCGCGTCTGGCCGTTTTTAACGCCGGAAGTACCTGCGACTTTAGATGTTTCGAAGAATGTCATTTTATACGTTGAAGGCCTGTCCGTTGCTTTTGATGGCTTTAAAGCGCTCAATGATTTGAATCTGTACGTTGATGACGGTGAACTGCGTTGTTTAATTGGTGCCAATGGGGCTGGTAAAACAACGCTGATGGATGTCATTACAGGTAAAACGCAATGTGATTCTGGTGATGTGTACTTCGGCCAAACTATTAACTTATTGCAAAGGTCAGAGCCAGAGATTGCACAACTCGGTATTGGAAGAAAATTTCAGAAGCCGACTGTATTTGAGGCGCAATCAGTTTTCTCTAACCTAGAGCTATCCATCAAAGCCAGTAAAGGTATTTGGTATAACTTACGAGCCAATTTATCTGGCGAACAGCGTGATCGAATCGACTTCGTTCTAGAGTTGATTGGTTTGAAAGCGCAGCACTCCATGTTGGCCGGCGCATTGTCTCATGGACAAAAGCAATGGTTAGAGATTGGTATGCTTTTGGTTGCAGATCCTAAATTGCTATTGATTGATGAGCCCGTCGCGGGCATGACCCCCCAAGAAACTGAGCGTACAGCGGAGCTATTAACGAGTTTGGCGGGTGACCATACAGTGATTGTTGTCGAACATGATATGGAATTTGTACGCAGTATAGCGCGTAAAGTTACTGTGCTTCATCAAGGGAGTGTTTTAGCCGAAGGCACCATGGACGAAGTTCAAAATAACGCTGATGTGATCGAGGTGTATTTGGGGAGTGAGTTATGATTCAGTTTAAAAACGTCAATCAACTTTACGGCGGTACCCAAATCCTTTGGGATTTAAATTTGGATATTCAGCCCGGCTCGTGCACCTGTATTATGGGGCGCAATGGTGTGGGCAAAACGACGTTGTTAAAGTGTTTGATGGGCTTATTACCTATCAAAAGCGGCGAAATACTTTACGATGGAGATCCTATTCAGGCCAAGTCCGCGGAATGGCGCGCTCATAATGGTATTGGTTTTGTTCCACAGGGACGGGATATTTTTCCATTGCTTACGGTTGAAGAAAATCTTCAAGTGGGTCTGCCTTGTCGTAAACAAAAGACGAAACAAATACCAGAAAAAATATTCGAACTATTTCCGGTGCTAAAGGATATGTTGAATCGACGCGGCGGTGATTTGTCGGGCGGTCAACAACAGCAATTAGCCATCGGTCGTGCACTGGTTATTGATCCCAAAGTGTTGATATTGGACGAACCCAATGAAGGCATCCAACCAAATGTCGTGCGGCAAATTGGTGATGTTATCACGCGCTTAAATCGAGAAGAAAATTTAACCGTGATATTGGTAGAACAAAAGCTAGGTTTTGCCAGGAAAGTCGGCCAAGATTTTCGCTTGATGGAAAAAGGTAAAGTTGTCGCGGCCAATAAGATGAGCGAGTTGTCAGATGACCTAATCAAACAACATTTGGCTGTTTAATCTGGCTAGAACTGATTGAAAGAGTATAAGTTTGACTGCTAACAAGAAACCGAATGTCTTATTTACGGAGTGGGCACTAGTCAGTTCTAACAAATTTTGATTGGTTATTCTGCCATAAAGAATTGCTGATAGTTCGCTTTTCGCTACAAATATGCGTCACTTTTAGTGGAAGCGTTAGCTCCTGGATCTAGATGGTTTGATTCTGCCTTAGTATGGAAACCTTGCATCCCAATGCATGAGCGCTATGGATATGAAAATAACTAATAATAATGATATTGCTAATAGCTGATTTGGCGGTTCTAGGCGACTATATTTTTTAATTTCACCGAAATGTATGTTAGATCAATTTTATCCGTGTCTAGGGGTTGAATTTATCATTCATGGTTTTTAGTGAGTATAGAACTGGTTTGTTTCTTTGTGAAAACATTCTATCGGTATCTTTATGAAGGGCTTGTTGTCAGTCAATCATGGAGTAGGTTAATTGGTTGTGTTTTTGAATCTATATTGGATTTATTTGGTGCGTTAATTTTACTTGCTGCCGATTTTGCACTGTCTGTGAACTTTGTGGCTGTCAATAAAAAGGATATTGTTGATGCTAACTGTGGGATAGCTTCAGAGTGTTTCCAATTGGTATTAATCTGGTGCAAATAAATGCTGATTGGTGCTCATATCCGTTTAAATGAAGATGTCTACTTATTTACGAAGCTTGGCAGATTACATTCTGGTGCTTTTGGAGATTCCACACCAACTAGAGGTTACTATGAATTCTCCTGAAGCCGATGCCTTAGGGCCGAATTTGACGAACGATTCTGAGTTACAATCCGCTAGTAAAGCGACTTCCGAGACCTTAGAAGATTACACGTTGCGATTTGCTCCCCGCCATTATCGTCAATGGACGCCAGCGGTGGTGGCTACATCTGCATTGGGAGGCATCGCCTATTTGGCTGACTTTGCTATCGGCGCGACCATCGGGATTTCTTTTGGTACTACCAATGCGGTTCTAGGCATTATAGCGGCGGCGGTCTTGATATTTTGTACAGAGTTTCCTCTGGCATACTACGCCGCGAGGTATAACACGGATTTGCATTTGATCACTCGTGGTAGTGGCTTTGATTATTACGGCTCAGTGATAGCTAATGTTATTTTTGCCAGCTTTACTTTCATTTTTTTTCGTCTTGGAAGGCTCGATTATGGCTCAGGGCTTGGAAATCGGGCTCGGTATTCCGCTGTGGTTGGGCTACCTAATTTCCACTGTTATGGTAATTCCGTTAGTTATTTATGGCATGAAGGCACTCGCTAATCTATAAGTCTGGTTGACCCCGCTTTGGCTAGTCCTAATGGTATTGCCTATGATCTATCTGGTGGCGTCTCAACCCGAAAGTATCGATAGCTTTATCGCGTATATAGGCGAGTCCGGCGGTGAAGCCATTTCTTTGGGCTATATTATGTTGGCTGCCGGTGTTTGTTTGGCTTTAATTGTGCAAATTGCCGAGCAAATTGACTACCTTCGATTTATGCCACCGCGCACTAAAGAGAATAAAAAAACTTGGTGGACCGCGGTTATTTGTGCAGGTCCTGGTTGGGTTGTGCTGGGGGCGATTAAGCAGATCACAGGGTTGTTTATAGCTGTTTATTTAATAGCTAAGTTCGCGCCTGAAGATATCAAACTTGCTAGTGAACCGGTACATCAGTTCTTAGGTGTATACGAACAAATGATGCCGGGTTGGTTGGCGATGACGTTGGCAGTAATTTTAGTGGTAATTTCTCAGATTAAAATTAATGTTACCAATGCTTATTGTGGTTCTCTTGCTTGGACTAACTCGTACACTAGAGTTACTAAACATCACCCAGGCCGAATGGTATTTGTGATCTTCAATCTCGCTACTGCCCTACTATTAATGGAGCTCAGCATGTTCGAGTTTCTGAATAATATTCTAGGGTTTTACGCTAACTGCGGTATCGCATGGATTGTCACAGTTGCGACGGATATAGCCGTTAATAAGTATGTGTTGAAAATATCACCGAAAGTCCCCGAGTATCGTCGTGGTATGTTGTACGCGGTGAATCCAGTGGGGTTTACCTCTGTGGTATTGTCTGCAGGTATTTCAATCCTCGTGTTCTTTGGTGCAGCTGGTGAGTGGTTGCAACCTTATTCCCCTCTTGTTGCAGTTGTTGTGGCATTTGTGGTTACACCAGCTATGGCGGTTGCGACCAAAGGAGGTTATTATTTACGTCGCGACAGCGATGGCATTGATTTGCCAATGTTTGATGAGCACGGAAACCCTTCAGGAGAAATGATGACTTGCAACGTCTGTGGTGAAGAGTATGAATGTCCTGATATGATTGCTACCCCTACGGTTACCAGTGCCGCGGTATGTTCTTTATGTATCTCAACAGATTCATCCGGTGAGCATGTGCTGCCTGCTACAGAGGCCTAGTAGCTAGTATTGTTTTCAATCTTGACCGATGTCTTTGAAAGCAGTTATAAACTCCTCAATGCGGCGGTCGTCGCATTGAGGATGCTTTAATTTTCAGAGTTTTCGAGTTGTTTTGTAGTAATCGCACATGACCAAACTTAAGAGTGAGGAAGGCTTCGGCTGAGACTAAATGGGTATATCGCAAAACGCTCCTGAAGATATCGATCAGCAATCAGTTTTAAGTGATCAGCGAAAGTCTACATTTACCAGTGCTTTAAAATGGCCTGCGAATTTATCGTTGGCGGTGGTAAAAACTGCTCGCGGCACTCGGCTTGCGGAACGCAGTCACTCAGGCCCGCTGTATGTGCAAAAGCCATTCTACCCAGAAGGCCCAGATCACGCCCATATCTATTTGCTGCACCCTCCTGGTGGTGTTGTCTCAGGTGATAGCTTAGATATTACGATCAATGTCAAATCAAAGGCGCGAGCGCTATTTACAACGCCTGGCGCCGGTCGCATTTACAGAGCAAGGCCTGATTTGACACCCCAGGTTCAAACCGTAACTATCACGCTTGACCAACAGGCTGTTACCGAATGGCTCCCCCTCGAAACAATTGTTTATCCCGCGAGTAGAGGTGTATTAAGAACTAGCATTAAGTTGCCTGAAGATAACTCGGCGTCTTTTTTGGGGTGGGAAATCACATGTTTGGGCTTGCCCGCTAGTCAACTTCCTTTCTCCAATGGCCAATTACAACAATCGTTTGAATTGTGGCGAAAAGATAAACCAGTATTCATAGAAAAATTACGGTTGGACGCCCAAGATCAATCTCTAATAGCTGGCAGGGCTGGATTTCAGGGGCATAGTGTCTCTGCTCTGATGGTTGCTGGCCCTTTTGCCGATCGATCCCAGCCAGAAATTTCACAGATCAAACGGCAAACTCATTCAGAAGTAGCTCTAAATAAACTGGTCGATGAACTCAGGGATAAAATCATAGATTCGCAGTGCGTAATAGGCGTAACAGTAAAATCGCAGTTTATTGTGATACGTTTATTGGCCAACAGTAGTCAGCAAGCCAGAGTTCAGCTTACTCAGGCCTGGCAAGTACTCAGACCGCACTTAACCGGCCAGTTGGCGTGTGAGCCGCGGGTATGGTCATGCTAGAGGACGCTAACCTTGTGGTTGCCACCACACCACGTATCGCCAGCATCGACAGACGTATGGTATACATTAGTCACAGAGATAACTATGGAACTCTTACCTAAAGAAAAAGATAAATTACTCATTTTTACTGCTGCATTGTTAGCGGAGCGGCGTTTGCAAAGAGGCTTGAAGCTGAATTACCCAGAAGCGATAGCCTACATAACCATGGAAATAATTGAAGGCGCGCGTGACGGAAAAACCGTGGCCGAATTAATGGCTTATGGCAAACAAGTGTTAAGTGCGGATCAAGTACTACCTAGCGTTCCGGAACTAATACACGAAGTACAGGTAGAGGCCACTTTTGCTGACGGTACCAAACTGGTCACTGTGCACGATCCTATTAATTAGCTTAGGTAACTTTAAGGAGTTGGTATGATTCCAGGAGAATATCGTGTCGTCCCAGGCGAAATCGAGTTAAATGCCAATCGTGAAGCGCGAATTATCACGGTGGAAAATACAGGCGACCGACCTATACAGGTTGGTTCTCATTACCATTTTTACGAAGTTAACCCTGCATTAAAATTCAGCCGTGATCAAGCGCTGGGGTTTCACCTCAATATTGCCTCGGGTACCGCGGTACGCTTTGAGCCTGGCCAAGCCCGAACAGTGGAGCTTGTAGCTTTTGCGGGCAAGCGCGAGATCTATGGTTTCCGAGGTGAGGTTAATGGTGCTTTAGCCCCTCAATCCGTGGGAGATAATAATTAATGGCTAAGATTGATCGCACCAGTTATGCGCAAATGTTTGGTCCAACCGTCGGTGATTGCGTTCGCTTAGCAGATACTGAAATATGGATAAAAGTAGAACAAGATTTCACGGTTTACGGTGATGAGATTAAATTCGGTGGCGGTAAAGTAATTCGCGATGGAATGGGGCAAAGTCAAGCTTTAGCTGCTGACTGCGTAGATTTGGTAATAACCAACGCTCTTATTCTTGATTTTTGGGGCGTGGTCAAAGCAGATGTTGGTATCAACGACGGTAAAATTGCTGCAATCGGAAAAGCCGGTAATCCAGACGTACAAGAGGGGGTCACCATTAACGTTGGCCCGGGCACGGAGGTAATCGCTGGTGAGGGCTTAATTTTAACTGCGGGTGCGATAGACGCACACATACATTTTATTTGCCCACAACAGGTTGAAGAGGCTTTGATGTCGGGCATAACAACCATGATTGGCGGCGGTACCGGCCCAGCCACTGGAACTAACGCTACCACGTGCACGCCTGGGCCTTGGAATATTGGAAAAATGTTGCAGGCCACTGATACTATGCCAATGAACTTCGGATTTTTGGGCAAAGGTAACGCAAGTCAACCACAGCCATTGCGAGAACAGCTCGAAGCCGGTGCTTGCGGTCTTAAGCTACACGAGGATTGGGGCAGTACTCCGGCGGCGATTAATTGTTGTTTAAGTGTTGCTGAGGAGTACGACGTACAGATAGCCATTCACACCGACACGTTAAACGAGTCAGGTTTTGTCGATGATACGATCGGCGCTTTTAAAGATCGAGTGATTCATACTTACCACACTGAGGGTGCTGGGGGCGGACACGCACCAGACATTATCAAGGCCTGTGCCTACCCAAACGTGTTGCCATCCTCAACCAATCCAACACGGCCATATACCGTTAATACCGTCGACGAACATCTAGACATGTTGATGGTCTGTCACCACCTGGACCCAAGCATTCCAGAAGATGTGGCCTTCGCCGATTCTCGTATTCGAAAAGAGACTATTGCAGCGGAGGATATCTTTCATGATCTCGGCGCATTCAGCATGATCTCCTCTGATTCCCAAGCGATGGGTCGAGTGGGTGAAGTGATATGTCGCACTTGGCAGACCGCCCATAAAATGAAAGTACAGCGTGGCCCGCTAGCCGAAGACGCAAACCCGGAAGATGGCATTGAGGCTGATAATTTTAGGGCACGGCGTTACATCGCGAAATACACGATTAACCCAGCTATCACCCATGGCGTTGCGGATGTCATCGGTAGCATTGAAGTTGGCAAATTGGCCGATCTGGTTCTGTGGAAGCCGGCTTTTTTTGGCGTGAAACCTGCCACTATCCTAAAAGGTGGCATGATCGCCGCTGCGCCGATGGGGGACCCCAATGCTTCCATCCCGACACCGCAACCAGTTCACTACCGCCCCATGTTCGGATCCGCGCCACTGGCAGCGGCCAATACTTCGGTGACATTTGTCAGCCAAGCGGCCTATCAAAACAACATCGGCGTAGCGCTGGGACTACAGCGATCACTTGCGCCTTGTCGGAATACCCGGACTATCCGAAAAAAAGACATGAAACTCAACGATTGGCAACCCGCTGTGGAGGTTGATCCTCAAACGTATGAGGTACGTGCCGATGGCCAGTTGCTTACTTGTGAGCCGGCCAAAGAGTTACCCCTAACGCGCTTGTATCAATTATTTTAAAAAGGCCACACCATGTTTGAAGTGTATCAACGCCTCGGCACTCACTGTCACGAACCGGTAGATGCCGAAGTCGTACTGGATCATGAACAGCGCACCAAAGGTAGATTGAAAACGATAACTGCCGATGGACAAGAGGTCCGTATTTTTTTAGAGCGAGGCAAACCCTTGCTTGTCGGTGAATATTTGCGTACCCATTGCGGCAAAACTCTACGCGTAGCCGGCGCCACTGAGCCGGTGGCAAAAGCGCACTGCGATGATTGGCTTACTTTCGCAAAAGCCTGCTACCACTTAGGTAATCGCCACGTAAAAATGCAAGTGGGAGAACGTTGGTTACGAATTACGCCCGATCACGTGTTAGAGGAATTATTGCAACTGCTTGGGTTAACTATCATCCACGAAGAAGCGGTATTTGTTCACGAAAATGGAGCCTATGGTGGCCACGGACATGCCCACTGACCAGTCCACTCAGGGACAAGCAGCTGTACCAGGTGTAGTTGACGGATTGACTGGCCTAGCCAATACCGGGTTGTTACGGTTATTGCAACTGACCAGCGCCAACTTACCCGTCGGGGGCTTTTCGTTCTCCCAAGGATTGGAAACGGCTTGCGAGAAAGGTTGGATAACAAATAAATCTGAAACCAATGAATGGCTTACGCTACAAGTAGAACATTCTTTGACCTATCTCGATTTGCCGATACTTTTGCGTGCTCATAAAGCCGCTACGGAGAGGGATCTAAAACGCCTGCAATACTGGGATGACTATTTGCTTGCCTGCCGAGAAACTCGAGAGTTGTATTTGGCAGATACTGCTATGGGACAGGCTTTGCGACGACTGTTAACCTCGCTCGAGATAGACTGCCCTCTAAATAACCCCTGCAGTTTTGTCACTCTGTTTGCGATAGCCGCCGCCCATTGGCGTATCCATTCAAGTCTTTGTGCTTACGGTTTTTGCTGGAGTTGGTTAGAGAATCAAGTGATGGCGGCGACTAAATTGGTTCCCCTTGGTCAAACGCAAGCTCAGCAATTGTTAGGGCAGTTAAATGGATCGATTACCGGAGGGATAGCGATTGCAGAGTCATTACCCGATGAAGCCCTTGGTGCTAGCCTACCAGGTTTAAGTATTGCTAGTTGTTGGCATGAGCATCAGTACAGCCGGCTGTTTCGCTCGTAAGAATGAAACGTTCAATCAGAGATTATCGCTCATCATTTTGCTTTGGAGCCCAGAATGACAGAATCACATAAACCCAAACAAACCCTACGTGTTGGTGTTGGTGGACCAGTAGGTTCGGGTAAAACCGCGTTATTACGATCGTTGTGTACTGCGTTACGCGATCACTACGACATCGCCGTCGTTACCAACGATATATACACCAAGGAAGACGCTAATTTCTTGACTCGGCACGAGGTGTTGTCAGCAGACCGCATTATAGGGGTTGAAACGGGCGGTTGCCCGCACACCGCTATTCGAGAGGATGCGTCTATGAATCTGGCTGCTATTGATGAATTGCTTGAACGGCACGGTGATTTGGATGTTGTATTTGTTGAAAGTGGTGGTGATAACCTCAGTGCCACTTTCAGCCCTGAGTTATCTGATCTAACGATTTATGTTATTGATGTCTCTGCTGGTGACAAAATACCTCGCAAAGGTGGGCCGGGCATTACCAAGTCCGACTTGCTAGTCATTAATAAGATCGACTTAGCCCCCATTGTGGGAGCATCATTAGACGTTATGAAACGTGATGCGTTGGCTCAACGTGGTGATAGGCCCTTTGTGTTTGCGAACTTAAAAGCCGGAACAGGCCTGGATGAAATTATCTCATTGATTGTTGAAATGGGAATGTTGCCGAAGAAAGATTTGCCACCAGCTGTAGCGGTGGTTTGATAGGAGTTCAAATGATGATTAGAGAGATATTAAATCGTATTTTTTGCGTGTTTCCGTGCTTTACGGTGCTGGCGTTGTTCGTAAGCCTTCCGATCTCGGCTCACCCCGGTCATGGCGAACAAGGTGCTGTTATCCATGCCGGTGAGCATTTTGTGTGGCAATTAGCTGCAGGTTTGGTGCTAGTAACATTGGTTTTGGCCTGTGTTAGATATTACTTGGGTGGCGGTAAAAAATAACCACGGTAATCATCGGGCTTGTGATTGGATAAGCCGTGTTTAAAATGCGTCACGATGATTCTTTACGGAGTTCCGTCACCTGAATGTACCACAGTCGCTCCAACCAATAGCGCAGCTCTCTTAATATTAATTGATCGCTGCAGGCGTTCAGGCTTGCGCTGATGCCTAGGCGATCGAACTGCGGGTGGCCAAGGCCCGCGTATTCCCAATCAATAATTTTTAGGGAATCACCGCAGGTTATAATATTACTGGGGTTGAGGTCGTGGTGGGTGATGGCTGGTTGCCAGTCGCTGTTCTGCCATACAGACAGCCGGTTTCGAAAATCCTGCCAATCCTTTTGGCTTTGCTCTGGTAGCAGGGGGGCTGCGCTGACTGCGTAGGCCTCTAGATATTCAAGATAATTGAACTTAACCAAGGAGGATAGTTGTAATTGTTGGTATTGCGTAATGGCTCGGTTGAGTTGGCTGGTTTTTTCAGGGTCGTTAAAGTCGGAATTCTGCCAGGTGTCGCCGGTAACTGCGGTGATAATACTGAAACCCAATTGGTGGTCCCAATACACTATGTTAGGCGCTAGGTTGATCTCCGCTACCGCACTGTGAATAGCGAATTCACGCTGGCGGCAAATGCCCAGTGCCTCAGAGTTAGTGGCAAATAAACGCAATACCAACAAAGCGTGTTGGTTACCGACATCAGCTTTAATTAACCAGGAGCGATTGGTTTTGCCACCGGTAATTTCGCCCAAAACCTCAGGCTCAGCAGATAATTTCAGTGGCCAACTGGGCCACGTTGTTAGCGCAGATAGATAGGCTCGGTCCTTCACCGGCGCCAATTGGCTTGGGTTCAAGCAGCCTCCATCGGTGTTTTATACTGGTTTTGCTGAGCCAGCACAGAGCGCCAACGGTAGTAGCCCACCACGGACATGCCTATGTACCATATAAATAAAATAGATGTAGGGTAGAGGTCTCTATCCAAATACAGCCAAACGGAAACGGAATTAATCACAATCCAATACAGCCAGTTGGCCAGAACTTTTTGCGCAACTAAATAGGTGGTAAATACCGCAGCCCAAGTGGTGAAAGAATCGACATAGGGCCGGGCGGCTTCTGTGTTATTGGATAGCCACCAACCACTGATGGTGGTTACCGCTGCAATTAATAATAGCCAGGCCAGATGTCTCTGCCAGGGCCAAGTATGAACCGCGACACCTTGTTCATCCTGCCCACCATGGCGCCATTGCCACCAACCGTATATGGCCATGGCCATGTAATAAATATTGAGCAGTGACTCCATCAGCAAGCTTACTTGCCAAAAAATGGCGGTATAAATTGCGGTGCTTAGGAAAGCACAGTACCAGGCCTCTATGCGCTCTTTGATAATCAGCCATAGGTAGGCAATAGCCAGGGCCATAGCCAACCATTCCCAGCCATTTTGCCCCGCTATCCAGTTTTGCAGTGTTTGCCAAGTAGTGTTCACGTTTTAAACCGCTAATTATTTTAATAGCTCAGTGTTGGGTAAAAACTTGGCCACAAAAACTGCCTTGCCGTGGGTTTCTACGCTCCACTTGAATAGGGTTTTTAACGAGTCCATAACGTGGTCGTAGTCACCCATGATGACCGTGGCTGTGGGGAAGGTCTGCACGGTTAAATCGGGCAAGGTATTGAGCTTTTCAATAAACCCTTTAATGGGCGGAATGTAGCTTTCATTAAACGGGTACATGGTCAGTTCTACGGATAATTGCATGCTACATTCCTCGACTTAATTAAAGGTGTATTTTGCGCTGATGCCCAGCACACGGGGCTCGCCGTATTGAACATATAGCTCGTTCTCGGCGTAGAGTTTTCTAGGGTCGTTGGGGAAGGTACCAAAGCCTCTGACCGTGGTTTCTTCATCGGTTATGTTGCGGCCCCACAAACCGATCTCCCAGTTGTCGGCGCTGTATACCAAACGTGCATTGAGCAACTCTTGGGCATCGGTTTTGTATTCGTGGTCGTTGGAATAAAAATACTCGTCTTTGCCAATTACACTGATATCCAATAGTAGATTATCGGTAAAGGCGACTTCTGTACCCACGGTAAATGTGTAGCTAGGAGCCTGGGGTAGTTCATGGCCATCCAGGTTCACTCCGATATTATTTTCTGGGTCGGCGTCAACGTGGTTAAAGCTGATGTAGTCTTTGTATTCGCTCTCCATTAGGCCAAGGCTACCGTAGAGGGTAACGATATTATTCAGTTGCGCATCGATTTGCGCTTCCAGGCCGTAGGTGGCGCCTTTGCCGGCGTTGTTCAGGTAATCATCAAAGGTACACGGGAAGCCAGCCGGCGCACAGTTAACCTCACTGGTGCTGATTTGCACGTCTTCTCTGTCTTGCCAGAATAACGCTACCTGCGCAAAAACTCGGCCGCCCGCCAGGTTGCTCTTTAAACCAATTTCATAGTTGTTGAGATACTCCGGGTCGTACTGGCGAAACTCCGGCGCAATGGCATCGTTTGGGTTGAAGCTGCCGAATTTATAGCCGCGTGACAGAACACCATAAAGCGTATGATCGTCATTCATTTGGAAGCTCAGCGCTAGCTTGCCACCCCAGGTGTCGTCATCAGAATCCAAAGCCACATCGGTGTTATCCGAGTAGTTGGCCTCTTGGCTTTCCCAGCGCAGCCCGAAGGTAACACTCAATTGGTCACTCACCGCCTGTTGAATTTCGCCGTAAACAGCGAGGTTTTCTGTGTCGAATTCACTGATAAAGTTGTCGCT
Source organism: Halioxenophilus aromaticivorans (assembly GCF_042850945.1). Lineage (NCBI taxonomy): Bacteria > Pseudomonadati > Pseudomonadota > Gammaproteobacteria > Alteromonadales > Alteromonadaceae > Halioxenophilus > Halioxenophilus aromaticivorans. The sequence continues at coordinate 3,756,547 of NZ_AP031496.1, read as the reverse complement.
GGCGTAGGTGTACACGCGCTCCAATTCTTCGGTTTGGTCGCGGTAATAAAAGCCTGCTACCCACTGGGTGTCGCCGGGGCCAGATATAAAACGTAAATCCAGCGCGTTGTTGTGATTATCGCGTAGGTATTGGTCAAATGAGGAATACTCCCAATCAAATCCCCAGAGGTCGAAATCACAGGCGGTATTTTCACAGATACCGACATAAACCCAATCTTCGTCGTAACTGTATTCGATGTCAGAATCGGCGGTGCTAAAACTGCCGATGAGCTTGCCGCCATTGTCCAGCTCATACTGTGCGGTTAATGAGGTGGCTACAGTTTCTTGCGTGTCGCGGCCCGGCTGGTCGGAGTAGGTTTCCCATGTGTTATCCAGGCTGAAGCCATCGTAGCCGTTGTCGACATCGGCGTAGAAGGTAGTCCAGTTAAAGCTCAAGGCGCGGCTGGCTTGCCAGTGTAGAGTGGCGCGCAGGTTGGTTTCGTCTAATTCGTTGGTGTCGTCGCGGTTTAAGTAGGCGTTGTCGCGGTAGCCGTCGCTGTTGTTTTGTTGCGCGGCAAGGCGTAACCCGAGGCCATCGGCCAATGGCAAGTTGACGACGCCACTGAGGTTGGCGGTGTCGTATTCGCCGAACTGGCCGGCAATTTCTGCGGCAAATTCATCCGCCACCGGGTTGCTGCGCACGTTAACCAATCCGGCTAGTGCATTGGCGCCATACACGGTGCCCTGGGGGCCGCGGAGGATTTCTATTTGTTGCACATCGAGGCTGGTTATTGCGGTGCTGATGCCGGTGAAATCAATGCCGTCTACTAATACGCCTACGGAATAATTGACCGGTTCAATAAACTGGCCGCGCTCGCCTATACCGCGAATTTGTAAGAAGCGGCCGCGAGAGGCACCACTGGCAAAATTCATGTTAGGGGTTTGGGCGATAACTTGTTCCAAGTGGCTAATGGATTGGCGTTGTAAATCCACTTGGTTATAAATACTGACACTGGCGGGAATATCAATTTGTTCACTGCCGCGCAAATCGGCGGTAACCACGATTTCGGCAATGGCGGTTTCGGCCTGTTGAGCGTAAACAGGGATGGACAGAGCTGCTGGCAGCAGGGCCAGGGTAAATAAAGCGTGTGGGCGTTGCATGTAGAGCCTCCAAAAATAAACACACATTTGAGGAGACCCGGTAACGATGGGGCACAGGTGGGAAAACCAGAGATTCCTATCCCTACGCCGGCATTAACCGGATCAGGTCATAAGGGTTCGTGTTACACATCTCAGGCTCTGGTGGGAGCCACCCCTTAGGATTGGCGGCCATTGTAGCGTTTGTGAATAAAAAAGCCACAAATAGAGCGGATTGCTTCTTGTCCGTACTGCATTTGCGAGGAGGGAGTTGCCAACAAAAGACGACTCTGAGCCTTGTTAAAGCATGCAAATTCAATGGCTTAGGGCATGGTAGGCGAAAGTGTTAGGTCAAAACGGCGCTTTTTCGCCTAACTTAGTGGTTGCGGCCTAGGCATCTATTAGTATGGGATACAAACCGTACCGTATCTATTCGATGTGCGTAAAATAAATCCTGCAAAGAGGTTAAAGTGATTAATTTCTCCGGAAATTAAACCTAGAATGAGCTAAATAGTCATATATTGTCCAAGTACTGTCGTATTAGACTGTGCCGGCTTTCTACTTAATATCAAAACCAAAAGGGGTAGGTTACATGTTTGCGGGAACCGTTTTGTCCGTAAAACCACTTGCCGATGGCTTTGCCGAGTTGTGTTTCGACCGGCCCAACGAAGCCATTAATAAATTCGATAAAACCACACTGGATGAACTGCAAGCCGCCGTCGAGTCACTGGCCGGCGATGCCAGTGTCAAAGGCTTGGTTGTCACCAGCGCCAAAGATGGCTTTATTGTCGGCGCCGATATCACAGAGTTTGGCGCCATGTTCTCGGCTCCCAAAGAGGAGTTGGTGAAGCATATTGAAGCTGTCAATTTCAATATCTTTAACGCGCTAGAAGATTTGCCATTTCCCACCGCGGCTGCCATCAACGGCATAGCCCTGGGCGGCGGATTAGAGGTGTGTTTGGCCTGTGATTTTCGTGTGATGGCAGACAACGCCAAAATCGGCTTGCCAGAAACTAAGCTGGGTATCTTCCCCGGTTTTGGCGGCGCTACCCGTCTGCCGCGACTGATTGGAGTCGACAACGCGGTAGATTGGATTGCCACCGGCGCAGACAAAAAAGCGCCCAAGGCACTAGCCGATGGTGCTGTAGATTCTGTGGTCTCTGGTGAGCAATTAAAAGCCGCCGCTGTTGATATCCTGATTAAAGCCGTTGCCGGTGAGTTTGATTGGCAAGCCAAGCGCGCCGTAAAGAAAGGCCCGTTGCTGCTCAACGACATGGAATCGTTGATGTCGTTTGAAACCTGTAAAGCTTTCGTTGGTCAGGCAGCCGGTAAACACTATCCAGCCCCGGTTCAAGCCATCGTGTGCATGCAAGAAGCGGCCAAGATGGAACGCGATGAGGCGCTTAAAGTTGAGGCCAAACACTTTGCCGAAATGGCGCAAACCGAGGTTGCCAGGCAGCTGATCAATCTGTTCTTGGCCGATCAAGTGTTGGTGAAAACCGCCAAGGGCGTAGCCAAAGGTGCAGAACCTGTTAAGCAAGCAGCCGTGTTAGGTGCTGGCATTATGGGGGGGGGTATTGCCTATCAATCTGCATACACCGGTACTCCCATTATAATGAAAGATATCGCCCAAGCCGGTATCGATTTGGGTATCAAAGAAGCCACTAAGATTTTGTCTAAGCTGGAATCGCGCGGCAAAATCAACGCCACCAAAATGGCGGGTGTGCTCAATACCATTCACCCAACACTGGACTACAATCAGTTCGGTAAAGTTGACATGGTAGTAGAGGCTGTTGTTGAAAACCCCAAGGTTAAACACGCCGTGCTAACTGAGGTTGAGTCCAAACTCTCAGGCGATGCCATCCTGGCGTCGAATACTTCCACTATCTCCATTGATCTACTGGCAGAGCCCTTAAAACGACCCGAGAGCTTTGTGGGTATGCACTTTTTTAACCCAGTGCATCGTATGCCGTTGGTAGAAATCATCCGCGGCGCCAAAACCTCCGATGCTGCGGTGGCTAAAACCGTAAATTACGCCTTGGCCATGGGCAAAAAGCCGGTGGTAGTGCGCGATTGCGCCGGCTTCTTAGTTAACCGTGTGTTATTCCCATACTTTGCCGCCTTCACCCAATTACTGCATCAGGGCGCCGATTTCACGTTTGTTGATAAAGTGATGGAGAAATTTGGTTGGCCCATGGGCCCGGCCTATCTGATGGATGTGGTGGGCATGGACACTGGTCATCACGCCGCCGCCGTAGTTGCAGAAGCCTTCCCGGATCGCATGAAGCACGATTTCGAAGACGCCGTAACCGCTATGTACAAAGCCGAGCGCTTTGGGCAGAAGAATGGCAAAGGTTTTTACCAGTATGTGCCCAATAAAAAAGGCCGTGTGGAAAAAACCTTGGACCCTGATGCCACAGCTTTGCTAGCGCCCATTTGCGCTGCGCCTAAAGAATTTGCGGCGCAAGAAATAGAGCAACGGTTAATGGTGGCGTTTTGCCTAGAGGCCGTTCGCTGTTTGGAAGAGGGCATTGCAGCCACACCAACCGATGTTGACATGGCCATGATTTACGGTTTGGGTTTCCCTCCCTTCCGCGGTGGCCCGCTGCGTTACATCGAAACACTGGGTGTTGCCCAGTTTGTCGAAATTGCCGATAAATACGCTGAGCATGGCGGACTATTTAAGGTAACTGACAAGCTGCGCACCATGGCCGCCAATGGCGAAACCTTTTATTAAGGGGCCGAATCCAAATGCAACAGAATAAAATTTACCGTTTTGGAGATCACTCATGAGTTACCAACCCAGAGATGCAGTGATTGTAGATTTCGCTCGCACCGCTATGGGCCGATCTAGGGGTGGCATGTACCGCAACACCCGTGCAGAAGACCTATCCGCCGATTTAGTGAACGGCCTTTTGGCCCGCAATAGCCAGCTGGACCCAGCCGAGGTAGAAGACGTTATTTGGGGCTGTGTTAATCAGACCAACGAACAGGGCTGGAACATTGCCCGTATGATGTCTTTGCTCACGGTTATTCCACACACCTCGGCGGCACAAACCGTCAGCCGCTTGTGTGGCTCATCCATGTCGGCTTTGCACACCGCAGCCCAGGCCATTGAAACCAACAATGGCGATGTGTTTGTGGTTGGTGGGGTAGAGCACATGGGCCACCTGCCTATGGACCATGGTGTGGACCCGAACCCACGGCTGAGCAAGCACGTGGCCAAGGCCGCAGGCATGATGGGTATGACGGCTGAAATGCTGGCCCTACTGCACGGCATTAGCCGAGAGCAGCAAGACCAGTTTGCGGTGCGTTCACACCAATTTGCAGCGGCCGCAGTGAAGGCTGGCAAGTTTGCCAATGAGATCATTGCCACGCCCGGCCACGATGCCAACGGCTTTAAGCAAATGTGCAGCGTGGATGAAACCATCCGCGCGGATTCCAACGTCGCCGATCTGGCCAAACTACCACCGGCATTCAATCCGAAAGGCGGCAGCGTAACCGCCGGTAACTCCTCGCAGATTACCGATGGCGCCTCCGCCATGATTGTTATGTCCTACGAGCGAGCCAAGGCTCTAGGACTAGAGCCCAAAGCTCGTATTCGCTCCATGGCGGTGGCCGGCGTAGATCCATCCATCATGGGCTATGGCCCGGTTCCTTCCACGCAAAAGGCGCTGAAGCGCGCTGGCATTGCCATGGAAGACATCCAAACCGTTGAGCTTAACGAAGCCTTTGCGGCTCAAGCCTTGGTGGTGTTAAAGGACCTCAAGCTGCTGGAAGCCATGGATGTAAAGGTCAATTTGTACGGTGGCGCTATCGCTCTAGGCCATCCCTTTGGCTGTTCTGGCGCGCGTATTACCGGCACCTTGTTAACCGCCATGGAAGACAAAGGCACCAGTATTGGCTTGTCCACCATGTGTATAGGTTTAGGCCAAGGCATTAGTACCATCCTCGAGCGACTATAGTCCCATTGTTCGCTATCGCCCCAGTCAGCATATTGACTGGGGTGTCTACTTTCCTCTATTTTTACTTTTTTGTTGCACTGCAGCAAACTCCTGGTTGAGTTGGAAGTCCAAGACACAAGCTTTCTGCCATTGTCCAGCTTTTTGCGCCGGTATGGTGCGTGCTAGGTGGTTGGCGTAAAGCAATGCTTGTACTGGAAATCCAGGGGCGTTAGTTTTACCTGATACGGTATGCCCGCTTTTAGGGCGAACATCCGGTTTAGGGAATATACCCCTGCTAGCCAAGGCAGCGGTATATTTCTTAAATTAAAGGTCATTAACATGAAAATCGTTATCGTCGGAGGAGGTGCCGGTGGTTTAGAACTGGCAACAAAGATAGGTCGCAAGCTGGGCAAGTCGCAGCAGGCTGAAGTAGTACTCATCGACCGCAACCAAACCCACTTATGGAAGCCGTTACTACACAAAGTGGCGACGGGAGCCCTGGATGCTGAGGTCGAGGGCGTGAGCTACCGTGCCCACGGCCACAATAATGGTTATACATTTAAGTTGGGTGAGTTGACAGGGGTAGACCCCGAACGCAAATGCATCCAGCTCAAGCCCGCGGTGAATGCCGAAGGTGAAGAGTTCTTGCCCGCCCGTGAAGAAGCTTATGATTACTTGGTGCTGGCCATTGGCAGCGTGGCGAACGACTTCGGAATTCCTGGCGTCAGTGACCACTGCGTGCTATTGGACCGGTTAGCCCACGCTAACCGGCTACAGCAGCGCCTGTTAGAAAAGTTTATCGGCTTAAATCGAGAGCTTTCGAAAGGTGCTGCAGAGCGCATGCTGCGGGTGGCCATTATCGGCGGCGGCGCTACCGGTGTGGAATTGTCGGCGGAGTTGTATAAGGCCCGTGAAGAGCTGGTGAAGTACGGCATGAAGCACGTGACACCAGAGCATATGCAAGTCACCCTCATAGAGGCTGGGCCGCGATTGGTACCGCAACTGGACAATAATATCAGCCAGCGTGCCGAGCAAGAACTGACTCGCTTAGGTGTGACGGTGAAAACCAACACCCAGGTTAAGCGGGCAGACAAGGGCGGTTTTGTGACGAGTGACGACGGCTTTATAGAATCGGACATCATGGTATGGGCGGCGGGGGTCAAAGCCCCAGATTTTCTGCCTCAAATGGGCCACTTTGAGTTCAACAGGGCCAACCAAATATTAGTAAAACCCACTTTGCAAACCTCTCGGTTTGACGACGTATTTGCCATGGGGGATTGTGCGGGCTTGCAGATTGAGGCCAGTGATGGTCAATTACGCTGGGTGCCAGCGCGTGCGCAATCTGCGCATCAAATGGCGGATACGGTGGGGCATAACCTGCTGCGGCTGATTAAAAGTCAGCCGCTAGTGGAGTTCACCTACAAAGACATGGGGTCTCTGGTGTCACTGGGTGAATATAATGCCTTCGGCCGTTTGATGGGTGGTTTAGCTCGTGGTGGGCTCAGTGTTCGAGGTCGCATTGCTCGGTGGCTGTACATATCCCTCTATCGCATGCACCAATCGGCCATCTACGGCTGGCCACGCACGGTGCTTATCACCATCAATGACCGCTTTAACCACTGGTTGCGGCCGCGACTCAAGTTGCGCTGAGTACCGGTTGATTGAGCTAGCTCAAGACAGTGGCTATTTGTTGGCTTGAGTCCAGACAAGCCTTGGCGTTATACCCGCCAAGGCTTGTACCTTTAGCGGGATAAATCACCTTGTTAAAGGATAAAACTATGCAAGCATTTCCTCATCATTACGCCGCCACCGCGCAAGCCGCCAGTGACAGCCTGGTATCCATAACCACCACAGATTGTACGCCCATTATTTCTGCGCCGCCGGCGGAGTTCGGTGGCCCCGGAGACCAGTGGTCGCCAGAGACCCTCTTCGTTGCTTCCGTGGCCGATTGTTTCATCCTCAGCTTCAAAGCTATTGCCAGTGCATCTCGTTTTGAATGGCTAAATCTTGAATGCGCTGCCAACGGTGTGCTGGATAAAGTAGAGCGAAGCATCCAGTTTACTGAGATTCATCTGTCTGCCACGATAACTCTGGCCGAGGGTGGCGACAGGGAAAAGGCCATGAAGCTGCTCGAAAAAGCGGAGCAGACATGTTTAATCTCCAATTCGCTATCTGCCAAGGTACATTTAGAATCCCAGGTGCTGATTGGCTAATAAGTCAATACCTAATAGGTCTGCACATCGAAGGGTTGAATTCCTCTTAGGGTGCCCCCAAATCGCTGGCTAACGTCGCAATTGTTACAGTTGCGTACTTCTAATCAACGAGCAAGCCACTGGAGGAGCAACTCTCGATGACCACCGCCCAAAAAGAGACACGGGGTTTTCAAACGGAATCAAAGCAACTGCTGCATTTGATGATCCACTCCTTGTATTCCAACAAAGAAATTTTTCTGCGCGAACTGGTATCTAATGCCTCCGACGCCGCCGACAAGCTGCGTTTCGAAGCCTTAAAGGACGACAGTCTGTTTGAAGGCAACAGCGAATTAAAAATTCAAATCGATTTCGACAAAGACGCCAAAACCGTTACCATCAGCGATAACGGCATTGGTATGTCCCGCGATGAGGTGATCGAAAACCTGGGTACCATTGCCAAATCCGGTACCGCTGCGTTTTTGCAAAATATGACCGGGGATGAAAAGAAAGACTCGCATCTTATTGGTCAGTTTGGTGTGGGTTTTTATTCCGCGTTTATCGTTGCCGACAAAGTAGACGTATTTACCCGTCGTGCAGGCGCACCTGCCAGCGAAGGCGTGCACTGGGAGTGTGACGGGGAAGCAGAATACACCATTGAAATGGTGGAGAAGGCCGACCGTGGCACACAAATCGTGTTGCACCTTAAAGATGACCAAACTGAGTTCGCCGATGGCTGGCGCTTGCGCTCCGTCATCAAAAAATACTCGGATCACATCTCCCTGCCAGTGGTGATGGAAAAAGAAAAAGCACCGGCCGAAGAGGAAGGTGAAGCGGCGGCTGAGCAAGCGCCAGAATACGAAACCATCAATACCGCCACCGCGTTGTGGACACGTTCGCGCTCGGACATCAAAGAAGAAGAGTACAAAGAGTTTTATCGCCACGTTTCCCACGATTTCAGTGACCCAATGACTTGGAGTCACAATCGTGTAGAGGGCAAACTGGATTACACCAGCTTGTTGTACATTCCCGCCAAGGCTCCCTTTGATCTTTACAATCGAGACGGATCACGCGGCTTAAAACTGTATGTGCAGCGTACCTTTATCATGGACGACGCGGAGCAGTTCTTGCCAATGTATCTGCGCTTCGTAAAAGGCATTGTTGATTCCGCAGATTTGTCTTTGAATGTGTCCCGTGAAATCTTACAAAAAGACCCTAACATCGATGCCATGCGCTCTGGTTTAACCAAGCGTGTGTTGGACATGTTGGAGAAAATGGCCAAAAAAGATCCAGAGCAATACAACAATTTCTGGAAAGAATTCGGCGAAGTATTAAAAGAAGGCCCAGCGGAAGATTTTGCCAACAAAGAAAAAATCGCCAAGCTGTTCCGTTTCTCATCAACGCACACCGACAAGCCCGAGCAAGATCAATCCCTCGAGCAATACGTTGAGCGTATGAAGGAAGGCCAAGACAAAATCTACTACGTGGCCGCAGAAAATTTCAATACCGCAAAGAGCAGCCCGCACCTAGAAGTCTTCCGTAAGAAGGGTATCGAAGTGTTGATTCTTTTCGACCGCGTAGATGAGTGGTTGATGGGCAATATGTTCGAGTTCGATGGCAAAAATTTCCAAGACGTTGCCAAGGGCTCGCTGGATTTAGGCGGCTTGGACTCCGAGGAAGAAAAGAAAGCGCAAGAAGAAAGCGAGAAGGCATTATCCGGCCTGCTGGAGCGCGCCAAAGAAGCTCTTAAAGACGACGTAGCCGAAGTTCGCATCACCCACCGCTTGACTGACTCCCCTGCATGCTTGGTGGTTGGTGAAAACGATATGGGTGCGCAGATGCGCCGCCTGATGGAGCAGGCTGGCCAAGCGGTACCTGAGAGCAAGCCTAATTTGGAGCTAAACCCAGAGCACCCATTGGTGAAAAAGTTGGATATGGAGCCCGACGAGGACCGCTTCACCGAGTTGACCAAGATCTTATTTGATCAGGCCTGTTTGGCCGAAGGTGGTAGCTTGGATGACCCTGCCAGCTATGTTGCCCGCCTGAACAAGCTGATTATGGAACTGAGCCAATAACCATTGCTGATTCATAATGCTGTAGTAAGCTGGCCCTAATGACAATACTCCGAAAAGCCAAGCGTAAGCTTGGCTTTTTCGTATTATGCTGGCCTGAAGCAGGTTGTTGCCTTAGAAACAGAGGCAACCTAATAGCACAAAACAGGTCACAGACACTGCAAATTTAAAATACACAGGAATTTTATGGGTAATAGCAAAAAGGTGACAGTATTGGGTGGAGGCAGTTTTGGTACTGCTGTAGCCAACTTTACCGCCAGTAACGGCCACGACGTGTATCAATGGATGCGCAACGAACAGCAGGCGCAGGATACGCAAAAGTATCGAGAAAACAGCCGGTATCTGCCGGGCTATCCGCTCAACGATGCTCTGCAAATTACCAGCGATCTCAACCTAGCGTTAGAGGGCGCAGAGCTGGTTTTTGTGTCTATTCCCAGTAAGTCTTTTCGCAGTGTTATTAAACTGATTAAGCCAAAACTATCGCCCACCGCCATGGTGGTGAGTACTGCCAAGGGTATTGAACCAGGCAGTTTTACCTTAATGAGCCAAATATTGGAGCAAGAGCTGCCAGGGCAGCCCATTGGCGTACTCAGCGGCCCTAATTTTGCCAAGGAAATTGTCCAGTCTCAGCAAACCGGTACCGTTATCGCCAGCGAAGACGATCAGTTAATTGAAACCGTGCAAGACGCCCTGAGTGCGCCGACCTTTCGGGTATACGCCAATCACGATCGCTACGGCGTCGAATTGGGTGGTGCGTTAAAAAATATCTACGCCATAATTACCGGTATGGCGGCGGCGCTGGGCTGTGGCCATAACACCCAGGCCATGCTGCTGACTCGTAGCCTGGCGGAGATGGGCCGCTTTGCCCAAGAGTTGGGCGCCAATCCAATGACCTTTCTGGGGTTGGCCGGGGTAGGGGACTTAATCCTTACTTGTACGTCAGATCTATCGCGTAACTACCGGGTAGGCTTTGCCATTGGTGAGGGCAAAAGCTTGGACCAAGCCATCGAGGAGATTGGCCAGGTGGCAGAGGGAGTGAACACCCTAAAAATCATCAAACAGAAAGCCGACGAGCTGGAGGTTTATATGCCGTTGGTTAGTGCATTACATGGGGTGCTATTTGAGCAAAAGCCGCTGGCCGAAGTCGCCGCCGGTTTGATGCAAGGGGAGCAGAATTACGATGTTGAATTTACGGTGAAAAACCATGACTGAAAAACCTTATCAGTGGAATAGCCAAGCATTTTGGCTGCGTGTGGTTTACATGCTAGTGGTTGCCCTGGTGGCTCATTTGGCGTTGATGGTGATTTGGTTTTTGCTGGTGTTGCAGTTTGTCATCGTGCTGATCACGGGCGAACCCAGCAACACCTTGCAGCGCTTTAGCCGTACCATAGGCCTCTTTGTGGCGCAGGCTTTTGCTTTTATTGGCTTTGCCCAAGAGAAAAAGCCGTTTCCGTTCAGTGATTGGCCGCAATAAAGCCTTTGGCTGGCAGTTTTGGCTGTCACTTGCTAATCTCAGCCGCTGAATCAAAAACCGTGGTTCACTGTTAACCGCTATTTGGCACACAAAGCTTGGGCCTGCAATACCCAAGTTTTGTAAGGCGCCGATGACTGGTGCCGGTAAGTGGCTGGCGCCAGCAAGCCGTGCGCCGAGTTAATTGAGCCAGGTTCTGGTTAAGCCCGTGGCTGTGGCACGATGTTGGGAAGGCCACAGCAAAAAAAGCACAGGCGAGCAGGCCATTAAAAACATTAACTGCCCGAGAAAGTCCACTAGAGGTAGCATCAATGCAGATACTGATTCTCCGTCACGGTGAAGCCGACCCCTATGCTCGTCCAGATTGTCAACGACGTCTAACAGGCCGCGGAATCTTAGAAACTGAAGCCATCCTAAGTCGGCAATTACCCAGCTTACAAAGCGTGACTCAGATCTGGGCCAGCCCCTACGTGCGAGCCCAAGAGACCGCGCGATTGGTACAAAAAATACTCCCTGGCATAGAGGTGCAAACCACCGATCTGCTGGTGCCAGAGGCAAACCCGCAACGATTGGCTAATGCTATTGAAGCCGCAGAAATGGACAGTGTACTGTTAGTCAGTCATCAGCCGTTGGTGGGGGTGTTTTTGGATTGGTTGGCAGGGTTAGAGCCAGGTAGCCACCGCTTAGGCACCAGTGCCCTGGCCTGCGTCGAGACAGAAGTAATTGCCGCAGACTGTGGCCATTTGCAATGGGTAGACCAACCATAACGTTGGCTGGCTGCCTGAAAGACGGCCGATTAGTCGTTTGGCCCCGAGCCCTAGACTAATACCTAGACTAATAGCAGTGGCGCTGAAGCAAGCAGGCGCTGCAGAGCGCTGGAAGTAGCTTGGAAGAGTCGGTAGCGTTCATTGCTGGCCAACAAATCTAGCTATTGCTGTATCAAAGGCCGTGAGGTGCCTTGTGAATCAAATCAATGCTATTTCGCAGAGGAAACCACGGAGGCAAGCTACGCGGACGACTCAAAGTAAATGAGCCATACTTCGCGGATCTCAATTTATTGCGTCTGGGTGATGACTTCGAATGTTTGGTTTGTTAAAACCGATTGATTGTGCAGCGGTGTTGATCCACTACGCAATTGAGCGTGGAGCAGGTGTAATCCTGCTGAGGTGTTAGTTCGAGAAGAGGGAAATTAGAAGAGCGACTTAACTGTGCGGCTAAATCGCTCCCATAGACCTGAGCAGCATCCGTTAACCTTACCTGGTTTAATCTTCTTCCTTATCTGCATCCTGCAAGCGAAAATTCCATTACATCCGGTGGTAAAAACCTTTTTCGCTGGCTTGTCCTAAGCCGCTGAATCGTCCTGATTCCGTTTGCGCACTGACAGCTCCGTGCTATCAAACTCCTGTATTCCTTGCGCTACGCTTTACCGTCCTGTAAGCGCTGGTGTCCTAATCTCTGCGTCCTTGAAGAGTGTCGTCCTTGCCCGTTCCGTGGCTGGGTGCGCTGATTTCCATAGTCGCGCTTGTTCATCCCTAAAAGTGTTCTTCCTGAATCTTGTTTGTCCGTAAACGAGCAGGTCATCCTTAAACCTGTGTGATGTCCTTACCCGAGCTCCATGCCCTAGTTAATATTCTTACTATCGGCGTCCTGGCCTGCGGTCTCCTTGCGTATTCCTTTATCGCGTATTCCTTTACCTACGGCACACCCTGTGACCGTTGACGCTCCTTGTTCACTGTCCTTAGTGGGCTTCTTCCTACAGCCTTTAGTTGCGTCCTTTACTTAACCAGCATCCTTACTGGCTCATCCCTAATGGCAGTGTCCGTTTGCCTTGTCTCTTTTTTAAAAAGTCCTTCTAAAGAGTCCTTCTACAGTATCCTTACCGCTGTTTTCCCTGAGGTCGTCCTTCCTAATGATCTTCCGTGTCCGTCGTCCTTGTCCCTGTAAACTTCCGTTTACATAACCAACATCCTGCTAGTTTGGCATCCTGCCGAAAAAATCCTTTTTGCAAATAATCCTTTTGGGCCGTCCTTGAAAACTGTAAAGCAGAGATCGTGCCTATTTCGGTATCGTCTACGGCATCCTGCCGAGTTGCGAGTGAGCTGGCGCTAACCCTAGTGCGTGCTACCGCGGACCTTGCTGCTTAAACTGGCTATTTTGTCGGAAGTACTAGAACAAAATAGCGTTAAACCTGCTGCTTATGCGTTGCTCGTATTACCGAGAGGCAACGTTATAAAAGGAGAACCAGTTAACGTTACTTTAGTAACAGTGTCACAGAACTTCGCTTAATCTCACTATTAGTTGCTCAAATTTTAAGAGCTGGCTAAAGGCTTCTTTCAGTGCACCAATTTTGCATTTAGTTGATTGCAAAATTGTGAAGGCGTCACATCCTGGTGCAAATTCATTTTGGCTTAAGAGCTGCTTTCTCAGGTTCTGTCGGTTAGATCAGATACTGAGTTATGCAAGCGAAGTCACTAGCCAATTAGCGATAAAGAATCCGTTCATTGCCTTATGGTTAGTTATTATGGTCTTACCCCTGGTGGCTGTCTGTAGGAGAAATGAGAAAATCTTGTGAGATATATCGCACACGCTCCGAGCGACTCTAATGTAGCACTGTGCGGCACTTTATAACGTCGCCCGCTAATATGAGGTAATGTAGCTGGCTTTCGTCAGTTTTCTAGGACACAACCATACTAATTTAGGAGCAGAGCATGAGAGTGCCTTTGATGGCAACCTTTTGGTTATTCACGGCCGTAGCCGGCGTCGGCTGCACTTCGACCATGGCCCCAGGCGACGCTACGCAGTTTGCAGCGCAGCCGCTGCCCGAAAGATTGCAGCGTTATTACCAAGAAGATTTAGAGCGCTCACCGGTGGCGGCTTCCTACCAGGGGTCTCGTCTTGGTTACGGCCAATGGAACGAAGTAGGAGAAGCGGCAGAAGCGAAAGAACTGGCGGTGCAAAAGCAGCGGCAACTAGAGCTGCAAGCCATTGACCCGGAGACTTTATCTGAGCAAGAGCAAAACTCCCTGGCCATTGCCAAGCTTAATGTTGATCGGCTGGTGGAGTTTTATCCTTTTCGTAACAACGATTACGTTATGCAGCAGTTTCGCTCCTGGCACACCTCGGTGCCCAGCATTTTAATCAATGTCCATCGCATCACCGACGAACAAGATGCAGACGATTATTTATCCCGCTTGGTCAACACAGAGAGCTTGTTCAAACAAGTGCAGCGCAAAATGGCCATTCAGGCTAAGCAGGGTGTCTATGCGCCGCAATGGAGTTACCCACAAATGCTGGAAGCCGCCAGCAATGTGATTAGCGGTTTTCCCTTCGACACTGCCGCTGAAACAATCAACCCCATTTACGCCGATTTCAAAGCCAAAGTTATCGCTTTAAACCTAAGTGAAGAGCAAACCAATGCCTACCTGGATGAAGCTGAAATTGTGTTGTTGGAAACCGTTGGCCCGGCCTATGAGAAATTGATTGCCGCCATAGAAAAATACGGTGCCCAGGCGCCGGAAGGCGATGGCGTGTGGCGCTTGCCCGATGGCGAGGCCTACTACGATTACCTATTAAAGTTTTATACCACCACTGACCTAAACGCCGAGCAAATACACCAGCTGGGCTTGGATAACGTGGCGCGCATCCATGGCGAAATGCGCAGCATCATGGAGCAAGTGGGTTTTGAGGGCGACCTGCAGGCTTTCTTTGAATTTATGCGCGAAGACGAACAATTCTATTACCCCAACACCCAGGTCGGGAGAGATCAATATTTGAGCGAAGCGGTCTCTGCTATCGATACCATGCGGGCAAATTTGACCGGCTACTTTGGCATTCGTCCGCAAGCGCCTTTGCAGGTTAAAAGAGTGGAGGCGTTCCGTGAAAAAAGCGCAGGTAAAGCATTTTATCAGCGGCCACCACCGGATGGCAGCCGGCCCGGTATTTATTACGTTAACTTATACGATATGAAATCCATGCCCACCTACCAAATGGAGGCATTGGCCTATCACGAGGGGGTGCCCGGCCATCACTTGCAGTTGGCCATTAATGCCGAGTTGGCAGGGGTAAGTGATTATCAGAAAAACGTTCGGTTTACGGCCTACACCGAAGGTTGGGGTTTATACAGCGAGTATCTTGGCAAAGAAATGGGTTTCTACCGCGACCCTTATTCTGACTTTGGTCGCCTAGCCATGGAGTTGTGGCGGGCGTGTCGCTTGGTGGTGGACAGCGGTATTCACAGCAAGCAGTGGAGCCGACGAGAAGCCATCGATTACTTAACCAAAAATACGCCTAACCCGGTGCGCGATGCGGAAAAAGCCATTGAGCGTTACATCGTATACCCAGGCCAAGCCACGGCCTATTTGGTGGGTAAAATAAAAATTCTAGAGCTGCGCACAAGGGCGCAAGAGGCTCTGGGAGAGGCATTTGACATGGCGGCCTACCACGATTTGGTGCTAGAAGACGGGCCAATGCCGTTGTCTATGTTAGAAACAAAAGTTGATGCCTGGATTGCCAGCCAGCAGTAACTAGCATTTCCAGTAACAAAAAAAGCGGCTCACTCTGGGCCGCTTAATTTTTGCTATTTTTTTGGCAGTTTTCATTGCCCAGTTATTAAGGCACTTCCCTGTAC
The DNA here is from genome assembly GCF_042850945.1 of Halioxenophilus aromaticivorans. NCBI lineage: Bacteria > Pseudomonadati > Pseudomonadota > Gammaproteobacteria > Alteromonadales > Alteromonadaceae > Halioxenophilus > Halioxenophilus aromaticivorans. The sequence goes on along the minus strand of NZ_AP031496.1, from coordinate 3,741,128 downwards.
CACTTTAGTTTTTAGATGCAGGATTTTTAAGTTCAGGTTTTCAAGATCGGCTTTTCGAAGCCCAGCTTAAAAGTCAGTCTGATTCATACCGCCTATTCAATTGTCGCGCATTACTTAACGTTAAAACAATTGGCGTAGTACGTGGTGGTGGCCGGCCAGTCTGAAAAGACACCGAGAACACCAACGTCTTGGGCCAGAACGTGCAGCGCTTTAAATTGGTCGCTGTCGGTTTTTATGGCTTGTGCTGCGGGGTTGATATCAAAACCGTAGTAATAGGTAGCCACCGGATTGCCTTCGGCATCGGTACCTGTACGGGATCCATTTCTTAAGTCCGAGCGCTCTAAAGACCAAGTAATAATCTCTAGGCCGGCCTGCTTGGCTGTAGTGGCGTACAGCGAGGGCACTATGTCACCGCTATCTGTCACAGTTAGCAAATACGGAATTGGCGGGGCCACGATTTTTACTCCGGCATCGTACAGCTCGGCCATCGACGGTACAAAAGTCTCGGCATTATTTGGATCTATGGGGCGGCTGTCTAAATACACCGCTTGGTCACCGAAATCGGTATTGGCGTTCCAGTAAAGAACATCATCCAAATTAAACGATTGTGGCCATACGCGGTGGGCAGGCACACCGGCCTCAACGTATTCGTCGATTAGGCGTTGAGCGTAGGCTTCTTGGGAGCCAAACACATCCTCAATTTGCACATTGGCACCGCTGTCGCCACCTTTTAGCTCCGGCGTAAAGCCCACGCGTAATTCACGGAAAAGGGCGATACTTTCTTTGTGCGTCATCAGGGTGCCGCGGGAATTGTACAGGTCGGTTCGCCAGCTGGCGGTGCCATCCTGGAACGCTTCGGCGCTGGTGGCACTGCCGTTGGCCGCGTCCATTTTGCCTTTTAACGTTTTAAATTCGGCAAGCGTTAAGTCGCTGGCGCAGCATTTTACGGAGCCGGGGTTAGGGTTATCGTGATCCCAAGGAACCGTGCAATGGCTATTGAGTTCGGTGGAGATGATATTGGTGGTGGTATGGAGATCGCACTGGGCATGACGGCAAACCAGCTCGCCGTCGCCGGTGAAGGTGACATCGCACTCTAAAATTCCCGCGCCCATTTTGGCTGCCGCCACGTAGGATTCTCTAGTGTGCTCCGGAAACTGCAGCGGGGCACCTCGATGGCCAATGGAAAAAGTAGTTTTGTAAAATTTTTTGTTCTCACAGGCTTTAAGGCGCTGCTTGAGTTTGCTGTCTTCAAGCCCATCCACCAAAAACTGTGGTCGAAGACCAACGTCGACGGGGTCGTAGTGTTTACTGCCCGGGTTGGCATTGGTGCAATCAGAAACACTGATCACCACCAAAGCGAGAGCTCCCAATCTCTTAATAAAGCGCATGCTGATTTCCTCGTAGTTAGTCATCCTATAGACCTTTAATCAAATACTGGCGCGGCTCGCGCCAGCGGCCACCAGGGTAAAGGTCGTAACGAGGACGTTACCGATTAAACATGCAGTTTTATTGACGAATTTATTACCGCTTAATGTCGCTTTTGTGACGGGAGTGAAAGCTATAGGTGCTAGTGATCATTTTTTTGTTGTTGTGCCGCGAATTGTGCATTTTGCTCGGCGCTCGCTGGGGTTTGATATTGAGCTTTCCATTGCTCGTAGGGCATGCCGTATACCAGCTCGCGGGCTTGGTCGTAATCGATGCTTTGGCCGCGCTCCTCGGCGGCTGCCTTGTACCATTTGCTCAGGCAGTTACGGCAAAAGCCTGCGAGGTTCATTAAATCAATATTTTGTACGTCTTTGCGTTGATCTAAATGCTCCAGCAAACGACGAAAGGCTGCCGCCTGAATTTCAATTTCCTGTGCACTGGGTGAAGGTTTGTTGGATTCGTTCATGCTTTTGGCTCTTAAGTTGGCTGTTATTGGTAGGCTTTTACGGTGGCTAACACTGATTGTTACCCGTGTTATCGGTGGCCTAGGACTAACTGAATTGATGATCGTTTAAAAGGATGACTGGTAATGCGTCGCCCTTGTTGACGGTTTGTCCGGTTTCCACGATAGCCAATCCCTCGGCCCATGCTAGGGAAGATAAAACCCCGGAGCTCTGATTGCCAAACCGTTGTATTAAACCCGTTTGGTCGATTTTTATGCGCATGTATTGTCTGCGGTCGGATGGGCGTTTGATGTCAAAGCCCGAACTAAACACACGCAGGGGGTGAGTGCTGTTGTTGCCCCGAAGCGCATTTAAAAACGGTTTTACGACCAATAGAAATGTTACGAACACCGCCACGGGGTTGCCTGGCAGGCCCAGAAAGGGAGTGTCGCCAATGCGGCCAAAGGCCAAGGGTTTACCGGGTTTTATGGCGATTTTCCAGCTGTTGAGCTCGCCCAAACGCTCCACCGCGGTTTTGACAAAATCGGCTTCACCAACCGAAACACCGCCGGTGGAAACGATTAAATCGGCTTCCTGGCCTCGAATCAGTGCGGTCTGGGTGGCTGCCAGCGTGTCTTCCACTTGGCCTAAATCCACTACCTCGCATTGCAGAGCCTGCAGCGCTGCGGTGAGTAAATAACGGTTGGAATTGTAGATCTGCCCTGGGCCAAGCGCTTGGCCGGGCTCCTTCAGTTCGTCACCGGTAGACAAAATCGCTATTTTAGGCGGCCGATATACGGTAATGTTAGCCCTGCCTAATGAAGCCAGCAGCCCGATATCCACAGCGGTGAGTCTATGACCTTGGTTGAACAGTTCGTTGCCTACGGTAATGTCCTGCCCGCGTCTACGTATATTGTCACCCAGTGCGGTGCTGTGGGCGGTTACCCATTGGCCATCGTCGCTGCGGGTGCAGTTTTCTTGCATGGCAACGCAGTTGGCTCCAGCCGGGATCTCTGCGCCGGTAAAAATACGGGCAGCCTGGTTGGGCAATAGGGGCTGGCCGATGTGGCCGGCATTAATAGTTTGGGTTACTTCAAACTGAGTTGTGCCGCTCGTTGCCGAACTGTCGCCCAGGTTGATGGCGTAACCATCCATGGCGCTGTTGTCTTGTGGTGGCACATCTAAGGGAGAGACAACGTCTTCGGCCAAATAGTGGCCCAAGGCTTGGCTGATGTTCAGGCGTTGTGTGTTGGCCAGCGGTTGAGCGGCCGCCAAAATAATATCTAGGGCTTGTTGCAGTGTTTTCATGTCGGCATCTTAACCTTAGACGGGAGGGTTGAGAATAGCTGGTCTTGGTAATTACTTTTTGGTAATCGCCACTAAGTGTTACAGCGCAAAATGCTACGGTGCAACAGCCAAAAAACCAAATGAGCTAGCAGTAAATGGTGAGTAGTATGTGGCAGAGCGTATTGGATTTTTGGTTCAAAGAGTGTGAACCAAAACAGTGGTTTGACTCGGACCCTGTGTTTGATTTATTGGTTGGTGAGCGCTTTGACAGCTTGCTAACCCAGGCCAAAAAGGGCGAGCTGTTTGAATGGCGCATTGAAGCTGCAGGTCGCTTGGCGGAAATTATTGTGCTGGATCAATTCTCGCGCAATATCTATCGCGATAGCGCCGATGCTTTCGCTGCCGATGCACAGGCATTGGTGCTTGCCCAGGAGGCCGTGCTAGCTGGCTGTGATGAGGCATTGCCAGCGGAGCAGCGGGCGTTTCTCTACATGCCTTATATGCATTCAGAGTCTAAATTGATGCACGAACATGCGGTGGTGCTTTTTTCTGCCCCTGGGTTGGAAGAAAACCTAGCCTTTGAAGAAAAACACAAAGCCATTATTGACCGCTTTGGTCGTTATCCTCACCGCAATAAGCTGCTGGGGCGGCAGTCTACTTCGGAGGAGTTGGATTTTCTCACTGAGCCAGACTCTTCATTTTGACGGGCAGTGGTTTCTAAGGTCGCTCTCTACTGCTCGTTTTCAATGTATCGTCTGCGGTCTTTCGTTTGCTTTTATCTGCCCTTAATCACTGTGTCAAAATAAGCGGTGCGCGCTACAAAAGTTGGCCTACAAAGTTACAGGGGCGGTGGCGGCTGTCTAATTGTTCTTTGATGATTTTTTGCCAGCCGGTGGTGCAAGCGTTGTTGGAACCCGGTAGGCAAAAGATGATGGTTTTGTTGGCGACGCCGGCTAAGCATCGAGATTGCACCGTGGAGCTGCCTACCTCGGCATAGGATACCTGTCTAAACAATTCACCGAAGCCGACGATTTCCTGGTCAAACAGCGGAGCTATAGCTTCTGGCGTGCTATCGCGGCCCGCAAAGCCAGTGCCGCCGGTGGTCAATATGGCGTTGATGTCGCCGTTGGCCACCCAATCTGATATCACTTTGCGGATTTGGTAAATATCGTCTTTAACAATGGTTTTAACAGCAAATTGGTGTCCAGCTTCGGTAAGGTGCTGCTTGAGTAAGTCGCCTGAGGTATCGGTGTCGTCTGTGCGGGTATCTGAAATGGTCAAAACCGCGATGTTAAGCGGTGTGAATTCTTTACTGCTGCTCATGGTGGTTCCTGGGTTAGCCGCCGGTGGTATTCATAAAACGGACAATCTGTACGTCGTCGTGCTCAAAGTGGTGGCGTTCGGGTTTAATGCCGATGGCATCAACGATGGCTTGTTTGAGCTTTTCCCGGTCGCCGGGGTGCGCTCGAATAACGGCCTTGAGATCTACACTGTGCTCGTTGCCCAAACACAGTAGTAGCTTGCCTTCGGCGCTGACTCTTACCCGGTTGCAGTCGCCGCAAAAGTTGTTGCTGTGCGGAGAGATAAACCCGACTCGGGTCTGGCCTTCTGCCAATTGCCAGTAACGCGATGGGCCGCCGGTGCTGTAGCCGCTGGGTTGAATGGCAAAATGCTGTTTAAGGCAGTTGAGAATGTCCTCGCTGGAAACAAATTCCTCGCCACGGCCGTGCTCGCTGATGTGGCCCAGGGGCATTTCTTCAATAAAGCTGATATCGAACTGGTTACGGTGGGCGTATTCAACCAGGTCTACCACCTCATCAAAATTGCGATTGCGCAAAATAACCGCGTTCAGTTTAATGGCGCTAAAACCCTGGGATTTGGCCGCCTCTAGCCCGGCCAGCACCTGCTGCAAATCACCGGTGCGAGATAGCGCCTTAAAGCGCTCTTGCTGCAATGTGTCTAGGCTGACGTTGATGCGTTTTACACCGGCTTTTTTAAGCTCGTCCGCATATTGGGCTAGGTGCGAGCCATTGGTGGTTAGGGTTAAATCCTTAAGCGAGGGAAGGGCGCCAAGTTGGTGAAACAGGCTTTGCACGTTGCGTCGAATCAGCGGCTCGCCACCCGTCAGCCTAATTTGGGTGACACCTAGTTCACAGAACGCTGCGCCTATTTCGGCCAACTCTTCCAGTGTGCACAGCTGGGCGCGGGGTAAGAAAGTCATTTCCTCCGCCATGCAGTAAACACAGCGGAAATCACAGCGGTCTGTTACCGACAGGCGCAGATAGGTAATTTTGCGGCCAAAGGGGTCGGTTAAGGGTTGTGCTGCGTTTGTACTCATATAACGTGCGGTTTCCTGCAGGTAATCTGGTGGCTTTGGGCTTAGGTTGGGTTACTGTTTGATAGCCATTAATGACGGGCATTGATAAATGGCTAGTAACTCATTACCGCCATAAGGTAATGGCGCCCTTACGCCGAATGATGGGCGTAAAACTAGGCGCAATAATAAGCAAAACGACCCAGGATTACACCTAAATAAGGTGCAGTAGCGTTCAAGGGCCGAAATTCGCAAATGGCGCGCCTAGGCAGGGTTAGGCATCAATTGTTTGACATTGTTCCAGAATATCGCCCAACTCCGGCAGACAGGAGCCGCAGCCGGTGCCAGCTTGAGTGGCGCTGCATATATCTTCAACTGATTCTAGGTTTTGGCTGGTGATGGCCTTTTTAATGGTTTTTTCACCCACCTTTTTGCAGGCGCAAATGAGTTTGCCCTGCGCAATGCTGGCGTCGGGCTTACCTGCCAGAAGAGAGCGCTCTGCGGTGCTGTTTAAGCGGTCTGCCAGCAGAACCGCTAACCAATCGTAGTCTTGTTTTTGGGTAGACTGCGCCACGATCAGGCAGTCGATGAGTTGACCCTGTTGGATGCGAGCTCGACGCATGGCGCCGGTAGCGCTGTTGGTAAATCCCAGGTTGCTGGTTAGTTCCTGCTGGGGCAGGGTGTTGCTCAGGCTAGCAGCTAATTCAGCCGGCGGCTGCTGGCTGGCGACAAAATATAGGAAGCCCTGCTCAATGGTTTGCCTTGCCCAATAGCTGTCTTCCGGCATGGCAATGGGAGACCGGCTTAATACTAAGGCCTCACTGGACACCGGCCAGGGGCTCAGGGCAACCGGGGTGAATTTGGATTCCGGCTGGCCTGATACAGGGTCGTATTCCGGTGTGACGACGCTACTCACGCAACTGTGGGAAGAGTGGGTTCCCGTCCAGTGTATGGGCATAAACAGTTGCCCGGGTTGGACTTCGGTTGTGATGCGAGCTCTTGCCATGGCACTGCCGGCCAGGCTGGTAACCTTAACGATGGCGCCCTCGGTTGTGCCGTAGGCTTGGGCGTCCAGCGGGTTGATGTTGATGAACGGTTCCGGCTTATGGGCATTAAGGCGGGCCGATAAACCTGTGCGAGTCATGGTGTGCCACTGATCCCGCAAGCGGCCACTGTTAAGAATGAGTGGGTATTTCGCGTTGGTTGCCGTTTGCGGTGGGCGGTAGGCGGTGCTAACAAATTGGCCTTTGCGGCTGGCGGTATAGAACCCCCCCTCGGCAAAAAAACGTTGGTCATCTAGCGGCTGTGAGCCTTGGGCAACCGGCCACTGCACCGGTGCGAGGCTGTGGTATTGCTCGGTTGTAATATCGGCTAGGCCAGAGATATCCAAGTCGCGCTTGCAGCTTTCTTCCTCTTGCCCTAGGGCGGTCATAGCGGCGTATTCTTTGAACACATCCGCTTCGCTGGGGTAATCAAACTGAGCGCCAAAGCCCATGAGCTTGGCGACCTCGGACATGATCCACCAGTCTGGCTTGGCTTCACCCAGCGCCGGCACTATCTGGCGTTGGCGTGATATGCGGCGCTCAGAGTTGGTTACCGTGCCGGACTTCTCCGCCCAGCCTTGGGCTGGCAATAGCACGTGGGCGAATTGGGTGGTATCGGTATCTGCAATACAATCGGAAACCACCACAAAATCGCAATTTGCCAGAGCCTGTTTAACTTTGTCTCTATTGGGCAGGCTGGCGGCGGGATTGGTCGCCATCACCCAAACTGCTTTTATTTTGCCATCGGCAATGGCATCGAACATTTCTACGGCTTTTAAGCCGGGACCGGTGGCGAGGTTAGCGCTATCCCAGAAGGTTTTGATCAGTTCCGACGCGCGCTGGTTACCAAACTCCAAATGAGCTGCCAGCATGTTGGCTAAGCCGCCTACTTCTCGGCCGCCCATGGCGTTGGGTTGGCCGGTGACTGAAAACGGCCCGCAGCCCAGCCTACCAATTCTGCCGGTGGCCAGGTGCGTGTTAATGATGGCGTTAACTTTGTCCGCGCCGGCACTGGATTGATTAACGCCCTGAGAATACACCGTCAGTGTTTTATCGGTTTCTGCTACCCAGCGATAGAAGGTGGTTACCAAGGAGGAGGGCAGCCCCAGCTTGGCGTAGAAGGATTCCCGGTCGGCGCAATCGAACTGGGCTTGATTGAGGGCGTGAGTAAAGTTCTCAGTGTGTTGCTCGATGTAGCTATCGTCTAGCTTTTCGGCACGGGCTAAGTAATCCAGCAAGCCGTTGTATAGCAACACATCGGCGCCGGGTTTGATGGGTAGGTACAAATCGGCAATGGAGGTGGTTTCGGTATCGCGTGGGTCGATAACCACCACGCGCATTTCTGGCCGCGCCGCTTTGGCGGCTTTTAAGCGTTGAAATAATACCGGATGGCACCAGGCCAGATTGGACCCGACCAAGACGACCAAGTCGGATTGTTCTAAATCGGTATAGGTGTTTGGAACTGTGTCTGTACCAAAGGCCCGCTTGTGGCCGGCAACGCTAGAGGACATGCACAGGCGAGAGTTAGTATCGATGTTGCCGGAGCCAATAAAGCCTTTCATCAACTTATTGGCGATGTAGTAATCCTCGGTTAGCAACTGGCCGCTGACGTAAAACGCGACGGAATCCGGGCCGTGCTCAGCAATTGTGTGGCTGAACTTGTCGGCCACCATTTGCAATGCGGGCTGCCAAGCACTGTCTTGCCCGTGGATCTGGGGTTGCGTTAGCCGGCCTTGGTCGACCACGGTTTCCCCCAGGGCAAGGCCCTTGGAGCATAGGCGGCCGTAATTGGCAGGGTGGCTTTCGTCACCGCGTACCGCAACCGTGGCGGATTCACCTTCAGGGCCTTGCGTCACTTGGGCTTCTATGCCGCAGCCCACACCACAGTAAGCGCAGGTCGATTTGATCCAAGGTTGGTTATCGGATTGAATTATGGCCACCGTATTTGCTCCCAAATTAGATAATTCAACGGCCCCGCGGATTGGGCGGCGGGTGCTGGCAAAGACTACCCTAGCTGCAAAAAGCGAACCAAGCGCTGGATGCTTGGCGTGCTGCCGAATTCGCGAGGTTTTCTGTCAAGTTTGGCACTTTAAAGTACATTGAGTAGGGTGTTTTGCCCCACAACTGAACTTTCTGATGGCTTTTTGGTATTTAATGGTGCATATAAAGGTCTTGTTAAATGTTTTATTTTGGTGCTCAAAATTCTTTTCAGTATTTATATGGTGCAATCTAGTGGGCTCGACTTGTGCGCCAATGTCACAAAAGGTCATATCTTACTGTCGGTTGCTATTCTAAGTTGCTGATAAATATGCAAAAAGTTTTATTGCACTTAATTGTATAGGGAATGGCATTGGCATTGCTAACTACAAGTAAATGAATATATCCCGTGCATTTTCCTGCGCTAATGCAGTGTCTCGGCGGTATTAGTTTTTAACTCATTTCAGGTGTAAAGCATGAGCCAATCAACCGTAGAAGCCTTAGGCCGGGTCGCCATTGTTGGCGCTGGGCCGGGTGACGTCGATCTGCTTACCTTAAAGGCGGTTAAGTGCATCCAAGCAGCGGACGTCATATTTTACGACGCCCTGGTTAGCGAAGACATAAAAGCCTTGTTTCCTACAGGTGTGCTTTGCATCTACGTTGGCAAGCGCAAGGGGCGCCATGCCATTCCCCAGGAGGGCATAAACCAAGCCTTGGTGGACCAGGCGCAGCTCGGATTAAATGTGTGCCGGTTGAAAGGCGGCGACCCATTTATTTTTGGCCGCGGTGGTGAAGAGGCCTTGGCCTTGAGAGATGCCGGCGTGCCCGTGGAGGTTGTACCCGGTGTTTCTGCGGCCAATGGCTGCTCTGCCTACGCCGGTATTCCTTTAACCCACCGCGGCATTACCCAGGGTTGCACCTTTGTAACGGCACACAGCCGCAACAGTGAAACTGGCGCGGAAGCCGATTCCAGCATTAATTGGCCGGCCCTAGCCGCTAGCGGCAACACTCTGGTTTTTTATATGGGGCTTAGCCGCACCGAGCGCATCAGTGGTCAGCTCCAGCGCGGCGGCTTAGCTGGGGATACACCGGTGGCGATTGTTGAACGTGGTGGTACGGCGCAACAGCGGGTTATGACCGGTGAGCTTGCTAGCTTAACAAAGTTGGCACAAGACAACCGAGCCCAGGCGCCAGCGTTGATTATTGTCGGCCAGGTGGTGCGCCTGCATCACGAGTTAAGCCAAGTATTGCAGTCGGCGCAGTCGCTGCCTCAACAGATGTCGGCCTAGGATTTTTTTATGCAAAACGAACAGCAAATTGCCGCAAAACCCAAGGTGCTTGTGGTGGGCAATGGTATGGTTGGGCACAAGTTTATAGATTGCCTACTTGATGCCAAAGGCGATGGCCATCACATCCTAACTTTTTCAGAAGAGCCGCGGCTGGCCTATGACCGAGTACAACTCAGTTCGTATTTTTCTGGTGCCTCGGTAAACGACCTAATGCTCACCAGCGAGCAATATTACCAAGAGAAAGGCGTGTCTTTTTTGCTACGCGACAAAGTGGTTGAGTTGGATCGTGAGCAAAAGTGTGTGATCACCGAATCCGGTCGCAAAGAAGATTACGACAAATTGGTTCTGGCCACCGGCTCCTTTCCGTTTGTGCCGCCGATTCCTGGCAATGACCAGGAGCACTGCTTGGTGTATCGCACCATTGAGGATTTGGAGGCCATCACCGCCTCGGCTCAAAGTTCCAAAGTGGGGGTGGTCGTCGGCGGAGGCCTGTTGGGCCTTGAGGCGGCAAATGCACTCAAACATCTCGGTTTAGAATCCCACGTGGTGGAATTTGCACCGCGCCTAATGGCGGTGCAGCTCGATGAGGGCGGTGGCGCCTTGTTACGGCGAAAAATCGAATCGCTGGGCGTGGGGGTCCATACAGAAAAAGCCACCAAAGAAATCGTTGCCGGTAGCGAGCGTCGCTATCGCATGAACTTTGCCGACGGCTCTTTCTTAGAAACCGACATGATCGTGTTTTCTGCCGGCATTCGCCCCCAGGATGCTCTGGCCCGTGAATTTGGCTTGGATATCGGTGAGCGCGGCGGCATTGTAGTCAACAATTTCTGCCAAACTTCGGATGAAAATATCTACGCCATTGGCGAGTGTGCCCTTTGGGGTGGCCGTATTTTTGGTTTGGTGAGCCCGGGCTATACCATGGCCAAAGTCGCTGCCTGCCACATATCGGGAGATTGCGAAGAATTTGTCGGCGCCGATATGAGTACCAAACTCAAATTGCTGGGAGTGGATGTGGCCAGCATTGGCGATGCCCACGGCCGCACGCAGGGCTGTCTTAACTACAGCTACTACGACGACAGCGAAGAAGTGTACAAAAGCCTAGTAGTATCGGCAGATGGCAAACACTTGTTGGGTGCCGTGTTAGTGGGCGACGTATCCGATTACGGCGGCTGGCTGCAATTAATGCTGAATAAGTTAGAGATTCCAACCTCGCCAGAAGAGTTGTTATTTCCAAAAGAAGACGTGGTGTTCGATGTAGAGTCGCTGCCCCAGGAGGCCTTAATTTGCGCCTGCAACAGCGTAACCAAAGGGCAAATAGAGCAGGCCGTAATCGCCGGTGCCCGAGACATGAACGCCATTAAGCAACAAACATTGGCTTCCACGGGGTGTGGCAGCTGTGGGGCTTTGGCCGAGCAAGTATTTGAGGCCAAGATGGCCGACCTGGGTTATGAGGTGGGCGGCCCCGCCGATGCTGTGGCCGGTATTTTTCTAAGCGGCCTCAGTGCCGGCAATATCAGCCCGGATAAACTGCTTGCCCTAGGCGCCATTACCAAAGAATTTAACCTGTCCACCCAGGTCGCCGGCGACAATCGCTTGGAGTTGGTTGGGGTTTCTCCTGAGCAGCTCTTGGTGCTGGAGCAGCGGTTATCAGCAGCCGGATTGGCTTAGCCGGAGGTAGCGATAGGCAACAACTTTCTAGCACAGTGTCGTATCGGCAAATTCCAGTTTGTTCTCTGTGTGTTCGGGTAGCTCAGCTACCCATTTTTTTGCCCCGTTAATTTAGATTTCCTAACCAAGTCCTGCTTTCTGGCAATAATGCGTGGTAATCTCCTTGCCGCTATTGCCAGTTTCTAGGGTTTATTCATGTTTTGTGCGCGTCGATTTTCGCTATTGAGGCCTGTATTGGGCTTGGTCACATACTTCGGATTGGTTGCTGCCAATATGGCACAAGCCGAAGGCTATGGTGTGTTTGAGCCAGAGGCCATGGCCATGGGAGGCGCCGCGGTGGCCATTGCCAGTCCGGGTAATGCGGTTTTCTACAATCCCGCTCGGCTCGCTCAGTATCGCTATGATGAAGACAGGGGCCGACACGGGCGCTTATACTTCCCGTCGTTCAGTGCTCAATCCTCACAATCCGTAGAAGACTTGTATAACATCGACGAAGATCAAATTGTCGATGAGCTCACCGCAGCGGTTGATCAGTACAACGCGCAACAGGACGCCGCCAGCGCAGGCCAGGTTGTGGATGCCAGCCGAGAAGTGCTGCAAACCCTCACCAATATTCAGGGTGAAACCCTCTACGGCAACACCTACGCAGGGTTGGTGGTGGCAGAGCCTGGGGATGGCCAAGGTGGTGCCTTTTTTATTGCCGGCCGTGGTTTTGGTGACGGCGATTTAACCGGCATCGCGGACGCAGACCTCGCCTTGATGCAAGACTACATCGACGGCCTGGATTTTATCGCCAGCGCTGGCCAGCGCGGCGAAGAGCACCCAGAATTATTCGGGCCAGATGGCCTAATCGACCCGCGCAACCAAATTGTAAGTACCGCCAGTGCCGCGGCGGCGGCGGGTATCGAGCTTGGCGTTGCCATGGCACAGAGCTTTAACATCCGGGATCAGAACATCGCCTTCGGTATCACGCCAAAATTAATGTTGCTAAAAACCTTTGATGCTGAGCTCAATATTAGCCAAAACAGTATCGACACTACCCAAAGCGAAAAGTGGACCCGGCGGCTCAACGCCGATATCGGCGTGGCGGCTAACATTGGCAATTTTAATATGGGCCTAGCGGTAAAAGATGTGTTTCGCCACAACATCGAAACAACCCAGGGGCAGGCCATTATCATTGAGCCTAAGCCTCGCTTGGGTTTGGGTTATATCGGCCAGCGTTTTAAGGTGGGAGTCGACTACGATATGGCGGCCATAAAGCCGGTCGCTACGGGAATGGAGTCTCAGGATGTGTCGGTGGGTGTCGAGTGGCGAGCATTACGCCAAATCGCGCTGCGCTTTGGCTACAAAGAAGATTTACAGGGCAATCATGGCACGGCATTGAGCGCTGGTGTTGGGGTGAGCCTGGGTCGATTTTTAATGGATCTCTCCTATGTGGAGAGTGATGACGAATTAGCCGCCGCCCTACAATTTGGCTTAAAAATATAACCCCGCTGCCGGCAATCAATGCCGGCGGCTTTCATTCGGCGGGTTGAATCCAGCCCGCCTGTAAACGCTTTGCGTATTCTCTTCGTCTCAATCCCACCGTTGCCTAAGTCCGCCGATTGATTGCGCTTATAACGATTAAAACGTTGGGAGAGAACTATGCGCCACCTGCGTCTTGCTGTGCTGCCATTGCTGGTGGTGGTTGCCACAGTTGCGATTACTTTTTTATTGATAAAAACCAAGCCGCAGCTGGAGTCGACGCCGGAGCCGCCGCGCCCTCGGGTGGTGACAGTGGCACCGGTGCAGGAGGCCGCCACCCAATTAATGGTCTCCAGCCAGGGCGAAGTAACCGCCCGCGTAAATATTGATCTCGTTGCGGAGGTTAGTGGCAAGGTTGTGTATGTATCGCCGGAGTTTACCGAAGGCGGCACCTTTGAGCCTAACCAAGTACTACTGAAAATAGACGACAGCGACTACAAAGTCGCCGTCACCAACGCCCAGGCGGAAGTGGCTCGGCAAAAGGTTTTGGTGGACCAAGGCGCTGCCGATGCCAGGGTAGCCCACCAACAATTGGCTGGGGTTAAGGCATCGGATCTAGGGCTCAAAAAACCGCAGTTGGCACAGGCCAAGGCGGGGTTGGCGGCGGCCGAGGCCAGCTTGCAACAAGCCAAAATCAATTTGGCCCGCACTGAAGTTTCACTGCCGTATAAAGGCCGCGTGCGCCAAGATCAAGTGGGCCTTGGCCAATTCGTTAGCGCAGGCACCACCCTGGCTTCAATCTTTTCCACCGACACCGCACAGGTTCGATTACCGCTTACCGATGGCCAGTTAGCTTCTTTGGGGTTGCCCATAGGCTTTACGGCTACCCCAGAGTCAGCGCCGGCGGTGACTTTGACCGCCACCGTGGCCGGTGCCAAACGCCAGTGGCCCGCACGCTTGGTGCGCATTGAGCCAGCCTTTGATCCGCTCACCAGGGTCATCTATGCCGTAGCAGAGGTTGACGCCCCCTACAGTGAAAATACCGTCTTTGAGAGCGGCGCACCGCTCGCCGTGGGCTTGTACGTCGATGCCAGCATTCAGGGCCAAAGCCTGCCTGCCGCCAAAATTATTCCGCGCCAAGCACTGCGCGCCGGTAATCGCGTGTACGTGGTAAACAACGGCGTGTTAGAAATTCGCTCGGTGAGCGTTAAACACACAGACCGGCAACAAGCGGTTATAGAAGATGGTATTAGCCAGGGTGAGATGGTCGTTATCTCCCCCGTGCGCGACCCGATAAATGGTTTGCGGGTAGAGCCCATGGGTGCGGCAGAGTTGAGGGCGGAGTCGCAAACGGCGCAACAGAGGGCGTTGCCAGCGGAGGATCGATCATGACCGGAATTATCGCTTGGTGGGTGCGTAACCCTGTGGCAGCCAATATGTTAATGGTTGGTATTATTGTGGCCGGTGTATTGAGTTATCAGCGCATGGACCGCGAGTTTTTCCCCACCGTGTCGGCCATTCGCGCCTCGGTACAGGTGGTATGGCCCGGCGCAGCGCCTCAAGAAGTGGAAGAGCAAGTTGTGATGCGTATTGAAAATGCGTTGAACGATTTAGACACCATCGAGCGCATTACTGCCACCGCCAGCGAAGGCCTAGCGGATATTGAAATTCAGGGCTTACCCAGCACCGATGCCGCCAAATTTGTGAACGAAATTCGATCTCGGGTGGATGCCATTCGCAGCTTTCCTCGGGAAGTGGAAGCGCCGCAAATTGCGCAAATTATTTGGCGTAACGAGATGCAGCGAGTGGCGCTGCACGGCGAGGGCTTTTCCGAGCAAGAGCTAAAACGTGTGGCGGAAGATTTACGGGAAGAAGTGGTTTTGTTAGCTGGTATTTCCGTGGTGGAGTTATTTGGCGTGCGGGCCGAAGAGGTTGCCATTGAGTTATCTGAAAACGCCATGCGGCAATACGGTTTGAGTTTTGATGATGTGAGCCAGGCGGTACGAGAGACCTCGGTGAACGTATCCTCTGGCCGGGTGAAAACCAACACCGGTGATGTGCAACTGCGGGCCAAAAACCTGGCTGAAAACGAAGACGAGTTCGGCCAGGTTGTGGTACGGCAAACCGACGATGGCGCCATAGTCAGGGTTAGGGATGTGGCCCAGGTTAACGACGGCTTTGAAGAAAATGAAATTCTAGCCACCTTAAATGGCCAGCCAGCAGTACTGATTCAAGTAATGACCATGGACAGCATGAACATCGTCCAGGCCAGTAATTCCATTCGCCAGTGGATTGAGCAAGCTCAGCCGAGGTTACCACAGGGTATGCAGCTCACGCTGTGGAGCGATATGGCCGATGCCTATAAAAGCCGAATGCACACCATTATGAGTTCTGCCTTTTATGGGTTAATTTTGGTATGCGTGGTTTTGTTGCTCACCCTACGGCCTAAGGTGGCTTTTTGGGTGTCCAGCGGTATTTTTACCGCCTATTGTGGTGCAATGATTCTGTTGCCCTACACCGATGTGTCTATCAATTTTTTGTCGACGTTTTCGTTTTTATTGGTGTTAGGTATTTTGGTGGACGATGCCATTGTGGTGGGCGAGAGTATTCACCAACAAACTGGCCAGGGCGGTGGTGCAACTGGGGCGGTATTGGGCACTCAGTTGGTGATTAAACCGGTTATTTTTGCCGTCCTCACCACCATGATTGCCTTTGCACCGTGGTTATTTATCACCGGCGAAGATGCCCAGCTTACTCGACAAATTTCCATTATTATCATTTGCGCATTAACTTTTTCGCTTATCGAAGCATTTTTAATATTGCCGGTGCATCTGCGTAATTTAAAGCCACCTAAGCCACCTGGCAAATTGGGCAGAGCGCAGCTGGCCATTGAGCACAGCCTGATTAACTTTGCCAATACTCCCTATCGGCGTTTTCTTAAAACCGCACTGGCCCATCGCTACACCACTGCTGCTGTGTTTTTTGGTTGTTTTGCGTTGAGTGTGGTGTTGTTGGCAACAGGATGGATCAAATTCGATTTTATGCCCGATATCGAAGGCGATGAAATTGTGGTGGAAGTGGATATGGCCGACGGCGCGCCGTATTCGCGTGCGCTGGAGGTGCTGGCGCAACTGCAGGCAGGCGAACAACAACTGGTGCAAGAGGTAAAACAACTTGGCATCGAAGAAGGCGGCAGTGGTGAGTTGATCGAAAACTGGTATACCCGCTCCCGGCGCGATAACGTGATTGCCATTGTTAAATTGGTGCCGCCGGAAACCCGCCAGATAAGTGCCAAAGAAGCCGCCGATCGTCTGCGAGAATTGGTGGGTGACATCCCTGATGCCGATCGAGTGTCTTACCACAGTTCCATGGATGGCTTTGAGCCGGACATCGAATATTCGGTAAGCCACGCAGATTTCGATGTACTGCAAGCAGCGGTACGTGCTCTGGAAGCGAAATTGCGCAGTTACGAAAGCTTGTACGATGTGCGCAGTGACTTGCAGGCCGCCACCGAAGAGTACCGCTTCACGTTGCTGCCGGGGGCGGAAAAACTGGGTTTAACGTTGGCAGAGGTTTCGCGTCAGGTGCGGCAAGCCTATTACGGCGAGGAAGTGCAGCGCTTGGCGCGAGATGGCAACGACGTGCGAGTGATGCTGCGTTACCCAGAAACCAGCCGCGCCACGTTGGAGAGCCTCAACGAGTTCCACGTGCGCCTACCGGATGGCCGAGAAGTACCGCTTATGGCGGTGGTGCAAATTGAAACCCTGCCCGGTGTTAACCGAATCGATCGGCGAGAGCGCAAACGCTCCAGTGTGGTGTCGGCTGAAATGAGCGGCCAGGATCGCGAGCTGATTTCCAAGGATTTAACCGATAACTTTTTTGATCAGTGGCGGCGTGACTACCCCGGGGTTTATCTTGGTGCTATCGGTGAGGCCGAGGGCGAGGCCAAGTTTTTGGCCGAGATATCCAGCCTTTACTTAATTGCGTTCTTTACCATGTACGCTTTGATTGCCGTGGCGTTTAAATCCTACTGGCATCCGTTAATCGTACTCACCGCCATACCCTTTGGCTTTATGGGCGCTGTGATTGGCCATTTGGTGTGGGGCGTGCCCATGGACTTATTTTCTTACTTGGGCATTGGCGCGGCGGCCGGGGTGGTGGTGAATGACAATTTGGTTTTGCTGGATGCCCTACATCGCAACCGCGATAACGATATGGCGCCGGAACTAGCCATAGTAACCGCCGCGGTTGGCCGTTTTAGGCCAATATTATTAACTTCGGTAACTACCTTTGTGGGGTTGCTCCCCATGATGCTGGAGCGCTCTATCCAGGCTCAATTTCTTATTCCCACCACCATTGCGCTGAGTTTTGGTGTGCTGTGCGCCACCTTCGTAACCCTGCTGTTGGTTCCCGCTCTGTTTTTAATTGGTGAGGATATCCACCAAGCGCTGCACGCACTCAAGGTGAAAGTAATGGGTGATAAATCAGAGTTAGCAAATGAAAGTGCTCGACAGAGCCTGCCGAACTAATAGGCAAAAAAAAGCCCTCTAGTGAGGGCTGCAGGAGAGTATATATCCTACACAGTTGGAGATAGAGCAATGAAACCGAAGGCTTAATGTGCGGTGTGCAGGCCGCAGCATCAGCGTAAATGTAAACCTTATACCTACAACGAATTACTTGAAAAATCACTCATTAATATATTGAGGTTTTGCTACTTTTTTCTTTCGATCGTTGCGGTTGTGAACGCCGGTGGCTAAACAACTGTTTTACCACCGGTGTTTACTGCCAGCTTAGAATTGATAATTAATGCTGGCTTGGAAGTGTCGTGGCAACTCAGGCAAGACTATTTGGCTGCCGAACAGGTTTGGAAAGTTTGCACGATAGTATTTCTCATCGGTGAGATTCTTGCCGGTGACATTGAATAGCCAGTCTCCGTATTCGTAGGCAAACCCAGCATTGAGTAAAGTATAAGACGGCAGCTCCACCGCTTGCGAGTAGCCTGAATAGGTTGAATCAGCATGTACAACACTTGTATTGAACGCTAGACCAAAATCGAATGCGTAGGTGGCCGTCAGTGTGTAAATGTTTTCTGGCATGCCGGCTTTACGAGCATCGCTTCTCGATGTGGCAGCGGGTATACCAGTGACTTGTCCGCCGTAAATTAAAGCTGGGTCAATCTGTGGCAAATCATCGGCACCGTAGAAACTGAATCGGCCACCGTTATCCAGAGTATTAAGGTTGACTACTTCGATGTTGGTGTAACCTGCGGTCAAAACTAGGGCGTCATTAACTACCCAACGTAGTTCAGCTTCAATACCCTCTGTTTTATCTGCTGAGTTGGTTACGATGGCTTGGGCGTTAAAATCGGTACGCTCTTGTTCGTAGTAGGCAAGTGCAAAATACAAGCTGTCATCCAAGAAACTGCCTTTTATACCAATTTCTTGCAATTCAGATTTGTCTACTGCGGCGCCACTAGCTACGTTGGCAGTGTTGATTTCTGCGCCTTGGCCGGCAATTACGGTAGTTTGTTCGGATAGTGTTACATAGGGGATGAGTCCGATAGGGGTGTCATAGCTCAGACTGAAGTTCCAGGAAAATGCATCCTCTTCATTGGCGGCATCCACTGGAGCAGTAATATCGTCAGCAGTGTAGTTGGCCGTGTCGACAAAATCGCCCAGCAGATATTGACCATCGTCAGACAAAAGAACAAAACCGGAAGAGAAATTCTCTAACAGCAATTTATCCACCGGTATATGGCTTTCTATATCAATGTAGTCGTAGCGTGCACCCAGCACGACGCTTAAGCCAAAATCAAAGGTAAAGTCTGCGAGCACAGCAAACCCTAAGTCCAAATAATTACCTTCATAGTATTCGGTGTAGTCTCGATCTATGCGTGTTGCTAACAATCGATGGTCGAGCGATGACGATGGCATTGTCAGATCTCGCCGATCAAAGTACTCATTAGTAAAGTCATCTCCGTGCTCAAAATCGGTGTAGCGAATTGACGGTGATACTTGTAACGAGGTAACCAAACCGTCGCTTTCAAATTCTTTAGCAAAAACCAGTTTATCTTCTATAACGTAGGTATCATGGAACTGAGAAAAGCCATAGGCGTTTTCGTTAAGGTTTTCATAGGCCTCATAAAACAGCTGGTTTTTAATTTCTAGGCCAGAGTTTGCAGTGTATATGGTGTCGAAGTACAGCGTGATGACTTCGTTTTCCAGTGTGTCGGAAGGAGCGACTAACACATCGCTACCGTCTAGGGTAGCGGTCCCTACATTTTGCAAGGCAGCTTGACTATCTAGATCATCTACCGTTACGAATTCGGGTCGAAAAACAAACGGATTTAAGCCAAAAGCACCGTCACCATCGTCGGTGGAGAAGTCAGACACTGCTCTGTATTCTTGATGGGAGATAAAACCGTCGCCATCGGTGTCCAACGGTTGTGCGGTACCGGTTAAGTAGGTGCCGTTATCTACTAGTTCCTGGGTGAGTCGGTTCCAGCCCGCAACTTGATTGCCTTCATAGTCGTGGTACATTCCGCCCCACTGAAAGCGGAGATTGTCAGTGGCGTCCATATCAAACGACGCCTGTAAAATAGTTTGTTCAGTGGCAGTGTTGTCGTAGTAACTGTCGGAATCTTCGTATTCTCCGTATAAGTAGTAACCGACTTTTTCCGCTATAGGGCCGCCGATCTCAGCGGTCACTACATTTTTATTCCAGCTACCGGTGGTGTAACTAATTTCACCCTCATGTTCGGCTAGGTATTGGCCTCCTTCAGCGCGCGAAGATTTTGGGTTAAAGTTTAAGTAGCCACCGATTTTGGCTGGGCCATAAATGGGAGAAGCTGGGCCACGCACGATATCTACCCGATCAGAAGCTCCTATCGGTGTCGGATAATTACCGGGGTTGTCTAACCGCTTAACGCCCCTGAAGTAGGTTTCCCCAGCTGTACCTCGCACATCCAGTGAGCCGGCTACACCGAAAAAAGACTGGGTAAAGGTACCTGGCGCAAAAGCCACCAGTTCGTCGATGTCGGAAACGTGGAAACGTTCTAGTTGTTCAAAACTGATGGTGGAGGCTGAGCGTGGTGTTTCCAGCAATGATTTACCAAAGCCAAAAATTTCTACGTCTTCTCCGGGCAAGCTGCCCAAAGATCCTTCAACCACAACTTCTTCCAACCCGGCGCCAGCTTGGTCGTCGGTTTGCGCTATAGCATTGCCGCTGAGTGCTATGGCCAGCGCAAGGGGAAGGCGTGTTAACGATGTGTGCATGGAACTCTCCCTAAAAGTAAACCTAATAATCTTCTGTGCTGCTGCTTTGGTGGTGTGTAATTAGTAAATGTAACCGACGCAATGGCAGGATGTTGTAAACACGGATAGCAGGATTAATGCCAGTAACCTGTCTGTTTGGTCAGCTTATGCGATGGTTCGGCGCAGTGCCTGAGTCTTAACACCTATAACGGCGGCTAACTTGGCGTATAACACCGAATATATAGGATTTTTGCGTATGATAGTGCGCCGCGCTTGGCACGGTTGAGTCGAAAAATACGGTTGAAATCGCAGGTGTGACGAGGGGCTTGGGAAACCCCTCAATCCAAACCCAGGCTAGCTCGCCAGGCGGCGCAATGATTCTGCCAGCTCTTGGTGCTTGGCGATCAATGCCTGCTTGTCCATGGTGCAGTGCTCACCATCAATGATTTGCCACTGGCCGGCGACCATTAAGCGATCCACTTGATGGGCACCGCAGGTAACCAGGGCGGCAATGGGGTCACCGGCGCCGGAGAAACGCATTTCGTCCAACTTAAATATGGCTAGGTCCGCCTGTTTACCAACTTCTAGCGTGCCTATGTCGTTACGCTGGTACAGTTTGGTGCCGCCGGTGGTGGCAAACCCAAGCACGGTTTCTGCGGTGATTTTTTCGGCACCGTAGCGCAGCCGCTGCTGCAAAAGGGATTGCCGCGCTTCTTGAATCATATTGGAGCAATCGTTGGAGGCAGAACCGTCCACCGCCAAGCCAATAGCACAGCCGGCTTGCTGCAACTCTAGGGTGGGGCAAATGCCGGAAGCCAACAGCATATTGGAAGAGGGGCAGTGGGCAATGCCCACGCCTGCGGCGCCCAGACGTTTGATCTCAGTATCGGAAAAGTGAATGCCGTGGGCCAACCAGGTTCGATTGTGCAGCCAGCCGCATTGCTCTAGGTAATCTAACGGGCGTAGCCCATATTGGCGGAGGCAAAAGTCGTTTTCGTCTTCGGTTTCAGCCAGGTGGGTGTGAGTAAGTACATTAGATTGCTCAGCCAGCTTAGCGGTGGCCTGCATTAACTCCTGGGTTACCGAAAAGGGCGAGCAGGGTGCCAGGGCCACCTGCACCATGGCGCCTGGGCCGGGCTGGTGATACTGCGCTATGACGCGCTGGCAGTCGTCCAAAATGCTTTGTTCGTCTTGAATGACGCTGTCCGGCGGAAGGCCACCCTGGCTTTCGCCCAGGCTCATGGAGCCGCGCGTCAGTTGCAAACGAGCACCAAGCTCCTTCAGTGCGCTTACCTGTACGTCCATGGCTCCGGCCAGTTGTTGGGAGAACACGTAATGGTGGTCGCCCAATGTGGTGGCTCCGGAGGACATTAATTCCAAGGCCGCCAGTTGGCTCGCGGTGGCTAACATCTCTGGCGTAATGTGCTGCCACACTTGGTAAAGCGTTTGTAGCCAGGGAAATAGCGGTTTGTTGATAGCCTGGGGTAGGCAGCGTGTCAACGTTTGATAAAAATGATGGTGTGTATTGATTAGCCCTGGCGTTACCACACAGCCTGAGAGATCGACCTGTTGATGGATCTGCACTGTGGGCGATTGACCAGGGGTCAATACTTGGCTGATTTTTCCGTCGGCAATAACAAGCCCGCTGGCGGGCTGATCGCAGGCGGTAAAGATGGCGTCGGCGTTCTTAAGCCAGAGGTTGGTGGTCATTGTGGGCCTGCGGTAGTCAGCGGTTTAAGATTCTTGGTTGGCTATTGTGTCAGCTTGGGCGCTGTTTTGCTCGCTGGTTTGATCGGCTGCATCGGGTCTAATCATCAGCGACAGCACAATGGCTGTCATTCCCGCCACCGCCACGGGGGATGAAAACGCCACCTGCAATAGCGATGGGGTGTGTTGCAGTAGCTCCGGCACCATCATACTACCCAGGCCCAAGCCCAGGGAGGCGGCGACAATGACGGTGCGGCGGCGGTCCAATGGCTCGTGGGTTAATACGTTGACCCCGGCCACAGCCACGGTGCCAAACATCACTAAAGTGGCGCCGCCCAAAACCGGTTTGGGGATCAGTTGCAGCGCCGCACCGATGATGGGAAACAAGCCCAGTAGTACCAAAATGCCGGCGATATAAAACCCCACGTAGCGGCTGGCAACGCCGGTCATCTGGATAACCGCGTTATTTTGGCCGAAGGTGGTGTTGGGAAAAGTGTTAAAAACCGCCGCCAGCATTGAGTTGAAGCCATCAGCCATCACACCGCCTTTAATGCGCGCCAAATAGCTACTTCCTTTTACGGGCAAGCCACAAAAATAACTTACAGCAGTAAGGTCGCCGCTGGTTTCGATGGCCGTTAAGAAGTAAATAAAAGCCACCGGAATAAACAATTGCCAGTCAAAATCGAAGCCGTATTTAAAGGGTTGAGGTATGGCAATTAGCGGCAAGTCTGGCAAGTCTTTAGGCTCAAAAATGCCCAGGCCATAGCCGGCCAATGAGCCCACCAACATACCAATTAAAATGGCCGATAGCCGCAACCAGGGGTTTTTGAACGTGCTTAAAATAATAATGAGGCCCAGTACACACAGGCCGATCATTAGGTAATTGGGGCTGCCAAATTGCTCGGCACCAAAGCCGCCGGCGAGGTCCGTCATGCCGACCTTTATCAATGAAACACCGATAGTAATAATAACGACACCGGTCACGGTGGGATTGATAATAGCTTTCAGCCGATGAATAAATTGGCTGACTAATAACTCCACAAAGGCTCCTATAAAACAGATGCCCACCATCATGGCCATGATCTGCTCTGGGCTACCACCGCGACTTTTAACCAAGCCACCGGCGGTCAGTAGGGCACCTAAAAAAGCAAAGCTAGTGCCTTGCACGGCGATCATGCCGGCGCCCAGCGGGCCTATTTTTTTTACCTGAATAAACGTGGCGATGCCTGATACTAGCAGGGCCATGCTTAATAAATAGGGTATTTCATTGTGCAGGCCCGTTGCGTTGCCTATGACCAAGGTGGGGGTAATGATGCCAACAAAGCTGGCGAGAACGTGTTGCAATGCGGCGGTAAAGGCCAATCCTGGGGTGGGCTTATCGTTTAAGCCAAAAATCAAATGGCGCATGATTGTCCTTTTAAAGGGGTAACTCGCTTTCTCATTCTGAACAGCATCCGTGCCTTTGGTCGAATTAAATACCACCAATCGTTAATGGCCTTTAAGTAACACAATTTCCTATCCCGCAAGCGCATAACCCGCAAGAGGTAGGCGCTGGTACTAATACTGACACTATACGCTGCCTCAGTGATCAGTTAGCAAAGGAGAGATTTCAGACACTAATCCATTAACGAACAGATTACTTCTAACAGCAAGTTTCGTTCTCACGAGTCCGCTTTTGGGGCGCGTAAATTAATAATGCACCGTCTTACGCCTAGGCTAGCTAAATTCGGTTCAATTGGCTCGGTTAGGCTTTAAAATTCCCCGGCGGTAATTGCGCCTTCTATTGGTGCAGATAAATTCGCTAAGCACAGTTTTAGTCTAGGCCATTCAATAGTCGCCAATGAGCTTGGCTAACGCAGCTTAAAAATTTCTATAAAGTGAACATTTGTTAGAACAACTTTCAACCGTTTGGTCGCTGTTGGCGCGGTTTGGAGCTGAGATTGATCGTATGTGATAGTGGTGGCGTCAAAAATAGACCATTTGGCATAGCCTGTGCTAATTACACCGGTACCCGTAAGTTAAACCTTATTGGGTATTCTCTCATGAAGCTTGCTCTTAAGGGGCTGTGCACTGGCCCCCTTTTTTCCCCTTTTCCGTTCTGCTATTACCCCTTGTTTCAATAAATGCCACTCGCTTGCCAAGGGTTCGCTCTGCTCGCCGGTAAAGCTTTGTTGGTGCGCTATACTTGCCGCAGCTATAACGTGGTTATTCGTTACGTCTATTGTCAATTGACGCGCGGCTCAAATTGCTAACAGGTCAGTCATACTCACAAAAGTGTAATGATGAACGGTACATCATGCCTTAGGCATGGAATCTGCAGAGATACCTACGCACGCAACGTTGCTATAAAGATAGGGTAGATGGTTGGCTATCGCCCGATAGCAACGCCAATGGATAGCAACGCCAATGGCGCCAATGGTTAAAGTCGGCACACTGTGGAATCTACCGAGACCTTCGCTGTCAATTTGCTCTGCGTCTCAGTACTTTTATAGAGTCGTCTATTGCTTTGCTGGCAGTTCTGGCTGGTGTGTTCGTTATTGGAATTAATCTCTGGTAGCGCAAGTTTAGCCGGCAGCTAACAATAATAACTGGGTGGGTAACACTGCACCAAGAACGTACAGAAACACTGATTTTTACTCAACCAGATGTTTCACAAAATGTGTTCATTCTTGCGCGGATAATCGGCGTGAGCCTGAGCTAGAAAGAAAGAGGCTATGGTATTGCAAACGGTGAGTTACAACGAACTAGACAACGTCCTTACTGATTTTTTAATCCAACAAAAATTACCCGAAACCTACCGTGCGATTGCCGAGCGTTGGTTTATCCCCGTGTTGGCTAAATTGGCCCAGCGGCATGATACCCAGGCGGGGCCATTAATTATCGGTATTAATGGTTGTCAGGGTTCCGGTAAAAGCACGCTGGCCGCGTTGGCTGTTGCGTATTTTCAAGCAACCCACCACAAATCCGCCATCGCTATTTCCATTGATGATTTTTATTTAACAGTGGTCGAACGTAAAAAACTGGCGGAAAACACCCATTCTTTATTGCGTACACGGGGTGTGCCCGGCACCCACGATATGGCCCTGGCCAACGACGTATTGGACGCATTAATTGCCGGCGATAAGCCAGTTAAGATTCCGCGTTTTGATAAATCCATCGATGATCGCGCGCCAGAATCCCAATGGGATGTGATAACGCCGCCGGTAGATATCATTATTATTGAAGGCTGGTGCATGGGGGCGCAACCCCAGGAAGAGGACGACCTCTTTGTGCCGGTTAATGACTTGGAAGAGTTTGAGGATCGAACTGGTCAGTGGCGGAAATTCGTGAACCATAAATTGAGCCATGAATACGCCGAATTCTTTGCCAGATTCAACCACTGGATCATGCTCAAAGCGCCGTCGTTTGACTGCGTGTATCGTTGGCGATTGGAGCAGGAGGAGAAGTTGCTGGCATCGTTAAAGCCCCATCAGCGCGGTAGGGCAGGTGATCAAATTATGAGCCCGCAACAAATACGCCGCTTTATTCAGTACTACCAGCGGGTGACTGATCACACATTGAACACCCTACCGGCCAGGGCACAGGTGGTGTTTGAAATGGATGCCCAGCGCGCCATAGTAGCCTTGCAGAATTCCCTGTAGATATCACCTTAAACCTTGAATAACACTGTAGTAGGGGCTAAACGGTTGTTCTTTATTGAAAAACTGTTTTAATAAGCCCCACAGCAAGGAACTTAAGGCTTCCCGGTTGCGGCCGAAGACCCAACACTGAAGGCGGCGCAATAGCCGTCTATCTAAAAGTTAAGTCGCGCAGGGTGGATAGTAGAGCATATGACAAAAGTCGTCATTTTTACCGATATGGATGGTACGCTCCTGGACCACCATACCTACAGTCACCAAGCGGCGGATTCGCTGCTAGCATCGCTTCAACAGACCGGTGTGCCGGTTATTCCTACCACCAGTAAAACCTTTGCAGAGCTGCAGCAGCTGCGGCGTGAACTCAACAATCAGCACCCATTTATCTGCGAAAACGGCGCAGGGGTTTATATCCCCAAAGGTTATTTTAGCCAGATGCCCTCCGATCTAATTAACATCGGTGATTTTCGGCTCAAGGCTTTTGTCCAAGATCGTCAGCACTGGCGCTCGTTATTGGCCGGGCTAGACACCGAATTACAAGCCGAATTCATAACCTTTACCGACCTGGGCGTAGACGGCATTATGAAGGCCACTGGCTTGCCAGAGGAGCAGGCACGGCAATCGGCAGATCGCCATTTTGGTGAGCCGGTTCAATGGCGGGGCTCTGAGCAATCGCTACAGCGGTTTTGCGAGGCGGTGTCCGAACTGGGCGGCAACACCCTTGTGGGGGGGCGCTTCGTTCACGTTTCAGGCGCCACCGATAAGGGCAAAGCGCTGCAATGGCTGGCACAGTGTTATAGCGATCAATGGCAAGCCAAGGTGACCACGGTGGCGTTGGGTGATGGTGGTAACGATGTGGCCATGTTGGCCACCGCGGATTACCCAATCATCGTTCGTTCACCAACCAATCCACCCCCACAGTTACCCACCAGCGCGCGTAACCAAGAACGATTAATTATCACTCAGCACACCGCACCACAGGGCTGGGTCGAAGGGGTAAGCCAAGTGTTGGCTGAGCTACCCGGATTCGATTATTCCCAAATAACTCAACATAATTAACTAAATACAATTAAGTAATACAGTTTAAAGAGCATAACCGCTAAGGCACTATCATGGCAGATTTTCATCAAAATGGCGTTGTCACCACCCTGCACAATTTGGCGCCGCGCCCCCTGGAAGAAATCGAAGCAGAGCTAACCCGCTTTAGCCAAAAGCGCCCCATGGCACTTATCCTTCCTTGTTTGTACTCCGAGCTAGAAGGTGAGGCGATGCCTAATATCCTATCGGAGTTGAAACAAGTTCCCTATCTTGGTGAAATCGTTATTGGTTTGGATAGAGCCGATGCCGTGCAATACAAAAGATCCTTGGATTTCTTTGCCGAGTTGCCACAACACCACCGTATTTTGTGGAACGACGGCCCGCGTCTACAGGCCCTGGATGCTGAGCTGCGCAGTTTAGGTTTGGCACCGGAGGAGTTGGGTAAAGGCTGTAACGTATGGTACTGCGTGGGCTATGTACTAGCAGCCACCAACGCCGAATCCATCGCTTTGCACGATTGCGACATTGTCACCTATACCCGGGAGCTGCTGGCACGTTTGATCTACCCCGTGGCTAATCCGTTCTTCAACTACGAGTTCTGTAAAGGCTACTATGCCCGCGTTGCCGATGGCAAAATCAATGGCCGGGTGTGTCGTTTGTTGGTAACCCCTTTAATCCGAGCATTAAAAAAGGTTTTGGGTGACAGAGAATACTTGGACTATATGGACAGCTTTCGTTATGCCTTGGCCGGGGAGTTTTCCTTCCGCCGCGATGTGTTAACCGATTTGCGCATTCCCAGCGACTGGGGCTTAGAGATTGGTGTGCTATCTGAAATGCATCGCAACTACGCCCACAACCGTTTGTGCCAAGTGGATATCGCCCAAACCTACGATCACAAACACCAGGAGTTATCGCTGGAGGATAAAACCGCGGGCTTGTCGCGTATGTCCATCGATATTGCCAAGGCTCTGTTTCGTAAGTTGGCCACCCAGGGTGAGGTGTTTACGCCGGAGACCTTCCGCAGCATTAAGGCCACTTACTTCCGTATCGCGTTGGATTTTGTTGAAACCTATCATAACGATGCCATTATGAATGGTCTGACCCACGATATTCACGCCGAAGAACAATCGGTGGAAATGTTCTCTGAGAACATTATGGAAGCCGGACGAATCTTCCTGGAAAGCCCACGCATCACGCCGTTCATTCCCAGCTGGAACCGTGTAGTCAGCGCCATGCCAGATGTTTTTGAGCGGCTGCAAGAAGCAGTGGAAGCCGACCACAAAGAGTTTACCGGCGCGTAGAGATGTAAGCCGAGCCCTTGGCCTAAGGGGCCAACGAACGGGGCCAAAGCACGGTTTAAGAGGCAGCAGTTTTAACAGTACCAGCGAAGGTGCTGGCGCCTACTGCAGTCTGTGCTTGCTTTAGGGTGTCGTAAGAGGGCGATGCCATTGCAGCTTCGCTCTCGCCGCAACCACGTTGCCTCAATTCAATACTTTGATTGCGGACATCTCACCCCAGCAGCCGTTGGTTTGATCCACGGTTCTAAGTAGGGCTGTACCGAGTTGGACGCCGCCGGCGGCGAAGGCTAAAGTTATTTTACGTGGTGCGTTGCAGGCCGCAGTAAGTTTTTGTTGCTGATAGTGGTCTATGGCGGCAAAATCCAATTCATATAGCGCTAATATTATCTGCGTGGGGTTGCGCAGTATTGGCACTGTCTTTTTATCATGCCTGATGTACCACCCCGTTTATCGGTGTCGACGCTGAACGGATTCAGGATTTAGCACGACGGTAGTAGGAGATACCCTATTTTATGAGTGATTTTTTGGACCCATTGCGGCAGAAAGTGCTGCACCATCTCGAACTCATCTACGCAGAGATTGAACTGGATCTCTCTCACACTGAGCTGGCCGAGCAGTTGATCGAGATTATGCGCTTGGAGCAATCCAGCTGTGAGCCCACGGCCCACGCTAACCATTGGGATGAGTCCGAAATTATCATGATCACCTACGGTGATTCGATCAAAACCGACTCAGAAAAGCCGCTCAATACGCTGCACAACTTTCTCAACAATCACTGCAACGATGCCATTAGCAGTGTGCACATTCTGCCGTTTTTTCCCTACTCTTCCGACGATGGCTTCGCCGTCATTGACTTTTCGTCCGTTAACGAAAGCCTGGGCGATTGGGAAGACGTATCGGCCATCGCACGGGACTACCGCCTAATGGCGGATTTGGTCATCAATCATTGCTCCAGCCGCAGCTTTTGGTTTGAAAACTTCAAACAGGGAAAACATCCAGGCAGTGACTTCTTTGTAACTGCCTCACCCGACGATGATCTAGATGGCATAACCCGGCCGCGCACTAGCCCCTTATTGAGAGAAACCCAAACCCTGGATGGCACCAAGCACGTATGGTGTACCTTCAGCCATGATCAAGTGGATTTGGATTTTCGTAACCCGCAAGTGCTGATTGAATTTATGCGCATTATTCGCCTTTACATTGATAAAGGCGTGCGTATTTTCCGATTGGATGCGGTTGCGTTTTTGTGGAAAAAGCTGGGTACTGCGTGCATCAACCTGGACGAAACCCACGAGATGATTCGGTTGATACGTACTCTGACTGAACATTCCTGTGAGCATGCCATGCTTATCACGGAAACCAATATTCCCAATCGAGAAAACCTAACTTACTTCGGCAATGCCAACGAAGCGCACTGCATATACAATTTCTCTTTGCCACCACTGTTGGTTAATACCTTGGTTACCGGTGACTGTAAATATTTAAAACAGTGGATGATGAGTATGCCTCCGGCGCAAAACGGTACGGCATATTTCAATTTCATTGCTTCCCACGATGGCATTGGTCTACGGCCGGCGGAAGGCCTGTTAAAAGACGCGGAAATCGACACCTTAATTAACACCATGCAGATGTTTGGTGGCCGTATATCCTGGCGGGCCGCCCAGGGTGGTATGAACAAAGCCTACGAGATCAATATTTCTTTGATTGATGCTTTGCAGGGTACTGTGAAGGGGCCAGACAAGTGGGGCAAAGAGCGCTTTTTGTGTGCTCACGCCATTATGCTGGCACTGGAAGGTATACCGGGTATTTATGTGCACAGTATGTTGGCCACCGGCAATGATTACGAAAAGCTCAAGCACACCAACTCCAACCGTTCCATTAACCGCCATCAGTGGGATTACGAGGAATTAACTAGAGAGTTGGGCGAAGAGTTGTCGCAACATCGGCAGGTTTTTGAAGCCATGAAGGCACTTATTCGGGTGCGCAGAATGCAGCCGGCCTTCCACCCCAATGCCACACAATTTACCTTACACCTGGGGGAAAAATTGTTCGGCTTTTGGCGCCAGAGCATCAATCGACGACAGAGTATGTTCTGCATTTACAACATCAGTGATGAAGTTTGCGACCTAGCGCTTTCTGATATTAACTTGATCGGCACGGACAGCTGGAAAGACCTGATCAGTGGCTCGGTATACGAATCTCTAGAAGACGTACTTACCCTGCAACCCTATCAGAGCCTATGGATCACTAATACCTAAGGTAGAAAAACCGCTGACCCAGCAGTATAAAGGTAGCTGAATGTGCCAAGTTTGTTCGTAGTTGTTGTGAGTTTATTGTTTGCCGCGTTAGTGATGGTAGTGGCGGCCTATTTTTGGTTGCGGCATCAACAGCGACAGCTGAGAGAACATCGGCGGGCAGGCATATCGGCCCTGCGTGGACTGCAAATATTGTTGGCGAGCCTGCAGCAACATCGCGGCTTGGCTAACGGTTACATTCACGGTGAAGTGGCTTTGCACCGATCACTGCTTGAGGTGCGAGACAAAGTCCACAGCCAAATTACCCGCATTGAGGCTGCCTCTGACTGGGTGGTGGATAAAGCCTATTGGCAGAGCATTACGGAGTCCTGGGCTCGAATACTAGCGAGTTTCCCCCAGTCTGATCCAGATAACAGCTTTCGTACCCACAGCGCCCTGATTCGTAATGTGTTGGTACTGATCGGCCATACCACCGAACGCCACAAGTTGCCGGGTGTGGCGGCAAAGAACGCAATGTCTTACTCCTTTATTTGGGAAAAGTTGCTTACCACGGCTGAGCTGATGGGCCAAGCCAGGGGCTTGGGTATCGGTATTGCGGTTGATGGTGAGTGCCCGGCGAGTGCGCGTAAACAGTTAGCCAAGCTGGTGGCGGAAATAGAACGTGAGAGCGAGCAGCTGGCTGGCAGCTTGCCCAACTTCGAACCGGTGACACCCTTGGTGGAAGAGTATCTTAAAACCATTGACGATAAGCTGCTTGGCAGCGCTCCATCGATAGAGCCCATGGAATATTTTTCCGTGGCCAGTGTGGCTATTGATGCTCTGTACCAGTATTACAACGAAGCCCTGCGGGAATTACAGGTCCAAATTTACCGTTAGGAGGCAACGAAGGCATCGGTTTTAATTTTCTTCAAGGACGCACCTTTAAGAAAGCAGGCTTTGCGCATTTTCTGAACGAAGCTTTCCGCCCCACACAAAAACACTGACGCACGCGAGAGATCCAACGGCAGCTGTTTAAGGTACTGGTACACATCCGCGTTAACCAATAGGTTGTTTGCTTTGCTGCTATTTTTCACGTCGTCAATCACGAATTCGTCTTGCACCAAGTCCTCTTGCTCCAAGTTTTTTTTCACCAAGAAATGCAACTTTAGATTTTGGTGCTGCGCCGCTATGGATTGAAGCAGCTCCAGGGCGTAAAAATCACCCGCCGTTTTATTGGCCAATATCAGATGTATGTCACCGTTGTATTCCTGCGCTAGGGCTGTCTCAAGTATGGCCAGCAGCGGCGCAAGGCCGGTTCCGGTGCCCGCCAGTAACATGCTGGGATTGTCACAATCGTCGCTGGTTAAATAGCACAGCCCGTGTGGGCCTTCGATGGTTACCTCGTCACCGATCTGCGCCTCTTGCGTTAGCCAGTGGCTGAACTGTCCGTCATCCAAGCATTTAATGTGCAGTCTCAGGCCCGCCCCGGTTTGGTAAGCATTGGCTAATGAATAGCTGCGTTGAACTCTGCCAAACCGAGTGGAGTCAACAATCACATTGACGAACTGGCCAGCTTCGTAGCGTAGCTCGCAGGCTAACGATAGCTGCATCACGCGCTGTGCCAAGGGGCGTATATCGCTGCTGGTGGCGTGGGTAACCGGCCGGGTCTGGCTATCGGGAAGGCTGACGTGCAGTGTTTGCTCAGGAACCGTGCAGCAGGCCAAAAATAGTCCTTGTTGCCGTTGTGCCGGCGTTAGGGCTGCTTGGCTATGTGCGGATAACGCCGATTGGGAATTTTCATCAGCTTGCATTATACAAGATTGGCAGGCGCCGGCTTGGCAGCTGTGGGGGATAGCATGGCCGCTGCGCAAAAGGCCGTTTAACACCGACTCATTTGGCCTTAGTTCGATACGTTGATTCTTGTACACCACCGCAGGCCCTGCGTCTGTGGGCTGGGATTTGCCATTGCCAAGCAGTTGTTTGATGGAAGAGGTAGTGGCTTTAAACAAATCTGAATGCTCTCGATGTAGATTGCTGGCTCCTAATAAAGGGAGCACAGCCGTGGTTTTCCTTTTATACCAAATAAATCGCTTTCGTTGTAACGGTGCTAGGTATTCGTAGGTGCCGTCTTATTAGTAAAAGGCAGAGTTGAAGTTAGTAAAAGGAGGAGTTGGGGAAGCGGAAAATGCGGAAAACCGGAGGAAGAGAAACTTAGTGAGGTAAAGCTTTGGGTAAATAAAATCAGCTGTCGCTAGAAATAAATAGACGGCTAGCTCGGTGCTAGCCACCTTTCTATTTGCGCTTAAAACTCGATTTCGGGTACCACTTCAGGTATCACAATTTCACCTTCGGTTTTCGCCACGATTTCGTCCACGGTAACACCCGGGGCGCGTTCTTTTAGCCAAAACTTGCCGTCAGCAATTTCAACGTAGGCAAGGTCGGTCAACACTTTCTTAATGCAGCCAGCACCGGTTAAAGGCAGGGTACACTGTTTTAGCAGCTTGGATTCTCCGTGTTTACTGGCGTGGGTCATGGTGCAGATGATATTTTCCGCGCCGGCCACCAAATCCATAGCACCGCCCATGCCTTTAATCAATTTACCTGGGATCATCCAAGAGGCGATATTGCCCTGTACGTCCACTTCAAAAGCGCCTAGTACAGTCAAATCGACATGGCCGCCGCGAATCATGGCAAAGGATTCCGCGGAGGAAAATATCGAAGCGCCAGGAATCGCCGTCACGGTTTGCTTACCGGCGTTGATCATATCTGGGTCGAGTTGGGCCTCGGTGGGGAAGGGGCCCATACCCAGTAAGCCGTTCTCCGATTGCAGCATGACTTCCATACCCTCAGGAATGTAATTTGCCACAAGGGTTGGTATACCGATGCCCAAGTTTACGTAGTAGCCGTCTTGCAGTTCACGGGCGACACGTTGGGCCATTTGTTCTCTTGTCAAAGCCATGATTCGCCTCCTATCCTTCGCGTACGGTGCGTTGTTCGATGCGTTTCTCAAAGTCGCCTTTGATTACACGGTTAACGTAAATGCCGGGAGTGTGGATGTAGTTAGGGTCGAGCTCGCCGGGTTCAACAATCTCTTCCACTTCAACCACGGTAATTTTACCGGCGGTGGCCGCCATAGGGTTAAAGTTCTGTGCGGTGTTGCGGTAGATAACGTTACCGTAGCGGTCTGCTTTCCAACCCTTCACGATGGCAAAGTCGCCAGTGATGCTGTCTTCCAGTATGTACGGGCGGCCGTTGAACTCGCGGGTCTCTTTGTTCTCGCCTACGGGTGTGCCGTAGCCAGTTGCGGTGTAAAACGCTGGTATTCCAGCACCGCCGGCACGCATCTTCTCTGCCAGCGTGCCTTGCGGGGTGAGTTCAACCTCTAATTCACCGCTCAGTAATTGTTTTTCAAACAGCGCATTTTCACCAACGTAGGATGAGATCATTTTTTTGATTTGTTTGTCTTCCAGCAAAATGCCTAAGCCAAATCCATCCACGCCACAGTTATTCGAAACAATGGTGAGGCCTTTGACGCCCATTTTTTTTATTTGACTGATACAGCCTTCGGGAATACCGCACAAACCAAAGCCTCCCGCGAGGATGGTCATGTCGTCCGTTAGGCCCGCCATGGCTTCTTCGTAGCTGTTCACTACTTTGTCAAAACCTGACATCGTGCCTCCTAAGTCGGTTTAGGGTGAATTGAATGCGCAAAGAATGCGTTAGGGTGTTACTGGTTATTTTGGTGCATTTGGCCAGCTTTGCCTCAAGGCAGCAGTGACGCCTGCGCCTCAAGCGGAAGTT
The DNA here is from genome assembly GCF_042850945.1 of Halioxenophilus aromaticivorans. Classification (NCBI taxonomy): domain Bacteria; kingdom Pseudomonadati; phylum Pseudomonadota; class Gammaproteobacteria; order Alteromonadales; family Alteromonadaceae; genus Halioxenophilus; species Halioxenophilus aromaticivorans. The sequence continues at coordinate 3,707,252 of NZ_AP031496.1, read as the reverse complement.
AGACCGTTGAACTCGTCTGAGTTTTGCCGATTCACTAATATTTATCAAATAGAAAAATTCAAACGATTGATATATTTTATAAATTAATGCAGTGTGGGCTAAGTTATTCAATGTGAGCCTGGTTCGCCATGAATGTCACCATCAAGCAGCTGAGCGCTTTCGTTGCGGTTGCACAATGCCAAAGTTTTGCGGAAGCCTGTGAGCGCATCCACCTATCGCAGCCAGCCTTGTCTATTGCCATTAAAAACCTAGAAGAAGCCTTAGGTGGCCCGCTGTTTATCCGTTCCACCCGTGCGGTGCTTCTCACGCCCGAAGGGGAGCGCCTGTTACCTATGGCTAAGCGCTTGTTGGCTGATTGGGGGCAGGCCTTGGGCGATATTAGTGATCTCTTCTCGCTCAGTAAGGGGCGGCTGGCTCTGGCGGCCATGCCATCCTTTGCGGAAGCGAAGCTGCCTTCGGTGTTCGCGGCTTTTCGCCAGCTGTATCCCAACATTAATATCACCCTACACGACGTACTGAACGAGTCGGTCATTGAATTGGTGCGTGCCGGCCGTGTTGAACTGGGGGTGTGCTTTCGCCCCGCGGTAACGGAAGATCTGCAATTCACAGCGCTATATAACGATGCCATGGTGGCGCTACTGCCCGAGCGCCACGCATTGGCTAAGGCTAATGCCATCACCTGGGAAGATTTTAAAGACTATCCGTTCTTAGCACTGGCGCCTCCGTCCAGTGTGCGCAGTCACATGAAATCGGCTTTGGCAGAGCACAACATTGATCTAAAAGTCGATTTTGAGGTCAATCAATTAGCCACAATCAAGCAAATGGTGGCCGCGGGCGTCGGCGTGAGTGCTGTACCGCAAATGTGCGTTTCTGGTCTGCAAGCCCCAGGCCTTGTGGCGCGGCCGTTGAGTAATCCGATCATTGGCAGAAGCATCGGCTTGGTGGCCCGCCGTCGCTACGCGCTATCCAGCAGCGCTAAAGCGATGCAAAGCCTAATAGAGGAACAGTGCAAAGCAGGTGAAAATGGCACTGCCCTATGATAGGTTGGCCGCTATACAGGAAATACCTTATATAAAAATGAGTAACACAACAGACAGAGCCAATCTGTTGGTAGCCAAGTGCCGCGGGCCTGGCGTTATCGAGCAATTAGGAGAACATTATGATCGGCCTTAACCGACCGGAACTGCTGCGTACCCAATCGTACATAAACGGCAAATGGGTGGACGCCAACGATGGCGCAACCCTCGCTGTGACCAACCCCGCCAATGCAGAGGTTATCTGTGACATTGCCAGTTGCGGTGCCGCCGAAACCAAAACCGCCATCGAAGCGGCTCAAGTGGCGATGAAATCCTGGTCGGCTACCCCGGCCAAGCAGCGTGCTGGCCTGCTGCGTCGCTGGTTCGACTTGATGATGGAAAACCAACAAGATTTAGCCAAGATCTTAACCGTAGAGCAGGGCAAGCCGCTGGCAGAAGCGGCGGGAGAGATTGCCTACGGTGCTTCCTACATAGAATGGTTTGGCGAAGAGGCTAAGCGCATCAACGGCGACATTATTCCCGCGCCATCCGGCGACAAGCGATTGCTAGTGTTGAAACAACCGGTGGGTGTGGTGGCGGCCATTACGCCGTGGAATTTCCCCAACGCTATGATCACCCGCAAGGCGGGGCCTGCTTTAGCTGCAGGTTGTACCTTTGTTTCTAAGCCGGCCAAAGAAACACCTTTATCGGCCTTGGCCCTGGCTGCACTGGCAGAAGAGGCTGGAATTCCCGCTGGTGTGTTTAACGTAGTAGTGGGTCAGAGCTCACGTGCCATCGGCGGCGAGCTGACCTCTAACCCCATCGTGCGTAAACTGACCTTCACCGGGTCTACCCCAGTGGGTAAAGAACTGATCAAAGAGTGTGCCGATACGGTGAAGATAACCTCGATGGAACTGGGTGGCAACGCACCCCTAATCGTGTTCGATGACGCCGATCTGGATGCTGCTGTGGCAGGCACTGTAGCCTCAAAATACCGTAACTCCGGTCAAACCTGTGTGTGTTCAAACCGTATTTTGGTTCAGGCCGGTGTGTACGATAAGTTCGCTCAGAAACTGGCTGCAGCGGTGAATGAATTTGTGTTGGGAGATGGCAGCAAAGACGGCGTCACCCATGGCCCGTTGGTTAATGCGGGTGCCGCCAGTGATGTGGCCGCTATGGTGGATGATGCCGTAATTAACGGTGGTAAAGCCATCGTTGGCGGTAAACGTTCTGAATTGGGCGAATGTTTCTACGAGCCAACCATTCTCATCGACGTAAACGATTCAATGCGTGTCTTTCGGGAAGAGATTTTTGGCCCGGTGGCACCGCTGTTTAAATTCGAAACCGAAGAGCAAGCCATTGCCATGGCAAACGACACGGAGTTCGGTTTGGCTTCGTATTTTTACACCAAAGATCTGGGCAGAATATTCCGTGTTAGTGAAGCTTTGGAGTATGGCATCGTGGGTGTCAACGAAGGCATTATCTCCAATGAAATGGCGCCCTTTGGTGGGGTCAAAGAGTCCGGCTCTGGCCGCGAGGGTTCAAAATACGGTATCGATGATTACGTTGAACTTAAGTACGTATGCCTGGGTGGGCTCGGCTAATAGACAGTCTGTTACAAAACCAGAAATAGCGCATTGCTTGCAGCGATGCGCTATTGTTTTAATTAGATGGGCAGTTCGGTGGTGTATTTAATTTGCTTTAATGCAAACACGGATTTAACCGATGCAACGTTGGGTAGGTTAACCAACGTATTTTTGAGCAGTTGATCGTAATCCTTAACGCTGTTGACAACGATGCGCAGCATATAATCAGACTCGCCACTGGTAGAATAGCACTCTACAATTTCTGGAATCTCGCGCACTGAATTTTCAAATTGCTGCAACGTGGTTTGATCGTGCTCAGAAGTTGTAATGTAGGCGTGTACGCTGACAGATAATTCCAACTTTTCGCCTTGCAGCAAAGTCACTCGGCCACGGATGACGCCATCCGCCTCTAAACGTTTTATCCTACGCCAACAGGGCGTGTGCGATAAACCAACCTTCTCACCTAACTCCGCCATAGAATAATCTGCGTTTTCCTGCAGCGCGCGCAGTATTTTTCGATCGTAGTCGTCTATATCAACTTTCGTGGACATCTCGGGTTTACCATTCATTCGTACATGTCCAGTAAGGATAGAAGCAGAAATAAGTTTTGCTTACTACCTAGGTGTATTTGAACGGCTTACTTGTGACAAAAGGCGTAATTTTAGGACGCAGCTGTAGGTTCTGTGGGATTTTAAGACCAGTAATTTTTTAACCACGATTTGAATGAGCTTTTGCTCACAAACCAAAGATGACGATGGTTTAAGCCAAGTGCAGATTAAGAAAGGCTCAATTAGATGGTATGATGCGCCACCAATAATCACGTATCCATAACCTATGACCCCAAGCCATTGATCAAAACCCGTTGATCGAAAACCACTGCAAGTCACTTGCACAAGATTCTCCTATTTAGAATTTGTTTGAGTACCTATTTTTGAGCAGATCTAAAGCGAGCAAAGGTGAGCGTGGGCGAGCATTAAGAGGTGACGGTCAAGAGCAAACGGTCGTGTTTAATGGTTAAGTCAGCTATTCGAATTACGCTAGGAGTATTGCATATGTTTGAGTCCATGCCCTCGTTGCCCGCAGACCCAATTTTGGGGCTCACCGTTGCTTGCCGGGCAGACACTAATCCCAACAAGGTTGATTTGGGTGTTGGGGTCTATAAGAACGAAGCTGGAGTCACTCCTGTTCTTAAAGCGGTGAAGCAGGCGGAAGCACAATACGATGCCAGCGAAGCGTCAAAAGCCTATTTGCCGGCCCAGGGAACTGAAGGGTTTTTAGCGCAGGTCAACGATCTGGTGTTTGGCGAAGGGCATAGTGCCGTCGCCGCCGGGCGCGTGGCCACTATTCAGGGTACTGGCGGCTGTGGATCGCTTAGGGTGGCTGCGGAGTTGATTAAGCGTGCCAACAGCCATGCAAAAATATGGATTAGCGACCCTAGCTGGCCCAACCACGCCTCTTTATTAGGAAGTTCCGGTTTGGATTTGGCGTTTTACCCATACTACGACCGAGATCAACAAGCTATCGCCTTTGATCAGATGATGGCGGCGTTGGCTAACACCGGGCCGGGCGACGTGGTGCTTGTGCATGCCTGTTGCCACAACCCCAGTGGCGCAGATCTGACCACCGAGCAATGGCAGCAGCTTACCGACCTGGCCCTGGCGCGTGGCTTTACCCCCTTTATTGATATGGCCTACCAAGGCTTTGGCGATGGATTAGCAATTGATGCTCAAGGCATTCGTTATATGGCCGACAAACTACCTGAAGTGGTGGTGGCAAATTCCTTCTCCAAAAATTTCGGTTTATACCGAGAGCGAGTGGGAACCATCTCCATCGTGGCGCAAACCGCCAGCCAAGCTGATGTGGTGAAGGGGCAAATGCTCAATGTGGCTAGGGCAATCTACTCGATGCCACCCTCCCACGGTGCGGCGATTGTGGAGACCATTTTGTCTAATCCTGAACTCAAGTCGATGTGGTTAAGTGAGCTCGACGAAATGCGTGACAGGATTTTACATTTGCGCCAATCCTTGGTGAAAGCCATTGCTAATACGGGCTGCGAAAGAGATTTCAGCTTTATAGAACGTCAAAAAGGCATGTTTTCTTTTGTCGGCATTACGCCTTCGCAGGTAGAAGAGCTAAAAACGGCCTATAGTATTTATATGGTGGACTCCAGCCGCATCAATATCTGTGGTTTGAGTTCCAGCAATGTGGCCTACGTGGCCGATGCTATCGCCAGCGTGGTGAGCAAAAATTAGAGGCCTTTGATTGAGTCCTGGATGGCTTGGTCGATGGCCTTTGTGTTGAATATTAGTTGCCCGTTATTTGGGGCAACTGGGGAACATTGGTTTAGTCGAGTTTATGTCATCCAATTCATCTGGCAGCGGACGCTTCGTTTCCGAGCGCACAACAAAAAAGATTCCTGTGGCCGATCTTCAGATCGGCATGTGGATTAGTGAGCTTGATCGGGATTGGCTGGGAACACCCTTTATGATGCAGGGGTTTCGGGTCAATACCATGGATGAGATACAGACGGTCGCTAAATACTGCCAACACGTGTGGGTAGATGGCGTTGAAGAGACTTGGTCTGGGCGAGAGCAAAAAGAAACCATCAAACCTAGGCCAAAACCACGGGTAATAAAAAACCAAACCAGCAGTACTGAAGAAAACCAACGAATTTCTGGTGTTTACAAACAAGCGCGCAGCATTACCCGCTCCATCCTAGACGAAATTCGCCTTACCTCGCTAATCGACACAGACAAAGCTAAGGACGTGGTTAACGACTGCGTCGGCAGTGTCATTCGCAATCCAGATGCCTTGCTATGGTTGTCCAAAATCCGTAGCCGAGACGAGTACACCAGTGAGCATTGCTTAAATGTCTGCATCATGGCCATCGCATTTGGCCGGCAATTGGGCTATGAAGGAAAAGAACTGTTTGAGCTGGGCGTGTGCGGCTTGTTGCACGACGTCGGCAAAATGAAGGTGCCCGACGAAGTACTAAACAAACCCGGCAAGCTCACCGACGACGAATTTAATATTATTAAAAGCCATACCGAGATCGGCCGCGATCTGTTAATGGCCGCGGGGTCGGATTCGGCCCGGGCAGTAGAGGCAGCCTGGTGTCACCATGAGCGAGTGGACGGTTCAGGCTACCCGCGAGGGCTTAAAGGCAATGAAATCAGCCGTACGGCAATGATTATTTCCATTGTAGATGCCTTCGATGCAATGACTGCGGAGCGTTGTTATAAGCCTTCTATGTCGCCCACCGAGGCGTTAAAGATCATGTACGATTCCCGCGGCAAACACTTTGATTCCGATTTGGTGGATCAATTTATCCAAACCGTGGGCTTATATCCGCCAGGCACCGTGGTAGAGCTTGTGAACGGCCAAGCAGGCTTAGTTATTGAGGCTAATCCAAGCTTTAAGCATTTGCCCAAAATCATCGTATTGTGCGATGAATTAAAGCAGCCCATAGAAGAGCAATTGATCGATTTATCGCTGGTGCAAAGAGGCAAACTGGGCAAAGAATTTTTAATTCGTAATGCCCATGTCGATGGTGCTTTTGGTATTAGCGTGCGCGAGTATCAGGCCAAGGGCAAACTGGTGCAGCCCGGCGCCAAAGACGCTGCACAGATGTTTTAGGTCTATCGGCGCTGCTATCACCATCGTTTGCTGGCCCTATTATTTGGGGCGTGGCACGTCTTTAATCTCACCCAAAAGCCCGTAATCATTGCCACCAAGGCGAGATAGCGGATTGAGTTTTTGGGTGTCGACCATCACTTTGCCGTCGGTTTCCGAGGCTATATCGTCGGCAACATAAATTGTTTTTATCTCGCCTAATATCATCGCTTGGCTGGGGGTAATCTCCTCCAGGCGATAGCGGCTGCATGCAAACGCGATTTTCGCTGCCTTCAATCTCGGCAGACTAAAATCGCCGAAGGTCTCGGTTTCCAGTGCTTGTGCGCTTACTTCCGACTGGCCGTAATCTAGGCTTGCCGACGTTGCAGTGACGATTTCAGCCTCCGGGCCGGTGGGAATATGGACAACAAAATCACCGCGCTCGGCGATATTTTTGCGTGTGTCCTTGTCACTGCCATCGGGTTTCTTGCCAATGGATAACATCAGCAGTGGCGGGTCACTGGCGACACCACCAAAATAGGAAAAGGGCGCTAGGTTATAGCTGTCATCGGCATTGCCGGTGAGAACCCAGGCAACCGGGCGCGGCACTAAGCATTGGGTAATTAGGCGGTAACGCTTATTGGGGGATAGCTCGGCAAGGTGTTTAATCATAAGTAGTTATCCGGTGCTTTTGGATTGTGTTCGGCATACGTTATTATGCGCTCAATAGTTTGGGACGGTCTTGTTGCACAACGCGGCCGAGCCATTTTTGAAGAAAACATAGTGATCGATTGTATTTGAGGGCGTAACCGTTGCCAACACCGTTAATTACCGAGCAGGGCCTACAACAACTGAAAGATGAGTTGGATCATCTTTGGCGAGTAGAGCGCCCGGAGGTCACCCAAAAGGTGAGCTGGGCGGCTAGTCTGGGCGATCGCAGTGAGAATGCGGATTACCAATACAATAAAAAACGCCTGCGCGAAATCGACCGGCGCGTGCGCTATTTACGCAAAAGTATCGATAAGTTAAAAGTGGTGCGCTACCACCCAGATCAAGAAGGAAAGGTTTTCTTTGGTGCCTGGGTGGAGGTGGAAAGTGAAACCGGTGAAACTAAGCGCTTTCGTATTGTGGGATACGACGAAATATTCAATCGCAAAGATTATATCTCCATTGATTCGCCCATGGCCCGCGCTTTGATTAAAAAATCCGTGGACGACGAAGCCGACGTTACCACGGAAGCCGGCACCACCACTTGGTATATCAACGCCATTGACTATCCAACGGCGGAGTAAACGCCGCCCTAGAAGTTTTTGATGTTAACGGGGGTTATTTTATCTTGGATTTCAAAGCCAAAAATTTGGCTGTAAAAATACAATTCGCTTTCAATGGCACACACGATATTTTCAGCCTGCCTAAATCCGTGGCCTTCACCGGCAAATTCCACATAGGCCACCTGTAGGGTTTTTTGGTCTAACGCAGCCACCATAGCTTGGGCTTGATTTGGCGGCACCACCTTATCTTCGGCGCCTTGAAAAAATATCACTGGACAATTTAATTGATCGACGTGATACAGAGGGGAGCGTTGATGGTATAGCGGTTTTGCTTCCGGGTAGGGGCCTACCAATGAGTCAACATAACGAGATTCAAATTTGTGGGTATCCAGCACTAAGGTTTCTAAATCACCGATGCCATACAAGCTGGCGCCGGCTTTAAATGTGTCGGTGAAAGTTAGCGCAGCCAGCACGGTATAGCCGCCGGCGCTACCGCCTTTAATGGCTAAGCGTTGCGGGTCGGCTAGGTTACGGTCAACTAAATACTGTGCGGCTCTGCAAACGTCTTCCACATCGCTTACGCCCCATTTCGTATCTAGGGCTTGGCGATATTGTCGGCCATAACCAGTACTGCCTCGATAATTAACGTCCACCACTGCAAAGCCGCGTGAACACCAATATTGAATCTTAATGTTGAGTGCGGTGGTGGTTTGTGACGTGGGGCCACCGTGAGCAAGTACAATTAACGGTGGGCGTTCGTCACCTGGGCCACAATGGGTACCATTGTGCGGGGGGTAGTAAAAAGCGTGGGCAAGTTCGAGGATTGGCCCAAAGCTAATGGCCTCGGGTTCGCTTAAAGTACAGGCATCTAAACCAGATTCTGTGTCTGTAACGCGGCACCATTCGCCGTGGGAGTGATCTTTGTTGGTATGCCAATAAGCGAGTTGTGTCGGCTCACAGTAACTGCCTGCCAATACTGCAGCGGCGCCGTTGGCGGCGCAAACTGCACCGAAGTCTGTCCACGGGGTGTTAATTTCTTGCCAAGTGCCTTCGCTGATATTGGCAATGCAAAGATGGCCGAAACCATTGCGAGTGAAGCTGGCAATGATTGTGTCTTGATCCAAAAATCCCCAGGTTTGTTGCCCAAATACCCAGTGCGGCATACCAAATTCCGCCATGGGAGGAGGAGAGCTTAATACGGGTTGTAATTCTGGTGGTGAGTCGCCGTCGTTGTTCACCTTGTACAGGCGCCACCAATCGTCGACATCGGATACTAAATACAATTCCGAATCTTTGGACCATTGGGGTTGAAAAATCGCCTGGGCTTTTTGATTGGCAGCGGCGCCGGCCACGGCGATGCGTTCACACACCACACCTTGTTCGTTAAGGTTGGCCGCAAAACAACTGTTGCTCGCCCAGGGCATGGCAGGGTGTTCCCAGCTCAACCAACTAAAAAATTGACCGCAGGGAGACACTCTCGGCGATGAATAAAAATCGCTGCCCTCAACCAGAGTGAAGCTGTCACGGCCGTCGGCATCGATACTGACAATTCTTGCTTTGGGTTCTTGGCCTTCTAAGGAATGATCCTCGCACACCGCTAATAGGCGGTGGCGTTTGCTATCGTAATGTAAGTCTCCAAAGCGAAAATCGGCCTCGGGGGTAATGACGACGGGCAACCAGGGTTTTTTAGCGGCTAGGTCCAAGCGATAAATTCGTTGGTCGTCTGCTAACACAAAAAAGACGGTATTTTGGAAGACACAAAAACTGCCTCCGCCGTATTCGTTCACTTTTGATCGAGCACTAAGCGGGGCTTGTAATACATCCTCTGGAGCGCCACCGGGTTTGCAGCGCACAATGCAGTTGCGGCCTTTTTCTTCTGGCCGTGTTTCTAGCCAAAATAAATAATCACCAGCCAGGCGCGGCTCAGCCAAGCGTAGGCTTTGGGCAACCAGTTGTTGAGCGCTGATTTGTGAGGGCCAGCTCCCGTAAGGCATTGAATGCATCTTCAAAATATTCTTTTGGTAATAAGAACGCCAAGGTTAGCCCGTGGTAAACTTGGCGGCAACTCATGGTAGGCAAATATACTTCCAATGTCCGATGCTTTAATCCAACCAATCCAGTCGGTTTTAAATACATTGCCAAATAATACACCGGTGAAGGTAGGTTTCAGTGGTGGTTTGGATTCTACTGTGCTGCTACACGTAGTAACGCAGTTGGTGGAGCGTCAGCGTATTCAAGCGCTGCACGTGCATCACGGTCTGTCGCCACAGGCGGATCACTGGTTGGCGCATTGTCAGCAGGTAACACGACGTCTTGGTGTGGAGCTGGTCTGTCACCACGCTCAGGTTGCAAACCAGGGGGCAGGCATAGAGGATGCTGCCCGCCGCGTCAGGCACCGTTTTTTTCGTCAGCAAATGACCCCGGGGGCAATTCTATTCCTTGCCCATCATCAAAACGATCAACAAGAGACGTTATTGTTCAGGCTGGTGCGCGGCGCCGGGCCTAAAGGCTTGGGAGCAATGGCAATGCAACGCCAGCTGGGTGAAGGCACTTTGTATCGCCCTTGGCTCGGGGTAGATCAGGCCGTGATCAAACACTATGCCGAACAGCAGCAATTAAGTTGGGTGGACGACCCCAGTAACGCCCAGGTCGATTTCGATCGTAACTTCCTGCGACATACAGTTATTCCTAGTATCGAGCAACGCTGGCCGAATGCTCGGCAGGCCATGGCGAGGACAGCGGAGCTGTGCCGAGACACCGAAACACTCATGGCAGATTTGGCGCAGATCGATTGCCAACGTCTCTCAGTTCGGCAAGAGCGTTTGGGGGTGAGCATGTGCCGAGCGGAGTTGGTTGCGCTCAGTGGCGCTAGGCAAGCCAACATCATTCGGCACCTGTGCATTGCTAACGGGATTACCGTGCCCGCTCACAGTCACTGGCTGCAAATCGAAGATCAGATCCTGGCGACCGAAGTGCAAGATGGCAATGGCGCCCTGGTGCGTTGGCGTGGTGGTGCATGCAGTGCCTACCGTGGACGCATTTACCTTTTGCCTGGGTTGCCGGAGCACCTAAACCAAGAGGTTAACTGGGATGGCCAGTCGCCCTTGGTGATCGACAGCGTCTGTCGCCTTTCCCTTGAGCCAGGCGGGCAGTTGAATTGGGATGGCCAGCCGTTGTGTATTCGCCCGAGGCAGCCGGGAATGCGGTCGAAGCCAGCCGGTCGGGGACACAGCCAGGCCTTAAAAAAGCTATTGCAAGAACACCAACTCGAGCCCTGGTTAAGGCACAGCGTGCCACTGGTCTATCAACAGCAGAGCTTAAAAGCGGTGGCTGATGTTTGGGTGGAAACGGGCGCTACCACGGATCAAAGTGGCGCCGGTATGCGCTTGGTTTGGCAGCCATTGGTAGACCGCTGAGGGCCATTCAATACCACAGAAGTAATTGAGCACAGGGGGTGAATCTGGTACCCTGGCGACCCATCTTGAGGAGGGTGGAAGTCCCCGCCTTGGTGCTAGCAATCGCTTTAATGGTTCACGCTATACCCGTGTCATACCGGCCCCAACAATGGCTTATCTACTCCATTTCCTGATAAACAACCGCAGGCAATTGATTGTAATTTACCTTTGTTGCCAGACACCTATTAACCGATAGCGCTACAGGGCATTGGATGACGCGTTTTATTTTTGTAACCGGCGGTGTGGTTTCATCGCTGGGTAAGGGCATTGCTTCGGCATCACTGGCCGCAATCCTAGAATCGCGTGGCTTAAAAGTCACCATTCTCAAACTGGACCCTTACATTAACGTTGATCCGGGTACTATGAGCCCGTTTCAGCACGGTGAAGTTTTCGTTACCGACGACGGTGCCGAGACCGACTTAGATCTTGGCCATTACGAGCGCTTTTTGCGCACCCGTATGACTCGCCGCAACAACTTCACCACCGGCCGTGTTTATGAAACCGTACTGCGTAAAGAGCGCCGTGGTGATTATTTAGGCGGTACGGTGCAGGTGATTCCGCACATCACCAACGAGATCAAACGCCGCATATTAGAGGGCGGTAAAGATTACGATATCGCCATTGTCGAAATTGGCGGTACCGTGGGTGACATTGAGTCGCAGCCGTTCCTGGAATCCGTGCGTCAGCTTAAAGTTGAATTGGGTCGCGACCGAGCCCAGCTAATGCACCTGACTCTGGTGCCTTATATTGCTACCGCCGGCGAAACCAAAACCAAGCCCACCCAGCACTCAGTTAAAGAGCTGCGTTCCATTGGTATTCAACCCGAAATTCTGCTGTGCCGCTCCGAGGTAGAAGTGGATGCGGATTCACGCAAAAAGATTGCACTGTTTACCAACGTTGAAGAGCGTGCCGTAGTGCCCCTGGCCGATGCCCGTACCATCTACGCCATTCCTCGTATTTTGATGGAATACGGCTTGGATCAGATTGTGTTGGATAACTTTAAAATGGATGCGCCGCCACCGGATTTATCCGAGTGGGATGCCGTGGTGGATGGCAAGCTCAACCCGGTGAACGAAGTTACCGTGGCCATGGTGGGTAAGTACATGGAGCTGCCCGACGCCTATAAATCCTTGATCGAATCCCTGACCCACGCCGGCATTCACACCAAAACCAAAGTCAAAATTCAATATATCAACGCCGAAGATGTGGAAGAAAAAGGCGTCGAGTTGTTAAAAGAAGCAGACGCTATTTTGGTGCCCGGCGGTTTTGGCGAGCGTGGTTTGGAAGGCAAGCTCACTGCGGTTCAATACGCCCGCGAGAGCAAAATTCCATACCTGGGAATTTGTTTGGGAATGCAATCTGCGGTTATCGAGTTTGCCCGCAATGTTGTGGGTTGGAGTGACGCCAACAGCACCGAATTTGATCGCAACACCAAGCATCCGGTGATCGGTCTGATCACAGAGTGGTTGGATGCAGCCTCTGGCAAGCGCGAAACCCGCGACGAATCCTCAGATTTGGGCGGTACCATGCGATTGGGCGCGCAAGAATGCCGCTTGGTCGAAGGCAGTAAAGGCCGAGACATCTATGGTAGCGACGTTATCGTTGAGCGCCATCGCCACCGTTATGAGGTCAACAACAATTTAGTGGATGGCTTGCAAAAAGCCGGGTTAAAAGTGTGCGGTTGGTCTGCAGATGACACCCTGGTTGAAATGGTTGAATTGGAAGATCACCCTTGGTTTGTGGCGTGTCAATTCCACCCTGAGTTTACTTCCACACCCCGTGATGGTCACCCGCTTTTCACTAGCTACATACTGGCCGCTCTGGCGCGCCGCAAAGTGACCAGCTAGTTGTTGCACAGAAACGGCAGTGCTGCCGTTTCTATGCATGCACTAAACAGCTTTAATTTATCTTCCTCGCAAATTCAATGATTTCGGGCAGCGAATGTGGCGAGGATAGATCGCAGTCTTATCTGCCCCTGATTGCAAAGGTATTTTATGAATAACCGCACCGTAAACGTCGGCGACATCGCCGTTGGTAACCACCTGCCGATGGTTTTGTTTGCCGGCATGAACGTGCTGGAAAGCCGCGACATGGCCATGCAAGTGGCCGAGCACTACTGCCGGGTTACCCAAAAACTCGGTATTCCCTATGTGTTCAAGGCCTCCTTTGATAAGGCCAACCGCTCCTCAATCCACTCTTTTCGTGGCCCAGGCTTAGACGAAGGCCTTAAAATCTTCCAAGAAATCAAATCAACTTTTAATGTGCCAATCATCACCGATGTGCACGAGATTGAACAATGTCAGCCCGCGGCAGACGTCGTCGACGTTATTCAGTTGCCGGCGTTTTTGGCTCGGCAGACGGATCTGGTGAAGGCTATGGCTGATACCCAGGCGGTGATCAACATTAAAAAGCCGCAGTTTATTTCCCCTGGGCAGATGAAAAACATCGTCGAAAAATTCCGCGAATGCGGCAACGATAAAATATTGCTGTGTGAGCGTGGTACCTGCTTTGGCTACGACAACCTTGTGGTTGATATGCTGGGCTTTAGAACCATGAAGCAAACCAGTGACGGCGCCCCCTTGCTGTTTGATGTTACCCATGCGTTGCAATGTCGCGATCCGCTAGGAGCGGCATCCGGCGGCCGCAGAGAGCAGGTGGCAGAACTGGCGCGCGCAGGCGTAGCCGTAGGCATTGCCGGTTTGTTCCTCGAGGCTCACCCCAACCCGGATCAAGCCAAGTGCGATGGTCCCAGTGCCTTGCCACTGAGCATGTTAGAACCCTTCCTTGCACAAATGAAAGCATTCGACGATTTGCTGAAAAGCCAGCATGAACTGACCATTGGCTGATTAACGCCATACCTGCTCGGTTTTGGGTAGTAAAAGCTCGGCAAAGCTAGGCAAATTTCAGTAGAATGCCCAAACTGCTGTCGGCCCGCTCTAGGGATAGGGTGGGGCCGTGTCATTTTCTTTTCACATAACGATAGGCTCGGAGCGATTGAATGACCAAAATTGTTGATATCAAAGCGTTTGAAGTGCTTGATTCGCGCGGCAACCCAACGGTGAATGCCGATGTAATCTTAGAATCTGGTGTGGTAGGGACCGCTTGTGCGCCGTCTGGTGCTTCTACCGGTTCGCGTGAGGCACTGGAACTGCGCGATGGCGACAAAAGCCGTTACCTGGGTAAGGGTGTTTTAAAAGCCGTTGCCAATATCAACACCACTATCAAAGAGTTATTGGTTGGCATGGACGTGGCCGATCAGCGCGCCCTAGATGACGCCATGATCAAAGCCGACGGCACCGACAACAAAGCCACCCTGGGTGCTAACGCCATTTTGGCAGTGTCTCTGGCGGCTGCTAAAGCTGCTGCCGCTGACAAGGGTATCCCACTATACGCGCACATCGCTGACATCAACGGCACTTCCGGCCAGTACAGCATGCCGGTTCCTATGATGAACATTATTAACGGTGGTGAGCACGCCGATAACAATGTCGATATCCAAGAGTTTATGGTGCAGCCAGTGGGTGCCAAAAGCTTCGGTGAAGCATTGCAGGTGGGCGCAGAGATCTTTCACTCGCTGAAAAAAGTATTGACTGCCAAAGGTCTAAACACCGCCGTGGGTGATGAAGGCGGCTTTGCCCCGAATCTAGCTTCCAACGCAGATGCATTAGCGGTAATCAAAGAAGCCACTGAAGCCGCTGGCTACGCATTGGGCACTGACGTCACCCTGGCACTGGACTGTGCCTCATCTGAGTTCTACAAAGATGGTAAGTACGATCTATCCGGTGAGGGCAAAGTATACAGCTCCGAAGGCTTCACTGATTTCTTGGCTGAGCTATGTGACCAATATCCCATCATCTCCATCGAAGACGGCCAAGACGAGTCCGATTGGAATGGCTGGAAGTACCAAACTGAAAAGTTGGGTGAAAAAGTGCAATTGGTGGGGGACGATTTGTTCGTTACCAACACTAAGATCCTTAAAGAAGGCATCGAAAAGGGCGTTGGTAACTCCATTTTGATCAAGTTCAACCAGATTGGCTCACTGTCTGAAACCCTGGACGCCATCCAAATGGCCAAGGACGCCGGCTACACCGCAGTGATTTCACACCGCTCTGGCGAAACCGAAGACACCACCATTGCCGATTTGGCGGTTGCCACTGCTGCGGGCCAAATCAAAACCGGTTCTTTATGCCGCTCCGACCGTGTTGCCAAGTACAACCGTCTGCTGCGCATTGAAGCTGAGCTGGGCACCGACACTGCGCCTTACAAAGGCATGGCAGAGTTCAAAGCCTAAGTTTTAGCCAAATAAGCTGGTAGCTTTTCCGGGCTGCCAGCTCACCACCTGGGTAAATCTTCGGGTGGTGGACTGGTTAACAAAACCGAACAATCAAAGCCCCTTTTTTTGGGGTTTTGTTAATTTAGGCTTACACTTAAGCAATCTCTGAATTATTCGAGGCTGTACCCGCCCCATGAAATGGATGTTTGCCAGTTTGGTCGTATTGCTTGTGTTATTGCAGGCGCGCCTCTGGGTGGGAGATGGCAGCTTGGCCGAGATCGCACGGCTGGAGCGCAGCCTAGAGCGCCAACAATTGATCAATAGCCACGATGCTAAGCGCAATAAAACCCTAGAGATCGAAATTGCCCATCTCAGCAAAGGGTTGGGCGGTATCGAAGAATTGGCCCGTGAAGATATGGGTATGATTCAAGAGGGTGAAACCTTCTATTTAGTGGTAGATTCCCGCTCCGCTTCCCGTTAAATTCTCCCTATGTCGTCATCTCAAAGTATCTGGGCTGTGGTTCCCGCGGCGGGCATTGGTTCGCGTATGGCCGCCGATATCCCCAAACAGTATCTCCCTTTGCACAATGCCACCGTTATTGAGTGGACCCTGCGTAAGCTACTGGCGGTGCAGCGCGTTCGAAAAGTGGTTGTCGCCGTAGCTGAGCACGACCCTCACTGGCCGCAACTAGCCATCAGCCAGCACCCGCAAATCGTGACCACCGGTGGTGGCGCAGAACGGGCAGATTCCGTGCTCGCAGGCCTAGGTGCCTTGCAGGGGCTGGCGCAATCGAACGATTGGGTGCTGGTGCACGACGCCGCCCGACCCTGTGTTCAGCCAGCCTCCATTAACCGAATGATTGATGAACTCCACGATCACCCAGTGGGTGGGATTCTGGCGGTACCGGTGGCTGACACCTTGAAATATGCCTCGCCGAGAGAACCCGCAGACATCGATAAAACCGTGGATCGTAAGCGCACCTGGGCGGCTCAGACGCCGCAGATGTTTCGCTACGGAGAATTACTCAACGCGTTGCAAAACGCCAGTGGCGATGGTTTTATCGTAACCGATGAGGCCAGTGCGCTGGAGCATCTGGGGGTTCAGCCGCGTTTGGTGGTTGGCCGCACCGATAATTTAAAGATAACCACACCGGATGACTTGGCCTTGGCACAATTGATATTGGCAAGTCAGTCAAATTTATTGGAGTAAGTATGAGACTTGGGCAGGGGTTCGATGTCCACGCCTTTGGGCCGGGGGATAAAATTGTTATTGGTGGCGTGGTAATCCCCCACCACCAAGGCCTCGTGGCCCATTCCGACGGCGATGTACTTCTACACGCGCTAACGGATGCACTTTTGGGCGCTGCGGCGTTGGGTGATATCGGCAAACACTTTCCAGACACCGACCCACAGTACAGTAACGCGAACAGCCGGGAGTTGTTACGGTTGGTTTACGCCAAGGTGACTAAAAAACTCTGGGTCATTGGCAATGCAGATTTAACCATCGTCGCCCAAGCGCCCAAAATGGCGCCTTACATAGAGTCCATGCGTGAGGCGATTGCGATGGATTTAAAAACATCCGTGGATAACATCAACGTTAAAGCCACAACCACCGAAAAACTCGGTTTCACCGGCCGAAAAGAAGGCATAGCCGCGTTGGCGACAGTGTTGCTGATGCCGGCTTACTCGCCATGACGCATTCGGTACCGCAAGAGACAGAGTCTCAATTTTCCCTCGATTTTCCCTATGCACTTGGCAAGCCGGAATGGAGCGGTATTTTAAAAGCCGCCAACGCTGATTTTGTTGTACAGGAAATTTTCCCTGAAAGTTTTTCCAACGAGGGCGAGCACCATTATGTGCTGGTGGAAAAAGACGGCGAGAACTCCCATTGGGTGGCTCGCCTATTGGCTGAGTATTGTAACGTTGATGTCTCGGCGGTGGGCCTAGCGGGTTTAAAAGATCGCTATGCCGTCACCCAGCAATGGTTCAGTGTGCAGTTGCCTGGCCAAGCTAAAATGGACTGGTCCGGTTTCAACTCCCCAAATTACAAAATACTAAAAGCAGCACGACACCATAAAAAACTGCGGCGCGGTGATCACCTAGGCAATCGATTTATTATTGTCATTCGCGACATCGATAAAAATGCAGCCCAAGCAGATCTGGAGCAGCGATTATCAGCCATAAAATATCAGGGAGTGCCTAACTATTTTGGCGAACAACGATTTGGCATCAGTGGCGAAAACCTTGTCCAGGCCCAAGCCTGGTTCCAAGATGGCAAGCGGATAAAAAACCGTAAGCAGAAAAGCTTTGTGCTGTCGGCGGCACGTTCTTATTTGTTTAACGTAATGCTTGCTAAACGTGTTGTTCTGAGTAATTGGCAGCAAGCGATACCTGGAGACGTATTAGACAGCGACTATCCCAGCGGACCAATGTGGGGGAGGGGGCGTTTAGCGAGCCAAGATGACGCTCTATTGTTAGAACAAGCGTTGGTGGAAGAATATTCAGTGTGGTGCGATGCCTTGGAACACCAAGGCTTAAAGCAAGAGCGCAGGCCGTTGGTGCTGATGCCGGCAAATTTGAGCTGGCGCTGGCAAGACGACGCACTGGAATTGAGCTTTCAGTTGCCGCCGGGCCAATTTGCCACGGCAGTATTGCGAGAACTGTTTAATTATCGAGAGTTAAATCGCCACGGTTAGCCGTGGCAGCAGCGCAGGCTGGCGATGCCAAAGCAGGCCAGCCTGTGGCTCGCTAAAACTCCGCAACCACTTTCACAGAGTCATCAACCTCAGCCGAATCAACATAGCCAATTAAGGCCGGGTTGCTCGCCACCAACTTTTTAACTTCGGAAGAATTACCCACGGCTTTAGGTGGAGTGCCTTTACCCGTAAACAGTTGCTGGGCCCAGTAGGATTTAATCTGCTGCTCGTTTTTCTTAAGCACGGTTTCGGTGAACGCCGCGCGGATTGGTGAGCTATCTGATTGATCTATCGGGATAGCTTCATTGCCGTCAGGGAAAGAGCGCTTCTTACCTAAAAAAAGCCTGGAAATATCCGTGGCTGACAATGCATTGGCGTTGCTTGGGTGCACAATGACCACAACGCCGGCTTGTGCCCAACCTGACACACAGAAAAACGTGGTTAGCAATAGGCAAGCAATGAAACGATGGAGTGAAACGAATGGCATAATGTTTTACTCCTCTGGTTAGAAAATTGCGTCGAAAGAAAACGAAATTAAGTCAGCCTCGTAGCCGTCGCCGTAGCCAAATCCGCCTGCCGAGTTCTGGAAGTAATCGTCGCTATCATCGGAGCGAGTTTCGTATTCCATTTTAAAGGCGGCACTGCTGTGAAAATCCCAGCGCAGACCAATGGTGACGGAGCTGAAACCCCCGGTAAATTGGCTTTCCCCAAGCAGTGTTTCACCTTTGTAGTTAGACTCGTTTTCGCCGTAGGTGATATGAGGTGTAACTTTACCAAAACGGGCGCCCGCGGAAATGTACCAGCCTGTGGTGTCTTCAGAGCCACTCACTTCAAATAGCGCTAAATAATTTTCCTTGTTGTCGTTGCGGGTCCATTCAGAGACCACAAAAGCGTTGGCGATGTTTATATGGGCCGCTAATCCGTAAAAGGTATTTTGCAAGGGATTGTCTCGCGTACCCTGATTAAACGCTTGGACTAATGGGTTGCCGCTGATGATCGCGCTGGAATCCAACATGCTGGCACGTAAGGTAATCGTGCCATTGCTGGCTTTTAAAGCAAAACCACCGGTGTCCACCGACTCCACCGTGTATTGACTGCCTCCGCGGTTGATTTCCTGTTTGGATGCACCGTAGTAGATATCGGACGAAATATCCCAGTCGCCGGCTAACCACGTTCCGCGTAGCTTAATTCCCTCAATAGTGTCGCCTTCACTCGCCGCGAGTGTGGTGGGTGGGCGAATCCAATGATAGGCGTAGCCAACATCAATAAAATCGGAGTAGTAAAATAATGGCATCCGTTGTCGGCCTACCATAAGTGTGTAATTGTCGTTAAAGGTGTAGCTTAGGTAGGCCCAGGAAACTACCGCATCAAAGTTTTCACCGCCGTTACCAGTAATTTGGCCAGTGGCGGATAGGCCATCACCGAGGGCGGCGGTGATTTGTAAGCCGTAGTTGGAGTCCGGGCGGAAACTTAAATCCTCATTATAGATGCCCTGGGTGGCTGCATCTGCGGTGTAGGTCGCTGGGGATTCCCCGCCGCCGGTTTCTACGCCAGCTAAAAGTAACGTGCTTAAGTGGTCGCGGCTAGTGCCAGAGTTTAATAGTTTGCCAGCACCAACGGACATAAATCCGTTTAATCGTACGTCGGCAGCGTTGGCAGTCTGCGCCAAAGCTACAACTAGGCCTAATCCGACTAGGCGATTGTGTTTTTTCATACTTAAACCTGTGTGTGGAGTGACATCAGCGGGATGCGTCTGTGCAATTACTGGTTAAAGACCAAATAACGTTATTTGTTTGCTGTGAATATTTTCTTGGGCGGTTAAATTCATTGTTGCCTCCCTGCGATCATTAAATCTGTGAAACAGTAGCCGCTAGGGCGACTCGATTAATGTCATTCGCAATGATTATTTTATGTTTGAAACAACTAAAAGAAATAGTACAGATTCGACTGAAGGCAAGTAGGATGTGAACTATTCGAACAAAAATAGTATTTTATTAAACAAAACGAGGTGGGTTGTTCGGTTGTGGGAGGGGGTTTGTCCGGTCTATTTTTATAGTATTTTCCCGGCGGTATGTGAACTGCCGGAATACGGCAGTTCACCCCACACAATTATTTAGTGATTGGCGCTGGTAGCAGGGCTAGGCATTTTAGCAAAGCGTAATGCCAGGATTAAACTGACGTAAGCACAAATAGCTTGCACCGCAACGATATAAAAGAGCGATTCAGGTAATAGAATCGTCGCCACTGATGTGATCAGTGCAGCCAGTGCAAATTGACTGGCGCCCAAAACCGCCGCCGCAGTTCCACTTAGGGTGTCGAAATACTCCATAAAGCAAGCTTGGCAATTGGGGGTTGAGGCACCCATTGTGCCAATGGTTATGACCATGGCGGGTAAAAATAAAGTTAGCGAGGGGGAAAATAAAACCACGGCCAATAGCGCAGTTACTCCTAAACACTGTGCAATCAATGCCCAGCGCATAATGGTGTCTGGGTCGTGCTTGTTCAGGGCAACCCGATTACATAAATTCATAATAATCATGAGCGCCACGTTACACCCCAGCAGAATTGGAAATAGCGTTGTGCTGGCGCCAAAATGCTCTTGATATATAAACGAAGCGTGGCCTAAAAAGCTTAGCATCACCGCAAATGACATGGTTTGTATAAATAAATACGGCATGGCGGATGTGGTTTGCAGTACTGCCTTGTACTTTTGCAACAAAGATCCGGTAGAAGGTTGTGGCACGAATTTAGGTGCGTTGCCAAATAAACCCAGTGATATTAAAGGGATGAGCACCAAAGCATAGACGGTCAGAAAAATAAATATGGACCGCCAGCCAAACATCTCCAACAAAATGCTGCCCAGGGAGGGAGCAACCGCTGGCGCTAAAATCATAATGAGGCCAATGGTGCTAAAAAAGCGCGCAGCCTCTTTGCCAGAAAACCGATCCCTAACAATGGCGGATACGCATACGGTGGCTAAGCCGCCTCCAAGCGCCTGAAATACTCTGGCGATCATCAAATCGGAAAACGTCGTTACATAACTCATCACCATGCTGGCAATGGCAAACACCGCCACGCCGCCAATCATAATGCGGGAACGTCCAAATTGATCTGCTAGGGGGCCGCCAACCAATTGTCCCAATGCCAAGAAGAAAACGTAAACGCCAATGGTCAGCGAGATATCGTGGACGCTGGTACTCAGGGCTTGTGCCATTTCAGGAAAGGCGGGGAGATACGTATCCAGGGCAAAGGGAGCCAATGCAATGGTGCCAGCCAGAAGGGCTGCAATGAAAAAATAGGTCTTGCCGGTGGGTTGCAAGGACAACTCCTCAGTATCGTTCATGTCATGGTTAGTTGCTGAAGGGCGCAGTCAGCGGAATAACTGTTACGTCCTCATTGCGTAATATAGTTGATAGTGTCAATCGATATGGATTCTAACCAAAAACCGATCATAAGTCGTTAAATGAATACGATTACACAGCCGGTTCTATAGCGTCTGTCGAGGGGCACGGCTTCCGGTTGTCGACAATTTCTCAATTCCCACCCTCGATAAGCCCTACTAGACCAAGGTCATGGCTCTGATCTGTAGACAAAAAACTTTCCTTTCACTATAATTCACGCCGTTATTTGCTTATGGCTGGGCTATTTGTCGACAGAATGAGTCCTGCAGATAAGGTTCCCATTAGCGCATAGCCGCGTGGACATCTACCCT
The DNA here is from genome assembly GCF_042850945.1 of Halioxenophilus aromaticivorans. Taxonomy (NCBI): domain Bacteria; kingdom Pseudomonadati; phylum Pseudomonadota; class Gammaproteobacteria; order Alteromonadales; family Alteromonadaceae; genus Halioxenophilus; species Halioxenophilus aromaticivorans. The sequence goes on along the minus strand of NZ_AP031496.1, from coordinate 3,685,631 downwards.
AAGCCGATTACTGACACCGACGCTGCACTGGACGTAAGCGGTAGGTTACCGCCTTGTTTAGCGTTATCTAAAAGAGCATCAAGCTCGCGGAGCAGGCAAAACACTATGGCCATTGGCGCAACTGAGAATACACTGGGCAGCCACATCACGGAGACGTTGAGAAACGCCATCGTCTGTGGCGAGATAAAGCCCGGGACCAAGCTGAGTGAGCCCAAGTTAGCCAAAGAGTACAGCATCAGCCGAGGCCCTCTAAGGGAGGCGATTCGCCGCCTGGAGAGCATGAAGTTGGTAAAGTATGTACCTCGGGGTGGGGTGCGAGTCACCACCCTAGAACTCCCCCAGGTCATAGAGATATATCACATCCGAGAAGCCCTAGAAGGTAAGGCCGCGGCACTGGCGGCACGCAATATTACCGACGAGGGCGTCGATAAACTTAAGCACTTGTTGGATTTGGCCCAGAAGCACATGGCGACCAGCGGTGGTGCTTATCTGCAAGCTGATGTCGACATAGATTTTCATTACCAAGTCATTCAAAGCAGTGGTAATCAAATGCTGATTCATACCTTGTGTGAAGAGCTGTACTACTTAATACGAATGTACCGTTATCAAGCGGCCCTACAACCCTCACGTTCGCACAACGCATTTAAAGAGCACCAGCACTTGGTGCTGGCGCTAGAGCAGAGAGACGAAGAGTTGGCAGAGCTGATTATGCGTAAGCATATCGTTCGCGCTCGTGAAAACATTGAAAAACAACTAAAGAGCTAATCACTATGGCAACATTGCAATCGCCCGGAGCACGCTTTCGCAAAGCGTTAGAAGAAAATAAACCGTTACAGATTGTTGGCACCATTAATCCTTACGCCGCGATGATGGCGGAGCAAATTGGCCACCAAGCTATTTATTTGTCCGGCGGCGGTGTTGCCAACGCCTCCTATGGTCTGCCAGATCTTGGTATGACTTCCCTAAACGATGTCATTGTTGATGTTCAGCGCATCACAGCCGCCTCCAGCTTGCCGTTGTTGGTGGATATCGATACTGGTTGGGGTGGTGCTTTTAATATCGCCAAAACAGTAAAAGACATGATTAAAGCGGGTGCCGCGGCGGTTCACATAGAAGACCAGGTGGCCCAAAAGCGTTGTGGCCACAGACCTAATAAAGAAATCGTTTCCACCGCAGAAATGGCTGATCGAATTAAAGCCGCGGTAGATGCGAAGACCGACCCAGACTTCTTTTTAATGGCTCGTACCGATGCGTTTGCACAAGAGGGCTTGGATGCCGCGATAGAACGTGCTCAGGCCTACGTAGAGGCTGGCGCAGATGGCATTTTTGCAGAGGCGGTAAAAACTGAAGAGCACTACCGAGCTTTCTCTGAGGCGCTAAATGTTCCGATCCTAGCCAACATCACCGAATTTGGACAAACGGAGTTATGGAATCGAAAAGAATTGGGTGAGTGGGGAGCCGCCATGGTGTTGTACCCACTTTCCGCCTTCCGGGCGATGAATAAAGCGGCTGAAACCGTTTACAGAGCCATCCTTAAGGATGGAGATCAACGGGCGGTGGTTGACATGATGCAAACTCGCATGGAACTCTACGATTACCTTGGTTATCACGACTACGAACGCAAGCTGGATGAGTTGTTTGCTCAGGGTAAAAATAAATAAGCCTGAGCACTGTTAGGGCGGTTGTTCTTATTGTCGCTAATAAAACGTTTTCACCATTATTAATTAAAGTGCAAATTTAAAAGGGGTAAAACCATGGCAGAAGGTAAAAAACTAGAAGGCGCGGGGCTACGTGGCCAGGTTGCAGGTAAAACTGCTTTGTCTACCGTTGGGGTTTCTGGTTCTGGCTTAACGTACCGTGGCTACGATGTAAAAGACCTAGCCGAAAACTGTGAGTTTGAAGAAGTTGCCTATTTAATTTTAAAAGGGAAATTACCAAACCAAGCCGAGTTGGATGCCTATAAAAATCAATTAAAACGTATGCGCGGCTTGCCGGCGGCGCTAAAAGAAGTGTTGGAGCGAATTCCTAAAGATGCTCACCCAATGGACGTTATGCGTACCGGCTGTTCTATGTTGGGTAATTTGGAGCAAGAAGATACCTCCGTTATGGGTGAATTTCCTCAAGAAATGGAATGCACCGATCGAATGGTGGCGGCTTTCCCATCCATAATTTGCTATTGGTATCGTTATAGCCACGACGGCGTTAAAGTTGAAACCGAAACCGACGACGATTCCATCGGTGCGCATTTCCTGCATATGTTGCGTGGCGAAAAGCCCAATGAGCTGCACGAACGCGTTATGAACGTGTCGCTTATTCTGTACGCCGAGCATGAATTTAATGCGTCAACTTTCACCGCTCGGGTGTGTGCATCTACGCTATCCGACATCCACAGCTGTATTACTGCCGCCATTGGTTCTCTGCGTGGCCCACTGCACGGTGGCGCCAACGAAGCGGCCATGGACATGATCGAAAACTGGACTTCTGCCGAAGAAGCAGAACGCGAGATGATGGGCAAGCTGGAGCGAAAAGAAAAAATCATGGGCTTCGGCCACGCGATTTATTCTACCAGTGATCCTCGTAACGAAATTATTAAAGCTTGGTCCGAAAAACTGGCCGCCGATGTTGGTGATACCACCCTTTACCCGGTATCTGTTCGTTGCGAAGAAGTTATGTGGCGCGAGAAAAAACTATTCTGTAACGCAGATTTCTTCCACGCATCTGCCTACCATTTTATGGGTATTCCCACCAAGTTGTTTACGCCAATCTTTGTGATGTCGCGTTTAACCGGTTGGGCTGCTCACGTAATGGAGCAGCGCGCCGACAACCGAATTATTCGTCCATCGGCCGAATACACCGGTGAAGATCTACGTAAGGTTACGCCAATCGCACAGCGTTAATTGCGAGCAGTGGTATGCCGCCCGGTTCATCCTGGGGCGGCATTACCGCAAACATCGATTACTGAGTACTGATTACTATATTGTGATGAATAGAAGTTGCCGCCCTTAATCGTTGTTTTAAGTCAGCCTTTGTACGTATGCCGATAGGCGTTTCCTAAAACCTGCGCAAGCGCTGACTGTTATTGCTAATGAGTTTTGCTTGTTGCTGTTACTTCTAGCCGTTACTTTTTACTGTTAATTGCGGCTGGCGTAGATTCTTATTGTTCAGCAACACAGTCAATATGTCGCCAGGATGATTGCCAGTAACAAAAAAGTCTAAATAAACCAAAGTATTAGCCATCGTTGCAGTGAGTCTGTAGCAAGTTGGTTTTGGCTGCATCACTTATCTTTATGTGGTGCTAGCGTATTATTTTAAACCGTACACTCACCTGAGTATGATAATTATGAACACTGAATATCGTAAGCAACTACCGGGTACCGACCTGGATTATTTCGATACTCGTGCCGCAGTTGAAGCCATTGCGCCCGGCAGCTATAAAACTCTGCCTTACACTTCACGAGTGTTAGCGGAGCAATTGGTTCGCCGCTGCGAACCGGAGAGCCTAACTGACAGTTTGAAACAGTTGATTGAACGCAAGCGGGATCTGGATTTTCCTTGGTATCCGGCCCGTGTGGTATGCCACGATATTCTTGGTCAAACCGCGTTGGTTGACTTGGCCGGCCTGCGCGATGCCATTGCTGATAAAGGCGGTGATCCCTATCTGGTAAATCCGGTAGTACCCACTCAGCTTATTGTCGACCACTCCCTATCCGTAGAGCACGGTGGTTTTGAGCCGGATGCCTTCCAGAAAAACCGTGATATCGAAGATCGCCGCAACGAAGATCGCTTTCATTTTATTGAGTGGACCAAAACCGCGTTTAAAAATGTTGATGTTATTCCTGCGGGTAACGGCATCATGCACCAAATCAACCTAGAGAAAATGTCGCCGGTTATTCAATCGCGCGACGGTGTTGCTTTCCCAGATACCTGCGTGGGTACCGACAGCCACACGCCACACGTCGACTCGCTAGGCGTAATTGCCATTGGTGTGGGTGGCCTGGAAGCAGAAACCGTTATGTTGGGCTTGCCCTCCATGATGCGCCTACCCGATATTGTTGGCGTCAAATTAACCGGTAAGCGTCAACCCGGCATCACTGCCACGGATATTGTTTTGGCCATTACTGAGTTTTTGCGCCAAGAGCGAGTGGTAGGGGCCTACTTGGAATTCTTTGGTGAAGGCGCTGACAGCCTTACTATTGGTGACCGCGCCACTATTTCCAACATGACGCCAGAATTCGGCGCCACCGCGGGAATGTTTTATATCGATCAGCAAACCTTGGATTATCTAACCCTCACCGGCCGAGAGGCGGAGCAGGTGAAATTGGTAGAAAATTATGCCAAAACCACCGGCCTTTGGGCTGATGACCTAACAGAGGCTAAATACGAGCGCGTGTTGGAGTTCGATTTGTCCACCGTAACTCGCAATATGGCTGGCCCCTCCAACCCACACCGCCGATTACCGACCACTGCGCTGCACGACCGAGGTATTGCGGCTGGCCTAGACGCCGCCCAAGCCGAAGAGAAAGAAGGCAAACTGCCCGATGGCGCGGTCATTATTGCGGCTATTACCAGCTGTACCAATACTTCCAATCCACGCAATGTTGTAGCCGCAGGTTTGTTGGCGAAAAAAGCCAACGAACTGGGCTTAATACGCAAGCCTTGGGTTAAATCCTCTTTTGCACCGGGTTCCAAGGTTGCCAAGTTGTACTTGGAAGAGTCGGGTTTATTGCCTGAGCTAGAGAAACTGGGCTTCGGCATTGTCGCCTACGCCTGTACCACCTGTAACGGTATGAGCGGTGCGTTGGATCCAAAAATTCAGCAAGAAATCATAGACCGGGATCTCTATGCTACCGCAGTACTATCTGGTAACCGTAATTTTGATGGTCGAATTCACCCCTATGCCAAACAAGCGTTCCTGGCGTCGCCGCCGTTAGTAGTGGCCTACGCTATTGCCGGTACCGTTCGCTTTGATATTGAGCAAGACGTTTTGGGTACCGACGCCAGCGGTAACGATATTACGCTTAAAGATCTGTGGCCAACGGATGAAGAGATCGACGCTATTGTGGGCGAGTTTGTGAAGCCCGAGCAGTTTAATCAGATTTATATTCCGATGTTTGACCTAGGCGCCATTGAAGAAGCCGAAAGCCCGCTTTATGACTGGCGTCCGCAGAGTACCTACATTCGCCGGCCACCTTATTGGGAAGGCGCTTTGGCCGGAGAGCGAACACTGAAAGGCATGCGCCCGTTGGCGGTGTTACCAGATAACATCACCACCGATCACTTGTCGCCTTCCAACGCTATTTTGCCCAGCAGTGCGGCCGGTGAGTATTTGGCCAAAATGGGGTTGCCGGAGGAAGACTTCAACTCCTACGCCACCCACCGTGGTGACCACCTCACCGCTCAGCGCGCTACCTTTGCCAACCCCAAGTTAATCAACGAAATGGCGGTTGTCGATGGTGAGGTTAAGCAGGGCTCGCTGACTCGCTTAGAGCCAGAGGGTAAGGTGATGCGCATGTGGGAGGCCATTGAGACCTACATGGAGCGCAAGCAACCGTTGATTATTGTAGCTGGCGCCGATTATGGCCAGGGATCGTCACGAGACTGGGCCGCTAAAGGGGTACGCTTAGCCGGCGTAGAAGCCATTGCCGCAGAAGGGTTTGAGCGAATTCACCGCACCAACCTGGTGGGTATGGGTGTGTTGCCGCTGGAATTTAAAGCCGGCACCACGCGTAAAACCCTGGGCTTAAACGGCACCGAAACCTACGATGTGGAAGGCGAATTATCACCCAGAGCCGAACTCACGTTAGTGGTTAATCGTGCTAACGGAGAGGTAGAGCGAGTGCCCGTTACCTGCCGTTTAGACACCGCGGCGGAGGTCTCCATTTATCAAGCCGGCGGTGTGTTGCAACGTTTTGCCAAAGACTTTTTGGATTCAGCCAGCGCTTAGACGTATTAAGCGCATTGTGCGGGCGAGTGTATTGTGCACGCCCGGCCCGCAACCCGATACGCGAGTGCGTATCGGGTTTTATTTTTCCGATTTAACGATAAGGGATTTAACATGGCTTCAACCCCTCAGATAAAAATTCCCGCAACCTATATGCGTGGCGGCACCTCCAAAGGTGTGTTTTTCAGCCTTTCCGATTTGCCCCAGGTGGCCCAACGGCCGGGTCAGGCGCGAGATAAAATCTTGTTGCGAACCATTGGCAGCCCAGACCCCTATGGCGCACAGATTGACGGCATGGGTGGTGCCACTTCCAGTACCAGTAAAACGGTTATTTTAAGCAAGAGCGAACAGCCGGATCACGATGTCGACTATCTATTTGGCCAAGTGTCCATCGATAAGGCCTTTGTTGATTGGAGTGGTAACTGCGGCAATTTAACCGCGGCGGTGGGCGCTTTCGCCATCAACAATGGCCTGGTTGATGCGGATCGAATCCCAGAAAATGGTATCGCGGTAATTCGCATTTGGCAAAAAAATATCAAAAAAACCATCATCGCCAATGTGCCTATTACCAGTGGTCAGGTACAAGAAACCGGCACTTTCGAGTTGGATGGAGTGACCTTTCCAGCGGCTGAAGTCGAAATTGAATTTATGGATCCTGCCGATGGCGAGGGTTCTATGTTTCCCACAGGCAATCTGGTGGATGACTTGGAAGTACCCGGCATAGGTACCTTAAAGGCCACCATGATCAACGCCGGTATTCCTACCATATTCGTCAACGCCGCGGATATCGGCTACACCGGTACTGAACTGCGGGAGGCTATCAACAGCGATCCTGAAAAGTTGGCATTTTTTGAAACCCTTCGCGCCCACGGCGCCATTAAAATGGGTCTGATTAACTCGGTGGAAGAGGCCGCTGCGCGTCAGCATACACCGAAGATTGCCTTTGTGGCGCCAGCCACAGAATACACCTCTTCCAGTGGTAAGGCGGTCACCAAGGACGACATAGACCTTTGCGTACGTGCGCTTTCCATGGGTAAGTTGCACCACGCTATGATGGGTACGGCGGCGGTGGCCATCGGCACGGCAGCGGCCATTCCTGGCACCTTGGTAAATCTCGCGGCCGGCGGCGGACAACGCAACTCGGTACGCTTTGGTCACCCATCTGGTACATTAAAGGTAGGTGCCGAAGCCAAACAAGTGGATGGCGAATGGACGGCAACAAAAGCCATTATGAGCCGCAGTGCACGGCGTTTGATGGAAGGTGTTATTTATATTCCTGGGGATTGTTTCTAATTTTGCAGGCTGGCTCTCCAGCGCTTGCACTCTGGCCCAAGTCTTTGACTTGGTGAGAAAAACCATGCAGTTCGCAGCCTACAATAGCAGGAGTGCCGTTTTAGGCTGACGAGCTAGCCGACTCTTCTTGCCGAAGCCAACGGCTTTAAATAGCTAACGCACGTTAGCCTCTTACCGCACCGGGTTGTTTCACTAAACCCAACAGCTGCGAAAACTCCACCGGCCTACTGAATAAAAAGCCCTGCACTAGGTCGCAATTATTCTCGACAACGAATCGGTACTGAGCCTCTGTCTCAATACCTTCTGCAACAACTTTCAAGTTTAAATTGTGGGCCATGGTAATAATGGTGACAACCAAGGTTTCGTCGTCTGCATCTTGGCCAAGGTCTCTGATAAAGTCTCGGTCGATTTTTAACGTATGTAATGGCAATTGCTTTATTCGGCTGAGCGAGGAGTAGGCACGGCCAAAGTCGTCGATGGAGATCTCTACGCCTAGCGCGTGAATCGCCTGCAATTGCTCGTAGATATCCTCTGTATCAGGGCCTAATAGGCTCTCGGTAATTTCCAATTCTAATCTAGCGCCAGGAAAGCCTGTGGTGTGGAGAATTTCGGCTACAGCTTTGGCTGTGTCGGGCTGGGAAAAGTGACGCGGCGAAAAGTTAACGGAAAGCTGCAAGTCCGTAAAGCCCATCGTGTGCAGAGCCAGTAGGTCTTGGCAGGCATAATTCATAACGTAGCGATCGATATCCACGATCACTCCGCACTCTTCAGCCAAGGGCACAAATTCCTCGGGTGACACTTCACCCAAGGTTGGATGAAACCAACGCACTAGGGCCTCAACACCAATTAATCGATGCTCCGCACAGGACCATTTGGCTTGGTAGTGAACCGATAATTGTTTCTGCTCAATGGCATCGCGTAGATGGTTTTCCAGCAGTAGCCGTCGTTCCAGTCGTAGGTTCATATCTTGGTTAAAAAATGTCACTCGATTGCGACCGGATTCTTTCGAGTGGTACATGGCGGTATCGGCATTTTTAAGTATTGTGGCAACGTCTGAGCCGTCTTTTGGAACCATGGCAACACCGATACTGGTGCTCATTTGTAAGTTGTAACCGTTAACCTCCACGGGGTTGCACACCTGTGTTAAGAGCTGTGTTGCTATGGTCTGTGTGTGGGCATGATTGGCATCGTTTAATAGCACCGCAAATTCATCGCCACCCAATCGGGCCAAGGTGTCTTCAGCGCCTAAGCAGGCCTTTAACCGCTGTGCGATGGCCACAAGCAGGGCGTCGCCGACATCGTGCCCCAAAGTATCGTTGACCATTTTGAACCGGTCGAGGTCCAAAAACATCACTGAAAACCCAGCGCCCGTGTCGTTCACGCCCGCAATGCTGGTGCGTAAACGCTCATCAAAGTGGGTTCGGTTCGCCAAACCGGTTAGAGCATCGTGGTGTGCTTGGTGTTGCAGCTCTTTGGTCAGTATTTGCAGTTCTTGGGTTCGCTCTTTTACTTTTTCTTCCAGCTGTTCTTGTGCAAGGCGTAGGCTTTCATCACGCAGCTGAATTTGGTCTAGCATCTGATTAAAGTCCGATGCTAACAGGCCAATTTCATCTTTGGACAATACCTGAGCGCGCAGTCGATAATCCTTGCTTTTGGTGATGGTGCGAACCGTTTTGGCCAATGAAATCAATGGCTGGGTCACAAAGTTCTGCAGTCGTGAGGCGATAAAAAGCGCGCCCAAAAGGGCCAATATAAACAGGCTGAACACCGTTAGTAAGCGGTCGTATTGCTGATGCCGCCACTGGCTGAGATCCGCTAATAACAATATTGAGCCGATATTGTCTTGGTCTAACGCGATAGCAAGTTGTTGATACAGCAGGCCTTGGTACTCGCCTTGGCCATTGCTCAGTGGTTTTAGGGGAAGATAACCAGGCTTGTTTTCAAATTTGGCAAATAGAGTGCTGTCGCTGGAGTAGAGTGCTGCGGCGATAATATTGTTTTCGTTTCTCAGGCTTGCGATGGTTCTCTGAGCCGACTCTAGATCGCCGAAGGTTAACGCGGCTATGCTGTTATTAGCAATGATTGACGCTTCCGAACGCAGTTGGGAGTACAGCTGTTGTTTAGAAACGTACCAATCGTTTATGGCGAACCCGATAATAGCCATTAACAGGGCGGCACTACTCACAGTGAGCAGTACTAACTGTAAGGTTTTGCGAATGGACGATCGATTAAAGAACTGCATAATCAGCGCGGCCTTTCCACAATGTCCGCCAGTTTAAGCAGCTCTGAACTCACCTTTAGGCCGGACTCTTCTAACCCTGTGAGATTGATTTCAAAACCGATTCTAGTGCCTTTGCGAACCAGGCTAACATGCACGCCCTCGTAAGCCACGCCGGCTAGATCGTCGTGTTGTGTAAAATCCGCAATGACAAGTGTCGATTTGGGTTCGGCGGTTAGGCGATCGGATTCAAACCGAGTCAAATTGTCAGCCGATACGAGTAAAATAGTGCATCGGTTGATGCCTTCCCACTGCTCAAGCGTTGCCAATACAACAGGCTTACCATGAAATTTTCGACGTTTGAGCAGTTCCCCTCCTGTGCCAAGCGGGCTGGTGTTATAGGAGCAAATCCGGAGCTGGTTAGTGCTTTGATTCGTCGCCGGCCAACTGACAAATTTGGCAATATTAAAGACGAAAGCCGCTTTAACGACCTGCTGCTTCGGGTCTTCAGCCATAACTAAGCCGCAATACACGCCAGCTAACGCAATGGCTAGTTTGGCAGTAAACCGACGACGTGAGAGTAACAACCCTAGCATGGTTATTTAGGCGTCCAGGTCACATTGAGCCACAATTGGCGTCTGGACTTTTCACTGTTGTAGTAGCTGCCGTAGTCCGCTGCGGTGTCCATAATTTGGTCGTTAAACAGATTATCAACACCAAGCTTGTAGCGGATATTGTCGGTCAGCTGACCGCGGTAGTGAATATTAAACAACGTAAAGGCTTTTGCCTCATCTTCGTAGCTGTTCGCGTCAGAACGATTGTCAATAAATAGTAGGGAAAACCCTAAATGATGGTTGGCACTGAGTTGGAAATCGGCATTTAAACTTCCGCTCCAGGGGGACCAGTAAAGCGTATCGTCAGTGTTTTGCTCACTGCTATTAACGTCGATGTAGGCCAAGCTGGCTCGCACATTTATGCGCTTATTGAGTTGATAGGTTAAAACAGTGTCTACGCCGTGGAAGGTGATTTCGCCATCGACATTAGTGAAATATTCGTCAGCGCCATCTGGGGTCGGCTCTTCGCGGATATAGTGACGCAGAACATTTCGATAGGCGGTGATGCTGCTGGAAAAACGTTTATTGGCGTAATGATGGCTGAGTTCTAATGAACGAATTTTTTCTGCCCGCAACGATGGCGGCGTAAAAGTTGTCGCTTCTAAAACTTTTAAATACTCACGGAATGTGGGCTGTCGATTGGCGGTGCCGTACAACAACTTCCAATTTTGTTGGTCGTTTGGACTGTATACTGCAGCAGCGCGGTAGTTGAAATGGTTCTCAAAGTCGTCGAACAAATCATAGCGTAGCCCCAGTGTAACTTTTAATTCATCATTCCATTGCCAAACGTCTTGTAAAAATGTGGCGTAATCCTGGGTACGAATGTTGGGCTTGGCCAGCAGGCTACCTTGCTCTGGCTGGCTAAGAAAGCCTTCGTTAAAGCGGTAGGTTCGGTAAAAATCCATTTCTTCGGCAGATTCCAGCCGCCATGCGCTACCCATGGCTAAGGTATGTTCGCCAAACTGCTTTAGGCCGACCAGTTTGGCTCCTGCCATATTGGCATTTTGCCGCTCTTGCAGGCCGATTCTGCGGGTCGTGCGTTCTATTTCGTATTCCAGTGCTTTGTCGTTTTGATAAAAGAGACTAAAGTCGATTTGCCCCTGTTCCACCGAGCCGGCTTGGAAATTAAGAGAGGTGGAATAGAACTCGGTGTCTACCAATGCATCCTGGGTAGAGGGGATAAATAAAAATGGCGTGCTGGATTTTCGATATTCTCCCAACCAAGTTAACCCTGGGGCGAGACCCACTTTAAAGGAAAGCTCCTTATATTCTTCATCGGTGGGCTGAACGACCTCACTACCAATAAAAGAAACACGATCCTTACTAAACGGCGCATTTTGGTCCAGATAGCTGGCGAATACTTGAACATGCTGGTTGGCATAGCTGCCAGTGACTTTTTGCCGGCTAAAATTTCCCAGCTCTGCACTGATACTGGCTGTAGGGTTTTCAGATAAACCTTTGGTGGTTACCGAGATCAACCCACTGAACGCATTGGCACCGTACAAGCTGGAGGCGGGGCCGAGGATAATTTCTACTTTTTCGACATTTTCCAAAGGTAACGCTTCACCGCCGGAAAAATGGCCGTAATACAGATGCTGGCGGCGCACGCCATCGACCAATAGCACGAATTTATCGTTGTAGCGTTGAACGGCGCCTCGGGCCCATACCGATTGGTGTCGTTTGCGGTATTGGTTTATTTGAAACCCAGGAACAAATTGGAGTAAGCCATCCAAGCTTCTTACGCCGAAACGCTCAAAATCTTTGCCAGTGAAGCTGTATACGGTACCGGGAGCCGTTGCGGAATTTTCGGGTAGGAGGTTTGCGGATTTAAAAACCTCAATGCTTGTTAATTCTTCTAAGCTTAATTCATACAGGTTCGCTAGGGATTCTTCGGGGGACGCCACTGTAGGTGAAGCCGCCGCCATGCATAAGGCGGCGGGCAAGATGGGGAGGAGGCCGGCGGATCGTCTTGAATTTTTTTCTGAATGCCGATTCAAGTGTTGTTTAGGTCGCTGGTCCACGTGGTTACCTCATACCGCTTGTGCTGCGCGGTGCTCTTGCCTTGTGTAAACGTTTTGTCTGGTTGGATAAGTGAAGCGTGGTTAATTTGAAGGATTATTGCACATATTAGTTAGGGGAGACATTGTGGGCACACAACAAGGCTTCGCTAAGACTCTCGATTTTTTTAACGCAGATTCAAGTTGATGATTGTTGATTGACTGTTACAGCGCTGGCGGGCTTGCATTCGGGCGAAAAAATACACTGAAGTGGGCACTTTTGTTACGTATTGAACAATTATTTTCGTTTGCGTAACAATATTAACTAAATCGAGGCCCTAATTTTTGCCTTTGTAAAAAGCGGTAAAATGCAAAGCACAACGATAATTACTTTCGTACAAAGCGTTTTCTTTAATTAAATGCCAAGCCTCCGGTGGTACGGGTGTCATCTCTGCCACTATCTCTGGCATAGTAGCTGCGCCGTCGCTTCAATTTAGTGCCCGGGTCACATCAAATACAGCAACCCTGTAATGGTCAGCGCACACAATATATTCAGCACAAAGCCCACACGTATCATGGTGCCGCCAGTAATCAGGCCTGTTCCATGGACCAGGGCGTTGGGTGGTGTTGCAACGGGTAGCATAAACGCGCAGGAGGCGGTGATACCTACGGCCAGGGCAGCTTGATGAGTAGACACCAAGTCTGCAGGAAGGGTAATAAAAATAGGCACTAATAACGCGGTAGTGGCGGTGTTGCTGGTTAACTCGGTGAGAAAAACCACAAAAACCACCAATACTAAAATCACAACAAACGTCGATTGATCCGCGATGGCTTGGCTGAGTAAGGTACCGATAAAGACACTGGCTCCGGTGGATTTCAATAGCGCCCCCAGCGCCAAGCCACCACCAAACAACAACAGTATTCCCCAATCGGTGTGGCGTTGAATTTGTTTCCACGTGGCCACTTGGCTAAGCATTAACAACACTAGCGTGGTCAGCGCAACCCAGGCATCGAATCGGGCTACCGCCAGCCATGTGCCCAGTGGTTTACTCAACACCCAGCCGATGACAGTGAACATAAAGATCGACACCATCAGTTTTCTGGGCGTGTTCCACTCAAATTCAAAGCTCTCTAGATTGACTTGGGTGGTGCCGAAGCTGGGTCTCAATAACAGCCAAAGTACGGCCATCATTAACGGCCAAAGGATTAAATAGGCAGTACCGCCATAGGCAAGCCAGCCTACAAAGTCCAAACCCAGTGCGCCGGCCGCTATGCCGTTGGGCGCACTGCCAACCAATGTGGCAATGCCCCCGATATTGGCAGAGTAGGCCACCGCCAACAAACACAGCATTTTACTGGCGTGGGTTAGGTTTTGCTTTTGATCGATTAGGCCCATGATCAGCGGCAGCATTAACGCCGCCGTGGCCATATTGCTGATCCACATGGACAGCAACGAAGCTGCAAAACACAACAGAATGATCGCCCATTGCAGGTGGCCACCGGTGAACGACAGGATTTTATGAGCCAGGTAGAGATCTAGCTTTTGTACGTGCATGGCCGCCGCCAGCCCGTAGCCACCGAGAAATATGTAAATAATAGGGTGGGCAAAGCTGGTGAGCGACTCCTGCAAACTGGTAAGCCCTGTGAGGGCGGCCAGCACCGGCACCAGCAGTGCCGTGGCGGTAACGTGGATGAATTCGGTCAGCCACAATACCGCTGCAATCCATAGAATCACTAACGCAATGACAATATCCCGCTCAGCATCCACTGACAGGCCAATGGCGGTGGTACCGATGATCAATAAGAGTGCAACAATTAGGGCTTTTGGCATCTTTGGTTTCGTTATCTGTTTTATTCCCCCGTGGTTATACCAGCCTTGCATGGATATTCAAGTTGAAGGTTGGGTTTCGGAGGGGAAGTACTGAGCTGAGATTAGACGTTAAAGTGCGTGTATAGCCAAGTTTCCATGCACGTTGCGCGCATATTAATGGCGTCAGTTCATTAAACTAACTAATCTATCGCTCTTCTTGGACTGTTTTATGCTGCGTGTATTAAGTGCTTTGGTTGGTGTTATTGGTTTTGGTTACGCAGGGCTGCTATCTGCTAGCGGCATGGACGAATGGTTTAGGACTTTCAAAGCCGAGGCAACGCCTAAACAGATGTACGCGTTTTTGGCGAAATTGCTTAAAGGGGCGGACCTACACAACCACCTAACCGGAGCGGGGTTCAGCGAGTGGTGGTATGACATCGCCACGGATACCGAGCGCAACGGCGGCTATCACTACTACACCAAGGTCTCTGTGCAACAATGTGGTGGCTATGGTACGGATGAGTTTGGCGGCAATCGTCAGCTATTGCTGTTCAGAACAATACAAGACTCCACCTATCAAACGTTAGATGAGTGCCAGCGCAGTGAATACAAAGCGTTAGAGCGGTTAACGGAGCAGGAAAAGCAGGGCTTTTTAAACAGTATTCGCTTGGACAAAGCCCATGAAGGCCGCAACGAGTTCTTCGAGACACACTGGAACCGGCTCAATGAACTGCCGGAAAATCCCCACGCCAGCGCCTACATATTGTTGAAGAACATGCAGGCATTTGGCCGAGAGGGCCTGCAATATCTGGAAACACAAATCAAAATCCGCGGCAACTTGAAGCCGGATGGAAGCTTGTACTCGCCGGAAGACGCCTTGGAAGTCTATCGAGACGTGCTGGCCTCAGATGAGGCTAAAGCAACCGGCGTCACCGCCAAATTCCAATTTATGGTACTTCGATTCGCGCCTGATGCAGAAGACTCCTTACGTTGGATGTACGAATTTGCAGATCAACACAGAGATCTATTTGCCGGTATTAACATGGCTGGCCGAGAGGACAACGACAAAGGCTACCCGTTGCGGTTCCTCTCCACCCTACGTGAATTACGCCACCAATACCCCGCGGTGCCGCTGGCGTTCCATGCCGGTGAGGTGGACGAGCCAAACCAGCATGTTCGCGATACCTTATTGCTAGGGGCGCAACGTATTGGTCACGGTGTCAACACCATTACCGACCCGGATACTCTGCTGTTGATGCGCCACGGGCCTTATCTCATAGAGATTAATTTAATCAGCAATTTATTGTTGGAGTACATTGATAGCTACAGTCAGCACCCCTTCGGTGAATATCTACGCCTGGACATTCCAGTGGCCCTGTCTACCGATGATCGAGGTATGTGGGATAGCACAATGACCGATGAATACTACGTGGCAGTAAAGGAATTCAATTTATCCTGGCGCGAGCTTACCTCTCTGGCAAGGAATTCCCTACAGCACAGCTTTTTACCGCCGGACGAGAAAAAAGCAGCGCTGGACTTTTATGCCGAACGGCTCGCGAAGTTCACCGCTGAGACATTGGCTCACGGGTTTCCTGATCAGGATACTGATTTGGAGAAACGCAGTTTTATCTGTAAATACCAAGCGGCTTTGTGCTCCAAGGAGTAATACTCAGGATCGAAGCCAAGCGTACATAGGAGTAAAGGCTCTATGGGTTTAACCGTTGCGTCACGATCGAAACAAGTCGCCATTACCCTTGGTTGCTTTCTTACCTATGCTGTCATTGCCGGTGTGATCACTCAATCGGGAACGATGAGCGCGGCAATGGCGGAAAATTTTCAAAAACCGTTAACCCAGGCGACAGGGCTGTTTACCTATTTTAGCACCGGTAATATGTTGGGCTATGCCGTTAGCTTGGTTATCTACGAATACCTCTCATTAAAGCGCACCCTGGCTAGCTGTTACGCAATTCTCATTGCCGTTTTGGCCAGTATTTGTCTTTGGGACGCATGGTGGAGTTTGCCCGTTCTGTTTTTTATGGCAGGCCTGGCCGCGGGCTTGGGGCTCAATACTGGCGCGGTAACGTTGTCGTTACTGTATAGCACTCGTTTGCGAGCATCCATGCTGTTGGCAGCGGATGTCTGCTTCACCGGCGCTGGTGTATTTGTATCTCCGATGACTGCCTACTTTATTGACCAAGGATACGCCTGGTCATTTCTATTTTGGATTTTGTGCGGCCTAAGTGCGGTAATCATTGTGGTCGCTACGGTGTTTACCTTTCCTAAAACCGCCAAGGAATCCAACCTGGCGCCACAGGATGGCCGAATGTTCTCAACCGTGTCCGTGCTTTGTGCGTTGGGCTTGTTCAGTTATTTATTTGCACAAACGTGCATGCTGCTGTGGCTGCCCAATTATATTGAGGGCGGTATAAAAGCAGGTGCGGTAGCCATTAGTAATTATTGGATGGGCATGGCGGTAGGGCAGTCGTGCCTCGTATTTATGCTTACTCGCATAGCGACCAAGCCTGTGTTAATGATCATCGGCGCTATTTCAGTGGTGTTGGCCGCCTTTCTACTGATCAAAACCGATACCAAAACCACGCAGGTCTTGGTGATGGTACTTGGCTTGGCTAACGCGGGTATTTTTAAATTGAGTATTTCTTACAGCGCGGAGCAAACCAGCCATCCACAACGAGTGGTTACATTTCTGTTGTTCGCCGCCGCGGCCGGTATCGCCGCTAGCCCTCTAATAAGCTCACAATTGGTGGGCCGTTTCGGAATCTACTTCGGTGTTCAGCTGGTGCCGGTATTTACCTTAGTGGCAGTGGTTTTATTTTATGCGGCCATCGCTACGACAAAACAATCTCAGGAGATATACGATCATGCTACATCAAGTTCCTCGCATTGATATCACCCAATGTAGCCCTGACCAATTGGTGGCATTGCTTGCAGAGCATAGTTGTGTGTTGCTGGAAAATCATGGCGTTGATGTAAACCTGCGCGAGGCTATGCTGAATAGTTGGGACGAGTTTTTCGCCTTGCCTCGGTCAGAAAAAGAACAGGTAGAATGGCCTGGCGATGGCCCCTGGTACGGTTGGCAGCCGGTATCCGAAAAAGGACCAAAGGGCGATCTGATGGAGCGTTTTGAATTGCGTTTGGATGTTGATAAGCGTCTGTCAGATAACCAGAACTGGGGTGATACTTTTACCAAGTGGCCAGTCGCGCCGGTGGATTTTCGGCAAAATTGGGAGAAAATGTATTTTCGCATGCGTGAATTTGCCGGCTTTGTGATGGGCAAAATCGCCGCGGGCTTGGGCCGAGACGACTGGGATGCGGATAATTGGACTGACAACCAATTTTCCAATTTGGTGGCTACCCACTATTACGCACAGCCGGCCAACCCTAACCGAGGCCAGTGGCGGGCTCATCCGCACACGGATATTGGCGCTCTAACCTTACTGTGGGGCGACAGCGCTCCTGGTGGACTGGAGGTTGCCATCAACGGCGGCAAGGATTGGGTGCCCGTACAAATCCCGGAAGATTGTTGGTTGTTGCAAGCCGGCGATTTACTAAATCTGTGGAGTGGCAACACAATCCCTGCCAACCCCCATCGAGTTGCCAATCCTCCCCGCGAGCAAGCCATTCACGCGCGACGCTCCATCATCTTTTTCCACTACCCGGACCCCAGTGTCCTCATTACTCCGCCGAACGGTGATCAATCTAAGGCAGTTTTAACTGCAGACCATATACAGTTTCGCCAGGATGAAGATATGGTGAAAGCTAATGCTGTTTAAAAGAAGATTTAGATAGCAGCCGATGAACAATGCGGTTGCCTGCGGCGCAGCCATTGATTGAGTGCTGGGATTGACACCGACACCCAATTGGTTTTTATCTCATCCATAGAGAAGGTTTAATTTCGAAGCCTACAAAGTGGGTTCGTAAAGGGTTGGGGTGAACTCGTCGCTGACGCTGCTTTCAACTCACCCTTTTGTGGCCGCGGCGCGAAATCATCCCAGCTTTAACCTCTTGCAAAGTGGCGGGCTAATTCATAAGCTACGCCACCGCAGTCTGTTCTACTCAAAACTTGCGCAGGTTGCACATAACTGAACGAGTATAATAATTATCTAATAATCAGTAAGGTTTCTATGAAGCTGCCAGTACAGTTCTTCATTATCGCAGTAATATCCAGTGTCTCTTATGCAGAGCATTCTTTGGATAAACCCTCCCTAGAATTTATCTTTGAAGCCACGGTCACCTTAAATCCGCCCCGGGAAGTTGGTAAAACCAAATATGGTGTTCGCCGTATTATCGGCATCAATGGCGGGCATTTTGAAGGGCCGCGCATTAAGGGAGTGGTTCTACCCGGTGGGGCTGACTGGCAAACCGTACGAGAGGACGGCACAGCAGACCTGGTGGCGACCTACAGTTTAAAAACCGACGATGGCACCATTATCTTTATTGAAAACTCCGGTATCAGAACAGCCACTGCCCGAGTGCTAAAGCGGTTGGCCAAAGGCGAGGATGTGGCTCCCAGCCAATACTATATGCGTACCTCTGCCACCTTCGAAGTTGCTGAATCTAGCCCCTACAACTGGTTGAATAAGTCGGTGGTAATCTCCACGGGCATGCGTAAAGCCAACAGCGTCGTGCTGCGTTTTTATAAAGTAATGTAGCTAAATTCAGCCTGTTGGGTAATTCCTATTTATTCCGTTTCGTAGTAAAGGGCGATGTTTTTAATCGTGATCTTCTCGCATATTGGCTGCGTATGAGACGCTGATTAAATAAGAATTGCGCGCAGCAGCGGCAACCTTAGCCGCGTTTTGGCGCGTCAATTCAGATTTGGGCGGTTGTTCAAAGCGGTTTGTTAAAAATAATTTCTTGGTATGAGCATTTTATTTTACAAATGAAAGTCGCTGGTCGTTCATCCTGCATTTAGGTTTAAAAATGAAAAAGGCGAAAAATGAGTCTTCCTTTGGCTGTGCGGTTAAATTCTGTTCTTTTGTAGTGTAATTTTTAGTCACAAAAATAATAATGACGTTAAATTCGTTTTATTTTTTGCTCGCCCTTGTACAAAAGAATTATTGCACTTTTTAACAGATGGTTTACGTTAAAAAAACGTTGAGTAATAATGGCGCGGGCGAGCCCAGGGTTTGATTGATTGTTCCTTTTGGGGGCGGCTTTTTTAACTTGGTGGTTTTGCTAACCGAGCTAGCCTGAAACCCAAAGGGCCGTTTTTAAATTAGGTTGTTAAAATTGGAAGTTATAAAATAGGAAGCTACTGAGGATAGGTAAATTAGGCGAGTAGTTAGGACTATTAAAATCAATTGCGTTTAGGCTGGGATTGTTAAAGGCGATCGATTTGTGCTCGCGCCATTTGTAGTGCTATAGGATGTACAGCTATAGGATGTATAGCTATAAGAACTTGTACAAATGCAGAAGCTCACCATGCGACAGGCGCCGACGGCAACGCTGAGCCGTGGGCTAAGTATTGTGCACTCTTGGGCGCTGCGTTCTATACCGATTAGGTTTAGTTTCAAGTGGTTTTAGTTTACGGGACACAACCTAATGGCATTTGGTTGGCCCACAAAACCAAAGACAAGTTTATAGGTAGATTATTACCACACAGTTTAGTGTCGCTTTTGCGCAGTAAGTTTCACAGCAAAGCGAAAACAACACGAAAAAATAACGGTACACCCCGTTCCACGATAAGAATTCATTACAACACCACACTCACAAGGCGAGTAAACTCATGAACAAAAAAACCTTAAGCTTGGCGATCGGTGCGTTTAGCGTACCGTTTATGTTGAGCGCTTCTCCTGTGGCTTTTTCTCAAGAGGGCGTGATCGAAGAGGTTGTTACTCTCGGATCGCGCGCCAAAGAGCGTTCGGTTACCGATTCTCCGGCCCCCATTGACGTAATTTCTGCAGATGATTTGGCATCCCAGGGCGTTACCGATATGAGCGATTTATTTCGCAATACCGTGCCTTCCTACAACGTGAATGACCAGCCCATCAGTGATGCTGCAACTCTGGTTCGCCCCGCTAACCTGCGTGGTTTGGCACCCGACCACACTCTGCTACTAGTTAACGGCAAGCGCCGCCACCGCGCTTCTGTAATTACCTGGCTAGGTAACGGCGTTTCCAACGGTTCCCAAGGGCCAGACTTGGCTGCGATACCCGCCAGCGCCATCAAATCTGTGCAAGTTCTGCGCGACGGTGCGGCCGCTCAATACGGTTCCGATGCCATCGCCGGTGTTATTGATTTTGAATTGAAAGACGATTCCGAAGGCGGCTCCATCATGGTCAAGTACGGCCAGTGGGCGGAAGAGGGCGAAGCGCTCTACAACATCGCTATCAACAAAGGCCTGCCCCTGGGTGATTCCGGTTTCGTAAACCTAACCGCCGACTGGAATGAATCCGAAGCCACAGACCGTGCTGTACAGCGCGCCGATGCCCAAGGTTTGATCGACGCAGGTTACACCGGCGTACCAACCCCCGCTATGGTTTGGGGTACACCAGAAGTAGAAGACGACATTAAATTGTTCGCCAATTTCGGTTACGACCTAAGCACCACAACCGAGCTATACGGTTATGCTAACCACGGTTCTAAAACCGTAGAAGGCGGTTTTTATTACCGTAACCCCACAAACCGTGGTGGTGTTTATTGGGATGGAGAGAATAATTCACTATTAGTTGGCGCGTTAGACGGTAATACTGGCTCTTGTCCTTCTATTCCTTTAAATGCTGATGGTACCCCGAACTCTACCGCATTTGCTCAAGTAGCGGCTGATCCCAACTGTTTTACTTTCCAAGAGCTGATTCCCGGTGGTTTTACCCCACGTTTTGGCGGTGACATTACCGACCAGGCCCTGTTGTTGGGTGTGCGTGGCGAGGATGGTGATTTCGGTTGGGATGTGAGCGCCTATTACGGTAGCCACGAGTCTGATTTCTTCATCAACAACACAGTTAATGCTTCCTTGGGCCCAGATACCCCGCGTGATTTTGATCCGGGTTCCTACGAGCAACAGGACATCAACCTGAGTGCTGATTTTACCTACATTGTGAATGAGCAGGTAGCCTTGGCCTTTGGTATTGAGCACCGCGAAGAAGAGTTCACCATTGGCGCAGGTCAGCGGGAATCCTACATCGATGGTGGTTTGGGTGAGCAGGGCTTTAGTACGTCCTCCAACGGCTTTCCCGGGTTTTCGCCACAAATCGCCGGCAGCTGGACCCGTGCCAACGACGCCATCTACCTAGATGCAGAATTTGACGTAACCGATGATCTGTTGATCACCACCGCAGTGCGCGCTGAGGACTTCGAAGACTTCGGTAGCACAGTGAACTACAAAATCGGTGCAAACTATGCCATTACCGATAACTTCGGTATCCGTTCTACCTACTCCACTGGTTTTAAGGCGCCAACCCCCGGTCAATCTAACGCCTCTAACGTGTCTACTCAGTTTGTGAACGGCGTGTTAACCAACCAAGGTACCATTCCTGCCACCAGTGCTATTGCTGCCGCGGTGGGTGGTCGTCCGTTGGAGCCGGAAGAATCCACTAACTTTGCCTTTGGTTTCTACACCAACATCGGCATGCTGGATTTGACGGTAGATTACTTCCACATCGAAGTAACCGATCGCTTGAATCTTTCTACCGAATTCGCGTTGACTCCCGCACAGGCGGATCAGTTGCGCGCAGAAGGTGTATCGGGTGTGGACGACATTGCCGAATTCCGTTTCTTCACCAACGATTTCGACACCGAAACCTCGGGTATCGATATTGTTGCATCCATCGAAAGCGAAACCGATTTCGGTTTAACCACCTACAGCTTGGCGTTTAACCACACCAAAACTGAGGTCACCGACTTCAACCCCGCTACGGTAGATGCTGCCCGTGTTCGCCAAATCGAAGAGACCACGCCAGATACACGCTACAACTTCTCCATTAACCACCAGGTAGAAGACCTGCGTTTATTGGTGCGTGCTAGCTACTACGATGACTTCTACGACAACGAAGCCGGCGCCGTGTTTGACGACGCTTACACATTGGATGTTGAAGGCCGTTACGACATCGGCGACAGCGCCATTACCTTAGGTGGTACAAACATTCTTGGTGAACAAGGTTGTGAGTGTGCGCCGGGTCAAACCACCGGTTTGGGTTTACCCTACAGCCAGTTTTCTCCTTTCGGGTTTAACGGCGCTCTTTGGTACTTGAAGTATCAGTACCATTTTTAATGCTGGTGTAATTTAGCTCCCAAACCGCTAGCCGGTTTCGCAGCGAGACGGCAATCCTGCCGTCTCGCTGTTCAGTCTTTGGCTGCCGGTCTCGGGCCAGTGTTTTTCTGCCAATCCTTTCCGCACCACAAGTTTTTTGCTCGTGCTTATCTCATCTCAGTTTCTTCCCCAAACCTATCCTGAACTTAAGCTGACTTTTCGCCTCGTGCCAGTTTTTCAAATTCGGCTCAGATTACCCATTTATCTTTTATGCGCAATTGATCACAAATAAATTAACCAGCTGGTGTTGTTTTTGCTCTGTTCTAGTAGTGTGCGCCTGCAAAACGAGCGGTTAATTTTCATGGATAGAAGGGTTTGAATTATTGTTCTAAGGCAGTGTGATGAATTTCGCACTCTGTTCACGTTAGAACGCCTAATTTGAGTAGAAAAAAGGGTTTTTCTGCCGTCATCGAAGAATGTGCGTAATGTAGCCAGCTTGAGTTGTTGGTGCACAAAGTTCCTTTTTATGTTGCCGTGTTGTTTTGTGGTGCGTTGCTTGGGGGCAGCGATTAGCCATTGTTACCGCCGAGTTGTAGAACTTACAACCATTGGTTGGGGCAGTGGCATTGAGCAGGCCTCTAGTTGCCCCTTTATTATGAACGTCTCCGCGCGTGCACAGTAAAATCCAATCTACTTGGCAAAGGTTTATATGCGAAGCAATCGAGAGTTGTCGATCAACACGCTGCGGGGATTAGCGTGCCTGCTGCTAGTTGCTTATCATGTTGTCGGCTCTGAAGCGACCAATGGTTTACGAATTTCTGACGGTATTTATCGAGACTTAAACGACGTTTTGATGTACCTGCGTATGCCGCTATTTACGTTTTTGTCTGGAGTTGTTTACGCCTATCGTCCGTTCCGCGAGGGCGTGGCTAATTTTATGCAGAAGAAGGCCCGAAGGCTGCTGTTACCCATGTTAACTGTGGGCACTGCCTTTGCCTTGCTCCAAGCGATTACTCCAGGCACCAATTCCAGTATCAGCAATTGGCTTTTGTTGCACATTCAGCCGGTAGCGCACTTTTGGTTTATTGAGTCGCTATTTTTGGTGTTCGTTTTAATCGTTGTGTTAGAAAAGTTAAACGCGTTTTCTAGCAGCGGCCGGTGGGCCGCGGTATTTATTGGCAGTGCGGCATTGTACGTTAGCCCACTATACAGCCAGTATTTTTCCTTCTCGGGCTTTTTGTATTTGCTGCCATATTTCTTGTTGGGCATGGGCGTGCAGCGGTACGATGCTTTTAAAAAAATCAACAGCGGCTTAATTGCTGTGGCCATGTGTGCGACCCTGGCGGTGTTAATTTTTATCTATCACCAATGGGTGCCATCGTTTGGTAAACGCGCGTTGCCTAGCTTGTTGCTCGGCGTTTTAGCGTGCTTATGCTTGCTGTCCATCGGTTTTAAATCCACGTTGTTGGCAAAAATTGGGGTGTTCTCGTACTCCATCTACCTTTTCCATGTGTTTTTCACCGCAGTACCAAGAATCGTATTTGGCAAATTTGGTATCGACCTGGACGTGGTATTCTTCACCAGCTTGGTCGCTGGAATAATGGGGCCCATCGTGCTGGAGCTGGTACTGGCTCGGTTCAACCTAACCCGCGTATTGCTGTTGGGTAAAGCACCCCACCGTAAACCCAAGGTCAGCGATAAACCGGCGCTACTACCTCTCATGCCATTGCGCCAAGCCAACGCCCGTTAATCTTTTTAGTAATGCCGGCTCAACAGCCGGCATTACTTCTTATTGTTACCTCGCCTTTCATTCCCTCCATTGGCCCGCGCTGCCCTGCGCCGTGCTTTGAAATAGAATTTTCTATAAGCTAATCCTTTTGCTACGGAAGATCAGTCGATGGAGTGGTTAGTTGCAACACCGCCGGTGGTGGCGATTTTGGTCGCTGTTAAAACCCGCAACGTCTATTGGGCATTGGGCTTAGCCATCCTTTTGTCAGAGTCCATTATGGTTGGCTTCAACCCCTTGTTGGGCGGCCTTGAGGGCATTAACCGAGCGGTGGCCGTATTTGCCAGCCCGGGCAATACCCGGGTACTGCTGTTCTGTTTACTGATTGGAGCCGTGATTGCCTATATGCGGGATTCCGGTGGCGTAACCGCCATGGTGGAGCGCCTTAAAAGCACGGGCTTTGTGCGATCACAGCGGCGGGCGGCGTTTGTTCCCGCGCTAACCGGTTGTGCGATTTTCATCGAGACCAACGTCAGTCTATTTACCGCCGGTATTTTAGGGCGGCCACTCTATGACAGCTACAAGCTAAGCCGGGAGCGGCTGGCCTACATCATTGATTCCACCAGCTCGCCGGTGAGTGTTTTGGTGTTGTTAAATGGTTGGGGGGCCTATGCTTTAGGGCTGCTTGAGCCCTATGGCTTCGAAAGCCCAGTGGCTACCTTGGCCGGTACCATTCCCTGGAATTTATACGCTATCTTCACGCTGTTTGGGGTGTTTTTCACCGTGGCCACCGGCAAGGTGATTGGCCCCATGCGCCGAGCGGATAGCCGCATTGAAGCGCCCAGCGAGTCTGTGGCGGAAGCCACCCGCTCAATGTATATGTGGTTGCCATTTTCCGTGATGGTGGTTTCTGGCCTTGGGTTTATGTGGTGGACCGGGCAGGGCAATATAATGTCCGGCTCCGGCTCGCAGAGTATTTTGTGGGCCATTTGCTTGGCCCTGGCGGTGGCCTATGTGTTGTTGTTGGTCACAAAACGCTTTACCGCGGCCGAACTACAGGCCCGTGGCTTTGCAGGAATCGGCGAGATGGTGGCTCCGGTAACCGTGTTGTTTTTATCCATTGCCCTGGGCGACAGCCTACGAGCCTTAGGTACCGGTGCTTATCTTGCCAGTTTAACCGAGGCGCTGGTTATGCCGGCCTTGCTGCCGGCACTGATATTTATCATCGCCGCGCTAACGGCGTTTATGAGCGGCACCAGCTGGGGAACCTACGGCATTATCATTCCCATCGCCATGCCCTTGGCTCTGGCGGTTGGCATTCCGCCATCGCTAATGCTGGCGGCTGTATTGGGTGGCGGAGTGGCGGGGGATCATTGCTCTCCCATATCCGATACCACCATCATTGCTTCCCTGGCGGCGGGCTGCGACCACGTCGAGCATGTTAAAACGCAATTGCCCTATGCCTTAATTGCCGCTGGCTTCACCATCGTTGGCTATCTCGCGGCTGGGTTTTGGTTGGTGTAATGTCGCTTTGCCTATTGCCTGGCGTTAGGGCCGAGCCTGGCGGCCAATGGCTGCGCGGATAATATCGGCCTGTGGGTAAGCCCGGTTTTGGCTGGCCACAATGAGGCGCTGTTTAAGCACTTCGGGCCACGGCCCAGGTTCAGCTTGCAGATTTTCCATCAGCTCTAAAATATTGCTTTTCGATAAACTGATTAGGTGCGGGGCCAGCAATTCTAAGGGCGACCAGGATCGCTGGTTGCTGGCTTCTTTGTTTGACGACGTCGCTGGGTTTGTGAAGGCTATTATGCCGTTGAAAGCCATTGGATCGGTGACAGCCAATGGGCGATAAACTAACGCCACCGAGGGTTTAGGTTGGTATCTGGGCTGCGTGAGGGCCTGAGTTACCGCACTTTGTAAAGAGCCGTGCAGGGCGTCATCCAAGGCTGGCACAGCCGGTAACTCCAGCAAGCCAACGGTAAAGGTTTGCCCTTGGCCGGTTAACTGCGGCTGTGCTTTTTGGCCGCGGCCAAAGCCAAACACTAGCATGCCATCAACGGCCTTAGCAGAGCCTTTTTTGCTGCTGCCTAAATACCACACTGTATCAATCTGCTGGTCTGGTTGGTGCTGTGCCAAATACAGGACTTTGGTGCTGTTAATATCGCCAAAATAAGCCCATTGAATGTGATCATAGTATTGGCTGTTTTTAGCGGGCACGTCGCGCCTCGGCCCACCCTTATCCGTGCCCCAATATTTTTCTTTTGGGGTAAAACTGCCGGCTATTGGGCCCTCGTACAAAAACCACCAGGGTAGGCTGGGGTCGGCCTTGGTCATCACCATGGTGGCGGTGGTTTCAGTAAAACTCCAGGTCCAAGCCCAGCGCCCGCTTTTGGTTTGCGTATGGATGCTCTGGCGATCGACCACGTAGCTCTTGCATTGATTAAAGCCCGGGTGGCCGCCGCCGTTGTCTGGGTTGGCGTCGCCAAACAGGGCGTTGGGCATGCCACGGAAGCCGGCCGCAGCAGAGGCCGGAAAGCTCTCTAATGGTTCTTTTTTAAACTCGATCCAATCCTTGCCGTCATTATCAATTAAGCGAGAAAACCCACCACCGGCTTGGTCAAAGTAATAGGTGGCAAGTTTGGTTTCAATAATAAAGTGGGGTCGGCCTTGGTAGTGGCTTTCGGTGATCCGCACGGCCAGAGCGGCCTGGCAAAAAAATGTGAAAATAATGGTTACTGATAGAACGCGCACTGCGTTGCTGTAACGACGCCAACACATGGAGTCTGCCCCTTATTCTGAGGCAATGCGCCTCGGTCCTTGTTAAGGGCCTAGGTTACTCTAACTCGTGGCTTGGTTCCAAGTTGCCGTGAGTCAGGGGAGGCAGAGTGTGACGGGGTCGTGTTGCCAGAAAGTTGCCTGCAATTTGGCAGTGTAAATGGCGCAGGGAATGGCCACGTGATAGCTATCGCTGTGGCGAAGAAAGGCTTCACATCTTTAACCAATCTAAAAGTTCTCTATGGCCATTACGCTGCCGAACGTTCTATTGCTGCTGCACATCACTCAATCACAACGGCACAGAAACAGAAAAGTTTACACCTAACATTTTTGCTTGCTGCCAATCCGTTGAGTCGCTGGTGATGCCAAGGCGGGCGAAACGATGCTGTATCTGTGCATCGAATGCCTGGGCCTGCCAGCGGTAACCGGCAGTAAATGTCCATTGCTGCCACAGGCTGTGCCAGCCCAGGCGCACGTCTTGGTAACTGCCGAGGGTTTGGTGTCCCAATGAAATCCGCTGATGATCACTGAGTTGATAGTGGGCTTGTGCCAGTATTTTTTTGGGTAACCGCTGGTGCTGCGTGCGATACCAAGCGCGGCCGAATAAAAAACTCGCCGCTGATAAATGCCCTTGGGCATCGAAGCTAAGATTGTCCGTGGCGGCGTTGGCCTGAGTATAGGTAACGTCCTTCCAAGTGATCCGTGAGATCACATCATTCATTTTAAGATCAATTGAGCTGTTTTCTCGCCATTGCCAATACAGCGCAATATCTACTGCGTAACCTTTGCCACTTACCGTCTCTTGCTCACGGTCCAATAACAAATCTTCCTTATAGGCGTAATCCAGTGTGAGGCTACCGTCGATTTGATCGCCGTCCGGGGTAAAAAGATAGCCCGTTAGGTCGCCGTCGGTAAGCGCTTCGGCTTGTAGGTAATTAACGGTGGGGATTATTTTCAGGTTTTTAATCGGCGTAAAGGTATACCCAATGCCGAAGCCCTTGGCTTCTATATGATTGGCTTGCAGATCTATAGTGAGCCGAGTGCCAATGGGGTAGGGGGTGTCGTTTTCATCGGCGTAGGCCACGGCCAGAGTGTCTTCGCTGTATTCCAGTAGATAATCCAGCCGCTGAAAAACACTCACCTTAAATTGGTTCCAGTGGATGTCCAATGCAGCGCGGTTAAAGGTAAACGCCTTATCGCCTGCATCCGGGGGCGGGCCTTGCAGCTCGTCCATAAATTGCTTAATTGGCATGGCCTCGCTGTAAGTAAAGTTCGTTGCGCTAAGCTGCAGGGCGAATTGATTGTGAGGCTCGGCGTGGCACAGTTGCTGTAAACCAAACAGCCAACCGATAATGACGCAAGTTTGTTTTAGCATTGTAAAAATAATTTCAAAAAATAAAAAAAAGCACCGGCAACCCGGTGCTAAAACAGATCTAACGGAGTTAGAGTGACTCGAATTCACCGTCTGTGTAGGTGATGACAAGAATGCCGTTACCGCTGTCCTCGATGGTGGCGTATTGGCTGCCGTTGAGCGTGATAGTCCCTTCAACGTCAGTATCGGGGTCGTCGGTTTCAGCAAGACTGATAATCGCGCCGGATGCCGTGGTGATGTTTACGCTGCGTAAACCCGTGCTGGCGGTTTGATAGGTGGTGCTAAACACATTGGCACCCGAGCTCAAGCGCACGGTTAGGTTGCCGTCATCCAAACCGGTTCTGGCCAGGGCCACGGTGAAGGTAACGTCATCGTCCAGGGTGTCCACGCTCATGAGCACGGCTAAAGTAGCGCTTATGTCGGCGTAATTTTGCTCGGTTTCCTCAGCGCAGGTTTCTTCATAGCTGTACATGCCTGCATTGTTCCACTCAATGTTGCCGTCGCAGCCGAACACTAAACCGGTGCCGTCGGCCATTACACTCAAGCTGGCCACCAAGGCGTTACCCGAGACAGAACTAAAAGAGCCACCCAAGCTAAACGCCAGCTCGCCAATGGTTTCTTGGTCGCTCCACATGTCGGTATAACTCATGTTACCCGTGCCCATGGCGCTGGAGTGCTCGGCGGCTTCCTCCGTTGCGGTGCCGTTAAAGGCCGTGACTTCAAGTCCAATAGTGCCCTCAAAGGTAATAGCATCTGTACCGCTTAGTTGCTGCACCATGGTTTCAAGGCTAAGCGAGAAATCTTCGATGGATAACACCTCGTCGGTGGTGAATCCGTAGCTCATGGTGCCGTCGCTGTTCTGCGTCATATAGCTGTGAAGATGATCTTCCTCTCCACTGAGAGACACCATAAACGTACCGGACTCCACGCTTACTCGAACACTGTTGGCTACGGTTGCCATCCCTTCCAGGGCGAGGTCAACGTCTGCACTGTAAGTTTTGCTCTCGTTGTAGGAGCCGTCGTCATTTTCGCTCAAGGCAGGCTCGGATTCACTGACTGTGCTGCCGTTATCCATGGCGGTGAGCGTTACAGGAATCGACATAACCGTGCCCGCATCGGTCATGACTTCCACATCTTGGTCGACGCTGTAAGTGTGCATTGAATTACTGCTGGTGATATCAACTTCAATACCGGTGTCGGTGTCTGTCACCACCACCGGTGCAACATCGGATTCACTCACCACAACCCACGCGTCGGCGATGGCTTGCGCAGCGTAACCCAGAGCCTCTAGAGCTTTGGCAAGGTCGGCGTCGACCACATCGGCGGCCATTTCAATGTCGTCGGCGAAGGTATCGGCACTGGTGAGGTCAATGGCGTAGGCCAGGTTGCGCAGCGCTGCAACGTCGTTTTTAACGGTTTGCAATTCGCTGTCTGCTGGCGCTGCCGGGGTCCCGCTGGTGGGGGTGGTATTTCCGTTAGCGGCGAGGTTGGCGCGTGCGTCGATATCGGTTTCCAGCGCGCTCAAGTCAGCGTCTACACCCGCATCTGCCAAGGCGACTTCAACCGAGTCAATAATGCTGGAAGCGCCATTCAGAATATCTTCCAGTGTTATGCCAGCCGCGCCGGCGGTTTCGGTATCGGCTAAGCCGCCGTTGTCTATGTATTGGCTTGCAAACGCTTGTACCGCTTGTTCAAGGCCAACAGCGCCATTGTCGTTAATGACTGACTGCACGATCGCGGCGTTAAAGAAATTGAATTGCAGCGCGGATTCGTCTGCGGCACTCACCGCCGTGGGATTGGTGATATCAACCACATCCACCTGGGTGATGTCGCCAGTGATACCAAAGCGGTTGGCGACGCTGGTATTGGCATTACTGATAGCTTGTAAAATATTGGTTTCGGTACCTGCGCTTAGGGTTTCTATTGCCAGCTGAGAGGCCACGGTGGAAAGTGGTGTAACACTTACCGAGGGTGTATCGTCGGTGATTTCGGTTACCACTGCGCTAAGCGAGAAATCAGTTACTGGGAAGCTGTCGCCAAAACCAACGCCGTCACCACAGCCGCCGGATAAGTCACAAATCATGGACGTACTGTCGTCGGCAGCAGCCGCAATTTCAATTTGTACTGGTTCGCCGTCGTAGTCGGCCAGTTCAACGGTGTAGGTTCCGGTAGAGTCTGTTACGCCGGAGCCCAGGGGCGTGCTTGTATCCACCGAACCATTCACAATTGGATACACGTTAACAACGCCGCCGATAACAATACCCTTCGCCGCTTCACCGGAAAAAGACACCGGGTCGGTGGTGGTACCGTTGCCGCCGCCACCATTGACGAGATTATTGCCACCGCTGCTTCCGCTGTCACTACAAGCGGTTAATAACAGGGCTCCGGCACTAAAAACTACCCCACCAAAAGCAATGGTGAATTTGCGCATTTCTGGCATCTATCGATCTCCCGATTTATTGTGGGTGTCTAACAAGAGAAAACCAACGGCGTAATTGCCGTGATGGAAGGTTCTATAGGTATAGCGCAATGGCTGTTGGCTATGGCGGGCAGTTTGGCTGGCGTAGTTTTTGCGCGTAGGTCCAACTTTAGCGGGTATAGAAATAAGTGCGTGGCCGGCATAAATCAGCAGCGCCTATTGCAGAATTACCTTATTAATTAAGCGGTATTAAACTGAGGGTGAACGGAGTTGCGTAGTGACCAATTAATAATCAATGCGTCAGTCGGTTACAGGAATTTAAAGTAGAGCCACCGCGGTAATCGGTTTTTGCGTTATAAAAGAAAATGGAAAGCGAGGGGGGTATGGAAAAGGAGCGCTAAAAAAAAGGGCCCCAAGGCCCTTTGTACTTACGTTGGTTTGTGTAATTGCGTAATTGATTGGCCAATCAGCTTGGCAGTTGCAGGGTTTGCAGGGTTTTGTAACCACGCTTAAACGTTGCGATGGGTTTTTTGGTGCTGTCGTGCTCAATAAAACCATGGCGCAAGCCGGCCACGTTGGCGGCATCAAAAATACGTTGAAAGTCGATGGTGCCTTCACCCACATTGGCAATGCTGCCATCTTTGGCCATGTCCTTCACATGCCACAATGGGAAGCGCCCGGGGTGCTGTTTAAAAATAGCCACAGGGTCTTGGTTCACCTTTGAAGCCCAGTATAAATCTAATTCGAACTGAACTAAGTCTTTGTCTGTGTTATTTAACAAAAACGCCATTGGCTGGCCTTCGGCTAATTGTTCAAATTCAAAATCGTGATTGTGATAGGCCACGGTAATGCCGGCTTGTTTGGCTTGTTCGCCACAGGTATTTAAAAGGTCGGCCACGTGTTTGTAGATATCAAAAGACTGACGCTGTTCCGGCATTATGTAAGGTAAAACAATGTATTTGTTGCCCAGGGTGAGGGCGGATTCTAACGTCTTACCGAAATCCTTCTCAAAGCCTTGCAAAGGAATGTGGCTAGATGGAGCAGTTAGCCCTGCGTCGTCCAGCATTTTTTTAAATTCTTTGGGTGCGTTGTCAAATAAGCCTGCCAGTTCGACTTCTTTAAACCCGGTTTTGGCGGTTTTAGCCAGGGTTTTGGCGACATTTTTTTCCATCAGTGCGCGGGCAGTATAAAGCTGCACGCCAAATGATGGACCTCTGTTACCCGATTGCGCTAACAGGCGTAATGGGCTGGCCAGTGCACAGGCGCCGGCGGTGGCACCTGCAGCGAGTTTAAGCCACTGTCTTCGTGATAATTCTTGCATTGTGTTCACTCCATGGTCGGCTTGCTGTTGTTTTTAGAGTTAGAGATAGCGTTAGAGGAAAGGGGCCGGCTTCGCTACGGCCCCGGTTCGATCTTACAATCTGCCCGTTTCAATTTCTTTGACCGCGAAATCTACGGCACGAGCGGTTAAGGCCATATAGGTCAGTGAGGGATTTTGGCAGGCGGACGATGCCATGGCCGCGCCGTCGGTGACAAATAAATTTGGCACACTGTGGCACTGATTGTGTTTATTCAGCACGGAGGTTTTGGGGTCTTTACCCATTCTGGCTGTGCCCATTTCATGAATGGCTAGGCCAGGAGCATGATCATTATGAGTGGAGACGATATCTTTGGCACCAACCGCTTTCAGCATTTCAACGGCCGAATCCACAATGTCTTCACGCATTTTGTGCTCGTTATCGCCCCATTCGCAATCCATTCTCAGAAGCGGAATGCCCCATTGATCGGTGTTTTGCTCATCTAGGGTGATTCTATTGTGAGCGTAGGGCAGCATTTCACCAAAGCCGATTAAGCGGAATTGCCAAGTGCCTGGGTTTTTAAGGCTGGCTTTTAAATCTGTGCCAATACCAGGCTGGTCCATACCGGCTTGCCAGCTGGGCCGAGAGGCGCCGCCCTGGTAACCGAAGCCGCGCACGTAGTTAGCGTCTTGCTGCTTCAGGTTGCGGAAACGAGGGATGTAAATACCATTGGGGCGACGGCCCTTATAGTAGTGCTCATCGAAGCCTTCCATGGTGCCGGTGGCCCCCACGTGCATGGTGTGATCCATTAAGTACCGGCCCAGGGCGCCGCTGTCGTTACCAATACCGTTGGGGAAACGACGTGAACGAGAGTTCAGCATTATTTGAGTGGTGCCAATGGTGGACGCGCATAGGAACACGACCTTGGCGTGGTACTCGCGCTCCTGCAAGGTGGTGCGATCGACGATTTTAACGCCTTTGGCGCGGCCGGTTGCTTCATCGTAAATAACTTCTTTTACGATGGCGTTGTGGGTCATTTCTAAATTACCCGTGCGACGAGCCGCGGGGAGGGTAGCGCTTTGGCTACTAAAATACGCGCCGAAAGAACAGCCGCGCTGGCACTGGTTACGTGACATACAAGCGCCGCGGCCCAGTTCCATGTGGACCTTTGTGGGTTTAGTCAGGTGCGCACAGCGGCCGATAATCAAGTGTCGGTTATCGTATTTAGACTCTAAACGTTTTTTGACTTCGCGTTCAACGCAGTTCAACTCCATGGGCGGTTGGAATTTACCGTCGGGCACATGGGGTATGTTGTCGATGTTGCCGCTGATTCCGGCAAATTCTTCTACGTAGTCGTACCAACTTTCCAAATCTGCGTAGCGGATAGGCCAATCGACGCCGTGGCCATCAATTTTATTGGCTTCAAAATCCAAGTCACTCCAGCGATAGCTTTGGCGGCCCCACATGATGGAGCGGCCACCGGTGTGATAGCCGCGGATCCAATCAAAGGGTTTTTCCTGAATGTATTCGTGCTCGTTGTCTTTGACAAAACGTTCACGGGTCATTTCGTTCATTGCATAACAACGCTGTTGAATAGCGTATTCATTTGCCAGCGTATCTTCGGCAACCTTGCCGCGTGCCGGTAATTCCCAGGGATTAGTAAAGTCGTATTTGTAATCCTGCTGGTGCTTATATTCTGGTCCGCGCTCTACCAGGAGAGTCTTCATGCCTTTTTCAGTGAATTCTTTAGCGGCCCAGCCGCCGGAAATACCAGAGCCGACGACGATGGCGTCATAAACGGGTGTGCTCATAAAATCTTCTCTCAGACTGTATTTTTATCAAGTTTTTGGGCGATTTTGTGGTTAAGTCGCCCAGGCGCGGCCGATGGATTCGTAGGGCACACAGCCTTGGTAGGGGCCAGGTACAGCAGAATAAATCAGCTCTTGGGTGGCGCCAGGCTCAGAGGTGTAATAGCCAAACAATACGAGTGATTTTAATTCTCGATAAAACTCCGCCCATTCCGGTGGCTTAGAGCGATAGGCTTTTTTGTCTAATTTAGTGAGTTCTTTAACTTGATCTTTGTTACTCAAGGTAACAAAGGATTTTCCGCGCTTTGCCGCTTCTGTTTGGAATACGCCTAAACCCAGCAGGAAGTCCTGTTGGTGCTCGCTACTGAAGTCGTTGGTAACCAAGTGGTTGATAAACGCCGGTACGCCGGCGCCTACAGCACCAGCGGTGTCTGTGGCTGGGATCAGCAGATCGGATATTTGAGTGATGAACTGATATTGTTCAGCAGTGAAAACACTGCTCGCGTCTGTGTTTCCAGAAGAAGCACTTTCGGCAGCGCGAATAAGCGCTGGGGAAAGGCTAGCTAAGCCTAGGCCCAATGCTAAATTTTGCAAAAGGGCGCGTCTCTGGGGGCTTGGAGGGTGTTTGCTTTGAGTCATTGCAAGCTCCTGATGGGGCTGTGTAGCCGGTTTTTATTTCTTTTTAGAGTAGCGTATCTACGCTGAAATTTGTTCGCAATTGCAGACTTGCGCCGGTGAATGTAATCGGTTACATTCGCAGGTGCAAGAGGTTTACACACAGCAACAAATGGGATAACTGCCTGGGCAGCGATTAAATAGCCCAGAAGTTTAAAAAATATTATTAAAAAACCTATAAAACTTATAAGCCAAAAGAGCGAACAATAATTATGTCTACTACCAATCACATTACAGGGCTCGTCTCTCCACTAGCTCTCACCACATCTTATGTTTTTCATTGTTACGGCATTGGTTTTCGGGCGCTATTACCTAAATAGTAGCGAAATCTAATTGCGGCTCGCCTCCAATGTGGCGCTGGCTGACATCAGTAACAGGGATTTTTTAAATAACCAAATAGTGGCGCTTTAAGCCTGTTTTTAACCGGTAAGTGCGTCTGCTCAGTTGTGCACATTAAGTCTTGTGCTATTACTTGAGTGTATTTGGGATGATTAATCGTACCGCTCACACCCAATGCTTTAACGAAGAGTACTTTAGGTTTGGCGGAAAACACATATTTGCTTCGACTGTTTGTGAGTTGTTCTCGGTCGCTCAATGAAATGCAACGAGTAGTAGAAAATGGTTGCCGCGGGCTTCGAGCTTAGATCGGCGTTGAGTCAGGATACGAAAACGGGGTGAGATGCGATGCACCTAGCCGCCCCGAAAATATAAGGTGATAAATGAGCAGCTCCTCTCACCCCAAAGTACTGGGTCTAAAGTATGAGTTTTGGCCCGCATTCAAACTGTTAAGCCAGAATTAGAGTTGTTGATCATTTACCACTTCTGGTGACAGCGTTGTCAATTTTGAGCGCTGTCGCAAAGCCGATGTTTAAAAAAGCGTAGTTGATTAGGCTACTTTTTCCATGAGCTAGGCACAAATAAAACCATTTACAACAGCACTTGAGGGATTCTGTCTAGCTGGCTAAACCGGCGGGCAGGTTAGAGAAGTCGGGAGGCGATATGTAAAAAATAAGTAAAACAAAAAGCAAAATACTAATAAATATAGGTTTACAAACTGGTTAATAAATAAACTGGAGCTAGCAAATGCAAAAATCAGCATTTAATAAAAAACCATTAGCTACCTGTGTCACACTGGCATTTCTTTCTGGAACTGGATTAGCTTTCGCACAAGAATCAGACCAAGATGCAGCAATGATGCTGGAAGAGGTTGTTGTTACGGGCGTACGGGGCAGCTTGACTCGTGCCATGGACATCAAACGAGATTCTAGCGGTGTTGTTGACGCAATCTCTGCCGAAGACATGGGTAAATTCCCCGACACGAACTTAGCGGAATCTTTGCAGCGTATTACGGGTGTTTCCATCAACCGAGTAAACGGTGAAGGTTCTGAGGTTACTGTACGTGGCTTTGGCGGCGGCTTTAACCTTGTAACGCTGAACGGCCGTCAGATGCCTGCCGCAAACGTAACCACTATTACGGGTAACTCTGACGACGCTGCCAGCCAAGGTACTTCACGTTCTTTCGATTTCTCATCCCTAGCCTCTGAAGGTGTTGCCGGTCTGCAAGTGTACAAAACCGGTAAAGCGTCTGTTCCCACCGGCGGCGTTGGTGCCACCATCAATGTTCAAACCATCAAGCCTCTTGAAGCCGGCAACAAAGGTTCTATCGGTATTAAAGGTGTCATGGATGAGTCTGGTGAAGACTGCGTCACGCCTGAATTAAGCGGATTGTACAGCTGGGCCAACGACGAAGGCACCTTCGGTGTTTCTGTGTTTGGTTCATACCAAGAGCGTAGCTCTGGCTCACGCGGTGTTAACGTATCCGGTTACAGCTTTTTCGACTACAGCGATGATTTGAGCTTCTTGCAAGGTGCTGAAGTAGTTAATGCGCCGGAAGAAGGCCAGCTGATGGCCCTTCCTTACAACGTCGGTGTTAACAACGCAGATATTAACCGCGAACGTACCAACGGTATGTTAACGCTGCAATTTGCACCGTCTGACAAACTAACCTTAACCGCAGATGCTCTGTACACCACCAACACTTTGGAATCTAAAAACCTGGTGCCAGGCATTTGGTTCTCACGTGCATTTAGCTTTGTAGAGTTTGACGGCAGCGATGTGGTTGCCACGCCTCTGCGCTTGGTTGAGCAAATTGCTGAGCCCGACGGCCGTGGTAAAGATTTGTTCTACGCCAGCTGGGATGACGCCACCAAAGATGAATTGCAATCTTTCGGCTTTAACGCAGAATTCCACGCCAGCGATTCACTTGTACTGCGTTTTGATGCGGCTACTTCAACGGCAAAAGCGGGCGGCGACGGCAAAAACGGTGCTAACAGCTGGCGTGCCAACGTAGCAGCTGCGGGTGCCGGTTGGCAGGCAGCAGATTACAGCGGTAGCGTGCCTCAGGTTAGTGTGGGTGTGGTAGAAAACACTGGCCCTGCCGGTGGTAACGGCAACGGCGTTTTAGATGCCGCTGATATCGCTACCCAAACCCTGCGTTCTATCTACTCCGAGCAAGAAACCGACATCAACCAGTTCCAGTTCGATGGTACATGGGATGAAGGTGAAGGTGTTCGCGTAGACTTTGGTATCGGTTATGTAGAGTCTGAGATGCAACAAACTCACTCAGAAACTCAAGATTTCTTGGGTGGCTGGGGTGTGGGCTATCGCGATATTCCGGATCCAAGTTTGCTTAACCAAGAAAACGTCACCAGTGAATTTGATGATTTCAGCTTAAACGGTTACCCAGGTGCCGCTGACATCATTCCTGATGGCTATTACCTAACCGTACTGGGCCGTGAAGCCTTCCGCGTTGATCCGTATGCCTTTGGTCAAGCGCTGGATTCTTCTTTCGATTCCTATGACTTCAACAACTTGAACCAAGCAGCGTTTAACGACAACACCGTTGAGGAAGAGATTTTCTCAATGTACGTGGGCGCTACCTTCGACGGTGAAATCGCCGGTATGACCACCCAAACTTCTGTTGGCGTGCGTTATGAGAAAACCGACGTTAAATCGTCTGCCCGCCAAAACACCGTGCAGCAGTACGCTTGGACTTCGGACAACGACTTTGTGCCGGCCTTTAGCGTTGGTTTGAACACCATCGGCCAAAGCTATAGCTACGACAATATCCTGCCGAACATCGATTTCTCGGTGGATATTTCCGAGCAATGGAAAGCGCGTGCGTCTATCAGCCAAACCCTGGCTCGCCCAGCCTACGATCGTATGTTTATGACCACCAGTCTAACCGCTCCTGCCACGTTGACTTCGCTCGGTGGTACGCCAACTGCTTCGCGCGGCACTGCTCAACTTGATCCGTTGGAATCTACCAACTTTGACCTGTCAGTAGAGTACTACTACAACGATTCAAGCTACGCATCGATTGGTTACTACCGCAAAACAGTTAATAACTTCGTGGGCACTGAAACCGTTGAAGAAGAACTGTTCGATTTGCAGGATCCTACCTCGGGTGCAGCAGGGACTTTATCTGGTGCGGCGCAAGATGCGTTGATTGCCGGTGGCTACACGGTAAACGAGCAAAATATGTTTACCATGGCGGCTATCTTGGATAACCCTGCAGACTTCCCAGGTGGAGCGGCAGATTACGTTGATCCGTCTCAACCAGGTGGTGCCCAGCAGGCATTGGATATCATTGGCTTGTACGATATCTTGCCAGGTGCAACAGATCCTAACTTCCTGTTCTCTGTATCTCAGCCGGTTAACACCGAAACCGCTATTATTGATGGTTTCGAGTTGGCGTGGCAGCACTTCTTCGGTGAAAGTGGCTTTGGTTTCCAAGCCAACGCAACTTTGGTTGACGGTGATGTAGGTTACAACTTAGCCGCAGCTCCTACCGTAAACCAGTTCGCATTGGAAGGTCTGTCGGATTCTGCCAACGCCGTGTTGATCTACGAGAAGGGCGGTTGGTCTGCTCGTATCGCTTACAACTGGCGTGATGCGTTCTTGGCGTCAACCACCTATGCTGGTTTAGCAGGTTTGCCAAACTTCGTAGATGAGTACGACCAAATCGACTTTAATGTTAGTTACTCTTTCAACGACAACTTCACTGTTGCGTTGGATGGCATCAACATTACTGGCGAAGGTCAGACCCTGTACAGCCGTACCAAGCGTATGCAGTGGTGGAATGCTGAGGCAGACCCACGCTACGTATTGTCCGCTCGTTACAGCTTCTAAGTGAAGCTCTGCTTTGCCCCCTGGTGCTATGCACCGGGGGGTAATTTTGGCAAACTATCCCCTTCCTATACTTCACTCACCTTGAGCGCATACAGCTCCTTCATTGACGCTGGTTTTTATGACAAAAAAAATACTCAATAACGTAGACCATAAAGATTTGAAAATCGACCTTAGAGCTACCCAAGCCTTTGGTGATCACGTCAATCGCACTTTGATATTTAGCAGTGAGTTTTCTGAGCTGCACAAAGAATTCCCGATTCTTATCCACCGTGATGAGAACACCCAAGAGTTACACGCCCATGCTATTTTGGGCTTTGAAAAAGACGAAAATCTGTTTCTAGAAAACGAAGCTTGGCAGAGCACCCATATCCCTGCGACCTTGGCGCGCGGCCCATTTTCCATTGGCTTGCAGAAATCCGATCAGCAGCAAGGCCAGGCCGAGGACGTTGTCATCATGTTGGATGAGGCCGATCCACGTTGTGGCGGAGACGGCGAAAGTGTTTTTCTAGAGCAGGGCGGCGAAAGCCCGTATTTGGAATATGTTAAAAAAGTGCTGCAGGTGATTGATGCCGGCATCAGCCTGGATAAAGTCCTGTTTGCACTGCTGCAGGAATTTAAATTGTTGGAAGAAGTGGCCATTACCATCAATTTAACCGAAGACAGCCAAATTGAATTCAAAAACTACTTCACCATCGACCAAGAAGCCTTGGCTAGACTGGGCGGTGATGTTTTGGCCAAATTAAACCAAGCCGGCGTGTTAGGCTTGGCGTATTTTATGGTGTCCTCACTGGCCAACTTTACCCAATTGATTGACAAGAAAAACATGAAAACCATGGCCGGCCTTTAAGTTTAGACAATGGTAAGGTGAGAAAATGGCGCAAGCGGCGCGTGAGCTACACGGTGTAGATCCGAATGATATTCCCTACCAGCAATTATTTGACGCTAACGAGCCAGTCATTTTAAAAGGCGTGGTAGGCCATTGGCCCATGGTTCAAGCTGGCTTGGCTTCTACTCGCAGTGGAATGGACTTTTTGTTGCAAAATTACAACGGAAAGCCCGCCACAGTGTATGTGGGGGAGCCAGAAATTGAAGCTCGATTTGCCTACAATGAGCAGTGTACCGGGTTTAATTTCCGCGCCGAAACTGTCACTCTAAACGATGTTTTTAGCCGTATTGCTAATGGTATGGGTACTCAATCGCATCCGTACTACTACATCAATTCGCTACTGTTAAACGAGGCCTTTCCAAGCATCGATAGCAGTAATAGCTTGGCTTTTAACCACCCTGAATTTGCCAGCAGCAAACAAATTGCAAAGGTTTGGATTGGCACTCAATCCCGAGCTTCTGCGCACTACGATATCCCCAAAAACATTGCCTGTTGTGTGATGGGCCGCAGGCGTTTTACCTTGTTCCCGCCCAGCCAAGTCAGTAACTTATACCCAGGGCCGCTGTCACCCACGCCCGGCGGGCAGGTGATTACCATGGTGGATTTAAAGGCACCGGATTACGACAAGTTTCCTCGTTTTAAACAAGCCGAACAACATGCCGTTATTGCAGACATGGAACCCGGTGACGCACTGTATTACCCCAGTATGTGGTGGCATGAGGTTGAAGCCAAAGATGCGTTTAACGTAATGGTGAATTATTGGTGGATCAACGCGCCGCGTTACATGGGTAACCCCCTGGATGTATTAATGCACGCCATGTTGGAATTGCGCGGCCGCTCAGATGCCGAGAAAGCCGCCTGGCGAGAGTTATTTGATTACTATATTTTTGGCGATGAGGCCCAGGTAACTGAACATCTGCCAGAGGCCTGCCAAGGCCTATTAGCTGAGTTAGACGACAACACCGCGCGCCGGCTACGGGCGCAATTACAGCGCAGTTTAAACCGCTAAAAGACTCGGAGTAATTGGTGCAACAAAACAAAACCAAAGTCATCATCGCCGGAGGCGGTACCGCAGGTTGGTTAACCGCCTACGCCTTGGCTAAGCGCCTGGGCAGTTTGTTGGATATCACCCTGGTGGAATCGGATCAGATTGGCACCGTGGGTGTCGGCGAGGCGACCATTCCTACCATGCGCTCTTTCCACCAATTGATGGAAATAGACGAGCGCGAGTTTATGCGAGCCACCCAGGCAACCTTTAAGCTGGGTATCGAATTTAATAACTGGGGTGGGGTAGGGGAGTCCTATGTGCACTCCTTTGGCGCTATCGGTCAAACCACCTGGCTCACCGAGTTTCACCAGTATTGGCTGGCGGCCAATGCTCAGGGTTTTGGCGGCTCGCTTGAGGATTATTGCCTGGAGTTAAAAGCTGCAAAGGCCAGTAAATTCGCGCTTAAGGCCGGTAAAACGCCAGTTAACTACGCGTTTCACTTAGATGCCACCGCCTACGCACAATTTCTGAGGCAAAAAAGCGAAGCCATAGGTGTTAACCGGGTAGAAGGTAAAATCGTTGAAACAAAACTAAACCCGTCTACGGGTGATATTCAGTCTCTACAGCTTGATAAAAACCGTGAGCTTAACGCTGACTTTTTTATCGATTGCACCGGCTTTAGATCGCTGCTGTTGGGCGAGGCTTTAAATGTAGAGTACGAAAATTGGAGCCATTGGCTGGCCTCGGACAGCGCGCAAGCCGTGCAAACCAAAAGTACCGAGCCGCCAATACCTTACACGAAAGCCACCGCCCACTCAGCTGGCTGGCAATGGAAAATACCGCTGCAACACCGTACCGGCAATGGCATTGTTTACAGTAGCCAGTTTTGTGATGACGCCGCCGCCCAAAAAACACTGACCGAACATTTATCCGGCGACACGCTTACCCAACCTCGTGTTATTAAATTCACAACCGGGATGCGAGACATTGCCTGGAAGAAAAACTGCGTCGCTATTGGGTTGGCCAATGGCTTTTTAGAGCCACTCGAATCAACCAGTATCCATCTTATTACCACCGCGTTAATTCGGTTGATGCGTTTGTTTCCTTTCGCTGGTAATAGCGCGCCGTTGGCGGATAGATTTAATCGGGAGACACGGTTTGAATGGGAGGCGGTGCGAGATTTTATTATTTTGCATTACAAGCAAACCCGGCGCGATGACAGCGATTTTTGGAATTACTATCGCACCATGGCGATACCCGAAAGCCTAGCCCACCGCTTAGAATTATTTAAAGAGCAGGGCTATGTTTGGCCGGATGCGGTTAATTTATTTAGGGTGGACTCTTGGATACAAGTAATGATGGGGCAGGGCTTGTTCCCTGAAAGCCGTCATGGCGCCGGGCATATTTTACCGCCCCAAGCGTTGCAGGCTCAGCTAGAAAAGTTAAAAGCATTTGTGGCCAATAACCTTGCGCAAATGCCATCGCACAGCGAATTTATCGCACAGTATTGTGCGGCAACCGAGCAGTCGTAAAATTACAAAAAAGGGATTAGACCATGAAGAGTTTACGCTCATTCGGAGCAGTAGCCGTGTCAGCGGCATTATGTGGAAGTATTCTTATGGGGTGTCAAAAAGAGCCAAGTACTCAGCCCTCACAGGAGCAAAGCAGTGACGCCATGCCGGTGGCACCAGCAGTGGATGAAGCCACGGTCGTCAACACCAGCAGCGGTACTGTACGCGGTGTTGTGGAAGGCGACGTTTTGGCGTTTAAAGGCATTCCCTATGCCCAGCCGCCGGTGGGTGATCTACGCTGGCGTGCGCCACAGCCAATCAGTTGGCAGGGGGAAAAATCCGCAGCGCAATACGGCAACGACTGCATGCAAGAGCCATTTCCCAGTGATGCTGCGCCCCTGGGTACCACGCCGGCAGAAGACTGTTTGGTGCTAAACGTGTGGAAGCAAGCAGACAGCAACGACGCCAGT
Source organism: Halioxenophilus aromaticivorans (assembly GCF_042850945.1). Lineage (NCBI taxonomy): Bacteria > Pseudomonadati > Pseudomonadota > Gammaproteobacteria > Alteromonadales > Alteromonadaceae > Halioxenophilus > Halioxenophilus aromaticivorans. The sequence goes on along the minus strand of NZ_AP031496.1, from coordinate 3,643,430 downwards.
TTGCCCGTGGTAGTATGGATTCATGGTGGTGGTTGGGTGAATGGAGGCTCTTCGCCTGAAGTTTACGATGGTAGCCCGTTTGCGCGCAAAGGCGTTGTGTTTGCCAGTATCAATTATCGCTTGGGGCGGTTTGGCTTTTTTGCTCACCCAGCCCTAACGGCAGCTGCTGAAGGGCCATTGGCGAATTACGGGCAAATGGATCAGGTTGCCGCGCTAAAGTGGATTAAAGACAACGCAGCAGCCTTTGGTGGAGACCCCAATGCCATCACAATTATGGGTGAATCCGCCGGTGGCTTTTCCGTATTCAACCTTATGCTCATTAAAGAGTCTCAAGGGTTGTTCCAGCAGGCCATTATTATGTCTGGTGGCGGCCGTGGATCCAATCGCGGCACCCGCATGCTAAGCGAAGATCAAGGCGATCAGATCTCAGCGGAAAAGGTGGGGCTGAATTTTGCCGAGGCTAACGGTATCGAGGGGACAGGCCCAGAAGCCTTGGCTTCATTGCGCGCGTTAAGTGCCGAGGACGTAACCGATGGCCTTAGCATGACGTATTTGTTCGCCCCCCCACAGGGCCCGATTACCTACGGTGGTGGCCCAATCCGGGACAACAATATCATTACCGATGCTACTGGTGCGCGCATTGCCCGTGGCGAGGCCGCTAAGGTGCCGGTATTAATCGGTACTACCAGTGCGGATATCGGTTTTGGCGTGGGTGACAGCAAAGAAGAGCTGTTTGCCTGGTTTGGCGATTACGCCGACGAAGCGCGTAAAGCCTACGACCCCGAAGGTGACGCGCCCTTGCCCGTGCTCAAAATGATGGTAGGAGCCGATCAGTTTATGACCGAGCCGGCCCATTATGCCGCTCGTGAATTCACGCGCTTTGGTCAGCCGGTATGGCTTTACCGGTTCTCGTATGTTGCGGAAAGTATGCTGGGCGAATGGCAAACGGGTGCCCCACACGCCACGGAAATTCCTTACTTTTTGGATACCGTTACCGCCAAATACGGCGATGATTTAACACCAAAGGATGCACAGGCGGCGGATTTAGCCATCAATGCATTTACCAACTTCATTAAAACTGGTAATCCAAATGACGCGGGTTCTGAGGCTTGGCCGACTTATCAGGGTGCCAATGGGCCATTGATGGACTTTACTAGCGAAGCCACTGCCGAAGTTAAGGACGACCCTTGGCAGGAGCGCTTATCTATAATTACTAAAGTTGAAAATGAGAAATCCGCTGACAACCAATAGGTCACATTAGCCACCAGTTGCTCATCGAGTCGCTGTTGAGTTGCCCAAACTAAAAACGCCTTGCTCAAGTTTTCATTGAGCAAGGCGTTTTTTTGTGGCGGTGGCTGAAGGCGCTGTTAGATTTCTAGCTTATCTTCGACACCTTGCAAAATTCGGCGAGCCAACGCTAAATTACCTTTGGCCGAATCCAACACAAAGTACAAAAATAGGCCGTCCAGTTTTTTAGTGGGGCGAATTAGGTGGAATTGATCGGTAAGAGTAATCAGGATGTCGTCGATGGTCGCATCCAAGCCGAGCATATCCATGGTTTTCATTTTGGCGCGAACCACTTCGGTGTTGCCGCCGGCGGCTAGGTCAAGATCTACGCCGCTGCCTGTGCCACCCAATAGCATACCGCTGTTGTAATCTACTACAGCTGCCGCTTTGGCGCCGTCGGTTTTCATTAATTCTGCCAATGTTTCGTTGATGTTGGACATGTTAAATTCCTCGTATACTGGTCTTATTTAGATAGAAGTTTCTTGAATTCTAGTTGATGGTTTTTAAAATTCCATAAGGCCATGCCGTGCTGGATGCCCTTACAAAAAATGCCGAGTAAAACGTAGTCTTGCGCCTCCGCTGTGATCAAGCCACTGATGATTAATCCGTCCTCAGTTTCAACGATGCCGCCGACGGTGCCGGTTTTCTCGCAGCTCTCTGCCAACGTTAGGCTTAGCCCAGAAAGAGACGCTGCCATGGCGGATAGCCGATTACTTTCAAACTGCTTATTTGTGTAATTTGAAAATACCACCCGTCGGCCATCGGAGGTTGCCAGTAATAAGCTTTCTAGCATTTCACGATTGCCGGGTGCATTTGTTAGGTAGGCTTTTATTGCCTCCTTTTGCTCTGCTGAGAGTTTCAATGCATGTCTCCGTATAATTCGCTATCCAATTCGGCATTGATCGCCAAAGCTTCTAGTAATAAATAAACATCATCTTTATTGCGCGGGTCGGTGAAGAAAAACGGCAGGGCTAAATCGATTTTCTCGCACAGTTGAATCACGCTATCAGCAACGCCATCTTCATCGGCGGCTCTGTTTAACGCCAGTACCAGTGATCCGGTGTCTGCTAGGTCGCGGAATGAATCAACGTAATATAAAAGGCTTTCTTGCCAGTCATCGCGGCTGCAATCCAACAGGAGTGCGCCACCCAACGCGCCATTGGCGACGATTGGCCATATAAAATCGAAGTGCTTTTGGCCAGGCACGCCGTACAGCGTTAGCTTGCGATCGGAATCCAGTGTTAGCTCACCGTAATCCATGGCTACGGTAGTAAAGGCCTTGTCCACCGAGGCTCTGTCGCTATTTTTGGCCTCGGTAGAGATGGGGTCAAAATCGCTGATTGTGCGAATGGCAGTGGTCTTACCTGCGCCCATGGGGCCTACAAAGATAACTTTAATGGCCATAGTTAAATACTGTTCTGATTTTATTGCGCAACCAACCCAAGGACTCTTTATCTTTTACCACGTGCCGTGGCTGGTTGGCTGGAGGATGTTTAACTTGCTGCTGCAAAATCGTGATACCACAGGCTCGGCAGCAATGTAGAAAACTTACAACTTCCTCTTCCGAGGTTTTGCACAGCCGAGCGATTTGAGAAATGGGTAAAAACTGCCGAGTCACCAGTGTCGCCAATTTAAAATTCAGCGGCGTGGGATCCCACTCGGTTACCCTGGGCCAGGAGGCCAGCTTTATACTTTGCCCTTGGCTCAAATCTTTGATTTTTCTCAGCCCCTGCAGTTTGGCAAGGTGCCAAGCGACAGTGCGATAAGACGCGGTAAATTCCCAGGTGCAGTCGGCCGGCACGGATTTGGCGTGCTTTAATGAAAACTGCTCGCCGGGTTCAGAGGCTAAATTCTTAATAAAGGTTGCCAGGCTACGTTGTTTGGTAGACAGCTTCTTGTCTTTTGTGTTGAAACCCACAAGGCCAAATTTACAGGGGATAACAAACTGGCTGTGCCGGCTGTTGGTTATCAGGTTGTTTATGCTGTCAATCACCGAGGTTTCTGACGGCGTTAATTGCTCTAGCAAAGAGATCAGCTGCATCATCCTTACAGGCGACTCTAAAAAGGGCAGCGATTGGTCTATAGGTTGTTTGCCTACATACACCTGAATGGTATGGGTGGCGACTTGGGTGGGCTTTTTAACCAACACGATGTCACCGTCCTTGCCTTCTCCGTCGTATTGCCAGCTTTTGTGCATGCGAGTGCTGATGGTACGAATTTGCTTCGCTAAAATTTCCCTTTCAAGGCTTTCGAAACCGTAGCTTTTGATGGATTGCATCTGAGTGACCCGGAGCTCGTCGCATACTAATGACATAAACTGATGATTCGTCCCTGGTGTAAGGGGCTATGTTGTTATCTTTGAGCCGGGAGACAGCACCTATTTTTGCCTCGGATTCCTTTGGGCCCACAACAAACTCTAGCTCAAACACTCTGAATTTCTAGGTTTCCCTCCTAAAGACGGAGGCGACATGTGTATTTTTATTGTTTGGCAAATATGTTTTCAGATTTTTAATTAATGTGAAATTTTGTGCCAACGTTCAGTTGTAAATGTATTCATTGGTTATAGAACACCTCTTGGCTTTCGCCAGCTGTTATGGGGTAGCCAAAGCCATTTGGGGTTATTTTGACGACGAAGGGTGAGTTCCAGGCGAAAGCTTTGTCATCAATTACTTTAAAAGGGAAGGATTCTGTACGGTAATAGGTGTGATTGTGTGACAATTTGGTAACTTTGGTGTCTATAAATTCGTTTGTATTAAATAGACGACCAATAAATTGGAGAGTGGGATCTATGTGCGATGAAACAACGGCCAATGCCTATGAGAGCTACGAGAAGGCTGGCGGCAGTATCAATAGACGAGATTTTACTAAATTAGCTGCTGCTGGAGGTCTCGCCATGGCGTTTCCACAGTTCGCTGATGCCCAGGGTGTGAACCAACGAGCCGTGTCTATTAAAACGCCAGAGGGCGATATGGATGCTCTTCTAGCATACCCCAAGGGGGGCGCTGCGCCAGGGGTATTGATGTGGCCAGATATCAAAGGGTTGCGGCCTGCGTTTGAGTCTATGGCTGTGCGCTTGGCCAGCCAGGGTTACGCGGTGGTTGTGGTCAACCCGTTTTACCGAGACCTAGAGGGCCTAGCCTTACCAAAGGGTGTTAGTTTTCCATCAGCGGAGGCCTTCTCTATTCTGCGGCCCATGCGAGCCAAGCTGACGCCGGCGGCTGTGGCTATGGACACGCAAGCAGTGTTCGACTTTATGGATCAGCAGCCTGAGGTGAGCACTGCTAAGCCAAGAGCGGTGCTGGGGTATTGCATGAGCGGCACTTTTACCATGCAAGCGGCAGTGATGTACCCAGATAAGGTTGCGGCGGTGGCATCCTTCCATGGTGGTGGATTGGCGACCAACGAGCCAGACAGCCCGCATCTATCCGTGTCTAAGTCTAAGGCGGTAGCTTTACATGCCATCGCTGAAGACGATGATAAGAAATCTCCCGAGATGAAACCCTTATTGGTTGAGGCCTATGGCGATGCTGGATTGGATGCCACCATCAAGGTCTACGAGGGCACTTCCCACGGCTGGTGCCCGCCAGATTCGAAAGTATACAACGAGGCACAGGCCGAGGCGGCTTGGGCTGAGCTAACCGATCTGTTGTCGGGTGCCTTAAAGCCCGCATGACTCATCGGCTAACGGGTCTGCGACGACATCTTTGCTGACAATCAAGTGCAGACCTCATTGGGCGGGGTAGAAGTCGTCGTGGACGTATGAACGATAGCAGGTTATAAAGCTAGTGGGTTATAAAGATATCGGGGGATAATTCTATCCCCCGTCGGTGCGCACTCAAAATCTCTCGTAGTTCTTTCTTTAGTAGCTCTCAGATAATCGAGAGTTAGTGGGCCGCTGAGCTCATTTGCTCTTGCATCATGATCACACCGCAGGCCACCCGGCTGCCAGCCGCGCCAGAGGGCTGGCTCTCGTAGTCGTCAGCGCCCTCGTGGATTACTATGGCTGTGCCATCGTCATCCAGCAATGAGGTTTGACCCGTGGCAACGTCGGTATCGCCCAGCGTTACCGCTGCGTTAAATGTTTCTATTTCAATAGCTTTTTTGCTCATCACATGGATGTTGCTCATGTCGCCGGGGTGTGGGCCCTCACTGCTTCTGTAACCGTGGCTGTGTTGGCCAGATAAGTGACCGCCCGCGGACTTGAACCCGGTCGCAACATCACAGCTGCCAGTTTCGTGAATGTGGAAAGCGTGTTCTCCTTTGCTGATCCCTTCTAATTCGCCTGTGATTAGGACGCCATTAGCCGTTTCAGTTAGGGTGAGCGTACCTATTGCTTTGCCCTTGGTATCAATCATTGGAACTTCCAGTTCCGCCGCTTTAGTCTCATGGTGCTCAGCGTAGCTGCAGAAGGAAACGCCAATCAGTACGAGGGTCGCTGTTGTACGTTTTGCGAAAGCTGCTTTTTTAAAATTCATGGGGTTCGTTTTCCTGATTCGTGAATGTGGTTGACTGCCTAAATTACCAGCTCGACGTGACAATTTTCGCAGTGGGCTTAAGCGCCTGGGTGATCTCTTTGGCCTGCTGGCGATTGTTTGCGTGGGCGACGACAGACCAGCGGCCAGCACTTGCTGCGTGCTTTACGTTGTAGGCAACTGGGTCGTGGTCTGGACGCAGGCTGAGCGCTCCTGCGAGCATCAGGCTGGCCAACGTACACACCAGAGTCATTGCAATAACTGTAAACAAGGGAGAGGCTTGGGTGGCCGTAGGGCCGAACATAATTAAAAGCAATGACGCTATAAAACCAAATACAAAACCGAACGCGCCCATGTTGATGTGTGAGAACCAAAGCGTTTTTTTAATGGCTCTAGATTCCGGCTCCAGTTTTCTATCCGTACCATTGTCGTTGGGTGTGACTAAATCAACTTTATCGCGACTGATTAACCCTTCTTTTACAAGGGTATCTACCGCGATTTTGCTGTGGGCTTCGTCTTCAAAGGTTGCCGCCACTAAGTTATCCGACTTTTCTTTGATTAAACGACTCATGTAAGTTCTCCTGGTCATTTGAATTTGCTTGAATAAATTACAAAATCCACCCAAGATATGAGCGATTTTCTGAATCTATAGACGTATACGCAAAATCGACACCAACTCTATTATGAAGCTAGCCGCACAGCGATAGTGTTGCCTGCTTCTCAAAAAATATTGGAGACAACTATGGATAGTAATGCGGTTTGCTGGTTTGAAATTTATGTGGATGATATGGAGCGCGCTAAGGCGTTTTACGAGCAGGTTCTGGAGGTTGAGCTTACCCGCTTGGACGTGCCAGGTGAGGGGGGCGACTGCCCGCAACCGGAGATGTGGGCTTTCCCAATGGGGCAGCGTCCGGGCGCCAGCGGTGCACTCTGCAAAATGAAGGGGGTGAGTGCTGGCGGCAACAGCACGTTAGTTTACTTCGATACCGAAGACTGCTCTAAGCCAGGCGCCAAAGTGGAGGCGGCCGGAGGTAAATTGCAAGTGCCAAAAATGTCTATCGGTGATCATGGCCATATCTGTGTGGCAGAAGATACCGAAGGCAATATGATTGGGTTTCATTCCCTTTCATAGTTCTTACTGTCTGTCTTTTAGTTAATTGCTTTGCATGGTTTTTGATTGTAAGAATGTGACTGGTGTCTATAGGTTTGACTAAATATCTAGGTTTGACTGAATATCTAGCTTTGGCAAAATAGCTAGGTTTGACTACATATTCAGTTTTGACTGTGAAGATGTACGGCTTAATAAATCACAGTTAGCAGGCGATACCATGCAAAGCCGCGAAAGTTCCCTCCGTTAATTCCAACCTTGGGCCAATGGCCAGCTGTCTGTGCCGGCGTTACTATGAGCTTAAATAATGCCCAATAAACTGCTCAATAAAGTGCGCCTGTGAAAATTGTCCTGCTAACCAGTCTCTCCCTAATCGCTTTTGCCGGTAACTCTATACTGTGCCGATTGGCCTTGGGCGGCGAAGCCATCGATGCAGGCACGTTCACGATTGTACGGTTGATTTCAGGCATCGCCGTTTTACTGCTGATTCACCGACTGCTCACAACAGACAACCAGCCCAAATCCAGTGGTAGTTGGAAATCCGCTGTAATGTTGTTTGTGTACGCCCTGGGGTTTTCCTATGCCTATGTGCAAATGGATACGGGGACAGGCGCGTTGATTTTATTCGCTGCGGTGCAACTAACGATGATTACCGTTAGCTTGCTGCAGGGTAACCGGCTGACCAGGCTAGAAGCGTTGGGAGCCATCATCGCATTTATCGGCTTTGTCTATCTTATGCTGCCAGGCGTAACAGCCCCGCCCATGGGCAGCTTTTTTATGATGCTTGCTGCCGGTATTGCCTGGGGTTTATATACCCTAGCAGGCAAAGGCTCAACCAACCCTATTCAAGATACTACGTTTAATTTTGTAAGAACTTTACCGTTGGTCTTGGTTTTGCTCTTAGTCACCTTTTCATACAGCCAGCTCTCCACAAAGGGATTTATTTTAGCAGTGGTTTCCGGCGGTTTGGCTTCGGGGGTAGGGTACGCAGTCTGGTATGTTGCCCTGACAGGGTTAAGCGCAATTCAAGCCGCGGTGTTGCAATTGTTAGTACCCTTGCTAGCAGCCCTGGGTGGTGTTTTATTCGCCGATGAAATAATCACCAGCCGTTTGGCTGTGGCGACAGGATTGATTTTGGGCGGGATTGGCGTAGTTATTGGGGGTAGAGCCAAACACGGCTAAGCTTTTGGAATGACGTTTGAATCGGGAAGCCTGAATTCGTTCAGCCACCGGATCATTTGAGTTTTGCTTGTTGTTCGCGCCGTTGTAGAGTGAATTGGCACCTGATATTTCCGCGGTAAAACTACCTATCGTAAATATTTAAAATCTGGCACCACAATCTTTTAATTTAGAGGTTTTAGAACACGCCCAGCCTTTTATTTTGTATATTTTGTCTAAGCTTAATGTTTTGGGCAACTCTGCACTGGGGCATACATGAAGATTCAGACGCGCTTGGTCATATTGGGTACCATGCTGACTTTTGTGCCAACGCTTGTGGCGAGCATTGTGGTCAGTTGGGTTTCCATCAATAACGCGTCTCAGACTTTAACCGCAGATGCTGAAAACAAACTCACGGCGGTGCGCGACACAACTGCCGCGAGCATTGAAAACTATTTTAACAGTATTGAACAGCAGGTTATCACGTATTCTTCCAACCTAATGATCATAGAGGCTATGGAGGATTTTAAAGAGGCATTTAAATCCTTCTCTCCAGAGCCAATTGGTTCAACGTCCTTAACCGAATATTACGAAAACCAATTCGACACTAAGTTTAGGCAGCTGAATTCAGGGCAAGGCAGTGATTTAGCTCGCCTGCTTACAATTCAGCCACAGGCCAAGGCTTTGCAAACCGCCTATATCAGTGACAATACAGCAGCCCTAGGCGAAAAAGACGAACTATTAGCCAGTAAAGCCGGTACTCGCTACGATCAAATACACGCCAAAGTCCATCCGGTTATTCGTCAGTATCAAAGAGCTTTCGGTTACTACGATATTTTTCTAGTGGACGCCGAGACCGGCTCCATTGTTTACTCGGTTTTTAAGGAGTTGGATTTTGCGACATCTCTAAGGACTGGGCCCTACGCTGATTCTGGTATAGGTAAAGCGTTTAAAATGGCGGTAGGTTCTGGCGAGAATCAGCGTGCATTCTTGACCGATTTTGCAGCCTACGTACCGTCCTACAATGCGCCTGCATCCTTTATTGCTTCTCCTATCTATAACGGTGACTCGCTCACTGGCGTGCTGATTTTTCAAATGCCGGTGGACGGCATAAATCAAGTAATGACGCACGACAAAAACTGGCAAAATTCCGGCTTAGGTTTGAGTGGAGAGACTTACTTAGTGGGGCAAGACTCCACCATGCGCAGTGATGGTCGTTTCCTGTTAGAAGATGCCGAGGGCTACCAAGCGCTAATGGAAACGATACGATATGATGCCTCAAAGTTGGCGTTAATGATGGCAAAAAAAACCACCATTGGCTTGCAGGCAGTAGTTACAGAGGGCACACGCGCGGCGTTGAGCGGCGAAACCGGTTTTTCAATCTTTGACGACTATAGAGGCGTGTCGGTTTTATCTGCCTATAAACCCATACAGCTTGTCAATCTCGAGTGGGTGGTTATGAGCGAGATTGACGAAGCCGAAGCCATGGCCCCCCTGTATAAACTTCGTAACTCACAGGTGTTTTTAACCATTGTCGTGTGTTCTATCGCGGCGTTAGCTGGGGCTATCTTAGGTTATATCTCAGCGGCGGTTATCATACGGCCCATAAAGGCCATGCGGCATACCGTAGAGCAGGTGGCACAAGGTGAGGGGGATCTTACCCAGCGGTTAAGCGTTAATGACAAAACAGAGATGGCTGCCCTAGCCACAGGAATAAACACGTTTATAGAAAACATCGATATCACTTTTTCTGAGTTGCTCAAATCCATTGCCCGGATGGTGCCTCTTAGCCAGGATCTGGCCGATGTGAATCGCGCCTTGTCTAACCTCACCGATACCCAGAAAAACCACGCAGAAAATTTAAATAAGTGCATTGTAGAAACCAACCAATCCACCGATACCTTGGATAATGAATTGGCCAAGATCGGTACGGCCACGGAGCACGGTACTGAAGTGGCAACCAAAGCAAATACCGCCGTGAGTGGAGTTTTATCATCAATCAACACTTTGTCTTCCGACATGGGGAGCGCGGTTACGGCACTGGACAAATTAAAATCGGATACCGACCAAATTGCGGTGGTTATAGATGTCATCAATAGCATATCGGAGCAAACCAGCTTGTTGGCACTAAACGCGGCAATAGAAGCTGCCCGAGCCGGTGAGGCCGGTAGGGGCTTTGCGGTAGTAGCCGATGAAGTTAGATCGCTAGCCTCAAAAACCCGCCAATCCACAGACGAAGTCGCCAATATGGTTAATGCGATAGTGCAGGGCACAGAGGAAGTGGTGGCGTATATCAATCGCGGTAAGGAAAGTACCGATCAATCCAATGAGCACGTCAACAGTGCATCCGAAGAATTGCGATCTGTTAACGACGCCATGACACTGATTACCGAGCGAGTAGACACCATTGCCGCTGCCATTAATGGCCAGCGACGTAACTTTGATTCGGTGCTAAGTGGCTATCAATCCATGGCGGCTAACTTTAGTGACGCTGAAGAGAGCACTCACAAGGCGGGAGTCTTAGGCCAAGATATCGATAAACTGGGGACCAAACTTTCTTCGCTAATCCAAAAGTTTAAGGTCAGCGACAGTGAAATGAATTATTCTCGTCGTAATACAGTGAGATAATTAGCCAAGGAAGTCTATATTAGCCCTAGCTCCGATGGCAAAATGCCTGTCAACCGTTTCAACGAACGGCGATAGCTGGAGTTATCATGAAAACCGAGTTTTTCTGCTATTGCGCTTTGTGTTAGTTTCTCTTTATGCATTAAATATACAGCTTGGTAAAGCCTTTCCTGATCCAGCAATTTCTGGTAACTCGTGTTGTAAAATTTCAAATGACGCTTCAAAGTGGCGCTGCTTATTTTCAGAGCTTCTGCAACTGTCTCTAGTTGCATGTATCGTTTGTCTCCGGTTTGTAATCCTGTCGCAATAACGCAGTTAACTCTGCTTATTAAAGATTGTTGTGCTGGTAGCAGGCTAAGTTGCGCCTCAGCTTGGGTTTTGCGTAAAGTGTAAGACAGGCTTTCTTCTCGCCATTGTTTAAAAAGGTATTCCTTAGGGATACGCATTGCACAGATGGCTGTGTTGAAGTACAAATTTTCTCCAATGTGTAACCAATACTGTTCTAAGTGATTGGGTGCGCGATAGTTGAAATAGATCTTCCACGGTGGATGCTGTCCAAACTGTCTTTTGCAGTAGCTTACCAAGGCTACTGTCATTATTTCGACAAGCTTGGTGTTCAGTTTGTGACTACCTGAATCATCACGCCAAAAAATAAAGCAATCCTGCTCGTCGTGAAAGAACTTAAGCGTCATTAGCGGCGACAGTAACGGTTGGAATCTCTGCAACGTTTCTAATGCGATGTAGAGGTTGGGGGAATTCAACAGCACTGCGTTGGCTGGCCCGGAATCACTGTTAAAAAAACGCTGGCCAATTAAAAAGGCTGTGTCTGGTGTGTTCGTTAGATTCGTAGCATTGCCGATTAAAGTAACAAGCTGATGAGTACTGATGACTGGGGGGGTATCGGTATTAATAATGTCGCTTAAAAAAAGCTTAGTGCTGCGTAATAAATGATGGCAGGTAGGGTCGTAGCTTTGGAATAGATCCAGCAGGTTTAACGGTATCCCTTGTGATGGAATTAAGGGTGATTGGCTGGTATACCATTGGCACATCAGGCTCTCCTCGCTAAAGGTGTCTTGGCTTTCGCAATGGCTAACTGCAATCTTGAAAGCAGCTGTTCACTGGATTCTTGGTGCGCCATGATCACAGCGCTTGTAGCGCTTATAGAAATCTTTTCGCCATGGGTGTAACTGCGATAGGCGTAATGGAAAAGGCTATTGGTGATTTCATCGGCGAAGATTTTGGCCTGGCTTTCCCCAGTGTGGGGCAAGAGGACTACGAATCTATCTCCCGCTAAGCGACATAGCAAATCTTGGTTTCGGATGTTCAATAATATGATTTGGCTCACGGCCTGAAGCACCCGGTCGCCTTCGGCGTGGCCGTAGGTCTGATTTACAGCATCGAAATTATCCAAATCCAGAGCAATGAGGGAGCTCGAATATTGACGGCTTTGCTTACGGTCAGAATCAATTTGGTCTTTTAAATATTGAGCACCGGCGAGGGGCGTTAAGTGGTCAAAGTAGCGATGCTCCCTCACGAGCCGTTCCTGTTTTTGCCGCTGTTGGCTGATGGCCAGTTGTTCGTGATGCCAATGGTACAGGCCATAAGTCAGAAGCACTAACCCTAAACTCATGGATCCAGACTCTAACCAGTGGTCCCAAGTGATAGCGTCTGGTAGCGCAATGAATTCATCCAAAGTATCCGCCCACCAAGCGACAAACATAAGTCCCAAGCCGAGTGTTAAAAGATTAGTGATGCGACCGCTAGGACGGCTTTTTAAAATCAGGTATAGCCAAACCAAGGTCAATAATCCTGCGCCCCCTTCGGCGAAAATGTCGGCTCCGGACCAAACCGACAAAGCTTTAACATCTCCGGCTGCCAAGAAGATTAAAAGCGTCGTGTTGGCGCTAAGTAGAATAAAAACAAGCTTAGTTATATGTAGACGTATAAAATTCGGCATGGATTGCAAGCTATTTGTAGAGGTTAAGGTGAACCTCAACAAACCAATGTTACCGTTTGTTTACAGTCAGGGGGGGTGAATTAGCTCAGGTCATTGATAGGATTAAGGGGAAATTACCAATTTGTGACGCGCCGGCTCCTCTGTTTTGGGTTTAGGCGCTGCAATTTAATGACTTACCTATGTATGGAGGCGGGTAAAAAAGATCATTTTTCACCATTCAGGTAGATAAGGGTCGTTATTCAGCCTATCTAGCGTTACTAGTGTCATTTTTTCGTCATTTAGTGTTTCTAGCATTGCCAGCCAAACTGATCCCAGTGGACATAGTCCGTCGGGAATAAATGAGCCACCCATTCAAAACACACAAGGGCACTTCATGATTTTTTTGGCTGCTGATTTTTTTCACCGTAGACGACGCGTGTTGGTATCTCACTTGATGCAGAGTACCTTGCCCCTGCTGGGCATGGTGTCTGTGTCGGCTCTGGCCCAGAGTGATGCTACCACTCAAGGTGTAATTCAAGAACAGATGTTGGTTGTTGGCCAGGGCGCAAGTATGGATGAGGCCATCCGCAAGCAGCGTTTGGCAGACAGCATTAAATCTGTCATTAGCGCCGATGCGGTAGCGCAACTACCCGACGAAAATATCGCAGAGGCGGTTCAGCGTTTACCTGGCGTGTCTGTTGAGCGTGATCAGGGAGAGGGAAGATTTGTCAGTGTTCGTGGTTTAGGACCAGACCTGAACAGCGTGCAAATTAACGGTACAACAATCCCTTCTCCTAACAGCGATACACGAGCGGTAGCTCTGGATGTTCTGCCTTCCGAATTGGTAGAGACACTTTCAGTCGTGAAAGCCGTTACACCTGATATGGATGCCAATTCTCTGGGTGGAAGTATTGCGGTGGAGAGCTTGACTGCTTTTGACCGTGATAACACCTTTTACACTTTCTCCACCGAAGGTAACTACGATGACAACAAAGAAGAGTACAGTGGTAAATTATCCGGTGCCTTTAGTAACCAGTTCAGTATCTTAGGCGGTGAGAATAACCTTGGTGTGGCGTTGGCTTTTAGTTGGCAAGAGCGCGATTTCGGCTCAGATAACGTAGAAATCGGCGGCGCCTGGGATTTTGACGAAGCAGCCGCGCTAGAAGAGTCTGAAATGCGTGATTACACCATTACTCGGGAACGCTCCGGCGCCGGCTTAAACTTAGACTATAAATTCAACGGCAACGCACAAATGTATCTGCGTACTCTCTACAGTGAGTTCACTGACACCGAGACAAGAGAAGCCGCAGGGGTTGAATTTGCTGATGCCGTGACATCTGGCAGCTCTAGTGAAGCTGAGGGCTGGCGCGAAGTTAAAGACAGAGAAGAAACACAGAAGATCGAATCCTATGTATTCGGGGGGGATTGGGATTTAGATACCTGGCGTTTATCGGCACAGTTGGGTTTTAGCGAGTCTTCCGAGGACACGCCTAACCATATTGCCGGCGCGGTATTTGAAGGCACAGATGTTTTTGCTGACATGGGCGTGCGCAGTTATTCCCGCCCAGTGTTGGTTGGCCCGGAAGCCTTTTACGATGCCAGTCAATTTGAACTGGCGGAAGTTGAATGGACCGATCAACTAACTACGGATCAAGAAACCAATCTTAAATTTGATATCAGCCACGATTATCAAATCGGTAGTATTGACGCCACCATTAAGGGTGGGGCAAAACGCAGTGAGCGCGAGAAAGATAATAATACCAACGTGTACAAGTACGAAGACTTTGCCGATTTTGGCATTGCGGATGATCAATTGTTAATGACTGCCTACAGTGGTGCTCAGGTTGATTATAGCTTGGGCGCTTTTGGACCGTCGATAAACGCTGCTGGTCTGCGTGGACTGATATCAGGTTTGCAAGCAGAAGAGTTCTGGGATGAAGAAGAGTCTCGAATCGAAGATTTTGTGATGAACGAAGATATTACTGCTGCTTACCTGATGAATACATTCGAGCGCGGTGCAATGCATGCCATCGTTGGACTGCGGTACGAGGCTACCGAGTTTAAGGCGCGTGGGACGGGCCTAAACGGTGACGACTATGAGTCGATATCGGCCGGCAATGACTATGACCATTGGTTGCCCGGAGTACATGTGCGTTATGAACTGAATGATGATACACAATTCCGTTTTGCGTTCACTAATACAGTGGTTCGGCCCTCCTTTGAACAGTTGGCTCCAGGGTTCGTTATCGATGGCGAAGAGGCATCCTTTGGTAACCCAGAATTAGAGGCTTTAGAATCGGTTAATTGGGATCTAGGCGTTGAGCGCTATCTAGGCCGAGCCGGCGTGATCTCTGCGTTTGTGTTTTACAAAGAAATCGATAATTTTATCTATGCCACCGATATAGCGGGCACAGGCGCTTGGGTGGATTTTGATCAGGCAGAAACCTTTGCCAATGGTAATAGCGCTGATTTGTATGGCTTAGAGCTAGCTTGGTCGCAACAGCTTTCCCATTTGTCGACGCCTTGGAACGGTCTTTTGCTGGCAGCTAATCTCACCCTTAGTGACTCCGATGCGAGTATAGGCAATGGAGGCGATAGTCGGGATATCGATATGCCGTATATGTCTGATACGGTAGCCAATGCCATGCTGGGGTGGGAAAACAATAAGCTAAGCTTACGGTTGTCGGCCAATTTTAAATCTGAATACTTGCAAGAAGTCGCCGGCCTGGATGACGCTGCCCACGATTTGTACGTTGACGAGCAAACCTTTATTGATTTTACCGCACACTATTTTGTGACCCCGCAGTTAAATATCAATTTAGAAGTGCAGAACATCACCGATGAAGCGTACTATGTTTACACCGGCTCTCGGGGCTTTAATGCTCAATATGAGGAATACGGTCCCACCGTAAAATTAGGAATAACATTTGTCTCGATGTAAAGCTCTCTAAGGTTTGGCCTGCCGCCATTGCCACGAAGAGCAATGGCGGCGCTTTATTTTTGCTAAGAATTACACTGGAATAGATAACTAGATGACGTGCCCGTATCTGCAAAATTTTACTTCCCATCATTTTACTTTATTTCCCCTAACAAGATCCCCAGTACTAGCCAATTGGTCGCTATTGGTCGCTTTATTTGCTTTCGCATTAGTCGGCTGCGGTGCGACAGAAGCTAAGTTTGAACAACAAGATAAAGTAAATGTGTCGACCGTTACGGTTCAATGGCAGCCAAAGACCGACGTCGCCACTGTAGCGGTATTAGATCGCTTAGCATTGCCCCACGCGCCTGAGCATAAATTGCTTGCCGTCGAACACAGTGGCTTGCAGATCAGAGAAGGCGAAAAGGTAGTGGCCCAAATGGCTGGCAATTTCGAGAACCTAGCAGCGGTTAAGTTGTCGTCTAATGCCAGTCTCGTGGGCGCTCTAGACGATGTGAGTCAACAAGTAACGGTTTTGAATATCGTTGATTCTGATTTTGACACCACCATAATGCTACCGAAGCAAAATTACGAAGTATCCAATCTTTGTTTCTATCAAGATTATGAACAAAATAATTATGCTTTTTTGATCAGCGAAATTGGGGTTGGTAGTCAATGGTTGTTGGGGCGGGGAGAACGCCTACTGGCCGAACCCATGCAGGTCCGCTCGTTACCGATACCGCCTAATAGCCAGTTCTGTGTCGTAGATCAAGCCCACGAAACACTGTTGGTTAATGAAGATGGTGTCGGTTTCTGGGCTTACCCTGCCCATGCAGAAGCTGATGCACTACGCCAGCCGGTGGCTCTGATTAAGCCATTTGGTACTTTGCTAAGTGCGGCCAATATGGCGTTGGTACCCAATGGTGTAATGCTTATGGATCCAGAGGCTCAGCAGTTACATATCGTTCAAAGGTCGGACAATGGTTGGCAGCCCGCGCTACATATTCTGTTACCTGAGATCGATGACCCTGAACAGTTGCATGTTTTGGAATACGAAAACACTCTCCAGATAGAACTTAGAGACGATGACAATGACACTTGGTGGCACACAGCCATTGACTGGCCGCGCCGACCCGACGCACCGCTCACTGGCTTGCCCGTGGTGTCAGCAAGCGTTGAAACGCAACCGGTAGATAGCGTTGGAGATGCCGCCGATGACCCGGCCATTTGGGTTCACCCTGAGCGTCAGAGCCTGTCGCTTGTTTTAGCAACGAACAAAAAAGCTGGCTTAGAGGTTTATCGTTTAGATGGCAGCCGCAAGCAATCATTACCCGTGGGCCGCCTAAACAATGTCGATGTTCGCTCTGGATTATATCCTGACGGGCAAGAATGGCACTTGGCCGGTGCAAGCCACCGTGACTCAAACAGTATCAGCCTATTTGCCATAAGCGAAAAAGACGGCGTGGTCACTCACGTGAGTGACATTGCTACTGCGTTACATAATGTTTACGGATTTTGCTTGTATCGCCCCAAAGCGGACGAGCTGTACGCTTTTATTAACGATAAAGATGGTACTGTGCTGCAGTATGAAATTGACACCAGAGAATTTACCGGCAGTGAAGTACGCCGTTTCTCTTTAGGCAGCCAGCCGGAGGGATGTGTTGCGGATGACATTAATCATCGTTTATTCATTGGAGAGGAGGACGTGGGTGTATGGGTGTTGAACGCGCAATGGGATTCATTAGCCGAACCGAAACCGGTGATTAAAGTCGGCGGATTACTCCACGACGACGTTGAAGGAATCGCTCTGTATCAGCGCCTACAGGATGCCGATCAGGCGCCCTTGTTAGTAATATCCAGCCAAGGTAATGACAGCTACATGGTAATTGATTCCGAGCCACCCTATAAAACACTTGGCGCATTTCGCATAGGTATCAATCTTCAGCAAGGCATTGACGGTGCTTCAGAAACGGATGGCCTAGCGGTTACCTCAGCCGATTTGGGGGGCGGATTTAGCCAAGGATTACTGGTGGTGCAGGATGGCCGCAACCGATTGCCTGAGCAAACGCAAAACTTTAAATTTGTGCCCTGGGACAAAATCGAATTACTGCTAGGATCAAAAAATGATTAACAGACGACAGTTAATCCAGCACGCCATAACTGGTCTGGCTGGTGCTCAACTGCTTACCGCAGAGTCTTTGTTGGCAAAGCCCGCCCACTCTGACCTCTATTGGTACGACGAGGGATTAAAGGCGACCTTGCCAAAAGGCGCCACCCTGCGAATAGTGGCAAAGGCGGGTTATAAGGCTACACCTAGCAGCAGCTATCTTTGGCACGGTTCCCCTGATGGCGGCGATTGCTTTGGAACAAGCGATGGCGGCTGGGTATATGTGTGCAACAGGGAGTTAGAATCCGGGGCTGGCGGAGTGGGAGCATTGCGTTTTAATGCTCAAGGTGAAGTAATAGACAGCTATTCAATATTAAGTGGTACCACCCGTAATTGTGCTGGTGGAAGAACCCTTTGGGGTACTTGGCTCTCATGTGAAGAAAATGGTGAGCAAGGTGAAGTGTACGAATGCGACCCACTGGGTAAAAAGTCGGCCCGTAGGCTATCGGCCATGGGAGTATGCAATCACGAGGCCGTGGCCATGGACCCAGCCACCGGCTACGCCTATTTGACGGAAGATCGCCCAAACGGTTGTTTGTACCGTTTTATCCCTAATACGCTCGGTGACTTGTCGGTAGGTGTTTTACAGGTCGGTGTCGCGAGAGATGATTCGCTTGTATGGCAAACAGTTCCAGACCCAAGTGCTAGTACAAAGCCTTTACGTAAGCAAGTAACAGGAGCTGCGAAGTTTCGCGGTGGTGAGGGTATTGCCTATTTAGACAAACACATCTATTTCACGACCAAAATCGATAATAAGGTTTGGTCTCTCAATGTTGAGACTAACACGCTCAGTGTGATTTACGACGCGGCCAGCTATAAAAAACCGGTGCTAACCGGCGTCGATAATATTGCCGTAACGCCAAATGGGGAATTGCTAATTGCAGAAGACGGCGGAGACATGCAGCTAGTTGGATTGGCCGACAATAAAGTGCCGGTGCCCTTGGTCACTTTACACGGGCAGCTAAAATCTGAAATGACAGGCCCAGCATTTAGTCCCGATGGCTCGCGGTTATACTTTAACTCTCAAAGAGGTTTCACTGGTTCAAAGAATGACGGTATAACCTACGAGTTAATACTGCCAAACAATATTCACTTTAATCGTTATCTTTAGTGCAGGATTGACGTGCCGCTGCGCAAAATATTTCCTTCCTTTTTATCCTATGGTCGTCGAGATTTTTCTGACAAAAGAGCGATACCAACTTTCAATAAATTAATTTCACTGTGTTGCTGGCCATTCTCTGGGGCCAGCTAACTAAAGCAGGGACAACAAAAAAGCTGTTGTTAGGGTGACTCATTTCTCCGCTCCCCATTCCAATATTCCGCAATAAACTGTATGGATTAATCGTTACGCAGATCTAATATTAGAAATAGAGAGTCCTTTGCGAAATGCAGGAGTAGTTTGAGTGCTTTGATATGCGGCGAGATTTTGAAGGGATGGTTCAGCTGTAAATATAGGCTGGCTTAGAAAATTGATTCGGCTAGAGCAGTTTTCTGGCCGTTGTGGTGATCCTTACAAGGATAGTACCTAAGATATCTCCCTGCTGACTACGTTCTAATGTTCAGCCTGTCTGCGTTTAAAAGGCCTATCAATGAGAAGTTGAAGAGTCATTTTTAGTAAATAAATACCGAGGAAGTGTAAAGTTATGTTTCCCCCTTGAGTGCAGGGGATGTATAGATCTAGGTTCCGAAGCTACCGCAGCTTTACATTTTAAAATCGGGTGTTGGAAAGTGTCACCGATCTGTTGCTAGTGATAATTGATAATGGTTTACTGCGCCATTCGACTAAGTTAATAGACTAGCATAATGACAAAAAGGGGTTTAGATAGTCTTCTGGCTATTAATCTATTACTGATATTAGCCATTCCTATTTTTTGGGTGCTCTTCGTTGTTTGGTTAACAGACCGGGCTTGCCCTGTATATGTCTCCTGGCGAACAGGCAAGAATAAACGTCCTTTCAAACTTTATAAAATACGAACCATGGTGCCTGGTGCAGATGTGAAAGGAACGTCCGTTACAACCGCCAACGATTCGAGAATAACTGCGGTTGGACGTTTGTTAAGGGCCAGTAAGCTAGATGAACTGCCGCAGTTGATCAACATACTTAAAGGTGATATGAGCTTTGTGGGCCCGCGGCCAAATGTAAAAGCGGAGACCGATCTTTATTCTTCAGCCGAACAGGATATATTTTTACACCGGCCCGGTATCACAGATTTATCCTCTATTATTTTTTTTGATGAAGAACGTATTCTTGCCGAAGTAAATGCGTCAACTCAGTTTTATCATTGCTCTATTAGACCAATCAAAAATCGCATTGCAATCCTCTACGCAAACAATAGATCGCTTGTATACGATATAAAGATTATTTATCTCACTTTTTTGTCTGTTTTCAATCGGCAAGGAGCGTTGAAGAGGGCGTCTCAAATCTTGAGTTTATTTTCGAAAGACAAGTGGCTTGCAAATGTTGCTGTTACAGGTGGGGATGTGCTTCTTAACCACTCTTCACAAAGCCGATACATAAAGAGAAGTTAATACACTATGAGAAAAAAAGCAGTTGTTATCGGCGGCTCAGGATTTGTAGGTAACGCTATTGTTGAAAGATTGTTGTTAAGCCATGATGTAACAATTATCGATAAGACGGAGCCCTATAGGCTTTCCGATTATGTCTCGGGGCTAGGTCACGTTACGTATGTAAAAACAGACTTGCTAGCCGATGATATCAGTATTCCTGAAGGCGACGTTTATTTAGCTCACGGCTCAGGTGAAACAAATGTGCGGCGAGAATGGCTGCAGATTGCTCGAAATGTATTGACGACAGCTCGCCTTGTGCCCTGCCTTAAGGGTAGGCGCGTTATCTTGATTTCTTCAGTTGAAACCTATGGCAATACTTGCGGCGAGCTTACTGAAAATTCTTTATCTGCTTTACCTATATCTGATGAATTGATGCTCAGTTGGGCTGACTCTGCAGTGCAATATGCGAAAGAAAAAATCCCTGAGTGGCAATGCCAAGCTGTATGTGAGGGATTCGTTAAGTCAATCGCTAACGATCGCTGGGTATATGCCGTCTCAAAGAAAGTTCAAGAATTGGTGCTTACCTCCCAGCTTGAAGAACAGGGTATTACGATCTTGAGGCTAGCAAACGTAATCGGTGCCGGGCAGGTTCGAGTTGTATCTAAGTTTGTTCATGCGGCGCGATATAATTTACCGTTACATGTAAAAGACGAAACATATAGAAGTTTTATTACCATAGACTACGTCGCTCGCGCTGCCACTACGGCTCTTGAACCCGGTGTTTATAATGTGTCAGGCAAACAGATTTCTTTGGTCAAGCTGGCCGAACAAATCAAGGCGTGTGTATCCAGTAGCAGTACGATTATTCTAGAGCCCGCCAGCGGGCAGGATTCTAGCGGTTTGATCAACGGTAGAAAAATATCACAATACGTACCCTTTGATCAGCCCTGGCTACAAACTTTGGAAGCCCAAGTGCGGTTGTTGCTCGACTCTCAGTTGCCTGTATTCCACCCTCCCATTGAAGTTGTCATTCCTCCTAAGCCTGAGAACATGCAGCGATTGACAGGACAGTTTCAACGTGCACTTTACACCGGAATTTTGAAAAGTGGTGGACCGTACACTACCGAGTTAGAATCTCGATTAGCAGAGCTGCTTGAATTACCTGCCTCGCAACGCGTAATTGCTACCAAATCAGGTACAGCGGCTTTGCATTTATGCTATCAAGCTATAGAGCCAAAACAACGTTTTACCCCGCCTATTGCCGTTCTGCCTTCCTTTACCTTCGCTGCAACTGCTGAGTCTTTGCGTCAGCGAGGCTACCGTTTGATTTTTGTGGACGTAAATCCCGACACTTGGACAATGGCGGTGGATGAGCTAGAACAGGCGCTACGTAATAATGATGTTAGCGTAGTGGTTTCTGTAGATGCTTTAGGAAACCCAGTCGACTATAAGCGGATAAAAGAGGTATGCCAGCGTTACGATGTGCCACATATCGCAGATTCCGCCGCAGCATTCGGAGCGTCTTATGATTTTTCCCCGGTGGGTAGCCAAGCTTCATACCACGCCTTTTCTTTGAGTTTCGCAAAGACTGTTTCGGCAGGGGGCAACGGTGGATTCGCCGTCATACCTAAAGACGTAGATTTAAGTTTGGGCAACAACCTTTTGCGCTCTCAGACCATGACGGAAATAAATGCTGCTGTTACTTTGGATCAATTAGATCATTTGGATGTGCTATTTGAGCGGAGACGTGTAATAGCCGAAATTTACCAAAAGTCAGCATCACGGTGGGGCGTACAGTGGCAACGCTCTGTACCCAATAGCCAAAATGCTTTCGTACATTGGGTATGTTTGATAGAGAATGAGGTTAAAGCGAACCGAAATCAAATCGGTATCGACCTGAAAAGACTGGGAGTTTGCACTAAACCGTATTACGCGCCGGCGCTCCATCGGACGCATTTGGCCGAAACAATGCAATTGGCTCTACCCGTAACTGATAAATTGGTTAGCCAATGTTTGGCCCTACCGATGTCTTCCGAGATGACAGTAGAAGATGCGTACAGAGTCACCATGGCGGTTGATCAGGTAATGTACAATTCTTAGCATCAAAGAATGATGTCGTTTGCGAGCTTCTCCTGATTCATTGAGGTGATATTGACCTGCGGAACGATTAACAATCGTTCCTTAGGTGTCGCAGTGAAAATTATTGACATGCTAAGGTGTTATCTATTGCATCACAATCCAACATATACCCAGGCTGCATAAACTCTTCTCCCGCCCATCGGTACCGCTTGGGCCCTTTATTGCCTTGCACCGGTTGATAATTTTCAGACGAGTTCGCATCGCCTTGCCCGGTGTATTGGGCAATTAGGGGGTAGGGGTAAACTGGGCGGGAACGGGTTATGCTGCCAGCGGATTTAGCCATGGAGCCGCCGTCGTCCGGCGTGCCAGCAGCGGGGCCTTGATCATTGCTGCCTTGGTGCGCTACAACTTCGTTTGGTGTCGTTCCTTGTTCAACCCATGCCATCACCTTGCTGAGCATATCGAACTGATTGGGGCCCTCACCGCCGGCGCAATGGTACATGCCGGGTAGTAGGTAAAGTTGTATGAACTCTTCGGTTTGTTCGCCCATGAATTTTTTAACGCCTTCGTAATAGGCGATGGTGTTAATGGGTGAGATGTGTTGGTCAGACCAGCCATGCCAAAGCATAAGTTTGCCGCCGCGTGCTTTAAATGCGGTGAGGTCGGTGTTGGTAGAGCTGTATAAGCCATATAGGGGCTTAATTTCCTCAAAGCTCGCCAGATTAAATTTAAAGCTATTTAAATCGTAGGGCTGCGGCGGATTCTGCTGGTAAATTAAATAGGGGATAGCACCCATCACAATCATTTTGCTGAACAGCTGGTCTTTGCCC
Source organism: Halioxenophilus aromaticivorans (assembly GCF_042850945.1). NCBI lineage: Bacteria > Pseudomonadati > Pseudomonadota > Gammaproteobacteria > Alteromonadales > Alteromonadaceae > Halioxenophilus > Halioxenophilus aromaticivorans. The sequence goes on along the minus strand of NZ_AP031496.1, from coordinate 3,620,343 downwards.
GGGCGCGGCACATAAACACCGGGCCAGGAAAGTTCCGAGCCGTACTGTGGGCCCCCGAGTGCCAGTGCAGTACCGGTTTGCGGATCTTTAGGGCCTTGGTAGAACTTCTGGGCCACCGTGGCCTCGGCGTTACTTAAACAGGTGTCGCCGGCCTGATGGTCCTCGCAGACTATCGTCATTGGGTCAAAGTTGCAGGCGCGTGGGTCGGTAAGCAAGCCATCCTCTTGGCCATCTAGGGTATCGCATGCTGCCAGTACGGCGTTGTGCAAAATGGGCAGGCGTTGGGCGTGCAATATGGTGTGGCCGTTGCTGTCGGTATTGGATTTGGCCTGCCAGGCGTGGAAAAAACTGTTTTGCACTGAAAAATTCATGGCAGGCGCGCCGGCCACTATGCCGTCGAAGTCTTCCGGGTAACGCTGTGCTGCCATAAGTGCTTCACGGCCACCGTCGGAACAGCCTGTAAAGTAGCTGTATTTGGGTTGCTGGCCATAGTAAGCCTGTATTAACGCTTTGCTCGCCAGTGCCGTAAGGTGAACGCCGCGGTAGGCAAAGTCGATACGCTTTTGTGGGTCTGCCCCAAACTCACCGCCATGCCCCTTGTGGCCCATATCGGTAGATGCCAAAACAAACTCGCCGTTATCCACCGGTGCACAACCATCGGCGGCACCAATGCGAATATTTAAACTACCGCACAGGCCACCGCAGCCCGTTTGTAGGTAACGTTGGGTCCAGGTGGTTTGTGGTAACAGTGTTTTAAAGTTGATTGCTGGCGCGAGCGTGCCTTCTACCGTACAAACGGGTACTCCGTTGTGCTCTTCCTCTGTGGCTGAGTTAACCTTGCTGCCTGGGCCGCCAATCGTCTCAAGGTTCAAGAATGTTAAGTTTGCGCAGCTGGTAACGGGAGTGGTCACCGTTAAAACGCTGGCGTTTGCTTGGATTTCGTCTTGTTGCGCAACAGAGCAGGCCAATAGGCTGCTGGTGACGCATAACAGCGTCAACCATCGTTTTAGTCCGTGGATCTTAAGAAAAGTATGGGGCATGGAATGGTCCTTTCGGGTACGTACTTGTTAGCCAACCGATGGTTATATTAGGGTGCAGCTTTATTGTTATTGCGGAAGTCGGAATATAGTAAATTTACGGCGACGATTGAATGCACAAAAGTGCAATTGGCTAAGCCGATGCCAAGAATAATAGGGTGTGAAGTTTCAGAATGCTCCCGCCCCTTGGAGAGCAGGGGAGGGAGAGTGTAGGAAGTGCTTTACTGCTGAGCGGGAATAACTTTTTAGTGGTTTGCAGAGCTTAACTAACCCTCATCGGCCAAAGTTTTTGCCTGGCTTACCCAATCCTCACGGCCAATACGGCCTGGGAATGCCAGCGATCCTTCCACCCATTTTATGTTTTCCGGTGTCCATTGGGCGATTTGCGAGAATTGATATATGCCCAGGTCGTTCAGGGCTTTTTCGTTAACCGCGCCGATGCCTTTTATGCGTTTGAGGTTGTCCTTTGCTTCCGGCTCCTGGGAAAATCCGCTGGGCTTTTCGCTGTGTTCTTCTTTTTCAGAGGTTACTTGCGGCTGGCTAACTTCGGCTTCTTCGCTGATTGGCGCCGGTTCCGGTGCAACGGGAGAAGCCGCTGAGGTAGTCGATGGGGTAGTAGCAGCAACGAAAGGCTGAGCTTGCGTCTGCGTGGCGTCGGTTTGGGTTTGGTCGCGTCGGCCGCTGTAGTACCAGTGGGCCACCCATCCCAGGGCAAAACTAAATAGAATCCACAGCCACATTTGCGTAAATAAGTACCACATAGTTTTCTCCTGTTATTGGGTTTTTAGTTTGAATTCTACTCGGCGGTTCTTGGCTCTTCCTTCGGGTGTAGCATTGTTGGCAATGGGCTGAATAGGCCCAAGGCCTTGGGCGGTAAAACGAGCAGCATCGACACCGGAATTCGCAATATGGTCTACCACTGCCTGGGCGCGCTGTTGGGATATGGTTTTGTTGTAGGCTGGGTCACCGGTGTTATCGGTGTGGCCAATGACACTGAATTGTGCATCCGGGCAGCGCCGTGCAAGCAGTGTTAACGCATCTAATAGCGCGTAACTGGCTGGTAAAATAATTGCCTCGGCGGTTTCGAACTGAATATTTTCCCGGCTGGTTAGGTCAGTAAACTGTTGCTGGCAGTCTTCGGGAGAAATAAGTTCTTCCTTTGGTATATCCGAGAGCATCACTCGGATTTGGTTGTTGATGCTACCGGGGTATATCTCAGCCAACAGTGAGCCAATGTGTTTTTTCTTGCCGAGTCCATCGACAATGCCTGTCACCACCAGGGTTTCTTCCACCAGTGAAATCATGCTTCGGTTTGGCAATTCTTGCGCTGCGGCTAACAGATCGTTAATTAGATCCAAGCGTTGGTAGGTTGCATCTACTTGATAGGCGTCGTGGTTTAGCTCGGTAAATTCACTGCTGATATGGCTGCCGGTAGAGCCGCTGATAAACAGCAAACCGTCGGATTTAACAATGGCCACCTCGGCAGGCTTTAAATGGCGGTCATCGGTTGCTGGCAGTGTGGTTTCTGGTTTCTTGGCTTCGTCCTGGTTGGCGGTAATCTTTTCGCTGCTGTTTTCAGCGTCGATACCAACAAGGGGTGGAGTGGAAGGGGCTGTTTCTTCTGGCTTAGCTGTTTCAGCTACTTCCGTGGCTTGCTCGTTACTGATAGTACCTGCGTCAGCCACTACCTTAGGGATGTCGCTCTTTTTAGAGTCGCTATCGTTCGTTTCTGATTCGGCAACTGCTTCTGTCTCGGTTTTTGCGTCTGCGTCTGCTTTTGCTTCCGCCTCTGGGGTGCTTGCAGCGGTTTCAGAAGCCTGAGCCGGAGCAGCGACCTCAGCCTTCTCTGTTCCAGCTTCTTGGGTTTGGTCAAAAGTATCTACGCTGGGCGTCACTGCAGCCGCGCTGGGTTTCACCGCTGACGTGTCTACAGACGCGGCCGTTGCAAAAGCTTGGCTATCGAAACTTTCGTCAGAGGTGGGCGGTAACGGCTCGGCCAATATTGGCGCTGGGGAGTTGTCAGTAGGGGTAGGATCAGAATCAACGTCAGCCTGTGCCAGGCTCGACTGATCGGCCATCGCGGCAGGCTGGGGTTCTTGGGTTGATTTCTGGGGCTCTGTTGGGGAGGTTAGATCAGAGCTGGGCTCGGTTGCCTCGGCCCTATCGGTTCCGGCCATCGACTCATCAGCCGTGGCCGTGTCGTTTTCAGGTATTGAGACTTCCGGGGCTGGTTCCTCAGCCGCATCGGTTTTGGCTAGGGATTGCTCTGCAGGTTGCTCTGATGGTTTCTCTGGCAGGGCGGCTGTTTCTGTAGCCGGGTTGGTAGTTGCAGTTTCGATAACGAGTTCATTTGCGGGCTCGCTTGCTGTGGCTGTTTCCTCAATGGCCACGCTGCCTTGCCATTCCACATCGGCAACGCCCCAGGCGTCTTCAGCCAGGGCCAGGGCCGCATCGCGCACCTGCTCGCTGGGCGCCACACCACTTAACACTACTGTTCTGCCCTGGTTACGGGTGTTGGCATGGGCCCAGCCATGGCCGTTTTCCAGTAATACTTGCAGGGCGTTGGTTTCAACATCGGCTTCAATATTTCGCCAGTAAAAGAAGAGGGCAATAAAAAATAATACCAGTGGCACAACTAAAAACGGCCGCCAGCCGCCACACAGTAAAGAGCTTGGTTTCATGCATAGGTCCTTTTAAGCGTTTTTTTATCTGGCCTGGGAACATCATGTAGAGCAAAGCGCCAGCTACACCAGAGTATCGCAACTTTGCTGGGCATTTTCTATTCGACCTACAAGGTCAGCGCGGGTTTACACAGACTTTTACATTTACTTTGCGCAGCTGCTGCCTGGTTGGGCTCAGTTTCGCTGCGGTTGAGTGTAAATTCGCGCGTATGATCGTCATCCATGGCAGTTATAGTCGCTATCGGCTTAAGCGTTGTGACCAGCGCTGGCTGACCAGATACAGTGGCCGGCAATGGCTACGGTAGCTCTTAAAGCGCATGGATTAAGGAAACAATGAGGAAGCACGCAGGCTGCTGGAACAAATGCCCACTCAATTGAACTAACCGAATTAAGAGATTCAATTTATAGTGCAGGCGCCTACAGAGGGCCAAACACACCACCAGTCGGATCCACACATGAGACCTTTTTTTCTATTGCCAGTGATGGCGCTATGTTTACTGGTATTGCCTGTATTAGCACAGCCGAGTCCGCCGTCCGGAGGCAGTACTAGCATCACTACCGGGGTACTACAGCTAGAACAGCAAGCGGTACCCCTAACGCTGACCCTCTCTGGCCAAGCCCTGGCCGAAAAGGATGCCAATATTCGCCCGTTGGTAGATGGTGTTATTACCGATATCTTGTACACGGCCGGCACCACGGTGAGCAAAGGCCAGCCGCTGTTTCAAATCGAACAGGATACCTACCAAACCGCGTTGGAAGTTGCCGAGGCCAATTTAGCCAGTGCCCAGGCGGCATTGCCGGTGGCCGAAGAAAACCTAAAACGTTACGAGCAATTGGCCGGCACCGGCGTTACCCAGGCTAGCGTGGATTCCGCGCGCTCGGACTACGGCCAGGCTAAAGCGTCCGTGGCGGCGGCCAAAGCCGACTTACGAACCGCACAAATCAACTTGCAACGTACCACCATTGTGAGCCCGCTGGCTGGCCGCAGTGAAACCGCTCAGGTTTCCATTGGTGACTTGGTGACCGCAGGCCAGAGCGACGTTTTAACCACAGTTACGCAACTGAATCCCATCTTTGTGGATTTGACCGAGGCCAGTTCTCGCATGTTAGCCACTCGCGGACGGATAGACTCCGGTGAAATCACCCCGGGAGACCAAATTGATGCTCGCCTGGTGTTGCAAAACGGTAGAGCCTACGCAGCCGAAGGGGAGCTTGTGAGTATGGGGCAAAAAGTCTCCTCTACCACCGGCACGGTAAGCATTCGTTTAAAGTTTGATAATTCGTCCCGCCTAATTTTGCCGGGTATGTTTGTTCGCGCCAACATTACCATCGGTTCTATTGAGGGCTATTTAATTCCGCAACTGGCGGCAAAGCCGCAGCCCGATGGCAGCATTGTGGTGTGGACGCTGGATGAAGACAAAAATGCCCGGCGCTTGACATTGACGCCCGCCGGAACCTACAACAATGCGTGGATTGTTAGCCAGCAACTGAGCGGCGTTGTGCCCCTGCTGGTGGACAATGTAGACAACCTAAAAGACGGCACTATGGTGCAAGCGACGCCGGTGAATATTAACCCCCAAGGGGTGGTGGTTGCCGGCGAGCAACCATCAACCGAGGCCGCAAGCGAAGGCCCCAGTAAGTCCTCAGCGTTATAGTTTTCATCTCCTGATTGTTAGGAAACAACAGTCCCATGTCGCAATTTTTTATTCAGCGTCCGGTATTTGCCTGGGTGCTAGCCATTATTACCGTATTGGCCGGAGTATTAGGTATCAATACCTTGCCGGTTGCACAATACCCTGATGTATCACCGCCCACCGTTCGTGTGAGTGCAACCTACAGTGGCGCCTCAGCGGAGGCGGTGCAAAATTCTGTTACCACCATTATGGAAGATGCGCTTACCGGGCTAGATGACATGCTCTACATGACATCGTCTTCGACCCGGGGCTCGTCGTCGATCTCCATTGTGTTTGATGAAAACGCCGACCCCAACGATGCCCAGGTGGATGTACAAAACAAAATCCAACGGGTCACCACGCAATTGCCCACCGTAGTGCAAGACCAAGGTGTGACCGTTTCGCGATCCACCTCGTCAATTTTAATGGTAGCCGGTTTAATCAGTAAGGATGGTCAGTACAGCACGGTAGAGCTGGCGGACATGGTGGAAAACCTGATCCAAAATCCAGTGCAGCGAACTCCAGGTGTAGGCTCCATTAATGTGTTCGGCTCCGGCTACGCCATGCGCGTGTGGTTAGACCCTTTTAAGCTCAGCAAATACGCCTTAACCACCGCCGATGTGGTATCTGCCATTGAAGCGCAAAATACCACGGTAGCTGTGGGTACCCTGGGCGATGCGCCCTACGTGGAAGGTCAGCAATACAATTTAGAAATTACCGCACAAAGCCAATTAACCACGGTGGCAGAATTCAGCGATATTTTGCTGAAATCCGAAAATAACACCGCTACGGTGCGCATTAAAGATGTGGGCCGTGTGGAGTTAGGCCAGGAAACCTACGGCCGAGACGCACGCTTTAACCAATACAACGCGGCGGGCTTTGGTGTGAACCTGGCCACCGGAGCTAACGCCGTGGATACCTCTCGGGCTGTACGAGAAACGTTAAGCGGTATTGAGAACTCCTTGCCCCAAGGCGTGGATATTGTTTATGCCTTTGATACATCGCCGTTTGTGGAAGCCTCCATCGATAAAGTTGTCCACACCATTATTGAAGCCGTGGTGTTGGTGTTTTTGGTACTGCTGGTGTTTTTGCACAACTGGCGCGCTACCTTAATTCCAACCATGGCGGTGCCCGTGGTACTTATGGGAACCTTTGCCGTTTTGGCCATGGTGGGGTATTCCATTAACACCCTAACCATGTTTGCCTTGGTGTTGGCCATTGGTATGTTGGTGGACGACGCCATTGTGGTAGTGGAAAACGTTCAGCGTTTAATGGAAGAAGAGCAACTAACGCCTTTGCAGGCAACGCAAAAAAGTATGGGGCAAATTGCCGGTGCCTTGATTGGTACATCGCTGGTGATTATTACGGTGTTTTTGCCCATGGCGTTTTTTGGCGGCAGCACCGGTATTATTTATCGACAATTCTCGGTGACGATTATCACCGCCATGGCGTTATCCACCTTGGTGGCGTTGATTTTATCGCCGGCCATGTGCGCCAGCTTTTTAAAGCCCGTTGGTGATAAACCCAGTCGGTTCTTTTTTCCCTCTTGGTTCAATCGTCACTTTGGCAAATTGCAAAACGTGTATATGACCGTTACCCAGCGCTTTTTAAATAAAGCTTTTATTGCCCTGGGTATTTTAGCTTTGGCTGTGGCGGGTATTGTGGTGTTATTTAAAACCATCCCCAGTTCGTTTTTGCCACCGGAAGATCAGGGCGAGTTAATGATCATCGTCAACCTGCCAGAGAGCAGTACCACGGATCAAACGCTGTCGGTGGTGCAAGCGGTGGAAGATTATCTACTCACAGAAGAAGCCGACGCCGTGGATACGGTATTTGCCTCGCTTGGATTCAGTTTTGGCGGCAGCGCGCAGAACCGAGCCATGATGTTTGTGCGCATGAAAGACTTTAGCCAACGCGCCGGCAATGACGAGCTTGCCGCCAGTGCCGTGGTAAGCCGCACCAACATGCACTTTGCTATGAACAATCGTCAAGGCCAGGTGTTTATGGTGCAGCCGCCGGCCATTCACGGCTTGGGTAATTCCGGCGGATTTAGCATGTACCTGCTCGACCAAGCCAACAATGGCCAAAGCGCCTTGCTGGCAGCCAGTAAAGAGTTGGTTGCACTGGCAGAACAAGACGCTCGCGTGACTTCGTTGCGCGGCACGGAAGAACAAACCAAAACCGCCATGCGCATTGATATCGACCAAGAGAAAGCCAGCGTGTTTGGCATATCGCTGGCGGATATCAACAGCATGCTGTCGGTGATTTATTCCGGCCGGGAAGTGAACGACTTTGAAATGAATTCCGAGCTAAAACCGGTGCTGGTGCAGGGTGAAGCGGCATTTCGTATGCAACCCGAGGACATCAACTATTGGCACGCCATCAACAGAGATGGCGAAATGGTGCCGTTTAATGCCTTTACCACCATCAGTTGGGATAAGGTGCCGGCCTCCTTGGATCGCTACGGCGGTGTGAGCGCGGTGGAAATCTCTGGCTCGCCGGGCACCGGTGTTAGCTCCGGCGATGCCATGGTGGCCATGGAAGAGCTGGTGGCCGGTATGGACGGCGGTTATGCGGTTGCCTGGACGGGGATTTCTTACCAGGAGGGTTTGTCGGGCTCCCAAGCGCCAATGTTGTATGCCATCTCGGTATTAGTGGTGTTTTTGGCCCTGGCCGCTTTGTACGAAAGCTGGAGCATTCCCTTTGCCATTATGTTGGTGGTGCCCATCGGTGTGCTGGGTGCCATGCTGGGTGCCTTGTTGTTTAGCCAATCCAACGATGTGTATTTTAAAGTGGGCATGTTGGCCACCATCGGTTTGGCCGCTAAAAACGCCATTTTAATTGTTGAGTTCGCGGTGGATTTGCAAAAGCAGGGCTTGGGATTAATAGAGGCCACCTTAGAAGCCGCGCGGCAACGTTTTAGGCCCATTTTAATGACATCGCTAACGTTTATTTTGGGTGTCTCGCCCCTGGTGTGGGCCTCAGGCGCTGGCTCTGGTGCGCAAAACGCCATTGGTACGGCCGTGTTTGGCGGTATGTTGGCATCCACCTTTGTCGGTGTGCTGATGATCCCGGCGTTATTGGTGTGCGTGCAAACCGTGTTTCGCATCCGCTATGGCAAAACAGAGGAGGCCAAATGATGCGCACAAACAGGTTTAAAAAATCCTTGGCCAGTGCCAGCTTAATGGCCAGCCTAAGTTTACTCACCGCCTGCGCCGTTGGCCCCAATTACCAGCGGCCGGAGGTTAACCTCGCACAAGATTTCGTCGATGACGCCAGCCAACAAAGCTATGCCCAGGTGGCAACGCTTGCCTGGTGGCAAAGCTACGATGATCCACTGTTGAACCAATGGGTAGAGCAGGGCTTAGGCAGCAATTTGGATATTGCAGTTGCGGTGGAGCGCATTGCTGCGGCCCAGGCGGCGTTGAGTGGCACCGGCGTTAATAGCGCGCTCAGTGGTGATTTAAGTGTGCAATCCACACGCTCAGGCTCCGATGTCGCAAGCGCTACTACTAGCGATAGCGCCAGCTTAAGCGGTAATCTCGCCATCGATTTATTTGGTGGCATTAAACGCGAGCGGCAGGCGGCGAAGGCCGATTTACTGGCCGCCGTGGCAGATACGCAAACTGCGCGCCTGGCCTATCTTTCTGCCTTGGTCAGTGCCTATATCGATGCCCGTTATTATCAATATGCCCTGGTACTCACTCAGCAATCCATAAAATCCCGGGAACAAACCTGGGCGGTTACCCAAGAGCAACGCCGTGTGGGCAGTGCAACTGAACTGGAAGAAGAACAAGTTAAAGCGCTGCTGTATGTAGCCCAGGCAGACATACCGGATTTACAAGCCAGCTTTATGGCTCAGGTGTACGCCATTGCCACCTTGTTGGATGAACCCGCCGATGGCTTATTGGCGCAAATGCAAAGCAGCGCGCCGGAACAAAATGACTTGCTGGGCCTAAGCTTGGATACGCCCTACAAAAATGGCGTGCCGGCAGATTTGTTGCGCAACCGGCCGGATGTGCGCTCGGCTGAGTACGCACTGCAATCGGCGGTGGCGGAGGTTGGGGTGGCGCAAGCCAACCGGTTGCCATCGTTAAATTTAACCGGCACTGTGTCCAGTAGCCAGGACTCTTGGAGCTTTGGGCCGTTGTTGTCGCTGCCCATTTTTAATCAAGGTGCGTTGGCGGCCTCCAAGCGGCAGGTAGAGGCCCAGGCAAGAGTGGCCGAAATTCAATATCGGCAGACCGTGTTGGATGCCGTAGAAGATGTGCAATCGGCCAACAGCGCTTGGCAGCGCGACCGAGAAAAAGTCGACCGTTTAAACCAAGCGGTTAATTCCTACACCCGGGCGTTGGATCTCTCCCAGCAAACCTACCAGGTGGGCGTAATGACCCTGCTGGATTTACTGGATACCGATCGCTCGTTGGCATCTGCCAGGTTGCAATACGCAGCGGCGCTGCGCGATTTATCCGTGGATTGGGCTACCTTGCAAATTGCCCTGGGCGCCGGTGGCAGTGTGGCGAAAAGCCAGGCCGAGAATTAATTACCATTGTAATCAGCCGAAACCACCGCCATAGAGCCACGCTTTTCTGTGCTAGCCCGTGTCTGTGTTAGGTTTGTGCCAAAAAAAGGGCGCACACCATGCACATTACAAGACGCGAATTAATTCATCACACCGGGCAGGCCTCGCTTGCGTTGTCGCTGCCGCTGGCCTGTGCCAGTACGGTGGATTTGTCCGGTGGAATTGATCCCTCCCGGGAGTGGGTGTTGGCCGAAAAGCCCAGCAACCCGCAAATGCGCGATGCCGTTAATGTATGGATAGAAGAACAGAGCGGTAAATTTGCTCTGCGCATCGGCGTCGAGGCCCTGGGGAAAAGCTGGGATAAACAACTGGTGTGGTTAGATGTGGCCTTTGCCGATGGCACCGTGTATAGCCTGCGCGATGAAAACGGCCCCACCCATGCGGCCCTAGATGCCCAAGGCCTAGCCAGTATTCGTGGCTCTGGCCCGGCGCAATTCCAGTGCCTAGAAGCCTTTAAAAAATGGCGGGTGAGTTTTAATGGCCCGGTACCTAAAACCACGGCCAGCAATCTTTTACACAACAAAAAAATAGAGCAGCCCACTGCAGAAATAAATATTACGGTGGATATGGAGATGGCCGCACCGCCCTGGGCTCCGGGCTCGATGCTGGCCAAAGACAATACCGTTTTGCAGGGCGAGCAGGCCGATTTTATCAGCCCTCGCTACGAGCAATTATTTCGCTGCGCCGGCGCCTTAACCATAGACGGAAAACCGCAACCATTTAGCGGTAACGGTTTGCGAATTCGCCGCCAGGGTGTGCGCAAGTTTGAGGGTTTTTGGGGGCATTGCTGGCAATCCGCGGTGTTTCCCAGCGGTAAGGCGTTTGGCTTTAACGTGTTTCCGCCCCGCGACGATGGCCAGCCATCCTACAACGAAGGTTATATTTTTACCGGTAGCGGCGGCCTGCAGCCGGCCACGGCGGTGGTGATTCCTTGGTTGCGAGAACTCACCACCGGGGGCGATAACGTTTCGTTTGAATTAACCACAAACAACGGCCAGGTTAGTGTAAGTGGAACCACGTTTATCAATACGCGTTCTATGCATGCAGGCCTAGTGCCAGATGATTTTCCCATCGTGCAGCAGGCTCACGCGCACTACACCTGGGAGGGCGAAAGCACCGTAGGTATGGTGGAGCGGTCGTCTGTTCCGGCGTTAATCAAAAATCCTTAAGCTATTTTCTCCACCGATACCCAAACGCTGTTTAGGGCGGTATTACCGCTAACGGCGTCGATCAATTGGTTGTCGGTAATATCGTTAATACTTTGCCCTGCCACGGTTTGCGCAACGGTCAGGCTTACTCCATCACGTTGGTGGCCGTAGCCGTGGGGTAGGCTAATCACGCCGGGCATAATTTCCTCGCTTACTGTCACCGGCACTTGGATACTGCCGGTGCGAGATTTCAAAATAACCTGGTCGCCGGAGCTTAAATTACGCGCGTTGGCATCCTCTGGGTGTATTAATAAATCGCTGCGATCCTTGCCTTTTACCAAACGTTGATAATTGTGCATCCAAGAATTATTGCTGCGCACGTGGCGACGGCTAATCAACTTCAGTTGCTTATTGTTTTGCTGGCTTTGCAAATGTTTATCGCCCAGTAGATGTTGTTCTACTCGCGCTAAATCAGCTATCACCACCTGGGGTGCGCAATCAATTTTTTTATCTTCGCTGCTAAGTCTTTCAGGCAGGCAAGATTGCAAGGCTCCTAAATCTAGGTTGTTTGGGTGCTCTTGTAAGCTGGCAAGAGACAGCGCTTGGGGGTGATTATTTTTGGCACCGTAGGGGCCATGTTGCAGGCTGTAATCCAACATTTGTTCCGGCGTGGGTTTGGCTTGGTATTCCCGGCCTAGGCGCTGAGCAATTTTTTCCGCCAGGGCTTCGCTAATTTGCCAATCGTGCTGCGCTCCCTCGGGTTTTGCAAAAATCGCTGGGTTAAAGCGCGCCACATTGCGCACCGCAAAACTGTTAAAGGCAATGTCGTAATGGTTGCGCTCCAGTGGAGAGCTGGGCGGTAAAATAATATCTGCGTGGCGTGTGGTTTCGTTGATGTAATAATCTATGGATACCATAAATTCTAACGAATCCAGCGCAGCATCCAGGGCCTTACCGTGGGCGTTAGACAACACAGGGTTGCCGGCCAGGGTGACCATGGCTTTTATTTGGCCATCGCCAGGCGTGGTGATTTCCTCGGCCATGGTGCAGCTCGGCAGCTCGCCATTAAACTCTGGCAGCTGCCGTACTCGGCTGTGCCAGCGGGCAAAGCCGCCGGCACGGGTGCCTGGGGCGGCGTTGTCCCAGGCGGGTAAGGTAAACATAGCACCGCCGGGTTGATCCAATTTACCCGTTAAAATATTTAACAAATAGATTGCCCACTGGCACACGGTGCCAAATTCTTGCACCGATACACCCATGCGCCCGTAAATAACCGCTTTTGGCTCTTGGGCAAACTTTTGGGTCACCTCGCGCAGGGTTGGTTCATCAATGCCGGTAATAGCCGCCACGGCCTGTGGCGTAAAAGGCGCTACCAGCTTGGCTAATTCAGCCGTATTTTTGAGGTGCGCATCGAGGGGTTGGCTATTCTGCCAGCCTTTGTTAAGCACAATATTAATCATGGCCAGTAACATAGCGGCATCGCTACCGGGGCGCACAAATAGGTGTTGGTCGGCAATTTGTGCGGTTTCGCTTTTGCGTGGGTCTATTACCACCAATTGGCCGCCGCGTTTTTGTAGGGCTTTAATACGGCCACGAAAATTCGGTACGGTCATCATGCTGCCATTGGAGGCCATCGGATTGCCGCCAATAATGATCATCAATTGCGTGCGGTCTATGTCGGGTATCGGCACCAGCAACTGGTGGCCAAACATTAGCAGTGAGGTGAGCTGTTGGGGTAGCTGGTCCACCGAGGTGGCAGAAAATCGATTTCTACTGCGAAACAACGATAAAAAATTCTGCCCATGGGTAAGAAGGCCGTAGCTGTGCACTGCCGGGTTGCCGGTATAACTGCCAATGGCGTTGTTGCCGTGTTGCTCGGCAATAGCTACCAGTTTATCGGCCACTTCATCCAGCGCTTGTTGCCAACTTATGCTTTGCCAAGCACCGTTCACTTTTTTTACCGGGCCGCGCAGGCGGTCTGGGTCTTGGTGGATATCCTGTAGCGCGGTGCCTTTAGGGCAGATATAGCCTTGGCTGAACGGGTCGTTTTTGTCACCTTTAATGGCAACGATATCACCCAGGGCGTTGGTTTTAATTTCTAGGCCGCAAATGGCTTCGCAAATATGGCAGGCTCGGTAATGGGTTGTTTCCATGGGGTCGCATCCAGGGTATTTGTTATTGTGATAGATACAGCTCAAGCAAGGTATCCCATGCTAGGCCCGCCCAATTAGGCACGCATTAACAATAGCGGCCGAATTGGGTAGCAATTTGGAGGCAGGGTAGCCCTTGCTTGGCGACAAACCGGTGCAGTACATTACGCCGCTGAACCCCAAAAGAAGCACGCTAAAACAAGCACTTCAAAACTAGAGAGCCGGCGCGTTGCCGGTTTAGAGCAACGATGATTTTAAACGGTAAAGCCATTCACCCAGACGATCAGCTGGCTAGCCTCGCGCTCTACGGCAACGCCACCTTTACCACAATGTTGGTGGCTGACGGCAAGGTCAAAGGCCTGGGGCTGCACTTGCAGCGCTTGCAGCAAGACGCCGAGGCTTTGTTTGGATTACCGGTCGACACGGCCCAGGTAATGGACAATGTACGCAGCTTTTTGGCAGGTTTTACCGTGTCTGAGCCCGTTACCGTGCGAGTGACGCTGTTCCCTCAAGGGTTCGATATGGCCAAGCCCGAGGCCTGCAATGAGTTAAATATACTGGTTACTGGTCGCCCAGCGGCAGGTAATCTACCGGCGCTACGCTGTGGATTGGTGGCCTCCCAGCGCAGCTTGGCTGGGCAAAAATCGGGCAATATGATCTCGCTGTTTAAAGCCCGCCGGCAGGCACGCCTAGCCGGAGCCGACGATGCCTTGCTAACCGCCGGGCAACAGATCACCGAAGGCGCCACCTGGAATGTGTTCTTTATTAAAGACCAGCAGCTAATTACCCCGGCATTGAGCAGCGATATTCTACCCGGCGTCACTCGCCAGTTGGTGATTGATTGTTGCCAAGCGGCAGGCATCACAGTGCAGCAACAGGCAGTAACTACAGGCCAGCTAGCCACCTTCGATGCCGCCTTTGCCACCAATGCCGCCTGGGGCCTGCGGCCAATCTCCGCCATCGACGATATCGACTATGCCAGCGGTGGAAGCGCTCTGTTGGGGCAGGTGCGGTCGCTTTTTGACCAGTTGCCTGCTGAGACTCTTGCCGAGCCTCTCGCCAAGCCTCTTTCCGAGTAAATACGCATAGGCAAGCTCTGGTATACTGCCGCGCACATTTGAGGCGGAAGGATGCCCGCCGTTACCCACCGCAAAGATCGCCGAAGGCCCCCTATGAGCCAAGCTCCGCTTTGGACCAAAGATTTTATCCTGGTTTCGTTTCTTAACTTTCTTGCCGTACTGGTGTTCTACCTGTTGGTGGTAGTAATGGGCGTTTACGCCACGGAAGAACTGGGTGCCACTAGCTCCCAGGCGGGCCTGGCCGTGGGTATGTTTGTTGTGGGCGTGCTGGCTGGCCGTTTGTTGGTGGGGCAGTACATCGATTTCCTGGGCCGCCGGCGCACGCTGGTGGCAGGGCTGTTTTTGTCCATTGTGACCATTGGCGCGTATTTTTTGCCGGTGGGCATCGGTGGGCTGGTTGTTTTTCGCTTTTTGCATGGCGCATCCATTGGTATTGCGGCCACTGCCATGGGCACCATAGTGGCGTTTCTAATACCCTCGGCGCGCAAGGGCGAAGGCATTGGCTACTACAGTATGAGCAGCACACTGGCCACGGCCACCGGCCCATTTATTGGTATGTTTATGACCACCCACACCAGCTTTAGCCACGTTTTGTGGTTGTGTTTGGCGGTCAGTTCTCTGAGCTTTTTGGCTTGCTGGGCACTTAAGGTGCCGGAGGTAACCGCCGAAGACCGTGCCGCCATTCCCCGTAAATTTAGCGTGCGCCGGTTGGTGGCCGCTGAGGCGGTTCCCATCTGTGGGGTGATTTTTGTGCTGGGGATATTTTATTCCGGCGTGCTCTCATTTTTAAACGCCTACGCGCGGGAGCTAGATCTCGTCGCCGCCGCGAGTTTCTTCTTTGTGGCTTACTCTGTGGCCATATTAATTTCGCGGCCCTTTACCGGCCGTTTATTGGATCTGCGCGGTGCCAACCTAGTGATGTATCCGGCCTTTGTATTGATGGTGGCAGGCTTTGGTCTGTTGGGGATGGCAAGCGAAGGCTGGCATTTGTGGCTGGCCGGCGGCTTGATAGGGCTGGGCTTTGGCAACTCGCAATCTTGCATACAAGCAGTGGCCCTAAAAATTGTCGATCACCATAAAATGGGCCTCGCCACGGCGACGTTTTTTATCTTTTTAGATGCCGGTTTAGGCTTTGGGCCTTACTTTTTAGGCTTGGTAGTACCGATGCTAGGGTACGCTAGCCTGTTTGAATGTGTTGCCGGCCTAGTGGTGGTATGCGCCATTGGGTACGCCATAGCCTACGGGCGTATTGCGTCTAAAGTGCAAAAGCAAGTGTAGATAAACCCAGATAACACCACCTCATTTTGCGGGGCCAGTTCTCAAACAGCGATAAAGATCACCGCAAAGGCGATAAATTGGCCTATAGAACCCCAATGAGTTACTAAACTACATACAATGTAACAGATGTAATGAGATGGACGCGTGGTTATGAATGTACTCAGTAGTGTTAAAACGTTTGCAGCCCTAATGGCAGTGCTGGTCAGCTTTAAGGGGCTAGCCGCCGTAGCGCAAGTAGAGTTGTTTGGCTGCCTAGCATTACTGCTCAGCCAAAGCGTCTTGTTTTATTTAGCCCGTTCTTATAAAAACTCTTCAATCAACGCCCTGGTAATCGTCGCCGTAACCTGCCTAGTGCATGTGGTGGTGGCGCCTTCCATTATTCTCCCCGTGGCAGCAAACAGCGCGGCATTGAGCACGCAGGCTGTGGTGCTGTTTACGTTTATTGTGTCGGTGTTGAACTGTGCTTGGCATGCTGATTGGGCGTGCAAGGAAATATTGGGTAAGCGTTTTTCTGCTTGAAGACATAAAAGATCCAATTTTAGCGACTGACTTATCCATTCGCGGTAATCATTCTAGCGACAGTGCGCCCTCATGTTGAACTTAACTCAATCCACTATAGCTGAAGCCTAATTGCCTTTTTAGAACATTCCAATAAAACACATAATTCAGTAAATTTGGACTTAGGAATAAAATTTATCTGATTAACACCCATTACTCCGACCGCATCTCATCAACTCCAAAAATATATCAAATACACGCTATTAAACCGTCTCATCAATTTTCTTTAGTTCTAAATCAGCCTGTTTAGCTTCGTTCATAGCTAAAAGTGTATTGTAGCCTCTGAGAAACGAGTGCAAGACGTCGCTTCCAGCTGAATATCCGGGTATGTTTTGCATACCGTTAATAGTTTTTTCAAAATATTCTAGAGCGTTAAATTTAATATCGTGATCCAGGTTTGAATCTAGGCCAACTTGGATAGACAAATTACCGCCCGCCACATCGTCTATTTGCCCTTTGAAATCAAGCACCATAAGAGTGGCATATAATTCATTTTTGGTTGTGTTTGTAAGATCAATGCGTTTAATCAGTTCTTGGGGGTTAAGTTCGAAAAAGGCATTTAGTTCGTCTTCGTTTAGGGTTGTCAATCGGATTCGATCGCCCTCTTTAACATTATCGAAAAGGGAAAAATCTGGGATATAGTTTTCGTCGATTATAAGCGTGCCATTTTGGTTGGATATGCTTGGCGACTTATCATTCGTATTCGAAACTTTCAGATGTGCGTTGAGAAGATCCGACGTACGGTTCACAACTAATCCATCGATCATTATTTTACCCTTCCGATAAATTCGGCGTCAGTTGAGCCATATTACGCATTTTACGATATGCAACTTATAGAGGATAGACACATGAAGATCGCGCTTTTGCTGTCTATTGTTACGCTGCTAAATTGTAGTTTAGCGATAGCCGTACAGCCAGCTGCTCCAGACATTCTGACAATTAATGGCGGAGATATTTACGTATCAACAACAAGTATTGTGGGGAATGGTGACGTATCACTTGATTTAAGCGAGATTAAGATAAATGAAAAGGTTTTGGATAACCTCAACGGTACGGATAGCATATTAATTAAGGAGTTAAAACTAAACACCTTATCTCCGTTGGCCGCATGTGGTTATGTTTCTGCTACAAACTCAGTCTCAAATGTGGCTGTCGGCGAATCAGTAATTGTAAAACAGTACACGACAAACTGTGCCAGTGGAACGCACACTATCACTTTGACAGGGACTGGATTAAGAGCGTATGTATTTCAGTGGAATGGGTCTAGTTGGGTGCAAAAGGCAGGCGGCGGTAGTTCCGCCTCGTATTTCAATGGTTCAGCTGGTACTTACATATTAGTTGCAGTTAATGAAGGTATTTCTGTTACGAGCGGGACAGCGAAAACGAAACGGCCTTTGTGATAATTATTATAAGCGTGCCAAGTGAAGGCCTAAAAGGTGAATAAACGGACCCCTGGGTCCGTTCAGATCGTTGATAAACCCCGGCTTTTCAGTCGGAGTTTTCTATTTTGGGAGTCTGCTCAGGCTGATTTAAGGTTCTGCTAGATTGCGGGCTTGTAATGGCAGAGTTCCACTTCTGACTCGCCTAGAGCCACTGAAGAGCCGATTTGGGTCTTTATCAACGGATAATCGAACTTAGAATGGCCCTTTTAGTTATTTGCAGACTACGATTTACATGCCCAAGCAGTGCGCCAGGATGAACAAACGAGGATGTTGTATTTAATGCGACCTAACGAATTGTTGATCAAATCCGGGTTACAGATAGCTACATCAGATGGCATTTTTAATTCTGTGGCACTTACCCTTGAATCTACTTGGAAGAATGCTGAGCGTAATATCAAAAAAATCTATCAATTGGCGCCAGGTGCACCCAACGTAGCAATTAAACGAGAGTCCGCCAATGCCGCTGTTCTATGCTGTACGATTGATAGATATTCTGGGCTTGTGATCATGGCCATAAACCTTTCAACGCTTGGGTATTGCACGATAAAAATGTTGTCCCAGTTTTCGTCGCTGGGCTGAATAACGCCGTGGATAACCTCACCAAACCAAATGACCTGCCCGCCGGCCTTCTCAACCAGTTTGACCGCCTCATTTGAGTAGATACTGTAAGCTTCTTGCCCCGTGATGTTGGTATCGTTGTCCTGATCTTGATTGTCCTGATATTGCGCAACTGCGTTGTACGCAACTAGGTTAACCATATAAAACGGCTGGTCACTGGGAATCTTTTTTATTAATTGTTCTAGCGCCTCGGGTGTCGCTTCTACGGATGGCATTGGCTTGCCCTTTTTGTAATTTGCTTTGTGAGGTGCTAAAGGCTAAAGGCCTGCGAGATTTTGATCTAGGGTTGAATCGCTCGATTCCATGTGCAAATACGGCCACTTAGAGCAAGCGCAAACGTCGGCAGTTTTAAAAGCACAGTTTCAGTAGGCTTACGGCAAGGTAAATCACAATGCTTACGGCAAGGTAAACCACAAGGCTACTGGAATGATAATCACGCTAAACAGGTTACCAATCAGCACCAAGCTTGCCACTCGGTGTGGTTCTTGTTGATATTGCTCGGCCAATAACAGGTTGAA
Source organism: Halioxenophilus aromaticivorans (assembly GCF_042850945.1). NCBI lineage: Bacteria > Pseudomonadati > Pseudomonadota > Gammaproteobacteria > Alteromonadales > Alteromonadaceae > Halioxenophilus > Halioxenophilus aromaticivorans. The sequence continues at coordinate 3,601,579 of NZ_AP031496.1, read as the reverse complement.
CACCGCCGGGGGCAGGGCGCCAAACACGATTAAAATGGCGCTTTCGAACTCGCTGAGGTGCAAAAAAGGCATGATGGCCTGGGCACTGGCCACGCCGACCAATGGCCCGGCAAAGGCACCGAAGGTACCCAGCTGCCAGTCTTTCATATCCACATCCAGCAGCCGTGCGCCCAGGGCAAACAGCAATAGCGGTATCGCCACTTGGCCCAGCATATTGATGGTTGCCATTACTGGCACTGGCAGGCGTATGCCGGTGATGTTCATCACCAGGCCGATAACGGCGGCCAGCAGAATGGGGTTGCGCAGCATTTTTAGTGGGTTTACCCGGTGGTCTAGCAGTAATACGCCCACGGTAAACTGCAGCAGCATTCCCACGATTAGCAATATCACCGCCGGTTGCAGGGCCTCTGGGCCAAAGGCAAACAGCAGTAACGGTAACCCCATATTGCCGGAGTTATTGAACATCATGGGTGGCAAAAAGGTGTGCAGATTGATGCGGCTTAGCAGCACCAGCGGCAACAATAGTAGCCCGGAGCCCAAGATAACCACCGCGCCGCCTACGGCAAGGTTGAGGTAGCCAATGGGATCGAAGGGTTTGTCCACCAAGGCCCAAAAGATGAGTAGGGGGCTAAATACGTCCAGGTTCAGCCGGTTTACGGCGGTTAAATCTGGCTTGAAGCGTTTGCAGTACCAAGTGCCCAGCAGGGTGCAGGCGAAGAGAGGGAAGATAATCCCAATAATGCGTAAACTCGTTTCTAACATAATGCGGCCAGTGTTCAATAAGCCGCCTAATATACGGCAAAGCCAGTCCGGGCTAAATGCCCAAATGTCCAGGTGCTTAAACGACTCGGTGCAACGCTGGGTTGAACATTTGTGGCCGCTTATGTGCGCTACCGCTTTTGCAGCTCTACCTGGGGAGCCAGTTTGAGGTATGATGCCGCCAATTGGCCCCTGGCCCAATGCATTGGCTCTGTAACCCTATTTTAGAGGACTCTATGGCAGTACATATTTTCACCACCGGCGGTACCATCGATAAGGTCTACTTTGATGTACTCAGTGAGTATCAAATAGGCGATTCGGCGATACCTGGAATCTTTGTCGAAGCCAATGTGACCTGCGATTACCAAATTACCGAGCTGATGCGCAAAGACAGTTTGGAGATCACCGAGGAAGACCGCAAGCTAATGGCGGCTGAACTGGCGGCCAGTGAACACTCGCGCGTGCTGCTAACCCACGGCACCGATACCATGGTGCAAACCGCCCAGTTACTGGCCGAGAGCACGAGTGATAAAAACTTGGGTGATAAAACGATTGTACTCACCGGCGCCATGCAGCCGGCGAGCCTTAGAGTTACCGACTCTATATTTAATGTCGGCTTTGCCATGGCGGCGGTGCAAACCCTGCCGCCGGGGGTATACATTGCCATGAATGGCCGCGTGTTTAATGCCGGAGAGGTGAAAAAGAACCGCGCGGCAGGGCGGTTTGAAGCTAATCTTTAAAGGTTCTGTGGCCGCTAATCATCGATGAAATAATGCTTTGGCGGCTCATAATGTCCTCCCGCACGGCCGCGTATACGTGGACCATAATAAAACAAATCATAATCCACATAACCAGGCGATGCAGATTGTGAGTGTTGGTGCTGCCGCCGAGGGCGGGGTTAATCCAGCCAAAAACAATCTGAGACCAATGGCCTGGTCCGGCGCCTTCGCTGTACAGGGCAAAGCCGGTTGCAATCATAAACAGGCTGCCCAACACAAAACAGAAAAACATCATGCCCAGCGCTAACGGATTGTGGCCGATGTATTTTTTGGGCTTATCCTCTAAGAAAAAATACCAGCGAAACTCAAACATCACCTCGCTCCACCACTGCCCACGCCATATTGGCGGCAAAAACAGTTGGCGTGCGTGCTCATTGCCCATAAATGCCCACACCAGCCGGCCGACAAAGGCGATGGCAAAAATGTAGCCGGCGGTAAAGTGTGCAAATCGGCAGTAGCTCATCAGCAGTGCATCCATATTGTTGCCGGGCAGAGTAATAAATGGCGTGCCGATAAAAATACCCGTGATAATCAGCGTTAACATGCACAGCATGGTTAGCCAATGCCAAAGCCGAACCGGTACTTGGTATACGTATACGGATTGAACCCGGGAGCTCTCTGTCGATGAACTTAGGGTGGATAACTCGCTGTGCGTAGACATAAACAAATCACTTTATAAACGTTTGATGAGAGGTGTCAGGCCTAAAGTGCGCTGGCTAAAAAGCCCAGTTGTAATCTGCCCCATGGCTGGCCATCGATGTAAATTGGCGCAGAAAAGTCATAAAACGTTTGGCCATCATCCATGTAGCTTTTTTGCACCACGCCGTCGTTGTTACTGATTGGCAGGCTTTGGCTTTTATGGCCTGCTGGTAGCTCGCCTTGGTAGTGGTGTTGATCGGTTTGGCTGCAATGCACAATCGCGTAGCTTAAATCTTCAATTTCCATGCGCAGTTCTTTTAAAAAACGAGCGAGTACGGCTTGAGCCACATGTACTGGTTTGTCGGTAATTTTGTCGCTTAGTAAATTAGTAGGGGGTTCGGCGGCCTGCTGCACAATGGCCTCAAGTTTACGGCAATAATATTTTAATCGGTGCGGAATGATTTCAGTTTTATCGCCACCCACAAAAAACGCATCCGATACCTGTAAAATGCGTTCTGTTGCCGCCGATAGATTATGCAGTTGGCTCTCGCCGCCATTCATTTGGCTGGCAACGTCGTCGCAACTGCGATGAATGTCATGGGTTATATCGCCAATTTGGCTGCTGATATTACTCAGCTGGGTGATGGCATCTTGGGTGTAATCCAAATGCTCCGCCATGGCTGAGTATTCGTCGATCATTGCCGCAAAGCGGTCGCCGGCGTTACTCACTGCCAGTGCGGTAGCATCCACACGTTGGTGGATATCTTTGGTTTGAGTCTGGGTTTCGCTGACCTTTACCTTCATACGATCGATACTGGTGGTGATGGTCTCCGTAGCTTTTTTTACCTGTTCCGCCAGCTGTCGAACCTCGGTGGCCACCACGGCAAAACCCTTACCTGCCTCGCCGGCAGAGGAGGCTTCTATGGCCGCGTTTAGGGCCAGTAAATTGGTTTGGTCTGAAATTGCGCTTATCACAGAAACAATATCGCCGATTTCCGTGGAGTGTGTTTCCAGCTCATCCACAACGCAGTAAAAATGGCTAAGTTTATCTACCGCCCCTTGTACTTGATCTGCAGCGGCTTGCAATTCGGCTTGCGATTCCAACACCGCCTTGCGCTGCTGCTGAGTTGTTGCGTTGAGATGGCCCGCGCGTTCCTGCACCGAGGCCACCGCCCGGCGCGATGCTTCGCTGGCATCGAACACGCTGCTGGCTAGGTCTTTTTGTTGGTTGGCTAATTGATGGGTATCCGCCAGGGAGTTAGATAACAGGCTGGCCAGGGTAGACACCTCACGTATGCCGTAGCGCACGCGGAAAACCATTTCGCGCACCGATGAATCTCGTTGGGCGATGACTCTACTGATGGTTTTTACCGGTGAACTCTCCGGCAGGACGAATTCCGTGGAAACATCGTTTACATTTTTACTGCCGTCTGCCAGTGCGGTTGCCATTATGGCGATGCTGCGGTCCATTTGCCGAATGTAAACTGCATCGGCCACGGCAACCAACGCGCCCACTGCGCAGGCTACTAAAGTGGCTAAGATCGGATTTAACCAGCCCGCCAGTGTGGCTGCGGCAAATAAAATAAAAAATAGTGCCGTAAAACCGAAGGTGCTGGCCTTTACTTGATTGGATTGGTGTAAATTTTTTTGTCGCGGCGGTGAGAGCGTTGCATTGGGTAAAGCGTTATCGTACTTACAACTTGGATCTAGCGACATCACTGTGAGTAATCTCCATTACGATAAGTATCCACTCACCTAAGATTAGCACAGCATAAATAATTGGTAGGATTTGATGAAAATAAATTAAAAAAAGATGGAGAGAGCTATTTTAAATTTGCCAAGGCAATCGCGGCCTGGCCTAGGGCAATGCCACCATCGTTGCTCGGAATGTTACCAGCAATGTGGCAATGAAGGTTGTTACTGTCTAGCCTTTGGATAATCATTTCGCTCAGTAGACGATTGTGCGCAACGCCACCGCTTAACATGACCGTTTGCACCCGGTGTTGTTGAGCCAGTTGGGTGGTGGAGCGTGTGACTGCCTGGGCCAGTGTTAAATGAAATAGCCACGCCAGCTGTGGCAGGTTACTGTGGGTTTTTAAGCGCTGCAGTATTTCTGGCCAAAACCGTTGCCAAGATATTTCCATTAGACCCGAGGTATTAAGAATGTCGAATGGCAGGCTGCGCTCGCTTCCAGTTGGGCGGTATTCTTCGGCCAGTGTTTGCAGTTGTGTGGCAGCTTGGCCTTCGTAGGTTTGCTGCTCTCGGCATAGGTTAAGCAAAGCGGCCACGGCATCAAATAATCGCCCGGCAGAAGAACTGGCTGGGCTATTTAATTGTTGTGCCGCCATTTTTTGTAAAATGGCAATGGGCTTGTCTGATAAAAATTCGGTAATACTGAGTTCTTTATAACCCTTGGCCAATGTTTGCCAAACCCCACTGGCAAAAAGGTGGGCCAGGGTGTTGCGCCAGGGTTCACGCATGGCCACATTGCCCCCCAACATACTGACCGGTTGCAGGCGGGCTACTCGTAGGGATTTTTGGTAATTGGCCAGCAGTATTTCCCCGCCCCAAAAAGAGCCGTCGTCACCGAAACCCAGGCCGTCCAAGGCGATGCCTAATAACGGTTCACTGTTGGCCGGAAGGCCGGCGTCTATCATGGCTGCGGCGATATGAGCGTGGTGGTGCTGCACCGCAAAGGTGTCGAGGTTTTTTTCTGCGGCTTGCTGTACACCAAATGCAGCGGATAAATAATTGGGGTGTTTATCGGTGGCGATAATATCCGGTTGTGATTGAAACAACTGCGCCAGTAATTCAATGGTGTGGCGAAAATCCAACTGCGCGCTAGGGTTTTCAAGATCGCCAATGTGTTGGCTCAGCAACGCGTGGCCATCTTTGGCAAAACAAACGGTGTTTTTTAAATCTGCACCCAAGGCTAAAACGGTTTTGGGGGCGTTAAAACCCGGCGGTAATTTTATGGGTTGTGGGGCGAAGCCGCGGGCGCGGCGCATAACGGTTTGTTTACCGCCCATAATTTGTACCACCGAGTCGTCCAAGCGGTTAATAATGTCGCGGTTATGCAGCAAAAAATAATCGGCAATATCGGCCAGCCGTTCAAGGGCCTCTTGGTTGCCAATGCACTGGGGTTCGTCGCTGCGATTGCCGGAGGTCAACACAATGGGGCTGTTCAGTTTGCGCAGTAACCAGTGATGTAAGGGCGAGTAGGGCAGCATAAAGCCCAATTGGTTTTGGTTGGGGGCAACGCCTAGCGCCAGCGCGGTATTAGCCGGTTGTATTTGTGGCAATAAAACAATGGGCGCGGCGGGGCTTGCTATCGCTTGGCTGTGTTGTGGGCTCAGCTCGGCGTATTGGCGAATTTGTGCTTCGTCCCTGGCCATTAATGCCAGCGGTTTGCCGTAGCGTTGTTTACGCGCACGCAGCTTATCCACCGCTTGGCTGTTGCAAGCATCCACCGCTAAATGAATTCCGCCTATGCCTTTAATGGCAACAATATAACCTTGCTGAATGAGCTGTGCTGCACGATCTATGGCGTGGTGGTTAGTGTTGCCACTATTATCCTCAATACCGTCGCCAATTCCGTCACCCATTTTATTGCCCAGGTTATCCTCCAGCCACAACTGCGGGCCGCATTGGGCACAGGCGTTGGGTTGGGCGTGAAAGCGTCTATCGGCGGGGTTGCTGTATTCACTTTGGCAACTGGGGCACTGGGTAAACGCCGCCATGCTGGTGTTGGCGCGGTCGTAGGGAATGCGTTTAATAATCGAAAAACGCGGCCCGCAGTGGGTGCAGTTGGTAAAGGGGTAGCCATAGCGGCGATTGGCTGGGTCGAACACCTCACTCAAACACGCAGGGCAGGTGGCGGCATCGGCCACCACGCCGGTGGCAGCTTGGCTGTGTTTGCTGGCCACAATGCTAAAGCCGGCAGGTGGCGAAAGTTGGCTTAACGGGCTGCGGGTAATGCTATCAACCACCGCCAGTGGCGGCGCTTCGCTTTTTAGCCGCTGGGCAAAGGTGTCCAGCGTAGCCTGGCTTGCCCAGGCGTGAATCAGTACGCCTTGGCCGTCGTTATTAACATCGCCGGTAATGTTTAATTGCGCGGCCAGTTGCCACACAAACGGCCTAAAGCCCACGCCCTGCACGGTGCCCGTTACGCGAATAACCTCGGCCTGGCTCATCAGTGCACCGTGCACACCATGCAGGGGTCAAACGAGCGCACAATGTGTTGTACGGCCACTGGGTTTTTCTTTTCTTGGCCTATTTCGCTGGGCCTTAAGGGTGTGTTCTCCAGGGCCAGCTCTAGTGCGCCGGGTTGGCCTTGGCTATCTCGCGGGGAAAAGTTCCAGGTGGTGGGGGCGACGATTTGGTAGTTGGCAATTTTGCCGCGTTTAACGGTAAGCCAATGCCCCAGGCTGCCGCGGGCGGCTTCCATCATGCCGAAGCCTTGGGCCTCATTAGGTAATACAAACTCGGCGCAAAAGGGCTCTTTGGGGCGCAATTGCTTGGCCCACTTTTCCATGGCAATGACCACCTGGGCCAGCTCCACCAAACGAGCAATGACCCGGTTGCGTACATTGCCACCGCTGTTGTTGACCAAATCTAAAAATAACGGGTGGCTGTTAACCACTTGCCGCGCCAGGGCGCCCACCTCCACCGGCTGGCCATCTAGTCGCGGCGCCTTGCACCAGCTGTAGGCGTTTTCGTTATCCAAAGAGGGCAGGGTTTCACCGTTAAACGGGTGTTGGGCCTGGGCATTGTAATGGGCCCAGGTGTGGCTGATATCCTCGGCAATGGCGGATTGATTCAGCGTGCTGTGCTGCTGGCTTGTGCCATCGTATATACCGGGGCCAAATAGGGCTTGGCCCTGGTTGTGGTAAACACCATAGCTCATAAATCGGTCGTAGGCGCGGCCTAGTGTGTGCAGATCTTGTTGCTCGGCGATATGCAAAAAGTGGCAAAAATCGCTGTGGGTGGGGCTAAATTGGTTGCGCCAACGATGCAGCGCTTGTTCGCTTTCTAGGCTGGTGATGGATTCCAGGCTATCGCCAAACAGGGTGGCTTCTAAAAACTGGCGGAAACCGTACAGCGTGGCCACGACACGGGCTTTTTCACCGGATTCGATGGCGCGGCTGGTGCCGCCGGGTTGTAAGGCGAGGCTGTGGGGCCATTTACCGGCCAGTAAGCCCATTAGATGCAAAAACTCGGCGCGGGCGGGTAGCACGTGTTTGCTGGCGCTGCCGGTGACGGCTTTAAAGCGCGCAACGGCTTGCTCATACCAGGGCTCCTCGCGATAGCTATCGCGGGCAAAATCCGGCATAAAAAATAGATAAAAGTGAGTTAGATGATCGGTAAGGTTTTCGTTGGCCAGTATTAAATTGGTGGCCAGTTCGCCGTTGGGCTCCGGCTGTAGGCCGGTGAGCGCGGCCAGGGCTTGGGCGGCGGCCACGGATTGCGACACCGAGCAAATGCCGCAAATACGCGGCACGTACACCAGTGAATCCAAGGGCGATTTGCCTTGCAGAATTTGTTCGTAGCCACGGTACAGTGGCGATACAACCCAGGCTTTATCAACGGTGGCGGTGTTTATTTCGAGTTGTACTTCTAAATCACCCTCAACCCGGTTAAACGGGCCAACCACCCGGCGGCTTTTGTTAGTCACGTTTATTTTTACTCGGTTCTGGCGGCAGTTCTATGTGATCAATTAAGGCGTTGTGTTTTAACCGCTGCGGTGTGGCGGCTTTGGCTAGGGAGGATAACGCAACAAACCAGGCTTTGGGCATATCGGTGGGTAAGCCCACCGGAATACCGGCAATTTTCGGGGTTTGGGTAAAACTGTGGCCGGGTTCGTGAAATTTAGGCGCGGTGCAATTAATACACGGATAGCCGCCGCGCAAACACGAGCCCGAGCCATTCCACAGCCGGGTATTGCAATCGGCGTGGGCTTGGGTGCCCAGGCAACCCATGTGTTCCATCATGCAGCCCAGGTCCGAGGGTTTTTCGGCGCTGGCTTTGTATTCGTAATATTCGTTGCGCGGGCAACCGTGATGCACCAAGTGATCGGTGTAGCTGCGTGGCCGGTAGTACTTGTCCAGTTCGGTTTCGTTCATATCCCCCAGCGCAATTTGGGTGAGGGTATCGCTGATCCAATTGGGGTGGGTGGGGCAGCCGGCAATGTTGATAACGGGCAGGCCGCCTTGCGCGGTAAAGGCCTCGCCCAACAGGCCGCCGGGTTTGCTCTCGTAGTATTGCAAGCCGCAGGCTTCACTGGGGTTACCTCCGGCGGCGGTAATACCGCCGTAGGCGGCACAGTTGCCCACGGCAACCACGTGCTGCGCTACCTGGCATAGTTCTGCTAACCAATCTCGCATGGGACGGTTGGTGCCGGCCAATTTGTGAAAGGCGCCGGTGCCGTTGGGGCCTTGAATAACCGAACCTTCCAAACACAAAATGCTGAGTTCGGTTTGGCCACTAATGCAGGACTCCAACAGGCCAATAAAATCGCTGTCGCAGTCTTCGCTTAACGACGGGTGCCACAACAAATTAATGCCGGCGGCTGCAAGGCTTGTGATTAAATCCGGCGACTCTGCGTTTAACCACGACATGGAACAGCCGCCGCAACCACCGGATTGGAGCCACAGTAAATTCAGCATGTTAGTGGTTACCTATCATCGTGGATGTTGCCATCTTGGTGAATGGGCAGGGTTAGGGTAAAGCAGGCGCCGCTGGTGCCTTCGTCGTTGTGGGCGGATAAGTCGCCGCCCAAATCCTGCGCTAAGCCGTAGCTGATGTACAGCCCCAGGCCGGTGCCTTGGCCCACTGGTTTGCTGGTAAAAAAAGGCTCAAAAATATGCGGTAAATCGTTGTTGGCAATGCCCGGGCCGTTGTCGATCACGTGCAGTACAAAGGTGGTGTCGATGATTTCGTGCACAATGGTGAGCTTGGGGTTGGCTTGGCCCTCCATGGCATCCAGGGCATTTTGAAACAAGTTCACCAGTATTTGGTGCACCTGGCCCTTGCGGGTATCCAGCTCAAACTGCGTTGGCAGATTGTAGTCCACCGCTGGCTGTACGCGGCTGGCGCGAATCACCCATTCTACGGCTTTATACACCACCGAGGTTAGATCGGTGCTTTCCACGGCTTCGCGCTGGCCGCCGGAATAACGCCGTAAATCTTGCACAATTTCGCTGACCCGCTCGGCGCCTTCTAAGGTGCCATCAATAAGTGGCCCCATATCGTTGAGAATTCGGTCGATTTTTAGCTCTTGCTGAATGGCTGCCAGTTCTGGCCCTATGGCCAATTCATTTACCCGTTCCAGGTATCGGGTAACGCGGTCACTGTAGCGTTTTAGCGCGTGCATGTTGCCAAACACAAAACTGATGGGGTTATTTAATTCGTGGGCAACGCCGGCAACCAATCGGCCCAAGGAAGCCATTTTTTCGGAGTGCACGAGTTGCTGTTGGGTTTGTTTGAGTTGATCGTAGGCCCGGCGCAGTTCGCCTACCGGTCGGCCAATGAGCACCATGCCTACCACGCCGCCATCGTGGTCGTAGCGTGGCGAGCAGTTGAGGGCCAGCGGGGTGGTGGAGTTATCCGCGCAGCGCACACTAACTTCGATATCGATAACCAGTTCGCGCTGTAAAGCCTGGGCGAAGCGGGCCACCTGCTCAGCGCACTCAGCGCTAAAAACCGAGCTGAGAGGTTGATTGAGAAAGGCTTGTTCCGGTTTGCCGGTAAGGGCCACCAACGCCGAGTTTACTTGTTCGATATTGCCGGCGGTATCGCAGGCCAGCAGCACATCCGTCATGGCTGACAGTACGCTGGAGATAAACTGCTGGGCTTGTTCTAGCTCCGAGTTTTTATCCTCCAACTCAACCTGGTGTTGCACCAGATCGGCGTAGACGGATTCCATTTTGTGGATGACTTCCACCCAGGCGGTTTCCGTATTATCACCGTACTGGCTTGGGCTGAGTTGCTCCGAGCCGATGATTAATTGATTTTTGCCGCTGGCCGAACGCTCGCTCATGAATCAGCAGCCTCGGTGTTGATGCCAGGAATATCCAAACCGGATAAGTCTAATTTTTCTAATCCGTAGCGATCCAGTTTGTTGCGAAGCCCCACGCGGGATAACCCCAATTCGTTGGCGGCCCGGCTTTTATTCCAGCGGTGGCGAATTAAAGTTTCTTTTAATATGCGGGCTTCCAGCGCTTCTACTCGATCTTTCAGTGTGCCGTTTAGGCCGGCCAGGCTTTCCATGACAGGGGCTTCTTCTTTTGGGGCTGCGCGCAGCACCCGGGCGCTGAGTAAATCGGCGGTAAGTTCGTTACCTTGGCAAGTTACCAGCATGTGGCTGACTTCGTTTTGCAACTCACGTACGTTACCAGGCCAGCGGTACTCTTGCATGCAGGCCAGGGCTTCGCCATTAAAGCCAGACACGGTTTTTCCCAGGCTGCGAATGGTGTGATTGAGCAGGGCGGTGGCCAATGCTGGGATATCTTCGCGCCGTTCGCGCAAGGGCGGAATAATCACATTAACGGTGGCCAGCCGGTAATACAAATCCTCGCGAAAGCGACCGGCGGCGACTTCCTCTTCCAAGTCTTTGTTGGTGGCGGCAATAATACGCACGTCAACCTTGCGCGTGCGCGAGCTGCCCAGCGGGCGAATTTCGCCTTCTTGTAATACCCGCAACAGTTTTACCTGGAAGGCTGGCGAAACCTCACCGATCTCATCCAAAAAAACAGTGCCGCCGTTGGCGCGCTCAAAAATACCCACGCGGTCTTCTACTGCGCCAGTAAAGGCACCACGCTTGTAGCCGAACAGTTCGCTTTCGAGCAGTTCATCGGGTAGGGCGCCGCAGTTTTCCACCACGAAGGGCTTGTCCCAGCGCAGGCTGTTGTAATGCACCGCGCGGGCGGCCAGCTCTTTACCGGTGCCGGATTCGCCCATAATCAATACCGAGACATCGAACGGAGCCACTTGGCGAATGTGTTCGCATACGCCGTTCATTGGGCTGGCGTCGGTGCGCACAATACCGTCGTCTTCTTGGTAGGTTTTACGCAGCTGTTGTTTTTTATTGCTAACGGCGGCGTCCACCTGGCCGGGAATCATTTTAAGCTCGATGGACAGCGCTTCGTTTTGGCGCTGCAATTCAAACAAACGCGTGGCGTTTTTCAGCGTTAGAATGAGGTTATCGGGCTGCCAAGGTTTGGTGATGTATTGGTAAATGCCGGCATCGTTGACGGCACTGATGATATCGGCAGAGTCGGTGTAGCCGGAGATAATCATACGGATGACTTCTGGCCACTGATCGCGCACCTGTTTTAAAAACTCCACCCCGGTGAGTTCTGGCATACGTTGGTCACACAGGATTATTTGCACCCACTCTTGCTCCAGTATTTGCGTGGCATCGGCAATGGTGGCGGCGGTTTTTACGTCGAAGTCGTCGTCTAATATCCGTTGCAACGTCTCTAGGCCGCGAACCTCGTCATCGACGATGAGCACTGTGGGAAGAGTGGCGGTCATTTATGTACCTATTGTGGTTCGTTTGTTTTTGCTTCTGGTACGAAAACGGCGTCCTTGCCGTTGGTTCGATTAACATATTCTTGGCAGTTGCTCGCCGGCTAACCAGTCGACGATTCGGTTGCCGCCAAAGGCGGTTTCCATCTGCACAAAGTGGTGTGGATCTTCTATTACCTCACCAATTATGGCGGCGTCACTCCCCAGGGGGTGCTGGCGCATCACAGCCAGTAGCTGTTGTGCCTGCTTTGCTGGGCAAATGCAAATTAGCTTGCCCTCATTTGCGACGTATAGTGGGTCTAGCCCCAGGAGTTCGCAGGCGGCGTGCACCGCAGGCTTTATGGGGATGGCCTGTTCTTTCAGTTTAATGCCTACGCCGGATTGTTGCGCGAGTTCGTTCAGGGTGGTGGCTAGGCCGCCTCGGGTGGGGTCTCGCAGGCAGTGAATATCGGCCTCGGTTGCCAGCATATCGGCGATTAGCCCATTGAGTGCGGCGCTGTCCGATTCGATGGTGGTTTCAAACTCCAGGTTTTCGCGGCTGGACATAATCGCCACCCCGTGGTCGCCCATGGACCCACTGACGATGACCACATCGCCGGCCTGGGCGCGCTCGCCGGAGATCTGCCGCCGGCTATCCACCACGCCAACCCCTGCAGTGTTGATAAACACGCCATCACCTTTGCCTTTTTCCACCACTTTGGTGTCGCCGGTGATAATCTGCACGCCGGCGGCCGTTGCCGCTTGGGCCATGCTGGCGACGATGGTGTTCAAATCGGCCAGGGGAAAGCCTTCTTCTAAAATAAACCCGGCGGACAGGTACAGCGGCCGTGCACCGGACATGGCCAGGTCATTCACCGTGCCGTGTACCGCCAGGGAGCCGATATTGCCGCCGGGGAAAAACAGCGGCGAAATCACATGGCTGTCGGTACTCATCACCAGTTGCTCACCCGGTGACGGAAATACGGTGCCATCATTGCCCTGGGCCAACAGTGGGTTATCCAGGTGTTTAACAAACAGCTGTTCAATCAATTGGGCGCTGGCGCGGCCGCCACTGCCGTGGGACATATCTACTTTGCCGGTGCGCAGGTTGAGCTTACCCGGAAAACGATTTGCCGCCGTCATGCGCAATTTACCTCGGTGCTGTGGGTGTCGCGGAAACGGCCGTAGCTCCAGTAGGCGGCACAGGCGCCCTCGGAGGACACCATGCAAGAGCCCATGGGGTTTTCTGGTGTGCAGGCCTTGCCAAACAAGGAACAATCGGTGGGTTTTTTCACCCCGCGCAGAATGCTGGGGCATTCACAGGCTTTGTGATCGCTGGCGATGACGTAGGCGCTGTCGCGCAGGCAGGCAAAGCGTTGCTCGGCGTCGAATTGGCTGAATTCCGGGCGGATTTTTAAAGCGCTGTTGGCAATAAAACCCAGCCCACGCCACTCAAAACTATCGCGTAGGGTCATTACCTCATCCACTAAAGCGCAGGCTTTGCGATTGCCCTCGGGGGTCACTACCCGCGAGTATTCGTTTTCCACCTCGGCGCGATTTTGGTTGATTTGGTTAATCACCATCAACGTGGCTTGCATAACATCGAGCGGTTCAAAACCTGCGATGACCACCGGCTTGCCATAGGTTTGGGGCACAAACTCGTAGGGTTTGCTGCCGATGATGGAACTAACATGGGAGGGCCCCAAAAAGCCATCGATCTGTACTTGGTCGCCCTGGGCCACTTCTGGGGATTCCAGCAGGCCGGTCATGGCGGCGGGTGTTAATACGTGGTTGCAAAACACACTAAAGTTTTCGATGTTTTGCGCCTGGGCTTGTTTGATGGCCACCGCCGTGGGTGGCGTGGTGGTTTCGAAACCGATGGCAAAAAATACCACCTGCCGCTGGGGATTGTTGCGCGCAATGTTTAATGCATCCTGGGTGGAGTACACCATGCGCACGTCGCCGCCGGCGGCTTTTAGTTTTAATAAACTTTCTTGGCCGCTGGCCGGTACCCGCATCATATCGGCGTAGGTACACAAAATAACGTCTTCGGTTTTCATTAACTGAATGGCCATGTCAATGCGGCCCATGGGCAGCACACACACCGGGCAGCCAGGGCCGTGAATGTACTGCACATTGGCCGGCATTAAATCTTGTACACCGTAGCGAAAAATCGCGTGGGTGTGGCCGCCGCAAAATTCCATGATGTGATAGCTGCGTTCCGGGTTTACGGCAGCGGCAATTTTTTTGGCTATGTGTTTGGCGACATCTTGCTGCCGATATTCGTCGATAAATTTCATGCTCTGTCGCCTTCAACCGTTGTTGTTTCAGGGGCCATTTCAGCGTCCATTTCAGCAAAAATGGCCAACGTTTTTTCGGCTTCTTCTGGGTCGAGTTTTTCCAGGGCGTAACCGACGTGGATCAGCACAAAGTCTCCGGGGTTGACGTCTTCTACTAACGCCAAGGACACGGTTTTTTTAACCTCGCCCACGGCCACGCTGGCGTTATCGGTGTCACGGTCGATGCTGATTACCTCAGCAGGAATGGCTAAACACATGGGTTGTTCCTCACACGCCGAGGCCGGCCAATTGTTGGCTGGCGGTTAACCAGTGATACCACTGTTGTAGACCTTCACCACTGGTGGCCGATACTTGCAGTACTTTAATTTTGGGGTTTACCCGCCGGGCGTTGGCAATGCATAACTCAACGTCGAAGTTTAGGTGCGGCAGTAAATCCACCTTATTGAGCAGCATAATATCCGCGGCGTAGAACATATCTGGGTATTTGAGTGGTTTGTCTTCGCCTTCGGTGACCGACAAAATGGCCACCTTGTGTGCCTCGCCCAAATCAAAGCTGGCCGGGCATACTAGGTTGCCCACGTTTTCGATAAACACCACGCTGCTATCTTCTGGGGCTAGGGTTTCCAAGGCGTGACCCACCATATGGCCATCCAGGTGGCAGCCTTTGCCGGTGTTGATTTGAATGGCCTTTACACCGGTGGCACGGATGCGCTCGGCGTCATTAATGGTTTGCTGATCGCCTTCAATGACCGACATGGCCAACGAATCTTTTAAATCGTTGATGGTGCGGGTGAGTAGGGTGGTTTTACCCGAGCCGGGGCTGGACACCAAATTCAGCGCTAGAATATTGTGCTCGGCAAACCAGTTGCGGTTAGCACTGGCGTACTGGTTATTCTTGGACAGGATATCCTGTTCAATTTGCACCATGCGCTCTTGGCTCATGCCGGGGGCGTGGGCGTGGGCAGGGCCGGTGCCATAGTGCAACAAGCCGGTGTCGTGGTTGTGAGAATGGCCGTGGTGATGGTGGTCATGATTGTGGTTGTGATCATGGCCATGGTTATGGCTGTGATTAGGCTCATGGCTGTTTTTGGGCTCATGGCTGTGACCTTCAATCTGCGTTTCGCCTTCCGCACATCCGCATACGGTACACATTATTCTACCTCCAGTTCTTTTATTTTCATTTCTTCGCCGCCGGTTACCTGTAGCTGGTAACTGCTGCACTGCGGGCAGGCGTCGAAACGTTGGCTAACTTCTACGGTGTCGGCACACTGCATACACCACGCGGTGCCGGGTACGTTAATAATGTTTAGTGTTGCGTTGCTGGCCAGGGAGCCTTTTGTAACGATATCAAAGTTAAATTCCAGAGCCGATTGTTCAACACCGGCCAGGGCGCCAATTTCCAGCCACACGCTTTTAACGGTGGTAAAGCCCTGGGCCTTAGCGCTGTCTTCCAGTATTTGCAAAATGCCCTCGCAAAGGCTCAATTCATGCATGGGTTGAAACTCCAGTAGCAACTCCGTGATGCGTGCTAACCGAGTAGGCCACGCAGGGGTCTAATAGCTCTATAAATAACTGTGCTTGCAATTTTAGGGCGTTTGGGCTGCCTTGCAATTGTCCAAGCGCGGCTTTTACTACGCCCATGGGATGAAAGTTCCATTCGGTTGGCGCCAAAATTCGATAGTCTGTCACCGTGTTGTTTTGGCATTGCACGCTATGGAATAGCTGGCCACGGGCAGCGACGGCGTGCCCTAATTGCCAAGTGGGCGATTGCTCGCCGGCAGGCTTCGAATGGACGTAGCGGAACCAGCGCAATAGGTTAGCGGCTAGGTTTGCCACTTCGGTGAGCATGGCTATGGCCCGGGTGAGTAAGCCGGTACCAAAGTGCTGTTGGCACTGTTCAAGCAAGGGGCTTTGATTGCGGGTTAACGGAGTGCTCTCGCAGCTTTGGTTGAGCCACGTTGGCTGAGCGATAAACTCGTCCTGGGCCATGAGTTGTTGCAATTCTTTTTGCTGTGCCGGGGTTAATTCTGGCAGCGGTGAGTAGCCTCCATCGCCCGAGCTTTGCCACTGCTTATCAGAGATGGCATTCAGTAGTTGGCTAGCGGAGGTATCGGTATCCTTCTGCCAGCGGCTAAGCTCGGATAAATCGGTGATTGCCAGCCACTGTTCGCAGCTACTGCCAAACACCTGCAAGTCAACCAGGGCCTTTAATTGTTTCATACAGACGCTATCAACTTGCAATGCACCCTTGGCATTCATGGTGAACAGTTGGTTGTTGGGGTTCAGTTGTGCGTCCAATGCTCGTTGCAAGCGAAAAACCTCAGCGAGTATTGGTTGTTTGGCTTTGCTACCCAAAAGCTGCGGCCACTGCAGAAATATCCGCCACAAATGCTCGCGCAAGCTTTCTACGTCCACGGCAATTTGGCGCTGACGCTGCACGCAGGCTTCGGCGTTTTGATTTAGGGCGCACTCAAAACCGCGAACACTGGCGCATGCCTGGGCCTTGCTGCAAACGGAAAATAGCATGGGCAAAAGGCGCAGGGTTTCGTCCACCGATTTACCAATAAAATAATTGGCCGCCAATACTGGGCGGTCAGAGTGCAGTTGTACAGTATTGCCCTGAGAATTGCCCTGAGAGCTGGGCGCGATGTTGATGGTCAGTGCCGCGGTTTGTTGCATCATTTACGACCACCCAAAAACAGTTGTCGACGGCTGAGTGTTTTTTGTTCTAAAGGTGTTTGGGGGTCTGCGTTCTTTAAGGTGCTTTCTGTGCTTTCTGTGCTTTCTGTGCTTTCTGTCGTTTCTGATAAGCGGCCATTGTCTTGAGCTTGGTCTTTACCTTGTTCTTGCCCTTGTTCTCGGTGTGCTTCCGCATCTTGTGCATCGCCGAGTTCATGCAAACTCTGTTCGTTGCCGGCATCCAGTTCTTCCAGGTTTTCGACTTTCATCAATTCTTTTAACACTGCGGCAGCGGTGTCCAGTGCAGCGGTTTGATCGGTAAAATCGAACATGGGTGAAAACAGCGAGCAGCTTTGAAAAAAGCCCAGTTCATCCTCGTGGCCATTGATAAACTCGTAAGGCCCAGAGGGAAAAACATGGGTTTGCTTTTTACCGAGTTTGAGCTCGGCAAACTGTTGGCAGGTTTCCGCCGTGGCGGGCGCCAGCATTAAGTTCATAAACCAAGGTGTGATCATTACCCCTAAAAAGTAATCCTGCCACGGGGTAAAGTGGTCAGCATTCACTTGCAGCGCCGGGTTCAACACTGGCACGCCTTGCATGCGCGTTTTTTCAATGTGGCTAAAAGTTGCCACCAAACGCGTTTGCCAGTCGGCCAGGGTGAGGGTTTTCAGCGCAGTTTCGGTCATTACGCGTCAACTACCATAAAATCATTTTTGTTGCCGTCGCACTCGGGGCAGGTCCAATGCTCTGGCAATTGCGAGAAGGGGGTGCCGGCGGGAATGTGCCAGTAGTCATCGCCTTGCTCGGGCTTGTACACGTACCAACAGATTTTGCACTCCAAGTGGCTTGCATCGGCTATCTTGCTGTTGTCGCCGCCGTAGGAGCCTTCAAAGGCGATATCTTCTCTCATTGGTAAATCTCCAGAATCTCGTACAGGCGAGTGGTGCTGTCACTGATGTCTTCCGCTGCGGCGCAGGCCACTTCTGGCACGGTGCTGATTTCCAATGAATTTAAAATGTTTTTATCCTGGGAATTGAAATACTGCACCCACCAAACATTTTGCGTGTTGGTACTGGTTACCCGGCAATTGCCGTAACCACGGGACAACACCGTACATTTACCCTGGCCCAGGCAGTTGGCCAAAAAGCCGAGGTCTTCCTCGGTTTGTGGCAGCAGTGTTAAATTGATGGTGTGTTCTTCACCGGTGGTTTGAAAGGTTTCGATTTTCTCGTTGATTTCTGCCACCAACGACGGAGCGTTGAGTACGCCAGGTGGTAGGTTATCCAAATCGGCGTTGATGGAGGCTTGGGCCCCGGTAAAAGACACTTGTTTCACCATGGCTGGGATTGGGCCGACTTCGAGGCGGTCGTTCACAATCTGCCCATTGCTGGCCAGGGTTTGAATACGCCAAATGCCCGCTAATACCGATTCTTGAATGCGATGCTCCTGGTGGCTACCAAATAAGATACTGACCTCCCCCTCGCCGCAGACTTGGTCGACCAGGTCTTTGTTATGGGCGTCCATATCAGATAGGTCAATTTGGATGTTATTGCCTTCAACGGAATAGTTGCGCATTAAACGCTGCAATTGATTTAACCGCGCAACCGCCGGCTGCAGATGCGTTACGGCTTCAGGCTCTGGCAACAGCGGGGCGTCGTAGGTATCCATGCCTGAGGGTAATTGCAGAATATCCAGTTCGGCGCCATCGACTTCCGCTGGTTGGCTGCCGGGGCCGGTGAGCCCGGCGCTGGTTGAGCCACTCATGGCATCGGTAAAAATTATGGAATTATCGTTATCGCTCACGGGGTTGCTCCTGGCGTCGGGTTAAAGGTTAACGGTGGCAATGGTGGCCGATAAATCTTTGGCGAACATTTGGTTTATTTTTTCTAGGTAGTCGTCCCAGTTTTGGATTCCGGTAATCGCGCCCAGGTATTGGCCTTCTTTAAAAAAGGCGAGGGCAGGCCAGGCGGTAAAATTAAACTCTTTTTGCAAGGCAATTTCACAACTTTGGGCCACCAATGCGCCGGCCAAGCCGTCGTATTCTTTAATAATTTCCGGCAGTGCCATGGCCACGTCGTTGCTCTCAGGGTATTTTTTGGGGTCGGCACAGAAGAACAGCACCGCGCGGGGCGACTGCTTAATAAAATCGGTGACGGTATCGGCGTCTACCACGGGAATTGCCGTTCTGGCGATCATGTTTTCAACAATAGGCGATGGCATGGTGGCTCCTAATTTAGTGTTCATTTGCGTCTGGCTGCTGGGGCCATAAGAAATCTGGTAGCTGTGGTTCGCGATCTATCAGGTCGGCAAAAAGATGGTCTACGGACTGCCCAGCCATGGCGTTGTGCAAGGCTTGCAGTGCGTTTTGCACCTCTTTGGCTCGCTCGGCACTGATCACCTCGCGGGCGCTGTTTAAAAACGTCATCAGCCAAGCCCCTTCTGGCTGGGGACCCACCAGTTGGGTATCGATTTGCAC
This sequence comes from Halioxenophilus aromaticivorans, assembly GCF_042850945.1. NCBI lineage: Bacteria > Pseudomonadati > Pseudomonadota > Gammaproteobacteria > Alteromonadales > Alteromonadaceae > Halioxenophilus > Halioxenophilus aromaticivorans. Next base: position 3,582,440 of record NZ_AP031496.1, on the reverse strand, counting down.
GCAGCTACCATCGGCTTGGCGGCAGATGGCATGGTGCGGGTGACTGGCGATCACTTGCATGGGAATGCCAAGGCACATAGCGGTGACTCTTAGGTTGGGCGATAGGTGTCTAGGTGGTGATCCAGGGGAACGCTAACGCCGTCGATGTCCGCCGGGCGATATTCCACTTGGAAATCGTCAGAGTGAACCACCCTGGCATCACCGGTGCGTAGGGCGCTGGTTGCACTGGGCCGCTCGTACTCGTAGCGGTCCATATCCGTGATGGTGCCGGCAGCTTCTGTATTGGGGGTAAGCGGGGTGGCTCGTTGCATGGCATGAATACCAAATTGGCTTAAGTAGCTCAGTGCGGTATCGATGGCGGTGGGGATTTGCGCTTTTACTTGGGGTTGCAGGCTACCGCCGTAATCTTCCAGCAGCACCGGCTGCACGCCAACCAAGAGCAGGTACTCTGGGTAGTCGCCCATCATCTCGGCCAAGGCCAAGACTTCTTGGAATCCAGTTTGGTGTAGGCTGACTTTTTTGACGCCCAAAAACTTGGGTACTTGGTCGCCTTCAACCACTTTCATCGTGCCGCCGGGTAGGGCGTAGTCGATGGCATCGAACACCACCAATATGTCGGCTTCACGGATATGCTGCACCAGGTAAATACCTTGGGTGCCGCCGTCGAGCATGAGCACGTTATCTGGGTTTTCAAACTGGTAGTTGCGTTGCAGCGATTCAATGGCGCGGACGCCAAAGCCTTCGTCTGCCCACAACACATTACCAATGCCCAATATGAGCACTCTGGGGGGCGTATTCATGGTGTACCTTCTCAGACTCTATCTTATTGTTGTGTTACACGGTATCTGCCCGTCGTAGCGGGCTTATTTGCGACTTTGCGCTCTTAACTTTGGCCACTATGGTTTGATCTGGCTCAAATGGTGTGCGTTTGTCGCTTTACTTGTGATATTGGAAAGTACTAATGGCAACCTATGTGCCACTTTTGTGGAGTTGTCTATCTTATTGATTTGTATAGATTTATTGGGATCCTGGTGAGGCTTGCTGCTATCGGGTGGAAACCTAGTTTCCAATATGGCGCCGATTTGATAACAAATTATACGTTCGGTTTGGGGTTGGCGTTGCGGAGTGATGGGTTCGCCAGCAGAGAATATGGGGACATTATAAAAAAGCCCGCAAACCGGCTTGCTATCCAGTTTGCGGGCAATCCCGAGTCTGAGAAGGAGGGTCGGGAAACCTTTAGTCGCGGTCGTCTTTAAAGAAGCGCCAACCGCTGATCATGGTGCTCACCAGGCTTTGGCGGGACATGATGTCTTCGCGTACCGCCGCGTAGATGTGCAGTAGGACAAATATCGTAATGATCCACAGGCCCCAGTGGTGCCACATGCGCACGTCTTGGCTTTGGCCCACCATGGGTATTAACCAGCCGAACATGGAGTCCTGCCAGCTACCGGGGCCGGCTTGCTCGGCGTAAAGGGCAAATCCCGTTAACACCATTACTATGCCGCCCACGACGATAATGGCGATCATAAAAATAGCGGCCAGCGGGTTGTGGCCAACGTATTTTTTGGGTTCTTTGGTTAAGAACAAGTACCACTGAATTTCATGGCCGAGCTCTTTCCAATAGGCCTTTTTAAATATGGGCAGGGTGAACAATTCTCGCGAGTGCTTATTACCCACAAAAGCCCAATAAATGCGGCCGATAAAAGCGAAGGTAAAAATATACGCAAACGCAAAATGGAAGAACCGAATGTAGCCCATGACAAACAGCGTGTTAGGTTCACCTTGAATGGTGGGCAGTGGATTGGCAATTAGGTACCCGGTGATGCCGAGTACCACAATGCACAGGGCATTTAGCCAATGCCACAACCTAACCGGTGCTTCGTAAACGTAAACGCAAGTGCGCTTGATTGTGCTTTCCATAGAAACACCTCTTAACGTTATTGGCGGTTCTCTTTGGTTTTACCGTTTTTAAAACGGCCCAGAAAATGCGACACGCCGAGGCTGCCTACCGCTACCATAACGGCCAGTAGCAACCAGTGGCTTGGCTCACTCAGCAGGTGCCACAGGTTGGCTATTAACCCGGTGGAAATATACGTCTGCTAGGCGGCATAGCTGATATATTCATTGTTAAAATATTTCCTGACCCGACTTGGCTTTCTTTGCAGCATCGCCATGTGAGATTGTGCCTTAGACTTTAATTGCTTTTTATTTCTAGCCGGCTTACCACTGTGAACACCTTTCTTTAGATCACAGTTTAAATACTCGTCAGGATTAAGCTCTGGAGAATACGCAGGTAGATAAAACACCTCAATCATCTCTTTGTGATCCTCTAGCCATTCTTTGACCGGCTTGCAATGATGCACTCGTAAGTTATCCAAAATTAAAAATACCTTGCGGTCAGCTGAATTAACTAAGCGCATCATAAAATCGATAAGTATGTCGCCGTTCATGGTTCCTTCGAAAAACCGAAACCGAACTTTGCCCTGATTCGTGACTGCAGATATCATGTTGATCGACTCAGAATTTGCGTTTAGCTTGATTACCGGCGTCTTTCCCTTCGGGGCGTAACCTCGTTCGTGCTGGCAATTGTTACGCAAGCCTGTTTCGTCACCCCAATATATCTCGGCATTTTCAGACTTCGCGCGCGCTTTGATGTCTGGATATTCTTCTTTAAGCCACTTCTTTACTTCTGGTGCTCGTTGCTCATAAGCGCGCTTCTGAGGCTTTTGTGGCGTCATTCCCCAGCGTTTCAAGTAATCGCCAACCGTTCTTACCGCTAGCTCAACTCCATACTCTTGAAGAATTAGCTGCTGTACTGATTGGCGAGTCCACAATGCATAGTCCAACCGCAGTTGATCTGGCGTCCTATTTGTTATCAGGCTTTTAATTCTGTCGCTCTGCTCCTTGGACAGAAGTGTTCCTTCGCCTTTTTTAGGTCCGCGCTTATTGATTTTTAATTTGTTGGGAGGAATTTTCAGCCACCTCCCAACGGTATCGGGGTGAGCTCCAACGATTTCAGAAATTTCTGCTCGAGTCATTCCTGTCTTGCGCAACTTTTGCGCCGTACGTCGTTTTTCTTCTATTGCGTCGAATGATAGAGTGCGAGTGTCTGGTTTACTGTTCATCCGAGCATTATATCAGATATATACACTCACCGGGTTAATAATAGGCCAGGGGCGTGGGCGCCTTCGTGGGCTTGTGCCGCACCGCTGGCAACGGCAAGTAAGGTTAATAGTGATAATTGATTTCTCATGGTTGCCCCTTATCGTACTTTAACGTTGGCAAGTTCTTCGCCGTCTTCACTCATTACGTGGGTAGAGCACGCCAAGCAGGGGTCGAAGCTGTGTAAGGTTCTTAGAATTTCTACCGGCTCTTCTTTGCGCTCAACTTTGGTGTTCATCAGTGAGGCTTCAAAGGCACCGATACCACCCTTGCTGTCTCGCGGAGAGCCGTTCCAAGTAGTGGGTACAATGCATTGGTAGTTGTCGATTTTGGTGTCTTTAATTTGCAGCCAGTGGCCCAGGGCACCGCGTGGAGCCTCGGCGAAACCAACGCCTTTAACTTCTTTGGGCCAGGTGGAAGGCTCCCATTTATCAACATTGGCGGTGTTGATGTCACCGTTTTTAATGGTGAGCATGAGTTTGTCCATAAAGTAGCGCATGTGGTCTGCGGCCCAATCGGACTCCAGCGCCCGGGCTGCGGTGCGGCCCAGGGTTGAGAACAGGGCTTCAAACGGCACATCGAGAGCGCGCAGGGTAGAGTCCACTTGGGCTTTGATTTGTTCGTGGCCCTGGGCATAGCCCACCACGTAGCGCGCCAGTGGGCCCACTTCCATGGCGTGGCCTTTCCAGCGGGGGGCTTTAATCCAAGAGTATTTTGCGCTTTCGTCTAGTTGTTGAATGTTGGTGCGGGTACCTATGGTATTTGGGCCCAACTCGTATTTCGGTGCGGTAATGCCTTCCCAAGGGTGCAGGCCTTTGGCTTCATCGGGGTATTCGTACCACGAGTGCGGGACAAACTCCTGAATTTCGTTGGGGTCGCGCAGGTCGACGGGGTGCACTTCTTCCAACTTGCCGTTAACAATGGCTCCGTGAGGCATCATCAGGTTACTGGGAGACATGTCGTTGGCGCGGTCTGGAATATCGCCGTAGGCCAGCACGTTTAAGCCGGATAGGCCACCACCGTAGAGCCAGCCTTTGTAAATAGAACCAATGGCGATGATGTCTGGGATATAAACATTTTTAACAAAGTCGCGGGTCTGATCAATGATGTAGGAGATTTGGTTTAGCGTAACCATATTTAATGGTGCGCCTGCGGCCATGTCGTCATTGATGTTAATGGCGCAGGGTACGCCGCCCACCATCCAGTTGGGGTGAGGATCTTTACCACCAAAAATGGTGCGCACTTTCATGATTTCTTTTTGGAAATCCAATGCTTCCAAGTAATGGGTTACCGCCATTAGATCTGCCTCCGGCGGCAGAATGTAGGCGGGGTTGGTCCAGTAGCCATTTTTAAATGGCCCTAGTTGGCCGCTTTCCACGAATTTTTTCAGGCGGTTTTGAATATCGCGGAAATAACCCGGAGAAGATTTGGGGTGGTGGGGCGCAAACTGTTTTTGCAGCTCCGAGGTTGCCCGTGGGTCGGCTTTTAGCGCGTTAACCGGGTTAACCCAATCCAATGCGTGCAGGTGATAAAAGTGTACCAAGTGATCGTGAACCTGCAGTGCTAGCTGCATGATGTTGCGAATGGAATTGGCGTTTTCTGGGATCATAATGCCCAGCGCATCTTCCACCGATCGCACCGATGTTAAGGCGTGGGTACCGGTACATACGCCACAAATGCGTTGCACAAAGGCCCAGGCGTCGCGCGGGTCGCGGCCTTTTAAAATAACCTCTAAACCGCGCCACATGGTGCCGGTGGAAACGGCATTGCGGATAATATTATTGTCATCGACGTTAACTTCGCAGCGCATGTGGCCTTCAATGCGAGTAACCGGGTCGACAACGACGCGTTGGCCAGAGTCGTCCATGGTAAAGCCGGTTGGGGTGGTAAATTTACTCATTATTGGTCACCTCCTTTTTTCTGGGCGCTCTTTAATGCGCTCACTGCGGCGTGTGTGGCAATGGCGCCACCCACAATACCGGCTGCCGCTAAACCGACTTTATCGGCATTGGCTTCTACGCCAAATGCGTGTGTTTCTGTGGTGTGTTGATAGAAAGAGCCCTTGTCCCAGAAACCGTCTTCCGAACAACCGATGCATGGGTGGCCGGCCTGGATGGGGAACGAAAGGCCGCCATTCCAGCGAATGGTGGAGCATGCGTTGTAACTGGTAGGCCCTTTACAGCCCACTTTGTAAAGGCAGTAACCACGACGCGCACCTTCGTCATCGAATTTTTCAACGAACTGGCCGGCATCAAAGTGCGGGCGGCGGTAGCATTTGTCGTGTACGCGCTGGCTGTAGAACATTTTTGGCCGGCCTTGGCGGTCCAGTGCAGGAATCTGTTCGAAGGTAATCATGTAGGTGATTACCGCGGTCATTACCTCGGCAATGGGCGGGCAGCCGGGTACTTTAATAATGGGTTTGTTCGGGATGCCGGGCATCTTATGAATAGGCACGGCGTGGGTTGGGTTGGGGCGGGCAGCTTGCACGCAGCCCCAGGAGGCGCAGGAGCCCCAGGAAATAATCGCTTTACTGTGCTTGGCCGCGTGCAGCAATTGTTCGGAAAAAGGTTTGCCACCAATAATGCATGACATACCTTCTTGGTTCAGCGGCGGGTTGCCTTCAACGGCTAAAATATAATTGCCGTCGTATTTTTGAATGGTTTCGTCAATGATGGCTTCGGCTTGGTGGCCCGCAGCAGCCATGATGGTGTCGTCGTAATCCAGCGAGATCATGGACAAAATTACGTCTTTCGCCAGTGGGTGCGCCGAGCGAATAAACGACTCAGAACAACAGGTGCACTCAAGGCCATGCAGCCAAAGCACTGGCAGCCGCGGCTTGGTTTCCATGGCGTGAACAATTTGGGGTACAACGGCGGGGCCGAGCCCAAGGGCTGATGCAGTCAAACTGCAAAATTTAACAAAGCTGCGACGGGATATTCCCTGGCGTCGCATGACATCGTAGAAAGTTTCGATCATTGTTTCGCGTCTCCGAGACAATCGGCAGGCTATACCGTAAATTATTTATTATTTAGCAGTGGTCCGATTCGCCTTAGCGCAAAACTTATGCCTAATATAAAAAAGTATTACTTTTCAGTGTGTTACCTGGCATTTTTAGGGGTGGGGGGTGCAGTGGAGTGGAAGCGGTGTTGCTAGCACCGCTGGGGGGTGGAAACTTAGTAATCAGCGCGTTATTTGGTTGGCAGCTTGCCGTTGTAATGCGCTTAGGTCGGCAGGCATGGTTAATTTTATTGCCGTGCGATTATTTCTGATAACGGCAATGCGCTTCGTTTTTGTCGGTTTTGAACCAGTGTGGGTAATACTTTGATCAACGCTAACGCGGTGATTTTTTACGCGATGAACAACGCCGTCATAGTGCAGCCGTGTTACCGATTTCGCAGCCACCGCTGACCCTTGCTGTAACACAAAGGCGATATGCGCTTTTAAAAAGACATCGTGGCCATCATTGTGCACAGAAATAGCGGTTACGTGCCCTTGCCAGTCTAAATGAGTTTTTTGTTGCTCAGTAGTGATGGCCGTGTGCGTTGCTAAATATTGCACGGCTTTTTGCCGGTCAATCTGAGAAAAAATACGCATAGCCTCGTCCATATCGTTGGCCGTTTTGGCCTGCGGAAAAATCGCAGGTGCTACGCCGTATAGCTGGCCTACGGGAATGTCCAGCTCAATAAATATCTCCTGGGGAGAGACATTAATCAACAGCGCACTGTTGGCAGCGGGGTGGGCGGATACTGTTGCGGTTGTGAATAATCCACAACAAAAACACAAAAGCAGTAGTAGTTGGAGTTGTAATGGCTGATGCCGAATATTTTGCAGGCTGTTGAATAAACGAAACATTGGGTTGTAAGTAGTTTAGTAAAAGGTATTCAAAAAACGCTATAAAAGGGCCGAGCAGAATACCACAGGGCCCTGGTAAGGATTACTTAAATAAGCACCTAGAGTGTGTTGCCATAATCCATGGTTTTATCGCGGAAAATGGTGTGATAGTGGGTTTCGTTGCGAATAACGATGCCGCCCTGGCAGATAATCTCAATCCAAACCCGTGGGCCATCGATGCGCATGTAAGTGCCGTTGGTGTCGATGTCCACGCCGGCGGATTGCGAGCCGGCCCAGGCCACGTAGGTTTGCGCGTAAGCCTCGGCGGAGGTGTAGGCCTCCAATAGTGGGTCAGCAATATCGCTGGCGTAATCGGCCACGTAGCTGGCTATGGCCGCGGTGACTAACGCTTGTTGCTCGGCGGTTAAATCGGACACCAATATACCACCGTGATCGGTAGGGTAGTCGTCGGGTAATTCGCCGCTGCCGTTGTCTGGCCCCATTAATACATCGGAGAAACTCTCACTACTTAGGTAGGCGTATTCCAACTCCGAGTCGGTCAAGCCATCGTACATTGCGATAAACGTGGCCGCTTCGTCTTCCAGCTCGCTGTAATCGTTGGAATTCACGGTAAAGGTGACTTCGGTTCTGCGCCCAGGTGATGGGGTACGGGATAGCCATCGCCACTGACAAAGGTGATGTTGTAGGCCATGTGGTGGCCACCAATTTGTAGCATCCAGTCACTGGCTGAGTCTGGGTAGCCAAAAATGGCGAAGTAGTAGTACTCCTTGTCGTAACCATTGCCGCCCAATGTCTGTAAATACTCGTCTGCGGCAAAGCCCGCGATCATATCTTCATACCCGGCATCGCTTAGCACGGCTTTGGCCACCACTAAGGCGGCCTCTTTGGATTCATCATCCATGGCATCCAGCCTTAAGCCATTGCGAGCCACGTTGCCCACCGGAAGGTTGGACCAGCGGGTGCGCGCCTCGGAGTCAGACCACTCTAGTTGAGCTGTTGCCAGTTCATCGGTGCTGAGCGTGTCGAGCCAGGCATTGGCGGCGCAGGCGATGGTGGCGACGTCACTGTCCAATTGGCAATCGGCTATGTCGACGCTGGCGGTAAATACGTCGAAGTCACCGGTGCTGGTGTCGCTTGAGCCGCCGGAAGAATTGTCGGTATCGCTGCCGGTGTCGCTGCCTGTGTCGGTCCCCGTGCTAGTTTCGGTACTGGTATCTGTGCTGCTGTCATCGCTACTGCTACTACCACCGCTGCCGCCACAGCCGGCCAGGGCAGTAATCAATATCAATGTGAAGGCGGCCAGGGCCGATTTGATGTGGAATAACGTGTTTGTGCTCACAGTTACCTCTGCAATGTGATTGAGAAAAGCCGTTTATAGGCAGGCAGAGTGCCCACAAATTGAGGAAGAAATGGGGAGAAAAAGCGCAAGAATTCCGCAAATGCGAATATTGAGGGTTAGGTCACGGGGGGGGCAGGGCTCAATAGATCCAGACTATTGTGACAATCCATAACCTGCTTATAACAGCGGGCACCATTTTTGTGCGTTGATAGATAGTATGGGCGTACCTGTAAGTAGGCTCTAAGGCCCACTGCAGCGGCACCTGGAGGGATTTGGGAGTGATCTAGCGGGCCTGAGGTCCAACTCCAAGGTCCAAGCCATGGCAGCTAACCACATTATCCTCAGGCCTAGCGGTTATTTCTTCAGGTTCACCATTCCAGAGCCACTCAGGGCTGTAGTGGGCCGTAGGGAATTACGGTTTAGTCTTGGGACTCACCTCAAGACCGTGGCGGTGAGACTGGCGAAGGCCTGCTACTATCAAGTGAGCAGACTATTGAGCAGACACGGAAGGGAAGGTATGACCGCCACATACGAGCAGATCAGCGAGGCAATCAGGGAAGAGATCAGGGAAGCCAGGGAGCTGACCATAGCAGACCACACAGAGCGCCGTGAGCCGCTTACGGAGTCATGCCATAGGTCAACCGTGCGAGCTTATGAGAATCTCACCAGCGACTACACAGAGGCTCTTGCAAGGGCAGACTATAGTCTTGTCCACGGGCAGGTTGAGAGAATCTTTAGAGGCCTTGGACTAGGTACTGGCGATGGTGATGGCTACCTGTTCAGGAGGGCCTGCAGGGAACTCACCGAAGGGATGCTGGAGGCCCTGGAGGTCAGTAACCGCCTCTTGGCCGGGGAAGTCATTCGGGATGAACCTACAGTGTCTGCGGTGGTTCCTGCAGCGGCCTCGGAGGTGGCACCGGCACCAGTAATTAGTGAGATGATTGAACAGTTCATTGCAGGCCGTGTGAGTGGACAGAGGATCAACAGCAGCACAGCGAAGCAGTACCGGACAGCGGCTGACCAGCTAATCCATGTGGTTGGCGACCTGCCGGTAAACCAGATCGACTTTATGAAGGCCTGTGAGGCCCGTGACCGAATGCTGAAGATGCCTAAGGGCAATCTTGGAGAGTACCGCGGTAAGACCTGTGAGGAGAAGCTAGACCTGGATATCCCGGAGGAAGATTTCGTCAGGGCGCAGACCGTAAGTCAGCGGTTGGTGAGCCTAGGGACGTTCTTCAGCTGGCTAGTGGATACGGAGTTGGTCTCAAAGAATCCCTTCCAGAGAGTTACCTGCAAGTCCGATAAGGAGAACTATGAGGCATACAGTGTAGAGGAGTTGACCGCTCTATTCAGTAGCCCTCTGTATACAGGACTCAGTAACGTTACACGGAGCCATTGGTGGTTACCTTTGATCTTACTACATACCGGGATGAGACCTGGAGAACTGGTGCAGGTGAGACCAAGTGATGTGAAGGAGATTGACGGTGTAATGGTGATCGACCTCCCCAGGGAGTTTACCCTCAAGAACAAGAGAGCGGTTAGAGCCATTCCCTTGCATCCTACGCTGTTAGACCTTGGGTTCCTAGAGTTCACCGAAGAGGCGACACGCAGAGGCCAGGACAGGCTAATGGCAGGGTTCACCGGAGGGAAGACACCTCCAGCTCACAAGGCCAGTATGTGGTTTAACCGCAGTTACCTTAAGACTCACCTGCCAGAGTTCTACGCGAATCACCGTAAGAGACTCTACAGCTTCAGGCATACGTTCCAGACCTTCGCCCTCAGTGAGAATAGCCTGCCGTTAGAGCGTGTGCAGTTGGTAGTGGGGCATGAGAGGACACAGATGGGTTCTACGGATAGTTATGACGCAGGGCTTAGGGTCGGTAAGTTATTCAGTGAGGTGGTCAGTAAGGTGGAATTCGGTGAGCTGGACTTGGGTCATCTTAAAGGCGGCTGGAGACACTTCGATAAGCTCTGACCCCCTCAGGAAATAATGAAAAATTTTGTGCGTTGCTGTAGGAGATTTTCCTTTTCTCTCTCACAGCTAAGGGGGTACCCCGCCTTCAGAACCTGGAGAACTAGACCGCCAGTACCTACAGCCAATCCCGTAGGAAAACCGGCAGTTCTTTTCTCTGGACAGACCTCCATTGCTTTGGGGGGTGGTGATTGATGGTTTGTTGGCGGTTGGTAAACCAGGAAGCCTCACGAGTCACTTCTATGCTACACACTTCAATACTGTAGCCTAGCGAGGCCAGTAATAGCTGGACCTCAGGCCTTTGAGTGTCTACTATGCTACACATCATAAGGTTTTAGGCTAGGTTGGTAGGTTAGAGATATGGTTGAGGTTGAGGCGGTAAAGACCCAGGAGGGAGCAGCCATTGTGGAAGCACTGTTCCGTAAACACTACGGTGACCTGTATGGAGACTTGTGGGTCTTTGGGTTACAGACTGCCCTACGCATATCAGACCTACTGGCCATTGAGTTTGACCAGCTTGACCTTGCCAAGGCGAGCTACGAGTTCGTTGAAGGTAAGACACGTAAGCGCCGGATAGTGAGGCTTAACAGCAAGGCCCTGGAGACTGTGAACAGACGGAGGGCTAACCAGCCAACGGACGTGTACCTCTTCCAAGCCCACAGCAATAGAACCCGCTCAATGCCACCTAAGCCGATCAATAGGGTTACTGTAGCGAAGGCGTTTAAGGAGGTCGGCGAGATGCCCTCCGTGGACGTTAAGCTAGGCACTCATAGCATGCGCAAGACACGAGGGTGGTTGCTCTACAAGGCTGGAGTTAGCTTGGAGATGATCAGTAAGATTCTGAACCACAGCTCACCGGCAGTGACCATGACTTACTTGGGAATAACCCAGGCCGAGGTGTTGGCCACCTATGAAGATTTCGTGATTTAACCAACCAACAGAAAGGAACACAGCAATGACTAATGTAGATACGCGGGAACTGATTGCAGCACTGGAGATTACCGCCCAGGACATGAGCAAGGAGCAACTGGTCAAGGAATACTTAGCAGTAGTGGCTGAGGCTTACGACACCAAGGCAGAGTTAGAAGCCATGCAAGAATCCTATGAGGTGGTTAAGTAATCCCACGGGATGGCCTTAATTCTCACCCCCAGGAGAACGAACGATTCTTCCGCGTGACTCGGGTTGGCCTATAGTTTCATCATTCAGGACATCGATAGCACGCAACAGTCATCACCCCCAGTTAACCTCTAGGGTTACCGGTGTTTCCTCAATGCCGGGAGCTGTAGGAGGGACATGCCGAATCCTTAGGGAATCCTAGGATAGATCCTTCAATTGGTCAAATAGTGACCGCAGTTTCACCCAAGTTTCACCTGATATTACCCCCAGTTTTTCATATGGATCACTCAGGAGGCTCTATAGTGTCCTGTGAGACGATTTAGAGTGTAGCCTAGGGTTGGTATGGGTTAGGCCTTAAGTCTTCCTGAGAGGCTTCATGTGTCGATTCATGGCTATTGATTGAGGATAGGTGGTGACTGGTTTCTTGAGAGCTACTCGGCACGTCGAGGGCAAGCCTCTTCCGCACCTCAAACAAGCCGCTGATGACCTCTGGCGTGACTCCGTGTTTACACCTGAGGATGGTCATTCGAGGGGGCGTAGCCCTCTCATTCATTTGTACTTTTTCCAAATTCCATTTATGTACTAGGTGTTGGAAATCTGGAATTTCTTTAAGTCACTGATTTTAAAGGATTTATTTTGCCGTCTGGAAGGGTGTAAATCGCGTTTTTCCAGTGACTTTCCGGTAGATTCTTTAGTGGCCTGAGTGATTATTGACCAGAGATTGGAAGGGTCTAACTTCAGTCGAAGACAAGCTTCTCCTTTGCCTCGATCAACTGTAGTGTCACCCAGGGGCATCATTGAGCGGAACACCTCTGCACTAACGGAGTAAGGCCTTTAGTTCTTTCTTGCTGGCTATAAGTTTTCCCTATTACCGGCCTCAATTCACCCGCAGATACCCTCTACCGTTTATCCGAAAGAGCAGACCGCAGTGTTTCGGAGGTCATCACCGCAGAATCACCCTTAGTGAGCCTGATGCGGCCTTAGTGACACCCACAGATGACCTCCAGAGTCTTCCTTCATCTATATGTAGATTCAGGTCTGAGGTGGTTAAATCCTGCAAGGCTCTGTAAGGCTCTCTGATGGCTTCTTGGGGGTGACCCGGTACGTTGGCCTTACTTTGGGCTTTGAGGGGCCTTAGAGGGCTTCTTAGGAGCGTATAGGGGTATTGGCAGGACTTAGGTTTGCCCTTAAAGGCGATCTGAGGCTGGAAATGGGTGTGAATTAGTTGGGCCGAATAAAGAGAAAGGCCCTCTGCACTCCCAAAGAGAAACAGTCTTTTAGTTAACTCTTATAATAGAATTCTTTAGTGTCTTAAGGTTTACCTAGAGTCTAACCTATAGATTACTTAAGGTGTTTTAGGGTAACACATAACTTCTAACAATCAATACCATTCATTCAATTCATTATTAGAGTAAAAACCAATGTAATTGGATATAACTTTAGTCTATTTCTAATAGTATAACTCTATTGAAGAAACATACTTCGTATGAAGACCAATAGTAAGAACTCTATTAGTAGAAGACCTCCCTTTGATTGATGGTTATTTAAAAGTAAGTGTTGGTTAATTCCTTTTTAGAGGGTCTAGCTTCAGTCGAAGACAAGCTTCTCCCTTGCTTCGATCAACTGTAGTGAGACCTTAAGTAGACGGTTAATAAACCTTAGGTGTATGCGGTCTATCCCTTAGTAAGTCCTGCAGGTACAATCCGCTGGTACAAACCCAATAATCCACCTCACCTACAGGCCGCATTCCTTCGTTAATTTCCTCTTCCCTCGATAGTATGGGCATACCTATAATGGCCGCGGTCGCTGGAGTTGCTCAATATTAACGATTTATAAAGTACCGGTAAGCCAGCTTAAGTACCTACTAATAATTAGATTCAACTTACCTACCTCAATAGGATTATTTGCATGCTTCTACTTCTTCGGCGCTGTTTGGCGCTATCACTCTTGCTTTGTTTTCCCTCGCTCGGATTTGCCGATTCACTAGACGGTGCAAATACTGGTTGGATTCTTACGTCCACTGCGCTAGTACTGTTTATGACTTTGCCTGGCCTGGCTCTGTTTTACGGCGGCTTGGTTCGCTCTAAAAATGTTCTAAGCGTATTAATGCAGTGTTTTACCATCGCCTGTGTTGCTTCCATTCTTTGGTTTGCTGTGGGTTACAGCATTGCCTTTAGCGAAGGCACCAGCCTAATGGGCGGCCTGAGCAAAGCCTTTTTGGCCGGTGTTGCGGAAGAAACCCTCAGTGGCGATATTCCCGAGTCCCTGTTTGTTCTGTTTCAAATGACCTTCGCCATTATTACGCCTGCGTTGATCGTGGGTGGCTTTGCCGAGCGCATGAAATTTTCCGCGGTGGTGTTGTTTTCGGCTGTTTGGCTGCTGGTGGTATACGCGCCTGTGACCCATTGGGTATGGGGTGGCGGCTGGCTTGGCGAAATGGGCCTGCTGGACTTCGCCGGTGGTACCGTGGTGCACATTACCGCCGGTGTAGCCGCCTTAGTTGCCGCGTTGGTGTTGGGCAACCGAAATGGTTACGGCGAAGTTGCCATGCCGCCGCACAATATGACCATGACCATTACCGGGGCAGGCATGCTTTGGGTAGGTTGGTTTGGCTTCAATGGCGGTAGTGCTCTGGCCGCCAATGGTGACGCTGCCATGGCCATGCTGGTGACCCATTTATCGGCGGCTGCCGGTGCATTTACCTGGTTGACCATCGAGTGGCTCAAATACGGTAAGCCCAGCGCACTGGGCGCAGTGACTGGTATGGTTGCAGGCCTAGGTACCATTACGCCTGCTTCGGGCTTTGTTGGGCCGGCGGGCGCTATGGTGATTGGCATCAGCGCTGGCGTGGTGTGTTTCTTTGCTACCTTGTGGATCAAGCAGAAGCTCAAAATCGATGACTCTTTAGATGTGTTCCCAGTGCACGGTGTGGGCGGTATTTTGGGTACATTTTTGGCCGGTATTTTTGCCAGCGATGCGCTGGGGATCTTCAGTGGCCAAGGCTTGGCCGAGGGCGTGACCATCGGTGGCCAGGTTACTGTGCAGGTCATTGGTATTCTGGCAACCGGCGTTTACACCGCTGTGGTGACCTTTATTCTGTTGAAATTATTGGACGCTATCACTGGTTTGCGTGTGTCTGAAGACGAGGAAACCGAAGGTTTGGACACGGTTTCTCATAACGAACGCGGCTACGACCTCTAGGCCATGGCGTTGCACCCCTGCCGACTTGGCAGGGGCTTTCCCCTCTCAATTCTCGCTACCGCCTAATTATCATTTCCTAGTAGAGCTATTCAATTGGCGCCTTTGGTCGCGTATTTATGCCGGCAATGCGATTTGGTAATTATGTGTTGTCGAAAAAGACAATCATGGTTTACTATTGTCCTATGGCTAACAACAATGATCAAAGCAGCGCTAATGTAACCCCGGTTCTGGGCATCGTCCCCGGCAATCTGGCCCAGGGGTTTGCCACCAATTTAATGGTGATCAGCCATTACTTCGAACGCGAGACCCTAGCCCGGTTACAGCAATCAGCCGACTACTCGAAGCTCAGCTTGGAATACGTGGGCTATATGGCCCTGTTGGCGCAGCGGGATTGCTCCCCAGGTGAGTTAGCGGCGGTGCTGTCTGTGAGCAAGCAGGCGTGCAGTAAGGTTATTCGTGAATTACAGGACCAGGGGCTGATTGAAAAGCGTAAGAATCCGAAAGACAGTCGCTCTAGCTTCATCTCACCCAGCGAGAAGGGCCTGCATTTAATACGGCAGGGCATCGCGATAACTCTGGAAATCTACAACGGCCTCCATAAACAGTTGGGTAGTGACGCCATGCAGGCTTTAAACCGGGCGCTTGAGCGAGTTTGCGAACAATTAAACCTGGCCACGGCGCAACTGCGGCGTTTGCCATCAACCGCTGTGGGTGAAGCCGATATCCAACCAGCCCAGTTGAATTTGTTCTTACCTAAGTTGGATAAATTTATTCGTGGGCGGGCCAAGCAAGCGGTGCTCGACCAGGGCTTTACCGGGCTAAAAGACAGCTTTGGCCCGGTGCTGGGGATGATCAGCCGAGAGGCGAAACACATTCAGTTTATCGCGCAGGTGTTGGGCATATCCAAGCAAGCTGTGGCCGCTTCGGCGCAAGAGTTAGAGGCCCAGGGTTATATCGAGCGGCAAGCCGATAGTAACGATAAACGCCAAACTCTGTTGGTGCTCACGGCTAAAGGTGAGCTGCTTATGCAGCGTTCCCAGGAGAACGTCAGCCAAACCGAAGCCGATATTAGAGCTCTTCTGACGGAACGAGAATTCGATGCATTGGAAACCGGCCTAGAGCACATGTATTTGGCTGTGGCCAAGCATTACGACAGCGCCAATGTGCTGCGAGAAAAAATTCAGCAGCTATCGCAGATGATGATAGATGAGTTGGGAATGACCGGGGCTAACGCGCTGGGTCAGCATTTAATAACAATCACAAGAGGACGCAGTTAATGGAACCCTCATTTTTTTCCGCCGAAAACTATCAGTGGCAATTGTCGCTGATGGCGTTGGTAGCCGTGGTGGCCATCCCTCAGTTGATAGGGTTAGTGTTGAAGCGAGTAGTGCCTGGCTGTAAAGACATAGCTCGGTTAAATAAAGAGGCTGCCCAAGAGCGCAAAAAACTCAGCTACTACAAGCCGATTATTATTCGTTCGGCTTCCTGGGGTATCGCTACCCAGCTGGCAATATTTGCCTTTATCTTGCCATTTTGCATGACTGCACAACCGCAGCCCTGGTGGCAGATGCCGTTGGATATATTCATCATTTTGATGTTTTACGATTTTTTCTACTACTTAACCCATCGGTTTTTATTCCACGATGGTGGCTTCGGCCCTGGGCCGTTAATGTGGGTGCATTCGGTGCATCACCAGCGCCGCAACCCTTGCCGAGGCGACTCCGCGTATTTGCACCCCATAGAAACCTGCATGGGTTTGGCCCTTTACGGACTAAGCATTGCCGCCCTGGCCGCCATGATGGGGGATTTCCATGTGGTGACCATCATCATTACTTGGATTGCCTTTTCTGAGATCAACCAGCATAACCACGACTTACAAGAGGAAGAACGCTTCCCGTTTAAGTACCTGAAATACATGTCTTACATGCACCACGTGCACCATGCGCGCTTCACCGCCGGAAATTTTGCCACCATCTCTTTGCTCTATGACTGGATGTTTGGCACCTACGACTCTGGCGACGGTTGGAAGAAGCCTAAAAAGGCGAGCCCAGCGAAGGCTAAGCCAGCGCAGTAAGCCGAACAGATAACTAGTAGCCTTGCAGCCCTAACGAATTGGTTTAGGGCTTTTTTTGCCCATTGGTTACAAAATTAGGCAAACCAACAAGGAGGATTTCATCTCGTTTGGTATTTTGAAGGTAGATTATTAGCGTGTTTTGGCCAGTTTGTTGGTATAACTGGATGCCACAGGTTGCTACAATCTTGGCTTTTAAACGGCCCACCGCTATGTTTTCTCAGCCCGCCACCATGACCACCAAAGACTTCCTGGCCCTCTTGGCCGTGGTCATCATTTGGGGGTTTAACTTTGTTCCTAGTGAAATCGCATTACGGGAATTTACCCCCAACCAGCTCGGTGCCGCCCGTTTTTTATTGGTGGCTTTTCCAGCGGTGTTTTTTATTGCGCGGCCACAAATACCCACCAAATGGTTGGTTTGGTATGGCGCAACCCAAGGAGTAGGGCAGTTTAGCTTACTGTTTGTGGCGTTAAAGTTCGGTATGACGGCCTCATTAGCCTCGGTTTTGATGCAGTGCCAGATCTTTTTTACCGCCATCATTGCCTTTGTTATATTAAAAGAAACGCTCAGCAAAGCGCTGATGATTGGTATGGGCATGGCCGCCTTGGGATTGATCTGTTTCGCCATCAGCGTGTTGGGCGTTACCGGCACCCAGGACGTTACCGTGGCGGGTTTACTGCTAACCTTGGCGGCCTCGTCTATGTGGGCTGCGTCCAATATTGTGGTGCGACAGGTACAATCAACGGGCGCCAGCTATTCACCGCTGTCGCTATTGGCGTGGAGCAGTTTGGTTTCCGCCGTGGTGTTTATGGTACTGATTCCATTTGATGCCCCAGAAACCCGTTGGCAGTGGCTGCAAGCCAGCCCCTTGGCTTGGCTCTCGGTACTTTATTTGGCCCTGTTCTCCACGGGCGTGGCCTACGGTTTGTGGACGCTGTTACTCACCAAATATCAAGCCAGCCAGGTTGCGCCTTTCTCCTTGGGGGTGCCGGTGGTAGGACTAGTCAGCGGAATTGTCTTTTTGGGTGAACAGGTCACCTGGCTACAATGGTTGGGCTCGTGCTTGTTGATGTCTGCCCTGGTGTTTGTGGTGTTTAATGGTAAAAAACGGACCAAAAAAACCGTGCTGCCCAGCCCCGCCACGGCCATCGCCGAGGCGACTGCCAGCCAGGACTAGCGCAGGCTATCGTTAATATTGTTCAGTACTTTGGAGCCGGGGCAGAGTTCTTGTTCGTCCATTTCTCGCAGGGGCTTTTTGGTGGTATCCAGGCTGTCGTGCAAATCTGATGAGTCTGGGTCCATATAAAGTAACCCAGTTAATATTTTGCCCTCTGCTTTGTAAGCAGCAATTCGGTTGAGTGCTGAATTGCGGTTACGCACATCCAGTTGTTGGTCCATTTTGCTTAGGTGGATAACCGAGCCGTCATGCAGGGTCACTTCCTGTGAGGTGCGGTCAGGGTAGGCAGTGCTGATTTCTTGCCGCATGGGTACGAAGTCTACGGTGCCGGTGGCGGCGAGGTGATCGCGTACGTGCTCGTAGCCTTTGGTCGAACCAGGGTTGTTATTGAAGGTGACGCAGGGCGAAATGATATCGATAAAGGCAAACCCCGGGTGAGAAATAGCGGCCTTAATCAAAGGCACCATTTGCGCTTTATCCCCAGAGAAGCTGCGACCCACAAAGGTGGCCCCCAGCTGCAGTGCCACCGAGGCCAGATCGATGGCCTCAAACGGGTTGGGCTCGCCTTTTTTGCTGTAGGAGCCGACATCCGAGGTGGCGGAGTCCTGGCCTTTGGTAAGGCCGTAGCAGCCGTTATTCATCACGATGTACATCATGTTTAAATTGCGCCGCACGGCATGGGAAAATTGGCCCATACCGATGGAGGCGCTGTCGCCATCACCGGAGACGCCAACGTAAATCAAGTCACGGTTGGCCATATTGGCTCCGGTGGCAACCGACGGCATGCGCCCGTGCACAGAGTTAAAGCCGTGACTATTGCCTAAAAAATAGGTGGGGGTCTTCGAGGAGCAACCTATGCCGGATAGCTTGGCGATTTTATGGGGCTCAATGGACATCTCAAAGATGGCTTGGACGATGGCGGCACTGATGGAATCGTGACCGCAGCCAGCGCAGAGCGTGGAGATGGCCCCTTCGTAATTCTTTTTGGTGTACCCAAGGTCATTAGTGGGAAGCTCTGGGTGCCGAAAATCCGGCTTTAAATAGCTCATGTAAAATGTCCGAATTCAGCGGTTAAAGGGCGGCGTTATTGGCGCGTTTGGGTAACGGTTTTACGTTGTTGGTGTTAACGCCCATTTGGTGTTTTATGGCATCCATAATAAAGCGCGCGGTTAACGGCATGCCGTCGTAATTTAAAACCTTACGTAAATGTTTGGGGTCGATGTCGCATTCGTTCACCAACAGCGAGCGCATTTGTGCATCGCGGTTTTGCTCTACCACAAAAACGGTTTCATGGCGCTCAATAAACGCGTGGATGTCGTCGTTAAAAGGAAAAGCGCGAATGCGGCAGGTATCCACTGCAACGCCTTCCTCGGCCAACTGTTCGGCGGCTTCTAAGGTGGCGTGCATGGATGTACCAAAGTGGACTATGCCAATGCTGTGGCCCTGGTCGAAAATTTCCGGCTCGGGAACGTAGCTTTTAGCGGTTTGCCATTTTTTAAGTAGGCGTTCCATGTTGCGTACGTAGGCGCTGCCGTCCTCGGTGTACACCGCGTATTCGTCCCGTGATGTGCCCCGGGTAAAAAACGCGCCCTTGGTTGGGTGAGTGCCGGGGTAGGTGCGAAAGGGAATGCCGTCGCCGTCCACATCTAGGTAGCGGCCGAAGCGCTCACTCATTTCTTCCAGTTGTTGTGCCGTAAATACCTTGCCGCGTTGGTATTGTCGCCCGTCGTCCCACTCAAAGGGCTCCGACATATTGTCGTTCATGCCAAGGTCTAAGTCGGTTAATAAAATAACCGGGGTTTGCAGTTGGTCCGCTAGGTCAAATGCCTGGGCGCTCATATCAAAACATTCTTTGGGCGTGGCGGGTATCACTAAAACGTGCTTTGTATCGCCGTGGGATGCGTAGGCACAGGCAAGCACGTCGGATTGCTGCGTGCGAGTTGGCATACCCGTGCTGGGGCCGGAACGTTGTACGTCCACCAACACGGCGGGGATTTCGGCAAAATAGGCCAGCCCCAAAAATTCACTCATCAACGATATGCCGGGGCCGCTGGTGGCGGTGAAGGCGCGGGCACCGTTCCAAGTCGCGCCAATCACCATACCTATGGCGGCGAGTTCGTCTTCTGCTTGCACAATGGCAAAGTTCTTTTTGCCCGTGCCGGGGTCTATTCGCAGGCGTTTGCAATAGCGCTCGAAGGCCTCTGCCACTGAGGTGGACGGCGTAATCGGGTACCAGCCGGCCATGGTGGCGCCTCCATATACCGCACCCAATCCCACCGCTGCGTTACCATCAATCAATATTTGGTTATTGGCTTCGCGCCTTTCTACGGTAACGTGCAATGGGCAATTAAAATGCTTACTAGCGTATTGAAAACCCAACTCCAGGGCGTGAACGTTGGGGGCGATGAGTTTTTCTTTGCCCTTAAATTGATCGGCGATTAATCCGGTTAAAACATCAAATTCAATATTAATTAATGCCGCCAGCGCGCCCACGTAAATAATGTTTTTAAACAATTGGCGTTGGCGAGCGTCTTTGTATTCGGTTAAGCAAATCTGCGTTAGGGGCAGGCCAATAAACTCTATGTCATTGCGCATCAACCGCAGGTCTAGAGGTTTGCTGTTGTCGTAAATAAAGTAGCCGCCGGGCACCACTTCTTTAATGTCTTTAGCCATGCTCTGTGGGTTGACCGATACCATAATATCGATGCCATCGCGCCGGGCTAGGTAGCCTTTATCGTTGCAGCGTACTTCGTACCAAGTCGGTAAGCCCTGAATATTGCTGGGGAAGATATTCTTGGGGCTAACCGACAAGCCCATGCGAAACAGCGCTTTGGCAAATAGGTTGTTGGCGCTGGCCGAACCGGTGCCGTTGACGTTGGCAAATTTAACGACTAAATCGTTTACTTTGGCTTGGCGATGAAGTTTATGGCTCATGGCGTTTCCTCCGCCTTAGAGTTGGGTTCGTAGTAGTTCATCTGCCCAGCCTTGGTAACGCTGTAATAGTATTTTTGCATATCCCAGGCAGCGGTGGGGCAGCGCTCGGCGCACAGGCCGCAATGTAGGCAAACATTCTCATCTTTTACCATGACGCGGCCGGTGGCGAGGTTATCTGAGACATACACCGATTGCTCGGTGTTGTTGGCGGGCATTTTCAGTTGGCCGCGCAGATCCGATTCCGTCGTGCTGCTGTCAACGGCAATAAATGTTAGGCAATCGGTGGGGCATATATCGGCGCAGGCGTCGCATTCGATGCAATTTTTTTCTTCAAACACCGTTTGCACGTCGCAATTTAAGCAGCGGCTGGCTTCTTGTAATGCTGTGCTGGCATCGAAGCCGATTTCAACCTCCAGCTTGCGATCTTTCACTGACTTAGCCACGTCTTCGTGGGGCACTTGGTAACGTTGATCGTTTGCCACGGGGGAGTCGTAGCTCCATTCGTGGATGCCCATTTTTTGGCTAATTAATGTTGTGCCGGGCTCCGGCCGCTGGCGTAGATCTGCGCCTTGTATAAATAAATCGATGGAAATAGCAGCCTGGTGCCCCTGGGCGACGGCGGTGATCACATTTTTGGGGCCGAAGGCTGCATCGCCGCCGAAGAATACCTTGGGTAGGGTGGACTGGAAGGTGGTTTCATCTAAGATGGGCAAATCCCATTTACCAAATTCCAAACCCAGGTCGCGCTCAATCCACGGGAAGGCGTTGTCTTGGCCTACGGCTATACAAACGTCGTCGCATTCCATGGTGACATCCGGCTCGCCGGTGGCAATCAAACTGCGGCCGCCTGAGCTGTCGTATTCAGCGCGCACTTTTTCAAAGCGCATGCCAATCAATTTACCCTCTCGGACGATAAATTCTTTGGGCGTGTGGTTTTCGAACATGGTGACGCCCTCGCGCTCGGAATCTTCAATTTCCCAAGGAGAGGCTTTCATTTCAGAGCGTGGGCTGCGCACCACGCAATTAACGCTGTCGGCGCCCAGGCGCAGTGCGGTACGGCAACAATCCATGGCTGTGTTGCCGCCTCCCAAAACAATAACGCGTTTGCCAATTTTTTTGGTGTGGCCAAACGCGACGGAGCCGAGCCAATTAATGCCCAGGTGTATATTGTTGTCGGCTTGTTCGCGGCCGGGTAGGTTGAGGTCTCGCCCCCGTGGCGCGCCGGTGCCAATAAATACCGCATCGTATTGTTTTTCCAAGATGCTTTTCAGGCTGTCGACATAGGAGTTGTAATGCGTGGCCACACCCATATCGGTGATGTAGTTCACCTCTTGGTCGAGTACCGATTCGGGCAGCCGAAAACTGGGGATTTGGCTGCGCATAAAGCCACCGCCGGCGGGTTGGTCGTCGTACAAATCGACGTTGTAACCCAAAGGCATGAGGTCTCTGGCCACGGTGAGTGAGGCGGGCCCGCCGCCAATAAGCGCTACTGTTTTACCGTTTTTTTGCTGCGGAATTATTGGCATGGCAGCGGTGATGGTGTCGTCCTGTTTGTGGTCTGCGGCGACGCGCTTTAACCGGCAGATGGCTACTGGCTGATCTTCAACCCGGCCGCGCCGGCAGGCGGGTTCGCAGGGCCGGTCGCAGGTGCGACCCAACACGCCTGGGAAGACATTGGATTCCCAGTTCAGCATATAGGCGTCGTCGTAACGTCCCGCGGCGATTAACCGAATGTATTCTGGCACTGGGGTGTGGGCAGGGCAGGCGTATTGGCAATCAACCACTTTGTGAAAGTAGTCGGGGTTACTGATGTCGGTAGGTTTCACGGATTCCTCCAGGCAACAACAGCATGTAACATCATAGACGATGCTAGCCTGGCTCAAGTGTTCGTTGAGCGATGCCCAGAGCGGCGGCCTATATCCACGGATATTCATTGCGGTGCTGCACCGGATGTGTAATTCGATGTTTTAATCGATGCTATAAACCGGTGTAACTAGGTTCGCCACTGCAGCGCAGTTCACGGGGCTGCGCTTACTCTCATTTAACAGGCACTTCTACTACGGTTTCTCAGACTCGGAGCCAAAACTATTTTCGCACTTGGTAACCTAGTTGATTAAATTATCGTATTGGTTTTACAGGTGCGAATTGCTGCTTAATTATTATTTTTACTGCTGGTATTTTTACTGCTTTTCATTGATTGCGCAGGTTTATGTTACTGCTTATAACACTTGAGATAATTTTAGGAAGCTCTGATTAACCTCGGTCGCTTCTGCGCGTGTCCTCAAAGCTCAACTGGCAAGGCGATTTTCGCAGTTAATGGCCGTCGTCCTTAACAAGAAAATCAACGCAGTCAGATGGGCTTTGAGGCCGCGCCCTGCGGGGCTTCCAGAGCTTCCCGATATCTTTGTTAACGTTTTTTGACGTACGGCCAGTATGCCTTCAAAACGTTGCCGCGATCTCGAAAAGCTCTGGGAGCCAGAAGTCATCCGAGGTTATTCAGAGATTCCTATAGCTTGTATTGCGCAAGCAATGTTTTGGTAAAGCCATTTTAATGTACTCATTTTGAGTAAAATAACAAGCTGTTATTACCGGTAGGCTGGTTTTGAGCGGTTAAATGTCCTTTCACAAACACAGGTTTTTGCGCGGGGGTGGGGAGGCGGAGGCGAGAGGCTTAAATAACCTGTTAATGGCTGGCGGTTAAATCACTCGTTGGTGTTCACCTGGGTAATGTAACCCTCCACGACCTTTGCCATTTCATCCAGGGTGATCGCGCCCTTGGCCAGTAAGGCATCGTGGAAATCCTTAATGTCGAAATCACCTGCCAATGCCTGTTGCGCCTTTTCCCGTAGCTGCCGAATGGTTAACTCTCCCATTTTGTAGGATAGCGCCTGCCCCGGCCAAATAATGTAACGGTCTACCTCTGTTTGCACATTGTGCAGGCTAAGGCCTGTGTTGGCGGCCATGTAGTCCATGGCTTGTTCTCTGCTCCAGCCATACCAATGGAAGCCGGTGTCTACCACCAGGCGTGCGGCCCGCCAGGATTCATAGATCAGTCGGCCAAAGCGCTCGTAGGGTGTTTGGTAAAAGCCCACTTCTTCACCCAGGTATTCGCAATAGAGTGCCCAGCCCTCGCCAAAGGCACTGATGTACCCCTCGCGGCGGAAGGTGGGTAAATCGGTTTTCTCCTGGCTTAGCGATATCTGTAGGTGGTGCCCGGGTACGGCCTCGTGCAAGGTGAGGGCAGGCAGCTCGTATAACGGGCGTTTCGGCAAGTTGTAGGTGTTTACCCAATATTGGCCAGCGCTGTGTTTGCCGGGCGGGCTATAGTAACGGCCGGTGGTGTAGTTTGGCGCAATGGCGGCGGGGACGGGTTCCACCGAGTAAGGCCGGCGGGGCAGGGTGTTAAATAACGACGGCAGAATGCCATCGGCCCGTTTGGCGTAATAGGCTGCTTCTTTAAGGAGCTGGGCTTCACTGGTGGCGTAAAATTGTGGGTCGCTGCGTAAAAAATCCAAAAATTCTGCCAGCGAACCGGCGAATTTCAGTTCTGCGAGGATTACCTGCATCGCCTGCTGTATGCGTTCCATTTCGCTCAGACCCAGGGCGTGAACCTCTTGCGGGGTAATAGGTTTGGTAACGAAATGGGTGACACGGTTTTGGTACCACGCCTGGCCGTTGGGTAGTTGGTTAAGGCCAATGCTGGTTCGTGCATTGGGTAAATAACGCTCTGCCATAAATCGGTGCAGCGCCTTTAGGGCCGGTATCAGCTCCTCATTGATGGTGGCTTTTGCCGCAAGGTAATGCTCGCTGCGCTTGTCCAAATGGGCTAGGGGCTGTAAGTAGTGCTCCGGCTGGCTTACGCTGGAGATGGTTTGTAGTGTGTGGCCGATGGCAGTTTGGGGGTGGGTTATGCCCTGGGCTAAACCCTGCTCCAACCAGTATATTTGTTGCTGTATGTACAGGGGGCTCTGCTTTAGGGCCTTAAGATAAATAGCTAAGTCGGCATCAATGGTGGTGTCCAACCGCGAGGGGAGGCGACCAATGTTTAACCAAAACCCGCCTTCCGAGGTAAATGGCGTAAGGTGTTCGCCAAAGCGATACTTGTCCAAACGATTATTCAATTCGTAAATCAGCAGTGCTTTTGAGGTGCTTTCTTCGGCGCTTAGGCCCTGGTTGGCAATTGCTTTAGCGCGTTGCAAGAGTGCTTGGTAAAAGGCCTGATGCGCTGCTAATGCATCCGGTGACAGGTCGGGCAATTTGGCCTTGGTAATGTACGGGTGGCTGCTGCCCGCTACAAACGTGTCCTGCTCCAGCGAGTGTTGCCAATAGTCGTCCATGGCCATTGTGAGTTCAGAAGCGCCGCTATCTGCGGGCTGCACGTTGCTACAGGCGGTGAGTGCCACTGTGAAGGTGATCGTGAAGGCAATAGTGAAGGCAAACACAGCGCAGACTAAAGAGCGGCTGAGCAACAGGTGCAAGTTGGGCAGTTTCATGGGCGTGACTGTTCTCGGCGTTGCTCGCTATGACGATGCAAGGGGTAAAGCCTTCAGTGTTGGTCGACGATTTGGGTGGCGTGGGCAGCGCGCAGCGCAAAAACAAAAAAAGCCCTATAATCCACCCACTGATTCTGATAATGGTTATAACTATGCGAGTACCTTTACTTCTACTAGCGGCGGCGGCCAGTCTGCTGAGCGCTTGTTCCACTAGCCCAACCGGGCGCCAGCAGCTGATGTTGATCTCTCCGGAAGCGGCGATTGTTGAGTCCAAAAAGGCCTATCTGAGCACCGTGCGAGAGCTGGATGCTAACTCTAAATTAGTCAGCGACCCGGCGGTGGTGAAGCGCGTGCAAACCGTTACTGGACGCTTGGTTACCGAGGCCATAAAGCTTTACCCCAGCACCAAAGATTGGGAATGGAGCGTGGCCATTATTGATGACCCGGATACCATCAACGCCTGGTGTATGGCCGGCGGACGTATGGCCATCTACACCGGTATCATTAACAAGCTGAAGCTCACCGACGACGAAATGGCGCAGATTATGGGGCATGAGATTTCCCACGCAGTTGCTAACCATTCAGCGGAAAAGATGTCTCGCGCCATGGCAATAAACGTTGGTGTGGCGGCTACGGCCGCGGCATCGGATAACAATGCCTTGGTTCTCTCTGGTGCCGCCATGGCCGCCAAATTGGCGTTAGATCTACCCAACAGCCGCACGGCGGAATCCGAAGCCGACCGCATTGGCATTGAAATCGCTGCTCTAGCCGGTTACGACCCGCAGGCGGCAGTTAGCCTGTGGCAGAAGATGGCTGAAGTCGGCGGCAATGGCCCACCGCAGTTCCTGAGCACGCACCCGGCGCCGGCTAACCGACAAAAAGCGCTATCTTCCCTGGGGCCCGAAATGCGAGAGCTCATGCCTGCTAGCGGCAAAGCCTCCGTTTATCCCATCGAAATAGTGCAGTAGTTCTACACCTCGCTGGCCCAACGGTTGTGGTCAGCGAGCTTCTCCTAACCGCTTACCTGTGCTGTTTTTACGTTTAAGTGTCGGCCATAAGTTATTGTTCTTTCGATAAAATATGAGAACAGACCACTCTCTGGTTACTTGGCCCTATTGAACTAATGCGTGTATCGTGGTCTAGATTAGCACGTGATTAAGTACTGGTTTGCAGAGGGAGTTGTGTCTATTTTCCCTCAAGCGTTGACATTTAAGCGCCTTTTCGGCTGCGACAATAGTCCCCATCCCCTTAATTATTAGATTTGAACTGAGCCCAATGGAGTTGCGTAAGTCGCTAGCCAACGCATTCATACGCTGTTGGAGAACGCTTCAATGACGAGGACCACCCTAGGTAGTAACGCATGACGGACAAAACTGTATACGATTTGATCATCGCCGGAGCCGGCATTCACGGTGCAGCCATCGCTCATCAAGCCGTGAGTAATGGGCTCAGTGTGTTGGTTTTGGAACAGTACGATCGGGCGGCGCGAGCGACCTCAGGTAGGTCGTCTAAGTTAATCCACGGTGGTTTGCGTTACCTAGAATCGTTTAACTTTAAGTTGGTAAGAGAGTGTCTGTTGGATCGTCAACGGCTGCTAGAGCAATACCCGGATCTTGTTCGTATGCGGCGTTTCTTTATCCCCATTTACAAAAACACTAACCGCAGTCGGTTTACCATTAACGCGGGTTTAACCCTGTACGGCCTGCTAGGCGCCGGCGGTAAATACAGCCGGCACCGAAAAATACCCAAAAAAGATTGGGACGCGTTGGATGGCATTAAGCAAGACGAGTTGCTGGCCGTTTATCAATATTGGGATGCGCAAACCGATGACGCCAAATTGACCAGCCGATTGTTACAGGAAGCGCAGGCGCCCAATAAAGGCCCTAAGGCGGAGGTGATATTTAACGCCAGCGTAGAAATGTGCGAGCGTAATGGTGATAAGTTACGCGTTAAATATCTACAGGAAGACGTGCCAGTGGTTGCCCATGGTCGGCATTTTATCAATGCCACTGGCCCGTGGGTGAACGATACCTTGGCAAAATGTAAACCCAGCGTAGAAGGTCTGCCCGTAGACTTAGTGCAGGGCACTCATCTTGAGTTGCCCGGCCAACTTAAAAAAGGCATCTATTATTTTGAGGCGCCGCAGGATAAGCGCGCCGTTTTTGCTATGCCTTGGTACGGTAAAATTCTGTTTGGTACCACAGAAACTGTGTACCGAGGAGATCCGGCCGAGGTTAAGCCAACTATGCTGGAAGAAAGCTATTTGCTAACCATTTTTAATTATTACTTTCCTGATAACCCGGTAGAAAGAACCGACGTTATCAGTAGCTGGGCCGGGTTGAGAGTACTGCCCTCCAGTGAGGCTTCGCCGTTTAAACGATCTCGGGATACCATCTTCCACAAGGATGACGACAATGACCCGAGAATTCTCTCAATATACGGCGGAAAACTTACTAGCCATTATTCCACCGCGGAAAAATTATTAAAATTATTGCGATGACTTCTACTTACATTGTTGCCCTAGACCAGGGCACCACCTCCAGCCGTGCCATCGTGTTTGACGAACACGGGGCTATACTATTTACGGCCCAACAAGAGTTCGCCCAAATTTATCCGGCGGATGGTTGGGTAGAACACAACCCCGAAGAAATCTGGCAAACGGCGCTGGCTGTGACCAAAGAGGCTTGTGATTGGGTTAAAGAGCGAGGCAGCACTGTCGCCGCTATTGGCATAACCAACCAACGCGAAACCACCTTGGTGTGGGATAAAAATACCGGTGAGCCGGTGTACAATGCCATCGTTTGGCAAGACAGGCGCACTGCCAAGTTCTGCCGTGATTTAAAACAAGAGTATAGCGAGCAGGACTTGCAAGCCCGTACTGGGTTATTGTTGGACCCGTATTTTTCTGCCACTAAAATCACCTGGATACTCGACAATGTTGCAGGTGCCAGGGAAAAAGCGGAACAGGGCGAGTTGCTGTTTGGTACCGTGGATAGCTTTTTAATTTGGCGTTTAACCGAGGGCAAAAGTTTTGTAACCGATATTACCAATGCCAGCCGCACCAATCTGTTTAATATCGTGAAAAAGCAGTGGGACGATGACTTGCTGGCATTATTCAAGGTGCCTGCAAGCATGCTGCCTAAGGTGCTCGACTGCACCGCCGATTTTGGCACCGCGAGCGAAACCCTACTAGGCCAGGCCGTGCCCATTCTCGGTGTGGCCGGCGACCAACAGGCGGCCACCGTTGGCCAATGTTGTTTTGAACCGGGCAGTATTAAAAGCACTTACGGCACCGGCTGTTTTGTGGTGGTCAATACCGGCGAAACCATGGTTACCTCCAATAACCGGTTGCTGACTACCGTAGCTTATTCGATTAAAGGCACCACCCATTACGCCGTGGAAGGCTCTATTTTTGTGGCCGGTGCGGCGGTGCAATGGATGCGCGATAACCTATCCATTATCGATAACGCCAGTGAAACCCAGCGTTTGGCGCAGAGTATTAATAGTAACCAGGGCGTGTACTTTGTGCCTGCACTTACCGGCTTGGGCGCGCCACACTGGAACCCGGATGCTCGTGGAGCCATCTTTGGCCTAACCCGAGCTACCGGGCCGGCACAACTGGCCAGAGCGGCGCTGGAGTCCGTGGTGTACCAAACCTACGATTTACTGCAAGCGGTGCGAGAAGACGGCATTGCCATCAATAACCTGCGAGTAGATGGTGGCATGGTGGCTAACGATTGGTTAAATCAATGTTTGGCCAATATTCTTAACTTGGAAGTAGATCGGCCCAAGGTGTTGGAAACTACGGCCCTAGGCGCGGCCTATCTGGCAGGCTTGCAGCTGGGGTTGTATCAATCCACCAGTGAATTGGCCGAGCGCTGGCAAAAAGACAGCGAGTTTTTGCCAGCCATGGAGGAAACGACGCGGGAGCAAAACCTGCAAGGCTGGCGCAAAGCGGTGGACGCTGTGTTAGGTATGCACCAAGCCTCCAACGGCTTACATTAAGTCCAAGCTGCGCAGAATGATAATGCCCACGCTGGTACTAATCACGGACAACACCGTGGTGATGGCAATAATGTTGGCCGCCAGCACGGCATTACCTCCCAGCGCCCTGGCCATAACGTAACTCACGGAGGCCGACGGCGCTGAGCACATTAAAAACAGTACGCCCAATTCCATTCCAGAAAACCCCAGATAAGCTGCCACCCCAACTAAGAACACCGGAATAATCATCAACTTAAGCGCAGTGCTGATCATGGCATTGCCAAGGTTTTTGTCGCGTTTGATATTTAGGCTGGCACCGGCACACAGCAGGGCCAAGGGCAGGGTAACCTGGGCAAAATATTCGCCGGTTTGCAATAAAAATTCGGGTACAGGTAGGTGGCTTACGTTGATCAACAAGGCGGCGCAAATGGCAATAATCAGCGGATTTTTGACCACACCCAAAAATACTTTAGCCAACAGTTGCTTGGCTGAGCTGCCCGGCGATAGCCAGCGCACCAGCGTTATCACTGACAGCACGTTGTATACAATGGTGACCATGGCCAAATACACCGCGGCCACTGAATACACCTCAGAGCCATAGGCATTAACGCAGTAGGCGAGACCGATAATTCCCATGTTGGCCCGAAACGCGCCCTGAATCACCACGCCGCGATCAGCCGCCGGTTGCACCAACCAGGGGATAGTAAGCTCTAAGATCAAGTATGCGGCGATGGTGCCAATAACACCCAGACCTAACAGGCCGATACTGTCGCTTAGGCTAAATTTGGCCGCCACAATATTCACGAACAGGAGTGCCGGTAGGGTGATATTAAATACCAGTTGGCTACCGGTAGTGACGAATTCGTCGGTGAGAACGCCCTTTTTTTTCAGCAGGTTGCCGATGGCCAGTAAAATAAAAATGGGTGCAGTAATGCCCAGCGCAAATTGAAAAACATCGAACGAGAGCAACGAGATGGTCTCTTAGCAGAAGTAGGGGAGTGAAGCCGTTATTGTAACCTCTGCAGGTTTAGGGCGATAGCGGGATGTGGTCTGAACTGCGCAAAGTAACCTCGAGGTCAGTTTAATGGCGCTTTGCTGTTATTGCGCTGGTTTCAACCAAAGCCACGGCTAGTTCACCGATCTTGGGCGATGGCCGCTTTCACCGATCTCGGGCGATGGCCCCTCCTAACGATCTTGGGCGATGGCCCCTCCTATCTATCTTGGGCGATGGCCCCTTTGCCAAATCCCTCATAGGCTTTTACTTTGAGGTTGGCGTCGGCGTGGCGTTGTTTTAGTACGCTGTAGATGTGCGTGGCTATGTTTTCTACAGTGGTTTCCGTATCCACCAAATAGCATTTGGCTTTGGGCATGGTCAGTACAAAGTCGCCCTGGGGCGCGGTGTAGCCAAATTGATAGGCCTGCTCGGTTTCGGCTTGAATGTCTTCTCGGGTAGCGATGTAAACATCCTGCCACTGCTGTGCCCATTGCTGCTCCAACTGTGGAGATTTTTCGCCGTTGTGCCAAATACCTATAGTGGAACGATGACCGTGGGCAATGCGTTGGCAGTTGCCGTGGTGTTTCTTTAGGCCATGGGTGTAGTGATAGTAACTTCCAGGGATTGCTTCGGTTGTGAATTCGAGGTCTATTTGGCTGACTTGTTCCGGCATTAGTGCTATCACTGCATTGGTAACCCAATTAACGCAGGACTGCGGCGTAATTTCGGAAACTGGTATCAGGGCTACAGCTTGCTCCGGAGCGGACATTTCGATCACCCCAACGGCGCTTTTCCACGTAAGGTGTATTTGGCCGCCTTGTTGGCGGTAGCTGAGAGCTGGGGATAGGGTAGGTACCGCCAACCGGTGATCTAGATACTCATCCAACCACTCGCGAAAATGGCGCTTCACAGCACTGAAATCGCAGATCATGCCAGTGTGATCCAAAGAGCCGCCCAGGCCAAAGTTGGCAAGCCAGGTTTCTCCCACCATGCCTCGGTCGGCGTCCAAAAAGCTGAAATCGACGTTGGTCAGTTGATCGACAAATAGGTACATAGTAGGTGCTGTATTTGGATGGTGTTGGGTTAACGCTGGGGGCTGTCAAAAAAAAATAGGCGCGCATGGTATCACACCCTGGCCACCAGTATAGGTTAATTTTAGAGCAATTAATGGGCTGGGCTGGCTGAAAACTAGGCAAATTGCCGGCTCATTAGCAAGTGGCGGGCTGGCTTGTGCAGATGGCCTGTTTCAGGGTTGCAATGGCACCTCAAACCCACCATAATGCGGCGCTCGTTATGGTGACCCTTTTCGGTCCCCTCGCAACGATTAACTATAAACCCCGCCAGGCCCGGAAGGGAGCAACGGTAGTAGTGACATCGTGTGCCGGGGTGTGGCTGGATTGGGTCGCCACCCTAACGACCCCTCTGTGATATCCGCACACCTAGAGCGTCTCAATCCTTATCAACATTATCGGCTGTTTTCAGTTTGGCGATACCTGGTTGCTACTTCGACGTTATGGCTACAGCCTCAGGCCAACAGTAGTACACTGTTGGCATCGTTAATATTTATCAGTAAAAGCTCTATGGCCATATCTACTGCCCAGTTTCTGGATTTCTTTGGCGTTGCGGTGTTTGCCGTGGCAGGTGCGCTAACTGCCATCCAAAAACGTTTTGATATTTTTGGCGTCATCGTTGTTGCCTTGATTACCGCGTTGGGCGGCGGTACCCTACGTGACGTCTCTCTAGATGCGCACCCGGTGATATGGATAGCCAATACATCCTATTTAATCACCGGCATTGGCGCCGCAGTGGTAACCTTTTTAGTCGCTCGTTGGATTGATATTCCACAGCGCACTTTGGCTGTTTGTGATGCCATCGGGTTGGCTTTTTTTGCGGTAGCCGGTATGCAAAAGGCGGTGGCCTTGGGGCATTCTGGTGAAATTGCGCTGTTAATGGGGGTGATGACGGGGGTGGCAGGGGGCATATTACGTGATGTGTTGTGTAATGACGTACCCTTGATTTTTCACCGAGAAATCTACGCCACTGCGGTAATTGCCGGCGGCGTGGTATTTTTGATTTTACGCAGCTGGGGTTGGCTGGCGCAGTGGTATGCCCTGGCGGCCATGTTGGTGATTTTAGTGTTACGGCTTAGTGCGATATTCTTAGGGTTGAGTTTGCCGCAATGGATGTTTAGCCGCTCCAAAGGATCGCGCCTGTGATTGTTTGCAAAATGGCTTTTTTTAATGCGGCTTAGCCGCTGGGTTAAGAAACTCTGTGGCGCGTCTGCCCTTTAAAAATAGCCTTTAACCCAATCTAAATTCGCCAATTAAACGTTTTAGGTTTTCCGCTTGCTCGGCGTTATCCTTAGCATTAATTAAAATCTGTTCACTTCCGCTAGCGGCCTGCAACGCCTTATCATTAACGTTGTTTATGTTACGGCTGATTTCTTCCGATACCGCCTGTTGTTGGTCAGAAGCGCAGGCAATTTGTTGCGTCAGGCCATTGAGCTGCATCACCGCCGTTGAAATTTCGGTCAGGGCTTCTTTTAGCCTTGAAGTATTCTCTAAGGCACTGATGGATTCTGCTACACAGGTCTGCATAGAATCGGAGGCTTTAGAGCTTGAATCCTGAAATAATTGAATAGTGTTTTCTATCTCTGAAGTGGACTGTTGTGTGCGTTGAGCCAAAGTTCTGACTTCATCTGCAACCACAGCGAAACCTCGGCCTTGCTCACCAGCTCGGGCGGCTTCGATTGCGGCATTTAGAGCGAGCAGGTTGGTTTGCTCCGCCACATTTTTTATCACCGCTAGTAGCGAACTGATGTCGTTACTGCGATCGCGAAGCTGTTTAACATGATTGTTGGTGACATTAATTTCCTCTCCTAGCTGTTGCATAGTGGTCAACGTCGTGTTCACTAGTTGGCTGCCCGAGGTAGTTATTTCACCTACATGTGATGCTGTAATTGCTACATCGTTCGTGTTCCGCGCTACCTCTTCGGCGGATGAGGCCATTTCTACCACCGCTGACGCAATCTGAGTGGTTTCCATTCCCTGGGCTTTTAACGCAGTTTGGTTTTGATGCACCGCGGCCGCAGTATCGCTGGCGCGAGCACTCAGTTGCTCGCTGGAATCGAGGCACAACCGCAACGCATTGGCAATGGATTCCACCATGTTATTAAAGCGCTTGGCAATTATGCCGAGTTCATCCGAGCTCACTACTTGCGCCCTAACTGACAGGTCTCTGTCGCTATCTGCACTGGCCATTGCTTTCGATAAAGTATTGAATTGGCGTTTGATCTTATCGCAAATGGTATAGCTAACACCCACCACTGCAGCAATGATCCCAGCGGCTAGCACCAGGGTGATTGTTAACTGGCTGTAAGCGCTACTGGTAGTCTTTTGTGCCGCTTGTAATATTTGGTCAGTCAGTGCGTCTTCTACCAATTTTAATTGGTTAATTCTTTGTGTGGCAGCGTTAAACCAGTCTATTGCGCGTACGTTGAAATTACCGTCGTTGGCTTTGCTAAAGGCGATATCACGGTATCGTTCTACCTCTTTTACCGCAGGTATTTGCATGGCTTCAGAAAAAAGCTGCTGGTTGGCGGAGTTGGTAATTTTTAAAAAAGTGCTGCTATAAGCATTTTGTTCGGTGACCAAGGCAATAAACTTGCGGTGCATGTTAGGGGCGAAACCGTCCGCGGCAAAAGTATTGCTCAGTACCGCACGCTCAATGCCGGCGCGTTCTTTCGCTTGTAAAAAGTTATAGTAAGCCAGTAGATCTTGCCCATTACTTGCAGACTGGGTTTCTTTGGCTGCGGTCAGTGGCGCATCCAATAGCAGGCTGTTGAGTTTGGTGTAGAAGCCAATGGCAATAGGCGTGGCGACACTTACCGCTGAAATTTGCTTGCGAGTGTTGGCCAGCTCATTGAGTTGTTCATCGGCTTTTTGTAATAGAGATAGGGCTTGCGAGTCATCAATGCTGTCGCCGTTTTTTGCCAGGAAGTCGGCACGCTGCTGCAATGCATGGTCAGCGTCTGTACGTTGCTTTTGCAAAGCAGTCTGTAGGTTGTTGGTGTCGTTACCGGCATTAGCGGCGCCTAAAAAGCCCGCGGTTAAGCCCCGTTCTTTCTGTAACTCGTGTACTAGAGCACTGTTCTTCGCCGAAAGCTCCACCAGCAAGGCGACATCTTTTGCGCTGCTGGCCGTGCTTAACTTGCCCGAAGCAATGGATAAGGTAAAAAAGATCAGGCCCAATACCGGCGTTAAAACGAGTGCCAACAATTTTTGTGTGAAAGACAACTGGCTCATGGTGCTTAAATTGTTCCTATCTGTCAGGGATTGGGTTGCTTAATTTATTCCCCTTCGTCCTGAAGTGGTATATCGCCGTATCGCGGTGCTCGCAGAGAGTTGCAGGTTGATATAGCCAACGTTGGCGTGCTTTTGTCTGGGGCGCTAAATAGGTGTTCGACCAACCGTTGGTTTTTTAAAGGCCAGCCAATGAAAAAACGGCGGCGGTTTCCACACGGTAGGTTAATTAGACGAAATCGCGTGGTTACCGGCGTCAATACTGCTGTCGGAGCTAATCAACAAATTGCTGGTGTTTGTGTGTGTGTGATGTTTTAACTGCCAAAAGTAAGGAGTACAATCCTTGCAGCTAATGCGCATCCAGCACCGATGTGCCAGCCAGTTTGGGTGTTTAACATACGTGATGCTTTTACTATAGACGGAGCGTTTAACCTAGGTGCGGCGATTATATAAAAAGATGGTTTGGCTGAGGTTACAAAACCCCAACCACCGCGATAGACTCATCAGCCGTAGGGTTACTGCGTGAGTAAACCAATAAAAACCATTTATAAAAGTGAGAATTGTGTGACAAAAGTGTTACGAACCATGGCTTCAGACCATCAACAAGAGTTGGCAATGCGCGGCCTATGTCAGTCCGTGCTGGAAGGCCCGCAAGTGGTGATAAGCATCAATGAGATCGCCAATAATCGCGATAACGACAATCTAAGTGGCACGCTGGCCATCGAATTGTGGGCTCTAAAGAAACCGTACGAGGGAGGAGAGTTCCAGGGGCAGGTGTTGGCCTCTACTACCATCGGCGAGTTGCAAGGGCAGCATTGTTTGTCTAACTGCCGCTATCAACTGAATTACCAGCCGGCGGAGTTTGTCCAGGCAGAGGTTTGTTTAATGCTGCGCGAATGGGCCGGTGACGAAGGTTACGTTACCCAGGACTACGTTACTCTGTCGGTGGAGTCGAGCTCCAACGATGACACCGCCAACCCAAACGAGAGCGCGATCAGCTATGCTGAACTGGCCGGGCAGTATGCTGAGGCATCTGAAGATAGTAAAGAGACGGCCGGGACGGTAAGTAAAGTGTCTATCAACAGTGGCAGCTACGAAGATTTGCACGCCGTTAAAGGCATTAACAAGAAGTTGGCGCAAAGAATTATTGCCGGCAGGCCTTATCGTAAAAAGAAAGCCTTGTTGCAGTTGCCTGCCATCAATAAAAAGAAGTTTAAAAAGATAAAACCCAAATTAAGAAAATAGTTCAATACTCCGGCCTTACTTTTAGTAAGGCCGGTGCATGCGTTACCAACTAAACTGCGCTTCCACAAACGCAGCGCGTGGGCTACCAGGGAAGTAGCGATCGCCGGTAAAGCCAGAGTAATCGGCGCGGTCGGCGTAGCGCTTGTCTGTTAAATTGACTACCCGCGTCCGCAGGGTGATCGCATCCGATAGCTCATAGTGGCCCCGCAAATTTATAATGTCGTGGCCGGAATAACGGTGATCGTTCGCAGGGTCAGTAAAGTAACTGCCCATATGCTGCCACTGTACACTTAAACCCAGTTGAGTGTTGAGTTCCCAATGTACGCTGGCGTTACCAAAATGTTTTGGAGCCGTGTCGACATAATTGCCTTTCACGATGCCAGATTCAGTATCGTTGTGGTCGTAGGTATGTTTGGCTTGGGTTGCGGCCAGCGCGACACGCCACTGTTCACTCAATTGCGCTGACAGCGCCAGTTCTATACCGCGGTGACGGGTTTTACCTGCGGCGATGGTAAAGAAATCGCTGTTGCGATAAATCACATTATCTTTGCGCATATCGTAGGCGCTAAGCTCAAGCCGCAGGCCAGCACTTTGCCAACGGTAGCCCAACTCAATACTTTGTAATTCTTCAGGGTCTAAATCGGTAATCTGTTGCTCTCGCTGCAAACGATACAATTCCACTGCCTGTGGCGCTCTAAAGCCTTGCGCCAAGGCCAAAAATACACGTTGCTGATCGTCAATTTGATAACTGACGTCGAGGTTAGGGCTTAGGTTGGAAAACGAATCGGTACTGTCGGCCGGTCGGCTGTAGCGGCAACCGCCAAATCCACATTCGGTGCCGTCGTCCCGGGTGCGGCCGTCCAGCGTAAGATTATCGTAGTCGTATTGCATCCACTCATAACGAACGCCGGCAGACCAAGCCCATTGATCATTGAGCTGTTGCTTCCACAAAGCAAAGGGCGCAACTTGAATGGCTTCTACCTCGTAATCGTATTGAATACCCGCTGGAATAGTCGCCACCAAAAACGCGGAGCCTTGTGTTGCTTGGGCTTGGCTTTGTTTTAGCCAGCCGTCCACATATTCAGCATCCAAGCCTAGGATAAACTGGCTGTTGTCTTGTTTTATTTTGTAGGAAGTCTGTACGCCCAAGCTCTTTTGGCCGTTTTCTTCCAGTGGCGTGCCAGGCAAAAAGTGCTGTAAAAAAGCCATGTCACTGTAGCGAAGATAAGGAGTCACTTGCCAGCTTCGATCGCTCTCCTGGCTACTCAATTGAGTCCACAGGCGCACGGCTTTGGCGTCGCGATAGGCCTCGGGGTTAGGGTTGCTTTCGACAATATCCTTATCCTTGTAGGCGTCTGTGCCCACAATGTAGCCGGCGGTTTCTTGGTTTAAGTTGACCGCCGTTAAGCCCGTTAGGGTGTTGATATCACCCAGGGCTTGCTGGTGTTTAAGGGTGAGCTTTTGTTCGTCCACGCCGTAATCGTCACGGAACCCCTGGTCTGTGGTGCCGGTAAAAAACACGGCCGTGGAATCGTTACCGGCACTTATTTTTGTGCGGTAGTAGTCCAAACTGCCCACTTCTACGGCTACGCTGTTATCCGCAGCGTTCGGGGTTACCACATTGATTACGCCATGTAGGGCATTGGAGCCAAAGAGCGCCGACGAGGGGCCGCGAATCACTTCAATGCGCTGGGCCTGCTGCCAGTTGGATTCAAACAATTCATTAACATTGCAAAAACCGGCCGGCCGCAGGGCAATGCCATCTTCCGCCATCAGCACACTACCGCAGGCTCCAGCGCCACTTAGAACCGGTGAGCGCA
Organism: Halioxenophilus aromaticivorans; assembly: GCF_042850945.1. Classification (NCBI taxonomy): domain Bacteria; kingdom Pseudomonadati; phylum Pseudomonadota; class Gammaproteobacteria; order Alteromonadales; family Alteromonadaceae; genus Halioxenophilus; species Halioxenophilus aromaticivorans. The sequence continues at coordinate 3,544,777 of NZ_AP031496.1, read as the reverse complement.
CGGCGGGCAGGTATTCCTGGCCACTGTTGCGGTGCAGGTTCACCCCGGGTAGCGCCGCCAAGCTTTCTTGAATATGGGTGGCGGCGGTTTCGGCAAGAGCGTCGCTGTCGATGATGGATACACTGCCGGCGAAGTTGCTAGTGGTGGTTTCGTAACGCTGGGCCGTGACAAAAATTTCATCCAGGCTGCCTTTTGCTAATGCGGGTTGTTGAGTTGATGAAATGAGACCAACTAAGATTGCGGTTTTATAAATACGGGCGTTTTTCATGATTATAAGGTACTACTGTGTGCGAATGTGTGTGGTTCGGGCGCGATTTTACCTGCAACGGGTCGGCTAGGTAACCACTAGACTCGGGAAACTGTCCCAGAGCCTGTGGGGAAATCACCCTGCGTTGCGATCTAGCGGTAGTGGAGGAGAGTGCGGGGCTTTGCTAAAGGCAGGCCCCGTGGGTGTATTAAGACGGGCGTTACTTAAGCAGATTGCGAGCGATAATCATGCGTTGTACTTCGCTGGTGCCTTCATAAATAGAGGTGATGCGCACATCCCGGGCCATGCGCTCCAGCGGATATTCACGCACATAGCCGTTGCCCCCTAGTAGCTGCAGGCCGGTGTAGCAGGCGCGGTTAGCAGCTTCACTGGCGTAGAGCTTAGCCATGGAGGCGGCTTGGGCATAGTCGCCGCCAGCCTCTTTAATGCCGGCCGCCTGCATTAACAGCAGTCGTGCCGCTTCCATTTCAGTAAAACCATCGGCCAGCATCCACTGCAAACCCTGAAAATTGGCCAGCGGTTGGCCAAATTGCTCGCGTTCTTTAATGTAGTCTCGGGCGTATTCCAGAGCAGCCTTGCCAATGCCCAGTGCCAGTGAGCCAATGCCGATGCGACCTCCTGCCAATTCGCCTAATGCTACTTGATAACCACGGTTTAACTCACCCATCAGAGCGCTGTCTGGAATGCGGCAATCGTCGAAGAAAACGGTGTTGGTTTTAGAGCCTTTCTGGCCCATTTTGTGTTCCGCCGAACCGATGGTAATGCCCGCAGTTTCTCGCTCTACCAAAAAGCAAGAAATGCCCTTGCCACGGGGCGCATCGGGGTCGGTTACCGCCCAAACCACAAACACGCCGGCAAACTCAGCGCTGGTGATGTACACCTTACCGCCGTTGAGAACCCAATCATCACCGTCTTTTACTGCGCGTGTTTTCATGGCTGATGGGTCGGAGCCGGCGTTGGACTCGGTTAAGCAAAAACCGGCAGCCGGGTAGCTGCCCGAACATATAAGCGGCAAATAGCGTTGTTTCTGCTGTTCGTTGGCCACGGATTGAATCACCTCCGCCACCATATTGGTTACCGATACAGTCACTGCGGTGGAAGCGCAAGCCTTGGCCAGCTCGGTAATTACCAAGCTGAATGCCGTAGTACCCACACCAGAGCCGCCGTATTCTGGATCAACGTTTAAGCCCATAAACCCAAGCTCCGCCAAGCTTTTCAAATTGTTAAAAAATACGGATTCGGCAGCCGCAACACCCGCGTCTAGTGCCTCGGCGTTAGCGGCCAGTTCTTTGCTCGCAAACTCCCGCGCCGTGTCCTGGATCAGGATATGTTCTTCGGTGAGGGCAAAATTCATGGCGACTCCTTTTGGCTTTCTATTACTTTTAGCGCTGCGGTAGGCCACTTCGGCCCGCCACATCTAATGTACGGTCTTATCGTTCGGCTGGATGCGCTCAATTGAACAGCATTGTTGACTAAATTGTGGGGCGCATTGTACCCTTGAATGCATGGATTAGCACCCCGTACTCGCCAATTCAATTGAGCGAAGGGTGCCCATCAAGAGTGCGGTAGCCAGGCTTATGGCCCGCCTGTTTTGGTAGATAACAATAAAACCCAGTCGACGGAGCCTATGCGGTCTAGTAGAGACCAGCACGTCTAATCGGCCTAGCCGTTGTCTGGATAAATCTCGGAGCCCGTTCACCATGAATTTTGACCTGACCGATGACCAGCGCATGATGCTGGAGTCTTTCGCCCGTTACTTAGACGAAAACAGCAGCACAGAAAAAGTCCGCGCAGCGGCCGAAACCCAGGGGTTCGATGCCGTCATGTGGCGTGGTTTGGCCGAGCTCGGGGCATTTTGCTTGCGAGTACCGGAAGACCAGGGCGGCTTGGGCTTAGGCGTGATGGATGCGGCTGTATTAATGGAAGAAGTTGGCAGAACCATTGCTGCCGGCCCCGTGGCTGAAACCTTGGTAGCGGCGAGGGTGTTAGCCCTACTGGCGGCCAGTGATCAAGCCGAGTTGTTAGAACAAATTTTCACGGGCGAAACCGTTACCTCTATCGCCTATGCCGATATTTCTGCCCAGCCAAAACAGTGGGTAGCCGGCGGCGCCGTAGCCCAAGCGGTAATCGCCCGAAAGGGCAACCAAGTAGTTTTGGTAAGCGTTCCCCAGGGCGCCGTACAGTGTGAACCAACCATGGCAGATAACGCCATCGCCGAGCTGGATTTCGCAAACTTAGAATCCATTGTTTTAGGCGAAGGCGATAAGGCGACGAAGGTGTTTGCCCAGGGCTTGGAAGAGTGGAAGTTGCTGATGTCGGTGGCGCTGTCTGGTCTTTCCCGTGAGGCTATCCGTTTGGCCTCGGTATACGCTTGTGAGCGAGAGGCATTTGGCCAGCTGATTGGCGCCTACCAAGGCATTTCCCACCCCTTGGCCGATTTGATTGTCGATGTGGATGGCGGCAAATATTTAACCTGGCGGGCAATTCACGATATCAGCAAGGGCATTGACGATGCCGGTGCGCAAATTTCCATGGCGTTATGGTGGACGGCGGATACCGCTGCCCGCGCGGTGACCCAATCGTTGCACACCTTTGGTGGCTACGGTTTGGCCACCGAATACGATATTCACCTATACAACCTGCGCGCTAAGGTTTGGCCATTGGTGTACGGCGACCCAAGCCGAGTGTTGGAGGAAGCCGGTCGGCGTTTGTACGCTGGTGAAGCAGTGGCCTTGCCAGATGTTGGCCAAGTGGATATCGACTTTGACCTGGGCGACGAGGCCAACGCCATGGCGAAGGAATTAGACGATTTATTCAATCGCATTTTAACGCCGGAGTTGCGCGCCAAAGCCCATTACTCTTTTGATGGCTTCGATGCCGGTGTACACAAAACTCTAGCGGAACATAAATTCTTGTTCCCTGAGTGGCCAAAAGACAGCGGTGGCCGCGAGGCAGAACCCTACGTGATTAACGCGTTGCGCAGCGTGTGGGAAAGCCACGGTTGGACCAGCCACCCAGTGAGTACCACAGGCATGGTGGGCACCATGATTCGCAAGTGTGGTAACGACGAACTAAAGCAAGATGTGCTGCCTAAAATTATTGCCGGTGAAGCCATCTGTAGCTTGGGCTATTCCGAGCCTGGTTGTGGTTCAGACGTGTTCGCGGCGAAAACCAAAGCCACCCCCGATGGTGACGGCTGGTGGCGCATTGATGGCTCTAAGATGTGGACCAGTGGTGCCAATATTGCCCACTACGTACTTATGCTGGTGCGTACTAATCCGGATGTGCCTAAGCACAAAGGCTTAACCATGTTTGTTGTGCCAATGGATTCCGAAGGCATCGAAGTGCAGGCTGTGCATACCTTCCAGGATGAACGAACCAATATTACCTACTACGATGGCGTGCGTGTACCAGATAAATATCGCCTGGGTGAAGTGGATGGCGGGTTAAAAGTGATGTCGGCTGCATTGGCGCTGGAACACGGTGGCGGTTTTATGAAAAGCCAACAGGCGTTATTTGAGTCCGCCGAGCAGATGTGCGCAGAAATAACCTACCAAGGCAAGCCGCTTATCCAGGATGTGGATGCACAAAAGCGTCTGGCCAGAACACGCGCCCACACCTACATTGCTGAAATGCTGGGCGACCGAGCCTTGTGGGTTGGCGTTACCGGTAAAGAAAGCAAAGCCTACGGGCCGATGACAAAAATGTTTTCATCTGAGAAATTCCAATCCGATGCACGGGATTTGCTCGACCTGACCGCGCCTTACTCGCTATCAAAACGAGACGGTGCCGCAGGTGAACTTAACCTCGCCTATCGACATGCCCACGGTACTACCATATACGGTGGTACCAGTGAAGTTCACCGCAGTATGATCGCCGAGAAAGCTCTGGGCTTACCGCGAACGCGTGGATAAAAAGGAGAATAACAATGACCGATGCTCCCCATTTATTGGTAGAACAGCAGGGCGCTATTCTTATTTGCACCCTTAATCGACCGGAGAAGCTCAACGCGCTGAGCGGCGAAACCATGCGCCTGTTTGAAGAGGCGGTGCACGAGTTAAGAGACAACATTGAGCTAAAAGTTATGTTGATTCGCGCCACCGGTCGCTATTTTTGTGCCGGTGCAGATCTAAGTGATAGCTCACCGGAGGCGAAAAAGATATTGCGCACCGGCGTGGAAATTCGAGAACGGCACCGTTTGCAACTGCATGGTATGCATCGTATTTACGATGAGATGGAGCACGTAGAAAAACCCATCGTCGTGGCCCACCAGGGCCCCTGCGTTGGCGGTGGCCTAGAAATGTCCATGTCTTGCGATTTCCGGTTGGCGGCTAAGAGCGCCAGCTACGCCTTCCCAGAGGGTAAGTTTGGTGTATTGCCCGCGTCCAATGGTGTAAGCCGTTTAACACGATTGGTTGGCCCGCACTGGGCTCGCTATTTAATTATGGCTAACAAGCCCGCAGACGCTGATCGCGCACTGATGATGGGCTTGGCCCATGAAGTGTTTAGCGATGAAACCTTTGAAGACGACGTTATGGATTTCTGCCGTCATTTAGCCGAGCAGCACGGCGAACAGATGGGCGCGGCAAAATTGGCCATAGAGTTATGTCACGAGCTTGGTCGAGACCAAGCCCGCAATATAGAACGTATGGCCAATAGTACGTTGATGCTCAACCCTAACTACATTGCCGGTATCGAAAAATACATGAAAAACTTCGCCGGCAAAGACAATAAAGAATAACCTGAGACGGTAAATCTATGGATTTTAATTGGACTGCCCAACAGCAGGCGTTTCGGGAAACCATTCGCACTGTATTGGCAAAACATCTGCCTGAGGACTGGGAACACGTGGCCCATGGCCCAGCCTCCAAAGAACAAACCGCCTTCGCAAAGCAGTTCTGCGCAGCGCTAGCAGAGGAAGGGTTGCTGGTGCCGCATTGGCCTAAAGCCTGGGGGGGGCGCGATGCCGACCCTTGGGAGGCGTTTATTTTAGCCGAAGAAATGTGGATGGCGGGCGAGCCGCGTGGCGGTCAGTATATGAATGTCAACTGGATTGGCCCCACGTTGATGTTGTACGGCACCGACGAGCAAAAAGAAAAGCACATCTTACCCATGGCGCGGGGTGAAACCCTTTGGTGCCAGGGGTTCTCTGAGCCAGAGTCCGGCTCGGATTTAGCCTCGTTGCGTACCCGAGCCAACAAACACGGTGACGTCTACAAAATTAATGGTCAAAAAATCTGGACGTCCTACGCTGGTGACGCCGATACCTGTTTTTGTTTGGCACGTACTTCCGATGGTAAAAATGGTATTTCTATTTTTCTAATACCCATGGATACTCCGGGGATCACCGTGCGAGATATTCCCAGTATTATCGGTGAGGGCGATATTCACGAAGTCTTTTTTGACGATGTCGAAGTGAATCAACGCTGGCGCCTGGGCGAAGAAGGCCAAGCCTGGGAGATCGTTGGCCGAGCGTTGTCCATGGAGCGCGTGGGTATCCCGCGTTTTTCTTTGGCCTCTAAAACATTAAAAGACGCCATTCGACTCCTGAAACAAGCAAACCGCTTCAGCGCCGGTGTGGTGGAGCAAGCCGCCAAGGCTCACGCGGCCTGCGAAGCGGCGCGTTGGTACAGTTATCAGATTATCGATCAGCGAGCGAAGAATTTAACCACCGGGCCTGAGGCCAGCGTTGGTCGATTCTCTACCGTCATTTGCGAGCGTTTGGTGTCGGAATTTGTGGTGGAGCATGTGCCAGAAGCCATCAGTGGCGTACACCCCATGTTATTGGCCCACCATCAGCGCGGCATTGTTGCCGGTATCGCATCGGGTGCCGCCGAGATCCAACTCAATATTATCGCTACGCAGTTTTTAGAATTACCCAGGGAGCCGCGCTAATGGACTTAACGTTAAACGAAGATCAGTTAGCGGTGGCCGGAGCCATTGATAAATTGGCCGAGCAATTTGCCAGCTCCCCGGTGGATTTTCACGGCTTTGCGTTGGTGAGTGAAACCCTACAGCAAGAGCTGGAAGAGGGCGGTTACTTTGACATTGCCGCGGTGCCAGAAATGGGGCCCTTGTCCGCCGCCGATGCCATCTACCGTTTAGCACAGCTGCCGTATACCGCCGAGGTGGCTCTTTCCATGTTGGTGGGGCCGGTGCTGGATGAGTTGGCGTTGCCGGTTGAAATACAACGTCCTTTCACTGTCATCGATAACCAGCGGCCTGGCCGTTTTGCCGCCACAGCAAAAACACTTATTTTTGTCGATGGCGAAAAAGTTGGCGTTGCCAGTAGCGATCAACCTGACCAAAAACTTGCCGAACCACTGCCAGATTCGCTTTATGCCTATCCAATGGCTCGCATTCCTGAAACCCCTAATATTCACTGGTTAAACGACAGCGACGCCCAGCGAGTGCAAGCGGCGTTGCGCGTTGCTACGGCGGCGGAAATGGCCGGTTTAATTCAGGCTGCTATCACTACAACTGTTGAACATGTCAGCGTGCGCAAGCAATTTGGCCACCCTATTGGCACTTTCCAAGCTTTGCGGCATCGGTTAAGTGAATGCGCGGTACTGGCCGGTGGCGTGCGCTGGTTGGCATTTAAAGCGGCTTGGTCCAGTGACGCCGGCGACGCTGCCTTGGCGTTACTGCACGCCCAAGAAAGCGCTACCCGCGTAATTTACGATGTGCATCAAATGAGCGGTGCCATGGGCATGACCCTAGAAATGGATTTGCACCTTTGGACCTATCGTCTGAAAGCGCTGATGAGTGAATTAGGCGGCCGAGCGGGCAATGCCCAGGCCGTGGGCGAGGCTTGTTTTAGCTCGTTGTAATTGGCCGATCATTAAGGTGAAGTTTTTATAAAATGGCAGAGACAAAAACAATAACGCAAGAACAACTGCTGGCCGAAGGCTGGCAGTGCTTCGATAATTTGGCGGGCTTTACGGTAAGTGTCGGCCCCTTGTGGCGTAAGTTTAATGAGCAAGGTCACCCAATAGCCATGGGCATTTTTGTCACCGAAGCACAGACTAATAATCACATTGGTACGCTTCACGGCGGCGCTTTGATGACCTTTGCCGATATGGCCTTAGGTTCTTCAGTGGTGGCCAGCCTGGGGGAGGAGCGTTTTAAAGCGGTAACCACGGCTTTAAATACACAGTTTGTTTCTGTTGCTAAAGTTGGTGATTTTGTTTTTTGTGAGCCAGAAATCGTTAGTCAAAAGAAAAAGCTGTTATTTGTGCGAGGCGTTATTCAAACCAACGAGCGGGTGATCGGTAACTGCGATGGTATTTGGAGTGTTTTGAGTTAACCGCTAAAAAATTATAGTTTGTTCGGACACATTGATTGTCGTTATTTAAACAGTAATTATTCGACTGTTTAATTGTCTATTAAATCGGTTTGCACGAATCGGCACACTTTACGTTGGTGAGAAATCGATCTCACGTAAAAGATCTAGCTTGCGAATAGTGCCCAATTTCTTCTGATGTTTGGCTGTACATTTTCCACCGTTACACACGGTAGTAATTGCAGTTATTTAAAACATTAGGAGTCGCACAATGAAAAAAATGAACAGGCGCGGGTTTGTCAAGTCGGGTTTGGCTGCGGGAGCGGCGGCAAGCGCATTTAGTACAGGTTTGGCCAAGGCTCAATGGCTAGCCCCCACTCTGTATACCTATCGCAGAAGCGTGGTGATTGGATCGGGTTTTGGTGGCTCGGTGGCAGCACTTCGTCTCGGCGAAGCGGGCATCGCAACAGCATTAATAGAGCGTGGCAAAAGCTGGCAATATCAAGGTGAAGATACCTTTCCGTTGGTGGCCGCAGCCGCCACCGAAGCCGATGGCCGAACCACTTGGTTGGGTGACATGGATGGAGCCACCGGCCAATATCCGGTTTCGAAATACACCGGAATGCTGGAGCGCATTCAGGGTGACACCGTTCCCTCTGTGGTGGGTGCAGGTTTGGGGGGCGGTTCTCTGGTGTACGGCGGTGTGTTATTGCAGCCGCGAAGAGATATCTTTAACGAAGTATTCCCGCAGTTAGATTACGACATGATGGACTCGGTTTATTATCCACGAGTTCTGGCAATGGTCAGCGGTGGTAAAATTCCGCGGGATATTTTGGAAAGCCCTAACTATGGTGCCGTAAGAACGTTCATTAATAATGCAGCCCAAGCGGGCTTCGATATTACCGAAAGTGACGTTGGTTTTAATTGGAATGTCATAAGACGAGAAATTAATGGCGAGATTTCTCCTTTTGCATCCATCGGCGAATATGTGTATGGCTGCAATAGCAATGCGAAAAATACACTGGATAAAAACTACATTGCCAACGCTAGAAGCACGGGGAATGTCAGTGTTCATCCTTTGCATAATGTGCAAACTATTGAGCAGGTATCGGATCGTTTGTTTCGCACCCATTGTGATGTGCTCAACGAATTTGGCGAATTACAGTATAAGCAGGTGTTTGTAAGCCGCTATGTTTTTCTCGCTGCTGGTGCCATTAATACAACTCGGCTGTTGTTAAAATCTAAAGCGCTTGGTGATCTATCAAATCTTAACGACGCCGTTGGCGAAGGTTTTGCTGGCAACGGTGATGAGTTAATGGGCCGGCTGATCTATCAGCCAGATATCAGTGCGATTCAAGGCGGACCGCCCTGTGTAGCGGCCCACGATTTAAACAACAGTATAAAGCCAGTCGGTTTTATGCATTCCCCCTCCAATGGCAGCCAGGGGTTGCCAGATGGCGTTAGAATGCAGTTGCACATGGCTATGAGTACCCCCAATGCCACGGGCAGTATCGGCTACGATGCCAATACGGATGGGGCCATTATTCAGTACCCATACGCCGACAATGAAATTGATCGCCAGGCCCATTACCAGAGCCTAAGTAAAATGCAGCATCTGGATAACGGCGTTATTCCCGGCTCTGCCATCGGTAGTTCTGCCGGAATTTGGCACCCATTAGGCGGTACCGTGATGGGGCAAGCCTGTGGTATGAATGGACAACTCAACGGCCTGCCAAATATATTTGTCGTAGATGGGGCATTGATGCCTGGATCCACGGCGGCGGCTAACCCATCGCTTACTATCGCCGCCAATGCAGAGCGCATTATGGAGCAAGTTATTCCAAGGCTTTCATAATATGGGCTTTTAAAGCAAAAAAGCAGTAACGAAGAAAAAACAAAGGGTTGCTGACCTTGGCAACCCTTTGCCATTGTTTTATAACAACGCTATAAAAAGCCATACAAGGCTGCGCTTTATTTTGCAGCTGGCAGTAAATCAATTAAGACCACGAACTCAATAAAGATCACGCTATGTCCCAAGATTCTTTTGAATGCCCTACCTATCGCACGCTTCTATTGGAGCGAAACGAAAGAGTATTAACCATCACGTTAAACCGGCCGGATAACCTTAACGCTGTAAATCTCGCTCTGCATGAAGAGTTGGCCGAGGTGTTTCACTTTGCCGCCACCGATAAGCACAGTGATTTGGTGGTAATAACCGGTGCTGGCAAAGCGTTTTCCGCCGGCGGCGATTTAGAGCATATTCAAAACAACGCCAATAACCCCGATTTATTTGATGAAGAAGTCCGCTTGGCCAAGCGAATTATTTTTGCCATGCTCGATTTAGACAAACCCTTGGTATGCCGGATGAATGGCCATGCCGTGGGTTTGGGGGCAACCGTAGCGCTGTTTTGCGATGTTATTTTTGCCTCAGAAAGAGCCAAAATTGGCGACCCACACGTGGCTGTGGGTTTAGTGGCCGGCGACGGTGGAGCGATTATTTGGCCGCAGTTGGTGGGCCTGTGCCGGGCTAAAGAGTACTTGTTGAGTGGCGAGTTACTCAGCGCGCAAAAAGCGGCGGAGATTGGCTTAATCAACCATTGCTTACCGGCTGAGCAATTAGATGAGGCGGTACAGGCTTACTGTTCCCGAGTGCTGGCTAACTCCACCAACGCCGTGCGTTGGACTAAAATATTGCTCAACCAAGAGCTGAAACGGGTAACGCACAGTTTGCTGGATACCGGCTTGGCCTATGAGGCAGTGAGCATGCGCCAGGCGGATCATCAGGCCGCAGTGGCGGCCATGCTGAAAAAAGAATAATAACCACGGCTGGGAGGATTCATGGCCGCCTATAAAATGGTCGTACTGAGTAATCCAAAACCTGGAAAGTACGAGGTCTGTGACCGCTGGTACCGCCAAACCCATCTGGACGATGTGGTTAAACTGCCCAGTTTTATCGCGGCCCAGCGTTTTACCCTGGCACACCCCATGGCCCAAAACGCGCCTTACCAGTTTATGGCGGTTTACGATATTGAAACCGACGACGTAGAGCGTAGCTTTAATGAGTTGGTGCAGGCATCCGAGGCCGGCCGCATGGTTATTTCAGACGACTTAGACCGTGACAACCTCTATGCCGCCATCTATGCCTGCGATGGCCGATTAGTGAAGCAGTTATAGCCCCCAAGGCGGGGGCTATAAAACTACTGCTTGTTCTCGTGTTGGTGTGGTTGGCTTTCCTCAGCTTTACCTTCCACTGCTTTATCTACCTTTGCTTTACGTTCCTCTTCGTCAGCGCTTTTATAGCGATCGAACCAGGCGATGACATTGCCGATCTTTTGAATCAACCGTGAGGGGCGAGACGCAATGCCGTGGGAGGCGCCGGGTATACGAACCATAGCGGCATCCACACCCTGTAAACGCAGGGCCTGGTAAAACTGCTCGGACTCGCTGATGGGCGTGCGGTAGTCGTCTTCACCGGTGAGCAGCAGGGTGGGGGTTTTCACGTTGCCCACTAACGATAACGGCGAATGCTGCCAAAGGTGGTCGGCGTTATCCCAGGGCATGCCAGGCATCCAGTACTGGGTAAAAAACGGGTAGGCGTCCGCCGTTAAGGCAAAACTCATCCAGTTAATGACCGGCTTAGCCACCACCGCAGCTTTGAAACGATCGGTTTTGCCGATACTCCACGCGGTTAACACGCCACCGCCGGAGCCGCCGGTGATAAACAGGTTGTCGCTATCCACCGAGCCCTGGGCAACCGCCGCATCTACCACATCCATCAAATCATCGTAGTCCGCCGAAGGGTAGTTGTGGTGAATTAAGTTGCCAAAGTCTTCGCCGTAGGAAGAACTGCCCCGGGGGTTAGACCAAACCACGGCGTAACCCTTGGCTGCCATTAGCTGGATTTCCATGGAAAAGTGTGGACCATAGGCAGCGTGTGGGCCGCCGTGGATCTCCAGCACCAATGGGTACTTTTGCTTAGGCTCGTAATTGGGTGGGTAGGCGATCCAGGCGTCGATAGGGCGCTGATCGACACTGCTGGTTACGCTGAGCTTTTTCACCTGGGCCAGGGTTTTGTGGCCAAGAGCATCGGCATTCAGCTGGGTAACCAGTTCGCCTTTGCCTTTTAACCCGTTACTCGCCCGCAGCAATGCCAAATCCGCAGGTTGTGTGGGAGTTGAGGCGGTGTAAGCAATGTCGCCGGCGGAACTCAGCGCAAAGTTACCGGAGGTGTAGGGCCGGCCCAAAGTGGTGCCGCCCAGTTGAGCTACCAGGGGGCTGAATTTTCCTTGGGTACTGACCTGGGCTAATTTCACCTGGCCGTGGTCCAGGTAAGAAATCACCAAACCATTATTGTTATCTTGCCATTGTAAATCGCCAATGGTGCGGTCTAAATCCGTCGTGAGTGTGCGCTCTTTGCCCGTTTCCAAATTAAGAAGCTTAAGCACATCGTTTTGGTAGGCCAGCTTGCGATCATTGGTGTGTAAAAACGCCAGCCACTTGCCATTAGGGCTGAGTTGAGGGTCGTTCTCAGGCCCTGGTGATTCCGTCACTGCGGTGAGCTCGCCGGTGTCGATGGCCAAGCGATAAATATTTTTTTCCAGCGGTTTTAAATCAAAGTTTTCTTCCAGCAGCGCCGTGATATACAGGGATTGATCGTCCGGGCTAAAGCTCAGTGGCCCCTCGTAGAGATAATTGCCCTGGGTAAGTTGTCGCGGCGTGCCGCCGGTGGCCGGCAGCAAGTAAACTTGATCAAAGCCGCTGGGCAAATAGCCTGCACCGTCAAAACGGTAGGTGGTTTGCTCTATGTATTTGGCTGTTTTGGCCCATTTTGCGCCCTCGGGCTTGCTGGGCATATCTGTAAAAAGACTGGGCGCTTTGGCCGGGGTAAACAGAGTAAAAGCCAGGGTTTGGCCATCGTTGGACCACACCACATTTTGCGGTGTTTCCGTTAGGTTGGTCAGTTTGGCGGTGTCGCCGGAGGCGAGATAGCGTACATATAACTGGCCTTTGGCAATATACGCCAACCGGCTACCATCCGGCGACAGCACCGGGCTGGCAATGGATTCATCCGCGGCCATTACGGGTAATGTGGCTTTGGTATCGAGGTTATACTGCCACAGGCTAGTGTGGGTACGATCGTGCATGATGTCTGCCGAGCGGCGCTGGTAATACAGGTGTTTGCCGTCCGGGCTAAAAAACGGGTGTGTGGCGTATTCTAAATTGAAGGTATCTTGGTAATCTAACAGGGCGGTAGGTTCTTCAGGCTCTGATTGTTGCGCCGCTTTAGCGTGCGCCCAGACCGGTTGTGACGTTAGCGCCAGTGCCAATACCAGAACCGAAGTCAATCGTGTAGGGGCTAGTAGAGCAGGGGCCGGTACTGCTATGCGTGCAAGTTTGCTTGCCATAGTTATCGTCTCTCATTCAGTTAGCCGTCGAGTACCTCTCTTGAACTCGGCCGGCGGTAGGTCTTATGGTGCTACTTAAACGTTTTAAATCTACACCTCCTTAATGGCGTGGGGCAAATTTGTGCGGCGGTGCAAACTTGGCCCTAATACCAGTGAAAAACAACGAGTGAAAAACAATGAGCGACAACAAGAACAGAAAATCGTAGGAGTGTTTTGCCATGGATATCGATTACCGAGAAGATGCACCTAGCTTAGAACAGGTATCCGCCACCGGCGGGCTACTGTTGTTGGAGTTTGGTGCGCCCTGGTGTGGCCATTGCCAAGCTGCCCAGCCTGCCATAGCTGAAGCTTTGGCATCTCATCCTGTAGAGCATTTACGAATCGCCGATGGTAAGGGTAAACCTTTGGGCCGCAGTTTTGGCGTAAAACTGTGGCCGACTCTGATCTTGCTCAGTAATGGCCAGGAGCAAGCGCGGGTTGTGAGGCCCACTAGCCAAGAAGATTTGGCGGCGCTATTCGCTTAAGCGCGCTATAAGATCGTAACGTTGCCTGTGGTCATCAGGTGCTGTTTTTGATCTAGTGCCGAGCCAGGGACTGCAACGTAACCCGCTCTAAGTCTTCGGGTTTGTCGCACTGCCAAAAACTGATACTCAAAGGGGCGATGGCCCCAGTAAAGCCGATGGCTGGGAAGTCATCCAGGGTGACCTTACCGCCGTTAAAGCGAAGCTTGCGATCGTTCAGCCTCACCTTGCGGCTGTACAAGTTTTTAGCGGTAAGCACATATCCGTGCTGAATATTCAGTAACTGCGTTAATGCGCCAGCCACCGTGACGGGACGGTCCTGTAGATTGATCAACAGTAACACCAAACCGTTGTCGCTTTTCGAGCTGTGTAAGTAGGCTCGTAAATGTGGCGCCTGGCTATCCAGTGCGTACACGGCTTGGCCCATCATTTGGCCCCACAACCAGCTTACCCAGTAATCTGGCCTGGGTTTCAGCGTTAACCGATCTACCAAGCCGTAGTCTCCGCCCACCAAGGATTGCCGCACCATCGCGCTCTGGCCGCAACGTGCGCCCATGCCCAACTGATCCGCCCACCAAAAACTGGATGCCCAGCGATCGGATAAATCCGGTTGGCCGCCGCATTGAGCTGAGCCAGATTCGCCGGTCCACACCTCCGCCTGGGGTTGATAGCGATCACGTAGTCGGCACAAACGCTGGCTGAAATTGCGAAAATCTTCAAATGAGGCTGGGTCTAGCATGCGGTGTAGCTGGGCGGCACGGGTACGCACCGGGCTGCGCTCGCTTTGGAAGGGGTAGTAATGCCAATCGATGATGTCGATGCGGGTTTTTAAATTTGATAAAAACTTGGGAGTGATGTTGGTGATGGGACGAATGGCTTCCCCTAATTTAGGCCAAAACGCACTGCCTGGGCCGCAAATTCGCGCCTTAGGGTAGAACTGTGCAATTAAGTCACAGAAACGGTCGTAATCTCGGGCCAAATTGATGGCTCTGGGTTGAGACATCAGCCCATGGAATGCCCAATAGGCATTGAGTTCGTTACCCAATTCGAACACATCAATGGCATAGCCTTGTTCGGCGCTGTAGCGCAACAGCTCACTTAATTCGTCGCCCTGCCAGCGTCCGTGGTGCTTGCGTTTAAACAGGCCGTATTTGCAGGTAAACATTAAACGCAGGTTGTTGCGTTTGGTAAAGCTGTGCAGGTTATCCCATTGTTTTTGAGTCAGAATGAGGGGGTCTTGCTCGTCATCTGGCGCATTAAAATAATGTATTTTATCCGCCTCTGAGCCACCAATCCGCAGGTAGGCCGGTGCCAGCAGTCGCACCAGTTTGTCCAACTTTTTTAAGTCCAGTTCCAATGGGGGGATTTTTAACGTACCCAGGCCGCGTTTTATTCCCAGTGAACCTTCCCACCAAAAGCCACCGGCCAGCACAGAGATGTCGATTGAGAACGACAAATAGCGTTCATCAATGTGAGCCACGGGCGATTGGTGTTGCAAAAAAAGTGAAATATTTTGGGGTGGGGCAGGCTTTTTTTTGGCGCGTAAACGCAGCAGCATTGCCCAGGGCTTGGGGTACTGCTTAAAGTACGAAACGCTCATTACAAGGCTATGGGCTCCCGGCCCAGGTTAACGCTGTCGGCGCAATAAAACACGAAAACGGTGACAGTTTTATGAATGGCTTGGCCGAAGCTTAGCAGTTAATCGGGGAATTGGGAGCTAAAAGTGGTGTTGGCAGATTTGCGCTTGTTAATCCAGAAACCGGTTAATGTCGGCAATAATTTGCGGCCAGAACTGGCTCTTTAGTGCGCGGCTAAAATAACCAAAGTGATCGATGCGTTTTACCTTAAGCTCTTTGGAATCCAGTTGCTGAATCTCTACCCCGGCGCTGGAGTGTACGTGGCGCCAAAAATTATCAATATTCTGGGGCGTGGCAATGGTGTCGTCACTGGCGTAGTAGACTTGGATAGGGAAATGAATGTCACAAAATAAGTCCGCCGGTAGCGTTTGGCCTCTGAATTGCGGATCAAAAAAATAATCTGGCTTACTGCACCAATCGCGCCATTGTGTTGCCACGCCGGTGGGTAAGTCCTCCATAATACCCAGTGACTTTGTCGCCACGTAGCCGCGCCAAGCGACGCTGGCCGGCATAAAAGCGTAAAAGTACCAATAGGCTTTTAGCCGGTAGGACAATGGCATATTGCCCGTATAACCCGACGAAGCGCCGATGCTGATTGCGCCCACAACGCCGGAATAATCCGGCATAAAGCCAAACTGTTGGCCGCCGGCGCTGTGGCCTAACAAAACCAGGGGCAACTCGGGGAACCGCTGTCTTAAATACTGCTTTACCGCTGGCATGTCTTGGCGGCCATAATCGGCGTATTGGTACTGGCACTGGCTTAGGTTCTCTTGGTAAATCTCGCTGCCGCGATAATCCCATAACGCGCAGATAAACCCCGCCTGGGCGATGTGAGAGAGAAAGTGGCGATACACTTTGGTGGGCGTTGCTGTGCCGCAACTGAATTGCACAACGGCGCGGGGCCGCTCAGGGATAAATAGCTCGCCTTGTAGGCTAACACCGTCTTCGCAGGTGGTGGAGAAGTGCTCTATGTTCATGGGCGCCGGCTGTAGTATTTCACATCGCTGTGATGCTACAGCAACCCACATTGGTCTCAATGGCTTTACTCACCAACTATTGCGGCAAAATCAACCACAAGCGGGGTGCTCCTGAACAGTACAGGTCATCTTTGTGTGGGGCCAAATGTAGGGGGAGGTTCTAATCGCAGGTGTAGCCGTGGGCTGTTAAGAAATCGCAGGCATCTTTCACCCCTTCCTTGGCCGCTTTTTTCAGCGGTTCCAGGGCCGCTTGGGGATCTGCAGTGGTGCCTCGGCCCTGATACAAAGCCTTGCCGTAATGGTAGCGCGCCCACTTGCCGTAACCCGCTTCATCGTCGATTTGTGCGCCACGTTTGACCAGTTCAAACGCTTTGGCGTCGGATTGCGGCACGCCGGTGCCGCTCTCGTGCATTTGGGCTAGCCAAATCATGGAATAAACATCGTCCCAGCGGTCAATGCAATCTTCAAAGATGGCGATGGCGGCGCCGTGGTCACCGCTTTTGGAGGCAACGTAACCGTACAGGCATTTCATTCGCTTATCGCTACCGATCATAGAGTCGTAGCTTAACTCGTTACCGGTGATCTCGGTGGTTTTCTCAGCCAGGGTAGGGTACGGCAACAGTGCTACTGCCACGGCCCATGCGAGATTGCAGAATTTCATGGTAGTGCCACAAGGTTTTTTGTTATTCGGATGCCTGTGACTCTAGGGAGTTTTCGGGTTTTAAAACATCCTACTTTGGAAGGAGTGAGCCCGTGGCAGCGGCTATGGGGCAGCATGTAAGCGCGGGTACTGGCCGGGATAAATGTCGATTTATGCCAGAGCGACCCCAGTAGGCGTTTTAAAAAAGTACCAGTGAAGCTGAAAAAAGTGAATGGCCCTTAGCGGGTGCTTACACCATAGTGCAGGCCTCAACAGCAAGGGGGGTAGGGCGCACCGCCACACTAGCCGGCAGTGTTTACAGTCTCTACTCCTGATACCACCACCCACAATAAATGACAAAAATGGGGTTATTCATGGATACCAATAAATCCACTTACTTTGTGTCAGTTGTCAGTGCATTATCCGCCGCGATTGCTTTTAGCCATCAGGCAGCCAGCCAGGAGGCCAGCCGGTCGAGTTTCACCTTAGAGGAGGTCACTGTTACCGCCCGTAAGGTTGAGGAAAACATGCAGGATGTGCCGGTATCGGTGTCTGCGTTTACCGCAGAGGGACTGGAGCGTCGTCAAATCAACAGCACCGCCGATATCGGTAAAGTTACGCCCAACCTGCAGTTCACCAACAATGCGCCCCTCGCCGGCAATAACAATTCCTCTGTAGTGTTTATTCGTGGTGTAGGCCAGGTGAGCGCGCGAGCCAATACTGACCCCGGCGTTGGTCTGTACATAGATGACGTGTACATGGGGCAGTCTGTGGGTGGATCCATGGAGATGCGTGATATCGCCGGTGTGCAGGTATTGCGCGGCCCCCAGGGCACTTTATTTGGCCGCAACACTATTGGTGGCGCCGTGCTTTTAAGTACCACCGAGCCCGGCGATGAATTTGGCGGCACACTTAAAGCAGGCCTGGGCGAGGACAACCTGCGCCAGGTATTTGGTGCCGTGGATTTACCGGTATCCGACAGCGTTAAAACGCGCTTTTCACTGGGTGCTAAGCAACAGGATGGCTATGTGGAGCGGGTTTCCGATGGCACCGACCTAGGCGATACCGACAACTATACGTTTACCGGTAAGGTAAATTTCTTCCCCACGGATACATTCAGCGCCAAGCTGAGCTTTGATTACACTGAAGCCGATGAAAACGGCTCGCCCATGGTATTTGCGGGCTATAACAACAATACCGATGTTAACCAGACCGGCCAGGCTGCCAACCCCGGTTGGTTTGGCGCCAACCAAAGTGTGGGCGCCGGCTGTAGCGACGCTTGGATTGCGCTGCCTGGGCCTCCCGGCCGACCGGTGGATACTGCTGTAGGCTCTGGCCTGGATATCAGTGGTCTGCTCACCGATGGCGGTGGCCCACGGGGTTATGTAGCGGAAAATACCGATACCAGTTGTATTAACAATCAGTGGGCAGCGGGCCCCTACGAGACCAATGGCACCTACGAAATCGAAAGTTCGTTGGAAAACTGGGGGGTTGCGGCCAAGTTTGAGTGGGATGTCACTGACAGTATTGTCTTAAAGTCCATCACCTCCTACCGCGAGTTGTCCTGGACCGGTAAGCGAGACGCCGACAATACGCCATTTACCATTTTGCACACCGATTTCGCCTCCGATGGCGACCAATTCAGCCAGGAGTTGCAACTTAACTTCCAGGGCGATTCCCTGAAAGCCGTGGCGGGTTTGTACTACTACGAGGAAGAAGTCACCGATATTCTCAGCGTGCAAGTGGGCGACAAAGGCGATGGCTTCAGTTGTGGTGAAGGCACCAACCGCTGCCATTTGGACAGCGACAACAATATTACCGATAACCAATCCTACGCAGCCTTTGGCCAGGTAACCTACGACTTTAACCATGCCCTAAGCGGTACCCTGGGTGTGCGTTACACCTCAGAAACCAAAGCATCGATACCAGATCAATTCGATTACGCCGACCCAACGGCAAAGTACCTGCCGGTACAGCGCTATGAAGCCGATTTCTCGGCTACTACGGTCTCTGCCAATCTTAGCTATGACGTCAATGACTTTACTATGGTCTACGCCAGCTATTCCGAAGGCTTCAAAGGTGGCGGCTGGAATTCCACCTTTAACTTTGCGCTCACCGAATCAGACCTAGAGGCCGGCCACCTGTTCAATCAGGAAGAGGTCACCAGTTACGAGCTGGGCTTTAAATCCGATGTCAGCAGTAATTTCCGCATTAATGGTGCGGTGTTTAGTTCAGATTACACCGACCTGCAATTCACCTACCGGGTATTTATTGCGCCGTGGTTCTTCAACGCCGGTAAAGCCTCCATTGACGGTGCCGAGCTGGAGTTCACTTGGATTCCATCGGATTCTTGGATTGTGGAAGGTGGCTTGGGTTATCTGGATACCAGTGTGGATGAAGCCGTGGCCATTGAAGTGCCAGGTCGGCCCGTGTCCAGCGGTGTTGCCCAGGGTAACCAATTGCCCTTCGCGCCAGAATTGCAAGGTAACCTCGGTATTGGTTACAACCTCGAGTTGGGGTCTTATCTGGTGTCTCCGCGGGTGGATATTACTTACAGCGATGCCGTCTACTTTGATGCCGCCAATACCTCGTCCATTGCGCAGTTAGACAGCTACACCACCTTAGATTTGTCGGTTGCGTTGGAAAACTACGATGCCGATTGGAAAATGGTGTTTGGAGTGAATAACGCCACCGATGAAGAATACATCACCTCCGGTAACTCTTCGCTGAGTTCGGGTTCGGGTTACGCCGAGGTGGCCTACGCTCGTCCCCGCGTAATCTTCGCCAACTTTACTTACCACTTTTGACTCTCTTAGCGGCCTGTAATGGGCCGCTCTTTTTACTAAGACAATGTTGAGTAATGCGTGATGTCTCAAGATTCGCCGCTGGATAATACGTCTTTCTCTGCCCTGCAGTGGCGGGTGCTGATTATCTGCTTTTTATTGAATATGTTAGATGGCATCGATGTTTTAGCCATCTCTTTCGCCGCTCCAGTGATTGCCCAGGATTGGTCCATAACCCCGCAGGGACTGGGCATTATTTTCAGTTCCGCCCTGGTTGGTATGGCCATTGGGGCGGTTTTTATTTCGCCTTACACCGATAAAATTGGCCGGCGCAAAATGATTTTAGCGAGTATCGCAGTGATCGCTGTTGGTATGCTCGCCACGGCGCTGGTTGACAGCGTGTATGAGTTGGCCACCATTCGGCTTATTGCCGGCATCGGCATTGGTTCAATGCTGGCCAGCCTCACGGCTATGGTTTCAGAGTATGCACCGGAGAAACACCGCAACATTGCAATTTTAACCTTGCATGCTGCTTACCCAATCGGTGCAATTATTGCGGGTTTTGTTGCCGCATGGATGCTGCCGGTTTACGGCTGGCGTCCTTTATTTATATTTGCTGGAGTTATTTCCCTGGTGGCTGTGCCCCTGGTGTTTTTTGCTCTGCCTGAATCCCTGGCGTTTTTGTTGGGTAAACAGCCCGCCAACGCCTTGGTAAAAATCAATCGCATTTTACTTGAGCTTGGCCGGCCACCCTGGCAGACACTGCCACAAAAGTCCCAGGCTGCACAAGCCAGTAGCGGCCTTAAAGCGCTGTTTGTGGGTGAGCTAAAATCCGCCACGGCGGTGTTGTGGCTGGCGTTTATGATGAGCTTTGCCACGCTCTATTTTCTGTTCAGTTGGGTGGTTAAGTTGGCAGTGGAGGCGGGCCTACCGCTAGAGAAAGCGATGTACGCCGGCATTGCACTTAATTTAGGGGCTTTTTTTGGCTCTGTAAGCCTTGGTTATTTATCGGAAAAGCTCGGCTTAAAACGACTGATATTTGCCTTCTTTATAGCCGGCGCGGTTATGAGTGTGGCCTATGGCAATGCCTCGGTTTCGGTTGTTTCGATTCTAGTTTTAATCTTTTTTCTGATGTTTTTTGTGCAGGGCGGATTCACAGGTTTATACGCCGTGGCTGCGCGCTTGTACCCCACAGAAATTCGCACCACCGGCGTTGGTTGGGCTATTGGGGCAGGCCGTGTTGGCGCCATTGTTGGCCCCACCGCAGCGGGCTTTATTTTGGCCACGGGGTTATCCGTAGGCTGGACCTTTGTAATATTTGCTGTGCCCCTGGTGGTAGCGGCCTTGGCTGTTTCGCAATTTTCTAATTCATCCATCCAATAATTGAGTAAGCACTAATGGCAAAGATTATAGGTGGTATCGCTGCCTCTCACACGCCCACCATTGGTTTTGCAAAAGATACCAAAACCATCGAGGACCCAGCCTGGGCTGAGGTTTTCAAAATGTTTCAGCCGATCAACGATTGGTTAGCAAAAAAACAGCCCGACGTATTATTTTTTATTTATAACGATCATATTACGTCGTTCTTTCTCGACCACTACTCGCCCTTTGTGCTGGGGGTGGACGATGAATACGTGACCGCAGATGAGGGCGGCGGTGCGCGGCAGCATCCCCCGGTATCAGGCCATGCGGAATTGTCTCGGCACATCGGCAAGTCGCTGTTTGCCGACGAATTCGATATCTCGTTTTACCAAAAAAAGCCCATCGATCACGGCTTGTTTTCGCCATTATCGATGATGACTGATCGTGGCAATACTTGGTCTGGTGCCATAGTGCCATTGCAGGTGGGCGTGTTGCAGTTTCCCATTCCCACCGCCAAACGCTGCTTTAAATTGGGTAAGGCGTTGCGCCGAGCCATAGAAAGTTTTCCGGAGGATATCAGCGTGGCCTTGGTAGCCACCGGCGGACTATCGCACCAGGTGCACGGTGAGCGTTGCGGTTTTAACAATCCGCAATGGGACGAGCAGTTTTTGGATGCCTTGCAACACGACCCTGAAGCACTGACGCAATACACCCACGCCGAATACGCAGAGCTGGCCGGCATGGAAGGCGCTGAGATCATAATGTGGCTGATAATGCGCGGTGCTTTGTCGTCTCAAGTGGCCTGTGTGCACCGGCAAACCCACTTGCCATCAATGACCAATATCGCCACGGTTATTTACGAGAACCAACCTAGCCCACTGGCGGACACGTCGCAGCAACACCGGCAATTTATTGAACGGCAATTGGCGGGGGTAGATGAAATTCCCGGTACCCATCCGTTCACTCTGGAGCGCGCTCATAAGGCCTATCGAATAAACGACTTTTTACATCGGTTGATAGAGCCTAACCATCGTCACCGGTTTATCAGCGAGCCTGAGTCGCTTTACCAAGAATTTGCCTTAACCCAAGCGGAGCAAGACTTGCTGCAAGCCCGTGATTGGATTGGTTTGATACACTATGGCGTCATATTCTTTAGTTTGGAAAAACTGGCCGCGGTATTAGGCTTAAGTAATTTAGATGTCTATGCGCAAATGAGTGGGAAAACCTTGGCGGAATTCCAACAAACGCGCCAGGTTGCCATAAACTATTCTGTATCAGGCAGTGAAAACCAAGATACAGACAGCAATTCAGACAACGATTTAGAAAAAAAGTCAGGCGAAGATTAGCCCAATTGAGTATCCCGCTAGAGCTTTGCTCAGCGGGCAATCAACTAAGCGAGTGTTGTAGCGTGTTATGAAGGTGCCAAACTATTTGCTCTACGGCCAGCCCTCTGAGGGGCCGGTGGATTGGTTTTTAAACATCGAAATTCTGGCTAAGCGCTGCAAAGAGCGCGGCTGGAAAATCGACCTGCACAGCCACCCTAATTTTGCTCAAATTATGATTGTGCTGGCCGGTGATGGCACCATGATGTTGGGGCAGGAGTCGGTTCGATTTACCAGCCCTTGCGCGCTCATCGTGCCGGACAACGCCATTCACGGCTTTCACTACGAATTAGACACCGACGGCTGGGTGTTAACGTTGGCCGATTATTGCTTACAGCAGACGGTTAATCGTCTACCACAGCTAGGGCAGTTGCTCAGTACGCCAGGCGTAATTCCCATATCCGACGAGTTCTGCTCACCGGATATGTTAGTTAAACGAATTGAAAATATTCAGCGCGAGCTTACCCTGCGCGGGACCTCCTACGAGGTGATTATCGAATCCGATTTGGTGTCTATCCTGGTTGAATTGGAGCGCGCCAGCCAAAATGCTAGCAAGGTACTCAACAGCTACAGCAACAAACAACGGCAAATAGTCACCAACTTTAAAGCGCTTATTGAACAATATTTGTTTGATAACGTGAAAATTCCCAACTACGCCGAACAGCTGAATTTGTCGGCTTTTCAGTTACGCTCCGCCTGCGAGGCGGTAGAGGATAAGTCGCCGAAAGAAATGCTTGAAGAGCGCCGATTAATGGAGGCAAAAAAAGATCTTATCTTCACGGCCAAGAGTGTTGAGCAAATTGGCTATCGCTTAGGGTTTTCCGATCCCTCGTATTTCACTCGATTTTTCAAAAAAATGGAAGGCGAGTCGCCAACTAAATTTCGAGACCAGTTCAAAAATAGCCCCAAGCCCATGGCAAATGACTGGGGTGTACGCGGTGAATGTTAATTTGATAGGGCAAGATGTTTTCCGGTGCAATATATAAGCATCTTTTGCGGTTTGGAATACATCACATAAAAGCATCAGCCTTGATCAAATAAGCTGCTTGTGGCTTTATCAATTTGAAGGACTCTATCCCGCCTTTGCGCAGCCGAGTTGGGTGCGTATCCCACTACATTATCATCGATACCCCAGTTACAAACAGGCCCGTGTGGCAATCTCTCTAAGGCTAATTTTGCGACTTCGTCCGGGGTGGCGAGGTTGGGAGGTAGTGGTAATCCCACCTTGGCTAAAGTCGCTCTAAATGCGGGAGTATCTGTTTGACCCAAAATGAGATTTAGCACATCAACACCATGCGGACGTAATTCTGTCCATAAACCTTCGCCAAAGCATAGATCGAATGCTTTGGTGCCAGAATAAACCGCCATATGGCTTGAGCCGCCATAGCATGCGCCCGAACCCACTAAAATAATTCCCCCTCTCTGTCGCTGTCGCATTAGTTGGCCGAGATGGTGACAGCAGCTTGTTACCGTTAATACGTTACGATGTATTAGGCTTTGCCACTGTTCATACGGTGCGTCAAGAAATCGAGAATTTACGCTGTCAGCGCCGGCGTTAGCGATAAATAAGCCTACTTCACGGTTATCAATGGCGGCGATGACAGATGCGGTCGCGTCGGGAGCAGATAGATCGACACTTGCCGTGACACACTCAACGCCGTGGCGCTGTGTGATTTCTATCGATAGGGCTTGCAGCGGCTCTTCCCGTCTTGCTAGTAATATGCAGTTGATACCTTGCGCGGCAACCCTGGATGCGAAGGCTCGCCCGGTGCCTTCCGATGCACCGGCTATAACGGCCCAAGGGCCATACTTTTCATACATTGTCATCTGCTGAGACTCCCCTTTTATATAAGTTGGTTTAATGTTGCTTTGAAGCCAAGAGTAACAAGAGTAAATAGTACTGGTTTTTATTAACAATATTCAATATATTATTAATATAGTTAATACGTGGTGTCTGAAAATGTCCAATGACAATTTGAATGAAGCAGAAATGCAGTTCGTTAATGCGTTTAGTGCTTTGCTTGCGCCATGGGGATTGGCGCCGGCAACAGGCAAAGTTTTGGGTTTTTTGTTTTTGAAACAGAAACCGGTATCCGTTGATGAAATAGCCGGGGCGTTGAAGATGAGCCGTGTCGGTGCTTGGAATTCAGCGAAAGGTTTGGAAGCGTTTGGTCATATACGAAGTACCACACTTAGTGGAACCAAGAAGGTTTTATACTCGCCATCCAGCGATTATTCGGCGGTGCTTGTTCAGCAAGCTCAATTGATCGGCTCTGTAGGTAATCTACTGCGAAACTGTGCGGAGAATATAGCTGAGGATAGTGAAGCTATGGACGCATTGTCTAAGCGTGCTCATGTCTACACCGCTTTGTGCCACTCTATGATTACTAAACTAGAGGAGTTGATGGCTGAGGTTAGCAAAGGTTAGCAAAGGTTAGCAAAGGTTAGCAAAAGTTCTGAATAGGTAGGACGTCAGATTTGAAGCTCGAGATTTAAATTGTTAAAGAGAAATTAGCATGTCTAAACATATTCAAAAATTGTTAGACAAAAGTGATATCACAGACAATCTGTATCGGTATTGCCGTTGCGTCGACAGATTAGATCCAGAGTTAGGATATTCTATTTGGAGCTCTAATTCGGTCGCGGATTATGGCGATTTTTATCAGGGTAATGGGCCAGGTGTCATAGATTTAATTTGTAGCCAGCATAAGCAGCTTTTAACGCACAGCCATCAAATGTCGAATATTCTGCTTGAAGTCCAGGGCGACACAGCGGCCAGCGAATCCTACGTAACGGCTACATTGAGAATAAATAAAAACAATCAAATTATGCAGATGACGGTTTGGAGCCGTTATATAGACAGTTGGACCAAAGAACATGGGCGATGGTTGTTAAACAAGCGTATAGCAATTCGTGACTTAGATGAAATTAGGCCAGTAACTCCGATCACCCAAAAGTATGGCGGGGCACGTGACAGTTCTGATCCGTCTTATGCAGAAGTTTGGCAGGATCCTACCGCATAACAGAGAATGACTGGGATAGATATGAAGGCGGCGTATATTTACGAAAGTAGAATTAAGGTTGGAACAGTTGACGATCCTATTCCGAGTGCAGGTCAAGTATTAGTGCGAACTCACAGCTGTGATTTATGTGCTTCGGAAGCCCATTTCCTTAATAGGGATGCGGCTAGGGCCGTGTGAGACGCGTCTGAGTGCAGTGACGGGGAGGGGAACCGAACAATCCTGTACAAAATGGTCATAAATAAAAACAATAATAATTATCATTTACAGAGGTGGTCACTACCTGTATGTTTGCGGCTTTCCTACCCGCAACTTACCATGTAACCGAGTACCACCATGTCCCCATTCAGCCTTAAACAGGTCAGCCTAAAACAGGCGTTTTTGCTTACTTCCGTTATCTCTTCCTGTGGATTCTCTGCCCTGGCGGTGGCTCAAGCGGAGGCCATAGAAGAAGTGTTCATACTTGGCGTGCGGGATAATCGCATCAGCGAAGGTGCCACGGGCTTGGCTCTGGATATCCAAAGTACGCCGCAGTCTATCAGCGTCGTTAGCCGTGAAATGATGGACAACTACGGTGCAGCCAGCATCAACGAGGCCTTGGATTTGGCCCCGGGCCTGAGTGTTGAGCGCTGGGAAACCAACCGCACCAATTATCTTTCTCGTGGTTTTGAGATCAAAAGCACCCAAGTGGATGGCGTGGGCATGCCTAATAGTTGGGGCTTGGTGGAGGGTGAAATTGACTCCTATGGCTATGAAAAAGTGGAAGTTATTCGCGGTGCAAATGGCCTGCTAACCGGCGTGGGTAATGCCTCCGGCACGATCAACTATGTGCGCAAGCGGCCTTTAAATTCAGCCCAAGGAGAGGTGGGTGTGCAGGCGGGTTCCTACGATAACTATCGCCTGCAGGCCGATTATTCAACGCCCTTTAACGCCTCCGCCAGTTGGGCTGGCCGAGTGGTATTGGCTGTGGAAGAGTCTGGCTCTTACATCGACGGCAAGCTAGATGACCGCGCCTTTGTGTACGCCGTGGTGGATGGCCAAGTGGGCGACAATGGTACCTTAGCCTTTGGTTATTCTTATCAAGAGGCAAATTCCGAGGGCAACATGTGGGGCGGCTTGGTGTTTACCAACAGCGATGGTACCCAGGCGGAATGGAGCCGCAGCGCAACCACGGCACAAAACTGGACCTACTGGGACAACACCAACGAAACCGGTTTTATTGAATACACCTACCACCTGCCCAAGGACTGGAACCTAAAGCTGAGTTACGACTACCGCGCACTAAGCTCCGACAGTGAACTGTTTTTTGCCTACACCACTACCGGTTTAGACCCGACCACCGGCGAGGGGCTGGTGGGCTGGCCGGGCAAATGGCCCAGTGAAGATGAAGCCGATATCTTAGAGATTAAACTGAGCGGTGGCTTCAGCGCCTGGGGCCAGGATCACCAGTTAATCGCGGGCTTTAGCCAGGCTAAAACCGAAAATGTGCAATACCAATACCCCTTCGCCCTAACCGAGCCCGCCTACGGCCCGCTGCCGGCGTTTCCCTATGCTTTAAATGCGATTCCCCGGCCGCAGTGGCAGGGCCGAGTGTTCAGCAGCGCCACGGATGACAGCTTAGATCGCGCCTACGCCGCACTACAGTTAAGTGTGGGGCTTGCCAACGTCATTGCCGGTGTCAATGCCATCGATTTCACCCGAGAGGCAACCGCGTTGGGTAACAATTTGAAAGAGTCCGAAGTAAGCCCCTATTTAGGCATTACGGTGGATTTAACCGATCGTGTAATGGGCTACGTTAGCTACTCCGACATTTACCAACCACAGGATTACCTCAACGCCAACGATAACTACCTGGCGCCAACCAAGGGGGAAAACTACGAACTGGGGGTGAAAGCCACCTGGCTGGATGATCGCCTAATCAGCAACCTCGCGGTATTCAAAGCAGATCAGCAAGGGTTGGGTGTTTACGCTGGGTTTAACCCTAATACGGGGCAGTACTTTTACACCGGAGAGGATATTGTCTCTGAGGGTGTAGAGTTAGAAATCAGTGGTCAAATCAACGACTACGTTCAAGTCTCCGGCAGCCTAACCCGATTGGATATTGAAAACCAGCAGGGTGAAACCACCTACCAATGGGTGCCGGAAACCTCGGCTAAGTTCTCCCTGAGTGCGCAGTTACCCTCGCAGCCGGATGTCGCCCTGGGCTTGTCTGGCCGATGGCAGGATGACACCAGCCGAGTGGACAGTTACACCGGTGGTAATGTGAAACAGGGCGCCTACGCGGTATTTGATGTTTTTGCCCATTGGGACGTCAACAGTCAATCGCGGGTGAAGTTAAACGTGAAAAACCTGGCCAACGAAAAGTACATTACCAGCCTGTACGAGATTGGTTACTATGCCGCTCCGCGCACCTACGAGTTAAGTTACCAATTGAATTTTTAATCGTGACTTTAGATTGGGAAGATCACCCATGGCGGGTAAGCCCCGTCGCAGTGTCATTAACCAACGTTCAACCTCAATCATATAACGCCGCCTTGTTTAGAGCGGCGTCAATTAAACCGAATTAGCATGCAAACAAAAACACTGAAGAACTGGTACCTAGTTCACAAATGGACCAGTCTAATCTCCACGCTTTTTTTATTAATGTTGTGCCTAACCGGCCTGCCGTTAATTTTTTACCATGAAATCGAACACGCCCTGGGCAACGCTGTAGAGCCGCCGGAGCTACCGGGAGTAACTACGCAGGTGAGCGTGGATAGCATTATTCAATCGGCTCAGGCAAAACGTCCCCAGGACGTAGTGCAATATCTCTTCCGCGACCCGGACGAACCGGAAGCTTGGCACGTAACCATGGCCGAAGCCATTGATGCTCCCGAGGGCTCCGCGTTTTATATGTACGATGTTCGCACCGGTGAGTTGCTCCACGAATATCCCGTGCGCCAAGGCATAATGTACTTTCTCTTCCGCCTGCATTTAGACATGTTCGCCGGGCTCAGTGGTATGTTGTTTTTAGGGGCCATGGGATTGCTGTTGGCCGCGTCGCTGGTCTCCGGTGTTGTGGTGTACGGGCCATTTATGTCGAAATTAAAATTTGGCACCGTGCGGGCGAATAAGTCCAGCCGGGTAAAATGGTTGGACCTCCACAATCTACTGGGCATTGTTACGCTAACGTGGGTGCTGGTGGTTGGCTTAACCGGTACCATCAATACCTTATCGCTCTTAGTATTTAACCATTGGCAAAGTACAGAGCTAGCCGCATTGGCTCAGTCGGCCAAGGCGGCGCAGCCTCTATCTGAGGTAGCCAACCCGGCCAGTTTTCAGCAGGCTCTGAATGCGGTGAGTGACGAGGTTCCCCAGGGCGAAGTCAGTTTTGTGGCGTTTCCTAAAAACCCATTCAGTACGCCAGACCACTTTACCTTTTTTATGATGGGTAATACGCCTCTAACCTCCAAACTGCTGACGCCGGTGCTGGTGGATGCCGGCACCGGTACCGTTTCTGCCGTAGGCCAAATGCCTTGGTATGTCACTACCTTGTTGTTATCACAGCCACTGCATTTTGGTGATTACGCCGGCATGCCGCTGAAAATTTTATGGGCCATCTTGGACGTGCTGGCCATTATTGTGTTACTCAGCGGTGTGTATTTGTGGTGGAAAAAACGCAAGGTTTCCATCGTAGATCGATTGAAGTTGAACGACAGCGAATCTGATGCCGGCAGCTCGGTGGCCGGCACTGTGGTAGCCAGTGGCGCTGCCAGGGTGGCCAACCCATGAGACAGAAATTAACTTCGACGGCAATCTGGAGCGCGCCAATCTTGCTGGCTGTGCTCACTATCATAGGGCTGACCAGCGCGCTGTTTTCTGATGGAGGCTGGGGCGATAAATTAGCTTGGGTTTGTTTAGCCATTGTCAGCCTGGTGAGCTTCTATTATTGGGGCCTTAAGCCCGGTCAAAAATCCTAGACACTGTCACTCTTCCTCCGCCGGCATTGTCGCCAAAAATAATAGGCCTGAAAATAGTAGGGATAATGCTGAGTTTCTTCGCCTACAACTTGTTTTACTAGGCTTTTACCGCTTCTCTTCTAAACTTGTATTACTGATCCACAATATTCGCAGGTTTTTTGCTTTGCACAACGGATTTTGTTATGCAAACCGAAATAACTGCGGTAAAAGGTGGTTTATGTGGTGTTCAAGCTGCGATCTTTAAGATAGTCAGCATGTTGCAGAAGTTGAGACAAGATTTTATGACCCAAAAGCAGATTTACCGCGCCAAATGGGCCGTGGGAGCGTTGTTACTGGCGCAGAGTATTTGGTGTTACGGCCGTACCGAGGTTATTGCTAGCGAGGCCCAGGAGCCAAAAGCGGAACAGGCCAGCGCCGAAGCTAAGCCCACCACGAGCAGTGAGCCAAAGCCCGAGGCAGCGAAAGCCCAGCAACAAGCGGCAGAAACGGACGCCAAAGACGCTGAATTGGCGGATAAACTTGCCAACGAAAATCTGCCCAGGGCTGAAAGCATTCAATTGGCCGAGCCGGTGGAGGTAAAAGAGGTTGTACTCAACCCCAAATCAGCCCCGGAGCCTGCAGTAGCAGAACCAAAGTCTGAGCCAAGCAACAGTACCGCTACTGCACCTAAGCCGGCGCCGGCTAGCGATAAAGTATCCGCTGCTAAAGCACTGGTTATTCTCAACACCGAAGTGCCGCCGTCCACAACCACGCGCTTGTCTTGGTCGCCAGAGCAGTCCTTCGAAATGATCTCTACACCTACGCCGGTGCTGATTGCCCACGGCGTTAAGCCCGGACCGGTACTGTGTTTAACCGCCGCCTTGCACGGTGATGAACTGAACGGTATCGAAGTGGTGCGCCGGGTGCTCTATAACATCGACCCTACCGAATTATCCGGTACCGTTATTGGTGTTCCCATTGTTAACCTACAGGGGTTTCGCCGCAGCTCGCGCTACTTGGTCGACCGGCGTGACTTAAACCGCTACTTCCCTGGTAACCCGGAAGGCAGTTCTGCGTCTCGGTTGGCCTATTCGTTTTTTACGCAAGTCATCAGCCACTGCGATGCGCTGGTGGATTTACACACCGGGTCTTTTTATCGCACCAATATTCCTCAATTGCGGGCCGATATCAGTAACCCCGCTGTGGTTAAACTTACCCAAGGGTTTGGCGCTACCATGGTGCTGCAAAGTGCAGGTGCAGAGGGAACTTTGCGCCGAGCGGCGGTGGAGGCAGGAATCCCGGCGGTAACCCTGGAGGCCGGCGAGTCTATGCGTTTACAGGAGCGTTCGGTAGCCCATGGTGTTAAGGGCATTCATACCTTGATGGATCACATGGGCATGGTGAAACGCTTCAGTTTGTGGGGCGACCCGGAGCCCGTGTATTACCAATCGGTGTGGGTGCGGGCCGAACGAGGCGGTATTTTATTTAGCAGTGTTGTTTTGGGCGATAAAGTTGATGCCGGCGATTTGTTGGGCGAAGTGCGAGACCCAATTACTAACCGCAAAACCAAAATTGTCTCACCCCACGATGGCCGAGTCATTGGCATGGCGGTTAATCAGGTGGTGCAACCGGGCTTTGCCGCATTTCACGTCGGTATCCGTGCCGGCGAAGGGGCGATACTGGAGCCCGAAGAAGACATCGAAACCAGCAGCACTAAAAAATCAACCACCAACAAAGAGGTACAGCAAGTCGCTGCCGGAAAAAAGCCAGTAAGTCGGTTAGCACCCGGTGAAGACGGGTTGCTAAACGATATTGAAAACTTTGAGTACGATTAAACTCAGACTCTAACAATAAGCAAGCCCTGCCAGACGTAAAAAAACCCACCAAACACGGTGGGTTTTTTTATTGGTACTGGTTTGTTAGCGAGTAAAGCTTGGCAGCCGGTCGGCGATAATTGCTTCGGCTTCTTCTACAATGCGAGAGATTAATTCATCGCAGCTTGGAATGTCGTTAATCAGGCCTTGCACTTGTCCAGCCCACACTAAGCCCGCTTTTGCATCGCCTGTTTCTAACGCCGTACGGCCGTCTGCGCCTTTAACCAGGTGATGCACATCCTGGAAGGTGGCTTCCGGGTTTTTCAAAATTTCGACCACTTCATCCGAGCGCTCGGTCTTCGCCACTCGGCCGGTGTTGCGTAGGGAACGGAAGATTAAATTGGTATCGCGTTCGTCGTGGTCAACCAACAACTGTTTGATGTTGTCGTGAATGGGGGCTTCTTTGGTGGCGCAAAAACGCGTACCCATATTGATGCCCTCGGCCCCCAATGCCAGCGCCGCCACCAAGCCACGGCCGTCGCCAAATCCGCCGGAAGCAATCATGGGGATTTTTACTTTATTGGCGGCCGCCGGAATCAATATTAAGCCTGGGATGTCGTCTTCGCCGGGGTGGCCTGCACACTCAAAACCATCAATGGATATAGCATCCGCGCCCATGCGCTCCGCCGAAAGTGCGTGCCTTACCGCGGTACATTTGTGAATCACTTTGACCCCGTGGGCTTTAAAATCTTCTACATGCTCCTGCGGGTTGTGACCGGCGGTTTCCACCACCGTGATGCCCATGTCGATGATGGCCTTGCGGTACTCGGCGTAGGGCGGTGGGGTCACCGATGGCAGAATGGTTAGGTTTACACCAAACGGTTTGTCCGTCATGGTTCGGCAGCGCTCAATTTCTTTGCGCAAATCATCTGGGCTGGGTTGGGTCAGGGCTGTGATGATGCCTAAGCCCCCGGCGTTGGAAACCGCCGCAGCCAATTCGGCCCGGCCCACCCACATCATGCCACCTTGAACGATAGGGTATTCGATACCTACCATCTCCGAGAAACGTGTTTTTAAAGTCATTTTTATGCTCTCCTAAAAGCGAGATTGCAGTGCTTTGGCCCGGCATTGTTGTTAGTAATGTCTTCGGCAAAGCTGCATGGAAGCGCTAAACCTTGTGCAGTTAAACGTATCTTGTTTAAGAACCCTATGGTTAGTCCGTACATGTCGCGAAATTTGTCGTTAGCGTGGTTGCCACTGCTCGGTTAATTGAACAGAGCCCTCGCCAAAATTCAATGACGATGGCCAGCCTTTGTTGGAAACACTGTGTTTCAACATATTTGATTGTTTTGTTTCCTTGGTGGCGGCTTTTTATTAGGCAAACACGTCTTCACTAAAACCGAGTTTGCCAACAGACCGTATCTTGATACCGATTGAGTTAGTAATCAACACTGTTGGTGTATATAATGGCTGGCAGAGTTGCCGCACTGTGGAACTGAGCGGGCTGCATCAACGCCGCGCAAACCACAGCCTGGCAGCGGGGCTGGCCATCACCAACGTTCGCCCACTAGGGTTTAATCGACGCGAAAAGGTTAATAATGACAGCGATCGACAATACAGAAGAGCTACGCCAAAGCGTAAGAGCTTGGCTTACCGAAAACGTCCCTGGTGACTGGCGCCAAGCCATGACCGGGGTGGACCAAGAACTTTTTGTTGCCGCCCAAAAAGAATGGTTTGGCAAATTGGTAGAAGCGGGTTTCGCCACACCTCATTGGCCCGAGGGTTGGCCCGGTGGAGGCCGATCCTTGGCCGAGCAAAAAGTCATTTATGAAGAAATCGCCCGGGCCGACGCGCCGCGTTTAATTTTGTATTTTGTGTCCTTGTATCACGCGGCCTGCACAGTGATTGAATGCGGCAACCAAGAACAACGTGATAAGTATCTACCCGGAATTCTACGTGGAGAGATTTGGTGTCAGGGGTTTTCCGAGCCCAATGCTGGCTCTGATTTGGCGTCGTTAAAAACCAAAGCCATTCGCCAGGGTGATAAATACATCATTAACGGCCAAAAGATTTGGTCCACCATGGCACAGTACGCCGACCGTTGTTTATTGTTGGCGCGCAGCGATAGCAGCGGCCCACCTCAGGCTGGTTTGACCTATCTGCTGGTGGATATGAAAAGCCCCGGTATCTCCGTACGCCCCATTGATCAAATAACTGGCGATGACGAGTTTGCTGAAATCTTCTTCGATGACGTCGAAGTGCCCGCCTGCGACTTGGTAGGAGAAGAAGGTCAGGGCTGGGCGGTAGCCCAGGCCACCTTGGCATCAGAACGCGGTTTAACCTTGGTGGAATTGAGTCTGCGTATGCAGCATTCGCTCAGTTTTTTAACCAAGGCCATGCAGCAGCAAGGGGTTAGCGATGACGCCACATTTAAGCGGGATTTGGGGGCAGTAATTACCCAGGTTGACGCCGCATGTGCGCTGGCAGACAGCTATTTACAAAAACGCATCGACGGCACCGAAGCCGTGGGCGATGCTTCTTTGGTTAAGCTCTATTACGCCAAGGCGCTGCGGGAATACACCCGGTTAGGTCGGCGGATCAGTGGCTATAGCGGTTTATTCGATACGGCTCCCATGCGCGGTGCCACCCAGGAAACCGGTAACTGGGCGCTGGACTTTATGAATTCTTACAATTGGTCCATCGCCGGAGGCAGTAACGAAATTCAACGTAACATTATTGCAGAGCGCATGTTGATGATGCCCCGCGAACCGAAAACCTGGCGCTGGGGAGATAAATAATGAACGAATTTTTACAGGAGCTGCAAAGCTCTGCTCGGCAAGTAATGCAAGATGCCGGCACACCGGCAAAGCACGGCGCAACTTGGCCATTGATGGTAGAGCTTGGTTGGCTATTGGCCCCGGTACCAGAAAGCCTCGAAGGGTTAGGTTTAGGGCCAGAAGCCGTGTGTGTGCTACAACAAGAGCTGGGCCGTAACCTGGCCGAAGTCCCTTTTATTTCTGCCAGCCTAGCACTGGATGCTCTGTGCCAGGGCGGCGCTGACAACGCAGACTGGATAGCTCGCTTCACCTGCGGTGATATAGCAACCGCAGCGTTGGTGGACACCCAACCCGGCAGGCAGCCCATTTCTGTTGTTGGTAGCGGTGAGCAAACCACGTTTAGCGGCCAGTTGGACGGTGTGCCAGGAGCCGAACACGCCAGCCATGTATTGGTGTGGGATGAGCAACAAACCGCCGTTGCTTTATTGGCTTTGGACCAAGGTGGCATTGAAACCCAAGCCCAAACCAGTTGGGATGCAACTCAAGGTATTTCTCGAATTAATCTGCAGCAGGCCACTGTAGAAGGCGGCGCATTGCTGGCACAGGGCGAGGCGGCCCAGGATTTAATTGCACGTTTGCTTAACCTGCGGGATATGGCTTTGGCAGCGGATGCATTGGGCGGTGCGGCTGCGCTACTGGAGCTTACGGTAGAGCATTTGCAAACCCGGCAACAATTCGGACGGCCACTGGCTTTATTCCAATCGTTGAAACACCGTTGTGCCGACCTTAAAACCGATATCGCTGCCGCTGAGGCCTTGTTTAACTCAACGCTTTCCCAGGCGTGTGGCGATTTAGGCTCAGCGGATGCCATTTTTGCCGGGCAAAAAGCAAAAAGTTTGGCCTGCGCCACCTACGACTGGGTGGCGGAGGAGTCGTTGCAGTTGCACGGCGGCATTGGTATGGCCTCTGAATACCCGTGCCATCTGTTTTTAAAACGCAGTATGCTCAGTCGCCATCTGGGCACCGGTAGTGGTGATTATCTACTCACCATTGCCGAGCAATTTCTGGCAAGCGATGAAGTCTGACGCAAGGCCAAACACTACGTGCAGAAACCGCGATCAAACGCCCGGGGAGACAGGCGCGCAGTCGTAAATAATTAAACCCATGGATAAAGAAGGTGCTTATGTTCTCAGCAGTCTTAATTAATAAAGATGAATCCGGCCAATCGGTTGAGCTAACCCAAGTCGACGAAAGCCAAATGATGGATGGCGACGTGACCATTGACGTGGCTTATTCAACGTTAAACTACAAAGATGGTTTGGCCATTACCGGTAGCTCTCCGGTGGTACGTAAGTTCCCGATGGTGCCCGGTATTGATTTGGTTGGCACCGTTACTGAGAGCAGCCACAGCGATTGGAAAGCCGGCGACACCGTTGTGTTGAACGGTTGGGGTGTGGGCGAAACCCATTGGGGCGGTTTAGCGCAAAAAGCGCGCTTGCCCGGCGATTATTTGGTGCCGTTAGTGGATGCCTTTACTCCGCGCCAGGCCATGGCCATTGGTACAGCGGGTTACACTGCGGCTCTGTGCGTGGATGCGTTAGTAAACCACGGTGTTACACCAGACCAGGGCGAAATTCTGGTAACCGGTGCCACCGGCGGTGTGGGCAGTGTTGCCGTGGCCTTGTTGGCCAAAGCAGGTTTTACAGTGGTTGCCGCAACAGGCAAAGCTAGCGAAGCCGATTACCTAAAAAAACTGGGCGCCAGCGACATTATCGATCGCGCCGAGTTGTCTGAAAAAGGCAAGCCGTTGCAAAGAGAGCGTTGGGCAGGCGTGGTAGATTCCGTAGGCAGCTTTACCTTGGTAAATGCCTGCGCTCAAACCAAATATCGCGGTGCCGTGGCAGCTTGCGGTTTGGCCCAGGGTGCAGACTTTGCCGCCACTGTAATGCCGTTTATTTTGCGCGGTGTAGCACTGCTGGGCGTGGATAGCGTAATGGCGCCTAAAGAGCCTCGTTTGGCCGCTTGGAAACGACTGGCCGCAGATTTAGACCCAGCCATTCTCGACGTGATTGGCGGCACCGAAATCGGTTTATCCGAGTCCGTTGAGGCCGCTTCCGACTTGTTGGCGGGCAAGGTTCGCGGTCGTATTGTGGTGGATGTAAACAAATAATCACCATCTGATTGCCGTAAATAAAACCCCGCGCATTGGCTACTCGCCTGTGCGCGGGGTTTTTTATCGCCTGTTCATTACCGTGGTAAGAGGAGCAGCTATAGACCCATAGTGTTCTGTATAAAAGCCGGCCCTTGTGATTGGTGTGCTACCGGTGGCAAAATCGACCTGTTTATAGCAATAAATACACGAGTCGATAATGATAAAAACACTTTTAACCCAACCCAAGCGGTGTTTGAATGCAGCCGGAGCGATCATGGCTTTTATGGGGCTAGGTATGGGGCTGAGCCCAAGCGCCAACGCCGCGCAATACGACACCTTCCTCACCGTAGCCAAAGATGGCTCAGCTGAATATACCTCGATTCAATCCGCCATTGATGCCACCAAAACCTTTCCCTACGAGCCCATCACCATCTTTGTTAAAGCTGGCACCTACCACGAAAAGGTGGAAGTGTATTCCTGGAACACCCAGGTGTCCCTCATTGGCGAAGACAAAGACACCACCATTATCACCCAGGGTGACCATTTTGATGGGATAAACAAAGGCCGTAACAGCACCTTCCACACCTACACCCTAAAAGTTGCCGGCAACGACTTTACCGCTAAAAACCTCACCGTGGTTAACTCCGCTGGGCCCGTGGGCCAAGCGGTGGCCTTACATGTTGAGGCTGACCGAGCCGTGTTCGAAAATGTGGCATTAAAAGGATGGCAGGATACGCTGTATGTAGCGGGCGAGGGCCACCGCAGTTATTTTAGGCACTGCACCATTGAGGGCTCGGTGGATTTTATTTTTGGTGGTGGTACTGCGTTTTTTGAGCAGTGTGAAATCAAATCCTTGCTTAATTCCTACATAACCGCGGCGTCTACTCCTCGGCATCAGCCCTACGGTTTCGTGTTTGATCGCTGTACTCTTACGGCGGCAGCGGGTGTTGATAAAGTGTATTTAGGCCGCCCCTGGCGAGAATACGCTAAAACGGTATTTTTAAATTCACAGTTGGGCGCGCATATTTTACCCGCCGGTTGGCACAATTGGGATCGAGAAGAAAACGAACGCAAAGTCACCTACGCCGAATTTAATAACAGTGGGCCGGGTTCAGAGGCAGCACAAAGGGTAGAGTGGTCCTCGCAGCTCAGTAAGCGCCAAGCTAAACGCTACCGAAAAGAGGCGGTTCTAGGGGATTGGCAACCCCACTAAAACCCAATAAAAAAAGCCGGGCACATTTTTAAATGTACCCGGCTAACGGTTTAAAACATTGTTCTAAAAGGTATAGCGCGCGCCCAAGAAGTACTGGCGCCCGGTGTGGTTGTACTCTCGTGTGAGAGCCAGTGTGCCGTCACCGGTACCATAGATACGTTCTTCTTCATCGGTGAGGTTGATGATTTCAAAGGTGAAGGTCAGCTGCTCGTTTAGGTTCCAAAACGAAGAAAAGTCGACGTGTGTTGGGCCGTATTTAATTTCTTCCTCGTGGCCATTGCCACCGGGCGCTGCCAATACGTAATCATCGCGGCTGTTGACCGATAAACGGCCACCGAAGGTATCGGTTTCGTAATACAGGGTCGTGTTGTAGGAACTTTCTGATAACCCGGTCATATCGCCAGCGGATACGTGAGTATAGTTCACCACTAAACCAAAGTTTTGCATCCAGCCCGGCAAAAACGTGAACGGCTGCTGGTAAACCAGCTCGTAGCCCTTCACGGTGAAACCTTCGGTGTCGTTCTCCGGAATGTAATGGGTGTAGGGCACCTGGGCCGGGTCGGAACCGTAGGAAGCATCGTATCGCGGGTCTGAATAGATGGCTTCCCAATAGGCTTGGTCCACCAGTTTGTCGACGATGTTGGTGGTGAGCGAGGTTTCTACATCTTTATAGAAGTAAGTCGCCGCCAATAGCGATTCCTCAGCAAAATACCACTCTGCTGAAAAATCCATATCGTTAGAGACATAGGGATCCAATTCCGGGTTGCCCAGGCTTGCCGTACGGGTTTCGTAGGTAAAGTTAGGGTTGGCGATGTTAAGTGAGTTGAGGCTTGGGCGCGTCATGCTGCGGCCAAACGCCAAGCGAGTGGTGACGTCCTCGGTGACTTCTAAAGCAAAATTCATGGACGGCAAGAAGTTGTTGTAACTGTGGTCCACCGAAACCGCTTGGCCATTTAAATAGCCAGTGGAGGTAGAGTCACTAGCAACGTAACGCACACCAAAGTTGGTACGCAACATCATGCTGCCAATATCAAAACTGCTGGTGAACTCCAAATAGGCGGCCAGGGTTTCTTCGTCCACAATCCAGTTGGAGCCGAGGTCGTTGGTGAAGTTGCGCGATAATACATCGCTGAACAAAGCATTAAAATCGGCCACCGGAAACGAGACTAAACTGCCGCCATCCAGCCCGGTGCCAAAGTCGGAATAGGGGAAATCCGTGGTATAGCCAACGGCGGAAATGGCATCTGGATATTCACCATTGCCCTGCCGGAATTCTACTTCTCGGTCGTTGTAGGCGAAGCCGGCTTTAAACGTAAACTGATCTTGTTCGTAGGTTAAATCGATTTTAGAGGTCAGGTTATCGCGTTCTACGTCGTGGGAGCGGATGGCGGCGGGACGCGCTTCGTAATTGGCCGCGTCGTAGTAATCGTAGTTATCAGGTCCGAAACTGACTCGGGGTACATCTCCGTTGCCACTGAAATCGTAGCTATAAATATGCGAGTCCGATACGTAATAAAACCGGAATTCTTCGCGGTAGGCTTCGGAACTGGCGGAGCCAATCATGGCGTTCAGGGTAAGTTGGTCGGTTAACAGAAACTCACCGGATAACACATACTGCTGAAAATCGGTTTCCGAGTTTTGAACTCGGCTTTCGATCCAGGATTCTACATCGTCAAAGGTCGCCGCTAGGATTTGTTTGCCGTTGGGGTGTACGGTTATTTCTAGCGGTGTGACTTCGTTGTGGGTTAAAAACCACTCCATGGAATTGTAGTTTTCGCGCTGGTTCTCCAGTTTGGAATGAAGTACATCCAGCGTGATTTCGGCGTTGTCGTTGGGTCTAAATTGAAACGACGCCGTTACGCCAAGCCGCTGCTGCTCGTTACCAAAAAAATCCGCGCGCGGTAAGCGTGGTGCCCATAGGCAGTTAATGGGCGCTACCGCTGCGCCATCCAGCGCGCAATTGCTCTCGGCAATATCGCCGTTAATGACGGGGGTGGCGGTATCTGGGTAGGTGTTTCCGGTAATTACCGGTGTTGTCCAGCGTACCGTACCAAAGCCTTCCTGCCGTACGGTGCGCTCGGAATAAGCCACCGACAACAATGCACCAAGCTTGTCGTCGGCAAAGGTATTGCTAACCAAAAACGCAGCTCTGGGGTCGTGCTCGGAGGTCAATGAGTTGTAACCATCCTGCACAGACAAAGAGGATTTAAAACCGCTGTAATCAAACGGTTTGGCGGAGTACAAATCCACGGTGCCGGCGATGCCGCCTTCCTCCATGGAGGCCGTAGTAGTTTTTTGAATATCCACCCGGTTGAATAATTCCGAGGCAAACACGTTAAAGTCGAAGGAG
The DNA here is from genome assembly GCF_042850945.1 of Halioxenophilus aromaticivorans. Classification (NCBI taxonomy): domain Bacteria; kingdom Pseudomonadati; phylum Pseudomonadota; class Gammaproteobacteria; order Alteromonadales; family Alteromonadaceae; genus Halioxenophilus; species Halioxenophilus aromaticivorans. Next base: position 3,505,256 of record NZ_AP031496.1, on the reverse strand, counting down.
CGGCCGCTGTTAATGCCGCCGCCAGAATCTAAACCGTCGGTACTGGCCGGCACTTCCATGCCGTTAAGCGTGGCGCGGGTAAACTGAGGGCCAAAGCCGCGCAGAGTAATTTGTCGGCCTTCGCCGCCTTCGCGTGAAATAGCAACACCGGGCACACGTTGAATGGCCTCGGCAATGTTTAAGTCCGGAAATTTACCGATGTCCTCCGCCATAATGGATTCGCGCACGTTTACCGCGTCGCGTTTTTGATCCAATGCCTTGGATAGCGAGCCCCGGAAACCGGTTACGGTGACTTCTTCCAATACCGCAGCTTGCGATTCTGGCGTGTCTTCCTGGGCCAGGCTGTAGCCGGGCAGGGCGCACACGCCAATGGAAATTGCGCTGATACAGCGGCTTAAGGTGTGCTGGGTTAGTCGCATACCGTTCCCCTAAAATTTATTGGTTATTGTTTTGGGTTTCTTTGCTTCGCAAAAATCAGTGGCCAGAGAAGCGATCAACGAATCCGATGGTTGCGCGTAGACCGGGGTTACCGGTTGGGCGGAACTAAGCAGCTCAGGGTATCGGTGTGACTTCGTTATCGTTTTCTGCCACGGGTGGCATAATGTCATAAGATGCTACCGGTGGCAATGGCGTGTGCCAGCAGGCTGTGCCTATCAAAAAACAGTCTGTTGCCGGGGGAGCAAATCTAAGGCCAGGCTCAGTGACCGAGCTCGGTTAAAGTCAATTGTGGGGCCCTATTGTTATGGGCTAAAAGTGCAATGAGTTAAAAGTGCAATGAGTTAAGGGTGTGATGGGCCAGAGGCGAAAAGGGCGGCGCCTAGATCCCCGAGATTGGGATTAAAGAATGGACTTACCGCACGCAGTAGTAGAGATGGGTTTAAGCGCGTAAAAGCCTATCCATTTGTGAGCAGCGATGTAGATCGACAGCGGACCGACGTCGAAGCCTGCTAGCTAGTACGTAGCGCGGCTATGAAAGGGCATCTCCGTCAGCTACCTCAGGCCGGCTTTCCCGGGTGGCGCGCAGCCATCTTCCCGGGTCTTCTGGGCTGGCTATTTCTATTGGCTATTTCTATGTAGTCACTGTGCACGGCTTTAATCTCGGCCACAAAGGGGAGTTCTCCCAGGGCCGGCGCGCGGTAGCTAATGGTATCGCCAACCTTGAACGTCTCTGGTTCAAAATTAAATTGAAACGGGCAGTCGCCTTCTCCTGTTCCCATCATGGTCGGATCCTCTTTGGTCATTATTGTGCACTGATGTTGAATAGATTATCGTATTTATCTATACATATGTACAGCAGTGTCGTACAATAGTGTCCAATTACCCCGATAATCTAACAATAAGGCTGTTACAGCCACACTGGGAGACGCTTATGGCAGAGGCATACATCATCGATTCCGTGCGCACACCTCGTGCCACAGGCAAACCTGGTAAGGGTGCCTACTACGGAATGCACCCACAGCACTTGGCTGCCACCGTCCTCAAAGCTCTGCGCGAGCGCAACAATCTCAATACTAGCGATATAGACGATGTTATCTGGGGCACCAGTTCCCAAAAAGGTCAGCAAGCAGGCGATTTGGCGCGCATGGCGGCCTTGGACGCAGGCTACGACACCTCCGTCAGCGGCGTTACTATGGATCGCTTCTGTGGCAGTGGCCTCACTGCTATCAATCTTGCTGCCGGTCAGTTAAAAGCCGGGCACGAGGAATTAATCATTGCCGGTGGTACGGAAATGATGTCCCACATTACCGAGCAGAGCATGAAAGAACGCGAGCTGGGTATACTGTCCGGTGGCTTGGGCACTGGTAATCCGCGTTTGCACGCCAAGTATCCTCAGTCGCATCAAGGCATGTGTGCCGATGCGATAGCCTCAATGGAAGGGTTTACCCGCGAGCAGTTAGATGCCTTCTCTCTGGAGAGCCAGCGCCGAGCGGCCCACGCCATCGCCAACGGCTATTTTGACCATTCAATGGTGCCGGTGCTGGACGACGACGGTAACGTCGTGCTCGATAAAGACCAGCATCCCCGCCCAGAGACCACCATGGATGACTTGGCCAAACTCACGCCCAGCTTTCTCAAGATCGCTGATATGCCCATGAATCGTGAGGGAGAAACGCCCCGCGGTTTGATCAACCGGGTTTATCCAGATGTCGATATCCAATGCATGCACCATGCGGGCAGCTCTTCCGGTGTGGTGGATGGCGCTGCGGCAATGCTTATGGCGTCGGATGCCTATGTTAAGAAATCCGGTTTAAAGCCCCGTGCACGGGTTGTAACCACCGCTAACATGGGGGACGACCCCACATTGATGCTCAACGCCCCTGTGCCGGCAGCCAAAAAGATACTGGCCCGTGCCGGTCTCACCGTGGCTGATATTGACCTGTGGGAAGTGAACGAAGCTTTCGCCGTGGTGGTGACCAAGTTTATCCGCGACATGGGTATTAGCCCCGACGTTATTAACGTTAACGGTGGCGCTATCGCTCTTGGGCACCCGATCGGTGCCACTGGCGCAGTACTGATAGGTACGGTGTTGGACGAACTGGAGCGCCGTAACCTGAAGCGTGGCCTTATCACCATGTGTGCCGCTGGTGGAATGGCGCCTGCGATCATTATTGAGCGGGTTTAATCAAGGGTTAACTGTTAAACATATCTTCTCGTGTTGTTTATCCGAGATTTGGGCACAAAGTTGCTTTTGCGGGGCCGGTCTGGGTTGTGACTCGAGGTGAATCCCAGTATAACGGCGTATTATCTTGGTTCGATGGCAACCGGAGCTGACTACTAGAAGAAGGTAGAAGCTAGTAGATGGCGGCCACAATCTTTACCAGATCGTTTGCCACTACGCGTAAACAGTTGTGCCCTAGAGGGCCGGATTGCTAACCATCGAAGCCAAGGTAACCCAGAGTCATTAACCGTAATAACTTGTGCCGGCCCAGATGGGTTTTGGAGTTAAAATGTCAGACAACGTTGCTGCCAGCAATACCGAAACAAAACGCAGACGAAACCCAGAGTTAACACGGGAGTCGATTTTAAGAGTTGCCGGCCAGCTGATGGCCAAAGACGGCCCAGAGGGCCTAAGTGTATCTAAGGTTGCGCAGCTGGCCAAAGTTAACCGAGGCACCGCCTACCACCACTTTAAAACCCGCGAACAATTAGTACAGGAAACCATGTCCTGGGTGAGCCAGCAATTGGTGGAGGCCATTTACGGCAAAGAAAACGCCGGGGAAGAAAAGATCAATCACCAGTCGGCGACGCAAAAGCTCGCTAACTTTGCCATGGAATACCCCGAGTTCGCCCGTGTGTGGTTATTTGAAATCATGACCTCAAAAGATCCATATAAGGATCCTTTCTGGCGACGTTATCTGAAAAATTTAGAAGATTTTGTTGATGCTGGGCTTGCTCAGCCTGAGCTAGACCGCGAGGCCTACGCCGTTTTGATGCTAGTTGGCACGGTTATGTGGCCAGTGTGGGCGCGATCTAAAACCGAAGACGCGCAAGAGCTGCAAAGTATGAGTCGTCGATTTATAAAAGAAATTATTCGCCTCAGTTTGTTTGGCTCATTGGTTAAAGACAAATTCCCGCTCAACAAAGACTCGGATTTAAAAGACTTCCTTGAGGGAAAATAATGAGCGATAGCAACCAAGCCATGCTGCCATGGCCGGAAGATGATTTTTCAACTTACGGCCAGGTAGAAGAAATAAAACTCGGCAAAACGCAACATTACGTTGGCCGGGTTATGCACCGCAATTGGAATAGTATTCCCCATGTAACCCACAACGATGAAGTAGACATCACCGGGTTTGAGCAGCGGCGCAAGGCTTGGAATGGCGCTAATCCCGATAAAAAACGCACCTTGCTGCCAGCGCTTATGCAGGCCACGGTGGCATTGTTAAAAGAGTTTCCACAGTTTAACGTGTCACTTAATGCCGATGGCAGTAAGATTTATCAAAAAAGTTACTACAATATTGGTTTCGCGGTAGATGTGCCTGGTGGTTTGTTGGTGCCGGTACTTAAAGATTGCGATAAGAAATCGGTTGATGAAATCAGCAATGAAATCCTTGCTATTTCTGATAAAGCCAAAACCAAAGGCTTGGCCATGACTGAGATGATGGGCGGCTGTTTTACTTTATCGTCTTTGGGCCACATTGGTGGCACCAGCTTTTCGCCCATCATCAATGCGCCGGAGGTAGGTATTTTAGGGATCACCCGTGCCCGCTCCTTATTTGTTCCGGATGCCGATGGCAATCCTGTGGCGAAAACTTTGCTGCCCTTATCGCTAAGCTATGATCACCGGGTTATCAATGGCGCCGATGCGGCTCGGTTCTGCCGTGCCATGGGCGATTTTTTGGCCAGCTATGAATTCAGCTAATTCGCCGGCTTAATAACAAGGCACTATTTTGCGAACGTCGATCGCAAAAAAGCGGCCGTAATCAGCTGCCGCAATAAACCGCTAGAATAAAACTGGCAGAAAAAAGAATGCCACATCCATGGATGTGGCATTTTAGTATGGGGTGAATATTTTACGCTGTTAACGCGTGGCGGCATCGCTGGCAATAATTTGCCCGTCGCTGCACTGTTTGGATGTTTTTTCGTTACGGTATGTAAGAGCATCTATCGTAACGTCGGCGTTTTCGGCTTCGGCCCGGGCTGCCAGAATTTTACCGTGCTGATCGGATTTGGCGCATACTGGGTCTGCGGCGGTAGCGTCGCCGGTTAGCATGTAGGCCTGGCACCGGCAGCCGCCGAAATCTTTGTCCTTTTCATCGCAGGAGCGGCAGGGTTCCTGCATCCAGCTGTCGCCACGGTAGTGGTTAAAGCCGAAGGAATCATACCAAATCTCTTGCAGCGAATGATCTTTAACGTTGGGGAATTCAATGGGCAATTGCCGCGCCGAATGGCAGGGCAGGGCGGTGCCGTCTGGTGTTACCGTTAAAAACACATTGCCCCAGCCATTCATGCAGGGCTTGGGGCGCTCTTCGTAGTAATCCGGTGTCACAAAAATCAATTTACAGGGGTTGCCGGCTGCTTGGAGCTTTTCTCGGTAGACGTTGGTCACCGCTTCGGCTTTTTCTAACTGGGCTTTGGTGGGCAGCAAGCCAAGCCGATTGAGGTGGGCAAAGCCATAAAATTGGCAGGTGGCCAGTTCAACAAAATCGGCCTCCAGCTCAATACACAACTCAATGATTTTGTCGATGTTATCGATGTTATGGCGGTGGGTAACGAAGTTCAGCACCATGGGATAGCCCGCCGCTTTTACAGCCTTGGCCATGGCCAGCTTATTGGCAAAGGCTTTGCGCGAACCGGCCAATGCGTTATTGACCGTTTCATCGCTGGCTTGAAATGAAATTTGGATGTGGTCCAGGCCGGCCTGCTTAAATCGCTCAACTTTGCTTTCGGTTAAGCCAATACCCGAGGTAATTAAATTGGTGTAGTAGCCCAGCTGCCGAGCTTCGCCAATCAGCTCGGATAAATCGGGCCGGGCCAGTGGCTCGCCACCGGAAAACCCCAGCTGAGCCGCGCCCATTTTACGAGCTTGCTGTAATACATCTACCCATTGCTCGGTACTCAACTCCTTGCCCTGGGTGGCAAAATCCAAGGGGTTAGAGCAATAGGGGCACTGCAGCGGGCAGCGGTAGGTGAGCTCAGCCAGCAACCACAAAGGTAGGCCGGCGTTATTGGGGTTGCTGGGGGTGTAGGGTGCGCTAGCCAAGGGTAATCCAATGCTGTTCTTGGGCCACTAACATAAATTGCTCAATGTCGTCGTCTATGCCCTGGGCTTGTGGAAATTTTACCGCTAATTTCTCAATAATCTGGTTCACAGCCATTTGGCCATCAATGCATTGGCTGATTTCCGCGGCGCTGTCGTTGAGTTTGATCATGCCCTCTGGGTACAGTAAAACGTAGCCCTCCTGGGCCGGCTCGTACTGAAACCGATATCCTGGGCGCCATTGGGGAACCAGGCTGCGATCAAAACTCATAATTCTATTCCTTTGTGCCAAACGCGTTGGTCGGTCACACTGTGGTAGGGTGCACGGTCCAGCTCATAGGCCATGGTCATGGCGTCCAGCATGGTCCACAGTACATCCAATTTAAATTGTAGAATCTCCAGCATGCGCTGCTGTGATTCGTAGGTGGTGTAGTGGTCCAGGGTGATGGCCAAGCCGTGTTCTACATCTCGCCGAGCCTGGCTTAACCGGCTGCGGAAGTAATCGTAGCCGCGGGTGTCTATCCAGGGGTAGTGCTTGGGCCAGGTGTCCAATCTCGATTGGTGAATCTGGGGCGCAAATAACTCCGTCAGTGAGCTACTGGCGGCTTCTTTCCAGGTGGCGCGGCGGGCAAAGTTGACGTAGGCGTCTACGGCAAATCGCACACCGGGCAGAACCAACTCCTGGGATTCCAACTGGGCTCGGTCTAGGCCCACAGCCTCGCCCAGAGCCAGCCATGCTTCAATGCCGCCGGTCTCTCCGGGCAAACCGTCATGGTCCAAGATGCGCTGCACCCATTCCTGGCGTATTTTGCTGTCAGGACAGTTGGCCATAATGGCCGCATCCTTCATGGGGATATTAACTTGGTAATAATAGCGGTTCGCTACCCAGCCCCGAATCTGCTCTTTACTGGCACGGCCTTCATACATCGCCACCTGGTACGGGTGATAGATATGGTAGTAATCACCTTTGGCACGCAGGGCGGCCTCAAATTGTTCCCGTGTTAACGGTATTTGCTCGCTCATGGGATGATTTGCCTTTTGCTGGTTCCGATTACAGTTCTATATGCAAGCCGTCGTAGGCCACCTCAACCCCCTGGCGCTCAACTTCTGCGCGCTCCGCCGAGTCTTCATTTAGAATCGGATTGGTGTTGTTGATGTGGATTAGGATTTTGCGTTCGGCTTGGCTTTTGGCCAGCAACTCCAGGCTACCGCCTTCGCCGCCAATGTGCAGGTGTCCCATCTCGCGGCCGGTGCGGGTGCCAACACCGCAGCGCTGCATTTCGTCATCGTGCCACAGGGTGCCGTCCACGAGTAAGCAGTCGGCTTCGTCCATAGCTTTAAAGGCCGCGTCGTTGGCTTGGCCTAGGCCTGGCGAATAAAACAGTTTTTTGCCCGTGCGGGTGTCTTCCACCAACAGGCCAAGATTGTCTCCTGGGTGCGGGTCAAAACGGTGGGGAGAATAGGGTGGTGCTGCGCTTAACATGGCCAGCGGCGTAAATTTTAGTGCCGGGCAGGCGGGCACCACGAAGCTTTGCTCTAACTGAATTTTTTGCCAATTAAGGCCGCCGTTCCAGTGCGTTAGCATGGGGAACAGAGGGAAACCTTCGGTGAGATCCTGGTACACCATGTCGGTACACCAGACATCGTGGGGGCAGCCCTCACGCAGGCTTAGGATGCCGGTGGTGTGGTCGATTTGGCTGTCTAGCAGCACAATGGCAGATATGCCGGTGTCGCGCAGGGCTCGGCCGGGTTGCATGGGGCCAAAAGATTGTAGCTGAGCGCGGATGTCCGGTGAGGCGTTACACAGTATCCAATTGACGCCGTCATCGGATAGTGCGATGGAGGATTGGGTGCGGGCTTTGGCATTCATAGTGCCATCGCGCAGGCCTTTGCAGTTGGTGCAGTTACAGTTCCATTGGGGAAAGCCGCCACCCGCTGCCGATCCAAGTACATGAATGTGCATGGCGAAGAGGTCTCAAATTGTGCAGACAAAAACGCCCCGACTAAGCGAGGCGTTTTCGAGAAATAAGCGTAAAATCTTAGCGGTTTGCGAAGTACATGGTTACTTCGAAGCCAATACGCAGGTCGGTGTAGGCAGGTTTAGTCCACATATTTATTACCTTTTATTGTGTTCAAGTGAATAAACAGTACATCTAGTTGTACCGGCTAACGGCACATATGCCGCGTCAAGAGATAATAGGGGATTCAGCCTAACGTTACTCTCCAACGTTAGGATGAAAAATCCCGGTAAAGTTCCCGCTCTAGGGTGCTAGATTCCGGGCCAAAGGGAAGAGCCCAGTAAAAAGACCCTATACGGGCTGTTAGCATCCTACAAAAGTAGGAATGGCTGCAGTGCAAGCTTTTACACCTTGGCCCCTTATTATTCTGGAATGGATGTTACTATGTGGCGCTAATGGCTAGGTGACGCCTTAGTTCAGAGCGCAAGGAATAAAAGGAGGTTAAGATATGAAGAGCATGCAACTGATCGGCCGACTGGGACTGTTGGCTACGGTGGTGGCTGTGGCCAGCTGTGTGGTTGTGCCGACCACGGATACCGAGTATGTGGCCAAATGCGAGATCTCAACGGACCGTAAAACGTTAAGAATCGTTGATTTGTTCAAAGAAACCAATAGCTACTACAACATCACCACGGGGCTAATATTAGTGCCCATCTCTGGCATAGTGTCTGGCGCCTATGTGGCTGTGCACAATACCTATCGATTGGGTAAAGAAACCATAGTTTGCGGTAAAGGCGCAGGCGACGATGGGTTAGGAGAGTCGGCGGAAGAGGCAATATAAAAAAGGGGCCACTAAATAGCGCCCCACAATCCTACATACCTGCAAATTGGTCTTTGCGTTCTGATGTGAGCGCAAACTATAGATATCGCTTTATTTTACTGATCGGTTTTGATGGTATGGCTTTTTTCGTTGCAAGCTTTCTTTGCAAAGCTTAAGTGGCTGTAATATTAGCCTTCAAACCAAAGCCTAACCACACGGCGCAATAACTTACCCATCTCGTTGTAGGGCAATTCGTCTACAAAGCGAATTTGCTCTGGCACACGGGAAGAGCGCAAACGATCTTTAATGAGTTTTTTGATGTCGTCTTCACTGGGTGGCATTTGATCTGTCTTCAGTACAATGGCAACGGCCACGGCTTCGCCCCATTCTGCGGAGGGGGCGCCAATGGCGACGCTATCGGCAATGGCCGGGTGGGTGGCCAATACGTCTTCGATTTCGCCAGGGGAGATGTTCTCGCCACCGCGTACAATGACATCGTCGGCGCGGCCGGCCAAAAATAAATAGCCGTCTGCATCGAGGTAGCCTGCGTCACGGGTGGGGAACCAACCTTGGGCATCCAGTGCGCTTTTTTCACGATATTCACCAGAGACTTGCTCGCCCCGCACATAGATCTCACCGCGCTCGCCAGCACCAAGCACCTTGCCTTCGTCGTCTCGAATTTCCAATTCAACCGTGGGTAACGGTTTTCCCACCGATGCCAAGCGCGCTTTTATATCTGGGTCGCTGGCTTTATGAGCCGTGCGGTGATCCTCAGGTGTTAACAAGGCGACGGTAGAGCTGGTTTCGGTCAGGCCGTAGGCGTTAGTGAAATGAGTGTTGGGGAAGAGATCTAGTGCCCTGTCGATGAGCTCAAGTGGCATACGGCCGCCACCGTAGGCTATGGCTTTAACTGATGGCAGATCCTGTTTACCGGTTTCGTCCATCCTGTTGATAATGCGAGCGAACATGGTGGGCACCAAAAATGCGTTGGATACCTGTTCTTGTTCTGCCAAATGCAGCCACTGGTCTGGATCGAATGCGGGCAACATAACGATACGGCGCAGGGCATAAATGGAGCTGAGTAATGCGGATATGCCGGCAATATGATAGGGAGGTACACACACTAACTGAGCGTCCTCCTCGGCGGCGGACATAAATTCTACAGTACCTAAAATGTAACCTAACAGGTTGGCATGCCGAAGTAGCGCAGCCTTGGGTGCGGCGGTGGTGCCGCTGGTAAATATCTGCGCGGCGATACCTTCGCCGTCTCTTTCCTCGCCACTGGCGTTCTCGGCGCTGTCTTCAGCGGCGGCAACAAATTCCTGGCGAGTGGCACAGGTGTGCCCGCTGCTTAAACGATTGCTCCGGTCCACATCGCCGATTAAATAGGCGGGTTTTATCCTATCTAACAATGCGCCCAGATCGGCGTCGGCCAATCGATAATTCAGTGGCACATAGGGTATTCCAGCAAGCGCTGCTCCAAACAGAGCGATGGGCGCAGCTTCGCTGCTTTCGTCGAGTAATGCGACGTGGGAACAGCCGCTGGCGATAAATACCTCCGCGGCACCTTTGGCGGCGTTGTATAAAGCGGAGTAAGTCCAGCGTCGGCCATCGCATACCAAACCGATTCGATCTGGGGCGGCGTCGGCGGCCATCTGTAACAGCAGAATGACGTTCATAGTTTCGGCAAAGTCGTTAAATGGTTTTTATCCTGAAACGGCTGTTGCGCCGATTCCCGGTTTGGAAATAAAAATAAATATTCTTATTTCGGGCAAATTTAATTGCCTGGATAAGCGCGTTAATCGGACGAGGGTAACGGCTTAGCGTCCTTCAATTGCAGGGCTTTACCGTCGATAGCCAGGGAGCCGGTGCCGGCCTTAACGCACAGCAGTTCTAAGCTACCCACCTCGTCAACGTAACGTTTACCCATTTGTGTACCTTCGGAAAAATCAGCACTGGCTGTGCCTTTTTCCGCTGGCGCAACTTCAGCCATGGGTGCGCCACCGCACTCCACAACCAAACCACTACCACGAATGACCATGACTTCGGTGGTACAGACACTGCTTTTTAATTTTGAACCTGGTTTCATCGCTTCTAATCTGCCTTGTTATGATTATTGGGTTGTTAATTTACGTTACGCAATTGCACCTTTGCTTTTCAGTGCTTCGATTTTATCCCACTCCATGCCGATTTCCATCAGTACTAATTCAGTGTGTTCCGAGGCTTGGGGAGCGCGTTCGGCTTGGGTGGCTTCGTGATTAAATTGCACTGGTCCGCGTACTAATTTAAGTGGGTCACCGCCGTCACAGGCTTCAACTTCAAATAGCATGTCGTTGGCGAGTGCTTGTTCGTCAGATGCTATGTCGAGCAGGTTTTGCACGGGTGCCCATTGGCCTGAGTAGCTTTTTAAATGCTCGCGCCAATATTGGAAATCTTTGGCGGCAAAAGCTTCAACAATAATATCGCTGGCAGCTTCCCAATTTTGCATGAGTGCTTCCGGTGAGGAAAATCGATCGTCTTTAGCGCATTCAGGATGGCCAATATGATCAAAGAAATTTTTGATGTGTGCCCCTGGTGTAAGGGTACACATATTAATTACCCCACCGTCAGAAGCATAATAATTTCCCATCAGAGGGTTACCTGGGTTAGCGCCTGATTGGGGCATACGATTACCCATGATTTGGCCAGATTCAATGCCCATATCAATAGACGTACCTGCGGCCCACCAAGCAGTGCTGAGCAGGGAGACGTCCAGCTCAACGGCTTCGCCGGTGCGCTCGCGGTGGAATAGTGCAGCAGAGATACCGCCGGCTATGTTCATACCGCCGATAGAATCGCCAAACGCGGGGATACCCTGTGAAAGGGGGCCGCCCAATTCTTTGGGTGACATGGCATCGGCGATACCGCTGCGATTCCAAAAGGCTGTGCCGTCAAAACCGCCAACGTCGCGCTCCGGGCCTTTATCGCCAAAGGCGCTGCCGCGGGCGTAAATGATATTGGGGTTGATGGCTCGGATGTGTTCAAGATCAAACTTCATTTTTTGCCGTTGGCGAGGCAAGTAATTGGTGAGGAATACATCGGCGGTTTTGGCTAATTCATAGATAACTTCCATGCCTTCTGGCTTGGATATATCCACGCCTACACTGCGCTTGCCGCGATTGGGGTGCTCAACGAAGGGGCTGCGGTTGGGGTTGGTATCAACGCCGCCCATTTTGACGAAGCCGCGCTGGGTGTCGCCACGGGTAGGGTGCTCAATTTTGATTACATCCGCGCCCCAGTCCGCCAATATGGCGCCGGCTGAGGGAACAAAGGTGAACTGTGCCACTTCCAGAACTCGAACACCCTTCATTACTTTTGTTGTCATTATTAGGTTCCTCTCGACGATTTGCAGAAGATTATACTGTTCAACATCGTTGTTGTATATGCCTTGATTTTGCGGTATAAATTTTTATTACTGCTAAAAGGTTTTTCGCCTTCATATGTCTGGACTAATTTTGGTGTTTTATTGCTCTTTCAGTCCTGGGCAGCTGGTTTGGTTCGCCGTATTTGGCCGGAGTAGTCCGAATGTTGGCAGAGAAAATTCATAAAAATGAACAATAAATGGAGCAAAAAAGCGCATGAAAATAGATTCTTCCCTGTCAGCCATCGTAACCGGTGGTGCCTCCGGTCTAGGCTTAGCAACCGTGCAGGCATTGCGTACCGCCGGGGCCAAAGTAGCCATTTTTGATTTAAACGAAGAAGCCGGTCTCAAAGCCGCTGAAGAGACCGGTTCGGTATTTTGCCAAGTAGATGTGCTAAGTGACGAGAGCGTTGATGCGGCCTTCGCTAAAGCCCGCGAGGTAAATGGCCAAGAACGTGTGCTGGTAACCTGTGCCGGTGGCGGCAACGCAATCCCCACAGCGCGACGGGACAAAAAAACCGGCGAAATCAATTTTTTCCCATCGGATAAATTCGAGTTTGTGTTGAAATTGAATACCGTGGGTACCTTTCGATGCATCACCCGTGCTGCCGCCGGCATGATGTCTTTGGAACCGTTAGAAGGTGACCGTGGTGTGATTATCAATACCGCTTCAGCAGCCGCCACAGAGGGGCAGATGGGGCAGGCAGCCTATTCGGCAGCCAAGGCAGCAATCAATGGTATGACCTTAACCATTGCACGAGACCTGTCCCGGGAAGCTATCCGCGTTAACACCATTCAGCCAGGTATTTTTGATACTCCGGCTATGGCAAGGGCCACGCCGCAAATGAAAGAGGCGCTAGGTGCGATGGTACCGCACCCACCTCGTTTAGGCGTCTCTGAAGAGTACGCGTCTATGGCGTTGGAGGTGGTGCGCAATGGTTATATCAATGGCACCACCATACGATTGGATGGCGGAATCCGTATGCAACCGCGCTAGTGTTGCAAGCGTATGGTAAGACTCGGTGGCAAAGCCATTACTTAGTACCAAACGATTAAAGGCCGCAATTGCGGCCTTTTTAGGGTGTGACGTAATAGCAAAAAAAATGAATAACCCGATCAAAGTCCTGTGGCTGCAATTTCGCTCTTCAGCCACATGGTTTCGCTGAGATTGTTACCGCCGGATTGCTCAAGAAGTGTTTCTAAGGTTTGCTTTTTAAGCGCCAAGCAACGTGGGTTTTTGGGTTCTGCGCCCAGAGCGATTTCCAGTAAATGCATCGCTTGCAAAGGGGTATTGTTGGCCAATTTAATTTGCGCACGGTCCGCCAGCTTATCAGCACCTCCGGCCAGCTCGGCAATGTCAATATCCACGCTGCTACGCGCAACGCCATACAGAGATGTGGTGTAATCGTGGTGAAACCAGCCAGAATGCTCTTCCCAAATGGTACGTACAGCCCAGCTTACTTTGCCGTGAAATTCACCCAGTGCAAGCTCTTCCGGCAGTTGCACTTCACGCATTAATGTATGCACATCTTTGCCTTCGTTCATGCCATCTAAGGTGGCATTGAGTACGTAACTCATGGCGGCATGCATTTGGTCTAGATTGCTGCGTATTTTATCGGTGCAAGCAATAGGTTCACCGTGGCCAGTAATGAGTAGGTCTGCCTCAAGGTTGCGAATTTTATCCAATGAGTCTAGCCAGCGCTGGGCGGAGCGGGGTTTGTCACCACGCATGGTGCATAAATTGGGTACCGCCATAAATACTGGGCCGAATAGATTCCCGGTAAAAACTACGCGTTCTTCTGGCATCCAAACCGCGCAAGCGTCCAATGCTTCTCCGCCAGGAGTGGCAATAACCTCAAAACGGCGGCCGCCTAATTCAAACTGGTAGTGCTCATCAAAAGTAATGTCGGGCTCGATTTTTGGCACGGTTAGCGTTCGGCCTTTAATCGTGCCAGACCATAACTTGCCAGACCGACGGTGCAAATAAGGGCCAAGGCGATCGAAGAAATCTGCGGTTTCGGTAAACCTTTGTTGAGTGATGATTTTAGTGCCCGGCTCTTTAAATGCCGGCACGCCGCCAAAATGGTCGGCGTGCGCTTGAGTTAAAATGATGTACTTCAAATCGCCGCTTCGCACCGGGCCCAGTACCTTGGTGTTGCGCTCTGCGCTACCCATAAAGCCCGCGTTGATTAGTACGTCGCCGGCATCGGTCGTTACCAGATAAGCGTTAGAAATATCCTTGGCCATAAAAATAAAATCGTTAATTTTTTCGGCTTCGGTTTGCGCATCTCCGGCCCGCACCAACGATGCTAGGTGCGGCTGCTTTGCGTCCTTAGAGTCTGCCATAATTATTCTCCGTCGATGTCGATCATAACTTTACAAGATTCGGGCTTGGCAGCTATTTCTAAACCATTCAGCACCTCAGATAGCGGCAGGTGATGGCTGATCATAGTGGCAATTTTATCTTTCAATCGCGGCATGGCGGCAATCACATCCGGCATTTCTGTTGGGTAGCCCATGGCTGTGGTGATGGTCATTTCGCTGGTTAACATTCGTCCCACAGGAAATTCAATAGGCTTCAGATGGGCTGCGGTAATCACCATGCGGGAGTGGAATTTAGCTATAGCCACTACCTCAGACAAAATATTGGGTGCGCCGGCGGCATCGATAAAGGCATCGGTACCCACGCCCACTCGGCCATAGGAGGGCACTTCGCCGTGCAGTTTAGCCAGCTCATCACGCAGATTTATTTGGGTTGGATCCAGCGCTGCTTGGGCGCCCAGTGCCAGCGCTCGCTCGCGTCTTTCCGGGGCCAAATCCAAGGCAACAGTATTAACTCCTCGATCCACCAGCCACAGCACCATGCCAAGGCCAATGGGCCCGCAACCAAATACCACCACGTTATCACCGGCGGAAACCTCCGCCCGATTCACACCATGCATAGCAACGGCCAGCGGTTCGCACATTGCGGCAACATCGTAGGGAATATCTTCCGGAATAGGTAAGATCGAGGCGCCTAGTTTTGCCTGGCGTACTAATAATTCCTCAGTAAAAGCACCTTCCGGGCCACCGCTGCCGATATTGCTTGGTGTCTGCATCGGGTTGACGATCACGCGATCACCGATTTTAATATTATTGACATTAGCGCCCACTTCCATAATCTCACCTGCGCCTTCGTGGCCCAAGGCGGTTTTGGTTCCTGGCGTGGGGATGCCACCGTGTTTTATGTAGCTTAAATCGCTGCCGCAAATTCCGCAGTTTTTCATTTTAACAACCACATCGTCCGGCCCGGCGTCTGGTCGTTGATAGTCGTCCAATCGAACGTCATTGGCATTGTGGATGGTCAGTAATCGCATGGATAGGCCTCGGCTTTTTTTAATCTGTCAGCGATGTTTTCGCTTACCTATTATTCTATTAGGTGAAACGGCTGTGACGCCGTTTCAGGGGTAAAACCTGTCAATAGTTATTACTTAACCATTGAACCACCATCGATTGTGATGGTCTCGCCGGTAACAAAAGAAGATGCGTCACTGCATAGATAAGCACCGATACCTTCGAAGTCTTCTGGATAGCCAACCCGGTTTAAAGGTGTTTGCGGCCCTAACATCTCGGCCATTTTTTTGATGTTCTCGTCGCCACCCATCATGGGTGTCATAATGAGGCCCGGTGCAACCACGTTGGCCCGAATGCCGTATTGGCCAAACTCGGACGCCATACATCGGATGACCGCAGCAACTCCAGCTTTGGAGGCAGCATAGTTCTGTTTGCCGGGCAGGCCTTTAAATAATGACAAGCTGCCGCAAGCGACTAAGCTACCGCCGGGTTCGCCGGCCTCGGCACGCTCTACCATCAGGCGAGCGCCTTCGCGTAGTGTGATAAATGCGCCGTGTAGCGCCACATCGAGAAACTTGTGCCAAGCTTCGGTGGGCATATCGAATACAGAATTGTAGCCCGGGGCACCGCCAGAGTTAGCAAAAACGCAATCCAAACGACCGAAGTCGGTCATCAACTGTTGGTAGCCGGCGATGATTTGCTCTTCTGAAGATACATCCACTTGGTAGGTAATCACTTTCGCTGCGCCCGCGGCTTCAAGGTCAGCTTTTGCGGCTGCATTTTTTTCAGCGTTGCGAGCCCAAATGGCAATGCTGCCGCCTTGCTTGGCGATGCCTCTGGCAAAACCAAGGCCTATACCCCCGTTTCCGCCAGTAACTAGGGCAACTTTACCGTTTAGGTCGAAAAGTGATTTGGACATGAAATTCTCCTGTTGGGCGCTTTAGCAGAGCCCTAAAAATTATAGATTTTGATTCCACGCGCTAACAGCAAAGGTGTCTTAGTTACATCTCTTATACCGAATTTAGTGCGTACTAATTTGCTGATTAAACTGCGCGTCGCTGTATGATTTGTTAGTATTAATTAGCGCAAAATTTAAAGCGTCATTAAGTGTCTGATACCAACCTTGGTACACTCAACAGACAACACTATCGATGTTGAGACGCAATGCTCAAGGCCGGACAAATTAGGGGGGGTAACCCCATTCTCCTTTCGTGAATGTGAGCGTATAATCACCACAAAGTCCCAATATCAATATCAAACAATAAGAGGGATGGTCATGCAGCATCAGGCTAATAACACAATGGTAGTGAGCGCCGGTATGAACTTACCCGTCGCCACAGCTCAAATTGTCCAGTTTAATATGGCTCAGCCCATCGATAACACGTTACAACGTGATGATGTTTATTGGTTGGACATGTGCCTAACTCCTAGGCCAGGAAACGTCCGCGCGCGCTACTCCGATCACTGGGCACCAGAGCGCTACAAAAACTTGGGCAACCTTTTTTTGTTACCTCCTGGCGAACGATTGCACACTCGTAGTGATGGCTGTATTCAACAAAGTTCTCTCTTGTGTCAGTTAAAGCGCGAGGAAATTGTTGAATGGTTTGATGGTGATATCAATTGGACTGATCAGCGGCTAGAAGCGAGTTTGGATATCAGCGAAGCTAATGTACGCAGCTTGTTGCTTAGGTTGGCCGAGGAGCTCCGTCATCCGGGATTTGCTAGCGAAACGTTGGTAGAGCTGATTATCGCGCAACTGTGTATCGAGCTAAGACGCTTTTGCGTCAGTGTGCGCGAAGCGCCACGCCCGGGAGGGCTTACAGGCTGGCGGCTACGGGCCATCGATGAGCGCTTGCAAGAAGTCCGCGAAGCGCCGAGCTTGTCAGAGCTAGCGGACATCTGTGGATTATCAATAAGGCAAATGACGCGCGGATTCAGAGCAAGTCGGGATTGTTCCATCGGGGATTACGTAGCTAATAATCGAATTGAGCAGGCGCGTAAACTACTGGCCACAGACTTAAGCATTAAAGCCATTGCCTATACTCTCGGTTTTGCCTCGCCATCCAGTTTCTGTTATGCCTTTCGTCGCGCAACTGATGAAACTCCCGGTGAACACCGACAGCGTTTAAAAAGAACCGGCATATAAACGCAGTCTTCGCGATAAAACACAGTACCCATCCCCGTACACCGGGCACAGGCTTGTGCCCGGCTCCATTACCGCGTTATTGCTGAGCTCTAAGTTTACCGGTGCTTGGCCGACCTTATAAACGGTTGGTCGTTGCTCTAAACCATTTTCGGTTGCTAGTGAGAGGTGACCCAGGCCACTATGTTCGTGCATATAAATGAACGATAACTAGCCGCTGAGCTCAGCATTGAGGGAATAACCATGGCGAAGCCACTTTGGGCAGCAGATCAATTAATTGAACAAGCGCAGGCGGCCACAGGGCTGCAAGACTTTGACAACGATAGCTTTCGCGAAGGCTTAGATGTATTGATCGGCGATCTGAATAACAATAACCCACCCGAACAATCCATTGAAAGATTAAGACAAGCATTGGTGGGGGCGTTATCAACTCGACTGAAAATATCGGATTACCATAGGAACCATCCAGAATTACAACAACAAAAGATTGAAAAACCGGTTTTTGTATTCGGAGTGCCTCGTACCGGCACCACTTTGTTGAGTAATCTAATGGCGGCGGATCCAGCTCGTAGGTCTCCGCTTACCTGGGAAATAGACGACCCAATTCCACCTGCCTCAAGCGAAACACTCTATTCAGACCCGAGAGCAGTAGCACGCCTAGAGATGGAAAAGAAAATGCTGGCTGCTAATCCTACTATGGGTAAATATTATCGTAACTCGGCTATCTATCCTAATGAGTGCGTCTTTTTTATGGCGCACGATTTCAAAACTCTGATGTGGGAGTCCCGAGGCCGTTGTCCTAATTATCGTGATTGGTTGTTTTCGACTGATATGACCTCAGCGTATCAATACCATAAGAAGTTTCTACAGGTATTGCAATCTAAGGCACCCGGGGTTTGGAATTTAAAAATGCCATCCCACGCACTCTTTTTGGAAACACTAATTACGGTTTATCCCGACGCAAAACTAGTGTGGACCCATCGTGATCCGTTGGCAGCTACCGGTTCGTTTGCTAGCTTGTTGTCACTGGGTTTTGGCGCTTTTGCGGGGGAGAAAGACGACGCTTATCTAGGTAAAAATGCGCTTTATCAGGCTCCGTTGCACGCCAACAGAATCATGGATTTTAGAGATAAACACGGCGAAGATCGAGTTGTGGATGTGCATTACGCCGATTTAATGAATAACCCCGTTGGAACCATGAAATCTTTATATGCAGCGTTGGGCGATGAGTTTACGCCGGCTGCCGAGCAGGGGATGCAGGCGTGGTTAGACGATAACCCGCAAAACAAATTCGGTCGTCATGAATATAAACTGGAGCAGTATGGGTTGTCCGAGCAGATGGTTAATACGGCATTTAAGCGATATATCGAGCGTTACGACATTGAGAGTGAGGGTGTATAGAGCGACGAAATAAGGTTCATAATGCCTCACCCTCCACCTCTAGTAATTATTCATTCGCGACAAAGCGCCTCGGTTTAGCCATAAGTTATGGCTGAACCGCTTTATCGCATTCTCAATGTTACGTTTAATGCTGATCCTGTCATTTATTCAATTACGGTGGATTCCTTGATCGATTTGAGCAACAAAATTTGCGTTGTCACTGGTGGCAGTAAGGGTATCGGCTTGGCCATTGCTTCTCTTTTGGCACAAGCGTCTGCTCATGTGATTATCGCCGATGTGGATTCCACTGGCGCTCAGCAAGCAGCGGCTGACTTGAATGCAAAGGGCGCTCTGGTTAATGCTCTGGAGATGGATGTATCCAATGAAGACAGCATACTGCGGTTTTCTCAGAATTTATTGGAACAATTTGGCTCGCCCTGGGCTTTAATCAATAACGCCGGTTTGCAAGACCGACAACATTTTCTCGATACCAGCGCGCAAGAGTGGGATAGGCTACATGGCGTAAATGCCCGTGGTCCTTTTTTGCTAACCCGGGAGTTTGCCAGGATGATGATCACGAACGCTCAAGGTGGCCGAGTGGTCAATTTAGCGTCCATGGTTTTGCAGGGTGGGATCGTCCAGGGGTTGGTAGCCTACGGAGCATCCAAAGGAGCCTTGTTGGGTTTAAGTCAAACTACAGCCTATGAATTAGCCGAACACGGAATTACGGTTAACACCGTTTTACCCGGTGGCGTGGCCACTCCGGGAGCGAATGCAGCCAAAGGGCCGCCTGCCTGTGGGCCTGGTTCGCGTAACGTACCATTGGGCCGGTGTGAGCCTAAAGATATCGCATCAGCAGTACTCTATTTTGTGTCACCGATGGCGCGTCGAGTGACCAATCAAGTGCTCGCCGTTGATGGCGGGTTTTCAGTGAGTTGAGGCAGCTAGTAAGGAAACGTCTATGGATACTCAACATGTACAAGATTGGATAGCTCTGTGCAATGCTAAGGCGCAGTATTGCCGACTGTTGGATACCAAAAAATGGCAAGCGTGGTCTGATTTATGGACCGACGATTTTGTGCTAGATACCGATGGTGCGGGCAATATTCCGTTGGTAAAAGGTAAACAAGCGGCTTTGGCGCAGGTGAGATCCTCCATAGAATACGCGAAAACCTGCCACCATGTTCACAACCCAGAGATCGATATACAAGGCAATGAGGCAAGTGTGATATGGGCCATGCAAGACCGGGTAGTCTGGGGGGATGGTAAGCCGTCGCTCACTGGCTTTGGGCATTATCATGAGCTGTGGTTGAAAATCGATGGCGTTTGGAAGCTACAAAAGCTAAAGCTAACCCGTCTGCATTTGGATGTAACAGCGCCACTAGAATAGCTTCGATTAGTTAAACGGGTGGCCGATTAAATAATTAAAACTGACCGAGAAGTATATGAGTAACCAATTCGACAACCGCGTGGTGGTCATTACCGGGGCTGGTAGCGGCCTAGGTCAAACCAGCGCCCAATTGTTTGCAAAGCAAGGTGCACACCTTGTTTTAATTGACCTCAACTCTGAAGGCTTGGCGCAAACTCAAGCTAATATAGAAGCTGAAGGTGGCACAGCTGAGAGCTTCACTCTAGACGTGTCAGATGAACAATCCGTCAAAGAAGTGGGCGAAGCCATTTGCGGCAAGCACGAGTTGGTACATGTGTTGTACAACAATGCAGGTATTGCCTACGGTGAAGTGAATTTACCGATTAATCAGATATCCAAAGAAAAATGGCTGCATTATTTGTCTGTTAACAGCCTGGCGCCACTGATGTTGGCCGAAGCGTTACGCCCCTCTTTAGCGCGCGCCAAAGGGGTTATTATTAAACAAACTTCCATGGCTTCTTATGTGCCTGCCAACGGCTATGGTGTTAGCAAGGCGATGCTCAATTCCCTGATTTATGGTATGGCTAATGTATATGGCGCTGAGGGTATTAGAGCGGTAGGTATTGCTCCTGGTTTGATGGAGACCCCGGCGAACAAAGCGGCACTGACCGCTGAAACCCACGCAAGAATTCAAGCGATGCAGCTTGTGGATTTACACGGCACCGCGAGCGACATCGCCAATCTGGCATTGTTTTTAGCATCGAATGAAGGCCGTTTTATTAATTGCGAAATTGTTAACTGTGATGCAGGAAACAAACTGCGGGGATGGCGAGGTTAGCCATTGAGCGTATCTGAGCCGTCTCATTTCATTACGGCCGAGGGAATTTCTTTTTATATTGAACAAGTGCCTGGAGAGCCGGCTACCATTTTCTTGCATGGTTTCGCTGGTGACATGGCGTCTTGGTCGTTAGTTTGGGATCAATTACCGGAAAACTTTCCCCGAATTCGTTACGACCTACGAGGCTTTGGTCTTAGTAAAATCACGGTGCCAGAGCCTTTTAGTCATACCTCAGACCTTCTGTCTTTGGTGAACTCATTAAATTTATCTCGTTTTAATGTTGTAGGCCTGTCGATGGGTGGCGCCATCGCGTTAAATTTTGCTCTGGGATACCCGCAAAGACTGAACAAACTAGTCCTGTTGAGTCCTGGTTTGGTCGGTTGGCAATGGTCGGAGCCGTGGGTGGAAAAGTGGCGGTCCATAACCGCCGCCGCGCGAAGCGGTAACATGGCCACAGCTAAGCAGAGTTGGTGGCAGCATCCATTGTTCGATACCACTCGGCGAACAGCCGATGCCAACCTGTTGTATGATTCTATCGCGCGATATTCCGGAGAAGAGTGGCTGAAGGATTACCAACAAGAAGCGCTTCCCGATATAGATCGGCTCATTACTTTACAAGTGGAAACCTTATTACTTACCGGTGAACGAGACCTAGATGACTTCCGTTTAATTGCCAGTTTGATCGAAAACGCCGCTCAGCGCGTTACGCGTGTTGATCACCAAGGGCTAGGCCACCTTATAAACATAGAGTCTCCTGCGGTGGTGGCAGAACATATCTTAGATTTTCTAACCGACTAAAAATACAGTATGAAAAAAACTATCGTTATTACTGGCGCAAATTCAGGTATTGGCCTTGCTGCGACTCGTCACTTCGCCAGCGGTGGTGTGCGGGTGGTCATGGCGTGTCGCAGTGCCAGCAAAGCAGAAGCCGCGCGATCGGAGGTTTTAGCGCAAACACCTAAGGCCGATGTGATTGTGATGGCGCTGGATGTTTCCAATCTCGATTCCATAAGGGCATTTTCACAACTGTTTGGTTCGCAGGTGGGCCAATGGGACGTGTTGATAAATAACGCCGGAATCGTTGCGCTACCGTTAACGCGCAATGGTCATGGCCACGAGATGCAAATGGCCACAAATTACCTTGGGGCGTTTGCGCTTAGTGGGCTGTTATTGCCGCATGCGAATATGGATGAGGAATCTCCGGCCAGAATTGTCAATGTAAACAGTTTGGCGCACCGGTTTGGTGAATTATCAGTGGAAAACCTAAATTGGCGGGCGGAGGAGTACAACGAGTGGAAGGCCTATGCCAATGGTAAATTGGCGCTTATGAACCATACATTGGAATTAAATCGGCGACTCCAAAGCCTAGGGCGTAATGTTATTGCGTTGTCTGCTCACCCTGGATTTGCCAATACCAATATCCATAAAGGCAATGTTTCTTTTGAGCAAACCGGTGCCCTGCGTAAATGGTTGCGTAAACAGGGTGAAAAGATCGTTCCCGATGCCCAAGACGCTGTAAGACCAATCATCATGGCAGCTGAATCGAATCCGGTGTTAGGTGGAGACTATTACGGCCCAGGTGGTTTTTTGGAAATCGGTGGTAAACCAGACAAAGCTCGGATCAATAAAAAAGCTCATGAAGAGGCTGTCACTGGCAAGCTCTGGGCCGAGTCGGAGCGTTTGGCGGGCGTGAGTTATTTATCCTAGTTTCTACCTCTGGCGCCTTTGGTAAACATCGCAGATTGAAAGTATGCCCAACTCGGCTCTTCATTATTGAGAATGTTGCCGTTACTGGGGGTTTGTTTACGCAGATCGTAGGTAACCACTCGTTGGGCAAAGCGCCATTTACCATCGTCGCACAAACGATAGCGATCCAAATAACGTACGCACATAAAGTCTTCTAGTTCACCGCCTTTGCCGTCAGGGATTATATGATAAGCAAGTGCGTAGACTTCACCCTCGGCGGTGTCACCGTCCACTGAAATTAAGTGGTTACATACATGATGACCACTGTATTTCATATACGGAAATGACTTTTCTAAGAAGGCGACGTAGTCACTCGCCTTACCGTCAAAGGTATCTCCGTGGGTATCGGTGGCGTCCTCTGTATACAGATCTCTGAGCAAGCCTACATCCTGGCGATCTACGCCTCGGCAGTACAGCAGTGCTAATTCCCGAATGGCTTCTTTGGCGAAGTAATTATTTAAATCTTGTGCTGACATAGCTATATCCGATTTTATAATTTTGTGACGATTAACCCAAGGTAATGCCCTGGTCGATGTTGATAACTGCGCCATGAAAGCTGGATGCCGCAGGCGTGGCCAAATAGGCAACGGTATGTGCAACCTCTTCAATTTCCACCATACCGCGCAGGGGTGCCATTCGGCCTAGTAGTTGCGGATCGGGGGATTTAATATTTCTCATTGCGTGTGTAATAGACGTGGCCATACCTCCTGGCGCGACGACATTAAAGCGTACCTTGCGGTTCATATACTCCATCGCCAGGGATTTGGTTAGCTGTGTTAAGCCCGCCTTTGTAGCGCTGTAGGCGCCAATATATGGTTGGCCTAAATGGGCCGCGCAGGAGGTAACGTTAACCACAGAACCCTGGCTTTCTTCCAAAGCGGGTAGGGCGCGTTGGATTAGGTAAAAGGGAGCGCTGAGATTGACCGCCAAGGTGCTTTCCCATTGCTGTGATGTGAAGTCTGATACATTGGCGGGGAATAAAACAGCCGCGATATTACACAAGGCGTGGATGCCGCCAAACTGCTTAAGTGCATAATCGATTACAGCGTAACAATCTGACTGTGAGCTAAGATCTTGAACCAGCGTAAATGTGCTTAGTTGGGAAGATGCCAATAAGGACTTTGTTTCGGCCAATGCATCGGCATCAATGTCTACAAGCAATAGGTTCGCATCCAGCCGTGTCAGTGCCTCTGCGGTTGCACGCCCTAAGCCGCCTCCAGCGCCAGTTACGATCACCGATTTATCTCGCATGGAAGAAGGTTGCATCATATTATTTCCAAAAGTGTTAAGTGGCAGAATTACACTGCAAAGGTATAACCGCCATTAACGGGGTAAGTTTGCCCGGTAATCCATGAGGCAGCATCGGAACATAAAAACAGCGTCATCATGGCCACATCAGACGGCTTGCCAAAACGCCGTACAACATAGCGGGATACATGCTTTTGGGCGCGCTCACTGGCCAGATATTCTTGCAGTTGAGCTTCGGGTAAGGGTGGCTCTAAGGTAGATAAGGAAATCGAATTACAAGTAACGCCAAAACGGCCTGCTTCTTTGGCTAAGCCTCGCATAAAGCCTGCGGCGCCAGCTTTGGCTGCACCATAGGTTGTTAGTCGAGATTCTCCAATCCTGCCCGCGTCGGATACGATGGTGACCACTCGGCCGCCACCGGCTTTGGTCATTCCGGGTAAAATTCTATGGCAACAATTCATCACGCCAAATAAATTGGTTTTGAAGTATTTTTCCCAATCGTCGCGAGGGGAATCCCAAAATAGCGGTGAACTATTCATGGCGTCTGTTGGCCCTGCGTTGCCCGCGTTGTTAACTAGAATGGAAAAGGTTCCAAGCTGTTGCTCCGCGTGGGTGATCGCTGTGTCTAATGCGTCGGTATCACTCACGTCGGCAGCGGCAGCAACGGCAGGCACGCCTAGGGCTTTAATTTCTTCTGCCACGGCCTGGGCGCGTTGTTTTACAAAGTCGTTCACTGCAATGCCGCCGGCATTGTGTTTTGCTAAAGTAAGCGCTATTTCTCTACCGGCGCCTTGACCTGCACCGGTGACAAACGCTATTTGTCCTGCTAGGTCGAGAGGGTCATCGCCAATCATAAAATTTCCTATGCATTTTTGTTATTAAATTGAATGCGCTTATTGACTTCTGTGGCGTGTGAAGTTGTGCGCACATATTTATTGGGTGTGAAAACGTTATCGATTGACCGGAATTATTATGTTTTGTATATTCGGTATATGTCGAATATAGCAAAGAATAAAATCAATGCGCAACAACTTGAGTTCATCGAAGAGATGTCTCGAGTCATGTTACCTTGGGGAATGCCCGTTACAGCCGCCAGAATTTTTAGCTTTCTTCTGTTGCAGGAAACGACCGTAGGTTTAGACGACATCTGTGATAAATTATCTATAAGTAAAAGTACCGCCAGTGTCTCTGCTCGCGAATTAGAGCGGGCCGGTATGGTGAAGCGCCATAGCGTGCGTGGTAGTAAAAAAGTACTGTACAGTATTGGCCAGGGCCATACGGTGTTAATGTTAGATAAAGCCAAAATGCTTGGCCAAATGGCCGCAATGTTACGCTCCAACACTGAGGTTGCTGGTAATCCTATCGCAGAAGCACGTATGCTTGCCATGGCTCAGTTCTGTCAGAATTTGAAATCGTCTTTAATTCAGGTTACCCAAGACATTAGCACGGACTGGAACGAAGACGGCCCAAAAGGTAACAAAGCCGATCGTTAGCGGACCAAGTCTCAAGGTTATTGGATTCACTTGGCACTGATGTCTGCTCAGCATAAGTAGAAAATAAAAACTAAGCCAGGTGTGATTCTTTTGGATTCGGCTATTCAATCGCATGCAGGGCATCCAGGACATCCAGGACATGCACACTATGGTGCGCCAGGGCGGATGTCGATAACCGGATTCTGTACATAAGTAAGTGGGTGATTGATGTCAGCCGCTAACGCAATCTCCTACCTCGTTTTCTTTAATTTTCATCGGTACTGCGCCAAGAGTGGTTCACGCTTTTCTTAGCTGCTGGCTAAGGTAAGGATCTTCTAGCCGGGCTTGTGTAGCTAATTCAATATATTCAAAAGGGATTCCTAAGAAAATCATGTGCTGGTCAGCAAAAACCGGACACTAAATATTCAGTTTTAAAGGTGTGAGGATAGCTTTCAGGTGCCTGAGCGAGTTTCTATCAATGCAGTCAAGCTTTGGGGCTTTTATTAATTGTAAGTGGATTTATTGATAAGTCTCGATAATCGAACGAATTATAAGGGCGACTTTGAGCAAGATAACTGATCCACTAAAGGTACTAATTTTTCAATGACAATCTTTGCATTAAAGTGCTCAGCTACCGAGGCAATGAGACCAGCACGTATGCGGAAAATAAATACGTCTGAATTTGTATAGGATGAGCGATCGATTAGAGTGGCATTAGATGTAGACTCTGCTTCGGCTATCACCCTATCTTCTTCGGCGGTCAGAGATTGAATGTTGAATTCCAAACGCTCTGGGAATATTTTCCCCAATTTACGCGTCATTTATTGATAGCTTGTTCCGTCGCTGTGGCCGCTTAGGGTGGTCCAGCCTGTAAAATCATCAGTGATCATTTCATCTGGTAGACCGCCTCGGCGCATCGAAATAAGCTCGTGCTAACGTTTTATTTTCTTCGTACATATCTCGTACCCATCAAACTTCGATAGCAATTTTACCGAAATGACCATTGTTATTCAGAGTGATGAAGGCATCTGGCAATGACTCTAGCGGAAAAGTGGCGCCGATATAGGGTTTGATCCGGTCTAGTTCCATTGCTTTTACCATTGTAATTTGATCGGCTCGGCTACCAACGGTAACCCCCTGTAATCGTAATCGTTTGGACTGTATAACCGCAAAAGGGATAGTATCAATGTCGAAGCCTGCAGCTGCACCAATAATCGCTACATGGGCTCCAGTACGGCAGGCTTTCAGTGATTGTGCCATCGTGTTTGGGCCTCCCACTTCTACCACTACATCGACACCAATGCCGTTGGTTAGGGACAATACTGCATCGGCCCAATTACCAGTTTTGGTGTAGTTAACCACATGATCTGCGCCCATGTGCTCAAGCTTTTCCATTTTCTTTTCATTAGAAGTAGTAGCAATCACTTTAGCGCCTGCAGCTTTAGCAAACTGCAGCGCGAACAGAGAAACGCCACCTGTGCCTAAAATCAGTACTGTGTTTCCTGGTTTAACGTCGGCGTCTACGGCGACAGCACGCCATGCAGTAACGCCTGCGCATGTCAGTGTTGCACTCTCGGTAAATGAAAGGTGCTGAGGCGCATGTGTAAAGTGATGTGCCGGTCTTGTTACGATGTCACAGGCAAAACCATCCGCAGGGCCGCCAGGGCTGTTATTCAGTTGTGTTCGTTCAATATGGCCAGTCAACCAATTCGGATGAAAAGTACTGACAACACGATCACCAATAACAAATTCTTTTACGTTTTTGCCGGCAGCTATGATTTCGCCAGCTCCGTCAGATAATGGGATTAACCCATTATCAACTGGAAAGAAACCATTGACCACCAAACCATCTCTAAAATTGACGGAAGCCCCTTTAATGCGTACCTGAATTTCATCAGGCCCGGGAGTAGAGATCTCGATTGAATCTAGGTATAGGTTTTTCAGCGAAGCAGGCTGTCGTAGTCGCATTGCTCTCATATTGGTGGCCTTTAGAATGTGAGGTAATTCCCGTTGGGCGTTGCTACGACGCTTTTATGGCGGTTTCTGATCTCTAAGTTGCCCGTTTTATTGACTGCGCGGCCGGTAATTCTAATTTGGCAGTAGATTCAGGCCGACCCCATGTATCGACCCCCGTTTACGCTGATGGTTTGGCCGGTAATATATCCTGCATCAGGTGACGCCAAGTATGCGCAAGCAGCAGCGATGTCGTCACCGGTGCCTAGCCGACCAACAGGTATCATCTTAGCAAAGCCATCCATGTCGATATTACTTACCTTACGTAACATCGGCGTATCAATTGACCCTGGCGGTACCATATTAAAGGTTACACCGCTTTTGCCAAACTCGTTTGCAAGCGCCTTTGTTAATCCAAGTAAACCGCCTTTACTAGCAACGTAGTGCGCTTGGCTAGGTGAACCACTTTGAGTGGACGATGAGGTTATGTTGATAACGCGGCCCCATTTCGCCTCAAGCATGGCAGGCAACATTTCACGAATACAGAGTTGTGGCCCGGTTAGGTTTATACGAATAATGTCGTCCCACAGTTGCTTTGATATATCAAAGTAAGAAACATGAGGCCCTATCGCAGCATTATTTACTAAAATGTTAATGCGACCCAACGCTGCTCGCGTCTGGTCGGCGGCGGACTTAATTGCTTGTTCTTCCGAGCAGTCGGCCTCGATGGCTATTGCTGAGTGTCCTGCGTTTGTAATAGCCCTTACGGTTTCCTCGGCACCAGAAGCGTTGATATCCCAGACAGCTACCTTGGCACCATCGCGCGCGAATCTTTCTGCGATCGATCTTCCCATGCCTGAACCTCCCCCTGTAACGACTGCGACCTTATCATTAAGTGGTGCAGGAATCATTTTCATACGTTTCTCCAGGTAGTCGTTTTGGTATTAAAGTTTAATAAAGGTTTATATTTTACACAGGGCTTACAAATAGTTTGTGGTTATTCTTTATAAGATTGAGCTATCGCATACTCTTTTCTCTACAACGGCCAGTTAGTAACCAGGTTTATTTGTGCGTTCTTTGTATCTCAAAAAATCCGAGTTCAAAAAATATTCACTCTAAAAGATATCCTCTAAATATTTTCATACAAACTGCTCACAGTACAGTGTTTAGCACTCATAGGTTGGGGTTTATCGCACAATGTTCTTTAATTAGGAACGTTACTAAGAGTTTTGTTGGATTGTGCGGCATGCTGTTGTGTAGGCTTCCGATTTCTTTCGGCTTTAGTTTGATAAGGTGTTGGCGAAATATAGCCAATACATTGGCGGTTGTTTTTGGCAGAGGCCAAGCTTAACGGCATAATCGTTGTAATTCTTTTGTGAGGTCTTTGATAAGGTTTCTTGATTGACTGAATTAATCCGTATTGGTTTTAGCTAAAAATCCGTCATAGTATAGTGGTTCCCAATTGCGATAGGCGCTAGCTATGAAAATTTTTCGCACCTTTGAATTCACGGGCGTTGAATCGTTGTTTGTTGACGAGGTAAGCAATCCTGGGCCATTGGCCCGTGGGCAGGTTCGCGTGGCTATGCGGGCTGCTTCAGTTAACTATCGTGATCTATTGGCGGTGACAGGACAGCTGGGGAAATTCCCCGAGGGGTTAATCCCATGCTCGGATGGCGCTGGTGAAATAATAGAAATGGCGCCAGACGTGGGTAGTCTAGATGCTAGGGTAAAGCTGGGTGACAAGGTAGCGCTTACCTATAACCCGCATTGGATCGGCGGGCCTTGGCGGCCAGAACTTGGCGCCAAAGCGCGGGGTGGCCCTTTACCTGGGACCATGCAACGTGAAATGGTGGTACATCATAGCGAGTTGGTGAAGCTGCCAAGCCACTTAAGTTTTGTCGAAGGCGCTTGTTTACCGGTGGCGGCAGTCACCGCGTGGCATGCGTTGTGTGGTAGTGCGGCCTTATTACCTGGTACAACAGTGTTGGTTCAAGGCGGCGGGGGGGTGGCCACATTCGTGGTGCAATTGGCCAAGCTTTTTGGTGCCCGAGTGATTGCTATGTCTTCCACCGATGAGCGCTGTCGGCGGCTAAAAAAACTCGGTGCAGATGGGGTTATCAACTATAGCCTACACACCAACTGGCAGGAAGAAGTTAAAAGATTAACCGGCGGCGTTGGCGTGGATTTAACAGTGGAATTGGGCGGTGCAAAGACTTTGGATAAAGCTCTTGCCAGTACCCGGTTAGGTGGGCGGCTGGCATTGGTGGGGCTGATTACCGGCTGGCCGAACCAGACTGAGTCTTTGTTTTCCTCCAGTGTCGATATTACTCCAATTAGGGTGGGCAGCCGAGACGATTTTGAAGCCTTAAACCGCGCGCTAGAATTTCACCGAGTTGTACCGGTTATCGATTCCACATTTGCGTTCGATGAATTGCCAAAAGCCCTAGAGTATCTAAAGACTGGGCGGCAGTTTGGTAAAATAGCGATCGAATTCTAGTCCCGAGTTAACCTTAAACAAGATAATAACGATTAGTTACTACTAGGACGGTCACCATGCTTTCTATGCGTTTTGATTTACGCTTGCCCAACATGAACGCCGCGCAAATAGCGGATCAATATCACGCTGCTTTGGACATGGCGCAATGGGCTGACGGTAAACCGGGTTTTACCATCGGTTTAACCGAGCACCATGCCGCTGAGGATGGCTATATGTCGTCCCCACTAGTGGTGGCTACCGCCATGGCTGCGCGAACCAGTAATGTTAAATTTCTTATCGGCTGTGCATTACTGCCCATGTACGATCCGGTGCGATTAGCAGAAGAAATCATTGCCTTGGATTACATTAGCCGAGGTAGGGTTACTTATGTTTTGGGGATAGGCTACCGCCCTGAGGAATACGCTCTGTATGGCCTGGACTTTAACGAGCGAGGCCGTATAGCTGATCAAAAGGTTGAGCAATTACTGTGTGAGTTGGACAAGGCCCAGCGGGCTAGTGAGCCCCTGCGCGTTACCCCAGCGCCGTTCACAAGCCCAAGGCCTCCCATTATGTGGGGCGGGGCATCTAAGCCAGCAGCCCGCAGGGCTGGGCGATTAGGCCTTGGTTTCTTTGCACAAACGGACAACCCTGAACTTGGTAAGATCTACAGAGAATCTTCCTTGGCGGCGGGCCACCAGCCCGGCCCACTAGTATTGCCGTCGGCTGATCGGCCCAGTATCGTCTTTGTCGATCCAGACCCAGATTCAGCTTGGCAAGAGCTGGGGCAATACTTATTACAAGACGCTCGGTCCTATGCAGAATGGAACCGAAACACCAAGCACCAAACAGTAAGCTTATCCCAGGCGCAAACGGTAGAATCCTTGCGTGAGGAACGTGCCGCGCATCAAATCCTTACCCCAGCGGAGGCTGTTGGGCAAATTAACCTGTGGGGGTCGTTATCGCTTCATCCCCTGTGCGGTGGATGCCCCCCTAAAATCGCCTGGTCATATCTCACCAATATTGAACAATACTTGTTGCCACTGCTCTAGCGGATGATGACATTTGCTCTTTGTTTTGGTTTAAGTCGGATCCAGTTTTGGTGGGTGGAGTGTTGATCTTTTATTAGCGCCGTGTTCAACGCGTATTAAAACTAACCGTAGGCTTGATGAAAAATCGCAGTGGTAAACATTCGCCTGTGGCTGGCAAAAATATTAACTAACACAATATCGGTTTGTGTTTAATAGCGAAATTTGAAAAGGTTTATCTGTTTTTGGTAGGTGCGTGTAATTGTCCGTTTATATACACAACATCCCGTTTAGTGTTTATCTGCAGCTTTTTTAAAGTGTATTTGTAAAGATTACTGTTGCGAATCATATTTACATATGCGAACTTTTAGAGGTTCGCATCTACGATGCTCGTTCGCACCTGAAACAAAACATCAAATATTTTTTTTTGCAGATGTTTCTGGCTGGAATTGGCGCCTAATTGGGAGTTAATATAACTCGCAATTGTTGCACTGCAGAGTCGTTACAGAACTCGTATGCGCGACTTAAAAAAATAAAACAAATAACGCCAACACGATTTAATACGGTTTATATCAACACTGCTTTGAATTTTGTTGAATTAGTAACGCCTCGTATATTTTAGAAAAATTAAAACGATAGGAGAGAAGTAATGTCTTCTGACATCCAGTCCGTTGATCCTGGCACGCTCACCGAAATTTATCGCCAGATGTCTCGTATAAGAGAAGTCGATAAAGCCATTCAGGGTGGTTTATCCAGCGGTAAATTCATGTTCACCTACTGGCCCATGACTGGGCAAGAGGCCATTCCAGCGTCTATTGCGCCACTAATCAATGAAAAAGACCACATGGTGACAATCTACCGTGGTATTCACGATCAGGTTGCTAAAGGCGTACCTTTAAAAGGTTTGTTCGCAGAAGCGCTGGGCCGTGAAGGCGGTGTGAACAAAGGTAAAGGTGGTTCTCCCCATATTTCCGATCCGGCCTCTGGTTCCATGTTGACCACGGCCATTGTTGGCGCCGGTGCACCCATCGCCAACGGTTTGGCTTTGGCGGAAAAAATGCGGGGTACCGATCGAGTTACCATTGTTAACTTTGGCGATGGTGCAACCAGTATCGGTGCGGTGCACGAGGCCATGAACCTCGCGGGCGTGTGGAAATTACCGGTTATTTTCATGTGTCAAAATAACCAGATTGGCGAATACACCGCCATTCCCGATTACACCGCCAGTGAGAACTTCACCGACCGCGCCGAGGCATTAGGCTTTAGAGGCGTTCAGTTGAACGGAAATGATCCTGTGGCTTTTCACAATGGCATGAAGGAAATCATTGCCAGTGTGCGTGCCGGCAATGGCCCGGTATTTGTTGAGGCGCACACCTTGCGATTGGGGCCCCATGCTGGTGTGGGTTGGAGCCACTTACTCAAAGGTGACGAATTAACCGATGCCAAGGAAAACTGGCCGGTACCTGCGTTGCGAAAGCGGCTGCTGGAAGCTGGCATCTGCAGCGAAGATCAGTTGGCGAAAATAGACAGCGAGGCCGCGCAGGAAACCGCAGAAGCGGTGGCCTGGGCCATGGACAGCAAAGTCACCGGCGAAGATGAAATGCTGTTGGACGTGTATGGCGACCCCAGCGTAGTGCCATACCGCGGCCAGCGAGCAAAACGAGCAGCCGAGCCCGAATACACCGGCGAAACCAAAGAAATGGCCATGTTTGAGGCTGTGCAAAGTGCGTTGGACACCTCCATGCAGCTGGATGACCAGGTGTATTGCTTGGGTGAAGACATCGGCGACGATCCCGGTGGTGTGTTTAAGTGCTTTAAAGGGATGCAAAGTAAGTGGGGCGAGCGAATTCGGCCAACACCCATTGCAGAACAGGCCATTATAGGTGCGGCTACGGGTTCAGCCCTAGTGGGCATGCGCCCAGTGGCGGAGATTATGTTTGCAGATTTCGTCGGTGTTTGTTTGGATCAGATCACCAACCACGCGGCTAAACAGCGTTATATGTCCGGCGCCACCACTAACGTACCCATGACGGTACGTATGATCTGCGGTGGTGGCATTGGTGGTTTTGGCGCCCAGCATTCTCAATCCACAGAGGCATTATTATTACATCAACCAGGTTTGAAAATTGTTTACCCCAGTACGCCCACCGAAGCCAAGGGCCTACTGATGAGTTGTATCTTTGACGAAGATCCCTGTATTCAATTCGAATCCATGATGCTTACCTACGCCCTGCGCGAAGAAGTACCCCTGGGGGATTATCGTATTCCACTGGGTGTGGCTAAAGTAAAACGCGAAGGTACCGACATCACATTAGTGACCTACGGTTGGCAGGTAATGCAGTGTTTGCAAGCTGCTGAAGAATTGGCCAAAGACGGTATCAATGCCGAGGTATTGGATTTACGCACGCTGTTACCTCTGGACTACGACCGTATTTTGTCATCGGCGGAAAAAACTGGCCGTGCGCTGGTGGTGCATGCCGCGGTAGAGTTCTGTGGTTTGGGATCGGAGATCGCCACCACCATTAACGAAGAGTTGTTTACTAAATTAAAGGCGCCTGCGACTCGCTTCGGAGCAGCCTACGCGCCCATAGCCTATTCTAAGACCATCGAAACCGCGCAGGTGCCCAATGTGGCTAGTATTGTTGCCCGTGTTCGTGAAATGTTTAAGTAAAAAGTAAAAGGGGATAATAATGTCAACATCATTGACCATACCAAAACTGCAAATGTCCAGCACCGAAGGCACGCTGGCGGAGTGGCTGGTTGCCGACGGCAGCACTGTAGAAGAGGGGCAGGCAATCTATTCCCTGGAGACCGACAAATCCGTGCAGGAAATTGAAGCTCCAGCGTCGGGTAAGTTGGTGCAAAAACAAGCGGCTGGTGAGACCTACCCGGTGGGTACCGAAATCGGCGAGATCGTTTAACTTCCGCTTTAAATTGGCCCGCGCCTTCATGGTGCGGGCTGTATTCATGTCACGATTACCTAACACATCTACTAGTTGATAAAACAAAGGCCTGTGCCTACCCTGACTCCAATTTTGGTATGCCCTGAACGTCGCTTGCCTTCGGTTCGAGTTGTTCTCTGGGTGTCATGGTTATCAGCCTTAGAGTTACTAAAGCGTAAGCGTTTTTACCTTGGTAGCTGCCCGCATTATAAAAACCGTGACATCAATAGAACTAAACCTGAATAAATTGGGGTAATACTATGAGCTTAAGCGAAAGAGTACTGGTAGTGACCGGTGGCTTGGGCACCTTGGGGCGAGCCGTTACCAGCGCTGCACACCAGGCCGGTGCCACGGTTGTGTGTGTGGATTTTGTTGACGGAGCGCCGGCGCCCGGCATTCATTCTACTCCTGCAGTCGACCTAGGCGATGCCGAGGCTGCGCAGGCCGCTTTTGCTGCAATTGCGGAGCAATTTGGCAAAATTGACGGTGTGGTAAACATTGCTGGCGGCTTTGCTTGGGAAACAGTGGGTGATGGCAGCATCGACACCTGGGATAAAATGTACCAAATGAATGTGCGCACGGCCGTCAATGCCACTAAGAGCGCCTTGCCGCATATTCCGGCATCCGGTGGCCGCATTGTTAGTATCAGTGCTGCGGGCTCCGTGAAGGCCGATATGGGGATGGGCGCATACGCGGCGTCGAAGTCCGGTGTTTCTAAGCTCACTGAGGCGTTGGCCGAGGAGCTTAAAAGCAAGAACATCACGGTAAATGCGGTTATGCCCAGCATTATCGACACGCCGGTTAACCGGCAGGATATGCCAGATGCCGATTTTTCCACCTGGGTAGCGCCAAGCGCGCTGGCAGACGTTATACTCTTCCTGCTGAGTGATAGCGCTGATGCCGTTACCGGTGCCCTTATTCCGGTCACCGGGCGCGTGTAGTAAAAAAACAGAACAATAAACGGAGAGTAAAGATCCATGCCGACAGTAGTTTATATCGACCATGAAGAAACCGAACACGTAGTCGATGTCCCCAATGGCGATAATCTAATGCAGGCCGCATTAGACAACGGCGTGCCTAGTATCCTGGGCGATTGCGGCGGTGCTTGTGCTTGCGCAACCTGCCATGTTTTCGTCGATCCGGCCTGGGCTGAGAAAGTCGGCCCACCCAGCGAAACCGAAGCAGAAATGCTCGAGGGTCTGATCGACCCAGAGCCCACCAGCCGCCTGTGCTGTCAGATCTTTATGAGCGACGAGCTCGATGGCGTTAAGGTTCGCTTACCGGAGTCGCAATTCTAGGGGTTCCCAAATCGCGTTTCCGACCTCAGCCCACTCGTTACCGCGAGTGGGTTTAGTTTTGCAATCCTCTTTTTGTAAGCTTGCCCCAGCCCAAGTGCCACAGGTGTAAGCCATGCCCTTAACGCCGTCTCAATACGCCCAAGCACTCCTCGCCAGCCTTAACTTGCCCAATTTGCCTGTCATTAAAGACGAGCGCAGTGCAACTCAGTTGTGGGCGCAATCTGGTGGCCAATGGCTTACCGGCTATGCCAGCAGCCCCGGTTTACGGTGCCGGGCACCGGTGGCCAGTGCCGTGCAAGGAGCCTGGCTCGCACTACAAGCCATTAGCGATAGCGCCTTGGGGCACAATAGCGCTGCTCATCAATTAATTGGCGAGCGCGCTGCCATCGCTGGGTTAGGGCGCCAAGGCGGCGTGTCCGCCGGCGGCGCCTGCCGATTCTATCGAGCCCAGGATGGCATACTGGCACTCAACTTGGCCCGCCCGGACGATCTCGATCTATTGCCTGCTTGGTTGGAACAGGAACTACCGACCGTAACAGATCTTAAACCTTTTATTGCAACTAAAAGCTGTGATGGTTTACTGCAGCGCGCCCAACTGTTGGGCTTGGCCGCTGCACGGTGGTCACCGCCTGAGCAAGCCAAAGTGCCTGTGAATTGGTATTCTGTCCAGCATTTAGCGGTAAGCCAAGTACCGCCGCGAGCGCCCAGGGTGGTTGATCTCAGCAGTCTATGGGCCGGCCCTTTGTGCGGCGCTTTGCTGGCGGATTGTGGCGCACGGGTAGTGAAAGTGGAAAGTAGTCAACGCCCGGATGGCGCCCGTTTTGGGCCTAGCCAGTTTTACGATCTGTTGCACCACAACAAGCAAAGTGTGGCCGTAGATTTTAAAACCGAGGTAGGCCGGCACCAATTGCGGCAATTACTGGATTGGGCCGACATCGTCATCGAAGCGTCTCGGCCCCGCGCGCTGCAACAATTGGGTATGGACGCCGAGGCGCTGGTGCGCAGCCGTTCCGAGATGGCAAATCAGCCGGGCAAAGTTTGGCTGAGCATAACCGGGTACGGTAGGCAGGGCCCCCAAGCAGAATGGATTGCTTATGGCGATGATGCTGGTGTTGCAGCCGGCTTGGCTTGGGCCTGCACCGGAGAGCAGGGGCCGCCGGTGTTCTGCGCTGATGCTGTGGCAGATCCGCTTACCGGCATACATGGGGCATTGGCGGCCTGGGCATTTTGGCAAGCTGGCGGCGGGGTGGTGTTGGATACCTCGCTGTTTGGCGTTAGCCGTTACTGTGCCAGCTTTTCAGCTGCGAAGGCCGACGACCAACCCCAGGAGCCTACTGAACAAAACCGCTTTACAGTAGCAGAGCCACAGGCGCGGCAGGCAAAGTCCAAGGCTGCTGCCTTGGGTGAACATACCCAAACCGTGATGGCCGAGGTAACATCCGCCCAGGCAAGTGATAAAGGGTAAACGTTGCAGTGTTAGAAGCTGTTAATCAAAGCGGTAATCGCTTTCTGTTGCGCAACGCACAGCTGATCTCCGGTGAGATTGTCGACCTGCGTATTGCCGGCGGGGAAATACAGCAACTGGAGCAGGGCTTGGCTGAGGCGCAGGGTGAAGTTGTAATATCTGCCCAAGGCAATTTGCTGTTGCCGGGCTTGTACGACCACCATCTACATTTATTTGCCACTGCCGCAGCTCAAAACTCTGTTGCTTGCGGCCCCCCCAATGTGAACAACCAAGCCGAGTTGCGCTCTGCGTTAGCTCAGGCACCCGGTAACGACTGGCTGCGTGGTGTAGGCGTGGATGACAGCGTATGCCCCGGTTTAAACGCTCGGTGGTTGGATCAGCTTCAACTCAATCGCCCGGTGCGGCTGCAACATCGTAGCGGTATGCTGTGGGTGTTTAATTCACAGGCCATGGCGGCGCTTAATTTAAGCCAGCCTTTGCCCGAAGGGGTAGAGTTGGATGGCTCGGGCCAGCCCACCGGCCGGTTTTATAATCTGGATGCTTGGCTAGGGCAAAGAATCCCTAAACGGCCTGCCGATTTAACAGCGTTATCCCAAGCGCTGGCACGTTTTGGCATTACCCACCTTACCGATGCCGGTGTTAATAATAACTCAGAAACCTTTTCCGCCCTGAGCCTTGCGCAATCACGGGGAGAGCTGCGGCAAAAGTTGCTGATAATGGGGCAGCCAAGCCTGGCAACGGCGAGCTTACCGGTATCTTCAAAAATTGGCCTAGGCCCTGAGAAAATCTACCTGCGGGAAGTAAACCTCCCGGAGCTAGAGCAGCTGGTTGCACGCATTGATGCCGCCCATAGGCAGCAACGCCCGGTGGCATTTCACTGTGTTACCTTGGTGGAAATTCATTTTGCTGTGGCGGCATTGGCACAGACGCAGTGTATTTTAAACGATCGCATAGAACACGCGTCTGTGGCAGACGATTACGTTCTTCAACAAATGGCCACCCTTGGTGTTACCGCCGTGAGCCAACCTCAGTTTATTTACGAGCGTGGCGATCGTTATCTCAAAGAAGTGGCCAGCGAGGATTTACTCAATCTCTACCGGGGCCGCAGCTTTACCCAGGCCGGTGTCGCTTTTGCTGCCGGCAGTGACGCGCCCTACGGCAGTATCGACCCCTGGTTGGCCATGCGCGCTGCGGTTAATCGACGCACCCGCGCAGGTGAGGAGTTGCAAGGCAATGAAGCCCTCACTCCCTTGGCGGCTTTAAATTTATTTGGTGGGGATTTTATGCATCCAGGCGGGCAGCTAAGAGCCCTGGCGGCGGGGCAGCCTGCAGACCTCGTGCTGATGAAAGCTCCGTGGCAATCGATAGAAAAAAATCTGGCTAGCGACCAAGTGGCATTGACCTTCTGCGATGGCAACATTATTTACGCCGACAGCCAATGGGCCTAATCGGTACTGAAACAATAGCGTTTCTGGAAAAAACGATCTAGAAAAAAACGACCTCGGAAAATAGCAAAACCAAACGAATTTCCATAGCGAGTAAATATTGATGGCCGGTGACCAGCCCTACAAAATCATGCCCTGTGATGCGCTGCCCACCCAGCCCCAGTGGTTATACCAACAAACCGTACCTGTGATTGCGGTGGCGGAAGCGGCAGACCAAATTACGCAATCCGATAGCGGCTATGAAAATGCAGACCTAATCGTGGGCTGTGAGAAAGACGCTGAAGGCTTGGCAGCCCGTATTCGCAAGAATCCCCAGGCAGCGTTGGTGTTAGTGCAAGTATTGCGTGCGCAAACTCTGCTTCCCACTGCTGCCGCGTTGGATATGGAATCCATGGCTTTTGCCACCCTACAAGCGGGCGATGAATTTAAAACATGGTTGGAAAGCTACCGCGGCAGTAACACCACAGCCAATGCCAATACCGATACCAAGGATGGAAACGATCAACCGGCCATCGATATGGATCGCCAAGGCGATGTACTTACGGCGGTTCTTAATCGGCCGCAAACACGCAACAGCATCACCGTTGAAATGCGCGATGCTTTGGTGGAATTGCTTACCATCATGCGAGTGGATACTTCGGTGCAACGCCTTCTAATCAGTGCCCGGGGGGCGTGTTTTAGTGTGGGCGGCGAGTTGGCCGAGTTCGGTAGTTTAATCAACCCCAGTAATGCCCATTGGATACGCACCGTTCATAGCCCGGCCAGATTAATGGCCGAGCACTCCGGGCGAATTACATGCACGGTACATGGCGCTTGCATCGGTTCGGGTATCGAGTTGCCCGCCTTTGCAAGCCAGCTTTACGCCCATAAAAAAACATTTTTTCAGCTGCCAGAATTAGCCATGGGGCTCATACCCGGGGCGGGTGGCACGGTAAGTATTAGCCGGCGCATTGGCCGGCAAAAAGCCGGTTGGTGGATACTCAGTGGCAAAAAAATAACCGCCCAAACGGCGTTGCAATGGGGGTTAATCGATAAACTATTGGATTAACCCATTGATTTGTGGCCTTTCGGTCACTGAGCATAAAACTCATCGCTACAAAACAACGCAATGCGCCAAGCGCAGCTAATAGGCTGGCCCAGGGCTAATCACTATCGCTCTTTCATCGCAATTTGATCGCCGTTTGATCGTCGTTTCATTGCCGTGCCTCGGACAGCCTTTCCTAGTTTACCTTTAAGATAGTATTTGCTATCTTTGTTTGGTGTTTCCAAATTTGCTACGACTAAAGTCTTACGTTTGCAGACATTCGACGCATATTTTTACGCAGGTTACTGATCAGTAAGAAGTTTTTTGTGCAGTTAATGGTATAGTCGCAGGCTAATGATTTAGCTCACGACATTGGATGTATTGATGACTGACCAACAAACCACGGATATTGCCAAACCCAAACAACGCCGCCGCAGACGCTCACCGGAAGAGATCATGCAGCGCTTACTGTCTGCCGCAGAAGAAGAATTTAAGCTCAACGGTTTTAGAGGGGCTACCACGGCCAGTATTGCCAAGCGCGCCGATGTGACCGAAGCACAATTATTTCGTTACTTCGATTCCAAGCAAGATATTTTTAAAGAGGCGGTTTTTAAACCGTTAAGCAGCCGCCTGGCCGAGTTTAATGAGCAGTACATGCTTAACGTCGATGAAGCGCGCAGTACCGACGAGGCTACCCGCGATTATATTGTTGCGCTGCAAAAGTTTATTAGTGAGCACTCGCTGTTATTTAAATCTCTCATCGTGGCCGAGGCCTATGGCCGCGGCAAAACAGAGAGCCTGGGTGCCATTGAAAGTTTAAATGCGTACTTTCAGCAAGGTGCAGAAACCATGCTCAAACGCCTTGGTGAAAAACAACCCAAGGTTGCGCCCAGCGTAATGGTGCGAGTCTCCTTTGCCGCGGTGTTGGCCAACGTTATTTTCCGTGAGTGGATGTTCCCGGAAGAGTTGGCCAGCGATGATGAAATTAGTAGCGCTGTGGTAGATTTTGTAATGCACGGTGTTAACGCCAATCAGGCAGCAAAAGATCAGTAACTTTTATTAAGCCCATTCCATCTTTGCGCGAAATAGGGTTGTTGAGCAGCTTGAATAAGCAACCCTGTTACTCAACCAGGAGCTACCTTGTTTGAGTAACGACAACAATAAGAGCGTACAATGTCCAATCAAACCCAAGACCTCGTCGAGGCTTTTTTTACCGGTTTAAAGCAGGGCGAAGTCTCGCCCAAACTTATCAGCCCAGATTTTTCCGCCTGGACCCTGACATCAGGTGATATGGATCAGCAACGCTTTTGTGGCGGCGTAAAATTATTGGCGGCTATCATTGAAGGCGAGCTTATTTATCAGCGAGTTAGCCTAACCTGCGATGATAGCGCCGCTGCGGTGGAGGTGACCTCAGACTGGCGGTTAAATAATGGTGACCGAGCACAAAATAACCACGTATTTTTGTTTCAAATTCGTGACGGAAGAATTAGCCACGTGCGGGAATACATGAACCCAACCGTACCGAGCGACGTCCTTGGCCCAGCCATGCAAGCTGCCATGAGCCGTTAACGCAACTGGACTTTCGGTTTTAAGCTGGCCTTTAAAAATCTCAGAAACACTTAGCGAGAAATAGTTAAAATAATAAATAAAAGGATTCTCCCTTGACTGAATCAATCCCTGTGATTGTAGTGGGCAGTGGCCATGGCTGCCGAGTGCATGTGCCGGCGTTAAGAGCTGCGGGCTTTGACGTAGTGGCGCTGGTAGGTAGCGATGAGCAGCGTACCCAGCGTCGGGCGCAGCGCTTGTCCATTGCGCTAGCAGCAACGGATTTGGCCCAAGCCATAGATCAAACCAACGCCCAGGCGGTAACCATCGCCAGCACGCCGCATACTCATTATCCGCTGGCTAAAATTGCGCTTAGCAAAGGCTGCCATGTTATGTCGGAAAAGCCGTTTACCTTGAAGGCTGAACACGCTAAAGAGTTGTTGATTTTGGCACAGGAAAAAGGCGTACAGCATTTATTGGGCAACCAAATGCGCGCTCGCCCGGAGCGCGTGGCGGTGGCCAATGCGATTGCCCAAGGGGCCATCGGCCAAGCTAAATTTATCACCTTGGTTCAGTACGCCAGCCTATTGGCAGATACCCGCCAGGCATGGCCGCAATGGTGGTTCGATGCTGAGCAGGGTGGCGGTTGGTTGGGAGCTTCCGGTTCGCATATGATTGATCAGGTGCGCAGTTGGCTGGGCGAATTCGAAAGCCTAAGCGCCAGTTTACCCACGGTGGCAGCCAGGGAGAACGTAACCGAAGATTCCTTCGCGGTACGCTTTCGATTGCGCAACGGGGTTGAGGGCATTATGCAGCAGTGTGGCGCCGCCTGGGGTGAGTTTTCGGCCATGACGCGGGTATCAGGCACTGATGGCAGTTTATGGATAGACAACGGCAAGGCGTGGCTGGCGGATATAAACGGTACTCGGGAACTAGAGCCGCCCGCCAACGTGAGCTTGCCGGCCATGCCAGTCAGTGATGATCCGCGTGAGCAATTCTTGCATTTGGAGTTGCCACCCGCACAACGATTATTTGAAAATTGGCGTAACGGCATTTTGCAGCAACCGCAAACCAACCCAACGCAATTTGCCAATTTTAACGACGGCCTCGCGGCAATGCAGGTGCTAGAGGCTATTCGATTATCTGCGGCTAATGATGGCGCTACCGTGCCGGTTGATGCCAACTCTGTAGAATAGTTTTTTAGTTGTGGGGAATGGATCGAAACCATTACCCCCCCCACCCGAGAAAAAAGAAAAAAGAGAGAAAAAGAAAAATCTTCAGGCTGGGTGTTATCTATTGAAATAAATCTTCTTGCACTGGCCGAACTAAGTGCGATGCCGGTAACGATTGCTTTAAATAGTCGTCCGCTAAACCGCGTACTACCACCGCAGGTATGCCGGCGTTGGACTCGCCACAGACCAAATTAGCAGTAGCACACAGTTGATCGCCAATGGCCAGCTGGGTAACTGCTAAAGGTCTTTCTTCGCGGTCTACGTGGCCGCGTAAATCGTAGAGCGAACTCAGCCCAAAACAGCCGATGCAGGTACCGCACACGCCGTTGCGAAAGGGGCGGCCGAAACTGTCGGAAATTAGCACGGCCACCGAAACGCCTAGGCGTTGCTGCATGGCCTCGGCGAGGTGCTGAGCGCTGGCATCGGGGTTTTGCGGTAGTAGCAAAGCAATATCATCACCCGGAACATTGGATTGGTCGATACCGGCATTGGCCATAACTAAGCCTAATTTGTGGCGCACAATCAATACTCCGGGCACGCAGCGCACCACATCGGTGGATTCTTGCAAAATCAGTTCTACTAAGCGTGGGTCTTTTTGACACTGGGCAGCAAGTTCCAGTGCTTTGGTGCTGATATTAACGGCATTGAGATTAATAAATCGCCCTTCAATTTTGGACACAATCTTTTGCGCTATTACCAACACGTCGCCGTTGCTAAGCGTTGTCGTATTCGCACACAACCCATTGATTAGATGCTCTACCAGATCATCGCCCGCTAGAAATTCGGGCATTCCCTGCACCGGGATAAACTCTAAGCTCGCCGCGTTCATGAAATTATTTCTGCCTTTGGGTGCACTAAATTGGCTGTTAGCGAAGCGTTACCGGAGGGCATAGCATTGGTTACCGGTATTAACGCAGGCGCGCTCAGTGCTTTGCTGTGTTGAACACTACATGCTGGCGAATACAAAGTAGTACGCTGTAAGGGCATGCGACCCAGAGATTTAATTAAACATTCCATTCCGGCGGCGTCTAGCTCCTGGCCGTGGCTGGCACCGGCGGCCCGGCTGATGGATTCATTCATCAAGGTGCCGCCCAAATCATTTGCGCCACTGTTAAGGCAGTGAGACGCCCAGGTTTGACCCACTTTTACCCAAGAGACTTGGATGTTTTTGATCCCCGGGCTTAACACCAGCCGAGCCACCGCGTGCATTAAAATGGTTTCTCTAAGCGTTGGGCCTTTACGGGCTTGGCCTCTTAAAAACATGGGCGCTTCCATATGGACGAAGGGCAGAGGCACAAATTCGGTAAAGCCACCGGTTTCTTGTTGAAGTTGGTCTATCCGCAAAAGGTGTTCAGCCCAGTGCTGGTAATTATCTATGTGGCCAAACATGATAGTTGCCGTGGTGGCTAGTCCTGTGTTGTGGGCCTGGCGGATAATATCCAGCCATTGGTTGCTGAGCATTTTATCTGGGGCCAGCTGGCGGCGTATGTCATCGTTAAGAATCTCCGCCGCCGTGCCAGGCATAGAATTTAAACCGGCGCTTTTCAACGCTTGCAGATAATCTTGCACACTCATTCCCAACGTTTTAGCACCGTGGGCGACCTCCAAGGGGCTAAAGGCGTGCATGTGTATATTGGGCTGGGCCTGCTTAACGGTATGACACAAATCTAAATAGGTTTCACCGGTAAACTGCGGATGAATGCCTCCCTGCATGCACACTTCAGTGGCGCCCCGTGCCCAGGCTTCGTTAACTCTGCGAATAATCTCTGATGGTTCTAACAAGTAGGGCTTACCGCGTAGGTGGTCATGCCGCTTTCCTTTGGAGAAAGCACAAAAGCTGCACTGGTACTGGCAAATATTGGTGTAGTTAATATTTCGCACCACGGCGTAGCTTACCGTGTCGCCGTTGGTCGCTTTGCGTAGATTATTTGCAGCCCGGCAAACATCGGCAAAGTCCTGCCCGCGGGCGGAAAACAATTGTGCAATGTCTTTTTGCGTCAGTTGTTGTGTGGTGTGCTTTTCTAGCAGCTGGCTAATGGCGGATTTACGCCTGGCGATGAAAGGCCCGCTGGCGATATCGTTGAGGTCATCTTGGTTGGCTTCAGTGCAGGCTCCTGGCGCCCATTGGCCAACCCGGGCGAGGCCGCTGCTATCACTTAGCTTTAACACCTTCGGCCGAACGCCAGGCGCCAGCCAAGTATCCGCCTGTTGTGTAAACCGAGGGTAAACTGTGAGCCTTTCCACCAGCTCGTGGCCGGTGGCTTGGGTGGCTTTTGCTAGCGCGTCGAGGTGTGGCCAGGGCGCCTCTGGGTTTACGTGATCAGGAGTAACCGGGGATACACCACCCCAATCGTTGATACCGGCCTCAATCAGTTGGCCAAGGTTACCATCGAATAAATTGGGTGGCGCTTGCAGGCTTACTTCGGCCGGTAAAATCACTCGTGCACAGGCAATGGTCCAGCACAATTCCTCCATGCTCGGTTCTGGAAACCTTGCCATTTTGGTATCAGCTTTGGCTTTAAAATTTTGCACAATGACTTCTTGTATGTGGCCGTATTGCAGTGCCAGTTTTTTTAATTCTACAATCGACTGCAAACGTTCAAGCCGTGTTTCACCAATACCAATTAACACGCCGCTAGTCA
The DNA here is from genome assembly GCF_042850945.1 of Halioxenophilus aromaticivorans. Lineage (NCBI taxonomy): Bacteria > Pseudomonadati > Pseudomonadota > Gammaproteobacteria > Alteromonadales > Alteromonadaceae > Halioxenophilus > Halioxenophilus aromaticivorans. The sequence goes on along the minus strand of NZ_AP031496.1, from coordinate 3,460,801 downwards.
TGGCTACCTTGGCAAGGCCGGCGGAGGCTAGGCTGGCCAGTCTTCTTTGCGGGTCTTTGTCCGGCGAGCCGTAATGTGGGCCGCCTTTGTCGCCGAGCCGTTGGGCACTGGTTTCCAACATAATTCCCATGGATGGCGCCACCTGGCGCAATCGCTGATAATCCTGCAACTGCATTAAACCGGGGTTTAAGTGCGGTAAAAGGCCTGTCTCTTCCAACACCAATTGCGCTACATGGCCCAGGTACTCCAGGGTGGTTTCAAAGCCGAGGTTACGCAGAGCATCACGCGCCGCGCTGTAACGTAGCTCGGGTTGATCCCCCAGGGTAAACAGCGCTTCTTTGCAACCTTGCTGCTGGCCTTGCCGAGCGATTTCCAGTACCTGCTGTGGTGATAAATACACTGAGTGTTTAGTTTGCTGTTGGCGGGCTAGGGCTCTTGGCGTTTGCGCAAATGTGCAGTAATGGCATACATCGCGGCACAGTTTGGTGAGCGGAATAAATACTTTGCGGGAATAGGTAATATTGGTACCCCACACCGTAGCGCGTTTTTGTTGCGCGGCTATGGCCAAAGTTTGCCACGGGGTGTTTAACAAAGTATCCACGGTGTGGTCGCATTCAAAAGAAGGTTGGCTGGTGATGGGCATCAGGCTGCTTCACTTATAGGTTGCCGCCACTTGGGGTTGTGCTGGGCAATGTGATGATAGTCGCCTGGGGTGTCTAGATCCCAGGCAAGCCTTGGGTGGGTAAATGAGCCCCAGCTGAGCTGGCAGTGCTGGGCGTTGTAGATGTGTTGTTGGTAGCTGTTGTTGCCAAAGGCCAAAGGCAATTTTACTGGCCAAGGTGATACCAACGCGTTAGTTCCGGAGAAGTGCTTGTCTGGCACGATGGTGATGTCTTGCCTGACGGCAGCAATTAATAATTCATCTAGGCAGTCGACGTTGACCTGTGGTAAATCACTGGCGATTAACAAAAGCTGTTCGGGCTTACCCGGTAGATTTTTTAGTGCCCATTGATAGGTGTTTAGGGTGCCGATTTCGTTGGTGATTATTTCAGCACAGTCAAATTTACGGGCTAGCTGGCTGATGGCATCGTCGTTGTTATTAACCACAATTACCCGATGCAGATGACGGCAGGCTTGCAAAGTGGCCAGTACATGGCTTGCTAACTGTAGGTGCAAACGTTGCCGCTGTTTGCTATTCAGTGACGGCGCTAACCGGCTTTTCGCCCGCTGTAAGGTGTTTATCGGCACCAGGGCCCAGGTGGTCTTCGCCATGGCTTAACCGAACGCCTGCCGTAATCGTGTATTCAGTGTTTCACCGAATAAGGTTAAAAACTCGGCTTGATTGGGGCCAGGGTAGTGGAAAACCAAATGATTAAAACCCATGTCTACGTAGGGCTTAACCTTTTCTACCACTTCATCGGCGTCATCTGTGACAATCCAGCGCGAAGCGGCGCGCTCGGCGGGTAGCTCATCCGCCAGTTGCTCCATTGCCAGCGGATCTTCCACGTTCATTTTTTCTTCTGGCTTCAGTGCCAGGGCACCCCAGAAACGGGTATCTTGTAGGGCCTGTTGTTTATCGGTGTTGTAAGACAGTTTAATTTCAATGGTCCTATCGAATTCAGTATTGGAACGCTGGGATTGCTCCAAACCTTCGGTAACCTTAGGCAGTAATTTATCTTGGTATAGCTCCCGTGCTTTACCGCTGGTGCAAATAAACCCTTCACCGGTGGTGCCTGCATACTTTGCCATCACAGGGCCTGCGCCAGCGATGTAAATGGGTACCGGGGTGTCGGGTTTATCGTAAATAGTGGCTCGTTCTGTGCGGTAGAATTCGCCCTCAAAATCCACTCGGTCTTGCGTCCACAGCGTTTTAATAAGACGAACGGATTCTTTTAAACGCAGCGTGCGTTCACGCTGCTCTGGCCAAAGCAAACCACTGGCAGGGACCTCATTCAGTGATTCACCAGTGCCCACCCCTAAAATTAAGCGATTGGGAAATAAACAGCCCATGGTGCCAAAAGCCTGTGCAACGATACTGGGGTGGTAACGAAACGATGGCGTTAAAACACTGGTGCCCATAACCACGCGCTCTGTTTTAGCGCCCAACGCGGCCAGCCAAGACAGTGAAAAAGGCGCATGGCCGCCTGTGTGCCGCCAGGGTTGAAAATGATCACTGATCCACACCGAATCCAGCCCAATTTTTTCAGCCAATATTCCGTAGTTCAGTAATTCCTGGGGCGCGAACTGTTCGCTAGAGGCTTTGAAACCCAATTTTAAGGTATTACTCATGGTGTTTTCTCTTTGGGTAGTTTGTTCAGTACTTCTTCGGCAAATTGTTGTAGGTCGTCGCACCAGGCCTGACGAGTGTCGCCTTGGGGGGCATAGCAGGTTACGCTGACGCCGAGGTCAGCGAGTTGGCCAATTTTATCCAAATACTGTGCATGGCTAAGTTGTTCGCCTGGCGCTTTAATGCTACCAGTCATTAAAAAAGGAGGCTCTTGACGATTGATTTTCTCACAGTGGTTTAGCAGGTATTGCTTTGCCTTGGCGAGGTCAGCAATCGAATTAATTTGCGCAGTACGGGCGGTGGCAGAAATTACAGGGGCCGTAAAAAATGGATACCAAGCGTCGGCTAGCTCAGCTGCACGTCGCATTGCTCTGGGCGAGTTGCCACCCATTAAAAAAGGCGGATGCGGCCGTTGCTTACTGGTGGGTAAAATGCGGCAATTACGTGCCTCGTAGCCGGTACCTTTGAAGCTGAAGTCTTCTCCACTGAGTGCGAGTTTTAGGGCTTGTAGGTATTCATCCATGGTGTCGTTACGGGCTTCAAAGTCTGCCCCCAAGGCGTAGTATTCACCTTTCATATAGCCGGCGCCGAATCCCATCATTAATCGGCCGTTGGATAAGTAATCTAATGACGCGATGGCCCGCGCAGTTATAAATGGGTTGCGATAGGGTAGCACCAGAATACCCGTGCAAAGCTTGAGCTGTTGTGTGCAAGCGGCAACCATGGACAAAACCACAAAGGGATCTTGCGCGTAGTGGCCGCCGTTGTCTAACCACTTAGCGCTGGGGCAAGGATGATCCGTAACATTGACACCGTTGAAGCCTAAACGCTCTATAAATGGTGCGATGGATGTTATGGCCTCTAGGCTCATAAATTCATCGCCGGCGTTTAAATTGTCAAAGGGTAGAACGACGTTTATTTTCATTATGACCTCCCAGGGCCTTAAATTTCTGGCGTAAGTGTCCACTGGCCAGCTTTATTCCGAGCCCAGCCACTGGATGCCCAGGTGCCGCCATCCACGCGTAAAATAGTGCCGTTAACGTAGCTGCTCAGTGGCGATGCTAAAAACAAAGCAGCGTCTGCGCATTCGTAGTCATAGCCGGTACGCGCTGCCGGGATACGTCTGGCCGTAGCTTCCTCCCGAGCCGGCGAAGGCTCTATCCACTGTGACTGATCAACCGGCCCGCGAATATTACCGCGCACACCAGGCGTTACGGTGTAATCTGGCGCGAGAGCATTAACGCGAATTTTGTGGTCGGCCAACTCTAAAGCCATGGTGCGAGTAAAATTCTCTAAGCCGGCCTTGCAAGCGCTATAAACCGCTGCATTGGGAGCAGCCCGAGAGGCCTCAATACTGGTGACATTAATAATACTACCGCCTCGACTACCTTTAATGATTTCGGGTACCACCGCTGCCGTGGCGGCGAAGGCGCTAATAAGATTTAAATCCACGTGCTTGCGCCATGAGCGTTCAGACTGAGTCAAAAAGGGTTTTAAACTGACGCCACCGGCATTGTTGACCAAAATATCCAAACGTTGGAAACACTCAATAGCTTTATTCACCGCTTCGCTTATTTGATCGGTGTGTGTGACGTCTACGGTGATGGGTAATGCCTTTGCTCCTAGTTCACGTACTTGTAGTGCAACTTCTTCACAGCGCGCTGGTTCTCTATCGGCGATAACAATGTGCGCGCCGGCGCCGGCAAATGCCAACGCAATGGCTCGGCCAATACCTGCGCCCGCGCCGGTGATAAACACAACCTGGCCAGTTAAATTGAGTCGCTCTATGGCGGGTTGGTCTTGGTGATGGGTGATGTTATCCATGATTCGGTTCTACCATTATTGACTCAGCCACTGTTGGGTTTTTTGAATGTATTCGGCGAACAACGGCCTCACCTGATCGGCATCGAATTGATAATGACTGGGATCGGGTTTGGGGTTACGCTCGCGGTTGGCGGCGTTGTGTTGCCACCAATTTTGCATGCCGGTTTCAAACTCGTGGCTAACAGGGCAATCTAACCATTGGTAAAGAGCCGTGACTTCTGCAATAGGTTGCTGCTGCATAGCGGTAAAATCGATATCAAAAAATCGGTGCTCGTTGCCGTTGGCTCGGAAGGCCATGGCTCTTTCTATGCCTATTTTCCACATGTTGATATTCAATTCCGCAGTGTAGTGCGGGTCGGCATGGTCACTGAGTTTTGAGGTGTAATCATCGAATAGGTAAATCACCGAAAGCAATACATCGGTGGGGTCGCGATGGGTCATCACAAATCGTGCATCGGGAAATACCTTGTCCAGGTGATCTAAATACAGTAAGTGAGTTGGTGCTTTCAACCGCCAAGGTGACGTCGGGCTGCGCCACTGCAGTAATTTCAAAACTCGTCGTTCGTAGGCGTAGGTCGTGGTTAAATCGGCCGTTAATAACCATTGGGCGTAGGTGGGAATTTGTGCAAACGCTAAAAACAATTGTGATTTAAAATCCAGAGCCATTAGCTCCTGGCACTCCGCTGGGCCGGTTGCGGCGGATGGAACGTGACGTTTGGCACCTTTGGGTCTTGTCTCGTCATTGTTGAGGTGCTGAATTCTTGGATCTGGCCCGGTGACCATCGCCGGGGGCGGACAGGGCTGAGCCGACTCATAGCTACGCAAAGAACGCGCATTAGGATCTTGCGCGAGCAAGAACGAAAGTGCAGTAGATCCCGTCCTTGGTAAACTGATTCCGATAAGAGGTGCTACGATAATTTCACTGTCAATTTCGGGATGTCGCCGGTACCAATCTTCGACATGCAGTCGATTTTTTAATGCTCCCAAAATGCGTTGCTCAAATATCCCTTCGCCCGCGCGGTTAAGCGCGGCCTCTGACTCCAGCGCACCCAACAATATCTCCAGTCCCTCTTTAAATGAGTCGTCACCAAAATCGCTGAGTTTGGTTTCGCGGGCTGCTTGCGCCATAAATTCGTTGGCTGTTTGCATGGTTTTAAACCCTTTGCCGTTTAGCAACTGTTTTGCACACATTTGGCTACACTGCCAGTGGCTAAGCTGGCAACTTCATTGTAAGGATTAACGGGGGTTATAGCGCGATTAACTGTTATGTCCTTGGGACAAGCGAAGGAAAGGCCGAACTAAAGCGGGTCTAAAGAATAGAGGCGGGCAAATAGAGTAGTAGAGTTAGATTAGTAGAGTTAGAGGAGTAGAGTTAGAGTTGGAGCGGTAAAAGAGAAGACACACGGAAGTAGAGAGAAAATTTGAGCAACCCACCTAGCAAATGCCCGAGGTGGGTTGCACTTCAGTTACCGATGGGGAGCCTAAGACGCTCGGATACCAATCGCTTTGGTCTCTAGGAATTCTTCGATACCTTCCAAGCCCCATTCGCGGCCTATTCCACTTTGTTTATAGCCACCGAAGGGAAGGTCTCCTGTAATACTCGTGCCGCCGTTAACGCTCATAGACCCTGTACGGATTTTTTTGGCCATTTCCAGTGCCCGCTCAGTGCTGCCAAAAATAGCGCCGCCTAAACCATAGACGCTTTCATTGGCAACACGAATGGCGTCCTCATCATCTTCGTAGGGGATCACCACCAGCACAGGGCCGAAAATCTCCTCTTGAGCGATGCGCATATCGTTGGTGCAGTCGACAAAGCAGGTAGGTTCAAAGAAGAACCCGTTACCTTTGTCGCTGCGTACCTTACCGCCAGCAAGCAGCCGGGCGCCGTCTTGCTTGCCGATGTCGGTGTAGCTGGCAACGCGATCCAATTGTTTTTTGGAAATTAATGGTCCCATGATGCAGCTGGGTTCGTCTTGTAAGCCCCACTTAGAATCAAAGCCGGCGTAGGCCATTTCCAATGCTTTCACAGCTTCGTCGTAGCGACTTTTTGGTACTAGCAAGCGGGTAGGGTAGGCGCAACCTTGACCGGCGTGGAATACAACCATAGAGCCCATTACCGTTTGGGCAAAATTTGGAGCGTCGTCTAATACAACAAAGGCCGATTTTCCGCCAAGCTCCAAAAACACGCGTTTTAAGCTGGGGGCGCCATTTTGCATAATTAATTTACCTACGGCGGTGGAGCCAGTGAAGGAAATTAAGTCTACGGCTGGATCTTTAGTAAGCATTTCTCCGGCCATGGCTGGGTCGCTAGACGTAACCACGTTAAACACGCCCGGTGGCAAGCCAACTTGTTGAGCTATTTCCCCCATTACAGAGCCCATTAAAGGGGTATCTGGTGCGGGCTTTAAAATAACGGTACAGCCAGCAAGCAGTGCCGCCACCACCTTGCCGATGTTAACGTACAAAGGCACATTCCAAGGCGTGATTGCGCCAACTACTCCGACTGCTTCGTGGGTGACTAGACGCTTGGTATCGAAACCGTTCTCGTTTTTAACACCACGGTCTTCTTGCCAGGTAACTTGTTCAAAGCACTTTAGTAAGTCATCGGCTCCATTTAAGGCGCCATCGATGTGTGCGCGCGCGGCGGCACCCATGGCAGCGCCTGCCTCAAAGCGAGAAATGTCTACTAGCAGTGCGCGCTTATCCCACAAGGCCTTGACGTACTTTTTCATCAATTCGTGGCGTTGTTCGTGTTGGCTGGACCAGTCGGTGTGGTCGAAGGCATGCCTGGCACTATCGATAGCTTGTTGCACGTCAGCCGCAGTGGCGTCGGCGGCACGGCCGACGACCTCGCCAGTCCATGGGCCGATGTTGTCATAGTATGCATTATCGCTGGAGGGTCGGATTTCTCCGTTGATATACAGCATTGCATCTTGCAGATTACTCATCTGATTCTCCTTTAGAGGATGTTGTTTTGCTTCGCTCAAGGCACGGTGCTTTCCACCGCTACTTGCCCGTTGCGGCTAGTGCTATTTTGCGGTTTTAATGCGTGATTTGCGGCGACGTAACCCCAGGTAAGCGATGGGCCAATACTGCCGCCGGCTCCCGGGCTGGATTTAGCCATAACCGAAGCGGTTGCCACGCCAGTTGCATAGAGGCCCGGTATTGGCTGGTTTTCTTTACTCAATACTTGAGCGTGTTCGTTGGTTACGATACCGCCAAAGGTGCTGACGTCTCCTGGGTATATAGGAACTGCATAAAAAGGCGCTTGGGTAATGCTACCTAGGGTTGCTGAAGGTTTATTCAGTTTATCGCCTAGCCAGTTGTGGTACACCTCATCGCCGCGGCCAAAAGCTTCGTCTTTGTTGGCAGTCACAAAACCATTAAATTGTTCTACGCTGGCTTGTAGTTGCTGGCCATCGATATCGCACTGGCTTGCCAACTCAGCTAACGTAGCGCCTGTTTTAAGGAAGCCTGCTTCTAGCCATTGTTTAATGCGTTTTTTATTGAGCATGCCGCCGGCTAGCATATATTTTTTAGCGTATTGGCTATCGATGATCATCCAGCTGGGAATGGCAGAGCTGGTTTCATTACGTTCTAAAATACCGCGAGCCAGTTTCATATAGGAGTCTGCCTCGCCCATAAATCGCTGGCCGGATTTATCCACTAATATGGCATGGGGTTTGGCTAAATCGCTTTGCATGTAAGCCAGCGGTTTGCCCGGCGGGGTGGTGACAGGATAGCCTTGTCGCTGTTCCATTTGGGCGACGGTTGCGCCTACTCTCACGGCTTCTTGGATCATTTCCCCTGTGTCGCCGCTGGCCGCGCCCGACCACTCGGTTTTTGTGCCCGGAATGTACTGATCGAGCATAATTTGGTTTTTACTGAATCCGCCTGATGCAACCAGAACACCGAGTTTTGCAGTAATGTGTACTGGTTGGCCCTTGTGCTCAGCAATAACTCCTGTGACCTTACCGTTATCGAACATTAATTCTTTAACGGCGTACTCTGTTCTTATGTCCGCACCAGCATTAAGGGCGGCCTTCAGTTGAGCGCCTTGCAGCGCTTGCCCGGCAGTGGCGTAGTTTTTACCGGTTAAGCGGCTACCCAGTGTGCGACCAATAAGCTTTAGCAACATACCCTTGGCTGCCCAGGTACGGGTCATATAGGCAAGTTCCATGGCTTCTTCTAGGTAGCCGGCTAAGGGTAGGAACCCTGGTCGTAACTTATCTTGCCAATCGTCCAATGATTTTAAATTGAATAATTCCGATACCACGGTACGGCCGGCTTCAGATTGCCCCGGAACTGCATAGTAATCTGGCCAAGATGGAACCCGACGAAACTCTAGCCCCTGGGACTCTAAGAACTCTAGCGCAGCGACGGATTGATCAACGTAGGTTTCACGCCTTAGCGGACTGGTCCCTGGAGTATCCGGCGCATCACCAACGGCATGATTTAAATATTCTATGGCTTGATTTTTACTATCGGGCACGCCAGCGTCTGACATATAGCGGTTGTTGGGTATCCACATAACGCCGCCGGAGGTGGCAGTGGTGCCACCGAGTAAAGGCTCTTTTTCCAGAACGACAACCTTTTTGCCGGCGTCGGCCATAACGATGGCGGCACACAAAGCGCCAGCGCCGCTGCCGATAATCACAAAGTCACACGACTCGTTCATGTTGTTTCCCATTTTTATTTTGTTGGAAATCTTGTAAGTACTTTACCGAACGTTTGTATTTAGCCTTGAAAATACAGTAATCATCGGCGACGCTAACTGGCATGGATTGCGTTCTCTTTTAGCGCTTTTGAAATAATTCTAGGGCTTGCGTCCGTGCAGGCTGATCGACACAGCGTGTAGATCAGCTGGCAAATCAATCAATGCCCGAAAAACATCCGTCACCGAATCAAACTGGCTGATGGGCTTTTCTCGCATATTAAAGCCCCTCTCTATAGCGGCTTTGGCAAATGCCATTTGATCTTCGGGGTTGGCGTCCCAGGTTTTGCCTTCCTCGTACATGGCGCCGGCTCGTACGTAGGAAGCTCTAATGCCGGCATCTTGCAATTCCAAATGCAGGCTTTTAGTCAAACGCTCTGTGCCTGCTTTTGTGGCTTGGTATACCGATAAATGCGGCAGTTCCACCTCAACAGATTCGCTGGTTATGTTGATTAAATGCCCGCCTTTTTTCATCAAAGGTATGGCTGCTCGGCAGCTAAACATTGGGCCGGCCAAATTGATATTTATGGCGTTTATAATCTGTTCGTCTTTGGCATTTTGCAACAGGAAAGGTTCGAATACCGCTGCGTTATTGATTAACACATCAATAGTGTCGTACCGCTCTTTAATGGTATCGAAAGCCTTTTTCACCGAGGCTGGATCGGCGACATCGCAGTGCACAGCATATGCCGCCTCACCAATCTCATCAGCAACCGCCTGTACTTTGGCAAGGGTTCTACCCAACAACACCACACGATCACCATCGTTGGCAAAACGCTTTGCAAGGGCGCGGCCTAAGCCGACGCCTGCGCCGGTAATTACGATCAATTTTGACATGGTTTTACTCCGTAATTATTGTTCTTGTTCGTACACGCTCAAGTCGCCCGCGTAGGCGATACCGCCAGGCCAGAATTCTTCGCCACTGATTTTATTAAAATAATGTACCGTTCTGGCGAAGGAACCCGTATTGGAACGAGGTTCCATAACAATACCGCTTGGGCTGACGCCACGAGCACGGGCGCTAAAATCTTTTACTGTGAACAGTAGATCATCAGTTTGTTGAGCGCACAACACTAGTTGGTCGCCAGGGCAATAATGCTTGGGTTCAACTTGGGTAGTGCTCAACTCACCGCGTTTCATGCCCACATGTCCGGGCACGTTGATAACCTCAACGCTGTGTATTTCTTCGTACCATTTTTGATAGGCCTCGTAGTGGCCGGCTACGTAGTTGCCCAAAATAATGCTAACGCCAGACAGTGGTTTGTCTTGTTGCCAGTTCGGGCTCACCTTCCAATCGCCAAACATTTCATAGGAGTAAATACGTTCTGCTGTGTCCGTACTAATTAAGCTCGCGTCGCGAGCATTGGCTAACAGAGGGCCCAATGCCGGCAGATCGATTTCGGGGGTTTTTGTGTCGAATTCGTAAACGGTCATAAATTGCCAGGGCTGCAGAATGTCCGGCATGATTTGTATATCGGCTATCTCATAGCGTTCTGCGTTGCAAAAGCCTCGCAGGCTGGATAGCTGTTGTTGATGATGAATCTCAAACCACTGGCTGTATTCTTGCTGCCGATCAGCGGGAACGTTGTATAAGTGGATGGTTGTATATAGCGCCATGCGTTGCTGCCTTTTTATGGGGTCGGTCGTTATTGGCAATGCCCGAAGGGCCGGTGACAGTCTGACAAAGTATTTAAGCTGCTGTTTTTATTCTCTTTTTTTGCTTTCATAATGTGGCAAGTTAATGGTGAGTTCTGCAATTCCACAGTCTTGCCGCGAACGTTTCTAGAGCTAGAGTGATATTGCTATTGAACAGCATTGATGTATAATAAGTCAAACTTAGCCTCCTTGGCCAGTACCTCACTAGGCCATCTCCACACTAGGCAAAACAAAACACAATAAAAGTGGGAGGAACCTTGAAAATCCGAATCGATAAGGACGCCTGTGTAGGCAACGCGCGTTGCTACGCAATCTCTGAAGAGCTATTTGAGCTGAACGACGAAGGTTACATCGCTGTAACTGAGGTCGAAGTGCCGCCTGAATTAGAGGGGTTGGCAAGGCGTGGCGCTAGGGCGTGCCCAGAGAAAATTATCCAAATAATTGAAGATTAAACTGAGCGGGAAGCGGCCAGTCAGCATTAGCACCTATACGAACTGAAAGGGTGTGAAATAGGCTGCCGCATCTCAGCATTCTTGTTAATGGCACACAACACACAGATAAATTACCCATAATATAAAGAGGCAATGTGATGGACTTTTTAGGTTACAAAGGCAAGCGTGTTATTGTCAGTGGCTGTTTCTCCGGCATGGGTGAGGCCACCGCTAGAATTTTAGTAGAGCAGGGTGCCGAGGTACACGGCTTGGACTTTAAACCAACGCAACTAGAGCTCGCCAGTTTTAACCAAGTCGACCTGCGTGCCCCAGAGACAGTAACCGAAGCAGTGAATAAAATTGGTGGTAAGGTGGATGCGCTATTTAATTGTGCAGGCCTGCCGCAAACCGCTGGTGCAATGGATGTAATGAAAGTTAACTTTGCCGGTACTCGTCACCTAACCGAGGCTGTTTTGCCGTTAATGGCCGAAGGCAGTGCAATCGCCAGTATTTCATCCAATGGTGGTCTTGGCTGGAGCCGTCGTATCCCCGTTATTATGGAATTAATTGGCCAAAAGGGTTTTGACGCCGCCGTTGCTTGGTGTGAAGCGCACATGGATGAGGTCAAAGAAGGTTATTCCTTTTCCAAAGAAGTTATTATTGTTTGGACCATGCTGACAGCCTGCCATTTAATCAAAAAAGGCATTCGTATGAACTGCACTATGCCTGGTCCGACCTCTACACCGATGATGACCCATTTCAAAGAGGCCTCTGGTGATGCGGTTATCGATGCGGCTATGCAGCCCAGTGGTCGACCTTCTTCACCTGAGGAGCAAGCCACAGCCATGGTTTATTTAAATAGCGCTGCGGCCAGTTACGTTAACGGTGTGGCCTTGCCTGTTGACGGTGGCTTTATGGGGGGTGTTGCCACAGGGCAGGTTGATCTCTCAGCTATGATGGCCAACGCAAAATAAAACTGAGTCCTGTAGGTTTATTAAAACAATAACGAAAGCGGTGCGGGCGCAACTAAATGCGCCCGGCAGCCTTGCTAAATAATCGTATCGATAAGGATCCTCAATGAGTACTCCAGCCTTAAGCCCAGCGGTGCCGAAGCCAGATCATATCCCTGATCAGTTTGTCTACGATTTTGACTTTTTTGCTGACGAAGCAATGACGAAGAATGCCCATGCTAGGGTGCTCGATATCGTTAAAAATGCACCGCCGGTATTTTGGACGCCACGCCACGGTGGACATTGGGTGCTGGCCAGTCACCAAGCAGTGTTCGAAGCTACACGCGATTACGATCATTTCAGTAATTCTCCAATGCCCTACGAGGCCATTCAGCAGGTTCTGGAAAGCCTACCCGAGGGTGCGCCAAAACCCTTCATTCCCGCGCCGATTACCTTTGATCCGCCCCATCATTCAGTTTTTCGTGCACCACTAAATAAGGCTTTTTCTCCTAAGGCGATGCATCAGCTTAAGGGAAAAATTCGAGAGCTGGCAGTCAGCCTTATTGATGCAGTGAAAGAAAAGGGCGAATGTGCTTTTGTTGATGCGATCTCCGAGCCCTTGCCGGTAACCGTGTTTTTAGAAATGTTCGGCCTGCCAGTTGAAAAGCAGCGCTTGTACAGAGATTTGGTGAAAGAACATTTTACCAACACTGACCGTGACCAACAGGCAATTACAAAGCGCTTGCGAAAAGTGGCGGATGTAATGCGGGACACGATCATCGAACGCCGTGATAACCCACAAGACGATTTGTTGTCGCTGCTGTGGCAAGCTGAGTTTAACGGTGAAAAAGCGACCCTTTACGATCTCGAAAACTATGCCGTAATGCTGTTTACGGCGGGCTTAGATACCGTGGTCAATGGAATGGCGCTAGGTGCAATACATTTGGCGGAAAACCCAGAGTTGCAGGCCGAATTACGAGCTGACCCCGAGAAAGTTCCCCAGGCTACAGAAGAAATACTGCGTCGCTATACCTTTACTATTCCACCTAGATTTATGGCAGCGGACTGTGATTTCTTAGGTGCACCGTTGAAAAAAGGCGATATGGCATTGATGTTTTTGCCTGCAGCGGATTTAGACGCAACCGAATACCCTGAACCAGAAAAATTTAATCTAGAGCGCGAAGGCAAGGCTCATATTGCCTTTGGTACTGGTATTCATCGCTGCTTGGGTTCGCATTTGGCTCGTATCGAATTGAATATTTTGTACGAAGAGATGATGGCGCGTTTGCCCGAGTTTCGCCTGGACCCAGATAAGCCGCTGGTTTACCACGGTGGCCATGTTTGGGGGCCAGAAGAAGTTTACTTAAAGTGGGATGTGTAACCAGTGATTTTTCGTAAATTACCGCGTTTAGATTCGATTAATCGTGCCTTTTGGACTGGCGGCGAGCAGGGCGATCTTAACATTCAGCACTGTGACGACTGCCAGCAATTTTTTCATCCGCCCCAGCCGGTATGCCGCCATTGTATGTCGCAGAATGTGGTGCCTAAAGCGGTTTCGGGCAAGGGTACCGTTGACACTTTTACCGTGAATTATCAAAAGTGGCACCCTCAGTCTGAGGTGCCCTATGTTATTGCCCGTATCGCCTTGGACGATGCCCCCGGTGTGTACATCACCAGTAATGTGATTGATTGCGACCCGGAAAGTGTCGACATCGGTCAATCGGTTAATGTTGTGTTTGAGCAGCAAGAAGAGGTGTATCTACCGCTGTTTAAGAGGGTAGATTGATATGGTTTCTCAGGCAGAACAAAAATCCGTAAACGATGCCTTTATAACCGGTATTGGCCAGTCCGAAATCGGTATGAAACTCGAGCGCCTGCCTATGTCGCTCACCGTAGACGCGATTAAAGAAGCATTGAATGATGCAGGCCTAACGCTTGAGCAAATCGACGGCGTTTCTACCTATCCTGGCCGGTCTGCTGGCATGTTGGGGTTTTCTCCCATAGGCGCCGACGAATTAATCGATGCTCTAGGCATAAAAGCGAAATGGTACGCCGGTGGCGGTGAAATTACTTCACAACTTGGTGCAGTGGCGGCGGCAGCGGATGCCGTACGGCTTGGTCATGCTCGCCATGTGATTTGTTATCGTACCGTTTACGAAGCGGCAGCTTTGGCCCGGCCGGATGAATACCCAATGCCAAGGCGTGATCGTATCGACAGTTATTCGCAATGGTTCCAACCCTTTGGTGCCACCTCTGCTGCCTGTTGGACGGCCCAGTACGCCATGCGGCACGTAAAAAAATACGGTTTAACCCGCGAGCAGTTGGCGCAGATTGCTATTACCGGTAGAGCCAATGCGGTACACAACCCTAAGGCGTTAGTGCGCAAACCGTTATCCATGGATGAATATTTATCGGCACGGATGATTTCTTCGCCGCTGTGTTTGTTCGACTGTGATCGTTACACCGACGCTTCTACGGTAATTATTGTATCCGCTGGAGAGGCCACCGATGAGGTGTCCTGTACGCCGGTACGTATTGCCGCCCAGGCCGGCTCCGTGGATCGACTCAGTTGGGATCAGGCTGAGTGGATGGCGTGTTATCAGACCGGTGCCGACCTCTGGAAGAAAACCGATTATCAGCCCAAAGACGTAGATACCGTGCAATTATATGACGGCTTTAGTTTTCAAGCCTTGGCCTGGATAGAGTCGCTAGGATTTTGCGAACGTGGCGAGGGTGGTCAATTTATTGAGGGTGGACAGCGCATAGCCTTAAACGGCGAGCTTCCATTGAACACCTTTGGAGGCCAGATTGGTGCTGGCCGGCTGCACGGCTTTGGCTTTGCCCATGAGTCCGTGGTGCAGTTACGCGGCCAGGGTGGCGATAGGCAAATTAAAAATAATCCTAAGGTCGCGGTTGCTACCTCCGGTGGTGGCCCATTGGCAACGGCCCTGCTGTTGGCCGTGGATTAATTATGGATGTGAAAGCGCTGCCCGGGTTTCGTCGTCGGATAGACATAACGCCGGCAGAGCTGAGTGTCACCGCTGAATTAGAAGACGATTTTCATCGAATGGCGGTGACCATACATCACGATGGTAAACAAATAACCGATGTTTTACCGGTACAAACACGGGCGCCTTGGACCACGTGTGATGGGGCTCTTAACGTAGTTAAAAAAACCTTTATTGGCAGGGCCCTTAATGACTGCCAGCGGGTTGGCGGTAAGAAAAAAAACTGTACGCATTTATTCGATTTAACACAGTGGGCGGCGGCGCATGCCCAAGATAACTCCGCTACCCGATACGATGTCGCCGTTAGCGATCCTCACTTAGGGATTAGTTACGCGCAAATTGAGAAAAATGCACTAATGGAATACCAGTGGCAACTGCGTGGTTTTGAAGTAGTCGCACCCAAAGAGCTGGCTGGTATGCCATTGCATCAGATGCGTTCCTGGGTTGAATCGCAATCTGATGAAAAAATAGAAGCTGCAAGAATATTGCAGTGGGGCGCTATGATCGCCCACGGCCGTCTTAGGCCAATGGATGAGCAGTCCGATGCATCAAAGATGCCGCCGAATTGCTATACCTTCCAGCCGGATAACGCCTTATTGGCGGAGCGGGTGGGAGAAATAAAGGATTTCAGTGTTAATGGTATAGAACCATTGATGCCGTTACACACCGCAAATTGATTTTTAGGCAGTATGGCAATAGAACGGCCATCTAAAAATACGATTGCAACAAAACCAAAAATCTAAGGTCATTACCGGCCGATAGACACTGCCGCATTTAGGAGGCGAGTATGGAAATGAATGATATGGTGATCATAAGCGTTGATGATCACATTACCGAACCACCCGATATGTTCGACAAGCACTTGTCTAAAGAGCACCTTGCAACGGCGCCTAAATTCGGTGTGGACGAAAATGGTAAAAATTTCTGGACCTACCAAGGCATGTTTATGCCATCGGTTGGTTTGAACGCCGTAGTTGGCCGTCCGCCAGAAGAATACGGTATGGAGCCGAATTCTCTGGAAGAAATGCGCGCAGGTGTTTACAACGTCGACGAACGCGTTAAAGACATGAATGCCAATGGTATTGTTGCTTCTCTGAACTTTGGTACCGTTGTGGGTTTTGACGGTGGCCGATTCCATAAAGCTGCAGACAAAGACTTGGCATTGATTCACCTGCGCGCCTACAACGATTGGCACATTGATGAGTGGTGCGGTTCCCATCCTGGTCGGTTCATCCCTTGTGGTATCTTGCCAACCTGGGATATGAAAGCCACTGTTGAAGAGATTAAACGCATTTCGGCAAAAGGTTGCACTGCGGTTTCCTTGAACGAAAATCCAACCACGCAAAACTTGCCCAGCATTCACAATGAATACTGGGAGCCAATGTGGAAAGCGATTGTTGAGCACGACATGGTGATGTGTTTGCATATTGGTGCGGGTAACCCAGCGCCACACGCCTCTATGGAGACTCCTATCGAGGCGTGGATCACTACCATGCCCATGTCGGTTGCTGTTGGTGCCGCAGATTGGTTGAACTTGTCCGCGATCCAGCGCTACCCCAATATGAAGATTTGTTTGTCTGAATCGGGTATCGGTTGGGTGCCTTACTTCACTGAACGTGCTGACTTCAGCCACGCGCGTCACAAGGCCTGGACATACTCAGACTTCGGCGGCAACAAGCCCAGTGAAGTGTTCAATAAGCACTTTATGACTTGCTTTATTGACGATGCTTTCGGTTTGGATAACTTAAAGTATCTGAACGAAGATTTGGTGGCCTACGAGTGTGACTACCCGCATTCCGATACCTTGTGGCCAGAAGTGCCCGAGTTTCTTTGGAAAACAGTGAAGCACCTAGACAAGCGCATCATTGAGAAAGTGACCCATCAAAATGCCATGAACTACTATAACTTCGATTTATTTAAGCACTTTAAGCGCGAAGAAGTTACCGTAGGCGCATTGCGAGCCAAAGCCCAAGAGCAGGGCGTGGATGTTACGCCTAAGTCTTCTGGCGGTGCGTCTCCGCTTGCCGAAGGTGAGGCTCCTCGTCGGATTGTCTCCGGTGATTTGGTGAAGATGTTTAAGCACCACGCCGAAGCTGCTGAGAAAAAACAAGCCGGTTAATTTGGCTTAAACAAAAGCCCGCCAGGGGAAACCTTGGCGGGCTTTTTTGTAGGCAATGGCGTAATTGGTATTGGTCTTGGGATTTAGATATTACTTTTTTGCTATTGCTGTATTTGCAGTGCGCCCAAAAAGTCTAATTTACCTACCGGTACGCCCTTGGCTCTGAGAAGATCATAGGCGGTTGTGGCGTGAAAATAGAAATTGGGCTGAGAGAAAGAGAATAAAAACGTTTCAGCGGTAAACGGTAGGTTGTAGTCCTTAAATTCAAACCTCATGGGGGCGCCAACGCGGCCATTGAGCTCGTCCTTGTCGACGTTCTGCAAGTAATCCACAGCGGCTTGCAGTTTGCTTTTGAGACCGGCTAAATCCCCCGGTGCTTCGTCCATATTGGGTGAAAATACTCCTTGTTTTAATCCCTCCAGTGCGCCCACGCTATGGGTGTGAACTGACTTGATTTGGTACGCTAGAGGGTACATATCCTCGATAATCCGACTTTGCACGATGTCTTGCTCCGCCGTGTTGGTCTCTGTACACCAGGCCTGTGCTTTCTCAAGCTGAGCGAGGCAAGCGTTGGTGATTTGGAGGTAGGTCGGAATGGTGGCGTCGTAGAGGGAAATAGTCATGTTCGGCTCTTTTAGATGATGTTTATTAGGGAGGTTGTCAATACCGGCAGTGTACCAGTAAAACTGCCGCTAAAACCTGACGAGACGTTACTGGACCTTCCAGGATGGCAACCCCTATGCCCGAGGTATATTTGGGCTGTTAGAGAATGGCTACAAGCTTTGGGTTGCCGAGGGACCAAGCCTAGGCGAGCATTTTGGTAAGTTCTTCCGTACTTTGGTTTTTTGGCTTAGCCGTTGCACTCACAGTATTGGGACTTTGGGCCATGGATGGGGTGTTTTCGTCTTGATCGCGGTAAACCACCGCGTAATCCTCAACATCACTGGTGACGACCACGCCGGGCATCACTTTTGCGTGTGTGCCGATGGCTACTCCTGGGTAGATTTCAGCGCCCTGGCCGATATAGGCGTAGCTGCCGATGACTATGATGTCCTCTGGGTAGCAGGGGGCAGAGTAGTTTAGGAATCCATCGCCAGCGTGCAGTTTACAGCCATCTAGGTGTACGCCATCGCCGACAAAAACTGACTCGGGAGTATCTATTTTGGTATCGAGGGCGACTTGGCAGCGTTGGCCAAAGTGATAAAAGCTAACAAAACGGCGGAGAAAGTTGGCATAGCCGGTGGGTGTGCGTTGGATAGCGGTAAATCGGTAAAGACTTGAGTGCTGTAAACCACAGGCTGTTAAAAATTTTATAAGTGGCTTCATGTCATCCTCCCTGATGAGCCGAGCAGGTAATATGGCAGCTTTTAGCAGCCGTTGGAACCTTATTTACACTTTATTAATGCTTTTGACGGACCTAGACGATTGTTTGCTGTCTAAGCTGGCAAGCCTGGAGCTATTTTTGCCGTTTATATACGGGTACGAACGCTATCTCGTAAAGCTTGTATGTCCTTCTTTGGCGATGTTCCAAACAGGCGGCTGTATTCACGGTTAAATTGGGAGGGGCTTTCGTAACCCACTTGGTAGGAGGCGCTGGACGCATCCAGGGCTTCGTTTAACATCAACCGCTTAGCTTCGGTCAGCCTCAACCATTTTTGATATTGCAGGGGGCTTTTGGCCGTAAGCTGTCGAAAATGCTGATGAAAGCTGGTGGTGCTCATTTGCACCGAGTTGGCTAAGTCCTCTACCTTAAAGGGCTGGTTGTAGTTCTGTTTTAGCCAGTTTACGGCCCTGGCGATGCGCTGGTTTTGGCTATCAGCTGCGGCAGCTTGGCGTAAGCGCCATGCTTGGTCACTGCACATCAGCCGAAAGTGAATCTCCTGTAGGTAAAGAGGGGCCAGAGCCGGCAAGGCTTGCGGCTCGCGCATTAATTCAACGAGCCTTGCCAAAGGCTCTAGTAATTGGCTCGTCATTGTACCCACTCCAGTACTGACACCACGGCCTTCTTTCGCTTTGCCCACGGGTTGGTTAGGCACCAAACCCTGGGCGACCAGGTCGGCAATTAGGCGAAAGTTGAGGCTTACCACAAAGCCTAGGCAGGGCTCCTCGCTGCTAGCGCTAACCACCTCAGATGCCGCGGGCAAATCCAAGGAGTTGACCAAAAAACGCCCTGTGTCATAGTGCAGGTTGTGGTCACCAATAAGAAGACGCTTTTGCCCCTGGGTCACAACCACGATACTGGGTTCTATTAAGCAGGAGCAGGGTTCGGAAACCGAATCCCGGCGGAATAGCATGAGTTCAGGAATAGCAGTTGCGAAATTACCCTCATGGGGTGCCTCGTCAATAATGATTTTGGAAAGGTGGGCTTTATCAACCGGGTAAGCTGAGGACAACTGCATAGCTAACTCTTTGTATTCGCAGCGGATAAGAGGTTAACAACATAGACCGTTAAATCTACTAAAATTCCCTTAATAAGTAGGATTAGGCAATAAAAGGCGTTCAAAGCTATACCGATAGTTCGACGATTTGCCGGCCGAACAGCCCCAACCGTTACATTCAAAAGAGGTAAAGGCGGGCAAGAATTTTAGGCCAAAGACGTGTAAAGCTTTGTCTATTGATGCTAGTGTGTGGTTTCTTTCAATAAATATAATATAGGGCGACCATGCCGCAACTTTCTCGAACCGGTGCTTTGTCGTTTATAAAAGTTTGCGTTGCTGTAGCCAGCCTATTTGCTGCCACCACAGGCTTAACAGACACAACGTCACCATCGGCCCCGACAGTTCCCAGTGCCGTGCAAGCTGGGCGCTATATCGGCCTCAGTAATCACCCAGTTGAGTCCTTTTTGGGCATTCCCTATGCACAACCACCAGTGGGCAAACTCCGTTGGCAAACCGCTCGGCCTTTGTCTAAGACTGGCCGGCCATTTCAAGCTACTGCCTATGGGCCGGCATGCCTACAGCCCAGCAGCCCGGTCAACCTTGTGGCCAAAATGAGTGAGGATTGCCTCACTCTTAACATTTGGCGGCCAGCCTCTGCCAAAGCAGCAGACAAGCCATTGCCTGTCATGGTTTGGATTCATGGCGGCGGGTTTGTTAGTGGCAGCGGCCAAATCCCGGGTGATGTCCTAGCGCAAGAGGGCGTTATCGTTGTATCCATGAACTATCGCTTAGGGGCATTGGGTTTCTTTGCTCATCCTCAACTGGATAACCCGGTTGCCAACTTTGGGTTATCAGACGTTGTAAAGGCCCTGCGTTGGGTGCAACGAAACATAGGGACATTTAATGGGGACAAAGACAATGTAACCATCTTCGGTGTTTCTGCTGGTGGAATGATGGTAAATCTTTTGTTGGTTAATCAGCAGGCCAGCGGATCATTCCATAAAGCGATTTCGCAAAGTGGCTATATAGCTTGGCCGTTGCCAGTCAAAGAAAAGCAAAATCAATTCGCCGTGCGAGATGTTTACGGTAACACTATGCTCCACGCTGAGCAGCAGGGGCGGGAAAAAGCTAGCCAATGGTTAGAGGGTGAGGCCACATTAAAGCAGTTAAAAGCGCTGCCTGGCGAAGTTATCACCGGCCGATTTGAAGGCTTTTATTCGCCCATTGTTGATGGCGTAACGTTGGAAAATCAACCCTATAAATTGGTTAAAACCCATTCCAACGAGGTAAGCCTAATTACCGGGGGCAACAGTTTTGAAGGCTCGGTGATGCCGTACTCAGGCTATACCGTGCCGCAATATCTGCAATCATGGAAGACTTTTCCGGGGCAGGTAGATCTGCTATACAAAGAAGATTGGAACCATAGCCATGAGCGAGCTGCGAAGCGTGCGTTTGGTGACGAAAGATATCTATTTTCAGCGTACTTTTTGGGCCAGCAGTGGCAACACAAACCTAGCCCCGCTTGGTTGTATTATATCGACCAAAAACCAACCAAAGAATCGCCAGGAAGCCCACACGGTTATGACCAGCAACTGATTTTTAATACATTTAAATCCCAGGATGCTAAAACTCAACGCCTAGCAAAAACGTTGCGAAATTACTGGGTTAACTTCGCGAAATCAGGCTCGCCAGTGCTCAATACTGACAAAACCTGGTCCGCTAATACTCAGGGTCACCCCACATGGCTTGTTCTTCCGAGTGAAACCGAAGAAGTAAATTTATATGCGACACGATTTAAATCGATTAAAACGCGCTTAGAAAACAGAGAGTCGACTGAGGGCAATGGTCAGTAACGCCCAAACATTCATAGGAGTTTTTTAAATCTAACACATCGTTGACAACAGATCCGATTAATTGTTTTTCGAAGAAGCTAAGGCAGGCTTGGTACTTTTAGGCGCGCCCACGTAAGCATTAATAAATTCCCCTACAACCCAGCATTGGGCGAGGTCTACACCGGTTTCTACGCCCTTGTTATGCAGCAGTCCCACTAACGCCTCGGTGGCAAGGTTACCAGACGCACCGTCTGCGTAAGGGCAGCCACCCAGGCCGCCGATGGCGCTGTCAAACACCGTAATTCCCATCTTTAAGGATTGCTCTACGTTGGCAAGCGCACGGCCTTGGGTATCGTGGAAGTGCATTGCCAATTGTTGCAATGGTAGGCTCCCGGCAACTGCATTAACCACACTTTCTACCAGCGCTGGCGTGCCCGTGCCTATGGTATCTGATATGGCTATTTCGTAGCAGCCTAAATCCTCCAGCTGACGGGCCACTTTGGCAACTTGTAGTGGGCTAACCTCGCCACTGTAGGGGCAGCCAAATGCACAGGAAAGATAGGCCCTAACCTTAAGATTGGCCTGCTCTGCGGCACGCATTAGGGGCTTAAACCGAGCTAGGCTTTCTTCTATCGAGCAGTTGATATTTTTTAGTGAAAACGCCTCGGTGCAGGAACCAAAAACCGCCACTTCATCCACACCTGCAGCAATGGCAGATTCAAGGCCCTTTAAATTGGGCGTCAGCGCAGAATAAGTCACCCCGGGTTGCCGTTGAATGCCCGAAAACACAGCAGCGCTATCGGCCATTTGCGGTACCCATTTCGGGTTAACGAAGCTGCCGCATTCGATGGCACTTAGGCCCGTAGCGGCTAATTTTTCCACCAATTGTATTTTGATGTCGCTGGGAACAAGGGCGGTTTCATTTTGTAGGCCATCTCGTGGGCCAACCTCAACGATTTTAACCCGTTGTGGAATTGTCATTTGGTTACCTATGGCAGGGGTTGCAACGTTAGGCCTTAAATACGCCTAAAACTATGGCGGTGAGTGTCATTACCCAAGAGGTAATTAGTAAAAGGGGGATGGTAAAGCGCTGGTGGTCTGCCAAGTTAATACCGGTTAGGCCCACCAGTAAAAACGTGGCCGGGGTTAATGGGCTTACCGCAAATCCGGTGGTCATCTGGCCCATTAAGGCTGCTTGCGCCACAGCGGCCTGGGGGAGGTTATTCTCTGCCGCAATACCCGCCAACACCGGTAAAATTCCAAAATAAAAGGAGTCCGGGTCAAACAACAAACTCAACGGCATGGCGATAAAGCCAAGCAAGGCCGGTAGTTGCGCAGATAGAGCGGAAGGCATGGCCTCGGCGCCGGTTTGAGCCATGGCTGCGAGCATACCAGAGTGTTTTAGAATGCCGCTAAACACGCCGGCGGCAAATAAAATCACCGCCATGCTAATTGCTGTTTTGGCGTGGTTATTAATGCACATGGCTTGGCTATCTATCTCTCGGTAGTTAATGAGCAGGGCAGCTACCACGCCACACATAAAGGCAACTACCGGTTGCAATACACCGGTAATCATTAAGCCAATTACCAACAGGGTTAGGGTAATATTTGCGGCGAAATATTGTGGTTTGTTAAACTCTGTATTGGTGTTTTTGGTCATGTTGTCATTGACCACGTTGTTTTCGGCCTCTTTGCTTTCGCACACGTTATTGTTGGCTGGCGCTGAAAGATTCAATGTTTGCTTACGGTAAGCGCGCTTGCCAAGGTAATAGGCCGTCACTAATACGAATAGAAAGCCGCTGGCTTGTACGGCTATTAATGGCCGGTAAAGCTCCAGTACGGGTATGTTCAATGCCGATGCTGCGCGGATGGTGGGGCCGCCCCAGGGTAAGAGGTTACACACGCCAGCAGACATCGCCGCCGTGCAAGCCAGTAATTTTAAATCAATATTGAGCTTTTCATAGAGTGGCTTAAGTGCGGGTATAGCAATCAAAAAAGTAGACGCGCCAGAACCATCTAAATGCACTATGGCCGTTAAAATGGCGGTGCCCGGCAGTATTTTACGCGGATCGGTACCGACGATTCTTAAAATACTGTTTACGATGGGATCAAACACTTTGGCATCGTTCATAATGCCAAAAAATAAAATCGCAAAGATAAACATTACCGCAATGGGGGCAATTGCAACTAACCCGGAGACGATAAACTCATTGGTTTGGCCGCCAAAGCCGAGCAGCAAAGCGGCCCCCACAGGAATGGCCACCATGGCAATTAAGGGTGACAGTTTTTTGCTTAAAATTGCCGCCAACACAAGTACAATGGTGACAAAACCGGCTAACGCCATGGCGTATTTACTCTTTTTGTTTGAATGTCAATAAACGCCCGAGTTCAATTACTAGCCTGTAAGCGTTGGCGTAGCTTAGCAACGTACTGCGTGCTCAGTTCTCTTACCCCCAGGCTTTTTTCAAAACCGGGTGGTGTAATAACTTGCGTCATTACCACATAGGCAAGGCGGGTATCTGGGTCTATCCAAAAATTGGTATTGGCAGAGCCGCCCCAACCGTACATTCCCGTCGGCGACATGCCGGATTTTTGCGTTATGTTGTTGCCGACGGCAAAGCCTAAACCAAAAAAGGTGCCGGCGGAATCTGCCTGACCGCTCAGCTCTACCTCGGGATAAAGCATGCGATAAACACTGCGTGGTTGTAATAATCTAACACCGCCCAAGCTGCCACCATTGGCCAGCATACTGGCAAAGCGCAGATAATCGCGGGCGGTTCCGGCCAATGCGCCGCCGCCGTCTAATAACCGGTTACGGTCTTTGTAGTCGGTATTTTTTTGCGTTTCAATTGCCTTTAAACCATTGCTAGTCATTTGATAGTTAGTCATAAACCGTTTTAGGTCTTTGCCTTCTACAAAAAAGCCGGTGTCTTTCATGCCCAATGGCGTAAAAATGGCCTCTTGCAAATAGGCATCCAATCGTTTATTAGTCACTTGCTCAATCACGTAGCCTAAAACCGTGGTGGAATAGCTGTAAGCAAAGGTGTCACCGGGTTGCACTAGCAAAGGGGCCTTGGCGATACGTTGAACTAATTCGGTTAAATCCTTCGCCGCCTCGCCGTCGTTAGGTGAACTACCCACTGGTGTATAACGTTTTACCCCGTGTTTGCGGTAGTACTGATGCACGGGGGTATTGCCGGTAAAGTGGTAGGTAATACCTGAGCTGTGCGTGAGTAGATCGCGGATTGTCATGTGGCGCTCAACGGACACGGTTTTAATATTGCCCAGTTCGCCCTGGGCGTAAACTTCAGTGGTGGCGAATTCTGGAATGTATTTCGCGACTGGGTCTGTGAGTTTAAGTTTGCCTTGTTCTGCCAGTATCATTATGGCGACACTGGTAATCGGCTTAGACATTGAGTACAACCGAAACAGCGTCTTTTTAGTGATTGGCTTGTCAGTATTGATATCCTGAACACCCATTACTTGTTCGAATACGGTTTCGCCATTAATGCTCGCCATAATCACCGCGCCGGGAATTACACGCTCTTCAATCTTGGTTTCTATTTTCTTGGCCAGGGTCTCCAACTCCGGCACCTTTGGTGCTGGGTTGCTGGCTACACTGTTCGCTAAAAGCGCGAATACCAAAAGCAGTAATAAAGCCAGAGGTTGTGCGCGGGGCTTTAGATGACCTACCCCCAGCGTTGAGGTAGCGAGAGCCTTTTTATCTAGCCCAAATGCGAATTTAATCATGGTAATAATCCTTATAAGCCACTTGGGCGGTTAGACGCTTGCTTTTACGATACCGGCACTGATCATGGCATCAATTTCGATATCCGATACCTGCAGTTCCTGTAAAATAGCGCGGCTGTTTTGGCCGGTTTTAGGGGCTGGCAAATCCGGGCTTTGGGTTACCCCTTTGGCCTGAAACGGCGAACGAGTTGCGCGCAGGCGCCCTTCGGTAGGGTGGTTGGTTTCATAGAAAAACTCCGTCGCGGTTAGGTGTGGGTTTTCTAGTAGGTCATCAACGGTATTTACCGGCGTGCAGGGGATGTCTCTTTCCGTTAACAGCTGTTGCCACTGGGCTGAGGTACGCGCAGGCATTGCCTGGGCTACTACCTGGTATAAGCGGTCGATATTTTGGCTGCGTTGTACTGGGTCTGTCACCCAGGGCTCTTGGGCAAGCTCGTCTTCGCCCACCAAATTAAAAAAAGCTTGCCAGTGGCGGGTGTTGTAGGGGAGTAGGCTGATGTAACCATCGGCTGTGGCAAAGGGTTTACGGTTGGGCGATAGCAAGCGGTCATAGCCTGTGCCACCTAAGGGCGGGATAAAACTTTGGCCGGCCAGTTGCTCCGCCATTAAAAATGCCACGCTGCTTTCAAACATGGGTGCTTCAATCTCGCAGCCTTTACCGGTACGTAATTTGTAGGCCATGGCGCCTAGAGCTGCTAGGGCCAGGTGTAGGCCGCCCACTTTATCGCACAAAATAGTGGGTAAAAATCGTGGCTGGCCGCTGGCATCGGCGTTAAGTGCCGCAATGCCGGAGGCGGCCTGAATAATATCATCGTAGGCTGGCTGATCTGCATTTGGCCCGGCTTGGCTGAACCCAGGGGCGTGGCAGAGCACAATATCGGGCTTTATTTGCGTTAAGTCCTCAAAGGCCACACCCAGGGCTTTGGCAGATTTACCCCGCATGTTGTGTATCACTAAATCGCTGTCTGCCACCAGTTTGCGCAAAATCGACTTGCCCTCGGAGGTTTTCAAATTCACCGCAATGGAGCGTTTGTTGCGGTTGCAGTTCAAAAAGCCGGCTCCCATATCCACGCTATGACCGGGCCGAACCGCCCGAAAGGCATCTCCGTCTAAGTTCTCTACTTTGACGACTTCCGCGCCAAAATCCCCCAAAAACTGGGTGGCATAGGGGCCTAGTACCACCGTCGTGAGGTCGAGAACCTTGATTCCCTCTAGTAAATTAAACATAAAGCATTACTCATATTGCGGGGTCTATGCCCGGAGCGGGCCTTTAGGTAGCAATGTAGCGCTGTTACACTCATAATATAAATCGATTTATATTATGTATTAATAGGTGTGGCCTATGAGTGGTTCTTGCCGTTGAGCAGGCGGGGAAGGGCGTAATGGTTAATTTAAAACATCTGCGGGCATTTGCCGCCGTGGCGCAGGAGCTGCACTTCACCAAGGCCGCGGAGCTGATGTGCATTTCGCAACCGGCCCTAAGCGCACTGATTAAACAACTGGAAACCTGGGCCGAGGTGCCGTTAATTCACCGCAACACACGGCAGGTAGAGCTGACCCAAGCCGGCCGGGAATACTACGCTTCGGTCCGGCAAATGCTGCAGGACTTTGACCAGGCCGGCGAGCAGCTAAAGCAGTTTAAAAGCATTCGCCGGGGGCGAGTGAGAATGGCGGCGTTGCCATCGTTGTGCGCCAGTGTGCTGGCCAGAACCTTAGCCAATTTTCGTCACGATTACCCGGATATCACACTGGAAGTTTTCGACTTGCCCGGGGCAGAGATAATGGAGGCTTTGCTAAACCGGGAGGTGGATTTGGCTTGTAGCTATGCCAATCAAAGCCCTGAGATCAATGCGGAGCTTTTCTTAAAAGACTCGCTAGCATTGCTGTGCCCAAGCGATTCGCCGTTGGCTGCATACACATCGGTAACCTGGCGGCAGCTGGCGAACCAGCCGTTGATAGCCATGGCTCCCGGCACCACAGTAAGAACATTGATTGAAGGTGTAACTGCCGCAAACGACCTTAGTTTGAATATTGTGCTAGAGCCAAAATTGATTAGCACGGCAATGGGTTACGTGTGTGCCGGTTTGGGTGTTGCGGTACTGCCAACCGCCGGTATGGAGCCGCTAGCGATTCCTGGCGTAGCCTGCATCGATCTTAGGGAGCCACAGATCACCAGGGATATTTCGGTGTTGACGCTGAAAGGCTATGGCCTATCGCCGGCAGCGGATGCCTTACGGAAAATGATCTTGCAGTAGGTATTTTCATTGAGCCATTGGGTACTTCATTGAGCCACGCGTAAAAAGAAAAAACCCGTTGCAATAGGCCTGCTGGAGCCAATAATCTAGTCGGAAGCTACCTGTGTTCCGTACTAAAAGAATGTCGCTGTAAAGATAGTGGCTAATTATCGAGACGATAACCTAGCTGGCATCGCTGGTTATTGTAATTGAAAATCATTTGCAAAAAGTGTTGAACGTTTAAACGCGTGCAATGACCAGCTATAATAGCGCCCGTTAACTGCATAAGAGACTGATTCCAATGAAATTATCGTATTACATCATTCGTGGCCGCGGTGGCGACGGTCAAAAGTTTCAACTAGCGAAACTTGAAGACGAAAGCGGAAATAACTTTAAAGGCCAGTATGACATGGCACGTCATTTTGGCTCAGAAGCCGAGCTGAAATCCTACATTGCCAGTGACGTAGTTAAGCAGGACGAGTCGTCTTTCGAACTTGCGGCTATGGTCATCTAACCTGTCTGGCTTTAACACAGGCATTAAAAAAGGGAGCGATGCTCCCTTTTTTAATGCCTTGACCTATCTGGTTGATCAGAAAATGATCTTTAAACCAGCAATCAAATAGATAGCGCTAACAATAACAGTAATTCCCACCAGTACGTTGCTGCTGATGTTGAGTTTTTTAGCGTAGTCGCCTGCTATTTGCCATGCGGCTAGAATAGAGTTGGCAAATACAAACAATAAAGTAATTGCGAGGTAGATCTTAACCAGAGGGTTACTCATTAAAGCCTGTAGGCTTTCGTAGCTAACACCAGAAATTAAAGTGGCTGCCAGCAGTACGGCGAACAGCACAATTAAGGCGTTTGATACTCGTTGAAAAACCCAGTGTTTGACGCCCCAACCTTTATTCATTATGCCCATACTAAAACTCCCGCTAGCAAACAAAGTACTACACCGCCTGCGATGGCAGCGGTAGAGATCATTTGGCCGCCTTTTTTGTCTTCGAAGTGACCGAAATCTTGGATGATGTGCTTGATGGTGCCCATGCAGTAGTAGCCAAGTGCAGACAGAAAGCCCCAAACCAGGAACTGAACTAAGAAGTTGCTTTGCAATGTAACTGCGAGATCGTCAAAGGACGCTTCGGATTTCAGAGCACTGCTGGCGATGACAAGTAAAGCCGTAAAGCCTACCCAAATAATAACCGCACAAATGCGGTGCAAAATCGACGCATAGGCGCTGATAGGCAGGCGCACCGTCGCGATATCTAAGTTAACAGGGCGTGTATCACTCATAAACCGTTATCCATCAATTGGTATTTTATAGGGCTCACTCCAGTGGGCGAGGCTAATCGGGCAGCTATTATAAGGATTTCAAGGTCTAATGGCTATAACTTAGGTTCCCGCCTCAGCTTAGAATAACTCGAAATATAGCCCGCCGGGCGGGTGCAAACGTTTTCAGCAAGACTCACAATAGACTGGCTTACGGCTAAATATAGACAGTTATTAGCGTTTTAACAGCTGATCGCCCCCAACTTTCAGTGGCGGGTTAACCCTAATAGTTGGTTTAACCGCCGGCGGACCAGTTTCTTTAACAATAAACTGTCTATATGGGCAGCTATGGGTTCAGGTGGGCTTACGTTAGAGGCGCTAGCTCGTCAACCTAGTTTGTTATAGATCGTGGGCTGAAGAGGTGAAAGCGGCAGTGCGAAGGGCTGATTGAGCTCCGGATAGCCCTTTGTCTCCGAAATAAGCATGGAAAATCTTGCTGCCAGGACAAAGTTATCCCAGGACAAAGTTATCAACGCATGGCCGTCCACCGATTCCGAGCCTTAGGCTAAATTCAACTTGCTAAGTAACAGAGGGAGTTAATTGGGATAGTTTTTTTGCGGAGACAAGCCGATGGGCTGGGCGGCACTGTGTTTGAAAGAGATCGCAGTTTCTGGCTTCTGTCGTGGTATAGCCTTGTTGGCATACTCGATTTCCGTAATAATTCCTGATCCCATAAAGTTATCAGGTAGCTAGCTTGCTTTTATCCAACCGTGGTCAACCGTCTCGCAAACGACGATTTATCGTTTGCGCCGTGATGCTGGTGGCTTTTTCGGTTCAGGCAATTGTACCTGTGGGGTATATGCCGGGCTCTCTGTTCGCCGACGGCGGGTACATTAAATTCTGCCCGGCAGGTGTATCCGATGCCGTAATGGCAATCGTCCATCACAACCACGCAAAATCCACGCACTCTGATGCCAATCATGTCGACGACAGCGTTGACACTAAACACAACATTGGCAACACAATAAACAAGGATCACACAGCGCATCATTCCGATGGGCCTTTCCATAACCATCATAACGCCGTGGCATCTGATGTTAGTCATGCAAAAGTATTTTCAGATGCGCATAAAGACGAGCCACTCGAAACAGCCTGGCAACCCAATTGTGATTACGGGTTTATAAAATCCTCAACCGACAATTCTTTGCCGGCTTTCCAGTTTACGCCTTTTGTTTCAAAGGCCGTTTTTGAGCAACAACGGCTGCGCTACCAAGACGTTATTGCTACGATTCGTCGCAAGCAGCAACCACGCGCCCCGCCAATTTTCTCCTAACAATCACCATTCTGATTCGATTTAACAGCCGACAATTTTGGATTGTCCTCGGCATGCTTTGCTGTGGGCAACGATTATTCTATGGAGAATACGCACGTGAAACCCTTTTTTTATTTAAAATTCGCTTTATATGTAACCTTACCTACGTCTCTTCTTATCAGCACAGCGAGCTTGGCCGCAGGCCTTGGGCAGCAATCTAATACGTTAGAGGAGGTAACCGTTACCGCCGAAAGTAACTCTAGGCTTTCAGCGCGCAGCGCCAATGATGCCATTATCGATTTAGAGCGAATTCCCGGCGGCATAGGCCTAGTAAAAGCTGAGGATTACTTGGTTGAATTTACCCAGAGTATTGGCGATGCCTTGGAGTTTATCCCGGGGGTGTTTGCCGATACCTCAGCCCAGCGAGAAAACCGAATTTCCATTCGTGGTTCGGGGGCAAATGCTACCTTTGAGCGCCGAGGTATTACCGTGCTGCGTGATGGTGTACCTATTTCTAGGGCCAGCGGCATTACCGAATACCAAGAAATTGATCCGCTCTCGGTGGATTATATCGAGGTATACAAGGGCGCAAACGGCCTACGTTAC
Source organism: Halioxenophilus aromaticivorans (assembly GCF_042850945.1). Classification (NCBI taxonomy): domain Bacteria; kingdom Pseudomonadati; phylum Pseudomonadota; class Gammaproteobacteria; order Alteromonadales; family Alteromonadaceae; genus Halioxenophilus; species Halioxenophilus aromaticivorans. The sequence goes on along the minus strand of NZ_AP031496.1, from coordinate 3,430,434 downwards.
GGTGCGGCTTCATTGGGTGGTGCAATTAATGTAGTAACGCCTACAGGGGCTACCTCCGAACCCGGTACCAGCCTTCGGTTAGAAGGTGGCTCCTTTGATACTCAACGAGTCAGTATTAACACAAAAGGGGCAACCGACACGGTAGATTATTACGGCGCGGTCACTCAGTTGCAAAGTGATGGTTTTCGCTCTCATGCAGAGGTAGATAGCATTTATAGCTTTGGCAACCTAGGCATAAAAATAAGCGACAATATAGAAACTCGTTTTTACCTTACGGCTCTGCAGGATAATTACGAGTTGGCAGGCAGCGGAAGCTTGGAGCAGGCGCTTTCTGATCCTGAGCAATCGCCTGAGGCCAATCATACATTCGACCAGGATCGAAATTTAGAAGTCTATCGAGTTTCAAACAGAACCGTGTTTGAATATATGGAGAACACGCTTGAAATCGGCGCATGGCTGGCCGAGAGAACCCTAGACCATGCTATAACGCCGTTTGTGGGTATTATCGATCAAGAAGAATCGGAAGTTGGGCTTTCATTGCAGTTGAATGGCTCCGCCACGCTGGGTGTGCCAGTAGACTGGACGTTGGGTGCCATGGCCGCGCAAAGCGACAACGAGGCGAATGTTTATGGCTACGCGGTGGCGTTTGGCCCCACTGCTGGCCCGGCGAAAGGCGAAATCACAAGCTATGATGATCAGCAGGCGCAAAACACAACTGCCTATGCCGAGCTCGATTTTAACCTTACTAATTCGCTCAATTTAATACTCAGTACGCAATACCTAAACAGTGAGCGGGATAATCGTAATCGTTTCAACGCAGACCCCGATGACAACCTAGGCGGTATTAACGATGACACTGGAAAGCTCAACTTTGAAAAACTCAGCGCGCGTTTGGGCGTGTTGTACGCAGTCAATGAGAACATTCAAATCTACACCAATGTGAGTGAAGGCTACGAGCCGCCGGGAATGTCGGATTTAACCTCAGGTGGCGCAGAGCCATTTACTGAATTAAAAGCACAAGAATCGCTTACCGTGGAGATTGGTTCTCGAGGCCATTGGCAAGCAGCTTCTTGGGATGTGGCAATTTACCGCAGCAAAATAGTAAACGAATTTATTGATGTGGCAGCTCCCGGCTTTGGCGGCTCAACAACCAATACCGACAACGCAGCAGGAGATACCGTACACTTTGGCCTTGAACTAGGCATGGACCTACGATTACACCGCAACCTAGCCTGGCGTAACACGTTTACCTACAACGATTTTAGTTTTGCTCACAACGACAATGGCGATTACAGCGGCAACGAACTGCCAGGAATACCTGCAAGTATTTACTTAACGGAACTGCGCTACGACCACAACAAAGCATGGCACGCAGGCGTTAACCTGCGCTACGTACCCGACGGTGCCTACGCCGATTACGCCAATACCGTTAAAGCACCCGGCTATGAGCTGTTGGGTATGTTTGCAGGCATTACTCTGGCGGATTCAGTAACACTGTTTGCCTCTGCAGAAAACCTCACCAATGAAAAATACATCGCGAATATTTCCACCGTGGCTGATCTGTCTACGGCATCTAGTAGCAACGTTTTTACACCAGGCCAGGGCCGAGCGTTATACGTTGGCATGAGCGTAAATTTTTAACAATCCTGATAAGAACAAACAACAACAGGCAGTGTAATGAAACGACTAATTTCAAAGTGTCACCGTGTATTAACCTGGTTTGCGCTAATTGGTGTGTTGTGTTGGGCCATATCCGGGATTTTACATCCGCTGATGGCCTGGTTTGGCCCACAAGCCCAAAAAATGATGCCACCTCAGTTTGAGGCGAAAGCGTCTACCTTGATTCAGCTCGAAGGCGTAATTGATCAATTGCCCATAGCAGAGGCAGCCATCGTAAAGGTTGTTGCCTCCGCCGGTGGTAACCTATTGCAAATAACGCAGTCCGATCACCAGCCCAGGCGCTATTTTGATTTGGTCAGCGGCGAGGAGTTACTTGGTTACGATCAAGAACAAGCCAAATGGCTGGCCTCGCATTATTTGGGCGTACCATTACAAGCGGTAACATCGATTAACTTTCGCGATCGTTTTGATGCATCCTATCCGCCGGTGAATCGGTTGTTACCGGTGTACGAGGTTACAATTAAGGCTCAGGGCGAAACGAAAAACAAAACCCAAACCGCGTTTATCTACACGGAAACCGGCGCGCTGGCATCGCTCAATAATGGTGCTAAGGCAAATATGCAGCGTTTTTTTAAAGCGCTGCACACCTGGAGTTGGCTGGATAAAACAGGCCTAGGCCGGGTGCTGTTGGTGAGCGTATTTATGCTAACGCTTTTAGCCATGGCCTCTACTGGGTTGTATTTGGTGTTTGCACTACCCAAGCGAACAATACCAAATCCAAGCCGGCGCTGGCACAGGCGGCTGGCTTACGTACTGTGGTTGCCATTGCTGGGTTGGTCGGCCAGTGGTTTTTACCATTTATTGCAGGCGCAATATGTGCAGCCTGTCTCCGGCATACGGTTGCTAGCGCCCATTCAATTGGCCGATTTTGCGGTTAGTGAAGAGGCAAAATCAGCTTGGCAAAACAGCGTAAACTCCAGCTTGCCCAGCAATGCACACCTTAACGCTATTACACTTAATCAATCCATCATCGGTGAGCCATTGTATCGGTTAGGCGTTTCAGCTCCCATAGTCCAACCAGCCAATGGCCACGAAAAGCGCAAAGCACGCTTCGCAGGCCGCGCAATGGAAAAGAGTGCGGCGTACATTAATGCTCGTACCGGACTACCTAGCGAAGTAACCGACCAAATACTTGCCGCCAGCTTAGTGCAATCCTTCACATCCAGTCCACAAACTTCCATGCAGTTGGTTACCCAGTTTGGTCCGGTCTACGATTTTCGCAATAAACGGTTACCCGTTTGGCAAGTAGATGTAAACGATGGCGCCGGCAGTCGCCTGTTTGTAGACCCAATAAGCGGCATACTGGTAGACCAAAACCGCTCAATCGAACGCGCCGAATCACTGTCGTTTTCCATCCTGCACAAATGGAACCTACTGCGCCCGCTGGTAGGGCCAGAAACGCGCGACGTTATCATTGTAATTACATTGCTTGGCATAATTGCGATTTCTGGTTTTGGGTTTGTTATGTACCAAAAAAGGAGTAATGCGGGCCGCCGGGGGGTAGGGCAGTTGCATGCTTCGAGAGTGGAGTGAGTGCAGCATTATTAGAGCAGCCCCCAGTCCCCAGCCCCTAGGGCTTTAGTGCCTACTAAATAGGCCCAATATGATATATTTTGACGATGTGGTAGCGTTGACATGCTCGAAAGCGAACCTAGACTTCCGTCTGGAATGATCAAATAAGCGTTGCCTGAAGTAAAGTGATTTCAAATGCAATATTTATGAGTTAAAATAACGATCTGTAAATTGCTGGCGGCGTCTTGTGCAGTTGCTTGGCTTAGAATTTAAATAGCTCGTGCTTTGGTCATAAGCTTATCCAACGTTAACGGATAATCTCTGACTCTAATTCCCGTGGCGTTGTAAATTGCGTTTGCAATAGCTGGAGCGACCCCCGTTAAACCCAGTTCTCCTACGCCTTTTGCTTTCAGCGGGCCTGCGAACTCATCCACATCGTCAATAAAAATAACACTCTGCTGCGGAATATCAGCATGAACCGGGATCTCATATCCCGCGAGATCGTGGTTTACAAAGAACCCTAATCGTTCATCAACCACTAGCTCTTCCATAAGTGCCGCGCCTAACCCCATTACCATGCCTCCTAAAACCTGATTTTCTGCGGCTTTCGGGTTAATAATTCTGCCTGCATCACACACGGCCAGCATGCGCTTGACTCTCACTTCAAAAGTTATTTCGTTTACTTCTACTTCGACGAAGTGAGCGCCGAAAGTCTGATGCTCAAACTCCTTTCTACCCTCAGAGTACTCCATCTTTGCATCAGCGCTGATCTCTCCCTGACTAGCTAAATTTTGCAAAGAGACAGACGTACCATTCACGATTAGCAGCCCGTCGGAAAAGGAAAGATCGTGGAGTGAAGCTCCCACTTTCTCGGCGAGCTTTTCCTGCAATGCAACACACGCAGCATAAACACCGGCGGTTGACGAAGCAGCTCCCCATTGACCACCACTCCCTGGCGATTCAGGAAATGCAGAGTCACCCAGTTGTACGTCTATGTCTGCCGGAGTGAGGCCGAACATATCTGCGGCAGTTTGTGCCAGAATGGTATAGGTACCCGTTCCTATGTCAGTCATATCGGTTTTAACATTCAAACGCCCGTCGGATTGCAGTGTTAGACGCGCAGCTGAAGGTAAGACGGGTGCTCCGCGAATAGCTGAAGACACACCCATTCCTTTCAGCCATCGTCCGGCTTTCTGCTGTCCGGGTGTTGGTGAGCGATGGTGCCAGCCGAATGCTTCTGCGCCACGCTCGAGACATCGCGCCAGATTTCGTTGGGAAAAAGTCTTGTTTGGATGTTCTGGTGAAAACCGAGTGTCATTGATTATTCTGAGTTCGACCGGATCGATTTTAAGCTTTTCTGCAAGCTCATCCATAGCTATCTCTAAGGCCATCTGGCCGGGTGCTTCCCCAGGTGCGCGCATTGCACTGCCTTCAGGAAGATTCAGTTCAGCGAGCTTTAATTCAGTTGCCCGGTTATCAGCATGATAAAGGTATCGGGTCGAAAGTACCGCCGCTTCCGGGCGACCTCCGGGAATATTTCCAGATACGCTCCTGTGACCAATTGCTGTTAATTTACCGTCTCGATTTGCGCCTAACTGAACGTGCTGGATGGTTGCGGGGCGGTGTGCGGTATTATTGGCTACAAGAGGACGTTGAAGAGTGACCTTAACTGCTAACCCTGTTTTTCGTGCTGCTAGTGCGGCTAAAACGGTGTCCGACATAACCGTGCCTTTTACACCGAAACTTCCACCAATGAATGGGGCTCGCATTCTTATCTTTTCTTTAGGTACACCCAGTGCGAAGGCTAAATCACGCACGCCCCAATTTAACTGCTGCACACCGGTCCAGCAATGCAACATATCCTTCTCCCAGTATGCCACCGTAGCATGTGGCTCCATCATGGCGTGAGATTGATCAGGAGTCGTGTAAACTTCGTCTACTTTTACCGCAGCTTGCTGAAATGCACTTACGAAGTTGCCCACTGAAGATACAGGATCTGGTCTAAAGGAGCCGCTTTTGGATAGGGGAGCACTAGCTGCGCGAGATTGAAGGCTGTACTGGCCTGCTTCACGTTTATAATGAATGACTAAACTGGAGGCCGCGGCTCTTGCTTGTTCAAAGCTGCTTGCCACAACTATAGCAACAGCCTGGTGATAATGCTGAATATGAGGTCCGCCTAGGGCCTTCGCTGACAGGAAGGCACCCGTCCCGACTTCAGGCACATTTTGGTATGTGATGATGTCTATTACACCTTCTGAGTGCTTCGCTTTTCTTTCATCTATTCCGGTTATTTGGCCGGAGGCTATCTCGGCGCCAACGATGTAGCCGTAGACCAGCTTCTGGGTTGGTTGCTGTTCATAAGCATAAGTCGCGGTTCCCGTTACTTTCAGGGGGCCATCAACTCGGCGTTGCGGTTTTCCTACAACTCGTTGCTGGTCAAAGATATTCTTCCCAGCTTTATAGAAAATCATGGCTATAACTCCCTGTGTTTACTGATGAGTGTTTTTAAAATTTGCTTCGCAAGCGGAATTTTGAATTGATTCTCATGGGTTGCTCTAGCGCCTGAAAATGCCAAACGAACATACTCATCAATATCTGTAGTAAGCAGCTTCTCTGCGAACTCCACGCGCCACGGCTTGGGAGCTAAACCGCCAAAGGCGACTCTCGCAGACCCATCTGGCTGAAACACCATGGCGGCAGACACAATAGCAAACGCATAGGAGGCCCGATCGCGGACTTTTTCATAGAAATGGGAACCACCCAGTGGTCGGGGAAGTATGATTCGCGTGATTAGTTCATCGTGTTTTAAAACCGTGTCGATATGTGGTTGCATCGATGTGCCACTGTAAAAATCACCGATTGGTACCATTCTGGTACCGCTCAGGCTGACTAATTCTATTTCAGCATCAAGCACCCGAAGCGCTACCGCCATATCACTTGGGAAGGAAGCGATACACGAATCATCAATATCTAACACCGCTAGCTGACGACTGAAGCCGCCTTTTGCGGAACATCCGCTACCAGGCAATCTTTTGTTGCAAGCCTGAGCCGTATCGTAAAAATACTGGCATCGGGTTCTCTGCAAAAGGTTCCCGCCGGTCGTTGCTTTGTTACGTAGCTGGCCGGAGGCTCCTGCCAGTAGCGCCCTGGACAACACAGGATAATCCCGCCTGACATCCATATTGGCAGCTAAGGCGCTGTTCGTTACAGATGCTCCGATGGCGATACGTCCGTCATCGACCTTTTCAATCTGGCCTAGGTCTGTTCTCGAGATATCAATCAGTAAGCTTGGTGCTTCTATTTCGAGCTTCATCAGATCAAGTAAATTCGTTCCGCCACCAATAAACTTCGCGTTTTTGTTGTCTGCTACGAGCTTTAACGCGTGTTCCCGGGATTCGGCTGTAATAAAGTTAAAGGGTCTCACGGTCGCGCTCCGCATATTCTTCGATTGCATTTACGATATTCTGATAAGCGCCGCAACGACAAAGGTTGCCGCTCATTCGTTCTTTGATTTCATCACGGCTCAGCGTGACCGGAATAAGAAGATCTGGCGTAATGTGGCTTGGCATTCCTTGAGTTGCTTCAGTAAGCATCCCCAAAGCCGAACAAAGTTGACCTGAAGTGCAGTAACCACATTGATAACTATCATGTTCGACGAAGCCATCCTGAAGTGCATGAAGATTGTCCGGTGTTCCTAGTCCCTCGACTGTGGTGATATTATCGCCTTCGTGCATAACCGCCAAAGACAAGCAAGCATTTATCCGGGTGCCGTTTACAAGCACAGTGCATGCACCGCACTGACCGTGATCGCAACCTTTTTTTGTACCCGTTAGCTTTAGCTTTTCTCTTAATAAGTCCAGCAAGGATGTTCGGGTGTCTAGCTCCACTGATAAATCTATATCATTGATTGTCAGATTTACTTTTCGGTGGAACGCTTTCTCATGAATAGTAGGGACTGATATTTCTACCAGTGCAGCGGATGGAAGCTGGGTAGTTACCGTGGCCGCTACACCGGCGCCAGCGGTTGATGTTAATTTAATAAATTCCCGTCTCGAAGGATTCGATGGTGGTTTTGAAGACATCGGTTTCTCCTGCAATATTTAGAATCGGAGTTAAATTGGAGTCATTAGACTCTCAATTAACCAGGGGAAATGCGATTGGTCAATATCGAAACCTAGGCATCCGTAATTTAGATAGGAAGTACCGTACTGTTGGTAAGTCGTAGCAGGCTGGCAGAGCTTGTTTTCTTATTAAGGCTAATCTCTGAACCGTGATACGGTGTTGATTGTGTATTATTCCTTGGAGGTGGCTACACGCTGGTGAAGTAAGGACTTTAAGAAATTAGTTCATTGCTGTCCCATTAACTTTCAAAACAACTGCGCCTGATACTTATCCAGTGGCTCAGGGTTGACGGGGTCACCCCTGAGCAGCGCCATTAAATCTCGTTTTTCAAACAAGTTAAGCTGCAAAACCCTCATAATTTGCTGTAAGCTTTGTGCCAATCTAGACCGGAATTTTAAGAACGCCAGCAGTAAATAAACACACATCGCGATCCAGATTTGAGTCAGTATCGCGTTTTTACTGGTACCAACAAACGATTTGATTTTCAGGTTTTGCTTTATCCATTTAAAAAATATTTCTACTTGCCATCTGGACTAATAAAGGTCTGCAATCGTCTTTGCAGCCATTTTCATATGGTTGGTCAAGAAGAAGTACTGCTTCCCAGTACTTTTATCGCGATAGCCAATTCGACGAAGTTGAATCGGGCATTTCTTTGCCGTCACAGCACCGGTAAATTCAATGATCTGATCAGAAGTAATCCCTTTAGATTTAATGACGTGTTGGCGCTCAATTACACGGCAGGCAGCATTACTCTTTAATCGAGTTACGAAGAAAATACCTTTATTTGTCGATTGGTTATACCACGCGTAATCATTATAGGCCTTATCGACAGCGACTATACTGCCCGAAGGAAACGCGAGCGTTTTACCCACCGTGACGTCATGAACCTTACCATCCGTTATGGTCGCAAACTCGGGCAAATAACCTTCATGATTCAACCGAACATGCAGCTTGATAGCTCCCTTGGCTGCACGAAACTCAGCCCAGGGAAATGCGGATAAGCATAAGTCGATGGTTGTTGCATCCAATGAATACAGCGGGTTTTTAAATCGGAAATTGTGTCCCGGGGCCACACCTTGGCAGCGTGAAAGTAAGCGACCGAATAGAGCTTCATAGAGCTCATAGGGCTTATCTTCATTGATTCGAAAAAGTGTTGATCGAGATAATTTGGTTGAGCCTAAATGATACAGACGATGTATTTGAGCGGTCATATTATCAACAATGTCTCGCAGGCTATTTCGACCCGACAGTTGAGCTATCATCATGGTCACAAACTGAGACCATCGAGAGTCTTTACGAAAGGAACGGCCTGTATGATGCTGGTTTGCCAAACTTTCAAATTCATGTCTGGGAATCAATTTAAGCATTTGGGCGATAACTGTATTATGATGACTCATGGCCTGTTTCACTCTGTTTTTTTTATGGTGTTTTGTGGTGAAATAATTATAAATCACAGCGTGTTACAGGCCTTTCTATCTGTGAGTTAGCGGGACAGCACTGAAATTAGTTATATCTCGATTTATACGCCCATTAGTCCAGTGACCCGTTCGACCATACGTGATAAAGGTGACTTTCGGGCTGGTAGAGAGATAGATCTTCTGGCTGACGTGCCAGCGTAGTAGCATAGACTCGCCAATGGCTGAAGGTACTATTTGTCGCTCTTGATTGACTATTTATGTACATTGTTCTTCTGGTGAACGGTGATGGCGGTGTGCTTAATCATTTCATCCTAGCCAAGTTGGTGAGTCCTAATCATGTAAGCGCAACACTGCTGGGCTAATTAACATTTAGCTTACCTTTGAAACGGCTTCTTGGGAATGTATCTAGGGGCTCGGCCTTTTCAGTTACAAAGATATTTAGTGATCGGCTCACTTTAGGTGATCCTCTTGCTCTGCAAGGTCATTTTGATGGAATACAATACTAACAGGTTCCGGTACCGAATAAATGGATCCCTTCGGGAAGGAGAGCTCGCCGGTATTTTGATTGATGCTAAATATTGCTACCGTATTTGAATGCATGCCAGCGGCGAATAGCCATTGCCCGTTAGGGTCGATGCCGATGCTTCGCGGCCACGCCCCTCTAATCGGTTCTACCTCAATGACCTTTAGGGATCCGTTTTGATCATTCGCACGAAATACAGAAACTGAGTCGTTACCCCGGTTGCCGGAATAGACATAGTTGCCGGAGGGGTGCACAAGTATTTCCGAGGCGGAGTTAAACGGTTCTTTATCCTTTGCCTCGTTATCAAGTGTGTTCGTATTCGCAATTAAATCAGCGGAGCCTTTTTCGGGATGGTAAACATAAGTAGCAATGGTTAAGTTAAGTTCGTTTAACACATAGATGTACTTACCGTTAATAGAAAATCGCATGTGGCGCGGCCCTGCACCGGGCGCTGTGTTTAATCGTGCGTGCTCAATAAGTGTTGATTCTGAAATATTGATTTTGTAGATTAAGATTTGATCTAAACCTAAATCGGGCACAAACGCATACTTGCCGTCAGGTGAGAAACCTACCCAGTGGGGATGGGGTGACGATTGGCGATCTGTATTTACCATCGCAGCCCCTACATGTTTTATCAGCTGGCTTCTTTGCATCAGACGGCCTGAAGTATCCAGCGGGAAAACGCCTACAGTTCCACCATTGTACTGGGCCGTTAATAGAAAGGCTCCGGTTGGGTGTACTGCGATATGGGTGCCGTCGGTATCGCCAATCGGCACTGAGTTTAAGAGTTCAATGTTGCCATTGTTGTGCATGTAAAAAGCGGCAACAACAGGTTGGTTGGAGATTTTCGCTACAGCGTACAGTACGTTTTTTTTGGGGTGAATCGTTAAGAATCGCGGAGCTTTTATTGCGTGTGCTTGATTTATGTCCGTTAGTAAGCCGGTAGCAGTATCAAAACTAGCGGAATAGATCCCATCGGCTGAATCACCTGCAGTACCAAAGTAAACCGAAATTGTCTCTGCATTCGCTTTAAATGATACAATCAACAGTAAACTTATGACGCCAGATAAGAGATTTACGTAGATAGCTTTAGCAATTTTATAGGGCATATTTTCTGCTCTTTCTATGTTTTGGTGTAACTCTCACTGAGGTGTTTGAGAGCCTTGGATTTTTCACCAATGGCTTCGTCTCTCGCGTTACCCTGGCCAGAAACGATGGTGTTAATCAATCCCTATGAATTACCAATATAATTCTTGCTGCTGATAACTCATGCTGGTACCTGTTCAACTTTGCGAGGCTTATGGTACCCCTTAGTGAATGGATAAATTTCATGAGCCACCACAGATCAACGCTTTTTGGCTGGCTAAGGTCTTATCTATTCCCATACCGTACTTCTGACATTTCCCGAGGCGCGGTCTTTCCTACGACAGATGTCGTCATACACAAAACATCACAAACGTAGCGGCTGTTGACTGAAAGTTCAATGCTTTATTGATTACTCGACGAAAGTGGCCAGCTGGAATCTCAAGCGTCGTAACTGTTTGTTGGGTTTGTGCATTGCTGCTCTGTGCAAATAATGATCAGTTGCGTATTGCGGGTGGTTGTACTAACGGAACTGTAACGCCTATGCCGAGTAGCTGTTAGTTTGCAGAAGTCGTAGTGAGAAATTGGCCAGGAAGAGCGTGGCCAGGAAGAGGGGGCTTTGTGGTAGTTCTATAAATAAGGCCACTGCTTAGTGGCCTTACCCAAGTACTAAGTACTTACCTTTTTGGTTTCTGCTCTTGCGTACTACAGGCTGGCAAGCCAGCACGTGCTTCAGCGGCGTCGGGGCTGGTATTGGTAAAGGTGCAGCCGTAGTTTTCATTGGCCACTACTTCGGCGTCTAACACTTCGTCACCAGCGGGCTTAATGTCTGCGTTAACCCAGGTCAAAAAGTCGGTCATGGCGGTTACAATTTCGCTGAAAGAAAACGCGCAATGCCCTGTAGCGCGAATAGCACGCTGCACCAATAAGTCCTCGTTTCCATTGTCCCGGGCTTTTTGTTGGTAGAGTTGTTGGTGCACAAATGGCACAAACATATCACCCAGGGTGTGCATAGTGAGTACCGGCACATCAAAATCACCTGCTACGAGGGGAATCCAGCGTACGCCGTCTTCACGCAGCGCATTCACGCCATCGCTGGCTGACACTCGATTAATTGAGTCGTTAAACTCTTGTTCTGCCAGTGTGATATCGCCCGTAGTCCAGCGGTATTCGGTATCTTGGTTGTCGTAAATTGAGCCAGCCAGAATACCTGCTACGGTGCCGTCTGCGCCACCGGTAGATAGAGATACGTCGTTCCAATAGGAGTTAAAGCCCTCATCAAACATTGGGCGCTCGCCACCGGATAGGTTTTTAGCAATTTCTACCAGGTTTTCGCCATTTTCATTGATCGGGTTCGCCCAGTTAGGCGTGCCGTTTCCGTTGATTTCAAATAAAGCGGCCAGCATTTCGCCGGCTTGGATAATGACAGAACCGCTTTCATCATAGTCACCCAGCAGCGTTTGGAATTCGGAGTAGTCTCGATCGCCATAGCCCGCTATTTCCGTCATGGCGCGTGGGTAATCGCCTAGCCATTGAAATTGATTTTCTTCCGCTTGGCAAAACGGTGCTGATCCCGCATAGGGAACCGGAAACATCGTTGTATCGATATTTTCACTGTCGACCGCAGCCGCTGCAATATGGCCACCCATTGAAACCCCAGAGATTAAATACTGGCTCGGTGCATCGAAACTCACGCCCCAATCCGTTTCCAGGTAATCTGTAATTTCTAACGCCAGCTTATTAGTATCTTCTAATCCTGCCCTGGCATCATAAAAATTAGCGGAGTACGAGGACGCCGCCCAGGCATAGCCAGCGCTGAGCACCGCCAATCGCCATGGGATAGGTGGTATCGATACATCCAGCACCTCACCTTCGCCCCTAAACCCGTGGGTATACATAATTAACCCGTTGCCATCCCAATCTTGAGGCGCCTCGAAGGCATATACGGCTTCGCCCTGTAAGCCTTGGTAGGTACCGTAGTAGACATCGGTGGGCGGCGAAGGGGGGTAGGCGAGTTCTTCAGATAGGGGTGCAAAGCTGATCTCTTCTGCCACCGTAAACGTTCTATCGTCGTGTTCACGAGTGACTACTTCGGGCTCGGGAGTGGGGGAGGTATTAGAGCCACCTCCATCACCGCCACAGTTAACTAACGTTAAGATTGCTAGGGGTAACAACGCAACAGCCAGAAACGGTTTAAGAGTGCCCACGATATTCTCCAAAATTATTATGGTTTTTATTTTTTATGACGCTCTAACGCGCCTAGATCACAGGGAAGGCTTATGTTATCTGGCAATAGCCCAAAGTAAATGGCTTTATTGGTCGATGTATTGACAATAAAAGCCAAGCTAGATAGTTAAGTGAATTCCCTTTCTTTAAGTAGGACACCCACCTCAGTGCCCACCTCAGTGCTGAGTTCTTTAAGTAGAGCCCTTCAAGTAGGACATCAACCTCAGCGCTGGACTGTAGATTCCTTGTAAGTTCCGAGCTTATGCATGTGGATTTTGATTCTTAAACAAGACACCCATTTCAGAGCTTGATCGATGGTTCCATAAGCTGTATAAATAAAACTGTATATCCATACAGATAAAATTAATCGGGAATGTATACAATGGCCAAGGCTCGTAAACATCAGGTCTCTTTGGATGTTACTCGTTATTACCACTGCGTATCCAGATGTGTTCGCAGGGCCTTTCTATGCGGTGATGACCACTACACGGGCAAATCCTATGAGCATCGGCGTCAGTGGGTTGAGGATCGGTTGCTACAATTGGCCGATATTTTCACGATTGATATATATGCTTATGCGGTGATGAGTAATCACCTACACGTGGTGCTGAATGTAGACTCTGAGAAAGCCAAAAACCTGTCTAACCGTGAAGTTTGTGAGAGATGGCACCAGCTGTTTAAGGGGACATTGTTAACTCATCGATATTTAAATAACGAAGCCTTAACAAAACCACAGTTAGCTGTGGTGGAAGACAAGCTAGATCTGTGGCGTAAACGGTTACATGATATCAGTTGGTTTATGCGAGCGCTCAACGAACCTATCGCTAGACAAGCCAATGCCGAAGATAAATGTACGGGCCGTTTCTGGGAAGGCAGGTTCACATCCCAAGCATTATTAGATGAAAAAGCGCTCATCGCCTGTATGACCTACGTAGATCTCAACCCTATCAGAGCAAAGATCGCTGACAGCCCAGAAACTTCAGATCACACCTCACTGCAACGGCGCATTCACGCTATTCAGAAACAGCAATCCCAACCTGCTTCGCTAGCTCCCTTTATAGGGAGTTCTTCACAAACAAACGCGGGCGAAGAGGGCGTTCCATTTGAATTAAAAGACTATCTGACGCTAGTGGATTGGACCGGTAGGGCGATTCTATCCGATAAACGCGGCTTAATAAAAAATGATCTACCGCCGATTTTAAGCCGGCTGGGTATTTCACATGATCTATGGCTGCAACTTGCTAATAATTTTGGTAAAAATACCAGTGGCCTGACGGGATCACCCGAAAAGGCAAAAGTAGCGGCTGAGTTACTCGGTTATCAAAGAGTGCCTAGAGTAGGTCAGAATAGGCAATACTTCTCGTAAATCAAAAAATCTCTGTTTGGAGATATCTAATCTAGTGTTGGAAAAACACGTCTGTCTATAAATCTTCCAATTGGCGTTTTTCAGTCTTGACCGGGCCGGTTTTCAAATTTGTTTGTGGATTTTGATTTATAAATGTAATTCTTAGAGTGGCAAGGTAGCTTTTGGCTCAGCTTGTTCGGTAAATTCTCTGTTGATTAACGTGGGTGTCTTATTATTTGGTGATTAACGTGGGTGTCTTATTATTTGGTGATTAACGTGGGTGTCTTATTATTTGATGTCTTATTATTTGATGGCTTGTTCGATAAATTCTTTGTTGATTACCGTGGGTGTCTTATTTGTTTAGTTTAATAAAAAATGATCTACCGCCGATATTAAGCCGGCTGGGTATTTCCCGTGATCTGTGGCTGCAACTTGCGAACAATTTTGGTAAAAACACCGGCGGCCTGACGGGATCGCCCAAAAGGGCAAAAGTAGCGGCTGAGTTACTCGGTTATCAAAGAGTGCCTAGAGTAGGTCAAAATCGGCAATACTTCTCGTAGATCAAAAAAAGCTCTGTTTGTAAATGTCTAACATAGTGTTGAAAAAACACGTCTGTCTATAAATCTTCCAATTGGCGTTTTTCAGTCTTGACCGGGCCGGTTTTCAAATTTGTTTGTGGATTTTGATTCATAAATGTAATTTTTAGGGTTCTTAAATAAGACACCCACGTCAGTACTTGATCGATGGTTTCTAATTAGTGCCTTTTAGCGTGGGTGTCTAGTTAGTGCCCGCAGCTAGTAAGGGGCGATTTTTGTGTTATTTTTTTCGCGGAATGAGTAACACAAAAAGCGCGGAGTACTGACTGTCGGATGTTACCATTTATTAGGGCATTCATGATCTTGGGCGGGTCCTAGATTCTAGGCTGGTTAGTAAACAGCACATAAATATAGCGCCAGCGAATAGAGCTAATGACACCAAGCCAACTGGTATGGCACCACTAGTATCCTTTGTCTTGTAGAGCACAATAAAATATGCTGCCGGGATTGCTCCTGCGACCGCTCTATAGATACTTAGTATGCTAAAACCTATTTGATGGGTAATTAGGTGTGTCTTATTAAGATTTTCTCGGAGTGAGTATGACGGCATAAACCAATACCTGTTGATTAGCCAAACGATAAAATTAACTATCGTCATTGATGCTAAATAGAGCACAATTGGATCACCAGGATTTAAGTAAACAAGTCCGGCAGCGATACTCGAATCAGGATTATTTGTATGCCATATAACCAAGGGCACCCCTCCAACAAAAAGAGACACAAAAATCTCAGAAAAAATTAGAAATAACAATTAACGCTCCCTATCTCTCTGGGGCACTAACGTCCCGCCTCAGCGGGTGGCGGAGCGTAGCGCCGACATGATGCTGCCTTTGCTTGTATGTGTTTTAAGTATTTCGATTCTCAAGCTCCTTCTTCATCCAGTCTATGTACTGAATGATAGGCTTAGTAAGTATTGCATGTGATCAGTCGTAGTTCATGACTGCACGATTAAGCCAATAAACGGCCTCTTCCTTGTCGATTTCAACGCTCGATTCAGTAGCATCAGTAAAATGCTTCAAAGAATTGCGTATTTCATTGGCATGGACATAAAATCTTTTTAATTCTGGAGCTTCCGGATGCTTCTCTTCAAGCCAGGCCTTGAGTTTATCAACAGAAGTTTCCTTACTTTCTCTCTCCAAAATACCCCTACAAATATCTTCAGCGGCTCCGGCAAGTGTTATTGCACATATATAGTCTTCTTCATCGAAGAATAGAGAAATAGCCTTTTCTAGTTGATGCAAAGCCAAAATATCTTTCGAGTACGTAGTCATGATTCAAACCTAACACCGCGAGTAAGCGAACCCTTTTGTGGAGCGTAGCTTTTGGTCGATAATGCCGAAGGCATGCCCAAAACGGAGCGTGGCAACTGGGGGGCGCTTGACCGCTATGTTAGCTGTGTTCACAAGCGTACACTTTCTTTTGTGATTGCGACCAACAAAGCTTTGAGAACGCCAATTGTTAGTCCGCCGGATTTGGATATAACTATTTCTTTAGCTTTATTCCAGACTGTTTCGTTTCTTGATGCTTCTGAAAATTCGTGCTCCTGCCATGTGAGACTAAAGGGATACGCCCGAATTGCTCTATCCGGTGTTGTTGATGATATTTCATGCTCGCAACGAGTAAGTCCTGCTTGGTCCATCAAAATAAAGTGATACATAACTTCATGAGAATTAAACCCGTCAAATTCAAGCGACTTAACCATCTCGTCATTTGGTTTTTCCTCAAGGTATATGAGGATTTTTCTGACTAAACCCGGATTACGCTTCATGCCAATTCCTTACAGTGATCTTCCCAACCAAAAATAGACACGGCTTTAGACGCACATCTGCGCGTATTCTTGGTTGTAAACATTAGGGCTTTTGTAACCCCGTGCACTGTGTCGGCGATGACTGTTGTAAAAGCACTCTATGTAATCAAAGACACATCTATACGCTTCCTGCTTCGTGGTGACGTCTTCAGCATAAAGCGCATCGATCTTGAATCGTGCAAAGAAGGGTTCCACGGCAGCATTATCTCAGCAATTACCTTTGCGACTTATACTAGGGTGTATGCCTTCATTGAGCAATAGCGCCTGCATTATCCAGGAAGTGATCATATCTCCTCTAATCAGGTGGCCAAATTAACTATGTCACTATATGCTGCGGTTTATTAAGTTTTTGATTCGTTGCCCTTTACTCGACCTGTTGCTATCAAGCATTTATAAATGACAAAGGACTGAACAAACAAAGCTGCAATTGCTGGTAATATTCCCTTTGAAATTAATGAGGTTAACCACATAACAATAAATAGTACGATAGTATTCGCTATAAACCACATATATACATTGCCAACTTTATCAGAGTTACTTCCTCGCCCTGTTACCAAAATAAGATATGGAGCGATAAGGCTCAGACAAAAAATTATTACCATACTCACTCCTAAAACTGAACAGTGTGATAGAACGGATCTAGTGGTCCGTATGTTCACTTTTTATGTGTTTAGATGTTGCTAGACCTAATAAGATATTCGCCACTTGCGTTAACTAAGCCTTTGTTAATTATATTCGTAGCTACGCGCTCAATTTCGGATCGATTATCGTTAAAGGCTTGATCGACTGTTTTTTCGCGATCTGCTCCGAAGTGATCTTCCAAGGCCTCCCGGGATATGAGGCAGCGCGTTCGCGCGCCGTCGATTTTAACTTGAAACTCCATACTGTTTGTAGTTGCATCCCAAGCGTTTTTGCCAGTAAACGTAATATGCTTTCCCATAGCATTCTCCCAGTGATTACACATCACTCCTCAAGCAGAGGAGCATATCAGTGCGTTCTGCCGCGTTGCATTGCTGGATTTTATTATTTGCACCAAATCAATAATTAGTTGATTGGGGTTTGAGTGAAAGTACTCAACAAAGCAAGTCTTTATTTTTTGTTCCGCCGCGAGGTTAGCCTCTAATGAGGCCCAACCAGAATCATCAATTGATGGGGTGGTAATTTGTATAAGCATGTCAGATGAAACCAGCTGTTTTATTACTTCATCCTGAGGTGTAGCTGATCGGTTATGTAAAAGGTCTATGTAGATATCGCACTCTCTAGATATTTCGCCATCTAAAAGCTGTAATAAATTTTTGTTTATCAGTCCATCTCGAATTGTATAGCTTAAAAACACCTTCATTTCCCTAGGCCACCAATTTTTTCTTCTGCGAGCTTTTCAATCTTATCAAGTGATTTGTCTAACGCAAAACCAGCCAGAATGGCAATAAGCGATATGGATAGTGAAATACGTATAAACGAACTTTTATCTGACAAATCGCTTATCGATCCATTTATAGTTAGCTCGGAAAACAGATGCACCAAAGCTAGCACAAATCCAATTAAAACCCCTTTTATTGCATCTGGTATTAATCGTGCCCAAAATTCGTTCCAATTATGAGAATACCTATCTGAAGTTATCCCCCTAAGCATAACACCCATCATCGAACAAATGACAACCATTGTCATTACCGATATTCGACCTGGCGCTAGATTTTCAATTGAAAACAATATTACCCATCCAACTATAAATATCAAAGATAAGCAGAATGTTGTTAAATATGTAATTATTTTCGAAGATGCGAGCTCTGCTTTATTGCTTTTAAAAACTGACGCAATCAGTTTTTCAAGGCTATCTTCAGAGCCATTTCCCCAAGGCTCTCTAATTTGACCTAAAACCCCCTCGTCAATACCCGTTCTTCTATATTCGTCATTGAGTTTTTCCCAGATTTTCCTCGACGTGCCATCGAAGCAAGGAATAGAAATGACAGGTTTATTAAGCAAGCGTGCTGAATTGGCAGCAACCCAAACGCTGTCTTTTCCTCCAATTGTAAGTAGAATATCACTATTAATAATTGCTTTTAAATGCGTTGTCTTCCACCCTCCTGCGCACCTAGAAAAGGTGAATTCTATATTCTCGAATTCTTCTCTTTTTTCGTAAAAAGGTGCGGTGTTATTCTCTTCTTCCGATCTAATAATCTCTACTTTGGTCCTATTGTTATTGTCATTATTAATACCATCGACAATATGGGGATCAGCCGTATGCTGATTTTCCGAACAAACAATGACTTTATAACCACGTTTAGATAATTCATTCCCAATATCTTTGCAGGCAGACTTAAACTCCTCGACTTTTTCACTGCCGGTTTCAATCGAACCAAGTACAGCAATTCGCATTTTTATCTCCTTAAATATCGCCGCACACCTTAATCTAACAATTTAAATATATGACAGTTGACGGCTTCAGCTTTGATATATTCTTGGCTAGGTTGATGTTTCTTAACCTGGAAAATCAAGGCTTTACTAGGCTAGTTAATATGTTATCTATCCCTACTTCCTGTCTCTGACCTACATCCCTAGGTGCGACTTTTTCAACGACAGCTGTCGTCGTTTACCAAATATCAACAACGTAGCGGTTGTTGACTGAAAGTTCAATGCCTTATTGCTTTAGGGTAACAGAGTCATGTTTCCGATAACTGAGTAGAGCCCTCTTGACTCAACTGAGTACGGACTTTCTGATTGCAGAATTTACTTTTTGATAGGTGAGTAAGATGGTGCCCAGGAGAGGGTTCGAGCATGCTCGAACGATAACAACATAGCCGCGCGCAGCGCTAAATTAAGAGCGTTAGCTGGATTAGTCCTCTTGACTCAACGTAGTCCGTAGCAGCAGGCTGAGAATGAGTTTATTCGATAGGGGAGTAAGATGGTGCCCAGGAGAGGACTTGAACCTCCACGGCCGTAAGGCCACTAGCACCTGAAGCTAGCGTGTCTACCAATTTCACCACCTGGGCATGTCGGTGGATTTACATCATCCGAATTGTATCTGTGAGCCGGTAAGCTCGACAGGGCGGCGATAATAGGCGTCTGATAGGTGTTTGTCAACACGTTCGTTTGGGCGCCTGGCCTATGAGGGCTTTAAGGGCAATTGGCTGGTTAGAATTTCAGCTAAGTGATTGAAATATAGTAGGTTTGTTGCTTGTTCGCTTTCGCCCGGCTTGTGTGGCAATGGCTTAGAAAAGGTTGCATTGTATGGCTCGGTAGCCGGAGGGGCTGTAGCCCAGGCGCTTTTTGAACAGCTTGGAGAAGTACATTTGATCGTCGTAGCCGATGGCTTGGGCCACTTCGCCAATGGTTAGCTGGGATTGGCTAAGTAACGAGCAGGCTTTGGCCAGCCGGTATTCGTTGCGCCACATAATGGGGGATACCCCCAGCTTGTCTTTAAAAATGTGAGAGAAGCGGGTGGCGGATAGGTTGCAAACGCTGGCGATGTCATTAACGGATAGGTTCTGCGCCAGGTTGGCCCCAATGTATTGGCAGGCCTGCACCAGTTTTCCGTCTAGGTTGGTTTCGTCGCGGGCCTCCATCAGTGCCAGGCGGAATAGGTCATCCAGTAGCTGCCGTTGTTGGTCTTCGTTGCTGCTGTCGTTTTTGCCCAGGCGGTTTATATCGTCCAGTATGGCATTTACCGCGCTACGAGCCTGTTGGCCGAGCAGCACGTGTTTTAACGCACCGGTATTGGGGATGGCGGAGTTTAATTCGCTAGGTAATTTGTTCAATTGAAACGCAACCCAGCGGTGTGTCCAACGAGGGGTGTTTGGCGATCTGAAATAACTCAACGATTCGCTGGGCGGAATCAGCACCAGGCTGCCGGCAGGGGCTTCTAGTTGGTAATTTTTACCGCAATATACCCCCGTGCCTTCCACAATGTAGTGTAAATCCCACTGAATACTCACTGCGGCTTTGGTTACTGGGGCATCGTTCAGTTCGCCCTGAATCGCCCGTGTAGTACCGCTGTAAATCCAGTTGCAGGGCAGGTAGTTTAATCGGTTTTTGATTTGCTCTTGGGATTGCGCCCTAAACGCCTTTAACTGTTCAAAGGCAACGCTGTGCCCAGAATTTAAGCGAGCAAAATCCACATTCCAGCTTTTTAATAGCGACTCTTTTACCGCATTAATATTGGCATTACCTTGCACCGCATTGGTGTGGTGAATGTAGCGCTCCTCACCCAACGAGCCGCACTCCATTAAGTGCTTGTTGGTACGCCAAAAATCCGATTTCTCTTGATCGGAAAACTCCTCCCATAACAGCCAGCGATAATAAAAGTCGTGGCACAGTTTATTTACATCTCGCTGATTTACGCTCATATCGCTGGCTCAATACCTTGGGTTTACGGTTCCTCGCATCCCTTTGCGTTGGCGGTTTAGCAAAATGCAGCAGGATTCTCCATACAGTGATCGATTATGATCGATTACATTACGCCCACTGATCATAAACCAAAATATTTGGTCATCCAACAGCGCTTTTCGGGTTTGGGCCGGGGCCGTTGGCTTAGATAACAATAAATCACTGTTGTGAGAGCAGTAAGGAATCACCATGCATAAGAAAAACGTAATGGCCGCTTTTGTGAGCGCGCCGGTATTGATGTCAGCCGTTGCACCGCTGGCCGCCCAAGAAAGCTCACTGGTGCTAGAAGAAATCGTGGTAACCGCCCAACGCACCTCCGAAAGCCTGCAAGATGTGCCGGTTAGTATGTTGGCTGTATCCGATGAGGCTTTAGAATCCCGTAACCTCAATGACCTACAGCAGCTTTCTTTAGCCGCGCCGGGCTTGCAAGTGGGCCAAGATAACAGCTTTGCCATGCGTGGCGTGGGCACCTTGGTGTTTGGTAATACCGTGGATTCCAGTGTGGCCTTGGCTGTGGATGATGTTAACTACGGCCGCCCAGCGCTAGGCGGGGCAGCGTTTAATGATATAGAACGGGTAGAGGTGCTCTACGGCCCCCAGGGCTTACTGTTTGGTAAAAATGCCTCCGCCGGTTTATTAAATGTGATTACCACCCGGCCACAGTTTGACGAATTCAGCGGCGAGGTGAGCGCCGAGCTGGCGTTAAGAGATACCACCCCCAAGGATGCCACTGGCCTACTCACCAAAGCCACGTTAAACGCACCGGTAGGTGATAACGCAGCGCTACGATTTAACGCACTCTATTCAGACCAAGAGCCCGTGGCGGCCATGATTGGCGGTGGCGGCAGCGCTGATGAAAATGCCGAGCAATACGCGTTAAAAGCCAAGTACCTGCACGAGCTTAGCGATTCCTTAGAGTTGTATGTTATTGCCGATGTGAGCTCAGAGGCCGGTATTGCCGGCATTTTTGACCGCACACTGCGCCAGGTAGGTGAGGGCAGCCCAGCCAATGAGGTGTTAGCTGCCGACGGCATTACGGCTGGCGATGACAACCTAGAGTTTGCGGCCGACGGCGATTATTACCGCGATTTAGACACCGGCGGTTTGCAGGCCAGTTTAAGCTACAGTTTTGATAACGGCTTTGATCTGTTCAGCGTTACCTCTTGGCGGTACTTCGATTTAGAGCAGCAAATCGATACCGATTACCTATCCATTGATGGGCTAAGCCGTAATGCCAGCGACACCCACTACGATCAATACTCCCAAGAGTTGCGCTTGGCGTTGCCCAACGATAACCGCCTTAACGGGCAGGTGGGTGTGTTTTATTTTTACTCTGAGGTAGATACCTACGGAGAACTGGCCGGCAGCTCCGCTATCCCTGGGTTTGTATTGGCTGGTTTTCCCTTTTGTGTCGGTTCGCCAGACGCCACCGATGCCCTGTGTGCGGCCACTGGCACGGCCAATAGTTCTTTTTTAGGTTCCGATAATCAGTCGTCCTTAACCACTGAAAGTATGGCGCTATTTGGCCAATTTAATTACGAGCTAAGCGATAGCCTCAGTTTGATTGCCGGTGCACGAGTCACCCAAGACGATGTGGATATCGACTTAACCTCCGGCACAGGAGCGGATGGCTATTTTGTCAATATCGGCGGTGCTACGGGGCAGTTTTCTGAGTCGCAAAGCAATACCAATGTGAGTTGGAAATTGGGCACTCAATTTTATATTGCCGAAGATGTTATGGCCTATGCTTCTGTGAGTACCGGCTATAAAGCGCCCGGCTTTAACGATTCTGCTGCCAGTGAATTAACGCCCCTAGCGGTGGCCGAAGAGACATCCACTAACCTAGAGGCTGGCATTAAAAGTACCGTGTTGGGTGGTCGGGTTAATTTGAATGCGTCTGTGTTTAGGCAGGAGTTCGAAGATTACCAAGTGCAGTCCTTCGATACCGGTGCCCAAACGTTTATTACCCAAAATGCAGCAGAAGTGACCACACAGGGTTTGGAGTTAAACGTTAAAGCACTGTTGGCTGAGAATGTAACCTTAACCAATGCAACCACATTATTAGATTCCACCTTTGACGATTTCCCTGGCACGCAATGTTACCCCGGCCAAGCGGATTGCTCCGCCGAGGGTACGTTTAACGCTGCGGGGCGAACTCTGCCGTTAGCCGCAGAGGTGACCTCCACTACGCAGATCATGGTTGATTTTGACTTAAACGATAGCGTTAGCGGCTATGTAGAATCCAGTTGGTATTATCGCTCAGCCATTAACTTTAAGGTTAATGAAGCCCCGGGTACTGAGCTGGATGCCATCAATGTTATTGGTTTTAGCCTGGGCTTGCGCAGCACAGATGGCTGGTCTGTCTCTCTATTCTGTAAAAACTGCACCGATGAAAAAGTGCCTACGTTTATTGACTTCTATGCCGGCGATGCACTGGAGGGGATTGCTACTTATGTTCAAGCCTGGGGCTTTAACTCGGTAAGAACCCTGGGGCTCAATATTGGCTATGAGTTTTAAGGCGTGTTAGTTTTACGGTAGCTCTAGTGTAGGCGTCAGTTTTGGCGCCTTTTTAATAGGAACCTCTGATTAACCTCGGTTGTTTCTGCGCGAGTCCTCAAAGCTCAGCTGGCAAGACGATTTTCGCAGTTAATGTCAGTCGTCCTTAACAAGAAAATCAACACAGTCTGACGGGCTTTGAGGCCGCGCCTTTATGCCCTTTGGGTACTAGGGGCCTCCAGAGCTTCCCGATATCTTCGTTGGTGTTTTTTGACGTACGGCCAGTATGCCTGCAAAACACCGTCTCGATCTCGAAAAGCTCTGAAGGCCAGAAATCATCCGAGGTTAGTCACAGTTTCCTAAAAAAAACCTAAAACAGAAAGAACAATCACAGTGAAAAAAATTGCAATTTTTAGCTCGGTATTAGTGGCATCAGCGTTAACGCAAATGGGGTGCAGTAAAAATACCGCTTTATCGTCGCAGCCCAGCGGTTGTGAAAACCAGCCTAGTATTGGTTCTCGTACTGTTCCTATTTTAGAGCAGGGCGGGTGCCGGTTCCGCGATTTAAACAGCAACGGTACGTTGGACACCTACGAAGATTGGCGATTACCTGTGCAAAACCGTGCAGCGGATTTAGTGCAGCGCATGTCGCTTGAAGAAAAGGCCGGTTTACTGTTGCACGCCAATGCCTATAACAATACAGAGTTTCCTCTGCCGGCCACGGGCTACAACACCCAGCAAGTAGGCGGAGCTATTCAAATCCAGCATGTGCGCTATTTTGTCAGTCGTTTGGCGTTGCCGCCGGCCGAGTTGGCAGCGGCCAATAACGAGTTGCAAGCCATCGCTGAAAAAACTCGGCTGGGCATACCTTTGGTGATCAGTTCAGACGCTCGCCACCATTTCCAAGAAACTGCAGGTGCCAGTGTAAAAGCGGCCGGCTTTACCCAATTCCCAGAGCCATTGGGCTTTGCTGCATTGAACGCCACCGAGTCTACCCTGGCTTTTGCGGATGTTGTGCGGCAGGAGTACCGCGCGGTGGGGATAACCCAGTCTTTAGCGCCGCAAGCGGATTTGGCTACGGAGCCCCGTTGGCCAAGAATTAACGGTACCTTTGGCGACCAAGCCGATATCGCCCAAGCCATGGTGGGCGCCTACGTGGACGGTGTTCAAAATGGCCGTTTTGGTCTAGGTGCGGATAGCGTTGCCGCTGTTGTAAAACATTGGGTGGGTTACGGTGCTGCCAAAGATGGGCTTGATGCACACAATTACTATGGCCGCTTTGCCGCGCTAACCACAGCGCAATTGGATAATCACATAAAGCCATTCTTAACGGCGTTTGCCAATAACGTAGCCGGTGTTATGCCAGCCTATTCGATATTTGAAGGTCTGGAAGTGGCTGGTGAAGCCGTACCCGCTGTGGCCGCAGGTTACAGCAAGCCCTTGTTAGATCTACTGCCCCAGCACCAGTTTGAAGGCGTGGTGCTGTCAGATTGGGCAATTACCAACGATTGTGAAGATATTTGTAAGCACGGTTTCCCCGAGGGGCAGCGGCCTACTTTTGAGGGTATCTCAACGGCTTGGGGCGTTGAGGATTTATCGGCGCCGGAGCGCTTTGCATTGGCGCTAGAGGCGGGCATAGACCAATTTGGCGGCGTCAACGATGTCGGAGATTTATTGGTCGCAGTAAGCGAGGGTTTAGTGGATGAAGCCCGCTTGGACCGCTCGGCCACAAAAGTTATTCAGCAAACCATGAGCCTAGGTTTGTTTGAAAACCCGTTTGTGGATGAAACCGCAGCCGTCCAAACGGTTGGTTTGCAAGCCAGTAAAAAGCTCGCCGAGCAGTTGCAGGCTCAATCCTCCGTGCTGTTACAAAATAATGCCGAGCTTTTACCCTTAAATACAGCCGATGGCGTAAAGCTGTTTGTTATTGGAGAAATCCAAGCAGAGGTGTTTGAGAAAGCCGGCTTTAGATTGGTAAGTAACGCAGCTGATGCGGATGTTGTTCTGGCTAAGCTCAATGCTCCCTACGAAACCTTATACCCCAATTATTTCTTTGGTTCTGTGCAACACGACGGCAGCTTGGCTTTTGACGAGGAGTCTTTGGCGGTACTGCGCGAGCTTCCTCCCAGTACCTCTGTGATCACCAGTATTTATTTGGACCGCCCGGCAATACTCACGCCTTTGCTGCCACTCAGCACCAGTGTGATCGCCAATTTTGGCTTGTCGGATGAGTCTTTGGTTGCGCTATTGTTGGGGCAAGAAAAGGCCGCAGGCCGGTTGCCCTTTGAACTGCCGCGCTCCATGCAAGCAGTGGAGCAGCAGGCATCAGACACGCCCAGTGATTCCGAATCGCCATTATTTGAGGTGGGCTTTAGTTTGCCTTACTAGTGCAGAGCGAAGCTGGCTATTGCTGCTATTTAAATTTGAGCTTTTGCTGTGAGTGAATACCTATTGGCAATTAGCGATCTGCCACGGCAGATTTATGGTTGCCAATCAGCACTGTCCATTCGTCTTCAATGGCCTGACGCAGGCGGGTTTTGCGCGGGTTATTGGTGAACAGCTTGGCTTGCACGGCCTGGCTTGGGTAGATGGCTTGGTTTTGCGTGATGGCCTCGTCGATCATATAGCGAGACGAGGGTATGGCGTTGGGGTTAGCAAGGTAATTGGTGTTCGCCGCTGCCACATCTGGCCGCATTAAAAAATTAATAAATTCGTGCGCCTCGCTCACATTCTCGGCCAGCTCCGGAATGGCCAGCATATCGACCCTTTGTACGGTACCCTCTTTGGGAATGCTGTAGCTGATGGTTACGCCAGGCCGGCCAGCTTTGGCATGGGCCATCGCCTGATAAATATCTTCACTCCAGCCCAGGGCCACGCAAATTTCGCCGTTGGCTAGGCGTTCGGCATAATCCGTGGAATCAAAATAGTTGATGTGCTTGGTTAACCCAGCCAATAGCTGTTCCGTTGCCTGGCGATAGTCGCTAGTGGCGGTGGAATTGGGGTTTTTACCCAAGTAATTTAAGGCGATGGCGTATAGCTCGGTGGGTTCATCAATCACCGACACGCCACATTGCGCTAGCTTGGCTAGGTTTTTAGGCTTGAACAACAAATCCCAGGAGTCGGTGGGAGCATCATCGCCCAAAACCTCGGCTACTAAATCGAGGTTGTAGCCTATGCCAGTGGTGCCCCACATATAGGGCACACCGTGAGCATTTTGAATATCCATCTTGGCAGCTTTACGAAGGATTAGGCGGTCTAGGTTGCCGTAGTTGGTGAGCAAACTTTGATCCAACCGTTTAAAAAAGCCATAGCGAATCTGCTTGGCCATAAAATCCAGGGAAGGCACCACTATGTCGTAGCCTTGGCCGCCGGCAACAATGGCTGCTTCTACCTCGGCGCTGCTGGCGTAGGTGTCGTACACCACATCGATGCCAGTTTCCTGCTCAAACTTGCGCAGCACTCGCTTATCCATGTAATCCGCCCAGTTGTACACTTTCAGCTGCCGCTGCTCGGCGGCATTGCTCGCGCTGCTGACCAGTGCCAACAACAGCAAAAGTGAGAGTATTACGGGGGTGTACACTTGGTTGACTCCTACCATCTAATTGCGCAGTTATCATTTGTTTTACTGGGAGCGTGATTGACGCACATTTGGCACCTAGTTTCCCGCTTTGGTGCCTAAATTAGCAATTATTCATGTAATGTTTTTTAAAAATGTGAAATAGCTCGCTAAATCGCAAAGGCATAACAGCGTCTATCGATGGGCATTAACGAGACACTATTTAGCCAGGGCTTGGGGTTGTAAAGGCAGATTTGTGCCAAACATGAATAAAAACAGCAATGCCTGCATATAAGGCACATATAAGGCATATAAACGGCAGTAAACCAAGCCAAACTGATTTACTATGTCATTACAACGTCTAAATACAGGGGTTCCGGGGAGGAGCCTCCGGTAAGACTCAATAAAGGAAGGCTACTTTGCCCAGAAAAAAGGCTAAACCTGCTCCGGCAGACAGCACCCAACAGTCAGACCCGCACGCCGCCCGCGAGGCGCGCAATTACAAAAAACCCGTTCCCAGCCGCGAGTACATGCTCGATATCATTCAGAACCACTCCGGCCCTGTAACCCACGAGCAAATGTGCGAGATTCTTGATGTTACCGATGAAGACGGCATAGAAGGGGTTCGTCGGCGTTTAATCGCCATGAGTCGTGATGGCCAAATTTTAAGCAATCGCCGTGGTGCGTTTGGTGCCATCGATAAAATGAACCTGGTTCGCGGCCGTGTGCAAGGCCACAAGGATGGCTTTGGATTTGTCCTTGATCCCGCCAGCGATGACGATGACGTGTATTTATCCAACCGCCAAATGCGGCAAGTATTTCATGGCGACGACGTGGTGGTTCGAGTCAATCGGCGCGATCACCGTGGCCGCCGAGAGGGCACCATCGTTGAAGTATTGCAACACAATACGCAGCAGTTGGTGGGCCGCTTGTTCAGTGAATCTGGCATCCATTTTGTGCGCCCGGATAACCCCCGTTTGACCCACGACGTGATGGTCACCAAAGATAAGCTAATGGACGCCAAACGGGGCGATTATGTGGTGGTTAGCATTGGCCAGCAGCCCGATCGTCGCAATTTGCCCGCCGGCGAAATTTCCGAGGTACTGGGCGAGCATTTGGCGCCCGGTATGGAAATTGATGTGGCCATTCGCAGCCACGACATCCCCAATGTATGGCCATCGGCGGTCACCGCAGAGGCCGAGTCCCTGCCAGATCAGGTGGATGATTTGGACAAGCGCAAGCGGGTGGATTTACGCAAGCTGCCGTTTGTAACCATTGATGGCGAAGATGCCAGGGACTTCGACGACGCAGTCTATGCCGAGACTAAAAAAAACGGCGGTTGGCGCTTGTACGTGGCCATTGCTGATGTATCCCATTACGTGGCGCCGGGCTCGGCGCTGGACGAAGAAGCCATCACCCGTGGCAACTCTGTGTATTTCCCAGATTTTGTCGTGCCCATGCTGCCGGAGGCTTTATCCAACGGTTTGTGCTCACTTAACCCCAATGTTGATCGATTGGTAATGGTGTGCGAGATGACCGTCAGCGCCGCTGGCAAGGTAAGTGGTTACAAGTTTTATGAAGGAGTGATCCATTCCCACGAGCGCCTGACCTACACCAAGGTTGGCCAAATGATTGATGAGCGCAGCAACCCAAACAGTGGTATTCGCAAGCAATACAATCACGTGTTAGGCCCTATAGATACGCTGCATGATCTCTATCAAGCACTGCGCAGCGAACGCAGCCAGCGTGGCGCCATCGATTTTGAGACGGTGGAAACCCGTATCCTGTTTGACGCCAACCGCAAAATTGACCGCATCGTGCCAGTGCACCGTAATGATGCTCACAAATTAATTGAAGAATGCATGCTGTGCGCCAACGTATGCGCCGCCAGATTGCTGGATAAAGCCACGCTGGAGGCCCTGTACCGAGTGCACGAAGGCCCCAGCGGCGACAAGCTAGAAAACCTGCAAACTTTCTTGGGGGAGTTGGGCTTGTCTATGCGTGGTAAAGGTAAGCCAACCCCGGCTGCCTACCAAGCGGTGCTGCAAATGATAAAAGACCGGCCGGATGCCAATCTCATCCAAACCGTGATGCTGCGCAGTATGTCCCAGGCCAAGTACCAGCCCGATAACCAGGGGCATTTTGGTTTGTCCTACAGTGCGTACACCCACTTTACCTCGCCCATCCGTCGCTATCCGGACTTACTAGTGCACCGTGCCATTCGCTATCTATTGCGTGCCGGCACCGATGGTGAAGAGTTGGTGGCCAAAGTCGCTAATAATCTGCAGCCTATCAAAGGGGCACGTAAGCTTAAGCGCGAGCAAATCTACCCCTACGACATGAATGCCATTTTGCAGTTGGGTGAGCAGTGTTCTCTAACTGAGCGACGCGCCGATGACGCTACCCGCGAAGTGGTCAGTTGGCTTAAGTGTGAATATCTGCGCGACCGTGTGGGCGAAGTCTTCGAAGGCGTGGTAAGTGCAGTCACCAATTTTGGCTTATTTGTTGAGTTAAAGGATCTCTACGTTGAGGGGCTGGTGCACGTCACAGCCTTGCCCGGCGACTACTATCGTTACGACCAAGCCCAACATCGGTTGGTGGGCGAACGCACCCGCCAGGTTTTTCGCTTGGGCGATCAGGTGACCGTGGCTGTGGCCAGCGTGAATTTGGATGAGCGTAAAATCGACTTTGAATTGCGTGAATCCAAACCCAAAAAAGTGCGGGTAAGTGCCAAAGCCAAACTAATGGCGGAATTACACGACCAGGAGCGAGCCAGAAATGGCGGTGGTAAAGCCACGCCTCGTAAACGCGCGGCGACACCGGCAAAAACCAGTAAAAAACCGGTTAAAAAAGCCGCTACGGATAATAACCCGTTAGATAGCAGAGAGCTGAGAAAAGCCATTAGCCGGGAAGCGGCCCTAGCCAAAGCTGACAACGGCGACAGTAGAGGGGCAAAGAAAAAGCCCGCAGCCAAAAAAACACCGGCGAGCAGAAAGGCCAAGGCGAGTGCTAAGCCCAAGACGAGCGCAAAGCCCAAGGCTAAAAAAGCGCCGGCACGTTCTAAAGCAAAACCCAGTAAAAAACGGTAACCATGGCAAAACAAGAAACCATCTTCGGCCTGCATTCGGTATTGGCCTTATTGAAATCTGCTCCGCAACGAGTTGTAGAGCTGCGAGTGTTAAAAGATCGGCAGGATAAACGCCTGCAACAGGTGTTAAAGCTGGCCCAGGCCGAGCAAATTAGGATACAGATGCAAAGCCGTGCCAGCTTAGATAAGTTGGTTGAGGGCAACCATCAAGGCGTTGTGGCGATAGCGACGCCCGGCCAAAGTTTTACCGAGGATGCGCTTTACGCCATGGTGGAGAGTTCCACGGCACCGGCGTTAATATTGGTGCTGGATGGCGTCACCGATCCCCACAACCTTGGCGCCTGCATTCGTAGCGCCGAGGCCGCCGGTGCCCTGGCCGTGGTGGCGCCCAAGGACAATTCCGCCAGCCTTAATTCCACCGCCCGTAAAATCGCCAGCGGTGCAGCCGATGTGGTGCCTTACATCACAGTGACTAATTTGTCGCGCACCTTAAAACAGCTGCAAGAGCTGGGCGTTTGGGTGTACGGCGCCGCCGGTGAAGCAGAGCAAGCCCTGTACGAATGTGATCTAAAAGGCCCGGTGGCCCTGGTGATGGGGGCTGAGGGTTCCGGCTTGCGCAGGCTAACCCGAGAGAACTGCGATTACCTTGCCAAACTGCCCATGGCTGGCTCCGTTTCCAGCTTGAACGTGTCGGTGGCGGCCGGTGTATTTTTGTTTGAAGCGGTACGCCAGCGGTCTTAAGTACTGAACACCCCTCCTGCCAGATAGGACTTAATATTCCTACCGGTCTTTGTGGTTAGCTTGAGCCTAGGTGTCATAGTCAATTTGCACGTAAATAAGCTTCCTAGGTGCTAGAATCAACTGCGGCGGAGAATGTTGCTGTCCATAGTGAACTGTCCTTGGGAAGCGACAGTAATTAGGTGTCAATTGAACCTGGTTTTACGCCAGAGAGCTTGCTAATTAGTCACAGACGCAATACCCATCAAAATAACAAAACAATGCAACCATTTGATCTAGAGCTGCGTCTAGTACTCGGCGATTGTTATGGAAGCAGGTTAGTAGCCGACTAGTTTGATGAATACACTAATTAAGAAGCCTCTATTGTGGGGAGCTTTGCCATTCTTGTCTGGTTTTGACGAGCGATGGGTATATACAAGGGATACGAAAATATGAAGGCGATGTTGGTTTCAGTTGCATTACCGGTGCTTATTCTTGCCGGCAGTGTCGCTGGATTCGTTGCAGTAAATGCAGTTGCTAAGCAAGAATCACAAACTGTTGAATACGACGGCAGACCCAATGTACGAATTGAGCCTGCGAAACAGCAAGATTATCAAGTTATTATCTCACAGTTTGCGTCCGTGCAGCCGGTCGAGATAACGCCACTTGCGGCTCAGGTCTCGGGTGAAGTCACCCATTGGCACCCCAATTTTATTGAAGGTGGGCGTGTTAAAAAAGGTGACCTGTTATTCTCAGTGGAGAAAGACGCCTACGAATCGGCCTATTTGCAGGCAGAGGCAAGCCTCAACCAGGCAAAAGCGAGCTTGATAGAAGAGCAGGCTCAGGCAGATGTATCAGCGGATGAGGCACGCCGTAATCCCAATAAGAAATATACCGATCTGTTTCTACGTAAGCCTCAGGTAATGAGCGCTAAGGCCAGTGTCAAATCGGCCGAGGCCGCTTTGAGAATCGCTAAACGAGATTTGGAAAACTGCGACGTCTATGCGCCGTTTGATGCTCTGGTGGTTGAATCCAATATTGGCGTTGGTCAGTATTTGAGCATCGGTTCTACGGTGGCCACGCTGTATAGCATTGAGCGTGCGAAAATTGTTGTGCCCATTCCTGGGTTTGATAGCCAATTCTTGCCGGACGATCTCGCAGGTACACAAGTTACTGTTGCTGGCGACTCACTCCAGGGCGGTGTTCGCAAGGGCAAAATTTTGCACGATCTGGGCACCATCGATGAGGAAACCAGAATGACTCGCGTTTTGGTGGAGGTAGAAGATCCCTACGCACTCCAAACCGATGCGCGCCCGTTGCGCTTTGGCAGCTATGTCGAAGTCAGCTTTGCCGGTAAAACTTTCCACAACATCGTTAAGATGCCGCAACAACTTGTTATCAACAGAACGGTTTGGGTTGTAAATGATCAGTCCGAGTTGGAGTCGCGACCAGTGCAAATTTTACGGGAAGAAGGTGGCAGCTTTCTAATTAACGATGGTCTCACGCCCAGTGATAATGTCATCACCACTTTGCCAGAATACCCCCAGGCTGGGATGAAAGTTAAAGTAATTAATGATCAGCATCAGGGTATTTCTGCCAACACTAATGATAAAACGGTAACACGCTGAGGCATAAAATGACCAAGGACAGTCCTGAAACAAGTTCGGCGCCCACCGCAGCGTTAGAGGAAGAGAACGCCGAGCGCAATATTAAGTCCGGCATTATTGGTTATTTTGCACATAACCCAGTGGCGGCGAACCTTTTAATGTGGTTCATAATCATTCTCGGGTTGGTGTCTTATCTGACCATATCACGGCAAATGTTCCCAAACATTGAACTGGATATGATTCAAATTCAAGCTAATTACCCAGGCGCTTCGCCGCAAGAAATTGAAGAAGGAATAATGATTAAGGTCGAAGAAGCGTTGAAAGACGTGACTGAAATCGACCGTATCGTAACCCGTTCTTTCAGAAACAGCGGCATGGCAACGCTGGAAATCGATACTGAAGCCGATTTGGCCGAAACCATGGATAAGGTAAAGCTGAGGGTTGATGGTATTGCTACCTTCCCGGCAGAAATGGAACCGTTGACGGTTTATCAAGTTGAATTCCGTCAGGAAATTATCGACATGGCGCTGACCGGTGATGTGCCGGTCCAAGATTTAAAACCACTGGCAAAACAATTAGAAGATGAACTGCTGAACTTAAATCAGGTAAATATCGTTGAAGTTGAATACCCAGACGACGAAATCAGCATTGAAGTCGACCCCCAAGTCTTACGCGAATATGGCTTGTCGCTAGCCGATGTCTCTAACGCTATCTCCGCGTACTCAAGCAATATGTCCGCCGGGCAATTGCGTTCCCAGGGCGGTATCGTGTCCGTGCGCTTGGAAAGCCAATCCTACAGCGGTGAGGAATTCTCTAAAATACCGGTGAAGATTGGTCAAGACGGCGCAAAAGTGCTGTTGGGTGAAATCGCAGAAATAAAAGACAGTTTTGTTGAAGGAGAGCACTATCTGAAGTTCTCCGGGCAAAACGCCATTTACTTTTCGGTAAAAGGCACTGCAGACCAAAACACGGTGGATGTTTCAAAGCAAGTTAAGCAATGGCTAGATCAGAGGCGTGCAACCTTACCCAGTGGTATTGAACTACAGGTTCTAGTCGATACAACCTACTATCTCAATGGTCGGTTGGACATGATGAAGAAAAACCTCTTTATGGGGGCTTTGCTGGTTGGCGTAATGCTGACTATTTTTCTGCGTTTAAAGTTAGCGATTTGGGTAATGATTGGTTTACCAATCTGCTTTCTGGGCGCGATGTTATTGATGCCGTTCTTTGGCGTAACGATTAACGTTGTGTCGTTATTCGGTTTTATCATGGTGCTAGGTATCGTCGTGGACGACGCCATTGTGATAGGAGAGAGTGCCTTTTCGGAAATTGAAAAGAACGGCAATGGTGTTCGCAGCGTTGTAATCGGCACCAAGCGGGTGGCCACACCGGCTACCTTTGGGGTACTCACAACCATTGCCGTTTTTGCGCCGTTTACCATGTCCACTGGGCCAGAATCCGCATTTTTTGTTGGCATTGCGGTGGTGGTAATGTTGTGTTTGTTGTTCAGTCTTATCGAATCAAAACTGATTCTCCCTGCGCATCTGGCACACACCAAATTTGGTCCCGTTAAACCTGGCAGTTGGCGCTTTAAGTTTAACGCTGCCTACTCGTCTATTATTAACAATCATTATCGTTCGTTGGTTGAAAAATGCCTTGGCGCTCGATACCTAGTGCTGGCGGTATTTGTCGGCGTTTTGATAATCAGCTTTTCTTTGATCTCGGCTAATTTGGTCAGAGTTGTCCCAACGCCGCCTGTTCCCCATGATTTTCCTTCTATTAACATTGAACTGAGTGACAATGTTTCCGACAGCGCAATTGTTGATGCGCTGGTCAGCGTTGATGAGATGGTAATGGCGGTAGAGGCCGAAACCATTGAAAAATTCGGCCGTGGAATGATTAGGGATAGGCTCGTCATCAACACGGATCGAACAGAAGGTTTTGTGCTGGTTTCCTTTGTGGATGAAGATCAGCGTGACTACGACGCCTATGAGCTAGCTAGGATTTGGCGTGAACGTATGCCCGAAATTGTCGGCTTAAAATCGATTGTAGTAATCGACGACGTAAACACCAATCCAGATGCTGGCGGTGAGTTTGGCTATCTGCTAACCGGTTTGCCTGTTGATCAACTCAATGCAGCGGGCCGAAAATTTGTTGATCTGCTAAACCGACAGAGAGGTGTGTTCGACGTTAGCTCTACGATCGATCCCGTGGGCAAGGAAATCCAGTTAAACCTTCTGCCGGTGGCGTACAACCTAGGGCTAACAGCCACCGATATAGCGCAGCAGGTGGGCGTGAGCTTTTATGGAGGAGAAGCGCAAAGGGTCATCCGCGACGGCGAAGAGCTTAAAGTCATGGTGCGATACCCTGAGCTAACCCGTCAATCGTTCACATCGCTGAAATACGCTTACGTTACTACGCCCAGTGGGCGAGAGGTGATGCTAGGCGATGTGGTTGAGTTGGTAGAGAAACCGGGTATTGGTTATATACGGCGGGAGGGCGGCCGTTTAAGCGTCTATGTTTATGGCTCCCTGGATGAAGTGCTACTTGAGCCATCGCAGTTTCAGATTAACGTCGATGAACAGATTATCCCCGAGCTAAAAAGCCTATTCCCCGGCCTAAGCGTAGAGCTGGGGGGTGAACTTGCTAAGCAAAATGAGCAGTCCAACGAACAGGTACTGTTCTTTATTGCGGGCCTGTTGATGATCTACATTCTTTTGGCTGTGCCGCTGAAAAGTTACGCCCAGCCATTAATTATTATGTCCATCATTCCGTTTAGCCTAACAGGCGCTATCTGGGGGCATTTTGTTTTGGGAATGGATCTCAGCATGATGTCCACCTTTGGTTTAATCGCTGCTGCAGGTGTTGTGATTAACGATAGCTTAGTGATGACTGACTACATCAACCAAGTGCGCCGCACTGGGCTTTCAATTCGGCAGGCCGTCGTAGAAGCAGGTTGCATGCGGTTTAGGCCCATCACCTTGACTTCAATCACGACCTTTTGTGGCG
Organism: Halioxenophilus aromaticivorans; assembly: GCF_042850945.1. NCBI lineage: Bacteria > Pseudomonadati > Pseudomonadota > Gammaproteobacteria > Alteromonadales > Alteromonadaceae > Halioxenophilus > Halioxenophilus aromaticivorans. Next base: position 3,395,266 of record NZ_AP031496.1, on the reverse strand, counting down.
TAATGCCAATTATGTTTGAGACCAGCTTGCAAGCCAGGTTTGTAATACCCATGGCGGTGTCATTAGGTTGTGCGGTACTGTTTGCTACGGTTATTACGCTGATATTGGTGCCTTGCATGTATCTGATACTGCAAGACCTAGGTAACTTGTTTACCAAAAGAGACGCGAAAGTTCAGCCGGATAACCCAGAGGGCACGCCTGTTTCGGCCGGTGGTTAATGGGCGATCTTAAGCCGATGTGCTGGCGGCTATCGAATGTTGGTGGTAACAAACGTAAGCGGTCGGATTACTGACCGCTGCCACAATAAACTCAAATTAGGGTTTATAAGCGAAGGGGCCGCAATTGGCCCCTTTTTTGTTGGTTGATTGGCTCGTTAGCTGGCTGAGCGCGCGCAATAGGAAGGTGGGTTTCCAGACGCTGGGTTCTTAGAAACTGGGATTTAATAGCTGGGTTTTATCACCAGCAAATCCTCGCGGATATTCTCGATGGCTTTCTCGGCGGTGTTGCCTAGCAGCATGCCTTTGATACCTTTGCGCCCCACGCTGCCCATAATCACCAAATCGTACTTTTTCTTGTTGGCTAAACTGGTGATTTCATCTTGTACTGCGCCGGCCAGCACGTGGCTGTGGGCGCCTTGAATACCGGCATCGGCCAATACCAAATCCAGTGCACGGTGCGCTTTATCGCCGTCCTTGTGCAGTACCTCGTCACTTTCTTTGATGGCCAGCTCGGATAAGGTTTTAGGGATAGCGATAACATAGGCGGCGTGTAGCTCGGCGTTGAGCTTTGCTTGTGCGGCTTTGGCCACGGATAAAACGCCGCGGTTCATCTCTAATTGTTCTTCGCTGTCGTCTGAAATATCCAAGGTGGCCAGCACGCGGAATTTTTCGGTTTTCCATTTGCGATTCATGGTAAGCAGCAGCGGGTGGGGCAGTTGTCGAATGAGCTGCCAGTCGTTTTCATCTTTTACATCGCTGTTGTGTTTGGCAGCGGTTTTCACCACTAATTGATAACGCTTACTGGCATTGGCACTAAGCAGCCATGGGTTAATTTGATCCGGCGCGATACAGCTGGATTCGAGCAGTTTGATGTTATTGCCAACCACATCGCTCGCCAGGACGTGCAGCGCGTCGTCTGCGATAGGGCTACTTTGGCTACAGCTGTAGCCCAGCACCGACAGGGTGCTTCCTTGGTTGAGTGCTAGCCAGTGGGCCTTTTCCAGCGCTAAATCAGAGGGGTTATCGTATTCCCAGACGGCCAGTATGTTTGCTTCCATAGATCTTACCCAATCTCCTGCTCAGTATTATTGGTGCAACGCCAAGAGCGGTGTAGGAGCTGGCTCTAGGAGCGGCGTTGATTTGTAGTAGCCCACAAGTTACAACGCGCGATCACATATCTCAAGGCCCGGGCAAACGGCAAAGCCGCTGTTTTTGATAAAAACCAAGGCGATTGTAAAAACTTGCTCTGCCTGATTGGGTCAGCTTAGCTTGCGAAGTACCGGTTTAAGGTGGGCCAGCAAGCGCCGTTGATTGGCGGCCAGGGCCTGGAATGCACCGTCGCAGGTCATTAAAAACAAATCGTCGGAGTCCACCTGGCCAGCATCCACGGTTACGGTGCCGTCATCGGCCGCCAGTGTGCTTATTTGCACCACTTGATAGGTGCGCCAGCCGCCAAAATGATTTTGCAGTTTTACTGTGTCACCGGTGGCCAATTTTGCCAGGCTTCTAAAATGGGTGTCGTTGTGCGCGGCGATTAACTGTAGCCCCGTTTGCCCTGCCGTAGCGGTGGGCAGTTGCCATTGCAATCTGCCTGGGCCAAAGGCCAAGGATTGACCCTGTAGCCCTTCAAGCACAAGCCACTCTTCATCCAACCCAGGCACCGATAATTTTGCCACCGGCCAGGTATCTAACCAGGGCCAAGGGCGCTGGCCCAGTTCTTGGCTGGCCAGGGTTTTTGCCCACGCATTGGCAATTAACCACTGGGCGGTGATGGCCTTAACTTGGATGTACCCAGATTGGGCAAAACACAGTGCTGCGGTGGCAAGCAGAGTAAACAGGGTGGCGCTGTGTTTGGTAGGCCGGGCAGGGCGTGCCCGGTGTTGTTTGCTATTGGAAGTGATTGCCATGGCTGATGTTTTCATCACGTTAGCTCCATCGCTTTGCTACTGCGACCCGCCGATAGGCTGCCGCAATCAATAGCAGCAGGCAGCCCAGTGCCGCCAAGGGGGTGCTGTAGGTGGCGGTTTGCGGTGCGGGGATTGCCATGTCTTGATTTGGGGCGGTGGCGGCGATTTTCTCTTGCGTTAACGCCAGGCTGGCTGGCCGGTGAATGGTTTCTTCCACGGCCACAAAGCTGGTGTAAGGGGTAAGCAGCTGGTGCTGTTCTGCCAGGGGGACCACGGCGGTTTTCACCGTCGCTTCGTCTACGCCTAAATACACTTGGTCCAGCAGGTGGTCGATTTTATGGCGTGCCCACTGGCGTGCAATGCCGGTGCGTTGAGCTTGGTCGTTGCCCCGAGGCACTACGCCTTGCCACAGGCTGCCATCGCTGTAGTTACCTTGCAGTTGAATATCACCTGCCAGGGGAGTGTCTTCGGTAAATTTTACCGCAACGATGATGGGTTCATCGGCGTATAGGTCTGGTGTCTCCTTGGGCCAAGCCTCCACCGGTTGCGGCCAGGTGATGTGCAGTTTCTGCATCACCGCGTGGTTAAGTTTATTGAACAAGCCCGCAACTTGATCTGCCACTTGGTTAACGTCGCTAATTTTAGTAAAGCTACCTCGGCCGACTTGTGCGGCTTTGCGCATAAAGAAATCGTTGGGAGCGGATCCAATGGCTACCGTGAACAGGCGAGCATCGTCCAATTGGTGGTAGATCAGATTCAATAAATCCTGCTCGTAACCAATGGCGCCATCGGTGATAAATACCACTTGCCGCAGGGTATTTTCGTCTGCCTTGGGGGTAGCCAATGCCTGCATCAATACCGGTAACATCTGCGTACCGCCCTCGGCTTCTAGCTGCTGGATAAAATCTAAGCCTTGGGCAACGTTGGAACTGTTTGCCGGCACACTGTTAGCAAAGAGTGCTTCGAAATCGTCGTTAAATTGCAAAATATTAAAGCTGTCGTCAGGGGATAATTGTTCCACAGCCTTGGCCAGCGCTTGCTTTGCCTGTTGAATGGATGCGCCGCCCATGGAGCCAGAAGTATCGATGATAAAAATAATATCCTGTGCCAGGGCTGTGCTTGGGCCGGCTGGCGGAGTCACCATTAATAGCCCAAAGCGCTGTGTGCCAATTTGCTCCTGGTAGAGCGCCGATTGGGGTTCTGAACCGACGGGTAAGTCCCATTGCAGAATGAAGTCTCGGTCCATTAACACGGAATTTTGCACCGTGTTTACTGAATAAGAATCGCCGTCATAAATCGTGTTTATTTCGTGGCTGCTGCGAATATTGTTCTTGGCCAGGGCAGCATCCAAGGTGATATCCACCGACATATAACTGCCATCGGTATCGCCGCTTTTTAACTCAGGTTGATGGGTTGCTAATGTATCTGGGGTATTATTTGGGTCGATGAGTTCAGCCGGAGAAAAGCGCGGCGTAAACGTAGTAGGAAGTGATAATGAAAAAGTAGGGTGCTGGTAATCCAGTGCGATTTGCAAATGAATTTCTACGGTGACTTTTTCGTAGGGTGCGATATTAGCAACCGCTTGGCGAAATAAATTACCGCTGACCTGTTCCAATAACGCGGCTTTTTTACCTTGGGATTTGGCCCGGGTATAGATTTTTTTGGCCAGCGCTTTTTCTTTAACCTGGGCGACGATTTTGCGGTCTGCTGTAGTGATGGCAAGGTAATGGACCGTAGACTTTTCCGACAGAGGAAACACATAAATCCCCTCGCGCCAGTCACTACCGGTATTTTCAAAGGTTTGCGTTAACACCACCGTGGCCAGCGGGCCGGAGATATCAATATCCCAGGCAGTATCCAGCAAAATGGCTTGCTGATAGCTATCGTCCGTTCGCCAGAGCATTTGCCCGCTGTTTGTTAAACCGCTATAGCCTTTTTGATTGCCGAGATTGCTGGCGTTGTGATTATTGGTAGTAGTGTTAGCGGTAGCAGAGGAGACGGATAGTTGCCATTGGCCGTTATCACCCTGAGCTCTACTAGGCACCGCTTGCAACAAGCACAACAAACAAAAGAGTGCGTAAACCCAGGCTAAAAAATACCGTGGCGGAGAGCCCTCTGAGTTTGCTGCCCTGGCGCTGGGTTTGGGTTCTTGGTTTTGCGTCCTATGCGGATGCGGCGGGTTTAATAAGTACTTGGTAATAAACATGGCTTTGCCCCTTGAGTGTTTAAACCAGTACAACACCTAAATTTGGCGGATTTGGGGGTGCTTTAGGGCTCTTTGCGACCAATTATGATCAATTATGGCGGCCCAGCCGGGTTGTATTGATTTGGCACTACCAACGGGTAAACTGACGGGCCTTATGCAGCTAATGGCAACTCATTCATGGCCCGTAGAATTTATATCGTAGAAGATGAACCTGCCATCGCCGATAACTATCGGGATTTTTTAACGCGCCATGGGTTTGAGGTGACCATCTTTGCCAGTCGCCCCGACGCTCAGCAGGGGTTTGACATAAAACTGCCGGATTTGGCCATTATCGATGTGGGTTTGGGCGATGAAATAGAAGGGGGGTTTGACCTGTGTCGCAACCTGCGAGCGCAAGCACCCACGCTGCCAATTATATTTTTAACCGCCCGCGACAGCGACTTTGATATTGTCTCCGGCTTGCGTCTAGGGGCTGACGATTATTTGACCAAAGATATTTCCCAGCAGCATATGTTGGCCAGGATTGTCGCGCTGTTTCGCCGCATAGAGGCGCTTACCGAGCCGCAAGACCCTGCATCGGAACAGATTACGCGGGGTCCGCTCAGTATTGACATGGACCGCTTACAAGTGAGCTGGCAAGCGCAGCCGGTGGACCTAACGGTGACCGAGCTGTGGATGGTGCACAGTTTGGCTCGACACCCCGGCCATGTGAAAAACCGACAACAGCTCATGGACGCCGCCAACGTCGTACTGGACGACAACACCATAACCTCACACATCAAACGTATCCGCAAAAAGTTTTTGCGCTTGGATCCCAATTTTAAGGCCATACAAACCGCCTACGGCATGGGTTACCGCTGGGACATGAGTTAACAACGGGCCATGCGTTTACGTAAACAATTATCACTGTTGGCGCTGCTATTTTTGTTAATGCCTGTAGCCGGCTTTCTGTTTGTGCGAGAAATTGAACAACTGCTGCGGCTGGGCCAAGAACAGGCTCTGATGGCCAGTGCCCAAGCGGTGGCCGACCGCATCCACGCCGACGAGGCCCTGCTGGCGGATATCGAACGCGCCAATCCAGATCAGAGTACGGGCCAGCCGCTGTATGTCTTTGCCGACTCTGCCGCCATTACCCTAGATGGCTACGATGACGACTGGCGATTTTTAAAGCTGCGCTCCCAGCAGTTTAACAACGCGGCAAGCCCGTGGCAGATTACGTTAATTCACCAGGGTGCTGCCGTAGTTGGCTTTCTAACCGTTAGCGATAGTGCCTTTGAATTCCACGACCCTAGGGTGGCGTTTCCCGCCAGTGGCGATTTTGTAGCCTTGTATGATCAGCAAGACGCGTCTTCGGGCTTGTTGGTGTTCCGAACCAGCGCTCCCGGTGAGATGCAGTCCGTTTACCTGGCCACAGGCCAAGAACCCGAAATATTACACACAGCGCGGGCTGTTTGGCGGGAGCTGCCAGCGGGCTTTCAGATTGAGTTCTCGGTGCCTGAGCGGTTTTTTCGTGGCGGCGTAACGCTTGGGGTGTACGACAGCCAAAACCGGCAATGGGCCAGCAATATGGGCAATGCAGAGATCAATGCCGAGCAATTGTTCACCCAGTTGCTGCGTTGGCCGGTACGCAAAGCCGTGCTGCAAAATGAAGCCTTGCAAAACGCCAGTTCCATCTTCACCCACAGCGGGCAGCGCTTGCGGGTGGTTAATAACAGCCAACGTGTTTTGGCTGATGCCAATCGGTTACACGACGTGACCTCCCAGGCACCGCCCATGGCTTGGTTGGTGCAGCGTATTATCAACGACGAGCCGCTGCAGTCGGTGGAGCGCGAATATCGTGTTGGCCAGTTGCACGCGCCGGAGGTTGAGCGTGCAATCGCCCAGGGCGAGCCAACCTCCCATTGGTACCAGTGGAATCAAAGCAGCAATCTGGTGCGCGTGAGCGTGCCCATTAAAAACCCCGAAAACCAACAGCTTATTGGTGCGGTGATAGCGGAGCAGACCACACACCAATGGCTTGCTCTGGCTGACCGCGCATTTAAGCGTTTGTTGATGTATTCCCTGTTGGTTATGGCCGTTTTGACCCTGGCTTTGTTTGCCTACGCCACCTGGCTGAGTGTGCGAATTCAGCGCTTAAGCCGGGCTGCGGATAACGCCATCGATGAAGACGGCAGCATTAACGTGGATTTTCCTAAGGCCAAAATTCACGATGAAATTGGCGATTTAAACTGTCGTTTTGGCCAGTTACTACAGCGGGTAGGGGAGTACAACGAGTATTTAAAAACCTTGGCCAGTAAGTTGTCCCACGAACTGCGCACGCCCCTGGCCATCGTAAAAAGCTCCTTGGATAATTTAGAATCAGAGACAGATAACACCGAAGTATACCTAGCCCGGGCCAAGCAGGGTACCGATCGCTTGTCTTCCATTCTCAACGCCATGAATTCCGCACGACGCATTGAGGATGCCATTAATCACGCCGATTTCGAGGCCATTGATTTGGCGGCGCTGCTACATGACGTGAGCCAGGCCTACGCTGCAACCTATCCCTCGGCTAACAGCGATAAGTCGTTTTCTATCCACAGCGCTGTGCCGGCTACGCCGGTTTGGGTGATGGCAGCGCCGGATTTGATTGTACAAATGCTGGATAAATTGTTTGAAAACGCCGTGGACTTTTGTAATGACCAAGGCGAAATTCAGTTTAGCATTCGGCAACAGGGTAAATTGGCCAAACTTACGGTAGCCAATACCGGGCCTAACTTGCCCAGTAATATGAGCGGGCAACTTTTTTCCTCTATGGTGTCCGTACGGGATGCCAACCAAGCGCAACCCCACCTGGGTTTAGGCTTGCACATCGTTAAACTCATTGTAGATTTTCACCAAGGCCACGTCAGTGCCCGCAACTGCACGGAATACTCTGGTGTGGCATTTGAAATAACCCTGCCTCTGGGCGAAGAGCCCGATTCTCGCCAATAGCAATTTCCGTTTAAAAAGCGTGCTTCGTTAGCAAACGGCGGTTAATTATTTTTGTAGCAATCCAACGTTAATCAGATCGTCATAAAACCGAAAAATCCCCAGGTTACCATCGCGCCGTTTTATCCATATGGCAAATGCCGATGCGTGCTGAAGGTGTTGGTTCGTCTTGCCTGTTTATGAGCCATTAAAGCGCTCACGTTGGTAGGGCTAAAAGTTGACTGGATTGCGGAATTAATTAACAAAGGATATTTCATGAACAAATGGTTATTGGTTGCCCCGGTTTTGGCGGCATCGTTTTCCGTGCAAGCGGATTTGATGATTTCTGGTGTGGTGGATGGCCCCTTACCAAACGGCTTACCCAAAGCTGTGGAAATTTACGTTACCTCGGATATTACCGATTTAAGCGTGTACGGTGTTGGCTCCGCGAATAACGGTGGTGGTTCTGACGGTCAAGAATTCACATTTCCTGCGGAGTCGGTAACTGCGGGAAGTTATATCTATGTGGCCTCGGATACGGCCGGGTTTGAAGCGTTCTTTGGACCTATGGACAATTTCCATGAAAGCGGCGCAATGTCCATCAATGGTGACGACGCCATTGAGCTCTTTAAAAACGGCGCGGTCATCGATGTGTACGGTGACATCAACGTCGATGGCACCGGTGAGGTTTGGGATCATCTAGACGGTTGGGCCTACCGCAATACCAATGCAGAGCCCAACTTGGGCGTGTTTGATGCCTCTGGCTGGACTTACAGTGGTACCAACGCACTGGACGGCGAAACCACCAACGCCAGCGCTGCAGCGCCTATGCCCATCGCTACATTCACCACCACCTTTACCACCATTGACGATGGCGAAGGCCCTACAGAACCACCGCCAAGCATAAGCCTAGGCAGCTGCTATGAGCCGGCAACGTTAATCAGTGCGGTGCAAGGCAGTGGTGATGAAGTTGCCATTAGCGGCCAAGTGGTGGTTGAGGGCATTGTGACCGGCTTTAACGATGACGGCTTTTTTGTGCAGGAAGAATACAGCGACAGCGATGGCGATGATGCCACCTCGGAAGGCATATTTATTTTCGGTACACCGAGTGCCGGTATAGCTGCAGGCAGCGTTGTGCGCGTGTTGGGTACCACCGGCGAGTACTACGACAACAGCCAGATTAGCGCAGAAACCATGCTGGATTGTGGCCCCGCCGCTGAGGTGCCATACCCAGTAACCATTCCCATGCCATTCAGCGGCGTGTTGGATCTGGAATCCGTAGAAGGCATGTTAGCCGAAGTCACCGATGCCACCATTTACACCCTGGACAATTTCACCCGCTACGGTGAAATCAACGTCAGCGATGGCCTGAAATGGACGCCGTCCGATGTAGCTGTACCGCTCAGCCCTGAGTTTTATGAAGCCGAAGCGAACGCCGATGCCAATATACTGTTAATCGCAGACGATAGCGGCAGCCAATACCCGTCTACCATTAACTACTACAGCACGCCGGAGTTTGATGGCCTGAACTACGGCAACGCACCGAGAGTGGGTGACACGGTGACTGCCAGCGGGCCAGTGTTTTACTCGTTTGGTGATTATCGCATTTTACCCACCAAAGAAACCTTTGCCATCACCAGTAAACGTGAAGCATTGCCAGAGGTTAGTGGTGGGGACGTTACCATCGCCAGTTTTAATGTCTTGAATTACTTTAACGGCGAAACGTTAAGTGATGGCACAGTTACCTTTGACTACGATGCCAACCGCGGCGCCGAAAGTGCAGAGGAATTTGAGCTGCAACAGGCTCGCATTGTGGAGGCATTAATAGCCATTGATGCCGATGTTGTGGGTTTAATCGAAATTGAAAACGATGGTTTTAAGCGTGGCAGTGCTATTCATCAATTGGTGAACGAACTGAATAAGGCCGTTGGCAAGCGGGTATACAGTTACGCTCGTAACCATAACCCTGCGGTTACCGGTACGGATGCCATCAGCAATGCCATTATTTACAAGCATCGCCAGGTCGCCAAGCTCGGCCAGATGCGAGGTATCGAGTTACCCACCCAGGACAACAATGGTGACACGGTGGCCATGCGTAATGCCTTGGTGCAGCGCTTTGTGCACAAGCGCACGGGTGACACCTTTGCGGTTGTGGTTAACCACTTTAAGTCCAAGGGCTCCCAGTGTTTTGAGGATCAAAACAGCCCCTCTGAATTGGATTCCATTCAGGGCAGTTGTAATGCCTTACGAGTGTCCGCGTCGGTGGCGCTGGGTAAAGCTCTGAACAAAATGTGGCTGCCTAAAAAGGTGCTGATTTTAGGCGACCTCAATGCCTACAGCCAAGAAGATCCAATTGCCGTGCTAACGGACTACTCACCGCAGGAGCGGGGATACACTATCACTACCGCCGTTAACACCGAAATGAATAACGGTGAGTCGGTTCCGGTGAAACGTGGCTTTGGCTACAAGGCGGTAAAAGAGGAATTTGAGCCAAATGGGTTTTCGTATTTCTTTTATGGATCCGACCAAGTTGGCTCTTTGGATCACATCCTAGCGTCGCCGGCAGCCATGCGCTCGGTGGTGGATTTTGGCCATTGGAACATCAATGCGCTGGAGTTGTACCAAACGCAATACGACCAAGCGCTGACCTATTACAACGGTGAGCTGGGCGACCTGATCGACTTCACCGGTGTTGGGCCGTTCCGCAGTTCGGATCACGACCCGGTTATCATCAGCTTGGATATGAAAAAGCCATGGTATTGGCATAAACGCCACTAGCGCTTAATCATTGCGTTACCACAAAAGGGGGGGGCTAAATTGGCCCCCCTTTTTTTATCGTTTCTTTTTTTCTTAGTCTTGTTTGCAGGTTTGTTTTAGCCGCCTAGGGGTGATCGCCTGCTTCGCTTAAGCCTTTATTGATTATACCCAGGGCCCAAGCTTGGGCGGATCGATAATGTTTGCAGTCTAGGACAAACTCCTGGCCTCGGGCAACGGCATCCAGACGGGTGTGGTCTCGTTTGCGTTGCCAGCGCTTGGCATCGTTGTGGTAACTGAGCGCCGGTTTGGTTTTACCAGGGTGGAACCACCGGGGCAGGCGCCATTGTGAGACTCGCTGGGCGTCGATATCGGTTAATCGTAGGTCGTCCGTTGCCGACGCAAAGTACCCGGCCCCGGGCAACACTTTGGCATTGGGCGACGCTTGTGTATTGGCCAAGGTAAAATCGTCGGCCGCGAGGTAAAGCGTGTTGTGTGGCGCATCAAATTGGCAGTGTGGATGGTAGCGCAGCCAAGGGTAGGTGACGCCGTCGCACTGTTGTGCCGCAATCACGTCTCCCACTTGCAAGTAGCCCCAAAAACGATGGTGGGGTTTGGTATCCTTTACCCACTGCCAACCTTGTTCGGTGGCCATAGCCTGGCGGAATAATCCAAAAAACAAAAAAAGATCGCCAACCCCAACACCCTGATTGGCCAAGTGCGCTTGGGCCGCGCCGTACTGACCAAACGCTGGCCGCCAGCCCGGGGCTCTTGGCAGGCTGTATGGGTTTAGGTCTGGGTCTAGATGGGCACCTTGATGTTGACTGATTTTGCCCTTGGTCAATTGTTCTACCATAGGGCCAATCTTGCCGCTTCCATGGGCAATCTCAATATAAGGCAGTTTCTGTCGCTGATCTGGTATTGGCAGCGACACAGGTGAGCCGTCGGTAAGGATTGGGCTGGGCACGCCACCGGAGGCGCTGTCGAAGCCTTTGCGGCTAAGAATGATCTTCATCTTTGCAATGGAAGTGTCTGTTTTATCTATTAATGGTCAGATATTCATCACTGATTCAGCCCCACATTGGCATTATGAACTTAGGCTCACAAGAGGCGAGCGCAGGGTTGTAACAATAGCGATTGAATCAACCAAGATAGCACTAACCAGGATTGCATTAAAAATAAAGGCAAGCGTGATCTGGTCGACATTTATCCTTAGATGGGTTCTGAAAAGCAAACGCAATTATGTGAATGCGTTTGAAAAAGCTTTTAGCGGATCAAAAACCCATTAGCGTTCGTACCGGGGTTGTCTATTATTAAAGGTAACCATCTTTCATGGTAACCCGTATTTAAAGTAATCCGGTGGCTAACCTGGTTCAGGTGACACTGTCCAGGTAAACAAAGCCCAGGTAAACGAAGCCCAGGCCAACGACGGCAGGGGTGATACACTCGCTTCTCCCAGCAATGTATTACCGGCAACGCATGTGAACCGTTTGTCGTTTAAAACATCGCATGGGATTAAAAGCGGTACCAAATCACAGTAATTCATAGACAATAGCAAACTACAGAAGTACTTCAAAAGGACTGAAGTTTTCGAGGCAATAAAATGGGAATCACCAGTAACCAACACGCAAGCCTTCCAGCTAGCGACCTGAGCGCCAATTCTTTAGGCCTAGGTGTACAGAGCCTAGATGTACAGGGCGTCGTACTCATCGCTAAATCCAATACATTTTGCGAAGCTATTACAGATATCACACTGGAGCAGCAACGCGATTACCAAATCAGCTTAAACGACGATTTGGCTCATCAAAATGCCAGTGAAGTCTTTGCGCGTAACTTGGTTCGCGCAGTGGAAGAAATGCTCAACCGCAGCAGCCAAATGGTGGAGCGTTGTCTGTCTACTTCCAGTAAGCCTGCCACGGAGCAGATGCGTTGGCTGCGTTGGAGCATTGAGCAAATAGGTTTGCAAAAAGACATTCTCGTCGACTTTGCGCTGCGCTTTAATCGTAGCTCTAGTGCGTTGGCGAACTTCCCCAAAGAACACTATCCCAGCGGTGCCTATCTGGCGCGGGTTCTATCGAACTTGGATTCTTTGTGGAATGATTGGTGTGCCCAGTTGAATCGTAAACTGGTTTAATAACGCACACACCTATAAGCTCGAAATCATCAGGCCACACCGTTTTGCGGTGTGGCCTTTTCAGTTGCGGATCTTTTGGTGGCGAGCTACCAAAGCAATCGTCAGGCGCTAAAGCCGCCCGCTGCGTTTGATTCTAAAATACTCATCCACTAGGCGCTTGTGCAAAAACTGAGGCTCGGTATCAATCAAACTGACGCCCCGGGCTCGTAAGTTGGTACCCACGGCTTTGCGCTCCAGGGTGTGTCCATGGGTGGCGCAGTATTGTAGCGCTTCGCTAAAGTTGCCTACCGGTTGATTCAAGGTCTCGGTTAACAATTCTTCTCTCAAGCTGGCTACCGTTACCACATGGTGTTTGGCCAATAGTTGCACGGCGCTGATAAGATCGTCGTTGTCCTCCGGTCTAACATTACTGACTAATACCACCAGGGAGCGTCGGCGATGGCGCTGCACAAATTGCTGCGCCGCTTGCAGGTAATCGCTATTGGCGGTGGTATTGGTTAAATCGTAGAGGGTTTCCAGCAGTTTGTTGATGCCGTTGGCACCCTTAACCGGGCTCAGCCAGCGTTGCGGCCCGGCAAAGCTCTGAAAGCCAGCGCCATCACCTTGCCGAATGGCGATATAAGCGGTGAGTAATATGGCGTTTAGGGCGTGGTCAAAATGGCTTAGGTGATCTTGCTTGTGGCGTAAACGGCGGCCGCAATCCAGTAAAAAGAAAACGTCCTGATTACGCTCGTCTTGATACTCTCGCGAAATAGGGCGGCCATGGCGAGCGGTCGCTTTCCAGTCGACCTGCCGCATGGAATCCCCCTCCACAAAATCCCTGAGCTGTTTAAACTCCATGCCTTCACCGCGCTTTTGCGCCAGGTGTACACCAAGCTGGCGTATGTGTTGCTCTAGCCCCAGTTGCCCAATGTGGGCGATGGGGGCAAAGTTTGGGAACACCTTTACTTCATTGGTATTGGTGGCAACCCATTTGTGCTGCCACATTCTCCAAGCGGAGGTAATTCGCAGCACGCTGCCGGCCAGTGTGGTGTTGCCGCGCGCAATGGGGGTTAGCTGATAGCGCAGTTTTTGGCTGGTGCCGGGGGGCAGGGATAGCCGCGCAGGAAACCCACCCGCTGTTAATAGGGGCGATGGCGGCTCAACTAGTTCGATGTCCAATGGCCGGTTAAGGTTATTGGTTAAGGTCAAAACAACTTCAGTGTTAACACCCAACGCTAGGGAGTGGGGTAAGACTCGCGATACGGTTAACTGGTTGAGAGGGCCGGGGCGCAATGCATCCAGTATGGCGATAACTATAATAACCGCGCCAAAGCAGTACCAAACAACCTGCAACAACGGTGTTTGGCCGATAAATATCGCCACCACAGCAATCAACAATGCCCAGCCTAGCCAGATGCCAAGCAGGCTAATGAGCAGTGCACTTGGCCTCATGTGCGCGGGGCGTCCACGCTGTTGAAAATTTGAGTCAAAATTTGATCGTTGCTTAGGCCATCTATTTCCATGTCGGCAGACAGTTGAACACGGTGCCGCATAACCGGTATTGCCATGCTTTTAACGTCATCGGGTGTTACGAAATCCGCCCCGCGCAACAGTGCTTTAGCACGGCTGGCGCGCAGCAAGGCAATGCTGGCTCGGGGGCCAGCACCTACGGTGAGGGCTGGGTTGTCTCGTGTGGCGCGCACCAGCGCAACAGCGTATTCGGTTACCTTGGCGTCCAGCGTAATGTTGGCTGCAGTGTGTTGCATGGCTTGGATGTCTTGCGGTGACAGCAAGGCTTCGCCTTGGCCCAGTGCGTGTTGGTCGTCGGTTTGGCCGGTGGTGATCAAACTGGCGATGGTAACTTCATCGTCAAAACTGGGGTAATCAATGAACACCTTCATTAAAAAGCGGTCCAGCTCGGCCTCTGGCAGAGGGTAGGTTCCCTCTTGCTCGATGGGGTTCTGGGTTGCCAAAACCATAAACGGTTGCGGCAGTGGCCGGGCTTTACCTTCTAGGGTGACTTGGCGTTCTTGCATCACCTCCAGCAATGCGGCCTGGGTTTTTGCCGGCGCACGGTTGATTTCATCGGCCAATAAAAGGTTGGTAAACACCGGCCCCGCGCGCAGACGAAAGCGATTATTTTCCATATCAAACATCACGTGGCCGGTGACGTCTGCCGGCATAAGATCCGGGGTGAACTGTATGCGTTTAAAATCGCCGGCGAAGCAATCCGCCAATGCTCTTACCAAGAGCGTTTTACCCAGGCCGGGAATGCCTTCAATCAAAACGTGGCCGTTGGATAGCAGAGCAATCAGTATTTGCTCAACCACTTTGGCTTGGCCAATCAATTTGGCGTTCAATTGCTGTTGAATGCGTTCTAGTAGTTGCGTAGCCGTATCGATATTCATGGTGTTCTCTCAAGTGGATTTAACTGGCCGGTGTTAGTAGATGACGACGCAGCACCTGTAGGGTTTTCACTGTTTCGGTAAAGCGGTGTTCGGAGTGTTCGTGTTCAGCACCCATTGCACTGGCTAATTGTGCTAGCGGTAAATGGCTGAAATTGGCCAGGGCTTGGTGCTGCTGTTGCAGCTGCAACTGGCTGTAGCCGGCGATATTGCGATTGGCCAATTGGTCTATTTCACTTTGCAACGACTCAATAAGCGTTTGCGGATCTCGGGCGCGCCAATGGAAGGCGGCAACCGCCTGCAGGTGCTCTGCCAAAGACCGGCGTTCAAGGCTGGCCACGGGTAGGGCGGGGGCAAACCGGCGACCGCGATACACCAACCACGCCACCAAACATACGATGCCGGATATCACCACCTCTTTGGCGTAGCGCCATATCAGCTCTAACAAGGAGGGCATATCACTGCCAATGACAAACAGCACCTGGCCTTCTTCGTCGGTTAGGGCGGTTAATAGGTAGGCGTGGTCTTGTTCTTCCACCGATGTGTTCTTCCAGATTTCACTGTCCGACATCACCGTCACTAACCCATCGCCAACGGTAAATTGCACAAAATGCGCTGCCCAGTCTGAGCCGCGCCAGTAAAAAGGATTCAGCACGGAACCATCGTCTTCGGCTTCATCCATATAGGCGTGATATAAACCGAAGGCTGGGTTAAATAAGATGGTGTATTCAATGTCTTCATCGCCGAACTGCAGGGTGGTGACCAGTGTTTCGTCAAGCTCTGCTAGGTACTCCTGGGCGCTATCCTCTGCTTCATCTTCTGCTTCATCCTTTGCTTCAGGAACGGGCGGCTTATCATCCTCGCGTTGGCTTTGTTCTAAGGGAGCCTCTGGTACTTTTTGTTCTTGTTTCTGTTCGAACTCCTGATCTTGTCTGTGATCAGGATCTTGATCCGGTTCGTTATCTAAGGCCGTGCTGGTTTCTTCGCCAGTGGTTTCCTGGTCCAAAGAATCGTCTATCCAGTCCAGCTCATCCTCGTAATAACCGTAGACCGAGCAGCCGCATTCGGTGGCGTACAGTTCTATGTCCAGCCATGGCAGTACCATATGGCTGTCTTGGTCATCGTTTAGCTGGCTGGCAATAATTAAATGCCCACCATTTTCTACCCATTGTTGCAGCGCTTGCTGGTGAGAGCTGGCAATAACCCGCGCTTCTTCGCCAATGATGATTGTGTCTTGGTCGGCAAAAGGCAGAACGTCTTGGAGGCTATAGCTGGAGGAGGCACTGCGGCCGGTGCTTTCCAAATACATCTGAGCCGCCAAATACGGGTTGGTATGGGCTTGCTGGCTCCAGCCCAACGATTTAGTATCTTCGTAGGACTCAAATAGCGTTAAAAAAAGCGTGGCGGGCAGTAGAACAAAAAACGCTACCACCAGTAGAATTTTTTGATTACTCATGGCCCAAACACCTCTTTATAGTGCGAGTTCAGTTGGGCAATGTGATCCGGTTGTGGAGTTTTATGGCCGTAGGCAAGGCTTTGCCAGGCCAGGGTCAGTTGCTGAGTATAGCGCCACGTGGTTTCGTTTTGTGAGCTTTTAACCAGCGCTACGCACTCGTTTTCGGTGGTGCTGTTGCTGAATTTTAAACCTTTGTGCTGCATTAATTGCGTTAAGGTTGCTCTGTACAACAGGCTGAGCGCAGCACGGTAATTGTGTTGTTCAATCTGTTCTGATACTTCTGCCTGTACATCGTTGGGTAGCGAATCGGTGGCGACATCTAAGCCAAACATCACGGTAGGAAGCTCTGCAGCAGGCTTTTTATCCGTGGGTTGGCGGCGATTTAGCCAATGCTGAATTTGTTTTCGGTAGCGGTAAACAACCCAGCTAACGACGCCAATGGCTAGGCACCACAACAGTATTTCCACAACCAGGGCAGCTATGTTGGCACCGTCTTTATTAAACTCCGGCTGATCAACATTAAAATCGAATAGGTCTTCCAGCCACTCTACGAAGCGATCCCACCAATTGCTGTCTCGTTCATCCGCTTGGTTTTTAAATCGCCAGCGGGTGACGGTTTGTTGTTGGTTAAAGGTTTCGGAATTGAAGATCTCTTGTATTTGCTGTTGTGCTTGTTCTGGGGTGTTAACAATACGGGGTGTAACAGGTTCTACGGTTCCTGTATTGGCAAGGCTGGGCTGCGGCGCGCTGAGCAGAAAACCGGATAACAATGAGGCCATCACCAGCATGGCAGTATTACCTGGGCTACCAGATGATTTACTAGATGAGCTGCCAGATAAGTTATCAGGTGAGCCGCTTGGTGTGCCATCTTGTGAGCTGTTGGATGCGGGCTGAACTGTGGTGGTGGCTTTTTGTTCCAGTTGACCGGCCAAAGTACGAAACTGTATTTCGACATCCCAGGCTTCCAGTTCCACACGGCGATTTATGTACAGCATAAAGCCAGCACACACATAAAAGGGGCCGATCACGGCAATGGCGATAAGATAACAGGTGTGCTCAAGCCAGAGCATGGCTTCAGAATCGGAGATGATTCCATTTAACAGATTGACGTCGGATTGCTGAGGTAACAGGATTTGAATCAATACCAAGCCGCCCAGGGCCAAGCAGCTTTCCAGTACCACACAAATAAAACTGGTTGCCGTGGCAACGCCGCTGCCGCGATGGTGCAATACCTTTAGCCGATGAGCGCGCGTGTTACTTTTTAGGTGTTCCAGTACGGTAATGGGGAGATCGTAACTGCGGGTGAAGCTAAAGCGACGCCAGGTCAGCGCTGCTAGGGCATCGAACGTAAACAATGAACGGCTTTGCTTTAGTGCTTCAAGCACCGAGGGTGGGGCGCCGAATAACGCCCGGCTGGCAAAAAATAGCGGGGCACGGTCGTAAAGCGGTTTAAACCACCAGATTAACAGGTAGGCCCAGATTAAACCGTGCTGCAGCACAAGGGTGGCGGGCAGTGCGATCACCAGCAGTGGAATAGCCCAGAGCAAAAATAGTGGCCAGTACCAACGCTGGGCTAACTTAAAGCCAACATCCACGGCTTCCCAATGGCCGCGTAACCTCGGTTCTATGGTAATGCTATCGAGGTTCATAGCGCTTACCGCTGAAACTAAAATACAAGGTTAATAGTACCGCCCAGGCTGCGCCAAAACTGTATTTAACACTTAATGGTAGCGACTGACTGGACGACCAGAAAGCCTCGATAAACGCCGCTATTAACAACATTAAAGCCGAGCCATAGACGATAACCACCGCTTGCCGGCTGGCGATTTTAAGTGCTTGTAATCGGGTAAACCTGCCTGGCGCCAATAAACTAAAGCCAATTTTTAACCCGGCTGCGCCACAAAAAACAATAGCGGTGAGCTCAAAAGCACCATGCCCAACCACAAACTGATAAAACGTTGCCTCATACCCCGCTTGGGTAAGATAGCCCGCCACGCTGCCAATGGTGATGCCGTTAAACACTAAAACGAAGACAGAGCCTAAGCCGAACACGATGCCACTGGCAAAGGTTCTAAAACCAATGCCGATGTTATTTTGAATGTAATGGCCAAACATGGCGATGTCTTCTTCTGAGTCGCGCTCACGGCCAATAGAGCGGTTTTGCGGGTCGTACATGGCCTCAAAAGAAGCGACGGTTTCCGCGTTAATAACGCTGTAGATCAGCTCAGAATGGGTGTAGCAGCCGATGCCAAGGATCAGTAAAGGCAGTAAAAACAATACCGCAGCGGTCACCACAAAGTTTAGATTGGAGCGAATGGCCTGTGGAAACCCGTACACCAAAAACCAAAGCCATTTTTGTTCTGATAGGGTGTTGTGGCGGTACAAAATATGGTGGCACTCTACCACCAGATTATTCAGCCGGTTGATTAAGCTACGGGTGTATAAGCGCGATTTAGCCACCGCCAAGTGTTGGCACAACTGGCGATATTGCTGGGGGAAGTGCTTGTCCAACGGTTGTTTTGGGTTCGCAAGGCATTCTTCTAAGGTTTGCCATAACCCCTGATGCAGTTGTTCAAATTCGTGTTGCTTCACGACTTGTCCCCCAGCAGCCAGCGCCCCATGCCTTGCAGGTAGCGTACAGCCGCCAAACCTTTCCGGTTGTGTAGGGGTGTTAATATCTCGGCCAGCTCTTGTTGGCGACTTTCGCTCAGTTGATGATGCCTTTGGGTGTAATTGATGATGGCTATTTGGTCGTCCAAGGCCAGAGCGTGTGCTGGCGCTTGGGCCGGTACCTCGGGCAAGCTGTGGCTATCGGTTGGCAGTATTTTATGGATGACCAGTGTGCCAGCCGCTAGGTCACCCAGCCGCTGAAAGCGCGCGGTGATAAATAAAGCGCTGATACCAAAGAGGTAGAAAAAGGGCAGCATATCTGCCGTTCTGAGTAGGTTTCTGATTACCGAGGCATGCCAGGTAATGGGGGTGAGGTCATCGTTAACGACGGCTAGGTCCATCAACTGCTTACCCGGGGTTTGGCCCTTATTGAGTACCTCAAACAGAACCGGGTAAAACCATTCCAATAAGAACAGCAGCACTAAAATAAACCCGTAACCCCATCCGAAAATACCAAATACGATGGAGCCGGCGATATAGATAACGGCACGAATAGAAAAGTCGGTTAAAAACGCCAGGCCCCTTGGAGCGGGGCCGGCGAGTTGAGCTTGAAGATCGATACCCTCTGGGGTTTCGATTTGGTAGCGAGTATCGATCATTGGATAGGGCGTTGCCTAATACCTTTATTGCTTATTTTCGTAGCCAAAAATATTTCGGTAGGTGGTGCCGAAGGCAATAATACTAAATGGAATAGTCCAAAAATAGGCAACCAAGCAGAACAGAACGCCAAATCCGAGTAACGCCATGGAGCCTGAGAATGTACCAATGAAGATAGGAATAACAACGGCGATATTGATTAAGCCAAGTAGGAAGAAAATACCAAATACTGTGAACCATTTTTTGGTAACGGCTTTAATAGAAGACAGTACCGCGCGCCAGGCACCTAACTGCTTTTCTGCAATTAAGGGGATGGTCATAGAGGTGGCGATGGCCAAAAATAACCCGGGGATAATTAATAAAATAAAACCGATGTAAATAACAATGACCAGCACCAGGGATACGACGGCCAGGGGCAGAATGCGGCCAAAATACTGGAGTACGGTAGTGGGCGGGAATTCGGCCCCAGCGGCACGGCGCACGCCCATCATCTGCAAGCCAGCCACCAGGGGGGAGGTAAGCACTACCACAATTAACGTTACTACGATTGCGCCGGCCATTATTGCGCCCAAGGCGGCCATATCTGGAGGTGTGCCGTCAGCGCCAAGGCCCGGAGTGGCGGCCAAACCGACGGCCACGGTGGCAAATTGGGCCACAAAGGAGATTAAAATATAAACAAGGAAGTAGATCAGAAGGCCGAGATGAATTTTTAGCTTAGCGCCTTTGGTTAGGGCCCAGGCCTCACTCAGTACTTCACCGGCCTTGAGGTGATACTCGCCTCGGATACCCTTTTCTAGTGTGCTCCACTGGCCCTCTGGTGCTGTGTATTCCTGCTCTAATTCAGCCGATGGCGCTTGGTAGATATCTCCCATACTGTAACCTCCTTGTGGTTTGTGGGATTGTGTCTTGTTGTTATCTGATGGAAATGTTACTGAGAATTACCGGTGAAATCACCCTCTAGTGGCAAATCTCACGGTAATTCGGGCAGTGGTTCCCAAAAAGCAGGCCAAGGGCTTGCGATTTAAGGCGTAAGTATAGTGGTGAATTCGCTCTAAATACCGCCGATAGAATGATAGGTGACTCAAGGGCAGCTGGGGCAGCTGAGTGGTTGGGCTTACCACCATGCATGTCGATGTGGTGTATAGTGCGAACTAAATACAGTAGGACTGCTCTGAGTCTGACAATTGAAACAAATAGCTCGTAGAGGTTGCAACTATGCTTAAAGCTCTTTTTCTCGATATGGACGACACCTTGTGCGATACCCAGCAGGCCAACCGAGAGGCAACACAGAAGTTAGTGACTGCTTTTCAACAGCGCTACGGTAAAACGGCGGCAGCCGAACAGCTTGCCAAGGACTATGTGAAGGGTATTTATCGAGAGTGGACTTCCGACCAAGAAGAAAAATACACCGAATTACTGAAAGAGTGCAGTGAGGAGCATTACCGAATAGTGCTCATTCAAGATATCGTCAAAGACGCCGGCCTAGGCGACATTGATTCGGCCCAAGCACTGCAATTACAGAACAAGTTTGATCAAGATCGCTTGGATTCTTTTCGTTTCTTCCCTGGCATTAAAGAGTTTTTGATCGAGGCCAGAAAGTACTTTACCTTGGTGGTTATCACTAACGGGCCAGAGTATTCGCAATTGCCAAAATTAGCTGCGGTACAAATGGAAGAATACGTCGATCACATCTTAGTGGGCGGCCAGGAGCCCGAACAAAAACCAGCTGCGTCAATCTTTTTCAAAGCCTTGGGCCTAGCCGGCTGTGAAGCCCACGAAGTGGTGCATGTTGGCGATAACTTGGCGGCGGATATTCAGGGTGCCCACAACAGTGGTATTACATCGGTGTGGATTCAACACCAGCAGCCATTGGATGCCGAGCTCGGTATCGATCCCCATCATACCGTGCTGCATCCGTCGGAAATTCCTGAATTAATAAAGCAGCTGCATCCCTATTAGCCCGCTAAATTAGCCCGCAAAGCGAAGCTAATCTATCTTGCTTCGATTACTAAAGCAGCCAACACCTACAGTGCAAGTCGATAGGTGTTGGTTTCTTAAAGGCTTAGGGCGAACTTGATTACGAATGAATTCGTTATATCCACAAAAAAAGCGGCAATCAGCGGCAGAATAATAAACGCCATCGGCGCAGGGCCGTGAGTTTTAGTGACGGCCGTCATGTTGGCGATAGCCGTGGGCGTGGCTCCTAGAGCAAAACCGCCAAATCCAGCACTAAGTACAGCTGCTTGATAATTCCTCCCCATGAGCGGAAATAACACGAACAGAATAAAAAAGATGGCGGCCAGTGTTTGCATGAGCAAGATGACCATCAATGGACCTGCTAAACCTGCAATAGTCCACAACTGCATACTCATTAATGACATGGATAAGAACAAGCCTAGAGAGAAATCAGATACTACGGCTAGAGCCTTCGTTCGTACCGGCCAGCCAATTTTGGGAAATAGCGGAGGGATAGTATTTGATAAGAAAATACCGGCTAGCAAGCAAGTTACAAATAGCGGCAGTTTTAAACCTAAGCTCGATACCGCGTGATTTAAAAACCACCCGAGTACAATGGTAATGTGAAGCGTCAGAAACACCGCCATTAAATTTAAATGGTCTATAGTGCCTGTTTCTTCCTCATGGTGAGAAACTCCGACTACATCGTCTTTCTCTGAACTGCTTAAATTGAAACGGTTGATAAGAATTTGAGCGATAGGGCCCCCGATAAGACTTGCGAGAATCAAGCCTATCGTAGCGCAAGCTATGCCTATTTCTAACGCATTTGAAATACCTAAAGATATTACCTCAGGGGCCCACGCAATTGTTGTGCCATGACCCCCTATGAGAGAGGTTGATCCCGCTAAAACGCCAACCGCTTTAGGTTGGCCGACTACCAATGCGCCAACTATACCGACTATGTTCTGAACGACTATATAGCCTAAAGTCAGTGCTAGCATAATAATTAGGGGGCGGCCACCTTGTATCAAATCCGAAATTTTGGCGTTAAGACCGATTCCGGTAAAGAAGTACACCAGAAGAATATCTCGAGTTTCTAACTGATAAACAATTTCGATATCCACTAACAAATAAACAGCTAGTGAGAATAGGGCCGCAATAAGACCGCCGGTCACTGGCTCAGGAATACTGTACTTGCGAAGGAAGGCAACCCTTCGATTAGTGTGTACTCCAAGGAAGAAGACGAGAATTGCCAGCGTGAACGTCAGAAAGTTGTCTGCTACAAATTGAGTCATGGTGGATCCTTCTTGTGAAGGTTAAGAGTCAGTGAGACAGCTGAAAGATAAGAGGTGATTACACCGATAGCCCTGTTGTTAACGTTGAAGTAGATCGTAGGTCACTCCAATGGTCTTTCGTAACGCAAAAACAAATGTTGGGTCATCACAATTCCAGTATTAAACCAATCAGAGCGGAGCATCCCACTTAACGCACCAACGTGGGGCTGGTGGCAGGCAGGCATTACTAAAAGTGATAACGACTAATTGTAAGTATCAAAACGAAAAACAGTTTAACTTACACAGATTTAATGAATATTAACGTTTAACAATTCACATTGGCATCAAAGGCCTACAAGTTAACTGAAAATTGAGTCCGTTGTCTTACTTTTGGCACAGATATATTTTAAAATTCGATTTTCGGGAAATTTGGCCATCTTGGCAAGGCAAGGACTAACCAATGGATGACGTGGCTGTTAGTTGTCATGAATGCAATCTGCGACTCCCTGTGCCCAAATTGGCCCCCAACCAAGCAGCCCGTTGCCCAAGATGCGGCTACACGATTACGTCACTGAGGCGTAACTGGGCTGAGCGAACCATTGCCTTTAGTTTAGCGGGGCTGCTACTGATGGCAGTTTCTTTGCCCTTCACGTATATCTCCTTCAGCACTCACGGATTGACTGAATCCATCACTTTGCTATCCAGTCTGGATGCGCTATCTCAGCAAGGTTACGCCTTACTTTCAGTTTCAGTGGCGCTCGCCTGTTTAATAGCTCCAGCAGCCGTCCTACTCTTAATGCTATATTTGGCAGGCGCGGTGCGCTTCGGTTGGCGGGTCAGACACCCTCAGAGCAAAATTAATTTATGTTTTTCGCTTATACCTTGGTGTATGGCTGAGATCTTTACAGTCGGGGTGTTGGTGAGCTTAGTTAAAATAATTTCCATGGCAGATATCATCTTTGGTATTACGTTCTTTACCTACAGTGGATTTGCGATCTGCTTTTTGTCGGCTATGTTGTATTTCGATAGATTTCAAGTTGAGCGCCATTTGGTTTCAAGCAGAGAGCAGCATCATATTGAAGCAGGAAAAAGTATCCAATTCACTTGGGCCTTGTTAGTAACAGCGATCATTCTATACATTCCAGCCAATCTTCTACCCATAATGACAACTCGGTTTTTAGGCAGTGACACTCCCGCTACTGTTATGGGGGGCGTAGTAACGCTTTGGCATCACGGCTCCTACCCAATTGCCGCTGTTATCTTTATCGCTAGTATTTTCGTGCCCGTTGCTAAGATGGGTATAATGGTTTGGTTAAATACAACCGTGCACCGCAGGAGTGTACTTCAACCAGCGCAGCGTACATTCTGGTATCGAGTGACTGAGGTTATAGGTCGATGGTCGATGGTCGATGTATTCGTTGTGGCAGTACTGGTGAGCCTTGTTCAGCTGGATAACACAATGAGTATTTATCCGGGCCCCGCTGTGATTAGTTTCTGCGGTGTCGTTATTCTTACAATGATTGCAGCCAATACGTTTGATTGCAGGTTAATTTGGATGTTACCTCAAAACTATGACAAATCTAGATAATAACCCCGACCAAGAAAAGGCAATTATTGCACCCATCAAGGGGATTTCAAAAATTTGGCTGGTGCCTGTGGTGGCTTTTTTGATTGGTGCTTGGATTTTGGTTCACAATGTCATCAATCAGGGGCCAACAATCACCATTGAATTTGATACTGCACAAGGTTTGGAGGCAGGTAAAACCAAGATCAAAATCAGGGATGTTACTATTGGTTTAATTGAAGAAATCAGTTTAAAAGACGATTCGTCAGGTGTGATTGCCAAAGCCGCTATCGAGAAATCTTCATCCAAGCTGTTAAAAACCGACACTCAATTCTGGATTGTTTCACCACGCATATCTTTTGGTGGGGTTTCCGGGTTACAAACGTTATTGTCTGGTGCCTACATCAATATGGCGCCTGGTCAGGAGAGTAAGTCCGCTAAGAAATTTATCGCGTTAGATAGGCCTCCTATAACTCCCCTAGGCACGCCAGGCCTGAGAGTAGTCCTCGTTAGCGAGTCTGCTTTTACTTTTAAAGAAGGCGACCTTCTTATTTACCAAGGTATGCCAGTAGGGCGGTTGGAAACTGTAAAGTTTGACCTGGAAGCCCGTAAAGCTTATTACGGTGCGTTTATTGAAGCTCCATTTCATACTCTGATTACAGAAAATACGCGCTTTTGGAATGCCAGTGGTATTGAGCTTAGTTTAAGTGCTGATGGGATTGATATCAAAACTGGAAGCTTGGCATCGCTGTTATCCGGTGGCATAGAGTTTGATATTCCCGAAGGATCGGAAAAAGGAACTCAGGCAGGCGAGAACGCGGAGTTTAACGTGTACCCGTCATTTGAGGCGGCGACAACCCCACACTTTACCGCGGAAGTGCCTTATCTTTTGTTGGTGAATGACTCGGTGAGGGGGTTGCGGCCGGGGGCTCCAGTTGAATATCGCGGTTTACGAGTCGGCGAAGTAAAGGAGGTTAACGCTACCTTTGATTTAGCAGACTTTAGAACTACTGATGCATCGTTTTCCATACCTGTGTTGATTTCCATTCAGCCGGCAAGAGCCAACCTGGCAGATAATCAATTGGGAATAAATCATGTTATAGAGCAAATGGATTTATGGCTAAAACAAGGCTTGAGGGCATCTTTGAAGACCGGGAACTTAGTTACGGGGGCTGTATTTGTTGATCTGCAGCACTATAGAGATGTGGCCCAGTATGACGAGCAAATCGTTCAAGGCTACACTGTAATTCCTATGGTGAAGGGAGGTATCGGCGAGTTAACGCAGCAGGTAAGCAATACTTTAGGTAAAATAAATGCGTTACCTCTGGAATCCTTGACCCAGGATATGTCAGTGTTGATTAAGGATTTAACGAAAACGGCGCTTACCTTTGAATCTGCCGGTGCTACATTGAACTCTAGGTTGGCTAGTTTTGATGTTGCGACACTTAACGAGACCCTCGGTAATCTTAGTCAGTTATTGGACGATTATTCAGGGAATTCAGACGGATTTGCCAATGTAAACGATACTCTAAAGGAAATTCAGTCGACTATGAAAGAGCTGACGCCAATGTTACAAAAGCTCAACCACTCCCCTAATAGCCTGATATTCAAAAGTAAAGTAGGGCCAGATATAGAGCCAAGAGGAATTGAGCAGTGAAGGTTTTTTTTACTATCTGCGCTAGCCTGATGTTAATGGCGTGTGCGAGTGGTGCCGCTAATTTACCAAAATATTTCACATTGAGTGCTCCGGTCATTGAAGCTTCTGCTGATAATGGAAGTAGTGACGGGCGGGGGGGCGGCCTGTTATTGTTAAAGTCGATTTCAGTGGCAAACTATTTGTCGCGAGCTAGCATTGCTTTGCAATTGTCGGAAAACGAGCTTTACTATTCTTCGAGTAATCTCTGGGCGGAACCTCTCGGTGAGGGCATAGAGAGGGCTCTGGTGGCCTACGCAAATGGTGGAATACAGGCCCATAACTCCGTGCCTGAGTTGCCTGAAGTCACGTTGAATATTGATTATTTTCATATAGTTGATGGCAAAGCTGTGGTGCTCTCTGGTCACTATATAATAGAGCGGCACAACTCAGAAGACATCCGTTTTACTAATTTTTCTTTCCAGTTGCCGTTGAAGGGCTCTGGTTATTCCTATGGAGTAAGCAGAATGAGCGAGCTAGTAAAAATGCTGGGAGATAAAATTGTAGCAAGTCTAAATGCCGATGCTTAATCGCCTAAAGAGCTTATGTTGGCTGGTGTGTTTTTTGTTAATTGCTTGTTCGTCCTCAACAGTTGGGGTTTTTAAATCTGAACAAAGCGTTAAGCTGCGTTCAATCTCAATTCACAATATAACTCCATTCTCCGTTACTAACTTTGAAATATCAGTTGAGGAGTCAAGCGCGTTGCTTTCTTGCAGTATGATATTGCCTGGTGGTATATGTCGGTTAGGGTTTCCAGAGGTTGCGCTGCAAAACCACAAAACCACGATTGTTTGGAGTCAGAGAGGTCGAGAATACAGAGAGTTGCTAACGCTACAGAATCTACCTCTGCCTGGAATGACTCAAATACGCATCAGCATAAATGACGCAGGAAGTTTGGACGCGAAAGCCATTTAATGGGCGGTACTTGCCAAGGTTTATAAAGTGCCGTATCTGTATTGTCAGATGCCGGCAATGTGTACGCGAAGCACGGACGTTTGAGCCAGGGCGCTAAAGCCGCCAGGCAAATGTGATGGTTCCAAACTGCGTTAAATCCTCCAGTGCATCCTCTGTATCTCCGGTTTGTAATAGATTTGAGTCATTGACTGCGAAAGTAATTGAGCTATTAGGCCAGGAGTAAGCGAATCCGGCTGATAGGCTAATGTATTCGTGGTCGTAGTCGATAGAGCGGCTGTCTTCAAATGTGTTGCCATCTGTAAAAATCTGATTAAAAAAGTAGCCTGTTTGAGCGCCTAGATAAA
This sequence comes from Halioxenophilus aromaticivorans, assembly GCF_042850945.1. NCBI lineage: Bacteria > Pseudomonadati > Pseudomonadota > Gammaproteobacteria > Alteromonadales > Alteromonadaceae > Halioxenophilus > Halioxenophilus aromaticivorans. The sequence continues at coordinate 3,368,242 of NZ_AP031496.1, read as the reverse complement.
AGTACCAACCACCATTTACTGCTGTAGGATTGGTTGTGCGACTATTGTTGAATAGAGTGGTCGCGTAGGAGCTTAGCAAATTTCTGCCGTAGCGTAGGGTTAATCCTGCACCCAGAGTACTACTAATTGTTCCTATGCTGGCATCGACGTTGGTTAGTAAGTCGAAATTGGCTGACGCAGACTCCCAATTTCGCCAGGTTCTGCCCCTCGAAAACTGAAAGACCAGTTCATTTTCTAACTGAGTATCCCACCCCTTGGGTTCGTCCGATCCTGTCATTTTGTGAACTAATTTTTGGGCATCTTCGCCAAGAGCGATGGGGCCAACCACGCCTATTGTAGTGCTGGCTCTGTCAGCGAAATTTGGTGTGATCTTGAGGTAACTATTCGTAAACGCCAGTAGTGCGGAGTAGGGTAGCTCGTTCTGGTCTGGGTTAACGATGGAAATATCGCTTGGCGTATTCATGGATTGGCCAAACATATAGGCATTAACTGCGCCGGAGGATTGCTTGTCAGTCATGCTCCACATTAGTGGGCTTACCCAAAAGTCACTGCTAGGCAGTTCTTCGGATGTGCTGCCAACATCATAAAATGACAAGAAAAGTCCATTGCTATAACCACTGTCGTTGCCGACGAAAAGATCGTTATCAAGAGTGGCTGACACCCAGTCGATTTCAGCATGGCCCGCGCCAGAGTAGGATGTCAAACTTAGGGCTAAAATCAATAATTTAAGGCGATTATCAGTTAGCATGGCAATGTTGCTCTTGCATTAAGTTTATTTAAAATGGAATTCGCGTAGCAGTACCAATATGGGTGGCACCATACCTTCGCGTATATAGAATCAGTGTAAAATCGTTACTGGCGTCTAACTCAATAGTAAAAAAGTGCGCCTCTTCAGGCTAGTTTTTAGTAAGTGAGATGCCTAGCACTAGTTACTATCATTAAGTTTGGAGAGGGCAGTTGTCTAACTTGATGACAACGGAAATGCCGACTTAATGTTTTCATGAAACGACAAAAACGCCGTTTCATGAGCAAAGCTAAACATCTGCAATCGCTGAGTATTTACGATGCTAGCAGTGGTAGTTACTTGTGCGCGTCATCGATAACTTTGCGTATCCCTGCTACCCACTGATCAAGTGCGTTTTCAATATCAGACCAAGTTGACCAGGGTTTAGCATTTAACAATCGGCTGCCTTGAGAATGGGCGATAGCTACGATATCTAGCCTGTTGTTAAGTGCTTCTGAGAAATGCGCTTCTACGGTTACTTCGCCCACGCTGATTGCGAAAGGCGCTAAAGCCGCAGTGACGTTTGCCGCAGCGCTTGGGGCCTTTAAGTTCGACAGATAAAAAGAAATGCGCATTGTGTCCGGTTGTGATTTAGTGGTTACCTCGTAGCCACCTTCTCGCAATGAGGCGATTAAATTATCGCGGAAATAATTTTGAATTTTGGCAACATCCTCGGGAGACAACTCTTTCATTTCAGGATCGTTGTAATTGATCGAGACATTATCAACAATAAATTTATTGTACTGATCGAAAAGAGGCGCTTCTGGTCGCACATAAACCAGGGTGGGGCTGTAGCTTTTATCCAGTTCTAGACCAGATAAGTCTGCACTATAGTAATGGTTTTTAACTTTTTGACCCGTCGGTGCACACGCAGCAGTCAAAATTGATAAACCTATAATAGGGATTAGATTAGAGTAACGCTTAGTTTTCATCGTCGATTCGTCCAGTGAGTTATCGAAAAAGCTATATTGCCCAATCTCCGCCTAGAGCGAGATAAAGGTTAACTCGCTGTTCAAGTTGTAGGCGCTTGACGGATACTAGACTGCTATTGGCTGAGAGTACCCGCTGTTGAACCGCTAAAAGATCCAGCAATCCGATTTCACCTTCTTTATGATTCAATGAGGCTATTCGGTAGGCTTTGGTGGCTTCTTTCAACGCGAAGGAAAGTTCTCTCTCCCGAGCGGTAAGGGTGGTTGCCAAGTCTAAATTAGTTTCCACATCCGAAAATGCAGCCAACGCGGATTGTGCGTAACTGGCAACGGCTTGTTTTTGCGCGGCATTGGCCGAGTCAACCGCAGCCTGTCTTGCTCCGCCATCGAACAGAGGGGCCAGCAGATTGCTTGCCAGCTGCCATGCAACATTGGACGGGTCGGTTATTTCAGACAGTGCAGTAGAAGAGCCGCCAATGTTGCTCGTTAGGCTTAATTGCGGTAATTTCGCCGCTTTTGCCTGTTGTAAAGCATTAAATGCGGCCGCTACACGGCGTTCGCTGGCGATTAGATCCGGTCTACGCTCTAATACTTCTGCGGGTACACCAGCTGGTGGCATCGCAGGAAGACTCGGTAATTTGGCGCTAACCGATAGATCTCCGCTGGGATATTGGCCAAGCAAAACCTCCAGTGCTCTCAATGCCTCTCTTCGCGACGCTTTAAGAGTGATCAGTTGTTCTCTGGTTGAGGCCAAATCCGAATTGGTTAAAGACACATCTTGTGCAGAAGCCAAACCATTTTTGTACTGTACGTTTACTATTCTGGCCGTATTTTCTAGGGCATCAAGAATATCCGTCAAAATGGCAACCTGTTGGCCAGCCTCCACTGCTATAAAGTATGCCCGTGCCGTAGCGGCTGCCATTGATTGCTGTGCGTATTGATAGTCCGCTGCAGCCGCTTGCGCGCTTGCCACAGCAGCCCGTTGACCAGATCTAATCCTGCCCCATAAGTCAGCTTCCCAGCCAATCTGTAAAGAGACGGATTGGCTTGATGACTGGCTAGCTGAGCTTTCGACGTTGCCAGTACGGGCGTTGGCAAACGCTAAATTCACTTGGGGTTTTAGCTGGGCACCTGCCTGAGTAGCAGCGGCAGTGGCTTGTTCAACATTGGCCGCTGCTATCGCTAGGTCGAGATTGTTGTTTAGCGCTGTGACCACCAAACTAGAGAGGCGTTCGTCTTTGAATTCCGCTAGCCAATCGACTTGTCGGGCTTTTTTAAGTTGTTGCTCGCCAGCTGAGTTAGCCCACTTCTGCGGTGTAAACTCGGTGCTGTCGGCTATGTTTTGTTGCACGGACGTCGAGTCTTTTACTGCACCTCCACAGCTTACCAATGTAGTAACGGCGCAAGCTGCTATCAGTGAGTGGATTAAGGCTGAAGTACGATTATTTGGCATCATTTAGCCCCTCTGACTTCACTGGCTTTAACATTAAAGAAAATGGCGTAGAGCACCGGCACGATGACCAGTGTGAGTATTGTGGCGAAGGTAAGGCCGAATATGAGTACAACTGACATGGACTTAAAAAACGCATCAAAGTACAGAGGAATTACACCGAGCACGGTGGTCAGTGCCCCCATCATCACAGGTCGGACTCGACTGGCAGCGGCCTCAACAACGGCATCGAAACGGGCTTTACCCTCAGTGATTTCCAGGTCTGTTTGATCTACCAAAACAATAGCGTTTTTAATCAGCAGGCCAGATAGAGACAACAAGCCGAGAATGGCCATAAATTCCATGGGGGTTTGAGTGGAAACTAGCCCAACAACCACGCCAATAATTGCCAAGGGTACTACCAACCAAATCACTACCGGTTGGCGAACAGTACCAAACAGTACGAACACAATGATCACCATTGCTAATAAGCCAAGCGGGATTGTTGATGCTAGGTTTTCATTAGATTCTTGTGAGTCACCGTGCTCTCCTCCCCATTCAAGGCTATATCCATCGGGTAGCTCAATAGCCTCTATTTTGGGTTGAATACGGGCAAATAGCTCAGCTGTCAGCTCATCTGGGTACGGGTCGCTTTGGGCTTTGATTTTCCATGTGCGATCTTCTCGTCTAAGTAAGCCATCTCTCCATTCTGTCCTGAAGCCATCAGTTACTTGACCAATAGGAACCGAGCGGCCCGTTACGGAACTCAGCACTTGGATATACCGGATATTTTCGATATCCAGCCTTTCCCGTTCGGGCGCTTGAGAGATGATAGGAATTAGCTCGTCGTTCTCGCGATAAGCTCCTACTGAACGGCCATTGAAATTGGTTTGTAGGGCAAGGGCAAGGTCCTCTCGGCTGACGCCGGCGCGTTGCGCAGCGCTGGCCGCGTAAATCGGCTCCACCACGGCTACCGCCTGTCGCCAGTTATCTTTGATAGATAGAGCTCCGCCGTCAGCCACCATAATAGCCTTTGCTTGGTTCGCCAGATCGTGTAAAACCGCCGGATCTGGGCCTGTAAATTCAGCTTCAACTTTAGAGCCGCCGCCAGGACCTAGAACAAAGCGCCAGACTTTCCCCTGAGCTTGTGGAAAAGCATTCTCAATGTGGTTTTGAATTTTAGGCATCATACCGTCGATGACCTGATAGTCGTCGGTACGAATTAAAAGTTGGGCGTAGGATGAATTGTTCGACTCTGGCGAGTACACCAACATAAAGCGCGGTGCGCCCGCTCCGATGGATGTTTGAATAGCGTTGACGCCATCCAGGTCGGCAACAAACTGCTCCAGCTCAGCAATATCTTTTCCTGTTTTGGTGATGCTAGTGCCTTGGGGTAGCCAGTAATCAACGACGAACATGGGAGTCGTAGAAGAGGGAAAGAATCCAGATTTTACGAACTGGAATCCCCAAACTGAAGCAACAAATATTCCCACCACTAAAGCGACGACTAGGTAGCGTTGATGCAGAGTAAAGGTCAGAAAGCGCTTGTATCCCCGTAAAAAAGCACTGTCGTTCGATTCTGATTTCGTCGAACTGCTGCTTGCTTCCTTAAATAGCCAATAACAAAACAGCGGCGTCAATGTGATTGCGAAGAGCCAACTAAACATTAACGAAATCAATATAACCCAGAACAAGTGGCCAGTGTATTCCGCAGTTGCACCGGGTGCGAAACCAATGGGAGCGAAAGCGATAATGCCAACTAGAGTTCCCCCCAATAAGGGCCATACCGAGCGCTTCACAATACGTTTTGCAATTTCGAGTTTTTTGGTGCCGTTTTGTACGCCTACTAAAATTCCTTCGGTTACTACAATTGCATTGTCTACCATCATGCCCAAGGCAATAATCAAAGCGCCTAGTGAAATTCTGTGCATCGGAATATCGGCAATTTGCATAGTGGCCAATGTCGCGAAGATGGTCATCAATAACACTGCGCCGATCACTAAGGCGGATTTTAAACCCATAAAGATAAGTAGCGTTACAATAACAATCGCTAGTGCGGCTATCACATTGACAACGAAATTCTGTACCGAGGCATCGACAATTTTCCCCTGGTGATAGAATTCATGCAGTTGTATGCCGATCGGCCGAAGGTTCTCAGTGGCGGCAATCTTCTGGTCCACTGCCTCACCAATTTTTACAATATTACTACCTAAAACGCCGGAGACACCTACCGCTATAGCGGGCTTACCGTCAAATCGATAGAGCTTTTCGTCCGGTTCTTGATAGCCTCGCCAGACACGGGCAATGTCTTTAAGGAAAACCAGCTTGCCACTGTTATCTGTTGTGATAAGCAGGTTTTGAATTGCTTCAACAGAGTCGATGGAGCCTGTTGGATCAATCATGACTCGCTGGTCGCCAATGTTGACATCGCCGGAAGAAACTACGGCATTTTGTTGAGATAAAATGTTGTAAATATTTGAAATTGATAGCCCAATAGCGGCGGTAGTCTCCCGCGATATTTCTACAAATATAGCTTCTTTACGAATACCATCCAGCGATACTCGCGCGACTCCATCTACTTTTAGCAGTGAGCTTTGTAGGGTTTTAGCGTATTTTTTTAGTTCCGCGGGTGTATAGCCATCGCCTGTGATGTAATAAAGCAAGCCAAATACATCGCCAAAGTCATCTGCTACATAAGGGGTGCCAGCACCAGGCGGCAGTGCTAACGCTGCATCGCTTACTTTATTCCTTAGTTTTGTCCAAATGAGTTTAAGGTCAGCTTTGCTGGGAGATGCCTCGTATTTTATCTCCACCGTAATTTCTGACTTGCCCGCCGTGGAAACAGACTCAATGGTATCGACCTCCGCCATTTGCTGTATGGCTTTTTCTAGCGGTTCTGTGATCTCGAGAGCAACTTCTTGCGGGCTGGCGCCGGGGTAACTGGTAATAACCAATGCCTGCCGGATGGTAAACTCTGGGTCTTCAAAGCGGGCCATGTTTTGGTAGGCCGACCACCCGCCAACTACGGTTAACAGGATAACGATGACACTGAGAACCGTATTTTTAATGGTAAATTCTGCGATATTCATGTGAGCGTGCGCCTGGGGCTGATTCAAGTAGGAGTTGAATTGAGTGGTCTAGATGATTATTTCCATTCTCTTACTTTTAGGCCTTCGGAAAGGTATGCCGCACCGGCGGCTACGATGGTGTCGTCTTGGGATAAGCCGTCGGTGACTATGAGTGTCTCACCAACACCATTTTCCAACGCTACCGCTCTTTTGCTAACGAGCATCGTTGATTTATCGACAACCCAAACAAATTTCTCTTCGTCGTTTCCTGTGACGGCGCTCATCGGTATTGCAACTCTGGCGTTATCGCCTGTGCTGCTAGTTTGGATCTCCACGGTAGCGTTCATTCCTGGTAATACCAAGAGGTTGCTAGGTGGTGTGAACTCAAAGGTAATTTCGTAGGTTTGTGAGCTGGTATCTGCCAGTAGAGATGCTTCTTTAAAGGTCGCCTCAATCATTTGGTCTGGCGCGGAATCCAGCATTATATACGCCCGGCGTTGGTCGTTACTCGCCTCATCTTTTGGAATATTGGCAATAAAACTGGCCGGTAAGTCAATTTGTGCTTCTAGTAGATCAACATTGATTAACTTAACGATATCTTGACCCGGAGAGATCGTCTGTCTTTTACTGGCATGCTTTTGCGCAATTACACCGTTGAAAGGTGCCGTAAGAACAGAATCGTCTAAGGCCTTTTCAGCTTGATCAAGCTGTGATTTGGCGATGTCTAACTGCGTTTTTCTCTGTTCTAACACGCTGCTGGCTATGGCGTCCTCTTTGGCCAGGCGCTCAGCTCGTTGATATTCTGTATTTGCGCTATTAAATTGCGCCTTGGCTGCATCTAAGACTGACTGAAAGTCTCGCGGGTCTAACTTTGCAATCAGTTCTCCGCGCTGTATGGTTTGCGCCTCTTTTATGGGGAATTCTTGTAATAGCCCGCCAACTTGAAAACTCAGCTCGGAAGATTGGCTAGCGCTTACCACTGCCGGGAAGCGGGTTATTTCAGTACCCTGTGCGGCACTGATATTAACTAGCTTTACTGGGCGAACAATTTCTGCCGGAGCAGAGGTTTGGTTGGCTTCTCCACCGCAGGCGGTAATTGCCAGGGTTGTAAGAGTGATGAGGCAGTAGCGAGAGTACTTAGAGGTTATCATTTGTATGCGTCCCGGCAGTATACAAACTAGAAAGGGTTTAATCGCCACATTTAATACCTACTTTTTGCTTTGCGATGATGCATTTGTCATTGCAGGCAAAAATAATCCTTGGCGATGTGTTATCAAAAGTCAGAGTTTATAGAAATTAAGGTATTAATCAACGCCTTAGAAGAATGTTGCCAAGCTTTTCGCGTTATTATTCTTCATAGAGTTTTATTCATGGCAGTGGTTGCTATCAAGGGCGTGTGTAGCGATACATCAAGGATGTTATAGATTTATGAATTTGTTCACACAGATAGCTGTAGGCACTGTTGTAATTATAGTGACACTGATTTTGCAGGTGGTGTTTATTGGTATCGCAATATCAGCTCTGAAGCGCTTCGGCGAACCTTTATCGAATCCACCTTATCTCTATAAGAGCATTTTGGCCATTTTACTTATCGTACTATGGCTGATCGCTGGCCTGAGTTGCAGTGCCTGGGCATGGGCGGGCGTCTTCGTAATGCTTGGGGTGTTTGATGGCTTAGAGCCAGCACTGTACTTTTCGGTGGTTACCTTTACCACCCTAGGGTATGGCGATATAACGTTAGATCCATCTTGGCGGTTGCTGGCAAGCTTTGCGGCGGTGGATGGCCTAATCATATTCGGGCTAAACAGCGCTTTTTTGGTGGAGTTTATCGCCAGGCTAAGGTCGGCCCAGGATGACCATGGTTAAGTCAGTGATGACCTTAACATCCACAGTCCCATGGCGGTCATCATTAGGTTCTCACTTAATGAGATCGCCCCCAGCGGCACGTTGCTGTCGCCGCCGACGCAGGCACATTTGAGTTCTCGCTTGTCGATATACACTGCCTTCACCACCGAAACCGTACCGATGGAGCCAATCACCAGGGCCACTAAGGCGACTAGCGGGCCGACGATACCAGACAACATGCCAATACCGGCAAAAGCCTCCGCGAAGGGGTAAATATAGGCGTAACGCAACCAATGCATGCCCACTAGATCGTAGGTAATAAATTGATTGGCGAAACTGAAGAGATCTCGTAATTTCAGAATCGCTAAGTTACACATGCTAATGGCAACGAAGGTGGGTATTACCGTACTCAAAGCGATTGTTTTGCCGAAGCCCCAGGCCACGGCAAGTGCCATTAAAAAGGACGTTGCGAAAACAGCAATCACGGGTTGGTAGGAGGTGGCAGATTTATCCTTGTGCGGCGTCTTACCAAAATGCAACACGAGGTCGTCGTATCCGCCAATCCGTTCGCCATCAATAAATGCTTGCGGTGTGGTTTTTACACCATGTTTATGTTTAAAGGCTTCAGTTTGAGCTTTGCTTTTAAGGTGATGGTCTTCTATGTGGTAACCCGATTGTTGGAGCAGATCTTTAGCTCTGATTCCCCAGGGGCATATATGGTCTTGCATTACCATGCGGTAGAGTACTGCGGTGTTTTTTGTGTCTTCCATTGTAATGGTTACATCTTTAGGTTGGCTTTTACAATTTTTCGCGCAACGATGACGAGTAGTCTTTTGACGTTTCTCGGCAGTAAACGGCAAACCATCGGTTTGCGTTACTTACGTTAAACTGTTGATGAAGCTTATATTGCTAACAGTTACGAAAACGCTGTTGCGGAAACCTAATTGCGGAAATCTAATTGCGGAAACTCTGTTGCGAAAACTGCGCCAAAATATATGGGGAATGGATTTACACTTCGTGACGTGTAACTTATCTAGAGCTTAGTTAAAACAGCCATTTTTCAACCTCTTTTAAATTACCAATCATCAGTTGCTGAGCTTCTGGCTTGGCTTCAATTTTATTAGGGTCCAGTTTGTAGTGTTGCAGAACGTAACTCGCTAGTGCGGCTCGAGTTTCAATCACCAAGGCGTTTCTTACCATGCCGTAATCTTGCGCTATCACTTTGCGTTGGGCGGGCTCCAGCCTTGTGTCTGGAATAATTTTAATGCGAACCTTGTGCTGCCAATAGTGGTCCTGTTGCGGTTCGGAAACAGCAGGGTGGGTGGCTTCGATGGGTTCATGGTCGTCATTGTGTCGAAATCGAGTTAACACAAAATCTCTGAAATCTCGGTTTTTAGTGCAATACGCTCTTACGTGCCAACGCGGCCCGGCGTGGACAAGTGTGTGGGGTTCTAACGTGCGTTTTTGAGGGCGAGGATTATTCAGCGAAACGTAGGTTAGGGTAACCTGGCGACGGTGTTTTATGGCTTTGATTAGCCCTGTTAAAATCGTCGGTGAGATATTTTTGTCGCTGGGGGCAATGGTTTCAATATAGTTTGTTTGAGAGCATTGGTCGATAAGCGAGGTTTCTAAAAAGGTGTCGTAAACCTTGTTACTGCCGTTCAGCAGTTGCAGATATTCGCTGGTGGTGCCACGGGTAAATTGTGGTTTAAAGCGGGTGCTGGGGCGATAGCCTTTGAGGTATTTGTCGTAGACCAAATTGCCCGGTGCTAATTCATTGATATAAAAATTAATGTCTTTAGACGCCTGTTGGCGGCCAATGCCGAACAGTTCGCACAGGTGGTTGGTGGTAAGACGCTGTTCCCAGTAGGCAAGTATTTCGATCACTTTGTAGCGTAGCACGTGGTCGAACTTGAGCTTTATTTCCTTTGTCACAATCAAACCTCTTCTACCATATATAGTTTGTGCTGGCCCATATTTAGTGGTTTTTGTTGTTTTAGCGCGCAATTTGATGGCCGACGCTCAATAACCTGCCTGAAAATACGACATATCATAAAGCTTGGTAATTTGTATTTCTAGGGCTTATAGCGCACTATGAATACAAGTCTTGTGCGGCGCGGCGATCACTACTGGCACTTAAACCAGTACTGTTACATCTCGTAAGCCGTTCTTATTTGCCAGTTTGGAGGTGCAGTTATGAAAAGCGGTTTTTTCTCTGCCATCAGTCGGTTGCGTTGGATCCAACGTTGGAGCTTAAAGCGTAATACGCTTACCGAGAATGTTATGGAGCACAGTTGGGAAGTGGCGGTTATTGCCCATTTGCTGGGTGCGATCAATAACAAGGTATTCGATGGCTCCGTTAACCCTGATCGGCTTTCTACTCTGGGGCTGTACCACGACAGCGCAGAGTCGATTACTGGGGATTTGCCCACGCCGGTAAAGTACTACTCTGAAGAGATACAAAAAGCTTACAAAGTCATAGAACAAGACGCTGAGAAATCCTTAGTAACCATGCTGCCTGCGCCGTTGCGAGGTCTGTTTAACGAAGTGATTTGCGGCGAAGGGGTTAGCCCCTTAGAAACCAATTTGGTGAAGGCGGCTGATAATCTTTCGGCCTTTGTGAAGGCCTTGGCCGAAATCGCAAACGGTAATCGTGAGTACGAGATTACCGTACGCAACCTTAAAGATAGGCTCTACGCCTACGATTTGGCGGAAGTTAACTACTTTTTGGAGCATTTTGTGGAGCAGGAGAGCAATACGGTCGCCGCTGCCAACAGCAATGCAGCAAATTGTACTAGCCCGCAGTTTGAAGCCGACGAAATACTTAAGAGCCCCAAAATCAGGGCTTTTAAGCTGGCTCACTAGCCACGCTCTGGCTTATTAGGTCGGCTTGTTAACTCTGGCTTCTTAACTCTGGATTGTTAGGCTGTTTTTAGGAAAAGTGCCCACGAATATAGTCCGCCAGCAAATCGACGGCGGGGTTGGCGCTATCGCCGACGAGCAGCCTTATAGCAAATTGCGGCAGCTCAGGTAGGCATGTTTGGTCGCTCAGTTGGCTCAGTGGTGGTTTAACACTGCTGGCAGGCATGGGGGAAATCGCTAAATCCGCTGTAAGCGCCGCTTCTATGCCAGCGCAGTTCTCACTGGTATAGGCGATGCGGTAATTGATTTGCGATGCTTCCAGCGCGTTTATGGCGCTGCCTCGCCAGGCGCAGCCTTGGTTGGCCAAGGCTAAGGGTAGTGGAGACCTAGTGTGAGCCAATCCCCCGGCACGCTCTGCCCAAACCAATTGCTCGTGGTGGATGATCTCACCGCTGGCGTCGCTGGCATCAAACCCTGTGGTAATCAGGGCGAGGTCCAATTGCCCTATATCTAACTTTGCCGCTAAATCTCGGCTGGTACTGATCAGTACATCCACATGCAGCGCCGGGTGCGTTTGCGCTAATTGCGCCAAAACAGGTGGCAAAATATGGGTGCCTACGTTGTCGGGTACGCCCAGAGTCAGTGTTCCTGTCAGCGCCGGCGATAGAAATTGGCCCACGGCTTCGTTGTTTAAGTGCAATAACTTGCGGCTGTATTGTAGCAGAACCTCACCCTCCGCCGTAAGCTCCGTGTACCTGGCCGAGCGCCTAAGTAGCCTGCTTTCCAGAATACGTTCCAGTTTTTTGATCTGCAAACTGACCGCCGCTGGCGTTTTGGCGAGGTTTTTGGCGGCCTGGGTAAAGTTACCGGTGTCGGCGATAGCCACAAAGGTGCGTAATACATCGATGTCCAGCAGGGGAAGCTTGGCGGTCCGTTTAAGCATATTCCGGCCTATGATTAACTTTTGGTTAAACATAGATTTAGCATTATTAGATTAATTTAACAATGGCTGCGAGTTACATTGGAGCATCTACTACCGGAGGATGCCCATGCTTTTTACTACGCAGTACTCAAAATCGGAACAGGAAGAGCCAAACGCCAAAAAGACGGTTGGGGCTGAGGAGTTGCCTTTCTTTATGCCCGCTATGCCACCTCTGGGTTGCTTGAGAGCCTGCCGGCGAATGAATAAAAGGGTAATTAAGAAATTGGTTGGGCGGGCAAGAAGGTGGGGAAGAGTGGCTGACCGGTAACGGCGGTTGTTTTTAGCGCTAGCACTAGAACTATCGCCCATAAAAAAAGGCGGCCGAAGCCGCCTTTTTTCGCATCCTACTGAGGGGTCAGTCGATTAAGCTTTCACTTCTTCGATTTGCACCGCAGCGATACGCTTGCCTTCTTCCGCGCCAGCTTGGAATTCAGAAATCTTATCGAAATTCATGTAACGGTAAATTTCGTCAGACATAGAATCCAAGTTCTTAGCGAACTCCATGTACTCGGCAGGAGTAGGCAGTTTGCCCAAAATAGCACCTACAGAGGCGAGTTCCGCGGAGGTTAGGTACACGTTGGCACCATCGCCCAAGCGGTTAGGGAAGTTACGGGTAGAGGTAGACAGTACCGTGCTGTTAGGTGCTACACGTGCTTGGTTACCCATGCACAGTGAGCATCCTGGCATTTCGGTACGCGCACCGGCACGGCCAAAGATGTTGAAGTAACCTTCTTCCATTAGGATGTGCTCATCCATACGGGTTGGAGGCGAGATCCACATGCGGGTAGACATGCCGCCTTTGTGAGCGTCCAGCAGCTTACCAGCGGCACGGAAGTGACCAATGTTGGTCATACAAGAGCCGATAAACACTTCGTCTACGTTGTCACCCGCAACTTCAGACAACAGTTTGGCATCGTCTGGGTCGTTCGGGCAGCAAACGATTGGCTCGTTCACTTCGGCCAGGTCGATTTCGATAACCGCGGCGTATTCGGCGTCGGCATCCCCTTTCAGCTGGCTTGGGCTGGCCAGCCACTCTTCCATCTTCTGGGCGCGGCGCTCTAGGGTACGGGCGTCGCCGTAACCGTCAGCAACCATGGCACGCAACAGGGTGACGTTGGAGGTTAGGTATTCTTTGATGGACGCTTCTTCTAGCTCAATGGTACAGCCAGCAGCAGAGCGCTCGGCGGAAGCATCTGACAACTCAAAGGCTTGTTCTACGGTTAGGCCTTTCAAGCCTTCAATTTCCAGTACGCGGCCAGAGAAGATGTTCTTCTTACCTTTTTTCTCTACGGTCAGTAAACCTTGCTTAATGGCGTAGAAAGGAATGGCGTGCACTAGGTCACGCAGGGTGATACCAGGCTGCATTTCGCCTTTAAAGCGAACCAGTACTGACTCTGGCATATCCAAAGGCATAACGCCTGTGGCCGCAGCGAAGGCAACCAAGCCAGAACCGGCTGGGAAGGAAATGCCCATTGGGAAACGAGTGTGGGAGTCACCACCGGTACCTACGGTGTCGGGTAGCAACATACGGTTCAACCAGCTGTGGATGATACCGTCGCCTGGGCGTAAAGATACACCACCGCGGTTGCGGATGAAGTCAGGCAGGGTGTGCTGGGTGCTGATGTCTACCGGCTTAGGATAGGCAGCAGTGTGACAGAAAGACTGCATTACCAGGTCGGCAGAGAAACCCAAACAGGCTAGGTCTTTCAGTTCATCACGGGTCATTGGGCCTGTGGTGTCCTGGGAACCAACGGTGGTCATCTTAGGCTCACAGTAGGTTCCAGGGCGGATGCCTTGGCCTTCTGGTAAACCACAGGCGCGGCCAACCATTTTCTGAGCCAGGGAGAAACCTTTGCCGCTGTCCTGTGGCGCTACTGGCGTGCGGAACACATCGGATACTGGCAAGCCCAGAGATTCACGGGCCTTGGAGGTTAAGCCACGACCAATAATAAGGTTGATACGGCCACCGGCTTGAACCTCGTCCAATAATACGTCGGATTTGAATTCAAATTCGCTGAGTACTTTGCCGTCTTCGGCCAGGATCTTGCCGTCGTAAGGACGGATTTCGATAACGTCGCCCATGTTGAGATCGTCAACAGGTGCTTCGAATACGAGGGCGCCGGCGTCTTCCATGGTGTTGAAGAAGATAGGGGCAACCTTACCGCCGATACAAACACCGCCGCCGCGCTTGTTAGGCACGCCAGGCATATCGTCGCCGAAGTACCACAGTACGGAGTTGGTAGCAGACTTACGTGAGGAGCCGGTGCCGACTACGTCACCAACGAAAGCAACGGGTAAGCCTTTGCTTTTGACTTCTTCAATCTGCTTCATTGGGCCAGTGACGCCGTGCTCTTCAGGCTCTAAGCCGTCACGAGTCATTTTGTACATGGCTAGTGCGTGTACTGGGATATCTGGACGGCTCCAGGCGTCTGGGGCAGGGGATAGGTCATCGGTGTTGGTTTCGCCAGTAACTTTGAAAACCACCATCTTTTGGCTTTCTGCTACTTTGGGCTTGCTGGTGAACCACTCGGCGTTGGCCCAGGATTCCATCACTTCTTTGGCGTTGGCATTGCCAGCTTTTGCTTTTTCTTCTACGTCGTGGAAGGCATCGAACATTAGCAGAGTGTGCTTTAGCTCTTCTGCTGCAAGCGTTGCCAGGGCGGCGTCATCTAGAGCAGCTACTAGAGTTTCGATGTTATAACCACCGTGCATGTTGCCCAGTAGTTTGATGGCCTCTTCCTTGGAAATCAGTGGGCTTGAGGCTTCACCTTTAACGATGGCAGACAAGAAGCCGGCTTTAACGTAAGCGGCTTCGTCTACACCTGGGGGAACGCGATTAGAGATTAGATCAAGAATTGCGTCTTCTTCTCCCGCAGGCGGGTTTTTCAACAGCTCGACAAGTCCAGCTACCTGTTCAGCGCTTAGCGGTTTCGGCGGCACACCTTCAGCGGCACGCTCTGCTACGTGTTTACGGTAAGCTTCAAGCACGGTGATATCCTCTTCTAATTGGGGTTACTCCTGACCACAGCAACGCGGTTGTCGGAGGGTGTCCATGTGTGTCATGGATTGAGTGAACGTAAAGAGCCAAGTCACTCGGGCGGCGTATTCTACAGGAATTAGCGTAAATTGTTAAGCTGGTACAGGGCGCTAAAACACAGCCTTTGGTCGTACGGCAAAGGTTTAATAGGCAAAAAATGTGCGCTTTTGCGCAGTTATTGGCCGCAAGTGGATTATTTAGACGATTAACCGGCCTACTACGCTCAGAAGCTGTCTAATCGGTCAGATTAAGCCGGGTTTTTATGGTCCATTGTTGGCCAGCACCAAATTTAATGCGACAAAAAAAGGCGTAATAGGTGTTTGGCAATTAACGCTGGTTTGTCGATAATAGCCCCTTGTTAAACATCGCCTGGCAACCTACATGCTTTTTAAACCTGTCCGTACTCCGTGTGTTGGTATTTGTTCCACCGGCATTGGCGATGATGTCTGCCGCGGATGTAAACGATTTAGCCATGAAGTCATCCACTGGAATGGCTACAGCCAAGAACAGCGCCGTACCATCGCCAACAGGTTGGAGGGCTTTTTAAGCCAAGTGGTGGCCAATTATTTCGAAATTGTTGACCAGGGATTGTTAATAGCTCAAATGGAACACCAGCAAATTCGTTTTCAGAAAGATCAGCCTCCACACTGCTGGGTTTTTGATCTGTTAAAGGCCGGTGCCAGCCAAATTGACGATATAAGTTTGTATGGTTTGGCGGTGACTCCGGGCTATAAAAGCTTGCCTTTGCCAGAGATAAAGCTTGCTATCGATGCGGATTTCTATCAATTATCCGTGGCCCATTACGAGCGTTATATCTCTCCCGCGCAGTGGTCCAACAGCGTTTTCACCTAAACAGTTTTTGTCATGATCCCCACCAGTCAATTGTCTCAGCTGCCGGCGCATTTTGCCGCGTTAATCGAGCCCATCGATGCGTTCTTACAGTGCCCCACCCCAGAGGCGTGGTTGGCTGAGGCTGCGAAACCTAGCAATTTACAAACGTTATTGGTCGATCATTGTAATTGCGAACTAAAGGCCGCGCAGACCGGTTTGCTTATGATGAGACGCTACGGTTTGTCATTGGATGCCATCGAGCTCATTAAAGACTGGACTAAGCCCTTCGAAGATTACGTGTATTTCTTGGCAGGCGACGGTAAATTTCCGGATAAAAAAGCAGCCTTTTCGGTTGAGCTTGCTGCAAAGGACGAGACACCTTTGGCGCGCGATATTATTCGCAAAATGTTGGCGTTGGTAAAAGAGGAGCTCATGCATTTTGAGCAGGTGCTGGATGTAATGCGTCGCCAGAAGGTGGATTACGTTCGCCTGTCGGCCTCTCGCTACGCCGGTGGTATGATCAAAAAAGTGCGCACCTACGAACCTGCTGCGCTGATGGATAAACTTGTCATAGGCGCATTGATAGAGGCTCGCTCCTGCGAGCGCTTTGCACGGCTGGCGCCTCGGCTAGACCCAGCCATTGGCCAGTTTTATCTGCGCTTGCTGAAATCCGAGGCGAGACATTACCAAGACTATTTGTCCTTGGCCCAGCAGGTAGCTGAGCAAGATGTGAAACTTGCCGCAGGGTTTGATCAGCGGGTGCAAGAGTTGGCTGAGGTGGAGGCCAGTTTGATCGCGTCAGAAGATACGGAATTTCGTTTTCACAGTGGCGTGCCAGCCACTGCGCACTAAGGCTGCTGAATGCGCCAAGCCGTTTGGGCTCAAAAGCAACAAAGCCAATAGTGCTGACCGCAAGCTATCGCCTCGATGCGGCGGTCGGTCTGGGGCCATCAGAATGACACACATTGATGGTTTAGTAAGAAATTAAGCTGCGCATTTTTATTTTGAACGCTTGCAAGCGTTTGGATGCGAATTTAAGACATATCAAGCATCAGTTTGGTTGAAGGGAGACGTTGGCTATTCGTTTACACAGTTCAGCCACTGAATCAGAAATCTCCCTTTCGATACTGCGGGGCACTCGACCGCGCGCAGAGATAAAGACCGTTCTTTATGTTAAAGTTTTTTGAAGGATTAGTAGAGCCGTTCCCCGAGGACGAGCCGCAGCAACCACCGAAGACCCTTGTGGCGTTCTGCCGTTATTACACCAAAGGTTTTGAAAAGATATTACTGCTACTGGGTATTTTGACTGCCTGTTTGGCCATCGGAGAGGCTTTTTTATTTGCAATATTGGGCCAGTTGGTGGACTGGTTAGCCCAAAGCCAGCGGGATACCTTCCTAGCCGAGCAATGGCCTAAGCTGCTGACGATGAGCGTGTACATTTTACTGGTGATGCCGATTATTGTGTTTTTGCAATCAGCTGTGGTTCACCAAGGGTTAATGGGCAACTTTCCCATGGTAGTGCGCTGGCGATCTCACCGTTATTTACTTAGCCAAAGCTTTGGCTTTTTTCAAGATGAGTTCAGCGGCCGCATTGCAACCAAGGTGATGCAAACATCTTTGGCGGTGCGTGAATCGGTAATGAAATTACTGGATGTGCTGCTGTTTGCTTGTGTGTATTTAGTTACAGCCATTGTGTTGCTGGCCAGTTCAGACCCGCGCTTGAGTGTGCCTTTGGTAATTTGGTTGTTAGCCTACGTTACCGTTTTAAAATTCTTCGTGCCCAAACTGCGTAAAGTGTCGTCGATGCAGGCGGATGCCCGCTCGGTGATGACCGGCCGAGTGGTGGACAGTTATACCAATATCCTAACCGTTAAATTGTTTTCCCACGCGGCTCGTGAAGAAACCTACGTGCGTGAAGGTATGGACGGGTTTTTACAAACCGTGCATCCGCAAATGCGTTTGGCGACCTATCTTAATGTGGTGATATGGGCCATTAACATGACACTTATTTTTTCGGTTGGCGCCTTGGGCATTTATTTGTGGTTAGGGGACGCCATCAGTATCGGCGCCATTGCTATTGGGATGAGTATTTCCATTCGGCTAACCGGGATGTCCCATTGGATTATGTGGGAGACCAGTGCCTTGTTTGAAAACATCGGTACCGTAGAAGACGGCATCGCTACTTTGGCCGAGCCCAGAGACGTGCAAGATGTCGCCAGTGCCCACCCGGTGCAGGTGCCCAAAGGCAAGATTGAATTTAGAAACGTTGGCTTTTCATACATTGGAGCAGAAGCTGGTTCTGAACTGTTAAACGAGCCAGTATTTGATCAACTCAACCTCACCATAAAGCCGGGTGAAAAAGTGGGTATTGTCGGTCGTTCGGGCGCAGGTAAATCCACCTTCGTGAATTTATTGCTGCGCTTTTTTGATGTTCAACAAGGGCAGATTTTTATCGATGAGCAAAATATCAGCAATGTGCAGCAGGAATCGCTGCGAGGTTGTATTGGTATGGTTACCCAGGATACCTCTCTATTGCATCGCTCGGTACGCGAGAACATAAAATTTGGTAGGCCTGGAGCCTCCGATGAAGAAATGATCGCCGCTGCGGTTAAAGCCGAGGCCCACGATTTTATCCTCAACTTGCGCGATTCCGCCGGTCGTACCGGTTACGATGCCCAGGTGGGTGAGCGTGGCGTAAAATTATCCGGTGGCCAGCGGCAGCGCATCGCCATTGCTCGGGTAATGTTAAAAGACGCTCCCATTCTGGTGTTGGATGAAGCCACATCGGCGTTGGATTCCGAAGTGGAGGTTAGTATCCAACATAGCCTAAACCGCCTGATGGAAGGCAAAACGGTTATTGCCATTGCCCATCGCTTGTCCACCATCGCCGCTATGGATCGCTTAGTGGTATTTGATCGCGGAGCCATAGTAGAGCAGGGCCGACACGATGAACTGGTGGCTCAGGGCGGATTGTACGCGCAATTGTGGCAGCATCAATCGGGTGGATTTTTAACCGACGAAACCGACCAATAAAAATGAAAATAAAAAAACCACCCGCATGGGGTGGTTTTAATCGTTGAGTGAAAGCTACAAGTTGGCTTCAGCAAACTCCGCCAACGCAGAGCGCGGTACCCCTTGCAGTTGTATGTTGCCGCCATACTCAAAACTTTTAAAACGCTCGGTTAGGTAAGTCAAACCGGAACTTGTGGCATTGAGATAGGGCGTGTCTATTTGAGCCAGGTTGCCAAGGCAGATTACTTTGGAGCCACTGCCGGCCCGGGTCACAATGGTTTTAATTTGGTGGGGGGTTAGATTTTGGCATTCGTCAATGATAATTAAACTCTGCTGAAAACTGCGCCCTCGTATGTAGTTTAATGACTTAAAGTGCAGAGGCACCTTATTTAATACGTAGTCCACGCTGCCGGAGCAGTCTTCGTCGTCACAGTGCAGTGCTTCTAGGTTGTCCGTTATGGCGCCCAGCCAGGGTTCCATTTTTTCCGCCTCGGTGCCCGGTAAAAAGCCAATGTCTTCATCCAGCCCCTGGGTACTTCTCGTGGCGATAATGCGTCGGAACATTTTCGTCGCCATGGTCATTTCTATGGCGGCGGCCAGTGCCAAAATGGTTTTACCGGAGCCGGCGCTGCCGGTTAAATTCACCAGGTGTACGTCCGGGTCTAGCAGCAGGTTAAGGGCGCAGGCTTGGTAAATATCTTGCGGTTTTAAGCCCCAGGCCTCGGTTTCCATCAATTGGTGATGGTCCAAATGCAGTAATGTAATTTCGTCGGCTTGTATATCTAAAACTCGAGCGACGAAACCGGTTTCGTCTAAAATAAATTGGTTAAAATACACATCTTGCAACGGCCCAATTTTGGCCAGTGTGTGTAAGGTGTGGCCCATCTTTTGCCGGGTTTCTACCTCGTCAATGGAATCCCAAAAACTGCCCTCAAATTCCAAAAAGCCCTTGTTCAGTTGCTCGATGTCTTTAACAGATTGGTCGCTGTGATAATCCTCGGATTCAATACCACAGCCCCGCGCTTTTAGGCGAAGATTAATATCTTTAGTCACTAGCACCACGCGCTGGTCGGGGTGATCGTGTTTGAGTAAGTTGATGTCGTTGAGGATTTTGTTGTCGTTGAGGTGAGTGGGTAGCAGAGTGAGGTTGTCTGGTGCCTTGGCCATTAATACCGACAGTCGGCCCAGCTTGTCGTTTAGGCTGGCCCGCGGAATGGGGATGCCTTGTTCAATGTCATCTGGCAGTGCACCGCCTAACAGTTTATCTAACTCGCGAATGGCTTGGCGGCAGTCGGCGGCTGTGGTGTTGCGGCCATTTTTGAGTTTGTCTAATTCTTCGAGCACCGTCATTGGGATTACAACGTGGTGTTCTTCAAAGTTCAATAGTGCAGTGGGGTCGTGGACTAGGACGTTGGTGTCGAGTACGTAGCGGATTGGTAGGTTTGTATTGCTGGTTATTGCAAGTTGCGTTTCACCCATAAGCATTCACTTCCTTTCAGCGTCGGAGTATCGGCATAGCCAAGCTAAGCAACTTGTCTAGAAGATCCCCGGCGTGTGGAGCAAGCGCTCGCAACAGCCAGAACATTCTCCCTATGACATGCTCACCGCCCTTTGTGTCAGACGGCAGTTGATTACTGGCTAGGTAAATTTATAGCAGCAAGTAAATGTCGATACCAGAGATTTTTTACGATGGGAGAAGGTAGGAGTGGGCGGCACAGAAACGAGACTATGACAGGCTTTTTTGACATAGGCCAGATATTATTAAATCAAATCGTTAGAGTGAAAATTGATTCTAGATAAACTGCCGTCCAATCATGCATTTAGCTCGGTTAGTTAAACCAAATGTAGCTGACAGCTAAATGCCCTTTGCGGGCAGTTGGAAGTATAATTCCGACTCACTTTTTTCGCTCTGCTCTTGTAAAGAGTGATGGGCGGGGTAGCTTTAAACCGCAGCAAGCTGCGCTAGGGCCTGTTGACACTAACTTGGCACCACTGCTGGAGGCTACGCGCCCCGGGCTACGCGCCCCGAGCATCTTCCCGTTCAACTAGGCGCCAAGCGTGAAATGTAGTGGGCCTACATGAGCGATTGGCAACAACGTTGAGCGGGAAGCTGGCTCCAGCCCTACGGGTTGAGCCAGGAAATAGCCCACTCGTTGTTGCTCACCGCTTATTTGGGCCCACCAAACTTCGCGGTTCGCGCCTAGATTGGACTATTTCCTGACTCAACAGAGGCTCCGAATTAGTGTCAACAGGCCCTAGGAGCACGTTTTACGATGCTCATCTGTGTTTGGTGCTGTTGATTCTTGCTGCAGTTATCTATCATGGTGTTCATTTTGTCGCCTGCGTGTTTGATTGCCTGGGTGTTTAGCTACCTGGGTGTTCAATTAGTAGGCGCATAACACGTTAATAGCCGTAAAACTTGGTGTAGGTGTTTTTATCGTGCGAAGATCCAAAAGTTGTTGTGCCCATCACCCTGCGCCAACAGAGGCGGGTGAGGAGACTAGCCATCAGCACGCCTGTTGCGGACCGGTTAACCTAGCAGCCAAACCTCACGAAAACGACTGCTGTGCTCCCAGCCACAATCGTATTGACTGGCTGTTGTGGGGCAGTGTGGTGGCGGTTGTTGTGGGGTATGTGAGTTATGCCTTCAGCTTGGTTGGAGGGCATGGCAGTTCTTGGCAGGCGACGGCTGCGCACAGCGTATACGAGCTGATCAACACCATGTGGTTTAGTGTGATACTGGCGATCGTGTTTGTTGGTGTGTTAAGCCAAGTGCCGCAATCCTTAGTGATGTCAGTACTGGGGCGCGGCGGCAGTGTGAACGGTTTAGCGCGAGCCACTGTGGCTGGGGTGATGATGGATCTTTGCAGTCATGGCATTTTGATGGTTGCCATGAAACTGTATCAAAAGGGCGCCAGCCTTGGGCAAACCATGGCGTTTCTTGTGGCCAGCCCTTGGAACTCATTCTCTTTAACCTTAATTCTGTTCGCGTTAATAGGTTGGCAATGGACGCTGGCTTTCATCGTCTTATCTATGCTGTTGGCCTTTTCCACGGGTTGGATTTTCGATCGCTTAGTGGCAGCCAAAATCCTGCCAGGCAACCCGTGTACCGCATCCGTAGAGGAAGCATCCCGTCCTTTGCTAGCCCAGGTTAAAACCCACTGGCAGAATGCCAATTGGGATCGGCAGCTGGCGTTAACCATTCTCAAAGAGGGGTTGTCCGGTGCCCGGATTGTGTTGCGGTGGTTACTGTTTGGCGTGGTGTTGGCTAGTCTTATCCGAGCTCTGATCGATCCGGATGTGTTCCAACAATATTTGGGCCCCTCCGCTCTTGGGCTAGCAGTAACCTTAGTGGCGGCCACGGTGATAGAAGTGTGTTCCGAAGGTTCGGCCCCCATTGCCGCAGACATCATGAACCGCACCAGCGCACCCGGTAATGGCTTTGCATTTTTAATGACTGGTGTAGCCACGGATTACACGGAGGTGATGGTGATAAAAGATACCATGCAATCCTGGAAAGTGGCGCTGTTTTTGCCGCTGGTGACACTGCCACAGGTGATTGTTGTGGCTGCGGTTTTGAACCAATTGTAAGAACTTTTTGGCCTCAAAGTAGACTCAGTGAGCGTAGTTAAACGAACGCAAAGTAATAAAAGGATGGGGTCAATGAGAGCAACCAAAAAACTAGCCTATTCACTGGCGGCTGCAGTGGCGGTATCTGCCTTGGCGGGGGCGCCTGCTTTTGCTGGCGAGCAGGCCGACAAAGCAATCAGTAAAGCGCTGAAACACAAGGTCAGAACCAGCGAAGAAAAAGCCCGAGATAACGAGCGTAAACCGCTAGAAACCTTACAGTTTTATGGTCTAGAGCCGGATATGACGGTCATCGAACTGCTGCCCGGTGGCGGTTGGTATACCAAAGTGTTGGGAAATACTTTGAAGAAAAAGGGCAAGCTATACGTGGCAGTGGGAGCCAGCCGTGTGGCGGAAAACCTGTCCGAATGGAAGCTAGAAGACGTAGAGGTTCTTGCGGCCAATGCGAATATGGTTGGCACCGATGTTAAAGGTATTTTCGACATCGAAAACCTTGAGTTTGACGTGGATGACGTGGATATGGTGTTAACCTTCCGCAATGCCCACAATCTAACGCCAGAGGCCCGAGCGGACTTAAATGCCAAGGTGTTTGCCGCGCTCAAGCCCGGTGGTGTATACGGCATTATCGACCACACCCGTCGTCATAACGAGCCCTATAGTCGGCCGGTATGGCGCCGACTGGACCCGGTATTGGTTATTAAAGAAGCCTTGGATGCCGGTTTTGAGTTTGAAGGATTTAGCGATTTACACTACCAAGCCGCCGATGGCCTTACAACAGATACTCGGGATGAGGGTATGACCGGCCCCAGCGACCGATTCACCCTGAAATTCCGCAAGCCACAATAAACCCGGTAAGTATTTAAGCTTTTTTCCACTCCACGGTAGACTACGGCTTTTGCCATTTTAGTAGTCTGCCGTGTTGCCCGAACTCCCCGTCACAGAAATCCTGTCCCGTTTAAGCCAAAGTCTGAATACTCAGGATCAGGCCATCGTCTTGGCTCCGCCCGGCGCTGGTAAAACCAGTTTAATCCCTTTGGCGCTGCTGGCCGAACCCTGGTTGGCCGAGCAAAAAATCATCCTATTGCAGCCACGCCGCATTGCCGTTCGCTCGGTGGCGGCGCGTTTGGCGGAGCTACTGCAAGAGCCTGTGGGTGAGCGTGTTGGCTACCGCGTGCGGCTAGAGACCAAAGTTAGCGCTCGTACTCAAATCGAGGTGATGACCGAGGGCTTGTTTTTAAGAATGCTGCATGCCGACCCAAGCCTGGACGGCGTGGGCATCGTTATTTTTGATGAATGCCACGAGCGCCACTTGGATACGGATTTAAGCCTGGCGTTGGTGCTCAATAGCCGCGAGCTGCTCTCTGATCTGCGAGAGCAGCCGCTAAAATTATTGATGATGTCCGCCACGCTGGACGGCAGTGGTTTGCAGTCCATGCTGAGCCTTGCCTGCGGGCAAGCCGTTGAGGTGATAGAGAGCCAGGGCCGCCGTTATCCGGTTGAGGCCATATACAGCCAGAACGCCACAGCACCTACTATGGCACCGGTGGAGCAATTGTGTGCGCCTATACAGCGGGCATTAACTGAAACCGAAGGCAGTGTGCTGGTATTTTTGCCGGGCGTCGGTGAAATACAGCGCCTACAGGCGGGCTTGGGCGATACCTTGTCTCAGGCGGGGCAGGCGATGGAAGTTTTACCCTTGCATGGCAATTTGCCGTTAGCGCAGCAAAGGGCAGTGATTCTGCCGCCCACACCCGGCCGGCGCAAAATAATACTCGCCACCAGCATTGCCCAAACCAGTTTAACCATCGAAGGGATTACCGCCGTGGTCGACTCCGGTTGGATTAGGGTGCCGAAATACGACCCGCGCACCGGCCTGACGCGGCTAGTGACTGAGCGAATCTCACAAGCCACAGCAACCCAGCGCGCGGGACGTGCCGGGCGCCTGGGGCCGGGTAGAGCGTATCGGGCCTGGCCGGAGTCTATGCAGTCGCAATTAGCGCTAAGAGATGCCCCAGAGATCCTCTCCGCCGACTTATCGGCTGTAATGCTGCAGGTAATCGATTGGGGGGCAGATGACGTTGATTCTTTGCATTGGTTGGATAAACCTCCAGCTGGCGCGGTGGCTGCAGCCGTTGGCCTGCTAAGTGATTTGGGAGCTGTATCCCAGGGCCAAATTACCTCGGTGGGGCAGGCGTTAATGCAAATACCGGCCAGCCCGCGTTTGGCCTGTATGCTGGCGGCGGCCTGTGACCAGCACAGCGTGGAGCTGGCCGCCAATTTGGCGGCGTTAATTGGCAACAAAGATCCACTGTACAATGCTCATTCCGCCGATATAGAACTGCGTTTGGCACTGTTGAATAAAAAGAGCGGGCACCAGCAAATTCAACGCGAATCTCGCCAGTTATTCAGCGCTACCTGGTCGCAGACCCAATCTCGCCGGCAGCCTCTGCCCAATGGCGTAACCGAGGACAATTTAATCGGTTATCTACTGGCCCACGCCTACCCAGACCGAATAGCCAAGCGCGGTAAGGGGTGCCACTACACGTTGGCCAATGGCCGAGGTGTTTCATTGGAAGAGCATGACCCGCTGGCCAAGAACGAATGGATAGTGGTGGCCAGCTTGGGTGGCATAAGCGGGCGCAGCCGAGACAGAGTATTTTTAGCCTCAGGCTTTGATGCTGAACTCCTTAACGGCCCGTTAAAAGACCATTGTGTTGAAGAATGCTCGGTTGAGTGGAATGAAAATGGTCGATTCCAGGCCCTGCGTCAAATCAAGCTGGGCCACTTAATTCTTTCCAGCCACGCTATCGATGAGGTAACGCCAGCCGAGAAGGAGGCCGCGCTGTTGGCGATGATCCGCGAGCAAGGCTTAGGCTTGTTTACTGTTAGTGAAGACGTGGCTCAGTGGCGCGCGCGTGTGGCTTGCATGGCGCGCTTGTATCCGGAGGAGCAATGGCCTGACGTAAGCGATAACGGGATTTTAACAAACCTGGAGCAGTGGTTTATGCCTACAGCAAGTTCGGTTGCTAACTTGGCGGATATTGCCAAGCTTAACTTAGCTGACTTGCTGGCTAATCTGTTGGTTTGGCCCCAACCTCAGCAGTTAAAGGATCGTTTACCGAGGAAACTCACCGTGCCTTCCGGTCTGGTGGTTAATATTGATTACAAGGCCAGCCCGCCAGTACTGGCGGTTAAACTGCAAGCCATGTTTGGTTTAACGCAAACTCCCTCGCTTGCCGATGGCCGGCTACCGCTAGCCATTCACTTGTTATCACCCGCTGGGCGGCCATTGCAAATTACTCAGGATCTGGCCGGCTTTTGGGCGGGTTCCTACCATGAGGTGCGCAAAGAACTAAAGGGTAGGTACCCCAAACACCCCTGGCCGGAAGACCCGGCAACGGCCCCGGCCACCCACCGAGCAAAACCCCGTAAATAAGAGCTTAAACTGCCACATGCCCAAAAATGTAAAGCTTTACATTTTTGGGCATATGGCGTCTAAGTGCGCCTATCTGGTGCAATATTTCTGTGCCTAAAATCACCAGTTCCATAATGAAGCTTAAATTTATCGTTGGCACAATTACTGTGCAGAATTATTTCTCCAATTTAGTTTTACTATAACATATTGAATTTATTGATAAATATTTAAGTCTGTCCATTGGCTCTGCTTGCCATCGGGAACTTTTTGCGTAGTTCATTAAATTATTGGTTGACGTCATTTTTTTATGAGGTAAGTTAAAAATGTAAACGTTAACATTGCGTTGTTTGCCCAATCATGTTGTCGCCAATAAGGAGATCCTCAATGCAGGAAAATCGTGCTCGTAGTGTGTGTAAGTTAGCCGTAGCAGTTGCGTTGGCTGGATCAGTGGGGCCTGTGTGTGCGCAAACCATTGAGGAGTTGGTGGTAACCGCTGAAAAGCGTGAATCTAGCGCGCAGACCACGGCCATTTCTATGAAGGTGGTGGGCGATGAAGAGTTGGCTAATGCCGGCGTTACGGAGCTGGCCTCCATTACTAATATCGCGCCCACCGTCAATGTTGCGCAAAATAACGATAACACCTTGATCACCATCCGAGGGGTATCCAGCCGGGATTACACCGAAACCGGTGATCCCGCTGTGGCCGTGAATATTGATAATTTCTATTTCCAAGATTCGCTGGGCCTAAACGCCGCGTTATTCGACGTGCAGCGCATAGAGGTGTTGCGCGGCCCCCAGGGTACGCTCTACGGCCGTAACGCAACCGCCGGCGCGCTCAACATTACCACCAATAAACCGGGCCAAGAGTTGGCCGGCAAAGTGGCGGTGGAGTTTGGCGATTACGGTACTCGCAAAGGTGAGGGAGCTGTGGATGTGCCCCTGGCCCAGAATTTATCGCTTCGCTTGGCGGGTATGATTAAGCAATCCGACGGCTACCGAGATAACGGTGCAGGCGGGCACGGTGATGAAGACGATTCCAAGGGCTTTCGTGCGCATTTGGCCTGGGATGCCACCGATCGCTTTTCAGCTTTGTTGACCTATGAGCTAGTCGATATCGGCGGCGTCGGCGCCGCTCCCAAGGGGGTGCTCTACGAGCAAGTGAATAGTGACGGCACCTTACAATTGGGCGACGATTTGGAGTGGCAGCTTAATCGCGAGGGTGAGCGCGACATTGAGCAAGAAAGCCTACGAGTGGCTTTGAATTACGACTTCGATGCGCTTTCGATTATTTATTCTGGTGGCGTGCGCAATCAAGACTATCTGCGTTCGAATGACCAAGATGGTGGCACCTTGCTGGATTACTCTTGGGTGCAGGATGGCGAATCTACCGCGCAAAACCATGAAGTTCGATTTATCTCAGATTTTGACGGCATGGTGAACTTTCAGGCCGGTGCGTTTTACTTTAAAAACGATGGTGATAAATCCAACGCCTATTTTCGCTTGTACGGCCTGCTGCCAGATAACGCACCCTATGATTTCTACACCTTTTTGTATCAAACCGAAAATGAATCCTCTGCGGTGTTTGGCCAGCTGAGCTTTCAGTTAACAGATGACTTGGAATACGAGATAGGTGCTCGTTACACGAAAGATAAAAAGGCTCAAACGGGTATGTTTGACCAAGGGGCTGGGTATTTAACGGACTTGGATTACGCCTATGACGGTAGCAAGGTAACCTGGCATACCGGGGTTAATTGGGATGTTTCCGATGATCTATTCCTCTACGCAAAAATAGACCGTGGCTATAAGGCAGGCGGCTTTAAAAATGACGCCGAGTATAATCCGGAAGAGATTACCGCCTATGAGGTGGGTAGCAAATCTCAGTTTATGGATAACACCTTGCAGTTGAATTCTAGTTTGTACTATTACGATTATACCGATCTGCAAGTTTTGCAAACCGATCCGGTCAGCGGTGTTGCCCGCACATACAATGCTGGCGCAGCTACAATTTACGGTGCCGAGCTTGAGATGCTGTTCCTGCCTACAGAATACGACAGCATTGATGTGAGCTTGGCCTATGTGAGTGCGGAGTACGATGAGTTCTGTACCGTTACCGCAGGTTCCTGCCCGGCAGAAAGCGATTTTAGTGGCAACAAATTACCCCAGGCGCCAGAAATCTCCGCGATTTTAGGCTATAGCCACGACTTCCCTTTAGCGAGCGGGATGATTACGGCCCGTTTGCAAACGCGTTTCCAAGACGAAAGCTATTTCACGTTCAACAACCGCAAAACTGAGTGGCAAGACGCCTACACTAAAACAGACGTTTTACTCACCTACCGCAGTGACGAGTTGCCAATTTCGGTTACTGGTTATGTTCGCAACCTAGAAAACGAAGCGATACTGACAATGTCGGAAGAGGCCGGTTATATGGGGGGCTATTTAGTGCAATACGCAGCGCCAAGAATGTACGGCCTGCGAATGGATTACGAGTTTTAACAATTCCTTGTGTGTGCTACTGGTTAGTACGTTGCTTTAAGGCCCTGCGGGGCCTTTTTTTTATGGTTTTAATTCGGAAGCAGGGGCTAGCAAAGGCCTAGGCATTGGTTAGGCGCTGTGAGAATTGTGGGGCTTTTGTAGCCGGTGGGGCGAGAGCTCGGGGCGAGAAATGGGGGCGAGAAATGGGGGCGAGAAATGGGGGCGAGAAATAGGGGCGAGAAATAGGGGCTAAAGCGCCCCGGATTTTACCATGTCGGCGGCGAGTGCCGCAGCTCTGGCGGTAAACGCCATGTAGGTGAGGGATGGGTTTTGATTGGCGGAGGAGCTCATGGCGGCGCCATCGGTGATAAAAATATTATTCACATCGTGGCACTGGTTGTTGCCATTAACCACAGATTGGTTTGGGTTGGCTCCCATTCTGGCGCCGCCCATTTCGTGTACAGCGGCGCCCCCGGGTTCTGGGGCATTGTGTGAGGCCAGTACGTTGCTGTTTACCAGTTTTAGCATCTTCTTTGCCTGGGTTTGCGCGTGGCGTAACAGTTTTTCTTCGTTTTCGCCGTGGCGCATATCAATATTGAGTAATGGTAGCCCCCATTTATCGAGTTTATTGGCCAGTGTTACTCGGTTGTATTCCTGTGGTAGGCACTCTGCAAAGGCCACCATCAAAATGCGCCACTCGCCTTGTTTGGTAAGAGCATTTTTCAGTGCTTGGCCTGTGCCTTGGCTTCTGGCGCCTCGCTTCCAGTTAGTGCGAAAGCCAACGCCCTGGTAGCTGTAGCCTCTTACAAAGTCGTGCTGTTGTTTCTCTAAATTGGTAAAGCGCGGAATAATAAAGTTGGATGGGCGGTTGCCAAAATAACTGCGGTCTTCCAGCTCGTGCACGCTTGCTACCATGCTTAGGGAGTGGGCGTGGTCCATGATGTATTTGCCCAATGTGCCACTGCGATTGGCTAGGCCGTTGGGGAAGTGCTCTGACCTCGAGCGCAATAAAAGGCCGACGCTGTTGAAGGCTGAGGCATTAAGAAAAAACAGCTTTGCGCTGAAGCGTGTGCGTTGGCCCGTTTTGCTGTTAATGCAATTGACGTGGCTGGCTTTACCGGTGGCGGAGTCGTGATCGATGGTATCAACGATGACATCGGTTTTGAGTGTCAGTCGGCCGGTGGCTTTGGCGGCCGGTAGGGTAGAGCTTTGCGTTGAAAAATAGGCGCCAAAGCTGCAGCCTCGGTGGCAAATGTAGCGATATTGGCACGGCGCTCGGCCATCTTTGGCTTGGGTTAAATTGGCCGAGCGGCCAGGGATAAGCTTGCGATCCTGGTAGTTTTTAGCGATGCGGTCGGCCAGCAGTTGCTCTATGGCGGAAAGCGGCATGTGTGGTTGGAAAATGCCATCGGGCAGTTGTGGCAGATTTTCCTTGGTGCCATTGATGCCAATAAACGATTCGACGTGATCGTACCAGGGTTTTAAATCTTGGTAGCGCACGGGCCAGTCGATGCCGTAGCCGTCTTTTTTATTGGCGGCGAAATCCAAATCGCTCCAGCGATAACATTGCCTGCCCCAGGTAAGAGAGCGTCCACCCAGTTGGTAGCCTCTGCGCCACTGAAAATTACTGTGCTCCGGTGTCAGGTAAGGATGTTCGGAATCCTTCACAAAGTGCGGCATAGACCATTCATCAAAGTTCATGCCTTTGCTTTGTACTGCGTAATCTTGCTGCAGTAGCTCTGGATTGTTAAAGCCCATAAACGGCATTTCCCAGGGTGCCTTCATCTCATTGCTGTAGCCGCTGCCGTGTTCGATATTGCGCCCTCGCTCTAGCAGCAGTACTCGTAACCCACGCTCGGTTAATTCTTTGGCCGCCCAACCACCGCTAATGCCCGAGCCAATCACTATTGCATCGAAATCTGTTTTCATGAAAACCACATCGCTAGCCAGTCGTTAGATAGATAGGGGGTTGCTTGTTGCTGGGGGATGTCCGGCAGCCAACGGCCGGGTACTGCGGCGTAGCGTAGGTGTTGGGCGGCGCCTTGTTGGGAGGCGAAATAAATGGAAAGCACCGCCATTTTAACTGTGGCCCATTGTTGCTTTGCTTCGGTGCCCAGTTCTTCGGTGAAACATGCGCGGTCCAGTTCCGCGACAACCTCGTTCAGAGCGTTTGGTGTGATGTCTGATGGGGTGCTGGGGGTTAGGTGGGCAAAGTGGGCGGTGATGCTTGCCAGTGCATTGAGATCTACGCCAAGCCAGCCTGTGCTAAGCCGTTGCTGTAATTGCAGCCCTGGGCTGGTGCTGGCTGCGCCGGGAATTAGGCCTTCGGCGATCAGATCGATGCGTTGAAACAGTACATCAGGTCTGCTGTGCTCTGGTGAGGCCAACGATGCTAATGGCAGCATGGCAGCCCAGGTCAACAGTGTTCTTCGGGGTAGGGTGGGGGGCGATGGCTCAGGCATGGTGCATTCTCGCTCACAGCTTTGGGGGTAAAAAGTCAGTATTAATCAATACTTAGGAGGTTTCAATAAAAATGTAAATGTTTACATTTTTGCACCAAGTCTATCGTTGTTGATTACTTTTGGTGCGTTTTTTCATTCCTAAAACAACGGGCCAAATTACCTTTAACGCAGTTATTGACGTTATCGCCGTGCGCGAAATCTTTAATAAAATACTGTTTTTAAAGCATATTATTTTTTAAAGCTTAGTCTATCTAGGTCACACAAAGTACCGGGGATAAGAATTTGGCAAAACACTTGCTAAACCACTTGCAATTAAAAATGTAAACGTTAACATTTGTGTGTGGTAGGCCAGTAAGAGAAAAATACGCCCTGGTCTGGCTGAAATAGGCTTGAGGGCCCCGCGGGATAATCGTATTTTGTCGTAGCAGACTCATTAAACGACAGAACTAGGAATTTAGCTTGGCCAACATTAAAGACATAGCCGAACTTGCCGGCGTATCCATCGCTACCGTGTCACGCACGCTGCGGGAACCACACAAAGTAAAGCCGGCCACCTCTAAGAAGGTAAACGAGGCAATCGAAAAGCTCTCGTACAAAACCAACTTAGTGGCTAGTAGCTTACGTAAACAAAAAGCGGATGCAGTCATCGTTGCTGTACCGGATTTACACAACTCCTTTGTTGCGGGCCTGGTGCAAGGGGTAGAGAACGTCGCACGGGAAAACGGCATAAAAGTCATGCTGGGTGTTACCGAAGGCAAGCAAGAGCTATTAGATCGCCATTACGAAATGGTGGCCGGTAAACAGGCGGACGGGATGATCGTGTTAGATGTGAATACTCCGTCGGCGATTATCAACAATACCAGCGGCAAGCCATTGCCCATAGTGCTGACTTGCGAATACGAAGCTATCTTACTGTGCCCAAGGGTGAGGTTTGACAACATAGAAGTTGCCGCAGAGGCGGTGAGTTATCTGGTTTCTTTAGACCATAAAAATGTGGCTTATATTTCCGGCTCGCGGACTTTGCGCATGAGCCGAGATAGGCAAAGCGGTTTCCGCTTGGGGCTACGCAGGGCGGGGCTCACGGTCAACGAAAATATCATTGCCGGCGGTGACTACCGAATAGAAACCGGCGTTGAAGCAACCCAGGCGTTGATAGAGTCTGGCGAGAAGTTCACCGCCATTGTGTGTGAAAGTGATGAAATTGCTCTGGGTGCGATTCATACCCTGGCAGAGGCTGGGCTACAGGTGCCCGAGGATATTAGCGTACTGGGAATGGATAACATTCGGTTTGCGCAATACGGTAATCCGCCGTTAACAACCATTGCATTGAAGTCGTCCCAGGTAGGCGAACAAGCTATGCGATTGCTGCTGGACTACTACCTCGATGCCGAAGCGGCCAATAGAGAAATTATTCTACCGCATCAATTGATCGAACGGAAAAGCACAGCGCAGTTACTCAGCGGCAAATAGCTTTTTATAGCGCCTATTGCTCTTATTAAAGGTGGAAGCGCTGAAACTGGTCTCTGCGAGGAAGCGCGTTTTGAATTAACCGTAAGAATCGGTCTGTGGCCGTTTCAAGACAATATTTTTTTAGTATGTGCATGTGATGGAGGCGGTTTTTGAAACGCAGAGATGTAGTTAAATGGATGGGGTTAGCTGCGGTTACGTCAGCGTGCCCAACGGTGCTGTCGAGTTCTAACCCTTATTTTCAAAAGCCTGGCCTACAGTTATTTACGGTAATGAAGCTGCTAGATCAAGACTTCGAAGGTACCTTATCCGCGGTACAAGGCATTGGCTACCGCACTGTGGAAACTGTAGGTGCCTTTGGCAAACCGGCTTCCCAGGTGAAAGAGCTGCTGCAGCAATACAATCTTTACACGCCTTCCCAACACCTTATGCCTGGTACTCTTTACCAAGATTTTTCCGCCTACAATCAGGGGAAAATTGGTTGGGATGAAATCGTCAAACGATTTACCTACGCATTTGATTTTAATCGGGTGGAATATTTTATTGAAGAGGCCATAGGCCGTGCTCAAACCCTTGGGCAAGACTACATCGTTTGGCAGCTTAATTGGTTGCCTGAATACGGCAAAAAAGAACTCAAGCAACACGTAAAAGCATTTAATACCGCTGGTAAAATGTGCAAAGAAGCAGGTCTTCAATTTGCGTTTCATAATCATGACCACGAATTTACCAGCGTCGGTGACACAACTTACTACGATCTTTTAGTGCAAAATACGGCACCGGATTTAGTTCAGTTAGAAATGGACTTTATGTGGGCAACCTTTGCCGGGGCGGACCCGGTGGTTTATTTAAAACGGTACGCCGACCGTTACAAAATGGTGCATTTGAAAGATCTGACTAAAGACAGAAAAATTACCATACCCGGTAAGGGCACCGAAAATTTTCAAAATTTACTCTCTGTAAGTGAGCAAGTTGGTGTGCAATACGCTTTTGTTGAATTTGATCAGCCGAACGCCCCGATGCAAGAAATCGCTGAAGCTTACAATTATCTTACCCGTATCAAAAAACCATAAAAAGCCAGCGCGGCGCTAAATACGCGGCGCGCTTGGTCATAAACGGCCCAACAACACAATTTTTTAAAACATGGTTGCAATAGCCAGGGTGTTGTTTGGCCTAAAAAACTTGAGCAGTGCATGACTGAGAACGAGCCGGCCTAGTCATCAATACAAGGCCATGAATTACTTTTAATCTATGCGCGGAGAACATCATGGCTTATCGCTTAGGTGTAGACGTAGGCGGCACCTTTACCGACCTCCTACTGATCAATGAGTTAACGGGTGAAAAACACACCGCCAAAGTGCCATCCACTCCGGAGGATTCATCCAAAGGTGTGTTAAACGGCGTGGCCAGAATTTGCAGTGAATCGGGTGTAGATCCGAAGCAAATCCATCGCGTTATGCACGGCACTACTGTGGCCACCAACGCGGTGTTAACCGGCAAGGGGGCGAGAATTGCCCTGGTCACCACCGACGGCTACCAACAAGTGTTGCAGGTGGCCCGATCCTACTGCCCAGGTGGACTGGGAGGTTGGGTTCATTACGTTAAAAAACCGCTACTATTAACCCGGTGGAAATATACGTCTGCTAGGCGGCATAGCTGATATATTCATTGTTAAAATATTTCCTGACCCGACTTGGCTTTCTTTGCAGCATCGCCATGTGAGATTGTGCCTTAGACTTTAATTGCTTTTTATTTCTAGCCGGCTTACCACTGTGAACACCTTTCTTTAGATCACAGTTTAAATACTCGTCAGGATTAAGCTCTGGAGAATACGCAGGTAGATAAAACACCTCAATCATCTCTTTGTGATCCTCTAGCCATTCTTTGACCGGCTTGCAATGATGCACTCGTAAGTTATCCAAAATTAAAAATACCTTGCGGTCAGCTGAATTAACTAAGCGCATCATAAAATCGATAAGTATGTCGCCGTTCATGGTTCCTTCGAAAAACCGAAACCGAACTTTGCCCTGATTCGTGACTGCAGATATCATGTTGATCGACTCAGAATTTGCGTTTAGCTTGATTACCGGCGTCTTTCCCTTCGGGGCGTAACCTCGTTCGTGCTGGCAATTGTTACGCAAGCCTGTTTCGTCACCCCAATATATCTCGGCATTTTCAGACTTCGCGCGCGCTTTGATGTCTGGATATTCTTCTTTAAGCCACTTCTTTACTTCTGGTGCTCGTTGCTCATAAGCGCGCTTCTGAGGCTTTTGTGGCGTCATTCCCCAGCGTTTCAAGTAATCGCCAACCGTTCTTACCGCTAGCTCAACTCCATACTCTTGAAGAATTAGCTGCTGTACTGATTGGCGAGTCCACAATGCATAGTCCAACCGCAGTTGATCTGGCGTCCTATTTGTTATCAGGCTTTTAATTCTGTCGCTCTGCTCCTTGGACAGAAGTGTTCCTTCGCCTTTTTTAGGTCCGCGCTTATTGATTTTTAATTTGTTGGGAGGAATTTTCAGCCACCTCCCAACGGTATCGGGGTGAGCTCCAACGATTTCAGAAATTTCTGCTCGAGTCATTCCTGTCTTGCGCAACTTTTGCGCCGTACGTCGTTTTTCTTCTATTGCGTCGAATGATAGAGTGCGAGTGTCTGGTTTACTGTTCATCCGAGCATTATATCAGATATATACACTCACCGGGTTAATAGCACCGCTGGAATTGACCATAGGCGCGAGCGAACGAATTGGTGCCGACGGCACTGTGGTTGCCAGCTTAGACGAAGAAAAATTATTAAAAGATCTCACCATTCTAAAAAATAAAGGTGGCATTGAGGCTCTTACCATCTGCTTGGTTAATGCCTATGTCAATAATGAACACGAGCAACGAGCTCGCACTGTGGCGGAGAACGTATTTGGTGATATTCCGATTTCCATTTCCAGTGAAGTGGTGCCCGAGATGCAAGAATACGAACGCACCGAAACAACCGTTGTAAATTCTTATGTGCGGCCCGAAGTGTCCCGCTACATTAGCAATTTGCACGGCGCGCTCACCGAGACTATGGGCGCCGACATGCAGCTGTCTATTTTACGATCGGATGGGGGGTTGGCTTCTGCCAGGGCGGCGTCAGAGTCACCGGTTAATCTTTTAATGTCTGGCCCGGCTGGTGGTGCTACCGGTGCGATCTACTTTTGCGAGCAAGCCGGTTACAAAGATATTTTAACCTTTGATATGGGCGGCACTTCCACCGATGTGGCGTTGATTCAAAACGCCCGTGCCCGAGTGCGGCGTGAAACCTATGTGGGTGATGTGAAAGTGCGTGCGCCATCGGTGGATATCCGTACGGTGGGTGCCGGCGGCGGTTCCATCGCGTTTGTACCGGAACTCACCAAAGCACTGCGGGTGGGGCCTGAATCGGCCGGTGCTGTACCTGGGCCGGCCTGTTATATGAAAGGTGGCGAAGCACCCACGGTATGCGATGCCAATGTGGTGTTGGGTTATTTACCATCCGACATCCAGCTAGGTGGCGCCATGGAGATCAATCGAGAGGCGTCGGTAAAAGCCGTGCAAAACGTCGCTGACGCCATTGGTATCGATGTGATGGCTGCCGCCGAAGGCATTATTGAAATCGTAAACGAGGCCATGTTTGGTGCTTTGCGATTGGTGTCTGTTGAGCAAGGTTACGACCCAAGGGACTTTTCATTAGTAGGGTATGGCGGCGCTGGGCCATTACACGCTAATGCCTTGGGTATATTAACCCAAGCTTGGCCGGTGATTGTTCCGCCTGGGCCTGGCGTATTGTGCGCCTATGGTGATGCCACGACTCAGGTGCAGGACGAGGCTTCACGAACCTACTTGGCGTCAGCCACTGATATTGATTCAGAGCAATTGCTGGCGGATTTGCTTGAGTTGCAAAGCCGCGCTGCGGCGGTGCTAATCGATGATGATATTCCTGAGTCTGAGCACCAGGTCACCTTCCAAGCCGATGTCCGTTACGCCGGGCAAGCTTTCCAAATTACTGTCGATTTTTCCGAGCAAGAATTTATTGATGCCGGTCTGTCCGTGATCACCGACCAGTTCGATGCCGAGCACAAACAGCTGTTTAGCTTTAAGTTAGAAGAAGGCCACGAAATATTGATGATTCGTGCCGTGGTTAAAACTGCCAGTACCGAAGTGGCCATCGCCACAGGTGATAATAAAGATCTTACTCTGGATGATTGCAAGCTGGGGGATACGCGCTTTTATTACGCCAAGCAATGGCACGACGCCGTTTTGTACGACCGCAGTAAATTGCCTGCAGGCTGCGCCGTTCCAGGACCAGCCATTGTTATCGAAATGGATTCCACCACGTTACTACTTCCCAACCACGAGGCTATGGTCGATTCAATCGGCAACCTCTTGATCAACCCGATGAATCAGGAGTAAATCCATGAGCGCGAATATTATCGAAACCAATAGCACACCCTTTGAGCGTATTGATGTTCAGGGTGTCACGGTAGATTTAATTGAAAACTCCCTGAAAAATGCCCGCGAAGAAATGGACGCGGTGCTGTTTCGCACGGCCATGTCACCGGGCATTCGGGAGCAGGGCGATTGTTTTCCTATGATTGCTACCCGCGATGGCAAAATGGTGGTTGGTCAATTCGGTTCGTTTATTGGGCCATTTTTACAGGCCTACGATGCCGAAATCGAGGAGGGAGATGTCATCCTCACCAATGACCCTTACATGTGTAATGCCGCAGTTTCTCACTTGCCCGATTGGTTGGTGTTAGTGCCGGTGTTCAAGGATGGTCGCCATCTCGCGTGGACGGCGATGTTTGGTCATATGTCGGACAACGGCGGTATGGTGCCAGGCTCCATGCCCATTGAGGCGACTTCGATCTTCCAGGAAGGGGTGCGAATCCCGCCCACGAAATTGTACAAAAAAGGCGTGCTGCAAGAGGACTTACTAAATTTAATTTTGCACAACGTGCGTACGCCACAGTGGAATAAATTCGATTTAAACGCCCTGGTGGCCGCCTGTAATACGGCGTCTAAACGCTGTGTGGAAATCGCCGAGCGCTTTGGTGACGATGTGTTGTTTTCCACCATGGCCGTAATGCTCGAGCGCAACTATTTGGCCATGGAACATATTATTTGCAATTTCATTCCGGAAGAGCCGCGTGAGTTTGTTGATTACCTTTGCGACGACGGCGTAGGTATGGGGCCTTATAAAATTGCTTGTAAAATGTGGCGCGAAGGTAATAGGGTGATTTTCGATTTTGACGGCACCGACCCTCAAGCACAAAGCTCGGTGAATTTTTACCTCAATGAAGACATGTTTAAAATGTTTTTCGGCTCCTTCACCATCAACGTGGTAGACCCGCAAATCGTATTTAACGATGGCTTCTACGATTTGGTCGACGTTCGTATCCCCCAAGGCACTTTGTTAAAACCCAATTATCCCGCCGCTCTTTCCGGTCGTACCCATGCGCTGGGTCGTATTTTTGACGTGCTGGGGGCGTTATTAGGAATGGGGGCACCGGAGCAGCTGCTCAACGCGGCAGGTTTCTCCGATTCGCCCCACATGTTTTATTCAGGCTACGACGACAAAGGCGAATGGTTCCAGCTGTACCAAATTGGTTTTGGTGGCATTCCTGGCCGCCCGGTGGGGGACGGCCCCGATGGCCACTCGCTGTGGCCTGGCTTCACCAATGTTCCTAACGAGTTTATTGAATCGTATTTTCCGGTGCGTATTGAACGCTACGAAACCATTCCAGATTCCGGTGGCGCCGGTTTGCATCGCGGTGGTAACGGCTTGAGTGTGGCCTACCGCTTTTTGAGCGACGGCGAAATCGCTGTACATGACGATCGCTGGTTAACCCATCCTTGGGGTGTATTGGGTGGTGACCCGGGTATGCGCTCTACCAAAAAATTAGTCACTGCAGATGGCAC
The DNA here is from genome assembly GCF_042850945.1 of Halioxenophilus aromaticivorans. Lineage (NCBI taxonomy): Bacteria > Pseudomonadati > Pseudomonadota > Gammaproteobacteria > Alteromonadales > Alteromonadaceae > Halioxenophilus > Halioxenophilus aromaticivorans. The sequence continues at coordinate 3,330,128 of NZ_AP031496.1, read as the reverse complement.
TGAACATTGGCTGCCGGCCAAAAAAGAGGGCATTAAAGTTAAAGCCGGAGACTTGTTGTATTTCAACACCTGGGGTGGTGCTGGTTGGGGAGACCCGTTGGCCAGAGACGCCGAGCTAGTACGCCAGGACGTTGAACGAGGTTTGGTGACCATCGATGGGGCTCGCCGTTACGGCGTGGTGCTAAGTGATGCCGGTGAACTGGATGCCGCTGCCACTAATGCGCTGCGCGATGAAATGGCGGCTGTGCGTCCGGAGCAAACTCCGCTCTTTAATTTTGGTGGCAGCGTCGAGGAATTGAAAGCGTGCTGCCTAGAGCAGACACACTTGGCTGCCCCAGAAACCCCCACCTTTTTAAAAGCGCAAATGTAACCCAACCTGGAGAACTGTATGGCAACGCTTGATTCAACTGATTTATCACTGGGGAAAAAACCGGCCATTATTGTGGTGGATATCACCCCTGGGTTTACCAACCCCGAATGCTCTTTAGGTTCCAATGCGGACTCTGTGGTAGAGGCCAATATTGCGCTGTTAAAAGTATTCCGTGAGCGTAATTTTCCTATTTTCTACACCACAGTGGTTTACCGAGATGCCAGCGAGGCGCGTGTCTTCCGTGAAAAAATCCCCTGCGTGAGTGATCTCGCGGTGGATTCCCCTTGGGTGGACATCGACCCCAGGTTGGAGCCACAGCCCGGGGAGGTGGTAGTGGAAAAGCTTTGGCCCAGTGCCTTTTTTGGCACCGCGTTAGCGCAGCAACTGCGCGCGGTGGGCGCGGATTCATTGGTGGTTACTGGCCTCAGCACCAGTGGTTGTGTGCGTGCTACGGTGCTAGACGGCATGCAGCACGAATACCCCGTGATCGTTCCGCGTGAAGCCGTGGGTGATCGAGACGCGGAGGCTCACGCCTCTAATTTGCGAGATATGCAGTTAAAAATTGCGTCGGTAAAACCTTTGGCAGAAGTTATCGACGAGCTTAATGGCATCGAGGTTTAGCCCGCGACGTGAACTTGCCGGGCGACTATGTAGTACAGCGTTGTGCTACATCAACGCATAACGAATTCGATCTCGTAAGCGGTCGAATTCGCGTGAAAAAATCGCGTTGTTTTATTTCCCATCCGCAAAAGGGCAAGGAAGCTGTTTTAGCGGAAACTCGTTTTATTGGTTGGTTCGTTGAAATGGGCCAACCGTTTCTGTTTTGTCTGCTTGGATTTCACATGTTTACAGCCATTTTAACGGCGGTAGCCCCGATCTTTGTGTGCGTGGGAATAGGCTTTGGCTGGTTTCGGCTGAACCATCCTTATCCCTCCGATTTTATCACCCGCATTGTGATGAATATTGGCGCTCCCTGTTTAATTATCAGCGTGTTAGGCAAAGCTGACGTTGATGCAAAATCGTTACTGGCCGTGGGCAGTGCCGCGCTGGGCGTTTTTGCCCTGGTATTAGCGGTAATGGCCATTATTTTATGGGCTACCAAACAAACCTTTGCTAATTCCTTGCCGCCGCTGTTGTTCGGTAATAATGGCAATATGGGCTTGCCTCTGTGTTTGTTTGCCTTTGGAGAACCCGGCTTGGCCCTAGGTCTAAGCTATTTTCTGGTGTTTGTGATCATCAATTTCACCTTTGGTATTGGTTTGGTCACTTGGGGCAAAGAAAGTGCTCACTCCCGGTTTGAGGTGTTGCGGCAACCCCTGGTCTACAGCGCTTTGATCGGCATGTTGATGTTGTGGCAGGGTATTCACTTACCTCAATGGTTGCAAAACAGCGTCGATTTGCTGGCCGGGCTGACCATCCCGTTGATGCTGATCACTTTGGGCTATTCCCTGGGCAAGTTGGGTCTGGGTGAGATCCGCGACAGTATTTTGTTGTCTGTGATGCGGGTGGCCGGTGGTGTGTTGGCCGGGCTGGCCGTGGCGGAATTGTTGGATTTGGAAGGTGTTGTGCGAGGGGTGGTGATTATTCAATCAGCTATGCCGGCGGCGGTGTCTAACTATCTGTTGGCACTCAAATACACTGAACAGCCGGGCAGGGTGGCCGGCACCGTGGTCCTTTCAACCCTACTTTCTCTGGTTACCTTGCCCTATTTGATCTCCACAGCGTTGCAACAAGCCGGTTTGCATTAGATTAGCCCGGTTTACGGGCGCTAAAGGGTACCCCAACCCCGGGCAGCTAGGGTACAATCCGCTCCTTTTTTGATGGCGGGTTGTGCCCGCGCTATGCCTGAGACAATCTCTAAATGGAAATTGCACCTTACCAAAACGCCCTGAAAGACCTGCAAAGCCGTACCGATGTGCTTAGGGGGTATCTTTGACTATGCCGAGAAGCAAGAACGGCTAACTGAGGTAGAAGCGGAACTGGCCGAACCGGGTGTTTGGAACGACCAAGATCGAGCCCAGGAGCTCGGCCGCGAGCGCTCTTCTCTAGAAGCGGTGGTTGCTACCATCGATAACCTCGACCAGGGCGTTGCTGACGGCCAAGAGCTGTTAGCCATGGCGGTGGAAGAGAACGACGAAGAGTTGTTGCCCGAGGTGCAGTCCGAGATTGACGGCTTGGAGCAGCAGTTGGCCAAGCTGGAGTTTCGTCGCATGTTCTCCGGCGAAATGGATGAAAACAACGCGTTTTTGGACATTCAGTCGGGCTCCGGCGGCACCGAAGCGCAGGATTGGGCGGAAATGCTCTTGCGTATGTATCTGCGCTGGGGGGAGGCCAAGGGTTTTAAAACCACCCTAGAGGAATGCTCCGCGGGTGAAGTGGCCGGAGTTAAGAGCGCCACCATTCGATTCGAGGGTGAATACGCCTTTGGTTGGCTGCGCACAGAGACCGGCGTGCACCGCTTGGTACGCAAAAGCCCGTTCGACTCCGGTAATCGCCGGCACACCTCGTTCAGTTCGGTATTTGTGTCGCCGGAAATCGACGACAACATCGAGATTGAAATCAACAAGGCCGATGTGCGCGAGGATACCTACCGTGCGTCCGGTGCCGGTGGCCAGCACGTCAACAAAACCGATTCTGCTGTGCGTTTAACGCACAATCCCAGTGGTATTGTGGTGTCCTGTCAGAGTGAGCGCTCCCAGCATCAAAACCGGGACCGAGCTTGGAAAATGTTGCGTGCTCGCATCTACGAGCAAGAGATTCAAAAGCGCAGTGCCGAGAAGCAAGCCCTGGAAGACAGCAAGTCAGACATCGGCTGGGGCAGCCAAATCCGCTCCTACGTACTGGATGACAGCCGCATCAAAGACCTGCGTACCAGCGTTCAAACCAGCAACTGCCAGGCAGTGCTGGATGGTGACCTCGACCAGTTTATCGAGGCCAGTCTAAAAGCCGGGCTCTAGCCCGGTTTTGTCATATCTGTAATGTAATTTTTCACCCAAACGTTTAGCTATTGGAACCCTTATGAGCGACTCCACAAACACCCCCGCACCTTCCGATGACAATAAATTGGTTGCTGAGCGTCGCGCTAAGTTAAAACAGATCCGCGATTCCGGTGAGGTGGCTTTCCCTAACGATTTTAGACCTGCCAATAAAGCCGCGCAATTGCAGAGCCAATACGGCGAGCAGAGCAAAGAAGCCTTGGAAGAGGCCGGTAACCAGGTAAGTGTTGCTGGGCGGGTGATTCGCTCGCGTGGTGCGTTTATGGTGCTGCAGGATGTTAGTGGTCAAATTCAGCTATACATTACCAAAGAAGCTCGTCCGTTTGCCAAGAGTATCGATTTGGGCGATATCATCGGTGTTAGTGGCGCGCTGCACAAATCGGGCAAAGGCGATTTGTACGTAAATATGGAAAGCTATCAGTTGCTGACCAAATCACTGCGCCCGCTGCCGGACAAATTCCACGGTTTGTCTGACCAGGAAATGCGCTATCGTCAGCGCTACGTTGACCTTATTGCCAACCCAGAAGTGCGCGATGCGTTTAAAAAGCGTTCGCAAATTATCAATTTTATTCGCGGTTATCTCAGTGACAAAGAGTTTCTGGAAGTGGAAACGCCCATGCTGCAGTCCATTCCCGGTGGCGCTTCTGCTCGGCCGTTTGTAACGCACCATAACGCCCTCGACATGGACATGTACCTGCGCATTGCGCCGGAATTGTACCTAAAGCGGCTTGTGGTGGGGGGCTTTGACCGAGTCTTTGAGATCAACCGCAATTTCCGTAACGAGGGGCTTTCTACTCGGCATAATCCGGAATTCACTATGCTTGAATTCTACCAGGCCTATGCCGACTACAACGATTTGATGGACCTCACCGAAGATATGTTGCGGCAGCTAGCAAAAACTGTGTTGGGAACTATGGAATTGCGCAGTACCACTAAAAATGCAGAGGGCGATATTGAATCTGAGAAAGTCTACGATTTATCCAAGCCTTTCCATCGCCTAAGCGTGTTTGATTCTATTTTGCAGTTTAATCCAGAGCTGGGCGCGAGCAATATTGATAACGTCGATGGAGCCCTTGCGCTTTGTGAACAACTTCGCATTCCGGTAAAACCCAGCTGGGGATTGGGCAAGCTACAAATAGAAATATTTGAAAAAACCGTAGAGCACCGCCTGGACGAGCCTACGTTTATCACTGCCTACCCAGCGGAGGTTTCGCCGTTGGCGCGGCGCAACGACGCCAACCCTTTTGTTACCGATCGATTTGAGTTTTTTGTCGGTGGGCGAGAAATCGCTAACGGCTTCTCAGAGCTTAACGATGCCGAGGATCAAGCCGAGCGCTTTCAGGCCCAGGTAGCGGAGAAGGACGCCGGCGACGACGAAGCCATGCACTATGACGGTGATTATGTAACTGCGTTGGAGTACGGTTTGCCCCCCACCGCCGGTGAGGGCATTGGTATTGATCGCTTGGTGATGTTGTTTACCGACTCACCCTCCATCCGCGATGTGATTTTGTTCCCTGCCATGCGCCCGCAACAAGCTTAATTTGCTAAATTTATCCCTCGTCGCAGCGACCTGAGGCGAGGGATTTTAATTTCTTCAAAATGCGACCTGCTTCATGTTTTGAGGTTGTGTTTTTCACATTCTCTGATCATTTGCACTTTACTTGCCTTGGTAGACAATCAAATTGCCAGTTTTCGGGCTGTTCCTCAAAAACCGCGTGACATTTAACACAGTTTTTTTCGTTTCGCTCAGGCACACTATTCCTGTCGTTTAATAAAACGTTTTGACTGATTGGTTTGTTGGTTTTTTGACTCTTTCGCTTTGGGAGCAGCTCAAAAATACCGCAGATCAAAAAAAATCACTAAAACATCGCGGTAAAGCAACGGAAGTTAGGTTTTGAGTAATTAGGGGCCTACACATTTTGGCAGTTAATTTTTCGTTATCAATTTCTAAAGTTAAGTAAGGAAACGGCCGCTAGTAATTTTGACTTTTTTATTTAACGTTGTGCTGGTCTCATAAATTCACCGGAACATTAGCCCGCTGTAACAAATGAGACAGACAAAACACTCCCGTTAAGTAACGTAAAGTTTTGTTGGGGATTTGTGACGTAGTTGGCTAAAAACGAGCTGCACTCGCTAGACGAAAGCTCGAACGGTCTACTACTCTGAATAAAACATCAAACAAGCTGTTTTTTGTTAAGCGAATTGATGCTGCTACTTGATACAACGACCCACAAAAAAAAGTCCTGTAGTCCGCTAACGATTTTAATTTTTACTTATACACTTTTATCAGCTCTTAAAGGTGCTGCATAGAAGTGTGAACTGATTCATGGTTTTCGGAGGATAAATGCCTTTTTCTGCCAAAACAGTGCTGCGATCTTTTCTGTTAGGTGCGAGCTTGAGCTCAGGTGCTTTACACGCTTCCTATTTTGCTGATGTATCTATTTACGATGACGCTTCAGGTTCTTACCTGGGTGTGGTCGAAAACGGTAGTGCTTCTATTGAGTATGCAGAAGATCTATCGCTAAACATTATGTCTACCATTGATTTTGACTGGATTCGCCTCACGCCAGATAACTACGAGTGTGGCCGCAATCGTCAATATCAGCGCGGCGAGCCCGTCGAAATGGTTATCTCACCAGGGTCCGAAGATAGCCAATGCCAATTCACAATTGAGGCCATGAAACGCCCAGGCCGAGTCGTCGACTCTATGGCGGTTTTGGTCAGCTTCGACGGCACTAGCAATAGTGGCGGTGGCGGTGGTGGTACCACTCCAGCCCCTGATCCAGATCCAACTCCAGACCCAGATCCAAGCGATAACGGCGGTGGCGGTAATAAAGTTATCTCCATGAAGAGCGGCCGTATCGACTTTACCCAGGGCACCTCGGGTAGCCGAGACTACAAAGTGGGTAACGTTGTTGGTCGTTCCGCCCACGGCAACCGCATCTACTGTGTTGTGAGCCACCTTTCCTACGACGATCCAATTATTTATCCTGGCCTGTCCGGTGCTGCGCATTTGCACATGTTCTGGGGTAACTCGAACACTGACGCTTACTCCACGCCTGAGACACTACCCTTCTCCGGTAACAGTAGTTGCGAAGGTGGCAGTAACTACCGCGCCGGTCTTTGGATTCCAGCTCTATACAGCACCAAGGGCGAAGTTACCGTACCCGATGAAACTTTCATCTACTACAAAAAGTTTGGCTCTAAGTCGCTTAACTTTAACCACCTGCAAGTGGTTCCTCAGGGCCTAGAGATGTTGGCTTCCAACTCTACTCAAAACTTCACTAAGAAGATGTTGAAAGCGGAGCGTATCACTAAGGATGGCCGACGTGTTCTTCGCCTCGACCTAAGCTTCCCATCCTGTGTGGCTACCCACGATGGCACACGCACCGGTCGTCCTATCTTGTCTTACAAGGATATGCCTGGTCAGTTGTCTAAGGTGGTTAACTCCCACGTTTCTTACCCAGGCGGCCCAAACAAGAACAGTGTAGATTGCCCTGCAAGCCATCCCTACGGCTTCCCAGTGCCTGCCGCGATCCTTGTGTTCGATGAAGCCACCGTTGGTAACGATCCTTACTTGGCTTCAGACATGATGAGCAACGCGCCTAACATGTCTACTTTGCACGCCGACTACGTGTTCGGTATGGACGACACTGTTAGCAAGCAAATGCTGAAATGTACTATCGAAGCTCGCGATTGCCGCTTTGATACCTCTGGCGGTAACCTGAGTGATCGTTGGTACAGCAAGGACGGCGAACAGGTTTACCAGTTCAACAAATTAGCTCCAGGGTTTGATAAAACACCGTTCGGTAAATCCCTTAAAGCAATGAATATGTAGACCGGTCGGTTACTTGGCCCTGGCAATGATTGAGAAGCCTAAATTGTTAAAAGCTTCACATTTATTGTTAGGGCCGTTTCCTTTTCTAGTCAATACCCTTTATAAAGCCGATCAAAATGTAATATCGAATTCAGGTGAGATAACAGAAAAAAAATACTCACCACATAGAAAGTACGGTATCTCTTAAGTGGTTTTTTCGCTGTTGTGGCTGCCATTTTCTCTGCTAAAAAGTTCTACGATTTTCCACTAGCGCCTATTTGATATTTAAGCTGTATTGTCATGGGGGAGCCTATGCGTCATCAATTGTGTGTGTTGCGTGTTGTACTTGCATGTTTGTGCTTGTTCGTTGCTGGTTTAGCGAAAGCGTTTGTAGAAATTGAAGTTTACGATGCCAATGACGGCTCGTTGTTAGCTCGGGTTGGATCTCAACACCAAACTGTTCCGTTTAGAGAAAGTCTGCTCATTAAAGTTATTCCTGATGCTTCAGCCAATAAAATTCGGTTGGAGCCGTTAAATTCAGATTGCGGTACTGAGCGTATAATGGTAGCTAAAGGCCCGTTTGAGTTTTTGGTTCACCCATTATCTGAAGCCAGTGATTGCGCTCTGCAATTCGTCGGCTGGAAAGCACCTTGGAACTGGGTGGGTAGCCACACAGTCGCCATCAGTTTTTCCGGCGAGGCAGGTTTGGCTCAACCTGCGGTGCCGGAAAACTTTGCCCGGCTAGAGCTGTATGATCTAGACACTAACACCTACTTAGGGACCGTGGAAAACGGTGTGGCGGCAATACCCTATGCGGAGGTGATTGGTGTGTCGGTAGCAACGCCCGCGGGGCTCGATTGGGTGCGGCTGGTGCCTGGCAATGAATACTGTGGTAAACAGTCCCGTTTTGATACTCAGCTGCCATTTCAGCTTAAAGTGTTTGCCGAGTCGGAAAACCGTCCCTGTGAATTCATTGTGCAGGGTTATAAAAATCCCCGCTCCTTGGTGGGGGCTACCCCAGTGTCCATTATCTTCAATAATGAGGCTGTGACTTCCGGCCGCTAGGGTCGGCTTTAGCGGCTTCCGTGTTAGGATACCCCGGCACTGTTAGGAGCCAAGTGGGGTAGTATAGATTGAAAAAATTTAACAACGAGTCGGTGACCTTGGTGGATGTTATGCGCCACGGTGAATGCCAGGGCGGTGAGATTTATCGGGGTAGCACCGATGTAGCGCTCACCGACCGTGGCTGGCAGCAAATGGAAGAGGCTGTGGCCCACGCGCTGCCGGCGCCGCCCTGGCAGCGCGTTATCACCTCGCCACTGGTGCGGTGTCATGATTTTGCGGCTCATCTCTCTAAACGCTATGACCTACCGCTAACCGTTGAGCCGGACCTGCGCGAGATGAACTTTGGCCATTGGGAGGGCCGATTGGTTGAGGAGGTGCATCGCGAGCATGCCGCTGAGGTGGCATCTTTCTACAAAGACCCTTCCCAAGTAACGCCGCCGAATGGGGAGCCTGTGGTCGATGTTCAGCGGCGCGTTGCCAATGCCTTTTGGCGCTACTTAGACAGCCATCAAAACCAACGCCTATTGTTTGTTCAGCACGGGGTAACTATACGCGCCCTGGTGGTCAGCTTGCTTGGGTTGCCGTTATCACAGCTGGGCGGGTTTGAGATCCCATATGCCGGCCGCTTGCAGTTTAAAGTGTATACCTCTGCTGAGCGGCGGCGGGTGGTTTTGTGTCGATTGGGGTAGGGGCTCTGCAGCGGGCCTAGCCTAAGGAATAGAAAATACAAACAAAAAAGCCCCGCATTCGCGAGGCTTGTTTGTATGGTACCAGAGGCCGGACTCGAACCGGCACGCTTTTTACGGCGCGGGATTTTGAATCCCGTGTGTCTACCAATTTCACCACTCTGGCATAAACTCTTGCAGTTAAATTCACTGCTTAGACTGATTGACGGCTCAGTCTCTTGCCGTTTTGCAATTTATTGCCTCGGGTGGGGGCATGGGCTTTTGAATCCCGCCAGATTGCTCAATCGCAATCTGCTACCAATTTCACCACTCTGGCATAAACTCTTGCAGTTAAATTCACTGCTTAGACTGATTGACGGCTCAGTCTCTTGCCGTTTAGTAATTCATTCAACTTTTCGCTAAGGCTGAAATTTGTTCACCTTTGCTAAGTTCCTGTTGTGGCTAAGGTTTTTGCCCTACAGGTGTTAACGAAGTGGGGCGTATTATAGCCATGGTTTGGTTGCCGTCAACAGTTTGTGCGCAGTAATGTTATTGGCCTGCGGGTTGATTTTTGGGTACCCTTGGCGCCTTTTAGCTTTGGGGCCATGCGCCCATACCCAAAACCATTCGAAATGTAATGCAAAAGCACGATTTCTACTACGATCTACCCAAACATCTTATTGCTGTTGAGCCCGCTGCCAAGCGTTCAGGAAGTCGGCTTCTATTGTTGGATGGCACTTCTGGCAGAATGGACCATGGCCAGTTTACTGATGTGCTAGACCAGCTCAATAGCGGCGATCTTCTGGTACTTAACGATACTCGCGTCATACCTGCGCGTTTGTTTGGCCAAAAGCAAACCGGCGGCAAAGTTGAGATACTGATTGAGCGGCTACTGCCCAACTTTGCTGTATTGGCCCATGTACGGGCCAGCCGTTCGCCAAAGCCGGGATCGGTAATCCTGTTGGAGGATGGCTCCTCAGTGAGCGTTACCGGCCGGCAGGGCGCATTGTTTGAATTGGCTTTCGACAGCGATGTTTCTGTGATTGAACGGCTGGATCAATTGGGCCATATGCCCTTGCCACCTTATATAGAGCGCGAAGACGACCAAGCCGACCGGGAACGCTACCAAACGGTATACAGCGACAAAGACAAAGCCGGAGCCGTTGCGGCGCCTACGGCGGGGTTGCACTTTGATGATGCTCTGTTGGATCAGGTGAAAGCTAAGGCGGTGGAGCTAGGCTTTGTTACGCTACATGTGGGAGCTGGTACTTTTCAGCCGGTAAAAGTGGATGACATTACCCAGCACCACATGCACCGCGAATGGATACAGGTGTCGGATCAGCTGTGCCAACAGGTCCGAGCCACCAAGGCGCGTGGCGGCAAGGTGGTTGCCGTTGGTACCACCAGCGTAAGGTGCCTGGAAACCGCCTCAAAAACCGGTACCCTAGCGCCTTTCGAGGGCGACACCGATATCTTTATTTACCCCGGCTATGAGTTCAATGTGGTCGATGCCTTGATCACCAATTTTCATTTGCCGGAATCCACGCTCATTATGTTGGTATCTGCATTTGCTGGCTTTAAACACACCATGGCCGCCTATCATAGCGCGGTAGAGCAGGAGTACCGCTTTTTCAGCTACGGCGATGCCATGTACATTACGCGCAATACGCATGCGCCCCAGTTGGTTACTGCGTCTAATCAGCCAGAGGATTAGTTTTGTCTCGACAATGTTTTATGAATTTTGAATTGCTGGGCGAGGAGGGTGCTGCGCGACGTGGCCGTCTGACTTTTCCACGGGGTACCATAGAAACGCCTGCTTTTATGCCAGTGGGCACTTACGGCACGGTAAAGGGCATGTTGCCTAGGGATATCGAAGCCATTGGTGCAGAGATTATTTTGGGTAATACCTTTCATTTGATGCTACGGCCGGGTACCCAGGTAGTGCGAGCACACGGTGATCTGCACGATTTTATGCAGTGGCAAAAACCGATTCTCACGGATTCGGGCGGTTTTCAGGTGTTCAGTCTTGGCGATATGCGCAAGATTACTGAGAAGGGCGTCTCTTTCCGGTCGCCAGTGGACGGTAGTCCCGTCTTTATAGACCCAGAGACCTCTATGCAGGTGCAGAGAGAGCTGGGCTCCGACATCGTTATGATTTTTGACGAATGCACGCCTTATCCGGCCACGGAGGTTGAAGCTAGGCAATCCATGGAGCTTTCTTTACGCTGGGCGGCACGCAGTAAGGCGGCCCACGGGGACAGCCCCTCGGCGCTGTTCGGAATTGTGCAAGGCGGCATGTACGAGCCACTGCGCGATATTTCATTAAATGGCTTAACCGACATCGGCTTTGATGGCTATGCCATTGGTGGGTTGAGTGTTGGCGAGCCCAAAGAAGAAATGCTGAAAATTCTGGATTACCTTCCCTCCAAGATGCCGGTTGATAAGCCTCGGTACTTGATGGGGGTGGGTAAGCCTGAGGACATTGTAGAGGCGGTGTTGCGTGGTGTAGATATGTTTGACTGCGTTATGCCAACTCGTAATGCTCGTAATGGTCACCTCTTTACCAGCGGTGGCGTAATCAAAATCCGCAACGCCAAACATCGGCACGATACCAATCCTTTGGACGAAAACTGCGATTGTTATACCTGTGCCAATTTTAGCCGCGCTTATCTCCATCATTTGGATAAATGTGGTGAGATTTTAGGCGCTCAATTAAACACAATTCACAATTTACGGTTTTATCAAGCCGTCATGGCAGGGCTTCGGCAGGCGATAGAGTCACAAGCCCTGGGCGAGTTCGTTGAAACCTTTTATCAGCAGCAGGGGGTAAAGCGGCCTGCCGGGGGTTGATATTTGTTATTTACCCCTCACCTTAGCTGATATTTGATTTGTCTCAGGTAGGTTGGCGTCAGTCACTGGCGGTAACAGGCCTGTCATAAAGTATTTTCATAGTGCTTGGCTGGGAAGCTTGGCGATTGTGGTTATAATCGCCAGCTGCTCCAAGCCGCGTCGCTTGTGAATGGAAAAGTCACTTAATAAAGATTGGTTTTGTTGGCGAAACCAACTGGAACACCTCGAAAATGCTCAATCGTTATCCCCTTTGGAAGTATCTTCTCATCCTCTTTATCGTTGTGATGGGGGCCCTTTACGCTGCGCCCAACCTTTATAAGCCGGACCCTGCTATTCAGATCTCGGGTGAATCCAGCGCCATGGTGATCGACCAAGCCGTGCTTAACAAAGCTACCCAAGCATTAGACGATGCCGGTATTGAATATTTTGGCGGCACCGCCACCGGCGAGGGGCCTGCTTTGATCCGAGTAACCTCTTTGGAGGCCCAGCGGCAGGCCAAAGCAGCGGTGCAGCGGGCTCTAGGGGATCGATTTGTGGTGGCCTTGAACCAAGCCTCCAACACACCTAAGTGGTTAGAGAGTATGGGCGCCCAGCCTATGAAGTTAGGTCTCGACCTAAGCGGCGGTGTGCACTTCTTAATGGAGGTGGATACCCCCAGCGCCATAGCCAAACGTTTGGAGAGTCTGGCTGATGAAATGAAATCCAAGTGGCGGGAGGAGAGTATCCGCTACGAAGGGCGTGTCGCCATCAGCGACGATAACGTGGTGCAAGCGCGTTTCCCTGACCAGGAAGAACTCAATAAAGCCGCCGCGGTAGTACGTAAAGACTACCCAAACATGCTGCGCGAAGATGAACTCCGGGATGGTAAGCATTACCTCATCATGACCATGGGTGAGCCAGGCATCGCCGAAATCGAGGATTATGCGGTTGCCCAAAACTTGGCAACCCTGCGTAATCGAGTCAATGAACTCGGGGTGAGTGAGCCCATTGTGCAGCGCCAGGGGCGCAACCGTATTGTTGTCGAATTGCCCGGTGTGCAGGATACCGCCGAGGCTAAACGAATTATTGGTAAAACCGCCAACCTAGAGTTCCGTTTAGAAGCAGACCCGGACTCCTTGGCTTCCAGCCGCGAGCAGTTCAATTACCGATCCGAGGTTGATCAGCGCCGATTTGGCCCGGCTTGGTTGGAGCGCAAGGTGATGATTGGAGGCTCTAACGTCTCCCACGCCAGCACAGGGTTTGACCCCCAAACCGGCCAACCCCAGGTGAACATCACCCTGGACAGCGAAGGCGGTACTAAAATGCACCGCGCCACGCGCAACAATATTGGCCGCCGTATGGGGGTGTTGTTTATTGATTACAAAACCCGCACCGAGCGCACTATCGATGAAAACGGCGAAGAACATTTCACCTATAGCCAAGATGTCGAACGCAGCATGATCAGCTTGGCCACCATTCAGGCTGCACTGGGCGTACAATTCCGAATTACCGGCTTAGATTCCCCCGCAGAGGCATCCGAACTTGCCTTGCTACTGCGTTCCGGGGCCCTGGCTGCGCCGATGTATTTTGTACAAGAAAGCACCATCGGTCCGTCACTGGGTGCTGAAAACATCAAGCTGGGCGTGATTTCTGTGCAGCTCGGTTTGGGCTTTGTGCTGTTATTTATGTTGGTGTTTTACCGTGTTTTTGGCTTGGCTGCGAATATTGCTCTTGCGGTAAACATGATGTTGCTGGTAGCGGTTATGTCCATCGTTGGAGCAACGCTCACGCTGCCGGGCATTGCGGGTATTGTTCTAACGGTGGGGATGGCGGTGGACGCCAACGTGTTGATTTTCTCGCGTATTAGAGAGGAGCTTAAAAACGGGTTGCCGTCACAGTCTGCTATTAACAGTGGCTTTGAGCGTGCTTTTACCACGATTCTCGATGCCAACTTAACGACTTTGATTGTAGCCGTGATCCTTTACGGCGTGGGTTCAGGCCCGGTGAAGGGGTTTGCCGTAACCCTGGCTATTGGTATTGTGACCTCAATGTTCAGTGCCATTATGGTCACTCGAGCCATTGTCAATTTAATCTACGGCGGACGTCGTGTAGAGAAACTTTGGATTTAACCGCCACCTGAGCAAAAGACATGTCAGAATCTAACGTATCAACTCCAGATCACCTAAAAGTGATCAACTTCATGAAATACCGCTTCGTTGCTGCGGTGTTCTCCGCGGTAATTTTGCTAGCGTCCATTGGCTCATTGATATTCAACGGGCTTCAATTTGGCTTGGACTTTACTGGCGGCACGCAAATTGAGCTGGAATATAAACAGCCGGCAGACTTGGCCGCGATCCGAAGCCAGCTCACCTCTGCGGGTTTTGATGGCGCGGTGGTCAACCACTTCGGAGTAGAAACCGAAGTAATGATTCGCTTGCAACAAATGGAAGAGCCAACCCGCAATCAAGGTGAGGAAGGGACAGCCCAAGGGCCAACCTTAACCGACCGTGTTTCCCAGGCATTGGCTGTGGATGGTGACGGCGTTGTGATTAAGCGCAGCGAGTTTGTTGGCCCTCAAGTTGGCGCCGAACTGCGCGACCAAGGTGGCTTGGGTATGATCGTGGCGCTGTTAATTGTTATGGGCTACGTGGCGTTTCGTTTCCAGTTTAAATTCTCTGTGGGTGCGGTGGTGGCTCTGATCCACGACGTCATCGTGGTTTTGGGGGTGTTCTCAATTCTACACTTGGATTTCGATCTCACCGTACTGGCCGCGATTCTGGCGGTGATCGGTTATTCTTTGAACGATACTATTGTGGTTTCTGACCGAATCCGGGAAAACTTTCGCCGCGTTCGCCAAAGCGATGCGATTGAGATTATCAATATTTCATTGAGCGAAACTCTGGGCCGTACGTTGGTAACCTCTTTGACCACTTTGTTGGTACTACTGGCCTTGTTTTTTGTCGGCGGTGAGCTTATCCACGGCTTCTCTATCGCGTTGATTGTGGGCGTGGTTATTGGTACCTATTCCTCAATTTACGTCGCTGCCAATATACTACTGGCCATGAATATCAACACCCAGGATCTTATCGAGCAACCGAAAGAGGGGGCCGAGTTCGACGAAATGCCGTAGCGCACTGCCGGCCGCACTGCTAGCTTAGCGTTGTATGCTATTGCCCGCTCCTATGAGCGGGTTCGCTGGTCTAAGGCTTTGTTGTTTTGTTGTGCTATTAGCCTGAATGGGGTATTTGCCACGCCACGGGTTTCTGGCATTTGCAAAGCGCCTAGGCGTACTGTGAGTTTAAAGGAAGGGTAATTTGTGTCTGTAAAGCAGTTTCCGTGTTCCCTTGAATGGCTCAGTAATCTCCAGTTTTCTGACCAACAATTGCAAACAATAAATCGCTATCGATGCCTAATGGGTATTGATGGTTTTGCGTTCTGGCAGTGGCACCAGGCCAGTCAAAACTTCAGTATCCACGGCGAACTGTGCAAGCTCGCTGGCTACGACTTCGATGAGGTGCAATGCCTCACGCAAGTAAACCAAGTCCGTGGGCTTTTCCACCCAGACGATCTAGAACGCAGCGTCGCCATTATTCGGCATCACGCTCATCACAATACGCCTATTCATCTCAGCTTCCGATTGCAGCGAAAAACGGGTGGCTATATGTGGGTTACCACAATGGCTAATTCTCTGCGCGACGATAGCGGAATAATCACTGACATAGTCGGTGTCGCCTTTGATGCCTCGGCATTGCACCGCACCCAAGAAGCTTTGCGAACCGCAGAGTTGCGTTTACAGCGCATTATGAATGCCTGTAACGACGGAATTTGGGAGTGGGACGTGATTAACGACCGCATGGAATGCTCCGATAGGGTAATGCAGCACCTGGGTTTTAACAGCTACGACGAGATAGCACTGGGTGCCAAAAATGCGTTACAGGGGTGGACCCGAAGAATTCACGCCGAAGATTACCCCGGCTTCCGTAAGGCCGTACGCAAAACCTACGAGGAACAATCAACGTTTGATGTTGCTTATCGGGTCGCTGATAGAGACGGCATCTATCGATGGGTGAGAACTCGAGCAGTTGGTGGCTATGACGAGTTAGGCCAGTTGATGGTTATTTCTGGTACAAACATTGATATTACCGAAATCAAGTTGGCCCAGGATCGTATGGAAAGGGCTCGCGATGATGCCGAGAGCGCAAATTTATCAAAATCTAAATTTCTATCGGGTATGAGTCAGGAGTTGCGTACGCCCATGAATGCGATTTTGGGCTACGCGCAATTGTTCGAATTTGATACCAATTTAACCTCCCAGCAACGCACCAATGTGCGTGAGATCCGCAAGGCCGGCGAACATCTAATCCAGCTGATCGATGACGTATTGGATTTGTCGAAAATTGAATCTGGCAATGTTAACTTGACGCTCGAGCCGGTTAATATTCCGGATATTGCCCGTGATTGTGTCGCCCTTAGTCAGCCTCAATCATCTGCATTGGGTATTTCATTTAACACGGAAATCGACGAGTCAGAGGACTTGATCGCTCTGTGTGACCGAGTGCGGTTAAAGCAAGTGCTGTTAAATTTGTTCAGCAACGGCATCAAATACAACCGCACGGCTGGCTGGGTAAACGTCAAGATTTTTGTCCTCGACGAAGACCAGGTGTGTATTAGTGTTGAGGACAACGGATATGGAATATCCGAAGCTAAGCAGGCTGAATTATTCCAGCCTTTTAACCGTTTGGGCGCAGAGAAAACCGCCATAGAAGGCAGTGGCGTTGGCTTGGTTATTACCAAAAGCTTGGTGGAAATGATGGGCGGCACTATTTCAGTATACAGTCAGCAGGATATCGGTAGCTGCTTTGAGATTCATTTGCCGAGGTGTGAGTCTTTTGCCGACGATGTCAGCTTGTCAATAGACTCCATAATCGACGAAAACAAAACCTTTTCGCTGGATTTGCAAAGCCCTAAAAAGATTTTATTTATCGAAGACAGCGCCGCCAACGCTCGTTTAATGAGCAAGTTGTTTCACCATATCAATAACCTTGCGCTTGAGGTGGCGGATGAGCCATTGCTGGGCGTTTATAAGGCGCGTACCGAAAAACCCGATGTGCTGCTGTTGGACTTGGCCGAAAACGAGTCCGATACGCTGGAGGTGATAAAAATCCTAAACAGCGATTCGGATACCAAGTCCATTCCCAAGCTAGCGTTCGTTAATGGTGCCAGCCGCGCCCAGGAACAAAAGTTAGCAGAGCTGGGAATCGTGTCACTGTTGTCTAAGCCCATTAATATCGGCCAGTTGATGAACGCTTTGCAAAGAGTGCTGAAGTAATGTTACCAACCCGAAAAGGCCACCATTAATGATTGATGAGGATAATAAAAAGCCCTTGCTAACCAGCTTGGTTGAGTTGTCTGGGTTGGGTGGTAACACGGCCTCGACTGAAGCCAAAATGCAGCGCAATCTGGAGGCCTTTCACCAGGAGCAAGTTAACGGCGGCGCTGAGTTGAGCAAGTTACACGATACTTACTTTCGGTTGCAGAACGTCTGGGGTTTTGGTACTTGGGAATGGGACATCAAAACCTGGCGGTTTACCGTATTCAATAGCCAGTTGTGGCGTGCGCTAGGTTACTCGGCGGAAGAAATCGAAGCCATTGATACCGTTGAACATGCCATGAGCTTTGTGCATGAGAACGATCATCCACCGTTGGCCAAAATACTCGAAAAACACCGCAAAGACAGCTCGGTCCCCCTGCAGCAGTCCTATCGGATGCGCTGTAAAAATGGCACCTATCGCTGGACTCATTTACGGGCGCAAACCCTGCGCAACTCAGACAACAAAATCGTGTACATGTCTGGTGTCAATTACGATATCACCAACGAAAAATACGCTGAGCAAAGCCTGCGTGAAAATCAGTCGTTATTCCAACGCATCCTCAAATCCTCCAACGATGGTATCTGGGAGTGGAGCTTGCGCGATGGCCGGCTTAGCTTTTCCCAGGGCTGCTGGCGATTGTTGGGCTTCAATGTCGAAGATATTGAAATGGGTTTACGGCGGCATAGACTGTGGCGAGCAAGAGTGCACCCCTTAGACCGTTCTGAATTTGACTTGGCGCTAACCTTACCAATGGAAAGCGGTGGTGAAATCGACGTTGAATATCGAATTAAAAATATACACGATGAATGGATGTGGATTCGTTCACGCGGTGACGTCATTTATGATGAAAACGGTGCGATTGAATATCTCTCCGGCGCCAACATCGATATCACTGAATTAAAACGAGCCCAAGAACGGTTAACTTCAGCGAAGAGTTTGGCGGAACAAGCGAATAAAGCAAAATCAGAATTTTTGTCTAACATGAGCCATGAGCTGCGCACGCCGATGAACGCTATTATCGGCTTTACGCAGCTGTTCGATTACGCGGATAACGTCACCGAGGAGCAGCGGGAAAATATCAGTGAAATCAACCGCGCTGGTCATAAATTATTAGATCTTATTAACGATGTTTTAGAGCTGTCCAAAATAGAAGCGGGTAAGTTGTTGTGTTCGTTGGAGCCTGTGGCAGTGGCCGCGCTTATTGAAGATGTCTTTGTTCAGAGTCAACACGTCGCTGAATTAAAAGACGTAAGTTTGAGCTTTGAGCCCCATCACCTAACTTCAGTTTACGTGCGGGCCGATCAAAACGCGTTGCGCCAAGCGGTGACTAATCTAATCGACTTTTGTGTGTTGAGTTGTCGTATTGGCGGGCGCATTATCGTTAGCTTGGCCACCACCACCAATGATTACTTGGTGGTTTCTGTGCGAGACAATGGCCGAGGTATCAGTAAGTCAGAGCAAGATATGATGTTTGAACCCTTCGGCCATAGGGTGGGTGATGAACAAGTAGACCAGGGCTCAGGGATTGGTTTGGCAATATCAAAAAGTTTGGTGGAGCTTATGTCGGGCAATTTGTTGTTTGACAGCGAGGAGGGCGTAGGTACGTGTTTTCAAATTCAATTACCATTGATTAAGCATGAATTAACCATCACAGAGCAATCGGATTACATTCCTAAGGCGGTGGCGCTGGGTGAAGATTTTTCCGTAAACAATGACCTTTTTGTTGGCAAGTGTTTTCTATACATTGAAGATAACTCGGCAAACATCGCGGTGTTAGAGCAGTATTTTAGTCAATTCAATGGTTTGCAATTTGAGGTGGCCGACGAGAGCATTACGGGGTTATTCAAAGCCCGCAACACCGCGCCGGATATCATCATACTGGATATCAATATGCCGGGTATCGACGGCTATGAGGTACTCACCATACTCAGAAGTGACCTCTCAACGGAATCAATCCCGGTGATTGCTTTGTCCGCCAATACCGCCAGAGATGACATACAGCGAGCGCTGGATGCGGGCTTTACGGATTATATTACTAAGCCCGTAGACGTGGAGCAGTTGACCATGGTGGTCAATTCCCTGGTTCACTAGTTATTGATCATTGAACACCGGTCATTAGGCTTTGGCGGGCTGGCTCGGCCCACAACATTAATCGATAGATTGCCGCTAGAATAAATGCATCCATCCAGATACAAATTAGCAGGATTTCATCTACTTATCGGTCGGTGTGTAGCGGTAAACTTGGCCACCATCAACGGCAAAAATGATGTCTCCGTTGTGATCTTCCAGTAACGATCGAATTCGATAACCCTGATCGCTCAACAGTTGCTGAGCATCGGTAACGCTAAGGTCGTCATATATGGCTACCCAACTGAGGTGCTGAAGTTTTAGGGCGCCCAAGAATAAGCGATTGGCCCATGCTGTTTCGGTGTTGTGGTAGCAAAGTAAGCTGCCCGGCGCAATCGAGGGTATGTACACTTCTTTCGGGGACACCATACCCGGCTTTTCAGTGGCTTCGCCAACCGCTGCGGGAGAGTGGTACTCCTTACCATAGGATACGGTGGCCCAACCATAGTTTCCGCCGGCTTCAATTAGATTGATTTCGTCGCCGCCGCGAGGGCCATGTTCGCTTTCCCACAGCCGGTTTCGATTATCAAAACAGAGCCCTTGTGGGTTGCGGTGGCCATAGCTCCAAATCTCGGCTTTGGCTTTACCCTGTTTGGTAAAAGGGTTTGATTCCGGTGTCGTTCCATCCAGTGCAACGCGCAATATCTTACCGGCGTGCGTGTTTAGGTTTTGCCCGTTAGGCCGATTGCCTCGGTCGCCAACACCCATATAGATAAAGCCATCTTTGATGGCGATTCGGCCACCAAAGTGCACGCGCTTATCGCTGGAAGAGTCGGTGACGAGTAAATCTTGCCAGTCGGTTAGGGCGTTACCTGACAGCTTTGCTCGAGCCAATGTAGTGGCGGCGCCTTCTTTAGTTGGCTTACTGTAACTGAAGTAGAGCCAGTCACCTGCCTGGTATTGGCCATTAGTGGCAACGTCTAGCAAGCCACCTTGGCCGCGAGCCCATACCTCCGGCGCACCGCTTATGGCCTGGGTCTTGCCGCTGTCCGTGTCTAATCGGTTAACCTTGCCACTGCGGTCGGTGACGATGATGGACTTTGGGCTCAGCCATGCCATACCCCAGGGGATGCCTAGGTCGGCGGCAATTTGTGTCACGGCGTACTCGGAATCTGCGTAGGTATTGGTCGGCGCGCTCACAAGGCCAGCGAGTGCTAGGGAGGTTGCGAATGTTGCGCTTTGGAGGGTGCTCTTAAGGCGATGCATGATAGCGGGCAATCCTTCTTGGTTAGAGTTATCTGCGCCGCTGATGGGTGGGTGGCGTTGTGGCGGCAAGGGCCACAACGATCACAACCTTTGCTTTATGGGGTTAGATCTTACCCAGGTGCTTGCCCACGGTTTGCAACAGAGGCTTAAACACTTTTGGCGGGGCGCAGACCACATGGCCATTGTTGAGGAAGTCGTGGCCACCTTTAAAGTCACTGACTAAACCTCCGGCCTCTTGCACTAGCAAACAGCCTGCTGCTATGTCCCAGGGTTTTAGATTCATTTCCCAAAAGCCATCGAAACGGCCAGCAGCAACGTAGGCCAAGTCTAATGCTGCGGAGCCCTGGCGGCGAATACCAGCGGTTTGACCGGCAATTTCCTGCAAAGTTGCTAGATAGGGCTCGATATGTTCCAGGGCAAAGCCACTAAACGGTATTCCAGTGCCAATAAGGGCCCCATCTAAACTGCGTCGGTTGGAAACACGAATTCGACGGCCGTTAAGGACTGCACCTTTACCGCGGCTGGCGGTGAATTCTTCTCGTTTCACAGGGTCGAGCACCAGCGCGTGCTGGAGCTGGCCCTTATAGGTGCAGGCAATGGATATGGAGAAATGGGGAATACCATGGATGAAATTAGTGGTGCCGTCCAGTGGGTCGATAATCCACTGGTAATCGCTATTGCTACCCTCGGTTAAGCCAGTTTCTTCGCCCAAAAAACTGTGATCTGGGTAGGCTTTTTTCAGGTGGTACAAAATCTCCGCTTCGCTGGTTTTGTCAACTTCGGTGACAAAATCGTTCCGGCTTTTCTCCTCAATATCAATGAGGTCAACGCGCTCCAGCGCGCGTTCTATCTTCTCGGCAGCTTTGCGGGCTGCGCGCAGGGCCATGTTTAACATCGGTTCCATGGGGTTCTCTCTTGGTAGCCGGGGGTTGTAGATGGGTGCCTAGCCCTTGGATGGCTAGAGGGAAAACGTGGATTTTAACAGCCAGACTGGGACTAGCCTAGCGCTCTTGGTAGACTACGCGGCTTATTTAACCCGACGCCGCCGTGCGGCAGCCAGTATATGAGTAATAGGTAGTCTATGAGCACCGTGAAACCCAACAACGATGCAGAACATTTTAAGCGCGTGCGCATTGTGCTAGTCAACACCAGCCATCCCGGCAACATCGGCGGCGCAGCCAGGGCGATGAAAAACATGGGGCTGGTAAGCTTGTATCTGGTGGCGCCGAAAAAATTTCCAGATCCTGAGGCCAACTGGCGTGCGGCAGGTGGGGAAGATTTGCTCGATTCTGTGGTAGTGGTAGACACCTTGGATGAGGCAATCGCAGACTGTAAATTGGTTATTGGTACCAGCGCTCGCGAACGCCGAATTCCTTGGCCGCTGCTGACACCAAAAGAATGTGCCGATCAAGCCGTGGCAGAAAGCCAAGTGCACGACGTTGCTTTTGTATTTGGCCGCGAGGACCGGGGTTTAACCAACGAAGAATTGCATAAGTGCAATGCTCACGTACATATCCCAGCAAATCCAGCCTATAGCGCCCTTAACCTAGCCACGGCCGTGCAAGTGTTGTGCTATGAATTCCGAATGTCTGCTTTAGCTTACGAGCGCGGTGGACCGGTACATTTTGACGACTGGGATCAGCCGCCGGCGGATAACAAAGCATTGGAGGCATACTACGAGCATTTACGACAAACATTGGAAGCGCTCAGCTTCCTAGAACCGGGCAACCCGCGCCAAACAATGACCCGTTTGCGCCGTTTGTATAACCGTATCCGGCTGGACGATATGGAGTTAAGCATTCTGCGCGGCATACTCACCGCCACAAATAATTACATTTACCACACCGATAACAAAATCGAAGCGTTAGAAAAAGAGCTTGCTAGCCTGCGTCAGCAATCGGATCAGAAATCTTAGCCGACCAGCCATAGTAAGCGGTTGTCATTACCCGCCAACGCTGGTATCTTTTCGCCTCTCTCAAAGAGCGCCAGTTTCATGCACCCGTAGCTCAGCTGGATAGAGTAGGTGGCTTCGAACCACTTGGTCGGGGGTTCGAATCCCTCCGGGTGTGCCAAATTAAAAACCCTCGCCGTAAGGCGGGGGTTTTTTGTTTGTAAGGCACACCCGCGTGGGATGAGAACCCCTAGGTTCGACTCGATTGCCGGGAGCAATCGAGCACGAGCGAAGCGAGCCCGAAGGGCGAGGCACATGGATGTGCCGAGTAATCCCTCCGGGTGTGCCAAATTAAAAACCCTCGCCGTAAGGCGGGGGTTTTTTGTATCTTTTCAACAAATTCGCAAGCAACCATCCCTGGTGCTAGGTTCCGGCCGCCACGTCCGTGTGGCGGCGTAATTGACTACGAAAGCAGTGCTTTCGTTGGCTGCGCCACCGTCAATTACCCCCTAGGTTCGACTCGATTGCCGGGAGCAATCGAGCACGAGCGAAGCGAGCCCGAAGGGCGAGGCACATGGATGTGCCGAGTAATCCCTCCGGGTGTGCCAAATTAAAAACCCTCGCCGTAAGGCGGGGGTTTTTTGTTTGTAAGGCACACCCGTGTGGGATGAGAACCCCTAGGTTCGACTCGATTGCCGGGAGCAATCGAGCACGAGCGAAGCGAGCCCGAAGGGCGAGGCAGACAATTTATTGCTCCTGCATAAATTGCATTCACGCCATCCATGGCGCTCGATGTGCCGAGTAATCCCTCCGGGTGTGCCAAATTAAAAATCCCTCGCCGTAAGGCGGGGGTTTTTTGTATCTTTTCAACAAATTCGCAAGCAACCATCCCTGGTGCTAGGTTCCGGCCGCCACGTCCGTGTGGCGGCGTAATTGACTACGAAAGCAGTGCTTTCGTTGGCTGCGCCACCGTCAATTACCCCCTAGGTTCGACTCGATTGCCGGGAGCAATCGAGCACGAGCGAAGCGAGCCCGAAGGGCGAGGCAGACAATTTATTGCTCCTGCATAAATTGCATTCACGCCATCCATGGCGCTCGATGTGCCGAGTAATCCCTCAGATTTTTTCAAGGCCCTCGCAAGCAACCATCCCTGGTGCCGGGTTCCGGCCGCCACGTCCATGTGGCGGCGTAATTGACTACGAAAGCAGTGCTTTCGTTGGCTGGGCCACCGTCAATTACCCCACGGTTCGACTCGATTGCCGGGAGCAATCGAGCACGAGCGAAGCGAGCCCGAAGGGCGAGGCAGACAATTTATTGCTCCTGCATAAATAGCATTCGCGCCATCCATGGCGCTCGATGTGCCGAGTAATCTCTCAGATATTCCACTAAGCTCTTCGCAACCAATCACCAAAGCAAAGGCGATTAATTGCACAGAAGTGGTAACAATAGGGGGGTGATGGATTTAGCCACAATGGTGCAATCCATATATTCTCTGATGGATGATATTTTGTTGCCGACGAAATTGAGCAAAAATACGTGGTGATTAGCGTAGGGCTCGCCATTCGTTAAAGTGGCTTGTGATTCAACCTCAATTACACAGCGCTCGTGCTGTTGAATAATTGCTCGCCTGTGATAGGCCATACCATTTTGCGTAAGTGTGCTGAGCAGCTGCATGGCTTTTAGGAAAGCTGGCAGAGGGTTTTGCTGATGCGAGCTATTGCTCCAAAACGTAAACGAGGGGGTGAAAATATCCGGCGTTACCGCGCCCTTAGTCATGCCATGGAGTAGGGTGTCAATTGTCTTTAAACGCGTGGTTTGAATGGATTGTTCTCGTTGTTTTTGTTCTTTCATGGCGCGCTAGATCTACAGTGCTGTAGCCCGTTTTAACGCGAGCCACAGGGGGTTAAAGGATCTTTTCGGAGCCGGTCACTGGGGCCAGAGTTAGGCGGCCCCATCATTCCCAAGGGTTGCTAGTACTTGTCTGCGTTCTTGGTCTACCCCGGTAATGGTCACGGTGACTTCATCGTCGAAATTGAATTGTTTTCCATCTACCACTAGCGTTAATCGCTCAGGGCTGAATTCGATTTTTTGCTCTTTATTTTTGCGATCACGCAGTTGCACAAAGGTGTCGACACCGTTATCGCTTAATCTTACGCCAACACCTTGGCTGTTGATCATAGCCACGATGCCGGCAAACGATTGGCCAACAAATTGTTGCATGTACTGGCAAACCAGCCATTGCTCTAGTTGCCGACAAGCCATGCGGCCAGTGGAAAGCTGCTCTTTGACGTTAGCTAATTGTTCTTCAGCAAGGTTAGAAACACTGCTGTTTTGTAGGTGGTGTTTAAGCGCAATATGGTTGTAAAGGTCGTTAATGCGCCGTATTGGAGAGGTAATTGTGGCGTAGGTTTCAAAGCCCAGGCCTAGGTGAGGGGCGGGTTCTGCGCTTAGCTCACTGGGGCGCAGTTGGCGCTTAAGCACAGTCAGTAAGCCTGATAGCTCCGGTGTAGTCTGCAGCTTTTGTATCAGGGCAACATAGCCTTTGAGCTCTGTAATGCCTTCTGGAATTTCCCCAAGGTCTTCTTCCAGTAATTTGTTGACTTGGCTGAGGCGATCTGGTTTAAAGCCGGCATGGCTGCTGTACAAGCCCGCAATGGAATGTTGATTTAAATAGGCGCCGGCACTGTTGTTGGTGACCAGCATGGCCTCTTCAACGATTCTCTGAGCACTGTTGCGGTTGGTTTTTACGATATCGACAATTTTACCCAGTTCATCGACTTTGTAATCGTAGTCTGGTCGATCTTCCATAACCAATGCGTTTTGCTCGCGGTAGGCGAAGCGCGCCTTTGACACAGCATTGAGTGCCGCCAATGAGTTACGCACGTTTTCATCCAGTGGGGCGGTGTTGATGTCGCCATCGACATACTCGCTGACTTGCTCGTAGGTTAATTTAGCGGCTGATTTCACCCAGGCAGTGGCTAGCGAAAACGTTTCTACACCACCATCAGTACCAATTTTTAACGTTGATACCAACGCTGGCCGTTGTTCACCCTCAACTAGGGAATAGCTGCCATTGGCCAGCTCATGGGGAATCATGGGCGCACTCTTGCCAGGCAGGTAAACGGTTTGTGCGCGTTTAATGGCCTCTTGCCCTAGCGGGCTATCTAAGGCGATGCCGGCGGAAGGATCCGCAATGGCGACGTATAGCTGCCAGCCATTTTCTTTGGATTCTGCGTAGATGGCGTCATCCATATCTTTAGTGGTTGCCGCATCAATGGTGACAAAAGGCAAATGAGTGAGATCTTGCCGCAGGTGGGCAACGTCGTCGTTGGGGGTAGCATCTTGCTGCAGGGCTGAAGCTTGCTGTTGCTGGGTATCGGTCCACTGGTCGGGTAGCTGAAATTTACTCACGATGTATTTGCGTTCTACAAAGTCATCGTTGGGCTTGCCGATAATCTCGATTACTTTGGCTTGGCCTTTACCATCTTGGAAGGGGTGGCGCGTGATTTTGCATCGGATGTAATCGCCGCCTTTGGCGCCAGCGCGATTTTTGGGCGCCAGGAATATCCAGCGGCTTAACATGTGTACGTCTGGTACAACGAAATGCGCCTTGCCGCGGTCTAAGTAGGAACCCACAAACTCGCTCAGTTCACTGCTGATGAGTTTTTCTAGGGTGGCTTCTAATTGATCTTTCTCGTTTTTGGTAATGCTGACTTCAACCCGATCGCCGGGAAATACCTTTTGCATCTGCTCTGGGTTCAGAAATGCTTCTCGTTCGTCGTCTAACACCACGAACCCAAATCGGCCCTTACTACCGCGAACCAGCCCCTGGGCAAAGTCTTTGTTGGCGCGGATTTCTTGCTTAAGTTGGGAGAGTTGTTCTAACGCGTTGGAATTTAACATCGGGAGGTCTGGGCTATTGGTGGAAAGTAAGCTGGCGCTTTTCAAATAAGCGTCAAATTAATGGGCGTACAGGTTGAAAATTTGCGCCGCATGATAGCAAAGATTAGCGCGTAATAAACGCTCCAGTTATAGGAATGTCAGGTGAGTGGTTGTTTTGGCCGGCTTTACCACCTGTAGCTGCCTTTGCTGGGCGTGAATTGGGCTGATTAGTATCGTTTTAGACCTGCCAAAGAGTATAATCTGCCGTGATTTTCACCCACCTCGCTCAAAGGATCGCCACGCTTCATGACCGTTAGAACCCGAATTGCGCCGTCTCCCACCGGTGACCCCCATGTTGGAACTGCTTACATAGCTCTGTTTAACTACTGCTTTGCGAAACAGCACGGCGGCGAATTTCTGCTAAGAATAGAAGACACGGATCAAGCTCGATCCACTCGTGAATCGGAACAATCCATTTTTGATAGCCTGCGCTGGCTGGGTTTGGATTGGGATGAGGGGCCAGACGTTGGCGGTGACGCTGGGCCATACCGCCAAAGTGAACGTAAGTCGATTTACGAGCAATATGCCCAGCAGCTGATTAACACTGGCCATGCGTTTAAATGCTACCGCACGACAGAAGAACTGGACACACTACGAGAAGCCAAGCGAGCGCAGGGGGGCTTTGCTGCACTAAAACCCTCTGAGCTTAAATTGCCGCAAGAAGAAGCGGCTGCCCGAGAGGCCAGTGGTGCCGCCTATGTTGTACGCATGAATGTGCCCGAGGGAACCGGCCCTTGCCCCATTGAGGATATGCTCAGAGGTACCATAGAGCTGGACTGGGGGCAGGTTGATGCTCAGGTGTTGTTGAAATCCGATGGCTTGCCTACCTATCACTTGGCCAATGTTGTCGATGATCATCTTATGGGTATTAGCCACGTGATTCGCGGGGAAGAGTGGATCAATTCAGCTCCGAAGCACAAGCTGTTGTACGAATACTTTGGCTGGGATATGCCCGTGCTTTGCCACCTGCCGTTATTGCGCAACCCAGACAAATCAAAACTCAGCAAGCGTAAAAATCCAACCAGTATTGGTTACTACGAGCGCATGGGCTTCTTACCGGAAGCGCTTTTGAATTACCTCGGCCGTATGGGGTGGTCTATGCCCGATGAGCGAGAGAAATTCTCGCTGGCTGAAATGATAGAGGCCTTCGATATTAATCGAGTCTCCCTAGGTGGGCCAATCTTTGATGTGGAGAAATTGCGATGGCTCAACGGCTTGTGGTTGCGGGAAGACCTTAATCACGAACAGCTGGCCGATCGCCTTCAGGCTTGGGCACTTAATCGCAGCAACTTAATGGCTGTACTGCCGTTGGTCCAATCGAGAATGGAAACGCTAAGCGATTTTGCACCGCTAGCAAGTTTCTTGGCTGCGGGTATGTTGCCGCTTAAAGCAGAGTCCTTCGGCGAATCTAAATTAGAAGCCGATGATGTGAAGCGTCTGCTGCAGTTTACCCTGTGGCGACTA
Organism: Halioxenophilus aromaticivorans; assembly: GCF_042850945.1. NCBI lineage: Bacteria > Pseudomonadati > Pseudomonadota > Gammaproteobacteria > Alteromonadales > Alteromonadaceae > Halioxenophilus > Halioxenophilus aromaticivorans. The sequence goes on along the minus strand of NZ_AP031496.1, from coordinate 3,302,384 downwards.
GAATCGTTAAGAACCTGGGAGCGAGACGATATTTTTGCCTGTATTAAAGCGCTAGCTGACGCAATGGAAATAAAAATGCGCGATTTTAGCGCGCCGTTGTTTATTGCTATAGCGGGTACTACGGCTTCTTTTTCTGTGTTTGACTCCATGGTATTGTTGGGGCCAGATATGAGCCGTGCACGACTGCGCCACGCACTGCAGGTAGTGGCCGGTGAAATTGGCAAAAAACAACTTAAGAAGCTTGAAAAAGACTACGCTAATTTAGCGCTATAGATTGCTGTTGCGTTTGTACAGAAGCCGGTTGTTTTAAAAACGATCGGCAGCCATGGTTAACTGATTTGCTATTTTATTACTCCATATATTACTAACATGCCACTGACCTTCAGTAATCGCACTGGAGCTAGGTTCCGACTCTGGCTGTTGGTCAGCAAAAGTTACTTCTCTATCCGTAATTTCCCTAACTCTCTCCTAATGCCCGGCAGACCGCTGGGTTTTTGCTATGTTTTATCTATTAACCTGGATGTTTTTGCGTGCAGACAACGCACTAGGCTCAAGTAATATTAGTTGTGGCCGACAACCAGGAAACAGACTGCGTTAAAGCAGAAAAGTATTTCGTGGGAGATGGTTTTGAACAGGTCATTGACAGTAGCAAAACAAAGCATCGTAAAAAATGCTGTTCAAGCAGGGATGGCTTCATCGTTGGTATTGGTCTGTGCCGCCGCAGGCGCACTGGGCCTGGGCGATATGAAAACCGATGTGCAATTAGGGCAGGTGCTCACCGGTCAGATAGACATTATTGGTGAAGGCAGTAATTTTGATATCGACCTGGTGCAGGTGCGCCGAGTGAAAGACGATGAGGCGCAAGGTTACGGCTATGAATTAGTGGGGCCTTATTTTCCTCTCACGTTTAATGTGCAAGAAAATAAAGGCGACGCCTTTATTGAGGTGCGATCCCAGCAGCCATTAAACGAGCCTTTTTTAGAATTCTTAGTAGAGCTCTACTGGCCAACAGGTAATGTGATTCGCCAATATTTGGTGCTGCCGCAAGAGCCGCCAGCGTCTACTGCCAGCCCGAAACCGGAATATCGTTGGCAAAATCAACCGATCAAAACACCCACACCAACGCCGGCTGCCAGCGCACCATCTCGTAGCACTCAATACGTTAGCAGCAATGATGGGCCAGTGATCAATCCTGGCGACATTACCTACACCGTTCAGCCCGGTGATTTGCTGTCATTGATTGCCCGCAACTGGGGGCGTACAACGGGCCAAAGCAGCAAACAGCTTACCCTTAACGCCACGCGGTGGTTGATTGACAATAACTCAGCCGCATTTCCCAATGGTAACCCGGACGATTTGCAGGTAGGGGTGATGTTGACCCTGCCTCCAAATGTGCAGCTATCGCCGCTGGATGGCGAAGCCAATGGCACGGGCCAAGTATTCCAAGCGGTTGGCACCCCGCAGGCCTCGCAGCCTACGGGCCAAGTCATTCTGCACACGCAACCGGTATCTCTGACTGAACCGTACTCTGATATTGAAACCTTGCGTGCGCAAGTGGATGTGGCGGAAGAGGAAATCACTCGCCTGGGCCGCGAAAACGCCAGCTACCGCAGACGCCTGTTGCTGCTGGAAAGTGGCACACTAACCAGTACCCTGGAAGAGATAGAGCGACTGCAGCAGCTAAAAATCGAGCGGTTACGTCAGCAACAAGAGCTGGACGCCAAGTCTCGCGCCTTACCCACAACTCGTCGCCCTGAAGATGCCGTGGCCGAGGAGCCGGAGCAGGCTTCCGTAGAGCCGCCAGAACAGTCTAGTCTGATCAAACAAGCTGAGAGTGAGCAAGGTGGAGATCAAAACAATGGTGTTTTGCAGAGCCTGCTCAGCAAGTTAGAGGGGCTGAACTGGGGCTTCGTAGCCGGTATTGGCGCGGTTTCAGGCCTTGTGGCTTTACTCTTATTCCGACGTCGCAGGCACGATGATGACGGCGAGACCGCCCGATCGCTGGAGCACACGCCTCAAAACTCGGAAAACAAACCCTCTGGCGCTGCCTCTCAACCGACCAGTGTTTTGTTGCCAACGGTGTCTGTAGAGCAGACTGAGATAGAGCCGGAGCAGTTGCAGGAGTTAGAAGCAGACTTGAACGAAACTGAGTTTGCCGAAGAGCCAGAGTTCAACCAAGAACCGGAATTTGACGAAGAGCCACCTGCTGAAGAGATCGAAGTAAGCCTTCCTGGAGAAGGTGATTTGGCCGTGGCGGAAATCGAAGAGACCGGCACGGCGGAGAAGGACGACGATGCAGGATCCAACACAGAAAACGACTGGATGGACAGGAAATTTGGTTCTGCCGAGGAGTCTGAGGAGTCCGCCGCCGCGAGCATTGAGATGGACGGGGAGCTGGATCCATACAGCGAAGACAAGCTCAACTTAATGCCCTGGGCCGACGAAGACGAGATGCCGCAGTTCGAGCTGGACGAAGAGTTGTTGGAAAATCTTGCCGACGATATGACCGTAGAAGAGCTGGATCTAGAAGCCGCCAACGAATCAGATACCTCGGTGGAAGCACTGATGACGGACGATATTGATGTTGAGATTGACCTTTCTGGTTCGTTGCTAGAAACAGACTCCCACAACGACGATGTCATCGATGACTGCGTTGAGCACTCTGATCAGGGCCTGATTTCTGAAATTGAAATGTACCTCCAGCTTGGTAAGCAAGAAAAAGCAACCCGTTTACTTGCCCAACTGCTGGACGACGTATCCATTGACCAGAATGACCCACGTATCCAATCCCTTATCGAAAGATGCCGCCCCAAGCAAGCCTAACTGGCCCTGCTTGGGGGTTAAGATTTCATTTAAAAACAAAGAGTTAATAAACTTAATAAAGCTGTTGACAGCAAATAAACCCGTGGTAGAATGCGCCCCACTTCTCAGCAACAAGGCAAACATTGTTATCCGCTGTGAAGCGCAGCAATAAGCAACATTGCCATAAGCTGCAGAATTTGGGGCCTTAGCTCAGCTGGGAGAGCGCAACACTGGCAGTGTTGAGGTCAGCGGTTCGATCCCGCTAGGCTCCACCAAACATAAAACCCTCGTACGAAAGTGCGGGGGTTTTTTTGTTATGTGCTCGGGGACATCGAAACTGGGTGATCGCAACACTGCCAGCGCTGAGGTCCGCGACGGAGGGCCGCCCCGTTCGATTCTTCCAGGACGTGCATTCCTGGGCACCACTAAGTGGAATTTTAGGCCCTTTGTTTAACTGTACGGTCTACAAATACGAGAGAGGCGTGTCGCCCGATTCACTAAGATGGGCCGGCAGTGTTTCGGTACGCCGGACTAGGTGATCCCCGAAGGTCGAAGTTCATTAAGATCTGATTAATCCCGCTGAGGTTTCACCAAACAAAAAACGGTGGCTCGAGCGTGATAGGGGTTTTGTGTTTGTGCGAATCAGAGAGCTTTTCGCCAAAAGCCTCTCAAAATCAAAAAGCCTAATTTGAATGTCCTGCAATGGGCTACCCACACGATATTACTATGTTAATGCCGAAGTCATACCGTTTTAATGGAGTGCGCGAGCCTGAACTGAGTTTGTGTGACTAAAGAGAGAAAGAGCGCCAATAATCTATACAGCCTTGGCTTTTCTAGGGTCTGATTTTTTGTTATTTAACTTCGTTTGTGCCATTCCCATCCAAATAGGTCTATTGGGATGAGGCGAGGATAGCGGTTTTCCTGCTAAACATAGTGTTTATTCATTACATTCCTAAATAAGCTGCCGTCCAATATTCATTGTGTGGGCTGCTGCGTCTACGACCGAGCTAATGGCATTATTTAATGTACTTCACCATCTAGAAAGTTTTGGGACGCGGTTGGCAAAACAAAACTCAAATCATGAGACTATCGTGTAAATTTAAGCACATGCTAATGAAAGAGTCCGTGCTCTACAGTAGATGCAGTTCGATGCTGATAATTATCGTTCGATAAACCAATTTGGCACTCTTTTCGTTATATTTTTCGTTTAGGTATTTTAGGTGACGCGCTAATTCTTAGAAGAGTCCTATAAATATGGATAGGTCAGATACAGCACACCAAGGTCATTTCAGTTCCAAAACCGAGCCGTCACTCGAAATCAGTGGGGACGGAAAGGGCTGTTAAAAGACATTGATATCAAGTCAGTGGTTTTTCACGGACAAGTACACATAGTTCTTCAAGCCCGACATTAGTTTAAAGAATACGAGAGCTTAAGGTGCCGGTCTTTGTTCTAAATATGTGTCAGGGTTCCAAGCTTTTTTTGATATTTAGATCACGATTAATCAGATGAGGGAGAAAGTGCTATGCCAGCATCAGTCAATGATTCGCAGGTTCGTAATGTCGTGATGTTTAAGCACACGGCAACCAGAGAGAATACCCGAGCTCACATCACTACGTTAAGTCATCCGGATATAGATTCCAATTCCGGTGCGGTTTTGTTGATTGCGCAGTGTTACGGAGTCTATAACGCCAATGAAGTGGGCCTCTGGTTCGATCAAGGTCGCTGGCATATATTCAATCAAACAAGGGTCGGTATTCCGATCGGAAGTGAATTTTTCGTCTGCGTGATCACTGCTCAGTCGCAGCAAGCTTTTTCTATTGTTGCGGAGGCTCATAATACCAATGGCCATATGATGGACATTCGCTCGCCCTTAGGTGAGATAAATCGCGACGATTGTCTCTTCCTCACTCAAGTCTACGGTCAGTACAATGTTAGTCCAATAGGTGTGTGGTGGAGTGGTGAGGGGTGGACACTGTTCAATGAAGATCGGTCACCTCTTCCGTTAGGTTGCCGATTCAACGTGCTAGTACTACGCCCTGGGCACAATACTTTTAATGGGATCGACCTGTTCGTAGGGCAGCACCGCGAGCGTTCTGGTGGTTCGCATATTTCACTGATTCAGCCATTACTTCCTGACTCACTGCGCGAATTATTTACAACAAATTGCTGGCGTGGCACCTATAACGCGCACTCCACCGGTGTATGGTTTAATGGGTCCGGATGGACGATCTTTAATCAAGATCTCGCAGAGATACTTCCTGACTTTCAAATCAATTTTTTTATGCCGCTCTCCACATCAAGTGGGGGGGAAGAGCGGGATGACTCGCTCATTGCCTTGGTCGCAGATCATCATGGTGCTGACTATTCTCCAGCAGCCATTGATATTGAATCCCAATTTGGCTCGCAACCGGGTCGTCACAATCTGAGTGAAACTCCGTATCGATATAGTATGCATGAAGTGGATACAGGTGGCATGGGACCTCATTTCCAGGGGGTGAGCTTCCTGCGAGATACGCTATTGGACGAAGGAGGGACGACGGTTCGATTCCGTCGCGGGGTGTATAGCTATAATTACGGTGAAGGTTTGATGATCAGCTGCGGAATTTTGAATAGCGGCGCCACGGAGGGGATAACAGCGTTTGACAGCAACCACGTGGTCAATTTTCTCGATCGAAAAACACTTCTTAATATTAGGTATCAAGCCGCTGTGGGTAATCATGAGCATCCCGGAGGCATTCAGGCGCACGGTGACACCATTGCGATCGCGATGGAAGAATCAGTGTCAGGTGGTGCAGCGGCAGTTTATTTTATTAAGGTCGAGGGTGTTAACGCTCGCTTGATCGGGGCGCTACCATTAGGCAGTGGCGGGGCACCTAATCATCTCAACACCTCTAAAGCAGCTGCGGCGGCTTTCCTCAAGCTAACGAATGGGTTTTTGGTCGCTGTTTCCGGATCCGACTATGGCAAAGACGGGATATGGTTTTATCGTAGCTGGGACAATGAAATCCGCAACGACACAGAATGGTGCTTTATCGATTACTGGACGCCAGAGCGACTGCCGGGGGGGGTATGCGATATTGATGCTGGAAAAGCCTCTACAAATTGTTTCGTGGGAGCGGACGGCGGCTTAAGCTTGTTGGCCTGCAGTACTGGCGGTATCTACATTATGGCGTCGATTGGTACTCACGGAGGAGGAGTTGATGATGAATATGTTCAATTATTTAAAGTAGTCGGACAGTCGCAGTCCGGGGGAGCTAGGGTTGACCTTGAGCCGGTCTGGGTGGGTAAGCACAAGGTTGGCCGCCTGGCGCTCAAACAGTACTCAATGCGGTGGGCGGGAGCAGCGCTGACGACGGCGACTGGCACAGTTATGTTACTAAATTCAGAGCGCGGCAGTAGAAAGCAGGGGAATCGAGATACATCGGACGGTAAAATTTGGTATTTAGGACGATAGCTCTATTTTGGATATGACTCAAAGCGCTTGTATACAGAACTATTCTAATAATTAACTACGTCAGGTTCGTAAACCCTGGTTATAGTGACCGTAGTGCTGATGTTTTGCTTGTTTAATATTCTTCTCAGTTCGGAGGTTATGGTTGTGTCGCCATTGCTGAAACGGCTAGAGCTAGTTGCCGACATAGAGTATCTGAATGATCTAAACGATGAGCAAACCCATTAGCAGGTGCGGGGTGCCGAAGATTGGAAACATCGGGACCACCCATCATCAATTTTTACTACTCGTAGATTAAGTTGGTTAGGTTTTTTAATCAATTTGGTTGCTAAAAAAATATTAGTTTGATATTTCGAAAACGATTCTAACAATGGTCGACTAAGTTTAAATTGAAACAATAAAATCTACAAATATGCTCAAAAATAATTTATGTTATTTGGAACAGGTTTTATATGTTCAGAGTGAGATTTATGTGCCTAATGCGCACTAACTAATAAAATATATTATATTCTCGAAATGTGGTGATGAGGGATAATTAAATTTTGATAAGTATGGTGGACAACAATCGCTAAAAGATCTGTCGTCTCTTTTTGTGGTAGCAGTTGTTTATCATAGCACTAGTAGCAAAATTTGATACGTTCTCTTGCTTTTGCTCTCACGCTTAGTATAACTGAGTAAACTTAGATTTTGTTTGGCTATGTATATATCGGTCATGCAATTAGACGAACAAAATTAATTGGCATCATATTTTCTAATCAAGAATTGTTTACGCGTATGTTGAAGTCTGCTCACAGGAAATATTTAGTATTTCAGCTTGCTCTCATAACGTATTTTTTCAAATACCCTTAGGAGGCCCAATGCCTGTATTATCATCAGCGACACTTCATTGTAGTGATACCGAGGATCGTCGCTATGATGACACACGATTGGATGTCCATGTTGATGATCAGCCAGTCTACTCGCTTCGCAGAAACGTGCGTGCTGGAGAAGACTGGAATCTTAATCGGCAAGTCGCTTTTCAGCGATCAGTAACCCTTCGACTGTGGGATGAGGATAATGCAAGCAGCGATGATAACCTAGGCACAACTGAGATTAGCAGCAGCCTCGGGACTGGTCGTTTCGCATTTACACTCGACGGCGCAGATTATTCATTGGAATATTCAGTTCTGGATGATAATAGAACCAGCGTTGAAGTAGCGTGGGATGGGTTGAATGGCTCGACACATGCAGGTGAATGGCCCCAATTCGTTGTAAGAGAATTTCATGCTCAGATAGGGGCACGCTTACAAACACCTGAGCTGATAAACTAAGTTTCTGCACCACTTTGTGGGCCTGTAGTGATGTTTTATGAGCTAGCCAGAACTAATCCTACCCATTACATACAGCTAGCGCGGGAAATCTTTGAGACCGGTTACTTACCATTGATTGGTAATACGATTGATGTGCCTGATGGCCTACGAGAAGATCACGCTGGTGGTGAAATGGAGGCGGCTGACTGGATACTTGCTGCTACCATTCGAAACGATGCCAATGCGATTCTTCGCGTCAGATCTGATCAGATTGGCGGTGCCCGAGGGTACACACTTTCGAGAGCCATGATGGATTGGTCTACTCAGGTTCTTGGTATGACTTATGTTGAGGATATTTCTACAGAAACTTGAGGTGAAATAGAGGCAATGCAAAGTGCTGGCGAGATCGTTAAGAATGGAGGGCACGCCTTCCTTCAAGTCGAGGCGTCACCTTTACTCGGTAGAGGTGATGACCGAGAACACTATGATCACTGGCTTCCTCTTACCTGTGAACCAGTTTTCTACGAAGACAAGATCACGTTTGCAACATATTCCTGGGGGCAGCAGCGCTGTATAGACATCAGCGTAGAGACTTTCTGCGATTCATTCCATGGTGTAGTAGTTGCTAGCCGTTAGCGAGACGGAGGCCACATGGCAACGTCGGCTTCGTCTTACCTTATGCCTAATGACCGCGGGAGGGCGTTACGCCCGGCTACGATCAAGCTGTAACAACGCATGGGAATTTATTCCAGACGATAGTGGAGCAGCAGCTGGTTTCGTCGCCGACTGGTTCGCCGATAATAATTTATGCCACGATGGAGCAGTGCGGATCATAAGTTGCGTATTCAATCTAGATTCTGCTGCTGCACAGTTGTTGATGGCCAGGAATTGCAAACCCCGCGCAGCAAGAAGGATTGCAGACGATCCCACAATTACGACAAATGTTGCCAAACATTTACTGAATTACGGATGTGTTGAGGTTCGTCTATCACTGGCCGGCAATGCTGCAATACCAAAACACATACTCAATTGTCTGCTTCGTGATTCAGATTCTCAAGTTCGCTTTCGAGCCGAATGGAACCCCGCTTTTAATCGAAGCTTTACTTGGTCTGATTACGATTAAATTAAGCTACGCGATGTCTTAGGGTAATGGAAAGTTCCTAATGAAGTTTAGGTGAGGTAATGGGATATTCTTGGTGGGGTTTCACTACATAACAGGAAGCAAAAGCCAGTATAACATTCTTATAAATTTTTTTTACTAGCCTGCACCGTAAAATGAGGAGCACGCAATGATAGATGATTGCGTTAGGGATAACTAATGGGTAAGCGGTTTAGTAATGTTGTTTGAAGTGATCGTTTTGAATTCATAAAACATGTTCATAAAAAATTTAAAATAGAGGAAAAATGGTATGCTCTTTAGAGGTTTTTTACTGCTGTTCATTATTCCAATTCTCGTGGCCTGCGAAATTACACCGAGATCTTCAGTCTCTCTAGCACCTGTTTCGCGAGCCGTGGTACAGACCTCATTGGAAAACGATCCTCCAGGGTTTATTTGTGGAGTGTCAACAACCGGGGTTCGAACTTCTCCCAAATATTATGATGATGAACTAAATGGTGATGATCTTGTTATTGGAACTTCTCATTATGCTAGTGATGATCGTCCCATCTGCCGGGATAAGGTCGCAATTAATCAATTCGGTCATATGATTTTTGATCTTGGGCCCTTTGCGCCAGCGCGACACGCAAGAGATGATATCGGGAATGGTCATGTAGTAGGAGCGATCATCATGGGGCAGCAAGAGGATGCACCACAAACTATGGTTGACCCGAATCTTGGATGCCGAGAGAGTGAATTGGGACGTTACATCTTCGGTGCCACGACAGGCAGTTTAAACAATCTTAACGGCATAATACCCATTGATAATCTTGACCATCCACCGCCAAGAACTTTTCAATCGAGTGGGATAGATATAGACGACACTCACTATTCAACAGAAGAGTTTATTCTTCTCAACGATAGTGACGATGTATTTGTGACTAATGCTTCAGGTACCTCAGATGTGCTTTTACTTACATTAAATGAGAATATGCTGGATAGTATAAACCGAACGCTCCAATCTTTTTCACCTGAGGCACCTTTTCTTTGGGGATTAACGCTTTTTCCTAGGTTGGATGTCGCTTTGGAAGATTATACACAGGACTGTTACACTCGATTAAGAGAAGTTAGGCTACTTCTCTTTTTCGAGCCTCAGGATTAATACTACCGTTAAAAACACGACCGAGAATTTCCTAAGTGGTGTAATTGGGGAGAGAGTTTGATTTATTTTTAGCTTAGTTTAATTATTGAGAACCCTTATTTGATACTAATGATTAAGCCTCTCTTGAGTAATCACACTCCTAAATTCTGCGGTTAACGAAATTTGGTATTTTGGTGGGGTTGTAGGTTATAAATTATATGTCATTGAATTTTTATAATATCCTATAAGGTGAGTATTGGTTTGAGCTTGTACACGTAGACTCATACCGTTGGATGATACTGCCGAGTATGGCCTTTGTTGACCGCTAATAATGCTAATTATATGCAGAGATAATTTTTTAACCGCTCTAACGCTTGCTGAAATTTTGTACACTCCTGTTATTTAGGAGGTTTGAAAATATTGCTGAGTCCGTGACTAAAAGTAGAGCCAAACAAAGTGCATGCTAGTCGTGATCTAATTTTCTTGGGGCAACGCGTCTATATCTTCAAGAGCTCGATCATTTAGCTCAGTTGCTCTGAAAAGAACAGAACAGAATGCTTTATCTGTTGGCGTAGAATATTCTTTCTAGTTTGCAATAGTAGACATGATCCTATAATTTTCCTGTTGTATTCAGCGCCGGCAAACACTCACTTTGCACTCGCTGTTGATTTTAAAGGCCATAAATATTATTCATGATTGTTGAAGTTAATTGCAACGTTTTGTCCATTGCGAGGAAATCTACGAACAGTTTTTTTTCTGCATAACCCAGTCGAACGATGGGATTAGTCTTAAGATAAATTCACTACATACAGTAATTCAAAGATCAATTGATGAAACAGGGATTTGCCTATGTTTGGGTTTAGCTCTCTACGTTTATATTCATATACGTTTAATTTCCTGGGTACAGCGTTAATATTAATTTTTACAAGTAGCATACAAATAGTGTGTTCGACTATAAAGTCGCAGCTCAGTTTTTGGCGAGATCCCTGGAGCTTTGCGTCGATTACACAAACTATACGATAAAGTACTAAGATCAATTCGGAAGACAACATTTGCGCTTTTGTCTCAAAGTTAATATTCGACGATATCAAAGAACGGCGACCACATTGCTAATCGTTTAAAGGATCTATCTCGCACCACTAAGGTAAATTAGATAGGTCTGTTTACACTGTTCATATCTGATATAGCAATCTGAGCTCGTGGAAAATCAAATCCAAGATTGAGTCAGCCACGAAAGGCGCTCAGTGATGAAAAAATGGAAGGTGCATTATGAATCTAGGTAATCATAGTAGCCATTTGATGGCTGGATTTGTTTTATTAATTACTTCATTTAGTTTGTCCATTGCAGAACCCGTTGAACGCAGATCATATGAATTAAAAAAAAGTCTACAGAGTTCTAATATTAATGCTCTTTCAAAGAGCGAAATAAAGAAGCTCGAACGTGGTATCTCAGCCGCCTCCAATAATTATCAGTTTCGCGTGTTCGATAGACGCCGATCCAGTTCAGATTTATCGATCAGCCTCATTGAGAATAAGCGACTTCGCGGAGCTCTTTTTGCCAGAGATCTGAATACCCTTGTAAGCGAAAACATCGGTGATAGAAAAGTTTATGATGATGGCAGTGGGGGATTCATCATACCCATTGATATTAGTCGTGGAGGTGAGGTGAGGATGCCTGCGGTATTTGGTATTCGTGGGTCTGGTGATTTAGTAGAAGATTATTTTTCACTAGACGTCAATAACGATGGTTCCATAGATTTAATGATTGGAGGGGTTAACGCTCCGGATTGGAGATGGTCACGTGATTGGATAATCAGCAATGCGTTGGGTGATCAAGCTCTCCAATGTTTCATCACTAATGAAAATATAACTACTGAGCGCCTGAAGACAATGATTGCTGCGGGACCTCTAGTCGACTCTGCGGCGTGTCCCGGTGGGCCCGGTGGGCTCGTAGACGCTTCAAGACGTAGTGGTGGATCGGGTTCGTCCATTTCGTTTTTTGGTGCTCTCCCCGGGAAAGGATATCTTGGACCGCCTAGATGTAATTCTGATGATCCCGAGGGGCGAGTGATGAATGATGGCGAGGACGAGGACAAACCCCCACTACCATCGGAACAGGGTTCGGGGACACAAGATGACGAGTCGGATCAAGCCCCAACTCTGTCAATTGATGAGTTGAATAGGAGTACTGCTCAAGCAGTGCGAGAGGTCGTGGAGGAAGAGGAAAGCCAACTCCGCGAGAATCTACGTTTTGCGGCCGGCGACGGAACTGACCCCGATTCAACGGGGGGTGGAGGGTTTGGCCAAGGTTTGAGCGAGGCCATGAATTCGCTCGGGCGTACAATCGGAGATTGGCGTTTTACGGTAGAGATAAAATCAACAGCAGCTTCAGTTCTACGTTTTTTGCGAGAGGAAGGGCGAACTTTACCGACAGCCTCTACATTGATTAACGAACAAGCGCGTGAGCGGGCGCAGATCGATAGTCGGCCCAATAACAACGAGCCTCTACCTGATGGTGGTGGTGTGGCGCCACCATCTGATTCCAGATGTATGGGTCAACAGCGGCTTTCTGCCGAGGATAAAATGGCGCAAGGTTGCTCTCCAATGGAGCCAGATGATATATGTCTGGCGCGCTCTGATCCAGCAAGCCTTGCCACGGCAGGGCAATGTCGAACCGTGCCCGGGAAAGCAGGAGGCGACATGATAGAGTGCCGGTCTAAACCTGGAAGCGATTGGGGATGCAAAACTGATAACGAGGGCAATTGTATGACTACGTGTCGACCTAACGAGCTTCAGAGTCAATGCACGCCGGCGCCAGGTTCCGGCGTGGCCGGCAAATATGATGCCCTTTTGCCCTTTGGCTCTGTTCTCGCTGGTTTGTGCCAAGTCGATGCCCCCGGGTGCGGTGCGCCCATGTTGCCCGGCCAGAGTATTGATACGGGCGTTGAATTGAGAAACAGGTTACCAAATATGGGTAAGCAAATAGGACGCGATGAATAATTTCTACGAGTAGTTGTTAAGTCATCGTCCAAGACAATCCTAAGGATTACCTGCCCGAGAACATCATTACTCTTCTGGATAATGAATTCTCTGAAACATAAGATCATCAATATTAATTTCCCTGAGCCGCCCTGAAACAAACAGGGCGGATTTTTTTCTGAATGGATTATTTAGCTTTTTTAACGGAGTCGCTATAACTTGCTAAGCTTGACCTTTCCCCAAAAAATAGAACCATGATCTCGATGAGATTTCCAGTTTATCTACTCCCAAGGGGATCTCATTATCATGAAAAAGCGATACACCGAAGAGCAAATCATCAAAGCGATCAAGCAGCATGAAGCGGGTACCAAAGTGCCTGATATTTGTCGCGAGCTTGGGATATCTGAAGGCACCTTCTACAATTGGCGCTCAAAGTATGCTGGCATGGAGGTCAATGAAGCTAAGCGAATGAAGGACATGGAGGCGGAGAATGCCAAGCTGAAGAAGCTTCTTGCGGAAAAGTTTCTTGAAATGGAGGCCATGAAGGATGTCTTGTCAAAAAAGTGGTAAAGCCAGCTGAGCGAAAGCCCGTCGCCAGTTATTTGGTCGATACGTTTGGCTTGAGCCAGCGCCGTGCTTACTGGCTATCGCTATCAGGCCAAGTGCTACGGCGACGAGGCTCTTCGGAGGCGGTTGAAAGAACTAGCAGCGCATTACAGTCGGTATGGCTATCTCTTGCTACACGGGTTACTTAAAGCCGAAGGTTTAGTGATCAATAAAAAGTGAAACTACCGAGTTTACACAGAGGAAGGACTGCAGATTCGTACCAAAAAGCGCAAAAAGCTGACGCGCCCTGTGCCGGTTATGGAATTACCCACGCAAATCAACGAGCGCTGGTCTGTGGACTTTGTATCGGATCAATTGAGTAACGGCAGACGCTTCCGAATACTAAACGTAGTTGATGACTACAGTCGTGAATTGGTCGGATAGCTGGCAGAGTTCTCTATTAGTGGAAACCGCGTAGCTCGTTTCTTAGATCAACTAATCGAGACCCGTAGCAAGCCTGAGGGTACCACTTGTGACAACGGCACTGATTATACCAGCAAAGCCATGTTCTTCTGGAGCAAAGAAAATCAAGTCAAACTCAACTTTATTCAGCCTGGCAAACCAACACAAAACGACTTCGTCGAAAGCCTAAATGGTAAGTTTAGAGACACCTGTCTGAATCTGCACTGGTTCCGAACAATAGAGGAAGCCCGCTACGAAATAGATCAATGGCGAGCACACCATAACCATGAACGACCACACAGCTCATTAAATTACATGACGCCTGTTGCCTACGCGAGGCAGGCGGCATGATATATAAAAAATTTCATCGAATGAGTGGTACTAACTTAGGGGAAAGGTCAGTTGTAAGTTGGTTAGTTTTTTAGCCTGGCTTTAAATTTGTGGTAAAAGAATGCTCGTCGTTGCCCACTTTGTGTCGAGAAAATAAGATCTTTAGTTTTATATAGATGAAAATAAAATAGTGACGAGACAATATAATTTATAGTCAGTAAGTATTTCTTTTTGTTCTGGTATGCCTGCTAAGGAAAAGACTATATAAGAATTATAAAGATTTCAACTCGAATTTTAATAAAGTGTTGCATATTTTCTCGATTCATCCTTACCTAGTGTTGTACGGTCAATGTTGGATTTATTCCAAAATCGTTCTAAGTTACGAGATTTTTATGGTTCTGGAAAATTGCTACAGAAGAATAAGTAAAGTAATGGGATATTCGTTGGCGAAATTGCACTACAAAACAGGAAGCACAAGCCAATATAAATTTCTTAAAGAATTTTCCTAATAACTTTCACCTTGAATTGAGGAACATACTATGGCAGATGAATGCATTAGAGATGAAAACGCTCCATTAACACATTGCCAAAGTAAACAAAAGTTTAATATAAAGGCGAAAGCGAAGATACCGAGGGAGCTCCGTTCCATACTTAATCCAGAACCTAAGCCTTATAAGCTTACCGAGATTGATCCCAACAAACTGGATAAGAAATTAGCAAATGAAACTAATCCAATCAAACCGATGCTTCCAGATTGGTTTGATGTTACAGATTCACCTCTGAAATCAAAATTACCTAAACCAGCCCGAGTTTTATTAAACGGAAAGGACTTGCAGCCTTTAACCGTGTTTGGTGCCGACGACCGTCAAATATATAATGACACGAGTTACCCATGGGGAAGTATATGCCGGGTAGCGACTTCGGCGGGAGCTGGATCAGGAGTCATTGTAGGGCCAAGACACGTTTTAACTGCGAGTCACGTGGTGGATTGGACGTCCGGCGGGGCGGGTACAGTGGAAGTTCATCGAGCTGGTGGATTTACCAGAGCGACTGCAGCTATAACTAATGTTTGGTACTACACGCGAATATCAGGAAGGATAAACTGGAGCGAACTTGACGAAGATTATGCAGTGCTCGTTACAGATCAGAGGATAGGCGACTTATTTGGATGGATGGGCACCCGAACGTATGATAGCGGCTGGGACGATGAACCGTATTGGTGGAATATCGGTTATCCTGGTGCTAGAGGGGGAGGTATTCGTCCTACTTTCCAACGTGATAAGGCTCTTGATGAACCTTGGTACGACTCGGGTCCAGCGCGCTCTATGAAGACGTTAGCGGATTTAACTCCGGGTAATTCGGGAGGTCCGATGTTTGGCTTTTGGGATGAAGGACCTTTTGTTGTAGCTGTAGTTTCTGCTCAAGATCAGGACAACAATTGGTGTTCTGGAGGTCGATGGCTTACGAATCTAGTGAGCCACGCAATTTCTCAAGATCCATAAAAGACCCTTGTCTATTGTATGTCTATAGTTTGTGAGGTGGGCATTGCTTTAATGTTGATCCTAAGTGTAATAAAGAGAGGTGTAGAAGTTTAGACCTAATCTGACACATCCTCTTGAAAAAGAGAGAGTTACCCGTTTTGATAAAGGTGTCGAATCTTAAGTCAAAACAAAAAGGTAACTCTCATGATCCATACTAACAACCCCATCATTAAACACAAGGCAGGTTTGCTGAATTTAGCCGAAGAGCTGGGTAATGTGGCCAAGGCCTGTAAAGTGATGGGTGTATCACGTGACACCTTCTATCGATATCGAGAGCTTGTAGAGGAAGGTGGCGTCGACAACCTGATTAACAAAAGCCGGCGAGCCCCGAATACAAAGAATCGGGTTGATGAAGCACTGAGCGAGCAGTTATTGACTACGCCTTAGAGCAGCCTGCACATGGCCAACATCGGACCAGCAATGAATTACGTAAAGCCGGTGTCTTCGTCTCTGGTAGCGGTGTTCGATCCATTTGGGTGAGGCACAATCTCGAGAACTTCAAAAAGCGACTAGCTGCCTTAGAAAATAAGGTAGCCAACGACGGCATTATCCTAAGCGAGGCTCAGGTGGCTGCGCTAGAGAAAAAGAAAAATGACGATGAGGCTTGCGGTGAGATCGAGACTGCACACCCCGGATATCTAGGCTCTCAGGACACGTTCTACGTTGGAAACTTAAATGGTGTAGGGCGAATCTATCAACAGACTTTTGTCGATACCTACAGCAAGGTGGCATTTTGCAAGCTCTACACTACCAAAACACCTATCACCGCGGCTGATGCGTTGAATGACAAGGTATTGCCATTCTTTGAGTCTCACGAACTCCCCATGCTGCGTATCCTGACTGATCGCGGAACAGAGTACTGCGGCCGAGTTGATCAGCATGACTACCAACTCTATCTAGCTATCAACGATATCGATCACACTAAGACTAAAGCTATGTCACCGCAAACGAACGGTATCTGCGAACGCTTCCATAAAACAATTCTTAATGAATTTTACCAGGTCGCGTTTCGCAAGAGACTGTATTCCTCACTGGAGGAACTACAAAAAGATCTGGACGAGTGGATGGATTACTATAACAATGAACGCACGCATCAGGGAAAAATGTGTTGCGGTAGAACGCCGTTGGAAACTTTAATCGATGGTAAAGCGATCTGGGCTGAGAAGAATTTAGCTCAGATCTAAACTGACAGGCACCTTTTGAAAACGGGTAACTGTCAGATCAAGTCTGAGCTACTACAGACTTAACAGCTTAAAATAGACCAGACCATTGTCTACAGGCAGTAATTTTAAGACCCATGGTTTTCTCGTTTGAAATGTGATGGATTGTAGTGTTTTGGGGTATTTTGTGATCGCCAGAAAACTTTAAACATTCAATTAAATCAATGGCCTAGGTTTTTTTAGGCTCAATTCTGGAGTGTTGAGGTCAGCGACGGAGGGCCGCCCCGTTCGCTACCGTCAAGGCTCCACCAAATACAAAACCCTCGTGCGCGAGTGGTTTTTTTTGTTTGTGCCCCGGCAATGATGAAGAGCCAGTGAATACTCCAACCCCATAACCACGCAGGCACTATCTATGAGACCTAGTTTAGACCTAGTTACTCAGGGTGGTTAACGCTAACGAAGATTGCGTGCTCACTCATCTCTAAAACCGTCCAGCGTCTTTATACACTCAACAGCTAAGCGCTTCTTTTCAAATAAATTCATCATCAACGTAGGCGTTGCTTTTATCAACGGCTTTATGCTTACCAGAGCGCGGTCTGTCTCGTCGATAATGGTGATATCGACAAAACCAGCGTAGAGATCCGCTATTAAGGTCGCGCAAGGGGTGACCTTGAGTTCTGTCATTATTTTAGCGGTGGGGCCCTTTATGGCTTGGCCGCCGATAATCGGCGATACGGCCAGCACAGGGGCGTTTGAGCGGGCCAGCTTGGCTTTTAGGCCAGATATAGCCAGCATTGGCCCTATGCTTAGGTAAGGATTAGATGGGCAAATGATGATGCCGGTCAACGAGGGGTCGCCCAGTAAGGATTCTACCTGAGGCAGAAGTTGAGCAGACTTTGCACCTACGTAGTCTAGGCCCAATAGTTTAGGCTGGGCTCTTTCTTTAACAAAGTACTCTTGAAACTCTAAAGTGCCTATATCGGTATGTACTTTGGTGGAGATAGTTTGATTACTGATGGGCAGCACGGTGTGCGTAACGCCCAGCGCTTGGTTGATTAGCTGAGTAGCTTCTGCGGCGGTGTTACCTTGTTCCAGCAGGTGCTTGCGGTGTAGGTGCAGGGCAATATCCTTGTCGCCCAAAGCGAACCAATCCGGCGCGCCCAGCCGCTTCAATTCATCCATCACTTGCCAGGTTTCAGCTTGGCGTCCCCAGCCCTGCTCTGGGTTAGCCAAGCCTGCCAAGGTGTAGCTCACAGTGTCGATATCCGGCCAAATGGGCAGCCCAAGGTGTTCAAAGTTATCGCCGATATTGACGGCAATGGTCAGGGACTGCGGAGGCAAACAATGCGCTAGGCCAAGCGCGAGCTTGGCGCCTCCGACGCCGCCACAAAGGGCCAAGTAGTGTTTATCGTTAGCCAATTCCAAACACCTTTTTATTATTAGTTTTCGTTGGCAGCTTCAATAGCCGTGCTGCTTACTGCAGCTAAGAAGCAAACAGTGTTAGGGCATGGGAGTCAGAAATCAAGTGCATCTGCTTTATGTGCGGACAACTGAGCCTACCAATACCAAGGCGATGGCTTGTGGCAGGCTCTTTAGCGTCGGTGGGTTTTTCACGATGTTGAGGCTAGCTGTTGGCTTCTTGGTTGGGGAAGGTCATATGGAAGCTGGTGCCTTTACCAGGCGAACTATTACAAGATATAGAGCCTCGCATTTGGTGGGTTACCAGATTGTACAGAATCGACATTCCTAGGCCGGTACCGCCGCTTGAGCGATTGGTTGTGAAGAAAGGCTCGAAAATCTTTCTCTGGGTTTCGTCATCCATACCAGCGCCGTTATCTTGGAAAATCATTTCGATGCCGTCTTGGGTTTCTGAAGCGCTGATTGTGATGTTGCCTTCTTCCCCAGGATAGAATGCGTGTATTAATGCATTCATAATTAAATTGGTTATGATCTGCGTTAACGCGCTCGGGTTGCTGGTGAACTCGATGGTTTCTTCACAAACCAATTCTGTTTTGGCTTCTGCTTTTTTAATCTCAGGCGAGAGGCTTTGCAGTACATCTTGTAGGTATTCGTACAGATTAAACGTTCGGAAAGAATCCGTCGATATATCGACGCTGATTTTCTTAAAGCTGCTGATTAAGTCAGATGCTCTGGCCAGGTTTGAACTGACAACGCCTGTGACTTCCACGCAGGATTCTAGGAATTCTTCCAGTTCGTCCTTGGTGATTGAGGTATCGTTGAGACTCTCTTGGGTAAATTTCGATTCGTCGCCTAGGTGGCTGGTTGCCGTTACGCAAACTCCGATAGGAGTATTTAGCTCGTGGGCTACACCTGCGACGAGTCTCCCCAAGGATGCCATTTTTTCGTTTTCCACTAAATGCTCTTGGGTTTGTTGTAGCTTTTCTAACGATTGATTCAGTTCGGACGTGCGCTCTTCTACTTTTCTCTCTAGGTTATGGTAGAGCTTGGCGTTTTCGATGGAAATAACGATCTGGCTACTAAGTACTTCCAGTAGTTGTATGCGTTCGGATGTGAAAACGTCTTCGGTCAATCGGTTTTCAAGATAGAGTATGCCGGTAAGTTCATTTTTTAAGCGAAGTGGAATGGCGAGTATGGATTTTGCGCTGGTGCTCACAATGTAGTCGTCATTGACATAGTTGCCATGGCAGGCGGCATTGGCCAATACTATTCTATTGCCCGTACGAGAGACGTATTGCAGAACACTTAATGGAATCTCCTTGTGCTCGGCCATGGGGAGGCCTTGTAACACTTTAGAGTCGTTGTCGGCGAAGCTCCGCTCCGCCTGAATTAACCAGTTTCCTTCCTCTAATAGTATGAGAATACCTCGGTCGGCGGCAGCGCTCTCGATCACAATCTGCATTAGGTTTTTAAGCAAATCGTCCAGAACGATAGCGCTAGAAACAGCCTGCGAGGCCTTCATAACGCTATTGATGTCCAACAGCGCACCACCATTGCCCGCTTGGGTTTGCGTGCCGCTTTGCAGTGTATTGCTGCCGCTGCCTTCTCTATGTCTAAAGACTAGCGGCGCACATAGCTCCATGTTCGTGGTTTTTACTACCGCACCCCAGCGGGAGTAAAACTGATGGGCTTTTTTATAGTAAAGTTGATAGAAGTTCTCTAATCCACAGCGTTTATAATACTTGGCAGCTTCTTCGTAGGCTATAGCGATTTCGCTGAGTATTGAAGACTTGCCCGCTGCTATGATTGCCTTTTCAAATAACGATTGTACTTGCTCGGGGCGCTGCTCTACATCAGCCAGCATGGCTTCGACTAAAAGTGCTTTGTGTTTAAAATTCGATGGGCAAAAATTAGACCAAAGTTGAAGCTGGCTTAGATTGGCGTGTAATTTCTCGCTTTCGCTTGAATTGAGCTGTGTTTTATTGTGACCGTGGTTTGCTAAAAGAATAAGGCTCTCGTAAAAGGCAAAGGCACTGCCTAAATACATGGTATCCACCGAGTGGTGATTTTCATTGGCTTGCTCTAACAAAGCTGCCGCTTCGGAATAATCGCCCAATAGGTGGTTGATGTAGGCGGTGTAAAAACTTCGGTAAAAACACAGAATCCTATCGCTGTCTTTATGCTGGATACGAATTAGATTTTCGTCAAAAAAGGTGCCCATCAACTTTTTGGGATCCCTTGCCTTACCCATAATATTTGTTACGGATTGTATGCAGATGGCGACCCTATTATAGGTGTTTTCCATCTTAAAATGCTTCATCGTCTGTACCGACTGAATCATTTTAGGCGCAATCGTATCCAATTTAATGCCGCTAACCAGCGCGGATAAGCTAATTTGGGTTAGGGCGTACAGGCCGTGTTCTACGTCTCCGTGTTCTATGCCTTTGTCATATACATCGGTAAACGAGTCAATACACGTCTCTATGGGATCTTGCCAGTGGCGTATAAAGGCATTATACAAAAATAAGCAACGCGGCTGGTCTGACTCGTTACCTATCTTAGTTAAGAGCGACATGGCGAGCTGGCTAAAACTGAGGCAGTTTGCTATATCGTTAAACATTCCGCTACGTAAAAAGGCGTAGTTCAGATAGCAGTAAATAAATTGTGGATGGTTACCATGGGATAAACACAGTTCGACTTGCTTTATGACTAACAGCGCGAGCAGCTTAGGGTTTTGCCCGTAGACCACCGGTATAATGTCTCCGATGACCTGCATGGCTCGAATCATGTTTTCATCGGTCATCAACGGCAATTCAGCCAGGTCCGATATCTGTCTGTCGCCTATTAATGCGTTTAGAGCGTCTATGGCCGAAGCGATATCCCTGTCTGCTATCTGATCAGGCATGGGGATATCAAGATTACTCAGTAGTTCGAGCGTAAGATCAACCGCCTGGGTGTACAAACACTGTGCCGTTAAAGAGAGGATCTCATATTGCTGGGCTTGCAGGCGGTCTGTTTCGGAGGCGTTAGCCTTGACGATATCCAAGTAAATCTGGAATAGATCTCGCTTTCCGCTCATATGAGCGGCTTGTACTAATTTTATGTAGATGTTGAACGTAAGTTCGTAGTCTTCCTGCCAATAGCTGTCGTCTAAGAATTCGGCGCAGGTTTTCAGATGACTGAGCGCAGAATCGAATGCCGAAGATTTTATGGCTAATTCCGCGGCAATTAAATTGGCTTCAATTAATATGCGTTTTTCAGCTTTGTCGGTTACCAGATGTTTTGCCAGATTGTAGTGGCGGGCGAGTTGAAAAGAAGAATTATTTGTTGCCGTAGATTCATTCTCTCTTAAGGCCCTTGCAACTTGCAAATGGTAATGTGGCTTATCTTGCTCTGATATCAAAGAGTAAGCGGATTGCTGTACCCTGTCGTGGGTGAAGCGCAGTAGAAGACGGTGCGCGTCCTCTTTGGTGATTGGAATTTGGTTGATATTGACTAGCAGATTTTCTAAACAGAATATTTCTAAGGTTGGCAAGAGTTCTGCCAAGGTCACTTGTGTGGCTTGGGCGACAATATCGGCCCTGATGGAGTCACCTATACAAGCCACCATCTGCAGAACGCGCAATTGCTCAGGGCTTAGGTGTTCTATTCTTTCAGTTACTAAGTCAATGACATTATCTGTGAATTGTTGTTCTGCC
This sequence comes from Halioxenophilus aromaticivorans, assembly GCF_042850945.1. NCBI lineage: Bacteria > Pseudomonadati > Pseudomonadota > Gammaproteobacteria > Alteromonadales > Alteromonadaceae > Halioxenophilus > Halioxenophilus aromaticivorans. The sequence goes on along the minus strand of NZ_AP031496.1, from coordinate 3,280,469 downwards.
ACCTCACGGTCAGACCACTCCCAATCCAGCCGCTCAGTGTTAAACCCAATGGTTTTATCGTCATACAACTTCTGTAGAAAGTGGTTGGTAAAGAAAGGGTTACCCTGTGTTTTATTGTATATTAGGTTTGCTAGGGTAGTTAAGCGGTGGTCGTCCTTAGATAGGCTATCGGATAAAAGTTGACGCACAGCTTGCCGAGTCAGGTTGTCCAGTTTTATCCTGCGGTGGGGGACGTTGTCACTTGCTAGGCTTTTCAAAAGTTGACTATGGTTCCCTACAATTGTAGGTGTATCCTGATCCCTAAAGGTCGCCACAAGCATAAAATATTGCAATTCTTCCGACTGGAAGAGCTGCTCTATGAGTTCTAGCGTTTCTTTATCGGCGTATTGTATGTCGCTTATACAAACGACTAATGGTCGTTTGTGATCGCACAGCGATTTTATAAGTTGACCGAAAGTTCTGCTTAGCCGGTTCTTTGAGCGAATATCATTGCTCAAATCTGTTGTATCGTGTTTACCGATGAGATATTCCAAATCGGGAATGATACCGGTTATTACACCTGCGTTTTCGCCCAAAGCTTCGCTGATTTTGCTCTGCCAATAGGCCAATTCTTCAGCAGGTTTTGACAACAGTGTTCTACAAAGCGCACTTACGGATTGCTTAAAACCAAAGTAGGGCGTGTTGCTATAAGTGCTATCAAAGTTGGCCTCACAGTAGTTGCCCTCTTTTAAGGTGACTGATTTTTGCAACTCATTTACGAAGCTCGATTTACCCGTGCCCGTGTCTCCACTGACGAAGATAAGCTCTTTAGAACCCCTACAAATGATCTCTAATGCATGGTTCAGCTCCGCTGTTTCCTGGTCTCTTCCATAGAGTTTTTGTGGAAGCCTTAGCCGGCCCGAATAGTCTTGTTGGCCAAGGTCAAACTGAATAGAGCTGGGGGCGCTGGTTTCATAAAGCTTTAGAAATTGGTTGAGATCGGCCGTCAAGCCACTCGCCGTTTGGTAGCGATCATTGGAGTCTTTGCGCAATAATTTGAGGATAATTGACGAAAGGCACGGAGCGATCGCTGGGTTGATAGAATGTAAGTCCTCAGGAATTTTAGCGATTTGGCTATGTATTAACTCTAAAGTGCTGCTGGATTCAAATAGCGGGCGGCCAGTCAACATTTCGTAGAAGGTGGCACCCAAGGAATAGAGGTCACTGCGTTGGTCCACCGCCCGATTGATACGGCCGGTTTGCTCGGGGGACAAGTATTCTAACGTGCCCTCTAGTCTGTTGGCACTGATGGTTAGCGACCCTTCAGAAGAAGCTTGGCGTGCAATTCCGAAGTCTATAAGGTTAATACGGCCGTCTTTCTGGTTCACAATGATATTAGCGGGGTTAATATCTTGGTGAATAATGTTTTTCTGATGTATGTACTGAAGTATGTCACATAGCTGGGTGGCGATGTTAACGAACTGCTTTACCGGCCAGCCATCGAAATAATAAATATCCTTAATTGGCGTACCGCTTATGTCCTCTAGGACTAAGGTTGCCGTATCTTCGGTTAATTGTAGGTCTAAACACTTAACGATATGCGGATGCTTTAGCGACGAAAGTATCTGGTGCTCGTGCTTTATTCTGTCAATAGTGCCATCGCCAGGGGTGCACTCTACAACGGATTTCAGAATGACGTCTGCATTATTTTTTTTCCAAACACCTCGACAAACAGCAGTACTGTTGCTGTTATAGAGGGTTTCAGTGACGTCAATATCATCGTTCCACATAGCGTAGGCCAAATTGTCGGTTGTTGGGCTAATAGATTATAGGTCTTGAATAAGTAGCTTGCAGATGAGGGGCTTTTTTTAAAGGAATATTGTCGCAATTGTCTTCATTCGAATTGGCTGCTATTAATAGAAGTTGATATAGCGAATAAGAGGCGCTTTTCTATGTTTTCTCGGTGGCCGCAAACCACATTTGCACAGTCGTTTTATTTGCAACATAAGTCTAGCAAGCACATTGATTTTCTGCGCCAAACCTTTATATCGTTTCGTTTTTATGGGCGAGTTTGTTGGTTGCTTTTCTCAAAATCAGAGGTGGCTTGTTTAACGTCTTAGGGAGACGGCAAAAAGGATGATGGCTGCGCCGAAAAATTGGAGGTAAGAGAGTGACTGATTTAATAACACCGCGGCAAATATGGCTACGAAAACGGGTTCCAGCGTGAGGGCAAGAGTTGGATTAACATTTGGCGCGCGATGCTGAGCTAGGTTTAGCAGTTTGAATCGTAACGCAGTGCACAGAATAATAGACAAACCTAAGTAAAGGATAATGTTAACCGACCATGTGCCAACCCTAGCGTTTAAGAGCAGTGAGCCACCCGCGCAGGTTACGCCTGCCGCGAGCATTTGCAGAGCATCGTACCTTGAACTGTGCCAACGCTTTATTAGCAAGTGGTTAACATTTAAATGTATGGCAAATAGAAGGCTGGAGACAATAAATAACGTGTCGTAGGCGGTTAAATTTTCTCCGTTACCCTTGGGTAGGAAAATTGCCACTAGCCCCGCCGTCGCTAGAGCGAGTGAAAACAAATAGCGCCTTGTTAGCCCACTTAGTTTAAATATGGATGCCAAGGGCGCAGCCAGTATAGGTCCTAAGCAAGAGATAAAACCAGCAGTGCCTAGATTATTGGTGTGCGCTAGGGCGTAGGCCCAAACGGACGTTTGAACTCCAAGAACAACTCCCACCAATGCTGGAGCAAAAGTCGTTTGATGGTTTGTCGTGCCTAAGGTGCGGAGGTTCAATGGTGTGAAGATTACAGCGGCTCCTATAAATCGAAGCGCCATAAAAAGTAGGGGATCGAAATCCGCCATCGCTAATTTAGAAAACAGCCAGCCAATGGCGGCAAGGAAGGATACAATGATGAGCAAACACTGCGGACTAAGCTCTGGGTATTGGATCTCCTTCATAGGGGACTAACTTATAAATAGGTAAAAAAGGTACCGGCGGTTACGCCGGTACCAAAAAGCGCCTAGAGAAGGCAACACACAGATTTGAAAGCAGCGGTTAATTACTTATCAGCTAGCTATAAAAGCTCGGTTTGTCGGCCATAGATATAGGAATGATGGCACCTGTTTCTTGTGCTTCCACGCACGCGTCGCTGGCAACGGATGCGGCGTAGCCATCCCAAGCGCTTGGGCCGGTAATGCTACTATTCAGGCAACCGTTGATAAATTCCTGTAGTTCGACATCATAAGCTTTGATAAAACGCTGTTTCCAGTCGGTTAGAATATTCGTTGCTAAGCTCGCTTCCTTTCTAACTAACAGGCTCTGTGGCTCAGGTAGGTTTAATACGCCCAGCTCGCCCACTACCGAACATTGAATGTCGTAGCCGTACTTACAATTAACAAAGACTTCAACATCAATGCGTATGCCGCGTTTGGTTTCTAGCAGCACAATTTGGGGGTCGGCAAGCTTACTGTGGGTAAAGCGCGTTCTGCGAGGGTAAATAACTTGAGCGCTAACGTAATCGTCGTCTAACAGCCAGCGCAGTACATCCAGTTCGTGGATCAGCGTATCCTGAATAGCCATTGGCGTAACGTAGCTTTCCGGCACTTCAGGGTTTCTGTGGGCACAGTGCACCATTAAAGGGTCGCCAATTTCGCCGATGGTTAAGGCGTTTTTCAGCAACTGGTAGCCGCTGTCGTAGGGGCGCATAAAACCAACTTGGACCAAGCGCTTACCGGTTGCGATCTCCGCATCAACAATGCGTTTACAGCCTTCAGCGGTTGTGGCCAACGGCTTTTCACAAAATACTGGCTTGCCTGCGGCGATGGCCGATAACACAAACTCTTCATGTGTTGGGCCCCAAGAGGTGACCAATACAGCGTCTACTGCGTTTGACTGAATAAGCTCGTGGCCATTGGCGAAGACTTCAGCTTTTAAGTCTAAGTCATCTACGGCTTTCTGCGCTTGTTCAACGTTAACATCATTGACTGCGCTAACATGCGCGCCGGTTAACACGTTATTAATGCGGCGAGAGTGATCTCTTCCAATGGCACCTGTACCAATGATACCCACTCGTAAAGGCATGGCAATATCCTCAAAATTTGTTATTTGTTGTATGTTTGTAAAAATCCAATCCTTACTCAGCCGTAGAGGCGTCAAGCTCTGCTAAGACGTATTCCATACTTTCTTTAATGGCTGCGGTCGGGTTGGGGTAGGTGGCGATATCATCGGCAAATGGCTCAAAAGACACGTAGCCAGCATAGCCCGCGCTTAGCATGTGTTTGATTTGTGTAATGCTGTTCAAGCGATCACCTGGGCCAACAAAATAGCGGTGGCCATCGAGCATGGATTCCATGGTCACACCGGAGTCCGTTACCGCCGAGGCGTGTATCAAGCCGGTACGGTTCGGGTAGTAATTTTGGTCATCGGAGCCTGCGTGATGAAAAGTATCGTGCACCAGGCTAAAGATATCGCCTAATCCTGCTGCGTCGATTGCGGCAATCGAGTCTTCTTTAAAACGTAAACTGGAGGTTGGAAAACCCAATGGCTCAACCATGCCTTTAATATTGTGCTCGCTCAGTATCGGCGCAATGGCCTTTAAAGCACTGATCAGCTCGGCCTGTCCGGGTATATTTCGTTCGTCCGTTGCAGCTACTAAGGGGCAGCATACCAATGCCTGTGCGCCACAGGCTTGTGCCAGCTGTGCCAGTTTTACGGTATTTTGCTCCTGCTCACTGTTCCATACATTAAACGGGTAGAGTGCGTTTATGGTTAGGATCTTAATGCCAAGCTTTGCAGCGTGTTCGCCAATCTGCTGAGCCTGTTCGACCGTCGCTATACTGTTTTCGCCAACATCGTTGCGTAATTCTACGCCACTGATGCCTAGGCTTTTAGCCGCATTCAAGGCGGCTATGGGTGACAGTGTTGGGCAAGATTTATGATTAAGTGCAAATTTTATTGTTGAGCTCGCCATAATATTCTCCGAAAAGCGAGTGTGGTAAAGTTTGCGCTACCAGTTTGGTAGCGCAAGGTATGGCTATTCCATTGTTGGCATTACAAAGTCCGCTCCGGAACGGATACCGGTTGGCCAGCGTGAGGTAATGGTTTTCAGTTTAGTGTAAAAACGCACGCCCTCCGGCCCATGCATATGATGGTCACCAAATAGCGAAGCCTTCCACCCACCAAAGCTGTGGAAAGCCATTGGCACAGGTATAGGTACATTGATGCCTACCATGCCGACTTGGATTTGGTTTGCAAAACTGCGAGCAGAATCACCATCTCGGGTGAAAATTGCTGTGCCATTGCCAAACTCGTGCTCGTTGATCATCCTTACCGCATCATCAAAGCTTTCCGCGCGAATCATGCACAGCACTGGGCCGAAAATTTCTTCTTTGTAAATACTCATGTCGCGACTTACATGGTCAAAGAAGGTACCACCAATGTAAAAGCCGTTTTCGAAGCCCGCTTGTTGCATTTTAAAATCACGGCCATCAACCACCAGCTCCGCGCCTTCACTAACACCGGCGTTAATATAGCCTGCAACTTTTTCCAAATGGGTTGCAGTCACCAATGGACCCATTTCAGCCTGGTTGTCAGTACCGGGGCCGATTTTTAATGTGGCCAAACGCTCAACCAATTTTTTACGTAAGGTTTCTGCGGTGGCTTCACCCACGGGTACAACAACGGATATCGCCATACAACGTTCACCGGCTGAGCCGTAGGCTGCGCCCATCAATGCGTCGACCGTTTTATCCATATCGGCGTCAGGCATTACGATCATATGGTTTTTGGCACCGCCCAATGCTTGTACTCGCTTGCCGTAGTGAGCCCCGGTTTCATAAATGTATTTGGCGATGGGAGTAGAGCCCACAAAGCTAATCGCTGAAATATCTGGGTGCTTGAGGATGGCATCTACCGAATTTTTATCGCCTTGAATTACACTGAATACACCGTCCGGGAAACCGGCTTGCTTTATGAGGTCAGCGTAGAAAAGCGAGGCTGAAGGATCACGCTCTGATGGCTTAAGAATAAAAGCATTACCGCAGGCCAAAGCCACCGGGAACATCCACATAGGAACCATGGCTGGGAAATTAAACGGAGTAACGCCGGCTACAATACCCAGCGGTTGACGTACACTGTGGCTGTCGATGTTGGTGGCAATGTTTTCGGTAAATTCACCTTTTAAAAGGTGTGGTGCGCCACAGGCAAATTCAACGACTTCGATACCACGGGTAACTTCGCCCAAAGCATCGGAGTGAACCTTGCCGTGTTCCTCGGAAATGATGCTGGCGAGTTCGCCTGCATTTTGTTCCAATAAATACAGCAATCGGTTCATTAAGCGCGAGCGTTTTAGAGGGCTCATGGACATCCAAGCAGGCAGGGCGGCCTTGGCGGCGTCCACAGCCTTTTGCAAATCCGCATCGGTGGATAGCACCACTTCTGCAATTTGTTCGCCGGTGGCGGGGTTATAAACCGGAGACACCCGCTTGCTAGAGCTTGGTGCTACGGCGCCTTGTATGTAGTTATGAATTTTTTTCACAGTCATCTCCTGATGTCTCAGGACACAGAGTAATACTCGGTGCCATTCTTTAAATTAAGCTGGGGCGCTCGCCAAAGCTCTTAAATTAAGCCGGCTTCACTCGCCATACGCTGTAGGTTACTGAAACCCAATGTGGCGTAGGTCAGCGGATTAGCAATGGCTGGGTCCTGCTCGGCTTCTACTACTAGCCAGCCTCGATAATTCGCTTGTTTGAGCACATCGAAAATTGCCGGATAATCGACGCAGCCATCGCCAGGTACGGTAAATACGCCGTTGAGTACCGAATCCAAGAAGCTTAAATCTCGGTTGAGCGCATCTTTTAATACATTTGCTCGAATGTCTTTGCAGTGAACGTGGTTGATGCGTTCGATCCAACGTTGGGCAACGGCTAGCGGATCACTGCCATCGTAGGTGAGATGGCCGGTATCCAGCAGCAGGCCCACTTCAGGCCCGGTGGCGGACATCAAACGGTCCACTTCATCGGCAGACTGCACTACGGTGCCCATGTGATGGTGATACGCCACTTGCACACCTTGGCTTTGAGTGTAACTCGCGAATTCGGTCAGTTTTTCACTCAGTTGGCTCCACTGTTGTTGGCTCAATTGTGGGCGGTGAGACACCGGTAGTTTTTGATTGCCGTGCACGCAGCCGGTTACTTCGCAGGTCACCATCACTTTACAACCGCTGTCGCGCAGCAGTGCCAAATGGCCTTGGCCGGCGGCGATTTCTTCTTCCACGCTGCGCTTAAGTAGCTGCGTGGAATACCAACCGGATACTGGTTTTAAATCGTACTGGTTAAGTAGAGATACCAGGTGATCGGCTTGGCGTGGAAATTTATGGCCCAATTCAAAACCGGCGAAACCTGCCTGCTTACCTTCGCTCAGGCACTGTTCTATGGATGTTTCGGCGCCTAGGCTGGCCAAATCATCGTTGGTCCACGTCAGTGGATTAATTCCTAGCTGTACTGACATATCGTGTTCTCTTCTTTGGCTCGGTTTTGTAACCGAGCTGGATTATTCTGTTTTAAACCGCTGCGCGCGGGGAGCACAGGTGCTAGAGATTTTTCTGCTGCTTGGCTTTAAAGCTGTCGTAGATCGCGCGCGCGCTGCGAACTTGCTCGCGCTGGGAAACTTCCGGCACAGCAACATCCCACCAGGCGCCACCGTCTTTAGTGTCGGCTAGGGCGTCGGTATCGATGCTTATAACGTAGGAGCATTGCGCAGACTTGGCGCGAACCAGCGCTTGCTCTAATTCGGCAATGTTGCCAACTTGCTCCGATTGAGCGCCAAGCGCTGCCGCGTGGGCGGCAAAGTCGGTTTTAGGCGCGCCGCCTTCAACGGTGAGGCAATCGTCCAATAAATTATTAAAACCTGGTCCACCACAGAACTGTTGTAATCGGTGAATACAGCCGTAGCCTCGGTTATCGAGTACCACGACAATAATTTTGTAACCCAACATAACGGACGTGGCGATTTCTGAATTGAGCATCAAATAAGAGCCGTCGCCCACCATCACGAAAACTTCGGATTCTGGCTTGGCCATTTTGGTGCCCAGGCCACCGGCGATTTCGTAACCCATACAGGAATAGCCGTATTCCATGTGGTAACCACGGTCGTTGCGGGTTTGCCACAGCTTTTGCAGCTCGCCAGGTAGGCCACCGGCTGCGCAAACGACGATGTCGTTATCCCCGGCGGCTCGGTTGACTGCACCAACGACTTCACCATCCGATGGTAATTGTGTGCCGCGATCCGTGGTGGCGGTTTCAACCATGGATAGCCATTCATTGCGCAAGCCGTTGGCGTGGGCAATCCATTCATTGTTTGGCGTAATGTCGGTCAGCTTGTCGGCCAACAATTTGAGTGTGAGCTTTGCGTCGCCTACCAAACTTTGGCCGTAATGTTTAACGGTGTCGAAGGACGCTACGTTTAGGCACAAGAGTTTTGCATCCGGGTTAATCATCGCTCGCGAGCCGGAGGCAAAATCGCCCAAGCGGGTGCCCACGGCAATTATCAAGTCGGATTCTTCCGCGAGAGTGTTGGTAGAAGCTGCGCCGGTAACGCCGATGGAACCCATATTTTGTGGGTGATCCCAGGGCAGGGCGCCTTTACCGGCTTGAGTTTCGCCCACAGGAATGGACAAACTAGTCGCTAGGTTATTCAATTCTGCTAAAGCGGACGAGTAGTGCACACCACCGCCGGCAATAAGTAGCGGCTTTTTGGCTGATTTAATTAAAGCCAATGCTTGTTCTAGTTCTGTGTCGTCCGGTGCTTGGCGACGTAGGCGATGAATCTTTTCTGCGAAAAAGTGCTCGGGATAATCGTAGGCCATGGTTTGTACGTCTTGCGGCATGGCTAAGGTGACCGGGCCGCACTCTACTGGATCTGTTAATACTCGCATTGCCTGGGGCAGTGACGTTAACAGTTGTTCTGGCCGAGTAATACGGTCAAAGAAACGGCTGACTGGTTTAAAGCAATCGTTTGAGGTTAGCGTATGGTCATGGAAATTTTCCACTTGTTGCAATACCGGGTCTGGCATGCGAGTGGCAAAGGTATCACCAGGTAAAAACAGCACCGGTAAGCGGTTTACATGGGCAACCGCAGCCGCGGTGACCATATTAGTTGAACCGGGGCCAGCAGAGGCTGTGCAAGCCATCATTTGCTGGCGATTCAATGTTTTTGCGTAGGCAATGGCTGAGTGCGCCATACCTTGTTCGTTGTGAGCACGATAGGTAGGCAGCTCGTCTTGCACGTGGTACAAAGCTTCGCCGATACCCGCTACATTGCCGTGGCCAAATATGGCCCACACACCGGTAAAAAGCGGTTTAATTTCACCGTTTATTTCGGTTTTTTGCGCCATCAAATATTTAATGGCCGCTTGGGCCATGGTCAATTTTATTGTTTTGGACATTGTCTGTTCTCCGAAAACGCCAATTAGCCGCGGGTTTGCCACAGGGCGATCAGTTGGTGATAGTTCGCTTTGATTTGGCAAATAAATTCTTCATCGTCGATTTTCCCCAGTAAGCGCTGCCGTGAGGGCTCCATAAAAATCGTACGACCTACCGCAAACCCTTTAACGATGGATTTACCGGCAGCTTGATTAAAGCCTGCTTGTAATTTATCCATTGGTGCATCCAGTCCTAGAATGACTACGCCACGGCAATGCGGGTCACGTTCGTTAACCAGGGCGTCTACCTTGTCCCAGCTTTCGGCCGACAACGGCGGGAGTTTCCACCAGTCGGGCTTAATGCCAAGGTTATAGAATCGCTTGAGTGCACGAATATAATGCTCATCGGCGCGGTCCATGTCCGCCGGTAGAATCACTTCCAGTAATAATTCGTGGCCACTTTTGCAGCAGGCTTTATAAACTTCTGCAACTCGGAACTCTTGCTCAAGGCGCATTTCGTCGTCGTCATCGGGGTGACAGAAAACCAAACACTTAACGATGTGTTCCAAAGGCCAGTCGATGAGTTGTGACCCAATGTTGCCGTGCTCTAAGAACAATGGTCGCGAGCCTGGTAACTCGATGGGGCGTGCAACCCACCAGCCGCGGCCGGTAACATCATTGAGTACTTCCTGGCCAAAGGTGCTATCAACAAAACAACCTACCTTGCCTTCTAGGTTGGCTTCTTTGGCCACAAGCTCGCCCGCTTTTAAAATAAGCTTTTTAAGCTCGGGGATTACCGCTGTATCTACGCCCAGCTCCAACGCTAGGTTGGTCAGTTGTTGGCGATGGTCGAAAGCCATGATGTTAAGCTCTGGCCATTCTTTGTCCCGGGTAGTTACCCGATGCAAGTGATTTAAATGGTCGTCTAAATCCGGCCGGGGGACGCTGTCGGCCCGGGATAGATAGTTATCCAATTCTTCTTTGGTGGGCATGGCTGGCGCGCAGCCGTGACGTGACACTACCAGAGCACCGCAGGCATTGGCATAGGCGCAGGCTTGTTCCCAATTTTCGTTATTGAGATAGCCGCGCAACAGACCCGACAAAAACGCGTCGCCAGCACCCAGAACATTGAGGACTTTAACGCGCACGCCGGAGTGCAAGATCACGTCGTCCCAAGTATCGGGGACGTCGCTCTCCAACACCACACAGCCTGAAGCACCTCGCTTACACACCAAAACGGCGTTTGATACTCCACGCACGGCTTTCAATGCGGCCAGTGTATCGGTGGTGCCGCCAGCGATATGGAATTCTTCTTCGGTACCAACAATCAAATCAAAGTGATGCAATACAGACTGTAATTGTTGTGTGACTTCGTCGGATGCTATGAAACGGGTTTCACCGTCACCTGGGCTGGTAAGGCCCCAGAGAACCGGGCGATAGTCGATATCCAATATACGCTTCAGCTGATGTTTGCCGGCAAATTCCAGTGCCGTCATTACCGCTTCCCGAGTGTTCGGGTGGGATAGATGGGTACCGGTAATGGCAAGTGCGCGCGAGCTTGCGATGTAGTCTTCATTGATATCGGATTTGCTGATGGCCATGTCGGCGCAGTTATCACGATAGAAAATCAACGGAAAGGTGTCCTGATCCTTGATACCTAATACAACCAGCGCCGTTAATCGCTCTGGATCCGTAATAAGGTTGCTGGTGTCGGCGCCTACGCGGTTCAGTTCCTCGCGCAGGAAACGGCCAAAGTGTTCATTACCAACTCTTGCCAGCATTGAGGATTTGAGACCTTGGCGCGCGGTACCGTAGCAGACGTTGCCTGAAGAGCCGCCGAAGTATTTGGCGAAACTGCCCATATCTTCTAAGCGAGAGCCAATTTGCTGACCATATAAATCCACCGCTACGCGGCCCAGGCAGATTAGGTCCAAGGGTTTGTTGTGATCGGTCATTATAGTTCTCCGGCCGAGCTGCTAGTGCTTGTGTCTTTCACTTTTGTCAGTGTTTCAGCGGGCTAGCTTAGCTATATGGAATAAAAATTTCAATAATATTTTATATGAAAAAACGATTTTATTGGCGCCTGTTACGAAATCAATTGTGGTTCTGCCACCAGCGCCGAAATAGGTTGTGTTTAATGTTCTGTGCCCGCGTGTGCAAATCACCCAACGCTAGGTTTGGGTCCGCCATCATGTCGTCGCACAGGGTGGTTATTTCACTCAAAATAGAACGATTCTGAGGGTCTTGGATGTGGGATTGGATCCAACCTACAAAGCAAATCCGCTGGCCGTTAGTTACCGGTTTGACCTCGTGCATAACGCCAGATGGGTAAAACACCACACAGCCTTTAGCTGGCTTTATCAGTTGTGCGTCACCGCAGGCATATTGCAACGACAGTTCGCCACCTTGATAGCTGTCTGGGTCAGACAAAAAGAGGGTCAGTGAAATATCCGTTCTAACTTGTTGGCGTTGATTACCAAGGAATGCGGAATCGGCATGCTTAGCATAGAACCCACTGTTTTCGCACAGGTTAAACCTTGGGTTAACCAGCGTTTTGGCGAAGGTTTTGTTGCGCACGTCGGCGTTGGCCATGAGCTTTCTAGATATGGTCGCCATAATGTCATCGGCGACTTTAGTCTCCGGGCTCATCTCGAGAGCAATCTCTTGGTTACGCTTAATTTTCTCACGATAGAGCTCGCCTGGAGCATGGCCCTCTTGCCAGGGAAGTTGGCGAAGTGTCGCTGTGATCTGATCGCATTCTGCGGCGCTGAGTAGGGGTACCGTGCAGTGCATTTTCTGTCCTTTATTTATTGTTACTGTTGTGAACAGGCGATGGAAAGTTGCGGGGCCAACAGCGGTTGACCCCGGCACTGGCTAGCTGTATTCGGCTTTGAATTCGTCCTCAAACTCTTCCAGGGTTTTACCACGAGTTTCTGGCACCATGGTGCCAATGAATATCAGGGCTAAAACGCCAAGTGCGGCGAATAAAAAGAACGTGGGAGCAATGCCAAACTGCGAAACTATGGGTGGAAATACAAAAGCCACAGTGGCGTTTGTGATCCAGAGCATAAATACGCACACGCCCATCGCATAAGAGCGAACATGCAGCGGGAAAATCTCCGATAAAAGCAGCCACGCCAGTGGGCCGATGGTGCCCTGCATAAAGAATACAAAAGCAATAACCAGAGAAAGAACGACATAGGGTTTGGCCGCGCTTTCTGGAAGAAAGTAGGCCGATAAGCCAACCAATAGGTGAAATAGAGTGGTGAGTACAAAACCGCCCAATAGCATCACTCGTCGATCCAATTTGTTCATCACCATTAGACCAATACAGATACCGACTACGCTTGCCAAACCAAATAGGGTGTTGGCAACAATGGCTCCCTGGCTGGTAAATCCGGCTTGCTGCAATAGCTGGGTGCCGTAATACATAATGGAGTTGATACCCGTTAACTGCTGAAACACGCCCACGCCGATACCGATAATTATCAATCGTCGGATCCAAGGAGTGGTTAGATCTTTCCAGCTACTGGTAGGTCGGCTGTCGCCGTTTGTCGACAGAGCGTTGATCTCTTCCATCTCTGCGGCCGCGCGCTCTGGGCTGCGTATTTGACTTAGAACCTCAAAAGCTTCTTGCTTGCGGCCTTTTGAGGCTAGCCAGCGTGGGCTTTCTGGCATACTCATCATGCCAACGAACAACGCTATTGCCGGCAACACTGCTACAGCAAGCATATAGCGCCAAATCACTTCGTGTTCACCCCACACGCTGAATAAAATGGCATTGATAATAAATGCAGCAAATTGACCGGAAACGATCATGACCTCATTTCGGGTAACGAGGCTGCCGCGTTTTTCAAACGGGGATACCTCGGCCAGGTAGATAGGCACAGTAGTGGATGCTCCGCCTACAGCCAAGCCTAATATAAAGCGGAATAAGCCTAGCATCTGCCAGTTTGGCGCCAAGCAACAGCCAAGGGTGCCAACCATAAACACCAAGGCAAGCAGCATAATGTTGTGTTTTCTGCCATAGCGGTCAGCGAGGTTACCGCCAATCAGGGCGCCTAGGGCAGCACCAAATATAAGAATGCTGACTACAAAGCCTTCCTTCGCAGGGTTTAGGCCCAAGTCTAACTTCATGGGTTCTAGGGCACCGTTGATAACGCCTGTATCGTAGCCAAAGAGAAGGCCGCCGAAAGTAGCGACAACGGTAATTAGGCCCAAGCGTGATGTGTGTGGCCCGGATTTGTTCTCGGGTAGGTCTATCGATGGTGACACAGCGGCGCTCTGCGACATTGTGTTTCCTCCTGAATTTTATTGTTGTACTTAGTTATAGTGCTTAGGCGATTGGCCTTGGGGCTCAGAGCCCGCAGTGATGTACATCAAAGTTCAAGCTATGTGGCCGTGATGTAATACTCGCGTGTTCGCTAGGCTACTACTTATTCTTGCCAGAGCGACCTAAAATAAGTCGTTGGCTCTAGCTTAAAACCAGAGACTAATTATGATGCTTTATGTGACCGTCTCGGGGTACGCCTAGTAAACATTTATGAAATAAAAATTTCAACTAGTTTTTATTTATTCCAAAATATTCCGTTTGGCAGATGGCAGATCTTGGTGGGTTATTTTCTTGATTCGATTCGGATAACCACTATTATTGGACGAAAAGATCAGTTGTGTCGGTTTGATTGCCTCGCTTCCCCATAGTTATTCCTTTTTGATCGAATATGAAGGCTATTGATTGATTTGCTCAGGCAAGTGTCTTTGGGGTTCGATATGCAATAAATATTTCATTTGGTGTTGACCTGGAAATATAAATTTTATAATGTGCTCGCCAGCATGACATCGACGTGGACTTCAAGGTTGGGGTGACCAGCGGTTCGTCACGCTTATAATCATGCACCATCACTCACTGTATCGAAGAAGTGTTTAGCCAAGGGTTGCGCGATTTTTTAGACGCAGCGGGCTTTGTGGCATTGAATCGGTTAGCTGGTCTTGCTCACAGCTTCGTTGGTACAAAAATAAGAATAATATTGGGAGAACATAAAATGTCCTTCAGTTTCAAAAAGAACCTCCTCGCTAGTTGTGTCTCTTGCTGTACCGCAGCATTGGCTGTAGGCCAAGTGCATGCGCAAGAAACCGGTGCAAATGCATCGATGATTGAAGAGGTGGTAGTCACTAGTATTCGTCGCAGTTTGGAACAAGCCCAAGATCTAAAACGCGATTCCGTCGGTGTAATGGATGCCATTTCTGCTGAAGGGCTTGGTAAATTCCCCGACACCAATATCGCGGAGTCGCTGCAGCGTATTCCGGGCGTGGCCATAGATCGTAATGGTGGTGAAGGGCAGTACGTCACTGTACGCGGATTTGGCCCGAGTTTTAATACCGTTTTGGTTAACGGCCGAAGAATTGTCTCTGAGACTGGCGGCCGTCAATTCAGTTTTGACTTGTACCCAGCGGAATTAATTTCTGGCGCGCAAATTTATAAAAGTGGTACCGCGCATCTACAAGAAGGTGGCATTGGTTCCACCATTAACCTAGAAACCGCTCGACCGTTGAAACTCGGACAAGATCAGTATTTATTGTCTGGCAAAGCGCTGATGGACGACAACAGTGGCGAAAATACGCCGCAGCTGTTTGGCTTGGTTTCTAAGATAATCAATGACGGTAACACCGGTGTACTCTTTTCCGTATCTTACCAAGAGCGTGAGTCTCAGGAAGATTACACCAATACCAACGGTTGGATTCCCACAGAAGTAGAGAGAATTAATTTCGCGGATGGTAATTCTAACCCCGGCAATGTTAGCACCGCGTTTATTCCCCGCGAAACACAAACCGGCCGTAGAACCCAGTCCCGTGAGCGTACCAATATTCAAGCAGTTGTACAGCATGATTTCAGTGATGAATTACGAATGACTGTAGACGGCTTTTACAACGAATACGAAGTGGAATCCTCTTCGAATTTGTTGGGTAGCTGGTTTGGCGACCCTGGCGGCACAAGCAACGTAGTGCTAGACAACAACGGCACAGTATTGTCACAAGATATTGCCAGTGAAGTTGGTATTATGAATCGCCTGGAGGGCCGGCCCACAGAAACCAAGGCCATTGGTTTTAATTTGGATTGGGCGCCGACCGACGAACTCACCTCTAAGTTTGATGCTTCTTGGTCGCAAACCGAAGCCAAGCAAGGCAATGGCAACGGACAGGCGGTAATGGGCTTTACCGATGAGTTTTCTTTTATCAACACCGGCTCTGAATCAGAAATCATTTATCCTGCTGCGGTACAGGCACGCCTGTTAGATAAAAACAGTTATCTATCCCATGTTGCCCAGTTTGGCGACCAAGCCGGTGACGGTACTGGCGGTAACAGTGTAGAGGGTGAGGTTTTTGAATTTAAGTTTGATAACGTATGGGAGCCCACTGATGGTGGCATGTTATCGCAAATCCGATTTGGGGCTTCATACTCCGAAGAGGATAAAACAGTGGATATCGTACGCCCTGGATTCGGTGTGTTTTGTCTGTACTGTTTCTTTAGCGTGGATGTACCCAATGAGCTAATCTTGAATGGCGATAATTCAGGTTTGCTGTCGGGTGTTTCGCCTAACACCTTCCGCGAAACCTTTGCCTTTAACTTGGCAGATTACATCGGTTGGCAGTCATCGCCTGCAGGCCTTCAGGCCTTGGACGCGTGTAACACAGACCCCAATTGTAACCCTGCAGTACCGTTGCCGGCGGCTTATTCGAGCTACGTTGAATACTACGCAGATCAACCTGGTGGCTTCTTTGGTACGCAGCAGCCAGACAGCTTTAATGTAAAAGAAAATATTTTTGCCATGTACACCGATATGACCTTGGATGGCGAGCTGTTTGGCGATTGGGCTTGGACCTTAAACGCGGGCCTGCGCTATGTATGGACTGAGAACGAAGCTTCCGGTGCGCAGCAAACACTGATTGGTTTGTCCCAGGGTACGCCGACTCAGTATGCGCCAGTGTACGCAGAGGGCAGCAGTGTAGTGTTACAAAGCGCGACTAACGATTACAAAAAGTTATTGCCAAATTTGGCGCTTACATTAAAGCCCAGCGATAACTTAAACATCAAGTTCGCTATGTACGAAACCATGAGCCGGCCTGAGTTGGCAGATTTGGCTCCACGCTTTTCCTACGCCGATTTGCGCCCTAATAACATTAATGCCTTCGGTGGTAATGTTGAGCTAGAGCCGTACACCAGTACCAACTGGGACTTGGGCGTCGAGTATTATTGGGGCGAGCTCAATTATGTGTCTGCAGCCTACTTTGAAAAAGAAGTGCGCGACTTTGTTGTGGTTGGCTCGCAGGGTGTTACTGTTGATAACGTCGCCATCGGTAATCTGCTAGACGCAGGTTTGGCTGACGGCTTACTGGACCCGGCCGCGGGTACTGTAGAGGTTAACGTACAGCGCCCCTTGAATTCGGAAACCGCAAAAGTAGACGGTATTGAGCTATCCGGCCAATACGTGTTTGAAATGGGCTTGGGTTTCAGTGCCAACGCCACCTTTATGGATTCTAACGCCGGCGTATCCGCCAGCTCGCCGCTCGACCAAGCGTTTGCGATCCCAGGGTTGGGCGATTCTATGAATGCCACCGTGTTTTACGAAACCGAGTATTTTGAGGCCCGCCTAAGCTGGAGCTGGCGAGACCAGTTCCTAGAGCATTTGGTTAATCCTAAAGCCGGTGTGGAGCCTGTGTTTGTTGAAGAATACGAGCAGATTGATGCGCGGGTTAGCTACCATATTAACGACAGCGTATCCGTCTTCTTGGAGGGTACCAATATTGGTGACGAAGAGATTCGTAAGCACGGACGATTTGATGACCAGTTCATTTGGTACAGCAAAACCGGACCTCGTTACGCGTTAGGTTTCAGGGCCCAGTTCTAACTCACCAATAGCTTATCTTCGGTATAATAGTTACGAAGTACCCCTAAATTTATGGTTTGGGGGTTTTTTTGTTTTATAACAATATGATGGCAGTTATGTTAATCTTTCTGCTATAAGTCGATGCAATTTGGAATAGTCAATGCCTAAGTCTGATCCTGCCACCAATAAGAAAAACTGGTCGGATATTCAAGATCTGATTAAATCTCACTATCCTAGTATGAGTAAGCGTTTGCAGCAGGTAGCGGTGTTTGTTTTGGAAAACCCCAGAACCGTCGCCTTCGAGACCATTGCCACCATCTCTGAGCAAATGTCGATCCCACCCTCAACGCTAATTCGCTTTGCTTCTGCCCTGGGCTTTGATGGTTTTAATGAATTTAAAAACCTGGTTAAAGACGATCTTCTGGACCAAACGTCCAACTACAGTAATCGCGTTAAATTGGTTGGCGAAGACCAAAATTGGCAGGGGGCGGAACTGCTATCTCGCTTTGCCGAGGCAAACAGTAATGCGCTCAATATGCTGGTAGAAACCACCTTGCAGGATGATTTATCCGCGGCTGTGGAAATGATGCACGATAGTAACAGTATTTTTTTACTGGGTAACGGCAGGGCTCATGCGGTAGCGACCTACCTGCATTACGCGCTGAATCATATCGATAAAAAAGTGTTTTTAATTCAGGGGACGGGGGGCAAGTTTTACGAAGAAATGTCTAACGTGCACCGCGGTGATTTGCTGATTGCCATCAGCTATAGCCCATATTCCTCTAATACTTGTGAGTTGGCCGCGCGGGCGGCAAATCAAGGCGTTAAAGTCCTCTCCATTACCGATAGCCCGGTTTCTCCGCTGGCCAATACCAGTGCATTGTCGTTTGTGGTGCAAGAGGCAAAGGTAGATGCATTCCGATCACTTTCATCCTCTATGTTGTTAGCCCAAGTGCTAGCCATTGCCTTGGCAGCAAGGGATTCCGGCGAAAGCAAAAATTAGGCACAAAAAAAGCGCCTTGCGGCGCTGTGTAAGTTGGGATTGCCGGATGAACTCTTTCTTGTAGTGCAGCGTCTCAACTAATTGGGAGCGCTGCGCCTATCTTCAGTGATTTATTTGTAATCGGGCCCGTTAACCCAGTTGTGATCTTTTTCCCAGGTAAAACACCAGCGGCGGGTAGGCCCGGCCATTACGTTTAGGTAGTAGCTGGTATAGCCTGCCAATGTCGCTACGGGGTGATACCCCTTGGGCACCATTACCACGTCTTTATCGTACACCGCCATGGATTCGTCCAGGCTTCTGTCGTCGGTGTACACCCGTTGGAAAACAAATCCTTGAGGCGGGTCAATTCTGTGGTAATAGGTTTCTTCTAAATAGGTTTCAGCCGGGCAGTTGTCCTGGTCATGTTTGTGGGACGGGTAAGAGCTGGTGTTGCCCTCATCGGTGAATACTTCCACTACCAATAAGCTGTCTGCCGGTTTATCTTCGGGCAGGATGTTTTGCACAAAACGCTTGTTAAAGCCCTTGCCGCGGTGTTCTACACCGACGTCCGCAGGCGCAATAACTCGGGCAGGGTAGGTTCCTTTGCTGGGTGCTTTACAAATGGCTAGTTCAACGTCTGTAAGGGCCGTTAAAGTGAATTGGTCATCGTTTGGCAGATAAACCGAGTAGGGCGGGGTTCGCTCAAACGGGCTCATTCTTTGCCCTAAATTGTCTTCATTTAAAGTTTTGCTGGTCAGTGATGCCAGGCCCGAAACCAAGACTAAACAGTATTCCTGGTCTTCCGTTGCTTGGCTAATGGTGTCGCCAGCTTTCAATTCTTGCACTTCAAATCCGACGTACTGCCACCCGGCCTTTTCCGGCGTGATGTCTTGCGCTGCGTTGCCGTCTTCCGGCTTACAATATTTGGAGAGTAGAGGGGATGCACTCATGTCGCTTTGCCTTGGCTTAGTTTTAATGTTGCGTATGCCGCTATGGTAACTCCGGAGAATAAATATTTCAAAAAATAATTTAATGAAATATAAGTTTGTATTAGTGGTGGCTTGTAGGGTTGGGGAGTTTGCAGATTATGGGCTCTGTGTTGATTTGGTGTATGGCTTGGCGTTAGGGTTAGCGCAAACATTTACCATAAGGCAAGGTTTATGAGTTCCAATGGCAATCAAGCCAATATTCAGTTAAGCGAAAGCTGGTTGCGCGTGCTGAGCAATGAGTTCGAACAACCCTACATGAAGCAGTTAAGAGCTTTTTTTGCGCAAGAGAAGTCTCAGGGCAAAATTATTTACCCGCCGGGTAAGGATATGTTTAACGCCCTAAACGCCACCGACTTTGAGAACGTTAGCGTGGTGATCATTGGCCAGGACCCATACCATGGGCCGAATCAGGCCCATGGGCTGTGTTTCTCGGTGCAACACGGTGTGCCAACGCCGCCCTCGCTGCTTAACATATATAAAGAGCTGCAATCTGACCTAGGCATGGCGATTCCTCAGCACGGCAATTTGCAACATTGGGCTGAGCAGGGTGTGTTGTTGTTAAATGCTACTCTCAGTGTGGAGGCGGGCAACGCCGGTTCGCATCAGAAGAAGGGCTGGGAAGAGTTCACCGATCAGATTATTCATGCCATTAACGAGCAGCGAGAAAATGTCGTGTTTCTGTTGTGGGGTAGCTACGCGCAGAAAAAAGGGGCGTTTATTGACCAAGATAAACACTGTGTACTGAAAGCGCCGCACCCTTCGCCGCTGTCGGCACATCGCGGATTTCTGGGTTGTAAGCACTTTTCGCAAACCAATGCCTATCTACAGAATCACAACAAGCGCCCCATCGATTGGTCTGTTTAGGTACCGTTATTTCAGCATATCCTTGGCCACGGTAAGGTCGTCCAACACCTGTGGTGGAACAAAGTCTTGGGTTTCTGGATCGATGCCCAGCCTTTTAAAGGCGGTGACCTTGCTGTGATCCATCCGAGCATAGGGGTGATTGGTTCCTGCGTAGGAATTAATCAGGGCCACCGTTACGATATCCGCGTAATCTACCTTCGGTTTTTCGGCGGTGAAAGCAAGGTGTTCCGAGGGGACTTGGCGAATTTCGTCGGGGAAGTCCCAACTGCCGAGTATTCTGTTGCCGATGGCAGGCGCCAGTTTTTCAATGACGGTATCCAACGTAAATGCATCACGCAGCAGTGCCTTATGGTTTTCGGCAAAGGTTAGGATGGGCAGCGCGCCTATTTGATGGACTAAGCCGGCCAAGGTGGCTTGGTCTGGCCGCAGTTTGGTACAAAACCGGCACAACACCGTGGCGATGCCGGCAACTTCTGCCGATCGATTCCAGGTTTCGCGCAGGCGGCTGTCGATAAGGTCTGAAGTAGCCTGAAACATTTGCTCCATGGCCAGGCCTGTGGCGATGTTACAGGTATAACTCATTCCCAACCGCGACAACGCTGATTGAAGATCTTCTATTTTGCGGCTGGCTCGCATCAGTGGGCTGTTGGCCACTTTAATCACTCTGGCGGACAGCGATGGGTCGTTACCAATGACCTTGGTTAAATCTTCCATGCTGGCATCCGGGTTCATCGCAACGTCACGAACTTGTAACGCTACTTCCGGCAGCGTCGGCAGTACCAGGTCGTCGTTTTTGATCGCTAGCAAAATCTCTGTGCGGACCTGGTCAAAGATGTGTCCCATTATCAAACTCTCATGTTGGGCATGGTATCCCGGTCAATTCCTGCGATAGGTAAGGCGCTAATGGCCTGTGCTGTGTGAATACTTTCTCGCCCCCTCTCAACTCTAGTTCACACAGGAGGTTGTTCAAGCTGGTCAGGGTGGGGTGGAGGAATAAAAAGAGGAACGGATGCAGAAAGAGAATTTATGGTTTATGGGTAAGAGTATCGGCGTCGAGAAAGGCGAATAAAGCGACACCGATGCCTTGTTGATCAACTGGATTGTTCGCTACTTCTTAGCGGGTAGGGCAGGGGTTTAAAGGTTAACGCTACACCATCGATGTAGGCGTCGTTAGACTCGTAGGCTGTATCGGTGATATAGACCAGAGCATCGCAGGTTTGACTGTTGTTAGCGCAGGCATTGACCACCTTGCCTAGGGATTGTCCACCATCTTGTGATGTGACGTCCGAGCCGGGCCTAGGCACGGAGTTGGTTGCCAATGAAGCAAGCCGCATATGACGCTTTTGCTTGCCTAAATAATGCATTCGCGCCACAACCTCTTGGCCGGTGTAGCAGCCTTTACTAAAGCTGACCGCGCCGATTTCCACGAAATTCATATTCTGAGGAATAAACTCTTCACTGGTTTCGGGCTGTACTGTGGCGATTCCGGCGTTGATTTCGGCGTTGTACCAAATAAAGCTGGGCAAGAACTTGGCATCCTGGAACAACTCAGACCACAGTGTTTGGCCAGAATCTGAGTTTAGCCACAGTTCGAACCGATCCTCTGCGGCACAAATTATTGTCGCCGAAGGGAGCTGGGCGCAGCTGTTGGGTTGGCTTGGGCACTGGCCAAAAACGCGCTCGATGGTGGCTTTTGCCAGTTGCCCCATGATTGCAATAACCGGGTTGTCACAGGTTTCGAACTCGGCCTTGGAAAACACCATGTATTTGCCCAGGGATTGTTGTGCCCTTGTCATCATACCGGCTGGCAGGCGCAACCTGACACGTTCAGGTGACGGCTTAGCGACAAGAAAGCTGAATATCGCGCGGCCCTTTGGGTTACATTGACCACCTAATTGCACTGAATGTTCGGATAGCTGTTCGATGTCGCAGGTGACTTGGCCTTGCAAAAATTTACTGGCATCCGGGCCGGCAATGTCTATCAGACCGCTATCCGTAAGGGCGAAAATCGACAAATCCGTTGGTTCCAAAGACGCTGGGGTCTCCACAACTTGTTCGTTTTTGATGATAGCTCCTTGCCGTTGAATGAAAGTCAACCAATCGCTTTGGTCTGCCATACCGTACTACTCTCACTTGAATTAAAGTTTGGTGGGCCTCAGGCCCTTGGCGTTGTTATACCAGACCGGAGTAATGCTCGTCATCCGCTATGGGGATTGCCACAGCGGTAACGCTGTTATCGGTGCAGGGCTTGCGTATAATACGGCGCCGGCCGAGAGTCGGTACGACACAGATTTAGGGCACTTAAAAATATGGATAAAAAGCGATTGCAGTGGGCCACTCGGCGCGGCATGCTCGAGTTGGACTTGGTACTAGGGCCGTTTTTGGAAAATCACTACGATGACCTTAGCGAACAAGATCAAGAGTTGTTTGTGGCGCTGTTGGAGTGCGAGGACCAGGATATGTTTACTTGGTTTATCGACAAAGTCGATCCTACGGATACAGACTTAATGCGCATTGTCACTATTATTCGCTCGCATACGGGGTTACAGGCTGGCGATTAAGGTCCCCCTCAGCCTGCCCAGAGAGCTGCTGCTGATTTACATTGCCGCACTGCTGCTTTGTTTGTGGGCGTTGTCTTCCTCTGGTCTTACCTTTAAGTGGGCAACTGTGGTGTGCCTAACTGCCTTTGGCGTTGGAGCCACTTGCGTTTGGCGGCTAATCAAGCAGTATCGTGGTGAGTTGATCTACGATGGCCAATGGTGGTTGCGGCGCGAAAGCTCAGGTAATGTAATCTTGGATCAATCGTTAGAGCCCAGTGCTGCCCATATTGTTCACCCCAATTTGCTTTTACTCAGGTTTAGGGGTGGGTTGATGACCGGGCCAAGCACATTTTGGCTGTCGCGTTTGAATGTCGACGTCGAACAACTGCGTAAACTGCGTGTTTTCGTGCAAACCCAGCGGTTTTGACTGGCAGGGGTTTTATTTTCCTTGTGGCAAGCTTTGTATGGTTGGTTTCTTTGGGTTAGGCGTTGCTGAGTCCGGTCTCGCTGAGCTAGGCGATATTATTCACTCTGCCTAACAAAGACATCTTGCCCGGCAAAGTTCAACGGCATCAAAATGGTATCCCGGGCGAACTGCTTAAGGTTTGGGAAATCCAGCGAATAGTGCAGGCCTCGGGATTCCTTGCGGGCCATAGCCGAACGTATGATCAGCTGGGCCACGTCCGACAAGTTACGCAGCTCAATAAGGTCGTTGCCCACCTTGTAGTTGCTGTAGTACTCCTCAATTTCCTTCTGCAGCAGCTTGATGCGGTGGTTAGCGCGTTCCAATCGCTTGCCCGTACGCACAATACCGACATAGTCCCACATGAAGCGTCGAAGCTCGTCCCAGTTGTGAGAAATCACAACGTCTTCATCTGAGTCGGTGACCCGGCTTTCATCCCACTCCGGTTGGTACTCCGGTTGTTTTATAGAATCCAGCCGATCGGTTATGTGACGGGCGGAAGCGGTACCGTACACAATACACTCCAACAGCGAATTACTGGCCATTCGATTGGCGCCGTGTAAGCCAGTGAAGGAAGTCTCGCCAATGGCATAGAGGTTGGGGAGATCAGTTTGGCCGTGTTTATCCACCATCACGCCACCGCAGGTGTAGTGTGCCGCAGGTACTACCGGAATGGGCTCTTTGGTGATGTCGATGCCGTATTTTAAGCACTCGGCCGCTACGGTGGGAAAATGGGATTGGATGAAATCTGCCGGCTTGTGAGAAATATCCAGGTAAACGCAATCGCAGCCTAGGCGCTTCATCTCGTGGTCGATAGCGCGTGCGACTACATCGCGCGGGGCCAGCTCCGCCATTTCGTGGAAGCGATCCATAAAGCGGCTGCCGTCCGGTAGGAGCAAGTGAGCGCCTTCGCCACGCAGAGCTTCGGTTAATAGGAAGGTGCGAGCCTCGGGGTGGAATAGGCAGGTGGGGTGGAACTGATTAAATTCCATGTTGGCCACACGGCAGCCAGCGCGCCAAGCCATGGCAATGCCATCGCCGCTGCAGCCGTCTGGGTTGCTGGTGTAGAGATACACCTTGCTGGCACCGCCGGTAGCTAAAATCACAGCTTTGGCTTGGTATAGGTGGACCTCGTCATCAGATAAGCTATAAATGTAGGCCCCGGTACAGCGATATTTGGTGGAGTCTCTATCCGCTTGGGTGACCAAATCAATGGCGATATGGTCGGTTAAAATGGTTAGATTCTCGCGCGCTTCGGCTTGGTCGATCAGAGCACTGTGTACCGCAACACCGGTGGCGTCGGCTGAGTGAATGATCCGGCGTTGGGAATGACCGCCCTCCTTAGTGAGGTGATATTTGTCTTGGTCTGCTTCTTCTCGGGTAAATTGAACACCTTGGTCAATCAGCCAGTCGATGGCTGGGCGGCTGTTGCGTACCGTGTATTCCACGGACTCTTCATGGCACAGGCCGGCGCCGGCTTTCAGCGTATCCTTAACGTGTTGCTCTATGGAGTCTTCATTGTTCATTACTGCGGCAATTCCGCCCTGTGCCCACCAGGTTGAGCCGTCGTTGATGCGGCCTTTACTGATCATAGCCACTTTGCAGGATTCGGGCAGGTTGAGTGCTGCAGATAGTCCGGCGGCGCCGGAACCAATAATGAGTACGTCGAAGTAAAAAGTTTGTGTCATTCTTATCTAATAAACCTGATTAGCCCAATTGGGGTCATTCGAAGGAACCAGAGTATAGCGATATATCGGTGTCAGGCGCCAAAATTCTGTGCTTTTTTGCCATTTGGGCGAACAAATTCTCCGATAGATTCAAATTTACCGCTAAAAAAATGAGAAAATGGCCTATTTGCACCTCTAATTGCTCTGGTAGGCGAATATTCAGCAACCGTCGTTGTTTGAATCCAGAGTTTCCTTTATCAATAATTTAGACTTGAGCTGGCCCGCGTGCTGCGGATAATATGCCGGCCTATTGGTACGGTAGGCCAGTTTCAGTGTCTCAGCCTGGTATTGCCCGAGCAAAGGGACGTGTGTATCGCCGTTACGGCAATTTTGGAGTATTGAATGACGGGCAACACCACGCCTAATTCCGATCAACAATTAGTAGAGAGAGTTCAAAAGGGCGACAAGCGAGCTTTTGATATGTTGGTGCTCAAATATCAGCACAAAATTATCGCGATTGTAGGGCGCTATATTAAGGATAACGCCGAAGTCTACGACGTCGTACAGGAGGCCTTTATAAAGGCCTATCGTGCGCTGGGTAACTTTCGTGGCGATAGCGCCTTCTACACTTGGTTGTATCGTATCGCCATTAACACGGCGAAAAACCATCTGGTATCGCGTGGCCGTAGGCCGCCTGCCTCCGATGTCGACATCGACGAAGCAGACTATTACGACGGCAGCGAGCCGTTGCGCGACATAGAATCGCCCGAAGGCGCCATGGCTCGGGATGAGCTGCAGGCCGCGGTGAACAAGGCTATTGCTGAATTGCCTGAGGATCTTCGCACTGCGCTAACATTACGCGAAATGGAAGGTCTTAGTTATGAAGATATCGCTGCGGTAATGGATTGCCCGGTGGGAACCGTGCGCTCGAGAATTTTCCGGGCTCGGGAAGCGGTGGACAAGGCCATAAGGCCGTTGATGGACTAAATTGAAAAATTTGCAAAAAAAGTGAATTTTTTTCACATTTTCGTGAACCATTGTTAGAACACTATGTCCTAAGTGGCAGTTCATTCAGGATGAGTTAAGTAAAAACCGAAGCCTACGTGATGCACGTGTAAAGCGAACGACTAAAACTGTATCCGCATCAGTCACTTAACTTATGATTTTATAGTCTATGCAGAGTAAACCTATGGCAAACCAAGAAGGCAACACTGTTTTTGATGAATCGTTGCGTGAGTCTCTTTCCGCACTATTAGACGGTGAAGCGACCGAGTTAGAAGCGCGCCGCGTTCTAAACAACGTTGAGAATGACGCTGACGTGCGTGCCGTCTGGAGCCGCTATCAGATTGCCAGCAGGGCTATGGCTGGAGAGCGCCAAGCGTTTTCTGGTATCGATTTAAGCAGCACCATCGCCGCAGCCATTGCCGACGAGCCGGCTCACAATGCTACCCCTGAGGCGCCTGCAGCGCTCGGTGCTAAGCGTGGGGTGGTGTCTAGCTTGTTCGCTCAGGCCGGTAAAGTCGCCATAGCAGCGTCGGTCGCCGCCGTTGCTGTATTCGCCGTAAACCAATATACGGTACAAAATGATGCACCAGCGTCTGCTACCAGCTTTGCTGCCACAGATGCTGCGAGTGCCGATGATTACAACGCCGCTGCTAACCTGCCCATGGGATACGGTACGCCTGGTTTAGCGGTTCGTAATGTCAGCACCGATTCAACCAGCCTTGAGCAGCGCCGACATAACGCAGTGCCGGTACAATTTGTACCACGTACGGAATCTCCGGCTGCCAGCCCTGCGGTTGAAGAATTTCTTCGTCAGTTAATGGCTGAGCACGCCAATGTAGGCTCTGAATCGCTAGGTGTAGTGCCCTTTGAGCGCGTGCCGCGCATCGCCACTGAGGCCGAGTAGCAGTCTCCATACACAACGCTCAGCGCTGAAGCACCCCAAAAGCCCCGAAAGGGGCTTTTTTGTTGCTTAAAAATGGCACATTGGCGACGTGATTAGCCTTATAATGCGGCTCGACTCGCCTCTCATTTAATTAGCTAAGGTACGTTCATTTGTTATTGGCTCGTTTACGACGTTATTTTTCAGACTTACTAAACATGCTGGCGGTTGCTGTAATTTTGATGAATTCAGCCGGCAGCTATGCACAACCGAATGATGCAGAAGCTCTGGCGCTGTTAAGTACGGTTGAGCAATCCCTCGCCAATGTTAGCTACACCGGTATCTATACCTATGAGCACACCGGTGTTATCGACTCAATTAAAGTCTCCAAAATGGTGGTGGATGGTGAAGTGACGTCGCGCATGGAGCACTTGTCCGGCCGTGAGGTCAAGCCCATTGTGCATCAGTCCAGCTTGGCTGCGTGTGAAGAAGGCTTGGGCCAGCGGCAAAGTGCCTTTGATAAAAGCAACCTGATTGCGCATTACCAATTCCACCAGCTGGGTAAAGAGCGGATTGCAGGGCGGCAAGCGCTTATGCTTCAGGCTGAGCCGCGGGATGAATTTCGATTCGGTTATCGGCTGGCCATTGACGAAGAAACTCACATGCCTTTGTTGTTGGCGTTAGTCAGCGGCAACCGTTTGGTAGAGCGATTTCAGTTTGTGGAGTTCACCCCCGTCCCTAGCCCAACTTTGGAGCAGGCACCACAGGCTAGCCAAAACGATCATACCTTAACCGGAAGTTGCATTGATCAAACAGTGCAATCACCCTGGGTTATGGGTTGGCTACCCAGCGGATTTAAATTGGTTTCTGTCAAATCGGATAATGGTACCGATATGTATTCCTACAGCGATGGTTTAAGCCGAGTCAGTGTGTTTGTCAGTGCCCTCGCGGGGGGAGCAACCCTGGAGGGGGAGGCCCGGCGTGGTGCAACCATTGTATACCTCGATAAAGTCGCTCTTGGTGATCGATTGTTTCAGGTGTCTGTGGTGGGTGAGGTGCCCAAGGTAGCGGCGCAAAAAATCGCCACATCGGTGGTGGCTAAGCAATAGCGTTTGTGTGCCGCGTTTAGGTTTGGAGGCTGCTTGTGATTACTGAAACAGGTCGTATCGTTGCTATCGAAGACGAGAGTTTGTGGGTGCAAACCATCCGCAAATCTGCCTGTGCACAGTGTTCAGCCCGCAAAGGGTGTGGCCAAGCCGTGCTGGCGCAATTTGGTAGGGAACCTGGATACATAAATGTCAGTCTTAATGGCCAGCATCCGTCTGACTACCAGCTGGATCAGGCCGTGGAAATAGGTATCGCAGAACAGGTTATCGTTAAATCGACACTGTTAATTTACCTGTTTCCGCTGCTGCTAATGATGATTGCCATTGGTTTAGGCTCCGCTATGTTCGAAGCAGAATTTATGGCGCTGATCAGTGGCATTGCTGGTTTAGGATTGGGTGCGCTCATTGTGCGAGCTTTTTTTGCCAAGTCGGCTGGAAATCAATCGCTGCAGCCCATACTTATAGGCAGAGCAGGTTGATTGCGTAAGCCGCTAAATCAAGCCGCACATATACGATGATGTTAAACCACGGTGCGTCCGTGAGTAGGCCGGAGGAATTGCTTTATGCGTTTGAGCATAGCTTTTATCACTCTGGTTACTGTACTGAGTTCAGTAACCGTCCATGCACAAAATCTACCCAATTTTAAGGATATCGTTGAGGCCCAGGCACCCGCCGTGGTCAAAATCGATACTACCACTCGTAACACCCAGGCAAACCAGTACAACTTTTTGCCAGATCAACAGAACATCCCTGAGATTTTCCGCCACTTCTTAGATCCGCGCAGCATGCCCGATCGTCAATCCCAGTCCATGGGTTCTGGCTTTTTGGTGTCCGAGGATGGCTATTTGCTCACTAATAACCATGTGGTTTCCGGTGCCGACGAAATTATCGTGCGGTTGCAGGATCGACGTGAGTTTGAAGCTGAGCTTATCGGCACCGACGAGCGTTCTGATTTGGCCTTGCTGAAAATCGAGGCCAAAAAGCTGCCGTACTTAAAATTTGCGGACCCAGAAGACGTACAAGTGGGCGAGTGGGTGTTGGCCATTGGCGCGCCGTTTGGCCTAGATTTCTCTGCCAGTGCCGGCATAGTGAGTGCCATTGGTCGCAGCATACCCACTGAAAACAACGAAAATTACGTTCCGTTTATCCAAACCGACGTTGCCATCAACCCTGGTAATTCAGGCGGCCCATTGTTTAACTTGGATGGCGAGGTAATCGGTATCAACTCGCAAATTTATACCCGCAGTGGTGGCTCCATCGGTTTATCCTTTGCCATTCCTGCCAACGTTGCCATCGATGTTGTAAAACAATTGAAAGACAAAGGGCGCGTCGACCGCGGCTGGTTGGGCGTGATGATTCAAGAGGTGGACAAAGACCTGGCTCAATCGTTTGGTCTTCGCAAGCCTGGAGGCGCATTAGTAGCGCGCATTGAGTCCGGTAGCCCGGCTGACAAGTCCGATCTTGAAGTGGGCGATATTATTGTCGAGTTTAACGGTCAGCGCATTGCCCAATCTTCAGATTTACCCCACGTGGTGGGCTCCACTGAACCGGGCAGTAAAGTGCCGGTTGAGGTGATGCGTGAAGGCAAAGAGAAAACACTGAGCGTAACCGTGGCAACCCTGGAAAGCCGTGGCGGGGCAATTGCTGCCAGCAACGGCGGCAAGTCAGCCACCGACGGTGGTCGCCTTGGTATGGCCGTGGAATCCTTGGATAAAGACGTCAAGGAAGAGCTTGGCGTTGATGCGGGCGTGTTGGTGGTATCGATATCGCCAGACGGACCAGCAGACGATGCTGGCTTGCAAGCCGGTGATGTGATCACTCAGATTGGTTTTAACGCCGTCAACAGTGTGGCTGACTACGACAAAGTTGTTCAGCAGTTGCCAAAAGATAGCCTGCTGCCTATCCGCTTTGTGCGCCAAGGCCAGCCCATCTTCAGAACCATCGCTACCCCCAAATAGCGTTTAGCCGAATGGAGCCCGTTCAGAGACCCGAGGTTTCTGGCGGTGCTCCGGCCCAAGCCACGGCGCTATACCGCGTAGCAATAGGCCTTTCAGCAGGATAGCCCCCCGTTGCCAAATGCTGTAGACTTCGCGCTTATTTTGCACCTAGTACACGCCAGATGCACCCCAGAAACCCAGTTTAGGGGCGTCCCCAGTCTCCCGTAGCGAACCAACCGCTGATACGGCTTGTTAGTCGCCGCGTAAGATTATCTGTACTAGTACCCACACACATTAGCGGTAGTTTATAGACACTGTGACAGATCTAAGCCACATACGTAACTTCTCCATTATTGCTCATATCGACCACGGCAAATCCACCATTGCTGATCGTTTTATCCAGGTTTGCGGCGGCCTCAGTGAACGTGAAATGGCGGCCCAGGTGCTGGATTCCATGGATATCGAGCGTGAACGTGGCATTACTATTAAAGCCCAAAGCGTGACGCTCAACTACACAGCCAGCGATGGTAAAACCTATCAGCTCAACTTTATTGATACCCCCGGGCACGTGGATTTCACCTATGAAGTTTCTCGATCTCTGGCAGCCTGCGAAGGTGCTTTGCTGGTGGTGGATGCCGCTCAGGGGGTTGAGGCGCAGTCCGTTGCCAATTGCTATACCGCGGTTGAGCAAGGCTTAGAGGTTATTCCAGTACTCAACAAGATGGACCTGCCCCAGGCGGAACCCGAGCGAGTGGCGCAGGAAATCGAAGATATTATTGGTATTGATGCCACTGATGCTGTGCATTGCAGTGCCAAATCAGGGCTTGGCATCAATGAGGTGCTGGAACAATTGGTTCTCAAAGTGCCGCCACCAGTGGGGAATGTGGATGCGCCCTTGCAAGCGTTGATTATTGATTCCTGGTTCGACAACTACCTAGGCGTCGTGTCCCTTGTGCGGGTTAAGCAGGGTACCTTGTCGGTTAAAGACAAAATCATCGCGAAGTCCATCAAAAGGTCCCACGTGGTGGATAGCGTGGGTATCTTTACTCCCAAACGCCATGAAACCAAGTGCCTTAAAGCCGGTGAGGTGGGCTTTGTTGTTGCCGGTATCAAAGACATTCAAGGAGCGCCGGTGGGCGATACCCTGACCCACGCTAACAGCCCGGATGTTGAATCTCTGCCTGGTTTCCAGAAGATCAAACCACAGGTCTACGCTGGCATGTTCACCGTGTCCTCTGATGACTACGAGAATTTCCGCGACGCCCTGGCCAAGCTCACCCTCAACGATGCTTCTCTGTTCTATGAGCCTGAGAGTTCAGACGCCCTCGGTTTTGGCTTCCGCTGTGGCTTTCTCGGCATGCTGCACATGGAAATCATTCAGGAGCGGCTAGAGCGAGAGTACGACCTGGATTTGATCACCACCGCACCAACGGTGGTTTATGAAGTGGTGCAAAATGACGGTGAAACCGTTTACGTGGATAACCCGTCTAAGTTGCCAGACACCGGCTTAATCGATGAGATGCGAGAGCCTATTTGCGAGGCCAGTATTTTGGTGCCGCAAGAGCATCTTGGATCTGTAATTACCCTGTGCGTTGAGAAACGTGGGGTGCAGAAAGATCTACAATACATGGGGGCGCAGGTGTCGGTGCGCTATGACATACCTATGAATGAAGTCGTGATGGATTTCTTTGATCGGTTGAAGTCTGTAAGTCGTGGTTTTGCCTCTTTGGATTATAGCTTTGTGCGGTTTGAAGCGGCCAAATTAGTGCGTTTAGACATCCTTATCAACGGAGAGAAGGTAGACGCCTTGGCCATCATCGTGCACCGTGATAACGCACAGTACAAAGGCCGTGCTCTGGTAGAAAAAATGAAAGAACTGATACCACGGCAAATGTTCGATGTGGCAATTCAGGCGGCTATAGGTGGCCAAATTGTGGCTCGTTCCACCGTAAAGGCTCTGCGCAAAAACGTAACGGCCAAGTGTTACGGTGGCGATGTCACCCGTAAGAAGAAGCTACTTGAAAAGCAAAAAGCTGGTAAGAAGCGCATGAAGCAAGTAGGCCGTGTTGAGATACCACAGGAAGCGTTTTTAGCTGTGCTGAAAGTCGATTCCTAAATAACACACCTACGATGAACCTAAAGAGATAGCTGTTTCAGATATGGATATAAACTTCCCCTTAATTCTCGTGATTTTGGTATTCGTCAGCGGTGTGATTTGGCTGTTTGATTTATTGGTATTGGCCGGCCCAAGAAAATCCGCTGTCGCCGCCGTCGATGAACAGTTTCAATCGGTGGCCAACAAAGAAGAAGATACCGCCTATCGTTCTGCCTTAGCCCAGGTTGAGCAAGAGCCAGTGCTAGTAGAATACGCCAAGTCGTTTTTCCCGATCTTGTTTGTGGTGTTAGTACTGCGCTCGTTCTTGTACGAGCCTTTCCAGATTCCTTCAGAATCCATGGTGCCGACGTTAGAGGTGGGTGATTTCATTCTGGTAAATAAATACACCTATGGTATCCGATTGCCAGTTATCAGAACTAAGGTTTTTGATGTCTCCGAGCCCAAACGAGGCGACGTTATGGTGTTTTTTCCGCCGCACAAGAAACAATATTACATCAAGCGTGTGATTGGCCTGCCCGGTGATACCATTATGCTGGATAACAACGTTTTATTCGTGAACGGTGAAAAACAACCTCAGCAGCTGCTTGAACAAGTTGCCGATGGTCTATTGTTATACGATGTAATGACCGAAACATTGGATGGCGAACCCCACGATATGCGCAAGTTGACGCGCCGTGGCATGGGTGATGGGCCGCAAACTTGGAAGGTGCCTGAAGGCCATTACTTTATGATGGGCGACAATCGTGACAACAGTTCGGACAGTCGCGTGTGGGGCTTTGTGCCAGAAGAAAACATTGTTGGCAAAGCCGTTGCGATTTGGATGCACTGGGAAGAAATGCTCAGTCTGCCCAGCTTTAAGAATGTTGGCGCTATTGAGTAGTGCCAGGGCTGTTCTCCGCCAGTGTCGAGTGTGGCCCTAAAAAGACCGTATAGGAAACCGCAATGACTCAATACGCATCGTCATCCAAACTCTCTCGGCAGGCCGGCGCTGGTATGGTGGCTTGGCTTATCGTTGTGGCTATCGTCGGCTCGGTGGTGTTTCAGTTGTTTAAATTGATACCGCACTACACAGAAAGCATGACCATCGACGGCGAGCTGCGTGCCATGGGCGAAATGACCGAAGGCGTTGAATCGCTCACCAACCGAGAAATTCAAACCCGATTGCGGTCTTTTTATCGGGTCAACAACGTCAGTTCGGAAGTCGATAAAAGCACTACCATTACCCGTAAAGACGGCCAAGTGGTTATTGATATGGATTACGAAAAGCGCATCCCCATGTTTTATAACATCGACGTCGTGCTGAGCTTTAAAAAACAGTTAAACAGTAAATTCCCCAATAAATGTTGCTCGCCGAGTGATGACTAACCCTCTACATCAAGCCCTAGAAGCCCGTCTGGGTTATCAATTTTCCGACTCTAAACTGCTCAAGCGCGCGTTAACCCATCGCAGCTTTGGCTCACCCAATAACGAGCGCCTTGAGTTCTTAGGTGACTCCGTGCTGGGTGCGGTGATCGGCCACAAATTATTCGAACAATTCCCAACCGCTGCCGAAGGGCAGTTGACGCGCTTGCGCGCATCTTTGGTTAAGGGCGATACGCTTGCTCTTATTGCCCAAGAGCTGGATATTGGCCCCTGCCTGATTATGGGCGAGGGCGAGCTTAAATCCGGCGGCAGAGAGCGAGAGTCTATCCTGGCCGATGCGGTTGAATCCTTGATTGGCGGTGTTTATCTTGAGTCTGGCTTTGAGGCCTGCACCCAGGTTGTGTTGAATTGGTACGCCGGCCGCTTGCAAAAACTGCAGCTAGATAAACCCTTAAAGGACGCCAAGACACAACTGCAAGAGATGCTGCAAGCTCGCGGCGAAGTGTTACCCGAGTACGACATCATTCAGGTGGACGGGCAGGCTCACAATCAGTCAATCACAGTGAGCTGTATGGTGCCAGGCATTGCAACGCCTTTTCAGGCAACCGCCAGAAATCGAAAACAAGCCGAGAAACAAGCTGCGGCACAAGCCATTGAGGCCATTAGGGGGAATAATGACTAAGCGCTGCGGTTATGTAGCCATTGTTGGCCGGCCCAATGTTGGCAAGTCTACATTGTTGAATCACATATTGGGGCAAAAACTCAGTATTACTTCTCGTAAGCCGCAAACCACCCGGCACAACCTACTTGGTATTTATACAGAGGGTGACGTGCAGGCTATGTTTGTAGATACGCCTGGCTTGCACCGCGGGCAGGACAAAGCCCTTAACCGCTACATGAATCGCTCGGCCACTAACGCCTATAAAGATGTCGATTTGGTTTTATTTTTGGTGGATAAAAATCACTGGACGGAAGAAGACCAGTGGATCGCCAATCGTATCGCCCAATCCGGTGCACCGGTGGTGTTGGTAGTTAATAAAATCGACCAAATTGAAGACAAAGACTCCTTGTTACCCCATCTGAAAGCGCTCAGCGACGATGTGGAATGCAAGGATATTATTCCCATCTCGGCGTTGCGCAATAATAACTTGGACCGACTCCTTTCCGTCATTGAATCATATTTGCCTGAAGGTGAATTTTTCTTCCCCGAAGACCAGATCACCGATCGCAGCAGCCGTTTTTTGGCCGCGGAAATTGTACGCGAAAAGATTACCCGTCAATTGGGTGAAGAGCTGCCGTATCAGATGACGGTGGAAATAGAGGAGTTTTCGTTTGATGCTGGTGTGCTACACATCAGCGCTCTCATTCTGGTAGAGCGTAAAGGTCAAAAGAAAATCCTAATTGGAGTCAAGGGCGAAAAAATAAAACAGATCGGTCAGCAATCCCGCGAAGATATGGAAACTATGTTTGATAACAAAGTGATGTTAAATCTTTGGGTGAAAGTAAAATCCGGTTGGTCTGACGACGAGCGTGCTCTGCGAAGCTTGGGTTATGACGATAGCGATTTCGGCGCTTAATTCAGTCCGGATTCTTAACAGGGCGGGTAGGGCGTGAATCCCAAAGATAACTTTCAGCCAGCCTACGTAATCCACTCTCGGCCTTACCGAGAAACCAGCCTCTTAGTCGATTTTCTTACCGCCAATTACGGCCGCGTTTCTGTGGTGGTCAGGGGCGCTCGGCGTTCGCAAAAAAAGCGCTCTATCTATCAACCGTTTGCACCGATGCAGGTAACTTGGTCTGGCAATTCCCAGCTAAAAACATTGCGTAATTCCGAGCTGGCAGGAATGTCGACGCAGCTTAAAGGCAAACGACTCTATTCCGGGTTATATCTAAACGAACTGCTCTATCGCTTGTTGCAACCAGAGGAGCCTGCACCGGCCCTATTTGCCGGTTATATGAGAGCGTTGGGTGACCTAGCCCAAGCCGCCGATGACCTATCGGAGTTGGCTAGTCTGCGGCGTTTCGAATTGCGCCTACTAGACGAGCTTGGTTACGGCGTTGACTACACTCGTGACGGCCAGACCGGTGCAGTAATTGCGGCGAATGCACGTTACGGATTTTTACTCAATGTGGGCTTTGTTGCCGATCCGTATCAAGGCGATATTCCTGGGCATTTGCTGGCTGCCATTGCCCAGGGCAATTGGCAAACCGATCAGTTAGCTATTTTAAAACGCGTTAATCGTTCGATTCTGGATTCGTTGCTCGGCCCCAAGCCGCTGCATAGCCGCAGTTTGTATTTGGCCACGATGCCTCCTTCATCAACGTGATCTGATTATTCAAACAGAGAATCGATGTCGTATTCGTCAGACCAGGCGATAAGCTCCTCTATGGTGTCAATCAAGGCGCTTAATGGCGGAAAAATCTCATCGTATTGTTTATTGAATAATAGTTGGTCCAACTTGCTGGCGGTATCTGCAAGCTTGGGCGTGCCAGTGCACCTGGCGCCGCCACGCAGCCGGTGCACAACATCTTCGAGCCTGATGTAGTCTTGGGTTTGTACAGCCTCGTCGATTTGCGACAGGTTTTGTGGCAACCCCTCTATCAGCATGGTGAGCATGTCCCGGGCGAGATCCGGCTTTTCTCCTGCCAAATTAAGACACATACCAATATCCACGGGTTTCTTGACCTGCATGCTGGCGGGCTCGGAAGGCTTAACGGATTTTGCGCCTAGGAGGCTGGCCGGTGCCGTTAGGGCGGTTAGCTCATCATGGGTGTTGGCAGTAGTGGTTGTCTTGGCCAGTACTTGTTGTGGAGCAAGATTGGTGCACCAGCGTTGTATCACATGTGCCAGTTGCTCTTCTGTTATGGGTTTGCTCAAATAATCGTCAAGCCCTGCTAATAACAGTTCAGACTTACGGTCGTTAACCGCGTGAGCAGTCAATGCTACCACCGGTGTTCGTTTACCCTTGGGCGCCCGTTTGCGTATCTCTTTGGTGGTTTCTATGCCGTCGATGCCCGGCATTTGTATGTCCATAAAGATAAGATCAAAAACGTTTTTGTCACACTCTTTGATGGCGTCTTCGCCGTTGGCAGCGGTGGTGGTTTCTGCCCCCAGGTTAACTAAAAACTCGCGCACCAACATCAGGTTGGCTGGGTTGTCGTCCACCGCCAATATCTTAGGTTTGTTGGCCGGGTTTTTCAGCAGCTGCACTTTTGCCGAGCTGTAAACGTTTTTGTAAATATTGAGATGGGTACAGATAGCCTTGTAAAGCCTATTACGAATCAGCGGCTTGGCCGAAAACGCCACAGCTCGGTTAATTTCAGCCTCGATTAATTCTCTTTGTTTTGCCGGCGTGGTCAGTAGGATGGTTTTACAATGGAAATCGCTGTTTAGCTGATAGGTGAGTTGGTCTAAAAAGCTGGTGGCAGTGGTTTTACTTTCTTCTACCGGTACGTCCATTACTAACAGCTGCTGGAATTTTCCGGTTTGGGTGGCACGTTGCACCGCCGGCAGAATCTCCATGGGATTACTTAATTCCAGTAAATTCAGCTTCCAGTCTGCGGTAATTTGTTTCACCTGACTCGTCAACTCGCTATTCTCACAACATACCACTACCGAAAGCCCGGTGAGTGCTTTCTCCACATAGGGCTTGCTTTTTTGGCCTTGATCCAGCGGTACCTCAAACCAAAGCACTTGATGATCGATAGCCTGCTCAATACCTAACACACCGTCTAATGCTTTGATAAGCCCTTCTGAAATAGCAAAGCCAAAGCCGTTGTCCGCCAAGGAACGGGTACCGTCTTGGTCTGTTTTACCCAAATCTTTTAGGGCAAAGCCGGTGTCCATTTGCGCATCTGGAGCGATGCCCTCAATGGCAAATCGATAGATGATCGATTTAGCGGATTTTGGTTTTACTTCGCCGCTTTTCTCCCGCGTTACATTCAGAACAATGTTGTGGCCTTTAGCGTATTTAATTGCGTTGGTAATGAGATTGGTGAGAATCTGTTTTAGGCGCAGAGGGTCGGAGATGAGTTCTTGCGGTAGGTCGGAATCAATCATCGACACCAGCTCAAGGTTATTGTCAAAAGCTGTGGGAGCCAAAATTTGCGTGGTTTCTTCTATCACGGTTTCTAGCCGCATTGGAATGTAATCTAAGTTGACCGTGCCAGATTCAATGTGCGACACATCGAGAATGTCGTTGATGATGGTTAATAGACCTTGGGCAGAGGTTTCTATGGTGCGCAAAAATTCCTGCTGCGTTTCGCTGATGTCGGCTTTTAACAATAGCTGGGTAAAACCAATAATTCCGTTGAGAGGTGTTCGGAATTCGTGGCTGGCGTTGGCCAAAAATTCGGACTTGGCACGGCTCGCCTCGAGCGCTCGCTTGCGAGCCAAGTCCAACTCAATATTTTGGATCTCGATGGTTTCCATGGTTTCTCGCAGTTCATCAATATTAAATTCGATGTTGCGTTTCATCTCAATTTGCTTTTTACGCACCGCTTGGGACATCGCATTGAGATCTTTCACCAAGGGCGAAATGGTACTGTCAGCGGAGACTTCAATGGTATGGGTGTAGTCGCCTTCGCTGATGATATCTATGCCTTGCTCTAAATTGTTGATGTCGTCGCGCATCTTCGACAGCCGGTCCTGCAGATAGAGCGCAACCACCGAGGGCAACAACAACGATAAAATGGCGATGCCAATCAGCATATCCATATAGGCGAATTTTGCGGCCGTGCTATCAAAGGCCAATTCCACCCAGCCTACCACTGCGCTGTGATCTCGGCTCAGTACCGGGTGCACCACACGGCGAATATTGAGGTGGCTGTCGCTGGATTGGTTGACATCATTGTTGAACCATTCCGGCTCCGGCATTTTGATCAGAAAGCCTTGGCCCAGGTGCCCAATGATGTTCTGGTCTTTATCGGTTAAACGAACGCTTTTAATGTGGCGATGCTGAATAAGTGCGCTGAGGGTACTCTCCAGATCAACGATTGAACGATTCTGAATGGCGTCTGAGCTCATTTCAGCGGCCATGGCCGTGATATTTAAAAATTGTTGCCCAACCTGATCCTTAGTCTCTGTGTAGCAAAACAACGATAGCGCCACACCCAATGCGGCGGAGGTTGCAAATAACGGCAACAGTGACAGTTTTCTTTGCAGCAGTTGTACGTGTCTAAAGTACATTCAAGGGTAAACCGTGTAATTCAAAAATCATTTAGTGTAACCGCGGTTGGCGAATCAAACGTGATAGCAATCCGCAATTTGCGCTGCAGCAGCGCTGTTATGTTCGTTATTATCGCTTTGACGCTGATAAAATGCACGGTAATCAGTTCTCGTCGCTGGGTTTTTAAGCCAGGTTGTTGGCCCGTCTCGCATACAGCGCCGCTTGGGGCCATGGTGCAAAAATTCGAAACCCCGGGGCACGTTGAAACCCGGTTGGGGTACAATACCGGGTAACTGGTCGTAGTCGGACTTTTATAGAGTAAATCAAGGTACATCATGGACTTTCCAACCATCGAAACCGTTGTGGGCAATACACCACTTGTTAAGTTGCAGCGTTTACCCGGTAATACCAGCAACACAATATTGGCCAAATTGGAAGGTAACAACCCTGCTGGCTCGGTTAAGGATAGGCCGGCCCTATCCATGGTGAGCCAGGCCATTGCCCGCGGCGACGTCAAACCTGGGGATACCCTAATAGAGGCGACTAGCGGCAACACCGGAATTGCTCTGGCCATGGCGGCCGCCATTAAAGGCATTAATATGATTCTAATTATGCCGGACAACGCCACCGCCGAACGTAAAGCCGCCATGACGGCCTACGGCGCTGAGCTCATTCTAGTGTCGAGAGAGGCTGGCATGGAGGGCGCCCGTGACCTCGCTTTGCAAATGCAGTCGGAGGGTAGGGGAAGAGTATTGGATCAGTTTGGCAATGGTGATAACCCCAGGGCTCACTATTTAACCACTGGGCCTGAGATATGGCAGCAAACCAGCGGCACCGTCACCCACTTTGTAAGCTCCATGGGCACCACCGGCACCATTATGGGTACCTCTGCCTATCTCAAAGAGCAAAATCCGAATATTCAAATCATCGGCCTGCAGCCCGACGATGGCGCGGCCATACCCGGCATTCGCCGCTGGCCGCAGGAATATCTGCCCAAAATCTACGATGCCCAACGGGTGGATAAGGTGATCAATATGGGACAAGACCAAGCGGAGCAAACCATGCGCGCATTGGCGCGACAGGAAGGCATCTTCTGCGGTGTTTCTTCCGGCGGAGCCATTGCCGGTGCCCTAGAACTATCAAAAACCGTGGAAAACGCGGTGATTGTTGCCATTGTGTGTGATCGCGGTGATCGTTACTTGTCGTCTGGTGTGTTTGATGCCTAGCATCGGTTATCTGCCGCGAGCACGTTTCGGTGTCCCTTTTTAATGGCGCGTGTTTTTAAACCGACGAAGAAGCAGCTGCCGTCCCCAGCCAAGGTGGCGATTCATTCGCTAAGCAGTGAGTGTGAGGGGATTGGACACTTCAACGGTAAAACAGTGTTTGTGCCGCAGTGCTATCCCGGCGACACCGTACGGGTGAAGTTCACCGGCACGGTTAAGGGCAGTTATCGCGGGCAGCTGATCAACGTAGAAACGCCTAGCCGGCACCGTCGAACCGCACAGTGCCGTCATTTTGATCAGTGCGGCGGTTGCTCGATTATGTCGCTGAATCAACAACAGCAGACTGCCTTAAAGCAGCAGAATGTACTGTCTGCGTTACACAAACAGGCCGGGCTAACGCCAGATACCATTGAGCCCGCCCTGGAATCCCAACCCTTTGCCTATCGCTCAACAGCCAGACTGTCTTTGCGGCATCAATCCGGTGGTTGGCGCCTGGGCTACCGCGCCAAGTCCAGCCATCAATTGGTTGCTATCGATGGCTGCCCGGTGCTTGCCGAGGGGCTGCAGGCGCTCATCCCCGAGTTGCAGGCCTGGCTAGTTCAGGTACCGCGCAGCCGCCGATTGGGCCATATAGAGTTGTTGCAAGATGAAAGGCGAGTGGCGGTTTTATTGAGAACTGCCGAGCCGCTGGAGGCTGCCGAGCTCTGCGGCTTGGAGTCTCTGTGCCAGCGTAATGGTGCTGATTTGTGGCTTAAGGTAGATCAGCAGCCGGCCAAGCTGCGACATGGCGATTCATCGACCTACCACTACTCGCTACCGGATTTGGGTCTAACGCTGGAATTTGGGCCTGAGGCCTTTACCCAGGTCAATCGCACTGTGAACCAGCAAATGGTGACCAGAGCCATGGCTTGGCTTGCTGCCGCGGGCAAGCAAAGCGGGAAACTACAACATGTGGTTGATCTTTATTGTGGCGTTGGCAATTTTAGCTTGCCCCTAGCACAGATTGCCCAGTCTGTGGTTGGCGTGGAATTATATGAAAGCATGGTGCACACGGCGCGGCGAAATGCCCAACACAATGGTATAGAAAATGCCTTGTTTGTCGGCGCAGACTTGAGCCGCGGCGCCGATAGTTTGGCGGCCGCTGTGTCTGGCCAAATTGACGCCGTACTGTTAGATCCGCCACGTGCGGGAGCCGCCGAAGTGCTACCAGCACTGATCAGTGCACGCGTTCCGTTGCTGTTGTATGTGTCATGCAACCCAGCAACTTTAGTACGTGATGCGCAAACATTAGCTGCTTCTGGTTATCGTTTATCCAAACTGTGTGTGATGGATATGTTTCCGCAAACAAAACATGTGGAAACAATGGCACTTTTTTGCCTTTGAGCGGCCAATAATGGGGCGATTATTTCTCGCCGCCCTTATGTGGTGCTTTTTTGCGATAGAGGGGAGGCTCAAGGTGTCAAACTTTGGTATTAACCATCGTATTTCGCCGAGCAGAAAATGCTAACCTAGTGCAACCGTTCGAGCAGGTGCCACATAGCGTTGTTTGCGCGGCTGAATTAGCTGGTGCTACGCCATAATAAAAATTGGAGCAACCCACAAGAAGGAAATCATGGTTAAGGTTCGAGCAGATATCCCAGTAAGTGCCTCTGGCGATCTCGATGTCCCAGCGTGGATCGAACACATCTGTGCTCTAACGCAAGTGGATGAACCAGGCAGGGTAGAACTGTTAAAAGCCACCCAGGCGGTTCAAAAAGCAGACCGCAACGCGCCTGCCGATAATCCTTGGGAGTTAAGCCATACCAGCTTGGAAGCTGGTGTTGAAATGGTTGAAATACTCGCCGATCTAAAGCTGGACTCGGAAACCCTGGTTGCCGCGATGTTGTATCGCGCGGTGCGTGAGCTTAAGCTCAATGTCGATGATCTAGAAAAGACCTTCGGTGAGACCTGCGTTAAGCTTGTGCGTGGCGTTATGGGCATGGCGGCAATTACCGGCATGCGCAATGACACTGCCACCTCGGTGTTTGGCCGAGAGTCCGAAGAGCAAACCGAAAAGGTTCGCAAAATGCTTGTGGCCATGGTGGATGACGTCCGCGTGGCCCTGATCAAGTTAGCCGAACGTACCTTTGCCATCCGTGCCCTGAAAGATGCCTCCAATGAAAAGCGAGTCCGCGTTGCTAAGGAAGTGTCCGAGGTCTATGCACCGCTGGCGCACCGCTTGGGTATTGGGCATATCAAGTGGGAGTTGGAGGACCTAGCGTTTCGCTACCTGCACCCAGAAGAATACAAGCGTATTGCCAAACTGTTGGATGAGCGTCGTCTGGATCGCCAGGACTACATCGACAGTGTAGTAACCACACTGGATAAAGAACTGAGCGACGCCAACATCGACGCCACCATCATGGGGCGAGCTAAGCATATTTACAGTATTTGGCGCAAAATGCAGCGCAAAGCAATTGGCTTTTCCCAGGTGTACGACATCCGAGCCGTGCGGGTTTTAGTACCCACCGTGCGAGATTGCTACGCTGCACTAGGCATTGTGCACTCACTGTGGCGCAATATTCCCAACGAATTCGACGACTACATCGCCTCACCCAAGGAGAACGGTTACCGCTCTTTGCACACCGCCGTGATCGGCCCGCAACAGAAAATTCTAGAGGTTCAAATTCGCTCAGAGGCGATGCACCAAGAGGCAGAGTTTGGTGTTTGTGCACATTGGTTGTACAAGGGCACCGACGGTGACCCACAGGAAGACAGCTACGAGCAAAAGATTGCCTGGCTGAGGCAAGTATTGGACTGGCATGATGAAGTCGGTGGTGGTAATCCGCTGGAGGACCATCTCAGCCACGGCATAGAGCAGGACCGCATCTACGTGTTTACACCGGATGGGCACATCGTCGATCTGCCCCAGGGTGCAACACCCCTGGATTTCGCCTACCAGGTGCATACGGATATCGGCCACTGTTGCCGAGGGGCGAAAGTCAATGGTCGCATAGTCCCGCTTAACCATCGATTAAAAACCTCTGACCAAGTAGAAATTCTTAAAGGAAAGCGAGAGTCGCCAAGCCGTGATTGGCTGTCGCCGGCGCTAGGCTATTTACGCACCTCAAGAGCCAGGGCGAAAGTTCAACAGTGGTTCAAAATGCAGGCCCGTGAGCAAAATATCGCTGATGGCCGAGCAATGCTGGACCGCGAGTTTCGTCGTTTGGCATTAGCCGATTTGGATTTTGACAAGCTGGCCAAAACTATGAATCTCAATAGCTTGGATGACCTCTACGCCGCTGTCGGTGCCAGTGACCTGGGCGTACACCAGGTGCTTAATGCCGCGCAGCGTTTGCTGGGCTCCTATGAAAGTCAACCGGTGGTGTCGCTCACCTCCAAGGCCAGTACCGACGTTGGTGCCGATATTTACATTGACGGTGTTGGTAACCTAATGACCTCAATCGCCAAGTGTTGTCATCCGGTGCCAGGTGATGCCATTTTGGGTTACATCACCCAGGGGCGGGGCGTCAGTGTGCATCGGCAGGATTGCCAGAATGTAATGCACTTGTCCGAAGATGAGCCCGAGCGAATGATCAAAGTCGATTGGGGGCAGGCGCCACAGCAGTCTTACTCCGTGGATATTTTGGTAGAGGCCTTCGACCGCCACGGGCTGCTGCGTGATATCACCACCATGCTGGATAAAGATCGTATAAATATCAGTGCCTTACAGACGCTTTCTGACAAACGACTTAATACGGTGGACATGCAGATCACCATTGAAATATCCGGCTTTGAAGAGCTCAGTCGTATTCTGGCTCGGCTAAACCAGCTACCAAATATTGCGTCTGCTCGGCGAAAGCAGGGGCACAACCCGGCGCAATAGATTTGCCGTGTAACAAAATAGGTTAGATAACACTTGTATACCGTTGATGATCTTAAGTATTTGATGAGTCGGCTGCGCGATCCCGAATGCGGCTGCCCGTGGGATTTAGAGCAGAGCTACGCAACCATCGTCGCCTCAACCATTGAAGAAGCCTACGAGGTTGCTGATGCCATTGAGCGCGAGGATTTAAAGCATCTTCCTGAGGAGCTGGGCGATCTCCTA
This sequence comes from Halioxenophilus aromaticivorans, assembly GCF_042850945.1. NCBI lineage: Bacteria > Pseudomonadati > Pseudomonadota > Gammaproteobacteria > Alteromonadales > Alteromonadaceae > Halioxenophilus > Halioxenophilus aromaticivorans. The sequence continues at coordinate 3,236,785 of NZ_AP031496.1, read as the reverse complement.
TTTCAAGTGATCTTTTACAGTCAACTGGGCAAAGAGGACGGTCGCTTCGATTTTGATCAGGTGGTCGATACCTTAGTCGCCAAGCTGATTCGCAGGCACCCGCACGTCTTTACCGATGGAACTCTGTGCGGCCAGGGCGCTCGGGTTCAAGTGAACACAGAGACAAAAACAGCGCAAGTTTCTCAGACCTGGGAGCAAATCAAAGCCCAAGAACGCGACGAGAAAGGCCTCCGAAGTATTCTCGATGATGTGCCAACGGGCTTGCCAGCGTTAACTAGGGCGCAAAAATTGCAGCACCGTTTGGCAAAGACCGGATGGGATTGGCAGGCCATTGAGCCAATGCTGGCCAAATTGGACGAAGAGCGCTTAGAGTTAAATGAAGCGTTGCTCGTCGCCAGCGCAGCTGGATTAGACCCAAAGGACTGCCCAGATGTAGCAGCGGAGTTGGGCGATGTACTGTTTATGGCAGTTAACATAGCCCGTTTTTTAAAAATGGATGCCGAGACTTGTTTGCGCGCCAGCAGTCGTAAATTTGAGTCACGGGTTCGATTTATTGAATCGACCTTGGCCGAGCGTGGGCAAGCGATCGGCGAGGGTGATGAAGACCAACTCGAGGCGCTTTGGCAGCAAGCCAAATCCTTCGAAAAGTCAGGTCCGTTGTGACTAAGGTGCAATGGCAATTGAAAAAAATTTACTGGACAATCGCTGTCAATTGAGCCTCGCTAGCGATGCGGCAGTGCAGCAAGCACCTTGCTTGTGATCTAGTCATCACGCGTGTATGGTACGCGCCATAGCAGTGGTCTATCACAAGTGGTCTATGTGATGTACAGAGCCAGCCAGGAAAAGGTTTTGCGTTTAAGATAATAGGAGCATTTGTATGCGGATCATTCTACTGGGAGCGCCCGGTGCCGGCAAAGGCACTCAAGCTCAGTTAATCATGGATGAGTTTTCCATTCCCCAAATTTCCACCGGCGATATGTTGCGTGCGGCGGTCAAAAATGAAACACCGTTAGGTCTTCAAGTGAAAGATATCATGGCCTCCGGTGGCTTGGTCTCTGATGAAATTATCATCGGCCTGGTAAAAGAGCGTATCGCGCAAGATGATTGTGCCAACGGCTTTTTGTTCGACGGTTTTCCACGCACAATCCCACAAGCGGAAGCATTATTAGACGCAGGCGTCGTCATCGATCACGTAATGGAAATTGCTGTCGACGACGAAGAAATCGTTGCTCGTTTGAGTGGCCGCCGTGTGCACGAGGCCTCTGGCCGTGTTTACCATGTTAAGTACAATCCGCCTAAGCAAGAAGGCTTAGATGACGAAACCGGTGAAGCGTTGATTCAACGCGAAGACGACACCGAAGAAACGGTTCGTAAAAGATTGCAAGTTTACCACGATCAAACCGAGCCTCTGGTGGACTTTTATAGTAACCTCCCGTCCCAAGGCGATGCACCAGCACCGGCGTTCACTAAAATTCCTGGCGTCGGCGATGTTAGCGAGATTAAAGCCAAGGTATTTACAGTTCTTAAGTAAATCCATTTGTAGCTTTACTCGCAGCCATCGTATTATAAAGAGCGCCCGTTAAGGGCGCTTTTTGCGTTGTCCACCTGCCAAAATACGAGCGTTCATGGCAATACTGCTTTCATTGGAGTCCTCGGCTGAGTTCTGTAGTGCCAGTTTAACTGTGTACGGAGATACACAGCTAAAGCTTCACAAACAGCCACGCCAGCACGCGCAACTGTTACTGCCTATGGTCGATGAGCTTCTTCAAGAGGCCAGCATTGGTTTGCCCAGTGTTGACGCCATTGCGTTCAGCCGCGGGCCGGGTTCCTTTACTGGCATTCGCATTTGCATGAGTGTGGTTCAGGGCTTAGCCTTTGGGCAAAATACTCCAGTGATACCTGTATCTACTTTGCAGGCTCTGGCGGTTGCGGCCGTTAACCAAGGCCACGCGGTGCAAGGGCAAGATGTGCTAGCTGCATTCGATGCCCGTATGGACGAGGTATACATCGCTCGCTACCGCGTTGGGCCCGGTCTGCCAGAGCTCGTCGGTACAGAGCAGGTGTTACCTGTTGGCTGCATCGACGATGCTTGGTTTGATGACAATACCGTTGCGGTTGGGTCTGGCTGGGCGGTGCCTGAGTTAAGTGGACGAAGTGTCGCAGAAGTGTCTGGCTTGGCCATCACCGCGGCGGATATCGACGCGGTGGCGCAGCAGGCTTTTGAGCGCGGTGGTACTGTGGCGGTGGAAGATGCCACTCCGGTTTATTTGAGAAACGAAATAACCTGGAAAAAGAGAGAGTCGATACGCCGGCGCGATGCCAGCGTGTAGGGAGTAAACGGTTTTTACCTTTTGAGGTAAAACGTAGGGAATAATTGAATGGATTTTGTACAAATTTTGTTGTTGGCATTAATTCAAGGGATTACCGAATTTTTGCCTATCTCAAGTTCGGCTCACTTAATTCTACCAACAGAAGTGCTCGGCTGGCCCGATCAGGGGCTGGCGTTTGATGTCGCTGTGCATTTTGGTTCGTTAATCGCTGTGGTTGGTTATTTCCGCCGCGAAGTGGTTGGCATGACCGGCGCGTGGTTTAAACAATTTGGTTCCCAGGGGCCGACCCACGAAAGCCATCTAGCTTGGATGATCATTCTGGCCACCATTCCCGCCGGCATCGTCGGTTTGTTAGCCAACGATTTCATCGAGCGAGAGCTGCGCTCCGGTTTAGTCATTGCCGTTACCACCATTGTGTTTGGCATAGCGCTCTACATAGCCGATCGCAAACAAGCCCTAACCAAGGAAATGTACCAAATGGGCATTGCCGCGGCATTGGTGATTGGTTGCGCTCAGGCGTTGGCGTTAATCCCTGGTACTTCCCGTTCCGGTATCACGATTACTGCAGCACTGTTGCTAGGTTTTACCCGGGTTGATTCGGCGCGTTTCTCGTTTTTTATGTCTATCCCCATTATTGTACTGGGCGCCGGCTTTAAAACCCTGGAGCTGATCCAAGAACCGAGTATCGCCTGGGCGGATATCGCGTGGGGAACCTTGTTTTCAGCGATCAGCGCTTTCTTGTGTATTCACTTCTTTTTAGCCTTTATTGAGCGAATTGGCATGTTGCCGTTTGTTGTTTACCGGCTAATATTAGGTGCTTTTTTACTATTCATGTTTCTTTGATGAATACGAATATTCAATTTTAACTGGGTCGCAAAATTGAAAATTCAGCGTTAAACAGAGGGCCTTTTAAGCTAATTTACCCACCGGTTGTGGCGCCAGAGTATAAACTTTAGCGTTGCAGGTGGAAGATTGGCTGAGGGAGGCCCGGGTTTATGTCTGTAGAAAAAAGCACACTATTCAAATTCCATCCTTTTTCTGAGCTGGCCCCGGAATACATAGAGCGTATCGCCAATGCCAGCGAGCTGCACAGTGTTGCCAAAGGCAAAATCGTCTTTCAACGCGGTAAATCCCTGCCAAATTTGTATTACCTTGTCGATGGCGACATCAGCCTAGTCGACGCTAGCTTTGAATCGGCGTCATTGTCGGCGCAGGATGCGGCCAGCCAATTTGCGTTAAACGAATTAAATCCGAGTAAAGCGTCCGCCGTTGCGGCCAGTAACGTAACCGTACTGGCCGTGGAGCGTCGACAGCTAGACTTAATAATGGCAGCCAGTGAGTCGAGCCCTGAACTGGAAGTCTCCGTTAGCGGTAACTTGGTTGGCGGTTCAATGGTGACGGAAGAGATCAATTATTTAGACGCCTACACCATAGAGCAGTCCCAGTCGCAGGCGGCCGTAGAACAGCAAGACTGGATGTCTCGCTTGCTGGATTCACCATTATTTAATTCGGTGCCAGCGGCTAATATTCAAAAATTGTTTACCCGGTTTGAATCAGTCTCACTGGAGGCAGGAGAAACCATCGTCGAAGAAGGTCAGGAAGGTGATTATTTTTACGTGTTGGCATCGGGTAGCGCCAAAGTGATTCCTGCAACAGGGGATATTGTGCCATTAGAAACCGGCGACTATTTTGGCGAAGAAGCTTTGGTGGGCGACACCACCCGCAACGCTACCGTGCTAATGACTACCAAGGGCGTTGCCATGCGTTTGAGCAAAGGCGATTTTATCACTTTGCTGCAAGAACCGTTATTTCGCTATGTAGAATTAGAGCAGTTGCCTGATTTTGAGCCGCAGTTAGAAATTTTAGACGTTCGTTTGCCGGTGGAACACCGACACTTCAGCGTGCGTGGTAGCAAGAATATTGCGTTGAGAAAATTACGCTCCCAGCTAAAGGCGTTGGATCCTGGGTTAACCTATGTCATTACCGATGATGGCGGCAGCAGAAGCAAAGTCGCGGTTCAGCTGATGGTTCAGTCGGGCCTGAGTGCGGTCATACTTAATAATTCCAATCGAGGATACCCGCAGTAACGGGTGCGGCCGATTCTTAGGACCAGCGTTGAAACGAGTACTGTTGCTATCTGCCTATCACGCTCACAGCCATAACCAATGGTGCCGGGGGCTTGCGCAGTATTTTACGCAATGGCAATGGACTGTAATGACGTTGCCGGCCCGCCATTTTAGCTGGCGCATGCGAGGCAACAGCTTAACTTGGGGGCTGGGCAACTACCCTGAGCTGGAAGCCGATTACGATCTTATCCTTGCCACCTCCATGGTGGATTTAACCGCACTGCGAGGCTTTCGGCCCCACTTGGCTAAGGTACCCACCGTTGTCTACTTTCACGAAAATCAATTTGCTTACCCAGCGTCGCTGCTCCAGCAGGGGTTAGTGGAAATTCAATTGACGTCACTGTACAGCGCATTAGTTGCAGACCGTGTGCTGTTCAACTCGCGTTACAATATGGACACCTTTTTAACCGGTGGCCGTAGGTTGTTAAAAAAAATGCCCGACGCGGTGCCAGTGGGTTTAATGGATAGCATTCAAAATAAGAGCCACGTATTGCCCGTGCCATTGGACGATAGCCAAGGGCGAACCCGTTGCCAAAGTGCGGCGGGGTCTAAGGTTCTGGAGATTGTCTGGAATCATCGGTGGGAATGGGACAAAGGGCCAGATATCTTACTGCGTTTGGTCTCAACCTTGGCTCAGCGCCATCTGCTTGATAATTCCCTTAGGTTTCATGTTATTGGCCAGCAATTTAGACGCGTGCCGAAAGAATTCGAACAGATAGAGCTGTTGCTGGTCGAGCACCAAGCGTTGGGGGCGTGGGGCTATGTAGAGAGTAGGGAGAGTTACCTGAAGCTTTTGTCCCAGAGCCATATGGTGTTGTCCACTGCCAGGCACGACTTTCAGGGTTTGGCATTGTTGGAGGCAGTGATGGCTGGGTGTATTCCAGCGGTGCCCAGAAGGCTTGCTTATCCGGAATGGTTTGGAGAGCGCAGGTGTCATGGCTGTGACGATAAAGACCCGCAAATAGAGGTGGATGCGCTTATCCAGCGGATTCTGGAGTTAAAAACCGCCAATGGGGCAACCACAGACTCGGCGCGATTAGCCAGAGGCGCACTGGTTGATGACCAGGCAGCCTTGTTGGAGCAATTGAGCGGTCTTGGCTGGAGCCATTTGGGCCCACAGTACCACCACCGGTTAATAATCTAGTGTAAACCCGTTATTATGTCGCCAGACAGCCTTTGTCTTAGCCGACTATCACCATTGGGTTTCCAGGTTTATGAGTAAAACGCGTTTTTTAACCGGCATCACCACCACTGGCACGCCGCATCTCGGTAACTACGTCGGGGCTATTCGCCCGGCAATCCGCGCCAGCGTTGATGACAGCACCGAGTCCTTTTTCTTTTTAGCAGATTACCATGCGCTCATTAAATGTACCGAGCCCGAGCGTGTGCACGAGTCTACTTTGCAGATCGCCGCTACTTGGTTGGCTTGCGGCCTTGACCCAGAGAAAGTTGTATTTTACCGCCAGTCAGATGTACCTGAGATCCCAGAGCTTGCTTGGTTACTCACCTGTATGACGGCAAAGGGGTTGATGAACCGCGCCCACGCCTATAAAGCAGCCGTAGACGATAATCTTGCAAACCAGGAGGACGCCGACTTTGGCGTTAACATGGGGTTGTTCAGCTACCCGATATTAATGGCGGCGGATATCTTAATGTTCAATGCGCACAAAGTACCGGTGGGCAGGGATCAAATTCAACACGTAGAAATGGCTCGGGATATTGCCGGTCGATTTAATCACCATTATGGCGAGCGTTTTGTTCTGCCCGAGGCGACGGTGGACGATAACGTGGCTGTTTTGCAGGGTTTAGATGGCCGTAAAATGAGCAAAAGTTACGGTAACACTATCCCTTTATTTTTGCCGCAAAAGAAACTGCAAAAACACATCAATAAAATTAAAACCAATCTGCTTGAGCCCGGCGAGCCAAAAGATCCAGACACCTCAACCGTGTTCCAAATCTGGCAGGCTTTTGCTACGCCGGATCAGGTGAACGAGATGCGTCAAAGCTTCGCGGACGGTATAGCGTGGGGCGAAGCTAAAAAACAATTGTTTGCTTTAATTGACGCCGAGCTTGCTGAAGGTCGTGACCGTTATGAGCAATTGCTGGCCAAGCCGGCAGAGGTAGAGGCCGTATTACAGGCGGGTGCCGAAAAAGCGCGCGCTTCTTCTAAACAGTTCATCACACAATTGCGTGCCGCAGTGGGTATTCGCCCCTTAGGCTAACAAGAAATACACCCGAGCCTTACGCTATGGATACTTTACTGCAAATATTGTTTTTTCCAATCATCGCCGTGATTTGGTTAATCCCTTTGGCGATCATTGCTCTGTCCAGTAAGACCTCGGGCAGTGAGAAAATCGCTTGGATTTTACTGGTGATATTCGTGTCCTGGTTTGCCTGGGTCTTCTATATGTTGTTCGCGCCGTTAAAAAAACAACAATAGATTGCCAGCCACTTTGGTTTGGTGGGTTAAGGGTTTGGTGGGTTAAGGGTTTGTTTGGTTAACGATTTGGTTGATTAGCGCCCGTTAGTTTATTTAGAGGTATCAAACATTGGCTTACGTTGAGCACCAATTCGAACTTGAGCACTTACAGTTGTCTGCCAGAATCTGGGGCCAAGGCAACCAGCGTAAGGTAATTGCTTTGCACGGCTGGTTGGACAACTGCGCCAGTTTCAATCAGCTGGCGCCAAAACTTAACGCCGAAATCGTTGCCTTGGATTTGGCCGGCCATGGTCTGAGCGGTCGTCGCAACAACATGGCTCCCTACAATATTTGGGAGGACGTGGTAGAGATCTTTGCGGTGGCCAATGCCATGGGATGGGAGGCGTTTTCACTGATCGGCCATTCTCGTGGTGCCATGATTGCAGCATTGGCGGCGGGCTCCTGGCCTGAGCGGGTGCAGAGCTTGGTACTTCTGGATGGAATTTGGCCCCAGCCGGAGCCTCTGGAAAATGCACCTCAGCAATTGGCGCGCAGCGTTAAAATCATGCTCAGCAGCAATCGCAAACGCGCTACGGTTTACCCCACACGTGACAAAGCCATCCACGCCAGAATGAATTCGGCGTGGCCCATCCTACAAAGCTCTGCAGAGGCTTTTGCAGAACGCGGTGTAGTGGCTGATCAGGGCGGTTATATCTGGTGTGCTGACCCTAAATTGCAGCTTCCTTCGGCGGTAAAACTGTCCCAAGAGCAAATCGAAGCATTTGTAGGGCGTATCAGCGCAAACATTTTATTAGTACTCGCCGAAGATGGTGTGTTAGTTAAAATGCCGGAGCTCGCGCCACAGCTGGACGATTGGCCTAAAATTAACACGCTACAGCTGCCAGGCAGCCACCATTTTCATATGGAAGGGCAAGAAGCGGACATTGCCCAAGGTATAGCAGCGTTTTGGGCGGATTAGTCATCCATGGCCCAGCACGCTAACGAATATATTGGGTCACACTAAGATCGGTCAAAACGAATGAAATTATCCTGGGCTTACTTAAAGCCGGCAGTATTAGGTGCATGCTTGGCATTTTTGCCGGTGGGTTCCGTTAGCGCACTGGAATTGAATGATCCCGAAGGAGCTAGGCGGTTGGAGCAAAGCCCGCTGGATGATGTTTACCGTTTGGCACTGACAACCCTGCGTAACGTTAATGGTCAGTGGCGAGCTCCGGACGAGCAAACTCTCACCGGTAATGGTATGCGCGCGGTATATGAACTGCCTAGAAATACCGATCTTCAGCTCGCTATGCAAAGTTACCATCAGCAGTTGCAGTTGGCAGGGGCCACACCCTTGTTTGCCTGCAGCGGACATCGTTGCGGCAGCAGTTCCAGCTGGGCCAATGAATACTTCTCAGATCGCCGACTTTACGGCTTAGATCAGTTTCAACGCTTTGCCAGTTACCAAATTAAAGGCGAGCAGGGTGATACCGTGGTTGTGCTCTATGCAGTAACGCGCGGTAATCAACGCAGCTATTTATTGTTCGACCAATTTAACGCTGTTAACCGGGTGAACCAGACACCCAGTATCGACACGCTAAAAACCCTACTAGACGAGGGGCAGAGATTTGAGCTGCCAATATTATTGAGCGAAGGGCAGTGGCGTGTACAGGAAGATTATCTAGCACTGGTGCAGCGGCTATTGAAAACCGAGCCCACCACCAAGTTGGCCCTAGTGGTCACCGACTACCGCAACACTGGATTGGATAATAATCTCGCCAACTCCAAAGCAATCGGTATTGCCCTCGCGCAGCAGATAGAAGCGCAAAGCAAGGCGGGGCGGATACGGGTTGAGGGTATTGGCAGCTTGGCGCCTATTCGGCGCCAGCAAATTGATGTTTGGCTACTGAGTTATCGTTGACGGCAGGCTAAATTGGTTTCAGTAGCTTGGGTGGAGTAATGGTGACCGTTAAGCGCAGTAGCAGCAGCCGCAAGTGAGTGCGGATTGCTAATAACGACCGAACTACTTCGAAGCTAGCAGAGACAAAAACTCAGCTCTGGTGGCTTGGTTGTCCCTGAAATCACCCAGCATGGCAGAAGTCTTCATCACAGAATTTTGCTTCTCTACACCGCGCATCATCATGCACATATGCTTGGCTTCAATTACCACGCCTACCCCAGCAGCATCGGTGACCTGTTCGATGGTTTTGGCCACTTGTGTGGTGAGCTGCTCTTGGATTTGTAGTCGGCGGGCAAACATATCCACGATACGAGCCACTTTAGATAAACCCAATACTTTGCCTGTGGGAATGTAAGCCACATGAGCACGGCCTATAAAAGGCAGCATATGGTGCTCGCACATTGAGTAGAGCTCAATGTTTTGCACCACGATCATCTCGTTTGAATCAGACGGAAATAGGGCGTTGTTGATGACCTCATCCAATGTTTGGTGATAGCCCTGGGTTAGGTATTCAAACGCCTTGGCAGCTCTTTTGGGGGTATCGACCAAACCCGGTCGCGATAGATCTTCGCCCATTGCTTCGATGATGGCAGCGAATTGCTCTTTCATGATTGGTTCCTGCTTTAAAATTTATTACTGGCTTTGCCTTCGTGTGCAAGTGCCGGTGCGCGGTGGAGCACCTCATTGACGAACGGGTTACCGTTAGCCTGTTATTGGACAGCGGTGATGATACATGAGGAGCGTGTTGCTGTCGCCCATCGGCCTATACGATTCATTTCGGAATGTGGATGTTATCTATCTATTACCGGTACAATAGCGCCCCTATTCTAACCGGGAAACTGAAACATGGCTGTTGATGAATGGCTAAGAGATACTACGCCACTGGCGACAATTCGCGACTATGTGCGTTTTGGCGCTACTAAGATGTCCGGTGCCGGGGTGTATTTTGGCCACGGTACTGACAACGCTTGGGATGAAGCGTGTTTTCTGGTGTTGGAAGCGTTGGACATACCTTGGTCACTCATAGACCAAGTGCTGGATGCCAAGCTTACCGTAACTGAACGAGAACAACTGGTTAGTTTGTTTGAGATTCGCATACGCGAGCGTATCCCAGCGGCTTATTTGCTGGGTAAAACCTGGTTCGCCGGGTGGCCGTTTATTGTTAACGAAAACGTCCTCATTCCGCGCTCGCCCATCGGCGAACTGATCGAAAAAGACTTCACTCCCTGGCTGACCCAGCCGCCACAAAGAGTGTTGGACATGTGCACGGGAAGTGGCTGCATAGGCATCGCTACCGCGCTGCGTTTTCCCGATGCCATCGTGGATCTCAGCGACATCAGCCCGGAGGCGGTGGACGTCGCTTGGCAAAATATTGATTACCACGGCCTAGAAGGACGTGTACAAGCCATTGAGTCAGACATGTTTGCAGCACTTGAAGGCCAGGTTTACGACCTAATTATCTGCAATCCGCCCTACGTGGACGCCGAAGACTTATCCACTATGCCTAAGGAGTACCAATACGAGCCGAAGCAGGCGTTGGGCTCCGGCGATGATGGGCTTAACTTCACTCGTAAGCTATTGGCGCAGGCAAAGGATTATCTAAGTGATGACGGCGTTCTGGTGTGTGAAGTAGGCAATAGCTGGTTTGCCCTGGAAGCGGCGTTTTCCGACATTGCGTTTACTTGGGTGGATTTTGAACGTGGCGGCCACGGTGTCTTTGTCATGACGGCAGCAGAGCTGGTTGTTATTGAAGATTTAGAAGAAAGTTAGTTGCGCGTAGTAGTACGCTTAGTTTTGAGAGAGTTATATGTCAGGTAACAGCATTGGCAAATTGTTTACGGTAACCACCTTTGGTGAGAGCCACGGTTTGGCGTTGGGCGCAATTGTTGACGGTTGTCCGCCAGGGTTAGAGCTCAGCGAAGACGATTTGCAGGCCGATTTAAATCGCCGCAAGCCAGGCCAATCGAAATTCACTACGCAGCGTAAAGAAGCGGATCAGGTGAAGATTTTATCCGGCGTTTTTGAGGGTAAAACCACCGGTACCGCCATTGGCTTGGTGATTGAAAATACCGATCAGCGCTCTAAAGATTATTCTAATATCAAGGATATTTTCCGTCCTGCCCACGCCGACTACACCTACAGCCACAAATACGGCACGCGAGACTATCGCGGTGGTGGCCGGTCCAGCGCCCGAGAAACCGCCATGCGTGTGGCCGCTGGTGCCATTGCTAAAAAATACCTGCAGCAAGTTCACGGCATTACCGTACGTGGATACTTAAGCCAGCTAGGGCCGGTTAAAGTGGAAAAGGTAGATTGGAATATCGTCAACGAAAACCCGTTTTTCTGCCCAGATGCCGACAAAATTCCGGCCATGGAAGCCTATATGAAGAGCCTCAAAGGTAACTCTGTTGGCGCCAAAATTACCGTGGTGGCCAGCGGTGTTAAACCTGGCCTAGGTGAACCGATTTTCGACCGATTAGACGCAGAAATTGCGCACTCATTAATGAGTATTAACGCCGTAAAGGGCATTGAAATTGGTGCTGGGTTTGACAGCGTGGAGCAGCTAGGCACCGAGCATCGCGACGAGATCACTTCGGATGGCTTCACCTCCAACAATGCCGGCGGCATTTTGGGCGGTATTTCCACCGGCCAGGATATCGTAGCGCACTTGGCGCTTAAGCCGACCTCCAGCTTGTCCATTCCGGGCCAGAGTATCAACACCCAGGGTGAGCCCGTTGAGGTGGTCACCAAAGGTCGCCACGACCCCTGTGTGGGCATTCGTGCTACGCCCATTGCCGAAGCTATGCTGGCAATCACCCTGATGGATCATCTTATGCGCGACCGTGGCCAAAACGCCGAGGTTCAGCATGCCATTCCTGATGTTAGCAAATCTTAGTTAGCCCTTCGGCTTGCCAGCAAAAGGTCCAAAAAAGCCTGGCTGGCATTGCTGAGGCTGCGATCCCGGTGATGAATAATCCCCAGTCGGCGCACCAAGGGCTTATCTAACACCGGCAAGGTGGTGAACCCGCCATCGACCATGGTGATTGGCAGCACCCCCCAGCCCAAACCAATAGACACCAGCGTTTTGATGGTTTCCAGATAGTTGGTGGCCATACGTGTTTCCAGAGTCAGACCGGCTGCGGTAAAAGCATCGCTCAGTAGTTGAGTTGTGAAGGTATTGGCCTCGGGCACTATGGCGGGGTACTGTGCAAGGTCCTTAATGCCTGGGCTTGCCATAGAGCTTAGTGGGTGGTCCGCCGCGGCCACGAAGGCCATGGGGTCATCCCATACCATAGCTTCCACCAAGCGTTCATCGGCTTGCGTAGCCAAGGTGAGCGCCGCCAGCTCCACCTCACCGTCCAGTACTTGCTGCAACGCGATTTCAGAGTCTTTAAAGTTCAGCGCCAGTTTTACCTCTGGGTAACGGTCGCCGTAGTGACGCAGATATTTCGGCAGGTAGTGGAGCCCCAAGTGGTGACTGGTGGTCAATTTTAGCTCTCCCTTCACCTGGCCCGAGAGGTCATTAATGGCCTGCACGGCTTCGTCTGTGGCGGCCAAGATAGCCTTGGCTCTGGGTAACAACGCGCGGCCGGCTTCGGTCAACGTTATGCTGCGCCCGGCGCGGTCGAACAGCGTATGATCGAGTTTGTCCTCCAGCGAGGCTATGCGCTTGCTGACGGCGGGTTGGGTTAAATAGAGCGTCTCCGCCGCCCGTGAAAACGACCCCAATTCGGCTATGGCGATAAAAGCCTTTAGTGCATCTGTGTCCATTTGGCTATCCGGTTATAGGTGGCTGTGCAGTCATGTAACCTAATCACTTGTTGTTGGCCGTCATAGCAAATTAACAGTATTCCAGATGGTTATCAAAAACATGAAAATAATGAATTTGGTTTATCGAATGGCTTTGCATACACTGCAACTACCGTGAATTAGACAACGATGGGAGATGGTAATGGGCGGTAAAACCCTATACGACAAATTGTGGGATGCCCACTTGGTGCAAGAACGTGACGACGGCTCTTCGTTAATTTATATCGATCGCCACATTGTGCATGAGGTGACTTCACCACAGGCGTTTGAAGGCCTGCGCTTGGCAGGGCGTAAGCCTTGGCGGGTGGATAGCATCCTGGCCACACCAGATCACAATGTACCCACCACCGGTGAAGAGCGAGCCCAAGGCGTGGCTGGTATTGAAGATAACGTCTCTCGTATACAGGTGCAAACCTTGGACGAGAACTGCGATGAATTCGGTATTGTGGAATACCAAATCAACGATACTCGGCAGGGCATTGTTCACGTCATCGGCCCAGAAAGCGGTGCTTGCTTACCTGGTATGACCATCGTTTGTGGTGATTCCCATACCGCCACCAACGGCGCCTTGGGTGCCTTGGCCCATGGTATCGGCACCAGTGAGGTAGAGCATGTTATGGCTACCCAGTGCTTGGTGGCCAAGAAAATGAAAAGCATGCTGGTGAAGGTAAACGGCACACTGGGTAAGGGTGTCACTTCAAAAGACGTGATATTAGCCATCATCGGTGAAATCGGCACCGCTGGTGGTACCGGCTACGCCATAGAATTTGGCGGCCAAGTGTTCTTGGATATGTCCATGGAAGGCCGGATGACGGTCTGTAACATGGCCATTGAAGCCGGTGCGCGCGCCGGTATGGTGGCTGTGGATGACACCACCCTGACTTACGTTAAAGGCCGGCCTTACTCGCCCAAAGACGCGCAGTGGCAGCAAGCCGAAGACTATTGGCGCTCACTGGTCAGCGATGAAGATGCCGTCTTCGACAAAATAGTGGAGCTGGACGGCAGTGCCATTTTGCCACAGGTTAGCTGGGGTACTTCGCCGGAAATGGTATTGCCGGTTAACCAATGCGTACCCGACCCTGCTCAGGAAGCCGATGCAACCAAACAGGCCGGTATTAACCGCGCGCTGGAATATATGGGGTTAACTGCGGGCCAAAAGATCACCGATATTCAAGTGGATCAAGTGTTTATTGGCTCCTGCACCAACTCTCGTATCGAGGACATTCGCGCCGCTGCAGAAGTTGCCAACGGCAGACAAGTAGCCAGTAGCGTTAAACGCGCTTTGGTGGTACCCGGCTCTGGCTTAGTAAAGGCACAAGCGGAATCCGAGGGTTTGGATAAAATACTGACTGCTGCAGGTTTTGAGTGGCGTGAGCCCGGCTGCTCAATGTGTTTGGCCATGAACGCCGATAAATTGGGAGCAGGGGAGCACTGTGCTTCAACCTCCAACCGAAACTTCGAAGGCCGCCAGGGCTATGGAGGCCGCACCCATCTGGTTAGCCCTGCGATGGCTGCCGCCGCTGCCATTGCTGGCCATTTTGTTGATGTGCGAGACTTTTAAGGAGCCGATATGAAAAGCTTTACTCAAATTACTGGCTTGGTCGCACCCATGGATCGAGCCAATGTCGACACCGACATGATCATTCCTAAAAACTTCTTAAAATCCATTAAGCGAACCGGTTTTGGAAAAAATTTATTCGACGAGCTGCGCTATCTAGATGAAGGTCAACCCGACCAAGATTGCACTGGCCGGCCGCTAAACACTGAGTTTCCGCTGAATTTTGCTCGTTACCAGGGCGCCCAGGTGTTACTGGCACGAGAGAACTTTGGTTGTGGTTCCAGCCGTGAGCACGCACCTTGGGCCTTAGACGACTACGGATTTCGTTGCATTATTGCACCCAGCTACGCCGATATCTTTTTTAATAACTCGTTTAAAAATGGCTTATTGCCCATTATTTTATCGGCCGAGATTGTTGATCAGCTGTTTCAAGAAATGTACGCCGAAGAAGGTTATCAATTGAGCGTAGATTTGGCCAAGCAAACAGTCACTACGCCCGCAGGCCGTAGTTTCGAATTTGAAATAGACGCTTTCCGTAAACATTGCTTATTGAACGGTTTAGATGACATCGGTTTAACCTTACAAGAAGCTGATGCTATTAAAGCCTACGAAGAAAAAGCCAAAGCCAACACGCCGTGGATTTTCGGCAGCGTGGTATAACATTTAAACAGGCAAAGATATGAGTAAAAACGTATTAATTATTGAGGGCGACGGCATTGGTGTAGAAATTATCGCCGCCGCCGAAAAAGTGCTTAAAGCTGTTAATGAGATTGATAATCTCAACCTAACCTTTGACACCGCCATGTTGGGTGGGCGTGCCTACGACCAGTACGGCAAACCCTACCCAGACGACACCCAAACCAAAGCGCGGGCGGCGGATGCCATTTTATTTGGCGCCCTGGGCGGCCCCCAGTGGGACGGTAAAACCGAGCGACACCTGCGTCCGGAAGCTGGCTTACTCGATATCCGTTCCGATTTAGGTTTGTTTGCCAATCTTCGGCCTGCGGTTGCGTTTGAGCAGCTGGTGGCAGCTTCTCCGCTGAAGCCCGAGTTGGTTGGCGGGCTAGATATTATGATTGTGCGAGAGTTAACCGGTGGCATTTATTTTGGCCAGCCAAGAGGCATCCGTACTTTAGAGAATGGTGAAAAGCAGGGCTTTAATACCGACGTTTATAAAGAGTCTGAAATTCGTCGAATCGCCAAGGTGGCATTCGAGGCGGCGCAAAAACGCAATAAGCGTGTGTGTTCCGTAGATAAGGCCAACGTATTAGAGGTGACTGTACTTTGGCGCGAAGTGATGGAAGAAGTCGCTAAGGGTTATCCCGATGTAGAACTGAGCCACATGTACGTCGACAACGCCGCCATGCAATTGGTGATTAACCCTAAACAATTTGATGTATTGGTCACCGGCAATCTGTTTGGCGATATTCTTTCAGACGAAGCCTCTATGATTACCGGCTCCATAGGCATGTTGCCGTCGGCGTCTTTAGATGTGAACAACAAAGGCTTCTACGAGCCTTGCCACGGTTCTGCGCCAGACATCGCCGGGCAGGATATCGCCAATCCATTGGCAACCATTATGTCCGCCGCTATGTTGCTGCGTTATTCCATCGGTGCAGCGAGTTCCGCAGATCGAATCCAGGCGGCGGTTGGACGTGTCTTGGATGCGGGTTTGCGCACCAAAGACATCTACAGCGACGGCATGACGCTTATCGGTTGCGAAGCCATGGGCCAAGCTGTGGTAGATGCCTTAACCGAGTAAGCTTCTTTTTTATTCTTGAGGCGGCGTTTTTGCTGTTAAAGGGTTATGTCGTTTCAAGCTTTAAATTAAAAGCGCCGGTTTAATGACCGCCAAGCTCACTGTATTTAGCGGTTGAGCTTGGCGATTTTTTTTATAGCGGTTTGTTTCTATAAAAATCATCCACGCTGCTGTTTGCGACGGTAGCCTCACACTGTTGGCAACTGCCCAATCTTTCCTTTTGAATACTTCTCATTCTTGTTGTGCTTTCTTCCCGTCAGTGCTTACGGTTAGCCTCGGCGCTTCTAGTTTTACATTTGGTTTACCCCTTGCTTATAAACGGTTGTTAACGGCGTACCAACCGATTGGCGAAATTGAGTTTCGCGATCTAGGCTATATGAGCAGAAATAATAAAATACATGGCACTTAATGTATTGCGGCCAATGCAATAGGAATTGGTGCTCGTAGGTCGGCCGAATAATGCCGAGTTGTGCTAGTGACGAAATTGCCGCCAATGATAGACGTTTCCACATCCTTCCTGGAGAGGGGCCTGACTTGAAAGTACTGATTGTAGATGACCAGGAAATAAACCGGCTGGGCCTGGTAGGCCTGTTAGAGGGGGCGGGCTATACCTGTGTTCAGGCAGGCAGTGGAGAGCAGGCGCTATCTGTGGTGCGGGATCAAACTGACATCTGCATGGTGCTAATGGACATCGTCATGCCCGGCATAGACGGCCTGGACGCCACAAGGGAGATCCGGTCACACCTAGGCTCTAATCATATTCCAATTATTTTTGTGACCTCCGCCGATGAGGCAGAAAAACTAGAGTTGTGTTTCGAGGCGGGCGGTGATGATTTCGTGTCTCGACCGATTAACCCCACTTTGTTGCTTAGCCGCCTAAATGCCCATCAACGCCTGTTTAGCATGCACGCTAATTTACAGGAGAGTAATAAAGAATTACTGCGCCACCAACGCGAAACCGAGCGAGAACACTTGGTGGTAGAGCACGTATTTGACAACGTCATCAAGCCCGCCATGACGAAATGCGAGTCTATTAGCACGCATTTATCGCCGTATTCCATGTTTAATGGCGATTTGTACCTAGCCCACCGCAATAATACCGGCGATATCTACGTGTTGCTGGGCGATTTTACCGGCCATGGCTTGTCCGCTGCCATCGGCTGTATGCCACTTGCTGATTTGTTTTATGCCATGGCCGCCAAGAGCGTGCCCGTGGGAGAGATCGTAGCTGAGGCTAATCGTAAGTTACTCAAAATCCTGCCCGACCACATGTTCTGCTGCATGGTGTTGATGAAGTTCAACGCAACCATGGATCACTTGGACATCTGGGTGGGTGGTATGAATGATATCTATATGGTTGAGCCGTCCAGTAAGGCCAGCCAGGTGATCCCGTCTCAGCACATGCCTATTGGTATTCTCACCAACGAAGAATTTGACAGTACCAGCAAAGAGTACGACCTAGCCTCTGGTGCGCGTATATTTGCTTACACCGATGGTGTGATTGAATTCCAAGACCCAGAAGGCGAAATGTTTGGTGAGGATCGGCTGCGAGAGGCCATCGAAGAGCAGGAGGAATCGCTCATTGAGACCGTTCTTGTGCGCCTGGATGATTTCAAAAAGGGCTGTGAACAGCGCGACGATATTACGTTAGTGGAAATTAATACCGCCAAAGCGCCTAATGATATGTAAGCTGTCTTGTCATGTCAGTTTATTCATGGATCTCTAGTCATGGATAGCAGCCACGACGGATACTAATTGCTCGCATAGCTCGATTAAGTCTGCCTGTTCAATCACAAATGGCGGCATTATATAGACCAGCTTGCCGAATGGCCGCACCCAAATGCCCGCCTGCACAAACTTATCTTGTACCTTAGCTAATTCCACCGGGTTTTTCAGCTCTACTACGCCAATCCCGCCGAGTACACGTACTTCGGCAACGTGATTCATACTCGCACAGGGCGCAAGTAATTGCTTCATGGTGGCTGCCAGGTTGGCTACACGCGCCTGCCAGGGGCTTTCAACCAACAGTTGACAGCTTTTCAGCGCCACGCTGCAGGCTAACGGATTGGCCATAAACGTCGGTCCGTGCATTAAAACAGACGCTTCCCCCTGGCAAATAGCCGTGGCTACCTTATCGCTGCACAGTGTGGCCGCCAACGTCATATAGCCGCCGGTGAGGGCTTTACCAACACACATTATGTCGGGGCTAATCCCACTGTGATTGCAGGCGAATAGCTCACCTGTGCGGCCAAATCCGGTGGCAATTTCATCGGCTATCAGAAGGCAGTCATACTCATCGCACAGCTCTCGGACTCGTTTTAGAAACACAGGAGAGTAGAAGTTCATGCCACCGGCACCCTGCACGATGGGCTCTAATATAACCGCGGCCAGTGTCTCGTGGTGGGTTTCAATTTGTTGACGAAAATCGTCTATGTAGTGTTCTTGCCAAGTTTGATCGAAACCGCATGGCGGCGATTGACTAAAAATTTGCGGTTTCAAAACCTGGTTAAAGAGATGATGCATGCCCGTGGTGGGATCACACACAGACATGGCCGAAAACGTGTCGCCATGGTAACCGCGACGCAGGGATAACAGCTGATGCTTGCTGGTTTGGCTCTTGGATTGCCAATATTGCAGCGCCATTTTTATGGCGACTTCCACCGCCACCGATCCGCTGTCGCTGAAAAACACCTTGGCCAGGCCATCCGGTGTGTGTTCTACCAGCCACTGCGCCAGTCGCACAGCAGGTTTATGGGTTAAGCCACCGAACATCACATGGGCGAACTGATCCACCTGCTCAGTCAATGCTTGGTTAAGCTCCGGGTGGTTGTAGCCGTGAATCACAGCCCACCAGGACGACATTCCATCAATTAACACCCTACCATCACTGAGGTGCAACCTAGCGCCCTCAGCCCTTTCCACGGGGTAGAGGGGGGCGGGGCTATCGACGGCCGAGTAGGGGTGCCATATGTATTGACGGTCCTGTTGTACAAGGTCATCAAAAAGGCTGTTTGGGGGTAGGGTGGCTGAGTTCATAGGTGTCCTGTGGTGGCTTTTTGAGCATTGTAAACGTCCATGGCCGGCAGGGGTAGTTTGACCATTGCTCGGTGGGGCCTATGCAATGCAAGATTGGTTGGTTTTTAGTCAGATGTGGATTCGCTTGGGCGCGTTGTTTTGGTACACTGCCGCCCCTTCTAATAGATGCCAAGCATGTGGTTTGGCCTGCACACCGTGGTACATAGGTAATGGACGCGCTTAAGCAAAAGACAGAGTTCAACAAGCTACAGAAACGTCTGCGGCGCAATGTGGGTAAGGCAATCGCCGACTACAACATGATTGAAGCCGGCGACACTGTAATGGCCTGTTTATCGGGCGGTAAGGACTCCTTTGCCATGCTCGATATTCTGTTGCACATGCAGAAAACAGCGCCCATAGACTTCCAGGTAGTGGCGGTAAACCTTGACCAGAAGCAACCGGGGTTTCCGGAGCATGTATTGCCAGAATATTTGTCTGGCTTGGGGGTGCCGTATTACATCCTCGATAAAGACACCTACAGCGTGGTTAAATCGAAAATTCCGGAAGGTAAAACCACTTGCGGTTTATGCTCTCGCTTGCGACGTGGCACCTTATACTCGTTTGCAGAGTCCATCGGCGCTAGTAAAATTGCATTGGGGCATCACCGAGACGATATTGTAGAAACCCTGTTTTTGAATATGTTTTTTGGCTCCAGGCTCAAAGCTATGCCGCCTAAGCTGTTGTCCGATGACAAGCGCAATATTGTTATACGCCCGCTGGCTTACTGCAAAGAGAGTGATCTGATCACCTTTGCGCAACAGCGACAATACCCGATTATTCCTTGCAATCTGTGTGGATCGCAGGAGAACCTTCAGCGCCAGAACGTCAAAGCCATGTTGCGCTCCTGGGAGAAAGAACATCCCGCACGCATTGAGAGCATATTTGCCGCCATACAAAATATCTCGCCGTCACAAATGGCCGATACAACATTGTTTGATTTCGAACATCTGGCAATCGACCGAAGTGAAAACAAAAAGGAGTACCAATTCGAAGAGGCGACGGTAAGTTCAAGCCACGATGAGTCCATGGTGAAACTCATTGAGGCAATCACTGTAAATTAGATTGACCTCTTATAATCTGTCGCTTAATTCGTTATTTAAATGAGCGTGATTTCAGTGTTATCGAAATAAAGAGCCTAGCCGGCTCTTTTTTTTGCCAAAAATTCCCTGCATTTTCGCTTGTCGTCACCAGTTTGGCGTGTTTTTAAACGCAGATAGGGTAAAAATGCTATTTAATAAATGATGGGAATCCATCGCTGTCTCATAGTGCAACCGAATTCAATAGATCACAACAATAAAAGGTCACCATGGTGGTGAACAACGCAATAATTAGGCACGACTGTATTACTAAGTCGCGATCATAGGAGCTACGCATTCACTATGGGTATGTCGCAACGATTAGCGCTGTTAGGTCTGGGCATCACATTCTCTGTGGGCCTGGTTTTGGCAGTGGTGCAAATATTGGCAGATTTTCACAACCACAATAACGAATTTGCCAAAACCAACCAAAATATCATTGGCTTGATTGCCCCTTCGGCTACCAGAGCCGTGCACGTCTTGGATAACGAATTAGCGGGGGAAGTAATCAACGGGTTATTGCACTACGATTTCATTAGTGCCGCCAAAATCGAAGATGAAGCGGGTAACATCCTAGCCGAAGCAGAGAAACTACCCAGCGACAGCGCCAATGGTCATTGGTACCAGCAATTTATTGGCGACCGGTATGAGGAATTCTCCGCTGATTTAACTCTGCCGAATTACGAGCAATACTTGGCTGGTAAGGTAAGTTATACGGTGGACCAAAATGTGGTGTACAACAGTTTTTATCAGCGCTCAGTTACCTATTTAATGACCGATTTGTTCCAAAGCTTTGCTTTGATTGGTGTGCTGTATTTCGTGTTCTTTTATTTCTTTACCCGGCCGGTATTGCGTCTGGCGGAAGAGATGCAAAGCATTAATTTCTACCAGCCCGGCTCTCGGCGCTTCACTCGCTCGTCCAGACGTAACGACGAGCTAGGACAGTTAGTAGATAACGGCAATCGGTTGTTGGAATCCGTCGAGCTGGCGTTGGATTCTCAGCGGTCGGTGGAAATAGCCTTGCGCAACAGTGAGGAACATTTACGGCAATTGATTGATCGTTTACCGGTTTTTATCGCAGCCCGTAACAAAGACGGGTACATCGTTTTTGTTAACAAAGCCTGGGCTTCTGTATTCGGCTTAACCCCTGCTCAGCTGCGATACGTTAACTTTGAGGATGTGGTAAATGGTGACCAAGTTAAAATAGAAGATGTGTTGGCCTATGACCAGCAGGTGCTGGAAACCAAACAAGACATCTTTGTGGCTGAAGAGCGCTGGCGCGATAGGAATAACAATCAATTGTTTTGGCAAAGTCACTACACACTGCTGAATTTTCACGATGAGTGCGTAGTGTTGTCGGTGTCCACTGACATCAGCGATCGAAAAAAATCCGAGGCCGACATCGCCTTTATGGCCTATCACGATTCGCTCACCAAGCTACCCAACAGAATACAATTAGTGGAACGGTTGGAGAACGAGTTACACCGAGCCCAGCGTCACGGTTACTACGGTGCTGTGCTGTTTATCGATTTGGACCAGTTTAAAAATATAAACGACTCCCTGGGGCATCCTGTTGGTGATGTTATGCTCATCGAAATTGCCCGGCGTCTAGAGGAATCCATCCGCGATGAAGATCTGGTAGCTCGCTTGGGGGGCGATGAATTTGTATTGGTGCTAACGGTGTTGGATACCCAACACCAAGAGGCCAAGGATAAGGCCGCCGAAGTAGGCGAGAAAATTCGCAAATGCCTGTGTGAGCCTATTCATCACGATAATATTGAGCTGCGCGTGACGTGTAGTATTGGTGCAGTGCTCTTCCCTGCGGATGGTATCAGCGTACACGAATTATTAAGGTTTGCCGATACCGCTATGTATCAAGTGAAAGAAAGTGGCCGAAACGCCATCGCATTTTTCAATGAAAATATGGCTTACGCCGTTAAAAATCAACTGGTGTTAGAAGGAGAGTTGCACCGTGCGGTAGAAGAGAAGCAATTTGAGTTGATGTATCAACCAAAAGTTGATGTACAAACGGGTACTTTGACCGGCGCTGAGGCGCTCCTGCGTTGGCATCACCCAGAGCGGGGCTTGGTGAGCCCAGCGTTATTTATTGGCGCATTGGAGTCCTCCGGTTTGATCGTTGATTTAGGACAGTGGATTTTAGAAGAGGCTTGTCAAAAACTCACCCTATGGCAAAAGCTTGGCCTGTGGCATACCGGCATGCGGTTGAGCGTGAATATCAGCCCTCGCCAGTTCCGCCGCACAGAATTTGTTGATGATGTTAAAACCACATTGCGGAACAAACCTTACTTAAAAGGCGCCTTAGACATGGAGATAACAGAGAGCGTTGTTATTGGCAATATTGATGAGACTGTTTCGATTATGCACGAGCTTTGTGATGCTGGGCTCAGTTTCTCCCTGGATGATTTCGGCACGGGCTATTCGTCTATCAGCTATTTAAAGCGGTTACCGGTGTCCACTTTGAAGATAGACAAAAGTTTTGTGCGCGATATTCGAGTGGATCGCAACGATAAGGTGTTAGTGGAAACCATGGCTTCTATGGGCCGGCATTTGGGTTTAACTGTAGTTGCAGAAGGCGTAGAAGAGCAAGAGCAACTTACGTTAATAAAAGAATTTGGCTGCGATGAATACCAAGGATTTTATTTCGGCCAGGCCATACCGGCCGATGACTTTGCCCACGTATTAAAAAGCTCTTGTAAAACGGCGGTATAATTACCTAGAAAAAAGCGATAAATAGAGTTAAATAGCCATATTAAAGAGCCATAGATGAGACAGCAAATCTCTACAAGTTAGGTTGCGGTGATAAGTAGCACCTCCATTTTGATGGAGATTATGCCATTCACCACGGTGGCACAACCCAGTGCCACCTAAGCGCCTGTGGTGAGAATTACCGGCAGCAACAAGGTTACTCTTTTGCTGGCATTAACTCCAGAAGAGCCAGTACGGTTGCTTCAACGCCCGCGGTTACCGATGGTTCTGGTGATATCTTAAACAATGGCGAGTGGTGGCTGGGCACAGGTGGTCCGCCGGCCGCCATTTGTTCGAAGTCTTGGGCAGGCGTGCCGCCAATGCTGAAATAAACACTGGGAATAAACGGTTCTGTGGTAAACATAGGGAAATCTTCCGCACCCATACCAGTGGGCTCCTCGCTGCTTACCTTTTCTGCTCCCATTTTGGCTTCCCAAACAGTCTTTAGGCGCGTTGCCAGCTCGGGACTGTTGAGGGTAGGAGGAACACTTTCTTTGGAGTAGATCACCTCGGGCAACTTGTCCTCGGGCAAACCAGCGGCGCGACCAAGGTTTACCGCTATCCGCTTTATACCGTCGAGCAACACCTGCCGCGTGTGGGGGTTGGTATTACGGACAGTTAACTGTAGATGGGCTTGGTCTGAGATGATGTTGTGTTTAGTGCCAGAATGAAAAGACCCCACCGTAACCACGCCTGCCTGGCGCGGCGATAACTCTCTCGCTACCAAGGTTTGCAGAGCCATAACGATTTGGGACCCTAGCACAATTGGGTCTTTACCCATGTGAGGGCTGGCGCCGTGTGCACCGACACCATGTACGATGATGTCCACGGAATCCGAGCCGGCGTAGGGGCTACCGGTTACAACGTTGACCTTACCGGCCTCTAGCGCCGACGATACGTGCAGTGCCAAGGCAAAGTCGGGCTTGCCAAAACGCTGCCATAAGTTGTCTTCCATCATGGCTCTGGCCCCCATAATGCGTTCTTCAGCGGGTTGACCCACCAGCATTAACGTGCCGGACCATTGATCCTTCATAGCTTGCATGCGTCGGGCGGTGCCGATCAAACTGGTGATGTGCATATCGTGGCCACAGGCGTGCATTACGGGTACTTCCTTGCCGGTAATAGGGCTTACCTGGCGAGCGTTGGAGGCATAGGGTAAGCCAGATTTCTCTTCCACGGGCAGGCCGTCCATATCGGCGCGCATCATCACCAGAGGGCCATTACCGTTTTCCATAATGGCCACCAACCCTGTGCCACCCACACCTTCTGTCACGGTAAAACCGGCTTGTTTGAGTTCTTCGGCAATGCGTTTGGCGGTTTTATTTTCAACCAAACTCAATTCTGGGTTGGCGTGAAAGTGTTTAAATAATGAGCCAAGATGACTGTCGTAATCCGATTGAATGGTGTCAGATAAATTCGACGCCGCTACAGCAGGCATGTGTGCGGTTAACGCCAGCGATGCTGCGCTTAATAAAATGGCCATTGCGGTGTGCTTCTTTCGGGTCATGATGTGTCCTTTGTTGTTAAGCGTGGGCGCAAGGGGCGCTGAAACACAGCGTGTACTCTGAGGGCTGCGGTTCGATCTTGTCTGACGAGAAACGTTGCACTTGAGTTTTTAACGGCGTTAAACGTTTCACTGTCGATGGCTCTGATGATCTCTGGGATGATCTCTGGGATCTCTGGGATATCTAGTCGGTTGCCATCCAAGCCTAGAGCTTTTATTGGGGTAGCCGGTAAACCAAGTCGCTCTAGGTCGCTGCCCCAACGCGTAAACCTTTGGCTTGTGTGTTGGTTAGTGTAAGTTATGACGGTTATCACCGAGCGAACCACATCACAAAGCTAAGCCAACGGGTGCTTGTGGGGTGGGCAATCGCGAGTGCTAGGACCCGCTTTTAGAAATTTGTCACCACAGCTGAAAGCTGTGCGATAGAATTTACGAGTAATGGAAAATATCACTAGTGCGTTTATGGGAAGCGGCTGGATGCCATTTCAGGATAAAAATCGGTTATTGAGAAGTACGTGAATTTATTGAATTTTGGCAGAATGAGTGCGGGATTTGTTGCTGTTTTAGTGGGATACACCAGCGCGGCGGCGATTATTTTTCAGGCGGCTCACAATTTAGGCCTTGAGGACGGCGCCATCGCCTCCTGGTTTTGGGCGCTGGGTATCGGTATGGCAGCCACAACCATTGGCCTATCTCTGTACTACAAAACGCCGGTGGTGATTGTTTGGTCCACACCAGGAGCAGCGTTACTGGTGACAGGGGTGGAAGGTTTGACGGTGGGCCAAGCAGCCGGGGTTTTTCTAGCCAGTTCTTTGATGATTTTAATTACCGGATTAACCGGCGCATTTGACAAAATAATGTCTTTTATTCCAGGGCCGTTGGCGGCGGCAATGTTAGCCGGGATTTTATTGCAATTTGGCTTGCAGGTGTTTGCCCAGCTGACCGATCACACGCTGCTGGTGGGGGCAATGTTGGCGGCTTATTTTGTTGTTAAACCGCTGTTGGCTAGGTATGCGATACCTATTGCTTTGCTGGTGGGTTTAGTCGTCGCCAGCGTTTTGGGTCAGACTCAACTGGGTGAAATATCCTGGCAAATGGCAAAACCCGTTTGGGTTACGCCAGAATTCAGCCTATCGGCATTAATTGGCGTTGCTATCCCACTGTATTTGGTAACCATGGCGTCGCAGAATCTTCCGGGGCTTGCCGTATTGCGCGCCCACGGGTATTCGGTGCCGGCCTCGCCCATTGTCAGTGTCACTGGCGCAACCGGCCTGCTAATGGCGCCGTTCGGTGGCTTTGCTTATAACTTGGCCGCTATTACAGCCGCCATTTGTATGGGAGAAGACGCCGATCCCGATCCTAAACAGCGTTATTGGGCTGCGGTTTGGGCAGGCCTTTTTACCGCGGTGGCGGGGGTGTTTGCGGCCTCTGTGGTGGCTTTGTTTCTGGCGTTACCAACGGCATTGGTGGCCGCCATTGCCGGCCTTGCACTGCTCGCAACCATTGGCAATAGCTTAACCAGTGCCTTAGGCGATGAAGCAAGCAAAGAGGCGGCGACCATTACGTTTTTAGTAACGGCCTCCGGTGTAACCTTATTCGGCATTAATAGCGCGTTTTGGGGCTTGGTGGCAGGCCTGTTGGTTACCCATTGGTGGCAACGCCGGGCGACAGCATAACGCTTATTGCAAATGTTTGCGGTAGGCTAGTAAGGATGCAGTAACCGCAACATTTAAAGACTCCACGCCGTTATTCATGGGAATTGCCACTCGGTAATCGCTGGCCTTGTTGGTTTCGGCGCTGACACCGTCGGTTTCGTTGCCTAGCACAAACACTCGCTGCTTGTGGGCATCGATATTGGCGAAAGTTGGGTCGCCGTCGCCGGCCAAACAGGCCACCTTCGCGCCGATGCTCTGCAGTTTTGCCAGGGCATTTGGCAAATCCGGGCAGCGCAGTATTTTGGCTTTAAACACCGTGCCGGCACTGGCTTTGATAACCAGTGGGTCAATCTGGGCGCTGCCTTTTTCTGGTAACAATAGTCCATCGCAAAACCCTGCCGCAACGGATCGGATGATCATGCCGAGGTTCTGTGGGTTGGTGATTTTGTCCAACGCTATTAGCTCAAAAGCTCGGTTCTGGTTGTGTTCAATAAAGTGATCAAGGTCGGCAAACCCCGGGCAAACCATATCCGCGCAAACCCCTTGATCTTGTTTGCTATTTTTCGAAATACGGCTTAACTCGGCCCGGCTGTGGTAGCAAATTTCTGCGCCTTGTTGGCTAGCCAACGCCTCGATTTGCTCCAAAATTGCGGCTTGTTTGTTGGTTTGCGCTAGGTGCAAACGAAAGGCTTTTACACCTGCGGTTTGCAGGGCTTCCAGTACGGGTTTTCTGCCGTACACAGTCAGGAGACTGCGAAAAAAAGCCCGTCTCTTTAGGTATTCGGAGGA
Source organism: Halioxenophilus aromaticivorans (assembly GCF_042850945.1). NCBI lineage: Bacteria > Pseudomonadati > Pseudomonadota > Gammaproteobacteria > Alteromonadales > Alteromonadaceae > Halioxenophilus > Halioxenophilus aromaticivorans. Next base: position 3,209,958 of record NZ_AP031496.1, on the reverse strand, counting down.
GTCAGAATTTGCTTTGGCCACGATGTCGGTGCCTATTAAGGTGTGTGTCTATTAATTTCGGTGTTTATTGCCGTGGGTTAGGTATCTGCCGCTTGAGATCGTCCAGGGCAAGGCCAAGTAGCTGATGTTTATCGGCCGGTAACTGGGCCAGCTTAACGGTGGCTTCGGCCAGGGCAAGGTACAGCTTACCCAAATCTGGGTCGATGGTGGCCAAGGCTTTGGCCTGGGCTGTTACCAGCTCACTGTCACCACGTTTAATGGGCCCACTTAACGAGCGTTGCGGACCGAGATTGTCGATATTAACCAGCGTCTGCTGAATGAGCGGCATTAAAACGGGTAGCGGGTGCTCGGTGCTTGCGCCAATGTCGGTTGCTTTTAGGCACTGCTCAGCGGCGGCCAGCAGTGTGGTTAGATAATTACAAGCGAACACACTGGCGGCGTGATACACCGACTTCTGCGCGGCACTGATGGTCAACCATTGTAGGCCAAGCTGTTCAAACGCAGGCTTTAGCGTGTGCAGTGCTGCTGGGTCGCCCTCAGCGGCGCAGTAACACCCTGCTAATTTTTTTAGGCTGGCCTCTGGGTTGGCGAAACTGTGGATGGGGTGGACCGCGGCACACTGCGCGCCGCGCTGGGCCAGGGGCTGTAATAGGGCTGCGCTGTGGGCTCCAGAGCAGTGCAGTACGGTAGAATGGTGCCAATTTAAGTCGAGTTCTGCCAGCAGGGCTGCGGCCTCGGCGATGGCGCTGTCAGGGGTGGCGATGAGCCAAACGTCCGCCGGTGTAAGTTCACTGTGACTGTCGCATACGCGTCCCGCGCCAATCCAATCCAGCGCGCGCTGGGCACTGCTAATGCTGCGGTTGAGCACCTGGCCAATGGAAAAGGTCGCGTTACGCTGCCAAAGTTTGGCCACTGTTTGGCCCAGGTGGCCACAACCAACAATATTCAATTCCATGGCTGCATTTAAACGTCACACAGCGCTAGGTATTGCCGAACCGCGTTTGTCATACCCATATGTAAGGAGTCCACTGTCAGAGCGTGGCCGATGGATACCTCCAACAGACCCGGCAGGTGGCGGTACAGCATCATATTTTGAAGATTAAGGTCGTGGCCGGCATTAACCCCTAGGCCAAGCTCGCAGGCTAATTCTGCAGCGGCGATATGGCGCTGAAATTCGGCTATCGGCTGGCCGTTGTTGTAGTGGTGGGCAAAGGGGCCGGTGTACAGCTCGATTCGGTCGGCACCCACTTGCTGGGCCAACTTAATTTGTTCTAAGTCGGGATCCATAAACAAGCTAACACGTATTCCAGCGGCTTTAAGCTGGGCGATGATGGGCGCTAGGGTGTCACCGCTGGTGGTCAGGTCAAAGCCGTGGTCAGAGGTTTTTTGTTGGCTGGAGTCCGGTACCAAAGTGGCCTGATCGGGCTTTCGAGCAAGTACCAATGGTATAAAGCCTGGGTAATCGGCCAGTGCCGATTCCAATGGATTGCCTTCAATATTGAATTCAACCATGGGTAAGTCTTCTATCAAAACCGCAAGCTGTTCACAGTCGTGGGGCCGTATGTGGCGTTGATCTGGCCTTGGGTGCACGGTGATGCCCTGGGCGCCAGCGGCGATGCATAGGTTGGCGTGTTCAATTACGCTGGGGAAATCTCCTTCTCTGGAGTTTCTCAGCAGAGCAATCTTGTTGAGGTTAACACTTAACGCTATGGCCATAACTATTGGTCTTTTGAAGTTGAGCTATCGGATTCAGTTGCTTCAGTGATGCGGTAGGCTTTCAGAATACGAATTGCCATATTGGGAGCGTTGGGATGGGCGCGGTACATGCCTTGGGGTTGAGCGGCGATATCGGCTACCACATCCATCCCCTGGGTGACTGTACCAAAAACCGTGTAGCCGGGGCCATTTTTAGTCGGGTCTAGGTGGGCGTTATTATTCAAATTGATGTAGAACTGTGACGTTGCGCTGTGCGGGTCAGAAAACCGCGCCATGGCAACGCTGGCGTAGGTGTTACGCAAACCATTGCTGCTCTCATTGGGCACAGGGTCGCGGGTTTCTTTTTGAGTGAAGTCATAGGTCATACCGCCGGCCTGGGCCATGAAATTGGGGATCACCCGATGAAAAATTGTGCCATCGTAGAAGTGGGAATCAACGTAGGCCAAAAAGTTTTCACTGCTCAGGGGTGCCTGTTCACTGTACAGCTCAATATCAATGTTGCCCAGGTCGGTTTCTAGCCGAACCATCTGAGCCTGGGCCAGGGAGGCCAGCAGCAGGCAGCCCAGTAAAATAAAACTTTGCATCCGTTTCATTGCAATACCCGCTAGTTTAACCATTCCGAATGGCGCTTTTGCCGCTTAAATAAAGGCACGACCAGGGTGATAATGACGCCAAGTAACACCGAAGCCGCACCGTAAAAGAACCATTTTTGTCGGTTGTCATTTTGGTAGCGGCTATTTTCTGCCTTTAAAACATCGATCCTAGTTTGCAGCAATTGGTGGGAGTTCAGTAATTCTTCGTGGCGCTTGTTCAAATCCACAGAGCTGGCGGCAATCCGACGAATCTCGTCCAATTCGGTGGAGGTGTCTTCTAGAGTCGCTCCCTGCTCAGTCATCTGGGCTTTCAGTTGCTGGTTCTCTGCTGTTAAGGCGTCGTTGCGCTCTTGTAGAACCTGTTGCGATTCGCGGGCTTTTTGCAATTCGGCCTTGGCGCTATCGAGCTGCATACGGGCGATGGGCTGTTTAACAATATACTGGGAGCGCATCCAACCCTGGGTGCCGCCGGATAAAATCACCTCTGACCACTCGCCGTCCTCTGCCACAATCTCCAATTTAGTGCCGGTTTTAACCGCGCCTCGGATGATTTTGTATTCGGTACCTTTACCGCGTCTCAGTGGGACGAAATAAGAATCGGAGACATACCCTGTCTGACTTTGAGCCACTGCGCTGCCTGCCAGGCCGATAAGAAGGCTACCTAGGATTACTGAAATGAATGTTGAAATTCGCATAATTAGTCGCTGTTGTCTTGGCGTGTCTTACGGGGTTATGGCAATACTTTGATAAATGGGTTCACGGTGACAGACTCGTACACGCCGGCGTGGACATAGGGGTCGTTATCGGCCCAGGCTTGCGCACTTGCGAGATCCGGAAATTCGGCAATGATGAGGCTGCCGACGAAGCCCGCGTCACCAGGTTGCGCGGAGTCTATGGCTGGGTTAGGGCCTGCCACCAGCAAGCGGCCTTCGTTTTGCAGAGCTTGCAATCGGGTTAGATGATCAGCGCGAGTCTGTAGTCGAAGTTTGAGTGTGCCGGGGGCGTCTTTGCCGACGATGCTATACCACATGATTTTTCCTCTTACTTTTTATGTGTCGCCAATGGCTGTTACTGCTGCACCAGAATGTCTTCCAAAGACAGTTCTGTCAGGCGAGTGATATTGCGAAACAAATAAAACATGGCAAAAATCATTACGATGGTGACCGGCACCACGATAACGGGGTAGCTTAGAGCCGTTAATTTGCCCAGCTGCTGGGTGTATTCGACGCTGCCGGGGCTGCTCACCACGACAATTTTAGCTAAAACATAGTTCAATATCGCGGATAAGGCGAAAGACAGCGCCACTAAGTAGGATGCGTTCATCAAAACTTTGTTGAACGAAGCTTTATGATTTTGTTGCTCCAGGGCCTGATTTATTTTGTCGACATCCAAAACACTGTCGTTAAGTAAAATGGTTTTTACCAGCGGATAACGCGTGCGCGTCGACAGTAAGGTCGCTATGCCTAAAATCGCTGGGATAGCTGCTTCTTTGATGGCAATGTATTTGGGATCCAGTTGCAAAAGGCTGATGCCCCCGGTTAGCAGAACACTGATCAAGCCGAGGATGGAAAACAGGTTCCACTTTTTTCTCTCTCGGTAGTCCCAAAGGCCGTAGGCGATGGGGAAGGCCAGGGCGACAATCAAAGCTACGGTAGGACCCAGGTATTCTTCACTGCTCAATTTAGTGAGCACCAAGGTTGGCACAATGATATTGAGCAGAAGGTTTACAAGCAGGTTTTCTTTTTTCGGTTTGGTGGGCTCGGTTGGGTTGTTCATTCAGGTCTTTTCATTGGTGAGTGATGGCTGAAGCTTCGTTTCAGCCTAAGGTGAGATGCACTCTATTACGTGGTCTTGTCTGTGTTAATCTATCGGCCAGGGCCGCGCCTTTAGGCGCGCGTAGTGTAACGTGTTAGAACCAAAGCTTTCAAAGCGAAAGGTGTTAATGCGACACCCTGGATCGCAAATGCGGGAGATAATGATGGTTTGCGCGCCTTTATCTATCTTTGCGTTACTTCACATAAATTCGGTAAGGCTATTTATTGAGCGTTTTTGATTTACATTGCCATTCCAACTGCTCTGATGGCGTTTTGAGCCCCGAGCAGTTGGTCGAGCGAGCTGCAAACGCTGGTGTGACCCATTTAGCGTTAACCGACCACGACTCCATCGCAGGCCTAACCAGGGCGCAAGCACATGCTGCTAGCGTCGGCATAGACTGCATATCCGGTATTGAGTTCTCCTGTGTTTGGGCTCGGCGCGGCATCCATGTGGTAGGTTTGCACTTTGACGCTAGTAATCCGGCGCTGTTGCAAGCAACCGAATATATGGGCAAGCAGCGGCAGGCCAGAGCCCAAGAGATCGCTCGCCAGCTGGCTAAAGTTGGCCTCCACGGTACTCTTGCCGGTGCCGAGGCATTGGCTGGTGGGGCGCAGGTTGGCAGGCCGCATTTTGCTCAGCACTTGGTCGATGTCGGCGCTGTGAAAAATATCGCCCAGGCGTTTAAGCGTTACTTGGGAGCAGGTAAAATCGGCGATGTTAAGCAGCAGTGGCCGGAGATCGAGGTCGTGGTAGAGTGGATCAACCAGGCGGGCGGTACCGCAGTAGTTGCCCATCCGCTGAAGTACCAGTTGACCAGAACCAAGCTGTTACAGCTTTGCCAGGATTTTCAAGCCGCGGGTGGTCGAGGTATTGAAGTCATAAGCGGTGCTGATCAAAAGCCGCAGCAAACCAAAGATATGGTCAAAATCTGTCAAAAAACCCAGTTGCAGGGTTCAGTTGGCAGTGATTTTCATGCCCCGGATGTGCCTTGGCAAGCGCTGGGAAGCAGTGGCCAGCTACCAGCCGGTGTTGAGCCGGTATGGGCCGATTGGGCAGTGGTGGTTGGTGATTAGAGCCAGTGACCAAAACCAGCGGCAGTATTCAGATAAGGAGTAATGGTGTCTCAATTTTTTCAAATACATCCGGAAAACCCTCAGGCACGGTTGATTAAGCAGGCTGTCGATATCATCCGCAGGGGCGGTTTGGTTGTGTATCCTACAGACTCCGCATACGCATTGGGTTGTCAAATTGGCGACAAAATGGCGCTGGAGAGAATCCGTATGGTGCGTCAGTTGGGAAAGGAGCATAACTTTACCCTGATGTGCCGAGACCTCTCGGAGTTGGCGACCTACGCCAAAGTGGATAACCAAGTCTTTAGAGCAATCAAAGCACACACGCCCGGACCCTATACCTTCATTTTGCCGGCAACCTCGGAAGTGCCCAGGCGATTGATGCACCCTAAGCGTAAAACCATTGGAATGCGTGTGCCTGCCAACCCAATTGCGTTGGCCCTGATGGAAGAGCTTGGCGAACCGTTAATGAGCAGTACCTTGATATTGCCCAACGAAGAGTTGCCCATGACGGACCCCTACGACATCCGTGACGTACTAGAACACCAGCTGGAGTTGGTGATCGATGGCGGCTACTGCGGAATGGAGGCCACCACCGTCATCGATTTCACTGATAATGCAGCTCGTTTGGTTCGGCAGGGGCTGGGTCCCATTGACGGTTTTGAACTCGAGGAATAAAGCTGACAGCCACCTAGGAAGTCTATGGCTTAGCCGCTATAATCGCCGCCCCACGGTGTAGCGGAGTCTGGCTGTGCAGGTTTTTAGGCGGCTTCGGCGCCCAATCATCAACGAAAAGAACTGCTTGTGAGCCAAGAAACCGAAGATACAGACATCGTCGAACAGCAACCCCAGAGCGAGGCCGTGGCCACAACCCCGCCAGCACCCGAAGCCTCGGGCAGTGCTGGTGAGGAGCCTAGCGCCCCGGCTCAGGGTGAAATGCCGTTTGCTATCGTGGCAGGCAAAGCCCTCACGGAAGTCCCCAAGGATCTGTACATACCACCCGATGCGCTGGAGATCATCCTCGAGGTGTTTGAGGGGCCGTTAGATTTATTGCTGTATCTGATCCGCAAGCAAAACATCGATATTTTAGAAATCAATGTATCCGACATCACTCGGCAGTACATCAATTACGTCGAAATGATGAACGCACTGCAGTTTGAACTGGCGGCAGAGTACTTGGTGATGGCGGCCATGCTGGCGGAGATCAAATCACGCATGCTACTACCCAGAGCCCCTTCTGAAGATGAAGAAGAAGAGGATCCGCGGGCAATGTTGATTCGGCGGCTGCAGGAATACGAACGCTTTAAGCAAGCGGCGGAAGATATTGACGCACTGCCTCGGGTGGGCAGGGATATTCACCCGGCGTATGCCCAGGGGCCGGATCGAAATTTGACACGGCCGGAGCCTGAGGTCGACATGAAAGAACTCCTGCTGGCCTTGTCCGAAGTGTTGCGTCGCGCCGATATGTTCACCAGTCACCAGGTAGAGAAAGAAAAGCTGTCCACTCGGGAGCGTATGGGCCAGGTATTGGATAAACTGTCCCACGGACAATTCACGCCGTTTGTGAGCTTATTTCGGGTATCTGAAGGGCGCCTTGGCGTCGTGGTGACCTTTTTGGCTGTTATGGAGCTGATAAAGGAATCGTTGGTGGAAATCATACAGAACGAGCCCTTTGGTCCAATTCACGTAAAGTCGCGAGCACAATGACGATTGCACACAACCAATTAAAACAAATCATTGAGGGCGCATTATTGGCCGCCGGGCAGCCAATGGATGTCAAGCGCCTGTTAGAATTGTTTACCCCAGAGGATTCACTGCTCGAGGACGAGACTGAAATCACTCGTGAAGATGTTCAGGCCGCTTTGCAAGCCATCGTTGCAGACTGCGAAGGACGCGGCTTCGAGTTGCGAGAAGTTAGCAGTGGCTGGCGCTTTCAAGTGCGCAGCGAAACCGCTCAGTGGGTTAACAGATTGTGGGAAGAAAAGCCGCAAAGGTACTCCCGTGCCATGCTAGAAACCCTGGCGCTCATCGCCTATCGGCAGCCCATTACTCGTGGTGACATCGAAGAGATTCGTGGCGTAGCGGTAAGTTCGCACATCATTAAAACCCTGGCAGAGCGTGATTGGGTTAAAGTGGTTGGCCATCGCGATGTGCCGGGTCGCCCCTCGCTCTACGCTACCACGCGCACCTTTCTGGACTACTTTAACTTAAACAGTTTGGAAGAATTACCTTCGTTAGGCGAGTTGGCGGACTTGGATCAGCTAAACTCGGAGCTGAATTTGGAGCCCAGTAACGACCAAGGTGATGTTCAATCCCAGCCGAATGACTCTGACAGCGCCGACGAAGCCCATCAAGACAACCAGAAAGCGCTGGTCGGTGGCACCGACGGCGATGCCGAAGCCAGCTCTGAGATTGCCGCCGACCCTGACCAAGCTGAATCGGAGGCAGGCGAGTTGGAAACACCAGCGTCTCAAGTACCGGCAGATGACAGTGATGACGAACAAGCCTCGTTTGCCACTGAAAGCAACGTTGAACAGGCAGAGGACGACGAGGATACGGTATCTGGCAGTGAGGATGAGCCGACGGCGTTCGATTCCGAATCGCCAACGCCGTCAGCTGCCTCGGACCAACCTGAGCCAGATGAATCTGCTGAACCAGGCCGGTCGCTGTCGTCAGACCCGCAGCCACAACCAAGCACCGATGACCCAAGTTCCGACTTGGCCTCCGACTCGGATGAACCCTTAGAGGCTGATGCGCCAGAATCACTAGAAGATAGCGCAACGCCAAAAGACGAACAAACCACCGACGAGATTACGAGTTCATCCACGTCGTTATTTGATCGGTCTTAACACAACGCAGTAAACACATTATGGCCGAAGACGAAAAATTACAAAAAGTACTGGCGCGCGCCGGTTTAGGCTCGCGACGTGAAATGGAGCGCGCTATCGCGCAAGGCGAAGTGATGGTCAACGGGCAGGTGGCAAGCCTCGGTGACCGGGTAACCGCAGATGATAAATTAACCTTTCGCGGAAAAAAGGTCAGTGACCAGCCCGAAAGTGAGCGCCAGCGTGTTCTGCTGTATAACAAACCAGAGGGTGAGATTTGCTCGCGCTCTGATCCGGAAGGGCGGCGCACGGTCTACGACCGGCTGCCCAAGCTGAACAATGGGCGCTGGATATCCGTGGGCCGACTGGATTTCAACACTAGTGGTTTGCTGCTATTCACCAACGACGGGGAATTGGCTCATAAGCTTATGCACCCGTCGTCGGTGATTGATCGCGAGTACTTGGTTAGGATCCAGGGCACGGTTGACGAGGATATGAAAAAGCGGCTTATAGAAGGTGTATTGCTCGATGATGGCGTTGCCAAGTTCACCGATATCGTAGACGGGGCGGGTGAGGGGAAAAACCGCTGGTTCTATTGTGTGGTAATGGAAGGTCGTAATCGTGAAGTAAGGCGCTTGTGGGAGTCCCAGGGGGTAAAAGTTAGCCGGTTAAAACGTGTGCGATACGGCAATATCTTTATTCCTTCCCATGTGCGCGTGGGCCAGTGGGTGGAGCTAATGCCCAGAGAGGTGTCTGACCTTTGCCTTACGGCGGGCATTACACCGCCAAAATACAAAGCCGTAAGCCCCAGTGAGAAACAAGCCCGAGAGCGAAGAGAGAAAAAGCTGCGCTCTCGTGGGCATAAACGTTCCTAAGCGAGAGAAATCCTAACTTATTTGTAGCGTGGTTACCCGCTGCAGACTTGGTTACGACCGTTACGCTTTGCTCGGTAAAGGTTATTGTCGGCTTGCTCGAACATGGCTCTGCCATCAACGGAATCCGACGAGCTGCTAGCGCCGATGCTTATGGTGACCGCGATACGCTGGCCTTCATGGCGGATATACAAATCGGCCACGTGCTTACGGACGCGGTCAGCAATGACTGCCGCACCTTCTGCGTCTGTCTTGGTCAATATGGCGGTAAATTCCTCGCCGCCATAGCGAAATACCATATCCGTTTGCCGCATAGCATTTTGTATCGCTTGGGCCACCTCACGCAACACTTGGTCACCCACCAAGTGTCCGTAGCGATCGTTGATAGATTTGAAATAATCAACATCCAAAACCAGCAAAGACAGATCATTTTGGTGACGCATTGCCAAGGCGTGCTCACGCTCGAACGACCGGCTGAAGGCAAAGCGATTGCCAACCCCTGTTAGAGCGTCCACCCGTGCACTACGAATGGCCTCTTGGTACAGCATAGCGTTACGCAGGGGAAACAATAGGTGTGATAAATTCTCTTCGATGGCTTTTAAGTGGCCCTCGTTGAGTCTTTTTGAGTTACTGATACGTATTTCACCCAGCTCTTGATGCTCTGTTTTAAGTTGGTAGTAAAACTGGTGCTTGAGCTTAGGTCCGCCAAACTCAAGTTCAATACCCAGAGACTCATGTCGGTAGCTCATTCGGCTGCCGGGTATAAACAGACACAAGCGTTCCAATAACAGTGGCAGTATCACCTCGAGTTCAAGGCTAGACTGTAAGCTTTGTACGAAGGTGAGCGTATCGCCCAAGTCTGGAACCGGCGATTTTTGGGTTACCAGCGCTGCGCGTTTGCTGAATCGATCACGTGTGCCTGTTGGAGAAAGCATAAGTTCGTCCTAAGTCAGTAATACCCGTAAAGGCGCTTAGCCATCGGGTGCTTCAAACAGGTTTGTCGGCAGCGTAGTCAAGGACTTAACAGTAAATAACCAACAATTCCCACTTTAACGTCATTAAGCTAAGATCGTGCCATTTATTTTTTTTCTGAAAAACGTATTTAAACCAATAGCTTACAAGGTATTTTTCTTGGGGCTGAGTGAGCGCGTCAATCTCTTGGCATTTTTAATGCAATTTATTAGCACTGTGCGCGGACGCCGTGGTGGGGCTCTGTCTTGCTAGTCAGCATCTATCCTGGCGATTTATTCCTTTGGGTATCTTTCGCTGCTTGCTGCGTCGGGTCGGCATTGGCGTTGTACCAGGCGCCGTGGCGCGCGTTTTTTTCTGTGCGAGAACGCAGCTTGCTCTGGATAGGCTATTGGATTGTCATCAGTTTTATCTGGCTATTACGCATTCCCGCAGCGCAATCCTTCAGCGTGCATTTATGCGGCTTAACCGCCGCCGTGTTTATATTTGGCTGGCCACTTACCGTTATCCTGGGTGCCATGGCAGTCGTGGTCAATCAGCTGCTAGAGCCCATGCCGTGGTATACGCTGAGCTCCCAGATGTTACTGGCAGTGTTGATACCAGCCTCCATTGCCTACGGGGTGCGCCGATTGGTGCTTGCTTTACCGGTGAATAACCTCTTCGTTTACCTGTTGGGCGGTGGATTCTTTGGTTCCATGGCCACCACAGCGGCCTCGGCGCTAACAATACTGGCGTTGTTTTGGGCGCTGGATGTGTGGAGCTTGAGGGTAGTGCTGCAAGATAACCTCTGGCTGTTTGCGGTATCCATGTTTCCTGAGGGCTTTATGGGTGGGGCGGTGCTCACAACCATCACGGTATTGTGGCCAGAGTTGGTTAAAAACTACGATGACGAACGTTATTTATCTGATAGGTAAGGGTCGGACGGGTAAGGGGGATGAAGCCTAGGCAGTTACGACGTTGGCGTGAGCCTCTCCCAGTGAGGGATCGGCGGCGGTGGGAAGCGTAATAAAGACCACAAGTCCGCCGTTGGGGCGGTTTTCAGCGGTGATGTTGCCTTGATGTAAAGCCACCGTGCGGTGCGCGATGGCCAAGCCTAGGCCGCAGCCGTCGTCGTTACTCTGAGCCGCAACATTGCCACGGTAGAAGGGCTGGAATATTTTGTTGATATCCGAGCCCTCTACGCCCGGGCCCTCATCGCCAATCACCACCTGAACTGCGGAGCCTTTGTTTATTAATCCAAGCGATAAAAATACCGATGAATTGGGGTTGGTGTATTTTATGGCGTTGCGCAGAACGTTATCAAACACACCCACCAAAACTGAGCTCCTGGTGTTGAGAAGAACCTCTTCGCATTTGAACAACGTTAGTAGGCGAACGCCTTTCTGTTTGGCTGCCGCTCTGTTTTGCCTCAAAGTGCTTTTCAACAGAGGTACTAGGTCAATAATATCCGGTAGCTCAAAGGATTCTTGATCGTCTCGAGGCATGGCCAAAATATTGGTGATGGTATGCTGCAAGGACTCTGTGGCTTCCTCGATGACGTTGAGCTCGCGTTCGCCACGGCCTTGCATTTGGCGTTTTGCCAATTCAACGGCTACCGCAATTCTGGCAATGGGCGCGCGCAATTCGTGTGAGACTTCCTTGGTCACCCGCTGCTGGGCTAGCAGGGCGTGTTCAATACCTTCGGCCATAAAATCAAAGTTTTTGCCTAGGTCGGCCAGCTCCGCGCACTCAAAGTGACTATTGGGGAGCACACGGGAGGACAGTTGTCCTTGAGCGATCTTTTTGCTGGCGGATTTTAATTGGCGTAAATCATTGGCAATCCAATGCCCCAGCCAAAGGCACGCTACCAGACTGGTTACCAAGCCAAACAAAATCCAGGCAAAGAGGTGTGGTGCATACACAGCCATGTAAACATCCACTGGGCTTTTGACAAAGGTGAGCGCTTTAACTTCGGTACCGTCACTGAGGGTAACTAAGCGACCAATGTGCTTGCCAAGCTGAGCATTACGGTTTTCGCTGTTTAGCTGAGCTGCCAGTGGTTGTAGGCTCTCGGGCAGGGTGCGGTGTAGTAAGTCTTCGTTACTTGGGTCGAGAATATAGACGTATTGGTTAAAGTCCTCATCGCCCTCGGCGAAGGCCGTAGTGAGCGAAACCAGATCGTGGGCGATTATTGAAGAGAGGAGGTCGTCTGCCAAGCGCTGTGACACAGAGTTAGGCATAGGCGCAGGCGTTATGATGGCCACAGAACGATTAGTACGATTTTTATCATAGCTAAGCGCAATGAGCGAAATGGTTCCCGCTACAAGCCAGAATACCGCAAACATTTTTATATGTAGGCGATTCATTCCGCAGTACTGGTGACAGTAAACATATAGCCGGCACCGCGAACATTAATAATTTGGTCCTTATCAACGCCGATGGAAGCCAGCTTTTTACGAATGTTACTCACGTGCACGTCAATGCTCCTGTCGTAGGGCGTAAGTTTTCTGCTGAGTGCTTTTTCGGTGAGTATTTCTTTACTTAAAATGTTGCCGGCTTTAGACATTAATTGGTCGAGTATTGAGAATTCGGCACCGGTAATATTCAGGCTGTTGCCATTGAAGACACAACTGCGATTGCCGCGATTAAGCGTGATGCCGTTCACATTTAATACTTCTGCGCTGGGGGCCACCTGAGCGCTACCGATGCGGCGTCTAACGGCGTTGATTCTAGCGACTAGTTCGCGTGGGTTACACGGCTTTGGTAGATAGTCGTCGGCGCCTAGGTCGAGCCCCACAATACGGTCGATAGAATCACTTTTGCCCGTCAACATAATGATGGGGACCTGGGAGAATTCCCGGATTTTACCCAGCAGTTCGTAGCCGTTGTAAACTGGCAGAACCACGTCGAGAACCACTACATCGGGTTGAGATTGTTTTAAAAAAGCGAGGGCTTCGCCACCGTGGTGAATCGCGTTTACGTTAAACCCTTCTTGGGTTAAGTAATCGTTTAACAGGGCACACAGTTCCTTGTCATCGTCTACCAGCAAGACATTGGTCATAGAGCAATCCTACGGTCCTTTCCATAATTCCTTTGCGACATTCTGTACTACTGGTGCAAAGATTTATACCAATTTCGCACACATTCTTGACAAAATTTAACTTTTACAGAATAAACGGTAGTGTAACGACTATTCAATACCTTTGATTGCGTTTTGAGCGCTAGGTTTGGTTGTTGATCGCTGTGGGCTCGGCCGCGCCAAAGGCTAGAGTATCGGCCACAGTTTACCTATAATTGCGCACCATTTTAATGTCGTTATGCACTTTAGTAATTTTACTTGGCCTAAGTGAGGCGTGCTGGCGACTCGCAGGAATAAACACAGAGGCATGCATGGCGAATATTGGCTTATTCTTTGGTAGCGATGAGGGCAATACGGAATCAGTGGCAGAAAAAATTCAGGCCTGCTTGGGCCCTGAAAATATCGATATATTCGACATTGCCGACGTAACCCAATTAGAATTTGATCAGTATGATCGTATTATTCTTGGCATTCCGACATGGGACTTTGGTCAAATACAATCCGATTGGGAAGAATTTTGGCCAGATCTAGAAAACCTGGATTTTAGCGGTAAAACGGTGGCCATGTTCGGCCTGGGTGATCAATTTGGCTACGGTGATTTTTTCCTTGATGCCATGGGCGAGTTGTATCAGGTAGTGTTAAAAACTGCAGCCAGCGTGGTCGGCTTTTGGCCGGTGGACGGCTACGAGTTTGATGCCTCTAAAGCTCTACTTGCCGATCAAAACTGTTTTGTTGGTTTGGCCATTGATGAAGATCAGCAGGAAGAATTAACCAACACGCGAATCAATCAGTGGTGCCAGCAGGTGTGTGCCGAGTTTGATCTGGACATCGACATCACGCTGCTGGAAGACTAGCCTGCCAATGTTTTCACCTTATTCGCCCCTAGATTACTTTTAGGCCTCGGCGGTAAACACGGCTCGTTTTGGCCTGGGATATCCCTCAATGGTTTTGCCTCTGTCGTTGGGGTCTAAAAACTGCTCCAGTGAATGGAACTTCATCCATTGCGTAGAGCGCTGTTCTTCCAAAGTGGTTTCATTAACATCAATCAGCTTCACCTTCTTAAAACCGATCTTCTCTAGCCAAATGTGAAGGGTTGCGCAGCTGGGTAAAAACCATACGTTATTCATCATGGCATAGCGCTTTTTGGGCACCAGTACATGGCCCTCGGGGCCGTCTACGACTAGGGTTTCGAGCACCAACTCGCCGCCGAGTGTTAAAGTCTCTTTGAGTTCTTTTAGGTGATCGAAAGGCGATCGGCGATGATACAGAACACCCATACTGAAGGTGGTATCAAAAGCTTGCAGGTTGGCCGGCACCTGTTCCATTGTCACCGGTAAGACGTGCACCGGTGCGGCTCCAATAAGCTTTTTCATCATGGCAAACTGCACGATAAACCGAGGCGATGGGTCGATGCCGATGACGCGTTTAGCACCGGCGCCTAACGCCCGCCAACAGTGATAGCCATTACCACAACCGACATCAAGTACAGTGCGGTCGTGCAGTGGGGCTATGTGGTCGATCAGCCGGTGCCATTTCCAGTCTGATCGCCATTCGGTATCGATGTGAATACCGTGGACGGTATAGGGGCCCTTGCGCCAGGGGATGAGCGCACGTAATGCGTCTTCCATCGATTTCAGTGTGGCCACCGAGGCATCGCCGGGCGCTCCAATTTCCACGCGGTCCTTGAGTTCTATGGTCTTAGTCACGGGCGCGGGTAGTTGCTCCAGGGCGGAAATCCACGCGGGCAGATCACCGAAGCGTTTGGTTGATAGGCCGTCACTAATTTGAGCCGGTATGCGCTCAGCCCAGGCAGCCAGGTTAGTACCTTTTAGGTTTTCGATTAAGTCCTGATAATATTCAATCATAACGGCTTCTGAGCAATTATTGAGGCAAAATTAAAACACTGAAACCAAACGTCGGCATCGGCAAAACCGCAGGCTTTTAGCCGCTGTCTATGCTGGGTCAGTGTTTCAGGTATTAATACGTTTTCCAGGGCTTCCCGTTTTTGTGATATCTCTAAATCGCTGTAGCCATTGACCTTTTTAAAGCTGTGATAAAGATCGATCATCAATTCGTGGTGGCTTTGATCTTCAAAGGCAACCTTTTCTGACATGATCAAAACACCACCTGGGTTTAACCCTCGATAGATATTTTTCAAAATCGTGTGGCGATGTTCTTGGGCAATAAATTGAAGGGTGAAATTCAATACGACGATGGAGGCATTGCTAATGTGGACATCCAAGACATCTTGGCAGTTTACGTCAACGTGGGTTGCTCCATGATCCCGGGCAATCAGCTTAGAGCATTGGTCGATCATTGCCTGAGAATTATCGATGGCTACTATCTCGCAGCCGTCCACGCCAATCCTTCTGCGCATGGCTAAAGTGGCTGCTCCTAGGGAGCATCCGAGATCGTAACAGCGGGTATTGGGCTGGGTGAAACGCTCGGCCAAATCGCCAATCATGCCAATGATTGTGGTGTAGCCTGGTACTGAACGTTTGATCATATCTGGGAACACGTCTACCACAGATTTGTTGAAGGTAAACTGGTCGATTTGCTTCATTGGCTCAGAGAACAGCTTATCTGCATTGGGTTTATCGATGGGCATGACGAGGCTCGGTTGATCAAATGGGCGCTGATTTTATGCAAATAGCTGACGCTGGGGAAGGGGAAGCCACCGTTGGGCCTATATCTGCTCAAGTTATTGTCTATGACCTAAACTTTACAGGTAGGGCGAACAATGCCCAAGGTGTTCCAGAGGAAGAGTTTAAACCACAGCTATGGCGTTTAGGGAGTATCACAAACTGCGCATCCTAATATTGGATGATTTCGATGGCTTTCGATCTACTGTGGCCCGCATGTTGGAGGACTTTGGTGTCGCCAAGGTTGATGGCGCCAGCAATGCCGAAGATGCTCAAACGCTGTGCGAGCAATGGCGCTACGACGCTATATTATCCGATTACAATCTTGGTAACGGTGCCACTGGGTTGCAGTTACTGGAATCATTGCGCTTTCACCGCCGGCTGGACAGCAGACAAATATTCGTTTTAGTGTCAGCTGAAAACAGCAAAGAGATTGTACTGGCGGCCTCCGATGTGGAACCGGACGCCTATCTCTCTAAACCGATCACAGCGAAAACATTACAGCAGCGCCTAGACCGAATTTTAGTTATGTACCAGCAGTTGCAGCCTTTATTAACTGCGATGGATAACCATGATACTGCTGCGGCTATTTCCGCCTGCCGGGATCACATTCGCCGGCGTGGTTATCAAAGTGGGTTCTGCCAAAAATACTTGGCGAATTTGCTGTTGGAAGCCGGCGATCTCGGTGCAGCCGAGCAAGTCTATCGCTCGGTATTGCAAGTAAGACCACTGGAATGGGCCCGACTGGGCATGGCCAAGATCCGGCATTTGCAGGGCGATCTAGACATGGCCAAGCGCTGGTTTCAGGATCTCATTACCGTAAACCCGCTAAATCTAAAAGCCTATGATGGTCTGGCCGATGTCTTGGCTAGCAACAACGATGGCAGGCAGGTACAGGCGACACTGCAAAGTGCTGTGTCTATTTCGCCTCTAGCGTTACTGCGCCAGGAGCGATTGGCCGATACGGCGGTGCGTAACCAAGATTTTGCAGTTGCAGTAAAGGCTTTACGTCGGGTGATTCGGTTGGCCGAACATTCGGTCTATAAAACCCCCCAGCAGAATTTAAATTATGCCCGCTCTGCCCTTAGCCTGAACGAACAGCTGCCTTCTCCCGAAGCGCTCAAGGATGCAGTATCCAAATTGAAATTTTTGGAGGCGCCTAGCCTTGAGCAGTCTATCGCACTCCAAAGTAAATTACTGCAGGCACAGCTCATGTTGCGGTCCCAGGACGTTGTTCGCGGCGAGCAGATGTTTCATGAAGCCTGTGCTCAGGTACAGCAAACACCCTTGTGTGCTTTGCCCTTTGAGGTGGCGTTTGAGACGATCAAAGCACAACGCTGTTTTGGCAAGCAACAAGAAGCAGAGGAGCTTTTGCAGGCGTTGTGCGAGCAGCACAAAAATGACCAAGAAAAACTGGAACAATTAGACCTGTTATTAGACGAACCTAAAAGTACAAAAAATAAAAGCTTGATTGCTCGCTTTAACAGTGATGGCATACGACATTATCAGCGGCACGCTTTTACTCAAGCGGCGGAAGCTTTTGCACATGCACAAGCGTTGTTTCCCTCCCATGTAGGTGTGCGTTTAAACCTGCTACAAGTCCTTTTGGCGCAGTGTGAAGCCGACGACGTAGAACCGGGTCTGATTGCACAGGTGGATGAGGCGTTGGATTTTGTGAGTCAAAAAATTCATCCAACCGATGGCCAATACCGACGCTACATTCAATTGAAAGAGAAACGCCAAAAATGTGCGCTAAGCCACTAAAAGGACTGGGCTATGTCTTCCGAAAACGCCAATGATGATTTTTCTCTGATTCTTGCCGCCAGCGTGCACGACATGAAAAACTCACTGGGGATGCTGTTGGGTTCTTTGGATGAGGTAATTTCCGAGATGGACCCAGCCAATCAGCGCCAGGCCAAGCAATTCACGACGTTGCAATACGAGGCTTCTCGCATCAGCGCGGAGCTGGTGCAGTTGTTATCGGTTTATCGTATGCAAAAACAGCGGCTACCGGTAACCATCGATGAACAGTATGTGATTGAATTATTGGAAGACCAAATAACACGTAATGAAACACTGTTTACGATGCAGGGTATTACAGTGCATTTGGACTGCGCTGAGGATTTGGTTTGGTACTTTGACGGCGAGATGGTAGCAGCGGTAATCAACGATGCCTTGGTCAATGCATCGCGTTACACCAAGGATAAGATATTGGTCTCCGCGCAGATTACGGACCAATGCCTGGAGGTACGGATTTCTGACAACGGGCCCGGTTTCCCGCGCGCCATGCTCGGGGCGCAAACAGCAGACTATGAAGCTCAGGAATTTGACCGTCATCGTACTAATTTGGGCCTTTACTTCGCTTCTCAAATTGCAAAACGACACAAACGGAACGACATTACAGGTCGCCTAGAGCTGCTCAATGCAGGACGCCTTCCCGGCGGCGAGCTGGTTCTAATTTTGCCTTAGGGCCGAACAGCATCTCGCAATATCCTCGTGGGCGTAGTTAATTATTCACAGGGGCGAGTACACGGGCGAGCTGAGTAGGTTGAGATTTCGTTTGTGAGATATCAAGGATGAGAGAA
The DNA here is from genome assembly GCF_042850945.1 of Halioxenophilus aromaticivorans. NCBI lineage: Bacteria > Pseudomonadati > Pseudomonadota > Gammaproteobacteria > Alteromonadales > Alteromonadaceae > Halioxenophilus > Halioxenophilus aromaticivorans. The sequence continues at coordinate 3,191,813 of NZ_AP031496.1, read as the reverse complement.
CTCACAATTGAGATAAATACCCCCCCCTGCTGAGATAAACAAAGTAAAAACGACCAGGGGTGGGGGGCTAGACTGAAAACAAACCAGGTTTTACAACCACACGTTACCTCGGTTTACAAGTAGTGTGTGGCTGCTTTGAAGGGCTACAAAACGAAGCTCTCTAACCCCAGTTTAGCGGTTTCTTCACTGCTGCCATTGTGGGTGATAACCGCAGTACTGGCTTTGTCGGCCTGTAAATAGGTTTCGGCCACTCGCTGCATGTCGCCCGCGGTTACCTCCAGTACGCGCTGGCGAAACAATTCCCTCACGCTTTGACTGCGCCCAGCCAGTTGCGCGTGGAATGCTTGTTTAGCTTCACCCGCCGGAGAGCTAGGTTTATCCAGTGAGGCTACCACGCCCAAAATAGCTTCTTCCACCGATTGGTCGCTGTGCGTTGCGCTGTGCAACCAGTCGATTGCACGGTCGAAATCGGCCAGGGTTTCGGATAAGCGAGGGTCACGATAGGAATAAAAGCGAAAGCTTGCGCTGTTGGAATCTTGGCTGGCTCCGCCACCATAAGCGCCACCCTGCTCGCGGATAGTGCGGTGTAAATAACCATTGCGCAAAAAGCCGGAGAGTACCGTAAGCACCGGCGAATCTGGATGGTTCATGGTTACCGTGGGGTACGCCTTAGCACAGAAGTTTACCTGGGTATTGGCAATCCACGCTTGCAACGAATTTGTGCTCACTGGCGGCGCGCTAAAATGCGAACTAATGCCGGCGGAATACTGGCCCCATTGCTGCTCAATATTGGCAATGCATTCCACGGTATGCTCGGCATCAGCGGCCAGGAAGTAACGCCGTTGGTTATTGGTTACCGCCTTGTGTATACGGCTCAACTTGTCGGCCAAGGCTGCCAAGGCGGCGGGCTCTGCCAGCGACTTATCCAGGGCTTTGAGCGACTTAATACCAGCTAGGCCGGATAATCGATGATTGATATTGGCACCACTGCTTAAACCACTGGCAGCCGCGGACATCGCCAGCGCGTGGCCAGAGCCAGTCACGCTCATCTCGCGTCGGGCGCGCACTTGTGAGATAAGCTCTTTCATGCGGGCGTGTTCATCAAATCGCACTGAAGTTAGGGTTTGATCCATAAGTTCAGTGAGCTGCTGTTGGTTGCGCGCCAGTGCCTTACCGGAAACGGTTACAAAACTGGTTAGGTTTTGGGCGTTGTCTATGTCACCGCGCATACTGCTAAAGGCGTTTAGGCCACCCGTTACTTGAGCTTGGCGTTGCTGAATGGCCAGGTAGTCTTGATCGCCGAGTCCCAGCTCTGTTAAGCACAGGGTGTAAATGGGCAGTACGGCTAGCAGCTCATCGTCGAGCTGGGGCAGGTCCATAACAACCTGCTGATAGGCCAGGCCGTTAGTCCCAGCGTGGTAAACACTTAAAGCGCTGTCGCCAACTTTGTATTCTTCGCCTACCGCACGGTGCATGTTGGCCGGAACATCGGCCACGGTGACTTTGGGCAGCACACTTTCGTCGTCCGCTTGTTCCTGGCGTTGTTTAAGCTGTTGCGCCAGTGCCACCACACTTTGCTTTTGCTCTTCGCTAAGTCCTGATTTTAACTCCGCCAGGCGCTGTTGCTCGGCTGCAACCTTGTGCTGGCTGATAGAGCCATCCGGCACCATGGTTAGATGAACTCGGTGTGGGTTATCCAACAGCAAAGTCTTGGCGAGGTTCTGGACAAAATTGGGTTCCCCGGCGGCGGTGCGTAATTTCTGTAGCGCCGGTTCTACATCCAGCAAGGCAATGGCATCACCTCTGTGGGTGGCTGAAGTTAGGCCGGACAGAATCAACTGCAAGCCGTAAGGATAGGAGTCGCCTCCAATCTCGCGTTGCGCTAATTCCAGCTGGTGCAGACTGGCTTGTAATTGTTTGTCGCTGACGCCGTTTTCGGCAATGTCGGTGATCACCGCCAAGACGGCCTGTTCAAAGGCTTCGGCATGTTCTGCTTCGCTGCCCTCAATGCCGCACAGAAACGACAACTCTTTCTGAGAGTCGTCTAAACCGCACATGGGGGAGGGGGCCGACCCCAGTTCTGTGGTCTCTAACAGTTTTTGCAGTGGTGACGCGCTGTTGTCTAGTAGGAGGTTGTTGAGCAGTTGCGCTTGCAGTACGGCGTCTAGGTCTGTGGATTTACCCAGCAGCCAACCCATCACCAAATGTGTTTTACTCGTAAGATCTTCATCGTCGTCCAGTGGGTAGTATTCCTGCACCCGCACCGGGGCGTGGTAACGCTGCTCATCGCCTACACTGACTTGATAATCGAGCTTTTTAAAGCGAGTTAATACCTGTTCTTCAAATTTGGTTTGGTGCTCCACCACAGGAATGTCGCCAAAGGTCATGAAGATGGCGTTGCTGGGGTGATAGTGGGTGCGATAAAACCGCTGCAGTTGTTCGTAACTGAGGCTGGGAATAACGTCGGGCTCGCCACCGCTATTGAAGTGGTAGGTTGTGGTGGGGAACAGATACTTGCAGATGGCTTGCCACAACTGAGACGGCACGGAGCTCATGGCGCCTTTCATTTCGTTGTACACCACACCTTTATAAACCAATTCAGAATTGGGGTCGTCGGCCTGGGCGAATTCGACACGGTGTCCCTCCTGGGCAAAATCCAACGGGTCTAGCCGTGAGAAGAATACGGCGTCTAAATAAACATCCAGTAGATTGTTGAAATCCTTTTTGTTTTGGCTGGCAAAGGGGTATGCGGTCCAATCAGAGCTGGTGAAAGCGTTCATAAAGGTGTTGAGAGAACGCCGAATCATCATAAAGAAGGGGTCGCGTACCGGGAATTTCTCACTGCCACACAGCGCGGTATGTTCCAGAATGTGAGCTACGCCGGTGGAGTCCATGGGGACTGTCCGCAGTGCTACCAAAAACACGTTTTCTTGGTTATCCGCCGCAAGGTGGATATGTTGGGCGCCGGTTTTGCTATGGCGATATTCTTCAACCTGAATACCGAGAGATTCGATGGTGTGGCTGCGTAGCAGCTCAAAAGCAGGGTGAGCGTTAGACGGCATAGGTTCCTCAGGTTGTGTCGTGCAAAGGGTTGGCCCAGTTAGCGATTTCGGGCTGTTACTAACGGTGTTTGTAGGCCTTCAGTTGAGTCAGTGTACACCTTTACTGAGCTGCGAAAAACCGCTCATGGTCAGCTGGCGGGTGGGCTTATAGGTATGGGTAATCGTTGCTGTTTAGCTGATTGAATAATGAATAGCTTTTGTTGTCGGGTGAGCTTTTTAATCTCAATTTCACGCCGCGCTGCTGTAACCTTGGTGTGGTTGGGTTCGTGCCACAGCAAATGTTTTGGTGGGTCTATACGAAAGTATTTGGCGCCGCGACCAACATGGTGCTGTTGCGTCCGACGCGGTAGGTTATTGGTAATGCCCGTGTACAGCTTGCCTTTGGTGGTTTCTATGATATACACCACCCAGTTTTTTTCCGTCGTATCTGCCATGCCCCATTGTAGCGGTTTACGTTGCAATACCCAACGCAGCGCGCAGCAAACTAAAGCGGACCAACGTATATAGGAGTGTTGATGGCCGGCGACCGTAATTTCGATGACTTGGCGTATCGATTTGCCAGCAATGTCTACCAAACGCTAAAGGGCCGGATTCGTTTAGACGTCATCCAGCGAGATTTAGAACAACGCTGCCCACAATTGCAGCAACCCGGCGGTGTTATTTTGGATGCCGGCTGTGGCAGGGCGCCATTTGCTGGGCCTCTGTTATCGCTCGGCCACAAGGTTACTTTGGTGGATGTCTCAGTAGAAATGCTGAAACTGGCCCTGGCCGAGGTAGAGCCAACGGCCTTAGCTGAGCAAAAGTTGGCTTGGTTCCATGGCACCATAGTACAGTATCAGAGGCAGGCTTGGTCCGGTCAAAGTTTCGACGTCATCCTCTGCCATGCGGTGTTGGAGTGGGTAGAAGACCCGCAGGCGCTATTGCACAGCATCCACACCATGCTGAAGCCCGGGGGGGTACTGTCGCTGCTGTTTTATAACCTCGACGGCTTGATTTTTAAAAATCTGCTGCGCACTAATTTTAAAAAAGTGAATCAGGGCCAATATCGTGGTGGCAGACGTAGCCTTACGCCTACCTACCCACGCAAAATTGACGATGTGAAAACTTGGTGCCAAGCGTTGAACCTAGAGCCGGTTTGCCACAGTGGAATTCGGGTGTTTCACGATTTTGTACTTAATGAGGAAGATCGCAATCGTCAACCGGAGGAGCTCAAAGCGCTGGAACTTCAGTTCTCCAGTCAGTCGCCTTACCGAGAGCTGGGCCGGTACCAGCATATGCTCTGGCAGAAGCCAAAATAGCTACATTGGTACGCCCTTGCTAGACAAAGCTAACGCTTGGTCAGTAATAAGTCTTTGGCAGCATTAATTTGGGCGGCAAGGTAATCATTACCGCCGCGATCAGGGTGCAGCTTTTGAATAAGGCTGCGATGGGCTGTAACAATATCGTCTTTGCTGGCACCCGTGCTAAGCCCCAGTATTTGCAGCGCCTGAGACTCGGTTAGGTCAGTGTGGGTGGCGCCAGAGTTCTTGCGTTTCAGTAGGTGGGGGTGGTAGCGGTTAAGGTAGGCGACTAACACATCGTGGCTGTCGCGGCAGGGCCGGCATTGCTGCAAAAATGCAAGCAGCTGAGGTTCTGTCAGGTCTTTGAGTTGTTTGCCGCTGAGCGCACCTTTTAACACCATGCCGCCCATGTCGCCATTTTTATCAACGACAAACTGAAGATGCTCAGTGTTGGTTGAGCGCGCCTGTTGATTCTTCTGCTGGGCCTTTTGTTGCATCCAGGGCAGAATCACCGGCATGGTTCTGGTGGCGAGGCTAAGCAAGGATTTAAACAGTGGGACAACGGCTGCGATCAACAGCCCCACCCAGTGCAATTTGCCGGTAAACGCCAGCAGCGCCAGCGTGGCGCCACCACCAAGCAGGCCGGCTTTCCACCACAGTTTTTTTTGCTCTTCAGGCGGTTGCCGGCGGATGTAGTTAATGCTGTAAAAGCAAATGCCCATGACGGCAAGGATAAGTAGAAAACGCGTGATCATAATACTCCAATTGAGCCGTGCGCTATTGTATCTCCAGTTGTAATCCAATTCGGTAAAGGTAATTTGATTCCTGGGCCAGCGAGGTTTGGGTGAGGGGGTTGTTGTCTAGCCAGCTGTCTTCAAACGCCAGCGAAATGGCCTGTTCAGTTCGGCTCAGTACAGGTTGGCAATCCAGACTGTCGCGTTTGCGATTAAGCACAGCCGCCAATCGAAGGCAGATCGCCATGTTGAGAATGCTCTCGCGATGGCCATCGTTCAATGTTTCTAACACTTGGGTGTCGATTTTTCTTCGGTGCATGCCCACCAAAACAGACAGAAGAAATTGTTCGTAGCGGTTGAACCCGGCGAGATCGCAATTGGCCAGTATGTACTTACCGTGGTGGTGGTAACCCGAGTGGCTGATGGATAGTCCTATCTCGTGCAGTTGCGCGGCCCAGCCTAGTATCTTAGATTGGTTGAACACTCCGTTATCCGGTATGGCCAACTGTTTTTCTAACGCCAGTGCAGTGTCACACACCCTCTGAGCTTGATGTTTATCAACGTGGTATTTGGTTTGGGTTTGCTCGACGGTTTCATCACGAATATCGTGGTGCTTAAGTCGGCCTATGGTTTCATAGATTAAGCCTTCTTTTAGTGCCGCATTGGATACATGCAATTGGCTAATTTGCATCTGGTCAAAGATGGCTTTAAGTATTGCAATACCGGCCGCTAGGACATGTCTGCGGGCCTTGGGGATATTGTCTTGCGGTGCAAAGCCATTGCTCACCACGCTGTCATATAGCCAAGTGATGCCATCGGCATCAATAGTACCTGTGGGGGTGCCCTCTGGCATCAGTTCGGCCACGGTTTTCATGGTGCCTGAGGCACCGTAGGTCATATCCCAGCCTTCATCTAAGTATCTTCGGCGGATACCTTGCATCTCCTCACAGGCAGCCAGGTAAGCTCTGCGCATGCTTTTGCTGTTAATCGTCAGCTGGCCGGAGTCGTCGCTCAAATACTTGTCGGTATAGGTCACGCAGCCCATGGTGAGGCTTTCTAAGATCTTGGGTTTGTAATCTTGCCCAATGACAAACTCGGTACTGGCACCGCCGATATCGGCTACCAGGCGCTTTCTGTGGTCGTGGGAGATAGTCTGTGCCACGCCGATGTACACCAGCCGGGCTTCCTCATACCCAGATACAATCTGTATAGGCAAGCCAAGCGTCTGCTCTGCTTGGCGCAGAAAATCCTGTGCATTAGTGGCCGCTCTGAGCGCTTTGGTTCCTACCACCCTAATCTGATCGGCTGGAATTTCCTGAATGCGCTCTTTAAACCACGATAGGCAAGTCAGGGCGCGGACTTGGGCGTCCTCAGACAGAATGCCGTTGGTGAGGCCTCGGGCGATTTGGACCATATCCTTTACCCTATCAACGACCTCGATAACGCCTTGGTTCTCACGCACAATAAGCATGTGAAAGCTGTTGGAGCCCAAATCGATAGCGACGAAATAATGAGAATGGTCTTGCGGGGAGGAGGTACTTACCACGGTTCTGTCCAAAGTCTATTTGCCGCGAGTATAACCCTTGCCGGGGCAAGCCCCAACCACAGTATTACTCTCGACATTAGGCCCTGTCCCGGTGAGTGTCAAAATCAAAGTTGGTGCGTGCGTAAAGCTGTTGGCTTCAAGTTGGTGCGGTTTGCTTGTTTTGCAACCTGTGATATATCACTCCAACGCATGCAAACCCAGGGCTTGGGGCCGTGCAGAGTCGCGTTACGCAACCATTCAACATTCAATGGCAATTTACCCGCCTAAGGCTGGGCGGTTTTGATCCATATTTAGGTTTTCTGTCACGCTTAGAGGCGAACTCTCAAAATGGTATTTTTCGTGCACGATTAACGCTATTGGTTCGCGCTTGAAAGTAGAAATGTTTCATTTTTAATCCAACCACTTTGCCTAGCTTTGACGTATAGCCTTGCTTATCAGGCGGTGTGAGTGTAATTCTTATGCTCATTAATTCCGTCATTGAACAAGGTAAGTCAAATGTTTGGTCGCAAAGTTATTTCAATTCCTGCTGAAAGTGAGTGTTTGCCTGGGCGAGATGAAACCATGCCTGTGCCGGACGAGCATCGGGTGCTGAAGACCCCACTAAAGGTACAAGACGATCGCTATGACACTATTACGGTCGGTATGGGGTGTTTTTGGGGTGCCGAGCGTTTGTTTTGGCGCATGGATGGTGTTTACAGCACGGCAGTAGGTTACGCCGGCGGGGTTACGCCCAACCCGAGCTACGATGAAGTTTGTTCGGGCCGAACCGCTCATACAGAAGTCGTGAAAGTGGTTTATGACCCTCATAAAATAAACTTAGAAAAGTTGTTGAAAACGTTTTGGGAAGAACATGATCCTACCCAAGGATTTAGACAGGGTAATGATCTTGGAACACAGTATCGTTCAGCTATCTACTACACCAACGATGCTCAGGGCGCTGTTTGCAAACGGGCCGCTGAAAGGTATCAGGCTGAATTAAGTCATGCTGGCCGAGGCGACATTACTACTGAGGTTGAACCACTTAAAACGTTTTACTATGCAGAGCCTTACCATCAACAATATCTGGATAAAAATCCCAACGGTTACTGTGGATTGGCGGGTACAGGCGTCAAGTGTAAATAAAATGCAAAGAGGTAATAAATTTGGCTGCTCCCGTGGGAAACGGATCTCGCTGGATAAAAAAATTCATAGAATTTGCAGGTTGAGTAAGTTACGCTGACTATGAGTCAAAGAGTAAATAAATAGGTCTATTTAAGCTTCCGCTAGTTATTAAAACTCACGCAAAATCTGGTCGAATGGTTATAAAAAACCGTCGTTCCATCGTTGGTTTTTGACTTTGGATTATTACCTGTCTAACCATTCAGAAGTATCCCGGCGTCGTTCGCAGCGTGTTAATTTTAATGAAACGCTGATTGTGCGGTGGCTGATTGTGCGGTGGCTGATTGTGCGGTGAATCAGAGGCGACTTGCGGATAATACGTAAGAGCTCGAAAGTTTACCGGGTTAAAAGTTGAATTCAGTATCAAGTATTATTTATAAAGTGTCATAGAAGCCAAATTGTGTACGAGGTGCAGTTGCTCTTTGGTAAAATAGCTTGGAAGATCGCATTGGCCACTGTCCTAGAGGCGGCGCACAAAAGATTAAATCGGCACGAGTCGAAGTTCGCTAGAAAAACTGTTCCAAAGCTTGGTCAAGTGACTGTTTCCCACGGTTTCGCCCGCTGGTCTCGCTTGAGTTAAAGACATAACGCGCAAGATTAAGGCTCGCCAGACATTGGCGGCATAACGATAAGTCAAAGCAGCTGTTGGGATGACGAGTTGCTTTATGGTAGCGAGTACGAAATAGCGTAGGTGAGTGCTTAGGGTTGCTGTATCAATAACCGAAATTGAAAGCACGATGCCACGAGTGGCTCGTTCACGGATTTCACGTGTTTACGGATAGACAAGTGAGAATAACCTGTCTTTGAATAATCAGACAGGGCAGGCAAGGCGGTTGCGCTATGGCAGGCAGTGGCCGTCTTTAAAGATTATTTCTTTACATTCAACGTAGAGTCAGTACAAAAGAGAAAGTTATGTCTAGTTTGATTTCTGGAACGGTTAAGTGGTTTAACGACGAAAAAGGCTACGGTTTTATTGCGCAAGAAAGTGGCAAAGATGTGTTTGTTCACTTCAGCGCAATCAATGGCGAGGGTCGCAAAACCTTAGTTGAAGGCCAGCAGGTCACTATGGAAGTAACTCAAGGGCAAAAAGGCCCGCAGGCTGAGAACGTTACACCGCTTTAGGTTCTTACGCGCCAACCGCAAGTCATTGTGGCTGGGCGAGGCTTAAATCATCGCGCCTTACCGCTACCTTTTGGTTATGGTTAACCTCTGGGCTGTTGGCCTGCGGCTATCTTTCAGAGCGTTCCTACCACTATAGGTTTCCTACCACTGTTGGTTAGAACCAGCATCGGCTAGTGTCGCGCACAGTGATGTCCCTATGAGGAGACAGCCTCATGGGTCGCTCGATTTGTGGCGGTCTCTTGGGTGTGATGATCTCTTAGGCGAGCGTACCATGGATAGGCAACAATGGCTGCCAGATTGCATACGAGCTGGTGTTTGCCTGCTGTTGCTACCTTAGCCTGCCAGACTTGATTTGGCTTTTTGCAGGCGTCCGGTAGTTCATGGTCACGGAGCCAATTGCGTTGGCCTACTCAAACCCGCGCGTATGTCGCGCAGGTCAGTGTTACAGCCAAACTCTCGTTCAGTTGAGTTGATCTGACTGCATGTTACGCGCTTTGCTCAGTGCACTGGGCAATTTGCTCGGGATAAAGTCCACACCATTGGCTCCAGCTACCTACGTAGAGCGCCGGGACTTTGCCGCTAGCGATGGTATGGCTGAGTACATTAAAGCAAGCAGTTACGCCTGATCCGCAGTAGTGCACGGTGTTATCTGGATTGTAATCCTGCCAGCGCTTTTGCAGTGCTTGCAGACTTGCGAATCCGCCCTCGGCGTTGAGTCCTTCTTTCCAATAGACGTTGCAAGCCGAGGGTATGTGGCCGGCGTAGGGATCGATTGGTTCTGCTACTCCTGCGAAACGTGCGGACTCTCTGGCATCCACCAATACTCGCTCGCTGCTGTTTATCATGGCGTGGACTTCCTGTGCTGCCACAATAGGTAGCATCCACTCAACCGCGCTTATTTTGCCGGTTTGTGGCGGAGGCGAGCGCCTGTCTGCGTCAAAACCTAGCTCCTGCCAGTGACTGTAGCCGCCATTTAGCACCGCAACATTCTCTACACCCAGTGCTTTTATCAGCCACCAAGCGCGCGCCGCGTAGCAACCGCCGCTATCGTCGTAACAAACCACCTGTTTGTCAGGTAGCACGCCGGACTGCGACATTATTTCTTTGAATTCAGTGAAGTTAGGCAGCGGGTGTCGACCCTCGGCCTTTGAGGGCCAAGAGGACAAATCCAAGTTTAGGTCTAGGTAAAAAGCCTTGGGAATATGGCCCTTGTCGTATTGCTCGCGTCCGGCATTTGGCCGCTGCAGATCAAATCGACAATCAAAAATAACCACGCTATGAGGCGGTAGTGCGTTTAACTCCTGCGCGGATATTAACGTTGAGTACATAGTCTTTATTACCAAAAAATAGTCTTCTAAATATAGATCAAAAAAATGGTCATATCATGAAATTATAGTTTGTATGCAGCTTGCGCCAATTTAGCCGGTCATGGACCGCAACTACGGTTCTGGCGGCAGGCATACCTCCAGTTCGTGGGCGAACGCTATGATATGAGCCACTGTCTTAAATAAGTTTTCAGGAATTTCTTGCTCAAGTTCAAGTTGGCACAGCAGATTGACGAGTAAATCATTTTCGAAAATAGGTCGCCAATGTTCTTCGGCGATGGCAATAATCTGTTCTGCGGTGGCATCAGTTCCTTTTGCGCTGAGTCGCGGTGCTCCTTGGCCATCGTAGTAGAGTGCCGCGGCTTTATTGTGTAGCGGTGGTTTGTCCATTACGCTAAACCTTGGTGTTGATCATGGTTTGCAGTCCTGTGTGGCTAGTGTTCTGGGGGGCCATGCCCGCCACGCAGCCGCAGTAGTCTACGCATATACCGTCCACCTCCATGGCTTTTTTTAGCTTGCTCAAACGCTGGTCTATCATTCTCTTGAAACTTTCAGTGTTCGCCCAAAACTGCACCCGCACGCGGCTCTCATCTAAATTGCACCGAGTGGTCAATATTCGGTCACCAGGAAAGTCCATGGTGAGCTCGAATTGCCAAGATTTAACAGCCCCTTGGTCATCATCGTCATCGCTCTGCCCATACTGCTCGCGCTGCTGAATCGATAATGTAGCCTTGCCAATGGATTGACTCCAGTGTATTGGCAGATCTACCGTAAGCAGCGTTGTCGGCGTACTGTCGGCGTCCTTCTTGGCTTGCTTATCCGCTAAATTCTGCAAACCGTTCCCTTGTAAACCAAGCAGTACCTGCCGCAGTACCAAGATCAGCTGTTCCCGTGCCGCTTTTACGTCTTTCGGGCTGTTGTCACCCTCGGATGCCGTTACTGGCTTGTTCAAAAAAGACAGCAGGGCCATTAGGGGATCTTTAGCTGCGGCTCGCTCAATATCAGCGGTGCCGTCGCTTTTGTTGCTGGCTACTAGGCTGACCAAAAGCGACAGTAGTTGCTGCTTAATCGTATCGTGGGTTTCTTCAGATTCCTGGCCTGCAGTCTCCACCGGCGAGGGAGTAACCATTGTGGAGCCTTGTGTTGGCGACATGGCACGCCCAGCAGTGTTATTGATAAGGTCGGCAAGGGTGCTAGAAGCTAAAGTCTTCATCTGTGATGACTGCTCAGAAACTACTCCGAGTTTCGCGATCAAGTCTTTGATTTCACTGTGTTTAGTGATTCCAAAACTTGCAAAGCCTTGCAGTGCTTCAAGGTTTGACTTACCCAGTATGGACTCGCTCCTTGGCGATTGTTGTATTGCCTGTGCCAGCTGTACCAGATTGGCCATCGGGCGGCCCTCGGTCCTAGCGAGCTGAATTCCGGCATTAACCATGGGCATTAGCTTTTGTAGTGCATGGCTTTGCTGTGCGGATTCGTCCTGGGTTGCAGTAATAACAACTGGCGTGCCCGGGGCTAATGGTTGATTACTGAGAACGGAAAAACTGTATTTACCCGAGCTTATTTTAGCCGGCAGTGTCATTTCAATGCGCCATAGGGCGGGCTGTGGGTCTTGGCTATGGCCGGCTACTTTAGTGGCAACCGTAGTGTTAGGCGAAGTCGATAATTGTTCAGTTATGTTCAGTTTGGGTAATTGCTGCGCGGGCAAGCTGGCGCCGGTCTGGCTTTTGGGGTGTTGCATGCCTGCTGATGATGGTGCCAACGTCATCTGGGCTCGGTTTGCCGCAGCACTGGTGTTGTCGGTGCTGCTTACGGGATGCGCCGAGACCACCTGTACCAAAACCGGTACGCCCGCGACGTTGGATTTTGGCAGTGGATTCGGTACCGATTGCGGTAAGGTCAGCTCGGCTTGGGTGGTGATCGTCGATGCTTTTATGGATTGGGGAGAGGAGCTGGTGGCGGTGAGTACGAGCTGCGAGCCGGCGTTGCTGGTTTGATTCAGCCTTACCAAAATGTCACTGCTTTTGGTGGTTGAAATCTGGACTCGTAATGTCGTCAACCAATCGCCGGCGACTTTGGGTTCTCCCGGTGGTGGTTGAAAAGAACCCATTATAGGGCGACCAGTTGCCGGTAGGCTGGACGAGGTTGGTTGGCTCAAGCCGTTTACCGGTGGGGTGCTGGTGCCATTTGCTGGCCGCGGCGAATGGTTGCTCTGTGGCGTCGGCACCATAGGCTCCACGTTAATTAAAGGCAGCAGTTTTACGATGTTGCGCGTTGTTGGGCTAAGTTGATCCGCTGGGGCTTGCCTTGATTGCTGGGGCGCGGCCTGCACCTCGGATTTGGTGGTGGTTGCCGTGACGCTTTGCTCGGGGGCAAATACACTGCTAATAACTTGGGCCAGTACCGGGCGGCCGGATGTCGAAATCTGTCGGGTTACGCTGCCAGTATCGGTTAGCACCGCTTCAGTGATGGCTGGGGCTACTCTACCGGTCAGATTCCTAGCCTGATTAGCCTGTTGTCCGCCTGTTGTGGTTTGCGGGGTGGAAGTTACCTTGGCAATGGCGGCCGATTCGGCGCTGAGGCGCTGTACTGTCTCTGTTAGCGTGGTGTTGATGGCTGCGGCTGTGGTTGGCTGCTTAGGCAGTTGTTGCAGTGGATTGGTCTTAGTCGTGGTGAGATTTGAGTTGCCAGTGGTTGGCCGCACAGCGGACGAGGCTGTTCCCGGGGTTGAGCCTGACAAAGGGGAGGGTAACTTCATGATTTATCGAGGCTATTTAGCCATTACAGAGCAATTAACTTAACAACTAAGTGTAGCTGAGTATAATCGCGGTTCGTGAATAATCGTGATTTTTGCCAGTGGGAAGATTCTGCTGCGATAACGGAGTAAGGTTTGGCAACTGAATTAGAGCTGGTCGATATGGCCTGCGAACGCGACGAACGCGTGTTGTTCTGCGGCCTGAGCTACCGATTTGAGCCCGGACATGTGGTGCAAATAGAAGGCCCCAATGGTTCCGGCAAAACAACGCTGCTGCGAACTCTTACTACCTTGTCCCAAGATTACGCCGGAGAATTGCTTTGGCGAGGGCGGCCGCTCAGCAAACAGCGGCACGACTACCTGTCACAATTGCTCTATCTAGGCCACCTGCCTGGAGTGAAAAAAGCGCTTTCCCCTGCCGAGAACCTACGATGGTACGCCCACAGCCGCGGGGAGAGTGCCAGGCGTGTGGGTACTGCATTGTATAACGTCGGCCTAGCCGGTTTTGAAGAAGTCCCTTGCTTTCAGTTGTCTGCAGGACAACAAAGGCGGGTGGCTCTGGCGCGGCTGTATATGAGCGATCAGCCGGAAACCTGGATACTGGATGAGCCATTTACCGCAATCGACAAGGCCGGAGTCGGCGCGTTGGAGCAGACTATTAGCCATCAAGCTGCGCTTGGCGGTACTGTCATCCTAACTACACACCAGGACCTACACAGTATTGATGCAAGTCATATCAATTTACGCGACTATCAACCTATGGAGCAGCAACCTGAGAAGCAGCAACTCCAAGACTATCAAGCCCCGGACTGTCAGCAATGAACCAGTCCACTTCTTTATTTGGTGGCTTTGCCGCCACCTTTCAGCGTGACCTGTTGTTGGCCTATCGCAATCGCGGTGAGTTGGTTAACCCATTGGTGTTCTTTCTTATTGTCATCACAATGGTACCTTTGGGTATTACCCCGGACCCCAACGAACTGGCAAAATTAGCTCCCGGTATGATTTGGGTTGTGGCTCTACTGGCAACCCTGTTATCGCTGGACGGCCTGTTCAAAGGCGATTTTGACGATGGGACCTTGGAGCAGTACCTAATATCTCCGCAGCCTCTCTATCTCATAGTTTTGGCTAAAGTTGTGGTCCATTGGTTGGTGACTGGGTTACCGCTGATGCTGTTTGCACCTGTGTTGGGTGTTATGTTGTCGCTGCCGGCCGCCGGTTTTGTGCCGTTGATGTTGTCATTACTGCTTGGCACGGCAACTCTAAGTTTGGTGGGCGCTATCGGCGCAGCACTAACGGTGGGATTGCGTAGAGGCGGGCTTTTGCTGTCTTTGATTATTATGCCGTTGTACGCACCGGTACTCATTTTTGGTGCCAGTGCCGTTGCCAGTGCAACTGAAGGGATGCCGTCTACCAGTCAAGTGGCGGTATTGGGGTCTTTTATGGCTATATCAATGATTGGTGCGCCATTTGCCGCGGCAGGCGCATTGCGCGTGAGCGCGAACGGTTAAACTTAGCCCTTGGGCCTAACGTATTGGATTTAAATAGATGGGCTGGCGGACAATGCGCTGGTGCCGATAGAGAAAACGGTTTTACTATGGCTTGGACGTGGTTTCATCAATGGGGTTCACCTCGGTGGTTTTATCAAAAGACCCAGGCTTGGTTGCCATGGCTGACCGTGCTTACCCTGGGTTTATTAGTGGTAGGCAGTGTTTGGGGGCTGGCATTGGCCCCAATCGACTCTAAGCAAGGTAACAGCTATCGCATCATCTATATTCATGTGCCAGCTGCGTTTCTTTCCCTGGCGGGGTACTACGTGCTTGCGTTCGCCGGCGCTATTGGATTGATCTGGAAAATGAAAGTGGCCAACATGGTAATGCGCTCTGCGGCGGTTATTGGCGCGGTGCTCACCTTTGTTTCCCTGTTCACTGGTGCAGTGTGGGGTAAGCCAACCTGGGGTACTTGGTGGGTGTGGGATGCGAGAATCACATCTATGCTGATTTTGTTCTTTCTCTACTTGGGCGTTTTGGCTCTACAGAACGCTTTTGAGCACGAAGATTCTGGCAATAAAGCGGCTGCCATATTGGCCTTGGTGGGTACGGTAAACATCCCAATCATTTATAAATCGGTGGATTGGTGGTTTACGTTGCATCAGCCTGCTTCCATTAAGTTTACCGAAGCAAGCACCATTGATCCGTCCATGATGTACCCGTTATTAATGATGGTGCTGGGGTTTTACAGCTTTTACGCATTATCGCTCATACTTCACACTCGTGCTGAGATATTGCGGCGCGAGCGTAAGTCGCGCTGGGTTAGAGATCTGGTAGCCTAAATAGATACTGGGACTGAATGTGGTGTATGCACTGGGGCAATAGCCGACACGCAGATGTGTCGATAGTATCTCTGGCGTAAATTATTGGAATAGCTAGTTATAAATAGTTAGCTGTAACTAAGGTACGTCGTTTCAACCTAATGCAGCGGAAAGGGTGTAAGCACCGAATGAATATGAATTTCCAATTTAACAGCTTGTCTGATTTTATCTTGATGGCAGGCCATGGCCCGTATGTTTGGGTGTGTTATTTGGTGACCGCCGTGGCATTGGGGTACCTTCTGATATCCCCTGTGATGGCAAAAAGTCAGTTTTTGAAGTCTTTGGCTCGGCAGGAGCGTCTGGCGCAGGCACAACCGCGCGCGTCGTCGTCCAGCAATGAGACAGAGCAAAAAGAGAGTACGTAGTTATGCACGCCGTTCGCAAGCAGCGATTGTTTTTGGTGTTATTTATTGTGGCTTTTGCGTCTATAGCCATCGGTTTAATCGTATTCGCGCTACGCGAAAACATTAACCTATTTTACCCGCCGGCGAAAATTGCCGCCGGAGAAGCCCCCATTGGCAAACACATTCGTGCTGGTGGTTGTGTATTACCGGGCACGATTGAGCGAGCCAATGACAGCCTGGACGTCGCCTTTAAGCTAACTGATGGCCAGGCCGAGCTTAGGGTGTTTTACAGCGGAATTTTGCCGGATTTATTTGCAGAGGGTGAAGCTGCGGTGGTCTCTGGCACTCTGTCTGAAGCAGGTCAGTTCGAGGCAACCCAAGTCTTGGCTAAGCACGATGAGAACTACACGCCGCCAGAGATTGCCGACATGGCCGGCGACGGTGTTCAGCACCAAGCGGTTTGTGAGGTAATGTCATATGATTCCTGAGTTAGGACATTTCAGCCTAATCTTGGCCCTTGTGCTGTGTTTTGCTTTGGCCACTGTGCCACTGGTTGGCAGTTTCACAGGCCACGCTCAAATGATGCAGTCCGCGCGTACTATCGCCGCCGGCTTCTTTGTATTTGTTACTTTGGCCTTCGCTTGCCTTACAGCCGCATTCCTACAAGACGATTTTTCGGTGCGCTATGTCGCTACCAACTCCAACCGCTTACTGCCTGTTTACTACAAAGCTTGTGCCGTATGGGGCGGGCATGAGGGCTCGCTGTTACTTTGGGCCCTGATGCTGGCTGGTTGGACCTTTGCCATTAGTCTGTTTAGCCGCAACCTACCGCTGGAAATGTTAGCGCGGGTGCTGTCTGTGATGGGCATGATTGGCGTTGGCTTCCTAGCGTTTATGTTGCTCACCTCTAATCCCTTTGACCGATTGCTACCCGATAGTCCGGCTGAAGGGCGCGACTTAAACCCGCTGTTGCAAGATCCCGGTTTTATTTTTCACCCCCCCATGTTGTATATGGGCTATGTAGGTTTTGCCGTGGCATTTTCATTTGCCATTGCGGCGTTAATTGGCGGTCGACTAGACAGCGCTTGGGCTCGCTGGTCGCGGCCCTGGTGCACTGTTGCCTGGGCCTTTCTTACCCTGGGTATCGCATTGGGCAGCTGGTGGGCCTATTACGAATTGGGCTGGGGCGGCTGGTGGTTTTGGGACCCTGTAGAAAATGCCTCCTTTATGCCCTGGTTGGTGGGTACTGCTTTGATACATTCCCTGGCAGTAACGGAAAAGCGTGGTGTGTTTAAGAGTTGGACAATCCTATTGGCCATATTGGCTTTCTCGCTGAGCTTGTTGGGGACCTTTTTGGTTCGTTCCGGAGTGATCACCTCGGTGCACGCCTTCGCTAACGATCCGGCGCGCGGTGTTTTTATCCTAGGATTCCTATTGTTTGTGGTGGGCGGCTCACTAACGCTCTATGCGTTTCGCGCGCCGGAGGTTAAATCCATAGCCCGTTTCGATTGGCTGTCGAGAGAGTCGCTATTGTTGGGTAACAACATTCTTTTTGTTGTGCTCACTGCCACGGTATTGCTGGGCACACTTTACCCACTGTTTGCCGACGCCCTAGGCCTGGGACGGATATCGGTTGGCCCGCCGTTTTTCAACCTCTTCTTTGTGCCCTTGATGGCGCTCGTGTGCTTGCTGATGGGCGTTGGGCCCTTGTCAGTTTGGAAAAAGTCCCAAATCAAGTACTTGCGTAAATTGCTGATCAACCCATTGGCGGTCAGTGTTGTTATCGGCACTCTAGTACCGTTAATGTACGGCGACGGTTTTTCGATTTTTGCAATGTTCACCACTGTTCTGGGTAGTTGGGTTATCTGTACTTCACTTGCGGACGTTTTCCACAAGACCCGTAATGCCAGTAGTACAGTAGTGGGCCTTAGAAAGCTCAGCTTGAGTTTCTACGGTATGATTCTTGCGCATATTGGCGTGGGTGTGGCTGTTCTCGGCATGGGTCTAAACTCGATTTATAGTGACCAAAAAGATGTTCGGATGGCGCCCGGTGTTAACGTAGAAGTAGGCGGCAATGAGTACCTTTTTGAAGGTGTACAGCAGGTGCAGGGGCCGAATTATCTGTCGCAAATGGCGACCATTAACGTCACGCACGACGGCCAGCCTGTGGCGGTGTTGATGCCGGAAAAAAGACGTTATATGTCCGGTGGCAATGTGATGACCGAGGCCGCGATCGATACCACCTTTATGCGTGATTTGTACGTCGCTTTGGGTGAGCCGCTGGAAGGTGGTGCCTGGGCTGTACGGGTTTACTACAAGCCATTCGTACTGTGGATTTGGTTGGGGGCAGTATTAATGGCTTTTGGCGCGGGCCTAGCGGTCACAGACAAGCGCTACCGTGCCGTTAAAGTGAAGCGCGCAGCGGTTGATAGAGACGAAAGCAGTGTTAGTACTACTGAATCGTCCGTTGGTTGATTACATTTTTGAGGGTGATTCCATGAAACGATGGATGCTATTTGTTCCTGTTATTGTTTTTGCTGTTTTAGCCGCGTTTTTCTGGCGGGGGTTGTCTTTGGATCCAACCGCCATGCCAAGTGCGTTGGTTGGCAAACCCATGCCGCAGTTTGAGTTGCCTGCCCTGGAGCAAAACAGAGGCACTATCTCCAGCACGGAGTTGGTGGGCCAGCCTTACTTGTTAAATGTGTGGGCGACGTGGTGCCCTACGTGTAAGGCCGAACACCCATTTTTGGTGGATTTAGCCGAATCTGGCGTCAATATTATCGGTGTTTATTATCGAGACGATACCAGCAAGGCCGACGGTTGGTTAACGAATTTGGGCAACCCCTATTTAATGAATATTGTTGATGAAGACGGTAAGTTGGGTATTGATTTGGGCGTTTTTGGTACGCCAGAGACCTATTTTGTTGATGCTGCAGGTGTTATTCGTTACAAGCATGTGGGCCTAATATCACAGAAAAACTGGCAAGAAGAACTCGGTCCAATATACGAGAGTATAAAAGGATAAAGCAGCCTAGGCTTTAGGGCGTCTCAGTAAGCCGGCCATTTTAAAAGGAGAAACCCGAGTCAGTTAACTCGGGTTATTTGTATTTGGGGGATACAATATGAAGTTACATCGTTTGGGCATAGTGCTGGTTGCCTTCAGTCTATTGTTAAGTGGATGCGGCATTAACAACATTCCAACGTTGGATGAGCAAGTTAAGGCCGATTGGGCACAAGTCGAAAACCAGTATCAACGGCGGGCGGACTTAATTCCTAACTTGGTGAAAACGGTGAAAGCCTACGCTGCCCATGAAAAAGAAACCCTGGAAGCGGTAACCCAGGCAAGGGCCAAAGTGGGGAGCATGCAAATAGGTCAGGATATCCTCGATAACCCTGAAGCTTTGCAGCAATTCGAACAGGCCCAGGGGGAGTTATCGCGAACCTTGCACCGCTTGATGGTGGTGGCAGAGCGCTACCCAGATCTAAAAGCCAACCAAAACTTTTTAGCGTTGCAGTCACAGTTAGAAGGCACAGAAAATAGGATTTCCGTGGCCCGCAGAGATTTCATTCAAGCTGTGAACAACTACAACACTGAAATTCGCACCTTCCCAGGCCGCCTGTGGCACGGCGTCTTGTACAGTGATCTGCAAATCAGAGAAACCTACCAGGCCACCAGTAGCAACGCAGACCAAGCCCCAGAGGTCGACTTTGAATGAATGGCATCGCTGCAATGCGCGGCTGCTTACTGTTTGTTTTTGTTCTATCGCTGTGTAGTAAAGCGCTTGCGGAGATTGATTTTCCGCCGTTAACCGGCCGCGTTGTGGATCAGGCGGGCATGATCTCCGCCCAAGCGGAACAGCGTATCGATCAGCAGCTGGCGCTGTTAGAGAAAGACACTACGGTGCAATTGGTGGTGGTTACGGCACCATCACTAAACGGCCTAACGATCGAAAGCTACGGCTACCAACTGGGCCGACACTGGGGTATAGGCACTAAGGCTGCCAATAATGGTGTGCTGTTGATTGCGGCTAAGCAGGAGCGCCGGGTGCGGATTGAAGTCGGTTACGGTTTAGAGGGAATGCTAACCGATGCTCTAACGGCCAATATTATTCACCAATTAATCACGCCTGAATTCAAACGAGGCCGGTTTGATGAAGGCTTTATTAAAGGCGTAACCGCAATTGGCCAGCTTTTGCAGGGCGATTATCAACCGGTTAAACCCAACCAAGATGGCGATAAAAAGAAAAAGGCTTTGGCCTATGTCATTTTGATAATAATGTTGGTTATTGTCTTCAGCTCTCTGGGTAACGGCGGTGGCCGTGGTGGTCGCAGTAGGCGTCATATCCCAGGCTACGGGGGTTACTCCGGTGGCGGTTACCGTTCGGGCGGCTTTGGCGGCGGCGGTTTCAGTGGTGGCGGTGGAAGTTTTGGTGGCGGTGGTGCCTCAGGAGGTTGGTGATGGCGTTGTTATCAGACGCTGAAATGCAAAAAGTGGCAAGGGCCATTCACGACGTTGAGCGTAAAACCGATGCCGAATTGGTTACGGTGCTGGCGCCTCGATCTGACAATTATCTTTATATCCCCACATTGATCGCGGCAGTATTGGCTTTGTTATCGCCATTAGTGTTGCAGTGGTTACCACCATGGCTGAGTAGCGGCGAGATATTAGTGCTGCAGTGGTTCGTATTTATTGTGCTGGCTTTGGTGTTTCGCATTCCTGGTATTGTACGGTGGCTTATTCCTCCCAGAGTCAAAGCCTATCGGGCTGAGAATATGGCCCGTCGACAGTTTTTGGAAAATAATTTGCACCACACCGAAAACGGTGTCGGCGTATTGATATTTGTTTCCGAACTCGAACACTACATTGAAATTATTGCAGACAGAGGAATTAGCCAGCACGTACCTAACGATCGCTGGAGCGAGATCATCCAGCGTTTCGTTAAATCTGTGAAGGAGGGCGATACCGCAGAAGGTTTTGTACGCTGTATTCAGCAATGTGGAGAGTACCTTGAGCGGCATTGCCCAGCAACGCAAGAAAAAGACGAATTACCCAACCATTTAGTGGTGCTGTAAAGCAACATTGACAGTGGTTCACTTTGGGGAGAAATTTTTGAAGAATGAAAAATCCTTATGCGTATATTGTGGTTCTAGTCCGGGTGCCTTCGAAGAGTATGCAGCAGCGGCTAGAGAACTCGGCAGAGTGTTAGCTAAGCGCAGTATTACGCTAGTTTACGGCGGTGCCGGAATCGGCATTATGGGAATTCTTGCGGATGAAGTGCTGGCTAATGGTGGTGAGGTTATCGGCGTTATGCCCACGATCATTGGCGAGCGAGAAGTCACCCACACTGGGCTCACCCAACTTATTGAAGTGGCTGACATGCACCAGCGTAAAGCCAAAATGATGGCCCTAGCCGATGCATTTGCGGCTTTGCCCGGCGGCATTGGCACCTTTGAAGAGCTCTTCGAGGCGCTCACGTGGTTACAGCTGGGAATTCATAAAAAGCGCTGCGGTTTAATTAATACCCTAGATTATTATCAAGGCCTACAAGCTTTTTTATCCCATGGTGTAGACCAGGGCTTCGTCCGTCAAAGTGTGGTGGATGAGCTTTTGGTGGCCGATACCGCCGAGAATCTTATCGCCAGAATGTTTCCGGAATAAAGCACACTCAATTTACGTCGGGGGCACAATGTCGGACTTTTTTGTATCCCACGAACCTGCCATACGGTTAGCCTGTTTTACAGTGCTTTTTTGTTTTTTTGCAAGCCTAGAGGTTTTAAAACCAAGGCGCGCGAAAAGCCAAAGTACCGCCTTTCGCTGGTCTAATAACGCTGCGTTGTTTTTTGTGGGAATATTGCTTATACGGGCGCTTGTACCTCTGCTACCTGCCGCAGCGGCAATTTGGGCTCAGGATCGGTCTCTTGGGTTATTCAATCACGTAAATATAAGCCTGTTTGCACAATGCGTTATGACTTTCTTGGCGCTGGATTGTTTGGTCTATTGGCAGCACAGATTATTTCACCGCATTCCCCTATTGTGGCGTATTCATCGCGTTCATCATGCCGACGGTAACCTAGACGTTACCTCTGCGCTGCGCTTCCACCCCGTGGAGATTGTGATTTCTTTGGCATTCAAATTGGCCGCGGTGGTGTTAATCGGTGCGCCTGCACTGGCGGTTATTGTCTTTGAAATTGTGCTAAACGGCGGCGCTTTATTTAGTCATGCGAATTTTGCGCTGCCATCGGCTTTGGATAAAACGCTGAGAAGGGTAGTGGTGACGCCGGATTTCCATCGCCTACATCACTCACAAAGCCCTAAAGAATCCAATCGTAATTTTGGCTTTTTCATTTCTTGGTGGGATTACCTATTCTGCAGCTATCAAGCTCAACCAGGGTTAGGGCACGTTGATATGAAAATCGGTTTGGCAGAATATTCATCACTGCAACAGGCAACACGGGTCGATAAAATGCTGGCTATGCCGTTTATAGACACACCAGCCGCTGCCCGGGAAAAAGAATCACGCTGAGTGTAATTGGCGATAATTCTTGGGCGAGACACCCAGAACCCGCTTAAATAATCGGGAGAAATACAGGGAGTCTGGGTATCCGAGCTGTGCTGAGATTTCCTTGATTGAAAGCTGGGTGTTATCCAGCAGACGGCAGGCCTTTTCAATTTTTAGTTGGATGAAGTATTGGATTGGCGTGTGACCGGTAAAGGTTTTAAATTTGCGCACAAAATGAAACTTGGAAAGGTTACACAGCGACGCTAATTGCTCTAAGTGAAGATCTTCGTCTACATGGTTGCGCATATAGTCAATGGCATCGTGCAGGCTGTTGTGGGAGGTCTGTTCAACCTCCGGGCGCTTCGACAAAATAGAGGCCGTTAGCAACAGCAGTTTCACCTGGGCACAGATCGTAAGGTAGGTGCTCACCGAAATGCCTCGTTCCCTCATATTAAACAGCCTTTCAAAGTGCTCTATCAGCGCGTGCTGCAGGCCGATATTGGCGCGGTAGCCTTCTGTTCTAATGGTGCTGGCGTATTCTTCTGCCAGCTCTCCATCGAAATGCAGCCAGTAAATACTCCAAGGTAATTGGTCATCAGCTTGGTATTCGTGCAATATGCTGGGTGGCAGCAATATAAGGTCACCTATGGTGATTCTCTCGGTGTTTTCGCCTATGCGAATTCGTCCATTGCCGGCACTGCAATAGATCAATAAATAGTTAGTATGCTCGCTTCTGAGCATTTTGTGACCAGTGGCTTTGGGGTAAAAACCCACCCCGAGAGGATGCAGATCTTTTGCCAGAATATGGCTGGATAATTGTTTTAACAGGGGTTTTGGCGTAATCTGACGCGCTCCGTTGTCCGGCAACGGCCAGTGCGAAGTGAGTTTATCGTCGATACTGAAAGAGTCGGAATCTCTGGTCATAGCTAAGAGAGTACTACTTTAGTCACAAGTAGCAATATAATCCATGTATTGGGCAATTTAGTCAATTTCTACGGACAGGTTGCTGTGCTTTAATGGTCTCCATTAAGCGTAATACACAATACGTATAAGAAATTACGAGGAAGTCACAATGTCTGAGTTGACCTTTATAGACGCCGAAGCAGGAAAATTCCCCGAAACGCTACCGCTGTTTATTGGCGGAGAATGGGTGAAGAGCACAGCCACAGAGACCTTAGAAGTCACTGATCCCGCCACCCAAAAGGTGCTGACCAAAGCGCCTTTCGCCACCGAGGCAGAGGTCAACGCCGCTGTTGCCAGTGCCAGGGAGACTTTTCAGTCTTGGAAGGATGTACCGGTGCCAACGCGCGCCCGTATCATGCTCAAATACCAAGATCTGTTAAAAGAACACCAGGATGAACTGGCCACCATTATTTCCCAGGAGCTGGGAAAAACCTTCGAGGATGCTAAGGGTGATGTTTGGCGAGGCATTGAGGTTGTGGAGCAGGCAGCCAACATTTCCTCTAATTTGATGGGTGAAACCGTCGCTAATGTGGCCAACAAGATCGATACCTACAGCTACACCCATCCGGTTGGTGTGTGCGTCGGTATTACGCCGTTTAACTTCCCAGCCATGATTCCTCTGTGGATGTTCCCACTGGCCATTGCTTGCGGTAACACGTTTATTCTTAAGCCCTCAGAGCAAGATCCAATTACGCCCATGCGCCTTATTCAATTATTTGAAGAAGCCGGCGCGCCCAAAGGTGTTGTGCAATTGTTGCACGGCGGTCGTCACCAGGTGGATCAACTGCTAACACACCCAGATACCGCTGCCATCTCATTTGTGGGCTCGGTGCCTGTTGCCAAGCACATTTACAGCACTGGAACCGGCGCCATGAAGCGTGTGCAAGCCATGGCCGGTGCCAAGAACCACATGGTCGTTATGCCCGATGCGCAAAAGCAGCAGGTCATCAACAACTTGCTGGGTGCAGCCGCTGGCGCTGCCGGCCAGCGTTGTATGGCCATTTCCGTGGCTGTATTGGTGGGAGAAGCGCGTGAGTGGAAGCAAGACATTGTAGAAGCTTTCAAAAAGGTACGCCCTGGCCACTGGAGGGATTCTGAGTCTGCCTATGGCCCTCAGATCAGCCCAGCGTCTAAGCAGCGTATTTTAAGCGCTATCGCCAAAGGTAAGGAGCAGGGGGCCGAGTGTTTGCTGGACGGCAGTGACTGCACCGTAGCCGGTTACCCTGACGGCAACTGGGTTGGCCCAACCGTATTTGGAAAAGTTACACCAGATATGGACGTGTACAAGGACGAGATCTTCGGTCCAGTGTTGTGCCTGGTAGAAGTTGATACCCTGGCTGATGCCATCAAACTGGTTAATGACTGTCCGTTCGGTAACGGCACCTCTATATTTACCTCGTCCGGTGGTGCAGCCCGCACTTATCAGCACGAAATCGAAGTTGGCATGGTTGGCATTAATATCCCAATCCCTGTACCACTGCCGTTCTTCTCGTTCACCGGTTGGCGTAATTCGTTCTTTGGTGATCACCATGCCTACGGTAAACAAGCCGTGCGTTTCTACACCAAAACTCAAACCGTTACCGCGCGCTGGTTTGAGGATGACGTGGCGGCTACTGGCCCTAATATGTCCATCCACTTAAAGTAACCCTCAAAGTAGCTTAAGTGGCACTATGGCCAGGCTTCTGGCCATAGTATTTAAGTCCCGTCTTCAGTTTGCCTAAAAGGATAATAACAATGAGCTTACACCTATCTGATGATCAATTAGCCTACCGAGAAGCGGCTCGTTCATTTGCTCAAGGCGAGATGGCTCCACATGCGGCACGCTGGGACGAAGAAAAAATATTTCCAAAAGAAGTGATAGCTGCTGCCGGGGAGTTGGGATTCTGTGGCATGTACGTGCCCGAAGAGCAGGGTGGTTTAGGTTTGTCGCGGTTGGACACCACCATTATTTTGGAGGAGCTCGCCGCTGGTTGTACTTCCACGGCGGCATTTATATCCATTCATAATATGGCCACTTGGATGCTTTGCAGCTGGGGTTGCGATTCCCTCAAAAAAATCTGGGCCGAAGCGCTTATTAGTGGGAAAAGCTTGGCGTCATACTGTTTAACGGAGCCCAATGCCGGTTCGGATGCCGCGTCACTCAAATCTACCGCTAAAAAGCAGGGTGACAAATACATTGTTAACGGCGGCAAGATGTTTATATCTGGCGCCGGCGCCACGGATATTCTTATTGTAATGCTCAGGACCGGAGCGTCCGATTCCGGCGCAAAGGGTATCTCAGCATTTGCTATACCGGCCAATCTGCCGGGTATTGAGTATGGCAAAAATGAAACCAAACTGGGTTGGAACAGCCAGCCCACACGCGCCATCAGCTTCGATAACGTAGAAATCCCAGAGGAGTGTCTACTGGGCGAAGAGGGCGAGGGCTTTAAAATCGCCATGAAGGGCATCGATGGTGGGCGAATTAATATTGCGGCTTGCTCGCTTGGTGCAGCCCAGGCGTGCCTGGATATCACCCAGGAATATATTCGCACCAGGCAGCAATTTGGCAAAGCTATTGCCGAAAACCAAGCGCTGCAATTTCGCTTGGCCGACATGGTGACGGAATTAGTTGCCGCGCGGCAGATGGTGCGTATGGCGGCCGAGGCCATTGACACCAACCACGCAGAAAAAACCGTGTACTGCGCCATGGCCAAACGCTTTGCCACTGACGCCGGCTTCGACATCTGTAACCAATGCTTGCAAATGCACGGCGGCTACGGCTATTTGCGCGAATACCCCATTGAACGTTATTTGCGTGATGTGCGTGTTCATCAAATCTTGGAAGGTACCAACGAGGTTATGCGAGTGATCACAGGCCGGCGTTTATTGCAGGATAACGCCACCCAAGAGATTCAATAACACCAGTTTACGTGCGACACTCGGCCACGGTATTCACTAATTTAATAGGTATGTTATGAGTGATCAAAACGCACCGGTGCTGTTTTCTTACCAGGCCACCAGCAACGGAAACAAAATAGGCATTGCCGAGCTAAACGCTCCCAAAGCGTTGAATTCGTTAAACTACGACATGGCGCAGGCGCTGTTTCAGCAGTTGCAAGCCTGGCAGGCCGATGACTCGGTGGTGTGTGTGCTGTTGCGCGGCAGCGGTGATAAAGGCTTTTGCGCCGGCGGCGACGTAGTGCAATTGCACAATTCAGCAGTGAACAACGACAGCCGCGGGCAAGAATTCTTCACTCTGGAATATCAGCTCGATTATCTTATTCATGTCTATCCCAAACCCATCGTGTGTTGGGGCCATGGCATCGTAATGGGTGGTGGGCTTGGTCTGCTGTCCGGTGCTAGCCATCGTGTGGTTACCGAAAAAACCCGCTTGGCTATGCCAGAAGTAACCATTGGTTTGTACCCGGATGTGGGTGGCTCTTGGTTTTTAAACAAAATGCCGGGTGACGTGGGTTTATTTTTAGCTCTGACCGGCGCCTCTATCAACGCAGCAGACACCTTGTTTGTGGGTTTGGCCGATTACTATTTGAACCATGCGCAATGGAGCTCGGTGCTGGCGCGATTGGCCAAGTCAAGTTGGGAATACGATCACCACCAAGTCGTCACCGAAGTCTTGTTGGCGTTACAAACGGATGCCACGGAAAAACCGCAGTCTCAAGTACGTGTAAATTTCGATCTCATACAAGCATTTTTTGCAGCGGCGACCCAAGAGCAAATTGTAGAAAATATTGTCAGTTACGCCGGTGAGGTCGAATGGCTTAGCAAAGCCGCAGCTACCCTAAAAGCTGGTTGCCCAACCACAGTAAAATTGGTTTTCGCACAACTGCAAGCCAGTTTGCATATGTCGCTGAAAGAAGTTTTTCAGATGGAATTAATTTTGTCGTGTAACTGTTTGAAATACGACAATTTTGCCGAAGGAGTGCGCGCGTTATTAATCGATAAAGACAAAAACCCTCAGTTTAGCCCAGCCACATTGGATGAGGTATCCGATGAATTTATTTTGGCTCATTTTGATGCGCCATGGGCAGGTGAGCATCCGTTAGCGGGCCTATAGGCAAATACCCTATGGGGTAAGACGCCAGGGTGGGGCGGTTAGAGCGTGGTGCTGCGTGCGCCACTTAGCCAGTGCTTACGGTTTATGGTTTTTACGCGGCAATAAAGCACTTTTCAATTCTGCGCCGTGTAACGACCCAAATGCGGTTGTAGGTTTTAAAGCCCAAACAAACCTTCTTAAACCCAATAACCCTTCATAAAAAGGCACTAATAATGAATAATCAAATCGTCGCTTTCGTAGGTCTCGGTAACATGGGTGGCCCCATGGCTGCAAACCTAGCCAAGGCCGGGTTTGTCGTACAGGCTTTTGACCTGTCTGAGCACGCCCTGGAGCAAGCCCAATCCGCCGGGTGTAAAACGTTCACCACAGCGGCCGCCGCAGTTGAGGGTGCCGATTTTGTTATTACTATGCTACCCAACGGGCAGATCGTCGAATCCACCATGCTAGGCAGCGGCGACAGCCAGCAACCTGGGCTGTTGGGCTTGGCGAAGGACAGTACTTTATTTATCGATTGCTCCACGGTAGCAGCCGAGTCCTCTCGAGCCATTGGCAAGGTAGCCAGTGCAAAGGGCATCGCATTTATTGATGCTCCGGTTTCCGGCGGCACGGCGGCAGCAGCAGCGGGGAGTTTAGCCTTTATGTGCGGCGGTGACAGCCAGCATGTTGAGCGGGCCAAGGAGGTGCTCTCGGTGATGGGTAATAATATCTTCCACGCCGGAGACATAGGTGCCGGAGCCGTAGCTAAAATTTGCAATAATATGCTGCTGGCGATTCATATGATTGGTACCAGCGAAGCCATTCAAATGGGGGTTAAGCACGGCCTCGACCCTACCGTTCTGTCGGATATTATGCTGAAAAGCTCTGGCGCTAACTGGTCATTGGAAAAATACAACCCATACCCAGGGGTGGCAGAGGGTGTACCGGCATCGAGGGACTACGAAGGCGGTTTTTTCGTCGACCTGATGCTTAAAGATCTTAACTTAGCCATGGACGCGGCCAAGTCCTCAGCGGCATCTATCCCTCTCGGTGCGGCGGCACGTAACCTCTACTCAGTATTCAGGCAGGCAGACGCTAGCAACGGCCGAAAAGACTTTTCCAGCATTGTAAAAATGTTCGGTGAGCTACCAAACTAACGTGATGACGTAATCGGCTTGGAGCTGGTTGTACAAAGGTTTTGGCTTTAGCCTATACTCTGGTCATTCCAATGTATCAGAGGCGCCGCGCCATGGTGGTTTTGCTTGAACAAAAAAACGCGTTCATCATAACACTGGTGCCTAACCGGTCTGCCGGTTTATTGCAAAATATTATGTGCGGCGCTTTCCTAGCCTTTGTGTCTGTAACTGTTGCGGTAGGCTGGTTGATTATGGGTGTGTGGCCTGTGGTACCGTTTGCAGGCCTTGAAATCGCGTTACTATTCACTGTGTTACGTCGTGTTTACCGTGCCAACCAAAAAACTCAAACCGTTACGCTGCAGCTAGCCTCGATTTGTGTGCGTAATATAGCATTACGGCAACAGCGAAGCGTGCAACTGTTACGCTCACGGGCACAGTTTTCGGTGGCTCAGAACGCAGGAGCTCAGGGTGGTGATATTCACCTATTCGACCACGCAAACCGCGTTCAGCTGGGGTCGTTTCTAAATGATGATGACAAGCAATCATTAATAGAAGCGCTGAGACGCCAAGGCTTACCCATCCAAAGGTATTTGCCGTCAACCTTGGCGATCTAGCTTGGTGCTATAGCCGATGTAGCGCAACGCGGTGACGTGCTACGCAGTGCTTGGCCTTATTAGCTAGCTTCTTTATCTGCTTGCTCTATAATTTCCTTTATTTTGTGTTTTAACACTTTGCCAGCGTCGTTTTTTGGCAGTGCCGACCAAAGCTCAACGCGCTCCGGATACTTAAATTTCGCCACCCCTAACTGAGCCAAATGTTCAACTAGGGTGTTGATGTCCGGCTCTTGTCCCTGTGCTGCCACAATAACCGCACAGGCTCTTTCCCCAGTTTTTGGGTCGGGTAGGCCGACTATGGCAACTTCTTTAATCTGGGGCAAATCAACTAATAAATCCTCAATTTCTTTAGGTGCGATGTTCTCGCCGTTGCGGATAATAATGTCCTTTAGCCTGCCGTTAATTACCAAAAAAGAATCATCTTGCCAGCACGCCAAATCCCCGGTTTTGTAGTATCCGTTCGTCGTAAATGCATTGGCTTCGTCCTCGGTATGTAAAAAGCCGGCCAGCATTTGCGGGCCTTTGGCAATGACTTCGCCTGTCTCTGAAGCTTCGCCATCGGGCCTGGCTAAAATGATATCCGCCAAGCCTGGCTTGCCGTCGGTTTCTGCGGCGTGTTTTACATCGTTGGTATCCAACACTCCAACGCTCATAACCGGCACTTCCGTGGAGCCGTAGGCGCGGGTAACGGCAGCCTTGGCAAAGTAGTCGCTGGCCTCATAAATTAAACTCGGGGGCACTGATGCGCCGCCGCAAATAAACACTTTTAAATCAGGTAAATGGCTTTTAACTTTTTTGGCAGATTGCAAAGTCTGCGTTAAAAACGGAGTGGCGCCGGCAAAATGCGTGCAGCCTTCTTGCAGCAGTAATTCTACCGCCTCATCCGATTGCCAACTCTCCATAAGCACGGCACTAGCGCCTAGTAAAATTGGAATCTCAAAGGCATAGATGGAACCGCCGATGTGGGAAATGGGGGAGGCGACTAAAAATTTATCGCCAGGCTCAACCAACCAATGATCACCTAATTGTTTTATAAGCGCATTGATTGAGTTGTGGGTGTGTAGTACGCCTTTTGGCCGGCCAGTAGTACCAGAGGTATACATCACCATGCGCACAGATTCAGCATCCACCGCCGCCAGATCTTCGGCTGCCGGCTGGTCTAACAAGGTCTCATAGGCTAGGTGTTGGCTGCGATCGCCCCGTACAACAATCACCTCCGGCGGGTTTTCCATTTTCTCAACTACGCGCTCCAGCATATCTGCGCACTGATGATTACGAAATTGCTGCGGGATAAACAGCATTTTACTGTTCACATCACTCAGCATAAATAGCAAATCGTGCTCGCGCAGGGAGGGTAAAATAGGGTGGGCAACAAGGCCTGCGTAGGTAGCAGCCAAATAGATAATGGCTGTTTCGTGCCAGTTTGGCAGCATAAACGAAATCACACTGCCTGGTGCAAAGCGGTTTGCTAAAACCTTTGCCAGCTGCTCGGATTCTTCGTGAAGGCTACGTGCGGTTAGTCGAATGTTGCCTTCTATAATAATTTCCCGATTAGGATTATTTTCAGCATCCGTTTGCAAGGCTGTTGCCAAGGTGTTTTGGGACCAATAGCCATTCTCGTAGGCGTTCTTGGCTAGCGCATCATCCCAGCGAATAGACCATCCATGAATTGTTTTTCTATAGGTGGTGTTCTGCGTGGTGGTTGCAACTGGGTTATCTGAATTAGTACTGACACCTTTCGGCATGGAAAATGTCCTTGTAAAAACTGTTTAACAGAAAGCGCCTTTCTGTTGGGGACTTGGTAATCGGAACCTTTGAGAGGTCGAAATTATTGTCTTTAATGCAAGATAACAGCGGCGATAGGCCATAGCAACACTCGCCCCACTTTGTTAAACAACAATTTAAATAGTGTTTATTAAGCGCGTGTCGAGTGAATGCTTTCATCTTTTTATATGTTGAAGTCCGGTCAATTGTAGCGGCATTTACTTCACTTAGTTTGGGTGTCGCGGTAAAGTGTTTTGCTATAGATCATAAAAATTAGCCCTATGAAAAGCGGCTATAAATAACGGAGATAAACATGCAGGTTGCAATTATTACTGGCGCGGGCAGTGGTATCGGTCTGGCTACGGCGAAAGAGCTGTATAAAATGGGTATGGCCATTGTTGGTGTTGGACGTGATCAAAAAAAATTAGATGACTTAAAATCCGAGCTAGGCGATGAACAGCGCGTTAAAACCCTGGCGGTAGATATTACTGATTCGAAAGCGCCGCAGGCCATTGTACAGTTTACCTTGGACTCATTCGGGCAAATTGATTTCCTGATTAATAACGCGGGCTTGGGCAGCCCTAAACCATTGCACGAAACCGATGACGAAACCCTAGATCAATTCTTGGATGTGATGCTCAAAGCGCCTTTTCGTTTGGCGCGAGATGTCATTGTTCATATGAAAGACGGCGCTGGTATTGTCAATGTGACCTCGACTTTCGCTGTTATTGGTGGCCGACGCGGTGGCGCTTATTCAGCTGCCAAGGGCGGCTTAACGTCACTGACTATGCATATGGCTTGTGAATACGGTGACCGTGGTATCAGATCGAATTGCGTTGCGCCCGGTGTCACCATGACGGATATGATCAAACATCGTTTGGAAGACAAAGCATTTCGGCGAATGAATTATGAGACCAACCCTTTTCCAAGGCTTGGTAAGCCAGAAGAGGTCGCGGCTACCATTGCCTTTTTGTGCTCGCCCGGAGCAGGCTATATCAATGGCCAAACCATTGTTGTCGATGGCGGTTGGACTAATACTAAATACCTATCGCCCGAGGCATTGAACAGTGAGTGGGTGCAGAGCGAGCAATAGTAGCCATCTTTAGCATTTTGGTTCTAATAAATTCTGGCTTAAGCGCTGCTCGCGCAACTAGCCAGAATAATCAATCTATAGCAAATAATAAAAAACTACCATGGGTAATAAACTAAGCTTCGGCTATCTCTACGATTTTAGAAACCCCAAACCCTGGCAACGCAGCTACACAGATGTCTATCACGATGTCTTGGATTTTATTGAGTGGACTGAACAGGTGGGTTTTTACGGTGCCTGGGTGCCAGAGCATCATTGTGCCGATGATGGCTATATGCCATCGCCACTCACTATTTTAGGTTCCGTTGCTGCGCGCACAAAAAAGTTAAAAATTGGCACGGGCGTCGGCTTAGGGCCTTTGTACCATCCGGTGCGATTTGCAGAAGATTGTGCTGTGGTTCAAAACCTATCTGGCGGCCGCTTAGAAATAGGTCTGGCTATTGGCTATCGTCGTCGGGAGGCCGAAGCGCTCAGTGCTGAGTTCTCTCGTCGAGGCAAACGTTTTGATGAGTTTCTAAACGTTGTTACCCAGTTGTGGCTTGGTGAAGTGGTGTCCGTGGATGGCGACTTCTTTTCTATACAAAACGCTTCTCTAAGCCCGTTGCCCGAACACCATATTCCTCTGTACCTAGGTGGTTTCGCAGATAAGGCGTTGGAGCGCGTTGCAAAGTTTGGCGATGGGTATTTCGGCAATGAAGACGTGTGCGAGAATTACCTAAATAAGTTGGCGAAATATGGTAAGGATTCCAGCCAGGCGCGCATTCGTATTCAAGGGCTATTTTTTGTAGTGGCTGACAATCCCGATGAGGCCATGGAAGAGTTGGCGCCTTACTATCATTACGTAAACAACTGCTACGGTGAATGGTTAAATGAGGATAAGGCATCCGGCGTTGATAACACCAAATTGTTAAAAGCCCAGAGCTTGGATGAGTTTATCGCCAGTGGTGTTTTGCAGATAAAAACCCCAACCCAAGCTATTGAATATTTTCAAAATATGCTAACTCGAACGCCGGTGGAGCATTTTATTATGATGTTGCCACCGGGCATCCCCACAAAAACATTTAAAAAATACGCTCAAACCTTTGCCGAAAAGGTGATGCCAGCGTTTAAGTAGTCTATGCAGGAATTTTTATGTCTCAATTAAGATTTGATAATCGTGTCGCGGTTATTACCGGCGCTGGTCGAGGTTTAGGGCGAGCCTATGCTCTGCTGCTAAGTAAGCTTGGCGCAAAAGTAGTGGTTAATGATATTGGCGGTAGCCTTAACGGCAGTGGCAACGACATTGGCCCCGCGCAAAGTGTGGTTGATGAAATACGCAGTCAAAATGACGAGGCTATCGCTAATACAGATTCCGTGGCCACACCCGAGGGTGGAAAAGCAATCATTCAATCGGCTTTGGATGCCTACGGTCGTATCGATATTCTGGTGCATAACGCTGGGAACGTAAGGCCGGCGTCGCTAAAAGAGATGTCCTACGAGGACTTTGAATCCGTTCTCGATGTTCATTTGCGTGGGGCTTTCCATGTATTGCGGGCTGCATTTCCGGCTATGTGTGAACAAAGTTATGGCCGTATCGTGCTAACGTCTTCCATCGGCGGCCTGTACGGCAACCAAAATGTGGCGAATTATGCGGTCTCCAAATCAGGCATGATTGGGCTGTGTAATGTTGCGGCGTTAGAAGGCGAGAGCGAAGGGGTTAAATGCAATGTCATCGTGCCCGGTGCCGTAACTCGTATGGCAGAGGGTATTGATATCTCCGCCTATCCTCCTATGGAGCCTGATTTAGTAGCACCAGTTGTGGGGTGGCTGTGCCACGAGCAGTGCGACATCAACGGTGAAATGCTCGTGTCCATTGCTGGCCGCGTGGCAAAGGCCTTCATCAGCGAAACACAGGGCGTTTACCAGCCCCATTGGAGTGTGGACGAGGTGGGCCAGAAGATGGCGCATATCCGCGATACCAATCAAGCCTTGGTGCTACCCGTTGTGCCCAGCGGTCATGTAGATCACATACGCTATAGCTTTGAAATGGCTGCCAAAGCCAACAATTAAAAACATCAAGCCAGCCTGTGCTATATCTAGCAAAGGCTGGCCCGGTCTATCGTCACCACCTTGTTGCCCGATTAAGTGCCAGATAGATTTAAATTCGCTCGGATAGATTCGTTGAATATAAATTAGATGCGTTGCGATCAAAGATAAAGTTAAAGCAGAGGTAAAGTAAAATTAGAAATTAAATATCAATACGCTCGGTTAAAAACACGTTTGTTAGATTTTTCACATTAAAATAATAAAGGAAAAGTTTATGCATCACGCCATTGTTTTACCACAAAATTTAAGATATCAAGGTTATTCATCTTCGAATCTTCAGCGCGCCTTTCGCATTGCTCACCTTCCGAAACTACAAAGGATCTTACCGGTTTTTGCGGCCTTTCTTAGCATTCCCGTTGTGGCGATTGCTGAGCCTAGTAACACGTTAGAGGAAGTTGTTGTTACTGCTCAGCGTAAAACACAAAACCTCTTAGACGTGCCTTTAACGTTAACTGCCGTATCGCAAAGCCAGCTAGAGAACGCTGGTGTTACTAATATTTTTGATCTAACTGCGGTGGTGTCAGGATTGACCTTCGGTGGTGTTGGTAATTTAACCCAGCCTGCCATACGAGGCTTGTCCACCGGCGTTAGCACTAATGGTAGTGAAAACCCCAACGCACTGTACATAGACGACGTGTATTACAGCCAAGGAAACCTGTTGGGGGCGAATTTGCCCGACGTTGAACGAGTGGAAGTGCTCAAAGGGCCGCAAGGTACGTTGTTTGGTCGCAATTCGGTGGGCGGTGCAATTCGGATATTCACCCAGGATCCCGAGCTGCAACAGGTTTCCGGCAAGGCGACGGTTGAGGCGGGCTTCTATACCGGAGCGGATAACAGCCAGGCCGCTCCGCGCCATGTCTTCAATGGGGTTATATCCTTACCCCTAGGCGATACCGTGGCGGCCAGTGTGTCTGCCAGCCACGATAAAACCGACGGCTTTATGACTGACCAAACCACCGGTGATGATTACGGTGCTATTGCACGTTTAAATCTGCGAGCAAAGCTGCTATGGCAGCCGAATAAGGACTTTAGCGCACTACTGAGTGCGTTCCATTTGAAGCACAACGATGAAGGCTTGCAATCGGCGACACCTTATAAGGGCCTGACGGTGGCGGCATTATACGATGATTCGATTATTCCTAGTGATCCCTTTCATACCGGCTACGACTACGGCAACGGTGTAAACTACAACGCTGCATTGGTAGAGACAGATAGTGTAAGCCTCAAATTTAACGTTGAGTTGCAAGGGGTAGGGGCGTTAAGCGCGATCACTGCTTACCACGAAACGGAAGTGTTCAACACCACAACCTTTACCCATTCCCAGGCATTGACCTGTGCTGCCAGCTTCGTTTGCATTGATTACTACTATTTAGCGACAAATGAGGCATTCTCGCAAGAATTTAATTTCACCTCCGAATCTTTCGGCTCATTCTCCTACACGGCGGGCTTGTTTTACTACCAACAAGATTCAACCACTGACGCCGCCGTGCAAGAAACCGTTGTGCCCGGCGGTGTACCGGCTAAATCTGTGGAGTTTAATATTGAGTCTGTTGCGCTCTATGGTGAGATGCAGTATCAACCAGCGGATGATTACCTGGTTATTGTTGGCGCTCGGTATACTCACGAGCCGCATAAAGACAAGATTACCTACCCAACCAACATCGCTGTAGAGGAAACTTTTACCAGTTTTATACCGCGCCTTACCTTACAGCGCTACTTTGGGGACAATAGCAATGGCTATATTACCTACTCCGAGGGGGAGAAGAGCGGCTTGAGTGGTGTTGATAATCCCGGAGCTATTGCTGGTGAATTGGAAAAGATCGATCCGGAGGAAAATTCCGCATTAGAAATTGGCTACAAGTATGCTGCGCCTTCTGCTGTGTTCAATGTATCAGCGTTTTACTACGATTATAAAAACAAACAAGAGCAGGGCTTTACTGGAGAAACGGTGTTTGTGCAAAACACTGGGCCGGTTGACATTATTGGCATCGACGCAGACACACGGGTTCAGCTAAACGAGCACTGGACGTTCCGCAGCGCGCTTACTTGGCTACCTATTGCTGAGTACAAGGATTTTCCGGATGCCGCGGCATACTCCACAAACCTTATAGGGACAAGGTACGAGCAGGTTGAATTTGATGCAACTGGCTATCGCTTGGTTAAAGCGCCTAAGTTGACAGCCAATGTCGGGTTTGGTTACGAGCGGCAGTTACCCCGCGGTCAACTCAACGCCGATGTAAACGTGAGCTATTCCTCTAAGGTATACCACGACATTTACCATGTGATTGAACAACCGAGTTTCTACACCGTCAATGCTAAAATTGGCTTCAGTTTAATTGAAGCTGGGTTGGACTTTTCGCTTTATGGTCGCAATCTTACTAATGAAGAATACATAGCGCATGGCTTTCCCAGTGGGCTTGGTTTTACAGCTGCTTATGCACGGCCTCAGGAACTGGGTGTAAGAGTTAATTTCCAGTTTTGATCAATTTTCAACGCTATTTATTAAATGGTTGCATAAATAATTTTAATTACCGTTTTTTCATAATAATAAAGTATTCATTACTTTGTAATCCTTACAAATAATTTATCCATTACAAGGCTCGGCTAGCGTTGCCGAGCCTTTCTTTAAGCCTTTCTATAAAAGATGTCCGTCTATAATAATGTGTTGGCATTGAATTTGAGTGTCTTATTTCTTGTTGGCTTGCGTCCTGTTTTGAGGTGTGTAGTAGCTTGGCCCTGAGTTTCATTAGTTTAATTCATGGGACTGTGCGGACTTTGCAGCTCTTTCTGTAACCACAGATAGGATATGCTGATTAAAGCGTAACTGATGTGCTAGTCCATGCCTGAGCTAGTGCGACGTTGTTATACAACATTAAACGAAATAAACCGGATAATTTTTATGGCCAAAGATAATTTGCCAATCTCACGCCGTGGTTTGTTAAAACTGAGTACAACTGGCGTGGTAACAACCGCCATCCCTGTGACGGGTTTTGCCGAGCCCTCTGAGACAGACTCCAAGCCCACCGAACAGGTCGTAAAGCTCACCGTAAACGGCGATAAGAAGCGTCTAAAACTGGATACGCGTACAACTCTGCTGGACATGTTGCGGGAGCACGCGGATCTCAAGGGTACGAAAAAAGGTTGTGATCACGGCCAGTGCGGCGCCTGTACTGTGCTGGTAAACGGTGTAAGGATCAACTCCTGCTTGTCGCTTGCCGTTATGCACCAGGGGGACGACATCCAAACTATTGAAGGCCTTGGTCAGCCGGATAACCTGCATCCTATGCAGGAAGCCTTTGTTAAGCACGATGGTTTTCAATGTGGTTACTGTACTCCGGGCCAGATTTGTTCTGCGGTGGCGGTTATTGATGAAATTGAGAAAGGCATTCCGAGCCACGTCACTGGCGATCTCACCGCAGATATAGCACTTTCGCGTGAAGAAATCAGAGAGCGAATGAGTGGCAATATATGCCGTTGTGCTGCCTACCCTAATATCGTTGATGCCATACAGGAAGTGGGGGAGGGTAACGCATGAGACCTTTCAACTATCATAGAGCCAGTTCAGTCAAAGATGCGCTGGCCATAGCCGGTGCTAAAAGCAATGTTAAGTTTATCGCTGGCGGTACCAATCTGTTGGATCTAATGAAACTCGAGATTGAAACACCAATGCATTTGGTGGATATCGCAGACACGGATCTCGATGAAATTACCACCACGTCAGCCGGTGGTCTGCGTATCGGCGCTTTGGTGAGCAACACAGACCTTGCCGCTAACAAAACCATTCGCCAACACTATCAGGTGTTAAGTAGAGCGTTGCTGGCAGGAGCTTCTGGTCAATTACGCAACAAAGCCACCACCGGTGGCAATCTATTGCAGCGCACTCGCTGCCCCTACTTCTATGATACCAACCAAGCGTGTAACAAGCGTGTTCCCGGCAGTGGTTGTTCGGCCTTGGAAGGGTTTAATCGCAACCACGCAATTTTGGGCACCAGCGACCGGTGTATTGCAACTCACCCCAGTGACATGGCCGTGGCTATGCGTGTGCTTGATGCGCAGGTGGAGGTGAAGGCAGCCAATGGCGATACTCGGATGATTGCTATGGAGAATTTCCATACTTTGCCAGGTGATACTCCGCATATTGAAAATACCTTAAAAGCTGGAGAGATGATAACCGCCGTGGCTTTGCCGCCACCAATCGATGGCGTACACGTTTATCAAAAAATTAGAGACCGGGCCTCCTATGCGTTTGCACTGGTTTCCGTGGCCGCGATCATTCCTAAATCTGGTACTGCTCAGTTTGCATTCGGCGGCCTGGCGCACAAACCGTGGCGTGATAAAACCGCCGAAAAAGAACTGCTTAAAGGCAGTAAAGCATTTACCGATGCGCTGTTAAAAACCGCCAGTACCACTGAGCACAATAAATTTAAGGTGACATTGGTGGAGCGAACCGTGGCCGCAATATTGGCCCAGGCTGAGGAGGCTAAAGCATGAAATTCGACAAACCCGCAGAAACTAACCCCATCGACAACGAAAAAGTCGTCAGCCAACCCACGCCAAGAATAGAAGGGCCGCTCAAGGTCACCGGCACCGCTACCTACGCCTATGAGCAAGATAAAGGTTTAAAGAATGTTGCTTATGGTTACATTGTAGGCTCAGCCATTGCCAAGGGCACTATTGAAAACATAGACATCAGCAAAGCCCAACGGGCCCCGGGTGTGTTAAATATTCTTACTTACAAAACCATTGGCAGCCTTGGTAAGGCCGGCAGAAATAACGCGCACTTGTTGGCCGGGCCAAACATCGAGCATTACCATCAGGCTATGGCGTTGGTTGTTGCAGAAACCTTTGAGCAAGCCCGCTCGGCGGCTAACCTCATTCATGTGAAATACAAGCGCAGCCACGGTCAATACAGCTTGGTCAAAAATATTGACAGCAGTGTTAGGCCGGAGCGAATTACTGGTGGGCCGGCGTACACGTCGGTGGGTGACTTTGACGGTGCTTTTAGCAATGCCGACGTAACTCTGGACCAGACCTACGGCACCTCAGGCCATGCCCACGCCATGATGGAGCCGCCGGCCTCGGTGGCAATTTGGGAAGATAACAAACTCACCATTTATACTTCCCACCAAATGATCAATTGGGCGTTGAAAGATATCGCAACTACTTTAAACATGCCTATTGAAAATATTCGCGTTAACTCCCCGTTTATTGGTGGCGGTTTTGGTGGCAAATTGTTTGTACGCGCCGACGCAATGTTTGCCGCTCTGGCTGCCAGGGCCACTAAGCGCCCAGTGAAAGTCACCATGACGCGGCCCTTTATGTTCAACAATATGCCCCATCGCGCTGCCACTATTCAGCGAGTGCGCATCGGTACCGACAAAGCCGGTAAGATCACAGCCATCGGCCACGAAAACTGGTCCGGAGACATCAACGCTAAGAAGTCTGAGGCGGGCGTAAGACCAACGCGTATGCTGTATGCCGGCGCAAATCGCATGACGGAAGCCCGCATAGCGAATTTGAATTTGGCTGAGGCCAATGCCATGCGTGCGCCGGGTGAAGCCCCTGGGTCCATGGTGCTGGAGGTGGCAATGGATGAGATGGCGGAAACGCTGGGCATGGACCCAATCGATTTTCGCATTCTCAACGATACCCAAGTGGTTGGTGAAAATCCGGATAAACCTTTTTCCCAGCGACGCTTAAAAGAGTGCTTGCAGCGAGGGGCTCGGGAATTTGGTTGGCGAGATCGTCCCAAAACGCCGGGCGAAACCCGGGAAGGGGACTGGTTAATCGGTATGGGTGTGGCAGCTGCATTTCGCAACGCACCGGTACAAAATTCCGCAGCACGGGTGAAGCTCACGCGGGGTGGGGCGGTTATCGTAGAAACCGACATGACCGACATTGGCACCGGCAGCTACACCATCATCGGCCAAACAGCAGCCGAAATGCTTGGGGTGCCCCTGTCTCAAGTCACCGTTCGGTTAGGGGATTCCGACTCTCCGGTCAGTGCAGGTTCGGGCGGGCAGTGGGGTGCTGCGAGCAGTACCTCCGGGGTCTACGCCGCATGTTTGAAGCTGCGAGAAAAAATTGCCGAGGTGGCAGGGTTGGACCCAAAAACCGCAGATTTTGTAGATGCCAGCATCAGCGATGCAAGCAATTCCTATCCGTTGCGGGATATCGCCAAAGAGCATGGTGAGTTAACCGCCGAAGATACGGTGGAGTTTGGCGATTTACAAAAGCAGTTTCAGGTATCGAGTTTTGGCTCACACTTCATTGAGGTCGGTGTGCACGTCGTCACCGGTGAAGTGCGCCTACGGCGCATGCTCGCCGTAGCTGAGGCTGGTCGAATCCTAAATCCAACCTCGGCCAGAAACCAAATGATCGGTGCCATGACCATGGGTGCCGGAGCAGCCTTAATGGAAGATTTGGTGGTAGATGAAAAGGTCGGCTTTTTTGTAAACCACGATTTAG
The DNA here is from genome assembly GCF_042850945.1 of Halioxenophilus aromaticivorans. Lineage (NCBI taxonomy): Bacteria > Pseudomonadati > Pseudomonadota > Gammaproteobacteria > Alteromonadales > Alteromonadaceae > Halioxenophilus > Halioxenophilus aromaticivorans. Next base: position 3,151,466 of record NZ_AP031496.1, on the reverse strand, counting down.
CCGGCTACGAAGTACCCGTCCACGCGGACATACCTCAGCAGCAGGTTATTTTCCTCGAGGACGAGGATCCCAAGTCATCGCCAGTGAAGGCCAAAGGGGTAGGTGAGCTTGGCATTTGTGGCGTCGGAGCAGCCATTGCTAATGCAGTATATAACGCCACAGGGGTGCGTGTTCGGCAGTATCCCATTACCCTAGACAAATTGATTCATCAGCTACCAGACGTCGTGTAGCGCCATTGCTTTCGCTGCCAGACAAGGCCTTTGCTTGGCGGCGTTGTACGCTCTCTTCACAACTTCGATTGTCTTAAAGAGCGCTCGGCTAATCAGCCCCCTGATATTCAAGCGCTCTGATACTCAGGTATCTTATTATTCAATATGTAGAATATAAAATTCATGTCAAATATAGGTTGACGTTAACGTAAACGGAATTTACTATCGAGTCTTTCTATTCCGGGCCCTTGCTATGCCGTCGACATTTACTATTTCAGATCTCGCTAATGAATTCGACATCACCACGCGCAGCATCCGTTTCTATGAAGAAAAGGGTTTATTGAATCCGCGTCGAGAGGGGCAAACGCGTCTCTACGGCGCCGCCGATCGCACAAAATTGAAGTTGATTTTACGAGGTAAGCGGTTGGGTTTTACCCTGGATGAAAGCCGGTCGATTATTGAGATGTACGATCCCGACAAAGACAACTTGGATCAGTTGCAAACACTGCTAGCAAAAGTACGAGAAAAGCGTCAACAACTCACCCAACAGCTGCACGATATCGAAATCATGATGTTGGATCTGCGCGACGCAGAAGAAAAATGCTTAGAGGCAATGACCGGAAAATTCAATCAGCAAAAGCAAGTATAGAGAGCATCCGGAATCACAACCGGGCTACCCAACAATAACGACACAACCAAACTCAGATCAGGTTTGCTATGGCTACTCTTAAATCTAAGTTAAATCCCCGTTCCGAAGAATTCCAAGCGAATAGCGAGCACATGCGTACGCAGGTTAACGACCTGCGCGATAAGTTAGACACCATTAAATTGGGCGGCGGCAAAGCCTACCAAGAGCGTCATGTAGCGCGCGGTAAATTATTGGTAAGAGATCGCATAAACGCCTTACTGGATCCTGGCTCACCATTTTTAGAGTTATCACAATTGGCCGCCTTGGATGTTTACGGAGAAGATGTTGCTGCTGCCGGTATTGTTTGCGGTATCGGTAGGGTGGAAGGCCAGGAGTGCATGATCGTTGCCAACGATGCCACAGTAAAAGGCGGATCCTACTACCCACTTACGGTAAAAAAGCACATTCGTGCGCAAACCATCGCTGAGGAAAATCACTTACCGTGCATTTATTTGGTGGATTCTGGTGGTGCTAATTTACCGAGGCAGGACGAAGTTTTCCCCGACCGCGAACACTTTGGCCGAATATTTTTTAATCAGGCCAATATGTCGGCCAAGAATATTCCGCAAATAGCCTGTGTCATGGGCTCTTGTACTGCCGGTGGCGCCTACGTGCCAGCCATGGCCGACGAATCGGTTATCGTAAAAGAGCAGGGCACTATTTTCTTAGCCGGCCCGCCCTTAGTAAAGGCCGCTACCGGAGAGGTTGTTAGCGCAGAGGAACTGGGCGGCGCCGACGTGCACTGCCGTACTTCTGGGGTTTCCGACCATTACGCACGCAATGATCACCATGCATTGCAGCTTGTGCGCCAAAGTGTAGCTCGGCTGAATCGAGTAAAGCCCCAGAGTTTAGACATTAAACCACCGGTAGAACCGCAATACCCAGCGGAGGAAATCTACGGCGTAATCCCCAAAGACACCAAACAGCCCTACGATGTACGAGAAGTTATCGCTCGCATCGTTGATGGGTCAGATTTCGACGAGTTTAAGGCGTTGTACGGTACAACGTTGATTACTGGCTTTGCACGTATCTACGGTTATCCAGTAGGTATTGTTGCCAACAACGGCATTTTATTCGGTGAGTCGGCACAAAAAGGCGCGCACTTCGTTGAGCTCTGTGCACAACGAAAAATACCACTGATATTCTTGCAAAATATCACTGGGTTTATGGTTGGTAAGCAGTATGAATCCGGCGGGATTGCCAAGCACGGTGCCAAAATGGTTACCGCCGTGGCCTGTGCCCAAGTACCTAAATTAACGGTGCTTATTGGTGGCTCTTTTGGCGCGGGCAACTATGGTATGTGCGGCCGTGCTTATGATCCTAGGTTTTTATTTATGTGGCCTAATGCTCGCATCTCTGTGATGGGTGGCGAGCAAGCGGCCGGCGTCATGGCGCAACTGCGTCGCGATCAGTTAGAGAAAAAAGGCGAGTCCTGGAGCCAAGAGGCAGAGGCGGAATTTAAAAAGCCCATTGTTGAAAATTACGATAAAAATGGCCACCCGTACTACGCCTCTGCAAGGCTGTGGGACGACGGCGTCATAGACCCGGCGGATACGCGTAAAACACTGGCATTAGCGCTGTCGGCTGCACTCAATAAACCCATCGAAGATACCCGATTCGGCGTGTTCAGAATGTAATTAGTCGATTCACCACGGCGTTTTTACAGTGACTTTGGATAACACAATGACAACAGATAATAACCAACCCGCTGCGATTACAACCCATTTGAATCCGGCGGGTATTTTTACCGTAACGCTCAATCGGCCAGCGGTGCATAATGCCTTCGACGACGCCATCATTGCCGATCTTACCCGAGCCTTCGAGCAAGCCGGCGAACTCCCTGGGGCGAAGGTGTTGGTGTTGGCCGCCGAGGGCAAGAGTTTCTCAGCCGGTGCTGATCTCAGCTGGATGCAACGCATGGCGGGCTACAGCTATCAGCAAAACCTAACCGACGCCAGTGCCTTGGCTGGTATGCTAAAAACCTTATACGAACTGCCAATCCCCACCATTGCACGAGTGCAGGGCGCGGCATTCGGTGGTGCCGTGGGCTTGGTCAGTTGTTGCGACGTCGCGGTGGCTACAGAAAAGGCCAGTTTTTGTTTAAGTGAAGTAAAAATCGGATTAATCCCGGCCACCATAAGCCCCTACGTTATTGGTGCTATAGGGGCCCGCGCGGCAAAGCGCTATTTTGTAACCGCCGAACGATTTAGTGCAGAAACCGCCCACAGGCTAGGCTTGGTGTCAGACGTAGTCGACGCCTCACAGTTAGATGCCACAATCGATCAAATCGCACAAGCCATCATGGCTAACAGCCCAGCGGCAGTGCAAGCTGCCAAAAAGCTGATTTTAGACGTAGAAAATAAAGTGATCGATCAACCGTTAATCGACGATACCAGCGAGCGAATAGCCAGTATTCGAGTGTCACCAGAAGGGCAGGAGGGCTTAGCTGCCTTTTTAGAAAAGCGTTCACCCAGTTGGCTTTCGGGTACCAGGAGTTAAAGTATGTTTGACAAAATTCTCATTGCCAACCGTGGGGAAATCGCCTGCCGAGTGATTAAAACCGCTCGTCAAATGGGTATTGCCACCGTGGCCGTTTATTCCGATGCAGATGTCAATGCGTTGCACGTTACCATGGCCGATGAAGCGATACACATCGGAGCAGCGCCCTCCAAAGAATCCTACCTTTTGGGCGATAAAATTATTGCAGCGGCGTTGAAAACAGGCTCGCAGGCGATTCACCCAGGCTACGGTTTTCTCAGCGAAAATGCCGATTTCTGCCGAGCTTGCGCTGACAATAATTTGGTTTTTATCGGCCCGCCAACCGGTGCTATTGAAGCCATGGGATCAAAATCAGCCGCCAAGCGAATTATGGAGGCGGCAGAAGTACCCTTGGTGCCAGGTTATCACGGCGAAGATCAAAGCCCGAGTATTCTCAAGGCTAGCGCCGATGACATGGGTTATCCGGTACTCCTAAAAGCCACCGCAGGCGGAGGTGGTAAAGGCATGCGGCAGGTTTGGTCAGCGGATGAGTTTGACGAAGCGTTGGCAGCTGCGAAGCGCGAGGCTACGAATAGTTTCGGCGACGACCGGATGTTGGTAGAAAAATATCTTACACGCCCGCGCCATGTTGAAATCCAAGTGTTTTGCGACAGCTTAGGTAACGCAGTGTATCTGGCTGAACGGGATTGCTCGGTACAGCGACGACATCAAAAAGTCATCGAAGAAGCGCCCGCCCCAGGCATGACGCCAGAGCTGCGCGATAAAATGGGCCAAGCGGCGATACAAGCTGCAGAAGCCATCGATTACGTTGGTGCAGGCACAGTAGAGTTTCTACTCGATGTAGACGATTCATTTTACTTTATGGAAATGAATACGCGGCTACAAGTAGAGCACCCAGTAACCGAAATGATTACCGGGCAAGATCTGGTGCAATGGCAATTACTGGTTGCCGCGGGCCAGCCATTACCGTTATCCCAATCAGACGTTGTAATAAATGGTCACGCCTTTGAGGCGCGAATCTACGCGGAAGATCCAGCTAACGATTTTCTCCCCGTAACCGGCAATTTATCGTTTTTACAGCCTCCCTCGGAATCCAAATACGTACGCGTAGATACTGGTGTTTTGGAAGGGGATGATGTGAGTGTCTACTACGACCCTATGATCGCTAAGTTGATTGTGTGGGACGAAGATCGCGAGCGGGCGCTGCAGCGGTTACAACAAGCGCTCGGTGACTATCGAATTGGCGGTATGACGACCAACGTTGCTTTTTTAAATAATCTGATTAGTACGGAGCCGTTCAAGCAAGCTGATTTAGACACGGGTTTTATTGAAAAGCATCGTGAATTGATATTTGCCCCTAGTGCAGAGGAAGGCGCGCTGGTATGTGTTAAAGCGGCTTTGTATTTGCACCTAGCATTAAGTAATAAAAAAGATAGGCTCCAAGCAAGCGACCCTTATTCGCCATGGGCAGAAAACAGTGCTTGGCGCATGAATGAAACCCATCACTTTACCTACGACATCGCGCTCGGTGAAGATATTACAACAGTAAGCGTACAAGCAACCGGTGCTGGCTGGTCGTTTACTCTTGCCGACCAAGTGTACAGTGTTATGGGCCAATTACATGGCCAAAGTATAGTCGTAACTATTGATGGTCATCGCTCAAATTACAGCGTAGCCAATTTAGGTGGCGAGTTTGCGCTGTATACGGATAGCGGCATGGTGTCTTTCGCATTGGTACAACCGGAAACCGGAGCCGAGGAAGATTTGACCGCAGCAGGTGGGTTAGTAGCGCCTATGAACGGCACCGTTGTAACCTTGTTGGTAGAGCAGGGTGCGCAGGTTGCTAAGGGTACGCCGTTAATGGTGATGGAGGCAATGAAAATGGAACACACCATTAAAGCGCCCTATGACGGTACCGTAGAATCATTTTATTTTACCCCAGGTGAGTTGGTTGAAGGTGGTGCGGAGCTATTGGCTTTTCAGATGAGGGAAGACTGATATTTTTTACCAGCGGTTGTGCTCCATAGTCAAGGATAACGGCTCAAACTTCACTAGTGCACCCGTTGCAAATAAACTCTGTTCTCTTGGTATTATAGTTTAAGGTCTCGTAATAATGATTCTTCCAAAGTCGGTAAAAATCGTCGAAGTAGGCCCACGGGATGGGCTGCAAAATGAGTCAGAGGCGGTTTCGGCCCAGGCTAAGATTCACATGGTTGAGTTATTGGCCGATGCGGGCCTAACTGCCATCGAGGCGGCTAGTTTTGTTTCGCCCAAATGGGTTCCGCAAATGGCGACTTCTCCGGAAGTCCTGGCCGGCATTAAGCGCTCACCAGGCGTTACCTATTCAGCCTTAGTGCCCAATATTAAGGGCTTAGAGGCCGCCATCGAGGCGGGTGTAGATGAGATTGCAGTGTTTAGCGCAGCCTCTGAAAAATTCACACAGAAAAATATCAACTGTTCCGTGGCGGAAAGCATTGAACGCTTTCTGCCAGTGGTAGAGTTGGCCAAAAAACACGGTATCAAAGTGCGTACCTACCTATCCACTGCGGTTGGGTGCCCCTACCAGGGCGATATCTCACCAGCTACCGTAAAGGCTCTGGCGAAAACTCTGTGGGACATCGGTTGCTATGAAATTTCATTGGGAGATACCGTGGGCGTTGGCACGCCCAGAAAGATACAAGCCATGATTGAGGCCGTCAAAGAGGTGGTGCCGGTGTCGGCCCTGGCGGCGCACTTTCATGATACCTATGGCCAGGCATTGGCCAATATCTACGCGGCACTGGAATGTGGTGTGAGTATCGTAGACAGCTCGGTAGCAGGGCTGGGAGGTTGTCCCTACGCTAAGGGTGCTTCTGGCAATGTAGCTACAGAAGATGTGCTTTATATGCTCAATGGTTTAGGTATAGAAACCGGTGTTGATATGGATAAGCTTCTACTGGCATCCAAATTTATTAGCCAAGAACTAGGTCGAATACCAGCTAGTAAGGTGGCCTGTGCCCTAAGTTAGGTTCTTTTACTAATCAAAAACAAAGCCGCTGCAACCAAAAGTTGCTGCGGCTTTGTTTTAAGAGCAATTAACAAATAAATCTACGTGAAGAAACCAACTTGAAGACAGCTATCTGAAGCGCTATTCCTTGCCACACAATTGATTGGTCAGAGCTTTAGCGCTACTTACCAGTGCCTTTTTCAATTCTTCTACGTCAGTTCGGCGAATCGCACTGCTCAAGCCAACGGCGACTAGGGCGTGGCTCAGTTTTGTTGGTGTTTTCCATACTGGTGCGGAAAGTACCGTCACGCCGCTGATATAGTTGCCTTCATCTATGGCATAGCCGTTAACTTTGGCTTGTTCAACTTGCTCTAGCCACTGCTCAAAGGTGGGTGGCTCGTCCCACCGCAGGGTTTCAAAACGCTGCTGTAAATCGTCTAGGCTGTATTCACCGAAGGCAGCAATGCAACGGCCGGTGGCGCTGATTAAAGCGGGAAATCGACTGCCTATTTGCGCGCTCAGGTGGAAATTGTTATTCGACTGCGCAGCTGCGACCACAATCATATGATCCAGCCCCAACATATTCACACCCAAGGTAGTTACGTCGTAGGTTCTGCTTAAGCGATCTAAAATAGGCTGAGCTACGTCGTTAAATTGATCTCGACGCAGCCAATTACGCGCCAAGGATAGCACACCGGCCTCCAGTGAATAGCGTTTGGTATCGGCGTCAAACGCCACCAGTTCCTCTGCAACCAAGGCTCGTAAAACGTACAAACATGTACTGGGGACCAAGTCCAAGGTGCGCGCAATACTTTGCAATGGTAGGGGGGCGTCGCTTTTACCCAGCAATCTCAATATAGCCGCAGCACGAGAAATCGCCGGTGCTTTACTTTCTTTCACCGCTTTGGCCAGTTTACTGTCCGGTGAGTTGCTTTTCTTGTCGCCTTGCATGGGGTTGTCTCTTATCGAAATATTTGGCTAATTAATAACGCTGCCAAGCTTGTAGCACGCCCTTCTAGATTAACAGAATCTGCTGTCGATTCAAGATATAAAATATAATTCTATATTTACAATTCAACAGTGCTGTGGCATTGTTCGACCATATCGAAAAAGGCAGTGATGACTATCTCTGCAAGATCAAGGCGACAGTAGCAATGACCAAACTAACGGATTACACCTCTTTTGCGGACGCCCAAGTCCACGCGAATTCCACCGCGCTTTGGGAGCTATTTGATGGCGACAGGGAAGAACTCAACATTGCCCATGAGTGCATAACTCGGTATGCGGATGGATCGGGCAAAACAGCAGTCAGGATTGCCCACGCTAAGGGCGAGGATGAAATACTCAGCTTTGATGAAATTGCTCAGCGATCTGCTCAGTTTGCCCATTGGTTGCTAGAGAAGGGAATTAAGCCCGGCGATCGTATTGCCTTTATGTTGGAGCCTTCGCTCGCGTTTTACACCACGCTGTTCGGTGCCATCTTGTCAGGTGCTATTAGCGTGCCTCTGTTTACCTTGTTCGGTTTGGATGGGCTTCGTCTACGGGTCGACGACTGTAAGCCCAGCTTGCTTGTTACCAACGAAGAAAAACGCGAAATAGCCCATCAAGTTGACGGTTTAAATGTGGTGGTGGCGAACGATGATTTGCTGAGTGAAATTAGCAAGTATCCAACCACTTTTGGGACGAAAACCCGCGCCAATGATCTGGCTGTATTTCAATATACCTCTGGTACAACCCGAGAGTTACCCGCAGCGGTAAAACACACGCACAAAGCGTTAGTGACATTGATGTTTGCAGCACTGTACGGCACTGGTATCCGTCCGGGAGACGAATATTTTTGCCCGTCTTCTCCCGCCTGGGGTCACGGTTTGTGGCATGGCACGCTAGCGCCGCTGGCATTGGGCGTTACCACCGGAACTTTCGCGGGTAAATTTGACGCTGTGCGTTTAATGAAAGCTCTGCAGGATTATAAAATTTCTAATATGTCTGCGGCGGCAACTCACTACCGCATGATGAAAAATTCTGAAGCTGCAAATCAGTTTGATTTCTATCTAAAAAAATTGTCGTTCACCGGCGAACCCTGCGACCCGGCAACGTTAGAATTTATTGATAGCACATTTAAAGTGCCGGCCTGCAGTATGTACGGCACTACAGAAATTGGTGTTGTCTTGGTTAATTTCCCCGGAGCAGAAGACTACCAAGTTAAGCCTGGTTCTTTGGGTAAACCTATACCCGGCCTAAAATTGGAGGTTCATCGAGCCGACGGCAGCCAAACGGCCGCTAATGAAGTCGGTGAATTGATGTTGTGGAAACGCGATCACTGGGAAAGCACTAAAGATTTAGCCAAGGTCGATGACGAGGGCTATCTCTATCACTGTGGTCGTGCCGACGATGTCATTATTTCGGCCGGTTGGACAATGAGTGCCGTAGAGATGGAAGCCACCATGCTCAAACACGATGATATTCAAGAAGTGGCGGTTATTGGAGTGCCTGATGACACCCGCGGCCAAGTTGCCAAAGCCTATGTGGTATCCGATCGCGCGGCAAGCGAAGAATTCATCACAGAACTACAAACCTTTACCCGTCAACGCTTGGCTCAGCATGAGTTTCCTCGTGTTGTAGAGTTTGTTGAGGAGCTGCCGAAAACGCCTGCCGGTAAGGTGCATCGTAAAGTATTGCGAGATCGTGAGGCAGCTAAAGCCAATGCCTAAATGGCGTGGGATATCAATAATTTTAATAGGAGAGTAACACGATATGTCAGAGAAAAAATTCCCCAAAATTACCGAAGAAGGCTTGGCCGATCTACGCAAGCGCATTGGTGTAAAAATAGAAAAAACCGTTGAGCCTTGGAATTATGAAGCCACCCGTGACGCTATTCGTCATTATGCTCACGGTATCGGTGATAACAACCCACTTTGGTGTGACCCAGAATACGCCAAAAACACCAAATATGACGACATCATTGCCCTACCAAGTTTCATGTTTACAACCAGCCGAATAATCTCTGGTTATTGCGGTGGTTTGTCTGGTGTGCACGCTATGTGGGCCGGCGCCGATTGGAATTGGCACAAGCCAGTTAAACGCAACGATACCATCAAAACGGTAGCCTACTTAAAAGATCTTGTTGAGCATCAGACTCGTTTTGCCGGTCGTGCCTTTCAGCAGATTTATCACGTGGATTTTTACAACCAAGAAGGTGATTTGGTTGCCGATGCCGATAGCTGGGTGTTCCGTACCGACCGCGACGAAGCTCGCGAGCGTGGGACAAAGTACACTGAAGTGCGTGGCAAGGTAGAGCCGTTTACTGATGAGCAGCTAGCCGAGTGGTCTAAGCTCTACGACCAAGAGGAAATTCGTGGTGCTACCCCTCGCTACTGGGAAGACGTAGAAGAGGGGCAACCGCTGCAAAAAATGATGAAAGGCCCGATGACCGTAACTGGCTTTATATGTTATGCCCAGGGCTGGGGTGGTTTGTATATTCGAGCCAACAAACTGGCTTATGAAATGCAACAAAAGCACCCAGGAACCGGTATTAAAAACCGTTTCAATGTGCCAGATTGCCCAGAGCGTGTTCACTGGGATGAGGATTTTGCGTTAGAGGTTGGTGCACCCGGTGCTTACGATTACGGTCCGGAGCGTTGTTCATGGTTGACCCACCACGCTACCAACTGGATGGGGGACGATGGCTTCTTGAGAAAAAGTAAGTGTGAGATTCGTCGCCATAACCCAGATGGTGACGTTATCTTTATTGAAGGTGAAGTTACGCGTAAATGGGTTGAAGACGGCAAGCACTTGGTCGAAATCAAACAAGTTGCCAAGACCCACCGTGACGAGCTTTCTGCTCAAGGTTATTCCATTGTGGAACTGCCTTCCAAGGGGTAATCCACTGGATTAACAGATGGCTTTGGTCGAACAGAATCTTGCTGTTTGTTAATCTAAGCTCGCTGATTTCTTGATAAATCAGCGAGCTTTTTGTTTTTTATTTAACAAAAATAATGACAGTGTTGGATTGTTTGGTGGTGACCTTAACGGTCGTAAAACAATAAGGCCGGATCTATCTTTGATGGCTCAATTTCATAATTGTCGTCCATACTAACTTCAACGTCCAGACAGAAAATCAACGCCGAATATGGCATTATCAATAGGGTTACTTGTGCGAGCAGTCTCTTATCACTTTGTCTTTTGAGTAATCTATAAGTCTAATCCGCAGCAGTATTGGGGTAATAACATGTCACAACCAGGCGAAAAGAACTGGAAAGGTCCTTTGCTGGGTATTACCGTTTTGGATTTTACCCGCGTGCTAGCAGGGCCGTCCGCGTCGTTGGCGTTGGCCGACATGGGGGCAGATGTTATCAAGATCGAGCCACCCGGTACAGGTGACGAAACGCGGACTTTCCCACCATTTAAAAATAACGAGAGTCATTATTACTTAAGTGTTAATCGCGGCAAAAAAAGCATCGTTATCGATTTAAAAAGCCCTGAAGGCGTGGCTTTAGTAAAAGAGCTCGTTGTAAAAAGTGATATTCTGATCGAAAACTATCGCCCTGGCGTAATGGAGCGCTTGGGACTTGGTTATCAGACGTTGAAGCCGTTAAACCCTGGCTTAATCTACTGCGCAATTTCTGGTTTCGGTCTGTCCGGGCCACTGAAAGATCGACCTTCCTTCGATATTGTTCTGCAGGCCCTTTCCGGCGCGCTAAGTGTGAACGGCGAGCCCGATGGATTACCTACAAAATTGGGTATTCCCCTGGGCGATTTGGTGGGGGGCATTAATGGTCCGATCGGTATCTTGTCTGCCTTGTACGAACGTAGCGTTACGGGTGTTGGTCGCCTCATCGACGTGAGCTTATTAGACGGTATGGTAGGGATGCTTGGCTATCTAGCTCAGTTAGCTTTTTTTACCGGCGAAGATCCTCAGCGACAGGGCTCGCAACATCCCAATTTAGTGCCCTACGGTGTGTTTGCAGCACAGGATGGCTCAATTATTATTGCCTGTTTAACCAACAGTTTTTGGGGCCGCGTGTGCCAGGCCATAGGGCGACCAGAACTTGAGTGCGATGAGCGATACAACTCGCTAGAGAAAAGACGAGAACAACGTACAGTCGTCAATGAAATTGTAACTCGCTTTACTGAGCAGCATACCGTAAGTTATCTGATTGAATTGTTTACCGAATTAGAAGTACCTCATGCACCGATACTTGGCGTGCAAGAGGCTTTGCAACAGCCGCAAATTCAGCAACGCGACATGGTGGTTCAGGTAAACCACAAAACATTGGGAGATATCCCGATTATCAACAGACCGATAAAATTCCCAGAGTCCACACAACCAACACCCAGTGCGCCGGCCACTTTGGGAGAGCACACCGATTTTATTTTGCAGACTGTTCTGAATAAAAGCGAACAAGAAATAAACCAATTAAAGCTTAATAAAACAGTGTATTAGTTTGCACAATTAACCACAATAACGATAACAGGGGAGTTCCATGCCCGAATTAACATTTAATAACCGAGTAGCGGTGATTACCGGCGCAGGTCGAGGCCTGGGCAGGGCTTATGCGCTGTTATTAGCTGCTCGTGGTGCCAAAGTTGTGGTAAACGACCCTGGTGTGAGTATGGCGGGCGACGGTATTGATGCAGGCCCGGCCCAGCAGGTGGTGGATGAAATCGTAGCCCTGGGCGGACATGCCATAGCTAACACGGATTCTGTGGCCACTGAAGAAGGTGGTAAAGGCATCATCAATTGTGCTGTCGACAATTTTGGCGCCATTGATATCTTGATTCACAATGCTGGTATCGTAAAGCGTGGCGGCCTGCACGAACTGAGTTACGCCGATTTTGAATCTGTATTGGATGTTCACCTGCGCGGCGGTTTTAATGTTGTGCGGCCTGCCTTCGAGAGAATGCGCAACGCTAATTACGGCCGCATCATTTTAACAGGGTCAATTAATGGCCTTTATGGCAACGCCGGCGTAGTTAATTACAGTGTTGCTAAAGCCGGTTTAATAGGGCTTAGCAATGTTGCCGCATTGGAAGGTGCGGAACACAATATTAAGTCCAACATTATTTTGCCTGGCGCAGTCACTCGTATGGCCGACGGCTTAGACACCAGCCAGTATCCGCCGATGGAGCCCGATATGGTAGCCCCCACGGTGGGCTATCTTGCTCACGAGCAGTGTAGCGTCTCTGGTGAGATGTACATTTCTATGGCCGGCCGTGTGGCACGAGCCTATGCTGCGGAGACCGTTGGTATCTATCAGCCGGATTGGTCTATTGAATCTATCGCAGAGAATATTCACGGGATTCGGGACGAAACACACTCTAAAGTATTCCCAGTTTTGCCAGCCGGACATATTGACCATTTGAAATATTGTTTCACCATGGCAACCCAAGAATCTAAGAAATGATCGTTTGAGTTTGGAGCAAAACAGATGACTTTCAATGTCACAATACAACCCGGAAAATCTATTGTTAAAGGTGAGCCGTTAGACCAGGAAGCTGGTGTAGGCTCTCTCACTTTAGGCGGCTATCTTAAAGATCTAGTTGATAAATACGCTAACAACGAAGCCGCCGTGTTCCACTCCGAAGACGGCGTAGAGCGTTGGACTTATCGACAAATGTGGGATAAATCGGTTGCGGTGGCAAAAGCGCTATTGGCAAGTGGGGTAGGTAAAGGTACTCGTGTTGGCATACTAATGACCAACCGTCTGGAGTTTTTATCCGCTACCTTTGGCACGTCTCTGGCCGGTGGCATTGCTACTACTATGAGCACTTTTTCCACATCAGCAGAACTGGAAACACTGTTAAAAAATAGCTGCTGCTCTGTACTGTTGCTTGAGCCCAATGTACTAAAGAAGAATTTCTCGCAAATGGTGGCTGAGCTTGTGCCCGAGATCGCCAGTGGCGCCCCTGGTACTATTCAAAGTGTTGATTATCCCTATTTGAGATCGGTGGTATCCCTTGCTGACACTAATCACGGAGCAATTGAAAGCTGGAATGCTTGGTTAGATAAAGGAAGGTCTATTAGCGAGGAATTTGTCTCAGCAACAGCTGCCTTGGTTGAGCCATCCGACCCAGGTTTTCTTTTCTTTAGCTCAGGCTCCACCGGTAAGCCGAAGGGTATTTTAAGTGCCCATCGGGGCGTGTGCTTGCAGCTGTGGCGCTGTGCACATTGGTTGCAGTTAGACGAAGGTACTCGCTGTTGGTCTGCCAATGGCTTTTTTTGGTCCGGCAATTTCACCTTTGGTATTGGCGGCACTTTTTCTTCCGGTGGTTGCATGGTGCTGCAACGGACCTTCCAGCCAGAAGAAGCACTGGATTTAATGGAAAAAGAAAAGGTGGGCTATATATTTGCTTGGCCACACCAATGGGCCCAGCTCGTGGACGCCAAAAATTGGTTAGACGTAGATTTAAGTAGCCTCAAATTTATCGATACCCATTCACCGGTGGCGCAACATCCCACCATCAACAGTACATGGAGTGATGCCACCAGCGCCTACGGCAATACCGAAACATTCACTTTAGTGTCGGCGTTTCCTTCTGGCACCGCAGACGAAGTTCGAGCTGGTAGCCATGGTATTCCTCTAGCGGGTAATACCATACGTATAGTCGACCCGCTCACCGGAGAAACTGTTGCTCTTGGTGAGCGAGGGGAGATTGCGGTTAAAGGCCCGACTCTTATGATGGGTTACATAGGAATACCGTTGGAAGAAAGCTTGGACGATGAGGGTTACTTGCGTACGGGCGACGGCGGCTATTTTGACGAAGAGGGCCGGTTGATATGGGAGGGGCGTTTGAATGACATCATCAAAACCGGAGGTGCCAATGTATCTCCTGTGGAGATCGATGCTGTTATAGCCCAATGCCCTGGAGTAAAAATTACTAAGACTGTCGGCATCGCAGATGATTTGCTGGGTGAGCTGGTGGTTGCCTGCATCGTGGTAGCAGATGGTGCCACCGTAACCGAGGCAGATGTTAAAGCATTCGCCAAGCAAACCCTAGCCAGTTTTAAAGTGCCACGCAAAGTGCTCTTTTTTGCTGAGGAAGAGCTGGAAACCACAGGCAGCGCTAAAGTTAAGTCCAGCGAATTGAAAAAACTAGCGGCCGAACGCCTAGAGGCCCAGAGCGCCTAGCATGGATGACTTGTTAGCTAATTGGCAGCGCAAAGAAATGCCTGGTATACCGGCGTCGATCAACGCCTTGTGGACGCAAAAGGTTGATGGCCAGTATCGATACGGCTTACTCGTTGATGATACCCACGCTAACGCCCAGGGTTTTATCCATGGTGGTGTTCTTATGACATTTCTAGACCATGCACTGTCGCTAAAGGTTTGGCAAGCTGCGGAAAGAAAACCTTGCACCACCATACAGTTGGATACCCACTTCTTATCCGCTGTTAGGCCGGGGCAGTTTATTACTTTGGAAGCCCAGCTACTAAAGCAAGGAAAATCCCTGGTGTTCATGCGAGGCGTTCTTATGGCAGCCGATAAAGCGGTTGCTGAAGCAAAAGGTGTATGGAGTGTACTGGGGTAATGTAGCCCGCACAGCAAACATCCAAATAAAATAATAAGGTGCAACCGTTATGCAAGCTGAAATCGAGGCAGACTTTCACATTCGCCAACTCTACGCGCGCTTTGAAGACGCGGCTTTTCGAAAGGATGGCAAAGCCTACGCAGCTTTGTTTACAGAAGATGGTGAATGGAAGTTAGGTGCGATGCATATTAAGGGGCAGTCGGAAATTGCTACTACCTTTGCTAAGTTACTGGGGTATACGCAAAAGGTACAGATGATCACCGGCAAACCTTTGTTAAAAATCGATAGCAATAAAGCCATTGCACGATCCCAATGTACCGAATTGACAAAAATGCCGGACGGCAGCTCTTCCATGGCCATCGGTGTGTACCATGATAGATTCGAAAAAATCGGTGACCAATGGCTATTTCGGTGGCGCCATTTTGCATTGCATTATCGCGGCCCTATTGATTTTTCCGATGAACTAGTGCCGTCACCGGTTTATGACGAGTTCCCGACCTTGCCGAATTGGGATGAGCCGACGTTAACTAAATTAAAGCCCGAGCAGCGCCAAAAATAGCCAACAAAATTAGTCTTTTTGTACGGTTCTGGTGGGGGTTGCTGAGCTAAATCAAATTGAGTTGTGAGCAAATACCGCAGACTCGCTGTCAAGTAGACAACAGTGTTGATTTACAATAAGATCAAATCCATATTTTGTCTAACAATAAGAATACGCTGCAAACAGAGGTAGCTAATGACCATTAAAGCCACAGACGTACCGGCTGCAAGCGAAATCGATATCCCCGCGCTTCAAGAAAAATACCGCGCCGAAAAGAACCGCAGGATACGGCCAGAGGGCGCTAAGCAATACGCTGGAGCGAAACAGGAATTCAATGAAGAATACCTGGATGATCCCCATACACCTGTACAAGAGCGCGCAAAGATCGACGAAGATCTAGAAGTCGCTATCCTCGGTGCCGGGTGGTCCGGAATTCTAGCGGCATATCATCTGAAAAAAGCAGGCATCACGGACTACCGAAATATAGACCACGCCGGCGATTGGGGCGGGGTTTGGTATTGGAACCGTTACCCAGGAATCCAGTGCGATAACGACGCCTATTGTTATTTGCCACTGCTGGAAGAAACAGGATTTATGCCGTCTAAGAAGTATGCAGATGGCTATGAAATCTACGATTATTTAAAGCAAATAGAGCAAAAATTTCAGCTTGGCGACAAGGCTCTATTCCACACTGTGGTAACTAGCCTGCAGTGGAATGAGCCCAGCAAGCGTTGGCATGTCCAAACCAACCGCGGTGATTCAATCCGTGCACGGTTTGTTATAATGGCCAACGGTTTGTTGAATATTCCTAAGTTTCCCAATCTACCGGGTATACACGACTTCAAAGGTAAGATGTTTCATACCTCGCGATGGGACTATGATTACACCGGGGGCGAGTATAGGAACCCAGAGCTACATAAATTAAAAGATAAAACCGTCGCCATTGTTGGTACAGGTGCCACGGCCATCCAAGCCGTTCCGTACCTAGGAAAGTACGCCAAGAAAGTCTATGTAATCCAACGCACCCCATCGGTTGTGGATCAGCGTTATAACCTACCCACAGATCCAAAGTGGGTAGAGTCCTTACAGCCCGGTTGGCAACAAGAACGTATCGATAATTTTCACAGGGCTGCAATGGATGGACGTTTGGCACCGGGTGAGGATGACCTGGTACAAGACTTCTGGACCGAAATTAGCCGCAATATGGCCGCTGAATTACGGGCCGAGGGTATTGAAGAATCCATTAGCATAGAAGACTATTTTGCTCGCAGGGAAGTCATGGACTATCGCGTTATGGAGCGCATGCGTCGCAGAGTAGACAGTTTGGTAAAAGACGAGAAGACTGCGGAAGCGCTAAAGGTATGGTACCGCTTCCTGTGCAAACGGCCGCTATCAAACGATGATTTCTACGATACCTTCAACCGAGACAATGTAGAGTTAATCGATGTTTCTGAGACCAAGGGCGTGCAGGCATTAACGGAAAACGGTTTTATTGCCAACGACCAGGAATACCCTATTGATTGTATGATATTCGCTAGCGGTTTCGAAGTGACTAGTGATTTAGACCGTCGTTGGGGCATTGAAACCTTCGAAGGAAGAGAGGGTGTATCTATTTACAAGCACTGGCAGTACGGATACAAAACCCTGCACGGTTTGTCGACCATCAAATTCCCCAATATGTTTTTCCTTGGCTACTATCAGGGCGGTGTTAATGCGTCTACCACCCATCAGTACGGCTATCAGGGCTACTTGGCCAGCGAAATCATTAAACAGACACTGGCTAACGGTTATGCTTCGGTGGAGCCAAGTGAGAAAGCCCAAGCCGATTGGGTCCAGCATATGCGAGATACCAACGTTGATGTATCCGCTTTTGTAGATCTTTGCCCTCCTGGCTACTACAACAATGAAGGGCAAAAAGTTAAAGACGAACAGGGAAACGAGGTGTATCGCAATTTTTTGGGAGAAACCTACGGTTTGGGTTGGAATGCATTTGAGACGCTAACCCAGGAGTGGTGCCAAAAAGGCGAGTTGGAAGGCTTGATACTAAAAAAACAAGACGATTGACGCTTTAATAATAAAAACGTGCAAAAACCGGATAGATAAAAGCAGAGGAGAAGCCCATGGGCGTAGATAACGGTAATAAGTCACTGCTAGAAAACGTGGTTGAGCTTACCGATGAAGATCTCGGCGAGCCGTTAACCTATCCGGTGGATGCCTTTGTTTCACGAGAATACGCGGAAAAAGAAAAAGATTTGCTCTGGCCTAAAGTGTGGCAAATGGCGGGTCGGCTAGAGGATATTACGGAAGTTGGGAGCTTTTTAACCTACAACGTGGCAGATGATTCTATCATCGTAATACGCACCGGTGAGCAAGAGCTAAAAGCCTATCACAACGTTTGCCCTCACCGTGGTAGGCAGTTAGTGAATACGCCAGACGACGTTAACAGCGTTACTGGCCGTAAAAAGAATTTTGTCTGTGGTTTTCACGGCTGGACTTTTGATCTGGATGGGCAAAATACCTACATTCTAGATAAGCAAGATTGGAAGGGCGCGTTAGAAGATAAAAAACGCATTTGTTTATCCGAAGTGAAAGTTGATACATGGGGTGGTTGGATATACATCAACATGGATCCTGATTGCGAACCTTTGCTGGATTTTCTGGGTGAAGTGGATCGCATCCTTAGCCCATTTCAATTTGAAAAAATGCGTTACAAATGGCGTCAGTGGGCGATTTACCCCTGTAACTGGAAAACAGCCATAGAAGCCTTTATGGAGCCTTATCATGTTTCCGGTACACATTCTCAATTGTTGAAATACGGCCAGTTTTACGCTTACAGCAAGCCTTACGGATTGCATGGTGTGAGTGGTTTTGACGAACGGGATAAGTCGCAAAAAACCAAGCAAAGCACGTCGGTAACGCGCGCTGGTTTGGGTGACCCCAGAATCTCGACCTATGAATTGGCCAGAGAGAATTATGAAACCGTAAACTACGCGGCCTCTACCGAAACTTTAGTAAACGCGGCCAAGCGTTTAAAAGATGAGCTGCCGGAGGGGACACCGGTACAAGACGTGATGGCCCATTGGATGAAGTCCGCCAAAGCTGACGACGCGGCGCGCGGCGTAGAGTGGCCGGAAATTACGCCAGAGCAGCAATCTGAAGCTGGGCTAGCCTGGAGCCTTTTCCCCAATCAAACCATACTGCAAGGTGTAACTTTTGCTCTGTGTTATCGGGTTCGCCCATACGGTGACGACCCGAACAAATGTATTTTCGAGTCCTACGCACTAGAGCGTTTTCCTGAGGGAGAAGAACCCAAGACTGAGTGGGTATACGCGGAGCCTAACGCGGAAAAATGGGGCATGGTGTTAGCACAGGATTTCGACAACATGGAATGGGTACAAAAAGGCATGAAGTCTCGTGGCTTTAGGGGCACATTACCAAACCCACACCAAGAGCAGAAAATAACCAATTTTCATCGGCACTTAGGTCGGTACATGGGAGTCGGAGCACCCAAAAAGATCGATTATTAATATTGCTTCATGGATGCGTTTCAATTAATTGATTTTGTCCTAATTTCTATAGTTTGTCTTTTAAAATACATTTAATCCTTCTTAATTTATGCTACTTTAGCTCATTCGCGTTTGCGAATGAGCTGGTTGCGTTTTTTTATGGCATGAGTCTTTGGCTTGGCTATTTTCTTTTACTAATTAAAAACTAAAGTAAGTAGTTGTTCTTTAGGTCTGATGTATGAATAACACCAAATCCGTTAAGCAGGTAAAATCTGCTATCCGTACCATGAGTTTGTTTCAAGTATTCGCGGAGCACCAACGGCCGCTCACGTTGGGCGAACTAGCGCATTATATGCAAGCGCCCAAGAGCAGTTGTTACGAATTGATTCACACCCTGGCAGGGCTTGGCTATATCACCTTGATAGACGGCGGTAAGAGCTATTACCCATCGCGGCGTTTGTCCGAGATGGTAGATCAAATTAATTTGTTCAACCCTATAAAAGAGCGTGTTCAGTTTTGCCTAAAGAAATTGCGAGACGAAACCGGAGAAACAGTATTTGTTGGCCGTATTCAAGGTCTGCAGGCGGTTTACTCTGAGGTTTTCGAGGGCACTCATTCCATTCGTTACACAGCAAATTCTGGCGATGTAAAACCACTTCACGCAAGTGCTTTAGGCCGAGCCTTGTTGGCCAATGTTCCTGAGAGTGAGCAATCTAAATTGCTGTCAGAAATTAAACTCACTCGATTTACGGAGCAAACCATTACCCGGAAGAAACAGCTTAAAGAGCAACTGGATCAAGAAAAGTACGCCGGAGTATCCATAACCTACGGCGATAGCTCAGACGACATTGCCGGAATTGCGGCGCCATTGTTGCTAAATGCACACATGTTGGCGGTAGGCATCGCCGGGCCCAATAGCCGGGTTGAGGTTAATGTAGACCGTTACAAAAAAAATATTCTTCGCACTATTGGCCAAATATTAAATTATTGAAGTTCACGCCTTTCTGAGTACAATGGATTGTATATGTATTTTTAAATATGCATATGCAAATAAAATCTTTGGTATATCACTCTCGTCGTCTCGCTCCTAATAACTCAAATTATTGCAGTGGTAATTTAAAATGGTCGATAGTGGTTGTGCCTTCATTGTTACTTAGAGATAACACAGTCCTGCAAATCTATGCTCATAGCTAATAAAGGATATTTATTTTTTGTTCCTTTAGAGGTGTAGCCTTGCCCAGTTCTGTGTCTATCTCACTGTCTTCTAAAGGTGTGCATATGAATAGAATAAATAATCGCGTAGCCGTGGTAACCGGTGGTGGAGCTGGTATCGGTGCTGCTATCAGTATTGCTCTGGCTAAAGACGGCGCAGATGTCGCCATCTGGGATTGGAATGTCGATAACGTTAGCGAAACCGTAGCGGCCATTGAAGAAGCTGGCCGTAGGGTGATCGTTTGCAAAGTGGATGTCGCTAACAAACAACAAATCGCCGAGGCCGCAGAAAAGACTCGCCAACAACTCGGGCCCGTGGGTATTTTGGTGAATAACGCCGGGGTGTCCCCCGAACAAGACTTTGTCAAAATCTCGGAAGAAGAATGGGACAAGGTTTTCGACATCAATGCCAAAGGTACCTTTCTTTGCACACAAGCTGTAATTCAAGACATGGTGGATGCGCAGTGGGGAAGGGTGGTCAATATTTCTTCGTCTAGCGCTCAAACCGGAGCGCCTCGAATGGTGCATTATGCCGCCACCAAAGGCGCTGTTATTGCCTACACCAAGGCGCTGGCCAGAGAATTCGCAGCAGTTGGTATCACCGTTAATAATGTACCACCGAGCACGGTGTACACAGCCGGGCTTCAGTCGGTTGAAGAACGCTTAGAGGGCGGCATCCAAGGTTACGTTAACGCAACCATACCTGTGAAGCGTGTTGGTCAGCCAGAAGACATTGCCAATGCTGTAGCATTCTTGGCGGCCGAGGCATCCGGTTATGTTACCGGCGTTACGCTAAGCGTAAACGGTGGCCGTTACATGCTGTAAGACCTCAAACGCCCAAAAAATACGGCGTTTACAGCAACGTCCCATCCCATTTTGCCAATACAGGGTAATTTTTCTTCAGAAATGTTGCCCGGTATTCTTATCCATTGTTCTAAGTCGAGCAGTGCCTCTAACCGAGGTTAGGCTAACATTTCGCCGATACTTTTTGTGCGGATTATTGCTTCTTAAGTAGACAACACTGTTGAGCTACATTACCATAAATCCATACGTACAACTTAATAACAAATTCAATATCTTGATGTTAGCCCTCTGCCTTAGTGAGCTATAAGCCTGTTGAGTCAGTACCACCGCTAACTTTGCCACTGGTTGGCAACACAGTGAGGAATCAATCCCATGTCAGTACCTGTTCATGAAAGAATCATTCATCTATTGGAAGCCGAAGGTATCAACACACTGTTTGGCATTCCAGATCCTGGTTTCATTCACATGGCCATGGTTGCTGAGAAACGTGGCTGGCAGGTAGTGGCACCTCATCACGAGCAAAACGGTGGCTTTATGGCGGACGCCGTAGCTCGCATGACCGGTAAACCTGGAGTGTGCTTTGGCACCCAAGGGCCGGGTATTTCCAATTTAGCCACAGCAATGATTGTGGCAAAAAAAGAATGTTCGCCAACCATATTCTTTGGTGGCAACAGGTCTCGTACTGCCAAACAGCGTGCCCGCGTAGGTCGCATTCAGTATATGGATCAGTTAGAGCATTTTCGCCCATTGGTAAAATACGCAGCCATTGTTGAAGAGCCTGATCAGGTGGATGAAATTGTTCGTGAGGCCATACGTCAGGTGGCTACCGGTAAGCCGGGGCCAGCTTATATTGAATTGCCGCTAAGTGTTATTCACGAAACCTACAACTGGCCGTCGCTGATGGCGCCAGAGAAATACCGCATGGTTGAGCAGGCGGCCAGTGGCACCATGATTGAAAAAGCGGTGCAATTGATAAAGCAAGCGAAAAATCCGGTGCTGTTGGTTGGGCAGGGCATGTTTACCTCCCGCTCGCATCAAGCGGTGGGCGAGCTTGCTAGCCAATTAGATTGCCCAATTCTACAGACCTCCGGTTGTGCTATGACAATTAAAGGCCATGAGCACCGAACTTTTGCCTATGGGTTTTCGCCAGCGGGCCGTGCCGCGGCAAGTAACAGTGATTTGTGCATTGCAATCGGCACAGAGCTTGGTGAGCCAGTGCACATGGGCATAGGGCGACATTGGGAAGCTGGTGATGCGCAACGCAAGTGGATTTATATAGAGCGAGATGCACAAGCCATCGGTGTTAACCGACCAATCGATGCTCCCTTAGTAGGCGATATGCGAGACATTATCCCGCAGTTATTACGTGCATTGGATGGGTTTAAGCGCGAGGCCAGTGCCGAATTTAAACAATGGCAGATTGAGCAATCGCAATGGAAAGAAAAATTATTGGCCGAGGTGCCCAGCGGTTCTATACCGGTGCACCCAGCGAGGTTAATTGTTGAAGCGACCAAATCCATTCCTAGTAATGCTATTTACGCCGCCGACGGTGGATCCACAACCATTTTTGGTTGGACCTATTCGCAATATAAACCAGAGGATTTAGTCTGGAATCAAAACACTGGACATTTAGGAACGGGTTTGCCCTACGCTATAGGCGCAGCGATTGCGACTGAGGGGAAGAGGCCTGTGGTTTTCGTTACCGGGGATTCCTCTTTCTTGTTTTCCATTCAAGAACTGGAAACCGCAGTTCGCAAAAAACTTCCTATAGTTACCATAGTAGCTTGTGATTACGCCTGGGGGCTAGAGGTCGGTTGCTGGAAGAAACAGGTTGGCCCGGAGTCTCCGGAGACTGAAGCCCATTGGGGAAATTGGGTGCGCTTTGACAAAATTGCCGAAGGCTTTGGTGCACACGGGGAATTTATAGAAGATGAAAAAGATATAGCGCCTGCTGTTGAGCGAGCGATCGCTAGTGGTAAGCCTACGGTAATACAGGTTCCGGTAGATGCTTATGCCAATGCCATGGACGCGCCCAATTATGAAGAGTTTAAATCTTGGTACACCGACTTTAAAGCTGGCTATGGCGCGGATGCCGAAGACGCTTATTAAATCTTGGGCAGAAATAGCAGATTTGTCTGGAATCAAACCTGATTTTAAGCCGCTTTACTGACACAATTTAGCGTGTTAGGGCTCGGTAAAATAGAGCGCTTCTTGGTATTAACAATAAGGATAAGACATCATGCGAGAATATTTAAAGTTTTATATCGATGGCCAATGGGTTGATCCTATTGAAATGAACACTGTCACCACGGTGAATCCTGCCACTGAAGAAGCCTCTGGGACCATCGCATTGGGTAGCGCGGCCGACGTTGATAAAGCGGTTATGGCTGCTCGTAAAGCCTTTCCGAGTTGGTCAGCCACAACCCGAGAAGAGCGCATTCAAGTGCTGGAGCGAATTCAGCAGGAGATGGAAAAGCGTTCTACTGAGTTGGGCGAGGCAATCACAGAAGAGATGGGTGCCCCTGCTGCATTAGCGGGTGGTTTCCATATCGGTCTCGGCGCCGGGCATTTAGCGACAGCTATAGAAAACCTGAAGACATTTGAGTTTGAGCAACAGCGTGGTGGCACCATGGTGGTAAAAGAACCCATTGGTGTGTGCGGCATGATTACACCGTGGAACTGGCCGGTGAACCAAATTACCGTTAAGGTTTTCCCCGCCTTAGCCGCCGGTTGTACGGTAGTGTTAAAGCCCTCCCAAGAAGCCCACTTCTCGGCGCAAATTTTAACCGAGATTTTCGATGCTGCCGGTGTGCCTGCCGGTGTATTTAATATGGTGCAAGGCAAGGGCTCGGTGATCGGAGCTGCTATATCTTCTCACCCAGAAGTGGATATGGTGTCCATCACCGGCTCTGAATCAGCGGGCGTGCAGGTTGCCATCAATGCGGCACCCACCGTAAAGCGAGTATGCCAAGAGCTCGGTGGCAAAAGCGCTAACATTATTTTAGATGACGATAACCTTCCGGAAGCGGTAGCCAAGGGTATCGGCGGCATGATGATGAACTCCGGCCAAACCTGCAGTGCCACTTCGCGTATGCTGGTGCCCAAAGCCCGTATGGAAGAAGCCATGGCTATTGCCAAAGAGGCTGCTAGCCAAACCACGGTGGGTGACCCAACGGGCGATGTTGCCATGGGGCCAGTGGTATCTGGCTCTCAATTCAATAGCATTCAGGGTTACATTCAAAAGGGTATTGATGAAGGAGCCACACTGGTCATTGGTGGTACTGGCCGTCCAGATGGCTTAGAAAAAGGCTTTTTCGTAAAACCCACTGTGTTTGGTAACGTTACCAATGATATGGTGATAGCACAGGAAGAAATCTTTGGCCCAGTGCAAGTTATTATTGGCTACGACGATATCGACCACGCCATTGAGATTGCCAACGATTCAGAGTTTGGCCTGGCCGGTAATGTAGCCGGTAGTGATCTTGAAGCCTGTCGCGCGGTGGCTCGTAGAATTCGATCCGGATGGGTGTCCATCAATGATGGTTTTGATTTTAATTGCCCATTTGGTGGATACAAAAAAAGCGGTAATGGTAGAGAGTGGGGCGAGTTCGGATTCCACGAGTATCTAGAAATAAAAGGTATTTTGGGTTACGACCCGGATGCTGGGTAAGACCTAACCCGCAGTCATACCAAACCCCTAGTACCCAAACCCCTGTTACTTAAGTACCAGGGGTTTTTTAATGAGTGACTTGTTTGAAGTTAAAATGGTAATCAGAACCCTCGCTTTTCTTGTTTTGGCGATTATCTGGTTGGCCATTTTATTGGTAATTTAAATTGCTATTTTAATCAGAAAATTATTAAGCTATATAGCGCAGGCGCCCAATCGGTGGCTGACCTTGTCTTTATTAAAAATCTCAGACGATAAGAAAGGGCCCTAATAAGGGCCCTGTAAAACACACATAACGCTCTTTACTGACTACTGTTGTCCTTCCGCATACCAGGTGCGGAAGCGATCGTAATTGGGCGTATCTAGGTTTTGGTTGCCGCCGTGGTTGATCACTGGGTCGATCGGTACGTGAATTACCGTCGGTTTACCGCTCTCAAAGGCTGCAGTAACGGCGGCGCTAATATCTTCACCTTTTTCAACGTAAACACCTTCGCAGCCTAAGCCTTTAGCAATTTCGTCGAAGCGAA
The DNA here is from genome assembly GCF_042850945.1 of Halioxenophilus aromaticivorans. Lineage (NCBI taxonomy): Bacteria > Pseudomonadati > Pseudomonadota > Gammaproteobacteria > Alteromonadales > Alteromonadaceae > Halioxenophilus > Halioxenophilus aromaticivorans. The sequence continues at coordinate 3,126,301 of NZ_AP031496.1, read as the reverse complement.
CGTTTTTACTCCAGTGTACGCCTGGCTCGGTGGTTTTTTCGTGGCCAAAGGTACGCTTATAAACGCCTACCTCTAGGCCCCAAGCGTTATCTACTCCAACAACGATAACCATAGGTAGGTTTAGGCGTTGAACGACTTCCAGTTCACCAATGTGATATAAAAACGCAGAGTCACTGGTGGTAAATAGCACAGGGCGTTTACCGCCATCGGCCACTGATGCACCCACAGCGTATGGCAAACCAGTACCGAGACAACCAAAGTTTTGATTCCAGATTACGTCTCGCGGTTTGCTCTGTAAGTAAGTCCAAGTGAATATCACAGTACAACCGCCGTCGCGCACATGGATGGCGTCTTCGGGCATGGCTTTTGTAGATTCGATCACCCATTGCCCGGTATGAACGCGGCCGCTGTCGGTGGAAAAGTCCTGCTTGGTGAGGTCTTCTAAACGTACTCGGTCTTCTTCAATCCAGCGTGCAAGGTCAGGGTGGTTTTGCCGAGGCGAATCCTTCAATGCGGCAGACAATTGCGGCACTACGGTACGTAGGTCGCCCACCAGTGGTACATCAATAGGGCGATTTTGACCGATCGCCTCGGCGTCTAGCTCGATGTTGATCCACTTGCGATCGGTATTGCCCTCGGCCCAAAGATAACCACGGCCGTAATGTACTGGCTCGCCGATCTCTGTGCCTATTGCTACAACCACGTCGGATTTGGCTACAATCTCATCTGCCACTTCGGCAAATAAGTAAGGGAAGGTTCTATCTTCGATACCTTCGATAAAGGCCGTGCCGCCAGAGGTTTGCAACACAGGGCAGCCCATAAGCTCTGCCAGCTCTTTTACCTTTGCACCCGCGCGAGTGCATTGTACGGCATGGCCGACTAGCAATACCGGGCATTGCGCACCTTTAATCAGTTCTGCAGCCTTAATCACCATATCGCCATCAGCACCAGGCTCTACCAATCGGTATTGCGAGGGTGGAAGCGCTGGTGGCACGTCTAATTCTTCTTGGATAACGTGGGATGGATACTCAATATAAACAGGCCCCGGGGTGCCGGATTGGCTCACACGCAAAGCGTGGCGGATAATTTCGTCTGTTTGGTCGGCGTACTCAATACTCGCACTCCATTTAACGGAGTTTTCGAACAACGCTTCTTGCTGAACAAACTGAATTCGACCTCGGCGTACGCGTTGTTCTGTAATACGTGCACGTTGGCCACCAAGGTAAATGACAGGTGAATTCTCTACCAGAGCATTCATCATTGAACCGGCGGACAGAGCAATACCTGGACCTAGGGTGCATATACATAATGCCGGTGTACCGTTCATTCGCGCGTAGGCTTCTGCCATCATGCCTGCGGAGAGTTCGTGGTGTGGTGTTACCACATTCCAGCCGCGTTTCTCAGCCGCAACGAATAAATGCACGAAATTGGGATCAGGAATGCCAAAAACTGTGTTAACGCCTTCAGCTTCAAATAATTCAAGAATACGCTCGTAGACTTTTACCGCCATTGTGGATCGTCCTTTGTTGATGCTACCTGCTTCGGTTGCAGTTGTTATTAGTGTGATGCTCAGTCGATGGCCGTGGACAAAAAATGCCATAATCGACTCATTACGATAGCTTAAATAATAGCGCCGATAATAAATTGGAGCAATGAAACGGCCTCTAATGTACGTACAAGTATTTAAAAATCATTCGTCATTTATCCTCGAATATCATGGTGTAAAGACTGCAGTTATGACTGTTTGTACGGATAAAAAAGTTGTTGAATTAGCATCTATGAACAGCACGTTGATAGTTGTTTAAAAGGCCTGATAATTAACTTGGCACATTTCCAAAATTTGGATGATATGCACCTTTTCGGTTACATCCAATTGTGAAATGTGCGTATCAAGCGTTTGTGAATCAGGTTTTTACTAAATTAAGACGGGGTCACGAATAGGTCATTTTTGTGTTGCCAATTTGTCGCTTTTCACATCCTTGTGTTAAATCGATAGCTGAATGGCAAATGACTATTAATGGCAAATGACTATTAATGGGCAATGCTTTGTGAAGCGCTTTACTTATTCACGGGTGGGGGACAGTTTTAACACACTGCCCTCGGCATCACCGGCCAAAATAACATCGCCTTTTGTGTTTACGCACAAGCCGCAGAAAGGAATCATGGGGCCAGCTAAAACGCCAACTGCTTTCAATGGTTTAGGTGTTATGCCGGGCGGCGCTCCAATGGGTAAATTCTCAGCGATTGTAGCCAACTGCCTTGAGTTTAAATCGAAAACTTTTACCGATTTGTCACCGGTATCGGCGATGTACAACCTACCATTGTAATAATCGATACCCTCAGGACATGTCAGCCCATCAACTACCGTGTGGTGACGCCCTCCGGAGTAAGCCAAAATTTTACCGGAAGCCGACTCAGTCACGTAAATGGTATCCTGCTCATCGGTGGTAATGCCCATAGGATGGTGTAAATCACTGGATAATACCTGCTCTTGGTTGTTGTCCAGTAACAACAGGCGGCCGCTTTGATATTCACACGTCACTATCGCACCGGAGGATAAGCGGGCAATGTCCATTAACCGGTCGTAGCCTCTGGCAATAATTTCGTGAGTGTCCTTAACCGGGCAATAGTTGCTAACTTCGCCGTTGGATGTGGTGACAATCCAATGGCCCTCTTGCGCAGCACATACGCCTCTGGTGTACCCCGGGAATCCAGGGCTGAACAGCATGCCCGCTAAAGACATGGTTTGGCCTTGTTCTAAGGTGTAGGTAAATCCTCCGTCGGCAACAAACAGAGTATCGTCTGTCGCCACTGCCAAGCCCAAAGGCCATTGCAGACCGCTATCAATAACGGGGGTGGCCGCACCGTTGGCGATTTCGTGGATAGAGCCATTAATGTTTGAAACAAATAAGCGGTCTCCCACAAAGGTACAATTATCCAGGCCAGGGCTCAGTTGAGCCAGCAGGGTCTGTTCACCTGTGGCGGGGTCAATGCGCAGTACTTGGCCGCTGGCTACTTGTGTGGATACGATAAAGCCGTCTTTGTCGAATTTAACAGAGTCGGGTACGCCCAAGCCTTTTGCGACGATTTCCGGTTCCCCACCGTCCAGATCGATACGCCAAATTTCATTGGTAGCCATAACCGGGAAATACAACTTTCCGTCTGGCCCTACTTCCATGGCATTGGGCATGGGAACATTCTCTAGCAGGGTTCTGGGCTCGCCTCCATTTTTGTCTAATTCCAAAAGGCGGCCATCCGGTCGGCATTCGCCGGTGAGTATTCGATCTTGGTGAATAGTAATTGGGTTGGCGCAGGGCATATTTCCCATGAGCACTCGGGTTTTGCCTAGGGTATCGATAACGCTGACGCGGCCTTCGGTAATTTCGGTTGCATAGAGATTACCCTGGCTGTCAAAGGCAATATCATCCGGCGCAACAATGTCCCCACCCATAGGGCTAGCAACACCCACCACACCGGTGGCTATATCTAAGGTGCTGATTTGGCTGCCAGGTACCTGGGCAATGTAAATTAAACCGTCAGGCCCTGTACGCAATCCGTTTGCGCCGTACAGGCGGCTAGCCGGTGTGAGTCTATGCAGTGTCCACTCTGGGTGTGTGGCGCAATGGCCAAAAGATACGCGGCAGTCATTAGATGCTTTCACCAGCAACCCCTCTCTCTGAAGTAGCAATCGTTTTTTGTTGTGCGTGTTCTTCGGCGGAGGGTGTTGTTCCCAGAGTGAACAGCGCCACGGCACTAATGCCCATTAACACTGCTGTTAACATCAAGAACACTTCGTAACTGCCGTAATTATCAAATACAGCGCCTGCCGCAAGAGGTCCAAAGGCGGTGCCCATGGTTAGTGCGCCAACTAACGCACCGTAGAGCGCGCCGAAATTTCTTAGGCCAAAGTATTTGGCCGCTAAGTAGGCAATAACATCGACCTCAGAGCCCAGAGTCAGACCGAAAATCGCGGCGGCCAGCATCTGGTAGAGCGTATTGCTGCCATCGATCAACATTAGTGCACAGGCAGCAATTGGGATTAAAAATGCGCAGCCGCCAACAATAAAGCCTGGGAATCTATCCAAAAGAAATCCGGTTCCTAAACGGCCGATAATCGAGAATATGCCAATTAGAGAGGCAATGCCTGCTGCCTCTACGCGGGGGGTGCCATAGGACGTTAAAATAGGCACATAATGCACGATGATGCCAATGGCGGTGAAAGCAAAAAAACCTCCCGCTAATAACAGTTTATAGAGCGCACCAGACCTAAGGCCTTCTTTGATGCTTAGCCCGGTTAAACTGGCTGGGTTTACGGCGTCAGTTTGAGTATTGCCTTTGGGCTTATCCTTGGCGGAGCGGAAAAAGAAAAATAGGCAGGGGAAGACTATGGCCGCCCAGCCAATACCCATGGCCATAAAACCGGTGCGCCAGTCGTAATGGGTGATAATCCAAGTTGCTATTAACGGAAATATAGTGGCGGAGAGCGATGCACCTGACAGGGTGATCGCCAAGGCGAAACCGCGCGAATGGTGAAACCGGCTGGTTACCGCTGAGGTCCAAACCGTGGCCTGTATCCAAAGTACAGCGAAGGCTACAACAAACCAAAGCATTACCCAATTGGACCAGGATCCGGTTGCGGTGCCCAGTAAAGCGAAAGCCGCCCCCATAAACAGTATACCGGCCAGGCCCACCTTACGCGGGCCTATCTTATCCACCAGCATACCAATCGGCACGCACAGAAGCGCATTGGTAAAGGATGCTATGGTTATGCCAAAGGATATCTGCTGACGGCTCCAGCCAAATTCTTGCTCAATGGGCTCAATAAAGGGGCCGAGTGCATATACAAATATCACTGAAGTGGCGTATCCCAGTGCGCCTGCAATGGGTAAAAACCAATAACTTTTCCACTCTTCAATGGCACTTTGCGGTGCGAGCATGTCTGTGTTCCTATTACGAATTATTACTGTGGTACATTATTGCTGCCTGCCTTTTGGCAAAGCTGATTACGATCCATGTAGACGAGCTAGGGTTTCTTGGTCTAAACCCTCGACTCCAGGGTCTATGGGGATGTCGAAGCTATTGCACAACACCGCTATGGTCTCGTAGCAGGCGTAGCAGCCAACGATGTCCATGATCTGGTGTACTGAATAGTGCTCGGCTAATTTTTGGTAAGTGGCTCTTGATATTCGTGTTTCAGCCACCATTTCGTCTACCGCGGTAAGTAGTAAGGACTCTTTATCGTCAAACGCTGCTCGGTAGTCGCCGCCCTGAATGGCGTTAAATTCAGTGGGACCAATGCCAACTCTCTGGGCAAGCACGACGTGCTGTACGTATTCGTACTCACTTTTTCTCAACCATGCGGTGCGTAGAATAATCAATTCGCGTTCTTTTACAGATAGCGACTCGTTCGATGCGACATGATTATTAAACGTTAAAAAGGCTTTGGCAAAAGTAGGGTAGTGCGCTAATGCCCCAAGTAAATTTAAACCGCGATTATCACCGCTACCGCTGCGGTGTTGAGTGAGCACAAAGTTGGTCGCTTTGGGAAATGCGTTGAGCCCCTCTAGAGCCTCGCCTTGCCAGTTCTCGGGCTGTACGATAGGAATTTTACTGGTTTCGCTTGTTTGCGTGGTTTTATCGTGCTTGTTATTTTTGGCACTCATATACGACTCCGGCCATTGGTTTTATTATTTGTAGTTATTGGTAGATGTTACTGTCCGGTAAAGGATCCTGGCCTGCGCTCATTTACAGACTGGACGCCCTCGGCAAAATCTTTAGTTTTAAATAATTCGATTTGAACCGAGTGTTCTCGAACAATAGCCTGCGTAACGTGTTCTAGCATTCCCATACGCAGTGTTTCTCGCGTGGAGAGTAGTGATAGCGGGGCGTTGCTAGCAATTTTCTGGGCGAAAGCGTCTGTTTCGTCCTCGATTGAATCTTCTGAGGTTACACGATTGACCATTCCCCATTGTTGTAATAAATCCGGCTTGTAACGCTCTGCGGTGAGAAACATTTCTGCCGCCCGTTGCTCACCAACAAGCTTCGGTACGGTGTAGGTCAAGCCAAATCCGGGATGAAACCCCAGTTTTGCGAAATTCGCAGAGAATCTGGCTTTGGGCGTGGCTATTCTAAAATCTGCGGTGAGCGCAAGCCCAAGCCCTGCGCCGATGGCGGCGCCTCGTACCTGGGCGATGATGGGTTTTTTAGCCGCGTAAATACGAAGGGCTTGGTCGTATAGCTCACGTAAAGGGTCGTCGCCCTTGGCGCCAAAGCCATTTTCAGATTGTAAATCAGCGCCGGCGCAGAAAATGTCGCCGGCAGACTTTAATACCACCACTCTGATGTGGCTATTGTTGTCGATTTCCTCGAGGTTATCCGCTATCAATTTAACGAGGCGGATAGTGGCAAAATTTAGAGGCGGGTTGGCAAAGGTTAATGTGGCTATATGCCCGTCGATTGTTAACGTTACTGACTCGCTCATAGCCACCCCATCTGTTCAACAAAAGTTAATTGATTGTTTGGTTTTTTTTGCCTATTTTTAAACGATATTGGGGCATTTGTTGTTTTAATTCACTATCTTTTTGGCGCCACCAGTCCAGACAATTAAGATAGCAGCTTTAACGTGCCAACTGTAGAAAAAGTTTTCGTTTTACTTGCCTTGCCACTGCGGTTTGCGCTTTTCAGAAAACGCCCGGGGTCCTTCTTGTGCATCTTCGCTATTGTAACATTCTACTGAGGCATGCCTGGCTGCCTGCAATGCAGCCGAACGCCCCATTTCTGTGGCAAGCATAACGGTTTCTCTCGCCGCTGCTACTGAAAGCGGTGCGCCTTCCAGTATTTCCTCGGCAAGGGCAATCGCTGTATCCAGTAAATCTTCCGGTTCACATAGTCGATTAACTAAACCTATTTCGTAAGCTCTAGCGGCGGTGATGGGCTTACCCGTTAACAAAATTTCCATCATGATTCGTTGTGGAATCATATGAATTAACGGCGATGCCCAAGGCGAGCTGCGGCCCACCTTAACCTCGGTTACGGCAAATTTTGCGGTGTTACTTGCGACGCAAAGATCACAGGCTTGCGCAATCATCCATCCGCCGGCAAACGCAACGCCATTGACCGCGGCAATAGTGGGCTTGGTCAGTTCTATGGTGTCGTAGGGCAAAGGAAAGAAATCACGGGGCGGCACCTTCATGCCGGAGTCAACCATGGCTTTAAGGTCGCCGCCGGCACAAAATGCTTTGCTGCCACTGCCGGTTAAAATACCAACTCGCACTTCGTCGTCATTTTCGAATTGCTGCCATGCCTGTCTTAACCCGTCGCGTACTTCTTGGCTTAAGCAATTGCGTGTTTCCGGTCGGTCGATGGTGATAATGGCAATGCCACTGTTATGGCGTTGGTATTTTACTGCCTCTGACACGGCGTTTTCCTTGGTCTATAGATTGGTAAAAGCGTGAGCCTTTGCATGCAACTGTTTTTTAGAAGCCACGTTTCGCTATGGCGTGAGCTTCTTTACTGAGCTGCTCTTGAAAGTCCGGGTGAGCGATGGCAACCAGGCGTTTGGCGCGTTCAGCCAGGCTTTGGCCTTTTAATTCTGCGGCGCCGTATTCGGTAACGATAATATCCACTTCCGTGCGAGCACTGGTAACCGGGCCGCTTAGAGCGAGACAAATACGGCTCAGTTCGCCGCGTTTAGCTGTAGAAGGTAAGGCAATAATGGAACAGCCTCCGCGCGAACGAGCGCCAGCCCTTACAAAATCCACCTGGCCTCCGGTGCCACCTAGATAGGCGGAGCCGCTTTGTTCGGCGTTTACTTGCCCAGTAAGGTCCACCTCCAGCGCCGAATTTAGCGTTACCAGTTGATCCAGTTGGTCTAAAACAGCAGCGTTGTGCGTGTAATCCGTAGCACACATTCTCACCGACGTGTTCTCATTGGCGAAATCATAGAGCTTTTGGCTACCAATAAGCGCGCCATTAATGGTAACGCCTGGGTCTATTTTCTTGCGCGCATTGGTGATAACACCTTGCTCGATTAGCTCGACCAAACCATCTCCCAGCATGCCTGAATGTACGCCAAGATCTTTACGGTCTCCCAGCAAGCGTAGAATGGCATCGGGGACGGCGCCAACGCCGGTTTGTATCACACAACCGTCGGTGATGTAGGCCGCGCAATTTTTGGCTATGGCTTGGTCTAGTTCGGTTATTTTGGCTGCTGCTACGGTTACCGGATTTTGCTCGGTTTCTACGCCAATGTCGATGTCGTCAGCGGTAAGCGCTTCGCCAACGGTAAAGGGTACATTGTGATTAATTTCGGCGATGACGACTCGCGCCTTTGTTACCGCTGCTTTTACATAATCGCTGATTAGGCCACAACTGAATTGGCCGTCGGCGTTGGGCCGGCTAACTTGAACAAAAGCCACGTCACAAGGCAGTAAGTTATTCTGGATGGCCGGAGCAACCTGGCTGACGTGTATGGGAATCACGTCCATCAGGTTGGCTTTGGTCATACTACGTAAAGCGCCTATGGCCCCCATACTGGTTAGTCTAAAACTGTCGGCGCTGTGTGGTTGAAATAAACCCGAAAAACTTGTTGCGATAAACGCTTTGAGATCGCCAATGTTTGAGCCTTGTTCGATCAGCGCTTGGACTAACGTAGTAGGTTCACCGCAGGCTTGGCCCATGATGATGCTATCGCCGGGTTTTAGATAAGCGCTTAAATCCAGCTGACTTACGTTGAATAGATTGATCATAATTTTTCAGCCAGGGCTAGTAGTGCCTGGGCGCGGGCTAGGTGTGGGCGATCAACCATTGCGCCTTTAAAGCCAATGGTTCCTGCACCAGGGTTAGCGGCAAATAGGTCCACGATCTCCTGAGCCTCGGCCAATTCTTCGGCGGTGGGCGTAAATGCGGCGTTGATCACTTCAACCTGGGCCGGATGGATGGCCAGCATGCCTCGGTAGCCATCGCGCCGAACCTTTTCGGCTCGCAGGCGAAGTTTGTCTAGATCCCTAAAATCACCTTGTATGGTTTCTATTGGCGCCACGTCCGCAGCACTAGCGCCGAGTAAACAAAGGCTTCTGGCGAGCTCGTAAGTAAACCCATAGCTACCGTCGTTATTGGTATTTACACTGGCGCCAACGGCATCTGCTAAGTCTTCGGCTCCCCAGGTCATTGCCACCACACGGGGTGCGCCGCGATAGCTACCGGTGGTGAACATCCCGTTGGCGGTTTCTGTTACCAGCACAATGACTTTGGTGCTGCCTTGCTCTATGTCGTAGGCGGCCTCTAATGCCGTTAGGTAGTGATCTAAAAGCTCAACGTCTTTAACGTCATAGGTTTTGGGCAACATGATGCCGCCGGGGTTGCTGGGCATTACTGCTACCAAGTCTGTTAGAGTATGCTCGCCATCAAGTGGATTTACTCGCACCCACAGGCGTTCTTTTGCAGCCACTGATTGTTTATCCAAAAACCTAGCAACCAGGGAGCGCGCTTCGGTTTTGCGCTCCTCGGCAACGGCGTCTTCTAAATCAAAGATCACAATATCGGCCGAGCCATCGGTGGCTTTTTGCATTTTCTTTTCGCTGTCGCCGGGCGCAAATAGCCAAGATCGAGCACTAAAGCTTTTGTTTTTTACGGTCATGCAATTTACTCCTATCTTGTCGCTGGTGTGTAAAACCGAGAAACCCGCGGCAATTAATACGATTTAGGTAGATCTAAAACTTTCTCAGCTAGGAAATTCAAAATCATATGCGGGCTAACTGGTGCTGTCCTTGGGATAAGAACTTCTCTAAGGTAACGCTCCACGTGGTATTCTTGGGCATAACCCATTCCACCCAAGGTCAACATGGCGGTGTGACAAGCTTCGAAGCCGGCTTCGGCGGCCAGGTATTTGCCAGCATTGGCTTGAACACCGCAGTCAACGCCGGAGTCGAACAGTTGAGCTGCCTGAAGAACCATTAAGTTAGCCGCTTCTACCTGGGCCCAACACTTAGCCAATGGGTGTTGGATGCCTTGGTTCATGCCAATAGGGCGGTCGAATACCACTCGTTCTTTGGCGTATTGCGCGGCCTTTTTAATAGCGATACGGCCAAGGCCAATGGCCTCTGCACCCAGTAATATTCGCTCCGGGTTTAGGCCCTGTAAAATGATCTTAAAACCATCGCCTTCAGCACCGATGCGGTCTGCTTCAGGAATCCATAAATCGTTGATAAACAGCATATTTGAGCCAACGGCATGGCGGCCCATTTTGGGAATAATTTGGTGTTCTACTTTGCTGCGATCAATATCCGTGAAAAACAACGATAAGCCTTCGGTTTTACGGCGGCATTCTTCTAGCGGCGTGGTGCGGGCCAACAGCATCATTTTGTCGGCGACGTGCGCATTGGTTATCCAAATTTTTTCACCGGTGACACGATAGCCCCCCGGCTCGCCTACCGCTCGAGTCTTTAATTTGGTGGTGTCTAAACCGACGTTTGGCTCGGTAACCGCAAAACACATTTTCTGCTCGCCGCTCAGAATGGGTGGAATCATTCTTTGTTTTTGCTCATCGGTACCAAAGTGATCGATGGGCTCAAGACTGAACACAGGCCCATGGATGCTAGATGCAGCGGTCATACCGCCACCGGATTCTGCTACCGCCTGCATCATCAAAGCGGCTTCCGTGATACCAAGGTTTGCTCCACCAACGGATTCAGGCATGGCAATACCAAGCCAGCCAGCCTGGGCCATTGAAAGGTGGAATTCGAATGGAAACTCACCTTTGCGGTCCAGTTCTAGCCAATAATCATCAGAAAACTGGGAGCAGTGCTTGAGTACCGCTTCTCGAATATCGCGTTGGTCTTGAGTGAGATTGTGCTCCACAGTGGGCTCCTTTTGGCTCGCAGTGTTGAAACGAGCGCTCGTCATCATGGGTCAATAGGGGTATTAAAAATTTAGGTTTAGCTCAGCTAGAATTTCGTCGGTGTTTTCGCCTAGTGCCGGTGCGGGGCCGTGTACTTTACCGGGTGTTTGAGAAAAATTTGTAGGCACTCCAGGGAATCGAATTTTACCGGAGGGTGTCTCAATATTTTCGAAAAAGCCTATGCTTTTAAGGTGCTCATCCTCGAATAAGTCGTCTGCGCTTCGCAAAGGTGATGCGGGGATGCCGAGTTCAGTCAGTAGATCGAGCCATTGGGCGGTGGAGCGTTCTAAGAAGGTTTCTGCTAGTAAACCGTAAACTTCGTTGATTCGTTTAGCCCGGTCAGCCAGCTTGGCTAATTCCGGGGTTGCCCAGTTTGGCTTAACAGCCTGCGTAAACAGCGCCCAGTGTTTATCGTTATAAACCAAAGCGGCAATGTGCCCGTCTTTGGTTTTGTAAGGGCGTCTGTTTTTAGCCACGGCGCGGTGGTAATAAGCTCCACCAAGGGGCGGATCAAAAATCGCTTTGTCGGCGTGTTCGGCTAACATAAACGCGGCCATGGTTTCAAACATGCCCACCTCAACCTCCTGGCCTTCGCCGGTTTGGCAACGGTGGAACAAAGCCATTACGGTGGCGTAGAGTACAGTCAGCCCGGCTACTTTATCGGCCATAATGGTGCCGACGAAATTGGCCTCGCCAGTGAGCTCGAATTGTGCTGCATTTAAGGCGCATTCGGCTTGTATTGTGTCGTCGTAGGCGGGTCGGTCCGCGTAGGGCCCGGCGCGGCCGTAGCCATAACAATTGGTATACACAATATCAGATTTAATGGCTTTAACCCTGTCGTAACAAAACCCCAATTTAGCAACGGCTTTGGCACGCATAGAATGGATGAAGACATCCGCGGTTTTAATCAACTCGGTGAGGGCTGTTTTGCCATGCTCGGTGGTCAGGTCTAGAACGACGCTACGTTTACCACGGTTAACGTTAATGAAAACTCCACATAAGCCCGGATCTCTGCCTGTTGAGACGTAACGTGTTTGGTCACCGTTGGGTGGCTCGATCTTGATAACATCTGCGCCCATATCCGCCATAATTTGCGTGCTGTAGGGCCCCATTACCATGGCGGTTAAATCAACTACTCTGATGCCCTTTAAAGGCCCGGTTTTCTCCACGCTTTAGTCTCCATCCCAACGTTTTAATTTATTCTATTTGTGTGTTGCCAATTCTCTTATTCAAATTTCTGCGCGACTACCAAACGTAGTATTTCGATAGTCGGCAAAAGAGTAGCGTTGTTGACTACTCTGGCTTGTTATCGCCATTCAGCTTAATGGGCGCACCTTCGCCCATAAACTTGGCTAGGTTCTTGTGCATGATTGCTGTGGTGCGCTCCATATAGGGGTTCGGTTTGGGGCCATGGAATCCTGCGGATTTCATACCTTGTTGCACTGCAGCCATATTGCCGAAGTCCTGAGATAACACATAACACCAGTCTTCTTCTGTAGGAGGGCAGAATTTCCAGGCTGGTTTTGGCTCTTCACCTTCTGGGTAAAGCTCGTAAACAGCGGCTTCGAAAACACACTTATCTGGGTCATAGCCGTGAGGGCGTGCTTGATAGGTCAGCATGTTGTTTACCGCGTGTCCGATCTGGAAGTTTGGAAACAGCTGCCAAGCCGTACCGCTTTCGCCAACAATTTTGGGGTCTACCTCGGGCCAGTGAACACCACGGGCGGCATCGTCTGCACGTGCTGATTTCAGCCAGTGTTGCAATACTGCTGTGGCCGGTGTGCCTTCTGGTAATTCGTCTTTCAGCCGTTTGGCTGCGTTGACTAAGGTTTCTGTTGTGTTTGTATTGGCTTTTTCCCAGGTGTAGACCTGCATTTCAGCAGTGGAAATTCTGGGGTCGGCGGCTTCGCCGACACGCAGTTTGGCGGCTTGGTTGCCATCCATGTTTTTGGGCGTGTCGTATCCGATATTACTGTGTAATTCACCCTGAGCACGGGCCCAGCCACGAAAGGAACCGTACTGATTAAATTCTGGGTGTGTGGTTTGCACATGGTAGGTTTCGTTAAAAGCCTGCATGGCGACTTTCCAGTTACAGTCGAATACACCCCATTTCCGCCAGCGGCAGCGCATGTTCTGCAGCTGGAAGGGCTCGAGCATACTTGCGGCCGGTTCCAAGTAGTCTTTGAGAGGTTGGCAATTTGGGTCCAAGTTTATAAATATGAAACCGGACCAAGTATCCATATTTACGGGTTTTAAACTGGTGCATGCCTCAGTTAATGAATCCCCCCAGTCTTCTCGAAACGGTATGTGGTTATTTTTGCCGTCTAGGTCAAATTGCCAGCCATGATAGCCGCACACTAACTTGCGCATATAACCTGAGCCGTTTCGTTCTCCTTCCGGTACATCTACTAACCGTCTGCCGCGGTGAGGGCAAACATTGTGATAGGCTTTTAATGTATCTGGAGCAGTGCGTACGATGAGCACTGAGTCGTCTAAAATTTCGTAGGTGATATAGCTTCCTACCTGCTCGAGGTCTTCTACACGTCCGGCTTGGAGCCAAACCTTACGCCACAGCTTGTCTCTTTCAGCCCGTGCGTAGTCTTCAGAAATATAAGCATCTACCGAATAAATGGCGGCTTCTGAAAGAGCGTCATCTGGTTTGTTGTTACTCATTGGAGACCTCGATTTTATTATGATGTGTTTCTGCCGGCTCGGCTTTACTAAGCGGCCGATGTTTTAAATTCAGCCAATCACTTCACTTTATTTTATTAACCAAAAATCAATTTAATGTTTAATTGGGTTTAAAATAATCGTGATATTCACAATTAAAAGTCCAGTCATATAGCCTGCGCTGTGATGTTGGTATATTATTTTAAATAGCCGCTTATTTGAAGTTTTATAAAAATAGGTACGGACAAAAAAGGCGGTTTTTCTTGTTTGGTTTACTGTCGTTACTCAGTCGTTGAGTTATGGGCATGGTCTCAATAATAACTATTAAACAAATTGCCGATTTCTGGAGGTTTACTGTGTTAAAAGAAAAAACCAATGTGCCACTGTACGTACAGGTTGCGCGTACGCTTAAAGAAGAAATTGTGGCTGGTGTATATCCTGTTGGTACACTGTTACCCACAGAAGAGGCTCTCTGTGAACGATTTTCAGTGAGTCGCTATACCGTGCGCGAAGCACTTAGAATTTTGCGCGATGATGGGTTGGTGGCGTCTCGGCGTGGCGCCGGTACCTCGGTGATTCCTCCCCAGAGTTCACGCTCGGGTATGCGGCAGGTTATGTCAATCAATGACCTTTTAGAGTTTGCTGCCGCAACTAAGTTTGAAGTCTCTAGTATTCGCATGGTAACCGTTAACAATAAACTGCATGCTCGCACAGGATTGCAGGTGGGGTCCGAATGGTTAGAGATTCTAGGCTATCGTATGAAGGAAAACTCAGCCACGCCGTTTTGCTTGGCAGAGTATTTCGTTAACCGCGATTACGCATCGGTGGGCCGTTTGCTACAGCGCCACGAAGGCCCTATTTTCCCTTTGATTGAGGATATGTTTGGGATAAAAGTACGAGAGGTTCAGCAGGAGATTTCTGCCACAATACTCCAGCCGACCTTGGCTGATAAGTTGGGCGTTGCTACCGCGTCAGCAGCGTTGGAGGTTCAGCGGAGCTATATTGGCAGTGATAATAGTATTGCTCAAGTTACTATTAACACCCATCCTGGCTCTCGTTTTAAGCATTGCATGACTATGCGTCAAGTGGAGAGTTGGATTTAATTTGTTCAATTCACACTGCCAATTAGGGCTCAATTTCGAGCCCTAAAGTTCTGCACTACTATTACTGGCTCGTTAACGGCGTAAGCTGAGGATAGGTTGGTTAATACGGCTGAATCTATATTGTGCGGCGGCAGGGTATCGAAGCTTTTGCTGGCTTCATCGTGACGCTATTAACGCGGTAATTGAAAGAATGGGGCGTTAGAAAGGTCTAAAAAAGTCGATAGCTCGGTGATCCCAAAGCCGTAAGGCAAGCAAAGAGAGGCCCCAATAGTGGGCCTCTCGAGTTTCGCTAGGCGGTGGCTTGGATAGGCTCTTCGCCTTCCAGTTTTGTGCGTACTAGCAGGCGTCCGCTGGCTGGGTCGTATTTAGTGGCTCGGTGCATAGTACCGGTGTTGTCCCACATTACCAGATCACCAATGGTCCACTTGTGTGAATAGACGAATTCCGGCTGAGTAGCCCAGGTGCGTAATTTCACCAGTAGCTCAGTGCTATCTTTGTGGCTTTTATCTACAACACTGCCTGCGGTGCAACCTAGTACCAAGGATTTGCGGCCTGATTTGTGTTTCCAAACTAGCGGTAGTTCGTTTTCGCCAATGGCCATCATGGCTTGGAGTTTTTGTACGTTAGGCTCTGGCTCGTAGTACAGTAGCGAAGGCCAAACGCCATGCAGTACGGTTAGTTGGTCGTATTCAGCTTTCTCATCCGCGCTTAGATCTTCGTAAGCGGCATAGGTGTTACAAAATTCCGTGTTGCCACCTTCTTTGGACAGCACTTTAGCGCCTAAAAGGGAGGCTAGGATTGGCACATCGTTCATGGTGCCATCGATATGCCAGAACATTGAGCCTTTAAGATACTCTGCTGATGCGGTTTGTGTGGTATCAAGACTAATCTTATGGACGCTTTCATGGTTACCGCCTTCGGCTGCAAAGTTGCCTAGGGTTTTGGTAAACGCTACTTGTTCTTCGTCGGTAAAGTTTATAGTGGGGAAGACTACGACACCGCGTTGTTCTAATAGCTCTCGGATACCATCGGCCAGATCGCCTTTTAATAACTCTTCTTTGGTATTAAGTATGCGCGCGCCAATTTTTGGTTTTATTTCTTCGTATTTTAAATTCATTATTTGCTACTCCTGATCGGCAAGGGGGCTAGCGGGTTATGTGCATGCCACTTGGCTGTAAGTTTCTCTTATTGTTGTTATTAGGCAATAAGTAGAAAAACAATATCGCAATGTTACGCTTATAGGTTTGACTAAAACCAAATGAAGCCTGGGTTTTCTTTTTTATTAGCGCTTCAATGTGGATTAATTCTAGCGGTAAGTGGGGCTATTGTCTCGTCGATTTCTTGGTCATAAAAATGAAAAGTGTTGAATAGTGGTAATTATTTTCAGACAAATTTAACAGCTTTTAAGAAAGTGCTGAACAGGGCGATAAACTCGGTATTTTATAAGGTAGTGCTAAAATCTGGCTGAGCCTGCAGGTTTAACGCTTATCTGCTAAACATAGCGACAATCACCCCTGTTGCCATCAGTTAAGGCGCCTCAATTTGTATGGACATTTCCGGGGTAACCTCTCCGCGCATAATCCGCTCTGAGTGTTCTAAACCATTGGGTTAATATGCACTTTGGTTTCTTGATTACTGCCCCTAAGTTTTTCCATCATCGATGGCAGTTGCTCCAAACCAACGGTGTTGGTAATGATTATTTTGGGGTCAAAGTCAGTGCCACTGAGTACATCTACACAATGTTGAAAGTTGGCCAGTGTGTAGCCAACCGGAAATAACAACGACACGCCCTTAAAGCCAGCCATGGCCGGTGTAAATTGATCTGGAGCGGTACAAAACCCCATGGATACTACCTTGCCCATAGGTTTAACCATTGCTATACCTTGACCAATAAAGCCAGGGCGACCTATGCATTCAACAACAATATCTGGCGCGCCCCCCAGTAATTTTTGAATTTGGTCTTGCTGTTGGTCGCCAAAGTTAATCAGGGCGTCGGCCCCCATGGCCAAGGCTAGTTCCTCACGGCGGCTGGAGCGTGACATGGCCACAACAGAAGCGCCAAGTTGTTTAGCCCAAAATATTGCGCAAAGTGCAACGGAACCAGCGCCGAGTACCAGGACCTTGGCGCCAGGCTTTATCTGGGCTTGCTGTAAGCCATAGAGTCCAACGGCGAACGGCTCTACCAGTGCGCCATCGGCTGCAGTCAATGTACTCGGTAGCTTTGTCGAGACCGCTTCCGGAACACTAATGTACTGTGCGAAGCCTCCCATCAATCCTGGTGCGTTATGGCACAATGCCAGGTTGCCGGTTGCGCAGGCATCGCAGTTACCGCATCCGGTTGAAGGCAGTGCGGTTATTAAATCGCCCTCGGAAAGGTGCCGCACTTGGCTTCCCTTAGCGACTACCCGACCAGCGTATTCATGCCCTGGGGTGCAGCCAGCAGGGAATTGCCAATGATGGCCTTCCGTCATATGTAAGTCGGTGCCGCAAATACCACAGCGGTGTACTTCGATGACGACTTCATCGGGCTTGGGGCTTGGGTCTGGCTTATTGATGATTTCTAACGGTTCACCGTCGCCAGGGTAGTTGGCTGCCTTCATTACTTTGCCCTATTTTTTAAATTGCATCATGTATTGACCAAAGCGTTGTTTTATCATTGCTTGGGTTAACCCGAAATCAGACAGTTGGTAGTGGTGTTTGCCGTGCTGCCGCTCTGGGTCATCTTGTATGCGTTGGAGCATTTCGGCCTTGGCTGTGGGGGAGAGTTCTTGGCCAATAAATCGATAGATGCGTTCGATTTCTCCCAGCGGGTCTTCGACAAAACTTTGGTGAGAAACATCTAAAACGTGTTCTGGCTTTTGAGCTTTGACTGTCTCGGCATGGTGAATTGCTGCAGACCACTTTTCCAGCTCGCGTATGCCTATTAACTTGGCGCGTAAATTGCGCCGACCTTGTTCGACCAAGTCGTGGCTTTTGATAAACATTGAACACAAAGATGGAATGGCTTTAACCGGATCGCGGTGGGTGTGAATGACCTTGGCATCTGGGAAAACAGCAAACAGCGAATCCAGGTGGGCGATGTGGCCTGGGTTCTTGAGGAGCCATCGTTTTGAACTATCGTTGCTGCCGATCAGTTGTAACGCGGTTTTTAAATAACGGTAGCTGTTTAGCTCAGATTGAGTTTGCAACCATAGGTCATAGCTGGCCGCGCTCCAGATGCAACTCCAGATGTTTGAAGTAAACGTTTGACGCATTATCAAGCAGCATTCATCTACTTCATCTGCTGCCATTTTATGCGCCGCTAGCCGGTCTGGAGCATGCTGATAGCGTTCTTGTAATTGTTTTAGGGTGGCCTGGAAGCTTTGGTATTGTTGCCAGGTTGATTGTGGTGGACGGGGCATGGGATTGCCGATTAACCAAGTCTGCAAACCTTGAAAATTTTCATCCAGGGCCATCAGTTTGTGCAGGGCGGTAGTGCCCGTGCGTGGAATCCCGGTTATCACCACAGGGCTGTGGATGGGCATATTTTGAGTATCCGGGTGGGCTGCAAGCTGTTGATAGAGGTAGCCTCGGGCATAGAGCGTTTTACACAGTTCTCGCCAGGCCATTTCGCGACCGAATTCCGATAACCTTGGGTCGTAATCGAGCGACAGCAAAAGTACAGCTAGGCCCGCTTGGTAATCGTCGGGGCCAAAGTTATCGCTGCCTAAAATTCCGCTGACCGTGTTGTGTAATTGCCCGGCTGAGTTGGCAAAGGTGGTTGGAGACTTTAAACTTGAGCTGTTTATCATGAGGCAATTACCAGCGCTTACGCATTTGGCAAGCCTGTACCCGCAGTTGCAGTTCTTCGGCTCTTTGCTCGGGCCATATAACAGGTGTAGTGGTAGGGAGGTGTTGTCTTAGTTCGATCAGGGGCACGCGCTTGATGATTGGCGTTGGGTTGCTATCGCAATCGAACCAGCGGCCGTAAATACCACCTTCGTTATAACCGGCTGGGTCCAGCCAGTTGGGCACACCTGGGTCGGTTAGGGATATTACTGCTCGGAATTTTCCGCCCTCACTAACCACCGCTGTGTGGCCATTTATGCTGGAATTTCGATAGACGTATTCCAATGCATTAAAGTAGGGGTCATTCAGCTGAATATTCCAGTAGGGCCGCTTTTGGGGCAGTTCTGTTTCAATAATGAGTGCTTCGTCGTCGTTTAGTTGGAAGCACGCCGGCCAATAGACTTGTTTAGCTAGAGCTCCTTGCATTCTGATGGGCTCAAATACGTTAAAGCCAACGCGATCTTTAACGCCGTTTTGCAGGCGATAGTAGCTTTTTGTTTTTCTGCCCGGGAATTTAGCCATCTCCTTTATGCGATCACGGATTTCTGATGGCGTCAGCCGGGCTTTTGGTCCAACCGGATCTAAGCAAGTAATGGCGAGTTTGGGGTCTATTTCATTCAGCCAATCGTAGCTGCGCAGGCGCACCATCATGCCGGTGGCCCCTGGGTCGATCGGTGCCCAATCACCGGCGTAGCCGGATGGTTTTTCTACGCTAAATAAAATATCAATATTACCGAACTCATCCACACTAAAATCGCTGTCGTCGATTTCGTTGTGGCCGCCTATTTGGCTGATGTCGTCAATCATTCCGGACATATGGCGTTGGGTGGTGAAGCTAAGTATTTTTACCGTGCCGCGTTTACCGCTGACTCGATAACAGTATTTCCCGCTGATGGGGCTGTATAAATAAATGTCGTCTGGGTTGGGTTGTAAGGTAAAAACGGGGTTCCATAAAGGCGCCCAGTCGGGGTGCTCCGGGGTGGCGTGGAAATAGGCAAAATAGCTGTAGGATAAACTCATCATTGTCTGCCGATAGACATCCGCATGGTAGGCTTCATCGTCGGGTTGCCAGGTGTTATCTATTTCATCTAAGGCTGTTTGTAGGTCAGCCAATAGCGGAAAAAAACCGTTTTTAGTATCCGTTCGCATTTGATTCGGCCTTAGTAATTATTCGGTACTTGCTCTGTTAAAAATGCCAGCCCGGCGGGTTCGGGGAAAAGGTATTCGCAGTAGTGCCCGAGTAGAGGGACATCAATAAAGCAGCTATTCATAAAGCCGGGGGTATGGCTGATGTGGGGAATAGCCCAATTGCTCCGTTCGGCTTGCTCTAATAGCTGTTGCCATTGCTGTTCGGTTTCTATCAGGTAGCCCAGGTGGTGGTGGGCTAAAGCTAGACTTGTTGTTTCCGGCAATCTGCCAACATAAATATCAGAGCCAGGGCCTTTGGCGGTCAATAGCTCGTACATGGTGCTGCCCACCCAAGCCAGCTCTATATGGATCTCGCCACCGCTGGGCAAGGGGCCTGTAAGGGTTTTAAATTCGGTAATTCCTAGTCGTTCTTGGAATAGCGTTTTTGCTGTATCGATATCATTGGTGGCGTAGGCGATTTGGAACTGATGTGCACACAGAATGCCTTGATCTAGTGCGGGGTTGAGAGGTGGCCGGTTCATCGTGGGGTCCCAATCTGGATTTTTTAAAGATAGTAAATACTATCTATAGAGGATGCAACTGTTTATGAAAGCGCCAATCAGTGGGAGGCCCAGAGGTTTGGGTGGTCGTTGTCACCACTGCTTATCGTAACTAGGAGTTTGTTGTAGCTAAGAGACTGTTGTAACAGGGAGGCTGGCTTGCATAGAGAGGGCTATTGCAGTAGTTAAGGTATACCCGTTTTGCTCGCAAAAAGAGGGCGCAGCACCAGCCGGCTGGTGGGCTTTTTAATCTTCTAAAAGTTATCGGTCTGTTATGCGCTTTAATTGTTCGGCAAAGTGTTGTCGCAGGGTTGGCATGTCCACTTTCATTGATGGGGTTCTCGGCAGCTCTGGCAGAGCAAGCCAGTGCACAGGAATGTGTGTAGCTGGAAGCTGGTTTCGTAAGGCAGTTGCAACGTTGTCAAAATTAACTGGATCGCTCGTATTTTTCATAACGATTGCTGCGCCGGGTACTTGGCCCAAACGGTCGTCCTTGATGGCAATAACCGAGGCCATGGCAATATCACAGTTTTGTAAAAGCGCTTGTTCTATTATGCTGGGTAGCAGTTTAAATCCGCCGCGTATGATTGCACCATCGGCTCGCCCTTTTAAAAATAAAAAACCGTCTTCATCTATCACTGCCAGGTCCGATGTGGTTATCCAGTCCTCGCCAATGCGGCAGGATACGACTTGCAAAATACCTTCTCGGCCCGGAGGTAATGGTTGTTTGCGTTCAGCGTCTACTACCCGAATTTGCATGCCGGGGAAGGGCTTGCCCACGCTGCCGACTTTGTCTTTTCCTTGTTCATTCCACAGTTGCCAATTCATGCCGCAGACTGGCCCACCAAACTCTGTGGCGCCATAGGAGAGTAAAATGGCTATGCCATAGGTGGCTTCAAACTGGCGGTGCGTGTCTATATCTAAAGGCGCAGCGCCGGCAGAAAGCGCTTTAAGGCAGGACAACCGCTGTTTTGGCACTCGGGCATCTAATAGCATTTTAAACGCTGCCGGTGGCAGCCCAAAGAATTGCGGTTGGTATTGGTCGATAAAAGCCAGCCATGCGTCAAGGTTGAAGCGATCCAACAAAACAATTGGCTGGCCATTTAAAAGTGGTGGAAGTGTAGAATAAATCCCTGAAA
The DNA here is from genome assembly GCF_042850945.1 of Halioxenophilus aromaticivorans. NCBI lineage: Bacteria > Pseudomonadati > Pseudomonadota > Gammaproteobacteria > Alteromonadales > Alteromonadaceae > Halioxenophilus > Halioxenophilus aromaticivorans. The sequence goes on along the minus strand of NZ_AP031496.1, from coordinate 3,104,976 downwards.
TATTACTTACCGGAAAATAGAGTAGGGCGGGTATTGCAGGTTGCGATTGCAGTTTGCTGCCGGTGAGTTTTGCGGCGCTGCCTGTCAGGTATTTTTCAACTTGCTCGTAGCTTAATGAAAATGGCTTTGGTTTTCCGGTGGTACCGCTGGTGAGCAGGATTATGCCCGGTTCACAGGGCTTATTTTGGCAATGTTCAAAGCCCTCCCGTGCGGTCGCTCCAGTTTGGCTCAACGCTATGACTAGGTTTTTGTCTTTGTTTTGGGTATGCAGAATATTGGCTGATAAATCTGTAGCCGTTGCCACGAGTCCATCTGGATTTATGGCTTCAATATCTGCCGCCATGGCCTGTTCGGACTGAAACGGGTAGACCATTCGAACCGTGCAGCCGAAGGATAACAGGCCTAAAAAAGCGGCTAGTGAGCGTGGTTGGTTGCGAGCGATAAAGGCAATTTTGCAACCTGGCTTGGCGCTACTGTTTGTTAGCAGGTTATGTACTTCTTTGGCGATGGTGGCGATAGTGCTCCACGGAATCCATTTGCCCTCAAACTGCACAGCCTGGGCAGTTTCGGGTTTACCGATGGCTTGTTGGCACAATTCTGCTAAGTGGTAATGGGCTGTCATGATTTTTATTCTTCTATGTTGCTTGCCATTCGGAATGTATTTCCGAAGGGTTGTAATGATGGCTAAGAATTTACCAGATCGATTGAGGTGCGTTTACTGATAGCGTTTTAGCTGTTTTTTTATTATTGCATTTGAATTGTTGAGTCCTTCGCCAACAAAGTAAATAAAAAACTTCATTTGTCAGCCAGCGGTGTTAATTTGGCTTTTTTAAATCAACATATTCCTGGATTGAGCTCAACAGATTCGGGTTATCTGCTTAATTTTTGGCTTCGTGGATTTGTGTTGGCCGGTTTGTTGTTTGGCTTAGCGTTTTTTAGGGAGGGCTATGTTGAAATAAAAAAGCGCCAGAAAATACTGAGGATAGTGAGTAGGGCGGATTAGCTACACTAGCCCAGGCCGTCATGCTCCTTTGGGCGACTGCGTAGAACAAACGGGTGTCCCGCCCATTTGTCATCGGGCCGTCAAGCTGTGTAGAGCCGCTGTGTGACTTCGTTAGATACAAAAAAGCCCCGACGAGTGCCGAGGCTTTAAGATAGTGGCGGACCGGACGGGACTCGAACCCGCGACCTCCGGCGTGACAGGCCGGCATTCTAACCAGCTGAACTACCGGTCCGCATGCTTGCATCCACTTTGATAGTGGTGGGTGGTACAGGGGTCGAACCTGTGACCTACGGCTTGTAAGGCCGTCGCTCTCCCAACTGAGCTAACCACCCTCGTCAAGAGCCGCGTATATTACGGATAATTTTTTCGGAGTCAACAAAAAATTCTTAAAAATCATAAAACTAGCGCTGGTTTAGGAAATACTTATCCGGCGCGGCTTTAGCCTAGCCAATGTTGTTAAGCTTGCTATAATTCGCTCCTTTTACGCTACTTTGGTGCAAGCTTGCGCCTAAAAATAGTGGCATGAGTGACTGGTGGAGGTTGCATGTACAAAGCTTCGGCAAGACGGTATTGCTTCCGGTTGGTGGGAACAGTCCTGGTTTCGGTTTTGCTGATGGCTGGGGCAGCCCAGGCTGTGGTGGATGTGCGTGAATTTAAATCAGAACAAGAAGAGCAGCGCTATCACACTCTTATAGAAGAGCTGCGATGCCCAAAGTGTCAAAATCAGAATCTCAATGGCTCTGACTCGCAAATTGCGGCGGATTTGCGCCGTGAATTGTATCGAATGATCAATGAGGGCCAGTCTAACGGCGACATCAAGACGTTTATGGTGGATCGTTACGGCGACTACATACTCTACCGGCCACGCTTAAGCGCCGGAACCTTCGTTCTGTGGTTTGGACCCGCCATTCTCCTGCTGCTAGGGGTGGTTGTGCTGGTTTGGATCGTGCGCAGGCGGGCCGTGGGGGCCAGTGCTGCCGCGCCAGCAATGAGTGAGCAGGAACAGCGCGATTTAAAAGCCATGCTAGCCAAAACCCAGTAGAACGGAAGTACTTGAATGACAATAATGTGGGCCTGTTTCCTCGTTTTAAGTGCAATTGCTGTGCTTTTTTCGATATGGCCATTTCTTAAAAACCAAACTCGGGCTATTGACAGCGAGTACAGTCGCTCCGCTGCCAACACTGAGCTCTACAAAACGCATTTGGCCGATTTAGAGGCCAGCTTCAGCCAGGGTGATATTGAACCCGAGGTATACGATCAGCTGAAGGCTGAGTTAGGTCGCTCTCTATTAGAAGATAACACTACTGGAGATGAGTCCATTGCTCCAGCCAAGGGTGCCAAACCGGTTTTATGGTTGCTTGTAGCGCTGGTTCCTCTTGTAAGCTTGGTTTATTACTACGAGCGTGGGCCGCATCTGGAGTTGAATCTGCGGCAGCTGATTATTGAGCAGAATCGCTTAGCCCAGGCTAATTCTCAGACCTTGTCCTCGGAAGAGATTGAACTAACCCAGGAAGTCACCGAGCAACTGCGGGCTTTGATCGCTAAAGACCCCGAAAATCTCAGCAATTACTATCTATTAGCGCGTAATTTGGTCACTTTGCAGGATTTTTCTGGCGCGATTTCAGCCTACCAGGAGATTCTGTCTCGTGATCCGAAACAGCCCCAGATATTGGCGGAGTTTGGTCAGACTTTGTTTATGGCCTCTGGTTCACAGATGCTTCCTCAGGTGAAAACCCTGGCCGATAGTGCGCTGGCACTGGATGGCAACAACACCTTGGCGTTGAGCTTGGCGGGCATCACCAGTTATGAAACCCAAGAGCACCAGGCCGCGCTGGAGTACTGGCAAAAAGCGGTAGGTTTGATGGGGCCGAACAATCCGGAGGCTGGCCCGTTACTGGCAGGAATCGACAACATCAACACCATTTTGCGCCACTCAGGCGGTTCGGCTCAGTCAAACGCAACTACTGCTGATGGCACAGGAGAGGCCAGCGCCGGCGATGGCACGGTCGCTGATGTGAGTGTCACGGTTCGAGTGAGTTTGTCACCACAAGTGGAATATTCGCCAAACCAAACTGTCTTTGTTTACGCTAGGGCATGGCAGGGCCCTAAGATGCCTTTGGCCATTCAAAAGTTGACCGCTGCGGATCTGCCGGTGGAGATAACCTTGTCTGAGTCTATGTCGATGATGGACGGTATGACCATCGCCAGCGTAGGTGATATTGAATTGGTGGCGAGGCTGAGTACAGATGGCAGCCCGACCACCAAGCCCGGTGATTGGCAGGCTAGCGTTGGGCCTGTGAAACAAGCAGCGTTTGACCAAGTCTACACCTTAGAAATTGCAACCCAAGTAGAATAGTCGCTAGGTATATGAGGCATCCATCCTCGCGGTACAACAAACAAAAATGCGGCTATTTGCCGGCAAAATTGAGCGAAAAGTTAATATATGCGGCTAAAGTGCATTAAGCTTGCGGGTTTTAAGTCATTTGTTGACCCCACCACGGTTTACTTCCCAAGTAATCTCTGTGCGGTGGTTGGCCCTAATGGCTGTGGTAAGTCCAATATTATCGATGCTGTACGCTGGGTAATGGGGGAATCCTCAGCCAAAAACCTGCGTGGAGAATCCATGACCGACGTTATTTTTAACGGGTCTGGAAATCGAAAGCCCATCGGCCAAGCCAGTATTGAGCTGGTTTTTGACAACAGCGATGGCACCATCGTAGGTGAGTTTGCCAGCTACAACGAAATCTCTGTTCGCCGCAAGGTCACCCGGGATAGTCAAAACCACTATTACCTAAACGGCAACCGCTGCCGTCGTCGCGATATTACCGATATCTTCCTGGGCACCGGCCTAGGGCCTCGCAGTTATGCCATCATCGAGCAGGGCATGATCTCCCGGTTGATTGAATCAAAACCAGAAGAACTGCGGGTTTACGTAGAAGAAGCGGCTGGTATTTCCAAGTACAAAGAGCGCCGCCGCGACACTGAAAATCGCATGCGACGTACCCAAGAAAACCTTGAGCGTCTAACCGATATTCGTGAAGAGCTGGATAGGCAGCTGTCTCGTTTAGAGCGTCAGGCCCAAGCAGCCGAACGCTACTCCCAGTACAAGGAGCTGGAGCGCCAAGTGAAATCCTGGTTGCAGGCCCTGCGCTATAAGAAGCTGGATGAACAAGCCGGCCTAAAAAGCGCCGAAATCACGGAGCTAGAGCTCAAGGTAGAGAGCTTCGTCACCGAACAGGTGAGTAACGATACCGAGATCGAACGTCTACGCGTGCAGCACACCGAGGCAGGCGAGGGCTTCAATGAGGTGCAAAGCCGGTTCTATGCTCTAGGTAACGATATCACCCGCATTGAACAAAACATCCACCATAACGAAGAGCGCAAACGCCAGTTACAGGTGGATTTCCAACAAGCTCAGCAGGAGTTTAAAGAAACCGAAGAGCTGCTGCAGATAGACAGCGAAAAAGCAGAGCAGCTGTTTGCCGAATTGCTCGAAATTGAGCCTGAGCTAGAAATGCTGCAGGTGGCGGAAGAGGAGTCCAGCGAGATTCTTATTAACGCCGAAGAAGGCATGCGTACCTGGCAAACACGCTGGGACGAGTTCAACCAAACCGCAGCCGAACCTCGCCAGAAGGCCGAGGTGCAGCAATCGCGCATACAGCATTTAGAGCAAGTGCAAACTCGCCTTAACCAGCGCATTGAGCGGCTGCGTCAAGAACAAGTTTCCCTAGGTTCGGTGGAAGGAGAAGAAGGACTTGCGCTGCTACAGGAGCAGTTGGCAGAGCTTGAATTAGTGGGCGAGCAATTGCGTGAGCTGGGCGACGCCAAAGCTGAATCGGTGATTGGCAAGCAGCAGCGAGTGGAAGAGCTGCGCAATCAACTCGATGATGTAAGAGGGCGCTTACAGACGCAAAAAGGCCGGCTAGCGTCATTGGAAGCATTACAGCAGGCGGCGCTCAGTGAGCAAAGTGATGTTGTCGACGCCTGGCTAGACCAACACGACTTGCGCAACTCCCCCAAATTGGCAGAGCAACTACAAGTTAGCGACGGCTGGGACAAAGCGGTAGAGACCGTGCTGGGTGGAGACTTACAAGCAGTAGCCACAGACCGCTTTGATGAGCTGGCACAAAGCTTGGGCTCCATCACCGAAGGCAGCGTTACATTACTCGACACAAATGCTTCAGTGGTGGCCGATGTTGACGACACACTGGCCAACTTCGTGTCCGGCGCTGGCGCGGCACAGTCGTTGTTGGCTTCCGTATTCGTTGCGGACTCGGTGGCTGCGGCATTGGCCAAGCGTGCGTCCTTGTCGGCGCACCAATCTGTCATCACATCGGATGGCTTATGGTTTGGCCCAGGCTGGGTGCGAGCACAAAAAGAGCAGAACGCTGCCGCCGGCGTGTTAGCGCGGCAACAAGAGTTGGAGGTGCTGGCCGCTCAGATCGAGCAAGATCAAGAGCAAGCAGAGGCACTTTCCGAAGAGCTTGAATCGACCCTGGCTGATCAGAAATCGCTGCAGGCCCAGCGAGAGGATGCTCGGCGAGAGCTCGACCAGCACAACCGCCAATTCAGCGAGCTGAGTTCTAAACTCAGCGCTCAGCGTGTGCAAATTGAGCAAACACTGGCCCGCCGTGAGCGGTTGGAAGCCGAAATTAACGAAGGGCTGACACAACAAAACCAAGAAGCGAAAAATCTAGCCGATGCCCGTGCCATCCTCGAAGACGCCATCGAGGCCATGGAAAACGACTCCGGCAAGCGAGATGAATTGCTAACGGAACGCGATAACATCCGTCAAACACTGGAAAACGCTCGCATTAAAGCCCGTGAAGACAAAGATCGTGCGCATCAGTTGGCCATCGCCAATCAGAGCTTAAAAACCCAAATCGACTCTATCCGTTCAGCGCTGACCCGTACCGAGCAACAGCATGCTCGTGCCAAAGAGCGACAGGCTTTATTACTGGAGAGTTTAGAGCAAACCCAGGATCCAGGCGACGATCAGAAATCCGAGTTAGAAGCATTACTGGAAAAACGCCTGAGCGTGGAAGCGGAACTAACTAAGGCTCGGACAGCGGTACAAGCAATTGAACATGGTTTGCGCGAGCTGGAGCAAAAACGCAGCAAAATTGAGCAAAGCACCAACGAGATTCGAACCAAATTGGAGGGCTCTCGCCTAAATGCGCGTGAGCTGGAAACCAAGCGGCAAAACGCCTTGGAGTTGCTGCAAAACGACGACTTCACTCTAGAGACGGTTTTGGAAGAGCTGGACCAAGACGCCACCGAAGACAGCTTAAGTGAAGAAATTACCAAGTTAGATGAGCGAATCAAACGCCTCGGTGCCATCAACCTGGCTGCGATTGACGAATACAAAGCAGAGTCTGAGCGAAAGCAATATTTGGATCGGCAGGATGCAGATCTACGTGAAGCCTTGGACATGCTGGAAAACGCCATTCGGCGCATCGACAAAGAAACTCGTACTCGATTCAAAGAAACATTTGATCAGGTGAATTCCGGGTTACAAGAGCTGTTTCCGAAAGTCTTCGGTGGTGGTCACGCCTATCTGGAACTCACCGGCGAGGATTTACTCGATACAGGTATCGCCATCATGGCGCGGCCACCGGGAAAACGAAATAGCACCATTCATTTGCTGTCAGGCGGAGAAAAAGCACTGACTGCCATTGCGTTGGTATTCAGTATTTTCCGGCTCAATCCGGCACCGTTCTGCATGCTGGATGAGGTTGACGCTCCACTGGATGACGCTAACGTCGGCCGTTACGCGCGTATGGTGGAAGAGATGAGCGAGCACGTGCAATTTATATACATTACCCACAATAAGGGTGCTATGGAGATGGCGCAAAACCTATTGGGGGTTACGATGCACGAGCCAGGCGTGTCTCGTATGGTAACAGTGGATGTAGAAGAAGCAGCGGAACTGGCAGCCAGCTAGTTCTGCCCGCTAACCAACTAAAAGAGAGGCTTTATGGAAGAGTTCGCCATGCGCGAGTGGCTCACCATTATCATTGGCATAGCAATATTGGCAGTGGTGTTAGACGGTATTCGTCGTATGCGCCACAGCCGCGCCGATTCAATTCGGTCATCCAGTAAGCAAGGCGATGATCATTACGAACCCCAAACCTACGGTAGCGAACTGCCCAAGGGTGGCGCTCGCGTGGTCAGTAAGCGCGACGAAAGCGAAGCCGAAAAACTGAACAATTCAGTTAAGGAAGCCTATGCAGCCAGCAAAACCACCAAGGGCTTCCGTATTCCCGAACAGGTCGCACTAAACCTTGATGAATCCGTTCCAATGCTCATGGACTCGGTAGCGGAACCCAAACACGAGCGCCGTCCTCTGCCCCAGGAGCCCTCACTCGGCAACCTAGATGACATCGGAGCTGACGCAGATAGCGACCCGGAGGTCACCGAATTCTACCAGGAAGAAACCAGCGCCGACGACGAGCCGACCATGTCATCCGACACCTGGGAAGATGACGAGGTAACGCAAGTTGATAAAGGGCAGCCTGTTAGCACCAGCGAGGTGACAACTGAGCCGCAGCAACTGGATTTGACTGAGCAAGACGATACGGACAGTGCTCCAGCCGGTACTACCGCTTCGGCCGAACCAAAGATCGATTACAGTCAAGCAGAATCTGTGATTGAGCCAGAAGAAGTTTTTGTCATTAACATTATGGCGCCGAAGGGATTCTACTTTGCCGGCAGCGATTTGTTGGATTTGGCCGTAGAAGCGGGTTTGCGCTTGGGTGAAATGAACATCTTCCATCGCCACCATCGTATGGATGGCAGTGGTCCCATCGTATTCAGTATGGCCAATATCGTAATGCCTGGAACCTTCCAATTAGAATCTATGCGAGATTTTAAAACGCCTGGCGTAAGTCTGTTTCTTACCCTGCCTTGCGATGCTCGCAGCATGGATGCCTTTGAATTGTTTTACGGCACCGCGGATTATTTAGCGGACAGCCTGGGCGGAGAATTAAAAGACGAACAACGCAACGTGTTAACGTCGCAGACGGTAGAGCATTACCGGCAACGCATCCGAGATTTTGAATTAAATCGATTAAAACATTGATTGAGCATTTTGCTTTTTCAGCCTAACAACACCGGCCTTGGTCGGTGTTGTGCTATTCGTTAGCCACTTTTATTTAAAAATTTTCAGTTAAACCTTTTGTTTGGACGCAACACCCATGGATAAATCTGCCATCGCACAACGTGTTGAGATGCTGCGCACGACGCTGGATCAGTACAGCTATCAATATTATGTGATGGACGACCCAAGTGTGCCCGATGCGCAGTACGACAAACTCTTTCAAGAGCTGAAGCAACTAGAGCAGGATCACCCAGAATTCGTCTCACCTGAATCGCCCACTCAAAGAGTAGGGGCAGCGCCGTTATCAGCCTTCGACAGCGTGCAGCACCGTATGCCCATGTTGTCCTTGGACAACGCCTTCAGCGACCAGGATTTACTGGATTTTGACCGCCGAATAAAAGAGCGTTTAAAGATCGACGATACGGTTGAGTACGCCTGTGAGCCCAAGCTAGATGGAATTGCCGTGAGTTTGATGTATGAGCACGGCATTTTGATCAGGGGGGCAACCCGAGGCGATGGCCAAACCGGCGAAGACATCACTCAAAATGTGAGAACCATTAAGTCTATTCCGCTTAAATTACGCGGCGAAGCAATCCCTGAGTTGCTGGAAGTGCGGGGCGAAATTTACATGCTCAAGCAAGGCTTTGATGCGATCAATGAACAAGCCCGCGCCGAGGGCGGTAAAGTATTTGTCAATCCGCGTAACGCCGCAGCCGGCAGCCTGCGAGTTCTCGACAGTAACATTACCGCAACTCGCCCGTTGGAAATGTGTGCCTACAGCGTTGGCGTTGTGGAAGGCGGCACGCTTCCCAACACCCACACTCGCGTACTGGAACAACTCAACCAATGGGGTTTTCGTATCAATCGATACATGGCGTCGGCCCAAGGTGCGCAGGAGTGTATTGACTACCACAGTAAATTGGGTGAGCAGCGTGATTATTTGCCCTACGACATCGACGGTATCGTTTTTAAGGTCAACTCCCTAGAACTGCAGCAACAGTTGGGTTTTGTCTCTAGGGCGCCGCGATGGGCTATCGCCTATAAATTCCCAGCCCAAGAGCAAATGACGGTGCTCAAAGGCGTTGAATTCCAAGTCGGCAGAACCGGCGCGGTAACCCCTGTGGCTAGGCTTGAACCGGTATTCGTGGGTGGCGTTACAGTGTCCAACGCAACCTTGCACAATCGAGATGAAATAGAACGGTTGGGCGTTATGGTTGGCGATAGCGTAGTGATTCGTCGGGCCGGCGACGTCATCCCCCAAGTCGTTTCCGTGGTAGCTGAAAAGCGACCCAAAAACGCCGCAGAAATTCTTTTCCCGGCCAGTTGCCCGGTGTGTGACTCACCGGTAGAAACCACGCCGGGTGAGGCCGTTGCGCGCTGCACCGGCGGTCTGGTTTGCCCCGCCCAACGCAAAGAATCCATTAAGCACTACGCGTCTCGCAAAGCCATGGATATCGAAGGCCTCGGTGATAAATTGGTCGAGGCATTGGTTGATAAAGGCCTGATTAAAAGCGTTGAAGACCTCTATGGGTTGACCACCGATGATGTTGCGGGCTTAGAGCGCATGGGTGCAAAATCCGCGCAGAATTTAGTAACCGCCATCGAACGCAGTAAACAAACCACCCTGGCTAAATTAATTTATTCGCTGGGCATCCGAGAGGTGGGGGAGGCTACTTCGCGCAGTTTGGAAGCCGCATTGGGCACCCTAGATGCGCTGATCACGGCGGATGAAGAAAGCTTGCAATCTATTCCCGACATCGGCCCGGTGGTGGCACATTTTATCGCTGAATGGTTCGCGCAAAAGGATCACCTTGCGTTGGTGGCTGCCTTAAAAGACGCCGGCGTTACCTGGAGTGAATCCGAGCCCAAACAGCCCGAAGAATTACCCTTGGCTGGATTAACCTATGTGGTTACTGGCTCATTGGAATCTTACAGCCGCGATGAAGCAAAGGCGCATTTACAATCCTTGGGTGCCAAGGTGGCGGGCAGTGTTTCAAAGAAAACACATTGTGTTGTGGCCGGCCCTGGTGCGGGTTCAAAACTCACCAAAGCTCAAGATTTGGGCGTTGAGGTCATTGATGAAGAGCAATTTATTGCTTTTCTTAAGCAACACGGTATCGGCTAGGCTGCGTCCTGGTTATCCAGCAGTTCACACCTTAGGGGAATAGTTTGAATTACGAATCTTTGGTTTATGGCTTTATTATCGATGAGTGTGAGGGCGATGCCGACCGAATTCAGACCAACCGACAGGCCATGCTAGCCTTGCCGTCAGTGCAGGAGTGGCCTTTTTTATCACAGGAAATGTTTTCGTTGCCCGACGATAACACCATCAACTTCAGCCAAGTCGTGCATTTCGGAGCCTCCTATAAAGGTATTGAGTACGAGTGGGAGAGTTGGATCAGTCACTTCGAGAAGCTCCTGCAACGCATGTACTGGGTCTCTGCTAAGGTTCACTTGGATACGGTCATATCCGGCACCCACACATTTACTTGGGAAACTGATGGCGCATTTCATGTGCCTGGCAGTGACGATATCCGAGTCCAATGTGAGTGGTCCAGAGAGGGCAGTTTGTAATGCTGAGTTTGGGCTGTAAAGGGCAATCCTATGTTGTTTAATCGTAAACTAAAACGCCGCAGCACCGTCATTGTGGGCGTTATCGCAGGTTTGTCGTTTTTGGCGTTGGCGATCTATGGCTGGGGTGTGCCGGCGGCTGAAGTGGCGTCATTTCTCGTTATATGCATCGCTTTTTTAGCACTAATCTTAATATCCGCCGGGGCTATTGGCTTTATTTTGATCCTTATCAGGAAGGCCAAAAAAGACCATTCTCAATGACAAAAGCGCCAACGCCCAAGCCAACGTTCCCGCGCAATGACATTTTGGCTTACTAAGCGTTACTTTTACGCAAATACTGGTCATCCCTGCAAGCGATGTCCCATATCAAGGGTGCTAGAATTTCTAGTAATGATGACCTGTTCCTTAATTGAAACTTTACAGTGTCGTTTGAATCACAAACCGACAGGCGCAGTGTTGCGTACAATACAATGGGTTCCGGCGTCATCAGCAACATTAACGACAATGACAAACATCCGTAGCTAGAGCAGCGGAATGTAAAATGTTAGAGAGGAAGCAATGGCAGATTATCGTGCACCACTTAAAGACATCAATTTTGCACTGTTTGACGTGCTCAAATACGCCGATCACTACGCCAAAAATCAATTGGACATGATCGACCAAGAAACCACTGAGTCGGTCATCGAGCAAGCCGCGAAATTCGCTGAAAATGTATTAGTGCCCTTAAACGCTGTTGGCGACCAAGAAGGTTGTAAATGGGACGATGGTGTCGTCACAACGCCGACCGGCTTTAAAGAAGCGTATCAGCAGTTTATTGAAGCTGGTTGGCCATCCATGACTCATCACGAAGAATTCGGCGGGCAGGGTCTACCCAGCTCTTTGGGTACCGTGCTCAATGAAATCGTGGGCAGCGCCAACTGGGCTTGGGGTATGTATCCGGGCCTGTCCCATGGCTGTATGGAGACACTGTTTACCCATGGCACAGACGAGCAAAAAGCCACCTATTTACCACCTTTAGTTTCGGGGCAGTGGACCGGCACCATGTGTTTAACAGAGCCTCACTGTGGCACTGACTTGGGCATGTTGCGTACCAAAGCTGAGCCTCAGGCTGACGGCTCCTACAGCCTTACTGGCACCAAGATATTCATTTCTGCCGGCGAGCACGACATGTCCGATAACATCGTGCATATCGTCTTGGCGCGATTGCCCGATGCACCGGCCGGCACTAAAGGCATTTCACTCTTTATAGTGCCTAAGTTTTTGGCTAAAGAAGACGGTCAGGTGGGCGAGCGCAATGCGGTCAATTGCGGCGCCCTGGAAGAAAAAATGGGCATCCACGGCAACGCCACCTGTGTGTTGAATTTCGACGGTGCCACCGGCTATCTCATCGGCCAGGCTAATAAAGGTCTCGCTTGCATGTTCACCTTTATGAACACCGCTCGCCTGGGTACCGCATTACAAGGTTTGGCGCACACGGAACTGGGCTACCAAAAGTCTTTGGACTACGCTCGTGAGCGTTTACAAATGCGCTCGTTAACGGGGGCCAAAAACCCAGAGGGGCCAGCCGACCCGATTATCGTTCACCCCGATGTACGTCGCATGCTGCTTACACAAAAGGCGCTGGCTGAGGGCGGTAGAATGCTGGCTTATTTCGCGGCGCAGCAATTGGATGTGACTAAGTACAGTACTGACGACGCCGCCAAAGCTCACGCTGATCAGCTACTGAGCTTATTAACGCCCATCGCCAAAGCCTTTATGACCGAAACTGGCTTTGAGGCTTCGAGCCTTGCGATGCAGTGTTTTGGTGGCCACGGGTACATCCGCGAATGGGGCGTAGAACAAAACATGCGCGATAGTCGCATTGCTATGCTCTATGAGGGTACCACCGGCGTTCAGGCATTGGATTTACTTGGCCGCAAAGTATTGGGCACCCAGGGAGAAACCCTGAAGGTGTTTACCAAACTGATTTACAAGTTCTGCCAAGCTAACGTTGACAACGAGAGCTTGAAAGAATTTGTTGAGCCGCTGACTAGCCACAACAAAGAGTGGGGTGAGCTAACCATGCACATTGGGCTCACAGCATTGGAAAACGCTGACGAGGTGGGCGCGGCGTCGGTGGATTACTTGATGTACTCCGGCTACATTGCGTTGGCCTACTTCTGGGCGTTAGCGGCGGAAACCGCACAGCAGAAGCTGGACAGTGGCGATGGTGATGCGGATTTCTATAAAGCTAAACTAGCGACTGCGCAGTTTTACTTCCAGCGCATCTTGCCGCGCACGCGCACCCATCACGATTGTATAAAGTCAGGCGTTGGCAATCTGATGGCGCTGAGCAGTGATCAATTCAGCTTTTAATACTTTTTGCGGCCTCTGATGAGGCCGCGTTTTTAACAGCGAAGCACTGCGCACAAGAGCACTAGGCCTACTATAAAAACAACAGGAATCCCCCATGGCAAAAGCCGTAAATCTTTGTGATCTATTTGATCAAACTTGCAAAAAATACAGCCAACTACCCGCGTTTACATGCATGGGGCAAACTTTGACGTTTGCCGAAGTCGACACCTACACAACTCAGTTTGCCAGCTATCTACAGAATCACACCAACCTAAAGCCCGGTGATCGTATTGCTATTCAAATGCCTAACTTGCTGCAATATCCCATTGCAGTGTATGGCGCCTTAAAAGCTGGACTGATCGTCGTCAACACTAATCCTCTTTACACCGATAGAGAAATAAAGCACCAACTAAACGATTCCGGCGCTAAAGCACTGTTAGTGTTGGCAAACATCGCCAAAGAAGCCAACGAAGTCGTTAAAGATACGCCGGTGGAAACCGTCATCGTTACTGAGGTTGCCGATCTGCATCCGTTTTTAAAGCGCCATTTACTAAATTTTGTGGTTAAGCGCATTAAGAAAATGGTGCCCGAGGTGAACTTTGAAAACCGCGTCTCGTTCACGGATGCCTTAAAACTTGGCGCGGCGAGTACTTTTAAGCCGGGGGTTACTAACCCAGAAGACATTGCCATTTTGCAATACACCGGGGGCACAACCGGCGTCGCCAAAGGCGCCATGCTTAGCCATCGCAATTTGATCGCCAACCGCGGGCAAATCGTCGATCACTTGGAAGAAGTGATGAAAGAGGGCGAGGAGATCTACATCGCGCCCTTACCGCTTTATCACATCTACGCATTTAATTTCCATTGCGTGTCTTTGTTCAGCCGAGGCTCATTGAATATTCTGATTCCTAATCCAAGAGATCTTCCCGCCTTGCTGGGCGCGATTAAAAAGGTTCGTTTCACCGGCTTTGTGGGTTTGGATACATTATTTAAAGCACTGTGCAACAACGAGCAGTTTAAGTCTCTGGATTTTTCTGCATTGCGAACCACCTCTTCCGGCGGTATGGCGCTGACACGAGATACCGCAGAGTTGTGGCAAAAGATTACCGGTGTCACACCTAACGAAGGTTATGGCCTTACCGAAACGTCACCGGTGGTCAGTGCCAACTACGCTAATGCCATTAAGCCTGGCACTGTGGGCGTAGCCTTACCCCACACTGAAGTTAAAACCGTGGATGAAAATGGCCAAGCAACCGCCATTGACGAGCCCGGTGAATTGTTGGTTCGTGGCCCCCAGGTGATGGAAGGATACTGGCAGCGGCCGGAAGAAACGGCCAAAAATATCGACGCCGAAGGTTGGTTTGCAACAGGCGACATCGCAACTATCGATGAAGCAGGCTATATTCGTATAGTGGATAGAAAAAAAGACATGATTTTGGTGTCTGGATTTAACGTCTATCCGGCGGAAGTTGAGGATGTTATCGTGTCCCATCCCAAGGTATTAGAAGCGGCTGTTATTGGCGTTCCTGATGCAAGAAGTGGTGAGGCCGTTAAGGTTTTTGTGGTTAAGAAAGACGCAACACTCACCGACAAAGACGTTATCAGCTATGCACGCGATAACCTCACAGCATATAAAGTGCCTAAGAAAGTCGAGTTTTGTGAAGATCTACCAAAGTCCAACGTGGGTAAAGTATTACGCAAAGAGTTGCGTAGCCAATAGTAGTGCCGGAGGCGCGCCCACCGGCGTTTACCTCCATATCCAGGCGTTGCGTTTGTGACGGCTGCACTGGTTCTTTCGGGTGGCGGCGCCAGAGCCGCCTACCAAGCTGGAGTTTTGGCGGCGGTTGCTGATATCGTACCAGAGCAGCAACAAAGCCTGTTTCCTATCGTCTGCGGTACCTCTGCAGGTGCCATCAACGCATTAGCACTTACCTCACACCCTGGCAGTTTTACGGCGGCCAGTAATAACCTAAGCTCACTCTGGCGCAACCTTACAATCGATCAAGTGATTCGTACCCATTGGTGGGATCTGGTCAAAGGTGCGGGGCGGGTAGTGGGTTCGTTCTTCAACCATGGTGCTGGCCGCGAGCGGCCTCTGTCGCTGTTGGATAATTCGCCGCTACGTAAACTGCTAAGCGATAATATTCACTTTGAGAATCTACCCGAGGCGATAGCGTCTGGTCGTTTGAGGGCGGTTTCGGTTACCGCGATGGCCTACAGTAATGGCGAGTCTGTCAGTTTCTTCCAGGCTAATTCAGAGGTAGAAGATTGGCGTAAATATCACCGGGTCGGCGTAGGCGCGCAATTAACCCTAGATCACCTAATGGCATCCTCGGCGCTGCCAGGAATTTTTCCAACCGTTAAAATTGGCCGTGAGTATTATGGCGACGGTGCCATTCGGCAGTTGTCGCCGTTAAGCACTGCCTTACATCTAGGGGCGGATAGAATTTTCGTGATTGGCGTTAGTAATAACCGTAATCCGGCCCACTGGGGGCGGCGCACGGTGGTTCGCAATTCGCCATCCATAGGCCAGGTGCTTGGCCATCTTTTGAACAGTGCGTTTTTGGATTCTTTGGATTCTGATTTAGAACACCTCGAAACCGTCAATGAAATTTTGAACAACTATGATGGTACTGAAGCCGAAGCAAAACCCGCTTTCTCAAGAATTGAAACCTTGGTGATATCTCCATCACAACCTTTGGATAAAATTGCTGGCCGATGTGTAAGATATTTGCCTAACCCAATGCGCCTCTTTATGCGTTCTACGGGCTCTACTGCCAAGGCCGGCGGTGCGACTATGGCGAGCTATCTGTTGTTTACCGAACAATTTTGCAGCCGATTGATTGACCTTGGTTACCAAGATGCCATGTGGGATAAAGACGCGATACTGCGTTTTTTTGAACAGCGGCAGGAAAGCGATGTAGCTTAGAAACTTTCTCCGAGCTCTTGCATTAAGATTTTTTTCCACCCTATGAAGGTTGTGTCCTCACTTTCGAGCAGTTTCAAGCCCGCCGTATAACCACCCTGTGCAAGCGCATCGCACCACATAATTTCAGCGATTAAATTGTAGCGTTGTGCTGGCGCAGCCAAGCATTCCACAACCACTGTCACCTCATGAATGTAGCCTGCCTGCAGCAACGAGTTTGTCTCTATTTTTAAACCGTCACTCGATACATCAAGGCAGCGAGCTATGGCAAATTCAGCGGCGTCTCCAGCTGGAGTCTCCGCCGCGAGTTTCAGCAAAACAGTGTATTTCCTATTTAAACGCAGCTCACTACGCTGTTCCATATTGAAGACCTAGTCTGGTTACAGGGTTAAAAGACGCTGCCGTCGTTTCGTCCAATTGGGATTCCGCAGCGTTGGCGCAGCAACGCTCGCAAACGGGTTCTGGGTAATCGAATTTATTTTCGCCGTTGGTTTTTTACGATGGCTTCAAGCCTGCTATCGAAACGTTCGCCCAGGCTGACAATTTTAACTTTATCGTCTGCAAACAGGTTTACTAACTGCTGAAGTCGGTATTCACCGGCTTTTCGTCCGAGCCTGTCGGTGAACAAGTATTTATCTGACGACGGCATTTTAAGCGATAGCTTTTGCAGCTCTGGCTCCAGGTTTTTAAATTTAACCCAGGCGCCAAGTTGTAGGTTTGCCGCGGTAATCTGAAAGCTGGCGATCTCTTCATCGCTTTTGCTGCCAGCTTGCTCAGTGGTAGTTGGATGGTGTATTTCGGCGGCCTGGGCTTTTTGATCCTGAGACAGGCGGTTTATGTCTGCGTCGATTTTGGCCAGGGATTCATCCGTTTGGCGGCGCAACTCTTCGGTGTTTTCGTCGTCGCAGTGGTGGCTGCTGCTCCCATCATCGAGCAAAGCCTCCTGGCTGCTGTCATTTCGGTTGTTCGCATTCTGGCTTTGTGAACCAAGTTCAGAATTTGCAGGCTCGGCTGGCGCTTTTATTTGAGTGACGGATTTCTCATACAAAGATCGCTCTTGTTTTAAAAAACCCTGGACCAGAGTCGATAGCGCACCTAGAAAATTTGGCACTAATACCAGTTGTCTTGCCGCCATCATAAGCTGCAGTTCGTCTGCGCTTAGCGTCAACGTGATCTTGCCGTAGTAATCGGTGCAGTGCGCAAGGGATTGATGATGGTCTAAGTGGAACAGTTTAAATGTCAAAGGCGTGTCATTATCGCAGTGGTACTCAAACCATTGACCACATTCGATGGTTACGCAATCAAATGAATCAACGGAACTAGACACTTTAACCTGGCCAACATTGCTTGCCACCGTTATGGGGCTAAAACCCTGCAGCGGTTCTAGGCGCAGTTGTACGCACTCCACCATGGATTGGACGATCTGTTCGTACATTGTTAGGTACTGTGGGCTGCCGGGTAATGTTGTTAGGTCTGGCGTACTGAATTGCTCTATGATCCCTGGAGCGGCCTTAATGGCGGCTTGTTGATTCTCCACGCAGCCAGTTGGGTCGGCTAGTTGGCAATACACCGTGCACAGATCGTCCAATGCGTAAAGCCAGTACTCCAATTGGGTTGTTTCGCCAGTGGTTGCCTCAATTGCCGCCAGGTCACCGACTAACGTCTCCTTGATAAAGTCGTTTAGCCAGGCTGGCAGTATGGAGCCGCTGAGTCTGGTGTTGACTTGCTGTGCAATGGCACAGCGCGCTGCGGTGATTTTATTGAGATTAACCAAGCTCTCTAATTGGCGGTTTTCCAGCGCCGAGCGCCGCGTTTGCCATTGTTGACTGTAGCTCACCAGTGTTTGATGTAGCTCTTGCCAGCGTAAGTTTTCGGTGCCGGGTGGCGATCGCAAAAGCTGATCGGCATTGGCCAACAGTTTGGGAAACTCCTTACCGACCCGACCTTTATTTGGCTGCCAGCGAGCCAAATGAAAGTGCAGTTCGGCCAAGGATGCAAGCGTAGAGCAGGGCGGCTGTAAGCGGCCTTTTTTGGCCCAAACGTGCGCGGCAAAACACTTTGATAGCTGCTTTGCATCGGCTTTGAGTTGTTCGTGAGCCGAGGTTTGGTTGATCAGTGCTGATACTAGGCGCGAAAATCGCTCTTTGCTGGGACGCAGATCCGCGCGAGATCGGGTGAGAAACAGATCTGACCACTGTTGCGAGAGCGTTTTGATGTCGGTGGAGTTATCAGCCATGCAGGTTTAGCGGTTAAATTGCACAGTGTAGTTGTCACGGGGATTTTCGGCCTTTTATCAATCGAAATTCGGGCTGATCGGTTATTTCAGCTGGCCTACAGGTAGGCTATCGGCGTCATGTCGTCCGCCTGGCTAAAACGGCCAAATGTATGGCCATAATATCTGTATCTAGCTTGACGGCCAGGCAATAGAATTTTTATAACGTTCGTTTGCTCTGGTTTTTTATCCATGTCTAAGTCAAAACTCCCTGTCATCGTCGGCTTTGGCGGCTACAACGCCGCGGGTCGGGTATCATTTCATCACGCCTACCGACGAATCATCTTGGACAGCCTGGATTCTGATGCCCAATCCTCTACCGTGGCCAATTTGGCGATACTGATGGGCCTGGCACAAACCAGCGAGGACGGCAGCTTTTCCGTCGGTGGCGACACAAACCTAGCGCAAAGCCAAGTGGCCGAGCGACTGCAACAGTACGTTGAGGAAAATTCTCTGATTCGCAAAATCGACGCTGAAACTTATTTCGATGTCGACCAATTGTATTGGCAGAAAAGCGCCAATGTTGAGGCTGGCGAAGGGGGTGTCATTGCCTTTGAAATGCGCAGTCGTGATCTACCTGAGCCATTGCCAGAAGACTGGCAGGTAACCGAAATACAAGGCACTAATCGCGTCAGTGTAACCGCGCAGTCACTACAAGGGGTTAAGCTGCCGAGTTACCGTGATTTCCCTGTGAAATCCGCCGGCCAGTTGCCCAAGGGTTTTAACCCTGGTGCCCATTACAATTCTCGTTTCCATCCCCGTGCTTTGCAGATGGCGGTTGTGGGCGCGTCGGATGCCATCCGCTCTATGGGAATCGAGTGGAGCGCAGTGGCCGCTCAAGTGGCGCCGGATGAGATTGGCGTTTATTCCAGTAATATCATGGCGCAAATGGACGAATATGGCGCCGGTGGTCTGTTGCAATCGCGCCTTACTGGAGGCCGCGTTAGCACCAAGAACTTAATTCTTGGTTTAAATTCGATGACCACGGATTTTATCAACGCCTACATGATTGGCAGCGTTGGTGGCTCTGGGTCTATAACCGGTGCCTGCGCCAGTTTCTTGTATAACTTAGACACCGCCGTAGAAGAAATCCGCAGTGGCCGTAAGCGTGTGGTAATCGTAGGTGGCTGTGAAGCGCCTATTACCAGCGAAATCATCGATGGTTACAGCACCATGGGAGCGCTTGCGACTGAGGATAATCAGAAAAAAATGTATGGCGTGGACGAGGTCGATCATCGTCGCTCTAGCCGCCCGTTCTCTGAAAACTGTGGTTTTACCATAGCGGAATCCAGCCAATATATTGTGCTGATGGATGACGCTTTGGCGCTGGAGATGGGCGCCGACATTCATGCCTCGGTAGGCGATGTTTTCCTCAATGCGGATGGCTATAAAAAGTCCATTTCAGCGCCTGGTGCGGGCAACTACATTACCTTGGCCAAGGCTGTAGCCAGTGCTCGGGCAATGTTTGGTGATGATGCCGTTAAGCACAACAGTATTTTGCTCGCCCACGGCTCAAGTACACCAAAAAATCGCACCAGCGAAAGCGAGATCTTCGATCGGGTTGCCAAGGCCTTTGGTATCGAGCAATGGCCGGTAATCGCATTAAAGGCGTTCCTTGGCCACTCTTTGGCACCAGCCAGTGGAGATCAAGTGACCTGCGCCTTGGGGATGTTTAAGGAAAAAATCCTACCCGGCATCAAAACTTCAGACCGCTTGGCGGACGACATTTACGACGAGCGCTTGCAGTTGTCTTTGACCGATACATCGTTTGAAGGCGATTTGGATATTGCGTTTATTAATTCCAAAGGGTTTGGTGGTGCCAATGGCTCGGCAGTACTAATCTCGCCGCAAAAAACCGAGCAGATGCTGGAGAAGCGTTATGGCGCAGCGGCTATAGAAAAATATCGTAGCCAGCGTGAGATAGTGCGCCAGCAGGCGGCTGCCTACGACGAAAAGGCCAGCCTGGGAGACCTGCAGGTGATTTATCAATTCGGCGAAGGCATGATCGACGAAGACGCTATTGAAATAACCGACAAGGCGCTGAAATTACCCGGTTTTGAACAGGTTGTAAATCTGCAGCTGAGCAACCCTTACGAGGACATGTGCTAACTTCTGCGTAATATCTAAAACCAATCTGCTGGGCCTTTTGCAGTGGCAATTGGCCCAGGAGATATGCCGTAACCACCGCAGCCTTGCGGGTTTTATTATTCCTCAGCTTGCGCCACGATATGTTGGGCCATGGCGCTGGCCAAGTGAGAGCCCGAGCCAAAGTAATCCATAAGGCAAATATCCAGCGCTGGATTCTCGCCCATCACAGCCTCGACGATACCTGGTATGTCTCGTTGTACGTGCTTACCGCAGTTAAAAAACATAGGATAAACATCCACACCGTTTTTACCTTCTGCCGCGGCCTCTAAAATAGCGTGGGGAATCGAAGGCTCGGCTAGCTCAAGAAAAGCCCCGAACACCCCGGCATAACTGCCAGTCAATTGTGTTTTTAGCTTGTCTACTAGCTGAAGAAATTCAGCATTTGCGGCTTCAGCTCTGCTGCCGTGGGCGACGATGACCAATGATCGTTGCGTCATGATTCTGCCCCCAGTTTGCCGGCTAAAGAGGCCTGCAGGGTTCGTTCACTATTATCGCAGCTCCAACCGCCAAGGTTATCTCTGATCAACTGGGCGAGGGCGCTTATGTGATGAGGCGCGTCGTTGAGGGCAGGTATGTATTCAAACTTTTCGCCGCCGGCTTCGATAAAATACTGCCGGTTTTCGACGTCGATTTCCTCAATGGTTTCCAGGCAGTCTGCGGCAAAACCCGGGCAGAACACCTGAACCGATTTAGTGCCATCGGCGGCAAGTTGTTTTAGAGTTTCGTCGGTATAGGGCTTTAACCATTCCTCGCGGCCAAACCTCGACTGGAACGTCATCTTGTATTCTCCCTCGGATAAGCCCAAGGCTTGTGCAATCAGCCGGCTGGTTTTATGGCATTCGCAAAAATAAGGGTCACCTTTGAGCAAGTATCGTTTGGGTATACCGTGGAAAGACAACACCAAACGCTCGGCGCGTCCGTGTTGCCGCCAATGCTCTTTAATGGCGCCTGCGCAGGCGGTAATGTAGGGCGAGTAATCGTGGTAATGGCTGATAAAGCGCAGCTCTGGTAGCCATCGACGCTGGGTGAAATCCTGTGCCAATGCATCGAAGGTTGAGGCGGTGGTGGCGGCACAATATTGCGGGTACAGCGGCACCACTAAAAGCTTACGAACGCCGTCGGCTAGCATTTTCTCCACCACACTCGAAAGACTTGGATTGCCGTAGCGCATGGCCGCGTACACCGATACATCCGGGCCAAACTCTTTTTGCAATGCCGCAAGCTGCGCCAGGGTAATGGTAAGTAGTGGCGAGCCTTGTTCAGTCCACACGGTTTTGTAAGCTTGCGCAGACCGCTTAGGTCTGATTTGCAAAATAACGCCGTTAAGTACCATCCACCACAGCGCTCGTGGGAACTCAACCACCCTTGGGTCTGAAAGAAACTCTTTTAGATAGCGTTTAAGGGCGGGTTTAGTGGGCTCGTCTGGCGTGCCTAGGTTAGTAATCAATACGCCAATCTTTTCTTGGCTGGCGTGATTAAAGTCCGGCGTGTTTTTGTATTTCATGGGTTTTGCTTTGCGGTGAAAGGACTATGTGGCGTGTAGTTGCATACCTTAAGGTACTCTTTACGGGGCTTGTTTGCGTTTAGATCAATACACAAAAACACTTTACTGTCGCCCTGTTTGCAGCAGTTTAATGAGCTCAGCGATCGCCTTACTGATTTCTCGGGCCGCTTGTTGATCTCCGGCGATGGTCAGCCAGGGTTGGTCCGTGGCTGGATGCATCAGTTGGCATTGTTGCGGTTGCCGAGTACAGGAAAATTCTATGTACGGGTTAACACCGTACAGGGTTATTTTGTCTGTGGAACGCACCTCAGAGATACCGTCTGTACCTTTGGTGCGGGTAATTAGGGTCGCAGGCGCTTGCGTGGCCAGAGCGTAGCCGGGCGTGTCAGAGCCTGCTTGGTAGGTGTTCAGCATATTATTGATATGCTGCAACAGAGCCGATTGGTCGGACTTGGCGCCATACAAAAACCGTAGCTGATCCACGTAGCTGTTGGAGCGTTTGGTACCAGTCCACTCAATATTAGGATCGCTATTCGGCTCTATGGTTAATTTGCTGGAGTCCTGTTTATCTTTTAGCTGTGAAATAAGCCGCAGTGAGCTGGTGTAATATTCTGCATCCTTGCCGCTGCTTTCTATGTAGATCACAAGCGAGTCTATCGCCTCTTGGGTTCGCTCGCTGAACGACAACACCTGACCCTTAAGGAAGTAGTATTCGCTCGGCGGCGTCACTTTAAGGTCCTGTATCTGCTGTAGCGTGATCTCAGCTTGGGATATCTGATCGTCTTTGATTTGCTCCTGGGCTAATAGCATCAGTCGGTCAGCCTCAAATTCTGGGCTGAGCGCACTGACCGTGGCCGCGTAAAAGACGGTATAAAGCGTGGCGGAGAGCAAAATTCTTTTCATAGGTGGTGTGAGGACAAACATTTTAAGCCATTAGTCGACGAAGCAGTTGTCATCTTACGGTGGCAAAAAGCCCCTAAGCAAATGGCAACAGAATATTTAATGTTGTCTGGATAATTTATTGAACAACACTGATGATTAGTGCATTATTTCTTAGCATGCCACCGAATTATATACCTGAGAGTGTGGTGATAACTATATAACCCATTGATATTTGTGGTTAATTTAACAGCACGGAGAGAAATAATGCAGTTACGCGGTCAGGCCTTAATATTGGCGTTTTCCTTGTCGATGGCCTCTATCAATGTTGCGCATGCGGCGCAGGAGCCAACCAATCCAGAAAGCGCTGGCGCTGTAGCCAGCGCACCAAGTGCCGCAGAGGCTACGTTAATCAAAGAGCTTAAGCTGGAAAAGAAAATGGCTCGCCTGTCCAAGGCGATGTCTAGAAGCTCTCGCAAACCCTTGCTTCGTCGCCTAGCCGTGCGCGGTGACGGCATAGATACCACCGATTTTGAACACAAAGGTTCTGAGCTTTACGTGGCCTACGTGACCTTGGCGGGTGGGAAACAACTTGTCGAAATTAATGGCAAGGATTACGATTTAGACAACGCCACCGGAGAAGCTGAATACGTAATGTTGTTTAACAACAGCAAACCGGCTCGGCCGAAACTTACCGTCTTCAAAAAAGACTTGTTGCAATGGGTGACTTCGCCCATTTGAACAGTCGTTATACAGCGGGTTGCCAAATGGCAACCCAGTTTCACCCCTATGGTACCCTCTAAAGAATCCTCAAATGCTTCCCAGCCGGTGATACCGGTTCAGTGTCCACTTTGCCAGCAGGCCAATCCGCAACATTTTCTGACCGACGAAAAGCGAGCATACGAGCGTTGCGTGAATTGCCAGCTCGTCTGTGTGCCCAGTGACTATTGGTTGAGCTCTTCACAGGAGAGAGTGGAGTACGACCTGCACGAAAACGACCTTTCTGACGCCGGCTACCGCCGATTTCTATCGAGAATTTTTAACCCGGTGCAAAAATTGTTGCCAGACTCTGCCAGTGGTCTGGATTTCGGATGTGGGCCGGCGCCTGCGCTGGCCGACATGTTTTCTTCCGCAGGTCACAGCATGGCCCTGTACGATAAATTTTATGCTGATGACAAATCGGTGTTGGAAGCGAGTTACGACTTCGTCACCGCATCCGAAGTGGTTGAGCACCTCCAGCAGCCGAAGGATACTCTTATTCAGTTATGGCAGTGTGTTCGGCCGGGTGGATATTTGGCCATTATGACCAAACGGTGGATAAGCCAAGAGCGATTCGCAAACTGGCATTATAAAAACGACCCCACCCATGTGGTGTTCTTCCATTTGGTGACGTTTATGTGGCTCGCGGCCCACCTCAATGGCCGCCTCACGGTGTGGTCCGATGATGTGGTTATTATGCGCAAGCCTCTGGCCTCAATAGAGTAAGCTCCCGTATTTGCCAAAGATTTTTTTGCTTGCTCTGGCAAACAGCTGGAGCGCCTATTCGTGCTTAAGCAATTAAGCTTTGAATAATTTCGCTCTCACCGTGGTGCGATATTCGCTTGGTGTGGTGGCCAGCAGCTTTTTAAACAGCATGGTGAAGTGGCCCATGTCGGAATAACCCACTTTAAAAGCGATCTCGCTGATGGTTAAATTGCTTGTTTTCAGTAGATCCTTAGCGGTTTGAATCCGAATCTCTTGCAAGTATTGAAGGGGCGATTTGTTGGTGGCGGACTTAAATCGTCGATTAAAGGATCTCACGCTCATATCAAATCTATCGGCTACTTCGCTGAAGCGAACTTCCTTGTTGTAATTATCCTGCAGCCACATTTGAGCTTGTACGATGTCTTCGTCAGGGTGTTTGTTCATTTGGCCGTCGAAGTACCCTATGGCTTCGTAGGAGCGTCTAATTTCATGGGAAAAGTGGCGTTCCACGTGGCTTGCAATGTCCGTGTTATAGATCCGTTGAATAAAGTGCACTGTTAGATCCGCTAGCGCATTGATGCTTGCAGAGCAATATAGATTGGCGGATTGAGTAATGAAATACTGTCGCTTCAATATAACTTTGGGGTAGCGCTTGTGAAATTCATCGAAAAAATGCCAATGGGTAGTGGCGGCCTTTTCGTCAAGCAAGCCTGCTTCAGCAAGAAAACAAACGCCAGTACCAACGGCGCTGATAATTGCCCCATTTTGATATTGTTTCATTAACCATGGGTATATTTCAGGCAGGTTATTCAGTGCTCGAGTCGGGTTGCGCCAAAGCGCGGGTAGAAACACGATATCTGCACTGTGACTGTCGGCGAAGGTGTTGTCTGCCACAATGGGCAAGCCCGCGTGAGATTTTATTGCCCGCTGGGATTGGGCGGTAGTAGTGATTTCCAGTGTTTCAGCCTGCCTACTTTTGACTCTAGCGAAACTTTCACCGGCTTTCAGCATTTCAATGGGTAGGGTGATGCTGGAAGCCAGCATCTCTGGGTAAAGAACAAAGGTTATTTTTTGCATTGTTTTTCGTCAGCGAATGGGCTTATCGCATCAACATCGAGTGATTGAAAGTAGGCTTATATTTGCATAGCCACTAGCATAGTTTAAAGTCTTGATTCAAATGGCAGTCTAATAAGGTGAGGTGCTCGTGTCGTTGGACGTAGGGCAGCGGTTGCAATTGATACGCAAAATCAATGGTTGGTCCCAGCGGGAGTTGGCGCGCAGGGCGGGTGTAACCAACAGCGCCATCTCGCAAATGGAACAGGGCCGTATATCACCGAGCGTGGCATCCCTTAAAAAAGTACTCGATGGAATTCCCATGGGGTTGGGTGATTTTTTTAGCTTAGATTTAAGTGCCGCAGCCAATGCCTTCTATCGCAGTAATCAGATGCCGAATGTCGGAGAGGGAAGCATCACCGCGAAATTACTGGCGGCCGATAAAACTAACCGTTCGATGTCGGTAACCTGGGAATTTTATCCGCCGGAGGCAGATACGGGGGATGCGTTAATGAATAAGGCTGGCGAGTGCGCCGGAATTATCTTTGATGGCGAGCTGGAGGTTACCGTAGGAGCCCAGACACTGAGCCTACGCCAGGGCGACGGCTATTATATCGACGCCATGCAGCCACACAGGATTCGCAACAGCGGGACAATGGGTTGTATCGCGATCTCGGTGGTTATGGAAACCGGCGGCGTGGCCAGTGATGGCGTCCAGACTGGCTTTGAGACAAAGTTTAGTGATTAATTTATCTTTTGTGTTGTACGGGGCAGATTACTGTGGCACAATCTGCCCCGCTTTTCAGATAGGCCAAATTGATTTGCAAAAATAATTAGCCAAATCAAATGCTTATAGGCTATCTGTTCGGTTAGCGGACGTGGTGAAATTGGTAGACACGCCAGATTTAGGTTCTGGTGCCGCAAGGTGTGAGAGTTCGAGTCTCTCCGTCCGCACCATTAATGAAGCACTTGTACGCCGCCCCAATAGGGGGTTCTGGCGGACTTTCCCATTCTTGTCATCGTGCCCTCGAATCTCTGGCTAGACCCCGTTGGTTAGGGCATGGCGACGTCAACAGATGATTAGAGGATCAACATGCAGGTCTCTATAGAAACCACCTCCGGCCTTGAGCGCCGTATGACAGTAGGCATTCCCGCGGCTGACTTCGATAGCGAAGTAAATAAACGTCTGCAGGAAGCTGCTAAAACTATCCGCATCAACGGTTTCCGTAAAGGCAAGGTTCCTCTTAAAGTGGTCAAGCAGCGCTATGGTGCTGGTGTTCGCCAAGAAGTTATGGGTGACATGATCAATCGTACCTTCCAGGACGCTGTCTCCGAGAAAGAAGTGCGTCCCGCCGGTCAGCCAGCCATTGAGCCTCTAGAGAGCAAAGAAGGCCAAGACTTCGAATATGTGGCTACCTTTGAAGTGTATCCAGAGGTTGAGCTGAAAGAGACGGCTGGTTTCGACATTGAAAAGCTAATAGCTGATGTGGGCACTGAAGATGTCGATAAGATGATCGATATCCTGCGTAAGCAGCAAGCCGAGTGGGTAGAAGTTGAGCGTGCCGCTGCCGATGGTGACAAGGTCAACATCGATTATAAAGGCACTAAAGACGGTGAGGTCTTCGAAGGTGGCAGTGCTGAGAAGCAAGATTTGGTGCTGGGCTCCGGCCGTATGATTGACGGCTTCGAAGCTGGCGTCGAAGGCTTAAAAGCAGGCGATTCCAAGACTTTAGCGCTGACCTTCCCAGAAGATTACCACTCAGAAGACCTTAAAGGCGCTGCAGTGGAGTTTGAGGTGACTGTTAACTCTGTTTCCGAGCAGGAGTTGCCAGAGCTAAACGCGGAGCTTTACAAGAAGTTCGGTATCGATACCGAGACTGAAGATGAATTCCGCGACGAAGTTCAGAAAAACATGGAGCGCGAGCTCAAAAATGCAGTGAAGACTCAGGCCAAGACGCAAGTCATGGACAAGTTGATCGACGCTAATGAAGTCGAGCTGCCCAGTGCTTTAGTGGCAGGTGAGATCGATGCTCTGCGCGGTCAAATGGCCCAGCAATTCGGTGCCCAGGCCCAGCAGTTAGATCTTAAAGGCATTTTGCCAGACGAAATGTTTGAGGAGCAAGCTAAGCGCCGTGTGTCCCTGGGATTGATCGTGGGCGAGATCGTCAAGCAAAAAGAGATCAAAGTGGACGGCGATAAGGTTCGCGCCATGGTTGAAGAAATTGCTTCTACCTACCAAGAGCCAGAAGAAGTTGTTACTTATTACTACAGCAATCAGCAGTTGCTGGCTGGTGTAGAGTCTGCCGTGTTGGAAGATCAGGTGGTAGAGGCCATTCTAGCGGATGCCAATGTTACTGAAACACAGTCCAACTACGAAGATGTTATCAAGGCTGCCCAAGGCAACCAGGGCGAGCAGTAAACCCCCTAACAGAGTTAGTACAGTGTTGCTCGAAATGTAACCATATTGTATTAAAACTATCAAAAACGTCGCGAAAGCGGCGTTTTTTTTTCCTGCCGTCGCGTCAGTACTGGCGTATCACCCGAACTCACGTTAAGCTCAATTGCTGAGTGGCTTATATTTGTTTTGCCATAGGCGACAGTTGGCATCATTTAAGCTAATAGCTGGGTCTTAGCCGAAAAAATGTCACCAATGTACCAGTTGGTGCGAGTGAACCATTTTTCTGCTAACACGTAACTGTCTTTTGAATGCACTTGAAGTTAAGTTGAGTAATCTATGTCTAATTCTATGTTTGATGATTTTGGTCCTGGTTCTGTGGTTAACTCCGGACTTGTTCCAATGGTTATTGAGCAAACCGCAAGGGGAGAGCGCTCCTTTGACATCTATTCCCGTCTGCTAAAAGAGCGCATTATCTTTTTGGTTGGGCAGGTTGAAGATCACATGGCCAACCTTGTTGTCGCTCAGCTGTTATTCCTGGAAGCTGAAAACCCCGATAAAGATATTCACCTCTATATCAACAGCCCTGGCGGTTCAGTGACTGCGGGTTTGTCCATCTATGACACCATGCAGTTCATCAAACCCGATGTGAGCACTATGTGTATCGGCCAAGCCGCCAGTATGGGTGCGTTTTTGCTGACCGCGGGAGCCAAAGGAAAACGCTACTGTTTGCCGAACGCGCGGACCATGATCCACCAGCCAAGTGGTGGTGCCCAGGGTCAGGCATCGGATATCCATATTCAAGCTCAAGAAATCCTTAAGATTCGGGCTCGTCTAAACGAGGTAATGGCGCAGCACACCGGCCAAAGCGTCGAGCAAATCGCTCTGGACACCGAACGTGACAATTTCATGACCGCTCAGCAATCTATGGAATACGGCCTAATCGATAAGGTGTTGACCTCCCGCAGCGGGGAATAGCGCCGACTATCAGTACACTTCGACCAGTCGCCGTAGTAAGGGGTGACGGTCGTCAGGTAGAAGCCGGCGTCACTTGTGATGAATAGACCGGCTATTCACAATTGAACTCTGATTTGTGCCACTAATTTGGGCAGCTATACTTGCAAAATGGGTGCAAAGCTAGCATCTTAGTAAAGCACAGCAGAAAAATGGAGTGACTTAATGTCTGATCAAGGCAACGATAAAGGGGATCAGAACGGCAAGCTTTTGTATTGTTCGTTTTGTGGTAAAAGCCAGCATGAAGTGCGCAAGTTGATTGCAGGCCCATCCGTCTTTATCTGTGACGAGTGTGTCGATCTGTGTAACGACATTATTCGCGAAGAAATTCAAGAGAGCAGTGCCGAAGGCGGCAACGAACGCCTGCCAACGCCTGAAGAAATCGCCAAGACCTTGGACCAATACGTTATTGGTCAAAAGCGTGCTAAAAAAGTACTGTCTGTAGCGGTTTACAACCATTACAAGCGACTGCGCATTGGCAGCGATGGCAAAAAGGGTAAAGACGAAGTCGAGCTCGGTAAGAGTAATATTTTGCTAGTAGGGCCAACCGGTAGCGGTAAGACCTTACTCGCCGAGACATTGGCGCGGCTGCTAAACGTACCGTTTACCATCGCTGATGCTACGACCCTGACAGAAGCCGGCTACGTTGGTGAAGACGTTGAAAATATCATACAAAAGCTGTTGCAGAAGTGTGATTACGATGTCGACAAGGCGCAGCAAGGTATCGTTTATATTGACGAAATCGATAAGATCTCGCGCAAATCCGACAATCCTTCTATAACTCGTGATGTGTCCGGGGAGGGTGTGCAGCAAGCGCTGTTGAAGTTGATTGAGGGTACCGTTGCTTCGGTTCCACCACAGGGAGGACGCAAGCATCCTCAACAAGAATTCCTGCAAGTCGACACTTCTAACATTTTGTTCATTTGCGGTGGTGCATTTGCTGGCTTAGATCGTATCATCCTAGATCGCTCTGAGAAGGGCGGTATCGGCTTTGGCGCTGACGTTAAAAGCAAGGATGACAAGAAGAACTTTGGCGAAGCGTTGAAAGAGCTCGAAGCGGAAGACCTGGTTAAGTACGGTTTGATTCCAGAGTTCGTTGGTCGCTTACCTGTTATTGCAACCTTGGAAGAGCTAAATAAAGAAGCCTTGGTTCAAATTCTTACCGAGCCTAAGAACGCCCTCACTAAGCAGTACACTAAGTTGTTTAGTATGGAAGGGGTAGAGATTGACTTCCGCCCTGAGGCACTGGATGCTGTAGCGCAGAAAGCGATGGAGCGAAGAACTGGTGCACGCGGCCTACGGTCTATCATGGAAAACGTACTATTAGACACCATGTACGAGATACCATCCGCCGATAATGTCGTTAAGGTTGTTATTGATGAGAGTGTCATCAATGGTGAGTCGGAACCGCTTCTTGTTTACGAAAATTCCAACGCTCAGAAAGCAATTTCCGACGAATAACCCGTCTCTTCAGCTACCCGCGGCCCTCTCTAGATCCACAGAGAGGGCTTTGGTACCCCCATAATAAGTGAATTTTGTCCCCAAACTGTGCTAGTGGCTTGTATTTCTACGTACAGACCCCAACTTTCCATCTATGAATATCCCAGCGCGTCTGCAATGGCCCGCTAAACCAATGTGAGGCAATGTATAGCATGGCATCTGACAGTAACGAATCCGCCATCCATGGCTTACCGCTGTTGCCGCTCCGTGACGTGGTTATTTACCCCCATATGGTCATCCCGTTATTCGTGGGGCGAGAAAAGTCGATCCAAGCGTTAGAGCAGGCGATGGCGTCAGATAAGCAGGTGTTGTTGCTGGCGCAAAAGAACGCATCTGATGATGATCCTACACCAGACCGACTATTTGAGATCGGTACTGTGTCTTCGGTGCTGCAACTTCTGAAATTACCCGATGGTACCGTAAAGGTGTTGGTCGAAGGTGGTGAGCGCGCAAAAGTGCTGTCCGTTGACGGCGATGACGCTTACTACAAAGCTGATGTTGAAATACTGGCCCAAGAAGAAATCCCCGCGCGCGAAAGTGATGTGCTGGTTAAGACAGCAATGTCGCAATTTGAGCAGTATGTAAACCTCAGTAAAAAAGTCCCTGCGGAAGTGATGACCTCACTATCCGGCATTGATGAGCCGGGCAGGCTGGCGGACACCATTGTGGCCCATATGTCCCTGGATCTTGTGCAAAAGCAAGAGATACTGGAGATGGTCAGCGTGCGAGATCGTCTAGAGCATATTCTAGGCTTGATAGAAGCGGAGATTGACTTATTTCAGGTTGAAAAACGTATCCGTGGCCGTGTTAAAAAGCAGATGGAAAAGAGTCAGCGTGAGTACTATTTGAATGAGCAGATGAAAGCCATTCAAAAAGAGCTGGGTGATTTAAGCGAAGAGCCCAACGAGATGGAAGATCTCGAGCAAAAAATCGCCGACGCCGGCATGCCAGAAGAAGCTGAGCGCAAAACTCGCACCGAGTTGGGTAAGCTCAAAATGATGTCTCCGATGTCCGCTGAGGCTTCGGTGGTTCGCTCTTATATTGAGTGGATGGTTAACGTTCCCTGGAAGAAACGCAGCAAGGTTCGTAACGATTTGCAGCGCGCAGAGGAAATTCTGGAGCGCGATCACTACGGCTTGGAAGAAGTTAAAGCCCGCATCTTGGAATATTTAGCCGTGCAAAAGCGGGTTAAGAAAATAAAGGGCCCAGTATTGTGTCTGGTGGGTCCTCCGGGTGTCGGTAAGACGTCTCTTGGTGAATCTATCGCCCGAGCAACCAACCGAAAGTTCGTCCGCATGGCCCTGGGTGGTGTGCGCGACGAAGCTGAAATTCGCGGTCATCGCCGTACTTACATCGGTTCTTTACCGGGTAAGTTGGTTCAAAAAATGTCCAAGGTTGGTGTTAAAAATCCTCTGTTTTTGTTAGATGAAATCGACAAGATGGGCATGGACCATCGCGGCGATCCAGCCTCCGCCTTGCTGGAGGTTTTGGACCCTGAGCAAAATAACAGCTTTAACGACCACTACCTGGAAGTCGATTACGATCTTTCAGACGTGATGTTCATTTGTACTTCAAACTCCATGAATATTCCCGGCCCTTTGTTGGATCGTATGGAGGTTATTCGTATACCTGGCTACACCGAAGACGAAAAAGTGGCTATCTCCACTAAGTATTTATTGCCTAAACAAGTAGAGCGTAACGGCCTCAAAGCCAAAGAGATAGACCTCTCGGAAGACGCTATCAGGGATATTATACGTTATTACACCCGAGAGGCTGGGGTGCGTGGCCTGGATCGTGAAATTGCCAAGGTTTGTCGTAAAGTAGTTACGCAACACGTCAAAGAAAAAGACAGCGCAAAGGCCGAAATCGATAGCGATGTTTTGGAGAAATACCTAGGCGTTCGTCGCTTTGATTACGGTATTGCAGAGCAAGAAAACCAAATCGGCCAGGTGACAGGCTTGGCTTGGACTCAAGTTGGTGGTGAGTTGTTAACCATCGAAGCCGCTGCTTTAAAAGGTAAGGGCCGTATGGTAAAAACCGGCTCGCTGGGCGACGTAATGCAGGAGTCCATTCAGGCAGCTATGACAGTTGTCCGGTCACGAGCGCAAGTACTTGGTATCGCGCCTGATTATTCCGAAAAGACCGATTTACACATTCACGTGCCAGAGGGGGCTACGCCAAAGGATGGTCCCAGTGCCGGTGTTGGAATGTGCACGGCTCTGGTGAGTGTGTTAACCGATATTCCGGTGCGGGCTGATGTGGCCATGACCGGTGAGATCACCTTACGCGGCGAAGTGTTGCGAATAGGTGGTCTCAAAGAAAAGCTGTTGGCTGCACACCGGGGTGGTATTAAAACTGTGCTGATCCCGGCTGACAACGAGCGCGATCTTAAAGAGATTCCGGAAAACATCAAAGAAGCGCTTACCATAAAGCCAGTAAAATGGATTGATCAAGTGCTAGAGGTGGCCCTAACACATATGCCGGAGCCATTTTCGGACGAAGAATATCGTGATTTACTGGAGCGTGCCGAAGCCGGCGTGAGCGGCCAGCAGGCTAGACACTGAGCCAAGCTTAAAAGCACAAATAAGACGGGGGCAACTTAGCCCCTGGGCGAAATGTACAGTTTGGGTAGTTGAGCGTTGGGTCTTTTTTCACTTGTTCGATCGATCAATCAAAAAAAGCCCATCAAAGTTTATCCAAACTAACGACGAAGGTTGCATTGAATTGTATTTTGTCCGTCAAATTGGTCTAAATGGCAAGTGGTTTCCTTGACCCAACAGGTGACTGTTGGTATAAATCGTCTTCCCTGACAGGCCCCGAAATTACTGGCCTTGCGGGGATTTGCTAGGCGGTCAAATGCCCAAATATACGAAATTAATTATCCAATAAACGAGGGGTAAAGCGTGAATAAATCAGAGCTTATCGATGCCATTGCAGCATCAGCAGATATACCAAAGGCAGCTGCGGGCCGTGCCTTAGACGCAATGGTAGACACCGTTACCGGTGCTCTGAAAGAAGGCGATCAAGTAGTTCTGGTTGGTTTTGGTACCTTTGCAGTAAAAGATCGAGCTGCGCGCACTGGTCGCAACCCACAGACTGGCAAGCCAATTGAAATTGCTGCTGCTAAAATCCCAAGCTTCAAGGCAGGCAAAGCGCTAAAAGACGCGGTAAATTCCTAGTCATAAGCCATAATGGCTTAGCCAACCATCAGTGTAATTTTTAGAGTTAATCCCCTCTTTGCAAACACCAGACCGCACAGCGATCGCTTGTGTAGCTCAGGCTTTGTTGCAGTGTTTTAAGAGTTGTCGCAGGACGTAAACTTACGCAGATTCAAGGCTAAGCTGTATTGGGTGTTGGTTATTATGGAAATCAAAGCGGAACGGCCTCAAGAAGTTAAATATGGATATTAAACTTCGCGCAGATAGGGTAGTTGTTTGGCGTACCTGCTTATACCTTCATATCGGCCTAATATCCGGTGGTCGTCTGTAAAACTCCACATCCTCAAAAAGGTGCACTACAATGTGCACCTTTTTTATTAATAGTCATCTGATCAAGATTCGAAAGTACGGAACAGCCATGCTGCAATCATTTCGCGATAATATCAAAGGTACAGTTGCCATTATTCTGGTTGGCTTAATTTGTATTCCATTTGCGCTTTTTGGAATAGATTCACTGTTTAACACACAAGCCGACGCAGAGCCCGCCGCTGAGGTGAATGGCGTAGAGATTACCGAGGCCGAGCTCTTACGGGCCATACAGATGCGTAAAAACCAGCTGATGCAGCAGTTTGGCGAAAACTTCCCGCCTCAATTCCTTAGCGATGATCGCCTACGTGAGCCGGTGTTGCAGTCTCTTATACAACGAGCCGCGATGTTAAATACAGCGCAGAGCAAAGGTATGACCGTGGCCGGCTCCAGCATTGATCAAATTATTTTAGGAACGCCGGATTTTCAGATCGATGGTGAATTTGATGCCAATCGATACCAGGCATTGATTCGCAATGCCGGCTTTACCAATACGTCTTACAAAGAGATGATCACCAGCGAGATCGTACTGAATCAATTCGCCAGTGGCATCAGCCAATCCAACTTCCTGACGGAAGACGAAGCCAATTACTTGGCCGATTTGAGTCTGCAAACTCGCGATTTTAACTATATTGTTGTCGATAAGTCTCCCTTTGAAGAGCAAGTAGAGGTCGAAGAGTCTGAGTTACAGAGCTACTATGAGGCTAACCAGAATCAATTTATGACGCCTGAGCAAGTCAAAATTGAAGCTTTAGAGCTGAGCGCCGACACATTGGCTGCCAGCGTTGAGGTTGATGACCAGCGCATTGAAGAAGAGTACGAGCAGGAAGCGAAAAGCTTTATGCCGGCTACACAGCGCCGTGCAGCACATATCCTGCTGGATCCCTCCAGTGACGATTACAGCGACACACTTGCCGATATTCAACAGCGATTAGAAGCGGGTGAAGAATTTGCCGTTCTGGCCAAAGAGTATTCTCAAGATTTCGGTTCCAAAGACTCCGGTGGCGATGTAGGAGTGACCACTGGCGATAGTTTCGTTGCTGAGTTCGAACAGGCGTTGGCAAATTTAAGCGTTGGTGAGGTGTCCGAGCCAGTGGAGTCGGAATTTGGTGCACACATCATTAAACTGGTGGATGTGTCTGAATCCGCAATGCCAAGCCTTGAAGAGATGCGTATGGAAATTGCTCAGAAAATACGCCAGGCAGAGGCCAACGAGTTCTTCCTAGAAAAGCTCAACGACTTTAAAGATTTAACCTACAACGTAGAAAGCTTATTAGACGCGGCTGAGCAATTGGATTTACCGCTTTGGGAGTCTGAAACATTCAGTCGCTTTAATGGTGTGGGTGTCGCAGCAAATCCACAGGTCATCGAGGCGGCTTTTTCTGAAGAATTAATCTCTTCTGGCTTTACTAGCGATCCAATCGAGTTGGATGAATCTACCGTGGTTGTTATTCGCGTGGTAAGTCACGAACCAGAAGCAGTAAAACCTTTCGACGACGTTAAAGAATCCATCACGCAAACGGTTAAGGCTAACAAAGGTGGGGAGTTGTTGGCGGAATCGGTTGAATCTGCTATCGATAGGGTTCGTCAGGGCGATGGCACGTTGGCCAGCGTGGCAGAAGAAATGTCCACCGAAGTGATGAGTGTAGAAGCAGCCAAGCGGCAGCAGCAAGATGTTGATGCTGCCATCGTACGTATCTTGTTCAGCATGCCGAAGCCAGATGAGGGTGCAAGCGTCTACAGCCCCGCGGTATTGGCCAGTGGGCAAATGGCGTTGATTGAGCTCACCGGCGTGAACAGTGGTGATACTGAAAGCGTTACTTCAGAAGAGCGCTCAGCCATTAAGGCCCAGCTAGGAAGAATGTACGGCGATGCGGATCTAGCCAATTTAAGCGATTATTTGGTTGACCAGGCTGAAGTCGAGATTTAATTGAAATCCTCCCAGAGCCATACAACTATCGTTACGAAAACCGGCACCAGCCGGTTTTTTTTGGGTGTTTAGTTAGTCTTGAGGGTTTCCATGATCGCCTTTAATTGCCACCCTAGCGAGGCGGTATTGGGTATTTCTATTTGCTGAACACCGGTCTTCTCAACCTCTTGCCAAATAGTATTTGCGATGGTTATATCGTGATCAAAGCGTACGACGATAGCGACATGCTGCCTCTTCACAAGGGCGGCCAGATCGCTGGGGTAATGAATGGTTACCCCTAGTATTTGGGTTCGGTTGGTCCACGGTTGATCGTCTATAAACGCGCAGGGAGTGGCAATCTTTCTCTGCATCAGCTCCTTGGCAAGGGTGTAGGAAGGCATGGCTATGCCCGTAATAATAATAGCTGGCGTGGGTGTGTTAGAGGTTATACCCAGTAGCTTTTGTAGCCGTAACAACATCAGGCGTGGAGACACTCAAAGCAGAGGCGCTTTGTTGCGCCTAGTTTTGATTAACTTAGTGACTGATATTTCTAACATCAACAAATAAGGTTAGAGAATCGCCAGGCTGGAGGTATTTTTTGCGAGCCTTGGTGTTCCAATTTCGGATTTGCTTTACCGAGATGTTGAACTTGCGAGCAATTCTGTCCAAAGAGTCGCCGGAACGCACTTTGTAGTAGATCTTACGCAGAGTCTGATTGTTAGTGGCTACGCTGTTGTCTGCGCTGTCCTTTCCGTTGTCGGCCCAAATTACCAGGGTTTTATTCACCTTGAGAGGGTCGTTGGGGGCCATAGAATTCCATTTGGCCAAGTTGCGCACGGATACACCGTGTTTTTTAGCGATGACCCAAAGCGAATCGCCTGCTTGGGTTTGGTATTGGATTTTATAGCGGTTGTTGATGTTGGGTTTTCGGGCTTGCACCTTGGCGAGCCGCTGGTCTGCACTGTAGGAGTACTTGCTGTCATCGGCCATGGCAGCGGGAATCATAAGTGCCTTGCCAGCCCTAATATTGTTGCCGCTTAGCCCATTCACGGTTTTGATGGTGCTTACGTCGGTATTAAATTTGGCCGCAATGGTGGATAAGGCATCACCATTTTTTATGATATAGCGTTGCCAGCCGACGCGTTTTTCTTTACTTAATTGTGACAGGTTGGTGGTAAAGGTCACTGATTTGTCCACCGGGATGAGTAGCTCGTGTGGGCCAGTGGGGTCTGTGGCCCAGCGATTAAATCCGGGGTTCAGTTTGTACAGTTCATCTATGCTGATGTCGGCTAACTCTGCGGCCTGAGATAGATCTATTTGTGAACCTATGGGTACGGCTTGGAACCAGGGCTTATTGTCTATGGCGCTCAGCTCTACGCCGTAGTGTTCTGGATTGGCAACGAGTTTAGCCAAAGCCAATAATTGCGGCACGTAGGCTGCCGTTTCGTCTGGCAATTTGAGCGACCAATAGTCGTCGGCTTTACCAGCTTTTCTATTTTTGCGAATGGCTCGGCCTACTGTGCCTTGGCCTGAGTTGTAGGCTGCCAGTGCAGCCAGCCAATCGCCTTCAAAATAATCTCTTAGATAGCTGAGGTACTCCACCGCGGCGTTGGTTGAGGCGACTACATCGCGTCGACCGTCATACCACCAGTTTTGTTTAAGGCCATAGGCCTTGGCTGTTCCCGGCACAAATTGCCACATACCCGAAGCTCTGCCGTGGGAGTAGGCGAATGGATCAAAAGCGCTTTCTACGATGGGCAGAAGTGCTAATTCTAGAGGTAGCTCGGCGGCTTCTAGTTGTTCAATGATGTGATGTAGATAGGGTTGGCCACGCTTGGCTACGCGATCCAAATAGCCAGGGTGTTTCTTATACCAGTCAATATAGCGGTTTATACGTTTGTGGTTTTGATCTGGGATGGCAAAGCCCGCGCGCAGTCGGTCCCATAAATCCACGTGATCTGTTAGCTCAAACCCAGGGTCGCCATATTGCTCGATGGTACAAACTTTTACCTTGCGGTCTTTTATGGGGTTGGCTTTGCTGACTTTACGTTCTACAACCGGGGCAGCTGTCGTTTGCTCGGCTTGGGACTCGGTATTAGTAGGGCTCGTTCTATTTTGGGCTTGGCATGCCACGATTAGCATGCCAGCGGCGGCCAATGGGTAAAGTTTGTTGATCGAGACCATAAAGAGCTGCTACCACGTGTTACTTTTTTACTTTTTGCGTATAAGTCGTTCTTCGCCTGCCTTGTCTATGGCCATGAACTGGGCGCTTTCTAGGCAGGTTAGTTAGGTCGCAAATTGTAGTCAAATTGGCTTGGTCTCGTATATGACCTAGTTAGCAACTAGATGTAAAAGTTTGCGCAAATTGCTGACTAACCAAGCTTTTTTTGAAGCTAGAATTTACATTAACTGTGTTAAGGGGCGCGATGCACGCTCCAAGCTCCAGCAATCAGCCTCGCGGCCGCCGCCAGCCCATTGAAACAGTTAGCGCCTAAAACTTGTCTTTCCACGCTCTAATTGCAGTGAATACGGTATCTGGGGAGTTATCCTCTGCGCCCTGTGCTTGGGCCGCGGCGATGACGCTCGGCTCGTCCCAGCGCAGAAATGGGTTGGTCTGTCGCTCTGTGGTCAGTTGAGAGGGAACTGTAGGTTTGCCTTTTTCTCGAAGTTCTGTGACATCGTCGATGCGGTGTTTGAGAGACGCGTTACCCGGCTCCACGGCTAGAGCAAACTGCAAGTTACTGGCCGTGTATTCGTGGGCGCAGTATACCAAAGTGTGGTCGGCAAGTCGGCGTAATTGATCTAATGACGCTCTCATTTGTGCCGGGCTGCCCTCAAACAACCGGCCACAGCCGCCGGCAAAGAGCGTATCGCCACTGAATAGCCTTGGCTGTTCGGCAGGCAGGAAGTACACAATATGATCTATGGTATGCCCAGGCACCGAGAGCACCGATAGTATTAGATTGCTCGATAAATGTAGTTGCTGGCCACCTTCAACGGTGTGAGTCACCTGGGGCACTCTGGCTGACTTAAGGCCGTAGACCAGGGTGTCGGGAAAATGCGCCTTGAGGTCATCTATACCGCCAATATGATCATTGTGGTGATGCGTCACTAAAATGCCAGCCAGCGCCGTTATGCCATTTGCTTGAAAGTAATCAATCACAGGCTTGGCGATGCCTGGATCAACCAACCAGTGTTGTTGTGATTGCCTGTCTTCGATCAGCCAGATGTAGTTATCGGCAAACGCAGGAATTGCGACCACGGTTATGGGATCGGGGTGGGCAGAGGAATGTGGGTGCGTCATAATACGACCAGGTCCTAGGTTTATTTTACAGAGCAAGGGTGAAGCTATTTGCCGCCCAGGCTGTCAGTTTAGATGCACATTTGCAAGCCTTGGTGTGGCAAGCCTTGTGCCTGTTCTCTATGTATAAAACGCATTGAATCAAAGCGAAGGGCGGTTGCCATGAGCAAGAATCCATTTTTAGACCAGTCGGCCCTGTTACCAGGCCCTGTGCGTGAGGCGTATCACCAGAGGTTCGGCGTATTGCCCTGGGCGCATGCGGTACCCGATATCGAAAATTGGGGTGATACACCGCTGGGTGAGAGCCTGTTGCTTGAAGAGCAATCGAAGCTGGACGAGGCTTTGGGCTACATGTTCGGTTATCACTTATTGCAGTTGAGTGTCGATCGTCGAGCAAAGCTCTACGGAAACAGTAAAGTAAATCACTGCTTTGGGTTGCACCCGCTAACGTGTAGCGGCGGTGAAGTGCGCGGGTTGAGTGACTTCGAACAGCTGCCGTTGGAGAAACGTTCCATCGATGTGGCGATTTTACATCATGTTTTGGATTATGCTGAGCACCCCCACAGGGTATTGCGCGAGGTGGTTCGCACCCTGGTTCCCCACGGCTACTTGGTTTTGGTGGGTTTCAATCCTGCCAGCCCTATGGGGGCGTCGTCCCTAATTGCGCGCCACGTTAGCCGAAAATCCCACCAGCGTAAAAACGCGCTGCGGCTGTCCCGAGTGGTGGATTGGTTGCGGGTGCTGGATTGCGAGCCGGTTCGCATTGACCACGGTCACTTTCGTTTACCCTTCAATAGCCGCTTTTTAGTCAACCACACGCGCTGGTTGGAAAAACTTGGTGGTAAACTCTTAAAACCCATGGGCAGTTTCTATATGATCGTCGCCCGTAAAGAGCAGGTGTCCTCTATCCCCATGAAGCCTCAATGGCAGCCAGTAAACGTTATGTCTGGCTTCGGTGTGGGCAAGGTGACGTCAAGGGTGCCCGAGGGCGTAGCCGTGAAATCCGCAAGCAAAATTAAACACTAGTCGGGTAAGAAAAAGTTTGAAAAACGTCGAGATCTTCACTGATGGTGCCTGCAAAGGCAACCCAGGGCCAGGAGGGTGGGGCGCACTATTGCGTTTCCAGGGTAAAGAGAAGTCGCTCTATGGTGGAGAGGCCAACACCACCAATAATCGAATGGAATTATTAGCGGCTATCAACGGCTTACTGGCGTTGAAGGAGCCCTGCAAGGTCGATTTAACCACCGATTCCCAGTATGTGCGTCAGGGTGTTACCCAATGGATACACAACTGGAAAAAAAACGGTTGGAAAACCGCCAGTAAATCACCTGTGAAAAACGCCGATCTATGGCAGCAGCTTGATGCCGCAACCGGTAAGCACCAAGTGCAATGGCATTGGGTAAAGGGGCACGCCGGTCACCGCGAGAACGAGATAGCGGATCAGCTTGCTAATAAAGGGATTATCGAGCTGTAGAGCGTCGGTGTTTTAATGACTAAACTTTAACTCTTTTTGAGGCGTCTGTGAGACAGATAGTACTGGATACCGAAACCACAGGTATCGACCCGAAACAAGGCCACAAAATCATTGAAATTGGTTGCGTAGAGATGGTTGGTCGAAAGTTGACCAGCCGGCATTATCACCAATACATCAACCCAGAGCGTGAAGTCGAGCAAGAAGCCATTGATGTGCACGGCATCACCAACGAGTTTTTGGTCGATAAGCCTCGGTTCAACCAAGTTGCCGAGGAATTTCTGGCTTTCGTCAAAGGGGCTCAGTTGGTCATTCACAACGCGCCCTTTGATATCGGCTTCATTGATCACGAATTTCGCTTGCTCAACCCCAATTTCGGGTCAATTTTAGATGTATGTACGGTAGTGGATACCCTTGCTCTGGCGCGCGAGAAACATCCAGGCCAAAAAAATAACTTGGATGCTTTGTGTAAGCGGTACTTTGTAGATAACTCCGCGCGTGAGTTACACGGTGCATTGCTCGATTCCGAGATTCTAGCAGACGTTTATTTGTTGATGACGGGCGGTCAGACGTCGCTTGGATTGGGCACTGGTAGCCAGAATTCTGACAGCGACAGTTCTGGCGGATCTGCCATTCGACGTTTAGCCGCGGATCGCAAATCTACTCCTGTGATTTTGGCTAGCGCCGATGAGTTGGCGGCCCACGAACAGGCTTTAGACGCCGTGGCTAAACAATCGGGTGGGGAGGTGCTTTGGCGCCAAACCCATTAAAGGAGTTTGGCGCAGTAAGCTGTTGCGAAACCTAACTAGCGGCTGGACTTTGAATGGCTGACCACCGCGTGGATCACGCGGTCATACTCAAAATAAACGGTAAAACCGCTGTATTCCCAGCTGGAGATCGGCGGATCCCCTACCGATGCGGCTCGGTGGGTTGGGGCGCCGAACTGCTGCTCTACGCGAGCCTTCGACATGCCCGCCCGGGGCACGGCTATGCTGGAATTCAGGCTTTGTTGGCCCACAGGGATGGCCACGGCTTCGGCATTAGCAAGGGGCGACATAACGCCTAGGCAGCCGTAGATGAGCGCGTATATAGGGAATTTTTCAATGTTTGCTTTCATTTGGCGGTAGTTCTTCCAGGGGCTTGGTCTGGTGTTTTTTAATCTGTAGTTTTTTCAGTTTAATGCTTAAACCCATTGGTTAAGTCACATCTCATATGCGTATGCGCCTTATCGTGGTGCGGTTACGATAAACAGTTTAAGCATAGCATGTCTAGATCGACAAAAAGTGATTACCCGGTATGATGCTCTTCGCAATGCGCACCTTGTTAACTCCTTCACCTTTTGCTGGTCTGCGCTCAACGGGCCGCAGCTAGCCTTCAATTCGTTTTCTTGGATCAGACAACCATGAGTGCCCTCGGACTACCCCTGCCACTGTTTATCGGGTTGCGATATCTCAAGGCCAAACGTAGAAATCAGTTCATCAGTTTTGTTTCTATTTTTTCTCTTCTGGGCATGGCTTTTGGCTGTTTCGCACTGGTGGTTGTGCTGTCGGTTATGAATGGATTTGATGACCAGATCAAACGCCGCATTTTGAGTGTTGTACCCCACGGTTTTGTAGAACAGCCCGGCGGCGTGGATGATTGGGCCGGGTTGAGCAAGCATGTGGATGAAGTTCCTGGCGTAGTCGCCTCGGCGCCGTACATTGAAGGCTTTGGCTTGCTAACACGCA
Source organism: Halioxenophilus aromaticivorans (assembly GCF_042850945.1). Lineage (NCBI taxonomy): Bacteria > Pseudomonadati > Pseudomonadota > Gammaproteobacteria > Alteromonadales > Alteromonadaceae > Halioxenophilus > Halioxenophilus aromaticivorans. The sequence continues at coordinate 3,062,882 of NZ_AP031496.1, read as the reverse complement.
GCTACGGTATTCAAGGTATTCAGGTGCAAGGCATTGAGCCTGTGGCCGAAGCTAGCGTCTCTCAGGTGGCCGAGAAGATGTTAGTGGGCAGTTTGGATGCCCTACAACCCGGTGGCTACGGTATTGTGATTGGCCGCTTATTGGCCCGCTATTTAGGAGTCACCACCGGCGATAAGGTCGTGTTGGTGTTGCCCCAAGTAAGTATTACTCCGGCAGGCGCTTTTCCCCGGCAAAAGCGTATGACCGTGGTCGGTGTATTTGAGGTAGGCGCCAAGCAGGATCAAAGCCTTGCGTTAATTAACCTGCAAGACGCACAAAAGCTATACCGACGAGCGCGCGCGGCAGACGGCTTGCGGGTAAAAACTCTAGACCTCTATTCAGCCCAGCAGACAATGGCGGCCATAGAAAATCAATTGGCAGGCAAAGACGCGGGTGAGATAACCGCTAAGGACTGGAGCCAAACACAAGGTGCTTTATTCCAAGCGGTTAAGATGGAAAAAGTAGTGGTGGGTTCTCTGTTGATGATCATCGTTGCGGTGGCCGCATTTAACATCATCACCAGTCTTGTGCTGATGGTGTCCGATAAGCGTTCCAATATCGCCGTTTTACGAACTATGGGCATGGCGCCTGCACAAGTGATGTTGACGTTTATGGCCCAAGGAACAGCGGTGGGGGTTATTGGTATTGTTACTGGCTGTGCACTTGGGTCTCTGGTAGGGATTTACATCGGTGATATTGTCGGCTGGGTCGAATCCATCACGCACACCAATCTGTTCGATCCCAACGTTTATTTTGTTTCCAAATTGCCATCGGTATGGCGTTGGCAAGACACCTTAATTGTGGCCACTGCTGGCCTAGCAATGAGTGTTATTGCAACCGTATATCCCGCTTACCAAGCCGCAAAAATTCACCCCGCAGAAGCGCTTCGATATGACTGATACTCCTCAAAACGCCAAACCATCAACGGTTTTAGCCTGCCGGCGTTTAGTAAAAACCTACCGTCAAGGCCCGCAAGAGGTCAGGGTGTTAAATGGTATCGATTTGACCATTGGTGCCGGTGAGACGGTCGCCATTGTCGGTGCCTCTGGCGCGGGCAAGTCGACGTTACTCAATATTCTGGGCGGGTTAGATTTACCTTCGTCCGGCGAAGTCCAATTGCTGGATAACTTTCTAAATGAGTTAAACGAAAAGCAGCGCGGAACATTACGTAACCAGTACATGGGGTTTGTTTATCAGTTTCATCATCTCTTGCCAGAATTCACCGCGCTAGAAAACGTCATGATGCCGATGCTCATCGGCGGCTGCGCAAAGCCCGAAGCCAAACAGCGCGCCCAGGCTATTTTGGATGATGTTGGCTTGAGTAACCGCGGTCGGCATAAACCCGCCGAATTATCTGGCGGCGAGCGCCAGCGGGTGGCCATTGCCAGGGCGTTGGTAACCAACCCTCGGGTGGTGTTTATGGATGAGCCCACCGGCAATTTAGATACCAGAACCGCCAAGTCCATTCAGGATTTAATGGCCGGCTTAAACCAGCGCCTTAACACCAGTTTTGTCATCGTTACCCACGACGAACAGTTGGCCAGCAGCATGGATCGAACGTTGTTCTTGGCTGATGGATCGTTTGTACCAGCAGTGGGTACCGTATCATGAGCAAAGGCCGTGTGGTGCTGCCCTGGTTTATAGGCTATCGATTTTCCAGCGCCGGGCGCGGCAGCAAGTTGATGAGCTTTATAACCTCCATCTCAACCGCTGGGCTGGCGTTGGGCGTAGCACTGCTGGTGTTGGTGGTGGCAGTGATGAATGGTTTTGATCGAGAGTTGCGAACCAAAATACTCTCCGTAGTACCGCAGGTATCCATTTATCACCGCGATGGTATAGACAACTGGCAGCAAACATTGGCAGACATTACCGCTTTACCACAAGCCCAAGGCGTGGTTGCTGCGTCTCCCTTTGTGCAGCTAGAGGGTATGATTAGCCACAATGGATTGGTGCAACCGGTTTTGGTTTACGGTATTGAGCCCGAGCTGGAAACAACGGTTTCTCATTTGGAGCTGTTCGTAGATCCAGAATTACTGGATCAGGTCAGCCAGGATCCGTCATCAATCATTTTGGGGGCTGACCTGGCTGCAAAATTATCACTCAGCGTGGGTGACACTTTTTCGCTGGTGGTGCCTAAACCCAATGGCGGCGGTCGCTCGGCGGGCGTGAAATATCTACGCTTAGCGGGCCTGTTAAGAACGGGTACTGAGCTGGATCAAGGAATGGGCCTTATGGGCCTGGCGAGTGCCGCTGAGTTGAGCACCGTGGGCGGCAATGTGAGTGGCATTCGGTTGCGGTTGGACGATTTATTCCAGGCGCCACAGCTGGCCCGCGAGGTTGTTTCGGCTCTACCGTTTGGTTATTACTCCAGCGATTGGACCCGGACACACGGTAATCTTTATCACGCCGTGCAAATGTCCAGTAACTTGGTTTGGCTGCTGCTGGTGTTGATCATCGGTATTGCAGTATTCAATGTAGTATCCACATTGGTGCTGGCCGTGGTTGAGAAACAAGGCAATATTGCGATTCTGCGTACGCTTGGCACCAGCCCAAAACAAATTTTATCGATCTTTATGGTGCAAGGCCTTTTGATAGGTTGCGTTGGAACCGCCCTGGGATTGGTGGTTGGCATGGCCTTGACCCAAGTGGCCGCCACTGTGGTGGGCTGGATAGAAGCCTTGTTTGGCAGCAAATTGCTCACTTCAGAAATCTACCCTGTGAGCTATTTACCCATCGATAACCGCTGGTCTGATATAGCGTTTATTGGCATCACAGCCCTAGCGTTGAGCGTTTTGGCCTCGCTGTATCCCGCATGGCGGGCCAGCCGAGTGCAGCCGGCTGATGCGCTGCGTTACGATTAGTCGCGCTAAATAATCGCACTATTTTTGTTGTGACCTGGCACGCTGCCTGCGGTGCCAATTACGAATCACATACCAGCGCCAAAACACTTTAATGGTGGTATAGCCTAAACATCCGCAAAATAACCCTGTTAACAGTGAGCCAACTAATAAAGGCTGCCAAATTAAGCTGATTTCGGTGGTGATCCACTGCCAATTGAATCCGCTCTCCACCGTACGTACCGGCGTGTCTAAAATCCAGGTGCCCAGTTTGTAGGTGAAGAAGAATATCGGCGCCATGGTTAACGGGTTGCTCACCCAAATCAGCGCTAGGGTTATTGGTAGGTTACAGCGAAAAAACCAAGCGCAAAACGCGCCCAAAGCCATTTGGCCTGGCGCGGGTATAAATGCAATAAACAGCCCAAGGAAGAACGCCACGGATACCGAGTGGCGATTCAAATGGAATAGATTTGGGTCCTGCCACAACTTACCCCAGACGGAATTAGACTGCTTTTGCTGAAGTTGGTCTGGACTGGGAATCCAGCGTTTTAGCAGTTTTCGGGGCATGGAGGTCGGTTAGGCCTAGCGAAAGGGCGCGTATTATGCCGCCAAATGTCGCTGGGCTCTAGTTGGTAATTCGTCGAACTATTGTTTGTGGATTTGCGAGCCAGTGCTGGGTTTGAAGCCAGTGCTTGGTTGATAATGCCTGCTGTCATGGATGATCTATAAACTATCTATTATGAAGGCTATTGCGCTGGCAGTATCTATTGCCATGCTCTCTGTGAGCTATCTGCCGACGTTGGCATGGCTGCCCGCTATTTTGTTGGTTGTTGTAATAGTAGTCATATTACTGAGTCTTTTCTTGTGGTTGCACCCATTAGGGCAGCGTTGGTGGGTTGTTAAGCGAACATTGCTTCTTCTCGTCGGCGCGCTCTTTGGCCTGTGCGCGGCCTACTTTTCCTGCTCTCAATTAGTATCCAAGCAGCTACCTAAGTGCTACGACAATCAAGTCGTTGACCTTACGGGGGCGGTGGCGGGCCTGCCCAATAGAGCGCCCTCAGCGTTTGATCCTTCCGTGAGCCAGTGGCATTTCGATTTAATCGCCCACAACCTATCCGCCGAGCCCAATCTGGCAAGTTCTAACTCACAATGTTCGTTGAATCGCCTGCACGGTCAACGGCTCAGCTTGGTTTGGGTCAACAAAGACGACCTAGATACCTCATGGCTACACCCAGGGCGCAAGGTGTCTCTGCGGGCAAAGTTGAGGGTGCCTAGAGGCCTAGTAAACCCCAAGGGATTCGATTATCAGCGTTGGTTATTAAGTTCTGGTTACAGTGCGGTGGGGCGAGCCACTGAGCTGGTTACCGTTGCTGCTGAAGCGTCCGCGTCCGCCAGCCAAGGGAATCGTTATGGCATAGACAGCCTACGTTTAGCCATCAGAAACCAGTTTCTGATGGCCAGTCAGCAGCGCGGGTCTCGCGACCAAGTCGAAGCGAATAGCGATGAACAATCCGCCGTAGCTGGCGCATTAATCGCGCTGGTACTGGGTGATAAATCCTATCTATCCCAGGATCAATGGCAGTTGTTACAACTGACCGGAACACTGCACCTGCTGATTGTTTCTGGCCTGCATATCAGCATCGTGGCTGGGCTCGGCTATTGGTTGGGCGGCCTAGTAGCACGTTTGCTCAGTGTGGGCCGACCGGTGTTTCGCCAATATATACCCTCTCTTAGCTCCGTCGCTTTGGCGCTGTTCTACGCACTACTGGCCGGGTTTAGCCTGCCCACTCAACGGGCGTTGGTCATGGTGGTTGTGGCCAATGTATTTTGGTTGTTTGGTTGGTCGAGAAACCCGTGGTTGGGCTTCTGGTTGGCCGTTGTACTGGTTTTGATCATCGATCCATTGGCGGGGCATAGCCAGGGTTTTTGGTTGTCCTTTGCTGTGGTTGCGACCATTCTCAGTGTGGTCTCCACGGTGAACAAACATTCCGCGTGGATTGGTGCTGTTAAAATGCAGTTATCCATCTTTATTGCCATGCTCTTTCCGGTAGCCCTAGCCACCGGCTCGCTTAACTTTGTGTCTCCTATAATTAATTTGGTGGCCATTCCATTTGTGTCTGTTTGTCTTGTGCCGGTGTCGCTCCTCGCCGCCGTAATGAGCTGTTTTGAGGTGCTGGCGAGCCTTTTCTACTGGGTGTACGGCGTTGCTGTTTGGGCAATGCAATTGCTATGGAGAACATTGGAAGGCTATACCCATGTGCTGTCAAAGCTAGTGGCGATGGAGAACCATGGGTTGCTAGCACCGGTTGCAGCGGAATGGATTCCATGGTGGCAGTGGCTGCTGTTGGGATTATTAGTTGCCTGTACAGTGCTGCCGGTACTGCCCCGTGTTTTAAAGCTGGTGTGCCTTAGCGCCGCGATAGCACTGGTGACCAGTAATCCAGAGCCTGATTTCACGGTGCGTCTAACCGTGTTAGATGTGGGGCAGGGGTCTGTGCATGTTTTACAAGCACACGGTAGAACTATGGTGTTTGATACCGGGCCTCGCTTTAGCGAAGATTTTCTTGCCGCAACGGACATATTGAGCCCGTTTTTACATTGGTCTGGCAGCCACAGTATTGACCACTTGGTAGTCAGTCATGGTGATGCTGACCACGCTTCCGGCGCACAGCAAATAGCCCAACAGTTTAAGGCTTCAGTGGTACACAGTGGCGAGCCGCACCGACTGCCATGGCGTGTCGATGCTTGCCACAGAGGCCAAAACTGGAAGTGGCAGTTGTCTACGCATCAGAGTGTCGATTTCAGTTTCCTTTGGCCCGAACCCGCCCAAATAGCTTCGGAAAATTCAAATGACCGATCCTGTGTGCTTTTAATTGAATGGGGCGAACACCGCGTTCTGTTGACGGGAGATATATCGAAAGCGGTGGAGTGGCAATTGGTTGCCCAGCTGGCTCAGCCGCTCACGGTTTTGGTTGCCCCTCATCATGGTTCTAAGTCGTCCTCCAGCCATCGATTTATCATGGCATTCAAGCCTCAACATGTGGTGTTTAGTACGGGTTATCACAATCGGTACGGGCACCCCAATCCGCGTGTTCTAAACCGCTATCGCGAGCTCACGGATGCCACTATCTGGAATACCGCCAAGCATGGCGCCATTCAATTCGTATGGCAATCTGACGGAAATTTTGATGCTTATGGGTTGCGTGGAGAGCGTCAGCGCTTTTGGTTTGAGTGACGCTGTGCTCATTTTTACCATTGTGCTACAGTTCTGCCCCGAGAAATCGGCCCATCGGCGTTGCTGATGGCCACTTTTGAATGGATTTTGGCTATGCTAAAGGGGTTGAAGCAAGCCCTTTACCGAACGAAGCTAGGAGAGTTTTGTGTTTGAAATTATTGCCGCTGGCGGCTGGTTGATGTTGCCCATTTTGCTGTGTTCTTTGGCTGTGGTTGGCGTCAGTTTGGAGCGGTTTTGGACTTTAAACCCAGATAAAATTGCCCCCAAAAATTTGTTGGGTGAGGTTTGGAATAACATTCGAGCCAAACAATTGGACGTGGAATCTCTTAAGCAACTGAAGCAAGGCTCTGCTTTAGGGACGATTTTGGCCGCCGGAATCAGCAATTCCCGCCATGGCCGTGATGTAATGAAAGACAGCATCGAGGAAGCGGCTAGTAGCGTTGTCCACGATATGGAACGTTATTTGTCAGTTCTGGGTACTATTGCGGCCGTTACCCCGTTACTGGGTTTGCTCGGTACCGTGTTTGGTATGATTGAAGTGTTCACCGCTATTATGGTGCAAGGTACGGGTAACACCGGTGCACTAGCCGGCGGTATCTCACAAGCGCTAATTACCACCGCGGCGGGCTTGTGCGTCGCCATCCCCGCCATGATTGCCCACCGGTTTTTCCAGCGTCGGGTAGATTCGCTGGTCGTCACCATGGAGCAAGAGGCCGTAAAACTGGTGGATGCGATTCATGGCGATCGCAAAGTCGATGTTAAAGTGGTGTAGGTAGAGCTGCGTGAAATTTAAACGTCAAACAAAAGACGAAGACAGCATTAATCTAACGCCTCTGATTGATGTTGTTTTTTTGCTGTTAATATTTTTTATGGTTTCTACCACTTTTACCAAAGAGACCCACTTAACTGTGGATCTGCCAGAGGCCAGTGCTAAGCCAGCCCAGGAACAGCCGCAGACCATCGATATTGTCATCGCAAAAGACGGTTCTTATTCCATCAATGGCAATGTTTTGGTTAATCAGAAACCCAAAACATTGGAGCGTGCGTTAACCCAGGTCGCTGAAGGCGATAACTCCTTGCCCTTGGTCATCACGGCGGATGCCGCTACGCCCCATCAGTCCGTCGTAACTGCCATGGACGTTGCCGGAAAACTGGGCTTTGTCCATTTGAGTATTGCTACGCGACAACCCAAAGATACGAGCGACTAATCGGTTTGGCCGGCAACTCCTTGGGCCAAGCCATGCGCTCAGCCATAGAAGCATCCTGGTACCAGGATAAACCCGGCTGGACCCAAATCCTGGCGCCGTTGGAGTGTTTGTATCGGCGGGTAGTAGCCACTCGTTTTCAACGCAGAATAAAGCAACTCAATTCGCCTCCGGTTATTGTGGTGGGCAATATCTCTGTTGGCGGAACAGGTAAAACACCCTGTGTGCAGGCTTTGGTGTTATGGCTTAGATCACAGGGTTTACGCCCGGGGATTATCTCGCGGGGCTATGGCTCGCAGAGCGAACAATTCCCCTTGGCCGTTGATGCCGATACCGACGTGACACTATCCGGTGACGAGACCAAAATGTTGGCGCTTGCTTGCCAATGCCCGGTTGTGATTGATCCGAACCGTAAGCAGGCGTTGCTTTACATCACTGAGCATTTCGATGTCGACATTGTGATCAGTGACGATGGCTTGCAACATTACGGTTTGCCCAGAGCAATAGAGATCGCCGTTATTGATGGTAAGCGTGGTTTGGGCAATAAGCACTGTCTACCCGTTGGCCCTTTACGCGAACCGGAACAACGATTAACCCAGGTAGATTTGGTGTTGCAGAATGGATTGTCCACAACGGGAGAGCCGCTTTACAACAACGCAGTGGTGTTTACCTTAACGCCGGTACACTGGGTTAATGTCAAAACCGGCGAGCGATTGCCGTTGCAATCACTCACGGCCAATGGCTCGCTGTGCGCGGTGGCCGCCATTGGCAACCCACAACGTTTTTTCGACACTCTAACAGCGCTCGCCTTGCCATTTGATTCTACCGCCTTTGCAGATCATCACCAGTTTACTGCACAAGACTTTGCCGAATATGGTGGGCGCACCGTGGTGATGACGGAAAAAGATGCCGTAAAATGCGCCGCCTTCGCTGCAGATAATTGGTGGTATTTAAAAGTCCAGGCCAATATTCCTGAACCCGTCTTTGATGAGCTAACCAATAGGCTGGCTCTACGCACGAACAGTTCTCCCTTTGATTAGAGTCGTAACTTAGAGCCTTAACTATGCAACCCTTTACTGTCATCATCCCTGCTCGTTATGCGTCTTCTCGCTTGCCGGGTAAACCCTTGGCCAATATTCACGGTAAACCCATGGTTCAGTGGGTGTACCAGCAGGCACAAAAATCGAAAGCCGACCGTGTAGTGGTAGCCACCGACAACGAACAGATCAAAAGTGCGGTTGAGGGCTTCGGCGGGCAGTGTATTTTAACTCGGGAAGACCACGCCTCCGGTACCGACAGACTGCAGGAAAGTGCCGCGCTGTTGGGGCTTGGAGACGAAGACATTGTGGTTAATGTGCAAGGCGATGAACCGTTAATTCCGCCCCAGGTGATCGATCAGGTGGCCCATAATTTGGCTAGCGCAAACGGGTTTAGCGCCGCCACCTTAAGTGAAAAAATCCACTCCTTTGAAGAGTTTGTTAATCCCAACGCCGTCAAGGTAGTAGCCGATCCCAGCGGTAGAGCACTGTACTTCAGTCGTGCGCCGGTGCCCTGGCCCAGGGATCATTTCAATAAAGATAACACTAGCCTGCCAGAGCCATTCAATGCCCAGCGGCATATTGGTATATACGCCTATAAAGTTGCGTTGCTAAATCAATTCGTTACCTGGCAAATGGCCGAGTTAGAACAGGTGGAGTGTTTGGAGCAGCTAAGGATATTAGCTAATGGTAAGCAGATTCATGTGGCCCAAGCCATGGCTGCGGTGCCGGGTGGTGTGGATACCGCTGAGGATTTGGCGGCCGTACGTAAATTAATCGAACAGCAGGAGTAGGTATGTCTAAATCCGTCCTCTTTGTTTGTCTCGGCAATATTTGTCGGTCACCAACGGCCGAAGGTGTGTTTCGCCTCAAAGTTGCTGAATCGAAGTTGGCCAACGCTTCCATCATTATCGACTCTGCTGGTACGGGGGCCTGGCATGCGGGCAATCCGGCCGATTCGCGGGCGCAAGCGGCTGCTTTAGCGCGGGGTTATGATTTGTCCAGCATCCGAGCTCGGCAGGTAAAGTCTTCCGACTTCGATCGTTTCGATTATATATTGGCAATGGATAGCGATAATTTAGATCACCTCGAGGGCATGTCTAGCGGTGCGGATTACTCTGGCTATTTGGGCCGGTTTCTTGATTTTGCTCCAGCCGCGCGTAAAGACGTTCCTGACCCTTATTATGGCGGCGCGGACGGCTTTGAAACTGTGCTGGATCTGATCGAACAGGCCAGCGAGGGTTTAATAACTCATATCATTCAGCAGTCTTAGTTTTCATCGCCATGAAATACAGCCCCCAGCAAAACCTGCAAGAATTAAACACGCTTGCGTTACCCAGTCGTGCAGCTCAGCTATGCACCATAGAGAATTCTGACCAAGCGCGAGAGGTGGTAGGCGATTGTGGCCCTGATATCGCGCTGGTGCTTGGCGGTGGTAGCAACGTTATTCTAAATGGCGACATACCGGGTTTGGTGGTTGTTAACCGTATTTTGGGCATAGAGAAGCTCAGTGAAGACGATGACGAGCTAATCATTAACGTCGGAGCCGGCGAAGTATGGGATGACTTTGTGCGCTACTGCGTCCAACACGGGTATTGGGGGTTGGAAAACCTAGCTGCTATACCCGGCCGGGTAGGGGCTTGTCCTATCCAGAACATTGGCGCCTACGGTGTTGAGGTTAACTCCGCCATCCGCGAAATCCAATTGATCGACCGGCACAGTGGTGAGGCCAAAGTTGTGGAGGGAGCCCAGTGTGACTTTGGCTATCGCGATAGCCGTTTTAAGGGCCAATGGCGAGATAAGTACATCATAACCGCGGTCAGTTTTCGGCTTAGTAAACGCGCTTTACCTCGGTTGAATTACGGTGAGTTGTCTAATTATTTCGCCGCTACCGATGCCCAAAAGTTAAGCCCGCAAAATATTTATGATGCGGTTAGCGACATACGCGCCCGCAAATTGCCAAATGTGGCATCGCACCCCAATGTCGGCAGCTTTTTTAAGAACCCTGTAGTCGCGCAAGAGCAATGCCATGCATTACTAAAAAGCTTTCCACACATGCCATCGTACCCAATGCCAGACGGTACTGTTAAACTGGCCGCTGGCTGGTTGATCGACCAAGCGGGGTGGAAGGGAAAGTCCATCGGGCCGGTCTCTGTACACGAAAAGCAAGCCCTGGTGTTAGTTAACTCCGGCGGTGCCACGGGCAAAGACATACTCAATGCTGCATCGGTTATTCAGTCGGATGTCGCCGCCAAGTTCGATGTCTCGCTCGAGATAGAACCCTCAGTCGTTAGCTGCCTTTAATGCACAATGTTTGCTGCGCTCGTACCGTTTGTGAACACTCATTAAAGAAATGAAAAGACTAACATTAACAAATGCTAATGTGGCAAAATGCCCCGACGGTGACATAAGTTGACCGATCAGTTTTCCTTGTTTCGCGGTTGGCAGTCCATCGATTTAAACGATGGCCAGGCAAGGTATTTAAACCAGTGGTTGTCTGAACAAGAACAGGCTACCTACTGGCAGGCTTTTCAGCACTTGGCGTGGGAATCCCCAAGTATTCGTATCGCCGGTAAAGCCATTCCTATTCCCAGGTTGAACGCGTGGTACGCAGACCGCAACGCGGGCTATGGCTACTCCGGTATCAAACTCCCGAGACTGGACTGGACGCCTGAACTCCGTAGTTTGAAAGAGCGGGTAGAGCAGGCCACTGGGTATAGCTTCAACGCTGTCTTGGCTAATTATTACCGTGACGGTAACGATAGCGTAGATTGGCACGCAGATGATGAGCCAGAGCTGGGATCCAACCCGGTGATTGCATCAGTGAGCTTAGGTGGGGTTCGCTCCTTTAAATTTAAGCATCGCCAGGACAGAAGTTTGGCCCCTGTCAGTCTGCTTTTGGAACCGGGATCTTTATTAGAGATGTCCGGTGGCACCCAAAAAAACTGGCTGCACAAAGTACCTAAAACTAAGAAAGTGGTAGATGCGAGAATCAATCTCACGTTTCGCAAAATAATTTGTGACTGACTTGCGCATTGTGTTGGTCGGTAAATGAAAACCGTTAATCTCACGCCAGGTCGGGTTATTGGCATTTTCAATGTTGTTGTAAAATACTTAGCGTAACTGTTCCATTACGGTAGAGGATCGCAGGATGATATGCTGGTGGGCATAAGCGCAGCCCACAAAGAACAGTGCGATGGAGATTGGTCGTTCAAACTGGTAACCTGCCGCTGGTTGCGCTCAGAGACAGGCAATACTGGTAGTGGTGATATTGTTGTCCACAGAGGCGAGCCCATGAGCTTTGGGCGCGGCACCTCAGACAACGAAAGCCATGAGTAGGGAAGCTCGATTTGTTCTTAAGCACGTAATGTGTTGTTTAAGAGTATAAGCTCGAACTACTATTGGGGTTTAGAAGGTGATAAAAATATTAGTCGTAGACGACCACGATCTGGTTAGGTTGGGGTTCGTTAGGCTGCTAAGTGATGTAGACGGGTTTGAGGTGGTCGGTGAGGCCGACAGCGGCGAAAAAGCCGTTGCCATGGCGCGCGAACTAAAACCCGACATCGTCCTTATGGATGTAAAAATGCCCGGAATCGGAGGATTGGAGGCAACGAAAAAGTTGCTGAACGCACATTCGCAGATAAAGGTCATTGCCGTGACCGCGGTTGACGACAATATGTACGCCACCCGGTTAATGCAGGCTGGGGCGTTTGGATACGTCACCAAAGGCACCGCCTTTACTGAAATGGTGAAAGCCATCAAAACCGTTTCCAGCGGCAAGCCCTATATGAGCAATTCTGTTGCTCAGCAGATGGCGCTAAAAAGTTACAGTAAAGAAACCGCGTCGCCGTTTGAATTGTTGTCCGAGCGTGAGCTGCAAACAGCCCTGATGATTGCAAACGGGCAAAAGGCGCAAACCATAGCCAACACATTCAATGTTAGTCCGAAGACAGTGAACAGCTATCGCTATCGAATTTTCGATAAGCTGAAAATTAACAGTGATGTTGAACTGGCCCTGTTGGCAGTCAAGCACGGGGTATTGGATCTAGAAATCAACTAAGCCCTAGAGATCAACTAAGCTACACCAGCCCAGCTAAGTGCTGTTTGCACAGGACTGCACCCCAACCCTTGCTGATCATTTGCTGTCTGGGGTGTTTTCAGTGGTAGAATGCCGGTCCTATGACAGAATCGGACAATCAATCTCATGCCTTCGATCACAAGCGCTTCCTGGCCAGCACCAGCAGTAGCGCCGGTGTTTACCAAATGTACGATGATGGCGGTAAAGCGCTGTACGTCGGCAAGGCTAAAAATTTAAAAAAGCGTTTGGCCAGTTACTTTCGCAGCAGTGGTTTAGCCCCGAAAACCCAAGCCCTGGTTCGTCGCATTGCCAGTATCCAAGTCACTCTCACGGCTACAGAAACCGAGGCACTGATCCTAGAGCAGAATTTGATTAAGGCGCAAAAGCCGCCCTATAACATTCTGCTGCGTGACGATAAGTCCTATCCCTATGTATACCTTTCAACGGATCAAAAATTTCCCAGATTAAGTCTTCATCGTGGAGCCAAGCGCGGCAAGGGGCGATACTTTGGCCCTTTTCCAAATGTAGGTTCGGTAAAAGAAAGCCTCAGTTTGTTGCAAAAGACGTTTAAGGTGCGGCAATGCGAGGACAGCGTCTTTAAAAACCGCTCCCGACCTTGCCTGCAATATCAGATCAACCGATGTACCGGCCCCTGTGTTGATCTTATCAATGAGCAAGCCTATCAACGTGACGTGCGCTATACCGAATTGTTTTTAGAGGGTAAATCCCAGGAGCTGCAATCAGAGCTTGCTACAGCCATGGAGGCCGCCTCTGTCGACTTGAATTTTGAAATTGCGGCGGATCTAAGGGATCAAATTTCAGCGCTTCAGCGCATACAAGCCCAGCGTGTGGTCGAGGGCGAGCAGGGCGATATGGACGTGTTTGCGCTGGCGCAATCCGCCGATAACTATTGCATCCATTTGTTGTTTATTCGTTCTGGACGTGTTTTGGGAAGTAAAAGCTATTTCCCTCAGGACAAGCTCGGCGAAAATAAAGAAGAGGTGCTAGAGGCTTTCTTAGCTCAATTCTATTTAGGTAGTAAAACCCGGGATATTCCCTTACAGATTGTGATTCCGTTAGCGCTGAATGGTGCAAACGTTTTGTCCGATGCCCTACGGCAGGCGCGCAACGCCAAAGTTGATATCCGGCACAATGTGCGCGGTCAGCGCTTAAAGTGGTTAGCGCTTGCGGATGAGTCGGCGCGGCAAAATTTGCTGTCGCGCACTTCCAGCCGGGCCAAAGTGCAGCAAAAATACGAAGCCTTGCAGGGGATTCTTGGGTTGGCTGAAACGCCTAGCCGTATGGAATGCTTTGATATCAGTCATTCTGCGGGGGAGAAAACCGTTGCCAGCTGCGTGGTGTTTGATGAATCCGGTTCTAATCCGTCGGATTATCGCCGGTTTAATATTAAAGATATTACTGCCGGGGATGATTATGCTGCCATGCAGCAGGCGTTACAAAGGCGTTATAAGCGCTTGCAAGAAGGGGAGGGTAAACTTCCGGACATCCTCATTGTCGATGGCGGCAAAGGCCAGTTTAATATCGCAAGAACAGTGCTAGAGGATCTCGGTGTGATGGATGTTTATTTGCTCGGAATCGCTAAAGGAACAACCCGTAAGGCCGGTTTTGAAACGCTAATATTGGATGACGGATCGCGTGAGCTAACACTGGACTCAACTTCCATAGCGTTGCATTTGTTGCAGGAGATACGTGATGAAGCCCATCGATTCGCGATTACTGGCCACCGAGCCGCCAGGGACAAAGCACGCACCACCAGTGCGTTGGAGTCTGTGCCTGGAGTAGGAGCCAAACGCCGTAAAGATCTGCTCAAGCATTTTGGCGGAATACAAGGCGTGAAGAACGCTGCGGTGGATGACCTCAAAAAAGTAGCCGGAATTAGCCATAACCTAGCAGAGCAGATTGTGGCCTATTTAAAGTCAGAATAAACCGCCAATCCATCGGCTGTATGCCAAGCCACAGAGTGCTGGTATGATGCCTCGGCGTCGGGCCAAGGGCTCGTTATATTAGCTCCTGCCGTGCTACGTATTTTTTTGTTGTGGTTTTGAGATGACTTTAGCTAACCAACTGACCTTGTTAAGAATCCTGCTGATTCCGGCACTGATTTTAGTGTTCTACTTACCGTTCAAATGGAGCGCTTTTTTCTCGGCCCTGATTTTTTCGCTGGCAGCGATCACTGATTGGGCTGACGGTTATATAGCGCGTAAGTATAATCAGAGTACCCCATTCGGCGCTTTCTTAGATCCAGTTGCAGACAAACTGATGGTCGCTGTGGCCCTTGTCTTATTGGTAGAGGTGCATGGTACCGCGGCTTTCGCCATACCCGCCGTGGTCATTGTAGGCCGAGAGATAGTAATTTCCGCCCTGCGAGAGTGGATGGCTGAATTGGGTAAGCGAGCGGCAGTGGCGGTGTCTGGTATTGGCAAGATAAAAACCACCTGCCAAATGGTCGCCATTATCGTGTTGTTGCTGTTCAGGCCAGGCGTCAGCGGTTTTATGACCTTTGTAGGTTACGCCGCATTGTATGCGGCTGCCATTCTTACCCTATGGTCGATGATTTTGTACCTTAAAGCCGCCTGGCCAGAACTCAATCCCGCCAATCACGCTGGTGGTGGAGATCACTAGAGGTCTGAAAGCGGGCCTTGTCTTCCTTCCTTATTCGTAGCAGTTGCAATCATGGCGCTGCTTTTCTGTTTCCTTTCATTCTATATCAGGCGCGCTGGGTTAATAAAAAGTGTTGGCTGGATTAGTCCGGCTGACTCAACGAAGTGCGTGCTTTTAGGTCTAGGTTAAGATATTCGATAGGTGAGTAGAGTGGTGCCCGGGGCTGGGCTTGAGCACTGCTCAAGCGACAACAACCTCTTGCGCGAAGCGCTAATAAAGAGTGCTGGCTGGATTAGTCCGGCTGACTCAACAGGGTTCGTACTTTCAGGTCTAGCTTATTTGATTCGATAGGGGAGTAAGGTGGTGCCCGGGGCTGGGCTTGAGCACTGCTCAAGCGACAACAACCTCTTGCGCGAAGCGCTAATAAAGAGTGCTGGCTGGATTAGTCCGGCTGACTCAACAGGGTTCGTACTTTCAGGTCTAGCTTATTTGATTCGATAGGGGGCCCGGGGCTGGGCTTGAGCACTGCTCAAGCGACAACAACCTCTTGCGCGAAGCGCTAATAAAGAGTGTTGGCTGGGTTAGTCCGGCTGACTCAACAGGGTTCGTACTTTCAGGTCTAGCTTATTTGATTCGATAGGGGAGTGAGGTGGTGCCCGGGGCTGGGCTTGAGCACTGCTCAAGCGACAACAACCTCTTGCGCGAAGCGCTAATAAAGAGTGTTGGCTGGATTAGTCCGGCTGACTCAACAGGGTGCGTACTTTCAGGTCTAGCTTATTTGATTCGATAGGGGAGTAAGGTGGTGCCCGGGGCCGGACTTGAACCGGCACGGCTTATTAAGCCGGGAGATTTTAAGTCTCCTGTGTCTACCAATTCCACCACCCGGGCAGCGGGTATTTTTTATAGTTGGTTAGTGGATCCAACTTATCTTTAGGCCGTGGCTAGAGGCAAAAGTGGAGGCGCGAGCCGGAGTCGAACCGGCCTCAACGGATTTGCAATCCGTGGCATAACCGCTTTGCTATCGCGCCTTTAGGGTCGGGGATATTACCTTAACTCAGCTAAAATTCATAGAATTATCTGACACTTAGGTAGGTTCTATGGATCTGAAACAGAATGAACCTAGCGGGCCACCCATCGACCGAGTTGCGTATTCTAGGCATTGTCGACTTGGAGTCAAGTGATAACGTGATATTAGGTGTAAATGGATGCAGTGAAAGATTACTTAGAAGGAAGCAGCCCAAAAGGCGGGCTGCTTATCGGAGGAGTGCTTCTTTGGGTCAAGTCCAGCTCATCCGTGAGCTAGGTACTGCGTTAATCCTTACTTCTTGAATTCCGTGAGTTGCGGCTTGATTTACTGTCTTTGTTGTTTCTTGTTGTTTCTTGTTGGCTTAAGTTACGATGACCTAGTTGGCCATAAATTGCCCGCCATTGATGGACAAGGTAGAACCGGTAATAAAGCTATTTCGTTCGTCGGCCAAGAATCCAGCGGCTCGTGCGATGTCTCCAGTGTTGCCAAGACGACCTACTGGAATTTTCTGTATAATTTTTTCCAGTACTTCTGGCGGCACTGCGCGCACCATCTCTGTATCCACATAGCCTGGGGCTATGGCGTTTACAGTGATGCCGTACTTAGCGGTCTCTAAGGCCAATGCCTTGGTGAAGCCTAATACGCCAGCTTTCGCTGCAGTGTAGTTAACTTGGCCGTATTGACCTTGTTGTCCGTTAACAGAGCTGATATTGATAATGCGACCAAAGCCTCTTTCACGCATGCCAGGAACCACCTTGTGGCATGTGTTGTAACAAGATTTGAGGTTAGTTTCTAGCACAGCATTCCAGTTATCACAGTTCATTTTGGCCAGCACGCCGTCTCTAGTGATGCCCGCATTGTTTACAATGATTTCGATGGCGCCAAAATCAGATTCAATTTGAGTCAGGCCATTTTCAACTGCGTCGTAATCAGCGACATCAAATTTTACCGCGGGGATACCCGTTTTTTCGGTAAAGGCTTTGGCTGCATCGTCATTGCCGCCGTAGTTGGCGATAACTTGGTGCCCCATAGCTTTCATCTCAAGGCAAATAGCCTCGCCGATTCCACGCGTACCACCGGTTACCACTGCTACTCTTCCCATTGATCGTACTCCTATTACTTGGTTTAAACATAGATAGCCTCGTACTTCTCACTCGAGACGGGAAACATCCTTGTGGGTGTAACTTCCTTTTATAATGAGACTCGTGTGTGATGGATACACTTAACACGATTCTATGAATTAATTGCTATATGGCGCGGGGTCTTTAGTAGCGATTAGTTTATTAAAAGACTTGGCCACTCCTTTAGCGCATTTTGCAGGGGGTTGAACAGTAAATGTCGAAACTATCATGCAAAAATTTCACTGGATAGTGTTTTCGTTGAAATATTTAAAGGCTGTTTGATCGATAACCAATTTGAGCCTAATTAGCGGTGCGCCCTCTACCAGTGATCATCAGTGTTACCCAAGCAGTATTTCAAATTGAAACGGTTCAATATCGATAGGGCACTGTTACCGTGTAACTTGTAATGTTGGCACCTTTCGAAATTATTACTGCTGAACCATGCAAATACTTTGCTAACTTTTGCCAGTTAATTAATTTTTATGTTTCTGCTTAATTTGGGTGATACTTTTTCGAAGGCAACTTTGGTTACGGCCGGATGAGCGCTTCGCGTAGACAATACATTCGACCGGGTTGATTCGCCTGCTTGTCGTCAATGCCCAGCCTACTACTATCGCTTAATCCAACTTTGGCAGACTATGGTCAGACTATAGGTCTAACCTGACCGTTGTAATTGACCCGGCAGTGTTAGTGGTCTATTGAATTTTACCTACATCGCCCCCACGTGATGCATAACATACTTTCACTGCCGGAGCCTTACGTTAATGGAACCCGTTGTCGTCGATATAACACAAGAGAACGCTCAACAGTTGTTGATTGAAGAATCAAAAATAAGGCCGGTGGTGGTCGACTTTTGGGCTGAGTGGTGCTCGCACTGCAAAACTTTGACACCGCTTTTGGAGCGATTGGCTCAAGAATACAACGGTCAATTTTTGCTCGCTAAAATCGATGCAGACGAACAACAAATGATCGCCAGCCAATTGGGTGTTCGTAGCCTTCCTACGGTAATGATTTTTAAGGACGGTCAGCCAGTAGACGGCTTCGCTGGTGCACAGCCAGAAAGTGAAATTCGGCAATTGTTGGAAAAATACTTGCCCGAACCCTGGCGCGAAGATGTTAACCAAGCCCAGATGTTGATGTCCGAAGGGCAGTTCACCCCAGCCCTTGAGCCGCTGCGTTCGGCGCTTGCCGCAGCGCCCGAAAGTAGTGAAGTGCTGCTGTTGTTGACTCAGTGTTATCTGGAACTCAATCGCCTGGATGAAGCAGAGAAGTGTCTAGAATCCATTAAAATGGTTGATCAAGATGACGTTTATAAAACACTACTTGCCCGCTTAGAACTGCAGCGTGAGTCTGCTAAAAGCCCTGAGGTAGAAGCGCTGGAACAGCAACTTGCCACCAATCCAGAAGATGCCAACCTGAAGTTGCAGCTGGCTGTGCAATACAATCAAAGTGGCATGCATGGCGATGCTCTGGAATTGTTGATAGGCATTCTGAGAAAGGACCTTAACTTCCAAGACGGCGAAGCCAAGCGCTTGTTCTTGGATATGCTCGCCACATTGGGGAAATCGGATCCTATTGCAATAAAGTATCAGCGTAAATACTACACGTTGCTGTACTAAAATCGGCCTGTTGCAGCTCTTTCAGTAGAGCAGCAATCTCTGTAATTAGCCAATTTAGGGGGGGGTATCTTCCTTCCTGGAACTTATGGTCATCATGACTAACTGCCAGACGAGCCTATTCCACCGAAAAAACGCAGAGTTGGTAAGGAAAGCCTGGAAACGGATATTCGTAATGGCATAATGTCGCCCCTCTTGGATTAGTCCCTTTCGAGTTAGAGCGATATCATGTCAACTCCATCCTTTGCTTCTGCGCCGCCTACAGTAAAACCAGCTAACCCTAGGTTTTCGTCCGGGCCGTGCCGTAAACGTCCAGGCTACGACGTAGCTTCCCTGGATCTATCAACCCTTGGCAAATCACACCGCGGTGCGCAAGGCAAGAGCGCGCTGGAACTTTGCTGCACCAAAACGGCGCATTTATTGGGGCTGCCCGATGGGTACAGAATTGGCGTTGTTCCGGCATCTGACACCGGCGCGGTTGAAATGGCGCTTTGGAGTTTACTGGGGCAGCGGCCTGTAGACATTTTGGCCTGGGAATCGTTTGGGCTGACATGGGTAAACGATGTCGTTAAGCAACTTAAGCTGCAAAACGTAAACAGCTATACCGCTGACTACGGTTTATTACCTGATCTAAACCAAGCTAATTTCGACCACGATGTTGTTTTCACCTGGAACGGCACCACGTCCGGCGTGAAAGTGCCCAATGGTGATTGGATTGATGATCAACGTTCCGGTCTGACCATCTGCGATGCGACATCAGCGGTCTTTGCTATGGACCTGCCGTGGCATAAGCTGGATGTGGTCACCTTTTCCTGGCAGAAGGTGCTTGGCGGCGAAGGGGCACACGGCATGTTGATTCTAAGTCCCCGCGCTGTACAGCGGCTTGAATCCTATACACCCCCCTGGCCGTTGCCAAAGATTTTCCGTCTTACCTCCGGTGGCAAGCTGATTGAAGGCATTTTTAAGGGGGCTACCATCAATACCCCCTCAATGTTGTGTGTTGCCGATTACCTAGATGCTTTGCAATGGGTTGAGAGTGTCGGCGGCGTGGAGCGGTTGATTGAACGTAGCGAAGGTAACCTGAGTGCTATAGTAGACTTTGTGGCAGAGCGTCCTTGGATACAATTTTTGGCACAGGACTCGTCTCAAATCTCTAACACCAGTGTCTGTTTGACACTCAATGCTTCTTCTCAACAAGTCAGCGCTATGGTTGATCTGCTGGACGAGCAGGAAGTTGCTTTTGATATCGGTTCCTACCGAGATGCGCCCTCGGGTATCCGTATTTGGTGTGGTGCTACGGTGGAACTGGAAGACATCGAGGCGCTATTGCCTTGGTTAGAGTGGGCCTACAACGAGGTCTGTCAGTCATAATACTGTCATCTTATTGTCATTGTTATTTCACGTTTCTTGCTTAACGTTACCAAATCTGGCCTGGCCCCAGATTTGCTTTGAACTTATATTACGATATCTGTTCATAATATCCAGCTTGCTGCCGATACGCCTTATGTTTGGTCTGGTACCAGCTTCAGGGCGTAAAGGTAACAAGTTAACGAATAACAAGAAGGAGATAACATGCAAGACTATATTGAAGATCTACTCGAAGACGAATTCTTCGAAGAAGACGACGATATGCTGCTAGACAGCGACGAAATGTAGGTTCTTAAAATAGAGTGAATACAGTAACCAGTGCGGAAAGTAGTCTGCACGGTCGATTGTTAATATGTTGAATAGTTAGTACTGGAATAGTTAGTACGTTGAATAGTCAGTACTTAAGACAGAAAAGAAGTTAAACATCAGTTAGCAGTAGTTAAAACAGCACCTAGGCAGCGGCGCCCGCAGTTCCGAAGACTCAGTCGCATTCACATGTAGTGTACTCTGGTCGCCCAAATAAGTTCCTTTGGTGCTGTCTATTACTTCTCGTAAGCGTCAATTATCCTCACAACATCTTCCTGTTACACCCCATTAGCTTACTTCAGTTCGAACACTCCGACTTAAGCTCTCTCAGTTAGGCCCGCTCTCAGTTAGCCTTCTCTCGGCTAGGCCCAATGATCGATTCAAATCTTCATTTTGATTTATTGCCCAAGCGGTGTGAGTGCAGCACTGATTTAACACCGTATGGTAGGGCGAAGTAGGGGGCTCGGTATGCTGAGCCAAATACATCTCAGCGGCACACCGATGCAGTTTTTCTTACCGTCATGCCAAAGGCATGGGGTGCCGGTTGGCGACAAGGCGTAGCACTGTTTTTATCTGGCTTAAGTTACAATAACAAGCTGTTGGTATAGAGCTAAGTTAGCGGTTATAGGATTGAGTTTTATCGTGGCGCGCTTATCGTCTTTGATTGCCAAGCGTCGATAAAGGCCAACAATTTAACCTAACACTGTAAAATGTAATGGTTGTGTTAATGTGTGTAACCTTTTTTTGATCTGGTTCACATATTGAGCAATCAATACGTGAAACGATCACAAAAATTTGGAACTAGAGCAAATTCTCACCTTTTAAGAGCGAACTGCTGGTTAGTCAGCTTCCAAACTAGCTAGACTTGATGATAAAGGCGCGCGTATGCATGGCGCAGGTTGATTCTCGAGTCATTGTCAGGCATTTGGAGTTCGGAGAATGGATATTGCATCGTAGTTAAGGATAATTTTGCGGTGGGCAAAGGGCCACGCACAGGTGAAGAACTATGCTACCTACAGTTGATGAGTCCGCTAGGGCGGTTTTATTTTTAAAGCACAATGAAATTATCGGTGAGATGCTATACACCGAATTTGAAGCCGTGCTTGATGCCTTCATCCCGCTGCCCAACTTTGCTAGCCAAAGCTTGCAAGCCGTTTATATCGAACTCAACCACAGATTTCACTTAACCGTCGCGGTTTTCTTTTTGATCGATTTCGATCACCAGGGTTTTGCCGACCGGGGCTGGAACCTGCCAATTCAACAACTGGTTGAATCGGCGGCCAAGGGGCCAGATTTAGGCTCCGGCCCCATTCGCCTGGCGTGCTACACCCAGTGCCCGGTACAATGGCATCAGCGCTCTCTTTGGGATCCTGATATGTCGCCCGGGCGCAATGATTTCACACTCATTCAGCGCACCATTGAAGCCAATAAAATGGGCGTTGCGTTCAAAAAAGTGGTCGCCGATTCCCCACCCGTTGCGGATGCAATACCAACGTTAACCAGTGTAGAAGAACGGCGGCTGGAGCGGGGCTGGCTTGAGGAACTCGAAAGCGAGTTAAAAGCCAAACTGTATCGTAGCTTTAGGAACCGCTTAGCGAACACGCTTAAAAAGCAAAGACTAAGGCTGGCTACTCTGCGCAACAAGCAACAAAAGCGTATTGAGCTGTTAAATCGCGACCACCAGGCCCGCGTTGATCAGTACCGAACGCAGATCGCCGACTTGCAAACCGATCTGGAAACGCAAAAGTCACTGTCTGAACAGGTAAAGCAAACCCTGGATAACCAAACCCATAAAATGTCGCAATTGCGGCAGTTTTTTGAGGAGCGACTTAAGAGTACCCGCTACACCAATGATGAACAAATCCAGTTGTTGAATCAGCAATTCGAGGCCGAAAGTCAAGCCAGGGTTGAATCTGTAACTAAAAATCTGAAAGAAACCGTGCAGCTACGTGAAATAGAGCTGATGTATCTCACCGAGCAGCAGAGTAATCTGTTAGATGAGATTACCAGCCTAAAGCACGAAAACGCTAAACTACAAGAATTCAGCGGCGACCGGGTTATCGACAAATTAAGTACATCTGGCATTAGTTTTATCGCTTATCAAGTCGGCTTAGGCCACATCAACGTCAACCGCGATGAGCTAACCGAATACACTCAAAACCCAGAGGCCTTTGCCGCCGCCAAGTGCGGAGTTTCATTGCCAACCTACCGTAGTTGGTTAGATCATTTTTCCAAGCCACGATGTCAAGCCATTGCCAAAAACGGCAATGTTTGTAATCGCACTATTCCAAAAATCAATTCACCTTTGGATTTCCATTCTGGCGAATCGGATCGTTGTGATGAGCATCGAGAAAATAAAGTGGTGAACTTTCGTTTTGGGCAATAATTTGCCAGTTTTCTATAAATGATTAGGTGCTGTTTCAAAAGTAGGGTGTTTCATCCTTGGCGATATACCTTTTTTATTTTCCTCAAACGTGTCGAGCACCCGACGTGTATACCCAGCGTTGGCGCCTGTGTGCCATATTTTATCGACACTAATTGGCGAAATAGCCGACGTATTCTTAGTTTGAAGACTCACAAATGATGCTGCCTCTAGTGCCATTGCAACAGCTGAGATCTGCTTTGGCGGAACAAAAACGCGTGCAAGTGTTAGTGCAAAGGGAAGACTTAGTTCATCGCACCCGCAGTGGCAACAAGCTGTATAAACTCTGCTTCAATATCCAATACGCAAAACAGCATGGCATGCAGACGTTAGTTTCTTTTGGGGGAGGGTATTCGAATCATCTGCATGCATTGGCATTAGCGGGGCAGGAAGAGGGCATGAATACGGTTGGTATTATCCGTGGCGACTACCGTGCGAACCTTACGGCGACGCTACGCGATTGCCAAGCGGCAGGCATGCAGGTGCGCTTCGTCGACCGCCAGCAATGGGCTCTGCGCAACACTTCAGAGTATTGTTTATCACTCCACGCGGATTTCTCCAATGCTTATATTATCCCCGAGGGCGGAGACAACGCTCTTGGGTTCCGCGGAACGCGCCTCTTGGGACAACAAATAGGTCGGCAGTTGCAGGGGTTACCACCATCCGGCTGTACCCACGTGTTGGTGGCTTGTGGCACGGGGACTACCATGGCAGGAATTGTGGCAGAAATGCCCGCCGGCGTGGCTGTGCTTGGCGTAAGCCCACTGAAGGGTGACGATAAACTTACTGCGGCGATTTCAGCGAAACTCGTACAAGCATCAATCGAACCTCAGTGCTCCTGGAAGATTGACCGGCGATTTTGCTTGGAAGGCTATGGTCGCCTGCCTAATGAGTTAGAGCGCTTTATTCGTTTTTTTGAGCGAAAGTTCATGATTCCCCTAGACCCAGTCTACACAGCTAAGGTAATGTTTGCCCTGTTCACGATGTTGGAAGCGGATGAGTTTCAGCCTGGTGATCGAGTGATCGTTATCCACACTGGGGGTTTACAAGGCAAGCGAGGCTATCCTAAATTGATGTCTCCATTGCACTCGTCGGCTAGGCTCAAATCAATTAATATCGGCGCTTTCTAATTACAACATTTATGAACGAAAGAATTACCAGCCTTCGGTCCTTCGTCCCTTTACAGCGAATCCCCGAGCAACATTTAACGCATTTGTTGAATCAAGCGACGTCCCGGTTTCTGTTCAAAGGAGCGGTGTTCCAAAGTCAGTTTATTGGTAGGGACTGTTTCCTCTTTTTATACTCAGGTGAGGTTGTCGTGCGCACTGCTTGCCGGCCAGAGGAAACCATAGTGGCCAGAGAGAATCTCTACCCATTGGCCTACCAATGTTATCAACCGGTGGAAGTTGAGGCGTTGAGTGACGCAGAGTTATTGATATTTCCGGCCAAGGAGCTGAGAAATGTGTTGTGCTGGAGCCAGATGGCAGAATTTCAGCGCGTGCAAATAGCTGGCGACCCCACCCGCGATGAGGACGCCCAGTGGATCAATTTTATCCTCGACTCCAATCTGTTTTTTAAAGTGCCACCCACCAATGTAAGTACTATTTTCTCCAAGTTGCGACGGCAAGTTGTCAATCGCGGTGACGTCGTTGTTCAGCAGGGGGAGGTCGGCGAGGCTTGTTATTTTATAAAGTACGGCTTAGCGGCGGTGACGATCAGCGATGTCGAAACAGGCGAAGAAAAACTGGTGGCAAAAATTGGCCCGGGTCGCTGTTTTGGTGAAGACGCACTGGTGAACCAAACCCAGCGCAATGCCACTGTAACAATGCTGCAGGACGGCGTTTTGATGCGTCTAGAAAAGGATGACTTTTTGCCGCTGATGAAAAAAGATTTGGCCGCAGTGGTTGAGTTGGATTACCTATTAGAAAACATCGGCCACGACGACAGATGCATCCTTATTGATGTTCGCACCGAGGCCGAATACGAATTTGGTCATTTAGAATCAGCGATTAATATCTCTTTGGATATTTTGCCCTTGCATTTACCACGGTTACGCAGAGACGTTGAATATATTCTTTACAGTGACTCCGGTTTTAGAAGTAATGCCGGCGCGGTGGCTATGCAAAAGCTGGGTTATAACGTGTGCTCGTTTGCCACCGGCCTGGCGGATCTCTATGCTTCTATGGTGCTAAACCCTAGCTTGAAACCTCTAATTACCCAAAAACGCTATTGGGTTAAGGGCGGGGCAGTAGTCTCCGACCACCCCAGAGGAGTTACGATATAGCGCGTTAGAGGCTTGTTCTTGTCAATATGTTGAGCGATTAACTGTACAGGGCGTTGGTATTTGGTCAGCAATTGCTCAACCAGAGGCGTAAGCTTCTCAGTGGTGACTGCTTTTGCTCTATAGTCGTTCTTCTGCCGCCCATTTAGATCATCGTTTAAGCACATCCATTCGCTGCGCTCTAGCAACAACCATTGCGCAACGCCCGTTTGCCGTTGCACATTCTCCAGCTCATCAAATTCAAACCAATAGCCTCGTTCACAGTTTGGATTGACACACAACGGCAAGCGGGCTGAGGTTTGTCGCCAGGGCAAAAACAGCATTCCTTTTACATAGAAATGACGCGTCACTGTCGTCGGATCGATATCGTAACGACTGAGGGTGTTGATTGCGTTGGCGTGGGCAGATAATGACAGCTGTTGGTCAAACAGTTTACGGTATTTTAAATCCAGCCGATCCAGTTTGTTTGGCCCAACCCAGGCGGACATTTCCTGTAGGTCTTCACCCAGCCCTAAATAATATTTCACCGCTATCTCGCTGTGGCGCCAACGTTGGTATTGCTGGTCATAAAACAAAAAGTCAAACTCACCACAGGTGCGCTTTTGCCGGCCCAAATTAACCTGTACTCGGCTGTGAATTGGCTGAAAGCGTTTGTCCTCGAACCCTGGCTTAAGCGTGCACTGTTGGGTGTTGAGATAAGCCTCAAAACAATGCTCAAACATAATGCCGATACGATTACTGGCCGATTGCTGTTCAACCCATGCACACATCGCCGTTAATTGCGCCTCGGATAGGCCAGAGGGCTCCGGCGCGTACTGGGTTGCATCGCTGCTATTTGGTGCTTGAGTGATAAGAGGCTCTGAGGCCAAAAACCATCGAATTCGGTACGTTATTAGCTGGTCATTCATCACTTAGTAGCCCTGCCAAATAGCGGCTGTTAGAAAAGTCGGTGTATTTAGTGCGATATGCTACCATGGCTGTTGCTAGCAATGGCGCGGCTATTCGTAGCTAAACGTCGCTCATAACAATCGATTTGAATGTTAAATATGGTCAAATTTCATACCGTAGGATTAGTCAGCCGGCTGGGCAGTGAGACTGCCGTCGATACTACTAAGAAGCTGATTCAATTCTTATCCGACCTGGATTGTGGTGTCGTGTTGGAATCCGACACCGCGGCTTCTCTGCCTGAGTTTGGCATTCCAGAGGCCTCCAGAGACCAATTAGGTAGTGCTTGTGACCTTGTTATTGTGGTTGGTGGGGATGGCAGCTTACTGGGCGCAGCCCGTGCTGTGGTGGATGAAGGGGTACCAATACTTGGCGTAAATAGAGGCCGGCTGGGATTCCTCACCGATATTTCCCCGGATGAAATCGAGTCTCGGGTCACTGAGGTGTTGACCGGCAATTATCTCAGCGAAGAGCGTTTCCTGCTGGAAATGGCGGTTATGCGCGATGGCGAGCAGATTGGTGGCGGTAGCGCTTTGAACGACGTGGTGATACACCCCGGTAAGTTCATTCGGATGATTGAGTTCGAGGTGTATGTGGACAATCAATTTGTTTACAGTCAGCGATCCGATGGCCTGATTATCACTACGCCCACCGGTTCTACTGCTTATGCTTTAAGCGGCGGCGGGCCGCTTATGCACCCAAGTTTAGATGCCATTGGCTTGGTGCCAATCAATCCGCATACCTTGAGCTCCAGACCGATCATCATTGCAGGCAACAGCAATATACGGCTGTTGGTAGGCATGCAAAATACGGCCTTTCCCCATGTTACTTGTGATGGTCAAACCCACGTGGTAACACAGCCTGGGGATGAGATTGTAGTCACCAAAAAGGCTAAAAAACTGACCTTGATTCACCCACAAGAGCATGACTTTTACGAGACCTGCCGAAGAAAACTGGGGTGGGGCAGCCATTTGATGGATTGACCAACGCCGTTTCTTCTATGCTGTAACTTGGGCTGTCGGTAGGCAGCCGAGGCGCCCACCTAGCGTGGCGTCCATCAAGTGAAAGACTAGACCCGCACAAGATCTAGAACGAAACGCTATTAACTGAATTTTCCCGTGCGGTAGAATTTCCGTAATGATTAATACCTCGGTAGATTAAGACCTTGGTAAATAAAACCCTAGCCAGTAATACGTAAGTCACTAAAGTATTAACCGATTATTGCTTCGCAGGAGAAGTTTGTACCCCACATGCTAACGCAACAAGAGTTAAACGAGTATTCCGGGTTCGATATCATCGGCGATATCCATGGTTGCGCCAAAACCCTGGTCAAATTGTTGCAAAAGTTAGGTTACCGGTTTATCAACGGATGTTACCGCCACAGCTCGCGTGTGGTGGTGTATTTGGGTGATATTGTAGACAGAGGCCCTCATATCCGAGAGGCCTTGGAAATTGTCCACTCCATGGTGGAGCGCAAGGCCGCAGTGTGCATTATGGGCAACCATGAATACAACGCTGTCTCCTACTGTACGCCAGCACCAGAGGGGTTAGGCAGGCGTTACCTAAGAGAGCACAACGCTCACCACAACCGGCTGATCGGCGAGACTTTAGAGCAATTTGCGGCTTACCCCGTGGAATGGCGCGAATACATCGAGTGGTTTACCACCTTACCTCTGTTCTACGAGACAGACAGTTTCCGAGTTGTACACGCCTGTTGGGATCAAGCATTAATCGATCAGTACCGCGATACCTACCATTGTAATCGGGTGAACTCCGAGTTTATCGTCAAGTCGGTGGACCGTCAGAGCTTTGAAGGGCGGTTGATGGATCGCTTAACTCGGGGTACTGACATTCCATTGCCGGAAGAGCGGGTCATCACCAGTAAAGATGGCTTTCAGCGTCGATTTTTCCGAACTAAATTCTGGGCTCAGTCTCCAAAAACCTACGGTGATGTGGCATTTCAACCCGACCCATTGCCGAAGGACTTGGTGGACCGGCCGTTGTCAGACCTCGAAAAGTCCAATTTAATTTGTTACCCAAAAGGCGAACGGCCTGTGTTTATCGGCCATTACTGGCTACAGGGCAAACCGAAACCGGTAACCTCTAACATTGCTTGTTTGGACTACAGTGCGGTGAAGTATGGGCGACTGGCCGCGTATCGCTATGACCGTGAGCCCGTGTTAGATGCCAGTAAATTTATGTGGGTTTATGTAGATCCACCTGAATGGCGCGAACCAGAAGCTGAGTAAACAAGAGAATCCGCGAGAAAAGATGTAATGAGTGCTTGGTTTGCGTGTGCGCAATTTCCTCTGGATTTGGACCTGACCATAGTGGACCAGGTACTAACAGAGCAGAACATTATGCACCGATTCACGGAAGAACAGGGCCATCAATTACTGTGGTTACTTCATCCTAATGATCGACCAGCGGTTGTATCGCTATTGGATCAATGGCGGCAAAACGGGCTGTCCAGTCAAAATGCGGATTTCGCTCGCCAAAGCGTTGGCTTGAGCCTGGATGCTTTGTGGTTGGCGTTCATTGCGGCACCTGCTACCTGTATTGTCGTTCTGCTGGGAATAATAGGGTACTTTTTCACCTCCTATGGACTGAACCAAAACTTTCACTTATTAAGTGCGGTTAATTTTTTCCCAATTCAGGTGACGGCTGAGGGTTTTCGGTTTGAAAGCGCGCAAGCAGCGCTGGTAAGCGGGCAGTTTTGGCGGCTTATTACACCTACATTCTTGCATTTCGGGGTGCTGCACATCGTTTTTAATGCCCTATGGGTGTGGGTCTTTGGGCGCAAAATTGAACGTGTTTTAGGTACATCCGCATTTATCATTCTGTTCGTATGGATTGCGACGGTACCAAATATCACTCAAGCCCTATGGTATGGCCCCAATGTGTTTGGCGGCTTATCCGGAGTGGTTTACGGCCTATTGGGTTTCATTGCTGTGTGGCAGTGGCGCTTGCCGGATTCCATACTGCAAATCCCTAAGAGTGTTATCGTTTTTATGGTAATATCGCTGGCATTAGGATTCGCCGGCGTGGTTGATCTCCTGGCTAATGTTAGTGTTGCCAACGGGGCCCATTTGGGTGGTTTATTGAGTGGCATCGTGGCCGGGTTATTTGTGACCCAAAAGGTACTGGCGAACACAAAAAACCGTTAATACAGCCAAATGACACAGCCCACTATGGATACTGACAACCAAAACCTACTCGAGAGCCTCACGCCAGAAATCGTACAGAATTTCCGTAGGGCAATAGAAATTGGCAAGTGGCCCAATGGCGTTGCCCTTACCAAGGAACAAAAGGCCACGTGTATGCAGGCCGTTATTGCCTACGAGGCCAAACATTTACCGCCGGAACAAAGAACAGGCTATGTTCCGCCTAAACAACCCTGTGCCGACGAGCACAGCCATGCTCCCTCCGAAACACCGCTTAAGTGGCAGTAGTAAGGTCTCATCGTGTCCCTAAAAACCGCAACTGGCATTTGTAAGAAAATGCCTGCCGAGCTATCAGCAGATGGCTCCGTCCAATATTCGTTACAATTAGGCGATGACGCCGAAATCTCATTAAACGACAAACTAAATTCCCAGATTACAATTGAATTTGCAGGTGCGATTCAGTGTATTCACTGCGGCCGCAAAACAAAGAAAAGCTTCTCTCAAGGCTACTGTTTTCCCTGCATGAAAAAGCTCGCTCAGTGTGACCAGTGCATAATGAGCCCGGAGCGCTGTCATTACGATGCAGGCACCTGCCGAGAACCAGAGTGGGCCGATAAATATTGCATGACGGATCATTACGTATATCTGTCTAATACCACAGCTGCTAAAGTTGGCCTCACACGGGGCAGCCAGATTCCTACTCGGTGGATTGATCAGGGCGCAGAGCAGGCTTTACCCATATACAGAACAGCAACCCGCCAGCAAGCTGGCTTTGTTGAAGACGCTCTACGCCAGCATATTGCAGACAAAACCAATTGGCGCAATATGCTCAAAAGCAGTGCTGCTCCCATCAATCTAGAAACGCTCAGGGATGAGCTACGGGAGATGACCCAGTCAGCTTTGGAGGAGATAACAGAGCGCTTCGGCGCTAGCAATATTATCGCGCTTGATTCGGAAAAAGTAATCGACCTGACCTTTCCGGTGAGCACTTACCCAACCAAGATCACCAGCTTTAACTTGGATAAAGTGCCTTCCGCAGAGGGCGTTTTACAAGGTATTAAAGGTCAATATCTCATATTTGACACAGGCGTCATTAATTTACGTAAATACACCGGTTACGAGCTGACTTTTACTTTTAGTGGGTAGGCAATCTGATCGAGGTAGCTGCCAAGCACACCTAGCACATTTTCAGTAAACGACCAGTGAAGACTTTTACAGCACAAATTTAGCTATGGAGCTATAGCGCGATGAGAGATGCAGAACCCAGTGCAATCTACTTAAAAGATTACCAAGTACCCAGCCATTTGATCGACAAAACCCATCTGCACTTTATCCTGCATCCAACGAAAACCCGTGTGTCTTCCGACTTAACGATTCGCAAAAATCCTGACGCCGATACCAAGTCCAATGAATTGATTCTGCATGGGCAAGACATCGATCTTCAGTCGGTGAGTATCGACGGCCGTCAGTTGGACGATAGGGACTATCAATTAGAGGCGGAGTGTTTACGAATTGCCAATGTGCCTGAGCAATTCGTACTTTCGGTCGTGGGCTTGATTGCACCCGCGGATAACACCTCTTTAGAAGGTTTGTACAAGTCACAGTCGATGTACTGCACGCAATGTGAGGCCGAAGGTTTTCGTAAAATCACCTATTTTCTCGACCGGCCGGATGTGCTCAGTGAATTTACCACCACTGTAGTTGCCGATAAAACCGAATTTCCCGTACTTTTGTCCAACGGTAATCCCATAAAATCCGGTAGCTTAGATGACAACATGCACTTTGTTACCTGGCACGATCCCTTCCCGAAACCTGCTTATTTATTTGCACTAGTGGGCGGCGATTTAGAATGCATCCAAGACTCTTTCACTACCACTAGCGGCCGCGCTATCGATTTAAAAATCTATGTCGAAGAAAAAGATCTCGACAAATGTGATCATGCCATGGCATCGCTGAAGTCATCCATGCGTTGGGACGAGGATGTGTACGGCCGTGAGTACGACCTCGATATTTTTATGATTGTCGCCGTAGACGACTTTAACATGGGCGCTATGGAAAATAAGGGGTTAAATATTTTTAACACCTCCTGTGTGCTCGCTAAGGCCGAAACCACCACCGACGCCGGCTTTCAACGGGTGGAGGCGGTGGTCGCTCACGAGTATTTCCACAATTGGTCTGGTAACCGAGTTACTTGTCGGGATTGGTTTCAACTGAGTTTAAAAGAGGGGTTCACCGTATTCCGTGACGCCGAATTTTCAGCCGACATGGGTTCGCGAACGGTTAAGCGAGTGGAGGACGCTAAGCTATTGCGGGCTATGCAGTTCGCTGAAGATGCAGGCCCCTTGGCTCACCCAGTACAACCGGCATCGTTTATCGAAATTTCTAATTTCTACACCCTAACCGTTTACGAAAAGGGCGCCGAAGTTGTTCGTATGATTCACACCCTTTTAGGGGCTGAAGCTTTCCGCCAAGGCAGTGATTTATACTTTGAGAGAAACGACGGTAAAGCAGCTACCATTGAGGATTTCGTTAGCTCGATGGAGGAGGCCGGCGGTCGGGACTTAAGTAAGTTTATGAGCTGGTACCACCAGGCAGGAACGCCGAAATTGGCGGTTACCGCAGACTACAACAGTAGCTCTCGCGAATACGCGTTAACCTTCAATCAAACTTGCCCAACAACGCCCGAATGCGACAGCGAAGACAAAAAACCGTATTTGATTCCAGTGGCGATGGGGTTATTAGGCAGCAACGGTCCGCTGTCATTGGTGCCAGAAACCGACGTGGACTTCAGCCTTAGCAAAAACGACACGCATTGCGTTCTGGAATTAACACAGCCTCAGCATCGTGTGGTTTTTAAAGATATTAATGCGCCACCCGTGCCGTCGCTGATGCGCGGTTTTTCGGCCCCAGTGCGACTGCAATTTGACTACTCCCCCGATGATTTGATCACTCTGATGACCCAGGATGACGACGGCTTCACACGATGGGATGCCTGCCAGCAGCTGTGCGTGTCCGTTATCCATGAGGTTGAGGCCAGTTTGCAACAAGGCAAAGAACCTTCTGTAGATTCGCGTTTATCAGATGCAGCCCGTGCGTTAATCACTAATCAGAATCTAGACCCTGCCATGGTCGCGCTGATGCTGACATTACCCAGCGAAGGTTATTTAGCAGAAATCGCCACGACCGCTAACATAGATACCATTCACTCAGCCCGAGAGATAGTTCGTAACCATCTTGCGGCTAGCCTCAAAACAGAGTTTGCAGAGCGTTTTGACAGCTTGCCGTACTTTCCGGAGTACGAAGCAAACGCTGTACAGATCGCGGTGCGTAGCTTAAAAAATTGCTGCCTTGGCTATCTCGTGGCAACAGCCGACGCCGTCTGGCTGGAGCGAGCAATGACGCAGTACCGCACGGCCACCAATATGACCGATCAATCAGCGGCATTAAGTGTGCTTGCGTTATCGCCTGATTCAAAGGCTGTTGATTACTCGGTTT
Source organism: Halioxenophilus aromaticivorans (assembly GCF_042850945.1). Classification (NCBI taxonomy): domain Bacteria; kingdom Pseudomonadati; phylum Pseudomonadota; class Gammaproteobacteria; order Alteromonadales; family Alteromonadaceae; genus Halioxenophilus; species Halioxenophilus aromaticivorans. The sequence continues at coordinate 3,030,084 of NZ_AP031496.1, read as the reverse complement.
CGGCATTGTCTGAGTTTTATCAGCAATGGCAGTCAGAGGCTTTAGTCGTCAATCAATGGTTTAGTGTGCAAGCCATGCAGCCGGGTGAAGAAGCCGTAGATCGAATCCGAAGCTTGATGCAACATGAGGCGTTCAATATCAACAACCCGAATAAAGTCCGCGCCTTGATCGGGGCGTTCGCCAACAATAATCCCGTGTGCTTCCATAACTCTGACGGTAGTGGTTATCGGCTATTGGCTGAGGTGGTTAAAAAGCTCAATGCTACCAACCCACAAATTGCCGCTAGAATGTTGGGGCCGCTGACCAAATGGCGTAAGTATGACTCCAAGCGGCAAGAGTTAATGCAAGCCGAACTAAATAGCATCAAGCAAACGGTGGGTCTTTCAAAGGATGTTTTTGAAGTAATCTCAAAAAGTTTGGCGTAACAGTCTAGCATAAAGTGTTAGCAATTTTTACTAATCTCGAAACGGAAGGGATGCTGTTCTCGGGGGAAAGAAGGGCTTGAAGAGAAAAGCGCGCTTGGGTTCAAAACCATTTAAACAGTTTGAATATCAGTAACTGTAGCGCAGTAACGGCGCCCAAAAAAAGGGAGAAGTAAACGAAGGCATTGTCGTTATCAACACCGGGCAAGCCGCCCACGTTTATGCCGAACAAACCCGTTAGAAACCCCAGCGGTAAGAAAATCGCCGTGATAACAGAAAGCACATAAAGGTTTCGATTAAGCTTTTCAGATAAGGCATTGATAAGCTCGTCGGTGACCACCTGGGAGCGTTCTCTGATGGCATCTAAGGTTTCTAGTGCTCTCGTCTGTGAATCATGCACCTCTTGTAGAGCCCTACGCACATTATCCGTAATGCCATGTAATTCTATGTTTCTGAGATGGTTCAAAGCCTCACGCTGCGGTGCTAGGTAGCGCCTTATTCGTATCGATGTTTTTCTGACCTCGGCAATATCGTGCCTTAGGGTAGGGCCGGGAGATTCAAGAACTTCCGTTTCAAGTTGATCCAGTTGATCATCCAGTTGCTCGATGCTAGCTTCGATATAGTCGATAAGAAGCGAACTTATTTGGCTTAGTATGCCGGCAATAGTAGCTGGCCCTTTGCCATCGTCTAGTGATTGTGCCACTTGCATCAAAGCCTTGGAGCGCCGGTAGTGCAGGCTGACGATTTTGTTTTCGACTACAAAAATCCGAACACCAACCATGTCCTCGGGTTTGTCGCCTTCGTTGTGGTTAATACCACGTAAAATTAATAATAAACCAAAGTCCGTGCTCAACACCCTTGGGCGGGCGTCCACATCGAACATTGCGGCAACGGTGTGCTGGTCTACCGAGGGAAGAGACTGGTGAAAAAGGGCTTTGGCGTTAACGGCGTTTGCATCTATGTGTACCCACGTCTGATAACTCTCGGCCTGATCTGGTAGCTCTTCGTACGCGCGGCAACCGCCGCGTCCATCAAGCGTTTTGTAAAAAACAAGCGCCGGATCCTGCTCCATAACTAGTAGTCTTTTTCCCAAATCACTTCAGCACTGTCGATACCTGAGGTACCACCGGTGGTGCTTTGCAAATGAATTCGTGGGGTAAGTTCAATCTGGATGGAACCCTTCCAAGGCTGTGACGGGTTGGGCGTACGCTCCAGTTCTAAATAGGTGCGATCATTCAGGTATTTGCCAACACCAATATTCAAACCGCCGTCGCCGTTTTCGTCGTCCGCCTGATTTTCCACGGTAATGTTATCCACGCCCAGTAAGTTACGAGCGGTGCCCAAAGCATCGAAAGAGCTGCTGCCGCCTTGCAACTTTTTCACTGCCATGGCCAATTGTACTGCTTTTATTGGCTCTATGTCGGCTGCTGATTCACCGAAAATAATATAGGACAATATCTCGTCTTGAGGCATGGTTGGTATCGACGAGAATTTGATGTCGTACTTGTCGTTCTGGCCGCTGACATCAGCGATAATTTGATTGCCGCTTTTTTCATACACAGCTTCGATGGCAACGGCGATGGAGTTATTGACAAAGCTGACTTGGCCTTGTTCCAGTTGAAAATCTTTGCCAAACAGCTCCAGCTCACCTCTTAGAGTATTAAATTCACCTATGTACTGTGGATCGTCTGCAGTACCACTGAGTTTTATTTCGCCGGATAGCTCGGTTTCTAATCCTCGGCCACGTAAATACGCTTGTTGTGTAGCGGTGATGGAAAGATCTAATTCAATAGTTGGTGTGGGGAATAGGGGCTCGCTTTCTTCTTCCTCGGTTTCATTGGCCGCGATTTCAGTTACTTCAATCTCTGGCGCTGCTGCACCCATGTTTACATCAATCATGGCGTTTAGCGGTGTTATTTCCAAGTTGCCAGAAGCCAGCAATTTATTGAAATCACCGGTGATGGCGATCTTGCCTGTGGCTTGGCTGTCGATATCCACGCGCTTTATGACTTCTGCATTTTTTGCCGCAATATTTATGTCCATGGCGCCGTAGCTGCCTGGCACGGGCAGTGTTAATGAGCCGCCGATTTTATACTTGCCTTTATCTCCGTCGGTGCCCTGGCATTCGGTAATCGTGAACGACTGCTTTTGCGCGGCGAGTGAACAATTAAAGTCTTCTACCTGGGTGCCCATAAGCGAATTAAAATAACTGAAATTAGTCAGATTCACGTCACCATCAACCGCCGGAACACCCAGCGTACCACTGGTGTCTAGCTTGGCTTTTACTACGCCACCAATTTCATTGACCTCTGGGTCTAGCAAAAACGCGATGGCAGTTAGGTCAAGGTCGACATTCGCGTTGCCCATCAAAGGAGTTTGTTCCGTCGACGTAGGCGGGTTATCGGTGTAGATGTTGATGTATTCATACAAGGGAATGACTAGGTCTAATTTCCCTGGTGGTAAACCGTCCCTTTCCAGTGTTGTATTTAAAGCCAATTCGCCATCGGTGGTTTTCATCAAGGCTTTGACTAATAACGGAATTGGCTGTTTATCGCCTTTGGCTGTGTAGCCGGATTGCTCTAACAGGTACTCAAAGCTACCATCGATTACAGGTTGCTTGGCTGTTCCGTTAGCGGAGAGGTCAGTGTTTATTGTTCCTACTGGTAGCTCAACACCCAAGGGGGCTAATATCGCCGTGGCGAATTCTGTTATCGACAGTTGTGCGTCAAATTGGTCGTTTTGATAACTGCCCTTGGCTGAAAGTGTTCTGTTGCCATCAATATCCGCATCTAATTGCTGTAGCTGGTATCGGTCGGCCTGGCTGCTCGCCAATAATTGGAAATCGTATTGGGTCTGATCTAGGTGGCCGCTAAGAGTCGCGTCTATGTTTGCGTTGGGTTGGGTTAAATTGCCGTCAGCGGTCACTATCGCATTTAGGATGCCGTCTAATTTTTCGGGTAGCATTACCCCTACGGCTTCGGCAATATTAAGCGGAATACTTTTAATTTCAGCGTTAATGTCTCCGGTTATATTTTTGTAATCGACGTTACCGCTGGCTTCAATATGGCCATCTGGTAAACGTAAAGAAAGATCCGCAATGTTGACAATATCGCCTTTCACGTCCGCCGCAGCGTTGGTTGTAAAAGGTAAGTCCTTGTACTGACCGCGGGCTCTTAAAATAAGGTCAGCCTGGGGGTTGTCTATGGTGCCGTTGAGCTGACCGCTGACTTCAGAGACTTTAAAGCTCAAACCCTCGGGCAGCTCAACTTGAAAGGGAGCAATGGTTTCATTGGATAAGCCCGTGAGCTTGAACTCAAAATCGTTGTTGCCATTGGCTAAATCAATGGTGCCGTCGGCATTAATGTTCAGGTCAATATAATCCAGGATCAATTGTTGAACGTTTATACGCTCCTGGGTGCCCGTTGCGTTGGCTCTAAGCATTAGATCGTTGTCAGCGTAGCGAAGGTCTGATTTAACCTCGGCATCAAAGGCGGGGGCATTTATCGTTTCAGTTACCTTCACATCGGCGGTCAGCGTGCCGTTGTCTAAATCTGGTACCCAGGCAGAAAAAATTTCCAGCGGCAGAACATTGATGTTTACAGAGGCATCCAGCTGAGGATTGATGATATCGGCTTTTATTTGGTGTGTGGAGCCGGCCAGTTTCAAGAGTAAGTCTTCGGTGTGCAATTCCCAATTAGGGTTTTGGGCAGAATCTTCGGCGTCCGGTAATTGGTAGCTTAACCCGCCAAGCAGCTCGATGGCTTGCCCCGCAATGGGTAGCTTAAGGGATTCTATTTGTGTCGTTAGGGTGTTGTCTACGAAAGCAACGTCCGTTACAAGGTCGACTTTAAGATCATCGGTTTCAGGATTTTTTAGCCAGTAGCCAATCCAACCCTTGGCGGGTTCCTGAACCGCCAGTACTAGGTGGTTTGTGTAGGCGCTGGAGCCGGTGATATCGACGTTAAGGCTTGGAATATTTTGCTCAATGGGGTTGGCCGATAAATGCAATTCAATATCGTCATTGCCGTTAATGTACCCATTGCCTTCAACTTTATAGGTTACCGTCGTGTCAGAAAAATTGGGATTGTGAGCTGATTCGGGTATCACGCCATCGAGCATAAGCCGGTCGATCGCAAGGCGATCCAGTCGAGCCGTGGGCAAAGCAAAGCTACCCCCTTCAGAGGGTTCTGCGTCATCATCTTCGGTTTCATCAGGCTGCGCTGGCAACTGGCGATAGTATAGCTCGGCCATACTCAAGTTGGTGACATTGAATTTTTTCCGCCACAGGGGCTTTAGCTCCATTGCGAAATCGAAATCTCGGATTCGCACCCATAGCGCTCCGTCTTTCTTCAGTTCCAAATCGCTAAAGGTTAGGTGGTTGGTTTCTGGGTAATTGAAACCGTCGATATTGAGTGCTAACCCTTGCTTGGCGAGGATGTCGCTTTCTTGTAGCCAATCTAGGCCAGTGGAGGCAAGCCAGTTGCGGCCGCCTGTGGTGGTTACCAGTGCACCAAGCAGAAAAACGGCCAAAAATACGACAATAAGCAGTTGCGCGCTAATCCAACTGATCGCAGTGATAAAGCGTTTCTTGGTGAATACCGATTTGATCTTTGTTAAATCCATTAAAAGGCCTGGCCAATACTGATGTATATTTGAAACGCATCGTCAATATCGTCTCTTTTATCCAGCGGAACCCCTATGTCGAATCGAATAGGAGCAAAGCTGGTGTAGTAACGCATGCCGATGCCAGCGCCCCAAAGAAGATCCTCACCGATGGTTGGTACTTCTTCTTCGTAGGCATAGCCGCCATCTAAAAAGACTACCGCGCCCCAGCTTTGCCCGAAATGCAACCGCGCCTCTACCGATACCTCGTTATAGGAAAGCCCTCCATCTGGCTCGTTGTCGGTCATTGGCCCCAGCGTCTGGAATGGGTAGCCTCTAACGGAGCCGCCACCACCAACGTAAAAGCGCTCATTTGCCGGAATAGCTTGGCGGTCTGCGCCTGTGATAGAACCCAGGGCGCCGCGCACGGCCATGGTGGGTGTAAACATGGTGTTGTTAAATGTGTGGTAAAAACTGGCGGCAATACTGTTTTTCAAAAAGGTGGTGGAAGTCTCATAGACATCCCAGAAAGGCTGTGCACCCAGGCCAATTACATAGCCAAAGCGAGGATCCAAAGGTGCGCTGCGGCGGTCGTATTCAAGCTGTAGCGGTAACGAGAGTAGGGCATAATCCTCTAACTGTTCGCCTTCTTCGATTCGGGAGAAATCCATTTGTGCGCCCACATCGGCACGCAGGTAGCGACCAAACTTGCGCGACACTAGCGCGCCAATGCTGGCCACCTTGGATTGATAGGCATCGGTATCTTGTTTCTCTAATTCCGAGAACAGCGTGAGAGTTTGATCATCACGGTAAAAGTCTGGAATGGTGAGTTTGGCATCCAAAGCCTGCCGTCTTTGCGCCAGGTATAAATCAACCGTGGCTAATTCCGCACGCCCCCAGAGGTTACGGTGTTCCCAACCCGTCAGCACCCCGGCGCCTTCATCGGCGCGGTAACCCACGCCAAAGGAAACAGAGCGGTGATTTCTCTCTTTGACTTGCAGTTCAATGGGCACCCCATTGGCTGAATTTACACCTTCTTGGATGGAGACAGACGCTAACAGGTTCGTTTTAAGCAGCGTTAGACGCGCGGAATCCAGCGCCGTGCGGCGGAAGCATGCGCCGGGTTTTAGGTCTAGCCGGTCTAGAAGGTAATCTGGGTCAACGGTTTTATTGCCCGTAATGGTTACGTCGCCGAAGGTCGTGCTGGCAGAATCGCGCATTGAAAACTCGAGTGAGGCCGTGTGATCGGCGTGATAAACCTCCGCCTGATAATCTACCCCCACTTTATAAAAGCAGTATTGTTGACCAATATAGGATTCAAGCTGACTGCGTAAATCCAATACGTTTTGCGCAATGAGGGCCGACCCTTCGGCAGGCAACATTGTCTCGGGAATGGTCACCTCCTGCGGTAAATTCAATGTTAGGTTGCTGATTGTGTATAGCGGCCCCGCGTTCACCCGATGGGTAATGGCGCCATCATCGTCAATATCTGAGCTCAGCGCAGAGTTGTAGTAACCTTCCGCACGTAACCGTTTAGTTAGCAGTTGACGTTCGAAAAACGCTATTTTTGATGGGGTTTTATAGAGTTTTAGCTGACGATTTTGCTCGCGCTGGATTTTTAGCTCTGCTTCTAGCGTTTTTTGCAGTGTTTTATTGGCGGATGACAGCACTATGGCTGATGCCGGCTGGCCGCCTATAAAGGGAATATCATCTAGGGATAGTGCATAACTGGTGGAGCTGAACATCCAAAGCAAAAAACAGCAATAACAGTTCAACCATGGGCTAGGTTTTTTCACAGCGATCTAATGTTGTCCAAACAGGTAATGATCCAATAGGGCTCGAAGGGGGGGCCGTTAAGGTTAGATCATGCCGATTTATACAACATGACGCAATGCGATAAATTACTAATCTAATTGTAATTTTTACAAATTAATAAACGAGCTATAAGTCCTGATTTTTTATTCACAATGCTGCTTAATTACCGCTAAAAAACGCTCGCCATAACGGTCAAATTTCGCTTGGCCCACACCACTAATTTGCAACATTTCGTGTTCCGATGTGGGTTTTAGTTCCATCATTTCCATAAGGGCTGCATCGTGGAACACTTGGTAAGCGGGTAGTTCGTGTTCTTTGGCCAACTCGGTCCGACATTGCCTAAGCTTTTCCCACAGCGCCGCGTCAGACGGGCTAACATTAGATTGAGTGAATTTTTCGCGACGTGGGGCGCGTTTTTCCTCTAGATCTTTGCGCAAAAACAGTTGCTGTTCAGATTTTAACAGCGGCTTAGCGTTTTGAGCTACGCGCAAGGCTCCGTAGTTTGCGGTATCCACAAAAACAAAGTTTCTAACAATGAGCTGACGTAACACCGAACGCCACTGAGTAACAGATAGATCCTTTCCTATACCGTGGGTAGAGAGTTGTTCGTGGCCATTGTCGATGATGCGTTGATTCGATTTGCCCAGCAGCACGTCAATAATATAAGTGGAGCCGAAACGTTGGCCGGTTCTTAAGATACAACTCAACAGTTTTTGTGCTGCAGTGGTGGCGTCCCATTTGGGCGGCGTGGTGGCACAGGTATCGCAATTGCCACAGGCTTCATTCATTTCTTCACCGAAATAAGCCAGCAAGGATCGTCTTCGGCAATCGGTGACTTCGCACCAGCCAAGTAACGCATTTAGCTTGCTGCGCTCGTGCATTTTGCGTTCCTCGTTTAGCCCGGAGTCATCGACCATTTGCTGTAATTGCACCACATCGTTCAAGCCGTACACCATCCATGCTTCGGCCGGCTCCCCATCTCGACCCGCGCGACCGGTCTCCTGGTAATAGGCTTCGGTGCTTTTGGGTAGGTCTAAATGGCAAACGAAACGCACATCAGGTTTATCGATTCCCATGCCGAACGCAATGGTTGCTACCATGATCACACCGTCTTCACGCAGAAATCGCAATAAGTGGTCACTGCGCGTATGTTTGGCTAGACCTGCATGGTAGGGTAGAGCGTTGAAACCCTGTTTTTGCAAGTAGTCTGCAGTCTCTTCAACGCGCTTACGAGACAAGCAGTACACCACGCCAGATTCATCCCGACGCCCGGATAGAAAGCTCAAAAGTTGCTGGCGGCCATTTTTACGCGGCTGCACGCTGTAATGAATGTTGGGCCGATCGAAGCTGGCAACGAAGTGCTTGGGCTCATGCAGGTTGAGATTAGCAACGATCTCCTCCTGGGTTTGGGGAGTGGCTGTGGCCGTAAGGGCGATTCTTGGCGTATTCGGGAAGTGCTCGGCCAAGCTTCCCAACTGCAAGTAGTCCACCCTAAAGTCATGGCCCCATTGGCATACACAATGGGCTTCATCAATGGCGATTAGATCCACCGGCAACTGAGCCAACCAGGATAACGTTGTCGGTTGCATCAGCCGCTCAGGAGCCAGGTAGAGGATCTTGGTGCGGCCGCTATTGACTGCTTGGAATAGTGAGTACTTTTGCTCAGGGTCTAGGGTTGAGTTTAAGTATTCCGCTTCTATACCCAACTGCTTGAGGGCGAGCACTTGGTCTTCCATTAAGGCAATCAGAGGGGACACCACCAGGGTAAGGCCATCCTGCAGTAAAGCAGGTAGTTGGTAGCAGATAGACTTGCCGCCACCAGTGGGCATTATCACCAAGGTATCCTGCCCGCTCAGAACAGAATTGATGATGGCTTCTTGGTTGCCACGGAAGTGGGCGTAGCCAAAAGTGGTTTGTAAGGCTTCTTGTGCAGTACTACTGTGAATCATTAGCTTATGGAGGTATTTAACGTTAGCGTCATATTGGCGGGGTATATACAACATCGCAACGGTAAATGCATGATTTTATCGTGTTTTGTGGTTTAATTGACGTTGCTGCGGAGTGAACTCTCCCCATTCCGCGGCCAGATAGAACCGTACTACCCCAAGGAGTCGCACTCGGTGAGTGAAATCAAGAAAGTTCACGGTATATATGTATTAAAAAAGAACAGCCCCACACTCGCCAACCTGCGCCAAGCGCTACCTGAGCCCAGCATACACGGTTACAAGGTCTGGTCTTCCAGCTTTTTAATCATGGACTATCTTAAATACGAGCCTTTTGATATTGGTTCAAGTGTTCTAGACATTGGTTGTGGCTGGGGAATGCTGGGCATTTATTGTGCAAAAAGTTTCAAGGCCAAGGTAACCGGTGTCGATGCGGATGAATGGGTATTCCCGTATCTGCGTGTGCACGCCGCCATGAACGATGTCAAAGTCAAAACACACACCTCTTTGTACCAAGATATTCCAGCCAACATGCTTACTAAGCACGATGTCATGCTTGGCGGAGATATCTGCTTTTGGGACGAATTGGTGGAGCCGCTGTACGATTTGGTGTCACGAGCAGTCAAAAAGAAGGTGGGATACATCATCATTGCTGACCCAGGCCGCTCGCCATTCATGAAACTGGCCAAGAAATGCAAAAAAGACTTCGGCGGAGAGCTTATTCCATGGCAGATAACAAAACCACGAGCTGATAGCGGGTATCTTCTCGTAATACGCACAAAATAATAGTGAGACCGTAATGAACCAAAATATTTTGTTGATCGGTGGAGATGGCGACCTTGCCATGCGCAAACTCTACCCAGCACTTTACGCACTAGAAGCCGCGGACCAGTTATCTGGCGTAGAGTCTATTACCGGCTTATCCCGGGCGCTGGAAGACAGAGAGCAGCTGCTAGAGAAAATGCTGCCATGGCTGCAGGCACTGGAAAGCTTTAATGAGCAAGCCTGGCAGCGCTTCCAGGCGCGCATCACTTGCCTGCAGGGCGACGCTACCCAGGCTAGCACCTTGCTGCAATACAAAGAACAGCTCGATGACGACAATCCCAATGTAATCGTTTACCTAGCCGTGCCACCTAAGGTGTTTGGCGGCGCTTGCCGGGCATTGAAAGAGTCGGGCTTGGCCATCCCAAGCACCCGTTTAGTGGTAGAGAAACCACTGGGTTCAGATCTTGAGAGCTTTATGAGCGTCAACGCAGAGATGCGCGCCACGTTTGAAGAGTCTCAAATCTACCGGATTGATCATTACTTGGGCAAGGAGTCGGTGCAGAACTTGCTAGCTTTGCGTTTTGCCAACGTCATGTTTGAGGCCATCTGGGGCGCCACTCACATTGATCACGTGCAGATCACTGTGGCAGAGCGCGTTGGTGTTGAAGGCCGCAAAGAGTTTTACGATGAGATTGGCGCCCTGCGGGACATGGTTCAAAACCACCTCCTGCAGGTCGTTTGTCTGCTGGCTATGGAGCCACCGGCCAGTCGCGATCCCTTTATGATTAGGGCCGAAAAATTAAAGGTACTCAAAAGCCTTAAACCCCTCGCGGATGAAGCCATTAAGCGCTATACCATAAGAGGCCAGTATAAAGAAGGTTCCATGGACGGGGCGGTGGTACCCGGTTATGTTGATGAGCTCAATTCTTCAGAATCCGGGACGGCAAAATCAAATACCGAGACATTTGTTGCTCTTAGAGCAGAGATAGACAACTGGCGATGGGCCGGGGTGCCTTTCTATCTGCGCACGGGCAAACGAATGCACACTCGCGCATCGGAGATCTTGGTGCAATTCAAATCACCACGCCATATTATTTTTGGTAAAGGTGATGCTATTACGCCAAACCAACTGCGCATTTTGCTACAACCCAACGAAGGTATTACCTTGCATTTCCTTCGTAAAGAGCCCGGTCTGAGTGAATTTACACTCGAAGAGGCCGAGTTGAACCTAACTGTCACCGAAGCACGCAAAAAGAACGGCAGCTATGATGCCTATGCGCGTCTGATGTTAGAAGTTCTCTCCGGTGACCAAACTCTTTTTGTCAGCGCGGAAGAGGTCGAAGCTTCCTGGAAGTGGATCGATCAAATTATCGAACAGTGGCAAAAGCACGATGTCAAAGTGAAACCTTACACCGCTGGCACAAGTGGGCCGGTTGACGCTGCTGTAATGATCGCGCAAGACAAACGTCAATGGAGCGATATAGAACCATGAGTCATACGCTTAAAGAATTCGCCAGCTCAAATGAGTTGGACCTAGCCTTAACAGCACACGTTGTAGCACAACTGCAAAAAGCACTTGATGAGCGCGGCTGCGCGAGCCTGGTAGTCTCAGGCGGGTCTACGCCGAAGTCGTTTTTGTCTAACTTGTCTGAGCAACCACTCGACTGGGGCAGCGTGTACGTAACACTGGTAGATGAGCGCTGCGTACTCGAGTCGCACCCAAGCAGCAACGCAAAAATGGTTAGAGAAACCTTGATGAGAAATCTAGCGGCCGAAGTAAATTTCGTGCCGTTGTACATTCAGGGAGAGACTCAAATGAACTGCCAGCAGCGTTTCATCAACCACAAAGTGTTAGCCGGAACCTATGACGTGGTTATTTTAGGAATGGGTGGCGATGGCCACACTGCCTCTATATTTCCCCAAGCACAAGAGCGCGACCAAGCGCTAAATTTAAAAACTGCTAGCAATATTTTACTTACTGATCCGGTAACCGTAACGCCGCTGCGTTTAACGCAAACACGCAAGCGGTTACTCAATACTCGCAATTTAATACTCCATATAACTGGCTCAGAAAAGCAAAAGGTTTTTGAGCAAGCCAGCAAAGAGCAAAACGCTGAATTACCAATAAGTTACTTTATTCACCAAGAAGAAATTAACTTAGACGTATTTTTTAGCGAATAACCGCGACATCAGTAAGACTAGCCGATAGGAGAGACCGTTGGTTGAATTAAATTCCACGGTGGCCGCTGTCACCGCATCCATAAAGAAAAACAGCGAGAAAACACGGGCCGAATACATTGCTCGTATGCAATCCACTAAAAAAAATGATCCGCCTCGCCGTAAGTTATCTTGCGGCAACATTGCCCATGCTTTTGCAGCCTGTAGTGATGCGGATAAAGCCACAATCACCAGTGAAAACGCAGCTAATTTAGGTATTGTTACAGCCTACAACGATATGTTGTCAGCGCATCAGCCGTACAAAGATTACCCGGATTTTATTAAACAAGTGGCTAACGCTCAGGGCGCAACGGCACAGGTTGCCGGTGGTGTGCCTGCCATGTGTGATGGGGTAACCCAAGGCCAAGCAGGCATGGAATTAAGCCTGTTTAGCCGCGAAATCGTTGCTATGGCCACCGCCGTTGGCCTCACTCACAATATGTTCGATGGCAATGTATTTTTGGGTGTATGCGATAAAATCGTTCCGGGGCTGTTGATTGGTGCTTTGTCATTTGGCCATGTACCGTCAGTGTTTATCCCGGCAGGGCCCATGCCCTCAGGTATGACCAACAAAGAAAAGGCCGCTCAAAGACAGCGTCACGTTAAAGGTGAAATTGACGACAAGCAATTGTTGGCAGTGGAATCTGCTTCGTACCACAGTGCGGGGACTTGTACTTTTTACGGAACAGCCAACACCAACCAGTTGGTGATGGAGTTGTTGGGTCTGCACGTGCCTGGTTCTTCTTTTGTTAACCCGGGTGATGAGCTGCGTCCTAAATTGACCGAGTTTGCCATCAAACGCCTGCTAGGGTTATGTGAGCCCAGCGGGACCTACACCCCGTTGTATGAAATCGTTACCGTAGAGTCTCTGGTCAACTCTATTGTTGGTTTGTTGGCGACGGGCGGCTCCACCAATCACACCCTGCATTTGGTCGCTATAGCAGCGGCAGCTGGCATTAAGCTTACCTGGAAAGACATCGATCAGTTGTCCAGTGTGGTGCCATTGCTTGCTCGCGTTTACCCCAATGGCCAGGCCGACATTAACCACTTTCACGCCGCCGGTGGGATGGCCTTTTTGGTGCACCAATTGCGCAGCAATGGCTTTATGCACGAAAACGTGAAAACCATTATGGGCGAAGGCTTGAGCGATTACTGTAAAAGCCCCAGCCTAGACCAGAGCGGCGCAATTCAGTGGTCTGACACTGTTACCGAGAGCGCTGACCTAACGGTGTTGACCTCCGTAGACAAGCCGTTCGCCGGTAACGGTGGTGTTAAGGTTCTCAAGGGTAACCTAGGGCAAGCTGTGATTAAGATTTCTGCCGTGGCGGAAGAACACTGGTTGGTGGATGCTCCTTGTATCGTTTTTGAATCCCAAGACGAACTGAAGCAAGCCTTCGATACCGGCAAGCTAGAGCAAGACTTTGTGGCAGTGGTGAGATTCCAGGGTCCAGCTGCCAACGGAATGCCAGAGCTGCACAAGATGACGCCATTACTGGGAGTACAGCAAGACAAAGGCTTTAAGGTGGCCTTGGTGACCGATGGCCGTATGTCCGGTGCCTCCGGCAAAGTGCCTGCTGCGATACACCTGTCCCCAGAAGCTGTAAAAGGAGGGCTGATAAATCGCCTCCAAACCGGTGATAGAGTCGTTTTGGACGCAGGCAAAGGCACAATAAACGTTGATTTGACTGCCGAAGAGCTTGAGGCCCGCGCTATTGCCGAACAGCCGTTCTATGAGCAGACCTTGGGGCGTAACTTGTTTACTGCATTACGCCAATGTGTGTCCGCGGCGGAAAATGGTGCCAGCGTTTTCGAGTAAGCCTATTCAATTACGTACAAGCGCAAAACATTAGCCCGCCTTAATGATTGCGCTACAATAAAGCCTGGTGTTGTAAAACACCGGGCTTTTTTGTCACAGGGATTCACGCAATAGACCATTCGCTTTTGTTTAAAAGGATAATTTAATGAACGAGTTTCAAAAATCTTTGGCTGAACTTAAAATAGTACCGGTAGTAACTCCGTACACGGTGCAATCCACTATCGAGATGACAAAAGCTATGGTTGCTGGAGGCATCGGCTCGGTGGAAATCACCCTTAGAACTGATTGTGCGTGGGATGCGATTAAAGCAGTTCAAGATCTGGGTTTACCGGTTAAGGTTGGCGTAGGCACCATTACCAACGCAAATCTATTTGCGCAAGCTGAGGCAATTCAGGCGGACTTTGCGGTTTCGCCGGGTATATCCAATAAGCTTTTAGCGCGTTCTGAGGGCTCGCTGCTGCCATTGCTGCCAGGCATCGCCACCGCTTCAGAGTTGATGCAGGGTATGGACTACGGTATCTCAACCTTTAAATTATTCCCCGCGATGGCGATTAACGCCCCGGCACTTCTGAGCTCTTTTGCTGGGCCTTTCCCCGAAATTAAATTTTGTCCTACCGGCGGTGTTACCACCGAGAACGCCGCTGGGTTGTTAGCTCGGCCTAACGTTGTTTGTGTCGGTGGCTCTTGGATGGTATCCAAGTCACTGGTGGAGAGCGGAGATTGGTCGGAAATCAGTCGTATCAGTGCCGCTGCCATGGCAATCTAATCACATGAGCTTGGGGTAATATAGACGCGGTTGCCTTGCGCGCTGCGCCTTACCCTTAAATCTAAAAATAACGTCGTTCTCTCGTCTTCAGGTGTTGTTGTAACGCCCTACAAACATCTAATCTTCCAGCCTGCAAAACGCGAGCTAAACTCTATCAAGTCAATGTTTGAAAGATTTTTGCCTGCGCGATTAAGTTTTTCGGCACTTGGCCGATAGCAGTACAAATTACTTCAGTTCGAGGCGTGCCATCGCGGGGTCTACTTTTGTAAATGGTGGTAGCTAGGAAATTTAACTTAAAGCAAACGGCGGCGGCTACTGTGTTTGTTGCGTGGCTGATATTACTTGTGGTTGCTTTTTACCGGTTTTTTTTCGCTAATTTAGCGTCTTTTGATCAATGGGCGACTTTTGACGGCTCTAAACTAAGCACGATTGCCAAGGTGGCGCCTGGCACCATAGTTCATTGGTCGGGGAGTGATTGTATTTGTAACAGATACAGTGAGCCCCATGTGGCAGAACTGCAGCAACGGCTTGATCATTACCACCATGAGCTAATCGACCTAGGGGTAGATACAGGTCGCTTTGCCAATTTAGCTCAGTTTGTGCCAGCAACGCCGGCAGTAATGGTGTTCGATCAAGACGGAAAGCTTGCCTACTTCGGCCCCTACAGTGGCGGCACGGTTTGCGGCGAAGGTGAAGACTTTGTGACCCGCACAGACGAAATGCTTCGCGCCGGAGTCAATCCTCACTGGATTAACCAAGAGAGTGTCGGTTGCCTGTGCGCGAACCCGACAGGCACGCCGAAATTAGAATCTGTATAGCCTAACATTTTGCGAATTCGTTTGTGGAGAACTACACGTGCAAACAGGAAAGGAAGGTAATGTCCGCGAGTCGGTCAACAAAGCAGATGCTTTAATGCATATCATAATTGTCGGCCTAACGGTTTATTCCCTGGCCTTAGCGCCCTGGTATGGAACTTGGCTAGAGGCGATTGTAATAGGAGTGGGGACTCTAGCGGCTACTTCAGCCATCCGAATGATGGCTCCCGGGTCAATCATGAGCCGGTTAGCCTTCGCCGTAGGCGTGATGGCAATCACTGCGCTTAATATCCATCAATCCCACGGGATGATCGAATTCCATTTCGGAATTTTTGCGCTGCTAGCGGTTTTGCTTGTCTATCGCGATCCGGTGGTTATCGTAGCCGCCACCGCAGTGGTGGCGGTGCACCATATCAGCTTTTATTTTGCACAAACCCAGGGGCTACCTATATGGGTGCTAGAATCCGGTAACCAGGGCTGGTGGATTATATTGTTGCACGCTGGCTATTTGATCGTTGAGTGCGCCGTTTTGGTGGTGATTTCTGCTGTAATGAAAAAAGAAGCGGTCCAAGCGCATGAAATGACGAGAGTTACCACTGAGATATTAGCTGATGATGCCATTTATTTAGGGGCTCGTACCAACGGTGCTACGGAGCTTTTGCGCCGATTTGACTCGTACACAGAATCCATTCAATCCCTGGTTGGCCAAGTAAGCTCATTGACTGGTGAATTAAATCAGACCAGTGAGCAATTCAGCACTTTAACCGATTCCGTTAAGGGTTCCGTAAGCATTCAAAAAGCGGAGACCGAAAAAATTGCTTCGGCCATTGAAGAAATGTCGGCATCCAGCTCGGAAATGTCGGAGAATGCAAAAGTCGCGGCTAACTCCGCCTTGAATGCCAATGAGGACGCCGCCAATTGCCGAAACGCGTCCATGCGGACTGATGCCAGTATTCGAGAGATGGCTGATAAAATCAGAGAGGCCGTTACCACTGTTACCGCTCTAAACGATCAAAGTAGTCAGATTGGGTCGGTGGTCAACGTTATCCGTAGCGTTGCGGATCAAACTAATTTGCTGGCACTTAACGCTGCTATTGAGGCCGCCCGGGCCGGTGAGCAGGGTAGGGGATTCGCCGTTGTGGCTGACGAAGTCCGCACATTGGCTCAGCGCTCACAAGAGTCCACGGAAGACATCGACCGTATGATCGATAGTTTACAGTCCCAGAGTGAAGCTGCCGTTATCGTGATTGAAAGCAGCAAAGGCTTGGTTGAGGCCTGCGTGCAAAATACCCAGGAGAGCTTGGCGTTGATGGAGCGTGTAAGTGAAGCAATTACTCAAATTAATGCTTTGAACCAATCCATCGCTAATGCCACCCATGAGCAGGCCAGCGTTGCCTCCGAGGTGAGTTCAAATATCGCCGTGATTGCGGTATCCGGTGAGAAAGTACTGGAGCAGACGCATAACGCGTCCAGTGCTGGAGCTACGCTACACCAATTTGCGCAGCAGCTTGATGGCCTAAACCGCAAGTTCAACCATCGATAGGCTGCGGCTTTGGGTCTGGTGTGGGTTTAGCTGTCTCTGTCTTTTTCTTTATGGTTTGGGCGCCCGGCGGAATGGGATTTATTCCAATAGCGCTGCATTTCCAAAAACATAAATGAAGCAGACCAAGTAATTAGCAGTAGGCCGGTTAATGCCTCCATACCTGTAACAAATCGCACCAAGCCAAAGGGCTCGATATCACCAAGCCCCAACGACGTGTAGGCCGAAATAGAGAAGTAGGCGCAGGCAACCAGGCTGCCATCAAAGTTACCGTCCAAGTGGCCAAAACCGCCTGCTTTTAACAGTAAGAAGTAGACAACGGCAAACAACCATATTTCTAATAGGTGGGCCACCATGCTGCCTAGCACACCAAAGGCCACAATCAGTTGAGGGTGAATGGATAGCTTGGGCAGCTGAACCGTTAACAGGCGCAGTGCTTGGTAATGGATGATAACCGCCAGGGCTGCTACCAAGGCATTGATCAGGAATACAAGTAGCATTGAACTATAAATAACACATACGGCGGTGCTCTTCTTTGTACCCTACCAAGGCGCAATCACAGTTTGTTAGCAGCTCTTAGTGATGCGCTAAATCCCCATTTTCGCCAATTGCTCAATTACTGCCCGGATTACCGAGGTCGATTTTGGGTGGCTGACTTCTAATTCTGCTAGCTCTGCTTTCAGCGCAGTGAGCGTTTTGCTCTCCGGCGGTTCATCGTTACTTAAATGATTAATAAATGAATCCAGCGTTGACTGCTTTGAGGAGTCAAGCGCGGCGTGCATTTGTTGCTTCAGCTTGATAATTTCCGCTTTAAGCGTTTCAGTGTTTGGGTTCATGTTGGGCTCCATTTGGGGCTTTGCATTTGGCTGCCTCTAGTTCTAAGCGTACTCCTTGCGCAGCGGTCATAGCAACTCGCTTACCATCTACGCGGTTGAATGCAAAATGAGCCGCACTTTGCGGCGAGAAGATTAAAGCGGCACAGTATTCAAACCTCTGACAGTAAAGTAACAGCCGTGGTTCAGCGTTTAGCGGGAGGAAGCAGCGGAGGCTTGGTTGACGATTGTAATACCGTAGATTGACCCGATTGAAGGTATCGTCGTCAGGGACGGGAAGTAGGGCTAGGGAAGTGGAGCCAAGAGAGGGCTCCACAAAACCGATTGCCATTAGGCAATGATTACTCGGCCATTTCCTTGAGTTTCTTCAGTGGGCGAATTTTAACCTGTACGCTAGCGGGCTTGGCTTTGAAGGTGGTCTCTTCACCCGTGAAAGGGTTAATGCCTTTGCGCGCCTTGCGAGCCGGCTTTTTAACGGTGGTGATTTTCATTAAACCAGGCAGTACAAAATCGCCGCAGCCGCCGCGCTTTTTCAAGTGGCCAGCGATGACGTTGGACAGCTCGTCTAATACCGCCTGCACTTGTTTTTTAGGAACCTCTGTATTTTCAGAGATCTGGTTTAGCATTTGAGTTTTAGTAAAGCGCTCAGTGATAGCTTTAATTTTTGGTGGTGTTGCAGCGGCTTTTGTAGCAGGTGACTTTCGGACGGCCATGGTCTCAGATCCTTTATGATGTTTGTTTTCAGCGCTCAGTGAGTCGCCATACGCTTTACAGAGTTAATTTTTGCAGGTGTAAGTCGAGTAGCAAGTCGCCACTAAGTGGCTTGCGCACATTATATATAGTATAAAAAACGAGTCCGCAATAAATTTCGCGTAAAAATAGGCCTCAAACGAGACTATTTGCGTTTTCACCCCATAAATCAGCCTATTTTTTGTTTCCAATCGTGACATTGAGCCGCGTTTATCTACTAGGCTAGCTAGGGGAGCGGAACTATCCAATGGTTAAAGATTCAAGCTTTTATCCACGAGCCTCGTGGGAGCAGGCGCTTAAATCGAGGTATGGCTGGGTCGTCATAAATGCGCGGAAGCCCTTTTGGTTAAACTGAGCTTGGCTTTCCTTGGAATCTCGCTCAAATAAGGACTCCTTTCGGTTGCTTTGATTCCAGCGGTATAGGCTATAATACGCCGCCATTGGGCAATGCCGGTGCAATGTGTGAACCCTTGGGTTGAAAATTGTACAATATGGCGCCCAACGAGAGGATTAGATGATTAAGTGTTTATAACGGGGTTTGGAGGAAGTATTTTGCCAATCTATGAATATGTTTGCGGCTCCTGCCAGCATGAACTAGAGGCCCTACAAAAGATTGCCGATGATCCGCTGGTGGAGTGTCCCCAGTGTCACGAATCATCATTGAAGAAGAAAATATCTGCCGCTGGTTTCAGATTAGCTGGTAGCGGCTGGTATGAGACTGACTTCAAGAAAGGTGGTAAGCAGAAGAATCTTGCTGGAGATGCGGGCGCGAAAAGCAGTGTGGCGGATAGCAGTAGCTCCGGTAATAGTAGCTCTAGCAAACCTGCTGCTACAGATAAGTAACGCCGGTTTCGGCGACAAAACCCATTTGGACGAGGCATAGCGCGCCTTGTCCCGTAGTACAGAGTTTACATAGGAATTTGTTATGCGCAGCCATTACTGCGGTATTGTTACCAAAGAATTGTTAGATCAAGAGATAACACTGTGCGGCTGGGTGGATCGTCGCCGCGACCACGGTGGTGTTATCTTTATCGACCTGCGCGACAGAGATGGTGTAGTTCAAGTTGTCTTCGATCCAGACAGCACCGGATTTGAAATCGCCGACCAAGTACGCAGCGAATATGTATTAAAGGTTACCGGGCGGGTTAGAGCGCGCTCTGAGGGCACCATCAATCCCAACATGGCTACGGGCGAGATTGAGGTCTACGGCCTTGGCATTGAAATTTTAAACAGTTCAGAAACCCCGCCGTTCCCGCTCAGCGAGTATACCCATGTGGGTGAAGATGTTCGTTTAAAGTATCGCTTTTTGGATTTGCGTCGCCAAGAGATGCAAAACAACCTGCGCCTGCGCGCAAAGATTACCAGTGTTATTCGCCAGAACCTGGAAGAGCAGGGCTTTCTCGATCTAGAGACGCCAATCCTCACCCGCGCCACACCTGAGGGTGCCAGGGACTACTTGGTGCCATCGCGTACCCATGAGGGTCGCTTTTTTGCTCTGCCACAATCGCCGCAGTTATTTAAGCAATTGCTAATGGTTTCAGGTTTTGACCGCTACTACCAGATTGCTAAATGTTTCCGGGATGAAGATTTACGAGCCGATCGCCAGCCTGAATTCACCCAAATAGATATCGAAGCCTCGTTTATCGACCAAGAGCAAATAATGGCGATCACAGAGAAAATGATCCGCCAGTTATTCATCGATGTGAAAGGCGTAGATTTGGGAGAGTTCCCACGCATGCCATACGCCGAAGCCATGGCGATCTACGGTTCTGACAAGCCAGATCTTCGTATCCCATTGCAGCTGGTAGACATCAAGGACTTGATGAAAGACATCGAGTTTAAGGTGTTTGCAGGGCCTGCCAATGATTCTGCTTCTCGCGTAACTGCATTGAAGGTTGATGGCGGTGCTGAAATTTCCCGTAAACAAATTGATGAATACACCAAATTTGTTGGTATTTACGGTGCCAAAGGTCTCGCCTGGATTAAAGTCAACGAGTTGGAAAAAGGCATCGAAGGTTTGCAATCGCCGATTATTAAGTTTCTGGGTGATGACGTGACCATGTCTATTATGGAGCGTGTCGCTGCCAAAAATGGCGATATTGTGTTCTTCGGCGCAGACAAGACCAAGGTAGTCTCAGAGGCACTGGGTGCACTTCGCATTAAAGTGGGTTTGGATCTGGACCTGACCACTTGCGATTGGGCTCCATTATGGGTAGTGGATTTCCCCATGTTTGAGACCAACGATGACGGCAGCATGACCGCTTTGCACCACCCATTTACTTCACCCAGCTGCAGCCCTGAGCAGCTCAAAGAGGATCCGCTGGCAGCGCTTTCGGTAGCCTACGATATGGTATTAAACGGTACTGAGTTGGGTGGTGGCTCTATTCGTATCCACGACCAAGCCATGCAAGAGACCGTGTTTGAAGTGCTGGGTATTGCTGAAGCCGAACAGAGAGAAAAGTTCGGGTTCTTGTTGGATGCACTGAAGTACGGTGCGCCGCCCCACGGCGGCTTGGCCTTCGGATTGGACCGCTTGGTGATGCTAATGACCGGTGCGCCGTCTATCCGTGACGTGATCGCCTTCCCTAAAACACAAACAGCGGCCTGTGTAATGACCGACGCTCCAGGTGAGGTCAATTCTCTGCAGCTCAGGGACTTAAATATTGCTTTGCGTAAAAAGGAAAGCGCCGAGAAACCAAAAGCAGAGTAAATTTGCTAAATTAAGTTTCATTAAAAACCCCAGCACTTGCTGGGGGATTTTTGGCGTAGAGCCGGTGCTTTAGGCGGATTTTGTATCAGGATATCGCGACTGGGCTGAGGCTGGCAAAGCGGTACTGATTGGACTAAGCACCGCAGGGGGATGCTAATTTACCACCGACACATCACCATCTCTGATGCCGTCTGAACCATCGACTTCCGCGTTTTCCACGCGAACCACATCTTCCTCGTTCAAAGAGGTCACCAACGTAGCTGCGGAATCCCCCTCTACCGAAATGCCCATAACGTCGAAACCATCCGATTCAACGTCGGATACAGGGCCTTTGAGAGTGACATCTTCGTCGTCGGAATTACCGCGGATGGATAGCGCGATGGCATAGGGGACTTGCTCTTCATCCACAAAGCCGTTAAGTCGTACCTGTGCGTCTGCCACACCGCTACTGACGATTAAATCGTCTTCCATCACCAGTTTATTGGTGGTAACGGATAGGCCAAAAAAGGTCACCGACTCATTAGCCGTGATGTCCGTACTTGCTAATGGAGCCTCTATCTCTATTGGTCGTTGGTGGAAAATAATGCTGTTGGCCGTGAGTATATTGCTATCCGGGTCGACGGTACCTTCTACTTCGATTTTTGCGCCTAAAATAAGATCGCTCTCTTCGCCGCCGGTGAATTGCACGGAGCTACTGATCTCGACCTCCTGGTCGTACAGTAAAAATTCAGAACGATTGTTAACTTCGCTAACGATGCCTTCCATTTCAGCGGGTAGTTCGTCGATGTCGTCATCGTCGTTAACCAATGTGGGGAGGGCAATGCTTTCACAGCTTATGCTAAGGGTAGTATCTATGGTTTGACCTGCGGTAAACGAGGTAATTGGAGATGCGGTGACGGCTACATAATCGCCATCGGCAAATTCCGACTCGCAATCAGGCACGACTCCGCCCATGCTAATTGGCTGATCCTCTAGGCTAAAACTGGAGCTGGCCTGCAAGCTGCTTACCGTGCCGGTTATCTTCCATTCCAGCGTGCCACCGGTGGGTGCGTCTATACGAGTTGCGATGTTACCGCCTTGCCGGTTGCTGTAACCGCTGACCCTGATCACTTCACCTAGGCTGAGGTTGCCGACATCGTCATTACTGATGCCGTCCAATTCGGTTTCTTCGAGCACGGTTATTTCCTGGCCCAATACCGATAGCGGAGCGAGGCTTGTTACGGGTCCAATAACGATATGGTTGGCTCGAATTTCAGTCGCCGTGCCACTGCTTAAGTCATCGGGAACGGTTTCTTCGAGTTTAAAGGAGGCGACCATGCCGTCTTGCAGCTCAGAGGCGTCTACCTCGGCACCATCCAGGTATACGGTCCCAGACGCCGCTAGAGAAAACTCGCTGTTGAAATTCACCTCTAGGCCGCCGGCATCGGTCAGTACGCCAATGCTGGCCCCTCCGTCAGACCCGCTACTGCTGTCATCACCATCGTTAGAATCGCCGCTGCCGTTGCCAATCTGAAAATTACAGCCGCCTAAAACAATGGCTCCGCACAAGGCAGCTAGTTTGAAGTTTAAGGGTTTATTCATGGTTGTTCGGGTATTCATTAAATCTTCACCTAGCGTACGGATCTTTAATTTGCTGCCTTATTGTGACGTGGTCGACATTACAGCGGCGTGTAACAGACAAAATTACATTTTGATACGAATCAATCTGATATAAGACATTGAAACTTTAGTAAAATTGCACCTACGAAAACAGTCTTACGATAGCAATATTTAGTCGATTTTTCTGGATGGTTTACCACAAAAAGAGAACTATCATTAATACATTTGAAGCAGAGTTGGCACAGATTTGCAACAGGCTCTACTGGTAAAAGACGTTGCTAAATAATAATTCGTAACGCTGTCTGTATTTCTGGATATCGCACCTTAGGGGTCTTTTTCAGAGATGGAGTAAAAACGACACGGAAAGAAGAATGAATATAAATTCCCTATTGATTAGTGCAGTTTTGATCATCCTGCTATCTGCCTGTGGCGGGGGAGGCGGAGGCGGCGGTGGCTCCACAGGCGAGACACCGGTTACCGGGGGAAACGGTGGCTCCGGCGGTGATGACGGTTCTGGTGGCGACGATGGATCCGGTGGTGATGACGGTTCTGGTGGCGACGATGGATCCGGTGGCGATGACGGCTCCGGTGGCGACGATGGTTCCGGTGGTGACGACGGCTCCGGTGGTGATGATGGCTCCGGTGGCGACGATGGCTCCGGCGGTGATGATGGCTCTGGTGGCGACGATGGCTCCGGTGGTGACGACGGCTCCGGCGGCGACGATGGCTCCGGTGGCGATGACGGTTCCGGCGGTGATGATGGCTCTGGTGGCGATGACGGCTCTGGTGGTGATGACGGCTCTGGTGGTGATGACGGCTCCGGTGGTACAACAGACCCTGTTGCTCCAACCTCGGTAACGATATCCGGTACCGTCACCTACGAGAAAGTACCGCACAATGCCCAAAGCGATTTAGATTTTGCTAATGCATATGATCTGCCCGTGCGAGGCGCCATCGTTCAGTTAATTGACGCCAACCAAAACGTCGTAGACTCTACCAGCAGCGATGCCGCAGGCGCCTACAGCTTCAGCGGGGTAGAGCTAAACACTGAATTTTTGATTCGGGTAAGGGCGGAAACAATCCGCTCAGGGTCGGTTAATTGGAATGTTCGCGTGGCCGACAATACCTTGCAAAACGCGCTTTACGTGTTGCAGGGCTCTTTGGCCAGCTCTGGCAGCGAGGACTCTACCAGAGACCTCCATGCAGCCTCGGGTTGGGACCTTTCCTCTGGCAGCTATACGGAGCAAAGAGCAGCGGCGCCATTTGCCATCTTGGACACTATCTACACCTCCATGAGCAAGCTGGTGCAAATTGATTCCACAATCACCTTCCCGGGTTTGGTCGCTTATTGGAGTGAAAACAATCGGCCGGCTAGCGGTGAGCTAGACCAGGGCAACATCTCCACCACGTTTTTCCGGTTCGGCGCCAACGCCATCTATGTGTTAGGTGATGAGGCTAACGATACCGACGAATTTGATAGCCATGTTATCGCCCACGAGTGGGCGCACTACTTTGAGGCCAATATTTCCAGGTCGGATTCTATTGGCGGTTCGCACAGTCTTTCCGCCTCTTTGGATATGCGCCTAGCGTTTGGCGAAGGCTTCGGTAATGCGCTTTCGGCCATTGTTTTGGATGATTCTATCTACAGAGACTCCAATACCAACTCCTTCTCGTTCGACTTAGAGGCCAATAATTACGCAATACGCAGAGGTTGGTTCAACGAGTCCTCGGTTCAAGCAATTTTGTACGATATTTTTGACGCCAATTCGGATAACGCCGATGGCTTAGAGTTGGGGCTTGGCCCCATGTACGACGTGCTGAGCAGCAGTGAATATACGCAGTCTGAGCTATTTACCGGCATTCACCTGTTTCTGGCGCAGTTGAAAGCGGCTAATCCGACCTTCGCCCAAGCCATAGATACGCTGGCAGAAAACCAGAGTATTGTGGCTGAAGATACCGCTGGCAGCTCCGAGGATAACGATGGTGGTAATGCCAGTGTGCTACCAATTTATACCGAGTTGCTGCCGGGCGTGTCTGAAGAGGTATGTACAATCGATCAATTTGGCACCAACAATAAGTTGGGCACCCATCGCTATGTACAATTCTCTGTCGCCAGTGGTAACTACACAATAACGGTTGCTCGCAGTTCCGGGGCTAGCACTACCGACCCAGATTTCTATATATACAAAAATGGCTCTTTCATAGGAGGGGCCGATGGCACCACCGTAAATCAAGACAGCTGGGCTGGCACGTTAAGCAGTGGCGATTATATGCTCGATGTCACCAACTACGTAGGTCAGAGCTCAGCCAGCGATGGCAATGCCTGCTTTAATGTAACCGTGAATTAAAGAAAATACAGAATTAGGGACACCGATAATGATTAAACCTTTGGCAACCGCAATTATTGCCGCCAGCTTGGCGCTTTCCTCGGTGGGATGCGAGCAAGCTAAAGAATCCGTAGAGAGCCAGCCTTCCAAGGGTGCTCAGTCAGCGAGTAGCGGCTACTTAAAGCCTGGCGCGCCCATTCGTTTCCAGCATAACTATGATGGTAAGTCTGAAGTTGGCGTCGCTGAAATTGTAGAATTAAGTTTTGTTCCTGAAGCCGATCTGGACAGAGTATCTATTAAGGTAAGTTCCACCACCCATTCCATTGCGGTTGTGGCGGATGACTTCTCCGGCCCAGCCAAAGCAGGGCAGGCCATTGCCATTCCGGTAACAGTTACGGCACAACAAGAGGGCGAGTTTTTTGTCAACTTGGCCGTTTCCTCGACGGTGGGGCCGCAGACTTCAGCTCGCAACTTCGCGTTACCTATCCTGGTGGGCGATTTACCTCAAGCTAAGTTATCAGCCCCTAAAACACCTCAGGGTGAAGCCATTCGGGTGATGCCGGCAGAAGAGAAAATGCATTAAAAACTTGACCAATCATCCGCCCCCTGACAGACTCACACTGGATAAACGTTCAGTAAAATAGTCATAGAGTGGGCGGATGCCTTTAATTTTAGGAGTCGACCCCGGTTCATTAAAAACCGGTTTCGGCATAGTGAATTCCGTTTCTGGCAAGCTAACGTACGTTGCCAGTGGCGTTATTAGGCTAAACGCCAAAGACGCGTTGGCCTCCCGCCTTAAGCACATCTTTGAATCACTAAATCAAATCATAGAAGAATACAGCCCGCAGCAAATGGCCGTTGAGCAGGTTTTTCTAGCGAAAAACCCTAGCTCAGCATTGAAACTCGGCCAAGCGAGGGGGGCGGCCATTGTTGCTGCAGGCCATTATGGCTTGCCCGTTGCAGAGTACGAGGCTCGCAAGGTTAAGCAGAGCGTGGTAGGCACCGGAGCGGCCGACAAGATTCAAGTTCAGCTTATGATTCAGCAGTTATTAAAGCTAAGCGATACCCCTCAAGAAGACGCCGCCGATGCCCTGGCGGTTGCTGTTTGCCATGCTCACAGCCAGCAGTTCGAGATACAAACGGCGCGTTCACTGCGATTCCGGCGCGGTCGCTTAGTTTAAATCCACCAAAGCACACGATAAACGAGACAACCCTGAATGATTGGTCGGTTAACAGGCACACTTGCAGAAAAGCAGCCACCTTATTTATTGATAGATGTAAACGGCGTGGGTTATGAGGTGCAAGCACCTATGACCAGTATCTACAGCTTGCCTAAAGTGGGTGAGCAAGTGCAGTTGTACACGCATTTTTCTGTGAGTGAGAATGCTCACCAACTGTTCGCTTTTAAGGATACCGTAGATCGACAACTCTTCAGGCACCTTATTAAGGTCAATGGTGTAGGGCCTAAACTGGCTCTATCCATACTTTCTGGCATTGAAACACCTGCCTTCGTCTCTGCAATACACGCAGGCAGCAGTGCAACCCTAGTAAAAGTGCCGGGCGTGGGGAAAAAAACTGCCGAAAGATTAGTGATTGAGATGCAAGATCGGCTTAAGGATTGGGCCGGCGACGGCGAATTTTCCCAGGCTGGCGAGCCCAGCGCGCCAGTCTCAGGGCGGGGGCAAGGCGAGATTATTGCAGAGGCAGAGAGCGCCCTAGTTGCACTTGGCTACAAACCAGCCGAGGCAGCTAAAGCTATTAGCCGGTTAGATAAACAAAAAATGCCTGAAACCAGTGAGGAGCTTATCAGATTAGCACTGCGCTCTATGTTGCCAGGTTAGCTCCTTTTTATTGTGATGCTTTAAGTTGAGTAAAATGGTGTTCTTCTCAATACAGTGCCATCACGTTGCAACTAGACCCTGTAAGAGTCGGCTAGTTCTAGAATGCGGCCTCGCCAACATCAATGATTCAACAGTGAATAACCAATGAACCGGCTTAACTATAAATTTTTCCGCTATGATTGAAAAAGATAACCTAACGGCCACTCGTCTGGTTTCCGCTAGTGCCGACGCCCCGGAGGAAATGGTTGATAAGACCGTGCGGCCGAAATCGCTACAGGACTATCATGGTCAGCCGCAAGTGCGTGTACAAATGGAGATTTTCATCGCGGCGGCGAAGCAACGAAAAGAAGCCTTGGATCATACGCTGATTTTTGGGCCGCCCGGGCTGGGCAAAACCACCTTAGCCAATATTATCGCCGCAGAGATGGGCAGCGAGTTGAAATCCACCTCCGGACCTGTGCTAGAAAAGGCCGGAGATTTAGCCGCCTTAATGACCAATCTTGATGCCGGCGATGTCCTGTTCATCGACGAGATACACCGCTTGAGCCCTGTGGTGGAGGAAGTTCTTTACCCCGCCATGGAAGATTTTCAGCTGGACATCATGATAGGTGAGGGGCCGGCGGCGCGCTCCATCAAAATCGATTTGCCTCCCTTTACTCTGGTGGGAGCTACCACTCGAGCGGGTTTACTGACATCACCTCTGCGTGACCGGTTTGGTATTGTGCAGCGGTTGGAGTTCGTAAACCTTAAGGACCTAACCCACATCGTTGCCCGCGCTGCAAGTTTGATGTCAATTCATGTAGAAGAAAGTGGTGCAGCTGAGATTGCTAAACGCGCCCGCGGTACCCCACGTATAGCGCTGCGTTTGTTGCGCCGGGTAAGAGACTATGCTGAGGTTAAATCCGATGGCACCGTAACAGAGCAAATAGCCGATGCAGCGCTCAATATGTTGAACGTCGATCATTGCGGTTTTGACCATATGGACCGGCGCATGTTGTTAGCAGTGATGGAGAAGTTCGGTGGTGGACCGGTTGGCGTGGACAGCTTGGCTGCGGCGATTAATGAAGAGCGAGACACCATCGAAGATGTGCTGGAGCCTTATTTGATACAGCAAGGTTATCTGGTAAGAACGCCTCGCGGCCGGATGGCAACACAGCTTGCCTACCAGCATTTTGGAATTCAACCGCCCAGCAGTCAGGGCCAATTCGAAGTTTAATCTTCGTTTCACTTCCTCAATTAAGAACAGTTTGATGCCTTCGTTGCCTCGTTTTGACTTACCCACGAGAGTTTATATAGAAGATACCGACGCTGGCGGTATTGTGTTCTATGTCAATTATCTAAAATACATGGAGCGTGCCCGCACTGAACTCCTACGAAGTTTAGGGTTCAATAAGCCCGCTGTAACGCATAATAACGGTATTTTGGTGGTCGCTTCGGCGCAAATTGATTACAAACGTTCGGCCGTCCTAGATGATGCGTTGGTGGTAACGGCAGCCATTCAAAAGGTGTCCAGGGTCTCCGTAGTATTTGAGCAAACAGTACTGAGGGGCGAAGTGCTGCTTTGCACTGCTGTGATCAGAGTAGCCTGCGTTAACAAAGCTGATATGAAGCCCATGGCTATGCCTGCTGATTTACACACTAAAATACGAGATTGGCATCAAGGTCTATAGCATTGCGATTGACACCTGCAGCTAATACCGTAATCTTCCCTGCAGCCAGAGATAGGCGGGCCTGACGGCCAAAATAGAGTGAGCTTTCGGCTTGGAAAAGCCAGCTAGAGCGTTTAGGAGTTTAAGTTCGATGCACGGTGGTGATAATTTATCCATTTGGTCTTTAATTTCAGAGGCCAGCTTGGTTGTTCAGGCTGTAATGGCCATCCTTATGTTGGCATCCATAGTGTCTTGGGTGATGATCGTCAATCGGGGCTTGTATCAAAGCCGGGCTTCTCGCCTCTACGCCGAGTTCGAGAAACGCTTTTGGTCCGGAATCGACTTAACCCAGTTGTATAAACAGGGCAATGCCAAAGCGCAAAACGGAAAAATAGAAGGTGCTGAGAGCATATTTAGGGCCGGGTTTAAAGAGTTTTCCCGCCTAAAACAACAGAGCTCAGCGGACCCTCATTCGGTTATGCAAGGTACCGAGCGAGCCATGCGCGTAGCTTTAGCCCGAGAAGAAGAAAAGCTCGAAGCGAACTTGTCCTTCTTGGCTAGTGTGGCTTCGGTGAGCCCTTATATCGGCCTGTTTGGTACGGTTTGGGGCATCATGAATTCCTTTCGAGGCCTAGCCAATGTGCACCAGGCCACCTTGGCCACCGTAGCCCCTGGCATTTCAGAAGCACTGGTTGCCACCGCAATGGGTCTATTTGCCGCCATTCCCGCAGTGTTGGCCTACAACCGTTACTCAGCAAAAGCAGAGACCATGGTTAACGGCTACGAAACCTTCTCTGAAGAACTCAGTGCCTTCTTTCACCGCAAATTGCATTCTAGCAATCCCTAGGAACCGCCATGCGTAACAAAAAGAAAAAGCCCATGGCGGAAATTAACGTGGTGCCGTATATCGACGTTATGCTGGTGCTTTTGGTGGTGTTTATGATTACTGCACCTCTATTGATGCAGGGCGTCAAGGTTGAGCTGCCAAAGACTCCCGCAGAACCTTTTGATGCCAATGAAGATGAGCCGTTGATTGTCTCGGTTAAGGCGGACGGTAGCTTCTACCTAAATTTAGGTGGTGAGCAAGAGGAAGCTAAGCCGTTACCCGCCATTCAGGAAGCAGTGAGTAAAGTGCTCGGTCAAAAGCCGGATACACCGGTACTGGTGTGGGGGGACGTCAGTGTACCCTACGGTGAAGTGGTTAAGGCCATGACCAGTTTGCAAGCAGCGGGAGCCCCGTCGGTGGGGCTGGTTACAGAGCCAGAAAGCTAATGTTTTTTTCAAGCTATGTTCGATTGCCAGTCGCTGTTTTAGTCAGCTTGTCGCTGCACCTTGGCATAGTGGCCCTACTGGCTTGGGGTTGGGAAGGCGAAACTGAAACCAGAAAACCGCCTGTACAAATTGTACAGGCTAAACTGATTCAATTGGAGCAAACGGCGCCCAAACAGCAAGCGCCTAAAGTAACGCCAAAACCACAGCAACAAAATGTCGTTGATCTGACCAAGAAAAAACGCGCCGAAGCTGAGGCTGAAAAAGCCAAGCAAGCAGCGTTAAAGAAACAGCGCGAAAAAGAAGCCAAAGAGAAAGCCGAGCGTGACCGCAAGGCGGCAGAAAAGAAAAAGGCAGAGGAGCTGAAAGCCCAGCAGCAGGCGGCAGAGGAGCGTAAGAAAAAGGCCCTGGCCGAAGAATTGAAGCAGCTAGAACAGCAGCGAGTGCAGAATCAGCTGCAGCAAGAATTAGCCGCTGCGGAGGCGGCAGAGCAAGCCGCGTTTGCGCAGCAGCAAGCGGAAGCAACCGCGCAAAGCTACGTTGCGGTGATTGCCCGACGAGTTGAGCAGTTTTGGAGTAGGCCGCCGTCTGCCCGTAAAGGTATGCAGTGCGAACTGTTAATACAGTTAGTGCCTACTGGTAGGGTGGTCAACGTGACAGTTGCCAAAAGCAGCGGTAATGCAGCGTTTGACCGCTCCGCCGAGCAAGCAGTACTGAAGGCCGAGCAATTTAAAGAGTTAAGAGACGTGCCTTCGCCGGTGTTTGAGCAGTATTTCAGAGAGCTAAGGCTGGTGTTTAACCCGCAGGATTTGCGGTTGTAAATTGTACGGCCAGGCGCTGTGTTAACCGTGTAAATGCAGTTTTACCGAGCAACTAGCGGCTGCGTTTCGGTGAACGACAATGTCTAGCGCTTCATTGCCGTTGCTGATGCCTGGATTTAACAGCACCACCTTGAAAGTTAGTTACTTGAAAGTTCGTTATTAGGAGTGACAGTTTGTTAACCATAAAAAGAGCCCTCGCCATAGGAATTATTGGGTTGTTTGTGTATTGCACAAACGCTGCCGCTGAGCTGACCATCGAAATTACTCAAGGAATCGATAACCCCACATCCATCGCCATAGCGCCGTTTAAAGCCGATGGCACTTTGCCGGAAGACGTTGCGGCCATTGTTTCAGCCGACTTACAGCGCAGTGGTCAGTTCGCACCGGTGAATCGTAAAAACATGCTGTCGTTTCCTCAATCCGCCGGCGAGGTGTATTACCGCGATTGGCGAGCGCTCAATACCGAATTTTTGGTCATTGGAGGTCTCACTCCTGTTGCCAATGGATACCAATTTTGGTTTGAGCTGTACGATATTCTCAACCAAAAGCAGATGTTGAAACGGACCGTTTCGGCTGGAGCAGGGGATCTGCGCAGTTTGGCGCACTATGCCTCTGATGTGATTTACGAAGAGATAACCGGTATTCGCGGCGCTTTTTCAACCAAAATGATTTACGTTGAGGTAATGCGCGATCTAAACAACCCGAAGAACTCAAGCTATCGGCTCATGCACGCCGATGTGGACGGTGCGCGAGAAAAAGAACTGCTCCGTTCTCAGCAGCCATTGTTGTCGCCTCGCTGGTCGCCCGATGGTAAGCGGGTAACCTATGTCTCTTTTGAAACCAGTCGCCCAGCCATTTTTGTTCAGGAAATAGCAACAGGCAAGCGCCAGCAAGTTACAAACTTCAAAGGTTTGAATGGTGCGCCAGCTTGGTCGCCGGATGGCAAAAATCTGGCTTTTGTTTTGTCGAAGGATGGCAATCCAGAAATCTACACACTAGAACTTATCACGGGCAAATATACTCGTGTAACCAACCATTTTGCCATCGACACTGAACCAAGCTGGACCGCTGATGGCAAGGGAATAATCTTTACCTCAAATCGGGGTGGGCAGCCGCAAATCTATCAAGTTGATCTGGCCTCTGGTCGTACCGAGCGTGTGACTTTTTACGGCGATTACAATGCTCGCTCCAGTTTAGCGCCAGACGGTAAAACCATGGTCATGGTGCATCGCCAAAATGGAGTTTTCCATATTGCTGCCCAAGACATGGCAACCGGCGACATCCGAATTTTGACGGAAACCAAGTTGGACGAATCACCCAGTATTGCGCCAAACGGAGCCATGCTTTTGTACGCCACCCAAGAAAACGGCAAAGGTATTTTGGGGGCGGTGTCTTTGGATGCGGGTGTGAAATTTAAGTTGCCATCTAAACGCGGTGATGTGCGTGAGCCAGCATGGTCTCCCTTTATAAATTAATTGTTTCAATTACTGTGCCTAGCCACAGTGTTATGTGATAATGCGGCTTTTATGAGGCACAACAAGCGTTTACAGACTACGCTTGCCAAAGATTCTCATCTGTTGGGCGGTTTTTGCGACGGATTTGATTCGGTACAGGATGTACTGCTGGCCATCGGCCAAGTAGCTTTATGGAGATAGCGCGATTACTAAGGTCAAACCCTAACTAATTTTGTTTGGCTGTAGTAATCAAATAATCTGCCCCCAATTTTAAAAGGGCAAAATCAAAGCCTCGTTCATAGCTGTGCGACGGACAGGCAAAAAAGAACCATATCGATATCGACAATTGGGAGTGATAGACCATGAAATTGTTAAAAACAGGGTTCAGTTTGATCGTATTGGCATTTGTTCTGGCCGGTTGTTCATCGACTGAAGAGATAGACACAGACCAAGCAGCAACTCCTGTTGAGGAAGAAGTAGGCTCCGCGGTAGACACGTCTGGTGTTGATACCTCCGGTATCATGGAAGACGAGCAAATGGCGCTAGAAACCGTTTTCTACTTTGATTTTGATCAGTCAGTTGTTAAGTCTGATGAGCGCGCCCTGTTGACCGCCCACGCTGAAGACCTAAAAGCCAATCCTCGTTCGGTACGCCTGGAAGGTCATGCTGATGAGCGTGGCACTCGAGAGTACAACATGGCTTTGGGCGAGCGTCGTGCCAACGCAATTCGTGACTTTCTGGTGCTACAAGGCGTAGACCCAACCTTAATCGAAACCGTAAGCTACGGCGAAGAGCAACCAGCAGCCTATGGTTCTGACGAAGAAACCTGGCGCTTAAACCGTCGCGTAGAATTGAAGTAGTTTTTCAATGATGCATGTATTCGCCAAGCGCGTGATGCAATGTGTGGTGGCAACCTCTCTTGGGGTTGCTGCTGGCCATACATTTGCTCAGGCCCAAGTTATTGATTCTCGTCCGGCAACACGGGCCTCTACGGCTGGTGCCAGCACCACAACCGCGGGCAATATCTCAAGCCAAATGTTTGGCCGAATGCAGCAGCTTGAGCAAGAGGTGCTGGATCTTCGCGGCTTGGTTGAGCAGCAGGCGTTCGAGATTAAGCGTTTGAAACAACAGCGGCTGGATGACTACACCGATTTGGATCAGCGGATCTCAAATTTGATGTCGTCGCAAGGTGCCGCAGCTCCGAGCGCCGCGCCCAGTAGGTCAAGTACCAGCAACGCCGCAGCCAGTCAGCCCATTAGTGGTGCTAAGCCGGTAAGTGAGCGAGGTCTTTACAGTGACGCCCTTAGCTTACTGTTGCAAAAGAAAGACTTTGACGGCTCTGCCAGTAAGCTGAATCAGTACTTGAAGTCGTATCCAAATGGCTTGTTCACCCCCAATGCTTATTATTGGCTGGGTGAAATCAGTTTAAGCAAGCAGGATCTGCAAGACTCTCAGCAGTGGTTTAGCCGCCTGCTGAAAGAGTATCCAGGTCACAATAAGGCGCCAGATGCCAAATTCAAGCTCGGCAAGCTCTATTTTCAGCTTGGCGACAAAGGCAATGCTAAGTCTATGTTGAGTGAGGTTGCAGCCGGTGGTACGCCAGCAGCCCAGCTAGCCAAAGACTTCATGTCAGTTAACGGGCTGCTATAGCAGCTCTGCCCAGGCATTCAATGCTTAGGCTTTTCACATACTCATAGTATTCCCGCGCATTTTTCGTTAAAATCCGCCGCTTTTTTGAGCAGGTGATGTCACATTTCTATGGATTTCACGTTACGAATTACCGAAATCTTTCATTCGCTTCAGGGCGAAGGGTTGGCCAGCGGCCTACCGACAGTGTTTGTGCGCCTTACCGGATGCCCGCTGCGCTGTCACTATTGTGACTCCGAGTACGCATTTCACGGCGGTCAGAAATACGACCTAGATGCCATTATCACCGAGGTAGATAGCTACGGCGCGAGAGAGGTTTGTGTTACCGGTGGTGAGCCTTTAGCCCAGCCCAATTGTCTAGTTCTACTAGAACGCCTGTGCGATTGCGGTTATCACGTTTCCTTGGAAACCAGCGGTGCCATGTCGATCGAAGGGGTAGACCCTCGGGTGAGTGTGGTGCTCGACTTAAAAACTCCCGATTCCGGTGAAAGTACCAAAAATGACTATTCCAATCTTGCGCGGCTTTCGCAGGGCGATCAGATAAAGTTTGTTATTTGTAGTGAGGCTGATTTTCAGTGGGCGCGGTTTAAGATTGATGAGCTCTCATTGTTGAGTGGCCCGGCTGAATTGCTTTTTTCTGCCAGTTTTACGCAATTAAAGCCGGAGCAGCTGGCTCAGTGGATTATTGATGCACGTTTACCCGTGAGGATGCAGCTGCAGATGCATAAGTATTTGTGGGGCGATGTGCCGGGGCGCTAAGGCGCCATATTGTTCGTTTATATGGGTTTAGAGATGACATCCAAAAAAAAAGCGGTGGTATTGGTCTCGGGTGGGTTGGATTCAACCACGGTGTTGGCCATAGCCCACTCGCTTGGGTACGACTGTTACAGTATTAGCTTCGATTACGGGCAGCGGCACCGAGCTGAGCTACAAGCGGCGACGGATATCGCGAAAAGACAGGGTGTGGTAGCCCACAAGGTGGTTACGCTGGACTTGAGCACCATCGGCGGCTCAGCGCTAACCGACCCAAACATCCCGGTGCCAGAACAGGAGACCTCGGGAATACCGATCACCTACGTTCCTGCGCGCAATACGGTGTTTCTATCCATTGCATTAGGCTGGGCTGAGGTATTGGAGGCGCAGGATATCTTTATAGGTGTCAATGCTGTGGATTACTCTGGCTATCCAGATTGCCGCCCCGCATTTATTTCTGCCTTTGAAACCATGGCGAATCTGGCCACAAAGCTTGGAACAGAAGGCAGGCAGTTGACAATACACGCACCTTTAATAGACCTGACCAAAGGCGAGATTATTAACAAAGGTATGGCTCTGGGCGTTGATTACGCAGAGACAGTCTCTTGTTATCAGGCTGATGGAGCAGGGCGTGCATGTGGTAAATGCGATAGCTGTCGTTTACGCAAAGAGGGCTTTGCCCAAGCTGGCGTCGATGACCCAACTCCATATCAGAGTTGATCACTTCATAACCCATTGTTTCAAGTGATAATTTAGTAAATTCTAGTGGCAAAAAAGGCTTGTGTTTTAAATTTATATAAGTACTATATGCGCCTCTTCCGGGGCACAGCCAAACACTCAGTTATAGCGAGTGTGGGCGAGGTGCTAGTTAGCCGGAGGTGAAATCACCAAGCTAAATTAAGTTGGTGATGGAATATGGGTCGTTAGCTCAGTCGGTAGAGCAGTTGGCTTTTAACCAATTGGTCACTGGTTCGAATCCAGTACGACCCACCATATTTTAGCTGGATGCAACACGCATCCGGTCTGATTGAAAGATCAAACCCTTTTGGGTCGTTAGCTCAGTCGGTAGAGCAGTTGGCTTTTAACCAAGTCAGCCTAGCTCATCCATGAGCTAGGTCGCTACGCGATGGCCGTAGGACACTGCAAATCGCTCCAGGCAATTTGTGGTCACTGGCTCGACAAAATCGTCGGGAACGATTTTGAGTTGGCTTTAGCCAACCGCGAAGCGGACCAAGGCAGGACGCCTTTGGCAATCCAGTACGACAAAAGGGAAGGGCGTGCTTGCACGCAGCAATATTACAGAATTTGGGTCGTTAGCTCAGTCGGTAGAGCAGTTGGCTTTTAACCAATTGGTCACTGGTTCGAATCCAGTACGACCCACCATCATCGCAAAACCCGCTCATATGAGTGGGTTTTTTGCGTTTGGGGCCGGTAAACTAACCCACTTCCTAATTTCGAATTTCCAAGCGTTACGCTATGTCATTACTACAAGCAATTGAGCGAAGCAGTTATTTGGTGGGCGGCGCAGTCCGCGATGAGCTGTTGGGCCTCGACGTCACTGACCGAGACTACGTAGTGGTTGGTATTGATTCGGAGCAAATGTTGGCAGCCGGTTTTTCTCGGGTTGGCAAAGACTTCCCGGTATTTCTGCATCCAGAAACCAAAGATGAGTACGCCTTGGCCCGTAAAGAGCGAAAGGAGGGCGTGGGTTACGGAGGGTTTGTCTGTGATTTCGGTACGGATGTGACCCTAGAAGAGGACTTGCTGCGCCGAGATCTAACGATTAACGCTATCGCCAAGTCTAAAGATGGCCACCTGGTGGACCCCTATGGTGGCACTCAGGATCTAAAAGATAAGGTGCTTCGGCACGTGTCGCCGGCTTTTGTTGAAGATCCATTGCGCGTCCTGCGTGTGGCTCGTTTCGCCGCCCGCTTTAAGCATCTGGGTTTTAGCGTTGACACAGCCACCTTGCAGATGATGACTCAGCTCAGTGCAGGCGATGAGCTTAACAGCCTGACGCCAGAGCGCATCTGGAAAGAAATGGCCCGGGCGCTGGGTGAGGAGGTTCCCAGCGAGTATTTCAGGGTATTGCGTGGCTGTGGTGCTCTAAAAGTGCTGTTACCGGAGATGGATGCTCTTTTTGGTGTGCCTCAAACCAAACACTACCATCCGGAGGTCGATACCGGTGTGCATGTGCTGATGTCGATAGATGCGGCCAGGCAGCATTTTAACAGTGAGCTTGTCACTTTCTGTGTCGTTTTGCACGACCTGGGTAAGGGGATTACACCGCAGGAGCAGTGGCCAAGCCACCGCAACCACGAGGTTACCGGAGTGCCTTTGGTGGAGGCGGTTTGCCGTCGCTTAAGGGTGCCCAAAGATTACCTGGCAATGGCCAAGCTGGTTTGTGAGTACCACCTAAAGTGTCATCGGGTGCCCGAAATG
Organism: Halioxenophilus aromaticivorans; assembly: GCF_042850945.1. Classification (NCBI taxonomy): domain Bacteria; kingdom Pseudomonadati; phylum Pseudomonadota; class Gammaproteobacteria; order Alteromonadales; family Alteromonadaceae; genus Halioxenophilus; species Halioxenophilus aromaticivorans. The sequence continues at coordinate 2,993,288 of NZ_AP031496.1, read as the reverse complement.
AAAGCAGGGACAATATTAAAGTTGCTGCAGGCGTTGGATGGCTTTCGGCGGCCGGAGCGGGTCAAGCAGTTTGCCCAGGCCTGCGAAAGCGACTCACGCGGCCGGCTGGGGTTTGAGCAGCGCCCTTACCCACAGAGTGCTTTGCTTCTGGGGTGTCTGGGTGCGGCGAGGTCGGTAAGTGCTAAAGAGTACCTTGAGCAGGGATTTAAGGGGCTGGCTTTGGCGGAGAAGCTTACCCAAGGGAAGGTTGGGGTGATTAATCAATATATGCGCGGTGAGGAGGCTGGATTGCTGCTGGCGCAGTGCTAGAAATCACTTTAAGTGCGAGATAATACCTATAAAATACTTTATAAACATTATTTATCTATCTGATTTTAAATGAAATGATAAGTATTTCTTGTGTTTTCCTAAAGCGTGTATAATTCGTGCCAAATTTCACCGCTTTTAGGCGGGTTTCCGGGGGACTCCGTGATGGTTACAACCAGTGATGCCGTAGAAACAGCACGTGTGATGGTGCAGGATTATCTGGCTAAATCTGAAGAAGATAAGCTCACCGCAGAGCAGGCGCAGCAATATCAAGCGCGCATTAAGCAGCTGTTGGTAGAGCAAAATGCCGTATTGGTGGCGCATTATTACACCGACCCAATGATCCAGGCCTTAGCTGAGGAGACCGGCGGCTGCGTTTCAGATTCATTGGAAATGGCCCGCTTTGGTAGTGAGCATCCGGCAGATACGCTGATCGTTGCCGGCGTCAAATTTATGGGTGAAACCGCAAAAATTCTGACCCCACATAAGAAAGTGCTCATGCCCACTTTGGAGGCAACCTGCTCACTGGATTTGGGTTGCCCCATTGACGAATTCTCAGCATTTTGCGATCAGCATCCTGATCGCACTGTCGTTGTCTATGCCAATACCTCGGCCGCAGTTAAGGCGCGAGCAGATTGGGTGGTGACCTCCAGTATAGCGCTAGACGTTGTAGACTACCTTGATTCCAAGGGCGAGAAAATTATCTGGGCACCAGACAAGCATCTGGGCGATTACGTCCAGAGATCCACCCAAGCCGATATGATCCTTTGGGACAGCGCCTGCATAGTTCACGAGGAGTTTAAGGCCAAAGGACTATTGGATCTAAAAGAACTTTACCCAGATGCCGCTATACTCGTGCACCCCGAGTCACCGGCGGCAGTGGTGGATTTAGCCGACGTAGCAGGCTCTACGTCTCAGCTGATCAAAGCGGCGCAAACCTTGGATCGTCAGCAGTTTATTGTGGCAACGGACCAAGGCATTTTCTACAAAATGCAGCAGCTTTGCCCTGATAAAGAGTTCATAATTGCGCCAACCGCTGGTACTGGCGCCACCTGTCGTAGCTGCGCAAACTGCCCTTGGATGGCCATGAATAGTCTGGAAAGCCTCCTGCACCTGCTTGAGAGCGGTGGCACTAAGGGCGGTAATGAAATCTTCGTGGATGATGCATTGGGCAAGCGAGCGCTGGTGCCGCTGACGCGAATGTTAGAGTTTTCAGCCAGCCGAAAATAAGGCGCTGATCAAGGTTTGAGCAGCCGAATAGGCGGCTACCGCAGCCTGCTGTTTGCAACAGCAGGCTGCGGTCGGTAGATCGCGGGTTGGTAGTTAGAGGCCGTGTAGTTAGTACGGCGGGAGACAGGTCGGCGCAAAGGCGACTATCAGGCCGGCCGTGTGCTCTTCAGCCGGCACTGCAATAAACCTACGACAGCATTATGTTTCGATGGTTTGGCTGAAGTTTGAGGTAGGCTCTGGCGCTTCATCGCTGATGATAAAGTCATCGCCAGACAACGCGCTGCGTAGCTTCGAAACCCGAGCCGCAAGGGCTTCTTCGGTGTAGGGCTGTGGCTCCTGGGCGCCCCATATTGGATTCGGCCAGGCGCCATCGGTCTTAAAGCGCGCCACGTGGTGAACGTGCAACTGCGGCACCATATTACCGAGAGCTGCTATGTTCATTTTGCTGGGCGCGTAGAGCCCAACCATGGTTTCAGATAACTGACAGGACTCATCCAAAAGCTGCTTTTGATCTGCAGCATCCAGTTGATAGATTTCGGTAACGTTACTGCGTTGCGGCACCAGTATGCACCAGGGGTAATTGGCGTCTTTGTGCAGTAAAACCAGGCTCAATGGGTAGTGGCCAATCAAAACGGTGTCGCTCTGTAAGGCTTCGTTAAGTGTGAACATGGCGTATTCTCTTTGCTTTGTCTTGGGTCTATCGTGTCAGCCTCTGGGCTGGCAATCAATAGTAATAACGATAAACCTAGCTTACTACTCAAATAATAGGTTGGTAGATCATCATCAGTAAATCCTTGTTCAGCTATTGGCAAGCTGGGGCCCATCGCCCTAAAATAGCCTCAACGGTCCTCGAAGGGCCGTTTTTAGCTTATGGCTACCCGTTTCAATCACTACAGTAAGAGCCCCATCAAAGCATGAGAGCAACCCAATTTTTAATCGCCACACAGAAAGAAACTCCCGCAGATGCCGTTGTGGTCAGTCACAAGCTCATGTTACGAGCCGGTTTAATCCGCAAAATGGCCTCTGGCCTCTACAACTGGTTGCCGCTCGGCCTGCGCGTACTGCGCAAGGTAGAAGCTGTTGTGCGAGATGAAATGGACAAAGCCGGCGCTTTAGAACTGCTGATGCCAGTGGTTCAGCCGGCTGAGCTTTGGCAAGAATCCGGCCGATGGGAGCAATATGGTGGCGAGCTGTTACGTATAAAAGATCGCCACGACAATGATTTCTGCTTGGGGCCAACCCACGAGGAAGTCATCACGGATTTGGTGCGCAACGAGATCAAAAGCTATAAGGCGTTGCCGGCTAACTTTTATCAAATCCAAACTAAGTTCCGCGATGAAACCAGGCCTCGTTTTGGCGTTATGCGCGCGCGCGAGTTTCTGATGAAAGATGCCTATTCCTTTCACATAGGCCAGGATTCGTTGCAGGCCACCTACGACACTATGCACCAGGCTTATAGCAATGTGTTCTCCCGTTTGGGTTTGGATTTTAGAGCCGTAGCGGCTGACACCGGATCTATTGGGGGATCTGGCTCCCACGAGTTTCACGTCTTGGCAGACAGCGGTGAAGATGATATTGCTTTTTCCAGCAAAAGTGATTTTGTCGCCAATGTTGAATTGGCTGAAGCCATCGCACCTGCCAATACAAGAGCGCCCGCTCAGGAAGTCTTTACCGAGGTTGCGACGCCAGGAGCTCACAGTGTTGAGGATGTAGCTAAACTGCTCAACGCTGAACTCTCACAAGTGTTAAAAACGCTGATTGTAAAAGCGGCAGAAGACGAAAATGGCGAGCAGGGTTTAGTCGCCCTTGTCGTACGTGGCGATCACGAGCTCAACGAAATCAAAGCTGAAAAGCTACCCCAGGTGGCCAGCCCGCTAACCATGGCAAGCGATGCCGAAATCAACGCCGCAGTTGGCGCCTCTGCCGGCTCTCTAGGGCCAAAAGGCCTAAGTTTCCCGGTGATTGTTGATCGTGCCGCTGCCGTGGCCAGCGATTTCGTGTGCGGTGCCAACAAAGACGGCTATCACCTTACCGGAGTCAACTGGGAGCGAGACATTCCCTTACCCGTAGTAACCGATATCAGAAATGTAGTAGCCGGTGATCCCAGCCCAGATGGTCAGGGGGTTATCGAGATCAAGCGCGGTATCGAAGTGGGGCACATATTCCAATTGGGCGATAAATACAGTCAGGCTATGAAAGCCACGGTATTGGATGAAAACGGCAAGCAAAAAGTGGTCAGCATGGGTTGTTACGGAATCGGCGTTAGCCGCGTGGTAGCGGCAGCCATTGAACAAAACCACGACGACAACGGCATTATTTGGCCGGCGGCACTGACGCCCTTTGATGTAGCCCTAGTGCCCATCAATATGCATAAGTCGGCAGCGGTTGCCGAGCAGTGTGAGGCTTTGTATCAAGCGCTTCAGCAGGCTGGTTTGGACGTACTCTTTATGGATGAGGCCAAGGCGCGTTTGGGGGTTATGTTGGCTGACATCGAACTTATGGGCTTGCCACACCAGATTATTGTGGGTGATCGCGGTTTGGAAGCCGGTAACGTCGAGTACAAGAACCGTGCATCGGGCGAAAAACAGGATGTCGCCGTTGCCGATGTGGTGGCGTTTGTCAAAGGTCAGTTGAGCCAGTAACTGCTAAGCTTGGAATAGTTCGACTACTAAGAAGAGACTGCGATACCAAGTGTGCACTGCAATTTCGGCCGGTTTGAGAGCTTTCGCGCGGGTTATGGCTGTGTGGGTGCTGTCCAGCGAGTTAAGCTGGGCAAACCCTAGCGACAGTGGCCAAGAGGTGGACCCTGCCCTGCGCCAATTGTTGCTCAATACCATTGCCAACAGCCAAAGCTTTGCGGACAAATACGATGCTGAGGTGTGGTTCGTTGGCATGAGCGAGCGGCTCAGGCCTTTTATTAAAGACCCAGCCAAAAGAATGGCGTTATTGCGTAAAGTGCATCATTACGCCAACGTACATGATGTGCAGCCTTCACTGGTATTGGCGGTTATCGAAATCGAAAGTCATTTTAATCAGTATGCGGTTTCCCGGGTCGGTGCCCAGGGTGTTATGCAGGTAATGCCATTTTGGAAAGATGAAATTGGCCGGCCAGATGACAACTTGATAGACCTAGAAACTAACCTGCAGTACGGTATCACCATTCTTCGTCATTACTTGGATCGGGAGAAGGGTAAATGGCCGGAAGCACTGGCTCGATACAACGGTAGTTATGGCAGCTACCGGTATTCTATAAAGGTGATGGATGCATGGCACCGTCGCTGGAAATAGACGCGGAAATAGCCGCTAGAAATAAAAACGCCAGATCAATCAATTCTTCAACTCTCTACACCTAAACTGCTCTCGGAGTCGCATGTCCACGCCTTTTGTTCACTTGCGTTTACACACTGAATTTTCCCTAGTTGACAGCATCGTTCGTGTTAAACCCTTGGTTAGCCGTGTGGCTGAGCTGGGTATGGCCGCCGTAGCGGTAACGGATGTTTGCAATTTCTACGGTTTAATCAAATTTTATTCCAGCGCGCAGTCGGCGGGTGTTAAGCCCATAGGCGGCGCTGACTTTTGGATTCAAAACGCCGATGATAAGCCCACGTTAATAACGCTGCTGGCAATGAATCGAGCCGGTTACAAGAACATCATCGATCTGATTTCTCGCGCCTACCAGCGCGGCCAGCACCACGGTGTGGCTTATTTACAACGAGAATGGATCAGCGACTGCAGCGAAAATGTGATTGCCCTGTCGGGTGGTAAGTTTGGCGATATAGGCAAGGCACTGCTTAACGGTAAGCAGGCTTTGGCAGAGGAATTGTTACAAGGCTGGATAAATGACTTCCCAGGCCGTTTTTATTTGGAACTGCAACGTACCGATCGCGAAGGTGACGAAGATTATGTCCACGCGGCCATGGCACTGGCTAGCCATCGTCAGGTGCCGGTTGTTGCTACCAATGACGTACGCTTTTTGCAAGAAGATGAATTCGAAAACCATGAAGCTAGGGTGTGTATTGGTGAGGGGCGCACCCTGGATGACCCGCGCCGAGAGCGTCGTTATTCCGATCAACAGTATTTAAAATCGCCGGAGCAAATGGCGCAGCTGTTCGAAGATATTCCCGAAGCCTTGGCCAACAGTTTCGAAATCGCCAAGCGCTGCAATTTGGACATAGAGCTAGGTAATTACTATCTGCCCGATTACCCAATTCCAGATGACTTTGAACAAGACCCTTTCTTCAGCCAGCACATAACCTACGCCGATTTGGAAGAGCGCGCACGTAAGGCAATGGTGCAAAAATGGCAGGGTAGGGAAGAGACCGAAGAGTACGCAAGGATGTTACGCACCAATGTGTTCTTCGAAAAAATTTCCTACGAAGGTATGTACGAGCGTCTTACGGTTATCTTGCCGGATAACCAAGCCCCGGATTATCAAACGCGCTTAAAAGAATATAACGATCGTCTGCAGTTTGAACTCGACATCATTATGCAGATGGGGTTTCCGGGTTACTTCTTAATCGTCATGGACTTTATTCAGTGGGCGAAAGACCACGATATCCCGGTTGGTCCTGGCCGAGGTTCCGGTGCGGGTTCACTGGTTGCCTATTCGCAAAAAATTACCGATCTTGACCCACTTGCCTACGACTTGCTGTTTGAGCGATTCCTAAACCCTGAGCGTGTTTCCATGCCTGACTTCGATGTCGACTTTTGCATGGATAACCGTGACCAGGTTATCTCCTATGTGGCGGACAACTACGGCCGCGATGCCGTATCTCAAATCATCACCTTTGGTACCATGGCGGCGAAAGCGGTGGTGCGAGATGTGGCCCGGGTACAGGGCAAGTCCTACGGTTTGGCGGATAAGTTGTCCAAGATGATCCCTGCCGACCCCGGCATGAAACTGCAAAAAGCCTTTGATCAAGAAGAGCCCCTGCGGGAGTTTTTGGCGGGCGATGAAGCCGCCCAAGAAATCTGGGAAATGGCTTTGCATCTAGAGGGCATTACCCGAAACGTGGGCAAGCACGCCGGCGGCGTGGTGATCGCCCCAACTAAATTAACGGACTTTGCGCCGCTATACTGCGATGAAGACGGTAACGGGCTAGTTACTCAATACGATAAAAACGACGTTGAATCCGCAGGCCTCGTTAAGTTTGACTTTTTGGGCTTGAGAACGCTCACCATCATCGATTGGGCCCTGGCTATGGTCAATGCTCAACGCAGCAAACGCGCAGAGGAGCCGCTGGATATCAATATGATTCCACTGGATGACTCGGATACGTTTAAGTTGCTCAAGGCTGCAGACACCACTGCCGTATTCCAGTTGGAATCCCGCGGTATGAAAGATCTGATTAAACGCCTGCAACCGGACAACCTCGAGGATATGATCGCCCTGGTGGCGCTGTTCCGACCCGGCCCGCTGGATTCCGGCATGGTAGATGACTTCGTTAACCGAAAGCACGGCCGCGCCGAAGTCGCTTATCCGGATGCTAAATACCAGCACGAAAAACTTGAGCCCATCCTTAAGCCAACCTATGGGGTTATTGTTTACCAAGAGCAGGTAATGCAAATCGCCCAGGAATTGGCTGGCTACAGCCTAGGCGGTGCTGACTTGCTGCGCCGTGCCATGGGTAAGAAAAAACCCGAGGAAATGGCCAAGCAGCGGTCGACGTTTCAAACCGGTGCCAAGGAGCAGGGCGTAGACCCAGAACTGGCCATGAAGATCTTTGACTTGGTGGAAAAATTCGCCGGTTATGGATTTAACAAATCGCACTCGGCAGCCTACGCGGTGGTGTCCTACCAAACTGCCTGGTTAAAAGCGCATTATCCTAGCGAATTTATGGCCGCCACCATGTCCTCGGATATGGATAAAACCGACAAGGTCGTAACCTTTATCGAAGCCTGCCGCGAAATGGGCAGAATGCCGCTGCCGCCGGATGTGAATAGTGGCGAGTTCCAATTTACCGTGAACGATGAAGACCAAATTATCTACGGTTTGGGCGCCATCAAAGGGCTGGGTGAAGGCCCCATTGAAAATATCATCAAGGCCCGTGCCGACGGTCCGTTTACCGACATTTTCGATTTTTGCAAACGCATTGATCCACGCAAAGTGAATAAGCGGGCCTTGGAGGCGCTGGTACGCTCTGGCGCCTTCGATGAGCTCGGCCCAGGTGAAAACATCGACTACGATCGCGCAGTTATGTTCGCCGCCATCGGCGATGCAGTGCAAGCGGCAGATCAAGCCGCTGCCAACGCCAATGCTGGCATGATGGATTTGTTTGGCGAAGTTGTACCGTCGCAAGCGGACGGAGGCAATGTGTATCAAGAGTTTGGTAAAACCAGGCCTTGGACCATTAAACAACGCCTGGAAGGTGAAAAAGATACGCTTGGACTGTATCTAACCGGGCACCCCATCGACGAATACGCCGCCGAGGTGCGCCATCTAGTGTCCAACCGCATCAACGATCTTCGTGCCGATAAAAAGTCGCAGAAAATAGCCGGTTTGGTGGTTGCGTCGCGAACCATGAAAACCAAGCGTGGTGACACAATGGCTTTTGTGGCGCTGGATGATCGTTCCGGCCGAATTGAGATTGCCATCTTCTCCGATACCTACAAAAAATGCGCTGAGCTACTGGCCAAGGACGCGCTATTGGTGGTGGAAGGACAGGTAAGCTACGACGAATACAGTGGCGGCTTAAAAATGCGTGCCGACGATATTATCTCCCTGGGCCAGGCCAGGTTAGAGAAGGCGAGGGCGCTCAGGCTGCACGTAAATGTTGACCATTGCCCCAGTAACTTTGCTGATCAACTAATGGCCAGCTTGTCACCTTACAAAGAAGGCCGCTGCCCGGTATTGATTGAATATCAGCGGCCGGGCGCCAAAGCGTCCATGCGATTGGGGCGGGAGTGGCTAATTGAGCCACAGGATGAGCTGGTGGTGATGCTCAAAGATGTGCTGGGCAAGCAAAACGTGGAGCTGCTGTATGACTAGAGCCGAAGCCGGACCGCTGAAAAGGTTTAACTTGGCGGCGTAAGCGCTTATCATTGCCGCTCACTGAAGAATTGTTAATCCGTGCGCAGCGGCGCGCGGCTAGACCTAATACGCGAAAAGTAAGAATAGCCAAGGCCTATGAATCCGAATTACCTCGATTTTGAACAACCCATCGCCGAACTGGAAGCCAAAATCGAAGAACTGCAACTTGTCGGCAAAGACAACGATCTTAACATCACCGAACAAATCACCAAACTACGCGACGAAAGCGCCAAGTTAACAGACCGTATCTACTCCGGTTTGGGTGCTTGGGAAATCGTTAGGGTTGCACGTCATCCGCAACGACCGTACACCAGCGACTATGTAAAACGTCTATTCTCCGATTGGGATGAATTGCACGGTGATCGCCATTTTGGTGATGATAAAGCCATCATCACCGGTGTGGCTCGCCTAGACGATCGCCCGGTAGTGGTGATTGGCGAAGAAAAAGGCCGCAGTTTGAACGAAAAGGTAGGCCGTAATTTCGGTATGCCAAAGCCCGAAGGGTATCGTAAAGCTCTTCGCCTAATGGAGATGGCCGAGCGCTTTAAAATGCCGGTACTGACCTTCATTGACACCCCAGGGGCTTACCCGGGCATCGACAGTGAAGAGCGTGGCATTTCTGAGTCCATTGCGCAAAACCTAGCGGTGATGTCGCGTCTTAAAACACCCATTGTTTGTACCGTGATAGGCGAGGGCAGCTCCGGTGGCGCGCTTGCCATTGGTGTGGGCGATCAGATCAACATGCTGCAGTACTCAACCTATTTTGTTATCTCCCCAGAAGGTTGTGCCAATATCATTTGGAAAACCGTGGATAAAGCACCCGCCGCAGCAGAGGCCATGGGAGTTACCTCCAGCGTTCTGGAGGAGCTAGGCATTGTGGACGAAACCATTCCAGAACCTCTGGGTGGCGCTCACCGAGATATCGACGATATGTCCAACCGGCTACAAGAGCGCCTAACCGCCCAGCTCGATGAGCTGTGTGCCATGGAGCTGGATGTCTTGCTGGAGCGTCGCTTCGATCGCTTGATGCAATTCGGTAACTAAAGATGCAATTTTGTTACCGAAGTAAAAGTGCTCCAACCCCGAAACGCTGCCAATGCAGCGTTTTTTCATTCTGCGCGCTGGTCGATGCGCTTGCGAAATTCTTCTGCGCTTTCTTTGCGCTCAGAGTATCGGTCCACCAAATACTCCTTTCTATCCCGCAACAGCAGGGTAAATTTGACCAACTCTTCCATCACGTCCACCACGCGATCGTAGAAAGAGGACGGTTTTAGCCGGTCGTTGTCATCAAACTCCAGCCAGGCTTTGGCGATGGACGATTGGTTAGGAATGGTGAACATGCGCATCCAGCGCCCCAGGATTCGCATTTGATTAACGGCGTTAAACGACTGTGATCCGCCACATACCTGCATAACTGCCAGAGTTTTCCCCTGTGTTGGCCGAACCGCGCCAATGGATAACGGTAGCCAATCAATTTGCGCTTTCAATATACCGGTCATTGCGCCGTGCCGTTCTGGGCTACACCACACCATGCCTTCACTCCAGGCGGCGAGCTCACGTAACTCTTGCACTTTTGGGTGCTGGTCGTCGGTAGCATCGGGAAGTGGCAAACCTTCGGGGTTAAAAATCTTTGTCTCGGCGCCGTAGAATTTTAAAATTCGCTCAGCCTCTTGCACGGCTAAGCGGCTAAACGATCGCTGCCTAAGCGAGCCATAGAGCAATAAAATTCTTACCGGGTGCTGGGTTTGCTCTGGCTGCAATAGAGTTTTTTGATCTATTTCTGCTATTACCTCACCATCAATGTTAGGTAGGTCGTTTAGAATCGTCATAGTAGTTTTCTCTATCTTTTTGCTCTATTTATTTTCTGCAGGCGAGTCAAACCAATGCTTGGTACCGTTGGCAAGGGCCACCAAGCTCAACATAACCGGCACTTCTACCAAAACACCCACTACGGTAGCTAAGGCCGCACCAGACTGTAAGCCGAATAAAGAAATGGCCACGGCCACAGCCAGTTCAAAAAAGTTGGATGTGGCGATCATGCAGGCGGGGGCGGCAATGTTGTGCGGCAGGCGCATGGCTTTGGCAGAAAAATACGCCAAAGCAAATATTCCATAGGTTTGAATCAGCAGTGGTATGGCAATAAGAATGATTGCCGCAGGGTTGGTTAAAATAGTTTGGGCTTGGAAGCCAAATAACAAAACGACGGTAGCCAATAAGCCAACCACTGAAAAAGGTTTTAATTGAGCCGTTAACTGATCTACGCGCCAATTGTTTTTGTTTTTCGCCAGAATCTGACGGGTGAGCACACCGGCTAACAAGGGGATTAGAACGTATAGCACCACAGAAAAGATTAGCGTGTTCCAAGGTACGCTAACATCACTGACGCCTAATAAAAACGCCGTGATGGGAGCAAACGCAAAAATCATAATGACGTCGTTTAACGAGACCTGCACTAAAGTATAGTTGGCATCGCCTTGGGTTAAATGACTCCACACGAACACCATGGCAGTGCAGGGTGCAACGCCCAGTAGTATCATACCCGCGATATATTCGGTTGCTGTTTCGGGGTGCACCCAGTCGGCAAACAATACCTTAAAAAATAACCAGCCAAGCAATGCCATAGTAAAGGGCTTGATCAGCCAGTTAATTACAATTGTAAGAAGGATCCCTTTCGGTTTTTTACCTACATCTTTTAACGCAGAAAAATCCACCTGTACCATCATTGGATAAATCATCACCCAAATAAAAATGGCAACTGGAATATTGACGTGGGCGACTTCAAGTCCGGCAATAGTCACAAACAAACCTGGCGCAATTGCACCTAAAGTAACGCCGGCAACAATGCACAGGGCAACCCAAACAGATAAGTACCGCTCAAAAATGCCCATTGGCTAAGTCTCCGCAAGTTGGGCTAATGCTGCTTGGCGCTGCTCTTTATCTAAGTTTTTCCAATTCACCGCCAGCAATTGGTCTACTCGTCGTTCAATTGTATTGATAGCGTCAACAAATGCGTCACGAATGTCTGATTCACTGCCCTGTAGTTTGGATGGATCGGCCAGCCCCCAATGCATTTTTAGGGTGTCGCCAAACCACACAGGGCAGGCCTCACTGGCAGCGCTATCACAGACGGTTATTACGATATCCGGGGCGATGGTTTCAAAGTCATCCCAGGATTGGCTTTTAAGGCCGGCGGTGTTGTAGCCCATCTCTTGCAAATAACGTAGCGAGAGTGGGTGAACCTCGCCGGACGGCTGGCTACCAGCGGAAAACGCCTGTAGTTGGCCGCCGCCTTTGGCGTTAGTAATTGCCTCGCTCAGAATGCTCCGGCAACGATTGTGGGTGCATATGTAGAGAATTTTCATAATGATCCTTTTGCTTTAATCAGCAACAACGTGGGCGATTTAACATTGCGTAAAGGTTGGATGTGCAGTTTTGAACGGCTTTTTGGTTCGCTTGCAGCGCCGCGTCGAGCACCGTGGTAACCCATACAGGTAAGCTTTGTTCAAGGGAGTAATACACCCATTGCCCACGCCGGCTATCTTTCAATAAACCCGCAGCGCGCAACTGGGCGAGGTGCCGAGAAATCTTCGGCTGGCTCAACTTGAGTGACTCGGTGAGCTCACAAACGCAGAGTTCACCATGGATGTGTATAAGTAACGTGGCCGTCAGCCGCGTGTCATCGGACAGCAACCGAAAAACATCGACGGGCATAAGATCGTTGGGCATGACTTATCTATTAAGTGCTCGGTTTATGGATATACGCATAAGCATATATGTTTAATAGGTAAGAAACTACTGGTTTATGGTTTCACCTTTGTGACAGAGGCTTCAATGGCACCCTGAGCCACTTTTACTTCAATTTTACTTCCCACCTCAACCGACTGGGCGTTAGTAATCGCATCGCCGTGATCGGATAGAGCGATGGCATAGCCTCTACCCAAAGTATTAAGTGGGCTTACGGAATCCAAACGTTTACCCAGTTGCCGTTGCAATTGTTGCGCAAACAAAAGGCGCTGCTGCGCCGCTCGTTGCAGTCTGGTTTGGTGTTGTTGTAAGAGGGCGGTTTGCTGTTGTAGCTGTTTGGCCGGATGCAAAGCTTTGAGCCGAAGCGACGACTTAGCTAGGTCATCTTTACGTTTGGTGTTGTGTTTTTGCACGGCCGCTTTCAGCCGCAGCTCAAGGTGGTCTACCCGTTGAGACTGCATCTGCAGCCGTTGCCCTGGGTGACGTAGCCTAGCCTTTTTCTGGTCAATGCTTAGCTGTGCAGCCTTTAATAGCGTCTGCATCGCCCGGTGTAAACGACCATTTGTACTTGTTAAAACCTTAGCAATGGCCACTTGGCTTTGGCTAAGGATTTCTGCCGCGGCCGATGGTGTGGGTGCTCGATAGTCGGCCACGAAATCGGCAATGGTAAAGTCAACCTCGTGACCGACAGCGCTAATAACCGGGATAGGGCATTGAGCAATGGCGCGCGCCAGTCGCTCATCGTTAAAGCACCACAGATCTTCCATGGAGCCACCGCCACGCGCCAACACCAGAACATCGAATAAGCCAGATGCCTGGGCCATCTCAAGGGCACGCATGATTTCCAATGCTGCAGTCTGCCCCTGTACTGCGGTAGGTATGACGGTTACCGGGATGGATGGCATGCGACGCTTCAGAACTGAAAGCACATCGCGTACGGCAGCACCAGACGGTGAGGTAACCACGCCCACATGCAGAGGGTTGCTGGGAATCGGCGATTTGCGGCTAGGCTCAAAAAGCCCCTCTTGGTTTAGGCGGTGCTTTAGCAGCTCAAATTGACGCTGAAGGTTGCCGAACCCGGCATCCTCCATGTGCTCGGCTATTAATTGAAAGTCGCCGCGTCCTTCATAGAGGCTGACTCGGCCGCGCACCACAACCTGATCGCCTTGTTTGGGTGTAAATTGAACACCGCCATTACGGCTCTTAAACATGGCGCAGCGAATCTGGGCTTGCTGGTCTTTTAAAGTAAAGTACCAGTGACCCGAGCTGGGCTTGGCAAAATTGGATATTTCACCTTCAACCCAGAGTAAGGGCAGGTGGTCTTCCAGTAATTGCTTAGCGAGGCTGTTTAGCTGAGCAACGCTAAGGATTCGCCGTTGCTGTTGGCTAGGTGAGGGTGGTTGTGTCATCGCGGCATTGTAGGGGAGTCGATAGTATAAAAGAAAGCATAATTGGACCGTGTTATTAACCTCTAGCGAAGCAAGCTCGGCACAGTTATAATTGCCGGTTTAAAATTTTAAGCACTTAGGCCAATTTGCAAAAAACCCTAGAGTAAACAGGGGGTAATAAAGAGAACCTAAGGCTAAACTTTAAGCAGGCTGGAGTGTATTAGCCTGTGCATTGCGAATCAATTCGCCTCAGAGCGGGAGCTCCATTGTCATGTTAAGAATCGCCCAAGAAGCATTGACCTTCGATGATGTTCTACTGGTGCCTGGCTACTCCGAAGTCACTGCCAAGGTAGTTAGCTTAAAAACTCAACTTACCAAACATATTCAACTCAACATGCCGCTGGTTTCGGCGGCTATGGACACGGTTACTGAGTCACGCCTGGCTATCGCCATCGCCCAGGAAGGCGGCATTGGCATTATCCATAAAAGTATGACCATTGAGAGCCAAGCGCGGCAGGTGCGGGCGGTTAAAAAATTTGAGGCCGGAGTGGTTAAAGACCCAATCACCATTGAAGCCAGCGCCACCATTCGAGACTTGGTTGCGGTTACCAAAGAAAACAATATCTCTGGTGTGCCTGTTTTGGACAACGGTGATCTAGTGGGCATCGTAACTGGCCGGGACGTGCGTTTTGAGTCTAACATGGAGGCCGCGGTTTCTAGCATTATGACGCCGAAAGAGAAACTCATTACCGTTAAAGAAGGCACTCAACCGGCGCAAGTGCGTGCTTTATTGCACAAACATCGCATTGAGAAAGTGTTGGTAGTTAATGATGCTTTCGAGCTAAAAGGTCTGGTAACGGTTAAAGATATTAATAAAGCTGAAACCTACCCCGATGCCTGTAAAGACCCCGAGGGCAGCTTGCGCGTTGGCGCCTCGGTTGGCACCAGCCCGGATACGGATGCGCGCGTAGCGGCATTAGTGGATGCTGGCGTGGATGTGATAGTGGTTGATACCGCCCACGGCCACTCTAAAAATGTATTGGACCGAGTTAAAAAAATCAAAACCGATTACCCCCAAGTGCAAGTTATTGGCGGTAACGTTGCCACCGCAGCTGGCGCCAAAGCCCTGGTGGCGGCCGGCGCTGATGGTGTTAAAGTGGGCATCGGCCCAGGTTCAATCTGTACCACGCGTATTGTTAGCGGTGTCGGTGTTCCACAAATTAGCGCAGTAGCCAATGTGGTGTCGGCACTGGAGGGCACAGGAGTGCCAGTGATTGCCGATGGCGGCATTCGCTACTCTGGCGATATTGCCAAGGCTGTTGTGGCCGGCGCTAGCTGCGTAATGATGGGCTCTATGTTTGCGGGTACAGAAGAAGCTCCCGGCGAGGTTGAGCTGTTCCAAGGTAGAACCTATAAATCCTACCGCGGCATGGGTTCTTTAGGTGCTATGGCCAAAAACCAAGGCTCCTCAGATCGTTATTTCCAAGACGGCAGCGCGGTAGAGAAGTTGGTGCCAGAGGGTATCGAAGGGCGAGTTCCTTACAAGGGCCCACTTTCTGCCATAGTGCATCAAATGATGGGCGGCTTAAGCTCGGCAATGGGCTATACCGGCTGTGCCACCATTGATGAAATGCGTACTAAACCAGAGTTTGTGCGAGTTACCTCTGCTGGCATGGGCGAAAGCCACGTTCACGATGTCCAAATTACCAAAGAGGCGCCCAATTATCCCATCGGTGGCCGCTAGGGCTTAGTCAGTCCTACAACAAACGCGGGGCCCTGTTGGGCCCCGTTTCGTTTTATCTTTTTTATTCCGGATTTTATATGAACCAAGATATTCATTCGCAGCGCATTTTGATTTTAGATTTTGGCTCTCAGTACACGCAGTTAATCGCACGTCGCGTGCGTGAGGTGGGGGTCTATTCGGAAATCCGCGCCTGGGATATCAGTGAAGAAGATCTGGATGAGTTTAATCCCAAAGGTATTATTTTAGCCGGCGGACCAGAATCGGTGGCGGCTCACGAATCGCCTAGAGCGCCGGCCAGCATTTTTACCCGCGGCATTCCGGTGCTGGGCATTTGTTACGGCATGCAAACCATGGCCGAGCAATTAGGTGGCGAAGTTGAGCCATCCAATCTGCGCGAATTTGGTTACGCCCAGGTTAAGCTGCAAGGAGCCAATGCGCTTTTTAAAGATATAAAAGATCATGTAGAACACGATGGCAGCGCGTTACTGGATGTATGGATGAGCCATGGCGACAAGGTTACCAAAGTACCTGAAGGCTTTTCGGTGAGCGCCGTAACCCAATCTTGCCCCATTGCCGGTATGGTCAATGAAGAGAAGCAATTTTACGGTGTTCAGTTCCACCCAGAGGTAACGCACACCTTGCAAGGCAAAAGAATTTTTGAGCATTTTGTGCTGCAAATATGCCAATGTGATGCGCTATGGACCGCGGCCAATATCGTTGAGGACGCCATCGACAAGGTAAAAGCCCAGGTGGGTACAGATCACGTATTACTTGGTCTTTCTGGTGGTGTCGATTCGTCCGTTGTGGCCGCTTTGCTACACAGGGCCATTGGCGATCAATTGACCTGCGTCTTTGTTGATAACGGCCTGTTGCGTAAAGACGAGGGTGAACAGGTAATGGACATGTTCGCCAAAAATATGGGCGTCAAAGTTATTCGAGCCAATGCCGAAGAATTATTTCTGGGCAAGCTGAAAGGCGTGTCCGACCCAGAGCAGAAGCGCAAAATAATCGGTAATACCTTTATCGATATATTTGACGAAGAGTCGGCCAAAATTGATAACGTAAAGTGGTTAGCCCAGGGCACCATATACCCGGATGTCATTGAATCCGCCGCCGCAAAAACCGGCAAAGCCCACGTTATTAAATCCCATCACAACGTGGGCGGGCTGCCTGAAGATATGGCGTTGTCTTTAGTGGAGCCATTGCGCGAATTGTTTAAAGATGAAGTACGTACCATCGGCCTAGAGCTAGGCCTACCCTACGACATGGTATACCGCCATCCATTCCCAGGGCCGGGCTTAGGCGTGCGCATTTTGGGTGAGGTGAAAAAAGACTACGCCGATATTTTACGAGAAGCCGACGCGATTTTTATCGAAGAACTACACGCTGCCAATTGGTACCACAAAACTAGCCAGGCGTTCGCAGTATTTCTACCGGTTAAATCCGTGGGCGTGGTAGGTGATGGTCGTCGCTACGAATGGGTCATCGCATTGCGAGCGGTAGAAACCGTAGACTTTATGACCGCGCGCTGGGCGCATCTGCCGTACGAGCTTTTGGAAAAAGTCTCCGGCCGAATCATCAACGAGATATCCGGCGTATCGCGTGTGACTTACGACGTATCCAGTAAGCCACCGGCGACTATTGAGTGGGAGTGACGGGCACTGGCTGGCAATGTCTAGCAACGGCAGGCATTTCGGCTGAGGGTAAAAGAACTTTCCGCTAAGCGATAGACTGTATGTAAACACAGTATTGCAAGGACGCGGAACATGCCTCATGTGGCGGCCAGGACGGCCAGCCGGGATCGGGATACTGGTCGTTACCAGAGCCACCGACCCGAGCAAACCCTTCTCTATCAGATCGTTGACGAGTATTACCCGGCATTCGCTGCGCTTATGGCAGAGCAGGGAAAGGAATTGCCGGGCTATTTGCAACGGGAATTTGAAGAATTTCTCCAATGCGGGCGGCTGGAGCATGGCTTTCTACGGGTTCGCTGCGAGTCTTGCCACGCCGAGCACCTGGTCGCTTTCAGCTGTAAGCGTCGCGGTTTCTGCCCGAGCTGTGGGGCGCGGCGGATGGCCGAAAGTGCCGCCTTGCTGGTTGATGAAGTACTGCCTGAACAACCCATGCGTCAGTGGGTGTTGAGTTTCCCGTTTCAGCTGCGTTTCCTGTTTGCCAGCCGGCCCGAGATCATGGGGCGGGTGCTGGGCATCGTTTACCGCGTCATTGCCACGCACCTGGTCAAGAAAGCGGGCCATACCCACCAAGTGGCCAAGACGGGCGCGGTCACCCTGATCCAGCGTTTTGGATCGGCGCTCAATCTGAATGTTCACTTCCACATGCTGTTTCTCGACGGTGTGTATGTCGAGCAATCCCACGGCTCAGCGCGTTTCCGCTGGGTCAAGGCGCCGACCAGCCCAGAGCTCACCCAGCTGACGCACACCATCGCCCACCGGGTGGGTCGCTATCTGGAACGGCAAGGCCTGCTGGAACGGGATGTCGAAAACAGCTATCTGGCCTCGGATGCGGTGGATGACGACCCGATGACACCCCTGCTGGGGCACTCGATCACTTACCGTATCGCTGTCGGTTCACAGGCGGGGCGAAAGGTGTTCACTTTGCAAACTCTGCCGACCAGTGGTGATCCGTTCGGTGACGGGATTGGCAAGGTAGCCGGGTTCAGCCTGCACGCCGGCGTGGCGGCCAGGGCCGATGAACGCAAGAAGCTCGAACGGCTGTGCCGGTACATCAGCCGCCCGGCGGTATCCGAGAAGCGGCTGTCGTTAACACGAGGCGGCAACGTGCGCTACCAGCTCAAGACGCCGTACCGGGACGGCACCACGCACGTCATTTTCGAACCATTGGATTTCATTGCAAGGCTGGCCGCCCTGGTACCGAAGCCCAGAGTCAACCTAACCCGCTTCCACGGGGTGTTCGCACCCAACAGTCGGCACCGGGCGTTGGTCACGCCGGCAAAACGGGGCAGGGGCAACAAGGTCAGGGTGGCTGATGAACCGGCAACACCAGCACAACGGCGAGCGTCGATGACATGGGCGCAACGGCTCAAGCGTGTTTTCAATATCAACATCGAGACCTGCAGCGGCTGCGGCGGCGCCATGAAAGTCATCGCCTGCATTGAAGACCCTATAGTGATCAAGCAGATCCTTGATCACCTGAAGCACAAAGCCGAAACCAGCGGGACCAGGGCGTTACCCGAAAGCCGGGCGCCACCGGCTGAGCTGCTCCTGGGTCTGTTTGACTGACGAGCCTGAAGGCCAACGATACCAATCAAAATGCTGCGTTCACAGCGCCGCGGCAGGGATCCGCCGTGCTGGTTGTCGGAAAAGGAGCCGCTAGTGGGAAAGAGGAGGGTAAATTTTCAGCGTTGCTGGCTCCCCGTCAGCCGGATTGGGTTGCATCGCAGGGGTGTCGAAAGAGTCAACTGCGGTCCAAAGCTGTTGGACTTGGGTGAAAAGGGCGTTTATTCTTCCTATACGTCCATGGACGGATAGCACTGGGCGAATAGCACATCGTCGACCGCATTTTTGGGCAGTTCGATGCGTTCAAATAGCTCGCTAACCAGTGTGGCCCCGAGTTTGTGTGCAGACAGGTCTTTGAATACGCCGCCAAATCGACCCACGGCAGTGCGTACTGGCGAACAGATAACCGCGTCGCGCATAGCTACGTTTCCTTCGTGTTTTGAATTTCCAATTTGAGACTAGAATATGTGAAAAATTATGCTATCATCCGGCACTAAATTTCGCAATGCGAAATTAATTAATCAATTTTAATTGGGCGTTGTGCTGTGTCGCAGCTTTAACGCTAATTTGGAGAAGCCATGGATAACGAAACTTACGGACTACTGCGCAGTACCGTGCGCCGGTTTGTCAACGAAAGACTAATTCCGGCGGAGGATCAGGTGGAGCGTGAGGATGCCGTCCCAGAGGATATTGTGGCGGACATGCGCGATATGGGGCTCTTCGGCCTGACAGTGCCGGAGGCTTACGGTGGCCTGGGGCTGAATGTGCAGGAAGAGGCGGGCATAATTCAGGAACTCTGCCGCGCCGCGCTGGCGTTTCGCTCTGTCATCGGAACCACAGTGGGTATCGGTTCCCAGGGCATCTCCACCTTCATCCGGCCTTCGCTGCAATGGCAACCTACAGATGAACTGGACATGATTCTTCGATATGAGTATTTCGACGGAGAGGCCGACAGCCCCGCTGCCCAAAGTCATACCAATGGAAGCGGCGTTCCGGGTGCATTTGTCAACTTCGACCGAGACAGCCACAAATTTTCTCAAGACGAGACCGGATACAGCGATGGAGATGCTCACTTTCTGTCTTTCGAGCTTAACTGGAATGTTGGCGATGAGGGCACCATTACCAACATTTTCGGCTACCGCGAAAGCACCATAGACGCGAGGCTGGATGTTGATGCCCAACCGATCTGGCTGTTTCACGCACCGGCGTGGGTCGAAAGCGAGCAGTACAGTAATGAACTTCGGTACAACACTGTCATAGCAGATCGAGCCAATGTCACCACTGGTGTGTATTACTTTACCAATGAGATCGAGAACCACGAACGACGTGAGCTATTGGGGGTCGCGACCGGGAACGTAGCCCCCGCCGCTCAATTAGATGGTGGCGGTCTTTACGAAGTAGAGACCTATGCCGCGTTTGGTGCTGTGGACTTTGACTTGAGTGATACCTGGGTTTTGACAGCGGGCCTACGTTACACCTATGAAGAAAAGGAAGCGCATATCGCTTCCCTGAGCAAGAACATCAATAATCCCTGCAATATCGTTGAGCCTTCAGCGTCTGAACCTGTTTGCGACTTCGATTTCGTGGACTCCGACGACTGGAGCAGCTGGTCGCCCAAGCTCGGTGTCACTTGGTTGATGAGTGAAGACACTCGCCTCTATGCCCACTGGACGCGCGGATATCGCTCCGGCGGCTACAACTTGCGAAACACTTCCTTCGACCCTGCTGACACGCCAGGACCTTTTGATGAGGAGCAAGTGGATAACTATGAAGTGGGCTACAAGGCCAGCTTTGGTCGAGGTCGACTCAACGCGGCACTCTTTTACAACCAGATAGAGGACATGCAGCGAGAGCTGAACCTACCGAGCCAGGGCGCAGGGAGCGTCCAACTGGTCCGTAATACTGCGGACGCCACAATTCTGGGTTTTGAGGTAGACGGAAGCTATGCGCTGACGGATAACCTCTTCATGATGGCCTCAATCGGTTGGTTAGACCCCCAATATGATGAAGTTTTCTTCGATCTCAATGGAGATGGCGTCATTGATGGTGACGACGAAAACCTGGATCTGCCCAGGGCAGCGGAGCTGACCTATTCCCTGAGCTTGAATCATAGTCTCGAGATCGGCAGCTGGGGATATCTTGACTCACGTGTTTCCTATTCCTACCGCGATGAATCAGCTTACACAGACGACAATTTGGGTTACATCCTCGAACAGGAACGCCTGGACGCGGGACTTGACCTACATACCAATGACGGCCACTGGATATTCTCACTCTATGGTCGAAATTTGACCGACGAAGTTCTACACGGGGCCGATGCGCAGCTTCCTGATGACATTGGTGGCGTTCCCACTGGGGGTACTTTTGCCCCGCTCTCGAAGGGGCGCATCTACGGTGCAGAGGTAACCTTCAACTTTTGACGCGAACATGCGATGACACATTAAGACTTTAATCTAAACGAGGATATAACAGTATGAATAACGATTTCCTTGCACATCTTGTACCAATTAGTACGCGGAATGAGATTCTGTGCAGACCCAAATTTTCAATTAGGAGTGGTCTGGGTGGAGCTTTACTGAGCCTTTTGCTCTCCGTTCTGTGTTCGAATGCAAATGCATTGATACAGCCGAAGGAAGTTTCGGTAACCGGAGGTGATATTAGGGGTGACAGGTCGTCGTCAGTCACCTATTTCCGCGGAATTCCCTATGCTGCCCCCCCGGTTGGGGAACTTCGGTTTCGTGGGCCCAAGCCAGTGGTGCCGTGGTCCGGTGTTATGGATACCAGCGACTATAACAATGCCTGCTTTGCCGGCATATCATCCCTATTTGCAACCTTGCTGGCCGAAGAATCCCAGTCGGAAGATTGTTTGTACCTAAACGTCACTACCCCTACCTATCGCGGTAGTTGGGAAAAATTGCCCGTCATGGTCTGGATACACGGAGGAGCATGGGTGACTGGTTCTGGAGGGGGGCTGTACGACCCGAAACATTTGGTCAATCAGGGCGACGTGGTGGTAGTGACTATCAACTACCGTTTGGGCGTATTCGGCTTCGGTTGGCATCAGGCTCTCAACAATACCGAGGGCGGCACCCTGAAGGGCAACTACGCAATACGGGACATGGTGCAGTCACTGGAGTGGGTTAGAGACAACATCACAGAGTTTGGCGGCGATCGCGACAACGTGACGATTTTTGGCGAATCTGCCGGAGGCTGGTCTGTATGTAACCTGCTGGCCATTCCAAATGCTGCCGGTTTGTTTGACAAGGCCATCATCCAAAGCGGGGGCTGTCCAGCTATGACTGAGGCTGAAGCCCAGAATGTAATGGACGGTGTAGTCACAGATCTACAGTGCACGGGCACGGATGCCGAAATTCGCAGTTGCCTTCAAGGCGCTAGCGTTGAGGACTTACAACTAGCTGCTACTGGCGATGCTCCAGCGGGCGTAAATCTCAATATGGCGTCAGTGGTCGACGGGCAATTGCTGCCCGATCACCCCTTGGAAGTCATCGAAAGTGGGCAGCACAATGCGGCCGAAGTCATATTGGGCACAAATGACGAAGAAATACCGGCTCCGATTTTCATCGGTGTGAACAGCTCCGCGGCCTATGATGACATACTAGCTAGCGTATTCCCGAGTCCTGTTGATCGTGAGAGTCTGCGACAACACTACGACTTGTGGCAATACGGCAGTTATTCTAATGCTACGGCCCACCTGCAGACAGACCTGTACTTCCGCTGTCAATCTCGCCGTCTTGCTGGGGCATTAACAGCTAGCCAAGCGCAAGATGTGTACCTGTACGAATTCAATTTGCCGGTGTCGACCGTACCTACGACCCACGGCTTGGATCTTTTGTACCTTTTCGCCAATCCAACGCCATTGCTACCCCTGTCATACGATTTACACCGTGACATGCTTGAGCGCTGGACTAGTTTTGCCCGCAACGGTAGACCCTCTGGCCAGTGGTGGGAACCCACGTGGCACCCCTACCAGACAGGTAACCACGCTCGCTATCGGCTTGGCAATATTTTGGGGATGGAGTATCCCCACGATGATACGGGTTGTGACATTCTCGACAGCTTACCTAACTATCGTTACATGGGCGAACCGAACGACTGGTTTATGACCCGTGTAACCCCATTAATAGGGTTGTTGGACTGGGTCTTGGACACTATTTTTCCGTCGGAATAGAACCATCAGGCGCTTACCGGATTATTCAGAGGGGGATCCATAAGTGGTAAGGTTGATTTTACTCCGACACGACTGATTCTCAGGTATGCGCCGTCTAATTGGTTTGCTCTAGTTTTTTTGAGCTTGGCTATGAAACGAATGTTGGAACGAGAAGCGGGGGAATTATCTACATGGCCAAGATCCAGGAAATGTATGGGGGACTGTGCTCTGCACCATCTCATGCAGTGGGCAAAAACTCGCACGTAAAGCACCAACATCTACAAATCCATTTTCTGTAAAAGGTCAAAAATGTTCTCGTCTGAATTACCCAAAAATAGGCTGGCTATTTCCTTTTTTTCTGTACTAGCCAGGGGCAACAAGGTCAGGGTGGCTGATGAACCGGCAACACCAGCACAACGGCGAGCGTCGATGACATGGGCGCAACGGCTCAAGCGTGTTTTCAATATCAACATCGAGACCTGCAGCGGCTGCGGCGGCGCCATGAAAGTCATCGCCTGCATTGAAGACCCTATAGTGATCAAGCAGATCCTTGATCACCTGAAGCACAAAGCCGAAACCAGCGGGACCAGGGCGTTACCCGAAAGCCGGGCGCCACCGGCTGAGCTGCTCCTGGGTCTGTTTGACTGACGAGCCTGAAGGCCAACGATACCAATCAAAATGCTGCGTTCACAGCGCCGCGGCAGGGATCCGCCGTGCTGGTTGTCGGAAAAGGAGCCGCTAGTGGGAAAGAGGAGGGTAAATTTTCAGCGTTGCTGGCTCCCCGTCAGCCGGATTGGGTTGCATCGCAGGGGTGTCGAAAGAGTCAACTGCGGTCCAAAGCTGTTGGACTTGGGTGAAAAGGGCGTTTATTCTTCCTATACGTAACCCCACCAACCATAAGGTTTCTATATTTTTTTCCGTATTTTATTCGCATTGGTTTTCACTATAATTGTATCTGGCGTCAATGATGCCAAGGCCGAGGTCGTTGTGCCCGAATGTGATGCTCTTATTGATTGGGCCAAAGAGATGCCTGTCAGGCAAAGCAAGTCCCTCAGGCAGTTAAGCCCAGCCGAGCGTATAAAACAAAATGAAGAATATGAGGCTTTTGATAAAAAAGCGAATGAAGTCGCACGACGCGCGTTAAGTGATGATGTGATGACTTCTGTTTTTGGTGCGCCGCTAAGTGAATGGGGTAGGGGCGATAAAAAAACAGTCGTGATGAAAATTGGATCTTGTTCATCCTCATGGCCGGACGAAAATGAACGTAGGCGTTTGAATTTGCTGGCGGGTAAAAGTAATAGATTTTCCGGCACGGTAGGGGACAAGCTGCCGGCGTATAAACAGAAAGATAAGTCATCCGCGTTGACGGATCCCGGTTGTGAGCGAATGAATAACTGGGCAAGCAAAGCGGGTACCAAGGAAAAAAGCATATCTGTGGCAAACCGTCAGGCCATGCTGTTCACTGATGCTGATACACAGGCGTTATTCGGGATGGCATTTAGTCAGTGGAGCGGCCGCGAATATGCCGGGGCGCAATCTTTTGTCTCAAATTGTTTTCAAGAGATTCGCAAGCAAGACGATCTAATGGCAGCAGGCTTGCTTGAAGCGTATGAAGGTTTGAGGATTGCTTCATTTTATCTTGCACAACAGATCAGAACGAATGGATATAATCGCCAATAGTTTACGCTGTATAAAATATTCTTGCTTAGGACAATTACTGTAGGATAGCGATGTACCCCCAAACAGATCCCTATGACAGTGGATATTTGGATGTCGGAGACGGGCATGAATTATATTATGCGCAGTATGGCAATCCGAATGGGGAAGCGGCTGTCTATGTCCATGGCGGGCCGGGGGGCGGCTGTAGCTATAACGAACAGCGCTATTTTGACCCTCATTATTTTCGCGTGATTTTGTTTGATCAACGCGGAGCGGGGAAAAGCAAGCCCTATGCCTGCACAGATCATAATTCCATCCGGCATCTGGTCAATGACCTGGAAATGCTGAGACATCACCTCGATATTGCACGGTGGAATCTCGTCGGCGGGTCTTGGGGCTCCGCGCTGTCCTTATTCTATGCGCTTGAACATCCGCAGTTCGTAAAGCGTATGTTGCTGCGTGGCATATTTCTGGCCGATTTAGAGGGATCCTTACATATTATCGAAGATGGCGGGGCGAACAGATACCGCGATGATTATTTCGCACAATACCGTGACTTAGTCCCGGAAGACGAACGGCAGCAAGGTTTGGTGCGACCTTATTACAGGCTTCTTACACAAGGCACGGAAGAACAGGCCCTCGAAGCGGCGACGCGTTTCCATTTGTGGGATAAGGCGATCGCTAATTATAACATTGATCAGCAGGGCCTGACAGAGATTGCCAATAATCGTGAAGACAATCTGGCCATATCCCGTTTGTTTTTCCATTTTGTCGTGAATGAGTATTCGGCCGATAATAAAATTCATCTTTTATCTGGGCAGGACACATTAAAGGATATTCCCCTTGATATTGTGCATGGGCAGGAAGATTACATTTGTCCGGTGGCAAATGCAGGCGCGTAGCAAGGCTTACGGCCATGGCGCGCTCTATTTTAAAAAGCTGGAAGCGCTGGCCGGGCGAATCAAGGTGTTCGACCCTCTGCTGGAGCATCACGCCTTCGTGCAACAATTGCAGTCAGCGCATGGGCGTAAAAGCAGTTTTTGGGCACGCCTGTAGACTTGATGTAGTATTAAAGCCCGCTAATCGAGCATGAGTCTCATACGGATGCTCGGGTCGAAAGGGAATCCCCAAGCGAGTAACCTGTTTGCGGTGATCCATTAGCTGCAGGAGCAGAAGAGCATACATCTGGAAGCAAAGCCAGGAAAGCGGCCTATGGAGCTGTGCGGCAGCGCTCAGTAGGCAATTTTTCAAAATATTGTTAAGCCTTTTCTGAGCATGGTATTTTTCATGGTATTACCAATTAGCAGGAAAATAAGCCATTGAATATAAAAGATAAAAATGTCTTGTTTACAATAGAGTGGGAGTGAAATAAGGTCTTTCAGGGACTATCGGTAGCAATCGGGAAAATGACGTAAGTTAATGATTTATATAAATTTACGTCTCTTTACCTATCGGTGGCTATCGACGGCAAGCAGAAACTTTTGTCGGTAAAAGCGACGGTATCGCGAATTCCCCGGTTTAAGACTCTCCCATTTACCGTCATGCCTTTTTTCGGCATGACGGTAAAACTACGCCCTGACTTCTTTTGATATCAAGAACTTAGGGACATCATCAGAGCTCCTGACCCTTGACGGTAACAAACCGCAAACACAGGAGAAACCTGATATGTTGACCGATACAGCACTACGCAAACTCAAGCCCAATGGCGCCACCTACAAGGTCGCCGACCGCGACGGCATGTATGTGACCGTGTCGAAAACCGGCACCATCACTTTCCGTTACGACTACCGCCTTAATGGCCGCCGCGAAACCCTCACCTTGGGCCGTTACGGGCCGGGTGGTATTTCCCTGGCGCGGGAGCGCCTGCTGGATGCCCGCAAGGCGGTGGCGGACGGGCATTCTCCCGCCCAGGAGAAACAGCGGGAAAAACGCCGCCTGTTCCGTGCCAGGAATTTCGCGGAATTCACCGAGGTGTGGATGGACGCTTCCGGCATGGCTGACAGCACCAAGTCCATGCGCAAGCACATCATCGACCGCGACATCCTGCCAGTCTTCAAGAATCGCCTGCTGGCGGAAATCACACCCGACGACCTCCGGGCCCTATGTATGAAGGTGAAAAAGCGCGGGGCACCGGCAACCGCGATCCACGTCCGCGATATCGTCAAGCAGGTCTACGCACACGCCATCATGCACGGCGAGAAAGTGGACAATCCGGCCGATGAAGTGATGCCGTCATCCATTGCCACTTTTGCGCCCAAGGACCGCGCGCTGTCACCCTCGGAAATCCGGCTGATGGTCCACGAGATGGACACCATACCCACATCGCCGACCATTCGCCTGGGGCTGCGCATGATCCTGCTGACTCTGGTGAGAAAGGCGGAGTTGCTAAAGGCGACCTGGGATGAAGTGGATTTCGCGACCGGGGTATGGAGCATTCCCAAGGAGCGGATGAAGCGACGCTTCCCTCACGATGTTTATTTGTCCCGACAGGCGCTCGACATCCTGGTGGCGCTCAAGACCTGTGTCGGTGGGTCCAAGTACCTGTTTCCGGCTCGCTATGATGGTAACCAGTGCAGGTCCATGGGCACGCTGAACCGAGTGACCTTGAAGATATCAGAGCGGGCCCGGGAAAAGGGCTTGCCGCTGGAACCGTTTACCGTCCATGACCTGCGCCGTACTGGTTCCACACTGCTCAATGAAGTCGGATTCAATCGCGACTGGATCGAAAAAGCCCTGGCCCACGAGGACGGCCGCTCATCGCGCGCGGTGTACAACAAAGTGGAGTATGCCAAGCAGCGTCGGCACATGCTGCAGGAGTGGGCCAACATGATCGATGCCTGGGCGGAAGGGGGCAGTTATATTCCGTCACTGATGCCGGAAATCATGTCGGTGCCGGCATTGAAGGCATGGGTATGAATAGGTCTTATACGGAGCATACCGGGGAGAATACGCAAGCACCCATTCCTTGGATCGTGGGAAAAGCACCTGATTGTGAAGTTTACTAAGATCCAGGTATGGTCACTATAAGTGACCTTATCTGGAGTTTATTAAACCAGCAGGTATTGGCTTTGGTTTATGAAAATTGTATTTTAGTCACTATGAGTGATCAAAATGAGAAAAAATTAAACCGTCTGCTGGCTGGGCTCGGTGATACCGGCGTGGTTTCCAGCCGGTGGTTAAGAGCGCATGGCTATTCCAGCAGCCTGGTGGTCCGCTATGTGGACAGCGGCTGGCTGGTATCCCCGGCCCGTGGTGTGTACATGCGCAAAGGCGGCTCCCTGAAGTGGGAAGGTGTAGTGCGGGCGCTGCAATGGACGGAGGGTTTGTCACTGCATGTAGGCGGGCGCTTTGCCTTGGCCTGGCTGGGACATGAGCACTACCTGCGCCTGGGCGAAGCTGCCGTGATCACCCTCTACGGGCCGGATCGTGTGCCCGGGTGGGTGCGCAAGTTGCCGTTGGTTGAAAGTGTCGAGTACTGCTGCAAGGGGCCTTTTAATCTGCCAGCCCTTCCTTTTACCAATGAAACAACGGATCAGGCGTTGCTGGACCAAGGCCTGGAACGGCGTGAAGCAGCGCCGAGCGGGATGCTGGTGTGTTCGACCCCGGAGCGGGCCATGCTGGAATTGTGTGACGAGGCGTCTGATGCCAGCGGTGTCTATGAGGCCGACGCATTGATGCAGGGCATGGCCACCCTGCGTCCACAGCGGCTTGAAAGGTTGTTGCGGCATTGCCACAGTATCAAGGCCAAGCGCCTATTTCTCGCCCTGGCTGAACGTCACGGGCATGCTTGGTTTTCGCACCTGTCGCTTGATGGTGTGGACCTCGGTCGTGGTAAGCGATCCCTGGTTCCCGGTGGTCGTCTGCATCCCCGATATCAGATCACCCTGCCGGGAGACCTCGATGAACAGTTGGGATAAGCGCTACAGCGATCGGGTGCAATTGCTGGTGGATATCCTGCCGGTGCTGGCAAAGGAAACCCGGTTTGCACTGAAGGGTGGAACAGCCATTAACTTGTTTGAGCACGATCTTCCGAGGCTGTCGGTGGATATCGATCTGACCTGGCTGCCTGTGCAGGATTTCGAGGCTGACGTGGCGGCGATGTCGGCGGCGCTGGAGCAGTTGGCGGGGACATTGCGTGCCCGCCCTTTGCAGCTACAAGTGCAGACATCGGGTGGCGCGAACACTGGAGGCATCACGCGGTTGATATGCAGCCGCGGCCGTGCCCGTGTGCAGATCGAAACCACCCCGGTGATGCGCGGGACAGTGCATCCGGTTCGTACCATGGTGGTCCAGCCGGAGGTGGAGCACGCCTTCGGCTTTGCTTCCACACAGGTGCTCGATTTTGCCGATCTCTACGCCGGCAAGCTGGCGGCGGCCTTGACCCGCCAACATCCCAGGGATCTGTTTGATATTGGCTTACTGCTGGAAGACGATCGGGCCGACGCGACATTGTGGCGAACCTTTCTGGTATACCTGACCTGCAGTCCCAAGCCGGCATGGGAACTACTGGCTCCTCGGGAGCCAGTGGATTTTCAGGCGATCTTCGATGCCCACTTCAGGGGGATGACCGCAGAGCCGGTGACAGCGGCGCAACTGTTGGAGAACAGGGCACAGTTACTCTTGTGGATATCCGGAAAGCTGGATAAGCCGTCATGTGACTTTCTTTGGTCGGTTGAAGATGAGCAGCCTGATTTTGGATTGATTGACTTGGCAGACATTGCAGCATTGCCGGGGGTAGGGCGAAAGCGGCAAAACCTTGCCCGTCGCTCAAAGGCCAAGCGCCAGGCGGATCGCCATCAACTTGAGCAGACCCTGGACCGGATAGCACCTGGCGTATGAGGAATGTCACCCTCACTGAAACAGGCCAAGTTGATAGGGAGTACTGGAGACTTAGTTTATGGAATGTATCTTCATGCTGAAATATGACGTGGGTGACCAGCGCTGTGATCCGAATGCGCTGGTGGAGCGTCTGGGAGCTGCCGGTTGTACCGACGCCCTGGTGGGTACGGGGGAGCATGGCTACTTGGCGCTGGAATTCACTCCTGAAGCGGATAGTGTAGAGTGTGCTGTGCGCGCCGCTCTGGTGGATGTTCAAGAAGCTATCCCGTCGGCAAGGTTGGTTAATATCTCACCTGAAATTTCGGGTTTGTAGAGCAATGTTAACGTGATCGCACCGGGCGGGTGAGGCGTTGTTTTGCATCCGGCCTCGCTGCGGGACCGGTTTCACCTGAGCGGGATGCCTGTTTGCGCTCCTCAATCCAGGCTTCCACTTCCTCCAGGTCCCATACCACGCAGCGGGGCGTCAGGTTGAAGCGGCGCGGGAAATCCCCGCGACGCTCCAGCTCGTAGATGGTTGTTTCTGCAAGAGGGACGATCTGGTGCAGCTCCTGTCGTCGAATGGTCCTGCGGAAGGGCAGTGGTGGCTTCTCCACATATTGTGGCAGCTCTTCAAATTCTGCTGTGCCTGGCCGAGGCAAAGGCGGTCGTTGCTGAACTTCCATGCATAACTCCGGCGCTGTAGTAAGTGAATTTATGGCGATGGAGTTAGGATGGCTATTGAGGACGATTGAGCCAACCTGCCAGGGCAAGTAACAGCGGGGTTAGGCGGGCATGTCTGCGGCTCAGCCTACATGTCGGTTGATATCGTGCAGCTATGGCCAATCTTCGGGAACCAGGGCGGGCGGTTTGCTCCAGGGCTGTTCCACGAGCGCGTCCTGGAACCACTGTTCCGGAAGATTTGCATGTTCGGTCACGATCAATTGGAAACCAGGCGTTTCATCCTGTGTAAATTTGTACAGCAGTTCGAATAGTCGTTGTACTGCTTGTATATCGGCATCAGCTTCTGCCGTCACTTGTTTGCCCAGCGAAGCTGGCAAACCCACTCGTTTGAAAGAAAACGAGATCACCCCGACTGAGGGGAAGGTAATCCGAATGGCAAGGGCGTTGTTGGCCAACGACAGGGTCTGAAGGAAGCCATAGGAAGTTAGAAGTACACAGCGTAAGCGAACCTGATTCGGCGCTGTTGGTGGGTAAGCGTCCGAAATATCGCGAAGCCCAATACTCGGTCAAACCAACAGTGTGCTTGAGGGTAGCATTTCTAACAGGGAGCCAGTGCAGTAACTGTGGAGCCCGAGTTCCTGCGCTGCTTTGGAGATACCGATCTTCTCAGCCAGGGCCAGTGCTTCCGCCCGAAACTCCGGCGAGTGCTGTCTGCGGCTCGTCTTCTTGGTTCCTGTCTTGCTTGTCATGGTTCACCTCTGTCGCATAGTTTACTCGCTTAACAGGGTGTCCATCAGTGGCGGGCAGGATCATTTCATATCAGTTGGCTAGATCTTGTGCTAGGATCACTCATAGCGTAGCCTACAGCCAGCGGGGTACCTTTTTCTTGGTATTATAACTTAGCGGGACGTCTCGTTGATAATCGGCTAATCCTGGCCGATACGATCTGGTTGCCTCTTCTGAGTATTTACTCAAGGAACCATTATGTCTGCCATATTAGGCAGTTCACTCATCAACAAGCCCTCAACTATACCGGCCATCGTTACAAATGGCGCTGAGCAATTACCGTCAAAACCGTTGCGTGTTAGGCGGCAAGCTACGAATGCTATTGGTCACTGCGAAGGAAGCTTCGATCCTTTTGAAGGTAGAATAGCCAACGGGCTTGTGCCCCATTCTGAAAAGTCCACAATTCTTTCCAACGTTGACTGCGAAAAATCCGGCCTTAAAAGCGCTGGGGTACTGGATAGCAAACCTACAATACCCCTATATGTAAAGACCTTGTGGGCGCGTTGTCAAAGACTGATAGAGTTCCCGATGACGGTATTTTTAATTGGGTTCCTACCTGCGGTGTGTTATCCAATCTTGAACACAATCCGGTACTTGAGGCGATGTGCCGTGGAACGGACATCGCCAAGCGCCAGTAAGAATTTTCGATTGATAAACCGGTGTTTATAACGGCTTGCGAATCGAGCTAGGTAAAAATACGCGATATCTGAAAACTGCGATCCCAGAAGACCTACGAATATTCAGCCGTCGTTTTAGAAAAATTAGACGTCCCAGTATTGCCGTTCTCGGTACAGATTGCGCTATTGGAAAAGGTAATGCCGTCCCGGTAGGTTGTTGGGGCAGAGGCGATTACCTCATTTTTGATGCTACTGAAAATAAGTAGTTTTTTGTGAGAATTACTAGTCATTCAGCTTAATTACAACACACTGGTTCTTAAAATGATTTCGCCATTATTTTAAAAGCACACACTTCCTGGCGAGAGAAGCCAATAGCTTCTTCTTTTAACAAGAATGGATAACAACCATGAGTTTAAAACATAATCTACTGAAATATGTAGCTATTGTCGTATTGATAACAGCTTCATTTGGTAATCCGTTGGCGCAAACTAATGCACCAAAATTACCAGAAAATGCCTATAAAAAAACGTATGGGTCTAATTGGGGTTGCAGTTGGGGATTTCAAAAAAACGGTAATGCCTGTGCCGCCATACAGGTACCGGAAAATGCTCATTTAAGTTCCAATGGGTCCTACGGGTTACATTGGAAATGTGATAGAGGCTTTTCTAAAAACAACGGTGCCTGTCAGGCTGTTATCGTTCCCGCCAATGCTTATTTGGTTGATGCCCAATACAACTTGGGTTGGGAGTGTGAGAGAGGGTACAGGCCTAACAAAAACGGTTTTAGAGCCGAGTCAACACAATGTATTAAAATTGATTTGCCTGAACATGCTGTATTGAACGACTCGAGCTACAGTTCTGGCTGGGACTGCGTCCAAGGTTATAGAGCTGTCGGTAATAGCTGTAGGGCTATTGTAATTCCAGTCAATGCCTATGCTACAGATTCGCATTACGATAATGGCTGGGAATGTATGAGAGGTTACCAGGAAAAAAACAGCGCCTGCATTGCTTTAATAATCCCTGAAAATGCTTATCTAGATCGGCTCGGAAAGAAATGGGAGTGTGAGCGTGGGTATCGACAGGTAGACGATTCGTGCATAAAAATTACTTTCCCTGAGAACGCTTACCTCAAAGATGAGGGCAATGATTGGCGATGTATCAGAGGGTATGAAAAAAAGGGAGAGTTGTGTTCTCTCATCGTTATCCCTGCGAATGCGCATCTTAATTCGGCTGGAGATGGCTGGAGATGTAATGAACCTTTTCGTGAAAATCGAGGCTTATGTAAAGTCATTGGAGGTCAATCAGGGGAAAGTTAAATGAAGCGTTATAAAATTGTTCACAAGACTCAGTACGATTTTTCCGGATCGGTTCAGTTACAGCCACATACCTTGAGGCTTCGTCCAAGGGAAGGGCATGAGTTGCGCATGGAAAGTTCAAAGCTGGTCATATCTCCGTCAGCTACACTTCGCTGGCATCGCGATGTGGAAGGAAACTCCGTCGCCACCGCATCTTTCACTGAAAGCACACAATCCCTAGCAATACAAAGTGAGATCATTATTCAACAATATGACCAGACTCCCCATGATTTTTTGGTTTCCGATTACGCTGTTGATTATCCTTTCCAATATAACGACGAAGATAAAGAGCTCTTGCTGCCTTATATGCGATCTTCCGGAACCGAAGAAACCAGCTTGCTCGCAAACTGGATTATCGGCATTTGGCAACCTGGTGAGAAAATTCAAACATTCGCTTTGTTACTTCGGCTTAATCAACGTATCTATCAGGCGTTAACCTACCGCAGACGCGAAGAAGAGGGGGTTCAAAGTGTTGAGCAAACCCTCTCTTTGAAATCAGGTTCCTGTCGTGATTCAGCCTTTCTGTTTATAGCCGCTGCAAGACAATTTGGTTTTGCGGCGCGATTTGTAAGTGGATATATCTACTCCGATTCAACCACGAATCCACTAGGGCAATCTGGATCTACCCATGCCTGGGCTGAGGTGTTTCTTCCCGGTGCGGGTTGGAAGGGATTTGACCCTACCATAGGCAGTCTTGTCGGGGC
This sequence comes from Halioxenophilus aromaticivorans, assembly GCF_042850945.1. NCBI lineage: Bacteria > Pseudomonadati > Pseudomonadota > Gammaproteobacteria > Alteromonadales > Alteromonadaceae > Halioxenophilus > Halioxenophilus aromaticivorans. The sequence goes on along the minus strand of NZ_AP031496.1, from coordinate 2,959,802 downwards.
CGAGCATATTACTGTTGCTGTAGCACGATTACCGGAATCGGTACCGCCGATCTCCGGTTCTTTTAATGGACCACCAGGCGCCAATATGATGGTGAATGTTTGGGTTACAGAACTGGCTGGCCACTAAAAGGATATTTTTTATATGTGGTTACAAACCAGCTGTGAATTAAAATTTGTGATTGATGTTCCTACGCCTTTCATTTTAATGCTTCGCCCAAGAAGCGGAGAACAACAGTGGATTGCAAGTGAAGAATATCTTCTTTATCCGAGTGTTCCAGCGTTTGAATTCACGGATGACTATGGCAATCTCTGTCAGCGCTTGATTGCGCCGAAGGGTGATTTTACTGTTTATACCTCCTCTCGGATTATGACAGCTGACGATGTTGATCAAGCACCTGGTGGGACCTTTGTTGATATCCAAAATCTGCCAGACAGTGTACTGAAATATTTGCTACCCAGCCGCTATTGCGAATCTGACCGCCTTGGAGATATGGCGTCTAAAATTACAGCTGATCAACAACTCGGTTATGATCAGGTAGCTGAGATTGAGCGTTGGCTCAACACCACGATTGGCTATAAGCCAGCCAGTAGCTTCTCATCATTATCTGCCATTGAGGTAAAACAGCAAAATTCTGGGGTATGCAGAGATCTCGCGCATCTGGGTATTGCGCTTTGTCGCGGCCTAAGTATTCCGGCTCGCATGGTAGTTGGATATTTGTATAACCTTGAGCCTATGGAATTACACGCTTGGTTCGAGGCCTATGTTGCCGGCCGCTGGTATACCTTTGATGCGTCTCGGCAAGTTAAAAAGGGGGGGTATATTGCTATTGGTTATGGCCGAGATGCTGCCGATGTGGCAGTTTATAATCAATTTGGGCCTTCTGTTACTCCAGTTCATCAAAAAGTATCTGTGCAGCTTATCTAACGCTTGTGAGGCCCAGGCACTAATGATCGCTCCAGCAAAATTATTGTGAGTCCTACTTCACTGGGTGTAACAAGTCTTAGGTATGCAGATTTAACACACTACGATAGTCGAAGTAAAAAACGGCTAAGCCAAATGCCGGTCAAAAGACTGAATTAAGTGATGCCAGTGAGCGAGTATCTCATTGAAAGTTTAAATACAACACCCCAAGATGCTATACGATAATATTATCTGCGAGGACACTATACGGCGCAGAACTCTACTGAAAAGCAAGGTTTTAGCTTAAGAGAGCATGGACTTAATCCTCTCATCTTCGTAAAACGACGTAAGTGGAATCTTGCAAGATTATCGGTCGTAAAAAGTATTTCGAATAATTTTTGCTAAGAAAAAATTTAATTCAAGGGTTTTGCGAATATAGTATTTATGCTGATACTAATGAATTGTGATTTAGGCTCGACTGCTTCGAAATTTTGACTACATTGGAAATGTTGGCAGTGATCAATTTACTGCCGCACAAACCTCGTCATTGCCTAGCTTTGAAAAAGGCGCTAATAAACACTGCCGGTGTACTAAGCCAATCGTTAAACCATGGACGGGAAGTTAGGTTATGGTGAAAGTGAAAGGGGAGGGGGCTGGATATATAGCTCTGTAATTATGGAGCCGGGCCTAAAAGCACCGGCTCGAAAAGCATTGCAATGAAGATTAGATCGCTACAATGTTCTCAGCTTGAGGGCCTTTCTGCCCCTGACTTACGGTAAACTCTACTGACTGGCCTTCAGCCAAAGTTTTGAATCCATCACCGACAATTGACTTAAAGTGAGCGAAAAGATCGGGGCCTGATTGTTGCTCGATGAAGCCATAGCCTTTGGATTCGTTGAACCACTTAACGGTTCCTGTAGTTTTATCTGACATGAAAATAACCTGAAATAAACAAAAATACCCAAACTTAATTTGGACGATACTAGAGAAAATAGACTGAAATTTAGAAGCTACAGGACGACGAACAGCGGCGAGATGGAGGTTGAAAATTAGAGGCTAAGTTGTTTAGCTGAGGGAACTTTAGAGTTCCGAGCTTATTGTGTCAAGCATTTTATGCAATTAATCCATATAACGGCTTATACATTAAGACCTTATAAAGGGGGCACCCACTATCAAAGAGAAGGGGTACTGGTAGCCGGACGGCAGGGCATCCTTCGCGAGGATAAATCTTGATAAACGCGCCATTGGGCGGCTGAGACATCGAAAGTTCCTCGGCTACAATGTGTGGCAGGTTAGGCGCAAACTGGGCCTCTGAATATCTCCGGAGACCATTAAACGGTTCCGTGGCGATCTTAAGTCGCTGTCGCGTAGGTCGTGAGGCGGATCGATAATCCGGACAGTAGAGAACTTAACCCGAAAGTTACAGGGTGGGTCAACTACTTCCGATACGTCGGCGTAAGGGGGACGTTGGGTGAGTTAGCTGGCCGGTTACATCGCTATCTGTGCAAGTAAATCTGGCTTCACTGGAAACGATCTTGCACGCGAGCCAAAAACTTGATGAAGCTTGGGCCCACGGTTAAGCGCGCGTAGGTTTTGCGCAAAACGGTGGAGATACTTGATGGAGCGCGGGCGCAAGCCTCATTAGCCAAGCGTTGCGCAAACGTCGCTTCGATCGTCTAGGCTTGGTATAGCTTGTGGAACAGTTGAACCGGCTTCAATCATTTATAAAAACCGCCGTGGTGCGCAATAGCATGCTTGCTGGTGTGAGACGATAGGACCCCGAGGACCCTCTTAATCGATTCCTTCCGTTTTACTAACTTAGGGGAAAGGTCACCGACATGAAAGTCTCACATCACACAAGGGCAGTCACAATGTATGGTTGCCGTCCAGGGTTTTTAAACTACCGCATGCCAGCCCCGGTTGCGATTTTCATTTTTACAGAAAGAGTGTTTGCGTCACCACGACCATATCTCAGGCTACTGATCGGCATGCCGTAGCGGAGAGAAGCCATAATATTTGGATGAATAAGCGGTGTAGGACGCAGGAACTATGACGCCTCAAATACTGGCAATGCCTTTAGGTATTAAACGAACTAGAACTATTCGGTAATTGAAGCTGGGTTCTGGTGGCAGTAAAAATATCGCAATAAACGTGTAGTTTGGCAAATCGAGAGTCTCTCTAGTCCTACATTTCATTGAGGAAACGGCGGCTACAAGAGTGTTTTAGTTTTTTCCGTAGTCGATGGGCTCGGCACAGGACTAGCAATTTCGTAGACTGCTTCATCAAAGAGGTCGAGCTACCGTAAAGGCTGAGCGCCACTTAACAAACCGTAGCTCTAAACAATCGTCTTCGGCTTTATAAATCGATTTTCCGGCGCACCCCAAACTTCCCGATAACTAACCGGCTGCTTGCCATCCGAATCTGCTATACCATAGCGCTGGGCCAGCTCTGCGCAAACATGGGTGCTGCCGGAGTAATTTAATCTTTCCGGATCACGCCTTAATCGCTCGATGATTCGGCCGGTGAGGTAATCACCCCTTAAATTAGTAGCAGTCAAAAGTAGAATTTTCTCGTAATCTATAGCTAGGAGATTCTGCTATGAAAAAGTCACGATTTACTGACAGCCAGATTATGGCTATTTTAAAACAGTCCGAGGCCGGCACACCCGTACCAGAGCTGTGTCGCGAGCATGGTATGAGCAGCGCCACCTTCTACAAATGGCGCGCTAAGTTTGGTGGTATGGACGCCTCGTTGATGTCTCGTCTGAAAGAGCTTGAAGACGAGAATCGGCGTCTTAAGAAAATGTACGCCGAAGAACGCTTGATGTCTGAGCTTCGGAAGGAGGCTCTGGAAAAAAAGTAATCAAGCCAGCGCGGCGTCGAGAATTGGCTCATGTTGCTGTTGGCCTGGGCAAGGCGAATATTCGGCAAGCTTGCAGGGCTTACTGTATCAGCGAGACGTGTTTTCGATATCACCCCAAGCTCTCGTCAGAAAATGCTGAGATCAGTGACTGGCTTATGCGATTAACTGAGGAGCAGAGTGATTGGGGTTTCGGACAATGCTTTGCGTACCTCCGTAACGTCGAGGGGTTTGGCTGGAACCATAAACGCGTTTACCGAATTTACTGCGATTTGGCGTTAAACTTAAGAATTAGACCTAAGAGGCGATTGAAGCGACATGCCCCAGAACCACTTAAAGAGCCAATACGCCCCAATCAAGTTTGGTCAGTCGATTTCATGCACGACCAGTTGTCTGACGGTCGTACATTTCGTTTGTTTAACGTGATCGACGACTACCGGCGAGAGGGGTTGGCAATTGAGGTTGGGTTTTCATTGCCTTCAATGCGAGTTACAAGGGCGCTGGACCAATTATTAGAATGGAGGGCTAAGCCAACAATAATACGTTGTGATAATGGCCCAGAATTTATCAGTCACGAGTTTGTCAGTTGGGCGAAGACGCGTAATATTCGTATAGAGTATATTCAGCCAGGGAAACCTCAGCAGAATGCCTACATAGAGCGTACAAACCGAACGATTCGTTATAGCTGGCTCAGCAAGCATTTGTTTGAAACGCTTGAACAAGTGCAGGATTTTGCAACTAACTGGTTGTGGTTTTACAACCATAGGCGGCCCCACAAGGCTAACAATGGTAAACCTCCGCTAGCGGCGTAGCCTATGGATTTAAGGACAAATGGCTTCGCCAATTGCCCATAACTCCAAAGGCACAATTAACACAACCCTACTTTTGGCTTCGGTTAAAAATGGGAGGATTACCGTGAATTCGGGCGATTCAAAATGCATTAGGCGGGCCTTTAATTCTTCTGTTAAGTGTTCCTCCGGCAGATTCTTTAGTTCATCAGACAAAATCAACCCCGGCCACAGGGCCACGCTGGCGACATCGCTTTCGGCCAAATCACAAGCCATATCAAAATTCATTTTATCAGTGCCTGCTTTAGCCGCGCCGTAGGCGGGGCCGTGGAAATAACTTACTGCGCCGTAAAATGAAATGTGCACCATTAAACTACCGCCGGTCTCAATGAGCAGGGGCGTGGCGTGGTAAGCAGCAACGTAATTGGATCTTAACCCTACATTGATCATATCCACTAAATGAAGTGGCTTTTGCCAGTAAGGGCCAGGTTTAGATAAGTCTTGGGCGTGTACGGCGGCTGCGTTGTTTACCAGGATATCCAGCCTACCACTATTAGAGCGTATTTCGGTAAATAGCTGCTCAACTGCTGAGTCATTCTCGTGGTCACAAACGTGAGCAATACCCCGGCCACCCAATTCAGTTACTTCCGCTGCGGCGGCAGTTAATTCCGCCTGCGATCTACCTGTTATATATACGGTAAAGCCTTTGCTACCAAAAGCCCGGGCTATGCCTCGGCCCAAGCCTTTACTTGCTCCTGTTACCAGTACTACGCCACTGTTCATTGGTATTGACCGCCTTCAATTAATAGGTTGTCTTGTAGATATTCGAGCTACCTTATTCGGCATTTGGTCGGTGGGCCAGTGTAGAGTGTTATGCATTTAGGAAGTTGTGTGGCAGCAGCTCCAGTAAAAGTAGGGCACATGGACGGGCTGCAGGATGGTGCTGGCAAATATCGACCGTGTAAGAGACTATCATGAGATCAGATTATATATAGGCTCACTCTATACAGGTGGAAAAAATCATTATTATTGCAAATGGTGCTGTGGTGGTAATCTTCTTTGCTGATTGAATTCGCGCGCTTATGACCGATTCGTCCTGCAGTAATTACTAGGGTCGCGGCCGACGCAATCGCTGATAAAACCATAATAATATTAGGAGCTATCATGTCTCGTACACACATACCATCACAGGTTGGCGTGCTTACTGCCAGCATTGCACTTGCCAGTACCGTGGCCAGTGGCCTCAGCCAAGCCCAGGAGGAAACCAGCAGCGTCGATAACCTAGAAGAAGTTGTGGTTACTGGTACTTTAATCAAAGGCATCAAGCCTGTTGGCTCGCCGGTTATGGGGTTCACTGAAGAAGATATTAAAGAAACCGGCGCGGTTTCTGCTAGCGATTTGTTACGCCGTTCAGCTTTAGTGCCCGATTTCAATTCTGTACCAGAACCCACCACCGATGCCAGTATCCCATTTCAGCCAATTTCTCTGCGAGGATTGGAGCCAAACCCTGCGACTTTGACCCTTTTAAATGGCCATCGTTTAGTGCCCTCTGGTATTGGTGCAGTTTGGGTAGACCCCAGCATCATCCCAACCAGCATGCTTGAACGAGTGGATATTGTTCCAGATGGCTCTTCGTCCATTTACGGCAGTGATGCCGCTGCCGGGATTGTTAACTTTGGCACGCGTGAAAGTATCGACGGCACCAAAGTGAATCTAAGATACGGCGAGGGGGCTGGTTCCTACGATACCCTGGATTTCGATATCACCAGTGGTTTAAATTGGGCGGGTGGTTCGCTAGTGGCCTCGTTTGCCCACGAAGAACGCAGCGCTTTGTTAGGCAAAGATCTGGATTACCGCATTGAAGATTTAACACCCTACGGTGGTGAAGATTTGCGTTCTCGCCAATGTTCACCCGGCAACGTCACCGTAGGAGACACATCCTACCCATTACCTGGTAACACCGCCGGCGAACCAAACATTTGTTCAGATAACGGTGACTTGTCGTTTTTCCCACAGCAAGACCGCGACACGGTATTTTTGAGCGTTTCGCAAACCGTAAATGATCGGGTTTCGTTTGATGTTTTAACCTATTGGTCTCAGGTAGAACGCACAATTTTCGACCCTGACAACGCCCGCAGCGATGGCACCATCACCGAGGCAAATCCGTACTTTGAATCCCGCGCTGGTGAAACCGAGCACAACGTAACTTATTCCTATGCCGATGTATTTGGTTCGGCCCGGGGTAATAATTCCGACTCAACGTCTTGGCAAATTATACCAGAACTGGAAATTGCTCTAGCTGGCGATTGGACCGCCAATGCCGCTTTAAACTACGGTAAAAATAACTACGACTTCATCACTAATCGTATTAATTCAACTGCGGAAAGCGCTGCGCTTGCCGCGACGGATATAGCCAATGCTTTGAACCCCTACGATATCGCCGCTACCAATGCAGATGTGCTGGCACAAATTGCGAATTATCGCGAGAGCGATTCAGCAGAGCACGAGCTGGCAAGTTTGCGCGTAATATTTGACGGCAGCATCGCTCAGTTAGATGCCGGCGCCGTTAAGCTGGCCGTAGGTGGGGAGTTTCGCCAGGAAGAATTTAGCTTAAAGCGTTTAGTCGGGCCGCGCGGTGGTGACCAAAGTGGTCGTTCCAGCGGTGCAGAAAGGGAAGTGCATTCTGTATTCGGAGAAGTCTATGTGCCCGTAACAGAAAATCTTGAGCTGTCTCTATCCGCAAGATACGACGATTACGACGATTTTGGCGATACCACTAATCCCAAGATTGGTTTTACCTGGCAAGCCGCCGATGCCGTTATCGTGCGCGGGTCTTGGGGCACATCGTTTTCTGCACCAGAACTTTCCGCTTTAGGGCAAGAGCAGCGCTATGAATTATTCTTGCCGTTCAGCCCGTTCCGCGCTGCAGATAGCGCTTTCTTCCCGGATTTCTTTATGCCGTCTTTCCTAGTGGGTGGTACTACCAAGCTGGAGGCAGAGGAGAGTGAAAACTGGACGTTAGGTGTGGATATCGACGTAACCGAAAACCTCACTTTTAATCTTACTTATTTTGATATTTTGTTTGAAAATCGCGTCGATCAAAACGCTGGTTTTTTCTTTGGCCCGGAATATTACGACGATCCAACAAACCAAGATTATTTTATCTTACAGCCCCAAACTGCCGAGGAAGTTATAGCCCAATTTGGCGATCTGCCGGTTGAAGGTTTCCCGTCTTTACAGGCCATGTTTGATATCTTTGGAGCACCCTATGTTGTCTCTGATCAGCGTAAGCAAAACGTGGGTTCCTACGACGTGAACGGTATCGATTTCTCGCTGGATTGGGGTAAACCGGTGGGCGAGGGCATTCTTACCGCCCGCCTGGGTGGTACCTATATGTTTAGCAAGAAAAAAGAAAACGTTAAGGGAGCCGGCTTCTATGAAACCTTAGATGAAGGCGATTTTAGCCGCCCAAGAAATGCACTCAACGCAACTGCTAGCCTAGGGTGGAGCGCGGGGCCGCTGAATATTTCCGGTACCCTATACCATAAGGGCGGCTCGGACGTAGGAGATGAGTCTATTGATTCTTATACCACCTTATCTTTATTCGGTAGTTATGCCATCAACGACTCGTGGTTACTGGGACTCAATATTGACAACGCCACCGACGAGGACCCACCGTTTCGCTTGGTGGAAGATGGTGTGGCGTATTTCGCTATGCCCAGAACCATGTCGTTGAGTATTTCTGCTAACTTCTAACTCTAGCGACGATAGCAACCTCTTTAAAGGCAATTGAATTCAATTGCCTTTATCTTATTTACGCTCAATTCAGATTCTTATCCTGCCACCGTTAGTTTAGCGCTAGCTGTTATACAACCTTTTATTTCCTGATTGGCACTTGTTTGTAGGGTTGATAGTGCTAATCGAAATCATTATTATTCGCCAATCTAAAAAATACCTATAACTATCACTCTGGGAATATCAATGAAAATCAACGAATTAGCAAAAATCATATCAGTGGGCGTCGTTCTCGGACTTACCGCTTGTGGCGGTGGTGGAGGCGGCGGCAGTAATAGCGGTGGCAGCACGCCTACAGTGGCAGATGCCGACAACGATACCGTTGAAGATTCCGCAGATAACTGCCCCAACGATGCCAACACTGACCAATTGGACAGTGATTTAGATGGCGCAGGTGATGCCTGTGATCCACTGCCTACTATGTACGCTTACAGCGATGAAAACGGTGCAGACACTGTTTCCTATACCGGGCAAACCGCTCGCCAGGTACTGCTGACCGACTTAGTTACCGCAATGAATGCGACCTCTCGTGATGCGGGCAATGTACCGGCAGACGTGGTAGACGATCTGAACTACTACTACAGCCTAGATGCGGCCACTCGCGATGCCAGTTACGTAGCTACTTTCGCTTTGGCCGGTGGTGAGAATATCATTGGTAACGATACCGATGCCGCAGCACCAACCATTGCTCCTGGTGCCATTTCTTCAGACAAAGTCGTTAAAAGCAAGATTGCAGGCCAAGATTCAGCTGATCACATCCTAGGCGGTGAGTTTTTCGGTTGGGTAGGATACTCAACGCCTGAAGAATTGATCGACGGTTTACTTGCAGTTTTGGGCGAGGAATCCGCCGATACCACAGACCAGATCGCCATTGCTGGTGGTAGCGCAAATGTTGGTGCTGCAACCGTAACCGAATCCGGCCTGGATTTGCGTCAGTTGATCCAAAAAGTGTTACTGGGTGCGCTGAATTTCTCCCAGGGTACCGCGGATTACCTGAGCATTGATTACGGCTCTGACGCCAACCTTACCTTGGCCGAGGGCAAAACCTACACAGAAGGCGCCCACGATTTTGACGAAGCGTTTGGTTATTTCGGCGCAGCACGTAATTACAACGATTTAACCGATGCCGACATCCGTGACGGCTACCTGTTTGCCGCGTCTGATTCCGTTGTGGTAGACAGCGCTATCGATCTGCGTAGCGAATTCAATTTTGCTAATTCCACCAATTGCGCCAAGCGCGATCAAGGCACAGCGGACAACACCAATCCTACGAACCTAACCAAAGAAATATTCGATGCATTTATCCTAGGACGAGAAATCCTACAAAATGCCGCAGCCGGAGCCACCGAGACCTCTGCCGGTTCGCTTTCCACCGAAGCCGCCGAAGCACTTGACGACCAAATCTTGATTGCCGCACAAACTTGGGAGAAGTGCATAGCCTCAACCGTAGTGCATTACATCAACGACGTGTTGGGTGATATGGAAGACTTCAATGGTGACGAATTCGCGGATTTAGATAACTTCCTTGACTTAGCCAAGCACTGGGCTGAAATGAAAGGTTTTGCTTTAGGCCTGCAATTCAGCCCTTACTCTCCTTTCCGAAGCGGTGAAGTTGTAGTGGATGGTGAAGTAGAAAGCGTTAATGTCGATATTGATGACTTAAAGCAAGTGTTGTCATTAATGGGCGATGCCCCGGTATTGGCTGATGGTACTCAGGACACCACCACCGATAATATCGAAAACGGCAGCTTGTACGCAGGCGCTGCAACTGCAGCAGAGGCCAAGGCTGCATACATTGCCGATCTAGAAACAGCCAGAGACATCTTGGAGCAGGCCTACGCCTTCGATACCGAGAATGTTGCCAACTGGTAACCCTAAACATAACTAAAAAAGTTGAGAGGCGCTGATGCGCCTTTCTGCGTTTCTGTTTAGCCAAAAAATACAACGAAAAGAGGTCGGTGTGTATGTTACCGTCTGTTAAAAATGCTATCGCCGTGGGTAGCCTATCCGTCGTTGCTTATCTTTCTGGATGCGCCGGCGACAATGGAAGTTCGTCTTCAAGTCAGAATGTTGCTGAAGACTTCGATTTTACTGCGATGTTTGCTAACTATGCTGACAACATTATCATTCCAAATTATGAGTCACTCAAATCCGCAGCAGACAACTTAGCTGACGAGCAGGGCCCACTAGGGCAATACTGCGCCGGTATTGGTAGTGCCAATGAGGCGAGTTTATTCACCAGCGCAGAGCTGGCTTGGCACGAAGTGCAGTCCTCCATTCAGCACTCAGAAAGCCACGTGTTAGGCCCCGTTGCCGACAATGGCGCAGCTTTACGAGCACGTTTAAGCGCTTACCATGTGGGCGAATTAAGTGCCTGCGGGATAGATCAGGGCGTTGTATTAAACGCCCAGTCGAGTAACTTCGATGTCACCACACGAACTGTTACTCAGCGCGGTATTGGTGCGGTGGAGTATTTATTATTTAACACCGATCTAACGCACAACTGCCCCAGCCAAATAGCGGAGACCGCGGACTGGGATCAACGGTCAACCACTGAGCGACAGACGCTACGCTGCGATTACGCGCTAACCTTGGCCAAGGATATCGCCGTGGCCGCCGATGAGATTGTAACCGCTTGGAGTATGGACGGCGGTAATTATCGCAGTGAATTTATTAATCCTTTGAACGACGCCGAAAACCTAACGGCATTGTCCGATGCCATGTTTTTTATGGAGATCGACGTTAAAGATGCCAAATTAGGAATCCCCACAGGCATCAATGACGCGTGTTCTGAAATAGCCTGCCCTGACCAAGTCGAATCGCCTTATAGTCAAAGTTCGTTGGCTAATATTGCCGATAATTTATCGGCCTTCCAAACAATGATGACCGGTGCCGATGGCTTAGGCTTTGACGACATTATCAGCCAGGCGGGAGTTGCCCCGTTAAATCAGCAATTTGCTGACAATATACAGGCGGCATTGGCCAGCATTCAAACCCAGCCAGCCAGTCTATATAGTCAAGCCGCTGGCCTAGTGACAGAGGACGACGAAACAGACTGCACAAACTCTTACACCAACCCCACAACAACGACTTTGGTCCCTGCCTGCAGTTTATTTGGCTTGGTTAAATTGATCACCGATGATTTAAAGGTCGGTTTTATCGCTGCGGTGGATGTCGATCTGCCTGATCGCTCGCAATCCGATAATGACTAAAACAAAAGGGGTAAACCGTGAATATTCAGCCTAACAAACATTTGTTGTCCCTGGCCATTGCAGCGAGCATAGTTGCTAACCAAGCCGTTGCGGAAGAAGATGAACAGTCATCTACAGCCATGGAAGAAGTATTGGTTACCGGTGGTAAAGAGGCCATTAACACCTTGGCCGGCTCGGCTCATCTATTGGATGAGGAAATGCTGGAACAGTTTGATTTTTCCGATTTAAACCAGGTGTTGGCAACCTTACCGGGGGTATACATTCGCCAGGAAGACGGTTTCGGCCTGCGCCCAAACATCGGTTTGCGTGGCGTAACCAGCGAACGAAGCCAAAAAATCACCTTAATGGAGGATGGTGTTTTAATTAAACCAGCACCATATTCCGCGCCGGCGGCTTACTACATTCCCAATATTTCTCGTATGAGTGCCGTAGAAGTGGTAAAGGGCCCGGCTGCCATTAAAAATGGGCCTAATAACGTTGGTGGCGCGATTAATTTAGTGACCCAACCGGTGCCGCAAACATCGGAAGGTTTTATTGATCTATCCGCCGGCGAGTACGGCTACCAAAAGTACCAAGTATTTTACGGAAACAAGCACGGTAATTTTGGCTATTGGGTAGATGCGCTGCAGTATGGTAGCGATGGCTTTAAAGAGCTCGATGGTGGCGGCGATACCGGTTTTACCCGTAACGACATCAATGCCAAGTTGCAATGGTCGCTGGATGACCTGTGGGGCTTTGAGCAGTTAATCACGTTAAAGGTGGGCTACGCCGACGAAGACGCCGATGAAACCTACCTGGGCCTAACCCAGGCGGATTTTGACGATAACCCTTTACGCCGATACGCTGCAACCCAGTTAGCGCACTTCGAGTCTGAACACACTCAAATCCATTTTGATCATGGTTTAACGGTATCGGATAACCTAACGCTGAATACCAAATTGTATTTCAATGAGTTTGAGCGCGCCTGGCGAAAGGTCGATGGTTTTATTAGCGGCGTGCCCATCGCCACGGTACTAGAGCGACCGGATTTATTTCCGCGTGAGCTGGGCATAATTCGCGGCACGTTGGATACTGTTAACACACCGAATGAAACCTTGGATATCACCACCAACGATCGGGAGTATGGTTCCAGCGGTATCCAATTGAAAATGGATTACGCCTTTACTACCGGTGATATAAACCATCAACTGGAAGTCGGCGTTCGTTACCATCACGACTACATAGAGCGCGATCACTCCACCGAAGGCTACCTGATGCAAGCCGGTAATTTAGTCAACGATGGGTTGGATTGGGGCAATAAAACACTCAACAAGGCGGAAACAGACGCCCTGGCTGTGTATGTTCACGATACCTTGGAATGGAACCTGTGGACTTTTAATGCCGGGCTCAGAATTGAAGATATCCGCAGCGAAGCGACCGATTACCTCAACCAAACCCAAGATGAAATAACCCAGAGCGTTGTTGCGCCGGGCTTGGGTGCTTTTTGGCAGTTTAGCGAATCTCTAGGCTTTTTGGTGGGGGTAAATAAAGGATTTTCACCGGCCGGTGCCACAGCCGGCGACGATGCCGACCCAGAGGAAGCGTTAAACCTGGAATACGGTTTACGGTATACGGCAGCCAACCTAAGTGGTGAGGTTATTGGATTTTTCAGTGACTATAAAAACTTACTCGGCAGATGTCGCGCCAGTGACACAGGTTGTAATGTTGGCGAGGAGTTTAACGGCGGCGGTGTGCAGGTTAGTGGGGTAGAGATCTATGGCCAATACGATGTGGCGTTGGCGCAATCGTTGGAGATGCCGATTGCCTTGAGTTACACCTACACCGAATCTGCGTTCCAGGATGCGTTTGAGTCCAGTTTCTCGCAGTGGGGGAATGTTTCAGAGGGCGATGAACTTCCGTACCTTCCGGAACACACTGGTAGGCTTCAGGTAGGGCTTAAGGGACTAAAGTGGGACGCGTTTGTCGCGGTTAACCATCAAAGCGAGATGCGCAATCAAGCCGGTAGTGCGGCGATCTCACAGGGTTTGCACACGGATGCTTATACCACCGTTGATGTATCCGGTAGTTGGAATCCTACGCCCGCTTGGTTATTGCAGCTAAGCATAGACAACGCCACCGATGAAGAGGCCGTGGTCTCTTGGCGGCCGTTTGGCGCGCGCCCGTTAAAACCTCGCACCGCCCGCGCCCGCGTTCGGTACTCGTTTTAAGGGCTTGGGTAGATGGAGGCTATAGTTTACCAACTTAACACGTTTCTGCTTGGGCCAGCGGGTTACCTGCTGGAACCAAGTAAACGATTGTTTTGGTTGTTTTTGCTAAGTGCGCTTGCTTTAGCTTCCATCACAGTGGCTGTACAGCAGGGTCGTTTTTCGGTTGTGCAGCAACTTGGCCAGTTATTCAATCGTCAGTATTGGTTTAATCGTTCCACCTGCACAGACCTGTTGATGGTTTTGGTGAACAACCTAATAAGAATATTAGTTGTAGTGCCATTACTGGGTAGCCATTTAGCGGCAACCATTTGGGTAGGCAGTTTACTGCAAACCACATTTGGCGATGCGCCAACCCTGGCGGTTCCCTACGTTGCTATTGGCTTGCTATACACGGTTTGTTTTTTTCTGCTGGAAGATGTCAGCCGTTTTGGTTTGCACATGGCAATGCATAAAATACCTCATTTGTGGTATTTCCATCGATTGCACCATTCCGCTACCACGCTCACACCGGTAACTGTACACCGAGTTCACCCCGTAGAAATGGCGCTCTATTACACTCGAGGTTTAGTGGTGTTCGGCGTTGTTAGCGGTGTGTTTATTTACTTTTTTAAAAATCAAGTGCATGGCTGGGAAATACTGGGCGTTGACTGCCTAGGGTTTGCGTTTAACTTTTTGGGGGCAAATTTACGGCATTCTCATATTCGGCTGAGTTTTGGTCGGTTTGAACGGTGGTTTATTAGCCCTATGCAGCACCAAGTTCATCACAGCAAAGCGTTGGTTCACCATGATAAAAACTTCGGTACCTGCCTTGCCATTTGGGATCGTTGTGCAAAAACTTGGCTGCCTGCAAAAGGGCAGGGCGCGCTAACATTTGGGCTGGCCCAACAACAATTAAAGCGTGATTCTGTAAACTCTGAGGAGCTTATTCCCAATCTGGCGCAGCGTCAGATTTAAACAGATTTTCATATCTGTTGAACAGCTGCACTTTTTTGTATGGGTTAACGACATTTGTTCGCCTTTTACCTACCAAAGCAAAACTCATTGTGAAAAACTCTCCATATTACGGAAATAATTTTAAGGTGTCCGTACAAACCTAACAGTATTAAAGAGAAGGCTATGGCGAATAAAACGGCGTTGGTAACGGGTGCTGCGGCAGGTATTGGTAAGGCCTGTGCTATCCGCTTGGCAAAAGATGGCATAGCGGTTGGGGTTTTGGATTTGAATCTTGATGGCTGCCAAGCCGTGGTAGATGAAATTGAAGCGGCCGGCGGCAAAGCACTAGCGCTGAAAGCCAGCATCGCCGACCGCGACCAAATAAAAGCCGCCCATGCACAACTCAAAGAGGCCTTTGGCCCAGTGACCATTCTGGTGAACAATGCCGGCGTTTCCAACTTTATTCCCTTCGAAGAGCTGCAAGAAAAAGACTGGGACCACATGCTGGACATCAACGTGAAAGGCACCTTTATTGTTACACAAGTGGTTGTGCCAGATATGCAAGAGCAACAGTGGGGTAGGGTAATCAATATTTCGTCCTCTAGCGCTCAATCCGGCAGTTTTATGCAGGTGCATTACTCAGCCTCTAAAGGCGCAGTGATTGCCATGACACGCTCCCTCGCGCAGGTTTTAGGTAAAGATGGAATTACCGTTAACAACATTCCGCCCGGCTCGGTAATGAACACCATTATGTCGGAAGAAAATCGTCACCTATTTAATGCCGACCAACTAGTAAATGCGATTCCCGTCAAAAGATTGGGCGTTCCAGAAGACATCGCCGGTGCCTGCGCTTGGCTCGCCTCAGACGAGTCTGGCTATGTTACGGGTCAAACCATAGGGGTGAATGGCGGGCGCGTAGTCAGTTAATCCGTGCCGCAACTATGCGGATTGTTTTAGTAGTAAAAAATAAATCAGTCTGCTTAGGTAGCCGCAGTAAAAATTCTCCTTTTATTGCGGCACAATTAAACATCAAAATTTCGGCATAGAGCTTATGCCAGATCTGTTTTATCTCCTTTAGCTTAAGCGTGGTTTTTAGTTAAGCTAATTCCAAATACCGCAGTAACCCCAAAAACAACAATAAAGTGAGGTTGCCATGAGTCGTTCAACACTTAAAATCGCACAGATTGCCGCCGGTAGAATAGGCCAGAGTAGTATGAGAGCTGTTATTCGCCATCCATCAATGGAACTGGTGGGTTTGAAAGTGTACTCTGAGAATAAGGAGGGTAAGGATGCGGGTTTACTCTGCGGATTAAAAGAAATCGGTGTGCCCGCGACGAATAATCTGGAAGACATTATTGCAGCCCAGCCGGACTGTGCTTTATATATGCCAGAGGGTTTCAACGTTGATGAGTTGTGTCACCTGCTTGCCGCGGGTATTAACGTTATCACCACTCGCAACGAATTTTTCTACGGCCCAGCCATGGATGTGTCGCTTAGAGAAAAAATCCAATCGGCTTGCCTGAGCGGAGGTACCACGATACACGCCACGGGCAGTAGCCCTGGTTTTATAACCGAAGCCTTGCCGGCTGTTCTAACCTCGCTGTCCCGCAAATTGCAGTGCGTCACCATCGATGAATACGCCGATATACCGCTGTCAACTACGCCGGATATGATCACTCAAGTGATGGGGTTTGGCCAACCGATTCCAGATCAATTCAATCAACAAATGCTAGAACACTCTGCAGGTGGCTTTTCGCAATCGCTGAGCGCCTTGGCCTCGGCATTGGGGCTTGAGATTACGGGTATCGAATCCAAAGGCGAGTTTGGTGCCGCCCAATCCGATGTGTCATTGCCAGGTGGTGCCATTATTCGTAAAGGTACCGTGGCCGCCATGCGCATTACCGTCGCCGCCATGGTGCAGCAACAAGCAAAGCTGATATTCCGCGCCAATTGGTTCTGCTCTACAAACACTGTACCGGATTTCGAGGTGCGCAATAACGGTTGGCGAGTACAGGTAGACGGCGACACGCCGCTTAATGTCACTATAGATTTCCCCAGCTCAGACCAACCACTAAAGGACCAGATGTCTGGCTTAACTGCCCACAGAGCAGTCAATAGTATTGCTGCTGTATGCGCCGCTGAGCCCGGCATAAAGAGCTGCCACGAGCTAGGGCCGGTATTAGCGCAATTCGCCAACTCGAACGCGGCTGTTTGCGGCTGATGGGGAAAGTGACATACACTGGCTAAAAAAGGATTAGCCATGTTATACCAATTAGATGATGTTGCGCCCAAGCTGGGCCGCAGTGTTTTTGTTGCCGACAGCGCCGAAGTCATCGGCGATGCGGTTTTGCTGGACAACGCCAGTGTGTGGTTTAAAGCGGTGATCAGAGCCGATAACGATAGGATTACCATAGGCGAACAATCCAATATACAAGACGGTGCCATTCTGCATACCGATCCAGGCATCCCGCTTACCATTGGCAAGGGCGTAACCGTGGGGCACCAAGCCATGCTGCATGGGTGCGAAATCGGAGATTACTCTCTGATTGGAATTCAATCCGTTATTTTAAACGGCGCTAAAATTGGCAAGCACTGCATCATCGGCGCTTCGGCCTTAATTCCAGAGGGGGCTGTTATTCCGGATGGAAGTTTGGTGGTTGGTATTCCCGGCAAAGTAAAAAAATCGCTCAGTGAAGAAGACAAACAATTATTGGAATTGGGTGCTGAACATTATGTTGCCAACGCCAAGCGTTATGCTGCGGGGTTGGTGGAGTACAAACCTTAGCGAAGATTTAGCGAACGAGACTTTTAGTGGGCCTCTCATCTAGTGTGCTTCTTGTCTAGCGGGCCTTTTATCTAGTGGGCTCCTCATCGGTTTTTGACTCTAGTTATTGACGCAGTAATATTATTTATCGATGGCAAAATTTTTTTTGAAGCCCGACAGCCGCTTTAGAGTAAATTATTCGAATAACTGAAGTTGGTCTTCCTGCGAGTTTTGTCTCTGTTTTAAACGTACCCCTAAGCCCAATAAGCGTACGGGCAAGGTTTTGCGCGCTATGGCATCGCTCATTAGCGTTTGGTAGGTTTCTAAAGAAGGTTCTGTACCTATTCTCTCCAGCGTTGTACTCGTAAAATCGGCAAATTTTATTTTCACAAACGCCTTATCGATATTTGCGGATTCCGGCAGCTTGGCCAGCCGTTGTGTTAAGGATTCCAATAAGCTGGGTAATTGTGACAAGCACGAAGCCAGGTTTGGTAAATCTTGAGGAAAGGTATTTTCTACACTAACCGATTTTCTGATACGACTAACGGAAACTTCCCGCTGATCAATGCCGCGTGCCAACTGATACAACCTTTGCCCGAAACGCCCAAAGCTTTGGTCTAGCGTAGCCTGTGATAATTGCCTGAGGTCTGCACAGGTGTGGATGCCCATTTGATGCAGCTTTGCGGCAGTAACTTTTCCTACGCCATGAATCTTCTTAACAGGCAAGGATAAAACAAACTCGTCCACCTGCTGTGGTGGAATAACGCAGAGTCCATCTGGCTTGTTCCAATCACTGGCGATCTTTGCCAGGAACTTAGAGTTGGATACCCCAGCAGAAACAGTAATGCCTAACTCGGCGTAGACACTGGCTCGTATCTCCTCGGCAATTTTTGTGGCACTGCCGTCACAGGCATCGGCATTGGACACATCAAGGTAGGCCTCATCTAATGAAAGCGGTTCGATCAGCTCGGTATAGCGCTCAAAGATCTCTCGCATCACGGCCGAGGCCTGGCGATACTTATCCATGTTGGGCCGTACAATCACCAATTGTGGACACAACTTGGTAGCCGTAGCGGAGGCCATGGCCGAATGCACCCCATACTCCCGCGCGCGATAATTACAGGTTGCGATAACGCCACGGCGCTCAGAGCTGCCTCCAACCGCCAATGGGACCTCCCGGTACTCTGGATTGTCCCGCATCTCTATGGCTGCGTAGAAACAGTCGGCATCGCAATGTATGATCTTACGCTGTGTCATAAATGCATTGGCTGGCTAAATATCCAGTATCTTACTACACCGCTGTCAGCTGGCAACCGCTTATTGATAAACCGTCGAATTTGTATATACAGGCCATGCCAAAGGCCTGCTGCCGTGAGCGGATGGTTGCGCCTGTCGTAGGCAGAGCCCACGCGTGCCGGCTCAACAAGTGTGTAAGTCAAAGAATGACAAGGCTGTTAACTATTACTCAATAACCGATAGTCGTTCGTTATTCAAACCTGTCAACACGGCCGTTGCGACATAGGACTGGGACTTAGCTTAGCTTCGTTATATTGCGTTAAGGTTGTTGAAATATAATCTGAAGGGCAGTTTGCTCATTAAAAGGCCGGTTAAAATTCAATAAAAAATTGTGGTGAAGTTGCCATAATTTGGAGCAGTTTATCCAGAGCTTTTCCAATTACATGACCTCCATGGGTTTTAACGCTGGCTATAATGTTTAACTAAAAAGGGGGTGACTCATGCGTGACTATCCTTTCGGTTTAAAACCACTTTCACAGGCATTTTTCTTATTATTTCTTACTGTGTTTGCTACACACGCCGGCGCCAAAAGTCTTCGATGTGATCAAAAGCTGGTGGCGGTAGGGGATTCAACACACCGAGTTTTATCCCATTGCGGCGAACCCAACGATTTACGTAAGCGCACGGAAACGCGAGTAGTGCGTAACGCTGTTCAGTCAGCTTGCGGTGTTGAGCAGATGCAAACGTGCACTCGTATTGTAGAGCGCTATGTCAATGTTGAAATACAAGAGTGGATTTATGACCTCGGACCGCGACGCCTGCTGAGAAACCTGACCTTTGAAAACGGCTCCCTAGTAAAAGTAGAATCCGACGGTTTCGGTTCAAACTAGTTAGGTTGACACTAGTAACTAATCTTTATCCTAGTCAGTATCGCGTTAAGTCCATTTTGCCGTGTGTAGGTTGATGCGACTCTCTAACGAGCAGGACTGGCCGTGTAGTTGGAGGGGTTCTGGCTGAATTCCACATCGACAGCCAGTCATGCATATCAAATGTATATCTTTAGCCTGCTGTTCGCTGCCACCAGTGGCTCGAATATCTTCAAAATGGCGCCAATTTTACAATCCTTTGCCTTTCACCCATGTCATTGCCGCAAATGATGCATACAATGGGCGGCGCAAGGCTATTGAACATTGAGATAACTCAGAGCAGAATTGGGACTCGGACAGGGGTTTATCGTTCGAGTGACAGACGTAAAGGCAGATTGAGTAACACCATGGCTGACATTGCGAGATTAGGCTTAGAATTACAAACGCCCCCCTTTATTGTGAGTCAGATCACTGTTTTTGCCCCTTCCTGTAGATCCAATCTAGTTAAATTGACCCCAAAATAAGACCATTTAGGAGATTACCCATGGCTTACGTAACTATTGACGGCCAAAAATACGAAAAAGAATTGCTTGATTTAGCCAAAGAGCACACCACCGGCCGAGGCGAAGGTAAGATCTCCAAGGATGAAGCTGCCGATCTGATCAAATCAGCTCAGGATGGCACCAAAGTAACAGATACCGAGATGGCAACTCTGAAATACATTCGTTCAACTTTCGACTTCACTGACGCTGCGGCCACCTTTTTCGACGCCGAAATCGCCAAACTCTAATTTGCTCGGCAACCGTGCGTTAGGCCCAGCCTAACGCCCTGGTCAATATTTAACCGAAAGCTTACTGCGTAATCATTAGGAGTTACCATGAATATCACAGAAATTGCGTCAAAAATGTTCCTCGAAAAAATCTCCGGCCAAGGCGGCGATGCGTCTTTAGGCAGCATTCAAACTGCTCTGCAGCATCTTTTACCCACCGATGGCGGTGAAATTAATGTTGGTTCCTTGGTTAGCCAATTTATGGGCAACGGTGGCCTAGCATCTCTGGCTCAGTCTTGGCTGGGTGATGGCCAAAACATGTCTCTGTCTGCGGACAAAATCATGGATATGTTTGGTGAGTCCAAAGTAAGTAACTTTGCCAATGAAGTTGGTGTCGACACCAACACTGCAGCCAATGGCTTATCCGATATGATTCCTGATCTAATCGATAAGTTTAGCTCCGGCGGTTCACTGCAGCAAAACTTAACCAGCTCAATTATTGGCGGTCTTGCCGGTAAGTTCTTTAAATAATCTGGGCTCGTTTCCATCGTAGGCAAGGGCGGGGATCTGCTCTTGCCTTTTTTGGTTTAAAAAAAGTGATTTTGTTTTATGTCTGACTCGGCAAATCTTCTCATCGGCGGTTGTACCCAAGGCCAAATTAACCTAAATCTTAGGATGGCAAATCGCCATGGCCTGATCGCGGGCGCTACCGGTACTGGTAAAACAGTATCTTTACAGGTGTTGGCGGAAGGGTTCGCCCGAGCCGGCGTGCCAGTGTTTATGGCCGATGTAAAAGGCGATTTATCCGGTATGGCTGCCAGCGGTAAACCACACCCTAAGGTCGATGAGCGAGTCAGCAGTATTGGTATTACGGATTACCAACAGCGTGGATACCCAGCCATCTTTTGGGACTTATACGGTGAACAAGGCCACCCCATTAGAACCACGTTAGCCGAGTTTGGCCCCTTATTGTTTGCCAGCTTTCTTGATCTTAACGACGCTCAAACAGGTCTGATCTATTCCGCATTTAAAATTGCCGACGATCAGGGCATGTTGATGCTGGATCTCAAAGATCTTAAGTCCATGCTTAATTGGATGAAAGACAATCGCAAAGATTTGGAAAGCGAGTACGGAGGTATAAGCCCCAATAGCGTTGCCGCAATTTTGCGCAAGCTCTTGGCATTTGAAGAGCAGGGTGGTGATGTTTTCTTTGGTGAGCCGGCCTTGGTGCTGGAGGATCTCATCAAGCATGACTTCTCTGGTGTCGGGGTTATCAACATTCTTGATGCTACCAAGCTGATACAAGAACCACGGCTGTACGCCATTTTCCTCCTGTGGCTAATCTCTGAGCTGTTCGAGCAGCTTCCTGAGGTCGGCGATGCCGACAAACCTAAGATGGTGTTCTTCTTTGATGAGGCGCACTTACTGTTTGATAACGCACCTAAAATTCTGATCGAAAAAATAGAGCAGGTGGTTCGCCTGATTCGCTCGAAAGGCGTTGGGGTGTATTTTGTTACGCAAAGCCCGGCCGATATACCAGACGATGTGTTGGGGCAATTGGGTAACCGCGTGCAGCACGCGCTGCGGGCGTTTACACCCAAAGACCAAAAAGCGGTGCGAGTAGCAGCGCAAACCTTTCGCCCAAATGCAGGCTTCGATACTGAAGACGCTATTACTAACCTAGGGGTAGGTGAGGCACTGGTTTCTTGCCTAGACGACAAGGGTGCACCGGGTATCGTTGAAAAAACGTTAATATGCCCGCCACAGTCTCGAATGGGGCCGTTACTGGAGCAAGAGCGAACCGAGAAACTGGCGCACTCACCGCTCAAGGGCAAGTACGACACACTAGTGGATAACGAATCCGCCTACGAGATTTTGAAAAAACGTGCTGAAGAGCTGGCAGCGCAAGAAGTGGACGCCCAACAAGACACCTTTGATGGTGAATACGCAACCAAATCCACCGCCCGTTCCAGTGGAGGACGAAAGCGGCAAGGTGTTTTTGAAGCTATGGCTAAAAGTGCCGCTCGCTCTATAGGCAGCAGTATTGGTCGGCAAATTGTTCGAGGTATCCTCGGTTCCATCATCGGCAAACGCTAAACATAAAACGGCCTGCGTGTGCAGGCCGTTTTGTTTGTATCAATCTGCGGCAATCAGATAGCCGCAAGGTGGTAGCCAACAAATAGCTTGTTGCTAACATCTAGTTAGAACTGACTTGATTCTTAGTTTCGTTCAAAATCAGCAGTTCTACCCGACGGTTGAGCTGTCGTCCCTCACGCGTGTCATTGGGAGCTACCGGGTAGGCTTCACCAAAACCTTTCGCTTGTAACCTTGCTTGGCTGACTCCGGAATCCACTAACGCGGCCTCTACTGACTGCGCTCTCTCCTCGGATAGATTTTGGTTAAAGTCCTCTGAGCCTACGCTGTCGGTAAAGCCTTCAACAACAATCTGGCGTTCAGGGTATTCTTTTAAGAATTCAGCTACGCGATCCAAAGTGCGCACTGCGCCGGGTTTCACTTGAGCTTCGCCAGTTTCGAATAAGATATCACCGAAGGTCAATACGACACCGCGATCGGTTTTCTTAGTGGTAAGGTTATCTACGCGATTAGACAGAGCCATGGCTTTGTCTTCCAAATCACTTGCTCGCTCTTGGGCTGCCAGTGCCTGAGCTCGATATACAGCCGCTGCCGTCTCAGCGTCCACAAGCTGTTGTTCCTTAGCATCTAGCAGAGCTTGCTTGCGACGTAGCTCGGCTTCGCTGGTACGCTCTTCAGCCAAACCACGTTCGGTTTTTGCCTTCACTATTTCCATCTGTTTGGTGGCAAGATAGATCTGATGTTCAACGGATGCTTGTTCTTCGTCGTCTTCGTAGAGAGCCTCAGCCTTGGCAATGGTAGCCTCTGCAGTTTTAAGGTCCACCGGAGCGTACTTAAGTACTGGGCTCTGTGTGGCCAGTAGTTCGTAGTTGTCTTTTAGTGTCTCAATCTTTACGTTTTTCTCAGGCATGGATGAACATGCAGACAGAACAAACGACGTAGCCACAAGGCCTGCGGTGATTGCTTTAGGTAGGGGTAGCTTTTTCATCGTAATCTCCTCAATTCCGACAAAGTCACTCAACAAAAGGCTATTCTTATGTTGAGCAGCGGTGGGGTGCTTTGAGATGCACACCGCTATCAAAAATTAAATAGGGTTCAATTTGATTGCTGCTTGTTAATTGGCGTTAGTTTACATAGGTATTAGTCAGCTACTGCGTCAGGTTGTGTCTGCTTTACTAACGCCCAGAGCTAATACCTATAACTAGTGCCTACAAATGCCCGCGCAGCGACTGAATGTCTTTGTCGATCTGCTCTGCAGCAAATTTGGCTTTCTCCGAGCTGGCTTGGGCTGCGGCTAACTCTGCATCCACTCTGGCTTTTTCTAGCCAAATCTGTGCTTTTTCGTCGTCGCCATTTTTAATGTAGCGCTCTGCGGTGTTCAGTTTTTTGCGGGCATCGTGCAGTGCAACCGGCGCGTATTCTTCAGCGCCATTTTCTATAGCGGCATCAATACGCGTTTCTACTTCGCTCTGCAGGCCCACGTCGTAATCCGGCTGTGAGGCGCAACCCGTGAATAAAATTGCTGAGCTTATTAGGCCTGCGGTAGCCGCAAATTTAGAGATTTTCATAAATCCTCCGAGTCATCAGTTTGTTAATCCAGTCACGGCTAGGTTACGCCGAGCGGATTCAATTGCATCGAAACAAAGCCGCGGGCTTTATTTCGTATATCCACTGTGTTTGCAATTTATTTGCCAAGCTGAAAAAACATCTAAAGGTATTATAAAAATGCGTTAAAAAGTGTTTTCGGTATGAAATTCAGCCGTTATTACCTATTTAAGTCTTTTCAGGGCGAAAGGGTTTGAAAAAAAATCCGTAGATGTTGCACGATCTACAAAAAACACAAGAGATGAATAACATGACAGCCTATATAATTTTCACCCGCGAAAATTCGATACAAGATGAAAAAGCCATGGACCAGTATTCCACCATGACCAGACAAGCTCCTAAAGATCCCAACCTAAAGCCGTTGGTAATTTACGGCGACGTTAGGTCACTAGAAGGTTCGACTCCTGATGGCGTTATTATTTTGCAGTTCCCAGATAGAGAAAAAGCTGAAAGCTGGTATTTCAGTGAAGACTACCAAAAAGCAATCCCCTGGCGAAAGAAAGCCGCCGACTATAGAGCGTTTATCGTCGATGGGCTTGGATAAAGGGAAGGCGCAGCATCGGGGGCGATTTGAACGGCGGTTACTGACAGTTGAACAATGTGGCCCATACGCTTACTGCCGCCCACTTTCAGGTAAACGCAAACCGATTTACAGACCAAACTTAGTGGCGCAATAGGGTAGCTTATAGAATAGGATCGCTGGTCGGCGGTGTAGGGTGTTATTATCCGCGCTCTTGTGGCCATTGGGTTAAAACCCGCAACCACAACGACGACGAAACAAACCCAGAAACCTACCAACAATCAGAAATGCCAGGAGAGCCTCAATGGAAGAAGTGGTAGATCGCCTACGCGAGCTCAACCAGCCGGTGCCTGTACCCTTAGACCTGCCCAGCTTTGACGACCTGGTCGATGCCCAAGAGGCTATGCTCATTCACATTCCCGACGATTTTCGCGATTTTCTGATGCAGGTGAGCGATGTCATTTACGGATCATTGGAGCCCGCCACGATAGCTGACCCTACATCTCACACCTATTTGCCCGAACTTGCCTCCAGGGCCTGGGATTTCGGTGTAGAACGACACCTCATTCCTATTTGTGAGTCCCAAGGAGGCTACTATGTTATTGATGAGCAGGGTGAGGTCACATTTTGGCCCGGAGATAAAAATGACAGTTGGCCTTCTATTTGGCACTGGGTTAGGCAGGTTTGGCTAGAGGAAGGGTAATCCGCTGGATCCAAGGTGAACACCACTAGGCTTTACATTCATCAATGTCGGGCTAGGGCAAAGAGCTGGTGATTACGCCGGCTAGCTTTGTCTACACCGCCCGCCGACTCCAATACTGCAGAGTTACTTTCTAAACTACGTGAAACCTGTACCAACGCACAGAAATGGAAACCGATAACCTACGTTCGCATAGCCGTAGACTATCCGGAGTGATAGAATTCGCCGCCTGATTTTTCATCAATCAACATCAAGAGAAGAGTAGTAGTTATGCGAGTAGGATTTGTGGGATGGCGCGGTATGGTCGGCTCCGTACTGATGGAGCGAATGTTGGCAGAGAACGATTTCGCCGATATTGAGCCTATTTTCTTCACAACCTCTAACATTGGCGGCACTCCTCCAGTCATTGGCAAGGAGACCCCTGCGCTAAAGGACGCTACCAGCATTACTGAACTCAAGGCTATGGATGCGGTTGTGTCCTGCCAGGGGGGGGACTACACCAAATCCGTGTTTCCTGAGCTGAGAAAAGCAGGTTGGCAAGGATACTGGATTGACGCGGCTTCAGCTTTGCGAATGGCCGAAGATTCCATCATCGTATTGGACCCTGTAAACAAAACCAACATTGAAGACGCCATTAGCAAGGGCAAAAAAGACTTCATCGGTGGTAATTGCACCGTTAGTTTGATGCTAATGGCACTGGGAGGTCTCTTCCAAAATGGATTGGTGGAGTGGGCCACCGCCATGACTTATCAAGCAGCCAGTGGCGCCGGCGCTCAGAATATGCGTGAACTGATCAATCAAATGGGTGCGCTCAAACAGAGTGTTGCGTCTGAGCTTGCGGACCCTTCAAGCGCTATTTTAGAGATCGACCGCACAATTGCGGAAACTCTTCGCTCTGAAGACTTCCCAACGGACAAGTTCGGCTTTCCTTTGGCCGGCAGTCTGCTACCTTTTATTGACACGCAGTTGGATAACGGGCAAAGCAGAGAAGAGTGGAAAGCTGAGGCGGAAGCCAACAAGATTTTAGGTACTGATAAAGCCATCCCCATCGATGGAACTTGTGTTCGCATTGGTGCAATGCGCTGCCACAGCCAAGCGTTGACGCTAAAGTTAACCAAAGATGTGCCGCTATCAGACATTGAATCTTTGCTGGCAGAAGCAAATCCATGGGCGTCAGTCGTACCCAACACACGAGATGACTCGCTACGCGATCTTACCCCTACAAAGGTGACTGGCACATTGCAAGTTCCGGTAGGGCGGTTACGTAAGTTGAGTATGGGGCCGGAGTACTTAAACGCGTTCACCGTAGGCGATCAGCTGCTATGGGGTGCAGCAGAGCCCTTGCGCCGCATGTTAAGAATTCTGGTAGAGCGGTAAGCTCTCGCCGGGCGCCTGGAGCTCTTTCAGGCACCTAAATTATCTCCTGCTTTCGAAAGAATTCCCGTCTTTATCGCCAGTTGGTCTTTGAAAAATGAGGATTAGATCAACATAATAAGAATGTTTATTATATTAAACATAAGTAAAGCGGCCATCGCGTTGCGAAAATGTTATTTATAATGAATACTTAGAACGATATATGCATCTAAATTCGAGAAGCCTTACGCCTACGGAATAACGTTTCTTAACATTTTTGGTGCACATTTTAGGGGTAGAAACGCCAAATCTGTCGTCTTGACAGTCGCCGTGGTTGAGTTCCACCCAGGTTAGCAATGGGACAAAAAAGGGGCGTCCGATGCGTCTTCGCAAACTGGTTTTAATGATCTCCGCAGCAGGCTTGGTGCTTTCGGGCAAAGTGTCTGCACTAGGGTTAGGCGAGATCAACTTAAAATCCGCACTGAACGAACCACTGGATGCCGAGATTCGGTTGCTGCAAGTACGCGACCTATCAGAAGAAGAAATTCTGGTGGGGTTGGCGTCTAACGCTGACTTTGAGCGCGTCGGTGTTGATAAGTCGCTTTTCCTAACCGGCATGAAATTCTCAGTGGATTTGGATGCCGCTAACGGTCCCATTATTCGTATCACCACTAACTCTCCGGTGCGAGAACCCTTCCTTAATTTTCTGGTAGAGAGTCAATGGCCCAGTGGTCGTATTCTGCGCGAATATACTCTGCTGATGGACCTGCCAACATTCAGCGCGCAAGCACCAAGCCAGGTCAATGCGCCTGCGCCGGCGGTTGAACCGGCATCCGCCCCGGCCACTACAACCCCCGTGCAGCAAACTCCTGTGGTCAGAACTCGGCCAGCGTCGCCGGCGCCAGCACCTAACAATGCTGGGCAGAGCTACGGGCCAGTAAGTGCCAATGACACGCTTTGGGATATCGCGTTAAAAGTGCGCCCCAACAGTGGCTTCAGCGCCCAGCAAACCATGATCGCCATCCAGCGACTCAACCCCGATGCGTTTATCAACAACAATATTAACTTGCTTCGCCAAGGGCAGGTTTTACGCATCCCCACCGCGGCGCAAATCAACGAGCTTAACTTCAACCAGGCAGTTAGCGAAGTTGCCTTTCAAAACGATCAGTGGGATACACGTAACAGCAACAAAGCGACACTAACCACCGAGACCCAACCCACCACTGCCTCAACACAGCAAAGCACTGAAGGCCGTATTTCTCTGGGTGTTGCTAATACCGATGCCAGCAGTAGCGAAACTTCCTCAGGTACCGGTGCCGACAACGATTCAGCCGAAGCCCTACAAAATGAACTGGGTGGCGCCATGGAGGAACTCGATACTGCTAAGCGAGAAAATTCCGAGCTGCGCAGTAGAATTGCTGAGCTAGAATCCCAGATAGACACCATGGAGCGGCTGGTTGAAGTCTCCAGTGCTGAGTTACGTGCGTTGCAAGTTACCAGTAACCAACGACAAGAAGCAGCCAACGAGCAAGCACCAGAAACATCCGATTTAGAATCGCTCGGCAATGAGGTGGCAGCCGCTGTCGGTGATGAACAGTCTGCGGATAACGAAGCTGTCGTAAACGATGCAGTTACTGCTGCAATCGACAACTCGGTAGAAGAGGCCCAGGCTGAGCCAGCAGAATTGCCGGTGGCTACTGAATTGCCGGCGGCTACCGAACCAGAAAGCCAGCCCGAAGAAGCCGCTGCTAAGCCGGATTCCAGGACCGTAGTTACCACCAGTGCCACCAGTAACAAGCAGCCCGGATTGCTCGATACAATTATGGACAACATTGTATTGATTGCCGCGGTGTTGATTGCGCTGTTGGTCGCACTGTATGTGCTTATCCGCAAATTATTTGGCAACAAAGAAGAAGAACTGGAAGACACCTTCAATCCATTTGAAGATGAGCCTACTGCTGCGGACGAGCCAGTTGAGCCTACCGTTACCTCATTTGATGAAAAGATAGAAGAGTTCACTGAAGACGATATCGAATTGGACATCGACGAACCTTTGGCTGACGAGGCCTTTGCGGATAGCCCTGTCGCTAACGAGCTCGCGGCGGAAGACGTTGCCGAACCTAGGCCTGTTCCAGCAGAAACAACGCCGGTTGTGCCCGAAGAGATCATCGCCGAGGCAGATATTTACATCGCTTACGGTAAGTACGACCAAGCCGAGGAAATGCTGCAAAAAGCGCTTGAGGTAGACCCGGATAACAACGCGGCGCGTTTAAAACTGCTTGAGGTCCACGCCGATGCGAAGAACCTAGAGAGCTTTGATAAAACCCTGGCGGACCTTCACCGCTCAGGCGATTCTTCCGCGGTGGAGCAGGGTAACAACCTGCGAGCCAGCTTCCAAAACGCAGCGCCCTTTGCGCTGGGTGCAGCAGCGGTGGCCGGTGTCGCTAGCGCCTTGACTAATTCACTTAAGCCAGACGTCACGCAAGAACTGGATGATGACGATATTACCCATCGTGACTTGAGCCAAGAGTTCGCTGAGTTGGACGACTTGTCTCACCCAGAAGAACCCACGGACACCTTCGACGAATTCGACTTTGACTTAGACCCAGAGTTTGACCTAGACGCAGAAGATGCCAGTGAAGCGATCGTTAGTGAAGATAGAGCTAGTGAAAATATTGCCGTCGATGATATATCTGATAAAGGAACGGCTAGTGAAGAGACTCTAATCGAGCCATCCAACACTGACGTTATCCCAGTCATCGATATCGCCGACGAAGTGGGTTCCGATGACGAAACCAAAATGAATTTGGCGGAGGAATTTGCAGGTATAGAGGAGCTCGCTGAGCAGCCATCTTCAATCATCTCCGACGACTCTGATGACTCCACGTTATCGGTGTTTGACGATGAACCTGACGAAACCGACGTTACTATTCAGCGTGAATTATCCGAAGTAGAAAAAGACACTCTGGGCCAAACGGAAACCGAAACAGAAACCGAAAGTGAAGAGCCGGCCGCCAGTGCCAGTTTGCTTACCCCTGTTGCCGAGCAAGATGACAGCATAGATGACGAACTAACGGCGCTGAGCGCAGACCTGACCGTCGATGCTGAAGGCAGTGACGACAGCCTATTGTCCGCCAACGACTTCGATATGGAGTTAGAGCTGGATGAAGATCAGCTGGGTGCAAGCCTCGATCTGGAAATTGATGGCGACGAAATCGGCACCGATGAAATCACCTCCCTAATTGCCGATGCCGATCTTATTGAAGAGGATTCGCAGACTGAGCTGTCTGACATTGCGCCGAGCGCTTTAGCTTCTGGCTTAGAGCTTGATAATGGGCTGGACGCTACCGAAAGCTTAGATTTAGATAGCACAGATATAGAACCCGCTATTGACGAAGCTCCTCTCGATATCCAAATTAGCGATGCCAGTGATATTGATACCAGCTTAGATGGTGAGCTCACCCAGGATTTTGCTCCAGAAAGCGATGGCCTAGCCAGTAATGTCGAGTCTTTAGAGTTTGACGATGGGCTCGAACTGAATTTATCCAGCGATGATTTCGATGAGTCCGGTCTAGACCTAATCGATGGGGAGTTGGAGGCAGCCGGCAATAAATACGACAACCTCGAATCCATCGATGACGGCTTCGACGATGTTGACCTGGAATTGGACATCAATGATCTGGAAAACGAATTCCCAGATCCATCACTGATCGATGTTACTGAATCTGCTGTCAACGATGCCCCCCAGGAAGACCTAAACACCCTAGCGGCTGACGTTGATGAAACCGATTTAGAATTCGACGGCGATCAAATTGCCACCTTTACCAGCTTCGATGCATCCGACGATACGATTACTAATCTTTCCGTGGAGCAAGACGCTTCAGATATTCTAGAAGACGATGATTTAACGGCGTTGGACGAGGAAATGGATGCGCTTGCCTCCGACGTTAGCCTAGATGAGCTTCCCACGGCAGCCTCGCCAGAAGAAGCGGTAGAGCTGGCCGAAGAAAGTTTCGGCTCGGACGACGATATGTTTGCCGAAGTCTTGGCATCAACAGAGCAGAATATCGACGACCTGCAAGACGATGACGGCTTCGACACCACCGACTTTGACGATAGCCTGGATTTTTTGGCTGATACCGATGAATCCGATACTAAGCTCGACTTGGCAAGAGCGTACATTGATATGGGCGATGGTGATGGCGCCAGAGATATTTTGAGTGAAGTTATTACCGATGGTAATGATCAACAAAAAGAAGAGGCCAAAACACTGCTGGACAAAATTCCAGGCTAGTTCAGCCGTTAATTTGATCATGTGAAAAGGGTGGTTGATTGCGGCCCTGCGATGCCATCGCCAACCCCTTCAGCATTCCCTTCACATAGTGACGCGCTAAAGCCCCAGTAAGGGGCTTTTTTAGTATCCAACCAACAAGAATTCTAATTGCAACGTAAACACCATGGCCGATAACGACAATCACTTTGTAAAACCTTATCAGCGTAATGGTGAAGTGTTGCCGCAGACCGAAGTGCCGGAGGACATTCGGCGCGTTGCTCTTGGTGTTGAGTACACAGGCTCGGGGTTCCGTGGTTTTCAGTTCCAAAAGCACGACACGCAAACCGTACAGGGATATTTACACAAGGCGCTATCCAATATCGCCAATGAAGCGATTGAGCTCGTCTGTGCCGGGCGAACAGACGCAGGCGTACATGCCACTGGCCAAGTTATCCATTTTGATACGGTGGCCAAGCGCGAATTAAAAGCTTGGACCATGGGCGCAAACACCCAATTACCGGATGGTATCGCCATCACCTGGGCGCAAGACGTTGCCATGGAATTTCATGCTCGATTTTCGGCCCGTGCGCGAACCTACCGTTACATTATTCAAAACACCTCAGGCCGACCGGCAATACAAAACGGTTTGGTTACCTGGGATAAGCGACGATTAAACCTCGGCCATATGCGGGCGGCGGCCAGCGTACTGGTGGGTGAGCACGATTTCAGTTCATTTAGGGCTGCACAGTGCCAAGCCAGAAACCCGGTGCGAGAAGTCCACTACATCGATATCATCGATTACCAGCCGTACATTGTTATAGAAATTAGAGCCAATGCCTTTTTACATCACATGGTGCGCAATATTGTCGGCGTGTTGGCCAGTATTGCTGCTGGTGAAAAACCGGTAGACTGGGCCCTTCAGGTATTGCAGCAAAGAGATCGCACCAAGGGTGGTATCACTGCACCGCCGTCCGGTTTGTATCTAGTGGATGTACACTACCCAACCTTCTCCAGATTACCGAAAGCACCTCCTGGCCCTGGCTTTTTGCAATTGCCATTGCAACCATACAAGGTTGGGTGAGAAATTACCCGAGAGCCAGCGTCTCCTGCGAGTTACCACAATAGCTCATCAGCACTGCAATCTGTTATGATGCGCGGCCTGCTAGCAGCCTTAGATTTCAGACATGCCAAATCAACGTCGCACACGCGTTAAAATCTGCGGCATAACTAACTTACAAGACGCTCAGGGTGCCGTAGCCGCCGGGGCGGACGCCATTGGTTTGGTGTTTTATGACCAAAGTCCCAGGTACGTAGGGTTGGATGTCGCCCAAGCCATTGCTCGCAGCGTTGGTCCGTTCGTTTCGGTTGTGGCGCTGTTTGTTAATGCTGATGCGCAGACCATTCGGCAGGTGCTGGCCAATGTGCCAGTACATGTCATTCAGTTCCACGGTGATGAGACCGATGAGTTTTGTCGGCAGTTTGACCGGCCATTCATAAAGGCCGTGCGTATGGCACCCGAGGTCGACCTGGCTACTGTTTATCAAAGCTACCCAAATGCGGTGGGCTTTTTACTGGATGCTTATCAGAAAGGCGTACCAGGCGGAACCGGCAAACAATTTGAATGGCACCGATTCCCATTTAACCCGGAGAAACCGACGGTTTTGGCTGGCGGCCTAGTACCCGACAACGTGGCGGAAGCGGTGGAGCAAACCAAACCCTACGCCGTTGACGTAAGTGGTGGCGTAGAGGCCGAACCTGGCGTCAAATCCCGCGATAAGATGATCGCATTTGTACGAGCCGCCATCGGACCTCAAACTCCTGTGGAAACCACCACCCAATCCTGAACAAGTTGAATGTAGAGAAAACAGCATGGCAACGTCTAACACCGACTCCATAAAGAACATCGACTACGCCGCCTTTCCCGATGCGAAAGGGCATTTCGGCCCCTATGGCGGTCGCTTTGTATCAGAGACCTTGATGTCCGCTTTAGATGAGCTGGACGAAATGTACCAACGTCTTAAGAGTGACCCAGAGTTTATTGCTGAATTTGATTATGACTTAGCTCACTTTGTTGGCCGTCCCTCACCGCTGTATCACGCACAGCGCTGGAGCGATTTGGCCGGCGGAGCTCAGATATACCTTAAGCGCGAAGACCTCAATCACACCGGCGCTCACAAAGTGAACAACACCATTGGCCAGGCTTTGTTAGCCAAACATAGCGGTAAAAAACGTGTTATCGCAGAAACCGGTGCTGGCCAACACGGTGTCGCCACCGCGACCATTGCTGCCCGGCTTGGTCTTGAGTGCCAGGTTTATATGGGCGCCGAGGACGTTAAGCGTCAGGCACTCAATGTCTATCGCATGAAGCTTCTGGGCGCCAAGGTTTTCCCGGTTGAATCGGGTTCCAAAACGTTAAAGGATGCCATGAATGAAGCTATGCGAGATTGGGTAACCAACGTAGACGATACTTTTTATATTATCGGTACCGTGGCAGGCCCACATCCTTATCCGCAATTGGTGCGCGATTTTCAGTGCATTATTGGCAGAGAAGCTCGCGCGCAATCCCTGGAAATGACCGGTAAGCTACCGGATGCCTTAGTGGCCTGCGTGGGTGGCGGTTCCAACGCGATTGGCTTGTTTCACCCGTTTTTAGCCGATCAATCGGTTGCCATGTACGGCGTTGAAGCCGGTGGCCATGGCGTAGAAACTGGCCGGCATGCAGCGCCCCTAAACGATGGCATCCCCGGTGTTTTGCACGGAAATCGCACCTATTTGATGGAAGATGAAAACGGCCAAATTATTGAGACGCACTCGGTTTCTGCCGGCTTAGACTATCCTGGCGTTGGGCCCGAGCATAGCTGGTTAAAAGATATGGGCCGCGTTAACTACGTGCCCATCAACGATGACGAAGCCTTGAACGCCTTCCGCATGCTCACCCTAGTTGAAGGAATCATGCCCGCGTTGGAGAGCAGCCACGCTATAGCCTACGCCGATAAGCTTGCACGGCAAATGGATAAAGACCAGGCCATCCTGGTGAACTTGTCCGGCCGCGGTGACAAAGACATACACACTGTTGCCGCCATTGACGGCATAACTCTCTAATTTTGGGCGTTACTGTAATGAACCGATTAGAAACTCGTTTAGCTACACTTCGTGAGAACGGCCGTAAAGCCTTAGTGACCTACATCGTTAACGGCGACCCTTGCCCAGAAGCTACCTTGCCAACGATGCACGCCATGGTCGCGGCCGGAGCTGACATTATTGAGCTTGGCGTACCGTTTTCCGATCCAATGGCAGAAGGCCCGGTGATCCAAAAGGGCCACGAAAGAGCGTTGGCGCACAACGTTAGCCTCAAGGGCACCATGGAGTTGGTGAAGTCGTTTCGCGCCACCAATACCGAGACTCCAGTGGTGCTAATGGGTTACGCCAACCCTGTAGAGCGCATGGGCTATGAAACCTTCGCCGAAGCCGCTGCAAGTGCCGGCGTGGACGGTCTACTGACAGTAGATTTACCACCCGAAGAAGCCGAAGGCCTGAACCACTACCTGCAACAGGTCGGTTTGCAAAATATTTTCTTGTTGGCGCCCACTACCAAGCCAGAGCGTGCGAAGCGCTTGGTAAACCTGGCCTCTGGCTTTATTTATTACGTGTCATTGAAAGGCGTAACGGGAGCCGGGCACCTAGATACCGAAAGCGTAGAGCAGAATGTTGCCCACATTCGAACCCTCACTGATTTACCTATATGCGTTGGATTTGGTATAAAAGACGGCGAATCAGCCAAGGCCATTGCCAAAACCGCAGATGGTGCCGTGGTAGGCAGTGTATTGGTGGCCAAAATGGCAGAGCTCGCGGGGTCATCAACAGAAGAAATTGCTAAAGGTGTTGCTGATTTAGTATCACCCATAAGACATGCGCTAGATGAAACGCCTTAGGAGCGATCTAGCTTAGACGTTCATACAGAGAGTAAGAAATGAGTTGGTTAGAAAAAATTCGACCTAACATTGTGCGAGGTGATCGCAAGCGGGGGCCAAGTAAAGTCCCCGAAGGCCTATGGAAAAAGTGCGTTAAATGCACTGCTGTATTGTATCGGCCAGAACTGGAGCGCAACAACGACGTTTGCCCTAAGTGCGATCACCATATGCGAATCGGCGCACGCCGTCGCTTAGATACGTTTCTCGATCCAGAAAGCCGCGAAGAAATCGCCAGCGATGTATTGCCCCGCGATCGTTTGAAATTTAAAGACATCAAGAAATACAAAGATCGTCTAAGCGAAGCCGAGAAGAGCACCGGCGAAAAAGAAGCATTAATAGCCATGAAAGGTACGGTTAAAGGCTTGCCGGTGGTGGCTGTGGCATTTGAATTTGCTTTCCTGGGTGGCTCCATGGGTTACGTAGTGGGCGAACGCTTTACCCGCGCTGCTAAAGTAGCTCTGGAAGAAAAAATCCCTCTGGTGTGCTTCTCGGCTACCGGCGGAGCGCGTATGCAGGAGGCCCTAATATCGCTGATGCAAATGGCCAAAACCAGTGCCATTATTGAGCGCCTCAAGCAAAACAGCCTGCCTTACATTTCCGTTATGACTGACCCAGTTTACGGTGGCGTATCGGCATCTTTGGCTCTGTTAGGCGACATTAACATTGCCGAGCCCGGTGCTCGCAGCGGTTTTGCTGGCCCCAATATCATCGAGCAAACCATTCGCCAAAAACTGCCGCCCGGTTTCCAGCGCAGCGAATTTTTGCTGGATCATGGCGCCATCGATATGATTGTTCATCGTAATGACATGCGCGATCGAGTGGGTGGTTTGCTGGCTAAGCTTACCGGCCAAACTCTGCTTGTACCAACCGATGCAGAAGAGGAAATAGCACAAGAAGCCGAACCGGAAATCATAGAAAAAGTGGTTACTGAGGAAGAAGCTCAGGCTAGCGCCAGTGAAGACGTGGTAGAAGTGGAGCCCGTCGACGAGAACGAGAAAAAGCAAGAACAGTAAATGCGCTACACAAGCCTGCAGGATTGGTTGCAGTGGCAGCAAACGCTGCACCCCAAAGCCATTGATATGAGCCTGAGCCGTATAGCAGAAGTGGCTAACCTCATGGGTATAGGCCAGGCTCACCTAGTAGCTTCTCAGGCTAAGCTAATCACTGTTGGTGGTACCAATGGCAAGGGCTCCTGCGTACGAGTGCTTGAGCAGGCTCTGCTGGCTCAGGGCAAATCCACTGGCGCCTTCACTTCACCCCACGTTCTGCGCTACAACGAACGAATTAGAATCAACGGCAGCGAAGCAGGGGACGATGCCATCGTCGCCGCTTTCGCAGCCATAGACCACGCTCGCAATGACATCAGCCTCACCTACTTTGAATTTGGCACCCTGGCCGCAGCTTATCTTTTTAAAAACGCTGACGTCGATTATTGGTTGCTGGAAGTGGGCCTAGGAGGCAGGCTGGATTCGGTGAACATTTGGTCCGCCGATGTTGCCATTATTACCTCCATCGATATTGATCACGTGCAGTGGTTGGGCGATAACCGAGAAGATATAGGCAGAGAAAAGGCCGGTATATTTCGCCCCGGCCAAACTGCCCTTTGTGCAGATCTTGCCCCGCCGAGAACCGTCATTGATGCGGCTCAATCCATAGGAGCCCACTTAGGCTTGGCGGGCAGCGATTTCTCTTGGCAAACCAGTGCAGATGGCTGGCTGTGGCGCTGTCTAGGTGAAGATAAGCATTGGCTAGAATTGCCATTACCCAAGCCACGGCTTCCAGAGCCCAGCGTCGCCGCTGCTCTGGCTGCGTTGGTCGCGCTGAATGTGCTGCCAAGCCAAGCAGTACTGACCGAGTGCCTTGCAAAAACCACCCTGGCTGGCCGCTTTCAAACCCTTAAGTACAACAACGTCCCTCTGGTGCTGGATGTAGCTCACAATCCGCACGCTGTTAGGCTTTTGCTGGAGAATCTCCAAGCGCTGGCGCCCAAGCGTAGACCAGTAGCGGTGTTTGCCGCACTTGCGGATAAAGACCTGAAAACCATTATCGCCACCATGGCGCAAGCCATAGAGCGTTGGCATCTTCCGCCTTTGGCGGATGTACAGCGCGCTGCCGAACCCAGCCATTTGAAAGCCATCTTAGATGAGCATTGCTGCCAAGTACGGCTGGAGGAAACCATGGAGTTGGCCCTACAGCATGCCGTGGAAGACCGCACCGAGGATGATTTAGTGATAGTATTCGGTTCTTTCCATACCATCGAATCGTGTTTGCTTGCCATGCAATCAACATCAGCCTACGCCGATTCAGCACAGTGAATTAAGGACAAGCAGTGGATAGTGGCGGTAAACAACGGGTTATTGGTGCTTGTGTCTTGGTGGCAGTGGGTGTGCTGTTTCTGCCGGTATTGCTGGATCGCTCGCAAGAGCAGGTCATCGATACACAAACACAGATTCCCGCTAAACCAGACTTCACACTCTACAACCATAAGGCGCCTACGCAGCCGCCGAATAGCACTCCGCCACCCAATGAAGAACGCCTCTTTCTGCCCGAGCCCGAAGAAGCCGCAGCCGTTGAGGAAGCCCAGGCCAAGCCTGAGTCAAACCCTGCTGCTGATGTACCGGCTGAGGAGATTACAAATTCTAAGCCGGTAGTCGTTGAAGCCGAACAAAATGGGCTAGATGCCAATGGCCTACCAAAGTCCTGGGTAGTGCAGGTTGCCAGCTTTACAGAGGACGAGCGCGCCAAGAAGCTGGTAGCCACCTTGCTGGCCGACGATTACCGAGCTTATTCTCGGCGGGTAGTGCGGGGAGACAAGGCACTGTACCGAGTGTATGTCGGGCCAAGCATCAATCGCGAAGCTGCTTTGAAACTTAAGTCTGCATTAGACGACAAACTCAATGCCGACACCTTGGTGCTAAAACTCACCCCTTAAGTGGCATCTTTTCTTTTTGAACCTTCTTTCACGGGAACATTTATTCGGTGCAGCGGTTTACAGAGCCTAGGCTATCTCTGGTAGAATCGCGCGCTTGGTTGCTCCGGACCACCGATGACGTTGACAGGCAAGACACATGAATTGGGCTGACTTTACGATACTGGCTATATTAGTATTTTCTGGACTAATCAGCCTAAAGCGTGGTTTTGTTAAGGAGGCCTTGTCTCTAGTTGTCTGGGTGGTTGCATTAATCGTGGCGGGCACATTTAGAGAACCACTGGCGCAAATGCTAACCGATGTCATCGAAACTCCTTCCCTGAGAATGATGGCAGCATTCGCTATCCTATTTATAGTAACCCTAGTCGTCGGCGGGCTAATCAACCACCTAGTGGCTCATTTGGTCAATGTGACGGGGCTGGGTGGCACCGATCGATTTTTAGGGTTTCTTTTTGGCGTATTCCGTGGCGGGCTGGTTATTGTCGCCCTGGTTATTATTGTGCCGGAATTTATCCCGATAGAAGACGATGGCTGGTGGCGAGAATCCGTTTTGATACCGCACTTTGTTGCGTTAAAAAGCGTTACGTTAGAGCTTTTTGAAGCAGTAAAGAATCTGTTCGGAATGGGCTTTAAAAGCAGCACTTTAGAATCTACAGTTCCATAACAGAGCTTTATAGCTTCTTCATTGATAGAAATTTTGAGGTGCCATTATGTGCGGTTTGGTGGGTATTGTTGGGCATGCTAATGTCAATCTTGAGCTGTACGATGCTTTAACAATGCTGCAACACAGAGGCCAGGATGCGGCAGGCATTATGACATGCCATAACGGCCGAATAGCCCAGCAAAAAGCCAATGGATTGGTACGCGACGTGTTTCGATCGCGACACATGCAAAGACTGGTAGGGAACGTTGGCATAGGGCACGTACGCTATCCTACGGCGGGCAGTTCCGGTCCGGCACTGGCCCAGCCTTTCTACGTAAACTCACCTTATGGCATCGGTCTGGCGCACAATGGTAACTTAACCAATACGGCCGAAGTGGCCGAAATGCTGTACAAATCGGATTTACGCCATGTAAACACTGATTCAGATACGGAGGTGTTGCTCAATGTTTTTGCCCATGAGCTGCAAAAACTGGGCAAGTTGGTGCCCACCGCTGACGACATATTCGAAGCCATTAAAAACGTGCACAAGCGAGTGCGTGGTGGTTATTCAGTGGTGGCGCTGGTTGCCAACTACGGCTTGGTGGCGTTTCGAGACCCGCACGGCATTCGCCCACTGGTGTATGGCCAGCTGAAATCTGAGCACGGTGTCTCCCACATGGTGGCATCCGAGAGCGTTGCCTTTAACGTCAATGGCTACGAATTGGTTCGAGACGTAGCTCCGGGTGAAGCCTTGTTTATCAGCGACGACGGCGAGTTTTTCGCCCAACAGTGCGCGGAAGAGACCAAGCTAACGCCGTGTATTTTTGAACACGTTTATTTTGCTCGGCCAGACTCCATCATGGATGGTATCTCGGTGTACAAATCTCGGCTGCGTCAAGGCGAGCGTTTGGCAGCTAAGATTGCTCGCGAGCGACCGGACCACGACATCCATGTGGTAATCCCAATACCGGATTCGTCTCGAGTAGCAGGCCAAATGGTGGCGCAGAACCTGGGCGTAAAATTCCGCGAAGGCTTGGTCAAAAACCGCTATATCGGCCGTACGTTTATCATGCCAGGGCAGCAACAGCGTAGAAAGTCCGTACGCCAAAAGCTCAATGCCATCGAATTAGAATTCACCGGTAAGAACGTCCTGTTGGTGGACGACTCTATAGTCCGTGGAACTACCTGCCAGCAGATTATCCAAATGGCCAGGGATGCCGGTGCTAATAAGGTATATTTTGCGTCGGCTTCACCGGCGGTTAAATACCCCAATGTGTACGGCATTGATATGCCTAGCGCTAACGAGCTGATTGCCCACGACCGTACCGAAGAGGAAATCTGCAAAGAGATCGGCGCCGATTGGTTAATTTACCAAGAACTGGATGATCTTTACGCGGCCTCCATGGATGGCAACAGAGAAATCTCTCGTTTTGAAGACGCTGTATTTACTGGCGATTACATCACTGGCGATGTGGATCAGGCGTATCTAGATAGCCTAGATGCGGCTCGCAACGATCTAAATAAATCGCAACAGAACATCGACAGTAGTGATGAAAACGCCGTTATTGGTCTTCACAACGAAAGCGATAACAGTAATTTTGGGTAGCGTATTGTTGCTACTAAAGGCTCTGCAGCAGAAACTACCGGGCCGTACATAAACCCTTGGGCTAGAATACTCATGACAGAAGAACTTGATCCTCTCGCCGAGGCCCACCTAGCTACCCTGGCGGTGCGGGCCGGACAGGTGCGTAGTGCAGAAGGTGAACATTCCGAACCCATCTTCACCACATCGAGCTACGTTTTCGCTTCGGCCGAAGAAGCCGCCGCACGCTTTAGCGGTGAACAAGACGGTAATGTCTACTCGCGCTACACCAATCCCACGGTAAGAACGTTTCAAGACCGGCTGGCAGCATTAGAGGGCGGTGAGGCTGCGGTAGCCACGGCCTCTGGGATGGCGGCAATATTAAGCACCTGCTTGGCACTGCTTAAAAGCGGTGATCACGTCATTTGCTCGCGCAGTGTGTTTGGTACGACATCGGTATTGTTCACAAAATTTATGGGTAAGTTTGGCGTTGAGATCAGCTTCGTTAACCCCACTCAAATAGACCAGTGGCGAAAGGCTATTCAGCCTAATACGCAGCTGTTCTTTATGGAAACACCCAGTAACCCCTTATGCGACGTAATTGATATTGGCGCAGTGGCGGACATCGCTCACGCTACTAAAGCCCGTTTAGTGGTCGATAACTGTTTTTGCACCCCAGCCTTACAGCGGCCATTGTCGTTAGGTGCCGATATCGTTATTCATTCCGCTACAAAATACCTCGACGGGCAGGGTCGCTGCGTGGGTGGAGCCGCAGTGGGCAACGCCGAGGACATGGACGCTGTGCTGGGAGTGGTACGTACCTGCGGGCCAACCATGAGCCCATTCAATGCTTGGGTGTTTTTAAAAGGTTTAGAGACCCTACAGTTGAGAATGGATGCGCATTCCCGCAATGCAATGACGTTGGCCAGCTGGCTGTATGAGCAGCGCAGCAGCCAGCAGCCGTTGATCGAACAAGTGTTTTACGCCGGGTTGCCATCGCACCCGGGCCACGCGTTAGCCGCTCAGCAACAAACCGACTTCGGTGGTGTGCTTTCATTTAAAGTGGTTGGCGGACGTGAACAGGCTTGGCGGTTTATTAACGCAACCCAGATTATGTCTTTAACGGCCAACTTGGGTGATGCTAAAACCACCATCGTGCACCCGGCCACTACCACCCATGGACGCCTGAGCGATCAAGAGAAAATGGATGCTGGCATTACCGAGAACCTGATCCGTGTGGCGGTTGGGCTTGAGGACAGCAGGGATCTTATCGCCGATTTACAACGAGGTTTAGCGGCCATCGTAAAATAAGTGCGGCAAGGCGGCTGGTTGCTGTGCTTTTTACAACAACAAGAGGTTGTTTCTGCCAATATCGACTACTATTAAGGCTTAAGTCAAAGTCAGTCTGGATTCGGGAAAGGGTAGATGCAGCCCCTTGTAAAAGGTATTGTTGAGCAAGTCAGCGCGGTATTCCAAGGTAAAGAACACCAGCTAAAACTGGCCCTGGCCTGTTTATTCAGCCAAGGGCATCTACTCATCGAAGATTTGCCCGGTATGGGCAAAACCACCCTGGCCATTAGTCTCGCTAAAGCGCTTGGGCTGGAGTACTCACGAGTTCAATTCACCAGTGATTTGCTGCCTGCGGACATTTTAGGCGTCTCGATCTTTCACCAACAAAGCGCCAATTTTGAATTTCGTCCGGGACCCATCTTTTCTCAGCTACTCCTAGCCGACGAAATAAATCGCACCTCGCCGAAAACACAGAGCGCCTTGCTTGAAGCAATGGAAGAGCGGCACGTGACCATTGACGGCCAAAGCCACCCCTTGCCCAAGCCGTTTTTCGTCATTGCGACTCAGAACCCGGTTTACCAAGATGGCACCTATCCACTACCAGAATCTCAACTGGATAGATTTTTAATGTGTATTAACTTGGGCTACCCGGACGCACACGTAGAGCGAGCGCTGTTGGTTGGGGATGACCCAAGGCACAAATTAAATGGCATACAGTGTTCTGTGGCACCCGAGGACTGGCAAACGTTTTACTCCGCGCACAGTGAGGTATTGGTAAGCGACGCACTGCTGGATTACGTACAACGCATTATCGAATACACCAGAACATCCCAAGCCTTCGCCCACGGCATTTCTACTCGGGCAGCCATGTCTTTGATGCGATGCGCCAAAACCTGGGCATGGTTGCACGGTAGGGATCACCTGCTACCGGACGATATACAAACCTTATTACCCAGTGTGGTAGGACACCGGGTTAAAGGGCATGGCGACCGACAGGCCCAATCATCAATCAGCCTTATAACGCAAGCGCTAAACGACGTAGATGTTTTGGCCTAGTTTAACAGCGCTTTTTAATCGCCATTTCAATCGGTTTCTGCAAAAGACCATTCCTCGCCAAGCCAGTGTATCTCTGAGCCAAAAAAAACTGTTTATATTGCCCACCAAAAGTGGCTGGTTCTTTTTATTGGCAGCTTTGTTAATTTGGTTGTTAGGAACCAACTACGAAAACAATCTAGCGCTGGCGTTGGCCTATTTTTTGATTTCTGTGTTTTTGGTTTCCATAATCCATACATTTAAAAACCTTCATCACTTGCATGTCCGATTAACAGGCTCCGTTCCGGGTTTTAAAGGTGATGCTACCGACATTAAAATTCAATTCAGCAGTAAGTCGAAACCTCATTACGGCATAGCTACTGGTTGGCCCAAGCAATCCAGCAGTGTGGTAGATGTTGCTGCCAAAGCCAGCACGGATGCTGTTGTCAGCTGTCAGTTGCAGCGACGCGGTTGGTTCGACCCCGGGCGCTTAAAAATTGAATCTAGTTACCCCCTGGGACTTTGGCGCTGCTGGAGCCTAATTGATTTGGATTTGGAATTATTATCTTACCCAAGGCCATTAGAATGCGAGATGGCATCAATGCGGCCAGATATGGAAAGCAGCCAAGAACAAGGTAGCGTAACCACGGAGGGCAACGAGGAATTTGAAAATCTAAAGGCTTTTAAGCCAGGAGATTCCTTAAAACACATCGCTTGGAAACAACACGCCCAAGGTAGGGGGCTGTTTACCAAACGCTACAGTGATCATCACGGCCAGCAAATCGCATTGGATTGGTCTTCATTGCCCGGCAAAGACCTAGAAGAAAGGCTTTCGTGTTTGTGTTACCAAGCACTTAGAGTGTCAAAAACGGGTCAGCCATATTCACTGCAACTTCCGGGGCAGTTTATCCCGGCCAGTACAGGTCCTGCACACCTGCAAAAAGTGCTGCGCAGCTTAGCGCTGTACGCATCCACTGAAGGGACGATGGCAGGCAATGCATAGCGACCAAATGCAACTTAATAAAACACCGCTTGCCTGGCTGTTGTTGTCGGTGTTTGCCGTGGTTATTCCCCACGCCAGACATTTATCGGTATGGGTTATATTGGCGGTTTGTTTGATCATTACTTGGCGTGTGCAAATCTTTAGAGGACGCTGGTCAATCCCAAAACGATGGACAAAGCTAATTCTGGTCAGCGGCAGCATTCTGGGC
This sequence comes from Halioxenophilus aromaticivorans, assembly GCF_042850945.1. NCBI lineage: Bacteria > Pseudomonadati > Pseudomonadota > Gammaproteobacteria > Alteromonadales > Alteromonadaceae > Halioxenophilus > Halioxenophilus aromaticivorans. Next base: position 2,916,269 of record NZ_AP031496.1, on the reverse strand, counting down.
TTAAAGCTGCTATACCATTCACTGCTCGGTCTAGAACCCATGGTGGCGCTATTGATTACGTCTATGGTGCTCAAATTGTTGGAGATGTATCGGCAAAAGGACGCCATGGCCGTGGTGTTACTTTGTTTCTTCACCACAGCAGCTCAATTCTTGTTTGGCCAAACTGCACTTGATTTTTTCTACGGTTTGTTTTGCAGTTTGCTACTTTTGGCAACCTTGGTTTCTCTCAACCGAAATGGTTCGCGCCAGACACAAAATAACCTAGCGGTAGGGCTTCGGCTAGCTATACAATGTCTGCCGGTGATGTTGTTTTTGTTTTTTTTCTTTCCTCGTATTGGCTCTCTTTGGAGCGTGCCACTGCCACAGAATACGGCCAAAACGGGTATTAGTAACGTAATCTCCCCTGGGGACATATCACGTCTGGCGCAGGATGGTGGTAAAGCGTTCACCGCTACTTTTAACAATACTATTCCAACTAATGAACAGCTGTATTGGCGTGGATTGGTGATGTCGGAATTTGATGGCCGGCAATGGAGCCTCAACCGGTGGAGTTCTGCCAGTGCAGGGGGCATAGTTAAATGGCAGGGGCAGTCCATCAAGGGTAGGGCGATGGATTGGTATAACCGTGCGCAGCGGGAATCTAAGCCCATTGAGTACCAAATCATTTTGGAGCCAACCCAACAACAATGGCTCTACGCTTTGCCATTGGCTGATCTCACCTTAGGAGCCAGCGGTACAACACGCGATTTCACAACAATCTACCACACCCCAATTGCTAAGCGTTTGGTTTACCGGGTTGAGTCGACGCTAAGTTACAAAATAGAGCCACAGCAGTTGCCTTCCTGGTTTCGTCAGCGCAACCTCTCGTTACCAGAGGGCTACAATTCAAAAACCGTGGCCATGGCGCAAAAATGGCGAGCTGAAGGCGCCAGACCTGGTCAAATCATTGATCGCTTCCTGTCCATGATCACCCGCGACTATACCTACACTTTAGAGGCACCTCTGCTCGCCAGAGACAGCGTGGACGACTTTTTATGGAATACTAAAGCGGGTTACTGTGAACACTATGCAAGCGCTTTTGTGGTATTTATGCGTGCGGCAGGTATTCCCGCTCGGGTTGTAGCAGGCTATCAAGGCGGTGAGAAAATTGAAGATTTTATCCAGGTTTCTCAGGCGGATGCCCACGCCTGGGCAGAAGTCTGGTTAGAGGGGGAAGGCTGGAAGCGTGTAGACCCCACAGCGGCCATTGCGCCAGAACGAGTTAGAAGTGGGGTGCGAGCAGTGTTTGACCGGTCTGTCAGAAACCCATTATCCATGGAAGCCTATCGCCATATAGACCTACTCAATCGCTTGCGTTTACAGATCGACGTTTTCAACTATCGCTGGCAAACCTTCGTGTTAAATTACAACAGTGACCGGCAATTGTCTTTGGTTCAAAAAATTTTCGGGGCCAAAAACCTTTGGCAAATGGCGTTCATGGTGTCTAGCGTCATAGTCTTATGCGTTGCCATCTTTGTACTGTTGGCCTATTTAAAGCAAAGACCAAACGCTTTGGCACCGGAAATAAAAGCTATCCGGCGATTAGAAAAGAAAATAGCGAAATTAGGTTTAGTGCGTCGGCCTGGGGAAACCGTCAGCCAATTTCTTACACGAGCCGGCCATCGCTTGCCCAGGCAAGCCAAAAGTTTGCAAGAAATCCTACTGAATTTTGAAAAAGTTACATATCAAAACCAACCACAGCACCTAACTGCGCTAAAAACCCAGATCGAACAGTTTAAAGCGCGGTGATTTGTTATCTCAAAGGAGCTAGTTCGTGCTCGATCAATCACTAATAAAAGCTGCCAAACAAGCCGCCAGTAATAGCTACTCGCCTTACAGTCAATTTAAAGTGGGGGCCTGCGTTGTGACCGACGATGGCAACCACTACAGCGGCACGAACGTTGAAAATGCCTCGCTGGGATTAACGATCTGTGCCGAAAGGTCCGCTATTTGTCAGGCAATCAGCCAGGGTTCACGGGGGTTGCAGACGGTAGTCGTTTACACACCAACCAAGACGCCCACCGCGCCCTGCGGCGCCTGCCGGCAATTTATTCGTGAGTTTAGCAAGGGGGTCGACACCAGAATTTTCAGTGTTTGCGATTCCGAGGACGTGCTGGACACGACGATAAATCATTTATTGCCCCATGCGTTTTCCGATTTTTAATTATCCATTTCCAGAGTAGAGCGCCAGTGGCACAAGGCTTGCAGAAAACACTGCAAGACCGCCCTAAAGCTGCTTCGCGACTTTCACGCAAAGCCAGCCACGTATAGGGTGCTAACATTTCAAAATATGGGGTGCGCAATGGACGTTTTAAGAATCATACTTTCGATTATACTTCCGCCGGTGGGTGTTTTTTTACAGGTGGGTATTGGCTTGCAGTTCTGGCTAAATATATTGCTGACTATTTTGGGTTATATCCCCGGCATCATCCACGCCGTGTACATCATCCTCAAGCGCTAGGTATATTTGACCTAGCAGGTAGCCGCTGAATTAGCGGCTACCGTGTTTATCGGCACTAATTTAAAAGTGGGTAAATTTAACAGTACAATAAATTGCTAGTGAGAAATCCCGTTAAAATCTCGTATCACATCTCAGGCGGCTTAGCCAAGCGCGCTTGCTCAACCCAATAGCGTTTAACTAACGACATGATTTTTACCAACTCATCGAAATGGGTTGGCTTGGTGAAAAAGGTATTACCGCCAGTGGCGTAGGTTAGATGGACATCCGCGTCACTACTGGACGTGGTAAGGACCATTACTGGAATGTGCCTTAACCTCGGTGAACGCTTCAGCGTTTTCAGTGCCTCCCTGCCATCCATTCTCGGCATATTCAGATCCATAAGAACAACACCATTGAAGTCTATTCGCTGTTCCAAATAGTCCAGCAGAGCTCTACCGTCGTCAAAGAACTGCACGTTGCGTGCTGGAATCCCCGCTTCTTGTAAAGCATCGCTTATCAACAGTTGGTCGTCTGGGTCGTCTTCAGCGATGAGCAGACGTCTTTGTAGTTCGTTTGTCATTCTTATTCCAGATTGGGTGCTATCAGCTTGCGTTGATTATTGGTTCTTCGGTAGTTTTATGTATATTTTAGTTCCTACACCTTCTTGGCTGTCCACCCAAATATCGCCGCTGTGGCGATCGACAATGCGCTTACAGATTGCCAGCCCAAGACCTGTCCCATCATAGCTTGAGCGCCCATGCAACCGCTGAAAAAGCTGAAACACGCGGCTAGCATACTGCATGTCAAAACCGATGCCATTATCTTCCACCAAAATGGTCACGCTGTCGTCTGTATTGTTTCCAACACTCAGCTTGATAATTGGCTTCTCGTCTTGTTTGCAGAACTTCAAGGAATTCTGTATCAAATTTTGGAACAACCGGTAAAGCTGTGTTTTTGCACCAATCACCGTTCCCAAAGTTGACAGCTCAAAGCGTGCTTGTTTATCGCTTATCAATAATTTCAGGTCAGACACCACAGTCGTAACGAGGCTGTCCATATCCACCGGCTCAAACGGGTTGGATTCGGTATTGATCCTAGAGAAGCTCAATAGATCTTTAATTAAGCTTTGCATCCGGTTGGCGGCGGCTACCATACGAGTAAGATACAGAGACAACTCAGGGTCGTTATATTTTGCTGTAACCGACTCTAACCGGCTACCGAAAGATTGGATTTTACGCAATGGCTCTTGTAAATCGTGGGATGCCACGTAGGCGAATTGTTCCAGCTCTTTATTGGATATTTCGGTATCAGTTAACGCTTTTTTTAGCTCATCTTGCACTAAAACACGCGCGTTGATTTCAGCCCTTAATTCTGAGGTGCGTTCTTCTACCTTATCGCGCAGCTTACTGTTTTGTTCCTTAATCTCTTTGGTGCGGCGAAACACATAGTTAACAATCGTGTTGCGCAGCTTTAATGCAGATATTTTGTCTTGTTCTGTCCAAGGGGTAGAGTGGTGATGTACGTTTTCTTTCCACAGCGTAAACGAAGAACGTGGCATTAACCGATGGCTGCCGTCATCTAAAAATTCAATGACTTTCTCTGGTTTACCGCCCCAGTTCTTGGTTTTGATGATTTCTGGCTTAAACCACATAAAGAAGTGGCGTTCGGTTACGTCTATTCTCAGCAATAGCACGCCACTTATGGAGCTGGTTTCGTCGCTGATACCGGGCAGTATGCGCTCAATGGAGTTGGTCGCGCTAAAGGTTTCGTCCGGCTCTAGGTTAGCAACCATGGCATCGTAAATGCGTTGGATTTGCGATGAATTGGGACAATCGCCGTAGCATTCTAGACTTCCATCCAGCACCCAAGCCACGCCTTGTGCATCTACCAAATTTTGGAGGTTATTAGCAGACCGTTTGAGCCCAAACAGATAATCGACTTCTGAGGCGATGTCATTGAGTACTGCGGTTAATAAGCCCTGGGCTTCAGCCTCTGATTGACTGATTTTTTCACGCTCCCGCACGGTGATAAAATGCGACAGCGTCAGACCAAGGTAGGCACAGGTTTCTCTGAAGTTAAAAAGCACCACCTTGGGCGAATAATGATGGCAAGCAATCAACCCCCATAGGCGATCTCCTAGTGTGATGCTAATGGACATGGAAGCGCTAACACCCATATTTCTCAGATACTGGCAGTGTATCGGGGAGACGCTTCTAAGACTGCTGTTACTAAGGTCTATGGTTCGATCGGCAGGTACCAGCGGCACGCGGTCGCCGTCAACGTTACTCAACAGGCGAATTCTATTTTTCAAGTACAAAGCCCTGGCCTGAGCCGGGATATCCGATTCAGGGAAGTGCTGCTTAAGAAAACTGTTTAAATCAGCTCGCTTAGACTCCGCGATAACCTCTCCGTTGTAGTCCTCATCGAATTTATACACCATCACACGATCAAAACCCGTGATGTTTCTAACCTCGCTTGATACACGCTGAAAAACATCGGTTACGGAATCTAACCTAATTATCGTGTTGAGGAAGGATTTTAGTTGGTGGTAATGAGATTCGAAATGCTGACTTCCGCCGCGAGAATTGAGTTCAATGTCGAGCAATAAATGGTCTTCATCCACACTGGCTACAAGATGGTAGGATTCGCCGTCGGGAAAATCTTTGGCTATGGGGTTAATGGTATGGACGTTATCTAGGTTTTCTTTAATCAGCGCAACCACCTCGCCCCCCAAAACGTCGGCCAGCGGCCGGTCTACCGTTTGTGCGGCGGGTTCGCCAAGCAATAACTGAGTATTTTCACTGACTGCTACGATTTGTAAGGTTTTCCTGCAGGCAGCGATTAAAAAGCCAAATTCTTGTACCGATCCGGGTATGTGAATTTTCTCTTCGTGGCAGTTATCGATCGTTACCGAGGTATATTCCATGTGTTTAACGCGCTGTAGGTGGGTTTATATTATTGTGCGAACAGGCCAAAGGTCATCTTGGCGCCGGCGGTTACAGTGGCTAAATCTGCCCTATGGACTTCTATATGTTCGTCCAGAGATACCTTAAAGCTATTCCACTCCCGAGCGATGTCGTGGTGCTCGAATTTAAAGAAGTTCAGATGTTTATCGGCATCAACCCACGCGTGCTGCTGTAATCGCTTGGCGATGATTTTACCGCCAATAGCAGAACCTAACAGTACGTAAAGCCCACCCACGCGATGATCCAAGGAGGTCAGGTTGTTAGCCGCAAACGCTGGAGATTGGGATTCATTGGGCGACGGCAAATGGATCAAATCCTTGTTGAGCAAAGCCAGCCTGGTTGGAATGGTGGCCGCGAAGGGTTTCAACTGGGCAGAGAAGTCAAAATCACAGAATAGGGCGTAGATATTTCTGATCGTGGTTAACTGCGAGGCATAGTCATCGGCCGTCAGTTTTGGAGAGAACAGACGTCGGGTAAATTGCTGTTCCACTGAATCGTGGCACTGCCTTGTGCTGGCTTTTAACTGCTCTGCGTACATATGCGTCGTTCCCCTTCGGACATATGGTTAACGGCTATTGCATTAGCAACCCATCATGTGCGATGAGTTCGCTTCAATGGATCAGCCTTGCGCGTTATTTTACATCTCTTATGGGGGTACTAGGGATTTTCCGTCCAAAAACGACAAAAATCGCTGAAAGCCCCGCCATCCGTGGCCTCTCAGGGAGTATTACTATTACCGAACCGGTAAATATCCCTCGATTGTGCGCATCAGTTCCTCCAGATCCGGTAACTTTTCACTCAATTCGAAGGTATAGATACCCTTTAAGTTGATGTTATACCAAGCCACTGGAGAAGCCTGTTTGACTATCTGTATTCGTTTATCGTCATTCTGATATTCGAAGCTGGTAAGCAGCTGGCTGAGTATGCTGGAGTTAAAATAGATGATGGCGTTGGTGACCAGACGTGCACATTCGTTCCAAAGTTGGATTTCTTCATCAGAGCTACCCCGGAACTGATCCCCATTGACGTTACTAATCGCTCGACGCAATTGGTGATAGGCCTCCCCCCGGTTAAGGGCGCGCTGAACATAGTTGCGCAGACTGGCATCATCGATGTAGTTAAGCAGGTAATTCGCTTTTACCAGGCGATTGTACTCGGTCAGGGCCTCCAACAAGGGATAGTTTTTCTTGTATCCGGAGAGTTTCCGAACCAACGTGGCCTGTGTTGTCTTTCGTTCTTTGAGTGACACTGCGATTCGTTGGATAGTGTCCCAGTGCTGCATGATACGTTTGGTGTTGATGGGCTTTTTCAGGTGTAGCTGGATTCTCTGATCCTTCCCTTCCTTTACATCAAACATCTCATTGATGACGCGGCCAACCTGCGCGTAGCGCGGCGCAAAGCTGTAACCGAACAGATCCAACAGAGCGAAGTTGACGTGATTGACCCCATGGGTATCGGTAGAGAGGACATCCGGAATGATCTCGGAGCTGTTGTTCATCAGCAAGTCAAAGATGTGGTGGGATTCGTGTTCATTCGCACCGATCACCCTGGCGTTAACGGCAGCGTGATTGGCGATTAAGCTCATGGCCGAGACGCCTTTCTGAGTGCCAAAGTACTTCGATGAGTAGCGCGTTTTGAAGGTTTCGCGCCGAGCCTCGAACTTTTGGCCATCGGCACTGGCGTGGATAATATCCTCTTGGATGTTGTAATGCTTGAAGATGGGCAGCTTGGCCGTCGCGTTGTTGATGTTATCGCTGGCTACATTCAAAGTTTCCAGTCGTAGATAGTTTGCCTGGATGGTGCTGAGTTGATCATAGGTGCGATCGGAGATTTGAGCCATGCCGTAGATGCCTTGGTTTGTCGCATTTCCCACCAGAATCGCTAGCAGGTCATATTCGTGGACTCGGCTCTTGGACTGGGAACCCATTACATGTTCAAAGCAATCAATGAACCCTGTGTCGCGGTCAACCATGCGCAACACATCGGCGACGCCCGTCGTCGGTATCTGCTGGAAGAAGGGGTTGTTGACCAGGTACTTTTTACTCGCTGTCGGTAACCGCCATAAGCGCTTACCCTTGGGATTGCGCAGGATGATATTACGGTTATCATCTTGTTCCAGGTAATCACTGACCTCATGAAAACGGATCTCCAGATCCCTGGCCATTTGCTCGATCAGTTTATGCGGTTCAGCGGTCAATTTTGGTAGCTGGGTTTGATCCAGCAACTCAGCCTTTTCTCTTTGCCAGCGTCCTCGACTCACCAGATCAGCCTCCAAAGCCCGGTATTTAACGACATTCGGCAAGGTCAGTTGCCCATTCAATCGGTCAGGGATTTGTAGATACAGGTACCATTCGTAGCGACCTGGGTTAAAATTTCCGCCCTCGTCCTGCAAGAAAGGCAACTGTTTTTTGGGTGGCAGCCGGCCGTCTATATTTGCCGTTGAGATGACTCCTGGGGCTGAGAAGTCAAGTCGGGCGTGATCCAGTACTGCTGCTAGGCGTTGAGTGCCCTCACTGCCTTCGAAGCGCAGGCAAAGAAACAGCTGCCGGAGCAAACCTTCCCTTAAGCTATCTCTCTGGTCATAATACTGCCACGTAGCTTCTTCAACGGAACGCTTTTGTTCATTCAGAAACAGACAGACGGACTCCAGGTCTTTCTCCGCAAGAAGCTTCAGGGCTTTCTGCTTTACCGACCCAAACGGTTGCTGTTGATCAATGCTGCCATCAATGAATAGGTGCAGAACTTCTGCCGCCTTGCTGACATTTTTAGCAGCTTTTTGCCAGTCCTTATAAACTGCTTCCTGCGCATAGGTCTTGGCTTTTTGCTTGATCTGTCGGACATGATGAACAAAACCATCAGCTATGCGCTCCAATGCCTGCTGCCAGCGGGACTGCAGATAGCACAGGAGATAAAGCCGCTGATTGCCCACAGACTGCCGTTTCATCTTGGCACCATAGTAGTCGACCCGCTCAGCAAGATGTTGTTGATTTTTCTGGGACAACGATAGTCCGCTCAAGAGGGAATTCACTTCCGGCATCCAGTGCTGGATATGGAAATGTACGGCCAGCTCCTTCTCCAGCTCGGTACCAGTAAAGTTACGGGCATATTGACGCAACTGTCGTAATGTAAGCGTTCCGTCACCATTTACAAGGGTGGCCAATGCTTGTTTTAAATCCGGAGACAGCTCAAATTCTACGTGGGTAATCAGCCGTTCTTGTTCCTGACCAACAACCTGGCTGATGATTTTTTGCAGTGTGCTGTAGGCTGGGATCGCAATTTTCTGCCCTGACAAATACTCAATGGCTGCATCGAAGAGGTATCTCGGAGCAGACCAAGCTTTGGCCTGCTTGATTAGGTGGGCTACCAAGGCAGATTCATGGCCTTTAGAGCTCCAGCGCTGGTATTCACAGAGTTCGAATATCCGCTGGTAAATCCGCTCGTTTTCTTTCTGAGATAGATTGAACGGCCTAAAGCCCGGTCCTGGTAGTACTGTTTGGTGGACGTGCTTGAGATCATGTTTTATCTGATGAAAACCAAGGTTTAGCGCGACAGGCTTAGCCTTAAAATAACCCAACAACAAGAAAAACATGTAGCGCTGGCCACGATTTCGGAATTTATTGCCAACTGCCAGTTCCTTGTCGTTAAGAGAGAAAAAGAATCGTTGATCGTTAGATGTGAAAATTGGGGGGCCGTAAAAATCATCTTGTTCTGCATCAGACAGGATCTGAACACGTTCTTCATATGCCATATTTTTAGCCTAAAAAAGCTAAATTTTAACCAAAATCGGTGTAAATATGGACTTCAGAGAAAGTAATACCATTTGGGAGACTACGGATGGCGGGGGCTACAGCGTTTTTTGTCGTTTTTGGACGGAAAATCCCTAGTACCCCATAGCAAATGATAATCATTCTCGCCGCAGGTGGCGTGAGATTACGCAAGCAGTCGATGCGGCTCAGGGTGCTTTATTTGGCGGTGTGACGAGGGATAATTTGAGTCAGTCGGACCGTTCCATCCGGCAAGCGCTGAAGCACGACTACTGAAAGGTCATGCCCAAATTCCTCTTTAGTCCAGCATCTATTTCGGATAGCAGCAAATTTCAAACTGGCGATCTTTCGTTTCTTTTCATACGCTAATCGAGCAATTGGTTCACGACATTCGTTGATACTCATCCAATCACCGGCGAAAAGTTAATCATGCGTTTTCGAAAACGACCGAATAGGCCCAGAGTCGTCTCGTAGGCTTCCGCTAAAGTGGTAAAGGGCAGAGCGGTACTGTCTTCTTCAAGTTCCCCCAGCGATAACAGGCCAGGCTGATACTCTTGATCTTCACCAGTATCGTTCGATTTAATTGTATCTATCTTATTGGTACCGGATTCGGTCTCTGCTTCTACTTGGTCGGTCAACAGCGGTTGCAGACTCCCCTCCATTGTCTTGAGTGATACGGTATTGGCAGCAGGAATATCTTCAGCGACCCGATGTGCAAATTCGATTAATTTAGGCTCGGCTGGCATGATGAGTAGCGCTTCTTCGTTGCCAGTATTTTGTACCCTCAAAATCCTGCCTAGTACTTGTCGAAAATACAATTCCGTTTTAACGCGGGTCAGGTGACAACAGACCTGTAAACGAGGAATATCGGTGCCTTCGCTGATCATGCCGACCGAGACGATCCACCGGGTCTGTCCATCGCGAAAACGTTGAATCGCCTGTTGAGACTCGTCATGCAAATACGTCACCACCGTGGGAGATTCTCCGCAAATGCTTTCTAATATTGAGGCGATAAGAAGTGCATGTTCCACTGAAGCTGCAACGATGAGCCCGCCTGCGTTTGGTTGAACTCGTCTTAACGTGTTGAGGGCTTTGTGGCTTTGCTCAACCAAATATCGAATGAGTGTGAGGTTTTCAAGAAGTTGCTGGTATGTGCACCGAGAGGACTTCAATAGATCACCAATGGATCCATAAACATCTTCTTTCCCATTGTTTTGTACAGTGATTTTTTCATTGTCTATTACGGTGATTTTGGGCGTACGGCAAACGCCATCTTTGATAGCTTGTGCCAAACCATAGCTGTAGTCACAATGGACTTTTCCTTCCCGGCAATACGACGTCAAAGCGATGGGAATCCGATCCGAACGCCAGGGCGTGCCGGTTAACGCGAGGCTATAGGTTGCCTTACCTTGAATGTGCTGAATGATCTTTTGACCCCAGGCGTTGGCATTGCCGAGATGATCGCCTGAGCAATGGTGGATTTCATCAAAGATTATCAAGGTGCGATGTGTCTTCATCAATGACCAGAACGATTGGCCAAGATTGAGCATGGATTGGTACGTTAATACATTGCCTTTCGCGCCGAGCAGTCCGTTTAAACGAACCCCTAGTACAGACTCCAAAGTGGACTGAAAGGAAAGGGAGACATTGAGCGAGGGGGAGAAGCAGAAAACAAAATCAACCTCTCCGTTTTCAAGCAACCTTTTGGCAACTGTAGACGCCATATACGTTTTGCCGGCACCCGGAGTGGCCAAGCATAGAAAATGGTTTTGACCATTGCGAAAGCGGGATATGCAGCGTGACACAGCTTCGCGCTGCCAGCGTCGTAATTTCATTTCTATTACCGGGGACTGTAAGATGACAGAAGGCTTTCCAGCGCTTTGATTTTTCCCAACAGTAAAGCACTTCGTTCTCTGGCTTCCGAATAGAGAGTTTGTGCTTGCTCGCTGAGTTCAGGCAACTCCTTACATAGAGACTCGTATTCCTCCGCCTCACCCAACGCACATAACATGTCGGATCGGTGTTTACTGAGCCTTTCTCTTAACGCGGCGACGGGCTTGCCGGGTGGAGCCGATTGAGTTTTGACGACCGAAACCGTTTGGGAGGGGGTTGTCGAGGATGACTCTTTGCTTCGTGTTCCAGGTTGAGGTGATCTGAACTTCTGTGTAAGCCGATACCTTGGCCACCCACCATCGTCAGGCAGTTTTTCCATCAAACCTGATTTCATCATTCGCACCATATTCCGGTAGATGAATTGCCTCGCTGGCTTTTTACCTTTATGCAGGCTTTCGGGATGTTCCAAATAGTGTGTCGTCAGTTCGGCGACGGTGAAGGACTCTCCCTGGATTTCGTTAAGTGCGTGAAGGAGTTCGGGTTTCATCTGGATCATGCTCATGACGTAAATTGACGTGTATATTGTCTCGAATTTCGCGACATTCTACCTTGTCTCTATCATCGAGACAATGAAACCGTCCTCATACTCACCTCACTACGACAAACTGCGCACCTGGATGAAGCAAAAACGGGAGGAGAGTGGTTTGTCTTTGAGAGCAGTGGCTGACATCGTAGGTCGTCATCACTCTGTAGTAGGTAAAATGGAGCAAGATCGGCGAAAGATTGAATTGATGGAGTTCGTTGCCTACTGTGAAGCTATTGGCGCTGATCCACACGAAGGACTCAGCATTATCTTGTCAAAGTGTTGATTTACCGAAATGATTAACATGGTGCGAACCCCTAATGCATCGGGTTTCTTGGAACTATGTCTAAAACTTTCACTCTGAATTTCGATTAAACTGAATAGCGTTCAAGGCTTAAGGCTTAAATAACTTAATGTGAATAAATTACGATCCACTCATTGGGCAAAGAGAGCCCTAACCGTCATGATGCTCTGCGCGTTATTGCTGCAGGTTCAGTCGGTTTTTGCCTGTCAAATGATGGATCACAGCGGGCCGATTGAGCATTGCTGCTGCGATGAAGAAAGTTCATCGATGGCAGTCGCTGAACATCAAAATTCTGCGATGCAATGCTGCGACTATGGGGTGGAAATCTCCATGGACGTAAATATTGATGAAGACCACCCCGTCCTGCTCACTTCGCATTCCTCACTCGATCCTCCGCCAATTGCTGTCTTTTTTATTCTGGCCGCGTTATGGCCCGACTTTGAACAAGTTTCTCCTGCCCCGGTCCTTTGGGATCTGGACTCCCAGCCCGCCCATCCAGGTACTGATACCTGGCTGTCTACCTTTCGTCTGCGCATCTAACACACTCCTCCGATCCTGACTCGCTCGGGACAAAATCCGTTGTTTTTACTTATACCGGCAGCTTTGAATGGCTGACGGCTAAACCGTGATTTTTAGAGGAATTCCTCGTGATTTTTTACAAATTCCTGGTGCCAATCACATTGGCACTGTTTGGCGTCGTATTCTGGTCCGCCCCGACTACCGCTATGGAAGAACCAGAGTGCAGCATCCCCACAATTGTGAGGGCTGAAGACCTCGTTAGGCATTCACTGGCGTGTAATGGTACTCAACAAGCGATTAACGCCCGCTGGCAAGCACAACAACTTCGCGCCGAGGTCGTTGGCTACTTAGATGACCCGAAACTCTCGGTGGGTGTCGCCCCACAAACCCTGGGCGATGAGCGATTCGACGATGGGTATATCGTTGAGCTCAGCCAGCCCTTGCCCTGGCCGGGCGTTTTGTCATTGCGAAAACAAGCGGCTGGGGCTCAGGCCGACGCTCTGGAGGCCATGCAATTGCAGGGGCGGGTAAATCTCGCCAAGCAGGTACGTCTGGCCTATGCCCAGTGGCAATACCACCAGCAATTATTGGCGATTAATCAACGCCATCAGGCGCTCTGGCAAGAGTTTCTTACCGTCGTGCGTGCAAAGTACGCTGCGGGCACTGCCGCCAAATCTGACGTCTTGCATGCGACACAAGAACATCATTTTTTATTGCAGGAAGCCATTGAGCTGAAAGCACGGATTGAGCGCGATCTCAGCGAAATAAAGCGATTGGGCAATCTGGAGCAAGGTACGCGCGTTGAGTTGAACACCCGTCTACCGCTGACAGATTTTCCAGCCGAGCAATGGCGGAGTTCCATGGCCAAGCTCGACCAGCAGCCACGTATGCAAATGCTAAACGCACAACAGCAGCAAAAAAACTACGAACTCTCTTTAGCCGAAAAAGATCGCTACCCCTCGTTCAATGTCATGGCGCGGTATAACAGCTTATGGATGAATGATGAGCAACGCTGGGTAGTTGGTGTAGGTGTCAACTTGCCGCTTGCGTTTGGCAAACGCAGCCGACGCGAGGATTGCCTGCGCGCTGAACAACGCGCCCTGCGTTGGGAAGAGCAGGATCTGAACGCCGAGCTGCGAGAGGTGTTGACTCAAACACACAGCCATTGGCAACAGGCACAAGACGTTTACGCCCTGTACCAACAGGACCTTCTGCCGCTTGCTGAGGAAACCCTCACCACTGCACAGGACGAATATCAATCGGGAAGCGGTGACTTTTTAACTTTGCTCACCGCGCAACGTCAGTTGCTCTCCACTCAACGTGCGGCTGAGAAGGCTCTGCGTGATCAATATATGCAATTTTCCCAGCTTTTGGCGGCATCTGGCGTGGTTTTCGAAACCGACCTTTATGCCGACGCTTCAGAGGACGCTAGCAATGAATAATCCATCGAACAAAATGAAAAAAGAATATGTCATTGGGGTATCCGCACTGGTCGCCACCCTTATCGTTACCCTCGTGGCCGTCCAGATTGATTGGGGCGCAATGTTTTCCTCTTCAAATCACTCGATATCATCAGAAAATTCGGATTTTGTTCAAGCGGGGCCTTTTCAGATCGCGGTGAGCGTTGAACCCGAAACCCCTCAAGTGGGTGAAAACCGCATTGTCATCCAGGTGAAAGATCAGGAGGGCAACCCGGTGTCAGGCGCTAGGGTTCGGGCCGTTGGCGAGATGCCTGCAATGGGTGCCATGCCGGCTATGCACGCGCAGGCCGACATTCAGGAAAGCGCAGCGGGCGTCTATCAGGGTGATTTTGAACTGGCGATGGCGGGCAGTTGGCCACTGGCGGTTGATGTGGCCACGGATGAGGCGCACCACGTGGATTTAGCCTTTGATATGGCAACCGGGCGTAGAGGCATTCAGCTCACTACGGCCACCCCATCGGGGGATGTGGCCTACCACACCTGCTCAATGCACCCCTCAGTGAAATCGGCCACACCCGGCACCTGTCCCATTTGCGGAATGGACTTAGTACCGGTCACCCGTGAAGAGTTGCAAAGCGGCAGCGTCATGGTCGACGAAGGACGACGGCAAACCATAGGCGTCAAAACCGGCGAAGTGATTCGCGCCCCCTTTGAGGTTCCCATCCGCTTGCAGGGGCAAATCACCTACGACGAAACGCGCCTGTCGGCGATCAGTCTGCGCTTTGACGGCTGGATTGGTGATTTATATGCGGACTTTGAAGGGAAACCGGTTCGTAAAGGCGAGAAGCTCTTTACTGTCTACAGCCCGGAACTGCTGTCTTTACAGGAAGAATACCTGGAAACCGTGAAACGCGGTCGCCAGGGATCCGTAGGCAACCAGCGCCAGGCGTTGGTCAACGCCAGTCGCAAGCGCTTAACCCTATGGGGCCTGAACAACGCGCAAATTGATTGGTTGGAAAAGCAAGGTAAAGCACAGGATTATGTGCCTCTTTTTGCTCCCACCGATGGCGTAGTCATGCAGAAAAATATCATTGCCGGTGCCGCCTTTAGCCAGGGGCAAACCCTCCTGAAAATCGCGGATCTGTCTTCACTTTGGATTGAGACGTTTGCCTATGAGCAAGACCTCCCGCTGATTGAACCGGGGATGTCGGCTTCGGTGCGCCTTACCAATATTCCGGGCGATGAATTTACCGCGACCGTCATGCAGGTCGATCCTTTTCTCGGTGAAAACACACGCACCGCTCGTGTTCGACTTCAGGTAGACAATACCAACGGCCAGTTGAGGCCAGGGTTATTTGCCCAAGCCACGCTGAAATCGGATTTTGGCGAGATGCTCCTGATTCCCAAAGATGCTGTGTTGGTGTCGGGCGAAAAACGCATTGTGTTTAAGGACATCGGCGAAGGCCGCCTTAAGCCGGTAACGGTGCGCACTGGCTACAGTGACGACGAGTATGTGGTGGTACGAAAGGGGTTACAGGATGGCGACAGGATAGTCACCTCTGGCAACTTCCTGATTGCGGCCGAAAGCAAGCTCAAGGCGGGGGTTGATCAATGGTAGATTTAAAAGAGCCTACCCGAGGTGATAGGGCAGAGTCGAAACAACCTGAGCAGCACCAATCCGGTAGTTGGGTTGCATGGCTGATTTCCTATTGCGCGCACAAACCAGGCATTACGATTTTGTTGGTGCTGATTGCCGCCGTGTGGGGTTATCGCAGTTTTCTGCAGGCCCCTCTGGACGCCATTCCGGATTTGTCGGATGCCCAAGTCATTGTCTATACCCCGTGGCAAGGGCGCAGTCCCGATCTGGTGGAAGATCAAATAACGTATCCGCTTACCACAGCCTTACTCTCTGTTCCCAACGTGCGTTTCGTGCGCGGTCAGAGTTTTCTCGGGTCGAGTTTTGTGTATGTAATATTTGAGGATGGCACCGACATTTATTGGGCGCGTTCTCGAGTATTAGAATATTTGAATACCGTGTCCAGTCAGCTACCCGACGATGTCCAACCCACCCTGGGTCCGGATGCCACAGGCGTGGGTTGGGTGTTCCAATATGCGCTGGTGGACAAGACAGGCCAGCATGACCTGGCCGAGTTGAGAGCCATCCAGGACTTTAAACTGCGTTACTGGTTGACCGCAATTGACGGCGTAGCCGAAGTCGCGTCTATCGGCGGTTTCGTTAAGGAATACCAGGTGCAGGTCGATCCCCATCGTCTGGCGAGCTTTGGCATTGGCCTCCCCAAGGTCATTGAAGCCATACGTCGATCAAACAACGATGTCGGAGGTCGGGTGCTGGAAATCGCTGGCCACGAACATTTTATTCGCGGCCGGGGTTATTTGAAATCCAGCGCCGATCTGGAAAAGGTGGTCATCGGCGTCGATGCCAATCATGTTCCCATCAAGCTATCCCAGGTGGCCGACGTGACGCTCGGGCCAGCCATGCAACGAGGGCTGGCGGAGCTTGACGGCGAGGGGCAAACGGTTGGCGGCATCGTGGTGATGCGTTATGGCGAGAACGCGCTCAATGTGATCGAGCGGGTAAAGCAACGCCTAAAAGAGGTTCAGGCCGGTTTACCTGACGGTGTGGAAGTGGTGATCACCTATGACCGTTCCGATTTAATCAAGCGCGCAATCGATACCCTGAAACACACGCTGATCGAAGAGATGGTCGTCGTCTCACTGATCATCATGGCGTTTTTACTGCACGTGCGCTCCGCGTTAGTGGCGTGTATTACCTTGCCCATTGCCATTTTGCTGGCGTTTATTCCCATGGGATTCCAGGGACTCACCGCCAATATCATGTCCCTAGGGGGTATTGCTGTGGCCATTGGGGCGATGGTCGACGCGGCCGTGGTGATGATGGACAACATCCATAAACGCCTGGATCAGAACGGCGATCCACTCGCGCGCAAAGCGGTGATCATTCGCGCCATGCAGGATGTGGGGCCGAGTATTTTCTTTTCTCTGGTGATCATTACCATTTCGTTTGTACCGGTATTTGCTCTGGAAGCGACGGAAGGTCGGCTATTTAAACCCTTGGCGTTTACCAAAACCTACAGCATGGCCTTTGCGGCGATTTTATCGGTGACCCTGATTCCCGCGCTCGCCGTCTTGCTGGTACGAGGCAAGATCCATGCAGAGCGCAACCCGCTGAATCGGCTGCTACTTGCCGTGTTCCTGCCGATGATCCGCTTTTGCATTCGGTTTCGTTGGCCTGTAGTTGCCGTCGCCGTGGTGTCACTGGTGCTCACCTGGCCTGTGGCCCGGCAGTTGGGCAACGAGTTTATGCCACCCTTGAATGAAGGCAGCATTCTCTACATGCCGACGGCGCTGCCAGGGATGTCCATCACCGAAGCCGGCAAGGTGCTGCAAAGTATGGATGCGCAGCTTAAAACGTTCCCCGAGGTGGAGCGTGTCTTCGGCAAGGTGGGCCGCTCAACCAGTGCTGCCGACCCGGCGCCGCTGTCCATGGTAGAAACGGTCATCACCTTGAAACCCAAGGATCAATGGCGAGAAGGATTGACCTGGGATGACCTGATTGCCGAGATGGATGAAAAGCTGCGCTATCCCGGTATGCCCAATATCTGGTGGATGCCGATCCAGACCCGCACCGAGATGCTGGCCACCGGCATTCGCAGCACGCTCGGCATCAAGGTCTTTGGTGACGATCTTAGCCAGATTGAAGAAACCGCGGTTGCGATTGAGAAGGCTTTGCAAGCCGATTCGCGCACCGCACCCTATACCCGCAGCGCGTTCGCCGAGCGATTGACCGGGGGTTACTTCCTGGATTTTGACATCAATCGTGACGCCGCTGCGCGTTACGGCCTGAATGTAATGGATGTCGAGGAGGTCTTGATGGCGGCGGTGGGTGGCATGCCCGCTACGCAAACAGTGGAAGGACGCGAGCGCTATCAGGTGATGGTGCGCTACGCACGGGACTATCGCGACTCCATTGAGGCGCTTGAAAAAGTACTGGTACCCACCAAAACCGGCACGCAGGTACCGATCACGGAATTGGCCGATATCGAATTTCGTACCGGGGCGCCGATGATTCGTAACGAGGATGGGCAATTGGTCGGCTTTGTGTTCGTCGATCTCAAGGGCGATTTGGGTGTAGCTGACTATGTCACGCAAGCCAAACAGGTTGTTTCTGAGCAGGTTGCACTTCCGGCAGGTTATCGCATTGGATGGGCAGGGCAGTTCCAGTATTTCGAGCGGGCCAAGGCCAAATTGCAGTGGGTAATACCGGCCACTTTGCTAGCCGTATTTTTCTTACTCTATCTGCATCGCGGCCGCTTCAGTGACACGATGTTTGTACTGTCGGCCATGCCCTTTGTCTTGATGGGCTCGATCTGGCTGCTCTTTTTACTCAATTACAAACTCAGTGTGGCGGTATGGGTCGGCATGATTGCGATGGCCGGACTGGCCGCAGAGTTGGGTTTGTTGATGTTGCACTACCTGGACGATGCCCTGCAAAAACCGGAAACGCTGGATTCAAAAAACCGCCTGGATGAGTTTCACGAAAAAGTCGCGCAAAGCGCCGCGCAACGTATTCGGCCGATGCTCATGACCAGCTTAACTTTACTGATTTCGCTCATTCCCATTTTAATCAGTGATGGCACCGGGGCTGACGTGATGAAACGTATTGCCGCGCCCATGGTGGGCGGGACCGCTTCGGCGTTAATCGCTGTGCTATTGGTTTTCCCTGCGTTGTTCGCACTTTGGAAAGGGCCGGGGCTCTTACCAACGGGAGATGGTAACAATGTGAAAACAAAGCAATAGCGCGTACTTTTTTTTGCAAACGCCATGCGAGGAATCCGCCGAACAGGGATGTGTACGTGCGATCACGCGCGGTGTTTTATCGGAACATTCCTTGCTGCGAAATACAACTTAAATTGGGGGACGCTTATGAATGAATTTTTAATGCAATGGCAAAACGCTGCGCACACAACGGTAGGACTCTTTTGGATGGCCTTTTGGGCGTTCGCGCTGGGTTATGTCATCAGCTCAATGATCCAGGTGTTTGTCACCCAGGAAAGAATGCAAAAATCCATGGGTAAAACAGGCGCAAAGAGTGTTGCACTGGGCACTTTTTTTGGGTTTATTTCGAGTTCATGTTCCTTTGCCGCTTTATCTACAACGCGCGCCTTGTTTGTTAAAGGTGCGGGTTTAATTCCCTCCCTGGCGTTTTTATTGGCGTCCACGAATTTGGTTGTCGAACTCGGTATTGTCATTGCCATTTTTCTTGGCTGGCAGTTTGTCGTCGGTGAATATGTCGGCGGGATACTATTGATTTTAATCGTTTGGTTCCTGGTAAAACTTACACGCAAGAAAAAACTTGAAGATCAGGCCCGAGAACATGCAAAAAGTGCCGAGGCTGGTCACAGCTCATCCATGAGCGAGAAAAAAAGCTGGAAAGAAAAAATCACGAGCAAGGATGGCTGGCAGCAAGTCGCCAATCAATATGTCATGGAATGGAAAATGGTTTGGAAGGATGTGACCGTTGGCTTTACGGTAGCCGGGATCATCGCAACCTTTGTCCCCACCGAATTTTTCCAATCGTTGTTCGTCGGTGCTGGACAGGAGTCGACGTCTTTTTGGCAATTGCTGGCACAAACACTGGTCGGGCCCATTGCGGCATTTTTTACGTTTATTGGCTCCATGGGCAATATCCCTCTCGCGGCTGTGCTCTTCGGTCAAGGTGTCAGTTTTGCAGGCGTGATGGCGTTTATCTTCAGCGATCTTGTCGTATTTCCGGTGCTGCGCATTCAAGCGCAGTACTATGGTTGGAAAATGGCTTTCTATATTATGCTCATTTTTCTGTGTGCCTTAATCAGTGTGTCGTCGCTTATGCACTACGGTTTCGATTTGCTGGGCTTGCTGCCAGAAAGCTCGGGATCGCAATCTATGTCAGATCGAGAGTTTTTTGAAATCGATTATTCGCTTTTCCTGAATATTATTTTTATTGGGCTCAGCGGGTTTTTTATCTATTGGTGGTATTCGCAAAAGACCGACAGTATGTCCGGTAACCGAAGTGTTGGCGATTGGGTTTTGTTGGTGCTGTCCATCATTTCATATATTTGGTTGGTGATTGGTGTTGCAGTGCTTCCGGCACTATAAACGCAATTTACATCGATTTCGGTGTCATCCTTCTGGGAGGTTATTAAACTTCCCAGAAGGATGAGCCATTGGTCGATCTTTTTGCAGCCAATTAATAGTTTTACCGCTGGCATGCTTCGTCATAGTGCGCATGATCGAATTAATGCATTGGTGCATTCAACATGAAATCGCAAAACCGTGTTGGCCAACTTTGCCAGTTGCTGTCGCCGACGATGACGATTATTCCGTAATGATTATTACTCTTTAATTCAAACGTTATAACTTCTTTCAATGCCGACAAATCCATACCACTGGAATCCATAAGCCCTGTGTAAAAATTCAACAGCTTGTAATGAGAAATTACATCTCTTATTTCCAGTTCGATTTGTCTACAAACGGCTAGGGCAAGCTATACCTTTGTGTGATAATGAAATATTTTGATATTGTTCATATACACATTAAAGTTTCCCTTCAAACTCAGGTACCGGCCGTTGTTCTGCTTCTAAATCGGTCGTTGCCTTCCCGTTTTTATCGATATCGTCAAGAAGCCACTCCATTTCTTTAATTTCTTTACGTTGTGCTTTGATTATACCATAAGCCAACTCTCGCACACGAACATCGGTAATTTCAGATCGCTCGCTCGTAAGGATGGCAATGGAGTGATGGGGAATCATCGATCTCATATAGGACGAATCTTGTATCGTTGATTGAGATCTTACAAGAAAAAGAGCGGCAATAAATAACACTGCACTACCCAGATAAATACCAGCGTTGAGACCTTTATTTTTGTGCATAGACAACATAAAGCTCAGCATAATGACCGCCATCGCCGCACCCATCATCAATGCCATATACGTGCGTGTTTCACTGTAAAATACGTGACTCATCTCGTATGTGCTTAAGTATTTTAAACAAAACATAACCACGATCGACGTGGCAATCATCAGTCCAAATCTAACGTAATGTGACATAGTATCCTCCAGGATTATAAAAAGGTATTTTTGCGTATTATTTTTCGGTTACTTAAATAACATCCAGGTACCCATGGCAACCATCATCAGATTTTCAGTTAATGATATGAATCCCAGAGGAACGTTACTGTTTCCGCCCACGCAAGCACACTTTAGTTCTCGCTTATCGATGTAAACGGCTTTGAAGACAGAAATAGCGCCAATCGTACCGATAAATAAAGCGGGTGGAGCGAACAACCACGACGCCGCCCCGGTTAACATACCTATACCTGCAAAAGCTTCTGTAAATGCATAAATGTAGGCATAGGGCACATATCTCATCGCCAGTAAATCGTAGGTAATAAATTGAAGGGAAAAAGCGCTCAAATCGCGAAGTTTTTGAATGGCCAAAGCACACATGCTTAACGCTATGAATGTCTCGGCGATATACAGTATTTCAATACCTTGAAAATGACTCCAACTTAAGGCTAATGCCATTAAAAATGTCACGCTGAAGATGGCGATGACTGGTACATAAGTTGTCTCTTCGCTATCAGATACCGCTTTACCGAAGAATTTTTTGAGCTCGTCATAACCGCCAATTCGTTTTTCGTCAATAAAGGTTTGCGGTGTGGTTTTTACATCGTGCTTTTGCTTGAAGGCATCTGTTTCATCTCGTGAGGTGAGGCGATGGTCTTTGACCTCGTATCCTTGCCGCTTGAGTAAATCGCGCGACTTAAGGCCATAAGGGCAGATGTGTTCATCAGTATGCATTCTATAAAGTGTTGCAGTTTTGCTCAAAATGTTCTCCTCATATTAAAATTTTGTTTGATAATTTGCGTGCGAATAATATGCCGATTTTGATCGTTGAAAATATCTAAGAATCAAAGGTGTTTGATTAATTTTCGAAGGAAATATTTGAAAGATTTACAAGTGGATCGGTTAAAGTGACGTTAACAGAGGTTAAATTAATGGGATTCTTCCGTATCACCTCTGGCTGTCAATATTTGATATTGATCCTTCGACAAACTTGGGAGACGTTGTAAAAACGCCACCATATTCCAAATACGATCATCACTGTGGCTGGGTCCCCAAGCGGGCATGCCGGACGCTTTTATGCCGTGTTTAATAATCCAGAATTGTCTCTTGATGGTTTCGTCTCCGGCGGATCGAGCGTCGTGGCTATGCTTATGCTCGTCGGCAGAGACGCTCAAATTGGGAGGAGAGGGGTACAAACCGATGGTAAAATCACTTTCTGTTTTGCCTGGTTTCAAGTGGCAACTCGCGCACATGTCATTGTAATCCGCACCGCCTGATAATAAGCGATCGGAAGAATCCAAATCTGCCGGGACCTGAATGTTTTTTGCAGCGCGAGCGATGGATTTCTCACGCAGCGTTTCTAACAACCAATAGGTAATTGGATGATGCTGTGTATCGGCTCCCATCGGATAAAACCCCGAATAGATAAACAGCCCCCCAGCAAGGACGGCTGCAGTCACAATGAGCAATAAGCTCTTCAAAAACGCTGAGATCGATAGCATGGTGCCCTCTCATTTAATGTTGACGCTCGGCGTGCTCGTCCTCGCTGTTATTGTCGTCGTGCGCATGGTCTGAATCGGATTCGCTTTTGTCTTTGCCATGATGCATATCTTTCATGCATTTTTTCATCATGGCTTGCATGACCGGGTCGTCCATATCCATTTTGCTGTGATCCATATCTTTCATCGCGGAGCAATCCGGTTTTTCAGCGTCCTTCATATGTTCTTTGGGATCGTGAGCTTGAGCACTCATGACCGTCGTAAACAAAGTTATAAGCAAGATCGGTGGGGTAAGTTTCATGTTCATAATAGTGTTCCTCTAAAACGGGGGATATGTCGGAAGTAAGACCAAAGCTAGCTACCTTTACTGTCTTCTGGTTTGGCGATGTGCTCATAAACGCTTGTGCTGCCATCTGCTTTCATCAGAAGCACATCGTATGCATGAAATCGATCGTTCATTTCCATGCCGGGACTGCCCAAGGGCATACCCGGAACAGTTAAACCAAGTGTGTCTTCTGGTTGTTCTTTCAAAAATCTCTTAACTATGTGCGCAGGGATATGCCCTTCGAACACATAACCATCTAAGATGCCGGTATGGCAGGATTGATTAGAGGGTGCAATTTTGTGTTTATCCTTGATGGGGTTCAAATCTTCTTGGTCATGTACCGTTATTGAAAATCCTGCGTTTTCCATGTGATCAACCCAAGCGCCACAACAACCGCATGTTGGTGTTTTGTAAACGGTTAGTGCGAGGGACGACGTTTCATCTTCGTTAGTTAATAGTGCCGACCCGGACGCGCCATCGGCAGAATTTTCAGAGCATGCACCCAGTATTAGAATTGCGGTGAACAGCAGAATTTTACGCATACATTAAACCTTTTTTAACGCTACAATATTTAGAGTGATGACTGTTTTGGTTTCATTAAAACCAAAACTTCAACCCCGCCAAAACTTGTGTGGTTGATTTATTTTCGCCTTGCGCTTGTAAATAATCTGCGGTGTCGCCAAAGGCGCCTGTCCATTCAACACCAATGTAAGGCGCAAATTGACGGCTAAATTCGTAGCGAAGGCGCAAACCTACTGACATATTTGTTAGTCCTGAACCGAGTCCGTTTTCAGGATCATCTTTACCAAGCAAATTTATTTCCATTCTGGGCTGCAGTATCAATCGTTGGGTGAACAAGAGTTCGTACTCCGCTTCTGCAGATAAAGCTGTTCTTCCATCGTCACCGAGATAAGCCGTGACATCGACCTCAAACCAGTAGGGGGCCAGCCCTTGAAAACCCAGAGCGAGCCACTGGCGGTCTTCGCCTTCGTCATAGGTATCCACCCGTGCGCCTAGCTGAGTATCGAAATACGCATTAAAGGCGCGGCTCCAAAGTACATCGGTAGAACTCTCTTCCAGGGTGCCATTCACAATGTCCCCCTCGGTTTTTACAACCAAGCGGTTATAGGTGGTCCCATACCATGCCTGCACATCAAATACGGTACTCTCTGACTCCTCCTGATATTCCAGGCGATCACCGATGACGGCCCAAAAGCGATGTTCGTCGGCTAATTTTAGCTGTCTGGGTCCAGGTAGCGCATAAGGTCCGTCTGTTAAGGTGAAACCATCTGAATAAGCATGTGGATCACGAGCATCACTGGGCGCTTCATCTTGCATTTGCATCTGGTCCATCTGTGCGTAGGCAGCATTGGCTAGAACGAAAACCATGCCAGGAGCCATTAGAGCTAGCTTGATAAGAACATTCCTAATCATGACACCACCACCTCGCGGAACATGCCCGCGTCCATGTGAAACAGAAGGTGACAGTGCCAAGCCCAACGCCCTAAATCGTGGGGCGTTGTGAGGAAACTGATGCGTTGAGCCGGTTGCACAGGAATGGTGTGGCGCCGGACGCGAAGTTCACCTTGATCGGTTTCCAACTCACTCCACATGCCATGCAAATGCATCGGGTGGGTCATCATGGTGTCGTTTTGCAAGATAATGCGTACACGTTGCCCGTGTTTGAGCGAAACGGGCGTACTGCGGCCGAACTCCAGTCCATCAAAAGACCAACTGTAGCGTTCCATATTGCCGGTGAGGTGCAACTCCAACTCTTTTTCGGGTACACGGTGATCATCAAGCACACCATCGAGAGATTGTAGATCGGCAAGCGTGAGTACCTTGTGACCCACAGGGCGCAAACCTTTTTCTGCCAAGTCGCGAAGCCCGATACCCGGGTCGTCGAGGTTAGTGCGTGGCGTATCCACCCGTGCATCGACAGAAGGGCCATATTCTGTTCGTGCATGATTGACGCTGGTAGACGGCTTCGCCAGCGGATTTTGGGAACCCTGTTGCATACCGTGCATGCTGTGATCCATGACCATACCGCCGTGCATCTGTGAGTGGTCCATTTGCGAATGATCCATCTTCGAATGATCCATTTTTTCCATATTCATATTGCTATGGTCCATTCCCTCCATAGAGGCATCGTGACCCATCCCTTCATGGTTCATCGCCCCCATCATGTCTTGCATGGTCAGCCACTCCACTGGGTCCAGGGTCGGCACGGGTGCTGACAGACCTTGCCGTGTAGCCAGGGTCCCACGGGCATAACCGGTGCGGTCCATGCTCTGTGCAAAAATTGTGCAGGCCTCATCATCAGGTCTTACCAGAACATCGTAAGTTTCACCGGGACCAAAGCGAAACTCATCCACGGAAACGGGCTCCACGTCCTGACCGTCTGCCTGCACAACGGTCAGTTTCAAACCGGGGATACGGACATCGTAAAAGGAATTGCTGGCGGCATTGATGAATCGAAGGCGCAGGCGCTCTCCCTTTTTAAATACGCCTGTCCAGTTCCCCGCAGGAGCCGTACCATTCATGAGGTAGGTGAGGGTAGCGGTAGATAAGTCCGCCAGATCGGTGGGGTTCATGCGCATCTGGTTCCACATCTGGCGTTTGCTCAACGCCGCTTTTAACCCCTTGTCAGACACGTCGCGAGTGAAGTCAAAAAAAGTCGGTTGATTGAAGTTAAAAGTATCCCCCTGAACTTTCAGTTTACTGAATACGTGCATCGGATCTTCATCGGTCCAATCAGAGAGTTGTACGACAAAGTCCTGATCGGCCTCGTGTCTTTCGCCTGAGCGAGGCTCGATGATGAGAGCACCGTACATCCCCGTCATTTCCTGAAAGCCTGAATGACTGTGATACCAGTAGGTGCCACTTTGACGGAGTTTAAATCGGTAAACAAAGGTTTCCCCCGGCGCAATCCCCTTAAAGCTGATACCTGGAACACCGTCCATTTCGAAGGGTAATAAAATGCCGTGCCAGTGAATGGACGTCGGGACACTTAGCCGGTTTGTGACTCGTATCGTCACGTCATCGCCTTCGCGTAAACGCAGTGTGGGTGCGGGAATGGAGCCGTTAATGGTCGTCGCCATACGGGTTACACCGGTAAAATTCACCAGCGATTGGCCTATTTCCAGATGGATATCGGTGCCGCTGAGCACAGGGGCTGAACCCAGAGCAGTTTGAGCTGATTCGCGTGCCAGCAACGCAGCAGGTATCGTTGCCAGAACGCCGCCAACCGCGAGGCCTTGAACAAAACGCCGACGACTCAAGGAGCTGGCGAGGGGGCTAAATAGGCGATTCATAGTGTCGTTTTCCAAAAAATGTCATTGTTCCAATAGCGCGTTTTTAAGGTCTGGAGCGGAGATTACAGTCAGGAGTCTGTCATGGGCATGACCTGAAAATGACAAAGTTGTAATCTTCCGGTCATCTTTCTGTGGGGAAAGACGAGCTATTGTTTCAATAAGACAAATTATGTACAGATGAGGGCAGAGCCATGCGGCTTCTAGTAGTCGAAGACGAAGTCAAAACCGGGGATTATTTGCAGCAAGGCCTGAGCGAGGCCGGGTTTATGGTGACGCTCGCCCGGAACGGTCTCGATGGCCATCACCTGGCGATGACGGAAACGTTTGATTTGTTGATTCTCGATGTGATGCTGCCCGATGTGGGCGGCTGGCGCATTGTTCAGTCCATAAGAGAATCGGGATGCCAGGCGCCCGTATTATTTCTCACCGCGCGCGACAGTGTTGATGATCGTGTTAAAGGATTAGAACTTGGCGCTGATGACTACCTGGTTAAGCCCTTCGCGTTTGCCGAATTGCTGGCTCGGGTACGCACCTTGTTGCGTAGAAGTACGGCGCCGGTACTCGCCGATCAGATCACAGTAGCGGATTTGATCCTCGATCTGCCAAAGCATCGTGCCCTTCGTGGTGGGCGCAAAATCAACCTCAGTCACAAGGAATTTTGCCTCCTAGAGTTGCTCGCAAGGCGGCAGGGCGAAGTGCTGCCACGCTCACTGATCGCTTCCCAAGTGTGGGATATGAACTTTGATTCCGACACCAATGTGATTGATGTCGCCATCCGTCGCTTAAGAAGCAAAATTGACGAAGGCTTTGAGCCCAAGCTGATTCATACCGTGCGTGGCATGGGCTACAAACTCGATGTTGAGGACGAATAAGATGGCGTTTGGATTTCGCCTGGCGCGACCTTTATCACTCAACAATCGTGTGATGCTGTTTGTCGCACTTGCCATTAGTCTCAGCCTTGTTGTAATCGGCCATCTCGTTCAGAAGTCAGTCGAACAGCATTTTGCAGAACAAGACGCTGACGAATTGGTTGTCATCAGCCGTGCCGTGGCAGAAGCACTAAAAAAGACAACACGTTCAGGTCGTTCCGCCGACGAAACACTTCCCCATGCCGTTTCCGGTCATCACGGTGTGTATTATCAGGTTTGGGACGAATCTGGTGCGCTGGTTTATGGCCCAGATGAAGTGGTTTTTCCTCCCCGTGCTAGATTCAATGCCCCGGTGGACGCTATCCGCGCCGAGAATCTTGTGAGTTGGCATATTGATGATAAATCCTATCGAGGCGCGATGACACAAGTGCAAATTGACGGCCGAAACTATCTCATCACTGCGGCCATCAATATGGACTTCCATATGCGCTTTCTCGAACATTTCAGCCGCAATTTATGGTTGATCATGGCGCTGGCTGGTGGGCTTACTATACTCGCAGCCTGGTACGGTGTGCATCAAGGGCATGCGCCACTACGGGCACTCAGTGAATCCATACGATCTGTTCAAGCCGACCAATTGGATATGCGACTGAATGAAAAAGCTGTTCCCATGGAATTGCAACCTCTGGTGGCGTCCTTTAACCAGATGATCAGTCGCCTTGACGACAGCTTCACGCGCCTGTCCCACTTTTCAGCAGATATCGCACATGAGTTGCGAACACCTCTTACGAACCTCGCAACGCAAACCCAGGTCGGTTTGGGGCAAGCGAGAACACTTGAAGAGTATCGGGAGTTGCTCTATTCCAATTTGGAAGAACAAGAAAGATTGACCAAAATGGTGAATGACATGCTGTGGCTCGCGCAGAGAGAGAACGGCCTGCTTAAACCCAATTGGGAATTGCTGGATTTAAGACAAGAAGTTGAAGCCACCTTCGAATTTTTCGAAGCCTTGGCGGAGGATAAAAAAATTACATTGGCTGTAGGGGGAGATCGCGTCAACGTGATGGCCGATCGTTCGATGCTGCGCCGAGTAATTTCTAACCTTTTGTCTAATGCGCTTCGTTATACACCAGAGAACGAAACAATCAATGTCACTGTTGAGGGTGTTGGCAATCAGGCCCAAATAACAATTGAAAACCCGGGGCAGGGTATTCCTGAAGACCACCTACCGAAACTCTTTGACCGCTTTTATCGCGTTGATCCATCGAGGCAGCGTCAGAGCGAGGGCGCGGGCTTGGGTTTGGCGATCGTGAAGTCAATCATTGAGGCACATGACGGAAATGTGGAGGTGTCCTCCGAAATGGGTACTACCCGATTCGTTATCTCGCTGCCAACTCATGATAAAAAAGCAGGTTAGCGATAACGACAATCGCTACCGGGTTACCCTCGGTTTTCTGGTTGACCTTCCCATAATGGGAGGGTATAGACTTGTCAACGCTTAACCGTCGAAGGTAATCAAAATGCGAAGAGTCCAGAAGCACCGCCCCGAAATGTCCCAGGCACGCCAGTCCGGTTACTACAACATCAGTGAAGCTTCTGAGCTATCAGGTGTCAGCGCGAAAATGATCCGCCATTATGAACAGATTGGATTGATGCCCGAAGCCGATCGAACTGACGCCAATTATCGAATCTTCAGCCAATCTGATATCCATACGCTTCAATTCATTAAGCGCGCGCGGTCACTGGGCTTTTCCATGAAGAAGATCGCCACACTCCTGAATTTGTATCAAGATAAAGGCCGCCCCAGCTCGGAGGTCAAACGCTTAGCCGAAGAGCATATTCAATCGCTTAATGAAGCCATAAAAGAAATGCAGGAAATGCGCGATACTTTATCGAACTTAGCCAAACACTGTCGCGGTGATGAGCGGCCAGACTGTCCAATTTTGGAAGGAATTTCTTGCTCGCATTGAAAAGCGTGTAAAGTCAGGGTTGCCCAGGCAACCCTGTATGACGTATCAAATACTGCAATGTCCACAGCAGCTGCTGCTGTTTTTATCGTTACTTCCTTCAACGGTGACTTCATAGCCCGTTGCTTCAATTGCTTGCTGTAAAAGTCGTGAAGGAGAAGACGAATCAATCGCCACCGTTTTCGCTTTCATATCAAAATGGATTTTTGCATTGCCATCTGTTTCTTTAACCGCTTTGGTTATCACTTTTTCACAATGACCACAGGTCATATCGGGAACATTAAAGGTAATCATAAGGTAAACCTCGTTAAATTCTTTGCAATCCCGGATGGGATGCTTTCAGTTTGATGTCTCCCATTGTGGTAAGGTCAAGACTAATTCATCAAAAAATTTCCGTATCTCATGCGATGTTAGTTTGCGGGTTTTTAGCCATACGCACTTGTTGACTTTCCCACGATGGCAAGGATTAAGCTGCACTAAATCCTAAGGAGAACTTGCGATGAAACCTTTAACCGACCATCAATCTTTTGAATTTAAAATCGAGGGGATGTCCTGTGCGTCCTGTGTAAGACGTATTGAGAAGGCGCTGCTGGCAACCGATGGGGTGAGCAGTGCCAGTGTGAATTTTGCGACGGAAACTGGAAAAGTTGAAGTCGGTGCTGACACCTCTCAAGACACTATTTATGCAGCGGTCAAAAATGCTGGATATCAAGCAATCGCTATGGAGGACGCGTCGTCAGTCAACGCTACAAACCAAGGTGGTCGTTCATTTATTTTGTCAGGGATGTTGACCATCCCGTTGATGCTGCCAATGGTAGGGGAATGGTTCGGCTTTAACTGGTTACTGCCAATTGGCTTGCAATTAATGTTGGCTTCTATTGTGCAGTTTTATTTCGGTTTCCGTTTTTATCGTGGTGCCTACGCTGCGTTAAAGGCGCGCAGTGGGAATATGGATAGCCTGGTCGCACTTGGTACATCCGCGGCCTATGGCTTGTCCATTTATAACATCCTTATCGGTCATGCAGGACATTTGTACTTTGAATCATCCTCAGTGATCATCACGCTGGTTATTTTAGGCAAATGGATGGAAGCCAGAGCCAAAAATCAAACCACCAATGCCATTCGCGCTCTTCAAGATATTCGGCCTGAAAACGCTAATTTAGTTGAAAACGGTATCGAGAAAATTGTTCCCGCAAACACATTGCAAATTGACAATATTATTTTAATTAAAGCGGGGGAGAGGGTAGCTGCCGATGGCGTTATCCTTTCTGGCAACGGTTATATCAATGAAGCTTTGATTACCGGTGAAAGTCTGCCGGTTGAAAAGCAGGAAGGCGATAAAGTGATCGGCGGCTCAATTAACATCGATGGTTTGCTTACTGCAAAAGTCACATCCAGCAATGCGGAAAGTACACTCGCAAAAATCATTCATTTAGTTGAATCAGCGCAAGCGAAGAAGTCACCATTACAAAAATTGGCCGATCGTATCAGCGCTGTTTTTGTGCCTGTTGTTTTAGTGATTGCACTGGTGACTTTGTTGGCTTGGGGTTTTGTTACCGGCGATTGGACGCAAGCGATTATCAGTGCTGTAGCCGTGCTGGTTATCGCTTGTCCCTGTGCACTGGGTCTAGCGACGCCAACCGCCATTATGGTAGGGACGGGATTGGCGGCCAAAAGAGGTATTCTTATTAAAGATGCTGAAATTTTGGAATCGACAGAACATGTTGATGTGGTCGCTTTTGATAAAACCGGCACCTTGACAGAGGGTAAACCCAGAGTCGAACAGATCGATGCATTTGTCGGAGAAGAAAAACAGTTGCTGGGTTATTTAAAGGGTCTGCAGCAGGGCAGCGAACATCCACTTGCAAAGGCACTGCTCGATCATGCAACAAAAGAATCCATTTTCGCCGAGCGCTTCGAGTTGATTCATACCCTGCCAGGCCTTGGAATGCGCGGTCAGTTAGAAGAGGGTAATTACTGGTTTGGCAATAAACGTTTGATGTTAAACGTCGGTATTGAAGCGTCTTTACTCGAAGACTATAGCGAAAAATTTGCGATAAAAGGCAATACGCTCTCGTGGGTCGCGAGACAAATAACACCCAATACGATTGAGCTTTGTGGTCTAGTGCAATTCCAGGATACGCTTAAATCCAGTGCAATTGAAGCCGTCAGTCGATTGCACGAATTGGGGATACAAACCTGTCTGCTCACTGGCGACACACAAGACAGTGCGGACGTTATCGCCGCTAAATTGGGTATTGATTTTGTCAGAGCGGAAGTGATGCCAGAACACAAGGCCGACGTGGTGAGTCAATTTCAGTTGGAAGGTAAAAAAGTGGCAATGGTCGGAGACGGCATTAATGACACTCCCGCATTAGCAACGGCCAACGTAGGCATAGCGATGGAGGCGGGTACCGATGTTGCGATGCAGACTGCGGGTATTACTCTAATGCAAAGTGATCCATTGAGGGTTGTTGAAGCTATTACCATTGCTAAAAAAACTCAACAAAAAATTCGTCAGAATCTGTTTTGGGCGTTTATCTACAACCTGGTTGGAATTCCGCTTGCTGCTTTTGGATTGCTTAACCCGATGGTGGCGGGAGCTATTATGGCTGTTAGTAGTGTGAGTGTTGTGCTCAATGCATTGCTTCTCAAACTTGACAAAATCACATGAATAAATGGACTTACAATAGAAATCAAAATGGTTTGACGTTAGAAAACGACAAGACTATTTCGGGTACTGAAGTTTGAAACGTTCGATAACTTTAATTTAAGAGTGATTATCAATTTCAAAATAATCACTCTAATCTAAAATGTTTTGCACGTAGAGATACAGATATTTAATAAGTGTACCTCTGCATCCGCTAAACGGGTTTGCTCTTTTAACTAAACAGTAGGCATTATTAGTGATTTAAGAATCTGAACTGGTTTCTGGTTTTCGTCGTTGATTAGAAACCAGCATGAACACCAAAAATAACACCAGTATAGTGATTTGGGCCATTAAGCTTTGCCATGTGGATTTTAAGCCAATCCAGTCAACCTCAAATGATATCGGAAGCGGGGACGCGTCAATGAAAGCCGCTTCCTGCAGGGCGATTACCCCTTTTCCTATCAATACGAAGGACAAGCCAACAAGAAGGTACGTGGTTACGGAAAAGAACCGTCCAATAGGAAGCTTTATTGAGTAACGAACCATTATCCATCCGATGATACTTAAACAGAATAAGCCAACAAGGAAACCCCCAATAATCGTTGGGTTTTGAGCTGGTAAAGATTGGGTCAGTAGCGCTTCGTAGAACAACACGGTTTCAAAAACTTCTCGATACACGGCGACAAATGCGAGTGTAGCTATTCCCCACAATGTTCCGGTTTTTAACCGTTGAGTAACGTGTTTTTGAATGTACGCCTTCCACTGTATGGTATTGGATTTACTGTGCATCCAAACGCCGACATAAAATAGCACCAACGCCGCAGCTAAAGCGGCAACACCTTCCATTACCTCTCTACTGGCACCGCTAATATTGACGAGCGATCGCGCCGCCCACCAGGTTACCCCACCGGCAATGAGCGCCGTAATCCAGCCAGCGTGGACAAATTTAAGCGCGTCGCGTCGTTCAGAGCGGATTAATACCAAGACAAGGGCCAGAGTGACAAGCAAGGCTTCCAATCCTTCGCGTAATAAAATAATTAAACTTGCGCTGAACAGCGTAGCGTTAGAAAGACTGTCTGCAGATAGTTGTCGTTTTGCCGTTTCTAGCTGGGCCAAAGTAATGTCGAGGAGTGTATTGAGTTGTTCCTGGTTTGAACTTTCCCGAAATTGTTTTCTCAGCGCCATCATATTGGCTTCGATGTCTTTCCTGAGATCGGGGTTCCGTGTATCCAGGCTGTTTTCTACTAGCTCAAACCCGTCGAGATAGGCACTCACGGCCAGTCGATTGGATTCTTCATAGTTTCCCTTGTTGTATGAAGCGCGTGCGGCCAACAGTTGATCGCGAGCAATTTGCAAGGGCGATGGCTTCTCCGTAAAAAGAGCACTCGGTTGTGCGCGCAGGTAAATGACACTCTTTAGCGTATTAGAATCTCCGTTCGCTAACTGTATCGGGTTGTGATTAATCAGCTCTTTAATGGAGAGGTCGGTAGTGTTCACTCTTTCTTCTGCGTTTGCTTCAAATGCGAGACCACCTACAATGCGAGGGACCAACGCTGCTCTTCGCTGAGCTGATCGTAAGAGACCATGGCCGTTTCCTTGATTCCGTCGGTAATCGCATCGTAAAGGCCAAGTACTGAGCGATTCATTGCACGTTCTCGATCAGTAAAATCTGTTGGCGGCGGTTCGAGTCCTGCGCTTGCAACACCATCGCCTTTGCCCATCGCTCCGTGGCAGGCAGCACAATGTGTTTGAAACAGGGAATGAGTCTCACTGATTGGAAGGAGCTGTGAGGGCTGAGATGATACAGGCATGAGCATCAATAATTCACTGCGCAACTCTCTGCCCAATTGTCGAATGACTTCCGGCGTCTGCTTTTCATGAATGGCCGCTTCCAATTTTTGGGCTCTGGAAATTATCGTGGTAGCTTTGGTTTGTTGCGCCTCTGTTACCAAAATGCGGGAAAACTCCAGCATTTCCTGATATTCCCCCTCATTAATAATTTTACCATTGGCCACCGCTTCCGGATAATCAACGCCCACGTACTCTGCAAGTTGCGCCATCTGGCGAAAATCCGGGGTTGACGTGTCGGCCAAGCAGCTCAGTCCTGACAAAATAAGAATCAGAGCGAATACCAGACGAATGTTGTAACGCTTGAACGAAAGAATGAACACGATAAAACCTCGAGTGCAGCAACTTTGATGAGAATAGCTCTCAATTGTGAAGTCTATAGTTGGTATAGTGTCAAGCTGTCGAACCGGCCGTATTTCACCCCTAACTTCTGTTGAGCTCAAATCGAATGATCCCTGCAAGGCTCGTTATACAGTTCAAACTCCACGGTAGTATGGCTTAAATCAAACTCAGCAAGTTCTTGCGATAAGCGCCTTTTTAAGTCTCGTTGGTCTTCCAGTGAAACATCGGCTTCCAGTTCAATATGGACAGTGAGCACGTGGTGTTCTCCGTCCAGAGACCATAAATGCAAATGGTGGAAACGCTGAAATTCCTGAACATCTTTGAGTTTTCGCTCAATTTTTCTCGCAAGATTTTTGTCCGGCACCCCTTGTAAAAAAAGTTTTAAAGTGGTGCCCACATTGCGTATGACGTTGAACAAAATAAACAGAGTAAACCCGATTGCTAATATAGGATCCAAAATTGGCCATTCCACAAACATAAGTACGACCGATACTATAAAAACGGCGACCCATCCCAACACATCCTCTAGCAGATGCCAATTGAGCACTTTCTCGTTCAGGGTTTTTCCTTTGCTAAGCTTAAATGCGGCAAAACCATTTACCGCGATACCGAAAATCGACAGTGCCAGCATGCCCTCTGTCACTGGCATTTCTGGATCGAATAAACGAGGAATGGATTGGTACAGTACCCAGGCTGAACCAGCAATCAGAACGATGCCGTTAATCAATGAGCCTAATAACGAAAGACGCTTGTACCCGTAGGAAAAATTTTGCGAGGCGGGCCTGTTTCCAAGTTTTGCCAATACCCAGGCCAGTCCAATCGATATACTATCTCCTAGATCGTGGACGGCATCGGCCATAATTGCGGTGCTGTTGGTTAGTATGCCGCCGACAAATTCTATGATCGTGAAACCAACGTTGAGGAAAAACGCCCAGCCGATTCTTGCACTGCCGTTGTCGTCATGTGAGTGAGAATGCATGGTTTCTCCTGTGCAATGATTATAAGTTGTTTGATAGATGGCCCCAGCAAAAACCGGGGCCAATCGTCACGGCATTACTCCCGATGACGAAGAGTATGTTGCATTGCCTCTCGGCGATGAACCCATTGGTACAAAACCGGCAGCACCAATAAAGTCAGAATCGTCGAGGAAATAATGCCTCCAATGACAACCGTGGCGAGCGGTCGCTGCACTTCAGCGCCGGTACCCGTGTTCAAAGCCATCGGCACAAAACCGAGACTCGCCACCAGCGCCGTCATCAGAACGGGCCGTAGACGAATCATTGCGCCTTCAATAATCGACTCATTAAATTGCCCGGTTTCATGCCAGAGCTGACGAATAAAGGCGAGCATGACCAAGCCGTTGAGAACGGCCACCCCGGAAAGCGCAATAAAACCTATGCCAGCTGAAATGGACATCGGCATATCACGTAAATACAAGGACAACACACCACCGGTGAGCGCAAGCGGGACACCGCTGAAAATGATTAAGGCATCTTTGACGGAAGAGAACGCCATCACCAGAATACCCAAAATCACCAACAGCGTTAGCGGTACAACGATGGACAGCCGCTGGCTGGCAGACTGAAGCTGTTCAAAGGTGCCACCGTAATCCAACCAGTACCCTGGGGGAATCTCGGCTTTTTCGCGAATCGCTTCCTGAACTTCGGTAACAAAACTGCCCAGATCGCGACCCCGCACATTCGCTGTAACCACGATACGGCGCTTTCCGTTTTCACGACTGATTTGCGCCGGTGCCGGAGAAATATCCAGGGTAGCGACTTCTTCAAGTGGAACGTAGTCACCGTTTTTAAGTGGCACCGGCAAAAACTTCAGTCGATCAATGTCTCTGCGCGTGGTTTCGGGGAGGCGCACGACCAGCTCAAAACGTCGATCGCCCTCATAAATAATGCCTGCCGATTCACCGCCAATGGCCGCGGATACCCAATCTTGTAATTCAGCCACATTCAATCCATATCGCCCCAGGGCTTTACGATTTGGAATGACAGAGAGTGTGGGCAAACCCGTGACCTGCTCAACGCGCGCATCGGCCGCTCCTTCAATACCATTGACTACCTTAAGCACATCGTTTGCCGTCAATACCAGTTGATCCAGATCATCTCCAAATATCTTGATGCCAAGATCCGCACGTACACCGGAAATCAATTCGTTAAAGCGCATCTGAATCGGTTGGGTAAACTCGTAGTTGTTACCTGGTAACTCCTCCAGTGCACGCTCCATTTCCTCCACAAGCTCATCCTTGGTTTTGGAGGTGTCCGGCCATTCGCTTCGCGGCTTAAGTACGACAAAGTTATCTGCGACATTGGGTGGCATTGGGTCCGTCGCCACTTCCGCAGTACCGATACGCGCAAAAACTTTCTCCACTTCCGGAAAGGCTTTAATCCTTTTCTCAAGAATTTCCTGCATTTCCACCGCTTGCTCAAGCCCCGTGCCCGGAATACGCATCGCGTGCAAAGCAATGTCGCCTTCGTTCAGTTGCGGAATAAATTCAGACCCCAGTGTTGAAGTCAACCACAAACAAAACACCACTAAGAAGGTAGCAAAACTCACCACAGCCCAGCGGAATTTAAGCGCAAGTTTAAGTAACGGGCGGTAAGCCGATTTAGCCTTGGTGATGACAATACTTTCTTTTTCACTGATCTTGCCGTTCATAAATACGGCAACGGCAGCTGGAACAATTGTGAGCGAAAGTACCATGGCCGAAAGCAATGCCATGACCACCGTTGCAGCCATCGGGTGAAACATTTTTCCTTCAACCCCGGTGAGGCTGAATATTGGAATGTAAACAATGGTAATAATGGCTACACCAAACAAGCTGGGTCGAATGACTTCTGACGTTGCATCAAAAACGGTGCTTAATCGCTCACGTAAATCTTGTTGACCGTTTTTATGTTGATTCTCGGCCAAGCGGCGAACACAGTTTTCAACAATAATGACGGCACCGTCGACGATCAAACCAAAATCCAATGCGCCGAGGCTCATTAAATTTGCCGATACCCCTGTTTTCACCATACCTGTAATGGTCATCAACATGGCTAACGGAATGACCGCTGCTGTAATTAAAGCCGCGCGAAAGTTTCCTAATAGCAGAAACAGAACAACGATGACCAGAAGTGCCCCTTCCATCAGATTTTTGGAAACGGTGGCAATCGCTTTATCAACCAATGCCGTGCGGTCGTACACCGCTTCAGCGACTACGCCCTCGGGTAGGGAGGCTTGAATATCATCGAGCTTGCTCGCCACGTCTTGCGCAACCGTACGCGAATTAGCGCCGATCAACATCATCGCGGTACCCAAAACGGTTTCCACACCGTCGCGTGTCGCCGCACCGGTACGCAGTTCTTTGCCAATACCGATGTCCGCAACATCCTTCACCGTGATTGGGACAGAATCGCGTTCAGCGATGATCACATTGCCAATGTCCTCAACAGTGCCAAGCTGCCCGGGTGATCGCACCAGCAGTTGTTGGCCGTTGCGTTCAATGTAACCCGCACCGCGGTTGTCATTGTTGGCTTGTAGTGCGTGTACGACATCTTCGACACTGACCTTATAAACGAGCAACTTTGCGGGATCCGGCATGACGTGGTATTGCTTGTTGTATCCGCCAATACTGTTGACTTCAATAACACCTTTCACCTGCGCAAGCTGCGGTTTGATAATCCAGTCCTGGATTTCTCGTAACGCTGTCGCGGTATAGGGTTCACCAGTGGCCATTTTAGCGTTGGGTTCGGCCTGCACTGTGTACATGAAGATCTCACCCAAGCCCGTGGAGATAGGCCCCATCTCAGGTTCAAGCCCTGGCGGGAGGACACTTTTTATTGCGCCGAGCCTGGTGTTTATCAGGTTGCGTGCAAAATAAATGTCTGTACCTTCCTCAAACACCACAGTCACTTGCGACAAACCGTAGCGTGAAAGAGAGCGTGTGTATGAAAGGTTGGGTAAGCCGGCTAATGCGGTTTCCACGGGATAGGTAATGCGTTGCTCCGATTCCAGTGGTGAGTAACCCGGTGCTGCCGTATTAATTTGTACCTGAACGTTGGTGATATCTGGAACGGCATCAATGGGGAGTTTTTGATAACTCCACACACCGACACCGACGATGAGAAAAATAAAACATAAAATCAGTAAGCGCCGCTCGATCGCGAGACGCAAAATAGAATCAATCATAGCGCGCCTCGATTAGTGATCGTGTTCTGCTTCGGATTTTTCGATATCAGCTTTTACCAAATAACTATTTTCACTGACATATTGGCTGTTCGCTTCAAGCCCATCGATAACTTCATAGAAATGATCATCACTTTTACCCAGCACAAGTGGTGTAAAGCGATATTCATCACCGGCCTTAACGAATACACCCTGGCGTCCCCCCAGCGTTTGCACCGCATCTTTTACTACCGCCAAAGGAACCGAAAAGCGGCCGGTTTCCACGCGCGCTTCGATCATTAGGCCCGGAGATAAAGCGTGTTTGCTATTGGCCAACTTGACGCGCGCCACCAGATAAGGGGATTCCATTGACGGCACAATATGGTCCACCGTGGATTCCACGCTGTCATTACTTGCTAAAACGTGAACCGCTTGACCTTCTGTGACCGAAGACTGCTGCGCGGGATAAACACGCAGTTCCGCCCAAACGGTGTCAAAGTTAGCGATGGAAAACAGAACCTGGTCTTTTGTCACTTCGCCAGTATTGGCATGACGCTGAACGATTCTCCCGGCAATGGGCGAGCGGATGGCATAGGTTTTCAGGCTTTCGTTGGATTCAATTTCCGCCAATACATCACCCGTTTTTACACGATCGCCAAGCGTGACCTTGACTGACTTAGCCATACCCTCAAAACGCGCACGCACATGGCTCAGTTGCTCAGGTGCTGAAACAATCGCGCCGTATACCGTGATGGTCTGATGCAGCTCCTGTGAACTCGCCATCGAAGTTACGATACCCACTTGTTGGGCCATTGAATCTTCTATACGGCTAGCATTTTCCTCACCGTGCCCGTGCTCATCTTCTTCTCCATGAGCACCGTGATCATGTCCATCATCATCGTGATCAACATGGTCCTCGTGCTCGTCATGATCACCATCTTTATGGTGCGGTGCATGTTGTTCTGACTCTTCATGTTCGTGGTCATGACCATGGTCATCTGCAGACCAGGTGGGCACTGATGGCACGCTGACTAGCATGATCTGGGCAAAAAGCACCGCCCAAACCTTTTTTGTCTTTTCTCCGTTTTTGGAAGGAAACTTCGTTCTCAAGTCTTTCATTGTTTGTCTCCCCGTGCATTTTCGTCGGATGTTTTATTCGCGTGATCATGGTCTTCATGATGCTCTGAATCCATTTCCTTGTGATCGACATGATCGTTATGTTGGGCGTGATCATTTTTCTTGTGATGCGCTTTATGTTTCTCTTTACTTTCATGTGTGTGGCCATCATGTTGATGATCGTCCGCTGCCAACACTGCGGAATTAAAGGTAAAAACAAACGTGGTAAATACAGTTTTCATAATCATGGTTTCCTGAGGCCTGATACCGATCAAACCTGAAAAAATGTACATTTATGGGTTAAGTGCTTCGCCAGTGAGCTGTTCGATTAAGGCCTGACTGATCAGCGCTGTCGTGGCTGCATCAATGAGTGCTTGTTTGCTGGCGAGCAATTCTTCCTGTGCGGCAATGAGATCAAGGTAGCGATAACGCCCGTTGTCAAAACCTTCATTGGTGAGCTTGAGTGCCTTTTCCAGCGCGGGGATGGCGACATTTTGGATTTTGTTTGCCGCCGCGATACTTTGTTTTCTGAGGGACCACGCTTCAAAAAGTCGTGCGTGTAACACCAAGAGCTGATCCTGTTGGGCGTAATCCACCACATTGCGATTCGCCAATGCCGCTTTAACGTCTCCGCTGTTGCGTCTGCCGGAAAACAGTGGGATGGAGATACCGGCTGTGAATGCGGAATCGCCGGTTTCTTCAAAACGTTTAATACCTGCGCGCCAGCTTAAGTCGCTGCGGCCACTGGCACGGGCCAGTGTGACTTCCGCATCTCTAATGCGGGCTTCACTGGCGAGCACTTGAAGGGCTGGCGATGTTTGAACACGCGCGTATAGTTGATCAAAATTTTGGGTGGGGCCGAAGTCAAACAGACTGCCCGTTAATGCATTAAAGCGAGGTGTTGTTTCACCCCAAAACCGGGCGAGGAAGACCTTCTGACGTTCAAACTGCTCTCGCAGAGACGCCAGACGTATTTCGGCACGTGTGAGAGCAGCTTGCGCTCGCATCACCTCCGCCTCAGCTGTGGCCCCGCGAGCGGAGCGTGTTTGTACGGTCTTGAGGATCGATTGGGACAGGGCCAACGATTCTTCCGCCAGCCGAAGGTTAGCCTGCGTCGCCAATCCTTCGATATACACTTCGGTAAGCCTACCTAGCGTATCCAGAGTCGCCGCTTGTTGCGCCCACTCGACTTGGCTGATACGGGCATCTGAATAGCTCATGCGGGCCTGACGCTTTCCTCCAAGCTCAATCACTGAAGATAGTGCAAGTGTCGTTTCGGCAGACTCAAAGTCTTCATTACTGCCTGAACCGGCAAAGTTATCGACCTCTAGCTCCAGTGCTAACGCTGGCCGCAAGGCACTGCTTTGTTTTTGAGCATTCAATGCTTCTGCCGTGAAGCTGTATTGGTGCAGTTGAGGGTTCTGCGCAAGCGTCGACGCCAGCGCTTCTTTTAAGGTGAGTGTTGGCTCAACATTTTCTGCAAAGGCAGTCATTGCGGTACTGCAGAGTAAAAACGCAAGCCACACCCAGGTGCGTTTGCACCTGAAAAATAGGGTATATCTCATGGAAAAGTCCTGAATTAAGTCGTGTTTCCGCGATTGCGGGCGTTACTTCTTATTACTTAAAGGGACTTAGGCTTTAGGAGGGCGCAGGAAGGTTTCGTGGGTTTCCGGAAATGTATTTTCAGCGTAGTCGGGCACTGGAGAGCAGTGCTTGAGCAGCTGAATACGCTCGACTGAAATCAGCACGGCAGGGCATAGATGACCATGACAATGACAACAGTGATGACAATCCCATTTTTCCACTGTAGATGCATCTGAATGGAGTACTTGATCATGCTGGGCGTCGGCGACGTCCCCATCGTTATGTAGATGAGCTTCATCAAACACACGATGTTCAGCGCCTGACTGATGCAATTGGTGTGCATCACCCATGGCGACCACTGATTGCATAACAACCAACGTGAGCACAAAAAAAGTCAGGGCACGTTTCAGCATTCAATTCTGTTTATCTAATTTTAGGGCAATGGTGATCGCGCGCTATCGTAACATAAGAATGCGTCGAGCACCGTTCAACACTACCAGTCCAATAATGACACCAATGACCAGGTCAGGAATTTGCGACCCCGTCAGCGCGACCAAGCCACCCGCAACGATAACTCCTACGTTGGCAAGCACGTCATTGGCTGAAAAAATCATGCTGGCCTTCATGTGTGTGCCATTATTTCGTACTTGGTAAATTAACAGGAGACACGCGACATTTGCGACTAATGCCAGGCTGCCAATCCCTATCATCAGCATCGAGACCGGTTCACTTCCCATAAAGGTACGTCTGGCGACTTCTATCAAAAGACCCACAGAAAGAGCCGCTTCGAGCCAGCCGGATAAATGCGCAGCTTTAAGCTTGGCGTGAGCGGCTTTGCCCACAGCATAGAGTGCCACCGTATAGACCGCAGCATCCGCAAACATATCCAGAGAATCCGCAATCAGCCCCGCAGATTGCGCCACGATGCCCACGGCAAGCTCAAAGAAAAACATCACGGCGTTAATCCCGAGCAGCCACTTCAATACCCAGGCTTCGCGCGCATCCTTAATCCTGGCGTCTTCTTGTATCTTCTTCGCGCTTGCGGCATCCACCTGCTCATGCGATATGCGACGGGCGCCGAGCCCAACGGATTCCATGGCCATTTCGACCTTTTCAGGTGAATCAGCGTGATAGACATGCACTTTCCGATTAGGGGTATCGAATTCGAAGGCGACCGTTTCCCCAAAGCTCGCAAATGCTGTCCGTATGAGGTTCTCCTCAGAAGGACAGTCCATCTTAGGTACGTCAAACACACTCACATTGTTTAGCGCAGCCAAAGGGCTATCCGATTGCAGGTTTGATCCTGAAGGCGGTGAGCCAGCTTCGTCACTTTGGCAACCGCAGCATTGTGAGGCGTCAGATGTCATAAATAGACCTTGAAATAACAATGAAGCCAAGCTTACACTCTATAGTAACTATAGAGTCAAGGGGTGACGTTATTGAAAATTGGTGAGCTTGCGAAACGCAGTGGATGTTCCGTTCAAACCATCCGGTATTATGAAAGGGAAGGGTTATTAAGTTCCCCTGCCCGAAGTGATGGCAACTTTCGCCTGTACGACCATCAAGCAGAAGAGCGCTTAATATTCATCAAGCGTTGTCGTAGTCTTGAGCTCTCTCTGCCCGAAGTGAGACATTTGCTCACGCTCAGCCAAGCACCTGGCTCCACGTGTGGCGAGGTCAATGAGATGGTTGATCAGCATATTCAACAGGTCGAAGAAAGGATACGCGAGCTTCAAAGCCTTCATCGGCAACTACACGACCTCCGGAACAACTGCTCGGAAAACCGAATCGTGGAGGATTGCGGCATCATCAGAAGTCTGGTGCAGCAAAAAGGTTCGAAGTAATCAAACATTCATGCATTGCGCATGTGTAACGCCAGTTTCTCCATTAACACTAGTGTGGCGTTATTGGTCAGCAACTGTCCCTCTTCAATATATTCCCAAACGGTGGCGTCACTTTTCCACCCTCCCTGTTTTTTAATAAGCTCAAAA
This sequence comes from Halioxenophilus aromaticivorans, assembly GCF_042850945.1. NCBI lineage: Bacteria > Pseudomonadati > Pseudomonadota > Gammaproteobacteria > Alteromonadales > Alteromonadaceae > Halioxenophilus > Halioxenophilus aromaticivorans. Next base: position 2,873,589 of record NZ_AP031496.1, on the reverse strand, counting down.
TCCACACGCTCTCTTGCTGCGGACGTTGAAAGCCCTCTACGCAAGCTGTGGCTGCTTAAGTCAGGAACAAAATCAAAACCACAGTTGGCCCCAAGCGCTTTAAGAAGATCGTTGATCGCTCCTGCACCCAGACGCCTCTGCTTTATTTGATCCCAGCGGTTGATCGGGCGGAACAGTGGACCTGATTCGATGTTTGCTATAGTTATCCAGCTCTTGATTGCCGTGGCGGGACAAACCCCTTTGTTGCCGTAGGGGAGGGCGCGCATCTGACCGGCGGATTCCTGATCCGTTTTAGAATGCGGCATTCTGACAATTAAACCCTCGGGCTCCCACAATAGATCATCTATATCAATAGCCACTAACTCGCTACGGCGGAAAGCGCCAAAAAATCCACTTAAAACCAGCGCCAGATCCCTTGCTCGTTTGTTGGAGTTTGGCTGCTGCTGCAAGTGACCAACCATTTGCCCGATATGCTCCAGACGTAAGGCCTTGGCTTTACGCTTCGGTTGCCCATGAGTACGGCGTATCCCTTCCATTGCTTTACGCACGAGGGGCGCATCCACCGGATTTTCCATCCCCTGATAGCGATGCCATTGTCCGATTGCTGTGAGGTGTAAGTCCAGGGTTCGAATACTGGATGCTTGCGCTCTAGCGAGTAAATATTGGATCAGTGTTTGTGGATCACTCGGTAATCGACCGCCCCATTTTTCAAATTGTTTGATGGCAGAACGATAGGTTTTACGTGTGTTGTCAGAGGTTGCAGCCGTGATGTATTTCCGAATGATATCTGACTCATTCGGAACGGGCAGCCCAGTAGTACTGTGTATTGTTGTTTCTTTCATTGGATCTCAATCACCATATTTATTCACGCCAGGGCAGGAATAGCCGGGTTTTGGGGTGTGTACTGCAGTGCCGAATTTAAAAAACAGCCGGATTCATGCTAACCGACGATAAGGGTGATTGTCGGTGGTTAGAAAATAAATCTCAAGCATACTTTCATTATCGTTATATTATGTTATATTACGGAATACGTAATACGGTACTAAATTCCCTTACAGGTAAAACTAATGGCCCGACCCGGTGTGACTTACTATGATATCAGTCGAGCTGCTGAAGCGGTTAAAGCGCGAGGCAGCGAGCCCACTATTGATCGCGTTCGGGAGCAGCTCGGAACGGGTAGCAAAAGCACCATCGCGCCTTTATTAAAACAGTGGCGAAACAATGCTGAGTTGAACATCGAGGAGTCTGATAGTGGCTTGCCTTCGGATCTTATCAGTGCCGTAAAATCCTTGCGCGACCGCGTCCAGCAAGCATCAGAAGAAGCGGTTGAGCAGGCGAAGCAGGACTATCAGTCCCGAGTCCAGACGCTTGAGCGCACACTTGCTGACACCCAAAAAGAGCTGTCTGAAGCCTTGGGTCGAGAACGAACCTTAAAGCAGCAAATAACTGATCTTGAAACTAATTCTCGTAAATTAAATGGTGAGCTTAACCGTTTGGAATCCCGCTTCGCGGTGACCGAGTCCGAACGTGATGCTCTACAAGCCCGCATGCAGGAGCATAAGGAAACGGTTTCTGAATTAAAGGATGAAAACAGAGCGGTGCGCGATCATTTTGAGCATTATCAGCAGAGAACGGCAGAGGACCGCCAGCTTGAAAGAGACCAATTTCAGTCTCAGCTAAGGCAGTTACAGTCTCAGGTAGAAAGCCTGACTATGCAATTGACGCGCTCTCAGACAGAAAAGGAAAATTATCGATCGCGGTATGATAACGCTCAAGGTCAGGCCGAGAAAATTGCATATGAAAACCAAGAGCTACGACTCAAGCTGGAGTGCTGCGGAACGCGGATCAAAGAACTAGAAGCAGAATGTGACAACAAGAACAAAGAGATTATCGAATTTGACCAAAATATCAGCCAGTTTAGGACTGAAGTTCAGAGCCTGAAAGAGCGGCTAGCGATCAAAAGCGCCACGTTCAAGGGTGTCGAGACGGATCTTCAAGAAATTCGTGAATATGCAGATCGTCTTGAAGCTGAGAATAAAGAAATTTCTGAAGAAAAAGCTGTACTTCAGGGGCGCCTGGTACAGTTGCAGGCATCCCTCGGAGATGGGGAATGACTTTTAATTCAAAACATATATTTGATTTTATGTCGAACGAATTTGGTTCTCAGAACTTGTTTGCGCAGTACAATGTGGGGCAATTTGGCCGATAACAGTGGAGTAGCGTTCATGGTATAAGTTTAAGCGCTACAACAACAATAATACGATTAGACCTTATACGAGCAGCTCATTATGGAAACAGGCGAAGTCAAATTTGCGGTTGATGCCCAGCTAATTGGAGAGCTAGGCGAAAGACTAGTTACCAATCACTATATCGCTCTAGCCGAACTTATTAAAAACGCCTACGACGCAGACAGCAGTGAAGTTGATATTACATTGTCAAATGTGACTAAGGAGCGAAAAAACGAGGGTTTGGCGAGCGCTATCACTATCCGAGATAACGGTTCTGGGATGACTTTCGATCAAATCAAGTGCAACTGGATGACTATTGCGACCTCGAATAAGATTCATCACCCATTTAGTGCGATGTATGGACGCCCAACAACAGGAAATAAAGGAATTGGGCGATTTGCATGTCAAAGACTAGCAGAAAAATTAGTCATAGAGAGCACTGCTAAAGTGGGGAAGCAATATCAAACTACGAATGTCACGTTTGTTTGGGATCATTTTCAACCAGGGGAGGATGTGACAACTATCCCTTGTGAATACGAATCGAGCATGTCTCACACGGGAAAGTGCGGTATAACTTTAAAGTTAATCGATGTCAGGGATTATTGGACCGAGCGAGATTACAAGATGCTTCAGAAATCGGTCGCATTAATATCGGTTGCTTCTGCGGTTCGGCGGAAAGGGTATCACGAAGACCCGGGTTTTAAAGTGTCTGTTCTCACCGACGAATTTGAAGACACTGAAATCGAAATTGGCCATAAGATGCTTAACGCGGGTTGGGGTAAACTGAAAGGGAAGGTATTAAAGGGAGGCACTTTGAGCCTTACGCTGGATTGTAAAGGCAAAGAATCACCCGAAAAATATAAATTAGACATTGAGCCTGAGCTTGAGGGCATTTCATTCGAAGTCTACATTATCCCTGGTTCTAGTCGATATAGCGAGGTAGAAAACCGGCGTAATCCTAGCTTATTGACCCAAGTAAATCGCGAGGCTATCCGGCGTGATCGAAGCGGTATTCGACTGTACTTGAACAATTTTAGAGTTTACCCCTATGGCGATAATCAGGCAGGAGATGACTGGCTAGGAATTTCTAAAGATATTGCACGTCGACGAGGTAGCCCATCAAAAGTGCTATCAGAAATTAGTCAAACTATTGGTGTTAAGGATTTTAACCGCTCCATGCTAAATCACCCCGGTCCCGAAAGCTTAGCGGGCGAGGTGCTGATTTCCGGTGAGGCTACGAAATACTTTACTCCTAAAATGGACAGGGAAGGTATTGTCGAAACTTCTGCGTTTGAGGCGCTTAAGCAATGCATTCGTTTGAGCTTAGATTGGAGTACGTTGCACTATGAAGCATTTATTCGATCAGAAATTGATCGCGCAGCTACTGCTAGCGTAAACGCTTTCAAAAAAACTACAGGCTCAAACTCGTCAACGGCAAAAGAGCTTGTTACTGATGCTCTTAACGTTATAAAAAAATCTGCCTCTGTAGAACATTTACGGCGAGAACCTGACAAAAAGTTTCAGACACCTAACGATTCTTCAAAGAAACCAGAAAATCCGACAGCTCAATCATCTCAGTTGGAAGTGTCTGCGGCGACGGAATTGTTGGAAAGTCAGTTTAATGCGTATGATGCGGAACTCGATACACTTCGCTCTGTAGCTTCAACTGCCCCACTGATGTTTGTTTTTTCTCATGAGTTTAAAGGGATTATGTCTAACTTGCTGACGCATGCCGCAAAATTGGAAGCTATAGCCAATCAGACATCAGAGCAATCCGTTTCAAATCAATTGCTGGAAATGGCCAATGAAGCCAGATCTACAACTTCCCAGTATTCAAAAATAATTAAACTTTTTGATGTTTTTTCTGACTCTCAAAACTTTAAAAATAAAAAGGTTTTGGTCAAAAATGCTGTCAATCAAGTGATTGGTGGTTTCGAGTATTTGCTCAATGAGTTTAGTATTGAAGTGGATGTCACGGATATTAACCCTGTGTTAAAAATGTCGAAATTAAATGAGGCCGAGCTATACTCCATTGTAATTAATGCAATCTCTAACGCAGTGAAAGCGTTAATTGTGAAAAAAAGTAAGCGAAATATTCGATTGTCTGTGAATAAAAAAGACGACGAAATTGAAATGCTTGTTTTGGATACTGGTGTAGGTTTGTCCCATGATTTATGGGAGGAAGTTTTTAATCCATTTATAAGTGATCCTGAAGGGACAATTTATTCGAATTTGTCAAGCACGCTTGGAGATCAACAGCTTGCCACTCTTGGGCGTGGTAGTGGTTTGGGACTGCATATTATAAAAAGTATCGCAACTAAACATAAAGGTGATGTTAGCTTTGTAAAACCGCCTAAGGGTTGGAATACTTGCTTACGAGTGTGCGTACCGAGGTAATGCGAATGACAATTAGAACATTATTTGTAGATGATTGCTTCGGTCGGCCAGAAACTGACCCAAGACGGCAAAAAGTAGATTTACTCAAGGCCATTGAAGGTGTTTCCGTAGAAGAGCTGGATGCAACGCGTTTGTTTGAATTTAAGCAGGCACGTAAAAGTAGAACAGATATATTCGACTTGATTTTTGTTGATTACAAGCTTTCGACGGATGCAAGTGACGTTGAAGGGTTTAGTACCGGCGACCAGTGTGAGTCACTTGTACGAGCGATGTGTTCTGATACTCCAGTTTATCTTCTAAGTGTTGAAGTTGCAGCTGAACGAGAATTTGAGCGACCTGAAGGCTTTGAGCGGCAAGTGGGAGAAAATTTTTTATCAAACCCTCAAAATGTATACAAAGAAATTTCAAACCACAAAGAGCTTAGATTGGCTCTCGAATCAGGTGATTGCAAGCAACTTTTTTCAGCGATGGGTTGTAGTGATGATCTTGTAAAAAGTGACATAACGGAAGCTTTACCGGCTCGTGTACGTCGCTGTTTTAATACTGCATCAGTGAGTCGTCAAAGTGGTCCGCCAATTGTTCATGGCACGAAAGGAGCGAGAGTTGAATTTTGCCGCTGGTTCATCGATTTATTTTATAAGCATCCGGGCTTTCTCTTAGATGATCGTGCGACAGCGAACTTATTAGGGATGAGCTTGGAATATTTCACCAAGAATATCGTAAATCAATTTGAAGCTGCGCGCTACAAGGGTGTATTTTCTCATACTCTGTGCCCTCGTTGGTGGACCGATCAAATCAAAGAGTGTGTTTTGGATTTGGATGACAATGGAATTTTGCTGAGCAAAAGTCTAGCCGAAGGGGCAGCAATAATACTGGGTGTGCCGGAAGGCGAGAAAGCTCGGTGTGTGCGCTGTGAAAAACTCTGGCCTGATGCATTGGGGTTTGTTCAGGATGATGCTCACCGGAATTTGCACCCCGTTCATATCCGTTGTTCCATCCCAGATCCTGAAGCAGATTTAGGGGCCTATTTTACCAGTCCAAGGTTAATCATTGACGATGAAAGCGCTTCCCATTGATAAGGAGTTCACCACTCAATATGTTCAGGATCTTCAAACTTTTTTCGGTCTACTTCGTACCAAGGTACACTCTGTAAGATTCAGTCATCAATCAGCATATACCGCGATATCGGAGATATGCGGGAAACTAGATACTATAGTGAGGACAAGCAAAAAATCAAAAAAGCCGATGTCGCAAACCATCTCTCTATCGCCCAACCTTTTATTGGAAATAGACGATCACCAGCTCAAGCGGCAAATAGGGAAGCGTCTTTTGCTGTCGCTTGGTGGCTGGATTGAAATTAAAGAGGGAATTTTAATTCGCCAGAGTTTTTGTATTGCAGTACTCTGCCAAGTAGACAGCAATATGCTTCAAGATGAAGCCGATCGACATCGTTGTTACCCGCTAACATCGGGAACGCATGTCCTCAGGAAATTCCACTTTGATTTAGATCGCTCATTATCAGATGAGCAGATGTGGCCGCGCTCCCATCTGCAATATGGTGGAAAGTTTTCGCCTGAAATTTTCGCCGTTGATGAGGGGCTTCAATATCATTTGTTTGCACCGCTTGATCATCCCCGTTTTCCAGCAATGCCCTACAGTTTAATTCTATGCATAGATCTAGCTTTTCGCACATTTTTGACAAGTGGCACTAAGCTAACCAAAGAGCGCTACTGGACAGACAAGATAAGAGAGAGTGAATCCCGATGGATAAAGCCTTTTCTCGAGCAGACTCTAGAGTTTTTGAACTCCAGTCAACGCAACGAGACTTTATGGGACTTTTTTTCTTCTAAAAATGAAGGCTAGGTGTATCGATGAGTCTTGGCCTTTGCTATTCTCACGATAACGAAGAGGAGTACTGAATGTTAGCTCACCCTGATACGCTTACGAAAAGGCTGTTAGGCGCTTATTATACACCTGCAGAACTAAGCGATATATTGGCCAAATTTGCTTTGCGGTCGCCAGAAGACACCGTATTGGAACCCAGCTTCGGTGGAGGAGCATTCTTGCGGTCGGCTGTAGACAGATTATCTGAGCTTGGTGCCCCTCGGCCGGAAAAGCAGATATTTGGTTGTGATATTGACACTCATGCGTTCGATCATCTCCCGTCCTACTTTGGGCGAAGAATGGGGAAAGTAGGGCGCAGATTTATCTTGCGAGATTTTTTGGATGTTGACAGTCAATCGTTTATGGAAAAGAAATTTGATTGCATCCTTGCTAATCCTCCGTTTATTGGTTACGCAAAGTTGACCAACGCTCAGCGTGATCATGCTAAAAATATCTTAAATCAATTTAATATTAAAAATAATCGTTATGCCAGTCTTTGGTATTATTTTATTTTAAATAGCTTACTAGTTCTTAAAGAAGGGGGACGAATTGTTTTTGTTCTCCCGCATGCATTTATTGACAATGACTATGCATTGTCTTTACGTACATATCTGACGAGAAACTTCAATACTGTTGCAACTTTCAGTCTTCCGAATAGGATATTTAACGATCAGGGCACGAAAGAGCGCGTTGTGGTGCTTGTTGCACAGGGCTGGCAAGAAACATCAACAAATAATTTTTCTAATGCAATACATGTTAACAACTTTGATGAGCTCGATGAGTATCTAACAAGCCTTAAAGACCAACGAGTGATAAAGCGGCGCCATTTGAAGTGCGCAGTCGGCCGTGTAAGTGGCGCTTTGACGAGCACTGAAGCCAGTCTCGTCAATGAGGTTGTTAACAGTGCTTATGCCAAGAGATTTGGTGAATTTGTAGATGTCAAAATCGGCTTGGTGACTGGTGATGCGAAGTATTTTACTTTCAATAAAGAAAAAATATCTCAGTATGGGCTCTCTCCGAAAAGGCATTTTTTGCCCCTTATGCGCAGCCTAAAGGAGAACTTGGGAGTAGATTTCACTTCAAATGATTTTAAAGCTCATGTAGCGAGTGGGCGAGAGTATTATTTATTGAAGTACGAGGATGGTATGCTTTCTGACGAACGTTATTTGGATTACTTGAATACGTATGATCTTTCAAAAATTGACTCGAATCAAACGTTCATGAAGCGAGAAAATTGGTGCGAGGTAGATGACGGTTTGGTCTCTGATTTGTTTCTAGCATATATGTCTATTTCCTATCCTCGGGCTGTAATCAATGACGTCCAGGCTAGTTGCATCAATAGCACTCATCGTGGTTTTTTTAAAAGCAATTTTCCTAACTACTTCAAGAAGTTGATCTGTCTGTCTTTGCTCACTGGATTCACTCGTGTTTTTGCGGAAATGGAGGCCAAGGTGTACGGCAATAAAATGCTGAAAATGGAGCCCGGGTTTTATACAAAATTAAAAATACTTATCCCCGATAATGTTGTTGCTCGTGAAGTAAACAGCTGCTTCTCTCAAGTCAATCAAATGCTACGAAAAGGTGAATCTGATGAGGCTTCAAAATTGGCCAGCCAATTCATTTACTCCAGGTGTTTTAGTTCTTCAGAGGAAAAAATTTACGAAGAAAATTTTGAGAAAATTAGATTAAAACTACAAGAACGACGTAAATCGTCGAGTTAAGTTATTTGGATAACCTCGGTATATCGATTAAATGCCTCTGAGAAAGCTGAAGCGGATTAGAAAAGCTGAATATATTTTGGGGATGCCCAGGGATGAATGACCAATTGGATTAGGCAAGATTAAACCTCGAGGAGTCGTCGTAGGTTTAGATTGTTTCACATAAACTTTTCAAGGTAGGTGGCATGCTTGAGAGAGTAGTCATACCTCTAGTAATGCGCTTATTAATTTCACATACGGTCTAGTATTCGACATAGTGTATATAAGCCTGTAAACTGGTACCTCCTAAAGATCGCAGGTTTTACTATGGCCATCCCACAAACCAAACCTATTGCTTTATATCCCGCATTCACTGAACTCAAATCTATTGATTTTGGCGAATACAAAGACCTTAAGCAGTTTCTGGAGTCTGGCGAGTCATGGTGGCAAATCCATTGGACCTGGGGCCGTGAATTCCTCAGTTATGTTGGCCGCAATAAATCCGCACACACGTTTACACGGTTCAGAAATGAAACCGAACGTTTTTTACTGTGGGTTTTTCTGTTCAAGGCCAAGCCTATGGAGCAATTGCGTAAAGCCGACATATTGGAATACGCAGATTTTTGCTGGCAGCCACCGGTGGCCTGGATTTGTACTGCGAATCACGAAAAGTTTGTTTTTCGCAACGGGCATTACACGCAGAATCCTTTATGGGCGCCATTCAAGCTTCAGCTTCCCAAAAAAACTCTGGAAGAACAGCTTCCAGACAAAAAGAAGTACAAACCATCTCAGCAAACGCTCATGGCAGCATTCACTGCCATCATTGCGTTCTACAAGTACCTAATGAATGAAGAATATCTTTATGGGAATCCCGCTCAAATCGCTAAGCCTGACTGCCGTCATTTCATAAAAGATGCACAAGTAAAGGAAGTCAGGCGTTTATCTGAATCCCAGTGGCAATATGTGTTTAATGTGGCGCTGGAATTGGCCGATCAGGACAGGACTTACGAGCGCAGCCTGTTCGTGATTACTTCCATGAAAACCCTGTTTTTGCGGGTTTCTGAGCTGTCTGAACGGCCAAACTGGACACCGGTAATGAGCCATTTCTGGCAGGATTCCGATGGCAACTGGTGGTTAAAGATATTTGGTAAAGGCCGAAAGTTAAGGGATATTTCGGTGCCCAACAGTTTTATGGATTATCTCAAAAGATACCGACAGTTTCGGGGCCTGAGCCCCCTGCCGTCATCAGGTGAAAATCATCCCATTGTCGAAAAGATTCGCGGCCAAGGTGGAATGACGTCAAGACAGCTAATTCGAATCGTCCAACACGTTTTCGATATGGCTTACGACAAAATGAAGCAAGCCGAGGGTGAAGACAATGCGCGTAAATTAAAGGAGGCCTCATCGCACTGGTTAAGACACACCGGTGCCAGCATGGAGGTTGAACGCGGTCGTGCGCTGAAAGATCTATCTGAAGATCTAGGGCATTCAAGCATGGCAACGACCGATACTGTCTATGTGCAAACCGAAAATCGCGTTCGCGCCGAAAGTGGGAAAAACAGAAAAGTAAATTAGTGACTTGCTGCTCTCAAGCTCTGTAGGCTATTTGCTCTTATTGCAGGCCACCTCGGGCGCTTCGCAGATTCCATTACTGTTTTAAGACAGGAGGAACTCATATCCGGTCGACACGCATATTAGCCAATCCGCCCACGCAATTCAAAGCCCACCGCAACTGATTCTATCTCACTCCTAACGACCGCGCTTAGGTCATATATTTCAAGCTTCAAAAACCAAAGCTATCAATCAGCTACCGCTAAACGATTGACGATGTCACCTTATGACCAGATTTGGAGACGAGAATACCCAAATGTGTTAGACGTCAACTATCTTGGCCGGTCGGCGACAACTATGATGGCCGGTTAGGTGTGTTCTGATTTAGTGTTGGTTACCTTCTCTAGTTGCTGCTTCTTTCTGTAGCTCTCTCCTTCTAATTCGATAATTGTCGCGTGGTGTATGAGTCGATCTATGGCCGCTACCGTCATCATGCTGTCGGGGAAGATTTTGTCCCATGAGCCGAACGGTTGATTGGCGGTAATAATCAAGCTGCCGCTTTCGTAGCGATGAGCGATAAACTCAAACAGCACTTGGGTTTCTGCATCGGTCTTTTTTACATAGCCAATGTCGTCAATCACAATGACGCGATATTTATCCAGCTTGGTCATGGCGGCCATGAGGTCTAGATCACGTTTGGCCTGCTGTAATAGTTGAACCAGAGCGATTGCGGGGAACAGCTTGCAGCGTATGCCGTGCTCGATAAGCTGGTGGACCAAGGCACTGGCGATGTGGGTTTTACCGGTACCGCTAGGGCCGATGAGCAACACGTTATCGGCATGTTCAGCCCATGAAGCATCTTGCTTTAGCCGAGCCAGTTGGGCTTTGGTCTCTCTGTTTAGGCCATCGTCATTGAACTCAGTAAAGGTTTTACCTCCGGCCAGCTGTGCTTCACGTATCCACTTTTGTGTGCGGCGTTGGTAGCGGTCCGAGATTTCATACTCGCACAGGGTTGCCAGGTATTGGGTGTGTGACCAACCCTTTTCGGTAGCCGTTTCCCAGAGTGACTGGTAGTGCCGGACAAACGCAGGCAGGCGTAACTCTTTTAGCAGTAAGGCGGTTGAGTCGTTCAAAAGGGTGCCTCCTGTGTCCAGGATTTTTGTGTCTTCAGCGATGACAGCAGTGCATCGTAGCTTTGCAGGTCATGCTGCCTGCCTTGCAGTTCTGGCACCGATTGGGAGGGCTGGAAGAACCGGTCTTGGATAGTTTTAATTGACGCGAACTTGCCGGATTTAACTTCAACAAGAAGCTCTTCGCCCAATTGCTTCTCTGCGTCGTATTCGTAGGCAAGTCGCAGCACGGTTACTATCCACTTGCAGGCCTGACGCGATTCCAACGCTTTATCGGCGTATTGCCACAACTGGCGGTAATTGTCGTCAGGCAAGAGTTCATCACGTAGCTGTGAGTAGCGGAACGCTTGGGGCTTGGCTGCGAGCGCATGAATCAAGTGCTTGTAATCAATGCTTTTTGCGCGAGTGTGGCCGTTAGCTGGATATATGCGAGCAAGTGTCAGCGCGACCTGCTGGCCTACATAGATCATTAATTTGTCGTGGTAGAGCCTAACTTGGACGCGCTCGCCAATCAGTCTCGACGGTACACTGTAAACCACCCGGCGAACCTCGATGGTCGATGAGCGAGTCACTTTCAGGTTAAGTGTTTGATAGTTAGCAGCTTGCTGCTCTGGTAAGCCTTGCAGTGCTTGTTTTTCTTTTTGGAAGCGAGAGTGTGAGCGTCGATTCAGGCGCTCAACAACTTGGTCGGTAAAGTGTTGGTATGACTCGATACTGTCAAAGTCGTGGCTGCCGCGAAGCTTAAGCTGTTGGGAGAGCCTACGTTTTAGCGAGCCGTTCGCGCATTCAACAATACCGTTTTCATGAGACTCTCCCAGATTGTTACGGGTCGGCGTCATATTGTAGTGACTGCACAAGTCAGCATAAGCATCCGTCCACAGGTTTTGTCGGTTGTTGCGTGCCGCGCTCAAACTATCGGTGCGGTGCTCAATGGGGCTGCCGCCCGCCTGCTGTAAGGCACGCTGTAAGCCTGTCGATAATGCTGCATAGCTTTCACCGCCTTGGACAATCGTCACTGAGCGCCAGCCGCTAAAAGCCAAACGAAACTGGTAGAGCAGATGCTTAAACGGCTCTCCGGCAATGGTTATGGCGCTATCGGGGTGTGTGAAGTCAGAAAAGCCTTGCCGTCCGGGTTCAGCCTGCTGGCGAAAGATGACGGGCTTGTCTGGCCCGTGTAACGCTTTCCACTGCTTCACTCGGCGTTGCAGGGTTCGCAATATGCGTTGGTCGTAATGGGTGGGGTAATGTTCTTCCAGGTATTCGAGTAGGGTTGTACCGGTAAGATCAGGCTCCGCCCGTAAGAGCGGTACGAGTTCAGTCTCCCAAACCGCTTCTAACGGATCTTCTCGGGTACGCCAGTTCCTATCGTGCTTAGGGCGCGGGGTTGTTGATGCATTCTCAATTCTACGTCCACTTCGAACCGAAATGCCGGCTTTGGCGGCGGCCGCTTCTTGGTTCATACCTTGTTGGCGATGCTGCATATACAGCTCCTCTTGTCGCTGGGTGATGTGTTGACCTGGCACCTTGAACTCCACACTGGATACAAGCTGCCAATTGTCACACCCAACCGGCCAAGATAGTTGTCGTCAACCGGTCATCCTAATTGTCGCCGAACACAAATGAATACAGACTACTTTTTTCCCAGTATCATTCGTTCTAAAATTGTATGAAATATTTTTAAAAAGAAGGGCTAAGCCTAGCTTGTCAGACTAAAAAATAAGCAGACATACAGATATTGCACATAAGTGGTGCATTTTTTGGATCATACAATCCAAAATTTGCACAAAATTGAGGCGAAAAGCGGGTGCTAGAAGAAAAACCGACAACAGAATGTTACCAGACGCTTTCGAGCGCGTATGACTATTTTAACAGCGCGTTGTTTGCCGGGCAATTGCCTGATGTCATCATCACATTTCACCGACAGCGCAAAGTGATGGGTTATGCCTCCATCGGCCGGTGGGTCAATGAAAAACGTCAATATGTAGATGAACTAGCCGTCAACCCTGAATACTTCGCAAAATACCCTCTGATCGAAATCTGCCAAACCCTGTGTCATGAGATGGCGCACATCTGGCAGGCTCACTATGGATCACCCGGACGACGGGGTTACCATAACGCCCAATGGGCCAAAAAGATGCTGCAAATAGGGTTGATCCCCTCATCCACTGGGAAGCCCGGTGGACAGAATACGGGGGAATGGATGATGGACTATGTCCTGCTAGAAGGCCCATTTCACAACGCCTGTAAAGAGCTTATCAAAAAGGGTTATCGTCTGCCCTGGGTCGACCGCTATCCTGTCTATCGCCTGGAGCTACCTATTACCGCCTACGATGACAAAGGCTCCGAATACGAACTGACCGAGAATTTAAATCCCAGACCCGCTGCGGCAGTCGCAGCCATGCGAGCAGAGCAAGACACTTCGGTAGTTATGACTGAGCAGTCACTAAGCGAACGAGCATTTAGCAGTGAGCATGAAGAGGTTAGCCGGTTTTATGATGACGACAATCTCGGCGAGCTGATCACTTCAAAGCCAAAACCGCGATCGGGACGCATTAAATATGCGTGCAAAACATGCCATATCCAGCTTTGGGGCAAGCCTGGATTGAACGTAGTTTGTGGAGACTGTAACAAAAAACTAAGTGAGGTAATTTAGAACTTGGGATAGAAGTTTTCAGAAAGGATAATAACACTCCCTTCCATAGATTAACATTAGGAGTGTTCAATGTACACCAAAAAGATCAGTTCCACGGATAAAGAATTCCACGATACACCGCCGCAATTCAAAGCTTTAGACCGCAAGCGTTTTTTCTACGTCGAATCTCATTTCAAACAGCTCATCACACAAAACGTTCGCGGCCATGCCAATATCGTTTACATCATCGTCGCCTACGGGTACTTCAAAGCCACGGGTCAATTTTTTAATTCTGCGATCCAGGAAGATGTTGACTATGTAGCAGGCCGACTGAAGCTCAGGCAAAGTTTTCGCTGGGAAAGCTACAATACAAGCACCAGAAATCGCCATAGAGAAATGATTCTTGATGCGCTGGGTTTCAAGCCATTTAATCAAACCACCATTCAACCACTGTTGCCACTGATAAGAACGGACGCACGCTCTCAGAAAAACCCCGATAAATGCTTTATTTCCGTTTGCGAATGGCTCTTTGAACACAAAGTCGAGACACCCGATTATAAAACAATTTGTGACACGGTCGAGTCGGTCTATAAAACGCACATCGACCAACAGATTGCCATTGTTAAAAATAAGCTCTCGAACGATGGAGCTCAAAAGCTCGATGCGTTATTTTCAAAAGGAAAAAATACTTATGATGAAATGGAAACGTACAGACTTACGCTGCTGAAGAAACTTAACCAGTCAACCAAGACGTCTAAAATACGCGAGAATGTCGCAATATACGATACGCTCAAGCCACTCTACGATATTGCACTTCCAATCGCAAGCGAGCTGGATTTTACAAAAGATGGACTTAAACGCTACGCACTATCCGTTCATCGGCGGCAGGTTTTTCAGGTTAATCGTTTGAAAGATCATGATCGGCATCTTCACCTTGCCATTTTTATCACTCACCAATTTCAACAGCTGGTCGATATTCTGGTCGAAACGTTTCTGGCCTCGGTGAAAACAGCAGTGAACAAGGCCGAGAATCTTGCCAAAGAAGAATACTACAAACAACGCCAGGAGCAATCTGGCCATACGCAAGCGTTAGTAAAGGATACGGTTGATTTAGTGTCGTTGGTGGAAAAACTTAAAGAGACGCTGAACAACCCTATTCTGAGTGATTCAGAGAAAGTCGAAAAAGCGATTCGCTTGATAAGCCCGTCAAAGATATCCACGGAAAACGTAAACGCTCATGTAAAAGATGTCCAGGAGGACTTAGATAAAATCAGCGGACAGGCTCTTGAAATGCTCTTTTTGGAAGAAGGCGCCACGTCGCTTCAGCTCAAGTGTAGCGATATTCTTCGGCGGCTCAATTTCGATTGCGACGTGAAAAGCAACAAGCTGCTAAAAGCAATATCGCAGTACCAAGCGAAAAACGGAAAGGTTGATGATACATTCCCAGTCGGGTTTCTTACGAATTCAGAAACCGGCTACATTGACACGAAAGACTCCTTCCGCGCAAAACTGTATCGCATTCTGCTTTATAAGCACACTGCCGCTGCCATTAAAGACGGCACACTGAGCATTGTTAACTCAAATCGTTACCGACAGCTAGAGCAGTATTTGATCTCACGGGAATACTTTCAAAAAAATCGGGATCACATACTAAATTTAGCGGACATGGCTGATTTTAAAGATGTTAAAAAATTGGTTGAGCACTGGGAACTCGAATTGGATGCGCAATACAAGGAAACGAACGAGCACATACTGGAAAATATAAACGAATATATTGAGACAGATGGCCTTGGTGGATTTAAGCTAACGTATGAACGAAATACTCGGGCTGAAGTCCTGTTAGAAATGGAAAGTGACGTAGCTCTGTTTCCGGATGATCAATACATTCGAATAGCAGAAGCGTTAAGTACAGTGAATGCCGCTTCGGGGTTTCTTGACGAGTTTGAACACAACAGTATCCGATACCGCAAGCCCAGGCCTGAAGATAAAAATTTCCTCGCGGGAATAATTGCGCTAGGTGAACACTTGAGCGTGCCAAAATTATCTAAATTGGCGAGGGAAATTGAACTGGCAACTTTGGAATCCACGACCAATGGCTTTTTTACGCTTGAGAATTTGAGACGAGCAAACGATGCCGTTATCCGTTTCGTCAATCAACTTCCACTGGCCAAAGTATTCATTGGAGACTACGGCTTGCAGACATCAAGCGATGGTCAGAAATGGACCGTCGCATATGAGTCACTCAATGCAAATAAGTCATTTAAATATGGTGGTCGTGACCCCGTTGTATCGGCCTATACTTTCATAGATATACGAGGGATGTTCCCTTACTCAATGGTGATCAGTGGTTCCGAATTTGAAGCACACTATATGGTGGATGGGTTGTTGAAAAATGATGTAGTGAAATCAGACCTTCACTCCACTGACTCTCACGGATACACGGAAGCCATATTTGGCCTTACGCATTTATTGAAATTTTCGTTTGGACCACGCATAAAAAATCCCGGCAAAAGAGTTTTATACTCCTTCAAAACTCCCACTTTCTATAAGAAAAAAAGCTATCCGATCTTTCCAAGGGAACGGATTAATAGAGATAAAATTATTGATAATTGGGAAGATGTTCTTCGTCTATGCGCATCAATCAAGCTAGGCGAAGTTACTGCGTCTCAAATCTTCAAACGATTAAACTCATACTCAAAAAGCAATCCTCTTTACGAAGCACTAAAAGCATTTGGAGGTATTCCGAAAACGTTGTTCTTGCTCCGGTATGCCGACGATGTGGGTATGCGAAAAGCCATCCACCGCCAGTTAAATAAAGGTGAGGCAGGGAACAAGCTTGATCGAGCGCTGGCCATTGGGCGGGCAGATTATGTGCAGACAATTAAGGAAGACCAGGAGATCGCAGAGACCTGCAAACGACTACTTAAAAATGTCATCGTTTGCTGGAATTTTATGTATCTCTCCAAACGTCTGTCAGAAGCCAAAACAGATGTTGAGTATTCCCTGCTACTAAAAAAGATTAAGGCGTCGTCTATGCTGGCTTGGGAACATTTTGTCTTTCATGGCGAATTTGATTTTTCACAGAACTCCCTAAAAGACTCTCAACAGATAGATTTACAAAAAATCCTTGATCCAGACCTGATCAAAGAGTAATCGATCATCGCCGTTTTACAGGAGAGTGGCCGACACTCTCCTCGTTTTCCCAAATATAACACCGCTTTGGAGCATCGTTCCGGGAAAAGAAATATCGTGTAACATATTGTATTTAAACGTTATTTACGAAAACCTATAGTTGTTTCTCGAGTTTTGTTTAGGATTTCCCTGGCTATACAATGCACAAATCGTCAAATCTAAGCCTTAATGAGCCCTCACCATGGCAAAAGCGCCAAATCCAGTCGCACTGTATCCAGGTCTGCTAGAATTTCCAAACCTAGCCATTTCAGATTACCCAGACCTACAGTCGTTTTTATCCGCAGGCCCAGATTGGCGCATGGCACATTGGCGCTGGGGTTATGAATTCTTAAGCTACATTGGCCGCAATAAATCAGAGCACACGTTTGGTCGCTTTAGGAACGAAACCGAACGATTTTTACTGTGGGTGTTTTTGTTTAAAGACAAACCCATGGATCAGCTGCGCAAAGCTGACATCCTGGAATACGCTGATTTCTGTTGGCAACCGCCAGTTGGCTGGATTGGCTTAGTAAACCATGAGAAATTTGTTCGCCAAGCCGGTTTTTATCGCCAGAACCCACAATGGTCGCCATTTCGGCTTAAGTTAGCCAAAGGCTCGCAATCCAGTGAGCCTGCCAACAAAAAGAAGTACAAACCTTCGCAACAAACACTCAGCGCGATGTTTACCTCGGTGATCGCACTTTATAAATACCTAATGACCGAAGAAGTTTTGTACGGCAATCCAGCCCAAATTGCCAAAAAAGATTGCCGTTACTTTATAAAAGATGCCCAGGTTAAGGACGTACGCCGACTAACGGAGCAACAATGGCTTTACGTTATAGAAATTGCAGAGAAATTAGCCAACGATGACTCAAACCACGAACGCAGTCTGTTTATTATCTGTGCTTTAAAAGCTCTGTTTTTGCGCATTTCTGAGCTTTCAGAGCGGCCCAATTGGTCACCCGTGATGAGCCATTTTTGGCAGGATTCCGATAACAATTGGTGGCTCAAAGTGTACGGCAAAGGCCGTAAAATCAGAGATATTACAGTGCCAGATAGCTTCTTACCCTACTTAAAGCGCTATCGTAGCCAAAGAGACCTACCCGCCCTTCCCTTTATTGGCGATAACAGCCCTATCGTGGAAAAGATACGCGGCCAAGGCGGTATGACGGCCAGGCAATTAACTCGGATAGTACAAACGGTATTTGATGAGGCCTACACAGCAATGAGAGCCAAGGAAGGCGAAGACAGAGCCCTAAAATTAAAAGAAGCCTCCACCCATTGGTTGCGACACACCGGCGCCAGTATGGAAGTGGAACGTGGCCGGGCTCTGAAAGATCTTTCAGAGGACTTGGGCCACGCCAGCATGTCTACCACGGATACTATCTACGTTCAAAGCGAAGCCAAAAAACGCGCTGAAAGTGGTAAAAACCGAAAAATATAAACCACCTGTTAACGGCAATAATGCTGGTCAGAAAGTAGCGAACATTTGCCACAACAGCCTAGATTAAAGCACAGAGAAATGTCTCTATACCGATTCCGTTGGTGAGCGACCGATAGTTTAGATCCGCCTAATATTTATTACCTTACTTGCAGTTAGCCATTTTCCTCGCGCACTTAACAAGCTGGGCTAGCCACTCCTAGAAAATTGCCGTCCAGACAAATGACGCAAAGCAGCAAAGCCGGCCTAAGTGGTCAGGTCCAGTCATTGCGCTTGCACCGCTCTCTACTATGCTTATAGGCGAAAGCTCTTATTTAAGGACATGGTACTAGCACCCACCTTGGGTGGGTTAAAGCACCAGTACCACGATAGCCACCCGCCAAAGGATGCCGTATGGGGATGACACTTATGGAACAGCCAGCGCCAAAGGTTGGTAGTTTAGAAGAATTAACCGCCAACACGGCTTCTTTAATATCGTTGCCAGAAATCTATCTTAAGTTTAAGCAGTTGATGGATGATGAAGCATCCGATATCCAGGACTTCGCTCGTGTTGTCACCATGGACCCAAACCTTACGGGCGTAGTATTGAAAGTAATCAATAGCCCGCTATACGGGTTCTCAGGTCAAATCCACGCTATCGATCGCGCAATTAACCTGATGGGATTGGGCCAATTGCACGATTTAGTGCTCGCTCTATCCGCCGTGGATGCCATCCGCATCGGTAACGACATCGAACAAATCAAAACGTTTTGGCAACGCAGTATTTACTGCGGCGTTATGGCGCGCCTGTTGGCTCAGCACCTAAATCTTAGAGATCCAGCCGGCTTATTTGTTATCGGTCTGTTACATGAGATTGGACGAATATTGGTGTTTATTAAACACCCCGAAGCCGCGCGGGCAGCAATTATTGACGCTCGACAACACGCTTGCCCATTAGCCAGCAGTGAAGGTCGAATATTTGGCTATCATTATGGAGATATTGGAGCGCAGCTGATGGCTGACTGGAATCTCCCGGTGAAATTTCACACCGTGATTGGCTTACACCTAGACCCCATTCGCAGCTCTGAGCACTACGCGGAGGCAGCTTTGTTGGGGTTAAGCCACAAGATGGCAACCTTTGCCCGTCCAGGTATCGAACCCTACCACTATACCGAAGGAGAGCTCGGACTGGATCATTTGAAAATAGACGCTGCTGATTTGGAGGCATTGTTGCCGGAGGTAGAAAAGCTCAGTATCGAAATGGAAAGTATGATCATTAAAAATTAACTTATGTTTTTCCCTCAACGCGCATTACAGGCTGAGCAACCATTAGCAGGAACTGTTTACATGACAAACGCCCGCCAATTGGTAGCGAACCTTAGCGAAACACTGGCAATGCCGCCAGTATATCGTCGCGTTCGTACCCTTATGGAGGCTCAAGACGCAAACATAGACCACTATGTTGAGGTTGTGGCGACGGATAGCTCATTAGCAGAGCGCGTTATTCGGCTGGCAAATTCAAAATTCTTGGGTTACCGGCGGCGTGCCCACAATTTAAAACAAGCCATAACACTCATTGGCGCCGTACAAGTTCATGATTTGCTGGTGGGTAGTCTTAGCCTGCGTGCTTTTAGCAGTCTACCGCCGATTCTAATGGACGTAGACAGATTTTGGCGCGGTAATATTAAGTGCGGCATATTAGCTCGCAATATTAGTCGCCAAGCTCTGATGCCAGCTAAGGAGCGTCTGTTTACCATTGGACTGTTGCACGATATTGGTCACGTTGCGATGTTTTTAAAAATTCCGGTACAAACGCAGCAAGCATTAGCTATTGCCGCAGACACTGGTCAATCTATTCACTCAGTGGAACAGCAACTACTGGGGTTTCACTATGGTACCGTGGGCTGCGAGCTTGCACAGTTTTGGCAGCTACCCGATATCTACACCGATACCATCGGCAATCACATGGAACCAACACAAGCGACTCGCAATCGTATTGAGAAAGCCATCATCAATGTCGCTCGTCACCTTGCGATGCTTCCGCCAGACTCAAACTTAGCTGCCACTGATTTAGATCGCTGCCCTGGCTGGCGTTTATTGAACCTTTCGCTGCAGCAAGCCCAGCAATTACTCAAAGAGGCCGAGTCCTGGGAGGAAGAATTATTTCTTACACTCAACTCCTCGCCCGAGTCACATAGCACACTGCGCTTTGGAGGCTTGTGATGGCCACTGCGTTTGCCCAAAATTGGCTCGAGATTCAATGCCGTAGTATTCAGTATGTAGAGCGAGCGATCTTTGTATTAGCAGACAGTGAAGATCGTCGCTTGAAAATGGCGGCCTCTTGGCCCGTTGATAACGAAAAGCCATCTGAATTACTCGCTACGGTGCGTTTGGCTGCGCGCAAAAAAAATACCGACGGAGGCGTACGAGCAACTCTAACCTCCAATCAACGCTTTGACTATTTTGCCTGGCCAATATTCGTCAATGGGCATTTACTAGGTATCGTAGCGGTGCAAACCAAGCACCAAGAAAAGCCAGTACAGCGCTCTATTCTGCAAACCCTAAAAGTGGGCGCACAATGGTTAGCCCTGCCAGAACCTGAAACAGAAAAACAGGAACAATTGTTTCAAAATACAGTGCGATTAGCCTTGGGCATTACCGACCAAGCTGATTACCGCGCTATGCTAACAGCTTTGGTTAACTTGCTGATTCTCGAATTACACTGTGATCGCGTCAGTTTTGGTGCTGTTAAAGAACAACATTGTGAAGTTGTAGCGGTTTCCAACAGCGCGAACATGGATGCCAAAGCCAACCTAATAAAAGCAGTGGCCCACGCCATGGACGAAGCGATAGATCAAGATTCGATCTTGAATTTCCCGGCCGTTGCCAACGACCAAAACATCTACCGAGCTCATAAAGAACTGGCGAAAAACTTTGGTAGCGGGTCTATTCTCACCGTACCACTGGTGCATCAAGAGAAAATATTTGCAACCGTAACGCTGGAGCGTAATGAAAGCCATCCCTTTACTGCCAGCGAAGCCAATTTTTGCCATCAATTAATGTTATTGCTCGCACCGAGTTTTTACATGCGTGAGCGATTAGATCAGCCACTAACAAAACGGCTATCCGAAGACGCACGTGATAGCTTCGGCGCTGTATTTGGCTTATCACGTCTACGCCTAAAACTGAGCCTTACTGCAGCAGCGCTACTGGTCGGATTTTCTGCGTTTACGTCCACGCAATTTAACGTCTCTGCCGGGGCAGCGCTTGAAGGCCGTATTCAACGCTCCATCGCAGCCCCCATCGCCGGTTACATTGACACAGCAATCGCTAGAGCCGGTGACACGGTGGATCAAGGCGATATTATCGCCACCATGGACGATAGTGAACTGCGTCTACAAGAAGCTAAGCTGGAGGCCCAGCGTCAACAAACCAACCGCGCACTTCGTGAGGCAATGGCCACACGGGATTTAGTCCAGGTACGCGTGCTGAATGCTCAGTTGGATCAAGCCAACGCCGAGCTGAAATTGGTGCAGGATCAACTTGAGCGCACACGCATACGAGCACCATTTAACGCCATTATTATTGATGGTGATTTAAGCGACCAGTTGGGGGCACCCGTAGAACGTGGAGACAGCTTATTTAGAATCGCCCCATTGAGCGGTTACCGAGTTATTCTAAAGGTTCGTGAGCAGGACATTGCCTTTGTACAGAACGATCAAATTGGCACCTTGACCTTGGCCAGCTTGCCTGGCGAGCATTTACCGTTGACCGTAGAAAAAATTACAGCCGTAGCCACGGCAGAAGACGGCGCAAATGTTTTCCGGGTGGAAGCCGCATTGAGTGAAGCACCCGAAATACTGCGCCCTGGCATGGGAGGTGTTGCCAAAATTAACGTCGGCGAACGCCGCATGTTGTGGATTTGGACACGGGATATTGTCGACTGGATCCGACTCAAACTGTGGAGCTGGTGGCCCTAAACCGGCCATAAGATTAGCATCATGAGTGAAAACCTGTTTAGCCCTAACTGGTACCGTGTCAAAGCCTTAAGGCCACAACTACAAGCGCACATCAGTGTACAGCGCCAAGATTATCGTGGATTGATTTGGTATATATTGGATGACCGAATTACCAACAAAACCCACCGCTTCAATGCGGTAGCCTATCAATTCATCGGTCAACTCGATGGCTCTAAAACGTTAGAACAGATCTGGAACGAAAGCTGTGACGTGCTGGGCGATTTCGCCCTAACGCAGGATGAAACAATCTCGTTATTGGCACAGTTGCATCAAGCGGATTTGCTCCAATCCGAGCTTGCGCCTAATTTAACGGAACTGTTGCAACGCCAGGACGACGCCACTAAATCACACTGGCGACAACGATTTACGAATCCTTTGGCGTTGAAGTTTGGCCTTTGGGACCCTGATGCATTCTTGCAGCGCGCGCTGCCATTTGTACGTTGGTGTTTCCATCCAGCGTTTTATTTCAGTGCCGTAGTAGTCATAGTGTTAGGCGTAGTGTTGGCAAGCATGCATTGGCAGGCTATCTCGCTGTACACTCAGCAACAAGCTACTGACCCCTACAGTATCGTCTATCTAATACTACTATATCCAATTGTTAAATTCTTACACGAGCTCGCCCACGGTTTTTGTGCGCGCAATTACGATTGCGAGGTTCACGAAATGGGAGTGAGTTTTCTGCTATTTATGCCTGTGCCTTTCGTCGATGTTTCGAGCGTTAACCGTTTACGTCGAAATCGACAACGTATGTTGGTGGGTGCTGCAGGTATCTTTACTGAATTATTTCTGGCTGCAGTTGGATTGTTTATCTGGTTGGCTGCCGAGCCAGGTGTAGTCAAAGATGCAGGCTTTACCCTGTTAATAATCGGTGGTGTGTCCTCTCTTTTGTTCAATGGCAATCCACTGCTCAAATACGATGGCTATTACATTCTTGCAGACGGCCTAGGAATCCCCAACTTGTTCCAGCGCTCGCGGGCCTATTTGGTTTTCTTACTGCAGCGGTATACCCTCGGCTTGCGACAGACTAACACGCCAGCATCAGGCCCTGGCGAACGCCCCTGGTTATTTTCTTACGGCATTTTGTCCGTCGCCTATCGGATATTTCTCATATGGTTTATTGCGTTACTACTACTGGATATCAATTATTATGTCGGCGTGGCGCTAGCAGCTTGGATGCTCCTCACCCAAGTAGCATTACCCGTTTTTAAAGGATTAACCTTTGTCATTAGCAGTCCGCAATTGCAGGCCAATCGCCGACGCGCATTAGCAGCAACCGGTTTATCGACCTGCGGCCTGCTAGCCATCTTATGTTGGTTGCCCTTGCCCTCCTACACCACAACCCAGGGTGTGGTTTGGATACCGGAAGAATCCCAGCTGCGAGCCGGTGCCAATGGTTTTATCAGCGACCTCTACGTTCGCCCCAACCAACCCGTCATGGCCGATGACAAAATATTGAGTATCGCAGATATCGAGCTAGTGTCGCGCACCGACGTCTTACGTTCACAGCTGAGTGAACTTAACACTCAGTACCAATCACAATGGGGCGTTGATCGTGTGAAAACTGCCAACATTAAAGCGCAAATGAAAGTGCTTGCTAAAGAAATAACGTTAAATTTAAAACGCATAAAAGCTATGGAGTTAAATAGCCCGCACAGCGGACAGTTGCTGCTCACAGACGGCGACGACCTACCCGGTCGTTTTGTTCGCAAAGGCGAAGTTTTGGGATATGTTTTAACCGATGCGCAGCCTTTGGTACGCGTTGTGGTTAGCCAAGCCGACGCTGGACTGATGAACCAAAATACTCAGTCCGTGCAAGTACGGTTGAGTAGTCAGGCCGCAACCGTACATACTGCCAGCTTGGAACGAGCTACTCCGCAGGCCACCGTAGAGCTACCCAGCCCTGCTCTAGCACGTGAGTATGGCGGCCCAATTCGAGGCCATGCTCAGGCCAACGGCACGGTTCAGGCGCTAGAGAAAATATTCACTGTTGACCTTCGCTTACCGGAAACGGCCAGTACGGCCAGGATTGGACAACGAGTATTTGTGCGTTTCGACCATGGGGCGGAACCACTTATGTCGCAGTGGTATCGAGGACTGCGCCGCACCTTTCTGAGGCGTTTTCATGCCTAACGTTGTGCTTAAACCTGGTCTAACCCTTGGCCCTTACCCCGAACGGAAGGAAGATCAAGCCGATGAGTTGGAGCAACGACTCCGCACAGCGTTGCACAAGCTTCGGTCAAAGCACAACCAAAAAACACTAGCGCCTCAAATTCTTGCAAGGAAAGTCAATAAGGCTGCCCAGGGATTTGACGCTTTAAGCGATGACCAGCTCAATAAAGTCATTAATAAGCTGCGTACCGATCTACGTTATAAGGGTTTGAAACCTGGGTTGATTGTGGGCGCTTTTGCGGTGATTCGAGAGGCGGCAGAAAGAGCTTTGGGCAAGCGCTTCCATGATGTGCAACTGCTTGGCGGTTGGACCATGATAAACGGTACCATCGCTGAAATGGAAACCGGGCAGGGCAAAACCTTTACCACCACTCTGCCGGCTTGTACTGCTGCCCTAGCCGGCATACCGGTGCATATCATGACCGCCAACGATTACCTCGCTCAACGAGATCAAGAGACACTCGCTCCGCTTTATCAACGTTTAGGCCTCACCAGCTCTGTGTTGAGCGACGGCCAGGCCCACGCGGTAAGGCAACAAATTTACCAATCCGCTATTGTCCACGGTAGTGGCCCGCAGTTTACGTTCGACTACCTTCGGGATCGTTTAGCCATGGGTGCAGAAGCGTCGCCCAACCAACTGTACCTGCACCAACAAATCGCTCGAAAAAAAGGACTAGCACCACCCTTGCTGATGCGCGGGCTGTGTTTTGCCATCGTCGACGAAATAGACAGTGTACTTATAGACGAGGCACGAACACCGCTGATTATCTCTCGACAAAGACAATCCTCCGATGAACAAAACCAATGTATAGACGCCCTCTTTCTGGCCAGAGCATTAAACCAAGAATCTGATTTTAAACTAACCCCAGAAACTCGCTCAGCGCAACTTACCACCGCGGGCAAGTTGCACCTAACCGAATTGTGCCGAACATTGGGCGAAGCCTGGCAGCGACATCGTCACCGGGAATTTTATACCGAGCAAGCACTGCGAGCGCTGTATTTATTTCATCGAGAAAAAGACTACATCGTGCGTGATAAACGGGTAATGATTGTCGATCCATTAACCGGTAGAACCATGCCAGATCGCTCTTGGGATCAAGGTCTACACCAATTAATAGAGGCAAAAGAAGGTGTGGAGATTACTGGGGTACGAGACGCCCAGGCCAAGATCACTTATCAAGAGTTTTTTCGTCGTTATTTATTCTTAACCGGCTTGTCCGGAACGGTTACAGAGTCCGCCACAGAACTACGGAGCGTTTACGGTCTAGAGTATCAACGGATCCCTACTCATCAATCCAGCCGCCGCCAATACCAAAAAGAGCGTATCTATTCTACTGAAGAATGCTTAAAGCAAGCGCTTTTAACAGAAATTAAGAGTTTACACGGATGCGGCCAGCCACTGCTTATCGGCACTCGATCAATAGAAGAATCTCAGCAGTGCAGTCAATGGTTGCACAACAGTGGGTTGCCCCACCGCGTGTTCAATGCGCACCAAGATGCAGAGGAAGCTAATATTATCGCCGCCGCCGGTAACGCAGGCGCAATAACCATCGCCACCAACATGGCAGGCCGAGGCACCGATATAGCGCTGGGCCAGGGCGTGGCTCAAATGGGCGGCTTGCACGTTATCGCCATTGGCCGAAACAGTTCACGGCGAGTGGACAGGCAACTGTTCGGCCGTTGTGCTCGTCAAGGAGACCCAGGCAGTGTATCGGCTTACGGCTCCCTTCAAGACCCGGCAATCTCGCAATTTTACCCAACTGCTATACTAAAATTAGTCCGGTGTTTTGCTAAAAAAAGCCGGCCTTTGCCGGCCGCCCTTGGCGCACTGATTGCCCGCCTGCCCCAGCGACGACAAGAGCGGCAGGAAAGAAAACAGCGCCTATCATTGATTAAGCAAAATCAGTTTTTATCACGGGCACTGGCATTCAGTGGTCACGGCGAATAATAGTTTCTGCTTAAATAAGTACGGAATTCACTGCTATATCGGCAGATAGCGCTTAAATTGAATTTTTTCAGAACATTTCTTCATCAAACAAGGGTCGAGGTCGATAACTTAACTATGCTACCAGAAGAAATGCGATGCAGACTCGAATGACGATACGCCTACTATCCAGTTTATGTTTTGCCCTTATCTGTCCTTTTGTACAAGCGCAGAAAAACTACACCGAGCTTGACTGCATGGTGAAGCCAGAAATGTACATCAACCTGGCAAGCCCTGTAGACGGTGTTCTGTCCGAGGTGCTGGTAAAAAAAAGTGATGCCGTAATTAAAGGCCAAGCCCTAGCACGCCTCAACTCTGAAGTAGAAGAAGCTAACATTCGGGTAGCAGAGCAAGAAGCCCGGTTAGACAATGTAATCAAGGGCAAGCAATTGCAGTTTCAATACGCACAACGACGACTGCAGCGCATTGGAGATCTGTTTAAAGCTAAAGCTAGCTCCAATCAAAATTACGACGATGCTGTAATTGAGGCTGATTTAGCAAAAAATGAATTACGCCAAGCTAAGCTAGATAGAGAACGCAACGAACTTCGGTTAAAATTAGCGCAAGCTCAATTAGAACAAAAGATTATCCGCAGCCCTATTGACGGAATTGTTGTAGAACGTTATTTAATGCCCGGCGAATCCGTCGAGAACCGCCCTATTCTTCAACTGGCAAAAATAGACCCACTACAGGTTGAGGTACTTGCGCCGGCTCATATTTTTGGCCAAATCACTAAAGATATGGACGTTACTATACGGCCAGACTTTCCCGTAGACAGTGAGTTTCCAGCCAGCGTGCAGGTAATCGATCGAATTATTGACGCTGCCAGTGGCACTTTTACCATTTTGTTAGAGCTGCCTAACCCTGATGCAAAACTGGTAGGCGGCACACGCTGTACTGCACGCTTTCCTATAACCTCTACACTTAAAGCAAACAACAGTTCGGCTGCCGATGACGATCTTCCGCCAGAACTACGCGCGCTGCTAAAACAGTAAATTCAAGCAACTATAGCAGCACTAATTGCCCATCTTGGCCGTATAAACCAGGGTGTTGTATATCAGTAATCAGTGTGAGAAGGGCCTCTGCCCTTGAGGTGACATGACGCAGAAAGTCCACATCCGTTTTCATTCCCATGCCATCTTTGAACAAATGGAAGCGCGCCACTTGTTCAGCGGAGGCGTTGAAGCCTTTGTCGTTGATTCAATATCGGATGAAAAAGTCATACCCTACCAATCAGAAAATCACGCTGAGTCCTATCATTCAGAAAATTCAAATAGTACCGCTGACCAGAGTCAGGACCGACTGGAATTGGTTATTATCGACTCTAACGTCGAAGATTATGAACTACTACTAGAAGAAATTACCAATCAGAATTCCGATCAAGAACGCAATATCGAAGTCGTGGTGTTGGATAACAACCGTGATGGCCTTTCTCAACTCACAGATACCCTAGCCAACTACCAAAATTTAGACGCCGTACATTTGATATCCCACGGTGACGACGGTCAAATTTTGCTAGGAAACTCTTACATCAATGAAGCCTCTTTAATTAGCAATTTCTCACAGGTCAGCCAATGGGCCGATGCCTTTTCGACCGATGGAGAGTTCTTGATTTACGGTTGTAATCTAGCGTCTACTGCAGCCGGCCAAGGCATGGTAGACACACTGGCCGCACTCACGGATACCGACGTAGCTGCATCAGATGACATCACAGGAAATCTCGACCAAGGCGGGGATTGGGAACTAGAGTACCAAACCGGTAACATTGAGACTGACTCTGCTATATTTAGCAAAACGGAGTGGCAAGGTACTCTGGGGCCAGAAACACTAACTGGAGTGTGGTCACCAGCCGGCATTGATAGTTTCTCATCCTCTACGTCTTCTGAAAATGAGGTTGGTGTTACCATTACCTTTAGTACACCAGCGGGCACCTCGGTAAATAATGTCACTAACGATAACTTTACAAATAATCCATTTTTCAGCGACTCCGCGGCTCAAGGGGCCACTTCACTCTATGCTGAGTATATGTGGGATGACACTCCGGGCGATAGCAATAATCCGGCTAGCTCGGACGCAGGAACTATAACAGTTACAATTAACTTTGACTCAGAAGTCGTAGATCCGGTTATCCATATCGATAGATTGGGCGGCGTCGCAGGTTCTACCAGTAACTCCTCTTTATGGACGGTGACTACTGCTGGTGCAACGCTAACAAGGTTATCGGGTTCCGAGCATTTTGATGTTACTTCTAACAGTTTTCAACGTACACCTGGTGATTCAACCTCAAACAATTCTGAAGCCAGCTTCAACCGAAATGATGGTACCGCCGCCGGATCATTACAAGTTAATGGTACCTATACTAGCCTCACGTTTACTGTTACAGGTACGGGTCCGGAAGGTGCTGGTGGTGATGGCTTAGAGTTAGCCTTTCAACTAACTTCCAATGAACCATTGATCACTTCCAACGATGGTGGTGATAACGCTTTAATTCAAGTTACAGAAAATACGACAGATGTCACCACAGTAAGCGCGGTAGACACGCAAGGGCAGCAGATCAGCTACAGTATTGTCGGCGGGGTAGATGCCGGCCAGTTTACTATAGATTCTTCCACTGGTGATCTTACGTTTGTAACTTCCCCTGACTTTGAAGCCCCAACTGACAACAATACAGACAACAAATATGAAGTAGTTGTGCGCGCTACCGACTCGAGCGGTGCATTTGATGAACAAGCGCTCACCGTCAACGTCAATAACGCGACTACCGGTCCAACAATTAATAGCCCTGGTAATCAAACCACAAACGAAGACGTGCCGCTTACGTTTTCTAATGCAAACGGTAACGCCCTAAGCCTGACGGCAGATCCCAGTTCTATCCAAGAATTGGCGATCAGCGTAGATAGTGGCACACTGACGTTATCTAATACCAATGGACTTTCCTTCATCAGTGGTGATGGTACCGCTGATAGCAGCATGCTTTTTACCGGTACTGTGGAAGCTATAAATGCTGCGTTAGAAGAAATGACTTTTACGCCGGCAGAAAATTCTAGTGCTACCAGTAGCTTACTAATTTCCGTAAAAGACGGCGACTATGCTGAGCTAGAGATCGACAACAATCTCTTAGCTTCGTTTACCTTTAACGCAGCCAACCCAGGTGAAGACTCTAGTCCAACAGGGTCGAATGATGCAACGGTAGTTGGCGCTACGCAAATCACAGATCCCGAGCGTGAAACGGTTCTGGATTTTAACGGCAGCAGCGATTACGCCCAAATAAACGGCTTAATGGGCAACCCCAACAGCGTTACCTTGTCCGCTTGGGTAAATGTGGACGCTGGTGAAACCGAAGGCCATATTATTTCTATCGGAGACTCCATAGGCCTGGGCTTAAATTCCGCTGGCGATCAGATCCACGGTTGGTTCTATGATGGGACCAGTTTCAACCATACCGGCTCCGCCGATATACAACACAATATCGCCGGCGACGGTTGGCATCATATTACCTACACCATTGACGATGCCACGGACACCCAACGCCTCTATTTGGATGGCGTATTGATAGTCGAGACGAACCACGGTACGCCAACATCGTTTACACTCGGCACCAATACCTATCTTGGCTCCCGCGATGCCACCTCGCCCGAGTGGGCTTATTCCGGGCTGATGGACGATGCCAGGATATACAACAGAGCACTCACCTCTTCTGAAGCCGCCTCGCTGGCGACACCCTACCCTACGGACAGCGATAACCTAGAAGTAACAGTAACACCTGTAAACGATGCGCCTGTTGTCTCATCCGGAACCGGAAACTTTAATTATCTAGAGACTTACGACGAAGTGCCGCTCAGTGGTGGCGTTAATATCACAGATGTGGACAGTAATGACTTTGCCGGCGGAACCTTGGTTTATCAGGTCACCAATAACGCTGAAAATGAAGACCGTTTAGCGTTATTAGACGAAGGCCCTGGCGCCGGTAACGTTCACATTGACGGGTTCAACATCTATTACAGTGATGTTCTTGTGGGAACTTATACCGGCCCCGTTACGGGTTCTGACCCGTTAGTTGTCACCTTTAACAGCAACGCAGATTTAACCGCCGTCAATGAAGTTGCTCGTAATATGACGTATGAAAATACGTCCGAGGACCCTGTGGCCTCTACCCGTACCTTGGAGGGCTACGTCACCGACGGCGATGGCGGCACCAGTAACGTGATCAGCAGTACCCTTACCATTGTGCCAGTCAACGATGCGCCACAAGGTATCGATGGCGCTATTAATGTAACCGAAGACACCCCCTACACATTTACTTTGGCAGACTTCGGCTATACAGACTTCGAAAACGACAGCTTGCGGCAAGTCTGGTTCGACACATTGCCCGCATCAGGAACGCTACTGTTTAACGGCTCCCCGTTTGCCGCTGGTAACTATGTTGATGCTGCAGACATAGACGCGGGCTTATTGACTTATCAGCCAGACGCGGATGTTGCTAGTAACAACGCCGCAAGCTTTACCTTTAGAGTGCAAGACACCGGCGGTACCGCCAATGGTGGCCAAGATACTGACGACACAGCCAACACCATTACAATCAACATTTCCAACGTTAACGATGCCCCAGCCTTTACCAGCGCAAACAATTTAAGCTCAGTAGAAAACACCACAGAAGTAGCAACAGTCACTACCTCTGATGCCGATGGGGATACAGTCACGTACACCATTACAGGCGGCGTGGATGCCAGCCTATTCTTAATCGATAGCAGCACTGGCGAGCTCAGCTTCAGCAACGCCCCGGATTACGAGACCCCGCAAGATAGCGACGGCAATAATATTTACCAGGTTCAAGTTTCTGCCAGCGACGGCAACGGGGCAACTTCAATACAGTCGATTTCCGTAACCGTTACCGACCAAGCCCTGGAACTGGTGCAAACCCTGCCGGGCGATCAGACCGTTGCCGAAGATGAGGTGTTAACCTTTAGCAACGCCAACGGCAATGCCGTCAGCGTTAGCGACACCAACGATTCGACGGATACGATTTTGTCTGTGTCGTTGAGTGTGAATAACGGTACCTTAGATTTAGCCTCCCTCACCGGCATTACCATTACCGCCGGCGGTGTAAACACCAACACCATTACGTTTACAGGTAAAGAATCCGATATTAATGCCGCGTTGAATGGCATGACGTTTACGCCGGATACGAATTATTCCGGCAATGTCAGCCTGGCCATGGCTACCAGCATAATTAGCCCAGATGACTCCTACTACACCTTTGATGGCGGTTCGGCCAACGACGTCTCCAGTAGCAATAACGGTAGCCTGGTAGGCGATGCCACCACCGCTGTGAACCCAGAGCGTGGCGAGGTTTTAAGCCTGGATGGTAACGGCGATTACGTCAGTATCAATGGCCTTTATGGTGAAAGCCAAACGGTAACCCTAGCGGCCTGGGTAAATATCGGGGAACTGAGTAACGGCGGTGACGTTATTTCTCTGGGCGGAAACGTAGTGCTGGGCATTAATGAGTCTGGTAACGGTGTTTGGGGCGGATTCTACGACGGTGGTGCGCTACACGGTACGGTGTCTAGCCAATCCATTGCTGGAGACGGCTGGCATCACATTGCATTTGTTTTTGATGGATCAAACAATAGCCAAACGCTTTATATTGATGGCGTTGCCATCGCCAGTAACAATAATTCTCAGAGTATTAGTTATACCCGTGGCGGGAGCGATACCACCCTAGGTGTGAGCGCAGAGACCCTCTCGACGAATTATTTCGATGGTTTATTGGATGATGCGTACATAGCAACCCGCGCGTTAAGTGCAGACGAAATCTACGCACTCTCTGCCGATGCACAATCCGTTGCCGATTCCGTGGCAATAACAATCACCGCCGTTAATGATGCGCCAGTAATTTCCAGCCCCAGCGGCACCTACCCTTACACGGAAGGTGACGGTGCCGTAGTACTAGGCGCTGCGGCATCAGTGACTGATGTCGATTCTGCGGATTTTGATACCGGCACCCTGGTGTATCAAATCACCAATAACGCCCAGGCGGAAGACCGGCTAGATCTGCTCAACGAAGGCCCTGGCGCTGGCAATGTCAATATTGTGGGCACCGACATTTATTACAGTGATGTGTTAGTGGGTTCCTACACCGGCCCGGTAACTGGCAGCACCGCTTTAACGGTTACGTTTAATAGCAACGCCAACAGCGCCACCGTAACCCAGGTGATGAACAATCTCACCTACGAAAACACCTCAGAAAACCCGGTTGAAAACACACGCACCTTAGAACTCTTCGTCACCGATGGTGACGGGGGAAGCAGTGATACCGTCACAGGTTACGTTGCCGTCAGTGGTGTTAACGATGCGCCGACAATCACCAACGGCAGCAGCTTTTCGGTAGCAGAAAATACTACCGCCATTACCACAGTAACCAGTAGCGATATTGAAAACGACACGGTCACCTACGCCATAACCGGCGGTGCTGACTCGGCGCTGTTTAGCATCAATAGCATCACCGGAGAATTAACCTTCGCCACCGCGCCGGATTACGAAACCCCGGCAGACGCCGACGGCAATAACAGCTATTTGGTTGAAGTCACCGCTGATGACGGCAACGGTGGCAGTGATGTGCAGGCTGTTACGGTTACCGTAACCGACGTTAATGAAACGCCCAGCGATATCAACCCTAACAGTTTTGCAGTAACAGAGAATACCGACACCAGCGGCGGCTACTCCGTGGGCACATTAACCACCACAGACCAAGACGCGGGCGACACGTTTACTTACACCATAATTAATGGTTTAGACTCCGCCGTATTCAGCATCGGCGGTGCCGGCGCGGATGAGTTGATCCTAACCGATGGTGTGCTGGATTTTGAAAATCAGCCCAGCTACCAGGTTACCGTGCGCACCACCGACAGCGGCGGTTTAAGCCGCGATGAAATCATCACGGTTAACGTGAGTGACGTTAACGAAGCGCCCAGCATTAACTCAACCGCCATCAACAATGCCACAGAAGACAGCCCTTACACCTATACCATCACCGCCAGCGACCCAGACGCAAACAGCACATTAAGCTTCAGCGCGATCAGCTTGCCTACTTGGCTTACGTTAACGGATAACAACGATGGTACCGCAACACTAACAGGGACCCCCACCAACGATGACGTAGGCAGCCACAGCATTGATATCCAAGTAAGCGACGGCAGCCTAACGGATAACCAAGCATTTACGCTCACCGTAGCCAACACCAACGACGCACCGGTGATTACCAGCCCCAGCGGCACTTACCCCTACACTGAAGGTGCAGGTGCCGTTGTACTAGGCGCCGCTGCTTCTGTGACCGATGCCGACGGTGCGGATTTTGATACCGGCACCCTGGTGTATCAAATCACCAACAATGCCCAAACGGAAGACCGGCTAGATCTACTCAACGAAGGCCCTGGCGCTGGCAATGTTAATATTGTAGGCACCGATATTTATTACAGCGATGTGTTAGTGGGCTCCTATACCGGCCCGGTGACCGGCAGCACCGCTTTAACGGTTACCTTTAATAGCAACGCCACCGACACCACCGTCACCCAGGTGATGAATAATCTCACCTACGAAAACAGCTCAGAAAATCCGGTTGAAAACACACGTACCTTGGAACTCTTCGTCACCGACGGTGACGGCGGTACCAGTGATACCGTCACAGGTTACGTTGCCGTCAGTGGTGTTAACGATGCGCCGACAATCACCAACGGCAGCAGCTTTTCGGTAGCAGAAAATACTACCGCCGTTACGACAGTAACCAGTAGCGATATTGAAAACGACACGGTCACCTACGCCATAACCGGCGGTGCTGACTCGGCGCTGTTTAGCATCAATAGCATCACCGGAGAATTAACCTTCGCCACCGCGCCGGATTACGAAACCCCGGCAGACGCCGACGGCAATAACAGTTATTTGGTTGAAGTCACCGCTGATGACGGCAACGGTGGCAGTGATGTGCAGGCTGTTACGGTTACCGTAACCGACGTTAATGAAACGCCCAGCGATATCAACCCTAACAGTTTTGCAGTAACAGAGAATACCGACACCAGCGGCGGCTACTCCGTGGGCACATTAACCACCACAGACCAAGACGCGGGCGACACGTTTACTTACACCATAATTAATGGTTTAGACTCCGCCGTATTCAGCATCGGCGGTGCCGGCGCGGATGAGTTGATCCTAACCGATGGTGTGCTGGATTTTGAAAATCAGCCCAGCTACCAAGTCACCGTGCGCACCACCGACAGCGGCGGTTTAAGCCGCGATGAAATCATCACGGTTAACGTGAGTGACGTTAACGAAGCGCCCAGCATTAACTCAACCGCCATCACCAATGCCACAGAAGACATCCCTTACACCTATACCATCACCGCCAGCGACCCAGACGCAAACAGCACATTAAGCTTTAGCGCAATCAGCTTGCCTACCTGGCTGACGTTAACGGATAACAACGATGGTACCGCAACACTAACAGGGACCCCCACCAACGATGACGTAGGCAGCCACAGCATTGATATCCAAGTAAGCGACGGCAGCCTAACGGATAACCAAGCATTTACGCTCACCGCAGCCAACACCAACGACGCACCGGTGATTACCAGCCCCAGCGGTACCTACCCTTATACCGAAGGTGACGGAGCTGTGGTACTGGGCGCCGCCGCCTCTGTGGCCGATGCCGACGGTGCGGATTTTGATACCGGCACCTTAGTGTATCAAATCACCAACAATGCCCAAACGGAAGACCGGCTAGATCTACTCAACGAAGGCCCTGGCGCTGGCAATGTCAATATTGTGGGCACCGACATTTACTACAGCGATGTATTAGTGGGTTCTTATACCGGCCCGGTGACTGGTAGCTCTGCCTTAACAGTAACGTTTAACAATAACGCTACAGACGTTACGGTTACCCAGGTGATGAACAATCTCACCTACGAAAATACCTCAGAAAACCCGGTTGAAAACACACGCACCCTGGAACTCTTCGTCACCGATGGTGACGGTGGAACCAGTGATACCGTCACGGGTTACGTTACCGTCAGTGGTGTTAACGATGCACCCACCTTCACCAGCGGTAACAGTTTTTCGGTAACGGAGAACGATACCGCCATCGGCATAATTAGTGCCGGTGATGCGGAAAACCAAACACTCAGTTACACAATAAGCGGCGGCGCCGACCAAGCTTTGTTCGCGCTGGATACCAATACCGGCGAACTAACTTTTATCAATGGCGCAGACTACGAACTGCCGGCAGACAGCAACGCAGATAACATTTATGAAGTACAGATTAGCGTAAGTGATACCAGCGGCGGAACCTCTGTGCAACAGGTTAGCGTCACCGTCACCGATGAGAACGAAACGCCAACCGATCTTAGTTTGTCCGCCGATTCCATCGACGAAAATACCGACGCAAGCGGTGGCCAGGCCATTGGCAGTTTAAGCACGCAAG
The DNA here is from genome assembly GCF_042850945.1 of Halioxenophilus aromaticivorans. Lineage (NCBI taxonomy): Bacteria > Pseudomonadati > Pseudomonadota > Gammaproteobacteria > Alteromonadales > Alteromonadaceae > Halioxenophilus > Halioxenophilus aromaticivorans. The sequence continues at coordinate 2,837,835 of NZ_AP031496.1, read as the reverse complement.
ACCCGGACAGCGGAGAGACGTTTACCTACACTATAATTGGCGGCCCCGACCAGGCTAGGTTTTCACTCGATGGCAGTAACTTAGTTCTTACTACCAGTGACATCGACTACGAAACAGACCCAAGCTATGGGGTTACGATCCAAGCCACAGACAGCGCAGGGCACAGCATTACCCGAGCCTTTGTTATCAACGTTAATGACCTTAACGAAGCTCCGGAATTTGACTCTACCCCTATCACAAATGGCACTGAAGACAGTAGCTACAGTTATTTGATTACAGCACAGGATCAAGATAACGGTGCAAGTCTAACCATTACAGCAACCACACTACCCGGCTGGCTGACCCTTACCGACAACGGCGACGGTACAGCTACGTTAACTGGCACGCCAACTAATGCCGACGCCGGCATACACGACGTTGCCATAGGAGTCTCCGACGGTAACCTGAACGATGGCCAAAGTTTCACCATTGCCGTTACCAACACCAACGACGCACCTCAATTTGTTAATGCAGTCGGGCCAATCAATGGTAACTTTGATAACGGTTTAATCGGTTGGGCCAGCAGCGGCAATGTTGATACGGTAAACGGAGAAATCCGTTTCGGCCAGGTTGGCGGCCCGGCGGGCACCATCTCGCAATCGATAACCACTCAGATCGGCCAAACCTATTATGTGGCGTTTGATTATGGCGATCGCAGCGCCACCGCGGCACAATCACTTGCAGTGGATGTCACCGGTGCAAGTTCAGTTTTCGCAGCCGAATATCATTCAGGGGCCAGTGAAAATACACTGCAGACGCGGGTATTTTCCTTTGTGGCGGATTCCACCTCCACAACACTCACCTTTACCGATACGTCAGCCTCCCATAGCGGTGTTAGAGGTTATTTAGACAACGTCGTTGTTGCACGCCAGGCCACCGACAACGCCGCCTTTGCTGTGCAAGAAAATACAACCTTCGTAACCACAGTACAGGCACTGGATGAGGATTTTTCCGATGGGCGAAGCTACAGTATCAGCGGAGGTGCCGACCAAAATTTATTCACCATAGACTCTGTTACAGGCAACCTGAGTTTGGTTTCCGCGCCAGACCATGAAACACCGGCGGATAACAACGGCGATAATATTTACGAAGTCCAGGTAAGCGTACAGGACAGTTCAGGCGCGCTGGACACACAAAGCTTACACATTGATGTTACTGACCAAAATGAAAATCCTAACAACATTTTATTAAGTAACTATTCCGTTACTGAAAATACCGCTTCTGCAGATGGCTACAGTGTTGGTACCCTGAGCACCAACGATCCAGACGACGGCGACACCTTCACCTATGCCATTGTGGGTGGCAATGATGCCGGCTTATTTTCTATTGGTGGTGCTGGTGGCAATGAATTAATTATCACCACCAGTAATATCGATTACGAGACACAAGCCAATTACCAAGTAACAGTACGCACCACAGACAGTGGCGGTTTAAGCCAAGACGAAACTATCACCGTGAGTGTTAGCGACGAAAACGAAGGCCCAACGGTGGAATCATCGGCAATCACAATCACAACCGAAGATAGCCTATATCAATACACCCTAACGGCCAGCGATCCAGATGCCAATGCAAACCTGTCATATACGGCCACTGCCCTCCCCAACTGGCTGAACCTAATAGATCATGGCGATGGCTCAGCGACATTAAGCGGAACGCCTAGCAATAGTGATGTAGGCAACCACAACATAACAGTTCAGATAACTGACGGAACCCTGACAGATACTCAAAGCTTCACGCTTCAAGTCATTAATACCAATGATGCACCGGTGTTCACCAGCCCGGCCAATTTTTCCGTTGCGGAGAATTCGGCTACGGTGACGACTCTAACCACCACGGACGACGATGGCGATAGCCATACATTTTCAATAACCGGAGGTGACGACGCCGCATTATTTAGTGTAAACAGCGTTACCGGTGAGCTGATATTTACCAGCCTACCGAATTATGAGAACCCACTGGATAGCGATAGCGATAATGTGTACCAGCTAAGGGTAACCGCCGCCGACGGCAATGGTGCCAATACCGAACAGACCTTGGCTATAACTGTCACCCAGGTAAATGAAGCGCCGACAATGGATGCACCCGGCGCATTTGTTGTAGTTGAAAATACGGATGCGAGCAGTGGTTACTCATTGGGTAGCTTAAGCAGTAATGATCCCGATGCTGGAGATAACATCAGCTACACGGTGGTGGGCGGAGCTGATGGCAATCTATTCTCCATTGGCGGTATAAACCAAGATGAGCTTATCCTAACCACCAATAGCATTGATTTTGAAGCACAAGATAGTTATCAAGTTATTGTTCGAGGAACGGATAACGGCGGCTTAAGTGACGATCAAATCATAACCATCAATGTAGCCGATGTGAACGAAGGGCCAAGCATTGTATCGGAGGCTTTGACCGAGGCCAGTGAAGATAGCTATTACCAATACACAATTCGGGTGCAAGACCCTGACAACAACAATACTCTATCGGTTACTACAACCTCGTTACCAGATTGGTTGATCTTAACCAACAACGGAGATGGTACGGCAACGCTCAATGGTACACCGAGTAACAGTGATGTCGGCAACCACGAAATCACTGTGTACGTTAATGATGGGGTTCTGTCTGATACCCAAACTTTTACAATAACCGTTGCTAATACCAATGATGCACCGGTTTTCACTAACCCCACGAATATTACCGTCGCTGAAAATACTACTGCGGTGACGACACTGGCGGTTATGGATAGCGATGGTGATAGTACGAACTTTGCGATTACCGGCGGAGACGATGCAGCGTTGTTTGATATAGACAGTGCCACCGGTGAACTTACCTTTTCCAATCCGCCCAATTTTGAACAAAGAACCGATCACGACAGAAACAATATTTATATTGTGCAGATCACTGCCCGTGACGGTAATGGAGGTGAAACCTCTCAGGAATTTTCTATTTACGTTGAGAATGTTAATGAACAGCCTATTGGCTTGGCCTCGAACAGCTTTAGCGTCCTAGAAAACACTGATACTACCAACGGACATTTGGTCGGCACACTCGCGGCAATAGACGTTGATGCCAGCGACAACCATAGTTTTGCAATCATTGGTGGCCAAGACGCTGGTTATTTTATCCTTACAGGAGAAAACCAAGAGCAATTAATTATTCGAGATGGCTTATTGAACCACGAGTCCAGAAGCACGTACGAGTTGATGATTCGTATCACTGACAACTTAGGACTTACACACGATGAAACAGTTACAGTTTTAGTGAGCGATGAAAATGAAGCATCTGTCATTAATTCGGAAGCAGAAACAACGGCGCTGGAGAACAACTATTATAGCTATACCATCAATGCGGAAGATCAAGATGGAGAGACACGCCTAAGCTTTACTGCTATGTCCTTACCACACTGGTTAACACTAGAAGATCACGGCGATGGTACTGCTACAATTAGTGGCACACCTACCTCAGTAAACGTTGGCAACCAAAGAGTGGAGATACAAGTCAGTGACGGCAGCTTGGTTAAGAGCCAATCATTTGATTTGATTGTGGTTAAAACTGCAGGAGACTCAACAACTGTAAACGCCGCCATAATAGGAAACTCCAACATTGTTAGCTCTGATAACACTCTTGATAACTTTAACAACGTTAAAGACGCCAACACCAGCGGGCGTGCGGACCGAGATCATGGGTCGACAATTAAAACTTCGCCACTAATTGAAACTGATAACAGCCAGTCGGAAGCGACATCAAACCAAGCTAATAATAACGATTCAAACCAATCGTCCTCACCAATTAATCTACGTGAGATAAACGGACAAAGCAGACAATATATTTCAAGAACGCTAGATCACGATATAAAAAATGACACTGCTGGTGACGAGAACGTTGATCTTGATCCTGGCCGTTCGGTATCTGATAACCCAGTAGCAGCATGGCGAGCCACACAGCTGGCAGATATAGCAGACAAACAGACCAAGGCTGAATCGCTACACTCAACGAACATTACGGTTGATACAGATTCAGATCCTATCTGGCAGAACATTCAACGAATTCAGATGGATTTAGATGAAGACTACACAACTCAGGAAAAAGGCGATATCGAAATCGAATTTGTCGCTACAGCAGCTGTGAGCTTTACCGCTGGTGTTGTTAGTTGGCTATTACGTGGTGGCGCGCTCTTGAGCACGATTTTATCCTCCGCTGCTGTCTTCCAGAAATTTGACCCTTTGACCGTCGTTGCCAAGAAGAAAACAAAAAAAGACAAAAACAAACTCGCCAACCGATCAGATGACCGTATCGAAAGCATGTTTACAGAGGACACCAAGGATGATAGCAAATTGTGAAGCGAGTACATCTTCGAAGCATCCTAAACACACTCATACCATCCATAAAGGTGTGCTTTGGGTTAACGTCTATTTTGATAAGCGTGTTTTTAATAACCGACTTAGTGGGCTGGGCACCAAACGATCAAAAGTACGAACTCGACTCTAGAAAAAAAATCAGCGAATCCTTTGCCGTATTATTCTCTGAGTTGGCGGCGCAAAACGATGTAAAACTGATTCGCAAGATCCTATCCGTGGCAGTGGAGCGGGATGATCGCATGAAATCAGCAGGCTTTCGTTACACCGACGGACGTCTGTTGTTTCAAATCCGGAATCACGAAAATGGTTGGGGTAGCTATCAGAGCAACAAATCGACCAGTACACATGTGGTAGTGCCCGTTTTTGCCAATGGCCGACAACTGGGCTCTGTAGAAATTCATTTTACGCCATTGTTCAGTGATGGAGCCGTGTTTTCTAACCCCACCTATAGCTGGCTAGCCATTGCTTCTGGTCTTTGCTTCGTTCTTTTTCTGGCTTTGATGCTGCGTACCTTACGACAAATAGACCCTTCTTCGGTAGTACCTGAACGCGTCAACGCCGCCTTCGACTCACTCGCGGAGGGTGTCGTTATCTTAGACGATAATGAGCATGTCGTTTTAGCCAACAAGGCATTTTCCGAGATTGTAAAAAGACCTGTGGAGTCCTTATTTGGGATTAAATTATCCGAGCTAGGTTGGCGCCCAGAAGATGACGCTTTTGGTCCAGAGTACTTTCCCTGGATAACTGCTTTTAGCGCTAATGTAAACCGTGTAAACGATAGGCTGGTATTGGACATTCAAAACGATACGCGAACCATGCTAGTTAACAGTGCGCCAATTTTAGATGGCAATCAGATACCACAAGGTATGCTGTTAACCTTTGATGACGTCACTGAATTAGAACACCAAAAACTAAAACTTCAAAACACAGTGTCGAATCTTGAGGTTTCACGCAAAGAAATTCAGAGACAGAATAAAGAGCTATTCTACCTCGCCACAAGAGATCCTCTCACAGGTAGCTATAATCGACGCTTCTTCTACGAGCAATTCGACGTATTGTTTAGCCAAGCTCAAGAAGAAAATAAGAGCCTGTGTTGCATTATGGTTGATATCGATCACTTTAAAAAAGTCAACGACAACCATGGTCATGATGTCGGCGACGAAGTGATTAAAATGCTGGCCCAAGTATTGGAATCGTCGACAAGAGAGGAGGATGTTGTAGGTCGATACGGCGGAGAAGAATTTTGTATTGTTTTGCCAGGCTTACACATCGATGAGGCGATATCAGTCGCTGAACGAATTAGGCTGCAAATTTACCGAGAGTCTCACAAAGTACTACCAAATGACCGACGTATTACTGCAAGCCTAGGTGTTGCAACCCTCGCAGATGGCTCGGCAAGTCAAAGTGAATTGAACAAACAAGCGGACCAAGCGTTGTACGCCGCTAAAAATGCAGGACGCAACCAAGTTGTGCGCTGGGAAAAACAATTTAACGACCAACCTGCTGAAGAAACGCAATCCGAAAACGCCCAAACAACAGACAGAATTTCACTGACAGACGACCCACACCATCAGCTAGAAGTAAAAAACCTGAAACTGCAGATACGTCAGTTAGAGAAGGTGGCTGATTCCTTTGTAGAGCAACTACAAAAAGAAAAGCACTACGATAAGGTAACAGGGTTACCAAACCAATCTCTGTTTTACGATCGCGTTCACCAAGCTATTGAAAGATCAAATCGAGAAGATAAATCGGCCGCCATTCTGGTTATTGAATTTGATAGTTTGAGCACTAACCAATCATTCCTTGAAAAAAGAATATCAGACGATGTGTTCACTCAGATCTCAAAACGCCTCGCCAGGATTTTCCGGAAAACCGACGCCATTACTGTACTTAATACAACAATCAACGAAAATTGTACAGTGTCTAGGATCAACCAAAATGACTTTGGTATCTTAATCGCCGATATTCCGGATCAAAACAAACTTCCGAGAGTTATTGACCGAGTTTTTTCTGGATTTTCTGAACCCGTACAAGTGGGAGAAAACAAGATACGGCTGCCTTTTCGCATGGGGATCAGCATGTATCCCAACGACGCGTCCTCCGCTGAAGAGCTATTGTCCCACGCATTAATTGCTAAAAGTAACGCAGACAATGAACCGAATAAAGGCGCTTATCGCTTTTTCAATGTCCGTAGGGGGTTGGCCATCAACGGTACGGAAACCTTAGTTAAGGAAAAAATACCCTAATACATTCAATGGGTTACGAAATTCTAGTGTGTTTTTTGAACAGGCTGGTAGAAGGGAGAAAACAAGTAGTGAAAGTGCCGTTAACTGCTTGTAGAGGTCGCCGGCGACTGCTGAGTTGCAGCACTCAGCCATGGATAATCTGACTTTATAATCAACAATTGTCGATGTAAAGCTGCTTCCTGCAAACACACCCTCACAATCTGCCTTCTTCCTAGGGCGGCCCCCGCAAACCCCTCTTAACTGTATATTTTATCACCACTACCTCTCTGAAACCTGACTGGCATAGATTGACCATCCAGGGGAGAGCATACCTGTATGCAGAAAACCTTCTCTATGTCCTCTAATCGCAATTAGTGGACATTATGAATTGTCGGTGCTAGAGTCCTGCACAGGCTCATATAGGCATATACAGGGATAATGTATGTCCAAGCGCTTTGCCGCCGTTCCGTTATTCGATGCCCACAAGGCTTTTACCCGTTTGCCAACGGGCATCGCCATGCTGGCAGATTACCCCGATTCCAATGCATTTCTTACCAGTATAGCGGCATCGGTGCCTGACGCACGCGAGGATTACCTGCAAACCCAGGCTTTCCTCAAAAGCTACAGCCGGAAAAGTGAAGCTACTTACCGCAGCTACCGAAACGAGGTTGAACGGCTCTTACTGTGGTCCTGGACCGTCGCAGGCAAAAGCGTCATTCAGCTCAAGCGTCCCGATCTTGAAAGCTATTTCGAATTCATTCACAGTCCACCCGTATCCTGGGTGGCCAACGCCGTACACGATCGGTTCAAACTGATTGACGGCCAATACTTCAGAAATAAGGCATGGCGCCCTTTTGCGGGCAAAGTTGCCAAAGAGAACCGCAAGCAAGCTGAGGACAAAGGCGTGGATATCGAAGTCCCACGCCATGGGCATACACTCTCCCATGAGGCGATGAAAATATGTTACTCCGCTCTCTCCTGTTTCTACGATTATTTGACCGATGAAGGCTATGCGTTTGGCAATCCCATACCGGCCATCCGCAAGCAATCACCCTATTTGATCAAAGGTACTACCAAAAAAGACGTGAAGCGGTTATCGGATCTGCAGTGGGAATATGTGTTGGACTGCGCACAGTGTGCGGCCGATGCTGATTCAGGCCACCAGAGAACACTGTTTATTATCGCGTGCCTGAAAACGTTATACCTGCGGATCTCAGAATTGTCTGAACGGCCGAATTGGCAACCTACCTGGAAGCATTACTGGCAAGATGACGATGGCAATAACTGGCTTAAAGTGTTGGGTAAAGGCAATAAAGTTCGTGACGTCTCGGTACCCAATGCACTCCTCCCCTATATTGAACGCTATCAAGCCTATCGAGCCCGAGTACACCAGAATTTTGACACAAATTCTGCACTGGTTGCCAAGAACCGCGGCACGGGAGGAATGTCTTCGCGCCAGCTGCGCAGGATCGTTCAAGATGCGTTCGATATGGCACATAACAAAATGAAAGAGGAAGGTTTCACTAAAGAGGCCAAAGCACTTCGTGAGGCAACCACGCACTGGTTACGCCATACCGGCGCATCACAGGATATCGCCAGCAGGCCGTTAAAACATATGGCAGATGATCTCGGCCATGCGAGTATGGGTACAACTGATAAAGTCTATATTCAGTCTGATATGAAGGAACGCGCTCACTCTGGAAAGAAAAGAGAAGTATGAATGGATTTGCGTAATAGCAACAACATCGGCGTTTCGAAAAGTCCCCTATCTACCGTAGACCTGACTTTACCGTAGGGCGCACTCTTCCAAATTGTGATTGTCAGCTGTCTGTCGTATTGCGGTGCTTCGCAAGTACATTAAATTTTCAGCAATGAGTTCCACTCTTCGAGATATCGAATTTCCGGGTTCTACCCAAAAGAGACAAACATCAATCAAATTAATCGTTGGTTCTTTTGCTTAATGAAATTCCGGTGCCCGCACCTTAGCGGAAGTTCGCATCAAAGGCAGTTCAGTGCCAGAAAGCCGCCATAGATCACCTGAACTCGGGCGGGTCCTTAACAGCGAAGCTGACGCGCAGCAGCCATGCCACACTTGTGGAGATCTGTACTATTAATTCCTGCTTATTGGAATTTAAGGTTGTTCCCGAATTTTAGATAGGGCACCATTTTTTTATTGTTTCGACTCAGATAGTTGAGCTGCGCAGCTGTCTTTAAGAGACTCACTCCAACCAGGAGTGAATCTCTCACGCGCCCCTAGTAGTCAGTTGGTTGTCACATGAGTCAAAATGAACGAACAGCTCAGATATATTCCGTTATCTCTCCCACCTCAACATAGACTCGACTATTTTCTCCACATTAAAACTGGCCGGGCGCTGACGCGGCGGAAATTGCTTGAATGACTGCAAAAACCTGGCAGTACCTGCCTGAGCGGCATAGAGCATAAACAGGTGCTCGGTAGCCCAACGATCATAATCCATGGCTTCACGGTCAGCCCGCTCGAACGGGTCACGCCGTAAATTGAATATCTTTGGCAGTCGCATTCGTGTTAATGGTTCTCGCCATACCTGAAATCCGTGGGCGCGCTGCTCCGAGAATACCAATTTCCAGTCCCCCATACGCATCGCCGAGTAGTTGCCGTCATCGGTAAAATAGAAAAACTCTTTGCGGGGCCCTTCCTTCGTTTTGCCAGATATATAAGGTAAGAAATTAAATCCATCCAAATGCACCTTGAATTTTTTACCGGACACCGAGTGCCCTTTGAGTAGTTTCTTTTTGATGTTACGGTCACCAGCCGCTGCCATTAGGGTTGGCAGCCAGTCCTGATGCGAGATAATTTCATTGGAGACACTATTGGCTTTGATTTTGCCAGGCCAGCGCACCAGAGCCGGCACCCGAAAGCCCCCTTCCCAGGTAGTGTTCTTTTCACCGCGGAAGGGTATAGTGCCGCCATCGGGCCAACTGAACACCTCGGCACCGTTGTCGGTTGAATAAAACACAATGGTATTATCGGCAATACCCAGTTGATCGAGCTTGCCTAACAGAGAGCCTACATGGTGATCGTGCTCTGCCATACCGTCGGCGTAGATACCCTGACCAGTCTTGCCATCCCACTTTGGCGCCAAGCGCGTCCACACATGCATTCGAGTGGCATTAACCCAAAGAAAAAATGGCTTTCTGGCCTTATGGGCTTTATCCATGAATTTGAGTGATGCGCCCACAAATTCGTCGTCGACGGTTTCCATGCGCTTTTTATTCAGCGGGCCGGTATCTTCCACACGGCCATCGGCGTACGAATGAATCACACCGCGCGGACCAAAACGCTTACTGAACTCCGGGTCATTGGGATAATCCGGGTGCTCGGGCTCATCCTCGGCATTAAGGTGGTAGAGATTACCGAAAAACTCGTCGAAGCCGTGATTGGTTGGTAGATATTCATCGCGATCGCCCAAATGATTTTTACCAAACTGCCCAGTCATATAGCCCAGAGGCTTAAGCAGCTCTGCCAGAGTTGGGTCTTCTTTCTGTAGTCCTACCTCTGCCCCGGGCATGCCCACCTTGGTCAGTCCGGTCCGCACCGGGTGCTGGCCAGTAATGAACGCTGACCGCCCAGCGGTACAACTCTGCTCGCCATAGGCATCGGTAAACAACATGCCCTCGTTGACGATGCGATCGATATTCGGTGTTCGGTAGCCCATCATGCCCCGGTTGTAGGCGCTGATATTAAACCAGCCGACATCGTCCCCCCAGATCACCAGGATATTGGGTCGCTCGGTCGCATAGCCATTGGCTCCCAACAGCAGTAACAGCGCAACGAAAATCACTTTTACAGGGCAAGCAAATCGTTTCATCGTCAATCCCTTATCGAAAGGCCTTACTAATAGAAAGCCTGAATAGGGCAATTATTCATACCCTTTCAGTCCGCTTAAATCGTTAAATGACCTCTCGACTTCTGAGCAAATCGATATAATCATCTTTGTAACCGACCGACTTCAGTATCGTCTCGGTGTGCTCGCCTTCCTGTGGCGGAGGCGATGCTATGTTCAGGGGGGTAGCACTGAACTTCGGCGCCGGACCCGGCTGCACGATGCCATTTAATTCAACAAAGGTTTCCCTTTCACGGTTATGAGGATGCGCCGCAGCCTCTTCAAAATTCAACACTGGCGCAAAGCACGCATCCGTGCCTTCCATTAACTCGCACCACTCGGCCCGAGTTCTGGATTTAAACAGATCAATGATTGTATTCTTGGCCTGTGGCCAGTCCGCTTTGTTGAACTGCCGGGAAAAAACAGGGTTATCGCTGAGGCCGCACTTTTCCAGTAACAGACTATAAAATTGTGGTTCCAAAGCACCCACCGTTATGTAGTGACCGTCGGCACACTCATAGCAGTCGTACCAGGGCGAGGCACTGTCGATGATATTATCGCCACGCTCCTTGCTCCACAAACCGGCCTGGTGGAACGAATAAAGCAACGACGTCATAAGAGCGCTGCCGTCGGTAATAGCCGCGTCTATCACCTGCCCTTTGCCGGTAGTTTTGGCGTTGATAACACCTGCCAATAGCCCCATAACCAGCACCATCGAGCCACCACCCACATCGCCGACCAAAGACGGCGGCGCGAAGGGCGCTTCTCTCCGGTGACTCGAATAGTAGAGTGCGCCGCTAAGGGCGATATAGTTAATATCGTGACCCGCCGCCTGAGCCAATGGACCATGCTGACCCCAGCCGGTCATACGGCCATAGAGCAGCCGCGGGTTTTTATCCATACAGACATCGGGGCCGAGACCCAGACGCTCCATCACACCCGGTCGAAAACCTTCTATTAAGGCGTCAGCATCGGCAACCAGATCCAGTACAACCTCTACGGCTGAGGGGTCTTTCAGGTCAAGGACAATAGATTTTTTACCCCGATTGGGAATGGCGTATTTACTGTTGGTAACGGCATCAGTGATATTGTTCGTACCACTGCTTTTACGCTGAACGAGAATAACCTCGGCGCCCATATCCGCCAGTAACATACCGCACACTGGCGCCGGTCCGATGCCGGCGATTTCAATGACTTTAATACCTTGTAAGGGCCCCACTATTGTCTCCTTTTCACCATTGACGACGAGCGCTGAAGATCGCCATCGAACATTCACTCACAACGCTTGATTAGCTGGCCTGCATTACCGTTGCAGCATCCAAGCGAATCACACGACCGTTCATATAGCCATTTTCAATCAGGAAAGCACAGGTATGGGCAAACTCATTCATCTCACCCATACGCTTTGGCGCTTCACACATATTGATTAACGATTGCTGGACTTTTTCATCCAGAGATTGAACCATCGGGGTGCCGAACAAGCCCGGGGCGATGGAGTTGACCCTGATACCGTAATTAGCCAGCTCTCGGGCGGCCGGCATGTTCATGCCATTGACACCGGCTTTGGAACCGCTATAGGCACTTTGGCCGATCTGCCCTTCATACGCAGCTCCCGAAGAAATATTGACAATGACGCCACGCTCGCCATTGACATCGGGATCGTTCTTGGCGATCTGCTCTGCGCACTTGGCCATCACATTAAACACTCCACACAGGTTAACGTTGATGACCGTGGCGTACTTCTTCAGGCTGCTGGCCTTGCCCTCTTTATCGAGTATTTTGCATGGCAGTGGGATACCCGCTGCATTGATGTTGGCATGAATGGCACCGAACTGGCCTATCACCGCGGCAATCGCCGCACCGATGCTTTCTTCAGAGGTTACATCGGTCTGACAGAAAATCGCGTTATCGTCGCCCAGCTCCGCTACCGTTGCCGCACCCGCCTCTTCATTTAAATCAAATAGAGCCACCCTGGCACCTTTCTCCCTGACCATATAGTTAGCAGTCGCCTGCCCCAAACCTGAAGCACCACCGGTAATAACAACAACTTTGTCTTTTAAATCCATCGTTTTATCTCACATATATTTTGTTTCAATAAACTCTGTTGTTCAGATAATTATCGAAATGCCTGAATACCGGTCAGACAGCGTGCAATCAACAGTTTCTGAATTTCGGTCGTACCATCGGGAATGGGGCTAATAATCGATTCACGCGCCAGGCGCTCAACCACAAACTCCTTGGTAACACCGTTTCCGCCATGGATCTCCACGGCATCTCGGGCCGCAGTGACCGCTATTTCAGTACCGTACCACTTAGCCATGGAGCACTCTTTATCGGCGCGCGCTCCGCTTTGCACCATTTCCATCGCCCGATGAGTTAGAAGACGAGCTGCATCGATATGCGTGGCCATGGTCGCAATCTTATCGGCAATCAACTGGTGCCCGGCGATCGGCTTACTATGCTGTGAGCGTTCCTGGGAGTACTTAATGGATTCATCCATGGCGCGACGGGCAACACCGACACCCCACATGGCCATATGACAACGGGCATATTCAAAGAGCTTCAGGGTATTTTTCAAGCCCGCGCCAAGCTCGCCCAGAGTATTGCTCACTGGCACACGTACATCAGAGAGGAACACCTGCGCAGTAGACTGACCATTGAGCGCCAGTTTCTTGATGCCCATAACATCGTAGCCGTGCTCTTCACGATCGATGAGGATGTGGCTGACTTCGCCTTCACCGGTTTTACAGGTACAGACAAAGACATCAGAATATTCACCATTAGTGATCCAGGTCTTTTCGCCGTTGATCACCCAGTGATCGCCATCGCGAACCGCGCGGGTTTTTACCGCGGCCACATCAGAGCCCACATCGGGTTCGGAAATACCCATCGAAATAAACTTGTCACCAGAGATCAAATCAGGCAGATACTTGCGCTTGAGTTCCTCTGAGCCCAGTTGGCTCAACAGCTCGGCACCGACACAATTGATAAAGCCGGGAATAGCGATATCCAATGAGGTATAGGCCACTTCTTCGAACACCATCAGGTGCGTCAGCCAGTCCATGCCGAAGCCGCCCCACTCCTCGGCATGAGGCGCCTTAATCAATCCGTATTCCGATAACTGTTGCGTCCAGCGCTGCATTTTCTCACGGGGAATAAACCCTTCACCGTGGGCACGAAAAGCCGGCTCAATTTCAGCATCCAGAAACTTACGCAGGCTCTCCAGCACCATCTTTTGTTCTTCACTCAGGGTAAAATTCATTGTTACCTCCCGATATTACTTCGCTAGAATACTAATCACTGCGGTCGCCTCTTCCACACCGAAGATACCACCACCGTTTTCCTGAATCGCCACCTTGGCGCCCTCCACCTGGCGGGCACCGGCTTCACCGCGTAGCTGAGTCACCAATTCATGGACTTGCCCCAGCCCTGTGGCACCTATAGGGTGGCCCTTGGATTCGAGACCACCGGAGGTATTTATGGGCACGCGACCGCCGATAGTAAATTCGCCATTCTCAGCCGCCGGGCCGGCCTCACCAAAGGGCACCAGCAGCAGGTTTTCGGCTTGAATAATCTCACCCATGGCTGTGGCATCGTGCACTTCCGCCAGGTCCACATCTGCAGGACTGACCCCGGCTTTTTCGTAGGCCTGCGCCGCCGCCAGGGCGGTGATGTGGTTTCGGTAATCACTGACATCCCGCGTGGTGCCGGAGCGCACCGCGCTGCTCAGCAGGCGCACGGCGCGGCTGTCATCACCTTGCAAGCGCTTCAGGCCTTCAGTGTTACAAAGAACTGCAGCTGCCGAGCCGTCGGAGATGGGCGCGCACATGGGCAGCGTCAACGGATATGTAATAGGGGCCGCGGCCATCACCTCATCAGTGGTGTAGGCCACCTGATATTGCGATAGCGGGTTGTGTACGGAGTGCGCGTGGTTTTTAGCGGACACGGCGGCGATCTGACGCTGCGTGGTGCCGAAGGTTTTCATGTGCTGACGACAGAAAGCCGCGTAGACATCCATAAACATGCTGTAGGGTTTAGGGGACTGAGAGCCCTCGGGCGGGATGACTCCTTCACCCATTTTGACCAGCTGTTCGCGATTGGCCTCCGCGCAGGATACATCCCAGGCGGAGTCAAAGGCCGCAAACATCTTGGCCTTGTCCGGGCTGTTCATCTTCTCGGTGCCCACCGCAATGGCGATGTCGCAGTCTCCGGCACGAATGGCTTGAGCCGCGAGATGCATGGCGGAGCTGGCCGAAGCGCAGGCGCCTTCCACGTTAAAAATGGGGACGCCTTCAAAGCCCATGGAGCGCAGTGCGATCTGCCCGGGGACCATGTGCTGGTCCTGCATAAAGCCAATCACGCAGGAGCCAAAATACGCCTGGGCGATATCGCGCTTGTCAGCGCCGGCATCGCTTAATGCCAGTTCCACCGCTTCGCGGGTCAGGTCGTGATAGCTGCGTTCGAGGTGGCGGCCAAATTTGCTCATACCGACACCGGCAATATAAATGTCGCTCATAATTTCTTCCCAGTTACTATCAATCAATTACTGCCAATGGATCGGCCTGACTCAGCTCCCGCGGAACTGCGGCTTGCGCTTCTCGCCAAAGGCCGCAATACCCTCCTGCAAGTCCCACGAACGCAGGTGCTTGCGAAACACAACCTGCTCGTGCTGCAGGGCAGCATCGCGACTAGCGTCATTGGCGTTATTGGCCACTTCCTTCATGCGTCGCATGGCCAGTGGGCTGTTGCCCGAAATATGCTCAGCCAGGGCCTGGGTTTCGTCGATCAGCGCCTCGTCGGCGACAACTTCGTTCACAAAACCGTAGTGTTGCATTTGGGTGGCCGTCAGTGTGCGACCGGTCAACAACAGGTACTTGGCGACATTGAGCGGCACCAACCGCGGCAGTACAGCCACGCCACCGGCACCGGGATAAACGCCGAAATTGGCGTGGGCATCGCCGATTCTGGCGCACTCGGCAGCCACCACAATATCGGCACACATGGCTGTTTCCAGGCCTCCAGCCATGGTCATGCCGTTGAGCGAGGCAATCACCGGCTTGGGGAAATCCCGTAGCGGCCCCAATACGTTTTCGCACAGACGGTCGAGAATATCTTTTTCCCCGGCGGGGACATTACTGCTCTCCAGTACTTGTTTCAAGTCCATACCCGCACAAAATGCGCGTCCTGCACCTGTGATCACCAACACACGCACACTGTCGTCGGCGGCGATTTCCGACAGGTACTTTTCATAGAGCGCGATCATGTCCAGGTTAATTGCGTTCATGGCTTCCGGCCGGTTCATGGTTAACCAGGAAACCGGGCCGCGCATTTCTATTAATAGTGCAGCTTCACTCATGTGTTTATTTCCTCAATAATTTCAACTACTTTCAGCCTACTTGGCGCTCGACATCCTGCCAGTACTTTTGACGCACATCTTTGCGCAGTACCTTGCCAACCGCACTCACGGGTAATTGGTCGACGACCGTTACCGCCTTGGGAGCCTTGTAACTACCTAGGGTATCCTTCACCAAGGAGATTAATTCCTTCTTATCCAGCGTCTTACCGTCACACAACATCACTTCGGCATGAACCGCCTCACCCCAATCCTCATGGGGAACCCCGACGACGGCCGACATCAATACCGCTTCGTGGGCATTGATCACCGCTTCCACCTCAGTCGCGTAAATGTTAAAACCACCGGAAATAATCATGTCTTTCTTGCGATCGACGATGAAGGCAAAACCCTGTTCATCGATATAGCCCATATCACCGGACTTCCAATAACCGTTGCAGAACTCTTCGGCAGTTTTCTCAGGATTATCCAAGTACCCAAGACAAGTGCCGCGAGAGCGTAACCAGAACTCGCCCAGTTGACCTTTAGGCACAGGGTTGCCCTCTTCATCCATTACCACCACTTCGACACCGGCGGTGATACGGCCAGCAGAGGCCAATCGGTTTTCCGTTTGAGTATCGACACAGTGATCGGCTTTACTCAGCGACAGAGCCAGACAAAAATGCTCCGTAGAGCCATACACCTGAATAAATATATTGCCAAACTGTTCCTGCAGGTGTTTCAGCTTGGACGGGCTCATAGGGGCGGCGCCATAAAACATATTTTGCAGAGAGGACAAGTCTGAATACCGTGCCTCCGGCAATTCCAGCAAGCGGTAGAGAAGTGTGGGAACCATCATAGCGTGGGTCACCTGTTCACGCTCGATGACCTGGCAGTACTGAGCAAGATCCGGTTCGTTCAGAGTGATATTGCAACCGCCAGCAAAAAACACAGGCACCACAAACATACCACTGCCATGGCTGATAGGTGCCAAATGCAACATACGCGACTTGGTGTTCCAGTCACTCTCATCCAGCGCATAGATACCATCGCGCAGACCAAACCAGTTATCCGCACAATAAAGCGCCGGCTTACCCTTACCGGTTGTTCCACCGGTAAACCGTATTAAAAGGGGATGCTCTCGGTCATCGATTTCAATATTGGGGTTTTCCGATGAGGCGGCCTCAACGAGCTCCCAAAAATAGAACAAGCCCTCTTTTGGCTGATCAATGGGGTCCATACAAATCACGGTGATCTGCTTTTCACGCAACATGGCGTAGTGGCTGTCAATCAGTGAATTTTCAATGAAGACCACTTTTGGCTTGGCAAAGTCAACTTGCCAGGTATGCTCTTCAAGGGAGTCACGAAAATTGGTAAAGGCGCCAGTAATATCCCCCTTAAGGATGGTGGGAGCATTCAGCAGGGCCATATTGTCGTTTTCAAGAATATTGACAAAGCGGTCACCGGCTTTCAGGCCAAGCGTGTCACGGAGCATATTAACAATCTGATTGGAGATGCGGTGCAACTCGGCAAAGGTAAAGCGGCGGTTGCGCTCGACATTGACCAGGGCTTCGCATTCGCCGTATCGATCCGACAGAGCCTGAAATTGATTACTAAAATTTATCTTCATCTGCAACACTCTCGTCATAGCCTGTTGTCTTTGTGCTATACATAGTAGCCACTCCAGGCACTAGATCGCAGGTCATATCGTGCTAAAATAGAGTCTATATGACCCGCCTCCTCATAGTTTCGGTATCGGCGATATCAAGGTAATCATTGGCGCTTTCTGAACGGCTATAGCGCCGCTCTTAGAAAGACAAGAAAGGGTTATAAAGACTCAAAAAACATTTATCATATTAAGTAGAATTTTCCATGGAAAAAGACAGCCAAAGCGAACCCCGAACCGCAGTGGGCTGGGCCAATGCCATTGCCATGACTCTTGAAATGCAGGGTAAAAACAGTGCATTGCTGTTCAAAGAGGCCGATATACCCTACCAGTCGACATCAGACCCCAGCTGCCGGGTCGAAGCCCACAAAATATTCCACCTGATGCAATTAGCAGTTAAGACAACAGGCAATCCCAGCTTTGGCTTGCAAGTGGCATGCAATTTCCAACCAGCGCACTTTCATGCCCTGGGCTTCTCGCTCTACTCAAGCAGCAGCCTGTACGACTTTTGTCTGCGCTTGGTTCACTACTTCCGTTTGCTAAGCGAAAACGCCAAACATTATCTGCATGAGGATGAGGAGCACTATCGGCTGGTGATTGAACTGATCAATCCAAAGGCGAGCATTGAAAGCCTGGACGGCTGGATCGGTGCGATTGTTCACATGTGCCGCAGCATCTATCGACCGGATTTTACTCCATTAAAGGTAGAGCTTGAACGTCCCGCACCGGAATCCCATGCCGAGGATTTTGAGCGTTTTTTTCGTGCCCCAGTGATCTTTTCAGCTCCAACAAATACCATTTACTTTGCGAAAGAAGATATGCTTGCACACCTGCCTTCGGGCAACTCGGATCTGGCCAGGCGCAATGATGAAGTAGTAATCGAATACCTGGCACGACTGGACCGCGAAGACATTGTGCGCCAGGTTGAAGCCAAGGTTATTGAGCTACTGCCGACTGGAGAATGCAGTAAAGATCGCATCGCCTCACTGCTGCATATCAGCCAACGCAAGTTACACAACAAGCTGGAGCAGAAAAACACCAGCTACCAGGAAATTCTGGAAAACCTGCGCTCTAACCTGGCCAAACAATATATCGAACAGAAAAACGTCAGCTTCAGTGAAATCGCTTTTCTACTGGGATTTACCGACACCAGCAACTTCGCTCGTGCTTTTCGTCGCTGGACCGGTGTCTCGCCCACGCAATACCGCGATCAATTGGAGGGCGATTAGACACAAACACTCCTCAATACCAGGAGCTATGGTCGCCAGCCTCTGGATTACCAGCCACACGCCTTGCGGGCAATAACCTCGATATGATCAACGGCCACAGGATAGAGCGCCGCCAGCGGATCATGTGACACGGCATGAACAATACTCAACAGTGACGATTCCGCAATCGTATGTCGTTTGAAGTCCTGCGGATGGCCAATTCGATCCAGCAGTTCGCGGATTTTCGTCGCGGCAGCCAAGACCACGGCTTCGGCATCAGTGCCATCAACAGCAAACACATCCTTTAATCTATCGGCAACCGGCGCGTAGAATTCAGGCATAGCTTCCATCACTGTAGGCAGTAATACCCCGTTGGCCTCACCGTGATGTATATGGAATAACGCACCAAAAGCGTGGGAAAAATTGTGTACGGGAGAGGCACCAAAATCAGCTACCACAGAGTTACACGCCATCGCACTGGCATTGAGCATATGCTGACGTGCCAGCAGGTCCCGACCGCTAGCAACCGCCTTGGGCAGATTCTCCAGAATGACCTTGGCACTAGTAACAGCGTGAGCCAAGGCAAAGTCATTGACCCTTACATGGGCAATGGTCTCCACGGCGTGAGTCAGTGCATCCATACCGGTCGCCGCAGTCAACATGGGTGGCAGCCCAGTGGTCATGTGCGCATCCAATACTGCGATATCCGCTTCTAAAAACTCAGAAAGGATAAGGTGTTTGATACCCAGAGCCTGATTGTAGATTACGGCGCCATTGGTGATTTCCGCCCCTGTACCAGCCGTGGTGGGTACCGCAATATGAGGAACCCCCATATGCTGCACCTCCGGCCACTTCATTGAAAGTACCGGTGACTTTATCAATTCCTGAATATCACCCACCTGCTTGTACATCGCCAGCTTGATCATTTTTACACTGTCGAGCACACTGCCGCCACCCACCGCCAACAGGCAGTCGGCCGCGCTTTCACGCACCACGGCAAGCGCCCGATTAATACAGCTCGACTCTGCATCCGGGGCGATATCGGTGAAAGTGGCTACCAGTTTTGGCGCTCCCGGAACTTCATCTCCAGTAAACAGCTCGGCAACCTTATCCACCAGGCCAACATCTTTCAGCCCCTTGTCACTGATCAGCGCCACTCGTCTGCCACCCAAACCGGCGAAAAGATTGGGCAGGCGAATCACCGTACCTGGACCAGCGTGAATTATCGAACGCTGCCAATATTGAAAAGCACCTGAATCTGACATGTTAATTTCCTTTCTGAATTTTCTCTATCTCTGTTGACGTGCTGTTTAGACCGCTTGGTGCAACAGCCCCTGCAGGGCTTTGGCCGCAGGATCGGTCTCAAAACTGGTCAAATAGGTTTTACTTTCCAAGTAGGACTCAATTGATGCCATATTGATTTCCCGGCCGTAGCCGCTCTGCTTCATGCCACCAAATGACACATCCCCGGTAAGCGCATGCCATTCGTTGACCCAGACGGTACCCGCCTCCAACTGCCGAGCGATTGACTGCGCAGCGATGGGGTCGCCGCTCCAAACCCCCGCCGACAAACCATAGCAACTATCGTTGGCCATGCGTATGGCATCATCCACATCGCTGTATTTGATGACCGACAGGACCGGTCCAAAGATCTCTTCTCGATAGATGCGCATATCGTCGGTGACATCGGTGAAAATCGTGGGTTGAATAAACAGAGATTCAGGCGCATCAGGAACCACCATTGGCTCGCCACCGCAAACCAGCGTGGCGCCCTGCTCTTTTGCCGAGTCGATATAGCCCATCACTCGATCATAGTGCGTCTTAAAAGCCATTGGCGCGAGGGTCGTTTGCGGATCAAATTGACTACCAGGCTTGAGAGCTGCAGCCAACTCCACCATACGCGCAACCAACTGATCGTGAATGGATTCATGAATAAACAGGCGCGTACCGGAGATACACACCTGTCCGGCATGAAACAAAAACGCAAACGTTGCACCGCGCGCCGTTAATTCAATTGGCGCATCCGGCAACGCAATACCCGCGCCCTTGCCACCCAATTCCAGGGTCACACGCTTCATGGTATCGGCGGCCGTTCTTTGAATCATGCGACCTGTGTTAGTGGAGCCCGTAAAGGATATTTTCGCCACATCCGGGTGCGCCACCAGCGCGGCACCAGCCTCGCGGCCATAACCGGTTACGACGTTGACAACACCCGGCGGCAGGATACTTTGCAGCAACTCAGCTACCCGAACTATTGCTACAGAAGAGCTTTCAGACGGTTTAATTACGACCGTATTGCCCGCGGCAAGGGCCGGTATCATTTTGACAAAGGTCACAAACAGTGGCGCATTCCAGGGAGAAATCAGACCACAAACGCCCAGGGGCTCTTTAAAAACCTTAACGTCATGAGCTTCTGGCAGGGTACGAACTGGCGGGTATTCCACAAACGGATAATCTTCGAGATTTTCCGCAAAGGTTTGTATGATTTGCATCAATGCCGGCACATCAAATGAGGCCATGCGAGACGCCAAAATACCGGTACAGCTACACTCCAGTTCTATAAGCTCCTCCAGATTGGCCCCCAACACCAGGGCTATACGGGCAATCAACGCAGCCCGTTCACTGGCAGGGGTTGAACGCCACCCCGGAAAGGCGGCCTTGGCGGCTGCCACGGCTTTGTCAACCTCTTCTGCTGTACCGGCAGTGGTTTGCGCTACGATTTCGCCATTGGCAGGATTGATAACATCAATATAGGCGCTCGATTGCTGCGCCTTATGCTCGCCATTAATAACATGACCTTGAACTTTAATAGCCAAGAGAATTCCTCCAGTTAATTACCGGGTCGCTCCTCGCGAATGCCACCTCGGACTTGAAACCTGAAAGCAGAACAGGCCTTTCAGCCCGCACTGCCTTCCAGCCGTCAGCCGTCAGCCTTAGCAGCCGGCATCAGGTTATTGAAAAGACCAGGTCATATCAGAAGTTATAACGTCCCTGCACACCCACAATACGCGGCTCCTCAACCCAGCCGACATAGACGCCAGGGCTTAAAGGTGCATCAATTGACGCAGTGTAAGTGGTCTCGTCAGTTAGGTTACGACCGTATAGCAGGAAATCCCACTTGCCATCCATGGTGGACAAGCCGAGACGCGCATCAACTTTGACATAACTGTCCTGCAAAGCATTGGGGTCTAGGTCGCCGTCGAGGAACATCTCGTCCTTGTAGTTAAAATCAATATGAGCATTCAGCTCAAACTGGTCGAAACTGTAGGTGTAATCGACATAAACTGAGGCGCTGTATTCCGGCGCAAACGCACCGCGCTCGCCAGACAGATCTTTTTGACCCGTAGGGCAATTACCCAAGCCGGTCTCAATGACGGAACAGCCGGCACCTGTGTAGGAATCGAACTCATGGTCCAGGTAGCTGACACTGCCGCCAAGCTCGAGGTTCTCTAGCAACAAATACTGCCCCTCCAGCTCAATGCCCTGAACCGTCAGTTCAGCCGCGTTCCCCACCACATAGCTGGCCCCACTCCAGGAAGTGACCTGCAGGTCTTCTAGTTGGGTGCGATAGGCTATGGCACTGACACGGGCGCGACCATCAAGCAACTCCTGCTTAACACCCAGCTCCCAGGCCTTAACGGACTCATCCTCAAACTCGTGACCAGGACGCGTGCTACCATCGGGGTTGGCGGTATCGGGGCTAACGTTAAAACCACCGGACTTGTAGCCTTCAGAGTAGGAAATAAACACCATGCCGGCTTCACTGTACTCCCAGCGCAACTTGGCCGATGGGTCGAAGTGGTACTCGGTGCGATCACTGCTGGTATCAGCAGCATAGCGATTCAACAAGCCGGCAAAGGTAGCAGCAGCATTGGCGCCATCGGCACCGCCAGCCGCCGCGGCATTGGCAAGATAAGCGGCTAAATCTGCCGAGCCCGCCGTATCTTCAGGCGTAACAAGAATAGCCAACGCATCCGGTGCGCCGGTACCGACCTGTACGCGCTTGCTAGCGTCCTTCTCATCTTCGGAGTAACGCAGCCCCAGCTCCAGGGTCAGCGCTTCGGTCAGATCAATACTCATTTCCCCAAAGAAGGCCAGCGTCTCGGTCTCCTGATTAAAATCAGTTTGCTGACCAACTTCCTCAATACCGCCGGGTAAAATCGATCCCGGTAGCACACCAAAGGTGCCGTCGAAATGGGCAGCACCTTTCAAAAGCAGGTCCTGCTTTTCATAGTAGACACCACCGATCATATTGACGGCGCCATCCCAATCCGTCGCTATGCGGAGCTCCTGGCTCACCATTTCCAGCTCCTCCTCATCGCGGCTATTAATAAAATTGATGGGCAATAAGTCGATATCGTGAAACTGTGTAAATTCAAAATCTGAATAGCCGGTCAAGGACGTCAGGGTATAGCCAGCCAGATCCCACTCTACTTTCAAGGACGCCGATGTGGATTCAGTTTCCTCAAAATCACCGCTGGTCCAGTCTTTATTGCCAATATAGTGCTCATAGGAGCTGCCGCCAGTCGAAGGTCTAAAGCCCGGTGCTAACATTGCTGACATAGCGAGTGTGCTGGGAGCGGGTAGGCTACTATCCACAGCATTAATGGTCGCCTCTTTACCGTCACCATCCATCTCAAGATAGGAGACTTTACCAACTACCGAGAGATTGCTGGTTGGCTCCCAAGCCAAGGCCAGGCGGACCAGCTGGTCGTCTTTTTGCTGCTCGTCCCGATCGAGGTATTTGTTTTTCACGTAGCCATCGGACGAGGAGTCGCGCAGCACTACGCGTGCGGCCAAAGTATCGCTCAAAGAGCCGGACATTACCGCGGTATACCGTTGGGTATCCTGCTCTGGTTCCCAGGCAGCGGTAACAGAGCCGTTAAATTCTTCGCCTACTTGCGGGTTGGCGGTCTCGACTTTAATGGCGCCAGCCACAGTATTTTTACCGAACAGAACACCCTGTGGACCACGCAGGACTTCTACCTGCTGAAGGTCAACCATGGACTGGGTGAACTGGCGGCTTCGCGATTGATAAATACCATCGACATACATACCCACCGATTGTTCAAAGCCCTGGTTAATACCCGAACCAACACCACGGATAATCACATTGCTGGTCTTTGCGGCACGCCCTATTTGTAGGCCTGGCACCTTGGCGGACAGCTGCTCCATACTGGTAACACCCTGGTTTTCCATGGCTTCACCAGACACGGCAGTCACCGCAACAGGGGCATCCATCAGGCTTTCTGCACGCTTACGCGCAGTCACCACGACTTCCTCAAGTGCAAGGGAGTTTTCAGCGTGCAGGGTTACCGGAGATGCCATCAGGATAGTTGCAGATGCAACGGCTGCGGCCAGCTTGTGTCGAGGGCTTATTGTTTTGGTGATGATACTTAACATCATAGTCTCTCTTGTTATATATATTCTTCTTTCTTATAAAAAATACAAATATAGGGTGATCCCTATATTTCTGGACATAGGCAGCCAGGTACTCCTGCCTCCAATGACTGTTGTTAGGCTATCCATGTTGTGGTCAACAATCAGGTCAATTGGGGCATAAACCACGTCTTTTCGTTACCCGAAATTCAACGACAGGAATTCCTGCTAGGAGTCAATAACGGACTGCGCGAAAGGCGATGCGCGGAAGATGGCGCTTCGACCAAGAAAGTAAGATTGGTGCCTAAATGACACGATTGAGATAATGGCTGTTCCTACAATAACAGGGAGAGTGCAAGTTTCGAGGGAAGAGTATCGCGTCGTCAGCCGCAAAGAAGTGAGATATCAACGGTAACTTGTATCACTGATTGTGCCGGTCGGTATAACAGCAAGATTTTAAAGGCGGAGGCAATCTCCCCAACGACGTTAGCCACCAAGGAAGGCAGCAATGCGTATCACTGCTGACTTTCCCAAACACATTAACTGTTGAGAATTTCAATATCCGCCCCTGTTAAGGGTTATAAGACACCTGCCCAAACTCTTCTTCCTCTTGCTGCCGTGCGCATTGGTTAACGGGCAGGCGTCTTATAACGCTCAGGGAAGGAAACCGCGGGATTCGGGCTCCGCGCTTGTCGACGTGTTGGCTACCGTGCAACGCCGGCGACAGCATCGCGTTGCGGTCTTTATCCCCTTTGCCCTGCTCGACGTGCAGGATCATGCGTTGGCTGTCGATATCACTGACCTTCAGGTGCAGCACTTGCTGGCGCGCAGGCCGGTTGTGTCGCATTTACCTTTGACAATACAAAATGATTTAGTATCGACTACGGCTTACGTTGCCAGAGCATAGAATAGTGCACAGGGAGACTGCGACCCTCCCCATTTCTTCTGACCCTTTTTAAGCATTCTCCACAGTTCCAGTCAAGCAACGGTTCTGGCAGCACTGCTAAATCTTTCAAAGCCCATGGCCTGTTTCATTTTTCGTTTTATGAACCGGTGGTCTTGCTCAATCACATTATTTAGGTACTTACTTTGTCGAATAGTGATTCGGGTGTTGTTCTCTTGATTGTAGTCGTTGATCGCAGCGTGGTTGGCTCCACTTTTGTCGATATTGATTAATCCCGGCTTGCCATTTCGGTTAATCATTTTCTTCAATAATCGCTTGGCAGCCTTTTTGTCCCGTTTTGACGTTAGCAAAAAATCGATGGTATTTCCTTCTTTATCAACAGCGCGATACAGGCATTTCCATTGCCCTTTAACCAGAAGGTAGGTTTCGTCAAGTCGGATCCTGCCACCTGAACGACGTTTCCTTTTGTGGAACTCCTTTTCAAGCAGTGGAGAGAATTCTAGAACCCAGCGGTTCAGGGTGCTATGATCTACGTGTATTCCTCGCTCCTTCATCATCTCCTCGATATCACGATAACTTAAACAATAAGCGACTTACCAACGAACACACTGCAAAATCACCGTTTTCGGATAACAATAGCCTTTGAAACTGACCACGAGTACACCATCCTAGAATCAAATGGCGAATTGTACGCTAATCAGGGCAGTAGATGCGACGCAACCTATCACCACACCCAGTACCATGGCTGATCTGTTGGCGGCTTGCGGAATGAGTGAGCGGACATTGCATGAAAGGTTTAAACGCTTTCGGCAGATCACGCGATGAATTATTTGCATACCATCCGACTAAAGAAGGTTCACGGGAATTTTTTGGCGACCAAGGAACGTATAGGTGTCACAGAGATTGCCACCCGTTGGGGTTTATACTGCTGGGGGGCTTGCCTTTACAAAAAGATCGTTATGGGGAGTCGCCGCCGGAGACATTGCGGAAAAACCGTTCACATTAACGAGATTAAGCCAGCGAACTGGCATCACTGGATTAATAAAAAGGGGGCGAGAGAATCCCCCTTATGTCACAAGCTACCAGCTGACAAAGTTGGCATTATCTAAATCTTTTTCCGAGAAGAGGCAGCTTCACAAAACTGAAGTTTATTCCAACGGGATATCGTGTGTTTTTTTTGCTGAGTATCTCTCCTATCCTCTGGCTTGTCTTTATTTGCCTCAGGCTCAAGGGGCATGTAATCTTCCGGGTGCTTAATTAACGCCTCGACTTCAGCCGGACAATCATAAATCATCTCCGTCGACGTTGCGTTAGCTGTAACAATTTTCCAGCGCCTGATTCAGGTGCGCTGCATCGAGATTATTCCAGCCAATCATTACCAGTTGATTTTTCGGCATCTGTTGCCAGCGTTCCTCCTTTTCAATCTCCACCCTTGAGCCCACCAAATGCACCTTACAACGGTGCTTAGGGCTTTCCGCCAGGTAGACAAATCCCTTGGCGCGATAAAGGTTTTCCGGCAACTGCTTCAGCGCATGACGCAGCTTGCTAAGGGACAGGGGTTGATCGCTCTCCCAGCTGTAGGTAGCAAATTGCTGATTGTGGTTGTGATCGCAGTTGGCGTTGCACTGGTGTCCAGATTTGCTTGGGGAGTGGTTCGTCTCGAACAGCTCCGTCCCTAATAACAGTTCCACAGGGATATCGGCAAATTGAGTTTCGAACACCCGGGCGTATGGGTATAGCCATTGCTGGCGAAACGACTCCACCTGCCGAGTGGTCGCCAGATCCGTTTTGTTAATCACCACAATATCGGCAACACTCAACTGATCCATCGCCAGCTTTCTCCTGTCGCCGTCCAAGCTGGAAAAGTTGTCAGCATCGATGATAGCTACCACTGCATCGACGGTGAGTTGTTGGCGAAATTGCGGGTAGCACAAGGTGTTCACCACCTTGGAGGGATCCGAGACGCCACTGGTTTCAATCAGGATATACTCCGGGCGCTCACGCAAACTGATCAATTTGTGCAGCTGCTCGATCAAGTCACTTTCTACAGTGCAACAAATGCAACCGTTAGACAGGTTCACCATGCTCTGTTCGGCGCTGACGATCAACTGACTATCGATATTGATCTCACCAAAGTCGTTGACCATTACCGCAATCTTACGGCCGTGATCACCATTAAGAATACGATTAAGCAAGGTGGTTTTTCCGGCGCCGAGAAAACCGGAAATAACGGTAACAGGAATCGGGCTAAACTTTTTACTCATTGGCTCACCACCGTCTAACTGCAGTAGTCGTTTAATACAATAACACGCTCAAAGATTAGTCTTCCATGCGCTCATAAAACGTCGGTACCTGATCGCTTTTCCATACCGCTTCAAGTTCAGCTTGTTCAAACTGATCCAACCGGTCCCAGACGATCTCACCTTCCATCACCGTGATATCCACCCTGGTGTTGTGCAGATTTCCCTGAGGCTCTAGTTCAAACAGGTTGCGATCCAGGACAATCAAATCCGCCGATTTGCCCACTTCGATACTCCCGGCCTTATGCTCAATCCCCATGGACCAGGCGCCGTTAATGGTCATCACCTTTATCGCCTGTTCCAGCGAAATCGGCTCGCCGTAGAAGGGCTCCGAGTAGTCCCCCCAAGGGTTCTTCCGCGTCACCATGGTTTCAAAACCGATCCAGGGGTTGATATTGGAAACCGGCCAATCGGTACCCATCACCGCCACCCCGCCGGCATCCAGCACCCCCTTAAAGTTGTAGAGGGTTTTCATTTTCTCTTCGCCGGCCTGAGTACGGGCGTAGGCGAAATCACTGGGATACCACACGGCCGGTGAGAATTCGGCGGTGACATTGAGCTCTTTGAAGCGCGCCAAATTCTCTTCCAGCAACAAGGTGGAATGGGCGCACTGGTGGCGCACACCCCCGCCGTTAACGCGGCGTGCCTCTGCCACGGCATCAAGAAACAGATCCGATGCGCCGTCGCCGGTGCAGTGGGAGATCACACGAATTCCCCGGCGATCAAGGTCCACTACCATATCGGTAATATGTTCCGGCGTCAGGTTCAGCCCGCCGCGCCATTTTTCCTCGCCGGGCCAGGGGCTGGAAAGGTAGGAGGAACGGGTTTCGTGCACCCCGTCAAAATGAAACTTGACCGCATTGGCATTGAGGCGCGCACTGCGATAGTAATTCCGTTCGCCACTCAGCAGCTCCCAACGGCGCTTGACCGGGAAGATATCGTCCTGCCAGCTGATAGCGGCCTCGACTCTCAGTGTCATTTCGCCGGCATCATCGATTGACTTCAACGCCTCCAGCCGATGCTCGCACACATGCACATACTTGGTCGCCACCACACCGCGGGAAGACTGGTACTGCACGCCTTCACGGTAGGCTCTTTTCAGCGCGTGCTGGGGCGTCGGCGGCATGGCGGCGTGAATCATCGCATAAGCGCCGTCAATCAGGATGCCTGTAGCCTCACCCGTAATGGAATCGCGCTGTATAAAACCATTGCCCGGGTCGGGGGTGTCTGCTGTGATATTGGCCAGGGCCAGGGCTTTGGAGTTCACCATCATCGAGCCCCAGGAACGGTCGAGAATGGCCACTGGCCGATCCGGCATAACGGTGTCCAGCCACTCGCACCCCGGCTCAATCTCCGCCTGACGAAAGGTGAAGTGCACAAAATAGGAACCGTATATCCATCCATCGCCCGGATGGGATTCCGCATAGTCCAGAATCGCCTTTGCAATATCGTCCGGCGTGGGGCTTTCCAGCCCCACATCCAGATAATCGGCATAGCCCGGTGCCAGACTCAGGTCTGGGTGGGTATGCATATCGTAGAGGCCCGGCATCGCAAAGCGGCCTTGCAGGTCCACCTCGCGGGTGTGCTCATCCCGGAGAGCATCCATCTCTGCCCGGCCACCGACCGCGATGAACCGGCCATCTTTTATGGCCACCGCTTCCGCCCAGGGCCGGCCGGGGTCCACTGTATAAATCCGCGCGTTGGTCAGTATCAGGTCTGCCTTACCCGGCCCTTGCCCGGTATGGCTGGAGAGGTAGTTGGTTATTTTGGTAGAGTTCATTGAATCTAGTCCTGTGTTAGCCCGCGAAATAACCTTCTGACCGCAACTCTTCAACGGTGAGCTCGATACTCTTGCGCAGGGTGTCGACAATAAAGTCCACATCGGCCCGGGTCATGGTCAGTGGCGGCGACATTACGTTCAGGTGCACAATGGACCGGCAAATCAACCCCAGCTTGTCGGCGTGATTGGAAATGCGTTTACCGATATCCAACTCTTCCGGGAAGAGTTCCCGCGTTTGCTTGTCGGCGACATATTCCACGCACACCATAAACTTGCGCCCGCGCACCTGTCCGACAATGGACAGGTCCTCCAGCGTTTTCAGTTGCTCTTCAAAGTAGGGGCCAACTTCGTTAACGTTTTCCAACAGTTTCTCCTGCTCCATTATCTCGATATTTTTCAGTGCTGCCGCACAGGCCACCGGGTGCCCCGAGTAGGTAAAGCCATGGGGAAAACAACGCCCGGAACCCTCCGCATTTAAAACCTCCCAAATCTCATCGGAAAACAGCAGCGCACCCAGTGGCATATAGCCGGAGGTCAGGCCCTTGGCGGAGGTGATCATATCCGGCACTATGCCGAACTCGTCTTCAGAGGCGAACCAGTGGCCTAAGCGGCCAAATCCGGTGACCACCTCGTCAGAGACAAAAAGAATGTCGTTTTTCTTACACACCGCGTGCATGCGCTTAAGGTAACCCTCTGGCGGTACAATCACACCACCGGCCCCCATAATTGGCTCGGCAAAGAAGGCAGCCACTTTATCGGCACCGCCGAGCTCTTCGATCTTGTCTTCAAATTCCTGCACCAGGCAGTCGACAAATTCCTCCTCGCTCATGCCCTCTTCCGCGCAGCGGTAATAATTGGGGTAGGAGATATGGTGGATAATATCGCTGATAAAATTAAACTCCGGCGGATGATCGCCGGGCTTGCCGCCAATCGACATGGCGGCATAAGTTGTGCCGTGGTAGGAGTTCTTGCGCGAGATAATATGTTTCTTGTCGTGCTTGCCGCGACAGTTCTGGAAGTAGTGGATCAGGCGAAAGGCCGTGTCCACCGCCGTGGAGCCACCACAGGTAAAAAATACATGGTTCAGGGGTGCCGGTGCCAGCTGCGCCAGCTTGGCCGCCAACTCTGCGGCCGGCACGTTAGTCAAGTCCACAAAGGCACTGGCGTAGGACATTTTATAGGCCTGCTCGGCGATGGCGTCGGCCATATCCTTGCGTCCCAGACCGATATTGTTGCACCACAGGCCGCCGACCGCATCGAAGTACTTGCGACCATCGGTGTCGTAGATATGGCAGTTGTCACCTTTGACAATAGGCAGTGCTCCATTGTGACGAAACAGGTCAAAGAACTGCCAGGGGTGCAGGTGATGGGCCTTATCCATTTCCACAATCGCCTGTGTGTCGTACTGGTCAAATTCGCTCATGCCTCATACCCTCAAGTAAAAACGGTGCTTTCAGTGCCAAACAGAAAGGCTCTGTTCTATGGAGCTAGTGTAAGGGGGATAAGTGCTGGAGAATATAGTTCTAAAGGGCAGGTAGACGATCACCGGGCATGGGTTTCCACTTGCCCTATACTCAATAGCATGGCATAAGTAATAAGCAGGCACCGAATAAATAATTGTTAGACGCAGTCAATGACATCAGAGCAAAAACACCGCCCCATCACCAAGCCCTACAAACAGTTGCTGATTCGGATGATCGACAAGCTAGGCGAGCCGAGGTTTTTTCCCCTATTGAGCCAGGAATTAAATAACACCATTCCCCAGGAAAGGAGCAATATCATTTTCTCCTTTTCCCAAGAGCATGGACCCAGGCTATTAAGTCACGATATCACTTCTCCTGGCATAACAAAGAACCTTAAACGCTACCTCAAGGGCCTTTACCTGCTCGATCCCTTTTACCTGGCCAGCACCGAGGGACTGGCGTCGGGGTTTTACACCCTCAACGATGTGGCACCGGATAACTTCCGCGAAACCGAGTTTTTCCTGCGCTATTACAAAAAGGACGGTATTGCCGATGATATGGGTTATTGCATCACCCTCGAGGATATCGGGCAGAAGGAGCGCTATCTCCATTTTTCCTTCGCCCACACGGAAAACGACACGCTGACGCAAGACCGACTTGATGAACTGCACGCACTGGAGCCGCTGGTGCGCACACTGGTGCTAAAACACCTGCGCCTGACCAATAACCGGGAACTGGCCAACCCCACCTCAGACCTGCACCGGCAACTGAAACAGGTTATGAAGGATTTTGGCAGTTCCGTTCTCACCGGCCGCGAGCGGGAAGTGCTGTTGCTGATTCTCCACGGCCACTCCAGCCAGGCCATTGCCGACAAGCTGGAAATCGCTCTCAGGACCGTCAAGCTGCACCGGCAAAATATCTATCGCAAGCTCGATATCAGCTCCCAGGCCGAGCTGTTTTATTTGTTTATCGACTCGCTCTCCTGCCTGAACCTCGACGAAAACCCCGACCCCCTGTCTGCCTACCTGGCGCCGCCGAGCTCCCCATAACGCCTCTCCCCCTTTCACCAACACCTGCCCTATGGGTCTATATTGCTCCCAGACGCTCCGCAGTAGCATAGGTTTTACAGATTCACTCCGTAAACCCCATAAGAGACAGCGACTATGGCGAAGACCTTGAAGACCACCCCCAGCCAGGACGGTTTCTACGTACCCGGCGCCTGGCAACCGAAAAAGCAGTGCTGGATGATCTGGCCGCAGCAGAGCGATGTCTGGCCCGCCGGCGCCAAACTGGCCCAGGCGGCTTTTGTTCGCGTGGCCAGTGCCATTGCCGATAGCGAGCCGGTTACCATGTGTGTGTCGGCCGCCCAGTTTCAAAATGCCCGCGCCCGCCTGCCCGACACGGTGCGACTGGTGGAGATGTCCACCAACGATGCCTGGATGCGCGACTCCGGCCCCAATTTTGTGATCAACGACCAGGGCCAGGTACGCGGCGTGGACTGGCAGTTCAACTCCTGGGGCGGCCATATCGGTGGCCTGAGAAACCACTGGGAGCTCGATGAGCATATCGCCCACAAGGTGCTGGAAATCGAGAACACCGATCGCTACAAGGCCCCCATTGTCGCAGAGGGCGGCGCCTTGCAGGCCGACGGTGAAGGCACCCTGATTACCACTCGCCAGTGCCTGCTTAACCCCAACCGCACGGGCGAGCGCAGCGACGAGGAAGTTGACCAGGCACTGAAGGACTATATGAATGTGGAGAAGATTATCTGGCTACCCACCGGCTGCCCCTTCGACGAAACCGATGGCCATATTGACGACCTCTGTGTCTTTGCCGCCCCCGGCGTCGTACTGTTGACCTGGACCGAAGACAAAAACGATCCCCAGTACGAAGTCTCGCAGCTCACTTACGATATTTTAAGCAACGAGACCGATGCCAAGGGCAGACCGCTCAAAGTCGTCAAGGTGCATCAGCCCAACCCCATCTGCTGGACCGAAGAAGAGCACGCGACCTTCGATCGCAATGCCGAGGCCATCGCCCGCCAGCCGGGAGAGCGAATCGCCGCCACCTACGTCAATTATTACATTGGCAATAGCGCGGTATTTGTGCCCCTGTACGACGATCCCAATGACGAGCCCGCGCTCGCCGTTATCCAGGACCAGTTCCCGAACCACAAGGTCGTGGGCGTACCAGGCTGTCGAGATATTTTGCTCGGTGGCGGCAGCATTGGCTGTATCACCCAGGCGCAGTTTTCCGGTGAAACCCGTTAATTTTCGAGAGGTATTGCAGTGAAAAAAATCAATCTAGCCGTAACACAGATGAGCTGTGGCTGGGATCGCGGAGTGAATATCGAAAACGCGGTTAAACTAGTGCACGAGGCCGCCGCCCAGGGGGCCCAGATCGTTCTGCTGCGGGAATTGTTTGAGACCCCTTATTTCTGCTAGCACATCAACAACCGCTATTTAGAACTGGCCACCACCGTTAAGAACAACCACGCCGTCAAGCGGCTTAAAGACGTGGCCAAGGCGTTTGAGGGTGTGATCCCGGTCCGCATCTTTGAACGCGCCAACAACGGCTTCTTTAACACCCTGGTAATGATCGATGCCAACAGAGACTTGGTTCTCTCTCTGGCCTCAGAATGACCGGTGCCGTCACAAACTTGTCATTAGCAAGTAGACATTTCCACTACCCTATCAATAATGCCACACTGAGATTAAACCTATTTTTTCAATTTTGCGCAGAATTCGATGCATAATATTTCGGTGGCGCGTCTTCGGCAAGTCCGTAGCCCAAGGCATTACATCCGGTGTCACATGACCAATTCAGGCTGTTGCAATATTTCTGGCGCCAAGCCGCCACTGTACATCGGCGGCTTCGCACTTTCATAAGCCATAGCCGCTTTAAATACGGTTACATCATCGAAGCTGGGGCCAACAATCTGCATACCGGTAGGTACATCATTAGAGGCGAAACCAGTGGGCACACTAAGAACAGGGCAACGGCTCAGGGTATTGAACGGATAGGTCATGCACCAGCTTGCCAGCGATGGGGCCATGATTTCACCATCAACAATCAAGGTATCCTTACTGTAATCAAAATCCGCTTTTACAAACGTGGTGGCAACCGTAGGACAAATTAACAAATCGTAAGAGGCAAACACCTTGCTTAACTGAGCAAACATTTCACCGGCATGAAGATTCGCTTCGACGACACTTTTTGGTTGAGGTGAACTACCAGTACCCAAGAAATAACGTACATAATCAGTCAGTTGTTCTTCGCGACCAACGCAATCTCGCTGTAAGGTGGAGCCAAACAATGCGTGCAGATGGGTCATGGCCGTTGTCAGGCAACTACTGTTCCAGCCTATATCAACTTCTTCTACAGTCGCTCCCAAATGTCTGAATACTTCCACCGCAGCCAAGGTATTTTCGCGCACTTCAGAATCCACGGAGAAATAGCCAAGATCCAGAGAATAGCCAATACGCATCCCTCGAATGTTTTCAAGATTATCCGGTATCGTCAACTTTGGGCTTACACTGGCTGGATCAAAGGGATGGGGGCCGGAGAGCACATTCTGGAACAGTCGACAATCAGCCACCGTTCTTGCCATTGGGCCTTGATGGGCATAGGTATCCAGGTTATAGGGAGATTCATCCGGCACCCGCCCATAAGGGGGCTTGAATCCGATCACACCCGAACAAGACGCGGGCACGCGAATCGAGCCTGCAATATCAGAACCATTTGCCAGAGTCGTAGTCCCAGCCGCCAGCGAAGCACCTGCGCCACCGGAAGATCCTCCCGGCGTATATTCCGTATTCCAGGGGTTTCTTGTTACCCCCCACAGGCGAGAGTGGGTCACGGTGTTTGAAGAGAATTCCGGTGTCGTGGTACGCGCATGAATAATGGCCCCGGCATTGAGCATACGTTCTACCACCGGAGAATGAGTCTGGGCGACATTATCTTGCAACAACAGGGAGCCGTTGGTTGTCACCTTACCGATAATATTCTCTTCATCCTTAACCGCCACAGCAATACCTTCCAGGGGCCTAGCACTCCCTTTCATATACGACTTCTCCGCTAGCCGTGCTGCATCCATCGCTTCGTCAAAATACTCAAATGAAAACGCATTGATAGAGGGCTCTACCTGTTCTGCGCGATTGATTAACGCTTGTAACAGCTCAACGGGCGACAGTTTTTTGGAGGTAAACAGTTCACCAGCTTTCGTCGCAGATAGATAGCACAGTTCATTGCTCATGGTTAGTTACCTAAATACTTATCCGGAATAAATAAATCACGAAATGTTAGATGCCAGTTAGCAGTTTCTTTAATCTGTGCCTCGACTTGGTCACTACTCTGGGTAGCTGTTCGGTCGGCGATTCGGCCTGTTTTCGATCAGAGACTTGATCAGTCGCTATTGCCACTGGCGCAATCGCGATCAGGCAACCCACCAAAAGCAGCACCCCTAACCACATGGCATTGGAGTAGTCTCCTGAGCCCACGACGCCCCCATAGAGTGCAGGACCCAGAGCAACGCCCACCATAACCACAAAGTAACCCAAAACAGCGATTCGCCCTTGAGGGTCCAGCTGCGCCTGAATACCCTGCAAATATGGCAGCGTAAAACTCCAGGAGGCACTCAGGGCCATAATCGCCACCATGTACAACAAAAGGTCATCGACACCCAGCAGTAACAACAATGAAAGCATTCCGCAGCTCAGCCCTGCGGCGATCGGCAGAAAACGCCCTCGACGAATACCGAGCCAAACGACGGCCAAGGCACCGGGAATACCGACCAGAGACGCAATCGCCAAAATCATACCCAGCGTATCTCGGGGAAGGGGAATAGCCAGGCCGACTCGCTCGATATAGGCCCAAACACCGGCATTCGCCGCCTCGAACAACCCGACAGCGACAAAAGACAAGCCGACAGGTAGCAGTTTGATTTTCTCTGCTGCGACTTCAATACCGTCGTTATCGTTACCCTGATGAATTTTTCGTTTTAGTGAACACTTAAGAGCGGGCGACAACACCAATGACAAGAAAGCAAAGGCAATAAACACCAAATAGATAACATTCACTCCATTCACGGCCATAAAGTGTGGTAAAACAGCCAAAATCAGGGCCCCCACACCAAACTGCAGCATCATGAACAGCCCATAGCCCCTTTCAGGATTTGGCTGCTGTGCAATCCAGCTGATAGCAGTTGCGGTTACAACACCGCCACCTATACCGGCAGCAAAACGCAAACACCCCAGTTGCAATGCTGCATCAAAAAACAGCGAAGCCAGATCAGCAACAACCTCCAGCCCAACGCCCATAATGGCGAGGCGTAACAAAGAGAAATGCTTTAACAACCCCGCCACAATTAGCATTCCAATTGCCGATCCGAACAGATTAGCCGAAGCAATAACACCGGCTTGCTGTTCGGACAAGCCGAGATGATCCATCATCCCCCCTACCCAAGCAGGCAGTACAGCCAGGGGAGCCACACCAACAAACCCTGTAATAACAACCAAGAGCATGGTAAACAATCCATCTGAGCTCAAAGAATCTTTAACTGTCTTTCCCATATGCACTCACAACCTGCGGTTTTGTCAAATCACATAAACGCCAACACAAATGACAATATTATTGGAGTCCCTTCCAACAATATTGCATGAAGGATTATTTACTCAAAGTTGTAAGTAAAGGTTACACCATAGCTCACAGGTTGTTGACGATAGACCGAACGGGCTCCCGAGTTATTGGTGAAGCTGTAGGTATCAGAGTTCTCATTTTCAATATTGTCTGCCCAAAGTGCCAGCTCCCATATCTCATCAGCAGAGCCCAGTGAAAGCCTTGTTCCCACCTTTTTCACCGGACCATACACCGCCAACGGATCGGACAGTGCGGCGTATTGATTGTCACTCCAGCTATAATCCAGCTGAATGCTGGCGATAAAATTATCGCTGGGATTCCAGCTATAACTGACCAAGCCATTGTAACTCCACTCAGGTGACTGGGATAAACTGGCACCTTTAGGCACAACGCTAAACAGCGTCATATTACGTACATCGGCGGACGCCAGATCTTTCTCCACTCGGGAATTAATGTAGGAAACACCCCCTTTAAAGTCCAACCCCTCTGCGGCTCGCCACCAAAAATCCAGTTCCGCACCTTCAATCGTAGACTCTGGAACATTCGCCAGGGTTCCTACCAGGAAGATTGCAGGATCCTCAACAATCGCCAGGGACTGGCGATTATCGTAATCATATCGATAAACGGCACCATTTAACTGCAAGCTACTATCGAGCAAGGTAGTCTTAAAACCGATTTCGTAGGCCGTCACCTCTTCTGGTTCGACATAGCCGAGAACAGCATCGCGGGTCCCAACACCACCATAGAAAATGCCGGCCTTATAGCTGGTAGAAACATTACCATAGAGGAGAACATCTTCACTGATTTGATAATCGAGGCCAATTTTACCGGAGATATTATCCTCGGTTTCAGACGCATCATTAGCAACTATCAAAGTACCCGCTACTGGGGCGCTACCCAACATCCCGCCTAATATTCCAAACAGGTCTGAGCCGTCGGTGCTAAAAGTGCCGCCGTCAAACTCACGTTTGTCCTGTGAGTAACGAACACCACCGGTAAGTTTGACCACCTCAGTGAGATAGTATTCATTGTGAAAATAAACACCCCAAGAAGCACTGACCTGTTCGTAAGCCGTTGTCAAATTGATACCTGCAGACCAGTCCATCAGGAAATCATCGGACACCTCTACCTCATCCAGCGAATAATTGGCCCCCAATACCCAGGTATAGTCATCGCCACTGTCTGAGGTCAGTCGAAACTCCTGTGAGTATTGACTAAGCTCACCCGACTGATCCAGGTCCAGGAAAGAGACCGCGGTGCCGTCGTAGTTGTCCACCACCTCCCGCTCATAGCTTTCCCAAGCGGTGATCGACTGAAAGCTAAGGCTCTCTGCATCATGAACAATAGTGATCGATGCTCCGTACCCCGTCTCATCCCTGCGCACATCCAGACCACCCACCCTGACACTGTCGGAGTCAGCAGGCACATCCAGCATGCCATCCAGCAGTCCACCCAGGCCTAAAATGTCATTGGCGGCCTGCTCGGAATTATCATTCTGCGGTGAAATTGGCTTTGACTCATCATTGCCGTAATGAAGATTGACTAACATCTCCGTATCCGGTGAAAGCTCAACGTTCAACAGTGTCCTGATGGCCAGCTTATCCACCTTGCCAAATTCTTCGCCAGTATCAATATCGGTCTGCCAACCTTCATTCTGTTTTGAATAGGAATAAGCCACCCGACCGTTAACAGAGTCTGATAATGCACCATTGACATAGCCATCAAGGTCGACTCGATTCCAACGGCTATAACCAGCAGTTATAGAAGCAGAAAAATCTTCCGACGGTTTATTGGAAACAAAATTAATAGCACCGCCGGTGGTGTTTTTTCCGTAGAGAGTCCCCTGAGGCCCTTTGAGTACCTCAACACGCTCAATATCCATTAACTGGAAGCCGAGCAACATGGGTGAACTGGCAAAAACCTCATCGACATAGACGCCTACCCCGCTGCTGTTATTGATATTGAAGTCATCGAGGCCGATTCCGCGAATCGCAAAAATCGGAGTGCCTCCGGAGGTGCCGTTAGCTGTACTCAAGCCTGGCGTGTGTGACGCCAACTCTGTTGCCGAATCAAGATTCAACTTCTTAATGTCATCACCCGCAAAGGCGCTCACTGCCACACCAATATCCTGGGCACTCTGTGCCCGCTTTTGGGCGGTAACCACTACTTCTTCAATCTGCATCCCGTCAGCCAGTGCAGGCACCGCCACACACTGTCCCGCCAGGCAGGCGATTGCCAGACTCAAAGGCCGCAGACCTATAGTTTTTTCTTTATTTTTCATACTCTTGCGCTCCTCAAACGAAAATATACCTACTGCTATCAACAGCCCCAGCGTGTAAATGAACTTCGCTGATGGTGACACTCAGATTACAGCGGAGGAGTGGGGAATGGATATACATAGAAATGTGTACACGGGTATCGGCAAGCGATAACATGACGAATACAGGATTAGTGTAACGGAGTTAAGAAAACAATGAAGAAAACGGCCATATGGCAGATATAGTAGATCCTAAGAGCGATAGCTTCCACAGCTGGAATCGGGCCATTAGCGCAATCATGGCCAATTTACACGATGAATCCCTACCGGCTCACCTACTTGAAGCCCTGAGAACAATAGTGCCTATTGATATCATTATCATAGAAATTCTCTGTAGGAATAACAAGACCGTCATACACTACGATAACGTAGAGCAGGAACGGCACAAGATCATCATTGAAGACTATCTGAATGGCCCCTACCTGCTAAATCCGTTTTATCAAGCCTTTATGGATAATGTACAACCGGGAGGCTACCTCCTCGAAGAACTGGCTCCCGATGACTTTTTAAATAGCGAGTATTTTAAACAATACTATCATGCCTCCGATGGTGGTTCTGAATTTGGCTACCTCTTTTCTGTAACCCCTGAAATTGGAGTCTGTATTGGCATAAGTCGATCCACATGGAACCCTGACTTCAGTGCTGAAGAGGTCAACAAGCTCCGCGCCATGGAACCGGTGGTACG
Organism: Halioxenophilus aromaticivorans; assembly: GCF_042850945.1. Lineage (NCBI taxonomy): Bacteria > Pseudomonadati > Pseudomonadota > Gammaproteobacteria > Alteromonadales > Alteromonadaceae > Halioxenophilus > Halioxenophilus aromaticivorans. The sequence goes on along the minus strand of NZ_AP031496.1, from coordinate 2,798,691 downwards.
AACCAGTTTTTTAAGCTATTGGGAAGCAATTAAAGGCCTAGACACCAGCGATCAGACTTCAACATCAGACTTACATCAACAAATAGCATCTGCGGTTGAAAACTTTGGCACATCGGTACTAACCGCCAGGGAGTGCCAAATCGCACAGTTAATTCTTCGCGGCCACTCATCAAAATCTACAGCAGAGAAGCTGGACATAACAGCAGCAACAGTCAACACCCATCGACACAAGATTTATGAAAAGCTCGATGTTACTTCACAGGCAGAGCTCTTTTCTGTTTTTATCGATGCGCTTAGTTGTTCTGGTGAGTCTAATTTTTCCGACCCATTGGAAGCGTATCACAAGCTCAAGTAGAACCCTTGCTTGAAATATCGATCTCCTTTTTAAACACTACCTTAGCGGGCTTTATATTATGGATCCGTCACTCCACAGCTAACCCACAAGAACTCTAATCACCTTAGCTCTCCCCATATCTAACCGCCCTCTCCCGCCTGCCCCTTAAAACTATATTGGGCATCTCCACATTTTTATCTATATTGCTCGCCCCCCCGTCGTAGTAGCATATTTCCCACTGAACCACGAAGTACCCCTCTAGTTTCAAAAGACAGAGACAATGACTAAAACATTAAAGATGACGCCGAAGCAGGCTGGATTTTACGTCCCCGGCACCTCCGCCCCCCAAAAGCAGTGCAGGATGATCTGGCCAGCACAGAGTGATGTCTGCGGGAGCAAAGAAGAACACGCGTCCGTCGACCGCGACGAATCGACCATGGAGCGACAGCCCGGAGAGAGAATCGCCGCCACCTATGCCAACTACTACATTGGTAATGAAGCTGTATTTGTTCCCTTGTATGAAGACCCGAGTGACGACATAGCGCTGGCGCGCCATTCAGGATCAATTCCCACATTACAACATCATCAGGGTACTTGGTTGTCGAGACATACTCCTGGGCGGGGCAGTATCGGTTGCATCACGCAAGCACAGTTTTCTAAAAATCCTATAAATATCGAGAGGTAGCAACATTATGAAAAAGATTAACCTTGCAATTACGCAAATGAGCTGCAGCTGGGATCGCCAGAAAAACATCGACAACGCGGTTGAATTGGTTTACGAAGCCGCCGCACAGGGTGCCAATATAGTCTTGCTGCAGGAACTGTTTGAAACGCCCTACTTTTGCAAAGACCTCAACGACAAGTATTTTGAACTGGCTACAAGCGTTGAGGAAAATCCAGCGGTATTGCAGCTTAAAACCATTGCCAAAGAACTTGAGATTGTAATACCTGTGAGCATCTTCGAACGCGCCAACAATGCGTTCTTCAACACGCTGGTGATGATCGATGCCGACGGTGAAATACTCGGAAAATACCGCAAAACCCATATCCCAGACTCCTTTGGCTATACTGAAAAGTACTATTTCAGCCCCGGCGATACCGGAATTAGCGTGTGGGACACCAAATTCTGCCGGGTGGCGGTACCAGTCTGCTGGGATCAATGGTTTCCGGAAACCGCACGCATTGCCACCTTAAAAGGGGCGGAATTAATACTCTACCCCACCGCTATCGGCTCAGAGCCCAATAGCACCGATACCAAGGCCCTGCGCCACTGGCAACGCACCCAACAGGGACACTCGGCGGCCAATGTCATCCCGGTGGCAGCCTCCAACCGCATCGGGTGTGAAACCGGCGAGAGCTGTCATATGCGCTTCTACGGTTCCTCTTTTATTACCGACCATCTGGGTGAAATTGTGGTTGAAGCCTCGGAGGATGAACGCCAGGTACTGGTCAGTGAAATCGATCTCGGCGAGGCACAACGTTATCGCGACCTGTGGAACCTGTTCCGCGATCGTCGACCCGAACTATACCAACCATTAATGACGTTGGACGGTGAGCAGAGCCATAAACGCTAGCGATTGACATCAAGGAAGATGATTCATCTTGGTAGCATTTCCCATATTCCCCCATGGATGGGGGCGGGAGTACCAAAACGTCATTAAAATAATGACGTATAAAGAGAGCAGTCATCAACAGCATATGGATATAATCTTTCATCGCATACCCTTCGACCAGCTCTACCCCTTGCTGGCGACATAATTCCCGTAAAATACCTCCGATATCCGTCCTCTGAGTTCCGTAGATCGACTTTTTACGATACTTCGGCACAAATACAACGTGATATTTGCAATAATGTCTAACGTGAGCTTGGCTTTGCCAGTCGCTCATAATTGCCTCCTATAGAACTTGCCGGTTCAAAGGAGGCCATTTTCTACTCTGCACGCCGCTTCGGCAGAGCCTACTCGTGTCTCACCGCCAGAGGCGATGGTTTACCAAGATTTAATTATTTTGCAACAGCCAACTTATAAACCACTTGCATCAGCGATGTTATCTACCGGTTTAATGCTCGGCACTGGATCCACCATGGCCGAATGTTTCGCCATTGAAGAGGTCGAGGTAGCTCCCACCGTCTGCGAGTTTGACCCCACAAGCCGACTCATGCCGTTCGTTCCCCTCAAGTAACACCGCCTCTACGGCTGCCTCCAATCAAACTCCTGCCGCAAGAATATTCATGAGTAGAGCAACACAGAAATTACCGTATATTGGCTGGAAGCTGTCGATCCCAATCAATCGAAATCAAAGAATTTATCGTTATCCTGTAAGACCGGTATGTGGAATTGGACTAAACCGCTATCGCGGTAATAGGCGGCACGTTCAGTAGCCGCGCACAACCAAACATCACATCGACTACAGGATGGGGCTGTCCTGTGCTGAACTTAAGGGTGCACACCTCCTAACCTCAACACAGGAGCAACCCCATGACTCAGTCTACCAGAACAATCAGCCCCTTGCGTCAACGCATGATCGACGATATGACGATGCGTAAATTAACTCCCAAGACCCAAACCGGGTACATCCGCGCCGTTAAGCGCCTGGCATGCTATTTGGGCCATTCACCCCATAGCGCCACAGCGGAAGACTTACGGCTCTATCAGTTACATTTGGTTGAGAGCGGCACTTCCAGTATCAGTATCAATGCCGCGATCGCGGGACTGCGGTTTTTTTTCAACGTCACGGTCGGGGACCCCGAGGTGGCCGCCAAGCTTGCCACGGTCTCAACACCGCGAACCCTGCCGGTGGTACTCAGCGCGGAGGAGGTCGCACGTCTGCTTGAGGCTGCTGCCAACGCCAAGGTTCAAGCGGCGCTGTCGGTGGCCTACGGCGCGGGCTTGCGCGCCAGCGAAGTGCTTCACCTGAAGGTCAGCGATATTGATAGCACCCGTATGATCCTGCATGTCGAGCAGGGCAAAGGCAGCAGGGACCGCAACGCCATGCTGTCGCCGGCGTTGCTCGGTATCCTGCGCGATTGGTGGCGGATCGCTCACGCCAAGCACTGGATGCTCGACGGCGGCTGGCTGTTCCCGGGACAAAACCCGATCAACCCGCTCTCCTCGCGTCAGCTCAATCGCGCCTGTCACGCCGCCGCCACCGCGGCAGGGATCAGCAAACGTGTGTCCCTGCATACGTTGCGGCACAGCTTTGCCACACACCTGCTCGAGCAGGGGGTGGATATTCGTATCATTCAGGTCGCACTCGGGCACAAGAAGCTCGAGACCACCGCGCTCTACTCTCAGGTGGCCACCCGCACCTTGCGTGATACCAAGAGCCCCCTGGATGCGTTGACTCTGGCACCACTGCACTAACGCACCGGCCATGTCACGCGCAACCCTCGAGGTTGCGGATATTTTCCGCGACCGCGGATCGCTGTGGCGGCAACAACGGGCCGGGCACCTCAGCCTCGGCCAGCTCAAGGCCATGTCGGCCATTGAGCACTGTCGCCGTGCCGAGCTCGGCGGCCATGTGCTGCGCTGCCGTGCGTGCGCGCACACCCAGGTGGCCTATAACTCGTGTCGCAACCGTCATTGCCCGAAGTGCCAGGCGACGGCCGCCAAGCGCTGGCTCGCCGCCCGCCAGGCCGATCTGTTGCCCGTCGAGTTATGTGGCATTTTCAGTTATGTGTTATCCGGATGATTCAATCGTTAATTTGGGCTACTTTTGGTGTTTTGTATGATTTTTAATGCAACATAATTATCTGGATAATTGAGCCTCCCATTCTCCATTCAGGAGGTTCGATATGTGTTAGACGTCAACTATCTTGTCCGGCCCGCGACAACTATGATGGCCGGTTAGGTGCTTTTACTTTTACTGCTTTTTGCTTGTGCTAACTGGTGCTGCTTTCGATAGCTTTCCCCCTCAAGTTCGATAATTGTCGCGTGGTGTATTAGCCGATCGACAGCTGCCACTGTCATCATGCTGTCGGGGAAGATCTGATCCCATTCACTGAAGGGCTGGTTGGCGGTGATGATCAGGCTGCCACTTTCGTAACGATGGGCGATAAACTCAAACAGCACATGTGTTTCAGCATCGGTTTTCTTCACATAGCCAATGTCGTCAATGATGATGACCCGGTATTTATCCAGTCGGGTCACTGCCGTCATCAGGTCAAGATCCCGCTTGGCTTGCTGCAAGAGCTGAACCAGTGCGATGGCCGGAAACAGCTTGCAGCGCACTCCTTGCTCAACAAGCCGGTGACCCAAAGCGTTGGCTATGTGGGTTTTGCCGGTACCACTGGGGCCAATCAGCAGGACGTTATCCGCGTTGTGCGCCCAGTCTGTATCTTGTTGCAGTTTGGCCAGTACCGCTTGATTGGGTCTGCTCAAGCTGCTGTTATCCAAGGCTGTGAAGGTTTTACTGGTTGCGAGCCTGGCTTCGCGTATCCATTTTTGAGTCCTGCGCTGATAACGATCAGATAGCTCGTACTCACATAGAGCCGCCAGGTAGTCGGTGTGGGACCAGCTTTTCTCCACAGCCGTGTCCCACAGCGACTGGTAGTGCCGAACAAAGGCCGGCAGCTTCAGCTCTTTTAATAGCAGGGCGACTGAATCGCTCACAACACCACCTCCTGCGCCAGATCTAGCAGCCGGCTATCGCCCGTTATCGTTGACAGCAGCTCGTCATAGCTAATCAGCTCATGCTGGGTGGAGGTGGCTTGCAAGGTGGGTTGATGGCTGGTGAGGTAGCGGGCCTGAAGCTCCGTAATTGTCGCGAACTTGCCGGCTTTAGCGTGAACCAACAAGTCCTGCCCTAGCGCCTGCTCATCATCGTATTCATAGGCTAGCCTGAGTACGGTGACGATCCACTTACAGGCCTCGCGAGCCTCCAGCTGCTGATCGGCATGACGCCAAAGCTGGCGGTAGTTGTCGTCGGGCAAGAGATCATCGCGCAGCTGAGAGTAGCGGAACGCCTGAGGTTTGGACGCCAGTGAGCGGATGACGTGCTTGTAATTGATACAGCGGGCACGGCTCTCTCCTGGCTTAGGGTAGATACGTGGTAGCGTTAGTGCCTGCTGCTGCCCGATGTGCAACACCAGCTGGTCATGATGCAGCCTGACCTGAACGCGCTCACCGATTAGCCGCGAGGGCACGGTGTAGACCACGCGCCGGACCTCTATGGTCGAAGAGCGTGTGACTTTGATATTCAGCGTTTGGTAATCGGCGGCCTCATGACTAGGTAAGGGCTGTAAGGCCTGCTGCTCTTCAGTAAAACGCGAGTGAGAGCGGCGATTGAGTTTGGATGCCACCTGATCAATGAACGCTTGGTAGGCCTCAATGCTGTCAAAGTCATGGTGCCCGCGCAGCTTCAGTTGCTGCGACAGGCGACGTTTTAGCGACCCGTTGGCGCACTCAACCACACCGTTTTCATGTGACTGCCCCAGGTTATTGCGGGTGGGCTGCATCCGATAGTGTGCACATAACTCGCCATAGGCGTCGGTCCAGACATTTTGTCGATTGTTGCGTGCTGCACTTAAGCTGTCGGTGCGGTGCTCAATCGGGCTGCCACCGGCCTGTTGCAAGGCTCGCTGTAGCCCGCAAGCAAGAGCAGCATAGCTTTCTCCACCCTGCACCACGGTAACCGAGCGCCAACCGCTGTAGGCCAGGCGGAACTGATACAGCAGGTGTTTTAAGGGCGTCCCTTGGATAGTGATCGGGCTGTCAGGGTGAGTGAAGTCAGAGAAACCCTGCTGTGCAATGGCCGCCTGCTGGCGGAAGATAACATCCTGATCGGGGCCATTCAGTGCTTTCCATTGTTTGACCCGTCGCTGCAAGGTACGCAGAACACGCTGGTCGTAATGTTCCGGGTAATGCTCTTCCAGATATTCCAATAAGGTCGTGCCGGTCAGTGACGGCTCCCGCTCAAGCAATACCTCCAGTTCGGTACTCCATACCGCGTTAAGCGGGTCTTCGCGTGTGCGCCAATCTCTCTGGGTTTGAATGCGAGGTGCGCCTGATTTTTCGATGCGTCGTCCAGAGCGGACGGAAATTCCTGCCTTAGCGGCCGCCACTTCCTGGCTGGCGCCGTCTTGTCGATGCTGCATGTACAGCTCCTCTTGTCGGTTGGTTATGTGTTGACCCGGCACTCTGTGCTCCAAAGTGGAAAACAAAGTACCTATTGTCACACCCAACCGGCCAAGATAGTTGTCGTCAACCGGTCACCCTAATTGTCGCCGAACAGATATGTTTGATCAACTATTTAACTGTCCAGCAGCAGTTACCCGGCACAGCTCTGCACCCCTTCTCGAACAGCGGCTCCAATTTCTTCGCCATTGCCAAAAAAACGGTACCCCTCGCAGTACGCTTCGTCGCAAAGCGCGGGAGCTACTCGTAATTACTAACGAACTTAAATTGCAAACAGATGGTCTGATTCGTGCCGAGGAAATAGAGCTGGCCGCTCACAAGTGGGCCTATCGTGAGCCAGCTCACTTTAAACTCAGGGATGCACAAAAAACAAAAGCACACTTTATATCAATTGCCAAGCAGTGGCTTGGCTTTATGAATCGATTGCGCCCAGCGCCTGAACCTTTATATGTCCCCTTTATTGAGGCATTTGCTGACTATATGTATCGTGATCGTGGTCTGTCCGACATGACGATTCGCAGTGAATGCGGACACATCAGAGCGTTTCTGAGCCGGTATGCTGTAAACAACGATCTTTCATCAATCACTATTAAACAAATTGATGAGGCCATTGCTCGGAAAGGTTATCGCGATGGCTGTACTCGCAACAGCATTGGATTCTATGCAGCCTCGCTGCGCGCGTTCTTCCGTTACGTCGAAATGAATGGTTGGTGCTCACCAGGTCTGGCGGCAGCAATTATAGCTCCGCGCGTTTATCAACACGAGCTAGTCCCTTCAGGACCGCCATGGGGAGTGGTCCAGCAAATATTGGCTAGCTGTAGCGGAGACCGTCCGGTCTGTATTCGCGATCGGGCGATATTGATGTTATTTGCAATTTATGGGCTTCGATCAGGAGAAGTACAACGACTGCGATTGGAAGACTTGGATTGGGATCAGGAGCGTATTAACATTGTTCGTCCCAAACCGCGCACAACTCAGCAATATCCGCTGATACGCCCTGTCGGTGAAGCGATTCTCCGGTATCTGAAGGAAGTGCGGTTGCAGCGACCATCTCGATATATTTTTCTAACCCTGAGAGCCCCTTATGGGCCACTGAGTGGATCCGCTTTGTGGAAAGTGGTAAGTGATCGTCTTCGACCATTAGGCGTCCCGATTCGCCATTACGGACCACATTCGATTCGCCACGCCTGTGCAACTCACCTTTTAGCGAATGGTCTTTCGATGAAAGAGATCGGCGATCATCTTGGACACAGGGATCCCGCCTCAACCAGTGTATACGCGAAGGTAGATATTGCAGGGTTGCGGGAAGTTGCTGAGTTTGATCTTGGAGGTCTCCTATGAAACTTCACGATCTAATTACCGAGTATGTTACCTTTCGAAAGTCATTGGGCCAAAAATTCACAAGCTGTGAGTATATACTTAAAGCGTTTGCTCGAACGACCGCAGCGAGCACTGATGCGCAGGATGTAGACCCAGATCAGGTTCTCTGTTTCTTGGGTAATCCAGCCACTTGCTACTGGCATCGTAAGTACCAGACCCTGGTTGGGTTCTACTATTACGCACTTAGCCGCGGGCACATTAGCTCATCTCCTCTACCAAAAGTCATTCCAAAACTTCCGCCGCGCTTTGTCCCCTACATCTATACTCACGACGAAGTCCGTCGTCTTTTGGACGCAACTACCTCTTTCCGAAAGACCCATGTCCTGTTGGAACCACACACGTTCCGAATCATTCTACTGTTGCTTTATGGTGCAGCGTTGCGAATCAGCGAAGCCCTTTCTCTGACGATGGCAGATGTCGACTTGGCTAATGGGTTACTAAATATTTGTGGAACTAAATTTTACAAGTCTAGGTTAGTCCCCATGTGTCATCACCTGACGGAAGCAGTGGATCGATATGCACAAGAACGGCGAAGTGCAGGGCACGAGGATATCCCGGAAGCCCCTTTTCTCGTTGGGCGCACAGGTCAAGCTTTGGCAATTCCTACTGTACAACAGGCTTTTCGAGATCTACGTACATATGCCGGTATCCTACGAACGGATGGGGCACGCTACCAGCCCCGTCTCCATGATTTACGTCATGCCGCGGCCGTAAATAGATTGATTGCTTGGTACAGGGCAGGCGCCGATGTGCAAAAACTGCTACCGAAACTGTCCATCTACCTCGGTCACGTGAATCTGAGTTCGACCCAAAAGTACCTGACGATGACACCTGAACTGTTGCATGAAGCCTCTATATGCTTCGAGCAGTATGCCTTATAAGGAGGCCGTGATGATTAACTCCGTTTTCTTGGGCCCTTGGATTCGTCGTTTTCTGTTGGAGCATGTCGTGGATGAATGCAACTTATCGCGAAACACCCAACACAGCTATCGGGACGCGATTACTTTACTTATACAATTCACTATCAGCAGGTTGCAGAAGCCGGTAGATTGTCTTGCGATCGTCGACCTGAGTGCCGAAATGGTGCGTTCATTCCTAAATAATTTGGAAGAAGAGCGAGGTTGTGCGGTTTCAACCCGCAATCAACGTCTGGCTGCGATCCACGCATTTGCCCGTTTTGTGGGACTTAACAGTCCGGAACACATTAGTTGGTCGGGTGAGATTCGGGGGGTACCTTTCAAAAAAGCAGCTAAATCACCAGTCATCTATTTGGAGAAGTCGGAAATGGATGCCCTTTTGGATGCTCCCAATATAAATACCGCTCAAGGGCAGAGAGACCATGCGATACTTTTGTTTCTTTACAATTCAGGTGCCCGTGCCGACGAAGTGGCACAGCTGTTAATCATGGATCTCAATTTAGCAGTGTGCGATCGAGATCACTCCTCAGCTCGACTGCGAGGTAAAGGAAACAAGTTACGACAGTGTCCACTCTGGGCGCAAACAGTACGGGAGCTCCGTATGCTGATTGATGGCCGTAAACCAACAGAACATGTGTTTCTTAATCGCTGCGGTAAACCCATAACTCGATTTGGTATTCATGGCCTTGTGAAGCGCTATGCCGCCAAAGCTAGCAAGCACGTTCCCTCAATCACTGATAAACATGTAAGTCCCCACGTGGTTAGACACACCACAGCTTCACATCTACTGAGGGCTGGCGTCGATATAAATACTATCCGCGCATGGCTCGGTCACGTATCTCTCGCAACGACAAACATCTATGCCGAAGCTGATCTTGAGATGAAGGCTAAGGCACTGTCGTTGTGTGAGATAAAAGGTGCTGGAAGGGTTGGAGGTTGGGGAAGCGATGCGGGGTTAATGGCATTTTTACGTAGCCTGTAAGCAAAAAATTATGTGGTGTTCGAATTTAGGTTCACCATTGTGTCTGTTCGACTAACGTTCGAATAACACATAACGAAAAATGCCACATAACTCGACGGGAAGCAGATCGGCCTGACGTGCGGTAAGCCATCGCCGGGCTGCGACCGCTTGACACTTCGGGCAATGGCGATTGCGACAGGAGTTGTAGGCGATTTGGGTGTGCGCACAGTTACGGCAACACAACACGTGGCCACCGAGCGCCGCGCTACGACAGCGCTCAATCGCAGACATGACTTTGAGCTGGCCGAGACTGAGGTGCCCGGCCTGAAGCTCGCGCCACGCCGGTCCGCGGTCGCGGAAGATATCCGCAACCTCCAGGGTTGCTCGAGACATTACCGCTGCACTAGTGCAGCGGTGGCAGTGTCAGCGAATCCAGTGGGCTGTGGATATCACGCAAGGTGCGTGTAGCCACCTGACTGTACAAAGCCGTGGTCTCGAGCTTCTTATGCCCAAGTGCGACCTGGATGATACGAATATCCACCCCCTGTTCGAGCAGGTGCGTGGCAAAACTGTGACGCAGCGTGTGCATGGACACGCGTTTGTCAATTCCCGCCGCACTCGCGGCATCGTGACAGGCACGATTGAGTTGGCGGCAGGTAAGCGGGTTGATCGGGTTTTGTCCCGGGAACAACCAACCACCGTCGAGCATCCAGCGCTGCGCGTGGGCGATTCGCCACCAATCGCGCAGTATCGCCAGCAGGGCCGGCGAGAGCATGGCGTTGCGGTCTTTCTCGCCCTTGCCCTGCTCGACGTGCAGGAGCATGCGTTGGCTGTCGATATCACTGACTTTCAGATGAACAATTTCACTCGAGCGCAAGCCAGCGCCGTAGGCTACCGACAAGGCCGTTTTGTACTTGGCGTTGGCAGCCGCCGCTAACAAACGCGTCACCTCCTGTGCACTCAGCACCACGGGAATCTTGCGTGGCATCGACAGTTTGGTGAGTTTGCTGGTCACCTCAGCATGCCCGAGTGTCACATCGAAGAAAAAACGCAATCCGGTGATCGTCGCGTTGATCGTGGTGGTTGACGTGCCGTTTTCCACCAGTTGCAGCTGAAAACGCCGCAAATCCTCTGCTGTGGCACGATGGGGGGAACGCCCCAAAAAACGTGCCAGTTTCTTAACTGCACGAATGTAGCTAGTTTGGGTTTTAGGGTGTAATTTGCGCATTGTCATGTCTTGGATCATGCGCTCGCGCAGCGGGCTGATAGCTTTGCTAGACTGTTTCATGGGGCTGCTCCTGTGTTGGTTTAAGGACTTGGTCCTTCTTAAGCACAGCACAGAACAGCCCCGTTCTGTAGGTGGGTAGTGTGGTACTTGTGCGAAGCTACAGAGCGTAGTGTCCACTACCGCGTAAGCGGTTTAGTCCATTGGCTGTTCTCTGAAGTTGACCGCAGCAATGAAAATAGTCACGCTCTTTGATTTGAGAATTCCGCAAATCCCGCTTTAGCGGTCATTGCTCAACGAGAGTCATTGCTGGTTTCTCGCTCGCCAAAATGTCCGGTGACCACACCATAGCTGAAGAATAAGGCCTACCCTGCCAGGCATCATGCCGCCTTAAATCAATTCGTATCGAATTTTCTTCGCTGTCTCTGTGAGGATATTGGCCATGACAGGATCTTTCAGTTCACGGTGGAAGATCGGTCGCTTGGGAATCGCGCGCTGACCGCGCTCAAAAAGCGCGATCGCGGGTTCATTTCCATACATGGATGAGCAGTAGAGAATGCCGTCTACTTTCGGATAGGCCAAATAGAGTTGCTGCGCCCAGCGTCTCGCCCGGGGCCTTTGTCCTGAGTGAATGGCCGTGGAGGCGCCAATGGCTGTCGCAAAGGTGCCGCGAAGACTCAGCAGCGTCAATGAGTCCCTCAGTTCAAAGCCCGCGAGGATGGGGTCGCGTGAATAGCGGTCAATAATGCGTGTTGCCTGAAACACTTCTGCCAGGCAGGTCGGGATGGATTCGCTGCCGGCAGCCAGGTACATAACGCCCCTCTCTTGTACCTGGGGAAGCCCATCATCATCTGGCAAGTGATGGTCAAAACGACTGGCGGAAGGACCGTAGTGCCTAAAGGCATCCCATGTGCTGGGATAATCTCCAGCGGCGAAAAAAAGGCGGGCGACCGTAGTGCCAGCCGCCAGCGTTTGGGTTTCTACGGGAATTTCGCGCAATGCCTCGATACCCGGCGGCTCGGGGAACTTAGCTTTAGAACTATGTGGGGGCATCAAAGCTCCCTAGCCAACAGTTTCACTGACTCCGGCGAATGTCCAGTCAGCAACCAGTCCCGCGGGCTGAGGGCCCGCCCCAGCGTATCCGATTCGAGATCCGGACTGACTGTCAGAAAGAAACGCTGTACGGCCACCGGGTGCGCCTCTCTGCTGATCACCTCAAGCACGGATTCCAGACCGGGTAGAGTGCTACCATCAGCAAATTGAAATTGGGGGCAGACCCGACCTGAGGGGCCATCGATAGCATAGAGCGAACCACTATCAAGCCGTTGTCGAATACGGCTGGTGCTCACGCTCAGGCGGGCGGCCACTTCCTGCTGGCTATGGGCGGTAGCCACCATCTGGGCGTATTCCCCAGCGATAATGGTCACATTCGCTGAGGCAGCGTCTTTATTGGCGCCCCCTACCCCGATGGCGCCGCCTTGGCGTAAAAAGGTCTCTTCTTGCTCTGACAGGGCATTGGGCATCAGCGGCACCGTGTAAATCGGGTGTGCACGCAGGAAAGCCGCCGCCGCGGAGGCAAGCGTTTCAATATTGTTGATGCCCGCATCCTGGAGAGTACGCAGGTCCTGTTCCGCCAGCATGATTAACGCCCTCTTCGTATGTTAGTCATAGTTAATAATAGGCCAAATGCGACAGCACTGCAACCGCATGGGGGGAGACAAAAGCCAAATATTGAATATTAACTCAAGACTGTACGCCGGAGGCTCAGGATCACCGGTGTGCAACCCGGACTGAGCAAAGACACACAGCGCGTATCGCGCTGATACCCCAATCCACCTCTGCGATACCCGGCAGACGGCATTTAGCGGTCTCGAAGCGGCAATACCGTGGGCCCGGAGCCGACACTAGCGGTTCAGTTGATAGACATCCTAGACGAAGCACCACTGATCCCTGAACTGCAGACGGTAGCCTCACCTCCCTGGCAGATCAATAAACAACCAGGTTTGGTCAGCTCCCTGTGAAGGGTTTACCGACATCACGATCAATGGTCTCGCGGGACTTCAATAGCACCTGTTGATATACCTTGTGCAATCGATTCGAGAAGTTTTCCAAATCGATGGAAGCCTGGATACTGCTGACTCAGGTAATCCATTTGCAGGCGAGTGGCACTGTCCATGATGATTTTAAAGGCCGCCATGTAATCATAAACCGTTGTCAACAGTTGTTCGTTACCCGAGTCGGTCTCCGGAAACTTACACACGTGCTCGTCGATGAGCTTGGCCAAATGCCGTTGTTCCGCCGTAAGTTGCTCCATTGTCAGTTCCAGTCTCCTCGTCATGGTGAGTAGCCAGTGTTACACAAATCGGATCAACCTGTTTAATATTGCCAGCCGCCTAACCAGGACATTGCCATTGCGCATGATATCGTTTAGCGTTGCGTGGCTTTTTATTCTTATCGTGAATCCTCAGATTGTCAATAAGCTGCAACTCCTTGTGTGGCAGAGCATCATTTGTCGCTCATTATCTGAACACAAACAAAAAGCCTTAGACGATTATGCTCCTCAATACAAAAATTAGACTTATGGGTTACTGATCACAGCATGCCTGTCGAATTCCTCACCAAAGACCAGAAGAAATCCTACGGTAAATATAACGGCTCCCCGTCGAAGACGCAGTTGGCTCACTACTTTTTCCTCGACGATAATGATCTTGAAATTATTCAACAGCGTCGCAAAAAAGCTAATCAATTGGGCTATGCATTGCAACTGTGTACACTGCGTTTTCTCGGTACCAACGTTAATAACTTGAATGTGATTCCATTAAGGGCCGTCCATTATGTGGCTTCTCAACTGCAAATCAAGGACATTTCAGTCCGACATCATTACACAAAAGCAGCGAAGCAAGAACATCTCCGACAGATAAAGGAGATCTACGGTTACACCGAGTTTAGCGACCCCTCATCCAATTTTCGCCTCCTTCGCTGGCTTTATGCTCGAGCGTGGGTCGGAGACGAAAGACCCAGCATTTTATTTGATATGGCCACGCGCCAATTGGTGGCAGCAAAGACCATTCTACCTGGCGTCACCACACTCAGCCGACTGATTTCCACAGTGCGCCAGCGAGCCTTTTCCCGCATGGGCAACAAAATCAACAATTTGCTCAGTGATAAGGATCGCAACAACCTCGACTCACTGACCGTACCAGGGCCGACAGAGCACACCAGCGTGTTAGACTATCTTCGCTCCCCTGTGGACAACGTCAACAGCACATCGATTCTGGCAGTTCTTCAACGGCTGTCGATGGTAAGGGAGTTGGCTGTAAATTCGATTGACCTGTCCAGCTTGCCAAGTAATCGCGTCCTGAACCTCGCTAAACGTACGATGAAAGCGCATGCGATCAATATCAGAAGGATGACCGCGGCCCAGCGACCCGCCTTTCTGGTGGCTTTTGCGCAATACATGGAAGTGAAGCTGATTGACGATAGCCTCGATCTCTTCGAGGCCTTCATTGCGGATATTCAAAGACAAGCAAGACTTCAGGCGCAAAAACACCGCTTGAGAACATTGAAAGACCTGGATGAGGCGGCGTTGTTACTCGCCCAGGCTTGCGATGTGCTTTTAGATGGTGGTGTTGAGGCCCATGATCTGAGGGGTAAGGCATTCAGCCTTGTATCTAGCAAGAAAATCGGTGCAGCGATTGAAACGGTGAGATCCTTGGCGCGTCCGAGAGGTGATCAATATCAAACAGAGTGGATAGCGCAATACAACCGCATAAAACGATTTTTACCCAGGCTTATGCAGGCGATAGATTTTCACAGCACTAATGATGGAACCCCGATTCTTAACGCAATCAAGCAGCTGGTGGAACATGGTTTTGAGGGCAATGATTCGACAAAGTCATCGTTTAAACCAGTGCTATCTTTGATTTCCAAAAACTGGAAGAAGCACATTGTCAAGGAGGGCGAGGTTGATAAAAGCGCTTACTGTGTTTACCTCACAAAGTTGTTTCGAGACAACTTGCAAAGGCGTGAAATATACGTAAAACCAAGCGAGCGGTGGGGGAATCCAAGATTGCGCTTACTCCGGGGACACGAATGGCAACAGCTTAAGCCCAGTATTTGCCGTGCGCTCAACCTCAGTGAAGACCCTGCGCCCAAAGTCCAGGAACTTGTCGACACCGTCAATCAAAGCTATCTGGATTTCCTAGCGAATTTACCTGAAAATCCGAGCGTCAGATTTGAGACCAAAAATAGTAAACCGCATATTATTCTGACACCCCTTGAAAAGCAGGATGAACGAGAAAGCCTGGAGCTTTTAAGGGAACGAGTCAAGGCGTTGATGCCTTATGTTGACTTGCCTGAGATTCTGCTGGAAATCCACTGCCAGACAGGTTTTGCCGATGAGTTTTTTCATATCAGCGAAGAAAGTAGCCGTGTCTCTGATCTGCCCATCAGTATCTGTGCTGTCTTACTCGCAGAGGCCTGTAATATAGGAATAGAACCTCTGATAAAGCCAGGTCACCCTGCGTTGAGTCGCCGTCGACTAACATGGGTGAAAAAGAACTATCTCCGCGCAGAAACAATTGCCAAAGCCAATGCTGTTCTTGTCGAATACCACGCTGATCTGCCGTTAGTAAGACTGTGGGGTGGCGGCGAGATAGCTTCAGCGGATGGGTTGCGATTTATTGCCCCCTCTCATACGGCCTACACGCGTTACAATAAAAAGTACTTTCACTCCAAACCCGGTGTGACCTACTACAATTTTCTGACCGATCAATACGCGGGATTTCACGGGCTCCTGATACCCGGGACGGAAAGAGACTCAATCTATTTGCTTGCAGGTTTGCTAGAGCAACAAACGGCTCTTGATCCGAAGGAAGTGATGACAGATACGGCCGGTACCAGTGACATCGTTTTTGGGCTTTTTTGGCTGTTAGGTTACCAATTCAGTCCTCGCATAGCGGATATCGGTTCAATGCGGTTCTGGCGGTTTGACAAAGAAGTTGACTACGGCGTGATGAATGCCCACTCCAAAAATTACATGAAGCAAGAACGTATTTCCAACCACTGGGAGGATATGCTACGCATCGCGGGTTCGCTCAGAACCGGAAAGATTGGTGCCGTGGAACTCATAAAGACGCTACTGAGCTCGAAGCGACCTTCAGCGCTGGCCAAAGCCATCGCCGAAGTTGGCAAGGCCAATAAAACGATACATGGCCTTCGTTATCTACGTGATAAGAAGTACCGTCGCATCATTCTTAGCCAGCTTAATCGGGGCGAGAGTCGCCATACATTGGCGAGAACCATCTTCTACGGCCGACGAGGGGAACTGCGTCGCCCTTACAAGGAGGGGCAAGAAGATCAATTAGGGGCACTGGGTTTGGTGCTCAATATCGTGGTGTTATGGAATACCTTGTATATTGAGGCCGTACTGCAATATCTGAAAGCCAATGGCCACAAAATAAACCGCGAGGATGTCGCCCAATTGTCGCCTTTAGGTCAAGAGCATCTTCATGTACTTGGCCGGTACTCATTTGACATCGACCCTAATGTTGAAGCGGGGGGATTGAGACCCATTCGAGTAACTGAAGATGACGAATTTCCCTGAGTAATTAAACCGGATGCAACGGTGTCAGGCACCTCATCTCCTTTCCGAGCTTGAATTGATGAAGGACAATAAGTAGGCTTACGCCAATAGCTCAGCGCCTGCCCTTTCACTACAAGCATGCAAGCTACGCCACCGCTGGGTCATTTCCCTGCCCATACCGCCCTGATCAACAAATATACTGAATCACTGTAATCAATTGATATTAAAGGGGTATTTTTCCCTTAACTAAGGTTTCCGTACCGTTGATGGCCAACCCCCTCTACGCCAAGCTTTTTAATACCTAGCTCAATAGATTGATTGGCTATATTATCACCGGCCAGCTGCACCCAGCCTTGGATGGTATTGGATTCTCTGTCTGCCAGGTAGATGTGGTAATTCTCAATAAACGTATTGTCTACCGTGACCAGCCCAACATCGCCAATAATGCCGCCGTATTTCCAGAAATCACTGGTGCGCATGGTTGGAATGGTGGTTTCATCAAGGTGCGCGTCAACTCGGGCAATGATGATGTTGTTGCCGGATTTAACATAGGGCGTTATGTCAAAGTTAAACGAGGTATAACCACCGATATGGCGGCCGACCAGCTCGTCGTTTACGAACACATCGGTGGTGTAGTTGGCTGCACCAAAGTGTATAAAGTAACGTTTGTCTTCTTTGGGCTCTAGTGATACGTCTTTTTGATACAAAATTCGGCTGCGGTATCGGTCTAGGTCAAGTCTTTGGCTATTCCAATCCCCCGGTACTGCTAGGGTGTCAGAGTCATCAAAGCTTGCCTCCAGCAAGCGATGTTGAAATTCGGCTACACCAGCGCCACTGGAGAAATAATCGTGCTTAGTGATCACCCTCCAAGCCATACCAGCTTCATCAATAACGATATTCCATTCACCGTTGAGCGATTGATAATCTCGCCCGGTGACATTAGTCAGTAAGGGGCTGGTATCCGGATAGGCGGTATCCGGTTCGCCTTTGAAAAAGTCCATCGGCGTGGATTCTTTCTTCTCGGCATTATTCTCGACTTTTGTCTCGGCTTTTGGCTCTCCTTTCTCAGCCAGTGCTGGCAAGCCTTGTAACATCACTATGGCCGTCACCATAGCCTGAACACATGCCAATATACTCACTTTTCTACCGATCATGCGCTGCTTCGCTTTTTGTTTATTATTGTTCATGGAGAATCCCTAATTTACAGTGTTATTTTCTTACAGCCTCTAGCGCATGCAGTGCACCCCGTAACTCTGCTAGAGATTTCATTCTACCGGCGTAGGAATAGCCAGGATTAGTGCCGGGTTGGTCGAGTTCATCGGCAAGCAGATGTCCGTGGTCTGGTCGCATAGGAATAACGGCACCGCCCTCTTTCGATCTACGGTCTTCCTCGTCCAATAACGCGCTCATAATGCCGATCATATCGTTGTCACCATCGAGGTGTTCCGATTCGTAAAACGAGCCGTCCTCTTCTCGTTTGACGTTGCGCAAATGCACAAAGTAGATTCGATCACTGAACCGTCGAATCATCCTCACAAGGTCGTTATCGCCCCGAGCGCCGTAGGAACCCGCGCACATGGTCAGCCCATTGCTTTTGCTGGGCGCCGCCGCCAAAAGAGCCGCAGCATCATCTTCGGTTGATACAACCCGAGGCAAGCCAAACAGTGAAAACGGCGGATCGTCTGGGTGAATACACAATTCGATACCCGCTTGCTCTGCCGTGGGGACGACATCGCGCAAAAATTGAAATAGATTCTCTCGGTACTGTGCTTCGCCTAGTGCGATAAACTCTTCAATAGCAGCACGGATGTCTTCTCGATTATAAGAGCCCTCGCCGCCGGGCAAGCCAGCAATGATATTTTTCTCGAGCAGCGATTTTTCTTCGTCGGTCATGACCACAAAGCGTTTGGCGGCGTTATCGAGCTGTAAATCGGTGTAGGACTCTTCTGCGTTTTTGCGCTTTAGAATGTAGACGTCATAGGCGACAAAATCGCTCATTTCGAATCGTAGCGCTCGAGCGTCATTATTCAACCGGTAATCCAAATTGGTTCTGGTCCAATCCACTACCGGCATAAAGTTATAGCAAACCGTTTTGACGCCACATTGCCCAAGGTTGATTAGAGACTGGCAATAGTTTTCCAGTAATTCCTTAAAGTTACCCTTACGCAATTTAATGTCGTTGTGTAAGGGCAAGTTTTCAACCACAGCCCAGTTAAGGCCGTCTTCTTCAATAAGGTCTTTGCGAGCCTGAATATCGGCCACCTGCCAACACTCACCCACGGCTACCTCATGCAGTGAGGTTACGATACCCGTAGCGCCAGCCTGGGCGATTTTCTTTAAAGAAATTGGGTCTTTGGGGCCAAACCACCGCCATGTTTCTTGCATGTTTATTCCCTGTTCTGTTCATTGTTAATCTATGGTGCCGAGCAATGCGTGAATGGCGGCAATAGCGCCCTGCTCATTTAAAATGCGATATTGGTGGTTAACTTGCTGTACTAATCCAGGGGCGCGCTGACTTAAATTGCCGAAAATAGCTTGGCAGGTCATCACCGCATCTACGGTGCTCTGGTCGGCTTTTAGGTCACCGCTGGAGCCAGGCACTTCTAGCAAGGTCTTAAGCTGTTTAGCCATCGGGTCCATCACTTCAAAGCTATCGCCGTTAATGCGTTTACCTTGCAGATAGGTGATCCAGCCGGCGATCAATAAGGCAAATAGTTGTGTATCGCGGCCATTTTGCAGCAGCAGTGTTAGTGTCTCCAACCAACGCTGGGGTATCTTTTGCGAACCATCCATTGCAATTTGGTAGGTTTGGTGCTGTAACGCAGGGTTTTTAAATCGCTCTATCAGTTGCGATTTGTAACCTTCTATATCGAAAGAAGTTGGCGCGCCCAATACGCTTTGAGCTTCAGTCATATAACGCTGAATTAGCGCCAAGAATACAGACTGATTAACTACCTGATGAACAAAGTCAAAGCCGTTAACATAGCCAAAATAGGCGATTAACGAATGGCTGCCATTCAGTAAGCGCAGTTTTATTTTTTCGTAGGCGGAAACATCCTGGGTTAGTAGCACGCCTACAGCAGCGTAATCCGGCACTGGCTGTGCGAATTGATTTTGCACAACCCACTGAGAAAAAGGCTCGCAGCTCACCACGCCTTTGTCTACTACACCGAGTCGTTCGCGCACACAGGTGAGGTCTGCGTCGGTGGTGGCGGGCACAATTCTGTCCACCATGGAACAAGGAAAGGTTACGTGTTTGTCGATCCATTCGCTAAGCTTTGGATCAATAATGCGCGCCAATTCACTCACCACGCAACGGAGCACATGGCCATTGTTGGGAAGGTTATCGCAACTGAGCACAGTGATGCCCGGGAAGCCCTGCTCATAACGCTGCTTAAGCCCGGCCACAATAAACCCAACCGCTGATACCGGCCGCTGCAGATTGTTAGTGATGTCTTGCTGGATTTCTGGATGATCGATTAGCAAGGTGCCGGTGGCAGGATTATGGCAATACCCTTTTTCGGTAATGGTCAGCGATACTAAACCGGTGTGCTGGTCGGCGATGGCTTGAATAACCGCATCCGGATCCTCCGGCGCAACGACGACATCAATTACCGAGCCTATAATTCGAAATTGATTCTCGGCTCCCTTTTCCAACTGAGTGTACAAACCGCCCTGCGGCAGAAGCTGTTTAGCAACACTATCGGATCGTAAGCTAACGCCGACTATTCCCCAGTCGCCGCCTTGTTTGTTGAGCAGATCATCTAAATACACTGCTTGGTGGGCGCGATGAAATGCGCCGATGCCCAGATGCACAATCCTTGGTTTAAGTTTCTGCCGATCATAGCTAGGCACATCAACGCCGGCAGGCAACTCGCCTAGCAACTCGGGGGAAAGTCTTGTCATAAAATCCGCTCAAATATGTGCTCAGGCCGCCAACCGTAGCGCAGCGCACTAGGGCCGATGGCAACCGATGAAGCCTTTCACTAGCTGGCTAGGTGGCCTTACCAATTTACGGGTAGTTTATCGCCTGCCTGAAATGTGTCAAGCATACGCGGCTTTAATGAAGTTTACGTTTCGGCTGAGGTAGCGCCATCCGGCCGGCCACCGGAGTTGGTACTGGAGTATGGCGTTAGTTTGCCTTTGCGGTCGCTGTGATGAGTTACTGTGAAGGGATACGGTGAGGGTTGCTGCGCGGAAATACTCGGCGGCTAGTGATCTAGCAGTGTTTTACTGTCTTTCAAAGCGGCATTTAAGTGCTGCTGCATGGCACTGCGTGCAGCCTCGGACTCTTTTGCGGCGATCGCGGTGAATACTGCCTTGTGTTGATCCAGCGACGGGTGAACACCGGCGTCCCTGGCTCTTTGATGAAACACCGTACTGAGCTCTGAGTTCATACGCATTTGCCACAACCAATCCACCACCGCTGCCAGGGCACTGTTGCCCGATGCATCGGCGAT
Source organism: Halioxenophilus aromaticivorans (assembly GCF_042850945.1). NCBI lineage: Bacteria > Pseudomonadati > Pseudomonadota > Gammaproteobacteria > Alteromonadales > Alteromonadaceae > Halioxenophilus > Halioxenophilus aromaticivorans. The sequence continues at coordinate 2,777,696 of NZ_AP031496.1, read as the reverse complement.
GATGGAATGGAAGCGTTTGTCGGCAGCCTCAGAAACACTGCTAGCAGATTGCTCGCACTCCATATCGGCTAGTGCCTTGGCCAGGTCGTCGAGCTGGGCGGGCTTAGCATTATCAGCTGCAAGGGCCGCCAATTCTGGCTCGATAAGGCGCCGGGCTTCTAATATTTCATAGGCGCCTGGGCCGACATCCTGGATGGATCGCTTTGGCTGAGTGCCCAACACATAAATACCGGAACCGGTTCTTATCTCGACTAGGCCTGCGATCTCTAGAGCAATCATCGCCTCGCGGATAGTGGGACGGCTTACGCCAAATTGATCGGACAAATCCCGCTCGGAAGGCAATCTCTGGCCAACGTCGACCTCACCGTTTTTGATGAGATTTTCGATTTGGCTGGCGACTTCCAGATAAAGCCGGCGCACCTTTACGGCTTCGATCCTCATAGCGACACTCTATTATCAAGATATGGACTGGTTTGAATGCCCGCATTGTACCCACACGAGGCTTGGATGCCTATCCCTTGTCTTTCAGACTTTGCGTTGTGAGCCCTGAGCAGTAAGAGTTGAAGTGTTGCCTAAAGTTATACGTACATAGGCAATTCAATTAATGCAATAAACCGGGAGGCATCGTTATCCACTCTCACAGACATCTCACCGCCATGGAGCTTGGCAATACGATCAACAATCGATAAACCAAGCCCTACGCCCTGTTCACTGGTTGCTACAGGCCGATAAAACCGATCTTTCAATCGAGCTAAATCGGCGGTATCGATCGGTTTGCATTGGTTTACGATGGTCAGCTGAGCCGCGCTGTTTTGTTCTGCCACGTTTAGCACCAAGACGCTGTCCTTGGGTGAATATTTTATGGCGTTATCAATCAGATTACGGACCATAATCATCAGCCATTCTTGATTACCTAAAATCCACGTCTGTGGTAGTTCGTCAGGCACTTCCACAACCAGTGATTTTTCCATGGCCAGAGCGCCCAATTCAGCCAAAACCTCAATTACAAGCTGGCCCAAATCCTCTTTTGTTTTTTCAAATTGCTCGCCGTTATCCAGCCTTGAAAGCGTTAACAACTGAGAGACGGTTTCTACCGCGCGGGATACACGGGCATCAATATTGGCCAGTAACGCCCCGGTTTTTGAATCAGAGGTGGAACGCTGATGCCTCTGGACCTCCGCTTTGATGGCAGCCAGTGGGGTTTTAAGCTCGTGTGCTGCGTTGGCTGTAAATCGCTGTTCCCGCTCGATGGCGCTGGCGACCCGGCCTAACAACTCGTTTAACGACTGCACCACCGGTTGCATTTCACTGGGCACCGGGTTTACCTGCAGCGGTGTTAAATCCTGTGAATTACGCTGACTAATTTTAGCGGCCAATAGATTTAAAGGCTCTATTCCTTTACGAATACTGACCATAAGCACTAGCAATGACAGGGGCATAATAATGAAGATAGGTACAATGAAGCGTTCTGGTGTTAGCGATGCCAAGGCTTGCGCGTCTTCTAAATTAACCCCCACACCTATCCACAACCCAACAGGTTCGCTGTATTTGTACAGAACCCGCCACTGGGCTCCGTCAAGCGTAAGTTGTTTCAACCCTTCTTTATCCGGCTCAGGAAATGCCGGTGAAGAATCACCAATTACAACGTGGGAAGATGGAAACCAGAGATTAGTGGCTTGGCCCTCGTCGCTGGCACCCATCCTGCGAATACGCGAGATATCGCTATGGCGATTGATTAGCTCATTGGGTTCACGAGCAAAATAATGGGTAATTTCTGGGTTGGCTATAACTGTAGTTAGTGTGTGGACGGCCATATCCATATACTGATACAGCTGCTGATCTATTTGTTTTCTTATGATATTTTGCGCATAGATTGTCGTTAAAATTACGGCAATAACCCAAACCAATAGGGTTTGCCCCAGTAATATCAACGTTAGCCTGCGCCTTAGTGAAATTGCCATTGAGGGCTACTTCTCTTGCGCTACTTCGCTGAAGATACGCGGTAACCGACCCCGCGCATGGTTTCGATAAAATCCTTGCCAAACCGCTTGCGTAGCCGCGAGATATAAACCTCAACGGTATTGGATTCCACCTCCTCCTGCCAGCTAGAGCTAGTCTCCAGCAGGCGTGCTTTAGTAATAAAACGGTTTTTGTTACGCATTAACGCTTCTAAAATGGCGTATTCCTTGGCAGTTAAGTCTTCTACAACCTCGTTGTTAACCGATACCGTACGCGCGTTACAGTCCAAGGCCACCTCACCACAGATTAGCACTGGCCGCTTACTGCTATTACGGCGCAGCAAAGATCTAACACGAGCAAACAGCTCGTCCATATCAAACGGCTTGGTTAAGTAATCGTCTGCCCCCGCATCTAGGCCTGCAACCTTATCCTGGGAGGCATCCGCTGCGGTTAGCATTAAAACCGGAATATCCAGCCCGCGCGCACGAATATCTATGATTATGTCCACACCGCTGCGGCCCGGTAGGCGCTGATCGAGCATGGCTAGGTCGTAGGTTTCACCGATATGCGCCATGGGTAGTGACTTGCCATCCAAAAACCAATCCACAGAATAACCCTCCGCTTTAATAGAGGCCGCGAGAGATTCGCCCAACAGCTGATCATCTTCTACTAATAAAATACGCATAGCAGCTCCCCACAAAAAGATTGCCAGAGTGTAGCACCAATAACACTTGGCATTAACATCTGTTATTAAACCTGAGATGTACGGCTACAGACAAAACCTTCTGACTAGGCCCTAATACAATACCCACAGCCTTTAACTAGCTGTATTTAAGGTTAAATTCAGCTCCAACAATTAAAACGCTATAAGACAACAATTTAACTATAATAGGTATTCGGGATGAATCGCCGTGAATTTCTACAGTGCGCTGCAGTACTTACTGCGGGTACCGCCTTTTCCTCAAACCTTTTCGCCTTATCACAGAGCCAGCAAAATTTTTTGCAGGGCAAAACGTTTGTTAAGCAAAAGCCAACGCTGTATTCCAATGAACAACGCACACTGGTGGCCGATATTGCAGAAACCATCATTCCCAAAACGGATACCCCCGGAGCAACAGAGGCTGCCGTACCGACGTTTATCGAATTAATGGCACAGTATTGGCTAAATAGCGAAGAAAACGAAACTCTTGAAAAAGGTTTAATTATCGTCGATGACAAATCCAAGCAACATTACGGTAAAACATTCTCGGCCCTGACTGCCCAGCAAAAACAGGAATTATTGCAGCAACTGGAACAATCCGCCGCAGAGCACCCGTGGTATCAAAGGGGGAACGTTCGGCGGGCTTTTGTTAGTTCTGCGCCGTTTATCTGCATGATTAAAGAACTCACCGTTTGGGGCTATTTCACTTCTGAAATTGGCTGCAAACAAGCCCTTCGATACAACCCCATGCCAATGCATTTTGACGGAGAAGTAACTTTGCAAGATGGCGAAGCCGCCTGGGCTGAATTCCGTTTATAAGGCTATATAAAAGATGAAAACGAAACCGAATAATAATTTTGATGCGATTGTAATTGGCTCTGGCATTTCTGGCGGTTGGGCTGCCAAAGAACTCGCGGAGAAAGGCTTAAGCGTACTGGTGCTTGAGCGCGGCAAAGAAATGCGCCATGGCCTAGATTATACCGGAGAGCACGTACCTACTTGGGATTTACCCTTCAACGGCAAACCCGACCGCGAACTGGAAAGCCGAGATTACGCCATTCAGAGCCAAAGCTACGCGTTCATGGCCAGTAACATCCAATTCTGGAACAACGATCGTCTAAACCCTTACCAAAACAACCCAGAGAAACCCTTTACATGGACCCGCGGCGACCATGTGGGTGGGCGCTCGCTGATGTGGGGGAGACAATCCTATCGTTTTAGCGAGCAAGATTTTAATGCCAACGCAAAAGACGGGCATGGCAAACCATGGCCGGTGACTTATCAAGAGATAGCGCCATGGTACAGCCACGTTGAAAAGTTTATTGGCGTCAACGGCAAAAAAGAAGGTTTGCCGCAATTGCCCGATGGCGATTTCCAAAAACCAATGCCTTGGTACCATTTAGAAAAAGAAATACAAAAAAAACTGAAAGCAGCTAGGCCGGATATTACGCTCACCAACGCGCGCACGGCGATATTAACGGAAAACCTGCCGGGACGCTCGGCCTGCCATTATTGTGGCCCCTGCGAAAATGGCTGTTCAACGGGCAGTTATTTCAGTTCACAATCCTCCACATTGCCAGCAGCCCTGGCAACCGGCAATGTAACTATTAGAGCCAATGCATTGGTGGAGCGATTAGAATACGACAACAATACCCAAAAAATCAGCCAAGTCTGTGTGGTGGACACAAAAACGAATGAGCGCAGCCAGTATTCGGCCAAGGTCGTATTCCTTTGTGCATCTACCATCGCCAGTACACAGCTTCTATTAAATAGTGCCAATGAGCACTTTCCAACGGGCCTCGCCAACAGCTCCGGGGTGCTGGGGCACTACCTGATGGATCATTTCTCGGGCATTGGCGCCGCGGGGCTATTCACCAACTATAGCAACTATTATTACCATGGCAATCGGCCCACTGGGCTTTACGTACCAAGGTTTAGGAATCTATCCAACGACGAAGATTTGGGTTTCGTAAGAGGCTATGGTTTCCAAACCAATACTTCACGGTCGAGTTGGATAGGCAGCTTCAATGCTCCTGGTATAGGCGCTGAATATAAAAACAATTTAACCCAGCCAAAGCACTGGACATTCTATGTCGGTGGATTCGGTGAGTGCCTGCCACAAAAGCGCAACAAGCTGTATTTAACAAACAAGAAAGATCGCTTTGGCGTGCCACAGGTCGCCTTTGATTTTGAGTGGAGCGATAACGAAAAAGCCATGGCCAAAGATATAAAACAACAAGCAAAAGATATTGTTACCAAAGCCGGCGCCAGTTTTTCGGTTGAGTTTGGGGATGATGAGAATCTTTCCACGCCCGGCGCTGCCATCCACGAAATGGGTACAGCGAGAATGGGACACAACCCAAATCAATCGGTTTTAAATAAATACAATCAAGCTCACGACATCAACAACCTATTTATTACCGATGGCTCGTTTATGGCGTCTTCTGCCTGCGTAAACCCCTCACTTACCTATATGGCCTTTACCGCAAGGGCCTGCGACTACGCAGTTAAACAACTAAAATCTGGAAATATCTAAACCATGAAAAAATGGATTATTCGAATAATCGTACTGCTATTAATCTTGGTTACCGCAGCCGCACTCTACGCCGTTTATCAGATGCGTAGCCGCGGCTTTTGGCGATCGCCCTCCTTCGATACTGAACCGCCAACCTTGCCCGCTTTGAAATCCCCAGCGGTATTGGTCTTTTCTAAAACCCAACAATTTATTCATAAAGAAGCAATACCCGCTGCAGAAGCACTGATTCAAAATTTAGGCGAGAAGAACGGCTGGTCAGTTTATATTACCGAAAACGGCGCCATTCATAACGACGCTGATCTCGCCCAGTTTGACGTTCTATTTTGGAACAACGTTACAGGCGACGTTTTAAACCAAGAGCAACAGGCAGCGTTTAAACGTTACCTTGAAAACGGCGGTGGCTGGGTAGGCGTGCATGGCTCTGGCGATACCTCCGGCACTTGGCAGTGGTTTAACGAGAAAATTATCGGCGCTAATTTTATTGGCCACCCCATGAATCCCCAATACCAAGCCGCCACGGTTCATACGGAGAACCCTTCCGAGTTAATTACGCAACACCTAGGCGGACAATGGCAGCACAACGATGAATGGTATTCCTACGACAAAAGCCCACGCTTAACCGGGGCCACCGTACTGGCTACCATCGATGAAACTACCTACAGCCCAATGTTTTTTAAAGAGAATATCTCCATGGGCGAGGATCACCCCGTGATTTGGAAGCGCTGCATAAACCAAGGGCGGGCCCTTTATTCATCACTTGGCCACACCGCAGAAGCCTACGCCACGCCCGCTTACAAAACCATTTTAGAGCAATCGCTACACTGGGCAATGACCAGTGACGAATGCTCGAATTCACACTAATCGCTTCTGCCAATTAAAGCTACGATAACACCCGATACTGATCACGGCCGCCAAGGCGGCCCCAATAACCGATGCCCACCAAAGCCCTAGCTCACCATAGAATTGCTGACGAGATAACACATAGGTTAGCGGGATCTGTATCAGCCAGGAAGACACCACAGAAATCGCAAGCGCAGTAAACGTTGCACCAGCGCCTCTTAACGCGCCGCACAGCGCCAACTGTACCGCAATAAATGGAAAGGCCAAGATCCCGATTTGGAGCACCGTGACAGACTTAGCCAACAACTCGGCATCGGTGGGCACAAATACACCTAAAAACGGTTTGGCGGCGATAAAAACCACCGACGAAACAACCACCATACTCATTAAACTTATCAGCAAGGCGTGAATAGTGATGGATTGGCAACGCTTTACGTCCCGTGCACCCAGGCTCTGCCCCACCAATATCGATACCGCCATAGATAAGGCAAAACAGGGCATGGTGATCATAACAAACAACCTAAACACTAACCCGTATGCCGCCAAAGTCACCGCGCCAAATGGGGCGACGATAAGTGTTGTTGCGGTAATGGTAAAAGCCTGTAGGCCTTGCTCGATCGCAGAGGGTGTGCCCAGCTTGAATAACTGCTTTGCGGTTTGCCATTGAGGTAGATAATCCGAAAGCTGTGTAACAATGGCGTACCGCTCGTTAAACATCAGTTTAAAGCCAAGCAGCGTGGCGACAACTTGGGTAAGCAAGGTGGCAAGGGCTGCGCCCTGCACACCCATTCCAGGCAGGCCGACATACCCAAAAATCAGCAGAGGGTCCAATAGTGCATTTAGAAAAACGCTACCAATGGCAATTAACATAGGCGCTTTTGCATCCCCTACCCCCCTAAGAACGGCTTGGTAGAGTGAGCAATACATAATAAACGGCGCGCCTAGGAAGCTAAGCAATAAATAATCCGCTGCGGATTTACGAATCGTCTCCGGCACTGCGTACAGACGGGTGATGGAATCCGTAGCCAGCAAGCCAACCACCACAATGACTATGGCACATGCCCCCAGCCATACTATGGACTGCGCTACGGTGGCGTTGATGCCTGCTTTGTCTTTTGCGCCGTGCCTTTGGGCCACTAAAATGGAACTGGCCAGCGTTAAGCCAGAGGCCACGGCCATTAATAACATAGCGATGGGTAGATTAACGGTGATAACCGCAACCGCATCACTTCCTAATCGCCCTACCCAGAATGTGTTTACCAAATGGTAACTGGTTTGCACAAAGCCGCCGATAAATATCGGCACGGCCAGTGCCAAAAGCTGTTTTGTTGTCGTTCTTGCCATACTTCTCTTGCTTAGGCCATCAGTTCGGTTAGTGGCCGGTTTGTATCCATGGATAAACTTCCCCAGCGGTCAATAGGAACGCCTAGGCCCTGTTGTAACGTTAAGCCTACTCGGCTTGCGGCATCGCCTTTACCAGCAATGTGCAAGCCGGTTTTAAATTTTCCGCCGCCACTGCCGGCCAACATCATCGGTATTCCCTCTACCGCGTGGGATTTAGCAATGGAGCAGTCGGAATGGGCAAACACCAAACAGTTGTCCAATAGTGTGCCGTCGCCTTCCTTAATACTGCTTAAGCTGTCTAAAAAATCTTTCCAAGCCAGCATACTTTGCTCAGCAAACCACGCTACCTGGGGTTGGTACCCCAAGGCTGGGTCAACGGGTTCTTCGTGGGTAAGTGTGTGGTGCGTGGCGGTGGTGCCGGGCTTACGCAAATTCGACGCCGTATCTGATAACAACACATTGAAAATGCGGGTTTGATTAGACTGCAGTGCAACCGCTAATAAATCTGCCATAACTTTATGAGTTTTGATTACCTCAGACATGGTTGCATCGACCGTGTAGGGCTCTGGCTGCTGCGGCTTGACGAAGTTTTCAACCGGCGCCGGCGGCTGTAATTGCAACGTCAATTTTTGTTCTAGCTCCCGAATCGCCGTAAAGTATTCGTCTAAACGATGCCTGTCTTCGGCACCAACAGTTTTTACTAAGTCTGCGCGCTGATCCTTAATGGCAGACAGCACACTTTGCTGCGCCATAAAGGTAGGATTAGGCACAAAGTTGGTATTGTTTGGATCCTGAAATCCCTCGCCAAAAACTCTTTGATAAAACGCCAACGGGGATGTTTCGCTAGGATTGGGCGCACCCGCAGCGCGGAATGAATAAGACCGATTAATACCGCTGGTACTAAGCTCTATGGAGCCAAAGCGGGTGTCATTACCAATTATGCGGGCTATTTCTACATCCAAAGTGGGCTTTTTTACGTTTTCATCAGGTACTGGTACCCCCGTGCGAAGCCCCAAACACCCCGTTATATGGGGTTTATTGGGCACGCCATCCAATTTAACGTCAAACCCAGACAGTATCGATAGCTTGTCCTTATAACTTGCCACCGGCGCCAAGTGGCCATGTAAGTCAAAATCGCTACCCGTTTGGGTGGGTATCCAATGCTCTGGAATAAAACCACAACCCCACACCCAGGTACCAAAGCGCGTGGGTAGCCGTTGCTTGGTATCCGCAAAGGCCTTGCCACTGTCATCTAAAAAGCAATTGAGCGTGGGCAGGCCAACACCAACAACTGCCCCGTGAAATAAACCTTTTAATAATGTTCTTCTGGTTCTGGACTTCATGGTTTTGCCTCCGCTATTTTGGGGTGCGTATCTGACAATTGTGAATGGTTACCGTCGATGGCGTAAAAGCTGTCGCTTAAAGCTATGGTTCTCATAAGTGGCTTAAGGCGATAATCAACATCAACAAACACTTGGTTTAAGTAATCTAGAAATGCCCGCTCATGCCAGGTAACATCTCTACCAACGGAATACCGGTATAACCGTTCCGCTAAGCAGCGCGGAATTTCTCGGTGGTTACTCAACGCTTGGGCGAATTGCGGGACAGTTTCGAAGGCTTGGCCATCTAAATTTCCGGCCACATCAATGGGCGTATTATTTTCCAGCACACGGAATTTACCGACGCCATCAAATTGCTCTAGTGCCAAGCCTGGCGGGTCCATGATTTTGTGGCAACCAGCACAACTTGGCTCGTTATTGTGGGCGATTAATCGATCCTTAGCGGTGGGCATGGCGTGGTTGTTGGTTTCTTCAGCCAGGGTAAAATCCACATCCGCCGGTGGATCAGGTACCTCTTGGCATAAAAACACTTCGCGAATCGCCTTGCCGCGTAGGGTTGGTGACGAACTTCCCGGGTGGGAATGCAGCGCTAAAAAGGACGCATGGCTTTGTATCCCAGCATAGGCACTGTCACTGGGGAAGCTAACCTCACTCCAACCCTTACGGTTGGGCACTGGCACTCGGTAAATAGGGCCTAATGCACGTGTTAAATGCGTTTGCTTTAAATTAAACAATTGCCGATAGTCGCCCTCATCTACCAGTAAATGTTGCACTATGTCGAGCAGCGTTTGCTGCTGGGCATCTTGCAAAACGTCAGCGTTAAACGCAGGATAGATCCCACTGTCTTTGCTAATATCTCGAAACCTATCAAAGCGCAGCATATCCGTGAAAAAGTCTTCTACCGCGAGTGTCAGAGTATCACTGGCCAGTAACCGTTCCACCTGCTGACGACGGCCCTCAACATGGCTTAACTGGCCATTAGCAGCAGCGGTAAGCAAGGTCTCATCTGGGCTGGTGTTGGTTAGAAAAAACGCCAAACGCTCTGCCCTGCTGTAGGCATCCAACACTTCAACGCCATCGACGATTTCCGTTTGCTCTATTCGTAGCAGAAAATTGGGTGCAGTGAGTAAACCTACTAAACCGTATTTTAAGCCGGTGTGAAAATCTCCAAGCAAACTAAAATTCTGCTTGGCGATTTCCAGATACAGGTTTAACTGCGCCTCAGACAAAGGACGACGAAACAGCCTGAGCCCAGTGGTGGATAAATAGTGCTGGGCGCAGGTTTGGTCAAATTGGTCGGCTGCGGAATCCAGGCATGGCTGATTAGGGTTATCTGGGTTAAAAACGAAATCTGATAAAGCAATCGCCGCCTGGTTATACTGCTCCAAACTGAATGGGGACAACCCAACCTCACTGGTACCCACGGCCAATAACCCCTCGCTGCGTAGGCCAGGCTCAAAACGCATGGCGATGGGGGCGTCTTCGCCAAAAATTGAATGTACGCTAGCTCGATATTGCGATTCGGTGAGGGCGCGTACTAACAACGGGCCGCCAGCAGCCGCTGGCTCGCGTAAACTAGATGCGTCTCGCTCACAACCGAGTAGGCTAATGCAAATAGTTATAGACACAATGAATAATCGCATAAATTTGTTCGCTGTCATTTATTGCGCACCTGTAGAGGTTATGTCCGTGTTTCGGGAATCAGTTTCGATGACAAATGCTGGTACTGCTTCAAACTTCATCTGCGTTGAAATTGATGTAAATTGCTTTTCTATGGGGTCATAATGGCCGTCTGCCAAATGATGCATTGCTTGATATACACCCTGGCAGGTGTACCCCAATACAAAAGAAGCACCATTTGATGTTTGCACCCGGCGCGCTTCGGGCGCCAAACTACCATCGGCTAAAGTCGCATGGCGGTAGCCAAATTGATAATCGTACAGTGCCTCTATGGGCATATACCCAGCTAAATAGCCGCTCAGGGCTCCGTCATCGGAAATGCTCGCTTTTATCTGTGCATCGACAAAAATACGCTCTAGCATCAATGCATTAGTTACATGGTGAAAGCGCATATCAGCGGGCTCTGTGGTCAGCACACCATCTTTGATTTTTCCCTTGGTGACCGTTTGAAAACGGCTATCAGAATCGTAGTTATAGCTGGCGTAGTGTAATGGCTTACGTGCCGGGCTAAGCTGTATGGGGTCGGCATTGGCGAAGATCGACACTTCAACCAAATCATCGTTCTGCCAATCATCCACGCCGGATAAAGACAACAAAATTCCCCAGGAGCCCGCCAACATTTCAATGGCAAAACCGTTCGAGGTTCCAGATGGCTGAAATGATTGAGAGCAGCCCACCAAACGTAAAAATTGATTGTCAATGCCCTGCTCACCGTCCGGCGTACTAAAGTCGTCCGCTGAGGCTCTGCCATCTAGATTTATGCCTTGGGTTAGCTCGCGAGTATTATCCAATACCCTAAAATAAGGATCCTTCTCACCAAGCTCTGGGTGGAGGCAAAGATTTCTTCCGCCATTGGCCATTTTTGCGTAAGCAGCCTGCATTGCCCGCTTTTCGAAATCGTCTTCCGACTCAGTGGGCTTACGGGCGCCCTCTGGCGTCATAGCATAGATTTCGAATTCATTTTTGGATACACCCTGTGGGCAAGAGAGCATTTCATCAAAGTTCTCGGAAAGCGCGTATTTAAAATCTGACACCACAAAACCCGCGCTCGCTTTACCAGCTAAGCTAGTCGGTTCGGCAGCATTTAAAGCGTGAGGCATAGCTACCGCCAGTACATTGGTTATTGCTAGCAGCAATAAAGGCTGGTTTTTCGTTGACATGGATAAATTCATAATTAATTTCTCCTTATCGTTGCGCTTGGACTTGGCTGGCGGTAACGGCCCCCGCGGCATTACCAAAACTATTTCGCAGATAGGTTGCCAGGCTTGCGATATCTTGATTGGAAAGCCGTTTACCAAACATGCTCATATTGCTTCTGTCCACGCTAAAAGGTCTGGCGGGTAAATGCGGGCCATACAAAATGGTGTTGATAAGCGATTCCGGCCCCGGCGCTTGAACGATTGGGTTGTGCTTCAATGGTACGCCCAAGCCTTCGGCGCCGGCAGCATCAGGCAGGTGGCAGGAGCCACAATGTACGGTGTAAACCACCTCACCTTCTGCGAACAAATCCTCTTGGGCGTTTACACTGGCCTGTATCGGCTGTGCTTTGGCTTCAAGTGTTTTGAGGTAGCTGGCCATGGCGTTAGTGTCCCGCTCGGTTAAACGACTCAGTGAATTAATAATCACCTCCGTCATCGGCCCGTGTACCACCGCCTTGTCGGATTTACCGGTATGCAAATACTGTGTTAAATCCTGCTCGGTCCAGGATCCAAGCCCAGCTTCATGAGGCGTAAGATTTACCGCAGACCAAAGCCGTAGATTTTGCAGCCTGGTTGCGTGCACTTGCATACCACCAGTTAAGGCAAGCTCTGGCTGCTCAGCACCCAAAACATTGCGCGGCGTATGGCAAGCTCCGCAATGACCAAGGCCCTCAACCAAATACTCACCACGTGCGACGAGCTCGGTTAGGTCGGCATCTAATTGTGGCTCTGGGTCATGAAACAGGAGTTTCCAAAATGCGAGCGTTGGGCGCAGGCTAAACGGAAAGGTCAGTTCATTTTTTGGTGGTGCGCTATTAGATGGCTCAAGGTTTTTTAGGTAAACAAACAGATAGGCCAGATCCTGCTCGCTAACCAAGGCAAAGTCGGTGTAGGGAAATGCCGGGTATAAATGTTCACCATTGGGCCGGACACCATTTTTCATTGAGGCGTAAAAATCCTCAAAGCTCCATTGGCCAATGCCGTGGGATGAGTCGGGAGTAATATTGGTCGAATACAACACGCCAAAATCGGTATAAAACGGTACACCACCGGAGAACTCCATTCCCCCTTCTACAGTGTGGCAACTTACACAGTTGCCGGCGCGGGCTAGGTAGGCGCCTTTTTCCAAGGCCTCACTTGGGTCGTCTATCCATTGCTCTAGGCTGCGCTGTGGAACTGCACTATTTGCCCACAACCAAGCTGACACACACAGGTAAACTCCACCCATGGTGAGCGCTATCACAGCTACAGCTCGCGCTACCCGTCTACGCACTAATCCCGCGGTTGTGCTGTGGGCATTGTTATCGTTATTCATCTGCCACCAACATATCTCTGATATCCGCAATACAGCGGTAATGAGCGTATTTAAACGGGTGGCTGTTAAATGAACCTTAAAGAGTAATTAAGCTTGGCACGTAATTAGCGCGCACTAATATGGACGGTACAAAGTGCCTTGAGGAGATTCAAACAAGAATTGCTGTAAGCTGCCATAACCGATGGTACGGATACGGAAGATAGAAACTAAGGAAGAATACTGCTGTTAAAAAAAGCGCCGTCCCTGGCACCAACACAACAGATAACTAGTGACTTGTAGCGAACACTACAAGGTTGAAACTCTAAGGGTTAGACGGTTGCTTTACCTTACAACCCACTAAACCGTAATAAATAATAAATACATAACAGATGGCAGGTAGTAAGAAGGACACCTGCAGACCAATGCTATCCGCTAATACACCTTGCATTAAGGGCACGATGGCACCGCCCACGATGGCCGCACATACCACACCAGATCCACGGCCAGTAAACGCGCCTAAATCTTTAATGGCCAAACTGAAAATGGTAGGAAACATAATGGAGTTACATAAGCCTACCGCCAGAATCGCCACCATCGCAACGCTACCACTGCTCACCACCGCCAGCACAATCAAGGCTACTGAACCGGCGGCGTTGAAAGCAAGCACCCGTCCGGCGGAGATTTTCGTCATTACCCAAGCGCCGATAAAACGGCCCACCAAGGCACCACCCCAGTAGTAAGCAACAAGCTCAGCAGCCCTTTTCTCGGACATATTACTCATGCCCAAATCAGTTATAAAATTCACCAAAAAGCTGCCGATGGCAACCTCTGCACCGACGTACAGAAAAATAGAAACAGCGCCAAGCACAAGGTGAGAATGATCCCACAGTGAAAAGCCTTTAGCGTCATCTGTGATATCGCTTTGGTGCCCAATTTTAGGCAAATTTACCACGGCCATAATAAAAGCCAGTACCCATAAGGCTCCGCCTAGGGCTAAATACGGTAATTTCACCGAGTTAGCTTCTTGCGCTTTAAACTCAGCTATCGTTTGTCCATCGTCGCCGGTGAAAGCCACCGCAGTGAGAATTAATGTAGCTCCAACCAATGGCGCTATGGTCGTACCAAGCGCGTTAAATGCTTGGGTCATAGTTAAACGAATAGAGGCTGTTTCCGGCCTACCCAACGCGGTTACATAGGGATTAGCCGATACCTGCAGTATGGTAATACCACTAGCTAAAATAAATAGCGCCGCTAAGAAAAGTGCATAAACTTGCACACCAGCAGCTGGATAAAACAAAAAGCAACCTAAACCTGCTACCAGTAAGCCCAGCACCAAACCGCGTTGATAACCTATTTTCGCAACCACCGAACCTGCTGGCATGGACACTAAAAAATAGGCGCCGAAAAAGCAGAATTGAACCAGCATTGACTGCGTGTAAGTCAAATCAAAAACATTCTTCAAATGCGGGATAAGAATGTCGTTTAACGCCGTGAGAAAACCCCACATAAAAAACAGCGATGTAAGAATGTACAAGGGGAACCGGTATTGACCGGGCGCCTGCCCCGCAGTATTGCCAGCGTTGGTTGATTCTAATGGACCGTGATTCAATGCCACTGCTTTTCTCTCAACTTAACTTATTGTTATAGACCGGGCTTATATTCGCTCGTTGGCGATTAATTGTTGCCGATACTTAGGTTGTTAGGTTTGTAGTGTCATAGGAATTGACAACGCTGTCAACAAGAAATTACCCTATGCACACTCAAACGCTGTAGAATTCGCCACCGTGAATAGAAATAACATCAATAAACCAGCGACGATAACCGATGTGGCGCGCCACGCCGGTGTGTCTATCAAGACTGTGTCTCGGGTTGTTAACAAAGAACCCAATGTAAGCCAGGCAACGTTAGATAAAGTCCAAACCGCTATCGAGTCGCTTAACTACCGGCCCAATATGTCTGCGCGTGGTTTGGCCGCTCAGCGGTCGTTCCTTATTACGATTTTGTACGATACCTACCTAGCGCACTCCTCCTATACCAGCAACGTGCAACTGGGTGTTTTAAAACACTGTAACCAGGCCGGTTATGAAGTATTGATTCACCCCATCGAGTACGACAAGGCCACAGTTTCTAAGCGACTGGAACAGCACTTAAAACGCACCCGACCCGATGGCTTAATCATTACGCCACCCGTGGCAGACGCCCAAAACGTGCATCAGGTACTGAATGAACTGGGCACGCCCTATGTGTGCTTATCTCCCGGCGGCCCCCAAGCTGACAACTTTGTTAGCATAGACGATGAAAAAGCAGCCCAAGACCTGTGCGAATACTTATTAGCGCTTGGGCATAGCCAGTTCGCAGTAATTGTTGGCCACCCGGACCACATTGCCATGTCCGCCCGGGAGAAAGGCATTAAAAAGGCCATGCGCGCTGCGGGCTTACCCTTGGGTAAGCACCTACAAAAAATTCAAGGTAAAAACACCTTCCATTCAGGTGTGGAAGCCACAGAAAAGTTGTTAACGCAAGGTAATCTGCCTACGGCAATTATTGCTTGCAACGACGAAATGGCCGCCGGCGCAATCCATGTATTACACCAACATAATATAGATGTGCCGAGTGATGTTTCGGTGTGTGGTTTCGACGACGCACCCATTGCCGAGCATACCTGGCCGCAACTAACCACGATAAGGCAACCAGTTCACCAAATGGCGTTTCATGCCGCGGAGTTACTGGTAGAAAAGCTAGCTGGCAACGCCAGCCCTAAAAGCCGCATCGAATTCTCAAGCGAATTGATCATCCGCGCCTCATCTTGCGCGCCCAAGGGACTTTAAACAATGCAATCTCCTCGTATTATCGCCGATATTGGCGGCACTAACGCTCGTTTTGCCTACGCTGCCTCTGAAGGCAGCATCGAACAAGAAAAAGTGCTTAAAACCGTGGATTTCGAAACCTTTGAGGCTGCGTTGGCCGATTATCTGGGGCACCTGCCCAGTGATATAAATACGCCTGAAGAAATTTGTTTGGCAGTGGCCGGGCCGATACACGACGGCGTGGTAAAAATGACCAACACCCACTGGGTGATTGATCAACACACGCTGCTGTCAGGAACTTTCCACAACAACCGCTTCAGCAAAGCCGCCGTAATCAACGATTTTGAAGCCATAGCCATTTCACTGCCGCATCTGAATGATGAGCAAAAAGCCTCACTTGGCGGCGGTCAAGAAGATCACAACTGCCCCATGACCGTACTCGGCCCAGGCACTGGCCTAGGAGCCGCCCTTTGCACCCCTTTTAATGGCCACTGGGTGCCTTTCGCCACCGAAGGCGGGCATGTGAGCCTGGGGCCGGTGACTGCTCGCGAGTTCAAGCTGTTCCAATTCTGGCGAGATAAAGGCCTGGACACCGCCCGCGAGTATTATTTAAGTGGCCCAGGTTTAGAGCGGATCTACCAAGCGGTGAGCGTTGAGTTGACAGGCAGTGCCACCACACTCAACGCGGCTGAGATTAGTCAACTGGCAGCCGAGGGTGACAGCACGGCACTGGCTGCCATTGACTGTTTCTGTGCACTGCTTGGCAGCGCTGCTGGCGACCAAGCCCTAGCGACAGGGGCCCGAGGCGGCGTGTTTATCGCCGGCGGCATTTCGCTTAAGTTGATTGATTTTTTGCGTCGTAGCAGTTTTCGCAAGCGGTTTGAGAGTAAGAGCTCCATGCAGCCTTACCTGGCCAAAATCCCAACTTACGTGATTACCGAGCCTAATCCTGGCCTTATCGGCTCCTCATACGCCTGTATTGACACTCAGATGAAAGGCTAAGGCCATCCCCGGCTACGGATAACCGTGGCCGCCACCTACCGGGAATCCAAACATGGCGCCCCCAGAGGCAAACAGCTAATAACCATCATGGCGGCCTACGGTCGCCCTTACAACCGGCCCAACCAGACACATTATTTAGCACGCCAAATCGCAAAGATTTAACGGCAAAAATTGTCCGTGCTATTGACTTTTACATGTAATCGATTACATTAAGCCTGTTGGCAAGGCCTGTTTTTTTAAGCATTAGCCAGGGGCATTTTGCAGTAGTTGTCCACTGTGCTAGCCGAACAAACAAGCCGTATATTTCGAGCACGGCCGCTCTTTTAGCCAAACTAATAACGTATAACAAACTGGTAAGAACATGAGCATCTATCTCGGTATAGACATAGGTACGCAGAGCGTTAAAACCCTTTGCTACGACTCAACCACAAAGCAGGCATGCGCTATTGCCTCTTCCCCACTCGATATCATTAGCAAACCAGACGGCACCCGTGAACAAATCGCCCAATGGTGGATAGACGCACTTGAACTGAGCCTAGGCCAGATACCTGCGGAAATTTTGTCCCAGGTCGCTGCCATCTCGGTATCCGGCCAGCAGCACGGTTTTGTTCCGCTGAATGCACGCGGTGAAGTATTAGCTCCGGTCAAACTGTGGTGTGACACCGCCACCACCGAGGAATGCACCGAAATCACCCATAACATCGGCAGCCCAGAACAATGTATCCAACTGGCTGGTAACCCCATCCTCCCAGGTTATACCGCATCCAAGATCGCTTGGCTGAAAAACCACAAACCGGACGCCTACCAACAATTAAGTTGCATTTTATTACCCCATGACTATCTGAACTTTTACCTCACCGGCGTTCAGTCCATGGAAGCTGGTGATGCCTCTGGAACCGGGTTGTTCGATGTTTACACCCGTCAGTGGCAGCCTGAAATGGTAAAAGCACTGGATAACCAGCGCGATCTTTCTGAATGTTTACCTGCCATAAAAAGCGCCGATTCGGTGCAGGGTTATCTGCAAGAGTCCGTTGCCAAAACACTGCGCTTGCCCGCCGGAATTCCAGTTGCCATTGGGGGCGGCGACAATATGATGGCCGCCATTGGTACCGGTAATGTAGCACCGGGAAGAGTCACCATTAGCCTGGGCACCTCCGGCACACTGTTCTCTTACAGTGATTCCCCCATAACCGACCCTGAAGGTTCGCTAGCCGGCTTTTGCTCGTCAACCGGTGGCTGGTTACCGCTTATTTGCACAATGAACTGCACCTCCGCCACGGAGCTTATGCGCAGCTTTTTAAACGCCAGCCACGACGACATTGAAAATGCCCTAAACAACGTAGAGATTGGCAGCGAGGGCGTAATCACCCTGCCCTTTTTTCAAGGGGAAAGAACCCCTAACCTACCGGATGCTCAGGGCTGCATCCTAGGTTTGAATGCCGGCAACTTTACGCCTCAACATTTATTAAGGTCGACCATAGAATCGGTGACCTTTGGCTTAAAGGCCGGCGTGAATCGATTTGAAGCCTTGGGTTTATCCATTAAAGAAATACGCCTTACCGGCGGCGGTGCTAAAAACGGCGCCTGGCGCCAGTTAGTGGCCGATGTATTCAACCTGCCAGTCAGCGTACAAACCCTAGATGAGGGTGCGGCCCTGGGCGCGGCCCTACAAGCCTTTTGGACAGAGCGCAACGCCGCGGGCCATCCGCTGGAATTAAGCAGCATTATTGATGAGCACCTAAGTATCGATAGCGCCCGTTGCTGCACGCCAAACGCTGAAGCCGCCGAACAGTACAATTATTATTATGACAATTATTGCGACCATGTAAGCGCAGTAACACCGTTGTACACACAGCAGAAAAAATAACTAGGAGCAGTGCTATGAGTCAGCCGTATTTTGTAGGAAACAAAGAATATTTTCCGGAGATTCCGGCCATCCAGTACGAGGGTAAAGAGTCTGATAACCCTTTGGCCTACAAGTTTTACGACAAAAATAAGGTCATTGCCGGTAAAACCATGCAAGAGCACCTGCGGTTTGCGGTTTGCTACTGGCACACCTTCTGTGGCAAAGGTTCCGACCCCTTCGGCCCAGACACACAGAAGTTTGCCTGGGATGAACCCAGCGCGCCTTTGGACAAAGCAAAAGCCAAGCTCGATGCCGCATTCGAACTGTTTACCAAACTAGACGTTCCTTACTGGTGTTTCCACGACCGCGATCTCGCACCGGAAGGTGCCAGCGTTGCCGAGTCCGAAAGCAACTTGCAAACCATTGCAGAACTGGCACACGCTCGGCAAAAAGAAACCGGATTAAAATTATTGTGGGGCACAGCCAACGTATTTAGCCACCCACGCTATATGAATGGCGCAGCCACCAACCCTAACTTTGATGTGGTAACCCAAGCGGCGGCCCAGGTAAAATCTGCCATTGATGCAACCATTTTACTGGGCGGCGAGAACTATGTATTTTGGGGCGGCCGCGAAGGCTATGCCAGCTTGTTAAATACCAACACCGCCCGCGAGCAAGCCCACCTGGCGAAATTTTTACAGGCAGCTCGGGACTACGGCCGCAGCCAGGGTTTTAAAGGCACCTTTTTAATTGAACCAAAACCCATGGAGCCGACTAAGCATCAATACGATTTTGATGCGCAAACCGTCATTGGCTTTTTACGTCACCACGGATTAGATGGCGATTTTAAACTTAATATCGAAGCCAACCACGCCACGCTAGCCGGCCACACTTTTGCGCACGAATTGCAAATGTGCGCCGATGCCAATTTGCTGGGTAGCATCGATGCCAACCGAGGCGACCCGCAAAACGGGTGGGACACCGACCAATTCCCAACCGACCTGTACGATGCTGTTCACGGCATGATGGTAGTGTTGGAAAACGGTGGATTTACCACCGGCGGTTTAAATTTCGATGCAAAAGTACGTCGTGAATCCGTGGATATGGAAGACATTTTCCTTGGCCACATTGGTGGCATGGACACCTTTGCCCGAGGCCTAGAAATCGCCCATCGCATCCAAACCGAATCTGGCCTAGGCGCTCGTAAATTACAACGTTACAGCAGCTTTGACAGCGGCCCAGGCGCCGATTTTGAAGCCGGTAACTTGTCGCTGGAAGCGATGCGTGATTTGGCGGCAGAAAAAGGCGAGCCAACGCCAATCAGTGGCAAACAAGAGTGGTACGAGAATATCGTTAACCAATACCTCTAACTGGCCACCTCTTTTACAAAGTTTAATTTAATGATCGATAGATCAGCCTGCTAACAGGAGATCAACATGGCAAAAATACGAATGGGAATGGTCGGCGGCGGCGAAGGAGCCTTTATCGGCCAAGTCCATCGCTACGCGGCAGCCTTAGACAGCGAAATAGAACTGGTATGCGGAGCCTTCAGCAGCAACCCTGAAAAATCCCAGCGCTCCGGTAAAGCACTGCACTTACCCGCCGACCGGGTATACAGCAGTTACCAAGAAATGATGACTAAAGAATTGGAGTTGCCCGCAGACCAACGCATGCAATTCGTTTCTATCGTTACGCCTAACCACATGCATTTTCCCGTTGCCAAGGCGGCTCTGGAGGCAGGCTTCCATGTATTTTCTGACAAGCCAGCAACGTTTGACTTAAAAGAAGCATTGGAACTGCGCGAACTGGTTAAAAAACACGACAAGTTATTTGGCCTAACGCACACCTACAGCGGCTACCCCATGGTAAAAGAGGCCCGACATCAGGTAGCTACCGGCGAACTCGGTAAAATTACCAAGGTCGTTGTGGAATACCCACAGGGTTGGCTGGCATCTCCAGAAGGTGAAGAAGAGAACAAACAAGCAGCCTGGCGCTTAAACCCAGAGCAAGCGGGCATAAGTTGCTGCATGGGTGATATCGGTGTACACGCTGCTCACCTGGCAGAGTACATCACCGGGTTAAAAATCTCCGAAGTGTGTTCCGATTTAGGTTCTGTGGTAGATGGCCGAGTGTTGGACGACGATGGCACCGTGTTATTACGCTTTGAAAATGGCGCACGCGGCGTATTAATGGCTAGCCAAGTGAGCGTTGGCGAAGAGAACGCGCTAAAAATTCGCGCCTATGGCGATCAAGGTGGGCTTGAGTGGTCTCAGCAAGAACCCAACACTTTGTGGCTGAAATGGAGTGATCGCCCCACTCAAATGTATCGCACCGGCCTACCCTACGTGTGTGAATTAGCCGCCGCCAACACGCGCACGCCCAATGGCCACCCAGAGGGTTACTTGGAAGCCTTCGCCAATTTATACATGGCCTTCGCCGGCCAAATTCGCGCCCTCGAAAACGGTGTTGAGCCAGATGCACGCTCAGCAGATTGCCCCGGCATCGAAGAAGCGGTACGAGGCATGGCCTTTATCGAACTCACCGTGCACGCCAGCAACAGTGAACAAAAGTGGCACAAGTTTCCTAACCATTAAAAATACAACAGGAGCACAAACATGGCATCCATAAAAGGGCCTGCAATTTTTTTGGCGCAATTTGCCGACTCTAAAGCACCGTTTGATACTTTAGAAAACATTACCAAATGGGCCGGTGACTTAGGTTACAAAGGTGTACAGATCCCCACTTGGGAATCCAGCCTAATCGATTTAGAAAAAGCCGCGAACAGCACAGAATAC
Organism: Halioxenophilus aromaticivorans; assembly: GCF_042850945.1. NCBI lineage: Bacteria > Pseudomonadati > Pseudomonadota > Gammaproteobacteria > Alteromonadales > Alteromonadaceae > Halioxenophilus > Halioxenophilus aromaticivorans. Next base: position 2,756,354 of record NZ_AP031496.1, on the reverse strand, counting down.
TGTGAAGAGCTAAAGGCAACCTGCGCGAAAAATGGCGTAGAGATCACCGAGCTGTCTACCCACCTGCAAGGGCAACTGGTTGCGGTGCATCCAGCCTACGATGAGTTGTTCGATGGGTTTGCGCCACCTGAATTGCGCGGCAAGCCAGAAGAACGCCAAAAGTGGGCGGTCAATCAACTGCTGTTAGCGGCCAAAGCCAGTGCAAACCTAGGCCTCAATGCCCACGCCACTTTTTCTGGTGCGCTACTTTGGCAAACCGTTTACCCGTGGCCACAGCGCCCGGCGGGCTTGGTAGAAGCCGGTTTTGCTGAACTGGCCAAGCGCTGGCTGCCGATTTTGGATGCCTTTGACGAAGCCGGTGTCGATGTCTGCTACGAGATTCACCCCGGTGAAGACCTGCACGACGGCGCGACCTTTGAGCGCTTCCTAGAGGCCACCAATAACCACCCGCGTGCCAACATTTTGTACGATCCAAGCCACTTTATTTTGCAGCAGTTGGATTACTTGCAATTTATCGACCTGTACCACGACCGCATTAAAATGTTCCACGTAAAAGACGCCGAGTTCCGCCCCAATGGTCGCAGCGGTGTTTACGGTGGCTACCAGGGTTGGCAGGACCGCCCCGGACGTTTCCGCTCTTTGGGCGATGGCCAAGTAGACTTCGCCGGTATTTTCAGCCAGTTAACCAAACACGGTTACCAAGGCTGGGCAGTGCTGGAGTGGGAATGTTGTTTCAAACACCCCGAGGACGGCGCCCGTGAAGGCGTTGATTTTATCAACCGGCATTTGATCCGCACGGCAGACAAAGCATTTGATGATTTTGCCGGTGGCGACACTGACGAAGCCGCCCTAAAACGTATTCTCGGTATCGACTAACGCGCAAATACATTTACATCTAGAGCGCTAAAAAATAACAACAAGGGTGAGTTTTAGGGAATTCATGGTGGCCTCGTGCTGAAACAAACGAGGCCACAAGAAGTTCCCTACCACCTAATAGGCCAACAGATTATGAGCGACAACAGAATAAGTATCGGCGTCAATGGTTGGGTGTGGACCTCCCCCTTCGACACCTCAGCAGTACACCTAATCAAACAAGCCCACGAAATCGGCTTTACTACCTTCACGGTTCCGGTGGAGGAACCAGAACTCATTGATGTCGCAGCGATTAAATCAATGGTTGCGGAATATCCGATGGAGTTAGTGGTTTCTGGGGCCTACGGCCCTACTCGGGATTTAACCCATGACGACCCTAAGTTTAGGCAAGAGAGCTTAGACTACATTGGTAAAACCCTGTCCATTTGTGAGCAGTTGGGTGCCAAACATTTGGTTGGCCCGGCCTACTCCGCTGTGGGAAAACGCCGCCAAATCAGCGCCGAGCAAAAACAACGCGAGTGGGAATTAGCCGTTAAGGGGTTAACCCAGGCGGGAAAAATGGCAGCCGACCACGGCGTGGTTATGGGAATAGAGCCTTTAAACCGATTTGAAACCGACTTAATTAACACCTCAGCCCAAGTGAAGCAGCTGGTTGGCGATATTAATTTGCCATCGGTGAAAATCCATCTCGATACCTTCCACATGAGTATCGAAGAACAGGATGTATACCAAGCCATTGTTTCTGCTGGCGATGATTTGGTTTACGTCGATACCAGCGAAAGCCACCGCGGAACACCCGGCGAAGGCTTAGTGCATTGGGATAAAATCGCTAAAGCATTAAACGACATTGAATACAGCGGCGCCTGCGTGATTGAAACTTTTACGCCTGCCTGTGAAGCCATTGCCGATGCCGCCGCCATCTGGCGACCTTTGGCCCCGTCGCAAGACCACATCGCAGAACAAGGCTTTAAATTTCTATCCGCTCTTTTACATAGTTAAAACAAACAACAATAACAATCGGAATTACCTATGAACAACGACCACATTGATCGCCGGCTGCTGTATTTTGTTGGCAACTTATCCATTTTTATGATCGGTTTGGGGTTTGCGGTTCGCGCTACCATCGCCCCAGATTTACAGCGAGAAATCTACGATTTAATCGACATTGCCAATTCGGCTTCCATGGTGGGTGAAGCACTTGGTGCCACCTTTACGGGCTTTGCGCTTACGTTATTATTTGGCAGTGCACTGGTGGATTTCATCGGTATGAAGCGCATGTTATTGCTATCTGCCGTGGGCTATATTTTAGGCGCCTGCGGGTTGTACGTGGCAACCATTATGCCCGCCACAGGCGCGGTGCAGGCTATTGTAATGGGCAGCTTACTGCTTACCGGCCTTGGCTGGGGCGCGGTAGAAGCCGCCTCTAATCCCATGGTAGCGGCCCTCTACCCTGAGGAAAAAACCCACCGTTTGAATATTTTGCACGCCTGGTGGCCGGCGGGTATTGTGATTGGCGGCCTGCTTGGCCTCGCCTTTGCCAAAATAGGCCTACCCTGGGAGCTCAACTTGGTACTGCTGATCATCCCTGCCATCGTGATGGCTGCGCTGGTAATTAAAGCCGAGTTCCCGGTTACTGAACGCGTCGCCGTTGGTGTGAGCTACGGCGATATGTTAAAAGAACTGTTCCGCAAACCTCTGTACTGGGTATTTTGGTTGTCCATGTTCTTTGTTGCAGCTTCCGAACTGGCGCCGGGCCAATGGGTGAATATTGCGCTCTCCAATATCGTGGGTATGCAAGGCATTTTACTGCTGGTCTACGTCAGTGGTTTGATGTTTGTCATGCGTCACTTTGCCGGTGCCATTGCCAAGAAAATATCCTCAGTGGGTTTGATGTTTGTGTCGTGTATTTTTGCCGCCACCGGCCTCTACATGCTGAGCCTGGCAACCACCCCGATATTAGCGTTTGCCGCCGCCACCGTTTGGGGTATTGGCGTTTGCTACATGTGGCCCACCATGCTGGCGATTACCGCCGAACGCTTCTATAAAGGTGGCGCCCTGGCATTGGGCCTAACCGGTTTTGCCGGCGGGCTTGCGATTCAGTTTGTGTTGCCGATGATGGGCCGGGTATTCGATGAAGCCAAAGCCGAAGCGGCCGGTGGTGTTGATCAACTAAGCCTACTATCTGGTGAAGCACTGGATGAAGTTATTCGCTACGCCTCTGTTGAGTCTTTCCAAACCGTAGCCGTGTTACCGCTGTTTTTACTGCCGGTATTCGGGCTTATTTGGTTATTCGACGTGCGCAAAAAGAAAGCGGCATAAGGATCCAGCATCGCCGGGAAATGCTTCCTCCCGGTGATAATTTGGTGTGTTGTGCGGAACAGGGACGTACCGTTTTTTTTAACACCACTCATTTAAAAGCGAGCGCACTCTGCGCTCGCTTTTTTATTCAGTGGAATTTTTACTGAGTGGATTTACGGATAATTAAATCGTGTGGCAGTACGATGGTTTCTGCCGATCCTTTGCCATCTAATAATTGCAGCAACAACTGCATGGCCTTGGCCCCTATTTCGCGTCGGGGTTGGTGTACGGTAGTAAGTGGTGGGTAACTGAATTTGGCGATATTGATATCATCAAAACCGGCGATGGCGATGTCATCCGGCACGGACAGGTTTTGATCCCTTACCGCGTGTAAAGAGCCGATGGCCATTTCATCGTTAGCACAGAAAATCGCCGTGGGCAGCTGCTCTCTTTGTAAGAGTTGCTTGGTGAGTTCGTAGCCGGTTTCCATGGTGAAATCACCGTGCATTAACAGGGCTCTATCAAAGGTTTTGCCAGCATCAAGTAAAGCTTGCAGGTAACCATCAAAGCGCGCTTGGCATAGAGGAGAATCCTCTGGGCCATTGATGAATGCAATCTTGCTGTGGCCCTGGCTAATCAGGTGCTCGGTCATTTCACGCGCGGCAAGCTCGTTATCAATAACAATACGCGGCAGTTTTACTCGGCCGTGGTATTCACAAGCCATAACCAAGGGCGGCCAATCTGCAGGTGGGGCGGTGACGTTCTCGTCAATATCGAAGGGGATGTGTGGCCCTAGGCATATCAGCCCGTCGGCGGTTCGCTGTCGTACCAGCTCGGTGTACGCCTGCTCGCGCTGTGTTTCATTCTGGGTATCGCCCAAAAGCACCTGATACCCAGATTGCACCGCTGCCTGTTCAATCCCCTGCACTACCAAGGCATAGAATGGATTGCCAATGTCTGGCATTAGCACCACAACCGTATGGCTGCGCCTGCGCCTAAAATTGCGCGCCAAAGCATTGGCCACGTAACCACTCTCGGCTACGGCGGCCATAACTTGTTCTCGAGTGGACTCAGCCACAGCCTCGGGTTTAGACAACGTCCTTGAGACTGTGGCAACGGACACCCCGGCCAGCTTGGCCACATCCTTAATCGAAACCATCGTTCAACCTAGCGAATCATAAGCCGCCGATTGTAACATAAGCTTAGCGAACGAGGGATTGCCCGTTTATTCCACACTCACACTGTTGAATTGTTGAGCAGCTACTCCCCAGGTGTGGTCTCGAACACCACTCTGCGGTAGGACGTTAACGCCGGCTTACCGTTATCGGTTACCGCCAGGATGACATGGGCAGTGCCCTGCTCGCACTTTCTGTCGTAGTGGAACCAACCATCTCGGCAAACGGTGTTAATCGTCACTTTAGTTTTCGCCTTATTGGAGGGTTTCACCTGCACATCGCTTAGCAGCACATCGACGCCTGCGCCGGCTTCAGGATAGGCAAACCACTGGTAGCGCAGTTTGTCGCCATCAGGATCTTGGCTGCCGCTGGCGTCCAGCTCGATGGTGTCGCCGGCGTTTGCCTTTATAAAAATTGTGTCTTTACTGCTATCGCCATTCACAACCAACGTTGGATGATGATTGGCCGAGGCATAGTCTTTCACCGTCCATTGTATGCGGGCGGAAAAATCGTGCTGAAAGTGCTCTCGCCAGCGCCAAATGGTGGCGTGGTCAGAGACATAGGTATCGCCGTCCATGCCAACCACGGCATCCTGTGAGGTCATTCTAAAAAAGGCGTCGCCGCCCTGGGTCCAAATTGGTCGTGTCTCTCCGTAGGGTTGGCGATAGACGTAACGCCCGCTCCAGCCGCCCCAGCTAGGGCTCTCGTGACTATTTAATCCGTTGCGAATCAAACCCAAAAAGGCCGGCGTATCGCCCTCCATAATAAAATCGTATTCCGGGTAAAGCGCACCCAACGGCCCATAAGCCCGAATGTTTTTCTCCAACCACTCGTTGGAAACGGTAGTGAAATCCGCACCTTTTCCGTTGCGGTAGAATTCGTCGCCGCCAATACCGGTCCAAGTGGCAGAACGATACTCTTCACCGTCCGGTGACGACGGCTTTACCACGTAAAACAGGTTGGGAAAATGTTCACGGATCCAAGGGCCAGCGTCATCTTGATCGGAGATCGAGTACACCCTCAGCTTGCTAATGAAGTCACTTAGCTGCTGCGCAGACCGCGTTTTCTTAACCTGCTGCAGGGCTTCGGCCAATGTATTAGCACCGCCCCAAACGCTTACCCACAAGGGCCTTTGATCTGGCATATCCGCCGCGGCGATCAAAGACCTGGCGCCATCAGACAGCGGCTTGTCGGCTATGCCATCCATACCGTAGCCGGTATGCCCACTGTGAACCGCACTGTGTAAAGCGTCAGCCGTGGGCCAACCTTGCGCGTGCAGCAGCAAATTGGGCCGCGTCTGGCCGTAGGCATCAATCAACTTATGGATGGTTTGTGGGTTGGTTTTATCCTTCAGCCAAGTCGACGTGGTGGCCACCACTGCCTCCAAGTCGATCTCGTTGGTGTACATCAGCAGTCGGGTGAACGACATTTGATCATCGGGCTCATTGCCCATGTCGGTAAGCACAACGACGCGGGATTTCGACTCTGAAACTTGCTCCGCTAGGCCCTCAGAGGCGTAGCTTAGCGCAACCGTTAGCAGTGTGATGCAAGCAGGGATTCTCACAGGCTTGGTACCTTTGTTATTGAAGTTTGCCGTATTGGCAGGCTAGAGCAAACTTATTGTATCGTTAGATGCTCTAACCATAGGTTATTAGTATTTCATCGCTACGGCGCATAATATAGCGCTATTTTATGCCAACGATCTTACGGGCTATGCAGAAAAACTTATCGAATTCTAAGAAAGTTGATTATTTTGACCCATCGCGAGAGCCTTTAACGCCCTATGGCTTAAGTTGTGTGCAGTGGCAACCCAGCGTTATGACACAATACGACCGGCATAACGAAGTAGAGCTTAATTACTTAGCCGATGGTGAAGTCACCTACCAGTTTCATCACCGACAAGTAACGTTACTCGAAGGCAGCTTGGCCATTTTTTGGGCCACCACACCCCACCGCATCACCGCTCACAGCGACACTACCGAGTATTATGTGGCCACCATCCCTTTGCCGTTGTTCCTCGCCTGGGACCTACCGGTAACCCTGAGTAACGCTTTACTGGGCGGCCAAGTTATCCAGGATACAGCGGGCTCGTCGGCAATCGACCTGGCGCGATTTAAATCATGGATGGTGGATTTATCGCACAACCGCGAAGATATTAGCCGCGCCGTGTTATTAGAAATGCAGGCCCGCTTGCTGAGAGTGGAACCCCAAGCCTACGCCAACAGCAACGCCCTGTCTGCTGGCCAAAACCCGGATAAAATTGAAAAACTATTAACTTTTTTGAACCAAAACTACACCGAGCCACTTACGGCCTCGGCCATTGGTGGCGCCGTTAATCTCCACGCTAACTACGCCATGAGCCTGTTCAAACAAAGCTTGGGCATTACCATTACGCAATATTTAACCCATTTACGTGTTGCCCATGCCCAACATTTATTACTGGCTACTAACGAACGAATTTTGGATATTGCCGCACATTCAGGGTTTTCGTCCTTAAGCCGGTTTAATTCGGTTTTTAAGCAAGAGCTTGGCGTGTCCCCTAGGGCTTACCGAAGCTCTAGGGGATTGGAAATAAAACAGGATTAGACTATTGCGTGAAGGCACGTTCTAAGGCGCGGTCAACCGCCGCGTGGAAACGCTTGGAGTCCGGTGCATCAGGTACATCTGTTTGGAAACCATGATAACCCCCAGGCAACACAAATAACTCCGTGGACACGCCCGCCCTTATTAGACGGCGCGCATATTCAATGTCCTCGTCGACGAATAAATCAATGGAGCCGACGCCAATAAACGTTTCTGGCAAGCCGGCAAGGTTTTCCACACGTGCAGGCACCGCGCCCTCCGGCACCTTATCGGAGCCGGCGGGAACACCCAACAGCGAGCTCCAACCAAACCGATTGGCGCTGGCAGACCAGGACAAATAACCCATCCAATCTGGCTGCGGCGCGGTGGAGCCGGTTCGGTCATCCAGCATTGGGTAAATCAGTACCTGCGCTTTTAATGAAATTTCACCTCGTTTACGCGCCTCCAGCGCCAACATAGCGGCATGGCCACCACCGGCACTGTCTCCCATCACCACTAGGCGATCTCTATCCACACCCAACTGCTGAGCGTTGTCATTCACCCATTTTAGCGCGGCATAGTTATCGTACAGTGATCCGGGAAACGCCGTCTCTGGGGCTAGGCGATAATCCACGGTCACCACCACGCAATTGTGCTTCTCGGCGATGGCCTGCATAGACGGTACAGACGCCTTTGCGGTACCCAAAATATAACCCCCGCCGTGGGTGTGAATGATCGCCGGCCGCGGTGCGGAAGCATCAGCGTCTGCGTTGATAACATAGACATTCACATCGGGTTGCCCGGTCAACCCCGGTAAGGTTTTGGCCTCTGCCTTGGGCGCATCCAAAAATGGCGTTTCCCAGGACTTTGTGCCCTCGCGTATTTTGGGTAAGGTTTCTGCGCTGAATTCCATAGCGCCGAAGCTGCCCTTGCGCTTTTCCAACGCTGGGCGGTAATCCGGAGCAACGTAATCCATTGGGTCTTGCTTATAAATTTTCTCAGCACCGGCACCGAGACTCCACACCAAGGCTGAAGATACCGCCACCATTGATACGCATTTACGAACAACCTTTGTTCCATTCACAAACATCTGCCTTCCTCTCATTTATTGTTATTGGTTTTTTAAAATAACCGGCCCTAGTAAACCCGATGTTATTAACGGTGCGTCTGGACGGTAGGTTTTAATCGTTGTGTAGGTAATTTTCTCGGCGTTTGGCTGTAGATCGCGTATAAGCCTGTTAACCCAAAGATTGGCTACGCGAACTTCTATTTAGTTAGCGCCTTGGCGCAGATAGGCGCCTACATCTAACTCGCAGGGCGCTTTCCAAACAATGCCAACGGGCTCGCAATTAATTAATACCTCGGCGATATCAGCTACCTTACCTAAATCCAACACAACGCGGTCAGATTTTGGTAGCACCTCCAACTCGAACTGTTTCCTATAGGTAGCAACCCCGGAAAAATACCGAATACCATCACCTGAGTACTCGGTAAAAGATTCCAGCTCAGTACTGGCCACCGACGCCGGCGCGCCACGAATTGATTTGAAATCCATAGACCAATCGCCGTTTAGCTCGAGTAACGGGAACTCCTCATTTTTGTTAAGAGTAACCGACTCGTCCTGCGCTGTGTTAGATAAAACCACAAAGTCCGATTCGTGCCCTTCAAAGCTTAAGTCAACCGATGTTGAAGCTTGGCCGTTTGATTACTAATTAAGCTAATTGCACCAACCTGTTCGCTACCGAGATAATGCTGTTTTTCTACCGATCGGGATTTGGACGCGCCGATGGTTTTCCTCTGAGGTTGGCAACAAAACTGCCTTTGATTCACAGGCAGTTATAGATACTTCGCTCCCCATCAGCTTCTTAATAGCATCTTGTATCGGAATACAGAGACCGTCAGTCTCACTCCAACCAAGCGAGGCGGCAATGTCAAGCCCTAGATTAAAATATGATGCTTGTGGCACAGAAAATTTAAAAGCGCTGCGCGATAACGTCGACATATTAACCAACCGCTGTTCAACAATTTGTAGCGTTAGCAAAGCGGCATCAAAATTTTGTAGCCCACCAATACCAATTCGGTTCATCCAGGCAGATCTTTGGTGATACCCTCCTATGTGATGTTGCCATTCATCCGATGCCACCACACCAGCGGCTTAGATTCGTTGGGAGGCGACCGAAAACCTTCCCGCAGCACTTCTCGAGTGCTGGTTTGCTCACTCGACTGGCTGAGGATACCGCAGGAAATTAAAACACCGCTCAGGGAGCAAACAGTAAAAAGGCAAACGAGTAGTCTTTGAACAATTGAAGGTAGGAATATTTTCATAAGGCTGACGTAATTTATTCTAATGGTCTCGTCAGACTAGCCGCTCAAAGTTAAATTAAGCTGAATTTTTCTGGTAAGTGTTCCTTACAGATGAGGCCTAAGTTCTGCATTGAAAAGCTCAATACTGTTAACACCCATGTACCAACTTTGTATAGCCGGCAGAAATTTTCAACACAAAAAGAACAACCAACTAAATAAAGCGTTACTGACCAATAAATCCAAGCCAACAACCTTAACCTGAAGAAAACATGCTAACCGCTGATGATTGTTATTGCAATATTTTGATTCCACAATAAACTAAACGATCATTATCAATCACAATATAATTACAGGGTAAGCCCATGCTAGCTAGAACAGCCCCTGCTGCCGTGCTTGTCGCAGCCTCAGGTTTCACACTCGCAGATACACTAACTCCCACAAACCTCACCGTAGAGTACGCAACAACCCCTATTGGTATTGAAGCCGCTACGCCACGCTTAAGCTGGCAGAGCGAGTCTGAGGTGCGCGATAGCCTACAAAGCGCCTATCAAATCACTGCAGCCTATTCTGAGGCTGATTTATCGGCTAACAAATCCATCTGGGATACCGGTAAAGTCAGCTCTTCCGATTCGCTATTTATCGACTATACCGGCCCAAAGCTGGGTTCTGGCGAGCGCGTCTACTGGCGAGTAAAACTCTGGGATAAAAACGGAGACGCATCAGATTGGAGCTCCCCTTCCTACTGGGAAATGGGCCTGTTAGCACAGAGCGACTGGCAACCAGCTCAGTGGATAAAATCCACCAACGCGGCTGAAGAGTCTGAAAATCGGCCGGCGAGCTTGTTCAGGGGCAAACTCACCCTAAAAGATGAAATAGAGTCTGCCCGTTTGTACGTTACCGCCCAGGGCCTTTACGAAGTAGAAATCAACGGCCAAGCCATTACTGACCAACTCTTTACACCCGGCTGGACCAGCTACAACCATCAAATTCAATACCAAACCTACGACGTTGCAGGTTTTCTCGCCGAAGGTACCAACACCGTAGCCGCGCAACTGGCAGACGGCTGGTATCGCGGCTACCTGGGTTGGTCTGGCCAGCGCAATATCTACGGCGACGAAACGGCTTTAAAAGCCAAGCTTATCGTAACCTACGGCGACGGCAGCAAAGTTGAATTGGGCACCGATGAAACCTGGCTAACCAGCAATTCAGGCCCCATCCGAGGTTCTGATATTTACAACGGTGAAACCTACGATGCCCGGCTGAGCAACAAGGACTGGAGTGCCGCCAATTTTGACGACAGCGCTTGGCAAAATGCGCAAATTAAACCGGTGAAAAGCGTAGAATTAATTGCACCGCAATCACCTGGCGTACGAGCGCAACAAGAGCTAAATCCGAAAAAAATCAGCAAAGCGCCAGACGGTTCCACAATCGTGGATTTTGGCCAAAATTTAGTGGGAGTCCTACGATTACAAGCTAAAGGCGAGGCCGGCCATACTGTTACTCTGCGCTACGCCGAAGTACTGGGCCCAGAGGGTAATATCTACACCGATAACCTTCGCGCGGCTAAGCAAACGGACCAGTTTATTTTGGCCGGCGCCGGTGAAGAGTCGTTTACGCCCAAGTTCACCTTCCACGGTTTTCGCTACGTCGCCATCAATAATTATCCTGGCGAACTCAACGAAGACAACATAACAGCCATTGTTGTGCATTCCGACATGGACCGAACCGGCCACTGGCAGAGCTCGGACGACCTTCTTAACCAGTTATACAGCAATATCATTTGGGGCCAAAAAGGCAACTTTTTAGACGTGCCCACCGACTGCCCGCAGCGCGATGAACGCCTAGGCTGGACCGGAGATGCCCAAGTATTTGCCGCGACTGCCGCACTCAATATGAACGTATCCGGCTTTTTTGCCAAATGGTTGGACGACTTGGCCACAGACCAATTGGACAATGGCAGCGTGCCATTTGTTATTCCCAATGTGCTGGGCGACCAAGACAGCGGCACCGCCGGCTGGGGTGATGCCGCTACGGTAATTCCCTGGGAAATGTACCAAGCCTATGGCGACACTAAAATCCTGGCTAACCAGTTCGACAGCATGAAAGCCTGGGTGGACTATATGGGCAGCCAAGCTCAGGAAGATTTGATTTGGCGACCTGTATTTCAATTCGGCGATTGGCTCGCTCCGGTAACCAATCCAATGACAGCCACAACCTACAAAGCCATTACCGGCGTAGATTTGATCGCTACGGCCTACTATGCGCACTCGGCTAACTTGGTGGCCCAGGCCGCCGAAGTGTTGGGCAAAAAACGCGAAGCCAAAACCTACAGCAAATTGTTTAACACTGTAAAAAACGCCTTTTACAAAGAGTTCTTCACCGCCGATGGCCGCGTCGTCTATGAAACACAAACCGCCTATGTGCTAGCGCTTGCCTTCGACCTAGTGCCTGAAAGTAAGCGTGAGGCCATCGCCAAACGGCTGGATCAGCAAGTCCAGCAGCACGGTGATCACTTAACCACCGGCTTTTTAGGCACACCGGACTTGTTGGCAAGCCTTTCATCCGAAGGCTATTACGATCGCGCCTACGCCTTACTAACGCAAACCACCTACCCCTCTTGGTTGTATCCGGTGACCTTCGGCGCCACCACCATTTGGGAACACTGGGACGCCATTCTCCCCGATGGCACCTTCCAAAACCCGGAAATGACCAGTTTTAATCACTACGCCTATGGCGCCGTGGGCCGCTGGATGGTAAACGAGGTTGCGGGCCTGGATCGCAATCAACCGGCCTACAAACAAGCTCGCATTGCACCCAAGCCTGGCGGCGGCTTGCACAGAGCGCAAGCTTCACTGCAAACTCCCTACGGCCCACTGGCTTCCCAATGGCATTTTGATGGTGATGAATTTACGCTGGCGGTGACGGTTCCAGCCAATACCTCTGCCGAGGTGGTTCTGCCGAACGCCGCCAACGTGCAAGCCAGTGAATCGGGTAAGGCCATCAAAGATGCTGAAGGCGTTATCAGCACCAAGACCCTAGGAGAAGACCTGGTATTGACCATTGGATCCGGTAGCTATCGCTTTAGCTATGAGAGCCACGATCTATCCCGCCAGGCGTCAAATCTTGCAGTATTGGACGAAGCAACGCCGATGCAAGCTCTGTTGGCCGCACAAGAGGTACAAGCGTTACTCAAAGAAAGTGCGCCGAGCTTGCTGGCCCGAGACTTCAAATACATGTCCATCGCCGGCAAAACGCTAGCGCAAGCCGCAACCGACTTCCCAGAACTCGCCGGCCCTCTAGGTGAAGTTAGCCGTAACCTGGAGGATATCAACACCCAACGCTGGCAAGGTTGGATAGCTAAGCATAAGCAATAAGCACTGGCGGCCTAGTGGTGAAACGCATCAAAATCGAGCATAATGATGCGTTCACCTTTTTATTCAGTCAGTTTGGATTACAGCGTGCTTGAGAAACAGCGACACCAAGTTATTTTAGATCTGCTTGCACAGCATCATTTCATCAGCGTTTCCGCCCTTACCGAGCAGCTCGAAAGCTCGGAAGCAACCATTCGCCGAGATCTAATAAAACTTGCCAAAGATAATAAACTGCGCAAAATTCATGGCGGTGCCGAAGCAATGACTACCCAAGCCAGTGCCTCAGCACCCAAGTTGAATAGCTCGCAATTCCTCCTCGATAAAGAAAAACACAAAGCCACCAAGCGTTTAATCGCTAAAAAAGCGGTGGAGCTGTGCAACGACGGCGACTCAATTATCATCAATGGTGGCAGCTCCACCTACATGATGGGAGAGTTTCTTACCAGCCGCCATATGAACATTCTCACCAACTCTTTCTACCTTGCAGAAGACCTGGTCGCCAACAGCGAAAACCGGGTGACGCTGCCCGGCGGGGAAATCTACCGCAAGCAAGGTATCGTGCTCAGCTCCTTCGATAACGACATCGTACAGTACTACCACGGTAGCAAGATGTTTATGGGCACACCGGGAATTGGCGAATACGGGGTAATGGAATCGGATCCGTTGTTGATTCGATCCGAGCAAAAGCTGCATAAGCAGGCCGACGAACTAGTGATACTTGCAGACAGCTCTAAGATGGGAAAAACCAGTAATTTGATTGTGGCGCCGCTGGAAAAAATAGACGTTTTAATTACGGATTCTAGAGTGGAAGATGCCTTTGTGACGATGTTTGAGCAAGCTGACATCACCGTTCACGTCGTGGAATACTGCGAAGATTAAATCTGGCGAAGAATAGAAAAGCGATGATTAAAAAGATTCAAATCCCTTTGAAATAAAGTCAATCAACAACACAAACAAATCAATAAACGTTAATAAGGGTAGCTATGGCTACCCTTATTTTTTCGCTTTAAACAATACCAGAACCACTGTGGCCAGAAGACGGTCGCTTCTCGCCAGCCGCAGCGCGGTAGCCGCTTTCACGATAGGTGGCAATCGGTGCAATAGCGCCGCCATTACGCACACGGGCCATGGCTAAAATGGGCGCCACATCCAAGTTAAACGCCGCTTTAAGCGTATTTGCCGCCATAATCGCGTCATTACTGTCTTGGAAGCCGTACAATGCATCGCGGTCTACCAGCAGTGCTTTAACGTAGGAGCGCTGCACCTCTTCGGCAGAGTTCATCAGGCTTTCGATGGGGTCGGTAACATTGTGAGACTGATCCAACATATAAGCTGGATTGAAGCCTGGCTGGTTACGATGCTCGGCATCCACCAATTCGTTAAAAATTAAGAATTGCTGGAATGGATGCAGAGAGCCGCTGTCCAGATCATCATCGCCGTATTTACTGTCGTTAAAGTGGAAGCCAGCCAATTTTTGGAACTGGATTAAGCGCGACACAATCATTTCAATGTTCACGTTGGGCGCGTGATGGCCAAGGTCCACTAAGGACTTAGCTTTTTCACCCAACTCCATGGCGCACAACACGTTAGTGCCCCAGTCTTGGATCACAGTAGAGTAAAACGCCGGCTCAAACATTTTGTGCTCAATAAACATGCTCCAGTCATCGGGCAGCGCGTTATAGACCTCCTTGGCGCTGTCTAGGTAGCGCTCTAGCTGACGCTGAAAATGCGATTGTCCAGCAAAGTTAGAGCCATCACCAATCCATACAGTGAGTGCGGTGGAACCCAGGGTTTTACCCCACTCGATACACTCAATATTGTGCGCTACGGCCTGCTCGCGGGTTTGCGGGCAAGTATTGGTTAAACTGCCGTACTTATAGGAGTGCTCCTGCCCCGGCTGATCCTGAAATGTATTTGAATTAACAGCATCAAAACCCAGGCCTAGGTCATCGGCAAAACCTTTGAGCTCGGTAAAGTCAGAGACTTTATCCCAAGGGAAATGGGGTGAGACTTTTTCGGTACAGCGCACCATTTGGTTGATGACTGAGCAATCTTCCAGTTTTTCAAAAATATTGCGCGGCTCACCAATACCCGGGAAGCGAGCAAAGCGAGTACCACCGGTGCCAGTGCCCCAGCTGGGCACGGCAACCTGAAACTTAGCGGCTTGTTGAGTGACGGCTTCGATATCAATACCGCTGCGCTGTAACTTTGCGCCTAGGTGATCGTAATCTTCCTGTAGCGCAGGCATCAAAGATTGATTCTGTTCAGCTACTAGCGATTCATTTATTAGTGTTTTCATAGTCGTGTCTCTTGTTTGTAGCCTAAATTAATTACCGCAAGAACGCTTCGTGCAAACCGCCATCCACACTGATCACTTGGCCGGTGGTTTTGGACAGCTGACCGGATACCAGCAGATAGGCTGCTTCAGCTTGGTCGTCGGGTGTAATGGGTTGCTTAGTCAATGTACGTTGAGCATAGAAGCTTGCCAATTTATCACGCAACGCCTCGGTTGATTCACTCTCATCAAATGGCAAATCGTATTTGCTCAAAGAGGAAATAACCCGATCGCGTGGGAACATGCTGCTGCCCTGCACTACCGTTGCTGGAGCCAAACCATTGACATTAACCAGTGGCGACAAAGTCACGGCCAGTTCACGCACCAAATGATTAGCTGCCGATTTACTGGTGTCGTAGGCTAAAGAGCCTTTTTTAGAAACCGCCGCGTTAACACTGGTAGTCAACACCATAGCACCGGGTAGGTTCTGCTTTTGCCAAATGGTTTGGGCTTCGCTACCAACCACGTAACCGCCCTTGACGTTGACATCGAAACTCTTTTCAAAAATCTTATCGTTGCGATCAAAATCGTCACCCTCGGCAATAAACACACCCGCAGTAACAATCACTTTGTCGATACCACCGTAGGCAAGAATCACCTGAGTAAACATGTCCTGGACCGACTGGCGATTGGTAATGTCCACTTGCGCGGCAATGGCCGGACCACAAGCCGAAATACCACTACCAGATACCCCTATGCCCTGGCCGTAAATATCGGTAAGTTCCTTGGCGGTTTGCTCGGCTTTTTCCAAACCGATGTCGGCACACACCACGTGGGCGCCCTCTTTAGCCACACGCATGGCAGTAGCTTTACCGATACCGTCGCCGGCACCAATCACGACCACAACATCCCGTGCCAAAGTTTTTTCCGGCGGCATTCTTTGCAACTTGGCTTCTTCCAAAGCCCAATATTCGATATCGAAGGCTTCTTGGGCCGGTAGCGCCGTGTATTCAGACACCGCCTCGGCACCACGCATCACCTCGATGGCACAGTTATAAAACTCCGCAGTAACACGGGATTCGCTCTTGTTTTTGCCCCAAGCAATCATGCCTACGCCGGGGATCAACACTACGGTTGGGCTTGGGTCGCGCATGGCAGGAGAATCGGCGTTGCTGCACTGCTCGTAGTAGGCTGCGTAGTCGGCGCGGTATTTTTCTAGGCCGGCCTTAAAATTCTCTACCAACTGCTCGTAGGAATCGTTTTGAGGGTCGAAATCCACATACAGCGGCTTAATTTTGGTACGCAGGAAGTGATCCGGACAAGAGGTGCCCAACTCTGCCAAGCGAGGTGCATCAACGCTATTCACAAATCGCAGAGTCGCCTCGTCGGTTTGTACGGTGCCAATAAATTTCACTTTACTGGAAACCAATCCGCGCGCTACAGGTAGGAAGTCGCGCAGTAGCTGGGTACGTTTATCGTCCGCAAGGCTTTGATATTTTTGGCCACCAAAGGTCACTTCACCTTTATCATGCTCTTCAATAAATCGCGCCGCGGTTTCAATGACCCAAAGCGAGGTTTCGTAACAGGATTTGCTTTCAGAAGACCAATTGGTATGGCCGTGCTGGCCCAATAAAATACCCCAGGCTTCTGGGTTGGCGGCGTAAATATTTTCGCACTCCTTCGCTGCTTCCCAACCAGGGCGCATCCAAGGTACGTACAATAATTTGCCACCCCACACCAGCTCCGTTAGGCGCTCTTGATCTTTACAAGAAGCAATGGAAATAACCGCATTAGGATGCAGGTGATCAACGTGTTTCTCGTCGATCATTGAATGCAGCGGCGTATCGATGGAAGAGGCGCGAGGATTTAAACAAAAGTTACAATGCTTAAACATGCCCACCATGCGATCTTCGCCGGCAGACTTATAGCCTTTGTCCTCGTAATTTTGATAAACGTCGTCTAACGCTTTCAACTTGTCTTCATAGAGCGAAGAAAAGTTCTCTTTGGTAGAGGTGCGCAAATCACCGCCGGAGCCTTTCACCCACAACACCTCTACGGATTCGCCCGTTAGCGGGTCGGCTTCCATGATTTTAGCCGATGTATTACCTCCACCGGTGTTGGTAATGCGCTGGTCTTCGCCCAATTTATTAGAACGATAAACCAGGTTTTCAACCGGGCTTAGCTGGTCAGCGACATCGTCTTCCCATAGGTAATTTACGTGGCGGTAATCATCTGGCTTGTAAGGCATAGAAACCTCTCCTGATACGAGTTGCTCAATGGCGACATTTATTAGTGTTTATTAAGGTAAAGATGTCAGTGCATGCAAAGCTTTGAGCCTAACCGAAATACTACCTGGTTAAGCACGGTCCGGGCCCCGGCTCTACCTTTCTGACGACACCTTCCCTAGTCTTGGTGGCTATGCTATCGCCCACCACAGTCATTTTCAATCATTTTATTTCATTTTATTGCATTACCAAACAGCAATGGTAGACTAGCCCAACAATGACACGGCCCTGCGGCTACCTAATAAAAACAAGCAAACAGAATAATTATGAGCGCGACAGAATTTGACCGTACTCCGGTCCAACCCAATCAACTCCAACCAGCCCGTCATTTTGCCGCCAGCTACGCCGGCGAGCATGCAGCAGGCACTGAATTTGTTATCGGCGCTACCTTTGTAGCCTGGGGTGTAGGCACTTCGGATATTCTCTGGGGGCTGATATTCGGCAACCTTTTAGCGGTTCTAAGTTGGGGGCTAATATGTGCGCCCATCGCGGTAAAAACGCGATTAACTCTCTACGCCTACCTAGAGAAAATCACCGGCATAAACACAGTACGCTTATACAGCATTGTGAATGGCATCATGTTCTGCGTGTTGGCCGGTGCAATGATCACTGTATCAGCCTCAGCCTTCAGAGAGCTGCTGGATTTACCACCCCAGGTTCACTGGTACCCTACTTCAATTGGCTTTGTGGCCATCGCCCTGATTGTAGGCGTTGTAGTAGCAGCTATAGCCACCCAGGGTTTTGGTGTGGTGGCTAAATTCGCTGAGGTTTGCGCGCCCTGGATGGTATTGATGTTTTTGGTGGGCGGAATCGCTCTGTTACCTACGTTGGTTGCGCAGACACCTGGCGTAGAAAGCATCTCCAGCTGGAGCGACTTTAAATTGATTGCTGATACGCATATTTGGCGTGATTCTCAGGGTGAGATGGGCTTTTGGCATGTGGTCGCATTTGCTTGGATTTGTAACCTAGCCATGCACGGCGGCTTGGCGGATATGACTATTCTGCGTTTTGCGAAAAAATCCAGCTACGGTTATTTTTCAGCCCTGGGCATGTACATCGGCCATTTCCTAGCTTGGGTTTGCGCCGGTATTATGGGCGCGGGTGCTGCATCAATCCTCGCCACTACCGTAAGCGCGTTAGACGCCGGTGCTGTTGCCTATCAAGCGTTAGGGCTGGCCGGCATTATTGCGGTAATTATCGCCGGTTGGACCACCGCCAACCCAACCATTTACCGAGCAGGCCTAGCGTTCCAATCACTTAAGCCTAGCTGGTCTCGCAAAAAAGTTACCTTCGTCACCGGCATCGTAACAACGATTATTGCTTGCTTCCCCTTTGTGTTTACCAAACTGCTCGACTTCGTCGGTTTAATGGGCTTGATTCTTACCCCAATAGGCGCGGTCATTTTCACAGAGCATTATTTATTCCCCAAATTTGGCTTAACGCGCTATTGGGTGAAATTCAGTAACCGCCAAATTAGCGTGCCCGCCTTGGCGACATGGATACTGGCTTTAGTCTTTTCAGCAATATTAAATGTTCTTGGGGTTCACCTGTTCTTCTTATTGGTACCGGCTTGGATATTCACCATGGTGTGTTACACCGTATTAGCCCGCAGCGTGGGAGCAGCAACGGCTTACCCGGAAGAAACCCAAGCGGATAACGCCGCGCAAGAAACTAGGCAACAGGCCGAGCAACAGTTTTTGAGTGACAGCGTAGCGAGCGGAGACACCAACCACCAAAAACACAGCTTATCTACGCCACTGTTCAGCTTGTGCATTTTGTGCCTGATAACGTGCTTCGGCTTGTCCATAGCAACCCTAAACGGTGGCCTGACTCTGGAGCAGTTCAAACAGGCCTTGATATGGCCGACACTGGTTTATTTCGGCGCTGCCATTGCCAATATCTCTTTAGGATCGCGTCAACCGGGTTAGTTTTCGACAGAACCTGTAACAAATCTGTGTCAGCTTAATCTGGCACAGATTTAAACCGCAAACCTAGCAACGCTAGACGTTCGAACACCCACAGTCATTTTCTTTTCAATATTAACGAGCAGCGTCCTATGGCCAGTTTTATTTTCGATATCGGTAAAACCAATATAAAAGCCTACGTATTGGATGAATCCGGCAACGAATTGTGGTCGCGTGCCAACGAAAACACCAGCAACGATAACCCGCCCTATTTGCATATAGACGTAGAGAATATTTGGCAATGGCTATTGCAGAGTTTAACGCTGGCCGCCAAGGAATTTACCATTGATGCGATCAACATCAGCACCCACGGTGCGTGTGCGGTCTTGATCGATAGCCAACGCGAGCTGGCGTTGCCGGTGATCGACTACGAAGCCGAGGCACTCAACGAAAACGTTGACGAATACCTGGCAATAAGACCCGGCTTTAAACACACCCTCTCTCCCAACCTGCCCAGTGGGCTTAATTTAGGCCGGCAACTGTGGTGGCTAAAGGCAAATTATCCGCAACAGTTCAAGCAGGCCTCTACAATATTGATGTACCCGCAATATTGGGCGTGGAAACTCTCCAGTATTGCCGCCACAGAACGCACCTCGCTGGGCTGTCACACAGACCTGTGGCAGCCACAGCAAGACTCCTACTCCAGCCTGGTGGACGCCTTAGAAATAAAAGCGTTGTTCCCCAAACTGGTAGACAATTATCAACCTCTTGGCACGGTCACTGAGGAAATCAGCCAGCTAACGGGCTTGCCAGCCAACTGCTTGGTGTTCCCTGGCGTGCACGATTCCAACGCCAGCTTAGCCAGCCACTTGTTTGGCCGCGCCGATAGAGCGCTCACAGCGGTATCTTCGGGGACTTGGATTATTACCTTGTCCACCCAAGCAAAACTGGACAATCTTAACGAGCAACAAGACATGCTGGCCAATGTGGCTGTAACCGCCAAGCCAGTAGCCTGCGCCCGATTTATGGGGGGAAGAGAATTCGACCATATCTGCAAGGTTACACAAACAGACATCAGCAAACCATTGGATGTTAACGACCTGCAAACCGCAATCAATTCTCAACAGATGGTATTACCTGGCTTTGTGCCTGGCTGCGGACCACTGCCTAACCGAACCGGAGAAATTCCGCAAAGCGCGGAGTGCGGTAAAGCACTCGCCACCCTGTATACAGCGTTGATGATCGACTATGAATTAGACCTACTGGCGGCCCAGGGTGATATCTACTTTGGCAGTACAGGCCATAAAAATAGATTACTGTGCGAAGTGCTGGCGCAATTGCGACCAAAGGAATCCATGTTTATCGCCAACAAAGCCTCGGGCACAGTGCACGGTTGTTGGGCCTTAACGCGTTGGGATAAGCCGGTAATCGCCGAGGGCGATTACGACGCCGTGGTACCAGCCAAGCTAACTGGCCTAGACACGTACAAAGCGCGCTGGCGTGAAACCCTGAACATCTAAAACAGGCCATCTAAAACAAATCACCCTAAAACGGCCGTATAAACACGGCCTTTTAAACCCGGCAAAGGAAAAGCCGTACTTGTTGTTGCAAGTACGGCTTTGTAAAACGTTAAATAAAATGCAAATCATATTGGTTAGCTAAATTTCATCAAAAAAAACCCTTATAGCATTCCAACTTCGGCAATTACCGAAAGTGCTGGGCGCCACATCCTTGTGTTACCTATCTGCTTATCTATTTAAACAGCATTGGATAGCGTTTTAGGATTTGGAAATTACCTCACTAACCTCGCGCATGGTTACCCACTCTTCGGCTGCCGTTGGGTGAATCCCAATGGTGCGGTCAAAGTCTGCTTTGGTTGCTCCGGCTTTAATGGCGATACCCAAACCTTGTACCATCTCTCCGGCATCTGCGCCGACCATATGAGCACCGATAACTCTATCGGTTTTACCATCTACCAATAATTTCATCATAATGCGCTCGTTGGTCTCACCTAGGGTAAGCTTCATTGGTTTAAAGCTGGAGCGATACACTTTGACCTCATCGTATTTTTCCACCGCCTGCTCTTGCGTCAGCCCCACGGTACCAATGGGTGGCTGGGAAAAAACCGCCGTGGGAATATCGGAATAGTCGATGTCTTTTTCGCGCTCTCCGTAGAGATGATCCACCAAGACCATCCCCTCGGCCAAGGCCACCGGCGTTAGCGCCACTCGATCAATAACGTCGCCTAACGCATACACGGAAGGAACGCTGGTTTTAAAATTGCCGTCGACTTTAATGGCGCCGTTTTTATCCATCTCAACACCGGCCTGCTCCAAGCCTAGATTGGTGGTTTTTGGCTTGCGACCGGTGGCGTACATTACGCAATCGTACTCGCTGCTGGAACCGTCGTTAAAATGTACAGTTAAACTCTGTTCGTGCTTTTCGATTTTTTCCACGTCTGTGTTAAACCGTGTATTTACGCCTTTATGAACAATTTGCTCGGCCAGGAACTCACGCACCTCTTGATCAAAGCCGCGTAAAAACAGTGGGCCACGGTAGGCCAAATCGGTGTGTGCGCCTAGACCTGCGAAAATACCCGCAAATTCGACCGCAATATAGCCGCCGCCAACTACCAATACTCGCTTGGGGAACTCCTTTAAATAAAACACTTTATTGGAATCAATCACGTGCTCTGCACCGGGTATATCAGGCACAAATGGCCAACCGCCCACGGCCACCAAGATAGTCTCGGCGGTGTGTTGCTCGCCATTGATTGCAACGGTATGTCCGTCCACCAAGGTGGCTCTACCGTCGATAACCTTAACACCGGCGTTATCTAACATGCGTTGGTAAACGCCATTCAAACGCTCGATTTCTTTGGTTTTGTTATCGCGCAACGTGGGCCAATCAAAACTGGGCTGCTCTACCTGCCAACCAAACGATTTAGCGGTATGGAAATCCTCGGCAAAGTGGGAACCATAAACGAATAATTTTTTGGGAACACAACCCACATTGACGCAGGTGCCACCGAGGTAGAGTTCTTCCGCCACGGCCACTTTTTTACCTTTGGCTGCCGCCATTCGACTGGCACGCACCCCGCCAGACCCGGCGCCGATAACAAAGAGATCAAAATCGTAATTGGACATAATTGCTCCAGCGGCAATGGCCGCTCTTTAGAGTTTTCTAATAGAGTTGCTCAAACTCAGCTGGTGTGTTTTGACAGCTGATTCAAGAAAGGTTCACGCGGTGGTTCCACGCAGAATGAGATCAGGATAACGACGGGTGGGGGGATCGATCCAGTTAAACTTTTATATCGAGCTTATTGCATCGACGCCGATCTCGGCCGGAGCGCATATCAAGATACTTGCGTGATACCGGCCGACCGTCGCGTCGATCCCGGCCGGACCGCCGCTCGTGGGTATAGACGGGCTTGAACACCACATCGGCCCCGGCGGAGCCTGCGTCCGACTCGGCGCTGGCAGGGGCTTTGCCCACCGCGGGCTTGCGATTTACATTGCGTAATGGCCTGGTGTATATGCGTTTTGGGTAGATCGGTTCCATGGATCGTAATAACAGTCGTTACTCGCTTTACACACGGAACTGCAGCGCTACCTTTTGCAGTTGATCTGCCAAATTTTGCAGATTGAAGCTGAGCGAATTAACGCGCTCAGTATTTTGCTCTGCGGAGCGAGAGGCGTCTCTCATTCCTAATACATTTTGCTGAATATCGTTGGCAAAACGCTGCTGAGCTTCCGTGGCCTTAGCGATTTGTTGGTTCATGTCTGTGATTGAGGTTACCTTGGCCGTGATCGCCTGTAAAGACGCGCCAGTGGCGCCGGCTTGGTCCACGCTCTTCTGAGCCTGTTCTTTTCCTTGGGACATCACGGTAACCGCCGATTGCGCAGCGTTCTGTAGCTGCTCAATGACCTTTTGAATCTCGTGGGTGGATTCCTGGGTACGCGAGGCTAGTGTGCGTACTTCATCCGCCACTACGGCAAAACCCCGGCCCTGCTCCCCTGCCCGCGCAGCTTCAATGGCGGCATTAAGGGCTAGTAGGTTAGTTTGCTCTGCAATGCCTTTAATTACGTCCAAAATACCGCCAACGCTCTCGGTGTCGGATTCCAATTGCACAATCACTTCTGCAGCCCGTTCCACTTCTGCGGCTAGATCGTTGATCGACAACACGGTGTTTTGCACGATGGTGAGGCCTTCTTTGGCTTCCTTATCAGCATCGTTGGCCGCTTGCGCGGCGGAGCCGGCATTACCAGCAACATTGTTAACACTGCCTAGCATGTCGTCCATGGCTGCGGATACAACGTTGGCATTTTGGCTTTGATGTTGGGATGCCTGGGCCGTTTCTGACGAAACCGCATTTAGATCTTGCGCCACTTCGGACAATGGGGGAATGACACGCACCACCTCGCCGATGGTGGAATGCAGCTTCTCAACAAACACATTAAACCAACGCACTAACTCACCTATCTCGTCGTTACTGGTTTGCCTGATTCTGCGGGTTAGGTCGCCTTCGCCCTCGGCGATATCCTGCAACGAGCGACTGACGCGTTGCACACTTTTGGTCACCATCAATGCAATGCTTATACCAAAAAACATCAGTGCCGAGACGGTAATGAGGCCAATAATTATGCCCAAAGTAAGATTCGATTGTTGATCGTCACTTACCCGCTGGATGGTTTCGTTAAAACTCTCTAATGCAGAAACTTTAATGGCTCGTAATTGTTCCGCAGAACGTTCATTGAGCCGGGTTTTTTCCTCGGCCAAGCCAGACAATTGAGTGTAATCTACGGTGCCGTCAATCATGGAGCGGGTTAAATCCGATGATTTACGGAAAAACTCGTCCAAATTACGTTTTACACCCTCCAGTTGCGACGCAGCTTGTGGCTTTAATGCTGATTGTTCGGATAAATTCGATTTCAGCTCGCCGATTACCCCGTTAGCCAAAGTAAGCATATCCGCTTCGCCAGTGCTCGCGGCGCTGGCCATCAGCTCATTAGATCTATCCAGCAACACAATATTATTTTTTGCGTGTTCCAAAAACGGGAAAAGAACCGTTTGGATTTGCTCTAAACGCGCATTATTTTTGATGCCGGAATTAACAATCACCGCCAGATACACCATAAAACCAATGGTGCCAACCAGCGAAATCATCAAAATTTTGTATTTGATGCCAAGGCTACTCAACCAGTTCATTTACCCTCTCCATCATCGGTAGCATCGCAATGCACACTCCAATGAGGAATGGCACACCCTGTTCTAAACCTTATTAACGGTTAACGGCTGGGAGTGAACAAGCTTTAGCGTGCGTTTCAATACGCACGCAGTATTATTCACACAGCGCATAAAAATCACGCTGTAAGCATAGTTGAAAATATCAAGGACGTAAGAAAACCCACCCTTAGCAAACGATTAAGGGAAGTGCGCGGGGAGTTACAAATTGGGATTGAGCTTACTGTAAAGATTGACCACATCACCGATGATGATCAGCGTTGGCGCGTGAATCTCTTGGGTTGCCAGCACCTTTGCCACTTCGGCCAGTGTTGTGATTGTTACTTTTTGCTCAGGTGTGGTGCCGCGCTCAATGATCGCCAGAGGGGTATCGAAGCTGCGCCCCGCTTTTTGCAAGCGAGAGGCAATCTTAGGGAGCCCCACCAGGCCCATATAAAACACCAGGGTTTGGTCGCTATGCGCGAACTCCGCCCAATGCAGATTAACCGAGTCGTCTTTAAGGTGACCGGTGATAAACCGAACCGATTGCGAATAGTCTCTGTGCGTTAAAGGGATGCCAGCGTAAGCAGCACAACCAGAGGCAGCTGTGATTCCCGGCACCACGCTGAATCCAATACCAGCGGCGACCAGTTCTTCCAGTTCCTCGCCACCACGGCCAAAGATAAACGGATCGCCACCTTTTAAACGAACGGTTTGCTTGCCCTGGCGGGCGTAGTCCACCAGCAGCTGGCCTATCTGCTTTTGCGGCACACTGTGGTCAGCGCGGCGTTTGCCTACGTACACCCGCTCACATCCCTCCGGTATCAGTGCCATGACCGCGTCCGATACCAAGCGGTCGTAGAGCACAACATCCGCTTGCTGAATCACTTTATAGGCTTTCAGTGTAAGCAGTTCCGGATCGCCCGGCCCCGCCCCAACTAACTGTACAAAACCTCGCTGGGCCATAGCTTACTTAGCGCTAATCACCGTCTTACCACCCAAGTACGGTTGTAAAACAGTGGGCACAGCAATGCTACCGTCACTCTGCTGGTAGTTTTCCATTACGGCAATCAAGGTGCGGCCAATGGCCAAGCCAGAGCCATTTAAGGTATGCAACAATTCTGGCTTACCGGTATCTGCATTTCTGAAGCGCGCTTTCATACGGCGGGCTTGGAAATCTCTGAAGTTACTGCAAGAAGAGATCTCTCGGTATTTTTCCTGGGATGGCAACCACACTTCGATATCGTAGGTGCGCGCCGCAGAGAAGCCCACGTCGCCCCCGCATAAAATTACCGTGCGATAGGGTAAGTCCAGGGCCTGCAAAATCGCTTCGGCGTGGCCAGTTAGCTGTTCCAGCGCTTGCTCAGATTGCTCTGGCTTCACAAACTGCACCATTTCGACTTTTTCGAACTGGTGTTGGCGGATCATGCCTCGGGTATCTCGACCATAGGCGCCGGCTTCACTGCGGAAACATGGGCTGTGGCAAACATACTTAATGGGCAATGCGGCCTCTTCCACAATTTCATTGCGCAAGGTATTAGTGACGGGCACTTCCGCGGTGGGAATTAAGTAATAATTGCGCTCGTCATCCAGCTTGAATAGGTCTTCTTCAAACTTCGGCAGCTGCCCAGTGCCAAATAAGGAATCCTGGTTGACCACATAGGGTACGTAAATCTCTTCGTAGCCATGCGCCTCTTGGTGAGTGTTGAGCATAAATTGGATTAAGGCACGGTGCAGCCGAGCAATATCGCCGGTCATTACACTGAAGCGCGATCCAGTCAGCTTGGCGGCACACTCTAAATCTAATTGCTTTAGATCAGTACCCAGGTCGACATGGTCTTTTACGTCGAAATTAAAAGCTTTTGGGCTACCCCAGGTGCGAATCTCAACGTTGTCGTCTTCGTCTTTACCAAAGGGCACAGCCTCATCCAAAAGATTGGGAATACCGGATAGCAATGACTCTAGGTTTTGCTGAACCTCATTGAGCTCTTGCTCGGCTTGAGCTAGGGAAGTTTTAAGAGATTCAACCTCCGCCAACAGCGGGGCAATGTCTTCACCTTGGGCTTTGGCTTTACCAATACCCTTGGAGCGAGCATTGCGCTCTTGTTGCAGCTTTTCTGTATCGGACTGAATACTACGTCGTCTTGCCTCCAGCGCTTCAAGGGCAGCAACATCCAAATCAAAGTTGCGTTTTTTCAGTTTTTCAGCAACCTCAGCGGGATGAGTACGAACGTATTTTGCGTCTAACATGATTAAAAAATTTCCAGTTAATACATTGAGAGAATTTTGTGTGTGAGCCAAATCGCCAGAAAAGAAGCTAGGATACAAGCAACCACCGACACTACCACGTATACACCTGCCAATCCGAATTGTTGGCGCTGTAGCAAGCTAACGGACTCAATCGAAAAGGTAGAAAACGTCGTTAAAGCGCCCATAAAACCGGTCATTAATAATACTCGCCACTGCTGGGACCAAAGACCTTTATCAACGATGATGACATAGAGAATACCGATTAAAAGCGAACCGACAACGTTTACCAACAAGGTAGACCACGGTATGCGCCCGGGCACCACGGGCAACCAATAGGTACTGATACCGAACCGGGTCATTGCCCCTAAGGCACCACCAATGGCCACTGCCAACCAAGCTCCCATTCGCCCTACTCCTTTTTTAATCCCTATCTATGTCGTTGTCCTGACCCTGCTTGCCATTGCCCATGCCGGGGTATCTCTGACGATCACTGGCTTGGTTTAGCGACTGCAAATAGCGCAACTTCTCGCCGATCTTGGCTTCCATCCCACGCTCCTCGGGGTGGTAGTAGCGCCGCTCCTTGATGGCCTCTGGGAAGTAACTTTCGCCGGCAGCAAATGCTCCTGGTTCGTCGTGGGCATAGCGGTATTCCTCACCGAAGCCCAGCTCTTTCATTAGTTTTGTGGGTGCGTTGCGCAAGTGCCAAGGCACCTCGTAGCTGGGCTCTTGTTTCACATCGGCCATGGCAGCGTTGTAGGCATTGTAGGCAGCGTTGCTCTTGGCCGCGCTGGCTAAATAAATCGCCGCCTGAGCGATGGCCAGCTCGCCTTCCGGGCTGCCTAAGCGCTCTTGCACCATCCACGCGTTAAGAGCGATCTCCATGGCTCTAGGATCGGCGTTGCCTATGTCCTCGGTTGCCATGCGCACCAATCGGCGGGCAATATACAGGGGCTCACAGCCACCATCAAGCATCCTCGCCAACCAGTAAATGGCAGCGTCTGGATCGCTGCCACGTACAGATTTGTGTAGCGCGGAGATCTGATCGTAGAAAAGATCCCCACCTTTGTCGTAGCGCCGAACGTCACTGGCCATTACCTCACTCAGCAAGGCCACGGTAATTTCCATATCCTGTTCAGTCAGTAAATCTGAGCACATCTCCAGTAAATTCAGCAACATGCGTCCGTCACCCTGGCAGCCCGCTATAAGTTTGGCTGTAGCGTCGTCGGCAATGTGCAACTGGCGCTCACCCAAACCCCGGGTTTCATCGTGCAGGGCCACATTTAACAAATCTGTTAAGTCGGCATCGGTAAGACTGCGCAGCAAATAAACTCGGCAGCGACTCAACAGTGCGTTGTTAAGTTCAAACGAGGGGTTTTCGGTGGTGGCGCCGATAAGCACAATAGTGCCATCTTCTACATGAGGTAGAAAAGCATCCTGCTGAGACTTATTGAAACGGTGCACCTCATCCACAAACACCACCGAGGCCTGGCCGTGGCTGGCCCAGCGTTGTTTGGCCATTTCTACAGCAGCGCGGATTTCTTTCACGCCCGCCAACACCGCAGAAATCGTCTCGAAATGGGCGCCGGTTGACTCTGAAATGGTACGCGCCAGTGAGGTTTTGCCTACTCCGGGCGGTCCCCAAAAGATCATGGAATGTAGGCGGCCGGCGGACAGCGCTTTGTAAAGCGGCTTGTCCGGCGCAAGCAAATGCTGCTGGCCTACATACTCGGAAAGATCTCGCGGCCGCATTCGGGCGGCGAGAGGTTGATACTTGGCCTGCTCTGGCTCAAATAGCGATCCCGTCACAGCGGCTGATCATGGAACACGTCAGCGCCCTCGGGTATTTCGAAGGCGAATTTGTTTTTGTCGTCCTGGCTTAGCGCCTTGCGGTTAGAAAACACAAATTGAGTTTTCGTTTCGGTGCGATCAACCACAGTCATAGAGGCCAAATTCTGACCCACAAAGGTAAGATCAATACTGGCGACATTGCTGCTGGCCGAGTTAGGCGCCAAGTGATACACCAGCCCCTGCTCGGTCTTCGCCTCGCTTAGCTGGAATTCCTTGCCAATTAGGTCGAAGTCACCACTTAAAATGCGTATAGGCAACTGATTCTGCTCACCGGCAAAGGTTTTTACGGTAACCTGCTCTAGGTCGGGATCGTAAAGCCAGATGGTTTGCGCATCAGAGACCAACACTTGCTCATAGGGCTGTAGTGTTTGCCAGTAGAATTTGCCAGGTTTCATGACCGCAAAATGGCCACTGGAGCGCTGCACTGGTTGCCCTTTGCTATCGTATGTGATCTGCTCAAAGTCACCTGCACCATTGACTAGCGGCTCCAGTAATTCAACCAAAGACTCACTGTTGGCACTGGCCGGTTGGGCAGTGGCTAAAACCACCATCGTACAAAGACTGAGTAATATTCGGATCATTGAAGAATCTCTGTTTAGTGTTTGGGCGGCGGGGGTGCCAGTACGGTGCGATTACCATTGGTTCCCATTTCGCTCACCACGCCGGCCATTTCCATGGTTTCAATCAAACGTGCCGCTCGGTTATAGCCAACGCGCAACTTACGCTGCACCGAAGAAATAGAGGCCTTGCGTGACTGAGTCACAAACTCCACGGCTTCGTCGTAAAGTGGGTCTGATTCATCGTCACCACCTTCACCACCCTCCGTGGCCAGTCCGGGCACCGGGATAGCGTTGGTACTTTCATCTACGATTTCTTCCAAATAATTTGGTTCACCCCGTCGTTTCCAGTTTTCTACCACCTTGTGTACTTCATGGTCATCAACAAAGGCACCGTGCA
Organism: Halioxenophilus aromaticivorans; assembly: GCF_042850945.1. NCBI lineage: Bacteria > Pseudomonadati > Pseudomonadota > Gammaproteobacteria > Alteromonadales > Alteromonadaceae > Halioxenophilus > Halioxenophilus aromaticivorans. Next base: position 2,727,029 of record NZ_AP031496.1, on the reverse strand, counting down.
CACGTACCGGCACCCCACTGCCCGGCGGCAGATACAGCATGTCACCGTGGCCCAGCAACTGCTCTGCCCCGCCCTGGTCAATGATGGTTCTAGAATCGATTTTAGACGAGACCTGAAACGCCATGCGCGTTGGCACGTTGGCTTTAATCAGGCCGGTAATAACATCCACCGAAGGACGTTGGGTGGCCAGCACCAAGTGGATACCGGCGGCACGAGCTTTTTGGGCAATACGGGCTATAAGCTGTTCAACCTTTTTACCCACAATCATCATCATGTCAGCGAATTCATCGATAACCACAACAATAAATGGCAGGGTTTCTAAATCGGGGGCAACGGCCTCTTCTTCACCCGGTGTGTAATGTTCTTCGGGTTTGAACAGCGGGTCTTTTATCGGCTCGCCAGCTTTACGAGCCTCTTCAACCTGTTTGTTAAAGCCTGCCAAATTGCGCACACCCAAACCGGCCATAAGCTTGTAGCGCCGCTCCATCTCACCCACGCACCAACGTAGGCCGTTGGCGGCATCGTTCATATCCGTCACTACTGGTGTGAGCAGATGCGGAATACCCTCGTACACCGACAGCTCTAGCATTTTTGGGTCAACCAAAATAAGCCGTACCTGCTCGGGTGAAGACTTAAAGAGCAGGCTCAATAGCATGGCGTTAACACCGACAGATTTACCCGAACCTGTGGTACCGGCCACCAGCACGTGGGGCATCTTAGCCAGATCGGCAATGACCGGCTCGCCGGCAATGTCTTGGCCCAACGCCAGAGACAACGGTGATTTAGCCTTGTCAAAGGCTCTACTTTCCAACACTTCGCTGAGCCGAACCATCTGCCGAACTTCGTTGGGAATTTCAATGCCAACATAGGGCTTACCCGGAATAACCTCCACTACCCGCACACTAATCACCGCTAAAGAGCGAGCTAAATCCTTTGCCAAATTAGTAATTCGGGCGGCTTTAATACCGGGGGCAGGTTGCAGTTCGAAACGTGTAACTACAGGCCCTGGCATGACGGCCACAACCTCGGCGGCGATACCAAAATCTTGTAGTTTAAGCTCTAGCAGTTTGCTCATTGCCGTGAGCGACTCTTCAGAGAAGCCTTTGTCGCCATCGCTGTCCGCCGGGTCTAGTAGGCTTAACGGCGGTAATTCACCCACTACGGGCTCATTGAATAAGCTGGTCTGTTTTTCACGCTGCACACGCTCGCTCTTTTTAGCCTTTGGCTTGGGGGCTTCGATGGCAATGGGCTCGGTTTTCTTTTCCAGAACCTTTTTCCGCTGTTTGCGGCTCTCTGTGCGCTCTTGGATGGCTACCCGGGCGATTTCTGCCTCTTCTTTCACTTCCCGCTTTTGCTCCTGGCGAGACTTGAATTTCTCGATCCCATTGAGCACGGTCGCGCCGATGGTATCCATCAACCACAGCCAAGATAAATCGGTAAAAATAGTCAAACCGAATAGAAACAGAGCTACCAGAATCAAGGTGCCGCCAATATAGCTAAAGGCAGCCTCAATGCCCTGGCTGATTGTCGCCCCCAACATACCGCCGTTGGAAAACGGTAAATATGAGGATTCCAAACCGAACTTCAACGAGACTATTCCGGTACCAGCGATCATTACTAGGCCGAGACCAATCAGACGCAGGCCGAGCAACAGCCAATCTACCTCCACCTGGTGATCTTTTCGGCCGGCCAGAATGCGCCAGATTCGCAGGGCAATCAGTACTGGAAAACAATAAGCGATGTAGCCAAATAAGGAAAAAAAGACATCGGCCACCCACGCGCCGATGGCTCCGCCGGCATTGCCGATATCATCACCTGCGCCGGTGCGAGACCAGCCTGGGTCTTCTGGCGTATAGGTAAACAATGCCAACAGGAGGAACAGGCAAAGAGACACCAAAACCACCAACGCACCCTCGGTGACGATCTGCCTCAGCTTTAGCGCGCTGGAAACCGGTTGACGTTCAATCGTGGTATCGGTCAAAGATGACTCCGTTGTTAAGGTGGTAACTTGCAAACTGGCCTGAGATTGGGGTGCGCTTGTGCCTATAGCTAGCCGCAAATTCGGCGTAAAACTAATTACACCATCGCATTTTATAGAAAAGCCCTATGGCAGCGATAAAGGCAGAATATTTTGAGCCCAATCCAACATTGCCCTATTATGTGCTGCCAGTATAGTACCGTAAACGAGGCTAGGAGCTCAAAAGCAAAAAATGCTGTAAAACCAGCAACTTTTGTTTCTTTTCTAACCTAACGCATTAATCTTTTGTGGCTTTGGCACTGTATCCGGCTAACCGCAATCTAATATTATGAACTACTGGAATAGGTTTTGTTATGAGTGACGTCCAACATCACGCTTTGATCATCCTTGGCTCCGGCCCAGCTGGCTATACAGCCGCGGTGTATGCGGCCAGGGCAAACTTGAAGCCGGTGGTAATCACTGGAATGCAGCAAGGTGGACAGTTGACCACAACCACGGAAGTTGAAAACTGGCCCGGCGGCAGAGCTGATCTGCAAGGCCCAGAGTTGATGATGGAAATGCAAGCCCATGCTGAACGCTTTGATACTCAAATCGTGTTCGATCACATCGAAGAAGTGGACCTCAACAACCGCCCCTTTACCTTAAAAGGCAGTAGTACCTATACCTGCGACAGCTTGATTATTTGCACCGGTGCCTCAGCTCAATACTTAGGCTTGCCGTCTGAAGAAGCATTCGCCGGCCGCGGTGTAAGTGCCTGTGCAACCTGCGACGGTTTCTTTTATCGCGACCAAAAGGTAGCCGTGGTGGGTGGAGGCAACACAGCTGTGGAAGAAGCCCTTTACCTATCTAATATATGCTCTGAGGTAACCTTGATACACCGCCGAGATAGCCTTCGTTCGGAGAAGATCCTGCAAGATAAAATTATGGCTAAAGCTGAAAACGGCAATATCCGTTTGGAGTGGAACCACACCTTAGAAGAAGTTCTGGGTGACGATTCCGGCGTTACCGGACTGCGCTTGAAAAGCACCACCGATGATAGCACCAAAGAAATTGACGTCGCCGGTGTTTTCATCGCCATTGGCCACAAACCCAACACTGACATTTTTGCCGGCCAGCTGGACATGACAAATGGCTACATCAATGTAAAAAGTGGCACAGCTGGATTCGCTACCGCCACCAGTGTACCAGGGGTTTTCGCAGCCGGAGATGTAGCCGATCAAATATATCGCCAAGCCATTACCTCTGCCGGCGCTGGCTGCCAAGCGGCCTTAGATGCGGAGAAATACCTCGACGACCTGGCCTAAGTATAACTTCGCCCCCTCCGAGCACCAGCTAAAAGGGGGCGAGTTTTAGCCATACACCGCCGGTGAATCAGGCAACATTTTCTGGATTAGCCACTGCGGAAAAATTCTTCTGAATTAGCTATGAAAGAGCCGCGAGCATAACCACTGCGAGTTTGCTGCAGTGCTGAGTATTTGATATATCGCAGCAACACGCGGCCCCAACGCATTTTGAGTGCCAGTTAGGGCCTAGATACTCCACAGACGTACTTCGGCTAAGGCTTGGCAATGATTGATATTCCATGGTTGGACGACGATGACTCAATGTATTTCCCACCTACCTCCAGCGCCCTAGACTACCCAAATGGCTTACTTGCTGCCGGCGGAAACCTGACATCAGAGCGCTTGATAACGGCTTATTCGCTGGGTATTTTTCCGTGGTATAGCGAGGGTGAGCCTATTTTATGGTGGACACCCTCCCCCCGCTGCGTGGTGTACCCAAGTCAAGCCCATTGTTCCAGAAGCCTTAGCAAAGTTATCCGCAAGGGCACTTTTCAAGTGACGTCAGACACCTGCTTTAGCGAGGTAATTGGACTCTGCGGCGAAACACGCCAACAACAAGAAGGCACCTGGATTACTCAAGAGCTTAAATCTGCCTACATCCAACTCCATAGGCTGGGCTACGCCCACAGCGTGGAAGTCTGGCAACGGGATACACTAGCGGGAGGCCTTTATGGTTTAGCCCTAGGCGATGTATTCTTCGGCGAATCTATGTTCAGCTTGGCGCCCAATGCTTCTAAGGTGGCATTTATTTGGCTTGCGGAGCAATTGCAGCAGCGAGGCTACCGAGTAATTGACTGTCAAGTCACCAGCAGCCACCTACTTTCGTTAGGCGCTCAGGAAATAGACCGCTGCGAATTCGAACATCTCCTTCTGCCCCTTAGGCGCTTCTCAGATTTACCTAAACCCGGTAGTCTAACTGAATGACAACAGCCAGCGATCACCGGTTGTTGTGGGTAGTTAGGATAGCGAGTTATTGTAGACTGCTAGCATAGACAGTTAGGATAGTTTAGATGCAGAGTTAGGTCCACTCAGCACACTGGGTAGGTATCTAGACGAAGTTGGAAGCCAAACTAAGCGCCAAAAGCGCAATCTCTATATGAATAGCGTGTGAGACGAATCACTGCGTCATACAGACAAAAGACAAAAGACAAAAGACAAATTGCACCAGAGCACGCCTGACCGAATTACTCTCATCATCATTGGATTTAGCCGTTGAGACTAAACGAAGAAATAGCTCTATGACCACGTTAACCGATCTGCGCCTATTTGCGACACATCCGCATGCCTGCAGTTACTTGGATAACCAGGTGGCAACGACGCTATTCGTCGATCCAGACGCCAAAATCGACCGCACTATGTACAGCCACCTCTCAGAAGTAGGCTTTCGTCGCAGCGGTCAACATCTCTACCGACCAGACTGCAGCGCCTGTAAGGCCTGCATTCCCGCACGTATCCCCGTGGCGCAATACAGCGCCAATCGGCAGCAAAAACGCTGCGCCAAAATCAATCACGATTTAGCCATCCGCGTTATTGACGACATTAGCGATAGCGAATATTACGAGCTTTACCAGAATTACATCATTGCCCGCCACCAAGATGGCGACATGTATCCACCCAGCCGGCAGCAGTACCATTCTTTTTTAACGTCCGAATGGGGCGTCACCCGCTATCTAGAGATGCGACTTAAAGGTAAACTCGTGGCCATCGCCGTTATCGACTTGCTAGATAACGGCATATCGGCGGTGTATACGTTCTTCGACCCTGACCATGAAAAGCGCAGCTTGGGCACCTTCGCCATAATGGCGCAGATCGACATTGCCTCCCAATATGGGCTGAAGTACGTGTATTTGGGGTACTGGATCAAGGATTGCAGAAAGATGGCTTACAAAACCAAGTTTCGGCCGCTAGAGCTCTACCGCGACGGAAATTGGATAATCAACAGTAAAACCACGCCATAACTAGTGACGGCTTTTTAGCCTATTTAATATAAAAACTTGGCTATTGCCGCTGATTCAGGCACAATTCCCGCCAATTTTTACTGCGACCCCCTGCACTCTCCCAATCAATCGCACTTGGAGATCTAACTCAAGTCGCTAACTTATTGAAATCTCGAGGAAACTACTGAATGGCAAAAGAAGACAACATTGAAATGGAAGGCGAAGTCGTAGACACCCTGCCGAACACAACCTTCCGGGTCAAGTTGGAAAACGGCCACATAGTTACTGCTCATATCTCAGGCAAAATGCGCAAAAACTACATCCGTATTTTAACGGGTGACAAGGTTAAAGTTGAAATGACGCCTTACGACCTATCCAAGGCACGTATCACCTACCGCGCTCGTTAATTACGCTTCTCTACAATAAAAAAGCCCCGCACTTTGCCAGTGCGGGGCTTTTTATTACTACCTATTACTATATACCGACGTTAATGGTGCAACGTGATTGATGCCGACGGGGTAACTGCGCAGTGGGTACCCAACCGTTAGCTAACCACAGCTTCTTCGATACCAATGTGGATGTCGTTGTCTTCAACATCAATATCCACGGTACCGCCATCGGCCAGATCACCGAAAAGCACGAGTTCAGCCAAGGGCTTTTTCAACTTCTCTTTGATCAGCCGAGCCATTGGGCGTGCACCCATTTGCTCGTCATAACCGTTTTCCGCCAACCACTGACGTGCTTCTTCGGAGATATTAAGCACCACTTTCTTCTCGTCCAGCTGTGTCTGCAGCTCAACCAAAAACTTATCGACCACAGTCTTGACCACGTCCAACGTCAATGGACCAAACTGGATGATGGCATCCAAACGGTTGCGGAACTCCGGAGTGAACATTTTTTTGATGGCCTCCATTCCGTCCGTGGTGTGATCTTGATGCGAGAACCCTATCGATGCACGGCTCATTTCATGGGCGCCAGCGTTAGTGGTCATGATCAGAATCACATTGCGGAAATCCGCTTTTCTGCCGTTATTGTCGGTCAACGTTCCGTGGTCCATTACCTGTAACAACAGATTGAACACTTCAGGGTGAGCTTTTTCAATTTCATCCAGCAACACCACGCAGTGTGGGTGCTTAGTGACTGCCTCAGTTAACAAGCCGCCTTGATCGAAACCAACATAACCTGGAGGCGCACCAATCAAACGCGAAACGGTGTGGCGCTCCATGTATTCAGACATGTCGAAACGCAGCAGCTCTATGCCCATGGCCGAAGCCAGCTGGCGGCATAATTCTGTTTTACCGACGCCGGTGGGGCCAGAGAACAAGAACGAACCCACAGGCTTGTCCGGCGTATTCAGCCCGGCACGCGATAATTTAATGGCCGTGGACAGTGCATCAATGGCATCGTTTTGCCCGAACACGGTGAGATGCAGCTGCTCATCGAGTTTCTTCAGCTGCTCCATGTCGCTGCTGGAAACGCTTTTGGGCGGGATACGCGCGATTTTGGCAACAATCTTCTCGATATCTGCGGTACCTATCTGGCGACGGCGTTTATTGGGCGGCTGAAGCTGCTGGTAGGCACCCGCTTCATCGATGACATCGATAGCTTTGTCCGGCATAAACCGGTCGGTGATGTACTTGGAGGCAAGCTCCGATGCCGCACGCAACGCGGAATCAGTGTACTTTAGAGCGTGATGCTCCTCGAAGCGGGATTTGAGACCTTTCAGGATGTGGTAGGTATCCTCAACACTAGGCTCGTTTACGTCGATTTTTTGGAATCGACGCGACAGAGCGCGGTCTTTGTCGAAAATGCCGCGATATTCTTGGAATGTGGTGGAACCTATGCAGCGCAAATCGCCACTGGTTAACAGTGGTTTTAGCAAGTTAGAGGCATCCATAACGCCGCCAGAGGCCGCCCCAGCACCAATAATTGTGTGGATCTCATCAATGAACAAGATGGCCTTTTCGCGCTTCTTAAGCTGTGCCAACAGGCCTTTAAAGCGCTTCTCGAAGTCACCGCGATACTTAGTGCCCGCCAGTAGCGACCCTAAATCTAGTGAATACACAACGCTTTCGAGCAGAACCTCGGGTACGTCACCATCGACAATACGTTTTGCCAAACCTTCAGCAATAGCGGTTTTACCAACACCGGATTCACCCACCAGTAGCGGGTTGTTTTTACGTCGGCGGGCCAGTACCTGGGCAACGCGTTCGAGCTCGCTGTCCCGACCTACTAACGGGTCGATTCGGCCCTCTTTGGCCGCTTCGTTCAAATTGGTGGCGTAAGACTCCAATGGGCTACTGCCACCAGACTCGGTGCCGGCGATGCTCTCGTCTTCGTTGTGGTCCTGGCTAGAATCCATACCTTCTCCCTGGCCGGCGACCTTAGAGATACCGTGGGTTATAAAGTTAACGACGTCGATACGGGCAATATTTTGCTGCTTCAGATAGTAAACAGCTTGGCTTTCCTGCTCGCTGAAGATGGCGACAAGTACATTAGCACCAGTGACTTCTTTGCGGCCAGATGATTGAACGTGAAAGACGGCACGCTGAAGTACACGCTGGAAACCTAGCGTAGGTTGGGTTTCGCGATCGCTGTCGTCGTCTGGGATGAGCGGCGTGGTGGAGTCCACAAATTCAAGCAACTCTTTGCGTAGGTTGTTAAGGTCGGCGCCACAGGCCTTTAGAACCGTTGCTGCTGCTTCGTTATCGATCAGCGCCAACAAAAGGTGCTCAACAGTCATAAACTCATGACGTTTGTTGCGCGCGCCCTTGAAGGCCTGATTCAAGGTTACTTCCAAGTCCTTGCTTAACATTGTTTCAACCTCACTGAAAGAACCTAAAAAAATTATTCGTCGTCGTCAGCAGCCTCTATTTCACACAGCAACGGGTGCTGGTTTTCTCTTGCGTACTGATTAACCTGCGATGCTTTGGTCTCTGCGATGTCTCGGGTGAACACGCCGCAAACTGCACTGCCATTGGTATGGACTTTGAGCATAATTTGCGTCGCCTGTTCCCTATGCATCTTAAAGAACTGCTCCAGCACCTCAACTACGAATTCCATAGGTGTATAGTCATCATTCAACATGATTACTTTATACATCGACGGCCGTTTTAGCTCAGGCTTTAGCTCAGCATAGGCTAAGCTACCATCCCGGCTGCCATCCTGCGAATCATCGTCGTCACTACTACTTAATGTTAGTCGATGATATTTCATATTTCCCAAGTTACTAAATCTCGCCACAGTTGAAACAATTACAAGGATTTTAACCCTTTGTACATTCTGCCGACAATGGCGATAATAGGTTTTCCATGCCATATCCTTGACAAGGCACGTTTTTTCATATGAGTATACAGCTCGGTTAGATATGTGGATGACAGCGATAATTACAATGCCACATTAAAACTGGTTCAACCGACCTGCATTTTTTAATAATAAAAATATTGGGTTCAATACAAAAATAACAATATTAGGGCGTCGTGATAGCGCAACTAATACCCAAATAAGGAATCTGCTATGCCTACAGGTACAGTTAAGTGGTTCAATAACGCCAAAGGTTACGGGTTTATCCTACCAGAAGACGGAAGCGACGAGCTTTTTGCGCACTACTCCGCCATTTCTATGGATGGCTACAAAACGCTCAAAGCCGGGCAACAAGTCAATTTTGACATTGCCAAAGGCGACAAAGGCTTTCACGCTATTGCGATAACGCCGGCGGTGGCCAATACCACAGCACCAAGTTCTGACGGGCATCAAGCCCCTGAAAAAAATCCTGCAAAAGAAGAGCCATCATTGATGCGACAGGCCGAATCGGTCAGTTAGACACCATCACTGAGCGCTAGGCGCGGTCACACTGCCTCTAGAGCTAACTGAAGGCCAAGCAAGATAACCAACCTGAGGGACTGCCCTCAGCGGTTCTGTTCGGCCTAGTGTTGCTCATCCTCAACCAAGATGTTATACAACTGCGGCATTGCTAGCTATGCCGCTATACATCTATGCCCCAAGCTTTATTGTTTAACAAGCCCTACGACGTCCTGTCGCAATTCACCGATGCCGAAGGCAGAAATACCCTTGCCCAGTACATCCGCGAGCCCGGATTCTACCCGGCAGGCAGACTAGATCGTGACTCCGAAGGATTGTTACTGCTAACCGATGATGGCGCTTTGGCCCACCGATTTACCCACCCCAAGTTCAAGCTACCCAAAACCTACTGGGTTCAGGTGGAAGGCCCACCGAATCAAGAAGCCTATCGACAATTGCGGCAAGGGGTAACACTAAAAGACGGCCCTACGTTGCCGGCCAAAGTGCAACAAATGGAGGAGCCGAACCTATGGCCACGCACAAACCCGGTGCGTTATCGAAAAAACATCCCCACCCACTGGCTTGCCATCACCATTACCGAAGGGCGCAACCGCCAAGTTCGACGCATGACCGCTGCAGTGGGGTTACCTACTCTAAGACTGGTGAGAGCCCAAATTGGTAACTGGGTATTAGGGGAACTGCAACCGGGCGAATACCGTACCGATGTCGTTAATCTACCGCCGCCCCCAAAAGAGGCTGCGCGCAAAAAAAACATCGGAGACACCCGACGTAAACCCAATCGCCGCAATACACCTGCTCGCAAAAAATAGGCTAAATGCTATGAATCAGCACCAATTCGCCCCCCACGTTACCGTTGCCTGTGTTGTTGAGGACAACGGCCGCTTTTTGATGGTGGAAGAGCTTATTGAAGGCGACACCCGCTTTAATCAGCCCGCAGGTCACCTAGAGGCCGGAGAAAGTTTGATCCACGCCGCCGAGAGGGAAACCCTCGAAGAAACCGCCTGGGAAGTACAAGTTACTCACTTTCTAGGTGTGTGTGTGTTTGAGGCACAAAACGGACACACGTACATTAGGAACACCTTTGCCGCAAAAGCTCGAAACCACACAAATGGCGCACTGGATACGGGTATAGTGCAATGCCACTGGTATACCAGAGAGGAAATCGAGCAACGCCAGGCGTTGCTTAGAAGCCCGATGATCCTTTCCACTATTGACCAATATTTAGCCGGGGAAAAATGGCCGTTGGCCATGGTGAGTCACCATAGGTAGAATCACGCTTTTTACCGCCAGCGCCGAACGCCAATTTGATGACAGACAACACCTCCTCCAAAACCGTAATCGTCGGCATGTCCGGCGGCGTCGACTCTTCCGTAAGCGCACTATTGCTGCTGCAGCAAGGCTACCGCGTGGAAGGCTTGTTTATGAAAAATTGGGACGAGGACGACGGCACTGAATACTGCACCGCCAAGCAAGATTTGGCGGACGCGCAGTCTGTATGCGACAAACTGGGGATCAAACTTCATACCGCCAACTTTGCGGCAGAGTACTGGGATAACGTATTTGAGCACTTTTTAGCTGAATACAAAGCTGGCCGCACACCTAACCCAGACATTTTGTGCAACCGGGAAATCAAATTTAAGGTGTTTATCGAGTACGCACAAATGCTAGGCGCTGACCTAATCGCCACTGGCCACTATGTGCGGCGCGGCAGCGACGGCGACCGGACCTATCTATTGAAGGGCCTAGACGCCAATAAAGACCAAAGCTATTTCCTCCATGCCGTGGCCGAAGCGGAGTTCGCCCGCACCCTCTTCCCCGTGGGCGAATTAGAAAAACCGGAGGTTCGACGCTTGGCCGAAGAACACGACCTAATTACTCACAACAAAAAAGACAGTACCGGTATTTGCTTTATTGGTGAGCGACGATTTAAAGACTTCCTAGAACAGTATCTTCCGGCCCGGCCAGGTGACATTGTGACCCCGGAGGGTGATGTTATTGGACAACACATGGGCTTGATGTACCACACGCTTGGCCAGCGCCAAGGCCTAGGAATTGGCGGCATTAAGGGTGCCGGAGAGGCACCCTGGTTTGTGGCCGAGAAGCGATTGGACAGCAACCAACTTTTGGTAGTGCAAGGCAAACAACATCCCCTGCTCTACAAGCAATGTCTCGCCGCCAATCAAATACATTGGATCAACCCAGACTTTCCGCCAGCGGCGCGTTTTAGGGCACAAATCAAAACCCGGTATCGCCAGCCAGATCAATGGGGTTGGGTACAGCTGTTGAAAGATAAGCAGCCCATAGAAGATCAGCAAATAAACCACGCGGACGAGCTGATGATCAACTTCGACGAACCTCAAAGAGCGGTAACCCCAGGCCAATCGGTGGTGTTTTATTTAGAAGACCGTTGCCTGGGTGGCGCCGTGATCACTACGGGTTTTAATTCAAATGACGCCGTTTTTGGTGAAATCGCTGCACAAGGACAACCGCAGCAATGAATAATACGAAAGACCAAGCCCTAGCGCTTGCGGGACTATTTCAGTCGGTAGCCTTAGTAGAAGCACTGGCCAAAACCGGCAACTGCGACAAGCCTGCGTTTGACGCCAGCATTCAATCCGTGTTCGTAACAGCCCCCAAAACCACCATTGATGTTTATCACAATATCAATAACTTAGCATTGGGTTTTAAAGTGCTTATTGAGAACCTAGAAAGCCACACCTGCGCCAGCTATCCAGACAGCTTGCGCTACAGCTTGAACCTGTTCCATCTGCATAAAAAGCTGCAGAAGAACCCAGCCATGCTAGCGGTCATTGGCCAAAGACTACAGCGATGCCAGAGCCAGCTAGATCATTTTGACGCCAGCCATGACAACATCATCGCGGCACTGGCCGACATCTACAGCGACACCTTAAGCACCTTTACCTTTCGCATCCAGGTCAAAGGCAGTTTTACGCACCTACAACAAACACGAAACGCCAACCAAATTCGCGCCATGCTGCTGGCCGGTGTGCGAGCGACCATGTTGTGGCGCCAAGTTGGCGGCTCGCGGATAAAGCTACTGTGGCAGAAGAACGATCTACTACAAACTGCCCGAGCCCTGTACCAAGACATCGACCCAAGCCTTAAGCATTAGGCCATTCACTGGCAGCATGTGGTGGTTTTACTGTATCATCGCCGCCCCATTCCCGCCGCAGGCGGGCTACTCGTCACTGGGACTTAAACTAACAGGAAAGCAAGCATGAACCTTTCTTCATTGACCGCGGTAACCCCAATTGATGGTCGCTACGCCAGCAAAACCGAATCACTGCGCACTATTTTTAGCGAATTTGGGTTAATTAAATACCGGGTTGAAGTAGAAGTTCGCTGGCTGCAGTGCTTATCCGCGCACCCTGAAGTCACCGAAGTGCCGAGCTTTTCAGATAATGCGCAGCAACTGCTGAACCAAATCGTTGACAACTTCTCCGTTGCCGATGCTGAACAGATCAAAACCACAGAGCGCACCACAAATCACGACGTTAAAGCCGTAGAGTACTTTATTAAAGACAAAGTCGCCGAGCTGCCCGAATTGGCAGCAGTGAGTGAGTTTGTACACTTCGCCTGCACGTCCGAGGATATCAACAACTTGTCCCATGGGCTCATGCTGAAAGCCGGCCGCGAAGTGGTTATCGATTATTGTGACAAACTGGTTAGCAACTTAGTAAAACTTGCCCATGAGTTCGCCCAGGACCCAATGCTTTCCCGCACCCATGGCCAAACGGCATCGCCCACCACCGTCGGAAAAGAAATCGCCAACGTGGTAGCACGCCTCAACCGCCAGATCGACCAAATTAAAAAGGTCGAACTGCTGGGAAAAATCAATGGTGCCGTCGGTAACTACAACGCTCATTTAAGCGCCTACCCGAATATCGATTGGCAAACCAACGCCAAGACCTTTGTAGAAGGCTTGGGCTTGCAGTGGAACCCCTACACCACGCAAATCGAACCGCACGACTACATTGCCGAGCTGTTTGATGCCATTGCACGATTCAACACAATATTGATCGACTTTAACCGCGATGTATGGGGCTATATATCGCTTGGCTACTTTAAGCAAAAAGCCATTGCCGGTGAGGTGGGCTCATCCACCATGCCACACAAAGTTAATCCCATCGACTTTGAAAATTCAGAGGGTAACTTAGGGATAGGTAACGCGGTAATGAGTCACTTAGCCACAAAGCTACCGGTTTCTCGCTGGCAACGCGACCTGACCGACTCCACCGTACTACGCAACATGGGGGTGGGCTTGGCGTACGCGGTTATTGCCTACGAATCAACGCTTAAAGGCCTGAGCAAGCTCGAAATAAATCGCCAACGGTTGAACGAAGACCTAGAAGCCAGCTGGGAAGTTTTAGCTGAGCCAATCCAAACCGTAATGCGTCGCTACCAGGTGCCACAAGCCTATGAAAAGCTGAAAGATTTGACCCGCGGCCAGTCTATCAATGTTGAAACGCTCTCCACATTTGTGAACGGTTTATCGATTCCCGACGACGCCAAGGAAGAGCTGCTTAAGCTAACGCCGCAAAACTATATCGGTAATGCCGTGGCCCAAGCCAAAGACATTCAATAATCGTCTGTGGCACAGGTGGACAATCAGTCACCACTGGGTGACGTGCCTCTAGACACGTTTCTCAGTCAGTACTGGCAACAACAACCGTTACTCATCCGTCAGGCCGTGGCGCCCAGTTTATTGGATGTCGATGGCAACGATTTAGCAGCGTTGGCACTGGACTCCGAGATTGAATCACGCATCATTACCGAAACCAACGGTATTTGGTCGCTACAACACGGCCCTTTTGAAGAAGCTGTTTTCTCGTCCCTACCCACCAGTCACTGGACATTACTGGTCCAGGCCGTTGATCACTATTTACCCAGCGCAAACCAGCTGTTGGATTTATTTCGGTGTTTGCCTAACTGGCGCCTAGACGACATCATGATCAGCTACGCCGCCGATGGCGGCAGCGTTGGCCCGCACTACGACCAATACGATGTTTTTTTACTCCAGGCGGGCGGCCAACGGCATTGGCAAATCGGCCAGCATTGTGATGCATCTACCCAGCTGGATCGAAGCTCAGACCTAACCCTGGTGCAGGATTTCCAGTGCACCGAGGATTATATTCTCAACCCCGGCGACATGCTCTACCTACCACCGGGCGTTGCCCACTACGGCATAGCCCGCGGGGACTGCATTACCTACTCCATCGGTTTTCGATCGCCCAGTATTAGTGAGGCGTTTTCCTCTTTTAGTGACTATTTAACAGACGTAACCGGGAGTGACAATCGCTACCGCGACCCAGGCCTTCAGTCCCCATCCGGCCAGATATCCGCCGCCCAACTGGCGCATTTTAAAGCTTGGATGCAAGCCCAGCTGGCGGATGAAGAACGCCTGCAGCAGTGGTTTGGCCAGGAAATGACCCGCGGAAAATACAGCCACAGCATTACGCAGGCTGACGATCTGGTGCCGTTAAGCAGCCTCGCACTGAATGATATCCCAGCTACGGACGTGATTTACAAAGCCTTGGATTCAAGATGGGCCTACATGGAAGCCTGCCAGCAGGAATCCCCGGTGACGCTATTTGCCGGAGGACTGTCCTTTAAGGTGAGCGCAACACTGGCTGTCGCCCTGTGCAGCGGCAGCCAATGGCAAGCCTCTCAACTGACAGACCTGTGCCTCACCGACGATGATCGCAGCGCGGTAGATCAATTTCTCCAAGAAGAGCTTCTACATCTGGAGCAGTACGAATAAGCTGTCCTTATCGCAGACAAAAATTGGCCAAAGAAGGAGCGAAGCCTTGGAATCCTCTGATGCACTGATCAAAATTGTGGACTGGGATCATCACCAAGAACTGCTGCTCACGGTAAGACGCACCGTCTTTATGGACGAGCAAAAAGTCAGCGAAGCGGATGAAATCGACGGTAAAGACCCAGAGTACATCCACGTGCTCTGCACCCAACAAGGGACCGGCGAAGTCATCGGCTGCGCTCGCATTTCTAAGGCCGGTAAAATCGGCAGAGTTGCTGTGTTAAAGCCTTTTCGGCAGGGTGGTTACGGCGGGCGCGTCATGGCTTTTTGTAACGACTACGTTTTGCGCCAGGGTCAGTCGCCGCATTTGGATGCCCAGGTCGAAGCGCTACCGTTTTATGAAAAGTTGGGCTACGAAGCACAAGGGCCAGTATTTATGGATGCCAATATTCCGCATCGTAAAATGGTTCTTGCCACGAACAAAATCGCCGGACAAACCACCGACGCCACCTCATCATTTGCCAACGCCATTGCCCTGGGTGGCCGTAAATTGTTTATTTTCTGCCCTGCGTCCATGCTTGCTTGGCTGGCCAGTGATGCCATTACTCAGGCCATAAAAACCGGCCTGCTCAATGGCAGAGTGGAGTCAATCGCTATTATTCTGGGAGAGAAAAACCCGGATCAGCGCACTTGCAGCGCCCTGGTGCAACTGGCCCAGCGGTTGCCGAGCAAAATAAGCCTGCGCTGCTGTAGTGGAAACGCTGAACCCATCACCGAGGTGACTTTGCTCGATAACCAAACCTTATGGCGAGGTGCACCCTTACGCAACGAGCCCCAACCCAGCCGATTCACCACAGATGCCTTAAGCCTGCAACAACGCGCCATCCATCAAGACCAATTTACTCGCATGTGGGAACATCAAACCTGGGACAATCCAAATCTGCGCAGCATTGTTGTGTAGTAACGCACTATCCGAGTGGCATACCGGATAGATCAACGCCCACCGTGGCACCTTCGTAAATTAAATCGATGCGCTTTAGCGTGCCACTGAAGCCGGTTATCGGCTCACCATCCTCTAACCGATACTCTAAGCCGTGCAGTGGGCAACGAATTACCCCATCGAATACGGCTCCATGGTGTAATGGCGCCCCTTGATGGGGGCAGTGATTGTGAAACCCGTACAAGCGCCCTTGCCATTGCACCAGCAGCACATCCACAGTACCCACGCGATAGGATTGAATGAAACCGTCTTGCAACCGGTGCAATTTTTCTAGAACTTGGTAAGCCATCAGCCGCCCCCTAACCTAACTGCTGCTTTCGCTATTGTTCACTGACCAAAGAATAACCCTTAAAAACTACCACATTTGGTTTGGTAAGCCTAAGACTGGTCTTTATAATGCACTGATTTCCCGCTAATCCGAGAAGCACCTTTGCTACGCAAAATCTCACTTAAATACGAACCCAACCCCGCGCTGATTTTCGCTCGTATCGCCCACATACCCGGAGCCGTATGGTTAGACAGCGGGCGCCCCAAGTCGGATATGGGGCGCTACGATATCATGTCGGCCTCACCCCGCGAGCTGCTCACGCCAGACAATAAGCCAGAATCGGTCTCGCCCTTCGAATACGTAGAATTTACCAGAGCGAAATTACCGCAAATATCAGAGCAAACTAGCCCTTTCACCGTGGGATTAATAGGCTATTTCAGTTACGAAACAGGGTTGCCAGCCACAACCAAGCCAAAAATTATCCAAACCCCAGAGTTCATCTGGGGCTGCTATTTACAATCGCTCGTGATTGATCACGAACAACAAACCAGCACGTTTTATTATTGGCAAGACGAAGACGTTTCCGGCGACGATGATCTGCTGGACCTCTTGACACAGGACGATGCGGAAAACGGAGTTGACCCACATTTTCAAGTCAGAGAAATCCTATCGCTTACCGGCAGAGAAGCCTACGGTAAGAACTTCAGCAAGATTCTCGACAATATTCGCAGCGGTAATACCTACCAGGTGAATTACACCCAGGCGCATCTCGCCAAATACGAAGGTAATACCTTCACCGCTTATTTGGCACTCAGGGATAGGCTACCCTCCCCCTACAGCGGATATCTCAACTTCGGAGAAACTAAAATATTGAGTTTTTCGCCAGAACAGTTTGTGCAAAAGATTGGCCACAAGGCCTACACTCGGCCGATAAAGGGCACTCGACCACGCCACAGCGACAGCACTATAGATGCACTGAACCGTAAAGAACTGGAAGACAGCGAGAAAGATAAAGCCGAAAACCTCATGATCGTCGACCTACTACGCAACGATCTTAGTAAAAAAGCCCTACCACGCTCGGTACAGGTGGAAAAACTGTTTGAACTTCAGAGTTTTGCCAACGTCCACCATTTAGTGAGTACAATTGCCTGCCGGCTGGATTCCCATACTTCCGCCATGGCAGTTTTGGAGGGGGCATGGCCCGGCGGCTCAATCACAGGTGCGCCGAAAAAGCGTTCCATGACGATCATCGACAAGCTCGAACCGCACCAGCGCGGCATTTACTGTGGGAGCATTGGTTATCTATCTACCCAAGGGGATATGGACACTAACCTCTGCATCCGCACCATATCCTGCGACGCTAGGGCCATGGCCTGCTGGGCCGGCGGCGGCATCGTGGCAGACTCAGATGTTGATTTAGAGTATTTTGAAGCACTGGGCAAAATCGAAACTCTGCTAGAAGGCCTCGCCCAATTCCAGCATTCCGTACTCACCCAAAGACTCATACAGAATTCACCAGGGAATAAAAGAGAAATGAAAACCATAATGGTTAAAAAGATCTTGGCCGATGGCTCACCGTGTAAAAAGTGTGGCGAAGTCTTGGCCAAATTGGAATCTTCCGGCCTGATCGACCTAATCGACGAAGTTATCGTCGCCGACGAGCGCGACCCAAGCAGCGCCGGCATGCAATTAGCGAAGGAGCTAAATGTCGAACGTGCACCGTTTTTTGTGGTGTACCGAGATGGCGATGAGCCTGAAGTTCATACCATTTACATAAAGTTTGCCAAGGAAGTACTGGAGCCAATGCGGGCCTCCTAGCGCACACTAAAAAAGCCAGCACGACGCTGGCTTTTTTATGATGGTAAATCGACTACGAAAATCAGTAGTATGGAAGACCTATCGTTTCAAACAGCTCGTCCAGCTCCGCCCGCGATTGTCGACTAAACGCATCCTCAACCACGTCTCTGGTGAGATGGCTCGCAAACAGCTCGATAAAATCGTACATAAACCCACGCAAGAAAGTACCGCGGCGGAAGCCAATTTTAGTAGTGCTGGGCTGGAACAGATGCCTTGCATCCAAGCGGACTAGGTCGTCATCTAGCTCTGGGTCGTAGGCCATAGACGCTATGATACCAATGCCCAAACCCAATCGAACGTAGGTTTTGATTACATCGGCGTCGGCAGCGGTGAAGACCACTTTGGGAGCCAAACCACGGTCAATAAACGCTTCGTCCAGCTTTGAGCGCCCGGTAAAGCCAAACACATAGGTAACAATGGGATGCTTAGCTACGTCTTCTAGGGTTATGTTAGAATTTTGCGCTAGCGGGTGATTCTTTGGTACCACAATGCTGCGATTCCACTGGTAGCACGGCATCATCACCAAGTCGCTGAACAGCTCTAGTGCTTCGGTGGCGATGGCAAAATCCACCGTTCCATCCGCTGCCATCTCGGAGATTTGCATCGGTGTGCCTTGGTTCATGTGCAGCGCCACTTCTGGGTACTGCTGTATAAACTCACCAATCACTTTGGGTAACGCATAACGGGCTTGCGTGTGCGTAGTGGCAATGGACAGACTACCTTTGCGCTCGTTACTAAACTCCTGAGCAACCTGCTTTATGCCTTCTACTTTGCGGAGGATTTCTCCCGCGGTTTTCAGAATCGCTTCCCCGGCAGGCGTGATTCTGGTTAGGTGCTTACCACTTCTTGAAAATACCTCTACACCCAGCT
Source organism: Halioxenophilus aromaticivorans (assembly GCF_042850945.1). Lineage (NCBI taxonomy): Bacteria > Pseudomonadati > Pseudomonadota > Gammaproteobacteria > Alteromonadales > Alteromonadaceae > Halioxenophilus > Halioxenophilus aromaticivorans. Next base: position 2,708,175 of record NZ_AP031496.1, on the reverse strand, counting down.
CGTCTTCCAACAGGCGAATCTGTTTGCTGATACCAGGTTGGCTGGTATACAAGCTTTGCGCCGTAGCCGAAACGTTTAGGTCATGGTGAGCCACTTCCCAAATGTAACGCAGCTGTTGCAGTTTCATAAACCCTCCAGATGGTGGAATGTTAGTGCGTTCTTATGATTATAAAAATATAAACAAATATTCTTTTCCAGAATAGTTATTAAACGATATATTTGCCAGTCATTCTTACATCCAAATGTACAATTCGTGCCTAAAACGCCTAATAAAGGCTAATTAACCGTCGGATAACCCTCTTTATTATGGAAATTTTGCTCTACATTCTCGCCGGAGCCGGGGTTGGTTTAGCCGTGGGTATCACCGGTGTGGGCGGCGGGTCACTGATGACCCCGATTCTGCTACTTTTTGGTTTCCCGTTTAACGTCGCCATTGGCACCGATTTACTGTACGCCAGCATTACCAAAGCCAGTGGAGCTTGGGCCCACCGACGCCAGGGCACGGTTCGCTGGCACCTAGTTGGTATGCTCGCCCTGGGCAGTATTCCAGCGTCCATCGCCACCACCCTGTTGTTAGACAGCGTATTTACTGACGCCAAGCACTACGAGCCACTGCTCACCACAAGCCTGGGTATCATGTTGATATTAACCTCGGCCGTTTTGCTTTTTAAAAGCCGCATCAACAAACCCTCCCAGCAAGACCAGGATAACCTCGCCTGGGTGCACCGCAATAGCAAAGCCATTACCATCGTGGCGGGCTTGCTTTTAGGTGTTTTTGTCACATTGTCATCGGTGGGAGCTGGCGCATTCTGTGCCGCTCTGCTACTGGTTTTATATCCCAAGTTACCGGCGGTTCAAGTGGTGGGTACCGACATAGCCCACGCAGTGCCTTTAACCTTAATCGCCGGGCTTGGCCATTTAATATTCTTGGGCAATGTCGATTTCTTATTACTCGGTAGTTTGTTGGTAGGCTCGCTGCCGGCAATTCACGTTGGCACCCGAATAGGCGCACACCTACCAAACCAAGTGCTACAGCCAATACTGGCGACTATTTTGATGGGGCTTGGGGTCAAATTTGCCTTTTTTTAGCAGTACACCACGGCAGGCAGTCGCAGGCTTTGCTCTTTATTTAATGGCCGGGTTATTTGCTACGCCATGTGGTACATGACCGGTGGCCACTACATCTTTTGCCAAGTCACAATGGCTGTGTTGATCATCGAAGAACACATCGGCACCATAGGCCTGCAAAAACTGCGCTTTGGGCAGCCCACCCAAAAATAAACTCTCATCCAACCTCACGCCCCAATGTCGTAAAGTATTTATCACCCGCTTGTGAGCGGGGGCGGAGCGAGCAGTGACCAGCGCGGTGCGAATGGGGCAATCTTCTGAAAATTCCGCCTGCAACTTATGCAGTGATCGTAAAAACTGAGAAAACGGCCCTGGGTTCATCGGTTGATTGGCAAGCCTTTGCTCGTGCTCGCTGAAACTTAGTAAACCCGATTCTTTGTAAACTCTTTCAGACTCATCAGAAAAAATTACGGCATCGCCATCAAAGGCAAACTTGAGAGACTCCTGCGATGACTTCTGCTTACTACCCGGCATCACCGTGGCCGCGGCCACGTTATTTTGTAAAGCTAGACGGACGTCTTCTTCCTGGGTGGACAGAAACAACTGACAGCCAAAGGCTTTAATATAGCGGTAAGGGCTTTCTCCACCGCAAAAGGCCGCGCGCGATACATTTAATCCATAGTGCTCTATGGAATTGAATGCGCGCAAACCGGTGTCTGCAGTATTGCGTGACAGCAATACAATCTCAACCCTCTCTTTATTATTTTGCAATCGATTTATAGTTAATAACTTATCGACTAAAGCAAAACCTTCGCCGGGTAATAATGGATCGTTTTCGTGGGCGATTTGGTACTCGGTGTAGCGGTTAATCCCCTCTTCTACATAGATTTTGTGCTCTTGGGAGAGGTCGAAAAGTGCACTGGAGGTAATTGCCACAACGAGCTTTTCCGGCGCGTCTATTTTATTTTTATTATTGCTCATTTCCCCTCACCGACAATCCAATTTACAGGCTAAAACCAAAAGCGGTTTTTTGGGCGAATAAACCAAAGGTACCGCCGGTGTGTACAAAAACAATATCCTTTGCACCACTGTATTTGCCGGCAGCAATATCACACATCAAACCGTGAAAAGCCTTTCCGGTGTAAACTGGGTCTAGTAGTAAGCCAGTTCTAGAAGCGACATCTTTGATACGATCGTACAATTCTGGGTAACCCACTGCGTAGCCTGGCCCAACATAGTCATCAACGGTAGTGATCGGCACCAGCTGTGGGTCGATGGCTAGCTCGTAGGCGTCGACACACCGCGTAATATCGGTTAATGCTTTGCGATTAAAATAATCAGCATCATCACACACTGCGTAGCCCACAACCCTTGCCGATAAGCCGTGCGCGTAGCCGCCCAAACTTAAACCTGCTTGGGTACCGCCGGAGCCTGTTGCGCAGACGATCAAGTCGGGATCAATTGCGTTTTGCTGAAAATCCGATTTCAGTTCCTGGGCACATTTGACGTAACCCCAAATGCCAATTTCATCACTGGCACCGGTGGGAATGACATGCGCAGTACGGCCCTGGGATTGGTAATCTTTGGCTCGCTGAGCAAGTAGGTTATTTAAGTTGGCCTGGTATTCTTGGGCGGAAAAGGTCTCTATGGTTGCACCGGCAAGGTTATCGATAAATAAATTACCTTCGATCTCACGGCCGCCCTCTTCTCGCAAAATTAAGTGCACCTTTAGGCCTAACCTAGCCCCCACCAGGGCCGTCGCTCGGCAGTGGTTAGACTGCAAGCCACCACAGGTAATCAGCGTATCAGCACCGCTGCGCTTTGCATGGGCAACCACAAACTCTAATTTTCGCACTTTGTTTCCACTCAAACCGCTGCCGGTGAGATCGTCTCGTTTAATCCAGATACGCGGCCAAGACCTATCGTCACGGTAGTTGAGCTGTTCTAGCGGGGTGGGAATGTGGGCAAGGGCTGTAGAAGCGGGTAAAGTGATCATAGATGTCCGTTCCGGCAATCGCATTATGGTACGTGTGAAAGACGGGATCAACCAAGGGGTGGAAGAACCCACCCCAGAGACAATTTTACGCAGAGGCACCAACTTTTTTGATAGTACCTTTAGGTAATACTGCGTGAACAGATGCTTTTTGATAACGCAGCTCTACGTTATTGGCCGCCTCTACGGTGACATAATCTTCGTCGACCTTGCTCACTTTCGCCAGCAAGCCGCTGGTCATAACAACCTCATCACCTTTACTTAGTGCGCTGATCAGGTCGGTATGCTCCTTTTGTCGCTTGCGCTGCGGGCGGATTATGAAAAGGTACATAAATAGGAACAAGCCACCAAACATGATAAGGGTTGGAAGCATGCCGCCTGGTTGACCGGGCTGTGCGCCGGATTGGGCAAACGCCTGAGGAATAAAGAAACTCATGAAGGAATTCTCGTTACAGTTTGAATCATCACCATGGTTGGTGGGCAAAAATCGGGGCTACTGTAACGGTTTTGAAGAATAGTGGCAAATTGGACCATGCCCCCGTGTGGGGGCAGGCGGTAAATCTAGGCGTAGTCTCTAAACAACTTACGAAATGCGCTGGGAGACAGCCCCGTCCAACGCTTGAACGCATTGGTAAAACTGGTTCTGTCGGAGAAATCGAGCGCAGTTGATATGCTGTCTATGCTGGCATTTTGTTCGATCAAATAGTCTATAGAGTAATGAAAGCGAACTTTATCGCGAATCTCAGCGTAGCTTAAATCCTGCTGCTGTAACCGGCGCTGCAATGTGCGCTTGGACAGACTAAGCTCCGCTGCGATATCACCAATACCCAAAGGGTCCTGGCCAACACGTTTTTTAAGTACCTCTACAACTTTACCTGCAACACCATACACCTCAGGTAACCGAGCTTGTAATAAATAATCGTCAAAATGCTTAACGCCTGGAGTAGCGTAACCCGCCTTTTGAGATTTTTGGTCTTTGTACGTTGCTTGCAATTCGATCATCTTGCCCACTCCCTTCGAGGTTAGAACGATGGATTCACGATCATCGTCTGAGTAGTTGTGAGAAAAACCTTTCGCTGAGAAAAAACAAACCAGGCCGAAAACCTCCCCGTGGACAACTAGAGGAGCAGCCAAAATATTTTGAACCACCCTTCCATTATAGGACAGATTTAGAGAGTTTAAAGATGTCGTCGTAATATTTTCTTCAATTAATAAGGAATTTGGTTGAATAACTTTCGAAACTAACGGTTCTGTTACCTGCAGCAACTGACCATCGTATAACGAATCGATATTGGATTGACTGGTTACTATTCTGACTACACCACCGATGCGCTGACCGATAAATCCAGAATCACACTGAAACATTTCACAACCGGCTTTGATATAGAGCGAGAGTGTAGATCGCAAGTTGGACGAAGGCGCGGTCAGCACCTCATTGAAAAACCGCAGCCGATCCAACATAGATTGGAACTTGTACTTTGTTAAATTTATCTGTGGTTCTTGTTGGTGACTCTCTGGTGCTAGTGTACTCAACTAAATTCTCCTAAATCACCGTCGTGTTCGGGTGTGGATCCATCTACCCGCTATCTGAGAAGGTGCTTTTAAAGGCCTGTAAATTTTGGCTATTTAAAAAGGTACAACCTATTGCGAAACACAATATAAAGCCATATATACAAATGCCAATTTGTTAAAGTAAACGCCAGGAATTCGGTAAGTTGTGAATTTTGCAGGTATTTTCACGCTTGCGAGCGGCTGTAGATGGCACAGCGGTATCGCAAGGAAGTACTTTTATCCTTTAGCAGGATCTTATTGGGCAAAAGTATACCGATGACACCGTTGCTTAAGATCTAAGCATCTCAATGTAGCACTTATCGCCGATGTTTTGGTAATAGATTAATAATTTTAAAACAAAGGTCACACTTGGGAAGGGAACGCTTTAACAAATGCACAATACTTAGGCGGGAAAAGTTCGAGCAGGATCCAAACATTAGATAATACTAATAGAATGGCCTTAGCTCGAACTATGAATCAAAATTGGGCTTAAAGTGACAGGTTAGACAGAGTTTCCAAAAGAACTTGGTCGTGATTATTGGTTTTAAACTTGTCGAGAACGTGCTTCAAGCGGCCGTCCTTCCCAACAATAAACGTGGTGCGAATAATCCCCATGAATTCACGGCCCATAAATTTCTTTAACTGCCAAACACCGTATTTTTCCGCAATAGCATGGTCTTCGTCGGACAGAAGATCAAAGTTGAGATTTTGTTTGTCAGTGAACTTAATCAGCCGCGTTACCGGGTCAGGGCTCAACCCGAGCACAACCGTATCTAATTTCTCCAGCTCAGCACGAATGTCGCGCAGGCCGCAGGCCTGGGTGGTGCAACCGGGAGTCGATGCTTTTGGATAGAAGTAAACAACCACGTTTTTGTTGTCCCGAAAATCTTTTAGGTTAACAAACTCGTCGTTTTGATTTTTTAACTTAAACGCTGGGGCTATATTGCCGACCTTGGGAAATGCCATAACAGATATCCTGATCGCGAAAGTTCATGGTTGGGAAGCGTCGAGACACACGCAACATAACTGAGGAATGAGTACTTAAAGATGAGGGAAGATGAAGAGAGCGCAGAGCTGCGCCCTCTCACAAAGTGCCGAATTGTTACCGACTGCTATGGTAACAAGTGGCTTACTGCATCACGCTCTTTCTGTAATTCTTCCTCAGTCGCTTTCATTTTCGCTTTAGAGAAATCATTCAGCTCTACGCCCTGCACGATCTGCCAATCACCATCTTTACAGGTACATGGGAAGGAGTAAATCAAACCTTCTTGAATACCGTAACTGCCATCGCTGTAAACAGCCATAGAAGTCCAGTCGCCGTCTGGAGTGCCTAGAGCCCAATCACGCATGTGGAAAATTGCGGCGTTGGCTGCAGACGCGGCAGAAGAAGCTCCACGCGCATCGATAATGGCCGCACCACGCTGCTGAACAGTTGGGATGAAGTCGTTCTCGTACCAAGCTTGGTCGATCAAAGAAATTGCGTCTTTGCCGTCAACACCAGTGTGATGTATGTCTGGGTATTGAGTAGAAGAGTGGTTACCCCAAATGGTCAGCTTGGTCACATCATTAATGGTAGTGCCGGTTTTCTGAGCCAACTGAGTCATGGCACGGTTGTGGTCCAAACGAGTCATGGCGGTGAATTGACGAGGGTCAATATCCGGCGCATTACGCTGAGCAATCAACGCGTTGGTGTTTGCTGGGTTACCAACAACCAATATTTTGATAGCGCGAGAAGCGTGGTCATTGATGGCTTTACCCTGGGCCGAGAAGATAGCAGCATTGGCTTCCAGCAAGTCTTTACGCTCCATGCCTGGCCCACGAGGGCGAGCGCCAACTAATAGCGCGTAGTCAGCGTCTTTAAAGGCAACGTTGGCGTCATCGGTACATACCATACCAGCCAACAGTGGGAAGGCACAGTCATCCAACTCCATTGCAACGCCCTTTAACGCGCCCAAAGCTGGGGTGATTTCAAGCATTTGCAAAATTACGGGCTGATCAGCGCCAAGCATTTCGCCAGCGGCAATTCTAAATAGTAGCGAGTAACTGATTTGTCCCGCTGCGCCGGTTACGGCAACACGTACTGGTGCTTTCACTTCAATTCTCCAATTATGACTATAAAACGAATTTGGCTGATCGCATCTCGCGTTCAGGAAGGTGGGCAATTATAGGCTTTTGACAGTTTTTTTCATCAGCAAAAAGTATAGTAACAGCCGATATCGCCCAATTAATAATCAATTTTGTGAATATCGCTGGCTCAATTGTTCGTACAACCACTCTAAAAAGTTAACGCCTTCGTCAGGTTGGTTGTTTTTTGCCCCCGCCAATAACTCGGCCAGATGTACGTTATCTTCTCGCCCGGCCCAATCTTTTTGATAACTGCCTTCTTTATACCCATGATCCTGTCGGAATCGATTGAGCACATTCTTGCCCACATACATGTCGTATAAATCATCAAAAGACATCTCGGCCAGTTGCACTAACTGGGCGAAAAGTTGTACGTCAAAGCGTTTTTCCCCTACAGTTTTGGCGACAAACTCTTCTAAGGTCTCGGCGAAATCTGAGTCACTTTTGCCGGTGTTCTTCAATTGACCGGCTAAAACCTGCCCCAGAGAATCTATATCCTGGGTCTGTTGCAGCAGCATACTCAAGCCAAAATGCCAAATATCTACCAGCTCCAATTGCACCTGAGGTAAGTCCGGGGTTTGCTGCTTCCACCACTTCCAGCCGTAGTGGTCCAGCAACTCCGCTGATTCGATCCAAATAGCGCGATACCACTCAAACCCCTGTTGCCGCCACTGCGGATGTACTTGAGTGTTAATTTGCTCCTGCAGAGCGAGCATATCGATGATCTTTTGCTTCATGGGTAAACATTCCTTGGTGTAGCCGCCACTGGGGGACGGATTATGCCCTAATAGCAAAGGTGGATGCCATTTCTATGGATTGCCGCTAGGCGTACCAACAAAAACCGTGTTAGTCTCCGATATTGTAATATTACGGAAATATTCCGCCCGTTTAATTGTCACATCTTGTGTTTGAGAGTATCTCGCTCAAGGAAATATCTGGATGAGACTGCTGCAAAGTATACATAACCTAGACATAGCCACCTTTTTATGGTGTCGCCGTCGAAAAAACCATGAACGACTGGCCGCAGCCAGCCGTTGGGTGTCTCGTACTGCAGACGGCCCTCTCTACGTTTTGATTGGGGGTATACTTGCCATGGCGGATTATGTTTCCGTAATTCCTATGTTCTTAGCCGCTTTTGCGGTTGAACGCTGCTTGTACACTGTCACCAAAAAGTTCTTTAAGCGCAACCGGCCTCCAGAAGCAATCCCCAACTTTAAGTCGGTCATCATTCCCTCAGATCAATTTAGCTTTCCGTCTGGGCATACATCGGCTGCATTTATGATGACTGTGATGCTGTCGGCCATATTTCCACCCCTGTACTGGGCACTATTGCCCTGGGCGGCCATGGTCGGATTGTCTCGCGTGATCTTAGGCGTGCATTTCCCTACAGATATTCTCGCTGGCGCTAGCTTAGGCACTGTATGTGGCCTCACCGCCCTGAGTTTTCAGCATTTGGCAATGTAAGCCATAGCATCTCTTTTTGACAGATAACAGGCAAGCTCCCAATGAAGATCCTTTACGGTGTCCAAGGCACCGGCAACGGCCACATTACCCGTGCACGCGCCATGGCGAAAGCATTTGCGGCTAGGCCGGACGCCGAGGTTGATTATGTATTCAGCGGCCGGGACAAGCACAAATACTTCGATATGGATCCGTTCGGAGACTACGCCAGTTTTAGAGGGCTCACCTTTCGCCACAAGGCCGGCAAAATATCCCCGACGGCAACCATTAAAAGCAACAAGCTGCTGCGTCTACTGCAAGATGTGAAAAATCTTTCAGTTGCAGATTACGATTTAGTGGTCACGGATTTTGAGCCAATAACAGCTTGGGCAGGCAAGCTGGCAAGGAAACCCGTCATTGGTGTGGGGCATCAATACGCATTTCGCCACAAGATCCCCAAAAAGGGCGATAGCTGGGCCGCCAATACCGTGATGAATATGTTCGCTCCGGTAAGCTTAGGTCTGGGTTTGCACTGGCATCACTTCGGCGCCCCAATTCTGCCCCCCATCGCAGATACCAACGACGCTGACCAGGAGATAGAGCCAGACAAAATCTTAGTGTATTTAGGTTTTGAAGCACCGGATAAAGTCATCGATATGCTGTCTCAAATCAGCGGTTATCGTTTTTTCTACTACGGCGAATTTGAAAAAGCTCACACCCAAGGCTCTATACATTTTCGCCCCTTGAGCCGAGACGGCTTCCAGCGCGACCTCGCCACGGCCAGCGGGGTAATTTGCAACGCCGGCTTTGAGCTGGCCAGCGAAGCTCTGGAGCTGGGTAAAAAATTGTTGGTGAAACCGCTTTTTGGTCAAATGGAGCAACTGTCTAACGCGCAGGCCTTGAAAGAACTGCAACTGGGGAGTGTTATGCAGAAGCTGGATGCCAGCGTTGTAGAGGATTGGCTAGCCAATCAACCCAACGTCAAAATCCATTACCCTAACGTGGCTGGAGCCATCGTTAACTGGTTGCTCAACGGAGAATGGACTGACGCTACCCGGTTGGAATTATGCCAGATGCTGTGGTCCGGTGTGCATACCGCCGATATCGACAACTACTCAAAGATAGAACAGCTTGCGGTGGGCTAGGTTCGGGTTTATTACGCCGGTTTAAAAAGCCGCTCAAAGTTGGCCGTTGTAATCTCGGCCAGTTCCTCAAGAGGTACCCCTTTTAATTCAGCAATGTACTGGGCTACTTCTAACACAAATTTGGGCTCATTCTTTTTGCCTCGATATGGCACCGGCGCTAAGTAAGGTGAATCGGTTTCCACCAATAAGCGATCCAGCGGCATTTTTCTCACCACATCGCGTAACGCTTCCGCGTTTTTAAAGGTAACAATGCCTGAGATGGATATGCAGTAATTCATATCCATGGCTCTACGAGCCATATCCCAATCTTCGGTGAAGCAATGCAATACGCCGGCAGTTTCCAAATCTCCGTACTGCTTGATGAGAGCAAGCGTGTCTTCTTTAGCGTTGCGGGTATGAACCACGATGGGCTTGAAGGTTTGCGCACCGGCACTTAGGTGAGCGACAAAACTCTCCTGTTGTTGCGCTTTATTGGCATCGTCGTAATAGTAGTCCAAGCCCGTTTCACCCAGCCCAAGTATCTTAGGGTGGTCCTTAGCCCAAACCACCAATTGTTCAGCCGCGGCGGTGCCACTGCTAACGTCCAAAGGATGAATGCCAGTGGTGGCGTAGACATTGTCAAATTGTTCAGCGATAGCAAGTACAGTAGATCGGTTTTCAACGCTGATGGAAATACACAGCAAGCGATCAATTCCGCGAGCCATCGCCGCTTGAATTGCATCCGCTAGGTTACCGTTGTAAGGAGAGAGATCTAGGCGATCAAGATGGCAGTGAGAATCTACTAACATGGGGTACAACTTGAGAAAACGGCGGCTTAGGCAACCGAAGTGATTGGTTTAAAGTCAGGCTTACATTGTATGGGTTAATCGATCAGAATCCAAAGCTCCTGCCAGATAGTTTTCAATTTTGTGGTTGGCCATATCGTCCTGATCGTTGAATTGCACGCCAATACCGGCGGCTCGATTGCCCTGGGCACCCTTTGGCGTTACCCAAATGACTTTACCGGCAACGGGAATCTTCTCCGGTTCGTCCATCAAGCTTAGCAACATGAACACCTCATCTCCTAGCCGATAGCTCTTGGCCGTGGGAATGAACAAACCGCCGTTTTTTACAAAGGGCATATAGGCCGCGTATAACACCGCCTTATCCTTAATAGTGAGGGATAATATTCCGTTCCTGGCACCGCCACCTAGACCTTTCATTAGCTATCTCTAATTGGTTTGTTGGTAAATCACACTGCACCAGCGCGATAGACTATGCCTGTTCATACGGGCTGGCTTTATCAGTTTAGCCTACTACGCAGATTTCGCATGGCAACATCAACTTAACCGCTGGTAGTCGATGAGTAGACTTTCTAGCGCCAGTTGAGGATTGGGATTAGCGCCGCTGCGCACCTTTGCCAACAGGGCCAGGACTTTGTCTCTAAAGTTCAAGAGCCCCCCCGTCTGACGTTGCCAAGCCAACCACGCCTGCTGCCTGTCGTCACCGGCCTCACCGCCATCCATAGCCCCCGTAGAAGCTTGCACCCGCCCTTCCACAAACTCGATAACCAAGTGACAAACCTGCTCAATCGGCTGACAGTTTAACTTCTGCGCCGTACCCACAGGCCCAATATCACCCGCCGCTAGCTCAGACAACAGATTCTGGACCTGTTCCCGAGCAGCCATCAGCTCACCATCCAGTAAGCTAAACGCTTTTACCGGCAGACCGCGAGCGGCTTCCAGAAGATCGGCGGCTTGGTCGCCAGCCATGGCGGTGAGCCATTGAATGCTTTGCTCGCGCGCTGGAATTGGCAACTTCAGCAGCTGGCACCGACTATTAATAGTGGGCAGTACACCGCTAGGCTGATGGGTAAACAACAACAAGTGCGTTGCGCCGGGAGGTTCTTCCAGGGTTTTTAACAAGGCGTTAGCCGCATTTAAATTAAGCAATTCCGCCGGCCCCAACAAAACCACCTTACGGCCACTCATCTGTGCCGAGCCATAGATCTGGCTTTGTAAGGCTCGCACTTCTTCGATTTTGATTTGCTTTCCTGGGTCCGGCATCACTTGCCGAAAATCCGGGTGTGTCTCTGCGTTAAACAAATTGCAGCCCTTGCATTTGCCACAGCCGAGATTATGGTCGGGCTGATTGCATAACAGCAACTGGGCCAAAGACCGAGCGATTTGCAGCTTCCCTACCCCCTCCAAACCGGAAAACAACAACGCGTGGGGCAATTGGGAATTCTCAAACTGCTGAAATAACTGCTGCCAGGCCGATCGCTGCCAGGGATAAGGAACTGCAACTTTGGTGCTTTCAGCCATTTTTTACTCTTTCACTTCAACTTTTGACGAGGTGTTTAATTGCTCGCATTGCCCCGGAAGACCTTGCATCACGGCATTACAGACAGTAAATTTTGCCACGTTTTAACTAGGCTAATCCCATGAACCCCAGCGACTTTGACGATTACCAGATTGTTTACCAAGACCAAGACGTACTCGTGGTGAACAAAGCGCCGGGGCTGCTCACCGTTCCTGGCCGACTGCCAGAAAATAAACGCTCGCTAGCCACGCTAATCACACAATGCTATCCCAACTCTCACATAGTACATCGATTAGACCAGGCGACTTCGGGGTTGTTAGTTGTGCCACAAAGCAAAAACGCATTGAGCAACCTAGCCAAACAATTCCAGGGCAGAACGGTTGGTAAACGTTATCAGGCTGTAGTTACCGGCATTTTGAACTCGGACCAAGGAGAAGTAACAGCACCAATGATGTGTGACTGGCCCAATCGCCCCCGCCAAATCGTCCACGCTGATGGCAAACCCTCGCGGACTCGATTTAGAGTGCTGGCAAAGAATACCGACAGCAACAGCACACGTGTGGTTTTACACCCAGAGACAGGCAGATCACATCAGCTGCGGGTACACATGCAACACCTTGGGCACCCCATTCTGGGCGATAATCTCTATGCCGATGCTGGCGACGCTGAACGCACTCCAGTGCTGATGCTACACGCGGAACAACTCACGTTTCGCCATCCCACCAGTAACACTCAAATGACCTTTACCGCGCCGCCACAGCACTGGCCACACTTAACCGGCACCACCCAATGAGCCGGTCGAGCAACGGCTGGCTGGCAGACACTAGAAGAAAACCCAGTAATATACCGGAACCGTTGGCCATTAAATCCAACACGGAAAAACTGCGCCAGGGCAGCGCGTGCTGAACCAACTCTACTAACAAGCTAAATAACCAGAGCACGGTAAGCAGCACCCACATCTTAGACATGCGCTGCACCAGCAAATAGGCAGAAAAAACGGCAATGCAATAACCGGTTGCATGCAGCACTAAATCATTTATGCCTTCGTTAACTGTCTCTGGCATTTTGGCAATACCCAACAGAAAATACAAAACCAGCATTATTGAGAATTGGCCAGTTATAACTGCCTTAACAAACATAGCGAGCGGCGACCTAGCAGGAAAGAAATTGCGTAATAATGGTTTGCACGTCGGCTCGAACCGTTTCTATGGAAGCACTGGCATCAACCAATCGATAATAACTTTCTGTGTGTGCACGCTGTAGATAGAGCGTTCTTATGCGCTCAAAAAAGACCTGCTCTTGCTGCTCGAAACGATCTAGCGCGCCACGCCCTCGGGCCCGCTCTAAACCGAGCCCCACGTCCAAGTCGAACAATAGCGTTAAATCCGGCCGCACATCTCCTTGCACCAAAGTCTCCAGCGTGGCGATCGTGTCTACAGACAAGCCACGGCCTGCCCCCTGGTAGGCATAGGTGGCATCGGTGAACCGATCGCACAATACCCAGGTACCCTTAGCAAGAGCGGGTTTGATAAAGGTATTAAAATGCTGCGCCCTGGCGGCAAACACAAGCAGAAGCTCAGCCATCTCATCAACCGGTTCGTCCCGAGGTCGCAACAAGGTGGTTCGTATCTCTTCTGCTAACGGGGTTCCACCCGGCTCACGGGTGGTGACCACCTGTTTACCTTGGGCTTCCAAAAACGTTTTAACGGCGGCAATGTTTGAACTCTTGCCGCCCCCCTCTACGCCCTCAAAGGTGACAAATTTTCCGGGTACCTGTTTGCTCATAATCCATTACTACTGAGTTGTGGGGGTTGATCGATAATCCGTTCGCCGCTTTAAAATTTGGTACTCCCGAACCGCTTTGTTGTGCTCTGCCAGCGTTTCAGAAAAATAATGACTGCCATCGCCCTTGGCGACAAAATACAGCGCCTTGCCGTTATCGGGATTAAAAACCGCGTCAAGTGCGGCTTGCCCCACTAAGGCAATAGGGGTTGGCGGCAGCCCCTTAATCACATAGGTATTGTAGGTGGTTGCCTCCCGCAAATGCTTACGCGTTATATTGCCCTGATATCGTGAGCCAAGCCCGTAAATTACCGTTGGATCGGTTTGTAAACGCATGTTTTTTTGTAGCCGACGGGTGAACACGCCGGCAATAACCGATCGCTCACTGGGTACACCGGTTTCTTTTTCTACAATAGAAGCCATTACCAGCGCTTCATAGGGTGTTTGGTAAGGCAAGCCGTCTGCCTTACCTTGCCACAACACCGCCATCGCTTGCTGCATCTTTTGAAGCGCCCGCCGCATAATGCTGAGGTCGGTGTCACCTTTGTGAAATGAGTAAGTATCAGCAAAAAACCAGCCCTCCGGATGAGGATGTTCAGAGGGCAAAATCGCCGTAAGTGCAGGGTCATCGATACCAGACAGGGTCTTGGTGATTTTGTCGTGGCCTTGCACCGCAGCCAAGGCTGCGGCAGCAGTCCAGCCCTCTACCAATGTGACGCTGCGCTCGATTACCTGACCCGACATTAATAGTCGGTTGATCTGATCCCAGCTTTGATTTGGAGCAATATAATACTCACCAAACTGAATATGCGTTTGCTTTTTGAGTTTGCTGTAAATGAGTGCCGCTTTAGGAATTGAAACAACCGACAACTGCGCCAATCGGTTTACCGCCGAGGTGAGCGTCTCACCGCGACTAACTTCAAATTCAAGGGGGGCTGAATACGCCAGCGGCTGTTCCGCCCAGTAGTTAAGGCCATACAGGCTGGCCGCTGCACCGGCCGCCGCCAGAGTAATCAGTATAACGATGGTGATAATAATCCGCTTAACCATAGGCACGGCTAAGCTCTGTGACTCGGATTACAGACGGTGGCGGCACGCCCAATGAGTAATACAGACTTAAAAGCCACCTCCGAACTCAACACCAATCTCACAATCCGGGCCTTATACGCGACCAAAAACTACGGTACCGTTAGTGCCACCAAAGCCAAACGAATTTGAAAGCGCTGTTTCAATCTTCATTTGCTGAGCAACCTTTGGCACCAGGTTTAAGCCTTGTACCAGCGGGTCTGGTTCATCCAGATTAATGGTCGGCGGAGCCACTTGATCACGAATGGCTAGCACGGTGTAAATAGCCTCCACCGCGCCGGCAGCACCCAATAAATGACCAATCATAGACTTAGTGGAACTAATAGCTAGATTACTGGTGTCGCCTTTAAAAATACTGCGTAAGGCTCTAACTTCGGCCAAATCACCCACGGGTGTAGATGTGCCGTGGGCATTGACGTAGTTGACCGCATCGGCGGATAAACCGGCGTCTCTCAATGCATTTTCCATGGACATAGCCGCACCAGAGCCATCTTCAGGTGGAGAGGTAATGTGGTAGGCGTCACCGCTCATACCGAAGCCCAATAGCTCGGCCAATATGTTGGCGCCGCGCGCTTTAGCGTGCTCGTACTCTTCTAATACCAATACACCGGCACCGTCACCCAGCACAAAACCATCGCGGCCTGTATCCCACGGCCGACTAGCCAACTCCGGCGCATCATTTCTGGTGGACAGGGCTCGGGCGGCACCGAAGCCTGCCAGCCCAACGCGAGTGGTGGCCATTTCAGCGCCACCAGCGAGCATCACATCGGTCTCACCCATAATGATGGATCGCGCCGCCAAGCCAATGGCATGGGTGCCAGTAGTACAGGCAGTTACCACCGCCAGGTTAGGGCCTTTGAAACCGTATTTAATGGAAAGGTTACCGGCAATCATATTGATGATTGATCCGGGTACAAAAAATGGGCTTACTCGTCGCGGGCCTTTTTTTTCGATGGTGAGAGTAACGTTTTCAATCTCTGCCAAGCCGCCGATACCCGAGCCAATGACGGCACCCATTTTAGGGGCAAGCTCATCTGTCACTTCAATACCAGAATCAGCCATAGCCTGCATGCCAGCAACAATGCCGTACTGCACAAAGGCGTCGAGCTTTTTAGCTTCCTTAGGTGGAAGGTAGGTATCCAGATCTAAATCACGAACCGAGCAGCTAAATTTGGTGTTAAACGGCGTAATATCGAATTTATCGATGGTACGTGCGCCACTCACTCCGCTTAAGATGTTTGACCAATTCTCTTGAACGGTGTTACCAACAGCGGTCACCATTCCTAAACCAGTCACAACAACTCTTCTTCGGGACACTACAGCCTCCACAATTTTGGTCTTACAAATAAAAAGTTTCTTTAATCGCGTAACAATGCGATGACACTGGCCAGCGGTTGTGCTGCAAGTATTAAAAATAAAGCCGTACTAAGGACTTAGTACGGCTTCGGAACTCACTGAAACTACTGCGGTGTCAACGCGGGTGCAATTAAGCTAGGTTGGCGTTGATGTAGTCGATAGCCAACTGAACAGTGGTGATTTTCTCAGCTTCTTCGTCTGGGATCTCGGTCTCGAATTCCTCTTCCAAGGCCATTACCAGCTCAACGGTGTCGAGAGAATCAGCGCCAAGATCTTCTACGAACGAGGCTTCGTTTTTTACTTCTTCTTCTTTAACGCCCAATTGCTCGGCAACGATCTTTTTGACGCGTTCTTCTATGCTGCTCATATCTTTTTTTAACTCCTAGTCGGTATAAAATCTTAGAGCCGATGTACTACTACATTGCAGGTACGACTAAATCTCGATGGTTCGGCCTAATCGCGGGCGCATTTTACATTGAATACGGCCACAATGTGAATCGATGAGTACAAATTAATTACGTTTCGACGCACTTAGCCAAAAGTTGCTGCAACGCAACACCTATGCCATGTACATTCCGCCGTTAATATGTATGGTTTCACCGGTGATGTAGGCGGCCTTATCGCTGGCCAAAAAACTGACCAAATCAGCAATCTCTTGGGCCTCACCCAAACGGCCTGCCGGCACTGCGGACAGCATGGCACTACGCTGGTCGTCGTTCAAGGCACGAGTCATGTCGGTATCAATAAAGCCAGGAGCGATGGTATTCACCGTAATCCCTCTAGAACCAACTTCTTTGGCCAATGAACGCGAAAAACCGCCCACACCGGCTTTGGTAGCGGCGTAGTTGGACTGCCCAGGGTTACCCATGGAGCCAACAACCGACGCGATATTAATTATGCGCCCCCACTTGGCTTTCATCATGCCACGCAGAACGCCTTTGGCCACCCGAAAAACAGAATTGAGGTTGGTATCAATGACATCAAACCACTGCTCGTCTGACATGCGCATCAATAGGTTGTCTTTGGTAATGCCGGCGTTGTTCACCAAAATCGTGGGCACACCAAACTCTTCTCCGATGGCAGCGATAACATCAGCGACGGATTGCGCATCAGTGACATTGAGCACCATGCCTTTACCCGTGACGCCAGCCTCAGACAGACTTTGGCTGATCTTATCGGCACCCGCTTGTGAGGTTGCCGTACCAATAACGATGGCGCCTTCTGAGCCCAACTGCTGAGCGATTGCAGCGCCAATGCCTCGTGAAGCCCCCGTTACCAGCGCAACTTTACCATTTACAGACATATCCGTTCCCTTACAGGTAATAACTAATGATGCAAGCCAACAGCGATTCAAAACGCATTAACTGCTCGCACCCAAGGATTAAGCGTTGAGTTCATCCACCGCACTGTTTATCGCGGCAATGGCATCCGTACTGTAGCTTTTGATGGATTTATCAATACGTTTCATCAATCCATTCAGCACCTTGCCTGAGCCACACTCCACCGCAGCATTTACCCCCAGGCCGGCCAACGCTCTCACGCAATCAACCCACAGCACCGGCTGATAAATCTGCTGGATCATGAGCTTTTTAATAGCATCTGGATCCGCCTCTGTTTTGGCATTGACGTTATGCACAATAGACAGCTCGGGAGAATGAAAGTCCGTTTTTTCAATGAGTGGCGCGAGCTTTTCCGCCGCTGGCTGCATCAAATCACTGTGAAATGGCGCACTCACTGCCAGCGGCATGGCGCGTTTGGCACCCGCGGCCTTACACGCATCAACAGCCCTATCAATGGCAGATTTATGACCTGCAATAACGACTTGGCCGGGTGCGTTGTAGTTCACGGGGACAACCACCTCACCAAGAGCTGCTTGCTCGCAACACTGACGTGTGGTTTCGTCATCGAGACCGATAATAGCTGCCATTGAGCCAACACCCGCGGGAACCGCCTCTTGCATGAACTGACCTCGCGCACGCACTAGCTCTATGGCGTCTTCGAATTTGACAACGCCAGCACACACCAATGCTGACCATTCGCCAAGGCTGTGGCCAGCAAGCACTTGAGGTTGCGGCCCACCTAGGAATTGCCATACACGCCATAATGCCACACTGGCGGTTAATAACAGCGGCTGCGTCACTTCGGTCATATCGATCTGACCAGACTCATCAGTTTGGCTCAGAGCCCAAAGGTCGTAACCCAATACAGCAGAAGCTTGTTCGAAGGTTTTTAGGACCTCCAGATGCTCTTGTGCCATTTCGGCCAACATACCTTTACTCTGCGATCCCTGACCTGGGAAAACAAAGGCTAAATGAGGTTCTGACATAGTTACTCTCTAAAATACAATAAAGCGCTAGAATTCGATGAAGCGCTAAAATTCAGTGAAACGCTTAAATTTCGTGAGGCAATAAGGCAAGTGACCGTTACTGCCCTTCGCCTAGTTTGCGAGCAATAGCTTGAGCCTGCAGACGCTGCGTTAGACCGGTGCCGGCTAGCTCTTTGGCCATGACCAAGGCGGACAAAAACCCGCGCTCATCGGTACTGCCATGGCTCTTTATTAGCGGGCGGTTAAGCCCCAGCAAGCAGGCGCCATTATAACGAGCAGGATCAAATTGTTTATGCCATTTTCGCAACAATGGCTGGGCAAATCGGCCAAGCAACCGGCCATACAAATTCTGACGAAAGGATGATTTCAGCTGACCCAGGGCTAAACGTGCCACCCCCTCACTGACCTTAAGCGCCACGTTACCCACAAATCCGTCCGCAACGATCACATCTACGCTACCGCTGTAGATGGCATCACCTTCTATATAACCGACATAATTAAGGCGGCCGTCCTGTTTAAGCAGGGCATCGACTTCGTGGATCACACGGTTGCCTTTGCTGTGCTCCACACCGATATTCAATATCGCAACACTCGGCGATGGATTATGATCCAGCTCCGCAGCCATTGCGCTGCCCATTAGCGCAAAGTTGTGCAGCATTTGGGCATCGGCAATGGCATTTGCCCCCAAATCCAACATATAGCTGTGGCCCGCCAGCGTGGGAATGGCTTTGCAGATAGCTGGTCTACGGATATTATCGAAGGTACCCAAATGATGCCGCCCTAAGGCAACCAAAGCCCCGGTGTTACCAGCGCTAATAACGGCATCGGCAGCACCTTGGGAGCAGGCCTCTATCGCCTGAGCCATGGTTGAATCTTGCTTATTGCGCAAAACATTGGCCGGAGAGTCGTCCATGGTAACAACAGACGGGGAATACACGATGGATATATTGGCGGGTAACTCTTTCGGCACAACAGTGCCATCACTTAGAAAAAGTGAGATGTCTGTATCAGAGTGGGATTCGGCGAATGCGATTGTGGCGGGAATAGTAGAACGGGGACCGAAGTCCCCGCTCATAGCGTCTACTGCAATGGAAAAACGAGAGGTCAAGCGTTACTCTTCGCCAGTATCCACTACTTTTTTGCCGCGGTAAAAACCATCTGCGCTCACATGGTGACGCAGGTGCTTCTCACCGGTGGTTGGATCCATAGACAAGGTTGGACCAGTCAGGGCATCGTGTGAACGACGCATTCCACGACGAGAACGGGTCTTTTTATTCTGTTGAACAGCCATTTATTAAGCTCCTAAAATTTTGTACAGTTGCAATTCTAGTCTCTAGGCAGCCAGGGGCGCCCTCTTTGTAGCACTGTGCTACTCCGGCGAGCCCTTCAGTTGCTCCAAAACGCTAAATGGGTTGCGCACAGGCTCTTCCTGCTCGCTACCTTCATGTTTGGAAGAATACAATTCCGGCTCAACGCATTGCGTCTGGTGATAAGCCACCATTGGCAGCGCCAGCAGTATCTCTTCTTCTATTAAGTGGTATAAATCTGCCGATGCATCTACCACAGTCCAGGGATCGAGATCCTTGGGTAAAGCCTGGGCCTGCGCTTCGCCAGCAACCAGAGCAAGGTGAACATCCGAGTGTACGGATTGCTCTAACTCGCCCAAACAGCGCTGACACTGCACATACACCGTGGCAGATATTTGACCATCTACAACTCGATGAGCTCGTTCATCGGTGGTGAAGGATAAATCCACGTTCACCACGCCGTCGTCGCGCACCAAGGCAGAGTTTAGCCTCTCCAGTTTATTTAAGGGTACAATCCCCCCTAAATCACAGCCTTGATTAGCCATTTTGCGCGCATCAAGATACTGGGGTAATACTCTGGAATCTGGGGCTTGAGTCATAGGCGCGCAATTCTAGGGATACAAATGGCCACTGTCAAAGAAAACTTACGTTAATCTAAAGGGATGTCAATGAAATTAGTTTTAGCCTCCGAGTCACGCTACCGGGCTGAGGTTTTACGTCAACTGCGAGTGCCGTTTGTTCAGGTGACTAGCAACCACCCGGAAGAAACCATCGCCAATGAACCACCGAAAGCGAGGGCACAGCGCCTAGCAATAGAAAAAGCTGAAGCGGTGGCAAAAACCATCGATTACCCGGCCCTAATCATTGGCTCAGACCAAGTAGCAAGCATCAACGATGAGCTACTATCCAAGCCAGGCACCGTAGAAAAGGCAAAACAACAACTGGCCAAGAGCAGCGGCCAAAACGGTCATTTTTACACCGGCTGCTGCGTTTATAACACCGCAAATCAACAATCTTTTAGCGCAGTGGACACGGTGACGGTGAAATTCAGGACGCTAACACAAGAAGAGATCGCCGCCTATATAAAGCAAGACAACCCCCTGGATTGCGCCGGCAGCTTCAAAATTGAAGCATTGGGCATTGCCCTGATGGAGGAAGTGCGCAGTAACGATCCCACCAGCCTCGTAGGATTAGGGTTAATTAACCTTTGCAACCTACTGAAAAAGCACAACTTTAACCCAATTATCCACACCAACTAATGCAAGGTCATAGGCGCCTCTGCCGTTGCCGTTTGGGATATACCCTCACCAATGGAAACGCCCAGCTGCTCGATCACCCTCTGCAAAGGGTTAGGCCTCACTCCGTAATCAACCATCTCCTCAACACCGATAACATCTCGCGCAACATAGCCGGCACTACCTAAGCCATCCACCAAGCCTAGCTCCAGCGCCTGCTCGCCATTCCAAATTAGGCCGGAGAACAAATCGGCTTGGTTGGACTGCAGACGATCTCCCCTACCCTTTTTTACCACATCAATAAATTGCTGATGGGTGGCGCCAAGCACCGAATTCCAAAACGCCACTTCACCCTCCTGCTCAGGGGCAAATGGATCGAGAAAACCTTTGTGCTCACCGGACGTATAGGCCCGGCGCTCAATACCCAACTTATTCATTAAGCCAACAAAACCGAAACCTGCCGCAGTCACCCCTATGGAGCCCACCAAACTGGCCTTATCGGCGTAGATTTGGTCAGCAGCAACCGCAATGTAATAGGCGCCGGAGGCGCCTAAATCCGAAATGGCGGCATAGACTTTTTTGTCTGGGTGCAGCGCCTTGAGACGATATATCTCATCGTTGACATAGCCCGATTGCACCGGGCTCCCGCCTGGGCTGTTTATTGCCAACAACACTGCCTTGCTGTTCTCCGCCTCAAAGGCCTTGCGCAATCCGGTAACAATGGCGTTCGCGCTGGCCTCTTCTCCATCGGCAATAACGCCATTTACCGGCACAACTGCAACGTGGTCTTTGCCAATGGTCGCTGGAACCCCAAGCTGACTGCCCACACGAAACACCATCAACGCCGCAAAAATATAAACAAACACCAGAATTTTAAAAAATATCCCCCATCGACGTGTTTTCTTCTGCTCGCGATGGGTCTCCATCAACATCTTTTCAATCAACAACCACTCTTTGGGTGTCGGCTGGGGCTTGTAGGCTTCAGCCTTGGACTGATTTTCCAATATTTTCCCCTTAAAATTCAGAAGCTTAAAAAATATATCTCAACCAAAATAACTAACAATTTACTTTAACTTACTACTTGCCAGATTCCCAATGCAAAAGCTCTGGTATCGAGTCCAATAGGCGTAACGGGCGACACTCCTGAAGCTCTTCGCGCCCGTGAGAGCCGAATGTCACCGCCAGCGACGGCATGCTCGCGGCAGAGGCCATCTCCAGATCGAAGGTAGTGTCCCCTACCATTACCGAATCTTCAGCCGCGAAACCCAATTCGCACATGATCTCATGCAGCATTTGCGGATTGGGTTTAGAGGCTGTTTCATCGGCACATCGCGTGGTGCAAAAAAAGTTCTCCAAACCCACCGCCGCCAGACTTCGATCCAAACCAAAACGAGCTTTACCAGTGGCTACTGCTAGGCGATGGCCACGCGCTCTTAACTCCAGCAACGTCTCCTCCACGCCTGCAAATAATGGCGCTGGTGTACTTTCTGCGGCGAAGGCCTGCCGATAGTAATCCGCTATTCTGGCCTGTTGGTGGTCGCCCGCACAGGGGAACAACCTCTCCACGGCCACGGGCAACGCCAAACCAATAATCTGTTGCGCCCTGGCGGCAGGTAAAGGAGACTCTCCCGCCATGGCCGCCGCGGTTTGAAGACTGCGAACGATCTTTGCCAAGGAATCGCACAAGGTGCCGTCCCAATCGAAAACAAATAACACTCTAGGACTCTCCTTGCCTTAGCTTTTCCAACAACCGAACCAAATCTGTCAATAGGGGCGCCTCAACCTCCAAACCAGGAAAATCCTCACCTGGCGGCACCGACAAACCGCATGCGTGTAAACATAGGCGAAGCGAGGCCAGCCGACCAACTTCTCTGTTAACTTGATCGTCACCGTACTTAGGATCACCCACCAGCGAATGCCCCGAAAATTGGGCATGCACTCGTATCTGGTGAGTTCGGCCGGTCAGCGGCTCGGCTTGCACCAGGGTTAGCGGCCCCACCGAGGGAACCATAAACCTTTCCACCACCTGGAAGCGGGTTTGGCTGAGCTTGCCCTCTGGGTGAACCTTTACAATCCGGTTACCGTCCGGCAGCTCTAGCCGCTTCAGAGGCTGATCGACAAGTTGAACCCGCTCCGGCCAAGCACCCATAACCAGAGCGCGGTAACGCTTCTGAATCCCACGGCCGGCCCGCAACCGCTGTTGCAAAGCCTTTAAGGCCGAGCGTTTCTTCGCCAGCATGACACAGCCAGAGGTTGCTTTATCTAACCGATGCACCAACTCTAGATAGCGGCAATCACTGCGGATTTGACGCATGGCTTCAATTAACCCTAGATCGACACCATCGCCGCCGTGCACCGCGATGCCCGAGGGCTTGTTAATCACCATGACTGCATCTGTTTCGTACAGAATTGAAGACTCAAGATGACGCCAGAGCGATTGGCTCGGTGCCGCAATGTTAGGCGCCTCAGCCAACCTAATCGGAGGAATGCGAACCAAATCACCCGCTTTTAGCTTATATTCCGGTTTGACCCGCGCTTTATTAACCCGCACCTCTCCTTTTCGCAAAATCCGATAAACCCGGGATTTAGGGACCCCCCGCAAGGATCTCATCAGGAAATTATCGATTCTTTGGCCTTCAAACTCGGGCTCCACAGTAACAAATGACACTTTGTGGCTGGATATTTCCGACAACTTTCACACACCTTTTATGCGGCTCTAAGCAAACCGAGCACAATCTTCAAAGAGCAGATGCGCCCACATGGCGCAAACATAGCACAAGCTAAGATCGAACACCGCCAGCACGCCACGAGCTTGACGTTAATATCAACCCACTCAAACAAAAAATGCGCAAATGACGCAATAAACACTCATGTTGCAGTGGTTTTAAGCCTTTGGCGCCGCATGCTTGTTGCTGATGTTGAAAACCACTGCTATATTCCGGCTTTGGCTAACCTAGGCTGGTTTCCGGGCAACGCACAAATAGGCTTGTCGCAAGGAAATACCGCTAATGGCCAATACGCAAGGCCTCAACAGCCGGCGCACCAGAACCTCAACAAAACGGGGCTGCTGGGATTGGCGCCAAGTCAAATTGTATTGTGACACTGTTGAGTATGAGCATGCCGCTCAGAGAGATCCATTTTCCTACTTGACCTCCCTAACACGCGGCCATAAACAACGACTAGCGCCGAGCTGCACGAAATAAGCCGCTGGGTTGTTAGATTTTAAAAACTGCGCTGATAACACACAGCTTAGTAGAAAAGACTAATACAAAGTCACTCCTTGTTACCTTAAAGCACTAAGGATTGGCTGTAATAGGCTCCGGCGATGATCGCACAATGCGATGCCGAGGCCCGCCGACAACATGTTACGACATGTACCGAAGGCTGGACTTAAAACGGTAGAAAACAGTAGCTCACGCATATTATTTGAGAGAATGACTTAAGCATAATGAGCTACCACCGGAGCGTTTGAATGTGATTTGTTTGGCAAAGTGCCAAACGTGTTGGGTACGAATCAACAATTTTGTTTAATCCTAGCCTCACAAGGGCTCGGCTTGTAAACGACGTAAATTGCTTACAGCTTGCACATCGCGCAAGCCTAATGCCATTGTTATTATGCATCAGTCGGCACCCAACTCACGTACAACGATCTACTTCAGCACATCAGAAACATCAGCGCCTAATTAAACAATTAGGACTCCAATGAAAAGAATGCTAATCAACGCCACCCAGCCTGAAGAGCTGCGTGTAGCGTTAGTTGATGGTCAGTGGTTATACGACCTAGATATTGAAAACCGCACCAGAGAACAGAAAAAAGCCAACATCTACAAGGGTAAAATTACCCGCATAGAACCCAGCCTAGAAGCTGCTTTTGTCGACTACGGTGCCGAACGTCACGGCTTCCTTCCCCTTAAAGAAATCTCCCGCGAATACTTCTCCAAAGACCCACGAGACCTGGATGGCCGCGTCAAAATCAAAGACGTTGTTAGAGAAGGCACTGAGGTCATTGTTCAAGTTGACAAAGAAGAGCGCGGCAACAAAGGCGCTGCGCTGACCACATTTATCAGCCTGGCCGGCCGCTATTTGGTATTGATGCCAAACAACCCCAGAGCCGGTGGTATTTCCCGCCGCATCGATGGCGAAGATCGCAGCGAACTGCGCGAGGCACTGTCCAGCATAGAAGTTCCCAGCGGCATGGGCACCATTGTGCGCACCGCCGGTGTGGGTCGAAGCCCAGAGGAGCTGCAATGGGATTTGGACTACCTGTTGCACCTGTGGAGCACAATTAAAACACAAGCTGACGAACTGTCAGCCCCACATTTCTTATTCCAAGAAAGTAACGTCATCATTCGCGCGATTCGCGATTACCTACGCCCGGATATCGGCGAAGTTATTGTCGATAACAAAGAGGCCTACGAGCTGGCCTGTGCTTTTGTTGACCAAGTTATGCCGAACTATCGCAGCAAGGTTAAGCTATACAGTGAAAAACCCTCACTGTTCAGCCGCTTTCAAATCGAGAGCCAGATTCAAACTGCATTCCAGCGAGAGGTGAAACTTCCCTCTGGCGGCTCTATCGTTATCGACGTTACCGAGGCCATGGTTTCCATCGATATTAACTCGGCGCGCGCCACCAAAGGCGGCGATATCGAAGAGACCGCCTTACAAACCAACTTAGAAGCCGCGGACGAAGTTGCCCGTCAGTTGCGTTTGCGAGACATCGGCGGTTTACAGGTGATCGATTTTATCGACATGCAATCCTCTAAAAACCAACGCGAGGTCGAAAACCGGCTGCGTGACGCTCTATCCATGGACAGAGCCCGAGTCCAAACCGCCCGTATCTCACGCTTCGGCCTGCTGGAAATGTCACGCCAGCGGTTACGTCCTTCACTGGGAGAAACCACCTCAAAAGTCTGCCCTCGCTGCAGCGGCCAGGGCACTATCTTGAGCACCAAGCCACTGGCTCTGTCGATTTTGCGATTGATCGAAGAAGAAGCACAGAAAGAGCACTCAGCAGAGATTCGCGCCATTACGCCGGTATCCGTAGGAACTTACCTTCTCAACGAGAAGCGACGCTCCATTACCGACATTGAAGCGCGCAACAACACTCGCGTGGTTATTGTGCCTAACGATGAAATGCAAACGCCGCATTTTGAAGTTCACCGCCTGCGTGCCGACGACGAAGGCACGCTGGAAACTAGCTATAAAATCTCTTCCACTAGCGAAGAAATCGACTCCGATGCTAAGTTGTTGAGCAACGAACCGGCACCCGAGCTGCCCAAACCTGCCGTTCAACAACTAGCGCACAGTAAACCCGCTCCTGCACCGGCCAAAGAGCCTGGCCTTGTGGCCAAATTGATGGCTGCATTGAAAAAACTGTTTGAAGGCGAACTTGAAGCTCCCGCTAAGAAAGGCGGTAACCGCGACACTAACGCCCGACAGCAGGACGGCAAAAACAATCGTAATCGGCAGCGTAACCGAAACGACAACCGCAACAAATCTGGTAAAGCGGGCAGCAAGCCGCGCAACCAACAGCAAAACCGGGATCAAGACGCTGATAACACTCAGCGACGCAAACCGCGCAAAGAGCGCAAGCCACGCAGTGAGCAACCTGAGAGAGACACCCAAAATACGTCCGAACAGGTTGTTGAATCTCGTGATAATCAGCAAGATGATCGCCCATCCAAACGTCCTAGCGGTAAGAAGGCGCGGCCTCAGCAGCGTCGCCGCGGTCGCAGAGATGGCAATTCACCAGCAGTGGAAGGTGCCCAAGGCATAGCAACATTAGCCGCCGTTGCGGAAACTGCAACGTCAACTCCAAAGCCAACAAGCGAGCCGGCTAAGGCCGTCGATGAGGCACCCGTTGAGCCAAAGGTTGCTAAGCCACCGCAAGTAGAGCCCACCACTGAAGTTAAGCCGTTTAAAACGGACAACAAAGCGGTTGCGGAGCTTGCTAATGAAACTGCCGATCTCGACCAGCAGGTAGTCATGGCGATTGATGAGCAGTCTCGCCAAATACAACCCGAGCCTGACGTAAATGTTACCGAGGAAACTACTCCTGTAGAGACAGCGGCTGAGACTTCTCCAACTAAGACCACTTCTCAAGCCACAGAGCAGGCTAAAGAAGATATCGAATCGGTAGAAGTTACCGCTTCCAGCGAAACCGTTACTTCGGCCTTCCCCGCCCAAGAGACCACGGCCACGGTTAGCCTGGAATCCGAGCAAGCAGAATCTGTAGACGCGCCCACACCATCGCCTGTAGAAACAGCACCTGTAGAACCACAGGCTGAAGAACCAGCGGCTGAACAACCGCAGGCTCAAGAACCAGCTGCGAAAGTAACTACAGCGGAGGAATCAGCCAAGGCTAGTAAACCGGGCGCTCGTGCCACTAACGATCCGCGGGTTAACCCTCAGGCTAAAGTGAGCCACGAGATTCGATCCGTGCAGAAAACGGTACAGCTGTCTCAGCCGTTAGATACCTCCAAGCCTGCGGCAATCAACCATCAACCCCGCCAGTTGGCTCGCCCAACCAATGATCCAAGAGCCAAGGCAGCATCTAACGAATAGCTTCAAGGTGGTAGGTCGGCCCCGCAAAGCGGGGTCGAAATCGTCAACCTGACCATTATTCGAACGAACCTAACAAACTTTATAAAAAATAAGGGGTTACGGTATTGCCTTGGCAAGGCAGCTATGTATAATCGCAACCCTTCCGGTGGGGTGGCTGAGTGGTCGAAAGCGGCGGTCTTGAAAACCGTTGAGTGTAACAGCTCCCAGGGTTCGAATCCCTGCCCCACCGCCATTCTTTTTCTTCCTAGCGTTACTCAAACCCTCTAACACACCTTTACACGTGCCGATGCAAACCCAGCGCGGTGTTTTCACGTATCTAGAACGAAGGAACCAAACTAGTTCAAAGCAATCCAATAGGTGGCCAACGCCTACCCGTTAGGTCGCGGCAACTGCCTTAGGTGACGTTTAACAGATGGTAACCTTGTATTCAGAAAATTAACCCGTATTATCTGTAGGCAGAACAATTAATCCAATGGAGATATCTTAATGCGCGAAGTTTCAGCTAACTACTCAGCGGTAGCTAATGCGGAACAGGTCAGCAAAGTCCTACGCAACACCTACGCCCTGCTGGGAATGACACTGCTATTCAGTGCCGCAATGGCCGGCGTATCTATGGCCATCAACCTAGGCTACGGTGCCGGTATGGTGTGCTCACTTGTTGCGTTGGCGCTCATCTGGTTTGTTATTCCCCGAACCGCCAACTCTGCAGCAGGTCTTGGCGTAGTTTTCGCGTTTACAGGCCTTCTGGGACTGTCACTCGGGCCGGTGCTAAATCATTACCTCAATATGGCCAATGGCGGCGCCATTGTTATGCAAGCCCTGGGTGGTACCGCTCTGGTGTTCTTTGCGCTATCTGCTTATGTACTAACGACCAAGAAAGACTTTAGTTTCATGGGAGGGTTCCTGGCAGTAGGTATGATCGTTGCCCTTGTGGGTATTATCGGATCTATGATCGCCGGCTTTTTCTTTGGCGTTGATATCTCTGGCTTCAGCCTTGCCATGAGCGGTCTGATTGTTTTGCTGATGTCCGGTTTTATTCTCTACCACACCAGTGAAATCATCAACGGCGGTGAAACCAACTATATCCTCGCCACTGTTGGTCTTTACTTAAGCATTTATAACTTGTTCACCTCATTGCTGCACATCTTGGGGGCCATGGGAGACGAGTAATGCTAGGCTGCTAATCGCAGATTGTAGCCAACACAATGCCCCTCTTAAGGGGCATTTTTATTTGGTCTTGCATATTCACCCCAGTGGCAGGCTTACCAGTAGATCATGAACTTCGCACTCACCGTCCTATGCGCCCCCCATAACGAAGCCGCCCATAGAGCGCTGCAGTTTGCCACTGCTTGCTTAGCCTCAGGCCATACACTGAGCCAAGTTTTCTTCTACCAGGATGGCGTGTACAACGCCAACGCCTTGGCATCCCCGCCCCAGGATGAACTCAATATGGCCTCGCTTTGGCAGGCACTACAGAAAACCCACGCTACCAAACTCTACGTTTGCGTGGCTTCTGCCATCCGCCGTGGCATAGTTGACGAAAACGAAGCAAAGCGCCACGGGGTGCGCTTGGCAAATTTGGCAGAGGGCTTCGAGATAGTCGGCCTGGGTCAGTTGATGGCCGCCACCCAAACCTCTGACCGCTGCATTACCTTTGGGTGAACCGCCATGGCCGATAAGAAATCCACGCTATTTGTCATGCAACACGCCCCAATTGGCTCACGCAGCGCCCGCGACGGCGTGGAGGCATTGATGGCCTTCGCGGCCTTCGAACAACCGGTATCAATACTTTTTGTAGGCCAAGGGGCATTTCAATTACTGCAAAACCAAGCCAGCGAGGCGGTAGGTTTAAAACCCCACTCAAAGTTACTGGCCGCATTGGCGTTGTACGATATCGATAACATCTACATCTGTGCTCAGACGCTAAAAGAGCTTGGTCTATCCAATCAACCGCTGTGTATATCCGCCCAGCCATTGGCAGCCAGCGAAATAAACGACCTAATTGCCGAGCACCAGTCGGTACTGTGTTTTTGATATGACTCTTCACATTGTTAGCTGCAACCCTCAACCGGGCTCCGGTTTTGATACCGCCTGCCAACTTGCACAAAAAACCGATGCTCTGCTGTTGGTAGGCAATGGTGTTTATAGCCTACTTCCCAACCATACCAGCCATGCGCAGCTACTTGCGATAAACTGCCCAATATACGCTCTAATGGACGACCTAAATGCCCGCGGAGTACCCGAAGCAGCTACCGGCAGCCAAATGATTCATTACGTCGATTATCAAGAATGGGTCAATTTGGCAGCCCTACACCCACAGAACGTAAGCTGGTTTGATTAATGCCTACCTTCCTAGAAAGCAATACCATCGCTACCGACGACAATGGCTTTTTACTACATTTAGACGACTGGTCGCCGGAAGTAGCAGATCAATTAGCCCAGCAAGAAGGTATTACCCTAACGCCGGCGCACTGGGAGATTCTTAATTTGCTCAGGCAGTTTTATCAAGACTTCACCATTTCCCCTGCCATGCGGGTGTTGGTGAAACAGATTAAACTTCAACTGGGCACAGACAAAGCCAGCAGCATTTACCTGCTGCAACTGTTCCCCGAGAGCCCAGCTAAAATAGCCTGTAAAATTGCCGGACTGCCGAAACCCACCAATTGCCTGTAACACCCCTGCTTAACTCGCAATGTGCACCAGTATTTGTCTATGGCCGCCATGGTGCCTATGTTCCCACAGGTAAAGCCCCTGCCAAGTTCCAAGAGCTAGCTTACCCCCGATTACGGGTATCGACAGTGAGCTGGCAGTCAACACGGACTTAATGTGCGCGGGCATATCGTCCGCACCCTCCAACGTGTGTGTAAACAACGGGTCATTTTCCGGCACCAGCCGATTCAGCCATTGCTCAAGATCGTGCTGAGCGCTTGGGTCGTAGTTTTCTTGAACAATAAGACTGGCTGAGGTGTGCTGAATGAACAACGTACAAAGCCCTTCTTGCAATGACTGAGCAGCTACGCATCGATTCACCTGATCAGTGATCGCCAGCAACCCCTGGCCGCGGGTTTTTATTGTCAGCTTGTCCATTAAATACCCCTAATTATTGATTGCCTTAAACCATACCGCTGCGGGCGCCAATCGTTTAGAACTCGGATTGAAACTGGTAGACTCTGCGCCACATAAAAGGAGCCCCATGAGCACTCATCAAATTCAACCGCAGCAATACCAAGAGCTACTATCTGCAAAGCAGACGGCCATAACCGAGCAGTTTGCACGCTTCTCGCCACCGGCGCTTGAGACCTACCCGTCGCCGCCCAGCCACTATCGAATGCGGGCTGAATTCAAACTGTGGCATCAGGGTGACGCGTGTTTTTACGCCATGCAGCCACCGGGCGATAAATCAGCAGCTCCAATTTTGATGAGGGACTTCCCGGTTGCCAGCAAAACCATCAATGCTGCTATGCCAAAACTGTTAGACCTACTGGCAGCTCAACCTGATTTTAAACGCAGGTTGTTCCAAGTGGAGTTTTTGAGCACCACGTCGGCCGAGCTTCTGATCACCCTAATCTATCATCGCCCTTTGGACGAGCCGTGGCAGCAGCAAGCTATTGAGTTTCTCGCCGAGCTCAAACAATCCTTAGCGACAGAAGTAAGCCTACTGGAGCTGATTGGCCGTAGCCGTAAAAAGCGCATTGTCTTAGGCAACGATTTCGTTACCGAATCCTTGGACGTAAACGGAACCGAATTTCGCTATCAGCAAGTCGAAAATAGCTTCACCCAGCCCAACGCTACCATCTGCCGCAAAATGCTGGAATGGGCCTGCCAATGTAGCCAAGCACTGGGCGGCGACCTACTGGAACTCTACTGCGGCAACGGTAACTTTACTCTACCACTGGCGCAAAATTTTGATCAGGTTTTTGCCACGGAGATTTCAAAAACATCAGTAAACAGCGCCAACTACAACATCAAAGCCAATGCGGTAGAAAACGTAACCGTGGCCAGGTTATCTGCTGAAGAGTTCACCCAAGCCTTTGCGGGAGTTAGACCTTTTAGGCGCCTTCAAGGAATCAACCTAACCGATTATCGTTTTTCCACCGTGTTTGTGGATCCGCCCCGCGCCGGGCTGGACGCTGACACCTGCAAACTGGTCAGTGATTTCGATAATATTTTATACGTCTCTTGTAATCCGAACAGCCTGGCAGAAAACTTAGATGTATTAACCCAGACGCATTCAATCACTCGGCTAGCATTGTTTGATCAATTCCCCTACACCCACCACGCTGAATGCGGGGCGTTTTTACAGCGCAAACGCTAGCTGAAAGCTCACCACTTAGGTGAACACGGGTAGCAAAAAAATTATTCTTACGGGCGGCGAACCGCTTTCGGCGCGGCGATTGGCGAGCAACTAAAACGTTTTGCCCAAAATGCCTTTGGCGGCCAGTGTAATGGAATCGGCATGCTCGAACTCAAGCGACTCACGCTCGCGATCAAACTCAAACTTTTCCTTCTTACTTAACGCTTTCCACTTGTCTTTGATGGGAATATGAGACGTTTTTGCGGCTAGTAGATAAAAGGCTTGATACTCTGCTCGCACGGCATCGGGCACCGACAAGCTGTCTAGCAATGCACTGATGCGAATGCTGGCTTCGGTTATAGTGAGCTGATTTTGCAAAGTGCCGCGGGCCAGTATTTGGATACTGTTGTTGACCTCTTTGCGTTTAGCTTGCTGCTCCTCGAGCGATTGCTGTTGAGCAAATTTAATACGCTGTTTTTGCAAATGGAGCTGCCACAGGTAATACCCCGCAACCACACTCAAAACACCGATAACCAATCCTGCCAAAGTATAAAAAACGATCATATTTCTCCCGAAAAATAGCGGTTTTCCGCGCGTTATACTGCGTTTGTAAGTCGATATCTTAGCGAATACTGTCGCGTATAGGGAGTCATAATAAGGGCTCAGTTTGGCTTCCAACAGCGCTCGGTTTATTATGCCGGCACTTAGGAACACATTTGATATTCCTCAGTTCGAATTTCCTCAATACACAACACGCAAGGGCTAAATAGTTGCAATCGTTCACCCAAGACTACAGCAATCCCAACCTGCCCAATGTCTTGGTGTTTGACTCTGGCGTAGGCGGGCTGACCATAACCCGAGAAATCGTAGCTCTAACACCTAACTGCAACATCACCTTCGCCGCAGATAACGCCTACTTTCCTTACGGCACGAAGTCCGAACAAGATCTAGTCGCACGAATATGCCACGTACTTCAACACCTAGTACAAATTACGGCAGCAGATCTTGTGATCATCGCTTGCAACAGCGCGAGCACCGCAGCACTGCCCGCACTGCGGGACCAGCTTGCAATACCGGTTGTGGGCGTTGTACCGGCCATAAAACCTGCCGCAGCAATCAGTGCCAGTAAAACCATCGGGTTATTAGCCACACCCGGCACCGTGGCCCGCGACTACACCGACGACCTGATTAAACAATTTGCACCGGATTGCCATGTTATAAAAATCGGTAGCCGAAGGCTGGTGGATATGGCGGAGGCAAAGCTGGCGGGCGGCACAGTGCACGCAGATGAGCTTGCCAACGAACTAGAGCGGTTTGCGCAACCAGACCATAAAACTATGGATACGGTGGTATTGGCCTGCACGCATTTTCCTTTGCTGCAGCCAGAATTAAGTCAGTGTTTACCGGGTGTTGCCCACTGGATTGACTCAGGTAACGCCATTGCTCGTAGGGCTGAATCCTTGTTATTACCAATTTATCAAAATAAGCGTCATTCTATTGCAACAAATTCTAGCGCGCCAACCTATCGCTGCCTCTTCACCCAAGAGCCACGTAACCCTATGTTTTTGATAGAATATTTGAGCTCTTGGTTCACTAAAAACTGGTCCGTGGTCATACTTTAGAAAACTCTCATCCCAGGCGAACCCGAAATCCTTGTGCTAATTTCAATGGCAAAGATTAACACTTTGCACCTTTGCTCAGGGAGAAAGACTCAATGAAGTGCACCATTAAAACTTGCGCCTTAATCGGCGGCTTAATGATTACCAACGCTGCTTGGTCCTGTAGCCGACCGGACGCACCAGTCGTGCCGGATGCCGCACAAGCAGTGACACCGCAAATGGTTAAGGCCAAGAACGATGTACAAGCGTATATGAAAGCGGCCAACGATTACCTTGGCTGCATACGTAATGATCGTAAGCACAATGCTATGGTTTCCGAAATGGAATCCATCGCCGGAAAATTCAACAATGCGGTACGCGACTTTAAACAGCGCATGGCTTCCAAGTAATTTGTCACGCAAGCCTCTGAGCCAGCAGTACAGCGGCAAGCACCACCTGCCAAGCTATCCGAGCCCGAAGTTTTAGGGCTCGGCTCGCCGATATTCCCCATTCCCTTATCGCTAAAATTCGTCCTTAAGGTTCTGGCTACTCCCCTGCGCCAATAAGTCGTTATACTCTAGCCCCAAATGGCCTTTGTGGCTGTGTTTAATAAGGGGATACCTTTGCCGGCGCTTTTTGACATAAAACCGTTTTATACGCTATTAGAAAATGGCCAAACCATAATCACGGCCAATGCAAGACAATGCGCAAAGATGCGCGCTGCATATGCGCAAGCCACATGCCAACACCAGCAAGTAATAAAAGCTCCTGCCCTGTACAGCATCAACACCTGGATCGACCATCAATGGCAACAATTACTGCGCGCAGGCATCGCCGAAGTAACGCAGTGTGTGGTATTAAATTCGGCGCAGCGGCTAGCGCTGTGGAAAACCATTATTGACGCAGACATCGACGCCCTACCGCTGGTAAAAACCGATCAACTCTATGCCCAAGCTGATGCGGCCTATCGAAACCTGATGTTATGGCAATTGGGCGTAGGCCAATGCAGCGATAACGATCCGGTACACGGGCTTTTTCAAAAATGGTTTCGCCGTTTTGATGAACAGTTAAAAAGCAACCGCTGGTTAATTCCCGAACAGAAACAAGAAATATTGCTGCACGCGTTGCAAAACGGCGAGCTAGCAACTCTGACGGAGCTGCACCTGCTCGGCTTCGACGATATCGCTCCTCTAACACATTGCTTGTTACAGACAGCTGCAAACAAACTCGTTGAGCACGCCCCAAGTGCACAACCAAAACAAAGCCTAAGCCAACAACGCTGGCCGAATCGCGCAACTGAGATAGCCGCTGCATCCGCTTGGTCAAAAAAGATTTTAGCCGACGACAGCGATGTGATTATTGGCATTATCGCCCCCAACCTAGGGCAAATCCGCAATGAGATAGAGCAAATCTTTAGCGAAACATTTGAACTAACCGTTTACGATATTAACCAGCCAAGATACACCCTACCGTTTAACTTTTCCGCGGGCACCCCACTGGCCAGCGCACCGGTTATCGCTGATGCCTTTGCCTTACTAAAATGGATGTCTGGCCAAATACCTTTCGATAGCGCTTGCGCGCTGCTTTCGTCGCCTTTTTGGATAGCCTGTGACCATGCCGTAGAAGCCGGCCATGCGCTAAACCGCCTATATCAATACCCCAAGGAGTTTATCTCGAGCACCATGCTCAGACGCGCATTGGAGCAAACAGAAAACTCCGAACTTTTACCTACTATGCTCGATATTGACCAGCAAATACGACTGCATAGGTCGGCTGCAGCGCCTAGCCAATGGATGGATTTTCTGCTGTCCACCTTGCAGCAGCTTGGTTGGCCCGGCCGGCGACGATTGGACAGTGTGGAATACCAGCAAGTCAGCCAATTTCAGAGCTTGCTTGAGGAATTTACCAGTACCACTTTGGTTCGCAGTAGGCTGAGCTTCGAAGATGGTCTAGCCGAGCTGCTTAAATTAGCTCAAAGCACACCCTTCCAAGCAAAAACACCGGATTCTCCCATTCAAATTTTGGGGGCGTTAGAGGGTGCCGCATTGAATTTCGACTATTGTTGGGTATTAAATTGCGACAATCAAACTTGGCCACCACCGCCTTCTCCTAACCCGCTGCTACCGATAGAGCTACAGCGCCAACACAATATGCCCAATGCCAGCGCCGGTAAACAATTGGAGTACGCACAATCCCTTACCCAGCGCCTGAAACACTGCGCGCCAACGGTGGTGTTTTCCAGCAGTGAAACCGACGGGGAAAGCGAACTAAACCCCAGCGGATTAATAAACGACCTACCCTTATTATGTGAACAACAGCCAGAGCCTCCCAAAACCGACTGGCAGCAACTCACCGCCAACTGGTTCGCCACCAGCACCCATAGCTGGGTGGACTGTGCCACGGCACCGTCCATAAACACCGCAAAGCAACAGCAGTCCGGTGGCGTAT
The DNA here is from genome assembly GCF_042850945.1 of Halioxenophilus aromaticivorans. Lineage (NCBI taxonomy): Bacteria > Pseudomonadati > Pseudomonadota > Gammaproteobacteria > Alteromonadales > Alteromonadaceae > Halioxenophilus > Halioxenophilus aromaticivorans. Next base: position 2,672,557 of record NZ_AP031496.1, on the reverse strand, counting down.
CGGTCATCCAATGGCAAGCAGCGATGCCCTTTAATGCGTTTTGTCGTTATCGCCTTAACTTGCGCCCTATTCCGGCCATCGAACACCATCTTTCGGCCAGCTTGCGAGGACAAATAACCCACGCGGCTTTGGCCAGCTTTTGGCAACAAGTAAACTGCCAAGAAAATCTGCTACAACTCGATGAAGAAAACCTAGTAAGGCTAATTAGCCGCTGCGTGGCCGACGCCATAGAAAACCTACCAGGCCAGCACGAGCAATTAACCCCGGAGCGAAAATTAGTCGAGCAGGAACGGCAAACCGCCATCATAAATCAATGGCTAGCGGTGGAAAAAACACGCCCGGATTTTAACGTCACGCAAATCGAACAAGCCATTGAAGCTGATATTCAAGGCATAATTTTTAAGCTGCAGTTTGACCGCATTGATCAAACCGGCGAGCAAGAATACGTTATTTTAGATTATAAATCCGGCGCCACCAGCTCCAGTAAACAATGGCGACCCGAACGCTTAGTGGCACCGCAACTGCCTCTCTATGCCTGCTTTTGGCCAGAACAAATAGCCGCAGTCAGTTTCGCCGTAGTGAATGGCAAACAGCAAAAATTCGATGGCGTTGGTGAACTCTCTGTGGATATTACTGGGGTCCAAAAAGCGGAGAAAATCGCCGAAACCGATTGGCCAACGCTGAAAGCCAACTGGCTAGCAGACCTAAACCGAACCGTGGCCGAATTCAAAAGCGGCATCACCTATAACCACATATACGACAACGCCACCGTGCAATACCAAACCGATTACCTAGGCATCAACCGGCTGCAAGAAATAAACGACAACTTCCGTCTTTGGTCCGCGGAGGTTAGCCACAATGCTTGAGCAAAAATTCCCTGAAGATCAGGCGGTGCGCGACGCGTGCATTGCTGTGCATAAATCGTTTGTGGTAACAGCCCCGGCAGGCTCGGGCAAAACCAGCTTATTGACGCAACGTACACTTGCCTTACTCGCTACGGTGGAGAACCCAGAGGCAATTGTGTGTATTACCTTTACTCGCAAAGCCGCTGCAGAAATGCGGCAACGAATTATTTCGGCGCTGGAACACTGCTCCGCCAATGCCTGCCCCGAGGACGCCAATGGCGGTAAAACCTGGCAACTTGCCCGCGCTGCATTGGAACAAGACCAACGCTTTAATTGGCAGCTACTTAATAACCCGGCCCGGTTAAAAATCACCACCATAGATGGCTTTTGTCGTTCAATCACCAACCAATTGCCCATGGCCGCTGGCGTGGGTGTTGGCCTGGGCAATTTGGACTTGCCCGAGCAGGCCTATCGACAAGCGGCCAGAGATACTCTGCAATGGCTGGAAAAACCACCCAGCGTTTATCACAAAGCGCTGAAGCAACTGCTGTTATCTTTGGATGGCAACACCCAGCGGCTGGAAGATCTATTTTACCTTTTGCTGCAAAAACGCGATCAATGGTTGCCGCTGGTCGTGTCCAGTCGAGATCGCCGAGAGCTGCTCGAAGACAATATCAATCAGCTTATTTGCGATGAACTTACGGTGTGCCGAAACCTGTGCCTGCCCTTTGCCGGCGACCTAATTCGGCTGGCAAATTATTGCGGCAACAACCTTCGCCAAGCCGGAAGTGACAGCGCCATTGCCGAGCTAGCATCACTAGACGACCTGCCGCCGAATGAAGCCCAGGCACTTAATAGCTGGCGGGCAGTTGCTGAATTACTACTCACCGCCACAGGCAGCTACCGCAAAAAGTTCGATAAAAAAACTGGCCTGCCAGCAGGTAAAACTAAAGCCGAAAAGGACGCGGTAGAACCCTATAAAATACTCGCCAATGAAGTGCTGCAAGCAGCCCATGCCTGTGAGGGCTTGGAGTCTCAACTGGCTTTAATAAAACGCCTTCCACCAAACCACTACCCCGATAATGCCTGGCAATTTTTGGAGCACTTGACGCTGCTCTTGCCGTTATTGGTGGGACATTTAAAAACCCATTTTGCCCAAATTAGCGCGGTAGACTTCACAGAGATCAGCCAGGCGGCAGTGTCTGCACTGGACCCAGAAGACATCTCAGAAATCCTACTTCGACTCGACCATCAAATTCGACATATTTTGGTGGACGAATTCCAAGACACATCGCAAATTCAACTAGACCTACTGACCCGACTGACAGCGGGCTGGCAGCCGGGTGATGGTCGCACTTTGTTTTTAGTTGGCGACGGCATGCAGTCTTGCTACGGGTTTCGTGGCGCAGACGTGGGTTTATTTTTAGAGGTAAAAGCCAATGGTATTGGCGATATTAAACCCGATGCTCGCGCGCTGACGACCAATTTCCGCAGTGATGCCGGCGTTGTCGACTGGGTGAATAACGCCTTTAATATCGCCTTCCCCGCTGAAGACGATATTGCTCGCGGTGCAGTAACGTACAACCATGCCGTCGCCTTTAAAGATGCCGATAGTGCCGCACATTATATTGCCCCCGTACACTGTTATGGCCTAGTGCAAAACCAGGACGAGGCAGGTTCGCGCAACAGCGAAGCGCAAATCGTGGTCGATATTGTTAAACAAACTCGAGCCAAAAGTCCCAACGACAGCATCGCTATTCTGGTACGCGGCCGAGGCCACCTGAACGACATTAACGCAGCTCTATCCGAGGCAGGATTAATTCCGCAGGCCACAGACATAGAACCACTAGCAAAACGCCAGGCCATTATTGATCTACTGTCGCTGACCAAAGCACTGTTGCGCCCCAGCGACAGCTTGGCCTGGTTTGCAATTCTCCGATCCCCCTGGGCGGCGCTGTCGCCGGAGGAATTACTGATCGTATCCGAGTCTTTCCAGGCAAAAATTCCACGCTATCCGTTGTTTATAGATTGGCTTATCAACGCCGATTTTGCAGCGCAACCATTGCAACCCACCACACGCCTGCGCCTAACCCAGCTACAAAACGTGTTTACCATTGCGTGGCAGCAGAGACGACGTCATCGCCTGCGGGTTTGGGTAGAGCGAGTTTGGGCTGCACTGAATGGTGCGGGTGGGCTGACCTTTGCCAGCGACTTGAACAATATCCAAGCCTTTTGGCAGTTATTGGAAAATTACGACGATGGCGGCTACCTCACCGACTGGCAAGGGTTTCATTTGGCTATGGATAAACTCTACGCGGCACCAGCGGCGGGTGCCGATGGTAATTTGCATGTCATGACCATGCACAAATCCAAGGGACTAGAGTTCGACCACGTTATTATTCCAGCCCTGGATAAGGGCTCACGCGCCGACGATAAGGAGCTCCTGTATTGGCAAAATCGCCTGGATCACCAAGGCAACAGCGTTTTATTGATGGCCCCCATCGACACCAATACGGATAAAAAAGCGCCGAGCTTGTATCGCTTCTTAGATGAAGAGCAGAAAATTAAAAATCGCTACGAAGCCGTGCGGCTCTTGTATGTGGGTTGCACCCGAGCCATTAAACAGCTGCATTTACTGGCGCAATTGAACTGGGACGACAAAAACGACCAGCCGAAGGAGCCCACCGCCAATACTCTTGTGGCGTCTATTTGGCCAATCTTCCGCGAGCAAATGCAGGTCTTGCACCCATCCGTCGACATAGACAACCGGAAAACGCCCGGCACAGCGCCGGCAGATTGGCACAAAATAAGACAAACTCAGTTACGTGATATGGCTATACCGGAGCATGATGCGATACTGGCCGATTACCGAGGCCAGGAATATCACGACGAAGATAACACCCCGGATTTAGCACCCTACAAAAACAAAGTAGCCCGCGCGTTCGGCACCGCCTTGCATCAGCTACTAGAGATTATGGCCCAGCAAGGCATAGAACATTGGCAAGCAGACGCCCTAGACGATTACCGAGCGGCCGTTGCCGCCTGGCTCCAGCAGGCTGGTGCCTTTGAGACCAAACAGCTCAGTAGAGACATCGTGCGCATTGCCCAGCAACTGCTTCAATCCAGTAACGCCCGCTGGTTGCTTAGCAGCCAACGCCAAGACGCCGCCTGCGAATTAGAATTGATCGACGCAATAAACGACAAACTCTACATCGTCGACCGCACCTTCATCGACGACGGCAAGCGTTGGATCATCGATTACAAAACCAGCCAACCCTTCGCGGAGGAAAGCCTGGAAGCGTTTTTTCAACGCGAGGCTGCGCACTACCAGCCACAACTCAGCAAATACGCAAATCTGTTCCAAACCATGGAACCCGCCACACCAGTAGTTACGGCGCTGTATTTCCCGTTAATTGATCAACTTCACACGGTGGCCACTGACACTTGCGACAACTAAATGGCCATAAGGGGTTAATATCCATCCGCAAATTGGATTATTATGCTAGCCCTATGGAGCATTTAAGACGTATGCCCCAAGCCCGTGCGGCCTGGCGCTGATGTGGTGACGGCTAAGCCCAAGCCATTAAGCGAAGCCAGAGGTAGTGGCCTCACCCACTTTACTTGGCCGTTGACTTGCAAAACGTCCGTATGCCCCCAGTGTTTAGCCTCCCCCGATTAAGAACACCGATTTTAGGCGGATTCTTGATGACGAGTAGAAAACACACAGCAACACTATTATTAAAAAGCAAAAACAGGCACCAGTATGAGCCAAGCTATAGACGATTTGAACGTAGTATCACAGGAGCTGTTGGTGACACCCAACGGTATTAAACAGGAGCTGCCGCTGGCCGGAGACGCTCTGGACACCGTGCAGAATGGCCGCAATACCGTTCGTGACATCCTAGACCGCAAAGATCACCGTTTGATGGTGGTTATCGGGCCGTGTTCGATTCACGATGTCGACGCAGCCATGGACTATGCCGCGCGCCTGAAGACGCTAGCCGCAAAGGTTGACGACACACTGTTTATTGTAATGCGGGTGTATTTTGAAAAGCCTCGCACCACCGTTGGCTGGAAAGGTCTGATCAACGATCCTTACATTAACGATTCGTTTAAAATCGACGAAGGCTTGCACATCGGCCGTAAGTTGCTGCTAGACATTGCCGAGCTCGGCCTGCCCACTGCCACCGAAGCGCTGGATCCAATATCGCCACAATATATGCAAGATTTGATCAGCTGGTCGGCCATTGGCGCGCGCACCACCGAGTCTCAAACACACCGCGAAATGGCCAGTGGTTTGTCATCCGCCGTGGGCTTTAAAAATGGCACTGACGGCGGGCTCACCGTAGCTATTAACGCCCTCCAGTCCACCGCCAATCCACATCGATTCCTGGGCATTAACAGCGACGGACAAGTATCGGTAATTCACACACGCGGCAACTCCTATGGCCACGTTGTGCTGCGCGGGGGCAACGGCAAGCCGAACTACGACTCAGTGAGTGTTGCCATGTGCGAAAAAGAATTGGCTAAGGCCGGCCTTACCGAGAACATTATGATTGACTGTTCTCACGCCAACTCGAATAAAAACCACGAGCTGCAGCCGCTTGTGATCGAGAACGCAACCAATCAAATTATCGAAGGCAATAAGTCTATTATCGGTTTGATGATTGAAAGTAACATTGGCGCCGGTAATCAGGCTATCCCTGAGAAATTATCCGATTTGAAATATGGCGTGTCCATCACCGACAAATGCATCGACTGGGATACCACCGAGCAGTCACTGTTAAAGATGCGCGACTCTCTAAAAGACATCCTGCCTTCTCGCTAACCCCTCCTGGCGCCGGAACTTATCAACATTTCGGCGCCACTTTGCACTTTTTAACGTCATGATCATCGACTTTAGTCGGCACCCAAATCAACCTGGCGTGCAGTTCATACCGATAATACGACCGCTTATTAATTAGGTTTTATATAGCCAGTAGTGATCGTCTATTAAAATTGTTAGTTTCTTAAAGCTTAAGCTTTCGCAGCACGGACTTAGCAACCCTAACCAGCCTCGGTTGGGGCTACTGTGCCTTTGATCAATAGGAGCAGGGAAAATGAGCGAGCAGTGGCAAGGTAATGATACGTCCCAAATGCAGGATTACGAGGAAGATTGGATCCCCTCGTGCAGCATTCGGTTGGCAGGATTGATGGATAGAGATTACGTATTTCTAGTGAGCCCAGCACCCTTGGATGAAAATCGTGCAGTTAAGGAACTCATCCCTTTAATGGCCGATGACATGCTTTTGGAGCAAAGCGCCCTGGAGATAGTCACGGTAACACCAGACCATTTCGGCAATAACGAATACCAGCGTTTTAATCTTTACTGGACTGCGAAAGGGCCGAAACTGGCTCCCCCTACCGACAATCTGGCTGCTACCACCCCATTCCTGGAAACCCTTCTACAGCACAGCATTCCGCTCGACGACTAAACGCCCTTCAAAGCATCTACCCATGGGCTCAACCCCGGCACATCGCGCCGGGGCTCTCTGTCATCGGGCTCTAGCGCTGAGTACTTTTGATACTTAGAGCACTTTTGGTACCTAGTAGTAAGCGTTGGTGGTATCCGTATGGTCAGTGGAGTCTTTTACACCGGCTAGCTCCGGTACACGCTCTATCAGCGTCTTTTCAACACCGTCTTTTAAGGTGATGTCCACCGCGCTGCATCCCTGGCAGCCGCCACCAAACTTCAATACTGCGTATCTATCTTCGGTTAGCTCAACCAAGGACACATCTCCACCGTGTGCTGCTAGACCAGGGTTAACCTCGTTGTAGAGCACATAGTTGATTTTGTCTTCCAAGGGGCTGTCATCGGTTACCTTAGGCATCTTAGAGTTTGGGGCACGAATGGTGAGCTGGCCACCCATTTTGTCGGAGGCATAATCCACCTTGGCATCTTCCAAAAACGGCAGGCTGCGCCCCTCAAAATAGGCTTTGAAGCCCGCATACTCGACAATTTCGTCGTCTTCCTTTTCTTCGCCAGGCTTGCAGTATGCAATGCAGGTTTCCGCTTTCGGCGTGCCGGGAGTGGATACGAACATGCGAATGCCCATACCTTCTACCTCTTGCTTGGCCAAAAGCCCGGCTAAATACTCTTGCGCCGATTCTGTAATCGTAACTGTTGCCATAAATTCTTATCACCACATTGGTTTGTACTGTGCCAACCTAAACTCAACGGTTGAACCTATATCCGAGTAGAATAGTCGGAATTGTGCCAAAACTTTGCCGCCACCTAAAGCACTTTCATACAGCTCTCACGGCCATGACAACCACGCACCCTGCCCGGCTGCTACAATGGAGGCAGCCAGTGCTCAAGGCTGGCACCGCCACCGGCCCAGCTATTGCACTTGTTCCACCCCTGAACTCTGTTAAAATTGCGCCCCCGAAACCTATATCAAAATAATTTGATATAGAAGCAACCAGTGAAATGTTATGACCGTTACCGACCGAAAACTCCTGCTTGAATCCACCTTAAAAGAACGCATCCTTATATTGGATGGTGCCATGGGTACGATGATTCAACGGCATAAACTGCAAGAAGCCGATTATCGGGGTGATCGCTTTGTAGACCACCCTCAGGACGTTCAAGGCAATAACGACCTACTATCCCTAACTCAGCCACACATTATCGCGGACATCCATCAACAATACCTGGATGCCGGTGCGGACATCCTAGAGACCAATACGTTTAACGCCACTCGGTTGTCCATGTCTGATTACCAGATGGAGTCTCTGGTATACGAAATCAACTTTGAGTCCGCCAAACTTGCCCGTGCAGTGGCCGACAGAACTAGCGCTACCACGCCAGAAAAACCGCGCTTCGTAGCTGGAGTATTGGGCCCAACCTCGCGCACCTGCTCTATTAGTCCGGATGTAAACGACCCTGGTGCACGTAACGTAACCTTCGATGAACTGGTTGAAAACTACCTAGAGGCCATCGACGGCTTAGTAAAAGGCGGGGCAGATATTCTGCTGATCGAAACCATTTTTGACACTCTGAACGCAAAAGCCGCAGTGTTTGCCGTGGAGAGTTACTTTGAGCGCAACAGCCTCAGATTACCAGTAATGATTTCCGGCACCATCACCGACGCCTCCGGGCGCACTCTCTCCGGTCAAACCACTGAAGCTTTCTACAACTCGCTGGCGCACGCCAACCCCATAAGCATTGGCCTCAACTGCGCCCTGGGCGCAGACATGTTGCGACAGTATGTAGAAGAGCTATCAAGAGTCGCCACCTGCCATGTCTCTGCTCACCCCAACGCCGGCTTGCCCAATGAGTTTGGTGAATACGACCAAAGCCCAGCAGAAATGGCTGAAATCGTTAGCGATTACGCTTCCAGTGGCTTGGTGAACATTATTGGCGGCTGCTGTGGCTCTACACCACTACATATTGAAGCCATTGCCAATACCGTTGCACAGTACAGTCCTCGCACCATCCCAATGCCAGAGCCAAGCTGCAGACTATCGGGTTTAGAGCCGCTGAACATCACCAAAGAGTCGCTGTTCGTCAATGTGGGTGAGCGCTGTAATGTAACAGGCTCCGCTAAGTTCAAACGTTTGATTATTGAAGAGGATTACGCCACGGCTTTAGAGGTTGCCACAGAGCAAGTGGCTAACGGCGCACAGATCATTGACATCAACATGGACGAAGGCATGCTCGATGCCGAAGCCGCCATTGTTACCTTTTTAAATCTTATTGCCGGTGAGCCCGACATTGCCCGGGTGCCCATTATGGTGGATTCCTCCAAATGGGAAGTTATCGAAGCCGGGTTGAAGTGCATTCAGGGCAAGCCCATCGTCAACTCCATCAGCCTTAAGGAAGGCCACGAAGAGTTTGTCGAAAAGGCCAAGTTGTGCCGATTGTACGGTGCCGCAGTGGTGGTCATGGCATTTGATGAAACCGGTCAAGCCGACAGCTTCCAACGCAAAATTGAAATTTGTGAGCGCTCCTATCGAGTATTGGTTGATGAGGTAGGATTTAACCCCGCCGATATTATCTTCGACCCAAACATCTTCGCCGTTGCCACGGGTATTGAAGAGCACAACAATTACGCCGTCGATTTCATTCAGGCCGCCCAATGGATTCGAGAGAATCTACCCTTTGCCGGCGTTTCAGGTGGCGTCAGTAACGTGTCTTTCTCGTTCCGCGGTAATAACCCCGTGCGTGAGGCCATTCACTCTGTGTTCTTGTATTACGCCATCAAAGCGGGCCTGAACATGGGCATCGTCAACGCTGGGCAACTGGCTGTGTACGATGAACTTCCGGAACAGCTGCGCGAACGCGTTGAAGACGTTATTTTAAATCGTAATGGTAACGCCACCGATGCCCTACTGGAAATCGCCGATGACTTCAAAGGCGGCGGCGCCCGAGCCAACAAAAAAGAAGACTTAGAATGGCGTAACCAGCCAGTGGCCGAGCGTTTAAAGCACGCCCTGGTGAAAGGCATCAGCACCTTTATTGAAGAAGACACAGAAGCCGCCAGGCAAGAAGCCTCTCGCCCACTGGAGGTTATTGAAGGCCCATTAATGGCCGGCATGAACGTGGTAGGCGACCTGTTTGGTGAAGGTAAAATGTTCCTGCCCCAGGTGGTTAAATCGGCCCGTGTTATGAAACAGTCTGTGGCCTATTTACAACCGTTTATTGAGGCGGAAAAAGAAGGCGACGCTAAAGCCAATGGCCGGGTATTAATGGCCACAGTGAAAGGCGACGTTCACGATATCGGTAAAAACATCGTCGGTGTTGTGCTGCAGTGTAATAACTTTGAGGTCATCGACCTAGGTGTAATGGTGCCATGCGATAAAATTTTGGACACCGCCCTGGAGCACAACTGCGACATCATTGGCTTGTCAGGTTTAATTACGCCCTCTCTGGATGAAATGGTCACCGTTGCGTCCCAAATGCAAAAACGCGGCATCAACCTGCCGCTACTGATTGGTGGCGCAACCACTTCCAAAGCCCACACAGCGGTAAAAATCGACCCAGTATTCGATCTCAACCAAGTAATATATGTCGCTGATGCGTCGCGCGCCGTGGGAGTGGCAACGTCGCTATTGAGTAACGATTTGCGACCCAAATTCCTTGCACAAGTAAAAGAAGAATACGAAGTAGTCAGGGAGAGAACCGCCAACCGAAAACCACAGCGGCCACTGACCCCCTACTCCCAAGCGTTGCAAAAAGGGCCCAATATAGACTGGCAGGATTTCACCCCGGTTAAACCCAATTTCATTGGCACCAAAACCTTCCGCGATTACCCATTGGCAGAGTTAATTGATTATATTGACTGGACGCCATTTTTTATCACCTGGGACTTAGTTGGAAAATACCCGAAGATTTTTGATGATAAAGTGGTCGGGGAAGCTGCCCGCACATTGTTCGATGACGCCCAGGCCCTGTTGCAGAAAATCATCTCAGAAAACCTCCTGACAGCCCACGCCGTGGTCGGCTTTTGGCCGGCTCAATCCGCTGGCGACGACATCCAGCTGTTCAGCGACAGCGCAAACCCGGAGCAAATTGCCACACTGCACCACCTACGACAACAACAACATAAAACTGCTGGCGAGCCACAATTTAAATCACTGGCGGATTACATCGCGCCACGACAAACAGGCAAACAAGACTTCTTGGGCGGCTTCGCGGTTACCGCAGGCGTCGGCGCGGATGAGCTGGCTAAACAGTACGAGGAAAAAGGCGACGACTACAATAGCATTATGGTAAAAGCCCTGGCCGACCGATTAGCGGAAGCTTTTGCAGAACGCATGCACGAGCGAGTACGAAAAGAATTCTGGGGCTACGACCAAAGCGAAGTATTAACCAAGGAAGCGCTTATTGCCGAAAAATACAAAGGCATACGGCCCGCACCAGGCTACCCCGCCTGCCCGGATCACACTGAAAAAGAAGCGCTGTTTAAATTACTCAATGCCGAAGACAATGCAAATATGGCACTAACCGAGCACTTTGCGATGACACCGGCAGCTTCGGTATCTGGCTGGTATTTTGCTAACCCACAAGCCAAGTATTTTTCCGTTGGCAAAATTGGTAAAGACCAAGTACAAGCCCTGGCCAAACGCAAAGGGTGTGATGTGGCAACTGTTGAGCGTTGGCTGCAGCCTAATTTGGACTACAACCCCACCTGAGGCGCTCACAGAACAACGATTTGCCTACAGCAGAATTAGGTACTTATATCGTAAATAAAGAGCAGAAAACGGCGCACAGACGCCGTTTTTTCGTATCTTGTGCAGCGTCACCAGGAAGCGCATTATTTCGCTCGTGAATAGAACCTATAGCACCCCATCAACTCAGGAAAACGCTATGAGCCAGAACAAGAATCATCAATGGCTTCGTTGGATTGGCAGTATTTGTGCCGCGGCATTCGGCGTGCAAAGCAAAGATAATCTCGACAAAGACTTCTCCAGTAACCGTGTTTTGCCCTATATCGTCGGCGGAGTGCTGTTTACTATCACATTTGTGCTTATTGTGGCACTGGTGGTGCGATTAGTTTTACCCTAAATTCGGTTGCTGCGTGTTAAATCTAAATAACAAATTAGCATTATTGAAAATTTCCATAGAAAAAACTCAGCCGTACAACTGGGGGTTCGCGGTTACCGAAAGCAAGAAAGAACGTAACCAGTAGGCGCAAAAAATGACACCAACTGGGAGGTGAGAGTGTGAAGAATTGAGGGTGTCACCAGCGCCAGTACCGAAATTCACCGGCGTCAGTAAAGAATAAAACCAAACTGAATACAGCTTTGTTGCGTTTAAAAAAATGAAACAAAAACTGCAACAATTCAAAAAGAATTGTTTGGTAAGCTACTCAATACTGAGCCGTGAATACGGTCCCGATTACGCGCTGGCCTTGGTTTAGCTTGGAGAAACGTCCTGTTTATAGGCGAATGCAAAGCATTCTAGAGCAATCCCTACTGCCCACTTACCCAAAATAAACAAGTTGCGACGAAAATTACAATTAAAACAACGGCTGCGATAGAGTCCGCAACGCTGTCTTCTTCGTGCTGAATTTGCATTTCGTTATTCATGCCAGATCTCCAATTTATTATTAATAGATGTGCAGGTGTGGCGACCAATATAGACATTTAACCATCCTCTAAAGTTCACGCAAGAGAGCAGGTACCATTTAGAACAATTTACTATTCATTTTTTATTGAACATTCCTTTTGGTAATAAACCTAGAGCAAAATGTTACTTATCTACCCGCGCCACTTACCTATACTCCCCTCGCCGCCTGCCAGCTTATGGTGTATCCTTCGCGCCTCATTTTGTTAGACGCCAGTAAACTGGCCCTAAAACCGACAGACCAGTCGTTCGGTCAAGTGAATTAGCCCAAAGGTACAGCCATAAGATGTACGTATACGACAAACACGATATCAATATCCTCAACCAGCGCGTTGCCCAATTTAGGGGCCAAACAGAGCGCTTTTTAAAAGGCGAGCTCAAAGAAGAAGAGTTCCTGCCATTGCGATTGCAGAATGGACTATACGTACAGCGGCTCGCGCCGATGCTGCGGGTGAATGTACCCTACGGCATGATCAACAGCGCCCAGCTGCGCAAGCTGGCCCACATTGCGCGTCACTACGACAAAGGCTATTGCCATGTAAGTACTCGCCAGAACATACAGTTCAACTGGCCAGAGCTGGCCGAAGTACCCGATATCCTGGCTGAGCTGGCGGAAGTACAAATGCACGCCACACAATCGAGTGGTAACTGCATCCGGAATACCACCTCGGATCAATACGCCGGCGTTGCCGCCGACGAAGTCGTTGATCCTCGCCCTTATTGCGAGATCATCCGCCAGTGGTCGAGCTTCCACCCAGAGTTTGCCTTCCTGCCACGCAAATTCAAGATTGCGGTTACCGGCGCAACCAGTGATCGCGCGGCTATAAAGGTGCATGATATCGGCCTACGTGTCGTGAAGAACAACGCCGGCGAAGTCGGTTTCGAGGTATTCGTAGGTGGTGGCCTCGGCCGTACGCCAGTGGTTGGCCAATTGGTGCGGGAGTTTTTACCACAGCAAGACTTGCTCAGCTACTTAGAAGCCATTCTGCGTGTGTATAACCTGCTGGGTAACCGCCAAAACAAGTACAAAGCACGCATCAAAATCTTGGTGAAAGCCCTGGGTGTGGAGGAGTTCCGCTCTAAGGTTGAGGCCGAGTGGGAGGCCCTGAAAGGCAGCTACCAGCCCCTCACTGAAGCTGAGATCGATCGCACCATAAACTTCTTTAGTGCACCAGCCTATGAGACGTTGGCTGCCGACGATGGCCAAGCCACGCTTGATGAAGCTAGTGCCGAGCACAAAGCCTTCACTCGCTGGCTAGAGCGCAATGTGCAAGGCCACAAGGTGCCAGGTTACAGCGCGGTAACGCTGTCTTTGAAGCCCACGGGTGTTGCCCCCGGTGATATCACCGACAGCCAGCTAGAAGCCATTGCTGATTTAGCCGACCAATTCAGCTTCGGCGAGGCCAGAACCACCCACGAGCAAAATATCGTGTTGGCTGAAGTCCGTCGCCGAGATCTCTTTGCGTTGTGGCAAACACTGAAGCCGCTGGGCTTTGCCACACCCAATATCGGCACCCTCACCGACGTTATCTGCTGCCCTGGTGGCGATTACTGCTCCCTGGCCAACGCCAAGTCTATTCCCATCGCCGAGGATATTCAGCGGCAGTTTGAGGATCTAGATTACCTCTACGATCTCGGCCCAATAGACCTGAACATCTCCGGCTGCATGAACGCCTGTGGCCATCACCACGTTGGCAACATCGGCATTTTGGGCGTGGATAAAAAAGGCGCTGAATTTTACCAGGTTCAGCTCGGTGGCGACGCAGGTGAAAACACGCGCCTGGGTAGCGTACTTGGCCCAGCATTCTCACAAGGAGAAATGGCGGGCGTCATCAATACTCTGGTGGAAACCTACGTTGATCTGCGCAACGACGCAGAACCCTTTGTCGACACCTTCTACCGTGTCGGTATGGCACCATTTAAGGAGCGAGTATATGCCAAAGCTGATTAAAGACGAGCAGATCATCGATAACGCATGGCTGCGCCTGGACGATCTGGCTGCGGAGGATACCCTGCCTGAAGGCGATGTGATTGTGCCGCTTAGCTATTGGGTACAAAACAAAGCCCAACTGCAAGGTCGCGTCCAATCAGTAGGTGTTAGCATCAATAATACTGACGACGTCACTGTGCTGGCCGAAGACGCCCAGGACCTACCCCTAGTGGAAGTCTACTTCCCAGCGTTTATGGACGGAAGAGGTTTCAGCCAGGGCAGATTGTTGCGGGAACGTTTTGGGTTTACTGGCGAGCTTAGAGCAGCCGGCGCCATCATCCGGGACCAACTGTGCTATCTGCGCCGCTGCGGGTTTAACGCCTTCCGATTCGACGATGAAAGCATGGATCTGACAGCCTGTTTGTCGTCTCTGTACGACTTTACCGACGGCTATCAGCCTTCAGTAGATCAGCCTGCACCCTTGTTTGCACGCCGAGGGTAAGTAATCCCGGCGAGCTGCTAACAATAAAAGCGCCGGGTATTGCACCCGGCGCTTTAATTTGGTCAGTACCTTACATAGTACCCCACTCCTTACATAGTACCCCACATAGTACCCAGTAGCCGCCCTAGGAGCTTGGATAGACCTTGCCCTTGGCTCTGATCTTGGCGCGGATATCCATCCAAATCTGCCCCATCATGTTTTCTCCACGCTGATCTCGACCGATACCCCAGTAGGGGTCATAAAGCGAGGTTTCTACAATACGCTCGTCGCCGGTATCCAGCAGCGCTTGTTTCACCGTTTCGTGCACCTGCACCTTGGTGTATAAAGCTCGCGTCATCATTACCCGGCGCTTCTGTTTCCAATCCTTGGCTTTACCGAACTTCCACCAACGATTACCCAGTTTGTAGGCCTCCTCGCCAGATGCGGCGTCGGCAATCTCTTGCAAATCAACCGATTTAACAAATTTCTTTGACTGATAATAATGCTCAGCCGTTGGCCATTGCTGGCCTTCCAACTCAAAGCGGTGATGCGAAACAGTGGACAATGGGCTGTTTACGTCTAAGCGGGAAAAGCTAAATACTCGCTCTAGGCTGGCGTCGTGTTCGAACATGGTGTGTTAGGTGCCTGGCTGACTGGGATGGGACGACCCGGCATTATAATGGATAAAGGGGCCAAAGACGGAGCAGCATTTTAATAAAGAAGCGGTAATCTGCAATAGCGGATACCATTGCAGATAGATCCTTTGGTTGGACTCCAGAACCAGGCTGCTCTACTGGCGTGTCCAACTGCCCCAGCCACACAACGTTGCTCTGAGGCGAGGCTGCTGTCTGTAGCGGCCTCATAACAGTGTTTTTTAACAGTGGCTTTCTAACAGAGCCCTAAACCCTTGGGTTTAGGCCACTCCTGGCGGCTAGGTTAAAAACCGTTGCTCTTGCGTATGCGTTTTTTAACCACGTAACTCACACCGTAAATCCACAAATAGTACCCCATTAGCGTCAGCATCAACCACTGCACCGCCAGCGCGCCGAATAAATCCGGTGCTTTCATACTGGTGGACATCAGTGAATCTTGGTAATAGAAAAACCAAGGATGGTCCGGCGGGAACACCATTTCATGCATCCAGTAAAAGACTTTTTGCGGCCCAATGATAAACACGATTAGTAATAGCGTGACCATGGTCGCCAAAAAGCCATAGTGCACGTTGCGCCATCCAGGCTTGATTGGCCTACCACCCCACCACCCAATAAAACGCGACGTATAGAGCACTACGATAAACACGCACACATAAGCCAAGTAATCGAACTTAGTAATGAGATTACTCACATCCTGCAGATGCAGAACCTCAGCATCGGTGTACAGGGTATCGATGAATTCACCGGTGGGCGAGCGATAGCGGATTTGCGCCAGGCCTTCACCGTCGTTATTGACCGCCGTCACCGTGGCGTAATACAAACGATAGCGCTCTTGGATCGTGGTTTCTTCAAAGCCAGATTTATTGTTATTTTGAGGAGCGTAGGTTTGAATGTGGGAGTGAATGTCCAACACCCTATACCACAACGGGTAGGTAAAATTTAACATCGACAACAACTGCCAGCTTAGCCACAAAATCATGATGCCGCCGGCAAATACGAAAGGTACACTGGCCACCGATAACTTGGTGCTAGAGTTGGTTTGTTGGTCCATCGCCATCTATTTTTTCCCTAAGGATCTTCGCGCGTAACTGCACATCTATCTTTAATGGTGTGGCTAGCTGTTAAGTGAGCACCACCTATCTTGTGCGGCTATTTCACAGCCACGCCTAATAATTTAATCTACTAAACAAAACTTAGCAAAGGCTTGTGTCTGTTCTTCTCGCCATTGTGAATTAGGCAACACCATCATCTCTTCACACCAGGCTTCGTTGTACTCTGTGGTCACTATTGGTGCACTAGGAACGACATCTGCCGGCACCAAGGCAGCCACCAACAGAGCAAGTAGAGATACCCCAATCCCAGCCGCTGCGATAACTTTCCATTTACTGTTCATGCATTAACGAATCTATGTTTAGGCACGGCGCCAGGTTGTGCCGGTTTTACTGTCTTCCAACACTACGCCCGCCTGTTTTAATTGATCTCGGATCTCATCGCTGCGAGCGAAGTCCTTGGCCGCCTTGGCCTCCTTACGTTCCACAATAAGCGCCTCAATGGCCTCGGCGGACAAGCCTTCGTCGCCAGCTTGGCCCTGGAACCACTGCTCTGGGGTTTGCTGCAGCATGCCCATGAGCTCCCCAGCTTGCAGCAATAAGCTCCTGGTTGCGGCAAGGTCACCTTCACCTCGGTTGAGTTGTTTGGCTAATGCGTGTAATTCACTGATCGCCAAAGGCGTGTTTAAATCGTCGCTCAGAGCCTTGTACACGGCGCTGGCTTGTAAATCGGCGTCGCCCGTCTCGGCCTCGCAATCTCTCAATGCGGCATAAAGAGAGTCCAGCGCGGCTTTGGATTGTTGCAACAACTCCACAGAAAAATCCATTTCACTGCGATAATGAGCCGATAGCAAAGCAAATCGGATCACTTCACCCTTGTGCTGGCCAAGCAAATCTCGAACCGTGCGAAAATTACCCAATGACTTGGACATTTTTTCGCCATCGATGTTAACAAAGCCATTGTGCATCCAGTAGTTCACATAGTCGTCGCCACCATGGGCGCAAACGCTTTGAGCCACTTCGTTTTCGTGGTGCGGAAATATTAAATCGCGGCCGCCACCGTGGATATCGATGGTTTTTCCCAAATGCTCCTCTACCATGGCCGAACATTCGATGTGCCACCCAGGACGACCAAAGCCCCAGGGGCTGTCCCAACCCGGGTCACCTTCACGGGAGGGTTTCCACAGCACAAAATCACCGGCGTAACGCTTATAGGGCGCAACCTCAACCCGAGCGCCGTCCAGCATATCTTCCAAGTTACGGTTGGACAGCTGACCGTATTGCGCCATGGTTTGCACAGCAAACAAGACGTGCCCCTCGGCCTCATAGGCATGATCGCGCGCAATCAGCTGCGCAATCATACGAATCATTGGGCCGATATTCTGAGTCGCATAGGGTGTGATGGTGGGCATTAGCGTGTTCAGCGCCATCATGTCTTCATGATAGGCCTGGGTGTAGCGCTCACTAATCACACTGATAGGCTCGTTAATATCGGCCGCAGCTTTAATGATTTTGTCGTCAATATCAGTGATATTGCGAGCGTAGGTGACCTCTTCGAAACGGGTTTGCAACAACCGAAACAGCGTGTCAAACACCACCACAGGGCGGGCATTACCAATGTGCACCAGGTTGTATACCGTCGGTCCGCAGACGTACATTTTCACGCTATTGGGCGTGATTGGCTGAAACGGCTCTTTGCGGCGAGTTTTTGTATTGTAAAGTGTTAGTTCGGATGTCATTTCGGTTGTTCTTTCAATATATGTGCGGTGCAGCGCCCCGTAATCCACGGGGCGACACACGTTAAACCTTATTGGCCCAATTGTCTTTCAGACCGATGGTACGGTTAAACACCGGCATCTCAGCGGTGGTATAGCGGCTGTCCAACGTAAAATAGCCTTCACGCTCAAACTGGTAGCCCTGCCCCACGGTGGCCTGGGTCAAGCTTATTTCAGCTTTGGCCCCCGAGATGATCTCCAGAGAAGAGGGGTTTAAACATTGTAGATAATCTTTGCCGCCAGCATCAGGACTTGCGTCGTTAAATAGCCGATCGTATAGACGTATCTCACAAGTCACACAATTAGTTGCGCTCACCCAGTGAATTACACCGCGTGGACGCACGCCTTCGGGCGGATCCTCGCCGATGGTGTTGGCAACCAGGGTGCATTCAACCGCAGCAATGTTACCGTCGTCATCTCGGATTACTTGCTCGGCTTTAATCACCGAAGCGCCGCGCAAGCGCACGTACTCGCCCAAGACCAAACGCTTAAACTTCTTACGAGACAAGCTGGTGTCCTCGGTGAAGTCGGATTGGTCAATGTATATCTCTCGACTAAACGGAATCTCCCGCGCACCCAACTCAGATCGATTTGGATGACAGGGTTGCTGCACCACTTTATCGCCGGCACCAAAGTGCTCTTCAAAATTGGTAATCACTAACTTTAACGGCTTCAGTACGCACATGGCACGTGGCGCGTTCTCGTTTAAATCGTCGCGTACAGCGTATTCCAGCATGCCTAAATCCACCGTACTGGCGGATTTGGTAACACCGATTAAATCACAGAACTTACGCAAAGCCGCGGCGGTAAAACCTCGTCGGCGCATCCCCGCAATGGTGGGCATGCGGGGGTCATCCCAGGCATCGACGATGGTTTCATCCACCAGTTGTTTCAGTTTGCGCTTGGATGTCACAGTGTAGTTTAGCTCCAGGCGCGCGAACTCGTACTGTTTTGGTTCCGCCGGCACGCTCAAATTGGCCAGTAGCCACTCATACAGCGGTCGATGGTCGGCAAACTCTAAGGTACAAATTGAGTGGGTCACCCCTTCAATAGCATCCCCCTGGCCGTGGGCAAAATCGTAGGTTGGGTAGATGCACCATTTATCACTGGTTTGGTGATGAGCCTGTTTACGAATGCGATACAGAATCGGGTCGCGCAGGTTGATGTTACCCGCCGCCATATCAATTTTGGCACGCAGCACGCAAGCACCTTCGGCATACTCGCCGTTGCGCATTTTCTCAAATTCGGCCAGGTTCTCTGCCACGCTGCGGTCCCGGAAAGGGCTATCCTTGCCGGGCGCGGTTAGCGTACCGCGATACTCACGGGCCTGCTCTGGGGACAGTTCACACACATAGGCCTTGCCGTTGTTGATCAACTCCAGCGCCCACTGATACAGCTGGTCGAAATAGGCCGATGAATAATACACATTGGACAGCCCACCCTTTCCCACAGGGAATCCCATCCATTCCACGTCCCGAATGATGGCATCAATGTATTCCTGGTCTTCTTTGGCGGGATTGGTGTCATCGAAACGCAGATTACAGGTACCACCAAAACGCTTGGCTAAGCCGAAATTTAGGCAGATGGACTTGGCGTGGCCAATGTGCAGATAGCCATTTGGCTCTGGCGGAAACCTCGTCACAATCGCTTCAACAGCGCCGCGCTCTAGGTCTTGGGTGATAATTTGCTCGATAAAATTTAAGGGGCGTGACGCACTTTCGTTGTTCGTATTCATCCAGGTTCAACTAGTTCAGCCGCGTTTAGCACTCCCTTAGACGGTTGAGGGTGGGCCACGGCGGCAAGGTTTCAGATTACTTATAAAGCGCGTATTATAGCCGCCTGCTGAACCAGGGGCACCCGAGTTACCGGTAATTTTTGCTCTGTTGTGCGAGTTTGACCGTAAATTAACCGGGTTGCGCGCAATTAATACCCACAGCCACTTTTATGCGGAGAGATTCATGGTCAAATTAGAGACAAACTACGGCACCATCACCCTAGAGCTGGATTTTGAAAAAGCGCCGAAAACCGCGGCCAACTTTAAGCAGTACGTTGAAGAAGGCTTTTACGATGGCACCATCTTCCACCGCGTAATCGACGGATTTATGATCCAAGGCGGCGGCATGAACGAGGACATGAGCGAAAAAACCACCCGTGAGTCCATCGAGAACGAAGCCGACAACGGCCTTGCCAACGTCGCCGGCACTGTAGCCATGGCACGCACCATGGACCCACACAGCGCCACTGCGCAATTTTTCATCAACGTTAAAGACAACGACTTCTTAAATCACAGCGGTAAAAACACCCAGGGCTGGGGCTACTGTGTATTTGGCCGAATTACCGATGGCATGGACGTGGTTAACAAAATCAAAGGCGTACCCACTGGTAACAAGGGCTACCACCAAGACGTTCCCACTGATTCTGTTATCATCGAAAAAGCCAGTATTACCGAATAATAATAAGATACGACTATGAGTACGTTGTTTATCTCCGATCTGCACCTGGATGAAAGTCGACCACACGTCACCAAAGCTTTCCTTCGCTTTTTGTTCAATCAAGGCGCAAATGCAGACGCCCTGTACATATTGGGCGACTTGTTTGAAGTGTGGATCGGAGATGACGACGACTCGGAGTTTATCGGCCACATCAAAGATGCCTTGCAGCGCTATCGCGAGACAGGCGTCCCCACCTATTTCATCCACGGTAACCGCGATTTCTTAATTGGCAAACAGTTTGCCGAAGATACCGGGATTACTCTATTGGACGAAAATACGGTGGTGGATTTGTACGACGAGCCAGTGCTGCTGTGCCACGGCGACGCACTGTGCACGCAAGACGTAGAATATATGGCGTTTCGCAACCAAGTGCGCAACCCAGTGTGGCAGGCCCAAGTGTTGGCACAACCCTTGGCCGTGCGCCGACAAATGGCGGCTGAACTGCGCACCAAGACGAAATCCATGAGCGCCATGAAAGCCGACGACATAACCGATGTTACGCCCAGCGAGGTGGTCGCGGTAATGCAGGCGGAAAACGTGCAGCGAATGATTCACGGTCACACCCACCGGCCGGACCGCCATTGCGTGGACCTTGGCAAATCCCAGGGTGAGCGCATTGTTTTGGGTGATTGGGAGTCACAAGGCTGGTATTTGAATGTAGAGCCAGATAACTGGAATCTAACCCCCTTCACCATTCCGCCATTGAAGTAATTGGCGTGCCCCCACGCTCCTTGCCCAACACCCTTTTAGGTAGGGCCTCGCGCATTGGCGAACTCAACCATCGGATCCAAGTATGGGAATGAAAACCGACATCGCCTATAGATTCCCAACCGCGGCTAAAGCATCTCGCTTCCTTGCCGAGCTGCAAGGCGGGGTCATTGGCCGCTGCCAGTGTAAGCGCCACCGAGACGACAAAGAAATCATCGTGTATTACGACATTGATTTGCAGTTGGAAGGCTACGCCAGCGTCGCCCAGCGTTTAGATCAATTGGCAGAATCCCTAGAAGGCAGCGAAAGCACCGGCTAGGACTGGGATTGAGATTAGTGCTGAGAACAGGGCAGCGCCAAAGCGCTGCCCTACCCCGTCAATCCAGCTTTTTAAACAGCCTCTCTAAGCAGACTTTTTGCCAGCAATCCAGGCATCGATTTTATCGGCCAAAACTGTCAAGGTGATGGAACCGTGAATTAACACTTGGTCGTTAAACTCGGCTAAATCGAAGTCTTCGCCAAGGGCCTGTTTGGCTTGCTCTCTAAGCTCCAAAATCTTAAGTTGACCCAATTTGTAACTGCAGGCCTGACCAGGCCATACCGAATAACGCTCTACCTCACGGGTAACTTCGTCGCGGCTACCGCCAATGGTGGAGTGCATGTAGTCGATGGCTTCTTCTCGGCTCCATTGTTTGTGGTGCAAACCGGTGTCTACCACAAGGCGTGCTGCACGGAACAACTCCGACTGCAAGCGGCCCAGGTCGCCCATAGGGTCTTCTTTGTACATGCCCATTTCCTTGGCCAACACTTCGGCGTATAGGGCCCAACCCTCACCGTAGGAGCTAAACCAAATCATATTGCGCAGCATCGGCATATCTTGGATTTCTTGGGCGATGGTCACCTGTAAATGATGGCCTGGGCTGGCCTCATGATAGGTTAACGTAGGCAAAGTAAACTTGGGGGAATCCTCGGTATTTTTCAGGTTAATCCAGTAAATTCCCGGGCGAGAACCGTCCAAGCTTGGCCCGGTGTAATAGCCACCGGCGGAGCCGTCTTGTTCGTACTCGGGGATACGACGTACTTCCACCGGGGCCTTGGGTAGGGTTTTTAGAATAGTCGGCAACAGCTCAGACACCGTATCCATTTGCTGATTGAGATAATCTAACAGCTCTTGGCGGCCTTCGTCGGTGTTGGCAAACACATACTGAGGATCCTCAAACAGCGCGTTGTAGCTGGCGATTACATCGCTGGAATCCATGCCTTCGGCCTCAAGGATTGCCGCCATCTCACTTTGGATACGAGCCACCTCAGACAGACCTAACTGATGGATTTCCTCTGCGGTTTTACCGTCAGCACCGAAGTTCTCCAAGGCACCCTGATAAATTTCCTTGCCATTTTTTAAATCCCAGATGCCTGCGTTGGCAGAGGCCTTGGGCAAAATGGTTTCCAGGGTCGTTTTTAACGCTGCATAACCGGGGTACACGCTGTCAGCTACGGCTTGCTCGGCAGCGGCAATTAGGGCGCTTTTTTGCTCCTCATCAATGCCGTCAATCTCCGCCAGCTTAGTTTTAAATACCACGGCTAGTGGATGCTCGGCGGGCGCCGGCGCAGTCATTTGGCCGATAATGGCAATGGCCCCTTCCACCGCAAATTTAGGCGGTAATAACCCTTTATCAACATCTTGCTGCACCACCAATGCTAAATCAGAAAATGCCTGTTGGATGCCCTGCAAGCGCGCAATGTAATCCTTGGCATCTTGCTCATTGGTAAGCGGCTGTTCGTTCTGCAGTACACGGGGAATATCTAAATGCGCCCCAGACAGCTGAGTAACCGGAAATAAACTGAAGTAACTGAGCGGAGAAAAAACAGCATTGATGTAGGGCTTTAGCGCTTTAGTTTTAGCCAGGGTGCTGGCCAATACTTGATGTGTCGTTAAGGCGGTGCCAGTAAGTTGGCTGGCATCAAATTGCTCCATGGCCTCTAACCACCGGCTGTGCGCTTGCCGGGAAACCTCAATACTTGTAGGGCTGAAATCGCCTAACTTGTCAGCAAAATGGTAACCCACGTCGGCTTCGGTTAAACCAAAGGAAGTCGGAGCAATAGGTGCAAACTTAAATATCTCAGCGACGATCTCGTCAGTAAATTCAATAAACGCCTCATTGGCGGACGCTGGTTGAGCCGCGGGCTCGGACGCAGCCATTTCGGATTTCGCTTGGCCTGCTTCGGCCTGAGGCTGAGATTCTGATTGTTTTTCGCAACCGGCAATTGCCAGGGTGAGCACGGAAACTGCAACCGCTTTAGGTAGGAAATGCATTCTATCCCCTGCGTTTTAATTAAGGATCTGTTGGAGAGTGATAACACTCGTACAGGGGCTAGACGAACCGGTAACAAGTTACATCAAGTGATTTGCCCACTATTGGGGCTTATTTTAAGCTTTATTACGCATCAGAAAGCTGTAAGCCACCGGCACCACGCCCAAAGTAAGCAAGGTGCCAACAGCTAGGCCAAAGGCAATGGTAACGGCCATGCCATAGAACAACGGGTCAACGCTAACGATTAACGGCAATAAGCCCACTACCGTAGTAATGGTAGTCATAACGATGGGCCTTAGCCTGCGCTGGCTAGCACTGACGACAGCTTGCATAAACGGGGTGCCAGAGGCTGTTTCGTAATCTATCCTGTCTATGAGCACAATGGCGTTGTTTACAATAATGCCTGCCAGTGAGAGCAATCCTAGTATCACCATAAAACCAAAGTCGGCGCGCAGCAGATGAAGACCGAGTGCTACCCCAGTTACCACGAGTGGTATGGTCATTAGAATAATGATAGGCCTTCGAAAATCGTTAAATTGAGCCACCAATAACAGCACAACCACCGCCAAACAAAGCGGCATATTAGCCCCCAGCGCCGCCTTACCCTCGGCAGAATCGTTAACAATGCCTTCAGACTCTAACCAATGCCCAGGCGGCATATTTTGTTGCAGCTGCTGCATAATGGCGTCAACATCCGGGGCGATGTCCTCTGGAGTTTTGGCCGTTGGTCGGCCTTGCACGGTAACGGCGCGAGTTAAATCCTCGCGTTGAATCACGGCGTAATCGGCGGTAAGTTCGATCGTGGCTAGCTGGTCGAGAAAAACCGTTTTGCCACTGCTGGCCTGAACCGGGATGGATTTCAATAATTCCAAGCTGCGCCGCTCTGACTCCACCGCCCGAAACACAATGGCAAAAACATCGTCGCCTTCTCTAAATTCCGAAATCGACACCCCAGAATAAAAACTCGCCAGGGCCTGGGCAATGGTTAAAGAACTCACTCCCAGCCGGCGAGCTTTATCCTGATCCACCTGCACAGAAAAACTGTTGATGCGCCCTTCCCAGTCGCTGTACACATCAATCATGCCGGGCATGTCTCGCAGGCTCGCTTGCATTTTTTCTGCCGTGGCATAGAGCACGTCTGGGTCTGGCCCCTTGACTTGGAACTCAAAAACACCCGGGTCCGAAGGGCCAAGAAACATGTCGGTTACTTTGGCGTTTACGGAGGGGAAATTGGCTAAAAAATACTGCCTTAAGTCGGTTAGAGCTTGGGGCATGCTACTTAATTGATCCAGAGCCACCACAATAAAGGCTTTGTTGGGCGCATCATCGATAGGCGACAACGACAACACAAAGCGCGGCCCGCCATACCCCATATATGTGGCGAAGTTTTTAATGTAAGGGAATTGCTCGCGGTTATTTAAGTCGATAAAACTTTGCACAACGGTGCTGTCAGTAGAGCTTAAAGTAATATCCGGCGCCAGCTCCAAAGTTATCAACACCTGGGGCCGGTCACTGGCAGGGAAAAACTTTTTCGGCGTAGTGGCAACACCAAAAACACCCACCACAAAACAGACAATTATCATTAATAGCACGATTTTTCTGTGCCGTAGCATCCAGACTAAAATGCGCCCATAACTGTTTTCTAAGCGGGCAAAACCCGTCTGCTTGGCCTGCTGTGGATTGAGTTTCATAAACCAGAAACACATCAGCGGGGTGACCAACATGGCCAACAACCAAGACGTAGACAGGGTAATTAAAATAATGATGGATATGGCCCGCGTGTATTCACCAGCTTCGTGCTCAGCCAGCATCAGCGGTAAAAATACCAGTACGGTGGTTGCGGTAGAGGCTAACAGTGGTAAGGCTAAATTGGCACCGCAATTTTTTAATGCGGATAAGCGGTCCTCCCCCTCTTCTAAACGCCGGCGAAAATCCTCTGCGATAACAATGCCATTGTCTACCAATAAACCCAGGGCAATAATTAAGGTCGCTAGGCTCATACGCTCCAATGGCATATCGACTAGGCCCATTACCGCCAAGGTGATTGCCATAACCGACGGAATAATCGCACCGACAATAAGGCCAGTACGCAAACCTAAAAATACAATCACCACGCCCAGTACGATGGCAAGGGTTTGGGCTACGTTAGCAGAAACGCCGTACACCGCCTTGGCAACCTGCTCCGATTGATCAGCAACGATTTCTAAGCGATACCCAACCGGCAAGGTTTGCTCAATTTGTTGTACTCGGCGGCGTAAAACATCGGCGTAATCCAGCACTCGGTAACCATCCAACATTGCTACCGCTAAAATAATGGCTGGCCGACCATTAAAATAAGCCTTGCGTTGTGGCGGGTCGAGCACGCCACGGGTGACCTTGGCAATATCGCCCATGGACACCACGCCGGAGTTATCCGGCAAAGCGATTAAAAACGACTCTACATCTTCTACGGTGTCGAAATTACCGCTGGGTTGAACCAAAAATACCCGCTCGCCAGTATCAACGATACCGCCGGGTAAAATGGTATTCTGCCCCTGCAATTGGTTAACAATAGCCTCTCGGCTTAGGCCGTATTGTGCTAACCGGCTACTGTTGGTTTCCAAATAAATGCGTTCTTCCTGTACGCCGTGCAGCTCGATTTTTTTGGTGCCGGGTAAACCAAAAATACGATCGCGCACATGCTGAGCTTTGTCTTGCATATCGCCAAAACCAAAACCATCCGCGGTAAGGGCGATAGTCATCACTGCCACATCACCAAAGTCATCATTAATGACCGGCTGCGCCACACCGCTGGGTAAACTGTTGGCGGCGATTTCCACCTTTTCTCGCAGGTCATCCCAGATCTGATCCAGCTCAAACATATAGGGATAAACTTCGGCATGGACAATGGACTGCCCCTGGCGGGAGGTAGAGCGTATCTGGCGCACCTCGGGTATTTCCCGGATGGCCTCTTCTAAGGTTTTAGTAACCAGCAGCTCAACTTTTTCCGGGTTGTAACCCGGTGCGGCCGTGGTGATAACCACCTCTCGCACTAGAATATTGGGGTCTTCCTGGGCTGATAACGTGAAATAATTGTAACTGCCCAAAACAATCAGCAACCCGGTGAGCAACAACACCAAAGGCCGATGTTTGTAGGCCCAGTAAGACAAGTTCATGCCATGCGTCCTTAATTAAGCGCTGTAACCGTATTTCTGCTGGCCTGTGCCAGCCCAGTGTTAGGGGTTATATCGGAGGGTTTCACTGTCCAACAGCACCACGGGCTGCTGATCGTGCAGTTGATTGGCGCCTTTACTCACTACGATATCGCCAACCTGAAGTCCGGCACTGACCAGGGCGTGGGTATCTGTTAAAGACGCGATGGTAATGTCTTTCTTAACCGCTCGATCAGATTCCACCACATAAGCACTAAACCGGTTGCTTGGCTCGGATAAAAAGGCGGTTAATGGTATGGACAGTAGAGAAGTGCCATCTGTGTCTGCGCGTTCGCTAGCAGAGCCCAAACCAGAAATAGCCACAGTTAACAGCGCTTCGGCACTCATGCCGGTTTTCACGGTTGCCGGCGGGGCTTGCAAGGCCATGACTACGGGGAAGGCTCCAGCATCCTGGGCGTGATTGCCAACTTCGCTTATCTGCCCAGCAATTGGTTGCGCAGTGGCCGCTGGCACCACAACCTGGTGGCTGGATCCAACCACAATCTGGTTGATAAGCTGCTCGGGGACGTAAAACAAAACTTCCATACCGCCGCTGCCCTCCAGCTGAAAGACTTTTTGCCCTATGCTAACTTGCTGCCCTTCTTCCAAGTCTCGTTCACTAATGACGCCCTGATAGGGCGCCAGCAACACCGTGTCATCCAACTGCTTTTGTGCTCTGTCCAATTGTGCTTGCAGCTGATCGACCCGGCTTTCGGCTTGCTGTTGAAGGGTCTCAGCGTCATCTAACGTGGCCACCGCCACCAACTTACGATCGTACAGGGATTGTTGTCGGGCGACATTGCGATTGGCGTCTTGCAAAGTGATTTGCGCTTCGCTAAGTGAGCTTCGTGATTGCTCCACCAACAGCTCATATTCTTTTGGATCCAACCGAGCAATGGCCTGGGCTTGTGTCACCGGTTGGCCAATATCCACCAATACAGCTTGCACCCGGCCCGGCACCTGAAAGCTCAGCGGAGTGCGCTCCTGGGCTCGAGTTAACGCACTAAAATGGCGTATCGAAGTCGTTTGTGCAGGCTCCACCGCCTGCCAAACCACGGGCCGCGGCGGACTCTCTGCAGGTGGTGACGCTGGGCTGCAAGCCACAAGCAAGACACTAAACACAACAACTAGAAAGCTGAACTTGGGCATAGCTGGCCTTATTTGGTTGGATGCGGGTAGAGATGCTGCTGGATTTTGGTACTATTGAGTACCATTGTCAAAAGCAATATTCCACGAGCAGCACTATGTCACTCAAACCAGTCGCCGCACCTGATCTTAGCGTTCAATCTAGCCAGTCCCAAGAGACTGAGACCCAAGCGAGTGAGGCCCAGGGGAGTGAAGCCAAAGCCAGGCGAAACCTGAAAGCCGAGGATAGACGCGCCGCCATTATCCAAGCCGCCGGTGAGCTGTTCACCCAACACGGATTCGAAAAAACCTCATTAGATATGATCATAGCGCAATCCGGCGGCTCCAAGCGGGCCATTTACGATCTGTTTGGCGACAAGCTTGCGCTTTTGCATGCCGTCGCTGTCGCTATGATCGACCAAGTAATGAACCCCATATTCGACACTGATCTCAACCTGAAAAACGAAAAACAGTTTCTTACACACCTAGGCAGCAGCTTTTTGTTGGCGATGATTTCGCCTCAAGGCATCGCTATATTTAAGGAATTGATCGCCCAGGCCAATAACACCGATGGGCTGGGCACCAAAATTTGGCAAATAGGACCGGAGCGACTGCAACAGCAGCTGGCAAACTACCTCGATCACCTTGTACAAAAAAAACACTACTCTATTGCCAACACTCACGTCGCCAGCTGTCAGTTTTTCAGCCTAATCAAAGGCGATCTGCACTTAAAATATCTGATAGGAGCGGCACAAGCTTCGGATCGGGATAACGTCGAGCAACACATTAATAACACCGTCGACGCCTTCCTAAAATTGATCCGTTAACTCTCTAACGTCTGAAAGCAATACTGCGTGTTTAGAGTTTAAAAAAGTTGTCTGAAAAGGATAAGTCTATTTTCTCGCTCGCACTGCTGAGCAATGATAGCCTGGTATGCAGGTACAGATAGTCGTCCTTTCAGCGCTAGACAAACAGCCCCTGCGTGTATCAAACAGCCAAAAGCACCTATCCGTTCAAACGCTAAAATAAAAAATTACTTACATGCAAGAACCAAAAGCCCCTGCCTTTCACGGTTGGAAAATCGTCTATTTCAGTTGTATTAGCCAATTCTTCGGAATGGGGTTCAGCATTTACTTGTTTGGCCTATTTATTCAGCCCATGGCACTTTCTTTGGGTACCAGCGCTGGTAAAATCGCTTGGGGGATGGGCATATTTTATTTGGTCAACGCCTTGTTCGGTTTAATTGTCGGCGTTTGGCTGGACAAAGGCCACGCAAAAAAAGTAATGACACTGGGCTCGCTGCTTTTTGCAGCCAGCTTAGCGTTGCTATCGGTGGTTTCCCACCCGGCGCTGGCGGCGGTGATATGTGCGCTACTGTTCGCGCCCGGCGCCTGTATGATCAGTGTTTTACCCTGCTCTACTTTGGTGGTGAATTGGTTTCACCAAAAGCAGGGGCTGGCATTGGGCATTGCCGCCTTAGGGATTTCTCTGGGTGGTTTTTTGATGCCGCCCATTACCAGTTTTCTTATCGAAAACTACGGCTGGCGTGCCGCATTGCAATGCTTAGCCGCAGCCATTGTATTAATACTTACACCACTGGCCTGGTGGCTGGTAATTGCAAGGCCTTCTGACCTTAACCAACAGCCAGATGGTCTTGCTGAAAATACCGCCGCCTCACAACCCAAAACGGACGCTGATGGCAACCACAACCTCACCTTTGCCAGCCTAATTCGAAACCGCATTTTTTGGCTGCTGACCTTTACCGTTGGCCTTCTCAGTATGGGTAGCATCATCATTATCACGTTTATTGTGCCCTATGCACGGGAGATTGGCCTAGACACGTTAGAGAGCGCCCTATTGGTTTCTAGCTTTGCCGGTGCCTCATTTACCGGTAAGTTTGTGTTTGGCTGGCTATCCGACGTGTTCAGCAAACGCTCGGTTATGGTATTGCTGCAAGTTATTGCCATGTTTGCCTGGCTACCATTAATCACCAGTAACCACAGCTTACTAATATTGGCGTCCGTAGTGGGCGTGGGCCTGGCCGTGGGCGGCCTCACGCCAATTTGGGCGTCTTTAATTGCTCTCTATTTTGGCACCCAAGCCTTCGCCAGGGTAAAAGGAGCAATGACCCTAGCCATGCTTATCTGCACCATCATCCCAGGGCCCATGGGAGGACTTCTGTTTGACGCCACCGGTTCCTATGCGGGAGCCTTCCAAATAGCACTGGGCTTACTGCCCTTGGGATTGCTAAGCACTATACTGCTGCCAAAACTCACCTCACGAGCTTAATTTCCAACCCGCTTTTTGCTAGAATGCCGCTTTTTTGCTCATGAGTAACCCGATTGCTTCATCAAATTCCGGCCCCCGCCGCCAGCCAATCTAAACCGTTTATCATTCAGCTCCTGTGGCTCGCCATTCCCATTGCCATCGGCATAATGGTGCAAACCAGCTACCACATCATAAATGCGTTTTGGGTAGGGAAATTGGGTGCAGAGGCTCTGGCCGTAGTGAGCTTGAGCTTCCCTATTCAACTGGTGTTAATCGCCGTGGCTAGCGGTCTTTCACTGGCTACGTCCATTTTAATTGCACAGCGCCATGGCGCCGGTAATCACTATGAAATCAATTTACTAGCCGGGCAAAGTCTCACTGGGCTAACGCTATTAGCCGTTGCTCTAACGGCACTTGGTTTGCTATTCGCGCCCACCATTGTGCACTGGCTGGGAACCGATGCGAAACTTCAAACGGGCTCTGTGTTGTATTTTAGAACGACACTTTTAGGCACAGCGTTTGTGTATTTGAATTTGACCTATCAATCCATTTTACGTGGCCTGGGCGAAGCCAAAGCACCGCTATTTATTATTATCCCCAGTGTTGTTGTTAATGCCCTGCTGGATCCAATTCTTATTTTTGGCGCTGGGCCGATTCCTGCTTTGGGCGTGCAAGGCGCCGCCTACGCAACGGTGATCACGCAAGCCTTAAGTGCGTTAGCCGGTGTGTGGCTGCTATTGCGACCTCGCTTTGGATTCAACATCGGTGCCGCGCAACTGCGGTTAAATCTAAACCGCCAAAAACAAATTTTGCGCGTGGGTTTACCGGCGTCTATAGAGCAGTCCATGGGCGCGGTCACCGTCGCCGTGGTCACCGCTCTCGCCAGCCAGTATGGCGTAGTGACCCTGGCCTCCTATGGTGTGGTGTTTAGGGTGCTCAGTTTTTGTTTAATTCCCGGGGTCGGTGTTTCCATGGCTATTTCTATTTTGGTCGGCCGGCATCTCGGCGCGGGTGAAAATTCCCGGGTGGGCAAAATGGCCGTTAAAACCGCGGCATTTAATTTCTGCCAATTAGCGGCACTGGGCAGCGCGGTGTTTTACTACGCCCAACCAATTGCCGAGGTTTTCGCACCTAACGATACCAAATTGCAACAGTACGCCACATTAGTACTGCAAATTGTCGCGGTTTCCATGCCATTCACATCGATTCAAATGGCGTTCAATGGCGCCTTCCGGGGGGCCGGCGATACACTGGGTGCGATGTTTATATCGTTGACCAGTGTATGGATCTACCAAATTCCACTAAGTTTGGTGTTGTCTTACTACACACCGCTAGCGGACTTTGGACTATGGTGGGCAACCACCGCGTCGGCAATGCTTATCGGCATCACTGCGGTAATTTACTTTCGCATTGGCAACTGGCGTAAAAAGTTTGAATTAATATAGGGGCGAGATTACTGCTGTTGTATCCAGCAGGCGCCCTCTCAAAGATTAAACGGCATAGCTAAAATAAAGTTATTTTAATTAAATAGAAACAGTGCCGGACAAACCTAAATTAACGAATTACTTTCACTGCATGTCCTAACCTACGCTCAATGATATCGCGCAGGTTTTCGGATAATTGACGAAAAAACACTCGGTTCGATGCGGTATTCCGCCACACCAAACTGTGGCGACGCTCTATCGGTGCTTGCGATAATTCACACACATGCAAAGCCTCTGGCTTGTGCAGTTCTGAGTGAATGTACAAGCCCGGCAGGAAGGCTACCCCCATTCCCATAACCACCATTTGCCGCAGAGTATCAAGGCTTGTGCCTTCGTAATCTCGCAGAATATGCGCGCCAATGCGGTCGCACAGCTCCAACACCTGATAATGGAAATGATGCGTGCTTTCTAGGGTAAGCACGCTCTCGCCCCTGAGCTGTTCCGGGTCAATAGCGCTGGCTCCGGCCAAAGGGTGATCTGACGGCATTACAAATTTCAACGGTTCAATAAACAGATCCGCCGAAACCAGTTGGGAAGACTCTTGTGAGAGCGGCGTGATAATTAGGTCGAATTCACCGTTGATTAAACCTTGCTCCAAACGACGCGGCGCAACATCGCGCACGTAGAATTTGAGCTTGGTATAGCGCTCGTGCAACTCGGGTAATACGTAGGGCAATAGATACGGCCCAAGGGTGGGTGGCACGCCCAGTCGATAGGTTGTTTGGCTATCGTCAGACAGCTCCCTGGCCTGCTCCATAAAACGAACGTTGGTTTTGAGAACTGCCTCGGCCGGCTCTATCAGGGCGCGTCCCTGGGGCGATAGCTGAGTGCCGCTTCGAGACCGTTCAAAAAGAACCACACCTAGGGATTTCTCCAGGGCGGCAATCTGGCCGGTAAGGGTCGGCTGGCTGACCCCTAACTCCAGGGCAGCGGCGCGGAAGTTCTCTAACTTGGCCACTGCCACAAAATAACTTAACTGGTTTAGCGTTGGCTGCTTAATCATCAGCGCTTTACACCCCACAACATACCTTCAATAACTACTATGCTGGTTAGTTTTCACCCATACCGGCGCTCTCGCGGTGATTTAGCACCATAACGAGGAAAATGGCCACCAAATTCTAAAATGTCAGCCAATATAACTGCGCACGACACAATTAGCCGATTTAGCCGTGTTGCACAGTATCGACAACTGGACAACTGGTAGGTTCTAGGTGAAAACTAGCGACTGAGTCAGCAACGGCTGACACAGGCCCGTTGTACGGACCAAACCAGCTTCAAAGACTCTAGATTAGCAGATTGGTTCTTAAACGGAGGGGGCAAAACTGAAAAAACCGCGCAGAAGACCAACATATTATGTTCGTCACGAGCGCCTTTCGACTTTAGTCTAGGTGCAGGTTGATTTAGGAGTTAAATTAATCTGGCAAGCTAGCCCGTATCCATGTTGGGTATTGTCGTATGGTAACGCCAGTTACCAACTAAGAAGTGAGGTTCAGCCCTGTTGTAACCAGGGCTGAGTTTAGCCTTCGGCAGCGATAATCATCGCTAGCAAGCCTCTGTCTGTCCCACATTTGTTATTCCACATCTATCGTTATACGTCCTTGTACCTCTTACCAACTCTAAAGAGCAGCTTAAATTCCTCAGGTTTTATGGGGCGGTCACTAAAAACGCACGCTTAATTCGGCGCCGACACTGCGTGGAGCACCCCACATCGACAATGCGCCAAGTTGCTGAGGAAGCACCTGTGTCCGATACTCCGCATCGGTTAGGTTATCCGCAAATAGCGCAATGGAAAGGTTATCCTGGGCATTACGCCACTCCGCTCTGGCACTGATCAGCTCATAGGCATCTTGCTGATAGCTCTCCGAGGAGTCAAAGTAAAAGTCAGATGTATAGTAAGCAGTGGCAGATAAATCGATCTCGCCCTCCGCCAGAGGCAAAATATAATTAACGCCCAAGTTTGCGGTGAATTCTGGCGAGCGCTGCATTTCGTTGCCATCCGCTGATACGTATTGCGGCGAGAACATACCGAATGCTGCACCACAGGCAACAAAGTCCAAACACTGAACCCATGCCTGAGACCGATCAAAATCTTCGTATTCGGCAGCGATAAACGTACCACCCACTGACACACTTAACTGTTGACTAAAGGCTATCCGAACCTGGCCATCAAGCCCATAAACCGTGGAATTCGCAGCATTTTCAATAATACTGGTTGGTCCATCAAAGGTGGCCACCTGTAAATCCTGATAATCATAATAGAAGGTCGATGCATCTACGGTTACCTGGCCAGTTTGCCACTTGTAACCCAGCTCGTAGGCAGCGATTTTTTCCGGCTCGACGTTAATGCCCTCCAGCGTATTACCACCAACGTTCAATAAGCCGGCCTTATAACCCTGGGTGTAGGACAAAAACACACTGCTATTTTCGCTTGGCGTA
The DNA here is from genome assembly GCF_042850945.1 of Halioxenophilus aromaticivorans. Lineage (NCBI taxonomy): Bacteria > Pseudomonadati > Pseudomonadota > Gammaproteobacteria > Alteromonadales > Alteromonadaceae > Halioxenophilus > Halioxenophilus aromaticivorans. Next base: position 2,638,698 of record NZ_AP031496.1, on the reverse strand, counting down.
TATCGTAATACCAACCGCGGGCTTAGATTCGAGTCATCAACGTCATCTACACTTTGCCGAATCAAATTACCGCTGGCATCAACGCCCAGGGTTAGATACGCATCGGAGATTTCGTCATAACCGTAACGCAGACCGCCGGTAAGAAATAAATCGTCGCTCAGAGTAAAGGTAACGTCGGCGAAGGCAGCCACTGATTGCGTTAGAGTACTGGAACCGCCGTTGCGGAAGAAAGCTGCGCCACCGAAAGAGGCTTGGTTGTTCTTAAAGGTACTTTCGTTTTCAAAGAAAAACAAACCCGCCGTCCATGAAACGGTTTCCGTAGTCGACGACAATAAAAATTCTTGCGTGAAAACTTCGTCATCAACATCATAGCGATAGTGGAAAATCGGCGAAGCAGAGAAATCGAAATCCATAAAATTATCGGTTCGCTCTTTCCTCAATTGCGTGTATGAAGTGAACGAAGCAAACGGGAGCTCTGTTTTCACGGTGAGCTGAAATACATCACTCTTGGCGTAAAACTCTGGTTGAAAATCCACAGAAACCCGAGTTGGCTCAGTTGCTAAGGGCACTCCGTAGGCCGCTGCGGCGGCGAATAACCTGCCATTTTCTTCATAGCTGTTTGCCGCAACTGAGGTGCGATCTTCAATATCCGCTTGAGAATAGCGAAACAAAATGGACGTTGTATCATTTAATTGCCATTGGGCACCCAAGCGCAAAGCCTGCCGATCGTAACTGCCGGCGTCGTCAGCAGCTTTTGCAAGCCCATTAGCACCAAGTAGGTAGTTATCCAAATAGCCGTCGCTGCTGCGTTGCTGCAAGGCCACATCCAATGCCAGGGTGTCAGTGACTCCACCAGAAAATTCAGCCTTTGCTTGCTGCGTATTAAAGCTACTATAAGCAAACGAAAGCTCACCGGTGAGATCTTGGCTAGGCGATGGAGTTGTTACTAAAATAGCGCCGCCGGTGGAATTTCGTCCAAAGAGCGTACCTTGCGGCCCCTTCAACACCTGGACACTCTCTGGTTTTAGAAAATCAGAGTCGGCAAAGAATGGATTAGGCGAATAGTATCCGTCGGTATAAATACCCACATTAGAACCGCCTCCAGAAACAGCAACAGCGGTGCCCACGCCACGAATGGTGGGCTGCGCCAGTGCGCCTTGGTTGTCGAACCGCAACCCTGGCGTTAGTTTCATAATATCGCTTAATTGCTGAACATCCCCTTTGGCAAGCGACTCTGAGCCAATACTGGTGATGCTAATAGGAACGTCCAGTGACTTTTCTTCACGGCGCTGGGCAGTAACTACAACCTCTTCCAGATACGCCTTTTCATTTTGGGCTGACGCGGTATTGGCCAACGGTAAAGAAATAAGGCCCAATGCAAGGTAGGCACTGGCAGAACCCAAGGTGGTTTTTACTGTGTGTTGTGTGGGCATAGTGTTTCCCTAATTGTTTTTTTAGTTGTTTTTTTAGTTATTTCTTTGGTTATTACTTCGGCGATTTTAAGGCTAACGCCAGCACGAGAAATAGATTCAATCTCTAAAATACTTTCAACCCAGGGCGACCCACACACAAAAATGATGGTTAGTCGCTGGGTATTTGATGCTGACGACGATTGATCAGCGGGCGCAAGTAAGAAATATCCGTTTTATCACGCATTGCTAGGCCGTTATCATTGACATCAGGCAGGTCACCAAATGGGATATCTAAACTGGGCAACAACCCAGACCATTCAATAATGTTTTGCCGAGTACTTATCCGCCACTGTCCGTCAATGCGCGTGAATTTGTCTATGTAGCGCCCGCCAGCTATCCAGTTAGAGTCGTCTTTATTCCTAGCAACAAATTGGTAGTAGGTTTCTGTGTGCGCTGCATCGCCTTGCGCGTCAACATTGAAATTCAACAGGCAATGTTGAGTCGCCTTTTGGCCTTGCTCATGGAGATCCTTAGCCCACGAGTAAAGCTCTTGCGGACTACCCACAAATGGACCGGCTGAAATAACGGCATCCGAGTGAAAGGCAGACAGAAATAGGTCTTCATCGAACCGGTCCATACCTCGAGTAAAACGCAGCTGGCAATCGTACAAAGTATTGCGCAACACCAATGCCTTCAACCCTACCAACTCCTGTTCACTTAATTGGCTACCATTACTTTGTTGCATCACTGACCCCAGTTATTGTATTTCAATCGTTGTAAACGCCACTACAGCACAGCACTTTATAAGCACTATGATTTTAGGCCATTTTTATTTTTAGCAGCTTTGGTACCGGCACCTTTTCAACCAATTGAAACTAATCAATCGGCGCCCAGATGGGTGCGCCACGAGCTTCTCGCAAAGAAGGAATCGTTCTTCCATCGATATCTTTAATACCGTACATGTCGGCCATCTCCGCGGTGATGAACGTACCTCCGGAATGTCGCATCCTTGTGTCGTCATTTAGCACAGCGGCGATAACTCTACCCGGAAACTGCGGACTACAGCCATCTTCTGGCCGAGTGGCAGCAGCACCCTTTAAACCAGGAATATTGGCGAGGTTACGTTCTGCCCTCTCCGTCCAGGTTAATCCCTGCCACAACGATATAGATGCAACCTTGTGAGGCTTTAGCTCTATGGCCATATCTCTGGCCATGCGGTCCACAGCGGATTTACTGGTACCAAAAACCACACCGTAGGTATAGGCGACTCCGGTGTAACCCGATATCGCAACTATCAAACCGGTATTGCGTTTGGTCATCAACTTGGCAGCGTGCCAAGCAGCGACATAATTTGAACGTACGCCCACATCCACCATCTGCCAATTAGACAGTGGCTTTTGCCAAAACGGCGCCGGGTCGGTGAGGTCATCCGGTAAGGCAAAGGCATTATTAACCAGCAAATCCAGATAACCCTGCTCGCGCTCCACCTGTGCAAACAATTCAGCCACTTGCTCGTCATTGGCGTGGTCTACCGCAACTGCAACTCCAATACCGCCTAGCTCGTTTATCTGTTGGGCGGTTTGCGAAACCGTGCCGGGTAATTCGTGGTCACCGTCGTTTACCGTTCGGCCCGTTACATAGACCGTTGCACCCTGTTCTCCCAGTGCCAATGCGATACCCTTTCCGATTCCTCGGCTAGCGCCTGTAACCACGGCGACTTTACCTTTTAAAAGCACTGTTTGCTTCTCCTTTGTAGTTTAATAACGCCAGGGCCAGAAATTTACAGCCATATCGCTAGAACGAAATGCTACTGACCAGAGGTGCCACTTGCCCAGACAGGCTACTTAAAAAAAGTCGCGCTGAAATCGTCTTGAATTCCACCCACAAAATGGGACCCGCTAAACGGAATCCCCATCACGCCTTGGCTAAAGTCTGCGGAATCTCCAAAGTCTTGAAACCAGTCATAGAGCATAGTTCGGCTTTTTATTCGCCACTCTCCATCGCGCTTCTCTAACTCATCCAAATAACGCCCACCGATGACAGTATCTGCTTCCCTATCCCCCATGTTGACCCGGTGATAAGAAGTAACACAGGTTTCAACTCTAGCACTGGAGCCCTGCAACTGAATGTAAGACTGGCCTAACGTGTGTTGCGTTAGCAAAATGGCTTCAGCACCAGGCACAACCCAAGCGAGATATTCCTCAAAATTGCCTTTAAAAACACCGTAGTCGGTTACCGAATCTGGCCAATAAGCGCTTGTGATGAGTTCGGCATCACGGCGGTCTTCGCCACGAGCTAAACGGAAAAGGCAGTCTTTAATAGCGTCTTTATCGATCACCTGCATCATTTGCTTTTGCGGGTCACTCATAGCATCGTTCCTTTTATTTTATTCTGAGTTTGAACTAACCATGGCAAAACTTTTAATCATGTGCTGATTGAAGCCATCTTCACAGGGAGCCAGCAGCCACAGATCTTCAGTATTCCGGATATCCCCTAGTCGTTGAGCCACCTGTTCTATGGTCCAATCTTTCTGAAATACCCCTTGGGTTTCGGCGATCATGGCGCGCGCCACTCGGCCGGCCATGGAAACCAGCAATTCACCTGAGATGGCACATTCTTGGTGCGCTAAATAGCCCACCACTGGGGCCACCAGTTCTGGCGGCATAGGGGGAAACTGAGAAGTATCGATGCCTTCCGACATACGGGTCACCGCACCCGGGAGAATGATATTACTCTTAATATTGTGCTCGGCTCCCTCTAACGCGACGACATTATTAAGGCCAATCATTCCCGCCTTAGCGACACCGTAATTCACCGAGGTAGCGAGACCGTATAGTCCACTGATGGACGCGGTGAGTATAATTCGGCCGTAGGCTGAGTCTATCATCGTCGGGAAGACGGATTTCACCATGTGAAAGGCACCCTTTAGATGCACATCCAATACTGAATTAAAATCTTCCAACGATAAATCTACTATAGAGCCATAACGGACATTACCAGCGTTATTAATTAAAATATCCACTTTGCCGTATCGGCTTATTGCGGTGTTAACAATCGCCTGTGCCCCTGACATGGTAGCAACGCTATCTGTGGATGCCACCGCTTCGCCGCCAGCATTGGTAATTTCGTCAACGACTTCCTGTGCCGGATTTTCACCACCGTTATCACCACGCATGGTTGAGCCAATATCGTTGACAACAACTTTAGCGCCCCTACTGGCTAACAAAATAGCGTAGGATTTACCTAAACCCCTACCGGCTCCCGTGACAATGGCCACCTGGCCCGTAAAATCGGCTCTCTCGTTCATGCACCACCTTCAGAGTATGTTTTTTAATACAACCGAATTTATTTTTTATGATCGCCATGCGCAGGCCCGTGCAATAGACTTTCAAGCGTTAAAGAGTATTGAAGGAGTCTAATCGGGCTTGCAACACGTATTTTTAAGGCGTTAATTGGCCGTTAAAAATAAGATGTGAAGAGACACCCAGCTCGGTAAGCCATGACAGATTTCAATGCCTACGTCATTCACCAAGAGACCGGGTATCTTTACTTATTATTTTTTCGGCAGACAGATTTCAGCTTTTGCGGTGGCAGAGACTACGCCATCCTGGTTTACCATTTTAAAATCAACGTGGACCAAATGCTGCCCCTCCTCATTAATGGATTTCTCAGTTACTGTGGCATCCATAATCGATATATCGCCGGCCAGTGACGGCGCTCTGTAGGAGCAATTACTGTGCACAATCTCGCCCCATTCGCCAGCCCAACCGCTGAAGTAATCTAAAATCCATGCCCCCATGGAGGCACCATACCCGTAAGCCCTGGGCATACCCACATGCCGAGCCCAGCGAGGGAACAGATGGCCGCGGGACGGACCAATATACGCGCCATCGGTTTGTTCTGGGTTATCCAGCTCCAACACGGGATCTTGCTCTTTACCCGCCATTTCATCGGTGAAGCCCAACGCTTCCATATCGAGATCGGTTCTTCTTTTAACACCACACCACAAGGTAAACAGATAGGAGCGCCACTCGGTAGTAAAACTGGCAATACTGTGAGGGCCAATAATACGAGTGGGCAAAACATCGCCTACATTAATATCGTCCCACCAGCGTTTGCCGTGGCCCAAATCGTGTAACATTTTGATCCAATCGTATTTTTTATTCTCTAAATCAACGATTTGCTCATCGCTCCACTCAGGATCTTCCGATGGGCCCATGGAGCCCATTTCCCGAGCAGCATCCGGGTTATAACGGATGGCCGTAGAGCGTTGTTTGGCAATTAAGTCGCCGTCTTGGTTGTAATAGTAGTTGTCGCCTCGCTGAAAGCAGGTAGGGCCGGCAAACTTAGTTTCTTTTACCGCGTAATCTAAAGCTACCCTGTGGTTATGCAGCATATCGCCGGGGAATACTTTCTGGCCGTAAAACCACCATTCGTCGCCACCAAAAATTAAATGCGAATTTGGAATTAGCCCGACGCAGGAAGGTCCAGTACCATGAGCATCATCCATGGCCACGCAAAAGGACTGCGGAGCTAACAAACCGCCAAAACGACTACCTGCGGCGTAATCGGAATCGTAGTGTAGTCTGTTAGGGTAATGCATGGCCTGTGCCCAACGACGAATATCGTTACCTGAAAATGGCTCGCGCATGCGCGCTGGCTGAATGGGAACACCCATGTGACGATCTAAATCACTACAATCTAAAACTATTTTGCTCATACTCTTGGCCCAAGTGCATTTGATTCCCATCCGACCGCGCGTCAGATAAAAATCTGGACTGCCGCCGGCGTTTTAATAGCGAGAGTATTCAGTAATCGTGGCCAATGTGGGTAGGCTATTGATGAATGGACGTGGCATTTGGCGCAACGCGCCTTAGGTTTGCAGCCTTAGGTTTGCAGCCTTAGATAAATTGTTTGCGATACATTTGAGGTGTTACGCCAGTCCAGCGCTTAAAGGCGCGGCCAAAACTGGTTCGTTCGGCGTAACCCAAAGAATCCGCCACTTCGGCAATGGAGATATTGCCGTTCTTTAAAGCCAATTGAGCCAAGGTCTGGCGCTGTTGATCCAACATTGAGGAAAAGCATCGTCCCTGTTCGGCTAATCGCATTTGCAGTGTTCGGCTTGAAACACCCAGCCGTTCAGCGCAGCACTCGATGCTCGCTTCGCCCTTTTCCATATTAGTTTTAATAAAATGGGTTACATCGGATACCAAATTGGGCTGCTGCAGTGACTGCAGCGACGCAAAATAACCACCGAGCACCTTGTACACTGTCTGATTGCGAGAAGCGACGGGTTGTGTTAACCAACGTGTTGCAAAACCGATGCAGGCTCTATCGTGACTTAATCGAACAGAACACCCCAAATGTTGGCGTAGAGGCTCTACACAACGATGGTACGGAACGTGTGGCAAGTTGATATAGCTGGGTTTAAAGGCATCTCCAGCAAGCTCTTTTAACAACTTTAAGTTAAGCATAAGACCTTGCAAACCACTCTGAGAATTCTCGCCCATGGGTGACTTTTCGCACCAGCGTAATTCAGCAATACCGCCACACTCTACTAACTCTAGCTGGCTCTCGTAGGAATGTACCGTCGGCAGGTAGTTAACCAGTCCTTTCAGTGCGTGCTTTACATCCGGTGCAGAACGACAGTATGCAGCCACCGCGCCATAGACCTCCACCGTTTGTCTCTCTGCTAGGCTGACACCAAACAACGGCTGATTGAATCTCTCAGCGCAGTACTCAAACAGTTCCACAAAAGGCTGGCAATCGACCAATAAATCTTGACTCTCGAGGCCATCTCTCTGTATGCCGAACTTATCGAGTAAACCTTGGGGATTACCACCCAACGAAGCTATGTAAGGTGAAAAGGAAGACAAATTAGCACTGCGCATTTGACCCGCTTGAGGTAACGGTTGCACAGGTTGCTGAATATCGACTATGCCGTACATCGCTTGGCTTCTCCCCGGCGTCAGTACAACCGCGCCGCTTTATAGTTAGAGTTGTCAGGATTGAATACCGGCGATAACCAAGCAATCAATCGGGCACTACAACCGCCACCTATGCGGACAAATTACCCATTAAGCGGCGATGGATGTAATCAAACCAAGCCATACTATACGTTAAGAGCAACACTGCCAACAATCAGCGCTAACGGCACTAAAAAATTCGATTCTATTCAACATAACAGCAATATTAATCCAATATAAATCCGTACAAATCGCTTATTTTGAACCAATCACTAACTTGTATGGCCAAGACCGCAAACCTCCCCCGCCGGTGGAAACCTGGTAATGCCAAGCCGAGCATTACCCTGTGTAAGCAAATTAATTCCAACGCCCAGCGGTTTGAATTTCAACAACAGACGCCACAACCCTCTGAGAACCTTTTCCATGGCGTCTGCGTCTTTTTACTGAGCAGTATTTGGCATGCTCCCGTTGCCAGAAACATACATCTCTGGCAACACTGGGCTTAGGCTACGGCCTCATTCTGTTTCGTTTGCTCAGATTCAATCAGTGCTTTTAACACGCGACGCACTCGGATTGGCCCTGCATCGCTGCTAATAAGCACCGGATCCAAACTCAGAAAATCATTATTTGGCATCATTTCTTGTACGCGATCCAAAATTGGACCATCTTCATCTTCAAATGCGCCGTGCATACCGGCAATTTTTAGTTTATTAAACTCGCCATCCTCGACATTGTGGTTGCGCCTCGTCGCGAAAAAATAATGGCTACTATTTTCTGTTTCAGGTGTGCAAGTGTGTAAATCGTACTGGCTAATAGTGTTTTCATAACACAAGGGTTCATTCGACGTGTGGTCTTGCGTAGCGCCAATGGTAAGCTGAATGTGAGAAGGTTTGGACCAAGTAACCACCACAAATTGAGCGGCTTCCTCATTTGGCCGTGGTAAAAAATCATTAAAAATCATCATCGCCGGTGTTTGATGCCACTCCCAGCGCACGGAGATCTCGCCGTTATCTTCCACCACACGAGGCATCTGGGGAGATAACTGGCCCCGAGTAGTAATAATCTCGCCATGCAAATGGTCTACGTGGCTTAAATCCATAACGTTATCAGTGATGAGTTCATAATGGCAGGGCCGCAACATATACGTGTGCGCCAAAGCATTGGCATGGCCGTCATCTAATTGTGAGTAATCCGGAAGCTGATTTTCGTCGGCGGGTTCATTCCCCATCCATATCCAAATAAATCCGTATTTCTCCATTAAAGGATAAGACACCACGTGAGCTTTAGCAGGAATATGCCCCCTGCCGTGTGGATTATGAACACACTGGCCTTCCCCATTAAATGCCAAACCATGGTACGGGCATACCACATTGTCGCCCTTTTTTTTGCCGAGACTCAAAGGCGCGAATCGATGGGGACACTTGTCCTGCAATGCGACCGGAGTACCATCTTCTTTGCGATACAGAACCACCGGAATGTCCAGCAAGCGGCGATGCATCAACTGATCGCTAACATCAGTCGATAAGGCGGCTGCATACCAGGTGTTCATTAAATATTTGGCAGGTTTATCGGTCATAATCATAGTGTTGTACCTTATTGTTTTTGAAATGATTAACGTGATTTATGCTGTGGAGAACCCACTTAAAGATCGAGCACCAGCTCAGGAGACAGTGAACGCGAGCAACACGGAGTGAATACCGCATTTGAGGCGCGCTCGGAATCTGTTAGAAACACATCATTGTGTTCGGGCTCACCGGCCAATACTTTTGTAGCACAGGAACCACAAACACCCTGCTCACAGGACACTGGAATGTCGTGACCATTTTCCAGTAACACTTGTAGGGCGGTTTTATTTTTAGGTACAAAATAGTGTTTTTCGCTGCGAGCTAACTGCAAATAAAATTCGTTACCTTCGTCGGTCGCGGCATGGCCAGGCGCGGAAAAAAATTCAAAATGGATACGATCTTTTGGCCAACCCAGCTTGGTTGCTGCATTGATAACATAATCTATATAACCTTTCGGACCACACACGTACAAATGGCTGTTGTTTGGGCTTTGCAATAAAATGGATTCAATATCGAATACAGGGTCCGTCTGATCATCGTCAAAATAAAACTGGCTAAAATCGGTTAAATCCGATTCTTTAATGTCGTTTACAAAGGCCGCCTTGCTAGCACTACGGCAACAATAATGCAGCTCAAAACTCTTCGCTTTTCGGCTCAAAGCCTGGGCCATGCAATAGATTGGTGTAATACCAATGCCGCCAGCCAATAAAATGCTGTGGTCAGCTTCAACCAACGGAAAATGATTGCGAGGCCCGCTTATTTCAACAGTATCGCCGGCTCGTATCATGTCGTGAACAGCCTTAGAGCCACCACGCCCCTGCGGCTCTAACAACACGGCAATTTTGTAGCGCTCACCATCATAATCACTGTTATAAAGTGAGTACTGACGAATCAAACCATTAGGTAGATGAACATCAATGTGTGCGCCAGGAGAAAACGGTGGTAACGGCGTATTATCCGGCCGGTGTAACTCTAAGCTAACCACGCCCTGGGCCTGCTCAATAACATTGGCGACACAAGCCTGAATGCTGAGTTCTTTCATGGAAGTCTTCCTTTATTTTTATTATTTAAACCGGCTTAAAGAATATTGGCTGGCGTATGCTGGCTGGATAAGCCTGCCCTTTTCCGGGTGGTTTTCCAGCAAGCCGACTGATGCATAACGCCGTTAATGCTCAAAGCAATATTCTTAGCTAGGTTTCTATATAGATCCTTAGCAAACCATCGGCCAAAATAGATAAAACCGCTAAACCACTGTTTTTATTTGATTTTTTATAACCTGCAGCATTTTCACCGGCTGTTTTGTATGATTTCAGCAAACCCAACAACCTTTGGCTGAAATTAGTGATTGATTTCAGCCAGTAGCCATTAGATGATTAGGCCGTTCAATAATAAAAATAAAGACAAAATGGCATTCCCATGGAGAACGAATCTCAAATTCAAAAGGTTCTAGAAAAACTCGCAACAGAACAACTTATATTTGCTCCTGATACCGGCCACATTCGGTTATTTGACCAGCGCATGCTGCTTATACCGGGCAAGGCGCTGGCTGAGTTTCGCAGTGAGATGATCAAAAGGTTTGGCGAACACGAGGTACAGCAGTTGTTGACCCGGGCCGGCTATCAACGCGGTATTGATTATTACCATAAACTGCGATCGCTGGTAGGCGATGATCCAGACCTACTAATCGGCTCTGCCATGCGCTTGGCAGAACTGGAAGGCTATGTCTACCACCAACCCATTGCAGGTATGCAGGTTAATTTTGACCAAGGCATTTTCCAAGGTGACTACCAGTGGCACTCTTCCTGGGAAGCAGAAGCCCACAACAACCACTTCGGTGTAAGCAGTGAGCCTATCTGTTGGATGATGACTGGCTACGCCAGTGGCTTTTCCACCGCCATGTTTGGGCGCCCGGTGCTATGGCGAGAAATCGAGTGCTGCGCCATGGGGCACAAAGCCTGCCGAGTAGTTGGAAAACCATTAGAGGAATGGGACGATGAAGAAAACCTGGCTCAATTTTTACAAAGTGAAGCCTTCGTCGATCTGCCCAAACAAAAAGTAAGCAAGCCAAAGGACACTGCCAGCTTAAAAGACAAACCCCCTTTAACCGAACTGGTGGGGGCTTCTGTTCGATTTAATCATGTAGTTCATCTACTGAAAAAAGTGGCTCCGGTAGATACCAGCGTCTTACTGTTAGGCGAAAGCGGCGTCGGTAAAGAACGCTTTTCTAAAGCCCTGCATGACATCAGTAAACGCCATGACGGGCCATGCATTTCCGTTAATTGCGCTGCAATACCCACCGATTTAGTGGAGGCTGAATTGTTTGGTGTTGAGAAAGGCGCCTTCACCGGAGCCACCAATACACGTGCAGGTAGGTTTGAGCGTGCGCACAAAGGCACACTGTTTTTAGACGAAATCGGCAGCCTCCCACTGGCCGCACAGGGCAAGCTCCTGCGAGCAATACAAGAGGGTGAAATAGAACGCGTGGGTGGTGCTGATGTAATCTCAGTCGATGTACGCATAGTGGCCGCCACCAATAACAATCTACGGCGGGCCGTGGAAGATGGCGAGTTTAGAGCCGATCTATTTTATCGTCTCAACGTCTATCCCATTGAAATCCCGGCACTAAGAGATAGGCGCGAAGACATACCATTGCTGTTCCATGTGTTTTTAGACCGATACTGCCAAAAGGCCGACAAAAAAATAGCCGGTATCACACGCAGAGCGCTGGACGCATTATGGCACTACCACTGGCCAGGCAATGTGCGCGAGCTAGAAAACCTGGTGGAAAGGGCCGTGATTTTAGCCGATGAAGGTAAAACAATAGACACGCATCACCTATTCAATGCTGGGGAAATGGTAGAGACTAACGCCTTTACCTTAGATAGCAACGGCCACCTACAAACCTCTCCAGTGAGCGAGCAGACCGCCCTTCCAGATCAAACAATTGAACACCTACTGGACCAAAATTTGTCTCTAGAAGCACTGGAGGAAAGCATAATCGTCAAAGCCCTAGCACGTACCAACGGCAATATCTCCGCCGCTGCTAGGTTATTAAAAATGGGCCGGGGGCAGTTACAATATCGCTTATCCAAATTAGAGACAACCTTAAAACCATGAATCCAAAATCAACGACACAACGCTATATTTACCCTCTCCAACCACACAAACTGCGAGTTTGCGGATTACACGGTCTTTTGTAGGGGGTAATATTTATCATGGTTATTCCACTATTATCTGCCAGTAGGCGGTTACAAATCCATGTTAACGACCTATAGTCACTGGCTCAATACACCGGATCACCCACCAATGGCAACCAACGAAGTTTTAACGCTCATCCTCATGTATGTTTTCCTCCCGCTTTGGGGCATTGCCGGCTTTATAGACTGGTGCTGTCATCGAGCCACTAAAATCGAGACAACGTCTGGAATAATAGAAACCATTATGCACTCGATTATGGGAATTCAAATCGGTATTCCCATACTGTTATGTTTACTGTTTCAAGTGAACGTATTAATTCTTTTAATCTGCCTCGCCGCCCTAGCCCTGCATGAAATCATTGCCCATTTGGACGTTCGCTATGCTGCACCAAGACGCACCATAAGTATTTGGGAAATGCACGCGCACAGTTATTTGGCAACGCTACCCCTTTACATGCTCTCTATGATAGCGGTCATAAATTGGGAAACCATTATTGATTTAGTAACGCTTAACTGGCAGGGTGAATTCAGCTTTGTACCGGTTGAGGAACCCCATGGGAGTGCCAGATTTCTACCCAACTACCTAATATTTATGGCCGTGGTTTGCGTATTCCCGTACATTGAAGAACTAGCACGCTGCGTTAAAGCGAAGTATTTTTCGGCGCCCGTATAGCAACAAGTACCAGGTATATAGACAACCAAATGAACTACGCAGTACTACCTATATGAACGCCTACATCACCAGCACCGGCCGTTTCCTTCCCGGCTCACCTATTGATAACGAAGAGATAGAAAATATTCTTGGTAAGGTGCACGGCAAAGCCAGCAGACTTAAAAATAAAATTTTAGCTTCCAATGGCATTCTAACGCGCCACTATGCGCTGGATAGCAGCCACAAAACCACACACCAAAACAGTGAAATGGCAGCATTAGCTGGCCAAAATTGCCTAGACAAACGAGGCATAGCAAAGCAGAAAATCTCCATGCTGAGCTGTGCCACCAGCCAGGGAGACCTCATTCTGCCTGGTTTTGGCAGTTTGGTTCAGGCCGAGATGCAACTGCAAGATCTGGAGCTACACACCACGCATGGAATTTGCTCCAGCAGCCTAATGGCGCTAAAAGCAGCCTATAACTCTGTGCGCACCGGCGAACACGCTCACTCACTGGTTATTGCTAGCGAGCTTTGCTCTAGGTTATTTAAAGCCAGCCGCTACGAAGCGCTGTTAAACGCTAAAAAACCCGATTTTAACGCTGAATTTTTGCGTTGGATGTTATCTGACGGGGCAGGCTCTTGTTTGGTAGAGACCAAACCTCACAAGCAATCGTTACGCATAGACTGGATAAAAAGCTTTTCCCATGCCGACGCATTTCCTACCTGTATGAGCGTTGGCGCAAGCTCAACCGGTCAAACTTGGCAGGACTACGCCACCTATGCCGAGGCCGAGTCCCAGGGCGCTCTGCTCCTACGGCAAGATGTGCGGCTACTGGACAATATCGTAAAGATCGGAGTGGATGGCTTTTTACGATTAATCGCCGACGACTACGTTCAGCCTCAAACAATCGATTACGTACTGTGCCATTACTCGTCGGATTATTTCCGGGGGAAGATCTTTGAGATGTTATCCCAGGCGGGTGCTGCCATTCCCGAACACAAGTGGTACACCAACCTATACACCCGAGGCAACACAGGCTGTGCATCGATATTTATTATGCTAGATGAATTCCTACAAACTGCATCAATCCAAGCGGGGCAACAAATCATCTGTATGGTGCCGGAGAGCGGCCGTTTTAACACCGCCTATATGAAATTAACCGTTGTGGAGCCGTAACCATGGATCAAACCCAGCTTAACCCCCACGCACAGGCGTGTTTACGAGGCCTTATGCGTGTATGGTTTGATTTTGAGCGCCGCCTGAATCGAATCGAACTCATCAAACGCTTAGAAACTGCTGCCTTCTCCCTTGAGGACTATCAAAGTTTACTGCTGCACCTGCGCCAACAGGTTATCGAGGGCAGCCGCTGGATTACCCGCTGCGCCTCGAGCTTTACCAGAGATTACGCGGACGTACGATCCATCGTAATTGGCCACGCCAACGACGAACATAAAGATTATGAACTGCTGGAAAAAGACTATGTTGCCTGTGGCGGCAGCCTTAGCGATATTCAGCGCGGTGAGCGCAACCCGGGCTCCGACGCCCTGCACGGTTTTCTGATGTACCGGGCAAGCCTGGAAAACCCTATAGATTTATTGGGAGCCATGTGGATGATCGAAGGCCTTGGCGATAAAATGGCCACCAGTTGGGCTAAACAAATTGATACCGCTTTAGGGCGAGAACTCAATTGCACGCGCTTTTTAAGGTACCACGCAGAAAACGACCACCAACATTTACAACGCTTCTATCAAATGCTCCACCGAACCTGCACAGACCAACTTATCGCTGATCGTATTGAAAAAACAGCCATCGTTGTAGGACGTCTATACTGTTTACAACTGGAAGAAATCGATGAAGCCTAAGCAAAGAAGCGCCTATCTAGAGGCCCTGCAATACGACAATTCATTCCCCATTGAAAAAGAAGCCGTCGAGCTTTGGCTGGCAGACCTAGATAACCCCTTTCGGTGGTCAGTGAGACCATTGCTGCAACTGCTGTTCGCAGCACTATTGCATATCACTTGGTTTTTAAAACGACTACCGTTACCACAATTTAGCGCTCACAAACTGTTACAGGCCTTAATCTGTTGGTTTTGCAAATATTTTGTAAGCTACGAGGCCAACATGTTGATTTTGCGCCACTATTCAACGGAATCGAACCTGCTTAATTTTTTAGCGTTAAATTCGGGTAAAACTCCCCCGGCACTCCTTAGGCTTTACCCAAAAACCATCAAAGATATGCGAGAGGATTCTTTTGTAAAACACGACCAAGAGTTATTTCGAGTATTTAAGGAGCTTGGCTATTGGGATAACAACCTGCACACATTAGAAGAATCACAAATCGATTGGTCGGGATGGCGAACGGTCGACATGGACGAATTTAACGTTAAAAAGCGCTGGTCTCAAGTAATGGACTTTGAAAGTGCACACGCCTTATTTATGTGCCTATTTTGCTTTTTGCTGACTAAAGAAGAATATCGTGATGCTATTAATGGGTTCAATCTAGACCAGTCCATCGCCATCCGCCTGGGCAAGATTCTAAACAACCCTCAGTACGCAGAAATGGCGTACAACAAATACCCCTTGTATTTAGTAGGCCCTTGGAATCTTGCTCAACGGTTTTTAATGCATGGCTTTTTTACAGAATATCTGTATGCAGAACTTGAATCCCGCAGACAGGATAAAAATCGCATCCAGGGCTGACAAAGTTAAAGCCAATTGTAATGCTTATTGCTAAAGTTACACCCCTAACCTTAGTTAATAACGTGCAGGTAGGTGGCGGCAGTGTCATGAAAGGTTTCGCGATATACAGGCGAGTCATCAAACATTAGGTCGATGCCAGTGTTATGGCAGTAATCACGCTTAGCCCGGTTCCATTTATTCTGGTCCGCAAATGGTTGATCACCTTGCCAAACAACCTCCCCACTCGCTTCTAGGTGCTCTACAATCGAAAAATAGTGGGTAAACGCTATACCAGCCTGTTGCAGCACCTCATCAATTTTTGGGCTTCGCTTACTGCCAGTCACAATATGCACTTCTGAGCCGTGGGCCACCAGCGCATTTGACAAAATTTTGAATTTCTCTGGGTAGGTGTCAATAACACCGTGAATATCAATACCCACCTTTAATATCTTGCTCATTATTTGCTTTACCTCTTACCCTCTATTGTTCTCGGAAAAAAGTACGCCTGCCCCTCGGGCCGCACCCGGTAGAGTTTTGCTGGTCGACTACTGCCGGTTTTCATCGCTCCCGTTTCTTCTAATATGCCTGCATCCAATATGCGTCGTCTGAAAGATTTTTTCTCTACCGTCTGGCCTAACACTATTTCGAATGTTCGTTGTAGCTCTGTAAGGGTAAACGCCTTGGGCAGTAAATTTACCGGCAACGACGAGTATTGGACTTTATTTTTCAGCCGCTCCAGGCAAACCTCAAAAATCGATTGGTGATCAAAAGCCAATAAATACTCGCTGCCCATTTCTTTCACCGGCACCCAGATCACCTCAGAGGATGCATCATCGGGCACCAGCTCTACCCCCTCAGCGGGTATTAGCGCCATATAGGCTACCGTCACCGACCAGCCTCTTGGGTCCCGCTCTGGCCCGCCAAAGGTTTCTACCTGCTCTACATAGGGTGTTGCCACACCCGTTTTTGCCCTGAGTTTGCGTTTTGCGGTTTCAACCAAGGATTTATCTCGCTTGGTATCCACAAACCCACCTGGCAAGGCCCATTTACCCAGTGACGGGTGTTGCGCTCGTTTAACGAGTAACACTTGAAGTTGGTCTTCAAGCACCGAGAATATCGCCATATCAACGGTCAATAATGGCACGTCGTATTCATGGATACTGTATGCCTCAAGAAAGGCTTTTTCGGAAGTGAATTCGCTCATCGAACGGCCCCGCCCTATTGACTTAATGTCTCAATGCCACTACCTTAGTGGCTCTATAACACTTAGTCAATCATAAAATTACGCACCACAAAAAATAGTATGCAAATAACCCTGCAAGATATCGCCAACAGTGGGCTAATCGCGATACCGCTAGAGATACGCTCTCTCGCAAAGGACTCGCCTCATCACGGCCTGTTAACCGGCAACGGTAAAATAACCATTGGCAACCAACAATTCTCAACGCCGGACAGCGCCATGGCGGCCGTACTGACCGATCCCAAGGGCTTGGTATCCAGTAATGGCTGGCAATTTTGGGGCTTTTATTGCACGCAGCGCCAAGCCTGGACGCCCCTGGAACACCTAAGAGCAAAGCTTGCCTCTTTATCGGATCAATCAGAGATTCGCACCAGCAGTAGCCACCCACTAAGAGTGGATACCCTCGAGATCCCCGGCTGCCCGGGCAAACTGGGCCTAACTTTTTGCCCCGGCAAGCGATCCCAAGGGCTTTATGGTGGACTATGGAACCGGGATCTTAAGCAGGACTTAGCCCTGCTAGAAGCTAAAGGCACTGCGGTGCTTATATCGCTAATGGAAACACATGAGTTTGCATTGCTTGGCGCAGAGCATTTACCGGCGATGATGGCCGATTCAGCCATGGAATGGCTGCACCTGCCCATTGAAGATATGTCTACGCCGTCGAAAGATTTCGACGCCAAATGGCTTCAAAACCGCCCCCAAATTCGCAAATTACTCAACCAAGGCAAGTTAATTGTTATACACTGCCGTGGCGGTTTAGGACGCACAGGCCTTTTTGCGGCGCGTATTTTAGTTGAAGCTGGCCTGCCTCCTACCGAGGCGGTGAAACAAGTAAGACTCGCAAGAGCAAATGCCATAGAAACCTTTGGCCAAGAAGAGTACGTATTGAAGCGCACTTGGGAAGCACATTAATAAGGACCATTAATGACCAGCCTGCTCATCACCCAATGTTTACAAAATGATTTTGTTAAACCATTAAAGCCAGGTGAGCCCTTACCCAATATGTTGCACGTTGGGCATGAAGAATCCCGTCGCCTCATCGGCGATAATCCCGAGTCTGGCCCAATCAAACGCTTTATGAGCTGGGCAACACGCGAGCCCCTTCTTTCGACTATTCACATACGAGATTGGCACGACCCTACTGACCCAATCCAAGCCAATCACCTACAGCAATTTGGCCAGCACTGCATTAAAGACAGCGAAGGCGCAGCGTTTATATTTACACCCCACGGTGAAGCCAACCAAACCATTATAAACAGCACCACACTGAATGACTTTGAAGAAACAGCGCTTGCTGAAACACTGCAAGCCTACTGCGAGGGTACTGTCCGCGTTGGGCTTATCGGCGTTTGGACCGAAGCCAAAATACTTTTCTTAGCCTACGAGCTAAGCACACGCTACCCCAATTTTGAGCTGGCCGTTTGCAGTGCGCTCACGGCCAGCTCATCTCGCAGCCAGCACTTTCTTGCGTTACAACAGTTAGACCGCATTGTTGGCGTAACCGTCATCGACTCCATCGGAGAATTCGTACAATTTCTTGGCGGCGAGAAAACACCCACCCAACATCGAAACTTCAATCAGTCGCTCAAAATCCATTGGGATGCGGATATCAACCTCGATGAAGAAACCGATCAACTGATCCGCTATCTGTTTCGCGACTGCCAAAACATCAACCTAAAAGTGCTGGACGGCGGCTTCTCGGGCAACCTGGTGGCCGGTGTTAACAGCACCGATGCCCACGGCCACACGCAAACTCCCCACGTGATCAAAATCGGCCCCCGTGCCGAAATGGCAAAAGAGCGCACCGCCTTCGAACAGATCGAACGGGTACTCGGCAATAACGCCCCCGCCATTGCGGAATACGCCGATGGCGAAACCAAAGGTGCCATCAAATACCGTTACGCCTCCATGGGCAGCGGCAAAACCCGGTCGCTACAGCAATGCTTTCAAACGGGTGAAAGCCTCGAGAAACTGCACAGCTATCTCGATACCGTGTTCGACCAGCAACTGGGCCGCCTCTACCGCGCTGCCATCACCGAAAAGCAAAACCTGCTGCACTACTACTGCTTTGATAGCCAATGGGCCGATTCTGTAAAACACAAAATCCGAGCCCTAATTGGCAACTGCCCCGATAGCGGCCCTCTCACCTTGCCCGGCGGCACAAAAGCGCCAAACCTGTATCAATTTTACAAAGAAGGCCTTGGCCAACTCCCCTTAATGGTGGGCGACTACCCTTTCGCCTTTGTGCACGGTGACCTCAACGGCGCCAATGTGATAATTGATGAACGGGACAATGTGTGGCTTATCGACTTCTTCCATACCCATCGCGGGCATGTATTAAAAGATTTCGCCAAGCTGGAGAACGACCTGCTTTATATCTACACACAGATTAAATCGGATGAAGAGTTACAGCAGGCATTTCGGTTTACGGATTTTCTGATGGATCAAAGCAACCCGCTAGAGCTGCCCGAATCACTCCCCAAAGAGTTTGCTGGGACAGCCTTTGAAAAGGCCTATGCTTCAGTAAGGCATATCCGCGAGAAAGCCAGGCAGATAATGCAAGATTGCGGCTCACATGTAGGTAAACAGTGGTTGATTTCACAATTGCGGTATGCGGTGCATACCATAGGGTTTGATGAGCCGAATGAGAGGCAGAGGGTTTGGGCGCTTTATAGTGCGTGCCAACTAACTGATTCGGTAATGGCGTGATGTTTTCTGTCAACCCAGAACTTACGCTCATTAAGTAACTGTCACCTGAATGCCAAAGTTATAAAGCACAAGGAATAAAGCATGCGTAACACCTCGCAATTCGATGCGTCAAATTCAATGCTGGGTTACATCTATCAAATTAGATTTGCTCTGTATTTGTCATTAAAAAAACTATCCGATTTGGCTGATCCAGAGCAGTTTAATGTCTCTATCGAGAAGCTGGACGATATTGCATTCGATAGTGATGGTTCTCCGGAAGAGCTTTTGCAGACTAAGTTCCATGGTAACGAAGGAAATCTTACTGACAGAAGCCCTGACATCTGGAAAACCATTAGGGTTTGGGTAGAGTCGATTAAATCTGGAGAGATATCGCTTGGAAATATAATTCTATCGTTGGTTACTACGCAAGCTGTTGCGGATGGCTCGCTGGCTAGTTTGTTGGGAAGTGGCCCGAAGAGAGATATAGATGAAGCTCAGCAAATCATGTCTGGGATCTGTGAAGAGCCAAATCAGACCAATGACAAAGGCTATAAGGCTTTTAAGAGTTTGAGTGCTGCAGAAAGGAATAGTTTATTGAGTGCAATCTATGTTGTTGGTAATTCAGAAGATCTATTGCAAATCAGAGAAAATATGAAGCCAATCGCCAGGCAGTCTGTACCTGTTCAGGCGGCTGATGCATTCCTAGACCGAATTGAAGGAAACTGGTTTAAGTGGATCGTGGAAGCTCTGAGCGACACACCATCTGGCATCATCAATTTGGGCGTTTTACAAGAATTAGTTGACAATATACGGCCTGAATATGCGCTCACAAACCTGCCTGCAGAATATGTTGATGCATTGCCAGATGCGATGGACGTAGATAATGACATGCGGATATTTGTTAAGCAGATGCGTTTGTTTAAAGCCCCTAAAAAGTTAATCGAGTTAGCAATAACAAATTATTACAGAGCGTTCGAGCAAAGAAATAAGTGGGCTGGAGACGGCTTGCTGAATCCGGGTGAGATCAGTGGTTTTGATAGGAAGCTGTTTGAGAAGTGGTATGAGCAACAAGCATTTATGGAAATGCAGACGGCACTTGACACCGATGAGGCCAAGAGGGCGTATTCAGCGAGGTTGTATCAGTACTGCCAGCAGCAAGGAGTTGTTCCTATTCGCCCTGATTTCGTAGAAGAGTATCTTTCCAAAGGCTCCTATCACATGCTGTCAGATGATCTAAAAATTGGATGGCATCCTGAATTTGAGCAGCTGGGTGATGCGAGCAACGAGGGTGTTGCCTAATGATCATTGAATCAAAGCTCTCCAAAGAAGAGGCCAATCTATATAACCCCGCCTACGTCGGGGTTGTTTTGTATCAGGCGATTCGGGAATGTTCAGAAAAAAACCAGCAAGGACTTCATTGTTCACTTCTTTATCTAATTGCTCCGCTTGCGTTATGTGGTCGCTACTCATCTGTATTGCCTGCTTCTATATCGACGCCACTAGCTGGTTGGGCTTCGGAATGTGAAGGGTACTTAGTTGGATTTGCTAATTCAGTTAGCGCTTATATTGATGTGGTTAACATGGCGATTGTATTTCTACTTGAACAGGAAGCAATTTTCTTATCGGAAAATGGCTACTTTCAAATTAAAAACGAAGCTATGCCAAAATTACCAGCGATGGTTAATAAGAACGAAACATTTAAGAAGGCATTTTTAGGTGCCGGATTTTTAGGTCGGTGGTTTGGCCAATCCCCCTCAGTTGAGGGGATCTATACACATTTGGGAGTGATGCCGTGACTATGCAAATATTAGCTATTTCATTGTATGGAAAAAATGGTCAGCGACGTGATGTTAAGTTTACGCCAGGTACAGTAAATATCATTACAGGGGCTTCGCAGCGAGGAAAAACCTCGCTAATCCACATTGTAGAATACTGTTTGGGTGCCAGTGAGTGCATGGTAGCGGCTGGCCATATTCGACAGACTGTAGATTGGTATGCCATTGCTTTGCAATTCCCTGACTGCCAAGTATTTATAGCGCGGGCGGCCCCAATGCCCGGCGTAAAAGCAAATTCAGCCTGCTATATGCTCGTCGAAAAAGAAATTTCCTTACCTAGCAAGTCGGAATTAACGAGGTCCACCAACATTGATAGTGTGGTTTCCTTTTTAACCCAAAAGGTTGGTGTTCCAGAACATGTTACGGAAGTCCCGAAAGGACATACCCGGCATCCGGTTACCATCGGGTTTCGCCATTCTAGATATTATCTATTCCAAAGTCAGACTGAGATTGCTAATAATGAAATCCTTTTTCATCAACAGGCAAGGGATAGAGTTCCGCAAAATATTAAGGATACCTTGCCTTATTTTATAGGTGCCGCTGAAGATGACCGGCTCTCCGAAATGGAAAGGTTGCGATCGTTAAAACAAGAGCGATTGCGTCTGGTAAAGCAGATAAAAGAAATTGAATCTTTAAAAGGCGATGGGCTTCTAAAAGGTTATTCACTTTTATCAGAGGCGGCAGATCTGGGGTTGTACAGCTCGGAGAATCTGATTCCGAAAGATGAGGTTTTATTGGACCAGCTTGAGCTGATTTCGCGTTGGTCGCCGTCATTGGATGTTGATGTCTACGATGAACAGGATCCACTTATTACCTTAGAGGCAGAGAATCGACGACTCCAGAACCAAAAAAGGGCGTTGAAGTTAAGGCTCAGGGAAGCCCAAGAGTATACCGCCTCGGAATCTGGCTTTGAACAAGCGGTGAATGATCAGATTTATAGGCTTCAGTCAGTTGGGTTGTTTAAGAAGTTTGAGACTGTGTCCGAGGTTTGTCCTGTATGTGAGAGCCCGCATGAAAGGGCTTCGAGGATCCAAGAAATCATTAAGTCATCGTTAGCAGATCTATCAGGAAAATTGCAGGGCGTTGGGCGTACCAGACCTCGTATTAGTGGGTATGTCAATCAGTTGTTACAGGAACAGAGTGAACTTAATAATCAGCTTAAGCGCATTAAGCAAACTATTGGAAATATTAGATCGCAAGAAAGCGAAGATGAACAGCGTGACGGCCTGAACACGCTGAGAGCTAAGTTGGCTGGAAAATGCAGCCTTTACTTAGAAAGTGTAGATTGGGCCGATGATAATGAAAATTTAGAAGCGCAGTTAGCTCTGTTAGAGGAAGAGATATCGATCCTTTCAGAAAAACTCGATCCGGAAGCGCTAAGAGAAAAGCTGGAGGCTCAGCTGAATTGTATTTCAGAAGATATGACTGTTTGGGCTCAGGAGCTGGGTCTTGGGTATAGCAATCATCGAATCCGTTTAGATGCTTCGAAGTTAACCGTTGTTGCTGACACTCCTGATGGGCGTGTAACGCTCGACAAAATGGGAAGCGGCGAAAACTGGATGGGTTATCACGTTGTTACCTACCTTGCATTGGCAAAGTGGTTTATAGAACGCGCTCGTCCAGTTGGTCGGTTTATTTTCTTTGATCAACCTTCCCAAGTGTACTTTCCCGCTGATAAATCTGATTCAGGTGATCTTTCCGAAATTGAGAAGGATGAAGACAGAATTGCTGTTAAAAAGTTGTTCGAGTGGATTTTTAAAATTGTTAATGAGCTATCTCCCGAACTTCAAGTGATCATAACCGATCACGCAGATATAGATGAACCTTGGTATCAACAAGCCATTCGAGATAAGAAGTGGCGTGGTGAATATGCGCTGATTCCAAGAAGCTGGTATGAGGAACCCCAGGTTACGGAATCGGACTTATATTCGTATATTCAAGAGCTAGTTGTTCGCTGTAAGGAAGAGCTTAACTATACGCCAACATATTTTATTCAGATGCTTAACGAGCTAGGGGCAATTAGAGCGGTATCTCAGTTAGTTTTAGATACAGAAGTATCAGAGGGTTTCACTAAACTAGCTTTGGAGGGACGTCTTGACTTGAGTGTCGAATCAGTCGTTCTTGAGAGTCCTTGGTCTTCACTGTTCGATGAAGATGTAATTCGGGCCGCTAAGATAAAACTAAGGACAAGCTAGTGACAATGTAAATTGTAAAATGAGCATTCCGTGTTCTGAGAAGGTTGTTGGATCTACACTTAATGTATTTAACGTTAAACATGACGAAATCCTCATCAATTATAATGGAGGCCCGGTCTATCCAGGCCTCATAGGTGTAAACATTTTTAGGCGACTATGGCGTCCTCCGCTTCAGCGACCGGTGCTTTACAGACCGATGCGTTAGCTCTGACCTGTTCGAAGTTGTACTCCCTAATCACTTCGCCATTTCTGAACACCACTTGCATCAGGTTGTTGCGATCACCGAGTTCGTCTTCACGGACGGTTTTCACATTACCGTTGTCATCTTTAATCACGGCCAGGCGGCCTTTTTTAGAACGCTTGCCCTGATCAGTGACTGGGTCCTTGTAGACATCTCTCCATTCATTAGCTACCAAAGCGGCAGAGGCTTTCATGGCAAATTTCATGGTGTCGCGGTTGATTTTCTGCAACAGCTCGCCCCCCATGCCGAAGGCAATATTGTCGGCGCTCAACTGCTTTGCTTTCATCGCCGCCAAAATCTCCTCGATGGTTTGCAGAGAGATTCCGTCACCCTGAATCACTCGGATGCACGCCGGCAGTACGCGAAAGCCTTTACCGTTTACTGTGTATCCGAACTTGTTCATCAGTCGCTGGATGGTTTTGCAAACGATCTCAACCGGGTCGCCGCTGTCTGGGCGAACCACTAAGGTTCCGCCAGTGGCTTCTACTTTCTCTTTCAGCTCTTCGCCCCAGATGTTGTCGATGGCATTCCAAAGATCGTAAGAGTCGCTAACCACTGCCACTAACTTACCGGGGCCTGCGAATTGATCCAACATGTTAGCGTAGGCGGCCACTTCGTTGTCCCTACCCCATGCAGTGACGGTGCTGTGCTCCGCTGCAGGGATAGAAAACCCCGCCATATCGGCTCCGTAGTAGCGACGCGCCGCCATCAAACCGCTGAGGGTGTCGGTGCCCATAAAGTTCACCAAGTGCGCAGCGCCACCGATGGCTGCGGCTTCTTCAGTGGTCGCGCCGCGAGCGCCGAAGTCGTGCAGTTTGAAGCCAATGCCTTCTACGGCATCGCAGGTTTCTTCCATGTAGCGAAGAATCACTTGCCGGCAGTACCAGCTCTGAGTTGCCACCGTGGTTGGGTACCACACCGCCCGCAACAGCGCTGTTTCTACGTAGCTGGTTAACCAGGCGCAGTTTGGGTCGGTATTCACCACTTGAACCATGGCATTTTTCACCGGGACAACGGCACCTTCAGGTAGCGCTTCAATTTCAATCGGCAAATAACCATTGTAGGTGTCAACAATGTAGCGCCAGCCCGCTTCATTAAAGGGAACGCCGTGGGTGGCGAATACTGCCTGCGCTTCGTCCACATCTGCGTGGGTAATGGGTTTGGTGAGATATTCTTTGATAAACATTTGTAAACCAAAGAATACGGCCTGCTTAAACTGCCCTCCCCGCGCTTCGATATAGCTAGAGACACGAGCAGTCTCTGGCGGGTACTGCAGAAAGTGAGATGCCTTGTAAGAGTCGGCATTTAAGATGAGGTTGCGATTAGCCATGACGGAAATCCTCCTGTCATTGTTGTCGGAGTCGGGTCTTTCCCTTCTCTCTTTTAAATGGAAATGCTATTTCCAAGCTTTTGTATTAACCGGTTACATGCCAGTCATTTCTTGAATAATAAAATAGTGATCTTCAAATAAAGTGGCTGGGTCAAGTTCAGCCAGCGGCACCCACATCGCATGTTTAGCATCATCACCGCCTTTAACTTTTGGCAACGTACTATTTGGTGCAAGCTCAATGTAGAACGCATGGGTAATGGTGCGCCCCCTGGCCGACCGGTTAGGGTCATCAAACACTTGCTGTGATTTGATGGAGCCTTTTAATATCGGAGCCGGTACTTTTAAGCGAGTTTCTTCCCTCAACTCGCGCAAACAGGCGTCCACCAATTTCTCATTTTGATTTACAAACCCTCCTGGCAAAGCTAATAGCCCTTTTCCCGGGCGAGCTTTGCGCTCCACCAGCAATACGTGGCCACTTTGCACAACCACCGCGTCCACTGTCACAAAGGTCGGCTCATAGGGTGCTGCAGACCAAGCTTGCTTGTATTTGGCAACGAACTCATGCTCTTGCTTTATAAACTGATAGTTATCCGTTTTCGAAAATGCCACCAAATCCGTTCTTACATTATTAGGCATTAACTGCTTCGCACAGTCGCTGCTCAGATACTCAGCACCGGTGTTTTTAGCATCCGAGGCAAATAAAGCATCCCTTATTGGAGTAGCACTTAGCCCTTGGTAATTACCAACCCCGATGGATTGCCATTGAGGGAAAAGGTTTAGGTAGTAGGAGGATTGATCTTTACTGTGGCCAATCAACGCAATGCGAGGCTGCTTGTGCGGCATTCCGTGGTGGGCAACAACCAATCCATTGACGGTGGCCTGAATATTACGCACCCAAGATTCGTCGTTATAGACGATATCCATCAATGGCACGATGTGAACACGTTTGTTTTCTGGTGCAGAAATCGCCCCTCGAATCATCGCCTCACGCTCTTCCACAGTCCATGGGTTGCGTGTGGATCTAGGCTGGTGGGCGGAGCCACACAATATGATTAGTTGATCGGCGCAACGCAGCCCATCGTTAATAACTGCCATATGACCATTATGGACGGGCTGAAAACGGCCGATAAATACGGCAAAATCAAAGTCTTTCATGTCAGCAAACTCCTTGCTGTGTTTGACGGGAACCCGGTCTTTCCAGGTTCGCTCTATCGCAGGTTAGCTAAGTGAATCCCACTTGTCTCGCCAACGAAACAAATAGTGGCACAGAGCCACCTATAAGGCAAGCCTTTTTCTGCTCCTGTCTGACCCCCTGCCCCAGTAAACCGTTGGAGCGTCCTACATCAGCGTTAAATTACATCGCAGAAACAAGAAAGCCCCGGCAGATACCGAGACTTTGAAGATAGTGGCGCAGCGGGAGGGATAAACCATAACAACCTAAGGGCTGTGGCGACTCTCAAGGATTAATCGTCCCGCCCCAGAGTTAGATCACCTCGTAGAAACAAAAAAGCCCCGGCAAGTGCCGAGGCTTTGAGATAGTGGCGGACCGGACGGGACTCTTCGGCACATCGAAAACCAGGGATGGTTTGAATGCAGCGATTGCAGGAGCAAATCACTGCCAGCC
This sequence comes from Halioxenophilus aromaticivorans, assembly GCF_042850945.1. Taxonomy (NCBI): domain Bacteria; kingdom Pseudomonadati; phylum Pseudomonadota; class Gammaproteobacteria; order Alteromonadales; family Alteromonadaceae; genus Halioxenophilus; species Halioxenophilus aromaticivorans. The sequence continues at coordinate 2,612,073 of NZ_AP031496.1, read as the reverse complement.
TCACCCTTCGGGTTGCTACGCAATGCCAATTTACAAGCCACATCCCTGTGGCTTGCCTGCGGTCAGCCTTCGGCTGTTCTAATTGGCTCCAGGCCAATTTAGTGTTCCTGACAAATTGGTCGAACACCGCTTCGCGGGCTTATTCCATACATCCCTGTATTCCACCCTTCGGGCTACTGCGTAGTACAAATGGGCTTCCTGCCCATTTGTCATCGTCCCGTCCCAGGGTTGGAATACTTTGTAGAAACGAAAAAGCCCCGGCGACTGCCGAGGCTTTGAGATAGTGGCGGACCGGACGGGACTCGAACCCGCGACCTCCGGCGTGACAGGCCGGCATTCTAACCAGCTGAACTACCGGTCCGCAATCATCGCTGCTTTATTGGTTCTACCAACCCGCAGATGTTCATGTCTGCGGCACTTTCCAAAGCTTTTGGCGCTTGCCACACTTGTAGGAAATTGGTGGGTGGTACAGGGGTCGAACCTGTGACCTACGGCTTGTAAGGCCGTCGCTCTCCCAACTGAGCTAACCACCCCTTGCGATGTGGTGGGCATTCTACGGATTTGCCGGTTGATGTCAAACCCTTTTCGAGGGAAATTTTGGTAAAAAACACCTATATTATTGTCGCCTAGTACAACACCCGCTTTGCTTAACAAATAAACCTCAGGTAGAGTGAAATTTCACCAAAATCGCCGGGTTAAACACATAAAAATGAAGGCACCAGCCAACCCTCCCATGCAAAGACTTCCTCACCGCACTATTAAACCAACAATCATTGTAGCCAGTGCTCTGATTTGCCTGGTAGCCACTACTAAAACATTTGCCAACTCCGGCTCGGTGACTATTTTTCAACCGGGTTTGGTTATTGCGTTTTTGCTAGTCATCATCGCCGGCCTAACCTTGTGGTTAATAAAAATTCGCCACCAGTTTTTAGACATGAAACAAAAACTGGAGCAAAGTATTTCCCGGCGCACCTCTACGCTTTCGCAGGCCAACTCCGAGCTAACAAACAAAATCAGTCAGCACGAAGAATCCGAAGCCCTGCTAGCAGCGACGCGAAATTACTATCGCAGCATTTTGAATTCACTGCCCGCTATGATTATTGGTATTGATGAGCAGCGAGCCGTAACCCTTTGGAACTCCTCCGCCAAAACCACAACGGGAATCGAAACAAAGGCAGCACTCCAACAGAGCGTCTTTAAGCTAATTCCTGGCTTATTACTGTACGAGCAACAAATCACCAACGCCATTGACAATGAGCTACCAACCATCGCAGAGGAAATCGGTTTTTTATTAGCCGATCAAAAATGTTTCGTTGATTTAAGCATTCATCCCCTACCAGAAGCCGACACCGGAGCTGTTATTTTAATAAACGATGTTTCAAATCGTGTAGAAGTAGAACAACTGATGGTACAAAACGAGAAACTACTATCGCTGGGTGAAATGGCTGCGGGCTTAGCCCATGAAATAAACAACCCGTTGAGCGCAGTACTGAATAACCTCCAGAATCTGCAACGCAGAACCAGTTTAGAATTGCCGCAAAACCAAACCGCCGCCACCATTACCGGTATCGATCTCAACAACCTGCAAGATTATTTTGCCGAGCGCCAAATTGGCCAATTTTTTCTCGGCGCCAGAGAAGCAGCAGAGCGCGCAGCCTCCATCGTAAATAACATATTGAAGTTTGCACACAGCGGCCAAGCGGCTAAGGGACCAGAACCCATAAACCCTCTAATTAAAGACGTGGTTGAGCTGGAAAACAAAGCGCGCTTTGCCGCTCATACTAGCGATCAATTTGAACACAAAATGTTTGTGCAACTGAATGCCGAGCAAGATATTTGCGAATGCTCGCCGCCGGAGATTCAGCAGGTGGTTCTCAACCTCATACGCAACGCTTTGCAAGCCTGCGAATCTGCAAACATCAACGCGGAAATCAATATAAAGACGTTTAATCAGGCCGGCGCTATTTGCATTGAAGTTTCAGATAATGGCCCTGGCATATCAGCACAAAACCTAACCAATGTCTTTGACCCTTTCTTCACTACCAAGGGCGTGGGCGAAGGTACCGGCCTGGGCTTGTCGGTGTCTTACTTAATAATTACAGAACACCACAATGGCACTATAGAAGTGGACTCCACGGAAGGCGTTGGCACGGCATTTACCGTCAAGCTACCGCTGATGAGCTAAAACATTTTTAGGGTAAGATGTATGGGCAGGTAAGAATGGGGTGGCTGACGGGGATCGAACCCGCGACCACTGGAATCACAATCCAGGGCTCTACCGACTGAGCTACAGCCACCACTGACACGTTTTGGCAAAACGTTTTGGTATACAACCAACCAAATAACCGAGGGCTTCTTTGGTATTTTGGTTTAGGCTCTGAACAGCTGCACGGGGTGAAACTCGATGGCACGCCCGGCAGGATTCGAACCTGCGACCCACGGCTTAGAAGGCCGTTGCTCTATCCAACTGAGCTACGGGCGCATTGTCATTTCCGCGCCTTGCTTTGCGATCATGCAAGTAGATAGGGTTAGCTTAAACGATAATGGTCGGAGTGGAGGGATTCGAACCCCCGACCCTCTGGTCCCAAACCAGATGCGCTACCAAGCTGCGCTACACTCCGACTAACGGCTTAAACCAAGCAAAACACTTGATAAGGTTACATCAAAACAATGCTTTTGGCACGGGGCAAAACAATCTTAACGAGCCGTTTTGCTCCTTGGCCAAGAGGTTTTGTGTGCCCCCTGTCTCAAGTGGTGCGCATCATACCTACGCCCCTATGCTTCGTCAACGCCTAATCTGAATTCTTTCAAAGAAACCAAACACTTAGGCCTATAACATGGTTAGAGAATAACCAGACCACCCCGACTACCTAGCGCTCACAAGCAATTGAGCCCCTAGACGCACTGTGGGAGAATAGCCGCCCTGCCAACCCACCTGGTAAACAAACCCACCAGACGAACTTCAACAGGAATCCCTTATGTCAGCAGTGGTTTTAGACGGCAAGGCTCTTGCGGCCAAAACCGAACAAGAACTGAGCGCCCGCGTGGCCAAGCTCAAAGAGCAAAGCGGCGGGCAAACGCCGATACTTGCCACTATATTAGTAGGCGGTGATCCGGCCTCTGCCACCTACGTGAAAATGAAGGGCAACGCCTGTAAACGCATCGGCATGGATTCCCTCAAAGTGGAACTGCCAGAGTCAACAACCACTGAACAACTGTTGGCTGAAATTGACGCACTGAACAACAACCCCTCAGTTCACGGTATTTTGCTCCAGCACCCGGTGCCGCCTCAAATCGATGAGCGGGCCTGCTTTGATGCCATTGCCTTAGAGAAAGACGTCGATGGCGTAACCTGCCTAGGATTCGGCCGAATGAGCATGGGCGAAGAAGCATACGGCTGTGCAACGCCCAAAGGTATTATGCGTCTTTTAGAGGCCTATGAAATACCCATGAGCGGTAAGCATGCCGTAGTCGTTGGCCGCAGCCCCATTCTTGGCAAGCCAATGGCGCTTATGCTACTCAACGCCAACGCCACCGTGACCATATGCCACTCCAAGACCCAAAATCTACCCGCACTGATCGCCCAGGCGGATATTGTGGTGGGCGCCGTGGGCAAACCAGAATTTATTAAGGCCGAGTGGATTAAAGACGGTGCCGTGGTTGTGGATGCCGGCTACCACCCCGGTGGTGTAGGCGATATAGAATTGGCACCTTTGGCCGACCGTGCCGCTGCCATTACCCCGGTGCCGGGCGGTGTGGGCCCAATGACCATTAACACCCTAATCTATCAGTCGGTGGATTCTGGTGAGAAGAAAATTAACGGTTAAGCCGACAGAACGTTTTACGCCCGTTGGGGGCGGTTTTAACTCGCTTAGGAGCGCTCCCAATTGTCTGATGTATTACCCATCCTCTACCAAGATGAGCACCTGGTGGCTATTAATAAGCCATCCGGTTTATTGGTACATAAAAGCCCCATTGATAAGCATGAAACTCGCTTTGCCATGCAAATGCTGCGAGACCAGCTGGGGCAATGGGTTTACCCTATCCACCGACTAGACCGCCCTACTTCCGGTGTTTTGTTGTTTGCCCTGTCGTCGGACACCGCCAGTAAGGTGTGCGCCAATTGGCAGGAACAAGCCCAAAAGACCTACCTAGCGATCGTTCGCGGCTGGGCGCCCCAGGAAGTCACCGTAGACCATCCTTTAAAAGAGCGACTGGACAAAATCGCAGATAAACACGCCAAACAGGACAAACCCGCCCAAGAAGCCGTGACAAAAGTGACGAGGTTGGCAACCATTGAGCTCGAGAACCCTGTAGATAGGTATCCGACTAGCCGCTATTCGCTGGTGGAGTGCCAACCGAAAACCGGGCGCAAGCATCAACTACGGCGGCACTTAAAACACATTAACCACCCCATCATTGGCGATGCTAAACACGGTAAAAGCATCCATAATCGGTTTTTTCAAACCGCGTTTAACGCTCACAGGCTATTGTTGCACGCGCACCGATTATGCTTTAACCACCCAGTGACTCAACAGCCACTGGCCATAACTGCGCCTTTGGATGAAACAATGAACCACCTGTTACACGAATTTGGCTGGCAACGCGCCGCTGGCACAACTGACATTGAGGCACCCCATGCGCTTGGATAAATTTATCGCTAACAACACTGCGTTTTCTCGTAAAGAAGCCAAGCGTGCGGCTAAAAACGGCGAGGTCATCGTCAATGGTCAGCCAGTAAAAGATCTCAGCCAGTCCCTTCCCGCTAATGCGCAAGTATCGGTATTTGGCCAGGCTGTGTTGGCCATCGAAGACCAATATTTAATGTTCTACAAACCCTTAGATGTGGTCTGCTCAACCGATGACGGTTACCACGCCACGGTAATCAACGTACTGACGGAAGCCGCACTGGCAGCCGGTGATGAACCATTACTGGCGGCGCTGGATGCAGACATTAATTTGCAAGTCGTTGGTAGGTTAGATATCGATACAACGGGATTACTGCTAATTACCAGCGACGGGCAATGGAACCATCGCGTCACCAGCCCCAATCACAGTTGCGGTAAAACCTATCGCGTTACTATCGCAGAGCCTTTAACAGAAACGGCTAAAACTCAACTGGAACAGGGCGTGCTGCTGGATGACTCGGTTAAACCAACCAAGCCCGCAGAAGTGACCATAATTGATGAGCAACACATTTTGCTAACGTTATTCGAGGGGCGCTATCACCAGGTAAAACGAATGTTAGCTGCGGTGGGCAACGCCGTGGTGGGATTGCATCGAGAGCGTATAGGTGAGCTTCACCTGGGCGAAGACTTACAACCGGGTGACTACAGGACCCTAACCGCACATGAAATAGCGAGTTTTTAAATCGGTGGCACTAACCTCTTTTGAATTGCTTTACGGCGAGTACCTACGGCAAACCGATGCTGCCGGCCAACTGTGGGTCCTAACAGACTCACTGGTTGACAGTTGCAAACAGTTGATTGACCAAGTTTCTGCTGCCGACGCTGAGCCCAACACAACTGTCCTCATCACCAACCGCTGGGACATTGCCAACTATTCACAAAAAACCATTATTTTTAATGACTATGATTTGTCTGTTGCGGCAGAAAAAAAGATTAGTCACGTTTACTTTCACATCCCCAAAGAAAAAGCCGTTCTCAATTATTTGCTCAACCAGTGCGCCGCATACCTGCCTAGCAATAGCCGAGTGTTTATCGCTGGAGAGAAAAACCAGGGAATTAAAGGCCTTGCTAAAGCGGCAAAGCCCTTATTTGATACCATAGCCACGCAAAAGCACGGCGACCTTTACCTTTGCGAGCTGGCTACCAAATCAGACGCCAGCCCGAGCCAAACACCGTTAAAAGACCAAAATTATCAACAGCTGCGGGTTATTGGCGAACTGGACGGAAACGCGCTATACAGCAAACCGGGTGTTTATGGGTGGAATAAAATAGATGCCGGCAGCGCCCTGTTGGTGGACTACCTAAAGCAAAGCCAATCGGCAATTAACGCACACACCCAATCCGTTTTGGACCTGGGCTGCGGTTACGGTTTCCTTACGTTAGCGGCACATCAATTGGGCATAAAATCCATCTCTGCCACCGATAACAACGCAGGGGCGCTATTAGCACTGCAAGCGACGGCACACCACAACCAGTTTGATGTTACTGCCTGGCCCGACGATACCGCAGCCAGCTGCCATCAAAAGTTTGATTTAATTCTCTGTAATCCGCCCTTTCACCAAGGTTTCGAACACAGCAAAGATTTATCGTCTAAGTTTTGCCAAGCCATAGCACGGTTGAAGGCAAGCGACGGCCAAGCCTTGGTTGTGGTGAATCAATTTATAAAGCTGGAGGCTTTCACCGCAGGGCTTTTCAAGCAAACTACACCGGTGGCAGGTAATGGCAGCTACACGATTTATTGCTTACGTTAGCTGTAGAGCCGCAAATTAAATACAACGGGTAGCCCGATAATTTAACCGGCACGAGCGCAAACGAGAATCTAAAATACGATGGGTTTGCATCCGCTCTACGGCAGATGCCATCTCAACAGAAGCCTTAGACAATACCAAAACGCCATTGCAATAAGACGGATTTTCTAAAATCCACCCCCGTTGGATTTTCAGTTCGGCCATAGCATCGGCCAGGGTATCGATGAGTTGGTATGCCTGTTGCGCACGATCAAAATTAATGGCCAACACCCCGTTTGGCGCCAAACGTTGACATAAACTGTGCAGCCATTGCGCATCAAACGCGAACGGCCTTTGTGGGTCGCCGTTTTTTCCGCCGAAGATATCATCGAGAACGTAATCGTATTGATCATCACCGTGGCTTGCCAGCCAATCGCGAGCGTCAGCATAATGCAAACCTACCTCTGCACCATTAACACCAAAAAACTGCTGTGCTACTTCTAGGTGAACGGCATTATTATCCACGCCAACCACCGCGAGCTGGTGCCAGAAATAACGCAGCATATTAATGACTGCACCCCCACCCACCCCCAGTACCAAAGCTTTTTTTAACAGACCAGGGTACATAAAAGCGGGCACCAACAACAAATCCCATAGCGCGCCGCTGACAACCTGGTTGGGGTTGTATTGGCTGTGCAGAACCCCATTGGTATACAAACGCAGACTGTGGCCGGCTCGCACCACGCGATATTGTTCATCACCGACAGTGTGTGACCAAAGTTCGGGCATAGCAGGACCTTTCGGCTCTATTGATGAGATGAGAGGTGAACGTCGGCGCAGGTTGATAACAGTAATGCTGTGTCTGTTTGCGGATTCAATAGCTTTGGCAGACGGCCCCGTAAACATTCAGTACGGTTCAGTACGCCGTGCCCAGCATCCGTAAAACCGGCCAGTTGGCCACCTTTGAATTGATTTAATAATAGTTCTGAATCGGCAAAGGGGGTAATTGGGTCGAGCAATCCACTGAGTAGAACCGTGGGTGTGGATAGCGGCGCCTCATGGCGCTGCAGGTGCTGAGGTTTAAATAAATTACAGACAGACAATTCTGCCTCATAACCCAGGTACTGCCGCCAGATTGATTGCTGTTGGCTTGGCTGATAAACCGCCGGGTCGTAGGGTGGATTCTCTAGGCATTGATTGGCGTAATATACAAAATAGTTAAATGACGAATCCAATGCCTGATTTATCTGCGGCTCGATGATTTTAGCCAGTTCTTTTAGCTCAGCCGGCTTAGCCTCCAGCTCGGAAGTGGCCAAAGCCTGCTGTATGAATTCAAACCGCGACTGCTGATTTGGGCTGTACAAACCACTGTAGAAACTGTCCAACAATAGACTGTCACCAACCTGCACCCGCCAGGTACCTGGCTCGTCCCAGCGTTTAATTTCCACAATACGCGGGCTCTGCGCCAATAAGCTTAGGTAACGCTGCAGTTGCGCCAGGGTAACGGCACAGCTGTCGGCCATATTGCAATGGCTAAAATAATTCGATAGAGCATTGGTAAACTTGGTAGGCCAATAATTCACCCCCGTTTTGGCGAGGTTTACTGGTGAATCCAGCACCATAGCTGCCACCCGAGACGACGCCCGGCCGGCTAACGCCATCGCAACCCGCGTACCATAGGAAACTGCGTAGATGCTGGCCTCGTCAACACCCAACGCATCCAAAAGCTGTAGATAATCTTGCGCCATCGCTTGGCTGGTGAAATCTTCAGGAGCGAACAAGCGACTGTGCCAGATATCCAGACATTGCTTGGTAGCCTGATAGAGTTCATTGCCGACTTGCGTTTGCGGTTGGATTAACGATGTGAGATACGCCGCCTCAAAGGGCGAACAGCGAAAATTCGGCTGTGCAAGGCCGGTGGAGCGATAATCCATTAACACCAGTGGCGCTTGCAAACCCTGTTGCCGATACCAACCGAACCAACTGTTTATTGCATCCTCAGTCAAGCCAAGACCGGCACCGGGGCCTCCACCTAAATATAACAGCGGTTGCTGGTTGCTACCGAGACTGGCATTCAATATCACTACCGGTAAGCGATAGGACTGCAATGCACCCGGAACCACCAGTTGACCACACTGCGCCGTCAAATCCTGCGGCGTGGTAAACCAACAATCCACCTCATTAAACGTCGCCACAAGCCTAGGCGTTGGCGCCGAACCCGGCCGCAGCCACACCAAAACCGCAGCAATTACGCCGAGCAAAGACAGGAGGCCGACCGCAAATAAGAGCCGTTTAGTTGAGGGCAACCGCATAGCGTGGGCGGCGCTAGCCACTGGCCGCGAGCGCGCTTAATGCAGCGCTAAAGGCAGGGCCTGAATAGGCTTCGCCGGTGTTAGGGATTATCCGCCATTGGTGGTCTTCGCCTTGATATTGAAAAGCCAAACCGTAGGCGTGGAGATAGAGCCTGTCTGCGGAAGAGCCACTGTAAGCCGTATCTCCCAGGATGGGAGCACCTAGGGATTTCATCGCCACTCGTAGCTGATGGGTTCTTCCAGTGCGGGGGATAAGTGAAAATAGACGCCAGCCCGGTATCAACGATGCCGAGGTAAATTGCATTATGGCGGGATTAATTTGCGTACGTTGCAAGCGCCAAATGCCGCGCCTAGCCCGCACCATATCGCCAACGACCTTACCTTGTTTTTTCTTCACCGTGTTCGCGGCCACAGCCAAGTACTGTTTGTGTATCGTGCCTTGGGCAAAACCCTCACCGAGGGCGGCGGCGCAGGCTTTAGTCTTGGCCATAATCAGCAGGCCGGAGGTGGGTTTGTCCAGCCGGTGCACTGGCCATAGATTGTCTGATGCTAACCCGGCTTTGACTTGATTGAAAAAGCCGGGGCCAGCGTCGCTGTCATGAAAATCACAGCCAGCGGGTTTGTGCACCACCAAGAAGTCGGAATATTCGCCAATTACATCTACCATAACCGGCATTTTACTGATATTTGCAGCCCAGTGTTAGGCGCTTATGTCTCGTGCAGTGTTCTGCCGCTGTTTTCTGTGTGTGGGTTTTCAGGCGCAGGCGCAGGCTCTGCCGGAGTTGCAGAGCCTTCCTCACTATTTTGCTCTTGGGCTTCCCACTCTTGTAGCGTTTCATCAAGCGTTTTTTGCAGCTTATTAAACTCTTGTTCTGCCGCCTGCAACATGGTACGTAGCCCTTGTTGCAGTGAATTATTGGCCTCTTCCACCACCCCGGCCACGGTGCCCTTCTCCGACACTTGTAGTTGTTGCTGCAGCATTGCCACTTGCTCTTCTAGTGCTGCGTTCTGCTCGTTCAATTGGTCTAATTGCTGCTGTAACGCCGCTTTGTCACTGTTGGCAGATACCGCAAACCACAGCAGGCTTACAATCACCACGGTTACAATAATTGGAGTTGCTTGTTTCATAACGCTTACTCAATCGATTTACAATGCCTAAACCAGCCTGCATTTTGCCTAACCAGCCCCAACCAAGGCTGAACGAACCGCCGGGCGCCACGCCATATAGAGGGAACCCAAACTACGCCGTTACAGTCAGACCCTGAGCGGTTAGAATAGGCTCTATATCTACCCCAATAGTTAATTGGGCATTGGGTCGTAATTTACTTAATTCTAATAATGGAGGTAGGCGCATGATACGCTTTATCGCGCCCATTTTAATATCGTTATTAACCATCCAATCGGCATTGGCAGAAAAAGAATGGCCACAGGTTTCGGACATGAAGTGGACAGAACGCCGGCAATTGGACTCCCAACGAGAGTGGGTGGAAGACCTCAGCAAAGAAAAGCTGGGCCAAAATATCCGACAAACATCAGACGATTTAGAAGCACTGCAGCGCATCATACACAAAGGCCTGATAAAACAAGACCAATCCTATCAACTTCAATCCTTGGGCGTGGTGCTAGGTGATTTATTCGTCAAAGAGCTCGGTTTGGAATGGCGCATCTACGAGGATGAAAAAGGCCGCAGCCGCGCCACATGTGCTCCAAACACCCAGGAGTGCCTATTCCCAATCACCATGCTGTCACGCAGAATGGAAGTGGGGCTCATGCCGGATGTGAATAAAATTTATTCGGAAGCCAGCGATATGATTAAACCCCATCTGCCAGCTTTACCCTACGAGGCCAAGCCCAAATAAAAAGCCTCCACGCTACCGCAATCCGCTCACAAACCCTTTAGGTAACCATGGATACAGATAAACTCAACATTGGCGCAGAAGTAGAGAAACTCTCCGCACTATACGACCTGATTATTGAATTTTTGGTCACCTACAGTTTTCAGCTGCTTGGCGCGGTTATCGTCTTAATCATCGGATTGTTTATCGCCGGCCGGTTATCGAAGCGAGTGGAGAAGCTTCTATTGGCGAGAAAGTTCGACGTCACCCTGTCTCGCTTTATCGCAAATATGCTGCGAGTAGCCATCGTTATTATGGTGGCGGTTATCGTACTCAATAAACTGGGCGTCAACATCACCCCCATGGTGGCGGCCATTGGTGCCTTGTCTTTAGGTGCTGGTTTAGCCGTGCAGGGGCTGTTAACCAATTACAGTGCAGGGTTAAATATCATCATCACCCGGCCGTATGTAGTCGGCGATACCATTACATTACTGGGTGTAACCGGAGTGGTAACAGAGGTGCGCATGGCCGCCACACTACTGACCAACGAAGACGATGAAATCATATCCATTCCCAATCGGCACATCATTGGTGAAATCATTACCAACTCTAAAGACTGCCGTGTAGTGGAATTGGAAATTGGTATTGCCTACCGATCCGATGTCGACAAGGCCTGCCGGGTAATTGGCCAAGCACTGGCGTCGGTGGATGGCAACAACCCTAAACCAGCTAAGATCGGCATAGACAGCTTTGGCGACAGCGCTGTGGTGCTTGGGGTTCGCTTCTGGACCCCAACGCAACAGTATTTTGAGCAAAAATATAAATCCAATGCCGAGATATTTAAAGCGTTGGTGGCGGCGGAAATCGAAATACCCTTCCCGCAAAGAGAGATAACCTTGCTAAACTCTGCCAGCCAGAAGAACTTACCAGAAGCACAGCCATGAAAAACTTTTTAAATGACTTAGCCAAGCACGGTATTAGCGCTCAGAATATCGATGATGTAGCCGCCTGCTTACAGCAACGGGCAAGCGGAAACGGCTTTGCGCACCCGCTGTCGGTTTATCAGTCTCTAGCCGTTGATTTAGCCCTGGGTGCCATCGACACAGAACAAGAAACCGCCGCCAATCTAGACAACACCCACTCCGCTAAACAATGGCTGGCGCTAATCACCGGCCGGGAGCTCACCGACTAGCCTGGAGAGCACTATAGCTCACAGTCTCTTTTTAGCAGTTCGCGGGGCATTTCCTGCTCAATCTCATTTAGGTTGCTTGCTTCCAGCACCAAATAGTCAATGCCCTGGGTCTGACAAATTTTGGGGCGCTCCAGCCTTTCGGCTAACTGCTGAGGCGTGAGTGATGCATCCCACATATCTAGATATAAGCCAACCTTAGGCAGATACAAATCGAACACCATGCTAGGCCTTTGGCTATTGGCCACTTGCTGCGCAACCACAACTCCCGAGAGGTAACACCAAGATAAAAAGGCGCCAATCTGCGGCCTAGTCACCGCAATGCCGTTGAGAGAACGAGTATCCTCTTTGGCCCCTTCATTGGTTAAGCACACGCAGGCCGCTTGGAAGTAATCATTGGCTAACAAAGCTGGTTGCCAAGCCACCCAGGGCACACCCGTTTTTGGGTTTTCATGCTGAATACCACCAACCGTTTTACCATGGGCGGTTAATTCCCAGCCCTTATGGGCTCGCTTAAGCCATCCGCAGTGCTGCATCAACAGATTTACCAAGCGAGGCGACAAACCAACTGCCTTAGCGATTTCACTGGCCGAAAGCGATTCGTCCCGCTCAACCTTAAACACCGCGTGATCCAGCACGGCTTGCGGCCAGACCAAGTAACTGCCGTACTTTTTACTTTCCTTTAAATAACCGCCTTCGAAAGTGCCCTTGGCGGTAAGCTTCCAGCCGTCGCCATCCTGTAAGATCCAGCCAGCGTTGATCATGATTTCAGTTACTTCTTTGAGAGACAAATCTAGGGCGTCGGCCAGAGCGGAGCGGGAATAAGTTTTTTCTTTGCGCTCGTCCATAGTTGAATTACCCATTGACCGCTTTACGATGCTTTTTGATCAGGTCGTAGGCCGTTTGGATGGTTTTAGAGCGCTCCGTTGCAACGTCGATCATCTCTTGTGGCACCCCCTGCCCCATGAGTTTATCAGGATGGTTTTCGCTTATTAATTTACGATAGGTTTTCTTTAATACCGCATCGCTAACCTGCTCGTCCACGCCCAACGCCTCATAGGCCATTGCCAGCTCGTCGGCAGCAGAAGGCGGCCGGTAGGACTGCTGGCCACCGGCGTGCCCTTGACCAAAGGCACCGCCGGCGCCGTGGCTTTGTTGAAACCCAGCCTGGGCTCGAAGCATGGCCATCAAATGGTTAAAGGCAAAGCCCGAAAACCCCATTTGAGCGGCAATCTGAGACAGGCAAGCTTCTTCTGCGGGGTCCAGTCGGCCATCCGCTAAAGCCATATTGATCACATAGGTGAGTAACGTTTGCTTTAGCTTAGGTAGTCGATTAGCCACCTCGTTAAATCGGCCGCCCAAAGCCACCAAATCAAAGTCTGGCTCAGCCCCAGCTTTAAAGTGGGCAATGGCTTGCTGCCTCTGTTCGCCGCTAAGGCGCATTTGCGCCATATGCTGCTCTGCTTGGGCGACCTCTTCCTCAGAGATACGACCATCAGCTTTGGCTACATAGCCCATGAGCTGGAATACTGTTTCAAAAAATAGATGTTCGGCCTGTTCGCGCTCCTGCGCACTGAGCACCGGTTTAAATTGGCCCAGGGATTTGTCAAACATGTGGCCGATAAAGGCCCCTACTACCAAACCAAATACGTTGGCGACCGCGAAACCCAGCAGCGCGCCAATGACTTTACCTAACCACATAAACACAACTCATCCAAACAAAGAGATCAGTATAACAAGACACCGCTGTGTGGGTTAACGTTGCATAGCAAGCCAACAATCGGCAATTCTTCAAATTCGCGACCTCAACAGGCACAAAAAACCCCGGCACGCCGGGGTTTTTTGTGGTAGTTCGAAGCTTGGCTTATTTAGGGCCGAAGCTGCTCACACTTTTCATAAAGGCATCACGTGCTTCTTCAGCAAGGGAGGTAAACTCAGCGCCCTGGCTCTGCAGCAGCTCAAACAACGCTTTGCTGGTTTCCATATTGAACTGCATAAGCTGCTCTGGCGATTTCAACTCTTGTGCCTTTTTGGCTTCATCTTGAAAGAAACCAGCCAGGGACTGAGCAGACTTCTGCTGCTGAGCAACGGTTTTTGAGATGACGTCGGCCTGCATGGTCATCAGTGCTTTAACGGATTCAAATGGTTTCATCATGTCTTCAGTCATGCTAGATCTCCTTTCCTCCGGGTTAACCGGTATTTGGTCGTATTTACAACAATAAACGAATTACTTGGCACAACACCCAATGATTAGACCACGCAACAGTGTGGTTTATGCGGTGGAGCGCTGTACCGACAATGCTCAAAAACTACTGCCTAAGCATTTTGCTGCATTGCAGCAATTGTTGAATAGCCAGCCACGAAAGTCAAGCCATAACCCTCACTGGTTGCCTTCACGCAGTAAAGACACCCAATGAGTAACCAATTAAGACCAATGGATGTGACAAACAAGCCTCTAAGACCGTGCCTTTTGCCAGCAATGTGGCATAGTAGCGCTATTTGTTCCAGCACAAAGGATTGACCAACACACCATGAGCCGAGACCCACACCTGACTCTTGAATCTCTGCGCACTCTGGATGCCATTGACCGGCGCGGAAGCTTTGCGGCGGCTGCCGAGGAGCTAGCCAAGGTGCCTTCTGCATTGAGTTACAGCGTTCAAAAAATGGAAGACGAATTAGACCTGTTGCTGTTTGATCGCTCCGGGCACAGAGCGCAGCTAACCCCGGTGGGCAAGCTCATTCTTGAACGCGGCCGGGAGATCTTACTTGCCACGCAAGAGATGATTGACGATGCCCGCCAACTCTCAAACGGCTGGGAAACCGATTTGGTTATTGCAGTCGAAGGGCTATTTAAGACGGAACTGCTGTTTCCGTTAATCGACGAATTGGCCAGTAAAGCTAGCACCCAGGTACGGCTGCAGGACTCAGTGCTCAGTGGCACCTGGGAGCTATTAGAGCACGACCGAGTGGATCTGGTCATCGGCTCTCAGATCGACGCCGCCGGCAGCGACATGCAAACCCGAACGCTCTACCGCGATACCATGGTCTATTGTGCCGCGCCCAGCCACGCTATTCACCAGGAGGAGGCGCCTTTGGAGTCTGAAACCCTGCGTCGGTACAGAGCCATTGCCATTGCCGACTCAGCCATCACTCGGCCCAAGCGAGAAGTACGTTTGTTTGATAACCAACCGCGCTTAACCGTTACTACAATGCCGCAGAAAATCTTAGCCATGCGCCAAGGGCTAGGCATTGGTTCTTTACCTATGTCTTGGATTGCGCAAGACCTTAAGGACGGCACACTAAACACCATTACCGATGGCCAACCCCAGGAGGTTGAGCTGGTGCTCGCTTGGAAGAACAACCGTATGGGTCAAGCCAAGCAATGGTTTATGAAACGAATCACCGAGCTGTGTAAAAAGCTTTAATGGGCGATTAATTTGTTATGAAAAATATTGTTATTACCGGAGCCAACCGCGGCATCGGCTTGGCCTTGTGCCAACACTACTGCAACAACGGCGACAGAGTCTTCGCACTTTGCCGAACCGCATCTCCGGCGCTGGAGCAAACCTCGGCCCACGTCATAACCGGTATCGACGTGAGCCAAGCCGATGTGGGCGAGAAAGTTTTCGGCGTACTGTGCCACCACCTGCATGACCAAGCCATCGACTTACTGATCAATAACGCTGGCATTATGCACGAGGAATTTTTAGGGGAGTTCGACTACGAGCACATGCTGGCTCAGTTCCGGGTCAATAGCCTTGCCCCAATCATGATCAGCCAGGCCCTGCTGCCCTATCTAAACAAGGGCGGCAAAATAGCCATGATCACCAGCCGTATGGGCTCCATTGAGGACAACACCTCCGGTGGCTACTACGGTTACAGAATGTCTAAAACGGCACTCAATATTGCCAGTGTCTCTTTGGCAAAAGACATCGCACCGCGCGGTATTGCCGTGGCAATCCTACACCCGGGGTTTGTGCAAACCGATATGGTCGACGGTACCGGTAATATCACAGCCGAAGAAAGCGCGGCAGGATTGGCGGCTCGGATTGCCGAAACCGATTTAACAAACAGCGGTCAATTTAAGCATTCCGATGGCCAATCCCTGCCTTGGTAATGCAATCCACGCCCCATCCCAATACCAGCGAGCGTAGCGGCCGGAGTGACGCCGGTGCGCTTTGGCAGCCCGCTGAGCACAATCCAGAGTCTGGCTCTACGGCCTGGTCTAAGTTGCACGCACTGCGGGTGGCGGAATCAACCAAGCCGTTTTTAGCGCGCGGGCATCGTGTAAAGCGCTGCACAAGGTGCCTTCTCAATCCGTGCTTTTGCTCCCAGCGAACACCGGCCCCGTGCGAAGGCAGCGATTTTCTGCTGGTCTTCCATCGCAACGAGCTACTTAAACCCACCAACACCGGCAGATTAATTGCAGATTGTTTCCCGGCTAACACCTGGGCCTGCACTTGGCACAGAACCCAACAGCCACCGGAATTACTGACGCTTATTAACCAACCACAGTACGCGCCAGTACTGGTATTCCCCGGTGAACACAACCCAGTAATTGATCACCTCAGCTCGCTGCCAAGCAATAAACGCCTGTTACTGATAGTGCTGGATGGCACCTGGAAGCAGGCCAGGAAAATATATTTACAAAGCCCATGGCTGCACGCATTGCCAATCGTTCACCTACAGGTCGACACGTCCAGCCAATACCAGCTTAGGCAAGCCCCGGGAAGCAACCAATTAGCCACCGTAGAAGCGGTAAGCCAAACGCTCGCGTTGTTGCAAAATACGCAAACCGCTACAGCACTGGAGCGCTATTTTACTACGTTTACACAGCATTATTTGGCCATGCGCAGTAACCATTCAACCCACAATTAAGTACAAGAGGATTCCATGTGCGGCGGCGTTCGGTTTCAAGCCAACGGTGATGAGCTGAAAATCTATTTCCCAAACCCTAAAGCGGTGTTACCCGTACGCACCAAGAATAACGGCCATGAACTGGTCGCCTGGGGTCGGCGGGAAACGCAATCTGGGTTTATGCCTCGGGGCGGCTGGGCTAGATTAGATTCCATCCATGCGGGCAAATGGAGTCAGTATTCACCCATCCCAGTGAAAATTGACGTGCAGGCGTTTATGGAAAAAGATCTGAACAATACCAGCCAGTGGTATGAGTTACAGCCGGGGGAGTTTATCCAGGGCTTAGTGGCGACATTGGGCCAGGAATGCCGATTGTACGTTGTTACCGAACTTAACCCCAACAGCAATCATAAAAGTCAACGCTGGCCACGAGTAATTAAAGAGTAAGAACACCATGCGACTCACCTATCAACCAAGTCAAAATGGCCAAAAACCCTTTGCTCGCGGTATTGTTCTGGGGCGTGAGCAACAGCGGGTAGAACTTTTCATTAAAGCCAGCAGTGAAGAAACCTATACCTTGCTGGCCTTTTCCGGCGGGCAAGGGCAACCGGTTAAACAAAGCCGGCAAGGCCCCTACTCCAGCGTTGAGCAAGGCCAGGCGGCGGCTCAGGCGATTGTTAATGAACTGGCGAGATTGGGCTTTGAACAATTACCGGTAATGGACCTTCCCCGCTGGGAACTGATTGCACAGCACAATGCTCGGGCCTTACAAAACAACCGAGCCGCCGATCAATCACGCTACGATTTCCACCCAGCCGATGTCTTAACCGACCCCCACCCACCAAATAACCGCCCGCGCCCAGACAGTGGTTAGCATAACAATCAGCTCGAAAACGCTTTGCGAAAAGCTTCAATACGTTTGGCGTTGACTCCCATATCAGAATAACCCACCCTGGAGGCTGAACGCAGGTGTAATACCCGCTTGTCGCTGTCCAACCGCACTTCAAAATCATCAACAAATCCGAATAACGAAGACTTAAATTCAGCGGCCAAATAAGCGTCGTTGCGAGCCGCTACAAAGCCACCCATGGACTCTATGGTTAAAACGACTTGATCCATGGCCGATTCCGTTTGCGATTCACTTAAGATAATAGGATCAGTGTAGTGCGCGGTATCTCTCACGTGGTCAGTAACTTGGCAATTGGGTCGGCTAGAGCACGCCTGCAACTGCCCAGCGACCAGACCTGGCGGCTTGCCGGCGCGAGATTTCACGCCCTGCAACGCCAGTGCGATAACGGCAATCAAAATAAGTGCCAGCAGTACTAAACCACCGGCCACAAGAATACGCTCTACCATGAAATACCTTAATGTTTTTGATAATTAGAATGGCCATGGTCACACAAAACGATGCTGTAGCCGCTGCAGTTTTTGTGCGTGGGAACCTGGCGAATCGATATTGATTATTAGCCCAGCAGCACTCAACGCCACTAAGGTGGTGGCGCTGGCACCGTCAAACGGCAAACTGCCGCTTTTAATAAAATCGGCCTGGATTTCAGTCAATAAAGCTTGGGTACTGGCGCTTAGGTTGGTCTGGCCGATATCACCGCCGAGATTCACCACGCCATGGTTGATCACCTCTAAACCCTTTGCCAAACTAACCAAGTTCTGTAAGTGTCGATTTTCCAAGATAGGAATGCGCTGATTCACGGCGCTAATACTGGGTTGCGGTGAACGCTTTAGCAATGCAGAAAACTTCTTATAAGCCTGTTGGCTTTTAAGGTTGGCCAAGGTGTTGGTTTTTTCGATGGCGGCCATAACCCGTTTGCCTGCGGCATCCAACATAAGCCCATCTACGCCACGCATTAACAATCCATCGTAATGGGTGATGGCGCGGTCGTACTGATCCAGCGCCTGCAACAAACCATTGCCAAGGTTATTATCGGCCCCCAGGCCATCACCACCGTAGACATACAAATGTTTCGCCATACCCAACAGTTTGGTCTGCCATAAAAACTCGGCCAAGCCGGCTACCACGCCACCACTAAGAGCCTTGGTAAGCATGGCAAGCACGTAGTGCTGTTGCGGGGTACAGGCCAACAAGGGAGCAAGATTTAAGAACGCAGCGGATTGGTCGGGAATGAGTATGGGAGTGCGTGCCGTGCATACCGCCACCGCACTGATAACGTGTTGGTTGACGGATAAAAGCCTGGCCGAAAACGCCTCAGGGTCGGCGCGGCTCGGGCAAATAGAAGGAACAATCCGCTCCAGTGGCGCAGCGGTTTCTGGATAATACAGGTAGTTAGTCATTCAACTCCTTGCGATGCCAGAAGTGGAGCGTTACCGCCCCCTTATCGTGGTTGATAGCAGCAATATGACACAGGCAAGTCTTAAGCGCAAAGCCCTGGATTGTCGCCTAGATGGCAAAGCGTCACTTGCACCGCCATCAATCGAACAAATGATCCTGGTAGATGGCGGCCCCTGCGAAACCGCTCTAATGTTTTTAGTTCTTTATGCCAAGCCGACACAACAGGCAAAGAAAAGTCACCGCTCGCATAGTTTACATGGCAAACAGGTAAAAAAGTTAACGGTTTTGCCTGTCACTTTTTCACCGTTTTTGGCACTGTTTATCAACTTAAGGGCAGCGCATCAACACTTTATGCATGGTTTTCGCACTATAAGCAAAGATACGGCTGGCTCTACAACGTTTACCCAATATCGCGCCTAACGTGACGGCGTCTAATTGCCTCCATTTTGCACACATTGTGACCTAAAAAGCATTAAATAACTCATAATTCGGCAATTTCCGCCCTAAAACGTAACACCGATTACCCCATAAAGAGCACATAACACGACGTTATGACGCCGCTAGTTTTCAGTATTGGATGAGGTTTTTCGCCATTCATACAATTCACCACCTTCAATAATCGCCTTATAAAAGCAGCATTACCTCCGCCCTTAAAACAGCAAAGAACGGCAGGTTAAGCTGCACAAGCACCGAATGGCAACACTAAAAATAATTACATAAAAGGGCTCAGAGTAACGCAATGAATACCAAAAACCTTTACCAGACGTATAAAAAATTAATCATCGCAACTGCCATTACCGTGGCTTATCCAGTGCACGCACAGAACTCACCCTCCGCTTTGGAAGAAGTCATCGTAACCGCCGAGCGACGGGCGGCGGACGTGCAGGACATCCCCATTTCAATGACAGCCTTAACCGGCGATCAGATGGAAAAGAAATCTGTTCAGCGCTTAGACGATCTGCAATTTGCAGCACCTGGTTTGACCATCACCGACGCCGGCTTAACCCAATCTGTCAATATCCGCGGTATCGGCCTTGCAAGCGGCGACCCCGACGTTACCAACGGCGTGGGCACCTATATGGATGGGCTGTTTCAACCACCCATTGTAAGCACCAACAGCTTTTACGATATCCAAAGTGTGCAGGTGCTACGCGGCCCACAAGGCACCTTCGCCGGCGCCAACTCCACCGGTGGTGCGATTCAAATTGCCTCGCAAAAGCCAGAGCTAGGTGAAGCCATCAATGGCTACGCAAAAGTTGGTATCGGTAACTACAGCCGCCAAGAATTAGAAGGCGCCGTTGGCGCTAGCCTAGGCGATAGCTTTGCTTATAGAGCGGCTTTTTTCGACGCCCAACGCGATAGCTTTTACGACAACATCGGCCCGGCCAATAGCGACGCCGGTAGCCTAGATGAAACCGCAGGCCGCCTATCCTTGCTGTGGGCCCCCACCGAATCCCTGGAGCTATTGGCAAAATACGAAAAGGCAGAAAAAGACTCTGGTGGTTTTGCCTACCGCCCAATTCCTACCACTGCGTTTGCCGCTGGCCGCAGTAACAACATCCGTGATTTAACCTACAACACCCCTACCGCGAACGATGAGGAAGCGGAAACGGGTTTATTCCAAGCCAGCTATACCTTCGCCAACAACCTAGCCATTAAATGGCTAACCGGTTACCAGGAGAAATCGGTCAGCAATATCTACGATTCTGATGGCACCCTACTGGCCGAAGACACACGGGAACAGTTTGTTGGTGAAGACCAAGTCAGCCATGAGCTCAATATTATTTCACCGGACGATGCCGACATTCGATGGGTAGTTGGCGGCTACTACCAACGTAATGTGGTGGATGTGGATATCGTAAATGGGCCCTTCCCCGTGGAAATCTACATCGACAACGAAAAAACCATCAGCGGTATCTTTGGCCAAATCAGTGTCGATGTGAACGAGCAACTGACCGTGGAATATGGCATGCGCCAGGCCTGGTTCGAAGCCTCTGTAGACGATGGCAGCGGTGTATTTGTGGGTAATGGCTTGCCCGGCTTCCCAGCCGGCGGCGCCCAGGTTGCGGTTATCGCAGGCGATTATGAAGACGACGACCTGGTTGGTAAGTTAGCGGTTAACTACAGCCTCAACAACGACCACTTACTGTATGCATTTGTGGCCAAGGGTTATAAGCCCGGCGGCATCAACTCCGCCACGTCCAGTTTCGAATCTGAAAACGTTTGGTCCTACGAGGCCGGCTGGAAAGGCACCATGATGGATGGCGCAGTCCGGGCTTCGGCGGCAGTGTTCTATAACGATTACCAGGACTTCCAAAACTCAGCCATCGATTTGACCACCGGCCGCAGTGATGTATACAACATTGCAGACGCCACCATTCAAGGTGTGGAAATGTCTTTAGAGGCGCAACTGGCCGGCATTCACATCGATATGGGTTTGGCCTATGTGGATTCAGAACTTAACCCTACGCAACCGCTGGTGAACAGCCGCGCGCTGCCGGGCAACAACTTGGGCCCACAATGTGCCGCCGGCACCGCCTCTAACCCACCCGTGTGTTTTGATTATGCACCCTACCTGTTGAGTTCTTCCGGCGGCCCCAATCTTTATGCCCCGGAATTAAGCTTTAACATGGGGGTGGAGTACACCGTAGCGCTAAACAATGGCTGGACCATAACTCCACGGCTTAATTACGCCTGGTTGGACGAGCAGTGGACCAACCTAATTTACGATGAGCAAACCGACCTTCTGGAATCCCGCGGTTTACTGTCCGCAATGCTGACCGTGGAAAATGACGATTGGAAAATCCACGCCTACGGCCGCAACCTGACCGACGAAGACTATGTAACCGGCCAGGAAGGAACCTTTAACCAGGAGTTTTACGGTGCACCTACCGAATATGGCCTGGGAGCCACCTTTAACTTTTAGGTGCTAGCTTCAACTTTTAGCCCCTAATCTAAGATAATGCTCTTTGCCGGCCTGGCTAGGCACTGCCAGCGCCGGCTTTTTTACGAGTGCCCCTCACTAGGTGAGTACCTACAACACAGTCGGGTCGAGAATCAATTTATGACATGCGCAACGCTTAAAAAAACATTAGCCGTGGTGAGTGTCTCAGTCTGCTCACTCAATATCTTAGGCTGCAACGATAACACTGCCACAGCCGGCCAATTGCCAACGGCTAAACCAGGTAAGGCCAGCTGTGAAGCTTGGCTAGGCAGCCACCAGGACTATACCGGATTTGGCAAAGTTGAGGTCACCTCTGCAACTTACATCGATAATCGCGGTGCTTTACCGGAAAAAGACCAAGCCTCAGTCACAAGCGATAAATTTAAACCGTTTTGCCAATTAGAAGCCTATTTTGAAAAGCGCACAGGTGCGGACGGCAAACCCTATGCCATTGGCTTGGGCCTAGCATTGCCAGACGACTGGAACGGACGCTTTTATTTTCAGGGGGGTGGTGCCTTAAATGGACTCGTCCGCTCACCCATTGGAGACCGTGCATCCGGAGAATTACCGGCGCTGTACCGTGGGTTTGCGGTTGCCAGTACCGACAGCGGCCATCAAAGTGACAGTATTTTTAACCACGATTTTTTTGCTGACCAACAGGCATTGCTGAATTTTTATTCCCAGGCAATTTATAAATCAACGCTTCAGGCCCAGGGTTTTATAACATCCTATTACCAATCCGAACCACAGCATCGGTACTTTGTCGGTTGCTCCACCGGTGGACGAGAAGCCATGACCATGTCGCAACGCTACCCAACGTTGTTCGACGGAATCATCGCTGGAGCGCCCGCCATGCGAACCAATTTATCGGAGCTGGCAGATTTATACATGGCAAAAGCACTGCGCGGAAATAACAGCACGGCGCCGTTTTCTGCAGCCCAACAAACGGCAATTACCGACGCGCTGTTAGAGCAATGCGATGGACTAGATGGCCTAGTAGATAACTTAATTATGGCGGTAGACCACTGCGAGTTTAAGCCGGACGTTTTGTTGTGTGCAGATAACTCAGACCAAAATACCTGCCTAACGCCAGAACAAATTAGCGCGCTGCAAACAGCCTTTGCCGGCCCTCGTACGAGCCAAGGGGATCAGGTTTATCCGGGTTTTTATTTTGATACTGGCATCAGTGCCTCGGGTGAAGGCGGTGTTCCTGGTATTCTGCAGGCGATGGCGGGCCCTTTGGGGAAACCACGGCAAAACCTGCCCTTCGATTTAAACAGAGAAATAGAATTCGCCGAGGCATTTCCACTGGCACCAGGTAACGCAACCCTCATCAACTTAAGCACCTTTGCCAATTCCGGCGGAAAGCTGATGTTTTACCATGGCGTCAGCGACCCATGGTTTTCAGCCAAAGATACGTTAAATTACTTTAGGACACTCTGATTTACCCACCAGAAATGCAATAATATCCAGAACCCGAACTTGAGCCCAACGAAAACATGAAACAGCAAAGCCTAGATGCCAGTGGATTCGAAAAGTATCGTAAGAAGACTCGAAAAGAGTTATTTCTGGAGCAAATGAACGAGATTCTTCCTTGGGTAGAGCTCTGTAAAGCGATTGAGCCATTTTATCCGAAGGCATCAGCACTAGGTGGTCGTCCAGCGATTGGGTTAGAGAGAATGCTGCGAATACACTTCTTGCAGCACTGGTTCGAGCTATCCGATCCTGGCGCGGAAGAAGCGCTGTACGATTCGCGCGCCATGCGCCAGTTTGTCGGTATCGATTTAGGCAAAGAGCCTGTACCGGATGAAACGACAATCTGCAAATTTCGTCATTTGATGGAGCGTCATAATTTAGGCGGTGAGTTATTTCAGCTAGTGAATGTGTATCTTGAGGAAAATGGTCTTAAACTCAACCGTGGCACCATTGTCGATGCAACGATTATCGATGCACCACGCTCCACTAAAAATAAGGAGCGCCACCGAGACCCCGACATGGAGTCTACCCAAAAAGGGAATCAGTGGTATTTTGGAATGAAAACGCACATTGGCGTAGATAGCCAAACGAGGCTAATTCATTCTGTCGTGGTCACTTCCGCAAGCGTCCATGACTCGCAAGTACTTGGCGATTTATTACACGGTAACGAGAAGCGAGTCTACGGTGATTCCGCGTACATAGGCCAAAAGGCGCAAATAAAAGCCAATGCAGAAGATGCTGCTGATTTTACGCATAGGCGTGGACGGCGTAATCACCCATTGAGCGAAAAAGAGCGTAAAGCGAATCGTCATAAATCCAAGATTCGACCACGCGTTGAGCACCTATTTGGTGTTATCAAAAACCAATTCGGGTATCGCAAAGTTCGATATAAAGGCTTGGAAAAGAACGCACAGGCAGTATTTACGAAATGCGCTTTGGCAAATTTAGTGATTGCCAAACGGCATTTGTTGGCCATTTAGCAGGCGAGGTATGCCTGAAAGTAGCACATCGCCTAAGAAGCGGTGGTAATAACCGAGTTCGTTAGCTGTAAAGGTCATTAAATTCCGTATTTAAGTCGCAACGAAAGCTAATTCTTGGGTTAATCAGACGTTCCTTTACTAACATGGCCGAGAACAACGGCGGTTTAGAACGGGCGGCCGATTGGTCGCAATTCTATTTTGTACCGGGCATGGGGCATTGTCAGGGCGGCAGTAGTACACTAGATCAGTTCGATATGCTATCAAAGCTGGTGGCGTGGGTGGAAAACGACGAGCAACCAACGGAAATTATCGCGAAGGGCGAATCCATGCCCAATATCAGCAGGCCTCTTTGCCCTTACCCCCAAGTTGCCCAGTACCATGGCGACAGCGAGAATAAGGGTGATATCGAGAAAGACATCAAATCTGCTAACTTGTTCCAGTGCCGCGCACTTGACTGACCTTTCCCGCCTCTCAATAAACTGAATGGCAGCTACAGAGAAACTAGTGGCGAACACTGGGAATACTTTAGGAATCTCTTACATGGACACCGCCCGTTTGCCAAGTAAACAATTACGTTAAGGATCGATTGCGCTCTTACATCCGGCCTGTTGTTGGTAGCTATACCTGGCCACTATGGAGTTTGCCAGCAGGGCCCAATCTGATTATTGGCATCGGGTGCCAAGAGATTCCTCGGGTTTGACCTGCTGCGGTTCGACCTTGTTCGCCGTTGATTACTTATGCAATCGTTGAAGAGTTTCCTATTCCTTAAATATTACTACGTTCTTTAATATTGCTATTGAGTCGTTGCACAGCGATTGCGCTCCTCTCGAGCCAAGATGACCCAAGCTATTCGAGCCATTTTGTTCGCTAGTGCTATCGCCACCTTATTTGGGTGTTTATGTTCAAGCAGAGATTCAACCCAAGGGTGGCCTCCTGCCAAACCGGCACTATGCCGACGCTTAACCTGTCGTATCACCGATTTCGCACCTTGAACTAAGAGGCGCCGCAGATAACCATCACCGCGCTTAATGATACCAAGTAGTTTTTCTTTTCCACCACTAGATGCTTGCTTTGGCACCAGACCAACGAACGCTGCCACCTCTCTGCCGTTGCGAAACGATCGACCGTTTCCTAATTTGGCTACCAACGCTGAGGCCGTTTGAATACCGATGCCCGGCACTTCCGCTAATCGTCGGCTGGCCTCGTTATCTTTGTGCCAAAGCGCTAGCTCTCGCTCAAGGTCAGCGATCGAACTTTGGCTTTTCTGGTACGCGGCCCACATTACACCCGCGCTACGACGGCTGATCGCGGGTAGATCGTTGGTTTCGTCCGCCAATACCGCAGGAACCGATTCTTCAAAGACACGTACGCTTTTGGCAAATACAATACCAAACTCGGATAACAATGCTCGGATATGATTACCTAAACTCACACGCTCCCTGATTAACAATTGTCGGCTCTGGTGGAGATGCAACACGGCTTGCTGTTCAGGCGTTTTCAAATCAACGAAGCGCATGTTCGGCCGCTGCACAGCTTCGCAGATGGCTTCTGCATCGTTGTAATCATTTTTGTTACCCTTGACGTAGGGTTGAACAAACTTAGGATTCATAAGTTTAACTTCGTGACCTAGTGACATTAATTCACGCGCCCAGTAGTAACTGCTGCCACACGCTTCCATACCAATTAAGCAGGAAGGGAGTCGAGCGAAGTAAGGCAATACCTGGCTACGACTCAATTTGCGGCTTAGTGTTCTCTTATCTTGATGGCCAACCCCGTAGACCTGAAAAACACTTTTTGCTAAATCCAACCCAACTATGGCACGTTGATGCCGGTTAAGGGAGGGCGGTGTCCATTCCATCTGAATAAGCTCGGATGACTTCTGGCTCCCAGGGCTTTTCTAGATAGAGCTGGGCCGGCACGACGGTAGCGTATTTTGGCATAATGGCTGTACAGCTGCGCGCCCCGGCCATAAAACGCTAACAACGATAACCGAAAGCTCTGGAAGCCCCTTAGTACCCAAAAGACATAAAGGCGCGTTCTCAAAGCCCACCTGACTGCGTTGATTTTCTTGTTAAGGACGACGGCCACTTATGCCCTCTGGGTAGTAACTGCGAAAATCTCCTCGCCAGCTGAGCTTTGAGGACTCGCGCAAAACCGACCGAGATTAATTAGAGCTTACTAATGGGTGAAAAAACAAAAACAGCTGTTCGGAATGGAACGCCCAGACTGCTGACAAAGCCCTAGCGCCTGCGCTGGGGCTTTGTTTTAATAGGCAATGCTTAACCCAAGCATTGCTTGAGTTTGTCAGTATCGACGAGCTCGTTCCTCAAGATCACTTGTTGCGTAAGATCGAAACCAAAGTGGATTTCAGTTATATCCACACATGGTAAAAAAGTTTTACCGCGATAACAACGGTCGTCCCGCCCTAGACCCAACCCTGATGTTCAAATAGCGGTTCATCGGCCACCTATTTGGGGTTCACAGTGAAGGCCAATTAACTAGGGATGTTAGCCTTACCGATAAACTACCCGATTCATCCACTCTCAGCCAAAACCGCATCCGACGATTTAATGAGTCTGATGTCTATCAGCGGATCTTTGATCGGATTAAGATCCAGATCAAATGATTTTTACACAGAGCGTCTGCTGAACTATTCGCCAACCGGGAAAACTCACGCAATGCTGAAATCATCAACGAAGCTCTGACGTTGTTGTAAAAATACACTTTAGTACTTCTTATTGGCGCGTATGTTCTATTCTATTTGCACTGACAATCAGCAGCGATGAGATTAGAGCAGCCGGCACTCCCAGGATAAGAAACAGGTCAAACATGTTCCAGCCCGCATCCACTAAATAACCGGCGGCAACCGGTGAAGCAATAGCACCAGTACGTCCGATGCCCAGGCTCCAGCCGAGTCCGGATGCACGCAATTGTGTGGGGTAGCTACTCAGGGTGACCGCATACATACCCGTCAAAGGTCCGGTTGCGCAAAAACTTATCAGGAACAACAGGCTATAAAGCTCAGTAATACCGGTGGGTTTCCAGGTGGCGTAAATAAGAATCAACAAGCAGCCAGTCAAAGTAAGTGCCGCAATGACATGGATAAGCTTGAGCCGTGTTGATGATAAGAAGCCAACAAAAATATTGCCAAAAAGTCCACCAATGGTGAACAACGTCAGCGCATAGATGCCCGTGCTAAGCTCATATCCCATATTGACAAATAGCTTCGGCGTCCACTTGAGCATCAAGTAAATCACCCAGTTTCCGAGAAAGAAAATCAACCAGAAACGCATGGAGATCAGTAAAAATTCCGCACTTAATAGGCTGAAAAACCCCACAGAAGTACTCTGGCGTGTCGGTGGATCAGACAATTCATTTAACGGGAAGCGTTTAAGCAGGTTTAAGGTTCGATTAATCTTTTCAAGTCGTTTGCGTTTATCGCTGCTATGCGAAGCTAAAAATTCCATGGATTCAGGAATTAATGTTACCACCAGCACCGCCAGAATCACGCCTAGTAAACCACCCGTCAAAAACAGGCTTTGCCAAGTGAAGTGTTCTAGTAGGTAAGCCGCGATTGGTCCGACCGCTAATGCACCACAGGCAAAGCCGCTGGTAACGATAATCACGGCAGTATGTTTATATTTGTCGGCGGTAAATTCAGAAGCCACCGCCGCCGCCGATGCCAATACACCACCGATACCCAGCCCGGTGATCACGCGCAGTACAATCAAGTGAGTCACACTCGATGCCAGGGTGGTAAGTAGCATGGCAATGGCAATGGCAATGGCGGAAACCGAGCCAATCAAAATCTTGCGCCTGCCATAACGATCACTGAGTGCCGATAACCCGATCGAGCCAACCATCATACCGACCAGTTCTGCCGACAGCACCACGCCCAGCGTTGTGGCACTTATGCCCCAGGAATCAGCAATATGAGGGGCCGCCATGGAGATAGCGACGACATCAAAGCCATCGGCCACATTCAATAAGCAGCAAACGCCTACTATCAGTATCTGCCGAAGTGAAATACCGCCTTCGTTAATACGACTTCTAATGTGGAGATTGGAGCTGTTGGCGACATCTTGGGGCATATGGCGGTTTCTTTTTTTATTCATTTTAAGCAGTAAAGTATGGCCTTGCCTGGTTGCCACAGTCAACATACATGTTGTATATTCCTAGGGTTCATGACCATAGGGGCGAACAGAAATCAGGCCATAAGGAAAAGATTAGCTCTCGTTAAAATAATAATATTTAGAGGAGAACCAAACAGTGATTCCCGATCCCGATGGTGCGCACCAGGAACTCGAATCGCGCTTTCAGTGCAAAGTGAATACTGTGTATGGTTCCACTGAAATCGGGTTGCCTATCGCGCGCGGCGTTCATGATCATTACCAACAAGATCCTGTGGGCGGGTGAGTCCCTTCTACCAAGTAAAAATCGTAGACGAGCACGATAATGAACTACCGGCAGGCCAGGTGGGCGAGATCGTTGTAAGGCCTAACCTCCCCTATCTGACGGCGTCGGGTTATATCGGCATGCCTGAAAAAACTGTCTATGCCTGGCGTAACCTCTGGCTTCATTCTGGTGACAATGGCCGCGTCGACGAAGATGGATGGTATTATTTTGAAGATCGAAAAAATGATTATATGCGTCGACGTGGAGAAAACATTTCGTCATTTGAGGTAGAATTAATGGTGGGCAAACATCCCGCGGTTTCTGAAGTGGCCGCCGTCGCTTATCCATCAAAGATCGGCGAAGACGAAGTCCGGGTATTTGTAATTGTTCGCGATGGTCACACCCTAACGCCTGAACAATTATTTTGTCGTTGCCGAGATGCGATGCCTTATTTTATGGTGCCGTGTTTTATCGATATTGTGAATGAATTTCCACGCACTCCGACTGCCAAAATAGACAAATACAAATTAAGGCAAATGCCGAAAACAGATACCAGCTGGGACTGTATACAAGCCGGCTGGACAGTATCTAAAGTTGGGATAACAAAAAACAGCGAGTCATAGCCGGAACCGGCGAAAACCCCCTATTGCTTGAACTTTTCATCCAGATATTTGCGGTATTTATCCCAAATATCTGGATCATCCACCATATCTAATCGATCACGAATATCATCCAGGTAACGTTCAAAAGACAACTCACACTGCATCCGATCACGCGCATCGTAAAGACGCCGTATCAACGCTTCAACCTCAATATCTTTAATAGCCATAGATCACCGATAAGAAAAAAGTTAACAGAAAAATCCAGCCCATTACCTTACCATATCCAGATTCATGTTTTTATTAGAATAAACATGAATCGATATTCCCTTCAAAAATAAACAAACCCCATACCAATAACCCACAACAAAATAGCCCGTAAACCTAAAAACAATCTGTTATCAAACAATAAACTAACGAGCAAATAATCTTAATACCATTAAGCTAGAACAAGCTTATTTTTTATTCTGTTTTCTCACTTTTCCTTTCTAACTTTTAGCTTAACCGCCACTTGTTTATCACCTAAACATACATCTTATCGCGGTTCAGCGTAAAACAGAAAAACCCGAACAAAACCCGAATATCATTCGTATAAATTTATGCATAGTATCGATAGTGAGCCTTGGATAACTCTCTATTTAAGAGAAGAGTCCAAAAGGTTACCATCCCTATTTAATACACAATAAAACGTAAAAGGCCCCCATGAATCCATTAACAAAAAATACTATTATGATTCTCGCCGCCTGGAGCGGCCCCGTTTTTGTTCTTACCTATCTAATCTTTTGGATAGGTTTAGGTCACAACCTGCCGCCACCCAACTTTATGGCGATGACAGGCGCGGAGTTAGTCAACGAGTACTATGGAAAATACACCGCTGACATCAAGCTGGGCATGACGGTGACGACCTTTGTAGGTCTATTATATTTACTGTGGTCCGCTTGTTTAGCGTCCATTATGGCCGAAAAATCAGGCCCCACGCTGTTCAGCAACCTTGAATTAGCTGGCGGCTTATTAACCGGATGGCTGCTAGCGTTTTGCCCTGCCATCTGGCTTTCTTGTGCTGTTTTTGTCAATGTAGTCGATCCCGATATCATTCTCATGGTCCATGGCTTCACCTGGTTCATGTTTGATATGACCTACATGATTACAGGCGTACAGCTACTGGGAATTGGTCTCTGGACAGTATTCCACAAGGAACAATCTTTCTTTCCAGCGTGGGCGGGTTGGTCTGCACTGGCTGTCGGGGTAATTTTCCTACCCTTAACCTTAATTCCCTATGTGACCTCAGGGCCATTTACCGTCGCAGGCATATGGAATTTCTACATCGTCTTTGGCACCTGGGGATTCATGTTTTTCTCTGTTTATAGCTATTACTTATTAAAAGAGCTAAACAGACAAAGACGCGAATTAATTGGCGCCACACACCGCACCAGCCACACTGAGCAATACCAACGCACTTAATGGCATACCCCTCAGGCATTAATGCCTTGTATGCACAATGCCTATTGCCCCTTCGGGTAATAGGCAATTTTTACTGATTTCCCTCCCCATTCTCGCTATAATTTCCTCTCAGCCAGCGGCTCCCTGCCCTTTCATTACTATAAACAAAGCTAATACACCATGAGAGAAAGCGATAAAAATTCGGGCAATCCGAAAATTTGGAAAAAAAAGCCGAGGCAAGATCGCTCAAAAAACACGGTAAACTGTATTCTTGAAGCCGCGCGGAAAATTTTTTCTGAATACGGGTTTCAGGAAACCAAGTCTGAGGACATCGCCAAACGTGCGGGAGTGGGAGTCGCTTCTTTATACGATTACTTTCCCAACAAGACTGCCATTGCCACAGCCCTGGTAGAAACTGTTACTTTCGACATCATCGATGATGTCAGAAATATTTTTTTGGTTAACACCTACGAAAGTGATAGTTTTCGAACAGGGCTTCCTATTGTTGTCGAAAGGATTTATGAGAACTACAAAAACAACAAAGATGTCCTAATCGTGTTAATTTCTGAAGTCCCTGATTTGAAGAATTCTCACCTCTACTCAATTGAGCGTTTAATTCATCAGGCCAGCCAAATATTTTTACGGATGTATTGGGATGAGATTCCAATTAATAACTTACACAAGGCTCATGCATTTATTAATTTGGTTTTCACAGCATCGATAAAAGAGTATATATCCACTCGAACACCGGAACTAAATGAAGACGAGTTTTTAAAGGAAATTACCGAATTAATTCTGACCTATCTAACCCAACCTCAGGGTAGCATTGAGTGACAAGCGCAACTGACACATCCCCGTGTCAAGTCACTACTTCTTAAAAGTTATACGTAAGTTCTATACCATAGGTCCGTGGCGGCGCCAGGAACAAGGATTTTGTCCCCAATGATGACGTATCTGAGATGTAGTTGGTATAAATTTCATCTTTTAAGTTCTTACCGAACAGTGAAACCTGGAGAGTTTCATCCACAGTAGTCAAACTTATACTCGCGTCATAGAGCTCATACTGACTCATCTCTGCACGGTTAAAGTCATCTCCTTTACTGCTATCCACAAACACATAAGACAACCGGGTATTGATACTGCCGATTCCATCCAACTCGGTAAAGTAGGTTAAAGCCAGGTTGCGTGTATTTTCAGGCACCATCGTAAAATCGAACGAACTGGCCGGGCGCCCAGTAGCAACCTCAAGGAAATCTGCGGTTACATACTGGGCATCTACCCAGCCATAACTACCTTCCAATGCCAACTGCTCGGTAATCAAAAACACACCTTCAAACTCTACCCCTTGGATCTCTGCTGTAGCCGCGTTCAAAATTTGCTGGCCACCGGATGCGTTCAACGCAGTGCGCTGCAAGTCATCAAACTCGTTATAAAACAGTGCCAGATTTAATCTCAAACGATTACCCATCCAGTCCGACTTCATACCTATTTCATAGGCATCAACCACCTCTTCATCGTAAGGCCCTGGCGTCGAGCTTGGATCTCTTGGATTGGTAACAAAAGTCAAGTCAGTGAAGCGAACATTATAACCTCCACTGCGGAAACCACGCGTATAGCTGGTATAAGCCATCAGGTTTTCATTCACCTGCCAGCTTACGCCGAGTTTAGGCGCGAAGTTGCTCCAGGTTTCAGAATCACTGAATACCGTTTCACAGTCATTTAATGATGCGTAATCTTCAAAGGGTGGACCAGACTGACTGGTACAGTCACCCGTTGCATTGGGATCGCCAATCACACCAATATCCCCATCTTTTTTCTCGGAGGTATAGCGCCCACCAAGGGTCAAGGTTACGGCATCGGTTAATTGAATATCTGATTGGGCAAAAAAGCCGTAAGTTGAGTGATCTATATGAGATGCACCACGTCGATCCAGTACCTGTGCAACTAAACGTCTTTCTCGATAATCGTACTCCTGTTCGAAGTAATACATCCCAGTGCTGAGATTAACATTATCCGATATATCTCCCGCCCAGCGAATTTCAAGACTTGATTGGTTTTGCTTCATTCCAGTGCCGGGCGCAAAGTGAAAACGAGCCGCATTAGGGTCGCCATCGATATCAAAATCCGCATTTTGTTCTAACTCACGGTAGCCTGCGACTGTGGTAACAACACCATTAGCCACATCGACATTCGCTTCCAGCGTCAGACTCTTCCACTCTAAGTCGTTTTCCCCATCTTTGGCCTGTGTTGACTCATTGTTACCGTAAGGGTTTCGCTCTATTCCATCCAAGTAAAAATTGCGGGTAGCATTACCATCAGCATTAACATTACCTACCTCCGCGATGGTGGTAATATCTAAAGCGTCAGACTGATAACGTAAAGCAGGACGGACGACCAAGGATTCATATTTACCAGCACCACCATTAGAATATTCTCTGTCCCAAAAATCACCATGAGACTTGGAAAGTAACGCCATTTTAGCGCTGAAGTTTTCGGTTAATGGACCACTGACACTTGCCATTACGTCCATGCGTTCATTTGACCCCAGGGTGGTTTTTACCTTTCCCTCAAATTCATCTGTGGGTCGTGCTGTACGCAATACCACTGCCCCACCCGTCACGTTACGTCCGAACAAGGTTCCTTGCGGGCCCCGTAGAATTTCTACCGATTCCACATCAAATAAATCAAACAGAACACCATAAATGGTACCGTAGGAAATACCATCAACGACAATACCAACAGCCGGGTCTGATGAAGGGATGGACTGACCAACAGTTCCCATACCCCGAATAGAGAAATTACCAACCCCCGGCAATAAAGGTGTCAAGCTGACATTCGGCGAGGTTAACCCTATGTCTGTCACGTCGACAGCAAACATGGCTTCCACCTTGTCACCCGAATAGGCAGAAATGGCAATAGGGACATCCTGGGATCTTTCGGCGATGGCTTTTTTCTGTGCAGTGACCAGCACCTCTTCGATCAAACGATTCACACCTTTTGCCGGTGTCTGATTGACTTGCTGCTGCGCTAGAACTAAAGGTGACATGAATAGTGTCGATGTAAACAAAGAAATAACAGGCCCTACCATTATATTTATTTTCATAGTAACCCTCTCCTCAAATATTTTAACGTCAAGAATATCAGTTAAACCTACTTCATCACCTCCTACCTGTTAAAAAAATCGCTTTTTGACCAACATAAAAAATCTATACAGTGGTTTTGATGAACTTTAATACAGCATCCTGAAAATCAGTATTTTTATCTCCAGCAATCATATGTCCAGCCTTATCGACTTCCACAAACTCCATATCTGGAATGATATCTGTTAGATGCTGAATGCCTTCTTCGTTAACCACATCACTTAGGGTCCCTTTGATTAAAATAGCTGGAATATCGATAGGCTCGTTTAAAAAACTCAATTCCATGTAAATCTTGTCCGTTTCGGTTGAGTCCATGAACGCGGGGTCCCAATGCCATATGTATCGGCCCAGTGAGTTTAACTTCAGATTTTTTTCGAGTCCGTCGAGGTTTGTAGGCTTCTTCCGATGCGGTAAATATTCCGCTATGGAGTCAGCCGCCTCGTCAAGTGAGAAGAACCCATCGGGCCTGCTTTGCATAAAATCACGGATGGGCTTGACTCCTTCGGGGTTGATTTTTGCCACCACATCAACCAGAACCATTGCCTTTATCGGATATTTCTTTGTTCCCGCCAAATAAAGTGAAACAAGGCCTCCGTACGAAGCGCCAACCAAAATGGGGGGTACATCCAATCCAGAAATTATCTTCTCAATATCCGCTGCTGCGGCTTGCAAGGAGTAATCCTGTGACGTCACCCAGTCACTGTCTCCATGCCCACGCATATCAACGGAGATAACAAAATGGTTTTGAGCAGCCAGGATCAACGCAGAATCCCGCCACGAATGTCGGGTTTGCCCGCCGCCATGCATCAATATAATGGGCTGTTTACATGAGTTACCGATGATATCAGTGGCAATACGATTATTTTCTGAACCTACAAAGCTGTACATGAACAACTACCTCACCAAACCACTCACCGATAAATTTCAGCCATTAAAAACAACAGAGTTACCAGCCCAACCCAGAGCAGAAAAAACCGGTAAACCTCTGTCTTAGCAAATTGTACTTCCATAAAATTGAGGCCAATCAAAGCCACTTTCAAACCCGAAACCAGGATAGCCACCAACATAAAATATGGACCAACTATTATCGACAACCCCCAGAGACAGAAGGTCGCAGCAACCAGGACCAACCAGGCTGCTGCCGGATGATTGAAAATTAATAGATTCATAACTACCTCAGCAAATAGAGCAACATAAATAGCATAACCCAGAGTAGGTCCACCATATGCCAGTAGATACCTATACTCTCGCCGACATCTTTACAATAATCCGGCGTCTTATAGCGCGCACTGACCCAAAGAAACAGCATAGAAAGTGCGACTAAACCTCCTATCACATGACAAAAGTGAATAAATGTGAGAAGAAAGTAAAAAGTATAGAACGTATTTTCTACAACACTGATACCTGCCGAAAACTTTTCATAATATTCATAAAGTTTTAGGATAGAAAATAGGACACCTAATGCAATCGACAATAGAAGTAAATTTTTAGCTTTGAGTGGATTCCGCTCTAATACACGCAACGCCATAACAAACAACCAGGAGCTGGTAATTAATACCAGTGTATTGATAAACCCGATGGTCTCATTAAGGCTCGCCTGACTTTTACTGAAGACTTCGATCGCTGCATGTCTTTCCAGCACGAACACCAGAAAAAACAAAAAGAAAATGGATAAATCGAGACAGACGAAAATCCAAATTCCTTTATCCTGAAACCGTTTTAAGGCAACATCTTCCATAACCTATTACTTTAAACAGACATCACATTAAAAATTCAACAGCTGAAGCAGTTGATTTCCCCCGGTCACATCAACAAATCAATGGGCAATCATTCCGCCATCAATCACATGCTCTTCAGCAGAGATGAAAGATGATTCATCTGAAGCGAGAAAAATCACCAGATTAGAGACTTCTGAGGGCTCCGCAAGTCGCCCCAGAGGGATCAAAGAGGCAGCCGCGCCGCCGTCTTCATCCGTCGCCGCTGCCATCATGGGCGTTTTAATAAATCCGGGATGAATAGAATTGGCACGTATGTTTTTACTACCATAGTCAACGGCCACCTGCTTGGTCATACCGCGGACAGCAAATTTGCTAGCAATATAAGCCAGATTGGGACACCCATAGATGGCAACCATTCCAGCGACAGATGAAATATTCACGATGGACCCGACACCGGCCTTGATCATTGAGGGGATTACAGCCTGCATGCCTAAAAAGACCGACATCTGATTTATATCACAAACCTTTCTATAGGTTTCTTCACTCAGTCCGTCTAAACTTTCAACAGGCCCCAGTATTCCGGCATTATTAACCAATACATTAACGTTCCCAAATGCTGCTTCAGCCTGACTGATCACGTTCTCCCAATCAGCTGCTGAAGTGACATCCTGCTGAATGAAAAGTGCATTTTCACCAATGTCATCCGCGATTTTTTGGCCATCGGTTATATTGAGATCGGTCATCACGACTTTGGCACCTTGCTCTGCCATCATCCTCGCGTGAGAAGCCCCCATGCCCTGCGCTGCTCCAGTTACGATTGCAACCTTACCTGATAATCTTGCCATCTCTGCTTCTCTCTTTATTATTTATCTTTTAGAAATTTATCGAACCCTTGAGCAGCATCATTTCGTTTATACCCTTCCTGAGTAACGTCAGTCTCCCATTGATAGGCTTCTTCGAGATTCATATTAAAGCCTTCGTAAACCAGCTGTTTTGTTCGCTGAACAGCCCAGGGGCTATAACCCGCTATGATTTTTGCCCATTCCATGGCTTGCTCCATTACTTTACTATCGTCAACTGCTATCTGCACCATGCCCATAGCGGCGGCTTCCTCACCGCCGACATATTTAGACAAAAGTAAGATTTCCAACGCCTTGCTGATACCGATAAGGCGTGGTAACAGTTGTGATTGCTGTGCACCTTGAACAGCGCCACGCTTTAAACCAGAAGAGCCGATTACCGCAGACTTGCCGGCAACACGCAGGTCGCAAGACAGAGCCAACGGAAAACCGCCACCGACCGCGTAACCATTAATTGCCGCGATAAAAGGCTTCCAAATACCCTTAGGGCGGGGAATTGGCGGTAAATCTGCTGCCCCCTCCCCAAACACACCAGCCTCTTTGTAAGCATCAATATCGCCGCCTGAACAAAATGCCTTACCACCCGCACCCGTAATAATAGCCACACGAATACCATCATCGTTAACGATACGCTCATAAGCCTGCGTTAGGCCTTCGCGCATATTGGCGTCTACGGCGTTATGTTTTTTCTGATTATCAAGAACAACAACGGCAATATGCTCTTCGACACTAAAATGGACCTGCCCCATGAACTCACCCCTTGCTTTTAATTAACAGACGCTAATTTCTGCCATTTACTAAAGAGTGGCTGCTGTAAAATTTGCTCAGCCAACTGGCCAGATTGCAACAATGCATCTATATTCACCCCAGTGGCATAACCCATTTCATTCAACATACCCATAACGTCTTCACTGACAACATTACCACTCATACCCACGTATCCCTGTTCAACCGATGCGGGCTCGCCACCCAGCCCTCCCAGACAACCATCAATGGATCTGACGCCTGCTGCAATAGAAGCCAAAACATTCGCCACGCCACAGCCGCGATTGTCGTGAAAATGCGCGATGTATTCCACATCTGGCCACGCGGCAATAAGCCGAGTAAACAAGCCATAAGCGCTCGAGGGGTTGGCCATGCCAGTGGTGTCGCCCAGCATGATCGTTTTTACGCCTATGCCTCTGAGCCAGTCGACCAAACCCGCTACTTTTTCGACGCTGACCTCGCCCTCAATTGGGCAACCCCACGCGGTCGCAACACACACCATGGGCCTGATATTCGCGGCCATTAGTGCTGATACCATGTCGGTGATCCGCTCTTTGTGAGTTGCGTGATCGCAGCGTAAATTTGCTAAATTGTGCGCTTCACTGGCGGAAATTGGCATCCCGCAAGTGGTTATCCGGTGGATAGCACTGTTCACAGCAATAAGACGTTCAACGCCTTTTAAATTTCCCGCTAACACTCGAATTTCTGCTTTGCCGTTAAAGCCTTCTAAAACCTGCTCAGCATCAGCAAACTGCGGCACTATATGAGGGGGAACGAAAGAGGTAACGTCAATTTCAGCAACACCGGCCGCATCGATGGCATGAAGCAACCGCAGTTTGTCTTCCGTATCAAGGGTGACAGGCCATCCCTGAATACCATCACGCAACAAGAGCTCGCAAAACTTTAAGTGTGTGCTGTTAACCACTTGGCTTGAAAGAAATGACATATCATAGTACCGCGATAGGGTTTACAGGGCTGCCTACTCCGCCAACAATAGGTAATGGAGACACCATCAAAAGAAAATCATGACGCGCACTGATAGCCAACGCCTCCAAATCCAGTAGCTCCATAAAAACCACCCCAAAATTGCGCATTAATGCAACGTGCATTGGCGCGGCATTACAAGCCAATGGCGACGGACCAAATTCGACGGCGATATTGTCCGCGGCCACTAATGCAAACCCTTTCTCATTAATCCAATCGGCGCAATCCGGGTCCAGCCCTGCCCACAAGGTTTCTTTTGCTTGGCCGTTACGCCAGCGCTGCAGCCAACCGGTACGAACAATCAGCGCATCGCCCGACTCAGCTTGCAGCTCAGTTCGTTCATAGGCCAGCTGCAATTGCTCAACGCTTATAGCCACATCTTCAAATTCGCAGGGGCCATCAGGGCCGGCAAAATCCAAAAATATACCGCGCGTAACTATCGGCCCCATACTTTCTATCGAGCACTTGCTGGCACCGCGGCTAGTTACCTGATTGCAGGAATAACCATTCCACATCTTGCCGTCAGACCAAACATGAGCCAAAGCATCTATATGAGTCGTTCCGTGCGTAGGCAGTATCACAACATCGTCAGCATACCCGAACCCTTTTTCCTTTAGCCCGGCGCAATAATCGCCCCCATCGCGCGTCATAAAATGTTGTGGGTTAGCTCTCATTCCTGCAATCGGGCCCTTACTACTAAGCGGGATAGCCAGTGGCAGACTGTGGCCGGCTTTAACCGCGGCGATCCCACGCTTAGTAGCCGCCACATCGATTCGATTCAGGGCGCCACGTTGATCGTCCTCACCCCACTTACCCCAGTTGTTTCTAGAAACCTTATCGACCATTCTGCTACTCCCAATATGGCTTGCGCTTTTCCGAAAATGCCGTCATGCCTTCCTTTGCATCTGGAAAAGTTGCATTGACTGACAAGGCTGCCTCCAGCATACGTAATCGGGACTCCATATCATGGTTCAACACGGTATAAAATGCCGTTCGGCCCATATGGACAGACTGCGGGGCTGTTGAGCACAGTTCTTTTACTAAAAGGTCGATCGTATTATCAAGATCATCGTGCGCCACCAAATCTGAGACAAAACCCAGTCGATGCCCCTCTTCAGCCGAAACACGCCGTCCTGTTAACATCAATCTTAGTGCCACCTTCGGTGGCAAAGCGTGCAAAATTGGTACTGTGATCATATAAGGCCAAAGTCCGACCTTCACCTCCGGAATACCAAAAACAGCCTTCTCGCTAGCGACGACAAAATCGCACGCCAATGCGACACCCATTCCTCCAGCCAAACAATATCCTTGAACCTTTGCGATCGTTGGCTTACCCAATGTCCACAAGGCGCGAAACAAGGAAGCCAATTTGGCTTTGCTGTAATGAGCCATGTAATTATCAGCGTCTTCATTCATTTGCTTAAGATCACCACCTGCACAAAAAGCCTTATCACCCGCTCCGGCCAGCACCACCACACGGACCGAGTCATCTTTCTTGGCTTTACGCAGCCCACGTAACAGGCCATCAAAAACGTCATCAGACAATGCGTTTCGCTGTTCAGGACGGTTGATAGTCAGCGTTGCAGTACGATTAGCGACTGCATATAAAACAACACTCATGGCTACCCTCTTCTATGTTGGAAGCACGGCTTAAAACTTTATCTGATACACTAACTGAGACAAAAACCGTGACAAAATGCAACATGCTCGTTACAAGTACACCCCAATAGTAATAAGCTATACAGTATATACTAGAGCAATGTTAAACACATATGTTGTATTTATTGGCCAGGATAGCCAAATTATCGAAACATGACAATGATTAGTTGCTGGTTTAGAATTGCCGCCGTAAACAAATCTTTGAGCCCAACATTTTTCACGCACGCTAGCCTCAAAGGGCCTATAGGCAGCTAACCGGTACAACCACTCAGGATGACACACCTCAATGAGTAAACTGAAGTCCCGCAGAAAATCCCGCGCCGAAGCCGGCAAAACGCTTTACAACGATCGCAAAGACATAATTCGTCAGGCAGCCGGTAAAATATTTTTGAAAAAAGGCTTCCTCGCCACCAAATTGAATGATATCGCCGAAGAAGCCAAGATGGATCGAGCGAGCCTTTACTATTATGTTGGTTCGAAGCAAGATCTTTACGAAGACATTTTTTCTACTGTCGTAGGCGATAATATTAAGTTGGCTAAGGCCATCTCGGAAGAAGACATTCCAGCACCTGAAAAACTGGCCAAATTAATGACAGCCCTTATGGCTTCGTTTGAAGACAAATACCCCTACTATTATATTTTTGTTCAGGAAGACCTAAAAAAAATTGAGTCAATGCAAGACCCGAAAAATGATAAGTGGCTAAAAACCAGCAAAGAACTTTCGAAAGAATATTTCGACATAGTAAACGGAGTCATCACGCAAGGCATGGAGAGTGGCGAGATTCGATCATTGCTCCCGCCCCGTCTTATCGCCCATTCACTGATTGGAATGATGACCTCATCATCGCAATGGTTTCGCCCAAACGGCATTATGACATCAAAGGAAATCGGTACCGCCATGGCAAAGATGGTATTAGAAGGCCTTAGTAATGCAAAATAACGCCGGCAGAGCGGACAAAAGAGCGGTCAACGCTCTTTTGTCGTTACTCAACTAAGCGGCGTTAATTGGCGTAATTATGGACTGAACCTCAACATACGCGCTTAACCCCTCGTCGCCGCATTCACGCCCAAGACCAGACATTTTCATTCCGCCAAAAGGCGCTGCCATATCCAGTGTGTGAATATTAACACCCATGCTACCGGCGCGAATTTGTTGGGCTAATCGAACGCCCCGACCAGGATCAGAGGTCCAAACACTTCCCGCCAAACCGTACTCAGAGTCATTAGCAATTTTTAAGGCGTCCACATCATCTTTATACGCAATCAGGCAAAAAACCGGTCCGAAGATTTCTTCTCGTGCGATACGCATGGTATTTTTAACCCCTGTGAAAATTGTTTTTTCAACATAACACCCTTTCTCATACCCAGAAGGCACACCACCACCTAACGCAACAGTCGCCCCCTCTTCCATACCCAATTTTAAATAAGCCAGTACCCTATCTTGATGTCGCTTACCCGCTAACGGCCCAACAAAAACGTCCGGGTCCATAGAGTCGCCAAGTGGTAAATTCTTAAATGCCTCAACAATACCCTGGCTAAGCTCTTCATACCGGCTCTCGGGCAAAAGAATTCGAGTTGGCGCACTGCAAGCCTGCCCATTTAAAAACGCCATGGTTGGCGCTAACACCACCAAGCACTCCTCAAGATTAACGTCATCCAGTAAGATCGCTGCCGATTTACCACCCAACTCCAACGTACACCGCTTCATGGTATCGGCGCAGACCTCCCCCACCTTTCGTCCTGCAACTGTACTGCCGGTCAAAGACACTTTATCAACTCCAGGATGGCCGACCAAATACTCGCCAACATCTCGCTCGGCGGCCACAATATTTAATACACCCTGAGGCAAACCGGCTTGTCGAAAGGCCTCAGCCAATGCACAAAAGGACAGCGGTGCGTCTTCAGAAGGTTTTAAAATGGCCGTACAGCCCGCCATCAACGCAGGCGCCAGTTTAAGGGCCGCCACAATTAATGGGCCATTCCAAGGTACGATAGCCGCCACCACGCCGACAGGTTTTCTTTCCACCAAGATTTCAAAGCCTTGATTCATTACATCGTAGGTGGGGCGCTTTTCTGACCATGGAAATTTTTCGGCATTCTTGGCGTAATATTCCCAGATATCAAAACACCTTGGCACCTGTACCGCCAGCGACTGACTAATAGTGCAGCCCATTTCCTGCGTGATGGTATAAGCGATATCATCACAATGCTCACGTAAGTAGGCCATCGCTTTCAAAATGATCTCGCCGCGTTCAGTGAAGCTCATATGCGGCCACGGGCCTTTATCGAAAGCCTGCCTTGCCGCCGCCACGGCCTTATCGACATCGTCATTGACGGCAGCAGGTACGCGGCCAACTGCTTCCTCTGTGGCAGGATTTATTGCCACCAACCAATCATTCCCTTCAGAAGCAATCCAATCGCCATTGATAAACATGGCTTCTTTAATATCGATCAGTTTCATTTTATCCAGCTGATCTTGTGTCACATCACAGAATTTCATCACCGGGCTCCAATTATTTATTTTTTATTTATGAGCACATTAACTCATTACTTTTCTTCACTGGCTTCAACGCCACCGTCTTTAGTGAGCGCCTCATTCGCACGCATCCTGATGTAGTGCTGCAAAGACACAATATCTTCATCAGACAACTCATAAAACTGAGGCATTCCCCGCTCTTTCAGCACACCATCACGGGTGATACTGACCATGGCTTCAAATGACAGCGGCACACCCGACGCTCTTAAATCCGGAGCACCACCACCTGATACCGCTGCCGGGCCATGACAAAGAAAACAGACGGCATTAAAAATATCTCTACCCGCCAACGCTTTTTTGTCATCGACAACGAAATTACTGGCAGCCAAAGGCTCTGGGCTCTGGGTTGAGCCTGTATGAGGCATTTCAAGCTGGCCACCTAAAGCAAACACCATCAAACGCTTAGGTTGTTCGCGAGAAGGCATACGGATAAACCCAGCATTAGCATTCGCGGGAGGGCCACCCAAGCCTACAGTCACCGCAATATATTGTTTGCCATCGGCCATAAAACTGATAGCAGGGGCAACACTCGGACCGCCTAGATCGACACTCCACACCTCATCACCGGTTAACGCGTTGCGAGCAACAAAACGCCCATCAACCTGATTTTGAAAGACCAGATCAGTTTCCGTCACAAAGGTAGCGCCATTGACAATCGCGGGGGTAGGCACATCCCAGGCAGCCTGTTTCTTTACCGGGTCCCACGCCAACAAGTGACTGGAACCCACCTTGTCTGAAGGCTCCATTTCAAATGCAGAACCCACCCCAGTATTCATCTGAATCTTTTCTGTCGCCTTCCACGTCTTAAGATTTATTCCTTTTTGAGTATAGAATCCCGGCAGTTCAATAATTGGCACATAAACCAATCCGGTTTTTGGGCTAAACGACATGGGTAGCCACGTGTGCGCACCAAACCCACCCGGCCACATAAAGGTATCTTCTGTTTCAAAACGCATACC
Source organism: Halioxenophilus aromaticivorans (assembly GCF_042850945.1). Lineage (NCBI taxonomy): Bacteria > Pseudomonadati > Pseudomonadota > Gammaproteobacteria > Alteromonadales > Alteromonadaceae > Halioxenophilus > Halioxenophilus aromaticivorans. Next base: position 2,568,705 of record NZ_AP031496.1, on the reverse strand, counting down.
TGGGTTTTCAACCGGACGTCCGGTTTCCAGATCAATTTTTTCAGCCCAGGTAACTTTGGCTACCGGATCCGCAGAAATTAATTCGCCCGTCACCCGATCCAGCACATAAAAAAAGCCATTTTTGGGAACTTGCATCAACACTTTCCGGTCTTTGCCGGCGAGCTTCAGATCAGCCAAGATCATTTCTGTGGCGGCATTGTAATCCCAGGTTTCGCCCGGATTGATCTGGTAATGCCAAATGTATTCGCCGGTACTCGCATCCACCGCAACAATAGAACACAAGAACAAATTATCACCGCCCCCTGGGCTACGAATTTTTTGATTCCACGGCGAACCATTACCTGTACCCAAGTAGATACGATCGAGTTCTTTATCATAGGTCATGGCATTCCAGACGGTTCCACCACCACCATATTTCCACCACTCACCCGCCCAGGTTTTAGCCGCCATTTCCATAGCACTGTTTTCAAAACCATCGGCTGGATTACCAGGGACAGTATAAAAACGCCATAATTGTTCACCGGTATTTTCATCATAGGCGGTCACATAACCCCTAACCGGGCCATAATCAGCCCCGCCATGACCAATAATCACCTTTCCATCAAATACACGCGGTGGCCCCGTTATGGATCTTGCATCATCCGGTTCAACGGTCATTTGACTCCACAACAATGCACCCGTCTCGGCATTAATCGCCAACAAACGCCCATCGGTGGTTCCCCAAAGGATTTTTCCGTTGGCATAGGTTATACCTCGAGACCCCCACCCAATTCGTATTTTGTCGGGATTATTGTTTGCCACTTCTGGATCATATTTCCACAATAATTTGCCTGAGGCCGCCTCTACAGCATGTATAACCGACAACCCCGCAGAGAAATAAATAATCCCATTCGCAGCAACCGGTGCAGAAACAACGTGAGGATAGGCGGAAAGGTCAAAACTCGATACCAAGCCTAATTGATCAATATTATCAGGCGTAATTTGATTTAACCTGACAAACCGAGTTTCATCGCTGTCCAAGCCAATACCCGGCCAATTATAGGTGTTAGCTGCACTGTGCTGCGGTACCACCTGAGAGGAACCTTGATAAGCACCCTTTTCAGCTTCATCACAGCCAGACAACACCATTATAAAAACAACCGATAAAACAAAGTGGTATGCTTTTTTTACGCTACCGATACTGCACATCGCTCTACACTCTTATTAATTTTATTATGGAGAACCAGATAACCCCCTTAGAGGGGCTTGAAAATATAGCTATAATTTAATTTCGTTTAAATCTGCAGTTAACTGTATTGCAAGAAATCGCGAGAAGATACGAGCATCAATGAGCGCCCCTCCCATAATCCACAAATTTTCCTGAGCCGTTTTCTTCCACATATTACGCATCATGTGGTGTTCGTCAAACCCCCATATCGGGCCGAGCCGATCGGCTACGTCATCTCCAAGGATTCTGCGATTGTTTTCCTGCATGTTATTAAAGCCGGTGGCCATCACCACTAAATCCAACGGTATTATCGTACCGTCTTTAAGGCGCAATCCCTCAGCAACAAACTGATCCTGATCACGAGTATGAGTGATCTTCACACGACCATCAATAATCATTTGTGAACAGCCCACATCAATGTAGTAACCACCTTCTCCACGCAAATACATCATGTGGAAACCAGTACCATCCTCGCCGTAATAGGTTTCAAAGCCCGCCGCATTCAAACCGTCAATCAATTCTTTATCATTGACCGCAGCACGCTTCATCATCCACTTATAGGTATCTTCCAATACAGGATAAGGAATCGAAGTCGACATTAAATCGATATCTTCCACGGCGATACCTTCGCGATATATCCGGAAAACATTGGTAGCCGTCGGCTCAAGGCTCACCACACAGGTTGGACTGCGTTGCGACATATAGACATGATTAGCTTCATTAACAACCAAATCCTGAGCGACATCATGCCCACTATTACCGGTGCCAACGACCAGGCAATTCTTTCCTTTATACTCCGCACCCGTAGTGAAGTCATTAGAATGAATAACTTTACCCTTAAAATTTTCTATTCCTGGTAACTTGGGTATTTTAGGAATAGAACCACTAACACCGGTAGAAACGACAAAATGTTTACAAGAGAGCTCTTGTTCAACGCCATTTTTTTCCATTTTCAACGTCCAGCGCTTTTCCTGTTCGTCAAAAGTTGCCGCCAGCAACTTGGTAGAGGTCCATACATTGACCTCCATAGAATCAGCATAACTCTCAATCCAGTTTGCCAACTTATCCTTAGATAGCCACACCGGGAAAGAAGGTGGGAAGGGAATAAAGGGCATGTGATTCCCCACCACCTCGTTATGCAAGGTGAGGGAATGATAGCGATTACGCCAGGTATCGCCGATCCGACCCTGCTTTTCCAAAACCAGCGCATCAACCCCCATCAATCCAAGCCGAGCCCCCAGGATCACCCCAGCATGGCCCGCACCCAGGATCACTACCTCTGGGTCTCTATCTGAAAAAGAACGCCTAATATCGCGCATCTGCTTCCAGTTTTCTTTAATTTTATACTGTGAGAACTCATCACCAACCGGCCGACGATCATCAATCGTTTCTTCATGCCCTGTAAGCTCCTGCAGAGTTGTCAGGATATTCCAGATCTTTGAATTGAATGGATCCTCTTGATTAACATGGATCCGCACACAGCCTTCACCCTGACCCAACTTATGGTCAAAATCAAAATAGCCCTCAATGATGGGCTTAGCACTGCGTTTTACCAAGCGAGGTTTTTGACCACGCTTAGCATGACGCACATTGGTGATTTCGGCTTTGGCTAAATGCTCTTCCAGTACAGAGCGAATCTGATCGGTACCCGTTAGGGTTGGGTAATCCCACGTTAGCGCCAATATATCTTTCCAGTAACAATTATCATCAAAATAGCTGATAATGGCTTCGATATTTTTGTTTTCCAAGGCAGCACCAAACCCTTCCAGCCAGCTTGCAAAGACAGCCTCTTCATCCACACCTTCCAATTTAAAAGCCTTATTATCTTTTTGCACTTGCCCGTTCATTTGTATTCTCCAGGTAGAAACTTTATTGCTGCCTTATCAATAATTGAAAAATCACGCGGCCAGAATGATTCTCGGCATATCACAGGTAAAATTTATACCTCACAGACACATTTGTCAACACAAGTGTTGTATTTTAAAGCTTTCAGAAAAACGCACTATTGGCAAACAGAGCAAGCAACTGTTTTACCTGTCGGCACTACTCAACCGGCAGCGCCAGTCCATTTAACATATACCAAAAGAGCATATATCTCATTGTTTTATATCAAAATAGTAAAATAGCATCCGACAACAAAGGATATAGAACCAGTAAATAATAGACGCAGAATCGAGCAATAGAGCTAAAACAGAAGCAAGAAGACAGGGCACACAATAATAGCTATTACGACGATAATGTTGCACAATTTGACGATTGTTTAGACACATGTCAGAAAAAGATTACTTACCATGAATTCAACAAAAATTATTTTAGTAGGTGAAGGCACTGCTGAACCCACCACAGGCTTTCAATTAGCCAGAAATTTTTTTCCAAACGATAACGTGACTTTTTATTTTGGCGTAAGGCGAACAACTGAGGGGCTAGAGCAACTTGATATGCCCGACACTAAGGTTGTTGCCAACTTCCCCGGACGCGGCATGCGCGATATTACCTGCCCAATATCAGTTTGCAGCCTATCCAGTTATGCCGTTCACCGCGCCATAATATCCGGCAGACTCAAGCCTGACGCCGTACTAGTGGTAGCAACCCCGCCAGACGATAACGGTATACGCTCTATAGGGACGGCTAACGGGCCGATTGCGGCAGCACTTAAAGAAGCACCTGTCATTTTTATTGAGGAGTTTTCCGATCTGAAAGTGATCCCAGGCGCACCCACCATTCCTGGCGACCGAGAAATACAGGTTATTTCCCACAAACCTGCCGCCTTTACTGCACTTTCACGCCGCCCTGACGAAGCAGATATTATTATCGCCAGACATATTGCCTCACTCATTCCTGACAGTGCGGCCATTCAGTTGGGCGTTGGCGGCATCATTGAAGCGCTAAGTCAAACACTCATAAACAAAAAGGACCTTATAAGTATATCTGGCGCCATAGGGAGCGCCATTCGCCAGCTTGATGAGCAAGGCAGCCTAAACCCTCATCACAAAATCTATGGTAGTTCCTTGGTCGGGGATGACGAATTAATTCAATGGGCGGAAAACCACCCTCTCATTGAACTGTTACCTTCTGATAAAATTCACAACCCTCGCTGGCTGGCTCAAACACCTCACTTTTATTCGATTAATATTGCAATCTCTGCCGACCTTGGCGGGAACATTAATGCCGAGACCATTGCTGGAAGACACATTTCTGGCAAAGGTGGCTCACCTAGCTTTTCCAAGGGTGCACACCTAAGCGAAAACGGCTTATCAATTTTTGCCCTGAGAACAGACAAGGAAAACACACTGGTAAATTACATTGAAAAGCCCACTGTGCACGCTCGATTTGTTGACTGTCTTGTTACCGAGAAAGGCGTCGCCATCCTTAAAGGGAAAAGCTCGAAAGAGCGGGCAACGCTCATACAATCAATTTTCCCACATTGAAACCAATAAACGACGGAACTTACTCCCTTCTAAAAGCCAAATGTAGAATAAAATAATTCCTTATTTAGAAAAGCAACACTACAAATACAAACAAAAAAGCCCGCATAACTACGGGCTTTTTTGTGTTCGAAATACTCTGAAATTTATTCTGGAATAGGCATCGACGTGGTCGTAAATGGATCCCAGCTTAAATGAAGGTCTTCCATACTACCTACCGTACCCGCTTTAAAAGTAGGCTTGGTTCCCGATGTAACAGTAAAATCAGGAATACGTGATAACCAAGCATTAAGTGCAGCGATTACCTCGACTCTAGCCAACGGAGCACCAGCGCAGCGATGCGGCCCAGCACCAAATGTGATATGCGCAACACTTGACCTATCAAAATCAATATCCATTGGACCGGGATTAACCCTTTCATCCAATGCGGGAAGAAACGTAGCATTGATCACCATCTCGCCCGACTTCATTTCTACCCCATTAAAAACGGTGTCATGCTCGACATGACGCCCCACGACCACTAAACCAAAACGGCGTACAAATTCATCAGCCGCCGCAGGAATAAGTGAAGGATCTCCAACTAAACGTTTACGCTCCTCTGGGTGGTTAGCCAAATAATACATGATAAAACTCAGGAAATTAACAACCGTATCTAATCCCGCAATCACGACCTCAAGACATAATTCATAGGCATCATTTTCACTGAGTGACTCACCCTCGATGGTGCCATTGACCAAACCACTGATCATGTCATCGGTAGGATTTTCCTTACGGGCATCCATGTAGGGTTTTAAATATTCTTTTAACTTTCCGTAAGCTTCGGTAATGGATACCGTGCCGTCTGGACGCATAATATGATCAGCATAAGTCTTCAGATATGGACCATCCTCAATGGGCAACCCTAAAATCATCATCACGATGGAAGTAGGAAAAGGTACGGCCACCTCTTCCATAAAATTGCACTGCCCCTTAAGGCGCACATCCTCTACCAGCTGATGGATAATACGATGAATTGCTGGCGTTAACGCCCTGATCCGTTTTGGCGACAACCCCGTATTAAGTAAGGCACGATAGGGACGATGCTCGGGAGGGCTTAAATGCGTTGGCAATATACCATATTCTTCGCCTCTTGTTTTGGGCACAATAATGACTTTAGACGAAAAGGTTTCGTACTGACTCAGTACTTCAGACATTACCGACGCACGAGCCGTCAACCAATGCCCGCCATTACATGGCGTCCACAATATATCGCCCAAACCTTCAGCATGCAGTGCCTTCCAGGCCTCATGAAAACCCATCTCTAATCCCGGCGGGTTATAGATATCAAAATCGATAACCAACTCATCCGGTACATGCGCGGGCTTTTCGCCGCGGGGATTTAAAGCAGCTTGTACGGTCATTTATTAATCCTCTACTTTATTATCGTTGATAATCTAACGACTTCATAACTAATAGCCGTATTGCTCTTCCGGCATATGCACGACCAACCCATCCAGATCAGAACTCATACTTATTTGGCAACTCAAACGTGAGGTTTCATTAGAGCCTGGAATCGCGCTCAACATATCCGACTCCAACGCAGTCGGTGGACCAACTCGATCGACCCATTTTGAGTCTACAAATACATGGCAAGTTGCACATGACATACCGCCACCACAGTCAGCATCGATACCATCAACTAAATTCTGTATGGCTCCTTCCTGAATCGTAACCCCGCCTTTGAGATCGATTACAGTTTCATCACCTTCGGAAGATACATATGTCACTTTCATTGACTGACTACTCTCCAATTATTATATGTTTATTAAATAACCTACGATCACACAAAAAACTAATCAAACGCTAGCACACCATTAACGAACGCCAACAAAAAATCTCTCCCTCTGTCAATTAGCTTCTAGCCTAAATCAGCTTTCGATGAATACGCAGCGCATAACTACGACGCTATTTTTTGACTTCGGAGTAATTATGTCACTTTAACCCTTACGCAAATATTAAACGCACTCTAGCCTGTTTGATGTTTTCCATCAACGCGTCATCGTGTGCCGTTTTTAATTCATTAGAAATCGTAAGTCACCTCAAAGCCAACCGTTCTTGGCTCGCCAACGATGGTGGCGTTAGTTCCAATTGTCGCCCCTAATGGTAACCCACCGCGTTCATACTCTTCATCGAAGGCATTTCGTACGAAGGCCACAGCCGATACCGAACTTCCTGAAATTTCATTGAGCGCCACTCTGAAATTTAATAACTGGTAACTGTCTAACTCGGTATCTGGAATAATCGTATCAGAAAGGCTACTAAAATAGGCTTCAGACGCCTGATAATAATCCCCACGCAAGGTGAATTCACCAAGACTGGTATCCAGTGTCGTTAGAAAATAGAGCGAAACGGTCGTTTCTGGTGTGTCACCATAGGGCCCAAATTCCAATTCAAACCCCGGTATATTACCTCTTGCGTCAGTAAATTTAGCATCGGTGTAGGCATAAGCTGCACCCAACTCCAACCAATCCGTAGGATTAATCTTAGCATCCAGCTCAATGCCAGAAACCTTCGCCTCTTTAACATTACCGGTAATAGAAGACACATTAAGATATACCGTTCTCTGAGCATCCTCTACAGTTTGCTCGTAAAGCGCCAAATTCAATTGCATTGGAGCCCCTGCCAAGTAACCGGAGAACTTGTAGCCCAATTCAATATCCCAGGTTTTTTCCGAATCGAAGCCGTTTGAACGATACACACCGTTTTCATCAGGCGAGGCCGAAACACCGTTAAAACCACCAGCACGCCAACTGCCTCGCTGAGATACGTACACCATGTTTTCATCGTTGATACGATAGTCCAGTGTAAAACCCCAACTGGGCCGATCAAATTTTGCAGAGGCCGGTTGAGACCCGAAAAGATCACCCCATAAATCCCCTGGTAAATGTTTTATATTAATTTCTTCCCAGGTATGTCGGTAGCCCGCCGTAAAATTTAGACTCTCTGTAAGTGCGTAAGTGCCTTGAAGAAAAATCGCCCTGGATTCATCTTCGGTTTCGAAATCATAGAAAAACAAACCCGGTGCCGGTTCGGCAGCGGTAACATAATCTGCGGCCACTTTTAATGGAATATCGTTTCTAAACGTTTCTTTAGACGCGAACAAACCGACAATAAAATCTAACTTATCATCCATAGCCGTACCCGATACCTGAAACTCGTTAGACATTTGCTCGGTATCATATTGATACCCAAACGTACCGGTTTCATCACCGTTTTGTAGGATCATAAACGGGCTGCCATCAATATCTGTTGGCTGGTATGATTCAACCTTGTTGTACCCAATGATATTTTTGATGGTTACATTGTCGCTGATATCATAAGAGGTTGTATTGGAGTACAGCGCCTGTTCAATGTCATTTTTCGCGTTAATGTCATTGTAAACATCTCTAAAATCCGCATCTTTTTGCCGTTCGAGAAAATCCTGAAGGCCTGTAAATCCCGCACTTATCACACCCGGATTATCAGCAGGATTAAATATCGCACTACTGGTAATACCATCTGGGTACAACGCTATACCAGTGGCGGATATGAGCGGCACACCGTTGTTTGTCTGACCGATATCGTACGCACTACGAATTTTTAACCCTTCAGGACGACCCTTGTGATGTGCACCATAGCCAACAAACGTATTCTCCAGTTTATCTCCGGCGTAGCGCAAACTTAATCGAACGTTATCGGTATCAACCTCGGCCAAACGAGTTCCATCCAATCGATTTTTCTGCCAGCCATCACGAGAACGGGTCAACCCTGCCAGACGCACGTAAAAGGTATCGGTGATAGGCACGTTGATAGCCCCTTCAATTTGTCGATTGGAGTAACTCCCTCCAGCCGCCTTTAAATAGCCACTAAATTCTTCATCGGGTGCCTGCGTTTGATACAGCACCGCCCCGCCAGTAGCATTACGACCAAACAACGTTCCCTGTGGACCTTTAAGTACCTGTAAAGACGCCATGTCAAAAAATGCACTGGCCGCCACACCCCCCGCCTGAACCTCGTTAACATAAGCTAAAACGGCAGGAGCAGAATATGAAAACGCGTCAATAGACTGCCCCCGTAAAGAAAAGTTTAGCTGGTTAGATGAATTGGTAGCTCGCACCATCAAACCCGGAGTAGACATCTGAATATCGGCTTCGGTAGCAATACCCCGCTCTTCAATTTGTTGTGCGCCGAATGCGGATACCGCCACCGGTACGTCTTGCAAACTCTCTTCTCGCCTCCGAGCACTGACCACAATCTCTTCAATGACCCGTAACTGATCGGTATCTTCTGGTGCGGACAAAACAAGACCTGGATAGGCTGATCCAAGCGCGATAGCGGCGGTTAAAGTCATCTTAAAATGTATGGGGGAAAAAACCCGCTGGCCTTTATTATTCATTTTGGCTCCTTGAGCTTGGACTGTTATTTCTTTTTGTTATTTATAGTGTTTTTCTTTACAGGCATGACAACCTAGTGTTTCAAAAATTATCACCCACCAAAAAATATGTCAACATATATGTTGTATTTTATATTTTGTAAACCTATTTACGATTAAGCATGATTTATTTAATAAATATAAAACGAATACAATGTGTTTATATACGCACTTACTGTGCGTAAAAGTAACACAACCCAGGTAACAAATTGATTTTTGGAGACAACATTGAATACAACACAAATGTTTTAAAAATAAAAATATTTCAAAGAATAACGAAGAAAGGAAGAAAGCCACTTAGGGAATATGAGGGCGAGAAACTAACCGACTCTTGTTGCTAAAGGTGGCACAAATGACCCACAATCACTAGGAAAGGCATCGATCCGTTTAACGACTTTCATTTATTTACAAAGAAGTAAACGGCTTTTATACCTGGAACCCCCAAAATAAACGACCATCGACACGGCAAGGCAATAATTGCACAAGGCTATTTATAGTCGGCTCAGAGTCTTCTCTATTCATAAAGTAACAGGGGATTCGAACATCCGGGGCATCGGTAATTTCAATAATACCGACAATGTAAGGGATGCATGGCATAGTATGGCCGGAAAAATTGCGGTGCACCCGAGTCCAACTGTAAACACGCCCCTCTGGCTTGACCACCTGCCACTCAAGATCAAGGCTCTGACAGTGTTTACAGGCAGGTAATGGATACCAATTCCAACCCTGACATTGTTGACAACGAGGAAGTTGCATTGTCCCCTGCTCAAGGTTCTTTAGCCAAATCGATTCCAACAAACTCATAAGAGATTCGCTCGCCGTAAAATGAGGGACGTATATTGACGGCCAGGCCCAGCACCAACAAAAGCCGCTTTCGCATTTTCGACTTGTCGGTTACCCGCCTGTCCACGTAATTGATGAACGGCCTCTGCCAAATGTCCGACACCAAGAAGATAACCGTGAGCCAATAAACCACCATGCGTATTCACCGGCACACGCCCATTAAACAGAGTATTGTCATCCTTAATTAAATGTCGCCCCTGTCCAGGTGGACACAATCCCATGGCCTCAATTTGCAAAATTACCGCTATGGAAAAGCAGTCGTAAATTTGAAACAGATCCACATCGTCCAGACGTAGCTTAGCTAGCGATAACGCTTTATTTGTCGCTCTGCGGCAGGCTGGCAAATCCGGCAGCCAGGGGCTTTGAGTGTAAAAATCCATATCCGGAATAGGATCGAATTCATAACCCCACCCGGCTAAAGTAACAGCGGGTGAACGCCCCTTAAATTCGCCAGCGCGAGAAATAACAACCGCCACCGCGCCATCACTTAATAACGAACAATCAACCGAACGCAGCGGTTCAGCAATCACGGTTTTAGCCAGATACTGTTCTTTGGTTAGCTGATGACCTTGTTGTGCATGGGGATTCTGACAGGCATTAACACGGGTAAACTCCACCACTTGCCACAACATGTCTTGTAACTCTTCATCAGATAGACCATACACATGCTGATAGCGCCTGGCTGCACAGGCAAAATAGAGTGGGGGCCCTGCAAAACCTGTTGGGCCCTCGATAATTTTTTTCGCCAACATTCCTGCATGATAGCCACTTGGGCCAGCCGGATTCGTCCCCCAGTCAACACCAAAATACATCAAGGCATGATCTGCTTTACCTTGCGCCACCAAGTCATAAGCCACCGCAAACGAACTCAGTATACCGGCACCGACAGGAACTGTTTGCAGGGTAAGATTGACGTTATTTAGCCCAGCGGCCGGGGCTATTCGATCAAAAGGTGCCATCTCGGGAATTAACGAGCTTTCTGTAACTACGGCACCAATCTCTTTTGCGGTAATACCCGCATCTTCCAGAGCCTTACCAATGGACTCCAGAATCAATGTTTCCACATTTTTTCCTGACTTACGCTGGGGATGAACCTCACCCAGACCAGACACAACGGCTTGCAACATATTAACCTCTGAGCAGGATTGACCCTGGTTTATTGGCCACACGCCAGCCTGAGAAAATGATCGATTACCCGCTGTCGGCACACTCCGCTAACTTGACAGAAATGCCGCTAACAACAAGGAGTGGTAACGTGTTTCTTCAGAATCACCTCGGGAAGGAAACGCAACCACTTTTCCCGCACCAACAATAACGCCCATTGCCTGCCCCACAACACCAATCAAGGCTTTGGCAGTACTGTTGGCCGCTTCTATATCATCTAGCAATAAAACATTTGCCTGGCCTGCAACTTCGCCGTGCAAACTTTTTGTTACAGCCGATGCAGGCATCATGGCCGCATCAATAGCCATGGGCCCATCAACCAGGGCATTACCAAAATGTCCTCTAGAGGCCATTACCGTCAGCGACGCAGCATCTATTGTACTCTGCATGGATGGATTAATACTTTCTACCGCCGACAGAATGGCGACACGTGGAACTTCAATCCCCACTTTTCGAGCTACAGTTAAGGTATTGTGCAATATCTCAATTTTGGTTTTCAGATCCGGCTGAATATTCACGCCGGCATCCGCCACTAAAATTGTTCTATCAGGAAAGGATGGGCTCTGAATAATATACGCATGGCTGGCGACGATTTTTCCACCCCCCCCCTTAAGCACGGCTTTCAACAGAGCGCTACTGGAAATATTACCTTTAACCACAAGGTTACCAGAACCCCCACTATTTTCGGCCACATATTGCGCGATTGCCGCGGGCTCGATGACGTTTACATGTTCGAAAGACGCTGGAATTCTTGGAATTTTAACGCCATCACCGACCAGAACAATCTTAGCCAATAAACCTTGAGTCTGAACTTTTTCCACTGCCCGAATAATGTCTTCGGAATACGGCCCGGCTACCCATGCGGTTATAGGCGTCTTTGACGCTGCAAGTTGCCCGGTAATCTTCTTGAGTATTTGCTGATAATCCATAGTGCCAACCTGACCTGTCTTCAGCTGAAGCGTTAAGCCTTCGGCGCCAGGAATTTTTTAATCCCCTGTTTAAATTCTGGTGAAGAAAACAGAATAGAGCGCATGCCCATACCAATTTCCAAACCGCCGTTAAAGGAAGATTCGGTACAACTGCGAATCGTGGCCTTGCCCACGCGCATGGCGCTCGCACTCAGTTTTCCGACTTGTTCACAAAAAGCGTCAATCTGACTGTGCAACTCATCACTGGCGACCACCTTTTGCACCAGACCATAATCCAGCGCCGTTTGCGCAACAATGGGTTCACCCAATGTAGACATATACATTGTACGACGCACACCCATTGCCTGAATGAGAGGCGGCACTATAACCATGGGAAATGCACCCAATTTTATTTCTGGCGTGCCAAACTTCGCTTCTTCGGTGGCAATCGCAAAATCACACGACGCCACTAATCCACAGCCGCCACCTAATGCTCGCCCTTGCACTACCGCAACAACTATCGGATTTAGTGAATGAAACTTATCCAACATATAACGAAATCGTTCACAAGCTTCCCACTGCTCAGCAGCCGTGGCATCAATAATGTCTCGGAAATCATTGATGTCGCCACCGGCACAAAAATCTTTACCTTCGGCTGTTAATACCACCATCCCCGCTTGCTGAACTTCTGTTTTATCAAAAGCCTCAATCAATGCTTCGATCATGGCGTTACTGAGCGGATTTCTCTGTTGTGGATTATTCAACGTCAACTTGGTAATGGAACCCTGCTGTGTAATTTTGATCAGCTCAGACATTAGAATTCAACCACATTGGTATTCACTTTTCCGGCCATCAATGTTCGGGGCACCAGACAGGACCACTGATTCAACAAACTTCCGACATGCAATGCGCCACGCAAGCCGCCCACAAATGGGAAGGTGTTGATATACAAGGGCGGAAAAAGCTTGCGGAATTCCACGGCATCTTTTTGCTCTTTACAGGACATGGATACTTTCAGCATGACTTCGTTTACCATTTCTTCAGGTGGAATAGGTGCTGTTGGCCCACCGATAGAATTAACGCCCACATATTCGAAAATAATATCATCACACTGGATGTTTTCTGTCGCCATACGGTTTTTGATAATGTCTACCGTTTTCTCGGCTTTTTCCATAGCGTAGGGCCATGAAAAAGATACCTGCCCAGACGCCATCCAACCACCCGGAAGCCCCATAATTAATTTCAAACTTTCTGGCGCAGGCCGCCCTTTAATGCCAAACAGTTCCACTTCATCTTCACCAATATCAATCAAATCGACCTGACTCATATCGACAATCACATCAGGGACGATATAACAGGTAGGGTCATGAATTTCATAAAGCAATTGCTCTTTCAGTACATCGCGACTGATGCGGCCACCGGTCCCTTTTGGCTTGGAAATAATGACTCGCCCATCCTCAAAAAAGCGTGCCGTGGGATAGCCAATATCATGCAGATTTTCTACATTCCACCAGTCACCACTGAAATTACCACCGGCACCCTGACCACCACATTCCAGCAAATGCCCAACCACAATCGCGGTAGCAATTTTGTCCCAGTCATCATGGGCAAAATTAAGTTCAGCCATAATGGGTGCAAGGTATGCAGCTGTGTCGGTCGTACGTCCCGTCACGACAATATCCGGATTAAACTTCAACGCGTCACAAATGGTATCTGCGCCCAAATAGATATTGGCGAAAATTGGACTTTCGGTTAACTCAGAGAATTTATCACCCGAATCATAATCATCCAGATTTACGCCCTGCTTTTGCCAATCGTCCAACGCACCCAACACATCATCACCTTCAACATAGGCGACTTTAACCCCATTTATTCCATTTTTCTTGGCCAGTTCAACGATCGCTTTGGCGGCGGCCGATGGATTAAGTCCACCGCCGTTAGTGATAATCTTGGTGCCATTTTTTTTTGCCATTGGCAACAACTGCAACATCATATCGGGAAGATCTTTGGTATAGCCCATCTCGGGGTTACGCGAACGATCTTTTGATAGAATCGCTAAGGTCAATTCAGCCAGTGCATCAAAGCACAAATAATCAATCCCACCAATTTCAAGCGCACGCAGAGAAGGACGCAGCGAATCTCCATAAAACCCCTGTCCACAGGCTACATTTACTGACCTCATAGAAAACACTCCACCTTAACGCGAAAAAATTTTGGATTGTGATGCGAATTTCACAGGTAAATTAACGCTCATTCTTAACAGGTTAGCCGAGAAAGATTTCCCTAAATTATCACTGCGTAAACTACCTGCACCACCACCACCCAAGGCATCTTTACAAACAAATTTAAAAGCAAACAGGTTTGGCACTTCAAACCGACTAACACTGCCCTTCACATAATCACCGAAATGTGCTTTTACCCGTTCCGGGGTCAGCTCTACACGTAAGGCCTCGTGTACTTCTTTATTAGGTGAAAAGACGCTGATATCAACAGCATCACCTTTATCACCTGATCGAGCTTGCACTACACGATAAAGTGGTAGCACTTCCCACACCTCTGAAGCGTTTGGCATTTTGTTCTCCTGAAAAGCGTAACAACTAATACATGAGCATTGGAGCAACTGGACTGGCCGTGCCACCAACAATTTTAAGTGGATTCAAACTAAACATAGCCGTCGTCACTTTTCCTTTAATTGACGAAAGATCAAGCAGCTCTAGAAATAGCAATCCGTCTTGATGCATTAAGGAGGCGTGTAGCGGTAACGCCGTATCGGCAATTTCCGATGGCCCCACCTCTACGGCGATATTGTCAGCGCCTATAACCGCAAATTTGTGGTGGCGAACCCACTCTATTGTGTCGGCCGATAACCCAGGGGCCGAGAATCCGCTGAGATTGCCTTGATGCGAAAACTCTACCCACCCGGTTCTCACAATTAATGCATCCCCGGGTTCTGGCGTAATGCCCTGTTCGTCCAACCGGGATTGAAGGTCGGCGGCATGGATAGCAACCCCTGGCTCTAACCACGCTGTGTTGTCCGGCACCGCGTCAATGACGATGGCCCGAGTTACAATAGGAGGGATGGTTTCGGCTCCCAATTTTTTGGAACCAGTACTGCTTACCTCATCTGAGGAATAGCCTCCAAACATGGTACCTTCGCAAAAAATATGGCAAAGCGCATCGACATGCGACGTGCCGTGCGTGCCTATAATCAATACGTCATCTGAAAAACCAAACCCTTGTGTTTCTTTTGATTTACCCGACGCATAATCGCCACCATCGCGGCGTAAATAATGCTGTGGAAACTGGCGCATTGGCGCGACAGGGCCTTTCCCGTGCTGTATTTCCAAACCAATACTGGTGGCTCGAAACTCAGAGACAGAACTCATCCCCCGTTGGATAGCAGCCTGGTCGATATACCGTAAAGCACCCGACAAAGTCGTTATTTTGCATTCGTTTTGCGACGACACATAGCCACCTTTTTAACAATTAGAATTGGCTAAGAAACCTTGAGCCCCTTACATGCAACTCATTAGCTGCCACCCATGGCAGCGCCATCATTCCAAAACTGCTCGCGCACGTCGTTACGTCGTATTTTTCCAACGGGTGTGCGAGAGAATGGCTCATAGCGAAAATACACAGCTGATGGGCGTTTAAGCTTACCCAATCGCTCCAGACAGGTGTCTATCACAGTTTGATGCTCTAATGACATGCCTTCATGCAACACCACTACGGCCACCGGTGTTTCGCCAAATCGCTCATGCGGTGCCCGCACCACAACGCACTCTCGCACTTCAGGTAAATCACCAATCACCAGCTCTAATTCCGCTGGCCAAATATTGAACCCGCCGGAAATAATCATGTCATCTTTACGATCTGATAAATACAGATAACCATTTTCATCTATACGACCAACATCACCGGTTCGCATCCAGCCATCAAAAAATTTATTAGCCGTCAACTCAGGCGAATTCCAATATTCGTGAATCATGCCATCGGACTGCAGCACCAGTTCGCCAATCTCTCCTGCTGGCAAATCATTATTGCTTTCATCCACTATTCGAATACGCGCAAAAGGCATTACCCGGCCGGCCGCCACTAACGGATCAGACCCCTCAACTTGACCGAACCACTCCTTAGGCGTCATCCACACAACCGGCGTCACCTCGGATAATCCGTACATTTGATGGAGTGTTTCTCCGAAAACGCCATGAGCTCTCATGGCGGTTTGTGGCAACATAGGTGACCCCCCTACAACAATCGCTTTCACTTTATCGAAACTCATCGCATCCACTTCTTTTACGTGTGTTTCGTAATGGGCTACGAGATCGCTAATAATAGTAGGTACTGCGAAAAGATAACCACCGTAGTCGGCCAAGAGGCTGAGCAAACGCGGCGCATCGAACTTGGATTCTAAAATATTAAACCCACCAGAAAACCATAACGGTACAAACAAAAAGCCCGATCCGTGAGAGATAGGCGCCACGTGAATACAACAGTCACCTGCCTCTATCGTTGGGCAACGATATGTCCAATCGCGCTCCATATTCATCCAGGCGTTATGGGTAAACGCTATGCCTTTAGGTAGCCCCGTGGTGCCCCCGGAGTGGCGGATAACGTAATAATCGTCAAGCTGAATATCAGGGTTAGGGTCGGTTGTATCAAAGGTAGATAACCAACTTTCATAATTGTCATCGCGTACAATAATATGCTCTAAACAATCAACAATTTCTTCAACGCCCTGAATTTCGTGTAGGTGTTTTTTATCAACCACTAGCGCCTTACAGCCTGTGTTGCGTAACATGTGCGCATGGGCTTCAGGCGCGTTTTTTTTGTAAAGCGGAACGCGAACGTAATTGCCAATAGCCGTACCCAATAAAAAATCGGACGCCTCAAGACAGTTTTCCTCTAACACGCCAATTTTATCTTGCGGCTGCAAACCTAAACTCAAGAAAGCATTAGCCAAACGCAACCCTCTATCCCAAGCCTCGGCAAAGGTTAACTCTCTGCCACCACTCACAATCGCCAATTTATCACGATGCCAGTTGGCTGCTTGCCTTAAGGAATCTCGAACATTAATCATGACGCCCCTCTTTATTATTTATCTTCTATCGCCCCAGAATTGGCACCTTATCTCGCTTAAAGTGCTCCTTAGGCTTTATGGTTATACAAGCCGCACTCAACGCTCGCCAATTACGTCAAGTTTACACCACCCCACAAGAAATAATCAACACTAATGTTGTATTTTTGAACCAAGCCGTATCGCGCTTACTATGACGGCAATTTATGCACCGCGGTGAGCGAGCAATGACCCCGTTAAAAAGAACGCCGCCACGTGGCAACCAGCCGATAGACCGCATCAAAGACGTTCAATTTCTTTAAATTAAATACAATAAGTTACAATAGATTGCGCAAAATCAGGATGGAAGTATGGGTATTTTTTCGCCGTAAGATGACTTAAAGTTAGTTTTGTTGTCTGTGCATCAATACGCATTATTAATATTATAGTAAGCGCAACTTTAGATATATCCACCTATCAGTAATGGGCCAGATATATTTTTTACGACAGTATTGTTGGCGGAGAAAGCCAAGTAAGCTGAAGTGTATTTAGGTGCACATAATGGCGCGCCCTGCTGGCCACCGACCAACGCACCCCCACCTAAGAACACGCAATCACGAAAGCAAAAGAGCACACCAGCGGCCGGGCACTTACCAATAGGCCACACAAATCAAATGCAGGAGCCTTATCACGGCGCGAGTATTAAACACACCCAGAATCGGCACTTCCATTACTGCGTTAAAAGAGCAATTAATACCAATAAACCCAACACCATTAACGTGATAAACCAAAGCCATGGCTCGCGCCCAGCAGGGTAACCTTACAGACTTACGAACGGCGAGAAATAATATTGCCGAATAAAGGCGTATAAAAATCAGCGGCTAATGAGGCGCGGTATAGGCTTCAATGTGAGACACCATTCCTGGGCTTGCTCTTCCGGCCAGTAAACAGACTATCAGTCCAACTGGTCTACCGTGACAACGGGCCGAGCACTTCTGGTCGCAATCATTGTATGTGCACCAGCAAAGTCATCGCCATAATGAGTTAATACTATAACATCGGGCTCTACCGTAACAATTTTACCCACGAAAGGCGTATCACCAAATTCTTCCGGTACCCGATAGCTCACTAAGTCACCTGGTTTGAATGTCTCAGGTTCAAAATTAATGTCAACTGGGCAAGCACCATTTCCCATACCTATCATAACAACTCTCCTTTGGGTTTATTGTTGTATTGCTTTATTCACCCTAAAACACATTAGACTTGAAACGGTAAGTTACTAAAAATTTCTGGCAAATCAGAAAGAGCCCTAAGAGCATCATTAAGATGCGTGCAGCCTTTTTCTCGACGAAGCATCGTCAGCACACTGGTGTTAAATTCAGGCAACGACTTGCCAATCATACCGTAAGCAAAAGATAACGCTGAGGGGCATTCCGGATACGGCAGAATGTGCGGTGTGATCGTTAAGCCCTGCAAGACATAGCCCTCTAGGCTGACTTCTGCTCGAAGAGAATACTCGTGCACGGCTACTCGCCGGCCATCTGGCCGCACTGCACTGTCTTGAAATATTGACTCAATAATAATGTTGTGATTCTCTAACCAAACATCCATGCAACGTGATCGCCGCAACGAAACATCGGCGTGATTTTTTACTGGATGCCAACCATCAGGGTCTGAGGGATGAGGTAACGAAGGCACTATGGCACAACGTGTGTATTGAAAGTCCCCGTCAGCGGCCAGTGCACTTGAACCTGCTCGGAAACCAGCACATACCCCAGCCATACCTTCAAGCCGACCTTTTCTCTCTTGCTTTTCCGCGGCTGAGATCAAGTTGGGATACACAGACCAGGCCCAGTCAGACACCACCGTAGCGCCAATTACGTCATCCAATAGCAGTACCAAAGGTGATTGCGTAGGCACACCTTGCCCAACTAACGACTGATACCCTCTACGAAATCCACCCACGCACGGTAAACCACGCAAAGACGATATTGCACCGACATCAGGTTCACAAGCTATCGCCTCGATGTATTTATCCGCCGTGACCGTCACTCGCAAACCATTAAACGCCAACACTTCTATGGGTTGCGTAGTATTGTGGGTGAATATATCGCGTCCCACGCCAATCAACTGCAGTTTACCGTAACGCCCTTCAGGCCAGATAACATCCACCGAAGTGGTTCGCCTAAATGACGCATTACGACGTAAACGGCTGTGCCCGTATGGGTTAGGTAGGTCTACTGACATTATTTCCAAATCAAGCCCTCTGTTTGACCATCGCTTATCTTGACCGATCAGGCAACCTCAAATAAGGCTGCAGCGCCCATACCACCGCCAACACACATGCTCACCACCACGTACTTCACACCGCGGCGTTTACCTTCAATCAGTGCATGCCCCACCATACGCGCCCCGGTCATACCGTAAGGGTGACCAATCGAAATTCCGCCGCCATTTACGTTGTATATCTCTGGGTCGATTTCAAGATAGTCTCGACAATATAACGCCTGACAGGCAAACGCTTCATTTAACTCCCACAGGCCGATATCTCGGATATTCAAACCGTGTGTCTTTAACAGCTTAGGAATAGCGTAAACCGGCGCAATGCCCATTTCCTCTGGCGCGCTGCCACACACGGTCATACCACGGTAGACGCCAAGGGGGTGAAGATTGCGTTGTTGTGCTATTTTGCCTTCCATCAACAAACAGGCAGACGCGCCATCCGATAATTGACTGGCATTACCCGCAGTAATCACACCGCCTTCCATAACCGGTTGTAAAGACGATAAACTTTGCAGCGAAGTGGTAGGACGATTGCCCTCATCATGCTCAAGCGTAACACTCTCACTTCGTGAATTACCGGTCTCTTTTTCTAAAACCGTCTTAACCGTTGTCATGGGTACTATTTCAGCGTCAAACCTACCCTCCGCTTGCGCAGCTGCCGTGCGCTGCTGGGATATCAATGCATAGGTATCCTGATCCTCACGGCTGATATTGTATTTTTGTGCTACGTGCTCAGCCGTCTTCAACATGGGCATGTACGCATGCCTGGAATGCTGGGTGACATTAGCGTCTTGCCCCGCTTCTGCCCAAGCCAAAAATTGATTTTGGACTTCAGAAATATTTTCTTGCCCGCCGGCGGCCACAATATCCATACTGTCACACATAATTTGTTTAGCCGCTGTTGCAATGGCCATCAAGCCGGATGAACACTGGCGCTCAATGGTTTGTGCGGGCACGCTTTCTGGAAAACCGGCGGCAAGGGCGCCCGTACGAGCAATATTTAACGCGGCACTGCCTCCGGTAAGAGTGGTACCGATTACCACATCGTCAATTTCGCCATAATCCACGCCGCTACGATTAGCGGCGTGCCGGAGTGCATGCGCCATTAAAGTCGGTGATTTCGTGTTATTAAATGCACCGCGAAAAGCGCGGCCTATAGGCGTTCTTGCGGTGGAAACAATCACTGCATCTTTCATAATAGTTTACTCAAGCTTGTTTAAACGGCACTCTCGACGATGCCGCCGTCCACCGTCACACAGGTACCCGTCATATAGCTGCCCGCTTTATCACTGGCTAACATCAACAGAGGGACCGTCAAATCATCGACCTGCCCCAAACGTTTCATCGGAATGGTTTTTACGTAACGCTTACCGCCCTCTGACAAAAAGTATTCTCGGTTGAGGTCGGTCATCACCCAGCCCGGACACAACGCATTTACCCGAATATTGTGACGGCACATTTCGACTGCCATCGACTTGGTCATTTGCACAACGCCCGCCTTAGACACGTTATACGCCACCTTTAAAGCGCCGGTATGCAGCCCGTAAATAGAGGCGATATTAACGATCGTTCCGCCTTCACCCACATCAACCATTAATTGTGCAGCCGCTTTTGCCGCCCGCCAGGCACCGTCAAGATTGGTCTGCATCACCCAGGCCCAATCCTCTTCGCCAGTATCGAGAAACTTAGTGGGATTACTCGCCACACCGGCGTTATTAATTAAGATATCCAACCGCCCATGCTCTTGGCGAATTCGCGCAAAGGCGGTGGTGACACTGTCGACCGAGGTAACATCCATGGGAATGGCCATCGCAACCCCTCCCGCTTGCTGAATACCTTCCACCACGCAGGCCAGTTTATGCTCTCTGCGCGCCGTCAAAATCACCAAGGCACCCTCAGCGGCAAGTAGGTTGGCAAAGTGGATACCCAAACCACTGGAGGCACCCGTGACCAGCGCCACCTTACCAGACAAATTAAAATAGGAGCTCGACATAAAGATTACCGTAACAAAAAAAGCTCGCACCAAAATCAGCACGAGCCAAAAAGAACCAACAACGCTAATATGAGCGTGGCAGACCCAACACTTTCTCTCCGATATAATTCATAATCTGCTCTTCGGACACCGGCGCAATGCGGATCAGGCGAATCTCTCGGTACCAACGCTCAATTTGGTATTCCACAGCCATACCCATGCCACCGTGTGTTTGAAAAGCGCGATCCACGGCATAGTTGGCAGCCCGTCCGGCCAGAAATTTCGCGGTATTAGCCTCTTCACCACACGGTTTACCCTGATCGTACAAGCGAGCCGCTACACGGTACATCGTGTGGGCTGCGTTCAATTGCATATGAGCATCAGCCAGTGGGTGTTGCACACCTTGATTCTGCCCAATTAAACGACCAAAGACAGAGCGCTCGTTGGCATAGCGCACGCCTCGCTCCAATGCAACACGGCCAACACCCACGCCCTCTGCTGCCACAAATACCCGCTCTGGGTTGAGACCATCGAGCAGGTTATAAAAACCTTTGCCAATCTCACCCACCAAGTTTTCTTCAGGAATAAACGTATTATCAAAGACCACTTCACAACTTCCCACACAGCGGCGGCCCATTTTAGGGATCAGTGAAATATCGGTGGTTTTATCATCAAAATCGACAACAAATAACGACAAGCCATCAATGGGGCGCTTAGTTTCACCGACCGCCGATGTACGCGCCAGTACAAGCGCTGATTTCGAAATATGCGCCTTTGTCAGCCACACCTTACGGCCGCTTAACAACCAACCGCCATCGGTTTTAACGGCTTTAGTGGTTATTTTACTGGTATCGCTGCCAGCATCTGGCTCGGTAACACTAAAAGAAACGTGTAAATCACCGGACGCAATTCGAGGCAAATATTTTTGCTTCAACGCTTCCGACCCGTGACAGATCACAGGGTGAAAACCAAACATAGACAGATGAATCGTTGAGCACCCATTAATACCCGCCCCACTGGCTGCAACGGCTTCCAATACCAAGGCCGTATCTTCAATTGAGCACGCACTGCCTCCGTATGCTTCAGGAGTCGCCATGCCGAGAATTCCCAGTTCGGCCATAGCATCAAAAAACGCAAAGGGAAACTCACCGCTTTGCTCATGCTTGGTCCAGTACTGATCATCGAATTTTGAGCAGACTTTTTTCACACTGTCCACCAGTGCTTGTTGGGTATCGTTAAGATCAAGATCGAACATAGTTTTCTCCAGCGGATCAGCCTAAAGACCAAATAAAACAATTGTGTTGACTTTGTTATAAGCAGGCCACTTAAGTGTGCCAACTGAACTTTTATTGTATACGCAAGCTTTTGATAGCCGTATCAATACATTGTCGAACTTTATTCTATCGCCAAGATATTTAAATACAACATATATGTTGATTTTTAATTTGGTTGTTTTCGGGTAGCTTATTGCGCGCAGAAGAAGATAAAAATCGCAATTGGGATAGTCAGATAGGGGGAAAACGACCCCAACAGGACCAACGTATAACCAACCAAAGCTGATCAACAGAGCAGGCCCCTGCGTGAGCACAACACGCATCCTGGGGCGTTTGCTCATACTTACCAAGCCCTTCACGCGGGCCGTAATTACCAAGTAAAATAATAGCAACACGCATGTTGTTATTAAAAAATGCTTGATCAGGTACAGCCGTCCAGGCCATGTCAAGCTACCGACCCCGCGGACCGGCAACGGCTTTACTGGCACCCGCACTCCCCAACCACCCTGTGGTCGCCAAAACAGTTCACCATCAGCGCCCCCAACCAAAGCAATACAGCCAGAAATTATGGCGGGTTGCCTACATAAAAACACCAACCAGAGCCCCATACAAAGATTTGCGCCGCTTAACACTGCCGTCGTGAAGCCACCAAACGTCACCGATGTAACGGTTAAAAAACCGTACCGTTTAGACTGCGTCTTTTTTTAAACACTGATGTTGGACTTTATGAAAACAAATTGCTAGCCTAAGACAAAAATCAAAGATGAAGCGCGTATCCGCTCTCGCGACACAATAACTAAAAACTGACCTTGGATTAACCATGTCACCCGCACACCCTACCCGCCCGTTATCAGATATTCGGGTCGTCCACTTGGCTTCATGGGGCCCCGCGCCCTACGCCTGCATGCTACTGGCCGACCTAGGGTGCGACGTCACCATTGTTGATCGCACATCCCCCATGATCGTGACCGTTCCTCCCGACCTGGATCCACGCCGACGCAGCCAAAAAAGCATTGCCCTGAACCTTAAACATGAAGCCGATCGGGAAACGTTTTACGCTCTGATCGAACAGACCGACATCTTTATCGAAGGCATGCGACCCGGTGCCGCCGAGAAATTAAATATTGGCCCCGGCCAGCTGCAAGCGCTCAACAAGCGATTGATCTACGCCCGCATGACAGGCTGGGGGCAAACCGGCCCCCTGGCCAACACCGCTGGGCACGACATTAATTATCTGGCGTTATCGGGCGCGCTTGATGCCATGGGTACAGCCGATGAGCCAGCTATCCCGTTGAACTTACTGGGTGATTACGCCGGCGGTGGGATGTTTATGCTGACCGGGATCTTGGCCGCATTGATTGAACGCCAGCGGTCAGGCCTGGGACAGGTGATTGACGGTGCCATTGTCGATGGTGTTGCCTCGCTTTCTGCCGCCACAATGGGAATGCTGGGCAGTGGTAGCTGGGGTCAACGTGGCACCAACACCTTTGATGGCAGCACTCCCTGGTACGCCCTTTACGCAACCGCCGACAACAAATTCGTGGCGGTTGGCGCCATTGAAGAGGCGTTTTACCAAACATTGATGAGCGGGCTGGGGCTAAATGCCGCCGACTGGCCGCGCAAAAGTGACGACGATAAAGCCCGCTTGCGCCGGCAATTAACAGACATCTTCAAATCTCAACCGCGAGATCATTGGGCCCAACTGTTCGAAGCAACCGATGCCTGTGTCACTCCAGTCCTGAGCTTCGAAGAAGCCTTGCAGCACCCCCATCACAAAGCTCGCCAAACTTACATTCAACTTAAGCACATTCCTCAACCCGCGCCCGGCCCACGTTTTTCACGTACCGACTTAGCGACGCCGAGCCCAGCCCCCACCCCCGGAGAGCATGAGCAGATCATTCGAGCCGCCATAGCTAATTTGGAAGCCAGCAACGATGACCAAGGGTAAAGACAATGAGTCACCATGAAGCAAGGGGCAAACTATTGCGCAAGGCGCCCGAAGGCATTCTGGAATCCACCAATATGGGCCGATTCTGCCAATGGTTAGGCCATGAAAAACAGCTAACCCTGACCACCTACTCGGCGCTGTGGGAGTGGTCGGTCAATCACCTGGAAGATTTCTGGCAAGCCATCATCGAGTTTTATCGACTGGACCTTGGCCCTTATCAAGCGATCCTTCCCCAACCGCAGTTACCGCCGAAAGCATGGCTACCGGGGGCCCGCGTTTCTTACCCGCAGCATATTCTCCAATACCGAGGGGCACAGACGGCTCTGGTCGGTGTTTCACAAACCCGTGAGCGTATTGAACTCAGTCGCGACCAGCTGCATGATCAGGTTGCCCGCTGCGCCGAAGGCCTTCGTCAGCGGGGCATTCAACCCGGGGATGTGGTCGCCGCCTACCTGCCCAACATGCCCGAAGCCACCATCGCGTTTCTGGCAACGGCATCGATTGGCGCCATTTGGGTAAGCTGCGCCCCTGAGTTCGGTGTCAAAGCCGTTGTTGATCGCCTCAGTCAAGTTCAACCTCGACTGCTACTGGCGATTGGTGGATACCGCTATGGCGACAAATCGATTGACCGCCGGGAACAAGTTGCTCAAATCTGCCAGTCAGTGACCAGTATTGAGCACCTGATTGATGTGCCCTACCACCCGGCGATTACCCTCGACCGAGCCACACCCTGGCCGTCGTTGCTAAACCACTGGCGTGAGCTGGATTGCTACCGCGGCAATTTCGACCACCCACTGTACATTCTGTTTAGCTCTGGCACGTCCGGGCTGCCAAAAGCCATTGTGCACGGTCACGGCGGCATTCTGTTGGAGCATGTTAAGGCACTGGGTTTGCATAACGACGTCAGCGAGGACGACGTGTTTTTTTGGTTTTCGACTACCGGCTGGATGGTCTGGAACTACAGTGTCAGTGCCCTGCTGCTTGGCTCCCGTATGGTCTGCTTTGACGGCAACCCCATGGCCCCCGATGTCGATAACCTCTGGGCACTGGCTGAAAAAGAAAAGCTGACCTACTTCGGCAATTCTGCCACCTTTTATATGAGCTGCCTGAATGCGGGCTCAACTCCCGCCCGAGATTACGATCTGGGCACCATACAAGCCATCGGGTCAACCGGCTCGCCCTTACCGACCGCCGGGTTTGAATGGCTTGCCGATCAATTTGGCGCACAGGTGGTTATCGCCTCTGTCGCCGGCGGTACCGATATCTGCTCGGCCTTTCTCGGCGCCTCACCCATGGTCGATATTCGTGCCGGTGAATTAGCCGCACCCATGCTGGGCTGTCGGGTAGAAGCCCTCGACGCGCATGGTCAGCCGATTGTCGATGAGCCCGGTGAGCTGGTTGTTACCACCCCAATGCCCTCCATGCCCGTCAAGTTTTGGAATGACCCGCGTAATCAACGCTTTCATGAGGCCTATTTCAACCAGAACCCAGGAATGTGGACGCACGGCGACTGGATTATCATCTATCCGGATTACGCCTCGGTGATTACCGGACGATCCGATTCCACCCTCAACCGGGGCGGCGTTCGACTGGGAACCGCCGACTTCTACGACCTGATTGAAGCCATACCCGAAGTACGCGACAGCCTGATCATTCACCTCGAAGACGATGATGGCGGCCTGGGCCAATTAATTCTGTTTCTGGTGGCTCAACCGGGTGCCAACCCTCAGGAACTGGAGCGAACCGTTACGCTACGCTTGCGTAACGAACTGTCACCTCGCCATGTGCCGGACAATGTCGTCTGGCTAAACGCTATTCCCCGTACGCTCACCGGCAAAAAAATCGAAACGCCAGTAAAGCGCATCTTACAAGGGGCGAGCATTGAACAGGTTGCCAACCCCGATAGCCTGGGCAATGCCCAGGCGATCGACGAAATCGTCGCCTGGTACACCCAGCATTCTCGTCCCTCAACCATCCATAACAACAACTGACATTATCGCCATGAACTCGACAACCGCCCCTGTTACCCACTACTTCGACACCATGCCTGCCGACCGAATGATTTTTAGTCGGTTACTGGAAGAGCGCGCACAAGCCATTCCCGATCAGTGTTTCTTCACCTTTGAATCCAGCCACTACAGCTATGCCGAATTCAATCGCCTGGCCAATCGGGTAGCCCGTAATCTGGCAGAGATGGGTATAGGGTATGGCTCAGTGGTTGCTGTCTTGATGGACACCTCGCCCGATTATCTCGCACTCTGGTTTGCGTTGGGCAAGTTGGGCGCAACCGAGGTGCCGATCAATACCGCCTATCATGGCGACATACTGTTACACCAATTATGTACCAGCGGCGCAACACTGGCCTGCGTCGATACCGCTTACTTGGCGGTGATTCGTAAGGTTCGAGACGAATCATCCGTCGGGCAATGCTTGGTCAGGGGCGATGTGGATGAACTGATACCCGCTACTGAACAACCTTTTGCGGTATGCCTGCGAACACAGCCAGAACACAATCTGGACATCGATATCCAATATCAGGATATCGGCGGAATCATTTTCACCTCGGGTACTACCGGCCCCTCTAAAGGCGTATTGTTATCGTTTCGCTACCTTACCGCGTATGGCGTGATGTACGCCGACGTCAACAGCCTGCAAGCCGATGATGTGATCATGAATTTCCTGCCGTTCTTCCATATGAGCGGTAAGTTTCTCACCATCGCAACATTGGTGTGTGGCGGCCAGATGCGATTGCTACAGCGATTGAGTATCAGCACCTTTCTGGATGAGGTTCGCACCTACGGCATCACCAACTTTGTTGGCGTCGGCGGCATCTGCAACATGCTGCTGTCTAAGCCGGCAAGTCCGGCCGATCGCGAGGTGTCTATTCGCAGCATTTACGCCGTACCCGACCCGGACCCAACGCACCATGAACTGATCAACCGCTTTGACTGCCGAATTACCACGGTCTTTGGCTCAACCGAATCCGGGCTGCCCATCTACCGCGGTGGCGTGAACGAAGGTTATCAGGCCGGCTCCTGTGGCAAGGCCAGCCCGCTGTACGACGTTAGAATTGTAGATACCCTCGATAACGAAGTACCGATTGGCGAAAGTGGTGAAATCGTTGTGCGTCCGAAGCAGCCCTATCTGATTGCCTCGGGCTATGTGGGCATGCCACAAAAATCCGTCGAAGCCTGGCGTAATCTTTGGTTTCACACCGGCGATGTTGGCCGCCAAGACGTCGATGGCTGGTTCTATTTTGAAGACAGAGTGAGTGATTCACTGCGTCGCCGCGGAGAAAATATTTCCTCTTTTGAAGTCGAAGTGCTGGTGGGTAAACACACCGCCGTGTCGGAAGTGGCGGCAGTCGCCTACCCCTCTGAGCTAGGCGAGGATGAAGTCCGGGTATTTGTCATTATTCGCAATGGGCATAGCGTTACCGCAGAAGCCTTATTCTTACATTGCCGAGATACCATGCCCTATTTTATGGTGCCGCGCTTCATTGACATTGTCAGTGAATTCCCGCGCACCCCTACTGCAAAAATTGAAAAATACAAACTGCGAAATAACCCTAAAACAAACTCCACCTGGGACTGCGTCGAGCACAATTGGCGTATTTCTAAAAAGGGAATCGTTAAAGCGATTGCAGAGCACTAGCCGCCAATGGGTTTAGCCGACAAGACGACGCTGTGGCTTCCTAATAGCTGACAGAAGAAATTAACTGCTGTTGCCACGGCTGTCGTCCCGTCCTAGACCTAACCCTGATGTTCAAATTACTGTTCATTGGTCATCCATTTGCGGTTCGCAGTGAGCGCCAATTGATTAGGGATGTTCGAGTAAACGTGGCCTATCCTTTGTTCCTGGATATCTTAGCCTCACCGATAAAGTACCCGATACATCCACTCCAGAACCGAATCCGACAACCCAATGTGTCTTAGGCCTTTGAGAGTAAAGGTACAGGAAGCGCGTCAGGCTTATCTCGATGCTCTCAATGAATCCATCGAAGAGGATTTACTCGTTCATGGAAAAAAGCCCGTAGTGCCGCAATCGTCGGCGTATAAAGAGAAAGAGATTACGCAGAGTGCGATCGATCCTGGAGCGGTTGTATGGTTCGAGACGATAAGCCTCGAGGTTCCTTCTATCTTGATCACCGAGGGGTGGATAGGCGCTATCATATCATCACTGATTCACACTTAACCCCTGAAAACAAAAACGATTCCGAGCCTAATCTGCAGCGACTGAATAGCCAAGTTGAGCGATTTGGCTTTGCTATTGAAGCGGTTGGGTGAGACGCTGGTTACTTTACCTCTG
Source organism: Halioxenophilus aromaticivorans (assembly GCF_042850945.1). Lineage (NCBI taxonomy): Bacteria > Pseudomonadati > Pseudomonadota > Gammaproteobacteria > Alteromonadales > Alteromonadaceae > Halioxenophilus > Halioxenophilus aromaticivorans. The sequence continues at coordinate 2,539,867 of NZ_AP031496.1, read as the reverse complement.
CGGTGTGTCATGGCCTAGCAGGGCGAGAGTATGACTACGACGAAAAAAATGACGTTTATCAATGCCCAGAAGGCCAAGCACTTATTTATGCCAGCACCGGTAGAGATGGTTATCGACGCTACCACTTCGATCCAAATCTTTGTAAACAAAGTCCTTCGCTAGGCTGGTGCACAAAAAACTGAAACAAGGTAAAAACGGTAACTCGTTATGTTTGCGAAGACAGCAAAAGAGCAGGTTAATCAGCACCGGTTAACGGGAGAAGGCGCGCAGATATACGCGCGCCGAAAAGAAACCGTCGAATGTAGCTTTGCCGATGCCAAGCAACTACACAATTGTCGCTATGCGATTTAGAGGCCATAGCAAGATTCAGGCACTGTACTTGATGGTCGCGGCTGCTCAATATATTAAGAAGATCGCGCAAGTGGCCTAGCCGGGCCATTTTAGCTTGATTACCCGTCAATAAAGCCCCAAATCGTCTCATCAGTGGCTCTAGGCGACTCAGAAGCGAGACTTTGCCTTCACAAGCCCATAATCTTGCAAAACCCAAAATCAGCCTGGGCAGACCCCAAAATAGAAAACCGCGACTAAAAAGCCTGGGTTTATCAACGATCTAAGCGCTCCGAATGGAGCGCCGTTTTTATCTATCGTCATTACCATGTTGACGTTGACCCAATTGACGATAACAGAACGAAACTACTTTTCGCTATCAGTACCCAAAAGCTGACGCAGTACGTAATGAAGAATACCGCCACTACGGTAGTACTCCAATTCATTTTGCGTATCGATTCTGCAGGTAGCGATAAACGTAACACTGTCCCCACCGTCTTTCGTTGCTTCAACCGTAATCGATTTTTGTGGCTGCAACTCAGCAAGGCCCTTAATGGCGAAGGTTTCAGTGCCCGTTAAACCTAGGGATTCAATGCTGTCACCCTCGGCAAATTGTAACGGCAGTACGCCAAAACCCACTAAATTAGAGCGGTGAATTCGTTCAAAGCTTTCCGCTATAACGGCTTTTACACCCAGCAACTGGGTACCCTTGGCCGCCCAATCGCGGCTGGAACCCGTACCATACTCTTTGCCCGCTAAGACAATCAGGTCGGTGTCGTCTTGATCGTAGCGCTGGGCAACATCGTAAATGGATAACACATCACCGGTGGGCTGATACACGCCGTAGCCGCCCTCTTTGCCGTCCAGCATTTGGTTTTTAATGCGAATATTGGCAAAGGTCCCGCGCATCATCACCTCGTGATTACCACGGCGGGAGCCATAGGAATTAAAATCCGACGGGTGCACATCGTTCTCTTGTAGATAAAGCCCCGCTGGCGAATCTGCCTTGATGGTACCGGCCGGGCTGATGTGGTCAGTGGTGATGGAATCACCGAACACTGCCAGGGCTTTTGCCCCTTGAATATCTTGCGCGGGCGGTATGGGTTTATCGATGGCGTCAAAGTACGGCGGGTTGCGCACGTAGGTTGAACTTGGCTGCCAGTCGTAGGTATCGCTTTCGGTGGTGGCCAATGCTTTCCAGCTATCGTCGCCGGAAAAGACGTCAGCGTAGCGAGTTTGGTACATATCGCGAGTCACCGACGCCACGGCCTCTGCAATCTCTTTATTGGTGGGCCAGATGTCCGCCAAAAATACCGGCTTACCATCAACCACGGCTAATGGCTCAGCCTCCAGATTCACGGCTGTGCTACCAGCCAACGCAAAGGCCACCACCAAGGGTGGCGACGCCAGCCAGTTTGCTTGCACCAGCGAGTGGATTCTTCCTTCAAAATTTCGGTTGCCCGACAGCACCGCCGACACCGTTAGGTTACCTTCCACAATCGCGTCTGCTACGGGCTCTGGTAATGGGCCTGAGTTACCAATACAGGTTGTGCAGCCATAGCCGGTTAGATAAAAGCCCAGCTTTTCAAGCGGCTCCATAAGGCCGGCTGCGGCCAAATAATCGGTGACCACCTTCGATCCCGGGGCCAAGGATGTTTTTACCCAAGGCTTGCTCAACAAGCCTTTCTCCACGGCTTTTTTCGCCAAAAGCCCGGCGGCCATCATTACGCTAGGATTTGACGTATTAGTACACGAGGTAATCGCAGCAATAACAACGTCGCCGTGGGTAATGGAATGAGTTTCCCCACCCATGGAAAACTCAACAGCCGGCAAATCAGTGCTTCCGCCTTCGTTTTCTAGGTTGGCGGTGGCGTTACTGGCAGGCGTCAACTGTAAGGCCAACAGCTCTTCGAAAGCGTTTTTCAATTCTGGCAGCAACACTCGATCCTGGGGCCGCTTAGGGCCGGCCAAAGAGGGTTTAACCGTGGATAAATCCAGTGATAAGGTTGCGGTAAAGTTTGGCTCTACTTCCGGGTCGTGCCAGAGCCCTTGTGCTTTGGTGTAGGCTTCTACGCGAGCAATGACCTCCGCCGGCCTGCCACTTAATTGCATGTATCTGAGTGTTTCGTCGTCCACCGGGAAGAAACCGCAGGTAGCGCCGTATTCTGGAGCCATATTGGCAATGGTGGCACGGTCAGCCAGCGGCAGCTGGGCCAAGCCTGGGCCATAGAACTCTACGAACTTACCGACCACACCCTCGGCGCGCAGCATTTCAGTAACGGTAAGCACCAAGTCCGTCGCGGTGACGCCTTCGTTCAACGAACCTTCAAATTTAAAACCAACCACCTCTGGAATGAGCATGGACACGGGCTGACCCAGCATTGCAGCCTCGGCCTCAATACCGCCCACGCCCCAACCCAAAATACCCAGGCCATTGATCATGGTGGTGTGGGAATCTGTTCCCACCAGAGTATCGGGGTAAATCAGCGCTTCATCGTCCACTTCATTTAGCCAAACCACTTGGCCTAAGAACTCCAGATTAACCTGGTGACAGATGCCCGTACCGGGCGGAACCACACGGAAATTTTCGAACGCTTTTTGCCCCCAACGCAAAAATTCATAACGTTCTTTATTACGTTGCATCTCTTTTTCTACGTTGGCTGCAAACGCCTCAGGACTTGCAAATTCGTCGACCATTACGGAGTGGTCTATAACTAAATCAACCGGCGCCAGGGGATTTATCTTGCTGGCGTCAACGCCCGCTTTAACGACCGCGTCTCGCATCGCAGCCAAATCGACCACCGCGGGAACGCCGGTGAAGTCTTGCATCAGTACACGAGCAGGACGGTATTGAATCTCTCTACTGGAGCGGCGTTCTTTCTGCCAATCCACAACGGCCTGAATGTCATCTTTGGTCACCGTATCGCCGTCTTCCCAACGCAGTAGATTTTCCAACAGCACCTTTAACGATCGTGGAAGATGTTTGATGGCGCCGAGTTGATCCTGAACCGAATCTAAACGAAAGTAAGTGTGACTTTTGTTATTTACCAATAATTCCTGACAGGCAGCGAAAGAATCTTTCTTGCCTTTAAATTGTGTTTTCACTGTGTTCTCCAGACAATAACTTCTCACGGATTCATTGTTTTGCTCTGCGGCGAATCGAAGAGTCTTAACTTTCTTAATCGCCTAGACAATGTTGCGCGTATAAATTTCCTTGTACGCGTTTCTCTAACCAGTCTGTTTGCACAGTTCATTCCAACGAGCCAATCGTAAACGTCTACCCATGCGTTCGCTGCTAACACTACGGTAAGCGCTTACCTAGCAATGTGCACTTGGCCAGTAATTTGCTGCGGCAGTATGTTTAAGGTCTTGGCTCGCTATAAAGCTCATGAACAGACTAAAGGACGTGCCATAAGACACTCCACTGGATGGCATGCGCAAGTGCAACACGGAGGAGCAGACTTTTAGATAGACGCTGGTTTTTATGCAATTAAATGATTGAGCAAACACCCGGAAAGACGTTTTAGCTATTTCACACCGATAGCGTGAAAAAAATAATGAAATCAATGACGTTTTGGCACCTAAAACTATCGCGGGATCGCGAAATAACTTGCTAGACTGGCCGTCTGAATATGTAATTTTTGCAATAAGCTTGTAAAAATTACCCTGCAAGCCTGTATATAAAACAAATAAAAGTGAGATGACCCTTGTTAATTTCACGGACGATTAAACGCACTTTGTGCTATCTAACTTACAGAAAGTTTACGTAGGTTGCTCATCAAGCAACCAACCTGGAATTCACTTTACCTAGTATAGGGTGAAAAAATGATAAAACACTCCGCACAGATTAATTTGTCTGATAACAAGCCGGTGTCCACACCAGCCTCAATATTCGAAACGCCCGAGGCAGAGCATTGTCCCTATGTGTCGTTGGCAATTTTATATTTGCCTAAACTCCACACTCAAACCTGGGACACGATATTCGCCATGAGTGAAACTCGAGACGACTTAACCAACCATATGATTGCTGAGCAGCTAGCGGACGCCATCTGCACGCTGAATGATAAAGATAGAACTGCGCTCTGCGTTACGCTCGATGAGAAGTATGAGGACTGCGATCTACTGGACCTAATTTTAGATAAGACTCAGCACTTCGCTGCGCAGTAGATATTAATGCCTACTGCGGTTACAACACAGCCGTGGCTTTTACTCGGTCAGGCATTGCGCCTGGATATTGTGCTGCAAAAGAGACTGGCCTAAAGAGAAAAGGCGGTTAATAGAGTTGTTTGAATTGAAACGGACAAAATCGAAGTAGGTATAATTGAGAAAGCCCCGAAGCGATCGCCCTTCGGAGCTATTGATTTGAGTTCTTGTTCCTATTTGCTGTTTGGCTTTGTTCACGTACAAAGCCACCAGCTGTTAGATTGTCTACACACTCTTGGCTCAGCGACGAAGTCGGTTTTGGAACAACTTTTCTCTATTGCAAAAAGTTCTGTGATGGGTCAACCAATACTCTATCCGACATCCCCTCTCGGCCTAGTAGCATCAAATAACTCATATCAGAGCGGTCAGTTAAGGTTATTTCTATAGGCCAGCTCTGGCTGCCGAGCTGAAACATGGTTTTTATCACGTACCGCTCCTCAGACGACCCGTTAGACGACTTAATAGAGCGTATGTCGTGCAACTTGGCTTCACAATGAACGACCTGATCCACGCTATAGGCTTCCGGATGAATATCAAATTTCACCCAAGGTTTGTTGTTTTTTGTGATACAGCGCAAGTTATCTACATGCAAAGAGGAGGTCTTAGCGCCAGTATCGACTCGAATTTTTAAATCTTCGATGCTGAGTTCGGGCAAACTACAAGCTTCGACCGCGCCAATAACGAGTTTTTCCATAACGATCTTTACCTATCTATTGGTCGTCCAACTACACAGGCTGGAAATTGGAATCCGCATCCGGCATAAGGGTATCTTGCATCAGCTCGATATTTTCCACTACCTCGTCATCAGACTGCGTGAAATACGCGATATGAAACATTGCATCGCCCTCTTGCACCAACGGAATGTTTTGCCTGCCAATAATAATGCCGGAGCGAGCTGCGCGCACGACACCGAATGTTTCCCCCAGGGGACTCCCTATTTCCGCCAAAGGATCGCCCTTGACAACGGCGTCACCGAGGTTTTTTAAGTTGTGAACTATGCCGCTGCAGGGTGCCCGGGTCCATGTGCTGGTATTCGCCACAAATGGCACAATAGGCTCGCGCTTTGCGGCTCTTCGACGCTTGCGCACCATGCCCAGAGCCTCCAACACCCTTAAAACACCACGCACGCCGGCACGGATTGAGAGCTCGTCAAAGCGCAGGGCTTCGCCGGCCTCATACAACAGCACCTTAGCGCCAACACTTTGCGCCGCCTCGCGCAGCGAGCCATCTCGTAGGTTGGAATTTACCAATACCGGCACACCAAAGGATTTAGCCAACTCCAAGGTTTCTTCGTCCTCTAGATTGGCGCGTATTTGTGGGAAATTGGTTCGGTGGATGGCGCCGGTATGCAGGTCTATGCCGTACTGGCAATGGCCAACAATTTCAGTGAGAAACCGGTTGGCAACAATGCCTGCCAATGACCCCTTGCGAGACCCCGGAAAACAACGGTTTAGGTCACGCCTATCGGGCATGTAGCGGCTTTGGTTCAATACCCCATACACATTCACCATGGGCACCAGTAGCAACGTGCCCTGCACAATTCTCGGCGATTTGTCCTTTATCAACCGACGAATAATTTCTACGCCATTCAACTCATCGCCATGGATAGCAGCGCTAACAAATACCGTGGGCCCAGGCTTTTTACCCCGGACTACGTGTACTGGCATGCAGATGTCGGTGTCGGTATACAAACGCACTACCGGCATTTCTATCTGGAGGGTCTCCCCTGGCGCAATCTGGTGGCCGCCGATCTCTAACATTTCTGGCTCTAATGCCATACACTAAATCTCACTTACAAACAGTTTGCACAGGCAACGGTTGAGTGCCCCTGTTGCCATCCCTGTTTATCAACCTTTACCGCGAGTTTTGGTGGAACCTGCAGCGGCGTTTTCTTCGATGAACTTAAAAATCATCCCGGAAATGTCTTTATCCGTGGCTTGCTCAATACCTTCCAGGCCCGGCGAGGAATTCACTTCCATAACCACAGGTCCTCGCTTGGATTGCAAAATATCAACGCCACAAACGTTAAGCCCCATGGCCTTAGCGGCATTGACGGCGGTGGCTCGCTCTTCCTTACTAAGCCTAACCAAGCGAGCACTGCCGCCACGGTGCAGATTAGAGCGAAACTCGCCTTCAGCGCCCTGGCGCTTCATGGCCGCTACCACCTTGCCACCAACCACTAAACAACGGATATCGGCGCCGCCGGCCTCCCCGATAAACTCTTGTACCAAAATATTAGCGCGAAGACCCATAAAGGCCTCGATGATACTTTCTGCGGCTTTATCGGTATCGGCCAGTACCACGCCAATGCCCTGGGTGCCCTCCAACAACTTCACCACCAGGGGCGCGCCACCGACATTTTTAATCAGGTCTTTTACGTCGTCTGGCTTGCTGGCAAAACCGGTTCTGGGCAGGCCAATACCTTTACGAGACAATAGCTGTAAAGAACGCAGCTTGTCTCGTGACCGACTAATAGCGACGGATTCGTTCAAACAAAAAGTGCCCATCATTTCAAATTGCCGAACCACGGCTGCGCCATAGAAGGTGATAGAAGCACCAATGCGGGGGATCACCGCATCGTAGTGTGGCAATGCCTCACCCCGGTAGCGTACCGTGGGCTGGCTGGTGGTAATGTCCATGTAACAATGCAAGGTATCGATAACGTCTACGGTATGGCCTCGCTCGCGTCCGGCCTCCACCAACCGTCGCGTGGAGTACAGTTTTTCGTTACGCGACAAAATGGCTACTCTCATGGTTCTCCTCAAAAAGTATAATTTTGGACAGAAATTGTACAGCGAGTGTGAACGGATCAAACCTCTCGCTGTGGCCCCCTGCTGTGATTTGGGCCTAGTATTGGATATGTCTAATATCGAGCAGCAAAGTTCAAACCAGTATCGTGCCGGCTGGCACAAAGACCTTGAGGCGCAATTACCGCAACTGCTAGACTGCCCCACTGCTAATACGCGCACGCATTAACATTAGAGGCTGCTAGAAGGGCCGCTACACTGTAATGATAGCCCGGCCGATGCAAGCTATTTTTACTTTTCACGCCGAAATTTTTCCGCCAGGCCAATAGGCTCTCTGGAACCAACACCGAGGCATGCTAGTCTTAACGTTCCAGAGCGCCGGTATTGTGCGCGTTGTTGGCACCAAAACGGCTATTAAAAGCAGTTATGATAACGCCAACTTATGTATTAAAAACAAAGGCTTAAAGAATGTATAGAAAGTTGTTTGTTAGCTTTATATTTGCATCGTGTTCGGTATTAACTTTTGCTAAATCAACCCCGATTGAAATCTCCAAAGCGCAGTCACAAACGCTGATTGAAATCGTTGATACCCTAAGCAATAAGCACTACCGCACATTGAAAGTGAACAACGAGCTTTCTGAGAAGTATTTCAACAATCTGCTGGACAATTTAGACCCTTCCAAATCGTTCTTTTTACAGGCTGATATCGACAACTTTGACCGCTACCGATTCAAATTGGATGAGCGTCTTAAAGATGGTGACCTCGCCCCTGGTTACAAAATATACAACACCTACCGCAGCCGGGTAGAAAAGCGCTTGGAACAGGTTATACAATCGCTGGAGAACTCCGACCAGCACTTTAATTTTAGCGTTGACGAAACCATCGACCTGGACCGAGACGAAAACGGCACTTGGTTTAAAACCGCCGCCGAAGCCGACCAATACTGGCGTAAAAGAATTAAGTCATCAGCCTTGAACCTGGTGTTATCGGATAAAACCGAAGCGGAGGCCAAAGAAACCCTTCTACGACGCTACAAGAATCAACTAAAGCGGCTTGATCAACAAGATCAGCAAGACGTGTTCGAACTGCTTATCAACTCATTAACCGAGATTTACGATCCCCACACTAGCTACTTCTCGCCGCGCTCAGAAGAAAACTTCACCATCAATATGTCGCTATCCCTTGAGGGTATCGGTGCGGTGTTGCAAACCGAAGACGAGTTCACAAAAGTGGTACGCATCGTTACCGCGGGGCCTGCGGATAAACAAGGCGAGCTCAAAGCCGCCGACCGGATTATCTCCGTTGGCCAGGGCGAAAAAGGCGAAATGGTCGATGTAGTGGGCTGGCGCTTGGATGAGGTGGTCAGCAAAATTCGGGGCCCCAAAGATTCCGTGGTACGGTTAGAAATCATTCCATCGGAAGCCGCCAACGACGCCGAAACTAAGCTCATTACCATCACTCGTAATAAGGTAAAACTGGAAGAACAGGCGGCCAAAAAAGCCGTGTTTGAGGTCGACGACGGCACCGGCACCATGATCAAACTGGGTGTTATTGATGTGCCTGCATTTTACCTCGATTTCGAAGGTTACCGCCGCCGCGAGCCCGACTACAAAAGCACCACTAACGACGTACGCCGCTTGTTGCGAGAGCTGCAGGCCGAAAATGTAGACGGCGTCATTCTCGATCTGCGCAACAACGGTGGCGGCTCATTGACCGAGGCTACCCTGCTAACCGATTTGTTTATCGATGCCGGCCCCGTGGTACAAATTCGTGAAACCAACCAAGAGATCTCCCGCCGCAACCGCAGTCGTCATAAAGCGGTATACCGTGGCCCCTTGGTGGTGATGATCAACCGCCTTAGCGCCAGCGCATCAGAGATTTTTGCCGGTGCCATCCAAGACTACCAGCGAGGGCTTATCGTCGGCACCCAGTCCTTTGGTAAAGGAACTGTACAAACCCTGACCAAAGTGCACGAAGGCCAGCTAAAAATTACCGAATCCAAGTTCTACCGGGTATCTGGCGATAGCACTCAGCACCGGGGTGTCATTCCGGACATCTCTCTGCCACAGATGATTGACCCTAGCGAAGTCGGTGAAAGCACCTACGATACCGCCCTGGAGTGGGACCAAATCCACCCTGTCAGACACGACCGTTACATCGATTTCAGTAACCTGCTGCCCATGCTTGAGTCGCAACACGTAAAACGGGCGCAGCAAGACGCTGACCTGCAGTACATCGTGGACCAATACAGCCTGGCCAAGAGCTACCGTGAACAAACCGAGCTAACGCTCAACAAAGAGCGCCGTCTTGAAGAGAAGAAAGAACGCGAGGGCGAACTATTGGCCCTAGAAAACAAGCGCCGCAAGGCCAAAGGCGAAGCAGTTTTAGCCACCTACGAAGACTTAAAGAAAGAAGAGCCAGAAGAAGAGGATCAGTTTTCCGGGTCGCAAATTGACACCGAAGACGACGCTCTGCTGATTGAAAGTGGCCATATTTTAGCCGATTACATTCGCACCCAAGAAAAACAGCGCACTGCGCTTTCTTACAAGATTTGGAATTTTAATCAGTGAAGTTTGTTTCGTTTAACGTGAACAGTGTCCGCGCTCGCCTACACCAACTGAGCGCGGTGATAGAGCAGCACCAACCCGAAGTTATCGGCTTACAAGAAACCAAAGTCAGCGACGAAGAATTTCCTCTGACTGAAATCACCGAAATGGGCTATCACGCGGTTTACCATGGACAGAAAACCCACTACGGCGTTGCGTTACTCACCAAGGTTGCGCCACTGCAATCTTGTAAGGGCTTTACCAGCGATACCGAAGACAGCCAGCGCCGCCTAGTCAGCGTGGACATTCCAACTTCTGCTGGTACGGTAACGGTGATCAATGGTTATTTTCCACAAGGTGAAAACAGAGAACACCCCACGAAATTCCCCAACAAGACGGCGTTTTATCAAGACCTACAAAACCGACTAGAAACAGAACGTTCCCCAGATGATCACCTAGTTGTTATGGGCGACATGAATATTTCGCCGCAGGATATCGACATCGGCATTGGTGAAGACAATCGCAAGCGCTGGCTGCGCACGGGCAAATGCAGCTTTTTGCCCGAGGAAAGAGAGTGGTTGCAAAAAGTCTATGACTGGGGACTAACCGATACATTCAGATACAAGCACCCGGATGAATCTCAAACCTTTAGCTGGTTCGACTATCGCAGCCGAGGCTTTGAACGTGAGCCTAAACGCGGGCTGCGTATAGATTTGATCCTAGCCACTCAAAGTCTTCTGGAAACCCTAGTAGACGCCGGCGTAGACTACGATATCCGAGGCATGGAAAAGCCCTCGGATCACGCGCCAATCTGGGCCAAATTCGACCTGCAGTCTAGCCTTTAACCCCGTTCACTCCAGTAACACCCACAGCGGTCGCCATGTCCATCGAAGAAATACAGCAATTAATCCCACAAAATATTCCACATTGGTTGAGCATCAGCCTGGGATTTTTGGCATTATTTTTATTTGCGGTGGTGATAAAAGCGGCCATCCTGGCTCGTTTAGAAAAGCTCATTGCTAAAACGCCGTTCTACCTGGATACCCTCGCCATCCAAGCGCTTAAAAGACCATTAGATATTGTTATTCTGGCGCTAGTTCTGGTGGTGTTACACAACTTCTTTGAAGTCTATTTCCCAAACCTCAGCCGGCTAGGTACTGTGATTACCTACGGCACCAAATTTTTGTTGGTGCTGGCGTTAATTTTATTTGCCGAGCGCTTCGCCGTGGGCGCCATTGGATACTATTCATCAAAGAGCGAAACTCTTAAAAACAGCAGCAGTATGGCCGCCGGCGCCGCGCGAGTCCTTATTATCGTTTTGGGCGCGCTGATCATACTGGGCACCTTGGGCGTCTCTATTACGCCCATTATCGCCTCCCTGGGTATCACCTCTTTAGCCGTTGCTCTAGCGCTACAACCGACATTGGAAAACTTCTTCTCAGGTTTGCAACTACTGGCCGACAAGCCAGTGCGCGTGGGTGACTTTATTGAACTGGATTCTGGTGAACAGGGATTTGTGGAAAAAATCGGCTGGCGCTCCACCTGGATTCGAATGCTGGCCAACAACACCGTGATAATGCCCAACAGTATTTTGGCGCAGTCGAAAATCATTAATTATTTTTATCCCGCCAGGGAGTTATCGGTGCCTGTTGAAGTGGGCGTGCATTACGACTCCGATTTAGAACTGGTGGAAAGAATCACCATAGAAGTGGCCACCGAGGTGTTGGCGCATCACGAGATGGGCGTTAAAACTTTTAAACCTTTCATCAACTACCACACCTTTGACAGCTCCAGCATAAATTTTACCGTGATTTTGCGAGGGCAGGAGTATTTCAATCGTTTTTTTATCAGCTCTGCGTTCATTAAAGCGCTGCATAAGCGCTACCGAGAAGAAGGCATTGTCATCCCCTACCCCATCCGCGCTATTAACTTATCACAGGAAGGCGCTGAATTTTCGCCCGCTCCCAGCCAACCGTCTGGCCCGCCCCCCAGTCAACTTTCCAATAATTGATGCGGTTGAGTCAACAAAGCACTGCGCAAGGTGTTTAAGTCAGCATCACTAAGCTCTAGGCGGTGGCGCAGATATTCCTCGTTAGAGTCGTACTCGGCATCGATTAATTCAAACAACACATCGATAAATTCTGGCTGGACTGATAACAAATAATCGAGGGTTGATAAGACACCTCCCTTAGCCAAATACTGCTCCTGCATAGCTCGGCGCTCTTCGGCAGTTGGGTAATAGGCTCGGGTGGCTAAATAATCGTGTTTTATAGTTTCTCGGTCGACGCCTAGCGCCATTAGTATCAGCGCAGCCCCCATCCCTGTGCGGTCTTTACCTGCGGTGCAATGGATCAGTATTGGCTTTTCAATTTCCATTAATTGCCGCAGAAGCACTTGGTATGTAGTTGCATGGAAGGTGGCGAGATCTTTATAAATACCACGCATGCCTGTGGCCAAATCGCTCTCGGTTAGGTTGGCATCATACAGTAACGCTTCAAAACTGCGCATGCTCCCTTCACCGATGGGCAGTGCTTGCGCTTTAACCTTGGCCATAACCGAAGCCACGGTAGGATGAAGGGCCGCCTCTTCTGGCCGCCGAAAGTCATAAACGTTGGCGATACCTAGGCCATGGAATAGGCTGGCATCGGCCTGGGTTAGCGCGGACAATCGCCCAGAGCGATACAATAGCCCTAGCTTTACCATGTCGCCATCTTCGTTGGTATAACCGCCAAAGTCACGTAGGTTTGGTGTGCCTTTTAAGTCGATGCGACGCTCAAATAAAGCGCGGTAGCCAGCGGGCGATTTCAATAGGTAATAACCGCGTGGGCCCATGCCATCAATAACAGCGCTATTGTCTTGGGTTACAGTATAACGCTTGAAGCCGCCGTGGGGAGAGTGACTTTTATAGACGGTAACCTCGGTACCGGGCTCACACTGCCAACGCAGCTGATAGCCATCAGCGCCACACTTTTGTATTTGCAAGTTACTTAATCCAGTCATAAACAGATATCTTCCATAGTGTGGATTTAATCGGATTTAGGATTTGGTAACTAACCAGTGATCGAGCTGCTTTTTCAGCTCATCTTTGCGGATGGGTTTTGCCATGGTGTCGTCCATCCCAGAGGTAAAGCACATACGGTCCTGCACATCGTTTTTCAGCATAGTAAGCCCAAGTAACGGCACGCGTTTCTCTTGGGTCTCGTTAAAATCCCGTATCTGCTGGGCCAAATTAAATCCGTCTTGGCAGTCTTCGCAGCCGTTCAAATGGCACGATAAAAACACAAGGTCGTAGTCGCGCTGCTCTAAGCGTTTAAGCCCGCTTTCTGCACTTGCAGTGACATCCAGGGTGTAATCGTATTTATCCAACATATTGGTAAACACCATTTGATCCACGGCGTTGTCTTCGATCAGCAATATGCGCGGTTTATGTGATCTTTCATCGTCGTCACGCTCAAATACCGCCGCAGAGAACGCTTGGTAAAGTTTATCTTGGGTGACGGGTTTTTGGATGGCTTGTATATGCTCTTTATCATTCATATAAAGCGCCAAAATACGAGATTCCGCTTGTAAATAGCTCACCACCAAAACATGACTAGCCTCTGCCATGGCCGGATATTCCGCCAGCTTCTGGGATATAGGGATTGAGGTAAGGCTGTCTTTTTTAGAGAAAACCAACGCTAACGAAAACTCTCGGTTTAACTCCGCCTGCTGATCGAAGAAGTCTTTAAAATCTTGCTTGCCCGATAAAAACGCGGTTTTTAAACCCCAAAGCTGGAATACTTCAGCCAACTCTTGCTCAATTTTGCGCGGCACATCCACGATCAACACGAATTCGCCGTGGAATTTGTTTTCGTACTGACGGTGGAAAGGCTGGCTGCTGACTGTGGTTAACGGTAACTCCAGCCAAAAGGTGAGTTTCTCGGTTTCGGCGATGCCCACATCGCCCCCCATGGCCACAGCCAGGTGCTTACTCATATTAAGAGTGAAGTTGCTGACCTTAGCAATTTGCTGTGCGGTGGTCATACCCTGCTGGGTCTCTGCGGGTAATTCGCCGGCGTCAGTAATATCAATGTTGAGCGTCAATTCTGTAGAGCCATGCTGCTCACAGGCAATGGCAACGTCTAACTCGGCCCCATGGCCAAAGCCAATGGACTGATCGATAAGCGCGTTAATCAGCTGGCTGGTTCGAATGGAATCGCCTCGAACCCGGGTGGGTATGTTGTCCGAGAAATTAAGGGCAAATTCTTTGGCGTGGATTTCGGCATCGACTTCTTTTTCATTAAAGCAGTCTTCGATCAGTTTGGGCAGATTAAAGACCGTTTCATCAATAACTAATTTACGAGACTTAATTTTGCTGTAGTCGATTACGCTGCTTACAATTTGCAACTGACGCTCACCGGCTTTCTCGGCAATAGAAAGCAACTGCCGTTGCTTATCGTTGATGCTGCCATCGTGGGCCAACACCGATAGCGACCCTACAATATCGTTTAAGGTGCCCCGAAACTCATCCGTGAGCGATACTAAAAACTCATGATTTAGCTGGGCTGCTGCTTGACTGTCGCGTTTTTCAAGCTCCAGGGTATCGGCCCGCTGCTTGAGCTGAAAGTTAGCCTCCAGACGCTCCCAGTACAGTTCGTTCATCATTTTGCTTTGTAGTCGCAACATGACAAACAACAGCACTAACACAAGGCCATAAATATAGCCCTCGGCGCTGTTTAAGGAAAAACTGGCAAGCCCAATGGGGGTAATGCCGAGCAACAAATACAAGGTTAAAAAGCGCAGATACGGCGCCAAAATGGCACACATACCGGCGTAGAATACAATGGAATACAGCCACAGAAAGTAGGTTTCGCCTGAAAATCCCAGCACCCGCGTAATCGTGGCCACAATGATGCCCCACCAAGCAGACCCCAGCAGCGACACCACGAAAAATAGCGTCCGCCACCGCAAAGCGCCACGCGGGTAGATAAAATCAAAGCCGAACATCACATAACCGCGCGCCAGCGTGATTAAAAACAAGCCGCCGGCCAAACCGATGGCGAGATTGATGGAAGTACGGAAGAAATCACCCAACAGGAGGGTTATCACAAAGACTGTGATGGTGAGCAAAACACCCCGGCGATTGTATTTCGCCATGCGGTAGTCGGTTTCCCGAATCAGGTTTCTATCTTTTTGAACTTTGGATTCGGGAGTAAACAGTTTGAGCATATTCGCCTCTTTCACTCAGCCGACCTACCTGCCTGCACTCAGCTAAGAGTACTCAGAAGACGGTTCGAGTATGAGTCTGGCTACAGACCTAAGTATTCCATAATAACGGTTTTAATCAGAAAACCCAGCACGCCCAAACCTAAGGCGCCAAACAGTACGATGGTGCCAAACTTGCCGGCGTTAGATTGTTTGGCAAGGTCCCACACGATAAACGCCATAAATGCGATCAAACCACCGATACCTAGCACTAACGATATGGATTCAAACTTCTCTATATCCACTGATAATCTCTATTTTAAACTGTGTTTTCAGGCCATAAGCTCAGCGCCATATTTAACTGACGTGGGGCCCCCAGTCGGCCTAGTGTATACCATAAAACCTAGTGGCTAAGATAAATGCCGGCCTATTTATCTTGCGCCTTGAGCGATCTGACCTATTAGGCAAGCGCTAGCTTGGCGGCGAGGAACTGCCTTGCAATGAAAACTCACTACCGCAACTGCGCACTAGGTAGTCTCCTGCTGCTTGCTCCGCCATATCAGCCAGCTGGTAATAAACATTGCGACTAATGACCGCATTCAACCCGGAGCGCACGGCCACCACTGGCAAAGGCTGGCCCTGGGATTGCTCCACCCATAAAGGGTGTTCATCGTCGATAACCACTGAATCGACGCATGGTCCGCTAAGGGTTAACACTTGCTGGTGATCTCTTTCACTAACCTTCAATTCATTGCAAAACAGTGGGTAACTCTCCACTTGAATGCGCCACTTTTCTACCGGAGTCACTAGAAAATACTGGTCTTGCTCGTGTTTTATAATACTGGCAAACAATCGCACCAGGGCCGGGCGTCGAATCTCGTCTCCTTCATGCACCCATTGCCCATTGGACTTAATCACTAAGTCCATATCACCGCTGAGTTCCGGGTTCCACAGGTGTACCGGCGGTAGATCATTGCCCGCGGCTTTGGATTTGTTCAGTAAATGGCGCTCTAAACTGCTTAGGTTATTGTCTGTCATTCGCCTCCCCTTCGCCCCTTAGTTTCTTTGTTCTGCAACGCTTGCCAAGACGGCCATTATTACGCGGATAGCGTTGAGACTGGCCACACAAGCGCGGGCAAACCCACAGCGTCGTTTCCATAAAGGGTTTACGCCCCATGCCGAAAATTCGCTCTGTTGGCACCCTAAATCAGCCAATTTAGAGGAAATCAACGGTATATGCCTGGTAAATATGCCGAAAAGGTTTAAAAACCGCCCGTCGGCCACTGGAAGTTTGGCCAGAGTGTTCAATACTTAAAGTGTACTGATCGCGTCTCCCCCCAACTTCTGCGGTCAGTAGGACTTTGGCCCAATATTAAGGTTTGTTCCTTAATGTTTCACTCCTAATGGTCTTCGCCCGACGAGCTCCCCCAAGCCGTCGGGCTTTTTTATTTTACGCTTTTGTACCAACTCGATGGATCGATAATCTCTCCATCTGATTCGCGGATAGCCGGGTATGGCAATCCCTTTTGATCACAGTATTCAGCAACTTTTGGGTGCGCCCAACGAAAAAATCGCAAGGTCTGAATCTCAGCAGACAACCGGTTTGTACCGTAAAGCCCGGCCTCCTGGCGCTGACGAAAAGCTTCCTGCAGGATTATAGCCGCGGCAACCGAAACATTAAGCGACTCTACCATCCCAATCATAGGGACGCTGATGTGTTCATCTGCGACGCTGAGCCCCTGCTCACTGACGCCGCGCTTTTCGCTTCCGAGCATCAATGCCGTGGACTTGGTGTAATCGATATCCAGGTAATTTTTGCATTTGGGGCTGATTGCCGTGGCTACAATCTGAAAGCCCCGCTGCCTTAACTGCTCCACCGGTTGATGGATATCAGCATAGGTTTCGACTTCCACCCATTTGTGACTGCCCGAGGCCGTACCGCGAAATCCTCGATAGCCACCTTGCGGTACTACGGTGTGCACCGTGTCGATGCCCACAGCATCACAGGTTCTGACAATAGCCGAAAGATTACGGCCTTTGTGCACTTCATCGGTAATAACGGTTAAATCCGGTTGCCTCAGACGCAGGGTCTGGAGCAACCGCTGATAACGTTCTGGTGTCATGCTGAGCTGGTTCTGGCAACTACCACTGGGGGCGTGATGGCATTAAGCGTGTTAACCAACGCACTACGAGGCGATCCACGGATGCCTCTGCAGCATCGCTGATACGATTCACAATGTTCTTTTTAATCACGTAATCAACGCCGATGATGCGTTTGTCGTTGAGCTGGTCGGTTATATATTGGTCACTGGTACAAATGGAATCCACCAGGCCTTTGTCAATAGCTTGTCGGCCGTACCATATTTCACCGGTGGCCACTTCTGCCACATTTAGATTTGGCCGGTGTTCAGAGACAAACTCTTTAAACAAATCGTGTGTCAGTTGCAGGTCTTCTATGAACTTGGCGCGGCCTTTTTCGGTGTTTTCGCCCAACATCGTGAGGGTACGTTTGTACTCTCCCGCTGTTAAAATCTCTACATCAACGTCGTGCTTCTTAAGCAAGCGATGCACATTGGGCACCTGCGCAACCACGCCGATGGAGCCAATAATACTGAAAGGTGCCGCCAGTATTTTATTGGCGGTACAAGCCATCATATAGCCGCCGCTGGCCGCAATTTTATCCACGGCAATCGTCAGCGGAATGCCCTTCTGCTTAATACGATCCAGCTGGCTGGCCGCCAAACCATAACTGTGCACCATGCCACCGCCACTCTCTAGCTTGAGGAGAATTTCGTCCTCGGTGGTGGCAATGCTCAGTACGGCGGAAATGGTTTGTTTAAGCGACTCCACCTGGCTGGCTTTGATGTCGCCATCAAAATCCAATACAAACAATCGCGGTTTTACCGGCGGTTTTTGCCCAGATTTAAGTTGGGTCTTTTCTTGTTTGGCGGTTTTCTTGGCGTCTTTCTTTTTGGCTTTATCTTGTTGCTTGGCCTCGGCATGGGTGATGATAGCCCCTTCTATGGCCTCAAACATGGCTTGATAGCTGTCGTTAAGGTCCGTAATTTCTATCTGTCCCTTAACGCCACTTTTTTTACGAGTGCTTATACCGGCAACTATGGCCACAATGATGGCGACTACAATAACGAAGGTTACTGCCTTGGCTAAAAACAAACCGTAATTAAATAAAAATTCCAAGAATGACTCCCGTTGTACTATTCCCACCGCCCTACAGCGTTTTCGGCGGAATTATTAAATGGTCGAGCAAGCAGCCCAGTGCGTGATAGTGATACCTCAAATTCGGCGCCATCGGCCATGGGCAGATAGGTGGCGCTTCCATAGGTGGCGTCGATGCCCCAGTTTTCCAAGCTGAGCGATTGCGCCGCTCGCCAAACGTCCACCCCAAACGTGCGCTGGGGCAATTGGTATACGCTGCGTTCGGCGTTTAGCTCTTGCTCTAATGAAAAGTAACGGCCGCTGACGCGCTCCAGCCGATAACCGGGTTTGACGCCGAGAGATGCCAAAGCGTTGGGCCATTTTATAACTCTGGCATCTAATTGCCACTGGTCCCCTAGCACGGGGAAAACATGCTCGCTGGCATCGTCATTCAATACCAACGATGCTGAGAAGCGCTGCGGGCCCACTTGGGTGAACTTGATAACAGCGAGGCTCTTTTCTGCAACGATGGCTTTGTAACTCAGCATGTCCAAGCCGGCAAGGGCAAACGCTACTGCAAAAACCAAACAGGCCAACCCCAGCATGCCGCGTAGCCAGCCCCAAAACCACCCCCCACGCAACAGCACTCGCACAGCCAACAAGGCCACTCCGAGCCCGGCTACCATACAAACAGCAGTAAGAAAGGTATAGAACATGGTTATTTGGCCGACTTTATCACCGAGAGGTGTTTAACTGCGGATTGGCAACATAGTGCTCAATCAGCTGGCCAGAGATGGAAGTGGTAGGAGGTCGCTCTGGTAAATCGTGGATAGACCACCAGCGAGCATCGGCGATTTCGTCTTGATCGATACAAATTTCGCCGCTTTTGTATTGCGCGTAAAAGCCCACCATCAACTGGTAAGGAAATGGCCATGCCTGGGAGCCAAAATAGCGCAGGTTGTGCACTTGCAGCCCCACTTCCTCGTATACCTCGCGGTGCAGCGTCTGCTCTAAGCTTTCGCCAGATTCAGCAAACCCCGCGATGCAACTGTACATGTTTGCAGTGTATCGGCTGTGCTTGGCAAGTAGCACCTGATCTTGATTGTGGATGAGGGTGATAATGCACGGCTGGATACGGGGAAACCAATGTTTGCCGCAGGCATTGCACTGCAAGGCGTTTTCACCGGCGGCCATCACCGTTGTGCTGCCACAGATACCGCAGAAACGATGCTCTCTTAACCAGTGAAAATACTGCACGGCACGCGCATGGATATGGAATTCTCGCTCGTTTTGACGGATCAAAAACTCTCGTAAATCGGCCCAATGCCATGGTTGGCTCGGGTCAGCCACCAGAGAGTCGATGGCGGAATCCGGGGCGATTAAAGGTAGCAGGAATAGCCCCTCGCCACCGTCAATAACCATATTCTGAGCCAGTGTGGTAAGGGTGTGACGCTCTACGCCAATCGCTGTTAGCTGATCACCAGAATGTTGAGTGGTGTCGCCGTTTAAACACAACAGCCGGCCTTGATGAACAACAATGTAGAGCGCATTTACCAACGACATAAACCTATTGGTCTAAACCCAAAGCAGTGATACTTTCTTCGGCGATTTTAAGAATGCCATCGTCGGTATTTTTATCCGACTGCAGCGCGGTGACGTAGTATTCGAGGCTGATCACACAATCAGCGAAGGTTTCTAGCAACTGCTGCAATACGGAGGGGTGTTCTTCGGTCATTAGACCCTGATCGATAAATTGCTCGGCTTTAGCAAGCACCTCGACGCAACGATTTTTGTGCATCAACAGCATTCCACCCTTGATGGTTGCCAGGGTTTTAGTGACATTGGCGATGTGCGCACGATCGTAATTGGATTCAGCAAACGCAGACAGCGCTCGCTTAACCAGAGTGAGCCCGTTTTCAGCCTCTTGCAATACAATCAACTCGGCCTCAGCCAATTGATGGTTGGCGATATCTGACTCCGACAGGTTGTCGTCTACTGCGCGGTACCCGGCCTGTTTTTTAAACTTGGCAACTGAGTTTTCAATCTTAAGTAATGCATCAGCCACTTGAGACAGCTTGTCTCGGTCTGGTTCGCCACCGGCAGAACGTACCTCAGCGACGGTTTCTACTTGTTCTTTAAGCCGCTGACTGGACGCATTAAGGCCTATTATAGCTAAAATCTCCGATAATTTAGCCAGCAGCGCTTCCAACTCGCCTAGCTCACCGCTTGATTGGGCCTCCGCCGCCAGCTCCAGCATTCTCTTGGCTGACTCAACCTCTTCTTCAAACACAGAGATGACGGATTCGATGGTATTAATGCTGGGGCCCCCGAGTATTTCGGCCTCTTCGCGTAACTGCTGCAATGTATAACTTGGACGACTAACGCCAAACAACGCCAGCAAGGCATCAACCTCGGGTTTCTGTGAGGCCTCCACTGGGCTGATTGCGCACCAGTAGACATACTCTTTAGTAAGAGGTCTTGGCAATAAGGTACTGGCACCCTGCGGGTCGATTTTAATCATTCTACGCAAGGTTTTTTCTAAGTTTACTAAGGCTGCCTTACGGGGCTTGGTGAGTTCTGTTCGCCCCTGCTGAGCCAAACCGAGGGCGACCGATGCGGTATAGCACAGGGTTGAGATGGCCTCTCCCCGGTATAAATTGGCCAGCCGCTCCAGCGCAAAAGACATCATCTTCAACGGCGGTTTAATTGGTTTGTTCTGCAACAATGCCACCAAGCCTATCTGATACATATGTCGCAAACGGACAGCCATGTTATCGCGATCGCCGGTAAGACTATCGTTAGCGGACACTAGCCCCGAAGGAGCCATAGATTTAGGGTATTGCGGCACTGAAAAGAAATTGCTGTCTGGCAAGGGTGGCTCACCAACACTGGCACGCAACTCATTGATTTGCGGTAGCAGTAACTCGGGGTGGTCTGTTTTGGTGTTCTCTATAAACTCTAAGTACCTTGGCAGCATGTAGAAGCCGCTGGTTAGCGATTGCACCTGGGCTTCATCCACGGCATCTTCGCCGGGCGTAATGTCCTGGGTTACAGCCAATAAAGCGTTGGCTAAACACTGAGGGCCGTTCATTTGCAGCATGGCTAAGGTACCCGCCACCTGCTTGAGACCTTCAACCCCTTCTTGCAATTTGTGGCCGTCAGCGGTGTTGCTGAAAAACGCTTCTAAGTCCTTTGCAGCGACATCGACAGTGGCGAGTAACTCTTCGCGCACCAATTTAAGCGAATTGACGACATTTGTGGGAGGGGAACTGGACACTCAATGCTACCTATTTGTTGGGAACTTACTGCGCGGGAGCCGGCGGCTACCTCATCTTTTAATAATAGCCTGAGAACACTTTTTGCGGCGCACTTGCACCGCTCATTTACGCGTTGGCCATCACACTTTTAACATCCAAGCTGATAAAACCGCTTCAACATTGCCGATTCAAACAATAAGTGCGAACATGGCGCCCCAATATTGAAGTACGGCGTGCACATTATTCACCAACGGGTGACAGAACTCCAACAAATTGGCGCTGGCTTAAACACGCTGGCGCCTATGTGCGCGCTAGAGCATCGGCGGAATGAGAAAATAAATGCGCTGTTGCCACCGGCCTGGCCGAAGATATTTAGCCAACCTGGGCGCTAGCGCTGCTAAAACGCCAGCCTGCCTCCTAGGGTCAAGGGGGTACCTACCAAAATAGGACTTATGAAACTCTCATCTTTGTATAAAATCACCAGCAAT
The DNA here is from genome assembly GCF_042850945.1 of Halioxenophilus aromaticivorans. Classification (NCBI taxonomy): domain Bacteria; kingdom Pseudomonadati; phylum Pseudomonadota; class Gammaproteobacteria; order Alteromonadales; family Alteromonadaceae; genus Halioxenophilus; species Halioxenophilus aromaticivorans. The sequence goes on along the minus strand of NZ_AP031496.1, from coordinate 2,517,958 downwards.
AAAATTAACCACCTTTAGAAACAATTGTTTCGTTTTTGACTAAACTATCAACAATTAACTCAAACACTGTTCAAACCACGGTAAGGATTGAGGCATGGAAACAACCCTTTCTTCAGCTTTTGGGAGAAATTTTTTAGGCCAGGCGCCAACTTGGTATAAGCAAGCCATTATCGCGTTTCTCATTTTAAACCCTGTTGTTTACTACACCGCAGGGCCATTCATCGCAGGTTGGCTGCTGATTGCAGAGTTTATTTTCACCCTGGCTATGGCATTAAAATGCTACCCACTCCAACCCGGTGGTTTACTCGCCATTGAAGCCGTCATACTGGGCATGACTAGCCCGGAGTCGGTGTACCACGAGATAGAAGCCAACCTTCAAGTGATTCTGTTACTAATCTTTATGGTGGCTGGAATCTACTTCATGAAAAACCTGTTACTCTTTGTTTTTACTAAGATTTTAACGGGTGTAAAGTCCAAAATGGCGCTTTCACTGCTGTTTGTGATCTGCTCGGCCGTGTTGTCTGCGTTTCTAGATGCCCTCACTGTTACAGCGGTGCTTATCAGCGTCGTGGTGGGCTTTTACTCGGTCTACCACAAGGTGGCCTCGGGCAAACAGATCCACATCGATGCCGACCACAACCACACCGACGACAGTACAGTGGTTGAATACCACCGCAGCGATTTAGAAGCCTTCCGCGCATTCTTGCGCAGCCTTATTATGCACGGCGCCGTGGGCACGGCATTGGGTGGCGTATGTACTCTCGTGGGTGAACCGCAAAACCTTTTGATTGCTGAAAGAGCCGGCTGGGACTTCATTACCTTTGCCACCAAGATGGCCCCAGTCACTGTGCCCTGCTTTATTTTGGGCTTGGTAACCACCGTCGTGCTAGAAAAAACAGGACTCTTTGGCTACGGCGGCAAACTACCCGACGCTGTGCGTCTGGTTCTGGAAGAATTTGACGCCAGCCAAACTAAAAAGCGCACTGTGCAAGATAAAGCATCTTTGATTATCCAAGCGCTAGTGGCAATTTTCTTAGTAATCGCCCTGGCAATGCACTTGGCAGAGGTCGGTGTTATTGGCTTGACCATTATTGTTCTGGCTACGGCCTTCACCGGTATCGTTGAAGAGCATCAAATCGGCCACGCCTTTGAAGAAGCCCTGCCCTTCACCGCATTACTGGTTGTGTTTTTTGCTATCGTCGCGGTGATTCACGAGCAACACCTGTTCTCGCCTGTGATTCACGCCGTTCTGACCATGGAAAAAGACCTGCAAGCGCCCATGTTCTTCATCGCCAACGGTGTACTGTCCATGATCAGCGATAACGTGTTTGTGGCCACGGTATACATTGAAGAAGTGAAATCCGCTCTTGAGAATACCGACCCAAGCAAAATCACTATCACACGCGAGCATTTTGACCACTTGGCCATCGCCATCAACACTGGCACCAACCTGCCCAGTGTAGCCACACCAAACGGCCAGGCTGCGTTTTTATTCTTATTGACCTCTGCCCTAGCGCCACTCATTCGCCTTTCCTACGGCCGCATGGTGTTAATGGCGCTACCCTACACCATTGTTTTGTCTCTAGCCGGCGTTACCTGCGTCAGCTTGTTCCTCTAGAGTGGCTCTAACCACCACCCAGCAAAAAAGCCGGCGATTGCCGGCTTTTTTGTGCGTGTTAACTACCCGTATTTTCTAACAATGGACACCGGTAAGCGGCCTTATGTGTCGTTTATTGTTAGTGCGTCATACGTTTAACACGGTTTAAGCCGTTAAACGCCGCCTGACGGTAGGCCTCTGCCATAGTGGGATAGTTAAACGTGGTCGATACAAAGTAGTTGATGTTATTGGCCTCTCCCTGTTGTTTCATAATGGCTTGACCAATATGGATAATCTCGGACGCCTCTGCACCAAAGCAATGGATACCCAAAATCTCCAAGGTATCGACATGAAACAGTATTTTCAGCATACCCACGTCTTCACCAGAAATTTGGCCGCGAGCAACATGCTTGAAGAACGCCCGGCCAACTTCGTACGGTACTTTTTGTGAGGTCAATTCACGTTCGGTTTTACCCAAGGAGCTGATCTCTGGCAGGGTATAGATTCCGGTAGGAACGTCTTTGGCAAACACCTCAGTATCTTGCCCGCAAATCACCTTAGCAACGCCTCGCCCCTGATCAAAGGAGGCACTGGCCAAGCTCGGCCAGCCAATCACATCGCCCACAGCGTAGATGTCTTCGATTTCCGTGCGGTAATTCTCATCCACTGCTAACTGGCCGCGATGATCGGCACTTAAGCCGATGGAATCCAAGTTTAGCTGATCGGTATTACCGGTGCGGCCGTTACACCATAGGAGCGCGTCGGCTCGCAACCGTTTTCCGGATTTGAGGGTAATGGTGACACCACTGGCATCCGCTTTAACCGATTCATACTCCTCGTTATGGCGGACCATAACACCGCCCTCTCGCAGGTGATAACTGAGCGCGTCGGAGATTTCGTCATCCAGGAACGACAGCAGTCGCTCTCGGCTGTTGAGCAGGTCAACCTTAATTCCCAGACCCGCAAAAATAGAGGCGTATTCACAGCCAATAACACCGGCACCGTAAATAATTAAACTCAACGGGGTGTGTGCCATTTCCAAGATTGTATCGCTGTCGTACACACGGGGATGGTTAAAATCGACATCCGCCGGGCGATAGGGGCGCGAGCCGGTGGCGATAACCACCGTGCGCGCAGTCATGGTTTCTTTGGCGCCGTCTGCCATGGTGACTTCAACAGTGTTTTGGTCCTTAAAGTAAGCCTCACCGACATACAACTGAATTCGATTACGGTTAAGGTTAGCGCTGTGCATTTCCACTTGCTTGGGAATCACGCGCGAGGCGGCTTCCAACACTTGAGGAAACGTGAGGCGCCGATGGTCACCTACCACCCGAAACAGGGCTTCGTTTTTAAATCGAATAATCTGCTTAACGACATGACGCAAGGATTTTGATGGGATGGTGCCTTTGTGTGCGCAATTTCCGCCGACCTGGGGCCGCGTTTCAATCAGCGCCGTGCGCATACCGTTTTTGGCACAAGATATTGCCGCCGATTCGCCCGAAGGCCCAGAGCCGATCACTACCACATCAAAATTAAATTCACTCATATCCTAGACTCGTCCTTCTTCTGTTTTCACAAGCCCCAGCCAAACACGCTGATTCGCTAGGATGCGAAATTATCGTCCACGGACTGTGCCGATGGGCCTAGCGTTAGCTTAGCAAAAATGTCGCCAATTCGCCTGCTGGGAAAAACCGTGCAATGCACTTGAAGTGCAAAATTAGGCGCAATTATGCCTAGAGCCGGATGAAGATGGGATGAATTATGCGAAAAAGATGGGAGATATAGCGATAACTTTTAGGCACACCGGCACAAGGAGTAAAAGCCATCGCTATCTTAATTCGGAAAATCGGTGACCCGGGTAAGCTTATTGCAACAACCGCCCTGGTTCACAATGGTAAATGGCGATAAAAACGAGTCAATTATGGCGCCTGTATGAGTCGTTATTCCCCCAAAAACCAATCAGACCCTCACTTCGATAATTCCAGAAACAGAGGTAGTAAATACCAGAAACAGAGGTGGCAAACTTCTATGGTTACCACGTATGCGTATGCGCAGTGACTACCGAACCAGATTGAACCAACCGCACGGCCACTACGACACGTACACTAACGATCATTGGGAGTCTTGTTGGTGGCGTCGTAACTTAAATTTTGTGCCTGGGGCTTTTGTGTCTGTGCGAGCTCTTGTTGTCTTTCTTCGCATTTACTTTCGTCATTACCGCAAAAATCGCACACGTAATCTGGATCATCTAGGGCGGCACCAATACCACCACAAGAACCACTGATTGGCTTTCGGCCAAGAATAACGCCAATGGACATGGCGCCAACCACCAGTAATAAAACACATAAGGTTACTAAAAAAGTCACTGTTAAGACCTCACACTAGTGTAAATAAACTTCAAACGCCGGCGAATGTTGTTCTACGAAACCTTCGCCGTCGTGAATAATAAAAAAACAAGCCAGCTGATTACGTCGACACACTTCCATAGCATCGGTTTCACCCATCACAGACAGCCCGGTTGCCAGAGCATCGGCCAGCGCGCTGCTGGCCTCAATTACCGTCACAGAGGCCAGATTATGAGTGATTGGCCGACCTGTACGTGGGTCTAGGGTGTGGGAGTATCTTATCCCATCGCGCACAAAAAAGTTTCTGTAATCGCCGGAAGTAGCCATACCAGCATCAGTAATGGACACCGCTTGGGCGGGATCGGTCGGGGTAAGCGATGGCATTTCTATACCGATTCGCCAAGGTTCAGCCCGACGATTTTGCCCGCTAACACGAATTTCACCGCCGACCTCTACCAAAAAATCCACCACATTCTGCGCCAATAGATACTCTGCCAGTTCATCCACAGCATAGCCCTTTGCAACGGAAGACAAATCGACACTGATCGCTTTAGCTTTGCTCACCTCATGGCTATCTTCGCCAAGTGAAAGGCTATCAAAGCCCACTTTAGCCAGCGCCTGGGTTAACGCTTCGGTCTCAGGCACCTGTCGCTGTTGGCTGAAATCAACCCCAGGACCAAAGCCCCACAGGTTAACTACCGGCCCTACAGTGACATCGTAAGCCCCGGAAGTCAGTGCGAACACCTGTGCGCTGATGGCCAACAATTCGTACAGCTCATTCGACACATCGATAGGCCGGCCAATTGGCGCAGCATTAAACAGCATCAACTCTGAGTCGTCGATGTAGGTGCTGGCCACTTGGTTGATGTGCTCCAGTATGGCATCGATGCCGGCCTGTAGTCGCTCCAATTCCTGCTGAGAGCGCTGCCCGACCAGAGTAATATTGTAACTGGTCCCCATAGTTGGGCCGGAAATAACCACCGCCTCTCGACGCTGCTCGCAACCCAACACCAACAGCAAACAAAACAGGGCCCATAAGGGCCCTGTTTTAGTGCAGAAGTTTTTGGCCTTAACCACCGAAGTCGTCAAGTAGGATGTTCTCATCCTCTACTCCCAAATCCTTAAGCATTTTGATAACGGCGGCATTCATTACCGGAGGCCCACACATGTAGTACTCACAGTCTTCAGGTGCCGGGTGGTCTTTCAGGTATTTATCGTACAAAACGTTATGGATAAACCCGGTCAAACCTTCCCAGTTATCTTCTGGCTGTGGATCCGACAATGCAATATGCCAATCGAAGTTTTCGTTTTCTTCGGCTAGCAAATCGTATTCATCCTGATAGAACAGCTCTCGTAGAGAACGTGCACCGTACCAGAAGGAGATCTTGCGGTCTGAATTCAAGCGGCGCAACTGATCAAAAATGTGCGAACGCATGGGCGCCATACCTGCACCACCACCGATGAATACCATCTCTGCATCGGTTTCCTTGGCGAAGAACTCACCAAATGGCCCGAACACAGTGATCTTGTCACCCGCTTTAAGGTTAAACACGTAAGAAGACATCTGGCCGGGCGGGATGCCCTGAGAGCCAGGAGGTGGCGTCGCAATACGAATATTGAACTTAACCACACCTTTTTCTTCTGGGTAGTTGGCCATGGAGTAAGCGCGAATGATCGGCTCGTCCACTTTAGATTCCAAATTAAAGAAGCCAAACCGCTCCCAGTCACCGCGGTACTCTTCTTCGATGTCGAAGTTTTTGTAGTACACATGGTGTGCTGGTGCTTCCAGCTGTACGTATCCGCCAGCGCGGAAATCTACATTTTCACCTTCCGGCAAGCGCAAAGTTAGCTCTTTAATAAACGTGGCCATGTTGGGGTTAGATTCGACCGTACATTCCCACTGCTTAACACCGAATACGTCTTCTTCAACATGGATCTCCATGTCTTGCTTAACCGGCACCTGGCAAGACAAACGCCAACCTTCGCGCGCTTCGCGTTTGTTGAAGTGAGACTCTTCAGTGGGCAGCATAGAGCCACCGCCACTGTTGATCACACACTTACACTGAGCGCAGCTACCACCGCCACCACAGGCAGAGGGCAAAAACATACCGCTATCAGCAAGCGTGCTAAGCAACTTGCCACCGGCTGGCACCGTTAGAGTCTTTTCACCATTAACTACGATTTGCACATCACCACTGCTAACAAGCTGCGAGCGTGCCATTAAGATGATTACCACCAACACCAGTACGATGGCGGTAAACATGATTACACCTAATGCTATTTCCATGTTTTAACCACCTTTATAGATCGATACCGCCGAAGGACATGAAGCCAAGAGACATCAAACCAACGGTAATGAAAGTAATACCCAAGCCCTGTAAACCGGCAGGTACGTCACTGTATTTCAGTTTTTCACGGATACCCGCCAAAACCGCAATGGCCAAAGCCCAACCAATACCAGCACCGATACCAAACACGCAGCTCTCGGCAAAGTTGTAGTCACGCTCAACCATGAACAATGAAGCACCCATGATGGCACAGTTCACAGTAATCAGAGGCAAGAACACGCCCAATGCGTTGTACAGCGCTGGTACAAATTTATCCAAGAACATTTCAAGGATTTGTACCAAAGCCGCGATCACACCAATGTAGCTGATCAAGCCAAGGAAGCTTAAGTCCACCTGCGGTAAACCAGCCCATGCCAAAGCACCATCGGCCAATAGGTAGTTATACAGCAGATTGTTGATTGGTACGGTAATGCCCAAAACAACGACCACCGCAATACCCAAACCGATGGCAGCTTCTACCTTCTTGGACACAGCCAAGAAGGTACACATACCCAAGAAGAAGGTCAGAGCCATGTTGTCGATGAAGATCGACCGAACAAATAAACTGAGGTAATACTCCATGATTTAGACCTCCTTCGGCTTGGTGTTGGACGTGATGCGGAACTCAGGCTCTTCGATCTGAGCAGGTTTCCAAGTTCGCAGGCCCCAGATGATCAACCCGATCAAGAAGAACGCGCTTGGTGGCAACAGCATCATGCCGTTTGAAACATACCAACCGCCTTCAGTGGTGAGTGGTAGAATTTCGAAGCCCAACAGCTTACCAGAGCCAAACAGCTCGCGGATCACAGCTAAAACAACCAGTAACGCGCTGTAACCCAAGCCATTACCTACACCATCCAAGAAACTGGGGATGGGTGGGTTTTTCATAGCAAAAGCTTCAGCACGACCCATAACGATACAGTTGGTAATAATCAAACCAACGAATACCGAAAGCTGCTTGCTGATATCATAAGCCACAGCTTTAAGAATCTGATCTACCACGATTACCAATGAGGCAATAATGGTCATTTGAACAATGATTCGAATGCTGCTAGGAATAAAGTTACGCACCAGGGCAACGAAAAAGTTGGAAAACGCGGTTACCGCCGTAAGGGCAATACACATCACCAAAGTCACTTTTAGGCTGCTGGTTACCGCCAAAGCAGAGCAGATACCTAAAATCTGCAAAGCAATGGGGTTGTTCTCAAATACCGGTTTAAAGAGTAACTCTTTGGATTTCATTAGGCGTCTCCCTCTTTCAGGTTAGACAAGTAAGACTTGAAGCCCTCTTCGCCCAGCCAAAACTGCACCAAATTATTAACGCCCTTACTGGTCAAGGTCGCCCCCGAGAGGCCGTCGACAGCATAATCGTCATTAGGTGAAGCCTGACCCTTAATGACTTTGATGGAAACGTCGCCCTGGTCATCGTAAATTTCTTTACCAATCCATATTTGTTTCCAGCGAGGGTTGTCCACCTCACCACCTAGCCCTGGGGTTTCACCGTGCTCATAAAAGCCGATACCAGCGATGGTGTTAAGGTCTGACTCCAAAGCGATAAAGCCGTACAGCGTGGACCACAAACCATAGCCGCGGATAGGCAGAATGATTTTGTCCAAGTCACCGACATCGTTGTTGATCAGATACACCGCAGACGTATTTTCACGACGCGAGATCTTAGCCAGATCTTCACTGTCGCTCAGCTCTTCTGAGGTGGCTGGATCTTTGGCGGCCTGACGTTGATCAAATTGCTTGGGATCACCATCGGTGTACTTGCCAGAATCCAGGTCCACCAGCTTGGTGGTTACCGATTCAAACTGCTCTTCAACGGTTTTATCAGCCTGCAACAAACCGGCGGCGGCCAGAATACTGCCCTGAAAGTCTTTTTGTTTGTTTGCTTGCTGCGCTGGCTTGAGCATTACTGCCGCAGTAGACACAATTACAGAACAAACAATACACAGCACTACGGCGACAACAATCGTGCCTACTGTTGAGTCTTTACTAGCCACGTGCCAACCTCCTTTTGATATTGGCCTGAACCACAAAGTGGTCGATTAACGGCGCAAACAGATTAGCGAACAAGATGGCCAGCATAATGCCCTCTGGGAATGCTGGATTCACCACGCGAATGATGACGGTCATTAAGCCCACCAAAATACCGAACAACCACTTGCCGGTGTTGGTCATGGAAGAAGACACTGGGTCGGTAGCCATAAAGATCATACCGAAAGCGAAGCCCCCAATAACCAAGTGCCAGTACCATGGCATGGCAAACATCGGGTTGCTGTCAGAACCAACAAAGTTAAGTAGCGTGGAAGTTGCAATCATGCCCAGCATTACACCGGCAACAATGCGCCAGGAGGCGATCTTCATAATCAGCAGAATGGCTCCGCCTATTAGAATCGCTAATGTGGACACCTCACCGATGGAGCCTTGCATATGGCCAATGAAGGCATCGGTCCAAGACATGCTCAAAGAGGATTGCAATGCAGCGATACCGTCTGAAGCGGCAACTGACAGCGCGGTAGCACCAGTATAGCCATCTACCGCGGTCCATACGGAATCACCAGACATAAACGCCGGATAAGCGAAATACAAGAATGCACGGCCAGTCAGCGCAGGGTTCAGGAAGTTTTTACCTGTACCACCGAAGACTTCTTTACCAATAACCACACCGAAGGAAATACCCAATGCGGCAAGCCACAACGGTAGAGTCGGTGGTGCGATCAGCGCAAAAAGAATAGAAGTAACAAAGAAACCTTCGTTAACTTCGTGGCCACGCTTCATGGCAAACAGCACTTCCCAGAAACCACCCACCACAAAGGTGACAGCGTATATAGGAAGGAAGTAAAGAGCACCGTGCCATATACAATTGACGACGCTACTAGGGTCAAAACCGGAAATGAACAGGTCACGCCAGTTACCTATTTCGGTTAAACCCATGGCGACCATTTGGGTATTGGCCTGCCAACCAACGTTGTACATACCGAAGAACATGGCCGGAAAGGTACACATCCAAACGGTAATCATCATGCGTTTCAGGTCGATACCATCACGCACATGGGCACTGGTTTTGGTGACGGAGCCCGGACGATAGAAGACGGTGTCCACAGCTTCGTAAAGCGCGTACCAACCTTCATATTTACCGCCTTTGTGAAAGAGCGGCTCCATTTTATCGAGAGTTTTACGTAGTGACATCGATTAGCCCTCCTTCTCAATGCGAGTTAGGTTGTCACGCAAGATGGGGCCGTATTCGTACTTACCCGGGCACACAAAGGTACACAGTGAAAGATCTTCCTCATCCAACTCTAGACAGCCCAATTTTTGAGCGGTGTCAGTATCACCGACGATCAGAGCGCGAAGCAATTGTGTGGGTAAAATATCGAAAGGCATAACACGCTCATAGTTGCCTACCGGCACCATGGCGCGCTCACTACCCATGGTAGTGGTGCTGAAATCGAATTTTTTACCACCGAACAACTTAGACACGTAGATGCCCATGGTAGAAAAGTAGTTAAAGCCCGGGCGCAAGTAGTGCACCATAGGACGATCTCTGCCCTCTTCCAATACGCTGATTTGATTGTGGTAGCGACCAAGAAAAGCAAATGGCCCCTTGGCGGTCCTGCCACCGAACACAGAACCTGAAACGATACGGTTGTCACCAGCTTTCAGCTCACCTGCGGTGAGTTCTTCCAGGCAGGCACCCATGCGGGTTTTGATTAAGCGTGGACGCTCTACCTGTGGACCACCTAGGGCGACTACGCGATCGGTGAAGATTTTACCCGTGGTAAACAACTTGCCGAATGCAATAACGTCCTGATAACCCACTGTCCACACAGTCTTGGAAGCGGATACTGGATCGAGATAATGAATGTGCGTACCAGCGTTACCAGCGGGGTGAATACCACCAAACTCTTTAGCGGTGACTTGACCACCGGCGGTTGGGATATCGGCGCCTGGCGCTTGACACACATACACCACGCCATCAGTCAAAGCAGACAGAACTTTCAAACCATCAATAAAGGCTTCTTTTTGCTCTGCAATCACTACAGCGGGATCGGCTGCCAGGGGATTGGTGTCAATGGCGCTTACAAAGATCGAGTTGGGCGTAGAATCTAAGGCGGGTACTCGGCTGTATGGGCGAGTACGCAAAGCAGCCCACTGGCCAGACTTAGCTAAATTAGCTTGGACTTTATCGCGGCTAATTGACGCCAGCTCTGCGGATGAGTAGCTGTCAAATTCAATGAAGTCGTCGCCTTCAATGTCGATTACGACGGATTGGAGTACCCTTTTGGCGCCGCGGTTTACCGCGGATACAGTGCCAGAAGCTGGCGCTGTAAAAACAACCCCCTCGGTTTTTTTGTCGCTAAACAACTCTTGACCGAGTTTTACTTTGTCACCGACTTGGACTGCCATAGTTGGCTTCATGCCATGGTAATCCGGGCCTACTACAGCCACAGATTTAACCTGGGCTTTGGCATCGATGACTTGTTGGGGTGCCCCTGATATGGGTAGGTCCAATCCCTTACGGATTTTTATCATACACCTTGCCTAATCACTAGTTGGACTGGTCTGACGGCCACTAACACAACGCGTTGATTTGCTATCTGAATTAGTCCGCCAAACGCGGTTTAGGATTGCTATTGTCTGACTTCTGTTTGATTTACCTGCCCGAGCGGGCAGCAGATTTGAACAATAGCCTATTCGCTGAACTCTAGTGTAGAACAAGAGTCAGCAATCAGCTCACAGTAAAACTCTAACCGCAAGTGGTTATAGCGTTACCAGCTGGTGTGGTTAATTGAACACTCGACAGCCAGCGGTAAGGCTGCTGCCACCAAAAAATCCGCGCAATTATATGTGTGAACGTTAATGGATACCAGTCCAGTTACCGTTTTTTTACTTCAATATAGGTAAAAAAACCTGCAATCTCAATCATTTAGCAACTTTGGGCAGAATGCCCGATCAGATTATCAGATACAAAAAAGGCCGCGTAAATGCGGCCTTGGTAGGACTACTCGGTTTCCACTATCGATAGTAGTTTTCCGGGTAGGTTTTTTGGTCAACGCCAGCGATCTTCTCCAAACAGCGCATAACTTGGCAGCTATAGCCAAACTCATTGTCATACCACAGGTATAAAATCGCCGTTTTGCCCTCAGCGATTGTCGCCTTGGAATCAAAAACACAGGCGTGGCGAGAGCCAACGATGTCCGTGGATACCATTTCTGGTGAGTTGGTAAAGTCGATCTGCTGAGACAATGGAGAATGCAACGCCACTTGGCGCAGATATTCATTCATTTCTTCAACCGACGTCTCTGCGTTTAACTGCAGATTCAAGATCGCCATGGAAACGTTGGGTGTCGGTACCCTAATCGCGTTACCGGTCAGCTTACCTTTAAGCTCTGGCAATGCCTTAGCCACCGCTTTTGCAGCGCCGGTTTCGGTAATGACCATGTTTAAAGAAGCCGCTCGGCCGCGACGATCGCCGGTATGGTAGTTATCGATCAGGTTTTGATCGTTGGTGTAGGAGTGAACCGTTTCAACGTGGCCCTGAGAGATACCATATTTTTCCAGCACCGCTTTCAACACCGGCACAATGGCGTTGGTGGTACACGAAGCAGCGGAAACGATTTGGTCTTCTGGCTTGATGTCTTCGTGGTTGATACCGTAAACGATGTTTTTAAGATCGCCTTTACCTGGCGCGGTCAGTAGAACCTTGGCCACACCCTTCGCTTTTAGGTGCTTGCCTAGGCCGGCTTCATCACGCCACACACCCGTGTTATCCACTACTAAGGCGTTATTGATGCCGTATTCGGTGTAATCGATCTCGGATGGGTCATTCGCATAGATAATGCGTACCTCACTACCGTTGATCACCAAAGTGTTGGTGTCTTCATCGACGCGAATGGTGCCTTTAAAAGAACCGTGAACCGAGTCCCGACGTAGCAAGCTAGCACGTTTAACCAAGTCATTGGCCGCCTTACCTTTACGCACCACAATGCCGCGCAAGCGCAGGGCTTCACCGCTTCCGGTTTTTTCTACCAGCAGACGCGCTACCAAGCGGCCTATGCGGCCAAAGCCGTAAAGGACAACATCCTGCGGCTCACTTAAAGGGGCCTCGCCACCGATGAGGTCTTTCAGTTCGCTGGCAACGAAATCATTGATGTTGATGTCTCTGCCGGCATTCATAGCAGCTACGGTTAACTTACCGAGATCAATGCGCGAAGAACTTAGGTTCAGCTTTGCTAACGCTTCGAGCACAGGATGGGATTCGAACTCAGACAGCTCGTTGCCTTCAACCTGGCGCACAAAGCGATGCGCTTTCATGACGTCGATAACAGAACGGTTAATCAGCGGTTTGCCGTACATGCTGATAACCACGTTTTTTTCCCGGTACAACGCGCCAACCAGTGGAATCATAGACTCCGCCAGTGCCTCGCGCTGCTTCCAATCCTTGAAATAATCATCCGGCTTTGGTCGATTCACTTGAATACACCTTTTCTATATATTTTGTTGATTGATAAAGGTACGAATTGTCTCGCCGCCGCCGCACGCCCAGATGCTGCACAGCAACGAGGGCGCCATTATCCCGGCATCACTGCTGCTGCGCAACCGCCGTATATACTCAGCAATTGGTAGAATGGAACCGCCTATCATTTTGTGATGACGAGGCATATAGCCACTTCGATTCCTGCGCATTCATCGCTACAATGCCCGCACTTTTGCGCCATAGAGAATTTTGACTCGATATGTTTTCACCCCTCGAGCCGCCACACTACAGCCCTCAGTCGTCCATTTGGGGCAACTTGTCACCTAGCGCCGCCGCCCTGACGTTCTATCACGCCGTGCGTCGTAATAAAGGCGCACACCTGGTAGTCACCACTGACAACCGCTCCGCCCTTCAATTTGAGCAAGAACTGCGCAGCTACGCCCAGGGTGACAGCCAGTGCCCCGAGATTATCCACTTCCCAGACTGGGAAACGCTGCCCTACGATCACTTCTCACCCCACGCAGACATCATCTCGGATCGACTGGAGGCGCTTTTTAAGCTATCAGCGGCCAACAGCTTTATTTTGGTAGTGCCGTTTTCTCTGTTAATGGTGCGCTTGCCGCCCCGAGGGTATGTGGACGCTCACAGTCTGATACTGGCCAAAGACCATCGACTAGACATTGAGTCTGTCTGCGTGCGGTTAGATAGCGCTGGATATCACCGGGTGGACACGGTCATGGAGCATGGCGAATACGCCGTGCGCGGTGCATTGGTGGATATTTTCGCTATGGGCTCTAATACGCCCTATCGAATTGATCTCTTCGATGACGAAATTGAAACCATTCGGACTTTCAACCCCAGCACTCAAATCACCATCGACAACATCAACGAAATTAAGCTGTTGCCGGCCCACGAGTTCCCACTGGATGATCAAGGCATCAAACGATTCCGCGACCAGTGGCATTCGCAATTCGATGTCGACCACAAAAGCTGCCCTATTTACCAAGATGTTTGCGAAGGCATTTCTCCACCGGGTATCGAGTACTACCTACCGCTATTTTTTGAGCAACTTGAAACGCTGTTTGATTACATCGGCGAAGGCGCGCAGATTTATAGCTATGGTGACCTGCCCAATGCTGGAGAGTCATTTTGGTCCGAGATAACCGCCCGTTTTGAGAATCTTAATGTCGACCCCAAACGGCCTCTACTAGCACCGAACAAAATTTATCTCGCCTCAGATCAAGTGTTCGCCCTGTTAAAGCAGGTTGAGCATACCAAGATGCGGCCAGAGACCGACTCCGGGGTGGCAGCACAGGTGCAACCACTGCCCAACCTCACCGCCGATCAGCACTCTAATAAACCCCTGGCCAACCTCCACACCTTTTTGAGCCAATCCGATGCCACTGTTCTCATTTGTGCCGATACCCAAGGCCGACAAGAAATCCTGTTAGAGCAATTGAATAAAGGAAGGAACAAAGTTGCTGCTGTAGCGAACTACAATGCGATTTTTGAACATCCTGGGGAACAACTGATCACCGTTTGCCCAATCGAAAAAGGATTTCAGCTCACAGCCGGTGATGGCCACACCATCGCTTTAGTGGGCGAAGCCGATCTTTACGGCACCCGGGCAACGCCTTTGCGGCGGCGCAAAAAGCAGATTGATGCCACAGAACAGGTGATCAAGCATTTAACCGAGTTGTCTTTGGATTCACCGGTGGTGCATCTCGAGCACGGCGTTGGCCGATATCGAGGCTTACAAATCATCGATATCGATGGCCAAGCTAACGAATTTCTAACCCTTGAATACGCTGATCAAGCGAAACTGTACGTCCCAGTGGCCAATCTGCACATGATCAGCCGCTACGGTGGCGCCGACGAGCAACAGGCCCCGCTGCACAAACTGGGGACCGATGCATGGAGCAAAGCCAAGCAAAAAGCGGCGGAGAAAGTCCGCGATGTGGCCGCCGAACTGTTGAATGTTTACGCCCTGCGGGCCGCCAAGAAAGGCAAGGCCTTCGACTACTCAAAAGAGCTGTACCAACAATTCGCCAAGAGCTTTCCTTACCAGGAAACCGAAGATCAACAATCTGCCATAGATGCCGTTATTGCGGATATGGGTTCAGCGCAACCCATGGACCGACTGGTGTGTGGGGATGTGGGTTTTGGTAAAACCGAAGTTGCCATCCGAGCGGCGTTTATTGCTGCCATTGCCGGCAAGCAGGTTGCTTTGATGGTACCCACCACCCTACTCGCCCAACAGCATTACGATAATTTCACCGACCGCTTTGCCCAGTGGCCAGTAAAAGTAGGCTTGCTGTCTCGCTTCCAAAGTACCAGCCAAATCAACGCCACTTTAGCCGAACTCAAAGACGGCAAAGTAGACATTATTATTGGTACTCATAAGCTGATCCAGGGCGACGTAAAGTACAACGATCTAGGCCTAGTCATTATCGATGAAGAGCATCGCTTTGGCGTGCGCCAGAAAGAACGCTTTAAATCGCTGCGAGCGGAAATCGATGTGCTGGCACTAACCGCCACACCCATCCCGCGCACACTCAATATGTCCATGCAGGGCGTGCGCGATCTATCCATTATCGCCACTGCGCCGGCCAAGCGCTTAGCCGTAAAGACCTTTGTACAAGAGAAGCAATCGAGCTTAGTTAAAGAAGCCGTGCTACGCGAAATTTTGCGCGGCGGCCAGGTGTACTACCTGCATAATGATGTCAAAAGCATCGACAAAACCGCGGCCGATTTACAGGTGTTGGTGCCCGAGGCACGAGTCGGCATTGGCCACGGCCAAATGCGTGAGCGTGAACTGGAAGGCGTGATGAACGACTTCTATCACAAGCGATTCAATGTATTGGTAGCCACAACCATTATCGAAACGGGGTTAGACATACCCAACGCCAACACCATTATCATCGAGCGAGCTGACAAGTTTGGCTTGGCTCAGTTGCACCAGCTACGCGGCCGAGTGGGACGTTCCCACCACCAAGCCTACGCCTATCTACTCACCCCGCCAGAGAAAAAACTCAGCTCCGATGCCAGCAAACGTTTGGAAGCCATCAGTGTCGCCACGGAGCTGGGCTCTGGCTTTACTCTAGCCACACACGATCTGGAAATACGTGGCGCCGGCGAGCTACTGGGCGAAGAACAAAGCGGACAAATACAGCACGTTGGCTTCTCGCTTTACATGGACATGCTAGACAGAGCCGTCAAAGCCATTAAATCTGGCAAGCTGGCAGAAGCCAAACTCGAAAACGACGAGCAAACCGATATTAACCTGCGTATCTCCGCCTTAATACCAGACGACTATTTACCGGATGTTAATCAGCGCCTGTTACTGTACAAGCGCTTGGCCAATACCACCAATGAACAGGAGATATTCGACCTGCAGGTGGAAATCATCGACCGTTTTGGCAGCCTACCGGAGCCAACCAAAAACCTTATCCGAGTGACCAATCTGCGCTTAAAAGCCGAACAACTGGGCATCGGTAAGATTGAAGCCAACAACGAACAGATTAAAATTGAATTTCAGAAAGAAACCAGCATAGACCCAATGAAAATTGTAAATCTGGTGCAAAAACAGCCCCAGCGCTACGCTTTAGACGGCGCCAACAAGCTAAAATACCGCGTTGAAATGTCCGATGCCCACGCTAAATTGGAACAGGCTGAGCAGTTAATGCAAACCTTGCAGAGTAAATAAAATGACGCGATCCCACCACAACCACGTACGAAAAGCACGATTTGTAAAATCATTGGTTGGCTTGGCCATCGCATCCATGGCTCAAGCCAGCCTAGCACAGAGCGATGCCGATAGCGGCGAGCAAACCCCTTGGTACCAGATTGAATTGATCGTTTTTTCCCAAACGCTCAATGAGGTCGACGCCCAAGAAAGCTGGCCAAGTGACATCGTACTGGCCTACCCACTGGGCACTACCACACTGCAGCCCTCCCCAAAGGAAGGCGCCGAAACCAGCGACGAACTTGAATCGCAAGCCCCGGTTGAGTCACCAACAAACCAGCCAAAGGAATACGTTGGCACGCAACCAGAGGCGCTAGACCAGGCATCGATTGATGGCGGCGTGCCAAGTAGCGAACCTGTCACAACCGAGCCATTTACTGAGCTTTCCAGTGATCAGCACAGCCTAAACACACTGGTCGAAACCCTGGAGCGCAACAGCAAATATCGCGTTTTAAAACACGTTGCTTGGCGACAACCAGCCTATGACAGTGAGGATACTAGACCAGTAGTGATGGTTGGTGGTGATGCATTTGAAGATCACCACGAGCTGGAGGGTACGGTAGCGCTGAAGGTTTCTAGGTACCTGCATTTACAAACTAATTTATGGATGACGCAGTTCTACCCCAACTACGGCCAGCAAAGCGGCTACACCAAGTGGCCAGCCTTGCCCGACGTGCCTGGGAGCGAAATTGGTGTTGAAGGCACTCCAGAAGCACTGGAATATTCTTCCGAGGGGTGGCTAACAGACACATCCAGCGCAAACACCTCCACCAGCCAGTTCGGATTGGACAGCAACTTCTCCAGTAGCGAGATAAAAGGTCCCGCGTACATCATTGATAACATTATTTTCAACCATCAATCCCGCAAGCTTAGAACCGACGAGCTGCACTATATTGATCACCCCGCAATGGGCATCATCGCCAAAGTCACCGAGTGGGATCCTACCGCCAGCAACACCGAAGAGATGCCGGGGCCAGCGTTGAACGACGGCAATTAATCGAGCAAAAGCGTCAAAGGCCAGCGCAGTGACTAACCGGAAAACCAATAGGGACAGTTGGCCAAGGCCACTCAATAACAGCACGCATCTGGTTGATATCAACTTTTCGCACTACAAAACTGGCTAGTCCGGGAAACTCAAAGGAGGAAACAAAGAGTTGAAAGGAGCTGAGAGACTTTTGGGATTGATAGCCGTAGTTATTTGAAGCCTAAGTTCAGCCGCCTAAAGCCATGACCTTAAAGGCCGCTCTTACGCATACTCAACATGCCAAGCGACTCAGCATGCCAACTACTTGTACACCTACCTAGTGCAGGCCACCAGAGCTTAGCGAGCGTTACCCCAACCGAGGCCGTATGACTCTTTGGACAATACGCAACACCATCGGCAATCGCTAAGCTGTTAGCCTTTAGAACGAGGAATCCAGCACGCGCTCTGACGCTGCATACGCTACCCAAACTTCAAAAACCAGCGCAGTAACTACAAGGGCACTCGCTTCGTTAAGAGCCAGCGACTAAGCGATTAATTGAACCAAACGAGAAAAATACCACCCGCCCCACCAGAAGCGGGTGCTCATTTTTAATTTGTGGCCACACTCACCACGTTGTCGGCCTGCAAACCTTTATCTCCTTTCAAAAGATCAAACTCCACCAGTTGACCTTCATTCAGAGATTTATAACCGCTGCCGGTGATGTTGCGATAGTGTACAAACACATCATCACCCGCCTCAGATAAAGTAATAAAGCCGTAGCCTCTTGCATTGTTGAACCACTTAACAGTCCCGCGATCTCTAGTTGCCATTATTTTACACCCCGTTATTAGTATTAAAGAAAACAACCAAAGCAATGTAATACTCAGATCATTCCCTACCTGGTCACACCAAGTTCGTTATTCGCAAAGCGGAATTGCGACGCCAAAAGCCAAACAAATGAACCCGGAGGGTGTTGCTCGAGACTGGAGAATTTTAAAAGAAATCGAATTAAAGTATTAAAACCACCAAACCATTCGAAATAACAGGACTGTAAAGTAACCACTATTTTGAATCTGAACAACGTTTGCAGGAGCCCTCAGAGATTGATTGACTGATGAGTAAAAACATTATTGCTTTACACTAATTTAGACAACCTAAATGTGGTTTTAGGTACCAGCTTTTTTAATCGTAGGTGAAATTATTTTCGCATATCGCGTAAGTCATCATAAATTTAACAGTAGTTTTTTATTTATTATTACGAATTTCACTGATTGATCACAAAATAACTTTCCCATTGCCAATTCAACTACCGCCACCTTAACCGGTAAAGTCATTACCCCACAAAGCGAAACGGCAACCCTGAGGTTGCCGCCAAAAAGAGCCGCAAAAGAAAATCGTTATTAAGAATCTTCCACCGCGTATATTGCCGGTAGGTTTCTAAAAAAGCCTTTGTAGTCCATGCCACAACCAAATATAAACTTGTCTGGCACCTCGAGCCCTACATAATCTCCAAACTCCGGAGCCACACATCGGTCGTGATTTTTTTTCACCAACAAAGCTGCCTTTACCGAGGCCGCGCCCTCGGCACGGCAAAATTCAACCAACGATTGCAGCGTTATCCCTTCATCCAAAATATCATCAACCAAAATCACATCCCTGCCCTTTAAGCTCGATTTAGGCTCCGCAATCCAATTTAACTTTCGTCCAACCACTTCGTCGCCGTAGCGAGTCGCGTGAATGTAATCCATTTGTAGCGGCATTGTTAATTTACTAACGAGTTTAGCCGTAGCAATCAACCCACCGTTCATTACACAAAGAACAAGTGGTGTTTTTTCGCTGTAGTCGTCATTTAAACGCGCAGCTAATTTTGTAATGGACGCATCGACTTGTTGTTCCGATAACAACACAGAAGATTTTTTAAAGATCGCCATTGCATCGTCATAGGCAGTTATTTTTTTATTCACTTTGAGCAGACTCCTTTGACAGTTTAGACAGCTCTGGCAAGCTATTTATATGTATAGTGGATGTTGGGAAGGCAATTTCTGCCCCATTACTTTCAATAATCGACATTACTTTAAATAGCACATCTTGCTTAACTTGGTGGTAAGTCACCCAGTGGGTTGTTTTTGTCAAGACATAAATAAAAAAGTCGAGGGAGCTAGGCGCAAAACTGTTGAAGTTCACAATTTGAACCAAGTCATGGTCAATTGCTTCATGCTCTGCCAACATCGCTTTCACTTGTTCAACGATCTGCGGCAGTTTTTTCGCATCTTGATAACGCACACCAATAGTTTCGTAAATACGACGATTTGTCATTCGCGATGGATTTTCAACAGAAATCTGGGTGAAAATTGCGTTGGGTACGTATAAAGGACGCTTATCAAAGGTACGAATCACGGTTAAACGCCAGCCGATAGACTCCACGGTACCCTCTATTTCTTTATCCGGAGAGCGCACCCAATCGCCCACTTTAAAAGGCCGATCAAGATGAATCATGATCGCGCCAAAAAAATTGGATAACAGGTCTTTCGCTGCAAAGCCTACCGCAATACCACCGATACCACCGAAGGCCAGCACACCGGATACGCTGTAGCCAAGAGACTGCATAATGATCAACACACAGGAAACGATGACCGAAATGCGCAGTAACTTGCTCACTGCTGCAGCCGTAGTTTCATCCACCGAAGCCTTGTTGCTTTGGCCTGCTACCAGAATAGTTTCCGCCTGTTTGATAAACCGCACCAAAAACCAAGCCAGCAAAAGGATCAGACCAAGTTCGCGCACCAGGGGTACGATTTCCAGTAAATAGGAAGCGTCCTGTTCTGGATAGGGTTGCGTGGCAAACGCTAAGCCCACCAACAAAATAGCAATGTTGATAGGGGCCATGGCGGCGGTGATAAAACCATCGTCCCACAGGTTCCGAGTGATATTTGTCTTTTTCAGAAGATGCTTAAGAATCAACCGCACAATAAATGCAACGGTAAAAGTGATTAACGTGATGACAAAGGTCTGCATCATCCAATGATCAAAATACGCTTTTAAAAACTCCATCGAAACGATCCTATTTACTGTGGCGCTTTAGGCGCACAATCATCGATCTGCGCAACCTGTTCAACGAGAGCCAAGGCCGATTGAAGGCGAGCACTTTCTTGCTCTGAAAGAGTAGCACTTGATTTGTTTATCATGGCCAGCTTTGCTTGATAGGCCACCTGAGACATTTGGGTTGTAGCAAGCTTATCCAAAACCTCCACAGCCCCCTCTCGGTTATTACACACCAAAAGCAGATCGCAACCGGCGGAAAGCGCAGACTGGGCACGCTCATAATAGCTACCGCCGGATTGTGCCGCTGCCATACTTAAATCGTCGCTAAAAATTAGCCCGGCAAAACCCAACTGCTGACGAAGAATATCCTGCAACCAAACCGACGAAAAACCAACCGCATTGTCGTGGACTTCCGGAAAAACAATGTGCGCCGGCATAACGGCTTGCAAATGCGAGCGACACAGATGGGTGAAGGGAACGAGATCATCACTAGCGATAACATCAAAAGGACGCGAATCTATGGGTAATTCGTAATGGCTGTCCGCGGCAACCTTACCGTGGCCTGGGAAGTGTTTACCGACGGCAGCCATACCCGCCTCTTTGAAGCCGTCGCAAAATGCGGCACCAAGCTGGGCCACCATTGAGCCGCTGTTGCCAAACGAACGATCGCCGATGGCTGCACAGTGACTGGAGTCTAGGTCCAATACTGGAGCAAAGCTCAAATCAACACCCAAGGCGTTAATTTGCCTTGCCAATAACCAGGCCACCTCTTTGACGGTTGATATTGCCACGGCAGGATCTGAGCGATACAAAAGCCCCAACTTTGCCATAGGGGGAATACGAGCGACGCCTTGTTTTAAGCGCTGAACCCTACCCCCTTCCTGATCCATACAGATCAAGAGATCCGACCGCAACGATCTGAGCTGGGCGCAGAGCTGCCGAACTTGATTGGCATCGACAATATTGCGGCTAAACAGGATCACCCCGGCAGTCGCCGGGTGCAATAGTACCCGACGGTCTTCCGCGGTCAGCTCTGTGCCGGCAAAGTCGACGATGGCCGGCCCACTTATGACAGGTGTTTGTTGTGACATGCTGCTAACTCGACGCCTTTTACAAAGCCGGCAACACTATGATGCCAGTGAATAGGTGTCAACCCAAAGCCGGCCTTGCTCAATCCGTCAGGTTCCTCCTATCGCCCTGTTACCGATATAGCCTGTGACTCAAACCGATTTAACTCGAGTGCTCCGCACAAAGCTGCCTCCATCGAGGATCTTATTAGGCCCCTAAAACGGACCAATTTTGTGATTGTTAACACATATTAAACTATCGACGAGCAAAAAACTGTTTGTACATACAGTAAAACTAGGGTATAAATCACTGTATAAATCAACAGATGGCTACCTACCCCGCATCGCTGTGCGATCAGCTATTAGCATTGAGCAAGAAGCCAACGGCGCATTGGGGTCTTTACAGGGGTTGTGTTGTAAGTGGTGTTGTAAGTGGTGTTGTAAGTGGTGTTATAGGAGGTTTTGCCTGGGTACCTAAGGTGGAACCGGCACTGCCAACTGGCAAGGTACCAATAGCAGTAACAACTCGCTGTAAGACAACGCAGTAATAAATAGCAAGTAAAACAACAACGAACCAAACCAAGTGGACCTACACATGGAAAAATTAACGGCTCGGCAAGAACAGATCTTTAATCTGATTAAGTCTCACCTAGAGGAAACCGGCTATCCGCCTACTCGAGCGGAAATCGCTGAGATTTTGGGGTTTCGTTCGCCTAACGCAGCTGAAGAACACCTAAGAGCATTGGCACGCAAAGGCGCCATTGAAATGATCCCCGGGGCATCTCGGGGAATACGCATTCCCGAGCCGGAAAACAGCGGTTTACCGATTGTGGGGCTGGTTGCTGCCGGCCACCCTATTCTGGCTCAGGAAAACATCGACACCTTTATGGATGTTGACCCTGCCATGTTCTCACCCAACGCAGATTACCTGCTCAAAGTGCGCGGCATGAGCATGAAAGACGTCGGTATTATGGAGGGCGATTTATTGGCCGTGCACAAAACCACCCAAGTTCGATCCGGCCAAATCATTGTCGCCAGAATAGAAGACGAAGTTACCGTTAAACGATTAAGACGTGGAAAGAATCGTAATCACATCGAGCTGTTACCCGAAAACGACGAGTTCGACATCATCAACGTAGATCTACGCGAAGAGAGCTTCTCAATTGAAGGTTTAAGCGTGGGCGTTATTCGCTTGGGAGTGTAATCATGGCCGCTACATTACCGCTAGATTTTGAAGTAACAACACCATTGGCAGCAACACCATCTGTTGCCAAGGGCGTTCCTGCCAGTAATTCTGATCACATCACGGAATTGCTCGTATCAAAGTACTGCCCAGACTATCTGCAACTGTTGTTGCCCATGCTAAGCCACCAATCTCGTATTGCTGGCTCACGCTGGATAACCTGGATTGCCAACTCCAAGCTCGATAAACAATTGTTGGAGAGCTTCGGTGTTGATACACAAAAGGTCCGCTTTGTGTATCCACGGGATACCGACGTAATCTTTGACCTAGTTGAAGAAGCCCTAGTTGCTGGCAACAGC
Source organism: Halioxenophilus aromaticivorans (assembly GCF_042850945.1). NCBI lineage: Bacteria > Pseudomonadati > Pseudomonadota > Gammaproteobacteria > Alteromonadales > Alteromonadaceae > Halioxenophilus > Halioxenophilus aromaticivorans. The sequence goes on along the minus strand of NZ_AP031496.1, from coordinate 2,494,844 downwards.
CACTGTGTTGTTGCCGTTAACGAAAACTTTTTAGCTGAACAAATGCATCTCTTAAACAGTGCTGCCAAGTTTGGTAACGCGATGGGAATTCTGGTTTCGCACCGAGACTAACCCCACTCTTAGATAACGCGCCCTATGGCGAGCTGTCTGCGAGAATTGGTTGTTGTGGAGGTGCGGCCGGCGAGGTGTGGCCGGCGAGGTGTGGCCGGCGAGGTGTGGCCGGCGAGGTGCGGCCGGCGAGGTGTGGCCGGCGAGGTGTGGCCGGCGAGGTGTGGCCGGCGAGGTGTGGCCGGCGAGACGTATTTTACGGGAAAAGCGATTTGTAGCCAGTATGAAGAGGCAAATTGCTACATCGACTTTGTAAGCAATTGCCAGATCCGGTGCTTTAGGCCAAGGTGTTTAGACCCGAAGCTTTAAACACGACACCTTAAGCTCAGTAGGTTAAACCCGGCTCCTTGTATTTAGACCTAGCACCGCTATAAGAGGCCGTAAACCGAGCATCTCAACTCCAGGACCTCAGGCTATTCTCTATAAACCGGCCTTTAAATCAGCCCGAACATTAAGCGTAAAACAGGCCTTAAAAAAGGCGCTTGGATAAAAACAGACTGTTAGGGTCTTGCTTGTAATTTGCAAACGGTGGGCACTCGGCAAAACCCATTTTGCCGTAAAGGGCCTGCGCCGGTTTAAAGAACGGCATACTCCCGGTTTCTAAACTCAAACACTGATAACCCCGCATTTCAGCTTGCTCAATCACAAACGCCACCAAGGCTTTGGCGATGCCCCGATTTCTAAAAGATTCCGCCACTCGCATGGATTTGATTTCGCCCTCCAAAGCGGGTGGGCAACTCTTGCCAGCATGCAAGCGTGGCAGTTCTTTTAATGCAATACAGCCAACTATCTGTCTATCACCTGCTGCATCCCTCTTGCCGCCATCACTTCCTTTGCCAGCATCAGTTTTGGCGCTTATAGAGTACGCCGTCCAAAAAGTGATTTCCGGAGCCCGCAGCCCTTCTATATCCAACGCATGTTTGGATTCAGGCGGTGAAACAGCCCGCATATCGTCTATATGCTGTTGTAAAAAATTGGCAATTGCTTCCCCACGTAAATCGTCTTTTTCAATGCAGATATCCGCAGGATTCATAGCTGCCAGGGCCTGTAGTATTAGGTTTATGCTACCTGAGTTAATATTATTTGAGTTTACGTGATTAGTTTCGTGCTATTGGGGTTCATGCTACTAGGGTTTGTGCGACTGGGTCTGTACTATTAAGATTTGGGCCGTTTGATTTCCTGATAAATACGATAACAGCGAACGAACTGGCTGCGCAAACAAATGGGCCCTAGCCATCGCGTCTAGTCATCGCGTAATGGTACTGGCGCCCAGAGCAGGCTAGCTTGGTGTATTGTTGCGTAGATGGGTGGCGGTTTTTCACCGCTTTTAATTTAGGCGGATCTCTCTGGTGATTAAAACAGAGGTTACAAAGTTAAAACTCGTGGTAGTTTTCTCTGTGGCGTTGCACCATTTCATAGCAAGCTTGGTAAAATTGTTGGCATTGCTGCTGTGATAAAAAATACTTTCCACTGCCAACCTGCTCTGGCGACACTGGGGTAACACCCGCCCCAGATTCTTTGGCAATTAATACCATGCCAGAAGGCTCACTTACCGTCGGGCTGGCTGCTGAGCGAGCTTGGCCCTCTTCAGCGTCTTCAGCTTGCAATGCAATCGGGTGTGTTTTAAGAGCATCGTAAGCCGTTATGAGCCGCTGTAACCAGCTACCCTGGGTCCGTGCTAGGCTCGCCAACTCAACCAGCTGTGGGATTACACTGCCCTCTTGGCTAAATTGCTCTAAATCCGCAATGCTGGCTGGTAAAGAACCGCCTGCGCCGACACTGACGCTACCAACCTGCTGGTTAACTTCTTGTAGGTAATTATTCAGCGCACAGCCTAGCAACTCCACAACGGAATAATACCCGGCAAGCACCGCCGTTTTGTTTGCGCTTGGCTCTTGATCTAACAACGCCTTGGCCAACGCTAAGCGCTGGTTAACCACACTGGTATAAGAAATAGACACGGCAGGCCTCAATTACACAGTGAAAAAGGGCCAACACCTTCCTGCGGAATGGTCTGGCCCTTGGTCAGCGGCGGCGCCGCTGTACCATCCTTAAAATTACTTTTTGGCTTTCTTTTTAGCCTTAGCCGGTGCTTTTTTGGGGGCGGGTTTGGTAACGTTCCACTTGCCGCCCTCATAAAATGCCTTCCAACCAGTTGCCTTACCATCAACTTCAGTTTGCACGTACTGTTCTTTGGTTTTACGACTGTAGCGCACCAAGGTTCGGTTGCCATCATCGTCGGTTACCGGCGCAGACATTAAAAAGCCGTATTTGGGGTCTATCTCACTTTTGTGAGGTAACAACTCATCAATGTAAGGTGCCCTGGTCTCCCGGTTTTTGGGGAATTGGCTAGCGGCCAAGAACAAACCAGATGCACCGTCTCGCAATACGTAGACATCATCCACTTTTTGGCAAGCCAGCTCCGGCATAGGTACCGGGTCCATCTTCGGTGGTGCGGCCTCACCGTTACGAAGCAACTTACGGGTATTGGAGCAAGATTCACTGGTGCAGCCGAAATATTTTCCGAAACGGCCGGTTTTAAGCTGCATCTCAGCGCCGCATTTATCACATTCCAATACCGGGCCATCATAACCCTTGATCTTAAACTGCCCTTTTTCGATCTCGTAGCCAGAGCAATCTGGGTTGCGCCCACAAATGTGAATTTTGTGACCTTCATCCAGCAGATAGCTGTCCATGGCGGTGTTACATAAAGAACAGCGACGTTTAGCGCGAAGCAACTTGGACTCGGCTTCTTCGTCTTTGTCGACATCCACCGCCTCGTCGCCTGGTATCAGGTTCTTTGTACTTTTGCAGCGCTCTTTGGGCGGTAAGGCATAACCGGAACACCCCAGGAATACACCGGTACTGGCGGTGCGAATTTGCATGTCACGACCACAGGTTTCGCAGGGAATGTCAGTATCCGTAGGCGAATTGGCGCGCATACCATTGTCGACATCTTGGGCTTCGGATAATCGCTTGGAAAAGTCTTCGTAGAAGTCATCCAACACCGCTGACCAACTCTTATCGCCGTCAGCCACCTGGTCCAAAGACTGTTCCATCTTGGCGGTAAAGCCGTAGTCCATCAGCTCGTTAAAGCTTTCCTGCAAACGCTCGGTGACGATATCACCCATCTTCTCGGCGTAGAAACGACGATTCTCTAAGCGTACATAGCCGCGATCTTGAATGGTGGAGATAATCGCCGCGTAGGTTGAAGGACGGCCGATACCCCGCTTTTCTAACTCTTTGACCAAACTGGCTTCACTGAATCGAGCAGGGGGTTTGGTGAAGTGCTGCACTGGGTCGAGGGCAGTTAGATCCAGCTTATCGCCAACTTTTACCTCCGGCAAAACCTGATCTTCTTCTTTTTTACTAACCAGCGGCTGCACTTTCAAAAAACCATCAAAGCGAATCACACGGCCACGGGTTCGAAGCTCGTAGCCCTCGGTTTCAACAACCACGGTGGTACTGGTGAACTGAGCAGGTGGCATTTGACAGGCCACGAACTGTTGCCAAATTAGGGCGTACAGGCGCTCGGCGTCACGCTCCATACCCTTAAGCTGTGTGGGCTGAACATTCACATTGGAGGGTCGAATCGCTTCGTGCGCCTCTTGCGCTCCCTCCTTGCTAGAGTAAAAATTGGGGTTTTCCGGCAGGTATTTATCACCGTACTTGTCAACGATAAAGTCGCGGCAGGCGGCGATGGCCTCTTGGCTTAAATTGGTCGAATCGGTACGCATATAGGTGATGTAACCCGCTTCGTACAAGCGCTGCGCCATGGTCATTGTTTTCTTTACAGAAAACCCTAAGCGATTACTGGCAGCCTGCTGCAGAGTAGATGTGATATAAGGCGCAGAAGGCTTGGATTGAGTCGGCTTGTCTTCACGGTTGGTTATGACATAGTCCGCACCCTGCAGGGCATTTACCGCCTTATCGGAGCCTTCTTGGTTTTCTGGGCGATAGGATTTATCAAGGTATTTTTTAACTTCGAAACGCAGCTGATCTTTGCCCTGGCTGACCAGATCGGCGTGCAGCGTCCAGTATTCCTCGGGAATGAATGCCCGAATTTCATTCTCTCGCTCTACAATGAGCTTCACCGCAACGGACTGCACTCGCCCTGCGGACAAGCCACGAGCAACCTTTTCCCACAACAGCGGCGAAACCATATAGCCAACGATTCGGTCCAGAAACCGACGCGATTGCTGAGCGTTGACGCGGTTCATGTCCACAGGGCCAGGCGATTTAAACGCTTCTTGGATTGCGGACTTAGTGATCTCGTTGAATACCACGCGCTTGTAGCGATCGGTGTCGCCACCAATCGCCTCACGCAGGTGCCAGGCAATGGCCTCCCCCTCTCTATCCAAATCCGTTGCGAGGTAGATGGTGTCGGCATCAGTGGCCAAGGATTTCAGCTCAGAGACGACCTTTTCTTTGCCGGGTAGAATCTCGTAGTTGGCTTTCCAGCCATGTTCTGGGTCAATACCCATCTTTTTGATGAGCGCAGTTTTGGCTTTTTTCTGCTTGTGAATGACCTTTTCTTCGGCTGACAGCTTACGTGTAATTGCCGCTTGGCGAGCGCGTTCTTTTGGATCCACCGCACTGGACTGGCCACCTTTACTCGGCAAATCTCGAATGTGGCCGACACTGGATTTGACCACAAAGTCCTTTCCTAGGTACTTGTTGATGGTCTTGGCCTTGGCCGGTGATTCTACAATTACTAACGATTTTCCCATGCTTTAGGTTCGCCCTGAGTCACTGGTTGATTTTTGCTCTATGCGGCTTTCTGTATAGTTAGGGCCGCATATATAAGTCCTGATTGATCGGCGGTCAAGCCATTCTGTTCCACGCCCTGATGAAAGAAAGGCTCAGATAGGGACAAAATTTCGCTCCAAATGGCCTTCAAATGACACGCCTAAAACCGATTTGGCGCCTTAAATAACACACATACAAAATTTCCGACGACATTAAAAAATCTGCGCTCCAGGCCGAAAACCTAATGTACCTTCAGCTAATCGGTTGCCCCCCAAACCATGACTTCAATGTTAGCAGTGCTGCTCTTTGTCGCCATTTGTATCGCCTCATTGTGCGTGGTGAGCTGGGCAAATCACCTTGAAGCAAAGCGCCGAATGATAAAAAGCCAATTGCGCGTGCTCAAATCACAATATGAAGAATTACAACAGGTTATCGCCGCTGTGGACCAAACCGTAGAGCCTCGAGCGGTCACAAGGTTCCTCAACCAAGCTGGATTAGACCTAGCCAAGTCCATGCAAGAGCTGGCACCGGAGGACGGCTATGTGCTCGCCGCCGTTGCCAATACTGAAGAACTGCAAAGAGAGTTGCAGAATGAAGTAATAGAAGGCCGAGTTTATCGCATACGCGAATCTGACTCACAAATTGCGTTAACCCAAAGTCAATTGGACAAAGCCGCTACTGTGCTCACCCAACAGCACTCCACCGGCGCTATCAGCCCGGAAGAGCTCAACACCTACAAAAGACACCTAATGTGGGCCCATCTGATGCTGCCAACGCTGTCCTACGTTGCCCAGGGGCACCAGGCCATAAGCCGCAGCGAATATTTACCAGCAAAAGCGTTTTATCAAAAGGCCAAGGTAGCAGTGAACAACTCTAACCACCCGGACCCCCGCCGAGCTCAAATGGTGACCGAACTGACCGAGATCATTGAGCGCCAGCGACGTTCTCTATCTAAGGAAATCATGGTTGAAACCAACTTCAACCCTCCGCCCCTGGTCGAGTCAGACAACACGGTCGATGACCAGACCGAGGGTACGCAATCCAGCTCTAAAAGCGCCTCTAATAAAAAGAAGAAAGAAAGCGTCAGCAAAAAAGCCCCCTAGCCGCATATCGGCCCAATCGTACACTAGGCCAATCGAATGCCGGGCCAACCTCAGTATCTTGAATCAACCAGAAACGCTGGCTCGTAAAGCCAGTAAAAACTCAGCCACCGCGGTTAAATCCTCTGAACGATCCTCACTCCAATCCACAAACGCACCCAAACCATCAAAACCCATGGCATACACCCCTGCCGGTAAATTAGCACTTTGCAGAAACTGTTCGGTGGAGGGGCGTACCTGATCTTGGTCGGAATACAGTTGCCAACAGCCTGCGACGTGTAATTCGTGTTGATAGTCTTTTTTTACCAGCAATAGTTTATCGTGGTGCCGATCATCTGCCGCCCAGGGTAAGCTATAACGCATGGCTCCTGTAGGCCGTTTACCCGCCTTGCTAGGCCAACCGCCGGTGCTTACGGTAAGCCCCTGGTTAGCCGCCTGCTGCCGCAGTTTTGCCAGCCTGCGCTGCCTCCCCGAAGGCTGCATGAGCATCACAGGCCCCACAGCCATAGCGATCACCAGCACAATGATTAGAATAGTCCAGCCACTTTGCATACTTTTGCACCAAATCAAACGCGGTTTATTAATTTGCGCTAGTTTACTCGCAGAGACTTTGGGTTACTATTGAACCCATAACAAAGGGGGTAAATTATGAGCACCTATCAACACATCATCGTAGGTTTAGATCTTTCCGAAGAATCAAAACAGATACTGGAAAAAGCGCACTTCCTGGCAACCGCAGCAAACGCCAAATTATCCATCGCGCATATTATTGAGCCACTGGTTTTCACCTATGGTGGCGATATACCCATGGATATCTCTTCCGTACAAGAGCAAATAGAAACCCAAGCAACGACTGACCTCGCCAAAATAGGCCAGGAATTCGGTGTGGCACCAGAGAATCAATACATCGTCATTGGCCAACCCGCCAATGAACTGCAAACCATCGCCGCAGAACACAATGGCGATCTAATCGTGGTGGGCAGCCACGGTAGGCACGGGCTGTCCCTGCTGCTGGGCAGCACTTCCAACTCCGTGCTGCACGGCACCCATTGCGATGTACTGGCCGTGCGCGTAACCAGCTAACGGTGCCAGTAAAGGGATTAAATAGGACCGCAGAGGCCTGCTGACACTGATTCGGAGCCTCTGTTGAGTCAGGAATTAGCCCAATCTAGGCGCGAACCGCGAAGTTTGGTGGGTCCAAATAAGTGGCGAGCAACAACGAGTGGGCTATCTCCTGTCTCAACCCGTAGGGCTGGGGCTGCGCACCCAGCCCGTTTACCGCTCTACGTTGATGCCAATCTATGCAGGCTCACTACATTTCACTCTTAGCGCTTAGTTGAACGGGAATTTGGTCGGGGCGCGTAGCTCGGGGCGCGTAGCTCGGGGCGCGCAGCTCGGGGCTAGGGGCGCGTAGCCTCCAGCAGTGGCGCCAAGTTGGTATTAACCGGCCCTAACCTTCTGCCATGGCCTCAAGCTCCATCCAGCGCTCCATGGCTTCTTCGAGCTGTTGCTGCGCTTGGCTCAGTTGAGCTAGGGTTGCGCTTACTTTGTCGTGCTCTTCTTGGTAAAACTCCGGTGCAGCCATTTCGGCCTCTAGCTCAGTAATGCTGGCTTCCAAGGCTTCTATTTGGCCGGGCAGCTGCTCCAACTCACGCTGTAGTTTATAGCTCAGTTTTTTTGCTTTTTTGGTGACGCTCTCCGGTTGTGCTTTTGGCAGCGTGGTGGTCTCTGCTTGACGGGTGTCGGTCTTCGCTTTTGCCGAGGGCACCGCCGGCCGCTGGCGCAGCCAGTCGTGATACCCTCCCACATATTCCGCCACGAGGCCATTACCTTCAAAGGCAATGGTGCTGGTTACCACGTTATCCAAAAATTGACGATCGTGGCTCACCAACAGTAACGTACCCTGGTAGCCCGCCAAAACTTCCTCGAGCAGTTCCAGAGTTTCAACGTCCAGGTCATTGGTGGGTTCATCCAGTACCAGTAGATTACAAGGCTTGCTAAACAGTTTGGCCAGCAACACCCGGTTGCGTTCACCACCGGACAGCGCCTTTAGCGGAGTCCTGGCCCGGGCCCCGGTGAACAAAAAGTCACCCAAATAAGAAATTACGTGGCGTTGCTGGCCATCAATCTCAATAAATTCCCGTCCCTCGGCGACGTTATCTACCGGTGTTTCGTCAAGGTTCAGCTGGCCGCGCATCTGATCGAAATAGGCGATATCCAGGTTGGTACCAATGCGCACCTCACCCTGCTGGGGTTGCAGTTGGCCAAGGATAATTTTCAGCAAGGTACTTTTGCCGATACCGTTGGGGCCGATAAAACCGACCCGGTCGCCGCGCAAGATGGTGGCACTAAAATCATGAATCAGAGGAACATCGCCAAAGCCGTGTTGAATGTGACTCAGCTCGGCCACCAATTTGCCGGAATTAGAACCGCTTTGAATATTCAAGTTGGCATTGCCCTGTCGCTCTACCCGTTCCTGGCGCTGCACCCGCATGGCCTTCAGCGCGCGCACCCGCCCTTCGTTACGCGTTCTACGTGCCTTAATTCCCTGGCGAATCCAGCCCTCCTCCTCCGCCAGGCGCTTATCAAACAGCGCGTTATGCCTGGCTTCCTCGGCCAGCTTAGCTTCTTTAAACTCTAGGAAACCATCTAGGTTGCCGGCAAACTTGGTGATATGGCCGCGGTCCAGCTCGGCAATGGTGTTAGCAACCGAGTTGAGAAAGGTCCGATCGTGGGTAATCAGTAACACTGCCCCGCGAAAATCCAACAGCTGCTCCTCGAGCCATTGAATGGTTTCCACGTCTAAATGGTTAGTGGGCTCATCTAAAAGCAGCAAATCCGGGTCGCAAACCAAGGCCCTGGCTAGCGCAACGCGACGCCGCCAACCGCCGGAGAGCTCCCCCATTTTGCGCTCGCCATCCAACGCTAGCCGCTCCATGATTGCCTCGATCCTCTGTTCGATAAGCCAGCCGTCTTGGGCTTCAATCTCCTGCTGCAACACCGCCAATCTGTTCATTTCAGCGTCGGTTGTCACAGACTTTGCTAAAGTTACATAGTGTTGAATGGTTTCACCCAGCGTACCTAGGCCCAAAGCGACGGATTGGTAAACCGTTAGCTCGTCGGCATCAGGCAGGTCTTGCTCCAGGCGAGCAATCTTGAGGCCCGGCTTACGCCAGACGGAGCCATCATCCAGCTCGACGTCGCCCGCCAGTATTTTTAACAAACTGGATTTACCGGCACCATTGCGGCCAATAAGGCAAACCCTGTCGTCGCTGGTGATTTCCAACGACTGTTTCTCCAACAATATGGTGGAACCATAATTTAGGCTGCCATTATCTAGCTTTATCAACAACATACAGTTTAATTTCTACAAATTACTTTAATTAACAGCTACACTTGTTGGGTCGCTGTGCGTTCGAAAGGCAAGAAAGATACTGGAAAGTTCGCTCGCTTGCGAAGCAAAATGCCCCCGTAGCAGGGAATCAATACCTCGCAAGGCTTGCAGTTATTACGATGGAGACCCCAATGTCCCGCTCAACGGCTTTTAAGAACACTTGCAAACGCAGCCTAAGATGGTGCTTTAGCGCGACCAGTTTAACGTTGCTTGCCCTAAACGCCGCTAGTGCTCAAGTAGCACTTAGCGACCACAAACAGCTAGCCGAACAGCGCGAACTCTACCAAAAGGTTCGCCAACAAATTGATGCCCGACAGATCACACTGCAGCAGGTTCCCTACGATGAACTGGGCGATTACCCTCTAATTCCTTATCTTAAATTTCAAGACCTTAACGCGCGCCTAAAGCAACTGCCTTATAAAGCTGTAGAGGCGTTTTTAGACGACTACGAAGGCACCTGGCTAGCCAATCGCTTGCTTTCCAACTGGTTGGAGACTTTGGCGGCGAAACAGAATTGGCACGATTTTCAGAGCTATTATCACCCAGAAATAGGTGGTACAGACCTCAAATGTCTATATCTCAGCGCCAAAAAACGTAATGGCGACCCCGACGCCCTGGCAGAGGTGGCGGAGATATGGAACCAAGGCAAATCACAACCAAAACGCTGTGACGACCTGTTCGCCGAATGGCTAGACAGTGACTATTTCTCCACCGATATCGCTTGGTCGCGTTACGTCAAAGCGGTGCAAAACCGAAAGTTAGCGCTGGCCAAGTTCGTGCGCAAAAAACTGAGCCCAGAACAACACGGCATGGCCGATTCCCTGCTGCAGCTGTACTACAACTCAGAAAGAATCAGCCGCTTCCACAATATGGACAAATCAAAACTTGGTTTTGAAGATCTTGTTCATTACGGCATTAAGCGCTATTCCCGCAAAGATTCCGTGGCGGCCCTAGCCGAGTGGGAAAAATACGACTCCGCTAGCCTGCTGGATGCCAAACAGCGCAACGCCACTGTTGAATACTTGGCATTTCAACTCATTTTGGACGGCCACACAGACCAAGCCAACCGGCTGTTGGATCGCAATAAATTAGTCAGTGACCGAGTACTACAACGACAGATACGAGACGCCCTCAAAGCGAAAAACTGGGTCCAAGTTAGCCAGTTGATTACTCGGTTGCCAGATCAGGAGCAAGCCTCACCCCGCTGGCGCTACTGGTCCATTCGCACGCTTTATGAGCTAGGCACCATGACCCCAGCAGAAGCCGCACAAGGATACCAAGAACTGGCCAAAGAGCGAGACTTCTATGGTTTCCTCAGCGCAGAACGCACTAAGCAGCCCTATTCAATGGCCCACAAAGCCGTTTCTACCACTTACCAAGAAATGCAACAGGTGGAAAACATCCCGGCCATTCAACGCTCCAGAGAGCTGTTTAAACTGGGCTACCTAAACCAGGCTCGCATGGAGTGGCGTTACGGCATTCGCAACCTAGACCAAGCGCAATTGCTGGCCGCGGGCAAATTGGCCAACGACTGGGGCTGGCACCGCAAATCCATTGAGTCGCTCAGCCACGCTAAATATTGGGACGATATCAACCTGCGCTTTCCTCTGCTTTACGACCAAGAAATCGCCAGCGCTGCTCAGGCATCGCGTGTGGCCCCGCAATATTTACTGGCTATCGCTCGCCAGGAAAGCGCTTTTGCACCAGACGCCAGATCACCGGCAGGTGCCATGGGCCTGATGCAACTTATGCCCGGCACCGCCTCGCAAACCGCCCGCAGCCTGGGCCTAAAATACAGAAAATCTGACCTCTACAAACCGCAGAAAAATCTGCTACTGGGTGGAACTTACCTAAGCCAAATGTTGGAGCGATTTAACGGTAACCGCATACTGGCCACGGCGGCCTATAACGCCGGGCCGCATCGGGTGGACAAATGGCTGAATCCGGCCGGCCAAGAGGTCGATTACGATATCTGGATTGAAACCATTCCCTACAAAGAAACCCGGGGCTACGTGCAAAACGTGTTGGCGTACTCGGTGATCTACAGCCACCGACTGGGCATTAAAACCGAGTTATTAAAAGCCAAAGAAAAGAGTCAACCGTTGTAATATTGCCGCTACTACCATCGTGAAGCCAGTCGACTGCTGGCTTTGCGCCACTGGTTTTATGAGTGGTTTTTACAAGTGGTTTTTATAAATAGTAACAGTATTGGTGGGCTTTGAATGAGTATTTGGATATGGCGTAAACCGATGCGTACCTATTGGGGCCGCTCAGACATTGATATGATAGCCTAGCAGCCAAGCTACCCTTCGATGCCCGCTTTAAGCGCCGACAATTGCTCTTGTATCACCTGAGCCACTTCGTCGGGCTGAAATTTAGACAAGAACCCGTCGCAACCCACTTTCTTCACTAATGCTTGGTTGAAAGTTCCACTAAGCGATGTGTGCATCAACACATGCAAATGCGCCAGCTCTGGATCGTTGCGAACTTCGTGGGTGAGACGATAGCCGTCCATTTCTGGCATTTCGGCATCGGTAATCATCATCATAATGGCGTCATTGATTGGCCCCTGGTCTGCCAACCGCTTGAGGGTTGCCAAGCCCTCGGCGCCATTGCTGGCCTGAATACAGCCAACGCCGCACTCCGCCAGGGTGCTTTTTAGCTGGTTGCGAGCGGTGGTCGAATCATCCACCACCAGCACCTTGATGTCGTTCTGCTGTGCCCAAATCTTCAAGCTAGAATCCAGTATGTTGCCCGAGACATTGGTGTTATAGGGAATGATGTCCGCCAGTACTTTCTCCACGTCGATGATTTGCACAAATAGCTCATCGATTTTGGCCAGCGCGGTAAGAAAATTATTGGCACCACTGGTGACGGGTGGTGGAATAATGGCTTCCCAGTTTAGGTTGACAATACGATCCACCTGGCCCACTAAAAAGCCCTGCACGGAACTGTTGTACTCACTTATGATGAGGTTTGTAGGCTTGCCAGATTCAAACAGCGGCGCCCGGCCCAAGGCCGCTTGCAAATCAATGACCGAAAAACTGGAACCTCGCAAATGCGCTACGCCACACACGGCAGAGTGCCTGCTGGGCAAGGCCGCTAGCTCAGGCATCTGAACCACCTCGCGTACCTTAAATACGTTAATAGCGTATTTTTGTTGGCCTGCCAATTTGAATACCAGAAGTTCCAGGCGGTTTTCGCCCACCAATTTAGTACGGCTATCAATCTTCTGCAGCAAATTTGACATAGATTTTCAGATCACATTCTTAGGGTCTAGCTTGGTCGTTATGGCCGGCAGCTTTCGCCACCGGTCACAACACTCCCTAAGTTGTCGGCTGAGAACGGCGTTTCTTTAACGCCAAACGCCAAACTAACCTAGCGCTGTAGGCACAATTGCTGCACCTGAAGACTGTCGAATGGCCACTCTAGAACCTGAGTTCGACTAGTAATGGTGCTGGCCGGCGCTAGTGTAACCACCGGAATTTTGTCGGCGAAAAGCGCAATAAGGTGGGCGTGATCGGTGATTTCAACCTCAACCAGTTGCAAACCTGTGGCCGACAGCGCCGGGTAGATTTCCAGCTTGGCTTTTTGGCAAAGGCTGCAGCCTAAGGTGGTGAGTAAATAAAGTGATTTTTCGTTAGAGCTCATGGCAGAACTATCAAACGCGAGCAACCAGAAAACCCTGGCGCCCGCAGCTAGTAAGTTAGAAAAGCTGACTTAGAAGAATAACCAGCCGATGGTGCCAATCAGCAGCACCGTTGAAATTACGCCAATGGCGACCACGGAACCGCAGGAATCATCCCCGGCGGTATCATAACGACGCTTGCGCGAGCTATTGGTGAACATCGGCTCGTAGGGCTGGTCATCCAGCTCGAAATCATCGGTGATTGCATTACCACCCATAACATCTTCCTGGGCCTCTGACTCGGCTAACTCTTTGGCAATATCACGTTGCAGCGCTTCCTGGGCTGAGTCGCTAACAGCCGGGGCCGTAGGCTCCTCGGACGCAGGCTCAGGCTCATCCTCAATGACTGGCTCAGGCTTGTACATCGACTCTTGCCTTTGCATAGCCTCTTTCTTCTGCATGGCGGCCTGCTTTTGCATATGGTTTGCCATCTGCGCTTGCAGCTCTTCGGCAGAAAATGCCCGTACCATGGTTTTGTCGAGGTCGTCCGCCGGGCCCACCACGGTAAACGGCAAGGTATCGAATTTAACTTCGTCACCATCGTTGAGGATCACCGTGGTGATCTGCTCGCCGTTAACATAGGTACCATTGGAAGAATTGAGATCGGTGATCTCTAGACGATTGTTACCGACTATACGGAATTGTGCATGGCGCCTGGACAGGTGTGCCAGCAAAATGACGATGTCACAATCTTTGGCACGCCCTATGGTCATGCCATCACTGATGTCATAGGAGCTGCGCGTAAGACCTGCATGTGAGGACTTGAGCTGCCACCCCTCTCCTGGCATCACCAAACTTTGCGCGATGTTGTAATCCGCCCGCTGCGCTTCGCTGGCCTCTGGCCGCTCCGGACGCACGCCACGAGGTAATTTAGGGTCCACCACCTCTAAGGTGGTGTTGCCTATTTGAACTTTATCGTTTGCTACCAAACGGGCTTTAACACCCAACCGATCACCATTTACTAAGGTCCTGGCGTCCGAGCGGCGATGAATGATAAGTTCTTCGCCTTTGGCAAATATCTCAATGTGGCAGTCGTCGACCTCTGGATCACTAAGAACCAAGTTATTGGAAGCAGCACGTCCCACCGAAATTTTGGGCTCTACCAGCCAGATACTCTCGTTGTTGGCGTCCCCTGATATCCGTAGCTTCAGCATGTTTTGTCCTTACGTACTCCTGCCTGTGAACATAAATTTACATCAATGATGTTATGTATACCACAATTCACCCAACGAAAGCGCCAATCCGCTAACAAATCCGTTGCAATGTATGTCACAACTAATTAATTTGTAACGAATTTTAAGCATCGACGTTTAGCGATATACTGTGCTGAACTTAGGATAGGATTTCCGGAACTCCTTATGTCTGTGAAATTTGCGGCGAGAACTGATCCAGGTGCCGTAAGAACTAACAACGAAGACTCTTTCTCAGTCGACAACGAGCTGGGGTTATACATGGTAGCCGACGGCATGGGTGGTCACGCCGCCGGTGAAGTGGCTGCTGCCATTGCCATTAACCAAACCCACAGTTACATCGCTGCTGGTGTGCCTTTGGCCGATGCCATTGCTCGCACCCACAAAGACATTGTGGCAGCCAGCAATCAGCACAGTAGTGGCATGGGATCCACCGCTGTGGCGTTGCTCGATAAAGGAGACAACTATGAAGTCAACTGGGTTGGCGATAGCCGTGCCTACGTTTACAGCTACGGCTCGGGGCAACACCGATTAGAACGTATCAGCCACGACCATTCGTTTGTACAAACCTTGGTCGATAAAGGCAGCATATCAGAACAAGAAGCCCGTAATCACCCGCAGCGAAATATCATCACCCAATGCCTGGGTAATAAATTACAAGCCGAAGTCAGCGTAGGGGTCACCAAGGGCTCCTGGCGAGCCAATCAGTGGCTTCTGCTGTGCAGCGACGGACTCACCGGCGAAATGGAAGATCGCTCTATTTTGCAAATTTTGTCCAGCTGCACCAACAGCACCGAGGCAGTAAACCGATTGATCGACCAAGCTATTCAGTTTGGCGGCGCCGACAACATCACCGTCGTGATTGTCGAATCCCCCAAACACCTGAACTACGGGCAGGCCCTCATCCAGAAAATCAAAGCAGCTCTGTTTCCTGCCTCTAGGTACTCATAACCACCAATATGCGACTGCCCGGGTACAAAATCCTACGCAAAATAAACCAAGGTGGCATGTCCACGGTTTATCTTGCCGTGCAAACCGAACACAACCGGATGGTCGCACTCAAAGTTATGGCACCTGCCCTCAATGCGGACCCTATCTTTAGCGATCGCTTCCAACGAGAAGCCAAAATCATCAGCCAACTGGCCCACCCCAATATCATCGCCATCCACGATGTAGGCCAATACAAAACTATCAACTACATCGCAATGGACTACATGGAACAAGGCTCCATTGCGGCGAAAATGAAAGAAGGCTTAACCGCCAAATCTTGTTTAAAAATCATACAGCAGGTATCGAAGGCCTTGGATCACGCCCACGCCGAGGGCTATATCCACCGCGATATCAAACCGGAAAACATTCTATTAGCCCAGGATGGCTCGGTGGCACTGTCCGATTTCGGTGTTGCCCGGGCTGTTTCCAGTAATACACAAATGACCAATGCGGGCACGGTGCTAGGCACGCCCAACTACATGAGTCCGGAGCAAGCCCGAGGTAAAGATCTCGACGGCCGCTCTGATCTCTACAGCCTCGGCGTCGTGCTTTATGAAATGTTAGTTGGGCAGCCACCCTACCAGGGTGAAGAGGCGGTCGCTATTGCACTCCAGCATCTCACCGCGCCCATCCCTGCGCTGCCACCCAAATACGCCAGCCTGCAACCATTGATTAATAAAATGGTGGCCAAAAAGCCGCAAGACCGTTTTCAAAGTGGCACTGAGGCGGTTGAGGTGATCGACCAGGTAATGGACAAGCTCAATGGCGACGCGGCAGACGATCAAGAGCTAGCCCTACTGCGCCCTGCCAGAGGCAAGCGCAGTTGGTGGTGCCGAATCACCGGCCGGCGGCCCAAATATTCGCCGCTCAACGATATTCCGGCCCTGCGCGGCAGTGCCACCATGCACGACACCCGCCCAGCCAACAATACCGCCAATTGGGTTGCCCTGGCCGCCTTGTTTATGGTCGTCGCCGTGGCCACCGCCTATTGGTACTGGCAAAGCTACCAGTTACCAGAGCCCCCAGCGGTCACCGCCATTGGTGTGCCCATGGAAACCAGCACTCCGATTATGCCACCGGACAGCGACGGCACTGCGCCTCCCATCGAGTTGGCCAGCGAGGTAAGCGAGGGCGCCATTGAGCGGCCAGAACCAGCCATCCCCGTTTCTGCAGAGCCAGAACCTGAGCAACCACCGCTTCCGCCACCAGAACCCACCTTCCCTCTTACGGTTAACGTTACACCAGAGCAAAACAGCTATGTGCGGGTAATGAACATCGTTGAGAAGTACCGTCCCGGCCTACCACTGCCCGCCGGCGAATACCGCATTGTGATTGGCTCGCCCGGTTATTGGCAGAAAGAACGCTGGGTCACCATTGAGAACAGCGCCAAAAACATCAATGTACAGCTCACCGTGGCCAAGCATCCCGGGGATTTAATTCAACACCAGCCGCTGCCTGGCGTGGACGGCCCCGAAATGATTGTGATACCGCCCGGCCAATTCATCATGGGTGATTTGCGTTATTCGGATACACAGCCTCGCCATGAGGTTGTGATTGAAAAGCCGTTTGCCATTAGCTCCGGCGAGGTGCGTTTTGCTGAGTACGACGCTTACCTAGCGGCCACTGGCAAGCCCATGCTGGGCGATGAGAGCTGGGGGCGCAACACCCGCCCGGTGATCAATATCTCCTGGCAGGAGGCCAAGGACTATGCCGATTGGCTAGCAGAAAAAACAGGCAAACCCTATCGCTTACCCACCGAAGCCGAGTGGGAATATATCGCCAGTAGTGGTGGCTTACAGGAGTACCCTTGGTCTGGCGGTGCTGAAGATGGTAAAGAATTGGCCAACTGCCGTGGCGGGTGCCGCAGTGAATACAACACCTTGTTTGTCAGTAAAACCGCGCCCACAAAGAAATTCAGCGCCAACACCTTTGGCGTTTATGATTTGGCTGGCAACGTAGCGGAATGGACTTCCACCTGTTACATGCGTACCTACGATCCTGTAGACGGGCCAGAGCAAGCCAGCTGTGACCGAGTGGTACGCGGCGGAAGCTTTATCAATGACATCGAACAGCTCGACGTGTTCCGTCGAGATCATTACCCAGAAGATTACCGCGATAAATACACGGGCTTGCGCGTAGCGCTGGATTTACCGGCCTACTCCGAGGAGTAGCGGGCTGGCCTGCCACAGACCCGAAGCGAGGGCCTTACAGGGTTTTCTTAATTTTTTCGATCTCGTCGCGGTACTGAGCGGCAACCTCAAATTCCAAATCCTTAGCCGCTTGCAGCATTTTCTTTTCCAGCTCATCAATCAACTGCCAGCCCTGTTTGCCGGAATCCGACGCCACATCGACTTTGACCTTTTTGCCACGCTTACCGGATTTACTGCCAGCCGTGGCTGAGAAGTGAGCACCTTCCATGATGTCGGCCACTCGCTTTTTGATCCCCTTGGGAGTGATACCGTGCTCTTGGTTAAAGGCGACTTGTTTTTCTCGGCGCCGGTTGGTTTCGTCCATGGCGCGCTGCATAGAGCCGGTAACTTTATCGGCATAGAGAATGGCTCGGCCGTTAACGTTGCGTGCGGCACGGCCAATGGTTTGAATCAACGAGCGATCGGATCGTAAAAAGCCTTCTTTATCCGCGTCTAAGATTGCCACAAGAGAGACTTCCGGCATATCCAGGCCCTCGCGCAGCAGATTAATCCCGACAAGCACATCAAATTCACCAATGCGTAAATCTCGAATAATCTCTACCCGCTCCACGGTGTCGATGTCTGAGTGCAAATAGCGCACACGGACTCCGTGGTCCTGTAGGTACTCGGTCAAATCCTCGGCCATGCGCTTCGTCAGCGTGGTGATCAGCACGCGCTCATCTTTGTCCACCCGCTTGTGAATCTCGCTTAAGCAATCATCAACTTGACGGCCCGCAGGCCGGACTTCAATCTCAGGATCGACCAAGCCCGTAGGCCGTACTACCTGCTCCACCACTTGCCCGGCGTGTTCTTTTTCATACTCACCGGGTGTTGCAGAAACAAAAATCATCTGGGGCGCCAAACGTTCCCACTCTTCAAAACGCATGGGTCGGTTGTCCAACGCCGAAGGTAAACGAAACCCATATTCCACCAAAGTCTCTTTACGAGATCGGTCGCCACGGTACATACCACCAATTTGCGGCACTGTGACGTGGGATTCATCCAACACCAACAACGCGTCGGCGGGCAAGTAATCAAACAGAGTGGGCGGTGGCTCACCCTCGGCACGGCCAGATAGATAGCGCGAATAGTTTTCAATACCGTTACAGTAACCCAGCTCTTGCATCATTTCTAAATCGTATTTAGTGCGCTGTTCCAAGCGCTGCAGCTCAACCAACTTATCGGCACTGCGCAACTGTTCCGACCGATCTTTCAACTCATCTTTTATCTGGCCTATCGCTTCTAACACTCGATTGCGCGGAGTGACATAGTGGGATTTGGGGTAGATGGTAATGCGCGGTAGCTTGGTGAGTACCTCACCAGTCAGTGGGTCGAACAGAGACAGGTTATCGACTTCGTCGTCAAACAACTCCACCCGCACAGCTTCACGATCGGAGTCGGCAGGATAAATATCAATGATCTCACCGCGCACACGGTAGGTGGCGCGGTGGAAATCAGCATCATTGCGGGTGTACTGAAGCTCAGCCAGTCGACGAAGAATATCTCGCTGACTAATCTGATCACCTCGCACCAAATGCAACACCATTTTAAGGTAGGCGTCCGGATCACCCAAGCCGTAAATGGCCGATACTGTGGCCACAATAATGGCGTCTTTGCGTTCCATTAAAGCCTTGGTAGCGGACAAACGCATCTGCTCGATATGTTCGTTCACCGAGGAGTCTTTTTCTATAAAGGTATCCGATGAAGGCACGTAAGCCTCAGGCTGGTAATAATCGTAGTAAGAGACGAAATATTCCACTGCGTTATTGGGAAAGAACTCTTTAAACTCGCCGTAGAGTTGCGCCGCAAGGGTTTTGTTGTGGGCCATAATCATGGTTGGCCGTTGCACCTGGGCGATAACGTTAGCAATGGTATAGGTTTTACCAGAGCCAGTTACCCCCAATAAGGTTTGATGTGCCAGGCCAGATTCCAACCCGGTGACCAATTGCTCAATGGCTTTGGGCTGATCACCCGCCGGTTCAAAATCGCTACTAACAGTAAACTTTTTAGACATAGACTCTTTTCGTTGAGATTATTTAGCCTCTTCTAAGCAGAGGCCCAAGGCTCAGTTACGTTTCGGGCAGCGTGCTGGATTACCAGGTTAAATAGGGTTTGGTCAGCAAACTGGTATTGTAGTAACGCGCATCGCCGGTCACCTCCCGCGCCACCCACGGAGGCTTTTCGAAGGGTTCATGCTCACTGTTAAGCTCAATTTCTGCAACCACCAAGCCTTCGTTGCTGCCGGCAAACACATCGATCTCCCAAACGTGAGCGCCAACCGTGCGGCAATAACGTGTTTTTTCGATCTTTGGGCCTGAGCAAAGTTCAGCCAAAATAGCCTGGGCATCAGACACGGGTATGGCATACTCAAACTCACTGCGCACAGCACCGCGGTTAGCACCTTTTAACGTTAGAAAAGCAGCGCTGCCTTTTAACCTGATTCGCACAGCGGTTTTATCTTGCGTGGGAATATACCCCTGGCAGATGGATTCTCCGTACTGTAACTCGCCCAGCAGCTCGGGGCACACCAGAAACTTCCGCTCTATTTCTAAACCCATTTGACTCTAGCCCCAATTTAATAATGGTTTAACCAAGCAACAGCCGGGAAGATTATTGATTCACTTTTAATTTAAAATTGTTAATCGCCATGTCGAATCAACCAACACTGGTGAATTTTCGGATTGCGAGCGAAATCCGGGTCTAAACTCGGCTTGTGATAATCGGTTATGGAATAGCGTTCCAATGCAGCGTAATCCAGCTCGAAGGTGCGTAGATTATTGGAAAATATCAACGTACCCCCGACGGACAACAACTCCATACAGCGCTTTATTAATCTAACGTGGTCGCGCTGAACATCTAAGGTTTCTTTCATTCGTTTGGAATTTGAGAAGGTGGGCGGATCCAATAAAATGAGATCGAACCCCTCGCGGCAATTTTGCAACCAGTCAAAGCAGTCACTTTGTTCAAATCGATGCTTAGCACTGCGTAGATTATTCAGCGCAAAATTGCGTTTAGCCCAGTCCAGATAGGTGTGAGACATATCCACACTCACGGTCTCAGTGGCACCACCCAACGCCGCATGCACACTGGCCGTGGCGGTATAGCAAAATAAATTTAAGAACTTGGTATCTTTGGCGTGCTGCCGAATATAATTACGCACCGGCCGGTGATCTAAGAACAGCCCTGAGTCTAAATAATCCCATAGATTAATCTCAAATTCGGCGCCACTTTCTTGCACGTTAAATGTGCGGCCAGCGCGCTCGTCAGCGCGCTCATACTGCTGCTTGCCCTTATTTTTTCGCCGTTGCTTTAAACTGATTTTTTCGATATCCGGTTGGAAAACTTGTTTAACCGCTGCCACGATATCATTAAACCGAGCTTGGGCTGTTTCTTCCGGTACCGACTTAGGCGCCTGGTACTCCTGTATGTGAACATAATCGCTATAGACATCGATTGCGGCAGAATACTCTGGCATATCGGCATCGTAAACTCGATAACACTCGATCTCGTTATTTTTACGCCACTTGGATAATTGCTTACTATTTTTTTGCAATCGATTCATAACCATACGCGCACCATCGGTGACCTTGTATGGGTCGTTGGGGGCCGTTAAAATAATATCCGGTGGCGGTGCATCAATAAATTGATTTGGCTGCAAATCAAACAACAATAATTCAGCTGGAATAGCGCCGTTAAATAATTTATATTTTTTATGGGCCCGCACCCCCATAAATTTGCCCGCATCTGGGTTACCGGTAAATACACCGGCTTGCCAACCTTCAAATTCACTTTTAAATCGATCGCCTAACAATCGGTACAACACGGTTAATTGTTGTATTTCGCCCAAGCGCTCACCATAAGGGGGGTTGGTGATGATCAAGCCTGGGTTGATTGCGGTGTGGGTAGGTTTTTTAAACTCCGCCAGCGGCTTTACCGAGACCCTCACTTGGCGAGCGAGCCCGGCACGGGCTATATTCTGCTCGGCGATGTCCACCACTTGCCGGCTAATATCATAACCTCGTATTTCACCGATGTTATCCAACCGTACGCTGTCTTGAGCTTGCTCCTGGCATTGCAACCATAGACCTGGGTCATGGCCTTGCCAGCGTAGCAATGCAAAATCGCTTCGACCTAAACCCGGCGCCATGTTGGCGGCCATCATGGCCGCCTCAATCAATAAAGTGCCGGAGCCACACATTGGGTCTAGCAACGCGCCCTGGTGCTTGGCAATTTCGGGCCAACCGCAACGATATAAAATGGCTGCAGCTAAGTTTTCCTTCAGCGGTGCTGTGCCCTGCTGCAGTCGATACCCCCTGCGGTGCAAACTTTCTCCAGTAAGGTCAATGGCCACGGCCACACGCCCTTTCGCCAACCGCACATTAACCGTTAAATCCGGGCGGACCTTTTCAACCCCCGGCCGGGTGCCAACCTGGTCTCTAAAACGATCCACAATGGCATCTTTGGTTTTACGAGCGCCAAACTGCGTATCACGAATAAATCGATTGGTGCCGGCAAATTGAATCCAGAGCGAACCGTTGGCATCTAAGTGCTCCTCCCAAGGCAAGCGGTAGACCACATCGTATAAATCTTGATCTGTTTTTAGGGGTTTGTCGTCTAAAGGCAGCAGGATTTTGTTGGCAATTCTTGTCCAAAAACAAATCTTGTAGACAGTTTCTAGCGTGGCTTGGAAGCGGATGCTACCAACGGTTTCGGAAACCACCTCTGCTCCCAAGCTGATTAGCTCGTTTTGAAGTAATTGTTCAAAACCTTTAGGGCAGGTGGCCGAGAAGTGTTGCATAGTAAATAACCGTTAATTGTGTGGAATGGTTACACCGAAGTGGACCAATTTTTTATTAAAACCGCCCTTGCTATGCGATTAGTTTTTAGTAGACCGTCAGGCACGTGGCTTTTGCCCCACTAGGTACGTCCTTTAGGCAAGATTATACTTTTCCGTAATATAACTTTCATGTTTTAGAAATATTCAGTCGTTCACAAGCTATTTCAGTTTTGGTCTACTGGAAGTCCGGCTCGATAAAACTTGCTTGGTATTTTCTGGTCTATGTATTAAGACACCAACGGCTTAGTTAAAAACTAACGCCAAAACATAATTCAGAACATAACATAGCAAAGACAACCGGGACGGTTAGCAACTTTCATCGAACAAAACCAACAATGAGGTACGCTAAACTATGAAACGTCATAAACGCAATCCATCTGAACGGGCCTTTTCAAAAGGGTACATGGCCGGATTCGAAGGGCGCTCACGGAGCAGTTGCCCACACGAAACTATCAAAACACGATACGATTGGCTCAATGGCTGGCGTGAAGGACGCAATGATCAGTGGAACGGCTTTAACCGTTTTGCTACCGCACAAAAAATGTCAAATTTCTAAGTCGAACCTTATTGCATACTAAACAACTTGTAACAATCACGAACTCCGCACGGTTAAACGTGTGACCTGACTTTCAGTCGATAAGGCCTCCACTCGAGGCTTAGCTAAAAAGGCCCAAGGGCCTTAAAGAAACCGCAACCTTTGGGCTGCGGTTTCGCTCTTTTAGGGGTAGCCGTTTGCTTTAAAATTAACGGCTATCTTCCGTGCAATCCACCTACGCCCAAGCCAACAGCGCCTGGTTAATTTCTTTTATCAGTTCAGGCCCCCGGTAAATAAACCCGGTGTACACCTGCACCAACTTCGCCCCAGCGTCGATCTTGTCCAGTGCATCCTGGCCACTGGCAATGCCACCCACGCCAATAATGGGAAAATCTGGCCCCAGGGTTTGCGCCACCGTGCGAATCACCGCGGTAGATTTCTCTCGCACCGGCGCTCCGGATAAACCACCGGCCTCATCGCCGTGCTCAAAATGCTCTACCTGGGTTTTATCCAGGGTGGTATTGGTCGCAATGATACCGTCCATTTTCTGCTCAGCGATGGTTTCCGCGACCTGTCGAATCTCTGGTTCCGTCATATCGGGGGCGATCTTAACGACGATAGGCACTTGCTTGTCATGCTCCTGTGCCAGCCTCAGGCGGGTTTGGTGTATACCAGCCAGCAATTGCGTTAGGGCTTCGCCGAATTGCAAATCCCGCAGCCCCGGCGTGTTAGGCGATGAAATGTTTACCGTAACGTAGTCGGCGTGGGCGTAGACTTGCTCCAGGGCCTTATTGTAGTCATCCAGAGCTTGCTCCTCTGGCGTGACTTTGTTCTTGCCAATATTAATGCCTAACACGCCAGTGTACTGGCGCTGCTGCACCTGCTCTACCAAGTGTTTTACCCCAAGATTATTGAACCCCATGCGGTTAATAATGGCGCGAGCCTCCGGTAAGCGGAACAGCCGGGGCTGCTCGTTGCCCGGTTGAGGCTGTGGTGTAACCGTGCCAACTTCGACAAAGCCAAAGCCTAATTGCCCAAGAGCATTGTAATAATCGGCATTTTTATCTAATCCAGCCGCCAATCCCACTGGATTGGGGAAAGTTAACCCCATGATTTCGACCGGGTTGGATACGGCCGCTGGCGCCACCATTGGCAGAGCTTTCATCCGAGACATGGCACCTAAACCATCCAGGGACAGCTCGTGAGCCACTTCTGGGTCTAATTTGAACAAGATTTTTTGTACAAGTGAGTACATGTTTTTTCCGTTAATGCTGGGCCAAAGCCCCATAGGTCTGCGTTAGCTACAAGGCCGGGGGATTATGTGTCATTAAGACTTACGAGGGCTCGATTTTACTCAAGCGATTTTGCTGGTCAAAGTAAATCCGAAATTTACCTTGGATACCGGAGTGTGCCACCCACGGCCGCAGGGCCTGGGCGGGGAATTGAACTCGCCGACCGTCCGTGGCACGGGCCTTAACCACGGCCCTGCCCATTTGGTAGAGTTTAAGGTACTCATCTCGGCTAATTGAAAGTGCTACTTCGATGTACTTGGCTGCTACAGCACTATGCACTATTCACGTTTCCTTGGGTTATGGGTGCAATGTTGGTGGTGCAAAGCTCGGAATCATCGGCCAGCGTCTCACAGAAACTCGAGGCTTGTGCCAAGTCGCTCAATTCCCGCATTGCCACCGAGAACATAGCAAAGTCGGTGACGGTTGTGCCTTGCAATTCCACCATCATAGCAGCCCAACGCTGATGAAGCTCGCGATGCTGCTCCGCCCATCGCTCAAAGGTGTCTTCCAGGGTAAGGTCTGTGGGCTGCAACCGAACAAAGGAAACTGTTAATGAGCGCAACTGGGTTTCCATGTCATCCAGGTAGGATTCCCGCGCCATGGCCTGCCAATTGTTTTCCACCGACACCTCGGAAATCTGGCTGGCAAACCAATTTAAGCCCAACCGGTCGCTGAGGTAGAAAAACACTCGGGCCACGGTCTTCAGCTCACTCTGACTTTGCCGAGCGGCTTCCACCACGCCCAGGCCTGAGTACAGGTTAGATGGCAGTGCATTGGCGCCGGCATACTGGTCCGAAAAGCCTAGCGCCTTACTGTCGTCGTAGCGGGATTGCCATTTGGCCAGGGTTTCGCCTTCTAAAATGGTGGGCATAACCTTGGCTAAGTCGGCCAATGCCGCGCTGAAATGGGGTATCTCATCACCGGGGTTGAGCTGACTACGTCGATTGCGCAAGAACCAACGGGTGCCACGACGCACACGGCGAATCAGCCGATCCATTTCTTTTATCTGAACCTTGGAGGTTTGTTTGAAATCCAGCATTTCGATTTCGGTGCGGAACACAGCCATTGAGAACACATCACGGGCGGTTACATAGGCCCGGGCGATACTGTTGGCCGGTGCGCCGGTGGACTCCAACAAGCGATGGAAGAAGGTAATGCCGCCATTGTTGACCATATCATTGGCCAACTGCGTGGCGATGATCTCCTTGCGGAGCACATGGTTGTGAATTTGGCTGGGGAATTTCTGGCGTAGCAACCTAGGAAACGCCGATTCGATAATGGTGCTGATGTAGTTGTCGTCGGCGATTTCATCGCAGGCCAACAGCTCTTTTAGCATCACTTTAACGTAGGAAATCAACACCGACAGCTCTGGCCGGGTTAGGCTTTTAGCGTGGCTGTGGCGCTCCAGCAGCGATTCGTCATCGGGTAAAAATTCCAGTTTCCGATCCAAACGCCCTTGCGCTTCTAACTGGCTAATTAAACGGCGATATTCAGGAAACCGTGGTAGACAACTTTCCGCAGCAATACTGATAGCCTGGGTTTGCTGGTAATTGTTGTGCAGCACCAAATCCGAGACAGAATCGGTCATATCCACCAGTAACTTATTGCGCTGCTTCTCGGTAAGCTCGCCCTCAGCGACTAGCTTGTCGATCAGAATTTTGATGTTTACTTCATGGTCAGAACAATCCACCCCCGCAGCGTTGTCGATAAAGTCGGTATTACAAGCGCCGCCCTCCAGGCAAAATTCCACCCGGCCCAGCTGCGTCATACCCAGGTTGCCGCCTTCGCCAAATACCTTACAGCGAAGATCTCGGCCATCCACCCGCAATACATCGTTGGCTTTATCGCCAACCATCGCGTGGGATTCCGACGAAGCCTTCACGTAGGTCCCAATGCCACCGTTCCAAATTAAATCCACCGGTGCTTTTAGCAAACGGTTGATCAAATCGTTAGGGGGCAGTTTATCTTCCTCGATGGCAAAGCGCTCTTTCATCTCGGGCGATATGTCTATGCTCTTAGCCGCCCGAGAGAAAATGCCACCACCGTTGGAAATCAACGCTTTATCGTAGTCATCCCAGCCGAGCTGTGGGTTTGCAAACAAACGCTGACGCTCAATATAGCTCTTGGAGGAATTCGGATTGGGATCGATAAATATCGACAAGTGATTGAAGGCCGCCGTAAGACAGATATTTTTCGACAACAGCATGCCGTTGCCAAACACATCACCAGCCATGTCGCCGATGCCTATAACGGTAAAGTCCTCACTTTGGACATCAACACCCTTCTCTTTGAAGTGGCGCTGCACCGACACCCAGGCACCCCGGGCAGTGATGCCCATGCCTTTGTGGTCGTAGCCCTGGCTGCCACCCGAGGCAAAAGCGTCGCCCAGCCAGTGGCCGTACTCGTGGGAGATTTCGTTGGCGATGTCTGAAAAAGTTGCGGTACCTTTATCGGCCGCCACCACCAAATATGCATCGTCGCCATCATGGCGCACCACATCGGTAGGTGGGGTAATGGCGCCAGCGACGATATTGTCGGTAATATCCAATAGGCCTCGGATAAACATTTGGTAGCAGCCAATGGCTTGGGCCTGTAGCTCCTTGCGGCTGGCATTTTTCGGCGTTTGCTTAATAACAAAACCGCCCTTTGCTCCATTGGGCACAATCACCGCGTTTTTCACTTGTTGGGCTTTTACTAAGCCAAGCACCTCGGTGCGGTAGTCCTGTAGGCGGTCCGACCAACGCAGGCCGCCCCGGGCAACCGCGCCACCGCGTAGATGCACACCCTCCATTTTGGGAGAGTAAACAAAAATTTCATACAGCGGCCTAGGCTCTGGAATATCTGGAATTTGCCGCGGCGCTAGTTTAAACGATATGTAGTCTTTGTGGTTACCTTGGGAATCCTTTTGGAAGTAATTGGTGCGCAAAGTGCCGTTGATTAAATCCAGATAGCGGCGAATGATTCGATCATCGTTTAAGTTAGATACCGCCTCCAAAGCGTCTAATATTTTGCTTTTTAAGCGCACTAAACGGTCGATATCCTGTTTGGTAAATTGATTTACCCTAGGGTCAAATTTACCTTTAAATAAAGCAATCAAATTACGAGTAATATCGACGTGGTTTGCCAGGGTATTAGCGATGTAGCCCTGGCCAAAGCTGGACGCGGTTTGCTTCATATAACGTGCGTAGCTGCGCAGAATGGCCACTTCACGCCAGCTAATGCGTGCGCCCAGCACCAACCGATTGAAGGCATCGTTCTCTGCCTGCTGCAACCAAATGGCCTGAAACGCCTCTTGGAATACACGCTTGGCGCTGGCCACATCCACTTGGTTTTGGCCGTCAAAGACCAGAGTAAAATCGTGTAGCCATACCACGGGCTCGTTTTCCGCTTCGATATCGTAGGGGAATTCACCCAGCACCTTCAAGCCAAAATTCTCTAACATGGGCACAATGGTGGACAAGTGCAGCGGTTCATTGGCGTGGAAAACTTTAAAGCGTATTTCGTTGGGCTTGGAATTCAGTGGCTGATAAAAACTCATCGCCACGGGGTTTGTTTCACTGAGGGATTTGATGGTGGCGATGTCGGCTACTGCGGTTCGTGCATCATAGGACTCCCGGTAACCATCTGAAAAAGCCGCCTCGTATTTGCGATGCTCTTTGGTGGCGGTCTCCTCGCCTAAGCTCTCCACCAAACTGGCGTAAAAATGCTCATCCCAGCCACGGGTTATATCAATGGTTTTTAATTCCAACTTGCGAACGTCGTAATTGGAGTTGTATTCGGGTTTTAACTTAAATACCAAATGCGCACGGGCAAGAATAGACTCAGAGAAATAGGTGTTAAACTCGCATTCGTCGGCGTCAATTTCGTTGGCAATAAGATCTTGAATCCGCTCGCGCACGCGCGTGCTGAATATGTCCCGCGGGACATAAAGCAAGCAGTTAATAAACTTGCCATAGGGGTCCGAGCGCATGAACAAACGAACCTGTGGCCGCTCGTTAATTTGTGCCACATCGCCGGCCAACTCTAACAATTGCTCCTTCGAAATTTGAAACATTTCATCACGTGGAAGCGTCTCGAGAATGCGCAGCAGATTCTTGCCGTCGTAGGTACCTAGGTCAGCCTCAGTCTCATGCAACACATGCTCAACTTTTTGTCGAATCAGAGGAATTGCGGCCACTTTATTGTCGTAAACGGCACTGGTGTACAACCCTAAAAACCGCCCCTCACCGATGACTTCGCCCTTGTCGTTATACTTTTTAACCACCACATAATCGGAATAGGCTGTCCGATGAATACGAGAACGGCTATTGGATTTAGTAAAAGCAATGCAGTCATCGCCGGTGTAATAGGCGGCCATCCCTAAGTTAAATTGGCTCATGGGCAGCGGGTCTAACTGCTGGGCTCGGCGAGTAAACAAGCCTTGCCTGGCCTCCGGCATCTCTTGCAACTTGGCTTCTTTGTCACCTTTGTTTTTAACCAGCTCAAATTCCCGGTAGCCTAAAAAGGTAAAGTGCCCCTGCTCCAGCCATTTCAAAAACGCCCGCGACTCTTCAATTAATTCAGAATTAGCGTGCTTGAAGGCTTTGGCATGGGCAAGATTTTTCTCAGCCGCCAACACCAGTTGGCACATAGGCTTATAACCCGCCACCACGGCTTTGATGTCTTGCAGAATATCGGCCAAGGCATTACGGATCTCTGTTAATTCAGAGTTATCACTGTGCAGCCCCACCTCAAACCAAATAAGCGCTTCTTTTTGTAAACTATGACCTTTGGCTAGACTCTCGGTGGAGTCGTTGCGATCAAATATCTTAACCAAGTTGCCTTT
This sequence comes from Halioxenophilus aromaticivorans, assembly GCF_042850945.1. NCBI lineage: Bacteria > Pseudomonadati > Pseudomonadota > Gammaproteobacteria > Alteromonadales > Alteromonadaceae > Halioxenophilus > Halioxenophilus aromaticivorans. The sequence continues at coordinate 2,465,947 of NZ_AP031496.1, read as the reverse complement.
GCTATCGCGGCACACCTGCAATACGCGGCTTTGCAACATATGAATATGGATATGCCGGCGGTTGAGCTCCATACGGATGGAGTCGGTTAAAAACGGCGAATCTTTGACGTGGATTTGAATTACCGTGTGGTTACACAGCCAGCCATGCTCCTCTAGGTTAGGGTTAAACACCCGTATGCGGGCGTCTTGGCCACTGTAATCACCGATTAATTGCAACCAACCGGCGGCAAAACCATACAAATCTTTATACTGCCTGCCTTGAAACTCCGCCAGTGGCATGCGTTTAAAATACAACTCGGCAAAGTGTTTTAACGCGCTCTGTTGCGTTGCGTCATGCTGCTCTTCAATGGTATGACCAAGCCGTTCGATAAACACTTGGTGCGACTCTGTCATGACGGTGTTAATTTCCACGTTCTGTTCTCCGCAATTCACCCACATAACAGCCAACCATCGTTCGCTTGGCTTAGCTGTTTTGTGGTTGCACTGTTTAAAAGTATTACTGGCAACCTGACCAGTGGGAGTTTCGAACGTAGCGACACGAAACCCAGGGATACATCGTAAGGACACTGGCTTTTTGTATGTTTGTTGGTGCCAAAAGTTAGATCGTCAGCTGCCGCCGCGCCTGTCTAAAGAATAGACCATTGCGCCGCCGCAACTGCCTAAAGTAACGAATTAGCCGCGTTATACCGCCTTATTTCGACCGCAAGTCCGGCTGTATTAGCAAAGCTTAGAATGACAAGATTACGATTAGTGCTAAATTCGGTACTTTTTATAGCAATAGGGAATGCAGACGGCCTGCGGCGGGCGAATAATGGGGTGGTTTTGAACGCTTATCGACAAAACCGCAGGGGGAGCTAATTGGAACTTTAATGGCGTGCATTAGTCTGCCAATACGCGCGCCAGCCTTATGTGTTGGTGTGGGTAAAGTCTTGAAATTGCACAATTTGCCCCTATGTAAGACCAATCCATCACCGGTACAACGAACTACTCTAGGCCATTGATCAAACTTATGACGGAACACGATTCACTTCTCGCACTTAAAGATTGGCTCAACAAAACCATTGTCGGCCAACCGCACCTGATCGATCGGTTACTTATTGCCCTGCTCGCCGATGGCCACTTATTAGTGGAAGGCGCACCAGGCTTGGCCAAAACCAAAGCCATCAAAACGTTATCAGATGGCCTTGATGCCAGCTTCCACAGAATCCAGTTCACACCGGACTTACTCCCCTCCGACGTCACCGGCACTGACATATACCGCCCGGAAACCGGCGCCTTTGAATTCCAATCGGGGCCGATCTTTCACAACTTGGTCCTGGCCGATGAAATCAACCGGGCGCCTGCCAAAGTGCAGTCGTCTTTACTGGAGGCCATGGCAGAAAGACAAGTGAGCGTGGGTAGAACCACCTATCCCCTACCCGATGTGTTTTTGGTGATGGCGACACAGAACCCCGTCGAACAAGAAGGTACCTACCCCCTTCCTGAAGCCCAATTAGACCGCTTCCTGATGCACGTAGAGGTGGACTACCCCAGCGCAGCCGCAGAGCTAGAAATCCTGCGCTTGGCACGCAAAGAAGCGCAAGCCGAAACCAACCAACCGCCAGCCCCAATCAGCCAGGAAAGCTTACTGTCGGTAAGGCAAGATATCGTTAAACTACACCTCGCTGAAGCGGTGGAAAACTACATCGTGGCACTGACCTGTGCCACCCGCCAAACACAAGAACTGGATCCAGAATTAGCGCAATGGATTGAATTTGGCGTCAGCCCACGAGCCACTATCGCTTTAGAGCGCTGTGCCCGCGCCCACGCTTGGCTGGCACAGCGAGACTACGTTAGCCCAGAGGATGTTCAAGCCGTCATCCACGATGTGTTTCGTCATCGCTTGATTCTCAGTTACGAGGCCGAGGCCAACGGCGTTGACACCAATGCCGTCATCGACCGCTTACTGAGCCTAGTAGCCGTTGCCTAATCGGCAGACAGTGCCTTCGATGATCCATCGCCACACAGTAGCGCCAGTGAACGGGATAACACCATGGCATCGTTAACTGCGTTATCGCCCAGCGCGCACAACAGCAACCAGCACCTGCCCCAGGGAGTCTACGCCAACCTGGACAATCTGCTGCGCACGCGCTTTACCGCCAGCAAACTCAACCTAAAATTTCCCCGCCCCAGCAAAGCCTTGCTGAGTGGCCCCATCAGAACTCGGTTCAAGGGCCGGGGTATGGAGTTTGAGGAAGTGCGGGTATACCAACCCGGCGACGATATCCGCACCATAGACTGGCGGGTCACCGCCCGCACCCAGGTAACCCACACCAAACTGTTTCAAGAAGAGCGCGAAAAACCGGTTCTGTTGGTGGTAGACCAACGTTCCACCATGTTTTTCGGCAGCCAGCAATGCTTTAAATCGGTATACGCAGCGCACCTTGCCACAACCCTCGGCTGGGCGGCCCTGCATCAAAATGATCGCATCGGTGCTTTAATCTTCGGCGACAATGAACAAAAAGACCTGCGCCCGCGTCGCAGTAAACACGCGCAACTGAATTTGATACACGAAATTATTGCCTTTAACCACGCGCTCACCTCACCGGTGGCCCAGCAGCAAGCGCAGAGCCTGCAAGAATTACTCACCGATGCCCTGCGCGTGGCCAAACCCGGTACCAAGGTATTTATATTGTCTGATTTTCACGATTTCAGTGAAGACTGTGAAAAATCCCTACACCTATTGGCCCGGCACAACGACGTAGCGCTTTTTCAGATCTACGACCAACTGGAGCGCTCTTGGCCGCAGGCCTCTCAGCTATACGTCAGTAACGGCAAAGAACAAATGCGGGTCGATGGCAAAGCCAAAGACTTTCACAAACGCTACGAGCAGCAATTTCAACAACGCCGCACCGCGCTGCAAAATTGCGCCAATCGGCTCGCCATTAGCTTGATCGACGCCTGCGTGCAACATGATCCAGACCGGCTTCTGACCAGCTTATTCGGCAAAACCAAAGACCGGTCAAAGGCCAGTCGGCTTTAGGGGGGGGCGGTAGACACATGGCAGCACAAAACACCCCAGCCCCAGCTCAGGACGCAACCCCGGCACCGCCCATTGCCGAATTGCGCGACATCATATTGCCAGAGACCTTACACAGCTACTGGTTGGCACCGGGCTGGATCATAATCATCGCCGTGGTGTTGCTGGCGGCCGCCGGTGCAGCATTGCTTTGGTACCGGCGCAACAAACTCAACCAATATCGACGCCAAGCCGTCGCCTTAATTGAGGATTGGTTAAAGCATCAAAACCCCAACGCGAGCGTGACAGCCAGCCAGCTGGCAGAGTTGTCTGCACTGTTAAAACGAGTGGCGCTGCACAGCGGCGAGCGCGCCGAAATCGCCCGCCTATACGGCAGTCATTGGGCCGAATTTTTACGAGCAAAAGCGCCTGGTGCCATCAGCGATGACAACCTAACCCTGCTCAGCGAAGGTGAGTATCAAGCCAGCATTCGCACCGAAACAAACTGCCAACAATTGGCGCAACAGTGCCAGCGCTGGGTGCAGGAGCACCGGGCTGGGCGTCCGTATGAGGTAACCCATGCTACAGTTTGATTGGCCTTGGGTGTTCGTGTTGTTACCGCTGCCGTTGTTGGTATGGCGGTTTTGCCCACGGGCGGAACAAAGCCCCAGCGCTTTGATGGTGCCGTTTTACCAAGGCTTGCAACCCATCAGTGAGCGAGGCCAAGACAGCTTGGCCGGGAAATTAATTAACCTAGTGCTGCTATTAATTATCTGGATAGCACTGGTGGTTGCCGCCGCTCGGCCACAGTGGCTGGGTGAACCTATCGACCTCCCCACCTCGGGCAGAGATCTTTTAATGGCAGTGGACATCTCCGGCAGTATGGATACCCGCGACATGATCGTTGGCGGTGATAACCTAGACCGGTTAACCGTGGTCAAATACGTTGTGGGCGAGTTCGTCAAACGGCGCCATCAGGATCGGCTGGGCCTTATACTGTTCGGCACCAATGCCTATTTACAAGCACCGCTTACCTTCGACCGTGAAACCGTCAACACGTTACTGCAAGAAGCTCAATTGGGATTTGCCGGCGAAAAAACCGCCATCGGTGAGGCCATAGGTTTGGCCATTAAACGCTTACAAGATCGGCCAGAATCCTCCAGGGTCGTTATTCTATTAACGGACGGCGCCAACACGGCGGGCACCGTGGCACCACTGCAGGCGGCAGAATTGGCCAAGTTAGCCGGCGTTAAAATTTACACCATTGGTGTCGGTGCTGACGAAATCACCATGCGCAGCTTATTTGACCCCCGCGGCAGAACGCTAAACCCATCACGAGACCTGGACGAAGAAACCCTGCAAAAAATTGCCGACCTAACCGGGGGCAGTTATTTCCGCGCCCGCAACCCTCAGGAACTGGTTGAGATTTATGCCGAACTCGACAAACTCGAACCCACCGAACAAGACGCACAAACCTTTAGACCGGTAAAAGCCCTGTTTTATTGGCCAATGGGTATTGCTCTGTTATTGAGCGCGCTCTGGGCGGGCATTCGATTGCTTAGCGCTTTTCTGCCGCAGCCTTTTGCTACAACAAGAGGGGTGAACGCACAGTGAATTGGACCGACTTCCACTTTATTCGGCCAGTATGGCTACTGGCATTGCTGCCATTGATGACGTTGCTGATAGGCCTGTGGTACAACCAAAAAAACGACAGCCAATGGCAGCGCTGGATTGACAGCTCGTTATTGTCACATTTGTTAGACAGCGAACAAACCAAAGCCAGCCGTTGGCCACTCTTAGGTCTGGCCTTGATCTGGCTATGTGCCACCCTGGCGGTGGCCGGCCCCACCTGGGAAAAACTGCCCCAGCCGGTTATGCAAAAGGAACAGTCACTGGTGGTGCTATGGGATATGTCACCCTCCATGCAAGCCCGTGATCTTAAACCCAGCCGATTGGTGCGCGCACGCTATAAACTCATCGATTTATTAAAAGCCAAGCGTGAAGGTGAAGCAGCATTGGTTGTCTATGGCGGCGAGGCCTATGTCGTAACACCACTCACCGATGACATGCAAACCATCATCAATCAATTACCGGCCCTAGAGCCCAGCCTAATGCCGGTCAGTGGCAGCAACACCGAAATGGCGGTAGAGACCGCCCTGCAATTGCTGCGCGACTCCGGCGTCTACGCTGGCGATATTTTGCTAATCACCGATGGTGTTGTGCCAGCGGCGGCATCCACCATCGAAAAACTTCTCGCTAATAGCCAACATCGGTTGTCGGTTATGGCGGTGGGCACACCTGCTGGAGCCCCCATTCCCTTTGGCGACGGTTTTGCCAAAACCGACGACGGCACGGTGATCATCGACAAGGTCGCAACCGAGCCATTGCAGCAGCTAGCAGAAGCAAATCGGGGCCGTTTTTCTGTTTTGCGCTCGGATAACCTCGACGTGCAATACCTATTACAAAGTGGCCTGGGTGTTAGCGACCCCGCCACCTTTACCAGTGAAGAACAGAACCAACAAAACTTTGACCAGTGGTTAGAGCGAGGTCCGCTGATTGCGCTAATTCTGTTGCCATTTGTGGCCTTGGCATTTCGCCGTGGCTGGCTTTTGCCCTGCTTATTTATTGCCCTTGCTGGCGCCAGCTTCCCGCCCCCGGCCCAGGCACTGGAGTGGCAAGATTTGTGGCAAACCAAAGATGAACAAGCCTACGATTTGCTGCAACAAGGCGATGCCGAAACAGCAGCCAAACGGTTCCAAGACCAACGTTGGAGTGCTAGCGCACAGTATAAAAACAGCCAATACGAAGACGCGGCCAAAGCGTTTGCTGGCAACTCCCCTATCGAACTCTACAACAAAGGCAACGCCTTAGCCCAAGCGGGCAAGCTTGACGAAGCCCTAAAAGCTTACGACCAAGCACTGGCACAGCAGCCCGATTTTGAAGACGCGCTGCACAACAAAAAAGTGGTTGAGCAACTAAAAGATCAGCAGCAACAAGATCAAAATCAACAGGGCGGAGACGACCAACAACAGCCCAAAGACCAAGCCGACCAACAACAATCCAACGACTCCGGCGAGCAAGAAAATAGCCAGGCGGACGGCTCCGAACAAGAAGGCTCTGAGCAACAACAAAACGCCCAAAACGACGGCGAACAAGATGGCCAGTCGGAACAGCAAGCCAACAACGAGCCCAGTGACGGCGAACAAAATCAGAATGAGGCCGACGGCCAGGAAGAACCAGAGTCATCCCAGCAACAAGCTAATAATGGACAAGGCGACCAGCAAGAAGGGTCAAACCCCTACGAAAACCTGGAGCCCGGCGAACCCAGCGATCAACCTGCCGATGACAATAGCCAACAGGCCATGGCCGCCGAGGGTGAGCTCAGCGAAGAGCAACAACAGGCATTAGAGCAATGGCTAAAACAAATACCCGATGACCCGTCTGGCCTACTGCGCCGAAAATTTCAGCACCAGTATCGCCAACGACGACAAGAATACCGCACCGGCCAGTGGGAACTGCCGAGCAACAACGCCGCCTCCCGCTTGTAGAGTAGTGACATGAAGCAATTAATGAATATTAATATCGATACTTTTAAATTCTTAACCTCGGCTGCTCTGTGCTTGTTGTTTTGCGCTAGCAGCCTAGCAAAAGCGGCGGAAGTTACCGCCACCGTAGACCGGCACGATATCACCATAGAAGAAACCCTGAACCTAAAAATCCGCTACCAAGGCAAGCAACAATCGAATATGCCAAGCTTGGGCGATTTGGAAAAAAACTTCGATGTTTTATCGCAAAGCCGCAGTAACCAGTTCCGCAGTTTTAATGGCCAAGTGGAATCCTGGGTGGAGTGGTCGTTGGTTATTGCGCCCAAACGCCAGGGCACATTGCTTATCCCCTCGTTTAAAATTGACGGCGACTTCACCGATGCTATAGAAATCAACGTTAACGAAGCCAAGCCACTCAATTTAACCGATGGCGAAATTAAAGAGATCTTCCTAGAAACAGAGCTTGATCAGACCGACGTTTATGTGCAGCAACAAGTGTTACTTACGCTACGGTTAAATACGGCGTTGCCCGTTGCCAGCATCAACCAGCGAGAAACCCTAGAACTGCCCGATGCCAAAGTAGAGGAAATATCCGAACAGCGCTATAACCGCACCATCGACGGCCGAGACTACGCTGTATTAGAGCTGGTGTTTGCGATCTACCCGCAGGAATCCGGAGATTTAGAAATCCCGGTAATGACCTGGGAAGCCAACATCGGCAATCGCTCCAGTTCGTTATTCGATCTCTATTCTCGTCAAAATTCACTGCGCCGGTTGCGCTCGGAAGCTCAGACCATCACCGTGAAGCCCAAACCGGCCAGCTACACAGGAGTGGATTGGCTGCCAGCCAAGCAACTGGTGATTTCTGAAAGCTGGAGCGATGGCTTTCCCAACTTTGTGCAAGGTGAACCGATTACACGCAATATAACGGTGATGGCCGATGGCCTAACCGCCTCCCAGCTCCCCAGCTTAGACATACGCTACCCCCAGGGCATAAACCAATACCCAGAGTCGCCCAAGGTCGATGAGCAAAAAAGCGATAAAGGTATACTGACTAACGCCGTACAGACCCAGGCTTTATTAGTAACCAAGCCCGGCGATTACACACTACCGGAGATAAAACTCACTTGGTGGAACACACAAAAAGATAAAGAAGAAACCATAACCCTGCCGGAGCGTAAGATCACCGTAACCGGCTCAACAGCGTTGGCGCCGCCACCTCCGGTGATTAACACCGAGAGCCCAGCCACCGATGACGAAGAGCTGGCTTTCTCTGCACCGCAAGCCAGCAATAGCGGTGGTTTATCTTGGGCATGGTTGATCGCCAGTAACCTTTTTACAGCCATTGTTGTTGCCGGTTTCTTGTGGTTTTTGTTGCGCAGTCGGATTCTTCTGGCGCGCGGCCCGCTTACGGAAAACAGCCCTGGGTTGTTACCTGGCGGGAAAAACCCCACCAAAGTACTTGGCGCTCTAGTAAAAAACCTGCAGCAACACTGCCAGGCGCAAGATACCAAACGCGTACACGCAACCCTGTTGGCGATCAGCCAGTGTTTTTCCGATGACGGCAAAAGCAGCCTCGCTATTTTAGAAAAATACTCAAACAACAGCGCGTTTATCGCTGCGGTGAAAGCGGTTGATCGCAGCCTCTACAACGATGCCCACGAATCCACTATAGATTTTGATGCCATCGCCCAAGGTGCCGAAGATTTAGCCCTGTCTGCCAACCAACAAACCCCAACCGCACTGGCACCGCTTAATCCGTAACCGGCCAAGCCACTTGGGCTGTTCTGTTTTGCCGTTAGTGTTTTATCGATGCTATTTGTAATTTTGATTGTTGCCTCGTATTTACGAGGCTAAGCATTCTAACGCGACATTTTTATTGCACCTCCTGCAGTCACCTTCCGCAACTTCTACCCGATAAAAACCAGTTGCATCGGATTCCTTCACGAAGAACACGCGTTTAAATAAGAAATTTATTTTTGGCGCGCCATTCATTTGACAAAAGTAAGCCCAGGCGCGCACGATAACAACAGTTACCGAGCCTAGTATTTTGTCTTGCTCGAAGTTAATTAACCTAGCAACCAACGGGTTGAGTGCCATGGCCTCGGCACTTTCACTCATCATTTGTTGAAATTGTCTTTCGCGTCAGCAGCGGATGCTGGCCGCCAGAATCTTTAAGCAGAAGTAAATTTATTTAAGCTAGATCAAACAATGGCGAGAAGATTGCGCCAAAGTAATCAAGCCCAGTTACACCGATGAAAAAGACGATTAAATTCGCCCTATCCAATCCCTGGAGACACGACATGACAGAACTAATGGTTGAACCGGAATTGCAAGACGCTCTAGACAGAGCAAAAGACACCGTTAATAAGATAATTGAAACATCCTCTAATCCAGCCGAGTCCATCAAAGAAATCCAACACATGGGTTCAGAGATGGCCGGTTTATACAAAGACGTAAATTGGATGCGCGTCAATGCCAACCTATTCAACCCCAGCCTTTACCAAAGCCAATTGGAAGAACTGATCGAGTTGCAAAAATCGACCATTGAAAGCTTGGTAAAACAGCAAGAAAGCTTAATACACGACACCACCGAAAGCGGCCGCGCTTTATTGGAAGGCAAAAATGACATCACCAAGCCGCAAGCGGTGATGGCCAGGGTTATTAACCAATCCTTGGATAATTACGACAAGTTCTCCACCTGCATGCGAGAACAAGCCTCTACCCTAGGCAAAATGCAAACCTCATATTTCGATTGGTGTAGAAAAACCTTAACAGATCTGTCTAAGCCACTGAGTTAAGTGCCAACTTGCTCTGCTAAGGCACCCACCTAAGGCTTAGTTTACGCCAGCGGTTGGCTCTAGCAGACATTTCGCAGGTAGTTGCCGATGCGTAGGATCGAATAAGATATTCAAGGAAGCCCGTTAAGAGTCTACAAGCACTAACACTACAACAGCCAATAACAAAAAACTCCGGGAGGCAAACGCCTCCCTTTTTGTTGCTGCTCGGCATACAATTGTGGCCTCGGGCCGCAGCAAAGGCCCTTGGTTGTGCTCACCCTGTCACCAACTGGATGAGCGCTATAGATAACCTGGTAGCCAGCAGTATGAGCCAAGCAACCCCCACCAGCAGTGAGCTTATTCACTGGCAACAACAATGGCAGGCTGATGTTGTACAGCATTTCACCGACGCACGCCTGCGCGTAGACCGCGTGTACGCCGAGCATTTTGCCTCGCTTAAAGCAGTCTATCATCGGCACTGGCGCCATCGTGGCGACGTTCCCAAGGATTTACTCAACCTACCCCGGGCTCTGTGGCGCTTGGTCAGTGCTCCTATACGCAAAAACCAGCCGCAGTCTCAACCGGCGCCCACCGGCAAAGAAATGGCTTTGATTGAGGTCATCAACACCGATTTGTTGGCCATGCCAGAGCTGCAAGCTAAGTTTCATCAACAACTGAAGAGCCACCCCAACTACCAAGGCGAGGCACTGCAAGAGCTGGAAGCCCTACTGAAAAACCTAAGCCCAGAAGAAGCCCACGAAAAACTGCAAATTGCGGTAGAACGATTGCGCTTGAGCCACGAAGGCACCCGGGATTTATTTTTGTTTGTATCGCTGGGGTTACTGAGCCGAAGTTTAGCGGATAAGGTCGCCTTTGGCGGGGCCGCCGCGGTGGGTTCTAGCTTGGCTACCAGCGCTTACCTCAGCCAAAAATCCTTCCTTGGTGCGCTTTGGGCCGGCTGGTTTGGCGCACCTAGCTGGGTGGCCACCGCCGGTGCCGTAGGCGGTATTGGCCTGGTCATATTGGCCACACCGGTTATCTCTCCACTAACCGAAACTGGTATTAATCGGCTACGAGCGAAAAAGATTTTGCGTAACATTGTTGATGAAACCGAAACCCAAGTACGCCATGCCAAATTTGATATAGGCAGCTCCGCTGGGCAAATTGCCACGTACATGCAAATGCTGCCAGATATCGTACAGCTGCTAAAACAACTGCGATAACCGGCGCCGGGCTTCGGTGCAAGCCTACAGCTCGGCAGCAACTCGGCCAGGCCACGCGCCTATACAAACGCCTTTACAATCGCAACTTCAATCTCCACTACACCCAGCAACCCACGCCATTAAATGACCAGCGCTAGCTGTGAATTTCGCGCAGTACCAAACCCGGCGGTACGGTAACCACTTTACGGCAGGCCAGCGCACCTAGGGCGCCAACACTGGCGCTGGCCAAGAGTGGCCCTACCAGCCACACCCAGGGGTGTAAAACCACTTGTTGTTCAAACACCAGCACGCGTAGGGCTACCATCAGTACCTCGCAGCTTATCACCGCCATAATTCCAGCGCACAGACCCAGCAGCGAGAACTCCAACCACAAGCTGCCCACAATGACTCTCTTACTGCTGCCCAACGCGCGTATTAGGCTGGTTTCGTGCAAGCGATTAGTCATACTGGCATTTACTGTGGCCACCAAAACCAACACGCCGCCTAAAATAACCACCCACAACACCAGCTCAATACCCTGCCCCACCTGGTCTATAATGGTTTTTATGCGGTCGATAATTCTATCGACTTCAATCACAGAAATGGTTGGGTAGGTGCGAATTAAATTAGGAATAAATTCACTGTCTCGTTTATCCACATAGGCGCTGGCTAGGTAACTGGGGGAATAATCCGTTAATGCACCAGGAGAAAATAAAAAATAAAAGTTGGGGGTAAGCGCGTTCCAATCAACGCTGCGAATGCTGGCAACGGTTGCGGTAAGTTCCAAGCCACCGATGCTGTAGCGCAACCGATCGCCCACGCTAAGCTCCAATTCCTTGGCAGTATCTTCCTCTACCGAAACCCCGTAGCCCTCGCCTTGCCAATGGTCCCACCATTGGCCATCCAAAATTTTGTTGTCCGCCGGCAATTCCTCCGCCCAACTTAGGTTAAGCTCGCGCCGCAGAGTGTTGGATTTTGGCCGATCCTGCTCTTGGTACATATAGTCATTACGCGCCACCAGCCTTGCCAAAATAATCGGGTACAGTGGGCTTAAACGGTAGTCACTGGCGGCGAACAGCTCGCGCACTGGCCCAGCCTCGGACTGGGCGATATTAACCAAGAAATGGTTGGGCGCATCCTCTGGTAGTTGCATGCGCCATTCATCGATTAAGCTCGTGCGCACTAAAAACATGACCAACAGCAACATAAATGCGGTGGAGAACACCACCAACTGCGTGATGCTGTGTTTACCGTTGCGCATTAAATTGGCCACCGCTAGTCGAAAAATACTGCCGGCCCTGGCACCAATTCTTTGTGTGCCGCGCAAAAGCACCAGCCCCGCTAACATGGCCAGCAAAGCAATAACAATAATGCCCACCACAACGGTTAGCGTGAGTTTTACATCGCCGCTGTATAAACCAATGATGACAATAATCGCCGCCAAACCAAAACTCGCCTGGGAAAGCAGGCCAATATGCGCCATCTCTACACTACTGCGAAAAATCCGCACCGGCGACAGCGCAGGCAATGGCCAGAGCGGTGGCAAGGCAAAGCACACCAAGGTAAGAATGCCGGTAGCAACACCTATGATGTAGGGCTGCACGCCACTGCTAACAAACTCGACGTTAAACAGCCCCGCCACACTGGCGGCAATAATACGATGCAATAGGTCGCCCAACACTAGGCCTACGGCGGTAGCCAACAAGCCCAGCACCACGATTTGACCAAAATACAAAGTGCGCACTAACCGCGCCGAGCAGCCAAGACTTTTTAATAACGCTACGCTGTCTTGCTGCACCCGGGCGAATTGCTGGGCCGCTATGGCCACCGCAACCCCCGCCAGGAGCACACCCACCATGCCGGCCAACATTAAAAAGCTTTTACCACGCACCAAGGCTTGGCTAACGTTACGCTGGGATTCCTGCAGGGTTACCCACTCGTAGTGGTCTCCCAGTTGTGGTTTTATCCAGCTTTCAAACGCCTCCAGGGGGCCTTCTTCGCCGGCAATTAACCACTTATAGGTTATTCTACTGCCTGGCTGAATCACCTCGGTGGCGGCCACATCCGCTGCGTTCATTAGGATGCGCGGGCCCGTCATGCTAAAGCCTTGGCTGCCATCGGGCTCGTGCACCACCACTTTACTCACGGTGAATTCGCCATTGCCAATGGCAACCTGCCCGCCCAGCTCTATGCCCAGCATGGGTAACAGTGTGGAATCAACCCACACGGTACCGGCGGCTGGCTGCTCTAGAGTGATGGCCACTTCACTGGCCGGGGGGAAGGCTTGCTCACTGATTTCCAAATCGCCGCGCAGCGGGTATCCCGCCTCCACCGCCTTTACTGAGGCCAGCGTCATCTCATCTTCGGCGAACGCCATAGAGGCAAATTCGATAATGCCACTTTGCTGCACGTCGAACTGTTGGGCTTGCTCGCGCCATTGTTCGGGTATGGCAAAACGGCTCACCACCTGCCGGTCTGCCGCCAAATAGCCATTGCTCTGCCGGCTGATGGAGCGATCCATGCGATCGGCAAATACCGCGATGGCAGTAACCACGGTGACCGCCAGAATCACCGCCGTAGATAGAATTCTTAGCTCGCCGCTGCGCCAATGCCGCCACAGCAGTTTGAGCGCCAGCCAAGCCGATTTGTGAGCCGCGATCATGGAGCAACCACCTGCCCGGCTTCCAACCGAATTTGCTGCTGGCACCGATCGGCCAGCCGCTGCTCGTGGGTAACCATCACAAGCGTAGTATCCAATTCCTGATTCAGGCCAAACAACAAATCGATGATTTTAGCGCCGGTGGCGCTGTCTAAGTTGCCGGTGGGTTCGTCGGCAAACAGAATTTTAGGTTCACTGGCAAACGCTCGGGCGATGGCCACACGCTGCTGCTCGCCGCCCGATAACTGTTTAGGATAGTGCGCCAAGCGCTGCTGCAAACCAACCCGGGTCAGGTATTCCCGGGCCTTGTCGGCGGCGTTTGCGTCTCCCTGTAGCTCCAGGGGCAACATAACGTTCTCCATGGCGGTGAGGCTGGCCAACAATTGAAAGGACTGAAACACAAATCCCACGGATTGCGCCCGTACCCTGGCACGGCCGTCCTCATCCAGGGCGGTAAGCTCTTCGCCAACCAACTGAATAGAGCCAGCTGTGGGCACGTCTAGCCCGGCCAGTAACGCCAATAGAGTTGATTTACCAGAGCCCGAGGTACCCACTATGGCAGTGGTACTGGCGGGTTCAATGGCAAGGTTGATATTGCTGAGGATAGTGAGTTCCTCGCCAGCAAGACGCACAGTCTTACTGACGTTGGTAACGTGAATGATGGGCAAACTTTCTCTCCTGGTGATACTTGCTGCGGTGCGCTATAGCGCCAGCATGTCGCTGGCCGATGGGATAGATATACGGGAACTTTTACCCTCTACGACCACTCATTGACGCACGATTGACGATTTTTATCCATGTAAGATGACAAACTCAAAACACTCCTATCGCCGCCGCCCCTTTGCACCGGGCTTTATGATTGTCTTCACAACAGCCCTACTGTTGGCTATTGGTCTCGCACCGGCCTCTCAGGCAGATACTGATGCTCCAAACAACGCATTAATCGTGTTGGGTGACAGCATCAGTGCGGGCTATGGTATTGACGTCGAAAAGGGCTGGGTTCGTTTACTGGCCGATAAAATTTCCCAAGCGGGATTTGATACCAGCGTGGTCAATGCCAGCATCAGCGGTAACACCACCGCCGATGGCTTAACCAGGCTGCCGCAGTTGCTGGCTACCCACCAGCCGGCGATAGTGGTGGTAGAGCTGGGCGGCAACGATGGCCTTCGGGGCCATCCGCTGAAAAAGATGCGAGATAACCTGCAGCGCATCGTAAACTTAAGTGAATCCGCTGGCGCCAGAGTGCTGCTGCTTGGCATAGAAATACCGCCCAACTATGGCCAACGCTACACCGACGAGTTCCGGGCCAGCTTTGCGCAAATAGCCGGGACGAACGATCTCGCATTTGTACCGTTTATTTTAAGAGACATCGCACTGAACAGTGATTTAATGCAGAAGGATGGTATCCACCCAACCCAAGCAGCCCAAAGGCAATTGGTGGATATTGTTTGGCCGAGTTTACAGCCGATGCTAGAGGCTACAGCCAGCCAAAACTGACTTACCGCGACTAGAGCTTTTTAAGAGGGCTTTTTGAACAGGGCTTTTTTTAACCGGAACGTGTGAACATAGCTTTTTGAATAGCGCTTACTGACAGCACTGTTTGACTGGGTAAGCCCGCACTTTGGCTGAGCTAAATTTGCCGGCGCCAGCTCTACATAACTAAGGGCTTGTATCACTAAGCGCTTGCATCGATGAGCCCGTTTATTCAGGCAAAGGCGTTTGGGTAAGAGCCCAGGCGAAGATAAGGTTTAAAAATAATATTTGAAAGCTACGCCGTAACCGCGCCGGTGTACATATCGTTAGTAGCGATATCGGCCACTACGGAATAGCAGCTATGATTTAACGCCCAGGATAGCGTCTGCTGCCAGCGTTCGGCTTTCTCGTGATCGCTGCTGTAGGCCCACAGATCAACCACCAAAGGCTTAGGCGGTTGTTCTCCGGCACCGCCAGATTCCACCCAAGCTTTTTTTAATTTGGAATACACTTTATTCCACATTAGAGGATTCGGACAAATCTCTTGCATTTCCCCAGCTCCTATCTCAGCCAATGTTTCTATCTCGTGTTATCGCAAAAATCGGCGTGAATATTAATATGAGCAAGAAATGTTGTGAAGCCCCAAGATTATGCTACACAGGTGATAAAACTCGGCCAAAACACAGCGTTTATGGCAAAAAAATGACAATTCCCCTGATGACTCAAAGGCCTACGGGCCTATTAGAAAATTCACTTTAACAAAAACTTAAACGAATTTTTTTTAAAAAATTTTTAACCCAAAATCCACCAGATAAGCAATGGCTATACGTTAAAAATACACTGGATATCCAACGCATTGCCGCTGTTATTCTTTTGGATTTAACAGTGTCTGTCGCAAAGCTTTGGCGTAGTTTTGTAAGCGGGTGGTGTTTTCTGGACCCATGCGAATCAACTGTTTCTCCAGTGCCGGCAGCGATTCAATGCCCTCATCCACAAAAGTATAGTTCACCGACTTTGCAGTCAATTCTATGGAACCCGGAAATATAGGCGCGGCGATGATGCGGTCGAGCACTCGGATAATAGTATTGTCCATTTGTTCTGGGTCGTAGCCCATTTGGCCATAGGCCTGTTCAAACAGGGGGCGGAATCGATGGAAGCCCGCGCTTAGCTGTTGGGCATCAAGGCTAACGATGGTTTCAACCAATCCGTTGTAGCGTTCATAACCCTGCTCAGAGACGTAATAATTGGCTCCTCGCTGCTCCACAGGGAACTTGCCTTTCGGCGGTTTAAAGCCAATAACCCCTTTAATCACCTTGCCTTGGGCGGCGCCATCAAACACCGTAATCCAGCGCTGTAATAAATTGCTGGTTTGCCACAGAAGCTGGTAGTCGGTATCGGCGGACAGCTCACCAAAATAGGCTTTAATGTCTGGGTCACTGTCTTCTAGGTTAGGAATACTGGGTTCAGGCAGCGATGCAGGCTCGGTTGGTTCCCGGTAGGCCTCGGCGCTTTCTACATTAGTTTGGGCTTCTGGCGTCGGCTCCGGTGGCGCCACTTCCGGCTCTGGGGCCAATTCCGGGATATCTGGCGCATCAGCCAATTCCGGCTGGGTCGTTATGGGTTCTGCCGCTTGCACTGCATCGGCATCCAAGTTGAAACTATCGTATTCAGAGCCGCCATCGGTAGGCCGCATCACCCACCACACACAAAGGCCCACTATAACCACCACAGCGATGACACTAAGCCAAACCAGTGCTGGGTTTTCTTTCGATTCCGTGTGGTCTCCAATTCGCTCTGGCATAACGCTCCTCTGAATTTTGTGTGTCGCCGATAACCTTCGTCGATAACTTTCGTCGATATCCCTCTTTGCCTTTGTCGGCAACGTCGCGACTTTCTGTAGTGGCCATAGATGCCTATTCTGGCCCTATATGCCTATAGTGGCCAAAGATGCCTGACGATTAACTGAACAGACTGCTGGCCACGGTATTCGTTCACATCCAACTGGTACACCAAATGCACCCGTTGCGCCTCGCTATTGGGCCATTGTTCTACATCCACGCTAAAGGCAATAGCATCCAGCGTACACTGGCTATCGGTCACCGGGGCCACCACCATTTTCAGATGACGCCCGCCCACGATACGCTGGCTCACGAGGATAAATTCGCCATCAAACACCGGCTCTGGAAACGCCTGCCCCCAAGGGCCAGCAGCGCGGATGGCCTCTGCTAAGGGTAAATTAAAATCCCCGGTGGCGAGTTCACCATCGGAGTAAATCACCTCGTTGAGTTCATCCTGGGTGAGTTTGTTGCGCACGGCTTGATCAAACGCTTGGCTAAAACGGTCAAAGTCTGCACTGCGGATACTCAAACCCGCAGCCATGGCGTGGCCGCCAAATTTAATGATTAAACCAGGGTTTTGGCTCGCCACCGCATCCAAGGTATCGCGAATGTGCAAGCCAGCAATGGACCGGGCTGAGCCTTTAATCTGCTCCCCACCCTCGGCATCTGCAAAGGCGATTACCGGCCGGTGAAAGCGCTCTTTGATACGCGAAGCCACAATACCCACCACACCTTGATGCCATTGCGGTTTATACAAACTCAGGCCCCAGGGGGTGTCCTCCGGTGATGAGAAATCAACATCGGCTAAATCAGCCAATGCCTCTCGCTGCATCCCGACCTCTATTGCTCGGCGATCTTGGTTTAAATCATTTAACGCCTGGGCCGCCTCCCGAGCCTCCACAATGCTATCCGTTAACAGGCAGCGGATGCCTATGCTCATGTCATCCAAGCGGCCGGCAGCATTGAGGCGTGGGCCAACAATAAAGCCCATATCCGAGGCCGAAACCCGGCTAGGGTTACGGCCAGCGGTTTCCAACAGCGCCAATATACCGGGCCGCGCCCGCCCTGCTCTAATACGGTTTAAGCCTTGGTAAACCAAGGTGCGATTGTTGGCATCCAGCGGGACCAGATCCGCCACCGTGCCCAGGGCCACCAAATCCAAGTATTCCCCCATGTTGGGCTCAGGCAGGCCTTGCTCGGCAAACCAACCCTGGCTGCGCAGGCGTGAACGCAACGCCGCCAGCACGTAAAAGATAACGCCCACACCGGCAAGGTTTTTGGTAGGGAACTCACAGCCCGGTTGGTTTGGGTTTACCATTGCCGCCGCCTGTGGCAAAACCTGCCCGGGCAAGTGATGATCGGTAACCACTACCTTAATACCTAAGCTATTGGCCCGAGCCACACCATCCACACTGGAAATACCGTTATCCACAGTGACGATCACATCCGGGCTACTCTCTGCAGCCACATCCACAATCTCTGGCGTAAGGCCGTAGCCGTAATCAAACCGGTTGGGCACCAAATAATCCACCTGCACAGCCCCCATGGCCTGCAAAGCAGACACCGCCAAGGCCGAGCTGGTGGCACCATCGGCGTCAAAATCGCCCACAATCAGTATTCTTTGTTGCTGGGTCACCGCCGCTGCCAACAAATCCAACGCCGCCGGCAGCCCTTTTAAATCCGCAGGTTTAACCATGTTAGCGAGTTGGTAATCTAGCTGGGTGCCGTCGGAAACACCTCGGCCGGCGAACACGCGCTGTAATACGGGGGGAAGATGCGACAGATGCGCCTGGGCGTGATCACTCACCGCCCGGCGTTTTATGGTTTTACTCATATTGACCCTGGCTATTGTGCAGCCTGCCAGTGTGCCTACAGAGCCCCCGGCGAGCAAGCGCCATTTTGGCCATCTGTTTCAACGAAGATGGGTAGTTTCAACAAGGGTTTAGCGATGGAACTGGCGTTAACAGTGGAGAATCAGCAGCCAACCAATCAGGGGGCCACCGCTGCCAGAGCCTGTACATCACCCGCCACAATTAAGGCCAAGTGCTGGCTAATATGGCTGATGGGCCAATCCCACCAGGCTAGCGCACACAGCTGCTCAATTTGCTCCGCCGTAAAACGCGTTTTAATCGGCTGGGCGGGATTGCCCCCCACGACGGTGTAGGGTTCCACATCGGCCACCACCACGGAACGTGCAGAAATGATAGCGCCATGGCCAATGGTGACACCGGGCATAATTAACGCGTCGTATCCTATCCACACATCGTTACCGATAACGGTATCGCCCTTATAGGGCAAGTCGCCGGGCTGCGGTGCTACCTTTTCCCAATCCCCACCAAATATTTGAAATGGATAGGTCGATACCCCGGTTAATTTGTGGTTGGCACCATTCATAATAAATTTAACGCCACGAGCAATCGCACAAAATTTACCAATAATGAGCTTATCGCCAATAAAGGGAAAATGGTAAAGCACATTACGCTCAAAGTTTTCTGAGTCTTCTGGGTCGTCGTAGTAGGTGTAATCACCAATAAGAATATTCGGGTTCCGCACGGTGTTTTTAATAAAACACACCTGGGGAAAACCGTCCATGGGATGTGGATTGGCTGGGTCAGGACCAGTCATAAAAGCGCCCTCGGGTAAGCGTAACCGCTGCCAGAGATTGATAGCAGCGTAACAAAAACGCTTAGACAGCAAAGCTGCTTAGTAGGTTTACCACGGCCTAGCCATTATGATCAAACACGCAATTGTAGCTATCGTCGTGCTCGGCCACTAAGGTAATGCGACGATTGCTGCCCGATTGCGAGCGCACTTCCTCTAAGTGTACGTAGGGGATCTCGTCTAAGGCGGCGCTGAATTCGCTATAGGGCACATGGCTAAATTGCGGTGGCGAGAAATAGGTATCGTTGCTTTGGTTACGCGCGCTCACTTGCTGAATATTTGGCAAGCTGCCGTAGTAATCGGCCAAATTGGTAAAAGAATTAAACGAGGTAAATTCCATTACCACCAACGTTGGGTCAGACATATGGGGGCGCACTTCAATAACCACGCAATCTGGGCAAATAGGCACGGTTATTTGGTGAGCCTTGGGCATATTGCAGGTTAAGCCTGGCAAGCGTGAGCCGAACCAAACATTGGAGCTGATAACCGGGCCGTAGTCGTTTTTATCGAGTAAAACTTGGCTGTGTGCCAACCAAGGAGCACAGGCCGCCAATAATGCAACTAAATAGATTCGACAAACCGCCGCCACTTTACTCAATGTTGTAAGCCCTCTCAGAAAAAACACAGTGTCCAAAAACACCCTAACCCCAAAATACAACATCCGAAACCACAGTGAGAAATTAAACGCTATTGCGCCCACAAGCGCTGTAAAACCACCAATAGAAACGTAAAAATTATTAACCAGCTTGTATAAAAAACATGTGGGTAAACGTTAATAGGTTTACAAAATGTCAGTGTAAGTTAACGTTTGCTTTACTCAGGCAAACCATAACAATTTGCAGCAATCATTTGAGAGGCAATTACCCAAAACCTCGACCAAAGCACACAACTTTACATAGAGACAGGAATAATTAGGACAGGATTACGGTGCGGAATACGTAAAAGAATATGCAATAGAACAGGTATGATAGCCATTAACGATAAACGGCAATAGGGTGACTCAAGGTTTCAAGCTGCACCAAATCGATTGCCGGGCCAAAAATCGCCCGAAGATTAGGCACTGTAATGGTGCTGGCCGTGGTGCCACTGGCCGTCAGCGCGCCCTGATTAACCAACAAGCTATGGCTTGCATAGCGCAGCGCCAGGTTAACATCGTGCAAAACCACCATCACCACCAGGCCATTACTGCCGGCGGTTTGCGCCACCAACTGCTGCAGCAATTGCATCATCTTATGTTGGTAGGGAACATCCAAAGCCGCCACGGGTTCGTCCAACAACAAAAGCCGGGTGTGGCTGGGTTGATCTTCTATGCCGGGCAGCAGTTGCGCATAAACCCGGGCCAGTTGCACCCTAGCTTGCTGGCCACCGCTGAGCTGGGTGTATTCCAGCGGCCAAAGCTCGGCTAAATCAAAAGTGTTAATGAGACTTTTCAGCAGCGCAGACTTACGCTGGACAGTTAGTGGCCAACTCAACAAAGCCAGCTCCACCACCTCGCTCACCAACAGCGGAAATTGCAACAAAGACTGCTGCGGTAACATGGCAATAGTGTGGCTGAGCGCACTGCGGTAGCGGCGTCTGTAATCCACCGGTTTAGTGTCAATAAGCACCTGCCCTGTTGCTGGAACTTGGCCTGCCAACGCCTTAAGCAGAGTCGATTTGCCGGCGCCATTGGGCCCTAAAATCGCCCATAACCCTGGCCTAAACTGTTGGCTGATTGGAGCCAATAAATCGGCCCGGCCTTGGGCCGGCACCGCTAGGTTGTGCAACTGTAAACCCGGCTCTAGTGGCGCCATTGCCCAGCCCCTTGAGAAAACACCAACAACCATAAAAATAACGGCGCACCGACCAAGGCGGTAATAATACCCACCGGCAAAATTATGGGCGGTATTAAACTGCGCGAGACAATATCGGCCAACACTAACATTAACGCGCCACCAACGGCGGCACAGGGCATCAAGTAACGATGATTAGGCCCAACCAACAAACGGGCGCAATGTGGAGCCAACAAACCCACAAAGCCAATAACCCCCGCTACGGCCACCGTGGCCGCACAGGCCAAGGCAACCCAAGTAATCACTTTCAGTTTTACGCGCGCCACCGCAACGCCCATCAATTGAGCGTCTGCTTCGCCCAGCAAGAATGCGTTAAGCGATTCAGCCGCTGCCAGCAAACGCCACAGGCAAGTTGCACAACACAACAATAACACCGCCACCAACCACCAGGAATTGGGTTGTAAACTGCCCATTTGCCAAAGGCTTACTTGGCGTAGGTTTTGATCATCGACTAAGTATTTTAAAACACTGGTCGCCGCGCCTACTAAAGCCGTAATGGCAATACCGGCCAGCAACATAGTAATTACCGAGCGCCCTGCTCCCACCAGGGCCGGCTTGGCCACGGCATACACCAAGGCCACCACGGCCAACGCCGCCACAAACGCACAGAGGATTTGTAACAGCGGCAATACCGAAGCAGCAATGGCCCAATGGGCACCGGCGACAATGGCCAGCGCTGCGCCAAGGGATGCCCCGGCACTAACGCCAATAATGGATGGATCTGCCAGAGGGTTACGAAATAAACCCTGCAACGCCGCCCCGCTGCCGCCCAAAGCGGCACCCACGGCCACAGCGGTGAGGACTCGAGGCAACCGTAGCTGCAAAATAATATTGCTTTGGGAAGGGTTAACACCATCGCCACCAAACAGCAGCGACCACCATTGGCTAAACGGTATCTCCACTGGCCCGTGATTTAAATCGAGCCAAGCGCTAACCAACGTCAAAGCAACCAACAATGGCAACAGCCAACGCCGCCAAAACGCGTAACGGCTAGCAGGAGCGGTTTCGCTGGTTGGCTTATCAATGGTTGGGTTAGAACCGGTTGGTTTAGCCCTAACTTGGTTAACTTGGGGCACGGCTAGTAATCAACGCCCTTGCGCGCCTTAATGCCGCTGTTAAAGGCGTGTCTAATATCTTTTACCTCAGACACGGTATCGCAAATGGCTTTAAGTTCAGAGCCACCGCCACGCCCGGTAATCACCACACTCTGGTGCGCAGGGCGCTGTTGAATAGCATCTATAATTTGATCTTCCGCCAGGTAATCGAAAGCCAACATGTAGGTAAGCTCGTCAAGCACCACCAAATCGTATTGCCCATCGCGCAGTGCTGCCAGGGCTAGTTGCCAAGTGGCAACCGCCGCTGCTTGGTCGCTGTCGCGGTTTTGCGTATCCCAGGTAAAGCCGGTGCCCATCTGGTGAAAAGCCACTTCGGGTAAATGGTTTTTAACAAACAACTCCTCGCCGGATAATTGCTCGCCTTTTATAAACTGAATAACCACCACTTTTTGGCCATAGCCCAGGGCCCGCATCACCATGCCAAACGCCGAGCTGGTTTTGCCTTTGCCGTTACCGGTTAACAACACCACAACGCTCTGCTCGGTTTGCGCCTGAGCAATATTGGCATCTACCTTTTGCTTGGTTTTTTCCATAGCACGCTGGTGTTTTTGCGCTTTACTGTCGTTGGTGTTGCCTGGTACATCGCTCATAGTGAGACCTATAATGGGCAGTAGCTTGCGATTATGTCTGCTAAAACGGCGTCTGCGGTTTTAGAGTGAGAAAATCAAGCCAGGGTTTAGCCTGGTTTTATTTCTGATCCTACAATTTTAACTTCAAACTTCTGGCCCAGGGCATTCAGGTGTAAGCCCAGCGCCAGAGCCTTGTTTTAAATAACCGAATTAGAAGTTTAACTGCAACCCTAAGTAACTCTGACGGCCGGCCACGCGGTAATTTCTGGCGGGCTGGTAGTCGTCGTCCAGTAGGTTTTCAATATTTAAGGTTAGCTCTACCAACGGAGAAAATGCATAACGCACCGATAAATCCACCAGCTCGTAATCGTCTAACGCCTCGCCATCTATGCCAATGGCGTCGTTAACAATTCGCGCATTGGCAAATACGCGCAGCGAATCCATTGGCGAAACCACAACGCCAATGTTGGCAATATGCTCTGGCCGGCGCACACGGTTATCGCCGGCATTGGTTTCCGTATCGTTGTAGGTGTAGTTTGATTTAATACTCACACTATCCGAAACCGGAACAATCGCCTCTAGCTCCACGCCAGTGGATTTAGACTCGCCCATGGCTTGTGCATAGGTGTAGGTAAATAAATCAAAAATAATTTCGTCTTCAATGGTTTGTTTAAAAGCCGTCGCCGCTAAACGCAGGCCGGCGTTGCTAAACCACTGCACGCCAACATCCAGGCCTTGGCTGTACTCTTCTTTTAACGGCGCGCTGCCTGGAGCCCATACTGCGTTGTAATCCTGCTCGTACAAGCTGGGCGCACGGAATCCGTTACCGGCAGAGGCTTTTAATTGCAGCTGGCCAGCATCGCTTTGCGCCAGCGTCCAATTGGCCGCAGCGCGGTAGCTCTCAATGTTGCCAAACTCTTCGTTGTCGTCCAGGCGGCCACCAATATGGTAATTAAACCCACCAATGGTTTGCGCCAGGGCCAAGTGGTAGCCGGTTTGATCGCGCTCTATTGCCGGGGTGGCTTGTTGCTCGTAATCCACACCGTAAATGATGGATAGCTGGTCGCCGATGGTGAAATCCGCCAAATACACCGCCCGCTCCACTTCGCCCTCATAGCTGTAAGAAAACGGCGCAAAGGTATCTCGGCTAATATCACTTTTGCTAAAGCTCAGCCCCTGGCGGGTAATATCGTTGTTGAAATCCACCGATACCAGCCCGGCTTTCATTTCGGATTCCGTCATGCAATTGCTTTCAACGTAGCCAAAAGAGCAGTTATCAAAATCGTTTTCGGCATCGTGCTGGCGGCCAACTGCGCTAATGCTCCAACCGCCACCCAGGTTTAACTGGCCCTTGGCGTGGTAGGTGGTGTTCTCGTAGCCATCGCGCTCGCCAGTGGTATCCAGGGCGAACACGTTGTAGCCATCGGTTTCTGTAGTAGAGCCAAACACAGCAAACTGCCCTACCTCGCCTCCCGCACCAACGGCAGCGCTAATACGCTGAAAACCATCGCTGCCCACCTTAGCACCCACATCACCTCCAAAACCCTGGCTAAAGTCGCGGCTGCTAACGCTCACCACACCACCGGCATCGGCACCAAACAGCATCCCCTGTGGGCCACGCAGAATTTCTACGCGCTTCAAAGCCGTGGCAGATAAATCATCCCACACAGGGGCCGTTTGGGGCTGAGACACATCGGAAACAGGCAACCCATCTATATAGAGGCGCGTGCGATAGGACTCCTCACCACGGATACGCACCGCCGTTTGGCTGCCATAGCCACCGGTACGCGTAATGGCCACGCCCACCTGGGTTGCCAAATGCTCAACCAAGGACTCATAGCCCTGGTCTTCAATATCCACCTCTGTTAACACAGAAATGCTGGTGCCTTGCTGGGTAATGGGGGTTGGCATACGCGTAGAGATAACAACAATCTCTTCTTCAAAGGTGCCGGTTTTAGCCGGTGATTCGGCCAACAAATTAGGGGAAATTGCACAACACAGAGCCAAACAACTTACCTGTGGCGCGGAAAACGGGAGAAATTTCATGGAAACCTCAATCTAAAGTGTGTGATTGAGGGAGGGAACAAGGCTGATTAAAAAAAAACAACCCGACGAAGCCCTCCGCTACATCGATCGAAAAATTCTTGGCTTAGGCCGGTATCGGGCTAGCAAGTGGCTAAAATGAGCAACCACAAGCACCGTTGCGGGGGCAGCGCTGAATCGCTTGGCAGACAAACCGCCAAAAACAGACTTCCCGTTTACCCTGCACCCTTACCAATTCGAGGAGGCTCGCTCACATTGGCAAGTGCAGGCACCTAAAGCAGGCGGCACAGTAGAGGTATTGTGTGGGTTGGTCAAGTTTTGGGAATAGTCTCGTCTTACTTGCTGGTGATAGGTAAAAAGCGACAACTTGGCGTTGATTTGGTATGTTCGTTATGTACACTTGAAAAGATAGTTGTAAATCAGCCACTTATGGGGTGTTAGGATTTTGGGGATATATGACACTTGTCGCGGTTACTTTTTAACCAGAGCCTTCGGTAACCCATGGTAATAGGGCTACCAAGTGAGGGAGTGCCAGCTATCTCAAGAAATATGGACATGGGATATATGAACGCCCGTCATCTATTAAAATGTTATATTTTTCAGGATCAGGAATGAAGGTATTCATTAGCCATACCAATGAAGATGCTCATATCGCCATAAAGATACGAAATTATTTGGTGCACAGCGATATCGACGTTTTCGACGATAAAGCTGATATCTCAATGGGGTCGAATTTAGCATCTTCAATTAATGAAGCGATTGATGCTTCAGATGCAGTTTTGTTCATTATCTCGAGAAACACCGATAAGAGCCGGTGGGTTCATCAAGAGATGTCACTTGCGATTAGCAATAAGCTAAACGGTAAATCTGTAAAGCTGATTCCAATAGTTGTAGAGAAAAACTCTGAGATTCCTTTTTTCTTAAAAGATTATCTATATTTAGATCTGTCCAGAGGTCAAGACTTCGAAACTGGAATGTCTAGGCTTATCGAAGGTTTGCGAAGTGATAAAAAAACGTCAATTCAACAGGATCTCGAAGCAAAAGTAACTAGCATAGAGATCGAAAAGGAGTTGCTTAAGATAAAAAGTCTTGAGCACGAAGAATTTAGAAAGTTTAAATCCCGTCAGATGTTTTTTATCGCAATGATTGCGACCTTGGTTTCATCTGTTGTTGTATCGATTGGTTTGCTGGGCTGGGTCGCAAAGATCGAGTACTCCAATTTTGAATGGATCATAGCTTTTCTTGTTGGCGCTATGGCTTCTATGCTCGGTTCTCTGCTTTACATGCGAAAAGATAGGCCTCATAAAGATGAGCTGGTGAGAAAAATTGACGAGCTCCACAATTCTCTAAAAGAGATGGAGGCTCGTCATGACAAATAATGAAGAGCTGAATCCCGTAATCCTTGAAAGAGCATCAGAACAACTGAGGCAAGAGAGAGAAACTTTCGATCAAGCTAAATCGCATGACCAATGGTGGTTTATATTGCGATTAGCAATGGGTTTTTCGTCAATAATTTTGCTTGTGGCTGTTATGGTTGTTTCGGTCTATATCCTATTCAACAACACTGATTTCCCTGAATTGGTTGTTACTTCAGCTGGCGCAGCGTTGTTTGTAGACGTACTAGGAATGCTAATTGGTGTGTGGAAAATTGCCCTAAATCCAAAGACTGTCTCCAAACTCCAACCAACAACGCAGTCGTCAATTCCGGATGTCGCTCCATGACAACAAAATATAACAATCAGCTGCAGCGGATCAATTTACGCTGCGCTCCAATTGCCCGCTGAGCTGGGCGTTAGGGCTGGTCGTAGTGCCCACCAATAGCGAAGATATAAATGGACTTATCATCGAAACGATATATCAAACGGTCTTTCTGCGAGATTCGTTTTGACCAAAGGCCCGAGAGGTTGTGCTTGAGTGGTTCAGGCTTGCCGAGGCCGGATGAAGGGTCATCAGATCGGAGCATTTCTTTTAATAATTCGCAGAGTGCTTTGTGCAGCCGTTTGTCTTTCTCGCGCATAGTTTCATACGCTTCCCAGGTATTGCCCTCAAATACCAGTGATCTCATTCATCTGCTCGTCAGTCGGCTTGTAGCCTTGTCCATGGGTATGGGTTTCAAGAGATTCGACAATTTGTTGCATGAGGTTCTTGCTTTGGAGTACGTGCAGGGTTTCCTGCTCTCTCTCCCAGTCTTCAGCGCTCATTACAACAAAAGCCTCCCCAGCTCGCCTAGTCACTTTAAGCGGTTCATGCCTGCTAACCACCTGTTCTACAACGCTTTTCAGGTTGTCCCTAAATTTATTTACGCTAATTGTGTCCATAAGGCCACCTTTATGTACGGAAATTCCGTACAACTATATACCATAGGCCCTAACAATGCCAAGCAGCATCAGTCGCTACGCTCCTTGGACAGCCTTGCTGTTACTTGTTTTGTGCATGGCTACGCCATTGTTGCACAAAACACCCCACATCAAGTCTGCCGCTGTTGGCGGCGTTACGTGTCATGAGTTATAAACCAAGTATCGCAGAAATTGTTGCAAAGTCTTTCGTGTATAGCATTCTGGCTATTGGCGGAATGATTGGAACTCTCGGAATGTCCGTGATGGTACTTGGTGGAAAGCACACGAGGGGTGAGGGGCAAAAAATTGTGGCAGCTAATCTCTGGGAGCTCGTAAATACACCTTACTTTGCAGTATTTACAATTGTAGTTTTGGCTGTATCCCTTTACTCAGCGGTTAAGGGGTATGTTCCTGCTTGGGCTAAATATACGGCATACACTTTGGTTGGTATTGCTTTAGCTCCTATTACAGCCTTCTATTTATTAGATCTTCTTGCTATTAAGCTCGGTTTTAAAAATGACCCCAGAGAAGAGTTAAAGCCAGATATTACTCCGGCTCAGAGAATGAAGGCATCCGGTGAGAAAAACACGTAACAAGGCCATCAAGTGGACGTCTTTTCCGTTGTTCGTTTTGTGGTTTAACGCTACGCTACCACAAAACGAACAACTCCAAAGCCGCAACTTATGGCGGCGTTATAAGTCTACGGTGGTTTTAGGGTTGGCAATCTGAACCATCGCAGTGATTCACAGCTAAGTATCCGTGCAATACCTGAGCCCCTTGGCGCGGTCAACAATGCACAGCCAAAGTAGCAATATAGCTCTATAGTGGTAAACTTAGGCTCAGAGCCAAAACAAAAATCGCAAGGCAGCATCGTGGCACCAACGGAAGGTAAAGCATCAAACACACGCCCTCCTCCCGTTCGTTCTCAGCAGCCCGCGAAACAGCAATCCAAACTTTAAAACCGTGGCTCGCACTTTTGTACGTGCCAGGCATAAACTAAACTGCAGGTAACGCAACTTGGGCACCACATATAACAATACCAGGCACATTCGCCAGCAAGCTGGCTGGACCTCCGCTGCGTTGCTCGGTTTGTGCCTTTACGCTACGCTGGCACAAACCGAGCAACACAGCTCCGGCCTGTGCTGGTAGCGTTAGTGGTAAAAGGAAAAGTTATGAGTAGTAAATTGTCATGCCTCGTATATATAGAAGTAAAAGAAGGGCGAGCACAGGATCAAATTGATTTATACAATGATATTAAACCTCTGGTTTTGGCGGAGCCAGGCTGTATTAAGTACGAATTAAAAAGAATTAAAGGTAGTGATACTAAGTTTCTTTTAATAGAAGAATGGACTTCACAAGAAGCGCTTGATGCACATGACGCAACGCCGCATATGATTGATGCAGATTCTAAAAGTCCTTCGTTTAGAGTAAAGCCAGCCGAAGTAGTCGAAGTTGTTGATGTTTAGTTACGTAATTAATCTAATTGTTTTGATTTTAAGGGAAAGTCAAAACGTAGCAGCTAGCAACAGAGGGTGAGATTATGTCTATTAGACTAGCAACCTTAAATGATGCACAAAACATTGCCAAAATCATTGCCTTATCTAATAGAGGTGTTGCTAAGGAATTTGCAATAAATAGAGACAATAACCCTAAGCACCCATCATTTTGCGATGAAAGCTGGGTCTTATCTGATTTTGAACGAGGTGAAGAATACTTTCTCTATGAAATTAATGGTGAGATTGTTGGTTGCGTAGCATATGAGCAAACCAGAGCAGAAGTTGCCTATCTCAATCGTTTGTCGGTGTCGCCGCAATATAGAAATAATGGAATTGGTAATGAGCTTACTCAACACATTTTCCAGTATGGAAAGTCAAAAGGGGCAACTACTGTCAGCATAGGTATTATTGCAAAACATACTAAGTTAAAAGAATGGTATGCAAAGCTAGGCTTCGTAGAAAACGGTCTTAAGGAATTTTCACATTTACCTTTTGATGTGTTGTTTATGAAATATGAGCTATAAAACCACTAACAAGGCGCTGCTACGGAGAATTAACTCGCTGGCGCTCGTAAATTTCCGCAGAGCGCGGCGTTATGTTTAAGAGTCGTCCATGCCCCAAGAGTTAAATAAGCAGGCTATTTTCGAACACTTAGATTCATGGAGTGGTTTTGACAAGAGTATTTCCGAAGCAGGCGAAGCCTATAAAGTTATCTTATCTTGCGGAAATAGAAGTGTGGTGATTACTACGCCTTTTGAAGTGGGTGAATTTTTCGTAGATTTTACTGTAGATGATAAGGTCATTTATTCAGATTGGTATGAAATAATGGATGATCCACTACCTGAATTTATGGCTTATACATGGCAGGTAGCTGAAAATTTTCTATCCAATAGTACAAGGGTAATTTCGAAAGGTTGGTGGGTATTTAAAACACACGAATTACAATTTCAATCAAATGGAATATGGTCTAATGTATTCACTACAAAAACATAACAAATTGCTCCACTCGGACACATACTGCTACGCTCGCTTTTGTGTATGCCGCTTCGCGTCATTTTCACACAAAAACGCTCTGCGCAGTATATGCCGGTGAGCAAGGCGTTATAAGTCTACGGTGGTTTTTGGGTTAGCTTGCTGGACCATCACAGTGATTCACAGCTAAGCATCGTTGCAATGCCGTAGCTCTGTAGCAATACCAACACCGCACAGCCAAAGTAGCAATACATCGCAATGGTGGTAAACTTAGGTTCAACACCAAAGGACAAATCGCAAGGCAGCAATGTGGCACCAACGGAAGGTAAAGCAGCAAATACACGCCCTCCTCCCGTTCGTTCTCAGTAGCCCGCGAAGCAGTAATTTAAACTGTAAAACCGTAGCCCGCACCTTTTGTACGTGCCACACACAACCAAAACAGCAGGTAGCGTAACTTGGCCACCACATATAACAAGCGACTGTGGTTCCAAGTCAAGTCTACCGCAAGCAATTCTTACTTTATTAGGCCTCTTGCCACCGACTTCCATCACGCACCATGGCGTTTAATATGGTCATCATTTTTCGCATGCAGGCGGTGAGCGCTACCTTCTTGTGCTTTCCTGATGCAACCAACTTGTTGAAGAAGTTTTTCATGATTGGATTACATTGAATCGCACTCATCATTGCCATATACAAAACGGTTCTAATTGGTGCTCGGCCACCTTTGATTCTTCGTTTGCCTCGCATGCTCCCACTATCTCGATTGTAGGGCGCTAACCCGCAAAGCGCGCCGACTTGTCGGCTACTCAATGAACCAAGTTCTGGTAGCTCTCCTAAGAGCGTATGCGCTACCGCCGGACCTACACCAGGAACGCTCAACAAGAGATCATAGGTAGATTGCCATTCCGTCACCTCAGCCACAGCTTTCGTAAGTCGAACGTTGACCCAATCTATTTCTTTGTCCAGAACTTTAATTAGTCTAGCGTGCGATCTCTCTAATCTGTTTACTGACTTGTGAAGCCGATTAAGCTCTTGGGTTCTAGCTTCGATCAACTGTCGCTTTCTCGCCAGTAAGTCCTTGACGTACCGTACCTTTTTGCTACTTATTGCTCTAACCTCAGGCTTCATAATCGCA
The DNA here is from genome assembly GCF_042850945.1 of Halioxenophilus aromaticivorans. NCBI lineage: Bacteria > Pseudomonadati > Pseudomonadota > Gammaproteobacteria > Alteromonadales > Alteromonadaceae > Halioxenophilus > Halioxenophilus aromaticivorans. The sequence continues at coordinate 2,435,293 of NZ_AP031496.1, read as the reverse complement.
CTGAATTGAGCAATGATTCGAGCATCAATCTTATCCGTTTTAGCCATCACTCCTTGAGCCTTCGCGAACTGCCGAATATTCATAGGTTGAACAACGACAACCGGCATGTCTGCGTCTGCCAAAGCTTCAACGAGCGATCGCTCATATCCACCTGTGGCCTCAACAACGATTCGGGTTAAGTTATAACGCCGTAAAGTTTTAATAAGATTTTTAATGTCACTTTCTGTGTTGTGAATTTGCCAATAACGATCACACTCCAAAATGTGAATATCGAGAAAAGTTTTACCCACATCGATACCAATATTTCGTTCTTGTTTGATGTTCGCTCTAGAGGTTGTGTTCATAACTCACCCTTGCTACATTCGGGCTCGTGGCCCCTTCGACTGTTCGAGTTAAAAGTAGGGTCAGCACGGCGCTCCGGCTTGTTAACGGACTCGGTAATACCGGTGCCTTTCAGCCATCGAGCTACCGTGCTGAATGTCTGTTGCCGCAGACATGGGCCACACTTTATCGCTTAGATAACAGGAAGGGAAATCGTGTTATTCCAACCATACAATTCCAGCCACACTCGCCAGCAAGCTGGCTGGACCTCCGCTGCGTTGCTCGGTTTGTGCCTAATCGCTACGCTAGCACAAGCCAAGCAACACAGCTCCGGCCTGTGCTGGTAGCGTTATAAGTCTTCGGTGGTCTTAGGGCTGGCAAACTGAATAATCGCAGTGAATCCCAACAAAGTATCTGTGCAAAACCTTAGCCACTTGGCGCGGTCAGCGCTGCACAAGCAAAGTAGCAATAGCCCACCAGAGTGGTAAACTTAACCTCAGCGCCAAAGGAAAAATCGCAAGGCGGCTAAGTGGCACCAACGGAAGGTAAGCACCAACGACACACCCTCCTCCCGTTCGCTCTCAGCAGCCCGCGAAACAAAGCACAAAATTGCAAAATCGTGGCCCGCACCTTTCATCCGTGCCACACATACACAAAATACCAGGTAGCAATATGGCCACCACATATAACAAAACCAGGCACAATCGCCAGCAAGCTGGCTGGACCTCCGCTGCGTTGCTCGGTTTGTGCCTAATCGCTACGCTGGCACAAACCAATCAACACAGCTCCGGCCTGTGCTGGTAGCGTTATGAATTCGTACTGAAGTAAGAAGGAGTAGAGAAATGGAATTTTCCATTTTGGGATTGTCAGGAATATTGGCCGCTTTTTGGATGTGTTTTGGTGTTATATACGTGTCGCGCCTTATTCCGGGTTACAGCCATTCTAATGATGTTATGAGTGCTCTCGGCGCCAAGGGATCTCCAGCTTCAAATATCCACCCCTACATCAACAATTATCCTATTGGTATTTTATTCTTTCTGTTCGGTTTCTACCTTTACAGTAACTCGCAAAATAGTTGGCTTTTATTGGCTTCTGGCGTTTTGGTTATGGCGCATGGAATCTCTCATATTGTCGCAGGCATCTTTCCTTGCGATGAGGATATTGAATCCAATAATCCGTCAAACACCCAAAAAGTACACATGGCTGCTGGTCTTGTGATGCAAATTTCCCTGCTAGTGGCGGTCGGTATTTGGTCATTTTCAGAAATATCATTATCAGCTTGGTTTCGCTGGCTATCGGTCGTATGTTTATTTGTCTCCATCATATTCTTGGTTTTAATGGTTAGAGCAATGAAGCAAGATAAGTATGTGGGTCTGTATCAACGTATTAGTGTAGGTGCTCTAGTATTGTGGGTTGCCATTCTTAATGGTGTATTGCTTGGCTCCCATTCATAACAAAGTAAAGCAGTTCGCGGCTATCGCCGCCGGACTCACTATCGTTCGCCGCTGTTTACGGCGTTATAAGTCTACGGTGGTTTTAGGGCAGCAATCCGAATCATCGTTGTGAATCCCAGCAAAGTATCAGTGCAATGCATTAGGTCCGCAGCACCAACTACAGCGTACAGCCAAAGTAGCAATACACCACCAGGGTGGTAAACTTAATCTCAGCGCCAAAGGACAATTCGCAAGGCAGCTAAGTGGCACCAACGGAAGGTAAAGCACCAAATCAACACCCCCTCCCGTTCGTTCTCAGCAGCCCGCGAAACAAAGCACCAATTTGCAAAACCGTGGCCCGCACTTTTGTAAGTGCCACACACAAACAAAATAGCAGGTAGCAATATGGCACCTACATATAACAATACCAGGCACAATCGCCAGCAAGCTGGCTGGACCTCCGCTGCGTTGCTCGGTTTGTGCCTTATCGCTACGCTGGCACAAACCAAACAACACAGCTCCGGCCTGTGCTGGTAGCGTTAGAAGAATAGTATGCACCAAGAAGCGATAAAAGCATTCGGAGCATTTATATACGCATTCATGAGTCCGGTCTGGCCTTTTGCCATATTGGTATTTTGCATCAATGGCGGCATCAAAAGTTGGTTTGGAATTATGGCCACCGCACTGTTAACATCCATATCTTATGTCGCAGCGAGTACAAACGTCCGTGAAGCCACGCTGAAAGTAGGCGTCTTGGAGACAACCTTTTGGTTCTTAACAATGCTTTCGTTGGCTATGTTTGTTTATGCACTAATGAACCCAGCTCTAGCTTTGTTTGTGTTAGCAATCGCGCTTGTTGTTTTAACACTGTCTTATCTTCGAATAACCAGTAAATTTATCTATCATAGGGTTAAATGTGGGCCTGTCCTATCGTGGTTTTAACTCTTCTAACAAAACCAGCCACAATCGCCAGCAAGCTGGCTGGACCTACGCTGCGTTGCTCGGTTTGTGCCTTATCGCTACGCTGGCACAAACCAATCAACACAGCTCCGGCCTGTGCTGGTAGCGTTAGCACCATTAATGAATCAGGCACTTGAGTACGCTAAAAGTATCAATCTGGAAGAAATAAAGTTTATTTCGATGGCTGATTACGGACAAGATTCAACTCAACATTTAGAATCTTTAAAGAAACTTATATTCGAACAGGATTGCGTAGTAAATGGAGATCAATATTGGTTTCCTTATGAAGTGGTCGAGTTGGCACGTTGGAACTGTAAAGATGGTCACGAAAAGGAATTCGCTATTTGCAATATTATTATCGCTCTTTCAATTATCGCAGGCGCGGATAGTTCAAATGATCCGACCTATATGATAGATACCAATGCATCAGAATATGACAAATTAACAGAGCCGGTTCGGGATCTGGTTCTTGGTGTTCTAATTAAGGCAGCGAAAAAGAGCTAACAATTGTAGCCACCAGACACAAACTGCGGCGGCGCCTTTTGTGTTCCGCTGCGCTTATAACACAATGGCACCTCCACAGTTTGTGCAGGTGCTACAGGCGTTATAAGTCTACGGTGGTTTTAAGGCAAGCAATCTGAACCATTGTAGTGAACCCCAACAAAGTATCAGTGCAATGAGAAGCTCCGCAGCACCACCTACAGCGTAAAGCTAAAGTAGCAATACATCACAAGGGTGGTAAACTCAGACTCAACGCCAAAAGACAAATCGCAAGGCAGCATCGTGGCACCAACGGAAGGTAAAGGATCAAATTAACGCCCTCTTCCCGTTCGTTCTCAGCAGCCCGCGTACCAAAGCACTAAAATGCAAATCCGTGGCCCGCACCTTTTGTACGTACCACACATAAACAAAATTCCAGGTAGCAATATGGCCACCACATATAACAATACCAGGCACAATCGCCAGCAAGCTGGCTGGACCTCCGCTGCGTTGCTCGGTTTGTGCCTTAACGCTACGCTGGCACAAACCAAACAACACAGCTCCGGCCTGTGCTGGTAGCGTTATACGAAACCCAAATTTTAAGTCCGATGCATAGAATACCCGCTCTAGACTGGATTATTGACTACCTGGAAAAAGGTAATATCCCATATTTAATATGCGGCGGTCTCGCTGCTCAAGCATATGGATCAAAGAGGCAGTTAGCCGATATTGATCTATATGTCCCAGATCAATTGATCAATCAAATTTCATATATGGGGAAGGACTACGTCACTTTTGGACCTGCGCACCATATTGGCGAGAAGTGGGATCTCACCTATGTGCAATTCAACTATATAGATCAGATAGTTGAAATTGGTAGCGATAAGGAATGTAAAATTTATGATTCAATTTCCAAATCTTGGTGCCAAAAGAAGCTCGACTTTAAGAAGTACCAATTGCTTTCGCTCTATGGTCGTCAACTCAGAGTTATGGAAAAAGATGAACTAATCACCTATAAGCGAAAGCTAGGACGGCAGGTAGATCTAGAAGATGTCAGTCAATTCGTATAACAAAAACAAGCACGGGAACCAGCTACGCTCCTCCAATTTACGGTTCACTTCGTTCACTCTACCGCAAATTGGCTCCACTGCGCTGGTCCCGTGTTGTTGGCGTTATGAGCTTACGAGAGTTTGAGCTATGGATGAAAGAATCGAGTGTAAAAGTTGCGGGAAAAAGTGCACACCTAGGCTCTGGCATCTAAAGGGAGGATTTTTTCTACAGAATAGAGTACAGCATTTATGTCCATTTTGTGGAACAGTAATGTACCAATCAGGTGGTGGATTAGCCCTCGGATCTGTACTGCTAGGAATTAGTATTTTTCTATATGCGTTGTATTCAGTAGACCAAGTAAAAAATAGTGACAAAGCAATAATTCGTAACTTAGAACATGAAATTCAAGAATTAACTATTAAAATAGACAAATACGAACGGGATATCGCGTCTCTTTCAGCCAAAACGGACGGAGGAAAAAACCCTCAGCTTCTAAAACAGATTAAGGGGAAACCTGAGAAACTTGCTAAACTCAAATCGTTATTAAATGAAAAGCAAACTGCTCTTGTAGGAGCAAAGGGCTCATAACAAGGGCCTCAAATCGACGCCCACTCCGTGGGCGCAATTTAGGCCAGCGTTATATGCCAATAAGGAGAAACCGTGAAGAAGTACATGGTTATTGAAAATTTCAAGCCTGGGCTAATGGAAGAGAATTACAAGGTTTATAACGCGAAGGGGCGCCAATTACCTGATGGTTTGTATTATTTGAACTCGTGGGTAAACACAGAAAAAGACATCTGCTTTCAACTGATGGAATCAAATAATGAGGCTCTGTTTTATGAGTGGTTTAAAAAGTGGGAACAGTTCGTCGATTTTGAACTGTATCCTCTTGATTAAGCACATAACAAGCAAAGGCAAAGCGACGCGTACTGGGCGCTTGCTTTGAGCGTTAGGCATATAGAGATATCGGAGAAAACATGGAAGAACATATTGGAAGTTGTTGTTGTGGAGATATTGAGTATTGCTTTAAAGGCGATCCAATAAACTCAATTTTTTGCTATTGTAGTGAGTGCCAATCACTTACAGGCTCAGATAAGTGGTTTGGAATTTGGGTGCCTAAGGATAATTTCAACTTTACAAAAGGTGCGCCATCAACTTATTCGCGAGTTGGTGATTCAGGAAAAAAGGTTAACTATCAGTTCTGCGGAAATTGCAGCACTACATTATGCGCTGAAATAACTGTAGGGAAATTTAACTCTGTTTCAGCAACATCATTAAAAAACAATAAATTCAGCCCCAAAATGTCAATCTACACATCTTCGGCGCCATCATGGGCATTATTTCCTGAAAATGTCCCAAAGTTTGATATTTTACCACCGGGAATGGGTGGCTAAATGCCATACAAGCGACTGTGGTTCCAAGTCAAGTCTACCGCAAGCAATTCATACTTTATTAGGCCTCTTGCCACCGACTTCCATCACGCACCATGGCGTTTAATATGGTCATCATTTTTCGCATGCAGGCGGTGAGCGCTACCTTCTTGTGCTTTCCTGATGCAACCAACTTGTTGAAGAAGTTTTTCATGATTGGATTACATTGAATCGCACTCATCATTGCCATATACAAAACGGTTCTAATTGGTGCTCGGCCACCTTTGATTCTTCGTTTGCCTCGCATGCTCCCACTATCTCGATTGTAGGGCGCTAACCCGCAAAGCGCGCCGACTTGTCGGCTACTCAATGAACCAAGTTCTGGTAGCTCTCCTAAGAGCGTATGCGCTACCGCCGGACCTACACCAGGAACGCTCAACAAGAGATCATAGGTAGATTGCCATTCCGTCACCTCAGCCACAGCTTTCGTAAGTCGAACGTTGACCCAATCTATTTCTTTGTCCAGAACTTTAATTAGTCTAGCGTGCGATCTCTCTAATCTGTTTACTGACTTGTGAAGCCGATTAAGCTCTTGGGTTCTAGCTTCGATCAACTGTCGCTTTCTCGCCAGTAAGTCCTTGACGTACCGTACCTTTTTGCTACTTATTGCTCTAACCTCAGGCTTCATAATCGCACTGAATTGAGCAATGATTCGAGCATCAATCTTATCCGTTTTAGCCATCACTCCTTGAGCCTTCGCGAACTGCCGAATATTCATAGGTTGAACAACGACAACCGGCATGTCTGCGTCTGCCAAAGCTTCAACGAGCGATCGCTCATATCCACCTGTGGCCTCAACAACGATTCGGGTTAAGTTATAACGCCGTAAAGTTTTAATAAGATTTTTAATGTCACTTTCTGTGTTGTGAATTTGCCAATAACGATCACACTCCAAAATGTGAATATCGAGAAAAGTTTTACCCACATCGATACCAATATTTCGTTCTTGTTTGATGTTCGCTCTAGAGGTTGTGTTCATAACTCACCCTTGCTACATTCGGGCTCGTGGCCCCTTCGACTGTTCGAGTTAAAAGTAGGGTCAGCACGGCGCTCCGGCTTGTTAACGGACTCGGTAATACCGGTGCCTTTCAGCCATCGAGCTACCGTGCTGAATGTCTGTTGCCGCAGACATGGGCCACACTTTATCGCTTAGATAACAGGAAGGGAAATCGTGTTATTCCAACCATACAATTCCAGCCACACTCGCCAGCAAGCTGGCTGGACCTCCGCCATGTTGCTCGGTTTGTGCCTTAACGCTACGCTGGCACAAACCAATCAACACAGCTCCGGCCTGTGCTGGTAGCGTTAAACGTGAAGAGGAAGCATGGAAGTATCAAGCTCGGCAATCACTGGTGCAATGAGAGTTGGAGTTCAAGTTGTTAGCTCCCACAAGGCGCCTGTCCTCGAAATATATCACCAAGTTAGAAACAGGTTTGGGCCAGAGTTTGAGTATGAAACCCCAAAGGGCGTTTCTGGTGAAGCAACAATCAAGCAAAAAACGAGATTCCAAGATATTTTCGTTGAGTTCACCCTAGTAAATATTGGTGGCTCTAGAGCAGAGAATATAAAGCTCAGTATAAGTGGTGTTCTAAGGCGCAATTCACCAAGAGAAAGTTTTGGTGAACTATTCGATGTAGTTATTCCCCAAATGGCACCTGGCCAGAGTCGTTTCCTTTTTAGGTTTGACGATCATGATCTTAATGAGTATCCAGAGGGCGGGGGGAGACCAATTGGATTAAAAAACGAATCTTTCACTATTTTGATGGAATATGATTCAGGGAAAGGCATATTGAATTGGTTTCTATCATTGCTATCTAAATTGAGAGGCAAACGGAGATTTCGTGAGGAATACACATTTTTTCCGCAGCTAGTCACGGGTGATCTCCCACCAGCAGAGTATGCACCATGAAACGTTTAACAAATGCGTCAATTAGGACGCTCGCAAGCTCGCGCCTATTACGCAGGCGCTAGGCATCAATCGAATTTATCAAGGAGGCAAAAAATGTCCGTAAAAAATGGTAGTTGCGGGTGTGGAAATTTAAAATACTCTATTGACGGTGAACCAATAAATTCGCTGTTTTGCTATTGCAAAGAATGCCAAATTCTTACTGGCTCGGATAAATGGTTTGGGGTATGGATTCCAAAAGATAATTTTAAAATTGTTAGTGGTAGTCCTGTTATCTTTACTCGTAAGGGTAGCTCAGGAAAAGACATGAATTATCTATTCTGTGAAAAATGCGGAGTAACAATATGCGCAGAAGTTACAGTAGGTAATTTTTATTCAGTTGCCGCATCCACTTTAAATAATTCAAATGAGTTTGTACCAGCAATGGCAATTTATACAGCTTCAGCTCCAAATTGGGCGGTGTTTCCTGAAGGAGTGCCTAAGTTTGAAATTTTACCCCCAAACCTGGGTGCTTAAATGCCTAACAAATTGCTCAACCTGAAGCCATACCTCCGCTTCGTTTCGCCCATGCACTGCGTGCATTTTATGGGCTACACAACGCTCCCGGCATGGCTCAGGTTAGCAAGGCGTTATAAGTCTACGGTGGTTGTGGGGGTTATGAGCTGAACCATCACAGTGATTCACAGCAAAGTATCCGTGCGACACCTTAGTCCCCTAGCGCGGTCAGCACTGCACAAACAAAGTAGCAATACCAATCCAGGGTGGTAAACTTAGGCTAGGCACCAAAGCAGAAATCGCAAGGAAGTGACCTTTCCCCGAAAAATAGAACCATGACGTTGATGAGATTTCCAGTTAATCTACTCCCAAGGGGATCTCATTACTATGAAGAAACGATACACCGAAGAGCAAATCATCAAAGCGATCAAACAGCATGAAGCGGGTACCAAAGTGCCTGATATTTGTCGCGAGCTGGGGATATCTGAAGGTACTTTTTACAACTGGCGTTCAAAGTATGCTGGCATGGAAGTCAATGAAGCTAAACGCATGAAGGATATGGAGGCGGAGAACGCCAAGTTGAAGAAGCTTCTTGCAGAAAAGCTACTTGAAGTGGAGGCCATGAAGGATGTCTTGTCAAAAAAGTGGTAAAGCCGGCTGAACGTAAGCCTGTCGCCAGTTATCTGGTCGAAACGTTTGGCTTGAGCGAGCGCCGTGCTTGCTGGCTTTCTGGTATTAGCCGAACAGGCTATCGCTATCGGGCTAAGGGCTACGACGACGATGTTCTTCGGAAGCGATTGAAAGAGCTAGCAGCACAATACAGTCGGTATGGCTACCTCTTGCTACACGGGTTACTGAAAGCCGAAGGGTTGGTGACTAACAAGAAGCGAACCTACCGTGTTTACACAGAGGAAGGACTGCAGGTTCGTACAAAAAAGCGTAAAAAGCTCACGCGCCCTGTGCCTGTGATGGACTTACCTAAGCAAATCAACGAGCGCTGGTCTATGGATTTTGTATCAGATCAACTGAGTAATGGTAGACGTTTCCGAATACTAAATGTAGTTGATGACTACAGTCGCGAACTGGTCGGACAGCTGGCAGAGTTTTCTATTAGTGGAAATCGCGTAGCCCGTTTCTTAGATCAACTAATCGAGACCCGTGGTAAGCCTGAAAGTATCACTTGTGACAACGGTACTGAATACACCAGCAAAGCCATGTTCTTCTGGAGTAAAGAAAATCAGGTCAAACTCAACTTTATTCAGCCTGGCAAGCCAACGCAAAACGCCTTCGTCGAAAGCCTAAATGGCAAGTTTAGAGACACCTGTCTGAATCAGCACTGGTTCCGAACAATAGAGGAAGCCCGCTACGAAATAGATCAATGGCGTGCGCACTATAACCATGAGCGGCCGCACAGCTCATTAAATTACATGACGCCAGTAGCCTACGCGGCACAGGCAGCATAAGGCAAATATCTCATCGAGGGAGTGGTATTAACTTAGGGGAAAGGTCAATATAACAAGCGACTGTGGTTCCAAGTCAAGTCTACCGCAAGCAATTCTTAGTTTATTAGGCCTCTTGCCACCGACGTCCATCACGCACCATGGCGTTTAATATAGTCATCATTTTTCGCATGCAGGCGGTGAGCGCTACCTTCTTGTGCTTTCCTGATTCAACCAACTTGTTGAAGAAGTTTTTCATGATTGGATTACATTGAATCGCACTCATCATTGCCATATACAAAACCGTTCTAATTGGTGCTCGGCCACCTTTGATTCTTCGTTTACCTCGCATGCTCCCACTATCGCGATTATAGGGCGCTAAGCCGCAAAGCGCGCCGACTTGTCGGCTACTCAATGAACCAAGTTCTGGTAGCTCTCCTAAGAGCGTATGCGCTACCGCCGGACCTACACCAGGAACGCTCAACAAGAGATCATAGGTAGATTGCCATTCCGTCACCTCAGCCACAGCTTTCGTAAGTCGAACGTTGACCCAATCTATTTCTTTGTCCAGAACTTTAATTAGTCTAGCGTGCGATCTCTCTAATCTGTTTACTGACTTGTGAAGCCGATTAAGCTCTTGGGTTCTAGCTTCGATCAACTGTCGCTTTCTCGCCAGTAAGTCCTTGACGTACCGTACCTTTTTGCTACTTATTGCTCTAACCTCAGGCTTCATAATCGCACTGAATTGAGCAATGATTCGAGCATCAATCTTATCCGTTTTAGCCATCACTCCTTGAGCCTTCGCGAACTGCCGAATATTCATAGGTTGAACAACGACAACCGGCATGTCTGCGTCTGCCAAAGCTTCAACGAGCGATCGCTCATATCCACCTGTGGCCTCAACAACGATTCGGGTTAAGTTATAACGCCGTAAAGTTTTAATAAGATTTTTAATGTCACTTTCTGTGTTGTGAATTTGCCAATAACGATCACACTCCAAAATGTGAATATCGAGAAAAGTTTTACCCACATCGATACCAATATTTCGTTCTTGTTTGATGTTCGCTCTAGAGGTTGTGTTCATAACTCACCCTTGCTACATTCGGGCTCGTGGCCCCTTCGACTGTTCGAGTTAAAAGTAGGGTCAGCACGGCGCTCCGGCTTGTTAACGGACTCGGTAATACCGGTGCCTTTCAGCCATCGAGCTACCGTGCTGAATGTCTGTTGCCGCAGACATGGGCCACACTTTATCGCTTAGATAACAGGAAGGGAAATCGTGTTATTCCAACCATACAATTCCAGCCACACTCGCCAGCAAGCTGGCTGGACCTCCGCTGCGTTGCTCGGTTTGTGCCTAATCGCTACGCTGGCACAAACCAATCAACACAGCTCCGGCCTGTGCTGGTAGCGTTATGCAAACTCTAGGATTCAGTAATGAACATGAATCAAGTGACATTACCTGTCTCAGAGATCGAAGAATCAGTGGATTTCTACAGAAGAATGGGATTTTTGCAAATTGTCGATACTCCACATTACGCTCGATTCGTCTGCCCTGAAGGAGGGGCCACATTTTCTCTATCGCTGGAAACTGAGAAATTTACTAACGGTGGCGCCATATACTTTGAAGATGAAAATCTTGACAAATTGGTTTCCTCTCTAAAAGAAAAAGGGTTTAAATTTTATCAAGACCCTACGGATATGCAGTATCTTTGGCGTGAGGCAATCCTTCACGATCCTGCAGGAAATAAAATCATATTGTATTGGGCGGGTGAAAATCGTCTAAACCCACCATGGAGGGTAAACAAACATGCATAACAAGGCCATCTTGCATCGCCAGCAAGCTGGCTGGACAAATTTTCCGTGGCTCGTTTTACGCTTAAAAGCTACGCTAGCGCAAAACGTTCCACTCCAAATTTGCCGCAAATGGCGGCGTTATATTTCAAGGAAACTATGTACTACGAAAACGAAGATTATCGTATAAGTGATGACCGAGAAGATATTCAACTAGATATGGTAGAGTCACTACTAAGGTCATCATACTGGGCGAGTGAGCGAAGCCTAGAAACCATGAAAACCTCCATAGAAAATAGTATTTGCTTTTCACTTTTTTTCAATGGCGGTCAAGTTGGTTTTGCACGGGTAGTAACAGACTTTGCTTCGGTCGCTTATATTGCTGATCTAATTATTCACCCCGACCACCGTTCTAAAGGTGTAGGAAAATGGATGTTTGGGGTTATAGCCAACGACCCACGCTGGAATTCTAAGTTTCAATTCCTAGCTACGGATGACGCACATGGTTTATATGAGAAGTTTGGTTTTTCAGGTAGTAATAAATTAATGAGCACAAAAATATAACAAGTTGCTCAAACATCGTTCCGGCGCAAAAAAACGCGCCTCCACTGGACAGCCTACGCTGCGCTTCGGCTGCCGATTAGCAAGGCGTTAAGCATCTAATTGAAAAATGAACTTCGAACCATTTATTGAAAGTAGAAAAGAATATTTCCGAGCATGTAAATGTGGAAGAGACCACGAAAATAAATTCATTCGGGGTATGTTTCACTATTCCGAAGACAGCTACACTGGATTCTGTGCCGCATTATTAGAGCATCAAGAAGAGAAGCACATTTGGCTATCGTTTCTAACTGGGGAGTGGCCAAATACAAATGAAGAAGATTGCGTAGTAACGTGTCATATTTACTTAAGTGAAAAAGGCACGCACTTTTCAATCTCTGACGGTGAAAGTTCACCCTTTGAGGCCAGTGACATATTCGATTGCTACCAAGTATCTCGCAATCAAGTACTAGCGGTTAATGGAGCTAAAGAGTGGTTTATAAACACCTATTCATCGCTATTCAAAACAGATGGTGAAATTGGTAATTACCTTGGTGAGCCCAATGCTTAACAAACGCATCTTGCAACAGCCACTTCGTGGCTTGGACGGTTTTTCCGTTCGTTCCTCACTCCAAAACCGCCGCAAACGCGGGCGTTAGCCTAATGAATATCAGACCAATAGAAAACGAAGATTTACCTGAAATTTTTGAGATATATGCTCAATCGAAGCTGGATGAGCTGCGTTTTGAAAATAGGGATTTTGAGCTAATCCATCTAGAAAATGACACAAAAAGATGGCCTAAAATAAAGGAATCAGAAATATATGTTTGTGAAGACGATGAAATTTTAGGGTTTGGCGCTATTTTTAGATCTGAAATTAGGGCCCTGTTTGTTTCACCGACTTCTCGTGGGAGAGGAGTGGGAAAATCCCTACTAGAATTACTGTTGTCTAAAACCGGTGGTAATGCAAGCCTATGGGTAACAAGTTCCAATAAACCAGCTATGACACTATATAGCCAATATGGTTTTAAGATAGTTAGGGAATTTTTCGCATCTTATAATGGTCAGGACGTTTTAGTAAGTGAAATGGTTCGGCGAGGCTAACAAGGTGGTGCACCCGACCCACACTGCTACGCTCGTTTTGTGTGGGTCGCTACGCTCCAATTTCACACAAAACGCTTCCGCAGTGCGGTCGGGTGACCACAGCGTTAGACCGCCGCACATCTAGATTGCAGCGGTCATTGATTATCCTTAGAAAATTGCCTCCTAATTTATCTTGTCAACCTCCCGACTATTGTTCTTACCATCGGGGCAACAATGGCAACTGTAGGAAATGCTATTGGCCATGTAGTAATACAGCTTTTGAACCACTGCCCAGCAAATCCTGAATGAATCCCTTGTGAGATTGCAAGGACGAATGCGGACACGATGCAGACCATGATGGCCGAAAGCAAAGCGCTGAAAAGAATTGGGGAAAAACGAGCGGGAATATACATATGAATCTCCTGAGTACGGTTTATTGAGTGTTACTTTCATAATGAACATAAAAGCTTTAGTGCCCATCCTGATGCATATAGGCCAAGCCCAAAAACTGCATGATTAATAAAACTATGCAGTCGTGCAGAGTTGGGTTTTGGTGTTCGAGATGAGGCAATACCAGCCCCCATGCCCGGTTGCATTAATAGAAAGGGTGCTGCCACTGTTCCAACACCAACAACGAGCGCCGGACCAATGGTTGGGTTGAAAATCCAAGGCTTGCCTGCGGTAACAACCAGCACGGCTGCGAAAGCTATCCCTATCAAGTAGTGGGCAATCCATCCAATATAGTGCTCTCCTAGCATAGGAGCAGATTCTGCAATAGAGTCGTGACGAAATTTTCCGTGGGTCATATAAGCTAACCAGCGCCCCACCATTCCATAATTTGGGGGGTTAATTTCGAACAGTGATTTCCTCAATATGCTCCACAAGTCCATCACGGCAGTTGCTCCAATTCCGATAAAAAATACAACCATTAGTTTGTTAATAAATCTCTCCTTTGCTTGTTTCGATTTCGAACTAGTGATAGCGTACCACCTCAAGTCGACTTGAGGTCAAGACTAATTTATGGACATAGCAGAGGTAGCCAAGCGTTCCGGGGTTCCAGCTTCCACATTGCGTTTCTATGAAGAAAAAGGATTGATCAACTCTGTTGGCAGGCAGGGGCTGCGCCGAGTATTTGGGGCCAATATTTTGGAGCGGCTTGCATTGATTACGCTGGGGCGAGCTGCTGGGTTTTCACTAGATGAAATTGCTCAAATGGTAGGTGCTAATGGAAGCCCAAATATTGATAGAGAGCTGCTGGCTAAAAAGGGAGACGAATTGGATAGCACCATACAAAAGCTGATAGCTATGCGCGATGGGCTTAGGCATGCAGCTGTCTGTTCTGCTCCGAGCCATATGGAATGTCCTAAATTTCGTCGCCTGCTCGGATTAGAGGCATCTGGGGCGATTAAAAGTGAAGGCTCGGATCAACTGCCAAAAAGGCGGCGATCTAACAAAGCGTTGCACCGGACAAGCCGGTGAACGCGGCGTTAAGCCTATAAAGGAATATCAACCAGTGAGCAAGTACATTGGCTGTATCATCAATGAACTTGAAGAGTCTGAGGTGGTGGGCGACGATTTCAGATTGTTTGTAATTTTATTAACCATCGATGACGATGGAGAAATAATAGCAACCGAATCTGAAATGCCAATTGGTAGAATTGGCGTGGATATCGAGCATCAAGAGTGTCTTTTTCACATAGTGCCTGACGAAGAGCCCATAGAGATTTCTGAGGCATATGCGGAACTAGCATCGATTGATTCAACATTTTCTCTTGTCTCCGCAAGCGAGCAGGAATTTGATGATTCATGGGTGAGAATAGACAACCCTGTAATTGGCTTTGGAGAAAACATAGATGAAAAACGGTTTTTCATCGTCTGCAAGGCTTAACAAGGCCAACCAACATCGTTCGCTGCGCTCTCTGGACAGCCTTGCGCTTGTGTTTTTGTGCATGGCTGCGCCATCATTACACAAAAACACAACCGCAAGTCTGCCGTTGTTGGCGGCGTTATAAGTCTACGGTGGTCTTAGGACTGGCAACCCGAACCATCGTAGTGAATCCCAGCAAAGTATCAGTGCAATGCAGTAGAACCGTAGCACTACCGCCACTGCGCAGGCAATGTAGCAATACACCTCAGTGGTGGTAAACTTAAGCTCAACGCCAAAAGAGAAATCGCAAGGCAGCAAAGTGGCACCAACGGAAGGTAAAGCAGCAATCACACCCTCCTCCCGTTCGCTCTCGGCAGCCCGCGAAACAAAGCACAAAACAGCAAAACCGTGGCCCGCGCTTTTTGTCCGTGCCACGTCAAACAAAACAGCAGGTAGCAATATGGCCACCACATATAACAATACCAGGCACACTCGCCAGCAAGCTGGCTGGACCTCCGCTGCGTTGCTCGGTTTGTGCTTTTTCGCTACGCTAGCACAAACCAATCAACACAGCTCCGGCCTGTGCTGGTAGCGTTAAATTTCGAGAGTGTACGCCGTCACAATACAGGAGGTAAATTTATGAAGTTAAAAGTATTAACTCTCATGCTAGCGGTGATGGGGCTACAAAATGTACAAGCTGATGTTATTAATAGCGGAATTAGCTATGCCAACGCATGCTCAAGAGTTTTAGATCAGAGCGATTCACCTGACTATAATTTTTGTCTTGGACTTTTCATCGGCGCGACTAAAGGATATAACTTTGGCTTCCAGGCTGGAATAATGTATCCAAATGCATTCGGAAAAATTGATATTGAAGATCCGAAAGTAATGCAGCGTTTTGAGTTGATTGGAGAGGCTGGTAAGAACGGTGCATCCTATGGGTACTGCCCAAGGAAGGGAAGTACATTTCATACGGATTTGTCGGCTTCCATTTCAGAAATTAAGCGCAATCCAGAGCTTCATGACATACCCTCTGCTACAGCTATTATCAAAGCGCTAGGTCTAATTTATCCATGCAAATAATTTAACAAGTCGTGCCAGTCGGACAGTTTGTTCCATGGCTTTTTTGTGTTGGCCGCTACGCTAGCACAAAAGACCACTCCACAAACTGCCGCTGCACTCAGCGTTGAGACTGTAGAAAAACTCCCAAAACCAGTCGTTTTTCGCTAGAATTGGCTATCGCCACAGGGAGTTATTGTATGCCTAATTTCAAGACCCCTAACTACAACCAAGACACCATGGTTGTAGTCAATTTTGAAGAGCAGATTCGGCCTGGTACGTTTGAATTTGTTCTCCATCACCTCATAGAAGACAAGCTCGATCTCTCAGCCTTTTACGATAAATATAAAAACGACACTGGTGGTCGCTCCGCTTACAATCCTGCCATTTTGTTAAAGATTATTCTATACGCCTACTACAAAGGTGTTCGCTCCAGTCGAGACATCGAATGGGAATGCCAAAACAATATTATGTTTAAGGCACTCACGTGCGACACTACTCCCCACTTTACAAGTATCGCCAGCTTCATAAGCAGCCATCCCGACGCGATTGAAGATATCTTCACTCAGATACTGATGGTGTGCGATGAGGAAGGTTTAATCGGCCACGAACTGATTGCTATTGACGGCGGAAGGCCGCCCCGCTGCAAGATCTCCTCTAACGCCGCTAAAGAACATTCTGGCACCTTTGATGAACTTGCGCGTAAGCGAGATAAGATTCAACAACAAATCAAAGCTTGCATGAAAGAACACAAGAGTCTCGATCGGCGTAGAAAAGGCGAAGGTGATAGGAAAGATCAACTCGAAAAAACAATCGACACACTGGATAAACACTTCAATAAAATCGACCAGTTCCTAAAGACAGCAGCCCCAAGGATGGGGCAAGGTAAACGGCCAAAGGAAGTAAAAAGCAATATCACCGATAACGAATCGGCCAAGATGCTTACCAGTAAAGGCACAATACAAGGTTACAACGGCGTCGCTGCCGTCGACAAAAAGCATCAAATCATTGTCGATGCCCAGGCATTCGGTGAAGGCCAAGAACACCACACATTAAAGCCTGTATTGGATAAGATCCAACAACGTTACGCTGATGCTGAATTCGGTAGCCTAATAGAAGACCAAATCGTTGTCACCGCAGATACCGGGTTTGCCAACGAAGCTAATTACGCCTATCTGAAAGAGGAAGCGATAAACGCCTACATACCAGACAATGCCTTCAGATCACGCGACCCAAAATTCCAAAGCCATAAGAGCGATCACGGTAAACGACACCAAGATACAGTGAAAGGCGTAAAGCGTGTTATCCCTGCTGGAGAGTTCCAACTAAATAGAAGGAACAAAACCTGCATTTGCCCTGAAGGTAACGAAATGTGGTTGCGCAACGAAACAACAGACGACTTTGGAAAAGTGAAGCTCTTCTTTGAAGGAAAACTGACGGACTGCCGAAATTGCGCGAGAAAGCATGAATGTATGCGCAACCCCTCCTCCGCTGACACCAGAGAGGGCCACGGTAGACAAGTTTCCTTTACTATGAACACTTCAAAATCACCAACTGCTTGGATGCAAAAACGAGTAGATAGTCGGTACGGAAAACAAGTTTACGGGCATCGAATGTCTACAGTAGAGCCAGTGTTTGCTAACATAGGTACCCAGAAGGGGTTAAATCGTTTCTCTCTTCGAGGCAAACAAAAGGTGCAGGGACAATGGCAACTATATTGTTTAGTCCATAATATTGAGAAAATCGCCAACTACGGGGCGATAAACTAGAGTTGTAGCGACAACAAGTCGACGAACGCGATATTACATGAAATATCGGCAGAATAGTTTAGAAATGGGTCGATGAGACTATGAAAAATAGTAGCGAAATACCAGGGATCGCCAAATTAGTTTTTCTACAGTCTCGTTAGGGCTGGTCGTAGTGCCCACCAATAGCGAAGATATAAATGGACTTATCATCGAAACGATATATCAACCGGTCTTTCTGCGAGATTCGTTTTGACCAAAGGCCCGAGAGGTTGTGCTTGAGTGGTTCAGGCTTGCCGAGGCCGAATGAAGGGTCATCAGATCGGAGCATTTCTTTTAATAATTTGCAGAGTGCTTTGTGCAGCCGTTTGTCTTTCTCGCGCATAGTTTCATACGCTTCCCAGGTATTGCCCTCAAATACCAGTGATCTCATTCATCTGCTCGTCAGTCGGCTTGTAGCCTTGTCCATGGGTATGGGTTTCAAGAGATTCGACAATTTGTTGCATGAGGTTCTTGCTTTGGAGTACGTGCAGGGTTTCCTGCTCTCTCTCCCAGTCTTCAGCGCTCATTACAACAAAAGCCTCCCCAGCTCGCCTAGTCACTTTAAGCGGTTCATGCCTGCTAACCACCTGTTCTACAACGCTTTTCAGGTTGTCCCTAAATTTATTTACGCTAATTGTGTCCATAAGGCCACCTTTATGTACGGAAATTCCGTACAACTATATACCATAGGCCCTAACAATGCCAAGCAGCATCAGTCGCTACGCTCCTTGGATAGCCTTGCTGTTACTTGTTTTGTGCATGGCTACGCCATTGTTGCACAAAACACTCCACATCAAGTCTGCCGCTGTTGGCGGCGTTATAGCCTGCTGGTTGACGCGGCGTACGCTTAGGCGTACGCTAAGTCATTTTGGAGGTGACTCATGACCATACTTAACGCTACAGAAGCCCGCACCAAGCTCTATGCCTTGATTGACGAGGCATCGGCCAGCCATCAACCTATTGTTATTACAGGGAAAAGGGGGAATGCAGTCCTGCTGGCAGAAGAGGACTGGAACGCCATAAGCGAAACGCTGAACTTGCTGGCTGTGCCTGGTATGCGGGAGTCTATCCGTGAAGGCATGTACGCTGGGCTCGACGAGTGCAATCAGGAGCTTGATTGGTGACCTGGAAGCTCTACTACACCAAGCAGGCTCAAAAAGATGCTCTCAAACTCGCCTCATCAGGGCTTAAAAATAAAGCTCAAGAGTTGCTGCAAATTATCGAGCAAGAACCCTATCAGAAGCCGCTGCCCTATGAAAAGCTAATTGGTGACTTGGCGGGTGCATACTCCCGAAGAATAAATATCCAACATCGATTGGTTTACCAAGTGCTAGAAGAAGATAAAGCGGTCAAAATTCTTCGGCTGTGGACTCACTATGAGTAAAAGCTATAACAAATCAAAGCACTCGGACTTGGTAAAGCTGTCACCTTTTTTGTTCCAAAAAAACTGCCAACTTCACCAAGCCGGTTTTTGAGGCGTTATAAGTCCGTGTTACCCCAAGCGATAAAGAATTTAGATATGTGTTACTGTGATTTCTCCTGAGCATATGCTCGTCGATCCAGGTACACAAAGTGAACAACGGATACGAACTATTAACTTGCAAAGATAAAGGCCAAGGTATTTTCGCGACTAAACAATTTCATTCTGGTGAAATTGTCATGGTGGGTGTTATCGAAAAAGATAATATCGATGAAAACCACTCTCATGCCTCGCAGATGGGAGAGTTTAGGTACGCATTGCATGGCGGAGAAATTACCAAAGTTAATCATTCCTGCAACCCAAATTGTGGAATAAATCTAAATAACGCAGGCGCACATGATTTTATTGCAATGCATCCTATCGAAATCGGTGAGGAAGTAACATTTGACTATGCAATGAGAAATTACATTATTGAGCACTTTCCATACACATGTTGTTGTGGCGCGAAAAATTGCAGAGGACGTATTACTGGCTGGAAAGATCTCCCTGAAAGCTTCAAGTCGACCTATAAAGGTTATGTGGCACCATATCTCATAGAAATTGATGTACAGCTCAAGAATTAGCAGGCTAATGACTTAACAAGTTTGTCCAGTTGAGGTTTCGGCCTACGTTTCGTTTTGCCGTGGCTTCGCCACTTTACCCCAAAACTACACTACAACCAGAACGCAACTGGCAACTAATAAGACATCCAAATTAAAAACCAAAAAGTACGGCGAATAATCAAGACTAAAAAATAATTGGCCACTCGGGAACGACGGTTAGTGGTTCGTCATTTAAGAATCGTTGCGTTAATAAAGTCCTCTTATACAACCGGTGCCATCGTTGGCAAACTTAGCGCTTGGTTAAGGCTCTGGCTTTCCCAGGGTCGACATTTAACACCACATGTAGGCGATTACTCATCACTGCTTACGCGTAGATATCAATGGTAAAGACACTGGCCAAATGCAACCATCGATCCTCTGCCCACTGGCGCCGATGCTCCTAGAATTTGCCTGTGTACCGGTCTTCACCACGCAGAAACGCTCTGAGCACACAGCGAGAAACAACGTAATAACAACGAGTTACGCCCAAAAAGACCTGGTGCTTGCACGCTCTATCCATTCCAAACACCCCTAATTAAGATTATGTATATACAGCTTATTGTTTGTACAACTTATGAAATCATCAATCAAGCATCAAAGTGGGTGTCTGGGCTAGGCTATGTCAGATGTCTATGTTAGGCTATGCGAAACAAGCATTAAGGTGGCTATCTTTAGGTTAGGCTAATGTCTAGCTTAGAGTTAAGCCAACCGTGCATAGCTTTAGTGCAGGTTACAACCTGCGCAGGCCGGCTCCCCAACCGGGGTAAGAAATGGCCTGAGACACCCTTTGAACGCCCCTTGCGGCGCCATCAATGAGTTTCCTATCGAACGTGCACACCCGTGCCGTCCTCTTCTATTTTGGACACGTCTGGCTCAAGTAGATCAATCGTTTTGGTTTGCTAGCCTACTCGTTTGCCCGTGGGCGAACATTTACAGAGCGATTTTATGTTATTTACAGAACTTGGCCTGCAGGAGCAGATCCTCAAGGCGATCACTGATAACGGCTATACCCAGCCAACTCCTATTCAGGCGCAGGCTATTCCCGCCATTCTTTCTGGCAAAGATGTTATGGCTGCGGCTCAGACCGGCACCGGCAAAACTGCCGGCTTCACACTACCAGTACTGCAGCACCTGAGCAAAGGTCGTCGTGCCGGCGCTAACCGTGTGCGCGCCCTGGTGCTGACGCCAACCCGCGAACTGGCCGCGCAGGTCCTCGACAGTGTTGAAACCTATGGCAAAGGCCTCCCGCTGAGCGCTAGAGTCGTTTTTGGTGGCGTGAAGATAAACCCCCAGATGATGGCCCTACGCAAGGGCGCGGATATTCTGGTGGCGACCCCCGGCCGACTGCTGGACCTGCACAATCAAAATGCTCTACGTTTTGATGATTTGGAAATTCTGGTATTGGACGAAGCCGACCGCATGCTGGATATGGGCTTTATCCATGACATAAAGCGAATTCTAAAGGTGCTGCCAACGAAGCGTCAGAATTTGATGTTTTCCGCTACTTTCAGCGATGACATTCGGAAGCTGGCGAGCGGAATCTGTAACAACCCTGTACAGATCGACGTTGCACCGCGTAACTCCACGGTGGAAACCGTTACTCAGCAGGTGTACGAAGTTGCCAAAGAAAACAAAGTTCACCTGTTGACCAGCCTACTGAAAACCAACTCGGAGCAGACCATTGTATTCAGCCGCACCAAGCATGGTGCCAACAAGCTGGTGAAGGTTCTCGATAAAGCTGGTGTTCAATCTGCAGCAATACACGGCAATAAAAGCCAGAACCAGCGTACCAAAGCACTGGATGATTTCAAGCAGGACCGAATTCAGGTGCTGGTAGCAACCGATATAGCGGCTCGTGGAATCGATATTGATCAGTTGGCTCAGGTCATCAATTTTGATCTTCCTAACGTCTCGGAGGATTACGTACACCGTATTGGCCGTACGGGTCGCGCCGGTGCCACTGGTGTTGCCATCTCTCTCGTTGCTCCGGAGGAAACTAAACTCCTGCGCGACATTGAGCGACTCATCAAGCGCAAAATCGAGCGATTGAACACGCCTGCGTTTGAAGTCGTAAAAGGCGAAGTGCCGGATTTTGCCGACCGCCCTAAAGGCCAGAACCGTGGACAGGGCAGACGCCAGAACGGTAATGCATCCGGTAACCGGAACGGAAACAGAAATTCCGGAAACAGAGCCGAAGCCAACCGATCTCGTCCGCAGAATAATCCTGATTCAAGCCGCAACAACAGTCCCGATGGCGAAACACCCAAACCACGCAGGCCCCGCAGGAAATCCCGCCGCCCGGTAGACGCAGATGGTAACGCCCAGGATAATTCGCGTAACAATTCCAATGAGCGCCGCCCTCAGCAGGGTAACCGCAACCGCGATGAAGAAGGTGGCCAGCAGAGACAGCAACAGCGCCGTCGGCGTAATCCTTCTGGCGAGCGCAAAACGCAGGGCAATCAGGAAAATCGCGGGAATGCCGCGCAGCCGCAGCGGGCTGATAGTCGAACCGTGAAGAGCCCATCGCCTCTGTCGAAGCTGAAGAAGTTTTTTGGCGGGTGATTTATAGAAATGCTCTAGCCCAAGACAGGCACTAACAATATTTAGTGCCTGTGCCAAGCGCCTACCATAACCAAGTAATCCAGAGAAATCTGCTACCCTCCGCTTTACGGCGAAATAATTGCTCTACCGATGCTAGCCATTGCAGAATACACTCAAGTACCGTGATCGCCCGAAGAGATTCGATCAAACATTTCATCCTACTCTGGCAAATATTGCTATCGGCCCACTATACCGGTGGCTGCATCTGGACAACGACATTGATTATCTCTATGGGTATCTAGCCTGCTTTGATGCTATTAGCTTCGGGATTCTTGCCGCATTGCTGCAAAATAAAGTAAGCCGTAATGTGATGAGAATCTGGCAGGTCGCCGCAGTGGTCGGGTTAGTGGTGATTTATTTCTCCGGAATTCGTGGCCACGTTGTTTTTGGTTTTACTGGCATTGCTCTGTGCACAGCGATTTTGCTTATTCATATTCCCCCTAACCAAACGCCCTTTTGGAGTTATCTAACACTACCGCTACGGTGGATGGGGCGACACAGTTACGAACTCTATCTGTTCCATATTATCGTTTTAGGAGTGATGCGCTTTTACATCCCGCCGTCCACTATCTTAGGAAACACCAAATTATTGATGTTTGGAATTATGGTGGGCACATCTTGTTTTGTTAGCTTTGTAGTTGCTCGCTGGTATGCAACCCCTATCAACAGGTGGATACGCCAGCGCCGTGTTGCGCAGTCTTCCGGCACGGGCTCATAAATACGCAACCTGAGTTCAACTGATAATACACCCACGTCAATATTCCCCCAACTAGAGTCAATGAAGTGGGCGTCTGGTTTAGATGCACTTGGGTTCCGTGTCAAATCTTAGCCAGGTTGGCGCTTAAACGCTCCTAATACTCGCCAAAGTTCAACGCGCACTGAAATTACATCAGTAAATACAACGCTTTTTACAACGCTGGCATCAACGGCCGGCGATTAATCTGTCCTTGTTTTAACACAACATCAAAAACAATCTCATCAAAAGGACTTTTCTCATGACAATCAATTCATACAGAGCTTTCGCAACCGCTACATTACTAGCCTCTGCCACTGCACTTACGTCTCTGTCTGCATTTGCCGGAAATAAAAATGGCTTGGACGCCAGAGCCAACGAGTTTCAAATGACTCGACCGGCGGCCCTATCTGAAGGCTGCGCCACAAAAGCTAAGGGATTCGTCCGAATAACCCCTGTTGGCGAAGCAGAACGGATGGAAATTTTTGTTCAAGGCATGCCAGCCAACTCTGAGGTTGAAGTATTCACTATCCAGGTGCCCGAGTTTCCATTCGGAATGTCCTGGTATGTGGGCGATATTAAAACCAACGCCAAAGGGAAAGGTTACGCAAGTTTTGTCAGCCGATTCAACGAAGAGACCTTTGTTGTAGCCCCGGGAGAAGCCATTGCCACGTTGAGTCATGACGCCGATGCGGCGACCAACCCAGCCACCGCGCCAGTACACACCTACCATGTAGGCATATGGTTTGACTCACCGGAAGACGCTATATCACTGGGTTGCCCGGGTATTCAGACACCCTTCAACGGTGACCACACAGCGGGTATTCAGGTGCTCAACACAGGCCGATTCCCAGATACCGCAGGACCGTTACTAGACTAATAAGCGCAATCATTCCGGCTGGCCTGTCTGTTTAAACCTATATTACCCAACAGACAGCGGCCGGTAGCGGAAATTAGCGTCAAGACCAGCCACTGCTCAAAAGTTTTGTACCAGAAGTCGTTGCTAGACATCCGCACGGCCAACCGTCGACACCGGCGGGCAGCCACAATTAAAGCGCTACTCAGCAAGATGGAACTGCTGCCCTGCCCTTCATCTATAAATTAAAACACCACTTAAATCCATCACCGCATCTACTAACTTGCCTCTGCGTCTGTGATAATGGATTTCGGATCTGCTCGTGCATTGAGCTGCAAGAACTCGCTGACTCAGCCACGAGCAGCAATCTAGCGCAGTTCAACCTCTTCTATCACTAATCCTGCGTCCAAAGTTACGATGGCATGTTCAATGCGCCGAATGACGCCCCGGGCTTCAGGAGCACCCTTTTAAACAATCAGGCGTGCCAATCTCAATCTCTAAACTAAATAAGTGTGTTACTTTTGGGGGCATACGATCAACGCCTGAAGGGATCCTTCGCAAAATTCTCTATACACACCTGTAATTTCTACCGACCTGTCATTTCTAACGAATACTGCTCTAAATATTCCGACAATGTGAATTACCGCCCGCAGCAACCTAGACCGCCGTCGTTGAAGCCATTGTGGTAAAAATGATTGAATTGCTAGGTAGAGTTGCTGTAACACAACGCGTTGCTATGTACTAAGCGCGGTTTAAACGGCGTTCCACAAGTACAGTAGAAATACGCGGCGTGGGCTCAGCACACGCAACCCCAAATGCAGACTGGCGCAGCTCGGCAAACAAACACGGTTTACAGGAGTTTTCGAATTTGGACATTGCCATGACATTGCTTGGCGAACTCACCATCAGCCGCAACGACACGTCCGTGAAACTACCCGCCTCACGCAGAACCAGGGCTTTGCTAGGATTTTTGGCCAGCACTTCTCGGCCCCACCGGCGTGACCGCTTGTGCGAATTATTCTGGGAGATTCCTGATGATCCCCGCGCGGCATTACGCTGGTCTTTGACTAAAATCCGCCCATTGGTAAATGACGTTAGCAACGAAAGGCTGAGCGCAGATCGAGAAAGGGTGTCGTTGCTAACCGGGGAGCTCGGGGTCGATGTCCACCAGCTGACGCAACTGGCAGAAAAGAAGGATCTAAGCGCTGTCGAATTGACATTTATCTCGCAACAGCTGAATGAACCCTTCCTGCCCGGACTAGACCTTCCCTCTCAGCCACTCTATCAGCAGTGGCTGGATACCGAACGTCTGGCGCTGACCCGCCTGCAGGCCAGTGTTCTGGGGCGGCTGGCCGGGCACTTGGAACTGACCGCTTTGCAACAGCTTACCCATGCCCAGGAATGGCTGACACTGGATCCATTCAACACGGAAGCTGCAACCCGGGTGCTTGTTCTGCTGGAGCGGACGGGACGTCCGCAGGACGCCGGTAAGTTACAATTCCAGCTTGGAGAACGATTTCGCAACGCCGGTATCGCCTGGCGCCCTGATATCCATGCCGCAGAGCAGGCACAGACAGATAGCAAAAACATGCAAGCCGGTGGCAGGCAGCTCCTTACACGCCAGCGCATCCGCTTCTGTTGCGCTGCAGATGGAGCGCGCATTGCCTATGCCTCGGTGGGCGATGGCCCGCCAATCGTCAAGGCAGCCAACTGGCTAAGCCATCTTGAACACGACTGGGGAGCTCCCATCTGGAGCCCACTATTCCAGGAGCTAGCCCGTGATCATCGACTGGTTCGTTATGACGAGCGTGGCAATGGGCTTTCTGACTGGAAGGTCAACGAAATTTCCTTTGAGTCTTTTGTCTCGGACCTTGAAGCTGTTGTGGAGGCCGCCGGGCTAAAACGATTCGCACTGGTGGGAATTTCCCAGGGGGCCTCGGTCTCCATCGAGTATGCAGTTCGACATCCCCAACGGGTTAGCCACCTTATTTTATTTGGTGGCTATGCAGCGGGCTGGCGAGTGCAGGCGGAACAGCAATTAAGCCGGGAGCGGGAAGCCATAATTACGTTAACCGAAAGCGGCTGGGGCCAGGATAATCCGGCCTATCGTCAGATATTCTCGACAACGTTTATGCCTAGTGCCAGTGCGGAGGAGCTCAACTGGTTTAATGAGTTCCAGCGGCTCACCACATCGCCTGAAAACGCTGTCCGGTTTCTAAATGTGTTTGCAGATATCGACGTGCGCCATCGCTTAGCACAGGTCCAGGTGCCGGTTCTCGTCATGCACTCACTCGGCGATCAGCGCATCCCGATAGCCACCGGTAGGGAAATGGCGGCAGCCATACCGGGAGCGGAATTCATCGCCTTAGACAGCGATGGGCACCTTTTACTAGGCCACGAGCCGGCTTCGAAAACCTTCGTCAGTTCCGTGCGGTACTTTCTTTCTCGCACACCAGAGCGGGAAACAACAATCTGAGCCAGTACGCCTACCTAAAAGGACAGACTGAGGCATTAAGCTAGGTTTAATCAAAATCCGATTATAATATTAAGTTCATAGGAGACTTCGTGATAAAACGTATTGAAACATGGATCGATTCAATCAATGCTAAATACCAACCGCAGCGAAAACCGTGCTCAATCTTCGCTGATGAATTCAGTGGATTTTATTCGGAACAATTTTTAGAGGACTCTTACTTCGTAGTTATTGAAGAAACCCCAAAGCCAAATTTCCCCGAGCTACGCTCAGTCGGCCTTGGTGACTTTATAGACATGGAGGTCAATGGAATAACGTATAAAAACACGTACTACGTACATCCCCGCTGTACCGGTGAACTGCGCCTACATTTTCATGAGCTTGTTCATGTGGCTCAATGGAAACTTCTAGGCGCTCAGCACTTTATAACTCGTTATATCAGCGAAATGCAGAATTACGGTTACCGTGATGCGCCGTTGGAGCAGATGG
This sequence comes from Halioxenophilus aromaticivorans, assembly GCF_042850945.1. Lineage (NCBI taxonomy): Bacteria > Pseudomonadati > Pseudomonadota > Gammaproteobacteria > Alteromonadales > Alteromonadaceae > Halioxenophilus > Halioxenophilus aromaticivorans. Next base: position 2,408,439 of record NZ_AP031496.1, on the reverse strand, counting down.
CATACACCCTAGATGGTCATTACTCTCAAGGTGGAGCGCCAGTAGATGTGGCAAATTATGTGCAGTCAAGATTGTAACACCCAGCCGTAGTCACCCGCTCGCTTCATTCTGTGGCCGGGCAAAAGTTGCATCGCGCTTCGCATCCAAGCGTAGTGTTTGTCTGCATTTTGGGTGTTAGACGACCCGATATCCCAGATGAGCAGAGGATGCTATGAACATCAATGAGAATGCCGTACTAAAGATCTCTAAAAATATTGAAATTCAGGTACCCGTGGAAAGAGTATGGGATCTGCAAGCCAATATTGACCAGTGGCCTAAATGGCACCCCGAGATCACTTATGCAAAATTGGCCACAAGCTTGGAGCCTGGAAAAACCTTTGTGTGGAAATCTAGCGGTTTCAAACTCTCTCATCTACCATCGGGGGAGTAGATAAACATAGTTTTATTGGGTGGAACGGCAAAGGCTTCGGCGCATCTGCAATCCATATTTGGGAGTTTAAACAGTCAGAGAATGGAAACACATTGGTATGCACACAAGAATCCATGGTCGGATGGCTCGAGAAGCGGCTAAGAGGCATGATGTCCAAGAAAGAGGCTGTACTAATAACTGTGTAACTGCCTAACATTAAAACACGCTGCCGAATCTCAATATTGAAAATACTACTTCGCTGCCTCAGTGCTACTAACCTAAGTCGACTGGGCTGATACTACTCAACACCATAGCCTAGTTAAGATTCTCTGTGGTTTGTAGTACCTATACTCTTTACTATTTGTGGCTGTAGGATCGTACTTTTTTAAAGCAAAAACTCTATCGAAACTCCTACAATGGACGCCACTCTTGCCAATCGGTCTGCTGGCCATATTTGGAGCAACCCGGGCCTAACAATCGACTACAGCATTCGCTGTGCTATCAAGCAAATAACCCATATAGATATCGGTTTCCCCAAGATTTTAGCCAGCACCCTCGACGTGTACACAGGCCTTACAGTGCCAGTGGTGCGGTACCTCGGGCCAAATCATTTCATCAGCAGCCACACACGCCTCCAAATACCTCCGTGCAAGGTGGCAATATTTAGCACAATCAATCTTTTTGACACCACAAGATAGCCACATTTTAGGCCAAAAATGGTTCTTAAAAGCTAGGAGCCAGAATCATGTTCATCGCGCATCTTCCCTCGGGTATTATTTATGGCTATTGCCTATCGCGAAGCCATAAAGCAGAACATTTAACTAAGCCACTCATTTACATAGCCTGCTTTTTGGGAGCCACTGCTCCAGATTTGGACATGTTTTACTTCTATTTCATTGATAACAAACAAACCTTGCACCATCAATATTGGAGCCATCTCCCGGGGTGTGGCTTTCGTTTTTCGGCGTGGCAGGCTTGGCAACAAAGTTTTCAGTGTTTAATAAAACCGCAGTTTATGCCGTTTATTTCTTTGTCGGAGGGGTTATACATTTGCTGGTAGATACCGTCGTCGGTGATATATGGTCGCTATTTCCGTTAAGCAACGGCTTAATTTCACTGTTCCAAGTGCCATCTTTATGCAATCCTTGGTGACTGAACTTTATCTTTCACGGGTCTTTTGCTTTGGAAGTAATAATTACAGTGGTGGCCATTGGTTTGGTTAATCGGGAACACAAGGGCGCATGAGGTGTTTAGGTATTTACCGCATAACCACTACAGCTTATTTTGTGCCGTTTTGATGAGACTCTACGCCAATACATGTGGCATCATAAAACCGCCACAGAATGCTAAAACGCCTGTAGCCTATGGAAATTGAGTAACGGCTTGTCACCCGCCATTAAGAGCAAAAGCACATACGTGTGCGTGAACCGACGATTATGAAAATTGACTACAAGATCAACCACCCCGTCAGCGCCGATCAGTTTATCGAATTGCTAAACGCCTCTACCCTAGGCCAGCGCCGACCGGTGGATGACTATGACTGCATCGCCGGTATGCTTGCTAACAGCAACCTAATTGTGAGCGCGTGGCATGGTAGCCAGTTAGTTGGCATTGCAAGGAGCGTTACGGATTTTCACTACGCCTGTTATTTATCAGATCTGGCGGTTAGCGCTGAACACCAGCGCTCTGGCATTGGTCGTCAACTACAAGCCGTCACCCAGCAACAGCTAGGCCCAAAATGTAAGCTGATTTTAATCGCCGCACCGGCAGCGAACACTTACTATGAAAAGTTGGGCTACAGTCATAACCCGCGCTGTTGGGTGATGGATCAACCCTGCGGGCTAGAAGATGGCTAAATGGCTATGAGTGTTCGCAGAGCAAACGCGGATGATATTCCACAACTCGCAGAACTAGTGTCTTCCCTGGCTGGCTTTTACCTGGATGATCCAAACACAGAATTACCCGCCTGGTTTAAAGAGACGATTAGCGAGCCTGCCTTTGAGGCCCGTATTAAAAGCCAAGACTACGTCAATATCCTGTATGAAAACGCTGGCCGTGTGGAGGGTTATGCAGCATTGAAAGATGGCTCGCATCTGTATCATCTTTTTGTTGCCAAAAGCCAGCAAAGAACGGGCATAGCCACACTACTTTGGCGCAGCCTGTTAACCTACTGCCATGCTGATTTAGTAACTGTGAGATCGTCTATGTACGCAGTGCCAGTGTATGAAAGGTTTGGATTTACTGTAGAAAGGCCGGCTGGCCTCAAAGATGGTATTGCCTTTCAACCTCTGGTGCTGAAGTTAAACCACCGCGGGTAGCACGGCTCGCATGAGAGCACATAAGATCTCGTGGGCCGGCCACGCTTTTCGAAAATATCTAGGCTGAACCTTTACCGTTAGCGGCTCAGGCAAACTGTACTTAATGCGGAAGGACAGGAAGAAGCACAGTGGGAGAAACGAACAAGGCACCTATGATAGGTGCCTTGAGATAGATGCATTGTTGCACGAGGACGGTTTACTCAGTGGCTGGAACCAAAGTAATTTCAACTCGGCGGTTTTGCTGCTTGCCTTCGTCGGTGCTATTGGAGGCAATGGGTTGAGACTCACCAAAACCAACGGTTTCTAAACGCACAGAATCAACGCCTTTGTTAGCCAAGTAATCGGAAACCGCGTGGGCACGAAGCTGAGACAAGTTTTTGTTGTAGCTTTCTGAGCCGTCGCTATCAGTGTGGCCAGCCACAACAACCAACGTTTTGTTGTACTCTTCTAGCACCAGCTCTACGGAATCCAATACTGGGTAGAAGTCAGTGGCGATATCTGAGCGCGCCGTGGCGAAGGTAATGTTTCCTGGCATAATCAGGTTGATATTGTCCCCTACTCGCTCAACGCTTACACCAGTGCCACGTAGCTGCTGGCGCAGTTTTGCTTCTTGAGCATCCATGTAGTATCCCACGCCACCACCAATGGCAGCACCGCCAGCAGCTGAGGACAAGATACGCTTATTACGGGTGGATGAATCTTCATCTTTGTTGTCGATGTAAGCAATTACTGCAGCAACAGAAGCGCCCACGCCAGCGCCAATGGCGGTTTTGGAAGTCTCTTGTTCGCCGGTGTATGGGTCGTAGGTGCTGCAACCAGCCAGCACGGCCGCCATAGCACAACCAACCAGCAAGCCACCCCAGGTACGGGAGGTGCCCAAAGTTGACGCATTGGAGCTCACATTGGCGGAAAATTTAGTTAATTTCATATTAGTAACCTTATTTGCTGTCTTGTTACAGTAAAACAAATCGCTTAGGGCTGAGTGAAGCTCGCTTGCGGTGTGAAGCGGCACTCTTGGCCTCAGCCATATGTTGAAAACTGCTGCTTGCCTCGGTAGTGGGCCTAATCTGAGCTCGCCCAACCTGCGTAGAGCTTTGTTTGTACTCTAATCGCGTAATTATCGTATGGCCAACTCACTTAGCAAGTCTCTGGATGTAAAACTGAGCAAAATGCACGGTTTATCATCACACTATAAAACGCTCCGGTTAATCTTAGGTGACCAACTCAACTCCAGCCACTCGTGGTTTCGAGAAAAAAGCGATACCACCCTCTACGTTATTGCGGAGCTACACCAGGAGCAAACTTACTGCCGCCATCATATACAAAAAGTGTTGGCGTTTTTTTGTGCAATGGAAAACTTCGCCGTTGCTTTGAGTGAGGCTGGCCACCACTGTTTACATCTCACGCTGGATGACACTGACGCCTACAAAACGCTGCCTGAGCTTATCACCGCGCTCATCGGCCATTTCAAAGTAGCGCACTTTGAATATCAACAGCCCGATGAACGCAGGTTAGTGCAACAATTGGATTGCTACTGCGCTGAAAGTTCATTTACCAGCGATGTTGCATCTACCCAGCATTTCTATGTAGAAGACACCACAGCGGCTGAATGGCAACTTAATTCCGGCGGCACCATGGAGCACTTCTATCGCAAAATGCGTAAACGATTTAATGTATTAGTGCATCCGGATGGAAAGCCCATTGGCGACAAATGGAACTTTGACCACGATAACCGTAACAGCCTAAGTGCGGACGACATCGATCAAATACCCAAGCCAAAGTTGTTTCGTAACGATATTGAGCAACCACTAGCCCGCATCAGAAATCATAAACTTGATGTATTTGGCGAGGTAGGCAACACACTTTCATGGCCCACCAATCGCAAACAAGCCCGCGCTTTAATGGATTATTTTTGCGAGCATTTATTGCCTAGGTTCGGCCAGTTTCAAGATGCCATGACCGATCAAAAACCGGCGTTGCAATGGAGCCTTTACCACTCCAGAATATCCTTTGCACTTAATGCAAAAATAATCTCCCCCAAAGAGGTAATTAACAAAGCCATTGCCGCCTACGACGCCGATAAAAAATCAATTCCCTTGGCTTCCCTGGAGGGGTTTGTTCGGCAAATAATTGGCTGGCGAGAATACGTGCGTTTAGTGTATTGGCAAAATAACGATTACGGAGACCATAATTATTTAAGGGCGCAAAGATCACTGCCAGAATATTTTTGGACCGGCAACACCAAAATGAATTGCCTTAAACAAGCCATTGGTCAATCTTTGGAATACGCCTACGCCCATCACATACAGCGGTTAATGGTCACCGGAAATTTCTGTCTGCTCGCTGGTATTCACCCCCAAGAAGTCGACGACTGGTACCTGGGCATTTATGTGGATGCCATAGAATGGGTAGAACAACCCAACACCCGAGGCATGAGCCAATTTGCCGACGGCGGCATCATGGCAACCAAACCCTACGCTGCCAGCGGCAATTATATTCATAAAATGAGTGACTACTGCAAAAACTGCCACTACAAGGTTAAGCAAAAAGACAGCGACGACGCCTGCCCTCTTAACAGTTTGTACTGGCATTTTTTAGATCGCCACAAAAAAACTCTGGGCGAAAATCAGCGTATGCAACTGATGTACAAGCAGTGGCATCGCAAAACCGAGGGTGAACAGAAAGCCCTGATGAAACGAGCCGAGCAGGTGTTACAAAATATTGAATCTTTATGACCTTACCTGTCCTTAATGCTAGGGCCTGTTGACACTAATTTGGCACCACTGCTGGAGGCTACGCGCCCCGGGCTACGCGCCCCGAGCATCTTCCCGTTCAACTAGGCGCCAAGCGTGAAATGTAGTGGGCCTACATGAGCGATTGGCAACAACGTTGAGCGGGAAGCTGGCTCCAGCCCTACGGGTTGAGCCAGGAAATAGCCCACTCGTTGTTGCTCACCGCTTATTTGGGCCCACCAAACTTCGCGGTTCGCGCCTAGATTGGACTATTTCCTGACTCAACAGAGGCTCCGAATTAGTGTCAACAGGCCCTAGGAAACCCCCGGACATTTCCCTGCTGTTTGCGCCCACTTGCAACTTAGGATGGTATGATGGTGGCAACCCGCGCTTGCCAAAACGTGTAGCAGGCGTAACTGCGAAGCTAAACGCCCCCGGTCATCTGTTCATAACCGGCGCGTATTATTAAATAGAGGGAAATATGTCTAATAACCAACAGCCTAATGGCCCCGTAAAGCTCAGCATTGACGGCCACATAGCCCGCATCCACTTCAACCGACCAGAGTGTCTTAACGCTGTAGACGTCGCCACGTCACAGGGCGTACTTGCTGCCGCCAAGGCCATTGCCGAACAACCAGGTATCCGCGTTATTGTGTTGTCTGGAGAGGGTCGCTCTTTTATGGCCGGTGGCGATTTGGCGGCGTTTCAGGCCGCGGGCGATGCCGCCAGCGATAAGGCACACGAAATCATCAATCCCTTGCACCAGGGGCTCAAATTACTGGCCGAACTGCCACAGCCCATCATCTCTGCCGTGCAAGGCCCCGTGGCCGGTGGCGGTATGAGTATAGCTCTGTTTGCCGATTTTGTGGTTGCCGCAGATAACACCGTGTTTAACTCGGCCTACATCAATGTGGGCAACAACGGTGATTGTTCAGGCTCCTGGAGCCTTCCGCGCCTGGTTGGCACCCGTAAAGCCATGGAAATATTGCTGCTATCCGATAATATTAGTGCAGACGAGGCTCTGGCCTTGAATTTGGTAAACCAGGTGGTGCCGCTAGATGAGCTGGGCACCGCAACTGATAAACTGGCCGGCAAGCTGGCCAAAAAAGCACCACTGGCGGTTGCCAGCACAAAAGCCCTAGTAAGAGGCAGCCACAATAATACCCTGGCGCAACAGTTGGATTTAGAAGAACAGTACTTTGCCAAAAACGCAGGCAGTAAGGATTTTTCTGAAGCCATTAACGCCTTCTTTGAAAAACGTAAGCCAGAATTTACTGGCGAGTAAACAAGGTACAGCATGAGCAACAAACAATTGGTCGTCGTTACTGGCGGCACTAAAGGCATTGGACGATCCGCCTTGGAAGCCTTTGGCCAACAGGGCTACGATCTGTTCACCTGCGCTCGCAACCAGGCCGATTTAGACGAGCTAAAATCAGCACTGGAAGGTAAATTCGATATTTGTGTGCACACCCTAGCCGCCGATTTAAGCCAACATGAAGCCGTAGTCGCTTTTGCCGATGCCGTGTTAGCCCTGAACCAAAGTGTTGCCGTACTGGTGAATAACACCGGAGTATTTTTGCCCGGCGAAATTCACACCGAACCAGAGGGCAACCTAGAGCAGCAAATTAATACCAATGTGTATTCTGCCTATCACCTGTCGCGCAAAATCATTCCGCTTCTAAAACAGCAGGGACACGGCTATATTTTTAATATTTGCAGCACGGCCTCTATTACCGCCTATACCAATGGCGGTTCTTACTGCATCAGCAAGTACGCGCTGTACGGCTTTAGTAAAGTGCTGCGTGAAGAACTAAAACCTTTTGGTATTCGTGTGTCCTCGGTAATGCCAGGGGCGACACTCACCAACAGCTGGGCGGGTACCGATCTTCCCGAAGATCGCTTTATGCCGCCAGAAGATGTTGCCGCCATGATGCTCAGCGCGTTTAATTTAAGTCCAAGATCCGTGGTGGAAGACATTTTAATGCGCCCTCAGCTGGGCGATTTATAAACTTTTTAGCCCTCAGCAAAAAGCCCGCAGTGCATAGGCACTGCGGGCTTCTTTTTCAAAGGTAAAAGAGTAAAGATAAGAGAGAAAATCTAACCCGTATTACGCAAACCGGCGGCGACGCCGGCGATGGTAACCATAAGGGCTTTTTCCAATACCGTACCACCACACACTTCGCCGCACTCACGGGAGCGGCGCAGTAACTCAACCTGCAAAATGTTCAGCGGGTCAATGTAGGGGTTACGAATTTTAATGGAGGCCTTCAGTTGCGGGTCGCTTTCCATCAAGCGATGGGACGGCACCAACTCAACCAACTGATGGATAGAGTTGGCCAGCCTGCCACGTAAAGCCTCACCCCAATGGCGCTGATCCTCTGGCACCAGGTGCTGGTCGTAGAGGCTTGCCAACCAAGGTTCGGTTTTAGCAAACACCATTTCCAACATGGATAAACGCGTGCGGAAAAACGGCCACTGCTCAAACATCTCTAGCAGCACGGGCTCGAACTCTTGGCGGGCTTTTTCCAGTGCTTCACCGGTTCCCAGCCATGCCGGTAGCATCATACGGCTTTGCGACCAGGCAAAAATCCAGGGAATAGCACGCAGTGTTTCTACGCCACCACCAGGCTTACGCTTAGTAGGACGCGAACCCAACGGCAATTTACCCAGCTCTTGCTCGGGTGTTGCGGCTCGGAAGTACGGCACAAACGAGGGATCTTCTCTTACGATGCCGCGGTAAACCGCACAGGAACTTTCGCTTAGGTTATCCATAACCTCGCGCCAGGATGGCTTGGGTTTTGGAGGCGGCAGCAGGTTACCTTCTAAAATAGCGGCGCTAAACCGAGACATGGACTGCACCGCCAGGTCGGTAAGGCCGTATTTAAAGCGAATCATTTCGCCCTGCTCAGTGACACGTAAGCCGCCAGCCAAGCTACCGGGTGGTTGTGATAAGAGCGCACTGTGAGCAGGCGCACCACCACGGCCAACGGTGCCACCACGGCCATGGAACAATACTAATTTGATGTCGTATTTTTGGGCTAGATTAACCAACGCCTCTTGCGCACGGTATTGCGCCCAACCGGCGGCGAAGAAGCCGGCGTCTTTGGCGGAATCCGAGTAGCCAATCATGACGTGCTGCTGGCCTTGCAAGTAGCCGCGATACCAATCGCTTTTGAACAGCTCGCCGATCACCGACTCAGAGCGATTAAGGTCATCTAGGGTTTCGAATAAGGGCGCCACCGACATGGGGTACTGACAGCCACATTCACGTAACAGCAGTTGCACCGCCAGCACATCGGAGGCGTACTTAGCCATGGAGATGATGTAGATACCCAAGGCTCCTGGGTCAGTTTGGGCGATGAGACGGCAGGTGGCAACCACCTCGGCCACGGATTCCGATGGCTGCCAGTCGGCGGGAATAAGCGGCCGGCGTGAGTTCAGCTCGGTTAGCAGAAAGCTTTGTTTGTTTTGCTCGGTCCATTGGGCGTAATCGCCGATGCCCAGATAACGAGTTAATTCAGAGAGCACTTCAGTGTGGCGTTCACTGTCTTGGCGGATATCCAGTTTTACCATGGGCGCGCCAAAGGCGTAGACCCGCCAAAGCGTATCGCGCAGCAACCCGTTAGCTACGTTTTCCAAGCCGGTTTCCATCAACGAGCGATGGCACAGCTCCAATGGCTCCAGCAATTGCGCAGTGTGGGTAACAACGTCTCGCGCTCGGCTGTTGCTGTCGCCTTTCAATACTGCTGTGAGGCAATCTCGGGTTTCGTGGATGTCGTCACGTAGTTTGCGCAACAAATCCCGGTAGGGTTCGGAAGTTTCGCCCACCACCAAGCGCAGTTCTTCGCTGCAATTGACTATGGATAATTCACTGCACAATTTTTCTACGTCGCGCAGGTACAAATCCATGGCCATCCAGCGGCTGGAATAGAGCACCTCTTTGGAGACTTCAGCGGTAACAAAGGGGTTGCCATCGCGGTCGCCGCCCATCCAAGAAACAAAAGACAGCGGCATCCAATCGCGTGGCATGGAAAATTCAGTTTCTTGTTCAACCATCTTGTGCAGGCGGCGCATAAACTTGGGCACCGCGTACCACAAGGAGCTTTCAAACACCGAAAAGCCCCACTTGGCTTCGTCTACCGGCGTTGGCCTGCGCTCGCGGATTTCATCGGTGTGCCACGCCTGGGCCACCAAATCGCCAATACGTTCGATGATTTCGTCTTTTTGCTCTTCATCCTGGGCGCCCTTCAGTGCTCCCAGGCAATCGGTTAACAGTTGATGTTTTTGTATCAGCGTTCTGCGTGAAACCTCGGTGGGGTGCGCGGTAAATACCAACTCGATGGACAACTCTTGCAACCCTTGCTGCAAATCCACGGAGCTGACTTCGGTTTTACTGCGCTGCAAAAATGTGCGCAATACGTCTTCTCCGCCGTGGGCTAGGTCGTGGCTGGGGTCAATGGATTGGTACTGTTCCGCAATATTGGCAAGGTTCAAAAACTGATTGAAAGCCCGGGCCACAATAAGCATTTGCTCGTCGGACAAGGACGTTAACAGCTGGGTTAGATCTTCCCGGGCAGCGGCTTCTTCCTTGCGCGAGGCCACAGCAATTTTACGAATGGACTCTACTTGCTCAAGTACCTCATCGCCGTGGGCTTGGCTTATGGTTTGGCCCAGAACACGGCCCAAAAGACGGATGTTATCGCGCACTGAATCGGCAGTGGCTTCGGCTTTAAAACCGGTTCCTACTGGTTCAGACGTCGGTAATTTAGTTGTAACAGTCATAGTTCTCCCCTGGCATAAAGTTACATAAGGCCTGTTGCGACGTGTGATCAGCGGTAAATAGTCATTATAAGAATTGTGAGTACGCAAACGCTGCCCTGCGCTAATTACGTACTTTGTATGGCGAGATAAAACCGTGGCAGCGAGCCGCCGTTGTGCTTCTACTCTTTATTTGGGCATGTTTACTTTTTATCCAAAATGGGCTTCAGTGTTGCATAAAGCTTAGGCCTATTGGCGGCAATCTCTGCCACGGTAAGCCCTTCTAGCGAGTAGGGAAACTTCAACCACTGTTGTGTGGTGTGAATGTAGTAATCCGGTTCTCGCTTGGTCAGATTGGATTTAGGCTTATAGTAAGGCACTGCGACCCGAATGTCATCGGGGCAATTTTTTCTGGCGCGACTCTTAAGCTCTGTGATGAGTGCATCGATGGTGCGGCCGGTGTCAAAAACATCGTCCACGATTAACAACGGGTCATCGTGATTGATGTTTTTCAGCAAGTAGGTCAAATCATGAATTTGAATGTTATCACTGCGCTCACCTATGCCGGAGTACGAAGACGTGCGAATGGCGATGTGGTCGGATTGGCAGCCGCCATAGCAGTCGATGAACTCCTGCACCGCCACGCCTATAGGTGCCCCACCGCGCCACAGGGCAATAATCACTTTAGGCCGAAACCCACTGGCCAGTACCTTGGCACCGAGCTCATAGGAATCTTGCAGTAATTGCTGAGATGAAATGTAAAGCTTGTCTACAGCCGGTTTTTCCACGATGACTCCTATTAACCTACTACTGTTAACCTACTACTATTAACTTACTTACTAAATGCCACGCTAAGCAGCACGAATAGTATGCAGGTGCGCCGCGCCATCAGAATACAATTGTTGGCGCATCAGTCAAATATTGTATATTCTCGCAGGCTCCCCCGCTTTGCAATGCACCCACTCAGTTTTAATAATGCCTATGATTAAGCAATTTCTCAGCGCAGAAGATGTATTGGTAGACAGCTACAAGCTTGCGGCAAAAATCTATAACAGCGGTTTTCGGCCAGATTTCATTGTTGGCTTGTGGCGTGGCGGCAGCCCCATCGGCATCGCTGTGCAAGATTGCCTGGAGTATCTCGGTGTAGCCACGGACCATATTTCCATTCGTACCTCCTACCGTGGCCTAAGCAGCTACCAGAGCATGGTAGAGCAGCACGAGAATATTCGAGTGCATGGCACGCAATACCTGCTAGACCGGCTAGAATCCCATCACAAATTGCTGCTGGTGGACGACGTTTACAGCACTGGGCTGAATTTAGACGCCGTTATCCGTAGGCTTAGCAGTAAAACGCGGCGTAATATGCCGCAAGATGTACGAATTGCTGCGCTTTGGTACAAACCCAACCGAGTGCGGGTAGAACGAACTCCAGACTACTATTTGCACACCACCGACGATTGGCTGGTATTGCCCTACGAATTAGACGGCCTCAGTGAGCAGGAAATCCAAGCCCATAAACCGTTTGCCAGTGATTTGATAGCGCGCTACAACCTTAAGCAGCCGTAAAACCTCGCTGGTAACAGATTGCCACCGATAAGGAACCCCATGACCAAACTGGAAGAATTTTTAGCCAACACCCCTTTCACCACCGAGCGCAAAGTCTATTGGGGTGAAATGGACGCCATGCAGCATGTGAACAACACCCAGTATTTTCGTTACTTCGAAGACCTGCGCACGGATTTTTCTGAGCAGCAGACCAGTAAAGTGCAATCCCCGGAGTTTAATCCGGTGGTTGCCGAAATAAACTGCCGGTTTTTAGCGGCAATTCACTATCCAGACTTGCTGTACCTAGGGCTTAGCATTGAGCACATTGGCAACAGCCAGGTAATACACCGTTACGACATCTTCAGCACCCAGCAGTCCGCCGTTGTGGCAACAGGCGTTGCCAGAATGGTCAATATCGACCTAGCCAGCGGCAAAAAACAAACCCTGCCGGATACCCATAAAGCCCTGTTCGCTAAATTTATGAAGCCCGAAGCCCGTGAGCAGTAAAAGTGAGCGATAAAGTAGCGGGCCAACTGCGAGTCAGCCTGGTGCAAACCGATTTGGCTTGGCATCAACCGGAGGCGAACAGGCAGCAACTGCAAGGGAAATTGGCGCACTTAGCCGGTAAAACCGATTTAATCGTGCTACCTGAAATGTTTACCTCTGGGTTTACCACCGAGCCAGACCGCCTTAATAGCGAGAACAAAAACGACAACTCCCCCACCCTAGTTTGGATGCAGCAGCAAGCGCGTGACTTGAACGCCGCGGTTACTGGCAGCACGGTGTACCAAACGGACCAAGGCAACCTAAACCGCCTGTGGTTTGTTACCCCCCAAGGCGACACCTACCACTACGACAAAGTGCATTTGTTTAGAATCGCAGACGAGCATCTGCGTTATCTGCCCGGCCAACAACGTGTTGTGGTGAATTACCTGGGTTGGCGGCTATTGCTCACCGTTTGCTACGACCTCCGCTTCCCCGTGTTTTGCCGCAATTGCAACGATTACGATGCAATGCTCTGCGTGGCCAGTTGGCCATCCTCGCGCCGTCAACCCTGGCGTACCCTGCTCCAAGCCCGCGCCATGGAAAACCTCAGCTATGTGGTGGGTGTAAACCGAATTGGAGAAGATGGCAAAGGCTGGCACTACAGCGGTGATTCCCTGGCCGTGAGCTTCGACGGCAACTTACTGGTTGACCAGCCCCAGGGCGAGGCGTTTATCCGCACGGTTAGTCTGGAACACCAAGCCCTGGAGGAATTCCGTGCCAAGTTCCCCGCTTGGATGGACGCCGATAGCTTTGAACTTACCTTAAAACAATAGCTCAAACAGTTGTAGCATTCTGCTACACTCAATGGTAACCTGTTCAAACCTTAACCAGCCGGAGTTTAGTTATGGCTAAAGCATCGTCTCCTGTACGTTTACAAGCCGATTTGATGGAAGAAGCCAAGCGCAGTGGCCAGCTGAGCCATCGTAGCGCTGCAGAGCAGGTCGAATATTGGGCCAGTATCGGTAGAACCGTAGGCAATCTGCTAACGCCGGATGCCCTACTGGCGGTGCGCACGGGTTTGGCCAAAATATCCATTGAGCCAGTAGCCGGACAAGCGGTTAACCCCAACGATGTCCTCGCCAACCTGGCCAGCCAACGCAGCAGTGGGCAACTGAGCAAGTCTATCAGCCAGGGCCGCACCAAGTACCAAGCCAGCGCACACCACCCAGGTTTGCTAGAGAAAATAGACGCCGATGGCTCGGTAACCCTGGGGCAGTTCTCCAATGGCGTATTTGAGCCCATGAACGCCGCATAACGGCTGCAATTTTATTGCCCGCGGCTGACTCCTAGCTAATAGTTCTCCCCTTAATAATTCGCCCCTTATATGAAACAACTTTGGCTATTGGCCGGCGGTAACGGCGCCGGCAAGAGCACATTCTATCGCACGCAACTGGAGCCGCTGGGTCTGCCGTTCGTTAATGCGGATCTCATCGCCAAAGAATATTTCCCCGAGGCACCGGAATCGTTCAGTTACGATGCGGCCAAAATCGCCGAAGAAATACGCAATCAACTATTATTGGATGGCCGTAGTTTTTGCTTTGAAACCGTGTTCTCCCACCCCTCCAAGATCGACTTTCTGGGCCGCGCCAAGGCCATGGAATTTGAGATTATTCTGGTCTTTGTTCATCTACAGTCTTCGCAGTTAAACAAAGCCCGGGTGTCACAACGTGTGGTTGAGGGCGGGCATTTTGTGCCAGACGATAAAGTCGACCAACGCATACCCAGAACGCTGGTCAACGTTCACCAAGCGGCGGCGTTATGTGACCAGGTAATGCTGTTTGATAACTCTTACGTCGATGAGCCATTTCAATTAAAGGCACGCCTAGAACAGCAACAAGTAACCTACCTTGAGCACCCCGTAGATGATTGGGTGCGCCAGGTTTTGGGAGATTTTCTCTAGGGCCTGTTGACACTAATTCGGAGCCTCTGTTGAGTCAGGAAATAGTCCAATCTAGGCGCGAACCGCGAAGTTTGGTGGGCCCAAATAAGCGGTGAGCAACAACGAGTGGGCTATTTCCTGGCTCAACCCATAGGGCTGGAGCCAGCTTCCCGCTCAACGTTGTTGCCAATCGCTCATGTAGGCCCACTACATTTCACGCTTGGCGCCTAGTTGAACGGGAAGATGGTCTCCAGCAGTGGTGCCAAATTAGTGTCAACAGGCCCTAGGGTGCTGCATTGGGCGCCTTATTTAAAGGACCATATTAGTTACCCCATTGAAGGTTTTCGGCTTGTAGTGCGCGCATTGAATTAGAGTGCGCGCATCGAATAATAATGTGCACAGCATGGTTGTTTTCTACTCAAGCTGTCTCTTTTTTCATCAATCCGCCAATTCGATGTCCACGCTTGGACCCACTACTTTAGTATCCGTGAGCAATATTCATAAAACCAATCAGTAAAAGTCACACCCTGATTGGATAGATTTGTTTTACACTATGTCTTTATAAGAAGTCGCTATCAGACCAACCTAATAATAACCCCCTGCTTATACCCTTATTTCGCTACCGCACGCTGTGGCACAGCGCGCTATTAGCTCGTGCACGCAAAAACTACACGGATGGAGGAATCGACCCCGTGAGAAACACTCTGGTTTCACTGTTTACACTGTTGAGCCTAACGCTTGTCTCCTGCAACCCCTTGGAACAAGCGACTCAGTCTTCCAACGCGCCCAAACCACCCGAGGTGGACGTCGCCCAGCCTGAAAAACGTACCATCACCGAGTGGGATGAATTCACCGGCCGCTTTGAGGCGGTGCAACGAGTGGATATCCGCGCTCGAGTCTCAGGCTACTTGGTAGAGCAAAAATTCCGCGACGGTCAAATGGTGAGCAAAGGCGACGTGCTGTTTGTGGTGGATCCTCGCTCCTTCCAATACGACTTAAACCGCGCCCAAGCGGAATACAATTTAGCCAAGAAAGCGTTTGATCGAGTGGCGGATTTGCGTAAAACACAGTCCGTCGCCATCGAAACCTACGACCAGCGCAAGCAAGAGATGGACGTTGCCCTGGCCGCATTAGAGGAAGCTAAGCTAAACGTGGATTTTACCGAAGTCAAAGCGCCCATAGACGGCCGCATCAGTGACGCCTTTGTCGACATCGGCAACTTGGTAGAAGCCAACGGCACACTGCTAACGCGCATCGTTTCGGTAGATCCAATTCACTTTGAGTTCGAAGGTTCGCAAGCAGACTTACTCAAATACCTGCGTATGGACCAAGCCGGCACTCGGCCCAGTAGCCGCAACAACCCCAATCCGATTTATATTAAATTATTGGACGAAGACACCTTTGAGCACGGCGGCCGTATGGACTTTTTGGATAACACCTTAGATGCCAGCACTGGCACCATTACCGGCCGCGCTCTGGTAGAAAACCGAGCCGGCGTTATTTACCCCGGTCTGTTTGGCCGCGCGCGCTTGTTCAGTGGCGAGCGTGAAGGTGCCCTACTGCTGCCAGAAAAAGCCATTGCCACCGACCAAAACCGCAAATACGTCTACGTTGTAAACGACGAAAACAAAGCTGAGCGCGTGTACGTTGAGGTTGGCCGACTACTGGAAAACGGTTTTATCGTTATTGAAGACGGCCTAACCGGTGATGAGCGAATCGTCGTCAACGGAATTCAGCGCATCCGTATGCCGCAGCAACCGGTAACACCAGTGGACACGGAATTACAATGGGCGGAACTAACCGACGTACCCCAGGCCAGCGTAATACCCAGCTTAGACGAAATCCGTAATCCACCGCCCCAGGCCGCAGTGCTAGACGTCGACACTGAGCAAGACCTCACCCTGGCAAACTAGTGCGTATCTAACGACCAAGATCGTGGCGCGGTGCACTAGCTTTTATTTTGTTGCCGCAAAACGGCAGGAATGTCGTTTCAGGATGAACACCAACTTAGACACGGAATCCCTGTGAAATTTGCTAAATTTTTTATTGATCGCCCGATTTTTGCCAGCGTAATCGCGATTATTACCATGATTGTAGGTGCGATATCTTTCTTTTCGCTCCCCGTTGAACAGTACCCCAAACTGGCACCGCCAACCATCCAGGTAACGGCCAACTACCCCGGCGCTACCGCCGAAACCGTAGCAGAAACGGTGGCCACCCCCATTGAGCAAGAAATGAACGGGGTTGAGGGCATGTTGTACATGTACTCTCAGTCTACCTCCGACGGCCGCATGACCTTAACCATTACCTTTGAGCAAGGCACGGATATCGACTCGGCTCAGGTGCTGGTACAAAACCGGGTGGCAACCGCCGAGCCTCGCCTACCGCAAACGGTTCGCACCGTGGGTATTAGCACCCGTAAAAGTACGCCGGATTTAATGCTGGTGGTGAATTTATTTTCGCCCGATGGCACCTACGATCAGACCTACATTGGCAACTATGCAGCACTCAATATTCAAGACCGCTTGCGCCGCATCAACGGCATTGGCGACACGCGCATATTCGGCGCCGCTGCCTACGCCATGCGAGTTTGGCTCGACCCGGATCTGATCAACTACTACGGCCTCAGTGCCGGTGACGTGTTAACCGCTCTGCGCAACCAAAACGTGCAAGTCGCCGGCGGCACACTCAACCAGTCGCCAACGCCTCAAGGCGGTTATTTTCAGTACACCATTCAAACCCAGGGGCGTTTGCAGTCCATCGAGGAATTTAACAGCATCATCGTTAAAACCAACGACGATGGCCGCATTGTGCGTCTGCGCGATGTGGCGCGGTTGGAACTGGGCGCACAGGAATACATTACCCGCGGCTACCTTGGCGAAAATCCCGCAGTGGCGATTCCGGTATACCAACAACCGGGATCCAATGCACTGGATACCTCAGCCGCCGTTATTGCTGAAATGGAAGACATCGCCGAGGACTTCCCGCCCGGTTTAAGTTACAAAATTGGCTACAACCCTACGGAGTTTATCGAGCAGTCCATCAGCGCCGTAGAACACACCGTGCTGGAAGCCGTGGTGCTAGTAGTGGCCGTCATTATTTTGTTTTTGCAAACCTGGCGAGCGGCCATTATCCCTATTTTGGCGATACCCATTTCCCTAATTGGCACCTTTGCGGTGATGAATGCGCTGGGCTTCTCCCTTAACAACCTCACATTGTTCGGGTTAGTGCTGGCCATTGGTATCGTTGTGGACGACGCTATCGTGGTGGTGGAGAACATGGAGCGTAATATGCGCGACGGGCTTTCGCCCAAAGACGCAGCGCGCAAAACCATGGACGAGGTAGGCTCGGCACTGGTAGCCATTGGTTTAGTACTGGTTGCTGTGTTTCTGCCCACGGCGTTCCTGGGCGGAATTTCCGGCAAATTCTACCAGGCGTTTGGTATTACCATCGCGGTAGCCACGGTAATTTCGGTGGGGGTTTCGCTCACGTTGTCCCCAGCGTTGGCTGCCATTTTAATGAAACCCCACGATGACAATGCCCACAAAAAGCAGAATTGGTTAATGAAGCCATTCACGCTGTTTTTTAACAAATTCAACCAGGGCATGGATGGCTTATCCAACAAATACGGCAAGCTCACCAAGTCACTGGTGCACAAAGTCGCTATGGTGTGCATTGTTTACGTCGGTTTAATGCTGTTAACCGCGTTCCAATTCAGCCGAGTACCCACTGGCTTTATCCCCCAGCAAGACCAAGGCTTTTTGATTATTGCATTGCAACTACCAGAGAGCGCCTCGCTGGACGAAACAGACCAGGTGATACAACAAGCGGTCTCTAAATTATTGGCCATCGATGGTATTGCCAATAGCGTTGGCTTTGCCGGTTTCCACGCGGCCACGCGCAGTATCTCCTCCAACGCCGCTGCGGTGTTTGCGGTAATGGATTCGTTCGAGGACCGGGCCGCCAAAGGCATTAAATTTGAAACAATCTTGGCTAACGCCCAAAGAGAAATCGCCAGTATCAAAGAGGCGTTTGGCGTGGTTATTACACCACCACCGGTGCGAGGTATAGGCGACGCCGGAGGTTTCCGCATGATGATTCAAGACCGCGGCGGCCGCGGCTTGGCAACATTACAGGAATCGGTCATGGCCATGGCACAGGCGGCCAACAGCCCCGATTACCCAGCAACGACTCAAACCCGCTCCTTCTTTAACATCAATACGCCGCAAATCTATTTGGATATCGACCGGGAAAAAGCCCAGCGCTTGAACGTTAGTACCGACAGCATTTTTGAAGCACTGGAGGTATTTATTGGCTCATCCTACGTTAACGATTTTAACTACCTTGGCCGTACCTACCGAGTTACCGCCCAAGCCGACGCGCCCTATCGCTTAACCGCCGATGACGCCCTGCGCATTCGAGTGCGTAGCAATAGTGGCGAGATGGTACCCTTAGGCTCGGTGGCCACCATTGAAGATACCGCCGGCCCTTCCCGCGTGCCGCGCTATAACCTGTACCCTTCTGCGGCATTGATGGGCGATTCATCTCCGGGCTTTAGCTCGGGCGAGGCGCTGGATACCATGGAGCGCATCGCCGATGCAATCTTGCCCGATGGCATCGACTACGAATGGACTGACCTTGCCTACCAGCAGAAAAACTCCGCCGATTCCACCTATGTGGCTATGCTGTTGGCGGTGGTATTTGTGTTCTTGTTACTGGCTGCGCAATACGAAAGCTGGACACTGCCCATTGCCATTATTTTAATTGTACCCATGTGCTTGTTGTCCGCCGTGAGCGGTATCAGCCTACTGGGTATGGATAACAACATTCTTACGCAAATTGGCTTTATTGTGCTCATTGGACTGGCGTCCAAAAACGCCATCTTGATTGTCGAATTCGCCCGCGATCTTGAAGCCCAAGGCCGCAACACCTGGGAGGCCGCGGTAGAAGCCGCACGCCTGCGTCTGCGCCCAATTCTAATGACCTCACTGGCGTTTATTCTGGGTGTAGTGCCGTTGGTGTTATCCAGCGGTGCGGGTGCCGAGATGCGCCAGGCACTGGGAGTGGCGGTATTCTTCGGCATGATTGGGGTAACCTTCTTTGGCTTGATCTTTACCCCAGTGTTCTATGTGTTGTGCCGAAAGCTGGCACTGTTTGGCAAGAAGCCGGCCGCAGAGACTGCGTTACCTGAGTCTTAAACGCACCGAAATTTTTGGCTCTATCGCAAAAAACCGCAGTCTCTACTGCGGTTTTTTGCGTTTGTGGGCGATCTACTCTCTTCGATAACTAGTCTAGTGCCCTTGGTTAGTCTAGTGCCGGTACGGGATCTAGCCGCTGACTAAACACCTCTTTGCCGTCGATGTCTTTTAAGCTGGCGGTAAGCTGTTGCGATTCTTGGTCGATTTTAATATCACCGTAAAATTGAAAACCAGACAGCGGCGAGTAGTTTGGCCCCGGCGGATACTTGTGAAATACCACTTCTGGGCCGAAGGTGTTATCCAGCTTATTGGGGCCAAATGCACCGGCATTGAGTGGCCCGGCGACAAATTCCCAAAAGGGGTTAAAGTCTTTAAATACGGCGTTTTCGGGCGAGTATTTGTGCGCCGCGCAATAGTGTACGTCTGCCGTTAACCAAACCAAATTATGAATACTGTTACGCTTAATAAAGCGTAGCAATTGTGCCATTTCCAGTTCACGCCCCACGGGCTCGCCATCACCATTGGCTAGGTTTTCGAATTTATCATCGCCGTCGGGCACCAATAATCCAATGGGCATATCGGCGGCGATGACCTTCCAGGTAGCGGTTGACTGCAAAAGCGATTGCTGTAACCAATGCAGCTGATCATGCCCTAAAAAGGCTGTCTCCGGCCCGGGTTTGACCTGCTGATTGTCGCTATTGGGCCCGCGATAGCTGCGCATGTCGATTACGAATAAATCCAATAACGGGCCGTGGGAAATTTTGCGATACACTCGGCTTTGTTCTACCGCGCTAAAGGGCCGCATGGGGGAATATTCCAAAAACGCAGTGCTCGCACGGGCCACCAGCGCGGGGATATTTTTTTCGCTAAAGCGGCTATCCTCAGTTAAATCTTTAGCGCTGGACCAATTATTCACCACCTCGTGGTCATCCCATTGCCAAATCTGCGGCACACTGCGGTTAAACGCTAGTACGTTTTCATCCA
Organism: Halioxenophilus aromaticivorans; assembly: GCF_042850945.1. Taxonomy (NCBI): domain Bacteria; kingdom Pseudomonadati; phylum Pseudomonadota; class Gammaproteobacteria; order Alteromonadales; family Alteromonadaceae; genus Halioxenophilus; species Halioxenophilus aromaticivorans. Next base: position 2,388,070 of record NZ_AP031496.1, on the reverse strand, counting down.
GCATGTTGTACTTATAACGGCCACGGAATTCTCCTAGGGTTTCGGCCACCTTGGAGACGTCTTCGGTCACAATATTGCGCCACACTTGCCCGTTTTCCGCCGTTTGCGTGGCGCTGATGGGACCATCCGCATAGATGGTATCGCCACTGTGAATAAAGAAATCTGGCGATTCGTTTAACATACTGCGGTAAATTCGCATGCCGCCGATATCTGGATTGATGCCGTAGCCCTGGCCGGCAGTATCGCCGGACCACAAAAAGTGCAGGCTGCGGCTGTTATTGTGCGGCGCCGTGGTAAAACTGCCCTGGACTGGCGCACTCATTACCCGCTCATTGGATAAATCCTGAAAACGCACCCGCACATAAACCTGTCTATCTGGTTGTAAGCCTTGCAAATCAATCCGAGCGGTATGATCGCTGGTGGCCAACGCATAGGGGCCGCGTAACGTCTCAAATTGATGAAAAGAAGGCGTATAGCTGTAGTCTACCCACATCCGGGCTGGGCGATCGCTACGCGACCAAACAATACCCTGGTTTGCGTTTACGTCACCAAACTGCAATCCTTGCTGTATTTGAGGCCGCGCACCGTCTCGGCGCACTATGCCCCAGGCATAATTAGGTAAGGTGGTTGCTAGCCCCGCGCCAGTCAAAACACTGCCAGCATGCTTAATAAAACGACGCCGGTCACTCATCCAACTTCTCCCATATCGACTTTCACTGTATTATCAGACGCGTGAGCCCAGTTTGCCTTCACATAATGACAGGTAAACAACGACCACCGCAGGACCGCAAGCTAATCACATATACATTGCCTGGGGCAAAGGAAGGGGTATGAGTACATCGCAAGTCACCATTGAGTACGTCATTGTTAGCTACACCAACGGTAAGGTTGTTACCATCATCGGCTTCGATACGCCCCAAGCAACCCTGGGCCACTTCCAAACTGCTTGCATCGACAACCGCTCGGACTGGGCAACGTTAATGAATTCCAGTGACGGCGGATCACTGCTGGCCAGCTTTAGAAACAACCAATATATTTATTATTAAAAAAAGCCACCCGGCAGCGCGGTGCCGTTTTTAAAGTTAACCTCAACTTTGAAATAACTTTTAATTTAACCTCCAACGCATTCCAATCCAAAAAGCGCGCAAATATAAAAACCGGTTGTTGCTTCGCTTTTTACTTCGTTGATTAATTATTGCGCTGCAAAAATGCCGCTAAAACTCAAACCTCTGCAACAGTTTTGCTGCTAGTTGCGAATTCACTGTGGTTGGGTTATTCAACAATAGAGAACTGAAGGTTCATTTCGCGTGCTTTTTAGCTTGCACTGCGCGAGAGGGATTGCCTGTTCAACCGGAAAGTCTAAGCCGACTGCAGTCGTATACCGGACTGGCCAAATACGGTTTAACTGCACGTAGTGTCAGAAACCAAGTCGATGGCTATAATAAGAAGACCTGAAAGCTACTCTACGGACCTACCACAGACAGCTTCTATGAATGTGTCTCATATTCATGCAGCAATGTATCGACGACGCTTTTTATTGCTTATAGAGATAAAAACCATTCTTATTTCGATATGATGCGCTGGAAGTGTCTAATATTCAGACACCTGTTCAAACTAGGACTTCACTGAGTATTCAAATATCCCCTTTTGGCGGACAATATCGCCGACACTTGGCTAATTGGTGCTATATTAGCGCCACTGGCACCAGAACTAGCGGAATCGGCGATGGCCCTGCAGGAATAAAACCCCCCTGCAAGACTTAAGCCCTAGGGCCATTATCTATTCGCTAGCAATAGCGCCAATTAGGCAGCCAAATCAACGTTTTGCTAAAGCGGCGACATAAATTGAACCCGTTAGCGTCTATGCTATCAATTGGGCTATGCAACTGGGTTAGGCAACTGGGCTAGGCAACTGGTAGCCAAGGAAACGGGGCTAACCCCTTAAGGCACCAGGCCACAACTGCTACACAAACTAAGCTGCCGCAGGCGGAATTTACACAATCGACAGGACTGGAACAGTATTTATGGCAAGGATAGGCATCGTCGGAACAGGCTTTATTGTCAATCAAGCAAACCAAGTGATTGCCAAAAACCCGGAGCTGCAAGTTTCCAAAATTCTCACCCGCCGCGACCCCGATACCGTCGACAATTTCGACCGCGCGGCGCTGACCAACTCACTGGAAGAGTTGATCGATAACTCCGATATCATCTTTGAATCCACCGGCGACCCTATTCACAGCACCGTTGTGGTTGAAGAGGCCCTTAGAGCCGGCCGCAAAGTGGTTACCATGAATGCCGAATTGCATGTCACCACTGGCTCCTATCTGCAAGGCTTGGGTTACTTATCCGAAGCCGATGGCGATCAGCCTGGCGCTACCGCAATTTTACGCAATGAAGCCCTGGGCATGGGCTTCGAGCCTTTGGCCTATGTGAACATCAAGGGTTATTTGAATCACAACCCCAAGCGCGAGGACATGGAATACTGGTCTAAGCGCCAAGAGCTTAGCTTGGTGGAAACCACCTCCTTCACTGATGGCACTAAATTACACATCGAGCAGGCTTTTTGTGCCAACGCCTTTGGCGCCACCATTGCCCAGGATGGCTTAATCGGCGGCCAAGTTGAGGACATCAACGACACCGACCACTTGGTGGAGGCTGCCCGCAAAGCTGGCCAACCCATCAGTGATTACGTGCAATGTGGCACCGCACCTCCCGGCGTGTTTATTTTAGCCGATAGCGACGTTGCCTCGTCATTGCCCCATTACGGCCCTTACGAGAAGCTTTACACCAAAGGCCGCCAAGCCTATATCCTATTACGCCCTTACCACTTGTGTGGCCTTGAGGTTGCCAAAAGTTTGATGGCTGCCGCCCGAGGTGCGCCACCACTGCTCAATAATGGTGAAGTACCGGCGGTGAGTATCGGTGGCATTGCCAAAGAAGACCTCACCCCGGATACCCTTATCAAGCATGCCATTGGTGGTTTTGAGGTACGCGGCTCTGCACTGAAATCTGCGGATAACCCTAACCACGTGCCCATTGGCCTATTGAATGGCGCGCGGCTTAAGCGCAAGGTCGAAGCTGGCCAAACCATCAGCTTTGACGACGTAGAAATACCCGAAAGCCGGGCCCTGGATATCTGGCTAAATGAATTAAAGCCACGTTTCACCTAAATACAGCCGGGGCTTCCCCGGCTGTATCGTTTTATGCAGCTTAGTTTTAACTTGGAATAATCAGACAATAAAAGGATGGACCCCCTGCGTATTATCAATGTATCCAAAACGCCGGCCGGTACTTTTGATTGGTACGACGGCAAATTACCGGCGGAGCTCTCCGCTCAGTTCACCCACTATCACGCCAGCCCCAACAATGCCTTGGAGCGTAAAATCACCTCGCCCAATATTGCGTTACACCGTGGCAGTTTACAGGCGGCACAAACAGCACAATCGGGCAGCGCGGATATTTTAGTTAGCCACCTACCGGTGGTTTCTAAGTGGGTTGAGTTTTATCGCCTTGGCCGCAAGCGCAAAATTCCCCACCTTGCCTTTGCTTTTAATCACGATGTGATGCCCACCGGCAAAAACAAAGATATGATGATCAAGCTCTACCGCGATGTGGAGCGCTTTGTGGTGTTCTCTAGCGCAGAGAAACAGCTCTACGCCGACGAGCTTAAAATACCCAAAGAGCGGATTGATATGGTGCACTGGGGGGTGGTTCCGCCAGAGGTAGACACCAGCGCCCCGCCGCTGATTGAGGGTGATTACATCACCGCCATTGGCCGCAGCGGCAGAAACTACAAGGTTATGATTGAAGCGCTTAAAGCCCTACCGGATATCAAAGCCGTGATTGTAGCCTCGCCAGAGAATATGAAAGGCTTGGACGTGCCGCCCAACGTGGAAGTCCGCGAGGAGATCCCTTGGAACGACATGCTGAACATCTTGTACCACAGCCGTTTTATGGTGCTGCCGCTGTTTAAATCAGACATACCCTACGGCCACGGCACGGCTATTTTGGCCATGCATTTAAACCGCCCGGTGATTGTTACCGATGGCGATGCGATGTCGGATTACGTACAAGACGGCGAAACCGGCTTGATGTACCCGGCCGACGACTCAGACGCATTGGCCGACCGCATTAAAACCCTGTGGGACAACTCGGAAGAAAACGAGCGCCTGGCTCAAAACGCCTACCAATTTGCCCATAGCTATTGCACGGAGGCGGCTAGCATCGCCCGTGTAGCGCCGTTGCTGCAAGAGGTAATCGCACAGGGCACTAGTTGCTAGGTTATGATTCTAGGTTCAGACTTTCAGGTTCTGAACGCTAGCGCCTGACACTTACCAACGCTCGGGGGTTTGCTCCAAGTCCAACGAGCGCTGGTAAGAAATGTCGGTTTTATCTCGCACACCCTTGGTATAGCCCTGGTCGTGAAATATCGGCGCGTTTAGAATAGACGCATCGCCGGCCAAAATGACATCCACCGTGGTACGACGCAACGCGATCTTCCAACCGCCCTCGCGCTTTTCTAACCGATCCACGTACCGGCCGCTAATTAAACGCGCACTGTTGCCGTCTGGGTTGAGTAAAATCACCATCACATAGCTTTCGCAATGGGCGGTATCGCCATCAATGTCACAGGTATGAGTGCTGATATTATGGGTGTGCGACAGTGACCCCGCTGCGTGTATTTTGTTGGCCCATTGGGCGTATTCCGGCCCTGGGTTATTGGCAAAACCGTGTTCGTCGACGCCGTCAATGTGGTAGGCCTCGGTTAGCAGTTGGCAGTCGTGTCGATCATGGCCACGGGCATGCTTGGCAATGCAATCCAAAATTTGCGAGCGGTCTTTTAAGTACTGAACATCGGTCTTAAGTGCCATCAATTCGCTATCATTCATTGTATTCTCCTTATTTTAACGAATGACGTAGGGGTATTGTTCTCTGGGCGCTACCTTGTGCGTATCGCGGTAGGACGTGGGTTGTTTTCCGCCCTCGTCCTGTATGCCATAACGTAATGCCATTTCCGCTCCAATAACGGTTTTACCATTGAACTGCTGGAGCTCTGGATCCGCGTACATCGCCCAGATCACATGGCCGGTAAATTCCGGCGTTTCGGTAACATTTTCTAAATAGCCATATTTTTTGGGGTTAGAATCAATCAATAGCTGCAATCGCTCGGCTTTTAGTGCGCCCATCCAAATTGACACTGCCGTGACCTTAAATTCACTAAAATCCTCGCCCATATCGGCGGCGAATTTGTCCATGCCTGCTTTATGCGCGCCGTAAATGGGGCCGTAGACGTAATGCACAGAGCCGGAGGCCGAGGTAAACACAACCAAGCCACTGCCCTGCTTTACCATAAGTGGTGCCGCGTAATAGCTAGTTACGTAACTGCTGCGAAGGCCTACATTCAGCATATTAGAAATGGCCAAGGATTTTTGCCAAAAATGGCCTGGCTGGGTTAAGTCGTCATGTAAAGAGCAGGCATTGTTGACCAAAATATCCAATCGGCCTTGCTCAGCTTCAATGCGCTCAATCAAGGCTTTGGCTTCTTCGTCAATTGCGTGGTCTACTTTTACGGCTACGCCCAGGCCGCCGGCATCCGTGACGGCCTGGGCAGTTTCATAAATGGTACCGGGCAGCACTGAGTCCTTTGCAGATTGTGACCGGCCGGTGACGTAAACCGTGCAACCGCGAGAGCCCAACGCAATGGCAATACCACGGCCAGCACCACGGCTTGCACCAGTAACCAAGGCTACGGTTTTTTTACTGGTCATTAATGAGACCTCTTGGAATTTTATTATTGTTTATTAGAGCGATTTTGTTTGTCTTAGATGCACGAGGATGCACTAGTACGCACTAGGCAAACGGCTCAAAACCGGCTACCTGCGTGCGGTACATTAACCGGCCGCAATCCAAAGGATACGGCGTGGCTCTGTGCATGGTGCCGGTGTTATCCCAGATAACTAAGTCGCCCAGTTGCCATTTATGGCTATAAACAAATTGGTCTTGGGTTGCCCAGCTACGCAGTTTGGTCAGTAGCGCTGTTCCCTCGCGCAATCCCATCCCTTCAATGTGCGAAGCCGTGGAACCCAACACTAACGACTTGCGACCAGAGCGATGCTTCCACAACAACGGTAAGGTATTGGGTTCGAACTCTTGCCAGGAGGATAACGTCTCGTAACTCGGCTCCGGGTTTACATAGCGCTGGGCCGCTTCAAGCATGTGCACCACCTGCAGCTTTTCCACAGTCGCTTTTTCTTCATCACTTAACGCATCAAAAGCAGCGTAGGTATTGGAAAATTCGGTATTGCCGCCGGTGGGTGATAACCGCTTGGCACTCATAACAGAGGCAAAAATAGGTACCTCGGACATAGTGCCGTCGATGTGCCAATAGAAAGCCCCTTTAATATAATCGGCATTTGGGTTTTCCAAAGGATCCATAGTGATTTTGGTGATTTTGGTGCCTTTTTCACTTTCGCCCAAGGTTTGGGTAAAGGCCATTTGTTGCTCGTCGGTTAAATCCAAGTCGCGAAATACAACCACGCCCCGCTGCTCTAAAAGGTCCACAATTTCTTCGCTGTGGAGGCCAGCAACCAGCTCTTCTATAGGCGCGCTAAGAACGCTACCAATGGCCGGGGTTAAATGCTCTACATGTAGTTTGGATTTATCTGACAACGAAACCCTAGTGGAGTTACTCATAGCAAACCTCTTTATCGAATTATTGTGATTGCGGGCGCAAGCGACACTGAACAGGTGTTCAGTTTTATCACCAAAATGATTTCTGGGTCAAGGTTAACCATTGTATTTTAGATATTTAGGCGTTAAGAATCGCCACCATCAAACAGGAAGTATCAACCTGTTTAATTAAAGGCGTTTTAGAAGTACATCGTTATGGAATTACAAAACCGGTTTTAAGCAAAAACAGTTTTTAATTGTGAAGAGGCACCTAGGCCTTTCTCAGAGCTGAGATAAAAAGAAAAATAAGGATTTTGGTGAGAGATATTACGACAAAGATTGAAGCAACTGTTCAACAAACTGCTTGGTATCTGCGTGGCCCACATCAATACCAAGGTTTTGCTCTAATACCAAAGTACGCGCCAAACCTATCAGCACCACCGACAACCCCAAGCCAGAAATTCCAGCTTCGCTGGAGCTCATCGAATCGTTCATTAAACTCTGTAACAAGTCTGCCCGCCGGCGACGTTCTTTTTCTGTTACCGCGGTGATTTCTTTACGGATGGCCTCACGGTGATTGGCCAAGCCCATAAACTCTATGGCCAGTGCAGTTTGCGGCTGATCAATATAGGCGCGCCATAATTCCACCAGCCCACTGGCTTGCGTGAGGGTGCTATCCACCCGCTTGCGCTCTAACTGCAGGTTTCTGCGAAACAACGCCAGTAGTAAATCATCTGTGGTTTTAAAATGGTAGTGCACCGTCGGCGGTTTTAAGCCGGCCTCCTTGGCAATTCTGCGAGTGGTTACTGCAGCGTAGCCCTCCCCTAACATTAATTGTTGGGCAGTATCTAGGATCAGTGTTTTGGTCAGGTCCGCCTTACTTGGCTTTTTCTGGCTTGGCTTTTTCTGGCTTGGCTGGTCAGGGACTGGCTGAGAGGAAGTTGGCTTTAGCACGGCTTAATCAATCGCCTTTAAATAAGAAATACAGCCAGCAGTATAACCTGAATCTATTCCAAGCCCACTGCATGGCGAGCCGCAATGTAACCAAACGTAAACGACGGGCCAACGCTAGAACCGCCGCCGGGATAGGCCGGCCCCATGACCCCAGCCGTGGATACGCCGGTGGCATAAAGCCCTTCCATCACAGTGCCATCTTCTCTCAACACCCGCGCATGGGTATCGGTAATCACCCCACCGTAGGTGCCCATATCACCAGGTAAAACCGGTGCCGCGTAGAAAGGCTCTTGAGCGATGTCACCCAAGGATGGGTTTCCGTCCTTGTAGGGGTCGCCCAGCCAAGTGTCATAGTAACTCTCCCCCCGGTGGAAGTCTTCGTCCACGCCACGGGCAACGAAACCGTTAAATCGCTCAACCGTTGCCTTTAACACGGCTGGGTCCATTTCTATTTGTTGTGCTAAAGCTTCGATGCTGCTGGCCTGCTTCATATATCCCGCAGCCTTCCAGCCCTCTACTTTATGCACCGCTTGGCCCGGCATGCAGCCGCCGAACATGTATTTATCCAACAAGCGTTGATCAAATATGGCCCAGCTCGGTAATGAAGGCGCCTCGCTGTTGCGAGACAACATGCCCTTGCAATAGGCTGAATAAGAACCGCCCTCTGCTTGGTAGCGCACGCCGGTTTGGTCTACCAAAATACAGTGGGGCTTAGCGGTAACGGCCTGCATGGCTGGTTTAATGGGCATTTGGTCGAACCCCGGCATGGGGGATGTTTGGTTTCCCACGCGCTCTTGCATATGCCCTACGGCTGCCCCCATGTCCATCATGGTTTGCAGCATCTCGCCCGTATCGGTGGCTACAGCACTGCTCCAGGCAGCTTGTGAACCCGGTATGTATTTATCGCGCATGGCTTGGTTATGTGCGAAGCCGCCGGCATTGATTAACACACCAAGATTGGCTTTGATGCGCCATGGTTTTCCGTCTTTGTTAGTGACCACACCAACAACTTTACCGCCCTCTTCAATCAGCTCATCAACGGCACAGTTAACGCGAATATCAACGTTTGCGGCTAGGCAAGCTTTCAACATTTGACCTTGCAACCCCACCCCAGCAGCCACGTAACGTTTACCTGTTAGCTTGCCATACAACCATTTGCAGCCCACCCTAAGCATCATGCTAAAGCCTGCCCAGCTACGTTTAAAATGGGGCAGCTTCATCATTTCGCCCAGGTTCATTGCACCCAACATAATGGTAAGCCTGGTACCAATTTTTTGTTTTAATGCATAAGGAATGGGTAAAAAATCGCACAAATTAACCGGCTGAGGAATAAAGCCAAAGCCAATTTTATTTGCCCAAGGGCCAAGCTCATTAAGGTCAAATATTTCTGAGAAAACACTGCGGCTGCCACGACTACCGCCGGGTAAGGTATCGTAATAATCCGGCCAAAAATCAGTGCGTGCGAGCTTTACACCCTGGGCGGTAATGAAGTCAATCATACGCGGGGCTTCGCTAATATATTTAAGTCGGCGTGCGCTGTTGGCCGCAGGGTACTCTGGATTATCGCCGATCAGATTATCCAAATAAGTAACGGCTTTTTCGGTGCTGTCTTCGATACCAGCCAGTTTCATCAAGCGGTTATTGGGTATCCACATGGCGCCACCGGAGCGCGCGGTTGTACCGCCGACGACAGGGGCCTTTTCCAGTATGGCGACGGATTTACCTACATCTCTTAGCACTAAGGCCGCACACATGGAGCCACCACCGCTGCCCACCACTAAAAAATCAACACTTTCATCGAAGCTGTTCATTAGCACCCCGTTTTTTATAGTCTTTTTATCTCTCCCACCAAAATTAGCAAGACAACCCAGCGATGTACATGACCACGCCTAACTATTCGTTACTGTTGAACACAAACAGTATTTTTGGGCAAAAAAAACCCGCAACTAGGTGCGGGTATCTAAGCCAAGAGAGATTGTTAGCGTCTATGGGGCAATTTAGTGGAGATCTTCGTAGGGCATACCGACGTACTGGTTAGCGACCACACGGCGACCCTCTTCGTAATTCATAAAGTAATCCAGCTCTGACGACATAAATCGATCAAAGGTTTCTGCATCCATATCGTTGACTTTGGTATCGCCAAAATCGTGCAGCATATTAGACATCCACCATGAGAAGCGCTCGCCGTGCCAGACACGACGCAGGGCGATTTCGGAATACTGCGCGATACAGGACTTATCCCCGTCGTGGTACACACGAGTCATAATTTTATAAAGGGTGGCCACATCAGACGCGGCAAGATTTAATCCTTTAGCACCGGTGGGCGGTACGATATGGGCAGCATCACCGACTAAAAACAAATTGCCGTACTGCATGGGTTCGCACACAAAAGAACGAAGTGGCGCGATGCTTTTTTCAATGCTTGGGCCACGCACCAGCTTTTTGGCGTCTTCTTCTGGCAAGCGTTTTTCCAGTTCATCCCAAAAACGATCGTCGCTCCACTCTTCTACTTTGTCTGTTAGAGGCACTTGCAAATAATAGCGCGAGCGCGTGGCACTGCGGCGGCTGGCTAAAGCAAAGCCACGCTCGCTTTTGGCGTAGATTAGTTCTTCACTTACCGGCGGCGTATCGCTCAGAAAACCAAGCCAACCAAACGGGTATACGCGCTCGTGTTCAGTACGCTTGTCTTCGGGAATGGTTTTACGAGAAACACCATGAAAACCATCGCAACCGGCGATGTAATCACACTCTAGTTTGAAATCTTCACCGTTGTTTTTAAAGGTAACGTAAGGAGTTTCGCGGTTAACGTCGTGCAGTTGGGTGTCACTGGATTCGTAAAAGGTTTGTAACCCAGCGCCTTCGCGCGCTTTCATTAAATCGCGTGTAATTTCGGTTTGGCCGTAACAGACCACCACTTTGCCACCGGTCATTTTTTCTAAATCGATACGGTGTGACTTACCATTGTTCGCCACGTAGAAGCCTTCGTGTATTTCTCCTTCGGCGTCCATACGCTCAGCAACGCCTGCTTCCCGTACCAAATCGGCAAAGCCCTGCTCTAAAATACCGGCGCGGATTCGGCCTAATATGTACTCACCAGACACACGCTCAATAATTACATTAGCAATGCCTTGTGTGTGCAGTAGTTGACCGAGTAATAAGCCAGAAGGGCCAGCGCCAATGATGGCGACTTGAGTTTTGAGGGTATTCATAATGGCTGACCTTATCGATTATTAGTTAGGCCTATTGTGGCAACAATGAGTTGTCCGCACCATTCACTTAATCGTCATATTCTGGTACTTTTGAATCACGCTAATAGCAATCGCAAGTAACAAACTTACCTCGCAATGCCGGTGCTTAACCATGGTGACAACCACAATTCCAACCTTTGGCTTGTACGGTGAAAACACAGATATAGAAAGCCCCGTAGCCGTTCATGTGGAGGAAATCGCCACCCGCAGCCGCGACAGAGATTGGGTGATAAAACCGCACAGGCACCGTAAATTCCATCAAATATTATGCATTTTTGACAGCCAACTCAGCGTACAACTAGACGATAAAAAGCACCAACTGGAAGGCACCGGCTTGGTAACTGTGCCCAAAGGCGTTGTGCACGGTTTTGAATTTAAACCTAATAGTGATGGCGTGGTTATTACCTTTTCTGATCATATATTTCAGGCGTCCGAAGGCGGGAGTGCTACCATGCTGCCGAGGCTGTTCCAAAATAGCCTGGTGCTAAAGTTCTCCGACAACGACGACCAAATGCCGTTGTTAAAACAATATTCCACACTGCTACGCCAAGAATTCTCCTCCCCCTACCGCGGCAAAGATACGGTGCTTCTATCACTCGTTAACCTATTGCTGATTACCATTGCACGGCAGTGGGAAGCCATGAGCTTAAACAGCGTTACACCTGAATCAACCAACCGCTTACTAGAATCGTTTAAACGCTTGGTTGAACTGCATTACAAAGATCACTGGCGAGTACAGGAGTACGCCTCTGCGATCAACACATCAACCGCCACACTAAACCGATTGTGCCAGTCTCAGTTGGGTACCAGTGCCAAACAGATCATATTGGACAGGCTTATTGCCGAAGCCAAGCGTCGTCTTATCTTCACCCAGCAACCGCTGGAGCAGATCGCCTATCATTTAGGCTTTAAAGATGCTGCGTATTTTTCGCGTTTATTTAAAAAGCAGGAAGGCAGATCGCCCAAGGAATATCGCCTAGCGGCAGAGGACGGTGACTAAAAGAAAAGTAAATACAAGAAAGGAGATTAAAAAGCCCACCGGCAACGAGGCCGGCGGGAAGTTGGGATTAGGCAAACTCTTCGGTATCGATTTCGGCTTGCGTCGCTGGAGGATAACGCCCACCAGATACCGTAGACTGATTAATTAAGGCATCCAACTCGGCAATTACCGCTGCCGACAAACTGACATTGGCGGCTGCCATGTTTTCTTCTAAATGGCTGAAGTAACGAGTGCCTGGAATTGGATATATATTAGGGCTTTTAGCGAGCAACCATGCCAGTGAAAGCTGCGCCGGGGTAATATTTAACTCTGCGGCTTTAAATTTAAAACTGGCTAAAAGTTCCGCGTTACTGGAAAAATTCGGCTCTTTAAATCTTGGCATATTGCGGCGGATATCACCCTCTTCAAGCACTTCTGGGCTGGCAACACCGTCGGCCAAAAAGCCACGAGCCAGTGGGCTAAAGGCCACAAAAGCAATACCCAAACTCTCACAGGCTCCTAGCACTGCCAATTCAGCATTGCGCGTCCACAGTGAGTATTCGGTTTGTACGGCGGCAATGGGATGTACCGCGTGGGCTTTTGCAATGGTATCGGCGGAGACTTCACTTAAACCAATAGCGCCAATTTTACCAGCCTCCACTAAACGCGACAGCGCACCAACGCTGTCTTCGATGGGGACGTTTTTGTCCCAACGGTGCAGGTAGTAGAGATCGATGTGGTCGGTTTGCAACCGCTCCAACGCCGCATCCAGAGTGGCAACTAATGTTTCAGGGCGGCCGTCGATGACCCGCTTACCATCAACACCGGTCATACCGCATTTACTGGCCAGGAACAGCTGGTCGCGATTACCGCTTAGCGCTTTACCCACTAAGGTTTCGTTACGGCCAAAACCGTACAGGGCTGCGGTATCGAAATGACGCACCCCAAGGTCGAAGGCTTGTTGCAACATTTTAATGCCCTCTTCCTCGGAAGGAGGCGTGCCATAGGCATGGCTAAGGTTCATACAACCCAAACCAATGCGCGTTAACCCTTGCGATAAATCTGTTAATTTCACTGCCAATAGTCTTGTAATGGAATTAAAAAATAATTGAGCTCAATCTAAAATGGCGAACCGGTTTTCATCCGGCTCGCCGTAACCGACTCTTACGAGTGGTGAGACAACTGCTGTTCCAAATCGTGCAGCACTTTGTAGCATGGCAACACATTAGCCACACTGGAAATTGGCTCGCGGCCCTCTTTGATTGCAGCGAAGAAATCACGGTCTTGCAGTTCAATACCATTCATAGAAACATCCACTTTGGACACGTCGATGGGCTCTTCTTTACCGTTTACCAAATCATCGTAGCGGGCAATGTAGGTGCCATTGTCACAGATATAACGGAAGAAAGTACCCAGCGGGCCATCGTTATTAAAAGACAAAGACAGAGTACAAATGGCACCGTTCGCCGCCTTCATTTGAATGGACATATCTAAGGCAATACCAAGCTCTTCGTGAACGGGGCCTTGTAACACATTAGCTGCAACCACGGGAGAATTGGCTTGGTAAGCGAACAGATCCACGGTATGGGCAGCGTGGTGCCACAACAGGTGATCAGTCCAGCTGCGTGGCTCGCCTTTGGCGTTGATATTTTTACGACGGAAGAAATAGGTTTGCACGTCCATTTGTTGAACGTTTAATTCACCGGATTCTACGCGCTTGTGAACCCACTGATGAGATGGGTTAAAGCGACGAGTGTGCCCAACCATACAAACCAAGCCAGTTTCTTGTTGGGTTTTCATCACCGCTTCGGCCTCTGCCCAGCTGTCGGCCAGAGGAATTTCTACCTGTACGTGCTTACCCGCTTTCATGCATTGGATAGACTCCGACGCGTGTTGCTGTGTGGGTGTACAAAGGATAACGGCTTCCGCTGCGGTTTCTTCTAGTGCTTTTGCTAAGTCTGTTGAAACGTGTTTAATGCCGTATTGGTCTGCTACCGCTTGAGTTTTGTCGAGGGTACGGCCCACTAATGAGACAACTTCTACACCATCGATTTTTTTAATCCCGTCTAAATGCTTGATGCCGAAGGCACCTGGGCCTGAAAGTAGTACTTTCATGTTTATAGCTCCTCAGTTTGTTTCCCGTTTTCTAAGATCACGTGCCCTACTGCAGTGTTGGAAGCAGGCACATGATAGAAACGGTGTTTTTGTATTACGTTATCGTCCATTGCGCCACGCGCCACCAACCACATTACCAGCTCAATACCTTCTGAGCCGGCCAAGCGAACGTAGTCAAGGTGTGGTGTCCGAGCTAATTCTTCTGGTTCTGACGCCAGTTTATCTAAAAAGTTGTTATCAAACTCTTTATTAATTAACCCAGCTCTTGGACCTTGCAGCTGGTGGCTCATGCCGCCAGTGCCCCAAATCTGAATGTTTAAGTCGTCATCAAACGTTTCTACGGCCTTTTTAAGCGCTTTGCCCAAGGCATAGCAACGGTTGCCCGTGGGCACTGGATACAAAACCACATTAACGGCAATTGGGATTACCTTAACCGGCCAATGCTCGGGCTGGCCAAACATTAATGACAGCGGCACGGTTAAACCGTGATCAACGTCAACGCTGTTAACAACCGTTAGATCGAACTCATCCAAAATTAACGACTGCGCCAGATGCGATGCCAGCTCAGGGTGGCCTTTTACGTTGGGCACTGGACGTGGGCCCCAGCCTTCGTCAGCAGGCTTAAACTCTTCACCGGTGAGCATGGCAAAGGTAGGAATAAAATTAGAATCGAAAGCCGTTGCGTGGTCGTTGTATACCAACAACACTACGTCTGGCATATTTTCCTTAATCCACTCCTTGGAGTACTCGTAGCCCTTAAATAACGGCTGCCAATAGGCTTCATCGGTAACGCCATTATCGATGGCCGCACCAATGGCCGGTACGTGGGAGGTATAGACACTGGCAGAAATTTTAGCCATTGGAATCACTCTCTTTGTATAAGTTGCCTTCAGGCGAGCGGCCGCCTTCGATCATCATTTTTTTGTATTCTTCCTGGCTCATTCCCGTCATGGTGGCGGCAGCAAATTGAAAGCTCAGTCCGTCGGTAGAAAAGATTTTTGCCAAAAAGTAAATATTGCCACCCAAAGACATCATTTCATTGTAATCGCGAGCTATAACCGCGGCTTTTTGCGCTTCAGTCATGGGCCATTGGTCTAGATAGGCTCGTTCGTCGAGTAAGAATTTTTCACGATTGGGGGCTTTCATCAGCGACATGCAAAACTGATTTAGATGAAAGCCTTTACGCGCTTGGTCGGCATCAAAAATAGTGGTGCCGGGAATATCTTGATAAGGTTTTTCCAGTGCCATAATTTAACCCTGCTCCTCTGGCCAATACAAATGCATGGGATTGTCGACCAATAATTTTTGTTGCAGTTCAGCGGTTACCGCAATGCGAGGAATGAAATCCACCAGCTGACCTTCATCTGGGGTGTGGGATTTCAGATTTGGGTGTGGCCAATCGGTGCCCCACAATACGCGATCTGGAAATGTTTCTACAACTTTGCGGGCAAAGGGTACGACATCATCGTAGTTATAGGATGCCTGCTGAGTTAACCGCTCCGGGCAACTTACTTTACACCAAAAGTTCTTGTTGGTTTTCAACAACTCTAAAAACAACGAGAACTCTTCGCCGTCAATGGGCTTGGTCACGTCTGGCCGCCCCATGTGATCTACTACTACATCGGTGGGCAAAGAGGTAAAGAAGGAGTACAGCTCGGGCAGCTCCTGGGCCTCAAAATAAATCACGATATGCCAACCTAATGGGGCGATCTTTTGTGAAATAATTTCAAGCGTATCAAACGGTAGTTTGTCTACCAGGCGCTTAACAAAATTAAAGCGTACGCCGCGCACACCCGCAGCGTGCAGCTCTTGCAGCTCTTGCTCGGTCACATCTTTTGTTACCGTGGCCACGCCTCTAGCTTTACCATCGGAGTGCGCTAAGGCATCGACCAGGGCGCGGTTATCGGCGCCGTGGCAGGTAGCCTGAACAATCACGTTACGGCTCAAACCTAGGTGATCACGCAGCGCCCACAGTTTTTCTTTGGGGCCGTCACAGGGTGTGTATTTACGCTGAGGCGCATAGGGGAAAACATCACCTGGGCCAAATACGTGGCAATGGGCGTCTACCGCTCCGGCGGGTAATTTAAAACTCGGTTTGGTTGGGTTTGGGTGATATACCCGCCAACCAAAATCCATGGTGAAATCACTCATTGTTATATGCCTCGCGCTTTAAGCGACGCATCCAAACGCGGATAGACACGACGCGCATTACCGGAAAACACCTTTTCACGGTCTACATCGTTTAAGTTTAACGCATCTACATAGCGTTTGGTGTCATCAAAAAAGTTACCGGTTTCTGGGTCGATACCGCGCACGGCACCCACCATTTCAGAACCAAACAAAATATTATCGATGTCGATGACACGAAACAGCAAATCAATACCCGGCTGGTGGTATACGCAGGTATCAAAGAAGACGTTTTTCATAACATGCTCTACCAGCGGTGGCCGCTTAAGCATATCCGCTAAACCTCGGTAACGACCCCAGTGGTAAGGCACCGCGCCACCGCCGTGTGGAATCACAAAGCGCAAATCGGGGAAATCTTTGAACAAATCGCCTTGGATAAACTGCATGAACGCGGTGGTATCAGCGTTGATATAGTGGGCACCGGTGGCGTGGAAGTTATGGTTACACGAACCCGATACATGGATCATGGCCGGCACATCCAGCTCTACCATTTTTTCGAAGAAAGGATACCAAGATTTATCGGTTAACGGTGCCGAGGTCCAATGGCCACCGGAAGGGTCTGGGTTGAGGTTACAACCGATAAAGCCAAGCTCATCAACGCAGCGCTCCAATTCTTTAATGGAGTGGCTAATATCTACGCCCGGCGATTGCGGCAGTTGGCAGACGCCAATAAAGTATTCTGGGTAAAGATCCACCACGCGCTTGATTAAATCGTTACAGGCAGACGTCCACTGCTCGGAAACCGCACGGTCGCCCAGGTGGTGTGCCATGGCCGATGCCCGTGGCGAGAAAATGGTCATATCTGCACCGCGCTCTTTTAGCAAGCGCAGTTGGTTTTGCTCGATACTTTCTTGAATTTGCTCATCGCTGATGGAAGGTACTTCAGGTAACGCAGTACCTTGCTTAAACGCATCCAATTGCGCTTCACGGAATAACTGGTGTGGCTCTGGCGCTGTTGTGTAGTGGCCGTGGCAATCAATAATCATAAGCTTGGTTCTCTTGTTGGCCAGCCTGGGAGCTGACGCTTTGTTACTTTATGAATCGGTGGCAGAACTGAAAAGCAACCGTAATTTCCGCTCTATTTCCGCTCTAAGTTACACAAACACTTCGCCGCACATAAGTAAGCGCGCGGTTCGCAACAGTGCTGCACGGTTGACCGTAATGTCGGCGCCGTCGCCTTGGGCAATGTCCATTTCCACGGAGAAAAAGCCGGTGGGATGTTCAACTTCAATCAGGCTGGCACCGGACGCAGCATCTGTTGCACCAGTTAAATCATAGGCAACGGTGCCTGGCATAACACAGGCAGTGGCCACGCTAACCGAGCCTAAAACGCCAATGGCTTCGTGCACGCGATGTGGAATAAACGTCCGCGTGTTAATTACGCCGCCATTCACCGGTGGTGACACTAAACACATTTTAGGTACGGTTTTTTTCTCCACATCGCCTAGATTCATGCGCGGGCCGATGGCTAGCCGGATTGCCTCCACTTTTTGCTTAAGCTCTGCGTTGGCTTCAAGCTGTTCTGGGCTCTCTGTGCCTTCAATGCCGAAATCTGCGGCGTCTAAAACCACTACAGGCATGCCGTTATCGATACAGGTTACCGAAACACCATTGATCTCATCGACCAAATTGCCCGTAGGCAGTAACGCACCGCAACTGGAGCCAGCGATATCCAAAAAGTCGATGGGCACCGGGGCTGCGCTGCCGGGAACGCCGTCGATCTTGGCCTCCCCCTGGTAATTAACCTGTTTGCCAGGGGTTTCTACCCGAGCGACCGCTTTGGCACCGGTGTTAACCATATGAATACGCACATCGGTGTGGCCGTCTTGGGCTGCCACCAAACCGCGTTCAATGGCGAAGGGTCCAACCCCAGCTAAGATATTGCCGCAATTTTGCGCATCACTGACTTCGGCCTTATCTACCACCACCTGTAGAAACAGGTAATCGACGTCAATGTCGTCGTGGGCGGAGGGGCTAACCACAGCCACTTTACTGGTCAAGGGGTGGCCCCCGCCCATACCATCAATTTGGCGCGTATCCGGCGAACCCATGGCAGCCAGTAACACTTGATTACGCGCCTCTGGCTCCTGGGGTAGATCGCTGGCTAAAAAATACAGGCCTTTAGAGGTACCACCTCGGTAGACCATGCATGGAATGGCTTGCTGCACGGTAATGTCCTCGGCTTAGACTTCGTCCAGGCTTTTAACCCAACGCATGCCCTTCTCTTTTAAGCGCTCGCGCATGTTGTAGATGTCCAAGCCCAGCTCGCCGGCTTCAAAGCGCGCGCGCTTGGCCTCTTCGTTGGCTTCACGGGCTTTGACTTTCTCGTGCACTGCAGCGGCTTCGCCTTTACGTACCACCACCACACCATCACCGTCGGCAACAATCAAATCACCAGGGTTGATCAGCGCGCCGGCGCACACTACGGGTACGTTAACGTTACACACGGTCTCTTTTACGCAACCCTGGGCAAAAACAGCCTTAGACCAAACTGGGAAGCCCATATCAGTTAGCGTTTGGGTATCACGCACGCCGCCGTCAATAATCAACCCTAGAACACCGCGGGCTTTTAACGAGGTGGCGAGCAAATCGCCAAAAAATCCATCTTCACAGGGGCTTGTGGGGGACACCACCAGCACATCACCTGGCCGGCATTGCTCCACAGCAACATGAATCATCCAGTTATCATTGGGGGCCACTTCACAGGTAACGGCTGGGCCTGCAATGGCGGCAGGCTTGTAGATGGGCGACATATAAGAAGCCAATAACCCTTTGCGCCCCTGGGCCTCGTGTACCGTAGCAACCTCTGCGCCCTGGTACAGCTCCACCACGGATTCGTCTACGCGATCTATTTCTGTGACACAAACTGGCATAACAGCCCCCTTTTACGTGAATTGATTTTATGGGCCTAAATAATGGCGGTTGGTGGTAATTTTTTGTACTTCAATTGCTGTGCATAGGTATTAGATTTATCTATAATTGGTTCAAAAAGGAACGTTCCGTGAATCCACTAAACAACGCCCCAAATCTCCGCCATCTTGCCGCTGCCATAGAAGTGAAACGCCAAGGCAGCATCAACCGCGCCGCCAGCCAAATTCACCTAACGCAATCGGCGCTGACCCAAGCCATGAAAAAGCTTGAGGCTTCTTTGGGATTCAAGCTGTTTGACCGCGCTTCGGTTGGCTTATTCCCTACGGAACAAGGGGTTATCTACCTAGACCGCGTGGAACGGGCTATTGAGCATCTAACCGCCATCGAAAAACACTTGCAGAACCAACGCTCCAGCAAGCGTACTCCCATCTACCGGCAGCTCACCACCACGCAATTGCGAGCCTTTATTTGCGTAGTAGAAGAGGAAAGCTACACTCTCGCCGCGCGTCGCCTGGGCCAAACCCAACCCACTGTGCACCGTGCAGTAAAGGAAATGGAAGCCATCTGTGGGCAGACGTTCTTCCGACGAGCGCCTAATGGGGTGGAGCCATCCTGGCAAGCACGCTTGGTTGTGCGCCATATCAATTTATTCTTTTCTGAATTATCCCAGGGGCTGGAAGAAGTCAGCGAGCACGGCGGTATTTTGCGCGGCACCTTGCGCGTGGGCAGCCTACCCCTTTCGCGGACAGAAATGGTGCCAAAGGCGGTGGTACAGTTGCTGAAAGAGTTCCACAAGGCGCAAGTGAGCATAATTGATGGCCCCTACGAAGAACAGCTCAGTGCTCTATTGAACGGGCGCATTGATATGATTGTGGGCGCCCTGCGCGACCCACTGCCCAGTCCGGACGTGGTGCAAGAGTTTCTATTTCAAGACCCGTTACACCTAGTTGTCAGACCCAGCCATCCACTGGCGACTGCGCCTTCTAGCACAGCAAAAGAGCTACGTGAACTAGAGTGGGTTGCGCCAAAAGAGAATACCCCTGCACGAGAGGCCTTCACTCGATTTTTTACTTCACAGGATTTAGAGCCACCCGAGCACATTGTGGAGTGCAGTTCTCTGGTTGCGATCCGAGGAATTTTATTGGAAAGCGATCGCGTTGCGCTACTTCCCGCGCAGCAAGTTCAACTGGAGGTAGATTTAGGTTTGCTGGCCGTAAGCCCACAAACCTTGCCGGGTACCAGCCGAAAAATTGGCTTAACCTTTAGGGCTAATTACAGCCCCACCAAAGTACAGCGACGATTTATCGAGTTGATTAAGCACTAGTCGCCGGCGGGCTTAACGGCGCGCTCGTCCAAGCGTTCGGCACGATAGCAACGGGGAGAAACACCCGTCCAAGTTTTGAATGCACGGGCGAACACTGCTGGATCGGAGAAGCCTACTTTCTGAGCGATTTCGCTTACCGGTACAGCCTTGTGGGCCAGCAGGTGCACGGCTTTATCACGCCGTACCAGATCTTTCAGCTGCTGGTACGAAGTACCCTCCATTTTTAACCGCCGAATCAGCGTGCGCTTGGTCATATTTAAATGGCCAGCCACGTCTTCAATAATGGGGAAACCTTCCTGTAGTCGCCGCTGTAAAATACGCTTCACATCCTGAGACAGACTGAAGTCTGTTTCGGGTTGCATAAAAAATTCTTTTGGCCCACGCCGAACAAAGGCCGCCAACGACTCCGGCGAGCGAACCACCGAGTGCTCTAAATAATTTTTGTGGAATACTAGGCCAAGAGCAGCTTCGTTAAAGCGGTGCTTACCCGGGAATAAATAAGCGTATTCACTGGCGTGAGCCGGCGCGGAGTAATCGAACAGCACATGGTTGAGCGTGATACTTTCGGCAATAAGCCAAGAGGCAAAACGATGCCAACTCATTAAAACGATTTCGGCCAAAAGGTGCTTGTGATCTTGGTGCCCTGGAGCCAAGCGAAAGCTGAGTGTGGCCAAATCACCATCGATGTCTAGCTGAGCCGAGTAGGCTTTGGTAACCATGCCGTATAGCTGAACACCCAGGGTAAGCGCATCGGCCAAATTGGCCTCGTGGATGGCCAGCTTACCCATCATTTGAAAGGCCCCGCGCGGAATGGGATGCTGGCCAATGCCCATGGCTTCATCTTGCAGATGATCCCATAGGCTTTCTACGATAAGGGCGAGTTTTTCGGCCGGGATTCGGGTATCACCTGCATTGAGAGCGGATTCTGGCACGCCAGTGCGATCGAGCAACACATCGCGCGGGATACCTTTGCTCTCGGCAAGTAGAAAAAGGTCGCTGAAAAAATTATTGGCCGCTGTCATAGCGGGTAAGACTATCACAAGCCGAGTAGTTTCACTGCGTTATCTTTGATGATGGCTTGCAACACTTCGTCTTTAAAACCCACCTTTTTTGCGGCTTCGATCCAGGCATCCGGACGAATTAACGGAAAGTCCGAGCCGAACAGCATTTTGTGGCTGAGCTGGGTATTAGCGTATTGGATAATCTGCGGTGGAAAGTACTTGGGGGACCAGCCGCTTAAATCGATAAACACATTGGCTTTGTGCAAAGCCATGGAGAGACTTTCGTCAGTCCAGGGCCAACCAGGATGGGCCAAAATAAAATTGATGTCTGGAAAATCTACCGCCACCTCATCAACCAAAATAGGTTGGCCGTATTTCAGCTTTATACCGCCACCGCCTTTTAAGCCGGTACCCATGCCAGAGTGGCCAGTGTGAAAGATGGCCGGCAACTTGTGTTCTGCGATCACCTCATAAATAGGATAACCCATTCGATCGGCCGGGCTGCAATCCTGCATAGGCGGGTGAAACTTAAAGCCCTTAACCCCCCAGTTTTCAATCAGATCACGGGCCTCCCGGGCGCCTAACTTGCCTTTATGCGGGTCAATGGATGCGAAGGGAATCACCACATCACTGTTGTCCCTTGCAAGCTCGGCAATCTCTTCGTTTCGAATGCGCTTGGCCCCTACTCCGGCCTCACAATCAACCGTAAATAGGCAAAAAGCCATATTCTGCTGGCGATAGTAATCGATGGTTTCCTGAATGGTTGGCCGTTGCCGAGGCGCTTTGAAATAGCTGGTAGCGGCATCAAAAAACTTGCCCATCACCGGGTCTTCTGGGTCGTGACAGGAAACTTCGGCGTGGACATGCACGTCGATGGCAGCCACAGTTTTTGGATCGATCATATCTTTGGCCCCAACGGTTGTGTGAGCAGATACTGTATTTGATGCACAAGTTTACATACAGGCGCTTAAACGCCTACAGAGTACTCGTCTCGCAGCTGATGTTTGAGTATTTTACCCAGGCTGTTACGCGGTATAGCCGATATTTTTTGCACCTGCTTTGGAATTTTATAGCGCGCGACATGCTCAGTTAAATAGGCTTCAATATCCACCAGGGTAATCGCCTCTTCGGCAACGTAGAACAGACAACCTACCTCGCCCCATTTTTCATCCGGCAAGCCCACGACCGCTAGCTCTTTTATGCCGGGATATTTCACCAATACCGCTTCTACCTCAGCCGGGTAAACATTTTCGCCACCGGAGATGTACATATCTTTTTTGCGGTCTGTAACTCGATAAAAACCGTCGTTATCTCGCAATAGTACGTCTCCGGTACGGAACCAACCATCCTCGGTGAAGGCTTTCGCCGTTTCCTCTGGGCGCTGCCAATAGCCCCGGGTGATATTGTCGCCCTTAATTTGCAACTCGCCAGCACAGCCGGCGCCGAGAATATTGCCTTCGTCGTCCACCAATCGTGATTGCACTCGCGGTGAACTCACCCCTACGCAACCGGCTTTTTGGCCAATAAGCGTTTGATCCAACGGCATGCCGAACACCGTGCCGGATTCGCTCATACCATAACCATCGACAATGGCAATGCCATCGTTTAGCCAATCTTGTATTTGCGCCGCTGGGTGTGGTGCCCCACCGGTGAACAGCGCAGTCAAGCCGCGCAGTTTATCGGCGTTGAAGTCGGGTTCTTCCCGCAACATCACCGCCATTTGTGGCACACAAAAATAGTGCGTCAATCTCAGCTCGGCATCGCTTAAACGTGCCAGGGTACGAGCCGGTAAAAAACGGTCAGAGACCGAGATTTTTGCCCCGCGAAATAACGCCGGGCGCACCGAGGCCACCATGCCAATGGTGTGGAACATCGGCGATTCACACAGCAGGTGGCTGCCGCCTTCCACTTCGCCCAAAAGGCTGAAATTGATCGCGTTCTCGGTGAGATTACGCTCGGATAACAACACGCCTTTGGGCTTGCCCGTGGTGCCCGATGTGTACAACATCAACGACGGTAAGTCGGGCGACATGGGATGACATGGCGCAGGTTCTACCAAACCACATTTTGCGATTAAGCCATCTATAGGCTGGATGTTAAGGTCGGCCACAACCGCCTTAGCATGCTCTAATAAGCTCGCCAGATCGTCGGCGTAGACCACCGTTGGCGTGCAATCCTGAATCAAGACACTCAACTCTTCGCCAGACAAACGCCAATTGAGCGGCACAAAAATCGCCCCTAGGCGGGCACAGGCAAACTGTAAGGCGATAAATTCAGCCCGGTTTTTTGCAAGGCACGCTACCCGCGCGCCTTCCTCAACCCCCAAACCTTGAAGCACGGTTGCGGTTTGACCGATGAACTGATTGAGCTCTTGATAAGTCCACGCCAAATCAAAGGTCAAATCGGTAACTGCCGCTCGCGTGGGGTGCAAGCTGGCGTGCATCTGAACGTAATCCACCACGGCGCTTATTTTTCCTGCTTGGATTTGTCGTAAGCACCTAAACCGGGCTTGTAAGTTTTGTCGTCGATAAACTGCTTAATGCCCTCTTTGCGGCCAGTGTTGTCAAAGAAATTAGCGGCTTCCTGGGCGCGGATTAGATAATCCTCGGCGTTGTCGTAGGTCATCTCCATCACTCTGCGCACAGCGTCTTTGGTAGCTTTTAATGCAATGGGGTTTTTCTCTAATAGCACTTTGGCCACCGCAGTAACGCGCTCTTTAAGCTTATCCGCCGGTATGGCTTCATTGATTAAGCCCCACTCAGCCGCGGTGGTACCGTCGATGTTCTCACCCATCATGGCGTGGTACATGGCGTTACGCATGTTTAACAAGTTGGTGGCAACTTTAGTGGCGCCGCCGCCGGGCAAAATACCCCAGTTAATTTCGCTTAGGCCGAATTGCGCATCTTCTGCGGCAAAGGCCAAATCACAGGAGTGCAAAGGGCCGTAGCCGCCACCAAAACACCAACCATTTACCATGGCAATAGTTGGCTTTTGGTACCAGCGCAGTCGACGCCACCAACCGTAGGATTCGCTCTGCGCCTGGCGAGTGCCACCCAAGCCAAGCACCTCGGTTTCACGGAAGTATTCTTTTAAATCCATGCCCGCCGTCCAGGCCGTGCCCTCGCCGGTAAGTACCAATACACCTACGTCATCACGGAATTCTAACTCGTGTAAAACACGCATCATTTGGCGATTAAGTTTTGGGCTCATGCAATTGCGTTTTTCAGGCCGATTAAATTTAACCCAAGCAATGCCATCAACCACGTCAAAAGCAACTGTATCTTCTTCACTGCGTTCGCTTGTCATATTTTGTTCCTATTACAACAGAGTAATTTTACAAAGGTATCTCGGCCCGCTCTCCACAGGCCTCAATACAAATTTTCAATTTTAAATGGGGAAATGGCCGGCTTCGGTTTCTACGGTAATCCAACGTAGCTCCGTGAAGCTGTCGATACCCGCTTTGCCGCCAAAACGCCCGTAGCCAGATGCGCCGACACCGCCAAAGGGCATTTGCGCTTCATCGTGTACGGTGGGGCCATTCACGTGGCAAATGCCAGACTTGATTTGGCGCGCAACCTTTAAGCCGCGAGCTTGGTTTTGAGTAAACACAGCAGCGCTTAGGCCGTACTCACTGTCGTTGGCAATTCGAATTGCATCGGCTTCGTCTTTGGCGCGAATCATGGCGACTACCGGTCCAAAGCTTTCATCGCGATACAATTTCATCTCATCGGTAACCTTGTCTACCAAGGTAGCTGACATCAATACCGAATCTGCCTTGCCACCGGATAATATTTGCGCACCCTTGCCCACGGCATCGTCGATTAAGCCATTCACTTTATCGATAGTCGCCATATCTACCACTGCACCCAGCGGGGTGGCACCCTCGCGCGGGTCACCGGCGGGCATACTGTTCGCTTTTGCCGCCATTTTTTCAGCAAAGGCATCGGCCACAGAATCCACCACGATTAAGCGCTCAGTGGACATACAAATTTGCCCCTGATTCATAAACGCACCGAACGCCGCAGCCTTGACGGCCTCGTCCAGATCGGCGTCGTCCAATACGATTAAAGGCGCTTTACCGTCCAGCTCTAGCAAACACGGCTTTAAATGCTCCGCGGCACGCTTGGCGATGATGCGGCCAACATTGGTGGCACCGGTAAAGTTAATGCGTTTTACCAGCGGGTGATCAATTAACGCACCAACGATTTCTGGAGCGTCTTTAGGGGCGTTGGTGACTACCTTGACGGTGCCCTCAGGGAAGCCCGCTTCGCTTAACGCTTCAATAATTAAAGCGTGGGTACGTGGGTAGGTTTCAGAGGCTTTGAGTACCACGGCGTTACCGCAAGCCAAGGCCGTAGCCACTGCGCGGACACCCAAAATAATGGGTGCGTTCCAAGGGGCGATGCCGAGGATAACCCCCACAGGCTCTCGCACTGCCATGGCCAAGCAGCCTGGCTTATCAGAGGGAATTACCTCACCATTAATTTGTGTGGTGATGGAAGCCGCCTCGCGCATCATGGAAACCGCCAGCATAAGATTGAACATGGCCCAACCCTGGGTTGCGCCGATCTCGTTCATCATGGCTTGGACAAATTCCTCTTGCTTAGCCTGCAGGGCATCTGCTGCTGCTGCCAATACCGCTCGACGAGCATTTGGCCCCTGCTGAGACCAGGCTTCAAAGCCGGCTTGTGCCTGCTCCACAATGGCCGGAATATCGGCCGTCTGCATGGCTTCGGCACTGCTTGCAACTTCGCCTGTAATTGGATTTATGCGTTCGAAGTTCATTGTTCCCTCCAAGTTTTCGTTATTAAATGCTGCTGGGTAGCTTGTGTCGTTTTAACACCGGCCCCAAGAATACCAACGCAGCGGCAGCAACCAGTGCGCCTGCACCCATTACCACGGAAACGGTTTGTAGATTAAAGCCGGCCGTAAATAAAAACCCGGCCAAAATAGGCCCAAGTGCGGCACCGCCACGGCCTATGCCAATAACAATCCCAGTACCACTGCCACGCACATCCGCGGGGAACGCATTAGCAATCAAAGCGTAAAAGCCCACTACACTGGCATTGGTAAAAAAGCCGGTCATGGCTGCAATGGTAGCCAACCCACTCAGTGAGCTTTGCCCCATACCGAAAACAGTGACCATGGCAAAACCGGCTACCAAGGTACCCATTAACAACTTGCGCAACCGAAATTTAGAGGCAATTAGGCCCAGCAAAATAGAACCAGTGGCGCCACCGATGTTGGCCCACACCAGCACCGAACCGGCGGATGATGGCTCATACCCCATGTCCACAACGATTTTAGGAATCCACTTTAGAATAAAGTAGAAGGTCATAATCAGAGAGAAATAAGCCACCACCATTAATACGGTTAGTGAGCGGTACTGCGGAGAAAATAATGTGTGATAGCTGGATTTAGCCGCAGAATTTGGTTCAGCTTTGGGAGGCAACCCAGGCAGTGCCTGATGGCCCATTTTTGCCAGCGTTTTATTAATGCGCTGCAGGGCATCGCCCGGCTGCTTGCGCTGTAAATACTCGATGGATTCCGGCAGTAAGAACCACACAATAAACAAAAATGCGAAGGTAACCGCGGCTCCAAACACAAAGATGGCTCGCCAATCGTATTGCTGCAGCAGCACCGTAGAAATAGACCCGCCAACGATAGCGCCAATGGGATAACCCGTGGCCATTAAAATTACCGCCAGGTTACGGAATTTGGCATTGGCGAACTCAGCCACCATGGCATTGGTTGATGCCAGCATACCGCCAATGCCCAAACCGGTGATAAATCTCACAATCAATAATTGATTGACAGAACCCACTAGCGACGCCAGATACATGCCGATGGTCATAAGCACTAAACAGAATAAGATAGTTGGCCGACGCCCGTATTTATCAGCCATGCCGCCCAAAATAATGGAACCAATGGCCATACCTACCAATTCCATAGCCAACACGATACCCAAAGCAGCCCGGTTAATGGACCACTCTGCGGCGATGCCGGGAGATGCGAAACTGATGGCTAGTACATCAAAACCGTCCAGTGCATTCAGCAAGATGCACAGCCCCACCGCCATGATTTGAAAGCCGTGCATGGGGGATTGATCGAGGATTTTTTTTGCGTCTACGACGTTTTCCATAGGGTTATTCTTATGTTTGTTTACCATTACCTGCACACACAACTTCGCGGGCATTGGATGAACACGTCATCAAACACGAAAGTAAGAGGTGCCACACGGTGCGCCAGGGCCCGAGCTGTAACCAGCCCGGAGCAAGCATAACGGATTGTTTATTTGCCGTAACCCTGTGCACTGCGTTATACCTTTTTTACTAGAAGTTATAGCCAACGGTGAGACCATAGGTGCGCGGTGGCGCCATAAAGCCTGCGTTGGTTCTGGAACTGTTTAAAATAAACGTGCCCAGGTAGATTTCTTCATCGGTAAGGTTTTTGCCCCACATATTCACCGACCACTGCTCATCCGGCGATGTAAGCGTTACGTTGCCGTTAACCGTGGTAACAGATTCCTGGCTGAGCGCATCGTGGTTGAATTGCGAGAAATAGACCTGGTCTTTGTAGGATGCGGCCAGCGTGGAAGACAACGCCCAGTCGTTTGCCAATTGGAAATCCAAGGTAACACCTAGGTTGCCGGCCCACTCCGGTGATTGCACCATACGATTGCCCGACAGCTGCTGGGTAAGATCTACCCCCGCATCGATTAATCCCAATTGTTGGTATACCGTGTCGAATGGGTCGGTTGAGGTGTAGTCGTCGAAGGTAGCGTCCAAGTAGGTCACCGAACCATCGATACGCACCACTTCACTGGCCAGCCAAGTAAACTCCATTTCCCAACCGGTAATTTCCGCTGACGCCGCGTTTTCATACACTAGGGTAAAACCGCTGGTACCCGCTGGCACACTGCGGCCTTGTTGCAAATCGGTGTAATCGTAGTAGAAAGCCGCCGCATTTAATTGCAATTGACGGTCTAAGAACATGCCTTTCATGCCGATTTCAAAAGCGTCGACGATTTCCGGATCCAACACTGGGGAGCGCTGACCGGATAAGAAAATGCCACTTTTAAAGCCCTCTGAGTAGCCAGCGTAGAGCAGCACATCATCGTTCGCGTTCCACTCCAGGCGAACGCTGGGCGAAAATTCTTTGAAGCTTTTGTCATCGGCAAAGGTTAACACCGGCGCGCCAGGGGCAGTCCAATAATCGGTATAACCTTCTCGGCTTTCATCACTGTAACGGCCGCCCACATTGAGCGTGAGATCATCGGTTAAATCCACTGAGACATTGGTAAATAATGCATAGGCCTCGGCTTCAGCAGAACCACGAAACAAAAAGCAAAGATCTTCTTCTGCAGCACCGATAATGCGGTTTGATTGGTTATCGTCGAAGCCACAACCGGTTAACGTTGGGTTACCGTCAATGACAAATTGCGGTACTAGATTGAGATCCAAGCGGTTATCGGATTCTATTTATTCGTGGTAATAAAAGAAGCCGACAATCCCCTTTACTCGATCGGTGCTGAAGTTAAATTGCAATTCCTGGCTGGTTTGTTCGGTTTCAAAACTTTCTGACCAGATGTAAAAATCGACTTCGGTCATGTCAAAGTCGGCCTGGGGCGTTTTCTCAAAGGTTTGGTAGTTGCTCAACGAGGTAAGAGAAAAAACCTCATTAATATCCCAGTTCGCCTCTAGCGAATAAGACGCCTGCTCGCGTTCGTTTTGCAAATCCACATTGGAATTAATGTCTCTAGGGTCCGATGCACGGGTGCCATCCACCGGCTGCGGCTCTAGCGCCGGCAAAGGCGCTGTGTCGTAGGACGGCGAGCGGAATTTCGGAATGTAGTTGGTGTCGTCTTCTTCGTGGCGCTCGGCCGATACGCGCATACTGACCGTATCACTTGGCTCAAAGAGTAATTGACCGCGGATGGACTGCTGCTTGGCATCGTCAATATCACCGCCATCAGCGATATTTTCGCCATAGCCGCCACGGTCTAGAGCGCGCACCGCGATACGCCCCATAACACCAT
Source organism: Halioxenophilus aromaticivorans (assembly GCF_042850945.1). Classification (NCBI taxonomy): domain Bacteria; kingdom Pseudomonadati; phylum Pseudomonadota; class Gammaproteobacteria; order Alteromonadales; family Alteromonadaceae; genus Halioxenophilus; species Halioxenophilus aromaticivorans. The sequence goes on along the minus strand of NZ_AP031496.1, from coordinate 2,358,685 downwards.
CGGTTAACGCGCCACCGGCGGCGGCTTCTAGCTTGGCAAGCTCGTAATTACCCACGGTGACGCGAGCGTAACCATTTAGCTCTTCTGAGGGCTTTTGGGTAATGACATTAATAGAACCACCGGTGGCGTTACGACCGTAAAGCGTACCCTGAGGGCCACGTAAAACTTCAACGCGCTCAATATCAAATAACGATCCAAACTGTGCGGACGACTGACCTGTGACGACACCGTCAATGTGCATCGCCACAGACGGGTCACCGCCGGCAAAGGGGTTATCGGTGCCAATGCCGCGAATCATAATCTGCGCAAAGCCAAAGCTCTCGCCGATTTGCAAACTGGGCGCCATCGCCTGAAGATCACCAATGTTATTGAAATCTGACTTGGCCAGCTGATCGCTGCCAAATGCCGTGATTGCAGCGCCGATATCCTGGCTGCCCTGCTCGCGTTTTTGAGCGGTTACCACAATTTCTTCGATTTGTGCTGCCGTGACTGTGCCATACGGCGCTGCGACGCTAGCGGCCAAAAGTAAGGAGGTAAAGGTTGTGTTGGGGAATCGCCTGCGCCAAAGGCGTTGGCGGTTATTGAGTTGGTTCATGCTCTTATGCCCTATAGTTATTATGCTTAGTCTCTGAACGACGTTTCCAAGCTTTATATATGGTTTTGATTGACGCTTGGTTACGACAGGACAACAGTAAGGAAAAACCGCAGAAACCAGAATGGCGGTAAGTGACGATTTACCATGCAAAATAAACCACAAGTTACTATCCTGCAAAAAATCGAGGTGCGCAATTCGCCCCTCAAAGCCGAAGGCTTTGAGTTGAGAGCTTCCTAATAAATGTGAGGCTTGCGCAGGCTTTAAAAATTTACGCGAAGGTAGAAAAAATTGACCTGAGGAAAGGGTGTTTTGGCTTTGGTAATACATGAACCAAAGCCAAAGGTTAAAACCTACTGCAAAGTAGGCTAAATCGCCCTAGCACCTGATTAAACTGCCGGGACGTTTTGCTCAGCCTTTATCAGCCGATCAATAATGCGCCGCGATAGGACGCCGCCGGCATCGATATTGAGCTTTAGCAGACGGCGACCAGGGTAGTGCTCGAGGTTGGCTTGCTGTTGCTCCAGCATTTCGAGGTCTTCTGTGAAGATCTTGCCCTGGCCCTGCTTTATGGATTCAGTGGGCTCGGTATCTTGAGGCTTAAAGGTTCTCGCCATGCCCCAGAAGTACCACATGGTGCCATCGGTTTCTGGAGTGATGAAATCCACAACCACACTGCCAGCTTTGTGCTGCGCAGGCGCCGAGTAGCCACCATGGCCGGCGTGGGCTACCCCAACTTCGATTAAGACATGACTGGGCGGTGAAAACCGGCAAATCTGCCAGCGGTCCACGGGCACGTCATCGGCCAAATCATTGGCCCGCAATGCCATCTGCCAGAATGGCGGCGCGGAGACGTTCTCCATGTAGCGCTCGGTGATTGCGGTATCGCCATCCACTCTGGATTTTACCGGCGCTTCGTCGATTTCCTTTTGGCCGATGGAATCGGCGTGCACATAGGTTTCGTGGGTCAGGTCCATAAGATTATCGATCATCAGTCGATAATCGCACTTGATGTGGAATAGTCCTCCACCGTAGGCCCAGTCATCGCCCTCGGCCCAGGGTAAGCTTGGTAGGGCATCGCGCGTGGCTTGCTCTGGGGCGCCCGGCCAAATCCAGACAAAACCACCGTATTCCAAACTGGGAATGGCTTTCACGCAGGGGAAATTTTTAACATTCTGGCCAGGCATGGAGTCTGGCCTGCCATCACTGGCGATCTTGAGGCCGTGATAGCCGCATACAATGTTATCGCCTTCAACAAACCCCAGAGACAGTGGCGCACCGCGGTGCGGGCAAAAGTCTTCTAGAGCTTTGACGGCCCCATTGCTATCTCGATAGAGCACCATAGGTTGATTACAGATTCGACGCCGTAAGGGCTTGACGGTGACTTCTTCAGCTGTCGCTGCGACATACCAGGCATTTTGGATGTGCATGGGGGTACCCCGTTGTATTTATAGTGGCAAGACTATACGGCCCTGCTCGCCACAGCGGCAAGCCAGCAATACCAAACCGTTATAGCATCATAGCTTTTTCTAATACCCAAATCGGTTATATTTCAACCAACCGCAAGTAACAGAGCACGGCGTGCCAAATTAGCGTGCTAAAAGTGACGGCACCACAGAAACTGTCGAGCGTCCAGGTCGGAAACCTACCCGCTCGTTAGTTGTTCGTTACCATTATCTTTTTGTTAGCAGGGAACTTTTCCCCACCAATGAACTCCCGCCAATCCAGCCAGATTTAATCCCTCCCTGAGTACCACTCCGGTTTGTTGCAGCACGGTCCTTTTGGTATTCTTGCGCCGCGCGCGATTGGGGGAAGACAGTATTGCCTGTGTGTAGTTATCTGCGGGCCAGATTAGAGCCCGCATAGGCAGTGGATTAGCCGTTAAAAGCCTCCATGGTGATCAGATTACCCCCAGTGCCCAGCCGCAAATTTGTTGGGTAGCGGCCACGAAGTGAGTCGTTTTCGTAAAACACTTGTAAATCCACCGTCGCAGCGCCAGCAAACCATATTAAGGATCACAGGATTAGGAATGTCTCGAATGTTTAGTCGTCATCTTCGCAGCGCGGCGTTAGTCGCCTCACTGCTGACTTTGACCGGTTGTGGTTTGTTCAACACGAAGCCGAATGTCGAAGAACCACCGGTTGTTATAGAAGATACCGAGGAACCCATCACCATCGATGAGCCAGCGGTTGAAGAGCCCCCGGTTATGGCCTGCGAACCCGTGGTAATTGAAAAAGAAGCCGCCTGCCCTGCCCCAGTTGCATGCCCTACCATTATCAGCGGTGCGGTAACTAAGGAAGGTGATATCGCCATTATTGGCCGCATCGAGTATGTGGATGTTATGTCCATTGATATGCGTAAAAAGGCCCGTATTGACACCGGTGCGGAAACAACTTCCATTGATGCCTCAAACATCGTGGAATTTGAGCGAGATGGCCGCAAATGGGTGCAGTTTACCGTCACCGACCGCAGCTCTGATGATATGTCAGAGGTTAAAGCTCCCGTGGTGCGCACTGTAAGAATCAAACAGCACGGTGTGGATAACGTACGACGCCAGGTGGTGGAATTGGATTTGCGCATGGGCACTCTGCGCGAAACCGTAGAAGTTACCTTGGCTGATCGCGAGCGCTTCGATTACCCCATCTTGATCGGCCGAAACTTTCTGCGTGGCAGAGCCGTGGTTGATGTTAGCCAGAAGTACATGACATTGGCCAACGGCATGGACAACACCAACGAAGAAGAGGTAGAAGCACCGCAAGAAGTCATCGAGCAAGAAGCGCCAGCCAAGCAAGCCCAGGGGCAATAATAGAAGTTCAAAAGCCCTACCAGCTGGCGTAAACTCCAGACATAATCAAAGGGCCGACTTCGGCCCTTTTCATCGTATTACAACAATATAACCTTACCCCGAGACAGGTCTCATTCGTCTCGGGCTAGGCTCACCAGCCTGATGAGCCATTCAAGGATAGGGAAAGACCGGGGGAAATACTGAGTGTCGTCCGCAAAGCAAGTGCAATTGCTGATTGCCGTTTTACTAGTACTTGGCTTCAGCGCCGCAATCTACAAACATCTCGTCTTAGGATTCCCACTACTAGCCTCTGAACAAGAATCAGTATGGCAGTTGGAGGCCCGAATTGTTTTTGAAGCCGACCCAGAGGCCGAAGTAGACGTTCGCTTAAACCTACCTGACAGCAACCCCCGCAGCCGCGTGTTTGCCCTGGATAGCGTCGCCGTAGACTACAATTTCGACATTATTGAAGACAACGGTGTGCGCCTAGCCCACTGGCACGGCGAGCAACTGTCTGGGCCACAAATCCTGTACTTCCGCTCGCTCAGCCACCAACCCGATCCAGTGGACGCGCCCCAACAGGCTGAACTCAAGCCCATAAAACCCAATTTTAGCGATGTATTAAGACAATCCGCTGAAGCATTGATCAACGAGAAGCCCCTGGCCGATGGCCTTGAGGGTGCCCTGCAGTTGATGCGACGGCTGAATTCGCCATCCGACGGCAGAGTCGACGAGCTGTTGCGTGGATACAGCTCGCCCGAGAAGCGCAACCAGCGCATCGGCCAAATTTTGACCCTGGCTAACTTTAAGGTAGAACCGGTTGGCGCCGTCTTTATGGACGACGAAGCCCGCACCCAAAACATTACCCACCTGTTAGAGGTAGACATCAGCGGCCGTCGGTTTTTATTGGATAACCGAGAGATTGCCCAGGTTCGCTGGAGCGAAGTGGCGGTGCTACAGCGCAGTAATGAGCCTTTGCTGGAGGTCTTCGGCGGGGTCAACTCCCGTGTCACCTTCGCCGCCACCAAAACCCAACAAGCCGCGTTCAGCACCGCGGTTGACGTAGCCAGCCGCGAAGGCGCAGCACTGGTGGACTTCTCCATTTACAGCTTGCCCCTATCAGAACAAAATGCCTTTAAGTTACTCCTGGTTATCCCTCTGGGGGCCTTAATTGTGGTGATCTTGCGCAACCTGGTTGGTATTCGGACCTCCGGTACCTTTATGCCGGTATTGATTGCCCTCACCTTTTTGCAAACCTCATTGTTCACCGGCTTAGCGCTGTTTGTGGTTGTGGTTGGTGTTGGCTTGGTGCTGCGCTCCTACCTAAGCCACTTGAACCTGCTATTGGTGCCCAGGATCGCCTCGGTGCTGGTGTTTGTGATCATTATTTACGCCGCCATTGGTATTCTGAGTACCAAACTGGGCTGGCATGAAGGGCTAAAAGTAACCTTCTTCCCTATGATTATTCTGTCTTGGACGATAGAACGTATGTCTATTCTGTGGGATGAAGACGGCCCCCGTGAGGTAATGATCGAATCTGCCGGTAGCTTGCTCACCGCCAGCTTGGCCTATCTGCTTATGAGCAACGGCTTTGTCAGCGATACCATCTTCCTCTACCCAGAGCTTCTGTTGGTGCTGTTGGCCATAATTATTGCCATTGGCAGTTACTCCGGCTATCGCCTTTCCGACCTCTGGCGATTTGAACCCATGGAGCGCCACGATCAATGAGTTGGTTTAAACGGTTTCGCCTGGCCTCGCCTTACTGGTTGGCCCAAAAAGGCATCATCGGCATGAACCACCGCAACGTACAGTTGATTGCCAGGCACAATCCACGGTTTTTGTTCCCAAATGTGGATAACAAATACTTTTCCAAACGCCTGTGTACCGAACACGGTATTGCCGTGCCCAAATTATTGGCGGTATGCCGACTGCAGGGCCACATCGCTGAACTCAAAGAATTCTTGGCAGATAAAGAACAATTTGTGATCAAGCCGGCCCAGGGCAGTGGTGGCAAAGGTATTTTGGTCATTGTTGGCCGTAGAGGCGAAGATTACGTAAAACCCAACGGCAAGGCCATTACCCACGAGGAGCTATGCCGCCACGTATCCAATACCCTCAGCGGCCTGCACAGTCTCGGCGGCAAGCCCGATGCCGCCCTTATTGAAGACCTAATTCATTTCACCGATGAATTTGAACAGTTTACCTTTGAGGGTGTTCCAGACATCCGCGTGATTGTTTACAAAGGCTACCCTGTGATGGCCATGACTCGGCTGTCTACAAGCAGCTCCGACGGCAAAGCCAACTTGCACCAGGGGGCTGTGGGCGTGGGCATTGATATGGCCACAGGGCGTGCCCTACGCGCCGTGCAAAAGGGTCGTCCGGTTACCCATCACCCCGATACCAAAGCCGTTCTTTCGCAATTAAATGTGCCCCATTGGGAAGAATTACTATTGCTGGCCGCCCAAGGCTACGAGGTAAGCAAGTTGGGTTACCTTGGTGTAGATATCGTTTTAGACAGACACCGCGGCCCCATGCTGTTGGAGCTTAACGCCCGCCCCGGCTTGGCTATTCAGGTGGCCAATGGCCAGGGCTTGCTCCCCAGGCTTAAGTATGTCGATGGAGCACCCCAAAATTTTACCCCGGAACAACGGGTGACCAAATCACTAGAGTATTTCCGCCAAGTGAGCCCTTTTGTGAATGTGGCCAATAACACCAACGAGCCCGTGCAAACGGCGGCGCTATAGCGCCAGCCACCGGTGCCTTAACACTCGTTTTTCTTAGCAGAGAAATTCTGACCACATTAAGACACCGATGCTTCTGTCGGTGTCTTTTATATTCCGTTAGTCTTATTTTGGTCCGTTGTTTTTCACTAAGCAGGCATCAAAACCGGCGCCGTTTGATACATCTAAACACCCATCGTCTTGCAACACTGCCTTCTTATATTAATCGCGCCGTCAGGTTTAGCATCACAGGCAGCCCAGGGTTAATAACAACATAACAATACCTCAAGGAATACCGCATCCAAGCTTACCGGTAACCATTTTCAAAATGCCTACATCACTCGCAATATGGATAAAGCACTGGAGCAATTCCACCAACATGGCGCCGCCCAGGATTGCATAAGCTTTGAGGTAGAGGTTGAGGTAACCACGCCAAGGGGGAGCGGTAAAGCCAAGAACAAATTGGCGTTTGTTTGGATTAACAATCTGCAGTACGAAATTATTCAGCCGGTGTCGGGCTTAGTGGATGTGTATAAAGAACAACTCCCCAGCGATGACTCGTTGAGATTTCATCACCACTGTGTGCGCGTAGACGACTGGGACAGCTTTCGCCAAAGCGTGATCGAGAGCGTCTACCCGGTGGTGCTGGAAGGCCACAGCGATGAGTTAAAATACGTTTACTTAGATGCCAGAGACTTTTTAGGCCACTACATTGAATACGTGTGGATGACACCCAACCGATGGCAACAGTTGGGCGGAAAATAGGCGCGGAATAGGCGGAAAGCAAGCAGTAAATCGAAAGCGTTACAGCAAAACCTGCGGCTCCGCCTTGCCCTGGCCACAGGCTTTTGCAATCAATGTTTTACCCGCAGTGGGCTCGGCCTTTAATTGATCAGCGGTCATATTTTCTGTGGCCGAGGTAATCAGTAAATCGGTGTAGTCTGGCCCACCAAACGCCGGGCAGGTCACTTGGCTAGAGGGTGTGGCTATGGCCACCAAAAACTCACCCTGGGGGCTATAGCAAGCGACTTGCCCAGCACCCCATTGGGCATTCCAGATATTACCTTGGGCATCGGTTAACGCGCCATCGGGATTCTGGCCCTGGGCCTTAAAATCAATCAATAGCTGCGCATCACCCACCGGCCAGCCGCTGTTTTTATCCAACGCCTGCCGCCATAGGAATCCGGCAACGGTATCGGCGTAATAAGCAAACTCGCCGCCAGGTGCAAAGCAAATAGCATTGGGGATGGTTAAGCCAGTGCGAAGAGTGCGTAGTTCGCCTCGATAAAAGCGATACAGCGCCCCCTGCTCGTATTCCGCGCGCTTACCCATAGTACCAATCCAAAACCCACCCTGAGGGTCCGCACGGCCGTCGTTGGAACGGTTGGCTGGTTTATCTGCCTCCAGGGGAACTAACAATTCCTTGCTACCTTGTTCAAGGTTAAAATGATACAACCCAGACTCGCTGGCAATAAGCAGATTACTGTGATCTATCCAGCCGGCGGCGGAAACATGCTCATTAAACTGCCATTGCAGCTGTTCACCGTCGGATACCGACAGCAAACGCTTGCCAATAATATCAAACCAAAAATACTGCTGACGCAACGGGTGCCAAAAAGCCCCCTCGCCTAAGGTGCACGCGCGGTGATCGTAAATTTCTGCCAAGGATGAGTCGCTCAAGGTCATGGGAATGGTCTAATCTTGATGTCGGTACACGGAAATATTAACGTATGACGAACAATAATGCAGGCCTACACATCGCTGTGACCATTCAGTGTAATAGCCTGCCTCGCTTTGGTGGACTCTAATGAGCGATGGACTTCAATACCAATCTCGGTATTCCCAAAAGCACTGGGGGACCCCTAGCGAACGGTGCAGTAGTTACCAATACCACACTCCAGAACAAATGGGGCTTGCAGGTCGAGTTTATCAATTTAGGTGGCATCATAACCAAGGTACTAAACCCGACGCTAACAGTGTGTTGGGCGATATAGTGCTCGGTGTGGATACGCCACAAGATTACTTAGAGAAAAGCCCGTACATGGGTGCCATTATCGGTCGCTATGGCAACCGTATCCGCGACGGCAAATTTCAACTTGGCAGCCAAGCATACTAGGGCCTGTTGACACTAATTCGGAGCCTCTGTTGAGACAGGAAATAGTCCAATCTAGGCGCGAACCGCGAAGTTTGGTGGGCCCAAATAAGCGGTGAGCAACAACGAGTGGGCTATTTCCTGGCTCAACCCGTAGGGCTGGAGCCAGCTTCCCGCTCAACGTTGTTGCCAATCGCTCATGTAGGCCCACTACATTTCACGCTTGGCGCCTAGTTGAACGGGAAGCTGACCTCCAGCAGTGGTACCAAATTAGTGTCAACAGGCCCTAGCTGACTTTAAACGAACGCGGCAACCACATACGCGGGGGTACAAAAGGATTTGATAAACAGCTTTGGCACGTTGTACCTTTCGCAAAAGAGAGCAGTGTAGGTGCAACGCTGTCTTTAGTTAGCCCCGATGGCGATCAGGGTTACCCTGGAGAGCTCACTACAAAAATAATCTACGAACTGAAAGACGACAACGAACTGGATATTCAGATTTCCGCAAAAACCAATAAATCCACGGTAATAAACCTAACCCATCACAGCTACTTCAACCTTGCCATTAATGGCAGTGTGATGAATCACATGATGGAAATTCCAGCGAATTATATTACTCCCGTGGACAAGGACCTAATTCCTACTGGCGAACTACAACCGGTAGCCAGGACGCCATTTGACTTTACCAAAGGCAAAATCATTGGCCAGGATATAGAGCATAACGACAAGCAGCTGCAATACGGCCAGGGTTACGATCACACCTGGATTATTAATTTAGAGAACACCGGCACATTAAAGCCGGCGGCTAAAGTTGTTGAACCAGGTAGCGGCAGGATACTAGAAGTTTTCACCACGTCACCAGGCATGCAATTCTACTCGGGTAACTTTTTGGACGGAAGCACAAGCGGCAAAGGCCTACCTCATAACCAACGAACCGCCTTTTGCCTGGAACCGCAGCACTTCCCCGATAGCCCTAATAAACCGGCCTTCCCTGGCACGATACTGGAACCCGGGCAAACCTAATCCAACCGAATACTGTACCGCTTTAAAACTCTGTAAGGCCGAAGCTATCGCTGGAGATCGCGGTCCAACTGCTGATGAAAATTGAGCAGGATCTTCTCATAGTAGTTGGCGAACCATATCTGCTTACAGCCGCTGGTGTGCAAGCCTTTTTGCATACGGGGGATATTGCCAAAATCCTGCCGGGGAATTTGAAGAAATTGCTCGGGATCAGTTACGTCGTCCATTTCTTTTACCACGGCCTTGGGCACCTCGGCGTTTTCACCGTAGGTTTTGGTGGAGTAGATTTCAAAGATACACGAATCTGGGTCAAACCCGTTGGGCCGTATGCGATACATCATGCAGTTGCCCGCCTGGGGCAGAATAAGCAAGTTGGGATAAACAAACACTTCGCCACCCCATTGGTCTAAAACAGATTTCTCCAACTTAGGCATTGGCCGGCCCTCAACGGCGGCGTTGGCATAGAGTCCCTTTACGTATTCCTTACCGATAGATGAATCCTCAGGTATTTCTTTATCCTTAAAAGAGCGCACCAAGGCGACGTCTTCTTTCAAAATCATAGCATCCATGCCTTCAACCAGTAGGTTAAGCCGGTCGGCCATGGCATCAATAGCGCTTTCTGGATTAGTTGTATGACCTGCCATTGGGGTTTTTTCACCGCCCAAGAAACGACCGTGGCCATTGTCAAAAGCTTCGTAGAGGTGATCGTGGTGGGCAAAATGTTGGCTGCCACTTACGTCATCGCCATATAGAAAATCCGCTCCGGGTTTTTCAAGCTGGGGGTGGGTGGCCGGCACGTGATAACCTTCTAAGAAGGCTTCTAGAGCGACTTTCCAATTAGCCGGCGCCACCACACGCTTCCACCAGATGGGGCGCATATGTTCGATAGCCAAATCTTCGATTAACTGTTTTACCGGAGCAATAAAGACCTCGAAAGGCTCTGGGGTACGGCTGAAGTTAACAAAAATGAACCCGGCAAACACCTGATGGTGAATTTCTTTTAAATTGGCATCGCTCTTAGCAAGTTGTCCGTCACGAAACTGGTTTTGCTCCATAATAAACTGGCAGCTACCTGCGGTATCCCAACGCCAACCATGGAACGGACAAATAATTCGGCTTTTTTCGAAGTTACCAGTACCCTCTCCTAATGCCGTTCCCCGGTGGGGGCAAAAATTATGATAGGCCTTGATAGTTTCGTCATCTACTCGGACAACCAGGGCAGATTCATGGCCGATTTCGTAAACGGTGTAGTCGCCTACATTAGGTATTTCATCTAAACGTGCTGCTGACTGCCAAGCGTTACGCCACATTTTTTCGTGTTCTAACGCCGTAAATTCCGGGTCGGTATAACGGCCGCTACGAACTCCGTGATCCAGCGTAAGCCAGCTGTCTTTAAATTCTTGACTTGATTCGGATTGCACTTCTTTCATCGATTTTCCCCCTGAGTACCTGCTGCGGCGGGTTCTTGCTTCACCGGCCCCCAAATTGGGGAGCCGCGCTCTGACCTAAGTGATGGCACCGTTTTGCCATCAATATCTGATATTCCGTAGCGCTTAGCCAGCTCTGCACTGATGAGGCTTGCGCCGCTTAATGACATTAAATCGTCATCCAATAACATGGCAGCAATAACACGGCCTGGAAATTCAACCGACGAGCCGGCAAAACTATTAAGTTGCGATGCCATACCCGGTACAGACTCTAAATTGGATTGCGCGCGCTCCGTATAGGTAAAGCCCTGCCACAGAGACACCGAAGCCACTTGGTATGGAAGAAGCTCTATGGCCATGTCTCTGGCCATGCGGTCGGTGGCACTTTTACAGGTACCAAAAATAACATTGTAGGTATAGGTCACCCCTACATAACCGGAAATCGAAACAATTAACCCGGACTTTTGCTCAGTCATCCGCTGCGCTGCATGCCAAGAGGCAACAAAATTAGAGCGAAGGCCAACGTCGATCATTTCCCAGTTGGTAATGGGCTTATGCCAAAACGCCCCCGATTGCGTTAGCTCTTTGGGTATGGCAATAGCATTATTAACTAGCAGATCCAGTCGACCTTGCTCACGATCAATTTGCGAGAATAAATCGGCCACCGCCTCGTCGTTATTGTGATCGACGGGAACAGCTATACCCTTACCTCCTCGCTCATTGATCAAGCGCGCCGTTTCACTCACGGTGCCAGGCAAAGCGTGATCACCTTCGCATACGGTTCGACCAGTGACATAAATTGTAGCGCCCTGCTCAGCCAACGCCAACGCAATACCTTTGCCCATGCCTCGGCTGGCACCGGTAACCACTGCAACTTTTCCTTTTAGCCTTTGCATTTCTACCATCCCAAGCATTATGTTTTTCGTGGCTGCGATGCTAACCGAAGAATACAGAGTGAGTTAGCCAATTAACGCTAGGCTTGTAGCAATAGATGTTAATTAGCCGATTTATTTTTAACGGCATGAATTGCTCGGTAGCGCTGGGGCGTGGTGCCGGCCCAACGTTTAAAGGCTCGATCAAAACTGGTGTGCTCTGAATAGCCAAGCTGATCGGCCACTTCGGCTATGGCAATTTGAGCATCTTTTAGCATCAGCTTGGCCCTTTTGAAGCGTTCGGTTTGTAACAACTGAGAGAACTTAACATCATCTTGTTTCAATTTTAATTGCAGGCCTCGGGTGGATATACCAAGGGAATCGGCGCACGATTCCAACGATAATTCAGACATAGACGCTGACGATTGTATGTACTGGCTTACGCGCGTTAACACATTGCTAGAGTGCTGACTCTTTAGCGATTCTAAATAAGCTTTGATTAGCGAATGCATGGCCCTATTCGCGCCTATGGGTTTTTGCTGAAGTAAGCCGGAACTAAACGCGATACTGGACTGTCCTTGGCTGAGCCGCACCGGACATTTTAACTCTGCCTCAAGCACAGTTTGATCATCGGCACTGAACAAACGAGGAATGGCCAAATAGTTAGGCGAAAATTCGTCGCCAACTAGCGAAGATATTAGAGAAAGATTAAAGTAAAGGCCTTGCAGATTGGCCTGGAGGTTATCGCCGTAGCTGGTTTTTTCACACCAGCGAAGTTCTGTGACTTCTTTGCCACTCACCACCCTTAGGTCGCTCTCCGGTGAATGCATCATTGGTAAAAAATTGACGAAGGATGTTAGCGCTTGCTCTACGCTTGGTGCGGAGCGACATAAGTGCGCCACCAGGCCATAGGCGTGCTCCCTGTGGAGCCGAGCAAGCTGTAAACCTAATAATGGTTGCTTAAGGCTGGTGGCCGAGTACTCCAATAAATCCACAAAGGTCTTACAATCTAAAAACTCATCGTCTTCGCCAATGTTGTCCGGAGAAATACCGTGATGGTCAAGAATATGCCGAGAATCACCACCTAAGCGAGCAATAAGCTCGGGGTAGTGAGCAAGATTCGAGGCGCGCAGCTGATTGCTACCAGGCACTGACATTAAGGGCGTTTCTAAACTAAAGAACATCTGCCAACCACTCTAAAATTATCGTTTTCCTGAGTCGACCTTGTTGGCAGATTAAAACACGGTTCGCGTTAGCAATCTAGGACGTTGCTATTGAGCCGCCACGCTTAGATATTTCGTCTCAAAATCTATACGTCTTTGTAAAAAAGCGGGATACAATTGGACAATATATTAATTTTTGATCAATAGTCGTGGTAATGTTTCTTAAAAGTGTTCCGCTGTCTAATGTTTTCATACAAATAAAATGGCCGCTTTAGCGTGAAGCAAAGCGACCACAAATTTTTCAGCTTCAATTAGTAGCGTTTAGAAACCAAAACGAACGCTGGCACCAAACGTGCGTGGGGCGCCGAAACTGGCTGACGCATAGCCACCACTATCCAACACGTTCAAACCACCCAAGATATATTCTTCATCGGTTGCATTATTCACGAATGCTGCGAAGTCAATATTGGAACCCAAAACGTTGCGCCAATCCACACGAGCATTCCATACACTGTAGGCGTCTAACTCAGAGTATTCTGTGGCTGAGGCGATGTCTTGCTCGGTCCAAGTCGGTGTTACACGCCCTGGCATAATTGAAAACTGATCAATAAGTGGATGCGAGGCCATTTCGTCCTGCCAATAATAGCTTAATGACAAATCCACAGTACCCACATCTTCGCTAACCGGTAAGCTGTAGTTAACAGAAGCGGTTAAAGATTGTTCTGGAATATAGGGGAATTCATTACCCGAAGTATCTACCTCTACTCCGCCAATCAGATCTGATTTCTCCTGGTACTCGGCGTCTACAAAAGAATATGCCAAGTTCAATACCAAGGAATCTGTTGGTGCAACGGTTATATCAGCTTCAAAACCCGAAATATCCGCCGCAGCTGCGTTTTCAGTTCGAGTTACCAAAATATCGTCAACGAAGAAAGAACGCGTGTGGTGAATATCTTCGTAATCCTGCCAGTAAAGCGCCAGATTAGTACGAATTGAAGTCCCGCCTAGGTTCCATTCCAGCTTACTACCCAACTCGTAGGTTGTTACTGTTTCCTGGTTGAACGGTTGCAGGGTTAAATCATCGGTACCGCGAGTGTTAAAACCACCTGCACGGTAACCGGTTGAAGCGCTACCGTAAACCATGGCGAAGTCACTGGGCAGATAGCTCAATGCTACACGCCAAGTGGGTTCATCAAATTTTTCGTCGACCGTTCTGGCACAATCATCCAATGCCGCGCCATCAGGGCCCGTCACACGACAGGCAGTACGCTCTAGATCGGTCCACTTACTCACAGTGATTTCACGCTCATCGTTACTCTGACGTAGACCGACAGTTAAGGACAGTTGATCGCTGAAGGAATAAGTACCCTCGCCAAAAATGCCCGTAGATGTGTTAATTCCATTACTAATACCGGTATCGTAACTGCCAGGCGCTTGCTGAACGAGATAATCCTGGGTAGCGTCAGTTTCTGACCAATAAAAGCCTAAAATCCAATCCAGGTTGCCATCCATCGCGACACCCAGTAACTGCAATTCATTACTGATAAATTCTGAATCAATGGTGCTAGGACGAGTATCGGTAGTAACACCGGGAGCACCAGAGGTAAACGTACCCCAGCCAAAGAAGCTAGTACCATCGACGTCTGTCGCGGTTTCGAACTCAACTTCGCGATAGCCAAAAATGTTTTTAATGGTTAGGCCATTGTCCAAACTGATCTCAGTGGTATTTGAGAAAAACGTATTTTCAACACTGTCTTTGCTGGCCACGTCGGTTTCAACTTTCCATGGATCGTCACGCTCTAATTGACGCGCCACACCGGCGGCATAGTCTGGGAGAAAGCCCAGACCCGCAGCGAAACCTAAGCCCACGCTTGTATTGAATGGCCCTGGCACCAATACCATGGCTGAAACATCGTTTTGGTCAAAGGCGACAACAGTGCTATTAGTAACGATATCTCCATCGTAGAAGCCGGTAAAACGTACGCCCTGAGAATCTTCGTCGCCATAGGTATCACCTTTTAGAGCATTATCGGCAACGTTCTCTTGATAACCCTCGCGGTTAGCCACGCGGCCTGCAATTCGCATTTGGAAACTATCGCTCACGGGAATATCCACCGCACCTTCCAAAGTAATCAGATCGTAATTACCCGCTTTGACATCTAGGTATCCACCAAGCTCTGTCCCCGGTTGTTTAGGTGTCAGCAATAAAGCACCGCCGGTACTATTACGCCCAAAAAGAGTTCCCTGAGGACCTTTTAAGACCTGTACTGCCTGTAAGTCATACATACCTAGGTTGCTGCCCTGAGTCGGAGCGATAACGATGTCGTTAAAGTATATTGGTACGGCTTGGTCTTGGTTGAAAGCCGGCTCTGCCGGGCGTTGCCCACGCAGCGATATAAGCGGCTCATTCAGTGAAGCGCCCGCACCCGTGATACGTAGCGAAGGCACTTTTGTACCTAAATCCTCAATCTGGGTAATACTTTGCTTACGTAAAAAGTCTTCACCCATGGCGGTTACCGCAATAGGCACCTCTTGCAAGTTCTCATCTTTACGTCGAGCGGTTACGATAATCTCTTCTAGACCTTGAAATCCGCCTTGGGCCGACACGCTTGGTACGGTGCCAACAAAGGCTGAGGAAATAGCGGCCAAAAGAAGAGCTTTGCTAGAAACGCTAAACCGCGAACTATTACGCGAATTAATTACATCTTTTGAATCATCTAAGGCTGGAATGTGGTGTTGGTTCATTAGTGCTTCTCTTTTCTGTTGTTATAGTTTTCGTACTTCGACACCAGGGCGCTGCCTGTTTGTTGAACTTCGAGATTGACCTTATTGCTGTTATTTTTTCGAGCTTTATACGTCGGCTGATACGCACGCTATATAAATTGAGCGTAACGCCCTCTGCCCGTGCCCAGGAACTCTAAGCCCCACTCAAGCAGTCTAGGTAATCTAAAAGCGCAATAAACTAGTCTTAAAATGCAGTTGCCGTTGCAGCGCTTTTATCCCCCTTAATTGTCCATACATCTTGCATGCAGGCTCAAGCATATATTGAATTAGTCGCCGCCCCAGGCCAACCAAGGAATGTGTATAAATACGGACAACAGGGATGGAATTGAGGAAAAAGACTGCTGCGCTCGCCGCAGCAGTATTAAGCAGTACCTAATCTATCAGCGTGACCAAGCTCAATCCCAGGTCACGGGGCTAGGTTACAGCAGTTATTAGGAGAGGATTAACCGCAAAGTGAAGCATGGGTGTCATTTCGTGCAACTAGGCATGAGGTGCCAAAGGGTTAATTTAAGAGGTCTGAGGTGGGTTCAACACCGATCGTGTCGCGCAGAGACACTGATGCACCCATGCAGACGCAGACTCCGCCATCTGGGCCTGGGCAAGGTTTGGCAGCTCTATGCTATACACCAGGGGCGTTTGAGACACCCGCTCGAGGGCACTGCAGAAATCCAACAATGGCAGTTCTCCCAGCCCCGGCAACAGGCGCTCAAAGGTTGCTTCCTGCATGTAACCATTCAGGTTTTCAGCCCGAAGCTGGCCGCCTTTCGCTTCGTTTCTTAATCGGCAATCACTGATTTGAACATAATCGATCAAGCCCGCTGGAACACGGGTGATATCCTGTACGCAGCCTCCGGAACGAAACCAATGCATGGTATCAATCAAAAGATAAGCATTAGGGTGGTCAACACGCTCCAAGCATTCCAAAGCCTGGGCCACGGTGGCAACCGATAAACCCGGTGCAAACTCCAGTGTCATCTTCATACCCAGGCCTGCACACCTTTCAGCTAACCACAGCAACTGCGCATCGGCCTCCTTCCCTTCTACGCCCATCACCACGGTATTAATACGGCTTGCACCCAGCTCGGCCATCAAGCCCAGGTCTGTATCCAGCTGCTGGATGTTTTGCCCAGCTCGTATGGCGAACCCCTCACCCAACGCTACACCAACCTCATTTTGACGCAACGCAGACTGGACGGAATGGAAAAGAGCCTGATCTTCCTTGATAGACCATGGCTCACAACCAAATACAGGCTTGGGGAATTGAGACAAACCTAGAGATATTGTCGAACTACCTTGATTGGCGGCAATTTCAATAAAGGAAATGGGATCCAGATCGAAAACAGTGAGTAACTCTATGCCGAACTTCATCGCTGTACTCCGCCCTATTTTGGCTTCGAATGGTTTTAAACGGCTTTGCCCATGCCGGCGATCATCCCGCCATCTACCAAAATATCGCAACCGCTGATATAACTGGCTTTTTCCGACACCAAGAATAGCGCTGTATGTACAATCTCATCCGGCACGCCCAAGCGAGCAAGGGGTATAGATGCAATCATTTGTTCAAAATTTTCGCTGGCCTCAAACTCTTTTTTACCGGCGTCGGTGTTGATTAGACCAGGCGATATTGAAACCAATCGCTTGGTTTCAGAGCCCCAAGCTTTAGCCGCATTGGCCACATAGAAACGCAAAGCCTTTTTGGCGTAGGAATAAGCAAGGCCAGTATTTTCCAGCGGCTTTCCAGGCAATTGTTCAAGTTGATAAAACAGGTCTTCTGCCATTGGGTCGGCCAAAATGGCTTCGATAGCTTCATTCTCTGGCACCATATAACCACTGGACGAAGAGATACAAACAGCAGCCGCGTGCTTAGCTAAGCGGGGCCTTACGGCCTCTAAAAATTTAGCGGTTGCGATCAAATCGATGTCAATAATGCGCTGCCAGGACGTCATATTAGGTGACACCCCCACCGTGTGTATCAACGCGTCAATAGCACCGTGCTGAGTGATATTTTCGGCGAATTCAACAACGGCTTGGTTACTCGTGACATCCAACGCATAGCAGTTTATCTCTGCTTGGTGACGATTTTCCTGAGCAAACTGCTCCATACCTTGCGCGTGCAAGTCCACTAAAATTAAATCATAGCCCAGCGCTAACGCCTCCTGGGCACAAACCAAACCCATACCGCCGCTGGCGCCGGTAACTATCATTGTTTTTTTTGTCATTGGTTGTTACCTCAAAAGCTAGCTACCCTTATTAGGCCGGTTTCATGGTATTAGCCATGGCCATTAAGGCCTCCGCCCGGGGCATAGTGGTTAATTTTTCAAATAGTTGCTGATAATGCGGGCTGGCAATGTAAACCGGGCCCTGGCCAAGCTGGCCTAATGTCGCTTCGGCCACTTCCATCGCAGGCATTAGGTTGGCCAATGTTGCTTTATCAACGCCGCTTTTTGCTAATCCCTCGGTATCAGTGGCGCCAGGGCACAAGGTAAGCACGTCTACGCCCCGCGGTTTGTATTCTGCCCACAAAGCCTCGCCAAGATTACGGACAAACGCCTTGGACGCCGAATAAACAGCGGAAAATGGGCATCCGATTAACGCCTCCACAGAACTGGTAAAGACCAAACCCGCTTGATTACGCTGGGCTAATTGATCGATAAGCGCATGGCTGATGGCCAAAGGAGCGTGGCAATTTAAGTCCACCATAGCGGTTAAATCTTGCGCAGAATGACTGGTGTACTCACCTTTCATACTGAATCCCGCATTACAAATCACTAGGCCCAGATCTTTATTGCCGCAGGCATTGAGCAAAACCTCAATGCCTGCAGCTTGCCCCAAATCCGCTACCACTACCTCCACATCCACTGCAAATTGCGACTGCAGTTGAGATGCCAGCAAAGACAGCATTTGTTGGCGTCGAGCCACCAAAATTAAGTTAAAGCCTTGGCCCGCCAAGGTTTTTGCAAAGGCCTCGCCAATACCAGAGGATGCACCGGTCACCAAGGCCCAGGGGCCGTAGCGGGAGAATAGATCTGACTTAGACATGTTATATAGAGCTTTATGATTGCAAACCATTATTGTGTCTGGCCGGTAGCAACATTACCACCATGGTGAGTAGCTATTATCAGCCAGGATGCACTCCCCTGGCCGTAGCCCGCGCTGCAATCAATTAGCTATGTTTATGGGCACAGGGGTTTATGGGCACAGGGTTTATGGGCACAGGGTTTATAGGCACAGAGCTTATGGGCGCAGTACCCAACCACCATCGACGTGCAACACTTGGCCGGTAATCCAATCGCCGGCTTGGGAACACAACAACAATAAACTACCCACGAGTTCGTCCGGTGCGCCGCGCACGCGCATGGCCACACTGGCTTCTAAAAACTTGATAAATGGTGAGTCATCTGGTGTCAGTAATTTACCAGCGTCACTGGTGGTGTTGCCCGGCGCAATAGCATTCACATTGATATTTTCCCGGCCTAGTTGCCTCGCCAGTGTTGTGGTTAAACCCACCAACGCCAGTTTACTCACGCCATACACAGAAATGGCCGGGAAAGCGCCACCGGACGTCTGATTAATAATTTTACCACCACCACGTTTACGCATTAATGGCACCAAGGCCTGCACGCAATTGAGCGCGCCGGTAACGTTCACCGCCATAATTTTATTCCACTGGTCGATATCCAAATCCACGGCTTGCTCGGATTTAAGCTCGGCCATTAATGCAGCGTTATTTACCAGAATATCGACTCCGCCAAAGCTTTGCTCGGCAACTGCGGCCATAGCCTGTACCGACTCTGGCTGGGTAATGTCCACCCCCACGCTGATGGCTTCACCACCGGCGGCTTTAATTTCTGCGCATACTGCCGCCGCACCTTCGGCATTTAAATCGGCTACCACTACTTTTGCACCGGCGGCAGCCAAACCTTTAGCGTAGGCGCCGCCAATACTGTTGCCTCGTCCACCTGCACCAGTCACCACCGCTACCTTGTTGTCCAGTCGGAATTGTTCTGTTGAAAATGTCATGTATTCTTACTCTTAATGTTTATTGTTGCAGCGCTTGTTCTAGAAAAGCATCGGCGGTTTGTTTAATCGCTTGGTAATCAGCATTGTCGCCCGCCGCTGTGGCAAGTAACCTCACATCCTTTGCCAGTAATTGAGCACCGTGATGGAAAGCTTGAGGGTTTGGCATGCGTGCTCGCACATCAAAAGCAAAACTGCGGCCGCTACTGACTTTAACCAAATTCGAAAAGGCCTCCTGCTTTAGATTTAACGCTTCTGCCACCGACAATGCGTGATTGGCGAGTGCTAAATTTGCAGCCATCAGGTTGTTATTGACTAATTTCGCAAGTTGGCCACTGCCCACCTCGCCCAAATGCACAACTAGCCCCGCAAAACAGCGTAGTACCGGAGTTACGAGATCTACCGCTGCTTGTTCCCCGCCCATCATCACCGTTAAAGTACCGTCTGCGGCTGCCTCACCGCCACCACTCACCGGGGCATCTACAAGCAAAACTCCCTGCTCTTTTGCCTGCTCTGCCAAATGCTGGCAAAGCATCGGGTTTACGGTGGAATGAATGGCAATGGAACTGCCAGGTTTCATTGCTGGTATCAGTTGCCGACAGACCTCATCAACGCCTGCGTCATCCACCACACAAACGCCACAATGCTCCACCGCTTGGCCCAACTGCTTAATTGTCGTGGCAAAGCACGCATCGGTATTTTTATATAGCGCTAAGGATTCTGCCCTACGCGCCCAAAGCCACACTTCGTTATCGGTTTCAATCATGCGTTGGGCCATAGGCCCACCTTGGCTGCCTAGGCCAATAAATCCCCACCGTGCCATACTGTGTCTCCTCGTAGGTGCATTACCCTGCGGTAATACCGTTATCTAAAGTGATGCACGCACCGTGGAAACCGCTGGCCGCATCCGATGCCAAGTACGCAATACAATCCGCAACCTGCTCTACCTCAACCGTGCCACGCAAGGGCTTAAAACGCTCCATCAACGATGCATCCAAATCCTTGGGCATATTCATAAAGCTTGAAACGATATTGGTCATCATGCCGCCTGGTGCCACAGTGTTTATACGAATAGGTTTATGCATATATTCCATTGCCAAGGCTTTGGTTAAATTAACGATGGCGGCCTTTGTGGCGCAGTAGGCAGCTGCATAGGCCTCACCAATAAACGCGGCCGAAGAAGACACATTAACAATGGCACCATCTGCATCCAGCAAATGCGGAATAGCGGCCTGAGACAGGAAAAACGGCGCATTTAAATTAACCGCAATGGTTTTGTTCCAATCTGCCTCGGGCATTGCGGTAGAGTGATTAAATAAAATAATGCCAGCCACATTGCACAACGCATCGAGCTTGCCAAAAACATCCACTGTATGCTCTACCAAAGCTTTACAAGCCTCGGCGGAAGCCAAGTCCACCACGCTTAACTCCACCTTGCCACCGAAGCTGGCAAGGGCCTGTTCTGTTTCTTGCAAGCCGGCCTCGTTAACATCTGCCAAGCAAAGGTGTGCTCCAGCCTTGGCTAACGCCGCCGCCGTGGCTCGCCCTAAGCCAGAGGCCGCTCCGGTAACCAGTACTACTTTGCCGGTCATATCACTGGCTTTATTCATCGTTATTATCCTCCTTGGGTTTACCGTCCCAGGTTAAGCCCTGTTTAATTTTTTGAGCCATTTCAATGACCACGCCTTGCACGAAGGAGGCTCTCGGCCAGCCGCTATGAATAGCGTATTGCAAGACAAACTCATCCATTTCTTGATAGCTGGCGTTGCCACTGGCCATAGCGCCGTAGATATGCGTACGAATGGGACTGTCGGCTGAGGAATCCGCCACACCGACTAACGTTACCCAGCGCCTTGAGCGTTGGTCTAGCCCCGGACGGTGCCACATTTCGCCGAACACAAAATTCAGAATTCCACCTTGGAAATACGCGGTGGCCGGCGGCGGACCTGCGAAGGTCATCACATGATGAAACTCCTTAGCACCCGTGGATAACCGATCTTCAGGCTCCCAGGTCGCTTCGCCCAAAGGAGGAAACGGTTCTTCAGTTAATTCTAAGTTTTGCAATACCCGAGTAATCGCCCGGTCTAACACCGCTGCTCGAGACCACCCCCCATACACCGCAAAATGTAAAGCTGCTTCGCGTAATTCTGCTGGCGTCAGTAGCGATTGCTGTAAAGCACCCGTCAAGTAACCGTCTAAGTTGATCCAAACGTTCTTCACCTGCATAAACTCCAGCAATCCCTGCTCGCCGCCCAAGCGACCAAAACCGCTTTGTTTGTAGCCCCCAAAAGGCGCAAAAGGCTGCATACCCTCACCGGAGGCATTAACTTGCACCATGCCAGCTTGCATTTGATTTGCGACGTTATGGGCGCGGCGTAAATCCTTGGTATGAATGTACGCTCCCAGGCCGTAGTCAGAATCATTCGCCAGTTGGATAGCTTGGTCTTCGGTATCAAACGGCGTTACGGTTAACACCGGCCCGAAAACTTCTCGTTGCGCAATTTCAGAACTCGGATCAACGTCGGCAAAAATAGAAATAGGCAAGTAAAACCCATCAGCATACTCCCCACCTAAGCGCCCGCCTCCAATCAACAACCTAGCGTCTGACTGCTGCGCCCGATCAATCATGCCCTCTATGCGCTGCAACGAGGCCTGTGAAATAATCGGCCCCATTACCGTACTTGGGTCTAAGGGGTCGCCAATTTTTATATGCTCAGCAATCGCTTTTAACGTAGCGAGATACTGGTCGTAAATCGGACGCTCTACTAACAAGCGAGTACCGTTCACACAGCCCTGCCCGCTAACACTCATGGCTCCGCTTAAGCCACGCTTACCGGCTTCCGCCAAGTCTGCGTCGGCAAACACAATCACTGCGGATTTTCCGCCAAGTTCTAAGCCACAGGGTTTTAGAGTCGTTGCAGCACTCTGCAGCACCTTTTGTGCGGTTGCGCCGCTGCCCACAAATTGGATTTTATCGATGCCTTTGTGAGCCACCATGGCAGCGCCCACTTCGGCGCCTCCCGCCAGTGTATTAACCACACCGGCAGGAAACCCGGCTTCGACAAACAGTTCACCCAAGCGCATCACCGAATACGGTGCCAACTCCGGCGCTTTTATCACCACACAATTACCCGCGGCCAGAGCCGGAGCTAAAACCATGGCAGCGGCAAACAGTGGCCCGTTCCAGGGCACTATGGCTCCCACCACGCCAAAGGGTTCGTAATTGACGTAGTTGTGCGCCGGACCATTCCAAGCATCTAAGGTTTGCCCGCGCAGTTTGTCCGCCCAGCCGGCGTAATAACGAAACCGCTGAGCAGCCACAACCGGCGTGTAAGCAGAGATCATGCTAGCCACACCGTTGCCAATAACATCCAGCATAGCCAGCGTTTTTGTTTCTCTTTCAATTAAGTCTGCCAACCTCAGCAGTAGGTTACGTCGTTGTTCACCGGAAGTTGCGCGCCACGCTGATTGTGCTTTTTGTGCTGCGGCTACTGCACCCTCCACATCGCCCGTGTTCGCCAACTGCAGCTCGGCAGTAACTTGCCCGTTGGCAGGGTAAATATGGCCATGGCTTTGCCCGCCGCCGTTGGCAGAAAACTGGTTATCAATGACGGTGACAGATTGAGGCAAGCAAGAAAGATCGGGGGTTTGAAAGCTCATAAAGGCGATTCCACTATCTTAATTATGATTATTAGCGCTAAGTGCAGCTAGCTGCAGCAGCACCAGAGACCCAAATACTATGCTTATTAAAATTATCAAAACAATGATATAACAGAAATAATGGCCCGATATAATATTTTTATCCACAATACTATGCATAGTATTGTTTGGCCGAACCTTATACTTGATCTCGCCAATACCACTGCGAATACGCTAGACTCCATCCCCAAGCTACTTCAGCCCGGCCTGGGCCAAGAAACACCTACAAGAGATCAATCCTCTGTGAGCAAAGCGAAAAATCAGGATTCGCGCCTAGTGGCAGAAACCATCGAGAAGTTACGAGAATTGGTATTTGCCAGTGACCCAGACACATTTTTGGGCTCGATGAACGACGTAGCGAAACAATTAGGGGTTGGTATAGTGACCACCCAGCAAGCCACCCGCATACTGGAACATGAAGGACTTCTGGCCATAAAGCGCGGGCCAGGTGGCGGCTACTACGGTATACGCCCCAACGATGAGGCGCTAGAACGCAGCTTCTCGGCGTTTATGCGCAGCCATAACATCGACTACACGGAGGCCTTTGAAACCACCGTCAGCCTGGATTGTGATTTAGTACAAGCAGCTGCGGAGTTACCAGCGGCAATTACCCAAACAAAAATTAATGATTTGTTGAATACTATAGAGCTGTGTGAAAACGCTGAGGATTGCATTCAATTTGAAGTGGCCTTTCGCGGCACGTTGTTCGACTTGGTCGATAAACCGCTACTGCAATTGCTGGCCAGGGTAGCCATGCAGCAATACAAGGCCAGCCCGCAGCATGGGTTGTTTGACGGGCAATTCGACCTAACGCTGTGGCGCGTTGGCCGAAAAAGAATTTTGCGGGCTATTTTGGCCCAAGACAGCGAGCTGGCCTATTTTGAGGCCCAGCGTTACCGAACCCTGTGCCGAAGCTGGATTCGATCCTAGGCCTCGTGCAGATGCCGCGTAAAACGGCAATGCGCATTGATAAAACTATCGTCTAACCCTAGAGAAACGTTGGCGATATTGGCCCGGAGGTTCAGCCATGGCTTTGCGAAAAACATGGCAAAAACTGGCTGAGGATTTAAAGCCTAACGTTAATGCAATGGCCTTTATGCTCATATCGGTTTGTAACAAACGGATAGCGTGTTTAATTCGCACCTCGGCAATGGCATCACCAATGGATTGACCCGTAGACGCCCGATGCCCTCGCGTTAAATGGCGAACTGATATACCACACAGTTGCGCCAACTCCGCCAAGCTCGGTGGAACCCCCAGCTCGTTTAATCGCTCCTTAATTAACCGTAACTGATACGATTTTAAGCCCCGAGGCGTATTGTTATCCTCTAGCTCAGAGCTAGTACGATAGCGCCCAAGCTCAATGGCCAACTGCGCGCAGATCAGCTCCACCAAAGCTTCACTGCTGAAGCCTGGGTCGGTCAGTTCATGGGCTAATCGCGACAACAACTGATGAATATGTACATCTTGGATATCTAAAAATGCGGCCAGCTGGTCCGCGGCTAGCAATGCACTGGGCTGCAGCCATTGCTCAAAGATCTTGGGATCTAATTGACAAACCAGAGAGGATTGTTGAAACCCCGCATCTCCACGAGCGCGCAGCTCACCACCGCTGGGCACCATAAAAATTTTACCTATACCTTCAAAGCGCTGGGGCTCCCAATAACCGGTAAAGTTCGCTCGTGCGTTTAAGGGGCGCGGAGACAGCGTTAAATCCAGCCAATGGTCACCACGGGTTTGCATGGTTTGCTCACAATCGCCCCGCGGTGCGTAATTCAGTATCTGCACCTTAGCCGCGGGCACTGAGATTTCGTTGGCGACGGTGATAGGTTGGCTTGCGAATGATTGCACAATCTTACCCGTTGTTTTTCTATTTATGGTTTTGAATAGCATCACCGCTTTCGGCGACGCAGGGACAGAGCATACCCCCTTTGCCACCCGAATTTCCAATGGCTTACACCACCTGTTTAGTACCACTAAGATCAGATAAAGGTGGGGAGGTAGCCAGAGCAGTCAAAGTCGCTTTGGGCCGGTAAGCAATGCCATGGCCCGTTGGCGATGTGCGACAACCTTGTTCACGGCTGACAGTGTTGTAAAAATAAATGCTACTCATCACCCACATTAAACAAAAATCCAGTTTTTGCCCCATTAAAACTATAATCACAAAGGACACATACATATGACACTCATCGCTGAAGGCATTACCGTTTTAGAAGTTGCCCAACACACGTTCGTACCTTCAGCCGGCGCCGTGCTGGCAGACTGGGGCGCCAATGTTATTAAAATAGAACACCCACTCAGGGGTGATACTATGCGGGGCTTTCGCAGCACGGGTGATGCCAAACACAATCCCAATCGTCACACTTTGGTTGAGCATGCCAACCGAGGTAAGCGCAGTGTTGGCGTGGATATTTCAACCGCCGAAGGACAACAACTCATCTATGAAATCGCCCAACAGGCGGATGTGTTTCTCACCAATTATTTACCCGCGCAGCGGCAAAAACTGAAACTGGACTTGGAGCATATCCGGGCGGCTAATCCCAATATTATCTACGCCCGAGGTAGCGCCTTTGGCGACAAAGGCCCCGAGCGAGAAGCCGGCGGTTTTGATGGCACCGCCTTTTGGACACGCAGTGGCATTGGCAATTCGATGTCACCACCAGATTTAGATGGGCCGTTGTCCCAGGGCATACCAGCATTTGGTGATTGCATTGGCGGCATGAACATCGCCGGCGGCATTTTAGGGGCACTGTATCATCGAGAAAAAACAGGCCACGCCGTCGAATTAGATGTATCGCTTATGAGTAGTGCCTGGTGGGCAGCAGGCTCAGGGTTGGCTCAAACCATGGAACTGGGCATAGTACCGCGTACTAGAATGCCACGCGGTGGCGGCTCACCCGGCAACCCTTTTATGGGTAACTTCACCACTGCCGACGGCGGCACACTGAATTTTTGTATCCTTACCCCGGGCCCCTACATTCGCGATACCTTTACTCGCCTAGGAATTCCTGAAGCCGCGGATGATCCTCGATTCGCTTCGGCGGAAGCTCTGATGGAAAACTGGGCCGACGCCAGCGCCTTAATGGTAAAAGCCATCGCCCAGCAGCCGTTTAGCTATTGGGTAACGCATTTAAAAACCATGCGCGGGCAATGGGCGCCCTTCCAAAGCCTGGAGGATTTAGCCCAAGACGAGCAAGCCTTAACCAACGATATGGTCATTGAAGTAGAAGCCGCTGAGGGAAGTGAGCCACTAAAATTGGTGCGGCCTCCGGTTCAGTTTGATCGCCAGCCCATTAAAACCACCCGAGCGCCCATGGCTGCGGAACACACAGAAACCTTTCTATTGGAACTGGGACTTGAATGGGAACGCATTGAAGCCTTAAAAGCAGCCGGTGCAATTAATTAACTACGGCTACTAATTTTTATGGAAAATAGACAATGACTTCAACCTCACAACCCGTCGCCGTGATCACCGGCGCCAGCTCCGGCGTGGGCAAAGCTGCAGCAAAAGCGTTGGCGCAGCAGGGCTTTTATATTATCGGCCTAGGCCGAAACCCAGAGCGCTGTGCACAAGCACAAAAAGAACTAGCCGCGCTGGCAACCCACGCTGATTCTGTTCAGTTTATGCAATGTGATTTTTCGCAGCTAGAAGCAACCGCCGAGATTGCTAAAAAAATCGTAGCTCAGGCACCGCGTATCGATGTGCTGATCAATAATGCCGGCGGGGTGAGCTCTGCCATGCGAATAACCGACGAAGGCTTGGAGCAAACCTTTGCCAGTAATTACCTAAGTCCGTTTTTGCTTACCTATTTACTGTTGCCTACCTTAATTGAATCCGCAAAAACCAACCCAGACGGTAAAGCAAGGGTTATTGCCACCTCCTCTGTTGGCCACCACACCTGCCCAGGCATCAATTTTGATGACTTGCAATGGGTGCAAAACTACACCACAGGCGGTGCCTACACCAATGCTAAGCTAGGTAATATTCTGTTTACTAAGGAGCTGGCGAAACGCTACGGTGACAATGGCATCATTGCCCACGCCATGGAGCCCGGCGTTATTTTAGAAAGCAACTTTGTAAACCACGCAGAAGAATCCATGCAAAAATACATGGCCACTCTAACCGAAGAGGCAGTCAGCGCCGAGGAAGCGGCCAGCACATTGGTGTGGTTGGCCACAGATAAACAAGTGCTAAACGAAAACGGCGGCTATTTTTACCAATGTAAACCCGCCGAGGCCAGCCAAGCCGCACAGAACGAAAAGACCGCTGCACGGCTTTGGCAAGAGAGCATAAAGCTACTGGAGCCTTTTATTTAAAACCAGCGCTTCGTGACAAGCCCACAGTTAATTGCTTAATGCTAAAGCTTATTGCTTAACACTGAAGGTATAGTCACCAGGCGCTAGGCGATACATTCGACGCGCTCCAGATTGCTGATAATCCAGCTCTGGGCCAGTAACCGTAGCACCAGCTGTGGCAGGCAAATAGAGCGTGGCTTGGGTGTTTTCTGGCACAGTGAATTGGTAGCGAGTACCCTCTTCTTCCACTGCCCAGCGGCTTTGAATGCGGCCGAAGGGTGAGTCGTAGTGGCCTTGCGCCCAGCTCATTTGGCCGGTTGGGTCTGGCGTGGGTGCCAAATCAAACCGCTGGTAGCCTGCCTTACCTTCGCTTCGGCGAATCCCCAAGGAGCGGCCCATCATCCAACTGCCCACGGCACCAAAGGAATAATGGTTGAAGGAGTTCATGCTGTTATTGCCACCAAAACCCTGCTCACGGGTGTAGGAATTTAAACGCTCCCAAATGGTGGTAGCGCCATTCACAACCGAGTACAACCACGACGGGTAAGACGTTTGCTGCAGTAAGCGATAGGCAAGATCATCGTGGCCGGCCAATGACAGCGCTTCGCTTAAAGACGCAGTGCCAATAAAGCCCGTCATCAACGAATACGGCGGCCGCTCGGTACCGGCGTCATCTTGCTTACTGCGGGTAACCGTGGCGGCTAAGTGCCGCTGCGCACGCGGCAGGTTACTCTCATCAAACACGTTGAAGGCGATGGGGATTGCGTAGGACGCTTGAGTATCCACCAATTTACCTGCATTGGATGAATCTATACTGGTGGGTTTGCCAAAGCCGGTTTGCACCACCGACGACACCGTTTTACCGGTTGTGGCATCAACATAGGTGCGGTTAAAAAACGCCTTTCGCTGCTGGTACAGTTGTGCAAAACGGGCTTGGTCTTCAGGTTGCTCTAGCAGCTCAGCCGCTTGTTGCATAATCGCCAACAAATGCACATGGTAGGCTTCCCACAACAACGTGTTATCGTTTTTGCCACCCTCCGGGCTCAGCCAGTCGCCCAGTGGGCCTTCGATCAACACGCCGGTTTCTGCATCGATTTTACTTTGCAGAAAATCGATGTAGCTAACCATGGCCGGATAATGATCTTGCAGTAGGCTGATATCTTGGTACCGCAGGTAATTTTGCCAGGGCACAATAACACCGGCAGAACCCCACAAGGTGCCACCAAAACCGCCGCCCACTGGGGCAACATCGGCAAAGCGGCCAGACTGCGCCTGTATGTCCCGCAACGCCCATAAATGCCGCTCAATAAACGCGTTTATGTCCGCCATGTAGAGCGCTGTGCCGGCAAAAACGTTGAGGTCTCCGTTCCACCCCATTCGCTCATTACGCGCGGGGGTATCGGTAGGTATGGATAAAAAATTACCGCGCATGGACCAGGTAATGTTCTGCCACAGTTTATTGACTAACTCGTTTGAGGTTTCATAGTGAGCGCTGAGTTGCTGCACAGAGCTAACCACCAACCCTTGCACTGACTCAATCGGCAGTGGCTCGGTAATGCCGGAAATCTCAATAAAACGATAGCCGTGAAAGGTAAATCTGGGCTGGATGACGTCGTTATCACCCTTGGGGTAATAGGTGTCGTTCACCAGCGCCGCGCGGAAGTTTTCCATCATGATCATACCTTCCAGGCCGGCGTGTTCGGGCAGATCCGGGTATCGAACCTCGGCGTAGCGCAGCAGCACTGGGCCGTCGCCGGCAGCGCTGCCCAACTCAATGCGCGGAAAGCCCACCATGTTCTGCCCCATATCGTAGACGAACACACCAGGGCGTACTTCCTCCACCGATTTGGCCTGCAAGGTTTCCACTATTTGAGGGCTGTTACCGGGATGGGCCACCAGCTTCATATCCTGGTAACTGGTGATTAGCTGGTTATCACGATTTTGCTGGGGGTCACCCAAAAAGGCGGTGCCTTGGATGGGCACCACAGCCGCCGGATGCCACTGATCGTTTTGGTAGCCGGGGCTGCTCCAGCCTGCCACCGCCGACTCCTTGCGGGCATCGTATATTTCACCCTGGAAGAAACTACCCAGCCGTATTGGGCCATCGTGGAATACCTGCCAGCTCTCGGGTTGCGTGGTGATGGTTTGCTGGCTGCCATCGGCAAAGGTCACCACCAATTTACCGAGTAAAGATTGCTGATCGCCAAAGTAATTCCAATTAGCACCGGTGTAAGTAATATTGCCACTCCACCAGCCCTCACCCAACAAAGCGCCAACCACGTTGTCACCGGCGTTTAACAATTCGGTTACGTCGTAGGTTTGATAGGTGTGGTGCTTATTGTATTGCGTTAAGCCCGGGGCAAAATAGTCACTGCCTACCCGCTGGCCATTAATGTACATTTCGTACACGCCCCTGGCGGTGGCGTGCAGCCGCGCTTGCGCAATGCCTTTATCGGCCAAGGTGAACTGGTGCCTCAGCATTGGTGTACCGTCGCGGCTTGGGTCCGCCAAAATCACTACTGACTCGTCGGTAGCGCTAACCTTTATGCCGGCGTCACTCACGGTAAGCTGATCACTTTGGCCGGCAAAAATATTTTGGTGAGCCGAACTGTCATCGGCGCCGGCCGCAAAAATCACATTTGATGGCGCCCTAAAATTCCGAACCTCTACCTTTGAAAACAGGGCAGATTGTGCAGGCTTAAGCCAAAAACCAATTTCCGCCAACATGGGGTAAGACAAATAATTATTGCCCCGCCCCGCCGGGTTTAAGTTAAGCCCTGTGGTATCGTAGGGCGAAAGTGATGGATCAACCGGCGTAATGTTGTTGGCCTGGTCCCGGCCATCGATATGAATGTTAAATAAGCCGAATTCACAATCGATGTAAATAGTATGGGGGCTGTGTTGATTACTGGCGTTCACCAAACTGGTGGGGATGGGCAACGAAAACAGCGGCTTATCTAAGCTGTCTTCCGCGGCGTAGCCCACCCGGTAAATGTGCAATTGAGCCTGGCCATCGGCCTGCTGTAAGCCAGACACGTCTAACTCAAATGCCACAAAGGAGTCATCGGCCTTGCTAGCCACCTGGCGAATATTTAAGTTGGCGTTTTGCAGCCGATAGTCGTTGCCGCCCAACAAAAATGCCGCTTGTTGGCTGGCCTCATCCAGTTGCAAATCCACAGCAACTTTGTACACCGATAGATAATCGGCGTTGAAGACTTTGTCGGTGGCGCTGCCACCAATCCATTGCGCGCCTTCCCAGGCGGATTGCTCCGGGTTCATTAACCCAGTCTCAAACCAAGATTCACCTAGGGCCGTGGCGCCGGATTCCAACCAGCTGCTTACTTGCCAGCGATAGCGCTGCTCTGGCATTAAATCTGGGCCGCTGTAAGCCACATTGGCCGCCTGGGATGTATTCACCCGGCCACTGTCCCAAATGCTGGTGCCTTCAACGTCAAAAACCGTTACTTGGTAGGCCGATTGCTGGCCTTCTGCGCTCGCGGTCTGTAGCTGCCAAGAAAAGCTGGGGCTCTGCTCCTCTATGGAAACTGGCTGTACTTCTAGGTTAGTACGTAAACCAATAAGCTTGCCGTCGTTTGGCTCTGCGGCACAGCCAACAAATAATAAACACGCCGTGGCGATTAGTCGTTTCATGTTTCGTTCGCTATAGTTTGTTGTTATTGGTGCATGTTTGAGTTTGCTTGCAAAACAAACCACCGTGATTTTATGGTGATTAAATTAACCTTTTCTCTGTTCATTTCCACGGTTCAACTAGCAATTTGCTAGAGAGAGGTTTTAATCAGATCGCTGTTTAAAAATAAGATGATCGTTAAGCTCAGGGCCGCCTCCTCGGTTGCCGCTGCCGGCTAGGATATGAATAGCACCATCAATGACCACCGCCTGGGTGCCATGCCGGCCTTGGGGCATTAGTGGCAGGGATAACCAGCTTTGGGTTTTTGTATCAAAGGACTCCGCTTCAGAGTGAGCGGCTTCTTGAGTGCCGCTTTCGCCACCCATCACCACCAATAGGTCGCCCATGGCAACCACGGCCACCCCAGCCCGGGGTGTAGGCAAAGGAGACTGCACCGTTTGCCAGGTATCCGTTGTAATGTCGTACACATCCATCTGTGCAACGGTACGAGACAAGTGATCTCCGGTATCCGACGCGCTCAGCCGGCCACCGGCGGCGTAGAGCTTGCCGTTGATAATCGCAGCGTGAAAATGGTCGCGGGCTTGCGGCGCATCGGCCAACCGCTGCCACTGGCCTGTGGCCAAATCCAGCCGATCTAGCCATGGCACATAACCGGAGCTGTGGCCAAAGCGGTTGCCGCCTACAAAATAGATACTCCCCTGGTGCAGCACCACGCCGCCACCTCCGCGCAGCCGGTCTTTAGGTAATTCA
Source organism: Halioxenophilus aromaticivorans (assembly GCF_042850945.1). Lineage (NCBI taxonomy): Bacteria > Pseudomonadati > Pseudomonadota > Gammaproteobacteria > Alteromonadales > Alteromonadaceae > Halioxenophilus > Halioxenophilus aromaticivorans. Next base: position 2,326,820 of record NZ_AP031496.1, on the reverse strand, counting down.
GGCCCGGCCGCCCAGTTGTCGGATTCAGTGCTGTAAATCCAAATATGCGGCACGATATCTTCTTTGGGGAAGCGCCCCTGCATGGCACCGACGATGTAAATATCCTTACCCACAGTCACCGCTTGGAAGTGATTCAACTCTTCAGGCAAGGCCGCCCCGGTACGCCACTGGCCAAAGCTCATATCCAAAATATCCAGCGGTCGCTGGCCTCTACCGCCAATCAAATACAGTTGGTCACCCACCACCGCTACGCCGCCTTCGTGGCGAGCAGTTGGCGACGCGCCATTAACGGTGCTTTGATGCCATTGCCAGCGTTTGGAGAATGATTGAGGGGACGTTTGCTGGCCCGCACAGGCTTGAAGCAATACCAAGCAAAGCAAGACAGGAAATAGAGTAAAAAATGAGCACCACTGCATAATCAAACGCCTAACTAATAGAGTTACACTTTGCCCTACCATCAAAGGAGGCATGAGCATGGATTGAGTGTTATCAATTAGGCGATCCGCGCCAACAAATGGAGTGCTTATGTAAGCAACAAACTGGCTGCAACGTCGTGAGTATGGTCGTAAAAGACTATTTTATTAGTATGGTCATCCCTAAAACCTATTAACCACAAAGGATTAGGGCGTGTTGCAACACGCTGCACAAGGTATTACACATTAGTTGAGAATACAACTTGCCGGTAGGCATTGCGCCCACCCATAGAGCCTACTTACCATAGCCCGCAGGCTGCAAAAACTCCCAAGCAGAAACCTCGCTGCCCCGCTCTACCGGCACCTCAATAAAGACTGGCCCTTTTTTGCTCGCCTCTAAGGCCTTTGAAAAGGCGTCTTCGAAATCGATACCCTCGCCAACACGCAGGGTTTCGATACCAAAACCTTGGGCCAGCTTGATAAAATCCGGGTTTTTTAGCTCTGAGGCGTAGACACGGTTGTCGAACAGTGTTTGTTGATCGCGGCGTACGTTGCCAAAACAATTGTTGTTAAACAGCACAACAATCACCGGAATATTAAACTGCGCCGCTGTGGCCAGCTCTTGAATGCCAAACATTAGGCCTCCGTCACCCACGATGGAGCAGACGACTTTGTCTGGGTTGGCGACCTTAACCCCCAAAGCTGTTTGCAAACCATGGCCGAGGTTACCTTGGTAGCCACAAGAGATTAGCTGCCTTGGCTGGTACACAGGGAAGCCGAACCAAGAGGCAAACCCCATTTGTGAAATTTCTTCCACCAAAATTGCATCTTCGGGCAGTGCTTTACGTACGACTTTTAAGTAATCCATTTGCGGCTGTACTTTGTCGATGGCCGCTTGGGTATCTCGCTTGGCTTTAATTAGCCGCAGTGGCGCTGCTCCACCCAGATTGGGCGTTATGGGTTCCAGAGCTGTTAGCAGCGCCGCCGCTGCCTGTTTAGCATCTGCCTCGATGGCGATATCCGCTAATTGGCGAGAATGCTGAGTGGGATCAATGTCGATGCGGATTAAGGGTTTATCTAACTTGCCCTGTTGCCAGCGGAACATGGGCAGCTCTAAGCGCGTGCCAATACCCACCAGCAGATCGCACTCATCGAAAAGATCGTAGCCTTCTGCACAGGTAAAGCCGTAGGGTGAATCATCCGAGACAATGCCCCGGCCACCTCTAAACGCCACCACCGGGCACTGTAAACGCTCGGCAATTTGGTTGATTTCGTAGGCAGCATCTATTGCTCCGCTGCCCACCATAAACAAAGGCCGGGACGATTCAGCCAGCATATTTGCAGCGGTTGTTATCTGCTGCTCTATCAGTGCCGGTGTAAAAGGAGTAGTGAAAGGCTGTGTAGCCAAGCGATCAGATTGCGGCAGCCCCGGCTGGCCCAAGATATCCAGCGGCACTTCAACGCACACGGGTGCGCTACGGCCCTCTCTCAGTTTATTAAAAGCGGTATCCATTACCCAATTAACATCGTTGGGTGTGGCTATGCGTTCAGCCCATTTTGATAGCTTACGTAAAATACCCAATTGATCAGAAAGTTCGTGTAGCATGCCGTGGCCAATTCCAATATGCTGGCTGGGTATTTGCCCAGTTAAACACAGTACTCGCGCGTTATGCGCAGTGCATAAAGCGGCGGTCGCATTTAATACTCCAGGCCCAGGTACAACGCAAAACACACCAATCTTGCCGGTGGAGCGCGCATAGCCATAAGCCATATAACCAGCGGCTTGCTCGTGCCTTGCTACGACCAGTTTGATTTTATCCCGATAGCGATAAAGGGAATCGAACAAATGGTAGGTTTGCGCACCTGGTATCCCAAAAATGGTGTCCACACCCTGGGCGATAAGGTTTTCAATAATGCTGTCTGCAGTGGTAATTGGGTTCACGCTAACCTCTCGTCAAGTTAATTCGGTTTATTCGGGTATCAACCAAGCACGCGATGTGGGTTTAAACAGTTGTTGGGGTCAAACAGTTGCTTAAGTTTTCGCATCCACTGCACTTCGGCTTCGGTACGCGTGTAGCTTAGGTAGTCTCGTTTTAAGCTGCCCAAGCCATGCTCGCCGGATATCATGCCGCCGTGGCGTGCTGCACTGGAGAAAATAATGTTATAAAGCGCTGTTTTCTCTGCTTCGGAGTTGGCGCTTACAGTGATGTGTAAATTGCCGTCGCCAAGGTGGCCGAACACCAACAATTGGTTATCCGGAAATTGCTCTCCAATATTGCGCTCCACCTCTGTTACGTAGGCTTCCAGGCCAGAGGCATCAACGGCCACATCGCAGTGCACGGCCAAACCCATTTGGGCCACAACCTCGCCAATGCCCTCACGTATGCGCCATAACTTTTCTCGTTCGCTGTCGGTTTTGGCGATTACAGCATCCTGAATAAGTTCTTGTTCAAGCGCTTGAGCTAAGCCGTTTTCAAACCATTCCATGGCACCGTCCGGCCGCTCTACATCAATTTCTAACAACACGTAAAATGGGTATTGTTCTGCGAAAGGCGATGTTAAGTCCTCGCCGGCGGCCAACACCGCAGCCATATAGTCTTGCCACATAACCTCAAAAGCACTGACTGCCCCGGAGAAATATTGATTCGACAAGCGAAACAGCTGCAGCACGTCGCTGAATGAGTTAACAGCGCAAAACGTAGTGAAGGTTTCACACTGAGGTACCAAACGTAAAACCACGCGTGTGATCACACCCAGCGTACCCTCAGAGCCGATAAATAACTGTTTAAGATCGTAACCCGTGTTGTTTTTTAACACCTTAGTTAGAGAAGTGAGTACCGTGCCGTCGGCGAGTACCACTTCCAAGCCAAGAATAAGGTTACGAGCAACCCCATAACGAATAACCTGATTACCGCCGGCGTTAGTGGCGGCAATACCACCCACGGTGCAACTGCCGCGTGCTCCAATATCCAACGGAAATGACAGGCCCTTTACCGCTACGGCTTGCTGAATTTCTTCCAGGGGCGTACCCGCCCGCGCCGTTACCGTAAAGGCGTTTTCGTCGATTTCCTCAATACCGCGCAGGCGCATTAGGGAGATGGCCACCTCGCCGGGGTTGGGCGTGGCACCACCGGATACGCCAGTCATACCGCCCTGAACAACATAGGGTTGCTGGTGTGTACCGCACAGCTTAATGATGGCAGACAATTCCTCGGTGGACCCAGGCCGGAGCAACAGCTCTGGCAGGCATGGGTATTCACCGCTGGTGTCCACGCTGTGGGCCGCTCCAATATCCGCCCCGGCGACCATGGTTTTGTCGTCGACGACCGCAGCCAATTGCGACAAAAACTCGCCGTTAACCATTACTCTAAGTCTCTCTAGCCATCACTAAACCTGCATTGAGTTCGCTTATCGATGCACAACCTATCAGCTTTAGATTACGCACCAGTTCGCTGTTAAGAATATCGAGAATGGCCTCAACGCCAGGTTGGCCATGGGCCGCCAGCCCGTACAAATACGGTCTGCCCACAAAGCAACCTGCCGCGCCCAAACACATCGCTTTAACGATATCAGTACCGCGCCGAATTTCGCCGTCAATAAACACTTTTATATCGTTGCTAAGCCCTTTCGGAAGCAACTGCAAGGCTTGAAATCCTGAGATAGAATGGTCTAACTGACGGCCACCGTGATTGGAAAGCACCACGCCATCAACCCCCAGCGCTTTAGCCTTTAGAACGTCCTGTGGGTGTAATAAACCTTTTAAAATCACCGTACCCGGAAAGCTATCTCGTATCCAATGGATGTCATCCCAGGTCAAACTCGGGTTCATTTGGCTGGCCACGTACTCAAATAAACTGGTGCCATCTGCCTGTGCTTGCACCTCTTTCATATTGGCCAAATTAATCGGCTCGCCACGCAAGTAATCTGCGCTCCATTTTGGGCGGCGAGCGGCATCGGTAATGTGTTTGAGCGAGGCCTTAAAGGGTAAGCGCAAACCATTACGGCGATCCGCCTGCCGGTTGCCCCCTTCAAAGGCATCCAAGGTTACGCACAAAACTCGGCCTTGCTGCTCCACCACGCGCTGAATAAGCCGCTGGGAAATTGCCCTGTCTCTGTAGGCGTACAATTGAAACCATGTGTTGGGGTTGGCGGCATACACATCCTCCAAGGCCACACTGGACATGGTTGATAAAACATAGGGCACCGATTGCTTTTCAGCCGCGCAAGCAACCGCCAGCTCACCTTGGTGATGAAACATTCTTGTCAGCGCGGTGGGCGCAAGCACCAACGGCATACTGGCTCGCTCTTGCCAGTAATCAACTTTCGTTTGTACTTCGCCGACATCCACCAACCGTTGGGGCATCAACTGCACGCTATTTAACGATTGAGCGTTGTTACTGCGAGCAAAGCCATCCTCCGCATCGCCCTCTAAGAAGTCGAACAGAAATTTGGGCAGGCGCCGTTTGGCGAGAGCTTGATAATCGCTTATATCGATTAAATTCTCGCCGAGATCCCACCAAGAAAACAGGCTGCGCTTTTCTGTAGTTGTTGACGTTTGCATTAAAATCTCACACTTAGGTAAAGCACGCTAAATAAAATCATCACTACCACTCCGGCGACACTCCAGTATTTGATGACCGGGCCAGGCTGTTGCGACGCTTCGACATCGGAATTAAAAATAGCCCTATGGTTGATCCAAGCTAACATTGGCGCGCCGAGAAACGAAATAGTCGTCGCGAAATCTAAAAAACTGCGAAACGATTTGGCAAACAACAACAGGATTACACCGGCAACTAGAAACTGTAAGCACATCGCCACCCGATAGGCTTGCTGTTGTTTTTGTTGCAGGCTAGTTTTAATCTCCCCTGCCAAATAGGCCGCTGCACGAGGGCAAGCATCAACCAGGGTTAAAACGGTGGAAAACAATATCGCCAGGATGGCTATTGAGCTGATTACCTTGGCCCAATCGCCCAAAGCGCTGGCAATAACACCAACCATTTGCGACGAATACTCACCTGAGGAGCCGGATATACTCACTCCCTGGGCGGCCATAAACACGCCCAGCATAAGAAAGCAAAGCGCAAAGAAAATGGTGATGGCATAACCTATATTGAAATCCAACAGCGCATCCTTACGGGTAAAAGCGCCGTTACTGGTGGCCATTTTTCTGCATACCCATAGCGACTGAAAGCTACCGGCGATAATCGCCGTGGGCATCCAGCCGGCCAGCGCCACCGTAAAAATCAAAGTTTGTTGAGAGAAGCCCTCTTGCGGCAACCAAAACTCTTGCAGCGAATAATTTTGCCCTGGAGAGAGCTTTATAACCGCAGCTAGCACCACCAGCGAAAACACAAACAGTAACAATTTGCTGGTTTTTTCCAGTAATTTGTAATGGCCAGTGGTAAGAAACACAACGCAAAAAGCGATTAGTAAAATAGCGGTTATATTGTTAGGTATGGTTAAATTGAATACGTAATCAACAACACCGGCAGCAACAAATGAGATTGCCGCCGTGGCAATAGACATATTCACCAGTAAATCGACGATAAATATCGCTACCGCCCAACGACCCTGCATAAAATAGTTATCGATCAGTGAACGGCCGGTAATGGCAGCGTACTCGGCGCCGAATCGAAACGCCGGATAGCGAACCACACAGGCCGCCACAATGAAAATCCACATGTAGGCGCCGTACTCTGCACCAGCCCGGGTGGATTGCACCACATGTGACGTACCGATAGCAGACACCGCGAACAAAATGCCCGGCCCTAACCGCTTAAACAGCCCCAAACTCGCCCCTTGCTTCGGCATAACCTGATATCCCTAATGACGTACCCAATAAAAACGCTGTTCAGGCCTAAGGCCTCGGCTGTAACCAGCAAACGGCTTAGCTCAATGTTTGATCTATACTAAACCCCACTTAGTTGCATATGCAACTATTTTATTTCAATTACAACTTAGATAGAATCCATCCAACCACTCAATGAGCAAAACAATGGATAAAAACAACTCTGAAGCAAACCCAGGGCGCGCAGGCAGGCTTGGTAATGGCCCCGCCAGAAGCCACGAAGGCGCCAGCGCAGCCCACCCACTGCCGCTTTACAGCTTTTTACCGTTCCGGTTAATGCGAGCGGGTTTAATTATGTCCAGCGCCGGCCACAAACTCAGCGAACTGGTGGACGCCTCTACTGCGCCCATTAAGGAACGGGAGTGGCGAGTACTTTCCATGATTGGTGCAGAAGGTGGGCTAACCAGTGTGGAGGTGTGCGAGCTAAGCGGCCTAGACGCACCAACGGTTTCGCGGGCGGTGAAGACACTGAGCCAACTTAACCTGATCAGAGCATTAAAATCGAAGTCCGACCGGCGCCAAGCATTGCTTATTCTGACAGAGGAAGGCGCGCGGGTTCACGACGACATTTCTGCCAAACGCTTGGTTTCCGGCCAGCAAATAGCGGCATGCTTAAGCGAGCAAGAGCTGGCTACATTTTTAAAAACGCTGGATAAAATAGAGGCCCATACCAGAGGCTTAAAAGATAGGCCGGAAGAATGGCAAGAGTAAATCCGCTGACTATTGCGACCAAATAATCGAACCTTGTGGATCTATGACTTGGACTAAAAAGTACCGGTCAGCCACCTGGGAGGCCCTGTTTAAAGCTGTAGTCTCACTGCCATAACTTCCCAGGTTAGACCAAGATTGATGTGCGTTATGAGATTTAAAACGTACTCGAAACAACGATTGCCTTCCTTGATAAATTAACCGCTACACCCCGCCAGATTACATCAACAAGCTAATCACAAAAATAATCTGGTCGGCCAGCGCACCGGTTTTAGCATTACCCTTTAACTCTAGACTGCTGTGTAGTCAAAAGCCTGCCTCCGGTTGATTTTGGCGACAAGCGGACTTTCGATTTTTAATTCACTTACGAATTTTGAATCCAAGCCAATTGTAAGCTATACCTGACTAAAAACAAGAATCATCACCGCTCATCGCTATCGTTTCTCATAGGCTGGCCGTTGAGTTAGCCAAACTGCATAAGGACTGTGTAATTTATGAGTAATAACCTAAAACAATCGTTCTCCGAAAATCATCAAGTAAGCCTATTTACGGATTATTTATTAAGCCTATTAGATGGACGTAGAGGTTTTAGCCACACCTGGAAAGCACGCAGTGGTAAAAATAAAACGGGTTTTAAAAAAGGCTTTTTGTGGAGATGCGACTCGTTGACCGATGCCTACGAGCAGTATCGATGGCCGGCGCTCTCGCCTACTGGGAATCTTACTTTCACTTTAGAAGAATCAAACAGAATTCTTAACTACCACGAAGCGAGCATCGTAAAAACGCTTGAAAAAGCCGATACCAGCCAAGACGATATTCACCTGCTAAAAGAGGATATATTAGGGGTGTTACGCTGGGGCGGCGTAGATACCAAACCCAATATTGCCAAGGCAATGCGCGCTGATTCAGCACAACTCAAAGTCAATTTAAATAACGCCGTGGAATTAATTAATCACGGTGGATCTATGTCCGAGGCGGAATTTGACGCTCGCTACGAGCAACTGGACGAGAATCACATCCGAATCGACTCCGGCACCACTAAAATATATTCTCTCATTTGCAGAGACTTTATCATCCTAGATAGCAGAGTCGGTGCCGCCCTTGGCCTATTGGTAAAAAATTTCTGCCATGACCATGATATCCCAACAGAAACCGTCTGCAATGATCTGAGATTCAGTTGGGGGGCGGCCTCCGGAGAGAAACGCACCTACAAAATTAGAAACCCTAACAGCACTAGCAGCGCCGTCTTCCAAAACTTCGGCCGACTAACCAATAAAGAACGCCTTCTGCAAAACCTAAAAGCCAGCTGGTTGTTATCCGACGTTATCTCTAAAACCAAAATCCCAAGCTTTTCCAGTGCACATACAGCAGGTGGCTTAAGACGCTTAGAAGCCGCGTTATTTATGATTGGCTACGACGTAAACTACGTCAACCGGCAAAAGCAATTAGATAGAAACAGAAGACACCACGTCCGAGATATCATGCCCTCGGCGGCAATGGCCTTTGCACCTGACTAGATAGACTTGGTGAGCGAATTACTTTATTGAGAACTGTCACTTGGTGCAATCTAAACAGACTTGGACTCAATTTGAATAGAATTGCCGACAGTTCCCATTATTGAGTCCAAGATCAGAAGCTCAATTGGACTTAAAATGCACTTAAAACTAACACATGAAAGCCTACTGAAGGCTCAATAGTAAAATGGAGCTACAATTCATTAATCACCAGACCACCACACGAAATCTGGTCTTCGACAATCTGTAACACTTTACGATCGTGACCAAAATACTACACTGCTAAAGGATTTCGTCTATCCCGAATGATCGAAAGAGCGTCATAAAGCCTATCCACAGTCACAATCGGCAATATCGGACCGAATATTTCTTCCTGAATGATCGAAGCGGAGAGATCATCAATTATAATCAGATAAGGCGCAAACCTTCTAGGGTCTGTACATCCGTCAGAATCTAGTAATGGAACTACTTTTTTATTTTGAAGCCGATTCTTGTAAACGGTTATTCAATCACTCGACGTGTCGCTGCTGTATAAGAATAACGTAATCTGGGCTTAGAATACCCCGGGGGAAGAGCGTTTTAGCCGCTTTATCCTTTTCAGCTACCAGCGTATCGACTTCAGAGCAATGCATTAATACACAGTCTGGAGCATGATAGGTTTGACCAGCAATTTGGGGTTTAGCTGCTATAGCTCTTTCGGCTACATCTTTAATATCGGCTCCTTGGCCGACGATAACTAGGGACTTACCACCAAGCTCTAAAGTAGTAGGCACTCAATTGGACGCGCAAGCGCTCGCTATTCTTCGAGTACCTGCTGTAGATCCTGCAAAATGGAGATGATCGAATCGCAATTGAAAAAACTCTGCAGCCACACCTGCACCACCGGTGACGACTGCGATCTCCTCCGCCGAAAATGTATCTTCGACAAGAGCTTGTAATAATTCGAAGGTTATTGGAGTAAACTCGGAAGGTTTGATCATTACACGGCATCCGGCGGCCAGAATCCGCCCCCCACAGGACTCAACGCCAATGAAATTGGGAAATTCCAGGGCCAAATATTGCCAACCAAACCTAGGGGAACAAGCCTCACAAAATCTTTTGACCCCAACACACTATAGGGGAAATTAGCACTATGCCGTGTACGCTTTACCCATCTATGGATATTTTTTGGCATACGTTAGAGAATGCAATGGAGCTAAGACATTGAACGCCATTGAAAGATCTTGACTTCGATGACCAAATTCTGATTCGATCGCCTGACAGAGTTTATGACGATGTCTGACCAGTAGATCAATCAAACGCTCTATACGATCCACCCGCAGTTTAACCGGCGGGTATGGGTCCGAATCCTGAGCCTCGCGCTGAAGTTGAAAAAGATTATTAAATTTATCGTTAATGTGGATAAATAAAGTATTCTTCTTCGTTAAAGTATGGAGTCCGTAAACTAACAGCGGCGCCAATAGGAGTTCAATAAAACAGCTATTGAAATGAAGGCTAAGCTCACCGTGCCAGTGGGAACACCATTTACCAAAAGTGCCAATAAACGCCCTAAACCACCGACCACCAGTAACGTAAATAAACCAAGTAACGGCCAACAAAACCGTCGGATATCACGTAAGGCGTAGACTAAAGCCAAACCGTAACCCATCCAGATTGCCCCTAAAAACCGAAACTGACAATTAAGCAACGGATCTGCGTAGACAGCTTCGGGCAGTTACAGTCCTAAGGTTCTCTGCATTGAAACGCCAAAAATAAAATCAGCCCCTCCTGTAATAATCGCGATTAAAGCTAAAATATAGCTAGCGCTACAAAACAGGTTTTCAGTCTTCGATTTCATCGAAATCATCTTTGGTTACCCCACAGTCCGGGCACATCCAATCATCCGGCAAATCTTTAAGCGCAATACCTGGCGCTATCCCTTCGTCAGGCAACCCTAACGCTTCGTCATAGATAAAAGAACAATATCGACACTGCCATTTTTTCATATTTACTACCTTAACTACTGTGAGGCGATCTGATCGCGCAATTCGTTTTTCTTTATTTTTCCTGCACCAGTCAGCGGTAAAGCATCGTGTAAGCTTAATGATTTAGGGCACTTGTAGCCGGCGATTGAGCTTCTACAATGTGATACAAGCTCTTCATAGCTGATAGTTGAGCCGCTCTTAATCACCAACGCCGCATGCACCCGCTCCCCCCATTCATCATCGGGTACTCCAAAAACTGCAACCGAGGCGATAGCGGGGTGCGAAGCAATAGCATTTTCCACTTCGGTACAATAAATATTTTCACCACCAGAAATAATCATGTCTTTAACTCGGTCCACGACATATAAAAATCCATCGAGGTCAATAAATCCGGCATCGCCGGTATGCATCCAACCGTTTTTTAAAGCGGCGTCGGTCTCATTGGCTTTGTTCACATAGCCCATCATCACACCTGGCGAACGGAAAATAATCTCTCCCGTTTTTCCTACGGGCCTATCTTGATCATTGTTATCGACGATTCGTATCTGTGTATGAGGGAAGGCTCTTCCTGCGGATCGTAACCGGCCCTTAGCACGGGCTTTTGCGCCATGTTCTTGCCAGGGCAAAATACTGATGGTTGCTGATGACTCGGTCATCCCGTAAATTTGCATCAATTTAACGCCAGGCAATACCGCCAAAGTAGTATCAAGACCAGTTTCAGTAAACGGCGAACCACCGTAATAGACGCGCTCCAAGGCATTAAGATCATACTGGGCAACACTTGGGTCGTTTATCATAACCTGTAGCATGGTTGGCACTAGGAGCAAATCTGAAACCGAATACAGTGCCAGCGCCTCCAAGCAACCTTTCACACTAAAATTTGGTAACATCACATGCGTGCTACCCCTAAGTAGCATACAGACAGTCTGAGACATATCCGCCAAATGAAACATCGGGGCCACATGAATACCAATACAACCCTCGGGAAATGCTCCTTCTGCCATGAAGCCCAAAGCCGATGAACATAGATTTTTATGAGACAGCATTACGCCTTTAGGAAACCCCGTGGTACCGCCAGTATAAAATATGCCAAATAGGTCATCGCCGCCAACACCGACATCCTCTATGGGTGAGCTTTGTGAAACAAGTGTGTCGATGTGATTTTCGATGTCGCCAATTTGATTGTCACCGCAGTAAAACACCTGGTTTAGCTCAGGGCAACTGGCCAGTAATTCTTCGGCCAAATGAGCAAAGTTGTCATCCAAAATTATGGCATGAGTTTTAGAGTCATTCAGAGAATAAACAATCTCTTTCACGTTCCAACGAAAGTTAACAGGGTTCGCGGTAAAGCCTCCCCACGCACAGGCTAAGTAATAACACAAATAGAAATCTGAATTAAAACCAAGTAGTGCCACCGGAGCACCACCAGGAATCCCGCGCTGTTTAAGCCCGCCAGCAAGTTTCGCCACCTTAGTGGTTAACTCGGTAAAAGTGGTGCTACGCCCCTCACATAGCGTTGCAATCTTATTTGGGTGCAGTTGATTTGCTCGATGTAAACCTTGGGTAAATTGCATATCGATTACTCTATTATCAGCCTGTTATATCTCGTCCAAATATCTCACGCGCAATTGCCCATCGCTGTACTTCATTAGCCCCCTCATAAATCTCACCAATTTTAGCATCGCGATAGATCGACTCCAGTGGCCAATCTTGGCCCGCACCTTCGAGTCGACGCACAAATCCATAACCGCCACAGGCTTGAATGGCGTCGCGGGACATATCCACAGCCACCTCACTGCCAACAATTTTAGCCATGGCCATAAGTGGTTGAGGAGAACATTTTTTATCAGCATTTAATGCTGCTTTGATATATAGGTTTCTGGCATTTTCGATAGCGGTAGCGCGATCAGCATACTTAAACTGCCAATGTTGGAAGCCTGCAATGGGCTGACCAAAACAGTGCCGACCACTAATGTACTCGACGGAATGGTCGAATGCCCGTTGCGCCATACCCACACCAAGCGCTGCGATGCCAGCACGCCCCATAGTCAGGGCCGCTAACGCTGCACGCAGGCCGCCGCCAACACTACCAATGACATGACTACGGGGTACCCAAACATCATTTAACGTAACATCAGCTGTCATTTGCGCGTGATTACCCATTTTTTTGTCGGGTGCTCCCACCGTTACACCTTCGCTGTGCATATCAATAAGCAACATCGTTAAGTTATCGCCGGTGCGAACCAGCGTTAGCATAATATCGCCAGCAACCGAGTTAGTTATCCACCTTTTTTTTCCTGTGACTCTATAGCCATCACCGTCCCGGATGGCCATAGTCGCCATGGCTGAAACAGATAGGTCGGTACTCGCTTCTGGTTCGCTGGTCGCAAAGCAGCAGACGATTTCACCTCGTATTAGTTTGGGAAGCCATCGTGAGCGTATTTCGTCTTGCGCCTTGTCTAAAGTCTGACCGCATAAAATCGCCTGGCCATCAAATAACGCCGATGCAATCCCCGGTGTGTAATAGCCCAGCTCTTCCATGACCGTTAGCGTCGCTAACATGGGGTAATTCAAACCTCTTCCACCAACGTCTTTGCTGAACGATACTTGATACAAACCGGCTTCGGCCAAGGCATTCACAATATCCCGGCGGAAGTTTTTAGGATCTTCTACTGTCGTGTTCACTTCATGTGCTATAGGCTGTAACACACGATCAGCAAAGGCACGTGCTTGCGCTCTGATAGCGAGAGTTTCCTCTGGTAAAAAAACATCGCTGTAAAGCATCTCTGACAATCGCTTTTTATTCATTGTCAATTACATTCCTATAGTTGAATTAAATAGCGGTATAGCCACCGTCCAAAGTTAGTTCAGACCCAGTCATAAGACTGGATTCAGACGATAGTAGAAAGGCAACACCAGCAGCAATCTCAGTGCCGCAGCCAGGACGCCCCATTGGAATCACATTACTGTAATGCTCACTTGCCTGCTCAATAGAATCAAACAACTTCATATCAACAAGCGTCTGCAAGGCGCTGAGGGACACACCAGTATCCATAACTCCTGGGTGTACAGAATTGCAGCGAATGTTGTAACCTAATTTTGGTAGTTCAACCGCCAAAGATTTAGTTAATAGCCGAACTGCACCTTTTGAAGTGCAATAGGCCGAATGCATTGGTCCCGCTACTTGACCAAACATGGAAGAAATATTAACAACCGAAGCCGCTTGCCCCCCCTCTCCCGCCACCTTTAAAAGTGGCAGAAACGCTTGCACGCCAATAAAAACACTTTCGACGTTAATCTGTTGAGTTTTACGAAACAAATCCAAAGTGGTTTCTGGGAAAGGCACGTGCGGCATTATACCTGCGTTATTGACTAATCCATCTAAATGAATCCAAAAGCATCCCACCGCCTCTACTATTTGTGTCCAGGAATCAACATCCGCCACGTCGTGACTAAAAGCGTGTACCTCTTTGCCATATTGCGCCGATAGATCATCGGCCACCTTACTCACTTCCCGCGTCTCAATATCAGTGAGTACGAGATTCGCGCCCAGCTCGGCCAAATACTGGGCCATAGAAAGCCCCAATCCCCTGGCTGCTCCGGTGACCACAATATTTTTATCTTTTAAAATCATGTTAGCTCCTATTAATCTGAGCACTCCTTTGCCATGATGCAGCTCCTAAAATTGATAACTCGCTTTTAGTCCGTATTTTCTGCACTAAGTAATCCGAGCCTGTAATAGAACGTAGATCCAAACCGTAGCTGTAATATTGTTCGTCGGCTAGGTTTCGCCCCCACAACGCAAGACTTAGACTCTCGCGCTGCCGAAATAATCAGCCATTTAACAGCCAGTAAGCTTCTTGTTGCAGCTGTTGATTGCCGAAGGTATCTGAAGTATTGCTAGGCTTAGTATTAAATGGCGAGAACCACAGGTCACTAATATAAACAGCGTCTGAATGAAGCCTAAGGGCGCCCTCGGTAAACTCTGCCAATTCCCAATCCACATTAAAATTGGCAGTCATTCCTGGTGTGTTGGTAAATACATTGCCCGACAAGCCGACACCACTCAGTTGTAAATCCGTATATTCGCTATCGATCAACCCGAGATCAAAGCCAACCACTAAAGCGTCGGTAGCCGCAGATAAAACTTCTATTTCAGCACCTTTTATTTAAGACTCGCCGGCATTACGCAAGAAGGGCGTTATGCCGACAATTTCTTGCGTTTGTTGGTCGGTATAATCGTAATAAAACAGCGCTCCATTAATTTGCAGCACCTCATCAAGCAACCTGGATTTCCACCATAATTCATAAGCATCTAAGTTTTCAGGTTCTACAAACGTTAGCTGGTCTTCTGAAAAATAAGCGGTGCCATTAATTGCGCCGGATCGATAACCTTTGCTGTAAGACATGTACGTCATGTTGCCAGCCCCAAAGGTATAATCCAGAATCACTCTACCAGAGACATCACTGTAATCATCTTCTATCACCGGTAAAAAAGCGCTAGCATCTGCGTGCACCACTAATGGCAAGGTACTTAATTGCGGCATCCCATTCGCATCGCTGACAATGGCTGGAGCGTTCGACACTTCAATGGAGTCCTGGGTATAACGCAAGCCCAAGGTTGAGCGAACTGAATCGGTCAAAGTCCAGACCACCTCTCCGAAAATTGCTTGCGATTCACGGGTTTGGTCGAATCGATGTGCAACATTCATGGTAGAAAGGTTGCCAACCAGCCCCACAGGATTACCAGACAATATGGCCGCCTGGACTGCGGGTAAGCCTGACGGAAACACAAATGGCAAGCCCGCCAACATACCGAAAAAGCTATAATTATTCCGAGCATCTACGTCGTCTTCACCGTAACATATGCCCGCCGTTACACACGCACACCTTCGTTGTTGTACTTAGGCCGCAATTCTTGATTAAACTGCTCATGATCCGCAGACCAAGCTATATTAAAATTGTCATCTGCCCCACCTGCATCCTATTTAACAATAAAGTCACCAGAGTCTATGGCCGTAATAGTGGTTAACTCTCGTCTTCGTTGAGTATCAAGCTGAACGTTTCAGCAATACTGTCGCCACCCGCTCCGTACTCTCCAATTTGGTCGGCTTGGCTTTTCCAAAAACCCAAACTAGCGCTGGAATATCCGCCGAAGTCTGTCTCTCTCGGCAAAAAATACCCAAACCGGTTGGCGCATCACCGGAGGCCAAGGCGTCTGCGTAGTAGGCGCGAAGCGTCAATTCCATTACGACGTTTATTAACCACAGAATACTGGCGTGAGCCGCTTGACTGTCACTGGCCCGGTAGTCATAACCTGTGCCTATATTTTCGATCTGGCCGTCGGATTCAGACCATGTGCCGGCGTAACGCACCACGAATACATCGTCCACTAACTCAGTGTTTAAGGCCCCACTAGCCTCACGACTATCAAAGCGCCCAAGATTGGCTGAAATAGCACCTTCCATGCCAGCCAGCTGAGGTTTTTTTGGTGATGACCTGGATAACACCTCCGGTTGTGTTACGCCCGTACAGCGTTCCCCGCAGCCCTCGAAGCACTTCCATCTGATCAATATCGTACAGCTGCTTGCTATGGGCAAAACAAGCGCATAATTAATTTTGATCGACATAAACGCCAATTGGTGATGCTTAGTTGGCATTAAACGCGAGACCTACACTTATGGCACGCAGACTAAAATTTGGCTGTATATTGTGACCTTTCCCCTAAGTTAATACCACTCCCTCGATGAGATATTTGCCTTATGCTGCCTGTGCCGCGTAGGCTACTGGCGTCATGTAATTTAATGAGCTGTGCGGCCGCTCATGGTTATAGTGCGCACGCCATTGATCTATTTCGTAGCGGGCTTCCTCTATTGTTCGGAACCAGTGCTGATTCAGACAGGTGTCTCTAAACTTGCCATTTAGGCTTTCGACGAAGGCGTTTTGCGTTGGCTTGCCAGGCTGAATAAAGTTGAGTTTGACCTGATTTTCTTTACTCCAGAAGAACATGGCTTTGCTGGTGTATTCAGTACCGTTGTCACAAGTGATACTTTCAGGCTTACCACGGGTCTCGATTAGTTGATCTAAGAAACGGGCTACGCGATTTCCACTAATAGAAAACTCTGCCAGCTGTCCGACCAGTTCGCGACTGTAGTCATCAACTACATTTAGTATTCGGAAACGTCTACCATTACTCAGTTGATCTGATACAAAATCCATAGACCAGCGCTCGTTGATTTGCTTAGGTAAGTCCATCACAGGCACAGGGCGCGTGAGCTTTTTACGCTTTTTTGTACGAACCTGCAGTCCTTCCTCTGTGTAAACACGGTAGGTTCGCTTCTTGTTAGTCACCAACCCTTCGGCTTTCAGTAACCCGTGTAGCAAGAGGTAGCCATACCGACTGTATTGTGCTGCTAGCTCTTTCAGTCGCTTCCGAAGAACATCGTCGTCGTAGCCCTTAGCCCGATAGCGATAGCCTGTTCGGCTAATACCAGAAAGCCAGCAAGCACGGCGCTCGCTCAAGCCAAACGTTTCGACCAGATAACTGGCGACAGGCTTACGTTCAGCCGGCTTTACCACTTTTTTGACAAGACATCCTTCATGGCCTCCACTTCAAGTAGCTTTTCTGCAAGAAGCTTCTTCAACTTGGCGTTCTCCGCCTCCATATCCTTCATGCGCTTAGCTTCATTGACTTCCATGCCAGCATACTTTGACCGCCAGTTGTAGAAAGTACCTTCAGATATTCCCAGCTCGCGACAAATATCAGGCACTTTGGTACCCGCTTCATGCTGTTTGATCGCTTTGATGATTTGCTCTTCGGTGTATCGTTTCTTCATAGTAATGAGATCCCCTTGGGAGTAGATTAACTGGAAATCTCATCAACGTCATGGTTCTATTTTTCGGGGAAAGGTCAATTGGAATACGGAGAGCTCACCTGCAAATTAGGGACATTTGCCGATAGATCTGACGCTGCCGCAACCCCTGAGTTGACCAACTCATCACCACTGATAGCAGATACTGCCAATGGCACCTCCTGTAAAAACTGCTCAACCATATTGGCGGTAACAACAACTTCCTCCAATAGAACGGCAGCCACCGGCGTGGCCACTGCGGCGGCCAAACAAGCTAAAATACGATGTTTTTTTATTGAGATAGTTTTCAATTTATTACCCTTTTTATTGCCTAACTCATCTTGCCCTGGGTAAGGCTCTAACACTCAACTTTGTGCTTGGGTGAGACCTGTCGCCCTACCGAAAACGTGCCTACGTAGTAAGGATTTTTCGACAAGTGAAAAGCGAGACGCATCTTCCACAGTTTTTGCATCCTATAGAAAGGAGCAGTCGGATATAAATGATGCACCAGATGGTAATTTTGATATGTCATTAACGGGGACAGGAGCCACTCGCAACCAGCCCTGATATTGGAAGCCTCATATTCATTTACCTGAGCAGTTGCCTTAAACGGAGCGTGCGGTAAATAGACAAACATTGCCACGAATAATGCTGAACTAATTCTAGTTGGGAGAAGCCATAGTAAAAAAACCTCCTTGCCGTAGCCAGCGGCGATCGCGACAGAAACAATTCCTATAACAACCAAAATTTGAATTATGAGTCGGTTCATAAATCGCTTTCGTAATGGGCCGGCGTTTTCTAAAAAATACTTGGTGTAGTAAAAATCGAAATTCAGCCAACGCAGAGGTAGAAAAACGTCCTTAATATGGCCAAAGTGATCGGGATCCTTTGTCGGATCATTGGTATATCGATGATGCTGCATATGAATCCAGCGTGCAAAATTTAGAGGCGCCAAAGGGCCGAAAAATATCATCCCTATATGGCCAAACAGGTCGTTTACCGCTTTATTTTTAGCAATCGCGCCATGCGAAGAATCGTGCACAACACTAAAAAAGAAATAGGTTATAACACCGTTTATTAAACACGCTAGCCAATAATTAAGCTGGCCCGATATTGCCAAATAGTCGCTATACCCCAAGCCGCCTAAGCACCCTAAACACAAGACTACCGTCGGCCACGCCAATGTAGGCGCCTTAATAAGCCGCTTAAATTCACTTGACATGGGAGCATCGTTGTTTGCTGAATGTGCCATAGTTCACCGCTGGTTACTATTTACAGTCAGCCATGGTATGTGAAGGACTCGAGGAAACACTCAACCTAAAGGTTGATTTTGCCCCCTTGGTTAGCGTTATAGTATGCGCGGGTGGTTAACTGAATGATAAGAATCTAATAAATAGAATGGCACGCGTCCCCGATCAGAAGAACATGGCTCAACTAGGTTTAGAAACACATACATCATTGATAAGCCGAATCAATGGCTACCCTTTGATTCAGTGCGTTGCAGGGCCGGGATATGGAAAAACCCACCTAATTCATACGCTATCAAGGTATTTGAACGTGGGAGAATCTCAAATTACGATAACGTTGACTCGCCCATATGAAACCACAACCGATTTCATCAATACGTTATCTAACGAACTATTACGCTCACCAAGCCACCCTAACACACCATTATCGGCGATTATTGACACGCTTCTGAACACACCTAGTCTTGTCGCCATAGACGGGTTTGAGCACGCGAACAGTCGAGAGATCGGTGTTCTGATTGAACAGATAGTACAACAAACCAAAAAACACAGTCGCTTTCTTTTAAGCTCTCAAACAAATCTAGAATTTCAATTTCAAGACCTTATTCTTAGCGGAGAAGCCACACTTATTAGAGAGAACGATCTAGTGCTGAGCTTGACTCAAACCCAAGACTTACTGTACAGCAATGTTGATCACAATCTATTATCCGATCAATTGACGCAGCAAATATATACCGTGACAGAAGGCTGGGCGCTGGCAGTAAAACTGTGTGGGCAATTGTTAAACCAATACCGTAATTCTAACGTTGTGATGAGGCTAGCCAACGGCGATCTGCCATTCTTAACACACTACTTTCAACAGGCTGCTATCGATAAACTGCCCGAACGATCGATCGAATTATTGTGCTACATTGCTCACTTTGATCAGTTCAGTTCGAAATTATGTACCTATCTCTTTCCAAACCAAGAAACGTTAATTTTATTATCATATTTAACCAAACATCATATTTTTATAGCGATAGAGCAAGGCACAAATAACGAATATCGATTACATCCATTATTTCGACATTTTTTAGTAAGGCTAGATTGCACTCCGAAGGACAGCGATCTCAAACATATTATGGCTAAAGCAGCGCAGTGGGCCAGTGATCACGGGTGTACAGTTCTGGCTATTGACTGTGCAATCAAAGCAAACAACTATAGGTTTGCGACTGAACTGATAAATCAATCTGTACAAACCTTTATCCGCGATCAAGGCATGCTGCCAAAGCTGATTATTTGGTGCCAAAAAATTCCACTGGAAAGTTCGTCAGCAAGTATACATTTACATTTTTGGTTAGCTTGGACTTTCACATTCTCATGCCTATTTGATAGGGCCGAGCGTAGCATAAAGCAGCTAAACGACCTTCTAGAACAAGATGAATCTCTGGCAAAAGCGGAGAAACAGCTACTAAAAGCTAAGATCGAATCCATACAACTAGCGTTAGCGATATTTCAAGATAAGAGCGAGTGGACCTTTCTACAAACGGATATTTGGCTTGAACAATATAGTCCGATCGCTGACCCTTTTGATACCGCCGTTGTAGCAAGCGGCCGCTTTTTGAGCGCACGCCTACAATTAGAGGTAAACGCAGCTAAAAGCGCAATGACGATTGCTAAAGAAGCTATAACTAGGGCCGATAGCTTCTACGGTAGGATGTGGATAGACGCCCTGGACGGTTTAAACGAAATGGAATTCGGCGACCATCGAGTTGCCAGTAAATTACTCGCCACAGCACATTCGTGCCTAGCATCGAGTGAGCGTCACGCGTCTCCCATGCGATCAACAATTGCATTACTGCAAGCCAAGGCACTCTACGAACAAGGGCTAGTAAGCCAAGCAAGCGAATTACTCGAGGACGGTTTAACCCATATTCAGGATCACGGTTTAACCGAATCTGCCGCAGCAGGTGTGCGTTTGGAATTCTACCTAGCTTTAAGAGCAAGCCCGGAAAAAGCTCGTTACGTATTGAGCCAAGCCGAATTCTTGGTAGGCCACTTCACACCCAGATTACTGTTCGTTGTGCGCAGCCTTCGTATTGAGTTATTTTTACGTGAAGGCAACCTTGAATCAGCATTGCAGGAGGCTCGCAACGAAGGTATTTGTATCGACCAGGCACAAGAGGTTGAGCACAACGTAAAAGTACCTTTTATCAGATCCGAACGCGCCAGAGTAACCGCCCTGCTAAACTACCATGGCGACCGATTTACTAGCGCCGCCACCATAATTGAACAAATACTGGCTCAAACAAGTACTTCACAGAGACCACTATTTCACACTCAAACACTGATATTATACTGCGCGACACTTATGCAATCTAAACAGACTAACAAAGCTCTGCGCACACTAATAAGAGCGATGAAAGTCGCAGACAAGGCAGGGTTATACCAAACCTTTGTCGATCACAAACGCTATATAGAACACCCACTACAGGAGTTGGTTCTTCGACGACAGCGTGAGAACATATTAACAGAGGACCAACTTATACTTCGACTTGAACAAGATTTTCAAATACTGAAACACAAGACTACAGACGCTGACAGCCCTATATGCTTGTCGTTATCCGAGCGCGAGCAAGAGCTGCTTATGCTGCTCCCATCATCACTTACAATACAGCAAATGGCCGACTATCTATTTGTTTCTAAAGCTACCATTAAAACTCACTTACACCATATATATCGCAAGTTAGGCGTAAAAAATCGTACTGGAGCCATCGAATCCGCTAAGCGATATCACTTGCTTTGATCACGAAAGTTTTGCGGCGATAATTTGGTCCAACGCTTAAAAGCGCGACTAAAAGCACTGGTCTCCGAGTAGCCTAACTCAATAGCTATATCTTCAATAGACTTCCTAGTCTGTTTCAATTGATTCATGGCGAGTTTTAAGCGTAACTTATCTCGAACCTCCGCAAATTGACGCCCTTCATTTTTTAATCGTCTACGCAATGTGTGCGGGTGAATGCACAGCTGAAGAGCAACAGATGTTATACTGTTATTTTGAAAAGCGCTGATTGCTATTACCTGTTCTACTTTTTCTGCCCACCTAGCCTGTTGTAAATACTGATTAAAGAGCACAAGATTTGCATGCTCGATCATTTTTTTGATAGAAATCGCCGTATGCTTGATAGGGAGGCTGTTATAGCGACTGGAAAAAGATATGAAAGAAAACTCTTCCAGATAATCAACTCTCTGGGGAGAAAAGACTCCGACGTAATCTTCGCTATAACTGGTGCTCTCAAAATTGAACCCTATAGCTAACACAGGGATTCTGTAATCCGTCAACCAACAACAGAACTGATAGTAATAGAATAGAAAAGACTCATACAAATAAGGCGAGAATTTATTTTCTGGATTTGCGGGCCGCATAGTAAAATTGGTATTCTCATCCAGCATCTCACACCGCGTTTCTACACCCCAGGGGACAAACCGATAAAATCTCGACAGTCGTCGAATCGCATCACCCAAATTCTCAGCGTCTAGAGCGTACTGCGCCATGGTAGTCCATGTGCCTGGAGGTTGAACGCCTACGCCGTATCCCAATTGCTCATCCTGTAGTTCAATCATGGCATCGCGCAGTAGATTAGCAAATTTTTGCACTTGGACCCGCGCGCCCGGATTCTCCAGCGCCTCTGGCCGAATCCCGTTATCGATCAACATCGCGCGACGTACCCCGCCATCCTCAGGCACATTGGCTAGTGCGGCTAAGACTACCTCTGCGGCGATAGTAGCACCGGTCATACTGTAGCGATCTCTAAGACAGGTTGAATCATGAATAGCATCAGAATTGCAAATGAACACTTATCATTATAACGAAATGTCAAATGATTGCACCTCCACGGCCATGTATCCGGCTTTTAGTCATCGCTAAGATTCCATAATAGCGAAATCACTCAAATACACTCTATAACGTACCACAGGCGGACATTCTCGATGCACCAAACAACCTTTAGTAATTTGGCCTTACCCGTAATCGTGGCCCCTATGTTTTTGGTATCCGGACCAGACTTGGTTATCCAGTGTTGTCGTTCAGGAATTGTCGGTAGCTTTCCGGTGCTGAACCAGCGTACGACTGAAGGTGTTGATCGATGGCTAACAGAGATAGAAGAATCGTTAGTAGAACAAGACGCCCCCTTCGCAGTAAATCTCATAGTGCATAAAACAAATCATCGACTGGAAGCAGACCTAAACGTTGTTGTTGACCACAAAGTTCCTATCGTCATTACATCGTTAGGCGCAGCAAAAGAAGTGGTGGATGCCATTCATAGTTACGGCGGTATCGTATTCCATGATGTTACGACGACTCGCTTTGCCGAAAAAGCGCTAACAGCTGGCGTAGACGGCTTGATTGCGGTCTGCGCAGGTGCTGGCGGCCACGCTGGCACCTACAATCCTTTTGCCTTTATTGATGAACTAAAAAGCCTTACCGATAAACCTATTATTGCATCGGGCTGCATCAGTAGTGGCGCTAGTATATTGGCAGCTCAAGCTGCCGGTGCGGATCTTGCCTATATGGGGACTCGATTCATAGCCACAAAGGAGAGCCTCGCTGGCGCTGATTATAAAGCAATGTTGATAGGCTCCAGTGCTAAGGACATCGTCTACACGCCAAAGATCTCAGGGGTCAACGCGAATTTTTTAGAGCCGAGCATCCGTGGTGGTGGCATAGACCTAACAACGCTAGACGTCCCAACTATGAATGCTGAGACAGAACTCAGTGGCGACTCTAAGGCGTGGAAGGACATTTGGTCGGCCGGGCAAGGTGTTGGCGCCATATCAGATGTGGCACTAACCAAAGATATCATCACAAACCTCAAAAGCGAATATCGACAAGCCTTGGATAAACTAAATCAATCAGCCAGAGCCTATCGATAACACGCGACCAAAGGAGAGATACGCATGCTTGCCTTTAGCGCAGTCGACGAAGAAAAAAAGATTGGCACGGTCACGATAAACCGCCCTGAAGCCTTAAATGCTTTGAATTTAGCGACGGCACAAGCTCTTCAAAATGCTTTTGCACCACTACAAAAACGGCTCGATTTAAGATGTGTAGTAATAAAAGGTAACGGTCCCGCGTTTATGGCCGGGGGCGATGTTGAAGCCTTTGCCCATGACTTCAGTACCACGGATCAATTAATTAATGGCCTATTGGATGCCTTATGCCCTGTAGTGGAATTTATCTATTCAGCCCCCTTTCCTGTCGTAGCCTGCGTACACGGCGCCGTCGCTGGTGCCGGCCTAAGTTTAATGGCCGCTTGTGACCTTGCTTTCGCCTGCGAAAACACCAAGTTCCTCTTAGCCTATGACAAAGTTGGCGCCCCACCGGATTGCGGTGGCAGCTTTTTTTTACCGCAAGTCGTGGGACGTCGCCGTGCGGCGTCTCTGATGTATATGAGTGAAGCATGGAGCAGCCCAAGAGCTTTAGAGAATGGGCTAATTAATAAAATTGTTAACGAAAGTGATTTCGAAAAACAATGCCACCAATTAGTAGCTAAAATCGCAGAGGGACCAACCAGCGCTTATGCAGCCTATAAAAAATTGGTAAATAACGAACCTAATACGTTAAAAAAGCGACTAAAGCAGGAGCGATTGGCATTTTGCGCGGCCACTAAAACACAAGACTTTCAAGCTGGCGTAAGTGCTTTTATAGATAAAACACAGCCAAATTACCCTGGAAAATAGACTAAGTACAATGAACTTTACACTCACCGAAGATCAACAAATGATTAAAGACGCTGCGGAGAACTTTGGGATAAAAGTGCTGTTACCCAATGCCTCCGCACTCGACACCGGTACGCAAGGTGCGAAATCTCTTTTTTTTGACAACCTAAAAAAACTGGCCGCGCTCGGTTTTATGGGGCTCAATGTACAGTCAGAATATGGTGGCACCGATGTAGGGCCAATTGGATTCAGCTTGGCCATCACCGAACTAGCACGTGCCTGCGCCTCAACAGCTGTAACGGTATCAGTCACCAACATGGTGGCCGAGGTAATTCAGTCAGTGGCAAGTCAAGAGCAAAAACAGAAGTATCTGCCATTAATTTGCTCTGGCGAATACCCAGCCGCTGGTTTTTGCTTAACAGAACCTAATGCGGGTTCCGACCCTTCTGCCATGCGAACTAGAGCAGTATTAGAGAATGGACATTACATGCTTAACGGCAGTAAAACCTATATTACTAGTGCTGAATTCGCCGGTGTCTTTGTAGTCTGGGCAGTGACCGATCCAGATGCACCCAAAGGAAAAGGAATATCTTGCTTTTTAGTTGAACGGGATACTCCTGGTGTTACGGTCGGCCCAGCCGAACATAAAATGGGACAACACGGGTCTCCTACCAATCCAGTCTATTTTGATGATTGTCGTATACCGACTAATGCTTTAATGGGTCAACTCAACAAGGGCCTCCAAATCGCACTGGGTGAACTCGCCGGCGGCCGCATCGGCATAGGTTCTCTGGCACTTGGAATTGGCCAGGCCGCTATAGAATACGCCACTAACTACATAAAAGAACGCAAGCAATTCGGCCAATCATTATCCGAATTTCAAGGCCTTCAGTGGATGCTCGCGGATTCTACAACCGAACTTGAGGCTGCCAGGCTTTTATTGATGCAAGCCGCCAGCACGAAAGCCGCGGGAGGTCAGTTTTCCGCTCAGGCATCAATGGCAAAACTGTTTGCCTCAGAAGCGGCAAATCGGGCCTGTTACACCGGATTACAATTGCTAGGCGGTAATGGATACGTAAAGGAGTATCCATTAGAGCGCCTTACTCGCGACGCACGCATTACGACAATCTATGAAGGAACCAGTGAGATTCAAAGGCTGATCATAGCTCGCAATCTACTTCGCTAAGTGAACGACATTTAACCATTATAGCTACAAAATTTTTTGGCTGACGGAGAAGAAAAGAATGACGCAAACTGCTTATATATTCGACGCCATAAGAACACCAAGAGGCAAAGGAAAAAAAGACGGCGCCCTTCACGAAGTGAAGCCCGTGGTGCTCGGTGCTAATCTACTAAGCCAATTGCAGAATAGACACGACTTAGATACTGCTCGAGTGGACGATGTCGTCATGGGATGTGTCACTCCCGTTGGTGAACAAGGCGGGGATATAGCCAAAGCTATGGCCCAACTTTCCGGCTGGGATGAGAGTGTCCCCGGGGTACAGCTTAACCGCTTTTGCGCATCTGGACTGGAAGCGGTTAATTTTGCTGCTCAAAAAGTAGCATCAGGCTGGGAAGACCTGGTAGTAGCCGGAGGTGTAGAGTGTATGTCTCGCGTCCCTATGAGTTATGACGGTGGCGCCTGGATGTTCGATCCAGAAGTGGCATTCCACAGTAAATCTGTGCCGCAAGGAATCGGGGCCGATACCATAGCTACCCTAGATGGCTACACCAGACAGGACGTGGACCAATACGCGGTAACCTCCCAACAACGGGCAGCACATGCACAATCTAAAGGATGGTTTGACAAATCAGTTATGCCCGTAGTTGACCAAAATGGCGTATCCATACTTTGCCATGATGAATTCATTAAGCCCAATACAACCACCACCATCTTAGGCGGCCTCAAACCCTCATTTGCAAAACTAGGCGCTACGGGCGCGGATGCAATGATGCTGTCCAAGTATCCCCAACTGGCTGCCATCAACCACGTCCACACGCCAGGTAATTCTTCCGGGATAGTAGACGGTGCTGCCGCTGTCCTCATCGGTAATTCACAAGCTGGAAAGGACCTAGGTCTTAAACCTCGTGGCCGTATTATCGCCACTGCGGTTCTATCTAGTGAACCTACTATCATGCTATCAGGGCCAGGTCCGGCTGCCAAAAAAGCACTGGCAAAAGCCAAGCTAACTACTGCTGACATTGACTTATTCGAGATCAATGAGGCTTTTGCTTCAGTAGCGCTGCGCTTTATGAAAGACCTGAACATTTCGCACGAAATCACCAACGTCAACGGCGGCTCTATCGCCATGGGCCACCCACTGGGAGCAACCGGCGCCATGTTAGTTGGTACCATGCTAGACGAACTTGAACGCCGCTGCGCAAAACGCGCGCTAATAGCGCTATGCGTCGGCGGTGGCATGGGTATCGCCACCATTATCGAACGGGTTTAACAGCCTTCACGAATTAACATTGAGAATGTGACCATGAACGACAATATCCACGGTTTTCTATATCACAAAAACAACAATAACATCGTAACAATAACTATGGACTTAGACGGTCCGGTGAACGCCATGAATGCTCAATTTCGTCGCGCAATTGGCGAAACTGTTAACAGACTTGAAGGAGTAGCCAATCTGAAAGGAGTCATTATCACCTCCGCCAAATCCACTTTTTTTGCCGGCGGAGACCTGGCAGAACTTGCTCAAGTCACCGCTAATCAAGCCGACGAGCAATTTAAACAAATCGAAGACGAAATCAAAGCACCACTAAGACGACTTGAAAAGATTGCTGCGCCTGTAGTAGCAGCGATTAATGGTGCTGCACTCGGTGGAGGCTTAGAAATCGGCCTTGCGTGCAACTACCGAATTGCCGTCGACTCCGAAAACATGCAACTTGGATTACCCGAAGTAACACTGGGCCTGCTACCTGGTGCAGGAGGCATGGTTAGACTCATTCACCGCTTAGGCGCAGAGAAAGCACTTCCGCTAATACTGGACGGAAACAGATTGAATGCTGCTCAAGCGCTTGAAGCAGGCCTAATTGACGCCACCGTTACTAATCAGAAAGAGCTTTTGTCTGCTGCGTTCGAATATATCGAATCAAACCCCGACGCATGTACCCAGCCGTGGGATCAAAAAGGACACCAAATTAAAAACGGCAATATCTGGGATCCTAAAATCAAGCAATTGCTGAGCGCCGCACCATTTCAAGTGTATAAAAAAACCAGGGGTTTATTGCCAGCGCCTGAAGTAATTTTATCTGTTGCCAGTAACATTCTTGCTACCGATTTCGACAGCGGCATGAAGGCGGAAAGCCGAGGGTTGGTGCAGCTGACCCTAACCGCAGAAGCAAAAAATATGATCAATACGCTATTCTTTCAAACCAACGCAGTGAATAGTAAAAACTACCGCCCCGCTGCCGACACTACTGTTACAGTCACCCAAATCGCCATTTTCGAATCGGATGAACTCACAAACAATATCGCTTTTGCATGCGAACAACAGAATATTACTATTTCCTTGAACAAGGTGTCTCAAGCATCCAAACAAGATCTGTTAACCTGTCAATTGATCATTGTTAACAATAACAGCTTATTAGAGACTATAGAGCCACTGATACCCACTGGTGCTGCAATCGTGGTTTTAAACCCTAAGCAGCCTGTGGATTCATTAACTAGCAACAATGAACTGTCAGATCGCACCATCGGACTCCATTGGTTATCGTCTGAAAATAGCCATCCTGTTGTGGAGATATGCTGTACTGAGAAAACTTCTATTAACACTGCAGCAATCGTTTTTAATTTTGTTCGTCAATTACGAAAAACACCCATTGTTTTACACAGCACTAAAGACTCGTATCTAACTCGTATTACCCAAAGTTATGTTGACGAAGGCGAACGATTGTTGAATGAAGGTTCGAACTCAATACTAATAAACAACTTAGGTAAACAACTTGGTATGCCGAAGGGCCCAATAGAAGCCTGTGAAGACTCCGGCAGTAACGACATAGCCGCTCCCAATATAGCAAGGCAAGATATCAAAGACCGGCTGCTTTTTCGCCAAGTAATTGAGGCACTTAACTGCTACGAACAAGGCATTGTTAGAACAGTAGCAGAAAGCAACGTCGCTGCTATACAAAGCCAAACCGCCCCTACCTGGAGCGGCGGCTTTCTGCAATTCGTCAACACTTACGGTTTACAGTCTTTTAAAGCGCGCTGTGACTCATTGACTCAGCGGTACGGAGAACGCTTCGCAGCCCCCAACATTATCGAAGAAAAATTAACTAAACAGCAACTGATTGCTGACTAAGTCAAAGAAATCTATACGGAAACAAACAATGGAAATTACAGATAAAACGGCGATCGTTACCGGTGGCGCATCTGGCCTAGGTTTAGCCACGGTAGAAAATTATATCGCCGCCGGCGCTAACGTTGCTATCTTCGACATGAACGAAAAAGTAGGCAAGGCCGCCGTCGAACGGCTAGGAGCAAACGCCAGCTACTTCAACGTGGATGTATCCTGTTCGGAATCCGTACAACAGGCCCCCTCTGGCAGGATAGTTGTCACTACTTAAAAATTAACCAGTTGGGGCGTTTAGGTTTTGATGATGCCGCGCTATAGCGAAGAACGTAAGCAAATGATCTTGAGCAAGTTGTTGCCGCCCTTAAGTATGTCGGTTGCTCAAGTTGCTAGAGATGAAGGGATTGGACTGCAAACCTTGTATAATTGGCGGGATAAAGCCAAACAACAAGGTCGTCCTGTGCCCGGTAATAAGTCCACACCCGATCACTGGTCAGCAGAAGCTAAGCTTGCTACGGTAATTGAAACAGCAAGTTTAAACGAAGCTGAACTCAGTGAATATTGTCGTGAAAAAGGTCTGTATATTGACCAAATAAAGCTCTGGAAAACCGATTCGCTCAGAGGTTTTATAAGTTCTCGCGAGCAAGAACTTGAGGCCAAACGACAACGCCAGGCGGATCAGCAAGAAATTAAAGATCTCAAGCGTGAGCTGCGGGAAAAAGAGAAAGCCTTGGCTGAGACGGCAGCGATCTTGGTGCTCAGAAAAAAGCTAAATGCGCTCTGGGAGAACGACAACGAGGAAGGTTAACTTCACTCCCAGAGCGCATAAAGTATGTGTCGTTGATACAGGAGGCCAATCAATCGGGAGCCAGACTCGATGTTGCGTGCAAAGAAGTAGGCATCACATTACGGACCTATCGTCGGTGGTATCGCGATGGTCAGGTAAGGGCAGATAAAAGGCCCGAGGCTATTCGTCCTGTGCCAGCCAATAAGCTGTCGGAAGCGGAGCAAGCTCAGATAATCGATGCCTGTAATTTAGAAAAATTTGCCAGTTTACCGCCGACTCAGATCGTACCGGAGTTACTGGACGACGGTGTATATTATGGCTCAGAGTCGACGTTTTACCGAGTCTTAAAAGCTCACGGCCAGTTGCATCACCGAGGTCGAAGCCTAGCTCCGAAAGTATGGGTCATGCCAACCACCTATACTGCGACTGGACCGAGCCAGGTGTTTTGTTGGGACATAACCTATTTGCCCAGTCCGGTGCGTGGGCAATTTTTTTACCTATACATGCTGGAAGATTTATACAGTCGGAAAATTATCGGTCACGAAGTGCATGAGCAAGAGTCTGGCGAAAATGCAGCTATGTTATTGGAGCAAACGCTAATACGGGAAAAATGTTTGCACAGCGGTGTTGTATTGCATTCCGATAACGGCGCACCGATGAAATCCCAAACCATGCGTACCAAGGCGTATGAGCTTGGTGTGACGACATCGTACAGTCGTCCACGAGTGAGCAACGATAACCCGTTTGCAGAGTCGTTGTTCCGCACGTGTAAATATCGGCCTGATTGGCCGTCAGCGGGCTTTAAAAATATTGATGAAGCTAGGGCGTGGGTATTGAAATTTACCCGCTGGTATAACTATGAGCACAAGCACAGTAAGTTGCGCTTTGTTACGCCTGAGCAACGTCATAAAGGGCAAGATAAAGCCATACTGGCAAAGCGAAAAGAAGGAATCGAGGAAGCCAAAGCTGCACATCCTAATCGGTGGGGAAAACGCAATGTTCGCAATTGCACACCGGTGGGGCCGACAACGCTAAACCCAGAAAAAGAGCAGATTAAACAGGGAGAAAAGCAGGCAGCTTAAACGGTCTGATGGTGACAACTAGCTTGAAAAACGCCGATTGCACAAAATAACTAATTATCTTTTAATAGACGCTGCTACTGTGTAGATCGCACGCCCTTACGATCTCACATTAATAATTATAAAAGCAGCTTTTGTTATGACGCCCAATTCGTTGATAGATCAAGCCGAGATTATTAATCGAGCACATTCCTTTGCGCCTTCTGTACAACATTACAGCCGGTGCTGGGGGGGATGCGTCTTACAGCGCTGGAGGGGCTTTTTGGGAGAGTATAAGGTTCCTGCTCTAAACTACCCGATTCTAGCCGTTATCAGTGCAGGAAGAGCTAAAATAAAGAGACTGGCAGATAATACGAATTTATCAACTGACCACGCAATGCCTGGAGATGTCGCTTTAGTCCCGCGTCAACAAGAGATGTCTTGGCGAGTCAATGGGGAAATGGACGTGATAACCATCACTTTCGCCGACAGTGATTTATGTAATTTATTACAGCATATCTATCAGAAGATTGGCGATAAAATAACTAACACTGCGTATGTGGGATCATTTAACAACACTTACTTGTTTACAAACGCGAATCACATCAGCAACGTTTTATTATCTGGCGACCCTAATCTAGAGAGCTACGTCGACGCCCATCTACAAGCAGCTGGCTTGTATATAATGAACTACCTCGGCAAAAAGGACGATGGCTTGGCCGAACTTCAACTACATTCACACCCAGTAAAATACACCTTACAGCGCCTTACGCTGGGCATTAGCAATAAAATAAATATAGAAGACATTGCAGCGGAGCTAAGACTCTCGCCAGCCCTTTTAGCTAAAAAATTTAAAAGCGAAATGGGCGTGACCCCCCACAACTTTTTATTACTAAAAAGAATTCAAAAAGCACAGTATCTGCTGGCTAACACAATGATTGATATTGCATCTATCGCAATTGATTGCGGCTTTTCACATCAAAGCCATCTAACTCGAAACTTCACTAAAAACACTGGTTTATCGCCACTTAAATATCGACAACAATCTCAAAAAACGCTTAATTTACAGAAAACAAAATAAAATCGTCGACGATATTAGGCAAAAATATGGAAAAAGCACTACATGAATGCCCCGGTTTTATACGATACACAAGTTCGCTATACCGGCCAGCCCCGAAACTGTGATTTGAGATTTTCTTATCAACTATAGAGTATTAGCCCTACATTCACCCACTCTGTCACTAACACCACCCACAAATCTGCAAACATTTGGCTTGATTAAGCAGAGCTCGTGAACTGCTTTATACTGGATCTATCCACGATTTGATAAAACAAAAGTTTACAACAGCGAATTGGACAGTACACTATAAGAACTGACCAACATAGGTATGAAACAATGCAAAATTCTGGTGATGGCAATTGCCCGTTTGAATTCAACTTCTCACCGGAGACATTCAAAGTAGGCGACACTGTCAGCTATCGCGTGCCCGCTATGGGCGACTTTCCTTTCGTTGCTGAGATAAAAGCGGTTTATGAAGATCACATAGAAATCGCTGGACCTGATCAACCCGAAAAATGGATGCGCGCAACCCGCGAAAGCCGACCGATTGTCGCTGATGATGTTGCTTTGAGTTAAAAAATAGCTATCTGAGTCAAGCGGTGTCGGTCGCATCTCCTACTCATTAGGCCTTTTCAATATAAACTCACAGACGCGGGGACAACTTCGGGACGGATTTGACTGGAACCCATTGTTGGCCCTCGCCCTGCTGGCAGCGCGTTGCGCTGTCCAAAAATGCTGCCCTGGTTTTTACGAACCGACGGTTACTGGCGGCTCAACTCAACTATTTGAGACCATACAAACGACAAAGGGCCCGTCCTTCGGACGGGCCCTTTGTCGTTTGTATGGTCGGAGTGGCCGGATTTGAACCGACGACCACCACACCCCCAGTGTGGTGCGCTACCAGGCTGCGCTACACTCCGTAGTTTCGTCTATCTCCCCTTAAACTATTGTTTTCAAAGGGATTTAACGAGCGCGAGATAATACACTTTTGGTGTTTTTTTGCAAGTAATTATTCTTGCTCAAGCACACCCAACACTTCTTCTAGCTCGGCGATCATTTGTTGCACTATCTGCTTGTATTGAGTGTTGTCTTGCTCGTCCACCTCGCCACTCATGCGTTGCCTGGCTCCATTGATGGTGAAACCTTGGTCGTACAGTAAGGCCCGAATTTGGCGAATGGTGATGACATCTTGGCGCTGATAGTAGCGACGGTTACCGCGCCGCTTTACCGGCTTAAGCTGTGGAAATTCTTGCTCCCAGTACCGCAGCACGTGGGGTTTTACAGCACACAACTCGCTGACTTCGCCAATGGTGAAGTAGCGTTTTGCCGGAATCGCCGGCAGCTCGTCATTGTGGCTTGGTTCCAGCATAGGCTTCTACCCTTGCCTTTAATTTTTGGCCTGGCTTAAAGGTTACTACCCGCCGAGCAGAGATGGGTATCTCTTCACCGGTTTTTGGGTTCCGCCCTGGCCGCTGGCTCTTATCACGCAGATCAAAGTTACCAAAGCCTGATAACTTCACCTGCTCGTTACATTCTAACGCGGTGCGAATCTCTTCAAAAAAGACCTCTACCAGATCTTTTGCTTCGCGCTTGTTGAAGCCGAGCTCCTCATACAGGAGTTCGGCCAGGTCTGCCTTTGTTAACGCTCCGGTCATACTCATGGCCCCGATCCTTGCGGCCAATAGCGAGTTAACGCAGGGCCGCGTTTAGCTTCTCCTTGAGGTGCTCAATAACACTGTTTACAAAGGAGCTGATCTCATCGTCTGTAAGAGTGCTGGAAGGATGCTGGAACGTCAAGCCCAAGGCGACACTTTTTCTTTGTGTATCAATACCTTTGCCAACATATACGTCAAAAATCTTTAACTCTGTGAGGTAACTCCCAGCTGCTTCTTTGACCGCATTTGTGAGCTGATTAGCGGCCACTGATTGATCGACAATGACAGCTATGTCTCGTCTTACCTCAGGAAACTTAGACAAAGGCTGGTAAGTGGGGCTTTGGGTAGCCAACAGCGCCGACTGTTCGATTTCAAACAGATAGACATTCTTGTCGATGTCCAACTTGCGTTGAACCTCTGGGTGTAAAGCGCCGATGACGCCCACCTTGTGCCCATTTTTGACAACATCTGCGGTTTGCCCTGGGTGCAGTGCTGGATGGCTACCCGCAACAAACTCAAAATGCTCCGATCCTGTCACTGCCAGCAAAGATTCGAAATCGCCTTTTAAGTCGTAGAAGTCCACCAATTCGGATTTTCCGCTCCAGGACTCTTCTTGGCGTGGGCCGTAGCACAAGCCAGAAAGCACCGGCACCTGTTGCAGTTCCTCCAGGCTTCCATCCTGAGACACAAAGTTGAGGCCAGCTTCAAATAAACGCACACGAGGCTGCTGACGATTGACGTTGTATTGCAGCACACTCAATAAACCAGACCAGATAGACGTGCGCATAACACTCATATCAGCACTGATGGGATTTTGCAGCGCTACCGGCTTGCCGTTTGGATTTACTAATTGCTCTATCTTTTCTGCCACAAAGCTGTAGCTGATGGCCTCTTGATAGCCGCGGGTAGCCAATACTCGTTTGAGTGACGATAGACTTACCACTGCTTCGGAATGGCTTTCCATGGCCATGGGCACGGCCATGGTAGTGATGGGCAGATTGTTATAGCCGTAGATACGAGCCAGCTCTTCCAGTAAATCAGCTTCTATGCTGATATCGAAACGGTAGCTTGGCACGTTGAAAGTCCAGCCATCCTCGGAAGTCTCGGCCAGTTCCAAGCCTAAGCGAGCGAGGATATCCACCACTTCGCTGTCTTCCAAGGTGAAGCCCAGTCCGGACAAAATGCGGGCACGGCGCAATCCAACTTGGCGGTCGCTAGGAACCTGATCATTCTCGACCAGCACTACGGGCCCCGGCTTGCCGCCGGTTATATCCATAATAAGTTGAGTAGCTCGTTCAATCGCTTGCTCTTGCAGTTGATAATCTACCCCTCGCTCAAAGCGGTGAGATGAATCAGTATGCAAGCCGAATTGCCGCGCTTTACCAGAAATGGCGAGCGGGTTGAAGTAGGCTGCTTCTAACAGGATATTCTGGGTTTTACCACTCACTGCCGTAGCGTCACCACCCATGATTCCTGCCAATGCTACTGGTTTGGAGTCATCGGCGATTACTAGATGTTCAGCCGCCAGCTCAACCTCTTGGCCGTTGAGTAAAGCCAGCTTTTCACCCGCAGCAGCCATTCTCGCTTGCACGGTACCTTTCAGCGTATCCAAGTCGAAGGCGTGCATGGGCTGGCCCAGCTCCAACAGCACAAAGTTGGTCACATCCACAATAGCGTCGATGCTGCGCAAGCCGCTGCGGCGCAGTTTTTCTTGTAACCACTGGGGGCTTGGCTGGGTGACATCCACGTCGCGGATGATGCGGCCAGCGTAACGCGGGCATGCATCACCCGCGTTGAGCGCCACAGCAGGCTTGTCGTCAATAATTGCAGCAACCGGCGTAATGGCCGGCGGCGTTAGCTCAGCCTTATTCAGCACCCCTACTTCACGGGCAATACCACGCAGGCTGAAGCAATCGCTTCGATTGGGAGTAAGGTCTACCTCAATGCAGGCGTCATCTAGCTGCAGGTATTCGCGCAGGCACTTACCTACTGGCGCATCTGCGGGTAGCTCCCACAAGCCAGAGCTGTCTTCGCCAAGTTGTAGTTCAGTCTCAGCGCATAGCATGCCGAAAGATTCCACGCCGCGCAGCTTGGCTTTTTTGATCTTGAATGGTTTTCCATCACTGCCGGGAGGAAGCACAGAGCCAACCGTAGCAAATGGAATTTTGATACCAACCCGAGCGTTGGGTGCGCCACAGACCACCTGACAGGTGTCGCTGCCATTACCGGCAACAGTACACACCCGCAGCTTGTCAGCGTCTGGATGCTGCTCCGCCGCCAATATTTCACCTACCACAACACCTGTGAACTCGCCGGCAGCGGGTTCGACTGCATCCACCTCTAGACCAGCCATGGTAATTTGTTCAACCAATTGCTCAGTGGAGATGTTTGGGTTTACCCACTCTCGCAACCAGGACTCTGAAAATTTCATATCATTGTCGCCGTAATTCAGCCCAACCAAAACCTGGAAAGGCCATTAAATTCAGTTATTTAAAATAAAAACTTAAAGTAAAATTAGCAGAAACCTAAGAATCTACTTTAACGGCGCCAGCCGCCGTCGAATCAATTAAATTGCTTTAAGAAGCGCAGGTCGTTCTCAAAGAACAGGCGCAAATCGTTCACTTGATATCGCAGCATGGCCAACCGCTCTACACCCAAACCAAAGGCAAACCCGGTGTAGGCATCTGGGTCTATTTTGCTCATGGAAAGCACATTCGGATGCACCATGCCGCAGCCGCCTACTTCCAGCCAGCCAGTTTTACTGGCAGCCCAACGGATATCCACTTCCGCAGAAGGCTCGGTGAAGGGGAAGAAGGAGGGGCGAAAACGCACTTCGAGCTCGTCCTGCTCAAAAAATGCTCGTAGAAACTGAACAATGATGCCCTTTAAGTCAGCAAAACTGATGTCTTTATCGATGACCAACCCTTCCACCTGGTGGAACATTGGGGTGTGAGTTTGATCCGAATCACAGCGGTATACCCGCCCAGGGCATATGGCGTAAATGGGCGGTTTTTGGGTTTCCATGGTACGCACTTGCACTGGAGAAGTGTGCGTACGTAAAACATGGTTTTCGTCGATGTAGAAGGTATCGTGCATGGCACGGGCCGGGTGGTGGGCCGGAATATTCAGCGCATCGAAGTTATGGTAGTTGTCTTCGATCTCTGGCCCCTGCTCTACCCGGTAGCCAATGCTGGTAAAAATCTTCTCAATACGTTCCAGTGTTCGCGTAACTGGGTGCAGGCCACCGGTTGCTTGCGCTTTACCCGGCAGGGTAACGTCGATGGTTTCTGCCGCCAGCTTTTGCGCAATGGCGGCCGACTCCAGCTCGGCCTTGCGCGCGTTAATGCGCTCGGCCACAGCCTGCTTGGCTTCGTTAATTTTGGCACCTGCTGCTGGGCGCTCTTCGGCACTTAGCTTACCCAAACCTTTCAGCAGCGCAGTAAGCTCGCCCTTTTTACCTAGGTAATCGACACGCACTTGGTCTAGGGTTGCCAAGTCTTCCGCGTTGTTGACCATTGCCAGCGCCTGTTCGGTGAGCGCCGTTAGGTTTTCCATGTTGTTCTCCAAAGAATCTATGCTTGGCCTGACGCCACACTTCACGGGGCTACAGGCAACAAAAAAGGGAAGAAGCCAGAGCCCCTTCCCTTTCTTGGCCGTTCAGCCGGGCTCTGAATGCAGCTCGGCTAACGTTGCTTGGGTTTATGCCAGGGCTGCTTTCGCTTTTTCAACGATGGCAGCAAAAGTGGCTTTGTCGTGAACGGCTAAATCAGCCAATACGCGACGATCCAACTCGATGTTAGATTTCTTCAACCCAGCGATCAGACGGCTGTAGCTCAAGCCCAAAGCACGCGATTGTGCGTTGATTCGAGTAATCCACAACGCACGGAAATTACGCTTTTTAACGCGACGGTCGCGATAAGCGTATTGACCGGCCTTGATGACCGCTTGTTTGGCTACGCGGAATACTCGTGAACGAGCACCGTAGTAGCCTTTAGCTGCTTTCAAAACTTTCTTGTGGCGACGACGCGCCTCAACTCCACGTTTTACACGGGCCATATCCTAATCCTCTAAAAGTTATGCGCCCGTTACTTGGCGCGGAACATACGATCTACCAACGGAGTGTCGGCGGCATTCAACGTGGAAGTACCACGCAATTGACGCTTACGCTTGGTAGTCATTTTGGTCAGGATGTGGCTTTTGAAAGCGTGCTTGTGCTTGTAACCGCTGCCAGTCTTTTTAAAACGTTTGGCGGCACCACTGTGTACTTTAGCTTTTGGCATGGTGTTAACTCCAATACGACCCCTTAAGACTCCGGCCGGTTACCCTGCCAGGGGGATCAACTGTTAAAAGAAGGAGCAGGTCGGTAGCTAAAAACCTGGCTGCTTTTTTACCTACTTCTATTCATTGCCCATCCTGAGCCCTGAATAAAAACGCCTTCGAAGTCGACACCCAGCTAAGCCGAGCTTGGCCCCTCGAGGCTTGCGTGAACCAGGTTCACGGCTGGTGCTCCCTGCCCCAGCTCTAAACTGCAGTGCACAGCATTGCAATTCAGACAAAACAAAACCCCAGCCATTAGCCCTTGGCTAATTGTGCTGGGGCTTTGAGGTTTTTGGCTACTTGCGCTTTCTCGGCGCCAGCACCATCAGTAGTTGGCGGCCTTCCATTTTTGGCCGCTGCTCTACTACTGCATATTCTTCAAGGTCTTTCTCGATACGCTCTAGCATTTCCATGCCTAACTCTTGGTGAGCCATTTCGCGGCCGCGATATCGTAAAGAAACCTTGGCTTTATCGCCATCTTCCAGAAAGCGGATTAGATTACGCAATTTAATGTTGTAATCTCCGATATCAGTGCCTGGACGGAATTTCATTTCCTTAACTTGCTGCTGCTTTTGCTTCTTCTTGGCAGCGGCACGTTGCTTTTTGATTTCAAACAGATGTTTGCCGTAGTCCATGATTTTGCACACGGGCGGCTCCGACTCGGCAGCCATCTCCACTAAATCGAGGGTGGCGGCCTGAGCCGTGCTGAGTGCTTCTGCGATGGGAACAATACCGACTTGCTCACCGTCTGCACCGATCAATCGAACTTGGGCGGCCTGAATTTGATCGTTGATCCGGGCCTTCTTGGAACGTCCGGCAGATGAATCTCGTTTGATAGTTGGAATCTCCTAAGTATGAGGCCTTTGCCCCTTTAGCCATGACTAATACAGAATAGACAAATGCACGGAAGCGCGCAGGTGTTTATCACCCCTGCGCACGACCGCGTTTTGCCACTTCAGCAGTAAGCAGATCACAAAACTCGTCGACGGACATAGAACCTAAGTCTTTTCCATCACGTGATCGCACCGCCACGGCGCTATTTTCAACTTCCTTATCGCCAGTTACTAGCAGGTAAGGAATTTTCTGTAATGTGTGCTCGCGGATTTTAAAGCCGATCTTCTCGTTTCTCAAGTCGGAAACCACTCGGAAACCACGATTTCGCAGCGTTTTTTCGACCGTTTGGGCGTATTCCGACTGACTGTCGGTAATATTCATCACAACTGCCTGGGTTGGCGCCAACCAAGCGGGGAATGCACCTTCGAAGTTTTCGATCAAAATGCCGATAAATCGCTCAAAAGACCCCAAAATTGCGCGATGCAACATCACTGGCACCTGACGACTTCCGTCTTCGGCAACGTATTGGGCTCCAAGGCGATCAGGCATGGAAAAATCCACCTGCATGGTGCCACACTGCCATACACGGCCTATGCAATCACGCAGAGAGAACTCAATTTTAGGGCCGTAAAACGCGCCCTCGCCCGGCAATAGCTCAAAGGCCAACCCCTTGGCATCTAACGCATCGGCTAGAGACTTCTCTGCCTTATCCCAGATTTCATCAGAACCTACGCGCTTTTCAGGGCGAGTGGACAAGCGAATAATCACAGACTCAAAGCCAAAATCGGCGTAAACCGAGTACAGCAAATCGGTGAAGATGGATACCTCATCTTGGATGGCATCTTCGGAGCAGAAGATGTGTGCGTCATCCTGGGTGAAGCCGCGCACGCGCATAATGCCCTGCAAGGTGCCAGAGGCCTCGTTACGGTGGCAAGAGCCAAACTCCGCCAAACGCAAAGGCAAATCCTTGTAAGATTTTAGCCCCTGGTTAAATACCTGTACGTGGCACGGGCAGTTCATTGGCTTGATTGCAAAATCGCGAGACTCGGACTCAACCGTAAACATATCCTCGCGGAACTTGTCCCAGTGGCCAGATCGCTCCCAAAGCGAGCGATCGACGATCTGCGGAGTTTTGATTTCCTGATAGCCATTGTCGCGCTGCACGCGGCGCATGTATTCCTCTACAACAGTGTAGATAGTCCAACCGTTGGGGTGCCAAAACACCATACCTGGTGCTTCTTCTTGTAGGTGAAACAAGTCGAACTTTTTGGCCAGTTTACGATGGTCGCGTTTTACCGCCTCTTCCAAAAACGACAAGTGCGCCTTTAGGGCCTTTTTGTCCGCAAACGCCGTGCCGTAGATACGCTGCAGCATTTTGTTGTCGGAATCGCCACGCCAGTAGGCTCCGGAGACTCGCTGCAACTTGAAGTGCTGACAAAAGCCCATGTGCGGCACGTGTGGGCCGCGGCACATATCAACGTACTCTTCGTGGTGATATAAGCCAGGCTGATCATCTTTGGCAATATTTTCATCCAGAATGGTGGTTTTATAGGGCTCTTCGCGCGCATCAAATACATCCCGCGCCTCCTGCCAACTCACCTTCTTTTTGACCACCTGGTATTTGGTGGCCGCCAGCTCCTTCATGCGCGCCTCGAGAGCGGCAACGTCGTCTTCGGTGAGCTTGTGCTCCAAATCAATGTCGTAATAAAAACCATTCTCAATGGTGGGACCAATGGCCATTTTCGCCTCGGGCCACATTTGCTTGAGCGCATGGCCCAACAAGTGCGCACAAGAGTGGCGAATAATTTCTAGGCCATCTTCGTCTTTGGGCGTGAAGATAACCAGGTCGGCATCTTCTGAAATTAGGTCAACGGCATCGTGACGCTCGCCATTAACACGCCCACCCAGGGTCACTTTGGCCAGACCTGGGCCAATATCGGCGGCAATTTGAGCGATAGAAACGGGCTCATCGTATGAGCGTTGAGAACCATCAGGCAGAGTTATTACGGGCATAAGCGTCTCCTTAACCAGTGGTGACTCCTACCAAGAGCCACATGAGAGATTTAGATCAACCAAGCAAGCGCTTGGCAAAAGAGTTGGTACGACCGAGTGGATTCGAACCACCGACCCCCACCATGTCAAGGTGGTGCTCTAACCAACTGAGCTACGGTCGTAAAGGTAACTTTGTGAAGGCGCGCACTTTACCAATTTGCCGCCGCCGTGGCAAGCAATAGAAACTCTTTTTAAATTAGTGGCTTAGGTGGCATTATTAGCGCCGTTAAAAGCCGCACAAATCAACGCCATTGCAAGCGTGAGCAACGGGCCAACGCCGAGGAACAAACCATCGCCAGCATCGTAGTTACAGGAGCTTCGGGCTTTATCGGCCGCGCTTTACTGCCGTACCTTATGGAAGCTGGCCACACCTGCCTTGGCCTAAGCCGCCGCGCCCTGCCTGGATTACAGCAGGTAGACTACCAACAACGGGCAAAGCTCCATTCGTTACTGTTCGGCTATGACTGCCTAGTACACCTAGCAGGCGTAGCCCATCAACCCAGTGCCACCGAGCATGACTACGAAAAAGGCAACGTAGACCTGACCGCCACCATGGTGAATGTGGCCAAAGACTGCGGTATTAACCACGTCATTATGATTAGCAGTGTGAAAGCCATGGGCGAAGAAACCGCCCCAAATCAGCCCTTCACACATTCATCTGACTGCAAACCCGAGGACCACTACGGCCAAAGCAAGCTGAATGCAGAGATCACGCTTAAACAGCGCTGTAAAACCACAGGGGTAAAGTGGACCATTATCAGGCCGCCATTGGTGTACAGCGCAGACGCCGGGGGCAACATCGCGAAACTGAAGCAAGCCATAAACAAAGGTTGGCCACTCCCCTTTGCCGGCATCGACAACCGGCGAGATATTGTTTCACTGCCAACGCTGAATAGCTTGATAGAGCGCTGCGTTAGCAATGCTGCCGCACACAATCAAGTATTTTTGGCCAGTGACGGCGGCGCCATGAGCACAGAAAGCTTGGTGCGTAAAATAGCTAGCGATTGCAAGCTGCAACCCAAATTAGCCAAGCCACCAAAGGCCGCCATACAGCTACTGAAGGCACTACCACTGACCAAAAACACCGTCCGAAAGCTCACCGGTAATTTGGAGTTAGACATCAGCCATACCTGCACCACCCTAGGCTGGCAACCGGAAGACTCAAAGGCAAACAACTCGTGAGCACGATTTTGATTGCTAGCGGCCTATTGGCGTTTATTGGGACAGTTTTCTTCACCGGCGTATACCGCACTGCTGCTATCAAGCAGGGAATTATCGACACACCAGATCATCGCAGCTCTCACACTCAGCCAACACCGACCGGTGGTGGCGTCGTGGCAGTTATTACCATACTCGCCTTGTGGCTAGTTGGCCATTTTGTGGGATTGCTTACCACTAAAGAGACCATAGCGCTCGTAATGCCTGGCGCCCTGATTGCGCTAGTAGGCTTTTTAGACGACCGTAAACCCTTGGCCAAGAGATGGCGTTTTGGCGCGCAAATCATTTCCGCCATCACGGTAATTGCCCTACTCTACCCCCTGCCAGCATTACCCATTTGGGGCGAATTTGCACTAAACCTCAACCACTGGCCCCTGCCATTCGTAGCTTTAGCCATGGTTTGGCTGATTAACCTTTACAACTTTATGGATGGAATCGACGGGCTAGCCGGCAGCGAAGCCGTTACTGTGTTGGGAGCTGTTGCCATCATTTTAGCCCTGGCGGGGAACACGAACCTAGCAATACTGCTTGCCCTAACCGCCGTCCCAATGCTCGGTTTTTTGGTGTGGAACTGGCCACCCGCAAAAATCTTTATGGGCGACGCCTGCAGCACGTTTTTGGGGCTAAGTTTCGGCACCCTGGCGTTTATAACATCGAAAGACGCACAGATAACGCCGTGGGTTTGGGTGATAATGCTCAGCGCATTTTGGGTGGATGCGACCTATACACTAGTGGTTAGGATGGTAACGGGGCAGGATTGGAGAAGCCCACATCGGACGCATTTGTATCAAAAGCTTGCACGCTCCAAACAAGATCACGTGAAAGCGACCCTGCTATACGTCGGATTTAGCTTAGCCATTGCCACTGTTACCGCTTACGTTACACTCGCGCAATCAAAGTTACCGCTATTTCCAGCGCTAATCACCCTAGCAATATCCGTACATTTCTGTACCCGCTTCCGGGCAGGTCTTACCCCAAAGAATTGAAGACGTATCCGGGTATGAGACAAACAGCTTTTCGCACATTATACTTCGGCTCGGTGTGGACCACCCGACAGTGCCACGAAGATATTTAGTATTTATGGACAAAAGAAACCTACAATTAATCTGGCTGAGAGGCTATGGAAACCTGAAGGCCGACGCACAGAGTTCGTACCTCGGTTCGCTATGGTGGCTACTTGACCCCCTACTCATGAGTGGCCTTATGTACTTGGCTTTCTCAACGGGACTCAGAGGTAACAGCGGTTCCGATTTTTTTATATTTCTTATTTTTGGCATGATACCCCTCAAGTGGACACAATCGTGCCTACAGTCAAGTGCGACTGTGATTACACGAAACAAAGGTTTACTAGGCCAGGTTTATTTTCCTAAATGGGTATTTCCAACATTCAATGTATTATCACAGACGCTTAGATACTTGGTGGTTATACCGCTTCTAATAGCAATCTCTGTATTCTTTGTTGAATCTTCCCCAACTAATGATTGGGTTCTCATAGCAATTCTTATTACACAGCTTTTTCTTAACCTTGGCATCAGCTATTGCGTGGCATCCATCGTACCCATCGTACCGGATATCTCCCACATTGTTGGCATTATTTCAATGGGCTTGATGTTCACATCTGGTGTTTTTTTCGATATCACAACCAGACCAGAACATGTTAGAGCCATACTGGAACTGAACCCAATGGTTGATTTACTAAGATGCTATCGTAATGTATTGATTTACGACCAACCGGTACTGTTGACCGATTTTCAGTATCCAATCAGTTTTGCGTTCATAACGCTTTTGATCGGCGCGGCTACGCTCAAATACTTCGATCGCATTTACCCAAGAATAATATGAAGAAGCCTGTACTAAAATTCGATAACGTTAGCCTGTTTTATAAGAATAGGCTCGGCATTTTTGGTGCAAAAAACTGGGTGATCAAAGACCTAACCTTTGATTTATTGCACGGTGAAGTCCTTGGAGTCATTGGTAAGAACGGCGCAGGCAAATCAACACTATTGCGTTTGCTAGCAGATATAATAGCTCCCAACTCCGGTAGGATTTGGCGAGAAGAGAACACCAGAGCCCAACTATTAACACTTAACCTTGGCTTCATACAAGACCTAAATGGGGTTGATAACATAGTTTTATCGTTAGTTTCTCAGGGTCTTCCAATTAAACATGCTAAAAGCCTCATCGAGACCGTCACCGACTATGCGG
Organism: Halioxenophilus aromaticivorans; assembly: GCF_042850945.1. Lineage (NCBI taxonomy): Bacteria > Pseudomonadati > Pseudomonadota > Gammaproteobacteria > Alteromonadales > Alteromonadaceae > Halioxenophilus > Halioxenophilus aromaticivorans. Next base: position 2,283,088 of record NZ_AP031496.1, on the reverse strand, counting down.
AGTTAGCCCACGTCATTCGACAACCACTAAGAACTTACTCTGCTGGCCAAAAAGCACGACTAGGATTCGCGATTGCCTTACAGGCTACTCCTGATGTCTTATTACTTGATGAAATATTAGGCGTCGGAGACAAAGATTTCCAGGAAAAATCCAGTAAAGCGCTGGCTGAAGTTGTGCAATCAGAACAAACTGTTGTACTCGTATCCCACAGCTCCAACACAATCGAAAAGTATTGTCAGCGGACTTTATGGATAGAACAGGGGAGCTGCAAAATGCTTGGCGAAACTTCTGATGTGCTAGACGCTTACCACGCCAATCAAGCGACAGCGCAAAATACGTGAGCGGAAGGTACATGACCACCGCCCAAAACTTAGAAGGCAAAACCACCTTTAACGAATTAATAATTTCGGTTGTGGTGCACACATGGGATGCTGACGACATAGAAAATTGCCTAAAGAGCTTAAACACCGCCATTGAAGACGCTACCACCAAAAGACATATAGGTAAATCCACTCTACATTTGATGTACAATGGCAACGAGCACCTTGATCTCCACATTACAGAGTTATTTGTTCACTCCCACTACAAACAGCCAGTAAACTTAAAATTAAATTGCGAAAACAAAGGTTACGGCGGAACAAACAATACCACTATAAGACAAGAGGTTACAATTCCGACTAGAGAAAAGTGCCTGATTGTAATGAACTCCGATCTTATACTGGACAAGCTCAGCATCTCCCATGCTTGTGAGCTACTTTCTTCTAGTGAGAAACCTGGGCTTGTTGCGCCCATGCTATTATCGTTAGATGGAACCGAGCAAGTTTACGGAAACAAGCGTTACCCTAACATCTGCACCCTCCTAGCCAGGTTGTTTCCAATGTTGTTACGGCTGAAGTTTTTTGAGAATTTAAACACACTCTACGAGTATCGATCCGATCAGGATAAAAACCTGAAAATGGTGCAAATTTGCAGCGGCTCCTTTTTATTAGCCACACACGAATTTTGGTTTAAACTTGGTGGCTTTAACGAAGACTTTTTCATGTATTTTGAAGACTTTGACTTATCGATAAGGGCCAACAAACTAGGCTGTGAACACCTTTACAATGCCAACGTGAAAATCAAACACAAAGGGGGCGAAACAGGAAAAAAGCCGCTTTATCACAAGTGGCTATTCATACAATCAGCATTTAAGTTTTTTAATAGGCACGGCTGGAAATGGTATTAATGACATCGGCAAAATTCATTTAATTCAACCATGCACCCAAACACAATAAGCTCCAAAAGTTAGAGCTTGATGACATAAATAAACAAACATATAGTTGACGATGAGATACATAATTACACACGGGCACATTTTCAAAAACGCCGGATCAACGGTAGACACCGCCTTAAAAAATGCTTTTGGTAAAGATTTTTTAGACCACCGGGATGACAAATCCATGAGGCAAGGCGGTAGTGAATACTTAGCACAACTTATCCTGGATAACCCAAATATAAAGGCTATCTCAAGCCATCATCTATGCAACCCTCTTCCAGTTAGCAAAGAGTTCACTTGCATTCCTATTTATTTTGTCAGAAACCCAATCGAAAGAATCATCTCAGTTTATAATTTCGAGCGCAGCCAAAAGAAAGGCAGCAATGGCGCAGCAAAGGCATCTAGCTCGAGCTTGATTGACTACGTAGAATGGCGCCTCGAAAAATCAACACCCAAAGTAATCTGCAATTATCAAACAGCATACATCGGAAGCGAACGAAACCTCAAACCCGAAGAAGACGTTAACCCACGCTGCTTGATCAATATTTTTGAGAAAATTAGAAACGGGGAAATACTAGTAGGGACAGTTGAGAACTTCGATACTAGCTGGCGAATCATTACCCATAAGCTGTCTTTATATTTTCCAGGCTACAAATTCCTTTATAAAAACGCAAACATCAAAGATAAGAAATCAAGCCATGAGAAACTAGATTCAGCTATTACCAAACTCGATCCGCTATTGCCCAAACTACTTAAAGAAAACGTTCTTGACCTAGCATTACACCAATACGTGACGCAATCAATTCATTGTCAGGACAGCGAGAATTAACATGATAAAGATATCAGTTGTCGGAAATTGCCAAGCTAGACCTACAGCCGAAAGATTAATCAGACTAAGTTCGTTAGTGGAAATAATAGACGTCACTATTGTTCATCTAGCAAAAGACTCAGATTGCGATATTCATAAGAGGGCATACGCTGAATCTGACTACATTATCGCGCAACAAGTAAACGACAATTACCCTTGTGAATTTGTACGAACATCCAGCTTAAAAAAAGAATATGGATCTAAAGTCGTCACCGTTATCAATCTATATTTTTCCGGCTATTTCCCAGATTGGCGATACTATCGATTACCCAAGCAAGGCACACTAAAAGGCCCAATGGGCGATTATCATTGCGAAGCAATTTATGATTGCTGGATCGAAGGCAAAAGCCCAACCGATGCCAAAAACCTAATCAATAGCCTTGATTACAACCTTGAAAAGTATCGAGACGCTGCATCTACTTCACTCCGGGAACTGGCTTCAAGAGAGTCAAACAGCGACTGTAAGATTGTAGATTTTCTAGAAGATCAGATCACTAAAGAAAGAATGTTTTTCTCTTTCAATCACCCCAAAATTGTGCTTATCGAAAAAATGTTAGTATCTGTATGTGACAAAATCGGAATAACCGCAACGACGACTCAATACGAATCGATCAAAGAAAATACAAATGAACCACTAGGTGCATTCGAACTCCCCATCAATATTGGTTTTATCAAAGAGTACTCGCCCGAATTCAGTCAAACGCAAAAGATTAAGGGCATCGCAACTGACAAAAAAGGACGTCCATTAGCCAAACAACGGAATTTTTTGTATAACCTAGACTCATTAATAGAAGTATTTTATCGTGCTTACGATACACAGATGTCGGATTTTAAATAGTAAATTTAGCCCTATTTACAAAACTATTTCTTTGACAAAGCATCTACATCTCACGGGACTCGAAGCCAAGCCATCACTATCTGTAGATAGATGTTCCTTTTTGCAAATTGGACCAGTGCGCTTCCTTTTTATGCTGCAGATCATTGACTATATCGAAATATTCCTTGAGCGATAGTTGATCGATGATCGATGCATCAGACAAATCTGTATCAGTGAAAACCCCAGGCCCAGTGAGCGACCAAATATTTTCAGATACCCTATTTTCTACATTGGCGATTATTTTTTCCCAAACAACCCCCAAACTGTGACTTCCTTTTCGTGAAACGATAAACCCGTTCCATACCGCCCCGTGCCACTTTCGCATCAACAGTAAATCATTATTTTTTTGTAAAAGCGAATCCAGGCATTTAACAGCCATGGTACCAGCATCGACGTAAACGCCACCACTAGCGTAACAATACGCCACCCTAAATATATCTGACATCATGGCTGGAAATTTAGCCGAGTCGAAAACCCTTAATTCCCTTTCACCATAATTACTATAAATAAATTCTCTTGCAGAATCATAACTGAACAATGTGTAGCCGTAGCCAGGATTAACCACATGCCAGGAGGAAGTAAGCTCCAACATCTCTATTGGAGGATTTTTATCATGCCAAAATTGGACTATTGTCTTGGGTATCATATAGATTTCAGGTATAAGAAAATTAAAATGTAATCCAAAGTTATTAAAAAAGAAAGGAAAATGCGGTCATATCGACATGCTGATCCCGTCGGAAGAAAGTGCTTTGGGCTCTGGCTTTTTCCTCATCTCTGAGGGAAAGTTCGACGCGTACTCGATTCAGGTTTTCAGAGAAGCCACGACGTCGCGCTTGTTTTGCCGGAGGGGCGATCAAATCTTCTTCCGAGAGCTGATCCTCGAACTCAGCGAGGGCGACCTCAAGTCCCGCTTGATCGAACAGATCCACTTGGAAATCCAGCTTTTCACTACTGGCGCCGTATTGTTTGGCGTTAGCCAGACGCAGACACTCTTCCAAAATTCGGATGTAGCGTTCTTTATCGCTAATATTGTTTTTACTTTCGCTCAGCTGGTCTTGAACGGCGGCCAACCGTTGATCTTTTTCGTTTAACAAAGCCACCAAATCATCCGCACTCAGCGTACGGTAATCGTCTTCGGAAAGCGATGAAGAGGTGGGCGTTTTCATCCCACCATTATAACAAGTTTAGTAAAAAACCTCCTAAAAAACCGACTTGTATCGTAATTTTTTTATGACCTTGCATCAAGGCAATATCATGCCCGGCGAGCAGCCAGTTAATCTGCTGGCCGGTGAGCGACACCACCGCCTCGCCACGACAAGGCCATCGGAACTTTTCTTCGGCGAGAGACTTGTAGTAGAGCCAGAGCCCGTATCCTTTCAGTGCAGACATTTGATCTTGTTCGTTTGCGAATAGTGACGAGTCATTACATTGCCGCTGGCAGTGATTGGCCAATAGATACATTGCTAGCATCAACGCCTCACACTTCGATGCCACTGAGGAATGACAGGGTAAGCCCTGATGGCACTGTAGATTGGTAGCTGACTTGCGTAAAACCACTGACCCGTAGAACTTCGATTTGCGGCTGACTGTGTCTCAGCAGCTTCTGACGCCAATAAACATATTGGTGATACACCAAACTCTGTGATTGACGGAATTTGGCGCCAGATAGCTCTGTTTGAGATCTGGCATTAACCTGCTACTGCCAGTATTGGGCTCTTGATTCTGGATACTGGTCGGAATTCATGGTTCTCCCCTTGGGTTGATGTGCATTCAGGGAGACAGATTGCCAGGGATGGAAGCGGCTCAAAACATGCTGATTTAGAGGCACTTACCTGGATACTACTAGAAATCGTAGAACTTGGAGTATTGTCTTGAAATGAGTGCGTAATAAAAATAAATTTAGAGCCTCGGCAAGTGCTTGGGTTTTAGTTTATTTTTGTGCAAGCGTGTTTAGATTTGCACCGCTTCTTAGAGTTGGTTTATGCAGCAGTATGGCGTCATAACCGACTCGCCGGTTAGAGGCGGTCTTATTCGATTGCCAACTTTTTCCCAGTAATTTGTCGGCAAGCTAGATTGCAGAAATGCGCTTTACTTACACATTCTAGCGACGGATTTGGCAGCAATTGACGTCAATCTTTTTGAAATATGCAAGTTTTAAAAAAGTTCAACCACAACAGAACCTGTATTCGCAGGTGAGAGCTATACCCGTAAACTTGGAGGTTTACAGCATGAGTCTACAAAAATTAACCAGGAACGCAATTAAATGGGGCTCCCTGATGGCAGCGCTCATAACATCTCAAATGGGGTGGTCACAAACCGTTTGTGAGGATGAACCTACCAGTGGGATGGATATCGAGTACGGTGATACAATCGCCTGTACATTCTATGAAAGCCAAGATCTAGATAGCTACCAATTTTTAGGTCAAGAGGGTGATCGTCCTTTTATTCAACTACGGAACTCGGGCGCAGCGATAGCAGATAATGTGTATAAAGTACTGACTTTGTACGGGCCAGACGGTACGCTGATTAGACAGAATGGCAGTTATTGCGTTAACTGTACTATTGATGAAACGTTAGAAGAGGATGGAGTACATACAGTAACAGTAAGGCATTATTCTAACGGTGACACGTTCCCATTGTCGTACATTTTGGAGTTGCCTTGCCTTGCCGGAACTTGTGCGGCCGAGCCTATTCCCGCAGCGTTGGGCTACGTGGCTGTTGAGCCATGTCGGATAGTAGATACTCGCTTCGGTGATGGCGGCATGATGACAGCTAATGAGGCAAGAAATTTCAAAGTATGGGGCGATATTTCTGTACAAAATAACTTAACAGGCACCGCGCCTGCTGAATACCCCGCATCTTGCCCATCTCCATTTGGTGAGCCAGAGGCCGTACAAATTAACGTTACAGTTGTACCTCGTGGTGAAATTGGCGACGGTGGCCACTTGGTTGTCTGGCCTTGGAATACCACTGAGCCTTCCGCTAGTTGGTTAAACTTCGTGTCAGGTTTGGCAAATGTGGCAAATGCGGGAACTGTCGCTGTGACTGCCGCTAGCGAGGATGACCCTGATATATCTGTTATGAGTATTCAGGACGCCCATGTAATCATTGATGTATTAGGATACTATACAGATTCTGGCTTATAACAATCGGCTACTGACGCAAGCCTAACTAAGGACTTGTTTTGTTATATATCAGCCACCCTGATTAGGGTGGCTGCCTTTAATTTTTCCGGCACATCTGGCCACAAATTGCAAAGATACACATCAGCGCCTCCAAAGTGTTTTTAGCCATTTAAATCTATCAAGCCTCAACCGCTCAAATTAACTATGAGATACTAACTCTTAAATTCATTGAATTTTGGGTATATATCATCAATCAACAATCATCCACTCAAATTCACTATCTTTGAGACTTTCCACCACCTCATCGAAATTAATAACTTTATCCCTAGTTTTATATGAGTTTTGCTTCTTAAAGGAACTTGATTCCTCGGTCGGCCCACCCTTTTGATCAAGACCTAAAAACTCAAACAAATCAACTAAACTTCCCATAACCGCCGAGGTATACTCAAGTAAGAACACATCACCTACAGAAACACTGACATAGTAATTTAAAATCTTTCGTTCTTCGGCCACAAACCGAAGAAACTTACTATAGTTAAATTCGGCAACTTTGCTTATATCCTTGGCCTCTTCTTTATATGTATATGCATTAGTGCTAAGAGCTATCTCCGTGGATATATATTGGTCTAACAAGTTTGCTCGATACACTATTATTTTTTTTAACAGCCTGTTTTCGGCTCTTTCCTTCATCAAAGATGGATTATGATGTGAAAATATTTTATACCCGAACAACCTATCTTCTTTACTGCTAGATAAATAAGACAAAAACTTTCCAACGTTCTTATCTCGAAACTCTAAGGACCGCATTTCATGATTATTTAAAACAGCTTTATCAAGTTTATTCTCACAATAATATATTTCCTTTGGGTGGAACAACTCATAATGACAAAGAATCTTTTCATGCCTATTGAGCCTTGCGATCAAAGCATTTGTTCCAGTTCTCGGCTGAGCAAAAACGACAAAATCTTCCACCTCTAAACCCTTCATATTTTAGCCCACCTATTAAAGCTCACAGACAACCGTTAACTCGTAAGTCTCAAAATCTGTAATAGTGGGACACCTGTCCCCTAGCAGCGCAAGCCTTTCTGCCACAACAGGAACCGAGAAACTTTTTTTAATTTCAACTTTGCTGTATCCACTATTATTAAAAAAGTACTCATAATCATCATAACTGAATCTATTAATTTCGACACTATTGTAAATTTGGTATAGCGCAATCTCACACAGATCCCGGGAAAAACCTTTGGCATGCAAGTACTCGAACATTTCTTTTCGGCCATACAATAAATGCTGATGCTCATCTATAAGCCCTTCAAGCGCAAAGTCTAATTCTTCATTGACTCTCAAGTGGCTTCCTACGCAGCAACTCCAAATAGGACCAAATTGAGTGAACAATAAACCACCGCGTTTGAGTACGTTAACGGAATGCCTTAAGAAATCCGGAAGCCTCGGAAAATGCTCAAAACAGTTTACTGAGAAGATAACATCAAACTGTTCAAGCTGATGCAACCGGACAAACTCCAGAGCATCGCCATCGATGATAATATTGTTACTCGCCCAGTCGATTTCTTCATGAACTTTAAAAATTTCTCTACCCTTGAAATATGGCTCGCAGTTTTTAAATTGGTAGGTGCCGCCGGTGAAGTTCAACAAATCCACACTGACCCACTTTTCCGCACCCATTAGTTCGTTTGCAACTTTTATGGGAACGCTACACCCCCCTATTTCGAGAACCTTCAAACCCCTCAAACTCCTATTCCTAGAAAGCTTGGATAGCGCCTTACAATAATAATTCGGCAGGAGCTCGGCGATATTTTTAATAGTTTTCTGTTCTATCATAATTATTCAAAGCCATTTTTTATGATGTCTAGGTGTAGTATACTTAAATAGATCACTTAAACCTCCTTGCCAACACTTCAATCTATGTTTAAAATTCTCTCGTAACTGAGAAACGCCGCCAGAACACAAACGCTAGGCAACCAACAACATTCCCTTCTTATGTAGACAGCAGTTCGCTTCCCATCGAAAGTGTTAAATTACCAACAAAAATCTCGGTGTTATTTTCGCCATGGAATATAATTGCCATACTGACTTTTTGTTCAAAAGCACATCCAAAGCTCAGCTCAGGTTTAAACTATGCAAGCAATCTATTTTTAAGTTCAGCCATTTCGAGTCTTACGCCAACCATCCGCACGCTTTGTGGAAACAACTTTCTCACTCCTAATAACAGCAAAACTCTAGGCGCTTCATTTTATAACATCATTTTTTCAGGCTGAGCCAACTTACTGAGGCTAAACTCCCGCAAATCGAACTCTCTATCCTCAAGAGTCACGGGACTATCAAACAACTCAATCGGCCTATTCAGCGCCGCCACCTTAACACTACAAGTCAAACACATAACCAAGATAAAGCGCTCCACGTCCGACAGCTTATTTCCATCTTCTGCAACAATCACCAACTTAGGTAACGCGATCAATTTCTTAAGATAATGATCCAAAGCCAAGAAAGTAGGCAACTCCAGATGACCAACCTCTTCTCCGGGGATTATCAGTTCTGAATAAAATTTAACTACAGGAGTAATTGGACCCAAGACCAAAACATGTTTACGCTCTCTATCTATTAACTTTTGAAGAAAGCTAGGCCACACCAGACCAAAAAGAGGGTGATAAGATTCGGCTTCTGTAGAGTAAAAATCAGACAGAACATGATCTCTTTTATCTGTACACCCAGCCGAAAACCCAAGATAACGGCACTTGAAGTCAAATTTATCTAAATTCAAAAACTCGTCTAAGTTAATCACTATACACGGGTCAACTAATCTAATAGTATTTGCCAGCTGATCCTTGCTAATGTTTTTGACGTCAACGCTATGACCATTTGAAGATATGATATCGCAGCACCGAAAAACCAGATAATCACTGTACTGTAGACGTACATACTCCAATCGTTCTTCAGCGAGCCAATGAAGAACTGAAGATTTGTCTCCATATTGTTTTGGGACCACAACGACAGCGTGGCAACGCTTTGTCAATTGGCTGACGATATACTGGATTTCTTCTTCAATTCGAACCGCAACATTTTTTTTGGCAATCAAAGACTCTTCCCTCATTGCACTTAACCTATCTGGGTCGTAGGCTATGCGAGTCAACTCTAATGCCATCGCCTCAAAAGATTGCAATTTATGACAATCATCAACAAGATCGAAACCTTCACTAGCATGTAAATGGCTTAAAAATGGTTTACCAAAAGATATCGCTTCTGCTACTTTTATTTTCAACCCAGTCGAAAAAGCCATTGGTATAACTAAGACATCAACATCCGCATAGAACTCATCGAGTTTTTCAACATAACCGCAAAATTCAAAGTATTCATTTTCCAGTATATCCAACTCAGAGCATACAGACCCAGCAATGTATACTTTCAATGCAGGAATGAACTCGCTAAACACTTTAATTGCATTATGATAAAATGATTCAAAATTGTACTTATTGATATTATTAGCCGCACCGATAATCCCGACTTTCAAAAAGTCGAAATCACTCCTCGGTTCAATTTCATCGACCCCAACATCTAGATGTACTAATGTCCTCACCTCAGTCAGAACACCCATAGAAATAAAATCGTTCCGTTCTTGTTCTTTTATTGCCCAAACCAAATCAGCGCGATCAAGTCCCAGCTTTTCTCCAGTTGTTGTAGTGTGAAAAAACTCTTTTTCGAGGCCATTTCTTTCCAGCAATTCTCTTCTTCCGCTGAATTTATCATGCGTATCCAAAACCTTGAATACAGGTTCAGGCACAAATTCGAGAGCTTTGCTTAGCCAAGTATAATTGACAATACAAAGATTAAAATGTGTACGCTTAGTTAATTGCTCTATATGGTGCTGGATGACCCAGTCCCACCACTCGTCAACTTCGTGGTCTAAGCCGTTTTGCGGAGCATCATGTATAGGTTTGGAGGGGAATATATGATCTACGACATCCCACTGATTACGCATTTTTTCTGCGTACTCAAGAGGGTACCCGCCCCGCCAATCTGCTTCGCTTGCATAGTGGACGAAGTGCAAATACATACCATTTTTTTTTAACTGCTCACAAATCGAGAAAATTCTTTTTCGATTACCAAAATTTAACGGCCACGTTGGCGTTGGGGATATGATAAGGACCTTGAACGGAATCTGTTCAGACATTTTTTAACCCTTCAAACCCCGAAAGTGTAAGGAGGGTATAGGAATAAATTGCAGAAAGCTGCCACACAAATTCATCGGGATCATCTAAATCCAAATACATGCCTTGTAGATTACGGTAAAGAGGCGGTAAACTAATCAAGAAATCTTTGATATTTCTTTCTTTTTTCCTAGGATCGGCTTGGGCAGAAGTGGCATCAAGTTTGAAGTCAGACACGGCTTGCCAAGCGACTCTCCTTCGAAACCAGCTTTGTGTCATTCTTTTCTCTTCTACAAGATGATCTACCATAGCCTCTGGGGCGTAAACGAGTTCGTAATTATTCTGCCGTGCAAAATCGATGATTTGTGACTCTTCGTTCGACATTAGAACAGAACTATTACCAACCCTACCTAGCCCAGGAGAGAATCCGCCACAGGACTTTAATAATTCTCTAGAAAAAGCAATATTTGCACCGGCAAACCATTCATCTGCTGCCGCCAGTCGAAGCTCCCCCCCCCAATCTACTACTGAAAGGTAGCCCAACAACTGATCACCGAGCCAACTCGGCCTCCTTTTTGCCCAAATTGGTTGGATCTGACCACCTACCACACCTACGCGGCCACTAAATTCGAACGCTTTGAGCAAACAATCTATCCAGCTCGATGAAGCTATCGCGTCATCATCTAAGTAAGCGATATACTTACTGTTTCCTGCCTCCAAAGCCCTATTGCGGGCGTTAGACAAACCTGGTACGTCCTCGAAAATAATTTTAAAATTACCGTAAGACTTATATTTTTTTATGAGAAAGTCGCAGCTCTTTCTGTGTTGCTTTGGCGTATTATCAACAACGAGAACATTATAGTCGGCGACATTTGTGGCTTGACGATAGAGGCTTTCAATCGATTTTGTTAACAAATCATAACGGTCGTACGTACATATCACCACTGTAATGGCTTTCATTAATCAGGATATCTCCATCCGCTGAAAAGCTACACCAAGTACTCGCTTGTCTGTTGAATTTTGATTTACTTCCATAGGAGACGAGACCTCGGGACAATAGAGTGTGACCACAGTGTCTTGCTTTCTGGCTGAAGCCGGCAACACACCAGTGTAAGTCAAGAAACCACCTTTTTCTTCAACATCAACTTTTAATATTTCGTTATCTACATAGATTTTTAAAAGAGCTAGCAATTCTCTTTTAATCGCACCTGCAATAACGAACCGTAGAACTCTACTTTGAGAGCGGTCTACAGGCACAATGAAATTATTAAATTTAGCCGGACCTGTCCAACGTATAAAATCGTTGTCTCCCCTTTTCTCACATTCGTAAAAATTATCTGTGGGAAGTATCGCGTCCTCTGCGCGCAGTGTGTAGTCATTGAATTTGTTTGTCGAAATCAAGGTCACTTCATCTAGCGAAAAGAATAATTCAGAACGCTGTATAGTCTTTTGCAGCCGCTCTATCTTTTTATCTTGCTCATTATACTGAAGTTGCATCTCCACCAACTTCTCGATTAAAAAATCAGCCACCGAACCACTATTGTTTGCTTGCTGCTCTGAAATTTGCAACTTAAAAGCCGCAATACATTCCTCTTTTTGGTTCATTTTGGTCATTTTTTTGCCTAATATTATCCCAGTTCAAACTTAAGATTTGACTATTGACAGTTAGTTTTCTGATTTCTGTTTCTGGTGGTACTATTAGTTTGATTCACGAAAAATTTATCTTCTATTACACGTGTTACCCGGGCGCGCGAAAAGTAAGAATTTATATAATTTTCATACCGCTTTACTATTTCAATACACCTTTTTGAATCCGATACCCTCTGTAACACTAAGTTTGCAAACTCCTGGAAATCATCCGTAACTGCGAACACAGAACTAGCCTCAGGCAAGCCTTCCGCTCCAACAGTCGTTGTAACGACTGGCAGATTCATTTTGAGGGCCTCAAGTACCTTACCCTTCACTCCGGCACCGAAACGAAGTGGAACAATGCTGACCATTGCTCGACGATATAAATCTAATAGCTGGTCCTCAACCAAGTATCCGTGAACCCTTATATTCTGACAATCAAGTTTCAATAAAGTCTCTGGGGCCTCTGAACCCACTAAATGTAATTTGACCGAGTTATCTTCTTTTAAAACTAACGGAAATACTTCGTCAATGAACCACTTGATTCCATCCATGTTTGGCGGATGACCAAACCCACCTACAAATAGAATAATCTTTTCTCTATTAACCTGACTTAAGGCGATATCGTCTTGCTCAATCATGTAAAGCGGGATAGTGTCAACATTCACCTCAGGCAACATTTCTTTTATCAAGTCCACTTCCACATTTGATGGGTAGAATACCTGATCAACCTTGGAACAGATAGCGAGCTCTCTTTTCTTCCAGTCCTCAGCTTTTGCGAATAATTTCTGATCTGACTTTAGCTTTGCTTCGCGCTGGGTTCTTAAAAAATGCAAGTCATGACCAAAATAGATTAACTTTGGCCTCTTCGGTAATTCTAATAGGAAATCAATAAAGACTTCTGTTATGTGCGGGCGGTGCAAATAAATTACGTCAATATTATTGATTTGACTGCGCACCCACTGCTTCCAGCCCCTGGCACACTTTTCTCCATAAAGCACTTCTACGCCCATATTTTGTAGCAACTGGGTATAGGGCTGATGCGGAAAAAAATTAGCCCCTATAAACTTCACACACATACCCAAGCGGAGCATTTCCTCGATATATAAAAACGTGGAACGGGAACCAGCGTCCTTGTCCCAGAATGGAACGTAATGATCAATGATTAAAACTGTAGCCTTCTTGTTTGCAGTTTTTCGATCTTTAGCATCGAACACTGATTGACCATTAGCAAAGTGCTTCGTGGCTAGTGTATTTTTCCATTTCTCGTAAAATACGTCTTTGTTAATTTCTTGGTACTTTTTCAGCCCCGAACCCACATCAGTACCGTTACTCAATCCCTCGAAATGCACTACTTTAGATAGCGGTTGATAGACTACTTTTAACCCATATTCTCGGACTTTGAACGCCAAATCTGTATCTTCATAGTATGCAGGACGATATCGCTCATCAAAACCACACAAATCATTCCACAGCTCAAGCTTTAACATCAAGCAAGCACCAGAGATATAGTCCGCTTCACGAACATATAAGAATTCAGGCTCATTAGGGTCGCAACTGCGACCATAATTCCATGCTGACGCATCTTTCCACACTATACCTCCTGCCTCCTGAAGGCTACCGTCTTCAAAAAGAAACATGGGCCCGGCCATCCCAACAGATTTGTCAGAATCAAAAGTAGCAAGTAACGCCTCGAGCCAGCCGGCCTGTACGTTAGTGTCATTGTTTAGCAACAACAGAAACTCACCACGTGCCACTTTTGCAGCTCTGTTACAATTTTCAACAAAACCGACGTTCTCACGCTGCCTACATATCACAACGTTCTTAGTTATATTGGCGAGACTAATAGTCTCATCGGTGGAACAATCGTCGCCGATTATAATTTCCACTTGAGACAGATCGGTGTTTTTCTTCAGCGCCAATAGACATGATAACGTCGTTTTGTAGTTGTTATAAACTGGCACCACAATGGAAACCAAAGGTTGATCGACATCTGGAAAGTCAATCAATGCAATGCCATCAATTTCTGCTTTAGAGATCAATTCGGGCACGACAAATGACTGCCTTTCTTCAGGAAATCTTGCATCTACCCACTGTTTTAACGAGGTTTTATCTTGCGTAAATAATGCCAATGCCAATCTTTTTACTCGGTACCAACTTATCAATCTCAAACTTGAAATAGGATGACTGGCAAAATACCGTAAAACTTGAACAGATGAGTTTAAACGGCCTCGCTTCAGATCACTATCTACGGATGAGTAATCTAACTTATAGATTTCCTTGTGTTTTTTAGACAACTCCACAAGTTGTCGAAACTCCGACTTTCGACCAACCCTGAAGGTTACTAACGAGTACAGAAACTCTAGAGCAAAAACAACTTTTCCAAGAACTGATTTATCGAATTTATAAACTTTTCCGTAAGATTCATTCAGCAGGTGAAACAGATAGTTTGACTTATTTCTGTGATCTTCTATCGATTCAAGTTGCTCCGGCTGTCTTTCATTGGAGTTTGATTTGAATTCCATCCCCATAATTCTTCAGTTTACCTTTAGCGTGCAACTGTATAAAAACGATTCGACGCATATTTGTATAATTCTAAATCCATCTGATTTGCTTGCATCAGCACGCCAAACACCTCCTCGCCCAACTCATCTTTAATTGCTGAAATTTTTTCATCCACATCAAAAACAGTTGGTTGTGTAACATTTGCCTCATGTGTTTTAACCCTAAGATAGGGAAAATCCAGTTTTAGAAGATAATGCATACGCACTAAAGACTGGTAAAAATTCTCAACCAATCCAAAGAAAGGCAGGCTATCAACAAGTAATTTCGCTCTATTTAACACTTCGTAATCTCGGAGACTTTTAGCGGCAAAGTCCCTAGCGGAATACTGTATACAACTTAGTTTACTAACGTGAAAGTTTGAGATGACACCGTACTTATTACATTCAACCTTTTGTTTCACGTACTCTGCAAATGAGCCTTGAGGCTGCTCTAGACCCTTAGCTTTCTGCCATTCGAACAAATAAGCAGAACGCGCACGTAATATAGGATGACGAATAAATAAAAGGGGAATAACTCTCACGCCTGGGATCACCGGAATGGGAGGTACCACATGGTGTGAGGAAAGGGCCACCAACTGCGGATTGGCGCCAATAAACTCAGATATTTCTCCGGGTAAAATTTTAGCATTCTCATCAGGCTTATCAAAATTAAGCCATTTATCACCAAATGAATCTGCTAGAATTCTATCAACGGATGTACCTGCGTTCTTGAACAGGTGGTAATGAATAATTACAGTTCGCATATTCAAATTACTATAGCTTTTACTTGATTAGCAACTATCAGAAGAACAAAATATGGCTTTTCTCCTTCAGGGAAAAACCATTTATTGATAATTGTGAAACTTACGCCCTACTAAGTGGACTATATAAGTACGAGAGCATACAGAGAATAAAGCAATATCTGAAGCGTCATCAACAATTAAGTCAAATGACAAGTATTTTTATTTTATTGGCAATACTCTGTTGGCCAGCACTTTCAGATACTGCCCATAAGCAGTTTTGGAATATTTATCGGCATGCATCTTGAGCTGATCGTTAGAAATCCAACCATTCAAGTAAGAAACTTCCTCGGGACAGCATACTGCCAACCCCTGCCGTTTTACTAGAGTTTCTATGTAGTTTCCGGCCTCAAGCAGCGAATCGTGAGTACCAGTATCTAACCAAGCGCTACCCCGCCCCAAATCCTCCATATGCAATTCACCTCTTTCGAGATAAACCTTATTAAGATCGGTAATTTCTAGTTCACCGCGAGGAGATGGCTTCAGTGATTTTGCGATATTAACTACTTGGTTGTCGTAGAAATAAAGCCCTGTCACTGCGTAATTGGATTTGGGCTTGGCAGGTTTTTCCTCGATTGAGATGACTTTGCCGCCCTCACCGAACTCAGCCACGCCGTATCGCTCCGGATCGGTCACCCAATATCCGAAAACAGTAGCTCCGCTTTCGCGCTCATTTACCGCTTTAAGGGTTCTTACCAAACCGTGGCCGTGAAAGATGTTATCGCCCAAGATCAGGCAGGCCGGTGCGCCATCTAAGAACTCTTCCCCTAGAATAAACGCCTGAGCCAAACCGTCCGGAGATGGTTGAACGACGTAGGTAAGTTGGATTCCCCACTGGGAACCATCACCGAGTAATTTTTGAAATTGGGCCTGATCTTCAGGCGTTGTGATGATAAGAATATCTTTGATACCCGCCATCATTAAAGTAGATACCGGGTAGTAGATCATTGGCTTGTCGTAAACAGGCATTAACTGCTTACTGACGCCCAGCGTGAGCGGGTGCAGACGGGTACCAGATCCGCCGGCCAGTACGATTCCTTTACGTGCTACTGCCATGTGAATTAATCCTTTATTGAGAAATCGGTTATTAGGCTTTTAGACCGATACGCTGACGGTCGTATTTGTTTTTGGTGACGGCCTCACACCAATCACTGTTGGACAAATACCACTCTACGGTTTTGCGAATGCCTGATTCGAAGCTCTCCGCAGGAACCCAGCCAAGATCATTTTTGATTTTATCAGCGTCAATAGCATACCGTTGATCATGCCCCGGGCGATCGGCAACGAACGTGATTTGCTCCTTGTAGGAAACATCTTTTGGCTGTATGTCGTCCAAAATCTCGCAAATGGTTTCGACCACCTCGAGATTACGCTTCTCGTTATGGCCGCCAATGTTGTAAGTGTCTCCAACCTTGCCCTCTAGCACCACTTTGATAAGAGCGCGGGCGTGGTCCTCTACGTACAACCAATCACGGATCTGTGATCCATCACCGTAGATCGGCAGCGGCTTGCCCTCTAACGCATTGAGAATCACCAATGGAATCAGCTTTTCCGGGAAATGATATGGCCCATAGTTATTTGAGCAGTTGGTTTGCACCGTAGGTAGGTTATACGTCTCGTGCCAGGCGCGGACTAGGTGATCCGAAGACGCCTTCGAAGCGCTGTAAGGCGAGTTGGGCGCGTAGGCAGTTGTCTCAGTGAAGAAACCGGTGTCTCCTAGGGTGCCGAACACCTCATCTGTGGAGATATGGTGAAAGCGAAAACGCGCCTTAGCATCGTCAGAAAGCGTCATATAGTAAGTACGTGCAGCCTCCAGCATAGTGAAGGTACCCATGATGTTGGTGACCATGAACTCAGACGGGCCATCAATAGAGCGGTCCACGTGAGATTCTGCAGCTAGGTTCATGATTGCATCGGGCTGAAACTGCTCAAAAACTTTATCGATGGCTTCACGATCGGCAATGTCTGCCTGCACAAAGCTGTATCTATCGGAAGATTCTGCGGGCGCTACGGATTCCAAATTCCCGGCGTAAGTCAACTTGTCGACGTTGCATACTTCGTGCTCTGTATTGTCGATAAGCTCTCTGACCACAGCACTACCGATAAACCCTGCTCCGCCGGTAACCAATACCTTCACTTACATTCCTCCTTGGGGTGAGACTTTTGCCTGAACTCAGGCCATTTGATGACTACGCTACTACCGCCACACTGAAGCGGCAGAACTTTATCACTACCCGTTGCCTATCACAATCCGGTAATGGTAGAGACTACTTCTTGTGCCAACTTGAACGTTTACTTGCCCATTACTAACGAATTTATGGCTTCGCCGTACACTGAGAGTAATCGCACTGGTGGGCACAAATGGTCGTAGCGCGCGTTTAAAGGGAATAATAGCAAGTTTGAGACCCAATACTCGGCCAAAATGCGACCGAGTGCGGATAATAGCAGTTAAACCGTTTACCATTCAGAAAGCATTCAACTTAAGAGCATTAAAAGTGTCTTAACAGGGCTTTTCGATATGGCTCATCGCTGTGTACAGCTGAAACTGGCCTTGAAATGAAGCAACGCAATTTCAAGCCTCAATTTAAAGCAAAATGACACCACAACCATCCACCGAGAGCGGTACTGAAGTTTAAGGTGGCAAAATCAACCACAGCGATTACAATTATTCTATAACCTCGGCCATGCCGCAGGTTAAAGGAACACAAACAAAAGGACAGGACTTTCCTCAGAATGCATCGCCTTTACAAGGTACCCCCTCTGCTTTTCGGCCATTTGACTGGCTGGCACCGCAAACGCGAGAACCAAACTCTATGATTGGCCGGTTATTATCTGCGCCTCGTTCTGCAAAAAGAGCCATCTCGCTCAGCTATGACCTTCTGGTAATACCACTGGCGATCTATGCAGCCATCGCGTTCCGTATAGGGGAGCTATTCAATCCGCTACAAACCAGCCTATTGATTGTTGTTGGTATTACCACCTGCGTAACCATCTTTAGCTTTATAAAATTTGGACTTTACAGAGCTATATTACGCTTTATGGCCCACCAAGCCGTTATCACGGTGGTTTTCTGTACCTTAATTTCGGCCGTTATTTTAGTACTAACCGCTTACTTTCTGCAGCTCACAATCAATGTAGATGGGATAAAGTCTGCCATAGACTTACCTAGATCTACGCCTTTTATTTACTACTGTATAGCGCTTGTAGCCTTAGGCACACCCCGCATGCTTATCAGAAGCGTGGTTCATATTTTTCTGAACACCCGTAAACTGCAAGATAACCGAACAAAAACGCCGATTATCATTTATGGTGCCGGCCACTCTGGCTACCAAATAGCCGCCAGCCTGATCCAAAGTCGCTCCTACAACGTGATTGCCTTTATCGATGACGACGAAAAGCTCCGCAACACCACCGTGAGAGGCATTCCGGTACACGGTTCTAGGGAAGCAAAACACCTCGTTGAATTATATTCTGTACAGACCATTTTGCTGGCTTTGGGCGCCACCACTAAAGACAAACGCCGGCAGGTGGTGGAAAAACTAACTCCTCTAGGGGTTCGCTTGCAAACCATCCCAACCGTGGAAGACTTGGTTTATGGCGCTATTCAGGATGACGACATACGAGATGTAGAAATCGAAGACTTGCTAGGTCGAGATCCTATCCCCCCCAGGCAAGACCTATTGGACAGGTGCATACGCGACCAAATCGTGATGGTGACAGGCGCTGGCGGCTCCATTGGTAGCGAGCTTTGCCGGCAGATAGCACCTGAAAAACCTGCTTCCCTAATATTGTTTGAGCAAAACGAATTTGCACTTTACCAAATAGAACGCGAATTGAAGGGCAGCTTCCCTAACCTTCATTTGGTGGCCATTTTGGGCTCAACACTCAACAGCAAACAGCTGCAAGAGATCTTCCGCTCCTACCGTGTTAATACTATTTACCACGCCGCAGCCTACAAACACGTACCACTAGTAGAGCAAAACCTCATTGAGGGCGTTCGTAATAACGTACTGGGAACCTGGCAATGCCTCAAAGCCGCCGCCCAGTGTGACGTGGCTAATTTCGTGTTGATCTCCACAGATAAGGCCGTTCGCCCCACCAATGTAATGGGCGCCACTAAACGCGTCGCTGAATTGATTTTGCAAGGCTTTGCAGGCCACTCGAGTAAAACCCAAGTGTGCATGGTGCGTTTCGGCAATGTTTTAGGGTCTTCTGGGTCCGTAGTGCCTCTCTTTAAGCAGCAGATTCAAAGTGGTGGCCCTATCACGGTAACCCACAAAAAGATTACGCGTTACTTTATGACCATCCCAGAAGCCGCTCAGCTGGTGATTCAAGCGAGCGCCATGGCCAAGGGCGGCGATATTTTCGTCCTGGATATGGGAGAACCGGTGAAGATTTGGGATTTGGCAGAGCGGATGATTCGCATGTCTGGCCTAACCGTCAAATCCAGCCTAAACCCAGGTGGCGACATTGAGGTTGTGCAGGTGGGATTGCGCCCCGGCGAGAAACTGTATGAAGAATTATTGGTCAGCAATCAAGTGATGGGCACGGAACACCCGCTGATTATGCGAGCAAACGAACATCATTTGGATTTTGAAGAGACAAAAGCTCTGGTTCACAAGCTAGAGCAGGCCTGTGTAGATTACGATATATTGGAAGTTAAGCGGCTAATTATGTCGATGCCGGTACATTACACCCCAGAGCGCATCGAGCACGACTTAATCGCCGGCAAAAAAGACAAAATCGCTGATCTCGGCAATGTGACACTACTGCCAGCCAGATCTGCCCCCCAGGCCGCCACTCAGTTAGAAAACTAGGCCTCAAAGCACTGACTGCATATAGCCTTGCTCCTACGCGAGGCTATATGCTGTCGTTTACTCTATCGCGCATCTCTTTGCCTGGCTTAAAATGTGGTACGTACTTACCCTCTAGCTCCACCGGCTCGCCCGTTTTGGGGTTGCGCCCCATTCTTGGCTCTCGATAATGCAGCGAAAAACTACCGAAACCGCGCACTTCAATGCGATCTCCCGCAGCCAGCATTCTAGACATGTACTCCAGAATCAACTTAACCGCCAACTCAACATCTTTGGCCGACAATTGATCTTGCCTATCGGCGATACGTTCGATCAACTCAGACTTGGTCACAGGATGACACCCCCATCGACTAGACCAGCAATTGCTTGGTGTAAAAATCTCTTTTGGACAGATGCAGATTCCTAAGTGTCTGATTTATATACCATTCATGTTTTGGCCGCAAGTTAAAGTGCCATCAGTGCATTAATAAAGCGAGTAAAGTTTGGTTGCACAGAGCAAATTACAGGCAGAAAAAAAGCGGCCGAAGCCGCTTCTTTCACTACTCAATACCCAAAAGTATTGATTAGTTGTCTTGGTTTTCCATCTGGGCTTTGATCAGATCACCCAAGGTTGCAGGAGCCGCAGCTTCTACAGACTTGTTAGAGTGCTCTTTGATAGCCGCTTTCTCTTCGTCTTGATCTTTCGCTTTGATAGACAAGTTGATAGCGCGATTCTTACGATCTACTGCAACAATCTTGGCTTCAACTTCTTCACCTTCTTTCAGCACGTTACGAGCGTCTTCAACCTTCTCTCGGCTGATTTCAGAGGCTTTCAGAGTACCTTCAACGTCTTCAGCCAGAACGATAACCGCACCCTTAGCATCCAACTCTTTAATAGTACCAGTAACGATTGCACCTTTATCGTTTTCAGTAACGAAGCTGGTGAAAGGATCAGTCTCTAACTGCTTGATACCAAGCGAGATGCGCTCACGCTCAGGATCAATGGCCAGAATAACGGTTTCCAGCTCGTCGCCTTTCTTATAGGCGCGAACGGCTTCTTCGCCAGTTTCGTTCCAAGAAATATCGGACAAGTGAACCAAACCGTCTATGCCGCCATCCAAGCCGATAAAGATACCAAAGTCAGTAATTGACTTGATCTTACCGCTAATTTTGTCACCTTTGGCGAATTGACGACCGAACGCATCCCATGGGTTTTCTTGACACTGCTTAATACCCAAGGAGATACGACGACGCTCTTCGTCGATGTCCAAAATCATAACTTCTACTTCGTCGCCCAACTGAACAACTTTAGATGGGTGAATGTTTTTGTTGGTCCAGTCCATTTCAGATACGTGAACCAAACCTTCTACACCCTCTTCCAACTCGGCGAAACAACCGTAGTCAGTCAAGTTAGTAACAGTCGCTTTAACTCGCGCACCCTCTGGGTAGCGCTGAGTGATGGAAATCCAAGGATCCTCACCCAATTGCTTCAAGCCAAGAGACACACGGTTGCGCTCGCGGTCGAACTTGAGCACTTTAACGTCTATCTCGTCGCCGACGTTAACGATCTCGCTTGGGTGCTTGATGCGCTTCCAAGCCATATCGGTGATATGCAACAAGCCGTCTACGCCACCCAAATCAACGAAGGCACCGTAATCGGTAAGGTTTTTAACCACACCTTTAACTGCCATACCTTCTTGCAGGTTGGCCAGCAGCTCTTCACGCTCTGCAGAGTTTGCTTGCTCGAGCACGGCACGACGGGAAACAACCACGTTGTTGCGCTTTTGATCCAGTTTAATTACTTTAAATTCTAAATCCTTGCCTTCCAGGTGGGCAGTTTCGCGTACAGGACGAACATCTACCAAAGAACCAGGCAAGAACGCACGGATACCGGAAACATCAACAGTAAAGCCACCTTTGACCTTGCCATTGATAACACCCTTAACCACTTCTTCAGCGGCGTGAGCAGCTTCCAATACTTTCCAAGATTCGGCGCGCTTGGCTTTTTCACGAGACAGGCGAGTCTCACCGAAACCGTCTTCTACGGTCTCCAGGGCAACCTGTACTTCGTCACCAACGCTTAGGGTCAAATCACCGTTCTCATCTAAAAACTGAGAAGCCGGTATAACACCTTCAGACTTGAGGCCTGCGTGCACAGTCACCCAGTCTTTATCTAGGTCGATTACAACGCCGGTTACGATGGAACCGGGCACCATATCAACACTTTTTAAACTTTCTTCAAATAGCTCTGCAAAGCTTTCGCTCATTACGTTACCTATGGATTGTGGGGAATCCGATTTGACGATTACACGATCAATTCAGAAGCACACCTGCCGCACTGCCAGCGATACGGGTTTGATTTAAATTAGCTAAGCCACCGATAAACTCTGGCATCTAAGACAGCGACAAAGCAAAAGTTCTGGCGTCAATCAGCCCATAAACAGACCGCAAGAGCCGTAAATTGAGCGTTTCAACACGTTTAAGAAAGAGCGCAAAAATACCGAGGCGCTCAAGCGAGCGCGAAGACTAACAGAACAAGGTTGATAAAACAAATAGCCAAGAGCTATTGATCGGAACCAATGTCTATCAAGGCAGCCATTAAACACACGCGTTCAGCCTCACCGCATAACAGCGTGAAGCTCATCTCAAATACGCTACAAATTGAATATGGCGATGGAATTTTTTGGAGTAACTTGGTTACGTTCGTAACCAAGTTGCTTGGGATTTGGCTCCGGCACCTGGGATCGAACCAGGGACCAATAGATTAACAGTCTACTGCTCTACCGCTGAGCTATGCCGGAATTTCTTACTGAGTAGCTCCTCAGGAATGGCGCGTATATTATAGAGCACATTAACCACTGTCAACAACCAATCTAAAAAAATAATTGCTTGTTTTTCAAGCAGTTAGTGCTAACGCCGCCCTACTCGCCCTCCAGCCCCTTAACAGCTTTGATAGAGCCCCAAGATTTGCAACTAGGGCACTGCCAGTGCAAATGGTTCGCCGAAAAACCACAAGAACCGCAGTTGTAATAGGATTTATGCTCCAAGAGCGATTCCAACATATTGCGCACGAGCGTTTGCTCTTTGTTGTTGTCTTCCTTAGACGCCTTGTTCAGGTGAAAATCTAAGAACTTGCCCACAACCCGCAAAGATGGCCGCGTATCTATCTTTTGATTCAACAAGGCCACCGCAGCACCTTCACTTTCATGCTGATTCACCAGGTCGGCCAGAGAAATGATCACAGAGCTACTGGGATAATCATCCTGCAACTGGCGCAGATATACGATCATGGTCTCTATGTCGCCCAGGGCCTGATAGCTTTGCAGCAATCCGGGCAGGATCTCAGGTATATAATCAGGGTCTTGCTCAGGAACTCGCTTTAAGCACTTGATGGCGCTTTTGTAATCTTCGCGCTTTAGCTCGACATCAGCCATCAACAGGCTTACGCGTACGCATTTAGGGTCTGCGTGGGCGGCCTTTGCCAACAGCTTTCTAACCAAGGGCTGATCACCGCGAGTCTTGGCTGACACAGCCTCTTCGCAGTAAAAATGTGCTTGCATGGAGCGCCATTTCTGATCGTGCCCCCTTGGCTTTTTGCGCAAAAGGCTTTCTATGGCATTGGCTGCATTGAGCCATTCTTTTTCATCTCGGTAGATTTCAGCGAGAAAACCAAGACTTTTGATGGAAACGTCGTGATCCGACGAGTTTTGCAACCGCTCAAAGATATCCTCGGCGCGATCCAGTACCCCGGCTTTGAGGAAGTCCAAACCTAGCTCAAGCTGGGCTTTTTCCTGCTGCTGACGGTCCAACTGTTGGTGCTCCACCAAAAACTGATGAACGCGAATTGCTTTACCCACTTCCCCACGGCGCCGCAGTAGCGCGCCTAGAGCTAAGTGAGTATCCAGTGTCTTGTCATTGACCGGCAACAGCTCTGTGAAGGTATCCACAGCGGCATCGGCGTCTTCGTTGAGGAGGTGGTTCAGTCCGCGGATATAATCCGGGTTGATCGGGCTGGGCTTATCGCCGTAGCGTTCCATAATACGCAATGGTGATTTCCGGCTGTAACGGCCCATAAAAAAGCCCGCCGCGATCGCGAAAAACAGCATCCAGTACAGCAGAAAGTCCTGCAAAGTGCCTCCCAATGGCGCAATGCGTTCACACCCATTTAGCTAAAGCTGCTTTCCGCTTGGTGTTGTTATAGACCAAGAACCCGCAAGGCATATTCTTGAACTGCGGAAGGAGCTCAACTGAGTTGTATTTTTAACCTAATATACTCTAACGCTTTGTCGTATACTTCGTCCAGTGACAAGTCACTGCTATCGATTACAAGCGCATCAGGAGCTGCCACAAGCGGGGAAACACTGCGATTGCTATCGTTTTCATCCCGCGCCTTAATGTCCGCCAGAATCTTATCGTAGTCCGCTGCAAGGCCTGCATCTTCAAGCTGCTTCATACGGCGATCAGCGCGAGTTTCTGCCCTTGCCGTCAAAAAAATCTTTGCTTCTGCTTGCGGGAAAATCGTAGAGCCCATATCTCGACCATCCGCAACCAATCCCGGAGCTTTTACAAAGTTACGCTGGCATTCTACGAGCGCTGAACGCACTGAAGGAAATGCAGCCACTCTGGAGGCAGCCATACCAATATCTTCCTGACGTAGCGCAGCACTAACATCCTGGCCGTTCAGCATTACCGCCACCCCATCCCCTTTAGGTATGAAGGATACGTCCAACTGCTTGCTAATATCTGCAACCTGCTGCTCGTCGCTGTCATCAACGCCCAACAACTGAGCCGCTAGAGCACTCAAGCGATACAAGGCGCCACTTTCCAGCAGATGAAACTTAAGCGCTTTCGCCAGCCACAGGCCCAGGGTTCCTTTACCGGCGCCACTTGGCCCGTCTATGGTTATTACAGGTATCGACAATGTATTGATCCAAAATGGGGTTAAAGAGTTTGCACCCTGAAACGGCATCCCTGTCGCCTCACGACGTTGAAGTAAAAAGCGCGGCGCTCTAATTCATAAAACTCGATAGCTGGCGCCATCGAAAAGCGTGACTCACTCCTGTGCCACGCTAGTACTCGATTACATTACAGAGTTAGCTAATAGACGAGATAATTTGCTGGCAGGCAAGCTTTGGCTCTGGTGCCTGAGTAATGGGCCGGCCAACAACCAAATAATCACTGCCCATACTGATAGCCTGCTCTGGCGTTGTGATCCTAACTTGGTCGTTTGCATCGCTTCCGGCAGGCCTGATACCAGGAGTGACGGTTACGAAATCGCGACCCAATTGCTGCTTGATTTGCTGGGCTTCCTGAGCGGAGCAAACCACTCCGTCCAGGCCACTCTTTTGCACCAATGCAGCTAATTTCATTACCTGCTGCTCTGTGCTAACGGTTAAACCCAAGCTGGCTAGATCATCGCCAGACATACTGGTAAGGACAGTTACACCGATCAATATTGGCGCGCGCCCACTAACGCCTGTCAGGACATCTTTTGCGGCAGCCATCATTTTTTCGCCGCCACTGGCATGGACATTGACCATCCACACACCCAGCTCTGCAGCGGCCTTGACAGCTTTAGCACAGGTATTCGGTATATCGTGGAATTTCAGATCCAGAAACACCTCAAATCCCATAGTCTGCAGACCCTCAACAACAGCCGGGCCCGCAGCGGTAAATAGCTCTTTACCAACTTTGACCCGGCATTGCGATGGGTCCAGGAGCTTGCCCATGGCTAGCGCATCTTGCGCGCAATCGTAATCCAACGCGACAATAATTTGCTTTGTGGCTGACGAAGCATTGCCACCGGCTAAGGAGGAATTTGACATTTGTTTGTACTACTAAGGACGAGATACGGGTGGGGAGCCTACCACTTCAGCTAGCGTTAAGACAAGATTGGACAAAAATTTGCGGAAGATATAACGAATGGTTACATTGAAAACGCGCCCGATAACACCAATTACCGGGCTTTTTACTTAATTTAAGCTGATTTTAGCCTTGTTTTTCTCAACGATAGACGGGCCTATACCCTTAACTTCCTCCAACTCTTCCACATGCTGGAAGCCTCCGAACTCCTCTCGCCAAGCGACAATCGCCTCCGCTTTAGCCGGGCCGACGCCGGTCAGCGCCTCGGATATCTCTTGCGCACTGGCACTATTAATATTAATCGCATTGGGCGCCTCTAGCACGGCATCCGGCTCTGCCAGAACTATTTGCGGAGCAGCCGTCAAAATAAACAACGCCGATATAAATGCGAATGTCCAAGCTTTTAATGATTTCATCCTTAAATCCTCTTTATTGGTAAAAGATAACAGCAGGACAAATATTAGCGATGACTAAAGAATCACCACAGTGGCAAATCGATTAAATTTATATCAGCATTGACGCACAAACGTATGACAAACTTGGAGGGAAAAAAGATAAACTTGGGACTATCCCAACTAGTACCAAGCGTGAGCTCTTTGGGGCTCAGATACTTAATACCAGCTGGGATAAAAGGACGAGAACTTACTTAATCAGCTTAGAGATATCCTCGGCACCCCAATGCGGGAAATGCTTGCGGATCAAAGCGTTAAGCTCGATTTCGAACTCTGAAACATCACTGCTAGATAGCGTCATTTTGGCCTCGGCTAGGGTTTCCATAACCATCCCAGCACCAACCGTAATATTGCTCAGACGATCGATTACAATGAAACCACCCGTTGCACGATTTTGCTGATACGGATCCACCGCCACATCCTGGCTGAGAGTCACGTTAACCACTGCGATATCATTCAACTCGAGGGTTTCGCCCGGGCTAGGCTCCTGGGTGTTCACATCGATTTTATAATCAACCACTTCTACCTGGCCGGCGGTAGCTTTGCTCGCAAACTTGAACAAATACTGCTTGCCGGGCTGCAAAGCAGCTTCAGACATCCATACCATATGGGCTTTTAGGTGATTGCTCAGGCCTACCTCGTCCTTGGCTAAAACGATCATATCGCCGCGGCTGATATCGATTTCGTCTTCCAACGTGATGGTAACCGCTTGGCCAACAAAGGCGTAATCCAACTCGCCATCGTAAGTCACGATGCTTTTAACCTTGCTCTTTTTACCGGAAGGCAGAGTTTTAATTTCGTCACCAACGCGAACTACGCCAGAGGCAACAGTACCGCAGAAACCACGGAAATCGAGGTTAGGTCGGTTAACGTATTGCACCGGGAAACGGAAATCGGTGGTATTTTTGTCGTTTGCTATCTCGGCGGTTTCCAAGATTTGCATCAAGGTTTTGCCTTTGTGCCACGGCGTATGCTCGCTCACGTTTACAACGTTATCACCATCTAGCGCCGAAATAGGCACAAACTGGATGTTTTCCAAGCCCAGCTCTTCGGCAAATGGCTTGTACTCAGCTTTAATTTCTTCATAGCGCTGCTCGCTAAAATCCACCAAATCCATCTTATTGATAGCAACAACGATGTGCTTAATACCCAACAAAGAGGCGATATAGCTGTGACGACGGGTTTGCGTCATAACACCATGGCGCGCGTCGATAAGAATAATGGCCAAATCACAGGTAGAAGCACCTGTTGCCATGTTACGAGTATACTGCTCGTGCCCTGGGGTATCAGCGATAATAAACTTGCGCTTATCAGTGGAGAAGTAACGGTAGGCAACGTCAATAGTAATACCCTGCTCACGCTCTGCTGCCAAACCATCTACCAGCAGTGCTAGGTCGATTTTTTCGCCTGTGGTGCCGTGCTTGGAGCTATCGGCTTGCACTGCCGCCAGCTGGTCTTCGAAAATCATTTTTGAATCGTGCAGCAAGCGGCCAATCAACGTACTTTTACCGTCGTCTACGCTACCGCAAGTCAAAAAGCGCAACAGTTCTTTGCGCTCGTGCTGATCCAAATACGCGTTAATATCTTCTGCGATCAAGTCGGATTGATGTGACATTAGAAGTAGCCCTCCTGCTTTTTCTTCTCCATGGAGGCCGCGCTATCGTGGTCAATCACTCGGCCCTGACGTTCTGATGTTGTGGTTAACAACATTTCTTGAATAATCTCTGGCAGAGTGGCCGCTTCGGACTCAACTGCACCAGTCAGTGGGTAACAACCTAAGGTACGGAAACGCACCATTTTCTCTTCCGGTACTTCGCCTTCGCTCAATGGCATACGATCGTCATCCACCATGATCAAAGTGCCGTCACGCTCCACCACTGGACGCTTGGCGGCAAAATACAATGGAACCAAAGGAATGCTTTCTAGGTGGATGTACTGCCAAATATCCAGCTCAGTCCAGTTGGATAGCGGGAATACACGAATGCTTTCGCCTTTGTCGACTCGGCTGTTGTAGATATTCCACAGCTCAGGACGCTGGTTTTTCGGATCCCAGCGGTGGTTTTTATCACGGAAGGAGTACACACGCTCTTTAGCGCGAGATTTTTCTTCGTCACGACGAGCGCCACCAAAGGCCGCGTCGAAACCATGCTTATCTAGGGCTTGTTTCAGGGCCGCAGTTTTCATTACATCGGTGTGCTTGGCACTGCCGTGGGTAAAGGGGCCAATGCCCATGTCTACACCTTCTTGGTTGGTGTGAACGATCAACTCCATACCAATTTTCTCGGCCATTTCATCCCGGAACTTGATCATTTCCTTGAACTTCCAGGTGGTGTCCACGTGCATCAATGGGAAGGGAGGCTTGCCTGGGTAAAAGGCTTTTAGCGCCAAATGCAGCATTACCGCAGAGTCTTTACCAATGGAATAAAGCATGACTGGTTTGTCAAACTCTGCAGCCACCTCACGAATGATGTGGATACTCTCCGCTTCCAATTGCTTTAGGTGAGTAAGATTAAAATCAATAGTCATAGTGCATTACAGCCCTAGTTTGCGTCTTAAATTTGAGTTGTGCCGAGGCACATCCTGATTTATGTAACCCTTATTACAAAACTCGCTCAGATTGCCCGTATTATAAGGTTTGCTCTTCAATCTGCATTCCAACCTGTTGCGCTAACGAGACAAAGCCTGGGAAAGACGTGGCCACATTTGCACAATCGTGGATGCGAATCTCTTCGCTTGCGGCCAACGAAGCTACGGCAAACGCCATGGCAATCCGATGGTCATGGTGGGTAACGATGTCGCCGCCACCCATAGCACCGCCTTCGATGATCATGCCATCTGAAGTTACGGTGGCTTTTACGCCTAAGGTGGTTAAACCGTCGGCCATTGCTTGAATACGGTCGCTCTCTTTCACTCTGAGCTCCTCGGCACCTGTCAGTACCGTTGTGCCCTCAGCACAAGCAGCCGCCACAAACAGAACAGGGAATTCATCGATGGCCAAAGGAACTTGATCCTCGGGTATACTAATTCCCTTTAATGGCGAGTATTTCACGGTGATATCGGCCACCGGCTCGCCTCCTACCTCGCGCTCATTGCTGAGTGTGAGATTCGCACCCATCGCCCGCAGAATATTGACCACCCCGATGCGCGTTGGGTTAATACCTACGTGCTCCAAGGTCAAGTCAGAACCCGGGGTAATAGCAGCTGCCACCATGAAAAACGCGGCAGAAGAAATATCTGACGGCACATCAATCTGGGTGGCGGTGAGTGTACCACGGCCTTTTAAACTGACCTTAGCATCTTCGGTTTTAACCTCATAACCGAATCCCCGTAGCATACGCTCGGTGTGATCTCGTGTCGGTGCTGGCTCGACCACCGAGGTTTCCCCTTGAGCATAGAGCCCGGCCAAAAGTACACAGGATTTGACCTGAGCGCTAGCCATGGGCAGATCATAGTGCATTGCAGTGGTATGGCCGGCACCATGAATGGTAATCGGCGGCCTACCGCCCTCCTCAGTATCCACTTTAACGCCCATGGCGCGCAGCGGATCGGCAACCCGTTTCATCGGCCGCTTGCTAAGCGACTCGTCGCCGGTGAGGGTAGCTGAAAAGGTTTGCCCGGCTACGATTCCGGCCAGCAGGCGCATGGAAGTGCCAGAGTTACCCATATTAAGCGGCTCGGTGGGGGGTTTTAAGCCGAATAAGCCAACCCCTTGAATGGTAACTTTGCCATCTACGGGGCCCTTGATATCGACCCCCATATTGCGGAATGCAGACAGTGTAGCTAAGGCATCAGCGCCTTCTAAAAAGCCAGTTACCTCGGTGGTTCCCACAGCCAATGAACCCAGCATAATTGAACGATGGGACATGGATTTGTCGCCTGGCACACGAATAGTACCCTTGACCTCGCCGCCAGGTTGCAGGCGGTAGTTGATTACTTTTTGCATTTTTGCTTCTCGAGTGCGGTGACTGATCATCCGAGAGAAATAGTCTCTAGACGATTTGGCCCGCGTGAACAGTTCTTTGATTGCTTGACCGTCCCTGGCGATGATCGCCGTGCGCAATTGCGCGATGTTATCTGTCAATAAGTCGAGCGAACGAACAATAGCGTCGCCGTTGGCACACATAATATCGTGCCACATGGTTGGATCGCTGGCCGCGATTCTTGTGAAGTCGCGGAAGCCGCCGGCCGCGTACTTGAATATGTTGTCGTGTTCTTCATCCCGAGCTAAGGAATCAACCAACGCATAAGCCAAAAGATGCGGCAAATGGCTAGTTGAGGCCAGGACTTGGTCGTGCTCTTGCACCGACATATCCACCACTTCGGCACCCGTCATACGCCACAAGTGCCGCACCCTGCGTAAGTGATCCTCACCCGTGCTCTCGGTGGGAGTCACTATCACCTTGTGGGTCCGATATAGATATGGATCCGCCGCTGCGACACCACTTTGTTCGGAGCCGGCAATGGGATGCCCCAAGACCACCTGCGAGGGAATACAACCATAAGCGTCCTGTACAGCTTCTAGTACAGAACCCTTAACACTGGCGGCGTCTGTCACCGTTACGTATGGGCTGACTAGCTCTGCACACTGCTGAAGAATATTGGCAACTGTTAGCGTCGGCGTGGCGATAAATACCACGTCCCCCTCGCCTAATTCGGGGGCCACCTCAGCAATGGAAGACACGGTTCGGTCGACAATACCTAACTCCACCGCCTCCTTGGCCGCGGACTCACGCCGTACCACTCCGATGTATTCATAGGGCAGTTTGACTCGCTTTAAGGCAGCCGCAAAGCTGCCGCCAATCAAGCCAACACCGACAATGACAAGTTTATTCAACAACAGTTACCAATATGACGATTTAATTATCAGGCTAGACTTACAACTTGGGGATAATGGATTGGCTTTCTAGGTAAGCCATCACTTGTGATACGGCTTCTGGAATGCCCAATTCGGCAGTATTAACGCAAATTTCCGGGCTATCTGGCTCCTCATAGGGAGAATCGATACCAGTAAAATTCTTTATGTTCCCTTCTCTCGCCTTTTTATACAGGCCTTTAGGGTCGCGCTCTTCACAGACTGATAGAGGTGTTGCTACAAACACTTCAATAAACTGTCCATCATTTACCAGCTCACGAACCATTTGACGGTCTGAGCGAAACGGCGATATGAAGGCACTCAGTACGATCAAACCAGAATCGACGAACAGTTTGCTCACTTCGCCGATTCTACGGATATTTTCAATACGATCCTCATCGCTAAAACCCAGCTCTTTGTTCAAGCCATGGCGCACATTATCACCGTCCAGTAGATAAGTGTGGCGATCACGTTTGAACAGCTCGGCATCGACGGCATTGGCCAGTGTCGATTTGCCAGCACCACTTAACCCGGTAAACCAAAGCACGCAGGGCTTTTGATTCTTTTGCGCAATGCGCTGCTCGTGAGTTACGTTGTGGTCATGCCACTTGATATTGGTGCTCATGCTTTCATCCTTTAATGTTGACTGCAGTCCTGGTGGTCCGTTGCAAGCGCCTATTATGCACTAGATCAGCGTACTTTCTATACCCATATAGAATTTTATAAAACCGCTTTTGGATAAGAGCCCAGAATTTTCAGGTCAGAGGCACATCCATGCACTTTGGCTAATGCTTGTTTGACGCTTTCTTGCTCAACATGGCCGGTAAAGTCGATGAAGAACACGTAACTCCACACCCCTGTTTTAGACGGGCGAGTCTCAACTCGAGTAAGATCCACTCCAAATTCTTCGAACGGCTGCAACAGGCTGTGTAGCGCCCCCGGCTCGTTTTTCATCGCCACCATGATGGAGGTTTTATCATCGCCGCTGGCAGGCACAGCCTCTGCACCAATAATAAGGAAGCGAGTAGAGTTATCTGGCTGATCTTCGATCTTTTCACTCAACATGGTTAGGCCATACTGCTGGGCGGCTAATTCTCCAGCGATAGCCGCAGAGTGCCACTCACCTTTAATTCGGCGCGCCGCCTCTGCATTGCTGTTCACGGCTACCCGCTCAGCCAACGGGTAATGAGTATCTAGCCACTGACGACACTGCGCCAAAGACTGCGAGTGCGAATAGATCCGTGTGATGCCATCTAATTTAGTGACATCGGATATCAACAGATTCTGATGAATGCGCAACTCAACCTCACCACAAATCTTTAAGCCTGAGGTCATAAAGTTATCTAAGGTATGGTTTACCACGCCCTCGGTAGAGTTCTCCACCGGCACCACGCCGTACTGCACAACCCCAGCTTCCACCTCACGGAAAACATCGCCAATAGCGGGCATGGAGCGGGTCATCGCCGAGTGGCCAAAATGCTTGAGCGCAGCCTGCTCGGTAAACGTACCCTCTGGCCCCAAATAGGCCACGGAGGTAGGTTTTTCCAACGCCAAACACGCGCTCATCAGCTCGCGAAATAACCGAGCCAATTCCTCATC
Organism: Halioxenophilus aromaticivorans; assembly: GCF_042850945.1. Classification (NCBI taxonomy): domain Bacteria; kingdom Pseudomonadati; phylum Pseudomonadota; class Gammaproteobacteria; order Alteromonadales; family Alteromonadaceae; genus Halioxenophilus; species Halioxenophilus aromaticivorans. Next base: position 2,250,270 of record NZ_AP031496.1, on the reverse strand, counting down.
ATGCAATGGCCCCTTGTTTTGCTCCATGATTCTGCGCAGCACCTGGGCTTCCCGCTCGGGGCGGTAGTAGACAACCTCTTCTCCGGGCTGAGCAAACTGGTGTTTAACCTGCGCAACCTGCTGGGCTAAGCCGGCGCGCTGGTTTATCAGCTCGGCAATTTGAAGGTCTAGGGCGTCTATATTGTCGCGCAGCACACCCAGCTGGGCCTGCTCGGTTGAACTGGATTCACTTTCAGACACGGTTCGTTTTCCGCTGGTTGGTTAACTGGGGGCGACGGCATTGTAGCGCCAACCGACCACGCAGTGAGCCAGTTGGCGAAAATACAGCCGCAAATTGAATCATTTTTTACCAGGTTTTACTCGCCTTCGGAGTTCGGGCTGGGTTCTTCACCAGAGGACTGCTCATCCTCCTCTCCTTCCGATGAATCCTCAACTCGCTGAACACCCACGATGTGCTCGCCTTCTTTTACCTTGATCAGGCGCACACCCTGGGTGTTACGACCGGACAGAGAAACCTCATCGCCACGCGTACGCACCAATGTACCTTGATCAGAGATCAGCATGATGCCATCGCCATCATAAATCTGCACGGCACCGGTTACTGAACCATTACGTTCAGACACTGCCATGGCAATAACGCCCTGGGAACCACGACCTTTAGTGGGGTATTCCGAAACTTCGGTACGTTTGCCATAGCCGTTTTCACTGCAGGTAAGGATTTTTCCACCTTCCGCAGGAATCACCATGGCGATCACTTTGTGATCTTCGGGCAAACGAATACCGCGCACGCCACGAGATGTACGGCCCATGGCCCGCACATCGGTCTCTTTGAAGCGTGCGGCCTTACCAGCCGAGCTGAACAACATCACGTCGGATTCGCCGTCGGTAATAGCTGTGCCTACAAGGTGGTCGCTTTCATCCAACGCCAAAGCAATTAAGCCGTTGCTTCGCGGGCGTGAGAACTGGCTCAGCGGGGTCTTTTTGACGGTACCGTTGGCGGTGGCCATAAAGATATATTGGTCTTCAGAATACTCGTTAACCGGCAATATGGAGGTGATTCTCTCACCTTCATCCAGATTGAGCAGGTTGACCATTGGCCGGCCTCTCGATTGGCGACCAGCCACAGGAATTTGGTACACCTTGAGCCAGTAGACCTTGCCAGCACTGGTGAAGAACAGCAGCGTAGTATGGGTATTAGCAACCAACAGGTGCTCAACGAAATCTTCGTCTTTCACCGCCGTTGCCGCTTTACCCATTCCGCCACGGCGTTGTGCTTGATAGGCATCTAAAGGTTGGGTTTTGGCATAGCCACCGTTGGAAATGGTCACCACACGATCTTCTTCGGTGATGAGATCTTCCATACTGAGATCGGACATGGAGCTTTGAATATCGGTACGGCGCTCGTCGCCATAGGATTCCAAGATCTCTACCAACTCCTCCTTAATAACAGCCATTAGCCGCTCTGGATCACCAAGAATTTCAAGGTACTCAGCGATTTGCTTAAGCTTTTCTTCGTATTCTGCCAGAAGCTTATCGTGCTCCATGCCAGTTAATCGGTGCAGCCTAAGATCCAAAATAGCCTGGGCCTGGGCCGGCGACAGGAAGTACTCGCCGTTGACAACACCAAACTCTTTGCCCAACCCCTCAGGGCGACAAGCATTGGCTCCGGCACGCTCAAGGAATTGTGCCACGTTACCAATTGGCCAACCTTTAGAGATTAACCCCTCTTTTGCATCGGCCGGTGTGGCTGAGCTTTTGATCAGCTCAATCAGCGGGTCAATGCTGGCGATAGCAATCGCCTGACCTTCAAGAATGTGGCCGCGTTCTCGCGCTTTGCGCAATAAGTAAACCGTGCGACGGGTAACCACAGAACGGCGGTGCAGAAGGAAGTAGTCCAGCAGTTGACGCAGGTTCAACAGTTTTGGCTGACCATCCACCAACGCCACGGTATTGATACCAAAAACACTTTGCAGCTGGGTTTGCGCAAACAAATTGTTGAGCACAACCTCGCCGACTTCACCGCGCTTAAGTTCAATCACCACACGCAAGCCGTCTTTATCAGACTCATCACGCAACTCTGAGATACCTTCGATTTTTTTCTCTTTCACCAGCTCAGCAATACGCTCAATTAACCGAGCTTTGTTCAACTGGTAGGGAATTTCGTGCACGATGATGGTTTCACGATTGGATTTTTCATCCTGCACAATTTCGGTTTTGGCACGCACATAGATGCGACCTTTACCGGTTCGGTAGGCCTGCACAATACCGGCACGGCCGTTAATAATGCCGCCTGTGGGGAAATCCGGGCCGGGAATAATTTCCATCAATTGATCAATATCGATGGAGCTATCTTCAATCACGGCCAAGCAGCCTTTGATGACTTCGCGCAGGTTGTGCGGAGGAATATTCGTGGCCATACCCACGGCAATACCCGAAGCGCCATTGACCAACAAATTGGGCACGCGAGTGGGCAAGACCTCTGGTATGAGTTCGTTGCCGTCGTAGTTTTCAACAAAGTTAACCGTTTCTTTATCGAGGTCAGACAGAAGCTCGTGAGCGATTTTTTCCATGCGAATTTCGGTGTATCGCATGGCAGCCGCGGCATCGCCGTCGATGGAACCGAAATTGCCCTGACCATCCACCAGCGTGTAGCGCAGTGAGAACGGCTGAGCCATGCGCACAATAGTGTCGTAAACAGCGGAGTCACCGTGTGGGTGATATTTACCAATTACATCACCGACAACCCGCGCAGATTTCTTATACGGCTTGTTGAAATCGTTTTTGAGTTCACTCATGGCGAACAAAACTCGGCGGTGCACTGGCTTTAGGCCGTCGCGCACATCGGGCAACGCCCGACCAACGATAACGCTCATGGCGTAGTCGAGGTACGACTGTTTTAGCTCGTCTTCGATATTGACGGGATAAACTTCTCTAGCAATCTCGGCCATAAATGGTCGCCTAGCTCCGGTTTGAATGATAGTTCCTGGCTATGTTCTCTGAGTGAGCGATATTCACGCAACTCATGTAAACATACAGGCCAAAATTGGCCAAAGGCACAGATAAAAGCAGTAAATAGATCTCAGCAAGCGTTTAATTGCACACTAAACGTACAACCGCTAACAGTTGCCCTTACGCAGCGTTTGAACGCCCGCCATCACAGCACAATGGCGGCGAATAGTACCATAAAATCAGTAAGATACGCACACGCTTTAATGCTCCTGCAACGCGCTTTGGCTATAATTGGCGGGCAACGATTTAAGCTAAGCAAAACGCCACTGGAAACCGCCGCTAGCTCGGCCTCAAGAGCCTCTAAACAATGTCCAACGCCAATCAATCTAAGCCTGCCAGTTCACCCGCCAATGCCCGTGTGGATTGGGTCATCCATGCCCGCTGGATTGCCACTGTGGACGATGCAAACACAGTACTAGAAAACCACGCACTGGTGGTCAAAAACAGCAACATCATTGAGCTGCTGCCATCAGCGGATGCAGAACAAAACTATACCGGCGAAAATACGGTGAACTTGGATCAACACCTGGTACTCCCAGGCCTAGTGAACGCCCATTGCCACGCGGCCATGGCGTTGCTGCGCGGATTTGCCGATGACCTGCCCCTGCAAACCTGGCTAGAGCAGCACATCTGGCCGACCGAAGGCCGGCATGTCGCACCCCAGTTTGTCTACGACGGCAGTTTGATTGCGATTGCCGAAATGATTCGCAGCGGCACAACTTGCTTTGCCGATATGTACTTCTTTCCGGAGCAAACCGCACAGGCGGCCACAGAGGTAGGAATGCGGGCGCACCTAGCACCGCCGGTGTTTGATTTCCCCAGCAACTGGCAAACTGGCCCAGAGCAGTATTTGAGCGCCATTGCGCAGTTGAGCGAGAACCAGGCATCGAACCCCTTGCTAAGTACTGCCATCGGCCCCCACGCGCCTTACACGGTTAGCGATGATACATTTAAGCAAATAACCGCCGCCCAAAAGCAACTGGACTGCGGGCTGCACATACACGTTCATGAAACCGCCCAGGAGGTCATCGACAGCCAGTCGCAGCACGGCCTCAGACCGCTGGCTCGATTAGCCCAACTGGGCGCTCTAGGGCCCAAAACCCAATGCGTTCATATGACGCAAATCAACGACGCTGACCTTGAAGCTCTCCACCAATGGCAACCCTCAGTGGTGCATTGCCCCAAATCCAACATGAAGCTTGCCAGTGGCTTTTGCCCGGTACACAAACTGATAGAAGAAGGCATAAATGTAGCCCTAGGCACCGACGGTGCCGCCAGCAACAACAATCTGGATATGATCAGTGAAATGCAATTCGCAGCGCTGCTCGCCAAACCCGTTAGCGGCAAGGCCACTGCCATCAGCGCCCAGCAGGCACTACGCATGGCCACCATCAATGGCGCCAAAGCGCTAGGTTTGGACGGCCTAATCGGCAGCCTGGAAAAAGGCAAGCAAGCGGATATCACCGCCATTAGACTCGATCATTTAAGCCAAGCCCCGGTATACTCTCCGCTTTCTGCCCTGGTGTACGCCAGCAGCGGCCGGCAAGTAACTGACGTATGGATTGCTGGCGAGCAGCAATTGGCCGCAGGCCAGTTGATAAAATTGGCCACCGATGAGCTACGTGCCAGGCAACAGCGATGGCTAAACGTCATCGCGGGCGATGCTCAATAAGCCAGGCCGAGCCCGGTGAAGGCCGCCAACACAATGTTTAGGGAAACAACCGACAATGACCAATGCCGACCAAAGTGAGATAGCCAAGTTTGATGCCAGCGCAGATCGGTGGTGGGATCTCAATAGTGAATTCAAACCGCTGCACGACATCAACCCTTTGCGTTGCAACTATATAGAAGCCATCCAACCTGTGGCCGAGCTGAAGTTACTCGACGTGGGCTGCGGCGGCGGCATTTTGAGTGAAGCCTTAGCCCTGCGAGGAGCCAAGGTGACCGGCATTGATTTGGCGGAGCAGGCCTTGGAAGTGGCGAAGTTACACGCCCTTGAGAGCCAAGTTGACATCAACTACGTAAAGTCCTCGGTGGAAGATTTCGCCGAGCAAAACAGCAACCAGTTTGACGTTGTTACCTGCTTAGAAATGCTAGAGCATGTGCCAGAACCAGAAAGCGTTATTGCGGCCCTTGCACACTTAGTCAAACCCGGCGGCCAGGTATTTTTGTCCACCATAAATCGCAACCCAAAATCATACGGCATGATGATTGTTGGCGCTGAGTACATGCTGAAAATGGTGCCTAAGGGTACCCACAACTACCAAAAATTTATCCGCCCCAGTGAACTGGCCGCCATGGCCCGTGCAGCTGGTCTGCAGGTGAATGATGTTACCGGCATGGTCTACAACCCTCTGTTAAAAAACTATAAGCTCAGCGACAACGACGTGGACGTTAACTATTTAATGCACTTAACTAAGCCCGCCTGATGAATCTGGAAGCGGTTTTATTCGATTTAGACGGCACCTTGGTGGACACAGCGCCAGATTTTATCGCCGTGCTTAATGCCATGCGCGTGGATCACCAGCAAGATCCACTGCCCGAGAGCACCATTCGCAACACCGTGTCCGGGGGTGCCAGAGAAATGGTGAAACTTGCCTTCGGCGGCCAGCCAGGTGAACCCAAGTTCGACCATCTGCTGCAAGAGTTTTTGCAGCGCTATGGCGACTGTGTTTATTCTGGGCAGTCCAAATCGGTATTGTTTCCCGGTTTTGATTCTCTGCTCGCAACCTTTAGTGCCCAGGGAATTGCCTGGGGCATCGTTACCAACAAACCGGCCCGTTTTGCCGAAGCATTGATGCCGTCGCTGAACATCACACCGGCGAGTTTAGTCTGCCCAGACCACGTGCGCGAACCAAAACCAGCACCAGAGGCCCTGCTGCTTGCTTGCCAACAACTCCAAGCAGAACCTTGCCGCACGATTTACCTCGGTGACCACGAGCGCGACATTGTCGCCGGCCGCAATGCCAACATGGTGACCATTGCCGTAGCCTGGGGTTATTTTGACGAGCCCGACCCACTAACCGCCTGGCAAGCCGACCACTTGGTACACACCACTCAACAGCTTCAACAGCTATTACCCACCCTGTTCTAATCAAGAGCTACAGCCACTCATTCAGCACCCGACGAAGACACCATGAAGACATTGCCAGAAAACTACCAACCATCAACGGACTGCCTTAAAGACAAAGTCATTGTCGTTACCGGCGCAGGCGACGGCATTGGCCGCGTGGCAGCACTCACCTACGCCCAGTACGGAGCCACGGTGGTACTGCTTGGCCGCACTATCGCCAAGCTCGAATACGTGTACGACGAAATCGAAGCCCTGGGCAACCACAACACGGCAATCTACCCCATTAATTTTGAGGGAGCGGTGGATAAAGATTACGAAGACATGGCCATAAAGCTAGAGCAGGAATACGGCCGAATTGATGGGTTGTTGATCAATGCGGCTATCCTAGGGCCGAAAACGCCGATCAGCAATTACAGCGTGGATTCCTGGCAGCAAGTGATGCAGATCAATTTGAATTCGCCGTTTATGATGCTCAAGGCGCTGGCGCCATTGTTGGAGAAATCCGGCAACGGCAGCGTGATAACCACCAGCTCTAGTGTTGCACTGCAAGGGCGCGCCTTTTGGGGAGCCTATGCTGTGTCGAAATCGGCCTTGCAAAACCTTACAGAGATACTGGCAGCGGAATGGGATGGGACTATTCCAGTTCGCATTAACAGCATTAACCCAGGCGGCACCCGCACCAGTATGCGAGCGGCGGCCTACCCTGCGGAGAATCCCGCCAGTGTGCCTGCACCAGAGGACCATATGCCACTGTATGTGTATTTAATGGCCGACGATAGCGAAAATGTTTCTGGTGAATATTTCAACGCGCGCCAGTAAAAAAATGGGCAATACAAAAGTAAAAAAAAGCTGTGCGAGTTTCCTCGCACAGCTCAATAGTAACAACAAACTTTAAATTCTTTTCTCGCCGGCCGTTTTTAGCTATTTTTCGTTTGCCCGCTGTTTCGAAAATGCCAGTAGCGGTGCGTACTTTAGGTCAACCTTAGATACTGCGTTTATCGCAGCGAGTGTTTAAGCCACAGTGTTTGCACTCTTTGAATCGCGCCTTTCGCAACGGCGAACACTCTGGTTGAAATTAAAAACTAACTCGCGATTTTGGTTTTGTTCTGCACCAGTGCCATTAGCTCTGCCTCAGCGCGGGTCAAGCCACAGCGACGAGCGACTTCTTCGGAATCCACGCCCTGCTCAAACAAGCTGGATGCATTACTCAAAGAGCTTGCAGGTTCATTGGTGCGCGCGGCAGAAACCGCATCGGCCAGTAACGCCTCAACAGCTTGTACTTCGTCTGATTCAATGTGTTCCGTCTGAACTTCTGGCTGCACAGGCGCAGGTGGTACAGTCAAGCTGACAGGGGCTGCGGCCGGTGCTTTTTGCGCCTCCAGCATTGGGTCTTCAGCCAGGGCTCGCAAACGCTGCTCAAACATCTGCAGCTTCTTATCCGTGCTCATGTGGCTGAGGTAGGTGATTTGCCCTTCTTTCTCGATAGAAGATGCGTTCTTCTCTAGCTCTTGTTCCAGAAGGACAAATTGCCGCCACAACACCACATTACCAATTAACGCCAACGCTGCAACAACTGCGATAACCACTAGATAGATTGATAAGGTAGAAATGTCCACGACGGCCTCCAAAAGTTAAACGTCTTCGAGCTCAGCCCACTCACGTTCAGTAAGCAGTTTATTAAGCTCAATTAAAATTAATAATTCGTCATTTTTATGACACACGCCCTGAATAAACTTGGCACTCTCTTCGTTACCCACGTTAGGTGCAGTTTCGACCTCAGACTGACGCAGGTACACCACCTCGGCCACACTATCGACTAAGATGCCAATGACGTGTTGGTCTGCCTCAATGATCACGATTCGCGTGTTGTCCGTGATCTCTCCGGGCGTTAAGCCGAAGCGATTACGAGTGTCGATTACAGTGACTACATTACCGCGCAGGTTAATAATGCCAAGCACATACGGCGGAGCACCCGGTACCGGCGCTATCTCTGAGTAACGCAGCACCTCTTGCACTTGCATTACATTTACGCCGTATGTTTCCCCCGCCAAATGAAAAGTTACCCACTGCAATATTGGATCTTCACTGGCTTTGGTTTTACTGGTATTGGTGGCCATTTTTTATTCCCACAGAAATCGACTGTCAAAATCTCAACAAACTTCTGCTTTCACTGTAGTTCACGAACAGTAAAAGCACCATTTATGCCAAACTAATAGAGAGCGCTTAGCAGCTCCCCTTTAATAGTCTTCGGCTAGAAGGCGAGATTATTTAGCGGCAGTTTTTATCTTCTTTTGCCAGTATTTCACCCAGCATAGGCACGTCTATCAACGCGCACATGTGTTCTCTAATGGTTCCGGCCAGCCAGGGGCGTTGTGATCGAGCGCCGCGCCAATTTACTGACGCCGGCTCCAAAGCGATGGGCTGTTTGACTTCATCTACCGCCAAGCCCCAGGGGAAGCCATCAATGGTAATGACAAAGCGGTAATTTTGACGAAACTCTGGCTGGTAGCGTTCGCGCATCACGAAAAGCGCGGTGTCGACACACCGTATTTTACCGAGCTTAGAAGGCATAACCCCCATAAACCAATCCGCCTGGCCAAACAACGGCGTTAGGTCATCGTTGATTTTTTGAATTTGCCCCAGAGCAACCAGGGGTACAGCTAGAGTTAACTGGGAAACCGAAAACAGCAGTACATCAAACCGGTTTTGTGCCCAAACCGGTCGGCCATCTTGCCATTGGTTGTTAAGCCCTGTGGTTGTATCGGCCGCTGCGGTTTGCGTGGCCACCCCGGTCACGGTTTGGGCTGGCTCCACTGGCTTAGCTGGCGCGACAGTTTTTATCTTAGGCGTGACCGTTTTGACTTTGGGCGCCAGCGCCACCTTGGGTGGTGCAGCCTTGGGCGGCGCCAATGGTACTGCGGGAGCGGGAGCTGGCGCTATAATCTCTTTAACCAGATCAGGTTGTTGTGGCACAGCCACCGTAAGTGCACTCTGAGCCTGTAAAGTAGAGTCACGCAGCAGTTTTTCTACCCGCTGCTTACGCGCAAGCAACTCCAAATACTCGGCATTTAGCTCCTCCATGGGCGTTATCGAGCGAGCAGCTTGCTGCTCTCGCTGGGACATCACTGGCGGCGGCGTTGGTGCGGGTTCTGGTACGGGTTCTGGTACGGGTTCTGGATCTGGTTCTGGCGAGGGCTCTAACTCTGGTGTAAAAGAGTCGTGATCACTGGAATTAGGCGATAGGACAGTTTCCTCACCAATATCATCCAGGGGAAAAGTAGCTGAGCTACTGGCTACCGTCTCAGGCCAGCTGGCCTGGCAAGCCATAGTCAAAGTTTCTTTGTGAGCCTGGGCAAGATCGTTTTCATCGCTTTCACCTTGAGTATTTTCCGTAATGATATCCCCGGTGGCAATATTGTCGTTGGTGATATTGTCGGTTTTGTCACTTTCTGCGACATCAGCCTCAGGCTCCACCACGGTCCTTCTCGTTTCTTGCGCGGTGTGTTTTTCAATAAAAGACTGTTGCTGTGGTTTTTCTACCGCAGCCTTTTCACTGTCAGATGCCTGCATTTCTTGGGCGTTGCTAAGCTCTTCTTCATTGCCATGGCCTGCCTCTCCCAATAGATCATCCATATAGGAAAGCAGCCAATTGTCGCTCTTCACACTGTCTTTTGGTAACACTACGCGCCTGCCACTGCACCAAAAGATGAAGTGACATCCGAAGGTAATACTTCATTAAGCTGGAATTGCCTCAACAGAGAACGGTAGGCCGTTACCGCACGGCCTTGGGGGTCGTACAAATGTGGTGGCACTCCCGCTTTACTGGCGTCGCGTAAGCGAGTATCAACCGGTATTTTCCCAGCCCAGGCGTGCTCACTGAAGTCATTTTTAATTTGCCGTAGGCTTGCCATGGAAGCCTGGGTACGACGATCAAACATGGTGGGCACAATCAAATAAGGTAGGGCCTTTTTACGTGAGCGCCCCAACATATTTAAAGTGTGTACCATGCGCTCTAAGCCTTTAATGGCAAGAAACTCAGTTTGCACAGGAATAATAAGTTGTTCGCAGGCGGCCAAGGCGTTGATCATTAACACGCCCAACAGCGGCGGGCTGTCGATCACCATAAGATCGTAACGATCGCTGATTAATTCCGCTGTTTTTGCAACCACCAATCCCAGACCATCCTTGCCAATTGCTTGACGCTCCAGTGTTGCCAGTGCGGTGGACGCGGGAATGAAATCCATGTTTTCGTATTTCGTACGATGGATAACATTGCCAACCGCTGAGGGTGTGAGTATTTTGCTTTTTTCAAATAAGGTGTACGTGGACTCTGTACAGGTGTCTGCGTTCTCGCCAAAGTAGCTGGTTAACGAGCCGTGTGGATCCAAATCCACCATGAGGACGCGCTTGCCTTTCTCGGCGGCAAGACCGGAAAGACTGACTGCTGTGGTGGTTTTACCAACACCACCTTTTTGGTTCGCTACCGTCCAAACTAACATATTGACCTCGGCTTTATCGATTACTGCGTCAATTTTAAAACTGTCGCCGTGCTTGCCGTTACTAAGGCAAAAACCGTGCAAATTTTTAATTCCTGGCCAACGGATCTACTCAGGTGTTCGAATTCTGTTTAAGTCCGGGTCGCTGGTAAATAATATATTGCCGTCTTTTAATCGCACAGGCTCAATAGGCTCGCCAGAATTGGTCGCAGCAGGAGTTTTCTGAGGATTAGTAATGGCTTGTGCCTCGGAAAACGCCTGGCGGATACTGGGCTTAACCGGTGCCGCTCCTAATGCAATCAGTTGAGCATTTTTCTCTGTAGCAGAGAGAGCATCGTTGGTAAGAATTTCAGTTTTCTGCTGCTGGAAGAAACGGTAGGCACGATCTTGCTCCAGCATTTGCTGATAACGCTCTTTGGCAATTCGAACGACAACCCGGCGGTTTTTTGCCCGTCCTTGCGCGGTTGTGTTATTTGCCACTGGCTTGAATTCACCGTAACCGATGGCCGCCATTCTCCTGGGCGCAACACCGCCCTGGGCCATAATTTGAACCACCACAGAAGCTCGGGCTGACGACAACTCCCAATTGCTGGGATAAGCCGGTGTATCAATGGGGATATTATCGGTATAACCACTGACTTCTATAGCGTTGTGATAGGGCTTTAGCACTGCGGCCAATTGATCGAAAATGGTTTCTGCGGCAAAGCTGGGCTCTGCACTGGCCGGGCCAAATAGCGTGTTGGCGTTGAGGTCAATATCCAACCAAAATTCCGTTTCATGCAGTGTCATTATTTTTTCAGATAACAAATTGGCAAACCGATTCTCTAAGGCTTGCTCAATGTCGTTAAAATTTTCATCGGCGCCAGAATCCGGTATGGCACCGCTGGCCACTTCGCTGTTAGCGCTAGGAAGGTCGGACTCCTGGCTAAAAGCCCCGCTGCCGTCGCCCTCTCCCTCCAGAGATTGCTCACTTTGAATCTCCTGGCCGGCGATGGGTGTGGTAGTCACCGCCAGCGATTGCTCACCCACCTGAATGGGCTCCAACGTTTTTTTAGGTTCATGAAATACGTCCACTAAGGTATCCGACAGCACTCGGAATTTTGCTTCGTTGACTTGGGATACAGAATACATCACCACGAAAAAGGCAAACAGCAGGGTTATAAAGTCAGCGTAGGAAACCAACCACCGCTCGTGGTTAACGCTAATTTGCGGCGCACGTCTGGAATGAATCATGGCCTAGTCCGTTAGGTAGCCGTTGAGCTTTATTTGAATGATCTTGGGGTTCTCGCCCTCGGCGATACCAATGATGCCATCGATAATAAGCTCTTTGAAACGGGATTCCTGGCCAACGCAGATTTTAAGCTTATTGGCGACGGGCAATAACAATAAATTGGCCAAGGCAACGCCATAAATGGTAGCTACAAAAGCGATAGCAATGCCCGGGCCCAATTGCGCAGGGTCCGCCAAGTTTTGCATCACATGGATTAGCCCCATAACAGCACCAATGATGCCCACGGTGGGTGCATAGCCACCCATGCTTTCATAGAACTGAGCGGCCTGCAGATCCCACTGTTCTTTTTGAATGACATCGTTTTCCATCACACGACGAATGTCTTCGGCGTCGGCACCATCGATAAGCAGGAGTAAACCCTTTTGCGAGAATTCGTCGGGTTCGCGCTCGGCAATATCTTCCAAGCCCAGTAAGCCCTCGCGACGGGCAGCGTCGGCCCACTGAACAATTTTATTGATGCCCGCCTCATAGTGGTAGACTGGGGGGTGAATAACCCAGCGCAGAATATCCCAGGCGCGTTGGAGATTTTCCATGGGCGTTTGTAAAATAGCCGCCCCCAAGGTGCCACCAACCACTACTAAAGCTGCTGGTCCATTAACCAAGGATTGCCAGCTGCCGCCTTCCAGGAAATTACCCCCCAGCAGCGCTGCAAATCCTATTATCACACCCAAAAAACTGAGCTTATCCATCCTTACCTACCAACGGGTGAAAGAACGACTTCGGAGGGGATATAACGTGAAGGATCTGCGCTTAACAACTAAACGCAGTTTTGAGAGTCTTGCAGATATCGTTAAGATTCAAGACTCGATCCGACAAGTTTGCCTTTGCAACAGCCATGGGCATGCCGTAAATCACACTGCTGTCTTGATCTTGAGACCATACCAGACCGCCCTGCTCTTTAACGACGCGACAACCTTGACAGCCATCACTACCCATTCCAGTCAATACCATCGCTAAAAACGCCGATTGGTAATTGTTTGCCGCGGATGCAAAAGTAATATCCACCGAAGGCTTATAATTTAATCGGTCATCCCCTGGCATAATTCTTAGCCTCGATCGATCCTTGGCGTCCACTAACATTTGTTGGCCGCCAGGCGCGAGGTATGCGCTACCAGGCGCTAAAGACATACCGTCCTCAGCGAGATGTACGCGAATGTTGCATTGACTGTCTAATCGCTCGGCAAATGCGCGAGTGAAGCTTTCCGGCATATGTTGTATGAGTAATATGGGTACCGGAAAATTTGCTGGTAGATGCCGTAGCACCTCCAGCAGTGCGACTGGGCCACCGGTTGAAGCACCGATACCCAGAATTTTTTTTCGCCCCAACAGCGTTTCAACCCGTCTTATTGGCTGAACCGATGCAGATGGCTTTTTTGTTGTGTTTTCGAAGCTTTTAAGAGCTTGATTTTTCTGAACCGGAAGCGAGGCTTTTACGGTTTTTTCAGGTTTAGCAACCGCCAGTATTTTCTCGTGTAACTTCGCCTTTAAACTGGCGGACTGACGAGACACATCAGCGAAATTTTTGGGCAAAAAATCAACCGCCCCCACGTCCAGTGCATCCAGCGTAACCCGAGCACCATCGTAGGTTAAAGACGAAAGCATGAGTATGGGCCTTGGGTTGGTGGCCATTATCTCACGTACGGCCGTTAACCCATCCATAAACGGCATTTCGTAATCCATGGTGATTACATCTGGCTTTTTGGCTGCGGCCAACTCGATGGCCTCACGGCCATTGGTGGCTACGCCGCACACCTTTAGGTGGGGATGTTCATTAATTATTTCGGCTAAGCGACGGCGAAAAAAGCTGCTGTCATCTACCACCAATACATTAATAGGCATCGACGTAAAACCCTAAACGTATCTCTTCGCTGACGGACATAACGTTAGCTACGCGGCGTTGCCTACGTAACGTTTTAACATCGACGGCACATCCAAAATCAGAGCAATGGTGCCGTCACCGGTTATGGTCGCGCCGGCCATTCCTGGGGTTCCATGAAGCATTTTACCAAGCGGCTTAATCACCACCTCTTCTTGGCCAATCAGTTGGTCCACCACAAAGCCGACGCGTTGAGTGCCCACTGATACAATCACAACGTGGCCTTCCTTCGGCTCGCTATAAGGGCATGATGGCACTAACCAATGTTTCAAATGGAAGATTGGGATAGCTTTCTCACGAATAGTAATGCATTCCTGGCCATCTACCACGTTGGTTTTGGTCAAATCCATGTGGAAAATTTCGTCCACATTGACCAGCGGTAAAGCGAAGGTTTGGTCTTCCAGCATGATCATCAGCGTTGGCATAATGGCCAACGTCAACGGCACTTTGATATCGAAGCGAGTGCCTTCGCCCATTTGCGAATGGATCTCTATGGTGCCATTGAGCTGGGTGATTTTGGTTTTAACCACATCCATACCCACGCCTCGGCCAGAGACGTCGGAGATTTCTTTCTTGGTTGAGAAGCCCGGCGCAAAAATTAAGGCAAAGGCTTCTTGGTCCGATAGTCTGGCTGCTGCATCTTCATCGCAAACGCCTTTTTCCACCGCGATACCACGCAGCTTGTTGGCATCCATACCACCGCCATCATCCGTTATGGATAGCAGAATATGATCGCCCTCTTGCTGCGCAGAGAGGATCACTTTACCCATGCGCGGCTTGTTGTTTTGCTCGCGTATTTCCGGTAACTCGATACCATGGTCCACGGAGTTGCGCACCAAGTGAACCAATGGATCGGCCAGTGCTTCCACTAGGTTTTTATCCAAATCGGTTTCTTCGCCCACAAGCTCCAGCGCGATTTCTTTCTTTAGATTACGCGCCAGATCTCGCACCACGCGTGGAAAACGACCAAACACTTTCTTGATCGGTTGCATCCGCGTTTTCATTACAGCGGATTGTAAATCGGCTGTGACCACATCCAGGTTAGACACGGCTTTGGACAGAGTCTCGTCACTGCGTTCATCGCCCAGGCGAACCAACCGATTGCGAACCAATACGAGTTCGCCAACCATATTCATGATGTCGTCTAGGCGTTGAGTATCAACGCGAACCGTCGCTTCGGCCGCGGCTGCGCCGCTGTCTTTGCCGGGCGGCGTGGGCGCTTTCACTGCAGGCGCGGCGGGCTTGGCGCCACCGGACACTGCCTTTAATTCGGGTTTGCCTGGGGCCGGTTTTGCAGCGGGAGAAGAACTAGCCGCAGGTTTGGCCGGCGGTACCGCCGCTGGCGGTGGCGTTGGTGTAGTAGGAGCTGGCTCCACCGGCGGTACAGATGAGGTTTGCTGCGCAGCGGGAGGTGGCGTGCTGGCGGCTGGCGCTCCAGCAGTCGGCCCCTTACCTTTACCGTGTAATTGATCGAGTAGAGCCTCGAACTCGTCGTCGGAAATATTATCACTGCTGGGCGCAGCAGCTGCTGGTTCAGCGTTGGCTGCGGGCGCGGGCGTGTCACCGGCTCCGGGCGCTTGGCCCTCACCATGCAGCTGATCTAAAAGGGCTTCAAACTCGTCTTCAGTAATAACATCATCGCCAGCGGCCGCCGGAGTAGCCGGAGCAGCTTCTGGTTCGGGAATCGCACCGGTCTCGTCACTTGTAGCAGGCGCGGTTGCCCCTGGGCCTTTGCCCTTACCGTGTATCTGATCGAGTAAATCCTCGAACTCATCTTCGCTGATGTCGCCGCCGGCACTGCCTGGTGCGCTTTGAGTTACTGGCGGCTCTACTGCAGACGCAGGTTCGCTTTCGATGTTGTCCAAAAGGTTTTCAAAATCGGCATCGCTAGTGTCAGCAGCAGGTGTAACTACTATTTCAGCTGCAGGCTCTACCGCGCTCGCTTCAGCAGGCTCACCATCGGCGGAGATATCTTCACCGGCAACTAGACGCTCGAGTAGTTTAATAATCGCCGGGTCTGCAGGCGTTGGCTCCTGGCGGGATTGAATCTCTTGGAATTGACTGTTGACGGTGTCCAATGACTGCAACACCACGTCCATTAATTCCGGCGTCACATCGCGCTGGCCGTTACGAAGAATATCGAACAAGTTTTCCGTTACATGGCAGCAGTCCACCATGGCATTAAGCTGTAAGAATCCCGCACCACCCTTTACCGTGTGAAAGCCACGGAAGATTGCATTCAGCAAATCTTTGTCGTCAGGACGCTGCTCCAACTCCACCAGCTGCTCGGAAAGTAATTCGAGAATTTCGCCTGCCTCGACTAGGAAGTCCTGCAGTATCTCTTCGTCATCACCGAACATTCAATGTTCCTCTAACCTATTACCGTTTGTTTAGTTCTTTAAACATCGGCATCAAAAACCCAAGCTTGAGAGCAGATCGTCTACTTCATCTTGGTTTTTAACGACATCGTCACGTTTGTCGGCGTGTATCTGAGGGCCTTCTCCGCTAGAGTCTGATGTTTCGTTCTTGTTCTCATTGATATCGGCGGTTGAATCAAAACCTGCAATATCTTCTACGTGGCCCGCGATTCGAACCAGATTGACCAGCTCAGTTTCCACATCCGAAACCAAACCAATGACCTTTTTCAGTACTTGGCCAGTTAGGTCCTGATAACCCTGCTCTAGAATAATTTCTTGCAGGTTTCTGTTCAGTTGTTCAGCGCCACCTTCAATTTTTTCCAAAAATTGATCCATGCGATAGTACAAAGCGCTGAATTCTTCAGCGTCCATTTCCCGGCGCTTAATCCGGCTCCACTCCTGGCGCAAGGCCTGAGATTCGCTACTCAAGGCATCGGCGATCGGCGCCGACGCCTCAACTTTATCCATGGTTTTATCAGCGGCAGTTTGTGTTAACTCTAAAACGTAGTGCAACCTGTCACTGGCATCGGTCATTTGAGAGCGATCGCTGGGCGCCTTGGCCTCGGACTGGCCGTCTACATTAAAATTGACAATCGCGCTGTGCAGGGCACGCGTTAACCGCCCAACGCTGTTAAAAACTAGGTTGTCACGGGAGTGGTTGAGTTTGGAGATAACTTCGCTGGCTTGTAAATACTCATCGTTATTGAGTTTTTCAACCAAGGTACTGGCACAGGCACGAAGTTCGGCAATAACCTCGTCCGTGCCGGGATCAACAGGATGTGAATCCATAGTAGGTGTCTACTCCAACTTAGCTCACACGCTCAAAGATTTTCTCGATTTTTTCTTTTAGCGCTTGGGCGGTGAAAGGTTTAACTACGTAACCGTTAACGCCACACTGTGCCGCCTCTACGATTTGTTCGCGTTTCGCTTCAGCCGTGACCATCAATACCGGTAACGCATTTAGCCTTTCGTCGGCACGTACCTGTCGCAGTAACTCGATTCCGGTCATACCAGGCATATTCCAATCGGTAACTAAAAAGTCGAAGTCACCGTTTTTCAGCATGGGCAATGCCGTTTGTCCATCATCGGCCTCCTGGGTATTGGTAAAACCCAGATCGCGCAACAGGTTTTTAATGATCCGCCTCATAGTTGAAAAGTCATCAACGATGAGGATTTTCATATTTTTATCCAATGTAACCTCCATAGGCCCTGGTAGGGGAACTGATCATTTTATTAGTCTAGTAGGTGATTGAGCGGTATCCAGTTTTTAGGACAAGGACTTTTACGACTTAGGATAAATTGTAAGAGTCCGCTCTTAAACGGCATGATTTGAACGCTTTTTATCATTCATTAGCAATAATGAGCAAAGTGCCAACTGGTCATCTTACGGTTGGGCCTTTCTTTAAGTTAGCCACAAACACCAAACTAGTACCCCTGCAGTTAGTGCCATCAAAACAGCTCAACTGCCATTTCCGGGTAGATAACGGGTTAACTGTTCTCCGGCGCCCATTCCTGTAGCCGTCCTCGCAAACGCAAGGCCGCCTGGCTATGGATTTGGCTCACTCGAGATTCACTGACGCCTAATATTTGGCCGATCTCTTTAAGGTTCAGTTCTTCGTCGTAGTACAGTGCCAGCACTAATTGTTCACGCTCTGGTAAAGACTTTATCGCCTGGGCAAGCGATTGCTTTAAACTTTCGCGCTGAATTCCTTGATGGGGGTTTTGGCAAGCCGCCACACTGGTATCCTGGGCTACACGGCTGTCGTCATCGCCGACGGCTTCTTCGTAACTGAATAACCGCGTACCGGAACTGTCTTGCAGAATGCTGTGGTATTCGTCCAACGACACTTCCAGCTCTGCGGCGACTTCCTGGTCGGTGGCGTCACGCCCGGTGCGAGATTCCACCTGAGACATAGCCTCTTGCACCCGCCGTGCATTGCGGTGCACAGACCGGGGCGCCCAGTCGCCACGGCGCATTTCATCAACGATGGCACCGCGAATACGAATGCCTGCGTAGGTTTCAAAACTGGCGCCCTTAGATGCATCGTATTTAGTAGAGGCTTCCAATAAACCGATCATGCCCGCCTGGATCAAATCTTCCACTTGCACGCTGGCCGGCATCCGCATCATCATATGATGTGCAATTCTCTTTACCAACGGCGCGTATTGTTCAATATCTACTTGGGGGGCTGGTTGCGCTTGATCGTACATAGCTAATCCGTCGAGTACTGCCATAATCAGAGCCTCATCTGCGCCGTATGTAAAAGCCGTTCTACAAAGAATTCGAGGTGACCCCGAGGACCAGTTGGCAAAGGCCAGTCGATCATTTTCTCGGCAATACCGCGAATCGCTTGGGATGCACGACAACGTGGCGCATAGGTTAATAATGGCGTTTGTTTTTGTACGGCTTTGCGGACATTTTCGTCAAAAGGTATATGACCGATGTACTGCAAAGTCACATCCAGAAAACGATCGCAAACTAGTTGCAGTTTGTTGAACAGGTTCTGCCCCTCGTTAAGTGTGCGCGTCATATTCGCTACCACTCGAAAACGAGTTTGGTGATACTCGGTACTGACCAGCTTGATTAAGGCGTAGGCATCGGTAATAGAAGACGGCTCATCGCACACCACCACCACAACCTCGTGGGAGGCGGTAACAAAACTCACCACCGTATCGGATATGCCCGCAGCCGTATCAATTACCAAAACATCGAGCTGCTGGTCTAGATCGCTAAACGCATTAATCAACGCAGCGTGTTGCTGCGCGTTGAGCTGGGTCATATGTTGCACACCGGACGAGGCCGGGACGACCTTGATGCCACCAGGCGCATCAATCAGCACATCGCGTAAGTCACACACTCCATTAAGCACGTCTGATAAATTATGGGGCGACTTGACGCCCAATAACACATCCACGTTGGCAAGGCCCAAGTCGGCATCTAACAACACCACTCTGCGCTGCATCTCGGCTAAGGCCATGCTAACGTTGACCGACAAATTGGTTTTACCAACGCCGCCCTTTCCGCCGGTTACAGCAATTACTTGTACGGGTCTGGATAGACTCATAAAAACTCCATCAATAATGGCGAAAACGCCATCTTACCAAGACCCAAGCAAGGGCCTTGCCGGCCATGCTTGAGTGTAGCGCAAGACATCAACAGCGATGTTTTACGCCGATTGTTTTTGCAGTGTTCCTGCATCGGAACTTGCGTTGGATTCAACCTCGGGCTTAGCAACAATGGCTTCGGCCATGGTTACCAATGGCTGAGCTTCCGCGATGTCAATATCGTTAGGAATGCGCTGACCATCGGTGGTGTAGGCCACCGGCATCTTCGCGGTTAGCACAACATCCAAGGTTTCTGCTAAGCAGTCTGTTTCATCCATTTTGGTGAGCACCGCGGCTCTAACGTGCTTGCCCGCTAGGGCGTCCAACAGACTTTTTTGAAAGCGTTGCTGGGCGTTACAAGCCAACACCGCTAGCTTAGTGACTTGTGGCATGTCAAATAGACGCTGAATAAACGGGTCGCTATTGATCCCAGCAGCACTAACCCCAGGCGTATCAATTAATACCAGCCGGCAATAATCTAGGCTTGCCAGTGTTTCAGGTAAGTCATCCGCACAGGCTACAGAACGCAGAGGTATTTGCAGTATCTTAGCCAGGGATTTCAATTGGCTCTGGGATCCAAGACGCTCGTTGTCCACGGTTACCAAAGCAATAGACTCGCGGCCGTTGTTAAGCACATAGCGCGTCGCCAACTTGGCGATGGTTGTGGTTTTACCCGCACCGGTTGGGCCAACAAAGGCTATCTGCCCGCCGCTACTGGCCAGATCACAGCCCACGGTTTTAACCCGTTCGATGACATAATCCATGGTTCTCTTCCAAGCTCTGTCCTGCTTGCGAACTCGGCTTAAATCACATTGGTTGTGAAATTCAGATCGAAAATGCAGACCAAAGCCCATTTGCTCTAACTTACGGTCACAAGCTAATTGCATGCCTTTAAGATTAGCGAAGCGAGTTTGGGTAAGTTGCAGCTCCAACAGCTCGCGCATGTCGCTCAATTCTGATTTAAGCATGTCGATTTGCGCCTGTGAGCGATCGTCCTGTTTTACAGGGCTCACCGTTGCAACTGCAGGGACGGGCTCAACTATGGCCATAGCTGCTTGAGCCGCTGAGGTTAATTCGTCCGCTGCGGGTTGTGCTACAGGCTGATTTGGCGCGTCAACTAAAGCGTGAGGTGGATTACCCTGGTTTAGCCGAGCCTGCTCCAATTGAGCTTGCTCTGCTCTGGCTTGTTCTACCCTCGCCTGCTCTTCCCTCTCCAGATCTTTCCTAATCTGCTCTTCCAAGGCTTTCTCGGCTGCAAGCTGGGCCTTGATGTGTTCCGCCTTTGCTTGTTCAACTTTAGCTTGTTCTGCTTTAGCGCGCTGTTCTTTGGCGAGTGCGGCCTCGGCCCGCTCGGCTTCCAATTCAGCTCGAATTTGATCTCGAGTTTTCGAACGTACCGGAGATTCGATGGCTGAATACTCGTCTTCCACAAAATAGTCATCACCGGCCATTTCGCCGTAGGAACGCGTGGCTTGCTGGCTTGCCACTCGGAAGGACTGACTAAAATCAGAATCTTCCACGACTTCGATACTAGCGGTAGCGGAAGCCTTCGCCGATTCTGTCATCAGTTTATTGGAGCTACGGCCGTTAAAACCGTTACGCGACAAGCTGCGTGAACGCTCAGCCTTAACCACGTGTGGCTTGCGTGAAATACCACCGGTTTTGTTGGGAAAAGAGACCTGTGCGGCGAGCTTTTCCAATTGCTCCGCCAAATAAGACTTATCGGCACTGGCAGCCTTTACCAATTCGCGTTGCTGCTCATCACTGACGGACGATCGATTGGCCGTCGACGACAAGTCGTCCAACATTGCCAAGCCTTCTTGCTCAGCGGCGGATTCGTATTTGGCGAACACATTAATTTTTTCTTCGGCAGTGGGCTCTGGGCTGTTGGCACTATCAAGTAGCTGCTGGCAGTCGTCCGCTGTCGCCAAAATCTCGACGCCCTTTCTTCCATTATTACTGGATAATATAACAGCGTCTTCACCTAGGTCGGATCGTACGAGTTCCAGTGCACGACGCATATCTGCGGCTTTATAGCGTTTCACTTGCATAAATTAAGCTCCGAAAAATAAATTTTAATCTTCCTGATTCGCCCTAGGCCCGACTGCCAGAAATTGCGCCATCCACGTTAATGGATTTACTTTCAGGGATTTCCGCGTAGGCCAATACAGTTGCGTCCAATCCCATGGCACGAACGATTTTGACAATTAAGCGACGAATATTGCCAGACACCAGTAACACGGCAGGCTTATTGGCAACTTCTTGTCGCTGTACTTGTTCGCGAATAGAGTTTTGCATTACATCAATTAAACCCGGCTCTAAAAACCCGGTTTCATCAGCGCCAGATTTTTGTGCCTGTTGATGTGCTTTCAGCAATAACTGTTCCAGGTTCGGCTGAAGAGTTAATACCGGTAGCGGTTCGTCCCCCCTAGCGATGGTGTAGACAATTTGCCGAGCCAGCGCCACGCGGGCCTGTGCGGTTAATTGCTCAGTATCCGTGGTTATTTCAGCGGCCTCTAATAGGGATTCACATACCGATCGGAAATCACGTAATGAAACCTGCTCTTTCAATAAATTCTGACAAACTTTTAACACTGCATTGAGTGATAATTTATCTGGCACTAACTCAGAAACCAATTTCGGTGACGACTTGGCTAGCTGATCCAACAGCTTCTGAATTTCTTCGTGACCAATTAACTCGTAGATGTGTTTTTGCAATAATTGATTAAGGTGGGTGGCCACTACGGTGGAAGTGTCCACCACGGTATAACCGAGCGACTGCGCCTGATCTTTGCGGTTGTGCTCTATCCAAACCGCAGGCAAGCCAAACGCTGGGTCTTGCCCGGCAATACCGTCAATATCACCAAGCACCTGGCCGGGGTTAATGGCCAAATCCCGATCTGGATAAACCTCACCTTCGCCAATGCTCACCCCCATCAGTAAAATACGATAGGCCGCCGGCGCTAGGTCTAAGTTATCTCTGATATGCACACTGGGGATTAGGAAGCCTTTATCCTGGGACAGCTTTTTGCGAATGCCTTTAATTCTGCCCAGTAGCTCGCCGCCTTGAGGTTTGTTTACCAGCGGGATTAAACGATAACCAACTTCCAACCCAATCATGTCCACTGGCTGTACGTCTTCCCAACTCAGCTCAACATTTTCGGGTTTAGCTTCAATAATATCGCCACCGCCACCGGAGCCTGGCAGTGCAGTGGGAACTGCCCTGCCGCCTCCCATACGCCCCATGGGCTCGTCATTTTCAGAGATTACTTCGGGCATATTTTTTTTGCGGTGTATCATCCAAGCCAATCCACCACAGACTATAGCCAAACCGATAAAGGCGACGTGTGGCATTCCCGGAATGGAACCCATTAAAAATAAAATGCCCGCAGACACACCCAAGGCTTTGGGAGAATCAAACATTTGATTAACGACTTGCGAACGGACATCCACCGAGCTGTTAACTCGGGTTACCATAATGGCGGCCGCCGTAGACAGCAGCAATGAAGGAATTTGAGCAACCAGTCCGTCACCAATAGTGAGCAGAATGTAACGCTCGATGGCGTCGGAGAAGGCTAAATCGTGTTGCGCCATACCTATGGCCAAACCGCCAATAACGTTTATCAGCAGAATTAGAATGCCAGCAACGGCATCTCCGCGCACAAACTTGCTGGCACCATCCATGGCACCATAGAAGTCCGCCTCGTTGGAAACTTCTTCCCGGCGAGTACGCGCGTCTTCCTGATCAATTAAACCGGCATTCAAATCTGCATCAATGGCCATCTGCTTACCGGGCATAGCATCCAAAGTAAAGCGAGCACTAACCTCAGAAATTCGACCAGCACCTTTGGTAACTACCACAAAGTTGATAATCATTAAGATGATAAACACGACCAAACCAACTGCGTAGTTACCGCCAATGACCACCTCACCAAATGACTGAATTACCTTACCGGCAGCGTCACCACCGGCGTGGCCTTCCAGCAGAACGATACGGGTAGAGGCCACATTTAATGCCAGCCTTAATAGCGTAGAAACCAACAGAATCGTAGGGAAGACCGCAAAGTCCAGCGGCCTTAAGCTGTAGATGCCCACCAACAAAACGACGATGGATAGCGCAATATTAAAAGAAAAGAACACGTCCAGTAGAAACGCCGGCAATGGCAGCGTCATCATACCAAGCAGCATTAACAGGAGTATGGGAATACTCAGGTTGCCATTGATGAGTGTTTTTGCGCCGCCGACTATTTGCTGGCGATCCAAAGACCGATCTTTAAGCTGGGAAAACTGGCCGATACTGGGAAACTGCATTAAATCCGCTCTACCCTTCCTGATGGTAAACCGGCGGCTGTCGAACTTACGACGATCCTCTAACCGCTCGGGAGAATTCGCCGGGTTGTCCAAAGTATTGACGGTCTCGGCTTATTACTAAGGGGTATCGCAAATACCATACCCACTTTTGGTCAGCGCAAAACAGATTATAAATCGCACAGGGCGATGTTTTTTAAATCAATACAAACGTTAGGGTTGGCTTACTTGCCTGATTGATCGAATACGTAATCGTCAGGAATAGGAAGGCGCTTAGGCAGCCTTGGGCGCTGAGCCCCTTGACCGGGACGGTACTGCCGCAGCTGGAAGATATAAGCCAATACTTGAGCCACGGCCAAATAAAGCCCAGATGGAATTTCACCATCAACGTCAGTGGTGTAATAGATTGCCCGAGCCAATACCGGGGATTCCACGATTTCAATCTCGTGAGCGTTGGCAATTTCACGAATTTTTATTGCCACATGATCTATACCCTTGGCAAGCACCTGAGGCGTGGCCATAGTATTGGGGTCGTATTTTAGCGCCACCGAAAAATGCGTGGGGTTGGTGATAATAACATCGGCCTCCGGCACGGATGCCATCATTCTGTTGTTTGCCATTTCCCGTTGCAGCTGACGTATGCGCCCTTTTACCTCTGGCTTACCTTCAGAATCCTTCATTTCATCTTTGATTTCTTGGCGCGACATCTTTAACTGCCGCGTCGTATCCCAAATCTGAAAGGGCACATCGGCCAGAGCAATTACTATGGTCGCCGCGGACAATATAATAGCGGCGGTGGCAATAATGGTTACGGCATCGACCAACGCTTGGCGAGTACTGGAATCTGATAGATGCACGATATGACCTTGCTGGACCTTAAGCAGAAGTACCGCCACCAGCATAATGACGGAAACCTTGGCAATAGCCTTGACCAACTCCACCAAGGATTTCATTGAGAACATACGCTTCAACCCGGACAATGGGTTTAAGCGGTCCATTTTAGGCGCCAAGGATTTGGCACTCATTAGCCACCCACCCAGGGCAATAGGACCGGCAATGGCAACGATTAGCAAGACGATAAAGAACGGGACTAATAACCAGAGCCCATCAAACATACTGCTGGTGAGCCGAGAGATCATGATATTGGGGTCAAAGGCTGCTTGCCGATCGAAGGTGAAACTATCGGCAAATATTCCGGTAAAGCCCTTGGTTAAGGAGCCACCAAGTGTATACAGGCTAACCGTGGCACCCAAAAGAACGGCGGTTGTCGTTAGCTCCTTCGACCTGGGAACCTGGCCTTCTTCACGGGCTTTCTCAAGCCGTTTGGCCGTGGGTTCTTCTGTTTTCTCTTCGTTGGAATCATCTGCCATGCGTTAAATCCCCAGCAGGTTTTCCACGAATTGAATGATTTGGTTGCTGCGCAATTCGAACTGCGGCATAAAGTTGGTTAAACCAAACCAAATAATAAACATGCCGAAGACCAAGGTAACCGGAAAGCCCACGGCAAAAATATTCATTTGCGGCGCGGAGCGGCTCATCACACCAAACGCCATATTAACCACCAGGATGGCGGTAACAATGGGCAGTGCCATCACCAGGGCTCCGGCAAACATCCAACTGCCTAGGCCCGCCAGTTCTCGCCAAAAGTCGCCCGCCACAGCCGCTTGCCCAATGGGCCAAACTTGAAAGCTACGGGCGATTAATTCCAATAACACCAGGTGGCCATTCATGGCCAAAAACAGCAAAACCGCAATGGTGACGAAGAATTGCGACAGCACCGTTACCGCAATCCCGTTTGCTGGGTCGTTCATGGAGGCAAAACCTAGCCCCATGTTCATGGCAATGATTTGCCCACCAACCACAAACAACTGCATTAAAATTTGGAAGATAAAACCCAAGGCTGCGCCGATCACGACTTCTTTTATCGTGGTAATAAAGCCCGCGATACTCACCATTTCGATACCGGGTAGCGGCGGCAACATGGGTTGAATAACCACCGCTAGGGGTGCGGATATGGCTAGGCGAAAGCGCGCAGGCAGAGTTTGAGAGCCGTAGATAGGCACCGCCATAATAAAGGCGGCAATACGAATGAGTGGCCAGAGATACTGGCCCATCATGTGCGATAATTGTGGCTCTGTTAGCTCAAGCACGGCGGCCGCCTAGCCAATAATATTGGGAATATTGGTGATCAACCGAGTGAATAAATCGGTAAGTTTGGTGATTAACCAACCGCCGGTGACCATTATGGTGGCCAGTGTGATAATAAGCCGGGGTAAAAAGCTTAAGGTTTGCTCGTTAATTTGTGTGGCGGCCTGAAACGTACTGACAATCAACCCCACCACCAGGCTTGGGCCAACAATCACCGACACAATTAACACGGTGAGTAAAAAGGCATTGGCAAACAGATCCATCACTACTTCTGGGGTCATGCTTAGCTCCTACACATTAAAGCTCGCGGCCAAACTGCCAATAACCAACGCCCAACCATCAACCAACACAAACAGCATGATTTTGAAAGGCAAGGAAATAATCAGCGGCGATAGCATCATCATACCCATGGCCATCAATACCGAGGACACAACAATATCAATCACCAAGAACGGAATAAAAAGCACAAAGCCGATTTGAAATGCCGTTTTAAGCTCGCTGGTTACAAAGGCGGGAATTAGAACCACAAATGGCACATCCTCCGGCGCGTTAACCGCCTGATAATTGCCAATGTCCATAAACAGTTTAATATCGGATTCACGGGTTTGCCCCAGCATAAATTCATGCATGGGTTTGGCGGCAAGCGCCAACGCCTGCTGGCCGTTGATTTGCTCTTCTATATAAGGGGATATGGCTTGTTGATTTATTTGCTGCAGCACCGGCGACATAATAAACAAGGTTAAAAACAGCGATAAACCGATAAGAATTTGGCTGGAGGGTGACTGCTGCAAGCCTAGAGCTTGGCGCAAAATCGCGAATACAATAATAATGCGCGTGAAAGAAGTCATCATCATAACGATGGCTGGCAGGAATGTCAGCGCCGTCATAATGGCTAAAACTTGTAAGGTTACCGTGTATTCCTGGCTGCCATCCGGATTGGTGGTTACCTTGAGGGCCGACAGGCCGCCGGTTTCACTCAGCTCTAAGAAATTTTCTGCTTTTGCTACGGCGCCAGGCTCGGATTGATCGTCCTCTTGCGCGAACACGGGCACTGCGGTCATCAACAAAAGTACGGCCACCAAAGGGCCTAGAATGGTGGAGACAAACGTGGTGAGAAATCTAGTCATGGTGTCGACCGCGGATTTTCTCAAACAGCTGGCTAAAATTCTGGGCTGCCAAGGGTTTACCCGCTTGTTTTTGCAACACTTGCTGCTCTGCAGAGACCTGCTCAGCTTGTTCGAACTCGCCCTCGGCAAAGCTGTGCAAAAGCGAAATATTATTGGCCGTTAGGCCCAACAACAGTTTCTTATTGGCGACCTCGACGATAACGATTTTTTCTTTGATGCCTAAGGGGGTTTGGCTCAGCACCTTCACGTGCTGATGATTAGGGCCACCGGAAAAACGGTTTACCCATTTCACGCCCCAGGAAAGTACGAAAATAAGCAGCACAATAAAACCTAACCCCAACACAACCTGCAGCAGATATTGCCTGCTGGAAATATCATTGATGTCGGTTTCTGCCCAGGCACTGGGTAGCACCGCCGTGCAGGCTACCAGCAAAAGGGCTCGGCTAATCACGGCCAGCCCATGCCTGCGCCACTGTGTGTAATAACGGGTTATCGATTTCATTGACTGTTTGGCAACACTATTCTGTGTTTACTTTAGTTTTTTAATGCGTTCGCTTGGGCTGATTACGTCGGTCATTCGTATACCGAACTTTTCATTCACCACGACCACCTCGCCGTGGGCGATCAATGTTCCGTTAACCAAAACATCCAACGGCTCTCCGGCCAAGCGGTCCAGCTCTATGACAGACCCTTGATTAAGCTGCAATAGGTTACGAATACTGATACCGGTACTGCCCACTTGCATGGAAATGGTGACCGGGATGTCCAGGATGACGTCAATATCCGGGTTACCGGTATTATTCGCTACGGCAGGTTGGCTGAATTCGTCCAAATCCATGGTGTTGATGTCTTCAGCTTCGCTGGCGCCATCGGTGTCCTCTTGCTCTGCCATGGCCGCAGCCCACTCATCGGCCATCGCACCTTGATCTACGTCTTCTTCGGATTGGCTACCTTCGCCGGGGATTTCATCTTCACTCATCTACTTCACCACTGTCTGCTTTTTCTGCATTCTTTTTCATTGAGACCAATTGCATTATCTGGTTTTTTTCCTGATGTTTTGGCCGTTCAATAAACTCTAAGATTCTCAATGCTAGATTACCGTCATGCTGGCCTAACATGGACCGAAACATGGGCACATCGTTAGCGGTAACTACGTGGTATGGTGGCATCTCAATGGGTACAACATCGCCAGTACGCATCTTCATTAAATCCCGCAAGGTGATTTCTGCCGTGGCAATTTCGCATTCCAAATCGACGGTGGCATCCATCACGTCCTCGCGCAGAGCGGAGGGCCAGCGATCGTCGCTTTCGTCGCTGTCACTTTGCAAACCGGCATCGAGCATTTCTCGGATGGGTTCGATGGTGGAATACGGAATTGTGATGTGCATTTCGCCACCACCGCCGTCCAATTCCACATGAAACGTGCTCACCACCACCACTTCACTGGGGCTAACAATGTTAGCCATGGAGGGGTTAACTTCCGAATTGATAAATTCAAAATCCAACGGCAATACCGCTTTCCAAGCTTCTTTTAAGTCAATAAACGCTTGGTCTAGCACCATTTGCACAACGCGTAATTCGGTGGGGGTAAATTCCCTACCTTCAATTTTTGCGTGACGACCATCGCCGCCAAAAAAATTGTCCACCAGTTTAAACACCAACTTAGCATCCAGAATAACCAAGGAGGTGCCGCGCAAAGGCCGGAACTTAACCATGTTTAAGCTGGTGGGTACGTAAAGGGTGTGTACGTATTCTCCAAATTTTTGAATTTGCACCCCGCCTACGGATACATCCGCCGTGCGGCGTAACAAATTAAACATACTAATGCGGGTGTAACGGGCGAATCGTTCGTTGATCATTTCCAAAGTCGGCATGCGACCTCGGACAATACGATCCTGACTGGTTAGGTCATAATTCTTCGCCGAGCCGGATTCCTCATCCGACTCAACTTCAATATCACCGTCGTCGACACCATGAAGGAGGGCATCAATTTCGTCCTGGGATAATAGATCCTGCACCGCTCTACCCTCGGCAACCTACTGCATGACTAAATTGGTAAACAACACTTGCTCAACGCCGGGTTCACCCATTTCTTCGGTTAGAATGCGCTGTACTGTTTGCAGTGCTTGTTGTCGCATCAGCTCTTTACCCTCTGGGGTTTGTACCTCGTGAAATTCCAACGCACTGAACGCCAAAATTAAATCATTGCGAATGCGCGACGTGTGTAGCTCTACTTCTGTGATCACAGCCTCGGAACGCGCCATCAGTGTCATTTCCACCTGTGCATATCGCTGGCGACCACGGTCGTTGTAGGTCAACAAAAGCGGTGGCTTAACGGCAAAATACAACGCCGGTAGTTTCACTTCCTCGGCGGGTTCTTCCTCGGCTTCGGCGCCCTCTTCACCTTCCTCTGCGGCCGGCTCTTCTTTAAACAAGGTCAACACCGCTACCGTGCCGCCAATGGAAATTAACACCAACAGCAAGCCGCCAATAATCATCAGCAACAGTTTTTTCTTACCGCCGCCACCGGACTCTTCTTGCTCTTCTTCATCTGCCATGTCAAAAACTCGTCGCTTTTAGCCAAAACTTATCGTGTACCCACATTGAGCAATAGCTATGCCACAGGTTTTTTTCGTGGTTTAAAGAATTTTTACGGAGGAAATTTTGTGCAACCTGGCGACTAAAAAACCAAATGGGTTTAAAAGCCGGCATTAGCGCAGAGGTGGGGAGGAAAAATTGGCCGCCGCGGCGGCCAGAGGGGGTTATTCTGCGGGTTTATTCACACGTACTGATCGACAAGATATTGACTCATTACCACGGGCGTACTGTTTTGCGCCTCAGCTACGGCACCCGGCTCGGTATTACCAGCAAGCGCTGGTTGGGCTGCGCTGCCCCGCTCGCCACCGTGCTGGCTGTCTTTGCTGTCTTGAGCTTGCTGATCCGATACGCCTACGTCAGTGAGCTCTAAGCCCTCGTTGGCAAACATTTCTCGCAGCCTGGTGGCCTGTTGGTCTAAGGCTTCCCGAACCTGGGCAGAGTGGCTGGTAAACACCACTTGCGCCTGATCCTGCTGCACCACTACCCGGGCTTGCAACGGCCCTAGCTCCGGCGGGTCCAACTGAATTTCAGCTTCGGTAACGCCCTGGGAAGCCATCCACATAACTTTATCCGTCACTTCACTGCCCCACGACGCAGAGCTAACCGATTGAGGAATGGCCAGTTGAGCCAAAGGGTTAGTAGGCAGTTTGCTTTCAAGATTGGCCAAGGCGTTTGCCATGGACGTTACCGAAGAGCCAGACTGCAACAGTTTTAGCGCGTTCTTAGACAGTATCCCTTCCAAGGCATCCTCAAAGCTAGCCATGCCGTCGTCCAACATCTCGGCTTCTTCCTGGCTGGCAGTGTGATCACCCAAGGCGGCGGTGAGTTCAGCCAAGCCCTTTGCCGCATTATTGGAATCCGCTTTTGACACGGTGCTTTCCCGGCCCAAACCAGCGTCATCCAGCGCTGGCTCCGTTATTTCGTCGGCACTGGTGGTTACCTGCCAAGTACTATTGAGATTGGCCGAGGTGATTTTTTCTGGCTCACCAGCGCGCAGGTTTCTTGCCGCCGGCATCACGTTGGTTACGGGTTGTTGTGTGGATTGCGCCGCCGACTGCTCAGGGCTGGGTTCCAACGCTTGAGACAGCGCGGTTACTGACAGGTTTTGTTGATCCGCAGCGCTTTGCGTACCTCGAGCCTTTTGCAATTGCAGATCTGCGGCAGATTCTGACGCTAAAATTGCTTCAATATCCACTGGGGATGAGGTATCTGACGAAACATTAGCCACTGGCTGCTTTAGGGAATCAGACCGTAGCTGAGCCAAATCCTCTAAGTCGATATCGTCTGCCATAAGGGGCTCAGTCGAAACGGTGTTGGGAGTGGAGGTAGACTCAATGCGAGCATTGAGTGTGTCCATGCCCCAACTGTAGGTTTGGCTGCTGTCATCCAGTGGGCGGTACGCCTCAGCTATTTCGTCCGCCAGCGCCCTGGGGGCAATGTCTACGGGCTCCGCCATCGGAGGTTGCTGCTCTGCGAGCACCGGCGTTTCTGTCATCAAAGGCTGACTGCTGGTATCCAGAGTATCTACTTCAATGCTCTCAGCGGCGGTCATCAGCCGCACAACCTCAGTATCCAATGCGGCCAATTCGCCACCGTCTTCGGAGGCCTCACTCACCCAGTCAGATTCACTCAGCACGGGGCCATCGATGTTGCTGACTTCATCCACCCCGGACGGAGCAGGCTCAGTCACAGTAAGCGGCTGCCCGGTAATCAATTGATAGGGAAATTTATCGATGATCTTGGGCTCGGCTGGTAATTGCTGTGAATCGCTGGGCAGCATACGGGGCGCAATGTCTTCTTGCTCCCCGACTACCTGTTGATTAGCTATCTGCTGATTCGTCACCTGCTGATTCGCGGTTTGTGCCAAGCTAAGCTCTTCGGACAATTGCGCAAGGCCTTGGCTTAAGGGGTCTTGCGGAATGGGTACAGCCCACCCTCGCTGGGCACCGTCGTTTGCGATGGCAGTGCCCTGGGCACTCATTAACTCGTGCAGTGTTGGCTCGGCACGGAACGAACTGGCGTGCACATTGGCGCCGAATATTTCTTGCCTTGCAGACAGGCCGATCAGACTTTCTTTACCACTGTCTAGGTTTGAGCTCGATGAATGCGTTTGCTGCTGGCCGCTCATCAACTTAGCAAAGTCTTGCTGAGTAACCGAGTTACTGGTTTGCGGCGAAGTTACCTTCGTTGCGGGAGACAAGTTGACCGTACCCTGTTGGCCAGTCATGCCCCTTAGTGTCGTCGTCGACGACAGATTCAATAGCGGTATTCCAGAGGTCATATTCATTACCGGAAATTCATTGCCGTTTGCCGCTTGCAAGGTGGCAACAACCGGCCACCCAAGCGATGAAAGCGCACGTACAGTAAGGGGTTACCTGGGCTCCCCCGAACCTAGCGCAGTGCGATACTGCTTCGAGGTTTAGTTTTGCAAAGGTAGTGCCATTGAGGCGAAGCACTTGAGGCAATATTTACGGAGGGTTTTTAGACGCTTGTGACCTAACGTAAAGTCAGGGCGCAGTAAAGACCGGGTGACGTAAAAACCCGGCAACGAAAAGGCCGGACGCAGTGGCCCGGCCGCGCCTAGCGGGGAATAATTTGGCGGTAAGCGATTTAGTGGCGAGTGATTATGTCGTTCAATTCAACCTGCATTAGGCTGTACAAATTTTTTATATCGGTCAGCAACACCGATGCCTTGTCCAAAGACTCTTCCTGAGCCAGCGTCTCTAGCTGAAAGCATAATTCGGCCATGGGTTTGGCGCCCACATTAGCACTACTGCCCTTTAGACTGTGCGCTGCCATACGAATATCTTGCGCGGGCGCATAGCTGTAAACCAGTGACTCTAAATCCTGAAGCCGTATTTTCGAATCTTTGGCGTATACCGTGAAAAGCTCTACCATTTCATTGCCCATAATCATGTGCAATGTGTCCATTACTGTGGCATCAAAATACTGATAACTTTTGTTTTCCATGCTTGTTCTTTCGACCTTCTAAAAATAACGCCGTCTAACTTGCAAGGCTATAAACGCCATAAAAGGCGCAACTACAAACCAGTTTTTAACAGACTAATGCGTTACGACATAGAGCGCCATTATTTTCTCCGTCCAGGTTCGCTGCATCGAAAAATAATGATAGTTCAAAAATCTAACTTCAAACCACATTAGGCTGAGCTTGAGAATTGAACCGCGATATCACTGGCGCCGCCAGTCGGCTGCCAATTTGAGGGGTTTTATTCCAGGTTACAGCTATTAATCTGCCGGCAAATAATAACCATTCATAGTAGATCAGCAAGTAGCCAAGGCCGGCTTTTCGTAAAACTTATTTTACTTGTATTGGATGATCGAATAGTGCACTGCAGCACAACAGGCCACTAGCGCAACCCAAAAACGACTCTCTCACTGGAGTAAGAGCAGGCCCCCACCCCTTCTCTAAATAAAAACAATTACCCGCTAAGCGACCACACATAAATCGCCTTGGCGATATTACCTCGCCCTTCGTAGGACAAAGACTGACTAAACTGTCTAACCATATCAATACCCCGGCCGTGTAATAGGTTATTAACTCCTTGTTTGTGTAGCTGATAGTCGAACCCTGGTCCACTGTCTTCCACGCTAACCTCCAGTCGCCCGGCGTGCTGCCCCGTGGTGAGACGCAATGTAAAACGTACGTAGCCGTCGGTTAAGTTCTTTAGGCGCCGCTCTCGCTCGTGATAATAATTACTAAAACCTTCACTGTTGCGTTTATCAAACGATGATAAGCCCAGTAGTCCGTGGTCCAGGGCGTTATTGTAGAGCTCAGACAGCACGGTAAATAAGGAGGTTGCCTTGGTTCCCAATCCCGGTACCTGGGACAGAAATGTCATCAGTACGGGAATGGGATCCAATGAGTGAAAGGTCGGAGGTTTAATTTCGAACTCAAATTGCCAAGCGAGGGGCCCGCTGTGAGAACTTGGCTGCTGAATAGCATCTACATCGGCCTCCGGGGCTTTGGTAAGCACCTCAACCAAGGATAGATCGTCGGTAGTGCTGTCTCCGCCCATGTGATTTTCAACCGCCATTAAAATAGTATCGAATAACTCGTCTATTTTACTGGCATCATGCTGAGCAACAATATGATCGATGGCATCTGGGCCTATGCGCTCGTCCTTACTGTTTCTAACATCATAGATACCGTCCGTCCAAATCAAGAGGCGATCTTCTTCATTAAAATCCAAAACCTGGCACTCATCTGAAAAACGCTCTCCGGTCTCAACGCCCAAGGGTAAATGCGTGGAGGGTAATGGAATGTAATCGTCGTCCTCTTGTTGAAAAAAATAGCCCGTAGGCAGGCCACCATTCCACACGCTAAGCTTGTACCGGATAAAATCCAGCTCTGCCACAATAGCGCAACAAAAAAAGCCCCGCGGCAAAAGACTAGACATCTTTTGGTTCAGTTCGCGCAGGATATCAGGCAACGAAAAACCGGTTGCTACCATATTATAAAACGATGACGCCAGCGGCATTGAACCTAGAGCTGCGGGTAAACCGTGGCCGGTAAAATCCCCCAATAGCAACATCAAATTGCCGTTTGGCCGGATGCTTGCTAAAAGAACATCTCCATTAAATACCGCCAGCGACGACATATGATGCCGAATGGTACCGCAATCTAAGCTGCCACCACCGGTGATGGCATCGTATACGTGCTTGGCTACCGACTGTTCTTCCAGTAATTGCTGATGATGCTTTCTGAGCTGGTTGCGGTGCTGCAACAAGCTATTTTGCATGGTACGCATGCGACCAAAGGCAGACATCTTTGCTTTTAAAATACGCGGGTTAACCGGCTTGGTAATGAAATCGTCGCCGCCGCTATCCAGGCAACGCTCAATAAACTCGACTTCATGTAAACCGGTGAGGAATAAAATAGGAATAAAATCCTCGCCGGCAAGTTTCTTTACCGCACCGGCAAGCTTCAGCCCATCCATTTTGGGCATTAGCACGTCTAGCAGTAAAATATCCGGTCGATACTTATCAAACAGTTCAAGCACTTCAGCTCCATTACTGACCGACTCACAGGCATAGCCCAAATGCTTGAGTAGTTTACACACCAAGAAACGATCGGTTTCGCTGTCGTCTGCGATCAGTACTTTTAACATAATTTCACTCTACCTTGATTGGCGCCAAGCTTAGCAGCTTTATGAGGCCAGAGCAGTGGCTGCGCAATACAATGAGCGGGGACTTCTGAAGTAAGCTACGGCCGGGACGGTTTCCGGGGATCGCCGCATAAGAAATAACGAATAAGCACTACAAATTGGACAGTTGCCAATGCGCGGTACAGACACAGGGTTTTAAATCTGAGGAAAGTCGCCGAGAGGCGCTCTATATTGCTGGTACGCCCCAACGCTAGAATAGCGCTAGGGCTTGTGAAAAAGACCACCGTTGTGATGGGCAATTAGCTGATGGTGAATAGATCGTCAAAATTGGCCACTTCCAAAATGCTACGCACTTCGTCGTTACAATGGGTAATGGCGATATTAGCGTCGTTACCACCGGCGAAATCCCGTAATATCAGCAGCATGCCAAGTGCTGAGCTGTCGATAAACGATGCTTGTTTCATATCGATTCTGATATTGCCAGGTAAAGGGTCTAGCGACTCATAGGCTGAACGAAAATCATTGTGTGAGCTGAAATCAAAACGACCGATAATGCTAATAACCAACGATTGATCGGGGACGTCTATCTTTGCAGAAACTGCCATAACTACTCCTGTGACCAGTTACATATCCCGTAACTGGTGCAGAGACCTAAGGCTTGCGCTTAGGGCCCCTAATCCAAAACTTATTTGCTGTCTTTATTGTTGGGCTGTGCATTGGTATTTGCCAGTGCTTTCTGCCCAACGGTTAACGCCTAAACCCTCAGGAACCGGTTCAATATTTTATTGTTAGAGTCTTTACGCTCGATATTGCCGGCTATCAAATAAGTGCGCGATTCTACCTTTGTTTTCATGCAAATTGCCATTAGAGATTTTAAATGGGGCGATAAAGATAATTATTTCTAATATTAGTGGTTGGACGAACGATCAAATTAAGTCTGAAAATGCAGACTCAATTGTCGGATACTGAAACTGGAATTCTTGCTCAACTAACCGATCGGGCAAGACGTATTGACTATCTAGCAATAATTGACTCGCTTGCCCCAACCCCAATTTGAGTACCCATTGCGGTACCGGTAAAATCGCCGGGCGTTTACACGCCTTGGCCAGAGCGCGAGTAAATTGCGCATTGGTCACCGGGTTCGGAGCGGTAACATTAACCACCCCATTGATGCCCTCACCGTCGACTATGTTGTTCAAAATTCCGGCCATATCGGCTATATGGATCCAAGACATCATCTGTTGACCATGGCCGATCCTACCGCCCAAGCCGAAGCGAAACGCCGGCAGCATTTTCGGCAGTGCTCCGCCGGCTCGGCTGAGCACAACCCCAGTTCTCAGCACCGTCACCGTCCTGGTATCGGCAAGGGACAAGGCCTCGGATTCCCAGTCTCGGCATAGCGCCTGGGCAAAGTCATCGCCACCCTCGATGATCGCCGTAGATTCATTCACAGCCATGCTGCCGGTATCACCATATATGCCAACCGCCGAGCCACTGATTAAGCGCTGCGGGCCTCGCTGGGATTGCTGAATCAGCCGAACGAGCTTTTGTGTCAGGTCTATGCGGCTAGACCGAATGGCCTGTTTACGTTGAGGGCTCCATCGTTTACCCACGATGGGTTCACCGGCAAGGTTCAGCACTAAGTCGTAGTCGTTGAGGGATTTCAGTTGGCTTAAATCGTGGACGTAATCGATGTTGGGCGGCATGGAATGCGGTGCCGCTTGACGAGTGAGAACAGTAAATTGATCCTGGGGCCGTTGGGAGATCCAGTAACGGCCGATTAGCCCGGTACCACCGGTAACAAAGATTCGCACGACACACTCCTTTTTGTGTTTCGTCGATGTTTACGGCAATTAACTGACGATAGATTAGAAAATGACTAGTGCAGCGCGCTGCCGCCCCCAATCATGGTTCGCGAAATTTCATCCAGCTCTTTTTGTAGGCGCTGCTGCTCTAACTGGCTCTCTTCACGCTCGAGTTTCTCTATCAGTTCGCCGAGCTTCTGCTTGCGCTGATATTGAACCATCCACTGTTGCTGGGCCCTTTCGGTTTGTTGCCGTAGGATGTCCACTGTTTCGCTTTGGGTTTGAATCATCTGGCTGAGTTGAGACATAAAGTTGCGCTGGCCAATCATTTGCTCAACGTTGATGGAGCCCAATTGGTTGATTTGAGTGGAATACTCTTGGTTGTAATTAGCAATTTGTGTCAGTTGATCCGATTGCGATTGCAACTGTAATCGCTGCTGCTGCAGCTGGGTGGCCGCATCGGATTCAGCCTTTTCCGCCAAATTCAATACCAGACGCAAACTCTTCGTTCGATCGTGTTTCACGTTATCTAAAACCCCATTTGCCAATGTCGTAACACAGACTACCTATGCACAGTATCCCCAAAATAAGTGTAGTTGAGTCTGGAATTTTTGCTTGCTGGTCTGGTTTGCTAGCGCCCTGCTTTTAAGGGACTGGGCTTACCTGGCCTAGCAGCCGCCCCTGCAGTGTTGGCGCCGGCACTGCCGAATAATCCCGCCAATGCCGCCGTGGCTTCGGTAAAGTTGGTGGGTTGCGTCATTGGCTGGCACACAAAATCCCTCATTGACGCCTGTAATGCTATGGCTTGATCGGTTACTGGATCCGCGCCTTGGGAATAGGCGCCAATACTGATCAAATCTTTGCTTTGACGATACTTGGCCAATAACTGTTTAAAGCGCTGCGCTTGTTGCAGTTGTTCCGCCGACACCACCGCGGGCATTACCCGGCTGATGGATGCTTCAATATCTACCGCTGGGTATTGTCCCTCCTCTGCCAACCTGCGCGACAGTACGATATGGCCATCGAGAATAGCCCGGGTGGCATCAGCAATGGGGTCCTGAAGGTCATCGCCCTCGGTTAAAACCGTGTAAATGGCGGTAATTGAGCCGCCGCCCTTGTCGCCATTACCGGCGCGCTCTACTAATTGCGGAATTTTGGAAAACACCGAGGGAGGATAGCCTTTGGTGGTGGGAGGCTCACCGGTGGCAAGCCCAATTTCTCTTTGCGCCTGGGCGTAGCGTGTTAAGGAATCCATCAGTAAAAGAACGTTCTTACC
Source organism: Halioxenophilus aromaticivorans (assembly GCF_042850945.1). Classification (NCBI taxonomy): domain Bacteria; kingdom Pseudomonadati; phylum Pseudomonadota; class Gammaproteobacteria; order Alteromonadales; family Alteromonadaceae; genus Halioxenophilus; species Halioxenophilus aromaticivorans. The sequence goes on along the minus strand of NZ_AP031496.1, from coordinate 2,212,615 downwards.
ACGATCGCGGTAATATTCGGCAACGCGCGTGGCCAATTGCGAAGCGCGCAGCCGCATCAGTGGTGGGTCATCCGCCGGCGAAGCCACTACCACCGAACGCGCCAATCCCTCGGGCCCTAGGTTATGATCTATAAATTCTTTTACTTCTCGGCCTCGCTCACCGATTAAACCAACCACCACGATTTCTGCTTCGGTAAAACGTGTCATCATACCCAGCAGTACACTTTTACCCACACCACTACCGGCAAATAAGCCCACCCGCTGACCGCGGCCAATGGTCAGTAGCGCATTAATGGCACGTACGCCGACATCCAACGGCTCGGCTATGGGATGCCGTTTCAAGGGGTTGATTAAATTCGGTGTAAACTGAACACGATCTTCCCCGGCCCATTTCGGTAGACCATCCAAGGGTTCGCCCAAGCCATTGATAATGCGGCCAAGCAATTCGTCACTGGCACGCATGCCCATCTGTTCATTCAGTGGTACAACCCTGGCGCCTTGCCGCAGGCCATCGAGGTTTTGGATTGGCATCAAATACACTTTTTGGTCAGCGAAGCCAACCACTTCCGCCTCCAGGCGCTTGCCGTTATCCAAAACAATGGCGCACTGCTGGCCCAACGACGCCTGCAAACCCACGGCTTCGATGGTCATGCCCACCACCCGCACGAGGCGCCCTTCGGCCACCGGCGCAATCACCGGAGCTCTTGTGGGGTTGTACTTTTGCATCCGCTGCAAGGGAGTAGTACGAATAAAATCAGTCACTGGCCGGCCCTGTTGGGTTCTCACTTGAGTTGTCGCTTTGCGCATCACCGGCTCGGGATGATGCCGAGTCAGGTTGTTTCATCTCTCGGGTTTCTGTCGCTGCGGCGGTTTCGTCTTGGCTGACGCTAGCATCGTCCGATTGGGTTTCCGGAAATAGTACCGGAGTTTGGTCCGAAGACTGTGATGCCTCCGCACTACCCGCTAGCTGTTTACCCCGAAATTGTTCTAGAGCCGCCTCAATCCTAGCCTCAACCGTGGCGCTCAATTGGCTGTCATCGGTTTTCAGCCGACACCCTCCCCGACTGAGTTGTGCATCGGAGCATAGCTGCCAGCGCTCTTGCTCGGCACTGTGCTGCTCTACAAACTGAATATCGTCTGGGTGCAAAAATATTTTGATCGTCTTGTCGCCCCCGGGAAGGGCCGCCACGGCCTGTTGAACTACTGTCAATATCTGTTCAGGCCGAGATTCCAATTCCTGGCCAATAACGGCCTTAGTGATGGTGACTACGCTATTGAGAATAATCTGCTCAATAGCGGTATCTTGCTCCTCTATGGGATTGGTAAGGGCAGCGGTCAACTGTGCCAAGTATTGCACTTGTTGATCAATGGCGGTTTTGGTTTCTTGATAGGCTTTGTTATGGCCGCTCTCTTGGCCGTGGGCTTCACCTTTGGCAAATCCCTCCGCGTAAGCCTCTACTTCAATCGACTTACGCAGCTGCTCCAGCTCTTCGGCGCTGGGTAGGTGAATACCCTCGGCCTCCACATCCTCTACGCTTTCGGCTTGGCTACCGTCGTCCCAGTCCTCCACGGTCTCAATGGATTCGTGTTCATCCAGCTCAACGCCTTCGGCGGTGGTTCTGGCCTCACCGCTTTGGTTCGTCTCATCCAGCGACGGAATATTCCAGGGTTTCCATGAGGTAGGCTCTGCCATGATGACTAACTACATCAACTCTATGGTGACTAACAGACGCTAAAGCATCTGTTCGCCACCGCCGCCGAGATTGATTTCTCCGGCATCGGCCATACGGCGAGCAATAACGAGGATTTCTTTCTGCGCGCCTTCCACTTCGGATAGCTTGACCGGACCTTTGGTTTCCAGATCGTCTTTAAGCAGCTCGGCTGCGCGTTTGGACATGTTTTTGAAGATTTTTTCTTGAAGATCTTCGTCGGCACCTTTCAAAGCAATGATGAGAATATCGGAGGACACTTCGCGCAACAGCGTCTGGATACCGCGATCGTCCACTTCTTTCAGGTTGTCGAAGACGAACATCAAATCCTGAATCTGAGTACCCATATCTTCGTCTACGTCGGTGATGGACTCCAACAGGTCGCTGGCAATACTGCTGTCCAAACTGTTAACAATTTCTGCAGCGACTTTAATACCGCCCATGGTTTTGGTTTGCGAGCCAGCACTGCCGGAGAATTGTTTCTCTAGAATGTTATTGAGTTCCTGCAAGGCGCTTGGCTGCACACTATCTAAGGAGGCTACCCGCATCATAATTTCTAAACGCACTTTATCCGGAAAGAAAGATAAAATTTCAGCGGATTGATCAGAGTCGAGATATGCGATCACAATGGCTTGGATTTGAGGGTGCTCGTTGCGGATAATATCGGCTACACTGCGCGCCTCCATCCACTTTAAAGTATCCAAACCAGTGGTATTACCACCGAGCAGAATTCGGTCGATAAGGCCATTGGCTTTGTCTTCGCCCAACGCGGTAACCAACATATTACGGATGTAATTGTCGGAACCCATACCCAGACCGGTGAGGGTTCTAACTTCGTTTAAAAAGCCCGACAACACCGCCTCAACTTCCATTTGTTGTACGTTGGATAATTGGGTCATAGCGGTACCTAAGCGCTGAACCTCTTTCGGCCCCAAGTGCTTTAAAATTTCTGCAGCGTCGGCCTCCCCCAAGGACATAAGCAGCATGGCGGCCTGTTCCAATTTGGGCCGGGTAGAAGCGGCTTGGCCGCCTTGCCCATTGGCGTTGTTATCGTCAGCCATCTTCGTTAATCCAACCTTTGATTACCAACGCTACCCGACCGGCGTCTTCGGCGATCATGCCGCGTATGGCATTGAGCTGTTGTTCATAACTTTCTTCGGGGCTTGGCAGTGCCAGGGCGTCGCCGCCGCTGAGGGTAACGGCATCATCGGACAAGCCGTCGAAACCATCTAAGCCAGAGGCTTCCAATGCGGCCAGCTCACGTGCCTCCTCGTCCTGTTTCACTTTCACGCCAGCCGCGGCAAGGCTTTTTAGAACCGGCCGCAACAAGCCTAGCAGCAAGGCAACGATAATTAACAAGCCAACCAACTGTTTAATAATGCTTTGGAACCAAGGCTGTTGCCAAATGGGGATTTCGTAGGACTCTACTTCACGGATACCTGTAAACGCGCTGTTTAAAATATTAACGCTGTCCCCCCGAGCCGCGGAAAAACCGATACTGTCGCGCACTAAAATGGTAATGCGTTCCAGCTCTTCCGCGCTCCAGGGCGTGCGAACAATCTCACCGGTTTCTGGGTTAACAGACTTTTTATCATCCACCACCACGGCCACCGACAACCGCTGTAGGCGGCCAATCTGATGTTTGGTGTAACTCACCGTGCGATCCAGCTCGTAATTACGCGTGGCCTGTTTACGAGTATTGGATGGCGGCGCGTTAGCACCACCCTCGCCTTCTGGCGCAGCTTCTTCTGGCGCGGCAGCGGCGCCCGGAGGTTGATTGGTTAATGCTCCTGGAATGCCCGCTACGGTATCTGAACCAATACGTTGTTCATCTAAGGTTTGTTCACTGCGTACAGCGCCCAAATCTGGGTTATAGATTTCATCCGCCTGTTCTACTTCTGTGAAGTCCACATCGGCGCTGACTTCTGCGCGATAATTACCGTCGCCCACGATTGGATTTAAAATACTGTTAATGCGAGTAATTAAATCGCTTTCCATTTTGCGGGTAAAATCACGTTGCCGGGCAGCTTCGGCCAAGGCCAGCATTTCATCACCGGTGGACAACAGGTTGCCCTTTTGGTCCACCACTGTGACATCTTCCAGCATTAATTCTGGGATACTAGAGGCGACTAAATTGGCAATGGCCTTAACTTGTTCTGGCTGTAAATTACGACCAGGAAATAATTCTAAAAACACCGATGCCGAAGGTTTGCGCGCGTTGCGTACAAACGCAGATTGCTTAGGAATGGCCAAGTGCACGCGGGTAGATCGCACACTGTTAATGCTGGTAATGGTGCGAGCCAGTTCCCCTTCAAGGCTGCGTTGGTAACGAGCGCCCTCCATAAATTGGCTGGTTCCCAAGGGCTGCTCTTGATCCAGTAATTCGAAGCCTGAGGAGGATTCGCCGGGAATGCCGGCTTCCGCCAGCTTTAACCGCGCTTTGTGCAGTTGATCAGAAGCGACCAACAGTGCGCTGGTAGAAGGGTCTACTTTAAATTCAATTTCATTGTATTCGAGAATCTGCGCAACTTCGGATGAATCCAGCCGGTCAAGACTTCCGTACAGCGGGCGGTAGTCCTCGGTTTGAGTCCACAAAACTACTGCAAATCCCACGGCGACACTGGCGGCCAAGCCCACCATTAAACCAGCCTGACGAATCAGATTTAAATTATTAAATCCGTCGATTAAATTGTTGCCGCCGGTTTTGCGCTCGCTGGTATCGCTCGCGGCTGCCGACTCATCTAATGCCGCACTTGTTGCCATAATCTAACGTCGATCCACCGGTTATATGGGCATATTCATGATGTCTTGGTAGGCTTCAATCACCTTATTGCGCACCTGGACTGTAGCCTGAAAACCCACTCTGGATTTTTCAGAAGCGATCATTACATCAGTAATGTCTACCGATTCATCGCCGCGCGCGTAGGCCGACGATAACGCAGATGCGTTTTGCTGGAGGCCATTAACGTTATCTATGGCCTTGTTAAACAATTCGCCAAACGCCGGTGTGGTATCTTGAACATTTAAACCAGGGCGGCTAATCCCATCGGCCACATCCAAAGCAGCAGGCGACTGGCTGGGAGCCTGTACCTGGGACTTGATGTCGCGCATGTTCAGCAGTAGCTGGTTAATGTCTGGACGGTTACTGACGTTCACCGGAAATTCCTCTGTGATACCCTGGCGTTATTGGTACGCGGATCTATAAGCAAAGTGCGGTAGATTTGTTTGACGCTTATATGCTGGAGACATTAAAACGTCAGAAAACCGCCACTGCTTATGCTCTTTTATATACAGAGCACAAAATGGGCCAGAGTTTGCCAGCGGCAAGAATGTGCCCTTTAAAAGTTGCCGCGTGGCAAGCCGAGAACTTGCCGCCGGCCGAGGACCGGTTTGCCAAGCCATTAACGTTCGCAGTTATTTCTCAGTAAGGGCGGAGAACTACTTCTAGTGACTACTACTAGTGACTACTTCTAAGTACTACTAGTCACTGTATTGGGAAAATTTTTGATAATAAAAAAGAACGCGTAAAGGCGAAATCGCCACGCCGGGGGCCGGGCTGGCAAAACAAGCCTGCCAGCCGGTTTCAGTGGTTAGCCGTAATTTAACGCTATTACGAATTGGAAGTTAGTCTTCAAAATCGTCTAGATCAAACTCAAACTCTTGAATCTCTCTGCTTAATCTGCGCTCTTCCAAGGCATCTTCCAATCGCCTACGAGCATCAAGCTGTTGATTCTTTTCCGCAAAAGCTTCTACGTCGTCGCCAACCCCCGATGACAAAACGGCATCGGAGTCTATTCCATCATTTGTTAGCTGGTCACGCATAATCCCGTCCTCTACAACTATTTGTTAAGTCGCTTGCAAGAATCACCGCGGCTACAGCTTGGCTGGTGTACCACTAGACAACCCCCCACCAAGACTGAATTGGCCAACGGTCAACATTCGCGAAGTTACCGTTGAAGACCAACGCGGTCAAGCGTATTTTTCGTGTTTGAGGTGACAGGATTGTGACACTAAAACCGTTTATAAACGATCTTCTACCATTAACCCCGCGTCGCGGAATCGGGCAATTTTGTAACGCAGTGTACGCGGGCTAATACCCAGGGCTTCTGCCGCCAGTTTACGGCTGCCTTTTTGTTGGCGGATAGTGCTTACGATCACTTCAAACTCGCGCTGTTTTAAATCCTGGCCTAATAATCCCGAAGCCAGACCAGCGGTTGTATCCAAGCTTTGACTTGCCGGTTCAGTTTCCGGCCGCGGCACCAAAGACGAATTATTGGCACTATTTTCAACGGACACGTGAGTTGTATCGCCGGACAGAATATCCAGCCCAAGATCTTGCTCAGAAATGGTATAGCCTTCCTGCAAAATCAGCGATCGCTGCATAACGTTGTCCAATTCACGCACGTTGCCAGGCCAAGGGTGGCGCACCAGCGCGGCCTGGGCGCTTTCGGTTAAAGTCACACCTGAGCGATGCTGCTTGCGGGCGTGTTTAGTGAGCAGCTGTTGCGCTAGCGGCACAATATCTTCCGGCCGATGGCGCAGTGGTTGCCACTGCAGCGGCAACACACTTAGACGGTAGTACAAATCCTCACGGAATCGGCCTGCCCTCACCTCTTCCAACATGGATCGGTTTGAGGTGGCAATAACACGTACATCTAGGGCAATGGTTTTACGGCCACCTAAACGCTCTACTTCTTTTTCTTGCAGCACCCGCAATAACTTAGCTTGCAAGCCAATGTCCATTTCAGAAATCTCATCCAACAATAAGGTGCCGCCGTTGGCCTGTTCAAACTTGCCCGGTGCCGCACTGTGAGCGCCGGTGTAGGCGCCTTTTTCGTGGCCAAACAGAATGGATTCCAACATCGATTCTGGAATGGCGGCGCAGTTAATGGCGACAAAGGGTTTATCAGCCCGGCTGGAGTTATCGTGTACAAAACGAGCCAGTACTTCTTTACCGGTTCCGGACTCGCCTAGGATTAGCGCCGTGGAATCGCTGCGCGCGACACGCCTGGCCAGTGCCAACAATTCCCGGCTTGAGGGAGCCGCAGCCACCGGCTCATTGGGCGCAGATGAGCAACGACCTGCCGTGAATCGGCACACCAGCTCGGTAAGCACCTGCGGCTCGAAGGGCTTAACCAGATAATCCACCGCCCCGTCCTGGATAGCTCTTACCGACTGATTAATCGTGCCATAGGCAGTCATTAGTAAAACCGGAATGTGTGGGTAATCGCTGCGCATGTGGCCGAGCAATTGATAACCATCCATTACCGGCATATTCACATCCGACACCAACATATGGACATCGCTGCGATGTGCCATCAAAGCTAATGCTTGCTCACCATTGGCCGCCGTTTGTACGCTAAACCCAGCCAGCTCTAGGCTGTCTTTAATCGCCTCTCGGAGGCTGAGGTCGTCCTCGACGAGGACAAGATTGACGTTACGATTATCGTTAATTTCAAACATGTTCAAACCTGTTCCAATAATAGGCAAAAATAGTTATTCGCCAGTGTTGGCCTGACAGGGCAACACTATACGGGCCAGCAGCCCCGGCTGTTGCTGGTCTAGCTGAAGCTGGCCGGCGTGCGCACTCGCCACCGCTCGCACCACGGACAGACCCAACCCGGTGCCCTGGGGTTTGGTGGTAACAAAAGGCTGAGCCAATTTGGCCAACAGCGTATCGCTGATGCCCGGGCCGTAGTCACGCACACTCACGTGGAGTTGATCTTGCTCCACCGACATTGCTATGCGCAGGCGTTTTTCAGTACTGGCAGTTTCGTCGTAGGCCTGAATGGCGTTATTCACCAAATTTAGAATGGCGTTGATCAGGGCATCGCTGTTGCAGCGTAGGTTAAAATCGGTATCACCAACCTCCCAGTCTACGCTTACGCCAGATTCTGCCACCGGCACCTCCAGCGCCTCTTTTAACTCTGCCAAAAAGTGCGCTCGGTCCACTTGGTCGTTGAGTGGTAACTCGCCTTTCACAAACAGCAACATATCCCGCACCTGCCGCTCCATGTGCAGTAAACGAGACCTTAATTTATGGGAGAACCTATCACGCTGGGTTGCGGCCAAGGGTTGATCACATAGGTGGGAGGCGTACAGCATGGCCGCAGACAGCGGCGTTCTTATTTGGTGTGCCAGGGCTGATACCATTTGCCCCAGAGCGGATAAACGTTGCTGATGACTGACCTCGGCTTGTAAGCGGCGGGTTTCCGTTTGATCGGATAACATCACGATCTGGCCAGCCCCATCACCCACACCACGGGTGGACACCGACAAACGCTTACCGGTGGTGGTGGAAATTTCGTGGCCATCGTCCATGCGCCGCTTAAAACATTGCTGAGAGACTTGACGCCACAGTTGCTCGGGGAGACTGCAATCCAGTAATTGCTCCGCCAGTCGATTGCACTGGGTAATTTTGCCCTGGCTGTCGAGCAAAATAATGCCCGCCGGAACCAAATCCAAAATGGCACTTAAACGCCCATGCAATACCTGATTGTGTTCCGCCGTGGTCTCCTGCTCCGATTGCAGGTCGGTGAGTCGTTGACTGAGTTCATCGACTCGGGTTTCCAACAAACTAAAATGTCGATTGCCCGCCGAATTTGACTCCGCGCCCCAGGGGTTGGCCATGCGCTGTTTAGCAACAGCCAACAGCGGGCTGGGTTTTCTTGGCTTAACCTGGCCTGGTTTGGTCCCTAGCGACGACAAACTCATACAAAATTCCTGTGGCATTAGCATTACACGGCGCGCCACACATACGAACAAAAGCCTTTTACCTTTGCTGTAAGCGTCAAAAAACACGCCTGTTTTGAAATTCTCTAGGAAGAGTGCAATAGCGGTGCCAGATAATTTATTGCAATAAATTCAGCTATTTACCAACATCGAGCCGCTATCGCATGGAAAATGCCAGAAAACCAACGCAAAAAAAAACCGCGGTGGATTGCCGCGGTTTTTTGTTGTGACGAAGAAGTTTAACTGGTCACCTCTGCTCGATTGAGCCCATATTTTCGCATTTTTTCTACCAAGGTCGTGCGTCGAATGGTAAGCCGATTGGCAGCCCGAGCAACCACACCACCACAGTCGTCTAACGCTTGTTGGATGAGGTTTTTCTCCAGGTTGGTAAGGTACTCTTTGAGATCTATGCCATCATCGGGTAACAGCGCGGTATCCCCCATATTGACCACGTTAGGCACACCGGCTGCCGGCGCCTCGGGCATTAGGATATCCTCTTCTATTTCGACATGGCGGTATTTTTCTGGCAAATCCTGGGCACCAATGACCCCGTACGGGTGAACGATGGCCATGCGCTCTACCAGGTTGGCCAGCTCACGCACGTTGCCCGGCCATGGGTGGCGGCTCAAAGACAGAATGGCGGCGGAGTTAAATCGAATGGAGCCTCGATTTTCAGCCTCCAAACGAGAGACCAATTCATTGATCAGGATGGGAATGTCTTCGGCTCGCTGGCTAAGACTTGGCATCTCAATAGGAAAAACGTTTAAGCGGTAGTACAAGTCCTCGCGGAAAGAGCCGTCACCAATCATGTTTTCCAGGTTGCGGTGGGTTGCAGCAATCACTCGTACATTGACCTCTTGCGGCTTATTACTGCCCACACGCTCAAACACGCGCTCTTGCAATACCCGCAGCAACTTAACCTGCATATTCAGTGGCATATCGCCAATTTCATCCAGGAACAAGGTGCCGCCTTCTGCCAATTCGAAACGACCTGCGCGGGAGCTGATAGCGCCGGTGAAGGCACCTTTTTCATGGCCGAACAATTCACTCTCTAACAGCTCAGCTGGAATGGCCCCGCAGTTAACTGGCACAAACGGCCCTTTACGGCGCTGGGAGCTGTAATGTAAATTCCGGGCAACCACTTCCTTACCGGTACCGGATTCGCCGGTAATCAACACGCTCACTTCTTTATCGGCTACCTGCGCCATCATCTCGCGCACGCTAGCAATTTTTCGGCTGGTGCCAACCAAGCTGCGGAACAGATGGATGGGACGTTGCTGATTGGTTTGCTGCTTACCCCGCTCCTGGGCTTCACGGAACCGCTGGGCACGATGCAGGGTATCCATCAAGTGAGCGTAGGATGGATTCATACCAATTTGACCGATGAACAATTGGTTGTCTTGTAAATCCACACTAGTGAGATGGGATTGATTGCCAACCAATACAAATGGCAGTGAAGTATCCCAGGACTTTACTTGTTCTATAACACCGGCCAAGGCATCGGTATCGCTACCTATCATGGCGGTTACGAAGGTTTGCGGGCCGTGGGAATCTGAGGCGACGGCTTCCGCCCAGTCATTAGACCCTGCTACAACCGCCGACTCCCCCATAAATTCCAACACCACTTTCAAGTCGTGGCGCCTGCGTTGGTCATCGTCGATTACAAGTACTTTAAGTTCCTTCCACATTCTTCTTTGGCCTAAATCGGTGTGTGTTTCTCTGGCCCGAGCCAAACCTCGGCGGCGTAAGCCTTCCCTGCTGAGTTTTACGCCAGCGTCACCAGTACAAGTTATGTTGTTTCAAACATCGAAGTACACAGAGCTTGGGGGGCGTCATTCTAAGCCAAATTAATGGCTGCCTGGTAAAAAAATTAGACCAGCAATTGGCTAAAGTCAATTTATTGTCTGTGTTAAAAACTGTCTAAACTGACAGAATGCTGACGCGAAACAACACTACCAAAGCGCCCACTAACCGCTGAAACCCGGGCACAATCGGGGCTTTGTCAGCACAGGTGCAAGCTTCACGAAATGGACGATAGGCCTTTGATGCTTATCAATTTTTTCAAATCCATTGCATAAACTGGGGAATCAGAGCTTGGTGAGTGAGTAGAAAAATTACAGTTCTGGAGAGCAAAGCTATCGCTATGGCGCAAGAGTGATCAATTAATCAACAGGCAAAGTGTGACGGGCGGTTTGGCTTAAGGCGCCAAAGGCTAAACGCGTGACACAGTCTCTCTTTGCTTGGACCAATCGTTTCGGATGGCGTAATCATCGGCTTCCACCTACCACAAAAAAGGCCCATCAATCGATGAGCCTCTTGTTTGTTGTGCCCGCCATACCGTACCGCTCTGAAGGCGACTAGAACGGCAACTAATGACTACTAGAAGGGATAAGGCAGTTGGCAGTCGTCCAAACGCTCCGTGACGTGGCGATACACGCTGAGGGTTTGCCGCAGTTCAATTTCTTTAGTTCGCTGGTCGAGTTTTGGGTCTGCCAATACTAGATTAAGGGATTTGTTGATCACTGTATCTAATTCGATCAAACATTGATCTTCTTGCAGGTACGCAGCCAACGGCATTCTGCGGCGTGCTTTTTGTAAGCGATAACGATTTAAGTTTGCGATGCTCGACATAACAGTCTTCTCCATACCTTCAATTTCTTTAACTTGGTATCGGCATAAGCCGCCAAAGTTAAAGCAAAGATTCCGTATTTTTCGTTGTTTTATGACTGATTAATTTAAAGCAGCGAGACCGATTTGAACCTCCACTACCAATCACAGATTTCAGTATAGTGACGAAAGCCATAGCCGCTTTTGTAATGGCCGTTATTTTATTGCTTTTGTGAACTCACCGGCATTAGTGGGTAATGCACGCCACCTCTTTCGCGAAGCCGCGCCCGAAAGACGATTAACGCAGGGAATAAAAACAGTAACGCGCCAGGTTACGCCGCTGCTGAATCGCCAGAGAGTGAGTATCACCGGCTTCCTCTGCTACCAAGGCGGCATTGGTTATGCCTTCGTTATTCTGCCCACCGCGCGTACGTGCGGCGTTTAAATGGCCATAACAAACATCGGCGTAATTGGCGTTTGGTAGCTCTTGCATTGGCGCCTGGGCGCTGGCCATAAGATAATTATTGCTGATATTCCCCTGGCGACTGGCCACCATAAATCCGGGTTGACCCGCCTCGCCGGGCACCATTTGGCCGGGAAACCAGCTGCCTGAGCGCATGCGTGTTTTCGCTTCTACAACGTAGTTTGCATAGATTTTGATTTGCTCTGGGCTAATTAAATTAGGGTCTAAATCCAAATTGGCATAAGCGGCTAATTTTAATTCTTCGTTGGTATAGAATCCCTGCGCCTTGCGCAGGATATCTTGTTGGATGTCGTAGTTCTTTTTTTCCGCGTCTTTGTAGTCTTCAGCTTTACCAATTAAAAAACCGGCAATCCCGCCTATGGCGGCCAGCACTGGATCTGCCGTGGTGGCAGCCGAAAGAATGGTTCCCATAATAGATTTCGAGAAGGACTGCTTCTTCACCAGTTTATTCAAGCCCTGCTCTACTTGTTCAATCCGTTTGAGCTGCTGCTCTTGGATTTCCATTTGTTTCATTTGGATATCGGTGAGTGCTTCGGTGGTTTGCTGTTGGGTGGCAACGGCCTGGGAAAAATCCACCTCGTTAAATTCTGTCACCGGAGTCATACTACCAGCGAGCTGTGCCGGTAACTCACCTGTTGTCGCCAGTGTTGACTGGGAGACAGGCACAGCCGTCGTCACAGGAGCGGCAACTGCGATTGGTAACGGGTTGGTGTCCTGGTTTTGATTAGTCACCGCAGGGCCTAGCTCGGCCTTGTTCGGGGTTGCGGTGACAACGGCCGGTGGTGGTGGCATGGCCACTGCGTTTTCAATATCGAAAATACCTTCAATGGGCTCCAACGCCTGACCATAGCTCAGTGCGCTTAAGCAACATAAAAGTGGTGCAATGCCGAGCAAATGCTTCATGGATTTCACTGCGATAGATTCTCCAAGTTGGACTTTCAGGGCTAGCGGTTTTGAGCCGAAATAAGACTGAGTGTATTTACCGAATGACTGCCAGGATTTACCGAGGAGGTTTGCACTTCGGCATCACTCAGCCCTGCTGGAACCGATAGTTTATTGGCAGCTGTGGGAACCCGGTACAGTGAGGCGCTGTCTGGAGTTGCAGCAGACGTTACCGGCAATGCACTGGCGCGATCACTGCCCGGTCGCGCACTACCGGTCTGAGCCAAAAAGATATCAACGCCGCCAACAAAATTACCGGTGCGATCAATAATAACGCTGCGATTGTTGCGCGCATCGGCGGCTTCACCGGTGACTCTAACCAAATACTGGCCTGGCAACACTCGCTCAAAACTATAGAAGCCATCACTGGCGGTAACGGTTGTCGCCACCACCTCGCCACCAGCTTTCACTAACTCGATACGCACACCGCGAGCCTCTCGGTGGCTGCCATCGGACAAGTAACGGAACACAGTCCCGTCTACGTCACCGGCCCGATAAAACGGCAGGTCAACTTCAATAACCTTGCCCGGGCGAGCTTCAACGGCGAACATGTCGCCACCGTAACGCATGGAGTAATCGTCGATGGTATCGCTTTCGTAAACGATGTCCGATGGAAACCAAGTGCGCACATTGTCTAATGTGGCGACACCCACGTCATCCGATTCCGCCCGTTGACGGGTTTGCAGTGAATGCACTACTCCACCGCTGAGCAATCGCTCACCCAAATCAAAGCTGCCATTACCATTTTCGTCTTCAAATAAACGTGCTTTTACGGTACCGCGATTGGAGATAGAACGACGGTCGACCATATAGTAGTTACCCAGGGCACCGGAACGGGAACCCATGGGCATTAGCACGTTTAAGTTGCCTGAGACATATCCGGTATCGTGGTAGGCGACGGATGGTGTGATGGTTAAATACGGTGTGGTCCATTTCATACCCACTCGATAGGTATCAGTGTCGGTGAGTAGTGAATGGTCGTAGTCAAAATTGACATTAACATCGCGGCTTAAACGCAGACTGGAAGCAACTCCGATACTGGCCAGTTCGGCCTCGGGTTGAATTTGATAACTGGCGCGCAGGCGTGCGGTCAATGGGCCTAGGCCTGAACCGACAAAGAGGTCGCCCAGCAGTTGATCTTGCACCTGCTCGTCGATCAAACTTTCGATGTATTCGAAGCCGGTGCTGAAATTTAAACGGTTGTAACCGCTGGAGACGATAAACCGGCTGCGATTTAGGGAATAATCTTCGTAATTGATCTGTGAGCCATTAAACAACGCCGTTACACCAAACAGCTTGGCTTTGATCACAGCCTCTAGGGTGGATTCGCCGCGGTCTATCTCGGTGTCAGTGAGCGGATCGTAATAGGTTTCCCCCTCTTCCTGCTGGCCGAATTGTGTGTACGACAAGCGATAACGAAAGGCACCGCGACCACCGCCCAAACCGTAGGTGATGTCAAAGGGATTGTCATTAACTCGGTCCGCCTGCACCGACAATTGCTGGCCTAGAATATTGGCAGCAACGCCCACTCTATAAAATTCATCGGCGCGGTCATCGGCCAATAACCGTTCTTCGGAAAGGTCCAATTCATCCCAATGGCGTAAGCTGTAACCGGCATTAAACGACAGCCAATTGGTCATGGCAAAACGGCTTACCACGTTGGCCTGCCAAATACTGGAGTTATTATTGGCGTTATCGCTGTATAGCCGCACGTTGGGCTGGGTAAAGGAAACACTGTAACGCAGTTTTCGAATGTCTTCCGAATCCTCGCCCACGTATAGGTTACGGCTTTCCACCTCACGTTCACCGTTCGGGCCGTAAAATACCAAGCTGTAGTTATTGTTGCCCTGGGTCAGAATTACGTCATCGAACCGGTAGCGGCCGTCCTGGCCGATCTCTTGGTAGTCGATGACGCTGTCATCCAACAATAGCTCCACTTCCCAGCCAGGATAATGGTTACCCTCAATAGAGGTAAAATCACGCATAAACTGGCTAGTTTTAGCCTCGTTAGACACCAACACACCGCGACCGTAGCTGGATAACGCCCCTGGGGCATCAATATCGCCGAAGGAAACCTGGGACAGCGATAACGGGCCCAACAGGTCTCTCTGGGCAGAGTAACGGTCGAAACGTACGCTAACGTTATTAATGCCGTCTTCCCGCGAGCCGTTGACGAACACGTTACTGTTCATATAGCCCAGGTCGCCATTGCTAACCAATGTATAAAACGTTGACCGCAGGGTTTCATCTTGGTCTTGCAATTTACGCACGGTGTGTGCCACGCGTAAATCCGCAGAAGGTATTTCGATTAGGCTATAGGGAACATCAAGAATGGGGTTTTCGTACTCGCCAATGCTGTCCAAGCTGGTTAAAACCCGGTTGCGGCGCTCCAAGGACTGCTGAAATGGCAGTGAGACTTCGCTATCCACGGTGGCGTAGGAGTCAGACAACTTTAAACCAATATCCAGTTTAAACATTTGCTCCAACGCCTGCTCGGAGGCATATAAAAGCCCATCGTGTTCAACCAAGGCTTTTGGTGGCAAATCAAGCGTTTCTTTTCCCACTTTAATCTGCCAGCCGTCGCCACCGTAGTCTAAACTGAATTTTATTTTGTCATTCAGTTTACCTTTAGCCGAATTAGCCTGCAGTTCGATGGGCATCTCCAACACACCAATGATATCCACCAAAGCGAAATAGACGCTGTTTTGATAACGGTAGCCTTCTAGGCCCTGGCCCACTTGGTATCGTTGATAGCGTAAATCCAAAATAACCAGATCGTCCTCGCTAAACACCTGGGCCGCCGCCTGGGCCGCCGCCTGCTGAATACACCAGGGTTGACCCGATATCACCGCAGTAACAACGAGAGCCCACGTTTTTTTTGCGCTAGGAGTTCTGCCAACGGAGCTTAAAGCTCGCCCGCGGTTGATTAACGATGGTAGTTTCATACAGGTATCCCAATGTTGTGCCCCAGCACAACTGCTTTAATGTGATCGACTGATTTGATACGGCGGCAACTATTTGCCGCTTTTCTCTGAGGGCTATTGCCTATTGCGGAAACTGCTTTCCCCTAACATTGTGCCGGGTAAAAACCACTGCTAATTGCTGTGCCCTAAGCGATAAATTAACGACACTCGGTCATTTAGAAAATATAAAAGGCGTCAAAAATTTATCGTAATAACCTATAGCCCATGGGATTTTGCAATTAGAATGCCATCCAACCTTTTGGTGTTCATCAGCCCAGAAAACGCTTTAAATACTAAGGTCTTAGGAAAAACTCTGGCCACTGTCCAACGCCGACTGACCAACCCAATTTCGTCGAAGTTCAGGCACAGGTATTGCACCCTGCCGGGTTAAACCGAATGATCGCTGACGAAAAATGGACTCTACGTATGTTTGCAAATAAAGCCATTAAACCCTCTCGCCTAGGCCACTTGGCCCGCATTACCATGATCAGCATTGCACTGCAAGGCTGCGCCGCCACCGGCGAATTTATCAGTGATACCATCGAACAAATTAGAGATTTGGATTATTTTTTAGGCAATAAAGAGTTGGGAGAAAACGAGTCGCCATCCGCAACCGGAGCAGCCGATACGGGGTTTAGCACAGTAGGCTTAGAATCACCGGCCGCCGGCGCAGGCCTAACTAACCTCAGCCGTGCGTGCCTGAATATTCCGGACCCGCGCTTTAATTACCGTAAAAAGGTTGCCTTCCTGGGCTTTGATATTGAAAACCCCCATCAAACCGTGGATCTTGGGGCCATTCATCAAGAGCTGCCGCGGATACTTGGGCAACGTATGGATAGAGACAGCTTCGTCGTCATCGACGCCTCCGGCGAGAAATCGCCCAATGCCGTTGCTCATGCCGAGTTGGACGTGCCGGCCTATATTCGGCACATTGCCCAAAAGCACAACACGCAATTTGTGATTGCCGGAATCATTAATAACGCTGCCCACGTCGGTGAGCCTCACTCTCTAATGCAAAAGGTGAAAAATATTATTCCTGGCCAGCCGGCCAAGAAAAACCGAGCGCTAGAAATGACCCTGTCGGTATTCGATGGTGCCACAGGCGCTATAATTGACGAAAGCTACTATCAAGGCCGGGCGGAAGATCAATGGTCTATGAAAGGCAAAAACCGGGTATTGACGGCCCAGGGCAAAAACGACCATTTTGCCAATTTATTGGATACCTATCTTAATCACCAAACGTCGTGGTTAGCAGATACGCTCACCTGCCTACCCATGCAGGCGAGTGTTACTTCGGTATCCGGCTCTGCAATAACCTTTGCTACGGGCACCGAAGCTTTAATCCTACCTGGTGACACATTAAAACTGCTACGCCGAATTCAATTACGCCACACTCTTGATGGCACACCCCACTATCGTTACGAAGAAAACGGAGAAGTTGTTATTACCCAAGTCTATCCAAACGGTGCTCTCGCCCGCTTTAACGGCGGCACTCCGCCCTACCAAGTAAATCAAGGCGACATTGTTCAAGCCTGGTAAAGCCCAGCCGTTAACTCCAATAGCAGCCGTTGTTTGTTGAATTAAGCGACTGCTAAGAGGTACAAAAAGTGAACAGCAACGCCAAATTGCGACGCACTAGTCGACAGGCTAAAACAGCATAAAACGTAATGGACTCTTTTTACCCAACTATTTGGGACACAAAGACCGCTGAAACCAGCCAGTTTGAGATTTTTAACAACATGTTAAAGGTTTTAAAAATTCCGTCGATAACCCTCTTGAGTTCAGTAGTTTTACTGCTTGCAAATTTTGGTCGGCAACACCGCCAGTAACGGAGAATGCCAATCAAGGACTAAATGTAATGACGAGGTCTTTATTATCATGAACAAACCTTTGAAAAAATTATGTCTGGCCAGCGGAGTTGCTTTAGCATTTGGCGCCCAGGCTGATACTTTTAACGTAACCGCCACCGTTGATAACGCAATCACCCTGACGGAAACCACTCCTTTTTCCATCGGTAGCTTGTTCCTTACTGCGGAAACAGACAACGCCGCAACTCCAGCCAGCATGTCCATCAACTCTAACGGCGACGTAACAACCACACCTGCCAGTGGTGGTACTGCTCCATCGTCCAGCTTGGTTTCTCTGGGTGGTGCCACCGCTGGTGTTATCACAATTACCGGAGCGGCCCCTTTCACTGACGTTACCGTAGAGGCAACTGTTGACACTGACGACCATCTAACACACTTCAGTGGTAGCCCTAACGTGCCAGCCATTGAGTGGGTTTCTATTACTGCTTACGACGGTAATGACCCTACCGGTAACAGTGAAACCGTACTGCTCAGTGCTGCCGCAACTGGTTTTGACGTTACCACGGATGGCTCTGGTAATGCCGACATCCTTGTTGGTGGTGTACTGCAAGCTTCCATCGACGCTGCTAACACCTATGAAGACGGCAGCTACACCGGCACCTACAATATCGACGTTTCTTACTAAGGTTCGAAACCGCCGACCCACTGCGGGCACCTTGCCCGCAGTTTGCTTTCCCTGCAAAAGTATCCTCTCCCCCTACCGTCTCCTACCTTTAGCACACCATTCGTTTTAGGCATATAACCTGCAAGCAAGCTGATCTAGGCAGTTTTAATATTCAACGCGACAAATTTTTGGCGGCAATCAATCCGTGTCTTTAAGCTTAGTAATGTCACAAATGAACATGGTTAAACAGGCTTTAAACTGTTGTTTTTGCCGTCTGCGTAAAGCACGCCGAGCGGCAGGCTTAGCCTGCTACCTGTTAGCTGTTTATGCTCCGACAAGCTTCAGTGATGAACTAGAAATAGTCCCACTCAGCTTCGGCCGATTTGTGATTGGCGATAACAATAGCGTTTCGACCCTGACTATTAGGCACGATGGCCGCAGACAGTCTTCCACCAATAAAATGTACCCCTTAGAGACGGGTACAGCTGGGGAATACTTTTTATCCAATCTGCCACCGTTCACGCCACTTATTATTAATGTCACAGGCCAGGATCTTTCCACTAACGGCTTCGGCGAACGCCTACTAATTTCTAACATCACCCACAACCAAGTGACCACAGACAGTAACGGCGAAGGCACCCTTTTCGTTGGCGCCACGTTAAGCACCAGTGGCAACGGCACCCCCTATGTGAGTGCGGTATTCGATTCCATTATCAGTATTGATATCAGTTTTTAACGCAGTAATTTAGGCGATAGATTATGTTTGGTATAGCTCCCTCCTCTTTTGGTAAAACCCTAGTATCGATTACGATGCTGATCTTTTTATGCCTGGCCCAGGTTAGCCAGGCCAGCTTAATTATCAGCCCGACTCGGATAATGATCGCGGACAAAGAAAACTCCGCCGAAGTAACCCTGCTGAATAATTCAACAGAGACCAAAACCTACCGTATTGAGTTGGAAAACAAAATCCAAGACAGCAATGGAAAATACATCAGCATTAGCGCTACCGCCTCCTACCCGGGCAATTCGGCGGTAGACTACATCCGCTTCAGCCCTAGGGTTGTGACTATCGAACCGGGTAAATACCAAAAAATTAAGCTGCGAGCTCGGTTGCCAGAGTCGGTACTAGAAGGAGAGTATCGCGCTCACTTGGCCATGAAATCCATCGGTGCCGTGGATGTCCCGGCGGGCGACAGCGTTGGAGAGGGTTTACATACCAAGGTATTACCACGTATGTCGTTTTCTATTCCAGTTATCATTCGTAAAGGCGAAGCGGAAATGGAAACCAAAATTAAAAGTGTGGAGCTGATACCCAACACGCTATCTAAACCCAACTTGGATATTGTGGTAGAGCGTATGGGTAACGCCAGCAGTTTTGGGGTTATCAACGCCTATATGAAATCACCACAGACTGGGCAAATCCAGCATATTGGCAAG
The DNA here is from genome assembly GCF_042850945.1 of Halioxenophilus aromaticivorans. NCBI lineage: Bacteria > Pseudomonadati > Pseudomonadota > Gammaproteobacteria > Alteromonadales > Alteromonadaceae > Halioxenophilus > Halioxenophilus aromaticivorans. Next base: position 2,193,269 of record NZ_AP031496.1, on the reverse strand, counting down.
CTTAACAATGTTGCAGTATATACCGAGCGTGAATACCGGCATGTTAATTTACCCCTGTGGATAAACCGCGTACCAAACAACGCCATCATCCAAGTGGTCTACCATGGCGATGAGGAATTTAAGGGCCAAACACTAGGCCAAGCGGCTTTTCGCTACAACAAATAGCGCAAAGCCACATCCCACACTTCAATTAAAAAAGCCACATAAAACCCATAAAAAAAGCCGCGACAGTCAACTGCCGCGGCTTTTTTTGAACACGCCCTGGGGGCTATGCACAAATATTGTTGGCTATTTGATAGGAATTGGCCATCTTGTGACGCCGCTTCTCTTGCTGTAATTGCTTGGCAACGGAATCTCTTTGCACAGTAACCTGCTCTATTACACGGCGATACAAACGTGCTAAAAATAACACCTTGTGGTGAATGCTGGGCTCTTTTATTTTGCCCTGGACGACGCAAAAATGAACTAACTGATTGACTTGCTGGTCCAGTTCCGCCAGCTCAGACCACTGATCGGTTTGCACTGATAACTCCAACGTCTCAATCAGTTGTTGCAGTTGCGAATTTAGTGTATCTAAATCACAGGCGTTGGCTACGAGTTTAGGGTTATCAGTGTTCATGATTAGCTGGCCTCGCGGATTTCAGTCCAAGCAGATTGAATAACTGCCATTAGTTCAATCACTTCATCACAAGTCTCTACGTCGTTATTGACGTTGGCAGAAACCAACTGGCGGCCCATATAATCGTAGAGATCGTCTAGTTTAACTGCAATCTCTTCGCCGGTATCAAAATCTAAAGAACCGCGCAGGCCACTTAAAATATCCAAGGCTTTGGATATTTTCTCACCTTTAATTTCGGTTTTTTGATTTACCATGGCCACTCTTGCCTCACCCACACGAGCGGAAAATCCTTGTAGCAGTAACTCAATCAAACGATGCGGCGTGGCATCTTCAACGGAGGTTTGTACTTTAACCTGTTGATATTGATTTAATGCTTGACTGTAGTTCATACAGTGCCCTCTTTTATCAAAACGTTCATCGTTTGGGTTCTCCCATACTAAATATAACGGCGGTTTGTGGGAAAACTTAAAATAATTAACGAGTCGAAAAAGCTATAGTTGGCGCACAAATTGACACAGAGAGCTATAACCAATAGCGCCCCCGAGGGAGCGAATTAGTCGTCGTCGTTGTTAATTGTGCCGATGCTGGTGAGGTAACTTAAGGTGTTGTTTAAACTACCAATCAGTGAGTCTGCTGCTTGGTATTGGGAATACAGACGGGCTTCTACCAGGCTGATACGCTCGTCCAGTTTTTCACGGCGGGTGTCGACATCGTTCAAGGTATTTTGTAGCCGATCCTGGCGCAGCTCCAGGATATTACCGGCGCCGGTGTAACCCTCCAACGCCGTTTCCATTCGCTTAGCAAAGCCGTTTTCGCCGGTAAATAGGGCGCCGATGTCGTCGAAGTTGTTGGCCAAGGCTTTATCAAGCTTTGCGCTATCTAGGGTTAATTGGCCTTCATCGTTGGTGGTGATGCCTAAATTAACCAAAAACTGCATGCCATCTGGGTTCTCTTCCACACCCGTGCTTAGCTGGGTACGAATGGTGGATACTAGGTTTCTGGCGGTGGAGTCGCCGGTTAGCGCTCCGGTTAAATTACCGGTAGAGCCTTCATTAACTACCACCACGGTCAATTGATCGACAACACTCATAAATGAGTTGTAGACATCAATAAAATTATTAACCGTATCGGAGATTGCCGCTTGATCATTAGTAATGGTTAAATTAATGGTATTGCCGTTGGCGTAATCTTCTTCGGATTGTGCTGAGAGTATATTTAAATTAACGCCGTCTATCACATTTTCAACGTTATTACTGGCGCTGGTGACGGTTAGGCCATCGATATACAACAACGCATCCTGGGGCGTTGCCAGTTCTTTGGCGTCATGGGTGACGCCGCCATCCCCTACCGAGTTGATGTCGTTGGGGTCGAAGGTTAGTGCCGATAGCCCGCCAGTATCACGAGAGTTGCCGTCGTCGTCCTCAACCGTGATCGCAACGGTGTTCTCCAGCCCGGTTTCATCGCCGGTGATGACCAAACGCGCTCCGGTGTCGTCGTTAATAATTGAAGCGCGAACCCCAATATTAGACGGGTCATTATTAATCGCATCACGAATACCCGCCAAAGTATCGTTTTCTTCGTCGATTACTACATCAAAAGATGAATTACCCATGTGCAGGGTTAAAGTGCCCGTACCAATGGTAGAGGAACCTGCCGCCACGGCTTGGGTGGCAATTTTATGGGATGTAGCTACCTGTTCAATTTGCAGCTGGTAGCTACCCGTCTGGGCGCTTTCGTCAACCGTGGCGTCCAACAGCTCACGGTCGCCAATACTAACGCTGCGGCCACGGTAGAGGTCCTCATCACCTAAATCCTCAACCACTGTCATAAAATCACTTAGTGCCGAGCTAAGCTGACCAACAGCGGATAATTCTTCCGTGGTATCGGTTTCTAAGCGATCCAGCCGGTTTTGCGCCGGAGCGCGTTCCGCCTCAACAATGGCTTGAACAATGGAATCAATATCCAGGCCTGAGCCAATACCGTTAAACGTGATGGACATTTTCTACCTCTATCGGCAACAACTTGCCGGACAATATTGCCGGGCGGCAACCCAGCGCTGCAAACAGCAACGGCCGCAATCCAAATGAAATACCTATTCAAATGGTTAGCGGCCTATTGCAGATGACCTTGAGCCGCGGCATGCACGATGCCCGGCTTCCTTTTAAGCTTAGCTCACCCCCCAGTTTCTGTTAGGACGAACTTTAAGATTCAGGATATGAGCAAGCATCACGCCACTTCAAATTCACTTCAAAATCGTTGTTTTGAGCCGCCCACTAATATCAGTAAAATCGCATAAATATACCTGAGCAACGTCGCAAACCGCCTACTGCGTTTAAAATCTGCCGGCTCAAATATCTGTCCCCAGAAAGCCTAGTTGCGCCAGCTCCATTCAGCGCCAAGCACAAATAAACCAACCGGAAAAAGGACACCTATCGTAATAGGCATCCTCTCCCCGGTGGTTTGTTCGTGCGTAGAACTAAGCTTTTACTGAGGTCATCAAACTGCGTACATCTGCGATGCGTTCGGACAACTTCAGTGCTTCTTCAGACGGGATTTTTCGAATCAGTTCGCCCGTGGAAGAATCTGTCACCTCTACAACCACTTTGCCGGTGTCATCCTGTAGACTGAAAGAGAGATCACGACGCACGGACTGAGCCATGCCATTTAGATTCTCTACCACCGAGGCCATTGCCTCTGGTTCTACCTCTGGTTCACCGTCTTGTACTTCTGCCTTGCTTTTCTCAAGTGGTGGTACGTCTTCCGAAGGGGCTTTTTTGACACTGTCCATGTCAGTCGGAGATTTCGCAGTGACAGACACAGGTCTAATGTGTACCGCGTTATTTATTTCCATCGTTCACCCTCCAATCGGTATCGAATGGGCGCTTGGGTTGCACATCCCAGTGCTCGCGCCCATTCTCACCTACTCAATTAACCCAGAAGACTCAATACTGATTGAGGCAACTGATTTGCCTGGGCTAGTACTGAGGTACCGGCTTGTTGCAAGATCTGTTGTTTAGTCAGTTCTGCAGATTCAGCGGCGTAGTCGGTGTCTTGAATACGGCTACGGGCTGCAGATACGTTTTCAGAAATGTTCTGCAGGTTAGCAATGGTGTTTTCAAAACGGTTTTGCACCGCACCTAACTGCGCTCGCTGGGAGTCGATATTGGCGATGGCGCCATCCACTACGGCAATGGCATCCTGAGCGCCCTGTGCAGTGGTGAGGTCTAAATCCTCTACCGTGCTCAACAGACCGATGGTTTCAGAAGAAACCTCAGCGAAGTTAGAACCACCAACGGTCATTGGCTTACTTGAGTCGAAAGTAATAGTACCTACCGCTTCAAAAGCGTTTGCCGTACCACTGACCGCAACGTTACTGGTACCGATAGTGCCATCGGCCTCAACATTAGTCAGCGTTAGTGTAGAACTGTTAGCAGTTCCGTCGCCATCTACCTCGGTGAAGCTGTTAATTTCGATGTTGTCGCCATCTTTGGCGGTGAGCAACAAGTTGCCGTTTTCATCGATTGAGGCGGAAATACCGTTGGTACCGGTGTCGGCATTGATGGAATCACGCAGGTTTTGTAAGTCTTGGGCATCATCACCGGTGGCAGTTAAGGTGATGGCGGTGCTTGAACTACTAGTGCCACCTTCTCCATCGTTGGTGCCGATATTAAAAGTCACAGAGTCGCCCACACCATTTGCAGTGTCATACCCTAGACTAAAATCGCCAGCATTGACCGCAACCTGAGTAGTCGCCTTGGCGGTAACACCCGTGGTTTCAGACAGCGCATTAACTGCTTCCGCCACTTCACCAGCGGTGTCTGTATTAGAGGTTGTGAAACTACCGGTACCGAACGCGCCGTTAATGGTTACGGTTGCACCATCGGTGAATTGCGTGGCGCCAGCTGCGTTGGACACGCTACCGGCTACAGTACCGGCGCTTTGCACACGGTAGTTACCCAGTTTATCAGCCGAGGCATTGGTGAGTGAAACCTCAATAGTTTGGTTAGCCTCAGCACCCACTTGGAATGAAGAAGTACCAAAGGTACCGTCCAGAATCTTACGACCACCAAAGGTGGTGGTATCGGCGATACGAGTCAATTCTTCTTTAAGTTGGTTCACCTCTTCCTGCAAGGCCTGGCGTTCTGTCGCTGAGTTACTACCGTTGGCAGACTGCAAGCTCAGGTCACGGATACGTTGCAAAATGTCGGTGGACTGCTCCATGGCACCTTCAGCTACTTGAGCCAGTGAAATACCATCGTTGGCGTTTCGAGTTGCTACACCCAAACCGTTGATCTGAGAGGTCAAACGGTCAGAGATCTGCAAGCCCGCTGCGTCATCTTTTGCACTGTTGATTCGGAAACCCGTCGACAGGCGCTGGAGGGACACATTAAGAGCATCCGAAGAGCTGCTCAAGTTGCGCTGCGTATTGAGAGACGCAACGTTAGTGTTGACTGTTAAGGTCATTATCGAACTCCTGTGCCCTCTAGCGGGGCTAAGTATTGACTGTGAGATAAATTTCTACATGAAGGCTATCGACCCTCGGAATTAATTCTTTAAAAATTCGATATTTTTTGGGGGGGAATGAATTGTGACAGGATTGGCATCTTGCTAATGCCGACTCTAAAGATAGCTCGCCAGCGTCATTATTGAAGCGACATTAGCCGATACGCTCCACTAACGGTATGAGCCAGACGATAAACACACAAAAACGCTATAAGTAATGGGCTTGTTATTGAATACTGCTAATAAATACCATAATTAGCATCTTTGTTAAGCACGCTGTAGAACTTCAACCAAAAAAAAGGAAGGAAAGAAGAAAGAAGAAAGAAGAAAGAAGAAAGAAGAAAGAAGAAAGAAGAAAGAAGAAAGAAGAAAGAAGAAAGAAGAAACCTTAGCGAAAAGGATTAGCGATATCAAATCTAAAAAAACCGCCTATAAAAGGCGGTAATACTTGAGGTAGTAATGGCAAAAAAATTCGCCTGAATTGGGTTCTAACAACAATCGCTGAATTCATATTCGCTAAAGAAGGCAACGGTTATATATAGTAAAACCCAGTCAACACGAATAGAAAACCCCAGCACCCCAATAACCAGGCGCCGGGCAATATTATTTAGCCTCCCAGCAGACTCAATACCGCCTGCGGAATCTGGTTGGCCTGCGCGAGCACCGAGGTACCGGCTTGTTGCAGAATTTGGTTCTTCGTCATTTGAGCCGACTCTGCTGCGTAATCGGTGTCTTTAATTCGACTGCGAGCAGCGGTGACGTTTTCCGAAATATTTTGCAGGTTAGCAATGGTGTTTTCGAATCGGTTCTGTACCGCACCTAACACCGCGCGCTGGCTATCGATGGACGATATCGCACCATCAACAATGGCAATCGCGTTTTGTGCGCCCTGGGCACTGGTAACATCAATGGTTTCTACGGTTTGCAAAACACCAATGGTATCCGCGCTGATCTCGTCAAAGGTACTACCGAGCAACGTAAACGGTTTGTAGCTATCCAGGGTAATTGTACCTACCGCTTCCAGCTCGGTATCAGCAGCTCCGTTGAGACTAACCGTGTTGGCTGAAAAACTACCATCGGGTAGTACCGGCCTAAAGGTAATCGATGAGTCGTTGGCAGATCCGTTAGAATCAATTTCTTCGAAACTGCTTACTTCAATATTATCACCGTCTTTGGCGGTAATGAGCAGATTCCCGTTTTCATCTATCGCCGCTGACAAACCATTTTTACCGGCATCGGCATTAATCGCATCGCGAAGGTTTTCTAGATCCTGCGCGCCGTCTCCGGTGGTGGTCAATACAACGTCCGTGGTATTTGATTTTCCATCACCGTTGTTGGTGCCAATGGCAAAGCTCACGGAATCACCAACACCGTTGGCAGCATCAAAGCCTATGGCGATATCCGTGGCATTGATTGATACCGCGTTTACCGCACTGGCTGTTACACCGGTGGATTCTGAAGTAGCGTTGATCGCATCGGCAACGTCACTGGCAGTATCGCCGGATTCGATAGCCACAGATGCCGAACCAAATGCACCCAGAATGCCCACACTGCCCGGAGTAAACTGGCTGGCACCGATGCCCGCAGAAATGTTACCCGCAACGGAGCCTTCCGCTTGCACTCGATAATTACCCAGACGCTCCGCCGAAGCGTTCGTCAGAGTAACCTCAATAGTTTGGTTGGCCTCCGCTCCCACTTGGAAAGAAGAAGTACCGAAAGTACCGTCGAGAATCTTACGACCACCGAAGGTGGTGGTATCGGCGATACGAGTCAATTCTTCTTTAAGTTGGCTAACCTCTTCTTGCAAGGCTTGGCGCTCTGAAGCGGCGTTACTGCCGTTGGCTGCTTGCAGCGCAAGGTCTCGGATACGCTGTAAAATATCCGTTGACTGTTGCATTGCACCCTCGGCAACCTGCGCAAGTGAAATACCATCATTGGCGTTACGCGCTGCTACACTTAGGCCGTTAACCTGAGATGTAAGACGGTTGGAAATTTGCAAACCGGCAGCATCGTCTTTTGCGCTGTTAATTCGGAACCCGGTAGACAAACGCTGTAAAGACACGTTTAAGTCATCGGATGAGTGGTTTAAGTTTCTTTGCGTATTTAAAGACGCGACGTTTGTATTTACTGTTAATGCCATTTCTCTACTCCTAGCCCCGGACGGGAATAAGATCCTCGTAATAAATTACTCACAACCTGGAATTCGGCTCTAAAAAATTTTCCTTTAGAGAAAAAGTTCGAGCCAGCGGTTAAATTTCAGGCCCGGCAGAAATTAATTTTCGTTAAGATGAAATGGTTATATAAAGCCACCTTCCTATAACTAATAGGTGCGAAGTTTGGCAAGATATTGCCGCCCTAACCAACCTCCGCCTGGGCATCCGCACTGCGCTAGCAACCCATGTTGCCGCGGTATTGCCATGCCAAGATAAGCAGAGCAAATGCCCAGCTGGCATTGCCATTGCTACTCACCAACATCCTTCTTTATTACGACCACATTTTGACACCAAGGCGAATCCTATGCTTGAGCAACTGCAGGCCGCGCTGGACAATGGCAACCATCAAGAGGCGCAGGTGCTGATCGGCGCCATTAGCGATCAACAAGACAGCCCCCACGCGCAGATATCTCTGGTGAATATCTGTTTGAAACAGGGGTTCTTTGATTTGGGCGTGCGCTGCTTTGCCAAGGCCGCTAACCTGGAAAGCGTGGCGTTGCAGGCCATTGCCTTGGCACAAGAGCCGGCCATGCAGCAAAACACAGAGTTGGCCATTGCCTTTTTACACTCCGCCCACATTGCTCAACCGAAGAATCTCGCCATTCTCGTTTCCCTGGCCGACATGTTATTGGCCAGTAACCAATCGGATAAAGTAGAAGTCATACTGCGCGAGGCCTTAACCACACTCCCCCACGCAGAGATCGTTGCTCGCTTAGCAGAAGCGTATTTCCGCCAGGGTAAATTTCACGATGCCAAGGCCTGCGCAGTATTGGGATTGGAAATGTCGTCCAATAACCCACAATCACACATCAATTTGGCTGTCATTGAAAAGTCACTTAATAACCTACCCCAATCAGCACGGCAATTTAGCCATGCACTTGAGCTGGCCCCAGATAACTTCTTTGCCCACATTAACCTTGCGCATTTAAGTCTAATGAGCGGAGAGTTCGCCTTGGGCTGGTCGGAGAACGAGTGGCGTTGGCGTGACCCGGTGTGCAACCGAGAACAATTCCCCCTTCCTTTGTGGCAAAGAGAACAAGAGCCAACGCATCATTTATTACTGTGGGCAGATCAGGGTCTGGGCGACCAAATCATGTTTCTCTCCCTTTACCAACGTTTGCATTGCCAAGTAACAGTAAAAGTGGACCCACGCTTGCACCCGCTGCTACCCGCCGGCATGCAAGTGCTGACACAAAGCTACGACGGCGACTACACAGAGTTTGACTCCCAAATTTCTCTAGGCTCGTTACCGAGCCATTTCATTACCAGCTTTGAGGACTTTTCTCCGGTGCCGAGTTATCTCCAACCACCGGCCACCGACGGCGCAGCACCGCAAGCCGAACCGGGTTCTCAATACACCAAGCGAATGGGGTTTTCTTGGCGTGGCGGCCGCTACGGCACGGGCGGCGGCCATCGATCTTTGGATATGGACGTTTGGTCTCTACTAAAAACGGCACCGGAGGTTCAATGGGTTAACCTGCAATATGATTCAACCGAGACGGAGCGCGCCTGGCTTCAAGAACAGGGGATTGAAACCCCAGAGTTTGATTTGAAAAATGATCTTGTGGCCAGCGCGCAGCTCCTGACCGAATTGGACGGCTACATTGGTGTGGATAACTCCACCTTGCACTTGGCCGCCGCTTTAGGAGTGAATGCCACTTTGCTTTTACCTACAGTGGCTGATTGGCGTTGGTTTACCGAAATAAAACACTGCTACTGGTACAAAACCGTTACCCTAAACAGAGCATTACCGGTTAACCTAGCCGAGGCCGAAGATTCGGCACGGTTTATGGCAATTATTAACGGCTGTATTGAGGCATTGTGAACTGGTTTATCAATTCAGTTATGAGGTGGATCTGTGAGTAATCTCACTGAGATTGTATTTATAATTTTAAAATAAAAATAGAATTTAAAAGTCTTGTCGGTTCTGCATACAAAAGCTTCATGTAAAAACTCTACACGCAAGCCCTGTATAAGCGGCCCATACGCCAACGCCACATGGGCGTCAGCACTGCCCTCACTTTTCGCTACAATATTTTTACTAACTACTCAAATGGTTCAAATTCAATCTGATGTCGCCAACGCAGCAGCAATGGCCTGAGACAATTGACGTAGTGTTGCAGTGGCTTGACTGTTAAATTGCTCTGGACTAAAAACCATATCATATTGCTTTTGTATCGCCACCATAAATTTTAAGGTGCTCATGGAATCCAGCAAGCCATCCTGGCGATAATACACATCGCCGTCCTCACGCAAACACGGCTCACCATATTTACGAAGTTCCGCGAGTAGCCACTGCTGGATAGGATCGTTTAACGCTTCGTTGCCCGCGGGCTGCAACTGTTGAATTTTTGCCATGGAGATTCTCCCACTGCCTGTTATTGTGTGATTGCGTCATTGCCTGCATTAGCGCCAGCCCCTCAATGGCCGGAGTTAAACCGTAATCTTTATACACCGCCCTTCCCTTACTGGTGTCGGGATGCCTAATTGCCATGGCAAACTCGCGGTACAGATTGGCAAATGCCTCGATAAACCCCGCCGGGTGGCCAGCTTTGAATCGATTAAATTCAATTTGGTTGGCCACTAAACAAGGGCTGCCCCGTTCAATAATTTCGCGCCGGCCATCAACGTAGTTAAGCGTGAGTTCCTCTGGTTGAGATTGCACCCACTGAGCGGAACCCAAGCTACCGGAGAGATGAATCCGCAGCCCATTTTTATAGCCCAAGGACGATTTGCTCACCCAGTAGCGAGCCGTCATATCGCCGCTGTATTTAACCACCGCGGTGGCATCATCGATTACTTGGGGAAACCAACCGAAGCTGTTGTGATCCGCCATAACCTCAAGCGGCCGCTGCCCCGTCAGAAAATACACCAGGTGATGAAGGTGGGTAGTTAAATCCAAATGCAGCGTCGGAATCTCTTGGTCCTCCAGCCGCCAAGCTTGTGGCGACGGCTGCTTACCGCCTTCTTGCAACCTGGCAAAGCCCTCCTGGGGCATTTCTACTTGCACATGATGAATAGCGCCCAGCTGACCACTTTCGATACGTGCTTGCAGCTCGCGTATTTGTGGGTAAGCACTGTAATTGTAAGTGACCAGCAAACGCCCTTGCTCACGTTCACATACCGCCCGCACTCGCTTGGCCGCTGCAAGGCTAGGCGTTAACGACTTTTCGCAAATTACGGCTAACCCGTGGGACAAGGCCGCGCACACCATGGCCTCATGCTCTGGTGTAGGCGTGAGTATGACCACCGCATCCAGCGCTTTCGCCTCGCGCTCCAACAGCATTTGCCAATCGGCGTACACCTTATCTGGTGCCACACCGTACTGACGTGCGGTGATCGCATTAACTCGTTCATCTCGGCTAAAACTGCCGGCCGCCAGTTGCCACTCACCGTCTAATTGCGCAGCGCAATAATGGGCATAGCCCACAGCAGAATTACAACCGCCACCGATAAAACCAAGCTTTAAGGGAGAAAGCGTTTGAAACTTCATGAGTTTAACCCCGCAGAGGTTGTTTCATTGGGTTGTTTTCGGCACTGGTGCAATTGTGCTAAGCGAAAGCGCTGTAACTTACCCAAAGCTGTTTTAGGTAAGGATTCCACAAAGTACCAATGCCTGGGCAACTGATAATCGGCAAGACGGTCGAATATTTCTAGCCGCAAGTAGTGTGCATTTAGAATGGTGGCAGGCTCCGCCACTAGAGCAACTGCAACAACCTCGCCTAATTGATCATCAGGAACAGGGAAAGCCGCAGCTTCAGCAACGCCGGTTAGAGACTCTAGGGCCTGTTCAACGTCGTTGGGATAAATATTGATTCCACCACTGATAATAACGTCTTTTTTCCGGCCCGCGTAAAACAAATATCCTCTGCAATCCACATAACCAAGATCACCGGTCTTAAAAAAACCTTGGTCGAAAGCCGCCTTGGTTGCGGCTTCGCATTGATAATAGCCACTGAAATGGTATGGCGACTGGACGCAGATTTCACCGACACTGTTGGTAGCGCAAGGTTTATTATCACTATCTAGAATTTTAATTCTCACACCGGGCAAGGGCCGCCCCACTGTTCCCAATGGTGAGTCTTCACCAAACTGTACATCGGTAACAATGGCCACCTCAGAGGCGCCATAGCACTCGTGAAAGTGGCAGTCTAACCGGGGCAGCAATTGTTCTTTATCGCTTAGATTCATTAAGGCCGAAGACGACACCAATGTTTTTAAGCTGGCTAGCTTAGCGATCTCGGCGTCGGGTAAATCGATTAACGGAACCAATTGCGAAGAAACGGCGATAGTAAACGTAACTTGATAACTAGCAATACTGGCAAGCCAAAGGTTTTGCGTAAACTTCGGCAGAATCACGACGCTGCCACCGCTTAACAAACTGACCAACAATAGCCTCTGCGCTAACGAGTGATAAAGCGGCGTGGCAATTAACGTTGTATCGGTGCGGGTTAGGTTGTAGGTCGCAATCGCCGCGCGTGCGCGTAGCAACTTAGTCGCCTGGGACAGCATAATGGGCTTAGGTGCACCGGTGGAGCCGGATGTCATGGTTAGAATAAACGGAGTACTACTCCGACGAGAAGTACCGCCACTCTTGTCAATACTGCTTGGCGCTATTGACGCCTGTGCCACCTGGGCCCCTACGGACACTAACCGAGCCAAAGGATCATCAGGCTGGACTTCAAAAACCACCGCGTTGGCAAAGATTTCATTGTGAGTTTCGGTGACACCGTACCACAACACTATATGCTGCGCGCTGACTGCAGCCGTAGCTGTGGCTAGCGCGGAGGTGGTACTGGACAGTGGCATGGGCACATAGGTAGAGCCAATTTGCGCGCAAGCTAATAGCATCACCGTTGCATGCCAACCGTTGGGCAAAAGCGAAATTACGCGGTCACCTTGACGTACGCCACTTTGTTTAAGAACATCGGCTTGCTGGCGGACACCACGGATTAACTCCTCAAAACTCCACTGCTTTTCATCGATAATCAGCGCTGTTTTATCTTGGTTGCCTGTGTAGGCTTCGGTGATCGCTTCAATTAGCATGTGCGGCCTCCAATGCGGCAAGAAACACGCGGCTGTCTAAATCGTAAACCTCACCTGCCGGCGTCACCACCACTTGATTGTCTTCAGTATTTTTTGACACTAGAGTATTGGCTCCCACATAGGTGCCGGGTGCGAGAGTAACGCCATGAGCGACACTGGCGTTAACGCCTAAAAAACAGTTATCGCCGATGGTTACCCCGCCGGCCAGCGCAACGCCTGCGTTTATCCATACGTTGCTACCTATCTGGCAATGATGGCCAATGTTTACGCCACTGGAGATAAACACGTTACGCCCCACCCGCGTGTGGCAATGCATAGAGCAGTGCTCTAAAACCACACAGTGTTCACCAACACTACTTCCGGTATGAAGCGAAAAGCCGGGCGCTAGGTAACTACCAAGCTGAAAACCAATGGCTTTCACTTCGTCAGCGATCCGGGCACGAATGCTGTTCATGGCGCTGTAGCCCACTGCCACAATAACATCAGTTTTTTCGGCGACAAAGGTTTCTGCTAATTGCTCAAAGGCAATGAGCGGCCGATCGGCAAAGGTGTCTGAATGCTTAAAGCGAGACTCCACCGTAAACGCAATCACCCCCCGAGTACGGAAATAGGAATCATAAACGGCCGCCATAGCGCCGTTACCGTATATCACCAGGGGACGGCAATGGGATGTTGCTACGGGTTGTGATTGCTCAGTCATAAGGCAAACACCACTGATTCTGCAATACCGTTGGAATAGTGGCGAAAAAAGAATTGTCGTTTCACCTCGGACATTTTTAGCCAATCCAGTATATGCATTAAATCGTGTGGTAAGTGATAAGCGGAAATAGCAAATCCCGCATCAACGCGGTGCAGAGTTTTTGCAGCGCCAACCAAGGCTTGCATCTCTGCACCTTCTATATCCAGTTTAACAAGGGTAGATTCTTGCTTTACGAGTGTATCGATGGTTCTCATGGCAGTAGCCGCACCACCGCTACTGACCATTTTTGCTGCAGTACCTTCACCCTCAAAATGCACCGTTGTTTCTCGGTCGCCCAAGCATGCGCCCAATACTGTGCTGTGCTTTAACGCTTTGGTTTTGTCCGCAATCAAAACTCGATTAGCAGTGGATGGCTCCAATATGGTGATGCTTTTATAATTCGGAAAACACTCAGCGAAGCGAAGGCTGTCAGCACCATCGTAGGCGCCACCATCGATTAAATGCAGATAGGGCCGATTAACTACAAATGGTTCAAAATACTGAGCATCAATTTTCACTTCGAAACAGGACAAATGTCTGACATTTAATGTTCTTCGAAAATCGAGCACGGACAAATATTGCTGACGGGATGCTTCGTCGTGAAACTGATGTTGCCATTGCTTGAGTAACGAGTAATCCTCTTGCATGGCCAGGAAAGCTTCCGCCAGCATAGTACCCTTAAAGGCCTCGGGATCATCGCGAATAAAATCGCCAACAAACAGAACTTTACCACCTAACGTTTCCAATCGCGCCTGGGCAGAAAAAGCCCGTGAATTATAAACGCAATTGACTATAGTTATACCCGGCGCCAATTGTTCCAAGCTAATGACGGGTATGCTATCGATCTCGGCCTTATCGGTATACTCGTCAATGATACCAATCACTTTTACGTGCTTTATCAACGCCTGAGTGTGTTCGTTATAGCCAAATGCGTAGACTTCGGTGTCTATCATATCAGGCTCCGGCTGCTGTCATTTTCGGCTGGCTTTGCGGCACAAATTCGTATCGATCAGCCACCGTCCATAGATGCTTGGACTGTGCTTTAATTTGCTCGTGATATTGATAAACCCAATTAAACATGCGTTCCATGTCCGCGCAGGGATTCGCCGAGGTTTGGGCGTAGAGAATCCCATCAATATTTTTATTCTTTAACGCTTGGCTAACGGAGACCCTAAGCGTATCGTCGTCCACTAAACGCACTGCTGCAGCAATGTATTGCTCTACATTTTGAGTGCGGCAAAAATCTGGCAATCCAAACCGTTCACTGAGAGCAACATCGGTATGGCTGTGCGCTTCTGGTCCGTCCAAACACACTACGGGGAGCGCTAGGCGCCCACTATCAATAAACCCATTGGTATTACCAAACGGAAATGGGCTAAGCACAATATCACACTCATTTAAAGCCGACATATACTGGCTATAGGGCTGATTTTCGTGCACCACACAGGGCAATATTTCCTGCAAACGAAAGTGGATTGCGAGGTGATTTACGCCGCGCATATTAGGAAAAAAGTGGAACTCAACCGGACGCTTGCTGCGCGCTTTTATCTCCTGACAAGCCTTCAAAACAGAAGGGTTTAATTTATACGCAATACTAGGCAAGGCGATTTTTAAGCTGTCGGGATTTTCCCGTATGGTAATTTCAGCTTGGTAGGTTAAAGTACCTTTGCTCATGGCGAAGGTGCCATCTTTGACATGCAAACAGGTTTCGTTAACACAGCCGGCGTCACCCAAAGTACTTTCTTCGGCAAATAGGTAATCGATATTGTCGCAATAACTGGTAGCTGGGTGACCCATAGTCATCAATTGGATTGGGGCTAAACGGTACTGCGCCAAAGCAACTACCCACGCGTCCATACCCAAGCTGGGGTAATAAATCATATCTGGAGCAATATTGATGATTTTACCAATGGTGGCTTTTACCGCCTTTATGCCCTGCCCTTGGGGCAATAAAACGGCATCATCAAACAGCGCCACGCTATTACTGTCGGCTCGGTTATGGGCAGTCAACAGTACTATGCGATAACTGGCCTTTAGACTCTCAATCGCTCGACCATAACAGCGAAACATGGCGTGTGTGGAGGTAAAGCGCTCACAAATCACCAATAGAGTCGGCTTTTGTTTTAAAACCCGCTTATTGCTTATAAATGGTTGTTTTGCACCATGGGCCTGACAGTAGTTTTTTACGATAGCGTTAAGCGGTATTTTAATTTTGTGTTTTTTTAGGTTATTCATATAGCTGCAAAACATCCACGTATTAACCACGCGATGTATCGCTGCGTCGGACGCTACCACCTTTGTGAAGCGCTCACTATACTCTAACACTTGGTTACGAGTTTCATCTGCTTGGATGGTCAATACCATTTCGTTATCCAGCAAACTCAGCCAAAATAAAAATGCCAGGTCGGTGGGCAAGGCTTGCAGCAAGGTTGTTATCAATTCCGCACCGGTAGTAGCACTGCTGGCAACGATTACCTTATATAAGTCTGCATCGCTTTTATAGGACACGCTGGCGTCATTTTTACGATCTCCAATAAACTCCAGGCAATGGCGCATGTCGACAAAATCTGTGGCGGCAAAAACCGTTACTAGATAGCGCTTATAAAACAGCAATAATTCAAAGCCATGCCGATTTAATACAAGATTCGGATCGCACAAAAATGCCGTTGCTGCACTGCAGAGCCGGGTTAACAGTTTTTTAGCGCTAGAGTATTTTCTATTTCGAGAAACACCGTGCTGATCCACTGTCACCAAATCCCACGTACCCTGCTCAAACCCCGATAACGCCTGAATGAGAAGCATCGTGGCACGTTCATAATTTCGGCTGTAAATAGCTTGCTCAAAATCTTCTAAGTTAATATCGTCTTTCGGCACCTGGTTTTGGCTCATGGATTGATCTCAGCGACGTTAATTTGACTTAATGGGTTTCATCCTAATTTGGCTCAATAGCCGTAGTACCGTAGAAAATAAAACCGTGTTCTATTTTATTTCTTGTAAATTCAAAAGCTTATGCAATCGAATTCGGTAGGACTTCCCTGAGCTGAAAAATAGCTCCGCCAAATACTTAATTTTTTGAGTGGGCGCGAGTTAAGGTTTGATCTAATCGAGCAGAAATTGTGCCACGGCCAGATGCTATTCGTGCAATGGCGTTTAATGTGGTATTTTTATTTTAATTACAGTTATTGTTGTTGCGGGTATTGCTGTTACAGTTGATGTAGTGGGTCATTGAATTTGTCGTTTAAATCCAGTCGCCGGGCTTGCAACAAAGTCTGAACCACAGACTTCTTCTTGTTGCAGTACGCATTCTAGAGCTTGCGCAATCCTCGCCACATCGCCTCTGTCCAACGAGGGATGAAACGGCAAACCAATTAACCGATCGGCTAAGTGTTCGGCCACACTGAGTTCACCAAATTTAAGTGAGGCATTTCTAATGTAGCTATCAAATGCGGGGTGCAAGTGTAAAGGTGGGCAGTACCACTGCCGCACACCAATGCCCTCGGCAGTTAATTGCCGGCAGATAGATTCCGCATGGCCTGGTACGGCGACCACAAATAAGGTTGGTGATGCCGGAATAGAATGACTTTGGTATTGAACTCGGCTGGTTTTATCATTAATTGCCTGGCGAAGTTGCCTGTAGAGCGTTTGCCGTCTAGTTTTGATCGCACCAAAACGTTGGATTTGACACAGGCCCACCGCTGCGTGGTACTCGCTGAGTTTCGCGTTCATTCCAATGGTATTGACCGTACCGGAGGAAAAACCAAAATTGGTCAATTCGCGGGCAGTTTGAAGATAACCCCGGTCGGTGGACAGCAAACCACCTCCCTCACCGATTCCCAAAGACTTGGTGGCGTGAAAGCTATAGGCAATATTGACATCCGGCACGGGTACATGAGCAGGAAACGCACCTGCGGAGTCGATCAACACCTGGCAATCGTAGTGGCTGGCAAAATCCGACCACGCCCGCTCATCCAGCTTCTGACCGTAGGCCGCTACAGGAATAACCACCTTAGCACCGGAGCGCTCAATAACCCCGGCGGCAATTTCTGGCGTTAGTACCCAGGTATCAGGGTCAACGTCGGCCAATACAGGGATTAAACCCGAGCGAATGACCGCCGTTGCGGTTGCAGGAAAAGTAAGCGAGGGTAACACCACCCGCGTGCCCGGGCGTAAACGGTAGGCACCTAGCCCTACTTCCAGTGCTGTGGTACCAGAGCTTGTGGACACCATGGTGAATTCGGATCTGGCGCCGGGGTTGTGTTGTTTTAATAGAGCGACAATGGCATTTTCAAACTGCTCGCACAACGGGCCATAGTTTGAATACCAACGATTATTATCAATTTCCTTTAACCAAGGAATAACATCGTCACAGCGGGGCAAATCGGGGACTAGCAGTGGAATCATGAGCACACTACTCTTGCTGGAAAATTTAAGCAGGAGTATTAGCGCGCCATAGTTCGGGTGATATAAACTGGCTCACCGCACTTGCGTTTGCCGACAACTCCAAAGACTCTGCCAATAGCAGCAGTTCGTCACTATTACCTCTGATTAAGCTATCGGCGCAGATTTCAAAAACTTTACAGGCAGACGACTGTAGGCCTTGCAAACGTTGCTGATATTGGCGGACAAAATCTTGCCAGAACTCTTTCGATTGAGAATGGTGCGCCATAAAATGCGTGCGCATACAGGAAGCTATAATAGAAGTCGGTTCTCGCCGCACAATTATCCATCGTGCTCTAGGAAAAGCTTGCGCGATAATGGGCCATAACAAGGTTAACTTGGCATCCTTATACAGCCAAGGATGATCGCCTGAATATCCTTGCTTGTGAATACACTGTAACACTGCCTCGTCTAGGCCAGATACATTAGGCACACGCTCATAGAGAGGCAATGACTTTACACCTAAAGGATCACAACCTAGGTGCAAAAGCAGCTTTTTTATCATTTGCTCTCGAATAACAGTATTTTCGTAAAAGCCTTTTTCGTTACCCATGCCGCCAGGTACTGTTTGCCCTACCCACGCGCCACATAAATGCAAACAACCAGCAACCATTGAGGTTCCCGAGCGCGGCAAGCCCGTTACAAAAATCGGTTCGGCGCTAAAATTTACCATCAAGGTTAGCCTAAGCGATCAAACAAACTTAAATTACTTACTCGCACAAAGCTAGCTTGAGCAGCTTCTAAAATTGTTTCTTGCAGGGTAAGGTTGCTCAGTGCTTCTGCAAAATCGACATCTTCAATAGAAGCCAACGCGGAAGCATTGAATATTTCTGACTCCTCGTGCAAGGCATCGGTGGAATCTACTAAATTAAGCCTAGCGCCGATGCTTGCCGATACGCTGTCAATATTACGGCCGGCATTATCGAGATTATCTAAAACTGCACCCAAGCGACTACTTAGATTTTTGTTGTTGGCGCTGGCTTCACCGGGCTCTTGCAGTATTTGCGTAAGTTCATAGGCAATCCCCATTAAACTTTGGGTTTCCTGACGGTCAATATAAAATTCTGTTTGCTCACCGTCTCCGCCCCCGGTACCGTCGGCATCGCCTGCACCGGCCACAATACCATCCTCATTCACCGGCAGGTACAAACTAAATACCTGCCCCATTTCCGCTGTCATATCCACCTGAACCTCTAGGTAACGATCGTCGGCGGCCGTATCCAGGTTGATATAATTAACGTTGTTGGTGGTTATTGGGCCAGTGCCATCGGGTAAGGTATAACTCACACTAAAATCCACGGGGACATTTGGGAAATCCGCACTGGTGGCATCTCGGTTATCGGTAAGTGTTAGTGTTGTTGTTTGCGGAACGGGTACGCCAACGAAGCTATCGTAAAAATCGTCAAAGGCGTTTTCATCCACCAGCTCACCACTGTTAATGTGATAACCATTGGCGCTATTGGTGCTCGTGGTGATGCGATGCTTGTTTGCTATATCTTCAAAAATATCGAAGCCGCTATCGCGTATGGAAACAAAACTGCCACCGGCGATTTCCACTTCCCGCTCAGCTTCATCGCCTTGGTAAATTACGGTGCCATCCGGTTGTACCACGTAGGGTTTTTGTTCTGCTTGGCTGCCGGCAAAAAGATATTCGCCGCGGGCATTTTGGCTATTACCAATGCTGATTAACTGCTCGTAGATTTCTTGGGTTTCCTGGGCGATGGCGATTCTGTCTTGGTTGCTAAGAGCGCCGTCGCCGGCCTGAATAGTCAGTTCTTCTAAACGCTGCACGGCCACCAATGTGGAATCCAGTAAGGACTCTTGTTCGGAGATATTATTGGTGGCCAGGGTAATGTTGTCTCGATAACGGCTGATCAGGGCGTTATCCTGTTGTAAATTCAGTATCCGCGTGGCCGCGATCGGGTCATCGGAGGGATTGATCACGCGCTTACCGGTACTGATCTGCTCTTGGGTCCGCAGTAAATCTGAGTAGATGTCTTGCAAACTGTTTAGGCTATTACCAAAGGCTTGCTGGGTGGATATGCGCATGGCGGTTATCTCTAAATCTGCAAAATACGATCAAATAGATCACGAGCAACCGAAATCACTTGGGTTGCCGCATTGTAGGCTTGCTCGAACTTGATTAAATTCGCGGCCTCTTCATCCAAGCTAACCCCGGACACCTCTTCCCGAGCGTTATAAGCTTGGTCATATAGAGCCTTGTAAGCCTCGGTATCGATTTTTTTGGTGGCGGTTACTACGCCTATTTCTTCTACGATCTGACCGTAGGTATCCAACAAACTTTGATTAGGACCGTTGACCCCAGCGCTACCGCGCACAACATCAGCGGTTTGAATTTCAATCATTTTCAAAGCGTTGCGATTGTCTGCCACGCCATCCTCATTGAATTCTACAGTAAAGTTGTCACCGTTTTGCGGCCGCCCGGATATTTGCAGCTCTAGATCCACGCTGTTACCGCTACCATCCGTTACCGTGAACGAAAGACTGTTGGTCATGCCTGAATCAAACGCAGCACTGGCAGGCGTGATGATGAAACCGGCGGGGCCATTGGTCACCTGCCATGCGCCGGCGGATTCGTCGTACACTAAATCGAAGGGAAAGCCCCCACTACTGCTGATGATCGACTGGTTATTGTCATTTATGGTGGAAGTTACCGTTGGCTGGGTGATATTGGTATCGCCTCGGTTGTTTAACGAGCTAGTGGCCCTGACCGGGGCCGAAAACGCCAATTGCGCGGGCTCATTTAAAACCACTTCAATTTGGTCTGCTGCACGGCGTGAAGGCGATAAATAAAAGGCATCGCCATCTTGCACAGCACCGGATTCCACGTGGATATCGATGCCGAGATCCGGTAAGGATATGGTTCCGCCGATGGGCGTGGTACCACTCGCAACGGCTTGGTTTTGCGAAATACTAAACACTTCGTAATTGCCGCCGTTGACCCGCAGGGTGTAATCACTGCCGGTTAACATACCGGCATCGGTAATTTCCACCTGAAAGATCGCGTTACCAGTGTTGTCGTTATCCGGGGTAGATCGGCTACGCATATTGAAACCGTCATTGAAATCACCAAAGACAATTTCGCCAAAGTTACCCTCGGCATCCAAACCTTGCGCTTGCAAGTCGTTGATCGACTGGGCGGTTACCAGAGCCAAACGACCAAGTTCATTAAGCACCGGTAGTACTAAATCTTTTTGGTAGGCCAATAAGCCACCCAGCTCGCCACCACCAATAACCGTGGTTAGGTCGGTGCCCGAGGGCGGTTGATAAATAGCGGTTTGGAAACCGGCATCCAAGGAGGCCTGCGCCGACATTTCCGAAACTTCTACGCCAACCACCAAGGCTTGCCCACTACCCACAAAAATATTGATTTCGCCGTTAGACTGCTCGGCGGTGGTGATGCCCACCAGCTCACTTAGATCCCGGATGGCCAGCTCACGTTGATCCAATAATTCATTGGGCTGCCGGCCATTGGAGAAAGCGGAACCGATGGCATCGTTCAAACTGGCAACGGTAATGGCGAGGTGGTTGATCTCCTCGGTCAGCGTTTTTATTTGCGCATTAACGTAACTATTCTGTTCCACGGTTTCTTGATAGAGCACGTTATAGCGATTGGCAACGCTACTGGCCTCACTTAAAACCAGTTGCCGGGCGGCGTTACTTTGCGGATCTTCCGCCGCTGTAGATAACGAACCAAAGAAGCGCTCTAGGCTGGACGTTAAACTGGTGCTGGTGGACGCCAATAGGCTGTCCATCTGCTCGGCTTGCGACAAGTAGGCTTCGTTTTCTTTTAGCTCTTGCCCGGCCAAACGCAATTCTTCGTTGATAAAATCGTTGTAAATACGATCAATACCGACAATATAGGCACCGTTACCAATATAACCGCCGCCGGTAAATTCCGAGGGGCGAGTGGCTTGCTCCGTGCGCTGCCGGCTGTAGCCCTCGGTATTGGCATTGGTGATGTTATTACTGGTGGTGGTAAGCGAGGTTTGCGCTACGCCTAAGCCAGTTAGGGCAATATTCAGTAAAGACATAGTATTACCCTCATAACTAACCGCCGGGTCATTTCATATTTCATCATAGTTCCAGTACTACTTAAATTCTGGCTGTTGCAACAGCTGCATGATTTTATCCGCGTAGTTAGGATCCGTTGCGTACCCCGCTTGCTGTAACTCTCGTAAATAAGCTTCACTATCGCTGGCACAGGATAGCGCCTTCTCATACCTAGGGTTGGATAATATAAAATCTGCGTAGTCGTCGAAGCTGTCTTCGAAAGAAGAATAGGCGCGAAAATTTGCTTGCTCTTTTTGTGCAACGCCATCACGGTACTCCACGGTAGTTACCTTAACGCTATCACCTGTCCACTGGGAGCTACTCTTAATATTGAATAAGTTCTTACTAGAGCCGCTATCCCCCTTACTAATAAACTCTCCCCAACCAGTTTCTAATGCTGCCTGGGCTAGTAAAACATTTTTATCCACGCCCAGTTTCTCCGCCGCGTTGGCGGCGAAGTCTTTAAGCTCGGCGAAGAAATTACCTTTGTTGATTTGTAGCTGCTCAACCAACTCAACGCCGGATTCGATAACATCTTTGGCCATATCAGCGGCTTTGCCAGTCAGTGGCTTCAGGAAGCGCGCAATTTGTTCTATGGTTTGGCCTAAACTACCCGCGTCTATTTCTGATTTGGCTTGGTCGCTATCGCCGACTTTAGAAACAGAGCTAGGGACGGTGGCGGTAGCCGTGGTTTGTGCGCCGCCCATCGTTTCAATTGTACTTGACGGTGGCGGAGTCGACCGACGTTGTAGCGATTTATCAGCTGCATCTACTTCAGCAAGCAGAGTCTTATTATCAGGGGTGTTGTTTTCCAGGCTATCCCAGTTAATATCGAATTGCTCTGTGAGCTGTCGCGCCATGATCTCTGCCAGGCCATAGCCACCTTTGTTGGCTACCTCCAAGGAGATTTGCTGGTCAAACATCTGCTGATGGAACTTCATTTCGCTGCTGTTGGTAAAGTTATCCTTACCGATAAGGTCTACTCCAGCGCGCATTTCTTTCATCAGCTGGGTGATAAAAAATGATTCAAATTGACGAGCCACTTCCATGATGGCTTCGGGGTTTTGGTTGCGCCCCAGTTTCTTTACGTCGTTAAGCGCCGCCAAATCGGTAAAAGACTTGGCCGCGTCGTTAACTCGTGATGACATAAAGTTACTGTCCATCAGATCACCACCAGCTCCGCCCTTAACGCACCGGCTTGCTTTAAGCCTTCTAATATGGCCATAAGATCGCCCGGCGCTGCGCCAACCTCGTTTACCGCACGAACGATGTCATCCAGTGTGCTACCTGGCGAAAACTTAAACATTGGCCGAGGTCCCTCTTCTACGATGATTTCCGATTGCGGGGTAACAACGGTTTCGCCGTTGGCTAAAGGGTTAGGTTGACTGACTTCAATGTTCTCACGAATGGTAACCGTCAAACTGCCGTGCGTAATCGCCACAGGTTCAACTGTAACGTGGTTACCCACAATGATGGTTCCGGTTCTGGAATTAATAACAACCTTGGCTGGGCCCTCTCCAGGGTCTACCTCTAGGTTTTCCACCATGGCGATAAAATTCACTTTTTGCGATGGGTTAACCGGCGCTTGTACGACAATGGACGTTGCGTCGTTGGCCAAGGCGGTCTCTGGGCCAAAGGCTTGATTAATCACATCCGCCACCCGCATTGCCGTGGTGAAATCCGATTGGTGTAAATTTAGAATCAAAGGTTTGCCGCCGGCGAAATCCAACGACACCGCCCGTTCGACCATAGCACCACCGGGTATGCGACCGACACTGGGAACGTTGATAGTCACCTGGGAACCATCGGCGCCTTCTACGCCCAATCCACCCACCACTAGGTTACCCTGTGCGATGGCATACACGTTGCCGTCGATGCCTTTTAACGGGGTCATCAACAGGCTGCCGCCGCGCAACGACCCCGAATTACCGATAGAGGACACAGTGACGTCTATTGGCTGGCCGGGTTTAGCAAACGCCGGCAGTTCCGCGTGCACTGCCACGGCCGCCACATTGGTTAACTGCATACGGGCACCCTCGGGCACGGAAATTCCGAATTGCTTAAGCATGGAATTGAACGACTGCTGGGTGAACGGCGCTTGGTTAGTGGAGTCGCCGGTGCCGTCCAAACCCACCACTAAGCCGTAACCAATAAGCTGGTTGCTGCGCACGCCCTGCACACTGGTGATGTCTTTTATACGCTCTGCTTGAGCGGCCAGGGAGAGCAATAGAATACCGAAGCCAACTAGGTATTTGAAAATAGTCATCTTAGAACGGCCATAGTGCACTGTTGAAGAACCGGCTCAACCAGCCCATACGATTGCTGTCTGCCAATTCACCGGTACCACTGTAGGAAATGCGAGCGTTGGCAATGCGCGTTGATTGGATAGTATTATCGGTAGTAATGTCCTGTGGGCGGACTATTCCACTGACTCGAATGTATTCATCACCACGGTTCAGCGTTAACCATTTTTCACCGCGAATAATCAGATTACCATTTTCTAATATATCGGCCACGGTTACTGTTATACTGCCTTCCAATAAATTACTCTGATCGGCATCGGCACCACCATTAAATGCCCGGGAGCCACCCACATTGGTGAGCAAACTGAGGTTACTGGCGCTAATACCCGTACCCAAAATGGTACCTTCGTTAATACCGATGTCGCTATCTTTCGATACCGACACCCCGGAGGACTTACTGGAGGTGGTCTCTTCTTCCAATAACACGGTAATGATATCGCCTACTCGCATTGCTTTGGCATCGCCGTATAAAGACATTGCGTAATTGCTGCTAAAAAGAGAACCGTTGCTGGGAGGGTGCATAGGCTGGCTCGGAGCAACCACAGGCGCATAATGAGGATCGGCTCCAGGTTGCGGCGCAATCTGCTGCCCGCCGCAGCCCGCTAACAAGCCAACTGCACACAACAATATTAAAGCCTTGCTTTGACGTCCCATCATGGCGAAGTACTCTTAAAGGTTCTGCGTAATGTACTGCAGCATTTGGTCAGCGGTGGACACAACCTTAGAGTTCAGCTCGTACACTCGCTGGGTAGTGATCATATTGACCATTTCTTCCACGATATCGACGTTAGAACTCTCTAGTGAGCCCTGCTGAAGTTCACCATAACCATTTTGGCCTGGTGTACCCTGAGTGGGATTACCACTGGCAGCAGTTTCGTAAAACAAGTTTCCGCCAAAAGCCTGCAAACCGGCCGGATTGATAAAGTCCATCAGCGTAATGGAGCCAATTTGTTGCGGTGCATTCTGGCCGATAATATTGGCCGATACCGTGCCATCGGTGCCGATGGTGAGCGTGCTGGTATTTTCCGGCACGTTGATGGCGGGCTCCAAAACCAAGCCATTGGCATTCACAATGGTGCCCTCGGAGTTCAAATGAAACTGACCATTACGGGTATAGGCTGTGCCACCATCTGGCATAGTGATTTGAAAAAGCCCGCGGCCTTCAATAGCCACATCTAAGGTCTGATCAGTAACTTGTATGCTGCCTTGCTCAAATTGCTTCTGGGTACTGACCACCCGCACACCGGTACCCAATTGCAAACCGCTGGGCAATGTCGTGTCTTGTGTGGACTGAGCACCAGGTTGGCGAGTGATCTGGTATAAGAGGTCTTCAAATACGGCGCTGTCGCGTTTAAAACCAACGGTAGAGGCATTGGCCAAGTTATTCGAAATAGTCGTTAACTGAGTGTCTTGGGCGCTAAGGCCGGTTTTACTAACATACAATGCTGAGTGCATGGTGTTACCTCACTGTGGTACCGCTAATGTGTTTTCATCCTGAAACCGCATCCCTGCCGTTCCGTAGTGTTCAAAAGGTTTGTCACAAACAATTTAAATCAATGAAAATTGATTCCGCCCCGCCCTTAACTCAGTTGTAACAACCGAGTGGAAGCATCAGCGTTTTCCTCGATGGTGGACATCATTTTAATTTGCGTTTCGTACTGCCGCGCCAGCGCCAATATATTGGTGAATTCATCAATCACGTTGACGTTACTGCTCTCTAAAACACCAGAGGCCAAAGTCACTGTGGGGTCATCAATAAATTCACCACCCTCGCGCAAGCGAAACAAACCGTCTCGTCCTTTTTCAAGATTGGCGGCATCAGGATTAACCAAGCGCAAGCGATCTACGTTGGCCATTACTTCGGGGCCCTGCCCCAGTAATTGAACAGAGATTGTGCCATCTTTACCGATTTCGATTTGCTCAAGGGGCGGCAAAGTTATGACACCTGCGTTGCCCATCAGCGGCAAACCACTGCCGGTGTGTAAAACGCCGTTGGCATCTATCTTTAAGTTACCCGCACGGGTTAGGGCTTCACTGCCATCCGGCGCTTGTACAACAAAGAAACCTTCGGCTTCGATGGCCAAATCCAACTGCCGACCGGTCTGCTGTAAATTACCCAGAGCAAAATCGGTGGCGGGTCGCTCTGTTTGCGAATAGGCTCTGGTGGGTAAACCATCGCCGTAGTAAACACCTTGGCTGCGAGCTTGTTCAAAATCTGCCCTAAAGCCCGTGGTGTTAGCATTGGCTAAGTTATTAGCACGCGCGGTTTGCGCCATCATATTATTTTTAGCGCCGGTCATTGCGATGTAGATTGCGCGATCCATAGCCTGCCCTCTTTAAAACTCTGTCGTCAAAAATCTGTTACTTTTCGATCACAAGCAGTATTGAGCAACAACAATGCCAAGCATTCTAACGAGCAGAAAATATTAAACTTTTCACCAAACGTCAGGCAAAAAAAAGGCGACTTTCGTCGCCCAAATCGCACAGTCAATTCTTTTTACTACGGAGCAAAAATTCCTTAAATATTAATAATGGTTTGCGTTATTTGATCCGCAGTTTCAATGGTTTTAGAGTTAGCTTGGTAATTACGCTGAGCAATAATTAATTGCACCAGCTGCTCTGTTAAATCGGTATTGGATTCTTCCAAGGCGCCGGAGTTGATATAACCCAGCACCGCCGAGCCGGGCGATCCGATATTAGGTTCGCCCGACGAATAGGTCTCAGACCAAGAGTTCGTACCCGTAGGTTCGAGACCGTTGTTGTTCGTAAATTCCGCCAGAGCAATCTGCCCTATCACACGGGCCTGGCCGTTGGTGAATCGCGCAAAAATAATACCTGAGTCATTAATTTCCAAACCTGACATACGACCTGTGGTGTATCCGTCTTGGGTCACATCGGTTACACCGAAGTCTGATGCGTACTGGCTGGAGCCCATGTAATCTACCGTAAGCGTGGTTCGCTCAGGGTCCGTCGCCTCAATCGGCGCCCAGTCTGGTATTATAATTTCGGTATTGCCATCAACACCATCTACCGCCACCAACTGGCCGGTGGAGTCAAAAGTGATCAAACTCGATTGTGGATCGCCCGCTGCGTCGACAACAGCCGCTTCACCGTCAATATAGCTGTATGCCTGCCAATCGGTTCTATCTGCAGTACTACCCGCTTGCACAAAGTATTGCGTTAAAGTATGGCTCACACCCAGCGAATCGTATATTGTCACTGATGTAGCGGAGTTGTACGAAGTTGCATCGGCAGGATCAAAAACCGTGGTTACCGGCGGCTCTTGCTCCGCATCAAAGTTCAAACGCCAGTCAACTGTATCGGATTGCATTGGCTCAATATTTTCAGTGGAAATTTGTAGGTCAGTCAATACGCCCACGATGTTGCCATCTTCGTCTGCACCGAAACCTTGAATCACGCCACCACTGTTACTCAATACAAAACCATTTTCATCCAACGAGAAGGTACCATCCCGCGTGTAGCTGCGCTCGCCGCCAATTTCTTGGATAAAAAAGCCTTCACCGCTGATGGCCAAATCCAATTCATTTTCAGTGTAAGCCAAATTTCCTTGGTCAAACTGCTGGGCGACGTCGGTTACTCGTACACCACTACCTACCTGGAAGGCGCCAGAGCCAAATAGTGAATTGGCGTAAACATCACCAAATTCCGTGCGGCTTTCTTTAAAACCAATGGTGGATGCATTGGAAATGTTGTTACCGGTTACTTCGAGATCCATAGCGGCAGCTCGAATGCCACTGAGTGCAACGTTAAACGGCATGAGAACGCTCCTCGTACTTACCTGTCCTAGGCGTGAATAATTCCAGCATTACGTTAGTTGAATTGGATAACTTCATCGAAATCGAAGGCCCCTACTCCGGCCAAATTCAACGTTAATTCGCCATCGCTGCCCACGGTAACACTGTTAACATTGGCGCTAAGCGCGGTGTCTAATTGCGTGGTTTCCCCATCCAAGGCAGCAGTAACAATAAACGAGTATTCACCCGATTCAATGCTGTCTTGGCTGGATTGCCAATCAATTAACTCACCGTTTACTTCTGCGTAAGCCCCGTCCCAACGAAATACCATTTCACCGGCGGGCTGTGCTCCAACAGGAATGGTATCTACCAACGAACCACTGCTGTCATAAATATCGATATTAAGGTTGCCAGTACTGGCTGGCACATCCACACTGCCGGAGACAATTCCCTCGGGTGCGAGCAAAGTCTTGTTGGTTGGCACCGTCACAGAGGTGCCAACCAAGGATGACGCTTGCAATGCCTGGTTCGATAAAAATGAACCGGTAAAGTCCTCAAAAGAATTGCTCAACTGATCCAGAGATTCAACCTGAGTAAACTGCGCCAGCTGGGCCACAAACTCACTATTTTCCTGCGGCGATAAAGGGTCTTGGTGCTGCAGCTGTGTTGTTAACAACTGCAGGAATACGTCACGTCCTAGCTCGTCGCTGTTGGAACCGGCGTCAGCCTCTTTCTGTCGACTTTGTACTGAGTACGCCGATAGTGCTGAATCAACATTGTTAACGGACATAATTTAACCTTCTCGCTACAGTCAGGCGCTTATTGGCCCAAGGTCAGCACGCGCTGCATCATGGATTTAGCGGAGTTCATGACTTCAACGTTCATCTGATACGCTTTCGACGCTGAAATCATGTTAGTCATTTCTTCCACGGCATTAACATTGGGATAAAATACATAGCCTTCTTCGTTGGCCAGTGGATGATTTGGTTCATAGCGCTCTTGTAAGGGCGAATCGGACTCGACAATACCCAACACCTGAACGCCCTGCGCCTCACCTTTTCCGTCTCCCACAGTGTCGAAGGACAACTGTTGTACTTGCTGTTGTATGGCAGAAAATACCGGGTGCCTGGCGCGGTAGGTTTCATCAATACTGGATGCCGCGGATTCGGCATTGGCGAGGTTACTGGCGGTGGTATTTAAGCGCACGGTGTTTGCGCTCATGGCGCTACCGGCGGTGTCAAATATTTTAGCTAGAGACATAATTACTCACCTCGAATCGCGGATAAAAGCCCGGAGAACTTACTTTTCAAAAACAAAAAGCTGGCCTCAAATGCGAGCGCGTTTTCCATATATTGGGCGTGCTCCACATGCTCTTCTACTGTATTGCCATCAATGGAGGGCTGCGTGGGCGTGCGATACATCAACTCGCCATTATCGACAACCTCGGCACCACCTGGCGTGTGTTTTTGAGATGTCACATTCATGTTTAAGCCCTGCGGACCGTCGAACTGTGATTGTTCAAACACTCGCTGAAAATCCATGTCGCGGGCTTTGAATCCAGGAGTTTCGGCATTCGCCAAATTATTCGCCAACAAGCTGGCTCGCTCTGTGCGAGCTTTAAGCGCGGTTGGGTGAACTCCCAGTGCTGTTTCAAAATTAATAGCCACGAACAAAATCTCGTCGAATATTTGATGGTTACTAGTCACTAAGCGAAGGCTATGCCAACTTCAAAAAACGGCCAAATAACCACGGTTTCAGCCCGATTTATGGAAATTTTTGAGTTATTCCGACTTATAACGGCAAGCCATTGCCGCTGATTACCGGCTAACGGCAAATAACGGTTGCCGCCCTACGGCAATTCATCGTAAGGCGGAATCCAGCGTCAAAAATTTATCGGTGGTTATTTAGTGGCGCTTGGGCAGGTGGCGAGGGGCATGCGGCAAGGGCTACGCAAGCAAGGCAAAAGGAATGCAGCGCACAATGGCTGCTAGGCGCGTGCAGATATGGGCGAGAGAATCTTATGCACCGGTGAAGCCTATCAATCTAAAAAGTATCATCTTCGGTGCGCACATTAACCAGGGGCTCTCCTGATTCATCAAGCTGTAGATGAAATACGATAGGCCGACAACAGACCTGGCAATCTTCTATATATTCCTGCCAGGCCTCGGAGCTGTCCAGTAAAACGGAAATGTGTTCGCCGCAGTACGGACAAGCGATCATCTCTTCAGACAGTGGATTCATCTGCCTCTCCTTATATACAATAGGTAGTATTCACTCTCTTTGGGTCGTTAGGATCCTACCGCTAAGATAGCAATAAGTAGACTATGAAAACACCGCAGCAATCACCCACCGAATTACAGGCCAACTTACAAGATCTAGGTTATATAAGCGATAGCTCAATCGCCACAACCCTGTTTTTAGCCATGGAATTGCACAAGCCACTATTAGTAGAAGGGCCTCCCGGCGTGGGTAAAACCGAACTGGCTAAAAAGACCGCCCAGCTTCTGAAAACCGATTTGATACGCTTACAATGCTATGAAGGATTAGACGAATCTAAAGCACTGTACGAATGGAAATACGGTAAACAGCTGCTCTACACCCAAATTCTAAAAGATCAGCTAGCCGGCATAGTAGACACCAGCCAGGGCCTAACGACGGCGCTCAGCCAGTTGCAATCGTTCAATGACGTCTTTTATTCTGAAGACTTCCTGCAGCCGAGGCCATTACTCAGCGCCTTACAGATGGATCACCCTGCGGTGCTACTCATCGATGAAATAGACAAGGCCGACCAGGAGTTTGAAGCCTTTTTACTAGAACTTCTCAGCGAATACCAAGTAACCATACCTGAACTGGGCACCATAAAAGCCAACCGTGAACCGGTGGTGATTTTAACCAGCAACAACACCCGAGAGCTGAGCGACGCGTTAAAGAGACGCTGCTTACACCTATATATCCCCTTTCCCACCGCTAACCAGGAAGCCAGTATTATTGCCTCCCAACTGCCAGAAATATCTGAAGAGTTACTTAACAAAGTGGTTCTGTTTGTCGAGCAACTGCGAGCAAGGCCGATGAAAAAGTTACCCGCTATAAGCGAATCCATAGATTGGGCGCGCGCCCTGGTCTTATTAAATGTGGCTCGACTGGACAAGCATTGGGTTGAAGAAACGTTAAACGTGCTACTGAAATTTGAGGATGACATCCAGCTCATTAAACCGGATATTGAAGCTATTTTAAGCGATTTAGACACGAGCCTGATTCGTGGATAAAGCACTTCTGTCGTTCGTACAGTCGCTGAGACACCACGGAATACCCGTTTCTGCCAATGAAACCATAATCGCACTTAAAGCCTGTGGGCTAATAGGCTTTGAACATCGCCATCAAATAAAGGCTGCGCTGTGCGCTACCCTGGCCAAAAGTGAAACCCACGCTCGGCAAACCGCAGATCTATTTGAAGCGTTTTTCACAACCGGTGCAATCAGAGATAATATTGATTTACCCACACTACGCACTCAGCAAACTAGTATATCAAACGCTTTCCCGGTTCCGATTGCCCAATCTGAATTGGGCCAACTGCTGACATCCGCTAACCCAAACCTAAGCTTAGCCATAGCCAATGCAGCCCAGCAGGTAAATACGCAGGAAATGACGTTATTTTTGCAAATTAACCGTGTTAGCCGGCAGATTCTCATCGCCATGGGCGATAGAGCCCTGGTAAGAGAAATTGCGCAGCTAAGAAACGAAAACAGCGAATGTGACACTGCACATCACCTAGAAGAAAAACGGCAACAATTACTGCAATTGATAACCGCATTCGTGGGCCAACAGTATCAGCTATTTGGTAAAAATAGCGTATCAAGTCTTCAGTTCAACCGGCTACAAAAACAAAAGCTCACCACCATGGAAGATCACGAACAGATACTACTGCGCACGTTGATTCTGAAAGTTGCTAAAAAACTGGCCAGCCAGCATAGCCGAAAGAAGAAAATGCATCGCAAAGGCCAACTGGACGTAAAAAAAACGATTACGTCGAATATCGCCTACGGTGGACTACCCTACAAGACCCATTGGAAATCCACCAAGAAGGAAAAACCAAAAGTACACGCGCTCTGTGATGTTAGCGGCTCAATTGCCAAAACATCTAAGTTTTTTCTACTCTTTGTACATGCGCTGCAGTCCGTTCTACCCAATGTGCGGTCGTTTGTATTCACCAATCACACCACGGAAGTCACTAATCTATTTGCGACGACTAACAGTACCGAGGCCATTGCCATGACTGTGGACAAGTTATCCCATGGTTCTACCGACTATGGTCAGGCCCTACTCGACTATAACGACATTGCCGGTCACTCGGTTGACCATCGGACCCATGTCATCATACTGGGTGATGCTCGCAATAATTACGACAGCAGCAATGCCGAAATTTGGCGGACAGTTTACCGAAAGTCTCTAAGTACCCTGTGGCTCAACCCAGAACCCAGAGCCCAATGGAACACTGGCGATTCAATAATCGAACAATATGCCCCCTACTGCTCAACGCTGGAGACTTGCAACAGCGTAAACGATATGGATCGGATCTTTAGTCGTCTACTCAAACACAGCTAAGCGCCGAGATGAATATTATTTAAACGGATATGTGTTTTAGAAAACTTTGAAGCCGCGCGCAAACTAATTACTACAAAAGCCCTTTGCAATAGTTACATCGATATTCATCTGTAAGCCGGATACAGAGAGCATTTTTCAGCGATTTGTTTAATTACCCTCCGTAATGGCCTATTTTTACACTGAATAATCACACTTCTCTTTTGGCACGACTCTTGACTACTGCTAGGTAATTACGATTACTTTGAGGAAAATACCCATGAAACTAAAGCCTTTTCTAGCCGCAACTACGCTATCAGCTTTTGGTTTACTAGCCGTCAACCAATCCTTCGCGGATATGGAAAACCCAACGGGTGCCTACATCGGTGGTAATTACGGTTATTTGAAAATCGATGGCGAAGACGACTTCGATGATGACAACGACATACTACAAGGCGTGGTAGGCTATCGTTTTTTGCCATTCGTTGCAGTTGAGGGTAGCTATGTCGATTTCGGCGAGTACGGCGGTGATTTAGCCAACGCCTCAACCGACGGCATGACACTAGCGGTAAAAGGCACCTTTCCCATCACCGATAATTTTGAAATCTACGCAAAGCTCGGCCAGCTTTGGTGGGAGACCGACTACGAAATATTAAATTTCGGCGGTGATACCGATGACAAAGGCTTGTTTTACGGCGGAGGTGTCGCCCTGGGTATTACCCCTAACTTTTACATCAATGCTGAATACGTGGTATACGATACCGACCTGGATGCCAGCGACGTGGCCGAAGACGTCGATGACACGGATTTCGATACCGATTATAGACAAGCCAGCCTCGGCCTTGAATTTCGCTTCTAATAGAGTAAAGACAAATTAAACAAGCCCGCAACCGCGGGCTTTTTTGTGCCCGTCGTTAAAGGACGAGTTTATAACGCCCTTTAGATTTCAGGTTTTTAAGAGGCCTAAAAATCGAAATGACAATACTTCTATAAACGTATTGGTTGCCAAACGTAAGCTTTACTTGGACTAGCGATTAGGAGTCCGAAATTAGAATGCCGCGGTAGCGGACTAGTACACAAAGCTGGGGGCTCTTGATCAAGCGCCCTTTGCTTTTTAGCGAGCTTGTGAAAGGTATGTGCGGCCGACTTACACCATAAAAAGACTTGCCGGCTAATAGTTCAAACATGGCGTGATGCCGTGCTATGGGATCTGCATCGGTACGCAATGCCCAACGCTTTATACCCAACCAGCCACCTTCTTTCTGCTTTCGTTTAGCCACTGTTTAGCACGAGCATTGAAGGTGGGCTCTATCGCTGCCGACTGCTCAGCTTTAACCAATGCATGCTGCACAATAAAAGCATCGTTGATCGCTCTGTGCTCGGCCAAGCCTAGCTGGCGAGCAGCCTCGTGTTTTAATTCTGTCCAGTGTTCGGTGGCGTATTCGTCCAACACCATTTCAACTGCACGACATTTAAAGTTCATGACAGTTCTGCCAGCATGAAATAACGTAGTCAACCAACGGCTGTCGTGACTCCAAGCATCGGTATAAAGTGTTTCGCCTGCGCACAAATCGTTGAGTTCGGCACACACTTCAACTACGTCTAGGCCATAATGGGCTAACTGATCCCGAGTGATGCCATGCACAGATTCCGCTTGTGTATCCCAGTGGCGCCAGTTCCACATAGGCCTGATCAACCGCGAGTAACGCTCGCCATTGGCCAGAAAAACACCGACCTCAATGGGGTAACTGCGTGGGCCAAAGCCGGAAGCTTCTATGTCAATGCAACTGTGAAATTTCATACGCACTCCTACAAACCTATACCACTGACCAACGTACTCGACATTGGTTTATAAATTTGTAGAGAGCAATTCACACGCCAACAATTACCCCGTCTACAGCCCGCTAAATTCGGGCTATTGCGTTACGGCTTGGCTATGTAGCGTGTACAAAACGCATTTGTTTTGGAAGAATTTACATTGGCCTACTGCTGCGCAAATCTAAGAAATTGTCAGCAAGGTAGTTATCGGCAGTGTAGAGAGGTCGGATAGACCATTAGGACTCAATTAGTGAACAGCAATGCAGGGGAACTAACGTAGTAACTGCTAATGAACAATTCACTGAAGCTATTCTTTGAATAGGCTTTACCGGCGAGAGTTTGCGCCGGGAACGAGGCAATGATGGGAAAACAATTGCGGACATAGAGCTTTAGGAGCAAGGGGTTGCTGCCCCCGCAGCGGTTGACCCTGCTGCGGGGGAGGATTTGTTACCGAACTATTGGCTGAGTACCGGTCGGCTTGTAGGCCGGCTTTGGTTTCTGGTATTTAAACAGCGATTGTTTGGGCATTGCTAAGTAAACATCGGGCAGTAACTCTGGGTTGATCGATTCGTCTAGGGCGGGCTTGGACAAATCATAGCGAACCTGCTCTAAGCTGTGGTCCAACTCCTCTAACTCAATGCAGTGACAAGCCTCACTGGGGCTGAGTAAGAATCGATGTTTACGCAGCCATAATCCCACTCTTGGGCTGCTGGACCAACGGATTATAGGTGCCGCTAGAATCAGCCCGGTAACCACCGGTAGCAGCCAGTAGAAATACGTGGTGGTGTAATATGCTGTAACACCAGCCCACGCCAGAGCCAGTAAGCTTACCCACCAAGTTCTGCGGAAGGTCTCGCCCCAGCTTAATGTTCTACCCTCTCTTGGCTGAGCATTCCATGTGATATTAACCCCAGAAAGTGTAGAGAACACAAAACAGGTGTGGAACACCATCATTATGGGCGCAATGATCACCGCGAAAAAGAACTCAAATACTGCGGAGGCCGATAGTCGAACAACACCTCCATAGCTTTTTGCATTGTCTCTGCACGCCAAGATGAGCGAAAACATTTTTGGCAGCAAAAGTAAACACGCAGTTACCACAAGCAGGGAAATGATAACGCCTGTTTTGGCAATGGGCCAACTGGGAAACAGTTGATAACCCGCACTAAAAAATTCTTTCGGTGCTACGGCCCGCGAAACAGCGTCTAGGCTGCTCAGCAGCAACATAACAAACCACAAAACCGAGGTGAGATAGGCCATGGCGCCAAGCAGCATATGCAGACGGCTCATCAGTGTTAGCTTGGCTGCGCCGAGCAAGCCAAGGTGCTGTATGTTGCCCTGCAACCAGCGACGATCACGGGTGGCGTAGTCCAGAATATTACCCGGTACTTCTTCAAAACTACCGCCCTGCTTTGCATCCAGCAGAACCTGCCAACCACTGCGGCGTAACAGCGCCGCTTCAACAAAGTCATGGCTTAGAATTTCGCCACCAAAGGGCGCCTTGCCGGGCAGCACAGGCAAGCCACAGGAGGTTACAAAGGCCTGAACCCGAATAATCGCGTTATGCCCCCAATAGTTTGCGTTGTCGGTTTGCCAAAAAGCCAAACCGGTAGCTAACATTGGGCTACATAAACTGGCCGCAAACTGTAGGAAGCGTCCAAAGGTAGTGGTTTGCCTAACTGGGATAGGCACCGTTTGTAAAAGGCCCAATTTGGGGTTGGCTTTCATTCGTGAGGCTAAATCCACCATACAACTACCGGTCATAACGCTGTCTGCGTCCAGCACAATCATGGCTTCGTAGCGCCAGCCCCACCGTTGACAAAATTCTTCGATATTACCGACCTTTCGGTTTTTGTTGTCGGTGCGGTTACGGTAGTAGATGTGATCCGCCAAATGGCCAAGGCGTGCCTGCAAATGGCGCCAAGCTCGCAGCTCCTGGGCTTTAATAGCCTCGCTTTGACTGTCACTGAGCAGATAAAAATCGAAATGGTCGATGTTGCCGGTGGCCACCATAGATCGGAAGCTGGTTTCAAACCCTGCAATGACTCGGTCAACATCTTCGTTGTATACCGGCATAATCACGGCTGTTCTAAATTCATCCAACTGAGATGATTTGGCAATACCGTGTTGTGCTGTGAGCGTTAGTGGGTCTCGATTGGACAGCTGGAGAACAAAGCCTAAAAAGCCGCTCCAAAACGCCACGCTTATCCAGCTGAAGGTGGCCACAAAAAATACCAACAACGTGGTTTCAAATATGGTCAACCCGTTGGCACTTAGAATATCGTGCATCATCCAACCGCCGGCCACTGTGGTCGACAGCGCGACGATTAAAAAAACAGGTAAACGAAGACTTTTCAGCGGGTAGTGCGCACCGCCGGGTGCTCCTCGCCCGCTACCTGTGCTATCCAGGTATTGTCTGTTACTGGATGCCTTCTGACGTCCAAACATAATTCCATACCTCACTAAGTCTCTTACCTTTTAAATTGATCGACAACCGCATGTCGACCACCGCTTTAGCTTGTGGCATCAATTTAAATGCCACCTGCCAACGATCCTGCTGATCAACCTTTACCACGCTTACGTCGCGAACCTGGCCTTGATTAACTTGTATATCCGCCGTTACCGGAGCACTCGCATCCAGTTTGCCAATTCCGCCACCGGCGAAATCGATAACAAATTGCTGGGTGCCGTCGTTGGATCGCGAATGTGGCCCCCGGCCGCTGCGAGTCTGCTCGACACGCGCTAGGGATTGCCCCGGCGTATGAGAATCGAAAGACGACAGCCGATAGTTGTAGGTAAGTTCAGTACCAGCCTTAACCGGTTTATTACTTACCCAATAAGCAACGATGTTGTCATTAGTCTCGTTGGGAGTTGGGATTTCGACCAACTCCACACGGCCTTCACCCCACTCGTTGGTGGGCTCTACCCACAAACTGGGCCGTTTCTGATAGTGTGCCTGCAAATCTAAGTAATGGTTAAAATCGCGATCACGCTGGCTTAAACCAAAACCAGCCAGCCCCGGCACCATAGAAGAGGTAATTGAGAGATTGGCTGGGTTTTTTAGCGGCCGCCAAATCCACTCACCTGACTGGGTTTCCACTTGCAAACCATCTGAATCGTGAACTTCCGGGCGATAATCACCGGGGAAGCGATTACTATTCTCACCAAAGAAATACATACTGGTTAAGGGCGCAACGCCCAACTTTTTCACATTCTCTCGGGTAA
Organism: Halioxenophilus aromaticivorans; assembly: GCF_042850945.1. Taxonomy (NCBI): domain Bacteria; kingdom Pseudomonadati; phylum Pseudomonadota; class Gammaproteobacteria; order Alteromonadales; family Alteromonadaceae; genus Halioxenophilus; species Halioxenophilus aromaticivorans. The sequence goes on along the minus strand of NZ_AP031496.1, from coordinate 2,155,959 downwards.
ATATTTTGCTTTTAACCTCTATATTAGTATTCACACCCACATCAACCGAGAAGACATAGGCACCGGACAGTGACGGGCTGTCCAGTAAAGCGCCAATGACCAATTGATTGTCATCGGATTTTGGCTGTATCACCCAGTACTCTATAAACCGAGGAAATTCTTCGCCACCTGGCTCGCCTGTGTCAACGGCCAATCCGCGGGCAGACAATCCGTACACCTGGTTAGGGCCAACCGGCCTGAAATAGGAAGCCCCCTGGAACACCAGCATTTCGTCTTTGTAGCTTTCTCGATTGATCGGGTAATGCACACGAAAGCCAGAAAAACCCAGTTGTTGATCGGTATGCTTAGCCAGCGCCTTTTCCAGCGCGGCAACGTTTTTTTCGTAAATAAATTGCGAGCGATCAAAACCAATTTGATTTACCACTTGATACTGATCAATCACGTTCAATTTGATCGGATGCAAGTAGAGAAAACCCGGGTGGAAAAGTTGGAGCTCATAGGGCGCAACGTTTTTCCATAGCGCGGCATCGGGGTTGAATCGGATACTGCGATACTGACTCTGCGAAATGTTTTTTAGCTCTTCAGGAGCTTCTGCCACAGTTTCCGCATACGCTTTTGCGGCCAACTTTTTTGCTCGCTCGGTAATCAGGCGCAATAAACCGTCGGCGTTAGCCTCTTGACCATTGACAACAGACGTTGGAGCGCCTTCGCCATCGTCGTTTTTGGCTTGAGCGGGGGCCGGCTGAGCAAACGCACTATTAGCCACGGTACAAACAAAAACCAGCCAACTGACACGCTGTATAAAAACGAGGCTGCCTTGGCATAGGAGTGGCATAAATGAAAATTGGGCTATACTTCCTTTACTACTTAACACTCAATCACATTCCTTTACGCAAGTTCTGCGTTTGATTACCTGAACTTGTCGACTGACCAGCGTTAAATTAACACTGGTAGGTACAAAACTACGTCTCTATGCCTGCCGCGTGGGAGATGTGTGCAGGTGATGAAACCGAGACCAAACCTAATCCATGCCAATCAGCTAGCGCCGATAACTACAGCCCATAAGCCACGATTGATATGTGTCTTACTGTACGTAAGCTGTTAGGCGATAAAGACCGAGAGGCGCGCCGTCCCAAAACCTACGACAAAATCTACCCTTCTAAAATTCCACAACTTTACACTTCTGTGATTTAAATAAGATAGCCATCACACTTTACATTCAACCGTGCCGTTGTAGCTGTTATAACCTGCGTGGGTACGCGAACAACGGCGCACAAGAAAGCGGCAATTCAGACTTAAAAACCTCAACCCTGATAACGCTTACCTAGGCATAAGAATGATTCTGCAATAACTGTGCTCAACTTATAAAAAACGAGATAGTGCAGAAAAACGTAAAACAAAGCGCATGAAACGCCCAGGAATCTGAACGGCGAGAAAATCTATGTGAAGTGTAGGAAGAGAAAAATGAATTAAACGTTAACTAAATTACACGGCTAGTAAGTTTTACAAACAGCTTACCCAGGAGAAACGCACCGCAATAGTTCAGTTTTTACAACACCGCGAAAAGCAGTGTTATTCCGCACTATTTTTGCACACTTCTGTAGGCAATACCTGGATTGCACTGAACCATGGAAAATAACGAACTAGCGTTACCCAGCCCCTCAGAAGCGCCCAAGAAGAGCACGCCTTCTGGCTGTAACTGTTGATGTATTCGCGCCAGTATGTCGGTCTTCAGGTCGGCAGAAAAATAGATTAGGACGTTGCGGCAAAATACGATATCGAATCGGCCAAAACTCGAGAAAGACTCTACTAGGTTCAGGCGCCGAAAGTTGATTTGCTTGCGTAAGGCATCCTTAACCTGCCAACTACCCTCGCCAACGTCATCGAAATATCGAGTTAACAGAGTGTTGCTAAGGCCGCGGGTGAGTTCTAGGTGGTCATAGATACCACTGCGGCAACGCGTCAACATGGCCTCGGATATATCGGTGGCCATAATCTCAATGGGGGGCGCAGCGAGTGAGTGCTTCCTGGCATATTCCGCTGCAATCATCGCTAGCGAATAGGGTTCCTGCCCCGAGGAGCAAGCCGCGCACCAAACTCGAATACGTTGATTCAAGGGTTTGGATAACCACTGGGGCAATAGCTCGTTACTCAAATAATGAAACGGATAGCTGTCGCGAAACCAAAAGGTTTCGTTAGTAGTCATGGCTTCGACAACTTGGGCTTTCAAACCGGTGGGGCCTGATTGCTTCAAGTTATCGATTAATTGCCTCAAAGTACCGAAACTGTGGTCGTGCATTATGCGGCGCAGACGGGTTGCAACAAGGTATTGCTTACTAGTCGGTAAATGAATGCCGCTGGCGGTTTCCAATAGGTTCCGAAACTGATCAAACTCAGCCGGATCGATATTGGTCAGCAATTCATTCTCACTGGTAAGTTTGGGGTCATCTGGTTTCAATGAATACGCTCTGGCAACCTAGTTCACACTCTGGCCTGCTGTCATTCTTCTTCGTCCAGCAAGCTCTCACCCGTCATACATTTGACACGCTCATTAAGCACTCGCGCCAAATCGTCTGGGTTGAACTTGGCTAGAAAGTCATCGGCCCCTACCTTAGTGACCATGGCTTCGTTGAACACACCACTGAGCGAGGTGTGTAAGACAACGTGCAGGTCTTTAAGCGCCGGATTCGCCCGCACCTCAGCGGTGAAGGTGTAGCCGTCCATTTCAGGCATCTCGATGTCTGAAATCACTAATATGAGCTCGTCGGCTGCGATTTGACCCTCAGCCACCATGCTTTCGAGGTACTCTAGCGCCTCCCTGCCGTCCTTTTTCAGTGTGGTCTTGATACCCATCTGCTCAACCACACGCTGAATTTGCTTGCGCGCAATGGCAGAGTCGTCGACGATCAATACGTGCTTCTGCACTACCCGCTCGCCAATGCCATCCTCTATGACGCCTTGGCTAATCTCATCAGACAACGGGCTCACCTCGGCCAGTATTTTCTCGACGTCAATAATCTCAACCAATTGGTTTTCGATCTCAGTGACAGCGGTGAGATAATTCTCTCGGCCAGCGCCCTTTGGTGGCGGATGAATAGACTCCCAATTCATATTAACGATCTTTTCCACAGCGCCTACTAGAAAGCCCTGGGTAGATCGGTTGTACTCGGTAATGATTACAAAGCAGTTTTCAATATTTTCCAAAGGCGATCGGCCTATGGACAAATTCATGTCCATTATCGAGATGGTCCCACCGCGAATATGGGCCACTCCCCGTACTACTGGGTTTCTGTTGGGAATCTCGTATAAAGGAGGGCACTGGAGCACCTCTTTCACCTTGAATACGTTGATGCCGTACATTTGCTTGCCTTTTAGGCGAAACAACAGCAATTCCAGGCGATTTTGACCAACCAATTGCGTCCGTTGGTTAACGCTGTCTAAAACACCAGCCATGAGTTTCCTCTCAGGAAATGTATTGTCTTATCATTCTGAACGATGATGCAAAACTGGGCACGTGCTTTGCTTACATCCACTCAAAACCAAAGAATTAACGGTTACTGACAAGTTTTCGGCGCAATCAGGAAAAACTTAAATACTGATACCGGAAAACCAGAACTCTTTTAAAACAGCATAGGTTATAAATGGCGAAGATTCCTGAGCAGCTGATTCCGCTGGCCCGCTACGCAACAGCGTGCGTCGTGGCAATGTCTGCCAGTTTTGCCGGGGCCAATGTCGATTCCGAGCGTCAATCGTTGCCTGAGCTGGCCGATGCTGTACAGCAGCGTTTACTGGACCACTATCTAGCCGATCAGCGTTTCGCTGATGTCCAAATCACAACCAATACACCAGATGCACGTCTGCGATTAGTTAAGTGCGACCAACCGCTGACCATTACCCCACCCCACAACTCCGCCGGCGGCCGCGTGACCAGCCAAGTGGCTTGCCGCTCTGCCACCACGCAATGGTCGGTGTATGTCGTCAGCCAAGTGCAATTGATGGCCCAGGTGGTGGTTGCCAGAGTCCCGTTGCTGCGCGGCCAGGCAATCAGCCAGGACGATGTCTCTGTTGTGGTTTCCGATGTAACCCGTCTGGGTCAAGGTTTTTACTCCGTCGCCGATGATATTGTGGGAATGGAACCCAAACGCTCCATCAACCCAGGCGACCAGATTCGAGCTCAATGGCTGGTTGCGCCGAAAGCGATAAAACGCGGCCAGAGAGTAACGATCATCGCCAAATCGGCCACCGTTGCCGTGGAGGCATCCGGCACAGCCCTGAGCGACGGACGTCTCGGTGACCAGATAAGGGTTCGCAATGAGCGTAGTGACCGAGTGGTTAAAGGTGTGGTCAGTGCCGACCGAGTGATCACTATCGCTCTGTAGATTTGCCGCCGCGAAGGGTTGTTTTCTCAGGTTGAATGGCAGTGGCAGAGATTTGACAAGCAGAACTAGCACTGTATTAGAACAACCCTCGGGACTACGCAAATTTTTTAAAAAAACAGTTAAAGTTTTGAGATTAGCGGCCGAAAGCCATTACAGAGCATCTTAAAACGTAACTCGGTTGCCTTAGGTAGCCCAACGAACACAGATAGAATGCCGGTCCTCCCGCATTCACCACAAGCAAAGAGTAAAGGTAAACACCATGGCTATTGACCAATTACACGCCAACTCAGCTGCTAGTAAAGGTATCAGTAAAGGCATTGCGCAGGGCGCGCCTGCACAGAAGCAAGAAAGCAGCGCCACTGGCAACGCGAAACTGGCAGAGCCACAGGAAGGCCGAGTTTCTATCAGCCCTGAAGCCAATCGCTTGGCACGCCTGGAAGCTAACATCAATGCGGCGCCGGACGTAGACAGCCAGCGAGTAGAAGATATTAAACGCGCCATCAGCGACGGCAGCTACCAAGTAGACGCCGAAGCGATTGCGGGTAAATTGCTAGATCAAGACGACTTTTTCGCTTAATACACACCGTTTTTCGCGAAACGGGGGCTCGCCCCCCAGTTGATGCCGGATAACAAGGAGATGCTCTAATGACACACGCGGCAACGAGTTACACCGATTCATCCCTCGCACCAGAACACGATCTGGTAAAAGAAAACCTACTGTCTGACTTAGACGCAGCCGGCAAGCTTGCCAAATTGCTGGATTTGGAAAATCAGCTGCTGCGTGCTTCAACCACCGCCATCAACGAAGAGTTGAGCGAAGTGGTAGAAGCCAAGCAACCCATCGTTGACGCCTTGGAACGCAACGCTCAGCAACGCGAACAATGGGTTCGCCCTATGCTTACCCGCCTTAAAAATGCCAACACCCGTAGCGGAGATAAATCTCTAAAAGTTTGGCTTTCACTCATCGAGCGCGACGACGAACTGCTCGAATTGTGGAACAAGGTTGAGCAGTACATTCAAATTTGCCAGCGCTTAAATATGATCAACGGCCGCCTAATCGGCTTTCGTAAAATGCGTGGCCGCAGGCTAGCTGAAATGCTCTTTGGCCGCCCGCAAACCGATACCTATTCTGCCAACGGGCAAGCCGAAACTAGCCGTGGAAGCCACACCCTAGTTCACGTTTAACGCAAACCAGTTACCCGTCTCCAAGTGAATCATTAGGCCAACTTGTTGGCCTTTTTTTTGTGCTTGTTGTTCGGCATTTATTCACCTGTCAAATAAGCACTCGCGTCACTGGCTGCGTTCGGTATAATGCCGCGCTGATCTCCCCATAGTTCAACCGGATAGAACGAGGGCCTCCTAAGCCCTAAATCCAGGTTCGAGTCCTGGTGGGGAGGCCATTCCTTTTGCCGTTGTCGAAGAGGTCAGTGGTACCGTGAACTTATTGCTTCTGACTTCTGCCGACCTACTCTCACCCACAACCGCACAGGTTTGCGACTACCGCGCCGAACATTTGCGAAAAATTCACCGGTCCTCTGTGGGTGATCAGCTGCGCGTCGGCGTGGTTAATGGCAGCATGGGTACAGCTACCATTACCAGCATCACTGATTCAGCAGTAACACTGGATTTTGACTGCTCCTGCTCGCCCCCTGCGCCAATGCCATTGACCTTGGTGCTTGCCCTACCCCGTCCGCAAATGCTGAAACGCAGCTTGCAAACCCTGGCTACCATGGGCGTAAAAGACGTGCATTTAATTGGCTCTGCCCGGGTAGAAAAAAGCTTTTGGTCCAGCCCGATGCTGAACGGGGAAGAAATAAATCGGCAGTTGATTTTAGGCTTGGAGCAAGGCATCGATACCGTCCTTCCGAGTATCGAATTTCACAAGCGCTTTAAACCCTTCGTCGAAGATATTCTGCCTACGCTGTGCCAAGGTAAAAACGCCTGGGTGGCCCACCCCGGCAACAGCACCCCCTGCCCTAGAGCCAGCGTCGGCCCGCAGCTGCTGGTCATCGGCCCAGAGGGTGGTTTTTTGGACTACGAAGTAGAAAAGCTCACCGCCGCTGGCTGCCAGCAAATTCAACTTGGGCCACGCATATTACGCGTGGAAACAGCCCTGCCTGTACTACTGAGCCGTTTCTATCCTCATTAGTGAGACACCCGGGCGGCCTAACCTTGATTCGCGGCTAGCGACTCAACACCCCACGGCGCTGTTGATCTAGCTCGATGGATTCAAACAGTGCTTGGAAATTACCCTCACCAAACCCTTTATTGCCTTCGCGCTGAATGTACTCGAAGAAAATCGGACCTATGCTGTTTTGTGTGAAGATCTGCATCAATAAACCGCCGCCTTGTTTTTCGCCGCCATCGAGCAAAATGCGCCGCAGCTGCAGTTGACTGAGATCCTTGCCATGGCCAGGCAGGCGTTCGTCCACCAATTCATAGTAGGTGTCCGGCGTATCTTGGAAAGCAATACCGGCGGCCGATAGCGAATCCACGGCGTGGCAAATATCTGAACACTGCAGCGCAATGTGTTGAACGCCTTCGCCATTGTATTCACGCACGAACTCGGCGATCTGCGAGACATCGTCTTTTGATTCGTTCAAAGGGATGGTGACGCGGCCATTACGGCTGGTGACCACCTCACTGACCAGCCCGGTCTGCTTGCCGTTGATATCAAAGCTGCGCACACTGCTAAAGCCGAAGACGCGATGATAAAACTCGCGCATCCGGGCCACTCCGCCGATGTGCAGATTGTGCGTAAGATGATCGATGGACAATATCGAGTTGGCTTGGTGCTGGTGGCGAGTAGGCTCAAAGTTGAAGGCTTGAAATAAGGTCTGTAAATGGTGATCGTCTACCAGATATATTAGGGCTGCGCCAACGCCCTGTACGGCGGGGATTGGCCAGTCTGGGTTCGCCGCAGGCTCAGCCCCCAAAGCTAGGGCTTGTTGATAGGCCTGGGCTGAATCCGCCACTTTAAAGCCTAGGGCACTGACTCCCCGGGTGTGTTTGACACGGAACTCAGCGGCACTGCCGCCCAGGCTGGGATTGGAGATAAACACAATCTCTGACAAGTTATAGAGTTTTCGATCGTCACTGGCCCGCCAGTTAAAACCCATCTGCAAGAACAGATCGTGCAATTTCTCAGGCTTACTGCCAGAAAACTCCAAAAAGGCAATGTTTTCTACATCAACGCACTGCGATACCTGGGCCATAGATTGTCTCCTTACATAATGTGCCGCACCCGAATACTGAATGCGACCGTCTATTTAACTACCACCGACTACAAAAAAACTGCTGGCCAACAGCCTACAGCCGCCGTATTGCAAGTTTAGTAGACCACCGCCACAACACTAAAGTTCTTGCCGATAGCGGTAACAAAACTCCTTTAATAACCGGAAATTTCGTATAATCGCCGGCTTTCACAATACAGCCATACGAGCCACAAACCGATGCTAATTGATAAAGACAGCGTGGTGCAATTTCACTACAGCGTAAAAGAGAACGACCAAACCCTAGAAGACACCTACAGCGATGAACCCATGCTGTATCTGCACGGCCACAATAACCTTATGCCAGCTCTGGAAGAAGCCCTGGTCGGCAAGGCTGCCGGCGATGACGTCGTAGTGACCCTGCCACCAGAGAAGGCCTATGGCGAGCGAGTAGAGAAAGAGCCGCGCCGAGTGCCTAAAAAGCACCTATTAACCAAAGGTAAAATCAGCCCTGGGCAAATTGTACAGGTCAATACAGAGCACGGCGCCACAGAAGCCGTGGTTATAAAGGTCGGTCTAAAGAACGTCGATTTAGACACCAATCACCCCTTTGCCGGCAAAACCCTGACATTCGAGGTTAAAATCCTCGACGTACGCGCAGCCAGCCAGGAAGAAATTACCCACGGCCACGCCCACGGTATTGGCGGCCATCACCACTAGGCCATTAAATATCAAGCGGTGATGGATACGCACATATAAAAAAAGGAGCAACCTACCAAGGCTGCTCCTTTTTTATTGCTCCCGCAATCGTTGTACCTGGGCCACCACCCAAGCCGAAGCTTGGGTGGTAGCCTTAGGATTACAACAACATGCGACGCACGTCAGACAGTACCGATACCAAGTAGGTGAAGAATCGGCCACAATCGGCGCCGTTGATCACGCGGTGATCGTAGGACAAGCTCAACGGCAACATGTTGCGCGGCTCAAAGTCCTTGCCGTTCCACACCGGCTTCATCTCTGCTTTGGATACGCCTAAGATAGCCACCTCTGGCGCATTGACAATGGGAGTAAAGCCTTTACCACCCATGGCACCAAGGCTGGAAATGGTAAAACAACCGCCCTGCATTTCACTGGGTGATAACTTACCATCACGCGCTTTCTTGATCACAGCGTTGGCCTCTTCTGCCAATTCCCAAAGACCTTTTTTATCAACGTCCTTGATGACAGGCACGAGCAAGCCAATGGGCGTATCCGCAGCAATACCAATATGACAGTACTTTTTGTACACCACCGACTCGCCGTCGGCACCTAACGAACTGTTGAACTTAGGCTCTGCCGCCAACGCCGCAGCAGCAGCTTTAAGCAAGAATGGTAACGGCGTGAGCTTAATTCCGCGCTTTTCACCTTCAGCTTTTAAGCTTTTACGGAAGGCCTCCAAATCGGTGATGTCAGCATCATCGAACTGGGTAACCGCCGGGATGTGAAGCCAGTTACGGTGCATATTGAAGGCCGTGAGCTTTTGGATTTTGCTCATGGTTTTGGTTTCAATTTCACCAAACTTGCTGAAATCCACCGCAGGCATCGGCGGGATACCCGCGCCTTCTGCGGCCATTGTACCCGATGGCTTATGACGATCTTTCTGCGCAACAATCTGCTTAACGTAGTTATCCACGTCTTCTTTCAAGATTCTGCCACGCGGGCCAGAGGCTTTAACATCAGCCAAGTCCACACCCAGCAAACGTGCGTGGGTACGCACCGCAGGGCCGGCATAGACTTCGGTGGCCTTGTTAAAGGCATCCGCAGGTGCTCCGGCCACTGGGTCGGCAGGTTTTTCGGCTTTAGCGGCAGCGGGCGCGGTCGGTGCAGCAGGAGCAGCGGATACAGCTGGCGCCGGGGCCGGTGCATCAGCGGTGCCTTCCAGCTCTACAACGGGGTCACCGGTGCTTACCTTTTGGCCGACTTCAATTAAGATTTTGGTCACTTTACCAGCGGCGTTAGCGGGTACATCAACCGTGGCTTTGTCGGTTTCCAGCACCGCCAGGGCATCGCCCTCTTCAATGCTATCGCCAACCTGTACCGAGATCTCAATAACTTCAACGTCGTCGGCGCCATCCGGAACCGTTGCCGTTTTACTAACGCTTTGCGCAGGTGCTGCGGGGGCCGCAGGCGCCTCAGCGGCTGGGGCTGGAGTTGCAGCAGCAGGCTCCGGCGCTGCAGGAGCAGCACCACTGGCACCCGCCAGCTCGGCCACCAAATCACCAGAACTCAGCTTATCACCCACGGAAATGGCCACAGAAACCACTTTACCCGAGGCCGAAGCGGGTACATCCACCGTGGCTTTATCGGTTTCCAATACTGCCACTGGATCGCCTTCGCTGATTTCATCACCCGGCTTAATATTTACTTCAATAACTTCCGCGCCCTCAACGCCATCAGGCACCACGGCCTGGGCGCTGGCGGCCGCCGGCACGCTGGCTGGAGCCGGCGCTGGCACAGCAGGAGCCTCAGCAGCGGGTGCAGGCTCAGGCTCTGCAACCGGAGTGCCGGCTTCACCGCCGGCGGCATCCAAAGTACAGATTTCATCGCCTTCACTGACTTTATCGCCCACACTTAACTTAATAGAGCCGACGGTGCCCTCAGCTGGGCAAGGCACTTCCATGGTTGCTTTGTCTGTTTCAAGTACGATCAAGGATTGTTCTTGCGCGACGGCATCACCTACGGCAACGCAGACTTCAATGACTTCAACACCCTCTGCACCACCGATATCCGGAACAGTGATTGTTTGACTGGACACTGTGTCTCCTTAATTAACATTGCGAGTGCAAATACAGCTCGCGAAAATTTGTTTCACCAGGTTTAAAATCGGGCGCTGCTATTACAGCGCCATTGGATCGATTTTTTCCGGGTCGATGCCGAAATCCTTAATGGCCTTGGTTACGTCGGCAGGCTTAAGCTTGCCTTCTTTAACCAAACCACTCAGTGCAGCAATCACGATGTACTTACGGTTAACTTCGAAGTGCTCACGCAACTTGCTGCGAGTGTCACTGCGGCCAAAACCATCGGTGCCCAGCACAATGTATTCGCGATCGATGAACGGACGAATTTGCTCAGCATAGGTTTTGATGTAGTCCGTAGCGGCAATGATCGGGCCCTTGGAGTCTGCCAATTGTTTGGTAACAAACGGCACCTTAGGCTCGCTCTCTGGGTGCAGCATATTCCAACGTTCAACGCTTTGACCTTCACGGGCCAACTCGTTAACACTGGTCAAGCTCCATACGTCAGCGTCTACGTCGTAATCGCTGCGCAGAATTTCTGCCGCCGCTTCCACTTCACGCAGGATGGTACCGCCGCCCAATAACTGAACTTTTTTACCAGTTTTCTTTTTACCGGCTTTCAGTTTATACATACCTTTGATGATGTCTTCTTCCGCACCTTTTGGCATTTCTGGGTGCTGGTAGTTTTCATTCATCGCAGTGATGTAGTAGTAGCAGTTCTCCTGGTCTTCAAACATGCGTTTGATACCGTCTTGGATGATCACGGCCAGTTCGAAGCTGTAACAAGGGTCATAACTCTTACAGTTAGGTACAGTGCTGGCCAAGATCAAACTGTGGCCGTCCTGGTGTTGCAAACCTTCACCGTTAAGCGTGGTGCGGCCTGCGGTGGCGCCAATCAAGAAGCCTTTGGCTTGGATATCACCGGCCAACCAACACAGATCGCCTACCCGTTGGAAACCGAACATAGAGTAAAAGATGTAGAACGGAATCAGTGGGTAGTTGTAGTTGGTGTAGGAAGTACCAGCAGCTACCCAGGCAGACATTGCACCGGATTCGTTAATACCTTCTTCGAGGATCTGACCCTTCTTGTCCTCTTTGTAATACATGATTTGGCCGGCATCGTGCGGGGTGTACTTCTGGCCCGCAGACGAGTAAATACCCAGCTGACGGAACATACCTTCCATACCGAAAGTACGCGCTTCATCTGGCACGATGGGCACAATACGATCGCCGATCTTTTTGTCTTTCACCAGGGTCGACAACACGCGAACGAAGGCCATTGTGGAGGAGATCTTACGATCACCGGAGCCTTTCAACTGAGCGTTGAAGTCGTTCAGCGGTGGCGCTGGCAACGATGGGTAATTGGTGTTACGTGATGGAATTGGACCATTCAGAGCGTCACGACGCTTTTTCATGTAGACCATTTCTGGGCTGTCCGGCGCTGGACGGTAATAAGGTACCGAATCCAATTGTTCGTCGGTTAACGGAATACCAAAGCGATCGCGGAAACGTTTCAGGTCATCTTTACCCAGCTTCTTGACGGAGTGGGTTTCGTTGACGGCTTCACCAGAAGCGCCCATGCCGTAACCTTTAACGGTTTGCGCCAAAATTACGGTTGGCTGGCCTTTGTGGGCCACCGCTTCGGCGTAGGCTGCGTAAACTTTGAATGGGTCATGGCCACCGCGGTTGAGGTACATGATGTCCTCGTCGCTAAGGTCTTTGACCATTTCCAGCAGCTCTGGGTATTTGCCGAAGAAATGCTCGCGGGTGTAAGCACCGCCATTGGCTTTAAAGTTCTGCAGTTCACCATCACAGACTTCGTCCATGCGTTTTTGCAGTAAACCTTTTTCGTCGTTTTCCAGCAGAGGATCCCAATGACGACCCCAGAGTACTTTGAGGACGTTCCAACCGGCACCACGGAAGACACCTTCTAGCTCTTGAACAATTTTACCGTTACCGCGCACTGGGCCATCCAGACGCTGCAGGTTACAGTTCACAACAAAGATCAGGTTTTCCAGTTCTTCACGGCCAGCCAGTGAAATTGCGCCCAGGGTTTCTGGCTCATCACACTCACCATCACCGATGAAACACCATACTTTACGGTCGCCACGTTTTACTTGATCACGGGCGGACATGTAGCGCATCACGTGCGCTTGGTAGATGGCACCGATGGGACCCAGCCCCATGGAAACGGTTGGGAACTGCCAGTAATCAGGCATTAACCAAGGGTGTGGGTAGGAAGACAAGCCCTTGCCATCGACTTCACGGCGGAAGTTATCCAACTGCTCTTCGTCGAACCGACCTTCAAGGTAAGAGCGAGCGTACATACCTGGGGAGGCGTGACCTTGGAAATAAATCAAGTCGCCGGGCTGGTCACCTTCGTTACCACGGAAGAAGTAGTTAAAGCCTACATCGTACAAAGTGGCGGCCGAGGCGAAGGTTGCAATGTGGCCACCCAAGCCTTCGTCGTTGTCGTTGGCCCGCATCACCATTGCCATGGCATTCCAGCGAATTAAAGAACGAATACGGCGCTCCATGAACATGTCACCGGGCATGCGCTTTTCTTTACTGGTTGGAAGGGTGTTGCGGTAAGGGGTGGTTATTGCGGGGGGGAGGTTGACACCAACAGCGGATGCTCTGGTGGCTAAATCGTGCAGTAGTTGTGCCGCGCGCTCGGGGCCTGCGTGACGAATCACTGAATGCAGCGCATCTACCCACTCTGATGTTTCCAGAGAATCAATATCCTCTTGCATTAATTGTCTCCTCAAGATGGTACTTGCTCGCCCGACTGGACGAGAGATAACTTTTGTTAGCGCTTCATATTAAACACGCGGTGCTGCCAAGGATGACTGGTTACTTGCAGTACACGCGCCAAGGAAATAGGGCTGTGTTGTAATGTGGTGAATAGGTTGCTGTGGTGTGGCAAAACCAGAAACGAGCCCGTGTGATCAAACAAGCAATACTTCTTATATAATTGCTTGCCGGCTTCGCCCCTGGGTTGCAGCAACACTACCGAAAACGGCCACCCATAGGGATGATATCGGTACGGTACTTTCGGCCCTTCGAAAATCTTGTAGTATTTTTACATAAACATTCGGGTGTGACTAGATGCCGCGCCTATATTGAATCCGCTTATATCAAAAATTAATGAGTCAACCCCGAAGCATTGGTCAACTTTTGACCAAACCCCTAGTGAATACGCGTTTTGCAATGCAGCATGCCTAAATAACGAACAACGGGGAAACAACCGCACATTTCTGTAACAAAACTACAAAAAAGTGTTTTCGAATAGCACTTCCGGCTTATGGATAGACGTAACTTTCGGAGGTTTTTTTAACCTCTTCACCGTCGCGTAGCCAGCCGCCCCGCTTTGGCAATTCATCAGCTTCGCCCGCCGCCAACCACAGCCAGCGCGGACTCTGGATCACAACGGATTGATAATAAGCGCTAAAGTCAGCCAAATTGATGGCAGAAATAGCCTCGGCCAGTTTATCTTGTAAATCGAAGGTGGGTTGGTCGCGTACGATGTTGTCCCAGTATAGGCCGCCCTGCTCGCGCAAATTTTTAGGCTTTTGCAGCAGTTCCACCAGCAGTGCCTCTTTATGTTGCTCTAATTGTTCGTCGCTGGGCATAGTGTAATCGGCGAGGAAGGTGGCCACCGCGGTGCTAAGCTGTTCCACCGAAGCCTTGGGCGACTGCACCACAAATGCGATACCCGGTACTTTTTTGTAATCGACATTGGACGCAAACACGATATAACCCAGTTGTTGCTCGGTGCGCAGGTCATTGAAAAAGTCGGCACTGAGGACTTGTTGTAACAACATCTGGTGCGCCTGCTCTGTTAAAGAATCTCCAGCACCTTGCAAGTAACCGATAAGCGCTTGGTCAGGATGCTCTACCGTCAGCCAGAGTCGCTCTGGGCTAGTATCCAATTTAACCACCTTGGCCGGCGGCAGCTGCCAGCGGTTCGGTAATGTCAGTACTTTGTCTACCATAGCGGTAAATCGCTGAGCCTGCTCAGCGTCAAAGTTGCCGTATACCAGCATCTTGGCTTTGCCGTCTTGGTAGAGTGAAGCGGTAAACGCTTTCATATCTTCCAATGTCACCTCAGACAGCGCCGCCAGCCTGTCATCACTGGACCACTGTGGTGTGAACATGGTCACCGACAAATCGGCATACAATTGGGCGTAGGGAGGACGCTTGTTGGCATTGCGCCACTCCCGGATGACCTGGGCCTTCACCCGCTCAAATTGCGGCGCTATGGCTTCAAAGTCGGTTAACCGAGACAAGATTATTTCCAATAGATGCTCTTGCTTATCGGTGTAACCGCCGACCTGGACATCCAAACCTCGGGTATTCGCACTCAGCCCAAAGTTGAGCCCAGCCAAGGTAGCAGGATAGGAAAATGCGTTCAGACTTTCCTCTACCATGCGTTCGTACACCGCCAGCATGGCCGCATGTTGAACATCCTGAGCCGCGGCCGGCAGCATGGTACGAATCATCACCAGGCCCCGAGGTACGGCGTAACTGACGTCGGTTTGGTACCACAGCTCGGATTCCTCTGATGTCACCAAGGTTGGTGCGGTGGTATTTTTAGGCGCCTCCAGCAAGGCCAATTGTTTAGGGATAAACTCATTGCGCGGCGGTAAGGTTAACTGAGCGACCAGATTTTCATCGCTGGGCCACTGATGGCCTTTTAACGATTTCACCGCGTAGGGAGTATCGTAGTACTGGCTGGTCTTGTCGGCTTTAACCTCCGGCGCCAACACCAGCAGGAACAAGTTGTCCGGCGCAATTTTATCCAGATACTGTTTGATCAGTGACTTATCAAATTTCTCGTACAGGTAACCCGCTTGGTAAACCTCCGGGGCTGGGTATTCCTGCAACTGTGAAGCTAGGTAACTCACCGTGCGTTGAGGGTCTTGTTTTTCTTGGTAGCGAAAATCCAAGGCGGCCAACTGCTGTTGCTCTTTATAGCGCCAACGCTTCAAACCTTGCCGCTTAATTTGGTCAATACCGGCGAAGAACAATCCAATGACCTCTTCACGGTGTTGCCAGCCCGCCTTGGTTAGGCTGATATTGACCATCATGCTACTGCTGTAACGATCGTCCAGGCCACTTCCGGCAGACAGCGACTCAGCCCAACCCTGCTGCTTTAAGGTATTGAGAATACTGCCCTGCCCTTCGTGGCCGACCAAATTAGCAATGTACTCCAATGGCTTCTTTCTATAGTACGGTTGCAATAAGGGCACTGGGAACAGCAGGCCCAATGAGCGTGTTTCCTTCACCGGTACTACACTCAGCATTTGCGGCAAGGATTCGGGTTTAAACATGGGTACAGCGTTGCGTTTGGCTTGCAGCCGATACCGAGGAACCTGACTAAAGCGCGGCACCACCATGGCTTGCAGGTCATCCAACGATTCACGTCCCAGCACCACTAGGGCCATATTCTCACTGGAATAATGGGTCTTGTAGAACTGCAACAAATCATCCCGCACCAGATCGCTATCGCGGTCGGCTAGAGTCTCGTTGCTACCCACGGAGAACTGAGCCGCTGGGTGCTCGGGATTAACCACTTCGCGCAGCGCATCGAAGCTGCGCCGCATGTCGTCTTTGATGCGAGCGCTGTATTCCGAATCAACGGCATTACGTTCTCGGGTGACGTACTCCGGCGTGAACAAGGGCGCAATGAAAAATTGGGCAAAACGATCCAGCGCTGGCTCTAGCGCGCCGGCGCGGATGTCGAAGAAGTAGTTGGTGTGTTCCAGTGCGGTGTAGGCGTTATGGCCGCCGCCGTTGGCACTGATAAAAGCTTGGTACTCATCGGACTCGGGGTACTTTTTAGTACCCAAAAACAGCATATGCTCAAGGAAATGGGCTAGGCCTGCTCGGTCTGCGGGGTTATCAGCGCTGCCGGTGTAGACGTCCAAGGCGGCTGCGGCCTTATCGGCGCTGGCATCGTGTATCAACAACACCTTGAGGCCGTTATCGAGTTCCAGGTAGCGATGCTCACGATCATCAACATCGCTGGTGATTATCGGCTCGGACCACGCGGTGGCAATCAAACATAAACTTACAATACAACCAACCAGAATGGGCCTTGCCAATTTAATCATATGCTCACTTTTTAATCGTTTTGTTGTCCACGCGAGGTTCAATGAACCTGAGATGTCGCTATTCTGACTCCCCATTTACTGCTTGGTTCTCAAGCAATCCCACCTGTTGCGTCTCTTCTTGCTCGGCCAACTCTTGAGCCGTGGGCCAAGCATTGATAATGGCTTTTAACAAAGTCGCCAGGGGTATGGCGAAAAACACCCCCCAAAAGCCCCATAAGCCACCAAACACCAACACCGCCAGGATGATGGCAATGGGGTGCAGATTCACAGCTTCGGAAAACAACAGGGGTACCAGTACATTGCCATCCAGCGCCTGAATAATGGTGTAGGCCGCCATCAACCAGAAAAACTCACTGGACCAACCCCATTGAAAATAACCGATCAAGGCCACCGGTACGGTCACCACAGCGGCGCCGATGTAGGGAACAATCACTGACAGACCAACAATCACCCCCAATAGTAGTGCGTAATTGACCCCTAGCAAGGCGAACACCACATAGGTAGTCACCCCCACGATGAGAATCTCGATGGCCTTACCGCGTACGTAGTTGGCGATCTGCTGGTTCATCTCCGCCCAAATCGTATTCATCACCGGGCGGCGTTTGGGCAGAAAAGACGTAAGCCAGTTTTGGATAGTGCTGCTGTCTTTCAGGAAGAAAAACACCAGGATAGGTACCAATACTAAGTAAACCAAGGCACCGACCAGCATGGTTAAATTGGCGATGGAGAATGTCACCAGAGACTGGCCAAAGGTGCCGATCTCCCGGCGGATCATCTCCAGCACCTGTTGTACCTGCTCCTCGCTAACTAGGCTTGGGTATTTTTCCGGCAACAACAACAACAAATCTTGCACCTGTACCATCATCCTGGGGACTTCGCCCAGTAGTCCTCGCGTTTGGTACCAGATAACGGGCAATATCCACAGCAGATTGACCACGATAAAAGACACCAAAAAGATAAACGTGATGGATACCGCAGCCCAGTGTGGCAGCCCCAGCGCCCGTAACCGCAGCACTAGTCCTTGCAGCAAAAAGGCGATGACCAAACCAGCCAGCATAGGCGCCAGCACCGTGCCCATGGTATAGGTGACGATGAGCGCCACTATCAAAAACAGCACTAACAGCACCGCTTCTTCATCGGAGAAGTAGCGGTGAACCCAATTACCTAAAATACGTAACAATGGTGTCTTCCTTTAACTGAACATGGCGAACTAAGCCGAGGCCTCGACTTTTTTAACCCTAAAAATATAAGTATCGCCATCTTGTTGTGTAGCGACCAATTGGTGTCCGGAAAGTTTGCAAAAGGCCGGAATGTCTTGAGTGGAGGTCGCATCCGATGCTAGCAGTTCGATAACCTGCCCCGGCAGCATTTCTTTTAAGCCTAGCTTTAACTTGAGCAAGGGCAGCGGGCACAAACAACCGGTGACATCTAAAGTGCGGTCGATTGTGGCCGAAGTATTTGACACTTGCATAACAGGCATCTCTCTGAGACTGTGGTTGCACGATAAACAGAAGTAAAAGTCTAACGAAATTAAAGGCTTATTACGATCACTAGGCCAAACGAATACTCCCAACCGGCACCGGGTTGATGGAACAAACGCCCTTGCACTGGTTCTAAAAGCCTAACCAAGTGACGCCAACGGCGCTTTATAAGACAACCCAGTTAGGCTTACACTAATCGCAATCACTCGAAGAACAAACGATAAGTCAGAGATAATACGTGCGCAGTAGAACCGACACACGCCCCATCTTATTCGGCCTCCTCAGTCGAACCCGTGCTACAGCCCGTCAAATCGTTTTGGCCAGCTTGCCATTGATGGCCGCCACGCCATCCGCCCTTGCCAACAATATTCAATTACCGGATCTTGGCGACAGCAGTTCTGGCATTGTTTCCCACGCTCGAGAACAAAAACTCGGTCAAGCTTGGCTACGTTCATTTAGAAGCCAAGTGGTAACCTCAAGTGACCCAGTACTGTACGAATACGTAGAGAATCTGCTGGCCAACCTAGCTACCCACAGTGAGCTGAAAAATCAGCAGCTCGAGCTTGTTATCATCCCTAACCCAACCATCAACGCCTTTGCCGTTCCCGGTGGCGTGGTTGGCGTCAACACCGGCTTGTTTCTCTACGCCGGCGACGAAGACCAAATGGCCTCCGTGCTGGCCCATGAGCTGGCGCATTTGTCGCAGCGCCACTACGCTCGAAGCGTCGAGGCAGCGCAGAATGCCAGCATCCCCACCATGGCCGGGATTCTCGCCGGTTTTATTTTGGCTGCCACCGCCGGTGCCGACGCGGGTATGGCGGCCATTACTGCGACCCAAGCGGCCGCCTTGGACAACAAACTGCGCTTCAGCCGGCAAAACGAACAAGAAGCCGACCGCATTGGCATGCAGACCCTGCTGTCAGCCGGGCGCGATCCTAACGCCAGTGCAGAAATCTTTGAGCGCATGCTCAGAGAAACCCGCTACACCACTCGTCCACCGGAGTTTTTACTGACTCACCCGGTGACCGAGAGCCGAATTGCCGATGCCCGTAACCGTGCACTGCGCATGCCCAAAGGTGACCATTCAGTTGATGATCAGTTTTATTATATGCAAGCGCGCGCGAGGCTACTGCATGCGGAAAACCCCAACGTAGCGGCAAAAATCTTCACCACCGAACTTGAAGGTGACTCCCCTTCCGAAAACGCCAGCCGCTATGGTTTGGCACTGGCACTGACCGAATCCGGGCGCTTTCAACAGGCCGCCGAACAAATAGACTTTTTGCTGGAATATCAACCAGAGAACACTCTGTTTATTATGGCTAAGGCACGCCTAGAAGCGAAACAGGGCAATGTTAAAGCCGCCCAGAAACGCCTTCGCGCAGCACTACGTATAAAGCCTGCGAACCATCCGCTCAATACGACTTTGGCCGAAATACTTATGGATGCCGGCAGCTACTCCCAAGCTGAATTGGTGCTCAGCCAGCACAGCCAAAGGCGTCCAAAGGACGATTACGTGTGGTATATGTTGGCAGAAATTCGTGGTCTATCCGGAAACATACTCGGCCTGCACCAAGCCCGGGCGGAGTATTTTATCTTGAACGGCATCTACGATAAGGCTCGCGTGCAGCTCGACAATGCCCTCAAACTGGCGAAGTCCGAATACACCATCGCGTTAATCAATCAACGTAAAAAAGACATCGAGCAGATGCGCAGAGACGCGGACATGTAGCACAGTTAATAGCGACGACTGTCGGTGCTCCGCCTTAACCCGGTTGACGCCTTTACCAAAATCCGTGAACCAGCTGCCATCAACCGGAGGTTTTAGTAATGCGGCGGGCGCTCATCGGTGTGCCCCCCACCGGCTTCCATGCCAAATTGCAAGTCTTTTAGTTTATCCACCAAGCTTTTCATCTGCGCTTTTAGCATTAGTAGCTCTCGGTCTTGGCGTGCAACGATTTCATCTAGGGACGCCAACGCATCCTCTTGGAAGCTGACACGCGCTTGTAGGTCGGCAATGTGTTGTTCATGGTCACTTGAGCTAGCCCCCATGGTTTACACCTTCTGTGGTTAGAATGGTCAGATTATTACGGCTTTTGCGGCTAACACGCTGCTTAGAGGTGGGGATATTCATTAACTGGTCAAAAATCATTAATTTTACTGTCACATTCCAAATTCATTATCGCGCCTTAAAATGCACCCAGTGATAGGCCGCAATCGATGACTGTATCCGACGCCCCTGCCATAAGCCGCAACCGTTCTATTTTCATCTCCGATGTACATTTAGGCACCAAAGATTGTAAAGCGCGCCAACTCAATGAGTTTCTGAAAACCCACAAATGTGAAAAGCTGTACATTGTCGGCGATTTCATTGACGGCTGGCGCATGGCTAAAAAGGTACACTGGAAAAAAAGCTACAACCGAATCATCCGGCGTATATTAAAGCTTTCCAAGCGCGGTGTAGACATTTATTACATTACCGGCAACCACGACGAATTTCTGCGCAAGTTCGCCAACAACCGCTTTGACAACATTCACTTGATAAACAAGATGGTGCACCAGACCGCCGACGAAAAACAGTTGATAGTGATGCATGGCGACCAATTCGACGGCGTTACCCGCGCCCACAATCTGCTCAAATGGGTGGGCGATTGGGGCTACGATGTGTTGATGTTTTTAAACCGGCAGTTTAACCGCGCCAGAGCAAAATATGGCTATGGTTACTGGTCGTTCGCGGGCTTTTTAAAAGATCACATCAAGCGCGCGCAAACCTATATCGCCGATTATGAAGATGCGGCCTCACACTACGCCGCCAAACATAATTACGACGGTATTATCTGCGGCCATATCCACCACCCGGCCATCAAAACCATCAATGGAGTCACCTACTACAACACCGGCGATTGGGTGGAATCTTGCACAGCGCTAATTGAAGACTACGACGGCCAGTTTCGGCTAATGGACTGGAAAGACCACGAACAGCCGGTGGTGATCAAGCCAAAGCTGGTGGTAGAGGAAATCGCACCGATCAACGTAAACCCGGAGCCCCAGGTAGCCAGCAGTTAGCGGTTCGATGGCTGTATTATGCTTCGGCTACAGGCTTCTTCTTGGCCAAGGTTTCGCCGCAGAATTTGCAGTGCTTAGCGTCTCTTTCATGGCCAACTGCATGGCAACCCTGGCAGGAAATTTGGCGGCGATCGCGCATTAATTCTTGGTTGAGCTCCGCGGTTAAAATACCGGTGGGTACAGCGATGATAGAGTAACCCGTTAACATCGCAAAGGATGCGATGATTTTACCCAGGGTGGTGTGCGGCGTGATGTCGCCATAGCCCACCGTGGTGATGGTAACAATGGTCCAATAAATACTGGTGGGTATGCTAGTAAAGCCGTTTTGCGGGCCTTCTACCACAAACATCAAAGCTCCAAACACCGTCGCTAACACCAATACGGTGGCAAAAAACACCAGTATTTTGCGGTGTGAGGCGCCTATGGCACGCATCAGGATATTGGCTTCTTCCAAATAACGCATCAGCTTGAGCACGCGAAAGATGCGCAGTACGCGCAGCAAGCGAATAACGATCAAATAATTGATATTGCCGATAAATAAACTGAGGTAACTGGGCAAAATCGCCAGCAGGTCAATGATGCCGTAAAAGCTGGTGATATAGCGCAGACGATTGGGCGCACAATAGACTCGAAGGCCGTATTCTATAGTGAATAAAATGGTAAAAAACCATTCCAGACCATACATGGCGGCGGGAAAGCGAGAGGCGATGTGTTCAATGGACTCTAACATCACCACACCGACGCTCAGAAAAATCGAATAGATCAAAAACAGATCAAAGCGTTTTCCTGCCGGCGTGTCGGTCCCGAATATGACGCGAAACAAGTATTGCCGTGTGGTTTCCTTCACTTGAGACTCCATGCGTTACCTGTTCCTACCTTCTACTACCTGATCAGATTTTAAGCTTAACTTAAGATGAGCCAACCGACTCATGATTTGCCAGAATTTTAGCTCGATTGGTAAACTAGCGGTTTTCCGCCCTCGTGAGAATACCGCCCTGTGTTATCCCTGGTAAAAATCGTCCGTTGCCCCTACTGCAATGTGCCCATGGACAAAGCCTTGCTTAAACGTCACGGGCTCTTAAAAGCCTTCTTGCAGCGTGAAGCATTCCCCTGCCCCCACTGCCAGAAGGCCATCCAATTACCAGAGAGCGCAGAAAAACTCACCTCCATTGGGCTATTTGTAGCTGTTATTTTGGCACCCCTATTCCATTATTGGCAATTGGTGCCCATCCCAGCTCTCTACGTTTTCGGCATTGGTTTGGCCCTATTGCTGTTTGGTTTATGGAGCCAAAAGCTGGTAAAGGCCCCGTCACATCACTAACACCGTGTAATAGGCGAATTTATGAGCAAACCCAACAAAAATAGCCGCTTGGTCTATTCCACCGATGGCGGCCGAGCCAAACCACCAGACGCCACCCCCACCTCCACCGTTACCGATGGCGTGGTTCGAATTAAACGCGAAACCAAAGGTCGCAAAGGTAAAGGCGTTAGCCTAGTAACAGGCTTACCGCCAGAGTCATTAAAGGATACCGCCAAAACCCTAAAACAGAAACTTGGGGTCGGCGGCGCCGTCAAGGACGGTATTGTCGAAGTTCAGAGCGACGACCGAGACAAGATTAAACAGCTCCTAGAGGTCTTGGGACACAGCGTAAAAATTGCCGGCGGTTAGCGCCAGATTGGGAACGGTCTTTGCACTAGGTCACCTAGATCACCGCTTACGACGGTTTATTGGCATAAGTGAGAGCAGACATTATGGACCAGGGCACCATTTGGCAACTGATTGACACCAGCGTAAAAGTTTCTCTTGGCGCGATTATCGCCGCCATGTTGTATTGGCTTGTACATTGGCGGCGCCAAAACACCAACGATGACCAACCCGCTGGCAATCGCCGCATTCAGTTGTTAGAGCAGATTTCTTCCGACGTGGGTAATGTAAGCCACGCCTTCGCTAAATATTCTGCCCTGATTATGGAGTCCATGCGCTACGGTGAGCGCTGGCCCGCAGGCCGCAAGGCTGAACTGACCCAGGTGAATAAGGACCTCGTAGCCGAATTTAAAAAGCTCGCCGACGCCCAGGCCACCCTGCTCATGCTGGGTGAAAAAGGCATGGAAAAAACCCTGCGCATCTACGCTGCCCGCATCGTTATGTTCCGCAAGGAAGTGTACGTGGGCCGCACCGACATTTCGGTGGAGGACATTGCCAAGATCAAGGGCGAAATCAACAGTCTAAGGGAAACCTTCTACGACATTCTTAGCCGGAGATACGACCGTCTGCTGGCCTCCTAACGCCCTTTTCTAGTTAAAAAACCGGCCGCGTGCCGGTTTTTTTTGGCCTCTGGCAAGCTATCGACGTACGACTTTTTCATCGTCCCGGCTGACAGTGGTCTTGGAACGAAACACAAATCGGCTGTAAATAAAGCCAACACTTAAGCCGTAATTGGTTTCCACCAACGGAGAATCCTCAAACTCGGCCCCGCTTAAATGGTCGTAGCGGGCAAACAACACCCAGAGGCGCTGGTCTGTGCGCGATCGTATAGATGCCGTGATTCTACTGCCAGAATAGCCAGCGTCGGCCCGATAGGCTGCTCGCTCGGCGGTGGCATAGCGGTCGGCAACATGGTAGTACACATCGTGAAATTGCTGGCTGCCAAATTGCGGCCCCGCAGATACACTGGCCAGCCAAGGGGTTTCCCGCCACTGAAAGCCATGGTGGAAGCTCACATTGGGCGCAAAGGTAAAGCCGTTGTCTGATACACCCTGCCAGCTAACGCCCAAGTTAAAGCGCAATGGCAGGTTCAATTTAATCCGATTAGTGGCTCCATCATACAAATCGATCTGAAACGACGGGCCTATTTGCAACATGGTGTCGATATCAGCCATCCCCTCCCGAGCATCGATGTCGTCGCTGTTGATGGCAAAATTGATGTCGGCACTGATATCCAGCCGGTAACGGGGCTCATCCACCACTTCGGCCCGAATGCCCCGGCTGTCGGATTTGAACACCTTACCTCGATAAATGGGTACCGGAGCCGGGAACACAATATTGCGCTGCTGGCCACTGCCGGGGTAGAACGGTTGATTCACTGCTCCTATTCCGATGCCCATTTCAAATAAAGGCTTGGCAGTCTCTTGTGCCCATATCTTTGGCGTAATGCAACCCACCAGGGCCAAGGTAAACAACCACTTGTTACAGCGCGAAGTTAACACAGTGTTTGGGATGAACATTTTCTCTCTGTTACAATTACGTGATTTTTAGCAGCAGCAGCCGGCGAAGAAAATGGCTTTCCGGCGCGATGATTATGGATATTAGACTACTCGATTACCAAAGCACCACCGCCGCCTGGCAAAATCGTGACGCATTGCGACCGGCCATAGACAGCCAGAGCAGCGGTCTGAGGCGCAACGATTTGCCCGGCTCAGACGTCGACACATGGATTGGGCGCGTAGCGCAAGTGGATGGCCTAGACCTCGGCCCGTGGCAGTGCCGCAACAATGCACTGGCAGACTATTGTCTGCGACAAGGCCAATTTTTAGCCTCGGTAGAGACCCTCAAGCAGTACTTTGACGCTGCCCGCATTGGCATCATCGTGGGCTCCAGCACCTCGGCCATTGACCGCACAGAGACGGCCTATCAGCAATTAACCGATGACGGTGAGCTAGCCCCAGAATTTCAACAACCTGAGGTTCACAACCCGCACGCATTGGGATTGTATGTCGCACACACGCTGGGGATCACTGGGCCCAGCATGACCATCAACACGGCCTGCTCATCGTCGGCTAAGGTATTTGCCAGTGCCGCTAGGTGGCTAGCAGCAGGTGTTGTTGACGCCGTTGTGGTGGGTGGCACCGATGCATTGGGTTTGAGCGTGGTACACGGCTTTAACGCATTACAACTGGTCTCCCCTGCCCCGTGCCAACCCTTCGACCAAAATCGCACCGGCATCAATATAGGCGAAGCCGCAGGCTTTGCTCTGCTTGCCAATGCAGAGCAGCTCAGCGCCGAGTTTCCCTTAAGCCGCCACCGGATTACGCTTTCCGGTTACGGCGAAAGCTCCGATGCCCACCACATGTCTCACCCACACCCCGAGGGCACCGGCGCGCGGCTGGCCATGCAGCAGGCATTGAGCCAAGCCAAACTGCAACCGGCGCAAATCGATTACGTTAATTTGCACGGCACCGCCAGCCAGGCCAACGACGCCATCGAAGGTGATGTCATCAGCGTGCTATTTGGCGAAAATACCTTGTGCTCCTCCACCAAGGGCTGGACCGGGCATACCCTAGGTGCCGCCGGCATCACAGAAGCGTTAATCGCTGTGGATACACTAATAAGCGGTATCGTGCCGGCCAATTTAAACCTGCAGCAACAGGACCCAAGGCTCACCTTGCCACTGCCGCGCAACAACGTAACCAAGCTCTGTCAGCACGTTATGAGCAATTCCTTTGGTTTTGGCGGCAACAATTGCAGCCTAATTTTTAGCGCCACGGCCAGTTGAGGTGAAGATGCAAGTTTTTGTACACGGGCTCGGCGCCTTTGGCCCGGGCTTTGAAAATTGGCGGGATCTTCAAAACCTGTTGGCTGGCCACGGTGGTAACGACGATGCCCTTAAAGCGCCAAAGCCTGCTGTAATACCCGCCAACGAGCGACGCAGAGCCCCTTTGGCCGTGCGCATTGCCGTGGAGACGGCCTCGCAAGCCATAGCAATGAGTGACATACCGGCCACTGAGGCCGCCTGCGTGTTTGCCTCAGGCCTAGGCGATACCGACCTCACGGATTATATGTGCAAGGTGCTAGCCGGGCCGGACAAACAATTGTCACCCACCAAATTTCACAATTCTGTTCACAACGCTGCGGCCGGATATTGGACCATCGCCACCCACTGCCGACAACCGGCCAACTCCATTGCCGGGCTGGGATATTCGGTATCCATCGCTTTGCTCGAGGGTATGGTGCAGTGCATCACCGAACAGCGCCCGGTGCTGCTGGCGTTCTATGACACCGCTACATCCCAGGTTCTCAGCCGCTTATTTTCCAACGAGCAAGCGTTTGGCTTCGCCATGCTGATTAGCCCCAGCGACGATACCGGCCTTGCCACTCGATTGGACGCCAAAACCGTCACCCTGGCGCAACCCAAATGGCCTACACTGAACACAGCACAGCTAGAGCACCTCTACGCTGCCAATCCCGCGGCAAAATCCCTGTGTTTAGCCAAGGCGCTGACGGCAGCACCGGCCTCAAAGCTGAGCCTTCCGCTCAGCCAAGGTAGCGCGCTGGAAATCGACGTTAAACCCTGTACCGCCTGGATGGCGGCAGAATAAATCAGTTGTTAAAAGGACATTGAAATCGTGGCTGCAGGTAATCCAGACGTCATAATTGCTGGTGGGGGCATCGCCGGCCTGGGTTTGGCTACCCAGCTTATTGAACAAAACCCAGAGCTGAAAATCACTCTGTTGGAGCGCAGCCGGTTCCCCGTCAACAATGTGACCGCCAAGGTGGGTGAATCCACCGTGGAAATTGGCTCACGTTACCTCTCCCACACCTTGGGCTTAAAAGATCACTTCGCCAGCCAGCATCTTCAAAAGTTTGGCCTGCGTTGTTTTTTTGGCTCACCACAAACGGATTTCAGCCAACAAGACGAGCTGGGCGTAAGCCGGCGGTTTGACCTACCAACTTTTCAGATCGAGCGCGGCTTGGTGGAAAACCACTTGCAACAGCGCTTGCTGGCCCAGGGCGTTACTGTTTTGGATGGCGTCGACATCGAGAGCGTAGAACTGGGGCAAGGCACGCAGCAGGCTCGTTTTAAAGACCAACATGGCCAACACCAGACCTTACACAGCCGCTGGTTAATCGACGCTGCCGGGCGCCAAGCGCTGGTGAAAAACAGCCTCGGTTTGCACAAGCCAAGTCACCATCGCGGCAATGCTATTTGGTTCCGGGTGGACAAAACCATCAAAATCGATGATTGGAGCAACCAAACTCATTGGCACGATAAAATTGCAAGTTGTGGCCAACGTTGGTTGAGTACCAACCATTTAATGGGGCCGGGCTATTGGGCATGGGTAATACCGTTAGGCAGTGGCGCTACCAGTATCGGTTTGGTAATGGACGACATTGCCTATGAACAAGCAGCCATCAGCAATTACAACGAAGCACTGGCTTGGCTAGATCAGCATCAACCTCACCTAGCCGCTGCGCTGTCTGATGCCAAGGTGCTGGATTTCGTCAATGTCCGCGACTACTCCTACGGCTGTGACAAGCTATTTTCCAGCGACGGCTGGGCCCTCACTGGCGAGGCCGGCGTCTTTGCCGACCCTTTCTACTCGCCGGGCGCGGATTTTATCGCCCTAGGCAACGACATCATTAGCCATATCATCAGCCAGCAATCCAACGGCCAGGCGATTAACCGAGACTGCAATGTGCTGGAGTTTTTCTTTACGAATTTCTTCGACAATACCGTTTCGGTGTACCGGCAACAATACGGCGGCTTCGGCGATCGCCAAATGATGTCGGTTAAACTGGCCTGGGACTATGCCTTCTACTGGGGGGTGCTGGTGCTGTTGTACTACAAAAATGCCGTTACCAGCGTGCAAACCATTAAGCGATTTATTCCAGATTTACAGCACGTCATTAGTCTCAATCAAACAATGCAGGCGCTGTTTAGAGAGCGAGCCCAACAGCGCCGAATATTGACGCCACAAGGAATGTTTATCGATCAGTACGAGTTACCGGTTTTGCACGAAATCATCGGCCAATTAACCGACGAATCCCTGCCCCTGGAGCAGGCCCTGCCCAACAGCCGCAGATGTTTGGAGCAGTTAATGACCTACTTCACGGATATGCTCAGTAGCAACCCCACAAAGGCTATTAGTGACGGCGAGCGAGCACTTTTGGCAGATTACCGGCACCAAGTACTGGCCTAGTATCCATGTCTGCCTCCTGGACCAAAGTGTGTTCCGCCGTGATTACGTTACTTGCATTGCTCTACCCGGCATGGCTGTATTTCAACGTACAGAGCCAAGGCATAGCTGTGTTGGCACTGGGGCTTATTATTATTGCCACGGGCCGGTTGCTGGTGAACCGGCACCAAGCCAGCGCTAAGGAATACTGGATATTAATTGGCGTTATTACGCTGTGCGTTATTGCCTACGCTTCTCACAATGCCATCTATTTAAAATTTTACCCGGCGGTGATGAATTTTTCTGTGGCCGCGAGCTTTGCCCTCTCTCTGACAAAAGAGCAATCGCTAATAGAGTACTTTGCCACACGCTTCAGCACTAACACGCCACACCCTCCGCAAGCCCGTGCCTATATGCGCAAGCTAACGTTAGCCTGGGCCATTTTTCTTACCGGTAACGGGCTGGCAGCATTGTGCACGGCGCTGTTTACCAGCACCGAAATATGGGCCCTTTATAATTGCGTTATTTCCTACCTGATTATGGCGCTATTTTTTGCCGTTGAGTTGCTGTTTCGGCAGTTTTACCGACGCCGTTGGCCTGACCCAAAAGACCACAACGCTTAAAGCAATTATCAACATGACAAACACCATTACTTATCCATCGCCGGCCAACGAATGGCCACATCTAAAAGCGTTAAACGCCTCCCACGCGCAGAGCAGCGCTTGGCAACTAACGCTATTTGTCGCCGATGATTGCCGTTGGTTTAACGGCCATTTCCCGGGCAACCCAGTACTACCCGGGGTTGTGCAATTGCATTGGGCGCAGTTTTTCGCTCGGCAATTGGCCGACTTGAAGCGTATTACCCAGGTAAAAAGTTTGAAGTTCAATAAAATTATTTTACCCAATACCGAAGTAAGCCTAACCCTTACTGTACTTCGGGAAAAACAACGGGTTAACTTTCAGTACTTCAGTGGCGATGACGTGTGCTCCAGCGGCACTTTTAGTGGGGAATTTTTGTGAGCTATTGTTTAATCGTACCCCACTACAATCACGCCGCGGAGCTCGCTAACTTTCTGCCTAAATTGCGCGGCTTAGATATTCCCATCGTATTAATTGACGACGGCAGCGACCCACACAATTTGTCCCAGGTGCAGCAATTGTGCAGTGAGCAAAACGACCTGCACCTTATCGAACACGGCCACAACCGAGGCAAAGGTGCCGCCGTGCGTACCGGGCTCGGCCTCGCCCGCTACCTAGGCTTTAGCCACGGCATTCAGATAGATGCCGACGGCCAGCACTGCCTAGAGGATGTTAGTAGGTTCATTGAAGCGAGCAAAAAGCAACCGCAGTGGATTATTTGCGGCAAGCCGACATTCACCGACGACGCTCCTAAAGCCCGTGTTTACGGCCGCAAGGTCACCGACTTTTGGACTGCACTGGAAACCCTGTCGTTAAAAATCAAAGACGGCCTGTGTGGCTTTCGAGTCTACCCTTTGGACGCTTTAGACACCGTTTTCGACCGGTATTACGTTGGCCCGCGCATGGATTTCGATACTGAAGTATTGGTGAAAGCAGTATGGTCCGATGTCGATCTGCAATTTATCGATACTCGGGTGGTCTACCCACCCGGGGCCGCCTCACATTTCCATTATCTGCGCGATAATCTTGTGTTGATTCAATTACACACTCGTCTAGTCACCGGCATGCTATTGCGGTTGCCTTGGTTAGTGAGTAAAAAATTACGCGGGCGCCCGCAACCATGAATGGCGATACCGTTACCAACAATAAAGCAAGCGCAGATGCCTTGCATTGGTCTAGTATGCGCGAGGCCGGCACCCTCACTGGCCTACGCTTTTTATGGGCGGTTCATCGCTACTTTGGCAGACCAGCGGTTTCTTTTTTGCTGCGCCCCATCGTTTGGTATTTTGTGCTTTTCCGCGCGCAGGCCCGCCGTGGCTCGCTGGAATTTTTAACCACACACTGGCAATGCTACCCAGAGCTTTGGAAGAAAAAGCCCGGACTAAGTGCCAGCCTACGACACTTCCGCGAGTTCGCAGAGACCGTGGTCGATAAACTTATGGCTTGGCACCTGGAGCTGGACCCAAACCTGTTTTACATCCGCGATAAAGAAACCCACCGAAGGTTGCTAAATGACACCCGGGGTCAGTTAATCATTGGCTCTCACCTAGGTAATATCGAATACTGCCGCGGCTTTATGCAACGCTACAAATCGCAAACCATTAACGTCTTGCTGCACGACCGCCACGCGCAGAACTACGTGGCGATGATGCAATCGATGAACCCACAATCCCGCGTTAATGTTTTTCAGGTGGATGAGTTCGACATCACCACCATATTGCAATTCAAAGATAAAATCGATGCGGGTGAATGGGTTTTCATTGCCGGCGACCGCACACCACCCTCGGGCAACACTCGTACAGTTGCTGTTACTTTTATGGGCCGCACAGCCCACTTGCCCATTGGCCCCTACCTATTGGCCCGGGCCTTAGAGTGCCCCGTGAAGTTAATGTTCGCCTACCGTAACTATTGTGGCGACGATAACCGATTGTATTTTGATGTCGTGGATTTCGCTGATCAAATCAAGCTTCCGGCTAAGCGGCGGCAGCAATTACTGCAAGACTACGCTCAGCAATATGCTAACCACTTAGAAAAGGTTTGCCGCGAGGCACCGTACCAATGGTTTAATTTCTACTCTTACTGGGCCGACTCGCCTCACTCAAACACCCCCGGTGACCACTAATTATGTCGCAACCGCTATTACCCGAACAGTTTTTGCCACACAGAGACGATATGCTATTGCTTAACGACATCATCTCTGTGACCGATTCCGAGTCCAAGGCAAGAGTCACTATCGAGCCCACTTGTGCATTTTTTATTGCGCCGCACGGCGTTGCCGCGTGCATCGGCTTGGAATACATGGGGCAAACCGCCGCGTTAATTGCCGGCCTTTCCTTGCAACAAGGCAAAGAGGAACCGCAAATCGGTTTTTTACTCGGCAGCAGACTCTACACACAAACCGTCGACTTTTTTCGCCCTGGCCAGCAACTTATAGTCCACGCGGTTGCCGGCACCGTGGTTGGTAACCAGCTGGCGAATTTTAATTGCACAATCTCCGATGAGGACAGCCAGGCGGTACTGTGCCAGGGCACCTTGTCGGTGATGAAAAAACCACTAACGGAGCAAGCTTGATGCCCCACCATAATCATAAAAAGCGCGTTGTAATCACCGGCGCGAGTACCATTTCTGCACTTGGCAACGACTGGGCTTCGGTAAAAACAGCGCTGCAAAATAAAACCAGTGCCATGCGTTATATGGAAGAGTGGGATAAATACCAAGACTTGGTCACACGGGTGGCAGCACCGGTGGACGACTTTACGCTGCCCAAGCACTACAAAGCGCGAGAGCGCCGAGCGCTTGGGCGGGTCGCACAAATGGCTGTGGTGGCCACCGAACAAGCACTGGCAAACGCAGGGCTCACCGACCACCCCGTCATCACCAATGGCCGCACAGGGGTTGCCTATGGTTCGGCCACCGGCAGCACCGCCGCAGCACTGGAGTTTTTCAGCTTGCTAAAAGAACACACCTTGGGGATGATCAATACCACTACCTATACTCGGATGATGAGCCACACCGCAGCGGCCAACATCGGCGTTACCTTTGGCACCCAGGGTCGAATTTACACCACCACCAGCGCTTGCACCGCAGGCAGCCAGGGCATCGGCTTTGCCTATGAAGCCATCGCCCATGGCCAACAAGATGTGATGATTGCCGGCGGCGCCGAGGAATTATGCTCAGCCCAGGCAGCGGTGTTCGACACTATCCTAGCGGCTACCCGCAACTTTAACGCTACCCCCCATAAAGCCCCAAGACCTTTTGACATCGACCGCGACGGTCTGGCTTTAGGCGAAGGCGCAACCACGCTTATTGTAGAATCCCTCGAACACGCCCAGGCCCGTGGCGCGCCCATTTTGGCAGAAGTAATCGGCTACGCGACCAACTCTGATGGAGTCCACCTGGTTAGGCCTCAACAGCCCACCATGGAAAAGGTGATGCAGTTAAGTTTGGAAGATGCAGGCATAGACGCCGATGAAATTGGCTATGTCTCCGCACACGCAACGGCCACCGCCGGAGGCGATGTTGCCGAGAGCCACGCCACATACAATGTGCTGGGCAAAAAGCCCATTAGCTCCATGAAAAGCTATACCGGCCACAGCTTGGGTGGCTGTGCATCCTTCGAGCTTTGGTCGGCCATTATGATGATGAACGAAGGCTGGTTTAACCCAACGCTCAACCTAGATAACCTCGACCCAGCATGCGCCCCCCTAGACTATATCGCCGGAGAGTGCCGAGCCATCGAAACTGATACGATCATGAGCAATAATTTCGCTTTTGGCGGCATCAATACATCGCTGATCGTTCGTCGTTTCTAGAGTCTAATAACTCACATTCGGAGCCTTTAACTTGGGGCTCCATAAAGTTAATCCATGAAAAAACCCTCCGCACGTTTCCGTGGGAGGGTTAGATCAAGCAATATTAAAACTCTAATTTTGCACAGTTACCGAAACGGTATCCTGAACACCACTCATATTGGTAATGGTCACCGTAGCGGGCGCTTGGCTAATACCTTTGAAGTTCTTTTGGTAGAACCCTTTGCCAGCAATCCAATTCAAGTTACCTAGAGATGTTTCTACTTGGTTGGTTTCCATCACAACGTCAATGGAGTCTGTGCCTGCGGGGGCAGTAGAACCTGCTCGCACCCACAACTTACCAGTAGAAAGGAAGTAAATAGCTTTCTCTACGTTGGCGAAGTGGTCAGCAACGATAGGGCCACCACCGCCGTTATCGCCACCACCATCATCCGTGCATGGCTCACCGGACAAGGTAGCGGAATCTGTACCGCCGTTATCGCTGGTTACCGTAATACACTCGGGCTCGCCGGCGATTGGCCTAAAGCTGAATTGGTAAGCCTGGTTTCTATCGTGCCAATTGAGTGTGCCTAACTCAACAGTAACCCCGTTGATAACCGCTGTAGCAGTTAATGTAGCACTGGATAAAGGCTCTAAATCAGAGAAAGCTTGCACCCATAGGCGATTGGTCGCCGGGAAATAAATAGTATCTCTGATAGTTACGGCATCTTCCTCCACCGGTGGATTAGGATCCACTGGAGGATTGGGGTCTACCGGCGGATTGGGATCTACTGGCGGATTGGGGTCCACCGGCGGATTGGGGTCCACCGGCGGATTGGGATCTACCGGTGGAGTCGTGTCCTCACCTGGATCCGGCGCTACAGGGCCTTGCTCCATGGCGGTAATTTCACCAGCCTCTTCTACTTGATACAAGCTGCCGGCGCTCACGTCTTCAAAATAATCAACGGCGCCACTGGGCCACTCTACGCGAATATCCACCTGGGTATTTTCGGCAAGGCCAAAGTGAATTCTCTGATGATTTTGCGACCAACGGTGATAGCCGCCGTTCTGTTCGCGCAGCTGAGATACACCATTGGCAGTGGCGAATACCTTAGCGCCAACACCATCGCGATTCGACAATGTTCCGACCAAGTCCAATTCGATCCAATTGTTTTGATTATCGGTGGTGTTTTTGTAGAGCTGATCCTCAGATTCGAAGCGAACCGGAAACAGCTGTACGCCGTTTGTGACAAACAAATCCAACTTGCCGTCACCATCATAGTCGGCCACCGTTACGTTATCAGCGATACTGTGGCCATCGGTAACATGTGATCCGACAGGCCCCTCGGCACCACCGGCCAGTGGAACAGCTGTAAACGAACCGGTACCATCATTTTCGTAGAGCACATTCGGTAGGTTCTCTACACCGCCAGAACAGGCGGCATAGATATCGATGTCCATATCATTATCGAAGTCCCCCGATGCGACGCCGTTACAACTAACCGCATCGGAAAGATCGCCAACATCGCTTTTCACCGCCAAAGGCTTACTGTTACCGGTAAAACCTGCCCCCGTGTTACGCAACATTACCGGCGACTGTGGTCGGTCTGTTCCAGCAACCCCGTTAATAGTCAAATCCGAGATGGCTTCTGAACTGTTTACAACAAAATAGGAAGTACTGTACCGGCCGCCATTGGCCATGCTGAACTGCCAGATGCCCTCATCGGGATCATAGCCGATATAAACCCCAGCGTCCGAGCCGGCCGTAGGGCTATGGGGCTTGATTCCGTGGTTTATGGAGTCAGCAGCATTTAAATTGAACTGATAGGTAGTAGAATTTTTCTGGGTATTTGCCGCAGGATGGTAGCCGTCCGCACCGATATGATAACGCGGCAAATCGTGAAAACTGTACATATCCACACGCAAGTTGCCGTTAGGCGATTTGAACTTAACAGTCTTGTCGGCGGTGCCAGGAGCCGCTGTAAACCAGGTTTCTACCGTCTTGTTACCAAACTGTTTAGTTTGGACTCGACGCAAACGACCTTTAATCAAAACAACATCGTTTAAAAGATCACCATCGAAGTCGCCAACGGTTGAATCAACCACTAAGGGGACTTTAGGAATATTGTTGGTGAATTTAGAAAAAGGAATCGTTGAGGTCTCTAGCGCAAAAACCGGGAACTGTCCCTCAGGAGCCGAAACGACCTCCAGGGGCAGCTGGTTGTCCAGATCGATTAGGTGGGCATAGTTAGTAGTTTTATGCTCGTTCAAGCCAGTCTGTTGGTTGCTATCCCAAAAAGTATTGTCCCGCTCACTTTGTTGCCAAGTCCAAGTACGGGTTCGGCTATGCAGAATCATATCCAGTAAGCGATTATTATCCCAATCGAACCAAGTAGGCATTCTGCCTTCTCTATCTTCGTCAACACCTTTTTCGTGGGTGCGATCACGTAGCAGCCCATCCTCGTTCATGAGTAACGCGGAATCCCAGCGTGCACCTGTGGTGATAAATATGTCCTGGTCACCATCGCTGTCGATATCCGAAAAAGTAACGCCGTGGTGATCCGAGAATTTATTGTCTTTACGCCAAGCAGCGTCGACGTCTGCCTTTACAGATATGTCCTTAAAGGTCCCGTCGCAATTATTTTTGTAAAGTCCAGCCTCGTGACGATGGTGATTAACGAATAAATCTGGGCAGCCATCACCATTGATGTCCCCCCAAGAAGAACCCCAAGCTTCAGCTTCCGCAAACGGTGTATCTGTTTGTTGCTCAAAAGTAATGGCGTTAACCGCACCCACGGGAGCAGCGCAAGCAATTGCCAAAGCAGTTTTACGCATAAAGGATCGCCGAACACCGGTTTGTTTGATCGGTTTCATTTATATTTTGCCTTTATAAAACGGTTTGATGTGTTGTTGAAATTCTCTATTATTTTCAATTCGCTAGGCGCATAGCCAGCGCACGCGTGCGCCTTCGGGCCCACCCAAGATGGATTGAATTTTCCTAGACTGTGAAAAAAACACTTTTGCCAGCCCTGAATTTTATTTACAACTAGGCCTTTGGTTTTTCTTAATTTTTTAGAACAATTTAAAGTTTTATTTTTTTTAATTGTGCAGCCACTAGGGCGCACCGATTCTAGCGCTAATGTCGCTGGAATTGTATCTTCGTGATTGCGTAGTTTTTTGGCACAACGTGCGCCTGTGGGGTGGGTGCTCATTACTTGAAATCCCTTAAATTCAAACTGATCCTACGTTGGTGTTATAAGCCGAAGCCGATACCAGGTAAGCAGTCGTTTTTAGTCCATTAATAGGTAGAAAGTTAGGCTCATCTATTACCAAAACAACGGAAAAAGGAGAACTTCACTTTTGTGCTGCAGTATACAGATTTTGAAGGAAAGTTAATGTAAAAAGTTTTATGAAAAAACACTCTAAGCTTTGCTTTACCCTTCTAATCTTAAGATCTTTCAAATATTGATCAATAATTAATCAAACCTGATTAACGAGACAGTTTAACTAGCCTTTTATCGCCAAACCACACTGCCAACTTTTGCAGTTTTTTAACCAACCAGTTAATTAAAGAACTAAAGAATAATTGGCTTGGCCGTCATTTTTGCCAAAGTGATAAGCCTACGTAAAGTTCTGTTAGAAAAGCTTAAGGGCCTACGGATTAAAACAACGCGCACGCGCTGAACAGTTGGAGTCGCAAACTAAAAACTAGCGAATTCCGCCGTGTTCTTTCGCCGTTGCTAGGTTACTATAAGGTACACCAACGAAGGCAGTACCTCTTCAGGGCAAAGCCGTCACACTCGTTTTGCTAGCTGGATCAATATTGCAATGGAAACTCCAAACACGCTGAGGACCAGCACCATAAACAAAACCCGCAATTCATGTCGCTGCCTACTCCTGCTTTTACTCAGCACTGCCGCCTCGGCAAATAATGACTCCGATATCCACGACCCATCGACCTTCATTAAAGGACATTTATTGGTAAGCCCAGCGGTGCATTCGCCGCGGCCTCCTAAAGCCACACAACTGCTGGAAACCTTACTACACGAAGATTTCGAGCAGCCACTGACCGACTGGAAGAAATCCGGCCTATGGCAGGTGGGCGATGTTGTGACAAACCAGCCTACCGCGCATTCGGGTACCCGCGTAGCGGCCACCAACCTCAGTGGGCCATACCACCAATGGACGGACGACAAGCTCACTGCGCCTTTGGTCAATTTACCCGAGCTCACATCCGGTGAGCACTTGGTATTATCCATTCAGGAAAGCTACCAACTGGAAAGTTACCAAGATTATGGCTTTGTTGAACTGAGTACGGACGGCGGCGTGCATTGGGATAGAGTGATTTCAACACGCACGGGCACCACGCTCAACCGTTGGGTTGAATCGCGCTTCATGCTGGATGAATTCGCCGGCCAAGCGTTGATGTTGAGATTCCGTCTGAGAACCGATGCTGAGCACCATTACGCTGGCTGGTACATCGATAGCCTAACCATTACCCGTGAAGCACAACAAAATTTCAACGCTCGCGTGCGCAACGTTAACGGCAGCCACCTGCCCTACGTCTATGCAGACATAGTCGTGGAACCGGCCTACGGTAGCTGTGAACCGAGGTTACGCGAGGCTAACTTTGAAGTCACCGAAGACGGTGTAAAACAAACCGTTGCGGCGGTAGAGGCACCCCAGGCCAGGCCGCAAACTGGCTTGGTGGATATCGTTTTCGTCTACGATAACAGCGGCAGTATGCGTGAGGAGCAAGCTTTAGTAGAACATCATATCGCGGCGTTTATCGATGAACTTAAAAACACTGAATTAGACTTCGCCCTTGGTTTAGTGCGCTACGGCGAGCCAGACAACGGCAGCTCCATTAGAATTGAAAATACTGGCGCACTCACCACCGATGGTATCTTTTTTGTTAATCAGATATTGCCTGACATCCTATCCAACAACTCCTTCGAGCCCACCTACGAGGCCATTGCCTCCACCGCCCAAGCGTTTTCATTTCGCATTGGCTCGCAACCTATTTTTATTGTCATCACCGATGAATTCGCGGGCCAAGGCAACACCACGGCGCGTTCTGCGCGGCAGGCGGTGGACGAAATTAACGGTAAGCTTTTTGCCGTCACCTACGCGGATCTTTTTTCGGACTTTGAACCACTGATAGAAAGACCTTCGCAATTGCTTAATCTACTGGATCCGCTCACACCAATTACGCAACAATTACTGCGCGACGCCACTAACACCTATCGCTTAAAATATTTACCAAAGCAGAGCAAAAGCTTGCAGCAAGAGCGACAAGTTAGGGTTAACGTCAAGTGTGGCAATAAAATTACTACGGCAAATGCCAAATACACGCCGCAATCGAAACCCACCATTCAATTGAGCAGATCAACCAGCGATGCTCACCACAGCAGCCATGCAGAAGACCTTGACATTGCCATCAGCGTCAATATAAACGATAACGTAAGCCCCTATGTGAGTAGCGCCAATTTGGTTTACAGAACACTAGGCGCTCCATACCAAACCATCGCCATGCAGCAATTGTCAGTGGCGGAATTTATTGCGTATATCCCAAAGGAATCCGTCAAAGCGCCCGGTGTTGAGTATTACATCACCACAACAGACGGTGAGAACACCGCGTCTCTACCCTCGGTTCAACCTTGGAATCAACCCTTTGCCATAGCGGTGCAACCCAATATAACACCGGTGATAGAACACACTCCGAACCTGCCGGATGACGGCGCAGTAGAAGTCACAGCTCGTATACATCACGCCCAGCAGGCGCAGGTGTATTTTAGAGCTCTTGGGGATTTGAAATACGAGTCCGTTACCATGTCAGCTGGTGACAAAGGGCTGTATCGGGCTCAGCTTCCCAGCCAAACCGACTCAGACACCGTTTTGGAGTATTACATCGAAGCCAAAGATCAATTTGGCTTAGCTTTCCACTTCGGGCACTTCGACGCCCCCATTCAATTACACCCGAAACCGAGTCGCTTAGCACCGGATGCCGGCTATTAGAGATGCCCTATTCTCGCGTTATTTTATCGCGGCAAACGGGCGATTTGTCGGTGGGCCACCTCGGTTAGGTTTTTACATATATGGTCACAACTATAAGTAAACAGCTTATTGCAAGTTTTAGATTGGACTTTATAGCCCGTGGTCATACCTGCCAAGGCCCTGCTCACCAAACTTTCCATTAAACGGCCGGGTTGCCACCAGCGGCTCTGTGCAAGCATATCTTGCCGAACCGCAGCCATAGTGAGTAATTTACCGTTATAAAAATATTCAATGAGTGACTGCCAAGCGCGGTGCCACTGGCGCAAATTTTCGCAGTAGCGCTGCAACTGTTGGGGTTTAATGGTTTGCCTGGAAAACACGACCTTATCCAATTGATTGGCAGATTCCAACGCCATATAAACACCAGGCGATAACATTGGGTCGACAAAACCAAAAGCGTCACCCAGTAACACCCAACCTCGCCCAAATGCCTGTCGGGAAATCAATTGGTATCGCGCGTAACTGGCCACATCGCTGATGGCTTCACGCTGGGCACCAGCCCGCGCTAACAGCGGGTGAGCATTAAGAGCATTATCGAGTTGCTCCTGGGGCGCTCGGCCGTAGCGAGACCAAGCTTGCTTATTCATAACCGCGCCCACAGATAGCCCCTGTGGAAGCGGAATTTGCCAGAACCAACCATGCTCCGCTGCAGTGAGCAAAACTTGCCCAGCAAAGGCGCTTTCACTGTCAAACTGCCGAAAGTGCGCAAAGTGCGCCACGTCGTTACGCAGACCTTTATCAGCCGGCAACTGCAAACATCGGCTAAACACCCTTGCCCTACCGCTGGCATCGATTAACCAGTCCGGGTGCTCATGTTCGGCTAGTCCTGCATGGCGCAGCGACTCGGCGGTTAATTGTATCTCTCGCTGATGGCTGGCAGAACGCCCCACACCAGCGCGATGCTGTATCACATGGGCGCCTAAAGCCCGTGCGCGCTGCAATAATATGTCATCAAATTGCGGCCGCGGGATATTGTAGGCGTAACCGGGGCGATGCTCACTATAATGCGGAAAACGAAAATCCACCCGGGTACCGTCTGCGTGACGGAAACCGGCTCCCAATTTAATATGGGATATCGCAGCCACCGACGACTCAACGCCAATTTTTCGTAAAATGGGTGTGGCTGCGGACACCAGCGACTCGCCCACCAGCAAAGGTCTGCGCACCGGGTCGTTAAATAAGTACACCGCTAGGCCGCGTTGCCGCAGTAGACAAGCCAACGTAGCCCCGGCCGGGCCCGCGCCAACGATGGCAACACTGGGGCCTATACCTAACATGGTTTTAACACAACCCGCCATTAATACTAATCACCTGCCGAGTCACATACCCGGCTTGCTCGGACATCAAATAATCAATTAACCCGGCCACTTCTTCAGCCTGCCCGTAACGGCGCATGGGAATGGCATTGAGTATTTCTGACTCAGCCATCTGATCCGTCATTTCGGTTTCGATCATGCCTGGTGCGACACAATTGACGGTGATCTTACGCTTTGCGAGCTCGGTGGCCAGAGCTTTGCTGGCACCAATGACGCCGGCCTTCGCGGCGCTATAATTGGCCTGCCCGCGATTTCCCACCAAACCAGAAACCGAGGCCAGAGTGACAATTCTGCCACCTTGGCGCAGACGTATCATGGGCATAACCAAAGGATGAAGCACGTTGTAAAACCCATCGAGGTTGGTGTGGACCACACTATCCCACTGCTCACCTGTCATAGCAGGAAAGGCGTTATCACTGTGCATGCCTGCGTTGCATACCACACCGTAATAAGCGCCGTTTGCCTCCACCGCTTGCTCCAACACGTGCTTGGTGTGGTCTCGGTCGGAGACATCAAATTGCAATAGATCACCGCTGCCGCCAGCCTGCGTAATGTGCTGCAGTACCTGTTTGGCCTCCTGCGCACCGGAACGATAATGAACGGTCACGTGAAAACCCTGCTCGGCCAATCGAATTGCAACCGCGCGCCCAATACCTCGGCTGGCGCCGGTAACCAATACTCGCTTTTTAGTCATAGTATTCTCTTGTTTAAACGCCAACTCTACTCGAGCTGGAAAAAGTATCCGTTTTTATTTTTAAGTCCAACCAAGGTTTCTTTTAATGAGCAGCTCGTACCTCGACTGCCATCGGTAAATGCCGACCTAATACAATAGCCCCCAGTAAATTGATCGTATTGGCAATTAATAACGCCCAACCGAAACTGTTCACCACCGGCACTTGGCTAAAAGCTAACAAGCCAAAGGATAACAAACTGGTGGCCGCAGAAATAATCACCGCTTGCTCAGTAACTCGCTGATGACCACGCATTTGATAAGCAAAAATGCCATAGTCTAAGCCCAAACCCAACACTAAAAAGGCCGCCATGGTGTGAAACAGATTCAGCGGCACGCTAAATAAACTGAACACCACAACCATTAGCCCGGTACCACACATAGGAATTAAAACTATAGCCAGGGCAGAAAACCGCCTAAAATAACCGAGTAAGAATAGCCCAACACAGCCATAGGCCAGTAGTAACATCAACGACGCACTATTTTTTTGAGTGGTTAGCATTTGCTGGGTTTGCTCAATTGAACGGAATAAACTAATCCGACCACTACCTGCTAACAATCCTTGCAGAGCAGACAGATCAACACCCTGCTTTATTAAAATAATATTGAGCAACCCTTGGTCGGTCTTTTGCCAAAGCGCTGGGACTGATGTACCAAAAAAACTCAGCCATTGGCTTGTGTCCGTTTGCTGGCCATCGGCCTCACGATAGGCGGTTTGCATCTCGGCCAGCGCGACGCCTGGGCCTACGCCGAGCAATTGATAATAGTGTTCTACCACGCCACCGGGCTGATAAAGCGCTTGCTGGGATCGATAATCCGAACGCTGCTGCCGGCTGGATGGCCTCCATTGCGTCACCGAAAAAAAATCGTCGACGCTTAATTGTTCGCTCTTTGCCACCTGCTCGAAAAACAGCTGGCTTTGTTCATACACGCTGTTTTCATCACGGCCGGTAATCACCACAAAAGTTGCCGGCTCAAACCCTTGAATTTGCTTAGCAACGGCTTGGTCCATGGCCAACACCGCAGGGTTTGGCTTAAAAAAACCAAACGGACTAGCATTACTAGGCTGCAATAGGCTAAGCGTAAGCCCAGCCAGTACGCAGACCACAGCCACCACACTGAGCCAGCCCGGTTTACCCCAAAGTACGGGTTTGTTGATCCACTGTTGCAAGCGCGCTAGGGCGCCGGTATTAAGCTGAAGCTGGCGTCCGAACCCCGGCGCTAGCACAACAACCAATAACCAAGCGGCGATCATTCCGGCACAGGAAAACACAGCCACCTGGCTTAGAGCTGGCAAGTGCGATAATCCCAAGGCGGCGTATCCCACCAAAGACGTCACCAAGCTTAACAGCAACGCCCGGTGCAAACTGCGGGTCTCGCCACCACCAGAAAGATGAAAAAAACTGTGAATGGAGTAGTCCACGACAATGCCAATCAGACTAGCGCCAAACACCACCGTTAAAATATGCACGCCGCCAAACACTATGTGGACACAGGCAAAGGCGAAGGCCACGCCCAAAGCAATACTAAGCAGAGGAAATATAACCGAGCTAAATGCCCGAAACACAATAAACAGCAGCACAATTACCGTAACACCCGAAATAATACTGATGCGGGTAATATCGCGCTTGGATTCTTCAGCCGCGGCGGCGGCATAAAAAAAGACGCCGCTGTGTTGTATGCTGCTGTTCGGATACAAAGCCTTTACCGACTTTTCAGCCGCCTCAATACTTTGTAACAATTCTGCTTGGCCCTGCATGCCAAAGGTGGTTGTTGTTAATTGCGCACTCACACTGTAGATGTGATCGGGCAGAGCTTGATTGGATTGAAGACCTGCCAATAATCCAAACCATTGCTGCGAATACCAACCCAATGGATCGATCTCAAAAGGGATTATTTGCGGTGTAGCCGATAGCGCGTAACGCTCCTGTACCGCCTGTTGCGCTATTGCCTTTGCTGAGCTGCCTGGCTCCAGCATCGCCCGCTGCTCGGGCGTTAATAAATAAAACCGATTGCGGGTTATTAAGTTTGTTAATTGCGTTTTCAGTTGTTGTTCATTAGTAACAGCTAAGGTGGGAATATCGGCCAGAGCCTGAGTTAAAGCGAGCCCGGCGGACTCCGCATCCTGGCCAACCGGCAAGGTAATCAGAAACAGGATATTTTGCTGCAAGTCGGCCAACAAATAATCAACAGACTTGGCAACCACCTGCTGCTGGGGCGTCGATGGTACTAGGCTGCGTAAATCGGTATCGATCTGCCAAGGCTGGCCAGACACCCCGCGAACCAAATAAAAACCAACGCTAAATAGAATAACGGCGAGCAAGAGTGTAGCGGCAATACTTCTCAGATTAACCATGACTGAACCTAGGGCGCGACGGCATCCAAACGTGCGCAACTGGTTGCGGCCAATTCACCCATGTAAGCAACGCACTGGTTCGACTGAGCAGCGCTGTTTTTGCTGATTAACTCGGCCCGATTCACCACTCGCAGGGTTTGCCCAGCGGTGTCGACTAGGCTCATTTCAACTGTGTTAACGCTGCCTTCTTCGGCGCCCTCTTCGCCGCCCACTTCGCCAGCCATCTGCACCAGAAAAATAGACTGCACCGCACGCTTTAATCGGCGCTGCTTGGGTTTTAGTTCATAGGTCAACGGCTGTGCATTGACTTGCTCAATGTCGAATCGACGCTGAATATCGCTTTGATTGGCGGAGAACAACAGCAACATAATGCGGCCAATGGCGGCTTGATACCTAGCCTCCAAAGCAGCTAAATCGCCCTCGGCATTAATGCTGTAATAGGAATCATCTTGGCCAAACAAAAACCCATCCACCACGGGCTTTTGCTGTAGCCATATCACACCGCGTTGACAGTCAAACCGAAAGCGCCCGGAAGATCGCAACAGCGTGGGTAAACCAGGTATGGATTTTTCTTGTTCAAAAGTGCCCATTTGGTAACACTGGCTTGGCAACAATTGATCAAGCTCGGCGATGGGGTCGGCTTGGGCCTGCGCGACAACTGCTTGCCCCACCCCACAACTCCAAAAAAGCAGCCAAAAAAGCAGCCAAAAAAGCAGCCAGGTAACTGCTGGTATTGTCGGCTTCATAAACTGGCCAGCGCCTGCTCTACAAGCTGCACTACTTGCTCAGGTGCTTCGTACTGAATATCCCCTTCCGGTGACACAGCTACTTGGTCGGTATGGCCTTTGGTGATGACTTCTTGGCTTTGATAGTCGCGGATGATGTACCGAATATCGAGCTTATTGCGATATTCTCGTAAGCTGGCGCGCACGACGATACGTTGGGTGAAATGCAACGGCTTTAGGTACTTTACTTCCATGGCAACCACGGGATAAAAGAAACCCAGGGTTTCCAATGTTGAATAGGGTATACCGAGCTGTTCCAGCAACT
The DNA here is from genome assembly GCF_042850945.1 of Halioxenophilus aromaticivorans. Lineage (NCBI taxonomy): Bacteria > Pseudomonadati > Pseudomonadota > Gammaproteobacteria > Alteromonadales > Alteromonadaceae > Halioxenophilus > Halioxenophilus aromaticivorans. The sequence goes on along the minus strand of NZ_AP031496.1, from coordinate 2,112,104 downwards.
TACAACGGGAAACTTCAAAGTACTTTGGATAATTGCCATGCCATACCACTCGGTAGGTATCCACGTCGTAAAACGGTATGTCTATCTCAACGTCTGCCCAGGCCAGCTCCGCCACAGCTACAGCCCTTCTAAAATGTCCAGCACCTGCCCTACCGTACGTGCATCACGAAACAGTTCGGGGCTGATTTTATCGCCTTTTTGCTGCTTTAACTGCAGTACTAAGTCCATAGTATCAATGCTGTCGATGTCCAAATCCTCGTAGAGCTTGGCATCTTCGGTGACTTCTGCCGCCGGGGTATCGAACAGTTCTTCGAGGGTGGAGGCTAATTGTTGGTGCAGCTCTTGGCGTGTCATATTGGGTGTTCCTTTCCTTTAACTCGTTTTAATCCTGGCACCAGATCCTTGCCGTACCGAGATGAAAACTCAAAAGCACTGTTTGTTTCGGGCATTGCTTTGAATTGCGTCATCGTATTCTTTGGCACCTCCGTGTACCGAGCCAGCGCTGTGCCAACGACCTAGTTTAAACAACCCGGGGCAAACAACCTGGGTTTAACCAACTAGGCAATCGACGAGCTCACTCCGTGGGCATTGTAGCACCAAGCCGTGGCCGGATTTAAGCCTTGGGCCGGTGATACTGAGCGATCTCACAAACGGGGTCAGCCAGCCTAGAGCGGTAATATTCGATCAGAAACTCGGTCAATAATCGGTACTGACGAGTCCGCGGTAGCGATGCATCGACACATTCAGGCACCTTAAGACTGGGCTCAATCACGATATCAATCTGCGCTGGCTGCTCGGGTAATTGCCACCACTTTTCGCCCTTTTGCAGCATTCTTGGCGAACAATAGAACACGATCGGTAATATCGGGCATTGCGCCATCACTGCGATATTGGCGGCACCGCGTTTAAAGGCCAGCTGATCATCGTACTCATTGCGGGTTCCCTCAGGGAAAATCAATAAATTTTCGCCTCGCGCCAGAGCCTCACAGGCTGACTGCAATAGATTGTCATCGTTGGCCAATTTAAACCCGGCCGCTTTTATGGTCAGCCTAGTGAATGGATTTGCGGCCAGCGCGGGTTTTACGATGCAACACACATCGCGCACGTAGGCCATGGCAAACAGCGCATCAATCAACATCGGATGGTTTGCAATGATAAGGTGGCCGCGAATGTCAGTGACATTACGGCGATGCACGCGATAGCGGTAGAGCCAGACCAATTGCATAAAATGAACATAACTTAGGCACATTAGCCTGATGAACGCGCGCGTTATGGTCTGCCGTTGATATTGAGAACAAGGCACAGTAAATAGGATGAGTGACAGTGCCGCAGGCAGTATTGCTCCAATAGCAAACAGCCCATAGCTAAAGCCGGCGGCACCGATTCTCCACAGCTGCTTAACCGACATCGTATTGGCTCAAGCGCAAAAGCACTCTATTTCTACCAGTAGCTCAGAACGGCAGATGTCGGCCAGTAAATAGACAACCTCAGCCTGCTGATACTCGCGCTCTACCAGCGCCTTCGCTTCAGCGAGGTGCTCTTCGTGGCGAAGGTACACTCTAACAAACCGCACCTGCTGGCACCGTTTATTAGCCTGGTTTAGTAAATGGCTGATGTTTTCAAAGGTTACTTGCACTTGAGCGCCCAAATCGCCGATGTGCAGGCTCTCGTGACCGACAATACTGGCGGTACCAGAAACCAGTAACACAGTGTCGTCGCCTTGTTGCCATAGAGTTGCTCGTGCAAACGAAGGGCTAGAAATACCGTATTGTCGCGGATAGGAAAATGCATCCACCTGCTTGGTATTGGCCAAATGACACCCCGGAGTCTGGCTGGCCAGTAAGTGGATAGTGAGGCTGTCTCCGCTATGGCCTACGGCGCTGGCCGCTGGGAAATCAGCAGACTGCAAACCAGCCTGCTCAAATGCCCGTAGCCGCCCAGTGCAAAATCGTTTGTAAACTTCATGGTCAGCATTTCCCTTCTCCATTCCGCCATTAATGTTGGGCACATAGTTCCAGCAACGCAGCAAGTGCGGCGACGCCGACTCTGCCACCAGCGCCAACAATTGCTCATAGGCCAACTTAGCCAGTGCTGTGATATCGTCCGCTGAGCCACAATCGAGGGTTAGCCCAACAAACAAAAATCCACCGCCGCAGGCCCAGTGCACTGCACCAATTTGGCCGCGCTCCACTGGCTGATCGCCCACGTGCCAGTTTTCTACTTGGCAATCGCCAGCCAACAAAGGCAGCTCGCAGCCAAACGCCTGCTGTTGCGCTGCTGCGGCTATTAAAGCTGATTGATCAAATGCATTGATACCGAACACCACAGTTGCCATCGCCCGGGCGCTGTTCGACTGACTGACGCTGAGAAAGCTAGTCGCAGCGACAGTATTAGGTGGAGTATTGGCCGCAGAAGAGGCCGATAAGGGCGACTTAGATTGACGCATAAAAAGCCTAAAAGTATCCGTACTGGTTAACGCTGGCTCCGCAAACTGTTGTTGTTTAAGCAATTTTTACGTTTTACGCAGGGTGACTTAACTGGGGGCGTAGTTTAAACTACGCCCCCTCAAAAAAAAAGCTGCGCCCGGAGTTGTACTTGTGACTAGTCAGACTGCGTTTGAAACAGAAATCGCATCTCTTTTAATCGAAGCATTGGACCTGGAAGACAAGTCCGCACAAGATATCAATCCAACCGAACCCTTATTCGGTGAAGGCCTCGGCTTGGATAGCATCGACGCACTGGAAATCGCGTTGGCAATCTCACAAAAGTACGGCATTCAAATGAAAGCCGAAGAAGAGCAAACCAAAGAGGCTTTCTACAACCTTCAAAGCCTGTGCGCGTTTATTGAACAGCGCCGCTAAGTTTTACGCTGATTTCCCCAATTGGCCGCCCAACCTAATGCCAGCACCAGCCCCATCATCGAGCGCGATGCCAGCGCACCGTTTGCCTACTTAAGTACGCCGCTGGCGGCCCTGGACCTGCAACCGGGCCTGGTCTCCTGCGCTCAGTTTTGCCAGCATGTGCAAAGCCTAGCCCAATATTTACCCGAGCACCCCTACGCGATCAACTTGTGTGAAAATCGCTATTTATTTACCGTGGTTTTCTGTGCCGTATTGGTCCGCAGCCAAACCAACCTACTGCCGCCAAACAAGGCCAATAACACCCTACTTAGCCTAGCCGAACAGCATCCAAGCTATGTAATCCACGATGGCTCGCTGGAATATTCGCTGACGAACAACACCCCCAAAGTCGACTTAAGTCAGTTGGTACCCGGCTTAGCCCCATTCACATCAACCAGCCTGCCCCGTGTTACCAATCATCATATTGCCGCCATTTGCTTTACTTCCGGCTCCACAGGCCAGTCGCAACCTATCGTTAAAACCTGGGGCACATTGTCGGCGGCAAACCACCACAATGCTCGGTTTATGCTCAGTGACCTCAGCCAAACCACCTACCAAATAGCCACTGTGCCCGGCCAACATATGTGGGGGCTAGAAACCACGGTACTGATGCCCTTGGTGGCCGATACCGTGATGAGTGACGCCAAACCCTTTTACCCCTCCGATATCGCCGGCTTAGCCGCCCAGCTGCCAAAGCCAAGATTGCTGGTATCGGCACCGATTCACCTACGGGCGTTGGTAAATGCAGGTCTGGCATTACCGGCCTGTGAGCGAATCCTGTGCGCCACTGCGCCCTTGCCTCAAGTGTTGGCCAGCCAAGTTGAACACAGCTTGCAGGGCAAGGTTGCCGAGGTTTATGGTTGCAGTGAAATGGGCTCAATGGCCGTACGCTTTACCGCAGAGAGCCAAACCTGGCGATTGTTCGATGCCTTCGCATTAAACCAGCTGCAAACCGGGCACAGCCAAGCCACGGCAAGTCATATTGATCAAAGCGTGGTGCTTGGCGACTTTCTAGAGCTGGTAGACGAGCACCACTTCCGATTGACCGGGCGAACCGACGATGTCGTCAACATTGCCGGCAAGCGGGGCTCGCTGGCCGAAATTAATCGTATTCTGCTGCAGTATGAAGGCTTGGAAGATGGCGTGGCGTTTTTACCACCGAACAAAAAGCGACTGGCGGCTCTGGTTATTTTGAAACCCGGTCACACCACGCAAGGCCTGGCGGATTATTTTAGAGAGCATATAGACCCCGCCTTCGTACCCCGGCCCATGGTAGCGGTGCCGCAGCTGCCCCGATCAGAAAATGGTAAATTGAGCCACAAGGCAGTATTGGACTGCTACCAACGCACGCGGCCCACCTAAATTCTTGTCACTTACAAAAAAGCCAGCTTACCCAAGCGGATAAACTGGCTTTTGAGATTTCACGACGGCTGGCCAACAAGAGCCGCCGCTGGCAGATTACATCAATTCACTTTCAAAGCACCGCCGCGGCCCAGGCCACCTTCAACTTCCTGCGCTTTGTAGTTTTTCAAAGAAACCACCATTTTATTCCAGGCATCGGTAAACGCGGCCACTGTAGCCTTGCCCTCAGGGGTTTTTGAAAACCCGCTCAGGGTTCCTGCCGTGCCGCGCCCAAACGCTCCCAAGGCAGCGCCGTAGTTGGTTGCCGTTGCACTGCCCTCGGCGGCGGAAAGCTGTATGGCAGAACGGAGATCAAACAGGGACAAGGTAACGACAGAGGCCTTGGACTTTGCACCACCGGCTATTTTGCCAAACATGCCGGGCAGGTACTTACCCACGGATGCGCCCACACCGCCCACGGAATCATTGTTGATGATAATTTTTGGCTCTAGATAATAATCGGCCGCCACCCGTTGGCCTTTTTGTTGGCTAGAGCCGGCGCGATATTCACCAGAGTTTCGTTGTTGCTCAGTGATGCGAGACATGCGGGCGTCTAATTGCTGACTGCCCACAGAGGTTATGACAAAACAATTAGACTGCTGCACCGCCAAACGCAGTAAAGGCTCGATAGTGGTGACATCAGTGGTACTGCCAAAACGGCCGTACCAATCGGCATTACGGCCGTCATCCACCGCGATGGTGCCCAAGGTTTTTTCGCACCGCTCCAAAGACTCATCGGCCCCGGCGCTGGTACCACCGCCAGCTGCACCCGATACTGCAGTTGTTGAGTCGCCCTTAGAAATTAAGCCGCCACCGGCACCACAAGCAGTGAGTATACCGCCCATAGCACAGGCACCTATCAATTTTAACAGCCGTAATTTCAACAGCGGTTTTTCCTCGCTGGCTGACAGACTCAAAATCGCTTTCATAAACCTACTCTCCACTTATTCTGTTTAGTATCGATTTTAATAAGATAATGCGATAAGCATACGCAGTTTGTGTTTGTGTATTTTCAACTTATGTGAAAATTTATTAAGGTGATCAAACCACCTCTTAGACTAGAACCAGAGCGCTGATACTGGCGTTAACAGGTGCATTAATAGTAATACCAGTAACCGCTGCGCCAATACCCCAAATAGCGGTAACCGCGGTACCAGTAGCCATAGAAAACATTGCGCCATCGTGTGCGCCATTGGTAATAGTTTTGCTCGTTCTTTTTCGCGGCACTGGCTTCGGCCAATAACTCTTCGGATTCTTTATCGCCACGGCCAGCAGCAATCATCAACCACTTTTCTGCTTCAGCAGGGTCGGAACCCATCTCTTCTAAACCGGTGAGGTATAATCGGCCCAACGCTTTTTGCGCATCGAGGCTGCCGCGCTCGGCGGCCTTGCGCATCCACTGCAACGATTCGTAGCTGTCCTGCTTGACACCGTCGCCGCGAAACAATCGCAACGCCAGATCGTAGGCCGCCTTTGGCTCTTTGGCGGCGAGCTTTTCCAACGCGATCATTTCTTCGCTTTTGGCTTCAACGGGCTTGTATTCGGTGTTGGTTTCTTGGGTGGAGCGCTCGGAACAACCGCTGTCGTCGCAAATACGCATGGATTTTGCTACAGGAGTGGTTTGAGAGCAGCCAGCAATAAGGCAGGTGCAGAGCGTTACAACCAGCCCAATGGGCTGAAGAATTCGACGTAAAAGAGAGTGACAGTAATCCATAACTTATTATCCTGACGGCTAGCGCTGCCCAAACAATATTGCATGCATGACACGAGTTCAACTACGAAATCGCCTAACTTTTAACTTATTAACAAAGATAAAAATTAAAACAGCCTTTGCACACGATTTTATTTTTAGACATTAACGAATAAATTTAATAAAAACACTGACGATGAGTTAATTATTCACATATGAACAATTATTAGAGAGAACAGGATTCAGTGCCATTGTATTAACGTGCAGCAGGCGCAAACAAATCCCACACAACGGCCAAATAAAGCTAGCACACAGACTTGGAGTAATCTATGCGGTCCAGGAATCTGAGTTATTCGGTCGATTGAATAGAACTTTTATGAGCTTAAAGCCCTGGAGGGAGACCCAAAATGAGAACTGGAGCGAGAAGCGAGAAGTTTAGAAAACGGATCTAACAACAGAGGCGCTTAGCGCCCCTGGCGTGGAGTTTGTTTGCTACGCCTATTGGCGCGCTTGTTGATTTTCTTGTTGGCCAATGCAGCTTTATTGGTGGTTTCCGATTTACCCTTGGCCCGGGATTTGGCATTAGGTTTTATCTTGGGCTTAGCTTTATTAGCGTAGGGGTTTTCCGTGGTTTTAAATTCGATGCGCAGCGGCGTGCCGTGCAGATCCAACACTCGGCGGAAGGTTTTTTCCAAATAACGTTTGTAGTGCGCTGGTACGGCCTCGGTTTGATTGCCATGGATAACAATAATGGGTGGGTTGTGACCACCGGTATGTGCATAACGCAACTTAATTCGACGGCCATTGATTAGCGGTGGCTGATGTACCGAAACGGCATCTTCCAATATGCGCGTGAGCTGATTGGTGGACAACTTAACTTTAGCCGACTCGTAAGCCTGCTCAATGGACTCGTACAAATGGCCCACGTTGGTGCCGTGCAAAGCCGAGATGAAATGCATATCCGCGTAATCAACAAACTGCAGACGACGCTCCAGCTCATTTTTAACATAGGATTTATGCTCGCTCTCCAGGCCATCCCATTTATTTAAGGCCAACACCAGCCCTCTGCCGGCATCAATAACCTGCCCCATAAGGTGCAGATCCTGGTCAACAATGCCCTCTGTGGCATCCATAAGCAATACCACCACGTTAGCATCGGCAATGGCTTGTAAGGTTTTAACAATGGAGAATTTCTCCACCACCAGAGAGACATTTTTACGACGCCGAACCCCGGCGGTATCGATTAAGGTAAAGGGCTTTTCGTCGCGCTCATAATCGATATAGATACTGTCCCGGGTGGTGCCTGGATGGTCATAGACCACAACCCGGTCTTCACCCAACAGGCGATTCACCAAGGTCGACTTGCCCACATTGGGCCGTCCTACTACCGCAATTTTCAAACGATCGGATTCTTCTTCCTGTTCAGATTCGTCTTCCGGGAGGCTGTCGAGGACCTCGGTCATCAGTGTTTTTACGCCACGCCCGTGTGTGGCGGTGGTTGGGTACAAATCCCCCAACGCCAACTCGTAGAAAGGCGCCATGGCCACATCGTGGTTAACGCCGTCAATCTTATTGGCAACGATAAAGGTTTTTTTGCCACTTTTACGCAGGTGTTCGGCAATTTGTTGATCAACACTGGTTAAGCCTGCGCGGCTGTCCACTACAAATAGCACCAGGTCGGCTTCATCGATGGCCGCTATGGATTGGCTGGCCATGGCGGTATCGATGCCCCGCTCATCGCCGCTCAAACCACCGGTATCCACAACAATAAACCGGCGGCCAAACATATTAGCCTCGCCGTATTTACGGTCTCGAGTCAGGCCTGGAAAGTCTGCCACCAGGGCATCACGACTGCGAGTAATCTGGTTAAACAACGTGGATTTGCCAACATTGGGGCGACCCACCAGGGCGATGACCGGTAGCATTTTTAGAGAAACCTTTTAAAAGCGTGGCGGATAAACGCCAAAATCTACTTATGAGTGCGTTTGCAGTACGCAGGGCCCAGGAGCCTGGGCCCGCTGGGGAGTGTTAATCGTCTTGTTCAGTGATTTCAGACAGGGTCAGTACGTGTAATCGACCGTCGTTGTCCAAAACCAGCAGCTTATCACCCATCACTGAAAGTGGCGAATTCACGCCGCTGCCGTCGATTTTTTTACGCGCCAGGTATTCGCCAGTGCTGGCATCTAACACATGCAAATGGCCATCAGCATCGGCCACTACCACGAAGCCCGAAAGATACGCAGGCCCGGTGAGTGAACGGTGCAACATTTGATCGTTGGTCCAAACTTCTTCACCATTAGCAATGTTAAACGCCACCAAGGAATCGTCATCGGTGGTAACAAACACCGCCGAGCCGTTACTGGCCAAATTGCTGTGGGTGGATACATCCTGCGCCCATATACCGCGGCCTGCAGCCCGACTTAGGGCGACAATTCTACCCTGATAGCTGGCCGCAAAAATCAAGTCGCCCACCATCAAAGGCGTGCCATCAACATCCACCACGCGCTCAAATTCAGTGCGGCCTTTGGGGATCGCCACACGCTGATCCCACATGGCTACGCCATTGTCTGGGTTGATGGCGGCGATTTTACCGTTATCGAAACCGGCTACTACCATGGACGGGGTCACCAAAGGCGAAGCGGAGCCGCGCAGAGACAACACCGCTTGCGGGTTATCGTACTGCCAGCGCTTCTCACCGGTAGCCAGATCCAGGCCGTGGATTTTACCGTCCACCGTGTGCACCACCACGACGTCGTCGTTAGGTTGCGGCGCCGATAGCACCTCGGAAGATACCTGCTGGCGCCAGCGCTCCTCGCCGGTTTCGGCATCCAGTAAAAATACTTGGCCTTCGTAGCTACCCACCGCCACAGCGTCGTCGAAAATACCTACGCCACCGGAGGTTGGTACGGGCTTGTCGTCTTTGCGCATCCAGGTACCCGGGCGGTACCAACGGCGCTCTATGTCGTAGGTGACGGGTTCTTTTAACCGCACCCGCCATAACCGGTCGCCGGTTTCGGAATCGTAGGCGCTAACGTAGCCACGGGCATCCATTAACACCACGCGGCCTCGAGAATACGCCGGTTGAATAAGGTTGTAACGCTTGTTATCGATACTGCCGGCGTCTTTACTCCAGACTTGATCAAATTTGACTTTGTTGTCGATATCGAGCAGCTTTTCGGGTTTCAGGTCACCGGAGCTGGAGCAGCCGGCCAACACCGCGCTGGCTGCTAGGACTATCAAAAACCGCATGCTTATTTTGCCTCAACCAAGGATTGTTCTGTGGCGTACTGGTCGCGCTTCATTTCTAAAAATTGACGCCGGTTGCCCTGTTCGCTAGGCAAACTGGCCAGCGCTTCCTGGTAGGCGTCGTAGGCCTTACTGGATTCGCCTTTGGCGGCTAGTGCATCACCTTTCACCTCGGCAAAGGCGCTGGTGAATTCCTCCAAGGGAGCGCTGCTGACGAGGTCCAGAGCCTCGTCCAATTGCCCCTGGGCAATAGCCAAACGCGCAATACGCTGGCTAATGACCGCTTTAGTGGCTGGGTCTTCTGTGTGTCGATCCGCCCATTGCAGTTGTTTTTTGGCTTCGTCCAAGTTGTTGTCAGCCACGGCGTATTTGGCCAAAACTAGGGCAGCATTGATGGCGTATTGGCTGGACTTGTACTGCTCTTTAATTTGCTCACCCAAAGTGGCCACTTCCACCAACTGGGATTCAGACAAATCAAGGCCAGTGTCTGCAATATCGCTCAGTTGTTGATACATAGCCGAAGCGCCTTCTTTTTGCGCTTGCTTATTAGCCTGCCAGCCCTGCCAGCCAAAATAGCCCGCAATGGCAATAACAATCACCGCCAGGGTGTTGGTGCCATTGTCTTTCCACCACCGCTTAAACGCTTCAATTTGTTCTTCTTCGGTTAGATGTGCGCTCACAGGCTCACTCCTTATGGTTGTTAGTAGTCCCAGCTCGTTTGCCCGATTAGGTTCGAGAGCTAGTTTGGCTGTGTGCCCTATTCTTTATTCAGCAATTTCTTTGTTGAGCAATGCACCCAAGCGTTCTAAGAGGTCCGACTGGGCGATGGTTTCTTGCTCGGCGCCACCGCGCAGCGGCTTAACCGTTACCTGCTGATTGCTGGCTTCGTTCTCCCCCAGAATCAACGCCAACTGAGCACCGGTTTTATCCGCTTTTTTCATTTGGCTTCTAATGCCACCACCACCACAGTGGCTGATAAGGCGCAGTTGCGGATAGTGGCTGCGAATCTGTTCTGCCAACTGCAGTGCCGGCAGCTGAACGTCACCGGCAGCTACCAAATACACATCGGCCGAGGTATCCAGACCACGGGGAACCAAATCCAGTTCCTGAAGCAGCAACACAAGTCGCTCGACACCCATGCCAAAACCCACAGCGGAAGTACTACGCCCACCCAATTGCGCAACCAAGCCATCGTAACGGCCACCGGCACACACGGTACCTTGTGCGCCAAGGTGCGTTGTCACCCATTCAAAAACGGTTTTGTTGTAGTAATCCAAACCACGCACCAGCCGTGGGTTAACGGTGTAGCGAATACCCATACCGTCAAGTAATGCACACAAGCCCTCAAAGTGGCTGCGACTTTCTTCGTCGAGATAGTCAGCCAACTGTGGGGCATCTTTTAACAGAGCTTGAGTGTTGCGATTTTTACTGTCCAAAATGCGCAACGGGTTAGTACCTAGGCGTCGCTGGCTGTCTTCGTCAAGCTGATCCTGCACGCCACTAAGGTGTTCCACCAGGGCCTGCTTGTAGTTGGCGCGAGATTCCAGGGAGCCAATGCTGTTCAGCTCCAGGGTAACAGCATCGCTCAGCCCCAAGGACTGCCACAATCGCGCCGTCAGCACCAAAATCTCGGCGTCGATGTCCGGGCCATCGAACCCAAAGGCTTCTACACCAAACTGATGAAATTGACGCAAACGGCCCTTTTGCGGCCGCTCGTGGCGAAACATGGGGCCCATGTACCACAGTTTTTGGGTTTGGTTGTACAATAAACCATGCTGCTCACAGGCACGCACACATACTGCCGTTCCCTCTGGGCGCAAGGTCAAACTGTCGCCATTGCGATCGGCAAAGGTGTACATTTCTTTTTCAACGATGTCCGTTACTTCACCGATGGAGCGTTTAAACAGTTCGGTTTGCTCCAGTACCGGAAAGCGAATGTTCTGATAGCCATAGCTGGCGAACAATTGGGTAACCTTGCCTTCCAGGTACTGCCATACCGCAGCGTCCCCGGGCAAGAGATCGTTCATGCCACGGATGGATTGAATTTTACTCAAAGGATGTCCTGTTTACGTGTACTTTGTCAGCTGAAGGGTTTACCGGCCACTAACCTTTGGCGATGAGTTGTTCTTCTTCCGCCGCTTTGGCCGCCGCGCGTTGGCGAATCATTTTTTCGAGGTTATCGACCAAGTCTTCGTTGCCCAGTTTGCTGTCGGGTTTACCGGCAACGTAGATTGAGTTGGGCTGGCCGCCGGCTAAACCGATATCGGCCTCCCGCGCCTCACCAGGGCCGTTCACTACGCAACCGATAACGGCCACATCCAAAGGTGTGGTCACGTCCTCGAGCCGCAACTCTAGCTCGTTCATGGTTTTGATGACATCAAAGTTTTGCCGTGAGCAGCTCGGGCAGGCGATAAAGTTAATACCTTTGGAACGCAGGCGCAGACTCTTGAGCAGGTCCCAGCCGACTTTAACTTCTTCCACTGGGTCGGCGGCTAATGAAATACGCAGGGTATCACCGATGCCGTCCATCAATAGCGCGCCTAAGCCCACCGCAGATTTCACCGTGCCGCCGCGCAGGCCGCCGGCTTCGGTGATGCCCAAGTGCAGGGGTTGTTCGATTTGTTTGGCTAATTGCCGGTAGGCTTCCACTGCCATAAATACATCTGAGGCTTTAACAGAAACCTTAAAATCCTGAAAGTCGTAGCGGTCGAGAAACTCCACGTTACGCATTGCGGATTCCACCAGCGCCTCCGGTGTGGGTTCGCCGTATTTCTTTTGTAGGTCTTTTTCTAGCGAGCCGGCATTAACGCCGATGCGAATTGGAATATTTTTGTCTTTGGCTGTTTCAACCACCGCTTGGATGCGCTTTTCGCGGCCGATGTTACCTGGGTTAATGCGCAGGCAATCGACGCCCAGTTCAGCCACCCGCAGGGCAATGCGGTAATCAAAATGGATGTCCGCAACCAGCGGGACGCTAACCTGTTTGCGAATCTGGCCAAAGGCTTCTGCTGCGTCCATGCTGGGCACCGAAACCCGCACAATATCAGCACCGGCGGCGACAATGCGCTGTATTTGATCCACCGTTGCCGCAACATCGGTGGTTTCGGTGTTGGTCATGCTCTGTACTGAAATGGGCGCATCACCACCCACGGGAACATTGCCCACCATAATCTGGCGTGAACGACGGCGTTTAATCGGCGATTGGAACTGCATAGTAATCCGATGCTAGCTAAAGTTAGAGTTCGTCACCGACGGTTAACCGCAGTGTATTTCGACCCTGGCGAGGCTCTATGGCCACCGTTGCACCGTTGTGCTGCAAGGTAGTCACCCAGGCGTTGCCGAGCATTATAGAGAAAGGCGCGTCGCCGACAACGGTTAATGTGTCTCCCGTCCGACTTAATCCCTGATGCAGCCGCTGACCAGAACCATCGTAGATTTCAATCCAGCAGTCGCCGGAGAAATAAAACTCCAATTCGTCCTTGGGTTGATTACCGGTAACCACTGGTGAAGGCACGGAAACGGGGACTGTAGGCTGCTCTGCAAACGCATCGGTACCGGCCGTTTGGGGCTGTTCTTCGACCGCCGCCTGTAGCTCTGTCGCCAGTTGAGCACGCTGCTCTGCTGCAGCTTGAGCTTCTTCTTCGGCGTTTGCTTGGGGCACGCTGTCTACGCTGGGCACGGCAACGGCGGGCTCTGCAGTGGCCGCGGGGGGTTCGGTTACCTCAACGGGCTCGGCTGGTTCAGGCTCAGGCTGGGCCGGAACTTCAGCGGCAGGGGCTTGGGCCATGGGCGGCGTTTCTTCTTCATCGCTGCCGCCCCACAAAAAGAACACCGCCATAATAATCACCGCCACGGCACCCACGAGCACTGCCCAGCTCCACTCGGGAATCGGCTTCTCTAGGGGCTGGCTGGGTGCCGGTGCTGGCTCCTCGGTAACGCCGGTATCGACGAGATGCTTAGCGTACTGCTCATAGGCTGCAATGACCTGATTTGCCTCCAAATTAAGGTGACGGCAGCAAGACCGGATATACCCTTTGACAAAAGTGGGCGCGGTCATTTCTTGATAGTTGTCGCTCTCAAGAGCCTGTAACTTTAATACAGGTAGGTTGGCCTCATGGGCCAATTCATCGATGCTCACTCCGCGCTGACTGCGGGCTTGTTGCAGCATTTCGCCCGGCGTTTGCGTTGGCCGGGGCGTTGCGGTTACTGGCGGGGGCGCGTCACCATGTTTGGTGGTGGGTAGATTACTCATCTAATAGCCGTTTGTATTCCAAGTACTCAGAGGAATAAGGGTAGAGGTTCTTCAGTGCCAGCGCTAAGCTGGCTTCTTTATCTTGGTTACCAAACACTCGCTCTAAGCGAATGCCCAACCACAGCGCCTTGGCCGTGGGTTTGTTAAAGCGTCCAGCGCGATTCAAATAGGCTTTGGCATTGGCGTAGTTGCGCTGCTCAAACTCGATTTCAGCCAGCGCAACCAAGGCGCTGAAGGATCGAGGGTTAAGGCGGATGGCCTGCTCAAAATCGGCCTTGGCTTTGTCCTGCATACCCAATCGCTGGGCGGTGTACGCCAGGTTAGTTAGCGCCATATCGCGCCGGTCGTAATCGAGGTTATCAGCCGCATTTTGGAACTGGCTTAAAGCCTCTTCATAGCGCTCCTTGCTGAGCAAGAAAACGCCGTAATTATTGTAGGCCGCGGCAAAATCCGAGTCTTTTCGTAGGGCTTTCTTAAATTCTTCCTCGGCCCGAGCCGGCTCGCCTTCCAGTTGATACAGCAATGCCGTAGCGTTGTTGATGCGCGGGTCTTCAGCGTTGATGGCTTTGGCTTTACTGAGGCTACTGCGCGCCAAATCTCGATTACCTTGGCGAATGTAGCTCAGTATCAGTTGAATCCGGGTATCAAGGGCTTTGTCTTTATCGATATTTTTAACCGGCCCGCTGGAGGTAGTCACACAGCCAACCAGCACCAAAACACCAGCCAACCCCATCAGCCCCTGCAGGCTGCGATTTATTATGTTGTTCATATCCTGAGCTAACAATCCTATTGGTCGCTTATATCTGTTCTGGCTTAGTTTAGCGCAATCGAATAACCCTCGCCCCCAGGGCTACAACCTTACACCTGACCGGCACGTGCGCGGTGACGCTCGGCGCGTCGGGTGCGGTCATTCACACTGCCGGCTAGCTGACCACAGGCGGCGTCTATGTCGTCACCACGGGTGGTTCGTACCGTGGTGGTGTAACCGGCTTGCACTAAAATTTGCTTGAAGCGATTCAGGGCGTTGTTGCTGCAACGCTTGTAGTCCGACAAGTTAAACGGATTGAAAGGAATGAGATTGATTTTTACGGGCACCTCACGCAGCAATTCAGCCAGTTCGTAAGCGTGCTCCGGGCGATCGTTAACCTGGTCGATCAAGGTGTACTCGATGGTCATTTTGCGGTGGGTATCCGGCAAACCTTCGATGTAGCGCTTAGCGCTTTCCAACAGCAACGCAATGGGATATTTTTTGTTGATCGGTACTAATTGATCGCGCAACGCGTCGTTTGGCGCGTGCAGAGAGATGGCCAAACAAGCATCGGTGTACTGCCCCAACCGATTCAGGGCCGGCACAACGCCGGAGGTGCTTAGCGTCACCCGACGCTTTGAAATGCCATAGCAGTTATCGTCCATCATTAATGCCATGGCGTCGACTACGTTATCGAAATTGAGCAGCGGTTCGCCCATGCCCATTAACACCACATTGGTGACCCGACGCGGCCCCTTGGGCTGCAACTGGCCAAAGGATTTGGCGGCAATGAACACCTGACCAATGATTTCAGCCACGCTTAAATCGCGGTTAAATCCCTGCTTACCTGTAGCGCAAAAACTGCAATCCAGCGAGCAGCCGACCTGGCTGGAAACGCACAGCGTGCCGCGCTCCCCATCCGGAATAAATACCGTCTCGATGGCACTGCCACCGGGGACTTCGAATAAAAACTTACGTGTGCCATCCGCAGAGTCCAATTGCTGCATAACTTTGGGCGGCTCAATACAGGCCAAATCCACCAACTTAGCGCGCAGATCTTTGCTGATGTTGGTCATTTGGTCGAAATCCGTCACACCCGCTTGGTGAATCCACTTGAGCATCTGTGTGGCTCGGAACGGCTTTTCGCCAATGGACGCAAACCACTCGGCGAGCTTGGCCGGCGACAAACCCAGTAAATTTACTTTGGCAATGTCGGTGGCATCGGCAGCTATGGATGTAGCGATAAACTCACTCATGTGGGGGACTCAGGCAGAAAGCGTGAAAGATTAAAAAAAACAACAAGAAACAATATATTACAAGCATTACCTAAGGCACTTTGTAAGGTGCCTTAGGGTCCGCTGTTGGCTTATTTAACGAGAGTGGATCTCGTCGGCGCCAAAGAAGTAAGCGATTTCACGCTCGGCAGACGCAGGAGAGTCAGAACCGTGAACGGCGTTGGCATCGATGGAGCTGGCGAAGTCAGCGCGGATGGTTCCGGCAGCCGCTTCTTTTGGATTGGTGGCACCCATCAAATCACGGTTGGCCAGGATGGCGTTTTCACCTTCCAAAACCTGAACAACAACAGGGCCGGAAGTCATAAAAGCAACCAAGTCTTTAAAGAAAGGACGCTCTTTGTGCTCGGCGTAGAAACCGCCCGCTTTTTCGTCGTCCAGGTGAACCATTTTCATGGCGACCAGTGTTAGGCCAGCTTTTTCGAAGCGAGCGTTGATTTCACCGATGACATTTTTAGCAACTGCATCTGGCTTAATAATTGAAAGGGTCTTTTCTACCGCCATTGCGATCTCCATAAGTAAGACTGAATAATTGAAGTACTGTATTCTCAGCCGGCTGCCCTGCGTTTACGATTGCGCGGAGCACTAGGCAGGCCTGCCGCCTGGGCGACAAGCCGAATATTTGTATAGCTATTGGCTGCAAATAAGCAGCCCCGCGTGCGCTGTGGTTCGGGTTACGACACCGCGCACTGTCCATTTCTTGGCCAAAGCGCCAAAAAAAGAGCGCGAATTATACGCCGATTCCGACATTTTGCCTACGCCTTAAGTCAGCCAGCGCGCAGGGATTACGACAACCGGCTCAGTTTAGCCAAGCCGTCCTGAACGCTGGCCACCGCCCGATCGATATCATCCATTTGCGTAAATCTTCCCACGCTGAAACGCAATGAAGCGTGGGCCAATTCCCGCCCCACGCCAATCTGCTGCAACACATACGAAGGCTCCACGCTGGCCGAGGTGCAGGCCGAACCGGAACTGACCGCCAAATCTTTTAAAACCATCATCAAACGGTCCCCTTCCTGGCCATGGAAGGCAAAATTGACGATATTGGCGACCTTATTGGACGCAGCGCCGTTAATGGAGACATCGCCCGCTGCCAAAACACCGTCCACCAGAGCAGACATTAGGGCGTGGTAATGGTGTTGATCCTGCTCTAACTCTAGCTTGGCAATGGCAAACGCTTCGCCCATACCAACGCATTGGTGGGTAGCCAGAGTGCCCGAACGCATACCGCGCTCGTGGCCACCGCCGTGCATTTGCGCACTGATCACCACCGGCGGAGTCCGACGCACATAGAGCGCACCCACCCCTTTGGGGCCGTACACCTTGTGCGCCGACAACGACATCAAATCCACCCCCAATTGCTGCGCATCGATGGCCAGTTTACCGGCGCCTTGGGCAGCATCCACGTGCAACAACACATCTTGCTGACGGCACAATTGGCTGATAGCTTCAATATCGTTGATCACACCCAGTTCATTGTTTACCAGCATCAGCGACACCAGCACCGTCTCAGGTCGCAGTGCTTTGGCCACTTGCTCTGGCTCGATTTCGCCCTGTTCATTGGGCTGCAGATAGGTGACCGCGTACCCCTGCTCTTCCAGCACCGCGAAGCAATCCAGCACCGCTTTGTGTTCAATTGTGGAAGTAATGAAATGGCTACCGGGCTTGCCGTGCGCCTGGGCAACACCTTTAATGGCAAGGTTATTGGCCTCGGTGGCGCCGCTGGTCCAAACCACTGCGCGCGGGTCGGTGGCAATCAAATCGGCCACCTGCCGGCGTGCGTTTTCCACGGCCTCCTCTGCCTGCCAGCCATAACGATGAGAGCGCGAGGCTGGGTTGGCGAATATGCCATCCATGGTTAAGCACCGCGTCATGGCTTCGGCCACTCGAGGGTCTACCGGTGTGGTGGCAGCGTAATCAAGATAAATGGGTTGTTTCATAGCAATCGAAAAAACAGCGGTTGAATTTGCGCCCAAGCTGGCTTCAATACCAGATCACTGCGCGGGAGTCATTGGCGAGCCTACCCATAAACCTGGGTCAGTTCGTCGGCCAATATCGCTACGGCTTGTTCCAACACTGGCCGCGGCTGGCAGTAGGTAATACGCAGGCATTGTTGGGCATGGGGCCAGCCGCTGTCTTCCAATCCGATAAAGAAATGATGACCAGACAACACCAAAACACCCCGGGTTTTCAGCCTTTGGTACAATTCCTGGCTGCTAATGGGCAGATCTTGGCACCACAGCCAAAGGAAAATAGCCCCCTGCGGAGCGTGAATCTTAACCGGAAGATCAGCGCAAGCGTTAGTGATTAATTCAATGGCGGTACGTGATGCCTGGGCGTAGTACGGCTGCACCATCTGCCGACTAATGGTGTTGATGTGGTCATTTTGCAACCAATGTTTAGCCAAGGCAGGCCCGGCGCTGGAGCACGCCAAGTTCAGTGCGGTATTGGCTTTGGTATAGGCCGCTATCACCTCTGGATTGGCGACAACGATGCCGGTTCTCACACCCGGCAAGCCAATTTTGGATAAGCTGAGCATATAAACCGTGTTGTCATCCCAGGGGGCACCGGCATCACTAAAGAGAATACCAGGGAAAGGCAATCCATAGGCGGCATCAATAATCAGCGGCACTTGCCGCGCGCAGGCCAGGGCACTCAAGCGCGCCAACTCGTCGTCACTGATTACATTGCCTGTAGGGTTAGTTGGACGAGACAAACAGACAGCTCCAATGCCTTGGCTGGCGCCAGGGTCGGATAACGGTAGCTGGTCGAAATCGACGTGATATTTAAACTGATTGCCGGGCAATATTTCGATTTGCGGTTTCACCGAACAAAAGAATTCGTCACAAAGCCCAGAGCTACTGTAGCCGATATATTCCGGCGCCATGGGCAATAGCACCTGCTTGCGACTGCCATCCTCGAAATCACCGGCGAACATATTAAACAGCACAAAAAACGCCGCTTGGCTGCCGTTGGCTAAGGCAATGTTGGCACTGGTCACCGGCCAACCGCAATGGCGCTGAAAGTAACTGGCCAGGGCCTCCAGGAATTCCGGGTCGCCCTGGGGTGACTGATAGTTACCGTACATCTTCTGAATGCCGTCGGGGGCGGCAAGGATCGCCTCTAGAGCCAGCTTAATCTCGTACTCTACTGCCTCAATGCGAGCCGGGTTACCTCCACCCAAAAACAGCATATCGGGATTGACCGTCAGCGCCTTACCCAAGTCATCCATAAGAGTAAAGGTGCCGCTGTCGGCGCAAAAGCGCTGACCAAAGGAAGATAACTGCTGCAAAAACGATTCAGACACAATGATTCCAACGAAGGTGGGAGTAGGCTTAAAGCAACCTGATGGGCCGGCATTGTACTGAAAAAAGCTGGGGCCTACAGCGGTAATCTGAGGCCGCTTTAAGATGTAGGAGCGTACTGGGGTGGAGCGTTTGCGTGCTAGCGTCGATTGGTAGTTGTGGCTAGTCAGGACAGCGTCCTTTAACGTTGGCTTATTATGCCATCAGCCTATGCAGAGCAGCCAATACGGAAGTTTGCATGGGCTCCGGCAGACAAAATACCAAGCTGGCATTATACACGTGGCTTTCTAGCCGATAGTTCATTTCCACACTGAGCGTATCGCCCAGCAGGGCTATTTTTGGCAGATCGACCTTGCCCCAAGGCTGGTTGTGATGCAACAGCTGCAATGGTGCCAAAGCGAGCTCCAGCTCGAGCACCTCGGCAAAACGCCTTAATGCCGTACAAATCAACACCTGACTCATCTGCTGGTGAAAGCGCGCACCTACCGCACTGCTGCTGACTCCGGGCGCGTTTTCCAACACCGCTAGGCTTTCACTACAGGCCACGCAAAGGGCACTGGCCGAAGCTTGGCCAAGACTAAACTCTTGTGCGGCCACGCTGATAGCATTGACCGATCCCATTTCCGCCAGCAGATCCCGTGGCTCGGATTGGCCACCCAACTGCTGTATTTTAGGAATGGATAATGTAACGAACTGACCGGTAAAATCGAACAGCGCTTCGCCACCGGCCCCCATAGCCAGGTTACAGGTTTCTCTTAAGGCATCTTGATCATCTTCGCTTAGCAGGTTTTTCACAGGCGTGGCCTTGTCTGGGTACCTTATTGTTATTGATTAAAGCAAGCCAAAGCTAGAGCAAGCCAAATCGTTGTAGCACCTCAGTTAACGAAGTCTGATTAATAGGCTTGCGAATGAACTCCAGAGCCCCGAGGCGCAGTACCCTGTCCCGAGCATCCGGCTGAATATCTCCGGAAATCACAATGACGATGCACTTGTGGTTGTCCTTGCGAATGGCTTCCAATACCTCATAGCCGTCCATTTCCGGCATGGTTAGATCGAGAAATACCATTTCACCTCGCCCCTGCTGAATGGCCGCCAGGCCCTCAATGCCGTTCGCCGCGAAAGTGACATCAACGTCCCAGCCCTGCGGCAGGGATCGGGCCACTTGCTTGCGGGCCATGCTGGAGTCGTCGCAAATCAGTAATGGTATGGTCATGGACAGTGTTCGGTTAATTCCGTTTTTTCAACAGTATAGAAGTTAATCCGATTTCTGCCCTGTGCGGGTAGCCAACGGCGGCTAAAGAACGATTAGGATGGCGTTTTCGGCACCTCGAACAACTCCAGCAACGTTATGTTAAGCGCACTGGATTGATGGACCTGGCACTCAGCAATGCGCTGCTGGAGCTTTTCCTGCCAGGGCTCCAAATGGCCACTAAACGTTTTAACCTGGCCTAACTCAGAACGCGCCACGCAATGTTCGATGTCACGCACGGTGATAGAATCCAGCGTGCGACCCAAAACAAAGCGACCGGAATTGGTTTCGGCTAATATCCGGGCCTTCAACAGGTTGTTTTTGATGCGGTTAAACTGCTCAGGATGTACCCCCCAGCGGTAGGCATTAGCGGCGCGTACCGCCGAACCGCCTCGCATTCCTTTCACCACCTGAGAAACGAACACCATAGCTGCCATTAGCTCTGTATAGCCTTTGGCGGAGGCCTCGATGCGCAGGTGCACCAAACACCGCACCAGTACCGCCCCGCCCAAAATCAGAGACCAGAGCACGTAAATCCACAACAAGAATAACGGCACAATGGCAAAGGCACCGTAAATGAGCTCGTAGCTGCTTTTGGCCACCAGCGCCGTAAACAGGTTTTTACCGGTTTCAAACAAAATGGCGGTTATCAAGCCACCTATGGCGGCCTCTTTCATGGGCACACTGCAATTGGGCACCATGGCAAAAAACAAAGTGAATGCGATGGCCGCCAACACGCCGGGCAAATACCCCAGCAACACGGGCCCCAGGCCGAAGTCCTCCAACCCACCCCAGCGCAACTTGATGGATAACAAATAGGTACTGATGGCCAAACCGGCACCAATCAAAATGGGCCCAAGGGTGAGCACGGCCTGATAGATGAGGAAGTTGGACAGACCGCTGCGCGCCTGCTCCACCCCCCAGATTTTATTGAAGGTCTTCTCGATATTTTTCAGCATCAAATAGGCGGTCACCACCAACACCGCCACCCCAGGCAGGGTTAAGCTGCGAGCTCGCTCTGTAAAGCTGGCTAAATGCTCTTGCACTGCCTGGCCACTGGTGGGCACCAAGTTTTCGAAAATCACCTTTTGCAGCATCGTCTCCAGCTCACCGGAGGCCGGTAAGATCGACACCAGCGAATACACCAGGGTTAACATAGGCACTAGCGCAAACAAAGAGACGTAGGTCAGCGATGCTGCACTTTGCTGGCAATCCCGCGCCATAAAATGTTGATACACCTCGATCACCAGACGCCATACATAGCGGCCACGCGCCCTTAGCGATTCCATACTAACGTTTGCTAACATACCGCCCCTTACCGTAACGTATCCCCAAAATTGATGACCAACCAGCCGACAGCCTAAGCCCGCCGCACAGGTGGGTGCAGTGTATAGCGTTAAAGTTATTTCTCACAATGCTACGCTAACTGCTTATAATCGCTGGCACAACATAGGAACCCACATGCTGACCATTTACCACAATCCTCGCTGCTCCAAATCGCGCAACACCCTGCAATTGATTGAGGCCGCAGGCATTACACCAGAGGTGGTACTGTATCTTGAAAACCCGCTCAATGCGGAAGAAATCGGCTCGCTGTTAACCAAGTTAGGCATCTTCGCCCGCGACTTGTTGCGTAAAGGCGAGAGCGACTACAAAGGCAACAACCTCAAAAACCCAGAACTGAGCGAGCAGCAGTTGATCGATTTTATGGCTCAATACCCCAAATTAATCGAACGCCCAATCGTGGTGAAGGGCGACCAAGCGGTACTGGGGCGCCCGCCCGAGAACGTAAACCGTTTTTTGTAAGGAGCCCAGAGCCGAACCATGTCCGCCCTACCCTATGTTTTAGTGTTGTACTACAGCCGCAACGGCGCCACCCAAGCCCTGGCCCTGGAAATAGCCCAGGGTATTGACGAAATCGATGGCATTGAAAGCCGCGTCCGTACCGTGCCGGCAGTGTCACCCAACTGCCAAGCCACCGAGCCGGACATTCCCGACCAAGGCGCTGTTTATTGCAACACCGAAGACCTGGCCCAGTGTTCCGGCTTGGCCGTGGGCAGCCCCACTCGCTTTGGCAATATGGCCGCAGCCATGAAATATTTTTGGGATGGCACCAGCGATTTGTGGCTCAGCGGGGCGCTCATCAACAAGCCGGCCGGCGTATTTACCTCGTCGGCCAGCCTCCACGGCGGCCAGGAGTCCACCCTGCTCACCATGATGGTGCCTTTGCTGCACCATGGCATGGTGCTGGCCGGCATCCCGTTTAGCGAACAGACCTTGACCAACACGCAATCCGGAGGCACGCCCTACGGCGCCTCACATCACGCCCACAGCTCCGAGGAGCTTACCGAACACGAGCGCCAACTGTGCCGCGCCCAAGGCCGACGTTTGGCGCAATTAGCGCTCAAGCTCTCGGCGCAACCCTAGGAAGATCCACCATGACCGACACTGTTGAACAATGGCAAAGCAAAGCCGAACTCCACTACAGGATCACGGTGGTAAGCTTTGGCCTATTAATAGCCCTGTTGATACTCGGCCAATTTGTGCACGGGTTTTCCCTGACGAAATTGGGAATGCAGTTGATTCCCCTGTTGATATTCATCCCCGGCCTTATTGCCAAGGTCAATTACCGCACTTACTCTTGGTTGTGTTTCGTGCTCTTGGCGTATTTCACCGCCTATGTGGTAGAACTGGGATCCCCTCTGCGCCATTGGACCGACGGCATTGGCGTAACGCTAACGGTAGTGATGTTTGTCAGCGCGATGATGGCCAGCCGCTACGTTCAACGCTGGCAGGTCGCTCTGCGTGAGGCCCAGGTGTAAACGGTTAAGCGAAGATCGGCATCCAACCATTTCAGACTGAAGCACTATCATGTGCACAAATTACTTTTGGCCGGGAAACACCAATCCGCCCAATATTGAGATCAGCAAAAGGAAAACCCTATGAGCGCAAGCTCCCCCGGACTCTTTCGCCGTTTCTTTGGCGGCATTTGGCGCACCGTAACCTGGCTGCGCGTGGCCTTTTTTAATCTGCTGTTTTTACTGCTGCTGGTTATCATTGTCACCGCGCTTTGGCCCAAAAAGCCGCTACAAATCAGCAACGAAAGCCTGCTGGTGTTGGCACCATCGGGCCTTCTGGTGGACCAATACACCTACATAGACCCAATGACCCAGCTGCTCGGCGGCCAGCAAGCCGAAAACGCCGAGACCTTAGTATCGGACTTGGTGGATGCCATAGATCTGGCGGCGGCGGACGATAATATCAGCGCCATGGTGCTGAAACTGGATGAACTGGCCGGAGGTGGCATCAGTAAACTGGAGGAGATTGGCCAGGCGCTGGATCGCTTCCGCGCCACAGAAAAGCCCATCTACGCCTATGGCACCAATCTTTCACAGGAACAATACTACCTCGCTGCTCACGCGAATGAAGTGCGCATGGATCCGCTTGGCAGCGTATTGGTTACCGGCTTTGCTAGCTATCGCAACTACTTCAAAGAGGCACTGGATAAGCTATCAGTGAATATGCACGTGTTCCGCGCCGGTGATTTTAAATCCGCCATGGAGCCCTTTATGCGCAACGACATGTCCCAGGAGGCAAAAGAAAACAACCAACTTTGGCTTAACGAGTTGTGGGGTGTTTACGCCTCTCGCATTGAAGAATTACGCCAACTACCCGCCGGCGCGCTAAATGATTTTATCAACACCATGGATAAGTCGCTGCAGGAATACCAGGGTGATTTTGGTCGCCTGGCATTGGACGCGGGCCTCGTGGATGAGCTCACCACCAGCGCCCAGTGGCGTGCGTTTATTGAGCCCAAGCTGGGCAAAGACCAAGAATACGCGGTGGATCACGCCAATTACCTATCCATTCGCCGGGCCGGATTTATTCCGGGCACCAAGGCCAAGGTTGCGGTGATCACCGCTCGCGGCACCATTGCTCAGGGTGATCGGCCCAATGGCGAAATCGGTGATCAAAGCTTTCTACAACAGCTGGAACAAGTGCAAGACGACAAAGCCGTCAAAGCCTTGGTAGTGCGCATCGACAGTGGCGGCGGCGGTGTTAACGCCAGTGAAGCCATCCGCCAGGGATTGTTGGAGCTGCGCCGTAGCCGCGATATACCCATCGCCATATCCATGGGCAGCGTAGCAGCCTCCGGGGGCTACTGGATGGCCACCGCCGGTGATGAAATCTGGGCCACCCCCACCACCATCACAGGCTCAATCGGCGTGTTTGCCGCTTTCCCCACGGTAGAACAGAGCTTAGAAAAGGTCGGCATTCACACCGACGGTTTATCCACCACGGACTTGGCCGGCGCCATGCGCATCGATCGCGAGCTATCGCCGATGACCCAGTCTCTGGTGCAGCAAAGCATCAATCACATGTATCGGGTGTTTTTGGACATCGTCTCCCAAGCTCGCGACACGTCACCCGAAGCGGTGGATCGTATTGCCCAGGGGCGCGTATGGAGTGGCAGCAAAGCCTTGGAGCTGGGCTTGGTGGATAATTTGGGTAACCTGGATGACGTTATCGGCCGCGCCGCAGAAATGGCGGGCCTGGATGACTACGACATAGAGGCCATTAAAAAGCCACTTACGCCGGTGGAACAGCTGGTGGCCGAAATTAACAAAGCCACCGTCACCCACAGCGTGAAAAGCGCCTTGGGGTTAGCCACCCAGAGTACCCTCTCACCAAGTTTTATGGCCCACGTGCAGCGCGTGCTGGAGCCCTGGTTAGCATTGGACAAACTGGACGACCCACGCGGCTTTTACGCCCTGTGTGCCACCTGTGTTACGCCCTAGCTCACGCTCTTTTCGGCTACTGCATCAGTGGCCGGAAGACTTCGAAAACACATTCATCACCACCACCCCAGCGATGATCAGCGCCATGCCGATTAACGTCGCCAGATCGGGCTTCTGCCCAAATACCAAAAAGCCCACCGCAGCAATTAACACAATGCCCATACCCGACCAGATCGCGTAGGCAACGCCTATGGGTACGGTCTTCAAGGTTAGAGATAAGCAATAAAAGGCCACGCCATAGCCCACCACCACTAACGTGCTGGGCCACGGCTTGGAGAATTGATCAGACGCCTTTAGTGCTGCCGTGGCAATCACTTCCGCCACAATGGCTACCGCCAGATAAACGAAGCCCACACAGACTCCTCACATAAGAAATACAAGCAACCATTAACGCTAAAGCTCTAGCACCTGCTTGATAAAAGGAATGGTCAACCGGCGCTTTGATACCAAGGTTTCTTGATCCAAGCGCGCCAGAACCGCAAACAAACTGGCCAACCCCCGCGGGCTATGGTTAACCACGTATTGCGCAACGTCCTCGCCAATTTGCATACCCAAGCTGTGGGCCTGCAATTGCAGTGCTCGCACCTTGGCGGCGTCGTCCAGGGGGACTAATTGATAAACCGGCCCCCACAGCAGGCGGCTGAGCAAATCTGGCAACCCAACAGCCAGGGTGTTGGGCGGGGTATGGCTAGCAAAAATGATGCGTCCGCCCTGATCCTTAATGCGATTAAATGCGTGGAACACCGCGCGCTCCCACTCGGGCTTACCCGCCACCACATCGACGTCATCAATGCACAGTAAAGCCGTCGGGTTCAGTTCGTTTAACTCCGACGGGGCCAATCCACCCGCCAAACTCGCATAGTGGGCTGCTACCCCAGTTGCGCTGGCGTGGCTGGCGCAGGCCTGCAGCAAATGGCTTAGGCCAACGCCGGCGCCGCCCCAAATAAAGGCCACCACCTCACCGTTGCCGCAGGCCATTTGATACAAACAGCGGGTAGCTTGCAGATTGGGGGAATCCTCTGGCAGGTAATAATTTGCGAAGCTAGGCTCCACCTCA
This sequence comes from Halioxenophilus aromaticivorans, assembly GCF_042850945.1. Classification (NCBI taxonomy): domain Bacteria; kingdom Pseudomonadati; phylum Pseudomonadota; class Gammaproteobacteria; order Alteromonadales; family Alteromonadaceae; genus Halioxenophilus; species Halioxenophilus aromaticivorans. The sequence continues at coordinate 2,086,165 of NZ_AP031496.1, read as the reverse complement.
AGATTAACCGGTAGCGCCAGCTGTTGGCCGGGAGTGTTGGACGTCAAACCGCTTTCTCCCCCCAAAACCGCCGCATGGCTACAACCAACTGCACTAGTCACCCACCCACAATAATTGCACCGCAGGCGCCGTGGCGACGGCGGTATCGTTGGCTACGGGTTGCAGTTGACGATCCAAGGCCAAGGCCGTGGTCAGACTACGATAGTCACCGTTGATGTAAAACGTTAATACCAAAGTGTCGCCGTCCACCGCTTGAATGTCGTAATGGCTCAAGGCCGCCAAACCATCAAGGTAATTCACCGCATTGGCGTAGGATTTAAAACTGTCGATGCCGGTAATGATGGCCGGCGTTGGCTCGCCGTCGGCGCGGCTGGCTGAGACGGAATAGATGGAAGACAAATAGCGGGTCACTTCCGACAGGCCGTCGGCCAGTGCCACATCAAATTGCAAATCGCTGCTGTCAAACACCTCACTACGACTGCCTTGCTGGTAGCGCCAGCCAATTCGCCAACTGCCAGAAGACGTTTTAGCCACCCGTCCAACAAGAATGCTGTCGGCACCGTAGCCCTGGGATACCTGCTCAATGGCTGGCATATCCAACGCCCAAAGGGTTCGCGCCGAAATACCGGTAGCAAAGGACTCTACCTCACTCTGTTCGTCTGCCCCTATCTCCGTTTTGGACTGGGGATCTCGGACAATATCCGAGTTATCACCGGTGCCAGCAGCGGAATCGTCTGAGGCTGTAAATTCCCGTGTGGGCAACGCAATAGGTAGGCCTACGGCAGTAGCTGACTCCTGCAACTGCTGCAACATCGCCAGCGGGGACTCAGGGTCAGTGAAGCTTTCGGGAGTAATCAGCGCAGTGCCGGTTTGATAATCTTTCATCACTAACCACACCAAAACCTCTGGCCGGTTAGCAGGCCAAACCGGAATGTCGGCTTCGCTTAGCAAATTATTGATGGTGGAAGGACCAAAACGCGCCTGTAGGTAGGTGATATTCGGCGGCAGCGTGGTGTAACTGTAAGCCTGCAAATAGCGGCTGCTTTGTTCTAGGGCTTCTACCACCAGTGGGTTTTCTAAATACAAACGGCTGCCGGTGACTTTCACAAGAACCTGAGCCAGCGCTTGGCTGAGTACTCGACCACGCGTGGCTGCGGTACGGTCTGCGATTTCAACCTTTGCAGAGTAAAGATCGAGCCGGGTTTCGGCACTGGCATGGCTGGCCGCCAACCAAACACTCAAGCAGGCTATCACTGCTAGAGCCCCAAATTTTATCTTTCCCATGCCCCAAAACCCTCTATATAGCGCCATTTTTCCGGCGCAACACTACACCAGCGGCCTGGCTTTGAGAAGTGCGCTAATCTCAGTCAGCGGTTAATTTACCAGTTGGCCTATTCGCTCGGCCGCCATTTTAATCATAGCCTGGCAGTTCGGAACACGCTTTAACGCCATCCTTATGGCCTTGCTAGTGTCAACCGGCTCCGGTGCTGGTAGACTAGCCGGCCTTTTTAGGCGGTATCGCCTTCCACAAGGTAGCTGCGCCGACACGCCGGCTCACGCTGCCTGTCAGAACCACACACAGCAACGGGAAACAGACAATCTCCATGACCGACGAACACAAGCCATCACTGAGTTACAAAGATGCCGGTGTCGATATTGACGCAGGTAATGCCCTGGTCGATCGCATCAAAAGCGTGGCGAAAAGAACCACTCGCCCTGAGGTGCTTGGCGGCTTGGGCGGATTCGGAGCCCTGTGTGAAATCCCCAGCAAATACAAACAGCCTGTTTTGGTCTCTGGCACCGATGGCGTAGGCACCAAATTACGCCTGGCTATGGATTTACAGCAACACGAAACCATCGGCATCGACCTAGTTGCCATGTGCGTCAACGACCTGGTAGTTGCCGGCGCCGAGCCGTTGTTCTTCCTAGACTACTATGCCACTGGCCAGCTGAACGTAGACGTAGCGGCCGATGTGGTTTCTGGCATTGGCGCAGGCTGCCAATTGGCCGGTTGTGCCCTGGTGGGTGGCGAAACCGCGGAAATGCCAGGCATGTACGAAGGCGAAGACTACGACCTGGCCGGTTTTTGCGTCGGCGTTGTGGAAAAGTCAGAAATCCTAGACGGCAGCCAGGTGAAGCCTGGCGACGCGTTAATCGCACTGGCCTCCAGCGGCCCCCACTCCAACGGTTACTCTCTGATTCGTAAAATCATTGACGTCGCCAAGGCCGACTTAAACGCCGAGCTGGATGGCAAACCGCTGGCCACACACCTGCTAGAGCCGACTCGAATTTACGTCAAATCCTTGCTGCAGTTAATGGCGGCTCAACCGCTACATGCTTTGGCGCACATCACCGGTGGTGGCCTGACGGAAAACATTCCCCGTGTACTGCCAGACGACTGCAAAGCGGTTATCGATCAAAGTAGCTGGCAGATGCCGGCCATCTTCAACTGGCTGCAAGAGCACGGTGGCGTGGCCGAATCCGAAATGATGCGCACCTTTAACTGCGGCGTGGGTATGGTTATCGCTTTGCCGGCCGCCAATGTTGACGAAGCTCTGGCCCTGCTTAAGAAAGATGGCGAAAGTGCCTGGCTGATTGGCGAGATCGCTAGCAAAGCTGAAGGTGAAGATGCGGTGCAATTCATCGGTGGGCAAGCCTAACCATGGCGCAAAGCTCTTCCAAGCCCTGCCAAGTGGTGGTGTTAATTTCGGGTAGCGGCAGTAATTTACAGGCTTTGATCGACGGCCAGAAAAACGGCAGCTTAGATATCGACATCGCTGCGGTTATCAGCAACAAAGCCAGCGCGTTCGGCCTTACTCGTGCCAACGACGCTGGCATTGCCACCCAAATCCTCAGCCACCGGGACTTCGCCGACCGCGAGAGCTACGACCAAGCATTGATACAATGCATCGATGCCTACCAGCCAGATTTACTGGTGCTGGCTGGTTTTATGCGCATTTTAACGTCAGGGTTCACGGAACATTACCTGGGCCGCACCTTAAATATTCACCCTTCTTTGCTGCCTAAATACCCTGGCCTACACACTCACCAGCGCGCCCTGGATGCCGGAGATCAAGAGCACGGGGTGAGCGTGCACTTTGTAACCGCTCAGCTCGATGGTGGCCCAGTGATTGCCCAGGCCATAGTGCCGGTTGAGGCCGATGACGACGCCGATGCTTTGGCCAGCCGAGTGCTCGTGCAAGAACACCAACTCTACCCCACCGTGGTGCAATGGTTTGCCCAGGGGCGCCTATCGCTGGTGGAGGATACAGCCCACCTCGATGACCAACCCCTACCCGCCCAGGGAGCCCATTGGCCACAATAACCTCATCAGCGGCAGCCCGTTTGGGAGTTGCACAAAAACGAGCGCCGCTTTTTAGACGCCGCCCGCTGTAGTAAAATTTGTAACTTCTTAAGTAACGTCTTTAAAGCTAAAGCCGCTCCACCTTCTCCTTACCACAGCGTTCACAGCGCGATACCGTGACCAATCGCCCCTGCTTAACATCAAACTGTTTCGAGGTGACCACCTTCCATTTATGAAAACCACTACGGCACAGGGATTTACCCTTGTGCTTTTCAGAGAGTTTGGGTCGTTTGAAGGGAAGAATGTCGGCCACGGGCGGGTCTCATGGGAATAAACAAGCCAAAAGTGTAACAGGCCCAAAACAATGGGCAAAACCGCGCTGCAAGGTGTGACGCGGCTGGCGCTTATCGGTACAATCATTGCGCCAGTGGAGAGGACAGACATTACAATATGTACCATCAGTATTTTGGCCTAAACGAAGCGCCATTTTCGATTGCTCCCAACCCCGTTTACTTGTTTATGAGCCGCCGCCATAAAGAGGCCTTGGCTCATCTATTGTACGGCGTCAACCATGGAGGGGGCTTCGTTTTACTTACGGGTGAAGTGGGCACCGGTAAAACGACGGTGAGCCGAGCGTTGCTTAAGCAACTGCCGCAAAACACCGATCTCGCCTACATACTCAACCCAACGCTGTCTTCCATAGAGCTACTGGCCACCATCTGCGACGAGCTAAAAGTCACCGATATAAAGGACGCCAATAGCCTGAAAGAACTGTCCGACCGGCTGCATCAATTTTTACTCGACAACCACGCCCAGGGCCGCAACACCGTTCTTATTATCGATGAAGCCCAGCACCTAGATTACAAAGTAATGGAGCAAATCCGTTTACTAACCAATCTAGAAACCGATGAAAAGAAACTGCTGCAGATTGTTTTTATTGGTCAACCGGAACTCAACGAGCTACTGGCCAAGCCGGAGTTACGCCAGCTAGCACAACGCATCACCGCTCGTTTTCATATTGAGCCACTCACCCTGGTGGAAGCCCAGGCCTATATACGCCACCGGCTAATGGTTGCCGGCATGCCAGCCAGCCAAACCCTGTTTAACCAATCTGCGGTTAAAATGATTCACCGCGCCAGCGATGGTATTCCGCGTTTAATTAATGTGATTTGCGACCGTGCCCTACTCGGAGCCTATACCCACAACCGCCCCATGGTGGATACAGAAATTGCTAGGGCGGCCATTTCCGAATCCAGCCATCAACCCAGCGGCAGCGGTGATAACCAGTTACCCATCAAAATCGCCACAGGCTTAACACTGTTGTTAATCTTGCTGCTTGGCGGGCTATTACTGACGCAAATCGGCGGTAGCGACACCGACCCACAATCGGCCGAAATCGCACTCACCGAACCCGGGCAAATTCTGCGTGGCAGCACCTCAGCCGGTGATACAGCGGCCAGCGCAGTAGCTGAACCACCAGCGGCACCGGCCACCACCGAAGAAGAGATTTACCGCACCAGTTTTGGCCAAAAGAAAGACGCCATCAATGCGCTACAGCAAGCGTTAAGTGTATTCACGGGTAATTTCGACCAACCCTGCCGACAGTTAAAAAGCTTTGGCGTACTCTGCCAAACCGAAGAGTTCCGCAGCTGGCAGGATTTTACCCACTACAACCGGCCCGGCGTTTTGCGCTTAGACATCGACGAGCAACAGCGCTACCTAGCCGTGACCGGCACCCGAGGCCCCAACCAACTGGAGGTGGTTACACCGGATGGCACCCAACACACTTGGCAGATGTTTCAGTTGGGCCAATACTGGTCTGGGCAAACAGAATTGCTGTGGCAACCACCCAGCAGCTACGCCCCCCTGCTGAAACCCGGCGACCGTTCGCCTTTCGTGCGCTGGCTGGCCAACAGTTTTGCCAAAATGGATAAACAAACCCAGCCCTTGGCACAATTCGAATACAACCAAGCACTCGAAAGACGCGTTATGTTTTTCCAATCCAACACCGGTATCCCCGCTAACGGCGTTATCGATTTAAATACCGTGTTAAAAATGAACGATAAACTGGGCGTGGATTTCAAACTCTCGTCCACCAGTAGCGGCCAGTAGTCACTATGTCTTACATCCTAGATGCCTTGCAAAAATCTGAGCAAGATCGGCAAAACCAACAGGCGCCGTCGCTAGCCAACCAATACGACGCACAGTCCTTAGCGCCAATTAAAAAGCCAAAATTGATGTGGTGGCTGGTGGGTTTGCTAGCGGTTTTAATAGCGGTGGTAGTGGCTTATTTGGTGTTTCAGTGGCTACAAAAACCTGAGTCTGCGGGTTATACACCGCCGGCCAGCGCCAAGGTCAGCGCCGCCCAGGCCAATCAAGCCGAAGCCACACCGACTCTTAACCAACCTATCGACAATCAGCCCGGCAACAATCAATCTGGCGGCGAACAAGCGCAGAATCAACCTACGTCTGCCGCCTTTCAAGACAAACCGACTTTTAAAGAACCAGAACCAAAACCCCTAGACCCTAAAATCGCCGATCTGTACAGCAATCCGCCGGCGGCAGAGCCGGAGTACGTTTACGCCGACGACAATCAATACCAGCTCACCGACGATGGCCAACCCGAGGCTGTAGCGCCGCCTACGCAACCGAAACAATCAGCCGCACAGGCACAACCGTCCGCGCAACCCCAACCCGCCGCCAAGCCTCAGCCGGGAACGATAGTAGAACCGGTGGTGACCGCAGGCACCATTGCCCCTGCTCAAACCCAACCCAGCGTGCAAGAAGAAACAACCAGCGAAGCAAGCAACAGCCAAGCTGGCGGCGTGGTTGAAGGCGGATTTATGTCCATAGATCAATTACCGGACAGCGTTAAAAGCGAAATCCCCGCCATTCGTTACGTTGCCCACGTGTACGCCGGAGAAAACAAAGCCGGGTTTGCAATTTTAAATGATTACAAGCTAAAAGCCGGAGAAAAACTCGCCGATGAGCTGTACTTAGAAAAAGTCGACAAAGACCATATCGTGATGAGCTATCGCGGGTATTTTTTCCGCTTAGCCGCTATGCAAAATTGGAAGGGCCAATAAATTAGCCCCCTTTTACAATCTCAGCGCTGCCAGTCGCAGATAGCCGCTCCAGAGCTGATGGAGGCAAGGTCGCGCGTAAATACAGTCTTTTCTGCAGCCGGAACTAATACTGGCAAGGTTACTCCCGCAGCGTATTGGGCGCCTTCCACCACGCCACCCAGCTGCTCAACCAAGTGGCGGACTTGCGCCTCGTGGGCAAAGCCACAGCGGATTACCGCCGCGGCTAATTGCAAGCGAGTTTGCACAGTGCAATCGGCTAAAACCAAGCTCACCGCATCGCTGTAAGCGCGCTGCAAGCCTCCCATTCCTAATTTAATGCCGCCAAAATAACGCACCACCGCCACAATCACTTCACCCAACCCGCTGTGTTCCAGCACCGCTAGCATCGGCCTGCCCGCTGTGCCCGAAGGCTCACCGTCGTCGCTCATGGAACGCACCGTGGTTGTGGGGCTACCGGCAATATAAGCCCAGCAGACGTGGCGCGCCTGGGGATGTTGCTCACGAACAGTTTGCAACGCCGCCAGTGCTTGAGAACGGTCACTGGCCGGCTGCAAATAAGCAATAAAACGGCTGCGTTTAATTTCCAGCTCAGCGCTACAGGGCTGTGCCGGGACTGAATATTCTTCCAAGGGGTTTCCTACGGGAATTATTTGCGCAGTTTACATTGGCACCGGATTTATAATTGAAGACAAAGAGTTTAAAGCAATTAGCGCCCGTAGCAACGCCAACCATTTGCTTACTCTGCTATTCCTAACCTTCCCCCTAGCCCTCACCCAGGCCCTCCCCTACATCTGCATCGAAAAGCGCCGAACATAAATCACACCTTGGCCATAACAATGCGCCAATCACCGAAAGGTAAACAAACCTTGGGAACCAGCCGCGCATTTGCTACTCTTATAGCCAATCACAGCTAAGACCTACGCGTTCCAATGCTTAACTCACGCCAAATACTTTCTGCGCTGCTAATAATCACGCTGATGTTGCAATCACTGGTGGCGGCTGCCGATACGCATCAGACGAGTCACTCCGGGCCCGAGCACGTAACCGCCAAACATCAACATTTGGAAACCCAGCAAAATCTCGATGAATCGAATGTAGAAGGTCAACCTGTAAAGCAACAAGATTTGAATACATTGGTGGCGCTTAACGATTTATCCGAAGCCAAAACCTTTGATTGCCACCACTGCTGCCACGGTGCAAGTTCAATACATTATTACCCCGCACCTTGTGCCGACCAAGGCCTTATCACTGGGCGGCAAAGCGCCCAATTTGACTATCACTTTTATACCCTTGCATTGCGTCTCCCTCCAGAAGACCGCCCTCCCATCGCTTAACACGCTTTTTAAAGCTACCTGGTAAGCAATTTAGACAGCGATCCCGCCGATTAGCGGATATTAAAAACCACCCGGCCATTGTTATTTCTACTCAATGACGCGGGTTGGTAATCGTGACGATTTCAACTCAATTGCAGGTTAATTGCCAGGCACAGCCTTAAGCGCCGAAAACGCCATAGCCAAGCTATGGCCGTTTTCAATACTGATGCCAAACCCCGTGCACAATTATCTGCAGGTTTACACGCGAGCATGGGTTTATTGGCCCTCAAAACGCCTAGGAGAAAACTATGCCTCCGATACACACGCGACGAGCCATTTCAGCTTGTTGCTGGGCTGCCCTGTGCGCCATTACCAGCACAGCCAGCCTGCACACCCTGGCACAAACCACCGCCAGTGATACCGACACAAGCACTACCGTCGTTACTCACATTGACAAAACTGCAAAGAGTACTTTGCATAGCAATCTAGACAGTCTCCGAAAAAACAACGACACCCAATTAAGTTTGTCACTGGCCATTCAATTAACCCTGGCCAATAACCCGGGGCTGATGGCATTTCCACTGAAGCAGCAACAGGCGCGGATCAGCCAAGCACAAGCGGCATTAAAACCGGCCTATGAAATTAGCCTGGAGGCCGAAAACCTCGCCGGCGACAACGCTTTTAGCGGAATTAACCAAGCAGAAATAACACTTGCCCTGTCCTCGGTATTGGAATTGGGAGGCAAACGCCAGGCTCGGCTTCTCTTAAGCCAAGCAAACACATCCGCCGTCGAACTGCAGCAACGAGTAGCCACGCTAGACACGCTGGCACAACTCACCCAAGAATTTATTGCCGCACTGGCGAGCCAAGCGACCCTGGCCTTAGCCAAAGAACGAGAAGATTTAATGCAAGCACTGGTGACCGATAGCCGCAACCGCGCCCAGCGCGGAGCACTGTCGCCACTGGAGGTATTGCGCGCCGAAGCTGCCCGGGCCCAGGCGCAACTTGCACGGCAATCTTGGCAAGCGCAACTACACCAACAAACCCAGGCTCTCGGTCGATTTTGGGGTGAGTCGCAATTTGCGGTGAGCCAACTGCTAGGAGAGTTATTTCAATCCCCGAATGAGCTGAATATTAATGCTTTGCTGCTGCAGCTGGACTCAGCGCCTGTCAATCAATTAATGGCCAGCCAAGAGCGGATACAAACCGCCCAATGGCAATTAAGCAAAACCCAAGAGCGAGCCGACCTTAGCTGGCAGCTGGGCCTGCGCCATTTGCAGGGAGAAGAAGCCACTGCCGCCGTTGTAGCACTGTCCATGCCATTGGCCAGCCGACCCAGAGGCCAGTTGGCCACGGCTAAATCCCGTGGCCAACGCGAGCTATTAATGTTGAGCCAGGATCAACAGAGATTACAACTGCGCCTGCAATTAACCACGGCCCATCAACAAAGGCAGCAATTTTCTAGCGCCTTAAAACGCTTACAAAATGATGTTATTCCCCGATTACAGCAGGCTCTGGATATTGCCATCAACGACTATCAACGCGGCAGGCTGCGATTTCAAGATCGCTTAACCGTGCAAGACGAATGGCTTCAAGCCAAGCAACAGCGTATTGATACCGCCGCCGCCCTGTTAATCAACCAATCCATTTTAGAGCAGCTTACCGGCCAAGCTCTTAGTCCTAAGCCTTAAGTGCTATGCCCTATGCCCAAGCCCCGCTCATACGCACCGGAATTAAAAAAATCATGAAAACTGCAAACATTATTTTTATCAGCGCAATTTTAGCCGCCTATGCTTGCCTAGCTCCGGCGGGTGAAAAACACGTCGAAAATCACGAAGAAAAACACTTAGAAGAGGACAAACACCCGGCCAGCGATCACCACAACCAACACCAGCCCACCGTCACATTAAAAAATACCGTTGCCGAACATCAGGGCATAGCCCTTGCGCAGGCCGCTAGCGGCAGCATCAACCAGCAGGTAACGTTATACGGTCAACTGCAATCCGGGCCAGAGCAAATCAGCCATGTACGGGCACGGTTTACCGGACTCATAAAATCGGTGTTACTTACCGTTGGTAATACGGTGAAAAAAGGCGACCTGCTGGCAAACATTGAATCCAACGATTCACTGCAAAATTATCCACTGCTTGCCCCTATTGATGGGGTTATTATTCAACGCCACGCCAACGCGGGGGAATTCACCCAGGATCAAATTCTCTTCAGTATCGCCCAGCTTGATAACCTCTGGGCAGAACTGCAGTTGTTCAGCGGAAAAGCCGGGCAAGTCAAAACCGGCCAAACGGTTACCATTAACGGGTTGGATAATCCAGCAACCGAAATAACCAGCACTATCGAACACATTGTGCCGGCACTGAACGCACCCTACCAAATTGCCCGGGTGCCACTAAGCCGGGTGGCCAACAGCTTATACGCTGGGTTGTGGGTAACCGCACGCATCAGCACCAACAGCCAACCCGCCGAGGTAATCATCGACCAGCGCGCGCTTCACACTATAGACGGCAAAGTCGGTATTTTTACCGCCAAGCCAGAAGGCGAAGCGACTATCTACACCTTCACTGAAGTCACACTCGGGCTACAAGATGACGGCTTTGCCAGTGTCACCAACGGTATAACCGCAGGCACCCAGTATGCGGTGGAAAACAGCTATATCTTAAAAGCCGATGTGGAAAAGTCCTCGGCCGAGCACGCGCACTAGGAGCCGGCCATGATTCATTCGATCATTCAGTTTTCTATTCAGCAACGCTTGGTGGTTTCTTTACTGTGCTTATTTATTGTCGCTATCGGCGTCTGGCATTTTAATCGCTTACCCATTGATGCCGTGCCAGACATCACCAACGTGCAGGTACAAATTAATACCCAGGCGCCGGGCTACACGCCGCTGGAAACCGAGCAGCGAATCACCTACCCAATTGAAACTGCCCTCTACGGCTTGGCACATTTGGACTATACCCGCTCGCTGTCGCGTTACGGTTTGTCCCAAGTGACCGTGATATTCGAAGACGGCACCGATCTTTATTTTGCCCGCAACTTAATTAGTCAGCGTTTAGCCAGTATTGGCCAAAAACTGCCCGGGAGAATAGAGCCAGAACTGGGGCCGGTGTCCACCGGTTTAGGTGAAGTACTGATGTACACCGTGCAAGCTAACGCCGAGGCTCGGCAAGACAACGGCCAGCCCTTTGATGAAACAGCGTTACGTGAAATTCAAGATTGGATTATTAAACCGCAATTGGCTCAGGTAAAAGGCGTGGTAGAGGTCAATAGTATTGGAGGCTTTGAAAAACAATTTCACGTATTACCCAAACCGGCCCTGTTGCTGCAGTACCAACTCTCGCTCGGCGATATTGCCCAGGCCTTAGCGCAAGCCAACCAAAATATCGGCGCCGGCTTTATTGAACGCAACGGCCAGCAATTATTGGTGCGATCCGAGGGCCAAATAAATCACATTGAACAGCTAGAACACCTTTCGATAAAAACACCCAACGGCGCCCACATTACACTAAAAGACATCGCCGAAGTGGCCATTGGTAAAAACCTACGTTCCGGCGCGGCCACCCAGAACGGCCAGGAGACCGTTCTGGGAACGGTGATGATGCTGATTGGTGATAACTCCCGCAGCGTGGCCTTAGCCAGCACCGAAAAACTCGCGCAAATTAATACCACCCTGCCCAAAGGGGTCACCGCCACCCCGGTGTATACCCGCACCACGTTAGTAGAAAAAGCAGTGGCCACCGTCAGTAAAAATTTACTCGAAGGTGCGTTGCTGGTGGTAGCGGTTTTAATGCTGCTGTTGGGCAACCTACGTGCGGCGCTTATCACAGCGGCTATCATTCCGTTGTCCATGTTAATGACCATTACCGGCATGGTTAAAACCGGAGTATCCGCTAACTTAATGAGCTTAGGCGCATTGGATTTTGGTTTGATTGTGGACGGCGCCGTTATTGTGGTGGATAACGCCGTTAAACGGTTGGCTCAAGCGCAACATAAGCAAGCGCTCCCGCCGCTTAACGCCCGTTTGTCCACGGTATTTAAAGCCACTGGCGAGGTGATAAAACCCAGCTTATTTGGCGTTTTAATTATTACTTTGGTCTATCTGCCGATCTTTAGCCTTACCGGAGTAGAAGGCAAAATGTTTCACCCCATGGCCGCCACCGTGGTTATGGCTTTACTCAGTGCGCTCTTGTTAACCATGACCTTTGTACCCGCCGCCGTAGCCTTATTTATGCGCGGCCCGATATCTCAACAAGAAAGCCGCATTATTGCTGCCTGCAAACGAGTCTACTTACCGGTGTTGGAAACCGCACTCGCTTACAAAGCCTGGATTTTACCCAGCGCAGCCCTGTGGTTGGCATTCAGCGCTTGGCTTGCTACCACCTTGGGCAGTGAATTTATTCCACAACTCAACGAAGGCGATATTGCCCTGCATGCGCTACGCAGCCCTGGCACTGGTATTGAACAATCGGTGGCCATGCAAAAAAGCTTGGAGCAGATCATCATCGGTTTTCCTCAAGTGGAGCGGGTGTTCGCCCGCATTGGCACCGCCGAAGTGGCCACTGACCCCATGCCACCAAATGTGGCCGATAACTTTATTATTTTAAAACCGCGCCAACAATGGCCCAATCCTGACCTGAGCAAAACCGACCTGGTGGCGCAAATGGAAACCGCCGTGGGCCAAGTGCCCGGGAATAATTACGAGTTCACACAGCCTATTCAAATGCGCTTTAACGAGCTTATTTCTGGCGTGCGTGCAGATTTGGGTATTAAACTCTATGGCGATGACTTAGCTACATTACAAAACTACGGCCAAAAAATTCTCGGTGTGGTAAACAGCCTGCCCGGCGCTGCAGATGCTCGGCTAGAGCAAACCACAGGTTTGCCGACCTTATCGATCACGCCAAAACGGGAAGCACTTAGCCGGTTCGGCTTAACAGTGGCGCAACTGCAACATTGGCTGGCCAGTACTTTGGCGGGAGCCGACGCCGGTGTTGTTTATCAAGGCGATCGCCGGTTTGAATTACTGGTGCGCCTGCCAGAGAACCTTAGGCAGGATATTCGCAGCTGGGGCAGCCTACCGGTGCCCATCGATTTACCTAATGCGCAATTTGTGCCCTTGGAAGAAATCGCCACCGTGACCCTGGCCGACGGCCCGGCGCAAATCAGCCGGGAAAACGGCAAACGCCGGCTGGTTATCACCAGTAATATCCGCGGCCAGGATCTTGCCACGTTTGTGCAGCAAGCCCAGACCGAAATCAACAAACAAGTATCCCTGCCGCCGGGCTATTGGCTGGAGTACGGCGGCAGCTTTGAACAACTGGTTTCGGCCAGTAAACGTTTGAGCTTGGTCATCCCGGCCACATTACTGTTGGTGTTCGCGGCGCTAATCATCGCCCTTGGCGCGGTACGAGAGGCCGCCATGGTCTTTGTGGGTGTACCCATGGCGCTCACCGGTGGCGTAGTGGCTTTGGCGGTGCGAGATATGCCGCTTTCCATATCCGCGGCGGTTGGTTTTATCGCCCTGTGCGGTATAGCGGTATTAAACGGCTTGGTGCTGGTGGAATTTATCAAACATAATGTGCAGCGCCAGGCGGACCTGCGCGGGGCCGTGGTGGAGGCTGCCCTGGGCCGACTCAGGCCGGTATTGATGACCGCACTGGTGGCCAGCCTTGGCTTTGTGCCTATGGCCCTAAACACCGGGATTGGTGCCGAGGTGCAGCGGCCACTGGCTACAGTGGTGATTGGTGGGATTATCAGTTCAACGGCACTCACGCTGGTACTACTACCCATGTTATACGTCATGTTCGGCCAGCCATCATCAGCCGATGGCAAGCCAGCAGCAAGCAATCACTAATGTTAACGGAGAGGCCGAATTTCGCTCAGCCAGGGCCTAATTTGGCCTGCTGCCCGGGGCTGTTTTGGTGTACTATAGCGCCCTATTTTGGCGCTGGGTGCCGTCGGCACTCGCCCTTCCAGCAGCAATTCAGGCAACACCTTGGAACCAACAACGCCCTACAGCAGCCGAGCATTCTGCTTAGCGCCCATGATGGAATACTCTGACCGGCACTGTCGCTATCTCTGGCGATTGCTCAGTCGTCATGCCTGGCTTTACAGCGAAATGGTCACCACTGGTGCCGTGATACACGGCGACCGCCAACGCTTTTTGCAATTTAACCCGCAAGAGCACCCGGTGGCCCTGCAGCTTGGCGGTAGCGACCCAAAGGCCCTAGCCCAGTGCAGTGAGTTGGCCCAGGAGTGGGGTTACGACGAGGTGAACCTCAATTGTGGCTGCCCTAGCGACCGCGTGCAAAACAATATGATCGGCGCGGTGCTGATGCGCCATGCCGATACCGTGGCCGAATGCATAAGCCAAATGCGCTCGGCGGTGTCGATTCCAGTGACGGTTAAACACCGCATCGGCGTGGACGATATGGAAGACTACGCCGGGCTACTGGCGTTTGTGGATACCGTAGCCAGCGCCGGCTGCACCACGTTTATTGTGCACGCACGCAAGGCTTGGTTGCAGGGCTTAAGTCCCAAACAAAACCGAGAAATTCCGCCCCTGCGCTACGACCTGGTGTACCAACTAAAGCAAGATCGACCCGCCTTAGAAATCATCATCAACGGCGGTCTCACCGGCCTAAGCGATTGCGCAGATCAGCTGAACCATGTGGACGGCGTTATGGTCGGCCGCGAGGCCTACCATAACCCGGCGTGGTTAGCCGGGGTTGACCAGGCGATGTACCACAGCAAAAAAACCAAGCCAGATTTGATCAATGTTTACGGGCAGTACGTCGACTATTGCCAACAACAACTGACCCAGGGCGTGCGGCTGGGCACCGTGGCTAAGCACTTGCTGGGGCTGTTTCACGGCCAACGGGGGGCGCGCCTATTCCGGCGTTATTTATCAGATCATATTCACAAACCCGGCGCCGACACAGACGTTCTGTGGCAGGCTCTGGAGTTCGTTCAAGGCCCAACGCCACGCCAGGCCCACGGGCAATAATTTCAATCTCTCACTTTACAACCATGAATTGGCACGATAGCCAAGCGCGGAGCGAACCATGAGTAACAAACTTGACCAACTGAAATCCTTCACTGATGTGGTAGCCGACACCGGCGATATTGAAGCCATCGCCAAATATCGCCCGCTGGATGCCACCACCAACCCGTCACTCTTGTTAAAAGCGGCGCAATTGCCCCGGTACCAGAGTCTGATTGATGAGGTGATTGTTTGGGCCAAGAACAACGCCAGCAGCGATGACCAGGTAGTGGATTTGGCGGCAACCAAATTGGGCGTAGCCATCGGTTGTGAAATCTTAAAAATTGTACCGGGTAAAATTTCCACGGAAGTGGATGCCCGCTTCTCTTTCGATACCGCCAAAACGTTGATTAAAGCCCGCCAAATTATTGCCATGTACGAAGCCGCCGACATTAAGCGCGACCGCGTATTGATCAAAATTGCCGCCACCTGGGAAGGTATTCGCGCGGCAGAGATTTTGGAATCCGAGGGCATCAACTGCAACCTCACGCTACTGTTCAGTTTCTGCCAAGCCGCTGCCTGCGCTGAGGCGGGGGTATACCTGATCTCACCGTTCGTGGGCCGCATATTAGATTGGCACAAAGCAAAAAATCCTGAAGGCGACTTCACCGGTTTCGCAGACCCTGGTGTGCAATCGGTTACCGAGATATACAACTACTACAAAACCCACGGCTACAACACCATTGTAATGGGCGCTAGCTTCCGTAACCTGGGTGAAATAGAATCCCTGGCCGGCTGTGATCGCCTAACCATTAGCCCAGGATTATTGGAAGAATTGGCCAACGACGAAGCCGAATTACCACAGGTCCTTAACGCCGAATCTGCCAAATCTGAGGTGGCAAAACTGAGCCTTGGGGAACCTGAGTTCCGTTTAATGCTCAATGAAGATGCCATGGCCACAGAAAAACTGGCCGAAGGCATACGAAACTTTATTGCCGACCAAGTAAAACTAGAGGAATTGCTAAACGCACGCTGCCAATAAGCTTGGATATCGGTTCGCCGTTGCTGAGACGGCGAGCCTCGTTAAGCAGGTCACTATGATTGATTTTTTAAAAAAGATATTTGAGCCCGAAACCGAAGCCCCCATCGCCACAGAGCAACAAGCTCGCTTGGCCGCCGCTGTAATGCTGGTTGAGGTGGCCGCCATTGACGACCATTTCCAAGACTCCGAAGCCCAAGCGCTGCTGCAAATTTTAACCGATAGGTTTGCCCTGGCCGCCGATGAGGTAACCCTACTACAAGCGCAAGCGAAAGAAGCCCAGGCCAACGCCAGCTCCCTACACGACCATACCCGGGTTATTAACGAACGTTTCAGTGATGAGCAAAAGCAAGATTTAATCGCCAACATGTGGCAGATAGCCTACGCCGATGGCGAGCTGGATAAATACGAGGAGTATATTATTCGGCGGGTAAGCGAGCTGCTGTATGTGTCACACAGCGATTTTATTCGCGCCAAGCACTGGGCAAGGGACCGAGCTTAACACACGCTTATTCTTGCTCGAGGCACTCTACCAAATCCCGAAATTCAGCTTTGTTTTCATCGTTTAAGCTCATCAATATTTTATGAGCTTCAATGATTTTATCTTTGGCTTGAGTGGTTTCGGTTTCTATTCGGGTCAGTTCTTCTGGCTTGGCCATGGTAGTGTCGGCGCTACGGACGATCTCGAAAATGTCCTCTAGGCCCATACTTTCTAATACCCGGTTAATACTTTCGTCCGGTGAGACCACCGTGGGTACAAAATGAAAGTCCCGCTCGCAGGTTATGGCTATTTTGGCCATCAACCCTAAGGTGGTGCTGTCTAGTGCTAGTGCTTGCCGTAAATCGAAAACAACGGACACGAAACCGGCGTCAGAGAACATTTGTTCAATGAAGCTATCAAAGGATATGCATAGAGTGAGCCTAACATCGCCCACCATTTTGATCACGTTTATGCCGCGCTGCTGCGCCACAAAAATATGCCCAGGCTGCATGATTACTGACCTCGAGTAATGGTCAACACGGAGATATCATCCGGCAAGTCTCGCCCTTCTTGAACGCCCAATAAATTGATAAAACTCTCCAAGGTACCACTGGAACTGCTAATTAACTCTAATATTTTTGACTCTTTCTCGATAACGGACAAATCTCCCATTACCTCAAACACGCCGTCGGACAACACCATTAAACTGTCACCGGGCTCGAACTGACAACTGTAGACTGGCCAGTCGGTCTTATCAAACAGTCCCACTGGTTTACCCTTGCCGTCCAAATACCGTGCTCCCGCACGAATTTTCATTATCGGAAGCGGAAGATGACCGGCAACTGAATACCGCATTTCGTGGGTTTCAGTATCAATTACGCCCATAAAAGCGGTTAGGTGATTTTCAAACCGCCCGCCTTTCAATCCACCGTTAATTTCTTTTAACAGCCAGTTAGTGCCTTCTTTAAATGTAGACGCATCTGTAAAGAAATTATTGTCCCGTACCATGCGGGTAACCAAATGCTTCAACCAAACGGTAACAAATGCGGATGAAGCGCCGTGGCCGGCTACATCGGTAAGGTAAAACGCAAGATAACGGTTACCTAAGTAAGCATAGTCAATGAAATCGCCGCTCAAATACAACGAAGGGATGATTTTGTGGCTGGCGGTATAACCCGCCCGGGCGAAGGGCGAAATAGGCAGTAGCCTCTCTTGCACCAACCGGCCTGCTCGTTGGTCTCGCTCCAAAACCCGCAGGTTATCGCGCAGCTCTCGGTTAGCAATTTCTAGTTTTTCTCGGTAGCGCCGGTTTTCGAGTAACAGATCCTGCCGTTCCAGCGTTTTGGTAATGGAGTGCACCAGCACTTCCATATCCACCACGGGTTTTATCAAAAAATCACTCGCCCCCAGGCGCAAGGCTTCCACCACATCGCCCATTACACCGGCCCCGGAAATCACAATTACCGCGGCTTCTTCATCTAATTTATGGATCTCTTTAAGGACGTTTAGACCGTCCATTCCGGGCATTCTTAGGTCAGACAACACCAAGTCTGGCTGCTCGGATTGAAACAATTGCAGTCCTTTTGGGCCTTCGTCGCATTGAATGACCTCAAAGCCGCTGTCTTCTAGGTAGGCACAGATACTCTCTCGGACCAGACGATCGTCGTCTATGAGTAGCAGTTTGCGTTTGCCGATGGCCATCTAACCCTCAATCAGCCGTGAATTACATTAGGCATTACGTATATATAACTCCGCCTATTTTCGGCAGATTGTCGCTAAAACCAGCCGAAAACACCGTTCGAACTGGAAATAACCCAAAAATATATTACTGTTATTTAGACAATAACGTAGCCCGAGCACTACAACTTAGTCGACGGGCCGAGTCAACAGGTTTAGCCGCGTTATACCGCTGCGCCCTCACCCGTTGGGAATAATATCCATTAGTTAGGTAAAACTATGTCTGAATCCAGCAACGCTCATGCCGAAAAGCGCGGCTTTTTACGCATGCAAATGAATATTCCTGCCAATATTGAAATTACCGCAGACGGCAAGCAAGAAAAAGGCGTGTTAGTTAACCTCAGCGGCAGTGGCATGCTGCTGGAATTGCCCCAATTTTACCCAGCCGGGGCCAAGATGACGGTACAGGTGGATTCCGAAAACGGTGCCAGCCCATCGCTAGAGGCAATCTGCACAGTGATACGAGAGGCAGAGCCCATTGATGGCGGCAAACATCGCATTGGCGTTGCCATCGACAAGATTCTGTAACGTAAAAGGGGCCAATCGGCCCCTTTTGCAGTTTATTGCAATGTAATTTCGCCCAACTTTAGTGCACGCCAGGTTTAAGTGTTGCTCCTGGCGGACTGACACTTGCAGCAAAGCCCAAAATTCGTCACTTAATGACGGCTTTAGTCAATAGTTTAGAACTCGATGTCATCGAACCCGTCGATATCATCGAACTGCTCTTGCTCACCACCGAAATCGTCTTCAACCTGGCCATCCTTAATTAGATAATCCCGATTCTGCAAATAGGCGTCACGGATAAACGAATAGCGGTCGCCGGACATCAGCTCTTCAACTTCCAGCAGGCGCGCCCGCTGATCAACTAAGCGCACGCCACGTATCGCCCAGCGGGTGTCAGAGTGGAGATCAGCGTAGGTGACTGGGTCTGAGTACCAATCCACCACGGTGCCAAAACCATCGCGCACAGTGGACGGCCCAAAGAACGGCAGCACCAAGAACGGCCCACTACCCACTCCCCAAGTTGCCAGTGTTTGGCCGAAGTCTTCACCGGGTCGTTTCTCGAGCCCTACATGACCAGCCACATCCAAAATACCAACAATCCCCAGGGTACTGTTTACCACGAATCGCCCGGTGCTGTGGGCCGCTGATTTCCACTTCCACTGCAACATGCTGTTGAGAATGGTGGACACCTCACCCAGATTAGAAAACACGTTGGATACGCCCTTCTCCACGGGATCTGGGGTTACAAATTTATAGCCTTTGGCCGCTGGCTTCAAAATAGCCCGATCAAGGGCATCATTGAAGCGGTACATTGAGCGGTTGAAGCCTTCCCAGGGGTCTCGGTTCTTTTCCTCAGGCGCCGCTGCGCTGGGCTCCTCAAAGGCGCTGACATCCTGGCTTGGCACTGATGAGCAGGCGGCCAAACTGACCAGTAAAACAGCGATGACTGCGATTTTCATGGTTAACGAGATTCCAAAGTGTGTTGTGCAATATTTAGCCGGAGCGGCTATCGCTCCCCAGGTCGTGTTCGGCTTATACGATAATGCCTATGTGCCTGGAGGCCTGATTTTTTGTGGGTCTATATTAGTGTCGAGGGCTGATTGTGTCGAAGTTTTTCCTAAGTTTCTAGGACAAAACTGTTTTTTAGCGAGTCAAATCACGTCTTTACGCCACAGATAATTCCGAAATTAAGCAATTTGTTCAGTAATTCAGCACCCATTGTTACGATCGTTTGTGGATCAGGGGCACTTAACTCTTGCGCAATTTGGCGTAGTACTTGCTCACCGCAGCGGATGGAGTCGTCTTGCAGTAGCTGTATTAAGCGATGGGTTACTGCATTGGACTCCATAAATTTTACGCAATCCTCGGCGTTGCGGTACACCACCAAAAAGGTAGCTTGATCCGGCGGCTCTACGGGCTGAAACGCCGGCCCTATGTGATGCACAGGGTATTGATAGGATAAACACCATACCAATGGGCTAACCAACGGACGGGCGGCCAACAAATCGCCCTGCGGGCATTGCGGCCACTCTTCATCACTGACATCCAACGCCAACTCTACCCATTCATAGTGTGCCAACTCCAACAAAAACCCAGGATACTGGCTAGAATCTGCATGATGACGTTGCAAATAACTGACAAATTCTTTACTGATGTCTAAGAAGTAGGGGCTGCTACTGGCGTGCTGATCAATAAAGCCACGGACCAATTGCTGCCACTGATGGTTGTTTAATACGCCAAAAAGAATGGGAAAGCCACCACGGATAAAACCTTCAATATTGTTGTAGATTAAATCCCGATAAACCTTTAAGCGCCGATCTTCTAGGCCTGTGGGCGCAGGGTTTTGCTCTGGGTTGCGCAGGTGAGCGAGCAGCTCGCGCTGGGTGTGCTGAAATGTCATGTCGGCACTCATTTAAACCCTACCTATTTATTGCGCCGCCAGCACTGAATGTTTTGAGCCTATGGGTTGTCGCCCCTGGGCGGTGTTCTGAATCGTTTTGATTGTTTCTAATTCCGCCATCAATTCCGGCAGCGGTGGAATATTAAAATCACGCTCCAGTAACGTTGGCTTTAAGCCAAACAGCGCATAGGCCTTGGCCAGCAGCTGCCATACAGGGTCGATCACCGGCGCACCATGGGTGTCTACTTTTAAGTCATCGGCCTCATCAAAGTGGCCGGCCACGTGAATATACCGGGTACGATGACCGGGCAATTGGCGCAAAAAGCTTTCTGCATCGTATCCATGGTTGATACTGTTGACGTAAACGTTGTTTACGTCCAATAACAAATCGCAATCGGCCTCTTCAATCACCGCATTAATAAAGTCGATTTCTGACATTTCTCGCTGGGGTGCGCAATAATAAGAGGCATTCTCCATGGCAATGCGCTGGCCAAGAAAATCCTGTACCTGGCTAATACGTTGCGCTGTGTAATGCACCGCCTGTTCTGTAAACGGAATGGGCACCAGATCGTAGACGTGCGCCTCATCGCTGCAATAACTGAGATGCTCCGAATACATTAATATATTGTGGTCGGCCATAAACTGTTTGATATCCGCTAACAGTTGTTGATCCAGTGGAGCAGGAGAACCGATGGACAACGACAAACCATGGGCAACAAAGGGGAACCGCTCGGTGTAGCGCCGAAACTGCTTGCCCATGCGGCCGCCCAGCCCTATCCAATTTTCCGGTGCAACCTCGAGGAACGGTATCTCATTAGCAGTAACGTCCTCTAACGTCTTCAGCATACTGCGGCGCAGACCTAAACCCGCGCCCGCCGGTAGAGTGGGCAGTTTCATTTTGACTCGCCTTGTTGATACCTTGGATGCATCGAAACGGTAAACGGTTTACACAATCGATACCGCATAAACAACGAAGCCCGGCTAACCGGGCTTGTTGTGCAAAGTACAACGCTTAGCCGCCGCACTTACCCTCACCGCACTTGCCTTCGCTTTCGGTCTTTTCACCGCCGCATTTGCCTTCACCGCACTTGCCTTCGGTGTCGGTTTTTTCGCCACCGCACTTGCCTTCACCACACTTACCTTCACCCTCGGCTTTATCGCCAATGGCGTAGTTAGCGGCTAGGTTGTAGCCTTGGTTCAGCTGGTTGGCTTCAAATGGGTTGGCGGCATTGGCCAGGGGCGACAACGCGGCAGAAGCCAACACGGCTGCGCCCACTGCGGCAGCTAGGGGTGAGTTGTTTGATTTAGCCATGGTACGTCTCCTTGCATAGAGCAAAACAGTAAATGTTATAAATGATAAATCTGTCTTTATGAGTCAGGGTTAAGACACACTCTGGCGGGCGTTAGTTTCTTGCTGCTGGTAAAAAACCGTCAAGTTGGCGGTGAGTACTTTAACAATTGCTAATACGCCTGGCAGTGCATCTCCTTGAGCTTCGTTCCTAGTACGGGGCACCACTCAATTACGTTACATTGAGGAATAAAGTTCATCCCAAAGGGCCCTAAGCCGTTTTGATGAAACCGGGGAGCGCGTGCCTAGGGTTTGCGCAAACAGCGACACGCGCAACTCCTCTATCATCCACCGGTAGCGCTGCAGCAGCTCGTTATTTTGGCACCAAATATCACCTTTTTGCGCTTTAAGATCGACGAATTTTTGCCAGTGCTCTGCCAGTTCGGCGATGTGCAGTTTGTCACGCTGTAGGCTTTGGGCAACCTTCTCCAACCGCACCTGAATGGCCTGCAAATAACGCGGAAATTGTTGCAGCTGCTCAAAGTCGGTATCAAATAGAAAACCAGGGTACAGCAGGTTATCCAGCTGCTGGCCAATGTCTTCCGCCGCACGGGCAATCGCCAAGGCATTTTTACTGGTTTTCATCGCCTTTTTAATGGCCACCACATGAGCCAAAACACCCGCCAAAATATCAGCAATAGCATTAGCCCTGGGCACGATTTCCGACCCTTTCTGGCTCAATGCCTGTTGAAATTCCGTTTGCTCGCGCAGTACCGCACCGGCGAAAACCACCTGTTTAATGGCCGCGGCAATAATGTCATCGGCCACCGCGTCGCGTTTGCCCAGGTTGGTGAGGGTTAACCCGAGGTCTTTGCCTTTTAGCAGTTCTTTGCGTAGATATTTAACTTTTTCCCGCTCGGCGATCATGGCTAGCCGAACCTGACCTTTTAGGCTGAGGGCTTCGGCTTCCTGTGGGTTATCGTGCATTTTTAACGCTACCGAGTCGCCCTCGTCAACCAACGCAGGGAACGCTTTGATACTCAGTCCCTTGCGTTTGAGCTGCTGAGTTTTGGCCAGCGCACCAAAATCCCATTGAGTGATACCACTTACCTCTTGGCTTTGGCCTGCAGCCTGCAATGTCTGCTGCACATTCTCACGATATTTGGCTTTTAACTCGGATAAATCTCGGCTTTGTTCAATAAGCTTGCCGCGGTCATCGTCAACCTTGATGTTCATCTTGTAATAGTCATCAAGCACAACTTCATCCCACGCTTCGGATGGAATTGACACGTTGTTGATGCGGTACAGCTGTCGATTGAGCTCCTCAATTAAGGGTTTATTCTCAATGGCCATGGCCGCCAGAGCTTTATCCACGTACATAGGTACAGGAGCAAACTGTTTGCGCCAGCGCTTAGGCAGCCCTTTCACTAATGCAGTACATTTTTCTCGCAACAAGCCAGGCACCAGCCATTGCAGTAAAAACTCGGGCACCTGATGCAGCAAACCCACGGGCACATGCACACTAACACCGTCTTCGGCACTGCCCGGCTCAAAATGATACGTGAGGGGAAATTCCATCCCCCCCCAGGACACGATGTCTGGAAACTGGGCTTGACCAGCGTCAAATTCCGCGTGCCGCATCAGTAACTCGCGGTCTATGTACAGTAGATTCGGCTCGGCCTGCTCCGCCGTACTTCGCCATTTTTCAAAACTGGCCAAGCTGGCTACTTCGTCCCCTACCCGCTGATCGTAAAAATCAAACAAGACATCATCGTCCACCAAGATATCCCGCCGACGTGACTTGGCCTCTAGCTCTAAAACCTCTTGCACCAATTGTTGGTTGCTACGAAAAAACTCTCCCACGGTACGGGTGCCGGCCCCGCGTCGTTGACGCGATCGGTTGATCGTTGCGTAGCCGCCCTCCACTAGCGCTTGACGTATAAAGACCGTGCGGCTTTCCTGTGGGTTGATTGGTGAATAATTAACGCGCTGTTTTTCCACCAGCGTTAAACCAAACAACGTAATACGCTCGTAGGCCATTACTTGACCGCGTTTGGCATCGTAATGGGGCTCGGAATAGCTGCGTTTTACCAGATGTAAACTGGCGGCCAAAATCCATTCGGGCTCTACTTTAGCGATTCCATGGGCGTACAATTTACTGGTTTCTAAAAGCTCGGAAGCCACCAACCACTGGGGCCGTTTTTTGAACTGCGATGAACCCGGAAAAATATTAAATTTACGGTTGCGTGTGCCCAGGTAATCGCCATCGCTGGTTTTGTTGCCAACATAATCCAACAAACCCACCAACAACGGTTTATGGATAGCCTCGTAACTGGCCTCTTCTTTATTGAGTTTCAGTTTTAAATGTTGGCAAGCCAGAGTTAACTGGCGGTGTATATCACGCCACTCTCGCAATTTTAAAAACGATAAAAATTCTTTTTGGCACTGCTTGCGAAATTGATTTTGAGATAAGTCCTGCCGCAGCTGCTCGTAGTGCTGCCACAAACTTAAATACGCTAGGTAATCGGATTGCTCGTGCCAAAATCGTCGGTGTTTTTCATCCGAGGCCTGTTGTTTATCCGCCGGACGCTCGCGTGGGTCTTGCACGGCCAAAGCACTGACAATCACTAACGCCTCTTGCAAGGAGTTATGTTCGGCCGCAGCCAAAATAATGGCACCCATGCGTGGGTCCACCGGCAGCGTTCCCAGTTGCTTACCCACTCCGGTGATTTTTGCGTGGGCATCCACCGCTTTGAGTTGCTGCAACAAATTAAAGCCGTCGTTGATCAACCGGTTATCCGGCGCATCGATAAACGGAAACCGTCGAATATCGCCCAGCCGCAGCTGCAACATTTGCAAAATAACGGAGGCTAAATTGGTTCTAAGGATTTCGGCGTCGGTAAATTCCGGCCGCGAGAGAAAATCTTCTTCGCTGTACAAACGAACACAAATACCGGCGCTCACTCGGCCACACCGCCCCTTGCGCTGGTTAGCACTGGCTTGGGAAACCGGCTCAATGGGTAAGCGCTGAATTTTGGTGCGATAGCTGTAGCGGCTAATGCGAGCGAAGCCTGGGTCGATGACGTAGCGAATGCCGGGCACGGTCACCGAGGTTTCAGCCACGTTGGTTGCCAGCACAATGCGCCGGCCCTTGTGGTTGGCAAACACTCGGCTTTGGTCTTTTAAGCTGAGGCGAGCGTACAGCGGCAGCACATCTAAGTGAGGCAACTGCGCTTTGCGCAACAGTAATGCGGCTTCACGAATTTCTCGCTCACCACTTAAAAACACCAAAAAATCACCCCCGGTAGTGCCGCTCTTGCGCTCCTCGTGCAGCAGGGTTTCGATAGCCTCCAGAATGGCTTGGTAGGTATCCTCCTGCTGGGCTGCCATAGGCTGATAACGCACCTCCACCGGGTAGGTGCGGCCAGAAACCTCAATAATAGGGGCATCATTGAAATGCTTTGAAAAGCGCTCTAAATCAATGGTCGCAGAGGTAATAATGAGCTTTAAGTCGGGGCGCTTGGGCAATAACGTTTTTAAATAGCCCAGCAAAAAATCGATATTTAGGCTGCGCTCGTGGGCCTCGTCAATGATCAATGTATCGTACCGATAGAGCATCGGGTCTTGCTGGATTTCTGCCAGCAAGATGCCATCGGTCATTAGCTTAATGTAGCTCTGCTCGGTGCTTTGATCGCTGAAGCGAACTTGGTAGCCGACTTCGTCGCCCAGGTTAACACCCAACTCTTCTGCAATCCGACTGGCCACGGTACTGGCGGCCAAGCGCCGCGGTTGGGTATGGCCAATAACCCCTTCTATGCCTCGGCCTAGCTCTAAACAAATTTTGGGCAGCTGGGTGGTCTTACCGGACCCGGTCTCCCCGGCCAGCACCACCACTTGGTGTTCAGCAATGGCTTTGGCAATGTCTTCCCGCCGTTCGCTGATTGGCAGCTGCTCTGGGTAGGTGATAGCCGGCCGTGCTTGGGCCTTTTGCTGCACCAATGCCTGGGAGGCCTGGACCTGCTGGGCGAGCTTTGCGACCAACTTATCCGTCGACTTATTGGCCTTCTGGCGACGTTTGATGTCCTTGGCCAAGCGCACCAAGCGCGGCCTGTGGTGGCCGAGGGTTTGGTCGAAGTTGAAAATACCGTCTTGCAAAGAAATCGCCTTAAAATTTATAGGATACGCAGGGAATTGCCGATTATACTGGTTGAAAAGGCCAGCGGTTAGCCCGCGAAACGGCCTCGCACTAAGGAATGCCGCCGTGACTATAACGACCCAATCACCCACTGCAACCCCTTTACCACCAGAACCTGCGGTGATACACGAGCATTACGATATGGTGGTGATTGGCGGCGGAATCAACGGTACAGCCATTGCCCGAGCGGCAGCCTGCCTGGGATTATCGGTATTACTGTGCCAAGCCCAGGATCTGGCCACGGGCTATTCCAGCAATAATCCCTATTTCGTTACCGCGGGCTTGAACGATCTGCGCCACTTGCGGCTGGCCAAGCTTGCCAGTCATTACCGCGCCATCGGCCAGCTTAAGCACTCGGCACCGCACCTATTGAGGCCCATCAATAGCGTTGAGTACCACCCCAAACACTGGAGCTGGCCGCTTTTGGATGCGGTTCACGGCCTGTGGCAACACCCGTCAGCAGTGGTGCCCCAGCCAAGCTGGCGCCAACCGGCTGAGCTAACGGCCAAAGCCAATACCGGGTATCAAGTGTTGGACTTCCGCTTTACTCTGGCCAACGCCCTGGCTGCCAAGGCTGCCGGTGCCACCATTGCCACCCGGCACCGGCTCACCGAAGGCAACAGAAATCAAGGCCTTTGGCAGCTGGCCATAGCTGACCCCAAGGGCCGCGTGCATCGCATCAATACGCAAATACTCATCAACGCCACCGGCGGCCACGTGCAAGAGGTAATCCGCACCCAACTGCAACGGGACACCCGCGCAGGCATCAAACAATTGCGTTTGAGCCACTTAATACTTGCCAATACCATCAACCTAAGCTCGGCAGTGTTTTACCATTCCAACACGCAACAACGGATTGGCCTCACCCCCATCAACCAAGATTGGCTGCATTTTGGCCCGTTGATCTCACCTCAAGAAGGGCCGCTTATCCAACAACAGATGAATCAAGACGAAGCTGATCTGTTATCACAGTTACGTACACTGAGTGATAACGCCTTTAATTTGAACGATGTAAAACTCTGCAAAACGGGGTTGCGCGCGGTTTGCGATGACGGCACCAGAGCCGATTTAAGTGATCTAGTACTGGATTTTGAATGCCCGGATGGTCAGTCACCGCTGGTGAATCTTCTGGGTGGTGACCTACTCGGCTCCTACACAACAGCAAAGCGCGTGCTGCGCCTAGTGGCCCCCTATCTGCCCAAGCATTGCCGCAACAAAAAGCCAACAAAACAATCCTTGCCGGGCGGCGATATAGAATCCGTAAAGCAGCTCGTTGCCGAGCTGTCCGCATCTTTCGCCGGCCTGCCTCAGCCGCTGCTGCAGCGTTTAGCCGGCACCTACGGTGAGCTGACCTATTCCATTTTGGGCAATGCCAAGCAGTTAAAGCACCTAGGCCAGGATTTTGGCCATGGCTTGTACCAAGCCGAAGTGAATTATTTGATTGCAGAAGAATGGGCAAAAACCGCTGAGGATATCCTAGCCCGGCGCAACGGCTTGAGCTTGCACTTTTCTAGCGAGGAGACCGAAAAATTGCAAAATTACATGAACTCAGTGCTGGGTGAATAGCCACAGCCGTTTTGTTGAAGCGCGATTTTTAAATAGCCTTTTTGTGACGCGGGTTTGGGTAAAACAAGTTACAGCCCAGATAACGTGCCTACGGCAAAATCAACCATAAAATCCATATCGTAATACTCGATATCCGTCGCCTTAATTTTACGAGCGGTATCCGAAGACACCACCGATGTAAGATGAGCCAAATTTAACACGGCCAAACGCTGCTCAAAGGTGGTTTCAGAAAGGTGGCTATAGTGCGCTCGTAAACAGTCCAAGGCTTGTAGTATATACTGATCGGTTTGTTCCAAGTTCGACTGATGCCCAACGACAGCCTCATCGTAGTAACGCATCAAAGGATAATCTTTGACGTTTGGATGGACGCACAATTGCAACAAAAATCGACAGAATGGATGGCAACCCTCCGAGTCTTTAAAGGACATCCTAGGCAACCACAGCAGCAACAGCGCACCCCTCACCGTTAATGAACTGCTGAGCATCTCCTCGGCTAGGCGTTTGCGAAACGCCATCATACGTTCTGCTCGATTGTTCAAGATGGCGGTAATTAGGCCTTTTTTGTTACCGAAGTGGTACTGCACAATATTATTACTGTTTAAACCAGCAAACAGGGCCACCTCACGTAGCGAAAACCCAGCCACACCTTTTTGCCCCAGCAAATGCTCGCCAGCATTGATCAAAATCTCTTTGGTATCCTGTTTTTTGGCAGGCCGATCAATTATATGAAGATCGAGCCCCGGGCTGTTCTCAAACAGAAATTTATTAAAGTTATCGGTCTGTTTTTCCACAATAAGGGCCGCCGCTGATTTCTCTTTATTGGTTATCGTGTTGGTGATCTGTAGCTTGGATTTTGGAGTTATCTATTTCAGAGCAATTGCTTTCTAAAAGCTTTCCCTAAAACCCAACATCACAAAACATTTTGATCAATATAAAACAAACACCAAGCGCGAGCAACGCCAAACATTCAAAGTAATGAAAACAATTTACGCCTGTCCAAAAACAAAAAAAGGCCGGTACAACTAAGCACCGACCCAACAGCAAATTTACTTTGAGCAACACAATTACTTTTGTTCAAAAGGCTTGCTCAGTAACACGATAGGTTTACCCAAGCACCTCTAAGGTTCGAGCTGCTAATCCAACGGCAGTTTATTAAAGACGAAGATCGACGAACCACTCATTTACTTGGAGGCTCACACAAAAATCACGCAGCCTCTGGACACAACCCGCCAACAACCTATCAGCGCTTAACCCCCAGGAAGCGGCAACCCTGCCGCCCCTGGATAAAGATTAATTAAACGACTTACTGATACCCAACTTAAACAACCGGCCTTCCGTCCAAAACGCGTAGTTGTTTTGTTGATTGCGACGGTGCATCGGAGGCTCTTCGTCGAATAGATTCGATACCCGCAGATTCAGCGATAGTCCGTCAGTAAAACCACCATCGGACTGGAACTCATAACCTAACAAAAGATCGGTTACCAGGTAATCATCAACACTGGATTGATTTACCGCATTACTGGTATTAAAGCCTTCGCTGTATCTAAAGTTTAAGTGAGCACGCATATTCTTACGCTCCCAGCCAAGCGAGGCAGCCATGGTTAGGTCTCCCACATCGTATTCCAACTGGTCCAACTCAACACCATTGGAGGTTATAATAAAGTCCAATTGTTTGTTGCCAGAAAGTGAATAAGAGAAGGTGCCGGCATCGGTGTTGTGATAATAACTTACACCAAAGTCCAAACCTTTTAACTCGGCACTTTCGGTATTAGAGATACGTCGGTCAACAATCACCCCTAGGGCACTTACGTCGATGTCTGCGTAGTCTTCACCGTTTACCAGTTGAGCCAGGAACAAATCCAACTGTTCTTGGGTTGGGTTGAAGATAAAATTGGAAGGGTTTAAGCGCACCGCCTCCGCTGACGTAGGGTCCACTGAACCTAACAAATCCATAAAATCAATTTCGTAGTAGTTGGCGGTAAACATCAAACCCTCAACTGGCTCAACCTCAACCCCAAAGGCATATATCTCAGCCGTCTGCGGCTTCAAATCCCCCCCTGAACCTTCTACATTAATGGCGTCCGTTCGGTTCGGGTCGCGCAGGCCGAGATCCGGGACACCTGGCGCCGCGCCAGGATAAAAGCCAACCACTCTACCCTCTGCCAAGCGATCTAAAATTGTAGGAGCGTTAAATGACTCGCCCCAGTGGCCGTAAATAGAAATCCACTCAGCTGGCTCGTAGGTAAAACCGATGTTGGGATTAGTGGTTTGGCCAAAATCGCTGTAGTCGTCGTTGCGTACAGACAGCGACAAATTCAGGTTTTCTAATACCGGAACGCTCAGTTCAGCGTAAACCGACTTTACATCACGGCTGTCTTCGTTAAATAACAAACCGCTGCGGGTTCCTCGTGCAGTATCGCCTTGGCGCTTACGAGCGCGATCTTGTGAAAATTCGACACCCACCGCCGCCCGCAACATACCGGCTGGCATTTCAACAATATCACCATCGGCGATCATGCGAACAAAGAACATTTCTTGAATCGTTTGATCGTTGCTTTGAAAATCTAGAATATCATTAATAACAGCGGCGTCTGCACCGGCAATATTGGCCGGGTCCAAGCTGTCATTTTGAACATAGTCCAGCGCCAATGCTCGATCACTTTCAGGCGTTACTGAATAGTTGTTAGAGCGGCCATAGTGCATGGTATTACGAAGCTGCCAACTGCCTTCTAAATCAATAGTCAGCTCAGGTGTAAGGCCCCAAGCCTGGATAAACAACTCGTTGTTCTGATGGCGGTAAGCCGGGTTGGCACCGTAGGAGAAACCAACAGATGGCAGCTGATAAACAGAGGAGCCTCCATTGGTATCAGGCGTAAGGCCTAAATCATTGGGATTACTGCCGGTAATAGCGTCACCCAATGGGTATTGATTTAAGATAAGGCGTCGCTCGCCGTAGTGGGCTTTTAGATCAAACGCCACACCCTCGTTTAAATCTTGTGTAACAGAAGCAAATAACCACTCCCTATTTTGCTCGGGGATATACGACGCTGACGCATCAGCATCACAAGGCTCGCCCAACGCCGTGATCTGTCCGGCTCCAGCACCTGGGTTATTGGTCCAACCTGAGAACACACCGGGAATATTCAGATAATTCCAAGACTCTAGGCTGCCCACCGGAGAAATACACTCCACCCCTTGAGGGGTTAATACAGTACCGTCTTCATTCCAATTTCCGCGTTTGGCCCAATCGACATCGCGATTAAGTACGGCATCGCGCTCGGATTTAGAGTAAGCAATATAACCATTACCGTCTTCCCAACTGGTACCCGCCAGAATTGACGCGTCCCACGCACCATACTCATCGCCAAAGTCGTAACCAAAATCAACCTGCACACCATCAAAGCTGCGCTTGGTAATAAAGTTGATAACACCACCTACGGCATCAGCCCCGTATAATGAGGAACCGCCATCAGTGATCACCTCTACCCGCTCAATAGCAATACCTGGGATAAAATCGGGGTCGAAGGAAGATTGCCCAATACCCATGGGCGCCATACGGTGGCCATCTACCAACACCAAAGTGGTGGCACCACTGGCGTCATTAATACCCGGCAGGTTACGCAGGTTAGGACGGTTTAACGTATTACGGGCTGCGCCACGAGTGTCTTGCTCGGGTTGCTGGTTAAAGAAGTTAGAAACCTGCGGCAAAGAACCCAAGAGCTCATTGGAGGTAGCTGCCCCACTCAGAACAATATCGTCGGCGCTGATACCAATGGTTTGTGACCCAGCCACTTCGGCGCCACGGATAAGCGTACCGGTGACCACAATTTCCTCTAAGGCGGCAATCTGGTCTTGTGTAGATTCATCCACTTCGGTTTGTGCGTAGCCAGTGGTGGCCGCTACGCTCATTACGATGGCAGATACTGCGGTGGAGAGTGATTTGCGCTTAAACGATGGAGCTTCAAACGCGACGAACTGCAATTCTCGGCTAAAAGAAAGCATGGCTATATCCCTCGATATTATAATTATTAGTCAAATAACCAGTCGGAAATTTTGATTTATATTCATTATTATGAATCATGAATGAGGCGCCATTTAACTCTCAGCAGCACCAACCATGACCAATTTACTACATACTATAACACTCGACTGACTTATAACAGGTGTTACATAGCGATCATAAAACGAACGCCCACCGTAAACGTATTCATACGGGGATTCTCTTATAACATCACTACATCGGGCATTTTAACGGCCAAAAACTGGCCTAGCCAGTTTACATCTGGACTAATTTGACCCTTTTGTGGCACAAAATTACGAGATCTGTTTACCCGCAATACTGGCCGTTTTAGGCTATTAAACAAACAGATGCATTTCGATTAATTGTGTTATTTTGGCTATTAAAACCCACGAACATGCTATAAACAAAACCTTAAACGAAAATTAAATTCGCTATATCGAATTATATTCGTCAGTTTATAGCTCAGATTTCACTACACCACAGGTAATAGAACAGTTGTATTATTTAAAATAAACAGCCATAGTTGTTTTGCCCAAAAAACACCGCTAACAAAAATAATTACATTGGCCGATGCGGGCTCACATCGAACCGCTTTACCGGCCGCCGAGGTCTTATGTCTACTCACTCTCACCCGTGCGCCAACCAACATTATGATTTTATTGTCGTTGGTGCAGGCTCTTCTGGCTGCGCCCTCGCCGGCACCCTCGCGGCCAATTCCAAACACTCCGTCTTACTGATTGAGGCAGGCAGCAACAATCGGTCTGCGCTGGTCTCCATGCCCAAAGGCATTGCTAAATTGGTTAATAAGCCGGCCTACACCTGGGTTTATCAAATAGACCAGAAGCGAACAGCAGACACCGAACAGCCGGAAGTATGGATTCGCGGCAAAGGGTTGGGCGGCTCATCGGCCATTAACGGAATGATTTGGTCTCGTGGGCAAGCCGCGGATTACGACGCCTGGCAGCAACAAGGTTGCACCGGTTGGGATTGGCAAACCTTTAACAGCGCACTAAAAGCCATTGAAGATCACCAACTTGGCCCTGCCGCCAACCGAGGCACAGGCGGCCAGGTAACCATTAGCCCCGGGCCGTTTCGCTACCCGCTGGTGGACGACATGCTCAGTGCAGCCCAGCAACAAGGCCTTAACTTGGTGGACGATTTAAATGATAGCCACGAAGAACGGGTTGGTTTGTACAGCCACAACACCAAACGTGGCCGGCGAGTCAGTGCAGCCAAAGCGTTTATTGATCCTATAAAACATCGTAAGAACCTCACCATAGCCACTCACACCTTTGTTCGCAAAGTACTGTTCGAAGGCAATAAAGCCGTTGGCGTTGAGGTGTCCATTGAGGATAAGACGCACGCGATCTACTGCAACAAAGAAATTATTTTGTCGGCCGGCGCGCTGGAAACGCCACGCCTTTTGCAACTATCCGGCATAGGCCCACAACGAGTACTGGAATATGCTGGAGTAAACGTGGTTGCCCACAGCCCAGACGTGGGCCGCCGTATGCGCGAGCATTTGGCTTTTGCCATGTCCTTTCGCCTAAACCAAGATCGCATTGGCAATCAACATTGTTTTTACGGCCTGGGTTTAGCCAAACACATTCTGCAACAACAATTGTTTGGTACCGGAGCCCTATCATTCGGCCCATTTGAGGTGGGTGGCTTTGCCAAAATTGGTGACGCTCAATGGCCCAATTTACAGCTGTATTTATCGGGCTACGTTTTTAAACTAAGCGACGACAACCACCCGGTTCCGCTATCTGAAA
Source organism: Halioxenophilus aromaticivorans (assembly GCF_042850945.1). Lineage (NCBI taxonomy): Bacteria > Pseudomonadati > Pseudomonadota > Gammaproteobacteria > Alteromonadales > Alteromonadaceae > Halioxenophilus > Halioxenophilus aromaticivorans. The sequence goes on along the minus strand of NZ_AP031496.1, from coordinate 2,052,965 downwards.
TAGACAAGCAGCCCGGCCTTTCACTCTACGGCCAGTTACTAGACCTCCAAAGTGAATCCGAAATTAAAATCATCAGCCCCGACCCAAACATCCCGGCCGTAATCGAACCCAACTGGTTGAGCCACCCACAAGATCAGCAACGCGCCATTCAAAGCCTTAAATACATGCGCCAACTGGCTCAACAACCGGCGCTTAGCCAACATATAGATCACGAAATGGTACCAGGGCCACTGGTGCAAACGGATGAAGAAATATTAGAGGCATTTAAGCGCTTGGCCACTTGCGGCCTACACGCCACAGGCAGTTGCCGCATGGGAGGCGATGAGCAATCTGTATTAGACCCAGAGCTCAAAGTGCGCGGCGTAACCGGTTTACGAGTGGCAGATTGCTCCGCCATGCCGGGTAATATATCCGGCAACACAAACGCACCGGCCATGGCTCTTGGCTACCGCGCCGCACAAATCATCCAAGACCACTGGGCCTCATAAGAAATCAATGGGGTCAGAGCGATTGATTTCTACGGCGGCGATAATTTCAGCATTAACCACCGCCCAACCACCCTTCTAACATCACTGCTTCTATAATAAACTCCACAGAAAGCGCGGCCAGTATCATGCCCATGATTCTTACCAAAATAGAGGCACCACCAGTTCCAATCACTTTTAAAATACGACCCGATAACAGTAACAACACCAAGGTTATAGCAAGCACCAAAAGCATCATCAATGAAGTAACGACCTGCTCGGTAATTGGGTGGGTATGATTGTCTGTCAGCAAAATCACCGCCAAGATCGCCCCTGGCGAAGCCGTAGACGGGATGGCTAATGGAAAAACAGCCATGTCATGTTTAGGTTCTACGTGTTCATCGTTTGAGCCTTCCGAAAAAATCATCTGCAGCCCAAACAGAAATAAGATAATGCCGCCAGCCAGCTGAAAAGAAACCAAACTAATGCCCATGGCGCCCAACAGAATTTGGCCAATAACAATAGCCCCAAGCAGCACAGCACCGGCATACAAAATAGCTCTTACAGCAGTTTTACGCCGTCGTTCACTGGATAACTTTGCCGTTAACCCGGCAAACAATGCCATAGTACCAATTGGGTCTATCGTCGCCCAAATGATCAAAAAATCTTGCACAACACCTGCTAGCATACTCTTTCATCTACTAAATCAATGGGGTCAGAGCGGTTGATTTTGCGAGTCCCGGAACTTCTCCGATTTTCTATCGCCCCCTCTACCCAGTGGTGACACCCGCCGTTGGGTTTTGGCAGCTAAATCAGCGATAAATGTATCGCTACCCAACGGCCATGATTTGTTGGTAGCGTGCCGAATTGCGGCTATCTCTTGATCAGGAATGTGCCCCTTAAACAAAGTGCCATACAGCCTGCGCCTTTTCTCTGCACTGTCGCCCAACTGTTGATAGACCGGGTGTGGCCGAATTAGTTTTATCGGCTTACCTATGGCGTTATGTTGAAAGCTTGACCAGGGGTAGTCACCGGCGCGCGCCACCATACCCGCCCTGACAGGATTCAGTTCAATATAGCGATAGAGCGTCATTAAATACCGCTCACTATCTACCAAGGTGGATCGAAAACGCCCCTCCCACAAGGTACCACTGCGCTCATACACATAGTTTATGTGTTGTACGTACCTGCGACCTAGGGCTTGCATCATCGCACTAATACCTTTGGTATCGCAGGGCGTAGCCAATACATGCACGTGATTGGTCATCAGGACAAAGGCATGGATAGACACACCGTATTGTTCTGAGGCTTCTTGCAGAAAACTGAGATAGGCTTTGTAATCGGAAGGCTGAAAAAAACAGGGCTGTTTATTATTACCACGCTGGATAATGTGGTGGGGGCAGCCAGGCATGGTGAGCCGGGGTAAGCGAGCCATTTGTGTAATCCTTTACTTGGTTCGTAAGGCCAGATTAGCCCCAGCTAATTAAAAAATCAACCGCTCTGACCCCATTGATACCATTGTGAATCCGCTTGGGGGAAAATCAAACGATCTGACCCCATTGATTTTTCCAGGCCTCGTTGAGTTTGAAGATGGCATCTGATAGCGGTAATGCGCTGTAGGTTGAGCCGCTTTGATTTACTAATCCTAAGCGCGTTAATTTATGTAATGCGTCGTCGATTTCGAAATCCATGGTGCATTGCCACTGCGATGCCAACCATTGTTCAATGGTGTTATCCAATGTTTGTTTATCCGCTGGGCCGGCGGAGATTAAAAAATAATACGCCAACACCGATTCTTTAACCTCTTCATCTTCGGCGTCATTGAGCAGGCGATAAATCACACCGGCGTTATTGTCCAAATTTTTAAAATACAAATTTTGCGTTAGTTGCTGCAAAAACAATAGTTGTCGGTTTTTGAACTTGGAAAACTGCTGCCAAAGGTAGGCACCCAAAGCACCCAATCCCGCGCACAAAATCGTTAAATTTGCAGCGTTAAGCTCCACCGGCTCCTGCCGCAAACCAAACCAAAACCCCAGCATGGAAGACATTAGCAATAATGTTGCGCCCATTTTGGTGGTTACTACAATGCCGCCACTAACCAACGCAGGAATACCAATAAGCAGTTTATCTTGCATGCGCATTGCCGGCCGCGTGTTGGGGAATAGCATTTCCAAATCGGCACGGGGCACGTTTTGAAATAGCTTCAGTAAGGTGGCACCAGGCCTCACGTCTGCGCTGGCCTTCTCGTCGTTTGTTGTCTCAGATTTATAACGCACATACACTACAACGCGATCATAATTAATAAATTCTACGTCTTTGCTGCGTAGTCCAAACCAACTTTTAACGGTTGCTTGGCGCACGGATTGGCCACGGCAAAACAGCAACACCTCGGAGAACGCATCGAAGTCGACTTTTAACCTCAAATTAAACAGCGAGGAACGCGTCATCGCCTGTTCCAGCTCTTGCTGGGAGATGGGCTCGTAGTTGGCTTTATTCAAAACCGATTTTAATAAATCGATAAATTTAGCTTCGCCGGTTTGTTCGATTGTAAAGACTTCGCGGGTATCAGCATCTGGGTCAATTTCGGCGTAGGTCTTTTTTAGGTTGTCTTGATCGCGTTTAAATTCAGCGTGGAAAACTTGACCAACCATAGCGGCAAAGCGCTCAAAGTCAGTAGCATCAATCACCGGAGGTGACTGTTCGCCATGGTCCTTACGGCACATGGCAATTATGTCGGCGGTGCTGAAGGGAATAAACCGAGTTGGGGCGATACTGCGTATAGTCATTGTTTTACTCTGGCCTCTGGTGTGCGCTTATAAAGGAATTCTAAAACAAAGCCTCGCGTTAGCCCAATTCGCGATGGCTTCTTTTACAACCAAACCCTACAGCCAAGCCTCACAACCAAGCTATCTATACAAATTAGGAAGTACGACCGAGCCATGCCCCAACATCGCAGCAGCAATCACAAGAAGCAACATCTTCCGCATAAGGTCTGCCCCGTATGCCAACGGCCTTTCAGTTGGCGGAAAAAATGGCAGCGCGACTGGGATAACGTCAAATACTGCTCCGAGCGCTGCAAGAGAGCCGGCTAGGGCCTGTTGACACTAATTTGGCACCACTGCTGGAGGCTACGCGCCCCGGACAGCTTCCCGTTCAACTAGGCGCCAAGCGTGAAATGTAGTGGGCCTACATGAGCGATTGGCAACAACGTTGAGCGGGAAGCTGGCTCCAGCCCTACGGGTTGAGCCAGGAAATAGCCCACTCGTTGTTGCTCACCGCTTATTTGGGCCCACCAAACTTCGCGGTTCGCGCCTAGATTGGACTATTTCCTGACTCAACAGAGGCTCCGAATTAGTGTCAACAGGCCCTAGCAGCCTGCGGTTTGCATACTGTGCGCTAGAGCGCTAGCATCGACGTATATTTCGCAATCAAACAGACTCTATGCCCCCCGTACTTTCCGATTTTATTCGCTCTACCAACCACCAAGGCTTTCTCTCCGCGCTACAGAAAAAAACTGCTTTATTGATTATTCAAGATTTGGACGGCGTGTGCATGGAGCTAAAAAGAGATCCGCTCACGCGCACTATGAGCAGCCAGTACATCGCAGCGGTAAAGCGAACGGAAGCGCCCTTTTACGTGCTTACCAATGGCGAACACATCGGCTCACGCGGGGTTAACCGGATTGTAGACGCCGCCCTGGCCGATGATGCGCAAAGCGCCGAGGATCAAGGATTATATCTACCGGGCCTAGCCGCCGGCGGCGTGCAGTGGCAGGATTGCTTTGGCAAAGCCTCACACCCCGGCGTTAGCCAAACTGAAATTGACTTCTTAGCTGCCGTGCCTAAGTGGCTGCATGGGCGCCTGCAAGCGGCATTAAGTGCTCCGCCCTTCCTGTTGGAGCCAGCGCAGCTGGAGCAAATACTTAACGTTATTATTCTCGATAACCTAGCCTCCCCCTCGCTCAATATTGGTAGCCTGTTTCACCCTTTCAGCAACCAAGCTGGGCTCTATCAATCGTTGCAAAACCTGGCCTACCAATTGATGCAAGAGCTGATGCAAATGGCGAAGACGCAAGGCCTAGAGGGTTCATTTTTCACCCACTTGGCTCCCAACCTAGGTACGCAGGATGGGCTAGAACGCCTGAAACCCGCGCACAACGAAGACATGGGCACCACGGATTTCCAATTTATGCTACGCGGCGCCGTTAAAGAAGCCGGCGTACTGGTGCTACTCAACCGTTACTACTTTCAACAAACAGGTGACTATCCCCTGGGTGAAGACTTCAGCGCGCGCACCGCGCCAAGTAGCCAAGCGGAGATGCTAGCACTGGCCCAAGCCCACTTTGACCCGACAATAATGCCGTGCATTGTTGGCGTGGGCGACACCGTTACCTCAGCCAAAGCGGAAGATTCCCTAGGTTACCAACGCGGCGGCAGCGACCGTGGTTTTTTAACCTTAATTCAACAACTGGGGGCAGCGTTCAATACCGATAACGCTACAATTTTCGTGGATAGCAGCCAGGGAGAGCTCAACCGGCCGGGCATCAGCCAAAAGCCAAGCCCAGGTGAAGCTGTGGACCACCAAGTAATGGCCGGCATCACTGATGTAGAAGACAGCTTGCAACTTAACCTGATTTTCCCAGAGGGCCACAACCAATACATTGAATTTTTCACTCAGCTAGCAACCGTGGCCCCGGCCCAATAAACCCGGCAGCAGGTATTTAAAGCCCCATTGGGCCTGCGGCGGGTCTGAAGTGTGTGCACATGCGTACTTTCCCCGACTCTGTTTAATTAACAAACATATGGCCGGGAGATCCAGCGGTGCATCCGGCAATTGGCAGTGGTTTTGCAACACCAACAGCATAGCTGGCGCCCAACCAGGAACTCCTGTACACCGGCGCTGCCCAATGTACACGCTAAAGCCAAACAAGAGGTTTTAATTATGGATAACTCCGACGATCACAAGCTGACCGCCAAAGAGCTGTTACAAGCGTTTAATGAGATTCAGAGCCGCGGTAAGCAAGAAGCAGATACCTACACCCTTGGCCAACTTACCGGCGTGGTCAGCCACGATGGTTACACAGTAACCATAAAAGACGAGATGGTGGACGCCACCGTGGGATTCCACAACACCGTTAACGTGAACACCAACAGTAAACAAGCGCTTAACCAGTTTATAGAAAAAATCACCAGCCTTAACGCGGCAGCTAGCTAGCTCTCGCTTGCAACTGCACCAGTGAGGTTTCCTAGAAACCTTGCTGATACGCCCCCGCCCACACTGGGGACACTGTTTTAAGCGCCCACTCACCTTTCCACAGTTTTTTATCCACTAATGAGGACCAACTATGCGCTATTCACAGCTCGGCACCAGTAGCCTTGAGGTTTCCAGAGCCTGCCTAGGCACTATGACCTGGGGCACGCAAAATACCCAGCAAGATGCCGACGAACAAATTGAGTACGCGCTGAGACACGGTATAAACTTTATCGATACCGCAGAGATGTACTCCATCCCACCCAACGCCGAATCCTATGGTAAAACAGAAACCATAATTGGCAATTGGTTGGCGCGTAACCCCAGCAAGCGCAGCAAGTTTGTGTTGGCAAGCAAGATAGCACCGGGTATGAGCTACATCCGAGACGGCAGGCCTTTGTGCAAGGAAACCATTATAGAAGCGGTGGACACCTCACTAAGCCGGCTACAAACCGATTATATTGACCTCTACCAACTGCACTGGCCCAACCGCACCAGCCCCCACTTTGGCAAGCATTTTCCCAATCATTATCGGGTGAGCAAAGCCAACAGCGAAGAGCACACGGCGGGCATGTTAGACGTGCTGGAGGGCCTCAATGTTTGTGTAAAAGCCGGCAAGATACGCTATTGCGGGTTATCGGACGATACGCCATGGGGCATTGCTACCTACCTAAAACTGAGTGAGCAACACAACCTGCCGCGCATGGTATCGATACAAAATGAGTTCAACCTGCTGCACAGTAAAGACTGGCCCTATTTAGTGGAGCACTGTGCTATGGAGCGGGTGGCCTTTTTACCGTGGTCACCCCTGGCGGCGGGCATGCTTAGCGGTAAATACCTGAACGGCGCGCGGCCAGAGGGCAGCCGCTGGACGCTGACCCAACGCAATGGCCTGTTCCGTGATACCCCCTTGGCAGCAGAGGCGGTACAAGCCTATGTCGATTTGGCCAAAGAGCACAGCATTACGCCATCGCAACTGGCCATCGCCTGGTGTGACCAAGTGGATGGCGTTACTTCAACTATTATTGGTGCCACCAGCATGGCGCAACTGGAAGAAGATATTAACGCTTTCGACATCACCCTAAGTGACGACCTCAAGAGCGCTATTCTAACGGTATTGAAAAAGTACCCCGCGCCCTTCTAATTAGCACTTGATTAATCAGCATCGCTGATGCTTTGCGATGCTGAACCAGAAAAGCTCTATTTGAACCAATTAGATAGCGAGAGTTATTCAAGCAGGTAAATAATCACCAAAGCAATTTTGAGCGAGGGCTCATGCATGTGCCCTCGCCAAGCAGCGACCTTTAACAACCCAATCACACAAAACTAGCCCAAAAAAACTACTCGTAATAACTCCCCGGCAGCACAATACCGCCCAGCCACTTTGTGCAAATAGGTGTTAGCCGTTGTAAATGTTACACAAAATAAGCCGCTCCCTCCCCCACAGGGCACAGTTTGTGCGCTTCGCAATGGGCATCGGTTTTGCACTTCGGTTTTGGGCGTATTGAAGAAAAGAGCTGCGGCAAAAGCAGGCTTTAAAGCCCGTTCCAAAAATCGCTGTAGAGTTTTTTATCAGCGTAAAATCAAGTTCGTTTAAGCAAAAGCCGCTGAATGGCTTTTGCTCCCAAACAAGAAACAGACAGAAAACCAATTAGGAAACAACATGAGTAAGTTACAATCCCCATTAAAACTGGGCGCCAATGAGCTAAAAAACCGTATTTTAATGGCACCACTCACGCGCAGCCGAGCCGATGCAGACCACGTGCCGACAGATATAATGGTGGAATACTACGCCCAGCGCGCGTCTGCAGGTTTAATTATTGCCGAGGCCACCATGGCCATGCCAGAGTGCTCAGCTTTTTGGCGCGAGCCTGGGATTCACTCCCAGGAGCAAATCGCAGGCTGGCAAAAGGTTACCCAGGCGGTACACGAAAAAGGCGGCAAAATATTTTTACAAGTGTGGCATGGTGGGCGCGCTTGCCACCCAGCACTTAACGACGGCAAAACGCCCGTAGCCCCCAGTGCCATTGCCATCACTGGCGATGACGTTCACACTCCAGAAGGCAAGCAAGACTACACCACACCCAGGGCGCTGGCAGACGACGAAATCCCAGAAATTATTGCCGGCTTTGTTAAAGCGGCGGAAAACGCCAAAGAGGCAGGCTTTGACGGTATTGAAATACACGGTGCCAACGGCTATTTACTGGACGAGTTTTTGCGCACCAGTGCTAATCAACGCACGGGCCCCTACGGCGGCCCACTGGAAAACCGAGCCAAATTACTGCTCGAGATAATAGATGCGGTAATCCCTGTGTGGGGAGCGGGTAATATCGGCGTGCGCTTGTCACCATTAAATAGCTTCAATGGCATGAAAGACGAAGACCCACAGGCCTTGGTGGCTTACGTAAGCGAGCAACTAAACCAGCGGCAATTGGCGTATCTGCATTTAATGCGCGGCGACTTTAAAGGCGAGCAAAGTGGTGATGTTATCACCCCAGCCCGTAAACACTTTACCGGCACGTTGATTTTAAACATGGGTTACGATCAACAAGAGGCAGAAGAAGCCATCGAAGCGGGCACCGCAGATGCCGTAGCTTTTGGGGTACCGTTTATTGCCAACCCAGACCTACCACGCCGATTCGCCGAAGGCGCACAGCTTAACGAGGCCGACCCAAATACCTTTTATAGCCAAGGGCCGGAAGGCTACATCGACTACCCGTTTATGGACTAACACCCATTAGGCTTGCACTCCAACAAATACTCGCCGGCCATCGTCGGCGAGTTTAAGCAGTCAGTGCTCCAAACAAATTACCACGGCTGCGCTGTAGGCCTTCCAGTACACTGGTATAACATAAGACCTCAACTCTTTTGGCAGGTGTATCACACTGGGTGCCCCCTCTACCACCACTGGCACAGAGATCATAAATTCCTGGCCAAACTCGCTGCGCGCATTGCCAGAAATGGTGTTGGAGACCTCACCCACCAAGTCTAATATGTTTTCCATTGAGGTGTCTTTTTCACCAATGGCCAACAACAAATGGGTTAATAGAGCCTTAGGTGCCGTAAAATACACCGTGCCCTTGTACGGGCCAGAGACGCCAATTATACCGGTAAAATCAAACGCCGCCGGGCGATGGTTCTCCGCCAAATATGGGCTGCCGACTTTGACGTCTTTATCTGAGGTATGCTGAAAGTAGTTGATAACGCCATCAATAAAAACCTGTAAAGTTGCCTCAGACATGGCTATCTCCTACCAATTCTTTTAACGCGCCATTGAGTTTTACATCGTCAAACGGTTTGCATAAAAAACCTTGCGCACCGCATTCTAAGGCCTCGATGCCGGTGGCTTTATCAGACAGCGCCGACACCACCAATATTTTCACCTCCGGCTTACGCGCTTTAAGTTGTGTAATACACTCGATGCCATCCATTTGCGGCATGGTAATATCCATGGTAACCACATCAGGGTCGACCTGGCCAAACAAGGCCAGCGCCTCCACACCAGAGCCAGCAGTGCCAACAACATCAAACAGTCCACCCTGCTGGCTGCGCTCTATTTTACGGCGGATAATGTTGGAATCATCCACTACCATCATTCTCAATTTATCCATAGCTTTCGTCCATTCCACAAGGCATTAATTCGACTCCAATAAACCACGCGGGCTGCATGCAACAATCGCCAGGTTAAGCAGCCAATTCACTTTCTGCTGCCTTTGGCAAGGTAACCACAAACTTACAGCCAGCACCGGTGCGGTTGTGAATTTTAAGCTTACCGCCGGCATCCACAATGCGTTGTTTAATGACGTTCATGCCTACGCCTTGGCCGGCATCGGTGGTTACAGAATCGGCGGTGGAGAAACCGGGCTCAAAAATCAGCTTCATTAATTGTTTTTGATCCCACTGCTGTACCCCGGCCTGGCTCCAGGCAGGGGTTTGTACCGCCCGCTTACGAATTTTCTCGTAATCGATGCCTTGGCCATCGTCGGTAACGCTCAGTTCTAACTCCCCGCTGGGCAGCTCCACCAACTGCACGTCTATTCGGCCATAGCTTGGCTTGCGGGCCTCTTCACGTTGGGGTTTGGCCTCAATACTGTGTACCACCGCATTGCGAATAAACTGCACACACAGGTCGTTCACCAAAGCTTCAACGCCCTGCCCAAATGGGTGCTCGCTCAAACCGGTAAGCGTCACGTGCACTTGTTTGTCTTCCCGCTGGGATACTAACTCGGCCAACTCTTTTAGCTTTTGCCACTTACCCGAGCTGGCCGGCTGCGGCGCTTTATTATCGCCACCGGCACTGGCCACATCGGCAAACTGGGCTAATTTATCGGCAATGCCTTTAATATCTTCGGTGTATTTAATCAGGCCTTCTAGGTGCACCGCCAAGCCTAAAAAGTCGTTACCGGAAATAGCATCCATATCTTGCAATTCTTTTATACGCTTTTCAAACTGGTGGCCGTAATCCGCAAAGTTCTCTAACCCTAGGGCTGAAGCATCACCTTTAAAGCTGTGCACCTCTACGAATATTTTCTCTAACTTGCGCCCTAAGGAACCCAGGGTTTTGGATTGATCTTTCAGTATTTTATTGATGCGTTCAAAGCTGGCGAAGGATTTGGCAATAAAGTCAGCCAAGTCTTCTGGGTTGGTGTGCAATATGCCCGTTAGCATTTCCATTTGCTGTTCATTGCGTTGTTTTTCCTGCTCCAGCTCGGCAGCCAACAACATGCTTTGAGTGATGTCTTTGACGGTTACCAGCACGTTTTTCTCGTTATCCGACAACACCCGTTTAAAATCAAAGCTCAAATAACATCTGCGGTGACCGCCGTTTTGATCCGGTATCTGCAGCTCTATTTCGTTTAAGGGGTTTAAATCTTGTATTAGGTTGCTTTTAACATCCGGCCGAAACAACAAGGCAATAAAACGCTCCGCCGTTTGCAAATCTTTCGGTTTTACCAAATCTTTAATAAGCTCGGTAAATACTGTGCCAGAAAGGCTTTCTCTGCCGAACATCCCCGGCAAACTAGCGGAGTGCTGGCCGGCGATTTTGTGCTGATCATCCATTAAAAACAGGCCTTCACTTACCGTATCCAATATCTCTTCCGTTTCTTGGCGGGCTGCCTCTAACTGCCTGTCGTTATGGCGCAGCTCGCTTAAAAAGTGGAAGATAATAATCAGAAAATTAATGATGGCCAGGCTGATCCCCGCTGTTTGGATATACCGCAGGGTTGTGGCCTTACTGGTGGCAACGTGCTCTAAATCCACCGTGAGTTGGTTCATTAAACCTAACAGAGGAACGTTATTGGCCTGGGCCAAACTTATAGCCTGAGCCAAATTGGTCTGCGCTGCGCCCAAATCAGCGCTGTTTATTACCGCCCTAATGGCTGCCGAATACGGCGCCCATAACTGCTTGGCATCAGTAATGGCTTGCCTGCCGTCGGCAGATTCCACGAGCTTTAACAGCACCTCGTTGCCATCGGCCCCACGGGTGAGCCCGCCTCTATCAAAGGCGGTGAGTGTTCTATCAAATAAGGTGTAGCTTAATGTGAGTTCCTGTAGCGCAAGCTGGTAGGCCTCAGAACCTACCGGGGCGGAATCCAGCTCGTAAAGAGATTTTACCGTGCGCTGGGACAACATACGCTGCCGCCCGGCCAAGTTAACACCCACGGCGTCATCGGCAATTTTAAACGAGATATAAAAGTTAAGGGCTAGAACAGACGCATCCAACAGCAAAAATAAAGCGATAGAAACAACAATACTTTTGTATTTTCCTAAAGCGGCCCACATGGCTCAATACTCCAAGTAGCAATGCAAAATCGACCCCGCCACAAGTACTGCAGCAAGCTGGCGCAAACATACTTATGTTTAGCATATTTAGAGCATGCTCTTTTGGTGCAGCCTGATACCATTTTTGTGCACATACGTATATTTTTATCTGTGCTACGCCCCCTTACCGCCCTAACTAATAAAAATTGCTGCGTCAAAATGCGGCGCAGAAATCAGTATTGGCGTTAATTGTTACGATATTAACTACTTGAGCTGCGTAAACGCACCGTTTTGAGGTGTTAGCTAACGCAGCGCTAATACAGTGACTGATTATGGGCCATCGGTGATTTATCTAAAGAGCAGAGGGTGCGTGCCACTCTAAGAAAGAAAATAGCTAAGCGAGCGGCGAGAAATGTGAACCAATCCGCATTTTACAATTGGCGTATAAATCACCCTTTCCAAATCGGTGCACGGGCGAGACATCGCTTATAACCAGAACAATGAGTTGGTAGGAGGCCTAGATATCTATGGCTTGTTCACAGCTACAGACAAGGCGGAATCAAAGAGGGGAACAATGCTCCGCCAGAAAGCGCTGTTTCTGGCAGAGCGTTAGGTTAGTTAAGCGGGAAAACCTGTAAAAAATACACCACAGCAGCAAGGCGCCAGTCACCTGGGCCTTCGATGGAGGCGGCTGTGTTGAAGCCAGTAACGTTGCCGTCCTTGAGGATGGTACCTATATGGGAGCCTCCCACCCACACCTCTCCGTTGTCCATAAATTTGGCAGAGCGATTCTGTTTAGACAGCCACAATTCGCCATTGGGCTCCAGCTTACCCACGTAGTTACCTTTTTGGTAAATCTCCCCACTTTTACTCACACTGCCAGCAAAGTTGCTGTTAATCCAAATCTCCCGCTTTTGGGTGATCTCTGCCACTCGGCTGCCATTAAACCAGAGGTACATACTGTTGGGGTTTTTATTCGACTTTTTAGGCGCTTTTTTCCACTGCGCCAAATACTCTTCCGCAAAAGGTTGCAGCTCTGTTAAATGATCGCCGGCTTGGCTGAGCAGTACCTTTTGTTTTTTGCGAAGGTTTATTTGCTGCTTGCCAAACACCGTTTCCACTTCGCTTACCAGTGCCAACAAATCTTCGCTCTGCTTAAGCATGGCTTGGTTTCTTAGGAGGTGATCTCCGGTGGCGGTGTTCATGACTTTGTTTTTGTCGCCGGTGGATATGGTAAGCAATTGTTGCGCGGCGGCGACGTTCATATTTAGGGTGTTATCCCAGGTACCAAATGCTTGGTTAATTTGCTCGCCGATTTGTGTGTGCCAGGTGCCGTTTACCCACCGAGTAAATCGATCGTAGTCATTTTTGTTCAGTTTGCCACTGGCGTGCCACTGCTTGGCTTGCTGGTTGTCTTGCTGCCATTGAGCGTCGTACAGGTTTACCATGGCGGCCAACCAGGTTTTACCCGTTTGTGCATCTACATCCGCCGGCAAACGTGGGCGATTCTGGCTTTGGTATTTAGTAATCAGTTGGTTGTACAACTGGCTACTATTGCCAGTGGCTGGTTGAGCTGCGGCCTGGGGCGCAACCATGGGCCGGGGCGATAATGACGGCTGCTGAGTTGTGGTTTGCGCCGTAGCTGGGTTTTGCTTCCAGTCTTCCAGCGTGGCGTACAAGCGCTCCCGCGCTGCCATCCACTGCCCCGCCACCTCTTTAAAGGCCGGGTTTTGTTTATCGGATTCGGCCTCCAGAATCTCTTTTGCCTGCTTTAGCTTAGTGGTGTAACCATTAATGGTGTTTACGTCGTTGCGCTTAATACTGCCCAAACCACGCTCCACCTGGCCGATCATGTGCTTTGCCCGCACTACATCGCTGCTTTGGCCAACACTGGCCTGGGCAATGAATATAAGCAGTACCGCTATCCCTTGGATTATTATTTTCATAACGCTCTCCGATGCGTATTTTCAAGCCATTTTGGCCTCGTAATATACAGCCCCGCCTCCAAATGTAAAACCTAACGGCATGAACGAATATTCACAAACCAACAGCTATACCTTGCCCTGCTATGCTTACCTAAAAACACAGAACCCAACGTAAGGTAAACCAACGTGCAACCAAGAGCCCCACTGGGTAAGCAACTACTCAGTTTAATTAGCCTAGCCGCCACATTACTGTTATTGGCCTGCACACCCACGCCTAAGCTGGAACCCGTGCCGCATGGCGGCACCATCATCGCCTTCGGCGATAGCCTAACCGCAGGCGTAGGCACCGCGCCTGCAAAAAGCTACCCCAGCGTATTAGCGCAATTGAGCAATCGCCGGGTGGTAAATGCTGGTGTATCCGGCGAAACCACCAGCCAAGGTCTAGGCCGCCTATCCACCGTATTAAATGACAACGCAGCCGACCTGCTGATATTAATAGAAGGCGGCAACGACATACTCAGAAACCAAAACCTAACACAAACCAAACGCAACCTGGCGCAGATGATAGAACTGGCTCAAAACCAACGGCTAAGTGTGGTATTAGTAGGCGTGCCAGAAAAGAAATTGTTTTCCAAAACCGCCCCACTCTATAAAGAACTGGCAGAGGAATACGGCCTGGTGTTTGAAGGTGAAATAATCGGCGATTTAATTCGGCAAAGTAAATACAAATCCGATTCCGTGCATTTTAATAGCGAGGGCTACCGGGTTATGGCAGAAGAGATTTATGAGCTGTTGGAGGGGCATGGGGCGCTTTGACGTGCCTGCGATCACTGCAACGGAAGAATGGTTAAGTATTAATTCCTACGTTGTGAGCAAACCATTTAGGAAAACAAGCGCACAGTATTTAGCGTCCAAGCAGCCAAAAATGAGACAGCTAACACGCTACAGATAGCATTCTTGAATTACCATTACTTGCAAATAACGCACAACGAAAGGATTCGCTATGTCTCAAGCTCTGTTGTATTCCAAGGCGCCTTGCTCTCTTAAGGCCATCGCTAACACCACCTGCCCCGCAGGTGTTAAACCTGATGACTATGAAGCCTCGCTACTTAGCACCAACCCAAGAATAGCCAACGCAGGCTCCACCGTTGTGCCACTCAGGCCCACAATTCTTACCGCGGGCGGCCCACAACGGGCAACCAATATGCACCGCATCCAATCTTGCTCCGTTGAGCAGCAGCGTGTACTGTCAGACTTAAGCCTCTACGCCGGCGGTACCGCAACGCTAGGATTGGCCTCTTTATTATGGGATACAAAAATACCGGACATAGTGGGCGATTTAAACACGTTTGGTGGTAATGGCATGGGCGCCGCAGTAGCCAAGTCCAGCCCGGTGCTTAGCGCCATTGCCGAATACGACGAAGCGTTAAAGTATTATGAAGATCTGGCCAACCACAGAGCAGCCCCTCGCACTCTAAAAGCCGCCAAAGAACGGGTAGAGCGCGCCTTTGAATATATGAACCGGCAATTCAACCGAGCTGCTCTGCCCTACCTCAATAATTCTGAATTCAAAATGCGCAAAGCCCAAACTGTTACTGGTAAAGAGGTTTGGGAATCCATCCCCGTTCGCGATAACGCCGATGTGATAAAACTAGAAAAATTCACCAAAGCCGGCCGTATTCTGGGGCCGGGTATGGTTGCATTCGACGGCTACCTACGCGCCAACAAAGTTTACCATATGCGAAAGGAGAACCACACACAGTGGAAACGTGAGGCGTTTATTCAAAGTGGGGCCTTTGGTGCAGGAATTGCTGCTGGTGTCGTTATCGGCGCGACGATAGGTATAACACCAGTCGGAATTGTTATCGCGTTAGTAGCGGGTGGAATCGCTGGCGTTACAATTGATCGTATAGCACAAACTGGTCTAGGCCATTTGCACGACCTACTGTTTTAGCGATATGTTAACTATAACGGACATTCTTGCAATAGTCATTTCCTTGGCTGTTTTGTTAATGCTACTGTCATACCTCATATTGCGGTTGACTCTTACAAGAAACATAAAGAAGGCAGCTACTAAGAGCCCTGACTTTTGGTACGACAGCGATCATTACCTTGGT
The DNA here is from genome assembly GCF_042850945.1 of Halioxenophilus aromaticivorans. Lineage (NCBI taxonomy): Bacteria > Pseudomonadati > Pseudomonadota > Gammaproteobacteria > Alteromonadales > Alteromonadaceae > Halioxenophilus > Halioxenophilus aromaticivorans. The sequence continues at coordinate 2,037,446 of NZ_AP031496.1, read as the reverse complement.
TTCGTAAACACAGCCTTTTTAGCCTTGGCGTGTGCTGCTCCTTTTATAAAACGCTTCAAAAACTATGATCAACGGATGCCTACCAATATCGATATACGCGCAAACGCCAAACAGATAGAAGTACTATTCTCTTATATTTTGATCATTAGCGTTTACACTCTTGTGCTGTGCTGCCTAATTTATTACCCAACGGATTATTTTGGCTGGATTGAGTGGGAGTTTTAGCACCGTTGTTATAGCGTGCGCTCATAGTTCAAAAGCATCTCCGCGCCGCCATTAACACAATGAATATATTTCAACTAGTTCACCAAACACAAAGTCGAGATTCCTCACAATGGAAACGCGAGGCGTTTATTCAAGCTGGGGCATTCGGTGCCGGAATTCTAGCAGGCGCTGCCATAGGAGCCGTAATAGCGCTTACACCTGGAGGTATTCTGATTGCTTTAGTAGTTGGTGGAATTGCGGGAGTTGCATTAGTTCGCATAGCTCAGGGATTTCTCGGAATGATATGCGATGCCGCAAGCAGTTTTTAACATACCATTTTTCGTCGCAATGGTCTTTACAGTAGCTACCTTCACTATGTTTCTATCTTTCTTAGTACTTCGATTTACACTTACTAGAAATATAAAAAAAACTGCTACTGCGGATCCGGACGGCTGGTTCGACGATGACCACTACCTTGGCATAATGAATACAGCCTTTTTAATGTGGGCTTGTGCTGCTCCGGCAGTAAAAACTTGGAAAAACTACGACCGCAATATGCCCACTAATATTGACGTAAGAGCGAACGCAAAACCCTTAGAAATAGTATTTTCATACATGTTGGCATTTAGCGTAGGAACCCTTGTAATTTGCGCAATCATTTACTATTTAACCGATTTCTTTGGTTGGATAGATTGGGAGTTTTAACGTTATAGCACCGCCTACCCTTTTACCTCAATTACTATCCGCTATGTGATACTCACCCTACACCAAGGTGAAACAGGATTTTGCACCGCTGGTAATATTTTTATCAGCGTTTAATTTCTATAAACGTTTGCGCACTGACCTTCCCCACACAACGATACACAGCGATTACCCCGCCCTCAAATACGATTGAATCTTATTTATCACCATTGGGATGGTACATAAGTTGCACCGGCTTCACCGCTTTAACTGTAAACCTTTTGTAAAATTTAATTAAGGAGTTGAACAGATGGCTACCGTGTATTTTTCATCGCCTATTATGCCGCGCAATGTAAAAGTGCAGGCTATTGCAGGCAAACGAACCACACTGCTGGGTGTGGCAAAAGAAAACAATATCGCTATACCGTTTCAATGTGAAGACGGCCGCTGCGGCTCTTGTTTAATACAAGTGACGCATTTAGACGGTTTTCGTGTAAAAGGTATGAAACTCACCGATAAAGAGCGCAGCGTGCTTAAATCGTTTGGCAAAATAACCGAGCGAGAAGAAGACGCACAAGATGTACACGACTTACCGCCCCATTATCGCCTAGCTTGCCAAACTGTAGTAACGGATGAGGATTTGCTGGTCGATTTCACCGGCGACCCCGGCGGCGCTTGATGCACATCAATTAAAATAATGGCTGACCCATTGTCGGCATCACAACATTGTTAGCTACCTTACAGCAATGCCTACGCTTGCTGTGGGTAGATTTTTAAACATCTGCCGGGCAAGCCCCTTTACACCACAAACGCTATTTGACCTCGCTCAAATTGTTTCACTTTTTATTACAGCCATATTACGCTGCTATAGCCAACCAAGATACCCAAGCTTACGCTGTTAAATCACTAAAGCACAGGCTGGAAGAAGATGAAAAAGTGATAGTATATACCCGTTGCGGATTCTCACTTAAACCCAGCCAACTGCATCAACTACAGGCCCACTAGCCGCGCCATAAAATCATAGGCGGGCCATCTGCACTTAGCTTTGTCAATGCAATCCAGTCTGTGCCTATACCAGACGCCCCGGAAATATTCCAATCTAACCTAACAAACCAGTCTTCAATACCATCGAAGTTGAAATCTGCTTTAGCGACCAATAAGTACTTGGTATTTAACGTTTTTTGAGTGGCGGATACGAAATTGTCGCCAACCTCAGTAATTTCAACACCATCGCGCGCGCCTGCTAGGGTAACGCCGTCTTTACCAGCAACAGAGAGGCTTTGGCCCCCGATATTTGGCGTCGCAACAGATGGAAAAGTGAGCAAAAGCTCTGGAGTAAGCGACTCGGGCCAGTAACTCACAAAGTTAGGAGATGAATCTATAAAGGCCTCCGCAGCCAAACAATTGATATTAACTGTAGTCCAGAATAGATACTGTTCATAGGCAATATCGGTTTCACTGTAATTTGCCAAATCCGAGCAAGTGTTAAAAGCCAGCGTTGGTTCTTCTGCTCCGTAAAACTTTGCGTCTATTTGCACAGTGTCTAAAGAATCAACCTGGGGAGTGAGAGCACGACCAAATATCGAATGGTTAAACCACGGCTGCGCAGAAACCGCGCCATCGCCTTCACCTTGACGCACTGATGAGCAAGCGCTTAAAAAATAGGTCAGAGCCAACCAAGGCCCCACTTTAAAAATGCTGTATATTCCCATTACACAAACCTATGGAACAGTAGCCGACAAATTGTGAGCAAGATTGAAAAGATTTTTACAATAACTATTACGTGCTGGTGACAACCCCTTGCGGCTACATTGATTAGCGGCCACGTCCCACTGCTCTGTCTTAATCGCCTTGTCTAATTGGGGAAAACCCGAAATTAGAGAAGGTAGACCTACATTAAAAACCATATCAAAAAGTGCTTTTTGCACTTCTAAAGGCATGTTTTCAAAATCGCTTTTAAACCCATTAGCCACATTGTAATAGCCGGCCAACTCTTTAAAAAAGCTTTTTAAATGAGCTTCTCTCTGGGCATCTATGTCGATATTTAGCATAAATAATTTAGTAAATTGCTTGTAATAGCCAGCGGCAAAACTCACACCGTAGCTCTGACGAGCTATATTGTCATACTCGGCTTGCTTCTCAGCCAAAGACGCTACAACATTATTGCCCTGTGCATCTTTTTTATACAACTGCACTGATACTATAGCCCCTCGATTGGCCACAAAATGCCCTACACCCACGGTGACATTGCCCAATGTGTCGAGGTACAGATGAGTACTACGCCCCTCGTACAATTCCAAAGATGCTAAAACGTCTCTTTTGATTTTGGGATCTAGCGGCATTCCGAACTCCTTTTCGTTATGGAATTATCAAATAAGATGAAACACCGAAAAAACCGCCCTATACTACCTTCAACCCCAACCACATGACGTGATTGGCTTAACGTTATCAGCTCTCTGCGTACTGGAGAAATCATTAAAAAGATTTAATACCAATGGGATAGAGAAAAGAATCGACACAGGCCATCCACTTCAGCCAGCGCATAGCCATCTATCAAGGGTTTCCTAAAAGTGTCATCCCCGCAGCTAAGGGCTGTGGATCCTGGTTTGTGATGACACGATAGCCGTCAGCGTTGATAGAGTCGAGATTATAACTCGTCACTTTTCGGCTTTCGTTCTGAACTCGACCGCGCCGTGAATAGTGGTATGTTCCATAATGGAACCTACCACCAAGTCCGCCAGCCCCTCGGATTTGAAAATATCACTCACGAGGTTAGCAATAGCTACCCGTGTTGAGCCAAACAGTTCAGCCGCCTTAGCCTGGGTTAACCACGGTGGCACAGCTGCTATTGATCAGCTTTATTGTTAGTGTCGGGACCAATGTCTACAGAAACACCATTGCGACTTAAAGTAGACGATCCATCAGCCCTTAATAAGCAAACAGTGCCGGTGCGACAATAGTCCGGAACTGCTGAGGCACACTCAACCTTACGGGCGTGTATACGCTGTTTCTTTATTTTGATGCGCAGATACAAAACAACTACTAAAAGTATAATCGCAAGAACAAGATACTTAACATATTCCATAAATCAATAAACTCCTATTTATCAAGTTGGCCACTATAGAATCGGCCTAGTTATTAGACAACATTCAAAAGTGCTTTTTGTGGGCTGACTGTGTGGTAGCGGACTTATTGCAAAAAATGCAAAAACTGCAAAAACTGCAGCCGATTTTCTTAGCTGCCGCTACGGCAGTGAACTTCTCGTGATTGGCGCGACATCTTCTCAATTTAGAGGACACCACATTAAATAGTTTCAATCCACGCGCCCGTGATGGGCGCGACGCAACGCTTCTTTGGTGGCTGCGTCGGCACAGCTGCTCTCTTCTGAGTACTGGAACAGTTTGTCGGTGGTGGTGACGTGTTTTCAATTTCGGTACTGGCGCGGGCTTCCAGCAGGGGCAGCAGATTGATCAGCAAGCCCTGATTGGGTAGCAGCTCCCCCGCCTGTTTCAGTTCGGCCTGTTTCAGTTCGGTCAGTGCCGCCCGGGCACTGAAGCAGACTTTCAATAAGGCAACACTTTCCGTCACTTATACGGGCGGTGGCAGCAGTGGAATATCGTTGTAGGGCTGTGATGGTGTCCAGGCCTTGTTTATATTTTTCTAGTATTTCGACACGTCAGCAGTGTATGTCGATGCCATCGACACATTAAGCCTTTATGTCGACAAAATTGTGTTTTATCGACATAACCGTGGGCATAGGCTTAAAAAGCTGCCGAATTTATACATATTCTGGCCGCCTTTTGCCCAACCTCTCTTAGCGGCATACCTTGCCATGACGCCTGAATACCGCACCCAAGTAAACACATGGCCTAGGGTTTTGCCTGCTGCCAAAGGCCAACGTTGAACGCTTCTAGCACTGTATCCAATTGATTGCCCAATACTATATCCAGTTGCTTGGCCCCGCCCCTATCTTCAGATTGATAGATGGCTCCAGCTTTATTGTCGCGATAATCTACACTGCGCAATTACCTCGGCTAGATTCATCATTCTGCCTAGCTACTTTCGCCACATGGGAATACAGTGTTCTTATGCGGCAGCGGTTTTGGCGCGCAAGCTCTTACACAGATCGGTTAAACAGAGTAGATCAGGAGAACCTATGATATTTGCTTAAAACACACCTAAACGCATTCATATTGATGGAACCTAAATTTATGTTAGGAGTAAGTTTACCGTGAGAATTGCATCTCTTTTTAAACACGGCCGAACCCAAGCCGTACGCTTACCCAAAGAGTTTGAATTTGTAGGCATTACTGAAGTAGAGATTAGCTGTGACGGCAATGCGATAGCGCTAAAGCCTAGTCGCAAACCTTGGACCAGTTTGATTGGTGGCAATAAAGCCGGCGACGATTTTGTGGTTGAGCGGGAGGATTTTTTAGAATAGATACATGCCTAAGCATTTGGAAATTGACACCAGGTTTACTGCTTAAATCGGCTCAGCGGCAGCCTTCCGGTAGCGGGTGCTTTTTTAGGGGGTTAACGTAGTCTGCCACCAACAACCCCTCTTGCGGCAGACTTTTAATTTTAGCGGCCAAGGCACCTAGATTTGCCTTTTGCTCCCAAATTTTCACCTCCACTGCCAGTTTGTCAGCTTTGTTAGGCAATACGACCTGTGCGTCGAATTCGCTACTGGCGGCTCGGCTAGCAATATCTACTGCCTTCAGCTTTAAGCCGGTCTCTAACTCCAGAGCGGTAATGGCAGCTCTTAGAATCTTTTGTTCTACAGTTAGCATAGTTGGCGCTGGTTGGGTCATTTGCCGCCCCCTCAGGGTGAGATTGTTCACAAAAATAATATGTTCATTATTAATGTACAACTACAAACAGTGAACAACCTTGCCTCGTGAACGCGGAATTCAAACCAGTGATGCAAGAGCCTACGGCGCCACTAACTCCACCAGCCGCTCGGTAAACGCGGTGGTTTCGCTGGCTGTTACCAGTAGATGTGATTTTGCACGGGTCATACCCACATACATTAACCGCACCTGTGCGGGTAGCTCTTTGGTGACAAATTGCAGGTTGTGGATACCGGCTAGAATTACCCGGTTAAATTCCAGGCCTTTACTGCTGTGGATTGTGAGCACGGTAACTTGGGTTTTGTTAGGGCGGTAATTGAGTTTGGTGGCTTTATCGTACAGGCAGTGATTGTTTACCCCGGCTTTATTCAGTTGAGTAGACAGCGTTTTGGCAAAACTTATGGTTGGGGTAATTATGGCGATGTCGCCGGCGGGTACGCCTTTTTCTAACCATTTTTGTATGCAGGCGTTGATGTCTTTTTGTTCTTCTAATGGATGATTAAATTGCTTAAATATGGGCTCTGGCCCGGTGGCACCGGCGGACTCTGGCGCTATTAGTGGAATATTGTCTTCGTCGGATTCTATGGCGGGGATAAACTCTTGAGCGAAGCGATAGGCAAATTGCAGTATTTCTTTGGTGTTGCGGTAGTTGAGCTTAAGTATGGTGGTGCGCCCTTGCGCTTTTATGCCCACACTTTTTAGCGAAAACTTTAGCCCGGATTTCTTTTTGTAGATGGATTGAGCGTCGTCGTATAACAGCAGCAACGAGTCTGTGGCTGGGTCTACCATTTGGGTAATTAAGGTTAGCCATTCTGGTTCAAAGTCGTGGCCTTCATCAATTAATACGGCACCATACTGGGCACGCGGAATTTGTTGGTGTTTTACATGGTGTATTACCGAGGTAACTTGCCTTTCCCAGTAGGGTTCTTCGCCGGGCAGCACGCTGCAGTGGTAGGCTTTTAGTTGTAGGCCGCACCAGTCGTGGAAGTGGTATACCTGCACTTTGTGGGCGAGTTTGCGCTCGGCAATAAAATGGCGCAGGCGTGCGGCGAGGGAAATGTTAAAGCATAAAATCAATATCGGCTTATCGATATTTTCCGCAATTTGTACCGCTTTAAAGCCTAAAATCATGGTTTTGCCTGAGCCTGCCACGCCGTGAATAACGCGGTGGCCGTGGCCTAGGTTGCGCGCCAGCTGCTCTTGGTGCAGATCCATTACATCGATGATTTCTGGTAATGTGCTGTCGTCCTCAAACAGCTTGCCCTCCGGGTTGAGTAAATCACCTTGGCCGTCGCCCACACGAATTTCTGGAAATAGATGCCACCGAATACGATCTATTTGCGGTAGGCTTAGCTTTTTGCCAAAGCTGTAATTAAACATGCCCCAAAGCTTCTCTTGGAAGGCTTCTACGTCTGTGGATTCGGTCATTTCATCTTGGCAAATCACCAAATGCTCGGGCAGCAGGTGTGCACCCTCCTCCCCCCTTAAAGCTTTGGTAAGCCGCGCCCGGGTTATATTGGCTAGCACCACGCCATACCCGTAGGGGAAGCATAGCTTGCCCTGATGCTTGCTATTGGCTTGTACCAGCGCCGGGTCTGCTTGTAGCGGTCGCATAGCCGAGTATGCCCCCTGCCGCGCCTGCTCCACCGGGTTAGCCTGGGTCACACGGCCGTTTGGCGTCATTATGTCTACGCTGGTTTTAGATAGCCGTTTGAGCGTTTCTAGCTTCCAGTCTTTAACCTCTAAGAACAGCAGGCCACGGCCGGGGTGCAGTACGATAAAGTCTGGGTAGCGACGATCACGGCCGATGGGAATGTCGTACCAGCACAGGTAGTCGTCTTCTAAATGGGATTCTAACCGGCGGGCGAAGCGTTTTTCGCCGTTTGTCATCTTAGACAAACACTGGTTAATATTGGGAATTATTTGTGCCACGGCAGCAGTACATCCTTTTACAAGCCATTGAGGTTAGCGATGGCTTTAATGTTTAGCCGTTTTTAACGATTAGTCAATGTTAGCCGAGGGCCATAAAGTGCAGCTCTGCGCACTGGTTGTGTGGTTAGCGCTGGCTGGGCTTGGATTTAGCTGTGCGAGCGATTGGGGATTAAGTATTGAGGACTGAGGACACCAACCATGGGTAAACGCAGCGGGTACGCAGGCTTGGCCATTGCGGCTGTGGGCCTTACGGTTGTGGCAGGCGTACTTGTAATGGCCACATTGGCTTGGCTGGGGGCGTAACAACCTAGCCCCCTAACGGCACAATTAGGCTTTTTCTAGCTCTGAATGCAGCTTTAGCACTTCGCCTCCGTCACTTTGTTCAATTAAGTACGCTGGGTCGCTTTTACTGCCTTTGCGGGTGACCTCTGAGCCTTTTAAAGTTTTTGTAATTTCTTCTCGATAAATATTACGCACATAGCCGGTGGCACTGCCGTTGCCCCATTCCCACTTTACTTTGGTGTTAGTTTGATAGCTGTTGCTCATCGGTATCTCCTATTTAAGATTCACAATATGTTGGCCCGCAATTGCGTAAACCGCTTTGGTTTTTTTAATCTCAATGCGGTGGCCGCCGGTGAATAAGCTAAACGCCGGCAGTACCGCGTGCTGTTGATAAATTGCAAACACCGGAATATTGCCCAGGTTGCTTTTTGGGATCCTTACCACCGGGTGGATATGGCCGCATAGGCTAAATTGACTGTGCTGCTCTTCGTTTGAGTTACTTTTATTTACAACTTGTTCGTTAGCGTTAAATTCGTGCACCAAGGTCATTTGATCTACGGTAAGTGAGTGCTGAATTAAATCGATATTAAATTGTTGTAGCGCTGCGATACTGGGGCGGTCGTGGTTGCCTAAGATTACGCGCACGGTTACCTCTTTGTGCTGCGCTAGCCATGCGGTTAATGTGCTTTGCACGGGGGGCGATAAGCCCGATGTGTGGTGGGTAAAGTCCCCCAGCACAATCACTTGCTGTGCGTTGTAGTTGGCTATTAACCGGCTTAACCGCTGCAAGTCTTCTTCCATCACCCCGCACGGCACGGCTATGCCCGCAAGCTGAAAGGTTTGCACTTTGCCTAGGTGTAAGTCGGCTATGATTAACGCATTTTGTGCTGGCCAATAGAGCGCCCGCTCGGGCAGCAAGTAAAAACTGTGTTGGTTGATTTTTAGTTGCGTTAATGCGCAATGATTGGCGTTTCTCTGTGGCATAAATTAGGCCGGAATATCCCATTGGGTGGCGAGCTTTTTGAGTATTTCTGCCGCGCTTTCATTACTTAGCGTACTGGTTACCCGCTCTGCTATTAACGGGAAGGCAAAGGGCGTTGGCCGCTCTGTGTGGTTGATAATTAACTGTTGGCTGCCCAACCGTGTTAAACATCGCGCCAATCGCGCCAGCTCAAAGAACTGCTCTAGCGTTTCTTGGTGTGCCTGGGATACCAATAAATTGTTTGGGTCGTAGCGTTGAAACACGTCGTACAGCAGTGAGGCACTGGTTTGCAGTTGCCGCGCCGAGTGACGCTTACCGGGGAAATTTTGCTGAGTTAAACCGGCGATTCTGGCGATATCGCGGAACTGCCGCTTGGCCAAGTTACTGAGGTTGATGCTTTCTAAAATATCTGGCAGCAGGTTGTTTTGGCTAAAGAGCGCTTTGCTAGCAAGCTCCTGGCTAAACTGAACCTCAAAATCAAATGGGTGTTTGGATAACAGCTCTATACCGTAATCATCCACCGATAAAGACAAACTGGTGCGCGCGTTTTTGGCTATTCTTAATGCCAGTAAGGGCGCTAGGCCCTCGTGCACTATGCGCCCCTCGAACGGAAATAAAAAGCAATGATAGCCTTCCCGGGTTTTGCAGGTTTCTACCAGCAATTGATTGTTGGTGGGCACGGAAGACAGCGCCTTTTGCGCATGGAAGACCGGCGCCAGAGCTTTGAATTCCGCTTTAGCCTGGGTGTTTTTACTGTCAAAATTTAGGGTTTCGCGCATGGCTGCCCCCAGGGATTCTGAGATGGGCATTCTGCTGCCGCTCCATTTTGCCACCACATTGGGCTTTGCCTTGCTGAGCTTTACTAGGGCGGCGTCGTCTTCTACCCGAAACAACTCCAACGTACGGCCGGCAAATACAAAGCGGTCGCCGCGTTTGAGCTTGGCTACAAAGCCTTCTTCTACGTAGCCGAGTTTTTTGCCCTTGGCAAAGCGAACCGCCATTTGGCTGTCTGAACTGATGGTGCCAATGTTCATTCGGTGCAACCGCTCCAGGCGCGGTGTTTTTACCGTGTAAAATCCTTGGTTATGTTCAATTTTGTGGTATTCCGGGTAGGCCTTTAAATTACTGCCGCCGTGTTCAACCAACTCTAATACCCAGTCAAATTGCTGGCGGGTAAGGCTTTGGTAACTGTAGGCTGAGGTCACTGCCGTGTATAAATCACTGGCCGTAAATCCGCCCCCCGCCGCACAGGTAACGATGTGCTGTGCCAGTACATCGTAGGCGTTGTTGTAGCTGGGTTTTGCTTCTACTTTTTTGTGCTCCACGGCGTGGCGCACTGCGGTAAATTCTAAAATTTGCAATGCGTTGGTGGGCACGCAGGTAATGTTGCAGGTTTCACCTACTCGGTGTTTTGCCCTACCCGCCCGCTGCATAAGCCTGGCTACGCCTTTGGGGGAACCTATTTGTACCACGTGCTCCACTAAGGGAAAGTCTACGCCTAGGTCCAACGAAGAGGTGCAAACCACTAGCTTGATAAGCCCGCTCTTTAAGGCATCTTCTACAAAGCGGCGATTTTTTTCATCTAACGAGCCGTGGTGTAAGGCAATTAAGCCGGCCCACTCCGGCTTGGCGGCCAAAATCTCCTGGAACCAGCGCTCTGCCTGAGCCCGCGTGTTGGTAAAGATCAGCGTGCTTTGGTTAATTTCCAAGGCCGCTACTAGGCTTGGCAGCATTCGCAACCCCATGTGGCCGGCCCAGGGGAAGGTTTCCATGTTAGGCGGCAGTAGCGTTTGGATATTAATGGGCCGTTTGATTTTTGCATCAATCACCGTGGCTTGGGGTTGGCCCTCGCCTGTATTGTTGCTGATGCCCACAATAACGTCCGCCGCGGCTTGTGGGTCAGCCAGGGTGGCGGACATACCCCAGATTTGAAACCCGGCATTAAATTGCTTTACTCGGCTAAGGTTTAACTCTAATTGCAAGCCTCGCTTACTGCCTACCAACTCGTGCCACTCATCCACTATTACGCAATTTAACTGGCTAAACAGTTCTTGGGCGTTTGCGTAGGACAACAGCAAAGAAAATGATTCCGGTGTGGTGATCAGAATATCCGGTAACGCTAGGCGCTGCCGTCGCCGTACGGATTGCTTGGTATCCCCGGTGCGAGTTTCTACTGTGATTGGCAGCGCCATATCTTGGATGGGTTGCTGGATGGCTTTTTCGGTATCTCGGCTGAGTGACCGCAGCGGCGTAATAACTAGCACCTTAAGCCCCTGCTGCCGCTTGCTCGGTGCTTGTGCCATAAGCTGCATCAACGGCCCCATTAACGCGGCGTAGGTTTTGCCGGCACCGGTGGGCACGTGGATTAAACCACTTTGGCCTTTTTTAAAGGCTTGCCAAGCTTTTTTCTGGTATGGCCAAGGTTGCCAACCGTAGCGTTTAAACCATTGCGCTATTCGCTGTAACGGTGTGCCTAGCTGCCCTTTAGCTATGGGATTGGTGTTCAGTTTGGCCGTCATTCTTTAGGCCCTAGATTTACAAGGCTGGTTTGTATTTTGGGGAATCATTGCGGCGTTAGCGCTATCGTTAAATACGCTGGTATGGCTGTTGGCTTTCTCGTCCAACAGGTGATGCAGCATGGTGATGTTGTCTGCTTGGTCGGCGGTTTTGTCCTGGCGCCAGCGTTTTATGCGGGGGAATCGCAGAGCCAACTTGGATTTGTGCCGGCTAGAGGGTGCGATGTTTTCAAAGGCCAATTCGAATACCAGCTCTGGTTTGACCGACCGCACCGGGCCAAAACGCTCTACGGTGTTTTTGCGTACCCAGGCGTCTACTTTGTTAATTTCACTATCCGTTAGGCCAGAATACGCTTTCGCAACGGGCACCAAGTCATCGCCCTGCCATACGGCAAAGGTGTAATCGGTGTACAGGTTGGCCCTGCGGCCGGAGCCGGGCTGTGCATACAGCAACACGGCGTCTACCGTGTAGGGGTCTAATTTATATTTCCACCACTGGCCTTTTTTTCTGCCCACCAAATATTCCGATTGTTTGTGCTTAACCATTAAGCCCTCAACGCCGAAATTGCGAGCGCTGTTGCGAAGGGCCTCTAGCTGCTGCCAGGAGTCAAAGTTAATGGTGGGCGAAATAAAAAAAGTCGGCAACGAGCCAAGAGACTCTATAAGCTGTTGCAACTGAGCCCGGCGAGACAAGAGCGGTTGCTGGCGAATGTCGTTGCCGTCGGCCTCCAATAAATCGTAGGCCATAAAGACGGCCGGGTATTTGTCCACGGTTTTGGCGGATGGCTTTTTGCGCCCGAGCCGTTTTTGCAAACTGGCGAAGGATTTTGGTTTGCCGTCTTGCCAGCAGAGTATTTCACCGTCTAGCACTGTGCCGCTAGGCAGCTTTTCGCCGGCGGCGATTAGCTCGGGAAACTGTTCAGAAATAACGTCTTCGCCGCGGGACCATAAATACACGCCGCTTTTATGTTTCAGCAACTGGCCACGAATGCCGTCCCATTTCCATTCTGCAAGCCAATTCTTAGGCGTAGCTAATTTAGATTCTAAATATTGCTCCAGCTCCTCGGTTTTATAGCCCTCCGGAAATTCCGCCTGTAGCGGATAAGCCAAACAAAATGGATAGGCTTTTGCGCTGTCCGAGGCTTTGGCTTCTGGATTTAATACTTGAGCAAAAAATTCAGCGCTGGGTTGCCATTTGCCGGTTAACCGATGGGCTAACACCGCTGGTGGCACACTACTTACGGCGGCCAAGGCTTTATATACTGTGGCTTTGGCAACGCCAACCCGAAAAGCGCCGGTGAGTATTTTATTGAATACAAAGCACAGTTTGGTATCCATTTTTTGCCAAAGCGCTTTTATCTCTTCGCCTTGTTGCTCCTTGCCGTGACTCCTGAGCGGCAATACGGTGTTTTCTACAAAGTCGTGCAATGGCGTATCGGGCAGCCGATTTTGGTCACCGGCCACGAGCAGTGCTACGGTTTCGGCGGTATCCCCTACTCGGGAATAGCTTTCTGCAAACAGCCACTCTGGCATCTGCTTTAGTTCGCGCGCCCACAGCTGTAAGTCTCTGGAGGTGATAAACCGCTTAAAACGATTGCCGGTTAAAAACGCTGTGGTCCATGCTGCGTCGGCAGCCGAGGCGTTTTTGTAATAACTCGCCAAAGCATCCACTTTATGGTTGGTGGAGGTGCTGGCGTCGATATCCCAAAACAATTCCACAAAACGCTTCATTGCTCTGCCGTCTCGTGAGATACCTGTAGGGTAGTTTGAGGCTGAAGCCGTGGTAACGATGACAAGCTGTCTGCCTGAACATCGATACTGCGCAAGTAACGCGTCAGAGTCTCTTCGTCGCCATGAGTGGCATACACCTGGCGGCACCCGGTTTGCTGAACGGTATCGATAAGCCCCTGCCAATCGGCGTGGTCCGACATTACAAAACCCCGGTGGTAACCTCTTCGGCGCCTGGCGCCTCTTACTTGCATCCAGCCCGACGCAAACCCGGTGGACACATTTTTAAAACGCTTCATCCAGGTGGATCGATGGGCCGAGGGTGGCGCTACAACCAGCCCGCCGGTGTAATCGTGGGATTTCTCTAGCTGCGCGGTGTTTTGCACAGGCAGCATTGCCACACCCTGCTGCTGGTATATCTCGTACAACGGCATTACCGCACCGTGGGCATAGACGGGCTCTTGTGTGAAGTTGACCAGCTCCGCAAGCACCCTTTGAACCTTACCGAGGGCATAGCAGAATAATATTGATGTGAGGCCTTGTGCGCGGTTGGTCATCCACCAATCGTAAATCTCCCCTGCCGTTTCCACGCCCGGCCGCCAGCGGTAAATTGGATTGGCGAAGGTGGCCTCGGTGATAAACACATCACAGGGGATCACCTCAAAAGGCTCTGTGGTTGGATCGTAGCAACGCTTATAGTCACCGGAAACAACCCATACCTGGCTCTCGTTGGCCACTCGCACCTGTGCCGACCCACGAATATGCCCCGCAGGGTGTAGGCTAACGGTGACGCCGTTAAAAGCGACCTGCTGGCCATACTCCAGTGCCGTGAGCTGGATGTCCGCCCCCAGGCGGTGGCGCAACAACGGTTCTGACGCCGCACTACACCAATAACTGCCCATCCCAGGGCGAGCATGATCGCTGTGCCCATGGGTGATGATTGCGTTGCCCACGGGCCGGTAAGGATCGATATAGAAATCGCCATCCGGGCAATAGAGCCCATTAGGCGTATTAACCAGTACCGCTGTTTCAGTAGCCGTCATATTCCCATGGCCTTGTGGCATCACTCGCTTAGATAGTTAATTAATAAGGCAGTCTGTTGCTCGGTAAACAGGCCCCAGAAATTAGCACCATGGCCTTTTGTAGGTGCTGGATCTCCTTACCCGGCAGTAACCGCTAATAAGCTGAAGGGGGCAATTTCCGCACCAGCGCGATGAATCATCATTACGCAGCCTATTTGCGCCAGTTAGCGTACGAATTGGCGGTATTTCCGGATCTGCCGGACAAAAGCACAAATATCGAGTGTGCAAAAAGGATCTGGTTTGAAGTTGTTACAAAGTGCGAGGCGGTCGCCATGCGTAATTCGGCTCGCGCAATGCGCTCTTGAAAATGCGAAATGTCTACTGGCCGGAAACAGAAAGTGGAGAAATAGAAAGCAGGCAGGTTGTATATAAGCAAAGACTAGCACGAATTAGCCTAGGGGCCGGTAGCAGGAAGCAGGAAGCAGGAAGCAGGAAGCAGATTACCAAAGTACAAAGTAATCAGGCAGAAAAAAGCCCGCTGTGTTAGAGCGGGCTTTGGGGCTTAGCAAGGTAGCTGGTTTAGCTACAAGTATTCAGATCATTCAGCTTAAAGGGCGCTGACATCAATACCTTGTTAGGTCCTAAGTACACCTTGGCATTCGACGGGCTGGTGATCTTGAAGCAGGTGTTGCCATTGGCAGGTACCACCGCTCCAAAACCATCTGCTGAACTTGCCCAGGCACGCATTCTGAATTTAATCATTTTAGCGGTTTTGCTGAATTCATCGTGGCTTTCCAAGCTGATCTTGTTGAAGGAGTTGAAGCCACTGCCAGACCATAACAAACCTGAATAATCGATACTGCTGCCACCTGGAGAAACGTACATGAACCACTTGTTATCAGTACAGTTCTTCCAAATGTACGCACCTTTGTTAGCACCGAAGGAGAAGTTCGGGCGGCCACAGATTTCAATGTCAGAAGGCTTGGTAACCGGGTCTGTAACAACAGGGTCAGTCACTACTGGGTCTGTCGGTGTAGTGGAGCCGCCGCTTGAGCCTTTAGGACGAATCAATACAGCTGCATCGTAACCAGTGAGGCTTAGCGTGTTTAAGCTCTGACCGTTGTTGAACGAAGGATCTTGGGTACCAAGAATCTTCTGGAAAGTACCGCCCAAGTTAACGTTAACAGTAGTATCGGAGCCGTTTACTACAACAATACCGTTCTGGAAATCACGTCGGAAGACGTTGGCGTTGCCTTTAAACAGGTGAACCGTGTCTAAGTTCAGCGCGATGTTATCCTGGCCGACATTGAAAGAAATACGGTTGCTGCCGGAAGCCTTCGCTTTGAAGGACATGATATAACGACGCCAGGTGTTACCTACCAAGAATCGCTCACCATGGCCACCAACGTTCGCTTTAACAATACGGTGGTCGTTTGCGCGAGCCGTGAACACCAGGGTGTACCACTGGTTTTTGGTCAGGCTTGCACTAGGGCCTTTAACCATGGCGCCAGACAAAGAGCTTTGGAAGCTAGTGTGCTTGCTAATTTGTAACGAGCCTGCACCGTCCTTTTTGGTACCAGTATTACGGCTAACATTTACTCGAGTACCAGTCCACCCGCTCACGTTGGAGTCGAAAGTACCACCATTGCCGATCAGCGATGCGGAGGCTACGAATGCCGACTCATTGTAAACCCGGGTGTAAGGGCCCAATGCGTTACCCAACCAGCCGGTATTATTGCGAATAGCTGATTCATCGGTGGAGTTACGAGGCACAGCGGAACCGTAGTTGCTAGAGTTCTTATTGGTGTATACCGCAAACTCGTCGTACCACACGTCTGGGTGTATGGTGGAGTTTTGACTGCCGAAGTAACCGTCACTCAGCAAACCCATACCCAGTGCAAAACGGAATGGTTTGTTGGAGTTAGCACCGGTACCTTTTTTGTAGATTTTGGTAGGCGTTTTGGTTAGCACATGGCTAGCACCAGGCCCTTGGGATATGTGATGTACGTAGTAGCGGTAGTTAGCCAGCTCGGCACTTAAGGAATTGTATTCCGGTACCACGGAGTGGTAGCCATTAGACTGCGGCCAGCCCTCCATTTGGGTACCACTGGTGTAGTCGAAGCCACGAGCCAGTTGATGACCAGTAACCACGTACTTGGTAGGAAAAGCATTACGCATGGAATTATAGAAGCCATCCAAACCAGCACCCCACCAGTTAACACCACCACCAATACCATGATCGGTGGTCAAATCGTTGTTGGCGTCAGCCTTTTTGCTGGTGAACAAGTAGTGGAAGTCGGAATCAAACAGAAAACCAGAGAGCTTAACGCTGGTTTTGTTGCCTTTATAATCCTTGGTGGAGTTGTTTTTAAAGAACTGAATCGCCGCTTGGGAATAGGTTCTGCCATTGCCGTCTTTAGGGCTTTTAGTACTTACGTTGAACTTCCAGTTCAGGGTACTACCGCCTTGCCCAACCACGTGCTGAGCAATAATGCTACCCGAAGAATGGGAACGAGCAGCAGATTTGAAGCCACGCTGGATAGTCAGGGTTTTAGTACTGTTATTTTTACCGATAATCTTAACGTGCTCGGCATTGGCGAACCCGCCGGCCGGTGCGTTGTAAATTACGGCGTAGGAGCCCACTGAAAACCGAGCAGAGTCTGCGACTTTAACGGTAGTAGTGCCGGTGTTGATGGCTTGGCTAGTTTTGGTACCAGCCTGATACAGCCAGTGGCCAGCGTAAACACTACAGCCTTCGGTTTTGCCGCCAGTGGTTTGGAAAGGGATACCCTTACCATGCCAACAGTGGTTGTTGCCGTGAATATACTCTAGATACTCTGCAACCTGTGAACCCTTGAACCAGGTAGAATCAGGATTAGCGGCCTGAATCTGTGCAACCTTTTTGGCGACTTCTGAACCCGTGGAGATGATATCGTACTTAGTGTATTGCTCTACCCCACCCTTCAGAGATTGAGTCTCTGATAGAATTGTGCGAGGGAACTTGTGCACGCTTAAATTGGCCTTGTTGGCAGTGGACGAAGGAACTCTAGTTTCTGCGTCGTTCATGTAGGCAGGTGCTGCGAAAGCGCTTTGCGCACCAAGGATGGCTGAAAGGATTAAACTACTACCGGCTAGGAGACGTTTCTTCATAATAGATTCGTAGATATTGCTCGGTTCGATGAATTTAAGCTTAATGCAAATGATTTTGTAAAAATTATAATATTAGTGGTTGGGGGGTCAACCAAAGGGGGGAGATAACTTCCCAGTACGGGGCATGCGTCACAGTTTTAAGCCAATACAAGTAATGATTGGTATCTCAAAGGTCGATTAGCGCCGGCTGGCGGTGTGACGTGTGGCAAAAGTTACATAGGGTTTGAAGAAACGTGACTGTTCAGCAACGGCGATAATTATTCCAGTTCCCGCTGCAAACTTAAAGTATTACTTTAAGTTTCTGTTTGTTTTTTAACACAATTCCTAACATAAACTTACATACGTTTAGCTTAGGTTAATTTTTAGCATAGTTTTTTTACCACCGTCAAATAATAGTTTGGCCTAATACAGCGTGGTTAAGTGCCCCATGCCGCTCAGCCAGCAGCCAGCAACCAACAGGGCTAATTTTTCAGCAAATCTCGTGAACTATTAGCCTCCGTAATTAATATGATTTTTTAAGAATGGCCAATCATTATTTCTGCAGTGCCGTTGTTGCATTACTTGTAAGGCCGCGCTTGGCCAGTCTATTTTAACCTGCCCTTTTAATGACCGTGCTCATATAACTCAGCCTTCTGCCGAGTAGCCACCCTCTTCCAAGCGCTCAGCATCTGTTACGCGTCAGCGTTGCAATTCGGCGATTGCTTGGTCCAGCCCTTCTAATGTCATTGGATACATACGGCCATCCACTAACTTATGCACGATTTCGATGCTCTGGGTGTACTGCCAGTGGCGTTGATCGACTGGATTTAACCAAATGACTTTGTTAAATCTATCGGTGAGCCTTTGCATCCAGGTAGCCCCTGGCTCCTCGTTCATATATTCCACACTGCCAAAGCGGGCCATGATCTCATAGGGACTCATGCTGGCGTCGCCTACAAAAATCACTTTGTAATCTTGGCTAAAGGTATTTAGCACATCGTATAACGGGGTGGTTTCACTGGTACGGCGGGCGTTGTCCTTCCATACGTGGTCGTAGATAAAATTATGGAAATAAAAATACTCCATGTGTTTGAATTCTGTTTTGCAGGCAGAAAACATTTCTTCACACACACGAATGTAAGGGTCCATGGAGCCACCCACATCAAAAAACAGCAATACTTTTACCGCATTGTGGCGCTCGGGGACCATTTTAATGTCCAACATGCCGGCATTATTTGCGGTGGAGCGGATGGTATCGTCGAGATCGAGTTCCTCGTTGGCGCCAGTGCGGGCAAACTTGCGCAGTTTACGTAGCGCTACCTTTATATTGCGAGTACCCAGCTCTACGTCGTCGTCGAGGTTTTTGAACTCACGCTTATCCCATACTTTTACGGCGCTTTTATTCTTACTCTCGCCGCCGACTCTGATGCCTTCTGGGTGATAACCGCTGTTGCCAAAGGGCGAGGTACCCCCGGTACCGATCCATTTGCTGCCGCCTTGGTGCCGTTTTTTTTGCTCTTCCAGGCGCTCTTTAAATTGCTTTATAAGCTCCTCCAAGCCACCCAGTGTTTTTATTTTGGCTTTTTCTTCTTCCGTTAGGTGCTTGGTAAATTCAGACCGTATCCAGTCATCAGGGATCAGCGCATCTAAAAAATCGTCAATCGCTTCTAGGCCATTGAAGTAAGCCCCAAAAGCACGATCAAAACGGTCGTAGTATTTTTCATCTTTTATTAAGCAGGTGCGCGCGAGCAAATAAAAATCATCGATGCTCCCAAAGGCGATCCCTTTCGACATAGCCTCCAACAGCATTAGAAATTCTTTCACCGAAACAGGAACCTTTGCGCTGCGCAAGCTGTAAAAAAAATTGACCAGCATAGCTTTACCCTATTCCCGTTATTTTTGTTCCCGGCGGTGCATGAACGCTAGGCGTTCTAGCAATTGAACATCCTGTTCGTTTTTTAATAGGGCGCCGTATAAGGGAGGTATCGCCTTGGTAGTATCACGACTGGTGAGGACCTCTTCTGGTATATCGTCAGCCAAAATTAGTTTCAACCAATCCACCAGCTCAGAGGTGGAGGGTTTTTTCTTTAAGCCAGGCACCTTACGTACATCAAAGAAGATATTGAGAGCGTCTTGCACCAACTGCTGTTTAATACCGGGGTAATGCACCTCAACAATTTTTTGCATGGTGGCTCGATCAGGGAAATTAATGTAGTGAAAAAAGCAACGGCGCAGGAAGGCATCTGGTAGTTCTTTCTCATTGTTACTACTGATGATAACAATGGGCCGAGTAATGGCCTTGATGGTAGCACCGGTTTCGTAGACAAAGAATTCCATTTTATCCAGCTCTACTAATAAGTCATTGGGGAATTCAATGTCGGCTTTGTCAATTTCATCAATCAGCAATACCACTTGCTCGTCGGCGGTAAAAGCCTCCCACAGCTTGCCCTTTTTAATGTAGTTGCTGATATCTTTAGCGCTGTCGCGGCCTAGCTGCGAATCTCGCAAACGAGATACGGCATCGTATTCGTACAGGCCCTGCTGGGCTTTTGTGGTGGATTTAATGTGCCATTGGATCAATGGCTTGCCCAACGATTTAGCCACCTCCTCGGCAAGCAACGTTTTACCGGTGCCGGGCTCTCCTTTTACCAACAAAGGTCGCTGCAGTGTTATTGCCGCATTAACTGCCAATTGTAGGTCGTCTGTGGCAACGTAGGTTTCAGTACCTGTAAAGCTCATTGATGCTCTCCCAACTCAGATGTATTCAGTTTTCCCTATCATAATCGGGCTTTATCAATTGCAAAACCCGCTGTGTTGGTATCTTTGTTGTTTTTCTATCCGTTGAATCTAGGCCACGGACACGGGTGATTAAATTGCCAGAACTATGACCGGAAACATCATTGACAGGGCTATCGAGACTAACCTTTTATGCAGGGAGTCGTTGGTGGGGGTTGAGCGCTAATTGAAAGATTGTTGAAAGGCTTTGCGAAAAAGGTGCCCCACCGCTGGCTTGTTAGTGCAGCGGTGGTCTGAATGCAGCGGTGATGTTAGAGCAGATGATTGACTAGCGTTACTTCTTATCTGGGTCCCAGTCCTCCAGGGTAAATTCTTCGTCGTCTTCGTCATCCAAATCCGGCAGGTCTGCCGTGGCTTCGGCCAGCATGGCTTCAAGATCGTCCATAGGCGCGTCTGGAATCTCTGCTTCTTCTTCCGCCGCGGGCTCTATCTCTTCGTCTTCAGCCAAGTCTGTGGCTTCATCAACCCCGGCATCTTCGGTGTCTGCCGTTTCATCTAAGTCCTGTGGCGTTTCTGGCTCCGGGTCTTGATCGAGGCTGAAGGCTTCTCCCTCTTCCAGTTCAGGTTCTTCCTCTGGTTCTTCCTCCGGCTCAGACTCAGTATCTTGATCAAGGTCGAATACGTCTTCTTCTTCGGCGGTCTCGGATGCATCGGTGGCGTCATCCACAGCTTCGTCAACGGCCTCATCCAAATCGCTGGCGTCGTCCATTTCCGCGGCATCGGGCTCAGCCTCTTCGGCGATTTCCGGCTCTGGCTCAGGTTCTGGCTCCGCCTCGGGTTCAGGCTCTTCCGCTACGTCTTCGCCATCGTCAATATCCGCCATGGCTAAGGCATCATCGGCGGCCTCTTCCTCGGGCTCTGACTCCTCCGTGTTAGGCTCTTCTTTTTGCTCTGGCTCTTTTTCTTCCTGGTCTTCAGGCTTGTCTTTTTTACCGCCCATTAATTTGCGGTAGGCAAAATATGCTAAGCCAAATATCAGGAGGTTACCCACACCCAGCGCAACGTATATCCACCACGGCAAGCCGCTACTGTCGTCCTCGGGTTCAAGTTCGGACTCTTCTGGCTCATCCTCTGCGGGTTCAGGCTCGGGCTCTTCTTGCTCCGGCGGCTGAGGCTCCGGCGCGTTTATAATCTCGCCCTCGGGATAGGAAAACTCAAACTCGGGGTGATTATATTCGTAGCCAGTACCGTTTGTTTCAACCACGTCTATGGTTAGGTTAACCGTATAAACGCCCTCTTCTTTTGGGCTGTATTTCAGTAACCAATCGTCCACCTGGGTTGCCGGCACCGGTAAAATCGAAGTGCCACCGGAGGGGGTTTTAATTAACGCAATGACACTGGTTTCATCAAAATCAATGGTTTGAATAAACGGCGTTACAGACAACTCATGGGGCATACCTGGCTGGGCGCCTGGGCCAAATTCCACGGCAAAGGCATCGCGCACGGTTACCGAGTGTTTTATTTGGCGCTGGAAACTTTTGCCATCTAGAGCGATGGTCAGCTCGTATTCTCCGGGCTGATTAAAGTGCGGCAGCCTACTGCGGAAAATGCCGTTGGCGGGCACTCCGGTTTGCGCCATGTTCATCATTTGGCGACCTTCGTCACCACCAAATGTGGTTGCGGTTAAATCCACCAACTGCAAGAAATCCATGGCAGTAATGGTTTCACCGTCCTCCTGTAAACGAACATCCACCGGTAAGCGTTGCCCGCGGAATAAATTGGTGGGCATGGTTTTCACCACCAAGTTCAAGTTGCTAACCACGGTCACCCGGCTATCGGGAGCGATGCCGGTGAGCACCTGCCACTCCCCTTCCAATGGTTGCTGCAGTGTTATTAGGTCGTAATCCAAACCCGAAAACCAACTTACATCGGGGTTACCGTCGGCCTCTACCAAGCTATAGCGGCTGCCGTCCGGGCCCTGCAAAACGGTTGGCACAACTTTATCTTTACGAAATACCAGTGCCGTAAACTCTTCCACACTGGAGTCAATAGCGAAGCGGTCTTCCGCCAACGGAACCTGCTCCGCCGGGGCGGCCTGGTCGAAGGTGGCCAAAAACGCTTTCATTAATTCATCGGCGGTTTTTGCCGTGGCGGCTTTGCCATTGGTGGCTAAAGCTAATTTATTGAGCAGCTGGCTATCGGCTTTATCAGACAGCGCAATGGTGTGCACCCGCACTCCGGCTCGGCGCAACTTGGGAATTACCTCATCAACGATACGGCGCCACTCTTTTTCGTTGACGCCTGGGTCTTTGGCAATATCCACCATGCCGTCGGTGAGAATAATGACGTTGGTGGCATCCTTGGAGACATCGCTCAACCCGGCTTCTTCCAGCGCTAGGCCAATATTGGTGAATAGCCCCACCGAATTGATGTCACCCGATTTGCTAACTGCGGTTTGCTTCCAGTTGTCATCCACCGGGCCGTGGGGCACCAGTTCGGTTGCGTATTGGCCAAAGGTCCACACACTGGATTCCGCCCCGGCCGGCAACAGTTGCACCAGTAACTCCACAGCTGGCTGGCGCAAGTTGGCTGGGTCATTGCGTTTCATACTGCCAGAGATATCAACCACCAAGCGCACATCCGGCGCCTGCTGTGCGTAGCTCTGGCCGGCCAAAGGCAAACACACCAGCCAGATAGCAAGTGCTAATATTCGAGTACTCGGCCTTAGGGCATTGATCACAATCACAACCAGTCCTGTTCTGCTGCAACTTAAAAATTTACTTTTCTGTAAACTGTTATCGGCAGGAATAAGAAAACTTAACGGGTGGTATTGGGCCCCACTGGGTGTTTAAGGATGCAGACTTAACAACGCAGGCTTAGGAACAGGGGCTTTCAGAGCCCGGGGACTAGAAGAGAGACTTAAGGTGCCGGCAGCGCAGCCAGTTGTAACGCCTACGTTAGCCTGCCGGAATCGATGGCGCTTAGGCTTCGGTAGCCGGTGCTTTAGAAGCCTCGGAATCGTCTTGTTTTGGCGCAATGCCAAAAGCTCGTTTCACAACTATAACAATGCCCGCCAACACCGGAAACAACAGCACTGCTGCCGCCGAGGCAATACCTAAGGTTGGCCCTACTCGTCCAAAGCCAATGCTGGGCACAAAAACACCCTCAAACATCATTATGAGCCAGGCCGGAGCCATCTCTTTAGCATCAGCATGGATATTAAACGGCACAAAAAACAACGCGCACAGAATCAGCAGTAGCGGAAATTTAACCCAAGCCACCCAGCCGCGGGCAATACGCCAGGCCACCAAAATGAGCAGCGCTGAACCTACCCAGTAGATGATCCATGCGTTCATGTAAGCGTCGTCTATAAACATAGTCTTTATTCGGTAGCGTTGGTCAGTAGCTTTAGTCAGTAGCTTGGGTTGGCTTTACACCCATCGTACCAAGTGTTCTTCAAGCTGGTCTATCGGCACGTTTTGTTCCGATGTGCAACGCCCTGTTACTGAGCGCTTATAGCGATGCACAGATTGTTTATCGCCAGAAATCAACGGGTGCCACTTTTCCAATCGGCGCCCATCATACAGGGTTTTGTAGGCGCAGGAAGCTGGCAGCCAGTACAAATCGGCGATATTTTCGGCGCTAAACACGAGGCAATCGGGCACGGTATGATGACGATTTGGGTAATCTGAGCAACGCACGGTTGTTGTATCCAACAACTTGCAGGCTACATCGGTGTAATAAAGCTCGTCGGTTTCGTCGTCAATAAGCTTGTGCAGGCAACATTTACCGCAACCGTCGCACAGCGCTTCCCATTCGTCGTCGCTCATTTGGGTAAGCCGCTTGTGTTGCCAATATTGGCTGGCACGCAGCTCCTGCCAACGAGAATCGTCCAACTTAGGCACCGCTCAGTTTGCTATTGGCCAGGGCGATGTCTTTCATGTAGTCGTCATCGTCTTTGGGCAACTGCAGGTAAAAGCCTTTCTCTTCGATGGCAGCCATAACCTTATCAACATCGGCATTGGCCAACTTTCGCTCCGGTGTTAGTAGCAGTGTCATGGGTGGTTTGGGCTTGCCAAACCGCTCCAATAAGGCTTCCGGCACGCGTTTTAAGCCCTGGGCTTTTTCTACGTACAAATACATGCCTGCTTTTTTACTGCTTTGCATGATGTTGCAAACGATTTTATTCACGGTGAATGTCTCTGTGCCGGCGGTGGGTATCGCCGTGTTTTAGGTTAGCTCTTCAAGCTTTTGCCGGGCCTGTTCGAGCAGCGCTTTACCAATCGCCTCATAGCGCCAGCCTTGGGCCAAACGCGGGCTTAGCTCCGGGGCTCGGCTATCGTATACCGAGTAGAGCAAGGTTTGTAAATCCGCTTTGCGTACCAATACTTCGGTGGGCAACTGTTGCTGCTCGGCAACGCGGGCCACGGTGGCCTTTAGCGTTTTGGATAAATCACCGGATTCCTTGGGCAAGGGCTTTGGCAATAACGGTGGCCAAGTGGATTCATCCTGGCTCAGAGCATCGCGCACGGTTTGTAATACCTGCTGGCCAAAATCCCGAATGGCCCGGCCCTGCACACCCTCTATAGTGGATAACTTAGCAAGGTGTGGCGGTTTGGTTTGGGCAATCTCAAACAACACCACATCTTTAAAAATTCGGTTGCGAGGGATATCTCGTCTGCGAGCTTCTTGTTCTCGCCACAGACAAAGCTGTTTGAGTATTTGCAACGCGGGTTTTTTTAATCGCCACGCATGTTTTACTTTGAGGTAGTAATCCGGGTCTACTTGGGTAGTGTCATTGGCTTGGTTGACCAAGTCCTGGCAATCGGCCAGCACTCGA
This sequence comes from Halioxenophilus aromaticivorans, assembly GCF_042850945.1. Lineage (NCBI taxonomy): Bacteria > Pseudomonadati > Pseudomonadota > Gammaproteobacteria > Alteromonadales > Alteromonadaceae > Halioxenophilus > Halioxenophilus aromaticivorans. The sequence goes on along the minus strand of NZ_AP031496.1, from coordinate 2,012,544 downwards.
TCTAGCATGTTTTTATCTTTTAACTGCTTTAACAAGGTGCCATAAACCACTAATAAGTGGGCCACATCCAAGGCTGCGTAATTTTTTTGCACATCACCCAATGGGCGCTGTAACCAATCTGAACGGGTGGCGTCTTTAGGCAACTCTAATTGGAACATGGCTTTCATTAAATTGCCGTAGCCGATGCTAAAACCGTAATCACAAAACGACGCCGCCAATTGCGTGTCAAATACCGGCGTAGGCAACACGCCAAAACAACAGCGCAGCACCTCTAAATCTTCCGAACAAGCATGCAGCACTTTAGTAACGTTATTGTTGGCCAACAACGCTTTAAACCCGGCGTGATCAACCAGGTTGATAGGGTCTACCAGGTAGATCTCGCGTCCGGTGCCTATTTGCAACAAGCCGGGTTTTGGGTAGAAGGTGTCGGTACGCACGAATTCGGTGTCCATGGCGATGGCGCCCAAGGCTTGCCATTGGTTACAAAGCGCATCCAATTGCTGGGCGTCGTCTACCCACTGGTATTCGACATCAAGTGAGAGTGAAGTAGTGTTTGTCAAAATTAAACCGTAGTTCGGCTGTTTAAGGCATGGGCCAAAGTGCCGCCATCCAGGTATTCTAGCTCACCACCCATGGGCACACCCTGGGCCAAACGGCTGACTTTTACCTGAGCGGCCTTGCCCATTTCGGCTATGTAGTGGGCGGTGGCCTCGCCTTCTATGGTGGAATTGGTGGCCAACACCAATTCATCGATTTCGCCAGCTTGTAGCTGCTGGCCCAGAATGTCCAGGCCCAGGTCCGCAGGCCCAACGCCATCGATGGGCGATAAATGCCCGTGCAGTACGAAGTAGCGGCCGCTAAATACACCGGATTGCTCAAAGGCGATGACATCCGGCGGGCTTTCCACCACGCACACTAAACGGGTTTGGCGTTTGGTACTGCTGCATATTCGGCAAGTGTCGTGCTCGGTGAGGGTGCGGCAACTGTTACAGCGTTTTACGCCCTCTACTGCCCTTTGCAAGGCCCCGGCCAACGATAACGCTCCCTGGGTGTTGTGCTCCAGCAGTTGCAACGCCATTCGCTGGGCCGACTTGGGGCCAACGCCCGGTAGCGAGCGCAAAGCTTGAATGAGATCGTCGATTAAGGGGCTAAACACGGGTTATTCCTGCACTCGGTTAAAACGGCATCTTAAAACCGGGGGGCATCTGCATGCCGCCGGTGAGTTTGCCCAGTTTTTCTTTATTGGCGCTCTCTACTTTGCGCACAGCGTCGTTGACCGCTGCGGCCAGTAAGTCTTCCAAAATTTCTTTATCTTCTGATAGCAGGCTCTGATCAATAGACACGGATTTCACATCGTGCCGGCCAGTCATCACTACGGCCACCAAACCGGCACCGGATTCGCCACGCACTTCGGCGTTGGCTAATTCCTCTTGCATTTTTTGCATGTTGGCCTGCATTTCTTGGGCCTGCTTCATCAAATCGCCTAAACCATTCATGGTTTGCTACCTCGCAAGGTGGGGTTGTTAAATTGCTCAATAATTGCCGCTTTGGCGGCAACCACACTCTACAGTGTGGGTTCGATTTTTTCTGGATCAACCTCGGCGGCAAAATCCTGCACCAGGCGCTGCACTAAAGGATCGCCCTGCACTAGGGCAACGGCGTGCGCATGGCGCTCGACCTTGAGCCTAATGGACTGGGCCGCCGGGGTTTCTGCGCTGACCTGGGTTAGACGAATACTGACCGCTAAAGGCTGGCTAAAGTATTCACTGAGAATATCGGCAAAACGTTGTTGGTGCTCTTCGCTGTACAACGTGGCATTGGCCTGCTGCAAATCAAAGTGCAGTGTATCGCCTTCTCGACCTGTAAAAACACTGTTGGAAACCGTGCTTTGCAATACGCCGGTCACTTTGAGCTGCGGGTACAGCGCCAGCCAATTATCGGGGCAGAATTGTGCCAGGGGAATGATTTCGTACTCTTGCTTTGGATCGGCTGGCTCTGGCGCCGCCCGCCGGGGCTTGGCCACCGCGGGCTGACGAGTGGCCGGCGCGTCTAATACTTGGGCCAACTGGCTGGCAGGCGATGGCATTGTCGCTTGTGGTTTTTGCACCTCAGACGGTTGTTGCACTCCTGGCGGAGCAGCGCTCTCTTGCGAGACAGGCTCGTCGCGCCGGGCTGGCACTTCGGGCTCAGCCAAGTCGCTTAAATGCGCCATACCACCGGCACCGGCGAAGTACTCGTCTTCTGAGGCAACCGGCGGTGACGCTTCGTAGCCAGGCTGGATCTGGGGCGGCGAGGGTTGAGCAGCGGCTGTCACGGCAGCAGACACACTGCTGGTTTGTGCGGGCTCGGCTTCAACCGGCTGAGGTTCAGCGGGCCGGGGTTCAGCGGGCCGGGGCTCAGCGGGCCGGGGCTCAGCGGGCCGGAGTTCTAGGGGTTGGGGTTCATCAAGCTGGGCGGCAACAGTCGGGGCGTTTGGCTCGCTGGGCGCCGCTGCCACCTGGGCAGCGCTAGCCGGGGGGCTATTGGGTGCCTCGGCTGGGATTCCCGCACTGGCCGGCTCCGGCGCTGCATTGGACTGCGGATGGTCTGCCGGCGGCTCTATTGCTGGCGGCACTTCCATCGCTGGCGGCGCCGATGCTGGCTGCGTTGGCGCTGATTGCGCCGGCATTGGCTGCTGAACAGGATTCTGTGGCGAAACTGCTGGTTCAGCCGGAGCTACGGGCGCTGTAAGAGGTGCTGGAGCCGAGGCCTGGGTTGGCTGTGGCGTATCCTGGGTTGGGGTTGTTGCCACTGGCGGTTGGCTGGGTGGTTCAGCTTTTTGCTCCGCTTTTTGTTTAGTACCAGCCTCAGAGCTTTCTTTGGAGCTGTCGGGCAAAGGCTGCGTCGGTAGCTCGGTGACGCCCTGGGGTTTAAACGCCAACATGCGCAACAGGGTCATTTCGAAGCCCGCCCGCGGGTCTGGGCTAATGGCCAAATCTTTGCGGCCGTGCAGGGCTATTTGATAAAACAGCTGCACATCTTCACTGGCAATGGTTTGCGCCAACCTAGCCACTTGTTCTTTATCGCCCAGGCTGTTGTCCAGTGCATCGGGCACGGTTTGCGCCAGGGCCACGCGGTGCAGTACGCCGATGATATCGGCCAGAGCGCCGGCGTAGTCCGGCGACTGCTCAGACATGGCCGCCACCGCCGCCAATACCTGCTTACCATTTAATTCCGCCAGGGCGGTAAGAATGCCATGAATAAACGCCTGATCGATGGTGCCCAGCATAGTGCTGACCTGGGCCTCGTTGACCTGGCCATTTCCAAAAGCAATAGCCTGGTCGGTGAGGCTCAGAGCGTCGCGCATACTGCCGTCGGCGGCACGCGCCAACTGCCACAATGCCGGCTCTTCAAAGCTGAAATCCTCTTGGCCAAGCACGTGGCTCAGGTAGCCAACAATGCGCTCCTGGCTCATATTCTTGAGATGAAACTGTAAGCAGCGCGAAAGAATGGTAACGGGCAGCTTTTGAGGATCGGTGGTTGCCAGCAAGAATTTAACGTGGGGCGGTGGCTCTTCCAGGGTTTTTAACAGGGCGTTAAAACTGTGCCCCGAGAGCATGTGCACCTCATCGATTAGGTATACCTTAAACCGTCCACGTGTAGGGGCGTACTGAACGTTGTCTAATAGCTCCCGGGTGTCTTCCACCTTAGTGCGCGAAGCAGCATCCACTTCGATTAGATCAACAAAGCGGCCTTCGGCGATTTCAACGCAGGAAGAGCAGGTACCACAGGGGTTGGAGCTGATGCCCGATTCGCAATTCAAACACTTGGCAAAGATACGGGCGATGGTGGTTTTACCCACGCCCCGGGTACCGGTGAATAAATAAGCGTGGTGCAGGCGATTGTGATCCAGGGCGTTAACCAGAGCCGTTAGAACATGCTCTTGGCCCACCATTTCGTGGAAGTTACGAGGGCGCCACTTACGCGCCAGAACCTGATAGCTCATTGATTACCGAATCGGATGTAAAACGGGGTTGCCACTTGGCGTTTAATGCCCAGCGGCGACTATGCGCCAGAGTGTACCACAGCGCCGGGCCGACGCACTCGCACCGGCCCGGTCCTGGATTAGAGATTGTTGGCAATAAACGACTGTACTGCTTGGGTGTCGTGGGCGAGCACTTGGTAGCGCTCTTCACGCTCAAATAAGTCCGCCATATGATGCGGCAAGGCCGGTGAGTCAATGCCTTCGCAGGCTTTGGCTACCGCCTCTGGGAACTTAGCTGGGTGTGCCGTGGCCAAGCAGACCATAGGTGTGCTGGCATTAGCGCGCTTTTTACGTGCTGCTCGCACCCCAATAGCGGTGTGCGGGTCCAACAGGTATTCGCACGTGTCCCACACCTCGGCAATGACGGCCACGGTTTCGTCGTCGTCTAACCGATAACTGGCGAAGCCTTCTGTGAGCTTGGCCATGGCCTGCTCGGACAGTGTCATGCTGCCGCTTTTGAACTGCTCCATCAATTCGGCGATGGCACGGCCGTTACGTCCGTATAGGTCAAACAGCAGCCGCTCAAAGTTACTGGATACCATAATGTCCATTGAAGGCGACAGTGAATGCACCAGCGACTGCTTACTGTGATCGTTGGCGCTGATACAGCGATGCAATATGTCGTTTTGGTTGGTGGCAACGATTAGCTGCTCAATGGGCAGCCCCATTTGCTTGGCCAAGTAGCCGGCAAAAATATCGCCAAAGTTGCCCGTAGGCACCGAGAAAGACACAGCGCGGGCCGGGCCACCCAGGGCCAGGGCGGCGTAAAAGTAGTACACAATTTGCGCCATAATGCGGGCAAAGTTAATGGAGTTCACCGCCACTAATTGCCGGCCTTCGGGTAGGAAAGACTGATCAGCAAAGCTGGCTTTAACCATGTTTTGGCAGTCGTCGAAGTTGCCTTCTAAGGCGATGTTATAGACGTTGTCTTCCAACACAGTGGTCATCTGCCGGCGCTGCACCTCGCTCACTCGCTGGTGTGGGTGCAAGATGAAAATATCCAGGTTATCACAGTGGCGACAACCCTCAATGGCGGCGGAGCCGGTATCACCGGAGGTAGCCCCCATCACAACCACTTTCTGATCGCGCTTTTTCAGGATGTGATCCAACAGGTTGCCCAAAAACTGCAGCGCAAAGTCTTTAAACGCCAAGGTTGGGCCCTGGAATAGCTCTAACACCCACTCGTTGTGGTCGGTTTGCACCAGCGGGGCAATGGCCGGGTGACGGAAGCTGGCGTAGGATTTTTCAATCAACTGCTTAAGCTCGTCGTCGGACAGCGCCTCGGATACAAAAGGATGCATCACTTTAAACGCCAGCTCTTGGTAGCTAAGGCCAGCCCAGCTGGCGATTTCGCTCTGGCTAAATTTAGGCAGTGATTCGGGTACATACAAACCGCCGTCACTGGCCAAACCAGTTAATACGACGTCTTCAAAACTCAAGCTGGGCGCTTGGCCACGGGTACTGATGTATTTCACGTTGCTGGCTCTCGTAATGCGTTAACTCAAGGATTCAACACGGATGTGGGTTACGTCTCCTACCACGGTGGGCAGCGCCTGAATCTTCTCTATGGCGTTGAGCAAATGTTGCTCCAGGGCGCGGTTGGTCAGCAAAATAATGGGCACTGTGTCGACGTTTTCGGCCTGCTCTTTTTGGATCAACGCCTCTATGCTGACGCCGGCATCACTGAGAATTTGGGTGATGGTAGACAGCACACCGGTTTTGTCTTCGGCGTTCATACGCACATAGTAACCGGTACTCACTTCGCTCATGGGCAGCACGGTTAGATCCGACAGCTCATTGGGCTGGAAACCCAAATGCGGTACTCGGTGCTCTGGATCTGCGGTCAGCGTTCGAGCCAAATCCACCACGTCCGCCACTACGGCAGAGGCGGTAGGCTCGGCGCCAGCGCCGGCACCGTAATAAAGGGTTGGCCCAACGGCATCGCCCTTCACCATCACGGCGTTCATCACGCCATCTACGTTGGCGATAAGCTGTTTGTCAGACACCAATGTAGGGTGAACTCGCAATTCCACGCCGTTTTCGCCGCGCTTGGCGATACCCAGGTGCTTGATGCGATAGCCCAGTTCCTGGGCGTACGACACATCCTCGGCAGTGATTTTGGTAATGCCCTCGGTGAATACCTTGTCAAACTGCAGTGGCATACCAAAGGCGATGGACGCCAAAATTACCAATTTATGCGCGGCATCAATGCCTTCAACATCAAAAGTTGGGTCGGCCTCGGCGTAACCTAGGGCCTGGGCTTCTTTAAGGACGTCGTCAAAGGCGCGGCCTTTATCACGCATTTCGGTGAGAATAAAGTTGCCAGTGCCATTGATGATACCTGCCAGCCATTCGATGCTGTTGGCAGACAGGCCTTCGCGAATGGCTTTAATGATAGGGATGCCCCCGGCCACGGCTGCCTCAAAGGCAACGGTAACCCCAGCCGCTTTGGCCTTTTGGAATATCTCGTTGCCGTGCTCGGCGATCAGCGCCTTGTTGGCAGTAACCACGTGCTTGCCATTGGCGATGGCTTCCAATACCAGGTCTTTAGCCACGCTGGTGCCGCCAATCAACTCAACTACGATGTCGATATCTGGATTGCGTACAACGTCGAAAATATCGCGGCTAACGGCGGTGTCACCGGTATTGCAATTGGGGTTGTCTCTGCGGGCGCCAATTTGGCTAATAATAATGTCGCAACCGGCTCGGGCATTAATATCGCGTTGATTACGCGAAATAACATTGAAGGTACCGCTACCAACGGTTCCTAGGCCACAGATTCCTATTTTTACCGGTTTCAAAATGCGCTCCTAAGCAGATGGGCAAAAGTATTACAGGCAAAAGCGATAATTTTGTGGTGTGTAGCCGGCAAAATCGCTAACTGCCATAAAAAAGGTAGGCCACATTACTGGTGCCCGCTCGCCGTGTCAAATGCACCGCAAGTAACCGCCACCACGGTAGTTATGGGGTATCGTCATCGCCCTGGGCAAGGCGATTTTTGGTTTCGATCCAGCGCGAAAAGTACTCGGTACTCTTGTGATGATGGTGGCGCAGCATGGCGCCGATAAAGTTGGCTTGGCGATGGCTGGGCAAACGGCTAAACAGATCGGACAAACGCTGAATGAGCGCAGCTGCGCCATTGTGTGCCTGGAGTTGTTGCAACCAGTTATAGCCATGCCTCTGTGCCTGTTGCCATGCGGATTCATCCTGGTGCATCTCCACCATGGCTTGAACCAAGTGTTTGTCGCCGTCTGCCACCCGCCCTGGCCAGCCCTGCTCCACCATGGATTCCGCACCCACCAAGGTGGTGACACTGGGCGTGCCGGCGCACATGGCCAGCAACAACTTGCCCTTCTGTCCTGCTCCAAACCTTAACGGAGCTACACAAACCCGCGCCTGCGCTACCGCAGCGCGCGCATCCTCTACCCAGCCATGAACGTGAAAGCCCAACTTTACATTGTGCAGCTGGCGGGCTTTGGGCGGCATATAGGCGCCATAGATTTGGATTTCAGCCTGTGGCAGCTGCTGCTTTACCTGGGGCCATAACTCCCGCAGGTACAGCACGCTATCCCAGTTGGGTGCATGGCGAAAATTGCCAATGGTGACAAAGCCTGTTCGATCCTGGTAACCGGGAGTTTCCGCCGCAGGCATTGGCGCCAGCTCAGTTCCCGCTTGTAACTGCAACGGCAGGTAGTGCAGCAGTTTATCGCTGACACCAAAGTGCTCGGTGAGCAGATCATGCTCCGCGCGGGAGATGATGAGGGACAGATCGCAGCGCCAAATACTGGCGAGCTCGCGCAGACTAATATCGTTGGTAAGCTCGGCCTCAGCCAACGAAAGACCTGCCTTGTGCGCCTGTTGACGGGCAAAACGCAGGCACTGCAGATCTTCGGTATCCAAAATGCGCAGGGCGTTGGGTGCGGCACTGGCCACCCGCCAGCCGAATTGCTCTTCCATTAGGTAACGGTCAAACAGCACCAGGTCTGGCTGCAACCGCGCCACCCATTGATCAAAGTCGGAATCATTGACGTCAATACGCTGTTGGCTTACACCAATGGACGCCAAGGAGAAACTTAAGGGGGTGGGTTCAGCGCAACAGGCAAACACCACCTGCCATTGCTGGGCTCGAAAGGACCGCAGCAGCGACACCATATGGTGCCCCGCTGCTGAGGATTGCGGCTCTGGCCATACCCAGCCGATGACCAGAACAGTGCGGATCATAACTACTGCAGAAATTCGCCTTAGTTAACGGCGGCTTGCTTGTCTTCAATGCCAATACGCGCGGCTAAATCTTTGGCGGGCAGATAACCGGGCAGCAAGGTGCCATCGCTCAGCAGTATTGCAGGGGTGCCGCTAACGCCAATTTTGTTACCCGCTAGAAAATGCTCCGCCACTGGATTGCCTTCGCAGACATCGGTATCAATATCCTGGCGCGCCTTGAGCTTATCCATGGCTTTGTTTTGGTCTTTGGCGCACCAAGCCGAGGCGATTTTGTTGTACGAGGTGGAGCCAATACCGGCCCGAGGATAAGCCAGGTAACGCAATTCAATGCCCATGTCATTTAACGCGGGAATTTCTTTATGCAGCTTTTGGCAGTAACCGCAGTCGACATCGGTAAACACGTTGACCACGCCCTTAACTTCCCCTTTTGGCGAGTAAACGATGAGATCTTCGTGGTTTTTATCCAGCTGCGCGGCCAATTCAGCGCGCATTTCTTTGCGCTCTACTTCCTGCAGATTAACGAAATTACCGGGCACAATTTGGTACATATCGGTGGCTAACATGTAGTTGCCATCCGCGCTGACAAACAACACAGGGCCACCTTCAATTTGGGCGCGATACAAACCCGGAATTGGACTGGCATCGATGGATTCTATGGTGAGCTGAGGGCGCGCTTTTGCCAGACCTTGAGTAATCGCCTTAACGGCGGCCTGATCGACATCGGATTGCTCATCGGCCTGGGCAGGCAAAGTGATTAGCGCCGCCATTACGGCTCCGCCGGCCAGCGCCAGCAACGATTTTAACGGAGAAATGCGAGACATTAGAGTTTCTCTTGTTACGCGTTTATGCGGGTGAATCAATTTGAGCCAATTGCAAATGACCCAAGCTGCGAGTTGGAACAGTTAACGCTAGTTTGGTTCAGCCGGATGACTGTTGCAATGACCGGCTCTGCCAACAGTAGGATAAACGGTTAAAGCTACTATTATAAGCGTCTAATTTTACCGCTAAAACGGCGTTACTGATGTTACAGGCGCAAAAAAGCCGGCGTACAAGCCGGCTTTTTATCCCACTGGGTACGATATAACGGTACCAGCAGCTTAATTAAGACGCTCTTTAATACGAGCAGCCTTACCAGTCAGGTTGCGCAAGTAGTACAACTTGGCCTGACGCACGTCACCACGACGCTTAACCTGAACGCTGTCTACTAACGGGCTGTGAGTTTGAAAGGTACGCTCTACACCAACGCCGTGGGAGATTTTACGTACGGTAAACGCGGAGTTTAGGCCACGGTTACGCTTACCAATTACCACACCTTCGAAAGCCTGCAGACGCTCGCGGTTACCTTCTTTTACTTTCACTTGAACGACAACAGTGTCACCTGGGCCGAATTCTGGCACGTCGGATTTCAACTGCTCTTGTTCTAGCTCCTGGATAATTTTGTTAGTCATTGTTTGCTCCTAAAATAGCAATTAGGTGTCTAGCTTCACAGCTATACGTTGTTCAATTAATGCGGGGCCTACCCCGGTTTGTCCTCGACCTGCTGTGTGTTCAGGTATTGGCTCAGTAATGTTTGTTGCTCTTCACTCAGCGATAGCTTGTCCAGTAAATCTGGTCGGCGCTGCCAGGTTCTAATCAGTGCTTGTTGTAGGCGCCACTGGCGAATTCGCTGGTGGTTACCACTCAACAGCACCTCTGGCACTCGCTGGCCCTGATATTCCTCAGGACGGGTATAGTGCGGGCAATCAAGCAGCCCCTCACTAAAGGAGTCTTGCTGGGCGGAATCAACGTGGCCTAAGGCGCCAGGCAAAAGCCTCAGCAGGCTATCGATTACCACCATGGCGGCCAGCTCACCGCCACTGATGACGTAGTCACCAATGGAAATTTCGATGTCCACGTAGCGTTCAATCAAACGCTCATCAACACCCTCGTAGCGACCGCAAATCAGCACCAAATTGCCGCTGTTAGCCAAACCCTGAGCCAAGCCCTGTTGCAATGGCTTGCCCTGGGGCGACAGGTAAACAACTTGGCAATCGCCTTCGGTTCCGGCCCAAGCTTTTGCCGCAAGGATGGCATCCTCTAAAGGCTGCACCATCATCAGCATGCCGGGCCCTCCCCCGTAGGGACGATCGTCGACGGTTTGGTGCTTGTCCTGTGTGAAATCTCTGGGGTTCCAGAATTGCACCTCGGCCAAACCCTTTTTCACCGCGCGACCGCTAACACCGTACTCGGTGATGGCGCTGAACATTTCTGGGAAAAGACTCACAACCGCAATGCGCATGGCAGGCTCTTCTCCTAGAGATCACTATCGCTTAAAACTCTGGGTCCCAATCAACCCGGATGATGCCCTGCTCAAGCTCCACAGACAGCACAAACTGCTCCGGAACATAGGGCACCAGCCGCTGGTTACGATCAATGCTGAGATCATCGCCAACCACCACTAATACGTCATTGGCACCGGTTTCCATCATATTGCTCACTACCCCGATATCCTGGGGCTGTTCGCCAAATTCAGAAACCACTCGCAAGCCGATCAGCTGGCTCCAGTAGTAATCACCCTCTGCCAAGTCCACTAGCTGGCTGCGGTCTATGGCGATCTCCACTCGGCCCAGGGCTTCGGCTTGGTCGCGTTCATCAATACCTTTGAGATGCGCGATTAACCCATTACCGTGGGGCCGGTAATCTTCAACCTCGTAGGTTTTGACACCGTGCTTGGTTTTTAGCCACCAAGGGGAGTATTTAAATATGTTCTCTCTCGGTTCGGTTTCGGAATGCACCTTAACCCAACCCTTAACACCGAACACGGTGCTAATTCGGCCGACGGTTACCAAATTAGAGGGCTTTTTTGCCACCGTCGATACCGTATCTAGAGGAGGCTAATTAAGCAGCAGCCGTAGCTTTGCTGTCTTTAACCAATTTTTTAACGCGATCGGATACTTGAGCGCCTTGGCCAACCCAGTACTCAATGCGATCGTTGTCGATACGTAAACGCTCTTCTTGGCCACGGGCGATTGGGTTAAAGAAACCCACACGCTCAATGAAACGACCATCGCGTGCGTTGCGGCTGTCGGTCACGGTGACGTGATAGAAAGGACGCTTTTTAGAACCGCCGCGAGATAATCGAATACTTACCATGTTTATTTTCCTGTTTGCTACCGTGTGTGACCTTGCCTCACGGCAATGTCCTACTCAGAACCAGCACAGTGCTGGCTGATAACTGTTAAATTAACGAAGAAATCGTGTCTCCTCGGGCGCATAACCCTCGCTAGCGCGTGCAGGCATACCCGAAAGGCGCGGGATTATAGTGTAAACCGCAGCCAGTGTATAGCGCTTTTACCACTACCCCACTTAAACCGCAAAGCAGCCCAACGGCTGCTTTTTTAAAGAAGGACAACAGGGGACGTTAGCGCCCCATACCCGGCGGCAAGCCACCACCTGGGCCGCCAGGCATCCCGCCGCCGCCCATCATGCCGCCCAAGCCACGCATCATCTTAGACATGCCGCCACCTTTCATCTTTTTCATCATCTTAGCCATCTGCTTGTGCTGCTTAAGTAGGCGGTTGAGATCTTGGATATCGGTACCGGAGCCCATGGTGATACGACGCTTGCGCGAGCCATTGAGTAGATCGGGGTTGCGTCGTTCGGACGGCGTCATGGAATTAATGAGGGCTTCCATTTGCTTGAACTGTTTGCCGACGTTGGCCTGTTCGGCCATCTGCGCCATATTACCCATGCCGGGTAGTTTCTCCAGCATAGAGGACATACCGCCCATGTTGGCCATTTGCTGTAACTGATCGCGTAGATCTTCCAAATCGAACTTTTGACCCTTCTGGACTTTTTTAACCAGCTTTTCAGCTTTGGCTTTATCGACTTTTTGCTCGGCTTCTTCGATCAGTGACATGACGTCACCCATGCCCAGAATACGCGAGGCAATACGCTCAGGGTGGAATGGCTCTAGGGCGTCTACTTTTTCGCCCATGCCCAAAAACTTAATGGGTTTGCCAGTGACCTGGCGCACGGATAGTGCCGCACCGCCACGGGCGTCACCGTCGGCTTTGGTTAGGATCACACCGGTGAGCGGTAGCGCATCATTAAAGGCCTTGGCGGTGTTAACCGCATCCTGGCCGATCATGGCATCGATAACAAACAGTGTTTCCACCGGTTTAATAGCGGCGTGTACATCCTGAATTTCTGTCATCAATTCTTGGTCGACGTGCAAACGGCCAGCGGTATCGACAATCACCACATCAAAGAACTGTTTTTTGGCGTGCTCAATGGCGCCCTTGGCAATGGCGACCGGTTTTTGATCCGCCGTGGAGGGGAAAAAGCCCACATCCACTTCGCCGGCCAAGGTTTCCAGCTGGGCAATCGCCGCAGGGCGATAGATATCGGCACTCACCACCAAGACTTTTTTCTTTTCGCGCTCTTTTAAGAAGCGCGCCAACTTGGCCACAGAGGTGGTTTTACCCGCACCTTGCAGGCCCGCCATCAAAATCACGGCCGGTGGCTGCGCGTTTAAGTTAAGCGACTCGTTGGCATCGCCCATGATTTTAACCAGCTCGCTCTCAACAATTTTGAGGAACTGCTGGCCTGGGTTCAACGCCTTGGCTATTTGGCTGCCTAGCGCAGTGGAGCGGACTTGAGCAATAAACTCTTTTACCACCGGCAAGGCGACATCGGCCTCCAGCAACGCCTTGCGCACCTCGCGCAGGGTTTTTTGGATGTTGTCGTCGGTGATGCGCGACTTACCAGTGATGGAACGCAGCGAGGACGTTAGGCGATCTTGTAGGTTGTCAAACATAGCAACTCGAAACCATTATTGAGAGTTCAGCGGCGCACAGCATTGGAGGGCGATTGTTGCATTTCAGCCCAGGCACGGTTCCCTTTTGCGGGGGCGCCAACAAAAGCTCGCCAGTATACCCTAAGCCCAGTGAAATGCACGGCTGCACACCGGCTTCTATTAGCGCGCGGCTTGTGCCACACTTATCAGTCTTATGCGCACCCGCCACAGAATTCGCAAGGAACTCACCGCCAGACACCTACTCTAGGCATTGAACTCAGTTAAGGAAGAAGGGCTAAGGCACCCCGTTCATGTTGAATTACGTTTGTAATATAACAGCGATTGTTTTGTACATCGTCGCCAGTGTTTACCTGTACACCAATGTAGCTCGGCTGCAGCAAGCCAACAGAAACTGGCTCCTAAGCTTTGCCGGGTTGGCGATTGTGGCGCACTTTTTTGGCTTGGTGCTGCTGGTGTTTCAACCCGGTGGCTATCAACTGGGTTTTTTCATCGCTCTTTCGCTGATCACCTGTGTGATAAACATCATTGTGGCGCTGAGCGGTCTGCGCCTACCGATTCTTAACTTATTCTTATTTTTATTCCCTTTTTCGGCGTTGAGTGTGGCCGCAGCCTTGTTTGGCCACAGCCCATTAACGCCATTGCATACTATTTCAGCCGGCCTACTTTGCCACATCACGCTATCGGTTTTGGCCTACGCCTTGTTAACCATTTCGGCACTGCAGGCGCTGTTTTTAGCCTGGCAGGATCATCAGTTGAGGCACAAGCACACCACGGGCAAGGTTCGGCTACTACCGCCACTGCAAACTATGGAAACATTGCTGTTTGATGTGATTTGGGCCGGCCAAATTACTCTAACGGTTTCTATAGTGTCTGGCTTTTGGTTTATCCAAGATATGTTTGCCCAATCGCTGGTCCACAAAACGGTGCTCTCGATCGTTGCTTGGCTGCTTTACTCCATTTTGCTGTTTGGCCGTCACCGCCAGGGTTGGCGCGGCAGTTATGCTATTCGCTGGACTCTGGCCGGCTTCTGCACCCTGATGCTGGCCTACTTTGGTAGTAAATTGGTGATAGAACTGGTGCTTGGCGGGCAAACTATCTAAAAAATGCTGGCGCGCACCAGCCCTTAACCGTAGACTCGCAAATCCACTAGAAAAATAGGTTTTACCCCCGTTGAGCGACCTCCCTGTACCGCTGCTGTTTGGCATGTTGGCCGCATTGATCGTTTTGTCTGGTTTTTTCTCCAGTTCAGAAACCGGCATGATGTCCATCAACCGCTATCGGCTAAAACACTCCGCCAACCAAGGCGATAAAGCCGCCAAACGCGTTATACATCTGTTGCAACGCCCCGACCGATTACTGGGTGGGATTTTGTTTGGCAACAACCTCGTCAACAACCTGGCGGCGGTGATCACAACCATCATCTGTTTGCGTTTATACGGCGACGGCTCCACCACCCTTGGCGCTATTGTACTAACGCTGGTGATGCTTATTTTTGCCGAAGTCACCCCAAAAACCATTGCCGCACTCTATCCAGAGCGCGTGGCCTATCCGTTCAGCTGGTTGTTACAGCCTGTATTAAAGGTTATGCAACCCATCGTTTCGGTGGTTAATTATCTCTCAAACACGCTGGCCCGCCTGTTTGGCGTTAACCCCAATGAGGCGCCACAACACGAGCATCTCGCCCCCGATGAATTGCGCACCGTGGTGGATGAAGCCGGCGATTTGATTCCCGATCAACACCAGGGAATGCTGCTTAATGTATTGGATCTTGAAAAAACCACCGTGGAGGACATTATGGTGCCCCGGGTGGAGGTCAATGGGCTGGACTTATCGGACACCATCGAAAACCTTATGAAGGTTATCCGATCCACCGATTACACGCGGCTACCGGTCTACGAGGGCGACATCAATAACGTCATCGGCACCCTGCATTTGCGCCACGTATCGCGCTTTTTAATTGGCGACGACGCCCGCGTTACCCACGCGTCCATTCGCCGCTTTGTACGCAAGCCAGATTTTGTCCACGAAAGCACTCCTCTATCCAACCAGCTGCTGAACTTTCAGAAAGCCAAAAGCCGCATGGGCATTGTGGTGGATGAATATGGTGAGGTGCAGGGTATTGTCACCCTGGACGATATCTTGGAAGAGATTGTTGGCGATTTTACCACCAACACCGCCGAGGACGAACACGAGGACATCACGACTCTGGCTGACGACTGCTATTTAATCGACGGCGGCACTGCCATCCGCGATATCAATAAGCATTTGGATTGGTCACTCCCTCAGGATGGGCCAAAAACCCTCAATGGCCTAGCAACACAATTTTTACAGGCCATACCGGATGGCTGCGTCAGCTTTCACATGGACGACTACCGGTTTGAGGTGACCTCACTGACTGGCAGAATGATTGAAAAAGCCAAAGTCACCAAGCTTGGCAAAGCCGAGAAACACTAGGGGCGTTGCACCTCAAGCATCCGCGGCGCCGCTCTGAGCACTAACTTAAAAAGGGGTTAATCGCCCTTGCCCGATTCTTACACAGCGCCAGCACATCGCGGCGCTGGTCGTTATCCAATCGACCCCAGTGGGCGATTTCCTGGCCCGTTCGGTAACACCCGGTACATACGTCGTCTTGATTAAGCGCACAGATAGCAATGCACGGTGAATTAACGGCCTTGGGCTGGCTGGATTTATCAGCCGCGCTGATTTGGGAGCGAAACTTCGCCATAGGGGGTACTGCGCCTCTTTGGGGTCTTCCTGGGGTTATACCCGCAGCCGCTCTGGCGCGGGGTTAAGGCGGCCAAGGTTGGCATCAAACACGTCGTTGAGCAAGTCCACCAGAATACGCGCGGTAAGCCCCCATATTTCGTATTGCTCGAACTGCCAAGCCGGCGACCAGTAGGTCACGCCTTGAGAGGAGTAAATGTCTGTTCTGATGCGTTGATCGGCCAGAAAAAACTCCAGCGGCACCGAGAATACCGCGTCTAACTCATCGGGACTGGGGATTA
Source organism: Halioxenophilus aromaticivorans (assembly GCF_042850945.1). NCBI lineage: Bacteria > Pseudomonadati > Pseudomonadota > Gammaproteobacteria > Alteromonadales > Alteromonadaceae > Halioxenophilus > Halioxenophilus aromaticivorans. Next base: position 1,996,496 of record NZ_AP031496.1, on the reverse strand, counting down.
GATCAGGCAGCTCATCCACCCAACCCACGATGGGTTTCACCCGTAGGCCTTTCTTCGAAAAATGATCGGGTAATTCGCCCAACAGAGCCACCTGTCGGCGCGGCAACGCAATTTCCTCTTCGGTTTCACGCAGCGCGGTATCTCCCGGCCCAGTATCCGCCGGCTCCCACTTACCCCCAGGGAAAGACACCTCACCGGCATGGCTGTTTAAGTGGGTCGCCCGCTGGGTAAGTATCAGTTGGGGCTGTTGCACCTGGCCATAAAGCGCCAGCAAAACGGCGGCATCTGGCGTTGGGTAGTAACTTTCATAATCCATTTTTAAAGGTTTGAGCTTTTTTTCCAACAATTTTGTCATAAGAAAAACCGGAAGACTCCGCCCTAATAAACATCACTCAGCGAATAAACTGGCAAGTCATTGCCGCTGCGGCAATGACAGATATTGCGGTGCCTTAGAAAACCGGAAGGCACGCGATTCAACATTCCTAATCGTTATAATAAATAAGTATTTAAAACCAAATAGTCAGGTTGGTAGTATCTTTCGCACAACTTGAACAAACTTTGAACAATCCTAGCTGAAATATTGTCACTTTAAATAACACGCTAAGTATTGTACTAAGCCGTCTTACGGAGCAGGAAATGAACGGACAGCTACCTGATTTTGACACATTGATGCAAATGGCCAAGGATGACCCAGAGGCGCTAGAACAACTGCGCCAGGACAGCATCAATGAGCTCTTGGACAACGCACCGACCAAAATGCGCCATCGCTTAGAAGGCTTACAATTCCAAATCGATGCTAAACGCAAACTGGCCAAGACACCCATGCAGGCCTGCATCACGATTTCTCGCATGATGCACGAGAGCTTCGAGGAACTGCGCTTGACACTGAACAGCGCGTTCGACGAAGACGCGCCGGCACTGTCTACCGAGCCCAAAAACGACGCACGGATTCTATCATTCGAGGCCCCTGCGATCGCTCGTTAATTTCCGATATACTGCAAAGATCTCATTTGGATAGCTCACATGAATTTTTGCAGTCATTGCGGTGCCAAGACCGTACTCGCCATTCCAGACGGTGACGACAGAGAGCGTCACGTCTGCTCCAGTTGCGACACCATTCACTACCTAAACCCCAAGATCATCACCGGCTGTTTGCCGTTTATGGGTGACCAAGTACTGCTGTGCAAACGCGCCATCGAGCCCCGCTACGGCCTTTGGACACTACCAGCCGGTTTTATGGAAAACGGCGAAACCGTTGAGCAAGGGGCAGCCCGAGAATCCTGGGAAGAAGCGCGCATTAAGCTCAATGATTTGCAGCTATACCAGGTGTTCAGCTTGCCCCACATCAGCCAGGTGTACTTCTTTTACCTAGCGGAAATTACCCAACCCGACTTTGGCCCAGGGCCGGAATCCCTTGAGGTTAAGCTTTGCCACCTGGATGACATTCCCTGGGATGAGCTAGCCTTTACCGTTGTGGAATCCACACTGCGCTACTTTATTGAAGATCGCAAGACCGGGCATTTTCCGGTGCGCAGCCAGACATTAGAGGCCATGCGCCGGCCAGGCTAAAGCTGGCCTACATCCACGCACTGGAACACTTGGTAGGCGGGCTCCTCGTAGGGGTGCACCGCCATCAGCGCGCCAATAGCAGACTTGATGCAGTCTGCGCTACAAACCAGCTCCAACCGGGTTTCCGCGACGGCTTCAACCCGCCCTTTGCGGCCTAAAAACGGATCTGCTTTGTCCCCGGGGCGGAACTGCCCCACGCCCTCCACAGACCAACAACAATGGTCGTAATCGCCAATTTTTCCTGCCCCGGCGTCAAATAAAGCCTGCTTAACTGGCTCCGTGTGATCCGAAGGCACATATACCACAATTTTATACAGCGTCACTGTGGATCCTGGGCATCGATCGGCGCGGATTCTGGCACGATATGCTCTGCCAACATGGCTTTAAAATCCGCGGTCGCTTGAGCAACTACGCGATCGCTGGCACTGCCCACCAATTTCAGAAACGCCACATGGGACGTACTGGTGGTGAATTTCTTGTAGCGCACGTATTCGGTAACGGCCAAATCACTCAAGGCGTGTAGCTGTCGCCACATCACCCGCTCTTCCACCTTAGGGCGTAGATCAAAAGTTTCCCGAGCCAGCTGCTCTTCCACCTGAGCCTTGTCAAAAGGTGTGTAGGGTTTCATGGTAGCAGCAATGTAGCTCACTGATTCCACCAACACCCGCTCGCGCCGCTCTAGCCATTTTTCGGCGAAGGGATACTGCTTGCTGTAGGACTGCCACCAACCATACAAATCTTCATCCGCCAGTAAGGACGGCGCAATCGCCTTTTGCCGGCGCTCTGCCCCAGGTTGATAGGCCACTTGAATGCCAACCAGGGTTTTGCGACCAACCTCGCTGCTATACCAGTCGCGAACGGAACGCACCGATGTATTACCGGCCACGGATTGCATTTGAGTAACCAGTTTCTGGCTGAGTACTTCTGGGCCGAGTTTGGCTCGTACCTGCCCCATCAAAGCCTGACGCTGGCTAATGGGAATGTAGAAACCTCGCGCCATGGCTTGGTGAACCGCCTCTTCGGCAAAGGCGGAAAAATCGCGCACATCGGCGTCGTAGTGGCCGGATTGCAGTACCCGCGCCAAGGGCGCCGATGCCGCGGCGTATTGCGCGCAGAACACCACCCAAAAGATAAATAAATAACCAACGTATCGGATCACCTATGAGCCTTCCTTGTAAATCGAGTATTACTAAAAAATAGTCTGTAGCCTGATTGGCCGTCAAGCTAATGACCGAGACAAGTAACAAACTTTTACCGTTTTCGACTAAACCTAGGCCAAAAAAAAGAGGCCCTAGAGCCTCTTTTAACATCTTCCTTGCAAAGGTTACCCCAAGCGGGGTAACCAAAGCGATTCAATGGGTCGCTTACATAAAGCTCTGCACCATCGAGATCATGACACCGGCGGCCACTGCCGAGCCGATCACACCGGCGACGTTTGGCCCCATGGCGTGCATCAACAGGAAGTTGTGTGGGTTGTACTCCAGGCCCATTTTGTTGGATACCCGAGCGGCCATGGGCACAGCGGAAACACCCGCCGAACCGATGAGCGGGTTGATTTTGGTATCGCTGAATTTGTTCATCAGCTTAGCCATAAGCACCCCCATGGCCGTACCAATACCAAAGGCAACGATCCCCAGCGCCAAAATACCCAGGGTTTTTGGATCCAGGAATTTATCCGCCGCAAGCTTAGAGCCCACAGACAAGCCCAAAAAGATGGTGGTAATGTTGATCAGCGCGTTTTGCGCGGTATCGCTCAAGCGATTAACCACACCACACTCTTTCATTAGGTTGCCAAAACAGAACATGCCCAACAGCGGCGCCGCCGACGGTAGAAACATAGCCACCAAGATTAATACGATCACCGGGAAGGCGATTTTTTCTTTCTTGGAAACCACGCGCAATTGGCTCATAACAATTTTGCGTTCTTCTTCCGTGGTCAGCGCCCGCATAATGGGGGGCTGAATCATCGGCACCAGTGCCATGTAGGAATAGGCTGCCACAGCGATGGCACCCAACAACTCCGGCGCTAACATGGAGGCCACGTAAATGGCTGTGGGGCCGTCTGCGCCACCAATAATGCCAATGGCGGCAGCGTCAGCAATACTGAAATCCATTATGCCGAAGTGGCTTAGGGCCACTGCACCGATTACCGTAGCAAAAATCCCGAACTGCGCAGCGGCACCTAAAAACAACGTTTTAGGGTTGGCGAGCAAAGGACCAAAGTCGGTCATGGCGCCTACGCCCATAAAAATCACCAAGGGAGCGACGCCAGAGGCAATGGCTACGGAATAAAAGTTGTACAACATGCCGTTGGTGAAGTTGAGGTCCTCGGCGGTGTGCACCGCCGCCAAATGGATATCACCGGATGAACCTGCGTAGGCTTCTTTTAGCGCTTTAATGTTATCCCATTGCTCTACCCCAAGGCTGGTAGCCATGGCTTTTAATACCGCCGGGTCGCCACTGGCGATGGCGGCCTCCGCCGCAGAAATGGCCAAGTCAGCACCAGGGATGTTGGCTAAAATACCGCCAAAACCAATGGGAACCAGCAACAAGGGCTCAAAATTTTTGGCAATCGCCAGGTACAGCAACAACATGCCCACCACAATCATTACGATTTGGCCAGGCGCCATATTGTAGAGGCCCGAATCCTGCCATAGTGTGATCAAACTATTCATACGACCCCCTAGGCTATGGTCATGAGGCTATCGCCCACGGCCACAGCATCACCCTCTTTAACCGCAATGCCGGTTACCGAACCCGCCTTGGGTGCCGCCACATTGGTTTCCATTTTCATGGCTTCGAGCACCAAAATGGTGTCGCCAGCGGCTACGCTGTCACCGGGCTTAACCAACACCTTGACGATGTTACCCGCCAAAGGAGCGGGCACAGGCTCACCACTGCCAGCCGGCGCTGCCGCGCCCGCCATAGGTGCGGCCACGGCGCCACCCACCGGTGCTAAACCGGTAATATCGCCACCATTGTTCACCGTAACCGTGTAGCTTTGGCCTTCAACAGTAACCGTGTAGACCTCTTCGCCAGCATCGTTCTTCACCGGCTCTGGCTTGCCAGGCTTGGGCTCGAAGGCGTCGGGATTGTTGCGGTTTTGTAGAAACTTGAGGCCCACCTGAGGAAATAGCGCATAGGTCAAAACGTCATCGATTTTGCCTTCACCAGCGGTGAGGGATATTCCCTTTTCCTTGGCTAAATCCGTCAGCTCTTGACTGAGTTTGTCCAGCTCCGGTTCGATCAAATCGGCTGGGCGGCAAGTAATGGCTTTGCCACCTTCTAATACACGCTCTTGCAAGTCTGGGTTAACCTGGGCCGGCGTAGCACCGTATTCACCTTTTAAAACGCCCTTGGTTTCTTTAGAGATGGACTTATAACGCTCGCCGGTGAGTACGTTTAACACCGCCTGGGTGCCGACGATTTGCGAGGTGGGTGTAACCAGTGGGATAAAGCCCAGGTCTTCGCGTACGCGCGGAATTTCCTCCAGCACGTCATCGAATTTGTCCGTGGCGCCCTGATCTCGCAGCTGGTTTTCCATATTGGTCAACATGCCGCCGGGGACCTGAGCCGTTAAAATACGGGAATCTACGCCGCGCAGAGAGCCTTCAAATTTGGCGTATTTTTTTCGCACTTCACGGAAGTAAGCAGCGATCTCTTCCAGCAGGATGAGATCCAAACCGGTGTCGCGGTTGGTGCCTTCTAGAATAGCCACCACCGATTCGGTTGGACTGTGACCGTAGGTCATGGACATTGACGAGATTGCGGTGTCGATATTATCGATACCCGCTTCAATGCACTTTAGGGCTGTGGCGGTGGACATTCCCGTAGTGGCGTGGCACTGCATATGGATGGGAATAGAACAACTGGCCTTGAGACGCTTGACCAATTCATAGCCATAGTAAGGCTTTAACAGGCCGGCCATGTCTTTAATGGCAATGGAGTCAGCCCCCATGTCTTCGATTTTCTTCCCCATATCCACCCACATTTCCAAATTGTGCACGGGACTTATGGTGTAGGAGATGGTGCCTTGGGCATGTTTGCCAGCGTTCTTTACGGCTTTCAATGCGGTTTCTAGGTTGCGCATGTCGTTCATGGCATCGAACACACGGAATACGTCTACGCCATTAACGGCGCAGCGCTCAACGAATTTCTCAACCACGTCATCGGCGTAATGGCGATAGCCCAAAATGTTTTGGCCCCGAAACAGCATCTGCATTGGGGTATTGGGCATGGCTTTTTTCAGCTCGCGGATGCGCTCCCATGGGTCTTCACCCAGGTATCGAATGCAGGCGTCGAAAGTGGCGCCGCCCCAGGTCTCAAGCGACCAAAAGCCTACTTGATCTAGCTTGGCAGCGATGGGCAGCATGTCTTCTAAGCGAAGGCGAGTGGCGAACAGTGATTGGTGCGCGTCACGCAACACCACATCGGTTATCCCTAATGGTTTGGTATTGTTTGTCATGTCAAACTCTCTGGCAAAGTGTGCACGAAGGTGCTGTTCTAATTTTGAACTGAAGGTTTAGTCGCGGCTGCGGTGTTGCTCTAGTGCAGCTTGGATTATTTTCACGACCTTGGGATCTACAGCACCACCACGGGCGGTGGGTGTAGCAGGCGTGGGGGCAGCTTCTTCGGGGAGGTATCGACCTATTAAAGTCGACATGGCAAAGGTGGCAATCACCAAAATGGTTAGGAACACAAACACCGTGCCCATACCAAACAGCATCAATTCGACGCCCTGTTCTAGTAGTGTATCGTTCATGTGAAGTCCTTAGTTTGCTTCATACATATTAGCGGAAGCGAATTGGACCCCAATTTCGCACCCCAACTAAAAAGCGGCCTTGTGAGCCACTCAAAGATTCTAAAAATCAACGAGTTACGTTAACTTTTAGCTTATCCACTGTAACTTTTAGTAATATTTTATTGCCGCGCTTGTTGGCTTAGCGTATACAGCGGCTTGCCAGTTTAACCGAAAATAATGAAAAATATGAGCCACTTATAGCAAGAATTACACAAACCAATGAAATCCTACGGTTACTGGCAGGGTATGATGCGCGGTTGAATTGCGCGCCGTCACCGGACCGGGATCTACAAACTTAAAGCCGCAGTCATCGCGCTTTCGCAACGCCGTTAAAAGGTAACCAGCACTGGAATTTACCGGTAAAGCCAAGCATCATGCCGAGCTCCAACACCAGCTGGAACCACCACGCTCTTACCATGACTAACACCCCCACCACTGGTTTAGCGCCACCCAAAGTCTACCTTGCCCCCATGCAAGGCGTGATGGATCATCATTTACGCGCCCTAGTAACTCGCCTGGGTGGGGTTGACGGCTGCGTCACTGAGTTTATTCGAGTAACTGATCAACGCCTGCCTACTCGAGTGTTTCATCGCTATTGCCCTGAATTGGCCGATGGCGCGCGCACCGCCTCCGGTGTGCCGGTAAAAGTACAATTATTGGGAAGCAATCCCTGGGCCCTCGCGGTCAACGCGCAAAAAGCCGCGGCCCTGGGCGCCAGCGCCATCGATTTAAATTTTGGCTGCCCAGCCAAAACTGTTAACAACAGCGCGGGCGGGGCTAAGCTGCTAAGCCAGCCGGAGTTGATGTATCAAATCGTTCTGGCGGTGCGTCAGCGCTTGCCCCAGCACGTGCCGCTAAGCGCAAAGATTCGACTGGGCTACGAGGACCGCAGCCGCTACCTAGAAGCCGCCGAGGCCGCTGCCGCTGGCGGTGCCGACGAACTGGTGGTACACGCACGCAGCAAAGCCGACGGCTATCGGCCACCGGCATACTGGCGTTACATCGACGAAATCCAAGCGGCGCTAAGCATTCCCGTGGTGGCTAATGGCGAAGTTTGGTCGGTGGCAGATTGGCAGCGCTGCCGTGAGCAAAGTAGTGTAAATCAGGTAATGCTTGGGCGCGGTATGCTAGCTAAACCCGACCTAGCCCTGGCCATAAAGCGGCATGCAGCCCAAACGGCGCACCAAGATATGACATGGCGCCAGGCCTGCCAGCTGTTACTGGATTACCATCTGATTACTCGCGATGCCTATCCACGCAAGTTCCTAGGCAACAGAGTGAAGCAATGGTTGTCCTATCTTCAATTGCAATTTTGCGAAGCGGGCGATTTTTTGCAGTGCATAAAACGCTCCCGCGACGATGACTTTATTTGCCATCAGTTTGAGCAACAGCTGAACCAACCATACCAGGAGAACCTGCGTGCAAACTCCCTTCCCTCCCAGTAAGCGCCCCACCCTTACCATTGCCGATAGCGACCTGCGTTTTCCCGTGCGACGCATTTACTGCGTTGGGCGCAACTACGCTGACCACGCCCGTGAGATGGGTGCTAACCCAGATCGGGAGCCGCCGTTTTTCTTTGCCAAGCCGAGTGATGCCATCGTTGAGAGTGGCCAAGACGTGCGCTATCCGCCGCAGACCACCGACCTACACCACGAAGTAGAGCTGGTCATGGCCCTGCAGTCCGGCGGCAGTAACATTGCACAAGAGAAAGCCATGGACTGCGTATACGGCTTTGCCGTAGGCATTGATTTAACCCGACGAGACCTGCAGACCGAGGCGAAAAAAATGGGCCGCGCCTGGTGCACCAGCAAAGGCTTTGATGACTCCGCGGTGGTGGGCAACATTACCCCAGCAGCCACATGCACTGGCATTGAAACCGCCAACATTGCGCTGAGCGTCAACGGCGATCAGCGCCAACAAGGTAACGTCAACCAAATGATATGGTCCTGCGCCGAGGTCATCAGCTGTTTGTCAGAGCTGTTTGAATTGCAACCGGGGGACTTAATCTTTACAGGAACGCCAGCGGGAGTGAGCGCCCTACAACGGGGGGATACTCTGGACGCGACCATAGAAGGGCTAACACCGCTGCGTAACACCATAATTTAAGGTGACTTACGTTCTAGGTGCTTAAGTTCTAGGTGCTTAAGTTCTAGGTGCTTGGGTTTTAGTTGCTTGGGTTTTAGTTGCTTGGGTTTTAGCAGCCCGGTGTTTAGTTGAACCGGATGTGAGCCGGCACACAATCGGGCGGATAAGACGAGAAATATACAAATGTAGCCGGAGACATCGGCTGAGATTACTACGAGTCTGAGGTTGTATGAGGCTAAGGTTAAACAGTTGGGAGGCGGCCGCTTGCGGTGGTTAGCGTTTGAGCACGCCATCGCCGTTGAGCCTGCACTGCTGTAGGCACGTTTCGGAAGGCTGGGTTTGATGCGAGTCTGTGACTAGCTCAAAACCTGACTAGCCCAAAACCTGTGAACTAGACCTCGGCGGCCAATGCCATACCATGGCCAAATCGGCGCAGCCTACTACACGGCGGCTTACCAGATCCCTATCTAGACTGAGCCGTTAGCTCAGCTTAACGCTCTGTTTCACGAACTGCACATATCGCAAAGAAAAAAGAGCCCAGCGAACTGGGCTATAGACTACAAGCGCTACAACAAGCTGATAAAAACTCTACTGGCGTTAACTTAGGCGGCAACCGTGCCGTCCTTGCTGCGTTTCAGCCTAGTCGCTGCGAAGCCAAACCTGTTGTCAGGTTATGCGTCTGCTTTTGGTGCTGCTTTAGCAGGAGCTTTTGCTTTGGCTTTCGCTTTGGGTTTTGGGGCTGGCGGTGTTGCCACCGCTTCAAACTTTTTTATTTCAGAGAATGCTCCATTAAAAACTTCGCTCATCTTCTCTGATGTATCAGTCATTAGGGCATAGGTCTCTTTCGCAGTGCTTACCATTTTCTCTTGGATGCCTTCTGCGTAAGTCTTTTGCGTCTCATAGACCCCAGCAAGGTCTTTCTGAGAGGCCAAATCTTTGGCGTACTCGATGCTGTCGTTCATCATACTGGTGAACAATGAGGTTTGCTTCTCCGCCAGCTTTTCCATGGTGTCAGCATTAATGCTCATGAACTCGCCGAAGGGTTTAGAAGCACTTTGCGCTTGCTCTACGAACTTATCAAACATAGTTGGTCTCCTAGACTTTAAAACTTGCAGCCTTTAAAAATGCTGCAACGCACAATAGGTTCAGGAGCTATAATATGGACACCACGAGGAGCCGTCAACGCCTTTTTGCTGCTTTGCAGCAAAAAGGCTATATCAATTTTTACTAAGTAACGAAGGGTTTATTCTTTGGGCGTTTTAGACGGGTCGCTAATGCCAATAGAGCGCCAAAAATCCACGTTTTTCTCGAACATTTGGCCGAAGATACTAATGGGGGACTTGTCAATAATGCCACGCATAACCGACTGCATGGCGTCTTGCTGGTCTAGGAAGTTAGCCATACTCTGCTCTAGGTACATACGCAGAAACACCTGCATGTCGCTATCGTAAAAGCGTATTAGCTGCTTTAAGACCTGGTTGGTAAGCACAGACTGTTGATCATTGGTTTCTTGCTCTGTGATGATTTGCAGCATGATTGACTTGGTAAGGTCATCTTCTGTTTTGGAATCGATGATTTTGAATTCTTGATGGGACATCACCAAAGACTTTATGAACTCCAGGTTCACGTACTGGCTTTGGGAGGTGTCGTACAAGCGACGGTTGGGGTACTTTTTGATGATAATCACTGGCTGCCTCACTGACGCTTATGTGCACCGCAGTATAGCGATTTTTGCCTCAATGACAAAAATCGCTACCCATTAAGCCTCCACCTACTCAGCAGTGGCTTGCTCTGGCGCCTTTTTCGGCTCAGCCAACTTCTCCAACCGCACCTTTACATACCGGCCAGGAGCCGCCTCTATGGGTTTGTATTGCGCATTGCCCAAGGTTTTGGGCGCGGCCTGCTTAGCACCGGATAAAGGCGCCAGCCAGGCATCCCAATCCAACCACCAAGAGCCCTTGTTTTCCGTACTGGTGGCGAGCCACTCCTCGGCATTACCCGGCAACTGCTCATTCACCCAGTGATCGTACTTGGCGCTGGCAGGCGGGTTAATCACACCTGCCACGTGGCCGGAGCCGGCCAAAACAAACCGAGACTTAGCGCCCGAGAGCACTTTTAAACTTTCGTAGGCAGCCTGCCAAATGACGATGTGATCGCCCACCGTGGCTAGGCTGTAAGCCGGGATATCCACCTTGGAGAGATCAACATCAATGCCGTCTACCCGCATACCGCCCGGGTTACGCAACTCGTTGTCCATGTAGGTTTTGCGCAGATAATACAAAAACGCAGGCGCCGGAATATTGGTGGAGTCACTGTTCCAATACAAAATATCGAAAGGCATTGGATCTTTACCTTTGAGGTAGTTATCCACAAAATAAGACCAAAACAGACTGTTTTCGCGCAGCATACTAAAACAGTACGCCAGTATCCTGCCGTCTAAATAACCTTTGGCCGATACGCTTTGTTCGATCATGGAATAGGTTTGCTCGGAGATGTAGTTACCGGCCTCCCCCGCCTCGCTAAAATCGAACAAGGTTGTAAAAAAGCTGATGGAGCTCAGCAGCTTGCTGTTTTTCTCTTTCAAAACCGCAGCGGCAATACCCAAAACGGTGCCACCAATACAATAGCCCACGGCGTTTACCGAGCGCGATTTGGTAATTTCGGCGGTCACTTCCGCCGCTTTGATGACACCATTGGTGACGTAGGTTTCAAACGCAGTATCTTTCAATGAGGCACCCGGATTAACCCAAGAGACCAAGAATACATTGTAGCCTTGGTCTAGCAGCCAGCTGATCATGGATTTCTTCTGCGTCAGATCCAGGATATAAAACTTGTTGATAAACGGCGGCACCACCAGCAACGGTTTTTTGTATACCTGTTCCTGGGTGGGCTTGTATTGAATCAGCTGAAATAACTCGTTCTCATACACCACTTGGCCTGGCGTAATGGCTAGATCTTTACCTACCTCAAAGGCATCGATATTCACCTGGGACACCTTAAACGCCTCCAGCGGGCTGTTTTCGATATCGCGCATGAAATTATCCATGCCCTTTGCCAAGCACTCACCCTCGGTATCCAAAATATCTCGGCAAACCTCAGGGTTGGTGAGTATGTAATTGGTGGGCGACATGGAGTTTACGTATTGGCGGGTAAAGAACTTTACTTGCTCTGCAATTTTGTGGTCTTCGAACTCTAGTGCATCCACAAAACCCTGCATCATTTTAGAGTTAAGTAGGTAGGCCTGCTTAAAGTAATTGAACATGGGATTGGTGTCCCACTGCTCGTCTTTAAAACGTTTGTCGGTGCGGTCTGCCTCAACCACGGGCGCCGATTGCTGGGATTCGAACAGCGCTTTTGCGGTGTTCTGCCACAACGAAGCCTGCGCTTCTAAAAAGCCCATTTGCTCTCGCATCAGCTTTTTGGGGTCAACCTTTACGCCTTGGGACAACACCCCCATGATTTTGTCGGCGTTGTTGAAAGGATTGATCTCGGCTTTGCTACTGGCTAGCACACGCAGCATGATTTCGTGCGACATATCATTGAACATTTCACGGTACTTATCGAGGTAGTTCAATACCTGTTTTTGTTCCTTTGCATCCATTGTTCTTTCTCCTACCTACGTGCCTTGCTTCCCATATGTATGGGTCTGTCCAATTAGCCTAGTGGTAACTGTTAACCTGCGGCCCGCGCCATGGCAAGACGCAAAAGTGACGGCCAGATTAACGACTGCTGTTAGGAGTTGAACGAATACCTACCCTTGCTAGAAGCGCTAGTGTGTAATGAATTTTAGTGTTCGGAACCGTTACCGGATTTGGTCGAGCCGGTGGTTGTGGTGGTGGTTTCTACCACTTTACGATATCGCTCCAGAGTTTCTTGGCCCTGTTTGACGAAATTTTGAAACATATCAAAAAACGGATAGCCTTCTTTGGTCATTTCGCCGCTCATGGATTTGATGAATAACTGCTGCATCTGATCCATGCCGTCAAGCCCCATCAATTCGCGGGCCTCCTGTGGCGTAAGATCCAACTCTATATGTACTTTCATACATCCTCCTGCACTGTGTCTTGTTGGCGCCCCAGCCAAAGCCTGGGCGCCTCGTGGATGTGACCTAGTTTGCCCCGCCCTTACAGGACTGCCGAGGAGTGTGGCAGAGCTGATTCTGCCAAGGCCGTTGCCACCGCGTTAACGTGCCGTCCAGGCTCCGTCGAGCACGATGGACTGCGCCGTCATGTTCTTCGCTACCGGCGACAGTAGATAATCCACCGCGCCACACATTTCTTCAATACTAATAAACGATTTTTTCGGCATTGGCTGCAACATGATATCGTTGACGACTTCTTCTTCCGTAATACCGTTTTCTTTCGCCTGGGCTGCTATCTGTTTTTCCACCAACGGCGTTTTCACATAGGCCGGGCACAAGGTGTTGATGGTGATATCAAAATCCGCCACCTCCAAGGCCACTACCTTAGAAAAACCGATTAAACCATGCTTAGCCGCAACATAGGCCGTTTTGTAAGGTGAAGCAATCAAACCATGGATGGAGCCAACATTAACAATGCGGCCATAGTTGCTGGATTTCATGGCGGGCAATACGGCGCGGGTGAGCATGGCAGGGCCGGTGAGCAAAATGTCTACCAACAGTTTCCAGCGATCCACCGGAAACTCCTCCAGCTTGGCCACGTACTGCATACCTGCGTTGTTCACCAACACATCAATTTTGCCGGCTTGCTCTACCGCAGCTTCGATGTCCTCCTGGCTGGTAACATCCAGCTTGCAGGGCTCCGCAGTGCCGCCAGCGGCTTCAATTTTTGCCACCGCCTCTTGGGCTGCCTCGATATTGATATCGCTCACCAAGACTTTGTAGCCTTTGCCGGCTAGGCTTTCGGCGATACCAAAGCCGATGCCACTGGCAGCACCGGTGACGAGTGCGACGGGTAAACCACCTTCGGTTGAAGAACTCATATTGCCCCCCTTTGGGTCTATTCGATGCCAGCAAAACCGCTGGCGCAAGAACATTTAGGCGTACTAAAGCTGCACCACCGACACAAAGCTACCACCTACCCCAACTGTCGAGCAGCAGTTAACTGGCGTTGCCACAGAAAAAGCACACGAATTTAAACGAATAACAAGCACGAAGCTTGCCGATATCGGTTAAGACCACAAGGTTGGCAAATTTATGCGAAAGAGAGCAAGTGAATTAACAATAATGAAGAAGCGGGTTGACCAGCAACCCGCTGCCTAGAGGAAAGTTAACAACCCGCCGGAGTGATGGCGCCGCTAACGGAGAAGGATTTTATCTGATTGAGTAACCAATCCGGATCGTCCAAAGCTAACTCGTGGCCGGCCTCAGGGTGAGTGACCAAACTGCACTGGTAGTAGTCGGCCAATTTGCGACTGCAGTCAGCGGAGACTAACCGATCGTTACGGCTGGCAAACACCTGCACCGAACAGTGCACCATCTGGCTGGGTGTAGGTAATCGAGAAAAACCTGCCAGCGCGATTTGACGAAACACCTGGGTCAATGCCACCGGACGGCGACGAGCCACCTCTGCCCAAAGCGAGTTAACCTGAGCAGAAGCCCGGGAGTTATTACTTAAGGTAGCCAGTACCTTGCGTTCGCGCTCTTCATGACTGTTTTTGGACAGATACGATGACAACATCCGAACCGCGGGGATAAATCGCAAACGCTTGGTGAAGAAACTGAGCTTGCTGCTGCTGTTAACCAACACAACTTGCTTAACCCGGGCATCGGAGGCGGCCCAATTCAGTGCTACGGAGCCACCCAGTGACATAGCCAATATTTTAATATTATCCAGGCCCGCGGTCTCCTGGCGTAATTGACGAACAACGGCGTCCATACGCAACGGGCAGCGTTGGTCGCGCTTGCGTCCAACTCCGGGCATATCGAGGGCGATTACCTTATCACCAGTGGCTTGTTCCACCTTGCGGGGCAAGCCGCCCCAATGCGCTGATTCACGGCCGAGGCCTCGCAACCATATCCACGTCATAGCTTATTCTCTCAAACGTTTTTTGGTCTTCTTGGTATTGAATAAAGGCGCGCATTCTGCCTAGCACTAACCGCAACAGCTAGACCGATTTGCGCCTTTTTACGCTTGTTATTGGTGTGTCTTAAAAGTGTAGCAGTGCAAAAAAAAGCCGCGCCTTCGATCAGCGACATATTTTTTGCCACGAGGACAACTCAGCCACCCTCATTAGCTTGAGCTAAATCAAACACTTAGCGCCGGTTGCCTAGCGACAGCCGCCAACCAAACTGGACAAACAGCCACCAAAAAGCTCAATAAACCACCAGAACAAGGTCAATCCTAAACCCCCCAGGTTTTACAATTGGCGCACATCAAAACTTAGCCAATTAGGTGTTTTTTTGACCAAACCCACAAATGGCACGGGAGTATCCACGCAAACTTTAGCAATGCCTAATGACATATTGGCTATTGCTATTACTGATTTTTACTCAGCACGCTTTAAAGCTCGATTGGTGGGTGACAAAGCAAACGTTACTTCCTATCATCGCCAGCCATTTATTAAGGGCGTTTGAGTTTCGCTGCGAGCTGCGCAAAGCAGCGGAGTATTAGCAACCGCGAGAACTAAATCCCGTCTTGGAGTGAACATTGGCTGCGGAACAATTTGTTATCGGCCAGCGCTGGATTAGCAGTGCTGAAAAAGAATTGGGGTTAGGCGTAGTCACCGACGCCCGTGATCGGCGAGTATCCCTATCCTTTCCCGCGTGCGGCGAGCACCGCACCTACGCGGACCGCAACGCCCCCCTGACCCGCGTTAAATATGACGTCGGCGACACCGTGTACGACCTAGACGACCAGGCCTGGCTGGTGGATGAATTGCAGGACGAAGGCCACATTACCTACCTGGTCACCGGCATCGATGGCACGCAAAAAGCGTTGAGCGAAGTTGAGCTAGACCCATTTGTGCACTTCTCCGGGCCATTAGAAAGACTGCTGGCCGGCAACCTAGACAAACCCCGCCAGTTTCAATTGCGACTGCACACGCTGGAGCATTTGCGGCGATTACAGGCCTCTGGTGTCGGCGGTTTACTCGGCCCAAGGGTGGACTTGCTAAAACACCAAATCTACATCGCCAACGAGGTTGCCAACCGTTTTGCGCCGCGGGTTCTGCTGGCCGACGAAGTGGGCTTGGGCAAAACCATTGAAGCCGGTCTGATCATCCATCACCAGCGCCACAACCATCGGGCCCAGCGAATTTTAATCGCGTTGCCAGATTCCCTAGTGCACCAATGGTTAGTGGAAATGCTACGCCGCTTTAACCTGCACTTTTCGGTGATGAACCAAGCCCGTATCGACGACGCCATAGAGAGCGGCGATGTCAACCCCTTCGATTCAGCGCAGCTGGTGCTCTGTCCGATCAGCTTGTTTACCGCCAGAGACGAAAACCTTCAACTGGCCTGCCAGTGCGAATGGGATTTACTGTGTGTGGATGAGGCTCACCATTTGGTTTGGTCTGAGCAGCAGCCGAGCATTGAATACCAGGCAGTGGAATCCCTGGCAAAACTCGCCCGCGGCCTGCTACTGCTAACCGCCACCCCGGAGCAACTTGGGCTGAAAAGCCACTTCGCCCGCCTGCGTTTATTGGACCCAGACCGCTACCACAGCCTGGAAGAATTCCGCGCAGAAGAAGACAAGTACCAACCGATTAACGAGCTGATTCAAACTTTGCTAGCAGACGATGGCGCAGCCGCGCTGCAAAGCGACGCTGGCCGGCAGCAACAGCTGGCCGAATTCATCGGCGAGGACCGCGTTACATCGCTGATGGCCAAATTGGCCAGCGCCGAGGCGCCGAGTGAGATGATTGTTGACACTGTGCGCGAGTTACTCGACCGCCACGGCACCGGCCGGGTGCTATTTCGCAACACCCGTGGCAGCGTCAGCGGCTTCCCGCAACGCTGCCTGGATGCCGTGCCCCTGGATATGCCAGCCCACTACGACAGCGCCTCCCTCTACCCGGAACAAGACCAACCGGAAGACTGGGTGGAGCTGGACCCGCGTGTAGAGTGGCTGGAGCAATTTCTAAAACTGAATCGCAAACAAAAAGTTCTGTTGATTACTGCCAGTGCCAAAACGGCCCTAGCGCTGGAATCCTATCTCACCCTGCGCCAGGGCATTCGCGCCAGTGTATTCCACGAGGGCATGAGCCTTTTAGAGCGAGATCGCAGCGCGGCCTACTTTGCCGATGATGAAGCCGGCGCTCAGGTATTGGTGTGCTCTGAAATTGGCAGCGAAGGCCGTAACTTCCAGTTCGCCCATCATCTGGTGTTGTTCGATTTGCCCGCCAACCCCGATTTACTGGAACAGCGCATTGGCCGCCTAGATCGCATTGGCCAGCAGCATGACATTCAAATTCACGTACCGTATTTTGAGGATTCCAGCCAAGCGGTGTTGCTGCAGTGGTACGACCAAGGCCTCCAGGCCTTCACCCAAACCTGCCCCATTGGCGGCGCGGTGAAACAACAGGTGCAAACCGAACTGGAAAACGCCCTGGCCGACCCCAGCAATGCTGCCGCCTGCCAGGGCTTGATAAGCAAAACCGAAAGCCTGGCCAAAGAACTGATTGCCGTTCTGCAATCCGGCCGAGACCGCTTATTGGAGCTTAACTCCTGCAACCCTTCCGTGGCGCAAAACATTATCGACCAAGTTGGCGAGGCCGCCCAAGAAAACGCGCTGCAAGATTATATGCTAATGGCCTTCGACCAGTTCGGTGTCGACCATCAAGACCACAGCGAGCAAACCTGGGTGCTGCACCCCTCGGAAACCATGCACAGCCCGTTTCCTGAGTTACCGGAAGACGGCATCAGCGTGTGTTTCAACCGCAATAAGGCTCTGAGCCGAGAAGAGCTGTCGTTTCTTTCCTGGGAGCACCCCATGGTTACCGCCACCATGGACATGGTCGCCAGTGGCGACCACGGCAATTGCTCTTTGTGCACCTTAAAACTGCCGCCACTCAAAGCCGGCACCTGGTTGCTGGAAGCGGTTTACGTGGTCCACTGCCCGGCACCCAAAGCGCATCAATTGAATCGCTTCCTGCCGTTAACGCCTATTCGTGTATTGCTGGATCAAGGTGGTAAAGACCTGGCCGGGGTAGTGGCCGGTCATCAATTAACCGGGCTTGCCAAAACCCTGCCCAGAAAAACCGCCGCGGATATTGTGAAACACCTAAAGCCCGAAGTGGAAGGCCGACTGGGCAAAGCCAAAACCAACGCCGAAACCCAGGCCAAAGCCTTGCTCAAGAGCGCCCGTGAGGCACTCACCAAAGAGCAGGACGCAGAGCTGGCCCGCATGGTGGCCCTGGCTAAGGTCAACCCTAACATACGAGCCGAAGAAATTTCCGCCTTGGAAGAGCAAAACGCCATGGCGGAAAATTACTTGAAACAATCGCAGCTACGCCTAGACGCGCTGCGCGTGGTGGTGGTCACCTAGGCTGGAGCCTCGGCTCACTGTTGCAGTGAGCTCACGGCTATGGCCACCCATTGATCGGGGCTTAAAAATCCCTTACCCCATTGTTCATCCAATGCTTTAGTGGGCTGCTTGGCAACAATTTCTTCCGTGCTAAGCCCCTGGGCCATGAGCGGCTCCAGCGCGGCTACGGTGGCCTCTAGCATAGCTTTAAATGCGTGCAGATCGTCCACCGTCGCCAACGGCCCATGGCCTGGGATGATCACGGTATCCGCGTTTATTTGCCCCAGCACCATTTGAATGCCGGCAATCATGCCCTTAATACGCCCGCCATGTTCGGCATCGATAAAGGGGTAAATTCCGTTAAAGAACAAATCTCCGGTGTGCACCACATTGGCCTTTTTAAAGTACAACACGCTGTCACCATTGCTGTGGGCGTTGGGTATGTGCTGCACAGCCAGGGTCTCGTCGTTGATGTGCAACGTAATTGATTGGTCGAAGGTAATTTCCGGCAGGGCCTCTTTGGGATAAGGCTCAATAACCCGATTAAACGCTTTTAAAGTAGTGCCCTTGGCCAACAATTCACGTACGTTTTCATGGGCCACAATGGTGGCGCCGGTGTTGCCCATTACCACGTTGCTACCGGTGTGATCATTGTGCCAATGGGTGTTAAACACGTATTCCAGCGGACGATTCGAAACCTCCGCCACCAGCTTTAAAATGGGCGAACCCTGGGCTTCAAATTTGTCGTCAATCAATACGTTGGCTTGGTCACCCACAAATAAGCCAACGTTGCCACCGGGGCCGGTAATCATATAGATGTTGTCTTTTACTTTGGCCAGAGCCACGCCGGCCTCATCGTCTGAGAACACCGCACCACTGGCGGTCATAGCGATAGCCAAAGACCACATCTTTACTTGTTTTAATACGCTCATTCTATCCTCTCTACCCACTGGTATTTTCGAACACTTTAACTGTCGCTGTTATCGCTGCTAGCCAATTACAGCAACGACTTTGCTGTACCGGCCGCATTACTGTTCAACCCTGGCACTTGAGCCGTGATATCATAGCGCCCTTTAGCCAAACCGAGCGCACCTACGCCGATACCTGCACGGTTATATACCAGCCAACTCATATGCCAACTGAATAACAGTGCAAACTTTTTAACTCTTTGAACAACGTTTATTCCGCTCAAACCCACAATGGTTCCTGCCCAAGGAGAACACTTTGTCCGGCCCTACCCCTGAATTCAGCGCACTCAACCTTAGCGCCACATTGTTACAAGCGCTGGCCGCCCAGGAGCTAACCCACGCCACGGAAATTCAAGCCTTGGCAGTACCGGCCGTGCTCAACAAACGCGATATCATCGCCAGTGCGGCCACGGGCAGCGGTAAGACACTGGCCTTTTTGCTGCCCATAGTGCAGCAGTTAATTGCCCAGCCCTCGCCCAATACCGGCTGTAGAGCGCTTATAATGGTGCCCACCCGGGAGCTGGCCGAGCAGATCAGTAATAACCTAAAAGCCCTGGCGAAATATACCCGCACCACGTTTACCCTATTAACCGGCGGCGCAGACTTTAAGTTTCAGGCCTCCCTACTGCGTAAAAACCCCGAAATTATCATCGCCACGCCGGGCCGGCTATCCGACCACCTACGCAACAACACCACAGACTTAACCGACCTAGAGTTTTGGGTGTTGGACGAAGCTGACCGCATGTTGGATATGGGCTTTACCGAAGACATTGATCGAGTGGCTCAGGCGTTAACAGATAAACACCAAACTCTCATGTTTTCCGCCACATTGCGCCATCAACAGGTGGCGAGAGTCGCCCAGCATTTGCTGCGCGACCCAGAGCGCCTGGAGCTGGAACACCACAACCAAGTGGCGGCGGAAGTGCATCACCAATTTGTATTAAGTGATGACGTAAAATTTAAACAAAAGGCACTGGATAAAATCATCGGCAGCGGTGAATTCAAAAAGGTCATTGTGTTTACCAACACCAAATCGGAGGCCAACCGTTTACGTGGCGTGTTGGAATACTACGGCCACCAAGCCGGCTGTTTGCATGGCGACATGACCCAAGATCAACGGCGGGAAATTCTACTGGCGTTTCGTCGTCATAAATTTACCGTACTCATCGCCACCGATGTGGCAGCGCGGGGCTTAGACATCGAAAAGCTGGACGCCGTCATTCATTTTGATATGGCGCGCACCCCCAAGGATTATGTGCACCGCGCGGGCCGCACCGGACGCGCTGGCAAGCCCGGCACCAGCATCGCACTGATTGCGCCCCACGAGTGGAATAATAAAGCGCGGGCCGAAAACGTCGTGGGCGACGGCTTTGAAAAGCGTACCTTACCCGGCTTAACCGCCAAATATAAGGGCCCAGATAAAGTTAAATCATCTGGCCGCGCCAGTGGCAAAAAACGGGATGACAAAAAAAGCAGCGACAGCAAAACCACAGCCAAGGTAAAACCCAAAAAACGCGCCCGCGACCAAGCCAACAAAGGCCGACCCAAGCGCTTTGGCCCGGCACCTAAAAAGGAATCCGTGAGCGAGGGCGAAGCGCGCTTAGGCGACGGTTTTAGCCCTTTTAAAAAGAAATAATAAAAATAAGAGAACAGCCCTAAATGCAACTGACCAAACACACCGATTACGCGTTTCGCACGCTTATTTTTTTAGCGGCAAACCCGGATCGACTGTGCAACATCCAAGAAGTGGCCAAGGCGTTTACTCTGTCCAAAAGCCACCTAATGAAAATCGTCAATCAGATGGTGCACGCCGGATGGGTTGAATCATTACGCGGAAAGAATGGCGGCATACGATTGGCACAGCAACCCCAGGACATCAATGTAGCCGACGTAGTGAGCCAAATGGAGCAAACACTGGCGCCGGTTAACTGCGAAGATCCGCCCTGCGTCATTAGCCCGCAGTGCGTTTTAAAATCGGTTTTGTGGCAAGCACAGCGTGAGTTTATGCAGCACCTCAGGCAATACACGCTGGCGGATGTCATCACTGACCCCACGGTGCAAATATTGCAGATTGAGCCTCTTAATGAAAGCCAAGAAGATGATAAAACCCAGGCTAGTGAGAAAGCCCAAAAAGCGGATATGGTCGAAGGAAATTAACCACGCCAAGTCGACCAAGCGGCGCTGAAACCCAGGAGCTAGTCTGAATCTAGATACTGGTCAAAGTTGGCCAGGTAATCGTCGAAGTTTTCGTTCAACAACTGGCGAAATTGATCCATGTAAAAATTGCGCGCATCGAGCTTATCCTGCTCATAGTCTTCTTTACTTTCACTGCTGGCAGCAACAATAAACGCGCCATAGCGGGCGGTGGCATACATCATGGCTTGATGCGCTTCGCCTGGGTCCAGGGCTTTATCGGTGGCTTGGTTGGCCAGCTCAACTAAAGCGTCGACTAGGTCGTATAATTGGCTTTGTTTTTCTTGTTCGATGGCGTCTGATTTACTCATAGTGTTTGCGTGCTAAACAAAAAATAATCAATTTCGCGCAGCCTATCGCTATCCCTGTCCCTGGGCCGCGCAAACGCTCGCCGCCGGTGTGCAAATAAAATGAAAAATAAAACCAGCATCAAAAAAATCGAAGGGTTTTATTTCTACCGCACACCGGCAGCGAGCTAATTCAACTAGCTAACGATAGCCAGCAATTCTACTTCGAAGATCAAGGTCGCGTATGGGCCGATGGCACCGCCAGCACCGCGCTCTCCGTAGGCCAGGTTATACGGCACAAATAAACGCCATTTTGAGCCTACTGGCATCAATTGCAGGGCCTCGGTCCAGCCGGCGATAACACCCGATACTGGGAATTCCGCTGGTTGGCCACGGTTAACGGAGCTGTCAAACACAGTGCCATCAATCAACGTGCCGTGGTAGTGGGTGCGCACGGTCGAGCTGTTGGTCGGTTTTTCGCCGGTGCCTTCGGTCAGCACTTTGTACTGCAGGCCAGATTCCAACACAGTCACTTCTGGGTCTTTGGCGTTTCCTTCTAAAAACGC
This sequence comes from Halioxenophilus aromaticivorans, assembly GCF_042850945.1. NCBI lineage: Bacteria > Pseudomonadati > Pseudomonadota > Gammaproteobacteria > Alteromonadales > Alteromonadaceae > Halioxenophilus > Halioxenophilus aromaticivorans. The sequence continues at coordinate 1,974,581 of NZ_AP031496.1, read as the reverse complement.
TGCACCCTCACCGCCCAACTCTTTGGCCTTGTCGGATTGCTCTTGCTGAATCTGGCCTTGAATAATTTTAAACGCGGCATTAATGTCGTCGGCGGACACTTGCAAGGCATTGCCCTTGGCGCCGTCGATAAAGCCTGCAATAGCAGCCTCAATATCAAAACTGGAAAACGGTTTTTCTACCAGCTGATCACCCATTTGGCGACCAATTCCATAACTGGCTTTGGCATCGTTACTTTCAAATGTATTAGACATAAACAATTACTTAGTTAAATGCATGGCACTGGCCCAGCCAGTGATGAAATGGCCAAATCCTTTTGGCCGCAAGCCCATGGGTTTGGGCTGTAGATCCTTGGCCTCTAACCCACAAATACCCGCGCGTTGCGGAAAATTCGCATCCACGGGCTATCCTCGCCCCAGTGATCTGGGTACCAAGAGTTGGCCACGGTGCGGAACACCCGCTCTGGATGCGGCATTAAAATGGTGGCCCGGCCATCGGTGCTGGTGACACAGGTAATACCGGCCGGCGAACCATTGGGGTTGGCGGGATAATTCTCGGTTACCTCTATACCATTATCAACGTAACGCATGGCCACTGTGCCCGAGGCCTCACAGGCTTTCAGGTGCTGCTGATCACGGAATTCGGCGCGCCCTTCACCGTGAGCAACCGCCACCGGCATGTGGGAGCCGGCCATGCCGGTTAGCAAGACCGATGGCGTTTGGTCGATATGAATCAAACTGGTGCGGGCTTCAAATTGTTCAGACAAATTACGCACAAAGCGTGGCCAGTGGCCGCTGCCCGGAATCAGCGTTTTTAAGTTGCTCATCATTTGGCAACCGTTACACACGCCCAAACTGAAGCTGTCGCCGCGGGCAAAGAATTCGGCAAACTGGTCCCTCGCCTGGCTGTTAAACAGAATCGTTTTGGCCCAACCTTCACCAGCACCAAGCACATCACCGTAGGAGAAGCCGCCGCAGGCCGCCATCCCTTTAAAGTTTTGCAACTGCACACGGCCAGCCAGGATGTCACTCATATGCACATCCACCGCGTCGAAGCCCGCACGGTGGAAGGCCGCGGCCATTTCAACGTGGCTGTTAACGCCCTGCTCGCGCAAAATGGCCACCCGGGGCTTAACGCCGGAGTGGATAAACGGTGCGCTGATGTCTTCGCTGGGGTCGAAGCTTAGGCTGGCGCTGAGGCCATCATTGCGGCCCAAAATCCGGTTAAATTCTTGCTGAGCGCACACAGGGTTATCACGCAGCGACTGAATACGGTAGCTGGTTTCGCTCCACAGCTGCTGCAAATAAGATTCGCTCTGCTCAAACAGTATTTCGCCACCCTTGCTGATGCGCACCAAGTCATCTTGGTTTAGGCGGCCAATGCAATAAATGTCTACGCCGGCCTGGCTGAAACATTCGCGCACAGCATCGACATTTTCGCTGGCCACTTGTAATACCGCGCCCAGCTCCTCATTGAACAGATTTGCCAGGGCATCGCCGGGTAGCACAGACAAGTCGACGTCGATACCAATGTGGCCAGCAAAGGCCATTTCCACAAGGCTTGCGAACAAGCCGCCGTCGGAACGGTCGTGGTAGGCGATAATATGGTCAGCTTCCATGCTGCCTTGCATGGCGTCGAAAAAGCCCTGCACCGTAGCTGGGTTGTCCAAATCGGGCACTTCATCGCCCATTTCTTGGTACACCTGGGACAAGATACTGCCACCCAAGCGTTGCTTGCCGCTGGCAATATCAACGAATAAGAGCTCGCTTTCACCGCGGTCAAAACGCAGTTGCGGCGTCAGGGTTTTGCGCACATCCACCACCGGGGCAAAGGCCGAAATCACCAACGACATAGGAGCAGTCACGGCTTTGTCTTCGCCGTTGTCACTCCAGGCGGTGCGCATGGACATGGAGTCCTTGCCCACCGGGATGGTAATGCCCAAGGCTGGGCACAGCTCCATGCCCACGGCTTCCACCGTGCGGTAGAGTTTTTCGTCCTCGCCCTTATGGCCGGCTGCACACATCCAGTTGGCGGACAATTTAACGTCTCGTAGCGCCCCAATACGGGCTGCGGCGATGTTGGTAATGGCCTCACCAATGGCCATACGGCCGGAGGCCGGGCCGTCAATCAGGGCCAGCGGAGTGCGCTCACCCATGGACATGGCCTCACCGAAATAAGTATCAAAGGCAGCCGTGGTCACCGCGCAATCGGCCACCGGAACCTGCCAAGGGCCAACGGTTTGATCACGCACCACTTGGCCGGTAACCGAGCGGTCACCGATGGTGATTAAGAAGTTTTTACTGGCCACACTGGGGTGTTTTAAGACGCGTTCGGCGGCATCGTTGAGATCGATATCTTGGGTATCAAATACCTGGGTAACCCCGGTGTGTTTGTGCGCGGTGCGGTGCATCTTGGGCGGCTTGCCAAACAACACCTGCATGGGTAAATCCACCGGCTTGGCATCGAAATGGCGGTCGTTTACCACCAGGGTATGCTCGCTGATGGCCTCACCCACCACCGCGTAAGGCGCGCGTTCGCGCTCGCAGATGGATTCAAACGTCTGTAAATCCTCGGGTTTTACCGCCATCACGTAGCGCTCCTGGGATTCGTTACACCAAATCTCCAGAGGGCTCATGCCGGGTTCGTCGTTGGGTACTTCGCGTAATTCAAACACGGCACCACAGCCGCCATCTTTGGCCAGCTCAGGGAAAGCGTTGGACAAGCCACCGGCGCCCACGTCGTGGATAAAAGCGATGGGGTTGCTCTCACCCATTTGCCAACAGCGGTCGATGACCTCCTGCGCCCGACGTTGAATCTCAGGGTTTTGGCGCTGCACCGATGCGAAGTCTAAATCTTCGCTGGAATCACCGGAGCTCATGGACGAGGCCGCCCCACCGCCCAGGCCAATCAACATGGCTGGACCACCTAGTACGATCAGTTTGCAACCCGGCTCGTATTCATTTTTGTCGACGTGCTCGCCCTTAATGTTGCCGTAGCCACCGGCCAGCATAATGGGCTTGTGGTAACCGCGACGCTCACCGTCAAAATCCATTTCGAAGCTGCGGAAGTAACCGCAAATGTTGGGGCGGCCAAATTCGTTATTAAAGGCGGCACCGCCAATGGGCCCTTCGAGCATGATGTCCAGGGCGGAAACGATACGGCCTGGCTTGCCGTAATCGGTTTCCCAGGGCTGCTCGAATCCAGGAATGTGCAGTTGCGATACGGAAAACCCCGTTAGGCCCACTTTGGGTTTGGAGCCACGGCCAACGGCGCCTTCGTCGCGAATTTCACCGCCAGCGCCGGTACCGGCACCAGGGAAAGGTGCAATGGCCGTGGGATGGTTGTGGGTTTCGACTTTCATCAATATGTGAATGTCTTCCAACTGCACCGAGTAAATGTGGTTCATTGGATCGGGGTAAAAGCGGCCAGCCTTATTGCCCACAATTACCGCCGCGTTGTCGGCATAGGCTGACAACACATTGTCGCCGCCACACTGGTAGGTGTTTTTGATCATTTGGAACAACGAGTGTGGTTGGTCTTCGTCGTTGATGGTCCAGGTGGCATTGAAAATTTTATGGCGGCAGTGTTCGGAGTTTGCTTGGGCAAACATCATCAGCTCGACGTCCACCGGATTGCGATCCAGCTCCTGAAACGACGTTACTAGGTAGTCAATTTCATCATCGGCCAGGGCCAAACCCAGGTTTTGGTTGGCCTGTTCTAGCGCCACTCGGCCTTGCGAGAGTACGTCTACACTGGCTTGAGGTGCAGGTTCGTTGTGCTGAAATAGGGCTGCAGCCTGATCCAGCTCGGCAAATACCGTTTCCACCATGGGGTCAAACAACAATTTGGCCAGTGCTTGGTCATCGGTTATCGTGCCAGTGACGTAATATGCAACGCCGCGTTCAACCCGGTGTATTTTATCCAGGTTTACTCGGTGGCAAATGTCTGTCGCCTTGGACGACCAAGGTGAGATAGTCCCCAGCCGTGGCGTCACCAAGAATAAAGCCCCTTGCGGCACCACTGTGCTGCTGGCTGGGCCGTAGGTGAGTAGCTGCTCTAGCACCTGAGATTCGGCATCGGTAAGCTCGCTGCCCACGGTCAATTCCACAAAATGGATGTACTGGCTGTTAATGGCCTGTATATCTGGATTGCTGGTTTGAATGGAATTTAGGAGCTTTTCGCAACGAAATTGGGACAGCGCACGAGCACCGCGCAGGATCAACATAATTTAGAACTCTCGCCAGATGATTATTCGGGCCGCAGAAACACAAGACAGGGCAAAAAGTATCCAGCACCATGGCCGGTTAAGCCGCCCAGCGGTTGACAATGAGAGTATTGACGACGCCAAACTTTCGACATTCGCCCCTCCCTTGCAGCGGGCGCAATTGTACTTGAATCTGGCCGGGTTATCACTAACTGGCAGGGCCGACTAAATCACGCAAACCAAGATTGGCATTTAAGGATTTCCGAGCCGTGTCGAAAACGCTCTTGGCTAGTCAAAACCGAGGTAAAAGCTGTGTAAAGTCTGGCCAAAGCGTGCCCCATTCGTCGGACAAATCGCGCCCCTGGGCCTACTATGGTCGGCGCCCGGTTTGACCGCCGCCCTAACAACATGGGCTTTTACTAGGGTACAGGTTAGCTGTGGTGGGCTCGGCGGTCGTTTGGCACAAAAAACAACAACATGAACCGTCATTCGCTACCATAATTGAACATGCCAAACAAGCTAGTGCTTGCGCCCGGCGTTGTATAAAATTCGCGCAATCTAACAACCATTTATGAAATGAGTTAAGAATCAACACGTTATTTACATGCACCAATCTAGACGCGCCTCCGACGTAGCCTTTGAGCTACTGCTTACCGTACTGTTTATCGGTGTGGTGGTTGTGCTGTGCCTGCGGTTATCCGGTAGCCACCAACCTACCGAGCTGGAGCGCATTTTTCTACAAGGCGAACTGCACGTGGTATCGCGCAACGGCCCCACCACCTACTATGAAGGCGCCAACGGCATCACCGGCCTGGAATACGATTTAATTAAGGGTTTTGCTGAACATCTTGGCGTTACCCTGGTGGTACACGAGCAAGAAAACCTCACTCGCTTGGTAGACGAGGTAGCCGAGCAAAAATACGATATGGCCGCGGCCGGCTTAACCATTACCCAAGATCAACAGGATTTACTGCGTTTCGCGCTGCCCTACCATGAGGTCAGCGAGCTATTAATCTACAACCGCAATAATCCTGCGCCAGAATCCTTTGATGACCTCACCGGCAAAACCCTGGTGGTTATGGCCGGCAGTGCCCACGCCGAAACCCTGCGCCAACTGCAACTGGACTACCCCCAATTACAGTGGGCAGAGCACAGCGAAGCCGATATGAACGATCTTATCGAAATGGTTCACCGCGGTGAAATTGACTACACCATCGCCAACTCCAATGCGTTTAACATGAGCGAGCCAATGTACCCCCGCGCCGGTGTCGCCATGGAGTTGAGCCACAATCGTCAACTGGCCTGGGCTCTGCCGCAGTCTCTTGATAACAGCCTCTTTAATAAAGCACAGGCTTATTTGCGCGGCCTACAGTTGAATGGCGAGCTAGACGAACTGATTGCTAGCTACGAAGTACCCCTCGACCTCGACCGCGGCGGCGCACTGACCATTGCTCAACGAATAGAGTCGCGGCTACCTAGGTGGGAAGAACAATTGCGCAACGCGGGCCAGGAGCACAATCTAGAGTGGGAGTTGCTGGCCGCGGTGAGCTACCAAGAGTCACACTGGAACGCCAAAGCGAAATCCTACACCGGTGTGCGCGGCTTAATGATGCTAACCCAGGCCGCCGCTAAAGACATGGGCGTTACCAACCGACTGGATCCGATCCAAAGCATCAACGGCGGCACTAAATATTTGAAGAGCATTTACGATCGTATTTCCGCCACCGTCACTGGTGAGGATCGCCTGTGGATGGCCCTAGCCGCCTACAACGCAGGCCTTGGCCACTTAGAAGACGCCCGCACGCTAACCACGCAAATGGGCGGCGATGCCAACCGTTGGCTGGACGTTAAAGAACGCTTACCCTTGCTGGCCAAGCGCAAGTATTACCGCAATTTAAAACACGGCTATGCTCGGGGCTGGGAACCAGTGGAATACGTTGAGAATATTCAGCGCTACCGCACCATCATTGCTTGGCATAACACCTTTAAACGCCACAATATCGCCAGTGGCGGCGCCGACCCGCACTCCGATGTACGCCCGGTCACCTTCCTAAACAACACCGCCCTACCCTACGATCTACCCGCGTTTTAGGGATCTGCCGGGGGGTTATGGTTTTGCTTTAAGGCGCGCTTTTTTTGCCGCCGCTGGTGAAAGAATTGGCTAATTAAGTCACCGCACTCCAACGCCAAAACACCGCTTTCTACCGCCACCCGATGATTAAGAAAAGTAGACTCAAGCACCTGCAACTGGCTGCTGATGACGCCCGCCTTGGGCTCGTGGGCGCCGAACACCAAACGCTGAACTCTGCTGTGAACAATGGCCCCGGCACACATCAAACACGGCTCTAGTGTGACGAACAATTCGCACTCAACCAGCCGATAATTGCCCAGAGCTTTTGCCGCCGCTCTTAGCGCAACCACCTCAGCGTGGGCGGTTGGATCACAACCGGTGATGGGCTGATTGGCCGCCCTGGCAATAATTTCATCACCGCGCACAACCACGGCTCCCACCGGCACCTCGCTGTGCGCCGCGGCTTGCTCGGCACACTGCAGGGCTGCTCGCATAAATTCGGCATCGCGGGCACTCATGCCGCCACCTGGTACAAGGCTAAGGTGAAGTTGGCGGTTACACTAACCGCCTCGGCATCCAACCAGCGTTGTTTTTGCTCTAGGTTGGCCCGCCAGGCCATGGGCGTCATGGCCAATAAGGCTTGGCGATGATCCTTGGATGTTAAGTCAAACGAGTAAGATACCTGCCGAGTCCACAGTGGCTGAAACAGCCCCTCGATGGCGCCGGCGGTGTGGCTCTTGGGCTGCTGATACAAACACCGCCGCAGCTCTATTAGGTGGTCATCGTTGGGAGTAACGACACAGTAAAATCCATCCCGGCGCAGAACTCGGGCAACTTCGGGTTCGGAGCTCGGGGCAAAGTTTCGCAATACTAAATCGACACTGTTATCTGCTAGGGGTAATTTAAAACTGCTGGCCACACTGCATTGCGCCACTCCAAATCGGCCAGCGGCCAAACGCACGGCATCTTTGGAGATATCGGAAACGAACCAACGGTGCTGGTCATCGGTTAACGCTGCGCTGAAATAACCATCGCCGCCGCCCATATCCAACGCCGTAATCCCGCGGCCAAGGGCAGCACGGACTTCCGACTGTATCTGCACCAAGGCATCTTGCAAAGGCTTATAAAAGCCGGCATTTAAAAAATCCCGCCGCGCTTGCAGCATAGACTTATCGTCACCTGGCGCTTTGGAATGTTTAAAGTTTGCAGGCAAAAGATTGACGTAACCCTGACGAGCCAAATCAAAACTGTGGTTTTGGCTGCACACTAGGCGTCGCTCAACCAATTGCAAAGGCTGAGCACACAGGGGGCAGCACCAGGGCAACGAAGGAGACGGATTACTCACTGGGTAATTGAGGGTGTGCTAGTGAGCGTTAATAGGTCTGTCTGCTCCTCCAAATTGACCGAACGCACAAAGGAAAAGCGCGGCACCGGCTCGCCGTTGACATCCACCGTGCCGGTGAACATATCCAGTGGCCGCACCCACAAATCGTAACGCCCATACAAACACCGGTACACAACTAAGGACTGTTCCGACTCACTGTGCCGGGCAACACTGTAAACAAAATAAAGATTGCCCTTGTAATGACGGTAGATACCGGTGGTGATACTGGCCATAAAATAACCCCGCTGCAGATTAAACAGCCCAAATTAAAACGCTGCCATGGTAATGAGGTGAGCCCCAAAAAACCAGCGCCAAACGCTGCCCAGTAAGTTTAATCAGCTTCGCTTAAATAATTGCACACCTGCTGTGCGCCTTGCAGTACACGCGGGGTATGGCGCGATAGAACATCGGCCTCAATGGAATAAATGTGCTGTTTTGCCACCGCCGTTATCGTGCGCCAAGGCAGCCAATCCGCTTTCCAGGTGGGCGCTTCACCCTGCGCATGGGTGCCTAAAATAACCTCCGGGTTAGCCAACAATACGGCTTCTCTATCCACCTGGGCAACCACCGCCGGGGCATCACCAAACACGTTGCGACCACCACACAGTGTAATTACCGCGCCAATTAGCGAATTATTGTTTAGCGTTTGCAGCGGCTTGGCCCACACCTGATAAAACACCGATACCGGGCTATTGTGCGCGCTGTTTTGCAGGGTTTGTAGCCGATGATTGAAATCGTCCACCACCTGGGCGGCCTGCTTTTGATGGCCGGTTAACACCCCTAGGCGGGAAAGCTCTTTAGCAATAGCCGGGATAGTCGCTGGCCGCGACCAATAAATAGGAATCCCCATACCTGCCAGGTGATTTAACGCTTGCTGGTTACCGCCGTCTACCCAGGCCAAAATAACATCCGGCTGCAGAGCAATAACCTGTTCAACGTTAATGGATTGGTAATCGCCCACCTGAGTGATTTTCTGTGCAGCAGCGGGATAATCGCTGTACTGTGAGACGCCAACAAGCGTGCCCCCTGCGCCAATGGCAAACACGTTCTCAGTGAGGTGCGGCGCTAAGCTCACCACTCGCTTGGCGGGCTGGCCGAGGGTTACTATGCGGCCCAGGTCGTCGGTAACGCTAAAGCGACTGGAGGATTTGCTGGCGGCGTTTGCTGGCTGGACGCACCAGGCACAGGCTAAACACAGACAGATCAAAAGGACACGGTATTTCAATGCATTCATGGTTGCATCTTACCACCGGCCAGGATAAAGGCCGATAGGGATTTTACACTGGGCTCTGCGCCCGCTCTAAAAAGCGAATACTGGATTGCTCTTCAATGGCCTCTTGAATTGGCTTAGGCATACCCAAGTGATAGCCCTGGCCGTGGGTAACCCCCAGAGACTGAATCATTGCCAAGGTGTTTTCGTCTTCCACAAATTCGGCCACGGTCTTCATACCAAAGGCATTAATCATGGCTGACAAGCTTTTTACGAACACTTGGTCGTCAGGATTTTGGGTAATATTTTTAATGTAGGATCCGTCTAACTTAACGTAGGTTAGTGGCAACATTTTTAGATAGTTAAACGACGAGAAACCAACGCCAAAATCATCCAGTGCAATGCGTACTCCATAGTGGGTGATTTTGCGCAGGTTTTTCAGCACTTGCTGGAAGTTCTCGATATATGCGGTTTCCGTTAATTCGACAATCAACGATGCTGGCTTAACGTCATGTTTTTCTAGCACTTCAACAATAAGGTCTGGTAAGTCGTTGGATTGCAAAGTCGGCGCCGAGACATTAATAGCAACACAGTAATCCACCCCACCGCAAGCCAATCTGCTGAGCTCCTGCACAGCGTTATCCAGCACCCACTCATCGATTTTCCGGATCAGACCCGAGCGCTCTGCCAAGGGAATAAACAGCCCCGGCGAAATCATATTGCCGCGTTCATCAAACATGCGCACCAATGCTTCGTAGTGAGAGACCTTGTCATTCTCAAAACTGATGATGGGCTGGTATACCAGTTTAAATTGGTAGTTTTCCAGCGCGTACCGAATACTCTCAATAACACTGTGATCGTTTTTAATTTGTTCTACGCGAGCATCGTTGGTATCAAATACATGCCAGTAACCTAGGCCCTTTTTCTTGGCGTGGTACATGGCCATGTCGGCATTGATAAGCAGAGATTCAGAATCGGTTCCGTGCTCAGGAAATAACGCAGCACCGATACTGACGGAGTAGTGAATAATTTGGCCGTTGTCCGAGGTGATGGAGTGGTTTAGTGAAGTATTCAGCTTTTGCAATACCTCGGGCAAACTTTGTCGGTCAACGCTGTGCAGTAGAATGGTAAATTCGTCGCCGGCAAAGCGGCTTATTTTATCGCTGCTGCGCACCAAAACGCGCAGCTTTTCGGCGATATCCACCAGCACCTGATCACCCACATTATGGCCATAGATGTCGTTAATGTGTTTAAAGCGGTTAACATCGATAAACACCAGGGCACCGGTGACCGCACAGCTCAACATTTCATTAAACGCAGCATTAAAGGAGCGACGATTACCAATACCGGTTAAACCATCGTGGTTTGCCATCCATCGCAGGTTGGTTTCCGCACTCTTCTGTTGCGTTTGATCCATACCGATGGACAAAATAATTTCCGAGCCCTGTTCGTCTTCCACCAGCGTGTGGGTCCAAGAAACAATCACCGACTTGCGGCCTTTGTCCAACAGCGTGAGCTCCTGTTGGAATGCTGAAATAGTATTGCCGAACAGCTCGTTGGTTTTACCGTAGAACTGAGCTAGGTCGTCGTCTTTTTGAATCAAATCGCAAAAGCTGCGGGGTGAGGCGTCGTACAATTCATCAAACTTACGGTTGGTGGATTGGATTTTGAACGACTCGTCCTGAGTAACGATGAATACATGGGAGTTATCGAACAACCGCGTTAAGAAAGCCCGAGACCGGGTTAATGCCGCCACCTGATCTGCCAGGGATTCATTTTTAAAGTTGATTTCATGGTGCAGCTTTTTCAACTCGCCGGCCACGTGGGCTGTGCTTTTTTCCAGCACACTGAGCTCATCTTCAAATAAGGTTTCGTCACTGTGAACCATGGCCACGGCGTTATCGAACTCTTGTTTGGGTAACAACAATAACGCTCGCGTGATGCGGATCAGTTTATTCATCAACCGACTGACTATGGTAATCATAAAAGTCAGCGCAATGGCCAACGCAATCACCGCCAGAATAACGCCGCGCTTGATGCTGTTGAGCATTTCTTGGTAGGACTCGGTTTTATCGGTTACCGAGTAAAAGTGCAGAGTGTTGCCGGCAAACTTGGAGTTGGGTTTATCCAGTTCTTTAACGAGGTAGACGTTTTTATTGGTTTTAAACAGCTCATCGTCAAACACCGCATCCGGTGAATATTCGTTGGCATAGTTCTTTAACACCGGAAAGACGTTGGTAAAGTCACTACCGGCCCAACCAAACATCGACCATTCTGCCACGTAGCGAGGGGAATCCAATAACTCCAGCGCCTCAGTTTCAACCATCATGGTGACGGACGACTTGGACAAATTAAAGAATATTCGTACCAAGTCAGACATATTCTGGGCGATGGCGATGGTATTGTAGTCGCCGTTGGGGCCAATAAAGGGCTCCAACACCACCATCAAACAGGCACTGTTGCAGTAGACAAAAAATCGGGGCTCATCGTGTGCCGAGCTGCGTTTCAGCTCGGCAACAAGCTCACCCACAAATCCCTCATCCTGGGTTAGGCCCGAAGGCGACGCCTGCACGGTGAGGTTGCTGTCGTTATCAAAGAAAGCCATGTAGTCCAGCTCGAGCAGCAGGTTAATAGAAAACCATTTTTGCTCAAAGGACGATGAAACACCGTCCTCATCAAACGACGCTTGGCTAGAAGAAATCAGCTGAGCGATTTGTGATAGTTTTAAATAGCTATCGTCGAACAGCTCATCGAGTAACGCGGTTTGCGTGCGCGCGTTATACTCGATTTCCTCATCGAATATCGCCAATTGCCGGTCGACGGTTTGCCATGCCCATAGCGTGGTGATCAATACTGACACCACACTGATGAAAATAACAACGCGCCACTTTAGACTAATGTACACAATCCGTTATCTCTGTGCCTAAAAGTGGAAGGAAAACTGTAGGATAAACACCTCCCAATCCTCATCAAGCTGGTCGTAGTTTACAGAATTTGCCCCAACCAAAGAAGCTGCTCCCTCAAACACGCCGTATTCGGCGGTGAGTGACATATCGGGCGTGAAATACCAACGGCCACCTAGCGTTATACCCGATGTGTATTGGGTGAACGCGTTTCTGCCAGTGGTGGCTTGGTAAACCTCACCCTTGCGGTCGGTTTTATCAAAGGTCAGATATTCGTATCGACTCAACAGGCTGAGATGATCGTTCAGTTGCCATTCGGCTTGCAGGTAATAACTCTCCAGTTTGGTTGTGTTATCGGGCTGCGGCTGGCCGAGAATTTCTACGTTGGTAAGATCAATATCCACCCGCAGATATTCCGCGGTTAATACCCAGCCCTGAGGGCTGTACTGCGCAGACAGCAATTGCACAAAGGGCTCAATGGTAGCACTGGTGGCGTATTTACCGGCGGTACTCGGGTTGGCCACTATATCTAAGAATGCTTGACCAACCTCTAAGGGCGAAAAGGACGCGACGTCCTCCAGCTCCATTTTCACATCGATAGCACTGACCGCCAATTCCAATTCTGGTACCGCCGCGGGAACAAACCCGATTCGTCCTCCGAGCACATCAGCGGTGCCAAAATCACCGCTGGTATCGGCCTGGAACATTAAATTCTCTACCACCGAGCCTTCGACTTTGCGCTTGCCGCCGTAGACCTCAAAGGCAAACTCCCCTGCCCCACGGTAGGCGTCAGCGTAGAAGTTGACGCCATCCACCGATAGCAAGGCATCGCGGATGGATTCAAAGTAAATTGCCTGGGGCACCAGCACACCGGGGCGTGCGTGAGGAACGTCGCGCGTCTGATTGTAAATGCCGTAAGCGTTTTTGGTGCGGCCAACCCGCACCCCGACATTGCTGCTCTCTGCGCTGTAGAAGTGATAATCCAGCAGAGCGAAATCTAATTTTGGGTCGCCGTCGTCAAGATCGCCCAAGCGACGTGACACCGCTTGGGCGGCAATTCGCACCTGCGGGCTAAATTGCCAACTGCCGTTGATGCCCAGCTCACGAAAATTAAAACTGGTACCCGTATCAGCCTCAAAAAAGGCGTTATCGTGGGTGTGTACAGCAGCTTGACTCACATAACCATTTACTCGGCCTTCACCCACGGCAATACTCGCCAGCAGCGCAGAGACGGCCGTGAATCCACACCGAGTTACAAGCGATCTAGTCATGAGCATCCACCGCGATGACGGATTGACTGGCCATGTTCACTTCTGTGCCATCCAAATAGCCAATGGCTCCTGGGGTGTTGGCAACCTTCTCCAACATTTCGGCGGCGCTATTCACAACCTCTGGTTTACTGCCGGTGCCACTGAACACCAATTTGTGCCACAACCGACTCAAATGATGCGACTGCATCCTAAGGTAGTTGTATACAAAATCTCGATGCTGGCGGCTTTTGTTGGGCAAGGTATACACAACCACCGGTTCGCCATTGGACCAGGTGCGCTTTTTCATGGCGTACACACGCAACAGATCGTTGTTGGAAAGCTGCTCCCCCTCCAACCCGGCATTCATGATTAAAATCGTTTCTGCCGATGAGGGACTGGCCGAGGCCGCCCACAAGCATAAAAAGACAAAAATAGAGCGCACGCTGTAAGACTTTATATTCGGCATCAGCACGCTCTGCTTTTTGAAGAAACCATAACAAACCCTAGCTTTATTCATTTCGTTTCTATAAAACGCAGTGCAATCCAATAAGTCTAATATATGAATTTGGATCCTGCCGAGTATTTGCAGGTGAATCTGGCGGCAGAGTGAATTGACGACAAATAGAAGTTATGGGCGCCATACATGTCGTTATCGGCCATTTCTTATGTTCGACTGAGGCCTTTAATAAGCATAGTCGGAGAATCTGAGACGAGGGGGTAAAAGCTTAGACCGCTTTTTGATACCAGATATAACTTTTACGCAATTTCCTAACTTAAAGACGTGATTTCGGTTATAACGGAGATCGAATGCTGATTCCTGCGCCCATTGTCTGAGCGCAGCGGCGAGAAGGCCCCAGTGCACGAGCCTATTGGGAGAGAAGTGTGGCGGCCAGAGTTTCGGCGATCATCACCGTTGGCGCGTGGGTATTACCGCTAACAATAGAAGGCATCACCGAGGCATCGGCAATGTGAAGATTGCGCAACCCGCGCACAGCCAGTTGTGGCGAAGTCACCGCTTGCGCGTCCGAATCTAGCCCCATTTTGCACGTCGACGTGGGGTGGAAAATGGTGGTTGCAATATCCCCTGCCGCCTTGGCCAACTCACTGGCAGAGCTTATCTGTGGGCCGGGTTTGATTTCCTGCGGGTTAAACCGACTGACACAAGGCTGGGCCGATATTTCCCGGGTGATCTCAATGGACCGAGCGGCAATCTGGCGGTCGCTTTCGGTACTCAGATAGTTGGGGTCAATGATGGGTGCCGCCGCGGGATCACTGGATTGAATATCAACCCGGCCACGGCTGCTGGGGCGCAGATTGCACACACTGGCGGTTAAACCGGGAAATGGGTGCAGGTTTAAACCCAATTTTTCGGCACTCATGGGTTGCACGTGGTACTCCAAATCCGCCGAAGGCTGGCTGCTGTCACTTTTGAAGAAGGCGCCCAACTGGCTCGGTGCCATGGACAGCGGCCCAGATTGATTAATTGCGTATTGCAGCCCCATTTTGGCCTTGCCCAACCAGCTCTTGTTAAGGCAGTTAAGTGTCTTAGTGTTCTGCACCTTAAATTGCACACGGATCTGCAGGTGATCTTGCAAGTTAGCCCCAACGCCATCAAGCCGATGAACACAATCGACCCCGGCCTTGGCCAGGGTTTGGGGGTCGCCGATGCCAGAGCGCTGCAGAATGCATGGCGAGGCTACCGCACCGGCGGACAACACCACTTCCAAACCGGCCTTTAATACATGGCGACGCCCCTGGTGAATGACCTCCAAGCCGGTAACTTGGTCGCCTTGCAGCGTTAATTTGTCCACCAGCACTCCAGTGGCTACGGTGAGGTTTGGCCGAGCCAAAGCTGGGTTTAAAAATGCTCGCTTGGCAGAATAACGTATGCCCTTTTTTTGGTTAACGTGAAATAACCCCACGCCGGCATTATCACCGGTATTAAAATCGTCATTGGATTGAATGCCGTATTCGTTACACGCTTTCTGCCAAGCATCCAAGATATCCCAACGCAAACGCTGCTGCTCTACCCGCAACTCGCCTTTATCGCTGTGAAAATTATCGCTACCATTGAAATAGTTTTCAGATTGCTTAAAACGAGGCAGCACACTTTGCCAATCCCAACCTGGCAGTCGCCAATTGTCGTAATCCCACTGCTGGCCTCGCATGTAGATCATACCGTTAATAGCGCTGCACCCGCCTAGCACCTTGCCTCTTGGATAGGGCAAAACGCGGCCATTCAAACCCGGTTGCGGTTTTAACTGATAACACCAATCGGCGCGTGGATTACCCATAGCAAACAAGTACCCCACCGGGATATGAAACCACAGCCAACGGTCGTTGCCACCGGCCTCCAGCAATAACACCTTGCGGCTGCCATCGGCGGATAATCGGTTAGCCAAAACGCAGCCGGCGCTACCGGCGCCAACTATGATGGTGTCGTACTGATGCTGAAGCAATTGATCTGTGGTCATAGTGCTGTTGTAATTATTGTGATGTTTTAGTTATTCAAAGGGATGCCGCTCCTGGGGTCAATAGCAAGCCCGGTTTAATCGCGCATTTGCTCCAAACGCTGGGCCAAACGCACTCCCGCCTGCTGAATACGCCGGGTTACAAAAGGCCCATGGCGCAGCACATAGGCTCGGCCATAGCTGCGTTTGGGAGAATATTCTTGGTAGACTTTTAAGGTGTAGCGATAGGATTCACTGGCCCATTGATGCACGTCGTCATCACTTAACCATTGCCGGCGCTGCCGCTGGCTGACGTTTTGCAACAACTTACTGGCAGCCTTAGGGGTGGATTGGATTCCCATCTGCCGCACCAACCAAACATCCCACAACCAATGTAAGTTTTGCGCTTTGTCCTCACCGGGTACTCGCACACTTTTTTTATTACCACCCCAATCATGCGCATAGCTAACATGCATCGGCTGGTGAATATCGCCGATTAAGTGCGCTAACAGCAACACAGCCTCAGCGCGATTACCCACCTCGCCCTTAGCCAGCTTTTGTTGATAATGCTCAATGGCTTGGGTAATACACGATTTTTGCCCGCAAATGGCGAGGCTTTTATTGTAGCTTCGCGCCCCGCGCGGCATATTGACGTAGTGCAGTGGTTTTAGGTAATCGTAACGGGCTTGGCTTTGTATATGATCGGCCCAGTTACAGGACTCGGCAAAACTGTCGTAGCCCTTGGCTCGGTACAATGGCCGTAGCCATTGCTGGGTCGCCTCAGACAACTGCAACCAAGCAATTTGGCAAACGGCGGCGTGGCCGGTGCCACCCCAGGCAAAACATGGCGGGCTGGCAAACGTAAACAGTACTGCTAATGTCGTTAACGCTTTGCATCCCGCACCTTGGCTATTCTGAAATCCTTTCAATGTATCCTCCTATCAGCTCAGACCCAATTCGATACCGCCGTAAGTATGACAAAAACCTACACTCAATTATGTGACGGCTTATCTGCCCCCCAAGAAAACAATAAAAACAAAAAAACCGCCCAGGGTTACCCCAAGGCGGTTTTGGTAATCTACGGTTATAGAAAGTAGATTATTGGCAGCGAGGAAGATTACTCGTCTTCGTCACCGTTAGCTGGCGCTTTGGCCTCTGGCTCTGAAGGCTTTTCAGTCAGCTCTTTGATGGACAGCTTAATACGACCACGATTGTCGATGTCCATGCACTTCACTTTGATCATTTCGCCTTCTTTCAGGTAGTCAGACACATTGTTCACACGCTCGTGTGCGATTTGAGAAATGTGCACCAAACCGTCTTTACCTGGCAAGAAGTTTACGAACGCACCGAAATCAACAATGCGAACAACTTTACCTTCGTAGACTTCACCAATTTCGGCTTCGGCGGTAATGCCGGCAATGCGGTCGAGGGCTAACTGCAGAGATTCGCCTTGGCCATATACTTTAACGGTACCGTCGTCGTCGATATCGATGGACGCGCCAGTCTCTTCGGTGATGGAACGAATGGTAGCGCCGCCTTTACCGATGATGTCGCGGATCTTATCTGGGTGAACCTTGATGGTCTCCAAACGCGGAGCGTTTTGCGACACAGAGTCACGAGAAACTTCGATAACTTTGTTCATCTCAGCCAGGATGTGCAAACGGGCGTCCAAGGCTTGTTGCAAAGCGATCTCCATGATCTCTTCGGTAATGCCTTCGATTTTGATGTCCATTTGCAGTGCGGTAACACCTTGTGAGGTACCAGCAACTTTAAAGTCCATGTCACCAAGATGATCTTCGTCACCCAATATGTCAGTCAGTACAGCAAAACCGTTAGGCTCTTTAACCAAGCCCATGGCAATGCCGGCCACTGGCGATTTCAACGGCACGCCGGCGTCCATCAACGCTAGACTGGAACCACACACAGAAGCCATGGAGCTAGAACCGTTGGATTCGGTAATCTCGCTCACGACACGCATGGTATATGGGAAAGCCTCTTCGCTTGGCAGCACCGCAGCGACACCGCGACGAGCCAAACGACCGTGACCAATTTCACGACGACCAGTAGCTCCCATACGACCAGCTTCACCTACCGAGTAAGGAGGGAAGTTGTAGTGCAGCATAAAGTTGTCACGGCGCTCGCCTTCTAGAGCATCGATAATTTGCGCATCACGGGTAGAGCCCAAGGTAGCTACAACCAGAGCCTGGGTCTCGCCACGGGTAAACAGTGCAGAACCGTGAGCGTTAGGCAGTACGCCAACTTCAACCGCGATAGGACGTACGGTTTTGTTGTCACGGCCATCGATACGCGGCTGGCCAGCAACCACGGAAGAACGCACGGTGTTTTTCTCAAGCTTGGCAAACTCGCCTTTTACATCGTCAGCACTAAACTCGCTGCCTTCGGCGGCCAGTTTTTCTACGGCCTCAGAACGCAACTCACCCAAACGGGTGTAGCGTGCTTGCTTATCAGTGATGCGGTAGGCTTCGGCAACGCCTGCGCCCATGGCATCAGCCACAGCGGATTTCAGTGCTTCGTTGACAGGAGCCGCAGTCCACTCCCACTGAGGCTTACCAGCATCACGTACCAGCTCTTCAACCGCGGCAATGACCACTTGCATCTCTTGGTGAGCGTAAAGTACTGCACCTAACATGATGTCTTCTGGCAGCTCGTTAGCTTCAGACTCAACCATCAATACGGCGTCTTTGGTACCAGCCACAACCATGTCCAACTCAGAGTTGGCAATGGTTTCGTAGGTTGGGTTTAACAGGTAGCCGTCGGCTTCGGTGTAACCCACTCGAGCGGCACCGATAGGACCACTGAACGGGATGCCTGAAATGGCCAAAGCTGCCGAAGTACCGATCATGGCGGCCATATCCGGATCAACGTTTTTGTTGGCAGACAGCACAGTACACACCACTTGTACTTCGTTTAAGAAGCCATTAGGGAAAAGTGGGCGAATTGGACGGTCGATCAGGCGCGAGGTCAGAGTTTCTTTTTCACTCGGGCGGCCTTCACGCTTAAAGAAACCACCGGGGATTTTACCAGCGGCGTAGGATTTCTCTTGATAGTGTACTGACAGAGGGAAAAAGCCTTGGTTTTCTTTTGCTTCTTTAGCGCCAACAACGGTACACAGTACAGAAGTATCACCAATAGTTACGATTACGGCACCGGTTGCCTGACGAGCCACTCGCCCGGTTTCTATGGTTACGGTGTCATTGCCGTATTGGAATGTTTTTATTACAGGATTCACGACAATATCCTTTCAATTGCGTTTATGGGTGGATGCAGTTGGAGACAATGAGGCGGGGCACTGGTTTGAAGATTGTTCGATTGAACAATCGATACGGGCAATGAGAAAGAGACTTGAATACTATTTACCACTCTTATTGTTTAACCTTGCTCGCACAATTGAACGTCGAAAACCCTTGCCTGTTGTCGCCTTAGACCACAGCCACGGTCTTTAATAAAACAAAGTGCCCGCATTATGCGGGCACTTTGACGGGGTACTAACGACGCAGGCCCAGCTTTTGGATCAGCCCACTGTAGCGGCTGACATCTTTAGACTTTAGGTAGTCTAGAAGCTTTCGGCGTTGGTTTACCATGCGGATCAAACCACGACGAGAATGGTGGTCTTGCTTGTGGCTGGAAAAATGACCTTGCAACTTATTAATGTTGGCAGTCAATAGCGCCACTTGCACTTCTGGGGACCCGGTATCACTCTCGCCACGGGCGTGTTCTTTAACGATTTCCGCTTTTTCTACAGCACTTAGTGCCATGTTGCTATCCTCATGAATTTTAGGAAATATGCGAATCACATTGTGTTATCGCGACTAGCGCTACCACAACGCACGGCTGCTAAGGCCTGCCCGCGCATATTTACAGACAGGTCCGAGGGGCCGGTAAGCCCGCCCCTAATAACCCAGCTTGCCGCCACACCGAGATTACACGGCACGGAGCAGACTCTAGGGTCATATTCTTTTAGACCATAAAACTAAGCTAGAACTTAATTTTTGGCCATACCCGTGGCGACAACCCGCTTTGGAGCTATCTGGCCACCGGCCTGCACTAAACCAACGCCCAAAAAGTCGCCAGCTTCAGAAAAGACGCGCACCATATCACCTTCTTCGGCAAATCGATACACTTTTTGCTCGATTACAGCCTGCCCCAGGCAAAAGTAGTAGCCACTGGACTCCGGCAGGGTTATTTCAGGCAATGCCACCAGTGGCGAATCCACACTTGCCAGCAGTTGGTCCAAGGCTTCGGGTTGCTCGGACAGGGCTTGCAGCTGCTCCAGGGTTACCATCTGCGACAAATCGTAGGGTCCGGCCTGGGTGCGACGCAATGCGGTAACGGTACCACCTACGCCTAGCTCGTAACCTAAATCGATAGCTAAAGAGCGCACATAGGTGCCTTTGGAGCAGTGAATATCGACATCAACCTCGGGCTTTTCACCCAGTCGTATAGCCAACACCTTGTACAAGTACAGTGTTACCGGGCGCGGCTTGCGCTCAATCTCCACACCACTGCGAGCCAATTTATACAACGGCTGCCCCTGATGCTTGAGCGCCGAAAACATGGGCGGCACCTGCTCTATATCACCCTGAAACTTGGCCACTGCGGCGTGGATTTGCGCCTCAGTAATGGCACTGGCGTCACACTCGCGCACGGTTTCCGAATCAAGATCGCCGCTGGCGGTTTCCAACCCTAAGCGAAAGGTCGCCAGGTAACGCTTGTCGGAATCCAACAAATATTGAGAAAACTTGGTGGCTTCACCAAAACACAACGGCAGCACACCGCTGGCAAGGGGATCTAGAGCGCCAGTGTGGCCAGCCTTGGCGGCGTTGAAGCAGCGTTTGGCGGCCTGCAAAGCTTGGTTAGAGGACAATCCCAGCGGTTTATCCAATATCAACACGCCATGCACCGGGCGACGAGGTTTCTTTTTATTCACCATGCTAATACAACTGCGGCCAGGGTTTTCGGAGCCAACTACTCTGAGGAGTCGTCGTCGGCGGAGTTAGCCCGGTCACTGGCCACGGCTTTGTTGATTAAATTGGACAGCGCTTGGCCACGCATACTGGTCTCATCAAAGATAAACTGCAGTTTTGGTGTCATGCGGATATCCAGCTTTTTGGCCACTATGCTGCGCAAAAAGCCGGCGGCACCATTGAGTGCGGTGGTGGCTTCGGCTCGCTCGGTTTCGGTGTCACGGTTGACGTAGGTGACATAGACCTTGGCGTAGGACAAATCCCGCGATACCACAACTTCGTTGATATTCACCATACCAACGCGCGGATCGCGCACTTCGTTTTGAATGGTGAGCGCCAATAACCGTTGTAGCTCATCGCCTAAACGCTCGGCTCGGCTGTATTCTTTGGCCATGTTGAATTACCCGCTGGTGCCAGGGTTTTGCCGCAGGTTTGCGCAAAACCGAACCCATAAATAAAAAACTAACTGCTATAAACAACATTCCCGCTGGCGCGGGAATGTGTAGGGTCGGCGATGAGAGCTGTGCTTACAGCTCCCGCGCCACCTCTTTAATGTCGTAGACTTCGATTTGGTCGCCCACTTTTACGTCGTAATCTTTAACGCCGATACCACACTCCACGCCATTACGAACTTCGCCAACATCGTCTTTAAAGCGACGCAGTGACTCTAATTCGCCCTCGTAAATTACCACATTGTCACGCAGAACACGGATAGGCTTGGAACGGTACACGGTACCTTCGGTAACCATACAACCAGCCACCTGGCCAAACTTGGGCGAACGGAACACCTCGCGCACATCGGCAATACCCACAATTTCTTCGACACGCTCTGGCGCTAACATACCGCCCAGGGCGGATTTAACTTCGTCGAGTAATTGATAAATAATGCTGTAGTAACGAATCTCTACCGACTCTTCCTCAGCTAGGCCGCGAGTAGCGGCAGAAGCACGCACGTTAAAGCCCAATACTACGGCACCAGAAGTCACCGCTAGGTTGACATCGTTTTCGGTGATACCACCTATGCCCGAAGATACGACGTTAACTTCAACCTCGTCATTACCGATTTCCATTAGAGCAGCAGAGATGGCCTCCAGGGAGCCACGCACATCGGCCTTTAAAATAACCGGCAAGATTTTCTTCTCGTTGCCGCCCATATTGGCAAACATGTTTTCCAATTTGGCCGCTTGCTGGCGCTGCATCTTCTCTTGGCGTTCACGGTCGGTACGGGCAGAGGCAACCTCACGGGCTTTACGCTCATCGGCTGTAACCATAAAGTCTTCACCGGCGTCCGGCGGGGAATCCAAACCGAGGATTTCAACCGGCGATGAAGGACCCGCCTGCTTAACATTTTTACCAAATTCGTCGGTCATGGCGCGAACACGGCCAAAAGCTTGACCGGCCAGCAAAATATCACCACGCTTCAACTCACCGTTTTGCACCAACACAGTGGCAACCACACCACGGCCTTTGTCCATGCGTGATTCAATGACCACACCGTTGGCTGGCACGCCCACTTTGGCTTTCAGCTCTAGTAGCTCGGCCTGCAAACTAACGGATTCCAGCAGCTCGTCAACGCCTTCTCCGGTGTGAGCAGAAACATTCACAAACTGAGTGTCACCACCCCACTCTTCTGGGATAACTTCCAGCGCGGTTAGCTCGTTGCGTACGCGATCAGGGTCAGCTTGGTCTTTATCGATTTTGTTGACCGCAACCACCAGAGGCACACCCGCAGCTCGGGCGTGTTCTACCGCCTCTCGGGTTTGTGGCATTACGCCATCGTCGGCGGCCACAACCAGAATAACCACATCGGTGCACTGGGCTCCACGTGCTCGCATGGCGGTAAACGCGGCGTGCCCTGGGGTATCCAAGAAGGCAATCTCGCCCTGGCTAGTTTTAACTCGATAAGCGCCAATATGCTGGGTAATACCACCAGCCTCACCAGAGGCCACCTTGGACTTACGAATGTAATCCAACAGCGAGGTTTTACCGTGATCAACGTGGCCCATAACGGTAACCACTGGTGCTCGGGTAACGCTTTCACCCTCGGCGTCGTTAGAGGCATCCACCAATTCGTCTTCCAATTGAGTATCGCTAACATGAACCGCCTTGTGGCCCATCTCTTCTACGATTAACTCAGCTGTTTCACGATCGATGGCTTGATTAACAGTGACCATAGTGCCCATTTTCATCAAATGCTTAATGACTTCGGTGGCCTTGATCGACATCTTCTGGGCGAGATCCGATACAACGATGGTTTCGCCTAGCTCAACTTCATGCACAATTTTACTCGTTGGCTTTTTAAAGCCGTGTTTGTTTTTGGAACGGAGGGCGGGTCTTGAACGACGGTTAGTGACCGTGCCGTCATCATCCTCCTCAACGTAATCCAACAACGCTTTCTTGTTGGTTTTCTTCGGCCCAAGACCTTTCGGCTTAGGCGCAGATTTGCCCGCTTTTTTAACGTGCTTAGACGGGCCATCTTCGTCATCGTCCACCGTCTCTACTGGGGCCAGATGACGTTTCTTGATAATTTTGTTGTCACCGGCTTTTTTGTCTTCCGGTGTGGCTTTGTTTTCAGCAGCCTTTTGCTTCTGACTTTCCAAAGCGCGTTTCTTTTCTTCCAGCTCAACCGCAGCGCGTTCATCGTCTTCTTTGCGCTGACGAGCAGCGGCCAGTCGACGCTCTTCGAAGTCGTCTAAGGTGAAGGATCGCTGCTCCTCAACTTTAGGCGTTTCGGGCTCAGCTGGCGTGTCCGCCGGCACTGGCTCAGCTTCAGCAACAGGCTCGGGCTCAGGTTCGGGCTCAGGTTCTGGCTCGGGTTGTGGTTCAGGCTGCTCGGCGACTTCTGGCGTGGGCTCTGGTGCCAGCTCTGGCTCCAGAGACTCCGCTACAGGCGCCTCTTCTATCTCGTCTACGCCCACTTCCAGCTCTTCATCCGCTGGCAGTTCCACATTACGCTTCACGTAGGTGCGCTTTTTACGTACTTCAACGTTAACCGTTTTGCGGTTACCCGTTTTCAACGTGGTCGTCGTTTTACGCTTTAACGTAATTTTGCGCGGCGCTTCAGCGGCTTCGCCGTGGCTGCTCTTCAAATGCGAGAGCAGAGTTTGTTTCTCATCATCGGTCACCAGCGCCTCAGCACTGTCGTGGCTGAGACCCGCGTCTTTCATCTGGCTCAGCAATCTTTCTACCGAGGCACCGACAGATTTAGCGAGTTCACTTACCGTTACTTCAGCCATTATCACTCCTAAACTAATTAGTTCTCTGCGCTATCACTGTCGGCGAACCAAGGCTCGCGAGCTTTCATGATCAACGCACCGGCACGGTCTTCGTCCATACCGTCGATATCCAGCAGTTCATCTACCGATAGTTCTGCCAAATCATCCATCGTGGCTACACCGCGGCTGGCCAACTGGTAGGCCAATTGTTTGTCCATGCCTTCCATGTCGAGCAGGTCTTGCGCAGGCTCGGTTTTATCGAGCTGCTCTTCCGAGGCCAAGGCTTGGGTTAATAACGCGTCCTTGGAACGAGCGCGTAGCTCTTCAGCGATGTCTTCATCAAAACCTTCGATGTTGACCAGCTCGTCCAAAGGAACGTAGGCGATCTCTTCCAATGTGGTAAAGCCCTCTTCCACCAATACTTCGGCGATGTCTTCATCCACATCCAGCGCTTCCATGAAAGTTTCCATGTAGCTGCCAGTTTCTGCCTGCTGCTTTTCTTGCCAATCTTCCAGGCTCATAACGTTGATTTCCCAGCCGGTAAGCTCGGAAGCCAAACGTACGTTTTGCCCGCCGCGGCCAATGGCCATGGCGAGATTATCTTCTTGTACTGCCACATCCATGGAGTGGGAGTCTTCATCCACAACGATGGACTCAATCTCTGCTGGCGCCATGGCGTTGATCACGAATTGCGCAGGGTTGTCGTCCCACAACACAATATCAACGCGCTCGTTACCCAATTCGTTGGATACCGCCTGCACACGAGAACCACGCATGCCCACACAGGCACCTACTGGGTCGATACGACCATCGTTGGTGGTAACTGCAATTTTCGCGCGTGAGCCTGGGTCGCGGGCGGCGCTGCGTAACTCGATAACTTCTTCTGAGATTTCCGGTACTTCAATGCGGAACAGCTCAATCAACATGGCGGGGCAAGAGCGGCTAAGCAACAGCTGCGGACCACGGTTTTCGGTGCGAATTTCCAACAGGATGGCACGCACACGATCGCCCACACGGAAAATTTCTCGGCCTACCAGTTGATCGCGTGGCATCAAGCCTTCGGCGTTGTTGCCCAAATCAACAATGATATTGTCGCGGGTGACTTTCTTAACGCTGCCGTTGATAAGCTCGCCAACACGATCACGGTATTCATCCACCACCTGGGCGCGCTCGGCTTCTCTTACTTTTTGTACAATCACTTGCTTGGCGGTTTGCGCGGCGATACGGCCAAAACCAATGTTCTCAACCTGCTCCCGGAAAACATCGCCAGCCTTTAGACTGGTGTCTTTTTCGTGGGCTTCTTCGATGGTGAATTGAGTGCCCAGTTCGGCTAGGGTGTCGTCGTCTACAACTTCCCAAACACGAAACGTCTCGTAATTACCACTTTTTCGGTCGATATTGACCTCAATAGTGGAATCCTCGTCGTAGCGTTTTTTAGTGGCGGTTGCTAACGCGATCTCAATAGCCTCAAAGATTAGGCCTTGATCCACACCTTTTTCGTTAGATACGGCTTCCGCCACCGCAAGAATTTCTTTACTCATGTGGGCCTCGTTACTCCACCCCTAGAATTGGGGAACAATATTGGCTTTTTCAATTGAGTCGATGGGCAACAGATACTCTTCAGCATCGATTTCCACCACGACATCCTGATCCTCTACGGCCTTCAACAGGCCCTTAAAATTGCGCCGCCCATCAAACGGCGCGCGCAAGCGAACACTAACCTGCTCACCGATAAAACGCTGGTACTGATCCAGTGTAAACAACAACCTATCCGCACCTGGGGAGCTTACTTCAAGGGTGTATTCACCGGCGATTGGGTCTTCAACATCCAGCACGCCACTCACTTGGCGGCTAACACGCTCACAATCCTCTACGGTGATGCCTTTATCTGACTCGATAAAAATGCGCAGCATACTGCGCCGCCCCTGGGACAGGTATTCAACACCCCAGAGATCGCACCCCATGGCTTCCACAGAGGGTTGAACCAAATCGTGCAATTGATCTATTCGGCCAGACATCGGTATGTATACAGCTCCAATACGTTGGCGATGGCAGTGATCGCTACAAATAAAAAATGGGCCTAATAGCCCACTTTTAAACAGACACCCTAACTTCGGCTAAATTGCAGATACGAAAAAGCCCCTAACAGGGGCCTTTTACTCGGTTTCACTGCGACTGGGTTACCGCCAAAGCCTGTAACTCAGCTGACATCTGCGTGTGCAGCTGGCGCCAAAGAGCGTGAAACGCCCGGCAACCGCCCTACGCAGCCTAGCCATAAATCGAATCAAAACTGAAACATAGCAGTGAAAGCCTTGTGTAATGAGACCTACAAAATTAAGCCGATGCGTTACTGTTGGACCAAGCTGTAATCAGCCACCGGTTCCAAGGGAGCCCGCACTTTTAAAGGCGCGCATTATAGCGGCGCGCCTTAGGATTTTCAATAAAAACCCCTAGCCCGCATTATGTTAGTCTAAGTAGGGTAAATAAGCGAAGCATCATTTTTGGAAACCCCGTCTGGCAACTTTGCCTTACAACCGCATTCCCTAAGGAGACAACGATGTCCCAAACCGTGTGTATCACCGGGGCGACTTCCGGTTTTGGCCGCGCCACGGCAATCAAGTTTGCCCAGGCCGGCTGGCAGCTGTTATTGATCGGCCGCCGACAAGAGCGCCTGGCGGAACTGGAACAACAGCTGGCCGCCAGCACCCAGGTCGCCACCTTAGCGCTGGACGTACGCGATACAGCCCAATGCCAAGCCCAACTGGCAAAGCTCCCCGCCAACCTAGCGCCACTGAAGTGCCTGATCAACAACGCCGGCCTGGCCCTGGGCACGGCCCCGGCGCAAGACTGCGACCTAGACCAGTGGCACACCATGATCGACACCAACGTCAAGGGCCTCACCACCATCACTAAAGCCCTACTGCCTGCATTGATAGAAACCGGCCGCGGCGCCAGCATTCTCAACCTGGGCTCGGTGGCCGGCACCTACCCCTACCCCGGTGGCAATGTGTACTGCGGCACCAAAGCGTTTGTGGAGCAGTTTTCCAAGGCCATACGCTGCGATCTGCTCGGCACCGGCGTAAGAGTGACCAACCTAGCCCCTGGCATGTCGGAAAGTGAATTTACCCTGGTACGCACCGGCGGCAACCAGCAGGCCTACGACGACCTCTACCAAGGCGTAGAGGCCATTCAACCCGGCGACGTTGCCGATACTTTGTTGTATTTGGCGCAGCTACCGGCGCACCTAAATATTAACCAGTTAGAAATTATGCCGGTGCAACAGGCGTGGAGCCCGTTTGCTGTGAACCGGGACTCTTAAAAAAGGCGCCATGATGATTTCTGGTGGATGGCTTTAAGAAAGTCCCACCAGAATAAACCACCGAACCTGCCCGGCTCGAGCATATCCGACTGTTGTATTCGCTCGACACACTCCCCTTCTTTTAACAGCCCTTTACACTGCAAGACTAGCAAAGCCTCAGGGGGCTACTGTATCGTCAGCCGGATTGTTGCTGGCCCAAAGCGTAGTTCAATAAAGTCAGGTCCTGAGCTGCTTCTGATGGATAAAAAAGCTGGCTCAACGGAAACGGAATTATCGGTACGGAATTTTTTAATCCAGTAATTCTAAATGGCAACTTTGACATCCTGATCAGTACACAACTGTTTTTGAGTAAGGCCTGACATCTTCCATTGCTCGATGACCCCTTGCCAGTGCTCTTATTTGCTCATGCTAACTCCTTCTGGTGCATTGATTTTGAAAGAGAGGATAGGGTTAGGGATTAATAGCGTTAGATGGGGTTTGTTGAGCACTTACGCCAAATCCAGCGCCAATCTGTATAGCCTTACTGAAACAGATAAGGCCAACGATATACTGCCACCTTAATAAACGCTAATACCGTCCACACTGCTTACTGCTTACTGCTTACCAATACTCTGTATCTTATAAACGAAAAGCGCAGCTAGTAGCGTAGCCAAGGAGCTGCCGATTAGTGTGAACACAGAAAAAGAATCAAACAGGAAACTAACGAGGTTGATTCCGATTATTACAGCCGATGAAATAGCCAAATAATATATAAACGACATTACATCACATCCCCTATAAAAATAAGCCTGTATAACCATTCATTGTCATTTTACGGCATGGTGTTTTTAACAAAAACCTCCAACATCTTGGAGGCACACTCCAACTGACTTACTGCCATGACAGCCTCCTGCCACACCGGCGGCTAAAGTGCACCATAAGGCGAATACCATCTTCCACAAACACAGTCTCACACGCCCGCAAACTTTAAGCCTCTATCGAGCATTAAAACCCACCTATAGAACGCACACATAGGTATGCAATCGCCGCTAAAAAGCACACTAAAATCACCGCCACCCAGTGAACAATTAAATGCCATTTAATGGCCACAGGTATTTGGTGGATAGCTTTCTCTACGCCAGCACGCTCAGCGCGTTTAGGGAACAAGCAATAATGAGCATACATCATCATTCTGGATGCATTAAAAATCCAACCACCGTCGATATAATTGTCGCCATTAATAAGCACATCCACTTTTTTTTGATATCTCACCTGAAAATAGATGGTGTGTAAAAACTCTAGCCCCCCTAGCGCAACAGTAATAAGCGAAAAATAAAAAACGGCCTCTCGATAGAAATAATCGCTCACTTTAAAACATGCCTTTTACTGTACAAAGTCGAGCCCAACTTTTCACCGACGACACTCCCAGCTGAACTGCCTACGTAGCCACCCGCAACTCCTGAGACAATCGTACACCATAACAGGCTAGTCCCGAATGATTCCAACCCGAAAACTAGATTACAAACACCATAGGCACCTATCTTTCCACCGACCGAACCGATCCCTATACTCCCGATGGCCCGTCCGGCTTGCTCGTATTTTGTTCTTGCACAGAACTCACTATCAGGTTCTAGACTACAAGCCTCCGCAATAGCCGCAACACTGGAACCCACATCCAAAGCTATGGCCAAATGCCCCACTCGGCCAAATGTTCTAGCGGTATTTGTGAGGTGACGATAGTTACTAGAAAAATTTTTGATCTCGCCAGAGCCACCCAGTGCATTCCATTGATGCACAATGGACTTACTGCTCAACCCCAATTGTGACTTTATCCTATTAGCATGGATATCCTGGCCAAATAATTTCCGTTCCAACATTCCATTGATGGTGGTATCCACTTGCAGCAATAAACTTCGTCGTTGAGCAAAAAATTGCTCACCTTTCAAACTACCGGTTTTATCGTAGGTCGTACGATAAAGCTCTTCTATGCGTTTTAAGATACGCTCCACGTGGCGTTTCTTTTGGTCGAAGTAGGTGCTGGTCCATCCGTACATAGTACCCGAGTAGCTGGCAGCATTACCGATAATGGCGTAGTGCTTCGCCAACAGCTGCCGCTCTTTATCCGTGAGCCTTTCTCGCTCAGCGTCAACTTCTCTCGCCGCCGCGGCCATTTCCTGCTCCCAAATGGTACATTGCATAGGGTCTTCGGGGGTGATTATGACCATTTGGCCAGTGAGGATGGTGTCATTTACTAGATGACTGTTCACACGGCGGAAATGCGCTTCGGTGGCTCGCGATGGGTGTTCGTACACCGTGTAAAGCGTATCCAGTAAGGTTGAATCGTGGTCGGCGATAAAAAATAGGACGTCTTCCGGGGCTATGCTCATAGTAGTAAATCCTTTTAACGTAAACCGTTTGGCAAGTAGCGAAGCAAATTAACCTCAGTAATTGCACCGCGCAATTCTTGGCTGGTATTTTTGAATACCTGATACAAATCTTGTGACGCAGTGATCACTTTCGCCTAAAGGACTTAATACTCGAAGCTTTACGGTTGAACACCAATTTGCTCTATTGGATTTAATCTTGGCCCCAGATTAGATGTCCAAAAACAGCCAGCATTAGCCTCTGCACAGCGTTACAATGGCTGCATGAAAATACCTCAGCCAATACCAGAACACTTGCTTAAGGCCTTTTACGCCCGTGATCGGCGCTATGATGGGGTGTTTTTTACGGGCGTGACTTCCACCGGCGTGTATTGCCGGCCGGTGTGCCGGGCGCGCAAACCCAAGCGGGAGAATTGCGTGTTTTTTAACACGGCGGCGGAGGCAGAGCTGGCGGATTTTCGGCCCTGCTTGCTGTGCCGGCCGGAGCTGGCACCTGGGGTTTCTGGCGTTGCGCCAAACTCGCCATTTGTAGAGCCGGAAGATCAAACCCTGGGGGAGCGCCAGCAGCGCCGTAACAGCAAGCAAGCCTTTGGCGTTACTCCAAAGCAGTGGCAACGCACGCAGAACTTACTGCTAGCAAAACGGCTGTTAACCGACACGGAAATGAGCGTAACCGACGTTGCCTTTGCCGCCGGCTTTAGCAGTGTGCGGCGCTTTAACGATGTGTTTAAACAACGCTACCAACTTACCCCCACGGGCCTGCGTAAAACCAAGGCCCAAAACCCCGAGCAAAAAGATTGGTTGCGGCTAACGCTTAATTATCGGCCGCCCTATCGCTGGCAGGAATTACTGGCGTTTTTAGCCAGCCGCCAAATCTACGGCGTAGAACATATTACCGACCACAGTTTTGCCCGCAGCCTTGCGCTGGTTAACCGCGATGGCAGCACCGTGCACGGTGAAATTAAGGTTACCCATAACGAAGCCAAGCACCAATTGGCGCTGGCCGTTAGCGCCGGGTTACACCCGGTTATTGCCACGGTAATAGACCAGGCCAAGCAGGTGTTCGACACCCAAGCCCAGCCGCAATTGATCGCCGAGAATTTAATGGCCGGTAAAATCCCCGGTAATTTTAGCGATAAGGGTTTAGGCCTGCGGGTACCGGGCAGTTTTGCCGGCTTTGAGCTGGCCGTGCGGGCTGTTTTGGGCCAGCAAATTACGGTAAAAGCCGCTGCTACTCTGTCTCGCCGGTTTTGCGACCGCTTCTGCCAACCCTACCAAGGTATTCAACCGGAGCTCACCCGCCTGCCGGTTAGCGCCCATGTGATTGCCCACGCCCACGTGGACGATATCGCTTCACTGGGCATTATTGCCCGCCGCGCCGAGGCTATTATCGCCATTGCCCAGCAGGTGTGTTCTGGCCAACTGGTATTGGCCCCCGGAGCCGACGCCGAGGCGGTGATAAACCAATTACAAGCCATTAAGGGCATTGGCCCGTGGACGGCAAACTACGTTGCCCTGCGCGCCCTGGCGTGGCCGGATGCCTTCCCCAAGGAAGACATTGTGTTACGCAAGGCCCTGGCCGGCGCCGATGCCATTACCCGAACGGCCAAACAAGCCGAAGCATTGTCTCAACCGTGGCGCCCCTGGCGCAGCTACGCCTGTTTATATTTGTGGAAAATAGCCCATGACCAATCTGTTTAATCGCTACCACACCACTCTCGCCAGCCCCTTGGGTGAGGTTTTAATTACCGGCGATGGTGAACACATTAACGGCGTGTATTTAACGCAACACAAAGATTTTTTAGCGCTAAAACAAAACAGCCAGAGGCAGGCCGATGTATTTGAGCAGGCGTGCCAACAACTGCAGGAATATTTTGCCGGAACTCGCCAGCAGTTTGATTTGCCGCTGAAACAACCAGGCACGGAATTTCAGCAAACGGTGTGGCAGGCGTTACAGAAATTGCCCGCAGGCAAAACCGTAAGTTACGGCGATATTTGCCAAGCCATTAATAAGCCCCGTGCGTTTCAGGCGGTTGGCGCGGCCAACGGCGCCAATAAAATTGCCATCATTGTGCCCTGCCACCGAGTGGTGGGTAAAAATGGCAGCCTAACCGGCTACGCCGGGGGATTAACGGCAAAGCAGTGGTTGCTGGACCACGAAAAAGGCCACTCAATACGTTAACCTAGGAAGAAAAACCAACAAAGTAAAAACAGAAAGGAAATTATCGAAGGCGCCAGCAAGAATCCACCGGCACCTTTGGCAGTAATGCTTTTTACAGCAAATGCTTGGCGTGAAATTTAATATGCTCGCCAATAAACGAGGCGACAAAAAAGTAACTGTGGTCGTAGCCAGCTTGCATGCGAACACTCATGGGGTAGTCGGCATTGGCAGCAGCGTTAATCAGCAGTTGTGTTTTCAGTTGGTCTGCTAAAAAGTTATCGGCATCGCCTTGGTCTACCAGCACCGGCAATTTCTCTTTGGGCTTGCCTTTGCCTAGTAATTCTACCGCGTCGTATTCTGCCCAGGCTTCTTTATCTGCACCCAAATACAAGCCCAAGGCCTTTTCCCCCCAGGCGCATTGGCTGGGCGCACAAATGGGCGAAAACGCCGATACCGAGCGGAACATGCCAGGGTTTTTCAAGGCAATGGTCAGGGCGCCGTGGCCACCCATGGAATGGCCTAAAATGGCACAGCGGTTAAAGTCGATTGGCAATTCTGAGCCCACCACACTGGGCAGCTCAGACACGATGTAATCGTACATTTTGTAATGTTCAGACCAAGGCTTTTGCGTGGCGTTAACGTAAAAACCGGCACCCAAGCCAAAGTCGTAGGCGCCGTTGTCGTCGTCTGGCACGCCTTCCCCCCGAGGACTGGTGTCCGGCGTAACAATAGCCACACCGTAATCGGCGGCATATTGTTGTGCACCGGCTTTGGTCACAAAATTCTCATCGGTGCAGGTTAACCCTGATAACCAAAGCAATACCGGTACGGAAGAATTTTTTGCCTGGGCTGGCAAAAACACTGAGAAATTCATGGTGCAATTAAGCGTACTGGACGCGTGCTCAAAGCGTAATTGCTCGCCGTCGAAACACTTGTGGCTATCGATTTGTTTAATATTGGTATACATGCCTCACTCCCCCTTAACGACCAAGCCATCATACTACGGTATTTGCCTGTGGTCTTTGCCTATTGGCATTGTAGTCTGCTACCCCACCAAAAACGCGGGTTTTGGGCGAGAAGTACATTTGGCCGCTTTTTAATTCAACCACGTTTTAATGTCTCTATTAATTGCCACTACTCATTTCATTGCAACTACGAGAAACGGTAATCGAGCCATCTCACAACCACTAATGGCCATCCGCTGCCATTCCCTGTGCGCCTTTTCCCCTAAGCCCCTTTCCCCTAAACCCCTTTCCGGGTGTGTTTTGTTATTGTGTCGGCGGTGCCTTGAATTAAAGGCGGTGCTTTCAATTAAGGGCGGGGCTCTGAATTAAAAAAGGCCGCACACACTGCGGCGGCCAAGGCAACGAGATTTAGTCGTACAGCACCACTGAGCGAATGCTCTCACCTGAGTGCATTAAATCGAATGCTTTGTTGATGTCATCCAACGGCATGGTGTGGGTAATTAGGTCGTCGATATTAATGCGCCCTTCCATATACCAATCGACGATTTTGGGTACATCGGTACGGCCCCGGGCGCCACCAAAGGCGGTGCCTTTCCAGCTACGGCCGGTCACCAGCTGGAATGGACGGGTGCTGATTTCCTGGCCTGCGCCAGCCACACCAACAATGCAGCTTTGGCCCCAACCCTTGTGGGCGCACTCCAGCGCCTGGCGCATAACATTGACGTTACCAATGCACTCAAAGCTGTAGTCCACGCCGCCGCCGGTTAGTTGGATGATGTGGTCCACCACATTTTCCACTTCCTTGGGGTTCACAAAGTCGGTCATACCGAACTGTTTGGCCAGGGCAACTTTGCTTGGGTTGAGGTCGATACCAATAATGCGGCTGGCGCCCACCATTTTTGCCCCTTGAATCACGTTTAGGCCGATTCCGCCTAAACCGAACACAGCAACGGTAGAGCCTGGCTCAACTTTCATGGTGAAAGCAACCGCACCAATACCGGTGGTTACGCCACAGCCGATGTAGCATATTTTATCGAACGGGGCGTCTTCTCGGACCTTGGCCAGGGCGATTTCCGGTAGCACCGTGTAGTTAGAGAAGGTAGAACAGCCCATGTAGTGCAAAATGGGTTTGCCGTCTAAGGTAAAGCGGCTGGTGCCATCGGGCATAACCCCTTGCCCTTGGGTGGAACGAATGGATTGGCACAGGTTGGTTTTGGGGTGCAAACAGTAGTCACACTCGCGGCACTCTGGTGTGTAAAGCGGAATAACATGGTCACCGGGTTTAACGCTTTTGACGCCTGGGCCTACATCCACCACAACGCCGGCGCCCTCATGCCCTAAAATGGCCGGAAAGGCGCCTTCGGGGTCATCGCCAGATAGGGTAAAGGCATCCGTGTGGCATACGCCGGTGGCTTTGATCTCCACCAGTACTTCGCCTTCTCTTGGCCCGGACAAATCCACGTCGGCAACCTGTAAGGGTTTGCCCGCTTCGAACGCCACCGCTGCTCGTGTTTTCATTGCTGCTCCTAATATTAGATCTAATAACTCGCCCGGAGCCGGCCTGCGCCTACCCCACACTCAATAAGCGAAAGATTATTCGTTTCTGCTCTGACTTTTAATGGCCTATATTTCATAACACTGTTGCAGTATAGAAACAGTGGTTTTTTGAGTATCAATTGCTGATATTGACGCCAGTTGGCACAATATCCAACACCAAAGGCAGTTTGTTGCATTCAGGGAACAGTTAGGAAACGACTATGAAGCATCTTGAAGCCATAGAAACGTTTGTTGCGGTGGTAGACCAGAGCAGTTTTTCCAAGGCTGCGGAGCAACTTAAGGTGTCTAAATCCCACGTTAGCCGGCAAATTGCGATTTTGGAAAACCATCTGGATGCCCTACTGCTAAACCGCACCACCCGCCAGGTGACCCTCACCGACGTGGGCCAGAGTTTTTATCCCACCTGCCGTGACCTCCTCGCCTCCCTGCACGAGGCCGAGCAAGCCATCATTGAGCAACAGCACGAGGCTCGCGGCCTGTTAAAAGTCAGCGCGGCCGGCCAATTTGGCGAAGACTATATCGCGCCGGCGGCCATTAAGTTTATGGCCCGCTACCCTCAAGTTCAGGTGGACTTGGATTTTAGTAATCGGCTGGTGGATATGGTGGCTGAGGGCTACGACATCGCTATTAGAGCTGGGGCGTTGAAAGACTCTTCTTTAATTGCTCGGCGCATTGCCGCGCGCAAGCTGTTAATTTGCGCAAGCCCAGAATACTTCGCCAAACACACGGTACCCAAAGACCCCCACGCCTTGCGCAATCACAACTGCCTGCTTGGCACCCTGGATACTTGGCGCTTTAGAGAAAATAGCCGGCATATCGATATCCGTATGAGCGGCAACTGGCGCAGCAACAATGGCCGGGCTCTTGTACACGCTGCTTTAGCGGGCTTGGGATTGGTGCAACTGCCCTCGTTTTATTTGCAGCCGTTTATTGACGACGGCCGTTTGGTGACCGCACTGGAAGATTTCTACCCCACCGATACCGGTACTTGGGCGGTGTACCCAAGCAACCGGCATATGTCGCAAAAGGTGCGGCTCTTTATTAATTTTTTGGTGGAAGAATTCGCCGGCTAAAATACGGTGTTTTAGCCGGTCTATTTATCGTCATTATTGATTTGCCCGGTACCAGCCAGTATGGCTTTTTCGCGGGCTATTCTTTCCTCGGTGTACAAATCTGGCGCCCATAGCCATGGCTCCACCGGTTTAAACTGCGCCCGCACAAAATGTTGTTTTAATTTAAAAGGCACGGTGCAATCAAAAATGGTTTTGGTGGTGGTGCCCTTGGAGGATAAACGGCCGTCGTACTCGGGCTGCTGAGAAGGGTCTAACACGTGGCCTGTCACACCGGGCACAAAGGTCGTATCCAAATCGCCCACATAGCGGGTTTGCATGGCCCAAAGCACGTCGTCGGTATCGAATAGGTCGACGTCCTCATCCACTAAGATCACATTTTTTAATTCACGATACACCGCCAGGGCGAGAACCGCCGCTTGCTTGGTCATGCCATCGTCGGCGGCGTTTCTTTTTTTCACCTGAATAACGGCCAAAAACTTACCGCCACCAGCAGAGTGTGCATACACATTTTGCACCAGGCCGGGCAAGGCATCTTCGCACTGATTCCAGATAGAAGCCTCGGTGGGAATACCAGCCATAGAGACATGTTCTTCACCCGGCCCCACCAAGGTTTGCAAAATGGGATTTGTACGTGTGGTAATGGCTTTAACTTTAATCACCGGTAGCGACGTGTTAGCATCACCGGTGTAACCGGGGAACTCGGGCATGGCCTTGCCGGTGTGAGAATTTTTATCTTCCGCCACCCTAACGCTGGGTAAGATCTCGCCTTCAATCACAATCTCCGCTCGCGCAATGCAACGTTGGTTCACGCTCACACAGCGCGCCAATTCAACCGGCTCTCCGCGCAGCCCTCCGGCCACACACAGTTCATCAAAACCAAAGGGCGTGGTTGGCGCTTCAAATTCTGCGCCGATATAAATAGCCGGGTCTAAGCCCATATTAACCGACACCGGTAACGGTTTATTTAAGCTTTCTGCTTTTTGCCGAAAGGCATCAATGTGTCTGCCAGGGGCAAAGAAAATGGATAGCTCATCTTTGCTTTGTACGCACAGGCGATGAATGGTGACATCGACATTATTTGGGTCGTCTATGTCTGAGCCAAGCACCAAACCCATGCAAAAATAGGGACCGGCGTCCTCTATGGTGTTGGTGGGAGCCGGCAAGATTTTACGCAGATCAAATTCTGGATCATCAGCGCGGTGGATTACTTCTTGCACCGGTGCGTGGTCGACCTCTTTGGGCGGTGTCACCACTCGCCTAGCCTGACCCATTTGTTTGCCCAGCTCTCGCTCTGGCGCACCTAACAATCGGCTTACCCGGCGCCGTGACGCAAGCAAACCGACCAACACTCGGCTTTGGTCGTAGCCTTTTAAATTGGTAAATAACATCGCCGGTCCCTGCTGCCGAGGCGGCTGCACGGTGGCACCGGCTCCTATGCGGCGATAAACCCCGGCCAGCTCTGCAATGGGGTCGGTGGGATAATCGGTGGTGTAAACCTCTGTGTCATCGAAGTTTTCTAAATAGGCCAAGGCGGAGCGTAAATCGTTAATGGGGGGAGATTGCCACTGCAACGGGTGATCTTCACCGGCTTGCCGCACTACGTAATCTTGGTTTTGTTGTTTGGAAGCAACGACCTTGTCACTCATGATGCAACCTCACTGTCCGACGTCTCAAGAAAAAGACTGAGCCGATGCAATGCCGCACCCCACTGCATATTGCATTGGGCTATATTCGGATCGTTTTCTTCCCAGCCATCGTGAGTTAAACGCACGCGCGTGCGACCATCTGCCAAGGGAGTCAGTTCGGTGATTACAGATTGATGGCCAGCACCGGAAACCAACGTTTGCACCAGCCGCTGATTGATTGTGTATTCCGTGGTTTTTAAAATAAATTGCAAGTGAGGCTTAGGCAAAAGTACCAGCTCTTCCCCTAATTGCACGCTGCCATCAACTTTACCGAGATGCCATTGACGCAACAGCGAAAGATCCGTGACCGCTTGAAAGCACGCCTGCGCAGAGGCGTGAATATTAACTTCGTGAATTAACGCTACCATGTTTTCCCTCTTGCCGTGTAAATCTTACACTTCCGATTCAGTCATTAATCGCCTATCCCAGACGGCGAATTTCTAGACGCCGTAAATCAAGACGCTTTGGTTATCATGACAAGAGCAGGTAAATTTAGTCTCGCGTTATATCAGAAAATTAACGGCAAAATAGTGAATGTTTTTAATCCTGTAGTGATTCGTTTTTACCTATTTTGCGTAATTAGAAATTAAACTAACAGCAGGAACTGTAAAGGCTGGTACAAATCTATAATTACTGGGTTTGAGATAGATCACAGCACCCAGAGATCTCCAACTTAAAATAACAGTTATAACCTACGTCTTTCGGGGTCATCCTATGACAATATATCGCGCGCCAGAAAAAGAGTTTTTATTCCTACTGGAACATATTTGTAATTATTCTGACATCGCCCAACAACCGGGTTTTGAAGATGCCAGTTTGGAGATGGTGGCTGAGCTATTACCCGAGGCGGCCAAGTTCTTTGAGCAAGAGATCGCCCCCAGCAACCACCCCAGCGACCAACAGGGTAGCCATGTTGAAAACGGCACGGTCACGGTGCCCGATGTGATAAATGCCCTACACCCTCAGCTGGTGGAATCCGGCTGGCTGACTTTGGCCAGTAAAACCCAATACGGCGGTTCTGGCTTCCCCAACCTTGTGGGCCTTACCGTAAATGAAATGCTGCAATCCAGTAACGTTGCCTACAGCTTGCTGAGTTTGCTCACCCAAGGCGTGATACACGCCCTGGATTTATATGGCAGCGACGAGCAAAAGCAAACCTACTTGGGCAATTTGGTGACTGGGCAGTGGTCTGGCACCATGAACCTCACCGAAGGCAATGCCGGCAGCGATCTGGGTAACGTTAAAACCAAGGCTGTGCGCAACGGCGACCACTATCTTATTAGTGGTCAAAAAATTTACATCACCTGGGGTGACCAGGAACTGTCCGAAAACATCATTCACCTAGTACTGGCACGCACGCCGGATGCACCAGAAGGCACCAAAGGCATCTCTATGTTTATTGTGCCCAAATACTTGCTGGATGCCGATGGCAACCCCGGCCAGCGCAACGATGTGCAAACGGTCTCCACGGAGCATAAGCTGGGCATCCACGCCAGCCCCACCTGCGTTATGCAGTACGGCGATAACGGCGGTGCCGTGGGCTACTTGGTCGGCGAGGAAAACAAAGGCCTGATGTACATGTTTGCCATGATGAACCAGGCCCGGTTGGCCGTGGGCCACCAAGGTGTTGCTGTGGCTGAGCGAGCCTATCAACAAGCGTTGGGCTACGCTAAGGATCGGGTGCAAGGCAGCGTGGACGGCAAGCCGGCCGCCATCATCGCCCATCCGGACGTAAAACGAATGCTGCTGACCATGCGCGCACTGACCGAAGCCAGCCGCGCGCTGTCATTTTACGCCATCGCCTGCCAAGACCGCGGCCAGCAAACCCTACTGGATGTAACCACGCCGCTGGTAAAAGCCTGGTGCACTGAAGTGGCCATGGAATCCACCTCACTTGGGGTTCAAGTGCACGGCGGCATGGGCTTTGTGGAGGAAACTGGCGCCGCCCAACACCTGCGAGATTGCCGTATTTTCCCCATCTACGAAGGCACTAACGGGATTCAGGCCTTGGATTTTATTGGCCGCAAGTGTTTGCGCGATGGCGGCAGCGGCGTGCAACAACTGCTGGCGGAAATGCAGCAGTTGGCTGGCGATTGCAGCCAATGGCCGCAGTTGCAGACGGCGCTAAGCCAGTGTGAGGATGCCTTGGCCTGGGTGCTGTCTAACCCCAAAGCGAGCCCCGCCGTGGCGTTTGATTTTATGATGCTGTATGCGTCCACCCTCGCCGGCTGCCTAATGGCGACCAGCCACCGTAAGGCCAAAGCAGTGTGCGACGAACACAGTGGGGATAGCTTTTATACCCGCAAAACAACAACCTGCGCGTTTTATTTAGCCAATTTACTGCCCCGCAGCCACACATACTTTACCGGCGTTACTGCCAGTGCTGAATTAGGCGGCGACGAGCTATGGTTGGCAGAATAGTTTACCCCTGCCGCCCGGGTAGGTGGGCAACTATGCCTGGGCAGCATGCAGAAAACAGAGCGAGAACTAGCTAGAAAGCAGGCGGGAATGGTTGCCAGAAATGAGCTAAAGATGTTCTTAAGAAGAAATGACAGACAAAAAAAGGCCGCAGATGCGGCCATTTTTAACTGGGATTAACCTAGGTTCTTGGCAACGAATTCCCAGTTTACCAATTTCCAGAAGGCTTCCATGTAGTTTGGACGAGAGTTACGGTAATCGATGTAGTAGGCATGCTCCCACACGTCAACGGTCAACAAAGCGGTTACGTCTTCGTTGGTCAGCGGGCAACCAGCGTTGCTGGTGTTTAAAATATCCAGGCTACCGTCGGATTTTTTCACCAACCAAGTCCAGCCAGAACCAAAGTTGTTGGCGGCTTCGGTGCTGAATACTTCTTTGAAGTTTGCGAAAGAGTCCCACTTGGCGTTGATGGCGTCGGCCAGTGCACCAGTAGGCTCGCCACCACCGTTAGGGCTTAGGCAGTGCCAGTAGAAGGTGTGGTTCCAAATCTGAGCAGCGTTGTTAAACATGCCACCAGAGGAGGTTTTGATGATTTCTTCCAGGCTCTTAGAGGCGTTCTCGGTGCCTTCTACCAAGCCATTCAACTTAGTTACGTAGGTTTGGTGGTGCTTGCCGTAGTGGAAATCCAGGGTTTCTTCAGAGATATGAGGGGCCAGTGCGTCTTTAGCGTAGGGCAAAGGGGGCAGTTCGAAAGCCATTGTCTCGTTCCTTATCAGTTTGGTTAATCACAGGTGTATAATTTTTTGGTTGTTGCACTACACGTTGGGGCAAGCTAGCAAGTTTCAACCCCAAGCGAAGCTTTGTGTACGGTTTATGACTCTTTCCTAGACCGGTTTGTTCAATCATCCACAAACCGGGCCAAAGGTAAACACTCTGCCAGTTAATTCGTCTGCGACCGGGCAATAATGTTGGGGTACAGGTCGGTTACAGGCTCAGGCATGCCTGTTTCGTTGATTATTTGTACATGATCCCGATTGAGCATCCTTGGGTCATCAGCACCACAGGAGTGCGCAATAACACCCACCTCTTTAGTAAGGTTTTTGGCGTAATGCATTACGCGTTCCGATTTATTCTCAACATCCAGGCCTTGCTGTAGGTCTTCATCGTGGGTGGTTATCCCGGTTGGGCAAGTGTTTTTGTTGCATTGAAGGGCTTGAATACACCCCAGGGAGAACAGAAAACCCCGCGCGGACACCACATAATCGGCGCCCATGGCCAAGGCCCAGGCTACTTTACCCGGGTTGACCAACTTACCAGACACTATCAGTTTGATACGCGGTTTTAAGTTGTACTGCGTGAGCTTATCCGCCACTTTGGGAAGGCTGGCATCAATGGGCAGGCCCATGTAATCCATTAAACTTTGCGGCGCGGCTCCGGTGCCGCCATCGGCGCTGTCTAAGGTAATAAAGTCCGGCGCATACTCAAGGCCTTTTTGCTCAATAAGAGAAGCCATTTCATCCAACCAACCGGCACTGCCCAACACCAGTTTAAAGCCGGTTGGCTTCCCGGTTAAGGTACGAATGCGATGCACCATGGTAAGCAAATCGTCCAAGCTGCGAATATCAACGTGGCCGTTGGGGCTGTTGGAGTCCTGGCCTTCGGGAATATCCCGGGTGCGCGCGATCTCGGCGGTAACCTTTTTACCCGGCAGCATGCCCCCTTTGCCCGGCTTAGCCCCCTGGCTGAGTTTGATTTCAAACATTTTAACTTGATCGTGGGCGGCAATTTTTAGCAGCTTGTCTTGGTTTAAACGCCCTTGGCTGTCTTGCACACCGTATTTGGCGGTTCCGATCTGAAACACCAAATCACAGTTACCCTCGAGGTGGAATTTTGATAACCCGCCCTCGCCTGTGTTTAACCAAATGCCGGCCTTGGCCGCCCCAAAGGACAGTGCACGCACCGCTGGCGCACCCAGTGCACCGTAGCTCATACCGGAAACATTGAAAAACGATTTAGCGGAAAACGGCTTTTCTGCGTAGCCTTCACCAATCACCACATGCTTGGGTTTAACATGATCCTCAGACAGTGTTGGGAATAAACCATTGAGGAAAATTACATCGCCGGGCTGATTCAAAGGCCGGGTAGAACCGAAGGCTACGGTACCGTCGATATTTTTAGCAGCGCGATAGACCCAACTGCGCTGGGCCCGGTTAAACGGCAGCTCTTCGCGGTCCAAGGCAAAGAAATACTGGCGAAAGAACTCGCCCAAGTGCTCAAAAAAGTACCGGAACCGGCCAATCACCGGATAGTTGCGACGTATGGTGTGGCTGCGTTGGCGCACATCGACAATGTACATATAGCACACCACCAATATGCTCACCCCAACCACAACAACAAACAGAATGGCAATAAATGCCATGACTTCGACGGTAAATTTCGTCAGGGGTAAGGTTTCCATCAGGCGCTCGCTCTCTTAGGGTCGATCTTTTTAGCAGCGCATTCTAGCCCAGCTGTGTGACAAATGCAGGGCTTGAAACCTTACTGTTGCAGCCATACTCCCAGAGCGTGACGTTGTTGCTCGGTCATACCGGTGAGATTACCCAGGGGCATGTATTGGCTTTGCACCGCCACCGCCATGATGCGCTCTTGCCAGGCCTTGGTTTGCTTGGGTGTTTCCAATATCACCCCGGCCGGCGGCGCCAGAAAGCCAGGACTGGTGGGCTGTGCCGCATGGCAACCCATGCAGTGCTCCGCCACAATGGCCATGGCATCGGCATCGCTCACCCGCAAGTCGCCTTTGGCGGATGCAACCGGTTTAAAGGCCGTCATTTGAGCGGCGACCACCACGGCTATCAAACACACAACAGACACCACCAAAATGCTGGGTTTGGTGATGCCCTGGTTGCGCAAATTAAAAAAGTGCCGAGCGTAGGCACTGATTAAAGCCACCGCGATCACCAACAACCACCCCCAGGGATGGCTGTACAGAATTGGGTAGTGGTTGGAGATCATCAACATGATCACCGGTAGAGTTAAATAGTTGTTGTGGGTAGAGCGCAGCTTGGCAAAGGCGGCTTTGGCCTCCGGCGGAGGCTGGCCCGCCTCTATGGCTTTAACAAAGGCTTTTTGCGCCGGCACTATGCCAAAGAACACGTTGCCACTCATGATGGTGCCAATGGCCGCCCCCACGTGTAACGCCGCAGCCCGTGGCGCAAACAACGCAAAGGCGATGTAGCTGGAGACTAACAAAAACACCGCCATGGTGACTGCAAACACCGGCCCTTTGTTAACCAGCGGGGTGCGGATAAGCCCCTCATAGGCGGCCAAATTTGCCAATAAAAACGCGATGCCAGCGGCAACGGCCAAGCCGGGGCTATTGATGAGCCCATCGCCGGCCAATAAATAACTGCTGGTCTGGCTGTAGTACACCACGGAAATCAGTAAAAACCCGGTTAGCCACGTGGTGTAGGATTCCCATTTAACCCAGTGCAAGGTTTGCGGCATTTGCGCTGGCGCCACCTGATATTTTTGCAGCTCGTAAATACCGCCGCCGTGGATGACCCAAACATCACCTTTAATGCCTTTATCGGCCTTCCACTGGGGCGGCTTACGCAAATTGTTATCGATCCACACGTATTTTAATGACGAGCCAATCCAAGCGATGGCGGCCAATACGTGCAGCCAACGAAATATCAAACTAATCCAATCTAAAATATACGCGCTCACGGCTGGCCCTTGTGGTAAATCATAATCAGTAAAATGTTGCAGCGCTCGCTGACGCTAAGCGCTATAGGCTTGCTGCCCGGCGATGTAGGTGTGCTGAATTAATCGATCGTCGCCCAGGGTCATCATGACAAACAGTTTTTCCCACAGCGTTTTGCATTGCTGAACTCGATAATCCACCAGCGGTACTGAACTGCTATTGAGCACAATAAAGTCGGCGGTTTTGCCTGCCTCAAAGTTGCCAATAGTGTCGTCCAACATTAGAGCCTTTGCATTGCCGAGGGTTAACCAATAAAAGGCCTCGTAGGGATGCAATGCTAAACCGCGCAGCTGGGCCACTTTATAGGCTTCGTTTAGGGTCACCAGTTGGCATAGGCTGGTGCCGGCGCCAACATCCGTGGCCAAACTAACGCTGACACCGTGCTGCCTGGCCGTGGCTAAATCGAACAAGCCGCTGCCCAAAAATAAGTTGGAGGTTGGGCAAAAAGCGATGCCCGAGCCAGTATCGGCAAGCCGCTGCCACTCCTCTTCGCTGAGGTGAATACCGTGGCCAAACACACTGGTGGGCCCCAGCAGGCCAAATTTATCGTAAACGTCCAAGTAGTGTTTGTTATCGGGAAATAAATCCCGCACCCAGGCCAACTCCGCCGTGTTCTCAGATAGATGCGTTTGCATGTAAACACCCGGGTTATCTGCCAGCAGCTTACCGGCTAGGCGCATTTGTTCCGGCGTGGATGTGGGTGCAAACCGGGGCGTAACAACGTATTTTTGTCGGCCCTGATTATGCCAACCATCGATGAGCTGTTGGCTTTGTTCATAACCGGATTGCGCGGTATCTTGCAACGCTTGGGGAGCGTTACGATCCATTAATACCTTGCCGGCTATCATGCAGGTGTTGAGTGCTTGCGACGCGGTAAAAAAGGCCTCCACGGATTGTGGATGCACCGTGCAATACACCATGGCGGTGGTTGTGCCCCCGGCCAACAATTGCTGTAAAAACAACGCCGCCGCGGCATCCGCGTATTCGCGCTGGGCAAAGCGCATTTCCGCGGGGAAAGTATAGTTATTCAGCCAATCCAGTAATTGCTCGCCAAAGCACCCTATCACGTCTACCTGTGGGTAGTGCACGTGGCTATCGATAAAACCCGGCATAATCAGCGAATCTGGGAATTCCACTAAACTCGCGCCGAGGTCTGCCACCTGGGGCAGTAAGTCTTGACTGTTGCCGAGCTGGTGCACTTTGCCATCGGCCAAAATTAATACGCCGTCTTGAAAATACTCAACACCTTCGCCCTGGGCATTGGGTGACTCGGTGAAGTGCAAAATACTGCTGCGGTAAGCGGTGAATGTTGTTGCTGAAGAATTCATTAAGGTTAGGTACCGCGATAGGTGGAATAACCGTGGGCCGATAGCAACAGCGGCACATGGTAATGTTCCTGGGGCTTAGCAACGTAAAAGCGAATGTTTACCTCGGGATAAAAACTGGCCACGCCCAGTTGTTTAAAATAAGCATCGGTGGCAAACACCAATTGGTACATGCCCGTGGCTAGCGTGAGCGGTTGTTGCCATTGCTCCACTCGGCCATCGCTGTTGGTTTGGCCCTGATTAACCACCGTCCAACTGCCTTGATGTAATTGCGACAATTCAACACTAACGCCAACCGCTGGCTTGCCGCGCTCGGTGTCTAATATATGCGTCGTTATCGGCGCACGGGCTAAAGCGTTCATAGTATTCCTAGGGGTTTTAAATCACGCGTTGGGATAACCGCAGCTCAGAAATTTTGGCTTGCTCCGCCGCGCCGGTGGCCAGCTCTTGGCCACGAGAATTGCTTAATCGCTGTTGCAGCAGACCGAGCATTTCACGAGCGGACTTACCGGAGGCACACACCACAAAAATAAAACCGTTCTTTTCGAAGTAGCGGTTATTGTCTTCAAATAACTGCTCTATAACCGCCCTACTGGCACTGGCCACTTGGCCTTGCTCTTTGGCGGCGGCACT
Organism: Halioxenophilus aromaticivorans; assembly: GCF_042850945.1. Taxonomy (NCBI): domain Bacteria; kingdom Pseudomonadati; phylum Pseudomonadota; class Gammaproteobacteria; order Alteromonadales; family Alteromonadaceae; genus Halioxenophilus; species Halioxenophilus aromaticivorans. Next base: position 1,929,649 of record NZ_AP031496.1, on the reverse strand, counting down.
GTATTTTTTTTCCATGGCCGATAAATCCCCAATGCGGGCATGGCCTGTGAAAGACTCTAGGATTTCTTCCTCCGTGGGGTTTTGCCAGTAATCCGCGGCGGCACCTAATAGGCTAGGCACCGTTGCATAGGGCCGAGCGCTGTCCATATCTTGTGCCCATCGCTGGCAATGGCAAATCGAGAGGAAAAACGCGCAGGCTTGCTCCCCCGTTAGGGCGTTTAATTGTGCAAGCGTTAGGGTTGTATTTTCCGCTGAGGCGTTAGACACAACTAGCGCACCTCTTGGTCGTTATCTAACTGAGTTTTGCGGCTGGAATTTTCAGGTTCACTGGCCAATGCATCCTTGAGCTCACGCCAGGCCAGTCCGCGTCGGTCGTGCCGATGTTGGCTGTGCAGTTGTCGCCGAGCCACCAGCTGTGCACTGATGGAAACCGCCACTTCGATGGGCAGTTTGCCCGGTACTTCCGGCAGGCCAATGGGGCACACCCAACGCTGCAAATCACTTTCGTTTAACCCAGTTTTAAGCAGGCGTTGCTCAAACCGCTTGGCCTTGGTGTTGGAACCAATGCAACCCACAAAAGGAATATCCGGTCGCTCCAACGCCACTTTACACAATTCAAAATCCAGGGCGTGATCGTGGGTGAGGATAATCACTTCGGTGGCCGCCGGCAGCTCTAAAATAGTATCCACTGGGTCTTCGAAATAGCCCAATTCGACATTACTGCCTTCAGGAATTAACGATCGATCTAGGGCGAAATCAAACCGGTTGTCCAACCACAGAATTTTTGCCGGCATACGCGCCAAAATGGGAATCAACTGCTGGGCAACGTGGCCGGCACCGAACACCGCCAAGCGCCAATCGGCAGGCGCAAAGGCTTCCAGCATCACGCTCACGTGGCCACCACAACACTGCTTAGCTTCGGCGGCTAAGGGAAACGGCCGCATATCAACGCCCACTTCACCATCTTGCAGCCGCTGGCGAGCAGCCTGCGTAACCAGATACTCCAATTGGCCGCCGCCTATCGTGTCGTAGCAGTGCTCGGCGGTGACCACCATTTTGGCACCGGGCTCACGCGGAGTGGAACCCGAGGTGCCCAGCACCGTCACCAGTACATAGGCTTCGCCGATTTCATGGCAGTTCGCCACGGCCATATACCAGGGCTTATTCATGATTTTGCTCCTGTAAAAACTGTTGCGCTGCGCCAACGGCAGCGAGAACTTTCTCCGCCGTGGCCGGTGCATCCAAACGCGGACAGCAGCGGTACTCGGCCACAGCGGCGCAGGCATCGGACAATGCAGCCCATACCGACAATGCCAGCATAAGTGGCGGCTCGCCCACCGCCTTAGAGTTTAAAACCGTGCTCTCCGGATTGGCGCTTTCGTACAGTGCGACGTTAAACTCTGCCGGCACATCAAAGGCCGTGGGGATTTTGTAATTGGCTGGGCTGTTGGAAATAACTCGGCCGCGGTCATCCCACAGTAATTCTTCGCTGGTCAGCCAGCCCATCCCCTGAATAAACCCACCTTCCACCTGGCCGATGTCGATGGCCGGGTTAAGCGAGCGGCCCACGTCGTGCAAAATATCAGCCCTCAGCACTTTGTATTCGCCGGTTAAGCAGTCGATCAGCACCTCACTGCAGGCAGCACCATTGGCAAAATAGAAGAAGGGCTGACCCTGGCCAGTAGCGCGGTCGTAATGAATTTTGGGGGTTTTGTAAAAGCCGTGGGCCATCAGCGGCACCCGGCTCATGTAGGCTAAGCGGCATAACTCGGCAAAAGCTAAGGACTCCTCGCCCAGGGTGACGGTATCGTTACTAAATACAATTTTAGAGGCTTCTATACCGTAGCAGTCACAGGCCCACTGCACTAAATTGTGTTTGATTTCTTCACAGGCATTGAGCGCGGCAAAACCATTAAGATCGGTGCCGGATGACGCCGCCGTGGGTGAAGAGTTGGCGACTTTATCGGTGCGGGTGGCCGTCACTTGCACCCGCTGGCTGCTCACACCAAAAACGCTGGCCACTATTTGCGCCACTTTGGTGTACAGGCCCTGCCCCATTTCGGTACCACCGTGGTTAACCAAAATAGTGCCGTCGGTATACACATGAACCAAGGCGCTGGCTTGGTTTAAGTGTTTGGAGGTAAACGAAATTCCGAATTTAACCGGCGTTAGTGCCAAGCCCTTTTTTAAATACGGGTTGTGCTGATTAAACGCCGCCACCGCTTCCCTACGCTGCCAATAATCGCTGCTGGTTTCTAACCGGCTGACGATATCGGTAAGCACCAACTGCTCTACTTTTTGGCCGTAGTGCGTGGTGTCTGCGCCCGGGCGATATAAATTGCGCTTGCGTACGGCGAGCGGGTCTTGGCCTGTGGCGCGGGCGATATTTTCCATTACAGTTTCAATGGCCAACATACCCTTGGGGCCACCGAAGCCTCGGAATGCCGTATTCGATACCGTATGGGTTCGTGGCGCCAAGCCGGTAACCTTGGCGGCATTTAAGCTGTAACCGTTATCGGCATGAAACATGGCCCGGTCCACAATGCCCTGGGATAAATCCGCCGAGCAACCGCACAAGCCTGCCAATGTTAAATCAATGCCTAGGATATCGCCCTGGGAGGTAAAACCGACATCGTATTGAAAACCAAAATCGTGTCGTTTGCCGGTGCGCTCCATATCAGCGCGGCGCGGCATGCGATATTTCACAGGCCGCTGTAAATCATTGGCGGCCAGAGCTGCGGAACACGCCAACACCGCCGCTTGAGATTCTTTGCCACCAAATCCGCCGCCCATGCGGCGCACTTCTGCGGTAACTAGGTGGCTGCCGATATGCAGCACCTCGGCCACCAACTTTTGCACTTCGGTGGGGTGCTGGCTGGAGGTATGAATATGAACGCCGCCGTCCTCCGTGGGCCAGGCCATACTGATTTGGCCTTCCAAGTAAAAGTGCTCCTGGCCACCGATGTAACCTTCGCCTTGCAGCCGTTGTTCGGCATTAGCGATGGCTGGGCCATAATCGCCGCGTTGCATAACGTGCTGGGGCACCACACTGTGGCCAGAATCCAGGCCCTGCTGCAATCGAATGTTGGGCGTGAGTGGTTGGTAATCGATGTTTGCCAGAGCCACCGCTGCCTGCGCCTGCTCGTAGGTTTCGGCCACCACCAAAAATAGGGGTTGGCCCACAAATTGGGTTTCGTCCACAGCCAGTAGCGGATCGCCGGTAAACACCGGGGCAACGTCGATTTCTCCTGGGATATCCTGATGGGTGTACGCTGCCACCACACCGGGGCAGGCCAATACCGCCGTTAAATCAACCTTAAGTATTTTGGCATAGGCATGGGCGCTACCGCCGGCGGCCATGTGCAGTGTGCCCGGTAATTCGGGAATATCGTCTACGTACTGGGCTTTGCCAGTAACGTGTTTAACGGCGCTTTCGTGGATGCCAGGTTTGCCCAGGTCACTGGTGTTGGCCTTGGCAATTCGCTGGGTTGGTAATGGGTCATAGGGTTTAACGTTACGCATTTTGCCCCCCAAACACTTGTTGGGTTCGCCGGGTTGCAGCGGGCTGCCACACGCTAACCGCTTGCGCTTGGCTCTCCAGCCAGGCTTTATGCAGACAATTTTTCGCCACCTGTAAGCGGTAATCGGCTGAGGCGCGCACATCGCTTAGTGGCGTAAATTCCTGCGCTACACATTGAGCCGCAGCCAGTACTGTTTGTTCACAGGCCGGCTGACCAAGCATGGCTTGCTCTGCTGCCAGAGCCCGTTTAGGAATGGCCGCCATGCCCCCATAGGCGATTTTCACTGCGCTAAATTTGCCATCAGCAATGTGCCAACGCACCACTAAAAGCACCGCCGATATATCATCTTCGTAACGTTTACTGATTTTATAGGCGCGCACAAAGTCGGCTGTGGGTAGGTCAAACTCTACCTGGCGAATATATTCGCCGGGCTGCAGCAGTGTTTGTTTGTAATCGACAAAAAAATCCGCCAAGGCTACGCGCCGCTGAGCCTGGGTACTGGCCAACACGAGCTCGGCATTTAACGTTAATAAAAACGGCGGCGTATCACCGATGGGAGACGCATTGGCAATGTTACCCACCAAGGTGGCTTGGTTGCGGATTTGCCGAGAACCTAAGCGGTGCAATAGATCCACAAAGGCCGGGAAGGAATCTTTTAATTGAGTTTCGAGCTGGGCATAGGTCACCGCACACCCTACTGTGACCCGCCCCTCGCTCTGGCTAATTGAATTCAAACCAGCAACCTGCGAAATTCCCACCAATTGCGGTAACGATTTAAAGTTTTGCGTTTGCTCCAGCATGAGATCGGTGCCGCCGGCGATGATTCTTGCCATGGGATTTTGTGCCAGTAAGTCTTGTAGCTGTTGCTCGTTGGTAGGTAGGTGGCAAAACTGCTGCTGCTTTGTGAGAGACGCCTGGGCTAGACCCTGCGCCGGCGGGGCTGCGCTTTGGTATTGGGCTTGATTGCTAGGGTAACTGTGGCTCAGCAGACCGGCGTCAACGATGGGGCGGTAACCGGTACAACGGCACAAATTCCCTGAAATCGCATCGATAACCTGGGCCTCGGTAAGCTCTGCTTGCGGGTTTTGATCACCGGCCACTGCCAGCGACATCACAAACCCAGGCGTGCAAAAACCGCATTGTGAAGCATGCACATCCACCATAGCCTGCTGCACTGGGTGCAAGTGGTGAGGATCACTCTGATCGGCTAACCCCTCCACGGTAACCAGATGGCGCCCATGGGCGCTGGCCAGCAGAGTGATGCAACTATTAATGGCCCGATATCGCCATTCCCCGTCGAGATACTCACCCAGCATTACGGTGCAAGCGCCGCAGTCACCGGATGCACAACCCTCTTTGGTACCCATCTGCCCCACGTTAGTGCGCAGGTAGCGCAGAATGGTCATGGATGGCTCAACCTGAGATTCAGAGCGCCAGGTTCCGTTGAGGCAAAAGTGTATCAAGCAGTGCTTTCCTTATGATCTATGTGGGCATAACCAGGGGCCACCAACAGTATGCAGTAGCCACAAGGCAGATTTAAGTCGAGATTATCGGACTGTGCCCAAATTGGGCTTCGGCCATGGCCTGCATAATGCAATCCCCTGACCAATTAGACAAGTTTTTAGCCAGCTGAGTTAAGAATCAAGATCACTGATTACAAGGTGTTGTATTTTTGGCTAAAAAATTGCAAAAATATCTGTTGATTTGGTCAGCTTTTGACCAGCAGCCAATTGCGGCCCGCGTTAAACTGTTTACAGGGTGGGTTGTTGCGTCAACGCCGGAGTAGCCTAGGTGGTTGCTCAATTGAGGCAGAAATTACCGCGTTATGCAAATACCCGCACTGAGTGCTGCACCGCGCTGAAACGCTCTATGGGGAAAACAAGCATTGCTTCGTTTTGCATTTGTAGGCACAGCAATCATCTATTCACTTCATTAGTGCCACTAAGGCCACCTTTTAACGAGTTAAGGACAGCCATGCTGGATTCATTTTTTAAACTGCAAGAACACAAAACCAGCGTGAAAGCCGAAGTCATCGCCGGCTTAACCACCTTCGCCGCTATGTCCTATGTGCTTATTGTTAACCCAGGCATCCTGGGTGCCAGCGGTATGCCCACCGCGGGCTTAATCACAGTAACAGCATTGGCCGCCAGTTTTGGCACACTGTTGATGGCGCTATTTACCAACTACCCTATTGCACTGGCACCGGGTATGGGTTTAAACGCATTTTTCGCTTTTACTGTGTGCCTAACCCGAGAGATTCCCTGGCAAGGCGCGCTGGGGCTGGTGTTTTGGAATGGCATATTATTTTTATTGCTTTCCGTTACCGGTGTAAGAACCAAAATTGCCGAGGCCATTCCCCACGCGCTTAAGGTCGGCGTGCAGTGCGGTATTGGATTGTTCATCGCGTTTATTGGTTTGCAGAACGCGGGCCTAGTGGCAGATAACCCAGCCACACTGGTTACCCTAGGCGATTTATCCCAGCCATCTGCGCTGCTCGCCTTAGCCGGCATTATTTTTACCGCGGTACTGCTGATATTGCGAGTTAACGCCGGGATTGTTTTGTCGGTCCTGGTGATTACGGTTATCGGTTTCTTTATTCCCACCAACGACGGCATGCTCACCAAGGTGCCCGATGCCGTGGTGGGTCTGCCCAACGGTATCGGCGATACCTTTATGGCCATGGATTTAATGTACCCGTTCAAGCATTTTGCGGACACCTGGGATATCGTGTTTGCCATGGTCTTCGTCAACATGTTTGACACCATCGGCACGCTACTGGGCGTATCCCGCCGCGCCGGCCTACTCGACAACAACGGCAAACTGCCAAAGATGGGCGGCGCCATGACCGCCGACGCCGCCGCCAGTGTGGCTGGCGCAGCCTTGGGCACCTCGCCGGTAACCTCCTACGTCGAATCCGCCGCGGGTATTTCTGCCGGTGGCCGTACCGGCCTCACCGGAGTCGTCGTGGCTCTGTGTTTTATTTTAGCGTTGTTCTTAACACCGCTGATGGAAGTCATTCCCATGATGGCCACCACCCCCGCCCTGGTGATGGTGGGTATTTTGATGATGGACTCGTTCCGCCAAATCGACTTTGACGATCTTGCGTCCATGGCCACGGCGGTGGTGGCACTGATGGCCATGCCGCTAACCTTCAGCATTTCCGAAGGTATCGCCCTGGGCTTTATCGTTTACGTGGGAATTAAATTGGGCACCGGAAAATACCGTGAGGTCAGTAAAATAACCTACGTTTTGGCGGCAATTTTTGTCGCCCGTTATGTTTTTGACTTAAAGTAATGACAGACTGACTTGAATCGAATTGGTAAGTGAGTGTCTCAACTCTGGCAAGTATAAGCCTACGCCAACTCGTGTTTTGAACGAGAAGGAAACGCACGTGAAAAAGTACAAACCAGGAAAAATACGCGAACGCAACGAGGAAGTTATCCTGAAAGCGGCAGAGCAAGAGTTTGTGCTCAATGGATTCAAAGGCACCAGCGTGCAGGCGATCGCCAACCGCGCGGGCTTGCCCAAAGCCAATATCCACTATTATTTCAAAAACAAAAACAACCTCTACAAGGCCGTGTTGGAATACATCACGCAGTTGTGGAATGAGGTTTTATCGGATATCTCCGCCGATGACGACCCCGCTGAGGTGCTGCACGAATTTATTCGCACCAAGGTAGAATTATCCTACACTCACCCCCGCGCCTCTAAGTTGTTTGCCATGGAAATCATCCAGGGCGCGCCGCATATTCGTGAATATATACGCATGGATATGCGGCAGTGGGTACGCTCTAAAACGCGTGTTTTCGATGAATGGATTGCTGCCGGAAAAATGGACCCAATCGACCCGGTGCACCTAATTTTTATGATATGGGCAACCACTCAGCACTACGCCGACTTTGAAACCCAAGTACTAACGCTGATGAACCGCGCTGAATACGAGCGAGAGGACATAGAGCACATCACCAATATGGTCAGCCACGTTATTTTAAAGGGCTGTGGCTTACAACCGCTGCAAGCCCTAGCCACTTCTGATATGGCAAGCAGCACCGTGACAACGCCATAAGCCAAAACCCACTCCTAATCTAAGCTTCGATCTGCTGGGCTAACTGATCAACCAAATACTCAGCTATTGGAAAGGCAGAGGTCGCCGCCGGCGATGGCGCATTGCACACATGCAAACTGCGTTTGGTTCTGGCGAATAAAAAGTCGTGCACTAGTGAACCATCGTCCAACACTGCTTGCGCCCGAATCCCCACCGGCTCTGGCATTAAATCGTTTAGTGTTAACTCGGGGCAGTACTTTTGCACCCGGTTTAAATACCCTCGCTTAAACCAAGAATCTTTAAACTCCTGCCAACCACTTGACCAATGCTGCTTTATCAGTGGCCAGGTGCCGGCAAAATTTAAAATGTCCTTGCAGTCCTTGGCACTTATATTGAGTTGGCCGTAGCCCTCGCGTTTAAAACCCAACACAGCGTTGGGCCCCACGGTAATGCCGCCATCAATGGTTTTAGTTAAATGCACGCCCAAAAATGGTAGTTCCGGGTCTGGAATGGGATAAATTAAATGGTTGATAAGCCCCGCCCGCCCGGCTGGCAACCGGTAGTATTCCCCGCGAAAAGGCACAATACGAAATTCTCGCTGTGAGTCGCCATCCAGGCGTGCGCCCATGGCACTGGCGATGCGGTCGGCCTGGAGGCCGGCACAGGCGATTAAATAACTGGCCTGCACCTCACCTTTTGGCCCGGCTAACACCACGCTAGTGCCGGTTTCACTGAGCTTTTGTACCGGCCAATGGGTACGCAACTCGCCCCCAGCGGTAACAAACTGCTGTGCCAAACGCTGGCAAATCAGGCGGTAATCCACAATACCCGTGCTCGGAACCCAAATCGCACCCACACCAGCAATGTGGGGTTCGCGCTGGCGTAACTCCTGGGCACTCAACGGCTGCACTTCAATACCATTTTCGGCACAGCGAGTGAGTAAAGCCGACATGCGCTGCTGCTCTAGCTCGTTGGTAGCCACCAGCAACTTGCCGCACAGCTCCACGGCAATGCCTTCGCGCTGACAGAAATCCTTGGTGGCCTGAGCCCCCCGGCGGCAGAAATCGGCTTTTAAGCTGCCCGGTGCGTAGTAAACACCCGCGTGTATCACACCACTGTTGCGACCGGTTTGATGCCGAGCCAGCTCGCTTTCTTTTTCCACCAATACGATACGCGCATTGGCGTGACATTGTTGCAACTGGCGGGCGGTCGCCAAACCAACGATACCGCCACCGATAACGGCAAAATCAAAATCGTTACTCACAAAAGCATCCTTATTAGATATTCGTACTCTCTCACCCAGAGGCAAAACCAGGCCCATAAGCGGGCCACAAGCGCGCACTTTTTAACCAATCCTTTCCCGAAAACCCAGTTTCCGGTAAAGTCGCGCTCCTGCGCAGCGTTTGCCGCCCAGTGCGTAGCCTGCCTGCCCCCATTAGCTGTATATGACGAGAGTTGCATGGCCTTAACACCTGAACAAAACCAACTAATCGACACCCTAGTCTCCATTGCCGGGCGAAACTATGTATTCACCGACAAGGGCAAAATGCAAGCTTACACCAATGGCTTCAGGTTTGGCTCCGGTGAGGCGCTGGCAGTGGTGCGTGCGGGTACTTTATTGGAAATTTGGCAGGCGTTAACGGCCTGTTTCGCAGCCGATGTGGCGGTTATTATGCAAGCCGCAAATACCGGTTTAACCGGCGGCTCTACCCCGGATGGTAAAGACTACGACCGCCCCCTGGTCATCATCAGCACGATGCGTATTGATCAGATTCAACTCATTGACGACGCCAAACAGATCATCGGCTTGGCCGGCAGCACGTTATTTGGCCTCGAAGAAACCCTGGCGCCCCACGGCCGAGAGCCACATTCGGTCATTGGCTCCTCTTGCATTGGCGCATCCATTGTTGGCGGCATCTGCAACAACTCCGGTGGAGCACTGGTGCGCCGTGGCCCGGCCTACACCGAATTGTCGCTCTACGCCCAAATGGATGCTAACGGCGAGCTGTCTTTAGTGAATAATTTGGGCATTGATCTGGGTACCACTCCGGAGCAAATTCTTACCAACCTGCAGCAACAAAACTACAGCACTCAGGACGTCCACTTCCCAGATAAAAAAGCCTCCGACCACGAATACCAAACCCGTGTACGCGACGTCGACGCAGATACCCCATCGCGTTTTAATGCCGACAGCCGCCGATTGTACGAGGCCTCGGGCTGTGCCGGTAAAGTTGCGGTATTCGCCGTGCGTATCGACACCTATCCCATCGCTAAAAAGAAACAGATTTTCTACGTCGGCGCCAATGAAGCCAGTACCTTCGCCATCATTCGGCGCGATATCCTGTCGCAATTTAAAAACCTACCGGCCTCCGGCGAATACCTGCACCGTGATTGCTATGACGTCAGCAAGCAGTACGGCAAGGATATGTTTTTTGTTATCGATAAATTTGGCCCCAACACCATCCCCAAATTATTTTCGCTAAAGCGCACGGTGGATCGTATCGCCGACAAGATATCCTTTTTGCCAAAGAAAATGTCAGACCGTTTGATGCAATACGCCAGCGCATTGTTGCCTAACCACCTGCCCAAGCGCATGGAACAATTCCGCGACACCTACCAGCATCATTGGATTTTAGAAACCGAAGATGACGGCGTGGAAGAAACCCGCCAGTATTTGGATACGTTATTTGCCAATAACGAAGGCGGCTACTTTGAATGTACCGAAAAAGAAGGCGCGCAAGCCCTTTTGCATCGTTTTGTCACCGGTGGAGCCATTGGCCGCAGCCACATTATGAATGGCCGCAAAAACGGCGCCATGATGACCATCGACGTTGCATTCCCGCGTAATGAACGCGATTGGTTTGAAACACTGCCCCCCGAAATCGACGATAAGATCGCTAACAAATGGTATTACGGCCATTTGTTTTGCCACGTAATGCACCAAAATTACATCGTTAAAAAAGGTGTAGACGCCAAGCTGCTAAAACAGCAAATCCTGGCAACCTTCGACCAGCGTGGCGCCGAATACCCAGCCGAGCACAATGTCGGCCACGAATACGCAGCCAAGCCGCCACTGCGCGAGTTTTACAAAAAGTTAGACCCAACCAACAGCTTTAACCCCGGTATTGGTAAGACCAGCAAGCTGAAAGACTGGGCGGAGTAAACTTACGCCGCCGGCAGAGCATCCCAGCGGCGATGCTCTGCTGTTCTAAACCTAGCATCTTTAAGCCTAGTAATTATAAACCTAGCATCTCCAAACCTAGCGACTCCAAACCTAGTAACCCTAAACCTAAAAACAAGCAGCACACCTAGTCTCATAACGCCGGCCCGCGCATGCCCTACCGTTGCAGGCAGTAGCTTCTGTATTTGGTACTACCAGCCGAGTACCCCTCCCTCTTTAGTCTTAAAACAGCGCTAACTCACTGCCCCCAAAAAATTACTATGCTAGGGTGATAAAAGCGCCAACGCACGGATTGCAATACCACCGATTGAGCGCCCAAAACCAATAATAATTAAGGTGTAACCATGAAAGATATCGACCTGTGCAAGAGTGCACTCGGCGTTCACCCACCCTGGTCCGTAGAAAAAGTCCGAGTTGATGCCAAGGGGCGGCGTGTGGATGTGTGGTTGGGGCAACAATCCAACAGCGGTTTACTCAGGGCTGCCAGCAAAGCCTTTTCACAACAAAACTGGATTTCCTGGCGACATTTAAATATGTTTCAGCACCACGTGTTTATCCACGCCCACCGCAACGACGATATTCAGCAAAAAAATGTTCAGTGGCTGGGCCAGCCGGGATTGAATTTAACACGAGCCATGGCCAAGCAAGTGGTTAAAATGTTGAGTGAAGGCACCAGCTACAGCGCGGTTTGCTCTTTACTGGAGTTACAACTGAGTGACATCTGGCCCATTAAACGCGCCCTGGATGAAGGCCGCTTAACGCTGGGCGGAAAAAAGGTTGAAGTTAAAAACAGCAAAGCTGGCAGCCCCACTCCACTCCTTCACGCGCAAGCGGATGATGGCCTACCGACCATTGATGACCAGGTGTGGGAAAAAATTGCCGCTGGCGTTCTAGATGTGCACATCAAACCCCTGGCACTGAAGCTTCTCATCGCCAAAATTCGTGGTCAGCTGGTAAATATTGACGAAAAAGAAGGCCGCCAAGTTAAACTCAACGAAGTGCGGCGTTACTTTGTTAAGCATCGCCAAAAATTGAGCGGTGAAATTCAACACTTAAAAGCCATTGCCTAAAATTTCACTACGCTTAAGGATTTAACGTGGAGCCTTTGAATTTCCCTCCTGGAGGTACGCTAGTCAGCGTTGAACGCGCTCAGCAATTAATACTGCAAGGCCATTGCCTGTGTATAGCCGGCGCCGGGCATTTGCTGGAACAACTACCTAAAGGCGTGTGGATTGCCGGTAGTATTCCTTATTTTATGGCTCAGCGTGGCGGAGAAACCAACTCAGAACAGTTACTTATTACCGAAATTAAACATTTTTTGGGTGTGCCCAAAATCGCGTTTTATAGCGCACAAGAAATTCAAAACATCGCCAAAGACGCCCCCGAAAACGGGTTTTCCATCGTTATTATTCCGGCCGGCAGTAGCGTACACGAAGAGTACGCCCGCAACGCACCAAATTACGAAGACATGTACATGAAGCCTATTCTCGGCTGGGTAAGCGGTGTGCATTTAGACCACTTGGGCAAGCAACTGCCCAGCGTCGCCAACGGCGATATTGGCGAAAGCAGCCAACGCCAAGCGGTGGTGATGCACGTAGAACTGCCCCCGGATTACAGCGCAGAGATTAACACCACCAATCTATTCACCCAGGGTGACGGGCCAGTTTTTCAGTTCCCACAGGCGGGATTCCATGCCAGTCAGTGCAGTGTGGATAACGACAAGACGGTGAACTTGGCTGAGTACATACAGCAAAACAATATTGATATTCGCTTGCCTTTGGTGGCCGATTACTGCGGTATGTTGGTCAATATAAGCATCAGAGAAGTGGGCGAATCCACGGTGACTTTCTACGCCCCGGTATTTGACGGCGTTGACTATCGTTTTGCCCGGCCTTTGGACGACTACCAAAGCCAATTCCAACAGCAGTTACCGGCCAATACCGACAGTATTCAGTTTTCCTGCAACTGCATCTTGAACTACGTTTACTGCGAGCTGGAAAACAAAGACATTGCCATTAAAGGGCCTATGACCTTTGGCGAAATAGCCTATCAACTACTGAACCAGACCATGGTTTATCTCACGGTTGATAATACCCTAGAATAAACCTCTCGCTGTCATAGCTAAACTCGCGCACACCCAGCGGTTATTGAACTCCTAACGCCAGGCTCGGTCACATTTTAAATATTTCTCTCTCGCCTAAAGCAGCACGTTTGCATTGGGCAGGTTTGAAATAACACAGAGTGTTTTTATTGTGCGCCTATCCAACGGCTTGCGTTATTCAATTAAGCAATCCACTAGCATCGATTTGGACGAAGCAAAAGATGAAGTTGATTGTTGCACTACTTCTGTGTTTCCCTTTTATTCGATGAGCTGTTGACCCTTACGCTCGTCTTTATTCAATAGTATCCAATGGCCACGTGCCCGCGGTTCGCACCGAGCTGAACAACCACTATAAGAACAGGGTTAAATCATGCAATCTATCGCCATCGTTATCATGGGCATCATCGGGATGCTGTTCGGTTGGTTTGTCTATTCTCGCTTCATCGCCAGTAAAATTTTTCGCCTTGATGAAAACTTCACTACCCCGGCGCACGAATTCACCGATGGCGTGGACTATGTGCCCACCAATAAAGTGGTGCTGTGGGGCCACCACTTTACATCCGTGGCTGGGGCAGCGCCCATCGTAGGGCCCGCCATTGCTGTATATTGGGGCTGGGTGCCGGCGGTTTTGTGGGTGGTGTTCGGCACCATATTCTTTGCCGGCGTGCATGATATGGGGGCGCTGTGGGCTAGTAACCGGTACAAGGGTAAGTCCATGGGGGCGCTGTCCGAGGATGTTATCGGCAGCCGAACTCGCAGCTTGTTCATGATTGTCATCTTTCTCGTGCTGCTGATGGTTAACGCGGTTTTTGGTGTGGTTATCGCCAAATCCTTCGTCAGCCAACCCAACGCGGTTTTCCCGGCGTGGACAGCCATTGTGGTTGCCCTAATCATCGGCCAGCTGTTGCGCAGAAACTTTAGCCTAGTGCCGCTGTGTATTGTCGGCATTATCGTGCTCTATGCCTCGGTCTACGCCGGCAGCTACCTGCCCATCAGCTTACCAGACTCCCTATTCGGTCTTACCGCCAACGCAAACTGGATCGTCATCCTATTTGTCTACGCCGCCATTGCCTCATTGTTACCGGTGTGGATGCTGCTTCAACCGCGCGACTTTATCAATGGCATGCAGTTACTGGTGGGCCTGTTTTTGCTCTACGGTGCGGTGTTCCTATCCATGCCAGACATCACCGCCCCCGCCTTTAACACCCAGCAGGCACTGGATACGCCCTCCATTATCCCCCTGCTGTTTGTCACCATTGCCTGTGGCGCGGTTTCTGGCTTCCACGGCATTGTCGCCTCCGGTACCAGCTCTAAACAGCTCAACAAAGAGACCGATGCCCGCTTTGTTGGCTACTTAGGCGCGGTGGGTGAAGGCTCCTTGGCATTAATTACGATTGTTGCTGTTAGTGGTGTCGCCCTGGCGGCAACGCCCGAGGAATGGCACGAGGTGTACAGCCATTTAGGTGATGGCAGTGTTGCGGCATTTATCACCGGCGGAGCTAAACTGATTGAAAACGGTTGGGGCCTTTCCGTGGACTTTTCCTCCACCATTTTGGCGGTGATGGTAGTGCTCTTTGCGGGCACCACCATGGATTCCGGTGTTCGTCTACAGCGCTACATCATCCAAGAATGGGGCGATATCTACAATTTGTCAGCGCTCAAAAATGGCACCCTGGCGACGTTTATCGCCGTTGGCTGCTGTTTGTTATTGGCGTTTGGTGCGGGTGGCTCATCCGGCAGTGGCGGTATGATCATTTGGCCACTGTTTGGCTCTACCAACCAAATTCTGGCCAGTTTAACGCTGCTGGTGATTTCGGTAATGCTCATCAAAATGCACCGCCCAGCTATTTACACCCTGATTCCCATGTCCTTTGTGCTGGTAATGGCCTTTTTCGCCGGCATCATCAAATTAAAAGAGTACTTCCTCGCGGAAAATTACCTGCTGGTTTTTCTCGACGCTATTGTGCTAATTGTTAGCGTTTTGGTGATGCTGGAGGCCTGGTCGGTGATTGCCAAATTTAAGCAGCAGGCGCTGCCCAAGCAAGACGACTAACCTGCCGGCCATAGCAACAACGATAGCAACAACAATAGCAACAACAATAGCAACAGCACCTGCGACACCCAGCGTGGCAGGTGCTAACCAGTCGAGCGGCCGCGACTTGTTTGTTGTCTTCTAACTCTTCCCAAGTAATTAAAATAAAAATCAAAGCGACATTTACGGTGGGTCACTGAGTGGAGCACAGTAAAATTCCGCCTAATTTTTATACACCCCTTCTTAAAAAAAAGAAAAGCCAACGAGCCAAGCAATTCCCTTAGCCCCCGCACTGTCAAACCGATATACTGCGAGTATCACAATTTGGGGCTCCGGGCCGAAATCCTGCTTGAACGAGGTTGATTAAAAAGCTATAAAAGCCCGTTTTAAAAGCGCAATAGAGACGCACACGACATAATGGCAACCGACCAACAAACCGAATCCTCGTCTGCCCAGCAAAGCGCGAGTTTTCGCCTTAAAGCTGGGCTATTTCCTTTAACGTTAGTAGAAGTTTTGCGCCTGGATCGTGTAATTTTTGAACAAGACCTAAAAGAAAAAGTGGCCCAAGCGCCGGCCTTTTTCCAGCAAACGGCTGTGATTCTCAGCTTCGATGAGCAATGCACTGGCGATATGCCTCTGGCCGAACTCATTGAAGTTAGCCGTCATTACGGACTTATCCCAGTGGTTATGCGCGGTGGTAAAAAATCGCTGCAACAAGAGGCGCTGGCCTGCGGCCTTGCCCTTATGCCCGAGGGCAAAAACAAAGCCACCAAACTCGAAGAAATCAACACCAGCCCAGAGCCTGTTGCCGCTGAACCAAAGGTATCCCCTGAGCCTGAGCCCGAACCTGCCGAATCAGACGCTGATGCTGTGCCAATGCTCACCGATGCAATCATCCCACCCAGCAACCCCAACCGCGTAATCACCCGGCCCATACGTTCCGGCCAGCAGGTCTACAGCAAGGGTGGCGATCTAATTGTGTTGGCGGCGGTGTCTGCCGGTGCGGAAATCCTAGCGGATGGCAACATCCACGTTTATGGCCCCCTGCGCGGCAGAGCCCTCGCTGGTGTACAGGGCGATGAAAACGCGCGCATCTTTTGCCATAGCCTAGAAGCTGAGCTGATTTCCATAGCCGGTGATTTTCAGATCTCAGAAGACTTACGCGGTAAGTGGTGGAAAAAAGCGGTGCAAATTAGCCGCACAGGTGATCAATCATTAAAAATCCAAGAATTGAGTTAGGCACTGCCCTGATTCCTGAGACACAAATTTAACGGCTCCCACAGTGAGCCCAACCAAAAGGAACTGAATTTTGGCCAAGATAATTGTTGTTACTTCCGGTAAAGGCGGCGTTGGTAAAACCACAACCAGTGCTGCAATCAGCAGCGGGTTGGCAATGCGTGGGCACAAAACGGCGGTAATCGATTTTGATATCGGCTTGCGCAACCTTGATATCATCATGAATTGCGAACGCCGTGTGGTGTACGATTTTGTCAACGTTATAAACAACGAAGCGCAACTTCACCAAGCGCTGATCAAAGATAAGCGGGTTGAAAACCTCTACATTTTACCGGCCTCACAAACGCGAGACAAAGACGCCCTAAGCAAAAACGGCGTTGAACGCGTGCTTAACGAGCTTGCCAATGACGGCTTTGAATACATCATATGCGACTCACCAGCGGGTATTGAACACGGTGCATTTATGGCACTCTACTTCGCTGATATCGCGATTGTGGTGGCCAACCCTGAAGTTTCATCGGTACGAGACTCCGACCGCATCCTGGGTATTTTGCAAAGCAAATCGCGCAAAGCTGAAGAGGGCGAGCGAGTTGAAGAATTTTTAGTGCTCACTCGGTATAGCCCAGAGCGCGTTGCCCGGGGTGAAATGCTCGGCGTAGAAGACGTTGAAGAGATCCTGGCCACCAAGCTATTGGCGGTGATACCGGAGTCGGAATCTGTGCTTAAAGCCTCTAACCAGGGTATTCCGGTAATCCACGATAAAGACTCCGTTGCCGGCCAAGCCTACAGCGACGCCGTGGCCAGGCTTGTGGGCGAAAACAAAGAGCACCGTTTTATCGCATTAGAAAGTAAGGGCATTTTCCAACGCCTGTTTGGGAGGAAAGGATGAGTATTTTTGATTACTTTAAAAGTACAAAAAAAGACACTGCATCGGTTGCCAAAGAGCGATTACAAATTATTGTTGCCCACGAACGCAGCCAACGAGCACAACCTGATTACCTTCCTAGGCTGCAAAAGGAACTGCTTGAGGTAATCCGAAAATACGTCGAGATTGAGCAAGACCAAATCGATGTACAACTGGAGAAAAACAACGACTGTTCGGTGTTGGAACTGAACATCGTACTGCCCGAGCGAGAATAGCCCGTGGGGTTGTATACCGAATACAGCACTGCCAACGTACCAACAGCAGTGCTGTATTTCTGCGGCTGCACTTCCCTGAAAGGGCGTAAGTGCTGGTGCCATCTTCCATAATTCCCTAAATTCCACTGCCTCATTTGCCGAGATTGACCCTTTTACCCCCAGTACCTTAGCCGCCCACCCCTATCGTTGGTTATTCAACCGATGGGCAGTAGGTTTTCATCGCTCGTAACGGTAGTGTCAGCGCTAGGCGCACGGCAACACCGCCTGCCCGGAAGGTGTTTGGCTCGCTAAAGGTATAGATATTGCTGGTATAGATATTGCTATCGTTTAAGGACCAATACGGTAATCAGGATGAACTGCCAAGTAGAACCCATGACAAAACTGGTGTCGCAAGATCAAGATTTACTCAACGCTGTCAAACTCGCCACTGACGAATTAGGCATCAATTTAGGCGAGGCCGCCATGAAAGCTGGCCTGCCGCCGGATTTACTTGGCAATGCCGAACTGTTTATCCCCAGCCAGCTCTTCAATTGTGTTTTAGAAGCCATCGCCCAAGATTTTCGCAGCCCGGACCTGGCCGTGGTTATCGCCCGCCACTTGGCATCTCCCTCCCTGGGGCTGCCTACGCGCATCATGGGGTTAAGTCGTAACCTAGCCGACGCACTGGATATTTCTACCCAATACGGTGCTTTTTACCGCGACACCGGCCACTGGCAGCACCAAATTGGCCAACAACAATTGGTTTTGTTTAAGCGCAACAACAACTACCAAAAACATTTCCAGCAGCGCAACCTGCTGGGTACCGCACAAATGCACTGTTTATTAGGGCAGTGGCTAGGCTGCGAGTATGCACCGAATAAAATCAGCTTGGGCATATCTAATCCACACCCAAAAGCCGAGGAAGCCTTACAAGACTTTTTCGCCTGCGAGTTAGAATACGAAGCCGAGCGAGACGCCTTCTATTTGCCAGAAGACAGCCTACAGCAGGCCATTAGCACATCCAATGGTGAACTATTACAAGGGGTAATCGCCCACGTCCATGGCCTGCAAGAAGAAATAACCAAAGGCAGCGACGTTGTCGCCCAAACCCGCCTAGTTATCAACCAGCGACTCAGTTTTGCCAGTTGTACTCTGGATGACTTGGCGTTCTATTTAAAAACCACACCAGAGGTGCTCACCCGAGCACTAGCCCAACACAAGCTGTCCTTTGAAGAAATCCTAGAACAGCAAATCGCAGAGAAAGCCCACTATTATTTGACCGATTTACACGCACCCATAGAGCTTATTGTTGAAGCCTTGATGTCCAACAACCCGCAAAGGCTCAATGAGCTATTGATGGCCAGCCTAGATGAACAACGCCAGTGGTAACGGTGTCGTATTGCGTTAAACCGAGCAGATTGTGGCTTATTCAGCCATCAGGTTGTGCAGTTTAAAGGATACGCTAAAGCCAGCCCCCGGTTTGCTCTCGTAGTGAATATCGCTGCGAAGCATCACTTTTACGGTGTTGTAAACAATGCTCAGCCCCAGGCCGGGGTTACCTGCCCCACGCTTGGTAGTAAAGAAGGGCTCAAACACTTTTTTCAAATCCGCTTCCGGGACGCCTACACCATCGTCGGAAAACGTCAGTTGATAGCCGTCACCAGCCGGTGCTAATGAAATAGTCACTGTACAGATGTCTTTGGCAGGATCTTTGGCGTGGATTAAAACATTGGACATCAAAGCCGTAAGAATTTGCAGGAGAACCGCAGGATAAGTGGAGACGATTAACCGAGGGGGCAACTGCAATTGGACTTGCACTGATCTTGGCTCGTCTACGCCGGTGCCCTCGAAAGAAGATACAAACCCCTGAATCAGCTCAATCACATCCACTTGTTCCAATTGGCTGGATTCATCGGTGTCTTTTACCGCCACACGCTTAAAGTTGGAGATTAGTTGAGAAGCCCGCCGCATATTCTTCAACATGCTGTTACACAAATCCTGAGCGGTGATCAAAAAGTCCTCAAAGGCTTCGGCGTCCAAATCACCGTTTTTAAAATCCTTGCCCAGGTCGTCTAATACTTCAAGCAATAGAGAGCAGTTGGCGATGTTAACACCCAGGGGAGTGTTGATTTCGTGGGACACCCCCGCCACCAAGCCGCCCACCGCGTCCATCTTCTCAGACTCGTGCTGTTTGCTGGCTGCTTGTGGCTGTGTATCGTTACTAGAAGACTGTTCCATACGCCGCCGTTAGTTAAAGGCCATAATTAGTTTTGCTGCTGTACTATTCAATGTTCTTCATATCAGCTTAGATCAAATTTCCGTGTTTAGGATGGACGGGAATACTGTTATCCGGTGCCAACGGATTAGACCAAATATTCTCAATCCTTAAGTGCGACCTTGCCAACGGTTCTAAGCCCCCAAGTTCTTGGCTCACAAGTTCTTGCCTCACAAGTCGTCGCCTATCAAAGCAACAACACACCTTCATACCGCTCCGGCTGGGAATTTCGCCGGCGGTTTGAGTCTTTGCCGCCTAGCAATGTGCCGCCAATGGTCAACATATGAACCAGAACCGATATCGGCCTATCACCCACTTTTTATCCGTGCCAGACTGTCGTTTATCCGAAATTAGCTCGAATCGGCCGTGCGCCGTTTCGCAGCGCAATAGTATTCCCGCCGAGTGTGGGCGACAGCCGATACCCGCGGGCAAGTTAACCCCTGCCAAGGGTAGAGCCCCACAGACCTTTTGCCACCGGTGGCATTATGGTACAATCAGCCATAAATGGCGCCCCGAATCATGGAATTGGAGAGATCGTGATGAAAATTGCCTTAATGAATGAGTTCAGCCAAGCGGCTAAGAACCCAACTATCTTGCAGCAGCTAACGGATGTGTCCGACGAGCTGAAGCACCAAGTATTCAACGTGGGTATGGACGGCGACGAAGATCACCGTCTTACCTACATCCACCTCGGCATCATTGCCAGCCTTTTGCTTAACAGTAAAGCGGTGGACTTTGTGGTCGCCGGCTGCGGCACCGGCCAAGGGGCGATGATGTCACTCAACGCTTATCCCGGCGTTGCCTGCGGCTACTGCATTGAGCCCAGTGATGCTTACCTATTTGCCCAAATCAACAATGGCAATGCACTGGCCCTACCCTTCGCCAAGGGTTACGGCTGGGGTGCAGAACTGAATATCCGCTACATTTTCGAAAAAGCCTTCACCGGCGTCACCGGCCAGGGTTACCCGCCGGAGCGTAAAGCCTCGCAGGTAGAAAACGCAGGCATCTTAAATGATGTAAAGGCCGCCACAGCAAAGCCTTACCTTGAGGGTTTGAAGAGTTTGGACGAGGGCTTAGTAAAGCAAGCCGTTGGTGGTGAACGTTTCCAGGCGTGCTTTTTTGAGCATTGCCAAGTGCCGGAGCTAGCCGAATTCGTCAACAGCCTAATCAAATAGGCCAAAGCATTTAATAAGGTTACCGCGGGCACGCCCAGATACTGCCCGCCGTAACCTTTTTTTATGCCTGGCGCTTGTGGGCTTTTAAGGTTGCTGAGCCTTTTAGAGTTGCAGTTCGGGCATGTAAACAGCGAATTTTTTCCAGTAATCCACCGCTGAATTGTACAACGGCTGTTTCACTTGGCTGGCACTGGCGGTGGCCACGGTACGTTGGGTTTGGTAAAAGTTGAGGCAGTCGTCCTGCCATGGCAGATTACAGAACTTTAACAGCTGTGCCGTGGTGGCTTGCTGATCTTTAATCAAATCCTCGTATTTAACCGACAGGATTTTATTGGGCATTACGTTTTGCCAGTGAGCCATTAAATCTTCGTAGGCGCCGTAAAATTGCATAGCAGCGGTTAAATCCGTGGCGTAACGCAGGTTGGTGGCAAAGTTAGCTTTGTAATTGGATAACACCACATCTTGCTTATTACGCTGGCAGTGGATGATTTTAGCGTTGGGAAACAGGCAACGAATTAAGCCCAGCAATCGAAAATTGTGTGGCATTTTATCCACAATATGATGGGCCTTGCGGTCATATTGACGCAGTAAACGCAAATAGTCTGTGGCTAAAGTTTTCAACTTTTCCTCACCCACATCAAACTGGGCGCTGACGAAATCATCGGCCAGGTAATCACCATCGCGCAACAGCAACGCTTTAATGTGATTAAGCTCGCCCGCACCAAAAACCTGGCTGTGACTGGCCAGTATTTGCTCCACCAAAGACGTGCCAGAACGCGGCATACCCACAATAAAAATCGGCGTGTCGTCTGTGCTGCCAAATTGGCTTAGCTGCTGCAGTTTCTCTTGGCTGAAGTAATTTTTGATGGCAGAAAATTGCTGTTCAGTTTGCGCATGGTCGTAGGGCGCTAACTTGTACAATTCACCGTTCGCTAAACGATAGTAACTTGTGGCGGTGGCGTAGTCGGCCAACTTTTCGTAAGCGCGGGCCAAGCCAAAAGCCACGCCAGCAATTACCTTGGGGTGCACCGCTTTTTGCAGCGCCAAGTGCATTTGTTTAATGTGTTCATCTTCCACCGAGGTGTAATCGCGGTGCTCGGCAATAGAGCCGTGTACGTCCACCAGGCCTGGGTAAATTTGTAGTGCCCGTTGAAAACAGGCAATAGCGGTTTGCTTGTCGTTTAACTCACCGGCAATGGCTGCCAGGTTACACCACAGGGTTAGATTATTGGGTTGTATTAGCAGCGCTTTTTCCAGCAAATCTTTGGCTTTATCCAAACGATTCATACGCTGTAATATTTTTGCCCAACTGGAATACAATTTTATACAGGGCTTGCTGAGCGTAAACGCCTGTTCGCAGACGTCATTGGCGGCCACCAATTCGCCCAATTCAAACAGCGCCAGGGCCAACCCGTTATAACCTTCGCTGAAGGCTGGGTCCATGGAGATGGCGCGTCGAAAATCCTGCAAAGCGTGATGCTGCCGGCCAGACATCGCCTTGGTCACCCCCAACTGATAATACAGTTGAGCGCTGGCGTTGCCACCGTTAATAAACTCGGACAAAAGTGCCTCAGCTCGATCAAACTGGCGTGCACTTATCAATTGTTGCACCCGCTCTACCGCAGGGTTACTTAAGGTTTGGCCGTTCATGTCACCGCTTCTCAATCACAGGTTGTCTTAAAACTGTAGTTTAGGAAGGTTTAAATTTCCCAAAGTGATGTCTTATATTTCGGCCAATTCATATAATATTTAGCGCCGATGGCATTTATTTACTGCCATTGGCCAGACTTAGCGGTAATTTTACAAATAAACCAGCAAGGAGCCCTATCATGCGTCGCACTGTGCTTATCACCTTGTGCTGTTTTGCCCTCACTGCGTTAGCCCAAGCTAATTCACCTGCCATCGGCACGCTGGAAACCCAGCAATACCGCGTGCTGATTCATTTAAAAGAATCGAAACCGGTGTACACGGTGCAGGACCACCAAGGCAATGAACTGGCGCGCGAATTACCACGGGATGAATTGTTCGCTGCCTTTCCAGACCTGCGCAGCTTGGTGACGGGGGGTGTGGCAAAGGACGCCAGTTTGGAGCGCGGACAACACAGCACAGACCAACGCCTAAACAGCGATGAGCTGCCGCAATCAGAGGATCAGTAGACCCGTTTGTAGGGTGGTAGGCTATCCAGCAGCGCTTTGCCGTAGCGGCGTTGCAGTAGGCGGTTATCGAGTATGGTAATAACGCCACTGTCTTTCTCATTACGAAGCAAACGCCCACATGCCTGCACCAGCTTGATTGCAGCGTCTGGCACGCTCATTTCCATAAACGCGTTACCACCGCGGTGATCCACCCATTCGGCCAAGGCGGCCTCTACCGGGTCGTCGGGAACCGAAAACGGAATCTTGGCGATGATGACATGGCGACAGTAATCGCCGGGTAAATCTAAGCCCTCGGCGAAACTGGCCAAGCCAAATAATATGCTGCCCTTGCCATCATCAATGGCCAATTTGTGCTGGCGAATGGTCTCTTGCTTGGAGCGGTCGCCCTGCAATAGGACTAATTTCTTTAGCCGAGCCGGCAAACCCTCGAATACATCCATCATCTGCCGCCGAGAGGAAAATAACACCAAGGTGCCCTCCTTGGCGTTAATGATTTCGCCCATTTGGCGGGTGATGGCCAGGGTGTGTTCCTGGGCCTTGCCGGCGTCCGCCGTGCCCTTGGGGATGCGTAGCTCCGCACGGCTGAAGTCAAAGGGGCTAGGCACCAAAGCGTAATTGGCGTTTTCTGGTGTGCCTGCGCGCATGCGATAGCGCTCAAAATGCCCCAGAGCTGATAACGTGGCCGAGGTGACTACGGCGGCACAGCACTCTTGCCACAAATTGGCCTGCAGGTTGTTGGCCGCCAAAATGGGGCTTGAGCATATTTCAATGTCGACGTAGGCGCCGGTGTCAAATAAGGTTAACCAGCGCGCCTTCGGCATTGAGCCGTCGGCATCCGGATAAGCGTAGCTGGACCACAATTGCCAACAGGCCTCTGCCCGGCCGCTCCAGGTACTGATAACCGGAAACCAATTCTCCAAATCAACCTTGGGTATCGGGCTGTGTTTGTCCTCGAGCAGATCCTCCAGCTCTATGCGCAGTTTATCCAGGCGGGTGTACAGCTCGCTGAAACTCACTCGGAGCTCTTCGGCCAATGCTTTGAGGTCATCGTTAACCACGCCGTCTGGGAAGCGATAACGCGGGCTGTGCTCTTGACTGTCAGCCAAATCACCGGCCAAGGATTGCAGCAGTGGCCACAGTCGCTCCATCTCTTTTTTACTGGTTTCCAGTAATTTGGGCAGGCTTTCGAGGTAGTGGCTCACTGTGCTGGACTGAACCAAATCGTCCTTCATAGTGGGCACACTTTTAATGCTCTGATCTAACCAACGCGTGGTACTGATGACGCGCAAATGGTGTGCAAAGTGGCCCAGGGCTTTGTCGGGCAGGTGGTGGCCTTCATCGAAGATGTAGATGGTTTCGTGTGGTGGCGGTAGGATTGCACCGCCACCCAGGGCTAAATCGGCCAGTACCAGGTCGTGATTGGTGACCACCAAATCCACGTTGCTGAGGCTGTCGCGAGCCTTAAAAAAACTGCAATTGGTAACATTGGAGCAGCGCCGCCCTGTGCACTGCCGATGATCGGTGGTAACTCGAGACCAAACTTGGTCTTCCAGTTCGTCTTTCCAACTGTCTTTGTCACCGTCCCAATCATTGGCCGCCAGGGCATTGATCATATTTTCGTAAACACCCATGGCAGAACTGTCCACTGAAGGCATTTCGTCTTCATACAGTGCACGGGTTGGATCCATGGCCG
Organism: Halioxenophilus aromaticivorans; assembly: GCF_042850945.1. NCBI lineage: Bacteria > Pseudomonadati > Pseudomonadota > Gammaproteobacteria > Alteromonadales > Alteromonadaceae > Halioxenophilus > Halioxenophilus aromaticivorans. Next base: position 1,905,115 of record NZ_AP031496.1, on the reverse strand, counting down.
ACTGTTGATCTGAGAGAATGCGGTCTAATTTGGTTAAACAAAGATAGCGCCCGCGGCCTTTGGCCAAGGTGTAGGAGAACTCTAAACCCGAATGTTTTTTTACTTCGGGTAGATCCTTGAGGATGATTTGCTCTTGCAGGGCAACGGTGGCGGTGGACACCACCAGTTTTTTACCCAACAGTTGGGCAATGGGAATGGCAGCCAGAAGATAAGCCACGGTTTTACCCGTGCCAGTGCCCGCCTCGATCACGCACACATGCCTATCGCCCAGCCGTCGCTGATTTTCATCAAACTCCAAGGTTGCCAGTGTACGCGCGATCTCTGCGATCATCAGTTTTTGGCCATAGCGAGCGTTTAAGCCCCGGCTTTTTAAAAACTGACTATACGCCCCCTGGATGGCTTGCTTAATTTCAGCGCTGACCATATTACCTATGTACTACTCCCGCCAGCGCAGCCACACGCTAGCCTACAGAAACTTAAACAGAACTCGCCTGGCTCAATGAATTTAAATGCGCCAACTTCGACAGAACGGGGTTGGCATAGCCAGACAACAATATGGTGCGCTGCTCCTCTGGCACACTTTCTAGCCGGCGATTGAGCTCCTTAAACACCGACTCGTGCTCTTCCACCACAAACGGCTTTTCATCAACGCCCCATTTTAAGGTCTCAGGCGTTAGGTGATAAAGCAGATAATACGCCGCAAGGTTACTGGGTTGTAACACGTATTGGCGTTGAATTTGTCGCTCTACCTCAAGGGCAACAACTTCGGCGTCGTTAAAGCCCTCGCCCAACACTTCGCCAAAGGCCACGTGCACACGGCCCTTTTGGCCACGAATCCCCTTGGCAATGCTTTCGACATCCTCGTGCTCTTGCTTGGAGTATTCACCGTAGGCCTGCAGTTGATACAACTCATTGGCCTTGGCTATGTCGCAAGGGTCCCATTCGTAGGAGATGGAAACCGGCACAATATTCATGTTGGTAATATAATCGCCAAAATCATCCGTTTTCGGCTTGTTCAAACAAAACATGGAGATGATTGCCCGGTTGGTAATATCCCGGCCATCTTTGGCACGGCCCTCTCGCTGGGCAATCCAAATGTTGCAGTTATCTTCGTGCAAACTGTGGTGGATGTAGGCGGACAAGTGCTTGGCGGCTTTGAATTTTTCCCGTGGCGACGTGGCGGAGCGCTTAACAATAAACGTTTTATTCAACCGCATTAAGTCCGAGGCGTAATCCTTTGTGAGTAGGTTATCGCCAATGGCAATGCGCACCGTGGAAAAGCCTTTGTTGTACAACACCCAGTTTATTAGAGCTGGGTCCATGGCGATGTCTCGATGATTACTGACAAATAAATAAGACTGGCTTGGATCTAGCCGTTCCAGGCCCGAATGGGTTAACTCGGTGGTAGTGTTATCCAGGTTTTTGCGCAGGTACTTTTCCAGTACATGCTGCACCCCGGTGACATCATCAGCCCCACGCAGTTGCCAATGCATAAAGCGTTTGGCTAAAAATCGCATCAATTTGGGGTGACGAATAACGGCATTGGGATACTGCAAACTGGCAACAGCGTGCAGTAATTCATCGTTGGCCAACAACTTGGTTATAGTGGGCCGTACTTCATCGTCGTTATACGGGCGAATATCGTCAAACTTGCTCATGCTGGGGCTGTTTCGGCGTCTCGTACTGGGGAAGGCGCAACATACCGAAAAACCTAAGGAATTTCTATCTAACCATGCCGAATCCTAGCCCTTCTCAGGCCTGCCCATGCGGTACTGACAAAACCTATGCCCAATGCTGCCAGCTGTACCACGCCAGCAGCACCGACGCCACACCCGACAGCGCCGAACAGCTCATGCGCTCGCGTTTCTGCGCCTTTGCTAAGGCGCAGTGGCATTACCTCTACCGCACCGGCCCTACGGACGAGCCCGCTGAGACAACACAACATGCCCTGGCGGATTGGAGCAGCGATAAGACCTGGCTGTCTTTACGCATCCTCAACAGGCAAGCCGGTGGCCCAGAAGATAAAGAGGGTATGGTCGAATTCGTAGCCTTTTACCGCGACCACAAGGGCTTGCAACAACACCACGAGCGTTCCGACTTTACCCGCAACCAAAAAGGCCAATGGCAATTTGTGGATGGTGTAGACCTACCCGCTATCCCATTGGGGCGCAACGAGCCCTGCCCCTGTGGCTCCGCTAAAAAGTACAAACGCTGCTGCAGCGTTTAAGGAAGACCGTTTTTGGAGGGCCGTTTAAGTAGGGCCGTTTAAGTAGGACTGAGACACTGGTTTCCAGTGCCAGTAACAGAAACCAGCCAAAAGATGCCGCTTGCTTGACCCACAGTAAAAAAGTTCCAGAAAAACATATTGATTTTGATAATGATTCGCATTATTTTTAGTGATCTCTCGATCATTATCATGCGGTTTTTGGGGAGCTTTCCTAGTGACATCCATCCAGCAAACACTTTATAACGGCGGCCCAGTGGTTTGGCTGCTAATAGTCTTCTCATTGGTTGCCTCCACCGTGGTGGTTGTGAAAATCCTGCAGCTATGGTGGCAATGGCGCCTATTAGACAAAAGTGCGGATTCTGCCCTAGCTCACCTGCACCAAGGCCAAAAGCCCCAAGCGTTGTTGTTGACTAAAGGCAACCGTAATCCCCGCGCTCGCTTGGTGTATCAAATAATTGAGCTCTACCAAACAGCAGAACTGTCTGCCTCTGCCAAAAAAGACGAAGCCATACGCCTGGCGCGAGGCCATATGGTACGGCTTGGTAGCTACCTGCGAATTTTAGAGGTCATCGCCACCCTCGCCCCATTGCTGGGTTTATTTGGCACGGTGCTAGGCATGATCGAAGCCTTCCAGGCCATGGAGGCTGCGGGCAGCAATGTAAACCCTGCCGTGCTATCCGGTGGCATTTGGCAAGCCCTATTAACCACCGCCGTGGGCCTAGCGGTTGCCATCCCAGTATCCCTGCTTCACAGCTGGCTGGATCGACGAGTTGAGCTGGAAAACCTAGCCATCCAAGACACCCTTGAACAAACCCTAACGGTCTGCTCTCAACACGCCCCAGAGCTACGTCAAACGGCATCATGAACACGCTATTAGCCACCCCGGCTCGTAAGAAAATCAGCCTAACCGCGTTGATCGATGTGGTGTTTATTCTGTTGATGTTTTTTATGTTGACCAGCAGCTTCAGCCAATGGCAAGCCGTAGAACTGGCCGCCCCGGCATCGGGCAACATCAGCGAAGACGCGCCTTCACAAATCGTTTACCTGTCTGAGCTCGGCGATTTTACCGACGTTGACGGCAACCAAGTGACAGCCACCCGTTTGTTAGAGATTTTCGATGTGGCCCAATCCGTGGTGGTCATTCCAAACCAGCAAACACAGCTACAGGTTCTTGTGAATGGCATCGAAACTTTAAAAGCCGCAGGTTTCGCTCGCGTGACCCTGGCCAAGCCGGCCAGTGATCAGAACACGGCGGGATACGGCAATTAATGAACAACCTCTTACCTTTAAGCCGGCCTAAGAGTGATGACGACAATTTGATTCCGCTGATCAACATCGTCTTTTTGTTACTGATTTTCTTTATGGTGGCTGGGCAAATGCGCGCGCAATTACCGGAGTCTCTGTCCTTGCCTACCAGTGCCGTGGGCATTAAAGAAACTCAAGATGCTCGCAAAATACACGTTAATGCAAACAGCGCAATTTTACTGGACCAGCGAGAGGTCACCACCCAGGAACTGAGCCAAATTCTGCAGCAAGAAACTCCGCAACGGCCGGTTGCGATATATGCCGATGCCACCATTACCGCCGTCAAACTGGCCGACCTGCTATTAACCATAGAAAACAGCGGCGTAGACAAGGTTACTTTGATCGTTGAGAAAACCCCCGAGGCTAATCCATGAGCCTCACCTTACGTGCGCCAACGGCGACGCTTGCCACAGCCACAGCTACACCAGCCCCACTTTGGTTGGTTGCCGTAGCGGTGGCTTTAGTTGCCCACTTAAGTATTGGGCTGCTGTTTGTCAGCAAACCAACCGCTCGCGCCGGTGCCTTTGACGTCGGCGAGCAAGGCATCGAAGTTGGCCTGGGTTTGGCGGGCAGTTTTACGCAATCCATTAGTCAACCGGAACCAGAACCAGAACCAGAGACTGCACCGGAAGAACCTGAGGTGCCGCCAGAACCGGAACCAGAGTTAATTGAACCAGAGTTAATTGAACCGGAGCCCGTAAAACCGGTTACTGAAGCCAAACCACAACCCAAAGTGGAAACTGTTAGCACGCCCAAAGTAGCAGATATAGCGCCGGTGGTTGAGCCCGTTGTAAAACAAGAGACCGCGCCAAAGGAGCTAGTACAGCCCATTAAAGAAGTAACCACAAAAGAAGAACCCATTAAAGAAGAAAACAGAGACACACCACAAATTAAAGAGACCGCACAAAACAAACCCCAAAGTGTGGCTCAACGACAGGCTACGGGCAGCAAAAACGACCAGCGCACCGGCGGCAGCAAGGGCGATTACAAAAATTATTACAGTAAGTTAATGGCATGGCTAAACCGCCATAAAACCTACCCTAAGCAAGCCAAAAAGAACAAAAAACAGGGCGTGGTTACGGTGCGTTTTACCATCGCCCGCGACGGCACCATTTTAAGTAAAAAACTTGAGAAAAGTTCCGGGGTGAGCGAGTTAGATAACGCGGCCTTGGCCATGCTAGATAAGGCCAGCCCCGTGCCCAAAATACCCAAAAAAATTAACAAAGAAAAACTGACCGTGGTAATACCGATTGAGTACTCATTAATAACTCATTAATCGTGCCCGAGCACGAAACTAACGCAAGGATGCAATAAAACTCGCCACACACCTGTGTGAGAGGGCTGCGAATAATAAAAAACGTTTCCATCGTGCAGCTAAACCAGCCGGATGCAACTTTCGCAGACAAAAACTAAATTTCCACTTTAGGAGAGTCAAATGAAAAAAGTCAAAAACCCACTGAGCATGCGCAACCGCACGCTTACCCACACCACCCTGGCCATTGGCCTGCCCTCCTTAATTTTGGGCTCAGCCGTGAATGCTCAGGAAGAAGACGACGCCGTGGTATTGGACACGCTGGAAATCGAAGAGCGGACCATTGACACCAACCCCTACAGCCAGAAAGGCGCTCCCTACAAGGCGCGTATCTCCGGCGACGATCGCCATACCCGAGAACTGGCAGAAACGCCACAAACCATCACCGTATTAACCCAAGCGCAGATTCAAGATAGCGGTAAAACCGACTTAAAAGACATCCTGAACGCCCAGCCCGGCATCAGCCTCGGCACCGGCGAAAACGGTAATGCCTTTGGTGACCGCTATGTGATCCGTGGCCACGAAGCGCGCAGTGATGTGTTTGTTGATGGCATGCGCGACCCCGGCATGACCACCCGCGAAAGCTTTGCCGTGGAGCAAATCGAAATTACTAAAGGCCCTAGCTCTACCTTTGCTGGCCGTGGTTCCACCGGTGGTGCCATTAACGCCATTACCAAACAAGCCAGCACAGAATACAACTTCAATAAAGTGAACGCCGGCGCCGGTACTGACGACTACCGTCGCATCACCGCTGACAGCAACTTTGCCCTGAGCGATTCCGCTGCCCTGCGTGCTAATATTTTACACGCCTACGAAGAAGTACCCGACCGCGGCCCAGCCGACCGAGAGCGCAACGGTATCGCCCTTGCAGCGGCCTTCCAGGTAACCGACCGCTTCGGCATCAATGCCGATTTGTACTATCTGGATGCCCAGGACAAGCCCGATTTAGGTTCCTACATCGACCGCGATAGCGGCCAGGTTGTGGACGTGCCGGTTTACGTACAAGACGAAGACTTTTTAGAGTCTGAAGTAAAAACCGCCACGCTATCGGCCAAATATTTGTTTAGCGACAATCTGCGGTTTGAGAATAGCGTCCGCTATGGCACCACCGATAATGGCTACTTTGTCACGGGTACCCGCGCCGGTAACCGCGACGCCAGTGACCCTGCCGGTGCCATCCCCACCATCTCATTGAGCAGCCACCAGGGCTGGCAAGAAGTCGACTACTTTGCCGACCAAGCCAACCTCTTCTGGACCACCGACATTGGCGGCTCCGAGCACGAGTTTATTTTCTCGTTTGAATACACTTCCCATGAAGTACTCAACGGTGTCTACGACTCCGAAGCCACCAATCCAAGCAACTGTGTAACCCCAGGTCGTGGTGGTGGTGTTTCTGAGTCCTACTGTATTATTGATGCCAGCGGTAATTACATCAGTAATATCAGTGGCTTGTTAAACCGCAGCATTACCAAAGGCAGCTGGGATTCTGACTACGACATTGAAACCATCTCGTTGGCAGTTATGGACACCTTCAATATCACCGAATCGCTAAGTGCCTTTTTGGGTTTGCGGGTAGACAGCTTTGACTACACCAACACCGTATACAGCGCTTTCACGGATACTACTTCTGTCTTCGACTATTCCGACGACCTGTACAACTATCACGCAGGCCTGGTGTACGACATCAACACCGTGGGTAATGTTTATTTCACCTACAGCACCTCCTCCAACATCAACGGCGGTGAATCCGATGTCGGCGGCGCCTGTGGCTACGGCGGTATTTGTGGCGAGCCTGAAACCATCGGCCGCAGCAAGCCGGAACAAACCGAGAACATCGAATTAGGTACCAAATGGAATCTGATGGGCGACCGCTTATTGGCCACCGCCGCCGTGTTCCAAATTACCAAAGACGATGTCATGGAGGGTCTCGACTACGAAACCACCGGCACATTAAACACCGGTAAAAACCGCGTGGAAGGTGTTGAACTGTCGTTAACCGGTAATATTACCCGCCAGCTAAGTACCCAGTTTGGTGCCGCACTGATGAAAGCCGAAGTACTAGAAACCGCATCGGTGGATTTCAATGGCGACCCCGTACAAACCGGTGGCACCCTGGCCAACTTTGCGGAAAAGAGCGCCTTTTTGCAGCTACGTTACCAGTTGACGCCCGCCTTTGCTTTTGGTGGTACGGCTACTTACTCCAGCGAAATCTACACCGGCCAACCGGATTCCCCTGCCAACGAAGATTGGGGCGTACCGAGTTACACCGTGCTGGATCTGTTCGCCCAATACCAGTTTAACGAGCAGTTGAGCTTGCGTGCGAATATCGGTAACGTAACCGACAAAGACTACTACCTAACGGCTTACCGCAGCGGCGCATTTACCTACATTGGTGATGCCAGAAACGCTCAATTATCGGTTAGCTACGAATTCTAATCGGTTTAGCCCCGGCGCAAGCCGGGGTTTTTATTTATGGATTTTTTCTACAGCCAAAAATTGTCTCGCATTCCCGCCGATTTTTTATCCCTAGCCGACTACGAACGGCAAGCGCAAGATTTTATGCCGCACCCGGTGTACGAATATATCGCCGGCGGCGCCGACCGCGACCAAGCCCTCAATAACAACCGCACCAGCTTCGATGACTGGCAGATACTACCGTCGGTACTCAACAGTTTTCGCCAGGCTAACAGCACCGTACACTTAATCGGCCAAGCTTTGGCCCACCCGATTATTGCCGCGCCGGTGGCCTACCAGCGGTTGGTTCACAACGAAGGTGAACTGGCCACGGCCCAAGCCTGCACTGCCACAGAATCGCAGATGGTGGTGAGTACACTCACCAGCCAACCCCTAGCCGCCATAGGCGAGCAGGTAGCCTCGCCTTGGTTTCAATTGTATTTTCAGGCGCAAAAACAACAGACATTGCAGCTGGTTCGCCAGGCCGAAGACGCCGGTTACAGCGCTCTTATGGTAACTGTAGATGTCCCCATCAACGGCTTGCGCATTCGCGCACAAAAGGCCGGTTTCGCCCTGCCTCCGGCGGTGCGCGCAGTGCACGTGAGCGACGCGCCACCGCCACTTATTGAAGCCAATCAAAGTGTCATTTTAAATGGCTATATGGCGCATAGTCCCAGCTGGGATGACATTGCATGGCTGCAACAACAAACCCAGCTGCCGATTTTCCTGAAAGGCATTTTATCCACACATGATGCCAGCCAGGCGCAACAGGCCGGTTTGGCCGGTGTGGTAGTGTCCAACCACGGCGGGCGCAGCTTGGATTGCCTTGCCTCCCCCATCCACCAAATTGCCGCCATTAGAGCCGCCGTTGGTGGCGACTTTTCGCTTATTTTAGACAGCGGGGTGCGCCACGGCACCGACGTATTTAAGGCCCTAGCACTGGGAGCCAATGCCGTGATGATCGGCCGGCCCATTATGTACGGCTTGGCCATCGCCGGCGCATTGGGCGTAGCGCACTGTCTTAAACTGTTGCGTGAAGAATTTGAACTCACCATGGCCCTAGCCGGTTGCCCCACGGTTGAGGCCATCACTGCCAGCCACATCACCCGGCGCCCGTAAACCAAGAACCGTTATGCTGATACCCATCAAAAATGTTTTAAACCACAATGAAATTCAACAGGCGCAACAATGGCTGGAGGCCGGCCGCTGGCAGGATGGTAAAGCCACCGCCGGTGGTATCGCGGCTCAGGTGAAAAATAACCTGCAATTGGACGACCAATGCCAACAAGCCAAACAATTACAACAATTAATTGTGGCGCGTTTAAATCAATGCCCACAATTTATTGCGGCGGCCCTACCGGCCAAGCTCTACCCGCCTAAATTTAATTGTTATCAAAACGGTGGCCACTACGGTGCCCACGTGGATGGCTCTATTATGACATTGCCGGATCAAAGCCAACTGCGCACGGATGTCTCTTGCACGTTATTTTTGACCGAGCCCGGTGACTACGCCGGCGGAGAGCTGTGCATTGAGGGGCAATATGGATTGCAGGAAGTTAAACTCAGTGCCGGGGATTTGATTTTGTATCCCGCCACCAGTTTGCACCAAGTAAAGCCGGTTACCGAAGGCAAGCGCGTGTGCGCATTTTTTTGGGCGCAGAGTTTGGTGAAAAATAGCGAACAACGCAGCCATCTATACGACCTAGACAACACCATTCAAAGCCTTACCCACCAATTGGGCGCAAACCATAGCGATATCATCGCCCTATCCGGCCTTTACCACAATTTGGTGAGGCAGTGGACCACCACTTAGAGTTCTAATATTTTCCTATTGCGGGGCCGGTCGATTCAATCTATGAAATTCAACTTATGAAATTCGACTCAGGAAATCGGATTTGAAAATGCGGCTTACAAAGCCGCCACGGATTCACGCAGTGCCTCTACGCAATCCAGCAATTGTTCGTCGCACAGGTAAGGCGCCGGCCCCAAACGCAGATACTCGCTCTTGTAATCACAAATGACACCGATATCGCGCATGTGGGCTTGCAACGCCGTCGCGAAGGGCGTCTTTATCGAGAGGAAGCCGCCCATAAATTCCACTGACGTAGAAAGGCGAACCACCTTAGGGTCTAAATCCAGTTGCGAAAACGCTACTGCCATAGTGGATAGCTGATGGTGATTGATATCGTGCAGTAACTCCGGTGTTAACTGCTGCTGACGAAAATAATCAAACACCTTTACCGCACGAAAATACGGCAGCATATCTCGGGTGGAACCATCAAAACGCTGGCCCACAGCATCGGCGTAGGCCAGGGGTTGCGCCGAGGGCGAATCTAGGTTGGGGTCAAACACTCCAAACCAGCCAGTCACCGCCGGTTTAAAGTCTCGCCAGGGAGGCACGTGCATAAAACAATTGCCATCCCCCATTTGGCAATACTTGGCGCCACCGGCCACCACAAAGGCCTGCTGCAGGTTGTGCTCTGCCACCGAAAACGACAGCACATTCACACTGTGGTAGGCGTCGATAAACAACTCAATGCCCAAGGATGCGCAAGGCGCCATCAAGGTATCGACCTCCCACACTTGATGGCCGGAGGTGTGGTCCACGGTGGACAAACACACCGCTAGGGTGTCGTCATCCAAATTAGCCAATACTCGCTCAACTAAATTACTGGCCGGCGCTGGGTCCAGTAATACCAGTTCAATTCCCAAATCTTGGCAGCGTACCAATTGCCGCAGGATGGAGGGATGCTCTCCGGTAGTGGTGATGATTTTCTTGCGCTTGTCGTAATCCAAGCAGGATAAAAACCGCACAAACAACTCATGCACGCTGGCCGCCAGGGCAATGCAACCCGGCTGGCTTTCCACCAACTGGGCAAACCCCTGGCGCACCAGCTCGGTTTTTTCGAGTTCTATATCAACGCGCTCGTTGCCGTATTTGCTCAGGCACTGCCAGTGCTCGGCGTAACCGGCCTTGGCCACATCCGGCACCGCCTGATAGACGTGACCGGTGAGCATGAGTTTTAACTCAACCTGGGCGTGTTGGTAATGGGGCGCAATCAGATTCGGGTTGCGACTAAAAGGCTCCACTGCGGACATAGGGCGTTTCCTGGCTCATCTAACCGGTATTAAAAGAGGGTTTAGGGTAGAAAGTATAGCCAAACATTAGCAATGCGTAGGGCAGCGGTAAAGTTGGGTTTGCGTTACAATTCGCCGCCGAAGACTACAAAGCAGCAGAAACAGAGTAAGACTATGGCCAATGTAGAAGGCATCACCGGGTTTTTTGAGTATTTAGGTGCCGAAGCACGCTACTTCGATTTGGGGCGGCGCATTCAAAAGCTCTCCAAGGAAGCCTTTACCAAGGCCGATCAGCTGGCCACCCCCTACCCCCATGCCTATCTCGGCCATGCCTGGCTGGGCGTGGTGTTTTGGACGCAAGCCAACAAAGCCAGCCCCATGGTCTGGTCGTTGAAGTTGCCGCTGGATGAAATGGGGTTTCTGGCCCCCGGGGAGCGCGATCAGTTTCTGCAACAGCTGCTGCTGTCCATAGGCTCCAATATCCAAGCGGCGCAGAGTGGCCAGCAACTCAGTGCCGTGCTGGACAACAACCCCTACGCCTTTAGCCTACCGCAAGATCGACAGGCCGCTTTCCACGCCAAAGTCAGCGCCATCCTAATACGTCCTCCCAGTCAGTTCTTCCAAGCCGCCCACGATTATCTCGCATCCCCCAACGACGAAGCCTGGCAAAACCTGGGCATTCAGGGCCTAGCGGATGTCACCGCCCGCTGGCAGGATTACCAAACACTGTTAAAACAAGGCTTAAAACAAGCCCCAGCGCCGGCCTTTATTGGCTTTGCCCAATTGCTGGAGCACGAGGCCATCAACGCCAGCCTGTGCCAAACCCTGATTGATCGCTTACACTGCGAATTACAAACCGACCAACCCAATAGCAATGTTATCGCTGCCGCCATCCGTGGTATGTCACACAGCCAAGCCACCGGGTTAAGGCGCCAAGCCCTAATCAAATCAATGGCACTGATGGCCGAGCCCGACGTTGAAGTGGTGGCAGCCATCGCCTCGCGCTGCAGTGCCGACTTGGCCGACACCGAACTCGGCTTACAGTTTTTAGAGCTATTGGCAAAGCTTGGCCACGATAATTTTATTCAAGTGGTAGCGGATCTAATGGCATTACCCGAACTGAAACCCAGCCTAATGCAAGCCCTGCGTCATCCACAGCGCTCAGCAACGCTGATGGCTGCCATTGGCGCATTGTTTGAACGGGTACAAGCCGGTGGTAATGGGTAAAGCGGAAGGTGAAAAGAGGAAGGTGACGGGCTGTTACCCTGCAACAGTATCTGTGTCGCTGCAGGCATAATCAAAGCCGTCATTTACGTGGCCAACAACTTCTGCGCTAGCCATTGCGAGAGGCATTGTACCAACGCACGTCACGGGCGTACTTGTCTACCTGGTCGGCGACATCCAACACCAGGGCAAACAGCGCCATGCGCACCAAAACGCCGTTGTCGGTTTGTCTGAATATGGCCAGGTTGGGGTTTTGGTTGAGGTCATTATCCAGCTCGTTAGCGTCGGCCCGAGAGTCTCGGGGCAAGGGATGCATGATTACCGTGTTGGGTTCGCAGTACTGCGTATAGATGGCCTGGTTCAATCTGAACCGGCCGCGGTATAAATCAGCCTCGTCTTTACTTTGAAAACGCTCTTCCTGGATACGCGTGGAGTAAACAATATCCACTTTTTGAATGCTTTCGGTGAGTTCGTCGGTGACCTTGACATCGTGGCCTCGCAGGCGCAGCTGCTCAACAATTTCCTCGGGCATTGCCAATTCTTTGGGCGACACCAAAATCAGCTGAATATCCTGGTACAACAGCAGCAGCTTGGCCAAGGAGTGCACTGTTCTGCCGTATTTTAAGTCACCAATCATGGCGATGCGCATGCCATCTACGCCCCGCCCCCGGCCGGCTAACTCGCTGCGAATGGTGTACAAATCCAGCAGCGCTTGGCTTGGGTGTTCATTAGCGCCATCGCCGCCATTGATTACTGGCACTCGGCTGGCTTCGGCAAACTCCGCCACGGAGCCCTCCTGAGGATGCCGCATGCAGATGACGTCGCTGTAACCGGATAACACCCGGGCGGTGTCGTACAGCGACTCCCCTTTGGCAATGGCCGAGCTTTCAAAGCCAGTGGTTTCCCGCACTTCGCCGCCCAGCAGGTTAAAGGCGCAACCAAAACTAACTCGGGTACGAGTACTGGGCTCAAAAAACATATTACCCAGGATGGCGCCTTCCAACACCCGCGTGACACGCCTGCGCGCAGCGTAGGGAGTCATGCTGTCTGCCACGGTGAACACCCGTTCTATGGTGTCTCGATCAAACTGCGATATCGACAAGATGTGACTTCCGGTTAATTGCACGGTGGCCTCCTGGGTTTCTGGGGACAGGGGTTACTGGGGACAGGCTATACCTGTGGGTTGGGACGGCCGCTATTCTAAAGTAAGCGAGCGGTGTTAGAGAAGCGAGCTCGGTGATTATTTGGCAGCCCGGCCGTTGTACAGGCCAAATACGGGTGTTCTGTAAGCCGGCGCAAACCACCTTATAAAGTAATTTGAGCGGATGGACGGTTGACATATCCCGTAAACTTTTGAATTGCCGTGCCGATAACACTTATGTTGCCCAGTGCACAGTCAATCGTGGGGCACCAGTTACGACGTTATGATTTAGAAGGATAAGCCGTGGTTAACAAAACCCCCGACAGTCTCGTGAAATTCTGCGATACCGTAACGGCCGAAAAAATTCTCACATCGCAAGCGCTGCGCTGGAGCGCCCCACACCTTTTCATCGACCCTTTTGAACTCAACCACACAAGTGAGCTGTGTTTTACACCGCAGGAGCTGCTCGCAGCCACGGTTAAACACGCAGTAAACTTGATCTTTTGCCCGGACAGGCCGGGGGGTTCAACGCCGATATTGCAGGCCATACGCCGATGGCGCTCGGAGGATCGATTTGCCTCACCGGATGAGGCCGATGAGGTACTGAGAGGTTTACTGAAACCTCTGGTAAATGCCCGCGACGAATATAATCAACGGCTAATGCAAAACTGGCGCAGCTACTGTATGCGACTGCGATTGTGTTGTTTTAGCTCGCGATTAAACAATCCCATGGCTTGGCAGCAATGGGGTAATCATCATAGAGGGGTGGCCCTGCGATTTAATGTTGGTGAGCACACCGACTTTGAAGAGCCTCATAAAATACAGTACCAAGACACACGCCCGGAAATTAGCTTATTGGCAGATCAGGTAGAGGCTGTTATTAAGAATTTTCAGGAAGAGCATGGCCAGGTATTTACCGATAAATTTCTCACCAAAGCCAAAAGCTTGGCCCACCAACGAGAATGGCGTTGCTTTAAAGTTATTTCAGAAAAAGCGCTGGCCCGCACCGACGATGACTACAGCGATATTGTTTTCAACGGCGCAGATCTAGACGCAATCTGTTTCGGTTTACATACACCCAAATCCGCCCGCGAATCTTTAATAGAACAGGCGCTAGCCATCAACCCCAACGTGCGCGTTTTGCAAACCGAAATGCAGCCGGGCAGTTATCAAATGGCCTTCCGCCGCAAGTTTATCAAAAGCCAAATGCCAGAGCTCGACCCGGCCCTAGAAGAAGACACTGGGGAAGATTTCGACGACCTGCCGGATCTAGACCAGGACTCGATCTCCGGCGATGCGGCGCTGGACCAAATGCTAGAAGAAGTTTCTCTGCCGCTAAATGAACACAGGGCCTAAGCTCTAGGGCCTGTTAACACTAATTTGCTACCACTGCTGGAGGCTGCGCGCCCCGAGTATCTTCCTGTTCAACTGAGGCTCCGAACTAGTATTAACAGGCCCTAGGCCCTGTAGGCTCGGCGTAGTTATATTTTAGTTAAATCTAAGGCGCTGTCGGAAAACACCACACCATTATTATCGGCGTAGACAGTATCGCCGGCTTTAATTACGGCACCACCGAATTCTAGTTCAACGTTTAAATCGCCAATGCCACGTTTTTCAGTTTTAAGAGGAATGCTAGCCAACGCTTTAACCCCCAAACTCAAATCAGCTAAGGCATCGACATCACGCACACAGCCGTAGATAACTAAGCCTGCCCAACCATTTTTAACCGCCGCTTCGGCGATCATGTCGCCCAGCAATGCGCGTCGTAAGGAACCGCCGCCATCGACAACCATCACTCGTCCGTTACCCGGCTTGGAAGCCTGCTCCTTCACCAAGGAATTGTCTTCGTGGCATTTAATGGTAACGACCTCACCATAAAAGTTGCTTTTGCCACCATAACTGTTCAGCGCTAAGTGCAGCACACGGACGTCGTCTGGGTAAGCATCACAAATATCTGGAGTACACCATTGGCTCATAGAATTTACCTGCTAACTGAAAAATTAAATTAGCAGCATGCGCCAAGTATCTGCAAATAGCAATGCGACTAAGGCATTCTTTAGCGTGGGGATGGCTAGCGAGAATAGCTGGCCAAAGCCCGGTTATACGGCCAACAAATTGCTGTATTGGCTGCGGTGTATCGCAGACTGAAAATCGTCAAAGTTATCGATCACCTGCTCCAAGGAGCGCGACAAAATTTTCTTTTGTTGGCTTTTTTCGGCGATGGTTTCCACGCCTAAAAACTGAAACACTTGGTTGCACATTGCCTGCAAACAAATGCCGTCTTTGAAGGCATCTTCGTAACGGATAGTCAGCACCCTATTCGGCGCCAAACTGGCTATCAATTGATGGGTGTAATCGAGTTCGCCGCGTAAGACATCCAGCGACTGCATCATGTCATCGATATCGATGGTCATTTTAGCCAGGCGCGTGGTGCTACTTTCCGATAACACAACGCGATTACGTTGCAACGACTGCACCGAGATGTAGCGGTCCAGAATGTTTTCGCGATATAAATATATGACATCAATATCGTGGTGATCCTGCAGATAGTCCGCCAAGCCATTGCGCTGAAAATGGATACCAAACTCTTTAATACCCAGGGATTTAACCGCTGAATGCCGCTTTAAATTGACTGGTTTGTGTTTGATGAGATGCTGCTTAGCAGACCAAGCCTGGGCACAGTAAAACAAGGCTTTGCTGTTGTAGAGCTGATCGAGATAGCTGGGCAGCGATTGGTTCTCCAATAGCCCCACCCTGCGCAGTTTGCTGGGTAAGGTCCAATCCCCCAGTACCTCGCCATAATTAACAATTTGCGGGTGTAAATTCAATGAATTAGTCAGAAAATTACTTCCTGAACGACCGTGTGTCAAAATCAAATGTCGACGCATAAAACTGTAAACCTGTTTGGAACCCTGTACACCGCACTGAGCCAAATACCAGTATGATGGCCTTTAACCTGCTTGCACTGAAACCTGTGGTTTAGTACAAATAATACTCTCCACTGCTGCTCGCACTGCTTTCTGCTGATCACCAGTTACTTCTGTCATGCAACCTCTTGCACATAACCTCTTACAAACAACCTTTTGCCCACAAAACTAGCAACTTTCGAGCCGATTCCTATTTGGCCTCCTAACACGATCCTAGCCCGGCAATCCGTTCTGCGTTCTGCGTTCTGCGTTCTGCGTTCTGCGTTCTTGCTAATATAGAAATGTTTCGGCGGGGTTAGACTAGAGCAATGGCCAATTTTTAACACCTGTTCTTGGTAAAAAGTGACCGCGGAATGCAAAAAACAGTCGACTCATTGCTCATATTTGTGAACATTTTACAAAGGATGGAAATTTGAACAGTCATTTTGACAATGCAGGCTCATTCCAAAAGCGCCAGCGCTGGATGACCTTTAGATGAAATTGAGGTGGCCACGGAAGAGTAAAAGAAGGCAGCGGAAGAAAATGGGAGGGGAAGAAAAACGGGCCGAATAACTCGGCCCGTTAAAGGTAACAGATTACTTGCTGTTTTCGGCTAAGAACATCCAGGTTTCCTGCACAGTATCTGGTGTCAGTGATACCGAGGTGATGTTTTGCTCCATCAACCAGCGTGCCAAATCAGGGTGATCCGAAGGCCCCTGGCCGCAGATACCAACGTACTTACCCTGGGCTCGACAGGCTTCGATGGCCATTTTCAGCATCTTCTTAACGGCTTCGTTGCGCTCATCAAACAAATGGGCAATTAACCCAGAATCACGATCCAAACCTAAAGTAAGCTGAGTCATATCGTTGGAGCCGATGGAGAAGCCATCGAAGTATTGCAAGAACTCGTCGGCCAGTACTGCGTTGGAAGGCAGCTCGCACATCATGATCAGTTTTAAACCATCCTGACCACGCACTAAACCGTTGTCCGCCAGGATCTTTTCCACCGCCTGAGCCTCGCTCACGGTACGAACGAACGGAATCATCAGCCATACGTTATCCAGCCCCAGTTCATTGCGGACCTTCTTCATGGCTTTGCATTCGAGTTCAAAACAATCGCGAAAGCTTTCAGCAATGTAGCGTGAAGCACCGCGGAAGCCAATCATTGGGTTTTCTTCTTCCGGCTCGTACTGGTTACCGCCAACCAGGTTGGCGTATTCGTTGGATTTAAAATCCGACATCCGCACAATGACCTTGTTAGGGTAGAAAGAAGCCGCAATGGTGGCCACGCCTTCAACGATTTTTTCGACGTAGAAATCCACCGGTGATTCATAACCAGAGGACATTTCGGTTATGGTGGTTTTCAGCTCTTCGCTCTGCTGATCAAAATTCAACAGCGCTTTAGGGTGTATCCCGATTTGGCGATTGATGATGAATTCCAAGCGCGCCAAGCCGACACCTTTGTTGGGCAACATGGAGAAGCTCATAGCTCGATCTGGGTTAGCCACGTTCATCATAACGTCGACCTCAAGCTCTGGCATTTCAGAGGTATCGGTTTTGATGATTTCAAATTCGAGTAATCCGGCCCAGATGTTACCGGTGTCACCTTCGGCACAGCTCACGGTGGCTTGTTGACCCGTGGTTAGGCGCTCGGTGGCGTCTTCACAGCCAACCACCGCTGGGATACCGAGCTCGCGAGCGATAATTGCCGCGTGACAGGTACGCCCACCACGGTTGGTTACAATCGCCGCACAACGCTTCATGACGGGCTCCCAATCCGGGTCGGTCATGTCGGTAACCAGTACATCGCCATCCTGAACTTGATCCATTTCCTCAAGGCCCGCCACAACTCGAACATTACCGGCGCCTATTTTATCGCCAATGGCGCGGCCGGTGGCCAACAGCTCGCTGGTTTCTTTCAGGCGGTAACGCTCCATGGTGTTACCGGTCATCTGGCTGCGTACGGTTTCGGGGCGCGCTTGCAGAATATAGATTTTGCCGTCGTCACCATCTTTACCCCATTCGATATCCATGGGGCGACCGTAATGCTCTTCGATGATCATAGCTTGTTTAGCCAGCTCTAAAATATCGTCGTCACCGATGGAGAACTGGCCGCGAAGATCTTCCGCCACCGGGACCACCTCAACGGACTTACCGGCCTCGGCGCTGGCACCATAGATCATTTTCTCCGCTTTTGATCCCAGAGTACGACGGATAACACTGCGGTGGCCTTTGGCCAGAGTAGGTTTGTGAACGTAGAACTCATCGGGGTTAACCGCACCTTGTACGACCATCTCGCCCAAACCGTAAGACGCGGTGATAAACACCATGTCTTTGTGGCCAGATTCAGTGTCGATGGTGAACATTACACCGGAGGCGCCGGTTTCACTGCGGCACATGCGCTGAATACCGGCCGACAAGGCCACGTCTTTGTGATCGAAACCCTGGTGAACTCGATAGGAAATGGCACGATCATTGAACAGCGACGCAAACACCTCTTTACAGGAGTGCAGTACATTTTCGATGCCACGGATATTAAGGAAGGTCTCTTGCTGGCCGGCGAAGGAAGCATCCGGCAAGTCTTCGGCGGTAGCAGAGGAACGCACGGCAACGGCGATGTCGTCTAGATCACCACACAGATCTTTGTAGCCGTCTCGGATGGCTTGTTCCAGCTCTGGGGTAAAGGGGGTTTCTACCACCCACTGACGGATTTGCTTGCCAGCCTCGACAAGTGCGTTAACATCGTCGATGTTGAGCTCGTCGAGTATCTTGTGGATTCGGTCATCGAGGCCACTTTGACTGAGAAAGGTTCGGAACGCATCGGCGGTGGTGGCAAAGCCGGTGGGAACGCGAACGCCCAAGCTGGTAAGATGGCTAATCATCTCACCTAGAGAGGCGTTCTTGCCGCCAACTTTTTCAACATCATTCATTCCCAGTTGTTCAAACGGGATAATCTGATCGACCACAATAACTCCTTGTATGCACAAACTTAGAAGGACGGCGCATGATAACAGCAAACGACAATCATCAGAACAATTTAAAACTTGGCCGAGAGAATCTAACCTATGACCGCTAGATACGCTTTTTTTATTTCCGACAGCACGGGCATCACATCGCAAACTTTAGGAAACGCACTTTTACCTCTGTTCAAGGAAACGCAGTTTCACAAAGTGTATCTGCCCTATACCGACAGCATTGAAAAAGCCGACGAAGCAATCAGGCAAATTAATGAAGCGGCTGCCAAAACTGGGGCCAAGCCTTTAATTTTTGACACCATCATGAACCCCGAAATACGCGATCACATTGCGCAGTCCAAAGGCTCACTGATGGATATTATCGGTACGTTTTTGCCTTCCTTGGAAAAAGAACTAGGTTCCGTGTCATCTTATCAGGTTGGACAAAGCCACGATAACCCCTCCGGTGAACGGGCTTTAATTCGGATGGATGCGGTAAACTTCGCACTGGAAAACGACGACGGCATGAAGACTCGGTATTACGGTGATGCCGACGTAATCCTAATTGGCGTATCGCGTAGCGCCAAGACACCCACCTGTTTGTACATTGCTATGCAGCACGGCATTTTTGCTGCCAATTACCCATTGACAGAAGAAGATTTAAATAAAGGCGAATTACCCAAAAGCCTCAGGGAGCATAAAAACAAGCTGTTTGCGCTCACTATCGACCCTTCACGGTTGTCCGACATTCGCCAGCAAAGACGAGCCGATTCTAAGTACGCTTCCATAAAACAATGCGCCTGGGAAGTAAAAGAAGGGCTATTTTTGTATCGCAAACTAGGCATTCCGACCATCGACACAACGTCGATTTCTGTGGAAGAAATTGCCACCCAAATTATTGTGCAGAAAAACCTGCAACGCCGAGTTTAATTTATTAAAAACCGGTTAATCATTAAGGAATACAATGAGCGAAGTAATTTTATTACCAACTGCAAACGTTTACATTGGCACCGAAGGCATCAATTTGATTGTTAACGATCAAAAAAATTTTGATCAATGGCGCAATCTCCAACCCAGCCATGTACAAAATTGGCTAACCAGCACGAGCTTTACTGGCAAAGGTGTGGCACTTATACCAAGCCCCACCGGTGAGCTCAGCCAAGCAATCTTTTTTTGTGATACAGAAGATTTTTTCTGCTGTGGCGATTTGGCCAAAATGCTCCCGCCAGGCAAATATCATTGCGACGAAAAAAATTCGCAGCTATTGGAAAAGATAGTACTGGGTTGGTACTTGGGCAGCTATCAATTTTGCGCGTTCAAATCCAACCAAGACGGCAACCAAAAGTGCCAACTTTTTGTCCAAGATTCCGCTTTATTAGAACGCGTAGAAAAAACCGCTCGGGCGGTGTATTTAGCACGCGACCTTATTAATACCCCAGCAGAAAACTTAATGCCACAACACTTGGCGTGGTGTGCAGAAAAAATGGCTCAAACCCACACGGCAACCCTACGCCAGTGGGTGGGCGAGGAGCTATTGCAAGACAACTTCCCCACCATTTATACCGTTGGCAGGGCCAGTGAGCACCCATCTCGGTTAATCGACCTGACCTGGGGCGACAGTGCCGCTCCCAAATTGACATTAGTGGGGAAAGGCGTGTGTTTTGATAGTGGCGGCCTGGATCTAAAACCATCCCAGGGGATGCGTTTAATGAAAAAAGACATGGGCGGCGCAGCCCATGCCCTGGCATTGGCTGAATTGATTATGGCCAATCAACTGCCCGTTCGTCTTAGGGTTTTAGTACCCGCGGTGGAAAACGCCATCGGCGGCAACGCGTTTCGACCGGGCGACGTTATCACCACACGCCAGGGCACCACGGTGGAGATCGACAATACCGACGCCGAAGGCCGCCTGATTTTGTGCGATGCCCTGGCCGAGGCCTGTACCGAGCAACCGGAACTGGTGATTGATTTCGCCACCCTAACCGGAGCCGCTCGGGTGGCCCTGGGTACGGAACTGCCCGCCCTCTTCTGCACTCACCCAGACGTTGCCGAAGCGGTGGCCCAACAGGGCAGCGAAATTGATGACCCAGTGTGGCCCATGCCTCTGCACAAGGCCTATCGCTCCATGCTCAACAGCGAAGTTGCCGACATGGTTAACAGCGCAGCCAGCCCCTTGGGCGGCGCTATCACTGCAGCGTTATTTCTACAGGAGTTCGTTAGCCCGGATACCCAATGGATGCACTTCGATGTGATGGCCTGGAATAACCGCAAATTACCGGGCCGCCCGGTGGGCGGCGAAGCCATGGGACTGAGGGCAGTCTACAACTACCTAGCTGGCCGCTTTGAGCCCTAGCTCCGTATCGCTTTCAACATAAAATCTATGGCGCGGTCATTCACCGCGCCCAACCATTCGATCTCAGGGTATTGCGCTAACGCCAACTCGAAGCACTGGCGCAAATAATCGTGGGGCGAGCGGCCGCTGCCATCCAAGCCAACGTAAAAAGGCGTGTTGGTATAGCGCTGCCAAACATCTCTTAGCCTACGCACCAAGTTTAATTCAACAAACCGCTTGGCGCGTTCTTCTGCAACCTCACTGCGGTTATCAATCACTTTATCCAAGGTAAGTTGCATTTTTTCCAACTTATTGACCATGCCTCCAGCCGGGTGCGGCTGACCACGCAACAGCGCCTGAGCTTTTTGCAGATATTCAATCGCCTGACGGTAATGCTCGTCCCGTTGTTGACGAGATTCCAGCTGCTCGCTTAAAGCCAGAACAATGTAATCGGAAAAGGCGTCACTGACACTAACCACCAGCGTCTGTGGCTGAACCTTAAAGCCATACCGTAACGCAAACTGCTCTGCTTGATCAGTGCCCATCAGCGGCTTAACAACAAACGACCGTCCCATCGCAGGATTCCTATGGTGATATTTTGCCTGTAACGACATCACTATTGCGCCGTGAAGCTTGGGTGGATTCAGGCCCACAAACAACCCCGCTCGGAGATGCTCAAAATGCGGCATATCGGCATCTGTGGTTGAGCGAAGACTCACGTTACTTAAGCCGTTATTGTAAGGTTCGGTAAAGCGAATGCAACGATGAGTACAGGAATTGAAAGTTCTACACTACAGCAGAAAATCAGAGTTCAACGACAAGTGAGCCTCTTGACGGAGAAACATGAGAACATCGAACGCGAGGACAGAGCAACAAAAGGACAAGCGAAGAAAAGAACAAGGAAACAGAGAGAAAGAAATCAAAGCAACAAGCGCACGAAAAAACAGCACCTATAGAGGCAAAAAAGTGTAGAGGCAAAAAGAAGTGTGATATTGACGGAGGATATATACCAGCGCAGATCGAGCTGGCAAGCATCTGTATTCAAAAGGCATCCCTGCCGTTGGCAAAATCTTATTAAAGGGCCGCAGTATTTTAGGATTAACCGGTTACGCCTGCGCGGCGTTTACCACCTCACCTATAAAAAGCAGCGCTTATGCGGCAGAGTCTAACTGGTAGGCAATTTTTCGCTGCTGATCTTTAATCGTAAATTGGTTAGCTAAGCCGGCGCTGGCATCAAAGTATTTCATGCCGGCCATATGGCGGAAGCTGTCTTTTTTATTTTCAAACCATTCGCTTTCAAAAACCACTTCTACCTCATTGAGCGGCTCGTAAAAACTTAACGGGTGTTCATCGTCGATTTGAAACCAGTACAAATCACAACCATCTACCGTGTATTCCAAACCATTATTGAGAAAGCCTTCTAACAGGTTTTTTAAGGCCGGATCGCGTTTCTCGATGTTCGCATTTACAACGGTGGACTCGTTTATATTGAAGGCCAATTGGCCATGATGAAATTTTCTCAATCGAACGGCAATGTGTTTTAACATCAAACTCTCTTAGAACGTTAATTAGGTTGGCCACCAGGGCTACGTACAATGGGCTCTGCTAACGGATGCGGTGCGATAATAAGCTGTCGGAAACTGCACACAGGTTGTGCGACAACTCCACCTAGCTGCCGACCACGTTTTTCATGCCACGCTGCAGTGCACAATGCGTGTGCATTCAGAAAGCGCTTTACTGAAAGAATAGCCGAAAATTTGGTCAGCGGCCGACCAGCATGTGCTTGCGGCCAAACCGCGTGCGTATCCGTTATTGTGGGTTGCAGGAGGATAAAACGAACGCGGCTCAGAATGCGGCGCATTATAACCAAACTTCGCTATTATTAAAGCTAAAAGACCGAAAAACAATCGATTATTGCTCTACGCGTCAAATTTAGTCACTTTCTAGCGTAATAGATTCACTTTATACTGAGGTGAAACGTAACAACGCCCCTTGATTCCCTATTTAGAGTTACCTATGTCTGAACTTACCCACCTTAATGCCGCCGGCGAAGCCCATATGGTTGACGTTGGTAGCAAGCAGGTCACCGAACGCTCAGCCACAGCATCGGCCCAGATTCGTATGCTACCCCAAACCTTGACCTTGATTGTCTCCGGCGGCCATAAAAAAGGCGACGTATTCGCCACCGCCAGAATTGCCGGAATCATGGCAGCCAAAAAGACCAGTGACCTTATCCCGCTATGTCACCCGTTAGCGCTTACCAAAATCAGCGTGGAGCTTACCCCGGACACCGATAATAGCTGCGTGCATATTACCGCCACTTGTAAATTAGCAGGCAAAACCGGTGTTGAAATGGAAGCACTCACCGCGGTAAGCGTGGCCGCCCTCACGCTTTACGATATGTGCAAAGCTGTGGATAAAGCCATGGTGATTAGCGAAGTGAAATTAATGGAAAAACTGGGCGGCAAAAGTGGACCTTGGCAAGCCGAAGACGCGGCAATTTAGCGCAGCACCCGAACCAGTATTTTTTTAAGGGGGGCGCGCCAATGAACACATACGCCACTGCAGGATTAAATCAATTAAGGCCAAGCAGCAATGATTACCGTTTTATTTTTTGCCAGTTTAAGAGACCAACTGGGCAGCGACAAACAATTGATTAACATCGAATCTTTAGCCCAATTTATTGCATCCAATGGCACCCCTACAGAAGCTTTCAACAGTGACCAATTAATAGCATTTTTGTGTCAAAACAATCCAAACTGGCAATCTGTTTTCTCCGAGCAGAAACTGTTTATTGCGGTGAACCAGGAGATCGTCCAGGCGCCCTGCCCCATTGCAGACGGTGATGAGGTCGCCTTCTTCCCGCCAGTTACAGGAGGATAATTATGAGCCACGCCAACATCAGCATTGCCGTGCAACCTGAGCCTTTCGACACCGGCGAAATGTACCATCAACTGAGCCAATGCACACCCTCGCCCGGGGCCGTAGTAACTTTCACCGGCTTAGTGCGCGACCTGGATAACGACAAAAATATTATCGCCCTAGAATTAGAGCACTACCCCGGAATGACTGAAAAATCATTGCAAACTATTGCTCAACAAGCGGCGTCAAAATGGCCAATTCAAGCCATTTCGCTTGTGCATCGCATTGGTCGCCTGGAAGCAGGCCATCCCATTGTAGCTGTCGGCGTCGCCAGCGCACACCGCGTAGCCGCATTCAACGCCTGTGAATTTATTATGGATTACCTAAAAAACGACGCCCCATTTTGGAAAAAGGAAATTCGTACCGATGGCGAGCAATGGGTAGCGTCTAAGCAATCCGACGTGGCGGCCAAGCATCGCTGGCAAGATTAATTTTTTATTGAGGCGTTGATTCGTGTGGCAAAATAATCGCTATTGGGTGGCGCTCAAACATCACTACAGCGCAAGCTTAGATACTGTTTTCAAACAATTTCGTTTAGGCGCGGCAATATTTTTTACCGGCATGGTGGGTGTTTATTCCGGTTATCATATGGAAAGCTCCTGGCCGCAAGAAATCATCCTAGCGATCAGTTTGGTGGTGGTTGCCCTAGGGTTTCTTTTGGCCATGCTTGCTCACATTCGCATGGTAATTATTCGAATAATAAACTTTATAAAAGATCGGTAAATTGTTCTTCTAAAAACCGAGGCCAAACCCCTCGCCTTAACACTGATCAACTTGAGCTAACGCGCTTCCGTAACATGTCATTGCCTTACGCAACTGCCAAACACGACGAAAACAAAAGCCGAGCCATAATTATTGCGGCAATTTTTGATTGACATAAATATCATAACGGCTGGTTTTGCCGCTTAATTGGTAGGTAGGTGGTTGTTGGCCGATGCATTCGGCAAGCCTCGGTCGTTTGACCACTACACGGTATTTGGCCCGCTGACGAGCCGATTCCAGTAGCAGGTGTTGGTCTTGGTCCGCCCCCACCACAGCATGAAAAAACTGCATCTCTTTTTTGACTGCGGCCGATTTTTTGCGGCTAGGAAACATTGGGTCTAGATAAATGATCTCCGGCTCCGGCACATGTCCTGCACCGGCCAACGCCGTTTTAGCATCACACTCTAGCAACTTCATTGCATCCACGATGGCCAAAATATCGGCCTCCTCGGTTAAACGCGCACGGCGTAAACCGTCGGCCAACAACGCGTGTACCACCGGGTTACGCTCTGCCATGGTCACCTGGCAGCCGAGGCTTGCCAGCACAAAGGCATCGCCGCCTAGGCCTGCGGTGGCATCGAATACATGTGGTTTAAAATGCGCTGAGACCCCCACTGCTTTGGCAATCATTTGCCCTTTTCCACCACCGAACAAACGTCGATGCTGGCTCTTGCCGGCTACAAAATCCACCACCACAGGTTGAATTTTGGGCTGAGAATAATCCATAAGACCCAGCCCGCGAGCGGTGATCAGCAGGGCAAATCCTTGCTCGGCACGCCAATTTGCCTGGGTAATTTCGCTCACGCCTAAATGCTGTGCCAACTGTTTTAGCTCAGCGTCTTTATAAGGGTTTAGCAGCACCGTATTGGATGTGGGCGAGCAAGGCATATCAGCTAAGCCATCAACAGTTAAGGACTAACCGAGGCGAATTTACGCGGCGCGGTGCTGCGCAGTACAAAATCGTCACAGGAGTCTATGGCCAACTCACCGCTGTTATTAAGCCGTGCCAGTACCAAATACTCCTCGGCCAGGGCCAGGGTTTTGTAGCAATTATTGAGGGACACATTGAATTTGATAAGGTCTTCGCCAACTGTCAGCCTGCCCTTCCAAACCTCGTCCACCACCGCGCCGTAGCGAACCCCCTCGGAAACGAAACGGCCATTTTTGGACAGCGCCAGGTTAATTTGCTCCATGGCGGTTTCTACAGTAATGGCCGCCACTACTTCGGCGTTGTCTATGCGTTGCTGTAAAGGCACAGCGCCATCTGCCAATGAAAAGCTTTGAGCAAAGACACTCCACGGCCATAATACTGCCGTTACCACCAGCCCACGACTGTATTTTGCCACTAAGTTTAACACCGACCCTTTCCTTTCTAACCACAAATCACTCAATGATGCACCACTCCGATCGGATTAGGTTAAACTGCCTCTTCCATTAGACGGAGTTTACCCAGCCAGCCACCATGCCTGCAAAAATTTCTTTTTCCACCGGCTTAGCTGCCACTATCGCCCTCGCCGGCTGCCAGGACTACCGGGTATCGCTCAATGACCGGCCGGTGTACCAACCGCCGGGGATGGTGCGAGATATCCAAGCCCAGGACCCAGCCCTAAACGCTTGTATAGCACAGTGGATTAGCGACCAAAACATCACCCAACACCGGCAGCTTAACGCACTGAATTGTTCCCACGCTGGCATCAGTGACATTACTGGGCTAAACCAGTTCACTGGTTTACAGCAAGTGAACCTAGCCGATAACCAGATTCAATCGATTGAGGGCTTGCTCGGTCTCAGCCAGATAACGCGGCTGGATCTCTCGGGTAATAACCTAACCCAGCTGCAAACGCTTCTGAATCTGCCGCGGCTCGAATGGGTGGATTTGAGGGGAAATAAAGGCGTGCGCTGCGACGAGGTGGGGCAAATGACGGCCGGCGGAGACGTAGAAGTGGAAGCGCCAAACCATTGCAACGCCAGGTAAGAACGAACCCCTAAACCCCTAATAGAACAGAGCGGCTGGGGCAAACCTAAGCCAAGCCCGCACAATTACGTCGATCATTGCAAACAGCGCCGATGTCGCCTTAATACCGCTTAACTTAGGCCTATTTGCTTCAGTCCGACTTGCTTCAGCACAACTTTGTTCAGTACAAGCTGCAGCAATACAACCTGCAATGGGAGAAATAACCGCAGCGTGACCAGCCGCGTGTCAAACTTCAGCCGGCCGGGGCAAACATCAAGCCTATGTTGTTTTTGTTTTGATGCATAACCTGCATATTGACCGGTTTTTCATTTACCTGGCCCGAAACTTTTTTAAACACCACGCTGACCACAGTACCCACTGGTGGCCGTAACTCGCCTTCGAGCATTACCGATGCACCGCCATCTGAGATATCCCGGGCATAACCCACAATACGGCCAAAGGCTCCGTGGGTGATCTCCACCCGAATTGACGAGGGGCGACGTTCAAAGCGCCGACGTTCATGCATAAACTGTCTCCAAACTTAACTGCACCGGCCAGTGCCGGTGTGCTTGTCATAAGCATAGCCAAGTTTTTGCGCTTAGGTTATGAAGCTTGCTCGCTGAGGACTGGTTGGTCGTTTAAATCGAGCCAGTGAAAACCTTCGTTTTGGCAGGCGAACAGAACTGTTTCAATACACTGCTGCCAGTCTTGGAATTCACGCTGTACCAACTCAAAGCAGTTGTTCTTTTGGCTAATATGCGCCACCACTAATTGGCACAGTTTGTCACTGTAGATTTCAGCCAAAAACTGCAACGCCTGGGCATTACTCAAATGCCCCCACTGCCCGCCCACACGGCGTTTTAAGCTATAGGGATAAGGGCCATTTGCGAGCATTGTTGGGTCGTGGTTAGCCTCCAATATGAGCGCATCGCAACCGTGATATTGTTCGTAAACATGCTCTGAGACACTGCCAAGATCCGTCAAAATACCCAGTCGCTTGCTGTTCGCCGATATCACAAATTGGCTGGGTTCTCTAGCATCGTGGGGAACGGCCACTGGCTGAATGTGCATATCTTCCACCGTGAAGGCGCTGTAGCCTTCAATTAAGTGCAAGTGCGGCACATTGCCAACGGAGCTTTGGTGATAGGTTCCGGCAGTCATATACACCGGCATTTTGTAGCGCCGAGCTAATGGCCCAACGCCCTTGATGTGATCGCCATGTTCATGGGTCACGATGACGGCGTTTAAATCCGCGGGGGATAAACCCAAACGCGCCATGCGGCGCACGGTTTCTTTGACAGTAAAGCCACAGTCCACAAGGATTAATCCCTGCTTAGAGGCAATCACCGTACTGTTTCCTTGGCTACCGCTGCCCAGTGAGGCGTATCTCACAGACACTCCAATTGAGAAGTCATTTTCCGCGGCTATCCATTGCGATAGCCGGTCGTATGGTTTTAGTCGTCCTCGACCGAAGCCAACGCATATCGATTTTTTAGGCCAAAACGGCAACGATGCCGTTTGGCCGTGCAGCGCATCCCTGCGCCGCAGCCGCGTTCGAGAGGATCTCACGCCCTAGGCGTAATACTCATTAGATCAGATTGGTGCGAATGATGCCGAGCAATTGTTCGGCGATGTCTTTTTCGACGGGCTGGCCGTAACCGTCGCGCACTCGCACTTCAATGTTGCCATCTACGCCGCGCACCAACACCAAATAGCCCGGTACGTTTTCCAGCTTTTCACCCTGGCTTTCGTTTTGCGAGAAGACCTCGCGGGTTTGCGCGGTGTCTGGTAGATGCGATAACACGTCGGCTATGGTGTAAGGTGTGGTCGGCTCTGCATTCGGATCAGCGTCGCCACCAAAAGCACCTTTAACCGCACGCACGCTACGCTTGATCCAGCCGGGCTTGTCTTCTTCAGCCACAGGCTCACGGTAATCCACATAGAAAGCGCCTAGGGAGTTTTCGCTACCGTAGGGGTGAAAACCATCCTGGCCAGTGGCATGCATTACGCTGGCCCAGGCGCGAGAAAACGACAGTTTCAGGCGCAATATTGGCTCTTTGGAGCTGCTTTTGGCCATAACGGCTTTGTCGTCGGCACCAATGGTTTGAGCCAGCAAGGACGACGAAGAACGCTCCAAGTTGGCCGCCAAGGTGTTGGACAATTCATCCACCATCCACGCCTCTCGGGTGGCGTTTTCAGAGGATTTAGGCCAAAGCTCTGGCTGTTTTAGTTCCGCCTCGTCGGTGGTTTCCATTTGCAAGATATGGATTTCCGAACTCTCTGGCTGAACACCGGTTTCGATTCTCAGCCGGAATCGATTGTGCACTTCAGGAGCATCATTGAAGGCCAACCAGTGAGTATCGATAAGGCCCTTTTCAGGGTCGGTGCCGGCAACGGGAATATTGTAGTTGCCAAGAAATTCCACAATCTGAGGCCATACTTCGGCCGGCGAATTGGAAATAAAAATCCACTGATCACCGGACAGACGTTGGATTTTTACGGTGTCCGCTAGCAGCGCACTCGATAGTGGCTGTGGCCGGGGCACGTCGAAGGTTTGGCTGTAGTCGTAACCGGCATCGTTGATGTTCGGCACTACGTAAATTTCCTGCATTCTGGCGCGGGAAGATTCGGGCACCGCGATGGGCTCTATGGGCTCCGCCCGCTGGTACTCACCGCCACGGTTACGGAACATGCCGTCTTCACCAAAGAAAGTACCACAGCCGGTTAACCATAGGGCATTACTTACGACACACAAACGGAGCAAGGGTTTTATCATTGATTAAATTCTAACCTATTTATATAGACCGCGGGTGGCTAGCACCCGCATAACGCCCAGTATGGACATTGGCCGTGAGCGAAAGGTTTCGCTGTGGTTTAGTCCAAGGCTCCGGCCAGGGTCAAAGCGGCTTCCATCGGCTCGTGAAACTGCTCAGCCAGGGGCGTTAACGGTAGGCGAATGCCGCCTGCGGTTTTGCCAATGCGCGCCATGGCCCATTTCACGGGTATGGGGTTAGACTCAACAAACAGTGCTCTGTTAAGCGGCATTAATTTATCGTTGATCTGCAGGGCTCGCTCGTTGTCCCCTTGCAAAGCGGCAACACACATGGCCGATACAGCACTGGGCACCACATTGGCAGTCACACTGATGTTGCCTTTACCACCGGCCAAAATAAGTTCTACCGCAGTAAGGTCATCGCCAGAGTATACCGCAAACGATTTATCCACTTCGGCCAACAGCGCCTTACCACGAGCAACGTCACCCGTGGCGTCTTTTAAGCCAACGATGTTATCCACCTGGGCCAAACGCAGTACGGTTTCGTTACTGAGATCAACGCCGGTGCGGCCAGGTACGTTGTAGAGAATCTGGGGAATCGCTACTCGGTCGGCCACGTATTTGAAGTGCTGAAACAAACCCTCTTGGGTGGGCTTGTTGTAGTAAGGCGTCACCGACAAACAAGCGTCGGCACCGCGCTCTTTGGCCGCCTGGGTAAGCTCTAAGGCTTCGGCGGTTGCATTGGCGCCGGTGCCGGCAATTACCGGTATGCGGCCATTAACTTGATCTACCACCTTAGCGATGACTTCGAGGTGCTCGGCTGGGCTCAAGGTAGGCGACTCGCCGGTAGTGCCGACGGCAACTATCGAGTGCGTACCTTGTTCTATGTGCCATTCCACCACTGTCCGCAGGGCTTCCCAATCGAGATCCCCTGCCGCCGTCATGGGGGTAACCAGCGCCACCATGCTGCCTTCTATCATTCGCTGTCTCCGGCTGTAAAAATAAACGCGTATGGTACTGACGCACCTGTCTAGGCACAAGCTACCAGGGCGCTTTTTTATTGACGCATTTAGGACGATGATTGTGGATTATTACGCTGGCCGATGGCTTACGCCTGCCGCCCCTGCTTGCTGTAGCGGCCATAGACCCCAGGCATGCCAGGCGGGCGGGTTTTAAAGCGGCGGTGAACCCACAAATACTGCTCCGGCCGCAGGCGTACCTGTGCCTCAACCCAGTCGTTTATTCGCTGAGCATCGGCAATATCATCACCGGAGGGGAAATCTTGCAAAGCCGGCTGGATATCAACTCGCCAACGCAATCGCTCATCTCGATAGTGCACCATGGGCACCACCGGCACCCTGGCCGTGCGAGCAAAGCGAGCGGTAGCCGTGACACTGGCTGCGGGCTCGGCAAAAAAAGTAGCAAAAACGCCCTGTTTAATGCCGTAGTCTTGATCCGGCGCATACCACAGCCAGCGACCGCGCCGCATAGCTTTGATCGCGCCACGCACGTCGGCGCGGTCAATGCAGCGGCTTTGCGGGTTATGGCGCTGACGGCAGCGCAATTGGAAATATTCGTACACTGGATTTTTGTGCGGCCGGTACATCATGTCGGTCTGTGATACCAACGGATTAAGCACTGCGGCGGCGGTATCCACGGTGGTGTTATGCAGGCTCAGCATCAGTACACCACTTGATTGCTCTGTGAGATTACTCAACCCAACCACTTGGCCAAACCGGCGTAGGCGCCACTTTGGCCAAAACCAGACCATGCCAATCTCTAAGCCGCCCAAGCAGGTGTGAAAGATATTGCGCCGAAACAAATTCTGGCGTTGCTGGTCACTCAGCTGCGGAAAACACAGCGCCAGATTGGCCTGCACAATGGCACAGCGCCGCTTGGCCAAAAGGCGAGTGAAAAAAGCAAAGCCATGGGCGAGCCACACCAAAACCACGTGTGGCAACTGGGACACCAACCACCACACCCCCATCAGTACTAACGTAGCTGCATACCGGGGGTGCAGCAGCGATCGGAAAGGAAACGCCATGGAATATCGGCTTAGGCGGGCTTAAATGATGCCTCAACGATGGGCGACACATCCGCCTCGTAGTCCACCGAATCTAACCCAAAGCCAAATAATTTCAAGAATTCGGCGTTGTAGCTCTTGTAATCAGTGAGATCAAACAAGTTTTCCTCGGTGACCTCTGGCCAGATAGCTTCCACCTTAGCTTGCAGCTCGGGTTTTAATTCCAGGTCGTCCATGCGCAAACGATTGTTGTTATCCAGGCGCGGCTCAGAGCTGTACAGCCCCTCTTCATAGAGACGCCAGATTTGCTCAATGCAGCCCTCGTGGGTGCCTTCGGCTTTCATCTCTTTATAAAGGATAGAAATGTACAGGGGCATCACCGGAATCGCAGAACTGGCCTGGGTCACCAGGGCTTTCAATACGGATACACGAGCCTGATTACCATTGCCACCCAGCTGCTGACTGATGGCTGCGGCGGCGCGATCCAAATCTTCTTTGGCTTTACCAATGGTGGCGTGGCCGTAGATTGGCCAGGTGAGTTTGTCACCAAGATAGGTATAGGCGGTGGTTTGACACTCCGGCGCCAGCACATCGGCCTCAGCCAAAGCCTGCATCCACCACTCCCAGTCCTCACCGCCCATCACTTTAACGGTGGCGGCAATTTCTTCTTCGTTGGCGGGCTCTACGGTGACATCGCCAATCTTCAGCGTATCGGTATTCAAATTCTTAGCGGTATAGCCTTGGCCGATGGGCTTCAATACCGAATTGTAGGTCGTACCGGTTTTGGGGTCGGTACGGCGTGGCGAGGCTAAGCTATAAACCACCAAATCAATTTTACCGAGGTCGTTTTTAATGGTTTCGATGGTTTGCTGTTTGATCTCATCGGAGAAGGCATCGCCATTGATGCTCTTGCAATACAAACCCTCGGCACTGGCCAAGTGCTCAAACGCCGCAGAGTTGTAGTAACCGGCGGAAGCAGTCCTGCGCTCGGTGGGCGGCTTTTCAAAGAACACTCCCAGGGTATTCGCGCCGTGCCCAAAGGCCGCCACGATACGCGAGGCCAGGCCGTAACCTGTGGAGGCGCCAATCACCAAGACATTTTTAGGCCCGGTGCCCGCTGCTTTTTGGCTTTTTACGTAGTCGACCTGCTCCTGGACGTTAGCCGCACAACCGGCCGGGTGAGCGTTGGTACAAATAAAACCACGTACTTTGGGTTTAATGATCATATAGCAACCTTTTTTAAATTCGACTGTGCCGGGTGTAACTCGGGGGTGGTATGTTGGCTGATAGCACCCGCGAAGGCCGCCTATTATAGGCAGCAAAACGGCCAGGGCTAGCGTTCACCGCAACAAAGCGTAAAAAACACCCCCACGGCCTGGATATTCGCTATAATCTCGCCCCCTTTGTTACCGTAACCTCTGTGAACCATCAGTAATTGGCTATGAGTTTTCTGCGATTTGCCACCACCGCGGCCTGGACCGACACCGTGCTGACCGATTTCGATACTTTTCTGCAAGACCACGCGGCGGCAGAGAAAAAGGCTTCGGGAATGGCTGTGTCTATGTTGTCCCACTACCCCGACCGTACCGAGCTGGTGCGCTCCATGGCCGATTTGGCCATTGAAGAAATGCAGCACTTCCGCGAAGTGGTAAAGCTGATTTACGCCCGTGGTGGCACCTTGGGCGACGACCAAAAAGACGAATACATCAATCAATTTCGCAAGGCATTTCGTCGAGGTACTGAGGTGTATTTCCTGGACAGGCTGCTGGTTGCGGGCATAATCGAGGCGCGTGGATGCGAGCGCTTTGGATTAGTGGCCGAAGCCTTGCCAACGGGGGATCTAAAACAGTTTTACGACGCCATCACTCGTTCGGAGGCGCGCCACCACGAGCTGTTTATCGAGCTGGCCGAGCGATATTTTACGGCTAATGTGGTTCAGGGCCGACTGGATGAACTGCTGGATTTTGAAGCCAACATCGTCGCCGAGTTGCCGCTGCGAGTAGCGCTTCACTGATACCGCCCTGCCCTTTTAAAAGATTGACGCCGGGCCCGGTTAACACCGGCCAGGTTCCACCAAATAAAGACCAAAAACCATGAATATTCGCGAATTTTTAGCCGATAAAGTGCAATCTGCTATGCAAGCAGCTGGTATCCCCAGCGAACTGGGCCCTCACCTGGCTCCTGCAAAAAAAGCCGGCTTTGGTGATTACCAAGCCAACGGTGCGATGGCCGCTGCCAAAGCCATGAGAACCAACCCACGGGAGCTGGCAGCTAAGATTTTGGACCAGCTGGCATTAGACGGCATCGCCGATAAGGTAGAAATCGCCGGCCCCGGATTTATTAATATTCACCTAGCGGACGCGTGGCTGGGCCGACAGCTCAGCGGTGTGGCCGAGCAAGCCACCCTTTCGGTTGAGCCCACCAGTGCCCCCCAAACCGTGGTGGTGGATTATTCCAGCCCCAATTTGGCTAAGGAAATGCACGTTGGCCACTTGCGCTCCACCATCATTGGCGACGCTATCGTGCGGGCGCTGGAATTCGTCGGCCACAAGGTTATTCGTCAAAACCACGTGGGCGACTGGGGCACACAGTTCGGCATGTTATTGGCCGAATTAGAAAGCCAAACCCAGGCCACCGATGCTGAAATCGCCCTGCGCGACCTAGAGGCCTTTTATCAGCAGGCCAAACAACACTTTGACGCAGACCCAGAATTCGCCAACACCGCTCGCGACTATGTCGTGAAGCTGCAATCCGGCGACGAGAAGATTCTGGCACTGTGGAACAAGTTTCGGGAGATCTCGCTCAGCCACGGCGATGAGATTTACCAAAAGCTCAATGTCACCCTAAGCCGCGAAGACGTGATGGGCGAAAGCGCCTACAACGACGACCTACCCGTGTTGGTAAAAGCCTTGGAAGACCAAGGCTTAGCCGTGGTAGACCAAGGCGCCAAGGTGGTGTTTTTGCAGGAGTTGGCCGACAAAAAAGGCAACCCCAGCCCCGTTATTGTGCAAAAGCAAGACGGCGGCTACCTTTACGCTACCACCGATTTAGCGTGCTTGCGCTACCGCGCCAACACCCTCAACGCCGACCGTCTGATGTATTTTATCGATCAGCGCCAGGGCCTGCACATGCAGCAGATCTTCACGCTGGGCGTAAAAGCCGGCTTCGCCAGCTCGGATATCAGCCTGGAGCACCACGGCTTTGGCACCATGAATGGTGAAGACGGCAAGCCCTTTAAAACCCGCAGCGGCGGCACCGTAAAGCTGGCCGATCTGCTCGACGAAGCGGTGGAGCGAGCCCGCGCATTGATAGAAACCAAAAATCCCGAGCTGAGCGAGCAAGAAAAAGCCGCAGTTGCGCTTAAAGTGGGTATTGGTGCGGTGAAGTACGCCGATTTGTCGAAAACTCGCACCACCGATTACATCTTCAGTTGGGACGCTATGCTGGCCTTTGAAGGCAACACCGCGCCCTATTTGCAATACGCCTATACCCGAATTCAAAGCATATTCCGTAAGGCCGGGGTTGAACCCAGCAGCTTAACCGCGCAGATTTCCGTTGAGGCAGAGCAAGAACGACACCTGGCGCTCAAATTGCTACAATTCCCGGAAGTGGTGGAACTGATGATCAAGGAAGCTTTCCCCCACGTGCTATGTACCTACCTGTTTGAGCTGGCCAGTGCCTTTATGACCTTCTACGAGGCCTGCCCAATACTCAAAGACGGCGTTGAAGAACCCGTTAAAGCCAGTCGTTTACACCTGGCTCGTACCACCGGCGAACACATCAAGCAGGGCCTAGTGTTGTTGGGCATTGATGTAATGGATCGTATGTAAACAATCCATCGCTTTGTGAAAGTGGATGTTGCAAACTAAAGATGGAATGTAAGTAGATGATGAGTAGCTGGATTGTACTCGCCTCGGTGTTGCTACTGCTGGTATGTTTGATTCAGGGCAAGCTAAAGCCGGCTCTGTTGTTTTGTGGGTGGGCTTTTGCTTACCTGACCTTTGGCGTGGTAGAAACCCAAGAATTGTTGGGCAGCTTTGCCAACCCCGGTTTGGCTACCCTGGTGCTGCTGTTGTTGGTCTCGCTGGCCCTGGAGCGCTCGCCTCTTCTCGACAGCCTTTCTTCAACTTTGTTAACGGGCAACGAACGCTGGGCTCGCATTAAGTTGATGTTAACCACCGCGGGTTTCTCGGCCTTTCTCAACAACACGGCTGTAGTAGCGTCTTTTTTAAGCACGCTCACTAAACAAAACCGCTTTGCCCCGTCGCGCCTGCTTATTCCCCTGTCCTATGCTTCGGTGCTAGGTGGCGTAACCACCCTGGTGGGCACCTCCACCAACCTAGTGGTGGACTCCTTCGTCGCCGACGCCGGCTTACCCCAATTCTCCATGTTTCAGTTTTCCGCCGTGGGTATTCCGGTGGCTCTGGCCTGTATCGGCGTCATTGCGCTGACCACGCGTTTTTTACCTAACCACCAACAAAGTGATACCAGCAACAAACTGAATTACTTCGTCACCGCTGAGGTTATTCGTGGCTCGGCCATGGTTGGTTCCAGCATCGAAACCAACAAATTGCGGGGCTTGCAGGGCTTATTCTTGCTGGAGATTGACCGCAATGGCCGCCGCATCTCGCCGGTAACCCCAGACGAGCTTCTACAGGAAGGCGACCGCCTGTTATTTACCGGTGAAGTGGAACAGGTACATACCCTGCAACAGTTCCATGGCTTGCAAGTGTTTGGCACAGAAGCCGAACAACTGCTCACCACCAACTTGGTGGAAGTGGTCATCGCCCACGAGTCAGAACTGCCGGGCAAAACCTTGCAAGAGGTGGACTTCCGCACCATGTTCAATGCCGGCGTAGTGGGCATTCGTCGCGGCGAAAAGCAATTGCGTGGGCAGCTTGGCCGTATTCCACTGCGAGTGGGCGATTCCCTACTGTTGGCCATAGGCACGGATTTTTTCCAACACCGCAACATCGACCGCAACTTCCATATTCTGTCAGATACCCTGCAGTACTCGCGCCTTGGTAAAAATCAGAGTGTTTGGGCCATGGTAGGTTTTGCCGCCGTTATCGCGCTGGCAGCCGTCAATTTACTGCCATTGTTCACCGGGCTAGGACTGTTGCTGGCGGTATTTTTAGGCACTAGGTTGCTGAGCGTGCAAGAGCTGCGCAGACGCTTTCCTTTCGATCTGGTGCTAATCATCGGCTCCGCCCTGACCATCGCCAAAGGCCTGGATAACTCCGGTGCTGCCGATATGATCGCCGGTTTTATGCAAGCCGTGTTTAACGGCTATGGCCCCTATGCAGCGCTGGCCGGGGTGTTTATTTTGACGCTAGTTCTCACCGAGTTGGTGACCAATAATGCCGCCGCTGCGTTAGTTTTCCCCATTGCGCTGTCTACAGCTCAGGGGTTTGGGGTCGACCCCATGCCATTCGTGATGGCCGTGGCCTACGGCGCCAGCGCCTGTTTTTTGATTCCCTACGGCTACCAAACCCACTTAATGGTGTACTCCCCCGGGCATTATCAAATGTCTGATTTCATTAAAGCGGGGGGATTGGTGAGCTTGGTTTACTCCGTCGGCGTGATTGCCCTTATCCCACTGGTTTTTCCGTTTTAGCTTTGTTCCAAACTCAGGTGGCTGGTATCGGGCTCTACGATGGGCAGCTCCGGTGCCGGCTCTGCCAGGTCACTGCCCACCGGGGCAATATCTAGCGCCGGGGCGGCAACCAATGCCGGCTGATCCTGTGTTGCTTGGCCCATGTCGGCCCCCACTTCTGCCAGATTCCAGCCGGCATCCATGATCGGCAACGGCAGCGCCTCTTCACTGATGGATTCAATAATCGCGCCCAGCTCAGCCAAACCCCAGTTGGCAACCATCACCGGTGTTGGTTCTGCAGCGCAAAGCTCGCCGCTGTCCAGCAAGTTGCCGCCACTGGGGCGCAGGGACAAATGCTCCACCGAGGGGGCCACCGCCGCCTCATTAGGCTTACCTCCACGAGGCATCAAGCTTGCGCCCACCGGAGCAATACTGAGCTCCTCACCGGACTTGCTAGTACCGGCGGGCTTAGCCTTCTGCCCGGCTTGGTCATCGGCCACAACGGAGACAATGGCGCCTGTTTTGGCAAAGGCTTGCTTATATTGGGCGGCCTTTACCTGCGTTAGGCCGCGTTTCAGAACCACTACATTACCGGTGAACAGCTTTTCTACCTGTGGCGAAGACAGCTTAAACAACTGCCCCATCCTCGCTTTTACTTGCTCTATGGGTTGGCCAATGGCGATATCGCCACGAAAGACTATTTGGAATGTTGTGTCACTCATGACAGGATCCATTTAACTCGGTTTTTGACTACTTTTTAGTTTAGCAGGTGTATATCGCAAAGATTGTCGTCGCAATCCTTTTTATACGGGGCAACCCTGTAGATAATTATTTTTCATAGGCTATAACTCTAAGTGAGACTTTCGCTGTTGATCTCACACTACTAATAATAATTCGAGTAATTGATTTTACTTCCCGAGAAATCAAGCCAAATGAAAATCACAAAGCAACGTTGCAAACCGCTAGACAGCATGGAAAGCCTAGACAACCGCATTCGCCTAAAAACCTTAGAGGAACGTATCTCCTACCTGGAGCGAGTCATCGCCGATTTGGATTTTGAAAACGAAGGCAATTTAACTTACCGCAATACCTTGCAGCAGGCGCTCAAGGAAAGCTGCCAAATCTACAGCGCCTTGCAGAAGGATCGCGACATCTCTATGAAAGGCCGCTCTCGACCCAGCGCATAATTATTGTTTACCGCCGCTTTAGCATAAATAATCGCGGCGGTTTTTGCTTTGGTCTGAGCTTTTGGGTCTAGAGTGCTGTGGTCTAAAGTGCTTGGCAGTGACACGTCGTAACCAAAATCGTTGTCTATAAAGATTTGGCCTGTACGTATCTACGTTATTTCTGTTACGTGGAAACTGGCCTTTCCAAGCTGATTAGCCTGTCATTATTCGCTTAATGTACGGGGGCCTTCTTGACAACTGTTTCTCTTAACAACTGTCTCTCTTGTCCGAGATAAATAGTTAATAAATTGACAATTTCATGCAGGTTCTTCCTCTCATTCCCTAGGCCTCGGGCAACACCTTTTGCAATGCACCACACCCAATCGAACGGCTCAGAACTCCATTTATTAAAAAACACCTGAAATACGCTAGCAATTAGTATACGAGATCATAGGTGAGTGTTAATTCAAAACTAAACTCTTTTAAACCAAGGTTCTCTGGGATAGGCGTAAATGGCTCTGCGCTGGCCACAGCATCCAAGGCCTGATCGTTTAAAACATCGTAACGGCTGGGTTTTGCAAGATCTAGCCGCGTTAGGTAGCCCTTGTCATCCACCGCAATGTGCAGGGACACATCACCTTCCATGCGCCGACTGAACGCTTTAAATGGAATGGTTTGATACTTGCGGATGGCGCGCTCCAATTGCGATTGATAGGCACGCTTGGCCGCTGTGGCGGCTTCTTTGTCCTCGGTGTTGGGTTCCTGGGCTACAGTCGCAGCCGCCACAACGGTGGGTGTATTGACGGCTGCATTTGAATTGCCGGTTTGCACTGTAGCAACCTGGGCAGAAGCGCCAACGTCCGCCACCGCTTCACTTTCGGTTTGCCCAATAACGTCAGCACTGGCTGGGCTAGGGGTAGTCGCCTCGGTCATCACTGCCGGGGCTGTAGCGGCGGGATCTGGTAACGTCTGAGGCTGCCTTGCAGGAGCATTGGTAGGTGCACGCTCTGGAGCAAGGATACTCCGTACAGAACCAACCTGGGCTGGCACTGGCTCTTCGGGTTCCGCAGCCGCGCTGGCGGCAACCGGGGCCGAAGCCAGAACCGCTTGGGACTCCACCGCCGAGGGCTGCAACGCTAGGAATTCAGCCACCAGCGGGCTATCACCGTTATTGTCCTCGAGTAAGTCGCGCTTAAACTCCGATGATAGCGGCACATCACCAAGCAAACCATTTAACATTAAAACCCCCAGCTGTGAATTATCGATAAATTCAATGGTTTCCATATTGATTTGCAAGCTAGTGCCCCTACCCGGCGTATAGACCACGCGGAAGTGATCGCCACGGTAAAAATCTTGATCTAAAAATTGGTAGAGCTTGGCCAAGGCTTGGCTTTCGTCTTGCTGTTGCCGAGTATTGCTGTTCAACCCAATGGACTCTCGCCACAAGCGAGCAAACCGACGATCGGAGAAATACTCGGCCTCTATTGCTAGGTCTAAACGGAAGGGGTAAGCACCGGACAGCACGGATTGATCCCCTGCGCTGTTGGCATCGCGTTGCAATAAAGCTATAAAAACTGGACGGTTGTACTGAGAAAAACGCGCGTAGTTACTATTATCCCATGCCAAGGCAGCAGGCCCGCCGATGAGCAATAAAACACCAAATCCGTAGCAAATGAATAATGTCAGCGCGGAGCTGGTGGCCTGAGTGGGTAACCGGCTGTTCATGCGTACTATTTTCTCCTTGAACTGGCTAGCGTGTTGAGCGTCCCTGCGTACGGCTTTGCGACGAACCACCTGGGCTTGTCGCCTACTTCAGCGGTGTTACTATTTTATCAAAGGACATAGGCATCGAGAACTTGCGAGCTGCTACCAACACTATTTTTCTATTTCCACCTAGGCAAATACAGCGACTAGGCCGAGATAGAGCCCAAGCGAGACGCTGTTGTAGCCTGACTTACAATCGTAAACTAGTGTTGAGCATTGTGTCTAAGCTGGCAAGTAAACGCCATCCCAACGGTGTAAATTCTTTGTTGATCGCGCCTTCCACCCTAGAAAGCTCAATGCAGTCTGGACAAGTCTTAAATAAAAAAGCCGCAAGTTGAGCTTGCGGCAAGTGGGAGTGGAGCAAGGAAAGAAGGCTGATTAGTTAACCGCGAGTGTCGGCCTTGGGTCCGGGTTGAACTGGCGATAAATGACTCCGGCAATCTCGCTGAAACTGGCGGATTGGGATACCTCAAACGGCAACCCTAGCTTTTTGGCGATGGCATAGGCAGACACAACCCCACGGATTTTACGGCTCTGCTGATCCACCACTAAGCAATAACGTAGGCTGTTATTTTGCAACGCCAGCATTACATCGGAAATCGACGACTGAACAAAGTCGCTGTAGGGCAATGCCTTTACTGAATTGCGGCTTTCTAGGAAGTCGGCGGCCATTAAATCCTCTCGGCTGTGCCCTGCCGAAACCCTTTTAATCAGCTCTTGCGAGTTCAACCGGTCGAAACTGACCACGCCAAGAAAGTGCTGGGCTTGGTCTAATACCAGCAGCACATGGGCCGAAGAACGTCTCAACATCTCCAGCGCCTGGGAGGCCGGGGTTCGGTCATCAACCACCACGGGAGATTCTTTGGCAAAGTCGGCGAGTAAATCCAGCGCTGGTGAAGCCAGTGTTAGTTGCCCATCCTCGGTTGGGCTGGCCAGATCTTGGTAAAAGTTTGCGTTTAAAACAGATAATTTATGCATGAGAGTACCCCGCAAAAGCGCATGCTTTTGCTTAACAAAAAATAAGAAATTAATGGCTATAGTGCTGTTTTTGTTGAATCAGCTGCGATGCGGGGGTCCGCGAATGGTGTGGCCACAGATTTTGCTTTGCGGTAGATGCGAGCCTTCAACGACTTGCGCAGTGACAGCGGTTTGACCTTCCGTTGCTAGAATACCGGCTAGGGCAGCGCCGTCTTCGGTATCAGAGAAGGTATCGTCAACGCTTATGGCATCGATGACAGTGACCGTCGTAGTTGTGAAACCGTCCGCTAACGCTTGCGAAACACCAAGATTCAGCGACACCAGCAGCAAAACGCTGCTGAGTACTGACAATAGGCTTCGGGTAGAACGGTTAGACACAGAATTTCCTTTAACAGCCAAGATGGCTAAAACTGGATTGCTTAAACACTCTGACTGCGGGTGCAGTCAGCTGTTCCGCAAAAGATAAAAAAATTATCTTTTTTTGTGATAGGTCAAACAAGAGAATTGCATTACTGGCCGCCCCCATTTAAAGGTGCCACAAATACATACTGGACTGCACGTTAAGAATGCTCACCTGGTAGGCCCGATCTGCCGCTTGCTGAGCTAAACCGTAACACACATGCAGCGGCAACAGGTGCTCTTCTCTTGGATGACAATATCTCGCTCCCGGCGCTTGATGCCAGCCCGTAAGGCGTTGCCAGCGTTGGCTTGAGGTTAATTCCGGGCTTTGGCAGGTCTCCTGCAGCCAGTGTTCAAATTCGGTATTTTTCTTTCGATCGCTGGCGCTGCGAGCCGAGAAAAAAGCACGCATGTTATGAAAAGAAAAACCCGAGCCCACGATCAAAATGTCCTCGCCTATCAGCGACCGCAGGGCCGCGCCCAGTGCCAGGTGAGCCGCGGCGTCCAAACTACTTTGCAGACTGATTTGCACGCAGGGAATATCCGCCTGTGGGAACATAAGCTTTAGCGGCACAAAAACACCATGATCGAATCCCCGGGAGGGCTCCAACTCGCAGTTGATCTTAGCGGCAATGAGCGCCTGTTTTATGCGAGTGGCTAATTCGGGTTGACCAGGACACGGATATTGAATTTGATAGGTTTCGTCAGGGAAGCCGTAGTAATCGTAAAGTAAAGGTGGCTCTGGAGCACTTAACACACGGCACACCGACTCTTCCCAATGAGCGCTGATAACAATGATCGCCGCAGGCTTTACCAGCTCCCTGCCGATACTCTGTAAGCATGCCACCATCTCGGAATGCCCCGGGTCGCCCATTAAAGGCATTGGGCCACCGCCATGGGAAAGATAAAGCACATTGGTGTTGGTGGTCATCGGGCTAGGTCCATTAAAACATTAGCTTCATCCTGAAACGGGTTCCCTCACATTTCCTGGATTGAAATCAAAAAGCAGAAATAAACGACGTTGCTCAACGTTCAACGGCATTTCCCTCTACCTGCTGCCCATATTAGCCCAGTGAACTATCCGGGTAACGTCAAAAAATTTAACCAGTACGTTGAAAACAAAACCACCGTGCTGCGCAGCCAATTACGCCAGCCCTCTGCCTTGGGCCATAAACACGGCCAACAGCGGAATAATTAAAAACAGCAATAACTCCAAACGCACCACCATTACAACAGGTTTAGGAATGGCCAGCGTGGGGCTGTTAGATTTACGCAGTTTGAGAAAGGTAACGGTAGGATAGATAGACAGCAACACCATTAAGCCAAATAGCCCCAGCTTGGCGTGAAATACCGGGTTTGAGCTATAAAAACCCGCCGGCTTACCCACTAACAACCAGAGGCTTAACCCTGCCAGCAGTACCACCACCGCGGTAATGCCATAAAACGCATCGATCAACGAAAGCCGTTTCACCTCGGCCAACGGTAGCGTGGGCTCTAGTTTTAAATGCTGCACAACCAACAATGCAAACAAAATAAATATCGCCAAAAAGTGCACATAGCGCACTAGGATAAACGCCGTCATGTTTTCCCCTCCCTTGGGTTTTTCTCACTGGGTTTTTCACACTCGGTTTTGGCATACCGGGTTTTGGCATACCGGGTTTTGGTAGACCGGGTATTAGCACGAGAGTTACATTGCTGCACCTGCATCGAGCTTTACTTTTACTTGCTCAATAAACTGGGGCGATAGAACCACCGCCGCAATAACCATCCCAGCATCATCGGCGTCGCGCCTAATGCTGAACCCCAATTTACGGCAGAAGTCGATCATGTGCCGGTTATTGGCCAGCACCGTTCCTTCCATCACTGGAAAGCCTTTGTCCGCCGCGATACAAAACAGGCGCCGCATTAAATAGGCCGCCAAGCCCTGCCCTTGATACTCGTCCGCCAGCACAATGGAAAACTCACAACTGTGGCCGTCAAAATTATCGCTGTAACGAGCCGCACCGATTTCTCTGGCAATGCCGTCATCCTCAACTACCGCTACTAAGGCCATTTCACGGTCGTAATCGATGTGAGTGAAGCGAGCCAACATTCTCGGCGTAAGCTCTACAATGTTGGCCATAAACCGATAGTATCGCGCCTCTTTAGATAACCCGCGCACAAAGTCGGCCATAATGGGGGCATCTTCTGGCCGCACGGGGCGCACAGCCACAAGGTCGCCATTGCGCATACGAAATTCGCTCACCCAATGTCTTGGGTAGGGTTGGATGGCCAAATGTTCGTAGCGGCGCAAGTTGGGGCAGGCTACTAACCGAGCGCTGATATCACCGCCGTGAATGGAATCCTGCCCTACTCTCAAGTCCGCTAGGTCTATGCTGTGCAACTCTGGTATCTCACACACCAAGGTGGATAAACCGAGCAACAGATTTTCCAGTAAATAGGACTCGGCATCGGGGAGGATTTGCTGAATTAAATCTTTGATTAATACGGTATTGAGTGGCGGCAAGGCGATGGCTTCGGATTCACGATGCCACTGCTCACTACCCCCAAACGCCAAACCAATAATAGGGCCAAATACCGGGTCTCGGAACATGCGCACATGTAACGGCGTTTTAATATCACTGCCCTTTTCCACACCTGGCGCCACGCAGATATTAAACTGCTCAAGTATTTCGGTTAATCCAGAAAAATGCAGTTCACTAAGCCCTTGATCCAGGTGCGCTTGAATAATCGCCCGGGCATTTTCCACATCAATTTGCAAACGCACTGCACCACTTTCCGGGCTCTGTTTCGCCAGGCGCTGGTTGCGCTGAAACTGCACTAAAAATTGAAAGCCCTCGATGGCCGATTCCGGCGTGCGGAAAGTGGGAATTCCAGCGGCGGTGATTTGTTTACGCACGGTGACCATGTTACCGCCACCAATCAAACACACCATAACCAGTTTTTTTTGTTTGCGCTGCAAGCTGACAATGCCATCGTATAGAGAGCCCAAATCCAGCAAGGCGGTCGGGCTAAGCATTAACAGCACCGCGCCACAGCTTTTGTGCCGCAAGGCTTCATCGGCCAGCTCGACATAGCGCCCCGCTGCACTGCTGGCCCAAACCGTAGTGATTCTATCCACCGTGCCGTCTTCGCCGATGATATCGCTAAGCTCTTGTTTTAAGCGTCCTTCGGGTTGTAACAACGGCACGTTAAGCTCACGCGCGCGCTCCACGGCCATTTCTCCCGGCCCGGCTCCGTTGCCAATAATAAGCAGGCTACCGTCGTAGACTCGGCGGGCATTCGTCATCACGGAGGCAGCGGCAATTAAGTCGTTAAGGCGCTTGCCACGCACAGCACCAGTACGATTGAGGGCGGCATCAAGAATTCGCTCATCGGTACCCAAGGAATGCTCGGCCACCACCGCCACCGGTTTAGTCCGCCCCGCCGCGCGCAGGCTGGATAAAAACCGAGTGGGGTTGCCCACGGACTTTAGGTACATCAGTAGCGACTGGCTGTTGTAATCGCTGGCAAGATAATCCAACACCTGGGACGGCATACTATTATCCAAAGACAAGC
Source organism: Halioxenophilus aromaticivorans (assembly GCF_042850945.1). NCBI lineage: Bacteria > Pseudomonadati > Pseudomonadota > Gammaproteobacteria > Alteromonadales > Alteromonadaceae > Halioxenophilus > Halioxenophilus aromaticivorans. The sequence continues at coordinate 1,860,287 of NZ_AP031496.1, read as the reverse complement.
CAAAGGCCACCACCTGGGAAAAACCAATGCCTTGCCATGTAGCCCAATCCACCAAGCCACTGGCAATGGTGCCGGATTGCGACATCAGCGCCAGCCGACCGGTGAGTGGCTGGGTGTGCCCAAGCCAGGCAAAAAAACGCGCACTAGGTCGGCAGATTCCGAAACTGTTGGGGCCTAGCATTCTCACGCCGTAGCGCTTGGTGGCGGCCGCCAGCTCGGCCTCAGGGGTATTGCAAGCGGCCACCATTAGTACGAATTTAATACCTGCCGATGCACACTGTTCAATTAACTGCGGTGCCGGAGCCGCCAAATCCCCCACTAAAATCGCCAGATCGGGGCTGTCAGTCAGCTCCGATAGATGGTCTACATGGGTCACTAGGGGAGTTTCCGTGGCCATGGATGGGCGTGGCCCGGCCAGGGTTACCGTCAACGGCCGAGCGGCCACCGCCAGGGACTGCAATATTGCAGTTACCGCCGGGTGCTGCGGATTAACCCCGGTTAATACCACTACAGATTGCGGCGCAAACAAAGGCCGCAGAGCGTGTTCCGACATTAGTGGATTTTTACTCCTAAGAAGTGTTGATGCATTGCCTAGCCTGCCAGACAATAGCTGAATAACCGATGACGTAAAAAATAGCATTACCGCCGTGGTGGGCAGCGCCGCGAAAACCCCATAAAACTTATACCGTCATACAGCATTAACTCAGAATATGCACTGTTACGGGTGTAATGGGCGAACAAAACGATACTTTGGTAGGATTCTAATCATAGGGCAACTTATGGCTTGATCCACCGCAACTTATTACGCTCTAAATTACAGTAGGGTGTAATCACATAACAAACAATATAAAAGCGTTACCGAAGATGTAGCGCGGCTACGGAGATGATCTATGCCTACGGTGTATATCTCGCACAACAGTTGTGAAAAACACATCGCCGGGGAAGAGCACCCCGAGGCCCCGGAGCGAATTGGGGCTATTCAAAACCGCTTGATCGCCGGTCAAATGGCCGACTTTCTACGCTGGATAGACGCCGAACCGGCCACCCGCGAACAACTGGTGGCCACCCACGATCCGGACTACGTCGATGCCATCTTCGCCCGCGCCCCGCAACAAGACCGCGTGGAGCTGGATTCCGACACCTTTATGATGCCGCATACCTTGGCAGCCGCACTGCACGCGGCAGGCTCGGTTATTCAGGCGGTGGATTTTGTCATGGCTGAGCAATTCAACAATGCGTTTTGCGCGGTACGGCCACCGGGCCATCATGCCGAGTACGACCGGGCCATGGGCTTTTGTATATTCAATAACGTGGCCGTGGGTGCTCGCCACGCCATCAACCACCACGGCTTGGACCGCGTAGCCATCGTTGATTTCGATGTTCACCACGGTAACGGCACCGAACATATTTTCCGGCAAGAGCCAAAAGTGCTCTACGCATCCAGCTACCAACACCCCTACTACCCGTTCAGCGACCCAGGCAAATCCCACGACAATATGGTGCACATGCCGTTATCAGCCGGCAGTGGCAGCGCTGAGTTTCGCCAAGCCATCGGCAAACATTTGTTGCCAGCGCTGGACGCCTTCCAACCGCAACTGCTGATGGTGTCGGCTGGATTCGATGCTCATAAACAAGATCCCTTGGCCCAACTGCGACTGCAAGACGCCGATTACGCCTGGATCACCGATGAACTGATGCAAGTGGCAGATCGCCACTGTGGGGGCAAATTGGTTTCTGTGCTGGAGGGAGGTTACGACTTAGACGCCTTGGGGCGTGCAGCGTTTGCACACATACGCTGCTTAATGGGGCTGGGATAAGGGCCACGGCGAGCGCACAGCGCCTGTTTAATAAATCGCCAAGCCCAATTGACGGTAATTAAAACAACAAAACAAAATAGAAATTGGCCCACCAGCACAATAATAAACTTGGGCCAATAGTCCAATTCCGCACTGAAGAAACCCGCCCAGGTAATACCGGGCCAGGCCAACCACTGGTACACCGGTAACAGTGAATCATCCAGCCAAAAGCAAATCTTAAAGAGTACCGCCACGGCCAAGGTAACCACGGTCGCATAGAGCACGGCACGCTTGGTTGGCCCCATGGAGTCTTTCAGTAAAAAAACATTAAACCACGGCATCAGCGTATTCAGACAGCGAGTCCAACACCTGCATTTGCGCCGGTGTCAGCTGCTCTGACTCTTGTAAACTGAAGATTTTTTCATGCAGCTCTTCCAGGGTCACAAGCCCAGGTCGAGGCTCGGTTAATCGCTGATAGCGGTATTCTTGCCACTGGTGGTGTTCGGCTTCGGTGAGGGTTTCGGGAAAATTCCGCGCGCGGTAACGAAACAACAACGGATTGAGGCGTGGGTCGTCAAAGCTCAAGGCAGCGGCAGCCAAATCTTCGCCATTAGAAGTGCGCACCTGGGCCATTTTTTGTTTATCTTTGGCGGATACAAAACCGTCGTACAGAGCGGCTTCTTCCTCGCGCGGTTTGGCGAATTCTCGGCTGGCGTAAACCTGTTGCAACTTGGGGCCCAAATTATGCCGGTGAATTTGCTTCCAGTGTTGGCGGCACAAATCCAAATCGATCTGCAAGCGCGAAGCGTGCTCGGGGGTTAGCAATTTGGCTGTGGCCAACACTGGACTTTTATTTAAATGTACCTCTTTCAACGCCAAGCGCTCTTCATCTTCGGGTAAATCTTCTGTCTTGGTGTAGAGTTTTTCCTGAATTTGCTCAGCAGATAGCTGAAATAACGGCGTAGGGTCGGCCGACAAATCAAAACAAATAATCGAGTTCTTGTTGGTAGGATGATTGGCCAAGGGAACTACCAGCGCGGTGCATCCCCGGCTGGCTGGGAACATTGCCGACACGTGAACCAGGGGCGTGGAATTACCAATATCGATGTGCGAGGCGGCCTCGCGTTTATCGCGCAGGGTAAATAAGTAATCGAACAGTTTGGGCTGAAGGGTTTTTATACGTTTTGCTAAGGCAATGGTGGCATACACATCTGACAGCGCATCGTGGGCGTTTTCGTGCTCAAAATGATTGGCAGCGGCGATATTTTCCAATTTAAAACTGGGTACACCATCCACCATTGGCCACTCGATGCCCTCCGGCCGTAAAGCATAGGTTAGGCGCACCATGTCGATGATATCCCAGCGGCTATTGCCATTTTTGTATTCGCGCTCGTAGGGGTCGTAAAAATTACGCCACAAACTGTAGCGAGTGACCTCATCATCAAAGCGAATACTGTTGTAGCCCACTCCGCAGGTACCAGGCTCTGCCAATTGCTCGTAAACTTTGGCGATAAAGTCGCGTTCCGGCAAGCCTTCGGACAGCGCCTGCTGTGGTGTTAGACCGGTAATTAGGCAAGCTTCTGGGTGAGGTATAAAATCATCGCTTGGCCGGCACATAATATTCACTGGATCATCGATGATTTCCAGATCAAGGTTGGTGCGCACACCCGCGAACTGGACCGGACGGTCCAGGGCCGGACTAGCCCCCCAGGTTTCATAATCGTGCCAAAAAAGACTGGTCAAACCGAGTAACTCTTTTTTAAGTGAGAAGAATGATTGGGTAAGTGTTTTACAACGACTGAACTAAGGCATCGGTTTTTGCTGCCATAACAAAATCGTTTTTATGCAAACCATTGATACTGTGGGTCCACCACTGCACGGTGATTCTGCCCCACTCCACCACCAAAGCCGGATGATGATCGTGCTGGTTGGCAAGCTCAGCTATCGCCTGAGCGTAGGCCACCGCTGCGGAGAAATCTTTTACCGTGAACACCTTTGCCAATTTTTTGATGCCGCTGCTGTGCTCTAACTGCCACCCCTGAAGCTCTGCCAACAATTGCTCGATGGCCACATCGCTTAGAGGCTTAGCACTGCTATCACAGGCGGCGCAGGTTTGCTCTGCCAACTGCATAAAGGCTCCTGAATCAGCTTAGGCTTACGCCATGATGGAATCGTGTACCACTACTTTTTCCCAAAGACCTTCGCATTCTTCTACAAACTTGGTGTGCAGTTCGTGGCTTTGATAGACATCTTGATCTTCAACGCTGTTAAACATCATTAATTCTGAGACATGAAAGCTGTTGTCGATAACATCTCGTTTCAGTGTGGATGCCGGGACGCCCACATGCAGCCGCTGTACCTCGGGTATTTCGGCTAGGCTTTTCAAACCGGCAATAAGTTTATCGCGGTCTTCGGTGGACTCTGGGTTGGCTAACCAGAAGTACACCATGTGGTGCACAGGTGGAACCACATCGGTGGCCGCAGAGGCTGACTTTGGTAGCGCGGACGCAATCGCCAGGCCACTTCCGGTTGCCATCAATTTACGGCGAGAGATATCGGTCATTAGTATTCCTTTTTTATCGTCAGAGACCTAGGGCCTGCGTTTACTTCGGGCACATTGGATCATGCTGCTGGGATTTGTGCAAAAGACCTCATCGCCCTTGTCCTTCGAGTGTACGGGATATTGTTACCAAAACGAAACTCAGGCGCGGTGAAAAAGGCGCGGTGAAAAAGGCGCGGTGAAAAAGGCGCGACAAAAAAGGCCGGTAAAAACCGGCCTTAATGTGCGCTATTTAACTTCAATAGCGCCTTCTTCGATTTTGGCTTGCCAAATTTTGGGGCCGGTTTGATGCACGGACTCGCCGCTGCTATCCACCGCTACGGTGACCGGCATGTCTTCGATTTCAAACTCGTAAATGGCCTCCATCCCCAAGTCCTCAAAGGCGACAACCTTGGACGCTTTGATGGCTTTGGAAACCAGGTAAGCAGAACCACCCACGGCCATTAAATACACCGCCTTGTTGTCTTTAATGGCTTCGATGGCAGTCGGACCACGCTCGGCTTTACCCACCATACCAGCCAAGCCGGTTTCTTCTAACATAGTGCGGGTAAATTTATCCATACGTGTGGCCGTGGTTGGGCCAGCAGGACCGACTACCTCACCCTCGATCGGATCAACCGGGCCGACGTAGTAAATAAAGCGATTGGTGAAGTCCACCGGTAAGGGCTCGCCTTTGGCGATCATGTCTACCATACGCTTGTGCGCGGCATCGCGGCCGGTGAGCAATTTACCGGACAATAAAATGGTTTCGCCGGGTTGCCACTCAAGCACGTCTTGTTTGGTGATTTCATCCAGGTTCACGCGGCGCGCATTGCCCACTTCCCAGGTAATTTCTGGCCAATCGTCCAGACTGGGCGGCGTTTGCAAAGATGGGCCAGTGCCATCCAAGGTGAATTTCACCAGGCGGGTTGCGGCACAGTTGGGAATAACCGCCACCGGCTTATTGGCGGCGTGGGTTGGGCAATCTTTTACTTTAACATCCAACACGGTGGTTAAACCGCCCAAGCCCTGGGCACCAATACCCAGCTTGTTCACTTTATCCATAATTTCTAAACGCAGCTCTTCCGCCCGGCTAGACGCGCCACGAGCCTGCAGATCTTGGATATCAATTGGATCCAGCAGAGCCTCTTTAGCCATGGCCATAGCTTTATCGGCGGTGCCACCAATGCCAATACCAAGGATACCCGGCGGGCACCAACCTGCACCCATGGTGGGCAGCATTTTCAGAATCCAATCCACCACCGAATCCGACGGGTTCAACATGGCAAATTTGGTTTTCGCTTCACTGCCGCCACCCTTGGCAACAACATGCACATCAACTTTATCACCGGGCACCAGTTTGTAGGTCACCATGGCTGGGGTGTTATCGCCGGTGTTTTTACGAGCCCCGTCGGGGTCGGCCAATACGGAGGCGCGCAGCTTGTTATCGGGGTGATTGTAGGCCAATCGCACGCCTTCGTTGATCATATCTTCGATACTACTGTCGGTATCCCACTGTACATTCATACCAATTTTCATGATGACGCTGACGATGCCGGTGTCCTGACAGATTGGCCGATGGCCTTCGGCACACATGCGCGAATTAATCAGTATTTGCGCCATGGCATCTTTAGCGGCGGGGTTAGCTTCGCGCTGGTAGGCTTGATGAACCGCCTGAATAAAATCTTTGGGATGGTAGTAAGAGATGAACTGGAGGGCATCAGCAATACTGTCAATCAGGTCCTGCTTGCGAATCACGGTGGTCATAACGCACTTCTCACTGTATCGGCTTTAATTTTTGAAGCCGCGATTTTACACCAAAGGGCGGCGAATTTCCTACTTCATGCGGCCTGCCTAAACCATCCCCAAGCACACCATATGTGGGATAAACCTTAAAAACCCAGCACTACATATAGTGATTTATTGCTCATATCTCTTGCATATATCGGCAGAAATACTAGACTTTAGTCATGGTTGGTAAGCTCATCGAAGAGCGAGCTGAGGCAAGAATCCCTTGCCGTAGATTGCTGCGCCAAAGATACCACGTTCTGGACGCAGCCAGTTTCAACAGGGAATGGCCATGCAATCAAACACGCCACTTTACCGACCAGGAGTCTTTTATGGCGTTGCAGATCGAACCTTGCCCCTTTTGTGGTAGCCAGCACCTACATATGGTGGTGCACAAGATGAATTATTCCATCGCCTGTCAAAGCTGTCGCTGCCGCGGCCCGCAAAAACCTAATCAAGAACAAGCTGTGATGCACTGGAATGAAACCAGCCGTCTGCATTCAGCCTGCCTCAAGCAAATGCCAACAACCACGGCCACGCCGGGCCACCCCATGGGCCAGCCGAGCATAAAACTGAAACCAGATTACCGCTAAAGCCTGCAGCTCTCGGCTCACCGAGTAGCTGCATTGCGATTAGTCTTATTTAAGGCCCTGGGCTGAGCTTTTGCTGCAGCTCAACCAGCTGACGGTTAATATTAAGACGATAAGCATCAATGGCTTCGATGGCCTCTTCGTTGCTTCTAACCCGGCCCGAAAGCTGATCCACGGCGGCCAGTTTTTGCGCCACGCCATCCAGTTCCGCTAACTGCGTGCGCAGATTGGCTACCTGTCGCTCCAATGAACCTGAAGACGCCTCCAACTCTTTGACGCTACCGGCTAGGCCCGCGTATTGATCGGACAATGCTTTCTGCACGCTGGCAACCGACTTTTCCAACTCGGCCTGAGCAGCTTTTAGGCCGTCGTCATTCTGGGCAATGGCTTTACGATTGACGTTACGGGTATCCCAAAGTTTGCGAATTTCAGACTCGTTGGTACCGATGTCTTTCACCGCTTGCTTTAAATTGGCTTGCAGTACAGTCACCGACTGACTGGATTCATCGTCTGAAAGTGTGAGCCGCTTTTCCAGCGCGGCGATGCGGTCGTCGGCTCCGGTCAACTCTTGGGTCAGCGCTTGGATTTTCCACACGGCAAATCCACCGGCGCCGACTCCGACCAAGGCAATCAAAAACGCAAAGATGGCCATGCCCTGGCCACCCTTGGCTGGCGTTGGCGGTGGCGGTGGCGTTTTTTGCGTGCGTCGGCCGTTACTGTTGCGGTTGGGGGTATCGTCATCCAGGGGTGCGGAAAAATCTGAGGAGGAGATGGTCGGTTCTCTACGAGATTGCACCATAAGTCTTAGAATCCTTGCGTTGTCGTTGCGGCTAGCCCAAAGCTCAACAGCCCAGTGGCGTAAGGCTTTGACCGTGTTTTACCCAGTTTGCTCAACTCTATGCGCCACGGCCCAGTGGGTGTGTGCAGTGTACATAGCAAGCACAAGAAAAACTACAACCCCAAAAACGCAAAAAGGCCCGCCAAGCGAGCCTTTTTGTACGTGCCGGGGCAGACTTTACATCATACCGCCCATGCCACCCATGCCACCCATGTCTGGCATTGCAGGTGCGCCAGAGTCTTTAGCAGGTGCATCCGCAACCATAGCTTCGGTGGTAATCATCAGACCAGCGATAGAGCCGGCTGCTTGTAGCGCAGTACGGGTTACTTTAGCTGGGTCTAGAATACCCATTTCCAGCATGTCGCCGTAGGTACTGTTACCAGCGTTAAAGCCGAAGTTACCTTCGCCACCGCGTACTTCAGAAGCAACAACAGAAGCCTCTTCACCCGCGTTAGTCACGATTTGACGCAAAGGTGCTTCCATAGCACGACGGGCAATGGTGATACCAGCAGTTTGGTCTTCGTTGTCGCCAGTTAGATGCTCAATAGCAGCAACCGCACGAATCAAAGCAGTACCACCGCCAGGCACGACGCCTTCTTCTACTGCAGCTCGAGTAGCGTGCAAAGCATCTTCGACGCGAGCTTTCTTCTCTTTCATTTCAACTTCGGTAGCAGCACCAACCTTGATTACCGCGACGCCGCCGGCCAGTTTAGCCACACGCTCTTGCAGTTTTTCACGGTCGTAGTCAGAGGTAGACTCTTCGATTTGAACACGGATTTGAGCAACGCGGGCTTTGATTTCTTCAACGTCGCCAGCGCCGTCAACGAGAACGGTGTTTTCTTTAGTCATGGTAACGCGTTTAGCGGTACCCAGGTGCTCTAAGGTAGCGCCTTCCAGATCCAGGCCAACTTCTTCAGAGATCACAGTACCACCAGTCAAAGTGGCGATGTCTTGCAACATAGCCTTACGACGGTCACCGAAACCAGGGGCCTTACATGCGGCAACTTTAACAATGCCACGCATGTTGTTCACAACCAATGTCGCCAGGGCTTCGCCCTCTACGTCTTCAGCAATGATAACCAAAGGCTTACCGGCTTTAGCTACGGCTTCCAACACTGGAAGCAATTCGCGGATGTTGGAAATCTTTTTATCTACCAACAACAGGAATGGGCTCTCAGACTCTACCGACATGTTGTCTTGGTTGGTCACGAAGTAAGGAGACAGGTAACCGCGGTCGAACTGCATACCTTCTACTACGTCCAACTCGTTTTCCAGGCCAGAACCTTCCTCAACGGTGATTACACCTTCTTTACCCACTTTTTCCATGGCTTCAGCGATGATGCTACCGATGTTCTCGTCGCTGTTGGCAGAAATAGTACCTACCTGGGCGATGGACTTGCTGTCAGCACAAGGCTGGGCAACAGAACGAACGTGCTCAACAGCCGCGGCAACAGCTTTATCGATGCCACGCTTAAGATCCATTGGGTTCATGCCTGCGGCAACTGCCTTCAGACCTTCGTTAACAATAGATTGCGCCAAAACAGTCGCGGTAGTAGTACCGTCACCGGCGTCATCTGAGGCTTTAGAAGCCACTTCTTTAACCATCTGCGCGCCCATGTTTTCGAACTTGTCTTCCAGCTCGATCTCTTTGGCTACAGATACACCATCTTTAGTCACGGTAGGAGCACCGAAAGACTTGTCTAATACAACGTTGCGGCCTTTAGGGCCTAAGGTAGTTTTAACTGCGTCAGCCAGGATGTTTACACCTGCGAGCATTCTTTTGCGGGCGTCATCACCAAATCTTACGTCTTTAGCGGCCATTGTTCTTTCCTTTATTCAAATTCAGTTACTTGCGTTTAACGAGGCGTCGGCAGTGCTTAAACCAACACTGCTTTGATGTCTGTTTCGCTCAAAATCAACAGCTCTTCGCCGTCAACTTCGATGGTGTCGCTACCGGCATACTTACCGAATACCACAACGTCACCCACTTTTACGTCTACTGGGCGAACGTCACCGTTTTCTAAAATTCGACCGTTGCCAACTGCCAGAACTTCACCTTGGTTAGGCTTATCAGTAGCGGAACCAGGTAACACGATGCCGGATGCAGTTGTCTTTTCCTCTTCCTTACGGCGAACCACAACACGATCGTGCAAAGGACGAATGTTCATCTTTATTTTCTCCTAATATAGTAAAACAACCCGATGGTGCGGATTTCACAGTGTTTTTTTAAGCAACGCTCAAGCGGGCTTAGCCCACTTGAGAGGTAGCAGGTGCAGCACACCGGCTAACCATTAGTTGGGTGTTTCAGGAAATGGGGTTGGCAGAATGGATTTCAACACCCCTACGGTAAAAAATTTTGATTTTTTTTGCCGTCTGGACCGTTGTTGATGTCGGTGCGCTCGAATTCGCCTTCGAAGGTACGGCTTTGCGCGCCGGACTGGCTATAGAAATGAAACTGACTGCGCCCGTTTTGAATGATTGGCGCTAGAAAACGACGCCCTAGCACGCCTCGCAGACCGGGGATCAGCAGGGCGAAGCCAATGGCATCGCTGAAAAACCCAGGCACAAACAACAAGATACCGCCGAAGAATATAGCCACGCCCTCGACCATTTCTCTGGCCGGTGACTCCCCGTGCTGGGCCTTTTCCTGCGCCCGAGCCAGGGTTTTCAGTCCCTGGCGACGCACTAGCGCCAGTCCAATAGCCGCGGTGACCAGGGTGGCGCCCAAAGTAGCCAATACACCGATCTGTTTAGCGATGGCCACAATGACCCAAAACTCAACAAACATGCCAAAAAAGACAATCAATAAAATAGGCATTCAAAACTCGTCTAAAATTAATATTCAATGAGGGTTAGTTACAAAATGCGGCCAAAGTTGGGTGATTCAAGCCACTCACGTCAGCGCCACGGCCACAAACCCTGCCTTTGTGCGCATCTACCTTGGTGGCTTTGACAACTATGGCATGGATTATTTCAGTAATGCTTGGGGATTAGGCGCCACACACTTTACACTAGCGCCGCTTTAGAAGTGCGCACTTGTGCGCCACAAACTCAAACTGAAGGTTAGTTTATGAACAAGACGAAAATCGCGACGGCATTAGCCCTAGTTATTACCAGCAGCAGTTCCCTGGCGGCCGAATGGAAAGGCACTGGTGAAGCTGGATTAGTACTGGTGGAAGGCAACTCTGAGTCCAAGGTTGCCAATGGCGCGGTGAATTTTGACTACGTTGATGGTGCCCCCTGGGAGCACTCCGCAGGTATTTCTGGCACTAGTGCTGAGGCCGATGGTGTAAAGTCTGCCGAGTCCTATACCGCCAAGTGGCTGAGCAAGTATCTGTTGTCGGAACGCACCTTCGTATTCGGCGACCTGCGCTTTTTTGACGACAAATTTGATTCCTACGAAGCCATTTACACCGCGTCTGTCGGTGCCGGTTATAAAGTGATTGTGCAAGAAAACATCACCTGGGATATTTCCGCCGGTTTCGGCTATCGTAAAACCAAGGAAGAAGAGACGGGTGACAATCAAAGCGGTATTAACTATCTGTTGACCTCAGCCTACGCCCACAAGCTTACCGATACCACCTCCATCGAAAATGACACCCGAATAGAGATTTCCTCAGATAACACCTTCACCAACAATATTTTCGGCCTGCGTGTCGCTATTAATACGGATCTTGCGTTGAAAGTGGCCTACGAATGGCGCAATAACAGCGACACCGCCCCGGGCATCGAAGACACCGACACCATCACCTCTGTAAACCTGGTTTACAGCTTCTAGGCGCCATGGGACCGGAATCCGCCCTTTACTTGGCCATTAGCCAAGTGCCCAGTGGGCGGGTTTGCACCTACGGTGCCATTGCTCGTTTAGCCGGATTGCCTAATCGAGCTCGCTGGGTGGGCCGTATACTCAGCCGGCTGCCGCAAGACAGCACCCTACCCTGGCACCGCATCATCAACAGCCAGGGTAGGATTTCTCTGCCCGGGGAGCGCGGCTCATTCCAGCGTCAACGGCTGGAACAAGAAGGCATTACTTTTCGCAACGATCGTGTAAATCTGCGACAATTCGGCTGGAACCTTCACCCACCCAGCAATTAGCTTTACCGGCCTCGCAAAGCACTGCGCGTTGACAACAGACTTACCATGCCCAAATCCTGGCTTTCTACCCTAAATACCTACCGCGACATCCGCTTGTTTTGGATTTTTTTAATGGGCATCGCCAGCGGTTTCCCATGGGTACTGATTGCCAGCGGGCTCAGCGGCTGGCTTAAAGATGAGGGCGTAAGCCGGGCAGAAATCGGCTTGCTGGGCAGTGTTAGCATGGTCTATGCCTTAAATTTTTTGTGGGCGCCGTTCATCGATCGGGTTCACCTACCCTTGTTGCACCGGCTACTCGGCCAACGCCGCAGCTGGATACTCTTAATGCAAGCCCTAATGTTGATCTGGGTGTTTTTGCTCACCACCGTTACTCCCAATCAGCAACTGTTTACCTTCGGTTTGCTGGCCCTGTTAATCGCTATTTGCTCAGCCACCCAAGACATCGCTGTCGATGCCTTTCGTATCGACCAATTTTCCGTAGACGAAAACGACAAAATGCCCGCCGCCGCGGCCATGTCAGTGATCGGCTGGTGGACCGGTTATTCCTGGCCCGGCTACATCGCCTTTGCCAGTGCCGACAGCATCGGCTGGAATCAAGTGTATGCAGTGATGATGGCCGTATTAGGGGTGCTGATGGCAGCCACCTTGCTGGTGCGAGAACCCAAAACTGAACGCGAGGCACTGCAATCCCAAGCCGAGCAAAACGTGCAAGACAAACTGCACCTGTCCAAGGCCGGCAACTGGCTCACGGTGACCCTGATAGAGCCTTTTATGGAGTTCTTTCGGCGTAACGGCGTAAAAGTCGCGCTGGCCATAATGGTGTTTATCTTCACCTTTAAGATCGGCGAAGCTTTCCTAGGCCGTATGTCCGTCGTGTTTTATCGCGAGCTAGGCTTTAGCAACGAGCAGATCGGTCAATACACCAAGCTATTTGGCTGGTTTTTAACCGTGCTATTTACTCTGATGGGCAGCGCTTTTAATACTCGATTTGGCGTGCTTAAGGGGCTAATGATTGGCGGCATCGCCATGGCCGGCAGCAACCTAATGTTCGCCTTAATGGCGCAATCCGGCCCACTTGAATGGCTACTGTTACTAACCTTGCTGGTGGATAATTTTACCGCGGCTTTCTCATCTGTGGCATTAGTGGCATTTATATCGGCCATCACTGGCCGGGCCTTCACGGCCACCCAGTACGCTTTGCTGGCCTCACTGGGCAACCTGGGGCGTTCCAGTATGTCTGGAGCAAGTGGCTACATGGTAGATTGGCTAGGCAGCTGGGAGGCCTTTTTCGTTGTCACCACGCTAATGGTAATCCCTTCTTTAATACTGCTGTGGAGCCTGCGGCATAAATTCAGAGATCTCACTAACGGCTAAAAACCCTTTGCGGTAAACTGCCCGGGTTAAAATCACCGACTCACACCAACAGAGCAAGCTGTACGCCATGCCCGCCATATTGGAAGTGCGCGATTTGCGCAAAAGCTACAAAAATGTTGAAGCCGTAAAAGGAATTTCCTTTACCATAGAACAGGGTACGTGTTTTGGCTTACTCGGACCCAACGGCGCCGGCAAAACCACAACCATCGAAATGATTGAAGGCATCACCCCGCCCACCAGTGGTGAAATCCGCTACCGCGGCGTGGCCAATAACCCAGAATTTAAAACCCAAAGCGGCATTCAATTCCAAGCCACGGCGTTGATGGACTTCTTAACGGTGCGCGAAGTCATAGCGTTGTTTTCCGGTTTCTATCAAGAGACATTATCGCTGGAGAAGCTCACCCAGTTGTGTGCTCTGTCTGAGTTTCTAGAACGCCCGGCGGCGAAGCTCTCCGGCGGCCAACGGCAGCGTGTACTGTTAGCCTTGGCGCTTCTCAACGACCCGCAAATCGTGTTTTTGGATGAACCCACCACCGGCTTGGACCCACAATCCCGGCGTAATTTTTGGCAGCTAATAGAATCCATTAAGGCCCAGGGCAAAACCATTGTGCTGACCACACACTATATGGACGAAGCCGAATACCTGTGCGATCAGCTACTGATTGTCGACAGTGGAAAAATCATCACCCAGGGCACCCCCAAAGGCTTACTGCGGGAGCATTTCGGCTTTACCTACATCGACCTGCCCGAAGGTGCCATGGCCGCCGACCTGTTGGCTAATTTTGAACATTCGGTAACCGCAACCGGGGTCGAAATCATTAGCCACAACGTCGACCAAACCCTGCAAACCTTAATTGAACTGCAGGTGGATTTGACATCACTGCAAATTCGCAATCCAACCCTGGACGATTTATTTTTAAAAATCACCGGCCAAAACCTGCGCGACTGATAACTGCCTCGAACATTGATTACTATGAATTTTAAACGTCTATTAAGCTTATTTATTGCGCGTAACAAAGAGTATTACCGAGATCGCTCGTCGCTGGTCTGGTCGTTTGTGATGCCGCCAATTATTATCGGCGTGGTCGCCCTCGCCTTCTCCCGTGGCGAAGATGCGTTATTTAAAGTGGGCACGCTTAACGCCGACCCCAGCGTGGTTGAGCAATTGGTGGGCGAACAGCCCAGCGTGCAAATTGTAGATTACAGCGATCGCGAGCAAGCCATTACCAAGGTGCAATTCCACCAACTTGACCTCTTGCTGGGCGCAAATCAATACTGGAAAAACAGCGATTCCATGAAAGGCGATGTGGTAGAACAACTGCTGGGGCTCGCGAGCAACCCACAGTGGCAGGCGCAATCCATCAGTGGCCGCGAGGTGCGCTACGTAGACTGGGTAATTCCCGGCATTATTTCCATGAACATGATGTTCTCCAGTTTATTCGGTGTCGGCTATGTCATCGTCCGCTACCGAAAAAACGGCGTGTTAAAGCGTATTCAGGCCTCGCCGGTAAAACCCATCGAGTTCCTCAGTGCCCAGGTTTTGTCTCGCTTTATGATCAATATGTGCGTCTGTGCCATCGTCTTTGTGGTAGCTAACTTGGTGTTGGATTTTGTCATGCTGGGCAGCTACTTCTTGTTGGTATTGTCGGCGGCGCTAGGCATCCTGGCGCTTTTATCCATGGGGTTGATCGTAGCCGCGCGGCTGTCCAGTGAAGAGCTGGCCAACGGCCTGATGAATCTGTTTGTGTTCCCTATGATGTTGTTGTCAGAGGTGTGGTTTTCATTGGACGGCGCCCCACAATGGATGGTCACCGCCAGCCAATTTTTACCGCTCACTCATATGGTGCAAGCGGCCCGCTCGGTGATGCTGGACGGCGCCGGCCCGGCCGAGATTAGCCACCACCTGCTTATTTTAACGGCCATGAGCGCGGTATTCTTGGGGCTTTCTGCCTGGCTTTTCCGCTGGCGGGAAAGTTAGGGCCGGCTATCCTTCGGCGGCGCCTTTGCTCGCACAAAGTTACCCACAGCCGCCGCCGGAAGGCCTGTTAATCGTTTCTCCAATGGCTCAAACCGCTGCCACTGAGCAAAGCATTGTGTTCACCAAGCGAATTGGTTACTGTTGCCTTCGGTGAGGCTTGTATGGGTTAGCTCTACCCACCTACACCAAACAAACCTTCTATTTTTTTCCCGTAAAATGACTAACCCTCCGACGTAAATATGGCCGACAAAGACATCGACCTCAAGCAGCTGCGCAGCACGCTTTTTTCCCTTCTTAAGCCTGAGCGATCTTTTTTTGGTGTTGTTGTCGCCTATAACATTGCCACCGGCCTAATGACCCTGGCCGTTCCCATCGCGGTACAAACCCTGATCAACACCGTGGTCAATATGGCTTCACCGCGCTCCGTGGTGATCCTCGCTATCGTGCTATTTTGCACACTGGCACTGTCGGCGTTTTTCGCCGCCTTGCGAACCGAGGTGATGGAATATTACGAGCGTAGAGTTTATGCGCGCTTAGTGGCGGAGCTCAGTTTGCGTACCATTTTAGCGCCACGCAGCTTTTTTGAAGGCAGACGCAACACCTCCACAGCCCACCGCTACTTCGACATAATAACACTACAAAAAAATGTGCCAGCATTAGTGGTAGATGGCAACGCGCTGATTCTGCAAATGTTTGTGGGCTTCACTCTGGTTGCTTTCTATCATCCATTCTTGTTGGCGTTTAACCTGTTTGTACTACTTCTGGTTTGGGTTATTTGGCGCATCTGGTCGGGCCCAGCAAAGCGCTCCGCCGTACGCCTTTCCGAGGCCAAGTACTACACCGCCAATTGGTTGAGCAACCTGGCTGCGGCCCACGAATACACCAAGTCGGCCTCACAATTCGATTACGCCAGCCAAAAAACCGAAGCCTATGTGGCGCAATACACCGCTCTGCACGAAAAACATTTCTCGTTTACGTTTAAGCAGGTGGTTTTGTTTTACGCGTTGTACGCATTAGCAAGTTCGGCATTACTAGGGCTGGGTGGCTGGCTGGTCATCGCCGGCCAACTTTCCATTGGCCAATTGGTGGCCGCCGAGTTGATTATGTCCGCCGTGTTCTTGGGCCTATCTCGCTTCCCATACTATTTAAAACTGTATTACGAGCTGTACGGCACCGCCGATAAATTGGGCAGCGTACTGAGTATTCCCCAAGAATCACTGGAGCAAACCAGCAAACCCGCTCCGGTTAACGGTGCTATCTATTTCAACAATGTGATTGTGGAAAACCGAGACGAAATGTGCACCTTGGATTTCTCCATCGACAGTAAAGAAAAGGTGTTTGTCACCACCCAGAATAACTGGACGCAAAGCAGTATGATTCGCTTACTCAAGCGTTACTTAGAGCCTAAACGCGGCTGGATTAAACTGGGAGGCTACGATCTCAACGACCTGGACAGCTATGAGCTGCGCCAAGCCGTGTTTGTCCTCGACCGCTCGCTGATCATTGAATGCTCCATCACCGAGTATTTAAAAATGTCGGCAAGCAATATCACCAAAGAGGCCATTAATAATGTGATTGAGCAGGTGGGGCTGTACGAGAGAATCTGCAGCCTACCCGACGGCTTTAATACACAATTATCAGCCGTTGGTGCGCCATTGGGGCCCATGGAATTTATTCAGCTAAAACTGGCATCGGCATTGCTGGGTTCTCCCAAAGTACTGATTATCAACCAGCATTTCGACACCATTCCCCAACAGCGGCGCCAGGCACTAATGGACATCATCGCCAATATGAATACCACGGTGCTGTATTTTACCAACGCCGCCGATACCGCAGTGTTTAGCCGAGTGATCGACATTATGGTGCAACCCAATGCCAACGCTCTGCCCACCAGACTGCGACACTAAACAGGCCTCATCGACATGACAATCGCGCGTAAAGATTTCATGCTGGCGATGAAAACCCTAAATCGCCTATCTGCACCCAAATACTACAAAGCCATCATCGGGTCAGTTATGGCCCTTATTGGCTTTGCTGCGGCCCTGCTGATATTCACCCCTTGGGTGCAAACAGCCTATGGCGTTGGCACGGTGGACACGCTCAACCCAGCCTTGCGTATTCAACCCATCTCCGCCCTGTTGGACGGCCAGATTGAACAGTGGCACGTCAGCGAAGGCGAACTGGTGAAAGCCGGCCAACCCATTGTTACCCTGGTGGATGTGGACGAAGAACGCATCGAAAAAATCCAATCCCAAGAGGCCGCCGCTCGCCAGCGCTTTGCCTCCAACGAGCTTGCGGTGGTTAACGGCGAACGCAACCTGGAACGGCAACAAGCTTTGCTAAAAGAAGGCTTGGTATCACCCAAAGACGTTGAGAGCGCAGAAATCAGCCTGGAAAAACTGAAAGCAGAACTGGCCAAAACCCAGGAAGATCTGGACACCATCCGAATGACCCTGGCCCGCCAGCAAACCCGCACCAAGTTGGCACCGGTCGACGGCACGGTGGTTCGCCTGCAGTCCGTTGGCACCTCCACCTACGTCACCGCCGGGGCTGTGCTGGCTTCCTTCGTACCGAAAACCGATGACCGTTACGTCAGTGTTTATGTCAACGGCTTGGATGCCGCGCTGGTGTCGCCGGGCCGAACAACGCGCATTCAATTTGAAGGTTGGCCCACATTTCAGTTCAGCGGCTGGCCTGGCGTCTCCGTGGGCACGTTTTCGGGCATCGTTGATTTTATTGAGCCGGTGGCGGACATCAACGGCCAGTTCCGAGTTTGGATCAAACCCGATTTAAGCGCCGAACCCTGGCCGGACCACGACAGCGCTCGCCTCGGCAGCCGGGTGCGCGCTTGGATACTGTTAGAGGAAGTTCGCCTGGGCTACGAATTGTGGCGACAATTGAATAATTTCCCGCCCATTAGAGAACAACAAGCTAATAGCAACAGAAAGCCATGAAGAAAAGCCTCCCGTTAGTTTTTGGCCTTTTGTTTACAGGCAACTGCGCAGCCCTACCTTTAATGGAATACCTAGGCTTGGTGGCCCAGGCCCACCCCGAATTGCAATCCCTGGAGGCCAGGAGTGAACAATACGCCGCCGACCGCCAGTACGCCGAAGGTGCCTACGATACCGAATTTGCCCATAAAACCGCCTCACGGGTAACGGGTTATTACGACGGTATTTACAGTACTCAGGAAATTGCGCAGCGGTTGAAGCCGTTTAACAGTGAAGTGTTTACTCAATACCGGGTCTCCGATGGCGAGTTTCCAGTATACGAGGAACAAAATCGCACCCTGTCAGAGGGTGAAGCCTCGGTTGGGCTGCGCATCTCACTGCTGCAAAACCGCACCATCGACGAAGACCGCTACAATATTTTGTTGGCGGAAAACGACAGACGAAAATGGCAGCAGCAGATAAAAATAGCGCAAAGTGAATTCTACTACACGGCGATATTAGCCTACGCCGAGTGGGCTAAGGCCTCCCAGTACTATCGCTTGTCCTTGCAAATGCTGGAGACCACCTTAAATCGGCGCAAAGGCATTAGCACTCGAGTAAACACCGGCGACTTGGCTCGTATCGTACTGACCGAGTTTGAAATCCAACTGATGCAGCGCGAAATCACCGCCCTGAATGCCGAGCAGACCCTGCGGGCAAGCTACGAGCAATTACGCTACTTTATTCCGCGCGACATCGCCACCAGTCCCGACCAATACAAAGCCTTAGTAGATTTAGAGTTTGCTTGGCCGAGCGCTTTGATAATGGCCACCAATGAACTGACTCCTAGCAGTAGCCACCCAGCCATTCAATCCAAGCTGGTTGAGGTAGAAAAAGCCGAACAGGAACTGCGCCTAGCCGAAAACAAATTGCTGCCGAAAATGGATTTGGAAGTGGCCGTGGCCAAGGATTTTGGCTCTGGTCCTGAGTCGTTGGAGGAAAAGGAAACCAAAGTGGCGCTGAAGCTTTCAGTACCCCTGCGGCGCACCCAAGCTAAAGCCAAGAAAACCAAAGCGGAATTTAAACTGCGGCAGGTTTATCGTGACCTTGAAGCACTGATTAGAGCCTTGAACGTTAGCCTAGCCCAAACTGAAATAAACCTAGAATACTCACAGAAGCTGACCCGAAAGCAGCGTCAGCAGGTGGCCTTGGCCCGCGAGCTTTTTGCCCAAGAGCAAAAACGATTTGCTCTGGGAGCCAGCGATTTCTTTTTATTGAACACCCGCGAAACCAACGCCTTTAAAGCCCAACAAGATCACCTAGACGCAATCTTTGCCGTCAACAAACAGCGGCTTGCCCTGCTTAAAATCCAGGCCGCCTTAGATCACGACTTTGTGCAGGCGCTAACCCAGGGGCAATAGAACCAGCAGCGGCCCGAGCCGCGCGCTGAACGTGGGACGCCAGTATAAGGTTTAATCTCTGAAGTTGTTGTACTGCAGGGGCATATCGATATCGGCGCCCTTTAACAGCGCAATAGCGGTTTGCAAGTCGTCGCGTTTTTTACCCGTTACTCGTACCTGATCGCCCTGTATCTGAGACTGTACTTTCAACTTGGCATCTTTAATCATTTTAACTACCTTGCGAGCCAGGTCTTGATCAAGCCCCGTGCGCACAGTAACTTGGGTTTTTACTTGCTTGCCGGATTGCTCCAACTTACCCTCTTCCAAGCAGCGAATGTCTACGCCATTTTTGTGCAATGTGGATTTTAAAATATCCAGCATTTGGTTGATTTGCAGCTCGGCGTCGGCGCGCAGAAAAACCTCGTACTCAGAGCGGGTAAATTCGGCGTCTACGCCTTTAAAATCAAATCGGTTACCGATTAAACGGTTGGCCTGATCCACGGTGTTGGTCAACACCTGTTTATCGACCTCGGATACCACGTCAAACGATGGCATAACAGCTCCTGTTAGAAAAATATGGCAAACAACGCGATAACACACACCCAAAGCACCATGGTGCGAGAATAAAGGTGCAGTATTTCGCGCAGTTCGCGTTCACCGAAGCGAGGATCTTGCACCTCTTGCTCCGCAACCGACAACGCCGACTCGACGAAAAACACCAAGGTCTGCTGTGTGCTGTTGGTGGTATCGGTTAGGAATTGCTTAAAACGAGCAAAGCAGCTGCTAAAGTTGCCGGTAATGGCCAAGCTTAGGCCAAACACTCGTAGGGCCGGCCACTCCAAAATCCACAACACACGGGATAACTGCTCTTCTTCGTCGGCGTCTTCGGTTTCATCCCGGCTAAGGGCAATCAGCCGGTAGGCTAAAATCGGCAAAACACCGCCCAGGCAAAACCAAAATAAAATCACAAATAACCGCTCAAACCCTTGGTAAGCCAGGGCAGCAACTAAACGATGGTTAAGCTCGGCCCAGTCATCGCCGTCGATATCGTAGGCGCTTACGCCGAGCTCCTGGGCCGTGACCGATGCTGCTGCCCAGTCTTTGCCGTGCCAGGCAGAAATGTATTGCCGGGCAGATACGGCCCAATCGCCTCGGCCAGTGGCATAAATAAAGATCACCACGGCAAACAAGGCGGCGAACCAACCGGAAATTGACGCCAATAACGAGTGCACAAAGTATACCGCTACTAAACTGGCAATAACCGCCGCCATCACCGTGCCGCAGGGCCGGCGTGCCAGGGCTTCGAACTCAGAGAAAAATTCGTGTATCGCAAAAAACCATCCGTCTTTTTGCACCGGCGCTCCGGAGCCCCAAATTCGAATCAACAGCAAGGCAAACAATACTGTAATCAATAACATGTTTGGTTAAATCCTGGTTGTGGTTTTGGTTGTGTTTTTACTTTTTCTTATTTATGCGATTAAGCCTGCGTACCGCTTAGGCAAGCAGGGATTTTTGTAGACGGGCCCAGTTAAAATATGGGCCAGGGTCTGACTTACGGCCGGGAGAGATATGCTCGTGACCAACAATAGTTTCTGGGTTGAGCTCCGGGTAGTACTCAAACAAGCCGCGGATAAGCCACTCCAGACGCCAGTATTGCACTTCGGAGTAGGGCTCTGTATCGCAGCCCTCCAATTCTACGCCAATGGAAAAGTCATTGCAGTCACAGCGACCCTGGTGCTCCGACTTACCGGCGTGCCAGGCGCGGTCATCAAAGCTCACAAACTGAGTGATTTGCCCCTTGCGATCAATCAACACATGGGCGGAAACCTCTACCCCATCGATTTCTTTAAAGTAAGGATGATCATCAACCGGCAAACAGTTGGTGAAAAACTGCTCGATATAACCACCCCCAAACTCATTAGGCGGTAAGCTGATATTGTGAACCACCAACAGAGAAATCGGCTCATCGGCCGGGCGCTGATTAAAATTGGGGGATGGGACTAAGGCAATGGGGATATGGTCTTCGGGTAGAAGCCAACCGTTGTCGTCGATCATGTAGGAACTTAATTTGACTGGGATTTGCGCTACATTACCACAGCCAAATTGGTTTGCTCTACCTCTGACCTAGCTTGTAAGAAAATGCAGACGGGCCGAAAGGAGCTAGCGATTTTGCTCTTCGCGGCTTTGACGCAGGTTGCTGATCACAGATTCTAGGGCGCGATCAAACAACATGCTGTTATCCAACATGCGAACGCGGCCACTGCGAATATTGAGCGCCAATTCCCGGCGCTCTTGCTCGGCCACTTTCATACCGTTGCGGTTTACGAAAATGTATTTGCCGGTGGGCTTAATAATGGCTGCCAAACGACAGCGCACCTGGCTTTCACCGTCGCGCAGTTCAAACCAACTGCCCTGGGACAGGTTGTCCACCTGCTCCAAAAACTGCGGCTCGGGCTCCGCAGACAACGACGACTCTATGATTTCAGCATCTTCCACCGGCTCCGTTAAATCCACAAACGCGGGCTTACGTTTGGCGGGGGCCTGCGCGGGCTGCTGGCGAGTTTCAACCACCGGCGCAACGTCATCCAATACCGGCACCTGGGAAGGCTCTTTTGGGTGCCCGGCCAGAGGTGCTTGCTCACGGCCCAGTGCGGGCTCCGACTGGGGCTTGGCCGGTGCAGTCGCTGGTTCAGTCTCAGGTGCAAAAGACGAGGCCATAGCAGGCCTGCTGGCCGAACTGCCCGCTTGCTTATTGCGCAACTGCTCGATGTGCTCCGCCTCCAGTGCTTTAAACAGCTTGCCGGTGTCGTAGGCGTTGTAACCAATGCTTTCTAAGCCCGCTCGCAAACGCTTGAGTAACTCTGGCAAGAGTTTGATCAGGCGCACTCGGTTGAGCGAGGTCACCTCCACGGTGAGACTCCACACCAGATTGCGCACGGTGCTGTGACTGGAATTCCACTGCGGGCTATCGACGCCATCTTTTAAAGCGATAAGGAACATAACGTTAGCCCAGGCCTCGTGCACCAAGGATTTCATCGGCGCACTGAGCTTATCGACGTCTTTCAATTTACTTAACACACTGGCCACATCGGCCCGGGCCGCCTCGGCCTTAGCCTTGCCCGCTTCCGCGTCCAGGGTTCGTTTTTCGAGTATCGCCGCCTGTTTCTTTTCTTTGTCAGTGAACGCCAAAAACTCCATCAGCATTTCATCGAACACGGCGGCATTGGCGTTGGCTTCGTTACAAATACGGGAAACCGTAAATTCGATTTTACCGAACAGGTTATCTCTACCGGGCTGGTTAGGCACCCAACCCAGCGCTGCGGTGGCCAACTCGTTCAATAAACGTTTGGCCGGATGGCCGCTGTGATCAAAGAAGGTTTTGTCGGCAATGGCGATTTTTAGCAGAGGAATCTGCAGGCGGCTGAGCAAGGCTTTCATTTCCGCGGCCAGATTCCGATCCTGCACGATAAATTCGAACAGCAGATTAATCAGGCTAATAACGTCGCGGTCCAACTGGCCAATCATGGCCTGATGGCGAGCCTGCACCATGTTTTGTAGCTGTTGTATATCGATACCGCTGGCCGCAAGCTCGTGGCTTTGAGATTGCTGCTCTTGCAGTTGCGTCAACAACTGCAGCAAAGTAGCCTCACTGATAACAACGCCACTGCCATTGACATTGCTTGTAGTGGATGTGGTGGGCCCTTGGCCGGGCTGTGCGGCGACGCCGACACTACCCGTGGCGACTAAATTGCGGAAGGTTTCTAACACTTCTCGGGTTTGTTGCTCAGGCGCTGCACCCCCATCGCCTGCCCGCCCACCAGCTTGGCCACTGCTGCCCGAAGGCCTGCCCGGAGACCTAGGTACAGGTCGACCACGGCGTTGGGTGCTGAGCGACGGCAATATATTGCGCGCAATCATTAATTCATTGGCCAGCTCGTAGAAACCTGCCAACTCGCGCACTAGGTGCCGGTCAAACAATTTCAGCAGCACCAGCTTAACCTTAATGTTGGTATCCAGGTGCTCGCAGGCGTGCATAAATGCGGTGCAGATTTGATGGGGGCCGATGGGGTTATTGCGTTGATACACCTTCACCGGCACCAAGCTGTCTAGGCGCAGGGTAAGGTGCTGGAGTGATTCCGGTGCGTGCTCTATGGCGGCATTGACCATGGCCTCAACCGCAACATTTTGTTCCAGTTGATCGTTGTTAACCAACGATAAATTATCGAGATCGACATCGTAATCCCAGTTTTCCTGGCTGCTGGCAGATAGGTCAACGAGGCCGTCAAAGGCTTGGTGTATGGCGCTAATAAAGCGAGTTTCGATCTCTCTGCGAGCCAGTCGAACCTGGCGCATGGACTCAAAATAGGTGTTTTGATCCTGGTTGTTGTCGGACTTATCCGCCAGCTCAAATAGGGTGTCGTCGGCGCTATCGAATAAGCCCAATAGCGACGATTGCAGCATATAAGTGGCTTTTTCTTTCAGCAAGTGCACAGCGGCAGGCAAACGCACCGAGCTCTGAGGCTGGCGCGCTTTTGTGGCAGACCTTAAGTCAATCACATTTTGACGCTGGGAACTGTCTGACATAGCAAATTACACCGTTGTATCGAACATCTCAGCTGAGCCGGCCCAACGCCTCTTTGAAGGAGGTAAGGGATTGGCAATTCGCCGTTACTTCATAAATACCACAACGCCACAGTTTTAGTGGCGGCTCGGGCCAGTTAGGAAGGCCCGATATCGGCCATGCATCGAGCACGGCTTGTTATTAGGTATAAGCCCCAAATCGCCATTGCGACAATCGCAAAACTTGGGTTCGCGATGGGCTTCACACAATATTCTAAAAAAAATTTATGCTTATAACCTTATTCCCAGAAGGCCCTATTCTATGGCGGTTGTATCGAATAACACCAGCCCGAATTGACAAAAACACGACGACTGAGGGTGTATTAGGCGGATTTAATTCAGTAATTATTCACAAATAAACAAATAGTCATATGCAGGGCGACGAATGAACCCATCGATTGCATCAATAATCGCCAGAGACAACATGTGTTTAGACTACCGCGGGATTACTGCTACAATGCCGCCCCCGGCGCCACACAACTACAAGTACCGCAAGCAACAACAGCGCGCCTGACGTTTTTAACCGTTTAGCTCCGATACATTCGCCACTATGACAGAATTTGCAGCCATCCTTTTGGGGACGGTCTTGGTCAACAATTACGTGCTGGTCCAATTTTTGGGCCTGTGCCCGTTTATGGGTGTTTCTAATAAACTGGAAACCGCCATAGGTATGGCAGGCGCCACCACCTTTGTGCTCACCCTGGCCTCCATTTGCAGCTACATGGTGTTCAACTGGCTGCTGATACCTTTGCAATTAGAATACCTACGCACCATATCGTTTATTATGGTTATTGCCGTGGTGGTGCAATTTGCGAAGATGTTTATTGAAAAGGCCAGCCCCTTGATGTATCGCGTGCTGGGTGTGTTTCTGCCGCTGATTACCACCAACTGTGCGGTGTTAGGTGTCGCCCTGCAAAACACCAACAAGAGCTACAACTTTTGGCAATCCAGCCTGTACGGTTTTGGCGCTGCCATCGGCTTTTCGTTGGTTTTGGTTTTGTTCTCTGCCATGCGCGAGCGCCTAGCGGTGGCCGATGTGCCAATGCCGTTCCAGGGGGCAGCTATTGGCATGATCACCGCCGGGCTTATGTCCCTGGCGTTTATGGGCTTTGCCGGCTTGATCTGATTTTAACGACCTAGCGAATTACCCACACATGCTATCACTACTCACCGACCATCCGATTCTTGCTGCCGTTATTGCCTTGGGCTTGTTAGCTCTGGCGTTTGGTGCGCTGCTGGGGTTTGCCTCCATTCGTTTTAAAATTGAAGGCGACCCCATCGTCGAACAAATTGATGACCTACTACCACAAACTCAATGTGGCCAGTGTGGTTATCCTGGTTGCCGCCCCTACGCCCAGCAAATAGCCGAGGGCGATGACATCAATAAATGCCCTCCCGGCGGACAAACTACTGTGGATGCCATCGCGGCTTTAATGGGCGTTGACGCACCAGAGCTGGATGCCGGTGAGGCCGAAAGCGCCGAAGTCACTCGCGTTGCCTATATCAGAGAAGACGAGTGCATAGGATGCACTAAATGTATTCAAGCTTGCCCAATGGACGCCATTTTGGGTGCTGCAAAGCAGATGCATACCGTGATTGCCGATGAGTGCACCGGTTGCGATTTGTGCGTTGAACCCTGCCCCGTCGATTGCATTGATATGCTCCCTGTGGCCACTACCCTGACTACCTGGCACTGGCAAAAGCCCGGTGAAAACGGTGTCAATATCATCGCCACCGACCGCGACCACCAAGCGGCTTAGGAGACAGTAAGTTGACTGCCAGTAACCGTGCCGTAAGCGGCCAAGAGCGACAAATTTTTCCCATTCCCGGCGGAGTACACCCGCCGCAAAACAAAGCGCAATCCAACGCCACCCCACTGACCACAGCGCCACTGCCCAGCCGGGTCTATTTGCCTTTAAATCAACACCTGGGCGCTCCGGCACAAGCTATCGTTGCGGTGGGCGAAAAAGTGCTCACCGGCCAAGTAGTGGCCGCCGCCAAGGGTGTGGTCAGCGCCAATGTGCACGCCTCTATTTCTGGTGTGGTAAGCGCCATAGAAGACCGCACCCTGCCACATCCCTCTGGTATGAGCGGGCCATGCATCGTTATTGAATCCGACGGTGCGGACACCTGGGTAGACTTGCCAGAAAACCCGCAGTACGAGGCGCTGGCCACAGCTGATCTGATTGACATCATTCGTCAAGCCGGCGTGGTTGGCTTGGGTGGCGCGGGCTTTCCTACCGCCGTTAAGCTGGGGGCCAAATCCCCCATAGAACACCTTATTATCAACGGCACCGAGTGCGAGCCTTATATCACCGCCGATGATTTGCTGATGCGCACCTACCCAGATGAAATCATCAAGGGAACCTTGCTGTTAGCGAAGGTTCTGGGCAACCCCGCCGATGTCGTGATCGGCATGGAAGACAATAAGCCCGAAGCCTTCGCCGCCTTGCAAAAGGCCGCCCAGGGCACCGCGGTGCAAGTGGTTAGGTTCCCGGGCCAATACCCATCCGGCGGCGAGAAACAACTGATCCAACGGCTCACCGGAAAAGAAGTCCCCTCCGGCGGTTTACCCGCCAGTGTTGGCTGTGTGGTGCAAAACGTAGGCACCGCCTACGCCGCCTACCGCGCCGCGCGCTTTGGTGAGCCGCTGCTAAGCCGCGTAACTACTGTGGTGGGCGAGGCCCTGGCGCAATCCGCCAATGTCACAGTTCGCCTGGGCACGCCAGTGGCGGAGTTGCTAACGCACTTCGGTGCCAAGGAAAAACGCATCAGCCGGCTTATTATGGGCGGCCCCATGATGGGCTTCGCGCTCAATAACGTCGACGTTCCCGTGGTTAAAACCACCAACTGTATTATTGCCGCCACCCAGCAAGAGATGCCGCCAGCGCCACCGGCACAGGCGTGCATTCGCTGTGGCCTGTGCGCCGAGGCCTGCCCGGCCAGCCTTCTGCCGCAACAAATGTACTGGTATGCCCGGGCCGAAGAGTACGAAAAACTGGAAGCCCACAATTTGTTTGACTGCATCGAGTGCGGTGCCTGCTCCTATGTTTGCCCCAGCCGCATTCCGTTGGTGCAATACTATCGCTCAGCCAAGGGTGAAATTCGCCAGCAGCGCGAGGATAAAATCAGGGCCGACCGATCACGCCAGCGCTTTGAATTCCGCCAGGCGCGCTTAGCCAAGGCCGAAGCCGAAAAAGAAGCCAAACGTTTGGCCAGGCAACAGGCCGCAGCCAAGGCTAAAGCCAAACAGGCCGAAGCCGCCACCCTGACACAAGCGGTTGCCAAACCCGCACCGGCCAACGACGCTGACCAGGTGGCGAAACTGGAACGCGCCCTGGCCTCGGCGCAAACTCGGTTCAATACCGCACAAGCCAAACACCAAGCCGCGCTGAACGAAAACTCCGAGCGCGTTGATCAGTTGGCGGCGGCGCTGAAACAGGCCCAGCTTAAGCTAAGCGAGGCCCAACAAAAGCTGCAGCAGGCCCAAGCCGAGCATCAACAAACCAATGCTGCCGCCACGCCCATGCCCGCCGACGACCCAGTGGCCGCTGCCATTGCCAAGGCCCAGGCCAAACACGACATGACCCCGGCACAAAAAGCCCAGGCCGATGTGGAGTCGCTGCAAAAACGGCTAACCAAGGCGCAGGAAAAACTGCAAGCGGCCCAAGCCGAGGGCTCGGATAAGGTGCCGGCGTTGCAAATGGGCGTGGATAAGCTCAGCGCAAAACTGGAGCAGGCCCAGCGCGATCTCGCTCAGATAGTGCCCGAGCCGCCAGCCGCCCCACCCGCGCAGGACCCAGCTCAAGCCGCCATCGAAAGAGCCAAAGCCAAAGCTCAAGCTGCGGCCAGCATGTCTCCTCAAGAAAAACTGGCCAACCAAGTCACCAGCCTGCAAACCCGCCTAGCCAAAGCCCAAGCCAAATTGGCCGAGGCCCAGGCCAACAATGCCGACAACCAGGATGCCCTGGCGCTCGGCGTGAGTAAACTGCAAGACAAGCTAAGCCAGGCCCAAGCCGAGCTTGGCGCACTGCAAGAGTAACCCCACGGCCATGAGTTTTATTCAGCAAACGTCTCCCCACGCACAAGGCGCTACCGATACCCAGGCGGTAATGCGCACGGTTATTCTGGCCACCCTGCCAGGCCTAGCCGCCATGGTGTTTTTCTTCGGCCTGGGCCCGCTGGTCAATGTGGTTTTGTGTGGGCTTTTCTGTTTGGCCCTAGAAGCCTCGGTTCTGGCCATTCGCAAGCGCCCCATTACCTTTTATTTAAACGACTACAGTGCCCTGGTCACCGGCGTTCTATTAGGCTTGGCACTGCCCCCCTATTGCCCCTGGTGGTTGTTATTGGTGGGCTGTTTCTTCTCGGTGGTTGTGGCCAAACAACTCTACGGCGGTTTGGGCTTTAACCCCTTTAACCCCGCCATGGTCGGCTACGTGGTTTTGCTGATTTCCTTCCCGGTGCAAATGACACAATGGGCCGCCCCCCAGGGCGTTGAAGGTCATCAGTGGTTAGGGCTGAACCAAGCCTTGAGCCAAGTCTTCACCGGCGCCGGGGTGGATGGTTACACCGGGGCTACGCCACTGGATGTGTTCCGCCAAGCCCAAGGCCTTACCGTAGAAGCTGTGTATCAAGACCCTATATTCGCCAACGGCTGGATTGCCGGTGCGGGTTGGGAATGGGTTAACGCCGGGTTCCTTTTGGGTGGCGCCTACTTGCTGTGGCGCGGAATTTTTTCTTGGCATGCGCCGGTGGCGATGCTGGTTGCACTTACTGTGCTGGCTTTTGTATTTAACACCGGCGGCTCCAGCAGCGGCGCCCCCCCCCTACTGCATTTGTTCTCCGGCGCAACCATGCTGGGCGCATTTTTTATTGTCACCGACCCGGTCAGTTCTGCGGTGTCGCAAAAAGGCCGTCTGATCTACGGTGCACTGATTGGCGTTTTGGTCTACTGCATTCGCACCTGGGGCAACTACCCCGATGCCGTGGCCTTTGCCGTGCTGCTGATGAATTTCGCCGCGCCCTTTATCGACTACTACACCCTGCCGCGTACCTATGGCCACAGCAAGCCACGCCGCGCAACCGAAAAGGCGGAAGACTAGTGGGCACCTCAATTAATTGTTATCGACCTCTGGCCTACAGGCATTCTCACCAACAAGATGTGCAATACGGAGGGCCTAGTTGTCCCATCGAAGCAGCACAACACGGCGTTGGGAAATGCCTGATAGCCCCTACATACCTCAAAAGGCATGAGGAAGCGGCGTGTGCGGCACCACTATCACGCTACTTTGCTCGTGAAGGACAACCAGCCTTTACCTTCGCAAAGTGCCTTGTATTGGCACCGCACAGATTGCCCAGCGGCCACCACCCCTTAAAAGAGGTGCCCATATGCTAGGTCAAGCGATTGGAAAAAACGGCGTTATTCTGGCCGTATTTGCACTGTGTACGGCGGGCATCCTAGCGGGCACCTACCAATTAACCAAGGGTCGTATTGTTGAGAGTGAAAAACGGGCTCAGCAGCAAGCCCTGTTTGAAGTCGTCCCGGCACATCACCACGACAACGACATGCTGGCCGATGTGATCCCTGTTCCACCCAATAGCTTGCAGCAGTTGGGCCTTTCCCAGCCAGCGGACATCCACCTGGCACTGCAAAATGGCGAACTGGTGGCCGCGGTGATTCCAGCCACAGCGCCGGATGGCTACAGTGGTGCCATTCGCATGATTGTCGGTGTCAACGCGAACGGCACTATTGCTGGCGTGCGTATTTTGGCCCACAACGAAACCCCCGGCCTGGGCGATAAAGTCGACATCCGAAAATCCAATTGGGTGATGTCATTTAACGGCAAATCGTTGACTAACCCATCCGCCCAGGGCTGGTCAGTGAAAAAAGACGGCGGCAGCTTTGACCAGTTTACCGGTGCCACCATCACACCGCGGGCTGTGGTCAGTAAAGTTCACGATGTGCTTAATTTCTTTCAAACTCACCAGGCTGCCATCGTAGCCGCCAGTACAGTAGATCCTCATGAGTGACACAAATTACGGCGAGCTGACTCGTAACGGCCTATGGACGAACAACCCGGCCCTGGTTCAATTGCTGGGCCTGTGCCCGCTACTGGCAGTTACGGGCTCAGTGGTTAACGCCCTGGGTTTGGGCTTGGCCACCATACTCGTGTTGGTGGGCTCCAACCTTTCGGTGTCACTGATACGCAATGCGGTCACCGATGCTATTAAGCTGCCTGCGTTTGTGATGATCATCGCCGCCTTCACCACCTGCGCCGAACTGCTGATGAAGGCCTATACCTTCGAGTTGTATCAGATTCTGGGCATATTCATTCCGCTTATTGTTACCAACTGCGCCATCCTAGGGCGAGCCGACGCCTTTGCCTGTAAAAACCCCGTTTTGCCCTCACTGATTGACGGCCTGATGATGGGCCTGGGCTTTACCCTGGTATTAGTTTTGGTGGGCGGTATCCGGGAACTGCTGGGCAGCGGCACCCTGTTTGCTGACATGCATTTGTTGGTGGGCGAAATGGGACGCAGCTGGAAGCTCAGCATCCACAGCGACTACCCGGGCTTTTTGGTTGCCATTTTGCCGCCTGGTGCGTTTCTGGTGACCGGTTTTTTGATTGCCCTGAAAAACGTGATTGACTCCCGAGCCGAGCAACGGCGTAAAGCCCGCTTGGCGGCCAGTGACACGCCCAAAAGCAGCCGCCGGGTGCGCACCACCGGCGTTATCGATTGAGTTTGCAACCGGAGTTACCCTGTTTAGTACCTTTCACCGGATGAAGCTGGCATAAGGTGACGTAATCATCGAGTGTTTTTTTCACAATGAACTATAATTAGGCTTTACTGATGATGTAGGTCCATGCATGTTTAACCGGCTCTTTCACAAAGACAAAAAAGCCACTGCGGCTTCTGCCAGAAGCCTGGGCAGTACTACGTCTGAGCAACTCGCGAGCCTGATACCGTTTGTTAACGCGCCAGAGACCACTAACATCCTTGCGTTCAATTTTGCCGAATTGGTCGAGTTTAACACCGGCGACCACCTGTTTGACGTGGGCCAAAACGACGAGTGGGATTACTTTTTACTTGAGGGCGAAATGGCATTGGTGGCCAGCGACAAGCGCGAAACCAAGCTAGAGTCTGATTCCCCCAAATCCAAAAACCCCATTGCCTACCTGCGGCCGCGCAAGTTTTCGGCGGAAATCCGCTCCAAAAAAGCCACCGTTGTACGCCTGCCGCACCATGTGTTGGAGCTGGCTTTCAAACAGGCCTCCGGTAACAGCAGCTGGGGCCAAGAAGAACTGGTGGTAATTGGCGAGCTGGACCAAGAGAGCTTGCTGGATAAAATCACCCAGGAGATCGGTAACGGCACCCTCACCCTACCCAGCCTGCCGGAAGTGGCCGAGCGGGTGCGCCAGGCTTGCCAAGATTCCGAAAATTCCACCGCCGCCATTACCAAAATCATCGCCAGCGATACCGCCATCTCAGCCAAGCTACTGGCGGCTTCCAATAGCCCCTTGTACCGTGGCGCCAACCCCACTAAAACCCTGCAAGATGCCATTGCCCGGCTGGGCCGCAACACCACCCAGCAGCTGGTCTACTACTACGCCACCCGCGAACTGTTCGACACCCCCATGCCCAGCCTGCGCGAGCTGTTTACACGCGCTTGGCAGCAGTCCCTAGAGCGCGGCGCTATGGCCCAGACACTGGCGCGCTATGGCAGCGGCCGGCTCAATCCGGATGTCGCGTTTTTGTGTGGTTTACTGTTTAGGGTAGGCGATATTGTGGCCTACCAATACGCCGCTGAGGCCGAGGTCGACGCCGATGAAATGGAAAAGATCCAACAGATAGCCGACTCTATTTCCGTGCAGATCAGCCGCAAGTTGATTCAAGACTGGAACATGCCCAGTGAGGTATTAGAGGCGCTGGAATACGGTGCCGATTGGAGTTACTGCGCTGGAGGTGAAAGCCCGGACTACGGCGAATTGATGGTGGTGACCAACGTGCATGTGCGTATGCTGCACAACCGCATGCGGGGCCTACCGGAGCTGACCAATATCCCTGCAATTACCCGTATGATCACCGACGACTTTGCTCCGGATGTCAGCATCATCACCCAGGCCAAAAAAGCCTTGGCTGAACTCACCGAACTTTAAGATTCTTATAGCACAGGACCACTCGAACCCAAGGGCCACAAACCACAGAGGCCCCTGATGTAGCCCCGCTAAACCGGGGCTAGAAATTACTCGGTAAACGTCAATACAAAGCTTACCGGTACCAGTTTAGAAATAGTGGTTAAGCCCGCCAGTTCGCGCAGTTTTTCAACGCCCGCGCCCAACTCAAAGTCATCCGCCTTAATCAGGATGGGTTGCGTGGTACTGATAACCCACATTTTTTTGCCGCGCGTAACCAGCACATTGGCAGTGACGTTTTGGGTCTTACCATGCAGGCTCAGCTTACCGGGAATTTCATAGGTTTTAGACGACGACTTTTTCACCGAAAGCAAAATGTTGCTCACATCTGCGGTAAACACCGCTTTACCAAAATCGGTAGTTTGGAACAAAAATTCACGCATACGCTCGTCGCGCAAATCGATGCCGGTAGCGACACTGACTAAATCCACTGCCACCGTGGCTATGCCTTCGCCGGTGACGCTGCCGTCCAACTGACCGAAGTTATGTACCTCGGTTACCGTGCCATTTTTAGTGGTGGTAAATGCTAAGCTTGAGCGGTCGTTATCCAACGCCAACTCCGCGGTTGCAGCCTGGGCAACAGACGTCGCCAAAACCCAAAAACAACCCATGACCAATGCTCGTGTACCAGCATTTCTCATTATAAATCCCCTTCAAAAATACGAGCCCGAATGTCGTTAGACCGTCCCTTGCCATAAAGCCTTCGGATGAACAGCGCCAATGTCGTAATAAACCGTGCATAGGTCACAAAAAATACGTGACAGAGTATACCCATTGACGCCTAAAGCGACTAGGGCCGAAATGTGCAAATTCACACGGATTATTGCTGGATTGCGCCCGCCGCTTTTGGCCGGCAACGCCAAGACAAACAATTCCACAAAGGGGAATACCACCAATGTCACCCGCACGTTAATCTGGCACACTGATAGCCCCTGCTACTGACGCCGCCCCTGGGTTTAACGTGACGACACCGCCGCACCAATACCGCCATTCCACCAACCATGCCTGGGTCATTGCCCTGGGCCACTGCTTTGTGTTTTTGGCGCTGTGGTCGGTGTTTATCAAATACCTGTTCCCACTGATTTACAGCGCCGCCTATGGCCTGCCTCTAGCCAGCCATATTTATTGGGATTTATGGCCATTGGCGCACCTTTGGCTGGCCTGGGCACTGATCCGGCAAGCGCCCTATCAGCGGCGTTTGGCGGCGGCCATGTCGGTGGTAGAGATCATCATCATTGTGACCTTTTTCGCCCGCTTCTTGTCTGACCCAGAGTGGACCATTTGGCGCACCAACTGGTTTATTAACAAGGTGTTCGTACTGGCCGCATTTGTGGCTCTGCTTTACCTTGTACTGGCCAAGCCGCAGTACTTTGGCAAGCGGTAGACTGGGCTTAGGTAAATAGACCATACCTAGGCAAATAGTGCTTAGGGCTAGATGCCACGGCCATATCTCGGTGTGTGCAAACCAGTGCCATTGCCTCGCTTTCTCAATTAAACGCCCAGGAGTTTCCATGGCTATGAATCGCCGGCAGTTTTTATACACAGGCGCCTGCGCAGCGGCCGCCCTGGCACTACCCTCGAGGAGTTTCGCAGTTGACACCGGGTTGCAAACCAAACCGATTAGCCCGGGCAAACCAGCCATTCCGGTGATCGGCATGGGCACCTGGCAGACGTTCAATATCGGTGATGACCCTCAGCTGCAAAAACGTTGCACCGAAATCGTCAGTACTTTTATCGACATGGGCGGCCAGCTCATCGACAGCTCACCCATGTACGGCTCTTCAGCAACCACCGTGGGCCGGGCATTGGCCCAGCTAGGTCCTCAGCACAATGTGTTCGCCGCCGACAAAATATGGTCCCGCGACGGCGACGCCACCCAACAGGAATACGATCAACAAGCGCGCCGCTGGGGCCGTGATCACATGGAGTTAATGCAAATCCACAATCTGATGGCTTGGCAACCTCACCTGGAGCACCTAAGCGCTATGAAACAAGCGGGCTTGGTAGACTATATCGGTGTAACCACCTCCCACGGCCGACGCCACAAAGAACTGGAAAACATCATGGCCAACCACGCCTTGGATTTTGTCCAGCTCACCTACAACATCAGCCACCGAGACGTGGAGCAGCGGCTACTGCCACTGGCCCGCGAGAAAAACATCGCCGTCATTGCCAACCGCCCCTACGACGGCGGCCATTTAATAAAGCCGCTTAAACACAAGGCTGCGGTACCCCAGTGGGCCCAGCAAGAACATGGCTACCAAACCTGGGCCGATCTGTTACTGGGTTTTGTGGTATCCCACCCGGCGGTTACCTGCGCAATCCCTGCCACCTCCCAGGTTGCCCACATGCGCGAGAACATGCAGGCTGGGCGGCACACGCTACTGAGCGCCAAAGAGCGCCGTCGACTGGCAGACTACGTCGGTACGTTGTAAGGCCGCCCGCGTGGACTGGCTGACCTACTCCATCGCCGACTTTGTGCCCTACACGGCGGAGACCTATCGGCGCCTGGCGGCACAAATCAATGAAGCGGCTGGGCTGTGGCGCACTTTGGCTCTCTTTGCACCCTGGTTGCTGCTGGCCGCAGCCTGGCAACACAAATGGCAGCGCCGGTTTTCAACGCTATCGACGGTCTTATTGGCGCTAACACTGGCGGCCAGCTGGGTGAGCTGCGGTTATATCTACTTCGCTACCTTCTATAGTCAGCTGAATTGGGCCGCGGGCTATCTGGCTTGGGGCTTTTATGCCCAAGCGTTTCTACTCTTGGCCGCAGTCGTGCCACGGGCTTTGTCCTCCACCGCTGCACCGGCATCGAACAGGCCAAACATCGCGCTGCGCACCATAGCAATGGGTTTAATGCTGGCGGCAGCCTGCTGGCCCCTGGCGGGGTGGATTCTCGGCCGTACCTGGCAGCAAACCGAACGCTTCGGCCTATTCCCCGATGCCACAGCCGTGTTCACACTGGGATTTATGATTCTTCTGGCGAGCCGCAACACCGTTACAGCCGGTTTGGTCTGGGGCTTGGCGATAACCTCGGTTATACCGCTGTTGTGGTTAGTCGTTTCCAGCGCGTTTTTAAGCGTGTTAATGCAGCCCGAGCGTATCCTGATTTGTCTGGCCATAGCTGCCACCATCATCGCGTTAGCCGTCAGCTTGACCGCAGTGTTTTCTGCTCGATTCCAAGCCGCCGCAAAGCCCTAAATAAACCTCAAAAACCCACTCAAACCGGTGCTAATAACCCCTTTCACAATCCGCTCATATAACGGTTGCAACCTGTCATCAAATGGCCATAATTAGCCCCCTTCGATCCCGTGGCCTTCCAGTCTGCCCGGCTTCTCACAATTTAAAAATGTCAACCAAAAATAACCATGGCAGACGTAAAACAGTTCACTAGCGGGCCTTTGCACGTATCTCGGCTCATACAGCTGTTGCAGCAACTGCACCTATCTAATCGCCCAGTCACCGCTTACAACGTGGCAGAAAAACTGGGCCGGCTTATCGACTTGTCTCTGTCCGTTAGCCTGTCTACCACCCTGGGTGGTTTAAAACGGGTGCGAGGCGGAGACAACAGCGTGCCACGGGATCAACTGAGAGAAAAACTGCTGCATTTGCGCGAACTCTGGGTTGCCGATTTAGTAACCAGCTGTGACCCCGTAAAATCCGCCGATGCCATGCCATTACCCAAACTAAAAAGCGATTACGAAACCGACATTCTTAATGCTGTGCAGCCCTTTGCCCGCTTTTACGCGTTGCAACAAAGCGAAATGGAACATCATATATCCGGCTTTCAGCGCCAGGTGCGCGATGTTCTGATGCAGTCGTCGGCGGAGATGGCCCAACTGGCCACCCTGGATCGCTCACTGTTTGAAATTATGGCCAAGCAAACCCGACGAGCGTTTGGTACCGTGCCGCTGATGATTGCCAAACACTTGGTTTGGCACTTTGATCATCGCTCGGCGCAAGCAACGGCTAACCCCGCCGACCACCCCGCTTGGTTTCTACTTTTTTTAAACGACTTAAAACAGATTTTGTTGGCGGAACTCGATATTCGTCTACAACCTGTGATCGGACTTATTGAAGCGCGAGAGTCGAATATAGGATTCGCACCATGACCAAATCCCTTTCCTGGCTCAGTTTTATTATCGGCGCTGTCATCGTCGTGTGGATGGGCACCGCCTTTATGGGCACCAACCTGCTTGCGCTGATCATCACCTGTGCCATTGCCGGCGTTTATGTGTTGGGCTTTTCCGAGCTGATTCGCTATCAAAAGGAAAGTTATAGCCTGCACCGCGCCCTGGACCAAGAAACCAGCCCCGTACAGGATCTACCGACTTGGCTGGGCGCAATTGCACCGGCGCTACAGCTACCCGTGCAACAGCGTATCACCCAGGATCGCAGCGCCATCCCCACCCCCATCATGACGCCCTACCTTATTGGTCTGCTGGTATTATTGGGACTGATAGGGACCTTCATCGGAATGGTGGGCACCCTCAAGGGCGCAGTGATTGCCTTGGAAAGCAACACCGAGTTGGAAGCCATCCGCTCCGGCCTTGCCGCCCCCATGAAAGGCCTTGGCATGGCCTTTGGCACATCCGTGGCCGGGGTCAGCGCCTCCGCCGCCTTGGGTTTAATCAGTACCCTTAGCCGACGCGATCGGCTACACGCCTGGCGCAAACTCGAAGCCGTCATTCCTTCGACCTTCGCCGCTGTATCCATAAACAGCGAGCGCCAGCGCACCTACGCCGCTCTGCAACAGCAAGCAGACCACTGGCCCAACCTGGTAGAACAGCTGAGCCAACTGGCCAACAACATAGAAACGTTGGGTAAAAATGTGTGCGACACGCTAACCCAGCAACAAAAAGAAGCCCTGGCCGACACCGCCAGCTCGGTCACCGATATGACCTCCAAACTGCAAACCACCCTACAGCACGAACTGGAAACCACCACCCAGCAGATGAGTGCTTTAGTAGAGCCTGTTGTGGAGCGGGTATTAAGCCAAGGGCAAAACCAAATTGCCGCCGCCCACGAACAATGGCAGCAAACCAACCGCGAACACCTAGCCACACAAATGGCGGCATTAAGAGACAACAGCGCCGATCTGCAAAACCAGTGGCGCAGCGGTATTGAAGAGCAGCACGTGTTACAGCGCGCTTTAATTGAAGCGCAAAAATCCTGGGCTGAGCGTATTCAACAGGACATTGGCAATGGCGTGGAGCAATCCCAGCGGGCGATTGGCGAACATCTGCAACAGTGGCTGCAACAACAGCAAGACGATGAACAACAACGACGCGAACACATTAACGCCACCAACCAACAATGGCTGGCCGATATCGCCGAAGGCCAAAAGCAGTATCACGCACTGCTACAACAACAAAAAATCTGGGCCACGTCTTTACAGGAAGAAATTTCCGAACAATTCAGCCAGTCGCAAACAGAATTTGGCCAAACCCTGCGCCACTGGTTAGAACAACAACAGCAGGATGAACAAGCTCGTAGAGAGCACGTCAACGCCAGCAACCAGCAATGGCTGGCCGACATAGCCGCAAATCAAAGCCAATACAAAGCATTGCTGGCACAACAAAACCACTGGGCAGAAACCCTGCAACAGGAATTTGCCAGCAGTATCGAACAAACCAAAACCGAAATTAGCGCCACACTTGGCCAGTGGTTAGCGCTGCAAGAAGCTAACGAATTAAAACGCCAACAAACCATTAGCGATACCAACCAACAAGTGTTTGATGAAATTCTTGGCCAACAAAAACAACAAGGCCAGTGGCAACAAACGCTACAACAAGCGCAGCAGGAATTACAACATCAACTGCGCAACCAGTTTGACCAAAGTGTTGTAGACGCTCAGAAAATTATTGGTGAGACCTTACAAACTTGGCTGCAAGAGCAAAAACTGCACGAGCAAGAACGCCGCCAATTGTTGGAAGACAACACCCTCCAAGTGTACGAAGAGATTTTGGTACAGCAGGAAGGCCACAACCAATTACTGAAAAAACAAGGCGAGTGGGCGCAAGAATTACAACAGCACGTGCGCAACAATTTAATTCAAACGCAAAACGAATTAGGCCAAACTTTAAAAGCTTGGCTGCAACAACAGAGCGACGCCGACCAAGCTCGATTGGATGCTATCGGCGCCGGCAACCAAACACAATTTAATGACTTAATCGCCCGCCACCAACAACACGCCGATGACCTCAACCTGCGCCAGCAAACTCTGGCCGACAGCATCGCCTCGGTGGTCAGCGGTGGCGAAGCCCTATTGGATGAGCGCCGCAGCCAGGAATCGCAGTGGTACGAGCAACAGCAAAAACAGGCAGAGTCGTTTATCGCTGCGGCCAAATCCGAATTAGGCCAACTGCAGCAAGCTGAGCAACAGCGCAACCAAGCCGCCATCGCCGGCTTTGAGCAACTGCAAGCCAGCATGAGTGAGCAGCTGGAACGGCTCACCGAAGCATTACAAACGCCCATGTCTGAATTAATGCAAACCGCCGCCGAATCGCCCAAAGCTGCAGCGGAGGTTCTGTCGCAATTGCGCCAGGAAATGACCTCAGCCCTGGAACGCGACAATCAAATGCTGCAAGAGCGCCAATCCATTATGGAGCAGTTGGATCAATTGGCCACCTCACTGGCCAGCGCCACCACCGAACAGCGCGACGCCATTATGAGCATGACAGAAGCCTCCAGTACTATGTTGGCCGAAGTGAGCGAACGGTTTAGCGCTAAGATCGACACCGATATCGATAAACTGGCCACCGGTATAGACCAGGTTGCCGCCAGCAGTATCGACATGGCCACCCTGGCGGAAACCTTCGGCCAGGCGGTGCAGGATTACCAATCGGCCAACAGCCAACTGCTGGAACACTTTGGCAGTTTAGAAGCTCAAATTGCCGCCATGAACGACCGCAGCGATGAGCAAATGGGCTACTACGTTGCCCAGGCACGAGAAATCATCGACCACAGTTTGTCGTCGCAACAAGAGATGATTGAACAATTGCGCCGGCTCGGTCGTGAGACCGTCAATGCGGGGTAACCCATGAATATGCAGGAATTCGAAGAAGACTCGCTGCAAAGTCCCGTATGGCCGGTATTTGGCGATTTAATGTCTGGCCTGGTAGGCGTGTTTGTCATTTTATTGGTGTGGGTGCTGGGCTTTCAGTTACAGCTGGCGCAAACGCTAAAAGAGGAAACCGAAAAACGCCAAACCGAGCAGACCCGCCGAGTGCAATTGGAACAAGCCCTGGCCGACCCACTGGCCAGCGGCCGCATCACCTTTGAAGATGGCCGCATCGGCATCAGCGGTGCAGTTTTGTTTGATATTAATTCATCGGAATTGCAGCCCGAGGGCGAGGCCTTACTGCGCTCGTTGATCACACCGCTGAATTTGTATTTAAGCGAGCAAGACCAACTGCTGATGGTCAGTGGATTTACCGATAGCCGCCCCATCCAAGCCGGTAACCTACACTTTGCCGACAACTGGCAGTTATCTTCCGAGCGAGCCCTCACGGTAACCCGTTTAATGATTGAGGCCGGTCTGCCCGCCAACCGCATTTTTGCTGCCGCCTTTGGCGAACAACAGCCCGTGGCCAGCAACGAAAAAGCCGAAGGCCGGGCGCAAAATCGCCGGGTTGAGATCTCGCCGGTGCCACGCATTAGTAGCGAAAAAACACCAGATGCAGAAACTCAGACGACTTCTGATACCCAGGTCGATTTCCCTGCCCCAAGTGCTGACCCAAGTACTGACCTAGGTACGGATCCAAGCACTGACGCTAGCAATGGCGATAGCGAAGCAGCCATCAACAACACCGAGGCAGAATAAGCCCCATGCAGCCCACGGATACGCTGTTCCAAGCCGGCCCCCTTACCGACGTTGCCACGCAGCTAAGCGCCATGCGCCAGCGCCACGAAGACCGATTTCAACCGGCGAGCTTTTTTCGCCTAGAGCGTCTATACCAGCGCGCCGAACAAAGTGCCCCCGGAGTGCAAAAAGCCCTGGCCCAGCGGCTTAGCGTGTTAATTGAACAGTACCAACAACAATTAAACCAGGCACAAACTCGCTACCAGGACACACGCCAAGCGCTGCACGGCACCACAGCCGATACCAATAACAGCAACAGCAACAGCAACAATGCGACCAATATCGCGGACACGATAGAAGACGAACCCCCGGCGGGCAATTACAACGAACTCACCCGGCAGCTCAATACCCAACTGGCCGCCCATACCCGCCAACAAAAGGCGCGGCACAGCGTGCGCACCCTGCGCCATGAACTATCGGCACCTGCCCTAGATGAACTACCAGTAGATAGCGCCCAAGCCCTGGACGACGAAATGCTGGCCATGGAACACGCCGCACAACGGGCCGACCAAATGGAATTGCCCATTGGCAATGACCACCCGCAACGCCACCGGCAAGAGCTCAAAGCCGTACGCCGCTATCGGCAATTGGCGGCGCAACAAAAAACGGAATCCATGGTGAACCGAGCAGTAATTACCCGGCCAGAAAACCCAGGGCCACTCAACCCCCATATGTTGGCCATAAAATCGCTCACCAACATGCGCGACCTATCCCTGCCCTATTTAAACCGGTTTGTGAGTTACCTAGAGACGGTGATGTGGTTGGAAGAACAACTGGAGCTGGATACCAACGCTGGTGGCGATAAAAAAGACGCGGCTAAAGCCGGTAAAAAGAAAACCAAGACCGGCAGGAAGTGACAAGACTATAAATAGCTTTGGAACATAAGTTTGGCAAACGCTCCACTTGCTCAGAGCATTTACGTCTACCACGTAATTCCACCGGCCATAAATACATACCGCCACCGCCACCGCCACCGCCAGAAAAAACATGGCCTTACCCTGGCGGCTACCCCCTACCCCTTTAACATACACCATAGTTAAAAAGCAGGCGGCAGCGCTGCCAATTAATTTCTAATACGCACCGATGACGTGGCCGTTGCACCGGAATCACTTTTAATAACGACGCTTTGTGGGATTTGATTAATGTTTCTAAACACTTGCTGATAAGCACTCCGGTTTGATTTCCAGCCGACTGTTCCCAAATTGCTCTCCACACCGTTTGATACAACTGTAGCACTGATCATAGAAGATCCATCCGGTGTAGCATCAGAAGACGCCTTAATCCACAGTCTATTAGTGCTAGTGAAGTAAATGGCATTTGTAATTTCTAGCGTTTCGGTGGATCCACAGTTTTGGCTGCCACCACCTCCAGACACAGGCCCGGTTGTTTGAGCTCCAGAGTCACTAATCAATATTAAGGAGTCTGGTTTGCAGGAAATACCGGAGAAGTTCTGTTGGTATGCGCCTTTATTAGCTTTCCAACCAACATTACCAAGCACAACTTCATGCCCCTGTAGTACAGCAATCGCAGTAATATTTGAGCTACCCTCGGGCAAGGCGTCGGAAGTAGCTCTAACCCACAATTTGTTACTCGCATCAAAGTAAATCGCATTAGAGAGTTCAAGCGTTTCGGTATCCGAACAGGTTTCATCGCCGCCATAGCCTACCACTGGTTCAGTAATTTGGGTTCCTGAAGCGCTGGTTAAAATTATAGAATCTGGTCGACAAGTGATATTCATAAAGTTTTGTTGATAGAAACCTTTATCCGCTTTCCAACCTAGAATACCTAACACGACTTCCTGCCCATCAAATACAGCCGTTGCTGTAATCTCAGAACTACCCTCTGGAACAGCATCAGAGGAAGCTCTCAACCATAGAGATTCCGCATTGCGATTGAAAACAAGCTGCACGAGTTGTAATTCCTCTGATGTACTGCCACCGCCTGGCTCAACAAACCCGGCGTCTACTGAATCAAGTACTTGCCCAGCGGCAAGTGTAAGGCAGCCGGTTAGCCCTGTGAGAGGGTCGGGGTTGCTGTCGTTATTCTCCGTCCCGGTCGCATTAGCGGGGCTAAACTCAAAGCCTGCTGGCAGATCAAATGCCAGTTGATAATTTCCCGCGGCTAAATTTTCAAAACTGTACGAGCCACCACTATCCGTGGCTGTTGTTAAAGTATTACTGCTGTCGCAATTCAACCAAAGCGTTACAGTTACTCCGCCAAGGCCGGGCTCGCCCGCATCTTGCCACCCATCAGCGTCTAAATCGTGCCATGCAAAGTCGCCAATTATGCCGGTATCGTTACCTGTGCCACCGGATCCATCGCTCTGCTCTTCAATCGTAATTTTTGCAGGCGCGTAAGAATGGGCACTATCGCTACCATCGGAAATAACGCCATATACAAAATAACTACCAAACGGCAAACCACTGGTATCCCAAGAGAAATATCCATCACTACCGTCTTCATCTTCCGACAAGTCTGCGGCAATTAGCGTACCGTCTTGGCCGACATTGTTCGTATCATAAAATAAACTGATATTAGCGTTGGAATCATCGTCCCGATCTATCCAACTGATAACAACGTCACTCTCGGGATTACGCATGTCCACTGAAGGCGACAGTAATTCTATCGATGGAATGTAAACCAATTCATTATAGGTGTTTATGTAGAAAGTCCTATTGGCGGACCAGTCACCCGCTAAACCACTGTCATCTACGGCACGCGCGCGCCACTCATACCAATGATGGTCGCTTAACTGTCCATCTGCCATGCGCCAGAAAGCCTGGTCGCCTTGATACTCGCCCACCAAGTCACCGGTGATGACTTCCACTAATTCAAATTCATAGGTTTTCGCGTCTTGGTCTAGGTCGGGCAGGTCGCTAACTTTCAGTACTGGCCTCAAAGACTGTAGCCACGCTTTACTACCCGGGTTACAAACCGGTGGTTCCAACGGTGGATCATTCTGGGAATTAATCATAAAGCTACTATAAACCCAGGGCGTGGCGCCATCGGCATCCAACGCCTGTACTCGCCAGTAATAGCGGGTGTTATCTTCCAACCCAGATAATTCCCAAGTGACACTGTCTGGGTTAGAGGGTGTAATAGCTGGCGATGTCATTAAGCTTGGCGAATCAAAGGTGCGCACTGTATCCAATTCAAATACATACAGCGTGGTGTCGCCATCCTGGTCAACCAATTCAGAGCCAACCCGTAAATAGTAAGTACCACCCACACCAATTTCCGCACCGGTCGATGGCGCAATAACAACCGGTAAAGCTGGGCGGCTATTGGTGGTATCCACGGTAAAAGCAACGGGTGAGGTGACCTGCTCTGATGTTTGACCTGAGTTATCGTATTCGGTAAATCGAACTCGCCAATGATACGTAGCCCCATCTACCAGTTCGTTTTCGGGCTGCCAACGCGTTACGCCGGTCTCACTGGCTAACACCGCTTCAGAACTTTCTATCAAGGATGTAAATGCATCGTTTTCTGAAATTTCAAAAACATACTGCAAATTGGCGTTATAAGGTTTATCCGGCGCAAAGCCATTAATAACTTCAAACTGAGGCTGCAACGTATCTACTTCATTACCTATGCCTGGGTAGGTCAAAACTGGAGCTATGGTTGGGTCATCTACGGTATTAATGGTAAACGAGCCATAGACCCATGGGCTCGCCAACACGCCATCGTACGCACGTACCCGCCAAACCAATTGCGTATCCTCCGGAAGGCTATCTAATACGGCCGCTCCCGATACCAACCAGCTGGTGGTTCCGAGCTGCTCTATAACTGAATGTTGACTGGCTAGTAGCTGCG
The DNA here is from genome assembly GCF_042850945.1 of Halioxenophilus aromaticivorans. NCBI lineage: Bacteria > Pseudomonadati > Pseudomonadota > Gammaproteobacteria > Alteromonadales > Alteromonadaceae > Halioxenophilus > Halioxenophilus aromaticivorans. The sequence continues at coordinate 1,816,467 of NZ_AP031496.1, read as the reverse complement.
ACAGCTTGTGGTCGCTATAGATTTCAAAATCGTAGGTAATGTCCTCTTCCGGATTTGGATGAGAGCTATTTTCTACGGTTAAGGAGAATGGCGTACTTAAGAGTGTTTCATTCGATGCGGGGAAAGCAATAACTGGTGTGCTTGGGCCATCCAAACCTAAGGGGTCTGAGCCATTAAGGTATTCTTGGTAATCTGAAATGCCGTCGGCATCATAGTCGCCAGAGCCGTCTCGGCTTAAGTCACCAAAGTTATCTAACTCCCACTGGTCTGGTAGACCATCACCATCCGTGTCTGCGTCTACCGAGCCTTGCACGGTGATTTGGCTATATTGAGACGTGCTTAGTGCACCGTCGCTGGCGGTAAAAATAATTGGGTAGTTACCACTGGTGCCCAAGCCTGGAGTCCAATCAAAAACACCAATACCGTTACCTTGATCCGCAAAAATAGCGCCATTCGGTAAAGAGCTCGAGGATAAAGACGGTACGGTGCCATTAGGGTCACTGGCTTCAACCAGAAATGAAACCTGAGACAGCTCACCAACCACACGATTCGGGATAAATTGCATTACCGGCGGTAACTGTGGAATCACCGGCGCGTCCATTATCACGCTATAGCTACCCGTAGAGCTGACATCGAATACATTAAGATAGTAGTCCCAACCGGCTTGCGGGTTCGCTTTTCGCTCTTTAGATGCCCAGGCATTGGCCGCAGGTAGTACTTTGCCATCCGATCGGATCACCCGGGTGACTTCTTTGGTACCTGCATGGGGGTCTGGTACTTTCAGATAAGTAAAACCAGCAGCTTGCGGTGTAGTTATGGTATGCCGAGCTACGGCACCGGAAAACGCCGCCGGTCCAAGAATAGCAACGGCGGAAATATCGCTAACTACCGTATCTGTACCATTGGATTCATACACTCGCATAACGCCATCTGCAGCGAGAAAATCCCGCACAGAATCCCGCCCCGGCAAGTCCACTAAAACGTCTTGCACCAAAGTATGGGTTACTACTTGGTCAATAACCGAAGTTAATTGGCCACCAAGCTCATCACTGTGGGTAAATTCCGCGTCGAACGCCACAAACTTACCAGAAAGCGTCGTGGTCATTTGCCAACGCCCCATTTTAGCTGAGCCAGACGGTATCTCTCCAAAATCAATTTGCAGGGACGGCGCTTGGGGCTCCCCTTGAACATTAGAACTGATAATTTTAAAGTCAATTAATAGCCCCTGCTCGTTTTCAACGATTTCTGGTTGCGCAGATTCGATTTTAATTGACTGGCCAGCGCCATCACCGGTGTTGTTGATACGCACGCCCAAAGTAAAGGGAATCGACGGCTCAACCTCTTGTGTGAAAGCATCATCAGCAAACACATCACGGGGCAGGAAATAATCTAGGGTAAGTTCTGGTAGGGGCTTAACGTAGATAAAATCGGGCGACACCTCCATGGTGGTTTCTTCGCCTTCTATTGTGTAACTAAGCCGAGCGCCAACATAATAGAGCTTACCGGAGGGTACCACCCCACCCGAACCGGGGGCAGGTATAATCAGCCAATGAATATCGGCGGTGGAATTGCCTTCAACTACCCCGCCACCGTCAACATCATTAATGCCATCCATACTATCAACACGGATAAAAAAGCTAGCAGAGCTATTATTGGGGTCAGATGAAGCTAAAACGCTTATACCTTCCTCATCTTCAAAAAGTACATCAATATCAACATTTTCAATATTTACGCCAGTTAAGCCATTGGTGATTACCATATTGGCATCAAACGCCTGGCGTTCTAAGGTCAACTCTTGCTTAATTTCAATTTTAACTTGCGCACAGATGGTTTCTTGCGCACTTGCAAACGGAGACAACAATAAAAAAACTAGCAGCAAAACAAAGTTACCTGGCAACCGTTCCGGCATAATAGCCAGATCCTTCTGGTAGATTGTTCTTTTACTTAAAATTGCCATTAACCAGTTCCAAATTGTGTAAGCAGCGCTGTTTAAATCATCCGAAGCTCTAAACCTTCAATATTTTCACCTTCCAACCAATACAAAGGCGGCATTTCACCAACGTAAGAGCCATCATCATCCAGTATTTTAAAGGGGATATAGTGGTCTTCATTTTCCATAAACACACCGCGCTGTGGGTCGGCCACTCGCCAACGTTCGCCATCCCAAAATTCCGCCCAGTTGTGCGCATCCTTGGGGTCGATTTTGGTGTCTCGGTCGTAGACGTAACCGATAACACCTCTGGCGGGGATTCCTGCTGTGCGTGCTAGGGCTATGAAAAGTTGCATATACTCGGTGCAATCGGCCTCGCCGGAGTCTAAAGCATAGAAAGCTCCCCGAGCTCTTGCATGAAAACCAGACAGGTCGACATAATTTACAATAAATTGGTATATTTTTTCTGAAAATGGCTCTTCATCAGGGGTAAATGACCTTAATATACTTTGGAGCCTACGTTTCGACTCTTCTCCATGACCTGCTATACCGAGAAATTCGCCATATCCCTCTCTGCCACGATCAGTTAAAACATAAAATTCATGACGATATTCAAATATCTCATTTGCGTAGGGTGCTATGTTTAAATCAATACTCACCAAATTTACCGAAGCAAAGACAGGTAAAGAAAAATTAAAAGTTAAATTATTTGAAACCTTATTGGACCTATTAGACAATCTAAACTTATAGTATAAATTCAATTTATTAACGTCATCTAGTACCAACCTCTTTTCTCCCGTCGGGCTTAAATCACGCTTTCCCAATATAATACTGCCAAATTCCTTTAAGAAAACATAAAAAACACAAAGCACGACCAAGGTTAAAGTCAAGCTACCAACAAATTGGTGTAGTAAGATTTTTTTCATTTTTTTACCACCACCTTACCAACCACAACATTCGCATTAAAAAACAGATTAGCGACCGAGATCTTCAGCATCGTACATATCAACATCTGAGTCATTCGTATATATAAAGTCAGTTGGAATATATTGGTCTTTAGCCGGCACATCATTATCGTGTTCATACACGTCAGATACATCCCACCAACCGGCAGGATTCCAATGCACAATGCCTGAAATAATACCGTCCGGGGCGACATAATTATAAGTTCCATCGTATGGATCGAGATAACCTGTATCTTTATCATAAGAACACTCAAATCCTGAACCTGGCAGATCCGGATCTGGCCTCTCATATACATTTTTACCTGGGTGATATTTAGTCTTCCATTCCGGCCTTTTATTCCACTGTTCTCCAGCGCTATCGACATATTCCCCATCTTCATTCTCACCAGGCTCGCAAAGTGGACATTTATTAAGAGAATTTCTTGATGAGTGAGTCGAGCGGGGCTTCAAACCCAAAGGGTCAAAAGAATTAATTGGATTATTATCTGAATACGCATATAAGTTTGATGCACCAAAGTATCTGACAGGGTCTGATTGTATATACCGCCCAAGATCCGACGAATAGTACCTGTGAAAGTTATAGTTCAACCCAGTTTCTATATCATGGTACTGACCAGGGAAAACCAAATTGTTATCAACATCGGATTCTGAAGCGCCACCAAATGCATCCCTCATTGATAATGAGCTAATTTCTCCCGAAGAATCAAGTTGAGCAATCGGCGCTCCAATATTGTTAGATATGTAAAAATTGATTCCCTCCGGCGTGTATTTAAACAAAGGGTCAGTGCCCCAAGGTGAACCAGGCCAATATTGATATATTTTTTTATAATTACCCGCTTCATCAATTTCTGCAATCAGCCCTCTTTTTGAATAGACAAAATATGTTATTTCCCCATCCACTTGTTTTTGTATACGTCTACCGAATGGATCATACTTGTACTTACCAACTTCTCCTATCACAGAACTGTCAACTTTAATTAGCCTATTACGATGATCATAGGTATAAGTTATTATTTCCGAACTCGACTCCGACCGAACCAAACTGCCATTGAGATCGTATTCATACTCGTTCTCATCATTTCTGACTAGCTGACTATTTTCGTTATATACCCAACTTTGTGTATTATTGGCAACACCTATACGATTACCGGATTTGTCATACATATAATTTAGTTTCAGCGCTCCACCTCTCGACTCACTAATTAGTTTTTTATCCCGATCATATTCATATACAATCTCAACATCGCCAGACTCCTTATACAATTGATTGTCAGGCAGGTAATCGTAAATACGTTGAAAAACACGACTACCAGAAACATCTAATACCTCAATATTTTTTAACCTTTCAAAATTATCGTACTCGCGTTTCGATAAGAAATTGCCAGGATATTTTATTTCGGAGCGTAAGCGATTGACACGCTTACTTACAGTAACATTCCCGTATCCAGCAATATCAACTGTCTGTAATAAATTAGAACTATCGTAAATAAACTTCGTCACCAACCCATTAGGTGCTACCGAAGAACGCAATAATCCGTTTTTATAATAAGTATAAGAAAGCTCAAATGTGACAGCGCCGTAATTTACAGACTCCAGGGTTCGCCGACCCTGAGAATCATATTCGAATCTACCACTGTTGACACCATCATCCCAAGAAACTAAAAGCCCTCTAGGGTCATACTTATAATTTACAACCTCTATAGGATCAACATCCCCTGCAGAGGCATAGTATTCCTCTCTCAAAATGCGATACGAATTATCATACGATAATTCAACATATTGGCCTTTAGGATCTTGGTAACTAACTAAACTACCAGCCTTGTTATACTGCCAACTAAACGACTGGCCCAAAGGGTTTTTCTCGCGAATAAGACGCCCCATTTTGTTATAATCCAGCGTGTAGGTATTATTATTAGGATCCTCAATACCTACCCTGTTGCCACGCCAATCGTAAGAGTATTTTCTGGCACTTGACGACGGAGATATCTCACTTGTAATCCTATTTTTTGAATCATAATTGAAATGAGTTGCATAGCCGTTAGGATCCACCATTGATAAGATATTTCCGACAAGATCCCTGTGATAGAAAATCTCTCTTCGTTCCTTGCCATCAGCAATATCAGCCACTTTAATCAATCTGTTTCTAGAATCATAAACCAACTCTTGTTCGAAGGTAGGGTGCACGAAGGATGTTGGCTGTTCACTCCCCCCACCCCCTGGAGTGTTAAAATTTGCATACCGCCTTTCAACGCCGTATCCAGAGTCATCAGAGACAGACACCAACCTATTTATTGCATCAAATTTTCGATATATCTTATGCCCTTCCTCGTCCTCTATCTCTATTCTTTGGTTATCGTCATTGTATTTGTAAGTCCGGGTGTAACCCATTGAATCCGAAACTGAAATCACATTATCTCTGGCATCAAATACATAGACCCATGCATTATTGATAGGGTCAGTAATTTTTATTTTATTACCCGCAGCGTCGTACTTATAGCTATAACTGTTTCCTAGCGGGTTAACCTTTGACGTCTGATTGCCAGCAGAGTCATAAGTACTCACCCACTCATTACCTTGAGCATCGACTAAGACTGTACGATTACCCATTACATCATAAATAAATTGTATTTCTCCTGATTCGGGATCAGTGATTTTTATTTGGCTTCCATATTCATTATAAATAGTAGCCCACACGGCCGCATCATTGGTGCCACTAGCCTCGGTCTTTTTAATTATATTGCCAAAGGAATCATTCACGAATGCTATTGTTGACTCTATATTGGTACCTTTGGAAGTTACTACTGAAATATGGTTACCCCGCGTATCGTATGCGTAAGTTGTTTTATTACCATTCTCGTCAGTAAACTCTTTTAATAAAGACAAGCTACTTTTAACCTCCGGACTTGCAGCCAAGCCAAGCGAAACACTGATAGTTGTATATTTATATTTTTTTGTAGAGTTATCGGGATAGGTTATTTTAGTTGTGTTATACAAACCATCACGCGTGCGCACAGTAGTATTGCCATTTTTATCTGTAGTAGCGATTTCACTAGAAGAGAACGCACGCGTATAAATCGTTACACCACCAATTTCTTTTCTTACCGCCCTACCAGTAATAGAATCGTAATAAGTAATTTCTTCTTTACCCGATGTCGACAAAGCTGTAACAATCGCCTGGCCTTTGGTGGCCGCCGTAACACCATAGCGATAGCCGTAGCTCATACCGGTATTATCCGCATAGCGTTTGGTTTTGAGCATACCCGCCGCGTTATAGGTGTAGGTAATGGTGCGGTCTAACGGATCCGTCATGGCTGTAATTACTGGCACACCACCGGCAGCTCCGTAATCGTACTCCCATCGATTGCCGCGTACATCAATCACTGCCTCAAGTTGATTACTGGCGTTGTATTCGTAACTCACCTGGCGATCTGTTGTATCTTTTACTTGCGTTAAATTACCTGCTGCGTCATGGGTGTACCAGAATACTTGCGTGCCGAAGTGATCAAATACGCCGGAGATACGGCCTTCTGAGTCGAAACTAAACGTTACTTTGACGTTGTTTTTATCGCCATAGCCGAGGATTCGGCCGTTGTTGTCGTATTCAATCCAGTTGCCTTCTAAATTGACCCACAAATAGCCGTTCGATAATCGGTGGATTGTTTTACGTGGTGTATTTTTAAAAATTTTGCCAGAGCTGTCCGCCATTTTATAGACGGCATCAAAACGGCGAATTTCTGATGGCTCGTTAGTTAACGCATCGTACTGTATTGTTAACGGTGACCAATTGCGATTAAAGTGCCACTGCCCCTCATAAAAGGTACGTTTCACCGTAACGTAGCCACCCATAACTTTTACGTAGATATCATCCTGGGATTCAGAAAAGCTATTTGGGTAGCCCGCTATCGTATTTTGGCTTGCGATTAGAAGCACAAAGCAGCAGAGAACTTTTATCAAGAACGGCAATTTCTTAGTCACGTTTACAATTTCAAATAACTTCTTCGAAATACAAATCATTTTAAGAATCCAATTTCTTTCCTAAATTTAAGCGTGGTAGACAAAACACCACTAATTACATTCATCTGCTGGTGCTCCGCCCGGAGCTGGACACGGAGGTGGTTCTTTCTCCTCCGGAGGCTCCCCGGCTGGGGAATCACCGTTGCCCGGTTGATCACAGCATTCACCGTCTTTACAGTCTGGCGGGCAGAAAGGGATATCGTCTATAGGGTTAGGAGCTGGCTGGAATGAAAAATCGGGGACACCACTACCACGACCACCAGGTCCGCCGACGCCACTCCGGAACCACCGAGGACCGTAACCAATAATGCCACCACCGCCACCACCTGAAGCTCCACCACCACCACCAGAGGAACTAGGATTACCACAATCACCGTAAGCGATACTAAAGCACATACTACTGCAGCCTCCGGTAACCACCCCATTAGCACACTCGTAATCATGACACTCTTCGAAGCACTCACTATGGCCATAGCAAAAACCTCCACCCCCGGTACCGGCTATGGCGGGGTCCAGCGGTGCCAAACTGACTACGCGATAAGGTACGGTTATTCTCTGCTTCGCTTCCAACGTATCAGGGATATCGATAAGAGCCTCGTATCGGAAATACCCATCGGAGCTATTGAAAGGCATGGTTACGTTATCGGCGCGAATCAAGCCATAGTTGGTGATCGTAAATTCTCCATTGAACACGTCACCGGGTTCCATTTTCGGAAGGTTTACGCTTGTTGGCTCAATTACAACTACGGGCGCAGGTACGTCGGTTTCAAACGTTGCGGTAAGTGTTATTTCATATCTGTCTTCAATGGAGATCTCGGTTACCGACCAATCAACGGTAATTAGGTTGTAGTCCAAAAAGACTTCTTCGCTTTGGGTAATACCAGGTTTTATTTGAATGCGACCCACAGCTTGTTCATGTTTGTTTGCGCCGGCCCTGAAGGTATACCAGCCGCTAGCAAGGCCCGTGAATAGCGCTTCACCATTGCCGTCTGTGGTTGCGGTTTGGTCAATGGTTAACACCCTTTCGTTTTGCAATTGAATTTCCGCACCGGCCAAACCTGGGATAGGCTCTCCATTTTCATCTAACGTGGCGGTATAAATGTCTGATAAGCGAAACAACACGCCACCTACGCCCGATTGCGTTACAGATACCACGAATAATGCATCTGCAACCGGGTGGTTAGCACTGCTAATTCTGACTTTGTATTGATATACGCCCTCCGCGATTGCGGTGCTCGGCGCAAAGCCAACTTCAACTAGGCTAGTCTCACCAATGCCTATGGTTCCAATATCAGTGGGTGAAGAAATATAGGCCCAACCATTGGATACTTCCGCCCCAGAAGAATCAATGAGTGCTAATTTCACCTGCTCCAGTGTAGCCAAACCTATATTGCTGATGGTGAGCGTTTCAATCACTGTATCGCCCCGATTTACCCCGGTTTCGGTAACCGTATTTTCTAAATCAATTACGGGGAAGGCATCTGGCAACGGGGGCTCACCGGGTTTGGCAGCATATTGATAATTTACTGTGGCTTTTGCCAAGGCCTGGTTTCCGGATTCGTCACTTAGTAAACGCAGCACAAAACTGCCCGCCGGGCTCACTGTGTTATCCACCGCCACAGTCACCGGCAGACTAACCGCATCTTCACTACCCATCGTTACTGGGGCAGGCAACGTGAGTGCAATGCCCGATGGCAGCAAACCATTAACTTGGTCTTCAGCCACTATAGCGAGTCTTAAATTTGTAGCAGACGCAGCGACGCCAGAAGTGGCCTCGTAGGGAATTTCAATAACCTCATCAATGTAGCCATTGATCGATGCATTCCCTGGCGAAAGCCGAATGGACTGCATGGCAAACTCCGCCTGGCGTGGGTGAGCGTCTAAATCGGGATGTATACACGATACCGAATACTGCCCTGCTTCACCGGGTTGCGAGGTAAAAGTATAGCTATAAACACCATCCGAGTTAGCATAAATTTCCACTACACGCTCAAAGCCACGGTTATCAATAACTAACTTAACCGGCACAGAACCAATTGCCGATTGGGTCTCGGCATCAACTGCCGTACCCGTGATAACCACATCTGCCGATTGATTGGGAACCAACAATTGCGAGCCTGGAGTAGCCGAGTTAATCGTGCAGTTGTAGGGTGTGTCCACCAATGCTGCATCAACCGTGGATGACATTCCCTGTAGGCTTACCTGCTGGTCGGTGCCGAATTGGTAGTGTATTTGAGCTATATTTACTTCTACTTCTACGTCATCTGGTGCACTTGGGGGTACTTGTATTTCAATAGGTTCAGAAGTAAAGCTAGCCCCGGGCGGAATTCTTACCACTGATGTACCATCAGCCAGAGCGAATAGCCGCGTACCGAACAACTGCTTGAATGGTGCCACTGAAAGCACATTTCCGTCGGTATCTCGCAAAAATACTTGGATATCGTCGGAATCCAGTGTGCCCGCAAACCTAGCTGTAACAATATCGGTTTCTACTGCTGAGGTATTATGAACTACCAAGCGAACTTGCCCTGCACCGCCGCGCGTTAGCTGTATAACTTCTACTTCCAACGTAAGCTGCCCATCACCGGTAATAGCCGAAAGTGTTCTTTCAGTTTTTGATATTTCGCCGGTGGTTTGCGTGTTGATTAAGCTGGCGGTTAACTCTGGCAGAACTTCCAAGTCATCGTACCCGCCTAAAATTACGTCTATTTGTTCAGTCACCCCTGGGACCAAACTGAATGATTCAGAAATGTGGAGTCGATCGCCCAAATCTACTTGTAAGACGGCATTTTCCAAAAGTTGATTACCGTTATTTTGTACAACAAAACTCTGGCGGTTCATCACCCCTCGTTCGATATAAATATCATCTGCGGTGGTAATGTCGGCATCAGGTAAATTCAATATTCGTTCAATACTGCTGACACCATTTGCATCGACCGCGGTAACAACGTAAGAGCGATCTCCGCCGTCGTATCCGACGTCGACAAAAGAAGTTAGGCTGGTTGCGCCAGGCGTAAGATTAATTCGCTCGCCACTGGCATCTAGATGAACATTAAATAGATTGATACTGGCGCTAGTGTGCGACCAACTGATCACGGGTAATTCGTTATCGAGTTGAGTTACTTCCAAGTTCGCCACCGGCAGTAGATCGGTATTGACGTAGGCAGAATTAGATGGCGACGACTGGTTACCAGCGCCATCAAGTGCCGTTACTGCATAATAAGGCTCTGTTTCTAACGGCAGTGAATCTATTGTTCGGTTTTCTTCTATTGCCTCAACAATGGGAGCCAAACCAGCAACGTTACCAATGGCCGTAGCACCCCGATAAAGCGCGTAGCCCACTGTATCGGGATCTGCAGAAACATCCCACTGAGCATTTACGCCACTACCCAGCAATTCCAGTGCTAACCCTGTTGGTGCGGACGGCGCAACTCGGTCGGCAGTCACAATCGCCTCATCGCTCTGCCCACTCAGTGCTTCATCGCTATTTGAAGTACGGATACTGGCTAAGCTGTAACGGTATTCGCCATCAACCGCGGGTGAATCAACATATGCCTCTCCAGCACTACGTTGATAAGCTGACAAGCTACTTTCACCCGGCGCTTGGCGATAAATATGGTATGTTTCTGCACCCTCCACGGCATTCCAAGATAATTGCACTTGGCCACCCGGTAGGGCCTCAGCAGTAAAGTTCTCTGGAATTGCTAGCGGCGGTAGTTCACCCTGGTAAACTTGCAATGTACTGAGGCCTTCAATAACGCTACCTTCATTATTTAAATCATCAACGGCTGAGAACAGGAACTGCAAGGTCTCCACTTGGTTTAAGCCCGCATCATTGGGCAAAGTTAGTTCACCGCTCCAGCGCAAGGTGCTCTCTTGAACCAATGGGATTGCAGCGGATTCTGTGCGGCCTGGCGCCGACAACAAGTAAGTTATTTGCGGCTCTTCTCCAGTGGGTAAAGGAGCATCTAAATCGAAATAAAATGAGATTACTGTTGGGTTGGCACTGCTATTTTTGATGGGCCCGTCCGGTAAAATCGTTAATCCCTGGGCTATGGGACCCTGCACGTCTATGAGTAACGACTCCCCTGCTTCTACTTCGGTACCGCGGTTACCTGTTTCATCCCTAGCAGAGAACACTGCGTAAGCAATGCCGCTGTGATTGTTCTCAGTAATTTCAAACTGCCCGGTGTAAAGCTGGCTGCTGGCTTGACTAAGAACGACATTATTCGGCACCCCACCCGAAACCGTTAACGCTAAAAACGGAGTGGCCAACAGTGGTTCAGACACTTCAACCGCGACTTCTACAATACCAACGCCAAATCGCTCTGTGGCTGCATCGTACATACCGAGCGGCGTGTAGCTAATGCTAGTTGCCAGCGGAGCCGTGGAGTCAGATACCGCGCTAGTAAGATTAGACAGAGGGCCTGACGAGCCAACCTCGTTTACCGCCACCACAGCGTAATAATATTGCCCATCTGCGGGTGGTAAATCTGTATAACCCGTTGCGCTAACCAACGTAGAGTTTATTTTAGTTGCGCTGCCTATATCATCAAAAACGGCCGCCGCTCGATAAATATCATAACCACTTACATTATCGCTGGTAGAAGGCAGCCATTGTAGAATGATTTCGCCCAGTGGCTGGGATTGTGCATCCACGCTACCTGGTGCCTCCGGCAAACTACTATCGGAAGTTACAATTACAATCGCACTGCGGCTGCTTAAGCCTCCACGATTTTGAGCAGCCACGGATAAATTGTTCGGCCCTTCTAACAAATTGGCCTGGGCAGTAAATTGCCCACTGTCGTTTACTGCAAATGGCCCCGCCAACTGAACCGTGTCACGGTAAACAAATACACTACTGGCCGGTTCTGCTGTGCCTTCCAGAGTTATGTTTGTAAGATTCGTAACGATATTGTTAGCAGGTGACGTTATCACCGGTGTTGCGGGTGCTAACAGATCCAATTCAGCGGCAACGCTAATGGTTGCTGCGTTGGCAAAACTATCGTAGGCAGTTGCAGACAATATTATTGCCCCGTCATCAAACTGGGAAACCACCAAACTCGCGGTGTAACCGTCACTGCCATTAGTGTCCACCGATATCGTCGTTCCATTAACCGCGAATTCAACACGACTCATTCCTGAATCATCACTTGCACTCACACTGAGCACGCCGTTTCCTGAAATAGTCACACCATCAACAAGTGCAGTACTATTAAAGCTGAAATTCGATAGAAGTGGCCCACCAACATCTGCCAGTGGAGTAGCCGAAACCGTAGCTACATTGCTGCGCTCGCCGCCGGCGATATTTACCGTGGTTACCGCGAAGAAATACTCAATATTATTTGTTAAGCCGGCCACCCGACTTGTTGTTGAATTTGCATTAACGATCAATTTAGGAGTTAAACCTTCAACAGTTGTGAATTGTGTAGGCTCTGCATAGATTGCATAGTGTTGAACAAGCTCGGTTGGAGCCACGGGCAACCAGCTTAAATCAATAATGCCGCTAAGCGAGGATGCGCTTAGCCCCTCTGGATTGGGCAATAATGTTGCGGCATCAACGGTAACACCGGGGCTTTCATTGCCGTTATCATCTACGGTTGATACTCTTAACTGATAAGCAGTTGCCGTGGTTAGGCCTGTAAAGTCGTATTGTGATACGGATGGGTCTAACGATACTGGGCCAACTCCATCGATATAAACATTATATGCAGTGAGATCATCGGCCGAATTAATTGACGGCTCCCAGGACAGGAGTAGGTGATCATCAAATACCTCCAAAGAGGTATTGGTAACGTCTTCCGGAGCTGCTGTATCAGCTGGCGTGGCCAACACCGGTGTTGCTGATACATTTTGATTTCCGTTGCTATCAAATGCTACGACAGCAATATATACATCGACGCCTTCTACTAAGTTGTCTGCGGTGTAGTTATAGGTCCCAGCAGGCAACTCTGCTACCGGGTCCAAACTGTTTACCTGAGTAAACAGCGCTGTTTCAATATAAATTCGATACCCAGCAATATCGCCATGCAACGATTCATCATAGCCAGACCAGTCCAAAGATATCTGTTGGCCAGTTCCATTGGCATTAACTCTCAAAGTTTCAACGGGTGGTGGCGAGGTATCGTTATAAATAATCTCAACAATGATTGGTGCGCTTTCATTAGCAGCTAAATCATAAGCCGTAACGGAGAGTGTATTTAACCCATTAACAAGAGCGTATTGATAACTCCAGCTAGTACCATCGTTAGGGGTTATTACGTCTGTTCCGTTTATACGGATACCGGAGCCGGCTTCTTTGGTGCCAGACAGGGTTTGCATGGCTGAATTGGTAGGAGATGTGACAGGGTCAATAGTTGGTGTTGGCGGGGCCGTCGCATCGTAGCTAAACTGACTTTGAAAGCTCTGGGCGTTACCGGCCAGATCTTGCACAAGCAAGGCCACTGTGTAATCACCCTCAGCCAAAGGCTGCTGAAGCGGAATAAATTCCAACTGGTCACTTTGCGTTGCAGACCAATCACCGGCAATTGGACCACCGGCTGCTGAGACACTCGCGGAAGCAATAGTTGCCTCAATGTCAATACCAGCCAGGTCGTCGGATATTACGACAATGACACTTGAAGGCGCGCTGGTTAGGTAGCTTTGATCCTCTGGCTGCACCGATTCTACCTGCGGAACTGTTTGGTCAAGCACAACTTCAATCTCCACCGCAGGGCTTGGATTGCCTGCGAGATCCCGTGATTCGACTACTAAAGAGTTCGAACCCGCCTGCAAGCTATAGCTCGCGCTCCACAGTGTTGAATCATCCAGAGCTACCACTTGGGAATCGTTAATCCAAACGGAGGAGTTGGCTTCCTTTGTACCGGAAAGAGACAATAGTTGAATATTGGTAGGGGTTAGCACCGGGTCCACAGTTATCGCAGACGGCAGAACCGTATCAATAGTAAATGCAAATTCCGCTGAGGCGCTGTTACCCAATGGAGAATCTGTGAGCGTCAAAGCCACCGAATAAGAGCCATTTTGCAGAGCTTGTTGCGGGGTAAATTCCAGACGAGCACCTGAAGCTGCCCAAGAACCAGTAACCACTACACCCTGCCGAGTGATAGAAGCGGAAGATAGTGCGACTGGCATATCGACTTCAGTGCTCACATCGTAAAGCGATACTAATACTTTACTAATGGACTGATTAAGGCTAGCGCCGTCGGCGGGGGAAGAAGAAAGAATACGCGGGGGTAGCGTATCTCGGGTGATCAGCACGTTCTCGGCTTCACTGATCAGACCAATAGTATTTATAGCGGTGACGGAAAAATTATTGAGTGACTCGGCTAAATTGACTGTAGCGCTCCAGCTTGTAGCATTGTCAACCGGAACGACGGTTACACCGTTTACCTGAATACCAGTTTCTGCCTGTTTTGTACCGCTGATTAATTGGCTATCACTTTGTACGGGCGTTGTGATGGGGTCAATAACTGGGGTTGCCGGTAATTCGAAATCATTTAGCCAATTGGAATAATCTACGGTACCGAGACTAGCTGCATCGTAACCGTCGTAAATTACATTGATATCACGAGGATGATTTCCAGATTCCAAAGTATTGGTTGTATCAATGCCCCACCAGTTCTGTTGCGCATTGATCGCAAAGGAGGAATCATTTTGTAAATCGAAATCGCTATTATCGTAAAGCTCATTATTGGTAATTGATATCGCAGCTGTAGGCTGAATTCGTAAACCTATTTCGTTATTGGTGATGGTATTAGCGCTTATCCCAGGCAGTAACTCATTTATCCCAGAGGTATTATAAATGTACATTCCCGCTTCTAGATTATTCTGAACGGTATTTGAGGATATAGCCGGGGAAACGGAACTGTAGTTTTCGTTGTAATAAAGAATACCGTTATATCGGTTGCCTAAAATATTATTGCCCCGAATGATATGCTCAGATTCAGCACCTACTCGGTTGGAATTATATATAGTGATGCCATTGGCATTGACATTATTTGCAACTTCATTGTCTTTAATGTCAATTGCGCTTGCAGAGTAGTCTCTGGTAACAACGTAAATTCCGTAACTGGAGTTGGATTCGATCACGTTACTGGCAACGTCCGCCAAAAGCATAGCTCCGCTGTCTTCTGCGGACAAATATATACCACCACCAGCATTGCTACTTACAATATTCGATTCTAGGTAAACATCTAATACGCTGTCAGCGTTTTGCACTGTGCCAGATACGCCGAAAGCTGCATTGGTATGGAATTCATTCGCAACAATGCTAGCGGTAAGCTGGCCACCATTTAACGCATCCAGTAACACTCCATTTTCAGATGAATTGGTTACCGTCGTATTTTCTATATTACAAAAGCCGACAGCACCATCTGCAATGCACGTAATACCATTAACAGCGTATTCAACATCAGCATAGTTTACATCTAAGTTGCCGCTTACCCTGATACCTTCCCAATCACCAGGATTCAATGGTGATTGGTTAGGCGCTAGAACAACCGGGTTAGCGATTGTACCGTTAATAAGCAGATTACCCTCAACGATAATTTCAGTACTGTTGGAATTATTGCCACCAAAACTGCTGTCACTACGCGACGGAATTATAATGTTTGCACCGGCTTCGATTGTTAACGTAATTCCCGCAGGCACAGTTATATCGCCAGATAGATTTACCGTTTCAGACCAAGTTTGATCCTCCGATAAACTTCCGGCAGTAATAATGGTTGATGCATTGGAAATGGTAACGGCATTGCCGGCACTAGCAACTTCTAACTGGCCATCCAAGGTGACCACTCTGGAGCGCAGTTGGTAAACACCGTCAGCCGTGGGCGCCCAGGCGTAGGTCCAGTTCACAGTGCCGTCGGCCACTTGCCAGGTCACACCATTGTCGGTGCTTACTTCCACTCGGTCGATGCCCGCGGCCGCGCTGGCCGAGCCTTCGATGAGGACATTCGGGCCTTTGAGCTCGCTGCCATCGGTGGGTAATCGAACCCAGGAGATGGGGGCGTCCGATATACTTACCGTCGCGGCCAACCACGGCAGATAACTCACTGCCCCCTTGCTACCGTCATCGTAGATGTCGTACACGCCGCTGATGTTTTTGGGGTTGTTGCCCGAGGCCATTTCCGAGGTGATTGTACTGCCCCACCAGTTGTGGTCCGCCGCAACCGCTACTGCGCTGCTGTTGTATAACCCATAACCGGTGCTACCTTCGATGCGGTTTTGGTGCACCCGAGCAACACCACCGGCATCCAGCCATAAGCCATGCCCTACATCACTGCCCGTGCCACCCGCCGTGTTGTTGTCGTATACGCTGTTGTATACCACCGATACGCCACCCGCTGAGGTAACGCCGATGCCGTAACCGCTGTTATTGAAGACTTCGTTTAAGCTCAGCTCTGGCACTTGGCTATTGCTATCCCAGCTCAGCGATAAACCGGTGTAGGAACCATCACTGCCATTATTGAAGACGCGGTTACCACGGATCAGCGGCGGTGAATTTGTCTCACTATTATTTTGCGTAATGACAAGCCCGGCGCGTTCCGCACCCTGCACTTCGTTATCGTTGACTTGTACCGATTGCTGGGTGTAATTCTGAATGATCAGATCAATGCCACGGCCGTTACTCGCCGCACCGTTAACGCTGTTGCCACTGACCGACAACGCTTCGGTATAAAGTTGGTTGTATACGTAGATACCGGTACCCGTAGCATTCAGAACGGTGTTGTTGTCGATAAGATGCGACGCAATGTGTTGGCTGCTGGTGTTGACGAAGTAGCTGTAAATACCGCCCCGGCCACTGGTGTCTAGGCTATTGCCCAGTATGGTGACGTCACCTTCGGTGGCCGACCCATACTTAAACAGATAAATTCCGTATTCACCCACGCCACTGAGGTCGTTATCTTCCAACGACACCTCATCTAGGTAATACACCCAGATGCCGTTATCGCCAATGTTACTCAAGGTGTTGTTGATCGCGGTGATACTGTGAAGACCTCGACTATAACCATTAGGACTGCCGAAGCGGAAACCGTCCAAGGCAATGGCGCCTAGCGTGGACCCCGTGACGGTGACTGTCAGATTCGTATTGCTGTCACTGTCTTGCGGTGACAAATCAACACCGTGGCCGCCCACGGTTTGTAATTGGCTATCGGTAATGGTGGCGGTTAACGACCCTGCGGTGGTGGACCAACCATAGATACCGGTACCACCGATATTACTGAGTGAGGTGTTCTGTACATCTAATGTCACCACGGCACTGTTACTGGCTGAGGCGGTAATCCCGGCACCCGTGGTGTCGGCAATGGTGCTGTCACTGATGGATACTGAGGTGATAACACCACCCTCGGCGCTGTATTCAAGGCCGACGGTACTGTATTGAACGGTGGTGTAGGCCAGGGATACATCACCACCGTTTTGGTGGATGCCACCCCAATCGCCTGCAGCGGGGCTGGCGGCATTGCTGGTCAGTACGATGGGTGCTGCTTGGGTACCGAGCGCAACCAGATCGCCTTCTACGATCAGTTCTGGCCGCGAGCTTTCTGAACCACCTCCCTGGTCATCGCTTAACGCCTGGAATTGAATGGTGGTACCCGGTTCAACCGTGAGGGTGGTGCCTACCGGCACGGTGATGTCACCGGTAATTTGAACCGTGTTGCTCCAGGTTTCATCACCCGTTAATACGCCCGAGGTGGTGGGTAGGCTGCTATCGATGGTGACGGCATTGCCGGCACTAGCAACTTCTAACTGGCCGTCCAAGGTAACCACTCTGGAGCGCAGTTGGTAAACACCGTCAGCCGTGGGCGCCCAGGCGTAGGTCCAGTTCACAGTGCCGTCGGCCACTTGCCAGGTCACACCATTGTCGGTGCTTACTTCCACTCGGTCGATGCCCGCGGCCGCGCTGGCCGAGCCTTCGATGAGGACATTCGGGCCTTTGAGCTCGCTGCCATCGGTGGGTAATCGAACCCAGGAGATGGGGGCGTCCGATATACTTACCGTCGCGGCCAACCACGGCAGATAACTCACTGCCCCCTTGCTACCGTCATCGTAGATGTCGTACACGCCGCTGATGTTTTTGGGGTTGTTGCCCGAGGCCATTTCCGAGGTGATTGTACTGCCCCACCAGTTGTGGTCCGCCGCAACCGCTACTGCGCTGCTGTTGTATAACCCATAACCGGTGCTACCTTCGATGCGGTTTTGGTGCACCCGAGCAACACCACCGGCATCCAGCCATAAGCCATGCCCTACATCACTGCCCGTGCCACCCGCCGTGTTGTTGTCGTATACGCTGTTGTATACCACCGATACGCCACCCGCTGAGGTAACGCCGATGCCGTAACCGCTGTTATTGAAGACTTCGTTTAAGCTCAGCTCTGGCACTTGGCTATTGCTATCCCAGCTCAGCGATAAACCGGTGTAGGAACCATCACTGCCATTATTGAAGACGCGGTTACCACGGATCAGCGGCGGTGAATTTGTCTCACTATTATTTTGCGTAATGACAAGCCCGGCGCGTTCCGCACCCTGCACTTCGTTATCGTTGACTTGTACCGATTGCTGGGTGTAATTCTGAATGATCAGATCAATGCCACGGCCGTTACTCGCCGCACCGTTAACGCTGTTGCCACTGACCGACAACGCTTCGGTATAAAGTTGGTTGTATACGTAGATACCGGTACCCGTAGCATTCAGAACGGTGTTGTTGTCGATAAGATGCGACGCAATGTGTTGGCTGCTGGTGTTGACGAAGTAGCTGTAAATACCGCCCCGGCCACTGGTGTCTAGGCTATTGCCCAGTATGGTGACGTCACCTTCGGTGGCCGACCCATACTTAAACAGATAAATTCCGTATTCACCCACGCCACTGAGGTCGTTATCTTCCAACGACACCTCATCTAGGTAATACACCCAGATGCCGTTATCGCCAATGTTACTCAAGGTGTTGTTGATCGCGGTGATACTGTGAAGACCTCGACTATAACCATTAGGACTGCCGAAGCGGAAACCGTCCAAGGCAATGGCGCCTAGCGTGGACCCCGTGACGGTGACTGTCAGATTCGTATTGCTGTCACTGTCTTGCGGTGACAAATCAACACCGTGGCCGCCCACGGTTTGTAATTGGCTATCGGTAATGGTGGCGGTTAACGACCCTGCGGTGGTGGACCAACCATAGATACCGGTACCACCGATGTTATTGAGTGCGGTGTTCTGCACGTCTAATGTCACCACGGCACTGCTACTGGCCGAGGCGGTAATCCCGGCGCCCGTGGTGTCGGCAATGGTGCTGTCGCTAATGGATACTGAGGTGATAACACCACCCTCGGCGCTGTATTCAAGGCCGACGGTACTGTATTGAACGGTGGTGTAGGCCAGGGATACATCACCACCGTTTTGGTGGATGCCACCCCAATCGCCTGCAGCGGGGCTGGCGGCATTGCTGGTCAGTACGATGGGTGCTGCTTGGGTACCGAGCGCAACCAGATCGCCTTCTACGATCAGTTCTGGCCGCGAGCTTTCTGAACCACCTCCCTGGTCATCGCTTAACGCCTGGAATTGAATGGTGGTACCCGGTTCAACCGTGAGGGTGGTGCCTACCGGCACGGTGATGTCACCGGTAATTTGAACCGTGTTGCTCCAGGTTTCATCACCCGTTAATACGCCCGAGGTGGTGGGTAGGCTGCTATCGATGGTGACGGCATTGCCGGCACTAGCAACTTCTAACTGGCCGTCCAAGGTAACCACTCTGGAGCGCAGTTGGTAAACACCGTCAGCCGTGGGCGCCCAGGCGTAGGTCCAGTTCACAGTGCCGTCGGCCACTTGCCAGGTCACACCATTGTCGGTGCTTACTTCCACTCGGTCGATGCCCGCGGCCGCGCTGGCCGAGCCTTCGATGAGGACATTCGGGCCTTTGAGCTCGCTGCCATCGGTGGGTAATCGAACCCAGGAGATGGGGGCGTCCGATATACTTACCGTCGCGGCCAACCACGGCAGATAACTCACTGCCCCCTTGCTACCGTCATCGTAGATGTCGTACACGCCGCTGATGTTTTTGGGGTTGTTGCCCGAGGCCATTTCCGAGGTGATTGTACTGCCCCACCAGTTGTGGTCCGCCGCAACCGCTACTGCGCTGCTGTTGTATAACCCATAACCGGTGCTACCTTCGATGCGGTTTTGGTGCACCCGAGCAACACCACCGGCATCCAGCCATAAGCCATGCCCTACATCACTGCCCGTGCCACCCGCCGTGTTGTTGTCGTATACGCTGTTGTATACCACCGATACGCCACCCGCTGAGGTAACGCCGATGCCGTAACCGCTGTTATTGAAGACTTCGTTTAAGCTCAGCTCTGGCACTTGGCTATTGCTATCCCAGCTCAGCGATAAACCGGTGTAGGAACCATCACTGCCATTATTGAAGACGCGGTTACCACGGATCAGCGGCGGTGAATTTGTCTCACTATTATTTTGCGTAATGACAAGCCCGGCGCGTTCCGCACCCTGCACTTCGTTATCGTTGACTTGTACCGATTGCTGGGTGTAATTCTGAATGATCAGATCAATGCCACGGCCGTTACTCGCCGCACCGTTAACGCTGTTGCCACTGACCGACAACGCTTCGGTATAAAGTTGGTTGTATACGTAGATACCGGTACCCGTAGCATTCAGAACGGTGTTGTTGTCGATAAGATGCGACGCAATGTGTTGGCTGCTGGTGTTGACGAAGTAGCTGTAAATACCGCCCCGGCCACTGGTGTCTAGGCTATTGCCCAGTATGGTGACGTCACCTTCGGTGGCCGACCCATACTTAAACAGATAAATTCCGTATTCACCCACGCCACTGAGGTCGTTATCTTCCAACGACACCTCATCTAGGTAATACACCCAGATGCCGTTATCGCCAATGTTACTCAAGGTGTTGTTGATCGCGGTGATACTGTGAAGACCTCGACTATAACCATTAGGACTGCCGAAGCGGAAACCGTCCAAGGCAATGGCGCCTAGCGTGGACCCCGTGACGGTGACTGTCAGATTCGTATTGCTGTCACTGTCTTGCGGTGACAAATCAACACCGTGGCCGCCCACGGTTTGTAATTGGCTATCGGTAATGGTGGCGGTTAACGACCCTGCGGTGGTGGACCAACCATAGATACCGGTACCACCGATGTTATTGAGTGCGGTGTTCTGCACGTCTAATGTCACCACGGCACTGCTACTGGCCGAGGCGGTAATCCCGGCGCCCGTGGTGTCGGCAATGGTGCTGTCGCTAATGGATACTGAGGTGATAACACCACCCTCGGCGCTGTATTCAAGGCCGACGGTACTGTATTGAACGGTGGTGTAGGCCAGGGATACATCACCACCGTTTTGGTGGATGCCACCCCAATCGCCTGCAGCGGGGCTGGCGGCATTGCTGGTCAGTACGATGGGTGCTGCTTGGGTACCGAGCGCAACCAGATCGCCTTCTACGATCAGTTCTGGCCGCGAGCTTTCTGAACCACCTCCCTGGTCATCGCTTAACGCCTGGAATTGAATGGTGGTACCCGGTTCAACCGTGAGGGTGGTGCCTACCGGCACGGTGATGTCACCGGTAATTTGAACCGTGTTGCTCCAGGTTTCATCACCCGTTAATACGCCCGAGGTGGTGGGTAGGCTGCTATCGATGGTGACGGCATTGCCGGCACTAGCAACTTCTAACTGGCCGTCCAAGGTAACCACTCTGGAGCGCAGTTGGTAAACACCGTCAGCCGTGGGCGCCCAGGCGTAGGTCCAGTTCACAGTGCCGTCGGCCACTTGCCAGGTCACACCATTGTCGGTGCTTACTTCCACTCGGTCGATGCCCGCGGCCGCGCTGGCCGAGCCTTCGATGAGGACATTCGGGCCTTTGAGCTCGCTGCCATCGGTGGGTAATCGAACCCAGGAGATGGGGGCGTCCGATATACTTACCGTCGCGGCCAACCACGGCAGATAACTCACTGCCCCCTTGCTACCGTCATCGTAGATGTCGTACACGCCGCTGATGTTTTTGGGGTTGTTGCCCGAGGCCATTTCCGAGGTGATTGTACTGCCCCACCAGTTGTGGTCCGCCGCAACCGCTACTGCGCTGCTGTTGTATAACCCATAACCGGTGCTACCTTCGATGCGGTTTTGGTGCACCCGAGCAACACCACCGGCATCCAGCCATAAGCCATGCCCTACATCACTGCCCGTGCCACCCGCCGTGTTGTTGTCGTATACGCTGTTGTATACCACCGATACGCCACCCGCTGAGGTAACGCCGATGCCGTAACCGCTGTTATTGAAGACTTCGTTTAAGCTCAGCTCTGGCACTTGGCTATTGCTATCCCAGCTCAGCGATAAACCGGTGTAGGAACCATCACTGCCATTATTGAAGACGCGGTTACCACGGATCAGCGGCGGTGAATTTGTCTCACTATTATTTTGCGTAATGACAAGCCCGGCGCGTTCCGCACCCTGCACTTCGTTATCGTTGACTTGTACCGATTGCTGGGTGTAATTCTGAATGATCAGATCAATGCCACGGCCGTTACTCGCCGCACCGTTAACGCTGTTGCCACTGACCGACAACGCTTCGGTATAAAGTTGGTTGTATACGTAGATACCGGTACCCGTAGCATTCAGAACGGTGTTGTTGTCGATAAGATGCGACGCAATGTGTTGGCTGCTGGTGTTGACGAAGTAGCTGTAAATACCGCCCCGGCCACTGGTGTCTAGGCTATTGCCCAGTATGGTGACGTCACCTTCGGTGGCCGACCCATACTTAAACAGATAAATTCCGTATTCACCCACGCCACTGAGGTCGTTATCTTCCAACGACACCTCATCTAGGTAATACACCCAGATGCCGTTATCGCCAATGTTACTCAAGGTGTTGTTGATCGCGGTGATACTGTGAAGACCTCGACTATAACCATTAGGACTGCCGAAGCGGAAACCGTCCAAGGCAATGGCGCCTAGCGTGGACCCCGTGACGGTGACTGTCAGATTCGTATTGCTGTCACTGTCTTGCGGTGACAAATCAACACCGTGGCCGCCCACGGTTTGTAATTGGCTATCGGTAATGGTGGCGGTTAACGACCCTGCGGTGGTGGACCAACCATAGATACCGGTACCACCGATGTTATTGAGTGCGGTGTTCTGCACGTCTAATGTCACCACGGCACTGCTACTGGCCGAGGCGGTAATCCCGGCACCCGTGGTGTCGGCAATGGTGCTGTCACTGATGGATACTGAGGTGATAACACCACCCTCGGCGCTGTACTCTAGGCCGACGGTACTGTATTGAACGGTGGTGTAGGCCAGGGATACATCACCACCGTTTTGGTGGATGCCACCCCAATCGCCTGCGGCGGGGTTGGCGGCATTACTGGTCAGCACGATGGGTGCTGCTTGGGTACCGAGCGCAACCAAATCGCCCTCTACAATCAGTTCTGGCCGCGAGCTTTCTGAACCACCTCCCTGGTCATCGCTTAACGCCTGGAATTGAATGGTGGTACCCGGTTCAACCGTGAGGGTGGTGCCTGCCTGTACAGTTACGTCACCTGTAACTATATGGGTGTCAGAACTTGACCATGTTGTATCAACGAATATAGAACCACTGTGAGAAATAGTAGCAGCTTCCACAATAGGGACTGACAACAGCGCACAAACCGAGCCGGCGAAAAAACATCCCTTTACTATCACCTCTCTAACACCAAGCGCCATGCATATAATCTCAACTGGTATTAAAATTTTCGACTAAACAAAGCCAATCTAATTTTTTGAAGATTTCACGGCTTTATAAACCTCAGCAAAACGCGCTTCGGAATTGCCCTTTGCATTTTCTTATCTGTAATATCTATAGCATTATTTAGCGTGGCGCTTGCGCCGTTAAAAACAAAACCTTCTTCAGAAAGTTTTTCAATCAACAATTCGGATAGCTGTACTGACCCGTACTCGCTAGACTGGTCAGTACGGACTGATACTGGACCATTTACTGAACCAATAAAAAGGGCTCCAGCAGGCGACAGAACGCTTTGAACCTTTGTAGAAAATAAACTCAACTGCGTTTCGTTCATTAGTGTTTCAGTTATAGTATCTATGACCACCACCTGGTCAACAGTATGTGGCTCTATATGATCTAGAGGTGCATCGATAGCCTCTTGGTATACAACGCCAGATCCACCAACCGCAGCAATAATGCTAGGCATTACAAAACTGGATGACTCCACTACGGCCAATACTGAATCACCCGGCTTTACACCTAAAAAACCAACCAACTCACTACTGACAGCATCAACAGTTTTTCTATAATGGGCACTTTCAGCCAAAGGGCCATCTTCATGTTCGACAGTTATTATTTCATCATTACTTTTTGAAAATTTTTTCTGAAAACCGCTTTTGGAACCACCGCCTGACGATATATCAACGTCACCACTTAAGGGGACATCACATCCAGCCAGCGAAACAAAAGTAAAAATTAAAGCAGGAAATATCGATCTAGGACCCACAAGCGCCTCACCAAATAAAACGTAACCGTAAAACCAGGACCACTTAGAATATTGCAAACAAGACATTGGCAACAAAGCAAATAGAAATTCAACGAGCCAATATTCAGATCAAAACAACAGCATAAACTCTAGATTTGAATCTAGCTGATAAAAAGTAACCATTGGCGAATTCACTACTGAAATTTAGCCAATCAACAACAAGGGCAAGGCACTTTGCACTACTAAAAACCGTAACTCTAAAAAAATACATTCGCTATACGAATACAGCGCACCAATACTTTTTTATAACTATCCGAAACACTCAGCCGAATGCAATTTCCATTAGCAGTACAAACAATATTAAAGGCGACATGGAACTACATTATTTCGTAGACCACAGCTCTTAACTTAGAAATGCCTTTAACAATTTGAGACTGCCATCATCAGCAAGTTAGAACCCTGAATGACCGCATTTATGATCATTCATTCCACTGCAAAAAGTCAACTACAATTACTCAATTTAAAAAAGGGATGCCACATTCGCGCAGCTGTACGAATTCATTCATAAAATAGCAATCTAGAAACCATCCGCCTCATAATCCATTTCAAACCATTAGACACAATGACCTGACGGGATTCAAATGAATGTTTTGCCAGTTTCAACTCTCATTCAATTACGCCCCAGAAAATTGCCAACCCTATGCGATCACACATGAACCATACTCTCCGCTTTGCATGGCATGGCATGGCATGGCATTGTGTATTCAAAGATTATAGTGCTTGATGCACTACTGTAGCTGGACACACACGACGGTAGCAAAAAAGACGCGGCTAAAGCCGGTAAAAAGAAAACTAAAGCGAAACCCAAGAATTAGCGCAGCATCCCACAGATTTAAGGGTTAGCAGGCAACTTGATAGCAGGGATTAAAGTCAGGGCCAAAATCGCTGCCACAATAAAAAACCAAAATATACCTTGGTAACTGCCAGTAATATCAAAAATAAAACCGAACAATGGTGGCGTGCATAACATCACCACTAAAATCACACCGGTGAGCACTCCCATAGCCCGGCCCGCCACCTGAGCGCCGAACACCTTAGGGGCCAAATAGGCTTCCATGGGTAACATTAAACCGCCGGCCAACCCCATCAGCGCAACCCCCGAGACAATTACGCCAAACCCCATTTTAGCCTGAATAAGTAACATCAATGCAACGGCAAAGCCCAGTATGGAAAACGCCATTAACCTATGCGGACCTATGCGGTCGGCCAGGGCTGCGAAACTCAATTTAGCCATAAAACTGCAAGCAGCATAAATCGAAATTAACTGAGCCGCTTGGGCGGCGGATACGCCTGCGTCCATCACCATCGGCGCTAAATTGGTAAGCGTTCCTTTCATTCCAGCGGTAACCACGGCAACGGTTCCGACGATGGCCCAAAACGCGGGCATAGACAGCAGCGTAAACCAACGGATGTTTTTACCGTTGGTATTATTTTCGGCGGCGCGCTCAGATTGGCTCACGGCGCCATCCGGCCACCGGCCTTTTAATTGCGGCCGATCAATCACCAAAACGGCGGTAGTCACTGACCATAAGGTTAATATCAAGCCCAGATACTGCACCGCCGGCCGCCAGGAATACGCTTCTAGCAAAGCTTGAATAATGATTGGAAAGCAAAAAACACCCACCGAAATACCGGCAATGGCAAAACCGATGGCGCGGCCGCGCTGTTGCTCAAACCAGCGTGACAACAACACCGACGCTAACATTGGCCCCAGCAGAACATTCGCCGGGGCGATAAACACCCCAAAAATAATCAGCACTTGGTAAAACGCCGTGGTAAGCGACAGCGAGGCGTAGCCTATGCCGATACTCAAACTGCCCATCAGTAGCAACCAACGTAAGCTGAAGCGATCCATCAAGCTGCCTAAAAACGGCGACAACACGGCGCAAGTGCCAGACAGAACTGTCATGGCCAGCATCAACACCGCACGTGAGGTTTGATATTCCTCCATTAACGGCACGGCTATCAAAGAATAAGTAGAGGCAATCATGCCGGAGGTGGATAGAGCCACAAAACACACCCACACCTGCCGCCAACCCAACCATAAAAACCGTGTGCTCATTGCCACTCTCTTTTTTTAGTCTTTCTTTTTGTTTTCTCAGTTGTGACGATTTTTGTCCATCACGTCAATCTGCACCGGCACCTGCGGCCCGAATTAATAAGCCCTAGTACGCTTATGCAGGGCAGCGGCCCATGACACAAATCTGCAATATTCGCCACCGCGAGTCATTGTGATGCTGGCATCCAATGCACCGCAAGCAATTGACCGGACAGTTATTCCGCACTTTCTGGCACGGGAATATGAATAAGTTAAGAAGTTTGATGTGCCGTAATTTGGTAACAAAAGTGTCACGGCGGTGAATTATCCTGCTGCGCTGTTGCACAGCGTTGGGCGAAAAAGCCCATTAATATTCCAACAACAAACCTTATTATTTAGGAGTTTAAGATGCTGCGAAGCCTATTGCCGCAAGTCTTACGCGCGAAAAAACTGGCCTTAGCCAGCGCCGTTACCGCCGCGGTTGCCCTACCCCAACTGGCCAATGCCGAACTGGTTTTTAATAAAATCAGCACTTTTGATGTTATGGAAGGCAACGGCTCTGGCGTTGCGGAAATTACCGATGCTTCCGGCAATGGCCAACAATTGGTGTACACCGACGCTGAAAACTCGCAGATAGGTTTTGTTCGTATCGCTAACCCCTACCAACCCAAAGCCCAAGGCGTAATGGACTTGGACGGCGAGCCCACCAGCTTAGTACTGCGCGGCGGTTTTGTTTTAGTTGGCGTAAACACTTCAGAAAGCTTCACCAACCCAAGCGGTAAATTGGTGATTATTAATCGCTTTAGCCGAGAGGTTGTGCGAGAAATTGACTTGGGTGGCCAACCAGATTCGGTTGCCATTTCACCGGATAAAATGACCGCTGCTATCGTTATCGAAAACGAGCGCGACGAAGATCTCAACGACGGTTTACTGCCTCAGTTACCCAGCGGCGGGCTGATGATTTTGGATATGAAAGGCGCCATCGCCGATTGGACCTTGCGCCAGGCAGACCTTTCCCCGGTGGCCGATGCAGCCCCAGCCGGCAGTGATCTTGAGCCGGAATTCGTTGATATCAACGATGAAAACGAAGCGGTTATTACCTTCCAAGAAAATAATTATTTGGCCGTGGTGGCTTTAAACACCGGCGCCACCATTAATCATTTTTCTGCCGGCAGCGCCATCATTAATAATGTGGACAACGAAGAAGAAGACCTCATTAACTTCGACACCACTTTAGAAAAGCGCCGCGAACCCGACGCCGTTACTTGGATCAACAACGACGTATTTGCCACCGCCAACGAGGGTGATTACGAGGACGAAAACGGCGACCAAGGTGGCAGCCGTAGCTTTACCCTATTCCATCAAGACGGCAGCATTCATTACGAAGCCGCAGAATCCTTTGAGCATTGGCTGGCGTCCATGGGCCACTACTTGGATGGCCGTTCTGAAAACAAAGGCTGCGAGCCCGAAGGTATCGAAGCCGGTGTATTTGGCAATAAAAACCTGCTGTTTGTTGGCTCCGAGCGCTGCAACGCGGTGGGCGTTTACGACGTAACCAGCGGCACACCAGTGCCCCTGCAAATACTGCCCACAGGCATTGGCCCAGAGGGATTAAAAGCCATCGCCCAACGCGGTTTGTTTATCGCCTCTACGGAATCCGAAGTTGCTGACGACGGTATTCCTACCATGATCAATGTGTTCAGCTTGAAAGACAGCAAGCCATTGTACCCCTCCATTGAATCCAAATTCGTAGACGGCACCCCTATCCCTTGGGTGGCGCTATCGGGCATGGCGGCAGACCCTGCTGACGAAACCAAGCTTTACGCCGTTAGCGATTCCTTCCTAGCCGAGGGCTTTATTTACACCATCGACAACACCCAGCGCCCAGCGTTAATTACCGAACGCCTGCAAGTAACCGGTGCCTCCGCCGACCTGGATTTAGAAGGCATTGCCAAAGCCGAGGACGGTAATTTCTGGTTGGGCAGCGAAGGTAATAGCGACAGCCGCCCCAACTTGGTGTTGCAAGTTTCTCCGCAGGGCGAGGTTCTGCAAGAAATCCAACTGCCCGCCGAGCTAGTCGACCAGCGCCGCAGCAATGGTATTGAGGGCATCGCCGTAACCGGTGCCGCCGGTGCGGAAGTGGTTTATGTGGCCATCCAACGCGCCTGGCCCGACGAAGGCGATGTAGACGGCGTTAACACCAAAATCGGCCGCTACGATGTCGCCACAGGCACCTGGGGTTTTGTGCACTACCCACTGGAAGCCGAAGGCATGGGTGGCTGGGTTGGCCTGTCTGAACTCACGTTGCTACCCAACGGCAAGTTTGCGGTTATTGAACGTGACAAAGGCTGGGGACCAAGCACTGGTCCTGTGGCGGAATTAAAAGCGCTGTACACCGTTGATTTGGCCAACGCGGATTTCCGCCCCTACGGCGAAACCCTGGCCATGGTTGAGAAATCCTTCCTCTACGATGCTCTGCCAATCCTAGAAAAACGCAGCATATGGACAGCAGAAAAACTCGAAGGCTTTGCCGTAACACCGAAAGGCCGCGTCTTTGCCGTAACCGATAACGACGGCGTGGACGACGCCACCGGCGAAACCGTGTTCTTGCGTTTAGGCGTGTGGAAGCAATTGGTTAAATAACACCGGTTAACGCGCGTTATTAAAGCCCCTGCCAGTGAACCTGGCGGGGGCTTTTTTGTAGTATGTTTTATATTTTATGGTTGATCGCGTTCACCCAGATATTGGCAGAACCGTAACAAATAGCCGTCTGGATCTTGCACTAAAAATTCACGCTGGCCTGAGGCACGATTACCCGTTGGGTACCAAATCTCCTGCGGTTGCCGAAACAGAGAAACACCATTTTCTTCTAAAGCCAGCAGTAGTGGCTCTAGTTGATCCACCTCCATCTGTAGATTCATACCGCGCCCAAACGGCGCCTGCAGTTCGCCCACCTGCCAGCCATCGTTATCCAGCTGTTGCAACATGATTTGAATACAGCCTCGCTGCAGATAGGCAAAACTTGGCGCGCTGCGCTGGTAGCGGATATCAAAGCCAAGCAAATCACAGTAAAAGCTCAGTGAGTATTGAAAATCCCGCACCAGTAGTTCGGGCACTAAAGGGTTCCAAAATTCGTGATCGCTCATCTGCCCTCCTAACACCAACTCTAAGACTAATGCCAATGCTACCGATCCAGAATCAAGCTTACCGCCCAACCATAAGCTATAGCTATACCGGCACCAAAAATTAATATTTTAACCAATACAAATCACTGGGCAAAATATCGGCCTTAACTCACTGCAAAAGGCTAATAATAATGTCGAGCTTATCCGATGCCGAACTGGCAACCCAACACCAGCGCTACATCGCAACCGAAACCCTGGTCGGAATGGTGATATCCGGGGTGTTAAGCGTGTTTTTTGTTTGGCTGATTTTTGGCAGCTTGGAAAGCGTTGCCCTGTGGGGACCGAAGGGCTTAGTGGTGGATTTTATCCCGCAAACCCTGGCCATTGGTTTTATGGCGGTACTGGTGCCCACCCTACTCACACGCAAACGCCTAAAAGCGGGTAAAATCCTGCCGCGTAAAGCACCTTTATTGCAATGGTTACCGAACAATGTATTTCTGCGTGCACTGACCATGGCGGTGATCGCCACGGTTTTGGGAGGCATCATCGGTACGTTGGCATTACAGGCCATCAACGCATCCGACTGGGCGCTGGATCACGTCTATATTATGAAAACAGTTTACGGCTGCCTGGTGGCCACGGTATGCGCTCCTATCGGCTTAGCCGTGGCCTTGGGCGACGTGCAAAAAGATGATTAAAGTGCTCTCCATTGCTAAAAATAAATCGCATTTTTGCTTTAACAACTGAGAAAATTTCCGACACACTAAACCAGAAAATAAAAAGGCCAGGCAATAAAAAGCCCACCGCAGGGTGCAGTGGGCTGATCGACATGTCTTAGACTACGTAAAAGAATTACTTAGAAGTTACTTAATTTTAGACAGCAAGTGCGGGTTTTTAACCAGGTTACGAACACCGTGTGCGTGGTCTTCGTCGAACTGGTTATCTTCACACCAAGAGCCTACGGTGTTGATGTCCACTTTAACGACCTTAGGACGAACACTCCAAGTCACTTGGTAAGGAGAACCGTCTTCGTTGTAGCCGGGGCCAGTGGTAGAACCGGCGTATACAACGGGCTCACCAGTCCAACGTGGAATGCGCGGAGCCTGGTAAAAACCTTTACGCTTGGATACCTGGGTGTGGTGGGTAAAATCCACTGCGTTTTCATCGTTCACCAAAACAAACACCTGGGCTTCAACGCGGAAATCTGGGTTGCTAATAGAGTCGCTCAAACAGGCACCCAGGCTAGCACCAGGCACAACCTTGGCGGAGGAGTGTACGTAGTGAACCTCAATAGTGTCACCGGGCTTTAAGCCGCCGTGGTCGCTTGGGCACACTTCTACGCTGGGAGTCAGCTCGCGTTTGCTCAGGTGGCCATCGTATTTGTAACCGGTTTGATAACCGTGACCATCACCATTACCGGCGTAGGTGGTGAACTCTCCGCCTGCGTGTTCAGCGTTTTTGTGGAAGTGGATATTACACAGGTTCATACGGCTAGAATCCGGCGCAGTGCCGAAATAAACGCGGTTTTTACCTTGCTTAATATCGATGTTACGGGGTGATTGCGGGCCAAAGCCTTGGCCTTTGGTGTTGATTGCCAGGTTGCGGCGCTGCTCAGCGATGTAGGCATCAGACACGGTTTCGGATTCACCCGCACCCGTGGTGTAGGCTTTTTGCGCTTGCAGTTGAGCGTTTTTTGGGCCGCCGAAATCGGTGGCGCTTGCGTGTAGCGGTAGTAATGCAGCAGGTAGTAACAAGCTTAGCAGCGTTTTAGTCTTCACGACATATCTCCTTTTATGTGTTTCGCGTTGACATATCTTTAATAAAATTGAGACTTTTTAGTGTTTTATTACGCGAAAACTGTCACGTCTCAATAAACTGTCAATCTATCAAATAATGACTTTCGTGCCTACGACGTGACTTCACAATTTTTAAGAAATTAGCTAATTTGTTCCTATCTTTAGACTAAAGCCCACCGCCAGTTTGCCGCAAGGTTCAACCCCCTTGATTTCCGCATCCCACCTCTCGGCAATGACCGTTAATCCAATAAACTTAACCAAAGCTGATATAAAAATGGCGGCTATTGCGGTTGCTGCAGCAAAATCTGCCAAAGCAAGCATTAACCAATGGATTTAATTTGGCTGAATTTCGGCGTCTTGCAACCAATTTTTAGCTTCATTAACGTTGCGCTCGGTACCGATACCCTGCATCAAACGTTGACCATAGTGCTTTTTCGCCAGCGGATGGCCGGCTTCAGCGGCCCGTTTTAACCAGAGCGTTGATAGTTTCGGGTTGGGTGGAATATGCGTATCGTTTTGCTGAAAACCGGTATCGTAATACAGCGACATTTGAATCATCGCAGATGAGCTACCGCGTTCAGCACACTCTGAGAAAAACCGGAAACCTTCCTCATGTAAACCCGCCTTTTCCACAATATAGGCGTTGTAACAAATGATACCGATTCGTTCTGGGAAGCGTTTCATTTGGTCCAAATAGTAATGCCATGAGAAATTCGATGGGTTGAGAACACCGCCGGCGTGATCGACCTCTTCTTGCGCGAATTGCGCCGTAGACGGTGTTGTTATCAATATCAATAAAAGCGCCAAACCGATCCTTTGCATGGAATCACCTCAGTTGTTTGCTTATACCCGTTACGTTACGGGCATAAACAGTAAATTAAGCACCACTAACCCAGCCCACATTCCGGTTTCTAAGGTTTCGGTGATTGGCTGAATGCGGGCGATGGCGCCCCAAATATGCACTACCACCATCAACAGGCAAAACAGCGTAAAAAACAACAGCATTGTAAATATGCCTACGCCGGTTAGCGCGGCATGCAAAAATATGGTATCAGTGACCAATGCAAAGGCGCCCAAGCAGCGGCCAAAATACACCGTTAAATCGGTATCAACCGGAATTTTCCACCAAAATAGCCGAGCCCACAGCAGTGGTTTAAAAAACAGCAATGCCGAAAACACAGCCAACGTAGTCAGCGACAAGCCAATTAAATAATGGGTGGCCAAATGCGACCAAACTCCTACAAAATCCATGTGCACTCTCTTACTAAAAGCAAAATTAGAATTATCTGAGCGACAGCTCCATGCAGAGTGTGCAGCCTGGGGAGGCGACTTTTGCCAAAAAAGTGCAATGGTTTTGCAAAAAAATTGCAAAATACTAAAAATTGAGCGAAAAAAGTAAGAAAAGCGTTAAAGCAAGTTACGCCAAATTCAGAGGAGGATAAAAAATCGCCGGTTTAGGTTGGTAAGCCTGATTGCCAAATCTAAGAGCGGCGTGAAGGTGTAGCTCGAAGAATCAGCAGGAAGCTTACAATACAGGGTATCGGTAACCTTGGCCGTGCACCGTTTCTATTATGGTGGGCAGTGATTTGGACGGGTCAAGCTTGCGCCGTAGATTGATGATATGCTGCTCCAACGCTCGGCTAGAAGGAAGGAATTCCCGACCCCAGGCGGCGTCGTATAGCTCATCCTTGCTGATCACCTGATTGGGGCGGTGCCGTAAATAAGTGAGCAGCAAAATATCTCGGTTGCTCAGCGCACAGTTGGTGTCGCCCCGCTGGGCTAATTTCAATGCCGGTTGCACAATCATATCGGCCATGGCAAAACTACCATCTGTGGTGCTGTTAACAGTTGCGGTTGCAGTTCCGGTAATAGTTTCGGTGATAGTTGATGTGTCAGTGGCCAAGGCCAGACTAACCGCTCGTATCCCGACCGATTTATCCCCACGGGCGTAACAAACAACAGCATAGCCTCCCATTAACAGTAACCCCATGAACAGTAACCCCATCGCCATATCTGTAACGAACGGCCTGTGACGCGCAGTTGTTTGAGAGGTGGCATAAATTCCTATTACGGCGCTCAGCTGCTGGGGCTGGAGGTCGAAACTGTTGGCGAGCTGCTTCGAAGAAACCAGCAAGCACACCACCGGCTCTACCCGATAACATGTGTACAGCTCATTGGCATTATAATCTCGCCGCTCCCAAATCGCTTGAGCCGATACCAAACGAACCGCCAGTTGCCGCAAACGTGGATAGTCATCCAAGACAGGCTGTTCGCTGGTGTGATTTATGGTGCCGGCTTGGGGATACAGTAATTCGCCCGCCGGCGTCATGACAGCCATGGAGTGAATCATCGGGTCTGAAGCAAGCTGCAGCCGAACCTGGCTCTCGTCGATTTGCCACTGCTGCAACAGAGCCTTGGCTCGCTGCTGGAGCAATTGGTCGATGTTAGGTGCTAAAGCCGAACCGGTTGGTTGCCAATAAGAAACCACCAAGCCCAAAATGATCATCAGGCACAGGGTAATTACAACCACGGCAGCGCGGGCCGTCACGGCAAAACGTCCTAACAATGAACCCGAGGATAATGGGATATCTGCCATGGTGCCTTAACCTGTGTGCACGGAGCGACTTATCTTTATTTGTCTATGAAACCGCTGGGCACCACTGGCTGTCAATCACTCCTTGTAATGAAACGCGCAAAGCTTACCGTCAGGGTGCGGCTAAACTAACCCGCAACCACTATTAAACAAAGTTATAACAATTGTTGAACAGTACTGTAAACCACATGTGGCTGGGTAAAAAGTGATAATATGGCCGGTAAAATCACCCAACACAGAGCTAGCCCCATGAGTGATGCCACTGGCGCATCCGTCGATTCCAGCCCGAACGACAGCCCATCGTCCAACCTACCACCCGCTAAAAATTCCGCCTTTGCGCCATTAAAAGAAAAGGTGTTTCGGCGCATTTGGACGGCTAGCGTGTTATCCAACTTTGGCCAATTGATACTAGGTGTTGGCGTAGCCTGGGAAATGACTCGCCTGACGGATTCCTCCACCATGGTGGCGTTGGTTCAAACCGCTATGATGCTGCCCCTGATGTTGGTTGCCCTACCCGCCGGCGCCATCGCCGACATGTTTGACCGCCGCAAGGTCGCCATGAGCGGACTGTGCATCGCTATTGTGTTTAGCAGCACCCTAAGCGTGCTGGCCTACTTGGGTTTAACCACACCCTGGGTGCTACTGGCGTTCTGCTCTTTAATCGGCACCGGTGTGGCGTTTTACTACCCCGCCTGGAATTCCTCCATCGGTGAGCAGGTAACACAAGCCGCCTTGCCGGCAGCCATTGCCCTAAACTCCATCAGCTACAACGTGGCGCGCAGTTTTGGCCCGGCGGTAGGCGGCTTGATTGTATTAGCCCTGGGCGCGCAAGCGGCATTTGCGGTAAACGCCATTGCTTACCTGCCCTTATTACTAGCCCTGTTTGTGTGGCAACGGGTCCAAGTGTCTTCTCGCCTGCCGCCGGAGCGAATTAGCCGAGCCATTGTTTCTGGCATGCGTTACGCCCTGCATTCTAGTCCCATCCGCACGGTTTTGATTCGGGTGTGTATATTCACCTTTGGCAGCGCCACCGCCAATGCCTTGGCCCCGCTTATCGCCAAGGACCTATTGCACGGCGACGCCGGTACTTTCGGTATTTTATTGGGTGCAACTGGGGTTGGAGCCGTACTTGGGGCCCTGCTGATAAGCCGCATTCATGAAACCTTTACTTTGGAGCAAGCAGTCTCATTTTTGGCCGTAACGGGCGGCTTATCGTTTTTTGCGCTTGCCTTAAGCCACAACTTGATTGTGAGCTGCTTGGCTATGATGTTAGCCGGCGCCATGTCCATGGTAACCATCTCACTGATGAATATTACCGTGCAGATATCCGTGCCCAGATGGGTAATCGCACGGGCGTTATCCCTATACTCCTCTCTGCTCACCGCAGGCGTTGCCGTAGGAGCCTGGTTTTGGGGCAGCGTGGCGGACCATTGGTCCATCGAAATATCGTTGCTGGCCTCGGGGGCATTTTTGCTGCTTTTACCCCTGCTCGCTTTCGTGTTGCCCATGCCCAATTACGATTTAACCAGTGCAGAGCAAGCCGACTTTCACAGCGAGCCGGAGGTCAATCTACCGGTAACCATGCGCTCTGGCCCCATTGTGATTGAAATTGAATACCAGGTAGAAGAGGTCAACGCCCGAGAATACTACGATGCCATGCAAGCCGTGCGAAAGTTACGCATGCGCAACGGCGGCTTTGACTGGACCATCACCCGAGATATCGCCGACCCGGAATTATGGATTGAGCGCTTTCATCTTCCCACCTGGGGGGACTACCTCAGAATGCGTGACCGGCTGACCCAGGCCGATATGGCCGCCATGGGTGAAGCCGATAAACATTTAAAACACGGCGCCAAAAAGCACGTGCGGCGCGGCTTGGAGCGGCCACTGGGCTCGGTTCGTTGGAAAACCACCACACCGGATAACCGCCAGGACAACTCCGTGTTTATGGGGCCGTAAAGCTTTATGGGCGGGATAAAACCAGCTTGGGCGGCACTGAATAAGGTATTGCCCACAATGAACGGTTATCCCCGCAGGCTGCAATATGGAATGTCGCACGGTTTTAGCATCGGTGGTTTTGGCAATTATTGTAATTGCCGCGCTTTTGGGCTGCAGTGAGGGCCCGGCCACCTCTTCAGATTCTACAGATTTAAGTTCCGGCAGTGCCGTACAAACCAATGGCGATAGTGATGGAGATGGCGCTAGCGGTGCTAAACGCTGGCAGGGTGAGGCGCAGGGCTTTACTACCAACGCCACGCCGACATCAGACACCACGGCCTACCTAATCGCTTTGGGCAGTGTTGATGCACACTGGAGCGCTTTTAAAGAATTGCTGCAAAACCGCGATTATTATCAGGTAACCAGTGCGGAAATCATGGCAGTATTAAACGAGGATTTTTTCGCTTTTTACGATGCCGTAGAAGACAGGGCTCTGGAACAGAGTAAGACACGGGAATCACTGCGGCCCACTCTGGAATCGTTCTTGTCTGCCGAGGTTGCCCAGGCCATCGATGCCGGCCCGTTTGCTGAAATACCCGATTGGAAAACCACCAGTGAGCGCATTAAGTATTGGTTAAAGGGCACAACCGAAAGCGTTAAGCGCACCACCAGGGAGATTTTATTATCCCGCTCAGGGTTATTGCGCCGGGCTGGTGATGCCTTCGCCATTGGCCTGGATAAAAACGGGCACGTAATTGACACGGTGGCTGAGAACCTCGCTCAGGGATTTTTGCACGCCGCCATGCAGGTATCTCGCTACCACATCAGCTTCTGCGATGCCCATAAAAACGCACTAAAGAACAGCTCGGAGGCCGGCTTCGCTCTGCGCGGAAAATTAGCCGATAAAAATGCCAACGCAGGTGATGTGTACCAGCTGG
This sequence comes from Halioxenophilus aromaticivorans, assembly GCF_042850945.1. Classification (NCBI taxonomy): domain Bacteria; kingdom Pseudomonadati; phylum Pseudomonadota; class Gammaproteobacteria; order Alteromonadales; family Alteromonadaceae; genus Halioxenophilus; species Halioxenophilus aromaticivorans. The sequence goes on along the minus strand of NZ_AP031496.1, from coordinate 1,779,584 downwards.
CTGGGCAAATTCTAGAAACGGCAGAATCCTTACCGGATTGCTAAAAACTAAAAACTCTTAGCCTTGCTGCTGAACAAATTGTTGGCTGGCGGCCTCAACGCTAGGCAAATTTTTGTGCATTTTATTTAACAGCACAAGTAGAGTTTCCACCTCGGCTTCGGTTAAGTCCTTTAGTAGCGCTTGCTCTCGCACTAGGGCCACCGCCATGATCTGATTGTGCAGTTGCTGGCCTTTGGCGGTAATTGTGGCAAGCTTGGAACGCTTATCAAATGCGTCGTCTTTTAGTTCTATCAAGCCGTCGCTCAACATACGCTTAAAACACCGGCTAACCGAGGCCTTATCCAAGCCGATGGTTTGGGAAATGGTCTGGGCAGAAATAGGTTCCCCGGCGGCCAATAGCACTAAACACCGCCAGGTTTCTATGCCCACACCAAAATTTTCTAAATACAATACCGACGCACCACGCGACAGCTTATTGGAAATCCACGTTAGTAACGCCGGCACATAGCGATCTAATTGAATGGTGACCCGGTCTTTTGGATGGGCTTTTTTATCGTTAGTAGGCTGTGGCACCGCTGGCTCCCTCAACAACAAGCGGCAACCATAGCAGAATTTACGCCGGCTGAGTACGCAACCGCTCCATGATCAAACGCGCTCGGTTAGCGCCACTGTCGACATGGATACTGATCATGGGTTGGTTGCCAAACTGCTTCATATTGCGGTATTGGTTCTCGATGACAACCTTATCTTCATCAAAGGTAAAAGCGGTTTGGTCGATGACTTTCTGCAACACAGATTCGCGTTCCAACGCCGGATTGGTGGCCATTGTCCAAAGGTAGTGCGAGGTGGTTTCACTTTCTGGTGTAATGCCATGAAAGCCTTTTAAATGAAAACCACCCCGATTAGGATCGTTGAGATCGCAGCTGCCCACATCGGCACCACCGGTCCATATTTTTAAATGGGTTACCTGAAAATCAATCTCTTGCCATCGATCTATCGGCCCTTTGAATGGAAATGCCGCGCTGTAGGTCGGTGGTGGCGTGACATTGGGCATGTGCCTCACCACTGTCACGCTGTCGCCCTCGGTGGTGGTTTTCATATCGGCATTCATGTGGATTTTTGCATCGCCGCCAATGGTTTTTAAATGCACGTAACCGAGATGACTCAAGTCCAAAAGATTATCGTGAATTAATTGGTAAGGCGCCTGGTAGTGATAGACATCGCCATCCCACACATAATTAGGGTCATTGTGTACAGGATAGTTTGGCGCATCGCAGGTGGGCTGTGGCGTTTGCTCGTCACCAAACCAAATCCAAATTAGGCCGTCACGCTCCTGTAGCGGATAGCTCTTCACCATAGCGCGCTTGGGTATGATCGCCTGGCCAGGAATTTCTATACATTGCCCTGCGCCATTAAACAACAAGCCGTGATAACCACAGCGAATACCACCCGCTTCTACCAAACCAGCAGACAAGGGCAACGCCTTGTGGCAACAGCGATCGGCCAGGGCGGATACCTCGCCATCGCCATCTCGAAACATGACCACGGGTTCATTCAGCAGCGTTCGCGCCAGTGGTTGATCATCAATTTCTTTGCTCAGTGCGGCAACGTACCACTGGTTGTAGACAAACGGCGATTTATTTTCAGCGGTAAGATCGCTCACTCCCGGGATGTGCATACGGACACTCATTGGGCTTCTCCAGTTATTGTTATTGGGCCCTAAGCAGGCAATTTAGTTGATATACCAACCAAATCATCCGGCAATATAGTTGGTATGTCAACTATGTTTCTGTGACTTTAGGCGAAACGCTTAAGCAGTAAGGAACAAAGCTGGGAGGTGACGCCCGCAGGCGCCTTAAAAATTTTGAGCCAGGAGGCCTATAGATGAGCAACGCAAAGGGGTTTTCGGTTTTCAGCAGCACTGTCATTCACGGTACACACAGTGTGTGAAAGCGTCCGACGCGTGAATGTGGGCCAGATTAACAAACTCAATCCCTGACTGGCTAAACCGGCTGGCTTTCTTCGCTTGAGCAAAGGCTGTGGAAAGCTCTGTGCAACCCAGTAACACGTGAGTTTCGCCAAGCTGTTGTGCTGGCACAACGCGCTGTACCAGATCGCACAACTGGTCAGCAGCGCCGGCGGTTTCTCCGCGATACAATTGATCGATAAGCGCAGTAACGGCCTTTTGATGATGGCCAGGTTGCGGCACAGACACATTGACGCCGAAACTCGCCAGCTGCCGACTAAACACCGCAGACTGCATGGTGGGCAGCGTGCCCAGTAGTAACAGGTTTGAAACGCCCTGCTCGTTACAATATTTACCTACGCTGGCAAACACGCTAACAATGGGTAAACGGGTCATCTTTTGCAGTTGGGCCAAACGGTTGTGGGGGGTAACACTGGCAATAACCACCCGCTGCGCACCGCTGGCTTCTAAGCGTTGCAACGCCTGTTTAAAGTATTCATCCCAGGCTTGCCAAGAGCCAGGCGTTTTATCACCGCGGCTGTTCACCGTTACCGACATATTAAGCGACTCAATCGCGATTTCAGGCGTTGGCAACGGCTCAGGGTGGCCCTGCCGGCGGTGATATTGATGGCTGGCTTCACACACAACGCGATAGTAATCCAAGGTACTGGGCCAACCGATACCACCTATTATGCCGAGCTTTTTCATGCTAATTATTTCCCTGTTAACGACTGAAATTTAAAACCAGTAGACTTACCTAAAACCGGAACAGTGATTGCTAAATAAAGAATGCTATAGAGAGATTACTAGATACTGGCGTCATGCTTTAAACCGACACCCGTCATAAAGGACTACAATGCCAAAAGAACGTTATTACGCAACCAAAGTAAACGGATTTATCACTGTTTGCATTGTATTATTGATCACCGCTTGCCAACAATTCAGCCAGCCAGATCTTCAAACAGGCTCTATTCAACACCAACCCAACTATATCGCCGGCACCAAAGAAGACGGTTTTACCGCCATTATGGTGGCCTACGCACCAGAACTGAACGGCATTTTATCCACCCTAAATTCACTGCCTAATGCTCAAATTGATCGTACTATCACCGTTAAGGGGGTTACCTACCGCTTGGGCCGTTATAACGACCAACCTATCATTATATTTGCCACCGGCATGAGCATTGCCAATGCCGCCATGACCACGCAAATGGCTTTGGATTACTTCCCCATCGACGAGGTGGTATATATGGGTATTGCCGGTGCCATCAACCCGCGCTGGCACCCGGGGGATGTGATTATCCCAGAACGCTGGTACTACCACGACGAAAGTGTCTACAGCAATCCAAGCCCTGGCCAAGCGGGCCAGTACATCGTACCTAACTACTATCAAAAAATGCTGGACGAACTGCCGGCCAAGCGAGCGGCAGACCCAAACATCCCCAATTACAAGCCCTTTGAGTTTGTGCACCCAGACCACGTTGTGGTGATTAAAGACGGCCAAGAGAAACCCGTAGATACGCCCTATTTCTCCGCCAGCCCCAGGCTATTGGCCGCTGCACGGCAAGCCATCAGCACTATGCCGCCACGCTTAATTTTGGACAAACGGCGGGCGGAATTTACCGTGGGCGGCAACGGCGTTACTGGCTCGGTATTTTTGGACAACCGCGCCTACCGCCAGTGGGTGCGAGAAGTCTTTCATGCCGAGGTTACCGAAATGGAATCCGCCGCCGTGGGCCAGGTGTGCTATGTCAACGATACCGAGTGGATGATTATTCGCGCCATCAGCGATTTGGCCGGCGGCCAGGAAGGGGTAAACGAAGAAGATATCTACGATGAAGAAGTTTCCCGCGTGGGCGCGGAAGTGCTTTTTGCTGTGCTGGAACAATTAACCTCGCAAGCGGAATAAACGTCATTACTAGGGAAACTCTGATCAATCTCGGATGACTTCTGGCTCCCAGAGCTTTTTGAGATCGAGGCAGCGTTTTGAAGGCATACTGGCCGTACGGCTGCGCGCCCCGGTCACAAAACGCTAACGAAGATATCAGAAAGCTCTGGAAGCCCCGTAGGGCGCGGCCTCAAAGCCCATCTGACTGCGTTGATTTTCTTGCGAAGGACGACGGCCATTAACTGCGAAAATCGCCTTGTCAGCTGAGCTTTGAGAACTCGCGCAGAAGCAACCATGATTAATCAGAGGTTCCCTAGGTCATCACTCCATTGCCACTAAATTGCCGCTAACTATTGCTCCAACTATTGCAACTACGCAAAAGGCTCACCATGAAATTGTGTTATCCGTTGCTTTTACTCTGCGCACTGCTGTTAAGCTGCATCGCCCAGGGCAAAGAAAAAATTATTATCGATGCCGATGTGGGCATTGATGACGCCATGGCCATTTTATTGGCCCATGCCTCGCCGGAATTGGAAACCCTGGGCATCACCACCACCTTCGGCAATGCCACCATAGAAAACAGTACCCGCAACGCGCTGTATTTAACCCAGCGCTTAGGCGTTACCACCCCGGTGATTCCCGGCGCTCGCAAACCACTGGTATTACCGGAGGGGCCGCCCACGGATTTTGTCCACGGTGGTAACGGTTTAGGCAATGTTGAATTTAAGTTGAGTGACGTCCAAAAGCCTAAGGCATTAACCGCGGCGCAATTTATTATTGAGCAAAGCCACCGCCATCCAGGGGAAATTACACTAGTGCCGGTAGGCCGCATGACCAACCTCGCCCTTGCCCTAGCACTGGACCCAACCCTGCCCCAGCGAATTAAGCGGGTGGTAATGATGGGCGGCGCGTTTACCGTACCCGGCAATGTAACCCCTGTGGCAGAGGCCAATATTATTGGTGACCCAGATGCTGCGGATATTGTGTTCGGCGCCGGCTGGCCGGTTGTGGCCATAGGCCTAGACGTAACCACACAGGTGGTTATCAGCCCCAAACACTTGGCCGCCATTACCAAAGCCAACCCGGTTACCGGCGAGTTTTTAACGGCAATCAGCGATTTCTATTTGGCGTTTTATCGCTCCACCGGCGTAACCGAGGGTTTCTTTTTGCACGACCCAGCAGCAGTGTTATACCTCACCCATCCGGAGCTATTTACTCTTACATCCGGGCCGGTAAGAGTAGCAACCCAGGGCATAGCCACAGGCCAAACCATTGCTGCACCGCAAAGCCAGTGGGCCCGTGATGGCGATTGGCAAGACGTACCCCACAGCCAATACGCCGTTGCGGTGGATCATAAAAAAGCGGTTAAGATTTTTAATCAACGTATGCAGGCCTTGCAGCTCGATCCTCCCTAATCACACCTTCTTTAAATCCGCCCTTTGAACATAGCCCCTCAATAAAAAATGCCCGGTTTAACCGGGCAAAGCTAGTGAAGCTGGTTTTAAGCCTATTGATTAGTTACCACTGGCGCGCAGGTTTTGCACAGTGAAGGTATCCGGCGGGCTTAGGCTGGAATCCACAATGCCTTTAAACTGCGCCGTGGTGCAGTGGTTGGCTTGCACGTCGATCATGGTTACCGCATCATCGATGGAAACGCCGGTGCCTTTATTCACAGGCAGGTGATGATCTGGATGCGACTGGCCAATGGTAAAGGATTTCCACATCTCGCCTTTACGGTCGTAAATTACATTACGCGGCAGCACAAAGGTTTGCGCATCAATGTAGTGAATGCGCTTGCTGATGGGGTGGTTTTCATCCACAGGCTCGGCCTCTACCACATAGGCTTTACGCAATTGATAGGTAACCTCCGGGAAGCAATTACCTTTGCCGCCGTAGGCAATCATCTGGAAGCCTTCGTCGTCCTTGTAAGCTTCTTCGTCTTTGGGCATATCGTTGTGGTTAAAAAACGGCAACAGAATATTTTTAGTGCCTTTGTAAGTCCACTTCATATCGCTGATGCGGCCGTTATAGCCCTCAAAATCTTCAATCATCAAATCCGAACCCAAAAACGCATCCGTGGTTTGCCCGGAAGATAAACGTCTTACCCGGCGCTGAAAGCCTAAGTAAAGATAGGAGTTATCCAGTTTGGTATCGTCTTGGAAACGATGGATCAACAGCTGGGTATTTTTTAAATCAAACGGCTCCAACACCTTCATATAAATGGAGCGGAACATATTAGACGGGTTGGGGGTAATTTCCGGCGTAGGCTCCGTGCTGGTACGCCGGGTGAAATTCAAAAAGTTAAAGTTCATTACAATGGTGCGTTCCACTTTGGCGTTTTTCATATTGCGGAACTTCCAATAAAACGGCTGAATCACTGCCGAATCACCCCAGTTGTAACCGTACTTGTAGTTCCAAGCCAGCTTTTCACCCGCCCTTGGGTCGTCCAGTGATGGCTCCTGTGGGAAGGGTCTCCCCGCTTGGTGATCACTGATTTGGCCAACCTTTTCGCCCAGGGTGACACCATCGGTGTACTTACGTGTGGCTTCTACATAGCTAGGGTGCAGATCGAACGAGGTAGTCTCCCCTACTTTGATTTCAGTATCGCCCTGGGCAATAAACTGATACATGGCCGGGTCGAGAATATCTTTAAACTGTTCAACGTTACCCTGGTTAATGGTCATCCCCACTTGAAGACCTTCAAAGGATGGCACGCTATCCTTATAAGGGAAGAAAGAAGCATTAATAACGTCGTCCGACACCTGGGCCGTAGCGCTTGCGGCCACCATACCTAAGGAGAGTGCGACGGAAACTAAGGTTTTTTTAAACATAACTAAGTACCTATTATTATTAAAAACTGTAACGCACAGTAAGCTGAATTTCGTCTTCGTTATTGGCTACACCAATGGGGCCGTTGGTAAAGCGCGACAGTGGTTCGTACACGCTTTGGCCTCCGGCCACCGCCCATGGGAAGGTTTCATCGCCGCCAAGTTTTACGTTAGCGCCAAAATTCACCAGCCAGTTGTTATTCACAATGTAGGAAACACTGGGCGCAATGGCCGTGGCTTTACCGCCAAAATCGTGGGCCACAATAATCTGCGGGCTTAAGCGGTTGTTGACATAAAAGCCCTTAAACAAAAAGGTGGCAATCCAGTTGTCTTCTTCGTTGGGCATGTCTTCTACGTGGTCTAAAATATGCTCGCCAAACACCTGCGCGGAGATTAAAAAAGCACTGTTGGTTCCCAAGGCTGGTATCACTTGGTTTTTATCAAAGCCAATCACGTAGCGCGCCATTTCGGTTTCGCGGTGGCCATCAGTGTCCCTTGGCAGTTCTTCGCCCTCGGTGTAGGCCAATTCCAAACGCCACACGGCATCCATGGCCATGGAATAATAATCCACCGAGCCGCCCAATAAATTCACGCGGGGGAACTCGATGTCGAACACACCGTCACCGGCGGGGATTGGAGCACCGGGGGCAAGCGCACGGAAATGCAGTGAAGGTAACTGCTGGCGATAATGCAGCGCATTCAAAGAGAAGGTAACGTCACCCAAAACGCCTTCCCACTTTAAGCCCACCTGGGTATTGGCGATTTCCCAATCGGGATCTTGTACGTCGTGAATAATCGGCACGTTGGCAGAATACAGCGCCGGCATCCCCATGGAGCCCAGTACGGCATTGAGATAATCAGAGCTCACCGACGAGGTAAAGAAACAACCGGCGTCTAGAATGCGGTAACTTTGGCCACAGGTGCCTAGGTTACTGGGCCGAAATTCATCAAAATTCCAAACCAACTGTAGGTTAGAATCGTCAAAAACGTTATTGGGCCCCATGCGCCAATCGGCAGTAAACATCCACTGGGGAATACGAATGTCTTCTAATTCGTCGTAAATATTGTGACGAGAATAATCCACCGGGTTGATCACATCCAACACCCGGAACAAATCGGTTTTACCCCACACCACCTGTTGCTTACCCAGCCGCATGGACAACACATCATCACCGGCCAGTTGCAAATCCGCGGTAACGTACAATTCTCGGACAAAATCCAGTTCATCATTAAAATCTGGGAAGCGAATTTCGTCACTGTCTTCGTCCATGTAGCCATCCAACGCACTACACTGGGCAGGGTCGTTCTCGCAGGGAACGGGCACACCGGGGGTTAAAATCACCTGTGAGGCAATGTCGTTGTCGTGCCAATCGGCACCCAAATAATCGTAGCTGACGTCTTCACCGAATTCATCGTCGTTTAAATCGTAAACGCCGTCGTAGGTGGCCCGGATAATGGCGTTAACCTGCAACGACCGGAAAGTCTCGGAAGCGATGTCGTTTTGAAATTCAAACTGCACCGTGTTGCGGAATTTCGACAGGCCGACTTCATCGCGGTAGTAGGTGGCGTTTTCTGCAAAACCGGACCAATTCCCCGCCGCGTTAACAGCGTTGAAGGGGATTAATGTCGCTGCGGAAACAGCCAGTGCAATTGCCTTGCAACCGTGTTTTACGTGTTCCGTCATGGAGTATTACCTCTTCATTATTATGGTAAGTAAGTGGTTGGTGTTTTTTATTAGCGCTGTGTGAACGCCTAGGCTGAAATTTTTTCTTTCTCTACCTCAGGCGTAATCTTCTGCACGGGTCGCGGGTTATGATCGGCATGGATCACGCCATCGTCGTCGGTATAAGCCGAGGTAATAAACTTAGGCTTCATTAATAACACCCAGCTAGGCACCAATAGCATGGCAGCAATGGCATTGAGCACCACCATCACAATCAACAGCAACGCGGCGTCACTTTGGAAGCGTAAGTCGGATAAGATCACCCACATCACAATGCCGGCAATTAACGTGGTGGCAGTAAAGCTGATGGCCAAACCGGTGGTGCCAATGGCTGCCCGTACCGCTTGACCCAAGTTGCCCAACTTGGCCATTTCTGCGCGGATACGATCCATCATATAAATGGAGTAATCGATACCCACTCCAACACCCACCGCAATAATGGGCACGGTATTGGAATTAATCCCCATTTCCACCAGGCCCATATAGCCGTAGGTTAAGGTTGTGGCAAAGATCATCGCCATCAGCATCATGGCACCGGCCATAAATGATGAATAAAACACGGTAACGAAGATGAAAATCAACGCAAACACGGCGGGCAGAACCATTAAATTGGTTTCGTAGGCGGCCTCATTTTGTGCCGCAATAACGCCGATGGTGCCACCGGCCAAACGAATTGTTAAACCATCCACTTTACCTTCGTTTTCGGCAATCCATTGTTTAGCCATATGGATGGCGCGGCGGATAGTCTCACCCTGGTGATCCTTATAGTAAAACACCAAAGCAGCCACGCGCTCGTCGGTATCGACAAATTCGTTTAACGCACCTGGGATGGGGTTAGACATCATGTAGGTATACATTAAGCCACCGATGTACAGCTGATCGTCAGGTATTTGAACCCAACGTGGGTCGGTGTTATGTAATAGGCGATTCACCTGGGTGACTAAATCCGGTGCACCCTTGGCGCCGCCCACTTCAGGGTCCAGCAGCATATGACGCTCGAAGTCAGCCAAGGCCTTCAGTACCTCGGGCCTTTTAATGCCGCCGTTCTCATCGGTTTCGGCAATAATGTAAAGCTCTTCACTGCCAGGAAAACTGTCGTTAACGGCTTTGGACGAAATATTGTAGTCGTGATCTTGATACAAAATGGGCGAGCCGGGTTCAGACTCACCAATCACCACGTGGGAAGAGAAATAACCACCCACGCACAGGGCGGCCAAGGCCAACAACAACACTTTGGCGGCGGCTTGCGGGCCACTGACTATGCCGGCCACCAAGGAGCCGATGTTACGGAATACATTGCTTTTGATCTCACTGGACTTAGGCCGCGGCAAAATGGATAGCAACAGGGGCACAGCCAATAGCACGGTAATAATAATGCTCAGCGCCCAAATGGAGGCGTAGTGAGCCATTTTGGTATTGAGTGGAATGGAACCTATGGCAATCAATAACAAACCAATCGCATCGGATACCACGCCGAGGCTTCCGGGCCGGAATAGACTCTCAAAGGTAAGCCGTGCCGCAGTTATATGATCGTTGTTGACCAGCTCCTGATAATAGCGCTCCACCAGTTGTATGCCATGGGACATGGCTCGAGCCGAGATCAAAAACGGAATCACCAAACTGAGCGGGTCTAGGTTGTAACCGAATAAAGAAATAATCCCCAAGCCCCAAATGGAGGACACCACCACACCGGCCAGGGGTATCAAAATGCCGTAGGCTTTACGGAAATAAAACACCAAAAGCGCAATCATAATCAAACCGGTGAACAAAAATATTTCCACGATTTGACTCAAATACTGGTACGTCCACCCCACCAACATTGGCTGGCCGGTAACGTGAATTTTAACCCCAGGGGCGGATTCTTCTGCGCGCAGTGCTTGTATTTGCCGGTAGGTCTCGGCGTAATCTAACTTACCTTCAATCAGTTGCGCCTTAACCAAAGCCATGTGCATATCGGGGCTGACCAATGGGCCGTAGACTCTGGGGTCGGCAACGATGGCATCGCGGAGATTATCCAACTCGGGCTGGGATAAATTGGTTTTATCCGGGTTGTAGTATGGCTCGGAGTTAACATTACCCTCCGGTGTTAGCCATACGTTACGCGAGTTACGGTGGGCCACACTGGCAACCAGATTATGGTTTACCCCAGGTAACGAATCCACCGCTTGTGTAATGCGGTGCACCCGAGCCAAAGCTTCGTTGGTAAACACCGTAGATTCAGTGAATTCCACACCCACAATGATCACATTAGCACCACCAAAGGAGCCTTTGATTTCATTGTGCAATTCGATGTATGGGTGCGTTTGCGGTAAAAGGTCGGCGAAATCGGAATAGATCTTTAGGCCGGGTATTTGCGATGCAAAGAACACGGTAACCATCAAAATTATCGACAGAATAATGTTAGGCCGTTTAAACACACCCTGTTCGAAGCGGTGCATAAAATGGGTGGTTGGGTGCGCTTTGGCGGAGTGTTTATCGAGTTTGTCTTTCATAATTAACTACCTCAAAGATCAACGCTTAGCAACACACCGTTACCACCGGCGAGTAATAATTGTTGGTTATCCACAAGACCCGCGCGTAAAAACACCGGAGGAATAGATAAAGCCAAAGGCTGCCATTGACCTTCAGTGCGAGTGAGCACAGTGGCGTTGTCGCCCAATAACAGTGGGTTAGAATCGTGCTCTATGACTTGATACAGCGGCGCATCCACACCGGTATCGTTTAGCTGCCAACTGCCAGCGCCATCCGTTGTTTGGTACACGGTGCCATCCAAACCTACGGCCCAGCCGGTTTGCTCATCGCTAAAAAATGTGGTTTGCGGGTAAAACTCAGCCTGAATGGGCGCTAACACCTGCCACTGTTCGCCGGCGTCCTCGGTTTTAATCACCAAGCCAAACTCCCCGGTGGCGTATGCAATGTCGGCGGTTAAAAACTGGATACTGGTGAGCATGGCGTCTTCGTTCAATGAGAACTCCGCCCAGCTATCGCCCGCATCGGATGAGGAATACAGGCTGGAGAAACTGCCCACGGCCCAAATAGTGCCATCGGGGGCACAGGTAACGGCCAATAGATTTTCTGATGTTGGTATGGGCTTGCTTTGCCATTGGCCAGCATTTTTATCGCCCAACCATAAATCACGCTCAAACCCCAGCGCAACGAATTGCTCATCCGGGCAGGTGGCAATATCGATTAAACCAGGTTGGCCGGGCAACTCCAATCGGTGCCAGTCTTCACTGCCGCGCGTGCGATGCAACACCAAACCAAAATTGCCCACTGCTACTTGGGCTTGTGTGTTCTGTGCGAGGCCTTGGATTTGATCGGTACGGCGAACGGGGTTATCCAATGTGGTGTTAACGCCGGACAAATCCAGTGCGGCCTCACAACCGGCTAAACTTATGGCAATAGCGGCCATTGATAGGCATTGAGCTGCTGCTAGCAACGAATGTTTTTCTTTATAGTTATTCATAAAAGCATCGGAAATAGGCAATGTGTTTTTATTGTTTTGCCAAATGGCTATTTAAGATTTTCTATAGCTCGGGCGGCGATTTGAAACACACTGTAATTCAGGTATCCCATACCCATCCAATACAATTGACTCCCATTTTCGATACTTATAAAGTATTACCTTCACCACAACGGATACTGCATAAAAGCTTAAAACTGGGCTGTAAAAGTGGCCCCAGCGCTAAGCTCTAAAAACCTAAAATAACGATATCAGGTGTACCTGCATGGATTTACGCAAACTGCGCTACTTTATTAGCGTGGCAGAAGAAGGCCATATTGGCCGCGCTGCCACCGCACTGAACATTTCTCAACCGCCACTGACCCGGCAGATCCACCAATTGGAGGATGAACTGGGCGTTGCGCTGTTTAATCGTACCCCTAAGGGCATGGAAATAACTGAGGCAGGCAAAATATTTTTGCGCGAGGCAAAAAATATCTTTGCCCTAGTGGAACAAGCTACCGAGCGCACCCAGCGCGCAGGCACCGGTCAGCTTGGCCGTTTGGATGTGGCGATTTTTGGCTCGGGGATTTTGGATACCATACCGCGTATTTTACTGTCGTTTCGGCAGGATTACCCCGATGTAAAAGTGGTGCTACACACCATGGGTAAAGCGGCACAAATTGAAGCCCTGCGGCAGGGCCGAGTCACCGTGGCGTTTAATCGAATACTGGCACCGTTGCCAGATATTACATCGGAATTAATACGTTCCGAGGATATTTGGGTGGCCGTAAACACCACCACAGAACTGGGCCAAAAAGAGGAGATCGATTTTAACGAGTTACAACATCAGCCTATGATTTTATTCCCGTCACAAGGCAGCCCAAACTTTAAGGATAAGGTGGTTAACCTGTGCCACCAAGCGAATTACACACCGCAGGTGTCACATGAGGTGGGCGATGCGGTGACTGGGGTTTCTTTGGTTGCCGGCGGCTTTGGCGTGTGTGTGGTGCCACAATCGGCGGCGGCCCTCAAACTGGCCGGCGTTAGCTACAAACCCTTGGTTAATCTGCCCAAGGGCGCCAAGGTGGATTTAAGCTGTATTTATCGCTCAGAAGATAACTCACCGTTGCTGCAATCGTTTTTGGAGAAGGTACGCCAATTTAAACAATCCCAAGCAACGGCGGAGTCGGCCTAACGCCCTGCCCTGTGCGAGGCCAACAACATTGGGTTGGCCTTGGCTGCAAACCGGCGGCGTATTTTGCCGGTAATGCACAACTCTAAGTTTTGCTCTGGGAATATTCGGCAAGCCAGTACCGTATCGTTGGCTAGGTCGTCTTCACTGATGTGGCAGGCGCTCATGGCTTTATGGCTATAGTGCCCTTTTTTTACCTGCACCGTACACACACCGCAACCGCCACCCCGACAGCCCAGAGGAATGCCCTTGCGGCCAGTGCGGTGCATGGCATGAAGTACCGATTCATCTTCATTGCAACCGAAGCTTTCATCGATATCCAGTTCGTCATCAATAACGCGGATAATGTAGTTCATTTATTGTTTTAATTATTTCTTTTCGTTATTGTTTTAGTGTTTATTTAATTATTGCTAGCGTCGGCGCGGGCCTCGATCTCTGCTTTTCGAATCTCCGCCGCCGTTTTACCGGCTATGCACCAGTCTTCTGGGTCTACTTGGATAATTCTGCCGCGAATCACCGACGCATCAATACCCAATATTTTTGCCGTGCCTTGGGTAAAAATATCCATTAATTCAGACCGCAGCGCAAGGTTTCTACCCCGCAATACCATGGCCTCAAAAAACGGTGCGCCGGTTTCACCCGGCTGTAAGGTTTTACCCTGCAGCGCCATTTCGTGGTTGCGATGCACGGTGATCATACCACGCACACGCTCCATGGGCGCTTCGAGAATGCGAGCGTATTCTTGGCTGGCAAATTCCAATAATTGGCGGCATTGCTGCTCGCTGGCGGAACACTCGCTTAAATGAAAATGCACTACGGGCATGGGGTTGCCTCTGTTGTTTACGTTATAACTGTTATCGTTATAATTGCTATCGTTAAAATTAACATCGTTACTTTTTTGATTTTTAGCTGCTTACGCTTGAGCGGAACACAGGATTTATTTGAATCAAGGCAATCCTTTACGGCGGCCAGAATCCAACATCAAGGTTGATCCCGTCATAGCCGTGGCCTCGGGCGCCAACAAGGTGGTTACCGCCCAGGCGACCTGCTCTGGAGTGGTAAAAGCACCGATGCTGGATTCAGCCCGCATTTCATCTAGTACGTCGTCCAAGCTAAGCCCGCGCTGCTGTGCCCGCGTGGCCGCCACTCGGTGCAAACGCTCGGTATCCGCCGGCCCCGGGGCAATTACGTGGGCGGTAATATTGCGTGGCCCGTAGGCCAGGCTCAGCTGGCGCACCACATTGATCAATGCCGCATTGGCCACACCTGCGGCAGCCGCGTAGGCGGTTGGCTCCAGGCCGTAGTGACCACCAATGGCAATAATACGAGCATGGTCGGCCAGCATTGTGTCGGCGGCTCGGGCCAAGCGCAGCAAGCCGCCAACTTTGATATTTACCGCTTCTACCATGGTTTGTGTGGGCGCGGTTAAAATACCACCGGCAACGCCCACACCAGGGCCATGCACCACCGTGCGTACCCGAGCGCCGCAGTTCTCCAACGTGTTGGCAATGGTTTCTATGGCGCTATCGTCGGCTATATCGGCTACACAGCCGGTAACGCCCGGGTAGTCCGCCGCCAGCGCGTCAACAGCAGCGGCACTGCGGGCCACAGCCACTACGTTTAAGTTGTGCTCCAATAAGCGTTTTACCATGGCTTGGCCAAAGGCACCGGTTGCCCCCACCACCACGGCCACTTCTTTTTCTGTTTGCATGATAACGTCTGTTATTTTTCTATTCTTATTGGGCAACCGCTTGCAGTAAGCCGCGCTGTTTTGCCATGGTCATGGCGGTATCCAAAATCATATCCTCTTGGCCACCAATCATCTTTTTACGACCCAACTCCATTAGAATATCCCGGGTGGGAACGCCGTAGCGCTGGGATGCCCGTTTGGCATGCAATAAGAAGGTGGAGTACACACCGGCGTAACCCAGGGTTAAGGATTCACGATCCACCCGTACAATATGCTCCATCATGGGAAAGATAATTTCCTCGGCCATATCCATTAGCTTGAATAAATCCACACCGGTTTCCACACCCATGCGCTCCAAACAGGCGGCAAATGACTCCAAAGGCGTGTTGCCGGCGCCGGCGCCCAAGCCGCCCACAGAGCCATCAATACGGCTGGCACCTGCGGCTATAGCGGCAATGGAATTGGCATTGCCCATAGCCAAATTATTGTGGCCGTGAAAGCCAATTTCGGTTTCAGGTTTTAAGGCATCGCGTAGGGCGGAAATCCGCTCGGTAACGTCCTCTGGCAACATAAATCCGGCGGAGTCTGTCACATACACCGTATTGGCACCGTAGGATTCCATCTTTTTGGCTTCTTGCACCAAGCCCTTGGCGTCGTTTAAGTGCGCCATCATCAAAAATCCCGAGGTGTCCATCCCCAACTCTCGGCAGTAGGCAATGTGCTGTGGCGCGGTATCGGCCTCGGTGCAGTGGGTTGCCACATGCACACTGCGAGCGCCGGCATCATAGGCGGATTTAAGTTCTTTCATAGTGCCCAGGCCCGGTATTAATAGCACTGAAACCACAGCCTGTTTCATCAGTGGCGCCACCGCCGAGATGTACTCTTCGTTAGTGGCCAAAGCAAATCCATGCTGTTGCGAATTACCGCCCAGGCCTGCGCCATGGGTGACTTGGATGTAGGGCATACCGGCGGCGTCCAGCGCCTTGGCTACGGTGACCATTTGTTCTATGGATATCTGCTCTTTTTTAGCGTGCATTCCATCGCGTAAGCACATATCGTGCAGAATGACTTTGCGACCTTTTAACTCTGCCATGGCTAGGCTACCTCCACCGGTTTTAATTCAATTTTGCCCGCCAATATTTCTTGAGCAAACATTTCCGCCGTACGGCAGGCCGAGGCAGTCATAATATCCAGGTTGCCGGCATAGGTGGGCAGGTAGTCACCAAGACCTGCCACCTCCATAAATACCGACACTAAATTGCCGTCGAAATCTGGGCCGTTAACTAGGCGATAACCCGGCACGTAAATTTGCACCTGTTTAATCATTGCCAAAACAGAGCGCGTAATGGCTTCTTGGTCCGGCTGACCTTGGGTGCGGCAATAAATGGTGTTGCGCATAATCATGGGCGGCTCGGCCGGGTTGATGATCGCCAGGGCCTTACCTTTTTTAGCGCCGCCCACTTTTTCAATAGCATTGGAGGTGGTGTAAGTGAATTCGTCTAAATTAGCGCGGGTACCCGGGCCGATGGATTTAGACGCTAGGCTGGCTACGATCTCGGCGTAGTCCACCGGCTGCACCTGTACTACGGCATTAACGATAGGAATGGTGGCCTGGCCGGCGCAAGAAATCATATTGACGTTCATTTCAAAATTGTCGGCGTGCTGTTTTAAATTTACCGGCGGCACACACAGGGGGCCAATAGCCGCCGGGGTGAGATCAATCATCATCACACCCAGCGCATTAAGCTTGCGGCTGTTTTCGGCATGCACATAGGCACTGGTGGCATCGAACGCGACTTGCACGCCGTCTTCAAGCACATGGGGCACCAAGCCATCCACGCCGTCGGCGGTGGTTTTTAAGCCCATACTCTTGGCCCGCGCTAAACCCTCTGACTGCGGATCAATCCCCACCATCCAAACCGGCTCTAATACTTGGCTGCGTTGAATTTTATAAACTAAGTCGGTACCGATGTTGCCGGAGCCAATAATGGCGCATTTTATTTTGCTCATGGGTTCTCCTCCGTCGCCACCGCGGGCCGATCTGACGCGCGCCCAGCAATACCCGCCACATAAAAATCGTCTTTGGCGTGCTCGGTTATCATAATGCGTACGGTATCCGGGCTGACGCCCAAGGACTCGGCCGCGGCTGCGGTAATGGCCTTGGCCACTCGGCTTTTAGTTTCCGCCGAGCGGCCGGTGAGTAGGTGCATCTCAATGATGGGCATAGTATTTCTCCAAAAAGCAGGCCCACGTCTTTTGTGACCAGCTATTATTCAGCGCTCGCGCCAGCTTTACAAACCCGGTATTAATCGAGTATTTTCAGCGGTATAGCTGCAACCAGCGATGCGTTTATTGTTATGAAAAGAGCTACAGTTTTATACAAACGTTGCGCATTTCGGTATAAAACTCCAACGAGTGAACACCACCCTCGCGGCCAATACCCGACTGTTTAGAGCCGCCAAATGGCGTACGTAAATCGCGCAAAAACCAGCTGTTAATCCAGGTGATACCCACGTCAACCGCCTCAGCCATCCGATGGGCGCGAGACAGATTCGTGGTCCAAATGGTGGTGGACAAACCGTATTCGGTATCGTTAGCCAAGGCGATAACTTCGTCCTCACGATCGAATGGACTAATATGGCAGCAGGGGCCGAAAATTTCTTCTTGCACCACGCGGGCATTATCGTTTAAGCCTGTCCAAATGGTTGGCTGAACCCAATTGCCTTCGGCCAATTCACCTTGCATATCGGGCACACCACCGCCAGTCACCACGGTGGCCCCCTCCTCTACGGCCAGCTTGTAGTAAGACAAGACTTTTTGCTGGTGCTCTTTACTGATTAACGGGCCAAAGTTTGAGCCATGCTCAGTGGGCGCGCCGTAATTAACCGCTTCGGCTTTGGTTTTTAAGGCCTGCACAAATTTGTCAAAAATAGGCCGTTCCACATAGAGCCGCTCGGTTCCCAAACACACTTGGCCCGTGTTTAAAAATGCTGAACGAAAAATGCCATCCACCGCTGCGTCGAAATCGCAGTCGGCAAAAATAATGCCGGCGTTTTTGCCACCCATCTCAAAAGAGACATCCCGAGCCCCCTCGGCCGCCGCTTTCATGATGGCGGTGCCGGTTTTAGTCTCACCGGTAAACGTAATAGCATCCACCCCTGGGTGCTCGGTAACAAAGGCCCCAGCGGAATCCGGGCCAAACCCATTGACCACGTTATAAACGCCCTGTGGCACGCCCACTTTGTTCATCACCTCACCCAACAAGGTGGCGGTAAGAGGGGTCTCTTCGGAAGGCTTAACCACTACAGTGTTGCCGCAGGCTAACGCCGGGCCGACCTTCCAGGTCATTAGCATAAACGGTGCATTCCAAGGAGAAATCACACCAATAACACCTTTAGGTACTCGCAGGGCATAATTAAGCGCGCCTCGGCCATCCGGAGTTGCCATCTGAAAGGATTCTGAGGCAACGTTTTTAATAACATCGGCAAAAATTTTAAAATTGGCGGCACCTCGTGGAATAAAAACCTGCTTCATAACATGGCTTGGTTGACCGGTGTCGGCCATTTCTGCGGCTACGAAATCATCAAACCGACGGGTGATCTCTTCCGCCACCTCGTACAACATAGCCACACGCTGCTCAGTGGTAAATTGTCCCCAAGGCCCTTTCAAGGCTTGCTGCGCGGCTTGCACCGCTCGGTTTACATCGGCCTTGCTGGCTTCGGCGATGGAGGCGATGACTTGGTTATTAACCGGTGAGCGCTTTTCAAAACGTTGCGCGCTATCCGCGGGTTGGAATTCACCATTGATAAAATTATTGACTTGGCGCATGGACTGGACCTTTTATGATTTTGCACAACAGCAGGTTGAGCGCACAACTGCTACTGAGTAGTTTGTCATCCTAAAACGTGCCTTAATTGAATACTGGCACCGACTCATTTAGCGTTTGGTGCAGCATCCTTGCTGCTTTGCGGGGGCTGGTTTAAGCAACCCGCTATTACCTCGGTAATTTCGATAATCTCGGTAATATGGTTAGTAGAATAATTGCCGCGCTGGATACCATCTAATACTATTTGATTTGGGCTTTGATACCTTTTCAGCATACTCAAGCCTACTCCCTGGCTGCGGCCGCTAAATACGCTTAAACAGTGCGGAACGGGCTGGCTCTTCGGCGCCATCGGCGGCGGTAAAGAACCGCTCCATATGAATGTCGCGCTCAAACAGCCGGCCTTGCATTAACGCGGTAATGGCTGCATCGATCATCGGCGGTGGGCCACACAGATAGGCTTTGTTACCGCTGAAGCGATCATCAAAATAGTGTTGCGCCGCCTGATGTACAAAGCCCACAAACCCCTGCCAGTTATCGGACTCCTTTGGCTCATTTAACGCTGGTACGTAGGTAAAGTTATCGTGGGTATTGGCCAGGGATTCAAACATTTCCCGGTTGTACAGCTCCGCTAAATTGCGGGCGCCTTGAAACAACACCATAGGACGTTGATCGCCCTGTTCGAGCAGATCAATAATCATGGATTGCGGGCTGGATAACCCAGAACCTCCGGCAATAAATATCGCGCCCTGTTGATCGGATTTGCGCACAAAAAACTGGCCATAGGGGCCGGATAAGTCGAGCTTTTGGCCTACCGTTAATCGCTCGTGGATATAGCTTGTGGCGGCGCCACCTGGCACTTTGCGAATATGCAGCTCGATATTGCTGTTATCCGACGGCGGGTTGGCAATGGAAAACGCCCGCGTGCCTTCAACGCCGGGCACGGACACATTAACGTACTGACCAGCCTGAAATTCCATAGGCCCTGGCAGCGCTAGGGTTACCCCCTTAATGGAGGGCGATAAATCAACGATTCTAGTAACCGTTGCAGTGAAATCTTGCACCGGGCAGCCTAAAAAATCAGGATCCACGTCGATGTCCGCTTCGATGGTCATATCGGACTCTGGGATGGCACAACAGGCCAGCACCTTACCTTCATCGCGCTCCACATCCATTAACGCAAACGGCGATGCTTCGCCAATATCGGCATCGCCGTCGAGTACTTGCACTTTACAGGTGGCACAGGTGCCGTGGCCACAGGCAAAGGGTAGCCAAACACCTTGGCGTAGGGCCGCCGCTAAAATGGTTTGGCCATCTTCCACTTCGATGACATCGCCGGTGGGCTCTATAGTGACTTCATAGCTCATAACATCACCTTAAACACTAGCGTTAGCAATACCGGTCAATTCCGGCGTTTGCAGGCGCAAAAAGCTTTTGTGGTTTATGCCCTGGTCAATTAGCGAGACCTTCATTTGCGGTGTAAACGCTCGGCCATCCAGCAGCCAGCTAGCCGTCTGCCAGTTGACCTCGCTCCATTGCGGGTGCTGATTAAAGGCAGTGGGTAACACCTCTTTTATAAATTCTGCATAGGTTAGGCTTGGTGTAACCATTAACGTAAAGGGTGCAGAAAACAAAAGATGTTGGTCCCAGTTAACGTACACCAGTTGGTTACCATGGAAATTTTCCACGCGATCTTTTACCTCGCCTTTATAATTATCAAAGTAGGCTTGTATAGGCATGCTGATACCTCAGAAAGTCAGTGATTGGCGGGCATTGCCCGCCTCATAGAGTTAAACGTAAAAAAATTAGGCGACGCCTTTCCATTTCTTCCAACGTTGCTCGTCGGGAGAGCCTTTCATATCAAGGTTTTCCTCACCCATGGTCATTCGGTAGTACTGGGTAAGTACTTCTTCCAACCCTGGGCCGCCACAATTGCCTTGATAGATTTGGTGCACCGGCAACCAAGCCTGAACGTATTTTTCTGGCTCTTCGATGAATATTTCCTTACAGCCTTCGGAGCAGAAATGGTATTGATCGCCGTCGTGATGATGACAGTCGTGAGAGGTTAAATCCGGCTCGTCCATATCGGTAAACAGTAATGGAATTTGGCAAATGCTGCACAACATCGGCAATGTGCCATTATAAAAACGTTTACCTTCTTTTTCTAACTGCTTGGCGTATTCGTAGCGCGGACGATAATATTTATCGAAAGTTTCCGGGTATTTCTCACTGAACCAATCCAATTCTTCATCGGTGGGTATCCAAGTGTGAAAACCGGCTGCTTGGCCATAGGTGTAAAAAGTCCACCAGGTTTGGTGTGATATATGCTCTTTTTCTTTACTAACCAGTTCGGCGTATTTAGGCATGGTAATACCGTAGCGGGCCAAGTCTTTAAACAACGCACCGCCAGCTTGTTCAAAGTAAACTTCCCAGGCTTCCTTCCAGCTCATCACCTTGTTGGGTAACATGTAGTCCATCATCATGGCTACTATGCTGAGCAAGCGACAGCCTCGCCAAAACCATTTATCAATCCATTTTTGGACAATCGGAAGGTTGTCTTCGTGCTGCTCTAACAAGAACTTAATCACCTCCAACCCCAGCGTCATATGTCGTGCTTCATCAGATTGCGCGGAAAAACCAAAGGTTACCGTTGCCATGTCGCCGTTGTAGGCCGCACCGGACATAAACGGAACAAACACCAAATTAGTAAGGACATATTCAAAGCTGAAGCTAATCGCAATTAAGAATTCAAAGGGGCCAGCACTGCGAGCGTCGTTGAAAAATGATTTGGGTACCGATAAATACCACACTTTATCCTGCATGTGTGTCCATTCTTTAAAGCCATCAAAATACTTGTTGTATTGGCTGATCGCATGAATCTGCGTCTGCACGTGACGCAACTCATCAATGGACTGCATTTGGCAAGCGACACGCGCGCCCACGCCACCGTACTGCCGCCCAAGGTGAGCAAATCCCTGGAAAGCTTGGTATTCTAGCGGCGTAATGCCGGTTAAAAATAGTTTAATGGCGTTCACGTAGCGTGGATCTGACACATTTAGATGGCCATTGTTTTGGCTAAAGGCATCAAAAATCGCGTAGAGCTTTTTTTCTTTCTCTGCTTGGTATTTCCAATAAGCGTCCATGGTTAATCGAAACGGATCTTCCCACTTTGACCAATCAGTAATTTTGATACCTTCAAATTCTTCGTAAGGAAACGCCTGTTTGCGATCGGCGTAGGAGAATTCCCAATCTAATTCTCGGGTGAGTAAGCGGTATTTGTCTTTTAGGTTGAGTTTTTTATTAGTCATGGTAATCCCTATCGATTCCAGGTGAGCGTTAACTCGTTTTCGTCTTCATCAACGTTGCCGCCCAGTGTTACTAGGCTGAGATGCAGCTCTTGCATATTCCAATCACGGCCCATTTTTTCTTCGACGGTTTCACGCTTTACGGCAAGGTAGTTTTCGTTTTCGATTCGAATCATAGCCGGTTGATGAATCACCGTGATACCGGGATTGTCCTCTTCCACCGCCTCGAGGATGTAGCGAGCATCGTCGTTATCTTGCAATACCAAATAAACTATCGACATGTGGCACCTCCTATAAGCCGGCTTTTTGCAAACGTTTTTGCAGTGCACTCTGGGCATTAGCCAGAGCGCTATCATCGAGCAAGGCCGCCGCCAACGGCGTAAGTGCTTCAACCACACGGCCTTGCCATTGTTCTGCCCATTGCTGCAACAGTGCTTTGTTTTCCTCGGATTCCTTGGCTGCCGTTTTTAAAACCGCATCCGACCAGCGGGCGCTGTCCTTGTACCAGTCGCGCATAAATTCGGTGAGCATACCGACGTCCTGGCCGCCGTTATCTGCCAATTGCTGATCAAATTGTTGGTAGTAGAGATCGTTGATGAGGGAATCCAAGACGATATTTTGCAGCACGAATAATTCAAACCAGTCTTTCACCAGCAAACTGTTCTCGCACAACGCGCGCACGCCTTGCCAGTGCGGAGCTTCCATCCACGCGGTTTTGGCGGTTTGTAAAGACGCACCGGTATTGCCATCTAAAATCAAGCCAATGCGCGATAGGTATTGCGCGATGCCCAAGCGATCCATCCCGTTGTAGAGAAACGCTTGTGTTATTGCGGTACCAAAACCGTAGGCGGCACCGAACATATTATTTAAATTGCCGGTGTGCTCCACATGGCGTAGCGGCACTAAAAACTTAATCACCTGCTGCTTTTGTGCATCAGTTAAATAGCGCGCAAGGCCCCTCTTTTCATAGAAGGCATAGTTGCTTTCAGCGGTTTCCTGCATCTTGGCGCGCTGCTGCACGTAGGAGCCATAATAAAACTGACGCGGGTCTTTAAAATCGTACCAATCCTGCATCACAATGGCAGTGCGGCGAGCGTCTACTAGCTCGTGGTCTTTATCCCAATAGGGTTTGTAATGCTCGTTGCCCTCGGGCTGAATATCATAGGTTGCCTCTTGGTAGCGGCTGGCTTGTTTATCGCCAAAGCGCCGCTCCAGGTGTGCAAAGGTATTTCTGACCGGCTCAGCAGTCGCCGTTTTAATTTCAACAGACATAATTAATCCACCTAATTGTTATGTTTTATTCGGGATTCGGATCGGGTAAATACAGCCAGTGGCATGAAATAACTATCAATAGAGCCCTGCCAATTAACGCTTGTTTAGCGCCACTAACGTCTCGTTGCCAAAGCGCCATTTTTCAGCATCGGCATTGATGGCTGCCATATCCTCCGGGGTCATTCTCTGCACCTTGTTTTTAATGCAAAAATCGTCGAAGGCAACTTTTGGCAGCACCAACTCAACAAATAAAGCAGGGTCGCCTATGGCAAAATTGAATTCAACGAACGGACCGCTATCATCGATAATGCCCACATACTTTTGAATGTGGTCCAATCCCGAATTCCGATGTTTGGTTTCTTCACGCATGGCTTGTGTACCGATTTATCGTTGTTATATTGGCGGCCTGGTGAGCCGACACAGCTCTACCCACCGGAACCTCTCGAGTATTGGTACTAAAAAGTCCTAACTCACAATGGTTAAGAAGGACTCGTGTAATTTACGTTGCGGGTAGTCCAGGCCTTGGCCAAAGTTATCCATGGTCCAGGTGAGGCATTCGTAATCGGGGTAAGGATGGTAGCCGCCCATAAAAGTCTCAAAGCGGTTGCCGGATGGGTCCCAGGCGTAAATGGTACAACCCCGTGTGATACCGTGGCGGGTTGGGCCTATGTCCACTTCTACTTTATTCATGGACATAATGTCGCCTCCGCGCAGTACTCGTTCCCAGCTTTCCATCAAAAAGGAGCAATGGTGTAATTTGCCTGGCTCTGGATGCTCCACAAAAGCGATGTCGTGTACTTTATGCGAACAAGATAGCCAAATACCCACTTCGGTGGTGTTGTCTTCGGCAATGACTCGCTCCACCATAAAGAAGCCCAGCACATCCACAAAGATTTTTTTTACATCGGCAATGTTCGGCCCATACAGCAACGCATGGTCAAAGCGAATGGGGCTAATGCCCTTTTCTGCGTCTGCGCACCACGGGCCTGGATTGGTTAGTGGCATACCATTGCCAACTTTAGTTTTGGTGGCAAATAGTTCAAATTCGTGGCCTGAGGGCAAGGTAAAACGTACGCGCTCACCGGTTTCCAGTAAGTCCCCTGCCGGCAAACGTCGGGTTTCTACGCCATAGGCATTCAAGTCGGATTCGAGTGACTCTAAGGTGGCTTCATCCAGCACACGAAAGCCAATAAAATCGACGCCCGCCTGGGGCGCTTCACGAATAATGTAGCTGCTGTGATCTTGTTCGTCCCAGCATTTAAAATAGACTCGACCTTGGTCGTCTCTTCCGGTTTCGATCAAGCCCATGACATCACGGTAAAATTTGATCGATTCCTCCAGGTTTAAAACTCGAATTTGTGCATGGCCGGGACGAAGTACTCCAGTCATCGCCATAACGCGTCTCCTCAATTATTTTTCTTGTAGTAATAAAGCTCGTTTGAGCGGATGTAACTACAGCAAGAGCAAACACAAGGCCAGAAAATTTAAAGCATTGTTTTTATTGTATTTTTTTCTTTATTAGCAATTTTAACACGCGTTAATTTCGACAAATTTGTAAAGCCACTAGACAGCCAAATACAAAAATGTAAATCGACTTTAACGCAGCATATTTGAGCTAAAAAATAATACAGAGAAAAAGCCTAGCGCTTTTGGCTCGAACAGATAGAATTGAAAATTTATATCACCACGAAGCCGCGGTTTATGGAAAGTTCGATGAAAATAAGGTGTCGGATTAAAGCTGAACTTAAATACAAACCCAGAAATTAATACCAAAAATGGACACTAGAAATAAGCGCTAAAAACTGACTCAAAAATCAGTAAGGAAAAGTCTGAACAGATCCAGACAAGAGTTCAGAAACTCACGCCTGCTGCAATTTAGAAATTTTGTAAGCCGCTTGCCGACGCGTAACACCTAACAGGCGAGCGGCCTCGGCAATATTGCCACCAGAACGCTTCATGGCAAGTTCTAACAAGCATTCCTCATGGCGCTTTAGCGATAGTTCGGAATCGGGTAATTGTTCATACATACTTTGAAAGGATTCAGCGCGGTATTCAGACAATGCACCATCGTTAGTAACCGAGGCCACCTCTTTGGTATCGTTTTGAATTTTGAGTTGCTCTAAACTGATAATACCGGATTCTGGCAACAGCAAAATAGCGCGTTCGATGACGTTTTCCAACTGCCGAACGTTTCCGGGCCAAGCGTAATGCTCAAGCTCGGCCATTGCCTCATCCGAAACACCTTTTACCTTTTTGTTGTAAAGCGGCGTGTATTTGTCCACCATGGCCTGCACCAGGAGCTTTATATCGGATGCGCGCTCACGCAATGGTGGAATTTCTACCGGATAAGCAGACAAACGATAATACAAGTCGGATCGAAACTGCCCAGCTGTAATTAAGTTACTTAATTCGACATTGGTCGCCGCTACTAAACGCACATTGACCTTGCGAATGCGACTGTCACCTAAGCGTTCCACCTCGCCGGTTTGCAACACCCTTAGCAGTTTTACCTGTGCCGCCTGAGACAATTCACCCAGCTCATCTAAAAACAGAGTGCCGCCATCGGCGCGCTCAAACTTACCCGGACGGGATTCCTGGGCGCCGGTATAGGCACCTCGGTTAACACCAAATAATTCAGCTTCGATAAGATCACTGGGGATAGCACCGCAATTAATGGGCACAAAAGGCCCCTTGGCGCGGTCGCTGTTATCGTGCAGCCAACGGGCAAACATCTCTTTGCCGACCCCGGTTTCGCCCAAAATCAATACAGAAATCGGTGCTTTGGCCGCCCTGCTCAGCATATCAAAACAGTTTTTAAATCCCTGGGACTCACCCACTAGATTGCCTTGGGCGGGCACCTGGACGCGCTGGCCACGCAATTTTTTAAGCTCAATTTCTAAATCAGCTAAGTCTTTGGTGACTCGTTCAGAACGGAAGAGATCAACGTAGTCTTGGTCATCCCAGGCTTCTGCCGGGCGCCCTTCCAACACACAGATATCATCGCCTTTGCACACGCATTCGGTTTCTTTAAACACAATTAAACGTTTAAAAAAGCCGGTGGTGTAACCCGAGGCGTAGCCTGTCATGGCCCAGCACACGGCTTCATCACCAATACCGAACACCCGTGTATGTTGCTCTGCCTCCATGGATTCGTGGCACAGTGCGCGGCCGTAGAAAATCCCCTCCTGCCAATCAATTTCGGCGTCCACCACCTTA
Source organism: Halioxenophilus aromaticivorans (assembly GCF_042850945.1). Taxonomy (NCBI): domain Bacteria; kingdom Pseudomonadati; phylum Pseudomonadota; class Gammaproteobacteria; order Alteromonadales; family Alteromonadaceae; genus Halioxenophilus; species Halioxenophilus aromaticivorans. The sequence continues at coordinate 1,753,236 of NZ_AP031496.1, read as the reverse complement.
GATTTGGTGATGCCTTCAAAGGCGTGCAGCTCTGGCCCCAGGTGAAAAACATCAAAGTTTTCATCGCCCTCTTCAAGCATTTGATACGCAAGCGAAGCATCCTGACGGCCGCAAACGAAGCCCATGCGCAAAAACAGCGCTTTGGCGTATTCCATACCGGAGTTTTCAATAATATTGCGGCGCAGCTCGCCAAAGGCGGCAGCGTGGAACAGGAACATGCGATTTTGCCCCAACCATATGCGGCTTTTGTCGATATCAAAGCGCAGGCTGGAGCGAAGATTGAAATGGTCTATTAGACGTTTCTTGCCGAGCATATTGTTATTATCTGTTTAATACCGTTGGCTTGGCGTGATTATTTCGCGTTCTTTACAAATTTGTCAAAGATTAATCTCACGCTTACCCAAAGAGTATTAAGATCGACAAAATTGGTATGAAGTCTGGGTGACCTTGGTAAGGAGCCTAAAAGTTACAATTTTGTCGATAACCTCAGCCCCCCACAAGTTGATCCCTTTTTAAGCCCTCAAACCACAATGTCGCCCTTGAGGTAGGTTACAGCCTGCCCCCGTATCAAGACTCTTTGGCCTTCAACCTGGAGGTGCAGTTCGCCACCGCGAACCGAGGCTTGACGCGCAATCAACGCCTGTTTGGCAAGCGCCGGCCCCCAGTAGCTGGCCAATTGGCAATGGATGGAACCGGTAACGGGATCTTCAACGATGCCCAGATCGCGAAAACAGAAAAACCTAGAAACAATGTCGTGGTCACCGCTGCTTTGGGCGGTGAGAATAACGCCGCCAGCCCCGGGCAAGTCGATAAAGTTTTGCTCAAAGTCCATCACAGTGGCTTCGTCCACCACGACGAGGTAGTCCTCAGCGAATTTATCAACATGCAGCGGCGTTACTGGCAGACGCCGAGCTACCTCAGCCGGCAAATCACAGGGCTCGCCCACGCGCAAAGGAAAATCCATTTCATAGCCCTGTGAACTGGGTTTTACCGTTAACGTTCCGCTGCGAGTGAAGAATTCGACGCTGTCCTTCTGCCAAATCCCCTCGGAAAAGAGCACGTGGGCACTGGCCAAGGTGGCGTGGCCACAGAGATCCATCTCTATGGTGGGTGTAAACCAACGCAAACCGTAGCCGTTTTTTTCCGGCAGCAAATAAGCGGTTTCGGACAAGTTATTTTCCGCGGCTATGGCTTGCAGTGTTGAATCTGGCAACGGTTTTTCCAACAGCACCACCGCCGCTGGGTTGCCACTAAAGGGTCGCGATGCAAAAGCATCCACTTGATAAAGCGATAAGGTCACCTGCTCGACTCCTGTGTAGCAGTTCAGAAAGATGCTTACGTCGATTCCTCAGGCCACTCTCGGCCCGGCTGCACGCCACAAGATACCGACAAAGCACCAACAAAGGGTTACAATAGGAAAACAATTAGCAGTTTAATTAGATACAATCAGTCGTCAATGAGATTTTTGTCACCATGACAATATGGACTCCTTCCTCGCTAAACCCGGCCCTGCCAAAATACAAAGCCCTGGCAGAGGCCATCGCCCAGGCGGTGGACCAGGGCCAACTGCCCCCTGGCCATAAGCTTCCCACCCAGCGCGCCCTGGCGGATTTGCTGGGGGTCACCGTAGGTACGGTCACCCGAGCCTACGCCGAGGCAGAGAAGCAAAAGCTGATTGAATGCCGAGTGGGCAGCGGAACTTTTGTTAAACAGGTGTCGATTAGCGATTTCGACAGCACCGTAGATTCTGGAGATGCCATCGACCTGAGCTACAGCTTTGCCGTAGACGTCGACCAAAACACGTTGCTGGCCAGCCAGTTAAGCCAACTGGCCTGCCAGCCCAACCAGCTAAAAGCGCTGCTGCAGTACCAGGCCGGAGCCGGCTTTTCTCAGCACCTCGCCGCCGCTGAGCAATGGCTGACGATTACCGGGGTGGCAACACCGGAGGTGGATAACCTACTGATTACCAATGGCGGCCAACACGGTTTTTATTGTGCGGTAGCGGCGCTCTGCCGAGCCGGGGACACCGTCCTATCTCCCAAGCTCACCTATCCTGGTTTCTCCCAGTTGGCCCAGCAAATGGGGCTGCGACATGTGGGTTTAGACACCGATCAGCAAGGCATAACCGAACAGTCTTTTGCGCTGGCCTGTCAGCGCTACCAACCCCGCGCCGTTTACCTAAACCCGCGCAGTAACAATCCCAGTTGTGAGCAAATGAGCCAAACCAGAATTGATGCCATTGCCGAGCTGGCACGGCTGCACCAGGTCACCATTATTGAAGACGACGTGCAAGGCTGCTTGATGAGCAAAACCCTGCCTTGTTTTGTCAATAGTCACCGCGACATTACCTGTTACGTGAGCAGCACCTCAAAGGCCTTGGCTGGCGGGCTGAGGGTGGGCTATTTATTGGCCCCGGCTAAACTCAAGCGGGCGGTAACTGCAGCCTTGCGCGCTAGCTGCTGGATGCCGGCACCGCTGATGGTGGAGATCGCCAGCCGGTGGATTAGCGACGGCACAGCCCAGCGCATTATGGAGTTACAACGCTGGGAGCTGGGCGCCCGCCATAGAATGTTGGCAGAACAACTGCAAGGCTGGCCCTTCACCGCCAGCACCAATGGCTTTAACGTATGGCTGGCGTTACCGGAGCCCCGCCGCGCGCAGGAGTTTTGCCAAAGCCTACGCAACCAAGGGGTACACACCAAACCATCAACCGCCTTTGCTGTGGGCCACAGTGATGCCGGGCAAGCGTTGCGACTTTGTGTCGGCGGCAGCACCAGCAGAACCGACCTGCGCACTGCGCTGTCAATAATCGGCCAAGAACTCCAACAAGCCGGCGCCGAGTTCGACCTAAGCCACTAATGCATGCACCGCCCGCGAGTACCACAAACGCGAGCACCACTAATAAGAAAGGAACACACTTTTGACCACTGCATCTGCTTCATCTTTTACGGCCTCCTTATCTTTTACGGCCTCCTTAATTGTGGGCTTGAGCCTGCTGTGTAGCGCAGGCACCAGCCTGGCGGCGGATTCTAAAGGCTCTTTCTCGGTCAGTATTGAGAACGATGTGTTCAGCACCGGGGGCGATAATAACTACACCCACGGTACCGAATTCACCTACGTTAGCGATACTAAAATGCCCGGCTGGCTCAATCGTGTGGCCGCTGAGCTCAATTATGATCCACCGGGGGTAGAACTGCGCTGGGTAACCAAACTCGGGCAAAAAATATTCACACCCGACGACATAGAGTCCTATGAACTTATCCCCAACGATCGCCCCTACGCCGGATGGTTGTATTTAAGCAGCGGGCTTATCGCCGACTCCTATCGAGGCAGTGTTAGGCACTTAGAAAAAGTGCAATTTATTCTCGGCTGGGTAGGGCCAAGTTCGCTGGCCGATACCGTGCAAACCAATTTTCACAATGCCCTAGGGTTTCGCGACCCCAACGGTTGGCGTCACCAATTGCACGACGAACCCACCTTCGATGTGCAATTTCAAAAACAGTGGATGCTGCCTGTGTTCAATGATCGTATGGACATCATTCCTCAGATTAATGCCATTTTAGGTAGCTCGTCCCGCCTACTCGGCACGGGTTTCACAGTGCGAATCGGCAACAGAATTACGTCGGATTACGGCCCTCCCCTGATCCGCCCCAGTGCCAGTGGCAGTGATTACTTTAAACCCCATGGCGACACCTATTGGTACTTTTTTGCCGGAGCCTTTGGCCGTTACGTTGAGCACTCCCTGTTTTTAGACGGCAATACCGATGGCGAAAGCCACAGTGTGGACAGAAGAGAATGGGTAGGCGATTTACAAATGGGTTTTGTATTTGGCTGGCGAGATTGGCGCTTTACACTAACCAATGTCATCCGCACTAGAGAATTTGAGCAACAAGACGAAAGCGATGCCTTTGGCGCCCTAGGGCTGACCTTACGCATTTAATCGGTTGATTTGTAAAAGTGAAATAAACTTCCTCCGTTTTTGCACATTTTGCCAGTACGCAGGCATGGCTGGTAGGAGTAGCTTGACCTTCAAATGGAGCTAAAACAGCTAATCACCCTAAAATCAGGGGCTTGAAGACATTTATAGCGAGCAAATCAAAAGTTGGCACCAAGCCTGCAACAACACCTTCGTAAACGAAAAACACAAAATTCATTTATATCTTTCGAGGAGAACTCAAATGAATAGTGATATTGCAGAAGGCAAGTGGAAACAACTTAAAGGTGAAGTTCGCAAGCAGTGGGGTAAACTCACCGACGACGAGCTCGACGAAATAGCAGGTAACCGTGAGAAGTTCGAGGGAAAAATGCAAGAGCGCTACGGTAAAAGCAAAGACGAAGCTAAAGAAGAGTGGGACCGTCTGACTAATAAACACTAGGTCGGTCGTTGGGGGCAAACGCCCCCACCCTTTTAACTGCGCACCCTAAAAACCGCAACACGCCAAAAAATTTTATTTGCGTTTCGAAAGTGCTTTCCCTAAGCTATGTTATAAAACCGCGCTATGTACCCCTACCAACTTCCCTCTCGTGCATCCACCCTAGGCTTAGAAAACCAGGCTCTTACTTAGGCTAGTTACTACATAAACATTGCCCCGCCCTAGTTACCTTACCTTGGTTGCCAGAAATCAATACTGCTCCAGCACCCACTACAGTCGACCTACGCCTTGGTAATACTGTGGGCGAGTATGCTTAAGATTAAAATTTTTATCAAAAAACTCTGCTAACGGTCGTCGTTTGCACACAGCTGTGGAATTTTTTTTAGAATTGCCAACGACATCGCACAATCCTGTTCGTCTACCTGCCAGCCGCAGAGCTCATCCTCTCTCGCTCTTAACAACAGCACCGTCGAAGGCAGAACACTTGCCAATTCTAAACAGGCGTGAGCGCCTGCGCTGAATAAAATATGATGCGCATCGGCTACCTCGGCAATGGCACTACCGACTTTATCCGTTAACGCCTGATCACAATCCACGCCTTGGTTGGAATACACGCACTCGTACGCTAAACCGGGTATCGCATTCAGGTGTTCTTCAAAACCCTGCCGCACTTGCGCCTGCACTCCTGGGTTGGGTGAACGCAGCTCCACCATCATTGAAACCGATTTAGGAGCGATATTAACGGTATTGGGTTTTACTTCCCATTTACCGGCCACATACTCCAGCTGCGCCATGCCTTCGCACAACTGATCCAACCAAGCGATAACCCCCGCCGCGGCAGTAAGCGCATCCTGGCGTGAAGCCGAGTTGGCGGTGCTGTGGCTAACCGTTATTGAAAACCGCTCGATACCGGTAATTGAGCCGACCAATGCAACAGGCAAGTTCATGTTCTGCAACATCGAATGCTGCTCGATGTCAATCTCAATAAATCCGAGGTACCTGTCTTTGGCCAACACCCATTTATCTGGCCGCGGGGGATTGCAACCAAAGCTCTTTAAGGCGTTGCTGTAGGATATGCCAGCATCATCGATACGCTTAAAACTGGAGGCAATGTCGTTGCCAGCTAACACAGATGCCGACAGCAAGGTTGAGTTAAAGCGAGCACCGAGGCCATCTGCCAGGGCAATAATTTCTATGTGCACGGGTAACGATTGAGCGTTTTTAAACGCTAACAAGGGCAACAAAACCCCTAAAATTCCCGCATGGCGGCAGCCGTTGATGGCACTGTCTTGGTGACCACCGAACAACAAGGTGCCGGCGCTGGCTTTTACCGCGTATTTTTTTATGCGGGCATTGCCGCTGTGATCAATAGAAAACTCGTAACCACAATCGGAACTGAGTTTTTGCAGCCAATCTAAAAAGTGACGATGGGCACGGCTTAAGCCTAAACGTGTAACTCCCTCGCCGACATCGCTATAGCCCGCGGCTTGCTCAATTAAGGAAGTCAGTTCTTTCGCCAAAGCCAGATCATCGGCTGAGCTGCGCTTGTTGGTTAGCGAATCTTTGTTAATGCCCGAAGAGGTAGACGCCCTATCGCCAGGGAATACCATCGAAAAACCTCAGTTTGTTTAGTGCATCGCCTTCGATGCTGGCGGAGCAATCTATACAATTTGAAGGTTCGTTTCAACCGATAAGTACGCTCAACTACCGGATTTATTAAATCGTGAAAAATTAAGCGGTGGCTTCTAACCCGGCGAAAAAGTGAATAAGTTAACAAACCTAGAAAGGTCTTGAGGACGAGTTTTAATCTAAGAATCCTAAAATCACTCTCAAATGGCGGGCAGTTATTATTAATAAACATTTTTAACGCTTGAGTACACAGCACACTAAAAGCTGGAGTATTGACTGCGCACTTCCATTTGCTTTGCAGTTTTGCGAGCCAACTCATCACTGTGCAATTTCTCTAACCAACGCAGGCTCATATCCATACCCGCAGATATGCCAGCGCTGCTGATAAAATTATCGTGTTCTACCCAGCGCTTACCCGGCACCACATTCAATGCGGGAAAACTTGCACTCAAGTCGGCCATATCTTGGTGATGAGTGGTAACGTCTTTGCCATCTAAAATCCCTGTGGCAGCCCACAAAAAGACACCGGTACAAACTGAACTCAGCAATGGAACTGTGTGCGCCTGGGCGCTCAACCAGCCAATAATTTCGGCATCGGCCATTACGTCGTTGTGGTAACCGCCAACAACAATCAGTAAATCAAACGACGGGTGATTATCGATGCCGTAGTCGGCCACAACATTAAAGCCGCCTCGGGTTGGCACAACACCCGCCTGCTTGGCAATAAGGGACACCTCAAACAAAGGTGTGTCTAGCAGACGATTGGCCGTGGTAAAAATCTCAAACGGGCCGGAGAAATCCAGCACTTCCGCCTCTGCATAAATAAATATCCCTATGTGCATGCCACTTCTCCACAGTCATTCCCGCCCGTCACCAAGCAAGCGCTTACCAACCTATAGGTCTTACGTTATTCACGGCGTTTAAATGGCATCGGTTTCATCCTTAAGCTCGCGAAACCCCCAGGCCAGCCAAACGGAAGCTTTATACCAGTTGGTTACAGGCATTGAAACCGATCAGTAATGAATATATTAACTAAGTGGGTATTTACGTTGTATCGTAGTGAAGTTGACGCATTTGTGCGCGCATAGAAAAGTGATTCTCAGACGTAATTAACTACCAGCCTGTTAGTATCCACCGCCGGGCGGCCATAGAGTTTAACAATGCAGTTCTACGCTAGACAGAACGAGATTTATAAATTCGCTGCTGGCCGCTGTCGGCGTGGGCTGTGTCGACTTCACCGCCCTGGCGTAGTAAAAGAAGCGCGCGCTTTATCGCGCCATCGGAAATACCGTTAGCCGATAAATAATTAATTAAATCACAGGAGCTGATCTCGCCCTGTACATTAATGTGCGCCAGAGCCATTTGCCGAGCTTTTTCACTACCCATTGTGGTGGTGCTCACCGGCGTCTGAGGGGCGGTTTCTTGTTCATCGAGCGATGCCTCAGAAGTCGTCTTAACTTGGCTAATACCTTCCCCCAGGCTTGCGGCTATATCAACCAAAGACCGCTTGTCGACGCCCTCCAGGGTTAGGTCAACCGCAAAGCCGGCAATGGTCCCGGTAATTTTAATCGCCATGGTCGCTCCTCAGTGATGATGGTGGTGCGGTTGTTCTGGCGCTGAGTTTGGCTCGGTGGAGTGATCACCGTGGCCGCTGTGGTCGGTATGCCCGGTGGCATACACCAACGTCCACACACCAAAAGCAATCAGTAACACCGCAAATAGCTGCTTTAAACGGCGATGATTGAGTACCGCTTGCAGCCGGCTGGCCAACAAGCCGGTGGCCAACAAAGCCGGCAGGGTTCCCAGGCCAAAGGCAAACATGGTTAACCCTGCCGCCGCCGGCGACGCCTGGCTTACCGCCAAGGCCAGTGCACTGTACACCAAACCACAGGGCAACCACCCCCAGATAGCGCCAAACAGCACCGCTTTCGGCAGCGTATGAACCGGCGTTAGCCGTTGCGCCAACGGTTTAAACACACTCCACAGCCGCTGCCCGGCTCGCTCAAGGTGTTGTATACCCAGCCACCAACTGGCTAGGTACAACCCCATGGCAATTAACAAAACACCAGCAATAATGCGCAAGCCAATCAAATACCGACGGCTGGCTTGCGGCTCTAAATGCTGAGCAAACCACGCCGCCAGCGCACTTAGCGCCAGCGCCATAAACACGTAGCTGGCAATGCGGCCGGTGTTGTAGCCCAATAAAATAATCAACCGCAATCCCGGCCGGCCTGCTGGCAGGGCAAAACTTAATGCACTGCAGATACCACCACACATAGCAATGCAGTGGGCACTGCCAAAAAAACCCAGCCCCAGGGCCGACAACCACAAACTCACATCCATGGCTAGGGCTCACCTTGCGGCTTTTCTTGCTCGGCTTTGTCGCTGGCGGTGGGTTTCGATTTTGGCTTGTCATCAAATAATATTTTACTGGCCTCGGTGTCCAGGTCATCGTACTGGCCACTGTTAATCGCCCAAAACAGCACCTTGACCGCAAAAAAGATAAACACCAGAGCAATAGGCACTAACAAGTATAAAATCTCCATGGTTCCACCTATTCGTTAGCGTTTAATCCGCGCAGGCTGCAATGCACAGAACAATAATTTGGTAAGAATTTAAACAGATGCACGAGATAACCGCAGTGCATTAATAACCACCACCAGGGAACTGGCACTCATACCGATCGCCGCAGCCCAGGGTGGTATTAACCCCAGCACGGCCAGTGGCAATGCTAGACCATTGTAGGCCAACGCCCACAGCAGGTTTTGCTTGATGGTGCGCTGCAACTTTTTGGCAAAACGCTGGGCCCGTACTAATAACGTTAAATCGCCTGCCAGTAACAGAGCATCGGCTTTGGCGCGGGCCAAATCCGTGGCGCTACTCATAGCGACGGAAACATCTGCGCCGCTGAGCACGGGCACATCGTTAATGCCATCACCCACCATCAGCACCACCTTGCCTTCGCCTTGCAAGGCTTGCACCGCCGCCAGTTTATGCTCTGGCAAGCAACGCCCGCGATAATCTGCAATGGCCAATTGGTCGGCCACTTGGGCAACGGTATCGGGTTGATCACCACTGAGCAGAACGCAGGTTAACCCGGCCTGTTTCGCTAAATCCACCACCGGCCTGGCGCTGTCGCGGGTGGCATCGGCCAAGGCGACCCAGGCCAACAATTCACCCGCGCGAGCAAAAGCGGTCAGCGATGCACTGGCATCCTGGGCGGTAGGTTCGGGCAGGGTTTTCAGCCCCGCTGCCTGGGCTACGTATTCAGGTCGGCCAAAAAAATAGCGACAGCCGTCCACGACTCCGCTCACACCCGCGCTGGGCGCATTGCGCACATCGACCGCACTGATTTGATTTTGCCAAGGCGCAAACGCTTTGGCGATGGGGTGTTTGCTGTCACGCTCCAAACTGGCGATGATGGCCAAGGCCTTCTCACGCGGCACCTCACCCAGACTATCCACCTGAGTTACCTGGGGTTGGCCCACGGTCAAGGTGCCGGTTTTGTCGAACACGATGTGGGTTATTTTGGCAAGGGCGGTGAAGGTGTCGCTGTTGATAACGAGCAATCCTTCGCGCCGCAAACGCGATAAAGCCGCGGCGTGCGCGGTGGGTGTGGCCAATGACAAGGCACAGGGGCAGGTCACTACCAACACTGACAACACCACCCACAGCGCATGGCTGGGTTCGCGCAGATACCATAGGTACCCGGTTACCGCCGAGATCAATAGCACCGCCGCAACAAACCAGGATGCCAGCCGGTCCGCCAAGATCACTTGCTTGGGTTTGCTGTCGCCGGCGCTATCAACAAGACTCTCTATGGCCGAAAGCGTGGTGTTGGCACCCACTGCGGTTACCTCTACGGTGAGCGGTGAATCCAAGTTACTGCTGCCGGCCACCACGTTTGCGCCAACAGATTTATTTATAGGGTGCGCCTCGCCGGTGAGTAACGACTCATCCACCCGTGACCGGCCAGCCAACACCACGCCGTCGCAGGGCACGGTTTCGCCCTCCGCCACCATCACCCTATCGCCGGTGCTAAGCGCTCGCAGCGGCACCAGCTCACGCCCGCTGCCATCACGCTCTCCCTCTTGATCTGTAACGCTGTCATTATGCTGCAAGCGTGTGGCGGTTAACGGCAGCAATTGGGCCATGCGCGTCATGCCAAATTGATTGCCATGGCGGGTGCTCATCTCAAAGTAGCGGCCGAGCAATAAAAAGAAGGTGAACATCGATACCGAATCGAAATAGACCTCACCGGTTTGCGTCAACGTGGCCCAGACACTGGCAGTGTAGGCAAATGCGATGGCAATGCACACCGGTACATCCATGACGAGATGCCGATTTTTCAGCGCCCGCCAAGCCGCAGTAAAGAACGGGCGAGCACTGAATAGCACCACCGGCGTAGCAATAATAAGGCTAATCCATCGCCAATAGGACAGCCACTCGCCGCTGGCACCGGCGTAAATAGCAACCGCCACCATGCCCACTTGCATCATACCAAAACCGGCCACGGCAATCCGCATTAAGCCCAGGCGTCGCTCTTGCTGTAGGCGCTGTTGATTGTGATCTTCTGTGGCGGGGGTAAACCGATAGCCGATGGTGGCCACGGCGGAGAGTATCTCAGACAATTTGATGGCCTTAGCCTGCCAACGCACTTTGGCTCGGCCGGTGGCGGCATTCACAGCTACCGACTCCACACCATCGATGGCGCTGAGGTGATGCTCGATCAACCACACGCAGGCCGCACAGGTAATACCCTCGATGAGAAACTGCGCCTGTAATTGGGCACCCTCCTCGGCAGCGGCTACAGGCGTTACAAACTCCTGCTGCAATTGCGGCAAATCGTAGGCGAGATAGTTTTTTTGCAGGATTTCTAAATCCGGCCGGGCGCTGGATTGAGACCGAAATTGATAAAAGCCATCCAACCCAGATTGATAGATGGTCTCTGCCACGGCCTGGCAACCGGGGCAACAAAACCGGCGTTGTTGGCCATCCAATTCGGATTCAAATTGGGCGCCATTGGGAATGAGAAGGCTGCAGTGAAAGCACGCCGGTTGTGCGCTTTGGCTCATAGTACGGTGAGCAAAACGCCTGTGGTTGACTGAAAATCAATTTCGCCGTTCAACCGCCAGGCATCCGGGTCAACCTGCTTGGCGCGCTCGTCGATATCCACCGGTTGACTGGCATCTCCTGGCAATAATCTTAGATACCAGCGGTAGTTGGGCTTTCGATCCAGGTCAGCGCGATAATTACCCGGCGCAAATTCACGCAATACAATCACGCGGTCTAGGTTTTCATCGATGGGGTGTTCCATAAACAGCGTCAGCTGCTGGGGCAATTGGTAGCCAGCATCGGTAGCCGCCAGGGCCAGAGTTAAGTCGCCCAGCTCCAAATCAAATTGAATATCCGCACGGATGCCCTTGGCGCGAGCCACGTCAACCTGGGCCAAATCCTGGTTGATCATGCGGCCTTTTTTGTAATAGTCCACGGTGACCTGATCGTCGCCATGTTTTACCGCGGTAGTCACCATAATGCTCGATAAAATCACCGAGCTAATCAGCGGCGCTAAAATGAACCAAGCCCAGAATTCACGGTACCAAGGTTTTGATGTTTCTTGCTCTGTCACTTACCACTCCAACGGGCCATTCCCGCCTGCACTGCCAAAAAGGCGCACTATTACAATACAAATGCTGGCCCAAAACCAGCCCTTATGGGCTGGGTAAAGGGGCTATAAAGGTGGTTTTTTGCTCCGCGCTGATCCCGTCGTCCTGCTCCGCCGTTACGGTGATAAACACTTCGGACTTTTCCGCGACCACTTGATCACCGGGTATTTTTACCCGCACCGGGATGGTAAAAATCTCACCTTCTTCGAGGTAGACCGGCTGATGGGAGAGGCTGTAGTTGCCCTCGCCACGCACATCGATATCGTAGGTATGCCCTACCCGGTCCATATTGTTGATCTTAACCGTGTAGACATTAATGATATTTTCCTTGCTCACCCGATACATGCGCGCACCGCGATCGCGCACCACGTCCACGGACAGCGGCTGCCGGTCGCCCAGGGCGTAGGCAAACGCCGACAACATGGCCACCAAGGCAATGCTGTAGCCGTACAGCCGGGGGCGCATAAAGCGAGTGTGGCCGGTTTTTAACGCATCTTCCGAGGTAAACCGGATCAATCCCGGTTCGTAGCCCATTTTGTCCATCACACTGTTGCAAGCATCCACGCACAAACCACAATTGATGCACTCGTACTGCAGCCCCTCACGAATATCAATATCCACCGGGCACACCTGCACACACCAAGAACAGTCGATGCAATCGCCCTTGCCGTTGGCCTTATAATCCTCGTGGGCCTTGCGCGGGCCGCGTTGCTCACCCCGGGCGGCATCGTAATTTACCGCCAGGGTTTCTTCATCGTACATTACCGACTGGAAACGAGCATAAGGGCACATGAACTTGCACACCTGCTCGCGCATCCAACCTGCATTGAGATAGGTCATGCCGGCAAAGAAGAAAGTCCAAAATGCCGCCGCCGGGTGAATACCCCAGCTCAGAAAACCGGTCTCATCACGATAGGGCAACATACCCGCCAACAGTTCTCGCACCGGGGTAAAATAACCCACAAAGGTTACCCCGGTGATAAAAGCGATAAGGAGCCATGTGGCGTGCTTACCACCCTTACGCAGAAGCTTTTCCGCACTCCAGGGTTGTTTGTCCAACTTGATGCGTTTGTTGCGATCGCCCTCGAACATACGCTCGGCCCACATAAACATCATGGTCCAAACGGTTTGTGGACAAGTAAAGCCGCACCACACCCGGCCTACTAGTGTGGTCACCGCAAACAAGCCAAAGGCCGCAATAATCAGCAACCACGCCAGTAGCATGCCATCCTGTGGCCAAAACGTGGCCCACAAAATATGAAATTTACGCTCGGGTAAATCGAAGAGCATGGCCGGCCGACCATCAATACTAAACCACGGCATCAACACAAAGCCCAGCAATAGCGGCAAGCCAGTGTAACGGCGTATGTTCTGATAAAAGCCATCAATTTTGCGAACGTAAATTTTATCCGATGCCTGGTACAAATTGACCTGGGCGTCAGCGCCAACATCGGTTTCTTCTTTGACTGGTATCTTTTCAACCACGGTTAACTACCTTACCTAACACGGCGTTTCATGGGCGGGCACTAAAGCCAATCGGCTTAGTAATTCGTTTTATCCTAATATAGTTTTTTAAACCCGGTTTGGTTTAACTCAAATGGCGACACATTGCCGCCCAAATGTGAGCGGCGGACAAAAAAAAGGCCACAGCGTTGAACCGCTGCGGCCTTGCAAAGATTCCTTGCTGAACGAGCTTATTCGAGGTCTTGCGACAAGCTGTATACGTAAGCCGTTAACAAATGAATTTTGTCTTCACGTAATTTGTCTTTCTGCGACGGCATTACACCCGCACGGCCGTTACGTAAGGTCTGACGAATACCCTTGGCGCTGCCATCGTAAAGCCAGATCTCGTCGGTCAGGTTTGGCGCACCGAATGCTGGTAAACCTTTGGCATCACCACCGTGGCAAAGGGCACAGTTTTGGGTAAACACCTGAGCGCCAGCTTCTACCATGCTTTCATCTTCAGCGCGGCCGGTAAAGTTAAGAATGTACTGGGTTACCTGGGCGATATTGTCGTCGCTGATAATGCCTTTCCACGCCGGCATGGCGGCCACACGGCCGTTTAACAAGGTGGTTTTGATTGCTTCTGGCGTACCGCCGTACAGCCAATCATCATCCGTTAGGTTGGGGAAGCCAAAGTTACCGCCGGCGTCTGCACCGTGACAAATAGCACAGTTATTAGCAAACAATCGGGTACCCATTTTCAGGGCTTTAGGGTCTTGGGCTAGCTCTGCAACGGACATTTCGGCGTATTTACCGAAGGATTCGTCGTAGGACTCTTCCGCCTTGGCCTGCTCGTTCTCTAACTGGTTAACAGAGGTCCAACCCAAGAAACCTTTGTAAGAGCCCAAACCAGGGTATAAGAACAGATAAATAGCGGTGAACACGATGGTCAGAATAAACATTTGGAACCACCACTTAGGCAGTGGGTTGTCATATTCTTCAATGCCATCGTAAACGTGGCCAGTGGTTTTGTTTTCGGGATCGACGTCATCCCGTGCCGCTACCTTGCGGTTTGCTAGTAGCACCCAAAGTACCAGCCCAATGTTGGTCAACGTCAAAACGATGATCCATAAACTCCAGAAAGTACTCATGATTTTTCTTGCCCCTTAGTGCCGGCCTCAGGCTGACCGGTGGTATTCAACGAGTTGTGCGATGCTTGGCTGGGGTTGGAATCCTCTGCAAATGGCAGATTGGCTGCATCCTCGAACTTCTTCTTGCGGCTTGGTGAAAACGCCCACCAGCACACGCCGGCGAATGCGATCATGACCAATACAGTGGAGAAGCCACGCAAGTTATTCAGCAATTCAGATTCCATACCACAACCTACTCAAGGATTTGGTTAACGTTTTTGCTGCAGTAACACACCCAGCTTCTGCAGGTATGCCACCAAGGCATCAATTTCGGTAACCCCTTCTACAGCCTCTTTGGCGCCAGCGATGTCTTCGTCAGTGTAAGGAACACCCACAGTACGCAAAGCTTCCATTTTGGCAGCGGTGTGCTTGCCATCCAGCACGTTGTCGAACAACCAAGGGAACGCAGGCATATTGGACTCAGGCACAACATTGCGAGGGTTGTACAAGTGCGCTTTGTGCCAGTCATCGGAGTAGCGGCCACCAACCCGAGCCAAATCGGGGCCAGTTCGCTTGGAGCCCCACAGGAAGGGGTGCTCGTAAACGGACTCACCGGCAACCGAATAGTGGCCGTAACGCTCTACCTCTGCACGCAATGGGCGAACCATTTGCGTGTGACAAACGTGGCAACCTTCCCGAATGTAAATATCACGGCCTTCCAGCTCTTTGGCTGGCCAGGGTTTTAGGCCAGCGACAGGCTCGGTGGTTTCTTTCAAAAAGAACTGCGGCACGATTTCCACCAGGCCACCGAAGCTGATGGCGACAATGGTCAGCACAATCAGCAGGCCAATATTTTTTTCTACTATGTCATGATTTTTCACGGTCTTAACTCCTTATCACGCGGTACGAGCGTCAGCTGTGGCTGATGTCTCTGCGGACGCTTCTTTGGCCGCAGACAAGGTGCGGAACATGTTGTAGGCCATCAACAACATACCGGTGAGGAAGAAGGCACCACCAATCACACGCACAAAGTAACCCGGTGTACTGGCTTCTACAGACTCAACAAAGTTATAGGTCAAAGTGCCATCGGCGTTAAATGCACGCCACATCAAACCTTGCATGATACCGTTCACCCACATAGAGGCGATGTACAAAACGGTACCAATGGTGGCCAACCAGAAGTGCGCGTTGATCAGGCCAACACTCCACATCTCTTTGCGGTTAGACAGTACTGGTAGCAGGTGATAAACAGAACCGATGGAGATCATGGCAACCCAACCCAAAGCACCGGAGTGCACGTGACCCACGGTCCAGTCGGTGTTGTGAGACAAAGCGTTAACGGTCTTAATCGCCATCATTGGGCCTTCAAAGGTAGACATACCGTAGAAGGACAGAGAAACCACCAAGAAGCGCAGGGTTGGATCGGTGCGCAGTTTATGCCAAGCACCGGACAACGTCATGATGCCGTTGATCATGCCTCCCCAGGAAGGCGCCAACAGAATCAGAGACATCACCATACCCAGACTTTGCGCCCAATCGGGCAGTGCAGAATAATGCAAGTGGTGAGAACCGGCCCAGATGTACAACGAGATCAGCGCCCAGAAGTGAACAATCGATAATTGGTAAGAATATACCGGACGGCCGGCCTGCTTAGGCACGAAGTAGTACATCATGCCCAGGAAGCCCGCGGTTAAGAAAAAGCCCACCGCGTTGTGGCCATACCACCACTGGATCATGGCATCCATGGCGCCGGCATAGGCGGAGTAAGACTTGGTGAGGCTCACTGGGATAAAAGCACTGTTGACGATATGCAGTACAGCGATGGTGATAATGAAGGCACCGTAGAACCAGTTGGCCACGTAGATGTGGGATGTTTTACGAGTAGCAATGGTGCCGAAGAAGACAATGGCGTAGGAAATCCAAACCGCTGCGATCAGCAGGTCGATTGGCCATTCCAGCTCTGCGTATTCTTTGGCAGAGGTCATACCCATAGGCAGCGTGATGGCAGCCAACACAATAACCGCTTGCCACCCCCAAAAAGTAAACGGAACTAAGATTCCGCCGAACAGTCTAGTTTGGCAGGTGCGCTGCACAACGTAGTAAGACGTTGCGAATAACGCACAACCGCCGAAGGCGAAGATAACCGCGTTGGTATGCAGCGGGCGCAAACGGCCAAAGTGTGTGTAGGGTTGCAGTAGATCGTTTAAGCCAGGCCAAACCAACTGCGACGCGATCAGTACACCCATGGCCATACCGAACACACCCCAGATCACGGTCATAACGCTGAACTTCCTGACGATATCAAAATCGTAATCAGGCTGCTCTCCTGCTATTGAATGACTACTCATAGCGATGTCCTAGTTAATAGTTTTGAGAATTGCAAAATCCTGGAGGGCGGTGACTCCGGGTGCCCCATCACGGTAGAGGCGTCTGTTTCCCATTCGGCGTCGGCGATAGTAGAGGATCGGCGCCGAATACCGCTTGACTCTGGTCAAGGCCAGCTGGGAAATCCCGCTGTGGCTGCGGCGCGCTTTGCTACAGCGCTTACCGGCAACCCAATTAAATAAAAGTAATTCGCAACGGTGAAAGTGCCAATACACCGTTGGAATGATTTTAGAGCATAGAACGGCCTTTGCCTGCCGCAATGCGCATACGCAGGGCATTCAATTTAATAAAGCCCTCTGCGTCTTTCTGATTGTAAGCACCTGCATCATCTTCAAAGGTGGCAATCTTTTCATCAAACAGGGTATCGGCGGAACGACGACCAACCACCTCAACAGCACCTTTATACAGCTTCAGTCTTACATCACCGTTAACAACGTGTTGCGATTCATCAATGGCAACCTGCAACATTTTGCGCTCTGGCGCCCACCAGTAACCGTTGTAGATCATCTCGGCGTAGCGTGGCATCAAAGAGTCTTTCAAGTGCGCCACTTCGCGGTCTAGGGTGATGGATTCGATGGCCCTGTGCGCCTTGAGCATAATGGTGCCGCCAGGGGTTTCGTAACAACCGCGGGACTTCATGCCAACATAGCGATTCTCTACGATATCTAAACGACCAATACCGTTGGCACCACCAATTTGGTTCAATTTTGCCAACACTGTGGCTGGAGACATCGGCTGGCCATCAATGGCAACGATATCGCCTTTCTCGAAGGTGACTTCAATGTAGGTGGGTGTGTCCGGTGCCTGCTGAGGCGATACCGACCAGCGCCACATATCTTCCTCGGCCTCGGCCCATGGATCTTCCAAAATGCCACCCTCGTAGGAGATGTGCAGCAGATTTGCGTCCATGGAATATGGCGATTTTTTCTTGTTACTGGAGAAATCCACTGGGATGTTATGGCTTTCACAGTAGGCCATAAGCTTTTCGCGGGAGTTCAAATCCCACTCGCGCCAGGGAGCGATCACTTTTACGCCGGGCTTAAGAGCATAGGCTCCCAGCTCAAAACGAACCTGATCGTTACCTTTACCGGTGGCGCCGTGGGCCACGGCATCAGCGCCGGTTTGGTTAGCGATTTCGATCATGCGCTTGGTGATCAGTGGGCGTGCAATTGAAGTCCCCAGCAGATACTCGCCTTCGTAAATCGTGTTAGCGCGAAACATAGGGAACACAAAATCGCGGACGAATTCTTCACGCAGATCGTCGATGTAAATCTCTTTGATTCCCAAGGCCTGAGCTTTGGCCCGGGCCGGCTCAACTTCTTCGCCCTGGCCGATGTCGGCAGTAAAGGTTACCACCTCGCACTCATAGGTATCTTGCAGCCAGCGGGCGATAACTGAGGTGTCTAAACCTCCAGAGTATGCCAATACGACTTTTTTTACTGCGGCCATCTGTGGACTCCTAAACAATTGCACAGCGCTCAGCGCTAAAATTAGCGGCGCGCATTGTATCGGTTATTGGGCCTAATTCCCAGCGCGTGAGGAATCTAATTACAGTAAAAGGCGGCAGCGATTACACTGCTCCCGAGCCCTTCACTGACTGAAAATTCTGCTGAGAACGCACTCCATAACCACTACAATATTGAGTGCTTATGGGGGCTTTGAGACTGTTGTGGACGGTACGCGCCAGCCACCGATGTAGATTAAACGAACGACTCAGTGTAATGCCTAATATTCACGGTGCAATAGTATTTAAGGCGCAATAGTTGGCGGCACCTTTTTCGGCGGCTCCCCTAGAGCCTCCTTGAGCGCCTCTGTGTCGATGGCATTACCCGCCACCGCTGTTTGAATTTCAGGCATTTGCGGTGCCGGCTCTTTGCTTAGACGCACCGTCACCCGGCGATTCTGCGCCCGCCCTGCGGCCGTGCGGTTACTGGCCACAGGATAGCGTTCACCGTGCCACCGAAGCACAATTTTGTCCCGTTCAATGCCGCCGGCAACCAGGTATTTCATCACCTTCTCCGCCCTGCGCTTGGACGTTTCGAGATTTTCCGACCGAGTACCCTGGCTATCCGAATGGCCATCGATATAAAAGCTCTGGATGGTTTTATCGGCATCGACGTACACCAAAATATCGTCAAGGAAGTCGGTTTCTTTATCAGACAGCAACTCCTGACCTGGCTTAAACACTAGGGATGTGCGTTCTATTTGAGCCAAATTGACAGGCAACAAATCGGCCAAGCAGGTTACGTACTGATCGTAGGCGGCGCGGAAGTTGACATTGGAAATCGCCACGCTGACAGTTTGAGCGGCGTCGTACCAGGATTGGCGGGAGAACTGCACCTGCTGGCCGGCATAAAGCTCCTGCAGCATCTTGTTGGCCAGTTTCTCTTCGATGTCGATGGACGATTGATCTTGACGAACATCCACATAGCCCAATGAGCGCGCCTTGCCATCAGGCTTCCAAATTGGATTGATTATTTTAACGGCAGCGCGGCCGGATTTCATGCGGGGCGAATCCGCCTCCAAATAAAAGTGCAGAGTTTCGCCGGCTTCATGAAAAAACACCGCCTTACCAAACTCAGGAATGGGCTGAGCCATGCGACAGCCAAATTCAGACCCCTCAACCATCCACTCTGAATTGTGCACCGTAGGGCTAAAACTCGCCGCCCACGCCGCGCAAGGCGCCAATATTGCCGCTATACCTGTAATCGCTGCACCTGTTATCGCTGCTAAATGGAATCTTACGCCTAGCGTTGCCATGGCTCTCGTACAACCCTTCACTGCTCGCTTTACTATCCAACGCGGAATCCGCGCATTCGTCATATCTATGACAGCATAGTCGGCTATTTGAGATTTTTCTTAAGTTGACGACGATATTTTGAATTTTCAGCCTGACCGAACATGGTATTATCCGCCGCCAGCCTGAACATGCCCTACCGAGACTACTATGACCGATAAGCTCGTAATCACCCGGCCAGACGACTGGCACATCCACCTTCGCGACGGCCAAGCACTGGGCCGCACGGTGTCCGACGCAGCGCGCCAATTTGGGCGAGCCATCATCATGCCCAACCTAGTACCCCCGGTGACCAACGCCAGCGAAGCCAAAGCCTATCATGCCCGCATTAGCGCCGAAGTCCCTCAGGGGGAGTCCTTTGAGCCTTTGATGGTGTTGTATTTGACTGACAAAACCAGCCCAGAGACCATCGCCGAGGCTAAAGCCGCTGGAGTGGTGGCGTGCAAACTCTACCCGGCCGGTGCCACCACCAACTCTGATTCCGGCGTTACCGACATCAATAACATCTACCCGGCATTAGAAGCCATGCAGGAGCACGGCATGTTGTTCTTGGTGCACGGCGAAGTGACCGATACGGCCATCGACATCTTTGACCGCGAGAAGGTGTTTATTGACCGCACTTTGACTAAACTGCGCAGCGACTTACCTGAGTTAAAAACCGTACTTGAACACATCACCACCGAAGACGCCGTGCAGTTTGTGCAGTCGCAAAGTAGCCATGTGGGCGCCACCATCACCGCTCACCATCTACTGTACAACCGCAACCACATGCTGGTGGGTGGCATCAAACCGCACTACTACTGCTTGCCCATCTTAAAGCGGTCCAGCCACCAGCAAGCGCTGATCAGCGCCGCCACCAGTGGCGATAGTCGATTCTTCCTGGGCACAGACTCCGCGCCACACGCCACTGACAAAAAAGAAGCCAGCTGCGGCTGCGCCGGATGCTATACCGCCTATGCGGCCATCGAGCTCTACGCCACGGCCTTCGACGAAGCCAGCGCGTTGGACAAACTCGAGGCATTTGCCGGCCACTTCGGGCCTGATTTCTACGGCCTAGCTCGCAACAGCGACACCATCACGCTGAGCAAAACGCCCTGGCAAGTGCCTGAGCAGTTCGACCTTACACCCGGCGTTGGCATTACCCCACTGTGCGCCGGCCAAACCTTAAACTGGCGCCTAGTACGCTAAGGTGGCTTTAACCTCGGCGAAGCCCCTCAAGCTACGCATAAGCCGCAAGATACTTAGCTAAACCGCGATTCGTGCTACCATATTGGCTGAATTTAGCACCAAACGACTCCAACAGTAAGGATTGTCATTGTCTGATACACCCACATCTAAAGACGAAGAAACCGGCAACCGTTTAAAATCCCGTTTCCGTGGTTTTCTCCCGGTGGTAGTCGACGTCGAAACCGGCGGCTTTAACGCCAACAGTGACGCCCTGCTGGAGATAGCAGCGGTGACATTGCGGATGGACGAAAACGGTGTGTTACACCGCTCAGAAACATTCCAGCACCACATTGAGCCCTTTGAGGGGGCCAATATTGAGCAGTCCGCCCTGGATTTCACCGGCATCGATTTGGAAGACCCTGAGCGGGACGCCATGCCAGAGTCGATTGCCATTGCCGAGCTCTTCGGCGCGATACGCAAAGCAGTGAAAGCCGAAGAATGCAACCGAGCCGTGGTGGTGGGCCACAATGCCCATTTCGACCTGGGCTTTGTCAACGCCGTTGCCGAGCGCGTGGACATTAAACGCAACCCATTCCACCCCTTCTCCTGCTTCGACACAGCCACCCTAGCAGGCCTAGCCCTGGGCCAAACCGTGCTCGCCAAAGCCTGCATGACCGCCAACATAGACTTCTGCAACCGCTCGGCCCACAGCGCCGCCTACGACGCCGAAAAAACCGCAGATTTGTTTTGCTACATTGTGAATCGTTGGCAATCCCTGGGTGGCTGGCCCTTGTCGGAATAACATCCCGCACAGACCCGGCGGTAAATTGCAGGCAAAAAAAACCCGGCTCCAAGGCCGGGTTTTTTGACTGAGCGCTAGACTTACAGCTTGTCAGCGTTGGCCGCCAAGTAAGAAGCAACACCCTCTGGGTTAGCAGACATACCCGCATCACCCTCTTTCCAACCCGCCGGGCACACTTCGCCGTGCTCTTCGTGGAATGCTAGGGCATCAACCATACGCAGCATTTCGTCAACGTTACGACCTAAAGGCAGGTCGTTAACGACTTGGTGGCGTACGTTACCTTCGCCGTCGATCAAGAAAGAACCACGGAAAGCAACGCCACCGGCCGACTCAACGTCGTAGGCTTGGCAGATGGAGTGCGTGATGTCAGCCACCAAGGTGAACTCAACCGCGCCGATACCACCGTTATCAACTGGGGTATTACGCCAGGCGTTGTGAGTCCAGTGGCTGTCGATGGATACGCCAATCACTTCTACGCCACGCTTTTTGAACTCGGCCATACGGCTGTTGTGAGCAAGCAATTCGGATGGGCAAACAAACGTAAAGTCTAATGGATAGAAGAATATAACGGCTTTCTTACCTTTGATGGTTTCAGCCAGGTTGAAGTCTTCAACAATCTCTCCGGAACCTAGAACGGCTGGAGCAGTAAAATCGGGTGCTGGTTTTCCAACTAAAACGCCCATGAGAATTTCCCTCGGTCAAAATTGCTTTAATGGATTTGGTGTTACTCTGCGAGCCCCACTACAGGTCTGCAATGGAGAATACGACTACAAAAGTGGCTCAATGTTCTTTATAGGTTCGACCCAATCTCATAGTAGTTAGCTATCATACACCCTCTTTATTATGCCACCTATAGATTTTTTTAATCATGGCCATAGCCAAAGACTTCAAAAAAAGTAATTACAAATCAATAGGTTAAAAAGCAGGCAGCCAATTCAAACCAGCCATGTTATTCATCGCGCCAATACAAAGACGACTGACTATCACTTACATTAGTAAACCAGATTAATTCACAAAGCTTATTGACAATTATTATCGTTTAATTAAAATTCTCAACAACTGCTGCTAACGAGCAATCGATGATCAACTGCGATGCCGCTAGTGATGCCAGCTTGTTAAACCTCAGAGACAGTTAGGTGCTCACTCAGCAATAGCTGCTGCTATTTTGGTTTAACTGGCAACCCACAAAAACTATTAGAAATGTGTTAGCGATACGCTAGTCAGTAACGGGCTATAATTATGTACGTTTGTATCTGTAAGGGCATTACCGACTCTCAAATCCGCCAAACTGTGGCCTCCACCGGCGGCAGCCTGCGCTCTGTGCGCAACGAGCTAGGTGCCATGACCCAATGCGGCAAATGCGCTCTGCAAACCCGAGACATCGTTAACCAAACTCTGGCAGAGATGAATGTCACCATCGACGACGATACCTGCTATAGCGCCGCCTAGACCCATTACTCAGCTTTACCAAGGGTGCCGCCCAGCCAGCACCCCTGCCCCACAAAGCCCCCTCCCTCGCCATACATCCTAAGCTCCTAATATTACTCACTTTTTGCCGAAAAACCGCCCGTTGCGCCGGCTGGTAAATCGTTCTTAGTTGTGATGACAATTGAGAAACAGACTGATTTAGATTAATTTTTACCAATAAAATCAATAACTTAGCTTGACACACATCAAACCTAGCACCACACTAACAGCTGAAATCGTATCCTAGGCAGCGGTAATAAGGGGAAAAGACATGAAAGGCGACGCCAAAGTCATCGAATATCTGAACAAAGTTTTGTACAACGAGCTGGTCGCGATCAACCAGTATTTTCTGCACTCCAGAATGTTTAAGGATTGGGGCCTAAAAACCCTGGCCGACAAAGAGTACCGCGAATCTATTGAGGAGATGCAACACGCCGATAAGGTGATTGAACGCATCCTATTCTTAGAAGGCATCCCCAATTTGCAGGATCTCGGCAAATTGATGATTGGCGAGAACACCCAAGAGATGCTGGAATGCGACCTGAAACTGGAGTTGGTGGCCATTCCAGACTTGAAAGAAGCCATTGCTTACGCCGATTCCGTCAGCGACTACGTGTCCCGCGAGCTGTTCAGAGAGATACTGTCAGACGAAGAAGATCATGTAGACTGGTTGGAAACCCAACTCCAGCTGATAGACAAGGTTGGTATCCAAAATTACCAGCAGTCGGCCATGTCCATCGACGAATCTTAAAAGTCCTGGCACCAAAAACGCCGCAAATTGCGGCGTTTTTTTTGGGGTCTTATTTTACGGGATTTACTCGGGTTTATCGAGATGCACATCCATTTGCGGATAAGGAATCTCGATGCCCTCAGCATCCAAACGAAGTTTGATGTTCTCCATTAAATCGAAGTACACACCCCAGTAATCAGAGGATTTCACCCACTGCCGAACGGCAAAGTTAACGGAAGAATCCGCCAACTCCAACAAACCAATGGTAATACCCTTCTCGGTGAGTATCCGCTCGTCGGCGTTGACGATTTCCAGCAACACCTCTTTCACTTTTTTAACATCGGCTTCGTAGCTAACACCAATCACCAAATCCACTCTGCGCTCATCCTGGGTGGAGAAGTTGGTGATGTTTTCGCTGGTGATGTTGGAGTTAGGTACCACAATGGTTTTGTTGTCTGGCGTTAGAAGGATGGAGTTAAAAATACCAACTTCTTTCACCGACCCCATGGCACCGCCGGCTTCCACAAAATCACCAACTTTTAGCGGGCGAAACAAAATCAGCATTACGCCAGCCGCAAAGTTAGACAGCGAACCCTGCAAAGCCAGACCGATGGCTAAACCGGCTGCACCGATTACCGCAACTAGAGAAGCAGTTTGAATACCCACCTTGGTTAGCGCAGCGATAACAACGAACGCCAACGCCAAGTAGTAAATAATATTGACGATAAACGATGTTAAGGTTGGATCAACATTGCGAGACACCATGGTACGGCGAATAAGATCGGTGATTTTCTTCGCCAACCATTTACCAATGAAAAATATCGCCAATGCAAACAATATCTTGCCGCCCCAATCGATACCATTGGTCGCTAGCGTTTGGATGATTTCTTCAATGTTCTCTTGATCCATAAAGCCCTCTTGCCTTGTTGTTAAACAGCTCTTTATCTAAGGGTAACAACGAACAACGCTAATTGATATGCCCTAAAACGGAAAAAGCCGGCCAAGTTATCTTGAGCCGGCTTTCAATAAAGCTGGGGATTGGTTACTGAGAGTTCTGTTGTTTTAGCAGATCTCGAATCTCGGTGAGCAAAACCTCTTCTTTGCTTGGCTTAGGAGGCTCTGCCGGCGCTTCTTCCTCTTTGCGTTTTAGGGAATTAATGGCTTTAAGCGCCATAAAGATAGCAAAGGCAATGATAGTAAAATCAATCACGGTCTGAATGAAGGAACCATAATTCAAAGTTACCGCAGCGGCATCCCCCGACGCCTCTTGAAGGGTTACAGCAAGGTCACTAAAATCCACCCCACCAAGAGCCAGTCCTATGGGCGGCATAATAACGTCGGCAACGAACGAGGACACAATTTTACCAAAGGCTGCGCCGATGATAATACCTACTGCCATGTCCATGACGTTGCCTTTAACGGCAAACTCTTTAAATTCTTTCATCATCCCCATGGTAATTCTCCTATCAATTTATTGTTTTAAAGATAATAAAACTGTGCACCCGAGGAATGGCGCAAAGCAGGAAAAACTGAAAAGATTTAAACCTAAATGCTGGCCTGCTATAGGCCAGCAGAAAAAGGCTTACTGAACTCGTGTTTTAACCTGGGCAGTAACTACCGCAACCACTCGACGGTTTTTAGCACGGTTTTCTGCGGTTTGGTTATCCACCAATGGACGGCTTTCACCGTAACCAATGGCAGTAACACGACTGGCATCAATACCGAAACGATTGGTTAATACTGCGGCCACAGATTTGGCGCGGCGCTCGGACAATTCCAAGTTAAACGCCTCGGCACCACGATCGTCAGTATGGCCTTCAATAATCACATCGGTGTTTACGTAGGCGCGCATAAACTCAGCCACTTTTTCCACTTCCGGCATGTACTCTTCACGTACTTCGTCGGACATGGTGGCAAATTGCACAGCCAAGCGGACTTCCTTCGCTTCCAACAGCTCCAAGTAACAACCTACTTCATCCACCTTAGCACCGGCTTCGGTGTCTGGGCACTGGTCGTCGGCATTGGCTACGCCGTCACCGTCGTTGTCGGTTGGGCAACCTACGGAATCAACCGCCATACCTGCGGCGGTATCAGCGCACTGATCCAGATTATCCGCGACGCCGTCGCCATCGCTGTCGAGAGCAGGAGCAGCTTCAGTCGGCGCGGCAGCTGCTGCCACTGGCTCCATCATTTTGCTGGCACTACCGCCGCTGGAACCAAAGATTAGATTTAATCCAAGGGTAGCCACGTAATCCCATGTGCTGTCGTCATCACCGTAGATAGCGCGAATATCAGTACGAATGGCGGTATTGTCTTGTACAAAGAAACGGAAACCACCGCCGAGGTTGGCCATGGTTTCGTCCATGTCCGCGGTATCCGTTTCGAAGCTACCACGGCCAATACCGCTTGCTAAGTAAGGTTGAACACCGGAGCCACGGTTGAAATAGTACAGAGCATCCAAACGGTACTGATCGTGATCGACATCCACACTCGTTGCGGTATCGCTGTCAGTATTGGCCATCATGTAAACCAATTCTAACGCCCAAGGACTATCAAATTCGTATCCGAAAGCCGCCGATAGTGCCGTGGCGTCGTCTAAAGAACGCTCACTGTCGAAGTTGTAATAACCCAATCCTGGCGTCAGGGTAAAATGGCTACCACCATCTTCCGCCACAGCATTAAAGGCAGTGCCAGTGCAAACGGACAGAGCCGTTGCGAGTGCAAGTTTTCTCATAAAACTCTCCAAAAGGTGTGTGCCCGGGTTGTCCCCGGAAGGTTAATCAAAAGTTAACGCTACCTTTGTTTATCTGGCGTTAGATTACACTCAATAGCAGCACGCTGAATGTAAAAGTCAGTAAACAGTTAGTTGTATGTTTAAGGCACTGCGTTAACCCATAGAGTTACTCGTCAAACTGATTGTCACAAAGAGGCAGCACAACCGTAAAGGTTGATCCTACTCCTAGCTCGCTGGCAACAGTAATGGAACCACCGTGCTTTTTGCAAACGGTATCTACAAAGTGCAAGCCTAAGCCGGCACCACTGACGGGCAAGCCGCCTGCAGCGCGATGAAAACGCTGGAAAATCGTGTCCAACTCATCGGCGCTAATGCCGATACCTTGGTCGGCCACCTGCAACTCAACTGCGCCACTGTTGCCACGCATGTGCAACGATATTTTAGTATTCGGCTCGCTATACTTAATACCATTGGAGAGCAAGTTGACGACTACCCGCTCTAGCAACTCACCGTCGCCCCATACCCATAGATCGTCCAAGGTGCGGTCCACGTCGACGCCAATGGATTTTGCCAACGCCTGCTGTCGAGTCATCATTAGGGCGTTATCCACCACCGAATGCATGTCGCACAGATCAAATTTACTGTCACCGACGATCTCTGCCCGAGCCAAGTGCAAAAAGCTCTCAGCAAAGGAGAGGTTTTTTCGGGCGTACTGTTCAATTTCGGTGAATACCTCACGTAGGCCAGCATCACTCACCAGCTGTTCGGTATTTCGACTTCGATAATGTTCCAGCAAGGCCAGAATAGACACGACCGGGGAGCGCAGATCGTGTGACAGAAACTGAAGCGCTTCGCTACGAACTCGCTCTGCCTCTTTAATAAACGATACATCGGTGAAACTGAACAGCAGCGTATCCAGGTCGTCGCTACGCCATTTCAGGCTAGCCAACTGCAAAAAAAACGCTTCGGTTTCTTGCTCACCTCTTACTTCTGCATAAATTTCGCCTTGATCGTGCACAATACGACCAATCACTGCAGGCCAGCCCTGGTCGATTTGTAGCTGCTCCAAGCACGGCATTAAGGCCGCCCCGACGGGCTGATTTAGACCAAACAGAACCCGCGCCCGTGCATTAGCAAACACAACCTCACCAAAAAGATTGGCCACTAAAACCGCATCTTGTAGATTTTCCAAACAGCGATCAAAAAACGCCCGGGATTCGTCAATCTGTTTATTGGCTTGCCGTAACTGGGCAATGGTTTCACTGACTAATTCAGAAGGGATTTTTTTTTCCACGCCAACCTTTTGATTGGCAATCATATTGATGGCGTTTAGCCACAGGCCTTTGTCTACCTCTGCCACCTGGTCTGGCCACTGCCATTGCAGCTCAAATTCCGTGGCTCCCGCTTCACTTACAATGGCCAACGTGCGTTGTTCCCTCGCGCCACCGCCGCTTATCAGCGCGGGCTCGCCTACGCCGTTATTATCATCCGCACCCAGAAACAACCTGCTCGGTTTTAGCGGTAACGACTCTCGCGCCACCAACTGCCATTGCAATACCCCAGTGACACCGGCCAAAAAGGCTAATTTTTTCTGTGCTTCGTTAACATGCCATATTTGCTCGGGACGAGTCTGCTGCTCAACTCGGGCCAACTCCCGTCGCAAAAACACCAGCGCTTGCTCTAAACGTCGCCAGCTCCAGAGCGGATAAAAAACCAGTAACGGTAAAATTACGCTCAATGGCGCAAACCAAACGCGCACCGTGAACAAGCCCACCACGGACAGCGTCAACCAAATAGCAACGGCGCTCACGGTGAGAACAAGGTAATCCCGGGGTGATGCCCTTACTCCCAGCATAATGATGCCAAACACCGCCAAAACGCTGATCAATGCATGGGCCAATTTAGACACGGGCAAAATAGTTGAGCCGTTGCGCAGAGCATTGAGTACATTGGCATTAAACTCCACTCCACTCATTGGCCCTATGGACGTTGCCACAATATCGCCAAGGCCTTTTGCCGTGGCGCCAACAATGGCGATTTTGCCTTTAAGATTACGCGGGGCAATGCGATTGTGAATCACGTCTGTGTAGGAAACTGTGGCCACCGTGGAGGTGGGGTCGGCCAGAGGAATTAGATTGTAGTAATCACGTTGAATCACAAACGGTGAGGCAGTCTGTGCAGCCTTTGGTCGTAAACCGGGAAAATCATCGCTGACGTTTGGGTCAACCAATCCCCACAAGGCGTGCATTAAATGCGGCCAGTAGGCTTCGCCCAACCCTTCTTTCAAAAAGACCGCCCGCGATACGCCATCAACATCGTATTCAATGTGCACATGCCCGGCAGCCGCCGCAGACTGCAACAGCAACGGGTCCGGCATTACTTCAAGTATCTGGCCGCCGGCGTGGGTTTGTTCCATGTGCACCAATAAGGCCACCCGGCCCATGGCCTGAATCGCCTGAGCGAAGACATGGTCATTGTTGGGGTTGACCCGATCAGGCTCTGCAAATACTACGTCGAAGGCCACTGCCTCCACGCCAGCATCGGCCAGCTCATCGAGCAACTGCGCATGCAAGTCTCGAGACCAGGGCCAGCGCCCTAACTCCAAAAGGCTGCGTTCATCAATGGCAATGATTAATATGTCTTGGTCGATGGGTTTACGGAACTGGGCGATAGCCGCATCGTAGATGGCTTGATCTACGGAGTAGGCCCAGCGATTGAGAGAGATGGCGCCTGCCAAAATTGCCATAAGCACGGCAAACAGCAGGCGTTCTATGTTGGTAGAAATATTGGGATTAAAGCGCAATCAGCAGTACCCAGAAAGCAGATATAGCGGCTAACGCCTTAAGCGGCTCATCCTGCACTTGCACGGCTCTGGGCAGACTGTGGTCGCTAAACACGACATCTTCTCCCTGGGCTTGCACGCGGTAGTAAAATCCATCGAGCATGGCCTCGGTAACCGACAAAGACAGCTTAGGCTCCTGGCTTTGGTGTTCAGCCAAAATGGTATTGAAGTTTTCATCTGCGCTTAGTTGTACAAGATAACGGGTCGCCGAAGCCACCGGCTGCCAATCGAGCAATACCCAATCAGCTTTGCTGTTGAAATTGATAGCGCGTTTTTTGATCTGCGCGGGTGTCGCCAGTTTATCCCGGGTACACACCTGCTGTTCATTGGCCAGCCCCATTAAGCCCTCCGCATCTACTGCGCGCAAAGCCAACACAAAACAACCGCTGGTGTAAGCCATGTCTTCATCCAAAAACTGAAGATCCGGGGTGCCCGTTACGGAAATTAATTCGGCATCACCACCATCGGCAGCCGGGGCCAAAATCTCCAACCGGTAGCTCACCGCTTCGGCCACCGGTTGCCACTGGGCGGAGATGGGCGGTTTTTGTAAAGCGGCAATCTCGCCCCACTCTGGAGCAGGCGGCAAGGGCTTCGGCTCGGCCAACTCTTTGCCCTGTTGCGCTTTAATACCGAATCCGGCGGCAACATTTTTCGGTTCTTTGGCGGCTGAGGTGCCGGCCACCCCCACTGCACCATCAAACACCTCACCGGTCATAGCGGATGTGCCGGCATCGTCGTAGGCGGTGACCCGAAACTCGGTGCCACGTACCGCAGCGATGGCCGCCGGTGTGGTAATTTGGAAGCGACTCTTCGGTTGCCGCTCAGGCACTCGGGTTTTCACCGCACCGGATTGCAAGCGTATGCGTGAATCCACATAACCACTGCCGTCAGGTAGGGACAAGGCATCCAGCTCGACTGAACTGTTGGGCTCTACCTGCATCAGGCTGCCATCGCCAAACAACAAACCTGCAATGCTCTCGTCGCCTGTATTCACCACACTGCCAATGGGCAACTTCATGCCAACCTGGACGGATTCGGGCGACGATTGGGCCGTAGTTTGATAGGTGACATCACCGGAGAAAAAAGACAGCGTAACCGGTGTAGGGATGGCCTTCAGCCAGCTAATGGGAAATCGAATAATAAGACCAGGGGGCAATTGATCGGGCAAGTCGACACTGTTGTACTCACCCAGTGTTAACCAGCAATCTATTTTGTGGGTATATTTTTGGCAAAGGTTCCATAGGTTGTCACCAGGGCGAACGCTGTACAGCCAAGATTGCTCGGCAGATGCCCCACAAGCCATCAAAAGATTCGCTACTAAGACAACGGCGGCCACATGTTTAAACATGAACACTTTCCTCATTCCTAGAGTAGCCCAAGCCGAACGGGCACAAAAACCCGTACATAATACTCGGCTCGCGGCAATTGTTAAGGCCCAGGTGTACGGAGTGTTACCTATAAAGCGGCCATATAACAACTATGGGGGCCCTAAATCGGGCTAAACTTTCCTTAATTTTTCATTCGGCCTAGGTCTTTTAAATTCCAGCCGGTGTCGAATGCGGTGCTAGGGCTAATCCTCTACTTTCTCAAGGCGGTAACCGTGCTGATACACAGTCTTAATGGCGTAACCACAACTCGGGTCTAACTGCAAATTACGTCGCATACGACTGATGTGCATATCAACCGTGCGGGTATTAAGGTCAGCGTTTACGCCCCAAACTTCTTTTAACAAGTATTCACGGGATAACAATTTACCCTGGTTTTTTATCACGCAGCAGGTTAACAGAAAGTCCTTGCGCGTTAGCTTAACTTCTTCACCGTGCACCAAAACACGTTGCGCCTCCTGATCGATTTCAATGTGGGCCAGGGACAAATTAGGCGAGTTAAGACGATCCAAACCAGCTCTTCGGCCCACTGCCGCTAACCGTGCCAGTAGTTCTGCTTGCCGCGGTGGCTTGATCATGTAGTCGTCAGCACCGGCTTTTAGTGCGGCAACCACGTCCTCTTCGCTGTCTCGCTGGGTGGAAAAAATAACCGGTAAACGCGTTTCATATTGCGAGCGAATCCATTGCAAGGCATCCACACCACTGGAATCTGGCAGCTGCCAATCTAACACGGCCATATCCACCGGTTGCTCGGTTAACATGGACTTGAAACCAGACACCGTATCCCGATGGAAAACCTCATAACCCGCCTCGGATAACCATTGGGTTAATAGCTTTGCTTGCGCAAGATCATCTTCCAATAATGCAACTTTCAAAATCGTCTCCCACTGACCGTAATAAGCGCAGCCATCGACTGCACCGCAGGCACCTTGAGCGTTCCCTAGCAGCATCCCCGCCACCGGACAACGCTCGCAACTCCTTTCAAATCAAAACTTAAACTGCTTAAAGAGGTCTAGAAACTGGACTCTAAGTTTAAGGCTCATACAAAATTTGGCCTATTGTGCTTTGCTAATGCGCGCACAACCAGGGTGGCATACAAAGATTTTACGTTCGTTTACGACTTACCTGACAGTTTGAGTGCATTTTATACAGCCGTGATTTTTAGCTCCGACAACCTCCTCAGTGCTGCCTTTCAACAGTTAATGGCAAAAGGCACATTAGTTGAGATCTGCCATTTGATAATAGTTCTTATTAAATTTATCATCGTTGGCCATCCCACGTTGTGCCCTTCCCCGCATACTGGTTTATTTAGAGTTTGGAGACCCAATGAAAACCCCACGTACTATGTTCTTCGCAGTGATACTAGCATGCGCCAGTAGCCAAACCCTGGCCGCCAGCGAGCAAGACGTTGTTGCATCCTATGTTGAGTTAGCACATACGGTTTATTCCGACTCACTGCAGGAGGCACAGCAACTAAAAGCTGACATTGACGCCTTTTTGGCCAAACCGTCACAGCAAAGTTTGCAAACCGCCAAACAAGCGTGGCTGCAGGCCAGAATCCCCTACCAGCAATCAGAGGCCTTCCGCTTTGGCAACCCAGTGGTAGATAACTGGGAAGGTCAGCTCAACGCATGGCCACTGGACGAAGGCTTCATAGACTACGTTAGCCCGGATTATCAGGGCGAACTGGGCAACACCGGCGCTACAGCCAATATTGTTGCCGCCACACAGTTGCAGCTAGGCGCCAACCACATTGATCTCTCCACCATCACGCCGGAGCTATTAGCCAGCCTAAACGAGCTGGGCGGCTCAGAGGCCAACGTCGCCACCGGCTACCACGCCATCGAGTTCTTGCTCTGGGGCCAGGATCTCAACGGTACCGAAGCCGGTGCCGGCGAACGCTCTTTCACCGATTACCTAAGCGGGGCACATTGCACCAACGGCAACTGCCAGCGACGTAAAGATTACCTAGCGGCAACCGCTCAACTACTGATCGATGACCTCACCTACATGGTGGATCAATGGTCAGCCACAAGCAAAGACAACTATCGCCAATTATTTTTACAACTGCCCGAGCAAGAAGCCGTTACCCGCATCCTATTTTCCATGGGCTCTTTAGCACTTGGAGAACTGGCCGGCGAGCGCATGCGCGTAGCCCTGGAAGCCAACTCCAGTGAAGACGAACACGACTGCTTCAGCGATAACACCCATTTCGCCCACTATTACGATTGGAAGGGCATCAGCAATGTGTTTCAGGCCGAGTACACCAGCAGCCAGGGCAAATCCTTTAAGGGCGATTCGCTGGCCGATTTACTGGCCGAGAAGAACCCACAACTGGCCAAGAAAATGGCCCATCAAATGGCTCAAACCAACCAAGCTATATACCAGTTGGTGACTATGGCAGAAGACAAAACATCGCCCATGAAATTTGACCAAATGATTGCCGAGGGCAATACCAAAGGCGCCGCTGCCATCAACAACGCCATCGCCGAGCTGACCAAAACCACAGAACTCATTGAGCAAACGGCCAAAGTACTGGGTATCACCAACCTTACGCCCAACTTTTCTGCCGGCTTGTAAGCCAACCTAAAGCGAGCAGGTGTAACCCGCTCGCCCAACGAAGCACCCGTTTAGTAGGCACCCTTTTGGGTAAATACTGCACTTTATTGATGTAACGCAATTGATCGACGTTGTATTTTTATTGATGATTAAACGCTTTCCTACAGAATTAAGTTGATCACCGTGACCACCGCCAAAACACACTCACCCAACCGTTACCTCGCCAAATCTTTGCTACACGGCACTACCGTCATTGGCTTTACCCTGCTAAGCGCTATGATCGCCGGTTGCGGCGGCAAGCCCAATACTGCCGCCAAAGCAGCGCCACTAGCTATCGAGATTCCCGCCCAATTGGGCGGCGACAATAGCGTTAACGTGCAGTCCAGCAATGCCTTCTCTCTGCCATCGGCGGCCATGCCGTTAACCCAGAAGATCAACTTCAGTGTCGGCAATAGCTTTTTTAGAAATGCCTGGGTCATCGCTCCCGCCTCCACCGCTGCCCGCGATGGCTTGGGGCCTCTGTTTAATACCAACGGCTGCCAAAACTGCCATATCAAGGATGGCCGTGGCCACCTGCCGCAAAACGATGACGACAACGCCGTCTCTATGCTGGTTCGGTTAAGTGTTGCCGGCGAGCCTGAATCCGCTTCCGATGGAGCCATTGGTCATCCAGTTTACGGCGGTCAATTACAGGATTTCGCCATTCCTGGCCATCAGCCAGAAGCCAAAATTGGCTTCGACTATGAATTCCAAACAGTGACGCTGACCGGTGGCGAGCAAGTAGAGTTACGCAAACCGATATTGCGTTTGTCCGATTTCTCCGATGAGCCCATCACCGATGCCACCCTCACCTCCGTTAGAATTGCACCGCCAGTGATCGGCCTGGGCTACCTAGAGGCACTCAGTGATTCTCAAATTCTGGCCCAAGCAGACCCCAGCGACGAAAATAAGGATGGCATATCCGGCAAAGCCGCCCAGGTGTGGGATGTAGCCCAAGCCACACTCACCTTGGGCCGCTTTGGCTGGAAAGCAGAACAACCTTCGTTAAAACAGCAAAACGCAGCCGCTTTTGCCGGCGACATGGGGTTAACCAGCCCCTTATCTGAGATCGACGACTGCACCGCGGCGCAGGCAAAATGCCTGGAGGCCGCCAACGGCGGCAGCCCAGAGGTGAGCGATAAAATACTCAACCTGGTCACCTTCTACACCTCCAATCTAGCGGTTCCCGCCCGCCGCAGTATTGACGACCCAGCGGTGCAAACCGGCGAAGTGTTATTTCAAACCATTGGCTGTGCTAGCTGTCATACGCCTAAGTGGCAGGTTGGCGAAGTCGCCGACATGCCTTGGCTTGGCAACCAAACCATCTACCCCTTCACCGACATGTTGCTGCACGACATGGGTGAGGGCTTATCCGATGGACGCAAGGTATTTAACGCCGAAGGCCAGGAGTGGCGCACCCAACCGCTGTGGGGTATTGGCTTAACGGCAACGATTAACAACGAGTTTGGCTACCTACACGACGGCCGCGCGCGCACTTTGCAAGAGGCGATTATTTGGCATGGCGGTGAAGCCAAGGCCAGCCGCGATGAATTTAAAGCGCTCAGCGCCGCTGAGCGAGCTCAATTAATGGCGTTTCTAAACAGCCTATAAACTACTTATAAACTAGCAAGCCCGTGCGTAGCAGTACGGGCCAACCACGGATGACTTATGCGTTTTCTTGTTATTGCAATATCGGCTGTGCTGCTGCACGGCTGCCAAAAAACAGACCCCAGCCAGATTTTTCTGCAAACCTACGCCACCCAAGTTGCCACCCCCTACTACTGGCAGTTGGTCAGTGCCGCAGACCAACTTCATAGCACCACCGAGCAATGCGATAGCAACAACCCAACTGACTTTATTACTGCCAGCCAAAGCCAATGGCAAAACACCATGAGCGCTTGGCAAAAAGCCAAAACGGTACGCTTTGGACCGGTGGTGGACGAGCGCATCGATTGGGAATTTCAATTCTGGCCAGACAAGAAAAATCTGGTAGCCAAAAAAATGCAGCCCTTTTTAAAACAGGCCGAGCCCATTACGGACGAACAAATGAGCAAGAGCAGCGTGGTGTTGCACGGTTTGTCGGCCATGGAATATTTATTGTTTGATCCGTCCATCGTGGACTCGGCAAATCCAGAGCGATTGTGCGAAAGCGTACAATGGATCGGACAAGCCATTGCCAAAAACGCCAAAACGTTAGATTCCGCTTGGGCGTTACTGCAGCCAGATTTCACCGCGCCTTCAGAAACATCGGATCAGTTCACCAGCATCGAAATCGCCGTTGCCAAAGTGTTAGACAGTTATTTGGTTACATTGGAAGAGTTCGCCAACCGCAAAATTGGCGATGCCATCGGCACGGAACAAGCGCCCAGGGCCAACCCCTACTTTTTAGAGTCTTGGCGTTCACAACACTCCTGGCAAAACATCGCGGCCAACATCAGCGCCGTCAATGAGTTGTTCACCCAAGGCGGCTTTAGCCAATACCTTACCGAGTTGGGTTTTACTGAGTTGGAGCAACAGTTGCAAAGTGCCCTGGATGTCATGAACACCGCGGCGGACGCCATCACACCACCGCTGTTTAGCACACTGGAGCAACAAACCGAGGCGCTGCGACAGGTGCAACAGAGCGCCAACGATTTGCGCTACATCTTGCAAAATGACATCACCGAAGTTTTGAACCTACCCGTCGGCTTTAATGACCAAGACGGTGATTAAATTGGGTAATGAGAATTGCAATTGCTAACCCGTAATCTGCGCCCATGGTTGCAAACACTGGCCGGGCTGAGCTTGTGTTTGCTGACCTTACACGCCCGCGCCGAAACCGCCACCATTGCCGTGGCGGCCAACTTTACCGAAGTTGCCAAGCAGTTGCGCCAAGCGTTTGAGCAGCAAAGCACGCATACGCTAAAACTCAGCTTTGGCTCCACCGGCAAAATTTATACGCAGATAATGCACGGCGCACCCTACGATGTGTTTTTGTCCGCCGACCAACAACGGCCGCAAAAGCTACTGCAACAAGACCATGCCGTCGCTGACTCACAATTTACCTACGCCGTTGGTAAATTAGTTTTGTATTCGCGCGATGCCAAGGCTCAGGTTAAAGACGGCGCCATACTACGTAACCCAACGCTTAAACGCTTGGCCATGGCCAATCCCAAAACCGCGCCCTATGGCGCCGCTGCCCAAACCGTATTGAATAACCTGTCACTGTGGCCTGACTTGAAATCAAGCATCATCCAAGGTGACAGCATCGCTCAAACCTACCAATTCACGTTTACCGGCAATGTAGACGCGGGCTTTGTCGCGTTGTCCCAACTGGCGGGCCAGCCTAATGCAAACTATTGGCTAATCCCCCAGGACTTATACTATCCTCTCAATCAGGACGCCGTGCTTCTTCAAAACGGCGAAC
Organism: Halioxenophilus aromaticivorans; assembly: GCF_042850945.1. Taxonomy (NCBI): domain Bacteria; kingdom Pseudomonadati; phylum Pseudomonadota; class Gammaproteobacteria; order Alteromonadales; family Alteromonadaceae; genus Halioxenophilus; species Halioxenophilus aromaticivorans. Next base: position 1,716,682 of record NZ_AP031496.1, on the reverse strand, counting down.
AAAACCAGGCGGCAATCGCCTTTATGGCGTTTCTACGCAGCGCACAGGCGCAAACTCTGATTGGCTCTTTCGGCTATGACACCACTCCTCCCCCGGGCACTGTATCCCCCATTACTACTGCGCCTAGCAATTCGATTAAAACAGGCCACCAAAACCGTTAATCGCTCCACTCGCTTTTTAAATCGACTTTCGCTACCAAAACACCGCTGTGTAAATTTTATGGCCACCGCCGCCATGGCCTTACTCGCCGCCGGCGTAAACGCGGTGGATTTATCGGTGACTGGCCAGGTGCGATTGCGCTACGAAAACCTGGATCAACAGTTTCGCGCCAGCGGCCAAGGCTCTGACCAAGCCCTTTTAGCAAGAACCTTAGTATTGGCCGAGCTCACGCAAAATCGCTGGACGCTGGCCGGAGAGTTGATAGACGCCCGAGGGTTGTTGTCCGTGGCAGACGAAGACACCACTCTGGGCACCAGCAGCATAAACCCACTGGATATTCAGCAAACCTACCTGCGCTATCAAATGCCCAGTGCCAATTGCAGTGCCTGTTATAGCCGCCTCACTGCCGGAAGATACACGCTAGACATTGGCAGCCGAAGATTTGTGGCCCGCAACCGCTATCGCAATACGTTAAACAATTTCACCGGCCTGCATTGGCAGCACCAATCCACAGCGGATCAGCAGTGGCAGGTTTTTTACAGCCAACCGGTGACCCGCCGCTTCGACGGCGATGCCACCGACAATTCACCCAAGCTAGATAAAGAAAACCACAGCACACAATTTTACGGCCTCTACTTTGCCGATGCGCTAACCGAAAATACCAAAACCGAACTCTATTGGCTTGGCTTGGGCGAACAGCGCAACGGTAATGACAGCGCCCGCAATATCCAAACGCTGGTCAATTGGTGGCAAACCCAACAGAAAAGTTGGCGCGGGCAAATAGAATGGGCCTATCAATGGGGTGAAGTGCGCGAAGGAACCAACAACCTAGATAAAAAAGCGGCGTTTTTACACACCGAAATTGAATGGCAGGAATTTATAGCAGGCATACCTCTAACGCTGTTTTTTGACTACGCCAGTGGTGACAAAAACCGCTCTGATAACGAAGACAACAGCTTCGATACACTGTTTGGTGCGCGCCGGTTTGACTTCGGCCCAACCAGTATTTATGGGCCATTCGCACGCACTAACTTGATATCGCCCGGCGCAAGTATCGAGCTAAACAATCCCTTCGGCCAATGGCAATTTACCTGGCGGTATTTTCGTCTGGCCAGCAATGACGAACCATGGAGCAGCGCCGGAATCGACCCGCAAACCACCTCAGGAGCGGCTAGCAACGTCGCACAACAGTTGGAATTACGCTGGCGCACAAACAGCCAGGATGACCACTGGCAATGGGAAGCGGGTTTAAATTATTTGAAAGCCGAGCAACTTATGCAAGCGGCTGACAAAAACAACGCCACTTACGTTTATGGCCAAATCGCCTATCAGTTCTAGTGGCTAAATCTTAGCGAACGATTTGGCCCGAGGCAGGACTATGGCTAGTGGATGGGTGATCTCGTAGGGGCTGCCCCTGGCTTAAACCGAACTTCAAATCGATGGCCTCGGCGCCGCTGCGCCAAGAACCCAACCAACGATCCCAAATGGCCAGCGCAGAACCGTAATTCACATTGTGGTGTTGCGGCTGCACAGAATGGTGTATTTGATGCTGCGCGGGGCTGATAAACCACTTTTCCAATGCGCCAAACTGAATAGCCACGGGGCTGTGCCGAAGGTTGGCTCCCAGCGCGTTAAATAAAAAGGCAAAGCCATTGATGCCGATAATATCCCAGGCCATCACCTTACCCACAAAGCAGTAAATAAAAACACCCCCCACCACACTTACTACCGCCAGGCTACGGCAATAGTACAAGGCCATTTCCAGTGGATGCACCCGCAGCAACGTCAGCGGTGTGAGGTTTTCTGCGGCGTGATGAACCTTATGTAGATGCCACAAACCAGGCACTCGGTGCAGCGCCCAATGTAAGGCGAATCGCGTCACGTCATCCAACAAAAAGAACACCACCGTAAACAGCCCGGCCATCCCCACGGCCGCCAGTTGCCAATCCGGGCCCGGGCCAAAGGCTTGCTGCAACAGATTTATCACCCAAATGGTCGCCACCATTTGCGACGCCAACAGCGGTACCAACACCCACAATTTAAGCGCGCTGTTGAGCAAGGTATACGCGAGATCCAGGCCAGATTGACCATTCAGCCAGTAGCGCCAGGTGAGCAATTGGCGGGCCTGGCCACGCAAAACCGCGTTATTGGCGGAAAACAGAAGAAAAGCAAAGAGCAACACCACGCTTGCCACCAAAAACGGCCAAGCCAACCGGCTACCGCCAGTAAACGGCGCTACGGCAATATCGGTAAGAAAGTTATTAAGGGTATTGAGGTCCATCCAGCACAACACCAGAATGGGGAGGGAAAAGTACTGGCCTGGAGCGGTATGAGGCTCGCCCTAGCGAACTGTGCGGTGTGAAGCGCGAACTAACCAATCACGCATACTTCAACACCGCAACGCTGAGCGGCTAGGCCAATAACGACCGGCTGATTAGGCCTCTGGCTGGTCGGCGGCGCCTTCCACCAAGGTTTTCAGTTCGCCGTTGGTGTGCATCTCAGTAATGATGTCACAGCCACCCACGAGCTCACCTTTCACCCACAATTGTGGAAAGGTAGGCCAATTGGCGTATTTTGGTAGGTTGGCGCGGATGTCTGGGTTGCTCAGAATATCCACATACGCAAAGCGCTGGCCACATTCCATCAACGCTTGGGAAGCACGTTGGGAAAAACCGCACTGGGGCGCATTAGGGGAGCCCTTCATGTATAAAAGAATGGTGTTGTCTTCGATCTGTGACTTGATGGTATCCATGATATCCATACATTCACTCCTCTGTTGGAGAAACCTGTCCCGCAGTACTGCGGAGTTGACGGGAGATTTTACACAGTCGCGCCGTTGAAAGCCAAAAGAGTCTGAATAAAACCCTGCCGATGCCCGCATACAGATGATGGCGTTGCCGGTAATTTCAAGCCCTAGGCGTTATTCTCTGGTGCCCCAACCGCCACCACCGGGGGTTGCCACCGCAATACGGTCTCCGGCCTGGACGCTGAGCTGCTGCTTGGCGCCAAAGGGTTCGCCATTGAGCGTATTTTCACCACAGCGGCCCGGCCCACCGCCGGCCAGCCCCCAGGGCTGATGGCGACGCCGTTCGGTGAGCAGTGTGACCTGGGCCGGCGCCAAAAATTCAAACTCCCGAATCAAGCCATCGCCGCCCGGGTGCAACCCCTGGCCACCAGAGGCCAAGCGTTGCTGATAGCGACGAATGCGCACTGGAAAGTGCGACTCCAAGCTTTCTATGGGGGTATTTAAGGTGTTCGTCATGTGGCTCTGCACGCAGTGCAGGCCCGCCGCCTGGGCGTGACCACCGGTGCCGCCGGCGATGGTTTCGTAGTAGTCCCAGGGCTGGTCACCATCAGCACCCATGGCAATGTTGTTCATTGTACCCTGCGCCGCCGCTGGGATGGCCTCGGGCAGCGCCTGGGCCAGCGCCCCCAACACCAAATCCACCAGCCGCATACTGGTTTCTACATTGCCTGCTGCCACCGCCGCCGGCCGCTGAGCATTCACCAAACAACCCTCGGGGGCGGCCAGTTTAATAACATCAAACACCCCGGCGCAGGCCGGCGTGTAGCTGGGCAACAAGCAGCGAAAACAATAAAACACCGCCGCCGCCGCCACCGATAACGGGCAGTTAATATTGCCCGCCACCTGATCCGCCGTGCCGGTAAAGTCCGCCAAAATACCCTGCTCAGAAATGGTTAAGCACACCTGCAACGCGACATCGGTATTGCCCTGGCCATCGTCGTCCATGCAATCGCTAAACTGATATTGACCAGAGGGCAGCTTGGCCAGCTCGGCTTGGGCCAAGCGATTGCCGTAGTTGTGCAAGCCCGCCACGGCATCGTTAAAACCCACCTCGCTTAACTCGCTAACCAGTTGTTCAAAACGTTGCGCCCCCACGCCATTGGCACTGAGTTGCGCCAAAAAGTCCCCTCGCGCCACCGGTCGATCGTCGCTGAGTTGACTGAGTAGGCGTTGATCCAGGGTTCCCTTGCGCACCAGTAAGGATGGCGCAATCACGATACCCTCGTCTTCCAACCGGCTGGAAATGGGCATGGAGCCTGGGCTGGTGGCACCGATGTTGACGTGGTGCGCTCGGTTAGCCACAAAGCCCTGCAACTGCGAGCCACTGAACACCGGGGCAATCAAAGTGACATCGGGCAGATGGGTGCCGCCCAGATAGGGATCATTAACTACCACCATATCACCGGCCTGCCATTGCACCGCCTCCACCAGATCGCGCATGGCAAAGGCCATACTGCCTAGATGCACGGGTATGTGGGCCGCCTGGGCGATGATTCGGCCCTGCTGGTCGAACAGCGCACAGGAGTAATCCAGCCGGTCTTTAATGTTGGGGGAAAACGCGGCCCGTCGCAGCACGGCACCCATTTCTTCACATACGTTGTTTATGCGGTTGGCAAAAATGGCCAGCTCAATGGCATTCATAGGCGAGTTTTTAATCCGGTGAGGCGAACAAACGCCTAGTGTATCCGCTGCACTAATTTTTGCACGGCAATTGAAATGCAGCGCTGATTGTGGCTTTGCTAACAAATCATCCAGCGGCAGTTTGCCATGGCCACGGGTTACCTATACCATTGCCGGTTTTCTCCGGTTTCTGCTTGTGCGCCCACGGCGCAACTTTATGGTGCAAAAGCCGGTATATTTGTGAAAAATCCCTACCGTTTTGAGGATAATCCATCATGAGCCAAGACGCCCTGATGAACACATACGGCCCACGGTCTGCCAAACTGGTTAAAGGAGAAGGCTGCAACCTTTGGGACGACGCTGGTAACCAATACCTGGATGCATTAAGTGGCATTGCCGTTTGCGGCTTGGGCCACTCCCACCCAGGCGTAACCCGTGCCATCACCGAACAAGCCGGCACACTGCTGCACACCTCTAATTTGTTTGCCATCGACGCGCAAGAAAAGCTCGGCGCGCGGTTGCGTGAACTGTCTGGCTTGGATAAGGTATTTTTCTCAAATTCTGGCGCCGAGGCCAACGAAGCGGCCATTAAAATTGCTCGCAAGTACGGCCAGGATAAAGGCATACACCACCCAACCATCGTTACCATGTCCGGCAGCTTTCACGGCCGCACCATGGCAACGCTAACCGCCACCGGCAATAAAAAAGTCCAAACCGGATTCGAGCCGTTGCTGTCTGGTTTTGTGCACGCGCCCTTTAATGACGTCGCCACCCTCACCCGCTTGGTAGAAAGCAACCCCAATGTGGTTGCCATTATGGTAGAGCCAGTTCAAGGCGAAGGTGGCATTAACGTACCAGCCGGTGATTATCTCAACCAACTGCGCGAGTTGTGCGACAAACACGATTTGTTGCTGATGCTGGATGAAATCCAAACAGGCAACGGCCGCACCGGAAAATACTTCAGCTTTGAACACAACGGCATTCTGCCGGACGTAGTCACCACGGCCAAAGGTTTGGGTAATGGTGTACCCATCGGCGCTTGTTTGGCTCGCGGCATTGCCGCCCAGACCCTAGCTCCCGGCAACCACGGCTCAACATTTGGTGGCAACCCCTTGTGCAGCCACACCGCTTTGGCGGTGGTAAATCACATTGTCGACGATGGTCATATGGCCGCTGCCTCGCAACTTGGCGAGTATTTTTTAACGGCCTTTAAAGAAACCCTAGCCGGTTGCGGCAAAGTCAAAGATATTCGCGGCCAAGGCCTGCTATTAGGCATTGAACTAACCGAAGCCAATGCCCCGATAGTAACCAAGGCAAAAGAGCAGGGCCTTATCGTCAACCTTACGGCGGGTTCTGTGGTGCGCTTGCTGCCGCCATTAATTACCAACCAGCAACAGGCCGACACCACCATCGATATTGTTAGCCGCATTATTAAAAACCTATAACCGGTAACCTTGGGGCTGCAGGCTGCACACCTGCGTTCCTGGTGCCGCGTAGTAGCGATTTGCATCAATAATTATTCAGTCCAAGCAGAATCAGGATTACCCATGAAGCACTTTCTTACGTTAACGGATTTAACCCCCGCCGAACTAACCAGCATCATCAACCGCGCCATTGAAATGAAAGCGGAACTGGCTACCGGCACCGCGCGCGAATCTATGAAGAACAAAGTGTTGGGTATGATTTTTGAAAAATCGTCCACTCGTACTCGGGTATCCTTTGAAGCAGGTACGGCGCAATTGGGCGGCTACGCCATATTTTTATCCCCCAACGATACTCAACTGGGCCGCGGAGAATCCGTGGAAGACACGGCCAAGGTGCTATCGCGCATGGTGGATATTGTCATGATTCGTACCTTTAGCCACAGCATGATAGAAACCTTTGCGGCTAACTCTAAGGTACCGGTCATTAACGCCCTAACCGATGACTACCACCCCTGCCAGCTACTGGCCGACATGCAAACCTACCAAGAGCACCGCGGCAGCATTCAAGGCAAAACCGTGGCCTGGGTCGGCGACGGCAACAACATGTGCCAGAGTTTTATCAACGCTGCTGCCCAGTGGGATTTTGAATTAAAAATTGCCTGCCCCGAGGGCTATGACCCGCGCCAGGATTTGTTGCAATCGCACCAAGATCGAGTGCAAATATTACGCGATCCAATTGCCGCAGTTACAGGCAGTGATTTAGTCGTCACCGACACCTGGGCCTCCATGGGCCAAGACGAAGAAAAAGCCGAGCGTCAACGAGTGTTTGGCCCCTTGCAGGTCAACGAAGAACTCATGACCTACGCCAACAAAGACGCGTTGTTTATGCATTGCCTGCCCGCCTATCGCGGCATGGAAGTCAGCGAAACACTGTTGGACAGCGAGTTCTCGGTGGTTTGGGACGAAGCGGAAAACCGCTTGCACGCTCAAAAGGCGTTGATGGAATTTTTGCTGGCCCAGTAACAAACCGCAAATGAGACAAGCCCACCGTTTACCCCAATGGCCCGCAAGCGCCACTATAGGTTATGACACACAAGGAACAGCATCACGCCCATGAGCTTTTTGCAGTTACAAGATATCGCCTGTGGCTATGGTGACTCTAGCCAGTATATTGTTAAGCAACTCAATTTAGCACTGGCCGAAGGCGGCATTGCTTGCCTGCTGGGCCCCAGCGGCTGCGGTAAAACCACGGTGTTGCGGGCCATCGCCGGGTTTCATGGTATCGACCAGGGCGACATCCGCCTCGGCGGCCGTGTGCTCTCCAACGCCCAATATACGGAGCCTCCAGAGCGCCGGCAAATTGGTCTGGTGTTCCAAGACTACGCCCTCTTCCCACACCTTACGGTGGTCCAGAACATCGCCTTTGGCCTTTATAAACAAGCCACCGCTGAGCAAGCCGCCGTGTGCGAACAAATGCTTGCCCTGGTGCAGTTGTCCGATATGGCAGGCCGATACCCCCACGAGCTTTCCGGCGGCCAGCAACAGCGCGTGGCCCTAGCCCGGGCATTGGCGGCTCGGCCTCGCCTGCTGCTATTGGACGAACCCTTCTCCAACCTGGACGTGGAATTGCGCCGGGCCCTGGCCTTGGAAGTACGCAACATATTAAAGCAGCAGCAAATCACCGCCATTATGGTGACCCACGACCAAGAAGAAGCCTTTGCCTTCGCCGACCACATTGGCGTAATGCAAGGTGGGCAACTGCACCAGTGGGATACCCCCTACAATCTGTACCACAAGCCGGCCAACCCGTTTGTGGCCAATTTTGTAGGCCAGGGCGTATTTCTCGCCGGCACCTGGCAAAACCAAGACACGCTCTGCACAGAATTTGGCCAAACCCAATACTCCGGCAGACAGGAATCCATAGGTGCGGTGCAAGTGCTGTTGCGCCCGGATGACGTCATCCACGATCCAACCAGTAGCCTCAGCGGCCAGGTTGTCGCTAAGGTCTTTGCCGGCACCACCACACTCTACACTCTAGAACTGCAGTCCCAGGCACGGGTGCTGGCCAGCCTGCCCAGCCATTTGGATTTCAACGTCGCCGAAACCATACCGATTTCCCTCAATTTGGAACACCCGATCAGCTTTGCAGCTCAACCCTAAACAACCTTCAAACAATACAAATCCAACAGCGCCAACCAAACAACGCCAACATGGCGCGAAAAATCGCTCTCCATGGCGCTCCTTAGTAAATAAGAAATTTATATTAGCTACAGCAATAATCATTTAAAAAAAGTATAACTTGGGGATGACAGTATCCCGACATGCCGCCAAGCCAGTAGTTATGCAGGCTGCAGATTAGTATCCACTGACCTGGCAAATTTCCCACAATTTATCCACAAGCAACCACCAACTTCAGCATCTTGCAATCCAACTCAAACCGCACTATCTTGTATCCCGGTTCGAACATACCCCTAGATATTGGGGTTTCACTCCAAAAGTACCTAGCGGCCAAACAACCGGCTAACGAATACGATTAAGAGTGCGAAGCCTTGGGGCACCGAATTTCAACTTGCCCCAGTTCAGGTCAGTTTTGCATCCCCTCGTGGCCAAACAGCCACTGAGCAAACCAACGGACCAGAGCTACCAGCATCATTGCCTATACCCATAAATAAACGATTCCGTTTGGCATCCTCCCGCGGAGTCGTTAACGATTACAGATTCACCAGCAGCTATAACTTTTCACGGAGCCGTGCATGCAAACCGAGACGGAAGTCAATAAAGGGTCTTCCAACCCCAACGTAAGTCAGCCCGCAACTGGCCGCGCCAGCCACGTTGCCGCCACCGCCCCCGGCCAAATCCGCGTTATTAAGCGCAACGGAACGGTAGTACCTTACGATGAAAGCAAAATCGCCATCGCCATGACCAAAGCCTTTTTGGCGGTAGAGGGTGGCACTGCAGCGGCATCGTCTCGCATCCGCGAAACCGTGGCCTCCCTGGCAGAGCAAATTACGGCCACCTTTAGCCGTCGAATGCCGTCCGGTGGCACCATCCACATAGAAGATATCCAAGACCAAGTAGAGCTGGTGATGATGCGCTCTGGCGAGCACAAGGTCGCGCGCGACTACGTACTCTACCGAGAAGAGCATGCCCGCCTGCGAGCCGCTAAAGCCGCCACCGTGGAAAACCCAGAGCCCGATGCCGAATTTGGCACCATCATGGTGGCCATGCCCGACGGCAGCCAGCAAGCACTGAACATGGTGCGCGTGCGTACCCTGGTAGAAGAGGCTTGCGCCGGCTTGGCCGAAGTAGACCCAGAAGAAATCTTGAAAGGTGCCATGCGCAACCTGTACAACGGGGTGTCACTGGATGACGTTAACACCTCCCTGGTGATAACTGCCCGTACTCTGGTAGAAAAAGAGCCCAATTACACCTACGCCACGGCACGCTTGCTGTTGGATAAACTGCGCTCCGAAGCACTGACCTTCTTGGGTGTAACCCAACAGGCTACCCACCAGGAAATGGCGCACTACTACGCCCAAGCCCTGCCCGCTTACATAAAAGCCGGTATCGAGCTAGACCTGCTGGACCCTGAGCTGGCCAACTTCGATTTGGACATGCTGGGCCAAGCGCTGGATCACTCCCGCGATGACCAGTTTACCTATCTGGGTCTGCAAACCCTTTACGACCGCTACTTTATCCACAGCAACGACGTTCGCATTGAATTGCCGCAGGTGTTCTTTATGCGGGTTGCCATGGGCTTATCCGTACGCGAAGAAAACCGCAACGAGCGCGCCGTTGAGTTCTACCGCTTATTGAGCTCCTTCGACTACATGAGCTCCACCCCCACGTTGTTTAACTCCGGCACCCTGCGCCCGCAATTGTCGTCTTGCTACCTGACCACCATTCCAGACGACCTACACGGCATCTACGGTGCTATCCAAGACAACGCCATGCTGTCGAAATTTGCCGGCGGCTTGGGTAACGATTGGACCCCAGTACGCTCATTAGGCGCTTACATCAAAGGTACCAACGGAAAATCACAGGGTGTCGTGCCCTTCTTGAAAGTGGCCAACGATACCGCCGTTGCCGTCAACCAAGGCGGTAAGCGTAAAGGCGCCGTTTGCGCCTACCTGGAAACCTGGCACCTAGACGTAGAAGAATTCCTCGAGTTGCGCAAAAACACCGGTGACGATCGTCGTCGTACCCACGACATGAATACCGCCAATTGGATTCCTGATTTGTTTATGAAGCGTGTCTTCGACGACAAAGAGTGGACTCTATTCTCGCCCAGCGATGTACCCGACTTGCACGATCTGTACGGCAGCGCTTTTGAGCAACGCTACGAGCACTACGAGCAATTAGCCGCCCGCGGTGAAATTAAGCTTTCCAAAAAAGTGAAAGCCCTAGACCTGTGGCGCAAGATGCTGGGCATGCTGTTTGAAACCGGCCACCCATGGATCACCTTTAAAGACCCATGTAACCTGCGCAGCCCGCAGCAACACGTCGGCGTGGTTCACTCATCAAACCTGTGTACTGAAATTACCCTCAATACCAAGGCCGATGAAGAAATCGCCGTGTGTAACCTGGGCTCGGTAAACTTGGCTCAGCACATTGTTGATGGCCAGCTGGATAAAACCAAGCTGAAAGAAACCATCACCACTGCTGTGCGCATGCTCGATAACGTCATCGACATCAACTACTACTCAGTAGACAGCGCACAGAACAGTAACTTTAAGCACCGCCCTGTAGGCTTGGGTGTGATGGGCTTCCAGGATGCCTTGTACCGCATGCGCCTGGCCTACGCTTCCGATGCAGCCGTAGAATTTGCTGACAGCAGCATGGAAATCATCAGTTACTACGCCATTGAGGCCTCTTGTAACTTGGCGGCTGAGCGCGGCGCTTATCAAACCTTCGACGGTTCTCTGTGGAGCCAAGGTATTCTACCCATCGACTCCATTGCCAAATTGCAAGCCGAGCGCGGTGAGAAGTACATCGAAGTAGATACCTCACGCACCCAAAACTGGGACGACCTGCGCGCCCGCGTAGTTGCTCAAGGTATGCGTAACTCCAACGTAATGGCCATTGCCCCCACCGCAACCATTGCCAACATTACTGGTGTATCGCAGTCCATCGAGCCGACGTACCAAAACCTGTACGTTAAATCGAACTTATCCGGTGAATTTACCGTGGTAAACCCGTACCTGGTACGCGATCTAAAAGCCCACGGCTTGTGGGACTCGGTAATGGTTAACGACCTAAAATACTTTGAAGGTTCGGTACAGCCCATCGACCGCATTCCAGATGAGCTAAAAGCCATTTACCGCAATGCGTTTGAGGTTGAGCCACGCTGGTTGGTGGATGCCGCCAGTCGTCGTCAAAAATGGATAGATCAAGCTCAAAGCTTGAACCTATACATCGCCGGCGCCAGCGGTAAAAAACTGGACATCACCTACCGCATGGCATGGTTCCGTGGCCTAAAAACCACCTACTACCTGCGTGCGCTAGCGGCCACCACCACGGAAAAATCCACCGTGGCAAACAGCAACTTAAACGCGGTGTCTTCCAGTGGTGGCGAAGGCAGTGTCAGTGCTGCTGCACCACAAGCCCCACAGGCCAGCGCAGCGCCACAAGCTGCCGAAGTACCCAAGGCCTGCTCCCTGGACGACCCAGACTGCGAAGCCTGCCAATAACCACGGTAAACCACGGCAGGTGCAAAGCATTTGCCGCAGGTTTACTCCGTAACCTTAAACCCCAGCTCTGCCTGGGGTTTTCTTTGCCCAAAGCATTTAGCTCTCTCAACTGTCTATTTAAGTTAGGCACTTAAATTTCTCTGTTAACCATGTATCACATATAAAAAAGCCAGAAACACGGTGTTTCTGGCTCTGTAAAAATCAGGAATATATTTTGATGACTTTTTAGGCTAAATTAATCCCAACTCAATTTGCCCCGCATCCCACGAAACACATTACAGAACACAAGGCAAAGCAAGGTGGCAATAGGCCTATTGCAAGCCGCTAGCCACCGTAGGTTTCAAACTCGCCGATACGTGGCGTGCCATTAGCATTGGTTATTTCAAAGCTGATTTTTCTGACAGAGCGCGAAGAAAAATCGATTCTGCCCGCGTTGGAACCGGTAGCAATGACTTCTCCGGTATCGTGATCCACCAATCGCCAACCGGTAATAACGCCCTCACTACCCGCTGCTTCTCGAATAACCACCGTTGCAAGCTGCTGTTCACTACTCCATTTAATGCTGATACGGCCGGTGCTACCGTTGGGCGACCAGTAGCTATCCATGCTGCCGTCTCGTACATTACCGTAGCTGGTGCCACTGCCTTTACTAGACCCATCCGAGCCGGCGCCAAGGCTAAGATTTGTAGCCAAATCCCCAGAGGAAGAGCCCGAACCATCGGAACCAGAACCGCCTGACCCTGACCCATCTGAACCAGAACCATCAGAACCCGAACCGCCCGAACCTGAACCATCAGAGCCAGAACCTCCAGAGCCGTCCGCCTGACAAGAGCCATCGGATACCAACAAGCCCTTATTGGCGCCGGCAATATTGCGCACCAAATCCTTTACGCAACCGGCATCGTCCAGCCAATACTCGTAGGCCACCGGTACCGTTGTAGTGGAACTGGGATTAGGCCCTGCGGGGTATGACTTATCTCCGGTGCTAGACCAAGTTATTCCACTGCCCCAGTAATTACCGCTGACCTCATAGTCGCCTAACTCATTGGTGTAAAAGGTGCCTAAGGGGTTAGTGCTGTTTTCAAAATAATTATTTTCAACTCGAATATCCGCACCCAAACGGGTATTGATTCCGGAAGAGCCTATATTGGAGTAATAATTATTGAAGGCGTGGGCCGTCGCCGCCCGTAGCAAAGGCGTGCGGGAATTAATATTTTCATACCAGTTATGGTGAAAGGTCACCGGGCCATTGTTAACGTCGCTATCGCTGGAGCCCACTAAGCCCCCACGCCCGGAATTTTTTAAAACGCTGTAAGATAAGGTCACGTACTTGGTGTTATTTTTCATATCAAACAGAGCATCATAACCCTCGTCCTCGCCACCGGAGGCCTCCAAGGTAACGTGATCCACCCACACATTAGATACATCGGATTCCATACCAATGGCATCGCCACCGTTGGACGTTGGCGAGCCAGACTTTTTCACATTACGCACGTGGACATTGCGTATCACAATATTGTTTGCACTGCGCACATGGATGCCAAGCTCATCAAATAACGCGCCACCGCCCACACCAATTAAGGTAATGTTGCTAACCTCTTTAATTTCGATTTTATCGTCGGCGGTATTGCAGCTGGAGCCAGATACTTTACTGGTGTTACCGTGATTTATAACACCCTCCACTTCAATAATAATAGGCGTACTGGAAGACGCCCTGCCACACAAAGCGGCATGAATTTCTGTGCCCGTGGACGCACGCACAACGGCGCCGCCCTCACCGCCGGTGGTACCGCCATTCATACTGGCAAACCCCACCGAGCCCTGCGCACTGGCCTGGGCTGCCAGCATACTCACGTACAAAACCGATAACACTGCTTTTCTCTTCGCCATAATAATCTCTTTTTATAAAAACGACGCCTAGAGCCAATATCAAACAGCCCCTTGCGAACTTAGATAAAATAAACACGTTAATTAAAACTAACGGGCCTAGCCCTCACGCTTCACAATAAACGTTTTTGCCAGCGCACTTTATTCACAGCCAACAATTACTCAGCCCCAGCTTACCCAGCGATAGACGACGAGTAGTTGAAGCCATAAAAAATTGCGATTTTGGAAAAACGGAAACTCACAAATGAAGCGCGGCCAATGTAACGCGTTTAAAATTCAGTAAACGAGCCCAAGGTCGCAGGCGGCAGCACTACCGAGTCACAAAATTGCTACCGGTGGCAAAAATATAGAAGAGTCACAACGAGACGTTGGTAACGGAGAAAGGTAAAACAACAAATTAACTGGGGAAACAAACCAATTTGTAAAGGTCGCCCCCCACCCTTAGGCTAGGGAAGATAATGCTACCCAAACAAAACAACCTAAAGATTTGCTCAATAAAAAAAAGCGCAGGACATTTCCAACAGATCGTCTGATTTTTTAATCGTGAAAAATAAAATGAAGTGAATTTAGCACTCGAGGTAAAACAAGTATTCCGTAGTAACCACAACACACGCTAGCGCCACCTAGTTGTAATTTGGCCAAGTTGTAATCGGCCCAGAAAAAAGAGGTATCAGGACTTAGTCGCACCCTGTCACCCTGAATCATCAATATAGAGCTATAATCGTGAGCTTGATCACTTTAACGATCCAAAGACAATGTTACCGTCCTCCTTGGGGCCTACATTGGAAAGGAATCCAACAATGAAAACCAGATTAATTGTACACACAGATTCGATCAAAACATCAGACGCCCACACCTTTAGGGCGGCGGCATTCACCTTAGAAAAGGACTACAATTCCATTTACCCCAATGACCTGGTGAAAACAGTCTTTATAAAATCAGGACATGACTTGGTCAGTACCATCAACAAAGAAGCTCGGGACACAATAATTTCACTGGATGTCGTATCCCACGGAAATCAAGGCGGCATTCACATAGCCAGAAAGCTAGTGCACCCGGTTAAAAGTGGAGTGATTCAAAAAAGCGCCCATTACAAAATACGCAGATATTCAGACAGCCCCCAATCGATCGAGCAGGCAGATCTTATAGAACAAAGCATGCACGGCCTCTATACCGACTGGTTTGCGAAGAAAGGCGTTTCCTACTATTACAATCAAACCTACGCAAACTCTACCGATACTCGATATCTTTCTTCTATCGAATTCAATCGCTTCAGTAACGAAGGGTTTGTTGAGTTCCACGGTTGCCGCACCGCTGAGCATATACCAGGATTTAACAACTATTTTAAAGATAATTTTGCTAAACAGTTTTCAGATAAAATACAACGAGGTGTTACCGTTATAGGTCATATAACCAACTCTAACCCCAACAAAACACCAACGGGTAAGTTTTCGGATTACCGTCACGGCCGAGTCAACGTTTATCAAGATGGCTCTGTGCTTCACAAAGAGGCTTTGCGTGAAGCCCTGGTCTTTCCCAACTCTTCAACCCGGTAAGGACTCAACCGATGTTGCGCATTCTCGCCTGGATAATTGCCAGTATAGGGCTTATGATTTTAGTGGGTTTTATCTGGTTACTATCCCCTCATCTAACATCAACCCATGAAAGAGTGGCAAACGTTCCCGTTACCATTGAAGCTCTGTATTTAATCTCCACCGGTGATCCCATGTGTACAAACCTCTATATGGAGGTGGGCGCCGAGCAGTACGAAGCCATTATCCCAATGGTGCCACCCGATGTGCCCGATCCGCACTCCGATTCTCGCTTGCAACATGCCGACCCGGTAACAATCACGGGGTTTAAAAAAGAGTGGGTGGAAACCAACCGAATAACCGGCAGGCAAACACGCAAGCCAACCGGTTATATCGAGATAATCTCCTGGAGGTCGCCCAATACCGGGCAATTTACTACACAAACACCCGATTTGGACTCCAAGCAATTTACCACGGAAAATTACACAGGATGTCGATAGCAGCCCTGCCCTCTACCTAGAATTACCCCCCCAATAACTAAAAACCCGGCAACAGCCGGGTTTTTGCGGTGCACCATCGGTAGCGTCCAATGGCGCGTGTAGCGTTAATTTAGCCCAACTATTTAAACTTAGACAACAAGCCGCGCCGTTGCAGTAAGGCATCCACACTGGCCTCTTGGCCGCGGAATTGCTCGAAGCTTTGCATTAAATCCTTACTGTTGCCAATGGATAAAATAGCATCGCGGTAATCTTGGCCGTTTTCCCGGGTTAGGCCGCCTTTGGTATTTAAATAGGCAAAGGCATCGGCAGCTAAGACTTCGGTCCAGAGGTAAGCGTAGTAACCCGAGGAATAGCCACCACCAAACACATGACTAAAGTAGGCGGATTTATAACGCGGAGGCACCGGCGCAAAATCCACACCGTATTTTTCCAACGCGGCATTTTCAAAGGCGTCTACATCATCAATAGTGGTTTCGGCATCAATTGTGTGCCACGCCATATCCAACAAAGCTGCTGCGAGGTATTCCAGCGTATCGAAACCTTGGTTGAAGGTGTGCGCCGCCAGCATTTTCTCCAGCAACGCCTGGGGGATAGCCTCGCCGGTTTGGTAGTGCTTGGCGTAGTTGCTCAGCACTTCGGGGTCAATGTCCCAGTCTTCGTTAAATTGGCTGGGGAACTCCACAAAATCACGCGGCACGCTGGTGCCCGATAAGCTCGGATACTTAACATCGGAAAATAACCCATGGTCGGCGTGACCGAACTCGTGGAATAACGTGGTAACTTCATCAAACGTCATTAAGGTGGGCTGGCCCGGTGCTGGCTTGGGAATGTTCAACGCGTTGTAAACCACGGGTTTTTCCCCACGCAACAGGTTTTGATCCACGTAGGAACTCATCCAGGCGCCGCCGCGTTTACCCTCGTGGGCGTACGGGTCTAAATAAAACAAACCAACGCTGCTGCCATCGGCATTGAATATCTCAAATGCCAGTACGTCTTCTTGCCAAACGGGCAAATCCTCACGCGCTTTAAAGGTAATTCCGTACAGGCGGTTCATGGCAAAGAACAAACCATCGTGTAACACTCGGTTAAATTCAAAATACGGTTTTACCAGGTCTGCGTCCAAATCGTACTTGGCAGCGCGGACCTTCTCAGCGTAAAAGGCCCAATCCCAAGGAGCCACAATAAAGCCACCGCCCTCAGCATCGATAATGGCTTGGATAGCGGCGGCTTCTGCCTCAGCCTTCGCCCGCGCCTTGGGAGCCAAATCTGACAGCATAGCCAACACCGGCGCCGGCGTTTTGGCCATTTGATCCGCCAGTTTAAAATCCGCCCAGGTGTCGTAACCCAGCAACGCCGCAGCCTCGGCTCGCAATTTCACCTGCTCTAAAATCACAGGATCGTTACTGGCGTGTGCACGCTCGGCCGACTTGCGCCAAATCAATTCCCGCAGGGCGCGGTCTTCCAATTTACTCAAAATGGGCTGGCGCGTGGTATTTACCAAGGTGATCAAATAGCCAGTTTCACCGGCCTTTTCTGCGGCAGCCTTTAAGCTGGCAATTTCATCGTCACTTAAACCCACCAATTGCGCCGGGTCGGCGACCAAAATGGTATCGTCTTTAAACGACTGCAATATGTTCTGCGAAAATTGCGTCGATAGACTGGACAAGCGCGTGTTGATCTCCCGCAGGCTGGCCTGGGCTTCTGGGCTGAGCTTGGCGCCGGCGCGAATAAACTGCTCGTAGTAAACATCGATTAATCGCCGATCTTCCCCCTGATACTCGTCGCGTTGGTTGTACAGGGTTTCGACTTTATCGAACAAGGCCGGATTAAGGTAAATATTAGCTTGGTGTTCGGTCAGCGCCGGCACCAGCTGGGTTTCCAAACGCTGGTAATCCTCGTTGGAAATCAAGCTTGCCATATTAAAAAATACCGCCATGGTGCGGCCCAATAACGCTCCGCTGTTCTCCATGGCAACCAGGGTGTTGGCTAAGGTTATCGGCTCTGGGTCGTTGGCAATGGCGGCTATTTCAGCCTCATGGGCGGCTATGCCTGCGGTAAATGCCGGCTCGTAGTCGGCAATCGATATCTGGCTAAAATCAGGCGTTGTGTAATCTAGGGAGCTAGCTTTAGCAAAAGGGTTACTGGCACTGAGCATAATGTCTGTTGTGGCCTTTGCGGTGAGATTATCGGTGGCTGTTGGCGCGGCCGTATCGTATTGGCTGCAAGCGAGGGTAAACGCAGAAGCACAGGCTCCGGCCAGTAAAAGTTTACGCATAGGGTACTCCATTCTCAATGCGGGGCATGCTGGGTGGATGCCTAAGCATTGCCCAGTAAACGGGGCAGCAACTGCCCATAAACCCTCACTAGACGGTTTACAACCGGTTTGCCTCAACCTGGCCCGGCCGGCCCGCGCCCCGTCTAAGACACCAATTTATGCCCGGGATTCCTAAGCCCGTCTTAACTTCTACATCATCTATTTTGACGCCCCAGCCCTGTGTGGAGATGATGGTGTTTTACCCTCAATTGGTACCCATAATCATGATTACTGTTGCCGATATAACAGAAAAAGCAGAACAACAAACCGGTTTAAAGGCCAACCTAGACCCTAAAGTGAACGAAGCACTAACCACCTTGGTTAACGCCATGCAGGAAGCAAAGCTTACCGAGCGAGGCTGGCAAAGTATGGGTGGCACAATTACAGGCAATCTCGTTAACCGACTGAAAGTAGAAAACCACCTTGCCGAACACCCGGAGCTGTTAGACACACCGGTGACCAAGCCCATGTTTGTGTTTGGCCTGCCCCGCACCGGCACCACCCTACTGATCAACTTGTTAAATGAAGACGCCAATCGCCGTTGCTTCCTCCGCTGGGAATCGCTCAATTCGGTGCCACCCCCCAAAGCCGATGAGCTACTCACAGACCCACGCTGCGTGGAATCGCAAAAAATGACAGAGATGTCTCTAAAGCATGCGCCTCACATCGCCGCCATTCATTACGAAGATGCGCACAGCCCCACCGAATGCCAATTTGCCATGTCACAATCGTTTTGCGCGCAGTTTTACGATTCCATGATGGCAGTGCCCAGCTACCACGAATGGTTTTTAAACGCCGATTACCAGCCAGCATTCGACTACCAGAAGAAACTGCTGCAGCTTCTGCAATCCGAAGCACCCGGCCAATGGACACTGAAAAACCCCTGGCACCCACTGTACTTAAACGCATTAAAAGCCACCTACCCGGATGCCCAACTGGTGATGACCCACCGCGACCCAGTAGATGTGGTTGCCTCGGCGTGCAGTTTGGTAAAACACGTGCGCAGGATGTTTAGCGAGGACGTTGACCTGGAGTATTTAGGCCAGCAAATGCTAAGAACTTTCCATCTGATGACTGAACGCACCCTGGCCTATAAAAAAGCCCATGGCTGGGATGCAATTTACGATGTGCAGTACACCGATCTAATGCAAGACCCAATCGGAGAAATTCAAAAGTTGTATCAACACTTCGATACCCCCTTCACCGAGGCGTTGGCACAATCACTGGATAACTACATGGGCAACAACCCCAAAGGTAAATTTGGTAAACACGAATACAACTTGGAAGAGTACGGCTTAACCGAAGCCCAAATACGCAGTGAATTCAGCGATTATTGCAAAACCTTTAACATTCCAACGCGCAGCTAATGGATTTTAAACTGCACAATAAAGTGGCTGTGGTTACCGCAGCCACCGCCAATATTGGCCGCGCCGTTGCGCTGGCCTTGGCCGCCGAGGGTGTGGTGTTAATCGCCGTAGGCCGCGACCAAGCAGCCGGCGAAAAGTTGGTACAGTCTGCCTTGCAATTGGGCGCAACCGCCGTTGAATTTGTTGCCACGGATTTAACCCAGCCAACGGCGGCCGCTGCCATCCTAAAGACTGCATCGCAATATGGGCCGATAGAAGTTTTGGTAAACGGTGTCGGCGGCAATGCGGAGCAAGGTTTTTTTGTTGAGTCTTCGCCAGAAAAATGGGCGGACGATATCGATTTAAATTTTGGTACGGTGCTGCGGCTAAGCCACGCAGTGCTGCCGCAAATGATTGCCCAGCAAAGTGGCTCCATTATCAATATTGGCTCCACTGCCGGCCTAACTGGGGATTATATGTTGGCGGTGTATTCTGCCATGAAAGGAGCAGTACACAGTTTCACCAAGGTACTGGCCAAAGAAGTTGGCCAACACGGCGTGCGTGTAAATGCCATTGCGCCCTACGCCACCATCGGTAAAACCGCCGACGATTTTAGCCTCGGCAGCCGGTTTCATCCAGACAACGCCTTTTTTACGCAACACGCTAAAAAACTCACAGACTACGACAAGGTCATGCGTCAAAAACGACCAGCCCTGCTTAAGCCGTTTGCTGAACCTACAGAAATATCAGCGTTGGCGGTTTACTTGGCATCGTGCCAAGCCAGCTTCGTTACCGGACAAGTGTGGAGCGTAGACGGCGGGGCTTTGTTGTAGCCTGCCGAGGTTTTGCGACAGGGGTTTTGCGACAGGGGTTTTGCAACAGAGATTTTGAAATAAGAATTAGCCCTGGCGTTGCCAGGTGCTTTCTCCGCTTTGGCCCGGGCCGGAGGACACACTCACCGACAACGCCCACAAATCGACGTTATCGCCCAGCGCCTTGCCCACCAGCAATTGCTGCAAAATATAGTAAGAGAATTCTTCCACTGTGGTGTTGCGTATAGGCAGCACCAGGGTATCTTCCATAGGGAACACCAAAGTCCGGCCATTAAAGCGCGCCAGGTATTGGTCATTATCTTGAGTAATGTCCAGGTAGGGTGATTCACCGGGCAACAACACATATTCGTCCAATGCTTCACAACAATGCTGTAGAGCATCTTTGTACAGACGGTAGTTTGTGGTCATGCCGTTGCTGTCCACCTGGGCGGTAATTTCAGCGCTCACGGTAAAGTTGTGGCCGTGCAGCCGCTCACGATCGGTGGCAGAAAAAACCGTAAAGTGCGCTGCGGAGAATTTGAGATACTCTTTGGCAATGCGAATGGTCGCCAACCGAATATCAGTGGCGGGTGTTGTAGAATTGGGGCAATTATCGTTAGTCATAATGCCCATAGCTTATTGTTAAACGGGTTGGATATCCAGCGGGGTTTGGCCCCGCTGAAAACTTACTCTTTACAACGATCCAAACGAGCGGGACCGACGTAAGCATTACTTAAAGTCGGGCTTACGCTTTTCTATAAACGCGGCAATACCCTCTACTTTGTCTTCCGATGCAAACGCCTCTTCGAACAATTTCACCTCCAATGCTTCGCCCTCACGTAAAGGCAAATCGTAGCCTTCACGAATGGCACGCTTGGATAAATGCATTGCGGTACTGCTACGGCTGGCCAGGGTAGCGGCCTGCTTACGACATACGTCCATTAAGGCCTCGGGCTCTACCACGTCCACCGCCAGCCCCCACTGCAGCGCGTATTTAGCAGGGTAAATATCGCCGGTTAAGGTGACAAAATTGGCGATGCCCTGGCCTACACAACGAGACAGGCGCTGGGTGCCACCAAATCCAGGAATCAAACCCAGGGTGACTTCTGGCAAGCCAAACTTGGCGTTACTGCTCATAACGATATAGTCGCAAGACAGTGCCAGCTCCAAACCGCCACCCAATGCAAAGCCATTGACCGCGGCAATCACCGGAATCGGCAATTCCTCCAACGCACGAAACGCAAGCTGTCCCTCTTCCGCCGTGGCACCGGCCTCGGCGATGGGCTTTTCCGACAAGCCTTTGATATCCGCCCCGGCCACAAAGGCTTTATCGCCGGCACCGGTGACGATCAAACAACGGACATCTAAGCTCGGCACCGCCTCACAAAATTGTTTTAGCTCGGATAAAACTTCAGAATTGAGCGCGTTCAGTGCTTTAGGCCGGTTAAAGGTGAGTACACCAATGCCGTTTTCTGACTCAAACGCAAGGTTGTTGAACTGCATGTTGCCCCCTAATGGTTGTTATCGGGCCGCCGGTTATCCAGCTGGGTGCTCTCTTGTTTACCCAGCGGCCTAGGCGGCTGTTTTTGCGTTGTACAGTGGTGGCTCAGCAGTAAAACCCTACTGGGCTAAAGGCCACTGTTATCCCAACTTTGGGCTAAGGAGTATATCAACAATTGTGCCTAATTCCGCCCACCTATTTGGACAGCCACTGTGCCTATTAGGTCAGGCTTTTGCACCGACTTTCGCCCGCCCGTTAAGCCACTGTTTACACCACTTTCCACCGCCGCCAGGGCCGTCAAACTTCTGTCTCGGAACAGGCTTTCCTGTGGATAAGATGTGTACCTGTAGTGCATATTTAGTGCACCAATAAAAAACCAACACTATATGTTGTGTTTACTGGGGTAAGGCACTATAGTTTTAGCCCTGTTGGAAACAGCCCCCTATATGCGCAGCTTTGCATCTAGCTGGCGGCTTGGCCCATCAACTGGCGGCAGCCCACGAGCGCTGTAAAGTCGGTGAACAAAGCCCGATATCTTGCATCCAACAGCCAAATTCCTAAGACCAATCGCAAAGCTAAAACAGCCAAGGATTCTATGACCATGCTAAGCTGGGATGACTTCGACCAAGACGATTCACAACCCGTTCAAGCAGCACCACAAGCCGCCCCAGAGGCGCCTGTTAAAGCGGCCGCTCCGGCACAACCGCAAGCCGCCCCGGCAGCGGCTCAGCCTATGCAAGCGGCGCAAGCAAGCCCACAGCAAGCCAACACCACAGCACAGCCCACAGCTGAAGTTGGCGCCCAAACGGCTGCCGTACAAAGCGATAGCGCCAGCGATGTCGATAGCGCAGAGCAGTCGGCCAATATTGCCGCAGCGTTAAAAGCCATCGCCGAAGTAGACCCTGCCCCCGGCCTGGAAGAACTGGAAATGGGCGCGGCCCGCGTTGCAGTAGACGACAAGCGAATGATCAACTGCCGTGCCGACCTCAACCAATTAGTACCGTTTAAGTACGATTGGGCGTGGCAAAAATACTTGGATGGCTGCGCCAATCATTGGATGCCACAAGAAGTTAACATGAACGCCGACATTGCCTGTTGGAAAAACCCCAACGGCCTTACCGATGACGAGCGCCGCATCGTTATGCGTTCTTTGGGTTACTTCTCCACCGCAGACAGCCTAGTGGCCAACAACTTGGTGCTGGCCATCTACCGATTGGTAACCAACCCAGAGTGCCGCCAGTACATACTGCGTCAAGCCTTTGAAGAAGCCATTCACACCCACGCCTACCAATACTGTATTGAATCCTTGGGTATGGACGAAGGCGAAGTATTCAACATGTACCGCGAAGTCCCCTCGGTTGCCAACAAAGCGGCCTGGAGTCTTTCTCACACCCGTGGTTTAAGCGATCCAAGCTTCACCACCGGCACCTTTGAATCAGACCAAGAATTACTGCGTAACTTGGTGGGTTTCTACGTAGTTACCGAAGGTATCTTCTTCTATTGTGGCTTTACCCAAATCCTTTCCATGGGCCGGCGCAACAAAATGACCGGCGTCGCTGAGCAATTCCAGTACATTTTGCGCGATGAATCCATGCACTTAAATTTTGGTATTGATGTCATCAACCAAATTAAGTTAGAAAACCCCAAGCTGTGGACAGAAGAGTTCCGCCAAGAAATGATTCAGATGATTCTGGAAGGCACCGAGCTGGAAATCCAATACGCACGGGACACCATGCCGCGCGGCGTGCTGGGTATGAATTCCGCCATGATGGAAGAATACCTGCGTTTTATCGCCAACCGCCGCCTAGCACAGCTGGGCTTGCCTGAGCAGTACCCAGGCGCAGAAAACCCGTTCCCATGGATGAGTGAAATCATGGATTTACGCAAAGAGAAAAACTTCTTTGAAACTCGTGTACTCGAGTACCAAACGGGGGGAGCGCTGAACTGGAACGAATAATCCAGCTTCACCACCAGCACTCTCAAGGGGCCACACGGCCCCTTTTTTAGGCCTGTAATTAGAGGATCTGCGCCAAAGTTACGCCTGAGCCAAAAGGACCAGCGACCCAGCTGCAGATGCAAAAACGCCAGCCTGGCCTCATGGCCGACGGCTGGCGTCTAACGCAATAAGCAGCCGGGTGACAGATCTGCTTTTTGTACTTGGGTTATGTACTTGGGCTTTGTACTTCGATTGCGTGCTTGAGTTTCGAAATCGGCCTTCCCTTGGCTAGAACGGAATATCCTCGTCAAAGGCATCAAACCCACCGGCTGGCGCAGGGTTTTCAGTAGGATAAGACGACGCGGCTTGCTCTGCGCCGGCTCCGGCGGTGACCTTCCAACCCACCAAGTTATTGAAATAGCGGCCATTGTATTCTCGGCCTCGGATGTCAAAGCTCACGGTAACTTCTTGGCCAACCGATACAGAATCCAAAAGGCTGATCTTATCTTTCAAAAACTCAAGGTTGATGTCCTGTGGATAATTGCCGTCCTCCACAGTGACCACCATTTCTCGCTTAGTGAAACCGCTGGAGAACTGTTCTGTATCTTTAATTAATTTAATTTTGCCGGTTAATTCGTAAGCCATGCTGCTATCAACGCACCTGTGTAAAGAAACTGGCCGAGCATTTTAACAATACTCGGTACTTGGCTCTAATGTTTTTACACCAAAAGCCACGACAACTACCCCTGGTATTCACACTAACTCCATAAACTGCGCGACGCTACGCCGGATGCTACCAGAGCCGTTGGTTAGCTCAATAATACGGCGTCGAATGCTGGGTTGATCGATGAGCTCGGCTAAAAACTGAGCCACATACTCGCGAGCCACTTCACCGTAGGGTATGGCATAGCCTGCCCGCACTCCCCGGCTGGTAATCTCGTTTGTGAGCGTCCCAGGCCGCACAATGACCCAGTCCAATGCAGTTTGGCAAACCTCACTGTCAGCAGCTTTTTTAGTTTGCATATAGTGCTCAAAACCTGGGCTGGATGCCCTTCCACGGCCAGCTTCTGGGAACGCTGATACTAAGTAGAATCGAGTCAAACCCAGATCTTCCATTGCCCTGGTCACGGTCACTGGGCCCTTGCCATCGATCTGCGTGGTGCGGTTTTCTCCACTACCCGCAGCACCGGCGGAAAACACTACAGCATCGTGCCCCTCAATCATTTGTCGCATGTCAGCATGACGCAGGTTCATTAGATCGCCAAACACCGGCGTTACACGCTGAGCAATGAGTTTCGCTCGCTGGGCCTGATCTCGAAACAGCCCGCTAACTTGATGGCCACGTTGCAGTAAAGCAGTAGCCAATCGGCTACCGATACCCCCCGTGGCACCAATAAGAAATACATTCGCCACAAAAACCTCCTTAGAAGCATTCGACACTCGACCTGTTATAAAACATCGCAAAATTGACGTGAGATTCAGCGTGGGCTTGTAAACTAACGGAGCAGCGAATCTTAGCTACGACCCGAACCACAAAGGGCCCAAAGAGGAGTGGTGTATAAGAATTTGAACGGCTCACTCTGAAACAATAGTTCAAACTGCGTTTACCGGTGGCCGAAAAGCCATTAATTTCATTAAAATCAACGGTTTGCAAAAAAAATCTTGGTTAGCGATAGCCTAACCATAGAATTTGTTCACACCGTTAAGACGCTGTACAAGAAAATAAATTCAAAAATAATGCTTTAGCCTCACTAACCGGGATTATCGGCGCCAACCAAATTGAGTGAAATATCGCAAAAATTCATAAACGAGCTAAAAACCATCCCACTAATCAGCCAAAAGCGTTATAACCATCCACTAAGTATGGTTTTAGCCGACACCAAGTGAGATATGTCTCACAAAAAGAAAGGAATTTTGCGTCTTTTACGTTTGGCCGCATTTGGGCAATATAAACATCACAAGGACGTAGCAAGGAAGACCAACAACCAAGGCTGGTTGTTTATCAGGAAGATACAGGGAAGCCGCTGGCAAGGATTGCTCAGCATCAAGGACGACCACATATCATGGAAGAATGCGAAAGGATTACGCGCACAAGGACGACATTCAAGGAAGAATAAGCCTCACGGATTGCAGGCTAATCAACGGAATGTACGCTTAAGGATTAAGCAAATAAGGAATGCCCCAACGGAACGGAACCGGCGGGAGCTGCCTAGGAAGGCAACATGGAAGGCGCTTTGCAAGATGCAAAGCAGGTAATCTGACGGAATCAGACGCTGCAAAGATACTGCTCACAGGATGTGACTCAAGGAAGAGCAACAAAGGAACTGTCACCGCTAAGCACGGGGTAAAGGCATACCCCATATGCTAAATGGAATTTATTAGGCTCGGATGCCTACTAGGATCACGGAAGGTCCACGCTTTCTTTTTTGTTGCTACGATAACCCGGCCAACCGACGTTATACTTAGAGCTAACGAACGGCACCTGGTTAAGACCACGCACGCTATCTCAGCGCGGCAAACGCTGTCAGCCAACGCCTCTAGATTTTTCGACTCAAAAGCTCTTCTACGCAAATACATGGCCTCACTCTGGGTGCATTGCAGCCAGCCAATGTCATATCTTTGCTGCACAAGCTTTGCGTACCAACATAGGCGTCATGACAAATCGATTCAGCATCGCTCTGTGCTTGGTATTCGTAATCACACTGGGCCTAGCCTCAAGAAAATTCCACTGGTTACTGCCCGAGCTTCTGGGTTACTACCCTGGCGATGCCCTGTGGGCCGCTGCAGCATACATGGCCTGGAAGCTTCTTCTGCCAAAATCTGACATCATTTCTCTTGCCGCTGCCGCCGTACTCACGTCCTATGCCGTGGAATTCTCACAGCTATACCAAGCCGATTGGATAAACCATATCCGCAACTACCGCCTGGGGCATCTGCTGCTGGGCGCTAGGTTCAACCAATGGGATCTGATTGCGTATCTGGCGGGGGTTCTGATGATAACCATCACCGATTATTTGATTTTAATCAGCAAGCGCTAATGTAGCCTAGATGAGACGGGGTCGTGGTTCAGTTAAGGGATCAGTGCTAGAAATGGCACCTAATTCATAACGTCTGCGGTGTTAGATTGCATGCGGGTTAACACGTAGGTTTCTTGGATAAGCACGGCATCATTCAATGCCCGGTGGGCCGGCTGCGTAATTTGCGACCCCAACTGCTGCATAGCGCCCTTCCACTGTTCTATTTGCTTTTCAGACACAATAGATTCGATGGGGCTAATAAAAAATTTCCGCTCAATGGCCAACCGGTTATACAGTTTATCAACCCAGGGCTTGTCCACCGCCCAGCCATCGCTGTACACAGTTTGCCCTGCCAGCAGCTCATTCAACTCCCGCGCCACTTGGAACGGATTATGGCCGTGGCGTTGCAGTTCCTTCTGGCTAATGCCGTGTAGTTCTTCCGCCCGCTCATCCCAATGGTTCCAATCTGGCAGCGGCCGGATAACACGAGAAAATCGAAGCCCATTGGCTAACACCACACCGATCTCTATGGGATAACTGTCGGAGCCAAAGCCGGAAGCTTCTACGTCGATAATTTGCGGTCTAAGGCGATGAGTAAAGGAACGACGTTTGGGGGATTTGGCTTGCATAGTATTTAGACGCCTGGCGCTTGGCACCACTGTTTTAGTAAGTTCCGTTAGTATAGTTAACTCTTCTTACATCCATGTGAAAAACAACTCAGGCGGGTCGCTACGGCAGACTGGATGAGCAATTATTATTCTATTCGGTAATCTATTACCGAGTGGCCTGTCATCTTCTATTGTGGCCATCATCTATTGTGGCGCACGCGTTACACTCGTGCGCCTTTTTACAAGCCAGGCAGTATACAGTAAGCAGATTGGAAAGCACTCTTTATCCGATAAAGTGTGGCAGGTTGCGAGCATCAGGTTTAGCCACTAACACCTGCACTGTACCAATGGCGCGCTCTTTGAATCCTCCTTCGCAATAGGCCAGATAGAACTCCCACATGCGCTCAAAGACACCGTCAAAACCCATGCTACGCACCCGATCGATATTGGCCCAAAACCGCTCGCGCCAAATCGCCAGAGTTTTGGCGTAATCCTCGGTGATATCGGTGAGTGATACTATTTGCATGTCGGTATGCTTGCGCACATTTTTTGCCAACACCTCCACCGAGGGTAACGCACCGCCGGGGAATATATAGCGCTGAATAAAATCCACGGATTTCTTTGCTTGGTAGTAGTTCTGATCCGCTATGGTGATGGATTGCAGTAACATCAGGCCATCCGGCTTAAGCAAATCTGAACACTTGTTAAAAAAAGTCGCGTAATACTCGTGCCCTACCGCCTCAATCATTTCAATAGACACCAGCTTGTCGAACTCGCCTTCCAGCAAACGGTAGTCTTGCTTTAACAAAGTGATTTTTTCATTTAACCCCTCTTTAGCAACCCAATCTTTAGCGTACTCATATTGCTGCTGGGAAATGGTCGTGGTGGTGACTCGGCAACCGAAACGTTTTGCGGCGTATATAGCAAGGCCGCCCCAGCCGGTGCCAATCTCCAGTAAGTGGTCACTTTCACTCAGTTTTAATGCACGGCACACTTGGTCCAATTTTTTAACTGACGCCTGCTCCAAGGTACACCCGGGCGTGTCAAAAACCGCGGCGGAATACATGCGCCAGGGGTCCAAAAACAAACCAAAAAATTCGTTACTCAAGTCGTAGTGCGCGGCGATATTATTCTGCGAGCCGCTCACCGTGTTGCTGTTCATTTTATGAAACGCCCAGCAAAAAATGCCTTTAAGCTTGGTGACACGGTTATCCATTTTGACCAGCGTTTTTTGATTGCGTACAAAAATACGAATTACCTGGAGTAAGTCCGGCGAACTCCACCCGCGCTGCATATAGGCCTCACCGGAACCTATGGAACCGTTGAATAACACCTGCCGGTAGGCCCAAGGTTGATGAACAACAATATGGGCGTTGACCTCGGCGAGCTGTGCATCTTGCCCAAAGGTATATGTTTCGTTGCCTTCACTGATGGTCAACCGGCCTACGGTCAACTGCTTAAACAGATCAAAAATGAGATCTTTAGCCATGTTATCCAGCCAACGGCGATGGGTTTGTCGGCTGGCGGGTTTTGTTTCATCTATGCTTATGGCTTTCATCCGTTCCTCACAATCGATTTCGGATGCGGCTGTACAGGCACCCGTTTAACAAACAACTTCAGCGCCTGCCAATAAATGGCCGCCGCTACTTTTAACGTCATCAACGGAAAACGATGCACCATCTTGCGTTGATTTTTAGCCGTCATGGGCAGCCGGTTCAGTGCCATTTTGGCCTGGAACACACACTCCCCATTGCGCTTGTTATCGATACTCACATGCAGCTGGTCGCATGGTGTGGAGCCACCCCATACGTATTTCATGTCCATTGGGTGAAACGGTGAAACATGCATGGATTTATCGAACTCGTAGGCTTCCACCTGGCCACTGGCTGGCACGGGCACCAAATATTGAATACGCTCCTGCCAGGGCGTACTGGTCACTTCGGCAATGACGTATTCGACACGCTGCGCACTGTCATCAAATACGTAGTAACACACAATTGGGTTTATCAAATAACCAAAGCAACGCAGGTTGGCCAACATTCGAATTGGCCCATTGGGGTAGCGCCCGGTTTGCTGCTGAAGCCAGCGCCTAACGGATTCGCTCAGGGACGCATCATCGTCGGTGAAGAAATCTTCTCGCCTAAATTGCACCGGCGGCCATAAGCGACCTCGGGCATCCAAAGACCAGTATTTACTGCGGCTAAAAACCTCAGACAGCTCGTCCAAATCAAGGTACGCCATGTACACGCGGTAACTGAATTCATGTGCTTTGGGTTGATGCCGGCGGTGCCACACAGTGCCGGTGTAAATGGCGCTGTGAGAGGGAGAAGGGATATTATCCGTGGTCATAATACTACTAGCAGCCCCTACTTAGTGACCGCAGCTTTGGCCGAGGCCAACTGTTTTACCAACGCACTGGCGACTCGTTCACCACTGACCACACCGTCTTCATGAAAGCCGTTGGCCCACCAAGCGCCGCAAAACCAAGTGTTATTGACGCCGTTGATTTCCGGCCAGCGTTGCTGAGCAGCCACTGCCTCACGGGTGAACCTGGGGTGCGCGTATTGAAATGTACGCAAAATTTTATCTGGGTCGATGGCGGCGGTATGGTTTAGGGTAACGCAATAGGTGGTGTCGCTAACAAGGCCCTGTAGGAGATTCATATCGTAGGTCAGCACGGCTTTATCTTGCCAGCAGCCGTCTCCTCCACCCTGGGTAATGCGGTAATTCCAGCTAGACCAACAAGCCTTTTTATGGGGCAGCAGAGCAGCATCCCAATGCAATACAACATCGTTGTTTTGATATTCAATGGCTTCCAGTACCGAGCGCTCCTGCTCGCTGGCATCACCGAGGCAGGCAAGCGCTTGGTCGCTGTGGCAGGCAAAGATAACCTGGTCAAAATACTGCGTCACACCATCTACTTGCAAACTGACACCTTGCTCAGTTCGGCGCACGTTGGTTACCTGGGCGTTAAGCCGAATGTTACTTTTAAAGCCGCGCGTTATTGGCTCTAGATAAGCGCGGGAGCCGCCTTTAATAACGTGCCATGTAGGACGGTCATTAACACTTAAAAGACCATGGTTTTTAAAAAAGGCGGCAAAGAAACGCACCGGCATCTGCAGGCTATCTGCAGACGACTTCGACCAGATGGCCGAAGCCATCGGCACCAAATAATGGGTGGCAAATTGTTGGCTATATTTCCCTTGCTCTAAAAACTGCTCCAAAGTTTGGTTGTCGTCCAACTCGCCTTTTTCCAGCGCCGCTAGCGCGTTTTTGTTAAAGCGCACAATGTCGATCAAAAAGCGCCAGTATTTAACATCAAAAAAGCGCCGCTTTTGAGCAAACAAGGTGGCAAAATTCTCGCCCGAGTACTCCAGGCCTGTGCGTTCGCAGGTGACGCTGAAACCCATGCTAGAGGGCTGGTACTCAACGTTTAATTCCGACAGTAGCTGCTTAAACCTTGGATAGGTCCAATCATTAAAAACAATGAAACCTGTGTCTATAGCCAAGGCCTCGCCGTCGTGATTAACGTCAACGGTTGCAGTGTGACCTCCGATCCTATTTGCGGCTTCAAACACCGTAAGGCTAGCACGCTGCTGCAGGCGATAGGCCGCGGTGAGACCGGCGATGCCGGTGCCAATAATGGCAATTTTTGGTTTGTTCACAATGCCCTGGGGTGCTGCCGTCATGCTTTGTTCCTAGCTGGTTGTTACCTTAAAACAGCGTCCTTGACGCTTCGTGCAATCGAAATAAAAGCTACGGATGTTTATTTCTTATAGAATCCAATTGTGTAGTAGGTGTCCAGCGCAACATCGTGTTTCGAATATTCTGCCGTTGTTAACCAACCACAATAATTCTAGTCGATTACCAATGGAATTTTACAAATCGTCTCGCCGCTGAATTTTATCCGCCAACCAGCCAAACCAAAGGCCCGGCACCCAGCGGGCCAGGCGTAACGGCCAGTACAGTCGTTTGGGGAATCGGATATACATCTTTTTGTCCTCTAACCCTTGGGCGATGATCTGTGCGGCTTGCTCTGCGGAAATTTTTCCTGGCATGGAAAAGTCGTTCTGCTCGGTCATGGGTGTGTCAACAAACCCCGGAGAAATAACCGTCACCGATATCTCACGGGCTGATAAGTCCAACCTTTGGCACTCAAGCCAATATTCCAGCGCAGACTTAGAGGCACCATAGGCCTGAGCGCGGGTAAACGCGGCTTGGGCCGATAAAGAACCTACGCCTGCAACTTGGCGGGTTAAATCGCTGCGCTCCAAAAATGGCAATGCACAATTTACGGTGCGAACACCGGCAAAAAAGTTAACCTCAAAGACTTTCCGGTAAACCTCTACGTCGGCGTCCGGCGCGTCAATGTAATCGCATACGCCAGCTGCCATCACCACCATTTCCAGTTGGTCCACCACTTGCGCTAGGCGCCCGGGCAACGATTCCCAATCGGCATCACTGGTGGCGTCAAAGGCAAGGGTTTCAACGTGGTTGGGGTATTTGGCTTTGAGTTCATCCAGCGCATTTTGGTTGCGGCCACTGGCAATCACGAAGTGGCCCTGGCTTACCAACTCCCCGGCTAAGGCCTTGCCGATGCCACTGCTGGCACCAGTTAGCCAGACGTTCTTTTTGCCTACCACTGCAGCGCTACTTGCCACGGACCAAGCCCTCTGTAGCCACAGATTCGTCAATACCATCTGACTCTTGGCCGTTTGTACTGCCCGCCAAGCGGCCCTTGAGCCACCGTATGATGCGGCCCAGCAATGGGACGTTCTCGTACAACATTTGGCCCAGGTCGTAATAATCTCGGTGCTCAACAATGAGACCGTTTTCCGTGCGTAGCCGGCTGATCCCATCCACCGTAATGGGCCGCCCTTTATTCAGATTTTTGCTAGTGAAGATCATCTGCCATTCAACGACGACGGTATCGTCGCGGATCACCGGCTCGTTAAGCGTGAAGGCGCAATCCTGCGCAGCCTGCGCCATATCATCAAAATAGCGCTCGATCTGCTCATGACCTCGGATGTCGTGCACCGGGTCGCGGAAGCGAGCATCGGGATGATACAAAACTCTCAGCCGGTGCCACGTTTGGTCGTCAAAGCTCGAATAACCCCGTG
Organism: Halioxenophilus aromaticivorans; assembly: GCF_042850945.1. Taxonomy (NCBI): domain Bacteria; kingdom Pseudomonadati; phylum Pseudomonadota; class Gammaproteobacteria; order Alteromonadales; family Alteromonadaceae; genus Halioxenophilus; species Halioxenophilus aromaticivorans. The sequence continues at coordinate 1,684,410 of NZ_AP031496.1, read as the reverse complement.
CGAACTGTTCAAAGTCGAAATGTGCCATGCCCGTCTCGTTAAAATTTGAATAGTTGTATCTACGCCACCCCCCTGCGCCTAGATCACCTGCGATCGGAGGTTTCAATATCACTCTATTAGCGGATTTAAGACCTTCGCAGCCCGCTTTAAATTCCCCGACCACGGCTAAATCTACCGCTATAACCAGTGCTCCAGCCGAGACACACGACGCGATTGAAACCACCACTTGTAGTGATCTGGCCTACCAGAGCTGCCGTAGTAACCCGCATACCTGACTGAGGACAAAGGAGATCGCCCGTGCTAGCCTCATCATTACGGAGCAACAACGTCAGCTCGATTGGGTCGCCTTGTGACACCCACGAGCAAAAAACCAAACAACGCGAGCGCTCAATGACGCCAGAACCAACGAACCGTGACGATAACTGGAGCCTACTGTTACAGCGAGTGGCTAACCAGCAAGATCGGAAAGCATTTGCTGAGTTGTTTGAGCACTTTGCGCCACTTATTAAAGGCTTTTGCTTGGCAAAGCCAGTCTCTAACCAGTCCTCTAGCCTGGCTGATGAATTAGTACAAGAGGTGATGATCAAGGTGTGGCAGAAAGCCGGTACTTTTGATCCTCGCAAAGCCTCGGCCAGCACTTGGATATATACTTTGGCGCGCAATTGTCGCATTGATCTGCTACGACGGGGAAACCGCCATGTAGCGCAGCCACTGGAAACCGATGACATCTGGGATACTGAGGATGAAGCAACACCCGTAACGCACCTACAAAGGATACGCGACGCCGATGTCATCAAAGCAGCTTGCAGCACGTTACCGCCAGAGCAACTGAAGGTAATAAACAAGGTGTTTGTAGAGGGCAAAACCCACGTAGAGGCGGCACAAGAGCTGTCTCTCCCCTTGGGTACGGTAAAATCCCGTGTAAGATTAGCACTCAAGAAACTGGAAATATTAGTTGGCAACCGAGCCAACAGGGTTCAACAATGATTCAACACCATCCTGATTCCACGCTCCTGGCCGAGTACGCCGCCGGCAGTATGAGCGTGGGACAATCTATGGGCATTGCCGTGCATTTGCACTTCTGCGAGCAGTGCAGGGCTCAGGTACGCGCCTTGAACCAACTGGGTGGCGCTATGCTGGATACGCAAACACCACCGGCTACGGTTGAGGCAAACGCCTTGGATAAGATTTTTAACCGTATAGACGGCGAAGCTCCGCCGCCGGTGAGCAAGCCAGCACCAGCAGCTTCGACTAGCCCCCGGTTAAAGAAAACCATGCCGCCACTGGTGGCTAAGTTGATCGGCAACCCGGCCGAGCTGAAATGGCAGCGGCTATCTCCCAGCATGAAGATGACCAACCTAGCCACGGGCCAAAGTCGGTGCCAGGTGTCGTTGATAAAAATCGCCGCTGGCGGTAGGGTTTTGGAACACGACCACAACGGTAACGAGTTTACCATCGTGTTGAAGGGGGCATTTTCCGACCACCACGGTGTGTACCAGGCAGGGGACTTCCTGCATAACCAGCCCGGTGAAGTGCACACGCCCTCGGCCACGGCTGATACAGACTGCCTGTGTTTCACCGTACTAGACGCACCGTTGAAGTTCACCGGCTTGTTGGGCAGGCTCATCAACCCATTTGTGCGGCTTAGCCCAAGCTGAATACAACACGGCTAGCCAAAACGAAAACCGGCAACTTTTTGCCGGTTTTTTGTTATTAGCGCGAATAAAACAGGTGCCAGTTAACACAACACAAGCCGTTAAGGCGCCCAGTTCAACATACTAACCAACAAGCTGTGCACAGTGGATTTAAATGTGGTTCAATTGAATGATTGCCTGCGCGTGTAGCGATCAAGATTGGGGGCCGCACACCAATATGTCGACAACAGAACACTCACCAAGTACCGCCACTGGCTCGCAAACCGAGCTGGAGTTCCTACGGCTGCGTGTTAAAGAGCTCGAAAAAGAAATCAAATCGTTGAATGAACTGGTGCGCACCGATGGGCTTACTGGTTTATACAACCAGCGCTATTTCAGGGAAGCACTGCACCGAGAATGCGAGCGTACCCAACGCAGCGGCGATGACTTTTGCCTGGTATTAGTGGACTTAGATCACTTTAAAAAAGTAAACGACCACTGGGGCCACGAGGCGGGCAACATCGCCCTAAAACGCACGGCAAAATTAATTCGCGCTACCATTCGCCCTACCGACCTACCCTGCCGCTACGGTGGAGAAGAATTTGCCATTTTGTTGCCCGGCACACCGCTAATGATCAGTGTGCAAGTGGCCGAGCGTATACGTTCTACCATTGCCGGAGCGGTAATCGTTATTGACGATAAAACATTGACGTTAACCGCCAGCTTTGGCGTTTGTGCGTTTCAACGCAACAGCACGTTATCCCAAGACCAGCTAGTTGAAACCGCAGACAAACAGCTCTACCAAGCCAAACGAGAAGGCCGTAACCGAGTGTGCTACGAACCTGCCAAATCCCACACCAGACAGCAGGTTAGTCAATCCGAAAAAGACATGCTCAGCGACTTATTCGGCAACAAATCAGACTAGTCAGTTTTCATCTCTTAGCGCACTTGTAATGCAGCACGGATTAAAAACAACGCTAACGCTGATCGTTTCAAAACCAAAAGCGTTTCTTCTTAGGGGCTAAGTTGTGCGCCGCTCGTGGTGTTTTAGCAAGCGTCGCAGGCGGTGCCGCAAAGCAAACTGCAACGCCCTGCTAAACGTTGTAGCCTGCTGGGACATGGTTAAAAAATCAAACTCCATCAAAGGTAGTTCGCAAGGCGTTTTACTGTGCACTAAAGTGCGCAACGCGGAGTGCGTTAATACTGGAATAGAAATATCCCTGGGGTTATCCATAATCAATTTAAGGTACACGGAAGGATCCAACATAGAGCCGGTTTGCTGGTTAAAATAAAACAAACGCCACTGGTACTGTTCCTGAGGAAAACAAGAAATCACCATGTTACTGGGCCGCAGAAAACTACGGCAGCGGTTTACCACCAGCTCCCCGTGCAGTTCGACATTCTCATAGCCATCAGAAAAATTCGGCTTGCAATCCCAGTAGAGTTCATCACTGCCGTCATCACGCACCACCGCTAACGATTGGCACAAATCGCCCAGGGTAAGCATTAAATGCACCCAATCTCTATTAGATAGCCGTACGTCCCCCTGCGATAGAGTCATCGCTTTAGAAGACGGCAAGGTGTGTTGTGGCAAATTGATGATTTTTCCCCCTAAGTGGATCAGGGGGCCACTATGCCAAAGCCAAAATGAATACTCATTGCAGCCGGCGCAGGTTTGACAAGCCTTTTACAATCGTGGCGGAGAAAACAAGGTGATTAAATAAAACGCAGTTATTGGCGCAACCGAAACCAACCGGTCAGTGAATATCGAGATTTCTGGGCAGCCAATACCTCGTGCGGGAAGAGCTCACTAAAAAATACCACCAGGCGCCCCCCCCATGGGTACTACGGTTTCTATCACACTGTCGGCGTTGTCTTGGTCGTAGACAAGTAGCTCTCCGCCGTCGCGGGTTTGCCAGGCATCATTCAAATAATAAATGGTGGACAAACGGCGATTACCCTCACCCCGGAAGGCATCCCAGTGCTTTTGATAAAAGTCCCCGGCATCGTAACGGGCAAAATGGCACTCAAAATCGAACAAGCCCAAGTAAAACGCTTGATTGGCCGCTTGGCGCAATGCCTCCATGGCCTGAGCATACAGGGGAATACTGTGTTCTGCGTTGGCCAACCAGTGGATTTTATCTCGGCGCACCTCGTCCAAGGTTTGGGCTTGGCCTCGCCCTACACCGGCCCGGCGCAGGTCGCCGTCGCTTACCTGTTGTAAAGCCTGCCGGCACTCGGCAAGGGCACCGGGAATGGCGCAATCAATCACCGCGTAGCCTTTATCTATCAAGGCGGCGATGATGACTTCAGGGTTAAACGCTTGGCCAGAAGAAAGGGACATTGGGCAGGCTCATAAACGGGGTGTGCTACCAACTCACTTTGCCGCGGTTGGATTTTACCGTGCTACGCTGGGTTTTCTTTTGCAAGCGGCGCTCTTTAGAGGCGCGGGTGGGCCGAGTGGCCTTGCGCTTCTTTTGGGTTTTGGTGGCATCTTGCAGCCACTGTTGAAAGCGCACTAAAGCCGCGTAACGGTTCTGCTCTTGGGTGCGGTGCTCTTGTGACTTCAGAACAAATTCACCCGCATTGGTTAGGCGCTGGTCGCTCACCGATAGCAACTTTTCTTTGACTTCTTCCGGCAGCGAGGATGCCACGATATTAAACCGCAAATGGATAGCGCTAGAGACTTTATTTACGTTTTGCCCGCCAGAGCCTTGGGCCCTAATCGCACTAAAGTCGATTTCCTCCAGCGGTACTCGCACACCGGGTGAAATAAAAATGCCTTGCGCAAACTCGTCCATGTTACTGCCTTGGCCTACTGCCGGCGGGATTTAAATTCAAATACATTATTTGCACTGGATTTCTCCAATACAATGTCGACGGTTTCTGTTGGGTCTGGCCCTGGGGATTGAAACCAACCGTAAAACAACACGGCCAGCAGCGCCATAAAGCTAGCCACTACCGGAAACATATAAGGCAACCCAGCTCGGCGGTCTATCATTACCAAACCGCCAAAAAACACCGCCACCCAAATTAAATGTTGGTAATTAATTTGTTTAAGGCGTTTTGTCCAAGGCACCGGCGGGCGGGCAACGCTCATTAAAGCCACGTTGCAATAGGGGCAAATCAAATTGCGCTTATCATCCATCCAATTATCGCACTTGGCCTCGCTCTCAGCGAACACGTTGGAACAATTAGCGCAGCGATAACTCATGGTTCAAGCTCAAAGATTTTTATTAATAGGCACACCTTCTAAACCCCTAATGACGGCACTGTGCCGGATCGCCATTGCGCAAAACCTATGCGGTCGGTGCATTAGGTTTTAGGTAAAGTCACCCCAGTTTGGCCCTGGTATTTACCACCACGATCTTTATAAGACGTAGCGCATACTTCGTCGGATTCAAAAAACAACATTTGAGCCACGCCTTCGTTGGCGTAAATTTTGGCGGGCAGTGGCGTGGTATTGGAAAACTCCAAGGTAACGTGTCCTTCCCACTCCGGTTCCAAGGGCGTTACATTGACAATAATACCGCAACGAGCATAAGTCGATTTACCTAAGCACACGGTTAATATATTTCGCGGAATGCGGAAGTACTCCACCGTGCGCGCCAACGCAAACGAGTTGGGCGGAATCACACACACATCGCTCTGCATATTTACAAAGCTGTTTTCATCAAAGTTTTTCGGGTCTACCACCACTGAATGCACATTGGTAAACACCTTAAATTCGTTTGCGCAGCGCACGTCATATCCGTAGCTGGAGGTACCGTAAGAAATCAGCCTCTGGCCATCGGCGCTCTCGCGTACCTGGCCGGGCTCAAACGGCTCAATCATGCCGTGTTCTTGGGCCATGCGGCACATCCACTTGTCGGATTTGATACTCATAACGTGTCTCTTAAATACGATTAATTTTTAGCTAGCCGGGCATAATACCTGTACATACAGTCAAGACCAACAACCAGACGCCACAACACCGAATATTAGAGCCTGGATGTCAGGGCGGCGTAGTTGATTTCAGCCCCTACCACCCGTGTAATATACCATGGTATATTACAAAACTTACCCGATGGAGCAGAACAATCATGCACAAAACAGCGAAACTATTTTTGAACGGTCGCAGTCAAGCCGTGCGGCTCCCAGCAGAATTCCGGTTCGACTGTGATGAAGTGTATATCGCAAAAGATCCGGTTACCGGTAATGTCATATTATCCCGCAAACCAAGTAGTTGGCAGGGATTTTTCGAAGCCGCCGATGCTTCACAGATCCCAGATGATTTTCTGGCAGATCGGGACTCAAGCCCGCCCCAAGCGCGAGACCTGTTTTGATGGCTCAGGCGATTTACCTTCTCGATACCAACACAGTAAGCTTTATAATCCGGGGCCAACCTGTGCATGTTCGCGAAAGGTTGTCATCAGTACCCATGGCAAGTGTATCCATATCAGCTATTACTGAGGCAGAACTGCTTCATGGCCTGGCGAAAAACCCCTCAGCTAAACGCCTGCACACAGCGGTTCGAGAATTTCTGATCCGCGTCACTGCGTTACCGTGGGACTCCACCGCCGCTGAAGCCTACGCACATCTGAGAGCCAAAAGTGAAAAGCTGGGTAAATCTCTCAGCAACATGGACATGCTCATAGCCGCTCACGCAATGGCAAGCGACGCCATTCTGGTCACCAACGACAGAGCTTTTTATCAATTTAGTGATTTGATTCAGCTAGAAGACTGGACAACCCCCGCATAAAGCGCAGGTCAACTGCCCTCAGCAATGGTTCACCAAACCTGCAATTACATGGCCAGCCGGCCGCTAATCATCACTAATCTCAATACTGGGCGGTACCGGCGCGTTGCTGCGCCATAGGTTGGCCCCCAGGGTGCGGGCTATTTTGCAGTAACGCTGGCTGATTTCAGAGCTGGGCTCGGCCGCAACAGTCGGCAAACCGCCATCACCGTGCTCCCGAATGCTCAGCGCCAGCGGCAGGCTGCCCAGCAATTGCGTGTGGTAGCTCTCGGCCATGGATTGGCCACCGCCATGGCCAAAAATAGGCTCCTCGTGGCCGCAATTGCTGCACACGTGGGTGGACATGTTCTCTACAATCCCGAGCACCGGCACCTGTACCTTTTGGAACATTTCAATGCCCTTTTTAGCATCCAGCAGAGCGATATCTTGCGGGGTGGTAACGATCACCGCGCCGCTTAGCGGCACCTTTTGCGACAGTGTTAACTGAATATCTCCGGTGCCTGGTGGCATATCCACCAGTAGGTAATCCAGCTCGCCCCACTGGGTTTGCCCCAGCATTTGTTGCAAGGCGCCGGCCGCCATGGGCCCACGCCATACCATGGGGGTTTGCTCGGTAACCAAAAACCCCATGGACATCACCTTAATGCCCTGGGCCTCAATAGGCACAATGGTGTTGTTTTGGGCCTGTGGCCGCTGATTGGCAACACCCAGCAGGTGCGGCAAGCTGGGGCCGTAGATATCGGCATCTAATATACCCACCTGGGCGCCCTCTGCAGCCAGGGCCAAGGCCAGGTTTACCGTGGTGGTGGATTTACCCACACCACCTTTGCCAGAGGCCACCGCCACCACATGCTTCACCTGAGCAAGGTTTGGCAAGCCCTCGGCCCTAGGGCCATAGGCGATATCGGTGGTGATTTCGACATCCACATCCACCGCCCCGGCCACCACCTGCAACGAGTGGTATATGCCCTCGGCCAGGGCTTTGTGGCTGCTTGCGCAGGCAAACCCCAGGCACAGGTCTATGTCGACCTTGCCCTGCTCATCCACCACTACGCTGTGTACGGTTTCTAGCTGGCCTAGGGGCAGCCCGGTAGTGGGCTCAATACAGGCCAAAACAATGGCCTCAATTTGTGTGATATCCGGTTGCATGGTGCTCTCACTGGTTGCTTTGGCAAGGGATTATACTGCATAAGCGCCGGTTGCTTATGGTATAGTCCCGCCTCATTTTTAAGCCACCGCCAACCTTTGGCCCACAGTAAAAGAGACCGAAAAGTTATGTCTGCGCGCAATATATTGGTGACTAGTGCCCTCCCCTACGCCAATGGGCCCTTACATTTGGGCCACATGGTAGAAGCCATCCAAACCGACGTTTGGGTTCGCTTCCAAAAGCACCGTGGCAACCAATGCATGTACGTATGCGCAGACGATGCCCATGGCACTGCCATTATGCTCAAGGCCGAGCAACAAGGCATAACGCCAGAGCAACAAATTGCCAACATCAAAGCCGAGCACGAAAAAGACTACCAAGGCTTTAACATTGGTTTTGATAACTTCCACAGCACCCACTCGGAAGAAAACCAGCACTACAGCAATTTGATTTACGAGCGTCTAAAAGCCAACGGCCACATTGCCAGCCGCAACATTACCCAGGCCTACGACCCGGAAAAAAACCTGTTTTTGGCCGACCGCTACATAAAAGGCACCTGCCCTAAGTGCAACGCCGATGACCAATACGGCGATAACTGTGAAAAGTGCGGCGCAACCTACAGCCCAGCGGAGTTAAAAAATCCCAAGTCGGTGATCAGCGGTGCCACACCCATTGAAAAAGAATCCGAGCATTTCTTTTTTAAACTGCCCGAGTTTGAGGCCTTTTTAAAAGACTGGACCCGCGCTGGCCACCTACAAAACGAAGTGGCTAACAAACTGGCCGAATGGTTGGACAGCGGCCTGCAAGAATGGGACATCTCCCGCGATGCACCCTACTTTGGCTTTGAAATCCCCGGCGAGCCCGGCAAGTATTTTTACGTCTGGCTGGATGCCCCCGTGGGCTATATGGCCAGCTTTAAAAACCTGTGCGAGCGCCGCGACGATTTAGACTTTGACACCTACTGGGGCAAAGACTCCACCGCCGAGCTGTACCACTTTATTGGCAAAGACATTGTTAACTTCCACGCGCTGTTTTGGCCTGCCATGCTCACCTCCGCCGGGTTCCGTACCCCAACCGGTGTCAACGTGCACGGGTTTGTTACCGTGGATGGCGAAAAAATGTCGAAAAGCCGCGGCACCTTTATCAATGCCGCCAGCTACCTAGAGCACCTGGATGCCGACTACCTGCGCTACTACTTTGCCAGTAAGCTCACCGCCAAAGTGGATGACATCGATCTAAACCTGGAAGACTTTGTACAAAAAGTAAATTCCGATTTGGTGGGTAAATTGGTAAACCTGGCCAGCCGCACCGCTAAGTTTGTGCAAAAGGCCGGTGGCACCCTGGCCACGGATATTCACAACCCAGAGCTGTGGCAACAATTTGTGGATGCTCAAACCAGCATTGCCGAAGCCTACGAGAACCGAGAATTCGCCAAAGCCATGCGCGAAATTATGGCCCTGGCCGATGCCGCCAACGAATACCTGGCCGCCCAAGCGCCGTGGACACTGGCCAAAGACGAAGCCAACGCCGAGCAGGTGCTGGCCATTTGCTCCCAGGGCATCAATATGTTCCGCGCGCTAATGGTATTTTTAAAGCCAGTTGTACCCGCGCTAACCGAACGTGCCGAAGCATTCCTGGGTGAAACCCTGCACTGGCAAGACGACATAGAATTTAAAACCGGTGTAGCCATCAACCCGTTTAAAGCGCTTATGGGCCGGGTGGATCAAAAACAAATCGACGCCATGAAAGCCACCAACCAAGTTGCCTTGGATGCCATGCAGCCGCCGGCTACCAGCAGTGCCGATAGCGATAGCAGCGACAGCGATTTTGAACCCATTGCCGAAACCATCAACTTTGATGATTTCGCCAAGGTGGATTTGCGCATTGCCAAAATTGTTAAAGCCGACCACGTCAAAGGCGCCAACAAATTATTGCAACTCACACTGGATGCCGGCGAAGGCCACACCCGCAACGTGTTTTCCGGTATTAAGAGCGCCTATCAGCCAGAAGACTTGGAAGGTAAGCTCACTGTGCTAGTGGCCAACCTGGCGCCGCGCAAAATGAAATTTGGTATCTCTGAAGGCATGGTACTGGCCGCCGGCCCAGGCGGAAAAGACATCTATCTATTAGAGCCACACAGCGGTGCCGTACCCGGCCAGCGCGTAATGTAAGGGGTAATGCCATGAACCTAACGCTTAACGATATCCGCAGCGATATAGAACACAACGTTGCCCAGGCCCTGGCCGAGGACATCCGCGATGGCGACATCACCGCAGCGCTAATCCCGGCCGAAACACAAGCCAAAGCCCGGGTGATCACCCGCGACGACTGCACCTTTTGCGGCCGCACCTGGGTGGAGGAAGTGTTTAAGCAATTGGACCCCAGCGTAAAAATTACCTTTCATGGTAATGATGGCGATCAGTTTAAAGCCAACGACACCCTGTTTGAGCTAGAAGGCAACGCCCGCGTATTGCTCACCGGCGAGCGCGCCGCGTTGAACTTTGTGCAGTTGCTATCGGCCAACGCCAGCAAAGCCCGCCACTACGCCAATATTGTGGCCGGCACCCAAGTAAAAGTGCTGGATACCCGCAAAACCCTACCGGGCCTGCGCACCGCGCAAAAATACGCAGTAACCTGCGGCGGCTGCCACAACCACCGCATTGGCTTGTTTGATGCCTACCTCATCAAAGAAAACCACATCTCCGCCTGCGGCGGCATAGAGCAAGCGGTAACCACCGCCCGCAACAACGCCCCCGGTAAGCCGGTAGAAATTGAAGTGGAATCCATGGACGAGCTTAAGCAAGCCCTAGGCGCCGGCGCCGACATCGTTATGTTGGATAACTTCTCACTGGAAGACATGCGCACCGCCGTTGCCCTAAACAAGGCCGAATACGGTGGCAAAGCGAAGCTAGAGGCCTCCGGCGGCGTAAACGAAACCACCCTACGCCCCATCGCCGAAACCGGCGTGGACTACGTATCCATAGGCGCGCTCACCAAAAACTGCGTAGCTGTAGATTTGTCTATGCGGATTGTTTGGTAGACCTGTAACCCGCCGCACGGCGGGTACTGCTTTTAAGTCACCATCCTGTTTTTAAATCACCCCCCCCCCCCACCAACAGGCGAGCCGTTAGGTTTGGCTGGCCCAGCCACAGTCTTCGCAAGCCAGTTCTATAATTTTCATTTCCACAGATTTCTTTAGCAGTAACCTGTGCCCTACAAACAAACCAAAGGCTAATATAGTCATCGCGAGATGCAAAAGAATAGCTGCGAAGCAAACAATGCTTAGGGCCAGCAACGCGACACTTACGCGTAACAATTTTGCCGATCCTTCTGCCGCCCCTTCAATAGGCGCCGTCTTCATATTGTTTGATCCGCAAGTGGAACATACTAGATTCATAATCTCAGCGGCGCATCTATTTGGGATATGTGTTGAGCACTGACTCTGATTGGAAACTGTAGGCGATTACCCGAAATAGTCCGCCGGGCAGGAGGCGGTCTGAGGATAGTCGCTGGCGGCTTCAACGAAGCCTACATGAATACCATCAATCAGCCAGCCTGCGGAACCGGCGCTGTATTTAAGGCTAAACACCACCGGCTCTTCCTCTGAGTTAGTGCCATTAATAATTAAGCAGCCTACATCATTCTCTATACTTTCAAAGTGGCTATGAGTGTTAGACATAGTGTTTTTAAACAGCAGTTGATCGGCCGCATCTGGGTTGCTCTGATAGCCCTCCCCCAGCAGGTTGCGACTAAAAAAATCATCAGCAACTTCAATGATATTGTTCCGATCGGCGACGGAAACATAATCAGAATAGGCCCCGTAGAGAGTATCGGAATCCTCTACGGTGACACATCCCACAACCAGTGGTAACAATAAACAACTTAGAAAAAGCACTCGCATAGTTATCAGGAGTTTCCGTCAGTTAATGAACAGCATCATCAAACTATTTCAAATAAACGCGCCGTTGCGCCTTACCTCACTTGCGTTGGGTATAGGCGGCAATAGATTTCAAATCGGCCTTAGCTTTATTGGTTAAAGTAAATGCCACCATTAGCCAAGTTCATCATCCAATTCGTTCATGAGCGCTTCGTAGCTATATTCGGCAGTACCGCTCTGCTCTCCCTCTTCAAGCAATCTTCGCAGTGTGGCAACTTTATTCTCGTTTTCTTCTAGCAGTCTCAGCGCTGCCCGCACAACCTCGCTGGTAGATGCATAACGCCCTTCGACAACTTGGCGGTTTATGAATCCTTCAAAATGTTCTCCAAGGGTAATACTAGTATTCCCTGCCATCGGCCAGCCTCCAGTACGACGTGACGCTCATCATTGGTATATCAGTCATAGTAAAACAATCCACACCACCACAACGCTGGACTGGGTCTCACCAAACGCCGAGCCCTACAATAGAACAACATTTGACCAACCCCACAAAACCGAGCAGACATAATCCCAGCCTTACCCACAAAAACCGATAATTTGTTAGGTAGTTGTGCGTTATTAGCGGTTTTGAGGCTTTTGTGCCTGCGCTTTGCCAAATCCCAGCTACAATATTACAGATAGCGAATATAACGCCCAGGCCAGCTGGCTGGCACCCAATGCCGCCGGTGGACGCCGCTGTAATAAAGGACTGTAGTAACCGCCATGAACCAAGCGCAACCCCCACAGGCACCGCTGCACCAGCAGCAATTGCTGCAAAAAATCGAGGCTCGCACTGCCACCGTGGGAATCATCGGCCTGGGCTACGTGGGCCTACCCCTGGCCCTGGCGGTGTGCGAGGCCGGGTTTGGCCAGGTGATTGGCTTTGATATAGACCCAGACAAAATACACGCCCTGCGCACCGGTGGCTGCTATATCAAACACCTAGACGTATCCCGCGTGCAACAGGCCACCCAAAGCCAAAACGGCCAAAAGGCCCCACTGGAAGTGACCGCCGACTACAGCCGGGTAACCGATGTAGACGTGCTGGTGATGTGCGTGCCTACCCCGCTCACCAAGCACCGCGAGCCCGACCTACGCTTTTTAATCAACACCCTTAGCGCCATACAACCGCACCTGCACAAGGGCATGCTGCTGTCGTTGGAGAGCACCACCTACCCCGGCACCACAGAAGAATACCTGGTGCCCCTGGTGCAACTGCAAAAACTCACCGTAGGCGACGATATTTTTGTGGTGTTTTCGCCAGAGCGAGAAGACCCAGGCAACAAACAATTCCCCACCGCCAGCATCCCCAAGGTTTGCGGTGGCATTAGCCAACACTGCCTAGCCGCCGGCAGCGCCTTTTACCAAACCGTAGTTAACCAAGTGGTGCCCGTTAGCAGCACCCGCGCCGCAGAAATGACCAAGCTGCTGGAGAACATCCACCGCGCGGTAAATATTGGCCTGGTCAACGAAATGAAGATCGTGGCCGATAAAATGCACATCGATATCCACGAAGTCATCGACGCCGCCGCCACCAAACCCTTTGGCTTTACCAAATACACCCCAGGCCCCGGCCTAGGTGGCCACTGCATCCCCATAGACCCGTTTTACCTCACCTGGAAAGCCCGCGAATACGGCATTAACACCCGGTTTATTGAGCTTGCCGGTGAAGTGAACCGAGCCATGCCAGAATGGGTGGTCAGCAAATTAATGGATGCCCTCAACGAACGCGGCAAAGCGTTAAAAGGCAGCAAGATTTTGGTACTGGGCATTGCCTACAAAAAGAACATCGACGACGCCCGCGAAAGCCCCGCCATTAAAATTATGGAGCTACTGCGCAGCAAAGGCGCCGAAATAGCCTACAGCGACCCGCATATCCCTACCTTTCCTAAAATGCGGGATCACCGGTTTGAGTTGAGTAGTGTGGAATTGACGGCGGAGAGCGTTGGTGGGTTTGATGGTGTTTTGCTCACCACGGATCATGATAAATTCGATTATCCGTTAGTTGAATCCGCTAGCGACATTCTGATCGATACCCGAAATCGGTACCAAAACTCTGCCAAGATCATTAAAGGCTGATTAGACACCCCTTCCATGAAAAGCCTCACTAAAAAACAGAATCATCTTCATCGAGCTACGGTCTTTGCTCATTTCGACAAGGGAAATATCGTCGATGATTACGTATATTATTACCTTAAGCAATTACAAAAAATCAGCGGCCACATCGTTTTTGTCAGTACCGCGAAGCTTAACGATGACGATATAACCCAGCTCTCATCGATGGGCATTCAGGTATCGTGTAGGGCTAATCTTGGTTATGACTTCATGAGCTATAAACTAGGAATCGACAGCCTTGACCTAAGCAAATATGACGAGCTCATTATCTGCAATGACAGCGTCTACGGCCCATTACAATCACTGGAACCAATCTTCTGCGATTCTCAATTTAAGGAAGCCGATGTTTGGGGAATAACAGACAGCCACCAATACTCGTATCACTTACAAAGCTATTTCATTGTGTTTCGAAAGAAGGCCCTAAACTCCATCTCCTTCAAGAGGTTTTGGGATAACGTGACAGAATTAGTTAATAAAAAAGATATTATTGAGAAATACGAAGTAGGTCTCAGCAAAGCCTTGCTTAACGACAAATTAGCACTAGCGTCTATTTACAAATCAAATCAGAGAACTCCGCGTAGCATCATGAAAGCTGTCACTGAAAACAACTTTCAATTTGTAAAAACCACCATTCAGAGATTGACAGAAAAAGACCTGTGGGAAGATTTACCACGAAAGATCAGAGACTTTGGAAACAAGAACCCAACCCATACACATTGGAAAAGTACCATTCTCGAAGCTAATGTTCCCTTTTTAAAAGTAGAACTAATACGTGAAAACCCCATGGATGTAGCCGATATAAACGAGATCGTGCCATTCTTGGACAACCACTTCCAATACCCAACAACACTAATCACCAACCACCTTGCACGGTTAGCGAAAAAAACCTAACCGCTGAATATCCTTTCTATATCAATTAAGCCACCCCAAATTTCCTTTGCGCGTAATCTTTCACTTTTGGGCACTCCTAACCCAACCGAATACTCATCAGCTAACAGAGACTCGTCGAACACACTTGTAAATTCCAGTAGCTCCAGATTAAATCCATTCGCCGACAACCAGACGCCTAAACTATCCTTCCTGCTCGGCAGCGCGCTTAAGGATGTCACAAAAATATTGGAATCGCCTTTTCTAGACGCCAAAAATCTTAGTATGGACTCGTTATAATCGTTCCAAGCGGCCCAATATTTTCGGCGGAATTTCACACTCGAAACAAAACCTCCAATCTCCCCAAGCAACGAAATAGAGTTGTAGGAAGACCTTTGACATCTCTTCATTTCAAACTTACGGCGCAAGAGCGAATTAACTACAGCTTCGGGCCTTCGAAAAACCACAAGGTAATTTATATCGCTACGCACAGAACCGTAATAATCGAGAAACAAACAGGTTCTAGGATCTTTCCAACCCCAGTCATACTCTTGACTAAACCTGGAGTCCAATTCTTTGAGAATTCTCGCCTGATCCTCTACTACCTTCCGAACGCTACCAAAAGGCTCCACTCCGGCCGCATCCAGCCCCCACAATGACATTACTTGACTATGCGCGGAAACAAATTCTGTGTCCTCGTAATGCCCTTGCTCATTCCCTGCCCCAGGCCCAAGCAAATTCTCACCCATATCCAGGCCAGATCGGCTCAGCCATTGAGCAACAAGAGAAGTACCGGACCTATGCATCCCGATGACTGCGAGAGTATTACCTGCCATCTGATAAACCAGCCAAGGATCTTAGAATGGTGTTAGATAAATTAGAAAATAGCACTAGACTCAATACCGAAAAGGAAAGAAGAAACACTAGGCTATTGACAACCAGATTCAAAGCGATGCCAACGGACTCTACATGACAAAGCTCCACAACACCGCAACTAAGGCCGAAAACCAACAGTGCCTTGAATGGACTGATAATCTGCCTCGAGACTCTATAACCGGCCGCGTAAAACAGAAGGAGAGCATCAACTATATAGACAAATACAGAATGGGCTATCAACGTCCAGAGAAACACATTTAGACCATACAACCAAAGTAAATATAGACAAACTAGCCAAGCTGCCCGCTTAACTAAAACTCCATAAAACTCTAGATTGGCCTTACCTAAGCCAGCCAGAGTACTGACCATTACCGCCCCTACTGGCTTAGAGATTCCATCTGCCACTAACAAGAACTTTAGCACTAAAACTGCCGCCAACCATTGCGAACCCAAAAGAATCTCAATAAGTTCAGACGTAGAAACAAAGAACAAGCCGCTTATCAAAGCTGAAAGTAACGCCACAATTTCAACAGTCTTAAAATAAAAACTGTTATTTCGCTCCACGCCCGCGCGACTACTCACCGAAAAGAATACTCTCCCTAACGCCCCACCCGAGTAGTTAACAGCCAGATCGCGTAAAGCTTTAGCCCTGCTATACACCCCTAGAAAATCCGGGCCAAATAATTTGACTAAGACCAGAGAATCAAGCTGATTTGTAATAGCCCGCACCAGCGAACTTAGCGAGCTAAACAAACCATAATGACTGATAGACTTAAAGCTTTCGAATGAACACCCAGTCAATTTCAAAGGAGCGCAATACCAAAAAAGCATCAAAGATATCGCCTTTACCAGCATATATTGGACTACAAGTGACCAATATTCGAACCCGCACTGCGCCATGACTATTGCCACGACACCGGCAAGCAAAGACGACACAGCCTCCACGGCCGCTACCGTTTGAAAACGGACCGCGCGCATCAGCCTGACTTTTATGGTATTAAATAGCGCCATTATAAAGACAGAAAGAGACAGGATACGTAAGATACTTTCTATTTCTCCGTAACCTAAAAACTCGGCTAACGGGCCAGCCATGGCTTGCAACAATATTAGCGCAACTGACGCAACGCTCAGTTGTAACAGAAAAAGCGTACTGTAGTCTGCCTTTGTCGTGCGCCCTTTTTGAATAAATGCTGCCGCAAATCCACCCTCAATTAACGACTCGAAAACAACGATTACTGACAAAGCTATAGCGACCAACCCGTAATCGTTGGGCGTAAGCATTCTTGCTAAAAAAATAGTAAATATGATATTCGCAGCATTTACAGACAAACGGCCAATAGTATCCCAGAAAACGCCAAGAACCAGCATTTAAGCTTCACCGCCATTTACTTCGGACAGCAGGAGCTTAGCTAATTGTGCAGTACCTATTTCATCGGTTAAATGTTGTGAATAGAATTCCCTTGACCTACTAGCTAATCCCTCTCTTTTCTCCCTGTCATTGAGTAGCACTAGCATTGCTTTAGCCAATCCATTAGCATCCCCACAGCGCACAGTCATAAATGGGGTACAATCCACCGGAAATCGCAACCCTTTTGCCCAATCTGTTTCACCGGTTATGATCGCCTTTCCTACTTTCATATAGTGATATAATTTCAAGGGACAAACTCGCTGCGCTTTACTAGATGTAGAAAAGATTCCCAAGCAGATATCCGCTGAGTCTATAAGAGCAGCAATCTCAGACTGGCTTTTCCAGTCTTTATACCATATCACTTTTTCGGAGATATTTTCCTTTAGGTATCGTTCCAACAAATATGATTGTTGACCATCACCAACAAAAGTAAATCTGATTTTCTCATCGCGTAGGATTTTCGCCGCCGAGAGTATGTATTCAACGCCATGCAACGGCACCATCGTACCAAGAAATAAAACCTCCAGAAAACCGACATCAGCACCTTGATTCACGTCTGAGCTACCGCTTGGCGCTACCTTACACTGGTCTCCTATAGCAAGAGTAGACACATGGAACATCTCTACTGGAAACTTAAACAACTCACTATAGAAAAGCGCATTCTGAGGTGTGTCTACCACAATCTTTTCTGCCACAGCCATACATCTACGCTCGACCCAATAAAGGGCTCTAGCTATCTTACTATCTTTTCTGAACAACCTACGATCGAGCACCACTGTGTCATACATAGAAATGAACATGTCCAGGAAAATAGATTTAGGCCTAAAACTTCGTGGAATGAAAGACAACAGAAAACAAACGGAGATACCAGGATAAGGTATATAAAAAACAGCAAACCTTTTACGGTTATGGATTATCGAACCAACCGCCCTAACGCTAGCCACAATAAAGCCGAACACCTTGGCAAAAGAGCGCCCCTTACCCCAACTACCACTGGTGGAGAACACAGGAAAATTACGCTCCGAATACCTCACATTACTATTCTGAAGACCCAATAATTTGTATTTTACGTTTGGATATTTATCACTTTTTACGTATACACCTGCAACACAAATCAAAGAATTCGTAACAGCAGCTGCACTAGACATATTTACCTTTGACCCCCTTCACCCCATGCCACGCACCCTTGGTGGCCAGCTTCAATTTTTCCGTCTTTTCGCCCTCGAAACACAATAGGGAAGCAAACTCAAATACCAACCTTGCAATCTGCTTTGCACTCCAATAAGGAAATCTCAGACCATGCCTTTTAACCATTAAAATAACGTTTCTAAAAATATAATACTTCCGCAAAGGGCTATGAAGAGGAACACCCAGGAAACTTTGACCAAAACCGACTTTGTGACGAATAGTATTTCGCTTTAATCTGACAACATCACCACCGGCGGCGTACGTCTTTAAACAGAAATCATGATCTACCGAATCGATAAATAAATCGTCATCAAAACCACCCACCAACTCCCAAAGCGATACCGAGAAAAAACTACCCGATGTAATCACAGTACGCACCGGAATAAAAAGTGATTTACTTTGAGAGCTCGCGGAGCAACTAAACTTTACAGCTGCAGGATACTCGTAACCCGAACCTACCACCCTGTCTCGCTGCCCCAAGGAAGCTCGAATATATTCTGACATTGATCCTTCGACATAATCAGAATCCTGATCAAAACAGCAAACCCATTCGAAACCGAGTGCTTTAGCTTTCTGCACCGCTTCGTTTAATCCTGCCGCAACCCCCAGATTGGCATCAAGCCGTATAATATGAACACCATCAAGACCGATATTGACGATACCCAGTAAATCAACCCTGCTACCATTATCAACAATGCAGACACTGCCAAAATCTAGCAATAAAGACTCCACCAGCGACTTTAAAGCTATCTCAGGGTTATAAGTGACGATGCAGGCACAGACCGATTGCAACGGAGCACCCTAACCGTTCTTCTTATAAACTAACGTGGTAATCTGCTCTGAGATAAGGCCCATTAAAAAAATCATCAAGGACGTAGTAAATAGCAAAGCACTCATGTTGGTAAATCTACCGGCAGTCGAGAACGTGTACATATAATAACTAAACCCAGTGACAAAGATCGAAACACTTAGTGGGAGAAAAATTTTCAATGGGGAATATAAAGTCCCGATTTTAAAAATAATTATAAGAAAACGAACGCCATCTTTGTGCAAACGAAGGTGGCTCTTACCCTTTCTTTTGGCGGCTTTAATAGGCATATATGCGACTGAATAACCAGCTCTAAAAAATGCCATTGTAGACGTCGTCGGGTAAGAAAACCCATTGGGCAAAAGATACAAGAATTCTTTAAACTTGTTTGCACGAACCACCCTAAAACCTGAGGTAAGATCCCAGACCTTATGCCCTGTCATATAGGTTGCAAGCTGGTTATAAAGTCTGTTACCAACATCACGCCCAACATTTGCTTGAGATTCACTATCTCGCGCCCCAACCACCATATCTTGATTCTGACTATGTAAAATATTTAGGAGCTTTGGTATGTCATTCGGGTCATGTTGGCCGTCACCATCCATAAAGACGATAATATCACCCGTGGCTTTACGTGCCCCCGCTTTAACTGCAGCACCATTTCCTTTGGAGTAACTGTGACTAACGACCTGTACCCCGTGCTCTAGACAGACATCTCGAGTGTTATCGGTGGAACCGTCATCCACTACTATTAGCTGCCAACAATCGGAAATCGATGTTAACTTGGGAAGGACGGTCGCCAATCCTTCAGCTTCATTCTTGGCAGGTATTACTACCGATACATTATTCATCGTCGCTCTCAATTTTTATATCTTTTTCAATTTTACTAAGCATATCCTCAGCCTGTTCAATCAGATACTCGCTAGCCTCGAAAGGCTGTTGCAAACCAGCTCGAAGGTTCTGTGCAGCAACCTTGATTGAGCCATGGTTTGCCATGAACAGTGATTGGTTCATCAACAAAGACAATGGAAGTTTACCGTGCTCTTGAGCCATAAAATAGGATTCAGCTAATGCAGTATCGCCCATAACCAGTTCTGCCTCAGCTTGAAGACTGGAAATCGCAACCGGCACTCCAGTTCCATCGTATTTTCCATTTTGGAGAACCGCCCTAGTCAACTGTTTAAATTGCGAGAGCGACACAGAGCAGCGACCATGCAGAATCTCTTGCAAAAGTATTCTTAGCATGCTTTCCACACGCCAATCTCTTGAACCAGTTTTAAGCCTGGTTTTTATCTCATCGTAATTGACAGGCAATTGTAGTCCTTTCGAACAACTATATGTAAATGCCTGCAGATATATGCCTGGTTGTGCATTGTGGTGCGATATAGCTTTTTCCAGCAACAGTGGTATGAGTTCCTCTGTGTTATTCATACTACTATACGCGACTAGAGCACTTTCAATGGCTCTCGTACTGCTTGGGTTCTCATTCATCCAAACAAGATAGGATTTTTCTGGCTTACCCCAGAGACTTGCTCTCATAAATAACAAAAAACATAGACAAGCGAAAATCCCCGCCAGAACTGCTGTTTTGTAGCGAATACTGTATGGGACAGAAAATAGTAATGCCGTAGCCGCTAAAGATAAGCCTAAAAACGGTAGATACGTTCTATGTTCGAATTTCAGTTCCAACATTACCGTTGACGATTCCAAAATATGGCCGATATAAAACCACAACACACCAAAGCCAACCAAAGGCAGCCGCTTACGAAAGGAAAAAGCCGAAATCACCAAAACGAGATGGACAATTGACCACACAAGTGTAGAAATGGGGTTACGTAAGCTTCGGGACCACCCGTATCCATCCCAGAACACACCGGCAGTTTGAATCGGTGGCAGGAAAAATGCCCGTAGATAATCACCTACCACTCTCTGTTGTGTGAGCAATCGTTCGGTGAGAGTGAATTCTCGCACTGAAGGTCCTGCTTGACCAGACTGCAGCCAATGCCCTAGTTCGTAACAAAGGGGAATAAACAAATACAGCGCAATCACGGCTGTCGGCAGTAGAACGCCAAATCCGAAGAGCCAACGGCATAGACTATGACCAACTATCAATGGATCCGACTTGTGGCGATATAGTGGTGCCACTTTGAATGCAGCAAGGGTCAGTTCGATTAAGCCAACCTGCAATGGGATTAATATCGAGATTTCTTTTGATGCAACCGCCAATATTGAACAGAGCACTGCCAAGAACCACATCGGCCCGCTAGCCCGCGCTCGGCCACCAACTAGCCTGGATCTGGCTGCCAAATAAAATATTAGAGCTAGAAGATTAAAGAATACTGCAAGCAACACCATCCGTTGAACAATATAGAGAACGGTAGACACAAGATAAGGATGCGCAGCCCAAATCAAGCCGGAAAACAATGCAATTAGCGCTGCGTTTTTTTGCTTCACTAACGTGAGGAAACGTCGTAAAAACAGATAGGCCAAACAGGTGTTAGCAAGATGTATAGCGAGATTTGTGACTAAAAAGTAGCGTGGCTCGGTGGGCCATTCATTACTGTTCAGCAAGAAAGAAACTAACGTTACAGGCCGGCCAGTGGGCCCTGTGAAACCGCTGCCAATAAATTCTTTAAATTTGGAAAAAGTATTAACCTCCCCCCATTGCCCTAGGTAAGGTAGCGTTGCGTAGTCATCGAGTAAAAACCCAGCCCCAAGCCCAAACGAATAACTGAAAACCAGGAATCCCAACCCAACGCAAAATGAAATATTTATAACCCGCGGGCATACCATTTGATTTTATACCGTTATGCATGTGTAGCTGTATCATGTCTCGGATAAATTAGAGACTTCTAACATCAAATGACACAAAAAAGCCGCCAAGAGGCGGCTTTCTTGACCAAGTTAGCGTTACTTTAGCTACGACATTCAGCAGGCAGGTACTTGTCAGCAATGCCATTTGTGGAATCTTTCGACGCGCCACCACAAACCCAGGTAATTGAGCCAGCGGTAGTTGAAGGGCTCAAGGTAAGAGTTTTATCTTGAATCTGCTCGCCAATGCCAGAGCTGGCCATGAGCGCAACGATGACGCCATTTGTAACCTCAACCTCTTGGACATAGTTACCTTTCACATCAGCGGCTGCAGGCAAACCTTTGTCTTCACTATCAGCTTCATCGAACGTCCCTTCAGTTGCGTATATCTCAGACACAGTGGCCTTCAAACCAGAAGCCAAGGTTACTGCCTCAGAAACCTGAGAACGGGCGGTGTAGTCTTGGTAGGCGGGCAGTGCAACTGCTGCCAAAATACCGATAATCGCAACAACGATCATCAATTCGATTAGGGTAAAACCTGCTTGTGCTTGTTGTTTCATAGGAACTCTCCAGTTAAAAATCAAATGGGCCTGCCACACATCCTTTGGTTGGCGTTAACCGATGACGTTGGTGCCTTGCTAGGGGTTTTAGCAATGGCTGGGCCAACATTGAAAATTAATTTAGCCCTCCACTGCCTGCGCGCTTTACACTGCCTTTACAACCAAAAACTTGTATAAGCCACTCAGATTTTGTTGCCAATTTAGCCGTGCTGGATGACTTGATGCGTCTGTTACTGACGATTTTTGTCACACGATTAAATTTTATGCTGAATGGTTACCAAATTTAGGCGAAAGACTTCGGTATCGCCGCAACCAAAGTAAACATAGCCTATATTTTTTAGAAGATTGCCGATAACCTAAATAATTTACGAAACTTTGTGACATCTGGTCACTTTGCCTAAGGTTATAGCTAATCGCTGTGGCTTTAGGTGCAGCATAAGCTCTCTTTTTTTGGCGCATTTTTTGGCATTACTATGGCACAACAGGAAATTAATCTAAGCGGCTTAGCACGCCGGCTGGTAAACGATGGCTTACTTTCAGAGGATGACGCCAAAAACGCTTTGGTTAAGGCTAAGGCGGAGCGCATTCCCTTTGCTTGGTACCTCACCAACGCCAACCTGGTTGCGGCGGCTAAAATTGCCCAGGCCGCCGGCGACGAATTTGGCACCCCGGTGTTTGATTTAAGCACCCTGCGGCCAGAGGCCATGCCGCGCAAGCTGGTAGACGCCAAATTATTGCACAAACACCATGCCTTACCCTTGTTTAAACGCGGCAACCGACTGTTTATTGGCATCGCGGACCCTACCAACCTGCAAGCCATCGATGAAATTAAATTTAACACCGGCCTTAGTACCGATGCGGTACTGGTAGAAAGTGACAAACTGCAAAAAGCGTTAGAGGCCTACCTTAATAGTGAAGATGAATCCCTAGGTGATTCCCTAGGCGGGTTGGATGACGACTCTTTAGAAGACCTAGACGTAGAAGCCTTTGACCCAGATGCCCAGGATGATGACGACTCCGACGTAGACGAAGCCCCCATCGTAAGGTTTGTGAACAAAGTATTGTTGGATGCCATTAAATCTGGCGCCTCGGATATTCACTTTGAGCCCTACGAGAAGACCTACCGTGTGCGTTTTCGCCGGGATGGCATATTAACCGAGGTGGCCAAGCCGCCCTCCTCGCTGGCCACCCGAATCTCCGCCCGGTTAAAGGTGATGTCGCAAATGGATATCTCCGAACGGCGTATACCCCAGGATGGCCGCATTAAAATGAAGTTGTCCAAAACCCGGGCCATTGATTTTCGGGTCAACTCATTGCCAACGTTGTTTGGCGAAAAGATAGTATTGCGGATATTGGACCCAAGCAGTGCCAAATTGGGTATTGATGCCCTAGGCTATGAGGAAGACCAGAAAAAGATCTTTATGGATGCCCTGGCCCAGCCCCAGGGTATGATTTTGGTAACCGGGCCTACCGGCTCGGGTAAAACGGTATCGCTCTATACGGGGCTGAATATCCTAAATACGGAAGAATGTAATATCTCCACAGCGGAAGACCCGGTAGAGATTAACCTGGAAGGCATTAACCAGGTCAATATGAACTCTAAAGTGGGCCTAACCTTTGCCGAGGCACTGCGATCCTTCTTACGGCAAGACCCAGACGTGGTGATGGTGGGCGAGATTCGAGATCTGGAAACCGCCGAAATCGCCATTAAAGCGGCCCAAACCGGCCACTTGGTGCTGTCTACCCTCCACACCAACAGCGCCCCAGAAACCCTCACCCGGCTGTTAAATATGGGCGTACCAGCGTTTAACGTGGCCACCTCGGTAAGCGTGATTATTGCCCAGCGGCTGGCCCGGCGCTTATGCCCTAGCTGTAAAAAACCGGCCGAGGATATACCGGATGAAATTTTAACCGAAGAAGGCTTTGATAATATTGGCATCCCCCGGGAAGAGTTGGCGCTATACCAACCCGTTGGCTGCGATGCCTGCAGTAAAGGTTATAAGGGGCGAGTGGGTGTGTACGAAGTGGTTCGCATCACCGATAGTATTTCTCGCATTATAATGGAAGGTGGTAACTCCATTCAGATTGCAGACCAAGCCCGCAAAGAGGGCTTTAACAATCTGCGAATTTCTGCGCTGCGTAAGGCGGCTATAGGCGTTACCAGCCTCGAAGAGGCTAACCGAGTCACCAAGGATTAACTTTAATGGCAGCTACAGCACCCTCTGAAAGCGTTTTTACCTACAAAGGCGTAGACAAAAAAGGCAACAAAATCCAAGGCGAAACCAAAGGCGTTAGCAGCGCCATTGTAAAAGCCCAACTGCGCAAAAAAGGTATTGTCCCGGCCCAGGTTAAAAAGAAGCCAAAGCCATTATTTGGGGGTGGCGGCAAAAAAATCGCCCCCCAGGACATCGCCATATTCACCCGGCAAATGGCCACCATGATGAAAGCCGGCGTACCCCTGGTGCAAAGCTTTGACATCGTAGCCGATGGCTTAGAGAACCCCTCCCTGCGCAAGCTGGTGCTGGACATACGCGAAGATGTCTCCTCGGGTAACAGCTTTGCCTCAGCACTGGCCAAGCAACCAAAGTACTTTGACGATTTGTTCTGTAACTTGGTGGAATCCGGCGAGCAGGCCGGTGCGTTGGAGACCATGCTGGATCGCATTGCCACCTACAAAGAAAAAACCGAACAAATGAAAGCCAAAATTAAAAAGGCCATGACTTATCCTATCGCCGTTGTGGTGGTGGCTGTTGTGGTTACCGGTATTTTGTTGGTTAAAGTGGTACCCCAGTTTGCCGAAACCTTTTCCAGTTTTGGTGCCGAGCTGCCGGCCTTTACCCAGTTTGTAATGAACTTATCCGAAACCGTGCAAGAAATGTGGTTAATAATTTTAATCGGCATGGTTGCCTTTGTGTTTGTATTCTTAGAGGCTAAAAAGCGCTCAGAGGCTTTCGCCAAAATCTGCGACCGGTACATTTTAAAGGTGCCCATTGTGGGCAAAATTGTGTACGAATCCATTATTGCCCGCTTTGCGCGCACGCTCTCCACTACCTTTGCCGCCGGTGTACCGCTGATTGATGCATTGGATTCCGTGGCCGGTGCCACCGGGAACAAAATCTTCGAAGAAACCACCCACCGCGTACGCGATGACGTATCCACGGGTATACAAATGAACACCTCCATGCGCGCCACCGGCCAATTTCCTTCTATGCTGCTGCAGATGACGGCCATTGGTGAAGAGTCCGGCGCGTTGGACGACATGCTGGATAAAGTCGCCCAGTTTTACGAGGAATCCGTTGATAACCTAGTGGACAACCTAACCACACTGTTAGAGCCCATGATTATGGCTGTACTGGGTATTTTAATTGGTGGTTTAATGGTGGCTATGTATATGCCCATCTTCCAAATCGGCCAAGCTGTTTAATCCCGCCCGGCAACTGATTCATGTACGATTTTCTTTCCTACCCACCGGTATTACTACCGGTGGTGTTTATTTTGGGCCTGTGTATTGGCAGCTTTTTAAATGTGGTGATTTACCGCCTGCCGGTGATGATGCAAAACCAGTGGCGGCAAGAGTGCTACGACTATCTAGAGCAAGAAAACCCCACCCCACTAAAAACGCCGTTTAACTTGGCCCAGCCGGCCTCCACTTGCCCCAAGTGCCACACGGCCATTAAGCCTTGGCAAAATATTCCGGTGCTCAGTTACCTGTTGTTACGCGGCAAGTGCGGCCACTGCAAAACCCCCATCGCTGCGCGCTACCCGTTGGTGGAACTGGCCACCGGCGCACTGAGCGCCTTTGTTGCTTGGCATATAGGCTACGGCCCACAGTTGTTGGCACTGCTGTTTTTTACCTGGTGTTTAATCAGCCTAACCATGATCGATATCGATCACCAGCTACTGCCAGATTCCATCACCCTACCTCTTCTGTGGGCGGGCTTACTGATCAATAGCCAAGGATTATTGACCGATTTACACAGCGCTGTGTTCGGCGCCGCCGCCGGTTATTTGATTTTATGGAGTGTGTATTGGGCGTTTAAATTACTCACCGGCAAAGAAGGCATGGGCTTTGGTGATTTTAAATTGCTGGCGGCGCTGGGCGCCTGGTTTGGCTGGCAGCTGCTGCCATTAACCATTATTTTATCTAGCCTGGTGGGGGCGGTGTTGGGCGTGGCCATGCTGGCTTTGCAAGGCAAAGAAAAGTCTACCCCTATTCCCTTTGGGCCTTACCTGGCCATTGCCGGCTGGGTGGCCATGCTTTGGGGCCACCAAATCACCGGGGCGTATTTGCAGTACTCTGGTTCTTAGCACTAGCAATAGCACCAGCTCCGCGCGTGCTCAGCATTTAACGGCTGAAAATGCCGGGGCAAAGCTCGGCATGGCAATGTGTGGGGCTGCCTCTGCCTTTTGCTTACCAAGTCTGTTTTACCAACCCAACAATCCAGGTTTGCAGCCGCTTACTTGGCCGCTCATAATAGCCCGTGTTTAGGTGTTGTTTTTTTGAGTAACTGAGTAGTGCAGTAAATGAGTGATTTTATCGTTGGTTTAACCGGTGGCATTGGTAGTGGCAAATCCGCCGCCGCGGCCCGGTTTACCGAACACGGCATAGCGGCCATAGACGCCGATGTAGCCGCCCGCGAAGTCGTAGAACCCGGCCAACCGGCGCTGGCCGCCATTGCCGAGCGCTTTGGCCCGGATGTCTTGTTAGCCAATGGCGAGCTCAACCGGGCCAAGCTGCGCGAGATCATCTTCAACAATGCCGAGCACAAAACCTGGTTAGAATCGCTGCTACACCCGCTGATTCGCCAGCGCATTGCAGACTTTTTGCAAGCCGCCACCAGTCCCTACGCCCTGTTGGTTTCGCCCTTGTTGGTGGAATCCAACCAAAAAGAGATGGTGGATAACGTGGTTGTGGTGGATGTTCCCGAGGCCATTCAATTGGAGCGCACCATGGCCCGGGATGGCAACACAGAGCAATTGGTGCGTAACATCATGGCCGCCCAAGCCACCCGCGAGCAACGCTCCGCCGCCGCAAACTTTGTGATCGACAACAGCGCCGACCTGGCCAGCCTGTATCTACAAGTGGATGATATTCACCGGCAACTGCTGTTGTTGGCTGAAGCCTAAACACCACCTGTTAACCATGGTTGACACATAATCAACTATTAACTACAGTTCCTAGATGATTGAGATAAGGAAGACTCACATCTTTGCCGGCTGGATTGATCAGATAAAGGACTCTAAGGCAAAAGCACGCATTCTGGTACGCATTGATCGGCTGAGATTTGGCCATTTCGGTGACGTAAAATCCGAAGGTGATAACGTTAGAGAACTGCGTATATTTTACGGTCCGGGTTATCGCGTGTACTTTACTCAGCAGGGCTCTGAAATCGTAATATTGCTATGCGGGGGCGATAAAAGCTCCCAAAAGCGAGACATCGCAAAAGCAAAAGAATTGGCTCGGCAACTGGAGCGATAACCATGAAAACCACATTATGGGATTCTGCGGATCACTTGAAGACCACAGAAGACATCCTAGCGTACCTAGAAGCGAGTGTTGAAGAGGCCGGAAACGACCCTGCTTTTATTTTACAGGCGCTCGGGGTTGTAGCGCGCGCAAATAACATGAGCCAACTTTCCAGAGACACGGGTATAACCCGCGAAGGCTTGTATAAAGCGCTTTCTGCAGATGGCAACCCGTCATTTGCCACAGTGGCCAAGGTTACTAAAGCTTTAGGCTTAAAATTAGCCGTTGTACAGGCCTAAAAACAGAATGCAGATTTGCTCCTACATTAGTGTAGCAAACTAAAACAGGTACTTATCGACATGCCCAAAACCACCACACTCCCCTGCCCTACCTGCGAGAAAACCGTGGAATGGAACGATAAATTCCCAGACAGGCCCTTCTGCAGCGAACGCTGCAAGTTGATAGACCTAGGTGAATGGGCCAGCGAGAACCACCGCATTGCCGGCAGCCCAGTGTACGACGAGGTACTCAGCGAGCAGTTAAATAACCCAGGTAACGACCAGCTGCACTAAGCGCGGTATTCGCGTCTCAAAACCTGCGCCCGCAGGGCCACGGAGGCGTACGGTGATGACTTGCCAACCTTAGTTTTTGACCACTCCAACCGCCCCAGTTACTAGGTTGATCATTGTACATTGAGCTGCAAAATGAAAACCAAAGAAACGCTTAGCACTCGTATCGATGCCGCCACAAAGCAAGAGTTTACGAATGTCTGCGAAAGCCTGGGCCTCAGCACCTCGCAAGCATTAAACATTTTTGTTACTGCGGTAGTTAATTACGGCGGCATACCATTCGAACTAAAAGCACGCCAACCGAATAAGCAGACGGCCGCAGCCATAGCAGAACTGGAAAGCGGACAGGGAAATACCGCTATCAATTTAGAAGAATTGAGCGATGCTCCCACTTGAGGTTTGAACGCAACCCTACAACACTCAATATACCGCCCAACACTCGCCACCAAACGGCAAAGGCAGCAACCCCCTAACCCTGTAGCAGCTGCCGAACCTTTTCCACAATGGCCACATTAGCCTCTGGGAAGTCGAAATCGCCTAGCTCTGCGGCGCTGGCCCAGGTGAGTGGTTGGCCCTCTACCCCCTTGGGCTCACCGGTGAAAGCATCCACCACCCACACATCCAACATTACCGATTTATCGCTGTAATCGTGGCGAATTTCCATTAACGGCTGGCAGTTTTCGACTTGGATGGCCAGCTCCTCTTGCAGCTCGCGGGTGAGCGCATGGGCCACGGATTCGTTGGGCTCTACTTTGCCCCCCGGAAACTCCCACAGGCCACCCTGGTGTTGGTGCTGGGCGCGTTTCGCCAGCAACACGCATTGGTTTTGCACTACCACGCCCACGGCAACGTGCACGACTTTTTTGGCTGGCTGGCTCATGCTTAGCTACGGTATTCCGCGTTAATGGTGACGTATTCGTGGGAGAAGTCCGAGGTCCAGACGGTTTCTTCGGCACTGCCACGGGCCAATTCTATGGTGATGGTGATGCGGTCTTGGTCCATGACCTTTTGGCCGGCCTCTTCGGTGTAACTGGCCGCGCGTGCGCCATTAGCCACAATTTGTACGTCGCCCAAAAATACATTCACCTTGGACGCATCCAACCCTTGCACGCCGGCATAGCCAATGGCGGCGACGATGCGCCCCCAGTTAGGATCGCAAGCGAACAGCGCAGTTTTTACCAGCGGCGAGTGGGCCACCGCGTAGGCCACCCGCAGGCTTTCTTTGCTGGTTTCACCCTGCTGCACGTTAATGGCCACAAATTTAGTGGCGCCCTCGGCATCCGCCACTATGGCGTGGGCCAATTGCATCAGCACCTCGGTTATGGCCTGCGCAATTACTGGGTAATTTGCGTCATCCTCGCTGGCGATTTCTGCACAACCGCTGCCGCCGGTGGCCACCAACATGCAGGAGTCGTTGGTGGAAGTGTCGCCATCCACGGTAATCCGGTTAAACGATTTATCCGCCGCCCGGCTTAAAATTGATTGCAACAGAGGCTGGGCGATGGTGGCGTCGGTAACCACGTAGCCCAACATGGTGGCCATATTGGGTTTAATCATCCCGGCACCTTTACTAATGCCGGTAATGGTGACGGTTTTACCGTCGATGATCAGCGTTTTGCTGACGCCCTTGGGGCGTGTGTCCGTGGTCATAATGCCACGGGCGGCGCGTAGCCAGTTGTCTTCGCTGAGCGTTTCCCAAGCTTTGGGTAAGGCAGTAGTCAGCCGGCTTACCGGTAGCGGCTCGCCAATCACACCGGTAGAAAACGGCATAATTTGATGCGGTTTAACACCGGCGATATCCGCAGCGGCTTGGCAGGTTTGCTTAGCGTGGCTTAGGCCTTGGTCGCCGGTACAGGCATTGGCATTGCCGGCATTAATGACAAAGGCTTCTACAGCGCCGCCGAGGTATTCACGGCATAGGGTAACCGGCGCGGCGCAGAAGGCATTTTTGGTGAACACACCCGCCACCGAGCTGCCCGGCGCAAAGCGCAGTACCACAACATCATCGCGGACAACTTTTGCGGGCTTTACGCCTTTGATGTCGGCAAAGGTAGCGCCAAGCTGGCAGCCTTTCACGGGTAACAATGCGGGGATCTCAAAACCGGCAACAGCCATAGCGACGCCTCTATCTGTATGGTTATCTGTATGGTGGAAAACAAAAACACCCGCCTAAGCGGGTGTGGGTGTTATTCACGGCTTAGTAAGCTTAAAGCCTATCCCAAACGGCCGTGGCACTGCTTGTATTTTTTACCAGAGCCACAAGGGCAAGGCTCGTTGCGGCCAACCTTGGGCAAACTGCGGCGCACGGGCTCAGCCGCAGCCGGCTCTTGCTCGGCGCTTTCAGGGTCATCTTCGGCCAGTGCGCTGGCCTCAGCGTGTTCCATCTTTAAGCGCATTTGCTCTTGCATCTCTATTTGCTTGCGCTCGAGTTCTTCCAGCTGCTCTTGGCTAATGGGTTCTACTCGGGCCAACATTTTGACCACTTCGTGTTTCACGTTGTTAAGTAAGGCTTGGAACAGCTCGAAGGATTCGCGCTTAAATTCTTGCTTGGGGTTTTTCTGCGCGTAGGCACGCAGGTTAATACCCTGTCGCAGGTGGTCCATATTGGCCAAGTGCTCTTTCCATAAGGTATCCAACACTTGCAGCATTACCCGGCGCTCTACCTCTGGCATCATTTCGCCAAACCGCTCGCATTTGGCAGCCCAGGCGGCATCTGCGGCTTCTACAATACGCCCACGCAAGGATTCTTCGTGCAGTTTTTTGTCTTCATCTAGCCATTGCTGTACCGGCAGTTTTAAACCCAGTTCGGCGTCGAGGTGCTGCTCCAAGCCGGGAATATCCCACTGCTCTTCCACGCTTTGTGGCGGCACAAAATCGTGGTAAATATCGGTAACCACATCTTGGCGAATGGCGTTGATGGTATCGGAGATACCGTCAGATTCTAAAATGTCGTCACGCTGCTGGTAAATAACCTGGCGCTGGTCGTTGGAAACATCGTCGTATTCCAGCAACTGCTTACGGATATCAAAGTTGCGGCCTTCTACTTTGCGCTGGGCTTTTTCAATGGCGTTGCTCACCATGCGGTGTTCAATGGCTTCGCCCTTTTCCATACCCAGGGCTTTCATAAAGTTACGTATGCGGTCGCTGGCAAAAATACGCATAAGGTTATCTTCCATAGAAAGATAAAAACGCGTCATGCCTGGGTCGCCCTGGCGGCCAGAGCGGCCCCGTAACTGATTGTCGATTCGGCGAGATTCGTGCCGCTCGGTACCGATGATGTGCAGGCCACCCGCTTCTAATACGATTTCGTGGCGCTTTTCCCACTCGGTTTTAATGGTGGCAATTTGTGCTTCGGTTGGGTTTTCCAGGTCAGCAACTTCCGCTTCCCAGTTACCACCCAACACAATATCGGTACCCCGGCCAGCCATGTTGGTGGCAATGGTTACCGTACCCGGCCGGCCAGCCTGGGCAATAATTTCTGCTTCTTTTTCGTGGAACTTGGCGTTAAGTACCCGGTGTTTTACTCCGGCCTGGTCAAACTTGGCCGACATAATTTCAGACGTCTCGATGGACGCGGTGCCCACCAATACTGGGGCTTTTTTCTCAATGCAGTGTTTTACATCGTCAACGATAGCATCGTATTTTTCTTCCAACGACAGGTACACCAAATCGTTGAGGTCTTCACGGGCAATCTTTCTGTTGGTGGGAATAACCACCACATCCAAGCCGTAAATTTGGTGAAATTCCACCGCCTCGGTATCCGCGGTACCGGTCATACCGCTGAGCTTGTTGTACAACCGGAAGTAATTTTGGAAGGTAGTCGAGGCAAGCGTTTGGCTTTCACTCTGAATTTGCATGCCTTCTTTGGCTTCCAACGCCTGGTGCAGGCCTTCGGATAAACGCCGGCCTGGCATGGTTCGGCCGGTGTGCTCATCAATCAGCATGACTTGGTTTTGCTGCACAATGTAGTGAATATCACGAAAATAAAGCGTGTGTGCACGCAGGGCTGCGTGTACGTGGTGCAGCAACCCTAAATTGGTGGGTGAATACAGGCTGTCGTTCTCTTCCAACATGCCGTTGGATACCAACAGGTCTTCGACTTTTTGGTGGCCAATTTCGGTAAGTTCAACCGAACGGGTCTTTTCATCCACCAAGTAGTCGCCGGTGATATCCGGGTTTTCCTCGCCTTCGGGGATTGGATCTTGGCGAGTGAGCATTGGGAACAGCTGATTGATAGACCGGTACATGGCCGAACTATCCTGGGCCGCGCCAGAGATAATCAACGGCGTTCGGGCCTCATCAATTAAGATGGAGTCTACTTCATCCACAATGGCGAAGTTGAGGCCACGTTGGGCGCGGTCTTCCAGCCGAAGGGCCATGTTATCGCGCAGATAATCGAAGCCAAATTCGTTGTTGGTGCCGTAGGTGATATCGCAGGAGTAAGCTTGCTTTTTAGACTCTGGGTCTTGCATTGAGTGTATAACACCCACGGTTAAACCCAACGCGTTATACAGCGGCGTCATCCATTGTGCGTCTCGGGTGGCCAGGTAGTCATTCACCGTTACCACGTGCACGCCTTTATCCGACAGTGCATTCAAATACACCGGCAGCGTGGCCATTAGGGTTTTACCCTCACCGGTACGCATCTCTGCAATGCGGCCTTGGTGCAGGGTAATACCACCAATCATCTGCACATCAAAGTGGCGCATGCCCAATGATCGAGTACCTGCCTCGCGCACCAATGCAAAGGCTTCCACCAGCATGTCGTCCAGGCTGGCGCCATCACTTACGCGCTGCTTAAATTCCGCGGTTTTCTCAACGATTTGCTCATCCGTGAGCGCCTTGTATTCCTCTTCGAGAGCGTTGATCTTGGTAACCAACTTCCGCATACGTTTTAATTCGCGGTCGTTTTTTGTACCGACAACAGCTCTAAGTACTTTGCCAATCATGTTTTGGTCCGAATATCTTAATTTTTAACGCAATTAGCCCCAAAATTGGGGGCCAAGTAAACCTGAAGGCGCCGAGAGACGCAAGTTACAGAGGGGATTATTTTCGCGGAGTGCGGTGAATGTAGGAGGCAGGATCGACCGGACGGCCGTTTTTATAAACTTCAAAATGCACATGGGGGCCGGTGGAACGGCCACTGCTACCCATTAAAGCAAGGGTTTGGCCTTTCTTGACCACTTCGCCCACTTTGACTAGGTTTTCTTTGTTGTGGGCGTAGCGTGTTGCCATTCCCGAACCGTGGGTCACTTCAACCATGTTGCCATAGCCGTAGCGCTCGCCAGACCAAGTTATCACGCCACCCGCAACGGCAATGATTTCGGCGTTTTCCTTACCCGCAAAATCAACGCCTTTGTGCCAGGCAAGCTTACCGTTAAAAGGATCGGTACGGCGGCCATAGCGAGAGGACATCCAGCCTTTTTTGATGGGCCGGCCCGCGAGGAAAGTGTCATCTTGGATTTGCCGATCGGACATGAGAATTTCGAGCGTGTTGAGCTGCATTTCTCGGTTGTCGATTTGCGCGGAAATCTCATCCAAAACCGTCATAAAGGTTGGCGGTTCGAAATTGATGGATTCGCTGAATTCTTCGGGGCCACCCAGCGCGGGGACTTCATTAAAGTTAAACTCGCCGGCATCCAGCTTGGCGGCCTGGGTTAAGCGCTCGCCGACGGCGTCGATGCGCTGCAACCGGGCCTGTAATTCGGCCACTCGTAAGGTCATTGCCGCCAATTGGGCCTCGGCTTCGCGCTTGCTTTGGTCTATTTCTGCTTGCTGCTGGGCCAGCGCCTCTTGCCACTCTTGTGCGTTGTCGTTTTCGGTGACTTCGATGGCACTGTTACCGCTGTTAATCATGGCGCCTAAAGCAACACCTAAACCCAATGGCAAACCAATCAGGCACACAGACAACAACGCTTTCGTCCAACCGGATACATCCAGGTTGTACGTTTTCGTCGGCGTAAGGCCTTTATTTAAAACAATGATTTTCATTCAGGTGTGAAAACGCGGTTCGATCCGGTAGTTACGCTCTTCTTATATATTAGAAAAGGCTTAGTTGTACTTATTTGTGGCTCTAGATGACTCAAAATCCGCGAAATTGTTCGGAACTGGCCATAATTTGCACGGGATAATGCCAAACACCAACCGCTAATACAATAAGGGTTTTGTTAACAACTGATGGATTTTACGCTTGCCCCTGTAGGCAAACATCATAAAAACACTTATTTTTAGCTATAAAACCAAAGTTTTATGCGTGGTTTTCGGCAATAAAGAGCTTGGTTAAGAAGAGTTTAGACCGGGATGAGCAGGTTTGCATGCACCAACTCGGCTGTTGCCGAGTAGTTAAACCGCTGATAGATGATAGAACTTTTGATAAGCCCGAAAACTGGCGCCCACTGTCATCACAGCGGGCGCCAATTGCGATTAGGCAGACGCCATAACCGGCTTAATATAGGAGATAGGCGCTACCACGTTGTCTTCGAAGGAGACCAATTCCCATGCATCTTGCTGACGAATCAGCTCACGCAGCAACTTGTTATTTAGTGCGTGGCCAGATTTGTGAGCTCTAAACTCACCCACCAGGCTTTTGCCCAACAAGTACAAGTCACCGATGGCATCTAAGATTTTATGCTTTACGAATTCGTCTTCGTAACGCAGGCCATCTTCGTTCAAAATGCGGTATTGGTCGACAACAATGGCGTTATCCACACTACCACCTTTGGCCAAGCCTTTAGAGCGAAGGTATTCAAAATCGCTCATAAAGCCGAAGGTACGGGCACGGCTAACTTCTTTAACAAAAGAAGTACTGGAGAAATCCACTTCCGCGCTGGCAATTCGGTCACGGAACACCGGGTGGTCAAAGTCGATACTGAACGAGACTTTGAAGCCATCGAAGGGTAAAAACTCGGCGACTTTGTCGCCCTCTTCGATGCGCACCGGGCGTTTAATGCGAATAAATTGCTTAGCGGCGGATTGTTCTTCGATGCCAGCGGACTGGATCAAAAACACAAACGGGCCGGCGCTGCCATCCATAATAGGAACCTCTGGCGCGCTTACCTCAACAATCGCGTTGTCGATGCCAAGACCGGCCATGGCCGATAACAGGTGCTCAACGGTAGAGACGCGCACATCCCCTTTCATCAGGGTAGTAGAGAGGGTTGTGTCGCCTACATTTTGAGCCGACGCGTGGATATCGACATTAGGAGTAATGTCTGTGCGTCGAAAAATGATACCCGTGTCGACCGGAGCAGGTTTTAGGGTCAAATAAACTTTGTCCCCAGTGTGCAAACCAACACCAGTGGCTCGAATAGCGTTTTTGAGTGTCCGCTGTTTGATCATCGTAGAAACGAATCTCCAAATCCGTGACCGTCCATGGCCATGTGTGTTTTGTTACAAAAAATCGGGCGGCAATATACCATAATATACCCGCATTAATAGCGTGGTTTTACGGCGATTACTGTATCCCCGGCGGCCCAAGGT
This sequence comes from Halioxenophilus aromaticivorans, assembly GCF_042850945.1. Taxonomy (NCBI): domain Bacteria; kingdom Pseudomonadati; phylum Pseudomonadota; class Gammaproteobacteria; order Alteromonadales; family Alteromonadaceae; genus Halioxenophilus; species Halioxenophilus aromaticivorans. The sequence goes on along the minus strand of NZ_AP031496.1, from coordinate 1,648,827 downwards.
GTTACTGCTCACCCTGTGCCCACCGTGCGTTTTTTGTAGCCAGAATTAATCTGCCTGGCGACGCAAAAACGCGGGGATATCCAGATAGTCCATGTCGCGATCGTCAATCGGCTTTGGCTCACGGTGTACAGCGTGTTTGCTGGCTACCGCGGCGGCTGGCTTAGCAACAGAGCGCACAGATTGTGGATTGCGCATTACTGTTGGACGATCGAGGCTTGAGTAATCTGGTTGGGCGGTGGTTACACCAACCGATTTTTCACCACGTTCAAAATCGCTGCCTGATGTGTCGATTTCCACTTCTCGCTCCGCGCCAAGGCCGGTAGCAACAACTGTGACTCGCAAATCACCAGACATATCTGGGTCGATGACGGTACCAACAACAACGGTGGCGTCGTTAGAGGCAAACTCTTCTATGGTGTCACCTACATCGCTGAACTCGCCCAGCGACAGGTCCATACCCGCAGTGATGTTTACCAATATGCCACGTGCGCCCTGTAGGTTGATGTCGTCCAGTAGAGGGCTGCGAATTGCTGCTTCAGCGGCCTCTCTGGCTCGGTTTTCACCTTTGGCGCAGCCAGTACCCATCATGGCCATACCCATTTCTGACATAACAGTTCTAACGTCGGCGAAATCGACGTTAATCATGCCAGGTCTGATGATTAAATCAGCTATACCCTGAACGGCACCTAAAAGGACATTGTTTGCTTCTTTAAAAGCTTCCAAAAGCGATGTATTGCTACCCAGTACGGATAGAAGGCGCTCGTTGGGGATAGTAATCAGTGAATCGACGCGCTCTTGCAATTCTTTGATGCCAAGCTCGGCGATCTTCATGCGCTTTTTGCCTTCAAACGGGAAAGGCTTGGTTACTACCGCCACGGTAAGGATGCCAAGGTCCCGGGCGACTTCGGCAACCACTGGTGCACCACCGGTTCCGGTTCCACCGCCCATGCCTGCGGTGATGAACACCATGTCAGCGCCGGCTAATACTTCGGCAATGCGCTCGCGGTCTTCCATCGCTGCCTGGCGGCCTACGTCTGGGTTGGCGCCGGCGCCCAGGCCTTTGGTCATGCCTTGGCCCAGTTGCAAAACGGTGCGCGCTTCTACGTCTTTCAATGCTTGAGCATCGGTGTTGGCGCAAATAAATTCTACACCGTCGATGCTGCTTTCAATCATGTGTTTAACGGCGTTACCACCGCCGCCACCAACGCCAACGACTTTGATAACTGCATTTTGGGGAACGCTGTCTACGAGTTCGAACATAATACCCTCTCCAGATTTTAGTGATTTACCCTGATGAAAATTGTGAATTCTTTTTAAGTCATTACTTCTGTATTACATATTGGACTCGAACCATTTTTTGATTCGGCCCCAAAAACTGAGCTTTTCTTCAATTGGACCTTTGCTGCGGCCCTCTTTGCTTTGCTGCAAGCCGTACTGCAATAAACCAACGCCGGTGGAATAGATGGGGTTACTGACGATATCGGATAACCCGCGCACCCCTTGGGGCGACCCCAACCGCACCGGCATGTGAAAAATTTCTTCTGCCAGTTCTACCACGCCTTCCATTTTGGACGTACCGCCGGTTAGCACGATGCCCGCGGCAACCAAATCTTCGTAACCACTGCGGCGCAACTCGGCCTGCACCAGCGTAAATAGTTCGTCGTAGCGCGGCTCAACCACCTCGGCCAGAGCCTGTCGCGACAGGTGACGCGGTTTGCGATCACCCACGCTTGGTACTTTGATGCTTTCATCGTCACCGGTGAGCTTGGCCAGCGCACAGGCGTACTTGATTTTAATTTCTTCGGCGTGCGGTGTTGGTGTGCGCAACGCCATGGCAATATCGTTGGTGACTTGATCACCAGCGATGGGAATCACTCCGGTGTGCTGAATGGCACCCTCACTGAATACGGCGATGTCGGTGGTGCCACCACCGATGTCAACCATGCACACCCCCAACTCTTTTTCGTCGTCGGTCAGTACCGCGTAACTGGAAGCCAATTGCTCTAGGATGATGTCTTCTACATCCAGGCCACAGCGGCGTATGCATTTTTCAATATTTTGCGCGGCATTAACGGCGCAGGTCACCAGATGCACTTTGGCTTCTAGACGGACGCCGGACATGCCCAGTGGCTCTTTAACGCCCTCTTGGTCGTCTATTAAGTATTCCTGCGGCAATATGTGCAGTACTTTTTGGTCTGCCGGTATGGCCACCGCCTGGGCGGCGTCTATCACGCGTTCTAAATCCTGCTCCATGACTTCGCGATCTTTTATCGCGACTATGCCGTGGGAATTCAAACTGCTGATGTGGCTACCGGCAATGCCTACGTACACGGTTTCTATATGGCAACCGGCCATCAGCTCGGCTTCTTCTACCGCGCGCTGGATGGATTGCACGGTTGATTCAATATTGACGACAACGCCTTTCTTGAGCCCGGTCGATTTGTGCGAACCAATACCGATAATTTCTAGCTCGCCTTCCGGGTTAAGCTCGCCAACAATCGCCACCACTTTAGAGGTGCCGATGTCTAAGCCAACGATGATGCGACCGTCGTGCGCATTTGCCATTGCCAATTCCTTGTTTTCTATGGCTCTTACTTGGTTAAGTTGGCGAGTTTTTGATCTCAGCAGCCAGTGGGCTGCGATAACTCTGTTTTAAACAAGCAATAATAAAATTTGTTCAAGCGCGCTTGCATTTATTTACAATAAATTTTTGCGCATTCTACCGTAAATAAAAAATAAATTGTCTAATTTGCTGAACTTATTTCTTGTTTTATCCACTTTACTGCCACGCCATTTCGGTAGCGCAGGTCAACCGACTGAATTTCTGCCAAACGCGGCTTTAAAGTGGATTCAAAAACGGTGCTAAAGCGCTCCATTTTGTTCTGTAATTGATCTCGGCCCAGTTTGATAAACAAACCGTTACTTAATTCAATCTGCCAAGACAAATCTTCGCTCAAAATCATTTCGTTAACGCTGAGGCCCATGGGCTGCAAGGTGCGATTGATCTCTACAAACTGCTTGGCCACTTCCAACTGGCTTTCTTTCGGGCCGCTTAGTTTTGGTAAGTACATTAACGACTGATTGTCACCCAACACAATCTCTTTGCCGGCGTGATTGAGGAAGCCTGTATCGCGCCAGCGGGCGATTGCGGTTTCTTCCTGCAGAGCGATGTGTAAGCGATCTGGCCAACGACGGCTGAGATTTGCCTGGGCAATCCAAGGGTGCTGTTCGATATTCGCTTTTAGCTGCGTTAAATCGGTGCCCAAAAAGCGCTGGCCGATCATGGGCTGCATCAAACTTTGCAACTCAGACTCACTCACGTGCTCCATGGCGGCTTCGATTTCCACCGCAGAGATTGGCCGATCGGTAATTTCGGTCACGGCTTTGTTGGCCGTGTTGCCAACCGCGTAGATGGCCACAACCGACACACTGGTAATAAAGCTGCCAATTAACCAACCAGATAAACGTTTACGTCGCGCACGGGTTGGCGTTACCAAGTCCTGCCGGCGACGATTTTTTGTGTTTTTCTTGCGGTTGGTTTTGCTCGCTTTCACGGTTTTGCCTACCAAAATTTCTAATTGAGTGTTTGTTGTACAATTTGCAAACACAGTTCGCTAAATTCTATGCCGCGAGCTTTAGCCGCCATGGGCACTAAGCTGTGGCTGGTCATGCCGGGCACTGTGTTCACTTCCAAAGCGTAAAACTGGCCATTCGCGTCGGCCATAAAGTCCACCCGTCCCCAGCCCTGGCAATCCAGAGCGTTAAAGCAAGCCAGAGTTAGTTCTGCCAAGGCTTGCTCTGCCTCGGTAGATAAACCACAGGGGCACAGATACCGGGTTTCGTTAGAAATATATTTTGCGTCGTAATCGTAAAACTCGTTGTCGGTTTCCAGCTTTATGGCGGGCAAACTCTGGTTGCCCAGGACACCAACGGTGTACTCAGCCCCTTCGATTAAGGTTTCGGCTAGCACGGCGGCATCAAATTTAGCCGCGGTTTGATAAGCCTGCTGTAATTGCTCGGCCGAAGTGGCTTTGCTCATGCCAATGCTGGAACCCTCGTGAGCAGGCTTCACAAACGCCTTGCCACCAAGATCCTCCAACACTTGCTGCCAGTTGCTGTGCTCGTTTAGCAACGCAAACTTTGGCGTGCTGATGCCCAGGGCGGTAAAAATGTATTTGCTTTTTAGCTTGTCCATGGCCAGGGCTGACGCCTGCACACCGCTACCGGTATACGGAATATTCAAAAATTCCAACAGCGCTTGCATGGTGCCGTCTTCTCCACCTTGGCCGTGCAAGGCAATAAAAGCACGGTCAATTTTGGCGGCCTGAATTTTCGCCAGCGGATCTTCAGCCAGTTCAATAGCCACCACATCTACACCTGCGGATTGCAACGCGGCCACCACTGCCTGGCCACTTTGCAGCGATACGTCTCGCTCGGCGGAAGTGCCTCCGTACAGCACCCCTACTCGGCCTAATTGTGTAACGTCAAAAGTGGTCATATCCGCTCGCCTACTATTGCAACTTTCGCTTGGCCAATTCTTTTGCCAAACCACCCACGTTACCCGCACCTTGGGTAATAATAATGTCGCCCGGGGCGACAATATCCCGCACCACCTCCGGTACAGCTTCCACGCCCTCAACAAAAATGGGGTCTACCTGGCCGCGATTACGAATACTGCGGCTCAATTGACGGCCGTCGGCGCCTTGGATGGGCGCTTCACCGGCGCTGTACACTTCGAGTAAAACCAATACGTCAACGGCGGAAAGCACATCGACGAAATCTTCGAATAAATCTCGTGTACGGGTGTAACGGTGGGGCTGATAAATCATAACCAGTCGGCGCTCTGGCCAACCTTTGCGCACGGCGGCGATGGTTGCTGCTACTTCGCGTGGGTGATGACCGTAGTCGTCCACCAACATGGCGGTGCCGTCGCCGATGGCAATATCACCGTACACCTGAAAGCGACGACCAACGCCTAAAAATTCAGCCAAACCGGATTGAATGGCGTCGTCGTCGATACCTTCATCCGCAGCCACGGCGATGGCGGCCAACGCGTTTAAAATATTGTGCTCGCCAGGCATATTCAGAAATATATCCAACGGCTCGGTACGGTCTGGCAGGGTGACGTTAAAGCGACTGGTCATGCCTTCTTGGCGCACATCGATTGCGCGCACATCGTTTTCAGGGCCAAGACCGTAGGTTAGAACCGGGCGGGATATCTGCGGTATTACCTCTCGTACTATGTCGTCGTCGCCACATACCACAGCCAAGCCGTAAAACGGTAGGTTGTGCAAAAATTCAATAAAGGTGTGCTTTAAGCGCGAAAAGTCACCTTCGTAGGTATCCATGTGGTCGGCATCGATGTTGGTAACGATGGCCACCATGGGCTGCAGGTGCAAAAACGATGCGTCGCTTTCGTCGGCCTCGGCAATTAAATAGCGGCTTTTACCCAAGGCCGCGTTGCTGCCGGCGCTGTTTAACAAACCGCCAATCACAAAAGTCGGGTCGCGTTGGGCGCTGGCAAAAATGGAGGCCAATAAACTGGTGGTAGTGGTTTTACCGTGGGTGCCTGCCACTGCAATTCCGTGTCGATAGCGCATCAGCTCGCCCAGCATTTCTGCTCGGCGTACTACAGGAATACGATATTCCCGCGCACTGACCAGCTCTGGGTTGCTGCCATCAATGGCAGTGGAGTTAACCACCACATCGGCACCGATGACATTAGCCGCGTGGTGGCCTATAAAAATCTTTGCGCCTAAATCCGCTAGGCGATTGGTAACCTCGGACTCTTTTAAATCCGAGCCAGAAATTTGGTAACCTTGGTTTAATAACACCTCAGCAATTCCAGACATACCAGCACCACCAATACCAATAAAATGGATTCGGCGGATTCGGCGCATTTCGGGTACTTGGTTAATCAGTGTTTTGTTAGCGTCCACGGCTTAGCACCTCTACACATTCTTGGGCAACTTGTTCGGCCGCATCGGTTTTGGCCTGCAACCGAGCGTTCTCTGCCATGGTTAAAATCTTTGTTCGTTGTTGGGCGGCGGTTGATAGTTCTTCCACCAAACGAGCCACGGTTAGATCTTTCTGTTGGCATAAATGGGCCGCGCCCTGCTCTACCAACCATTGCGCGTTAGCAGTTTGATGATCGTCAATGGCGTGGGGGAATGGCACCATTAAAGATGCGCAACCGGCGGCGGCGATTTCTGCCACGGTAAGCGCTCCGGCCCGGCAAACAATAAAATGGGCTTTGCCATAGGCCGCTGCCATGTCATCCACAAAAGGCTGCACTACCACGGTATCATCCAGGGTGATGCCATTGTCGGCGTAGGCGGCTTTGGTTTGCTCCACATTTTTGCCCCCGCACTGGTGCACCACGTGAATGGACACATCAAGATTCGCGCGAAGTACTGCCAGAGCGGCTGGCACCAATTCGTTAATGGCTGCAGCACCCAGGCTACCGCCCAACACCAACAGCTGTAATGAGTCGGTTGATTCAGCGCAGGCTAAGCGCAGGCTGGGCGCTGGCAATTGACTAATGGCCTTGCGCACTGGGTTGCCCACCACACGGGCACCGGTAAATACATTCGGGAATGCAGTAAATACCGTGGTAGCGATTTTGGCCAACAGCTTATTGGTGGTACCCGCCACGGCGTTTTGCTCGTGGATAATTAATGGCAAGCCGGCCAATTTAGCGGCTACGCCACCGGGCCCGGCCACAAAGCCACCGAAACCAAGCACCACACTGGCATTGCGTTGTTTTATCGCGGAGCGGGCCTGGGCAACGGCTTTACTGAGTACAAACGGAGCACGCATTAAAGCGGTTTTGCCTTTACCGCGAACGCCTTCAACGTCGATGTAGTCGATCTCAATTCCGGCCTTGGGCACCAATTGCGATTCCAAACCACGGCGAGTTCCCAACCAGGAAACCGTAAAATCTTGGTTTTTCAATTCTTCGGCCACCGCCAGTGCGGGGTAAATATGCCCACCGGTGCCGCCTGCCATAATGACTGCGTGTTTGCTCATGGGTTGGCAGCCTCCGATAACGGACGCGGCGTAATTTGCAGCTCTTTTTGCACGCGGATTAACAGGCCCATCATCATCATGCTGATAATTAAGCTACTGCCGCCATAACTCACAAAAGGCAATGTCAGACCTTTGGTGGGTAATAACCCGGTGGCCACGCCCACATTTATAAACACTTGGCAGGCCAGCAGTACGGCCACGCCGTAGGCAGCAAAACAAGCAAAGTCGTTATCTTGGCGAATTGCCTCTTTGGCCAACATAAAGGCTTTGACGATTAACGCCCCGAACAGGCCAATCACCACCACCGCACCCAAAAAGCCAAATTCCTCAGCGATAACGGAAAAAATAAAGTCGGTGTGGGCCTCTGGCAGAAAGTGCAGTTTTTGTATGCTGTTACCCAGGCCCAGGCCAAACCACTCGCCCCGGCCAAAGCCAATAAGCGATTGCACTAACTGATAGCCGGAGCCGTATTGATCCTGCCACGGATCCAGGAAGGCACGCAGACGCGCCATGCGATAATCCACCGGCAGAATGAGCGCCACAAAAGCGCCAGCGGCCATGCCCATCAACAAGAAGCATTGCCATAACTTGATGCCGGCGATAAACATCATGGCCAAAACGGTTGTCATCAACACCACGGTGGAGCCTAGGTCTGGTTCCATCAAAATAAACGCGGCCAGTACCAACAAAATACCCAGAGGCTTTAAAATGGCCCAGCTATTGGCTTTGATTTCTTTGTGCCATTTACTTAGATAGCTGGCAAAAAATATGATGGCGCAGAACTTGGCAAGCTCCGAGGCCTGTAAATTAATTGGCCCTACGCGAATCCACCGTTTGCTACCTTTTACCTCTGTGCCAATGCCGGGAATCAATACCAACACCAGCACAACCAAAGCCGCCAGTAACATCACCCAACCGTAATTTCTCCACAGCGCTAAAGGGGTGCACGCCACAAAACCGCAGGCGGCAAAACCAAGCACCAAAAACACGAGGTGCCGCCGGGCAAAAAACCATGGGTCGCTGTAGCCTGGATCTGGCAAGGCGGCAAGGCTAATGGAAGACGAGGCCACCATAACGGCACCAAGAGACACCAACGCCAACACCAGTACCAATAAAACTCGGTCTGCCAATAAACCGGCGAATAACTCCTGCTGCCAGTCGAAATTTTTAATGGCGGCGAGGCTCATTGTGGCAACCTCGCTACAGCTGCTGCGAAGGCATCACCGCGAGCTTGGTAACCGCTGAACATATCGAAACTGGCACAAGCCGGTGACAACAACACCAAGTCACCGGGTTTTGCAGCGGCCACCGCTTGCGCAACAGCATTCTCCAAGCTCGAGGCTGAGCAAACGGTTACTGTATTTTCGATGGCCTGTGCAATTTGCGCGGCGTCTTCACCCATAACAAATGCAGTTTGCACCTGCGCCGTTAGACCGGGCAGCAATTGTGAAAAATCCCCACCTTTACCCTGGCCACCCAACAACAGATGAATTTTTTGGTTATCCGTCAACTCGCCAACCAATCCTTTCAACGCAGCCAAAGTGGCGCCCACATTGGTGGCTTTAGAATCGTTGATAAAGGTAACACCCTGTTTTGTTGCAATGGTTTGGCAACGGTGTTGTACCCCTGGAAAGGCTTTTAGCGCGGATAGAGCGTCATCATTTAACGCGCCCATGGTCTCGACTAAGGCCATGGCCGCCAGTGCGTTACTAACGTTGTGGCTGCCACGCATGGTGATGTCGCTGGCTGGCATCAAAGCGTGCAAACCTTTGGCTAAATACACGCCGTCGACTTCAGTGATTAAACCAAAGTCTTTTAAATCGGGCTTGTTTAAGCCAAAGGAAATGACCTGGGTATCCTGGGCCACTGGCCCGCGGCTCAATGGGTCGTCGCGGTTGACCAGCATGGTTTTTGCACCGAAAAAGATACGCATTTTGGCCGCGTGGTAGGCAGCGATATTGCTGTAGCGATCCATGTGGTCGGCGCTGATATTCAGTACCACTGCGGCGCGAGCATTCAGCTGACTGGTGGTTTCCAATTGAAAACTGGATAACTCCAATACGTAAAAATCCGGTGTGGGCTTGGCCAATAGATCCAGCGCCGGGGTACCAATATTCCCTCCCATCAATACCGATGCTCCGCCGGCCTTTGCCATTTCTCCAACTAAGGAGGTTACGGTGGTTTTTCCGTTGGAGCCGGTTATTGCAATAATGGGAGCTTTAGCCGCGCGGGCAAACAATTCAATATCGCCAATGACTTCTACTCCGGCTGCCAAGGCATCTTGTAGGGCTGGCGCAGACAACGGCAGGCCTGGGCTCAGTACAATTTGCTCCGCCCCGAGTAACAGCTCGGGGTCTATGGCGCCGCAATGGCATTGGCGGCCAGGGAATTCGGCATTAAAAGTGGGTAATAACGCAGGCTCGGCCCGGGTGTCTACCACCACAAAGGGCCGATTTTCGCGCGCAAGAAAGCGCGCAACCGACAAACCGGTAACACCCAGCCCGACGATTACGGTAACTTTACTTGTTGCGATGAGTTCTGCCATTGATAATTACCGTAGTTTCAACGTTGCTAGACCGAACAGCACCAACATTACGGTGATGATCCAAAAACGAACGATCACCCGTGGTTCGGGCCAGCCTTTTAATTCAAAGTGGTGATGTAACGGCGCCATTCTAAAAATTCGTCGGCCGGTTAATTTGTAGGAGCCGACCTGCAAAATTACCGAAACTGTTTCCATAACAAACACACCGCTCATTATGAAAAATACGATTTCGTGGCGAACAATAACCGCAACTGTGCCCAGAGCCGCTCCCAGAGCCAAAGCACCTACGTCGCCCATAAATACTTGCGCTGGGTAGGTGTTAAACCATAAGAAACCTAAGCCCGCTCCGGCCAAGGCCGCACAGAACACCACTAGTTCGCCGGTGCCCGGCACATTTGCAATGTGCAAATATTGAGAGAACTCAGTGTGGCCGGTGACATAGGCTAAAATCCCTAGTGCAGAACCCACCATCACCGAGGGCATAATGGCTAAGCCATCCAAGCCGTCGGTTAGATTTACCGCGTTACTGCTACCGACAATGACAAAGTAGGTAAAAGGAATAAAAAAGAAGCCCATATTAATGGCGACATTTTTAAAAAACGGTACAAATAACTGCGTTTCTGCCGGGCTTTGCGCGGTGTAGTACAAAAAGATCGCAGCACCAAGGCCAGCAAAGGATTGCCAAAAGTATTTCCACCGAGCGGGCAATCCGCGAGAGTTCTTTTCCACTACTTTGCGGTAATCATCCACCCAGCCAACGGCGGCAAACACGGCGGTTACTACCAACACCACCCACACGTAGCGGTTGCTTAAATCGGACCACAGCAAAGAGCTGACAAAAATAGCCGCTAAAATTAGTGTGCCGCCCATGGTAGGCGTACCGCTTTTGCTAAGGTGGCTTTGCGGCCCATCATCGCGCACGGCCTGGCCGATTTGCAGTTGATTTAAACGGCGAATCATCCACGGGCCAAGCATCATGGAGATGCTCAACGCAGTGAGCACGCCGAGGATGGCGCGCAGTGTTAAATACTGAAATACGGCAAACTCTTTAACGTATTCCTGAAGAATTGAAGCCAGCCAAACCAGCATTAGATATTTTCTCCCTGAGCTGAGATTGCCTGTACTACCTGTTCCATACCTGCGCTTCTTGACCCTTTAACCAACACCGCCGCATCAATACTAAGCTGCGGTTCTAAAGCCGCGATTAGTGCCTCGCGGCTGGCGAAATTATGTGCGCCCTCACCGAACTCTTGCACCGCAAAATTGGACAGTGGCCCCACGGTTAGCAGTTGGTCGACGTCCTCATTTTTGGCGTAGCGACCAACTTCCCGGTGGGCGGCTTCGGCTTCGTCGGCCAGCTCGCCCATATCCCCTAAAACTAAAATTCTGCGGCCTTGTAATTCTGCCAATACGTCAATTGCCGCTTTAACACTGCCTGGGTTTGCGTTGTAACTGTCGTCGATTAAACGCGCACCGTTTTTGGCTCGGCCTACATTTAAGCGCCCATTAACCGCGTTAAATTGCTCCAAGCCTTGTTTAATATCGTTGAGCTCTACGCCCAAAGGAATGGCGCAACAGGCTGCAGCCAAGGCATTAGCCACGTTGGCCCGCCCTAACACGTTTAGCTGGATTTCGATTCTGCCGGCATGGGTACACAACTGAAATTGCGCCCGGCCAAGGTTGTCAATTTGCACATCACTGGCGGAGACATCGGCTTGGTGATCGGCTACGCTGAACCCAATCCAATTGCGCTCACCAATGGACTGCAGCCACTGGCCGGCGTATTGGTCATCCAAATTGATGATGGCCGTGCCGTCGTCGGTTAAACCCGAGTAGATTTCGCCTTTGGTTTTGGCGATGGCATCCACCGAGCCAAAACCTTCTAGGTGCGCGGGTACCACATTGTTAACCAACGCCACTTGGGGCTCGGCCATATTGGTTAAATATTCAATTTCGCCCAGACCACTTGCACCCATTTCGACTACGGCAAAGTGGTGCTCTGGCATTAAAGACAGCAGCGTTTTCGGTACGCCAATGTGGTTATTTAAATTGCCTTGGGTGGCCCAGGTGGTGTTTAACTGAGACAAAATTGAAGCAACCATGCCCTTAACGGTGGTTTTGCCGCAGCTTCCGGTGATTGCCACCATGGCGTTACCCCAGCGGCGGCGATACCAAGTTGCCAATTTGCCCAAGGCTTCGGTGGTATCAGTGACAACAACTTGGCTGGCAGCCAGATCTTGCTGTTCTTCGCTTACCAGAACTGCCACGGCGCCTTTGGCAACGGCATCGCTGGCAAATTTATTACCGTCGAAATTCTTGCCGGTCAGCGCTAAAAACAAACTGCCGCTTTCAATCGTGCGGGTATCGGTGCTAATGCTGCTGATGGTTAGGTCTTCGCCCACTAGGCGGCCGTCTGTGCATTCGGCGATTTGTTGTAAAGTCATTGGCATCATAGCGCGCCCTCCTCTGCCTGCTGCTTGGCAGCCAGAGCTTTTGCACTGATGTCGATATCAGAAAACGCCAGCCTTTGTTCGCCAATAATTTGATAATCCTCGTGGCCTTTGCCAGCCACTAAAATAACGTCTGCCGGCGCTGCGCGCTGAATGGCCTCGGCAATGGCTTGGCCGCGATCTAACACCACAAGGGCACGATTGGGCACTGTAAAACCGGCAAGAATGTCGTCGGCGATGGCTTGCGGCGCTTCGCTGCGCGGATTGTCGTTGGTTACTATGCAGCGATCGGCCAAACGCTCGGCAATGCTGCCCATTTGAGGTCGTTTACCGGTATCGCGATCTCCGCCGCAACCAAAAACACACCACAATTGGCCCTGGCAATGCGAGCGCAGCGCGGTTAGGGCTTGCTCTAGGCCATCGGGAGTGTGTGCGTAATCCACGACCACCTGGGCAGCACTGGGTACTGCAGTAACTAATTGCATACGGCCAGTTACTGGCTCTAAGTGTTTTACTTTTGCCATTAGTTCGGTAAGCGAAACGCCTTCGACTAACAACGCAGTAACCACACCCAATAAATTACTTAAGTTAAATGAGCCAATTAATGGGCTTTGCAGACTCGCTTGACCAAAGGGCGAGTGCAAAAAAGCGGTGACACCCTGTTGGCTATACTGCACGTCGGTAACGTACACATCCGCTGCGCTATCACTTAGCGAATAACTCAATACCGAGGCGTTAAACTGCGCCGAGCTGAGCCATTGCAAACCTTGTTGGTCGTCGTAGTTAATAATCGCGTATTTTAGCCCCGCAAACTCAAACAACCGCCATTTACTGGCGGCGTAGTTTTGCATGTCGCCGTGGTAATCCAAGTGATCTCGACTTAAATTGGTGAACAACGCTGTGTGCACCGGTACGGCACTGATACGACCTTGATCTAAACTGTGCGACGACGCCTCCAACGACACATAGCGCGCACCGGCACGTTTGATTTGCGCCAAAAGCTGCTGAGAGGTTACCGCGTCTGGTGTGGTAAAACCGGTTTCGGTTAAGTCGCCACCAAAAATACCACCGCCAATGGTACCAATTACTCCGCATGGGTCATTCAATGATGCACGCAACTGAGCGTAAAGATGACTGCAGGTGGTTTTGCCGTTGGTGCCGGTGACCGCAAACACCTGTAAACTATTGGCGGGGTTACCGTAAAAACGGCCCGCCACGCGGGAAAGCGACTGCGTTAACTGCGGCACGCTAATCACTGGTACTTTATTTTGCTCACGGCAGGCAACCGACTCTGCCTCAGCAATCACCAACTGCGCACCGCAACTAATCGCCTGATCAATGTAGGCGCGGCCATCGCTGGCATAACCGGGTAATGCCACAAAGGCATCACCAGTTTGGATTTTACGGCTATCAGAAACCAAACGCGCCGGAGTCATTCCGACGACGTTGGGCGGCAAATTTAATTGCGGCCATGCTTCCAGTATTTGAGCTACCGTAGCCGTCATTATTGGCCCCCACCCAGCTGTGCCATTTGCTCAGTATTTGGATTGGATTCTGGCGGCACTTCCAATAAACGAAGCGCGGATTCCGTAACCCGGCCAAACACCGGCGCGGCTACTTCACCACCATAATATTTGCCAGTTTTAGGCTCAGAAATCACCGCAACAACAATGATTCTGGGGTTATCAAAGGGCGCGAAACCTGCGAATAACGAGCGATATTTATCGTCGGCGTAGCCGGTTTCACCAATCAAATGAGCGGTACCCGATTTGCCCGCTGTGGTGTAATGAGCTAACTGCGCTCGTGCGCCCGTGCCGCCTTTTTGCGTCACGGTAGCCAACATTTTTTTCATTTCCCGAGCGATGTCCGAGGCAATGACTTGCTGGCCACGGGGAGTTTCATCAACCCGCAACAGAGACACGGGCTTTTTGACGCCTTCGTTGGCGATAACCGAATAGGCTTGCGCCAATTGCAAAACGCTGGCGGTAAAGCCGTAGCCAAATGCGTAGTTGGCCAAGGTTACGGAAGGCCAACGGCGATGGTTGGGTAATTGCCCTACGCTTTCACCCGGGAAACCCGTACCTGGCGCCTGACCAAAACCCACTCGGTAATACATATCGCGAATGGCTTCGGGGCCGGTTTTTAAAGCCAGTTTTGTGGTACCCACTTGGCTGGACTTTGTGATGATTTTGGTGAGATCCATTTTGCCGTAGTTGACCGGATCAAGAAACGTTTTACCGCCCACGTGAACATAGCCGGGGCTGGTATCTATGATGCTGTTGGTATCCGCAACACCGGCTTCCATGGCGGCCATTATGCTGAATGGTTTTATCGTTGAGCCGGGCTCTAACTGATCAACTACCGCCCGGTTGCGCACGGCCTCGCCATCCAACTCGCTGCGGTCGTTGGGGTTAAACGAAGGTTGATTAACCAACGCCAACACTTCGCCACTGTGCGCATCCAGCACCACAACAGAGCCGGCGGAGGCGTTATTTTTTGCCACCGCTGCTTTTAGCTCACGGTAGGCCATATATTGCAAACGCAAGTCGATGGAAAGATCTAAGTTATTACCTGGGCTGGCCGCGTGGGTGATACCCACCTCTCGAATAACATTGCCTTTTTCATCTTTTAAAACCGTTTTACTGCCGGGCTCGCCGCGCAACCAATTATCGTAGGCAAGTTCAATAGCCTCTTGGCCTTGGTCGGTGAAATTGGTGAACCCTAACAGCTGCGCGCTGACCTCCGCCGATGGATAAAACCGACGATATTCTGTTTCGTAAAAAATGCCGGGAATTCCAAGAGCTTTAATTCGATCCGCGTATTCCGGCGGCAGGCGCGGTTTTAGCGACATATAAGAATGGGAACTGTAGCGTTCTAGTTTGTTTTTCAAATCACCCAGCTTCATACCCGCCGCCTTGGCCAGCTGAGGCAAGCGCGGGTAGTCACTACTGACAACTTGTGGATCTAGGTAGACCGATACCAGCGGCGTACTTACCGCCAGGGGCTCGCCATTGCGATCGCTGATAATGCCGCGATAACCAGGCAAAACTTCGGAGCGGAACGTGCGATCTTCTCCGGCTTGACGCAAAAAATCTGCGCCACGATCGGTACCGGACACCACCTGTACGCGAGCCAACTGTACGACTAACGCAAGCATTAACGCGGCCATCACCACGCCGACAAAATAGAAACGCCAGCGCGCCACCAGTACCGGCGGCGCGAGTTTTACGTTAGCTGAAGACTTTCGTTTTTTCTTCATTGCTCTACCACCACAATGGCTTCTGCAGCGGGTGGCTGCATGTGCAATTTATCCACCGCCATGGTTTCCACACGGCTGTAGGCACCGAGCGCACTGCGCTCCAAAAGGTACTGGCCGCGAACCACCTGTAAATCTGCGCTTTCGGCCTGGGCTTTAGCTAATTGATTGGTTAACTGGCGAGCCTTGTGGGTGGAATACACCACCGCCAACGCCGAACACACCACCGCTAACCACAAGACACAGGCAGCCATGGACACCAGCCAACGGGGCTGATGTACGGTTGCTGCTTGTTCGGCCGATTGACTCGCCATTAAAAAATTACCTGTGTGTTTACACTGTAAACGGGTTGCGTTTTATTTAATTTTTTCAGCCACTCGCAGCACGGCGCTGCGCGACCTAACGTTTTCGGCAACTTCGTTGGCGGCTGCCTTTTGCGCTTTGCCCAAAGTTTTTAATCGTTTATTCAGTGCGCTTTCTGGCACCGGCAAACCTCTGGGTAACGAGTCGCCCTTTTCCTGGCGACGCATAAATTGTTTTACCAAGCGATCTTCTAAAGAATGGAAGCTAATGACCGATAACCTTCCACCCACTTGCAAAATATCCAACACGGAGTCCAAAGTCGCTTGCAAATCATCCAGCTCGCTATTCACCTGAATTCGAATCGCTTGAAACGCACGTGTGGCTGGATTTTTGCCTTTTTCCCAAGCTGGATTGGCTTCCGCCACAATTTTTGCCAGCTGCGCTGTGGTGGTGATGGGAGCCGTTTGCCGCTGGGTAACAATGGCCCTTGCCATGCGCTTAGCGAATCGCTCTTCTCCGTAATTTTTCAGCACCCAGACAATGTCTTCTTCGCGCGCGGTGTTAACCCAATCACTGGCGCTTTGCCCTTTACTGGTATCCATGCGCATATCCAACGGCCCATCGTGCTGAAAACTAAAGCCGCGTTCCGGTTGATCCAGCTGTGGCGACGACACCCCCAAGTCCAACAATACGCCCGCAACCTTACCCGTCATGGAGCGGGCCTCCACCAGCTGGGCCATTTCTGCAAAGGATGCGTGGGCTATCTCAAACCGGGACTCATCAGCAAACTGTTGCTGCGCCACCTCAATGGCTTGGGTGTCTTTATCGATGGCCAGCAATTTGCCCTGTGGCCCCAGCTTGGAAAGCACTAAGCGGGAGTGGCCGCCGCGGCCAAAGGTGCCATCGATATAAAAGCCGTTGGGGTCAACCAACAACCCTTCAACCGACTCATTCAACAGCACGGAATAGTGATCAACTTGGCTCATAGCGGTACCTTAGAAGGCTAAATTGGCCAGTTCTTCTGGCAATTCTTCGTCACTGACGTCTTCTTCTAGGAATTCATTGAAGAGCGTTTCACTCCAAATCTCTAAATTTTCCCCTTGGCCTATGACCATAAGCTTTTTATCATCCAGTCGAGCGTATGTTCGCAAGGTTGGCGGGATCAACATTCTGCCGTTGTCTTCGATTGTGACTTCGTTGGCGTAGCCCAACATAACCAGCTTGGTACGGCGCAGCATTTTGCTTTTGCGCGGTGGCAGCTTATTGATGGATTCAACTATCTCATCCCATTTAGGCTTGGGAAAGATCAGCAAACAATTGTCTTGTGTGGAGGCCGTTAACACGATGTGACCGTTACAAATTTCAGACAGCTGCTCACGAACACGCGTTGGGATCGCAATGCGCCCCTTAGCGTCCATCGTAATTGAGTGACTGCCTATAAACATTTTTCCACCGCTGGACCAGATAAGTACACTTGGGTGCACTTTCTTCCACTTAATTCCACTTCTTTGCAACTATAAGTGGGATCTGGTCAAAGTCAAGCTGAGGAAATTGGTTTAGTGCGTTGATCTACAAGGAAAAATTAGGATTTGGGGGGCAGAGCAGGAAATAGCGCCCAAATGGCAAATTGATCACCAAACAGACGAAAAAATAATATCGATGGAAAACAGCCAATTAGCCGACCTAGTGAGAAATCACTTTAGGTTTTAGACTGTTTTTTGATTAGTTGGCTGCCGCTTTAGACCGGATTGAAAAAATGTGTATTTTTTTTCGACCCGGTGGGCAATTTTAGAGATGAAAGCGGATATTCCGAACTTCGATGGGCCACAGAGGATGGGCCAGAATTCCACTTTGGCGATAATACGGCAAAGAAATCAGCGTAGATTACCACTTGTATAGTGATTACTAGCCCGGACTGGCCAATAAACCAACACCCAACCGTAGCTAGACAGCGCCCTCAATACTGGTGAGAGCAGCAAAAAAATTAGGTGAAGTCGACCTGTAAGCCGGGTTCTGTCGAGGACAATCATTCATCTGGGATGCTCGTCACCAAGCACCTCAAGCAACCTACCCGCCTTCAGTGCGGGTCACACCAATGAAGGCCTATTTGGTCTTGCTCCGAGCGGGGTTTACCGTGCCACAAACTGTTACCAGTTGCGCGGTGCGCTCTTACCGCACCCTTTCACCCTTACCGGTCACCAAGGTGACTTAGGCGGTCTACTCTCTGCTGCACTGGCCGTAGGCTTACGCCCCCCAGACGTTATCTGGCGCTCTACCCTATGGAGCCCGGACTTTCCTCCCTACCGCAAGCGGTAGCGCGATTGCCCAGTCGACTTCGCCAGCAAGGTTACAACAAAAAGAACCTACTGGGTACTATTCAAGATAGAAAACGGCGCAGACTTATTTTATAGGGCTCTTGTTAAGGGTTCCAGGCGGTGGGTTTAGCGATCGTTCTGATCCAACCCCCATTGATACAACTGGTTCTTTTTAAGACCGCAGTGCTCGGCCACGATAGCGGCGGCCTTTTTCAGCGGCAGGTGTGGCATTAATAGCCGCATAAGCTGCTGCGCCGCTGGGTCAATGTCTCGCTTTACAGGCTCAACGCCCGCCACCATAAGCACCATTTCGCCGCGCTGCTGATTACTGTCTGCGGTAACCTGGGACAATACCTCGGCTGCAGCCCCATCGATAAAGGTCTCAAAGGTTTTGCTGAGCTCCCGGGCTAGCACCACCCGGCGCTGACCGCCTAGCACCTGCTCGATATCCTGCAGACTGTCCACGACCCGATGGGGCGCCTCATAAAACAGCATCGTGGCGGTGCTATCTGCCAAGCTGTGCAGTACCTTTTGCCGCGCCACCTGCTTGGCGGGTAAAAATCCTTCAAACTGGAAGCGATCTGTGGGCAAACCGGAGGCGGACAGTGCAGCGATGAGTGCGCAGGCACCAGGAATAGGTATCACCACCACCCCTGCGGCCCGCGCCTCGGCCACCAATCGATAGCCTGGGTCCGAAATTAACGGAGTACCGGCATCGGAGATCAACGCCACCCGCTGACCGGACTGCAGCCGCTCGATAAGCTGGGCAGTGCGCTGGCCATCGTTGTGGTCGTGGTAGGCCACCATGGGCGTTTTTATCTTAAAGTGTGACAGCAGTCGGCTACTGTGACGGGTATCCTCCGCAGCAATGACATCTACGGTTTGTAGTGTTTCTACTGCGCGAGGTACCATATCGCCCAAATTGCCGATGGGGGTGGCAACGATGAACAGTTGTCCTTGACCCGAAGCGTGCGGCATAAAGTTTTACCTGGAATTCGATCTATGAAGTTGTTGAAATCGCCGCTGTACCGAGGCCTGGGCCTGGCCACCACCTTTACCTTGCTGGTTAGCTGCGGCAGCCAAATGACCCAAACGGGCAACAGCGCCCCTACGGTACTGGATAACACCCTGGAAAGCGCGGAAATACTGCTCACAGACGCCGCGACCTCTGCGCACCAGGGCGACCCTGCCAAAGCAGCGGCAACCCGCTTGGAAGCTGGCCACATACTGGTGAATATTGGCGAGCTCACCACGGCTGAGCGAGTGCTAAGCGACGTCCAAAGCGAACACCTGCAGCCCGAGCAACGGGTGGACTACGCCTTAACCTACAGCGACCTAGCGCTGTCACTGGGCGAGTACTATATCGCAAAACGGGTACTGGACGACCCTGCGGTGGCCGCAGCCCAGGATGTGATGACCACCGATCAAAAATATCACTGGCGGATCAACCGGGCGGGTACTTATACCTTAATTGGCGAGCCAGTGCTCGCCATCCGGGAACACCTGTCCATGACGCCCTACCTGGACGAAAACCAAAAGCAGGCCAATAACGATCAAATATGGCAATTACTGTTGAGCTTGCCCAGTGAAGCCCTGGATGCACTAGCCCAACGCGAGCCCAACAACATTTTGCGCGGCTGGTTCGCCCTGGCGTCCTTAAGCAAAAATAATCAAGCCAACCTGGAGCAACAACTCAAACAAGTTAGCCAATGGCAATTACAGTGGAGCAACCACCCAGCGGCGGTGTATCCGCCACAGGATTTACAACTGCTAGAGCAGCTCGTTAACAATCAGCCACAACAAATTGCGGTACTGCTACCTCTCACCGGCAAATTGGCCAACGCCGGTAAAGCGATCCGCGAAGGCATTATGGCCGCCTATTATTCAGCCGAGGCATCGGGCCAAAAAACGCCTGTAATTCGGGTTTACAACACCGATCAAGGCGAAATCCAAGCGCTCTACGATCAAGCTATTCTAGACGGGGCCGAAACGGTCATTGGACCCCTGCAAAAAGAGTTGCTGCAAAGCCTTAACGAGCGCCGCTACCTGCCAGTACCCACCCTGGCGCTGAACTATCTGTTAGAGCAAACCCAGCAAACCGAAAACCTCTTCCAATTCGGCCTAGCGCCAGAGGACGAAGCCAAACAAGTTGCCGAGCTGGCCTGGCGCGATGGCCACCGCCACGCCATGGTACTGTCATCTAACCGAGACTGGGGCCAGCGCTCCGCAGGGGCGTTTATCGAGGCCTGGAAGGCCCTGGGCGGCGATGTTACCGTGTACAGTGAGTTCTCTTTGCAGCGTGATTTTTCCGCTGTGGTAGAGCGCACGTTATTGGTAGACCGCAGCAAACAACGCGGCAGAAACATTGAAAACCTAATGGGCATCGATATGGTGACGCAACCGCGCAGCCGTGACGATATCGATGTTATTTTTATGGTGGCGCAACCTGAGGATGCGCGCCAGTTAAAGCCTACCTTGGCCTTCCACTACGCTGGAGATATTCCCGTGTATGCCACCAGCCACTTGTTCAACCCCGACGCCGACCGCTCTGCCAACAGCGACCTAAATGGCATTAGATTCCCGTCTATTCCGTGGAATTTTGGCTTTTCTAAAATCGAACATGACGAACTGGCCGAGCTGCTGCCGAATCTGCGCAGCCTGCAGAACTTGCAAGCCATGGGCGTTGACGCCTACCGCCTCTACCCGCGCCTTTTACAACTGCAACAGGTAGCGCAAGCACGTTATTACGGCGCCACCGGCGAGCTTTATCTCACCCCGGAAGGCCGCATAGCGCGCCACCAAGCCATCGCCGAAATGCGCTCGGGCCGGGCCACGTTGCTGCCCACGGCAGGCGACGACCTTGTCTCTAATTAAGCGTTTTGGCCTTAGGCGGAAAGCGCCAGTAGATACTGAAGTAGATACTATAAAAACCGGTGCACAGGCGGAGGAATTCGCCTGCCATTACCTTATTCGCCACAAACACACCATTGTGGATCGGAATTGGCGCTGCCGCCGAGGCGAAATCGATATTATCGCCAAAGCTCCCGACAGCTTAATCTTTGTTGAGGTAAAGTTTCGCAGCCGGCAAGATTACGGCACCGCCAGCGAAATGGTGTCGGCCAGCAAACAAGCCAAGCTTATTAATGCCGCGCAACATTACCTAGCGAAACATCCCCGCTACTTAAATCAGCCTTGCCGTTTTGATCTATTTGCGTTGCAATACGACACCAACCAAACCCTGCAAATTAATTGGCTCAAAAACGCATTCACAACGAGTTAATCTTGTTTTGCTTTAATGCTGGGGGAACCTCAGAATAACCTCGGATGACTTCTGGCTCCCAGAGCTTTTCGAGATCGAGGCAGCGTTTTGAAGGCATACTGGCCGTACGGCTGCGCGCCCCGGTCACAAAACGCTAACAAAGATATCGGAAAGCTCTGGAAGCCCCGTAGGGCGCGGCCTCAAAGCCCATCTGACTGCGTTGATTTTCTTGCTAAGGACGACGGCCATTAACTGCGAAAATCGCCTTGTCAGTTGAGCTTTGAGGACTCGCGCAGAAGCAACCGAGATTAATCAGAGGTTCCCTCATTGGCGGCCTTAGGCAAAATACGATTTGTAAAACTATGACCGATCACGACCCAGAAAACCTAGCCCTAGAAGAACGCGTAATTGAGCTATTTCATAAAAGCGTCGAAGCCAAAATGGTGTGCGGAGAAGAGCTGGCGCCAGCCTTGGTTGTTGCCAGCCAAATTGTCGTCAACGCCCTATTGCACGAACACAAAGTACTGGTGGCTGGCAACGGTATTTCAGCCGCCAACGCTCAAGTGCTGGTCAATGCCTTAGCCAACCGCTTTGAGCGTGAGCGCCCGGGCTTTGCTGCCTACGCTTTGGCCACCAACCCAACAGCCATTACCGCCTTTGCCAGCGACAACAGCTTTAACGATATCTACTCCAAACAAATTATGGCCTTGGGGCAAAGTGGTGATGTACTGGTGTTATTTACCACCAGCGGTAACCCGAGTAATTTGATACAAGCCGTGGCTGCGGCCCACGACCGAGAAATGTCAGTAATTGCCTTTACCGGCCGCGACGGTGGTAATATTCCCGCCCTCTTGGACAGCCATGACCTGGAACTTAGAGCCCCCATTGATTCGCGCAGCCGCATCCATGAGGTGCATTTACTGTCTACCTTTTGCCTGTGCGATTTAATCGACCACCAGTTGTTTGGCCCCATGGAAGAATAGAATTCCAACCCGATTTTGACCTTACCGAAGACCGAGAAATAACCTATGCGCCTTACGCAACTTGTGCACTTGCTCATCATTGGCCTCTTTACCTGGCAGCTGGCTGGCTGTACCGCCATCACCAGCGCCACCCACGATAAACCCATTACGCCAGACCCAACAAAACGCACCTTTGGCACCTATATAGACGACGAACGCCTAGAAACCATCGCCAAGGTCAACCTCAACAAAACCAGTGAGAGCCTTAAACAGGCGAAAATTTACATCACCGTGTATAACGGCGTTGCCCTGCTTACCGGCCAAGTAGCGTCCAACGAGCTGCGCTTACAAGCAGGCGATGTGGTACGCAAACTGGAGCGAGTACGCCAGGTTCATAACGAACTGGAGGTACGTAACAATAAATCTGTGTGGAAGGGACTGGCCGACTCTTGGATTAAAACCAAGGTCAACTCCAAGCTGATGGCTAACAAAGATGTGAAAAGCAGTCGAGTGAAAGTCATCATTGAAAACGGAACAGTGTTTTTGATGGGCATGATGGACCGGAAACAAGCCGAACGCATCAGCAACATCGCGGCTAACACTAAGCGAGTCACTCGAGTGGTGCGCGTGATTGAATATTTAGACTAATCAACCGGTTTAATGGCTGCTCTAATAGGACGGGCAGCCATATCCATTTGCCACGCTAAACTTGCATCCAAGCCCCTGCCCGACTACTGAGACTGCCGGTAATTACAATTTAGAGCCAGCAAAAGCTCGGTTCTGTTTCAACCATCTACACTGCATTCAATATTTCTACCCGTATTTGTGCAGATAATATGGGATTACCTGCCAACACCGTACACCTATCTATAAACACAATTGGAGTCTCCCATGGAAAGCAAGGCTCAACCCGCCAAACTAACGCCTAAGTTATTGTTCGTTTTTCTCACTCTCACATTCTTAGCGACAGAAGTCTGCTTAGCGCAATCGGCAGCAGAAACTTTGGCTATCTACCAGTGGTGGAACCCAGAAAGAATCGATAACTTTTCCACCACAGACCCTCGCTGGGCGGGAGAGCTTGGTAAGAAGCAGTCTGGTTATAGTCTTTTCCACATCGGCGGGCGACTTTGGTCACCCGAACGACCAGCCCCAGCAGGCACCATTCCCGTGTACAGCTGGTGGGATTCACAACGGCAGGACAATTTTATGACGTCCGACCCTCGGTGGCACGGCCAGCCTGGGGATAGGAAGCCACCCAATTATGGGTTTGTCCGCTTAGAAGGCTATATCGCTGACCCAGCAATGCCTCAGCCCGAGAACACCGTACCGGTTTACAGTTGGTGGAACAAAACGCGTAGCGATAATTATTGGACAACCGCCCCCGGCTGGGCCGGCAATATCGGAAGGATTCAGGATGGCTACCATCTATTTCGGCTTGAGGGGTACGCGCTTAAAGCTAGAGATAGCTCGACCAACAGCGCACCCGAAAGCCGAAGATTATCTATCAGCCATCCGCTTTTACCCGGTGTTGAGACCGTATACGCGCAGATTGCCGACGATGAAGCATTGGCCTACGGCGACGTTTTAGTTGGCACAATGGCTGATAGCAAACTAGTACCATTTACACCTACGCGATATTCCCAGTACCGAAACTTTAACAATTGTGGAGCCCAAAATTCTAATAACTCAGACATTGGTGGATCCTGCAACTCATTAGCCACTAAACCAAGCGCTGGTCTTTGGAGTGGCGGCATTGTGAATTGGTCATTTGATAATTGCCGAGCGAACCGAAGGGATTTGGACCTCAGATTCTCCATGACAAACGAAGAAAAGGAACGTATCCGCGCTGCGCTCAACAACATTGAAGCCAACACGGTGATAGATTTTCGCGAAATTTCTGGCCGAGATGAACGCGCCTTTCGCACACCAGAGCATTTGCTGAATTTTTGTTTTGACGAACTAGATTCAGCAGCGGGTGTGAGCCCACTGGGGTTTACCGGAGTAAGAGATCAAGATATTCGCTTCCAAGTTCTCGATAGATTTGGCAATTTGCGCAACCGATCTACTATTCCCAGAATAAGTTCTCGGGCGATCTACCATGAAGTATTCCACGCGTTAGGTGCAATTCACGAACACCAAAGACCAGATCGAGACTTAAACATTCGCGTCAACTTCGACAATATGGTGTCCGGCCCGATTGCAAGAGCTGCCATGGAAGTTATTCCGGGCGCAAGCACCATAACGCCCTATGACTTTGGTTCGATCATGCACTATTCGCCCACAGCCTTTGCGAGAGACGAAAGCACCCCAACCATTACGCGGCGTGATGGATCCGCACTCTCCACTGCCACCAGACCTTCTGCCGTGGACTATGATGGCATCAACCTACTTTATAGAGACATAGTGGATGGCGAGGTTCCGCCAATAACAGCGGTTCGCCAAATGACATTAACCATCAACGAGGTCGAGTCTCCAGATGAGGATGGTGGAGCGAAAACTGCTATCGATTTTTATGCCAAAGTTGAAATTGGCTCGAATTGGAACTGGCGCCCTGGTGACGGCGCGAACGATACCCAGCATAAAAAGTCAGGAACGGTGGAAGAGGACGACAATATTATCCACCCCAACTGGCAGTTTTCTACCCTCCTCCTAGCCGGCCAACCCTTGGGCAAAGCATCCGTTATCATTCGCGACGATGATGGATTATCCAGTAACGAACGAACCGACCAAACGGTGGATATCGCCGAGTACGTAAATCAGGGGCACGTGGAAATTTTAGTGGACGGCAATAGCAACCGAATCTATTTAGCCATGCCAAATGGCGAATTCGACGCCGATGAGTACCTAGGAGACATTGGTGACCCGATTCAACTTACCCGAGGCACCGAGGGCGAGATACGCGGAAGCATTACCTTTACCGTGGATATTCACGAAGTTGAATAAACTTGCTCTCAACTAAGCCTGAGAAAAAACACCCAGCTAAAATGCTGAGTGTTTTTTCGTAGCAGTGGTTTACTAACCAATGACTAATAATGACTAACGCGCTGTAATCTTTGTTAAGACGTAAACCATTGTTTTGGTTTAATCGCGCTCAACACCAACTGCGATACCTTCACCACCGCCGATACACAGGGTTCCGATACCTTTCTTCTTATCGTAGGTTTCCATTGCTGCCAGCAAGGTTACCAGGATACGCGCACCGGAAGCGCCAATGGGGTGACCCAGGGCACAAGCACCGCCATGAACGTTGACTTTATCGCGCGGCAAATCGAACTCTTTCATTGCTGCCATGGTAACAGTGGCGAAAGCTTCGTTGATTTCGAACAAATCTACATCACCAATAGACCAGCTTGCTTCTTCCAACACACCCTTGATTGCGCCTACCGGTGCCGTGGTAAACCACTCTGGCTCCTGCGAGTACTCTGCGCGGGCAGTTAACTTAGCGATGGGCTTAAGACCACGCTTGGCGGCTTCGCTCTCGGTCATTAATACCAAAGCGGCGGCACCATCGGAAATGGAGCTGGCGTTGGCGGCGGTTACCGTGCCATCTTTTTTGAACGCTGGGCGCAAGGCTGGGATTTTATCCGGGCGAGCGCTACCGGGCTGCTCATCAACGCTAACCACCACATCGCCCTTGCGGGTTTTAATGGTTACTGGCGCCATCTCACGATCGAACTTACCGGCCTCAATGGCGGCATTGGCCAAGCGCAGAGACTCAATGGCGTATTCATCTTGATCTTCACGGGTGAACGAATACTTTTCGACGCATTTCTCGGCAAATAGACCCATTGGGTTGCCCGCAAAGGCGTCTTGCAGACCATCGTACATCATGTGGTCCAACATCTCTGTGCTGCCTAAACGAACACCTTTACGAGCGGCTTTCATTACATGGGGTGCCGCAGACATGTTTTCCATACCACCGGCGACGACCACAGAAGCTCGGCCAGCTTGCAGTAAATCGGCGGCCATGCAGACGGTTTTCATACCGGAACCGCATACTTTGTTTACCGTGCTAACACCAACACCCAAGGGTAAATCTGCACCCAGCGCGGCTTGACGCGCAGGCGACTGACCCAGGCCTGCCGGCAGTACGCAGCCCATGTACACATAATCAACATCTCCGCCATCCACTTTTGCATCCGCCAACGCAGCTTTAATTGCAACACTGCCTAACTCGGTAGCGGGAACATCGCTGAGTGAACCTAACATGCCACCCATGGGGGTACGGGCCATGCCTACGATTACGACTGTCTCACTCATTATTGCCTCCAATTTGTTTAAAAAGGTTAAAACTTGTTGTAACGCTTGTAGGGTCGCTTATAAAAATTGATAGACTGCATAATTATCAAATGTTTCAACAACCAACGGTGCCAAGGTTGTTCGCACCGTGATCGTTCCCGTTTTACTGCAGCCAGCGTGCGTGGTAGGCGGTTTGGCTTGGCGGGTTATTGTGTTTTACATCGGTACCCCCTCATTATTATTTTTATTGAAAGGTTTTGTCTATGGCCGTATCCACCATTGTGACTATTGTCGTTATCATTGCTGCTTTCTTGTACGTAATCAGCATTTACAACCGGTTGGTAGCATTGAAGAACCGTTTCCAAAATGCATTTGCACAGATTGAAGTCCAACTAAAACGGCGTTATGACCTTATCCCAAACCTGGTTGAAACCGCCAAAGGCTACTTAAAGCACGAACGTGAAACCTTAGAAGCCGTGGTTAATGCTCGCAACACCGCCATGGCCGCCCTGGGTGCCGCCGCCAGTAACCCAGCCAATTCCGCCGCCGTTGCCGAGCTAGCCAGTGCCGAGGGTGCGCTCACCAGCGCCCTGGGAAAATTGAACGTGGTGGTGGAAGCTTACCCCGATTTGAAGGCCGACTCATCCATGACGCAATTGTCCGAAGAGTTGATCACCACGGAAAACAAAGTAGCGTTTGCGCGCCAAGCGTTTAACGATGCCGTTACCAACTACAACAGCTACAAGCAGAGCTTCCCCCCCATTGCCTTCGCCTCGCTGTTTGGCCACGCCGAAGACGCTACCCTACTGGAGTTTGAAGACAGCGCCGCTATTCAAGCCGCCCCCAAGGTAAGCTTCTGATCCCCACCAAAGCAAAGCCCAGGACGACACAGTGGACTTTTATCAACATCAGGACAGCGCCCGGCGCAACACGGCGCTGCTGATCGCCCTTTTCATTACCGCTGTTGTTGCGTTGATTATTGTCACCGTCGTTTTCACTACGGCGTTTGTGCACTACTTTCAACTTGGCTCCGGCATCCATCTAGAGGCCCATGAAACCGGCCGAAGCCTGTGGCAGGTCTGGCTCGGCAGAGTAAACCCAGAGCTGGTTTTGGGCGTTGCTGCAGTGGTGGTCGCCACGGTGTTTGTGGCCAGCCAATTTAAGGCCATGCAATTGCGCCGCGGCGGTGAGGCCGTTGCCGCCGCCATGGACGGAGAATTGCTCAACAGGGATTTAGCCACATCGCAGCAAAAGCTGTTGCTCAATGTGGTGGAGGAAATGGCCATCGCCTCGGGCATGCCGGTGCCGGCGGTGTATCTATTTGCCGAGCCCTCCATCAATGCCTTTGCTGCCGGCTACCGCCCCACGGACGCCGTGATTGGCATCACGCAAGGCGCACTGGACACGCTCACCAGAGAACAACTGCAAGGCGTAATCGCCCACGAATTCAGCCACATTTTGCACGGCGACATGCGCCTTAATATGCGGCTCATTAGCCTGCTCAGCGGCATCACCATCATCGGCACCGCCGGCCATATGCTGATGCGTAGCTCGCAATTTTCCTCCAGCCGCCGCTCGGATAATAAACGCGGTGCCGCCATGGCCTTTGGTTTGGGGTTGATGATTATCGGTTTTGCCGGCACGTTTTTTGGCAAGTTGATTATGGCCGCAACCAGCCGGCAACGAGAATTCCTAGCGGATGCTTCGGCTGTGCAGTACACCCGCAACCCCCAGGGTATTGCCGGCGCCCTGCAGGCCATTCAGAACAACGCCTATGGCAGTCAGTGGCAACACGCCAATGCAGCGGAGTTTAGCCACCTGTTTTTTGGCCAGGGCATGAGCGGCCTAATGAGCCGAGTATTTGCCACTCACCCTCCTTTGGCGCAACGTATACAACGCATTAGTCCCTTAATGGCACAAGGCAACCGGGGCCAAATTGCCAGCGCAGCGCAGCCTACTGAGCCAGTCTTGCCTGGCTATGGAGCGCAACCCGACCCTGCAACACGCCCCAGTGACGTGACGACATCAGCCTTCGCCGGGATCGATCCGTTGGCCGCTGGCATGATCACACCGGCCGCTATTTCAGCAGCCCAAACCCAACTGGCGGCAATGCCCGCTGCCATAGCACAACAAACCCGGGATATTTTTACCGCCCGCGCTTTTGTCTATGGCATGTTGCTCAACCCAATGACACCGGAGGAGCAAGCCTTTGCCCTGGAGCGCCTGGCCACCAAAAGCCACCCGGCGGTGTTCAAAAGGTTGCAAGCATCGCTGGCAACGGCACAAACGCTCAACCAACAGCAGCAGTGGTTGGCCCTACTCGAGAGCCTGCCCACGTTGAAACAATTGTCCCGGGATCAGCAGCGTATTTTCATTGCCAACGTCAAGTATTTGGTGGAGCACGATAAAAAAGTAACGCTGTTTGAATGGTGCATTTTTGAACTGGCGAAACAAACGTGTATGCCTGTAAACGTTAGTATCGTGCGCGAGCTCGCTTCATCCCATTTAACCAATGAGGTGTCTCAGTTGCTATCTTTCGTGGCGCACAGCAACTGGGTGGATTTAGGCACCGATGAGAAGCGCTTTATAGCCCTGTGCGCTCAGTACCCTAACCTTCGCTTAATTGACAAGTCGGCGTTAAACTTCCGCATATTATCCGCCTGCGTACGCCGCTTGCATCAACTGGCGCCCCTGGAAAAGCCCAAATTACTGAAAGCGGTCGTCACGTTGATGCAGGGCGATGGCCGGGTGTCTGATAACGAGATTATGCTGCTAAAAACTCTATCCCTGTGCTTAGACTGCCCTATGCCCGCCACCGAAGCCTAGCGAGCCTTACAATTGCAGGATAAAAACAAAAGCTACGCGCAAATAAAGCGCAAACAAAAAAACCCAGCACAAGGCTGGGTTTATTTGTAATGGCGGAGAGGGAGGGATTCGAACCCTCGATACCGGATTAGGGTATACTCCCTTAGCAGGGGAGCGCCTTCGGCCACTCGGCCACCTCTCCGAAAAGTGGCGGCATAATACCACAAACTCCGGAAATTCAAAGGCTTAAGTTGATTTACAGGCTGGCTTCTTAGGATAAAAGAGCCGCACTGACTAAACCTTAATCAACTGTGCGATTTAATCGGTCAATCGGTCAAAATCGGTACAGAGTGCTTAAGCCCTTAAGTTCTATTTGGTCTCTTGCTGCTCTTTTTCTCGCTGAATGCGTTGATAGATCTCTTCGCGGTGAACAGCGATTTCTTTCGGCGCATTAACACCGATGCGTACTTGGTTACCTTTCACGCCCAGCACGGTCACTGTGACTTCATCCCCGACCATTAAGGTTTCGCCAATACGACGGGTTAATATCAACATAGGTTGTCTCCTTATCTTCCTACTTGCACCAAAGGAAGCTGCGTTTGTCATCTATTAAACGAGCCACCCTTGTTGTTGCTATACACCCTACTTGGTATCCCGGTGCAACAAGAGTGAGGTTGTTACGATTTCGATTGATTTGCCAGAATCGGCGCCCAACTTTCATACTGTAAGCATAGGCGCAGATGCTAATAAATACCTGTAGTTCATGGCAGTTTGCGAAAATATTGTCAGTTAAAACAACACTAACGTACATCACCACCTATGAATACCATTGAATGGACTAAAAAATCCACTGCCACTACAAGAAAACCCTGTTATTGAGCAAAAAACCAACGGATAGGCTAATTTTCTTCTTGTGGTTGAGCGTCTAGACCAAACGCCGAGTGCAATGATCTCACTGCCAGCTCAAGGTAGCGCTCTTCGATAATCACGGCGATCTTGATTTCGGACGTGGTGATCATCTGTATATTGATGTTCTCATTGGCCAGGGCTGAGAACATGGTTGAAGCCACGCCAGCATGAGACCGCATTCCTACGCCAACGATCGATACCTTGGCGATTTTGGCGTCGCTTTTGATATCTTTGGCGCCAAGCTCATCACATACTACTTTTAGGATCGCTTTCGCTTTTTCAACGTCATTACGGTGAACAGTAAAAGTTAGATCGGTAGTGTTGTCGGCAGAGATGTTCTGCACAATAACATCCACTTCGATGTTGGCTTCGCCAATGGGCGCCAAGATACGCGCGGCAGCTCCGGGGGTGTCCGGTACACCGATCACGGTGACTTTGGCTTCGTCGCGATTAAATGCAATACCAGAAACAACGACTTGTTCCATACTGGCGTCATCCTCTTCTAAACTGATCAATGTGCCCGGGCCATCTTTAAAGCTGGATAGCACGCGCAGTGGTACGTTGTATTTACCGGCGAATTCTACCGAGCGGATTTGCAGAACCTTGGAGCCCTGGCTGGCCATCTCTAGCATTTCTTCGAAGGTGATTTTTTCTAATCGGCGAGCACCAGAAACCACGCGGGGGTCGGTGGTGTAGACGCCGTCAACGTCGGTATAAATCTGGCACTCGTCAGCTTTCAGGGCTGCTGCCAGGGCAACGCCGGTGGTATCGGAACCGCCACGGCCCAAGGTGGTAATGTTGCCGTCTTCGTCCACACCCTGGAACCCAGCCACCACTACCACACGGCCAGCGCTTAGGTCAGCACGCATATTGGACACATCGATATCTTGGATTCGGGCTTTGGTATGGGCGCTGTCGGTTAAAATTTTAACCTGCTGGCCGGTATAAGAACGGGCTTCTACCCCGCGCTTGTGCAACGCCATGCACAACAGTGCAATGGTCACTTGCTCGCCGGTGGAAACCAGGACGTCGAGCTCACGAGGAGTGGGATTGTCACTAATAGAAGATGCCAAACCCAACAGGCGATTGGTTTCGCCGCTCATGGCAGAAACCGCGATAACCATGTCGTGGCCTTCGGCTTTGAACTTGGTAATTTTATCGGCGACGGCTTCGATACGCTCTACTGTGCCTACCGATGTTCCGCCGTATTTTTGAACGAATAAACTCATTTGAGTATCTCAATTGCTGCGCGCCAGCGGCGTCGTTACCGCCGGTTTATAAAAATTTTGAGGCGCGCATTTAACACTAAAATGGCACAAAAGTTAAGCAGTTAGCCCAACTGCTCCGCCACCCAGCCAGAAACCTGGCTTAGCGCCTCTGGCAAGGCTGCGGCATTGGTGCCGCCACCGCGCGCCATGTCCGGGCGACCGCCACCCTTGCCATCCACCAACGGGGCGAAAAATTTCATTAAATCGCCAGCTTTAACTTGCTTGGTTAGTGCTTTGGAAACTCCGGCAATTAAGGTGATTTTTTCACCCTGCACCGACGCCAACAACACCACCGCCTGGCCCAGCTTGTCTTTTAATTTGTCCACCATCTCACCCAGAGATTTGTCATCCACCCCATCTAGGCTGGCGGCCAACACTTTGCAACCGGCCACGTCTTGGGCTTGATTGATAAGATCGTCACTGCTGGCGCTGGCCAGCTTGGCCTTGGCCTCTTGCAGTTGTTTCTCGGCGTCTTTCAACTCTTGGCGTAAACCGGCAACGCGGTCGACGACTTTCTCTGGTTTGGCTTTCAGCAGGTCACAAATCGCACCCAACTGTTGCTCTTGTTGGTCCACCAACTGCAGAGCATTTAAACCGGTAACGGCCTCGATACGGCGTACCCCAGCGGCCACACCGGATTCACTGATAATTTTAAACAGGCCAATATCGCCGGTGGCATTAACATGGGTACCGCCGCACAGCTCCACCGAGAAGTTGTCTTTACCCATGGCCAGTACGCGTACAGATTCGCCGTATTTTTCACCAAACAATGCCATTGCACCCATGTCCTGAGCGGTTTGCATATCGGTTTGGGTGGTGGCCACAGCGGTATTGGCCAACACCTGCTGGTTGACCATGGTCTCAATGGCTTTGATTTGCGCAGGTGTTACTGGCTCAAAGTGCGAAAAGTCAAAGCGCAGTTTAACCGAATCGTTAAGCGAGCCTTTCTGCGTTACGTGCTCACCCAATTCGGAACGCAGTGCTGCGTGCAACAGGTGAGTGGCCGAGTGATTGCGAGCGGTTTGGGCGCGCACTTCGCCGTCTACCTCGGCACTCACCGCCTGACCCACCGTGAGGCTGCCGGCCAACAATCTGCCGTGGTGTAAATGGTGTGCGCCCTGCTTAGTGCAGTCGGTCACTTCAAATACGTTATCGCCCGAGCGCAGGTAGCCGGTGTCGCCAATTTGGCCACCAGATTCGGCGTAAAACGGCGTATGGTTGAGTACGATGCAACCTTCCTGCTCGGCGATTAGGGTTTCTACCCGCTCGCTATCCACAATCAACGAGGTGATGCTGCCGGTTTCGGTTAGTCGGTCGTAACCCAAGAATTCCGTGGCGCCGTCTAGTTGTACCAGGCCGGAATAATCCACTTTAAAGTTACCTGCCGAGCGAGATTGCTCGCGCTGTTTTTCCATCAGCGCGTCGTAGCCGGCTTCGTCCACGGTGTAGCCGCGCTCGCGGGCAATATCGGCGGTCAAATCAAATGGGAAGCCGTAGGTGTCGTACAAGGTAAAAGCAACATCGCCGCTGATTTGTTTGTCTTTCACCTCGGCCAGGGCAGCTTCCAAAACGGCCATGCCCTTCTCTAAGGTTTTCGCAAACTGCTCTTCTTCGGCGGCAAATACTTTCTCCACCTGAGCCTTGGCTTTGGTGAGCTCTGGGTAGGCATCGCCCATTTCATACACCAGCGCCGAAACTAGCTTATGGAAGAAAGCGTCCTTCTGGCCCAGTTTGTGACCATGGCGAATGGCCCGGCGCATAATGCGACGCAGCACATAACCACGGCCCTCGTTGGAGGGCAGTACGCCATCCACCACCAAAAATGCACAGGAGCGTAGGTGGTCGGCGATGACGCGCAAGGACTTGTCTTCCAGGTCTTTGGCCTGGGTAACATCGGCCACGGCACGCAACAAATTTTGGAACAGATCGATTTCGTAGTTGGAGTGCACGCCCTGCATTACCGCAGCCACGCGCTCCAGGCCCATGCCAGTGTCCACGCTGGGCGCAGGCAGCGGCGCCATTTCGCCATCGGCGGAACGGTTGTATTGCATAAATACGATGTTCCAAATCTCAATGTAGCGGTCGCCGTCTTCCTCTGGGCTGCCGGGAGGGCCACCCCAGATATCCGAGCCGTGGTCGTAGAAAATTTCGGTACAGGGGCCGCAGGGGCCGGTATCGCCCATGGCCCAGAAGTTATCCGAGTTGTAGCGGCCACCTTTGTTATCGCCAATGCGGATGATGCGGTCTTTGGGCACCCCCACTTGCTCGGCCCAAATAGTGTAAGCCTCGTCGTCTTCCTCGTAGCACGTTACCCACAGCTTGTCTTTGGCGATGCCCATCCACTCTTTACTGGTTAAAAATTCCCAGGCAAAGTTAATGGCCTCTTGCTTAAAGTAGTCGCCAAAACTGAAGTTACCCAGCATTTCAAAGAAGGTGTGGTGGCGAGCGGTGTAGCCTACGTTTTCTAAATCGTTGTGTTTGCCACCGGCACGGACACAGCGCTGGGAGGTGGTGGCGCGGCTGTAGGAGCGCTTGTCTTCGCCCAAAAATACGTCTTTAAATTGCACCATGCCCGCGTTTGTGAACAGCAGGGTGGGGTCATTGCCAGGTACTAGACTGGAGGACGGCACTATTTCATGCTGTTTGGAGTTAAAAAACTGCAAAAAAGCTTGGCGAATATCGGCGCTTTTCATAAACCTTGTTTTACCAAATATAATGTCAATTTATCAGGGCTGGCACAGTGGCCTGGTAGACTCTGCTAGCGGTTAAACGAAGCAACAACCGGGCGACTTGAACGAACTAACGTGGAGATGGGCGAAATTTGCTATAAAACGCGACCCCATGCCCCACAAAGGGCGCACAGTATACCGATTAAGGGCTATGGGGGTAACACCTGTGTTGTATCTGTTGCTGGCTTCTGCCAGCACGAAACAGTTCAGACAGCAGAATAAGCCATCAGAATCCTAGACCATCGTCTTCTGTGTACTTTTTATTGCCTAGAATGTGCAGATGCAGGTGGAATACGGTTTGGCCGGCACCGGCACCGTTGTTGATGACTAATCGAAAGGCATCGTCCACCCCCAGTTCACGAGCAATGTCACCCGCAGTGACCATAAGCTTGCCCAATAGGGCCTGGTCTTCCGGAGTGGCGTCCACTAAACGCGGAATGGGCTTTTTAGGAATCAACAGCACGTGGGTCGGCGCTTTAGGCGCAATATCCTTGATGCAGATACAGTCGTCGTCTTCATACAGCTTTTCGGCAGGGATCTCGCCGTCGATGATTTTGCTAAACACGGTGGGTTCGGTCATGGCAGGCATCCTGTGGTCCGGCAGAGGCCCTAGGCCACTGCCTTTAGCTATTTGGTTTTGGCTCGGTGTGCGTCTTTTTCTTCGTCGCTTAGGCGGCGGGCCTCGGTTTCTAACATCACAGGAATGTCATCGCGGATGGGATAAGCCAGCCCGCTCTGCCAGCAGATAAGCTCCTGGGCCTCGGCGTTGTAGTCCAGTGGGCCTTTGCTCACTGGGCACACCAGAATGCTGAGCAGCTTTTTGTCGATCATTGTGTTACCTCTTGGGGTTTTGGCATGGGGCCAACCAGCAGTGTTGGGTCAACCCGCTTATTAAACCAGTTCATGCGCCAGTCTAGGTGGGGACCAGTGGCTCGCCCGGTGGCACCAACCTCGGCCACCTCGTCGCCGGCGGCAACGGTCTGGCCCGGCTCGACCAGTATCTTACTCAAATGCAAGAAAGAAGACGATAACCCCTGGCCGTGATCGATGATTAGGGTACCGCCGGAGAAGAACATGTCCGGATGGGCCAAACGCACCACACCACCGGCAGGGGCAACCACACGGGTACCGGTGGGCTTGGCCACATCCACGCCATAGTGCGGCCGCTTAGGCACACCGTTGTAAATGCGTTGGCTGCCATACACACCGCTGATAGGCCCGATTAACGGCCACTGAAATTCAGCACGGTAGTATTGCAGGTCTGAGTCGTGATCCCGGGCGCGCCAAGCCGCGGCGGCTTCTTTGCGCGAGCGCGCCACCTGTTCTGGGTTAGGCGTTACCGTGGATTGCGGCACGCCATCCACCCGCTGCAGTTTGTACTCACGCAGGCTAACGTCAAAGCGGTGCACCTTCGCTTCGGTTTCCCCGGGCTGGGTAACCGAAACCGCAATTTGTTTACCCTCGTCGCGGTCCAAGCCGATGACAAAATAGCCTTCATCGGAAACGCTCACCTCGCGCTTAGCAAATCGTACCGCCGAGCCCGGCGCAACCTGGCCAACTAAAATGGCGCCTTGCTGCACCGTGCGATCAAATTCTAAGGCATGACTTAGCGGCGCTGCGCACAGGGCTAACGCGGCAGCGGTACGTGCGATGGATTTAACGAGAGAAGGTAACGTTGAAACCAACCTGGTTGCGAGGGTAGAAAATCGATTGCTTTTAACAGAAGGGATAAACGCCAAAATAGTTGCCTCTTATTTTCAGAAATAAACCAGCGGCCCGCAGGCCGCTGGGAGGATTTTATTTTGGCTAATTCTTACATGTTCGGATAATTAGGGCCACCGGCGCCTTCAGGCACAACCCACACAATGTTCTGGGTTGGGTCTTTGATGTCGCAGGTTTTACAATGTACGCAGTTTTGCGCGTTAATTTGCAAACGCGGATCTTCGCTGCCCTCTTGCACAATCTCGTAAACCCCCGCCGGGCAATAACGTTGCTCTGGAGCATCGTATTTGGCCAGGTTAATGGCAATGGGCACGCTGTTGTCTTTCAACGTTAGGTGGCAAGGCTGATCTTCCTCGTGGTTGGTGTTGGATAAAAACACCGACGACAGTTTATCAAAGCTCAGCTTGTTATCCGGTTTGGGGTAATCGATTTTGGCGCACTCGGATGCCGGTTTTAGCATCTCGTTATCTTTGTGCTCATCTTTAAGGGTAAAGGGCAATTTACCTTTGAAAATGTTTTGATCCAAAAAGTTAAAGGCGCCGCCAATCCATGGGCCCCACTTGTGCACTGCTGGGCCAAAGTTGCGATCTTTAAATAAATCGTCGTACACCCAGGAGTTTTTAAACTTATCTGCATAGGCGGTTAGGTCTTTACTGCCTTCGTCACCGGCGGCCAGGGCTTCAAAAATTGTCTCAGCGGCCAACATGCCGGATTTCATGGCGGTGTGGGTGCCCTTAATTTTTGAAAACACCAGAGTGCCAGCATCACAACCCACTAAAAATGCGCCGGGCATTGTCATTTTAGGCAGAGCGTTTAAACCGCCTTTGACCACCGCTCGGGCACCATAGGAAATGCGTTTGCCACCCTCTAAATACTTGGCCAGCTCTGGGTGGTGCTTCAGGCGCTGAAATTCATCAAACGGGCTAACGTGTGGGTTGCTGTAGTTAAGGTCGGTAATTAACCCCACAGAAACCTGGTTGTTGTCGGTGTGGTAGAGGAAAAACCCACCGGTGGTGGCCGACTCGCTTAAGGGCCAACCTAAACCGTGCACCACCAAACCAGGCTTGTGTTTTGCCGGGTCAATGTCCCACAGTTCTTTAATACCAATGCCATAATGCTGGGGCGTTTTACCTTCGTTGAGGTTAAAGCGCTCGATTAACTCTTTGCCCAGGTGGCCTCGGCAGCCTTCACAGAAAATAGTGTATTTGCCGTGCAGTTCCATGCCAGGCATGTAGGAGTCTTTTTGTTCGCCATTGTGGCCCACGCCCATATCACCGGTGGCCACACCTTTTACGCTACCGTCTTCGTGGTAAAGCACTTCTGCGGCGGCAAAGCCTGGGAAAATTTCAATTTCCATGGCCTCGGCCTGTTCGGCCAACCAGCGGCAAACGTTGCCTAGGCTCACAATGTAATTGCCATCATTGTGCATAGGAGCAGGCACAAAAGCATTTGGCATTTTTAGGGATTTTTCAGGCGATGTTAAAAACAGAACGTCGTCGCCGGTAACTTCAGTATTTAATGGCGCGCCCTTTTCTTTCCAATCGGGGATCAGTTCATTCAGCGCACGCGGCTCTATGACCGCACCAGAAAGAATGTGGGCACCTACCTCGGAGCCCTTTTCCAACACCACAATAGAGATCTCTTGTCCGGCTTCATTCGCCAGTTGGCGCAACCGGATTGCCGTTGCTAAACCGGACGGGCCGGCACCAACAACGACAACATCATACTCCATGGCTTCACGTTCCATAGTACTAACCTGCTTTTAGTTTTAATGTTCTACAGACCAAAACAATAATCACGTTTACGGTGAATTGTACGGTCACATAAGGGCTGCACTTCGCCCCAAAATCTTACTACGTTTGGGATTACACGGCGGCCTTAGTTTAATGCCAAGTTTGCCAAGGTCAATGACCCGACGCGACGCGAAAATGGACGTTTTCGGTCATGTGTGGACTTATTCGGACGGCCGAAGGCTTAGACCGATTGATTGTGCAAATTAACTCTGGCTATGGTTATCAGCCCGACTTTGGCTGCGAAATAACGCTGGTGACGTAGCGTAATAGCCACGAAACGCCCGGTAAAAATTGTTCTCTTGGGCATAGCCTAAAAGATAGGCAATTTCCTGCATAGACAACCCCGTGTTGAGCAGATATTGCGCCGCCAGCTCCATACGCACTTGCGTACAAATCTGTCTAAAACTGGCTCCCGCTGCGGCCAAGTGGCGCCTTAAACTACGCTCGGATACCGCCATCATACGGGCGGTTTTGGCCATATCAAAGGCACACTCCACGCTGCGCTCTAACAGCAGCGTTTTCACTTCTTTTACTAAGTCTGCCTTAGACAGCGCCAATGTTCTACGCACCCGGGCCGGTGTAGCTCGCCATTGCTCGCTTTGACTAGCCAACTGGGTAGCCACATGCAGCCACTGGGCGGGGATTGCCAACATAGAAAAATCCTGGTCGAACACGACCTTGCAACCCAAAAACTGCTGGTATTGGCCGGCGTAACTCGGCTGTGCATAGGTGAAGTGGGCAAAGCTGGCGCATGCGGCTAAGCCGTCTGGCATGCGCGACTGAATCAGTTGCCACAGGGTCAGCAGTGAATCTTCTATCAGCACCCGATAAAACTCCACACCTCGGGGCTGTATTTGGCAGCGAATCAAGGCCTGTTCGCGCCCCACTTTGATCTGCAATCGCACGTAGGGATGCTGCCATTCCACTATATGCATCAGCATTTCCAAGCTCTGCCCCAGCGTGCCGCCAGACCACACTGCGTAGCCCAAAGCCCCATATTCACGTATGCGAATCTCTCTGGCCATGCGCACGACTATGTCCGGCGCGTGATGGGTGGCGATATGCGTGAGCAATCGATAGTAGTCACTAAAGGTTAAGCAATCCGGTTTCTGCCGCCAATCCGAGGCAATACCTGCCGCGGCGGCCAGCCTGGCAGTATCCAAGTGATTAAAATCCCTCAACAACACCGAATGCAGACGCTCCACCTGGGTTTTAATCATCGGTTGAAATGTAGAATTCATCGATCGGTAGCCTATCTAAAGCAGTAGATTTGGCCGATATTACTCATTAATTGGCCTAAAATGCTAGTCATAGGCAGAGGAATTAGGGCTAACCTAAGACCTTCGCGCACCAATAAGCATTAATAAATAGAAAAAGAGAAGAAGACATGACCCAAACTTGCATCGTTATTGGCGCCAGCCACGCGGCGGCGCAGCTCACCGTGTCCCTCCGGCAGGAAGGTTGGGATGGCCAGATTTTAGTGATTGGCGATGAGGCCTATCTCCCTTACCACCACCCTCCCCTATCCAAAGCCTTTCTCTCCGGCGATCAATCAGCACAAGACATACTCATCCGCAAGCCCAACTTCTACGAGCAAAAAGACGTCGAATTTAAACTGGGCGCGCGGGTGGAAGACATCGATCGCTTGGCCAAAACGGTTACCTTGGATTCTGGCGAAAAGCTTAACTACGACAAACTGGCGCTGTGCACCGGCTCTAGAGTGCGGAAAGTGGAGTTACCCGGTATCGACCTGCCAGGCATCCATTACCTGCGGGATTTAAAAGACGTGGCCGGAATTCGCGAAGAGATACAACCGGGCAAGCACGCGGTGATTGTAGGGGGTGGCTATATTGGTTTGGAAACCGCCGCGTCTCTTAAAAAGCTGGGCATGCAAGTCACCGTGTTGGAAATGGCGCCTCGGGTACTGGCACGGGTAACCGCTCCGGAGCTGTCTGAGTTTTATACCCGTGTGC
Source organism: Halioxenophilus aromaticivorans (assembly GCF_042850945.1). Lineage (NCBI taxonomy): Bacteria > Pseudomonadati > Pseudomonadota > Gammaproteobacteria > Alteromonadales > Alteromonadaceae > Halioxenophilus > Halioxenophilus aromaticivorans. Next base: position 1,609,270 of record NZ_AP031496.1, on the reverse strand, counting down.
ACACCGAGGAAGGCGTGGCAATCAAAACTGGTATCGCGGTAGCTGCGTTTGAGGGCGACGGCCGGGTGCAGCAGGTTGTGTGCGCCGATGGCAGTAATTTCCCCGCCGATTTGGTTGTTATCGGGGTGGGCATTGTCCCCAATGTAGAGCTGGCCATGACCAGCGGCCTTACTGTGGATAACGGTGTCGTGGTTGACGAATTCGGCCGCACCGATGACCCCGATATTGTCGCCGCCGGCGATGTAACCAACCACTACAACGGTATCTACGACATACGCCTGCGTTTGGAGTCGGTGCCCAACGCATCCGACCAAGCTAAGTCTGCCGCCGCCGCTATTTGTGGCAAAGAAAAGGTGTACTGCACCCTGCCTTGGTTTTGGTCAGATCAATACGATCTGAAACTGCAAATCGCAGGCCTTAGCCAGGGTTACGATCAAGTGGTAGTACGCGGTGACATTCAATCCGGGCGTAGCTTCTCCGCGTTTTATTTACGCGAGGGTAAACTCATCGCCGCAGACTGTGTGAACCGGCCAGCTGAATTTATGCTGGCTAAAAAGGTACTGAGTACGGACGCCAAGCTGGACATTACTAAATTGGCAGACGAATCCGTACCGCCTAAAGAGTTAATCCTGTCCTAAAGCAAGCGGTTATTGCGGGTGTTAAAACTCCACCCGCATACCTTTTTCATGCCGCACTAACGTTCTTTGGCGCCATTGCCGAGGGTGTTGCAAAGGGTTGCTATCCACACACAACAGTGTTTGCTGGCCGCCATTGCTGTCGATCCGCTCTGGCAACACCACCGGGGCATGCCGGCTGGCAATAAAATCGGCTAGGTGTGCACTGCCTTCTATATCGGACAGCTCAGCCAGGGAGATAAACGTTGGCGGTGTGAATTGCAGCTCACCGGCCCAGTACTTATCCAAAGCCGCCTGGGGGGTTAGCCAGCAGTGGTCGATAATCTCGTGCTGGTCAATATTAATAGGCTGGCCATGGGGCATGTCAGCGATAAAGTACCAAGTGCTGTAACGCTTGGCCGAGAACTCCGGCGTGGTCCAATGGGCAAAATAATGCAGCGTTTGCTCACTGGCATCAACACCACACTCTTCTTTGGTTTCCCGCAACGCGGCAGTTTGGATGGCGCCGTTTAAGGTTTGATCTTGCGGCGAAATCGTCTGCACCGTGTCTGTAAAGTCTTCATCTTCGATGCGGCCTCCGGGAAAAACCCAGGAACCGGCAGCAAAACCCGCATCTTGCGATCGCTTCAACAGTAGCACCTCAAAGCTGTCTTTCACCCTGGCGCTGGGCCGCGTCAAAATCAAGGTTGCCGCAGGTACGGCGATGGTTGGCGTATCGTTCATGGCACTCATTGCTCTGCGTCGTTGTTATTTGTGTTTGGACGGCTGCAGCTGTGCTAATCGAGCTGCACCAAAATTTCAATGGTTGCCAAAAGTTTAGTCGAAAACCCGCACAGTGATACCAAATTAGGCGTAAACAGCGCTAAGATTGAGGGAGAGACAGATCCTGGACCAGCAAGCGCTGATACGTCTCTAACGTGGCGGTAGACAACAACGATTCAAAATTGATTGCCGATGACGGTTGAATTTTACTGGCATCAAAGCCACTGCCGGCATAGCGCGCGTTGCGGCTTGGCGCATTCATCATCGCCGGGGCGTAGGGCAAATTGATAAACTGGCAGAGCCGTTTGAGGGTCTCTTCTGGCGATTGCACCAGGCCTTCAAAGGAAACGATTGCCGGCGGCAGCAGATTATCGTGTTGGCCGTGTTGATCGTGTATTTGCGCAATAAATTCCACACAACGCTGCCAACGAAACGCCGCAATATTTGCACTGCGCCGCTCTCGCTGGATGATGGAGCTAATCACCGCATTGGGCTCTCGTAAAATACACACCGACTGCACGGGCCCGCGCGCCACATAATCCATTAAGCTCAATTCACTGCGCGGGATTAAATTCCACAATTTGCGCTTACGCAAAAAACCGTTAACCCCCAAAATTTTGTAGCAGCGATGGTAGCGTTTAGACCACTCCAATTGATTAGGCACGCACAATTTATTACCGCGAATTTTGCCACCGGTAACATGAAAGACAGCGCCAGTGAATTCTTCATCGAGCATGGCAACCTCAGGGTGGCTACCCAACGCGGCGGTAACAATGGTCGTTCCACCGCGCGACGCGCCCAAAACCAACAACGTTGTGTTGCAGTCCAATGTCGAACCCTTCCACAGTGCCTAAAAGCCGCCATTGTAACGCTTAAAATAACTAAGCCACCAAGCAACTAAGGAAAAACCTAGGAATCTGTGAATTCACGCGCCATCAGTTTTGCCGCGGCTAGATTCAGCTTACCGCTGCCCAATTTTGGAATAGATTCCACGCAGTAAAAGCGAGCTGGGATCACCAGCGGGTTAACCCCCACATCGATCAATTGCTGTTTAAAACTATCCACCTCAGCCACGCCTGCCACTAGGGCAATAATCTTCTCGCCCTTTTTATCATCGGCAATATTCACAGCTACACACTCGGGCTCATTGCCGGGCATCACTGTTTTAACCGCCTCTTCTACTCTGGCCAGGCTCACCATCTCGCCGCCAATTTTAGCGAAGCGAGAGTAGCGGTCGATGATGGTTAAAAAGCCGTCGCCATCTAGAACCCCCTTATCACCGGTGACGTACCAGCATCGGCCGTCTTGTTCAATGATGACCTGATTGGTTTTCTCGGGGTTATTTAAGTAGCCCTGCATCACTTGGCCGCCGGCGATTAAAATCATGCCGGCCTCCCCCGCCGGTAATGGCTGCCGTGTTTCTGGGTCGACGATACGAAAACAGGTTCCTGGTAACGGCAGGCCAACCGAGCCAATTTTGTTGCCCTCCTGTACGCGCCAGCTGCGCGGGTCTATGCCGTCGGGGATATTCACGCTGGCCACGGGTGTGGTTTCCGTCGCACCGTAACCTTCATAAATAACTTTTTTGAATTTCAGCTCAAAGCCTTGCCTAACTTCGGGTGTTAATTTCTCTGCGCCGGCTACCACCACGCGCAAGGAATCTAACATCAGTGGTTCTACTTTTTTATTGCGGGTGTATAAACGCAGAAAACTGGCCGTTCCGCACAAAATAGTGCCCTGATATTTAGCGATGGCCTTGGCCGTGGCAAAGACGTCGGTTGGGTCTGGATGGCAGATGGCGGCGATGCCCTCCACCATAGGGAGCAAACTGTTTACCGTAAGACCAAACGAGTGGAACAACGGCAAACAAGCCACCATTTTATCTTGCCCCTGGGTGTTTAAAACATCGCTGATTTGCTTGATATTACCCATAAGATTGCGGTGGCTGAGTACTATGCCCTTGGGGGTACCCTCACTGCCGCTGGAGAATAAAATCTGCGCCGGCTGATCAATCCCCATCGGGCGACCAAATACTCTCACTAACGCCTTTGCTGGCAACGCCAATGCACAGGTAAATTGCCACAGCCAGCGCGCCTTAGAAGGCGCTTTCATTACATCTTCTAGGTAGACCAAGTTTGCCGACATCAAGTTAGGCTGCACATCAATGCCCTTGGCTTTGAGCTTTTGTAAAAATAATTTAGAGGTGAGTATGCAATCGATGGCGGCATTGTTCAGCGCCGATTCGATCACCGTATTGCCCGTCGTGTAATTTAAGTTAACCGCACATTTGCCGCTGAGCATTACCGCTAGGTTAGCAATGATGCCTGGTGCGCTGGTTGGCAATAGCACACCCACATTCGACTGCTGGGTAAATTGGCGTACTTTGCCTGCCAATAAAGTACTGGCCGCGACCATTTTTACGTTGCTGTAGGCACCACCGTTAGACTCGTAGACCGATTTAGCCAATGGCCGACTTTTGGCCTGCTTGAGCCAAGCCAAGGGTACTGGGTCCAACGTTGTGGTGTAGTTTTCCCAGGCGTCAATGGACAATTCAAACACTTTTTGTTTTAACTGCTCCGCCGTGGTGTGTATTGCCAAGGGTTGACCAAATGCGACGATAATATTGCGCTTGGCTTCCGTACTGGTGTTAGCGCGCAGTTTTTCGCTGCGCGAGCGCGATAGTTTACTGCCCCACAGGCCACGCAAATAAAACGGTACGATTACCGCATCCTGCTCGGCGAGGGTTTCACAGGCACGTTCAAAGCCACGTTTAAATTGGGCTAACTGACCGTTACGGCTGATGGTGCCCTCGGGAAATATACACACTACCTCACCCTGGCGCAGCAGCTCAGCCACCTGGGCCAAAGACGCTTTACTGTTACCCGGGCTGATTGGAATAGCGCCAAAGAACTTTAAAATGGGTTTTAGATACCACACCTGATAAATATCACGGATCATCACAAAGCGCACAGCCCGTGGGCATGCCACCTGCACCAGGGCCCAATCGATCCAACTAATATGATTACCCAGCAGTAACACGCCGCCGCGACGAGGCAAATGATCGAAGCCAGAAACCGATACCTGATACCGGTGCTTAAGAATGGCACCGGCCACCAGGCGCGCCAGGGAATGCGGCAGCTGCACCACGGTGTAACAGAAACCCACTGCGGCCACGGCGGTTAAAAAATAAAATAACTGGGTAGAGCGAAAGCCAAACCAAGCAAAGGCCACGGTTAAGCCCAAAAACGACAGCATAAAAAGATTTTGCACCCAGTTATTGCCGGCCAATACCGTGCCTAATTGGTCTTCCTTGGCGGTGTACTGAATTAAAGCGTTGAGCGGTACAATAAATAAACCACCACACAAACCAATAAAACAAAACAGCACGCCAATAGCCCAAGGGTTGGCCAACAATGGCAGAACAGCAAGGCCTGCGGTGATACCGGCGGCGGATAGAGGAATCCAACCAAGCTCCAAATGCGCCTTGGACAAACGACCGGCCAGCAGAGAACCCAGCACGATACCGATGCCCGTGGTAGCTAATAGCCCTTGAATCAATAGCGCGTTGCTGTCTTGCAACACTACTTTGGCGTGGGCCGGAAACGCGGCTAACATAACTTGCGATAGCGCCATAAAGACCGACAAACCAACAATGGATAACCAGATCGGCTTGTGGCTGCGAATAGCGCTTAAGTTGTTTGCCAAATACTGGCCACGCACATAGGCCCGGCGATCGAAGACTTTGCTGGTGTCGTCTTTGGATACCGTAGGCAGGCGAAAGCTAAGCAACAATTCCAAGGCGGACAAACCGACCAGGGCAAACCCCAATGGGTAGACCATTTGTAAGGTACTACTGGCGGTGTTGGCCCGGGGCTCATAAAACATCTCGAACAGGCCGGAGAACACCAAGGTGCCGGCTAAAATGGCGGCAATGGATGTGGCCTGAACAACGCCATTGGCACCGGCCAGCTGGTCGTCGTGGACCATTTCTCGAATAAGACCAAGCTTGGCCGGTGAGTAGATTGCACTTTGGATGGACAGCATCAAGGTGAGCGCAAACGCCAACCAAAACCACCCCTGGTAGTAGGCCAAGGTGATCAACACCGTGGCCACCACCACACTGGCAGCGCCCCAACGAATAACCTTATGTTTGGCAAAGCGATCAGACAAAAACCCTGCCGGGGTGAACAATAAAATAAACGGCAGCAAGATTAGACCATTGATAATGGCCGTAAAGATCACCTGTGAGCGATCGTCCCACACTTTGAGGATGGTATTTTGGATGGTGACCTTGTGCCCTAGGTCCACAAAAGCGTTTAAGAACACCACCAGCAGGTAAGGCATAAAGCCTGTGAGTTTGCGCAGCGATTGCATGGTTATTTCCAGTCCTTTGTTTGTCTGTTTGGTCGCATTCTGCCAATGGCGGCTTATTACACAACCTTCGTCGCAAATGTAGCCTATGTAACACCTTATGGTATCGTATTGTGATACTTTAATAGGTAGTTTACCCATTACGGAGAACCCCTATGCCGAGAAGCCCACACCCGCTCCTGGCCACACTCAAACGCAGCCTCAAGGCCAATGGTAAAACCTATGCCGACGTGGCAACAGCGCTGGGGCTCTCCCAGGCCAGCATCAAACGCCTACTGACATCGGATCAAATCTCCATCGGCCGATTGGAGCAGATCTGTAAGCTTATGGACATGGATATTGCGGATTTGTGCAAACAAATGGAGGAATCCAGCGGTCGCATAGAACACCTCAGCCACGACCAAGAATCGGAAATCGCCAAGGACTTAGTGCTTTTGCTGGTTACCGTGAGCGTACTCAATCGCTGGAGCTTGGCTCAAATCACCGACTTTTACACCATCGACGAGCACACCTGCATCCAGAAACTGGCTCACTTGGATCGACTGAAAATCATCGACCTGCTGCCTAAGAACCAAATTAAGCTGAAAGTGGCGGCCAATTTTAGCTGGCTGGATAACGGCCCCATCCAACAGTTTTTTCAACAAACCGTCGCCGCTGAGTTTTTTAAAACTCGGTTTAAAGAGGATGGCGAACAATTATTGGTCCTAAATGGCATGCTATCCAAGGCATCCAATCAGGAGTTTCAGCAAAAAATGCGGCGACTAGCCCGTGAATTTGAAGAGCTAAACCGAGAGGATGTGGCCCTGAATTTGGACCAACGGGAGGGCTCGACGGTGGTATTGGCGATACGCCGGTGGAACTACGATTTATTTAAACCGTTGATTAAAAACAGCACATGATGGAAGAAAAAAAGCGAGAGGGCCTGAGCTCACCTCTCGCCAATGGGATTGCAGGCAGATATTTAAAAGTTAGCTCTCAATCCAAAGATTAATTCCCGGCCGGTGGCGGTGAACTCGCGCACCAAATTAAAATCCCCCTGTGGCCCGGTGCTGTACAGCCGCTCTTCTTCGTTGGTGAGATTGATCACATCCAATGTGAGCGTGATATTTTGCGTGAGATTATAAAACGCCGACATATCCATCCGCGTTGGCCCCGTGGTACCTTCCGAGGCATTACCGGTGCCCCCCACCTGGGCCGTGACGTAGTCATCCCGGTCATTGATCACTAGGCGGCCGCCAAAATTATCTTGCTCGTAAAACACGCCGGCGTTGTAGCTGTTTTCAGATAGCCCCTCTAACGAGCCCACCACGCCATTGCCAAACACCGCTTCGGATTCCACATGGGTGTAGTTGGCGATAACGCCAAAGCCATCGATAAATTGATCTAAGGCGTGCTGATAGCCAATTTCAAAGCCATCTAACTCGGCGCCATCCCCGTTGACGTAGGATGCGATCTGCCAATCAGAGCTGTCCACCGCCACTACACTGGGGTCGTAACCGGGGCTGGCTGGATCGTACTCGGCGCGGGCCGCTACCACGGCGCGAATGTTATCCGGCAATACTTGGTTTTGCTCGGCGGAACCCGTGATAAAGCTGTCGATGTCTTTGTGGAAAAACACCAAGCTCAGCAAGGACTGCTCGGCAAAATACCACTCTGCACCAAAATCAATGGAATTGGCGCGTACCGGGTTGAGGTCTGGGTTGCCTATGTTGATTTCCCCGGCAATGGGCAACACGCTGGCGGTGGTAACCAAGCTGCCTAACCCAGGCCGAGATAAATTTCGCCCCATACTTAAGCGTAGTAAAAAGTCGTCCATTAATTCCCAACTAAAATTAACGGAGGGCAGATAATCGGTGTAGCTTTTATCCGATTGCAGCGCAATAAACCCACCCGCGCCATCAGAGGTTGCGCCAATGGAGGATAAATCCGTGGTCACCACACGCAAACCAGCATTGGCTACAAACGGCCGGCCCAACAGCGAGGTCTCGATTTCTAATTCAACATAACCGCCCAGGGTTTCCTCTTCGATACGGTAGGTTTCTGGGTTGCCCGGGTCGATGGCAAAATTACCGGCGTTAAATTGGCCGATGGCAGTACTGAAATCCGCCACTAACCAATTGGTAGGAAAGCCCCCTGGCGGATCGATAATATCGCCGTAGCTGTCAATTGCACCGGCAAAAGCACGGGTGTTCGACGCGTCCACCCCGGCTGGCGTTACTAACCCAACCGGAACACCTTTAAACGATTCCACCTCCCGTGAATTCCAAACCAAACCCGCGCGCAGGGTGGAGGCATCGTCTTCTACGCTCAAATCCAACCGAAAGGTTTCGTTGGTTCGATCGACCTTATCCAGGGCAATGTAATTACCCCACTCATACAGTGACGGGTCCAAAATATCAAAGCCGTAACTCATCTCGGCGATGTTGCTGTCGCTTGCAAACGAATAAGTAAAGGGGTGGCCGTCGATGGTGGTTAAATTTAACCGGTATTGCTCCTCATGGTGTTCCGATGTGGCCCGGCCATACATGGTGGTTAAGGTGATGGCGTCGGTTAAATCAAAACTGCCATTAACCACGGTTTGCAAAAATTCGGTATCGTGGGTTTGCTTGCGGCTTTCAGATCGCGGTTTAACACCGTCAAAGGTGCCGGCAATGATTCTTCTGCCGCTGCTGTCTAGGGTAATTTCTTGGGGCGTGATGGTTTCTTGTAGGTTACGAAACTGGCCGTAATAATTATAGGAAGTCACGTCAGCCTCTAGGCTCGAGCCAACGATATCCAGACCGAGCTCCATAGTATCGGTGGGTTGCCATTGCAACGCAATGTTGTAGCCGGTGCGTTCCTGTTCGCGGTTAAACGAATCCATTCGCGGCAGCCGTGCATGCCACATGTAATCCAATTGCTGGTTCGGGTCGATATCCGCATCCGGGTGATTGCCAGCGGCATTGGGTGTGCCATTAATCACAACATCAGCATCGGTACCCACCCAGGAGCGATTACCATTGGCGTAGGGCGATGTCCACAGCACCGTACCAAACCCTTCCTGGTGCACGGTGCGGTCCGAGCGCGTTAGCGCCACTAACACGCCCAGTGTTTCGTCGGCAAAGGTATCGCTGTACACAAAAGTGCCACGGGGGTCGGTTTCGCCGCTGTCGTAATTGTAAGAGCCCTGCAAACTAAAATTAATGGATCGGCCGGGCTGATCAAACGGTTTGCGAGTAAATAACTCCACGGTGGATGCCAAACCACCCTCTTCGATGTGCCCTACGCCACTTTTATTAATAGTGATGCGATTAAACAGCTCGGAGCCAAAAATATTAAAATCGAAATCCCGCCCGCGATTGGTCGCACCGGAGGAATCCAAGCCACCGGTACTTGCGGGCACCTCCATGCCATTTAACGTGGTGCGCGTAAACCCGGGACCAAGGCCACGAACGGTAATATTACGGCCCTCGCCCCCCTCACGGGTAATGGCAACACCGGGCACCCGCTGAAGGGATTCAGCCAAGTTTAAATCCGGCATTTTGCCAATGTCTTCGGCGACAATGCTTTCCGATTGTTGCGCCATGGCGCGCTTTAAATCCCGCGCTGCCTCTAGCGAGCGCCGATAGCTGGTCACCACCACCTCTTCTAGCACAGTGGCAGATTGCGGCTCTTGGGTTTCTGAATCTTGGGCGGCGGCGCATTGTGCTCCGAGTACGGTCAAGGAAGCAGCTACGAAGCAACTGCCTTTTATGGCACTAAACAACGGCTTACGGCGGTGGGACAGAACGGACGAATCACCAGGTGTATTCATTCTTAAGGCTTCCTCTTATTATTTTTTTGTGCTGGCGTTACTGCGCAGTGACAGCCGATAATTTTGCACGCTGCCAAAAAGCGTACAACTTAAAAAATCAAAATAGTTCAGATGTGAACCAAAAGGCGAGGAACGAGCAAAACGACGTAAGAAAGAAGAAAGGTGAAGCGAGTAACAGGGAATATTTGGCTAAGGGCAAAGAAAAAAAAGCTCCGGCAACGCCGGAGCAAAGTGCTATGAAGCATTTAGTTCTGCAGTGAGTCGATGTACTCAGGCAGGAATAGGGAAATACTGGGTACGTAGGTAATGAGCATTAAGAAGCACAGCATCAACGCCAGCCAAGGTAAACAGGATTTGATAACCCAGCCAATTGGCTTTTTAGTAATACCCGCAGCTACAAATAGGTTGAGCCCCACCGGCGGCGTTAGCATACCTAGCTCCATATTGACCACCATGATGATACCCAAGTGGATAGGGTCGATACCCAGCTGCATGGCGATGGGGAACAAAATTGGCGCCATGATCAACAGAATTGCCGACGGCTCCATAAAGTTACCCGCCAACAACAACAGAATGTTAACCACGATTAGAAAACCCCAAGCCGGCAAGCCCCACTGAACAATTAACTCGGTAATCTCGTGCGGAATACGCTCGGTGGTAAGTACGTGGGCAAACAGCATGGCGTTGGCAATAACAAACAACAGCATCACACTGACTTAAGAGGCATCTTTAACGACTTTAGCGAATTCCGGATGAGTTACCGAATGCACGATACTCCACGGCAACACTGCAAGCGGGTCAACGCTACCAAATCAACTATCGCCGGCCTAATACCAAAGAACAAGCCCGTGCCTGGAAAGACACCCCGGAAATATGGCTGGATACCGCTTTAATCCAAAACACCGGCACCAATAGAAGCAATGACTCCGACGCGGTCGTCAATACAACAGAAACAACCGACAACCAATCAATTGCAGCCGCGCCTACCAAAATCGTTGCCGAACCGCTGCCAGAAGAGCCAAACCCAATAGAGCGCCTGCTTAACAGCGGGTCCACTGGCCCCAAGCCCGGCGATAACGCCGACAACCCCGTGCTGACCGGGCTAAAATTTTACTGGCAGCAAGCCAGCGAAGCCGAACGTGAGCAGTTTTTAATCTGGGTCAGTCAACAACCTTAGCCCCCAAGCCATAAATCCAGCACGCGCTGCTCGCTTATTCAGCCGTATTCAGACTACCCAGCCTGATTTCTCCCCCTTAGTTCACCCTTCTTTGCCCGCCCTCTTCCAACTTAGTCACGCCCTATGTCACGCTTCTAACAGACCATTGCCGAGTGGTTGAGCAGTTTCTGCTACACTATTTTTGGCGAATGGTGATCTGCTTTAGAAACCAATCGTTTAAGAATAAACGAATAAAACGTTAAGGGACGTTATGGACAACTTCAAAGGACAACTGAACACCTCATTAGTATTAAAACTTTTGCCGCTAGCGGCTATTGTATTGGCGGTTATTAGCTCGTACTACATCGTAATTGAAGGCCACGTAGGCGTAGTAAAACGCTTTGGCGAAGCCAAAACTCAACAAAGCCCTGGCCTACACTTTAAAATGCCGTTTATCGAAAGCGTTGAAATGATAGAAGTACGCACGCGCAAAAACGCTGAGAAAATGGCGTCCAGCACCAAAGAACAAATGCCGGTAACCGTGGAAGTATCGGTCAACTGGACAGTGAATAAAGAAGCAGCCCTGGACCTGTACAAGAAATACGGCGGCCTGAATCAATTTGAACAGCGTATCCTCGACCCTCGCTTCCGCTCGGCCACCAAAGATACCATCCCCCAGTTTGAAGCCGAACAGTTAATACAGGACCGGGCATCGGCGATCCACGGCATTGAGCGCAGATTATCCGAGGAAATGGCTGGTTTCCCCGTGGTTGTGGACAATATTCAAATCGAAAACATTGTGCTTCCGCAAAAATACATAAATTCCATCGAAATAAAACAAACCGAAAAAAACCTAGCGGCGGCGGAGGAGCACAAGCTAGAACGTCAGCGGTTAGAAGCACTGCGCGAGGTAAATACCGCGGACGCAAAAGCGAAGGGAATTTTAAAGATCGCCGAGGCAGAGGCTCAGTCTATTTTGTTGAAGGGTAAGGCTGAGGCCGAAGCCATTGAAGCAAAAGCCAAAGCCCTTAAAGACAACCCATTAATCGTTAAACTGACCGAAGCACAAAGCTGGGATGGAAAATTACCGCAAACGATATTGGGGGACGGCGCTATGCCCATCATGGACATGCGCCCCAGTAAAACCCCATAGGTTTAAGTCTATTCACCGGTGAACTTAGCTGGCCGTTTTTCAAAGAAAGCGGCCATGCCCTCGGCAAAATCTTTACTACGAATGCAATAATTTTGTAGCTGCGCCTCGCGCTCAGCAATTTGCTCAACGCTGGACGTTTTCGATTCTTTCAACAATAACTTAGAATAACGCAGCGTTAGAGGTGCCGCGGCGGCCACCTGTTGAGCCAACTCCTGGGCCTTGGCCATTAACACTTGGGCTGGTACCACGGCATTAGCCATACCATAGTGCTCACATTGCTGCGCGCTAAGCTTTTGCGACAGCGCGATCATCTCATAGGCTTTTTTCTGGCCCACATACTCACTAAGCATCTTGTGCAAACCACCGTCGGCGGTCAGGCCGATGCCGCCAAAGGCTGAATACAAGTAAGCATCCTCTGCCATCACGGTAAAATCGCAGGCCAACGCAATACTGGCACCGAACCCAGCTGCAGCGCCATTTACGGCGGCAATAAATGGTTTTTCCGCGCTGAGAATGCCTTCAATGATGGGATTGTATTCGTAGCGCAATTGGCGGGTTCCCCAGCCGTCTTCCGCCATACCTGGGGATTCTTCGGTTAAATCGGCTCCGGCGCAAAAGCCATTGCCATTACCAGCCAACACAACCACACGCACGGCCTTATCACAGTTCGCCGCCCGGATAGCATCAATGGTCTCTAAGCGGCACAAGCGATTAAGAGCATTGCGGGATTTGGGGCGATTAAAAGTGATGGTGGTAACGCCACTGTCGCTGGTATCGACGAGAATGGTTTGGTATTCGCTCATGTTGGCTGCCTGTTTGCGAGAGGCGCGCAATGGCATGCCTCTATGTCTTTGTTTGGTTTTATAAGCTAATTTTATACGCAATTATGGTAGGCAGGTTCCATATGGCAACCAATCACTCAGCCACCCGTTTTGATAGCCAAACAGCCCACCATCGGCCAGGCAAAAAAAAGCCCGCATTGCGGGCCTATAAAGAGTGTCTGTCATCGGCTAACAGCGAGGTTTACAAACTGAATAAACGGTAAAACAACCGCTTATTTAGGCTGCATACGCACGCCGGCGTCCATACGAATGGTTTCGCCGTTGATGTAATCGTTAGCGACGATATGAGCAGACAACGCGGCAATTTCGCTGGTTTTGCCTAAGCGGTGTGGGAATACCACAGAGGCTTCTAGTGATTTGATGTACTCCGGGTCGATCTTTTCGAACAGAGGTGTCCAAATAAGGCCTGGGGCAATGGTGTTTACCCGAATGCCGTAGGGTGCTAATTCTCGCGCCATGGGCAATGTCATACCCACTACGGCACCTTTGGTGGCAGAGTAAGCTACCTGGCCGATTTGGCCCTCATAGGCGGCCACAGATGCGGTGTTGATGATAACCCCGCGCACGCCGTCGTCGTTGACGGGTTCGTTGGCGGCCATTTTTTCCGCCGCCAGCCGCGCCACGTTGAAAGTACCCACTTGGTTCACCATGACCACACTCATGTAGGTATCCAAGGGGTGCGGGCCTTTTTTGCTAAGCGTTTTGCATGCCGGAGCTATACCGGCAAAGTTATTCACAATGTGGAGAGCCCCAAACTTGGCTACAACGCCATCAATACCAGCCTGAACGGATTCTTCGTCGGCAACGTTAACCTTGAAAAAAGCCACATTGCTGCCCAGCTTTTCCACCAGCGCGTTACCCAGTTCTTCATTGAGATCAAAAATAGCAACGTTGGCACCGTCCGCCGCGTATCGCTCTACGGTTGCTTGCCCCAAACCGGACGCGCCGCCTGTAACAATGGCCGTTTTACCTTTGATATCCATGAATTCCCCTTGCAATGTTAGGTGTGAGTATTTGCTCTGTTGTGCTTTGGGTGTGGTGCTGCGGTTGGGGCCAACAGCTTTAAAAACTACTCCCACACCTTTAGTTTGCATTTTCGACCATTATAGGGAGCGAAATACCGGCCAAACAAGGATATGATTGGACAATTATTGGCATTTTATGCCACAGCTAACCAAAGCTATAGGCCAACCGGAGCCTTAGATGAACGACATATCCATCCCTATTCCCCTGCTGAATGCGGCCTTGGCACCAGCCAAAGACCAGGGCTACCAGGTGGACCAGTGGCTAATACAGGCCAGCATCCCGCCGGTTATACTGCAGCAACCCAACGCCCGCATCAGTGCGGCTCAGTATTCCCATATGCAGTCTTTGGCGATCCGCGCCATGAACGACGAGCTCATGGGTTTCAGCCAAAGCCCGCAGCGTGTTGGCACTTCCCAAGCACTGTGCCACTGGTTGGTTACCACCAAGAATTTGGCCCAGGCGTTGGCTCGCATCAATCAGTTTTACGACCTATTGGGCCAAGGCTTTCGGGTGTCGTATTCCACATCGGCAAGCCACGCCAGTTTGAAGTTCGCTCCGGTAGTATCCGACGAAATAATTGCCCCCTTTGCTTACGAGCACTTTATGTTTGCCCATCATCGTGTATTAACCTGGCTAACCAGCCACGATGTACCAGTGCAGGCTGTGCATTTGAATTACAGCCGCCCCACGCACGGATCGGATTACCGGTTTATGTTTCCACCGGCGGAGATTCAATTTGACCGCGTGCAGTCCTTTTGTGAACTGTTGTTTGACCGAAGCCTTCTGTCGCTTCCTATCAAACAGGGCCAGGAAGATCTACTGCTGTTTCTGCGGCGACCGCTGTTTAACATTTTAATGAACGCCTACAGCGAGCAATCCTGGACGGCGCGTACCCGTACGGCGTTGCAATCGCTGCTGTACACGCGGCCCAATTTAGAAGCGGTGGCCGAACACTTGGATATCCATCCCAAGCGCCTACGACGGCGGCTAAAAAACGAAGGTATTGAGTATCAGGATTTAAAGGATCAACTGCGCCGGGATATCGCCATTAATGCTCTCACCCAAAGTGGCGAGTCTATTGAGGGCATTGCCGAGCTCACCGGTTTTGCCGAAACCAGTACGTTTACCCGCTCCTTTAAACGCTGGACGGGAGTCACCCCCTACACCTATCGCCGTAAGGTCGGTGGCTAGGTTAGGTGAATAATCACCGAGCATAAAAAAACGCCCACTGAGGGGCGCTTTTCGGTTTTTCAACGGCACTTCCCTGTGCCTAACATCCGCTTACTGGATGGTGTATTCCACTTCGTCTATGACTTCACCGTCCACAATGGCTTGCATTGTGTAACTGCCGGGCTTCATCCAACGCGACATAATGTTGCGGTAGTAAATCTTGTTGGAATAAAGCTTCTGACCGCGCTTGCTAAGCAATACGCTGCCGTTAGCACGCAGAATGGTTAGGGTCATTTCCGGTTCAATGGTGCGGTACTTACCGTCGAACATCACCAAGCGGGGCTTAATGAAATCGCCTTTTTCAACCACGGCACCGTCAACGAACGGCCCAACAAAGCGGCCACGGTAATTCGAAACTGCACCTTCAACCGCAATGGAAACGGTTTCGGTAACGGCTTCGGTGCCGGGCACATCAACTTCGCTGGTTAACGCCACGCTAAGCTCACTGTCCGCAATGCCGGCGTCCACCGTTGCTTCGAAGCTGAGTGCTGCTGCATCGTAGGCCGGTTGTACCAGGTCGTAACAAATGGCCATGCCATTGGCTATGGCAACATCGTTGAAGGCCACTTGCGTACCGGCGGTACCGAGTTGGTTTTCAACGCCAATGGTACCCACAGAGGAGTCGACATTGATGTTGTCAAAGGCAACCATAATCTCATAGGCCCCTGGGGTGTCATCGGCGTAACCCATAATGGCTACTTCAAAGTCGATGCTGTCATCGCCGTCGCCGGGGTACAACTTCATGTTGTCGTACTCAACGATGGTCACATCAGGACCAGCAGAAGCCAGGGTGACACCGGCAACTTCGCCCGGCGTGGTGCTTGGCGTTGGGATAACCATGTCGCGCCACAGAACTGCAATCAGATCATTAGGATCGGATACATCTGGGATCGGCGTGTTTTCCCAAGGCGTGGCGCCCTGCGAGGAGTTGAAGAACACAAAGCCGTCGTCGGTAAAGTTCATGCCACCCACAAAGTCCTCGCCGTAGAAGTTGAAGTTCTGGCTGCTAAACGCCGAGAAACTTACGCTATCTCCGGAGACGGTGGTGTCTGGCAAAATTCCAAACTGCTCCAGGTCTGTGTAGGCACCGCTGTTTGCAAATGGTGCAGCACAGGCGGCGTCTTCTTCACTGGTAACTGCCACGTAGGTAGGCTCAGAATCGGCCAAACTTGGCATGGCTACAGTCCACACAATCTTATCGCCAACCACTTCACCGCCGGCCGAAATAGAACCATCCACCAGGGTCATGCCGTCAGGAATGGCAGCAGTCACGGTGTAGGTGCGATCGGAGGTGGTCAGGTTGGGGATAATTTCCGCCAGGAAGCTAACGGAGTCTCCGGCTGCAGCGGTGTCAGTGCTGGCCGCAAAGGCAACGTCGTCCACTGAGCGAGTCAACTCAACTGGGATAATACCAATACCGGCAGGATCACCGGCGCTAGCACCAAGAGTGATGGTACCGTACAGCGTATCGCCTTCGGCAACGTTCTCCAGATCCCACAGCATACGCAGATCAAATGGCTCTAGCTCTGGCACAGCAGCTGGGCCAGTGACCGAGGCGTTACCTGCATCACCGGCAACCAAGGTGGTTTTTAACTCAGCGGTATCGGTACCGGCATCAGAAGCTTGCCAGTTTTGCACCAGCACCCACCAAGTGCCGGGGAAGATACCGGTAACATCACAGAACTCCTCAGCCGAAGCCGTGGCACTGATACAGGCTATTTCACCGTCGCCAGGTAGGCCGTCGCCGTCCAAATCGTAACCGATGTAAATGTCCAAATCGGGCGAGGTGGAGGTGGCATCGCTGGTGGCAGCAATCAAGCGGGTGGCAGTTTCATCCACTTCGATGGTTTTAAAGAAAACACCGTCGGCAAGATTATCGAACGGGGTGCTGTTATCGGAATCGCCGGCCAAAGACAAACTGGTGGAGGTTGGTGCAACCAAGCCAGTCAGCTCGATTTGCAGATCATCGATGGCAGCAGCGGTAAGGCCCTCAATAAGTGCGGAGTCGGCATCGCGGTGAGCCGTTAGCGCGACGTATTCAGGCAGTACACCGTTAGAAGGTACATAGGATACGGTCAGGTGTTGCTCAGGTAGGTCGCCACTAGGAGTCAGCGTTACCAGCTCGTGGTACCAGGTTTCTTCCAAGCCTGCAGCGTCAACCGTTACGGTTACGGTTTGCGATTCACCGGCAGCCAAACTGAAGCTGGCCGGTTGCGCAGTTACATTGGCAGCCGAGGTAGCAACGCTCCAGGTACCCGCCGTGGTGGCTGTGAAGCTACGCGTCCAAGTACACTCAATCAAACAGGCGCGGGTCAATAGGCCTGCCAAATTCAGCGTTTTAGGGTCGCCACCTAGGGCTGGATCTGCGGCTTCGAAGTTAGCGATGGTTTCATCCAATAACAGGCCTGCAGTAGAGGCCTTGCTCAGTTGAATAATACCGCCACCCACGTCGAAGGGGTCAGCCGGTGTTTCACCGTCCTCTTTCTTAGCGCCGGTGAAGTTTGCCGTGGTCATTAGGGCAGACAAGATCTCGGCGTCGGTCCACTCGGGGTGAATTTGCTTCATCAACGCGGTGGCACCTGCGGTGTGCGGGCTGGCCATGGAGGTTCCGCTTAGGAAGCCATATTCAACACCGTTATGCAGCGCAGCGTAGATATCGGTACCCGGCGCACCCACCGATACAGGCAGATAGTCTTGGCTAAGGTTCGGACCGCGAGAAGTACCACTGCTGGCAATGCCGCCCAGGGCTGGGTCAGAACCAAATGGCACTAGGTTATTGCTAATAACACCAGTATGGCCGGTACCGCTGGCCAACCAAGCTTTCACAGCCTCGCCGTCTTCGGCGCTGATCTGGATGGCAGGAATGACATGGGCATCGTTAACCAGAGAAGTTGCACCGCCAGCAACGTTGGCTAGGATACAACCGGCCGCACCGCCCTCACGCACGTTGATACACTTATCAACCCGAGCGATGGTACCACGCTCACACATAACGATTTCGTTGGTCCAAGTGCCCGCCGGGAATGGCGTTAAACACTGCTCAGGATCAACATCGCCGTTTTCGTAGTCACCGGCAAACACAATGGGGGCTGGACCCACACCACCAGACAGCGCCGCACCGGTGATATTGGCCGGAGGCAAAGTGTCACCGCCGGTCATGTCTTCCAGGGTTTTAGGGGCGATGGCTCGGTCGTGGGTAAAGTTACCGGAGTTGGTAATCCACGGCGCGCCAGTGCCACCCAAGGTTGCTGGGTCTGGGCCGTTGTTACCGGCGGAGTTAGCAATGGTAATACCGGCCGCACGGGCTGATAACCACGCCAGATCCATGGCATCTTCCCAAGGCGATGAATTCACAGGGGTGGTAGAACCGATGGAGTGGTTGACCACATCGACAATGCCATCGGCAATGATTTGGTCCAAGGCGGCAACTCGGTCACTGGTGTAACAACCGTCTTCGCCACACACCTCTAGCGCAATAATATTGGCCCGCGGGGCCACGCCAGAGATGGAAATTTCCAAACCCGTGGGCGTGCCTTCGGTATCAAATACAGGCGCTTTTACCGGGTTACCACCAGCAGTACTGGCGACGTGGGAGCCGTGGCCGTCGAGATCTTCCGAATTGTTTTCGGTGATACTGGCCTCAAGGAAGGAGTAACGGCCAATCAATTTGCTGTTACATTCCACCTCGGCGTCGTAGTCGGCACTGACGGGGTTACAAATACCCAAGTAAGTGCCGTCACCCAGTGGGTTAACGTGCTCGTAGCCATCACTGGCCACCGCCGCAAACGAAGGATGATCGCCGTTGATACCGCTATCCATAATAGCGATGACAATGCCCTCGCCTTTTGCGGCTATACCATTGGCTTCGCCGTCCCAAATAAAAGGCGCTTCAATGTAGGTTGGGCCGCGATCGGTTTGCAGCTGGTCGATGCGGTCACGTTGGATTTTGGCAATTCCTGGCAAGCTGGAAACGCGCTTGGCTTCCTCTTGGGTCATGCTCAAAGTGACGCCGTTGATGGCGCTTTGGAAGCGATGTTTAACGTCCAGACTGCGGCCCAAACGGTTGCTGATTTGGCTTTCCATCTCAACCTGACGCTGTTTTAAATAACCAACATAGGCTTGAGATTCGGAGCTTTTGGCGTTGAATCTGGTTGTGGATTTTTGGCCTAGGCCGGATTTACCTAGGGCGCCTTTTAAGCTTTTGCTTTGGCTGGACGCCAAGCCTGGAATTTTACCGCTGTAGGTGGCCAGTGGCTCTTCTTCAAAACGGACAATGTAGCGATGTTCTCCGCTAATGCCCTTTTCTGGGACAAAGACTTTCTTATCTATGCGATTAACCGATTTATCGGCTTTGACTGGGTCAGTCGCAGCTTGCAATATGGCGGGCTGTTGTTTGGTGGACTGTACCGCTGTGGATACTTGCGCCCACATGCCCCCCGACAACATTACCGACAACGAAGCCGCTGCTAGTAGTTTTTTGTTCATTGTATATCCCCGTTGCTCCCAACGATTTGCAGGTAGTAGTGGGAGTGCGTTGCTAGACAAGGTTTTGGCACCGCTAGATCATGCGCGTATAAACCGAAAACCCCACTTCCCTTTGCTTTGCATTTATTCTGTCGATGCCTCCCATCAAACCCGCCATTGCATAGTCCGTTAAAACTGGCTTAAGCAAACAAGCGACTAACACTGCTTAACAATTCACACGATCAACAACAAACCTGACTTGGGCACAAACAAAAAACAAGGTAATAACCCAAAGACAACTGGGCCATTAGAGTAAACTGACGTTCGGATGGATACTCCCCTCAATGAACAAAACAACAACGGTTGAGTTTATTGAGAAAAGCGCCCTTGAGTGAGTTATTTTCTGACTATAACAGCATTAAAGTGATAATAATTCGTCACGGTTCAATAAACCGGTAAGAAAAAATTCTCTCGCTCACGGGCTATTATCGTTATTTATATTGCGCTGTGAATGATTTATCACTTGTGAAAACTGGGCTTTACTAATCTTATCGATTGGCTCTTGCCAGACTATGCCGTGGTTAAAGCCAACATGCCGGCGGCCGGTTAAATCGATAACTTGAGCACCGTGTAGATCCGGCACATCAAGCTCCCAATCACTGAGGCCATTGCCAGCGCGGCTGTAGGCTTTTTTTGGCTGTAGCCGGTTATTCCACAGGCCTGACAAAAACAACGCGTAGTCTTTTTTGTTGTGAGTTAAATAAACCTGCTGCGGATTTACCAAGGTTAAGCGCTGCAACAGCGGCGCAATGTCATCGACATCAATATCCGCTTGGTGCAATAGGCCCGCGCCAAATTGAAAATCAAAGGCGACATCCTCACGCTGCAACATCAGCAGCAACAAGTAATGGCCTAGGCTGTGCACCAAGAGATTGACGGCCACACCGCGTCGCTGTAACGGCTTAAGTATGTGTTGGCCAAACAGCTGCATGGCTTGCTGCAGGTGCGCAACGGTATGCTCGGCCAGCTGGCGGGCTGCGCGATACTGGGCGTGGCGGTCGTAAACCGATTTTAACGCTGTGAGCCGGGCGACTATGCGTGTGGCCGGGTGGGTCATCATCAACGCCGAGGCCAACAGGTGGGGAATGGATCTTGGGTTGTAGGAGCGCGATGGCCAACTGAACAGAAACACGTTAACCCGGTAGTAACGTTGAATTTGCCGGCACACTTTAATGCTGTCGGCCAGGGTTTGATTGTTACCGTGTAAAAAAAAGAGCCAGGGCGTGTTGTCGTTGTGATCAACCAAGCGCTGTAAACACGCTGCTTGTTGGTGCTCTTCCACCACTGCCAGCTGCACGCCAGGTATTTTAGAACCCACGGCGCCGCGAAAACTGCGTGCCCATCTCTTTGCCACCCGCTGAGTTTTGCGTTTGAAGCCCTGGCGTTTGGGTGGATCCTGCGGCGGGCCGTCGGGTACGGTCACCATCGGCGGCAAAGTTATGGCGTAGCCAGTACTGAATTGGCATTGCAACAAGTGCAGTTGGTCGTCTAGGGTATCGTCCAACACTAAATCTGGCCGGTGCTTGCGAATACGGCGATTAGTGGCAATCAATAGCTGTAAATCTGGCTCCTGGCTGCTCACTGGTTACCCCGCCCTATGGTTCGGCCTATAACTGATCGGCCTATAAATGTTTTAGCACCGGTGCATAGGAGCGCCGATGGATTGCACTGACCCCTTGGTCGGCCAGGGCCTGTAGATGAACTTTGGTGGGATAGCCCTTGTGCTTGGCAAAACCATAGCCAGGATAAGTCGCCTCGGCCGCTACCATTTCCCGGTCTCGTGTAACCTTGGCCAGAATGGACGCGGCGGCAATACAAGGCACCCGCGCATCACCGGACACCACCGCCTCGGCAGGATAATGCCATCGGGGTATTTTATTGCCATCCACCAACACATGCTCGGGTTGCACCGGTAGGCCCTCCACCGCACGTTTCATAGCCAACAGGCTAGCCTGCAGAATATTCAACTGGTCAATTTCCGCCACGCTGGCCCTGGCAATGCAATAGGCGTGAGCTTTTTCTTTGATCTCATCGAACAATCGCTCGCGCTTTTTCTCGGAAATCTTTTTTGAGTCCGCCAGCCCTTCTATAGGGTGATTTGGATCTAAAATAACAGCGGCGGTAACCACATCGCCGGCCAAGGGGCCGCGCCCTACTTCGTCCACGCCAGCCAAGAGATGCCCGCTATAGATAGACACAAAAGGTTCTAAGACTTTCAATTTACTAACTCCAATACCGCCTTGGCCGCCTCTTGGCTGGCGTTCAAGCTCAGCTGTTGACGAATGGCAGAAAATTCTTGCTTCAGCACCTGCTGCTCACCCGGCTGCAGTATTCGTAGCAGTTGCTCAGCTAACGCTTCAGGCGTGGCCGCATCTTGAATGAGTTCCGGCACCAGGGGTTTGTCGGCCAACAAGTTAGGCAGACTGATATATTTCGATTTCACTAACCGCGCCAATATGGCGTAGGACAATGGCGCCATGCGATAGGCCACAACCATGGGCTTACCCAGCAGCAGAGCTTCCAAGGTTGTGGTACCAGACGCCATAACTACGGCGTTGGCTGCCGCCATCACTTGGGTAGACTGCCCTTGCACCACTGTAATGGGTAAATCTGGGTGGCCGGCGAGCTGTTGTTTTATTTGCGCAAGGCGAGCAGCGTTGGCCGCCGGCACAACAAATCGCAGTTGCGGCTGCTGGCGCAGGGCTTGTAGCGCTGCCTGCCACATTACCGGGCCCACCAAGCGCACTTCGGCTTCCCGGCTACCGGGCAGCAAGGCTACTAGGGGAACCTCGTCACAAGGCAATGCCAAGCGTTGCCGCACAGCTTGAATGTCGTCCACCGGGGCCAATTCATCGGCCAGCGGATGGCCAACAAACTTAACCGGCACATTGTGCTGACGATAGAACGACGCCTCGAAGGGCAGCAAAGTGAGCATCAAATCCACAGCACGAGCGATCTTTTTGATTCTGCCCTGCCGCCAGGCCCACACCGAGGGACTGACGTAATGCACGGTTTTAATACCGTGTTTGCGCAGCTTAAGTTCTAAGTCGAGATTAAAATCCGGTGAGTCCACCCCGATAAAAACGTCCGGTGGATTGGCAGTAAAACGCTGAAACAGTTGCTTGCGAATACGCAACAGCTCGGGCAGGCGTTTGAGCGGCTCAATGAGCCCCATTACCGCCAGGCGCTCTTGATCAAACCAAGAATCAAAGCCCTGGGCCATCATTAGTTCACCGCCGATGCCTTCAAATTGCGCATCCGGATGACGTTGTTTAATAGCTTGAATAAGACCGGCGCCTAGGATGTCGCCGGAGCGTTCGCCCACCACCAGGCCGAATCGAAGGGGTTTGGCCATGCTTAACGCACAATGCCCCTTGAGGCAGACTGCAACGAATGAATTAACGGCTGGATACAATCGTATTGTTGGGCCAGCGAGGCCAGCTCGACCAGGGCCTCATCGGTGGTTAACCCGCGCCGGTAGATGACTTTATAGCCGGTGCTAATGGCCGCAATCTCTTCTTTGCTAAAATTGCGTCGACGCAGGCCTTCTTTGTTGATGCTTTTTGCGGCTGCTGGGCTTCCGTTGACCATAATATAGGCAGGTACATCTTTGCCAATCACACTGCCCATCCCCGTAAAACTGTGGGCACCGATGTAGCAAAACTGGTGCACCAGGGTGAAACCACTCAAAATCGCCCAGTTACCGACGTTCACGTGGCCGGCCAGGGCGGCGTTATTCACCAGGATACAATTGTTGCCCACCACGCTATCGTGGCCGATATGTGCGTAGGCCATGATTAAATTGTTATCGCCAATACGGGTTTCACTGCGGCCGGTGACGGTACCGCGGTGGATGGTAACGCCTTCGCGGATAACGTTGTTATCACCAATCACCAGCGTGGTAGGTTCGCCCTTGTATTTTAAATCCGGGGTATCTTCGCCAACGCTGGAGAACTGAAAAATGCGGTTGTTTTTACCGATGGTGGTAGGCCCTTTGACCACCACATGCGACTCTACAACCGTGCCTTCTCCCAGGGTGACATCTGGCCCAATGATGGACCAGGGGCCAACGCTGACGCCCTCGGCCAAGGTCGCCGTCGGATCTATGATTGCGCGAGGATCTATATGACTCAAGCGTGATACCCGGTAGTTGGCTGTCGATTAAACTTTGCGGTCGGCGCACATAATAACGCAGGCGCAGGCGGTTTCGCCGTCTACGGAAGCGACGCAGTCAAACTTCCAAATGCCGCGTTTTACCGATACCACTTTCGATTCTAACTGCAGGCGATCGCCCGGCACTACTTGGCGGCGGAAACGCACGTTATCCACCGCTGCAAACAGATAAATAGAGCCGTCTTCTGGGGTTTTATCCATGGATTTAAAACCCAGCACGCCCGACACTTGCGCCAGCGCTTCAATAATCATAACACCAGGGAAAATCGGCGCATTCGGAAAATGGCCGTTAAATACATCTTCGTTAATGGTGATATTTTTGTAGCCGACAATGGATTCGTTGGGCACGAGATCAACGATTCGATCGACAAGTAAGAACGGAAACCTGTGTGGCAGGTAATTTTTAATTTCGGTTACATCCATCATAAAACGGCCTTTTACTTTCCCCAGCCTGCAAGTCACTGTGTACTTACCTGCATTTTTCTCAGCGCGGCAATTATACCGGCAAAATCCGCGTTTGGCTTCGCTATTGTCGTTAACTTCAGTATTGGTTGAGGTGCGTGAATACGGAACAATCGAAGAGTATAAAAAACCAGCAGCTAGCTTAGCCGACAGGGTGCTGCGGAGGACTTCTTATTAACTTTTCGCCGATTACTTCTCGCCGATCTTTTTCGCAAGCTTGTTTACCAAGCGGGAGAGATCATCCAATTGACTGAAACGCACCATATTTCGGCGCCACTTTTTCACCGGCTGCATGGGTACACCAGAACCATAGGTACCGGGCTCGGTTACCGAGTTAGTCACCATAGCCTTGCCTAAAAAGTGACAGTTGTCGGTTATCTCGATATGGCCAGTTACGCCAACTTGGCCGGCAAAGGTGCAATTGGCACCCACCTTAGTACTGCCAGCAAAGCCGCAGCAGCCAGCAATGGCGGTGTTTACGCCGATAAACACATTGTGCGCAATGTGCACCAGGTTATCGATGATGACCCCATCACTAATAACGGTGTCGCCAATGGCACCGCGATCGATCGCCGTGTTGGCACCAATTTCAACTCGAGCACCGATGCGCACGCCGCCCAACTGGTGGATCTTTTGCCAACCCGCTTCGCTCGGTGCAAAACCAAATCCATCGCTGCCAACGACGGTGCCGCTGTGTATCACACAGTTCTCACCCACGCTGACCCCGTGATAGATAGTGACATTGGCGTGCAGAAGGGTGCCATCGCCAAGCACACTGCCAGCCCCTAAATAGCAACCCGGGCCAATTTTGCAGCCCTGCCCCACCACGGCGCCTTCGGCAACCACGACATTGGCGCCAATGGTGGTATCTGCCGGGATCTCCACGCCGCTGGCAATGCTAGCACTTGGGTCCACGGATCCCGGTCGGTGATTGAAGAATGCATCGAACACCTGCGAGGCGCGGGCATAACCCAAATACGGATCATCTATAAGGAGTGTGTGGCCACGAAAGCTGGCTTGCTCAGCCATGGCGGGTGCCAACATCAACACACCTGCTGAGCTTTGGCTGGCCTGTTCGAGAAACTCAGGCCGGGCAATAAAAGCCAGTTCGGATGAACTGGCCTTGGATAGAGTATTGATTCCGGCGACTTGAAACTCAGCGTCACCGTTTAATTGAGCACCAATCTGCTTGGCCAACTCACCTAGCGCTATCAATGGTTTCTACCTTATCTATGACTGTGTGATCAGGCCAAGCGACTCATACAACTTAAACATTTAAGCCAATCTGATGCCGCAGCGAAGCACCAAGGCCTACTTCATTTTGTTGAGACGAGCAGTTACTTTGTCTGTGATGTCGGCTTTTTTATCCGCGTGGTAAACCTGGGCCGCGTTCAGCACGACGGTGATGCCTTCCGATTTAATCACCTCTTCCAAAGCTTTTTCGGTTTTGGCTTGCAGGTCTTGCATCAAACCACGTACCGCAGCATTTTGCTCGGCTTGCAATTTCTTCTGAGCCAATTCTAAATCCGCGCGAATGTAATCCACTTTTTTGCGGTGCTCTGCTTGTTGCTCTGTGTTCCAGGTCATGCCTTTGGAATTCTGCTCATCGCGCAGTTTTTCCATATCGGCAACCAAACCTTCGTACTTGGCGCGCAGGGCGGCAAATTCTGGGTCGGCTTGTAGATCGGAACTGGCTTTCTTAGCTGCTTCGGTACTTAAAATAGCGCGTTCTAAGTTGAACACTGCAACCTTGTCGGCGGCTAGCGCAGCACTTGAAGAAACGGCCAAAATGACAACGGCAAATATAGTTTTAATTTTTAACACAAGTCTTGCTCCTAGGTCTTGAGGGTGCGTATTACGGCGGCTACAGGCTTACTCATGGGTTGCAATTTACCCCGCATAAACCCGCCTCCCTGCGGCAACTGCCGGTACTATGGCCGCGCAGTGTACTGTAACACTGACACTAAGCCATAACTTTTTAACCAAGACTAGAACGCGGTACCCAGTGAAAACTGGAAGAATTCTTCGCGATCATACTCTTGTTTTTCGATCGGCCGGGCAATACTGAAAGTCAGTGGGCCAAAGCCAGTAATCCAAGTCAAACCGATACCAGCAGACGAACTTAAGTTAGATAGATCGACATCGGCACAGTTGAGCTGAGTTTGCCCGCAATCTGTATCAAACACATTACCAGCATCAATAAAGAACGCAGACTGCATAGAACGCTGGTCCTTAATGAACGGTAAAGGAAATAACACTTCAATACCGAACTCAACCTGAACGTTACCACCGAAAGACCGCAGATCCTTGGTTTGTAAATTCGGCTGGGCACGGTTGTAGATCAGTTGGCCGGTGTCATCGTCAACGATGTAGGCATAATTGGTAATCCGGTCGGTCGTGCCATTATCGTTTCTATCTTCGCCAGCAATGGCTTGGGTGGCGTAGGTCAAAGCTGGTGTGGCCCGTGGCCCCAAGGTGTTGCGCTCAAAACCTCGTACCGAGCCAAAACCACCGCCGTAGAAGTGCTCAAAAAATGGTACTTCGGTAGTGTCGCCATAGGAGTCAGCAAAGCCCAACTGACTGCGCAGGCGCAGGGTTAAGCTTTTGGTTAGGGGCTTAAAGTACTGGGCATCGTAAACCACTTTGTAGTACTCCAAATCACTGCCCGGCACACTGGCTTCAAAAGAGATTTGCTGCGAAGCACCACGGGTGGCCAAGCGGCCACGGTTAAGCGTGGATTGACGCCAACCAAGATTCACCGTGAACATGTCGAATTCATCACCGTTGCGATCCAAGAAACCGCTATAGTCGTTTTCGAGCAGAACTGGGTCATTTTCTTGCAGCAGCGTAGCCAAATCGGAGTAATCGAAATCACCGCTAGCATTGGCAGCAATTTCTGCCGCCACCGCCTCGGTGATATAGGACTGTGAATAGGCCCGACCATCAATTAGGCGGGGGCTGGAGCGGATTTCTTGCACCGCGTAGTTACCGGTGTCAATGGCAACATTACTGAAGCCAACGGCAAAATTAAGGCGGGAGATCTCCGACGTTGGGTAACCAAAGCTCAGGGTGGCGCCATAGGTATCGGTGTTATAGCTAATGGCGTTACCAAATTCGCCGTAGTCACGCTCTTGATAAAACACGCTAAAGCCACGGCTGACGCCATCTGGCGTGAAGTAAGGGTCGTTGTAGTTGAATCGGTAGCTGGTTTGGTAGGCACTGGTGTTAAGCGAAATACCCACGGATTTACCGGTACCAAACCAGTTATCCTGCTGAATACTGGCGCCAATGGTGGTGCCATACCCGTCGGAGTAACCAATGCTGGCACCGATACTGCCCGAGGGCTGCTCTTCCACAGTGTACTCAACATCGATTAAATCGGAACTGCCGGGCACTTCCCGGGTGTCAACGTTTACTTCTTTGAAGAAACCCAGGCGCTCCAAACGTACTTTAGACTGCTCAATGGCAGCGGTGGAGGCCGAACCACCTTCCATTTGGCGCATTTCCCGACGCAGTACTTCATCGGCGGTGCGGGTATTGCCCCTAAAATCGATTCTGCGCACATAGGCGCGCTTACCTGGGTCAATGAAGAAAGTCACTTTAACGGTTTTATCGTCGTCGTTGGGCTCTGGAATACCGTTAACTTCGGCAAACGTGTAGCCTTCGTTACCCAACCTTCGGGTAATATACTCGGATGACGTGGTCATCATTACTTGGGAGAAGTCCTGGCCCTCGCGCATCAAAATAAGACGCCGGACCAACGCTTCATCCACCACCAAATCGCCAGCCAATTCAACTTCGCTGATTTTATAAACGTCGCCCTCGGTAATGTTAAGCGTGATGTACACGCTGTCTTTGTTTGGGCTAAGTGAAACCTGGGTGGAATCCACCGAAAACTTAAGGTAACCACGATCCAGGTAGAACGATTCCAAGCGCTCCAAGTCACCGGATAGCTTTTCTTTGGAGTACTTGTTCTTACTACTGAAGAACGACATCCAACTGCCCACACCCAGCTCGAACAACTCCAGCAGCTCTTCTTCCGAGAAGGCCTCGTTACCAACGATATTAACGTGGCGAATTTTAGCCACCGAGCCTTCATCCACGTTAATTTTAATACTCACTTGGTTCTGCGGACGGGGCTCCACGTCGGCCTCAACGCTGGCGCTGTAGCGGCCCTGGGCCACGTATTGACGCTCCAGCTCTTGGGTTAGACCTTCCAGCGTAACGCGCTTAAAAATCTGGCCCTCAGACAGGCCGTTATCGGTTAAACCGCGCATTAAATCGTCGGTTTTAATGGCCTTGTTGCCCTCAATTTCGATGGAGCTAATGGCGGGCCGTTCAGCCACGGCGATTACCAGCACTCCGCCATCGCGGCCAATGGCGATATCTTCAAAGTAGCCAGTGCGGAACAGCGCGCGAGTCATGCGCTGGATATCGGTTTCTTCTATCTGCTCACCAACTTGTACGGGAAGGGAGGCGAACACCGTCCCGGCAGACACACGCTGCAAGCCCTGTACGCGGATATCATCAATGCGGAAGGATTCTGCCTGTGCAGAAAGAGCGAATAAGCACAACAGCGTGCAACTAGCGATCAGTCGATTCATAGAGTTGGGAAATTAATCAAAAGGAAACGTAACAAGCCAACGCCCAAAGGGATCGGCGTGGGGAGTGACGCAATAGCGGTGCGGATAAGGCGCGATTGTCGATCATTATTATGGGCATAGGACGTGTGCTAACGTTGGTACCTAAAAACACGTTTTTGTTTGCGGGCAAGGCTGTTGGTGCCCCACCCGGTTTAAGCAGCAGCCATTTGATACTGACAATGCCTATCGGTTCCGCAAACCTGCCTATACTGGCAAGCCAAATAAACGGCCCTGAAATATCCGCACAATGTCGTTATAAAAGGCCAAAACCATGATGCCTGCCACCAAGAACAAACCCACTTGGTAACCAATCATCTGAACCCGCTGCGACACGGGCTTACCCTTAATGGCTTCAATAAAGTAAAACAGCAGATGGCCGCCATCCAATACTGGAATTGGCAGTAGGTTGAGCACGCCCAAATTGACGCTAAGTGAAGCCAAGACGCTGACAAACACAATCCAACCCGCCTCGGCGGAATCGCCCGCAACTTTAGCAATGGTGAATGGCCCACTCAAGCTTTTCGTCGATATTTCACCCACCAAAAGCTTTTTCAGGGATAAGAAGATAAAACCGGTGGTTTCCCAGGTTTTATCAACTGCTGCTACAAAAGCACCGCCTAATGAATGGTTGTAAGGGCGCAACATTTCTTCCGGCCACGTGGGTATCACCGGGGCAATACCAATTTGCCCAATGGACGCGCCGTTTTGATCTTTCACCGCTGCTGGAGTGATGGCCATATTGACCTCCGACCCATTGCGTAACAACGTGAAATCCAATGTGCGCCCGGGGTTGGCCGATACTGTCTCTACCAAGCCCTGCCAATTCTCAATACCCTGGCCATTTATGGCAATAAAGCGGTCTCCCGCCTGTACGCCGGATTGCGCCGCCGGTGTTTCGTCCGCCACACTGGCCACCACCGGCTCAATCTTAGGCCTGAACAGCGTCAACCCGAGGCCGGCGATTGGATCTGGGTTTTCTTCACCCTTGAGCCAGCCCTGTAACGTAGCGTGGGATTGGTATTCTAAATCTGATCCGGGGTATTTAACGCTAAAACTGATCTCGCCGGATTCACCCAGCCGCGCCAATAGCGCCTGCCCTAAAGCCTGCCAGGATGGCGTCGGATTACCATCCACGGCAACAATCTCTTGGCCTGACTCCAAACCCGCTTGCTCGGCGATACTGCCAACTGCTACCTCGCCAACAACCGGGGCTACGTTGATATCGGCAGGCAAAAACGTGGCCCAAAACAACACAACCGCCAATATAAAATTGGCCACCGGCCCTGCTGCCACCACGGCGATGCGCGCCCACACGCTTTTGCGGTTGAACGCCATGTGGCGCTCTTCCTCAGGCACCGTGCCCTCGCGCTCGTCGAGCATTTTGACGTAGCCACCCAGGGGAATGGCAGCAATGGCAAACTCGGTGCCGTGACGGTCGTGCCAGGTGAAAAACGGCTTGCCAAAACCGATGGAAAAGCGCAATACCTTAACACCCACACGCCGTGCCACGTAAAAATGACCAAACTCGTGGATGGTAACCAGTACACCTAAAGCCACCAAAAACCAAAATATCGTCAAAAGCATAGGCTGTTATCCTATTTTAGAGCGCATTAGTGCGCAGGCTTCGATATGGCGCCGCGGCCAATGCTTTCCAAGGCCTTGGCCCTCGCCTCTTGGTCCACCGACATCACCTGGGCCAGGGACGCAACGGGCCCCGGCGACATACTTTGCCACACCGATTCAATCAAACTGGCAATCTGGGTAAAGCCAATTTGCTCATTCAAGAAGGCATCAACCGCAACTTCGTTGGCTGCATTAACAATGGCGGCACTGCAGTCGTTGCGTTCGGCAGCGGCCATGGCCAGTGCCAAACACGGGAATCGCTCCAGGTTCGGCGGCTCAAAATCCAAGCGTGCCACGTCAAATATGTCCAAAGACTGAACGCCGGCATCTATACGCTCCGGCCAAGCCAGGGCATGAGCAATGGGTGTGCGCATATCGGGGTTCCCCAATTGCGCCAGTACCGAGCCGTCTTTGTACTGCACCATGGAGTGGATAACGCTTTGCGGGTGTATCACCACCTGAATATTGCTTGGGCCGGTGGCAAATAGCCAGCAGGCCTCAATAAGCTCCAGCCCCTTATTCATCATGGTGGCGCTGTCCACCGAGATTTTACGGCCCATGGACCAATTGGGATGGGCGCAGGCTTGGTCCGGTGTTACCGCCGCCAATTCAGCCACCGGCTTGGTGCGGAACGGCCCACCGGAGGCGGTTAGAAGTATGCGCTCAACGCCTGCACTGGGCAGACCATCATGACGTTCGGGCAAACACTGAAAGATAGCATTGTGCTCACTGTCTATGGGCAAAAGCGTGCAATGGCTTTGGGCCACGGCATCCATAAATAATTTCCCCGCCATAACCAGTGATTCTTTGTTAGCCAACAACACACGCTTGCCGGCCTGCACGCCGGCTAAGGTCGGTGCCAACCCCGCGGCCCCGACAATGGCCGCCAACACAGTATCCACTTCACTGGCTCGACTGACCTCTATCAAACCCTGCTCGCCGCCCACAACGTCGGTGCCGGGCGCCACTTCGGCCAGCTCCTGGGCCAGCTCATCCACCAGACTGACATCGCGGATAACCGCCACCTTGGGCTGGAATTGCTGGCACTGTTGCACCAGTTTTGCCACGCTTTGATTGGCACTGAGTGCGTAAACTTGGTAGCGATCTGGGTGTCGCGCGATCACATCCAGGGCGCTGCCGCCGATGGAACCGGTGGACCCGAGTAGAGTAACTTTTTGCACAGAAGAATTCGTTTTGCTAGCGGCACCGCTGGAGTGCTCGCTGTGGGAATGAAGAGAGGAAAAGGAATGCGACATTGTTTAGCCTATGGCCGCACTTGTGTGCATTCCCGTTACCAGCAATGTGAAGGCAAACACAGGTACGGCGGCGGTCATGCCATCAACACGATCCAGAACACCGCCATGGCCGGGTAAAATTAGACCGCTGTCTTTAACACCCCGATGACGCTTAACCATGCTCTCGAGCAAATCACCAAGCACAGAAACAAGAGCGGTGGGAGCCACCAGCAGTAATATCCACAGTCGTTCGTCAGGAGCCCAAAACTGCCCCACTACTACGGCCAAGGCAATACTGGCCATTAAGCCACCAGCGAAGCCCTCCCAGGATTTACCGGGGCTAACCGAGGCCGCCAAACGGCGCCGGCCAAAGCGCTTGCCCGCAAAATAAGCACCGGTATCTGCCGCCGCCACTGCCAACACTAACAAAAGTACCAACCAGCTGCCGTGCTCCTGGGCGCGGATGAAAAACAAACCAACCCAGGCTGGCACCAACACCAACATGCCCATAAGCAGGCGAGCAGGAATCGAGCCCCACAACACCGAGCTGGAGGGATAGCCCTGAACCCACAGCAGAGCAATACCCCACCAAATCAGACTTACCCAAAATAGAGCTTGAAGGTTAGCCATATTTTGTGGCACAAAATCGGCGTCGATATCGATGTACCAACCACACAACACAGTGGCAAAAAGAACCAGGGCAAGATAGGCGTAGCGCTTGGCCCGACTCCCTAAGCCAGCCAGATTGCTCCACTCCCAAGCGCCAATGGCCATGCCTAGGCTGACAAACGCGATAAATGCAATGGGAGGTAACACCAACAAAACCAGCAGAAACACCAGCATCATGATGCACGCGCTAATGACTCTTTGTTTAAGCACTGGCGATTCCTGAGTTATCGTTGTCGCCGTCAATTCTGCCACCGAACCGGCGCTGACGGGTGTAAAAGCAATCCACCGCCAACTGCAGTTGTTCGCGATTAAAATCCGGCCAGAAGACGTCGGTGAAATAAAACTCGGCGTAAGCGCATTGCCACAGCAAAAAGTTACTGATACGCAAATCTCCACCGGTGCGAATAAGCAAATCCACCGGCGGCACGTCTGCCAAACTAACGTGTTGCTCCATTAGGCTCTCATTGACCTGATCCGGAGTAATTCTGCCGGCAGCTACTTGCTCAGCAATGGCTTTCGCCGCATTAGCAATATCCCATTTACCGCCGTAGTCGGCGGCAATAACCAGAGTACGCTCACCGGTACTGGCGATGGCCTCGGCGTCGGCAATGGCTTTTTGAATGCGGTTGCTAAAGCGTGATCTATCGCCAATCACGCGCACACGCACATTTTCTGCGTTAAGCTTCTTGGCTTCTTTCTTCAGATAACTTAGGAACAGGCCCATCAAGGCCTCAACCTCTTTTGGCGGGCGGCTCCAATTTTCACTGCTGAAGGCGAACAAGGTGACAATGTCAATGCCGTGCTCTTTGCTGGCTGCTAATACATCACGGATGCGTTCAACACCCGCTTTGTGGCCACTGGTGCCCAACATTCCTCGCTGTTTGGCCCAGCGGTTATTGCCATCCATGATGATGGCAATGTGCTTGAGTGTTTCCGTCGTCACGCTGACCTCTTAAACGACTGCCCCACCCGGGGCAGCGGTTATATTTCCATCAAGTCTTTTTCTTTGTCCGCTAACGCAGCGTCTACTTTGGCGATGAATTTGTCGGTGATCTTTTGCACCTCGTCACCACCCTTACGCTCTTCGTCTTCGCTGATTTCCTTCTCTTTTTGTAGATTTTTCAGCTCGCTGATGGCATCGCGACGGATGTTGCGAATGGACACCCGCGCTTGCTCAGCCTCACCCCGAGCGGTTTTGATGAATCCCTTACGGGTTTCTTCTGTCAGCATCGGCATGGGAATGCGGATTAGCTCACCGGTGGTAGAAGGATTGAGGCCCAGGTCAGACTTCATGATGGCTTTTTCGATTTCAGGCACTAAGGATCTATCCCAAGCACTGATCGACAGGGTACGCGCATCCAAAACACTAACGTTGGCGGCCTGGCTTAACGGGGTATCAGAGCCGTAATAGTTTACGGTGATACCGTCGAGCAGGCTGGGGTGGGCCCGGCCGGTGCGAATCTTGTTAAAGTTGTGCCCCAGCGCCTCAATGGACCTGGACATGCGTGTTTCGGCGTCTTTTTTGATGTCGTCAATCATTATTTTTTCTCCAATTGCCTCGCTGGTAGCCCCCGCGCGGGCGATTACTCCGGATCGTTTTCAATCAGGGTGCCTTCATTGCTACCGGTTATAATGTTGAGCAGCGCCCCGACCTTGTCCATACGGAACACGCGCACCGGCATACCATGCTCCTGGCACAGACACATGGCGGTAAGATCCATAACACCCAACTTCTTAGACAAGACTTCGTCAAAACTCAGACGATCGTATTTCTCGGCGCTCGGATCCTTCATCGGATCAGCGGTGTAAACGCCATCCACCTTAGTGGCCTTGAGCACCAAATCAGCTTCAACTTCAATGCCACGCAAGCAGGCCGCGGAGTCTGTGGTAAAAAAGGGGTTACCGGTACCGGCCGAGAAGATGACTACTTCGCCAGCCTCCAGCAAGCGAATCGCGCGACGGCGATCGTAATGCTCAAGGACGCCACTCATAGGAATGGCGGACATAACGGTGGAATTAATGTTGGAGCGCTCTAAGGCATCGCGCATAGCCAAGGCGTTCATTACCGTGGCCAACATACCCATGTGGTCACCGGTCACTCGATCCAGGCCTGCTGCATTCAATGCCGCGCCTCGGAACAGATTACCACCACCAATAACAAGGCCGACTTGCACGCCAATACCGACCAACTGGCCGATCTCCAGCGCCATTTTATCGAGGACTTTGGGGTCAATCCCGAACCCTTCATCCCCCATCAACTGCTCGCCACTGAGTTTCAATAAAATACGTTTGTACTTCTTATCACGCGCCGACGGCATCCTAGTTCGCTCCAGCATCCAAAATTTGGAGCGCAGTGTACCAGGAAGGCACACCAATTTCACAAGCCAATTGCATTTCTGGTGGCAGATGGCCACCACTGCCACCCAAAAGGCGTCATCACCGCTCAAAAGCTGGCCAGCACCTGGCCCCAAGGGTTAACCAACCACTAAAAATAGCCATCAGCGAAATCAGCCAAAGAGCACCAACAAAAAGGGGAAAGCCATGCTTTCCCCTTTTCGGTCGGCGCTGCCAAACAGTGCCGGGTGCCCAGATGGGCTTATTTAGAAGCTTGTACTTGAGCGGCAACTTCCGCTGCAAAATCAACCTCTTCTTTTTCGATACCTTCGCCGACTTCTAAACGAACGAAGCCAACTACGTCGGCACCGGCGTCTTTCGCCAACTGACCAACAGTAACATCGGGGTTTTTGACGAAAGGCTGTTGAACCAAGCTGTTCTCTTTCAAGAACTTGTTGATGCGGCCAACCATCATTTTTTCTACGATGTTGTCTGGCTTACCTTCCATATCCGGCTGGGCCTTGATGATATCTTTCTCTTTTTCCAGCAGCTCTTGTGGCATGTCTTCTGGCTTATTAACACGCGGGCTTACGGCGGCAACGTGCATAGCCACTTCTTTAGCCAAATCAACATCGCTGTTAGAAACCTGAACAGCAGCAGCGATACGGTTGTTGGAGTGAACGTAAACACCTACGGCGCCACCGTTGGCCTCGACCACGGAAACACGACGCACAGAGATGTTCTCACCGATCTTCTGTACCAGGGCTTCTCGAGCGCTTTCCAGCTCACCGGCCATCAACGCAGCCACGTCGGCTTGCTTGTCAGCAAAGGCTTTGTCTAAAACGGTGTTTACAAAACCCAAGAAACCTTCGTCACGGGCAACGAAGTCAGTCTCACTGTTAATTTCCAATACTACGGCGTAGCTACCATCTTCGGCAGTCTTAGCGGCCACGACACCATCAGCGGCGGTGCGGTCTGCTTTTTTAGCGGCTTTCAGGCCACTGGCTTTACGCAGGTTTTCGATGGCCAGCTCGATGTCGCCATCGGCTTCTTTCAATGCCTTTTTACACTCCATCATGCCGAGGCCAGTGCGCTCGCGGAGGTCTTTTACCAGGGCTGCAGATACGGCTGCCATTGTCCTATCCCCTCTAGAAAATTCGTTGGATTAAAAATACTTCAAGCCACACCCTGAAAAGGATACGGCTTGAAGTTGAAATTGGGCGGTCAAAAAGTACGAGTTATAACCCGCTCTTGTGCCAAACAGATGACAAAAGAGCGGTCAACAACTTATTCGCCAGCGACGGCTTGGTTGCTCTCTTCGATGTACTCGTCTTTCGCAGGTGCTTGGCCAGAAGCAGCGCCTTCTAAACATGCGTCGGCCACAGCAGTGGTGTAAAGCTTAATGGCGCGGATGGCATCGTCGTTACCAGGGATAACGTAATCAACACCCTCTGGGCTACTGTTGGTATCAACAACACCAATAACAGGGATACCCAGCTTGTTGGCTTCTTGAATGGCGATTCGCTCATGTTCTACGTCGATTACAAACAACGCGTCTGGCAGGCCACCCATGTCTTTAATACCACCAATGGAGCGCTCAAGCTTTTCCATCGTACGGGTACGCATCAAAGCTTCTTTTTTAGTCAGCTTTTCAAAGGTTCCATCTTGGCTTTGAGCTTCAAGCTCGCGGTAGCGGCGGATAGAAGCACGGATGGTTTTGTAGTTGGTCAACATACCACCCAACCAGCGGTGGCTAACAAACGGCTGGCCAGAGCGTTCTGCTTGCTCTTTAATGCTCTTTTGAGCGGCACGCTTGGTGCCAACGAACAAGACTTTCTTCTTACTGGCAGTCAAACCACGAACCACTTCCAACGCCTTATTGAAGGCGGGAGCAGTGTACTCTAGGTTGATGATATGGATTTTGTTACGGGCGCCAAAAATGTATTGGTTCATTTTTGGGTTCCAGTAGCGAGTCTGGTGGCCAAAGTGCACACCAGCCTGCAACATGTCGCGCATGCTGACTTGAGGCATAGTAATTTCCTAATATATTGGGTTAGGCCTCCATACATCCCAAGCCACCAACCGAGGACAATCTGCGAACAGAAACCTTGGCACCCAGGGGATTGTGACGATGTATGTGTGACGTTAAAGTGGCCCAAAAACCGGGCTCGTTACCTTGCTAAACACCCACCAATTGTGGCTCTGACCAGCAAGAGGCGCGCTTTATACCACAGAAACCACGCCAACACCACCCTTTTCGCAGGACTGGCGATTGACTGACCCACACCTGAGTCGCCACCTAGGCTGCGACTGCACTGCTACAGTTAAACAAACCGGCCAAAAACCATGACTATCGAGACAGCCAGGGGTGGTTTACAATGCCCCATTTTTGCAGCTCCCCGAGTGCCGTCTACAGTCCACGTCACCAGGTCGAGCCAGCCCAAAGCCCCAAGATAGGTAGTTAAAACCGTAATTATGAGCAAAGTTCACATCAAGACACCCGCAGAACTCGACAAAATGAGAGTGGCCGGCCGCATGGCAGCCGAGGTCTTAGAGATGATTGGCCCGCACGTGAAACCCGGCGTCAGCACCGGAGAATTGGACCGTATTTGCCATGATTACATCATCAATGAGCAAAAGGCGATTCCTGCACCCCTGAACTACAAGGGCTTCCCCAAATCCATCTGCACCTCGGTAAACCACGTTATTTGTCACGGCATCCCATCGGACAAGAAAATCTTAAAAGACGGCGACATCATCAATATTGACGTCACCGTTATAAAGGATGGCTTCCACGGCGACACCAGCAAAATGTTTACCGTGGGCAAAGCCGCTCCTCACGCTGAGCGCTTAATTAAAATCACCCAAGAGTGCCTTTATAAGGGCATCGACTTAGTTAAACCGGGCACTCGCTTGGGCGATATTGGCCATGTAATTCAAACCTATGCCGAGAAAAACTACTATTCGGTGGTGCGCGAATACTGCGGCCACGGTATTGGCATTGAATTCCACGAAGAACCACAAGTGTTGCACTACGGCCGCCCGGGCACCGGCTTTGAAATTCAAGAAGGCATGACCTTTACCATCGAGCCCATGATCAACGCCGGCAAAGCGCAAACCAAATTGAAAAAAGATGGCTGGACGGTGGAAACCAAAGATGGCCGTCTTAGCGCCCAGTGGGAGCACACCCTGGCCGTAACCGCCAATGGCGTTGAGGTATTAACTGCTCGATCCGAGGAAAGTTTTTAGTGCTAGCGCCGCATTTTGAATTACCCCTGGTCTTTTTCGACCAGGAAAAATTTCGTTGTAACCTTGCCAGCAGCAAATCGCCGGTCAGTATATTCAAAGACGCCCTGGCCGCAGCCAGCGGCTACTTTGATACGCGCTTCCTTGAGGGCGCCAGCATTCGCTCGCTGGTCAACGACCGCGCTCTGTTTATTGATTGCATTCTGCATTACGCCTGGCATCGCCACCAATGGATTGACAGCTGTGGGCTGATTGCCGTGGGCGGCTACGGCCGCGCTGAGCTGCACCCCCATTCCGATATCGACCTACTGATTTTATTTGAAGAAGACGAGGTCGAATCACAAGCCGACAATATAGAATCCTTTATTATGTTCCTGTGGGACATCGGCTTGGAAATCGGCCACAGTGTGCGCACCATAGATCAGTGCACAGCGCTGGCCGAAGAAGACATCACCATCGTTACCAATATGATGGAATGTCGCACCGTGGCAGGCCCCAACCAATTGGCCAACGAACTAAAAAAAGCGGTGTCCGAAGACAAAATCTGGCCCGCCAAAGCGTTTTTTGAGGCCAAGTTAAACGAGCAAACCCAGCGCCACAAAAAAAACAATTTTACCGAATACAACCTTGAACCCAATATCAAGAACGCACCCGGCGGCCTGCGTGATATCCAAACCATCACCTGGGTAACCAAGCGCATCTTTGGCATCGAATCACTTTCAGAATTGGAAGGCCGAGATTTTCTAAACGCCCGTGAACTTTCGGTACTTACAGGCGGCCAGGAATTCCTGTGGAAAGTGCGCTATGGCCTGCATTTATTAGCCGGCCGAGCCGAAGAACGCTTGTTGTTCAACTACCAAACCGAGCTGGCCGAGATGTTTGGCTACAGCAATTCAGAAAAAAGATTGGCCGTTGAACAATTTATGCACTGGTACTATCGTGCTGTGTTGTCGCTGCGCGAGCTAAACGAAGTACTGCTGCAATACCTCAGCGAAACCATCCTCCATAAAGACGAAACTCGCAATATCGTGGCCATCAACGAGCGCTTTCAGCTCAACGATTATTTTATTGAGGTGACGCACGCCAAGGTTTTTGAAGAGTCGCCTTCGGCGCTGTTAGAAATTTTTGTGCTGATGGGCAACGACCCCAAAATTGAAGGCGTACGTGCCGCCACTATCCGTTTAATTCGTGAGGCGCGGGATATTATCGACGACGATTTCCGCAACACACCGTTAAATATTCAGTTATTCCAAACGCTACTGCGTTCGCCGTTTGATTTGTTTGCCGTGCTCACGCGCATGACCCGCTACGGCATCTTGGGGCGCTATCTGCCGGAATTTGGTCGTATCACCGGCCAAATGCAGCACGACCTTTTCCACATTTATACAGTAGATGCCCACACCTTACTGGTGATTAAGTTTATCCACGAGTTTTCCAGCCAAGCCTCCCAGGATAAATTTCCGGTTGCGGGTTACATCTATCGCCACCTGCGCCGGCCAGATTTACTGATTATTGCCGGGCTTTATCACGATATCGGCAAAGGCCGGGGTGGAGATCATTCCGTGCTTGGCGCTAAAGATGCCGAAGAATTTTGTCAGCATCACGGCCTAAGCCGACGCGATTCCAACTTGGTGATCTGGTTGGTAGAAAACCACCTGAAGATGTCTACCGTTTCGCAAAAAGAAGACATCACCGATCCAGACGTGATTCGTAATTTTGCGCTGGAAATGGGCGACCAAGAGCACTTGGACTACCTCTACGCGCTCACCGTGGCTGACATGAACGCCACCAACCCCAGCATCTGGAATAACTGGCGCGCATCATTAATGCGCCAGCTGTACATGGAAACCAAGCGCCAACTGCGCCGAGGCTTAGAAAACACCGTCGACCGCCAAGACATCATCGATGAAACCCAGCAGCAGGCGCTGTTCAAACTAGCCGATAAACGCATCACGGAAGAACAAGCTCGTAAGGTATGGGCCGACATTAACGACGATTACTTTGTGCGCGAAACCCATTTGGACATTGCCTGGCAAACCGCCGCTGTGGTTGAAGCAAATTACCCAGATGTGGTTGTGTCTTTCAGTACCACTAGTTCCTACCACGAGGAAGGCGCCACGCAAATTTTTGTACGCACGGTAGGCCGTAAAAACGTTTTTGCCCGGGCTGCCTCCACCATTGACCACCTAAACCTCAATATTCAAGAAGCTCGTATTTACAACTCAAATTCGGACATTAACGTTGATCACTACTACGTATTGGATCAATCCGGTAACGCCATTGAAAACGGCTCCAATCAGCTAGCACGCATTGAAAAGGCCTTACTCAAAGAGCTGGTCGTTACCACGGACGATTCCACCAGTATCCAACGGCGCACACCGCGGCAACTGAAAGCCTTCCGCAGCCCAACGCAAACCAGCATCCACAACGATTTAATTAGCGGCCAAACTCTGCTGGAGGTGATTTCTCCAGATCGTCCGGGCCTGCTGGCGCGTATAGGCCAGATATTTATCGACTTGGGTATTCAATTGAACTCGGCTCGCATTAGCACGTTAGGTGAGCGCGTAGAAGACGTGTTTTTAATTTGCGACCTTGACGGCCAACCGTTGAGCGACCCTGCATTGTGCGATCAATTACAGTTAGAAATTCGCAAGCAGCTGGATAAGCAAAACCAAGCTCAGGACGCTAAAGCACTGGGCTAGCCCGCCCCTGACTAGTACCCACCAAAGAACTTATGCTTTGACGGTCTACTGATGCGGCACGCACAAATACCCAAATATAGAGTTAACTTTTACTGAAGCAGTCGCATGAACCCAGACATCCAAGCCCTTCACAGCTACCCGTTTGAAAAACAAGCGCAATTGAAAACCGGTATAACACCGCCCGCGGACCGCGCGCACATTGCGTTATCTATTGGCGAGCCCAAACACCCAGCACCGCAATTTGCCCTGGATGCCTTCAGCAATGCCATGGCCGGTTTTGGCGCCTACCCCGCCACCGGCGGCACGCCGGAGCTGAAAAAAGCCATCGCCGAGTGGGCCATCCAGCGTTATCAACTGAGCGCCCTGGCCGCACACCAAATATTGCCGGTAAACGGCACAAGAGAAGCGCTTTTTGCATTTGCCCAAGCCGTGGTGGACCGCTCTAAAAACCCACTGGTACTGATGCCCAATCCGTTTTACCAAATTTACGAAGGTGCCGCGATTTTGGCCGGCGCCGAGCCCTATTATCTAAATTGCACAGCGGACAACCATTACCTGCCGGATTACAGCGCCGTGCCCGACTCGGTATGGCAACGCTGCCAGCTGCTGTACATCTGCAACCCAGGCAACCCCACCGGTGCGGTAATGCCCAAGAGCCAACTCAAAGAACTGCTTAATTTGGCCGAGAAATTCGATTTTATTATCGCCAGCGATGAGTGCTACTCGGAAATTTATTTCGATTCGCCGCCCACGGGCTTGTTGTCAGTGTGCGAAGAAATGGGCAACCACGCCTACCAACGCTGTGTCGTGTTTCAAAGCTTATCTAAACGCTCCAACCTCCCGGGCCTGCGCTCAGGTTTTGTCGCCGGCGACGAAGCCATCATTAAAAGCTTTTTGTTGTATCGCACCTACCACGGCTCAGCCATGCCGCTGCCCACCCAGGCCGCCAGTATCGCCGCCTGGCAGGACGAGCACCACGTGCAAGACAACCGCGCCCAATACCGCCAAAAATTTGAGCAGGTACTGCCGGTGTTACAGCAGGCTCTGCCGGTTACCCAACCCGATGCGGCGTTTTTCTTTTGGGCCCAAACCCCAATCTGTGATCAGAAATTCACCCAGGCCTTGTTTGCGGCGGAAAACGTTACCGTTTTGCCTGGCAGCTATCTGGCACGGCAAGCCCACGGCCTCAACCCCGGTGCCAATCACGTGCGCATGGCTTTGGTGGCAGAGGTAGACCAGTGTCTGGAAGCGGCCCATCGTATTGTGCGCTTTGCGGCCAGCTTGGGTTAAGGGAGTAGCAGCATGACCACCGCAGAGGGCCCAATTCAACCGGCCAAAAATCTCACCAAGCCCGAGCGCGTGGCGTACATTTTAGGCAAGCTGCAAAGTCTCTACCCAGAGCCACCCATCCCCCTGGACCACAAAGACCCCTACACCTTGCTGGTGGCCGTGCTGCTGTCTGCTCAATGCACCGACGAGCGCGTCAATCAAGTCACGCCTGCGCTTTGGCAGCTGGCAGACAGCCCCTGGGACATGGCCAAGCAAAGCGTGGAAGATATCCAAGCCATTATTCGCCCCTGCGGCCTGTCACCGCAAAAATCCAAGGCCATCGCCAAACTGTCACAGATACTGGTAGAAGAGTACGACGGCGTTGTGCCCAACGATATGGAAGCGCTAGAAACCCTACCCGGTGTGGGTCATAAAACCGCCGGCGTGGTCATGGCCCAGGCCTTCGACGTACCCGCCTTCCCGGTGGACACCCACATCCACCGTTTGGCTCAGCGCTGGGGCCTCACCAACGGCAAAAACGTTGCCCAAACCGAAAAAGACCTCAAACGCTTGTTTCCCAAAGAATGCTGGAACGCCCTGCACCTGCAAATCATCTATTACGGGCGGGAATTCTGCAGTGCGCGCGGTTGCGATGGCCGGGTGTGTGAAATTTGCACCACCTGCTACCCCAACCGCAAGCACCCCAAAAAGGTGCTGAAGCCTTAGCCGCTGTCGGATCAAACGGATCTGACCCCATTGATTCCTTGCCTGTGATAACGCCCCTGTTTTTTGCTATGATTGCGCGCCTTTTGCACCTGCAATTACACGTAACGAGACCCGAAGTATGTTTACGCTCTACGGCATCAAAAACTGTGACACCGTAAAAAAAGCCCGCCGCTGGCTGGAAGACAACAACGTTGAATTCGCGTTTCACGATTTTCGGGCCGAGGGTTTGAGCCAAGACCAGGTGCAGGCCTGGCTGGATGAACTCGGCCACGCGGTGCTGGTGAACAAGCGCAGCACCACCTGGAAGCAATTGGATGATGCGCAGAAGGACCAGGCCCTGGGTGATGATGCTGCGGCTCTACTGGTTGAGCACCCAACCCTAATAAAACGGCCGGTTCTGGATACCGGCAAGCAGCGCCAGGTGGGCTTTTCCGCCGCCAATTACCAAGCGCTACTCTAATCAAGATCAGTTGCCGCCCTGCTCGGCACCAACCACCCTATAACAGGATTGCACCATGACTCAGTTATTTAGCTTCGGCCTCGGCGTAGGCACTCACAACCAAAAACAAGAGTGGCTGGAAGTGTTCTACCCAGCCCCTGTGCTCAATCCCAGCGCCGAGCTGGCCGCCGTTGCCGCCAAAGCCGCAGGTTACAGCGAAGGCAACCAAGCCATCGCCTTAAATGCCGCCCAGGTGAGCCAACTGGCCGCCGATTTAGCCAGCGTCGATGCCGAACAAGCGGCCATTGCCAAAAGCTTCGCCGACAGCAAACAACCGTTAGTAGCCACTTTTTTGGCCGACGACAGCGCGCCTAACACCACACCAGAGGCCTATCTCAAGTTGCACTTGTTGTCC
Source organism: Halioxenophilus aromaticivorans (assembly GCF_042850945.1). Taxonomy (NCBI): domain Bacteria; kingdom Pseudomonadati; phylum Pseudomonadota; class Gammaproteobacteria; order Alteromonadales; family Alteromonadaceae; genus Halioxenophilus; species Halioxenophilus aromaticivorans. The sequence goes on along the minus strand of NZ_AP031496.1, from coordinate 1,565,842 downwards.
CACCGTTTGGTAAAACCCCACGGTGTTGTACTGGACGGCATGTTCGGCGTACTGCCCAACGTAGCCTGGACCAACCAGGGCGCCATCGACTTGGCTGAGCTGTCAGAGCGTCAAATGCAAGCACGCTTAAGCGGCGAGCTGCTCGACGTCGACTGCGTGGACAAATTTCCCAAAATGACCAACTACGTGGTACCTGGCGGCGTGCGTATTGCGCACACGGCACGCGTACGTTTGGGCGCTTACATTGGCGAAGGCACCACCATCATGCACGAAGGCTTCGTCAACTTTAACGCCGGTACCGAAGGCCCGGGCATGATCGAAGGCCGTATTTCCGCCGGTGTGGTTGTGGGTAAAGGCTCGGATTTGGGTGGCGGCTGCTCCACCATGGGTACCCTATCTGGCGGCGGTAACATTGTTATTTCCGTGGGCGAAGGCTGCCTGTTGGGCGCCAACGCCGGTATCGGTATCCCACTGGGCGACCGCTGCACCGTTGAAGCGGGCTTGTACATTACCGCAGGCACCAAAGTATCGGTACTGGCCGACAACGGCGACGTGGTAGAAGTCGTTAACGCCCGCGATCTCGCCGGCAAGAGCGACCTGCTCTTCCGTCGCCACTCGCAAACCGGCGCCGTTCAATGCCGCACCAATAAGTCAGCCATTGAGCTGAACGAAGAACTGCACAAGCACAACTAAGCAACCCCAAGAGATACACAACCCATGGAAGCACCATCCGCCACCGTTGAACTCACCCAAGAACTGATTCGACGGCCGTCCATTACGCCCCTCGACGAAGGCTGCCAAGAATTAATGGCCAGCCGGTTATCCGCCATTGGCTTCGACTGCCAATTCTTGTGCTGGGGTGAGAATGATGAGCGGGTGCAAAATCTGTGGGCTGTGCGCGGCCCCCAGGGGCCGCTGTTTGCGTTTGCCGGCCACACCGATGTGGTGCCCACCGGCCCAGAGGAAAACTGGCGTTTCCCGCCGTTCGAGCCGGTGCTGCACGAAGGCATGCTCTATGGCAGAGGCGCTGCCGACATGAAAGGCTCCCTGGCCGCCATGGTAACCGCCTGCGAGCGCTTTGTAGCGCAGCATCCTGATCACAACGGGCGCATCGCCTTCCTGATCACCAGCGATGAAGAAGGCCCGGCGGACTACGGTACCGTTAAGGTTATGGAATGGCTGGCCGAACAAGGCGAGCAAATCACCTGGTGCCTGGTGGGTGAGCCGTCAAGCACTGATGTAACCGGCGATGTGATCAAAAACGGCCGTCGTGGCAGTATTGGCGGCTGGCTTACGGTTAAGGGCATTCAAGGTCACGTTGCCTACCCCCACAAGGTCAAAAACCCAATACATATGGCGGCACCGGCGCTGGCCGAGCTGGCCGCAGAGCAATGGGATGAAGGCAACGACTTCTTCCCCGCCACCAGCTTTCAAATTTCCAACATCAATGGTGGTACCGGCGCAACCAACGTGGTACCAGGCACCTTAAAAGTTATCTTTAACTTTCGCTTTTCCACTGAGCTGACCCACCAGCAAATTATAGAGCGCACCGAAGCCATATTGGACAAGCACCAACTCACCTACCAATTAGACTGGAACCTCAGCGGCGAAGCCTTTTTAACCGAGCCCGGTACCCTAGTGGGTGCCACCCAGGAGAGCATCAAAGCGGCCACCGGAATCGACAGCAAATTGTCCACCGCCGGCGGCACCTCCGATGGCCGATTCATCGCCCCCAGTGGCGCCCAGGTCATCGAACTCGGCCCGATTAACGCCACTATTCACCAGGTAGACGAGTGTGTAAATGCCCAGGAGCTAGACCAGCTTTCAGCCATTTACCAAGGCATATTGGAACGTTTGCTAAAATAAACTGAGTAAAAACTTAATTTTTTACAGTCAGTATGTAAAACTTTGTTTTTCTAGGATGTACCACACGCCAACGGATACAGATAAAGGTTAGTGAAGGGATTTACGGTGAGCCAGAAAAAGAAAAATCGTAAACGTGGTATTCAAGCATCCAGAAGTAAATTAACCAAAGCCCTGTTTGCCGCTGGCATGAAAACCCAAGCGGCACTGGCTGAGAAAATTGCCGAACACGAACAACTTAACTCAGCACCCAAAGATCTGGTCAACCGCGTATTCAACGAGCAATCGGTTGACCCCAATACCTTAGAGCGCATCGCCGCCGTGCTGGAGGTGCCTGCGCACACGCTGTACCTCAGCTCGGAGGAACAGGCCGCCCAGGAAGCCGCATCCAATACCGACAACTTCCCCGCACAGGCTGACCCAACACAATCCAACGCCCTGGGCACAGCTGAGTCATCCATTGCAGCCGAACCAAACCCAGCCATTCAAACCGATAGTAACCGGTCCACAACAGACTCAGCTTTAGAACAACCTTCTATCGTTACCCCTAAGAAGGGCCCCAAACGGCGTTATTGGCCTTGGGGAGCGGCCTTGGCGACTGTAACTGCGTTGGTTTTCATCTGGCTACTCCAAGCCAGCATATCGCAGACCAAGCCACAAACTGATAGCGCGACACAGCCTAAAAGCGTGGCGATTGTGATAAAAGATCAAGGTTTAGAAACCCTCGTTGATCACTTATCAAAACAGCTCCCTGGCGGGATTCGACGCGTCACAGTGGCGCAGGCACTGATTAATCCTCCGGGGCTGTCGGCCAATGTGGCTGACCAGTTCCAGGCCGATGCCGTACTAACGTTCAGCTTGTACAGCGTCAGCCGCTATCAGTTCACGCAAATCTATTACTACCACCAGGGCCAACAAACCCAAATTGCCGCTATTCATCACACCGAGGATGAACTGAACAATCACCCCGAGTTAATTGCCCCAGCTCTGCTGCAAGCGGTGACACAGGCTTTTAACGGCAACACCGCCAACAAAGGCTTGGAGCTTGCCGAGCAGAAAGATTTTTTACACGCGCGCCAGGCACTGGAAGATCGCTCCTCAGAACTCAAAATCAAACGCGCGCAAAGCCTGCTGACGGGCTTATTAAAAACCCACCCCAACTTTTCTTTGGCCTACGCGGGATTGTGCCAAGCCGCTGTTTTAGAAAGCTGGATGGGTAATGAAAAAAGCCTGTTGCAACAAGCCGAGGAGTATTGCGTTAAAGCTCTGCAACAAGACAGTGACAACCCATTTGCCGGCAGCGCCTACGGCCATGTGCTAGCACGAACCGGTCGTGCCGTTGAAGCCATAGGCTATTTAAATCAGCTGTTGCAACGCTGGCCAAATAACGTCGATGCGCTGGTTGAACTGGCCCAAGCAGAACTCAGTGAATACCACCAAAAAGGCAGTGAACAAAAGCATTACCTTACCCAAGCCACAGAACATTTAGAACTGGCGACGCAATTATCCCCACGCTTTGCAAAGATATTCACCGACTTGAGTAGTGCGTATTTTTTGAATGGCCGAATGCTCGATATGATCCGCTCCCTCGAACAGGGATTGGCGCTGGAGGAGAACTTCACTTCGCGCTTTAACCTTAATACCGCCTACATGTGCGTGGGCGAACCGGTAAAGGCCTTGCAAGTGGCGCTGGAATCGTCCTCTCCCATAGAGGAATCTTACCTCCGAGATGAAATGCTAGGCCGCGGCTATTATTACAATGGCGATTTCAAAAAAGCCGTGGCCCACATAAGCAGCGCCATTAAAAATGTAGGCACCGGTGAGATGGGCATCCAACAAATGTGGGGCGAGCTGGCCGACGCTCAACGCCACCTAGGCAGCAACGAAAACGCCATCGACAGCTACCGAAAAGCCATTACCGTCATACAGCGCGACGATCTGCGTGGCAATAGCAACTACGCCAACCAGGTGTTTCACGCCTATTATTTTCAGATGCTCAACTTGTTAGATGCCAACCAATATCCGCAAACGATGGCGCCATTTTCGCTGGATAAACTGGTAACACTCTTAGAAGAAAACCCATCCGTTAGCGGCTTTTTTCGGTTAGCCATTTTATTTAATTTAATGCAGCAGCCAACGTTAAGTTTGGAAGCCTTAACCGCCGCCACCGACCGCTGCCCCGGCTACAACCGCAACCCGGATTACGCCGCGTTGGTAGACCAAGCGGGCTTGCAACCGCAATGACGAGGTTGGCTATGACATCATCTCAGCAGCAAAAAGCACATAACCCCTGCTTCGGCTGTGGCACAGAAAATACCGCCGGCTTAGGTATCAACAGCTACTGGAGTGATAGCGACGAACAACTGGCCATCTGCCAATTTCAGCCGCTCAAGCAGCACGTTGCCGGCAGCAAGAAATTCGTCAACGGCGCTATTATTGCAACGGTAGTCGATTGCCATTGCGTGTGTACGGCCATGGCCGACGCCTATCGCCGCGCCAACCGTGGCATCGGCACCTCCCCTGCCCTGTGGTACGCCACCGCAAGCTTGCAGGTTAACTATTTACGGCCCTTATTGACCAACCATTAATAGTAACCGCCTAAGTAACACAGGTAGACGGCAAAAAATCCACGCTGAGCTGCGATGTTCGCAGTGCAGAAAAAACCGAAGTAAAAGCCACGGTAGTTGCCGTGCAGGTAGACGCTCAATGGATGCAATAAACCAGCAATCATTTTTTAACGTGTCAGATAAAGCCATTGGCCTGTTCGTTAGCCAAATGGCAGCGGTCGCTGTTTTGTTGTCGCTGTATTTTGGTATAGCGCCCAGCGTAAATGCGTCGCCATTAAAACCATCGAATAGTGGCAACCAGGCAAACGGCCTCGGCCAAGTACATACAGAAAAAACGACGGCCACACATGTGGGCTGCCAGCAATTTAGTGAGCCGTTGTTTATAAAAAAAATGCCGGTGACCTGCCAGCCCGGCGGCACTTGCCAAAAGCGGCTAATTCATCATGTTTGCCAGGCATTAAAAAGCAACCACTGTGATACACAGCAATTGTGGCGACCCATTACCCGCTTTATTGAATTACCAGAGGCCGCTAAAGTCACCAAAATTACCCGCGCCACTCAAAGCAATAACAAAGTACTGCTGTGCTGGCACTACCAAAAGCCAACCGATCAACAGGCTATACTCCACCATGACGAGTAACGACGCTAGCGATTCTCCCCCGGCCTACGGCCAAGCAGACGCTACCTTTCTGGCAGTGGGTGGCGAGGCGGGAGTGTGGCAGCTGGTGAACGATTTTTACGACATCATCGGCACCAGTGACGCCACCCAAGCTTTAAAGCAAATGCACGCCGACGACCTTACGGAAAACCGGGACAAACTCGCCCGTTTTTTGTGTGGCTGGATGGGTGGCCCCAAACGCTACCGAGAACGTTATGGGCCAATTAACATTCTGCACAGCCACCAACACCTGCCTATATCCCAAGCCCACCACGACCAGTGGCTATGGGCCATGCAACAAGCCATTGCTAAACAAGGGTTTCCTGAGTCTTTGGCGCGATACCTAATGCAGCAACTGACGATGCCAGCGAATCGTATTTTGGCGCAGCATTCACAGGCCCAGCAGTGAAATTACTCTAAATCAACAATTTAGCGCACTTACGCAATACATTAGCAAACTGTTGAGATACAGTTTTAGAACAAATTCGATGTTTGAATCTTGTTTCCATAGCCAGTTTGATACATTATCGAAAAGCAACTCGGGAAAGTTAGACAACAATATTTATAAGCAACTGTGGGGCCCTGCAATGGAATCAATGAAAGTTTCAGATTACATGTCCACCGATTTTGTTAATTTCCGTCCGGAAGAACTGGTGGTGGAAGCCGTTAGAGAATTGATTAAACACGAGGTTATTGGCGGCCCAGTAGTTGCCGCCAACAAGCAATTGGTCGGCTGGATCTCCGAGCAGGATTGCCTAAGCTCGGCTCTGCAAGTGGTGTATTACAACCAGCGTGTTGCTCAAGTAGAAGACGTTATGAAAACCGAAGTACTTACGGTTCGCGAAGACGACGATCTGCTAAGCCTTGCGCAGCAAATGTTGCAGCAAAAGCCCAAAGTGTACCCCGTGCTCAATGACGACAAACAAGTGATTGGCGTCATCAGCCGCCGGCTGATTTTGCGCGCGGTGGACAAACAGCTTATGGCCACTTACAAATCCGCGCCACGCCAACAACCGCACGAAGCCCATTTAGCTTAATGACCGCACTACCCTAGGCTTTGTATTGGTCTTTAAGCCCACGTGTTAAGTTGCACATAAGGTAAGCACTTAATACATGAGCTTACAGCAGCTGTTAGGCCTTGCGGCCGTAGCCACCACCGTGAAATAACAACGGGCTAAGGCCGTGGGTAGCACCGAAGCGCAACACTTCACCCACCATAATAGTGTGGTCGCCACCGGCGTATTTTGCCCAAACTCGGCATTCAAACGTGGCCATGGCATCCTTTAATACGGGGGCGGCAAACTCGCTGGCAATGAAGTGCTCAGGAGTAAGAGTGTGGTCACCAGGCTTGGCGAAGTGATTGGAAAGCGCCTCTTGGGCTTGGCTCAGCACGCTAATCGAAAACACCTCGGAATCGTTGAATTTCTGGAAACAATCCGATGAATTATGGATGCTCCACAACACCAGTGGCGGCTCCAGCGAAACCGACGAAAACGAGTTGATGGTCATGCCAATGGCGTCACCTTGCGGGGGGGCCGTGGTGGCAATGCAAACCCCGGTGGCAAATTCTCCCAAGGCGTCTCGAAACTGCTTGGTGTCTATCATTGTGGTGCACTCCTAAATTTTACTGCTTCGTTTGCATCTACTGCTTTTATTGGGCCAGGCTAACACCGCTTACTGTCTAATATTCTAGGATAACCAACGGGGTCTGCGGCACGCTCTGGCAGGCTAACACCAGGCCATCTGCCTGCTCTTGGGGCGTAAGCGCCTGGTTATTACGCATTACCACCTCCCCTACGATTAAACGTGCAATGCAGGTGGCACATATGCCTACCTTGCAAGACGAAGGCAGGGTAACACCGCTACTGCGCGCGGAAAACAAGATGGTTTCACCAACCAAGGCCGGAAACTCAACCTCCTCACCCGCTCGAATCACGCGAATGATGCTTGAACCGTCACTACTCACCCATTTCCCCAACTGAATTCCATCGACGCTGGCGTCTCTACTGCCCAGGTCATATTCCAGACGAAGCGCCCGTTATACACGGCCCCGGCCACCTAAACAATGCGGACAGACAAAAACTTTTCCACCGTCAATGCACACCACTGTTGATTAATATATACTAGCGCGAACAAAGTACCTACTGGCGGCACCCACCCAAACGGTGCGGATAGGCGCCAGAGCCGATAGTCAAAACAACGATAACTAATCATCAGCTAATGGAATCGCCATGAACGATAAAACACTGGATTGCTCCGATCTCGACAACTACATGGGTAAACCCATGCAACCTGCCCGCATGAAAGAACCGCTCCACAACAACGACTTTCGCCGCTGGGCTCAAGGAATGCATTACCCCAACCTTCTGCACTACGACACAGAATTCGCTGCAGAGAGCCGCTTTGGCCGGCTGGTAGCGCCCCAATCCTTCCCTGTGGCCACCGATGACGGCCATGGAGCGGCTCCGGCCTGCGTTGGCGCAATTCCGGACTCACACCTTATTTTTGGCGGCGATGAATGGTGGTTTTACGGCCCACGAATCTTCCATGGTGACAGTCTAATAAACGAGCGTGTGCCCACCGGCTACAGCGTAAAAGACACCAAGTTTGCCGGCCCTACCTGCTTTCAGTGGGGCGACAACAACTACTATAACCAAGATGGTGACTACATCGCCAAGCAGCGCTCCACAGCCATTCGCTATCGCGCAGACCTCGCCCGAGAAATGGGCTCGACGGACTCCGAGGAGGAGCCGCAATGGAGCGATGAGGACATCGCTAAGCTGGAGGACGAAAAACTCGATTACATCAAAACCTTGCACGCACTGGGCCACGACAAGCGCTACTGGGACGATGTTAACGTCGGTGATGAGCTACCCAAGCGCGTATTCGGCCCGCACAGTATCGCCAGCTTTACCACCGAGTGGCGCGCCTACCTGTTCACCATTTGGGGAGGTACCCACCGCCGCACAGACCTGGACTTAGAAGCCCTGGGCTTTGACCCAAATATGGCCGGCCACGAAAACGACGGCGTAATGGAGCGCATTAACCCGGAGTTGACCGACGGTGCTTATTTTGGTCCTTCTCGCGGCCACCTATTCCCGCGCTGGGCTCGTTACATCGGCATGCCCCGAGCCTACGGATACGGCGCCTCTATGGGCGCTTGGATTATTGACTACCTAGCCGGCTGGGCCGGTGAGTGGGGTATGGTGGTGCACAGTAATTGCTCCTACCGTGGCCCTTCTCTGAGTGGCGATGTAACCTACCAAAGCGCCAAAGTCATCGATAAATTTGTCGATGAAGACGGCCGCCATTTAATTCAAGTGGACAGTAAAATGTTCAACCAAAATGGCACCACTATGGCAACCGCAAAGGCCGAAATCGAACTTCCCAAAAAGAGCGATTAATACTTTGCGCAAAGCTTTGCGGCACGGTGCCGCAAAGCTTACTGCAATAATTCCTGCAACCCGCCTTACCTGACATTTCGCCAAAAAACACTGCCACCACTTTTCTTCAAACTAATATAACTGCGCAAACTAGCGGTACTCTCCAAATACGAAGGTGCGGAATTTATTATTGAGGGAAAGGTCATCTATTACGTACTGTAAGCAAAGGCGATGCATTTTTTTTCCGATTCAGTGCTTTTCGTTTTAGTGTTCGTGGATTAGTTTCTTTTTTTTAATAAAGCCACTTGGGCTCGTGTTTACCTCCAAACGCCAAATCGCCGGCTATACTGAAAACTGTACTCAAAAAATTAGTAAAAATGCTGCACTGAAGCATTACCCGCCGCCGGAGTATTAAAAATACGTTTAATATCGGCGCGCAAAAATCAGTGAGCGAACAATAATAAGCCATTTTACTGTTGTTTCCGTACACCGGTAACAAGGCAATAAAAAACATGGTGGAGGTCATCCGCATGTCTACCAGCAAGCTCTACGTTCCCGAAGCCTCTTCTCGGCCTGGGCGCAAGCCGGACTTCAGTAAACTCAACATTCCTGATGCTGGCGCTACCCGAAAACCCGCATTGGATTGCTCCGCACAAAATAGCCAGGACGTTGCCACAGGTTTAGTTCGAGTAATGGACGACCGGGGTAACGCTGTGGGTGATTGGGCGCCGTCGCTGTCTTTTGAGGATCAACGCAAAGCCCTGCGCCATATGATGCACGTACGCACCTACGACGAACGCATGTTTAAAATGCAACGCCAGGGACAGCTGTCGTTTTACGTGAAATGCACCGGCGAAGAAGCCGTTGCGGTAGCACAAGCCATGGCACTGCAGCCCGGCGACATGTTATTCCCAAGCTACCGCCAACAGGGGCTATTGTTTGTGCGCGGGCGAGCCATCATCGACATGATGTGCCACTGTATTTCCAATTCTCGCGACAGCTGTAAAGGCCGACAAATGCCGGTGTTTTATACCTGGAAGGAAGGCAATTTTTTTACCATTTCGGGCAACCTTGCAACCCAATTTAGCCAGGCGGTAGGCTGGGCAATGGCCGCTGCCTACAAAGGCGAAAATAATATCGCCGCCAGTTGGGTGGGCGATGGCAGTACCGCGGAATCCGATGTCCACAACGCCATGGTGTTTGCTTCTACGTATAAAGCACCGGTGCTGCTCAATATCGTCAACAACCAGTGGGCTATATCCACACCTCAATCGGTAGCAAGCGCAGGCACCACCTTTGCGCTGCGTGGATTTGGCTACAACATCCCGGGCGTGCGAGTGGATGGAAACGACGCCCTTGCGGTTTACGCGGTAACGCAATGGGCCGCCCAGCGGGCACGGCAAGGTTACGGGCCGACCGTGATTGAGCTATACACCTATCGTGTTGCCAGCCATTCCACCAGCGATGACCCAGACGCCTACCGCGATCGATCCGAAGCCAAGTCCTGGCCCCTGGGCGATCCCATTCAACGATTAAAAAACCATTTAATTTTAAATAAGCAATGGAGCCACGCGCAGCATCAAACCTTACAGCAAGAACTGGATGCCTCCATCAACAGAGATTGGAAGGAGGCCATCGGCTTTGGCTCTTTGGAGGAAGGCCCGCACTGGCCTGCCACAACCGTTTTTGAAGATGTGTTTAAGCATATGCCCAGTTATTTACGCCGTCAGCGTGAACAACTTATGAAAAATAATTAAGGGGGCGCCATGAATTCTAGTAATCGTTACCCCGCAGCCGACGAGGTCAATGCCCAATACAGCACACAACCGATGAGCATGATCCAGGCGATTAATTCCGCCTTGGATGTCTGCATGGAACGTGACCCCAACGTGCTGGTGATGGGTGAAGACGTGGGCTATTTTGGCGGCGTCTTTCGTTGCACCGCCGGACTGTACGAAAAATACGGCGCCCACCGCGCCCTAGACACTCCAATATCCGAAGGTGGTATTGTCGGCACCGCCATTGGTATGGCGGTCAATGGCTTAAGGCCCGTGGCAGAAATGCAATTTGCCGATTATATCTACCCAGGCTTGGATCAAATCATCAGTGAGCTGGCACGCCTAAGGCATCGCAGCGGCGGTGAATATTTTGCACCGGTGGTGATTCGTGCACCTTGTGGCGGTGGCATCCGTGGCGGACAAACCCACTCCCAAAGCCCAGAGGGTATCTTCACCCATGTCTGTGGCCTAAAAACGGTAATGCCCTCAAATCCATTTGATGCAAAAGGGTTGTTGATCAGCGCCATCGAAGACGACGACCCGGTGATATTTTTCGAGCCTAAACGCATTTACAATGGGCCGTTCTTTGGCCACGACAACAGTGGCAGCAAAACCGGCGCTTGGAGTGCACACCCCGCAGGGCAAGTTCCCACCAACCACTACAGTATTCCACTGGGCAAAGCCGCCATCCTCAGAGCAGGCAATGACGTCACTATATTAACCTATGGCACCCTGGTACATGTAGCCGAAGCGGCGGTGAAGGCCAGCAGCATTGACGCAGAGCTTATTGATTTACGTACCCTGCTACCGCTGGATATTGAAACCATCGCAGCATCAGTGCAAAAAACCGGGCGCTGTGTGGTGTTGCATGAGGCCACACGCACTAGCGGCTTCGGCGCTGAGCTGGTCACCGAAGTACAGGAAAGCTGCTTTTGGCATCTAAAGGCCCCGGTGGAGCGAGTAACCGGGTGGGATACCCCCTACCCCCACGCCTTTGAATGGCAATATTTCCCTAGCCAAGAGCGCATCATTAAAGCTCTACGTCGCACCCTAGCCTGCTGATAAGGAGCCATAATTATGGGCATTTACCGATTAAAATTACCCGATCTCGGTGAAGGCGTTGTGGAATCTGAAATTATCACCTGGCGTGTTAACGTTGGGGATCAAGTGGTTGAGGATCAACCCATCGCCGATGTGATGACCGATAAAGCCACTGTGGAAATAGGCTCGCCGGTGGATGGCGTAGTTTTGGCACTGGCATGCGCCGCCGGCGAAGTTCTTGGCGTGGACCAAGAACTGATACGATTTGAAGTTAAGGGCGAAGGTAATACCACCGCTGAGCTTGAACCCGCGACGCAATCTGCGAGCCCTGGGGATGCCATCCCCACCTTAGAAACCCCTGTGGAGCTGCCCAACGCCAGTAAGACGTCGCCCAAGGAATTGGCAGCTCCAGCGGCCGAAACTACACCGACTACCGGCAACCTACCGACCGAAGACCGGCACCACGACGAGAACGCATTCGCAGACCTTGCCATGGAGGCACAAACGGCTTCAGCCGGCGACCATGCCCCCGTCACTATGGCGCCGCTGTACCCCAACCGATTGATTTTAACCTCACCCTCGGTGCGACGGCGGGCCAGGGAAGCGGCCATCGATTTAAGCATGGTGCCAGGTAGCGGCCCGGATGGCCGCATTGAGTCAGAGGACCTGGAAATATTTATTCGGCACAGCAACCAAACCGGCACTGGTAGTGTTGGGGGTACTGTTGGGCGCCGGCGTGTGGGCCTACACAGTGAAAAAATCTCTGGTTTGCGCCGGGTCATTGCCGGAAAAATATCCGCCGCCAAAAGAAACATTCCGCATTATTCCTACATAGAGGAAGTAGACTGTACCGAGTTAGAACGACTGCGAGCACGCCTGAACGATCAGCGAGCCCCACACCAGAGTAAACTCACCGTGCTGCCTTTTATTATGCGAGCATTAATCAACGCCCTACCGCAACACGCCCATTGCAACGCCCACTATGATACCGAAACAGAGCACTTAACTCTTTACGAGCCGGTGCACATCGGCATTGCCACCATGACCGAGCAAGGATTAACCGTGCCTGTGGTGCGCCACGCCGAGGCCATGGACTTATATCAAAATGCAGCGGAAATTAGCCGGTTATCACAGGCTGTGCGAAGCCACAAAGCCAGCCGAGATGAGTTAAGCGGTTCCACCATCACTATTACCAGCCTCGGAGCACTGGGCGGCATAGCGACCACACCGGTAATTAACGCGCCTGAGACAGCAATCATTGGCATTAACAAACTCCAGGAGCGCGCAATGGTGATCGACGGCCAAATAGCGATTCGCAAAATGATGAATATCTCCGCGTCCTTCGACCACCGTATTGTGGACGGCTACGATGGCGCACGCTTGGTACAAGATATTAAAGCGCAGCTGGAACTGCCTGCCACGCTTTTCACCTAACTCATTTTTCCTAGCCCAGATTTGTAGCAAGAAAAAGTGGCACAGTGAGCCGGAGCACGAAATAAAACTTGAGCGCCGTTTTGCCGCGTTTTATCTACAATGGAAAGCGGCCTAATGGCAGCTCGGAGTGACTAATGCTTGGATTAACTAACTCTTGGGTTAACTAACTAAAGCCCCGATGACTTAAAACTAAGGCCTAGCGGGGAATATCGATTCTCGCTGTTGCTTTTCGGCGTAGTAACCCGGAGATAGGTCGTCGCTGGGCTCTATTCTCATGGCGTTGATTTCAGCCCCAAGTAAGAAAATAAACGCACCGATGTATAACCAAAATAGCGTCACCACCACTGCGCCCAGAGCGCCGTATTGTTCGTCGTAATCGCCGAAGTTAGAAACGTAGAACGAAAACGCCACCGAGGCACTAAGAAATAGAACCGTGGCGAGAATACTGCCTGGCAAATGCTCTCGCCACTCGTAACGAGGGCTGGCTGGGGCGAATCGATAGAGCATTAAAAACAAACCCACCACCAGTCCGACAAACAGTAACCAAGACAGCACCCCAGTGATAATTTGGGCCCAACTTTGGCTTAGAAGATAACTCACCACAATGGGCACACCCACGATAGCGATCATGCCGATGATAAACACCACAATGGAGGCCAGTGTTAACGCCAGGGTAACCAAATTAACCTGAATAAAATTACGCTGCTCGCGATTGGAGAAAACGATGTTTAATGCCTCGGAAAACGCCTTCATGGCACGGTTGGCACTCCATAAAGACAGCAAAATACCGAAGATAACGCCGGCCTTAAGCGATTGCGCATCGGTGGTGGTGATATCACTGAGCCGTTGCTGCAATATTGAGTGCACTTCCGGCGGCAGAATGCCTGCCAGCGCGTTTACCTGCTCCACTACATTGGCCGGGTCAAAGATTAAGCCGTATAGCGAGATTAATGCCGCCAAGGACGGAAAAATCGACAGGAAACCATAAAAAGCCACACCTGCCGAGACCAAAGAGAGATTGTTTTCTTGGGTCTGTTTAAGCAGTAGTAATGTTTGATCTTTAGCTTTAACAATGTTCATCGGCGTGAATGTTCCCGGTTGTCTCTGTTAACCTAGGTTGCTTGGGCATATTGTGCGGTCCGCTCTGGGCAAGCACTTATCGACGGCGACTTGGCAACAAAATGAGATTTGTGCACTGCCTACGTTACTTCAACTCATCTGCTCGGCTGTATTTAGTAGTAGCCGGCACATAGTATTAGCTAGCTCAGTCTAGCCAGTACTATTGAGTAACACTCAGTTTGCACAGTGTATTAATGATATTAAGCAAAAATAAAGCCACTTAGCTCAGCCCATTTTGGACTCAATCTGCGGCATAGGTCAGGTTAAAATAGCTCCGCTACACAGCCCCCAGCACCTTACGACTTGAACAATCGGGTAAAACCTTGGACAAATTTACAAAAAAACCGTCATTCGACCTAGAGACGATTACCGAAAACAACCTTGCTATATTGCAAAACCTCTTTCGTTATTACGTTTATGAGTTTTCGCACATCACCTTGGCGGGGCCTAACCAAACAGGCAATTACGACTATAGGCCTGGGCTGATTGAGGGCTTAGGCACCACAGAAGATCGGTTTGGCTTTTTGATTCAGAGTGATCATCAGCTAGCGGGGTTTGCGCTAATTCGCAGGTTGGCGCCTGGGCAATACGATGTAGATCAGTTTTTCATTACCCGTAATCACACCCGTAAGGGATTGGGGGCAGCCGTATTTTCAGACATTGTTGGCCGGTATCCTGGCGGCTGGCAAGTCCGTGTTCTATTGGAAAATCATACAGCAAAGCTGTTTTGGCAGAATGCCATTTTGCAGATTACCCAAGGCCGGTTTAGCGTAGAACAAGCCACAGAGGACGGCGATACCATGGACGTCTACCGCTTTACCAGATAGAAGGATGGGAAGAGCTGAAAGAACAGGTTAGAGTTTGTATTTGTGTTGAAAAACGCAATCACCGAAGAAGCTCACCCGAGAAGGACCCAGCTAGCACTCCTGCTCCAGCGACTCTTGCCACTGGTCCAGCGCGCAGAAGATTTCATCTGGCAAAAAGCCACGGTATTGAAGATATCGAATGACTTTGGCTTTTTCTTTGGCATCTTCCGGTAGCGTTTTAAACTTACGCCGTAAACACTCGTAGGCATGCTCATACCAGTCCACTTGGCATTGAGCCAGGGCATCTGCCACAAGGGTCTGCGGTAACCGCTTTTGTTTTAGCTCTTGTTCGATGCGACGTCTGCCACGCCCTTTTGCCACCGAGCTGCGAATGAACATGGCGCAATACTTAGCGTCGTTTAGGTAACCCAGTTCGATCAACCAAGCCACTGAATCCGCGAATATGTCTTGCCCGGTAGACTGTAATTCCTCGGAAAATTTCCGAGCCAACTTAGACTGTAGTTCCTCGGTGGCATAATCGCGCTTGGCCAGCAGTCCAACGGCATAATTGCGCACCTTAGTTTTAACAGCGTCGTATTTTAACGTGCTAGTTTTTAAGTCTTGATTATTAACGTCGTGAGAAGCCATTGCCATCGTTTACTACACACCGCTCGGGCGTTGGTATATATCCTTTTACAAACCGTGTTAAGCAATCAGCCCTAACCACCCGTATTTACCCTAAAACCCACGCTAAGGCAGACTACCGCTAAAATGAATACTGCAATTCGTAGAAATGAGCTGCGCCCTCTTGGCGGATAGCCAGCTCGCCACGGATACCCTTTAACTGGCCAGTGCCAGAGCCTTCCACGATGGAAATAGAAAGGTTAGCCGTACCCTCAGCCGATATGGTCCCTACGTGAAATAACGTAAAAGCACCCTCTTTACCGGCTAAGGTGCCGCTCACCTCTTCTATGGCCGAGTACACCGCAGCACCGCCATCCACATGTTTGCTCAGCATTTGACCTGAGCCACTGGCCTCAAGGTCGCCGACGTAGGCCTTATTGATTAGCATGCGCCCGGCCGAAACAGAGTCTTCGGTTTGCGGGCCTAGGGTTACTTCAAAGCTGCCGGTAGCAACCATAACGTTAGCCTCTTGGTCGTTTGCTTGTTGCAATTTCTCGGCTTGTTGCGTTACATCGCGGCCGTAGGCCACGGCTGTAAGCCACAACAGTGGAGCGAAGGTGAGCGAAAATACAGTCAGCCGTTTCATTTCTTACAGTTACAAAAAAGCAGGCTCTGTGGCCTGCTTTTAAGTGTTAAGCCTCTGCTGGCTCGGCGCCTTCTTCGGCTGGGGCCGGCTGGCTATCGGGTAGCAGTTGTTGGCGGATCTGCGCTTCGATGGTTTGTGCAATCTCCGGGTTTTCGCTTAAGAAACGAATGGAGTTATTCTTGCCCTGGCCAATTTTATCGCCCTGGTAGCTATACCAAGCGCCGGATTTATCAATTAAACCAAGCTTAACGCCAAAGTCGATTACCTCACCCAGCAGGTTGATTCCCTGGCCGTACAAAATCTGGAACTCCGCTTGTTTAAAGGGCGGCGCCACCTTGTTTTTTACCACTTTAACGCGGGTTTCGTTACCGGTGACTTCGTCGCCTTCTTTTACAGAACCAATGCGGCGGATATCCAGGCGCACGGAAGAGTAGAATTTCAGCGCGTTACCACCGGTGGTGGTTTCTGGTGAGCCGAACATTACGCCAATCTTCATACGGATTTGGTTAATAAAAATGGCCAAGCAATTTGCGCTTTTGATATTACCGGTGATTTTACGCAGAGCCTGAGACATCAAACGGGCTTGCAGGCCCACGTGGTGATCACCCATTTCGCCTTCGATCTCTGCCTTGGGAGTAAGCGCTGCAACAGAGTCAACCACTAGTACATCAATGGCGCCGGAACGAACCAGCATGTCGGCTACTTCTAGAGCTTGCTCACCGGTATCTGGCTGGGAAACAATTAGGTCGTCCACGTTTACGCCCAGTTTTTCGGCGTAGATTGGGTCTAAGGCGTGTTCAGCATCCACAAAGGCGCAGGTGCCGCCCTGCTTTTGAGCCTCGGCGATAACCTGCAACGTCAGGGTTGTTTTACCGGAGGATTCTGGGCCGTAGATCTCGACAATTCGGCCCTTAGGTAAACCGCCCACACCTAATGCTGCATCCAAACCAATGGAGCCCGTGGAAATGGTGGGTACTTTAACCCGCTCACGGTCACCCATGCGCATTACGGTACCTTTACCGAATTGACGTTCAATTTGCGATAGTGCTGCCGAGAGTGCCTTTTCTTTGTTTGCGTCCATTACCAACCTCAGATAGAGAGTTTTGTTTCTGATTGTTCGCTTAGTGCCCAACGCCGCTGGGTAGCTGAGTAGCCAGCGATTGCAGGGTAAATCTAAGCCTAAACTGTATACGATGCCTCACCCATGCTTGATGCCTACAATTATATTTGAGGCTGCCCTAGGAGAGGATTGAGTCCCAGCGCACCGGGTGTTGCTCAATTTTTGGCAAGACTAACACAAAATACTGTACGGGCAAACAGTATCTGATGATTTATCCAGTATTATTTGATCATTTCTGAGATGCCGCGCAAGGCCGCCATCACCGCCTGGTTGCGCACCTCGGACCGGCCACCGTTGAAATGATGCCCTAAAACCACGACTTCTGGTTTAAAATCGCAGGCCCAGGCCAGCCATACAGTACCCACGGGTTTTTCTTCACTGCCCCCAGTTGGGCCGGCAATGCCACTCACCGCGGCGGCAACATTAGCGCCGGACTGCTGCAGGGCGCCAATCGCCATCTCACGTACAACCGCCTCGCTCACCGCGCCATGCTGCTCCAGCGTCTCGGGGCTTACCCCCAGCAATTTGACTTTGGCTTGGTTGGAATAGGTGACAAAGCCCATCTCAAACCAAGTGGAACTGCCAGGAATATTGGTAATAGCCGACGCAACACCACCCCCGGTGCAAGATTCGGCGGTAGTGACGGTTAGACCCATATTGAGCAAGCGCGAGCCTAAGTCTTGCGCCAAAGATTCGGTGATGGATTTCATAGGGGCATAAAGTAAGTCACCTCATAGTCCAAGGCAAGCGCAAACTGGCTATCGCTTGGCAAATCCGCAATTCTGCCGAGAATGCTCAAAAAACCGGCAACTGCACGCGTTTACCATTAATACACCTACTATCAAAGTACTATCAAGAAGTACTATCAAGACACCCATTGTTGTTCCACACACCTACTGTCCATCACCTGTCCACCTACTATCGAGACACCTACGACACCCACTTTTCACCCACTTTTAACCTACTATCAAGACACCTACTATCAAGACACCCACGTTTGTTCCCATATTTGTTCCGCCTATTGGTTATCGAGACACCCATATTTGTCGAATCTCACCGCGGCCTTGGCACAAACGAATCAGAATCTAGGCGACACAACCAACGCTCTGATTAAATTTTAGGCAAAAAAAAGGGCCGCTTGCGCGACCCAAAATCTTTAACTGAGTGTAACGAGTTTTGGCCTTACTTCTTAGGAAGTTTACTATCAAGACACCCACTTTTAACACCTTCCATTTGCTATCAAGACACTTGCTATCAAGACACCCATTGTTGTTCCACACACCTACTGTCCATCACCTGTCCACCTACTATCGAGACACCTACGACCCACTTTTAACCTACTATCAAGACACCTACTATCAAGACACCCACGTTTGTTCCCATATTTGTTCCGCCTATTGGTTATCGAGACACCCATATTTGTCGAATCTCACCGCGGCCTTGGCACAAACGAATCAGAATCTAGGCGACACAACCAACGCTCTGATTAAATTTTAGGCAAAAAAAGGGCCGCTTGCGCGACCCAAAATCTTTAACTGAGTGTAACGAGTTTTGGCCTTACTTCTTAGGAAGTTTGAAAGTCCAAACAGTGCCACCTTGGTTGAAATTTTTAACAGACTTGGCTACTTCGCCGCCCCAAAGAGGAACCGCACCACCCCAGCCAGACAATACACTTAGGTACTGCTCGCCGTCTTGAGTCCAAGTAATTGGCGAACCCACAATGCCAGAACCGGTGTTGAATTTATACTCAATCTCACCCGTTTTGGCGTTTAAGCCCAACAGGTAGCCTTCAGGGGTACCAAAGAACACCAAATTACCCGCAGTAGTCAACACACCGCCCCACAGAGGCGCGCCATTTTTGTATTCCCAAACGATTTTGCCAGTTTTAGGATCAACTGCTTTCAAAGAACCGATGTGGTCGTCGTAGATTGGCTTGATTGTGAAGCCAGAACCCAGGTATGCGGCACCTGCTTTGTATTCAACAGGCTCGTTCCAGATGTCCATACCCCACTCGTTGGAAGGTACGTAGAACAACTCGGTGTCTTGGCTGTAGGCCATAGGCATCCAGTTTTTGCCACCCAAGAAAGAAGGTATAGACCATACGGTTTCACCTTTCTTGCCATCTGCAGCGGCTGGGTCACCAGGACGACCGCCTTTGGTGTAGATAGGACGACCTTCGCTGTCCAGGCCTTCGGCCCAAGTAATTTTAGATACGAATGGGAAGCCACGGATGAAGTCACCGTTTTCACGGTTTAATACGTAGAAGAAACCATTACGATCAGCGGTAGCCGCCGCTTTAACGGTTTTGCCGCCATCTTTGTAATCAAAGGCGATCAGCTCGTTCACACCGTCAAAGTCCCAACCGTCGTGTGGCGTGGTTTGGAAGTGCCAAACAATTTTACCGGTGTCTGGGTCAATGGCTAAACGAGAGGCAGAGTACAGGTTATCACCAGGACGCAAGTGAGAGTTCCATGGTGCAGGGTTACCAGTACCCATAAAGATCAGATCGGTATCTGGATCGTAGGTGCCACCCAGCCAAGTGGCTGCACCACCGGTTTTCCATAGGTCTCCAGGCCAAGTTTGGCCAGGCTTACCGCCGGTAATACCGTTCTCTTTGCCATTCAGATAGCCCATGTGACCTTCAACGGTAGGACGAGTCCACACCAGCTCACCGGTTTTGGCGTCGCGGGCTTCTACTTTACCTACAATACCGAATTCACCACCTGAAATACCGGTTATAACCATACCTTTAACAATCAATGGCGCTGCGGTGTAAGAGTAACCGGCTTGGTAATCGCCTAATTTCTTACGCCATACTGGCTTACCTGTCTTGGCATTAAGGGCAATTAATTTTGCATCCAAAGTACCGTAGATAACCAGATCGTCATACAGCGCCGCGCCACGGTTGATTACATCACAACAAGGCATAATGCCATCGGGAAGACGGGCTTCATATTCCCAAAGCTCGTCACCGGTTTCAGTATTAATGGCATAAATACGAGAGTAAGAACCCGTTACATACATAACGCCGTCTTTTACCAACGGCTGGCTTTCTTGACCACGTTGTTTTTCGCCGCCCAGGGAGTAGGCCCAAACAGGAACCATTTTTTTAACGGTTTTGGTATTAACTTTCTTAAGGTCGCTATAACGCTGACCACGCTGACCCATCCCATAAGTCACAACGTCATTAGGGGTAACTTCGTCTTGCGATATGTCTTTGTCGGTAACAACAGCAAATGCAGACTGAGAGCCTAGCGTGATTGAAAGGGACAGGGTCACGGCAGACGCCAGTAAACCTATAGAGAGTGTCTTATTTTTCATTATGCATCTCCTTGAGAGCGGTATGGAGTAAAACGGCTTACTTTATTTTTTTGCAAGCTCTAGATGGAATGAAGATTCCGAATTTAGGACTAGTGTTCTCTGCGCAGTAGATAAATGGCGACTGCTGCGAGGCGGCTATTTCCAAATAGAGTTATCACGTCAAGTAACGAGGCTACTTTATACGTGGCGATTAGAGTGCCGCGCTTACCGACTGCGAACAATTAAACCTCAGAGCCAACTTTTTACACCCTTAGTAGTAGCACCACGGCAGGATTACTCGTCTTAAAGTAGGAGAAAAGGCGGGCAAATACACAACAGGGTATAAAGCTCGACACAAACCAAACTTTTTCTAATCAAAAAAATAATGGCTATAAATAATTGGCAATTTTCAAAGACGAATTCTACGCGCCAATATGGCGAAGCTGATCATTGCTCGGTATAAAGGGATGGCTTTTCAAAGCTTACGCCGTGCTGGCTAAAGATCTCCGCCATTGAGCCACCTTTAACCCAGGTATCGATAAGATATTCAACTTCATTGGCAAGCTCACGGTAGTCTTGCTTTACCGCCACACCAATATCCCACTGGCGGCGAGACAACATTTCAAAGCCTTCACCGGTAATGTCCGGGTCGGGTAAACCTGACATTGCCCACTGCAAACGGCTTCGCATACCGGTTACCGCGGCCAATTCACCCTTTTTAAATGCCTCTGCGGCGTCTTTAAGAGAAACAAAGTGCACTACATTCTTTTGCAGGCGGCCACCGAGAAAGCCGGAAAGGTAATTGTCTGGCATGGAATCAATTTCGACGCCAACTTTTTCGTACTGAAAAATTGCCAAGTTGCGAACATCTCGAGTCTTTTGAGTGTCCCGAGCAATTGCCCAAGACTCCTGATGGTAGGGCCCGAACATGTGCACTAATTCGTTACGCGGTAAGCCGTAGCCATCCAAACCGTAATTAAATTCGCGATCGTAGGGCACTCGCAACATAATATCCGCCTTTTTCTTCTTGGCATCTAATACGTGCCCTTTCCACACGGCATTACGTAGGTCATCTTCCAAACTCTCGTCTGGCGTTACCCAAAACCAACGCGGCTCTACGCCTAGGGATTTAGCCAGCTTATTACCAAGGTCGATATCGATACCAACAGGTTGGTCATTTTCGAGAGAAGAATAAGGCGGGAAGTCGCGATAAACAGCAATTACTAGGTAACCAGACTTGATAATGTCTTCGTAATTGCGAGCTTGAGTGATAGATGAAAAAAAAGGCAGCAGCAGGGCCAACACCAACGTTAATATCGCTTTCATGTTTGGCCCTACCTATTTTTTTTATAAATGGTCTAACAGTTTATTCTTCGAAGTTACGAGTATCAATGTAAGAACGAATGGCCCACATGGCTTCTTGGCTGAGTATACCTTCAAAAGGAGGCATATATACCCGGCCGTCGATAACAGCGCCTTTGCGGATGCGAGTCATAAACCACTCGTCAGCTTCCGCGGCGTCGAAGAACTCATCAGGGTCGTTAAGCTTGCGCAAATCTGGGGTGATACCACCAGAAATAACTTCCAAACCGTGGCACCGAGCACAGTTTTGATTGTACGCGGAGTCACCCACTTTAATGGCTGTTTCATCGCCACGATAAGGGTTTTCTGTGCGCCACTCATCACCCAGTGGAGGCAATTCACTGACATCCACCGCTTGAGGGGTAACGTTACCGTGAGCAGAAATGTCCGCCAACGGGATAATACTAAAACACAATCCTATTGCGAGAGCGCTTGTCTTCTTCATAGGTAGGCACCATCCAGACTACTAAGGTTATTATTAAAATCGAATATTCTTCTTGATCGCAGGTACCACCGACATCTAGCCCTAATGGCACCCATTGAACACTCGTTATTTCGTTTGATTTGTTTGAGCTACATCAATGAGTCCGAATCCTAAAGAAGCCCCCCCAACGCATCCATTGTACTTGGGTAGTGTTTTTTTCATCCCTTTTAACAATAGCTATCCCCCTGCCGCCCGGCTAGCATAGATTGGGAAGACCTATGCGCCCTGTTTTTAGGCAAATTTGAGCCTAGTTAGCGTGGCAAAACTGTTACTAAATACCATAACAACACAGTAGCTATGACCTTTATCCGCTTATTTAACTTTAAAGCGCAACGTAACTTTCAGCATTTCACTTTTTCGCTACCAAGCCTACTCGCCACCCTCTGCGTAATAATGGCCAAGCCTGTCCAAGCACTGGACGCCAACATCCTTTATTTGCAACAAAACAGACCCGAACAGGCGCTGCTATCCAACATTTTCAATGAGCCGGCCGATAGCGGGCTACCCGGCGCTCAGCTTGCCATCGAAGACAACAGCACCACGGGCCGCTTTTTACAACACCATTACAAACTTACCCACAACCAAAGTCCCACCGCTGAACCCTTAGTGGCGGCGGCTGTAGAATGGGTACAAAATGGCGAAGGCCTGATCGTTGCCAACGTCGCCAGTGATACCCTTCTGCAATTGGCTAACCATCCGGCACTGCGCGCTAAAGCAGTCATCATAAATACCGGCAGCGGTGACGACAGCCTTCGCCACCAACAGTGCACAACGGGCTTGCTCCATACCGCCGCCAGCCGGGCCATGCTGGCCGATGCCCTAGCACAATTACTGGTGAGCAAGCGCTGGCAAAAATGGTTTTTAATGCGCGGCCAGCGCCCGGAAGATAGCCTCTTTGCTAGCGCCATGAAGCGTGCTGCCAAGCGCTTCGGCGCCAGTATTGTGGAAGACAAAACCTGGAGCTTTAACACCGATCTACGCCGGGTTGCGCAACAAGAAATACCCACCTTCACCCGCGCCCGAGCCTACGATGTGGTTGTGGTAGCGGATGAACTTGGCGATGTGGGTGAGTATGTGCCTTACAACACCTGGTTACCGCGCCCGGTCGCGGGCACCCAAGGCTTAACGCCAACGGCGTGGCACCGCGTGGTCGAACAATGGGGCGCCATCCAATTGCAAAACCGTTTTGAAGACCTAGCCCAGCGCGCCATGAACGGCACCGATTACGCCACATGGCTGGCCGTGCGAGTGATTGGCGAGGCGGTAACCCGCACCAACACCACTGCGGCGACGGATATCTACAAGTACATTCTTAGCCCCGAGTTTGAGGTGGCTGCGTTCAAAGGCCGCAAAATGAATTTTCGCAGCTGGAATGGGCAAATGCGCCAACCCATAGCCCTAGTGCATCCGCGCGCGCTCATCAGCCAATCGCCACAAGAGGGGTTTTTACACCCCCACACCGACCTAGACACCTTGGGTTACGACAAGCCCGAAGTGAACTGCTCGTTTAAAACCCAATTGGATTGATCCCCATGATTCGCTCTCTCGCTTTGTTACTGGCGCTAGGCGCCGGCTATGCCACTGCTAAAGATTTGGTCTACGTATCCAATGAAAAAGACGACACCCTGTCCGTAATCGACCTAAGCACTCTGACCGTGGTCGACACCCTAGAGGTTGGCGAAAGACCACGGGGAATCACTTTTAACAAAGATCAAAGCAAGCTGTTTATCTGCGCCAGCGATTCGGATGCGGTGCAGGTCATGGATGCCAAAACGCATAAAATGCTCGCCAACCTTCCCTCCGGCGAAGACCCAGAACAATTCGCCCTGCACCCCAACGACCATCACCTGTACATTGCCAACGAAGACAACGCGGTGGTTACCATTGTGGATACCGAAACGCGTACGGTTATTGGCCAAGTGGATGTGGGGGTAGAGCCTGAGGGAATGGCCGCCAGCCCCGACGGCAACTGGGTGGTGAATACATCCGAAACCACAAATATGCTGCATTGGATAGACGCCAAAACCTTTGAATTAAAAGACAACATTTTGGTGGGCCAACGGCCACGCCATGTGGAATTTAATAAAGACGGAAGTCTGCTGTGGGCGTCGGCAGAAATCGGTGGTACGGTGAGCGTGGTGGACACCGCCAAACGCGCCATTGTTAAAGATATCACCTTTAAAATTCCGGGCGTTCACCCGGATAAAATACAACCGGTGGGCGTTAAACTCACCGAGGACGGCCGCTACGCATTTGTGGCCCTTGGGCCTGCCAACCACGTCGCCGTTGTGGATGCCCAAACCTACCAAGTAAAGCAGTATTTACTAGTCGGGCGTCGGGTTTGGCACCTGGAGTTTTCTTCAGACCAATCCAAATTACTGACCACCAACGGCATCAGCGGCGACGTATCTGTAATCGATGTGGATAAACTTAAAGTAATTAAGACCATCCGTGTAGGCCGCTACCCCTGGGGCCTAGCGGTAAAAAAAGTCAATTAAAATACCGCACACCAAAGCGAATCGGACGGCTGTTGAAACGGTACTTGAAGGGGCGGGCCGGCAGTTGAAAGAGCCACTATTGAGAAAGATCAGAACTATGACGCAACCTGCATTGTCCGTGGCGTCTGTGAGCCACGACTACACCGGTAAACAAGCGCTAAACAATATCAGCTTCGATATCCAACCCGGGCAACTTCTGGCGTTATTAGGCCCCAACGGCGCGGGTAAAAGTACACTATTTGCACTTATCACCCGGTTGCTTAAAACACAGAATGGCAAAATTGAAATCTTTGGAGAATCATTGCAACGTAGCAGAGAAAAAACGCTGCGTAATGTTGGTGTGGTGTTTCAGCAAAGCACCTTGGACTTAGACCTCACCGTGGCCCAAAATCTGGCTTACCACGCTGCGCTGCACGGTATTAGCCAACGCCAAGCCAAAAAAACCATAGCGCAAGAGTTAGAACGTCTAGACTTGCCGGATTGCATTGACACCAAGATAAGAAAACTCAACGGCGGCCACCGTCGCAGAGTTGAAATCGCCCGGGCGCTAATGCATCAGCCCAGGCTTTTATTATTGGATGAAGCCACCGTTGGCCTCGATATCGACAGCCGCGCGTTGCTCAATCAACACGTACGCAGCCTGTGCGCCGAGCGCCATATGGCCGTTTTGTGGACCACCCACTTAATTGAAGAGATACAACCACAGGATCAACTGTTACTGATTGACAAAGGCCTGAGCCAAGCCTACGGCCCGTGCACAACCGTGCTAGAACAACACCGTTGCGACACACTAAAACAACTGTTTAAACAATTAACGGGGGCCAAGCAATGAACTTGAGCCAAGCCGGTTACGCTTTTAATGGCATAGTAAAAAGAGAGTTTTGGCGATTTTTACAACAGCGCTCCCGTTTTATCAGTGCTCTGGTGCGCCCCCTCCTTTGGCTACTGGTATTTGCCGCTGGCTTCCGCGCCGCCCTAGGTATCGCCATTGCCCCGCCCTACGAAACCTACATCACCTACGAGGTGTATATTTTACCGGGACTGGTAGGGATTATTTTGCTGTTCAATGGCATGCAAAGTTCGTTATCCATGGTCTACGACCGAGAAATGGGCAGCATGAAGGTGTTGCTCACCAGCCCATTACCAAGACCATTTTTATTAATCAGTAAACTGGTTGCCAGCGCTTTAATTTCCATGCTGCAGGTGTACGCGTTTGTCGCCATTGCCGCGTGTTTTAAAATCACGCTGCCACTAGAGGGCTATATATGGCTGCTGCCCTCGGCCTTTTTAGCCGCACTGCTGCTCAGCGCATTAGGCCTGTTGCTGTCGTCGCTGATTAAACAGCTAGAAAACTTCGCCGGGGTAATGAATTTTGTTGTCTTCCCCATGTTTTTCCTGTCCTCCGCCCTATACCCGCTGTGGCGCATGCGAGAATCCAGCGAGCTGCTATATTTCGTTTGTTTAGCGAACCCTTTTACCCACGCGGTGGAACTGATCCGGTTTTCCTTATATGGCGCGGCAAATTACCTCGCGCTTTCCGTCACCCTTGTGACAACAGCGGTAATATTAGGCGCCGCCATAGTCGCTTATGAATCACGTTAAAAATTCAGACGACAAACGGGTTAGCATCTAATCAACATTTGAGCTATATTGCCCCGTTATAAGCGCACTAACACAACAGCGTTCTAATCTATAATTTTTATAACAAGAGCTAGAGAATTAACATGCAAAAAGTACTCATTGCAGACGATCATCCGCTCTTTCGAGATGCCATCACCAATGTACTCGAAACACGTTTCCAAGACGTGCAAACACTCACAACAGAAGATCTCAATGCCGCATTAGAGCTGGTCGCCGAAAGCCCAGACCTAGATCTAATACTGCTGGATTTAAACATGCCCGGCATGGATGGCTTAAACGGTATTGTTAAATTGCGCAATAATCACCCGGATATTCCCGTAGTGATCGTTTCCGCCGAAGAAAACAAAAGCACGGTGCTACAAGCTATGACTTACGGCGCTGTGGGTTTTATTACCAAATCCTCCACCAGTCAAGAAATCGCTGACGCACTGCAGCAAATCATGAATGGCCAAGTGTATCTTCCGCCAGACGTAATTCGCAGCACCAATAGCGAGCCACAAAGGAAGGAATCAAAAGATTCCCAGGTAGACCCTAAACTGATCGCCAGCCTGAGCCGCCGTCAGCTATTGGTGTTTGAACGCATGGCCAAAGGCGAGTCCAACAAGAAAATTGCCTACGAATTAAACATCGCGGAAACCACGGTAAAATCCCACGTATCAGCGATTTTACATCGGCTTAAAGTCCACAATCGTATTCAAGCCGTTCTGTGTGCTTCCAACATTGATTTTAAAGACTATATCCGCAATTAAATACACGGATATTTAACGGGCGCAAATAAGGGAGCAATTATCGCTCCCTTTTTTGTGCCATGTGGAGGTTGCTTTGCGTGGCTTTTAGATATTTCCTGTGTGAATTTTTTAAAAAATCAGTTTCCGCACAGTACTATGGGATTAGCAAAGAATACCGTCTGCTTCTAGTTGGGAGCACCAGCGGCCTCACGAGCTTTAGATTCGCGCAAAAAATTAGACATTAACATTTTTAACTTAAGCGGCTTTACCGGCTTGTTTAAAATAACATATCCCGCCGATTTCGCCGTCTGGCGCAACTCATTGGTGTAATCGGCGGTAATTAAAATCACCGGGATGTCACGCTGCAAGCGTTGGTGTACCGCAGCAATGGCCTGCAAACCGGTTTCGTCGTTGTCCAAATGAAAATCAGCAATCATCAACTGCGGTTGAAACTCTAGCAGCTCGGGTTCTTCGTTTAATTGAGCCAGGCCTTGGGCCGTCATAACCTTACAGTGCCAAGTGGCCAACAAGGCTTTCATGCCATCGCAGATTTCGTGGTCGTTATCCACCACCAGCACCCGTGCCTCACGCAGGGGCAAGCCCACGGAGTCTAACTCAATAGGGTTAACAATAGTGGGCGCCAGTGGCTGTCCAAACGGCACCAGCAGCGAAAAGCAGGAACCCTTGCCCGGCCAAGACTTCACCGAAACCTCATGGCCCAACACACGGGATAATCGCTCCACAATGGCCAAGCCTAGGCCCAGGCCTTTGTCGGTGCGGGTACGCGCGGCATCAATGCGGCTAAATTCCCGGAAAATCTCACCCAATTTGGATCGCTCAATACCGATGCCAGTGTCCCACACCTGAATTTCAACCCCGCGCACTCGACGGCGGCATCCCAGCACCAGCTTGCCACTGGGTGTGTAGCGAATGGCGTTGGACAACAAATTGCGCAGTACCCGAGCCAGCAATTGGCTATCAGAAAAAATAACGGCTTTGCTGCTGATGTAATCTAAATGCAAACCAATTTTTTGTGCTTGCGGGCGGTACTCAGCCGCTAATTTATGCAACAGGTCATCGATATGAAAGCTCTCTGGTGCCGCTTCTACCACACCGGCCTCCAGCTTAGAAATATCCACTAACGAGGAAATCAGCGCTTCAACGTTTTCTAAACTGTAGCCCAAGGAATCCACCAACTGGTGGGCTTCGTCACCAAGTTGCTGATCGCGCAGAGCGGTGGCAAATAAACGGGCGGCGTTCATGGGTTGCAACAAGTCGTGGCTGGCAGCGGCCAAAAAACGTGTCTTCGACTCGTTGGCTTCATCGGCCATTTTTTTGGCTTCAATTAAATGCGCCTCAACCTGCTGCCGCTCGGTAATTTCCTGGCGCAATTGCAGGTTAATGGCAGAGATTTCATGGGTGCGCGCATTCACTCGTTTTTCCATATACTCGTAGGCCTGCTGTAAAGCCTGTGCGGTGCGACGCTGGGCAGTGATGTCCTGCTCTAGGGCAAAAAAGCCCACCACGGCACGGTCGGCAGAAAAGTGCGGAATAAACGTCTTGCGAAAATCTCGGCTGTCTTTATCGCCATTGGATTGCGACACCTCGAAATTTACCGTGCGGCCGCCCAGCGCACCCTCAATGTAGGGTTTGTGCACCAGGTAGTTGTCTTCGCCCAACACCGACGACATAGCTTGGCCACAGATTTGATCGCGGGGTTTTTCAAACCAGTCCTCAAAGGATTTGTTAACGAATTCGTAATCTATTAACCCGGTGAGTGTATATATCTGATATAATGCTCGGATGAACAGTAAACCAGACACTCGCACTCTATCATTCGACGCAATAGAAGAAAAACGACGTACGGCGCAAAAGTTGCGCAAGACAGGAATGACTCGAGCAGAAATTTCTGAAATCGTTGGAGCTCACCCCGATACCGTTGGGAGGTGGCTGAAAATTCCTCCCAACAAATTAAAAATCAATAAGCGCGGACCTAAAAAAGGCGAAGGAACACTTCTGTCCAAGGAGCAGAGCGACAGAATTAAAAGCCTGATAACAAATAGGACGCCAGATCAACTGCGGTTGGACTATGCATTGTGGACTCGCCAATCAGTACAGCAGCTAATTCTTCAAGAGTATGGAGTTGAGCTAGCGGTAAGAACGGTTGGCGATTACTTGAAACGCTGGGGAATGACGCCACAAAAGCCTCAGAAGCGCGCTTATGAGCAACGAGCACCAGAAGTAAAGAAGTGGCTTAAAGAAGAATATCCAGACATCAAAGCGCGCGCGAAGTCTGAAAATGCCGAGATATATTGGGGTGACGAAACAGGCTTGCGTAACAATTGCCAGCACGAACGAGGTTACGCCCCGAAGGGAAAGACGCCGGTAATCAAGCTAAACGCAAATTCTGAGTCGATCAACATGATATCTGCAGTCACGAATCAGGGCAAAGTTCGGTTTCGGTTTTTCGAAGGAACCATGAACGGCGACATACTTATCGATTTTATGATGCGCTTAGTTAATTCAGCTGACCGCAAGGTATTTTTAATTTTGGATAACTTACGAGTGCATCATTGCAAGCCGGTCAAAGAATGGCTAGAGGATCACAAAGAGATGATTGAGGTGTTTTATCTACCTGCGTATTCTCCAGAGCTTAATCCTGACGAGTATTTAAACTGTGATCTAAAGAAAGGTGTTCACAGTGGTAAGCCGGCTAGAAATAAAAAGCAATTAAAGTCTAAGGCACAATCTCACATGGCGATGCTGCAAAGAAAGCCAAGTCGGGTCAGGAAATATTTTAACAATGAATATATCAGCTATGCCGCCTAGCAGACGTATATTTCCACCGGGTTAATAGGTTCTTGTTCACGTAGGAGATCATGGCGGGCAGCGCATCGGTAATGAGGCGAATACGATGCTCGCTTTCTCGCAGCGCCGCTTGGCTGTAAAAGCGGTCGGTGTAATCGGCGTAGGTGTCTAAGTAGCCCCCGTCGCCGATGGAATGCCTGCGCACCAGCAACACACAGCCGTTGGCCAGGGTAAGCTCACCAAAATAAATTACCTTGCCCGGCTCTACCTTAGCATTGCCACTGTTGGGCCGGGGCAGCTGAGCAAGCTCTGTGTCCGCCAGTAGAGTATCGAAGTTCACATGCCGCGTAACGTTGTTGTCGCTTAAGCCACACAGCTCCACAAATTTAGGGTTCCAGGTTTCCAACAAACCTTCGCCATTCACCGAGGCCACTCCCAGGGACATATTCTCCAGGGTGTTTTGCAATAAACGAGCTTGCTCGGCCAAAGCTTTCTCTTGCCGCAGGTCGCCCTCATCCGATTGGATATTCAAGTCTGAATAAAGCACCATCAACCCGCCATCGAGGGTGGGCTTTTCCGTCATTTGTATCCAATGGTTGCCCTTTAACCGGAACAAAACATCTTGCATGCGCTGCTTAGGGAAGCCTTCAATTTCGCGGGTGCGATTGGTGTTGTCCACCAAACCTAGCGCCACCGCCTGCTTTTTGAGGTCGTGGGAGGTGGTAGCACCTAAAACCACATCAACTCCGGCCTCTTGCCAAAACTGCAAGAAGCGTTTGTTGGCCAGAGCTACCCGGCGCTCTGAATCGAACATCACAAAAGATTCGGGAATGTTTTCAATGATGTCTTGCAGCAGGTAGGTACTTTTATCTGCATGGGACTTTAACGCCTCTAGATGTTTGTTAGCGGCTTCTAAATCCTGCAAGGTT
The DNA here is from genome assembly GCF_042850945.1 of Halioxenophilus aromaticivorans. NCBI lineage: Bacteria > Pseudomonadati > Pseudomonadota > Gammaproteobacteria > Alteromonadales > Alteromonadaceae > Halioxenophilus > Halioxenophilus aromaticivorans. The sequence continues at coordinate 1,535,053 of NZ_AP031496.1, read as the reverse complement.
GCTTGTAACTGGCGGGTGCGTTCTTTTACTTTATCGGCCAACAGCGCGGCATTTTCAAACGAGCGGTACGGGTCGCTATTATTGCCCCAGCCCATTTCAACGCGCTGGGTGAGCACGTGGTTAATTTTTTTTAGTTTAGAATTTTCGTACTGCAATGCCTCTACTTGCGCCTGCAATTTTGCGATCGAGTTGCCCTCTTCCGCGCTGGCGTTGGCCTCGTGCAAGGTAATTCTGGGTTTTGAGTCAGTCATGGGAACCGATGGCAACTCCGGTAATGGTATGGTTTAAATGCAAGCCATCCATTTGCTCACCGTAGGTGTTAAATCCGATCATTTTATACTGGGCGTACAGCTCAGACATCTCACCCACAATATCAATGTGGTCGGTTTCACAACGACGATAGATGCAGTCAAAACCGATAATTATCTGAGGCTCGCCGATATCTTGCGTCACACTGTGTAGCAGATGTTTTGACTGCTCCAAAAGGCCACCGGATGTCATTTTGGTTAACACCACTCCAACATCGATGGCACAGAAAAACGTCAGGCTTAAATCATCGTTCACTTTTTGTATTGCGCGCACATACAACTCATCACTTAACTGCACGGCCACTGGGTGAATGGCGAAGGTTTCGGTATCTAGGTTATCAATGGATAAACCGTGTACGCGGCAGTATTCCAATGCAGCAGGCTCGGCGTTTAGCTCATGCACTACGCGTTCGTAGGGTGAGGCACTGGTGACCACCAGTTTCTCTTGTTGCGACGTTAAATGATGGGTACTGAAAACGTGAAATGGGCAGGTGGTATTGACCAGCGCCAAAATGGCTGAGCGCGTTTTAAATTCGCCTTCAAAATAGACGCGGGTATCCTGAAAGTTCATGTTATCGCCGGCCGAGCCTCCCACCAAAGGTATCTCGGCCAAACCCGTGCTCAAGGCCTTCAGCACCAACTCTTCCCGAATGGACATACCGTCCAATAACGACAACGCAAAGCTATTGCCCGAAATAGGTGCCACCGCTTTGCTTTGCAAGCGCTCTACCATGTGACTCACCAGTAACTGGGCCTCCTGCTCGCTGAAATGCGCCAGGTCTTCGATGAGTACGGTTTCCACAGAAAAGTGGCTACTGGGTAAACTAAAGGCGGCAATGGCGTTGCGGCGGTAGCCTAGGGGCGTAATTTCTCCGGCCGTGGTGCAGCCCACGATACGCACGTTTTGAAACAACGTGTTGAGCTCCTCGGACAGCAGATCCAACCGGTAATCAGCGCTACAGTAGAAGAATATACAGGCCGACTCCTGGCCGGTAAGTCCGGCGTGGATCTCTCTGGCGGCCATTACAGGGTCGGGGTGATCAGAACCCGCTCGCAATACCCTGTTTTGGCTAAGATTGCCGTCGTTAGCCGCCAAGGGCCGTTCATTAGAGGCGTCTGTCATATTTGTCCTCAATCACCGTTTATTGTTGTAATTGTGTAGGCCAATTGGCCTGCTGACTCGACCAAACGCAGCAGACTACTCCGAATACCTTGAGGTAACAAGGCACAAGCGCCACTCAGGCAATGCCCCTTAATATACAAGGGTGGTGCTGCAATATCGCCTGACAACAGTGATCAATTCCCTCCTCGCCCAATCCCTTAGCTTTCATCGAGAAAATGTCTTTATCCAGCACCAGGGTCATGGGTTCTTTACTGAAAAACAACAAGCGGTCGGCTAGGGTCACCGCTTCGGTTAAATCGTGTGTTACGCATATTAGGGTGGTGCCTTGGGCCTGGCATAGGCGCTGCACCAATGCTCGCAGAGCCCGGGCTGTAGGTAGATCCAACGAGCCAAAGGGTTCATCCATCAGAAGCAGTGACGGCGCAGGCATAAACGCGCGTGCCAGCGCCACCCGCTTTTTCATACCACCGGACAACTGCCCCGGATACAGACTGGCTTGCTCAGCCAAGCCGACTTCTTGCAACAACTGCAACGCTCTATCACGGCTTTGTGGGCTGTTATCGGCCACCAATAGAACGTTTTCCATGGTCGTGAGCCATGGCATGAGGCGAGGCTCTTGGAACAACTGAGTGACCTTTTGCTGGCCGTGGCCAGTTATTGCTCCGGTATAGTCGCAATCCAAACCAACGATCATGTTCAGCAGTGTGCTTTTCCCCGCCCCAGACGGGCCCATCAGAGCAAGCTGCTCGCCCTCTCGAACGCTAAAGGTCAAGCCACGAATGACATCTGGCTGGCCGGCAAACCGCTTGTGATGAATATCCACCGTTAGCATTGTTGCCACCGGTTAATTCGCCGTTCCCAAGGCCGCAATATAAACGACTCAAAACTGTAGATGATTGCCACGAATGCCAGGGTGTAAGCCAATATACTGGTAATATCGAACATTTGGAAAAAAACGCTCAGCTTAAAACCTACCCCGCTACTGCAACCCAACAATTCCACCACCAGCACGATTTTCCACACCAATGCCTGGCCAGTGCGCGCCGCGGCCAAAAAGTACGGCGCTAGTTGCGGCAAATACACTTTGAACAACGCTTTACTGGCCGGCAAGCGATACACTTTAGCCACCTCCAGTAATTCGCGATTCACCGCCTTGGCGCCCTCTCTGAAGATTGCCGCCATGTTGGGTAGCTTATTCATCACCACCGCCGTCACCGCTGCGACTTCATTTAAGCCAAGCCACATTAAACACAAAATAATGGTGACCAACGCGGGAATATTGAGCATCAAGGTGAGTATGCTGTCGAGCCAATCGTTAAGGCGCTTAAAATGTCCCATAGCCAAACCCAACACCATGCCTAGCAGTAATGCCAAGCTAAAAGCGATGACTAAACGGCGCAGAGTAACGGCCAGTTGGCTCACCAAATCGCCTCGCACAGCATGCTGCCATAGGGATTCAAATACAGCAGTGGGCGCAGGCAGTAATTCCGGCTGTAAAATTGTTACCACCAACTGCCACAACAACAGCCATATCACCACAGAAAGCACCCGTGGCGAGTACAACCAAGCGGCAACGGCACTGCCCTGAGGGGCAGTCTTCTTAATAACGGGCGCCGTCATTGTGCTGGCAGGACTGAATTTTTCCAAAATAATGTTCCGGGTAATTCGGTTAGCTGGCCGGCAAGATCGGCTCCGGCCTCATTGCGCAATACGTTAAAAAGCTGCTGCGTTGCGCTGCGTTGCTCTGGCCCCCATTGGCGTGGAATTCCTGCGCGGTAGCCATCGCGTAGCAAGTCTCTTAGCTGGGCATTATTTACCGATGTCAGCGGCGTTAGTTGCTGCCACTCTTGGTCATTCACTAATAAGCGCTGCCGAGCCTGGTAGGACGCAGCAATAAATCGGTTTAATACATCGGCGTGTTGCTCGGCCCAATCAGTCTTAAATACCCATCCCAATACAGGCGTAGGCGTTGTAATTCCTAAGCTGGCCAACACCTGATCCATAGCCACCAGTTGTTTTAGCCCCCGCTGTTCCAAGCGCGCGCTGAAATGCCAAAAGTTGATAACCGCATCCAATTCACCTTTGAGTACCAATTCATTAAGGATAGGCGGCGCAGCAAAGTTAATCACGGCATCTTGCTGTAAATTCATTTGGTGATGTTTACGGGCGTAGGCTTGGTACAAAATCCAACTTTTGTTTACCGGCCCGCCAGCCACACCTATTTTTTTACCTTTTAGATCGGCAAAACTTTCAATGCCGCTGTCAGCAGCAAGCATCAGTGAAGCCGCAGAACTGGAATAAGGATAGAAAGAAAATTCTCGGCCAAAATCATACTGCCTGGCAGCCCAAATCCAATCGGCAACAATGATATCCACGGCGCCAGACTGCAGCGCGGTCAGCGTGGCTTGATTAGATGCCAAGGGCGTAACCTGTATGTTTACGTTGTGCTCCGCCGCGATGTGATGACGCTCTATAACGTCCAACTCCCAGCGAACAGTACCAAACTGCAGCACGCCCACTTTAATGGTGTCGATATTGGTTTTTGATTTGCTATCGGCGTAGGTTCTATCGGCAGCCGTCGCTACCGTCAGGGCACAAAGAGCGAATAAAATCCAAAATGCCCATAGGCGCCATGAGAAATGCAATAGTGAGAATAAGCTGTGCAACTGCCAACGCACGATAAACCTCGATTATTGAAATAGTTATGGCCCGATGCTACCCCTCCCAACTGCGGGGAGAAATCCTACTTTAGAACGAGTAATGGCAATAGAAATAGCAAATGGAGAGACAAGGAGCCCAGGTGTTACCCTGGGCTAAAAGAGCCTAAGCTCAAGCGAAGCAGCATGTTGCCAACATGAGACCGAAGAGAGAGAGCTTCGGTTGAGTCACCTCATGCCAGCCTATGCCAGGAGAGAAACAAAAGGCGGCCCGGAATCGAGCCGCTAAACGTTTTTTAGAAGAAACCCAGTGGGTTGATATCGTAGCTAACCAACAAGTTTTTGGTTTGCTGATAGTGATCCAACGCCACTTTGTGAGTTTCACGACCGATACCAGATTGCTTGTAACCGCCGAAGGCAGCATGGGCAGGGTATGCGTGGTAACAGTTAGTCCAGACGCGACCAGCTTGGATAGAACGACCCATGCGGTAAGCGCGGTTCATGTCGCGAGTCCACACACCGGCACCCAAACCAAACATAGTGTCGTTCGCAATGGCCAGAGCTTCGGCTTCGTCTTTAAAGGTAGTTACAGCCACAACAGGACCAAAGATCTCTTCTTGGAAGATGCGCATGCTGTTGTTGCCTTTGAACAACGTAGGCTCGATGTAGTAACCGCCAGTCATTCCGTCCACAGTCGCCTGGCCACCACCGGTCAGAAGCTCGGCACCTTCTTTCTTACCTAATTCTAGGTAACCTAAGATTTTCTCGAACTGCTCGTTAGAAGCCTGTGCACCCACCTGAGTTTCGGTATCCAATGGGCTGCCACGCTTAATTTGATGCGTGCGAGCAACAACCAGAGAAATAAACTCGTCGTAAATGCTTTCTTGAATCAACGCACGTGAAGGACAGGTACAAACCTCGCCCTGGTTGAAGAATGCCAATACAGTACCTTCAACCGCTTTGCTTAAGAACTCGTCTTCTTGCTTGGTTACGTCTTCGAAATAGATGTTCGGAGACTTACCGCCCAGCTCTACAGTGGATGGGATCAAGTTTTCAGCGGCACACGCCAAAATGTGCTTACCAACTGGGGTAGAACCGGTGAAAGCAATCTTAGCAATGCGCTTGCTGGTGGCTAACGCCTGGCCACACTCACGGCCAAAGCCGTTAACGATGTTTAATACACCTGGAGGCAGTAGATCAGCGATCAGCTCGGCCAGAACCAGAATAGACGCAGGCGTCTGCTCAGCTGGCTTTAGGATAGTACAGTTACCTGCTGCCAATGCAGGGGCCAATTTCCAAGCTGCCATCAGCAGCGGGAAGTTCCAAGGAATAATCTGGCCAACAACACCCAGCGGTTCATGCACATGATAGGCTACGGTGTTGTGGTCGATTTCTGCCATGGTGCCTTCTTGGGCACGCAGGCAACCTGCGAAGTAGCGAAAATGATCCGCCGCCAAAGGTACGTCTGCAGCCAGAGTTTCGCGCACGGCTTTACCGTTATCGCAGGTTTCTGCTACCGCCAACACTTCCAAGTTTTGCTCAATACGATCGGCAATTTTAAGCAAAGTATTGGAGCGTTCGGTCACTGAGGCTTTACCCCAAGCGTCTTTGGCTTTGTGAGCCGCATCCAGCGCCAGCTCAATATCTTCCGCTTGTGAGCGGGGAATTTCACACAACACTCGGCCATCGACCGGAGAGGTGTTTTCGAAGTAACGACCGGCTACCGGAGGTACCCACTCGCCACCAATGAAATTCTCGTAACGTTGTTTGAAACTAAATAAAGAACCAGCTTCGCCGGGAAATGCGTATATCATGATCGCGACTCCATTTTTTTTGGATAGTTGTTATAGTAAATCGTTAGAAATTGACGATTAAGCCCAAACCAATAGTGTCAGTCTCCTCGCCCACACCGCCGATGCTAATCTCGTTGGTGTTGAACTCTGCCACTACGGTAAAGCTGCTATTGAAGGCATGAAACCAAGCCACCTGGGTAGTATCGGATTCCCAAGGTGCGCTTGTATCAACTTCGGTTTCACCGTAAGAAACCACGAAGCGCTCTTTGCCTACTGAGTATGACGCCTGAGCCAGATAACCATCGCTATCGACTTCATCGCCACCTTCTGAAATTAAGTTAACTAAGCCAAGGCCAGCATCGGTGCCTGGACCAAGCAAATAACCAATGCCTTCGCCCGTGAAACCTGAAGCGTGCAGCGCTAAGCCACCAAACTTCACTTTGGCCCCGTAAGAGAAACCAGTTGATTCGACACTTCCGTCGATATCGCTGTCGGTTTCCTGTTGCAAGAAGGCTCCCCACGCGTTGAAACTGCCGCCGTCCCACTTAGTGCTGTAAGCCAATTCACCTTCAAAGCGAGGCATGCTTTCTTCGGAAGAACGACCAGGACCGCGGTCGGTTGGAGCGGTGTTACCTGGATCAACAATGCCCAAAGCCAACTTAAAGCCGCCCATATCTGGGGAACGGTAGGTAATTTGAGAGTGAGGGAATGGATAGATGTAACCGCTGCCAATGTGGCCGAAGGAAACGCCTTGGCCATCGATTAAGCCAAGCGTGTCATTCACTGAACCGTAACCAGCCAGCATTTCATCTAAAAAGATATTTGAGCGACTGAACAGAGTGAAATCTTTACCAATTAATAGCTGCCCCCAATCGGCATCTACGGTAGCGTAGAACTGACGAACATCAATGCCAGTACTGGTTATACCAGTGTTGCTGTCGTTAATGGTCACCCAAAACGAGGAGCGGCCACCTAATTTAAGATCGCCAACTTGTTTGCTGAAGTTAAAGCCAATCCAGTTTGGCAACAGACCCATTTTTACCCGAGCTTGGGTGCGGTCGTTACCGGTTAAATCGTTGTCAGAATCGCTGCGTACCAAAAAGGTGTTAAATGAGCCATCAACACTAAAGCTAGTGTCTTCTTTGTCGTACAAAGTGATTGCGGCGCTGGCGGGCATAGCTACCGCAGCGGCCATGGCTAAACACAATTTGGTGGTGGTGGTTTTATAGGCGGTTGGTTTCATTATAAGCCCTCATATCTATGATTATTGTTAGCTTTGAGTGGCAGAAGGTGACGACTGTTTTGCAACAGCCAACACCTATCGGCGTTATGTGTGCTCTTTAAGTGTGGGGAGAGTATGCGCGGGAGGCGAAATCTGGAATATTGCCCGATCTGACTTATTAAGCCATCCTTTCGGGGCCGGTAATTTACACCGTTGGATTTACTACTTTAGGATGAATTTTTGTGTACGCTTATCTACGAGTAAATAGCCGCCAAGCAGATTAATAAACAGGGTCATAAATCAACCGTGACACCTTTTGCAGGCCAAAAAAAACCCCATTTCTGGGGCACAATTTAGACCATTCGGTAATTTTCTAGCTGGTAGTTGCGTTAGAAGTGAACCTGTACGCCTAACCAAGCAGCCCTTGGCGTGCCGGCACCATAGAAACGCGCGCTGTCGTTATCCAAGTCTTCAATCACTTCGGTGGGGTCTTCACCAATTAAGCCAAAGTTTTCGTACTCGGTATCAAACACGTTATCCACTCGAGCAAACAGGCGTATCTGGTTGTTGATGGTGTACTGAGCGTTAAAATTCACCACGGTATAGCCATCCACTTCATCGAGCTGGTTGGACTCATCCCCACGCATCACTTGGCTTGAGTTATAAACCACCTCTAAGCTGGTGTTAAAGGCATCGGTAAACCGATATTGCCCCCACAACTTAATTTGGTGATCCGCAATACCTGGGATGCGATCGCCATCGCGCACCGCAATTTCACCTTCTTCATCGGCAAAATCGTGGTTAGGGCTCAGTACCATCATGTCGCTGGCAAAGGTGGCATCCACCCAAGAGTAATTCACCGCCCACTGGGCACGTTGAATTTGACCACTCAACGAAAACTCTATGCCCTGGCGCTGGGTTTTATCCACATTGGCAAATAAACCCGTGGCCCGCCCGGTGGATTGGAACAAAATATCGTCGGTATTTTGGGTGAAAAACGCACCAGCGCTGTAGCGCAGGCCATCCTCACCGCCACGCACACCGACTTCCAGGCTTTTGGCTACCACTTGCTTTAACGGCGGGTCAGCCAAAAACGCATTGGGTAGGCGGCACTCAAAATCGATGTCGTCTGGGTCGTCGCCGCGAGCCTCAGCAAACTGACGGGCTACCTCAAACACACCTTCGTTACAGGCTAACTCAATAGGCGTAGGCGCTCGGGACGACTCGCTGTAGGAGGCATACCAAAATTGGCCATCGCCAGCAGCGTAGTTAATACCCACCGATGGGTTGAACCGGCTAAACCGATGATCGCCGTTTAATTCTGGGCGCTCGCCGGATTGGTCGCGCAACACGACTTCCGTGCGGTTGAATCGGCCTGCTAGGGTTAACGCCAACTGTTCGTTGATTTGCAGCGTGTTGGCCAAATACAAACTAGAAGTTTCTACGGTGGCATTAACGTCTACCTCTTGGTCTTCCAAAAATACCCCTGTGCCCAGGCCTTCGGTGCTGCGAGTAATGGGGTCTAGGTCGGCCAACTCGGTGGCGGATTCAAAATCGGCATCACCGCTAAAATAACCCAAGCCAACCACCAAGCTGTTTTCCATGCCAGAGAGCTCACCGGTACCTGTCCACTGTACGTCAAACCCGTAGGACTCTTGCTGGCGTGTACTGATGTTATTAATGGCTTCATCGCTCAGCTCAGCTCCGGGAGGCAGATCTTCGCTGGCGTTTTCCAGTTCAAAATCCTCTGGGTCGAAACCGGCGGCAATAGCGGCGTCTTCGATGAATTCTTCAAGATCGTCGAAATCGTTGATATTGGGGTTACCGCCTTCGCAGATGCCGTCGAGGTCGATGCCCAGCTCATCCTCAAATAAATCCTCTAACTCATCGGCTTCTTCGAGCAGAATTTCTTGGCCGCTGGCAAAGGTACACTCTTCAAATTCAGAGGCGTCGCCATTAAAGCTTTTGGTCTCGATATCGCGGTAGTAGGCCACCGCTGCAATTTGAGTGTTATCGTTGAAAAAGTGATAGCCATCTAACGTAACCATGTTCATTTCGTTGGCCGTGGTATCCGGCGCGGTAAATACCGCCTCGCGGTCTATGGCTAACAGCCCTTCTGGAGAGGCACCATTACCGGTGAGATCGCTGTCGCCGCCTTGGTAGGTCAAATTGGCGGCGGATACATCATCGTTGCGCCAGCTTACACTACCCAACCAGCGGGTGGCTTCGGATTCCGATAAATCGCGCCAGCCGTCTTCTTCGAAGCCGTCGATGTTAACGTAGTAACCCCACTCACCGTTGTTACCGCCAGATTCAAAGCTGGCACGTTTTCTATCCCAGGACCCGGCCAAAGCAGATAGGGAATTACCCTGATAGTTAAATCCATTTTTGGTGACAATAGCGAGTGAGCCACCCAAGCTGTTCTGGCCAAACACAGGGTTGGCACCGCCGTGCACGGTCATCTCGGCAATGGCCGATGTGGCAATCAAATCCCAATTAACGGCATCGCCCAGGGGCTCATTTAAACGCGCACCGTTGGAATACACAGACAGCCCTTGGGGCAAACCCAATAAAGGCGACACGGTAAAGGCGCGGTACTGTAAATCCGGTTGCAAGGGGTTATTCTGCGCCGAGTTTATGGAAAAACTCGACATCTGATTATTGGCAAAATCCGTGATGCTCAGCGCGGCGGATTCTTCCAGCTCTTGACCGATGACGCGTTGCACCGCGTAGGGCAACCGCGACAAGTCAGCAGTTAGGCCTTGCAACGGCGTGGCAGCAACCACACTGACTTCTTCGATGGCTTCTCTGTCGTCTTTCGCTTGGGCGTTAACCGAAGATACTATTAGAGCAATGGCGCAAGATAACGGAATTTTATAAAAAAAGCGGTTGGGCAGATTTGTGTGTGTCACAAATTATCCTCTTATATAAGGTTATCGTTATTATCTTGAGCGGCATTTTGTGTGCTCTATATCGGCACTTTTTATTCGCCGTATAGTAGAGCCTCTCTCGCGTGCGGGTAAATCCTACTTTCGCGGGCCAGCATTCGTTTGCATGGCCTCTCAATCGTTCAGCTGGCCTTTTGCCACCCCGACCAACACCTACCAAAGTATGAAAACCCTCATCCAGCTGAACCATTGTTATCACAACCGCCAGCGCTAACATCAGAAAATATAGGACACTCTGATTTACCCACCAGAAATGCAATAATATCCAGAACCCGAACTTGAGCCCAACGAAAACATGAAACAGCAAAGCCTAGATGCCAGTGGATTCGAAAAGTATCGTAAGAAGACTCGAAAAGAGTTATTTCTGGAGCAAATGAACGAGATTCTTCCTTGGGTAGAGCTCTGTAAAGCGATTGAGCCATTTTATCCGAAGGCATCAGCACTAGGTGGTCGTCCAGCGATTGGGTTAGAGAGAATGCTGCGAATACACTTCTTGCAGCACTGGTTCGAGCTATCCGATCCTGGCGCGGAAGAAGCGCTGTACGATTCGCGCGCCATGCGCCAGTTTGTCGGTATCGATTTAGGCAAAGAGCCTGTACCGGATGAAACGACAATCTGCAAATTTCGTCATTTGATGGAGCGTCATAATTTAGGCGGTGAGTTATTTCAGCTAGTGAATGTGTATCTTGAGGAAAATGGTCTTAAACTCAACCGTGGCACCATTGTCGATGCAACGATTATCGATGCACCACGCTCCACTAAAAATAAGGAGCGCCACCGAGACCCCGACATGGAGTCTACCCAAAAAGGGAATCAGTGGTATTTTGGAATGAAAACGCACATTGGCGTAGATAGCCAAACGAGGCTAATTCATTCTGTCGTGGTCACTTCCGCAAGCGTCCATGACTCGCAAGTACTTGGCGATTTATTACACGGTAACGAGAAGCGAGTCTACGGTGATTCCGCGTACATAGGCCAAAAGGCGCAAATAAAAGCCAATGCAGAAGATGCTGCTGATTTTACGCATAGGCGTGGACGGCGTAATCACCCATTGAGCGAAAAAGAGCGTAAAGCGAATCGTCATAAATCCAAGATTCGACCACGCGTTGAGCACCTATTTGGTGTTATCAAAAACCAATTCGGGTATCGCAAAGTTCGATATAAAGGCTTGGAAAAGAACGCACAGGCAGTATTTACGAAATGCGCTTTGGCAAATTTAGTGATTGCCAAACGGCATTTGTTGGCCATTTAGCAGGCGAGGTATGCCTGAAAGTAGCACATCGCCTAAGAAGCGGTGGTAATAACCGAGTTCGTTAGCTGTAAAGGTCATTAAATTCCGTATTTAAGTCGCAACGAAAGCTAATTCTTGGGTTAATCAGACGTTCCTATAATAACTTCCTATATAAAAGAGTCTTCTGTGGTGCCTACGAAATCTGATGTAACCCTATCTCGTTCTGCCCGCTGTTTATGCACCTACTATTGGCTGCTTGTTTTGTTAATCTGCCTTGCGATTATCCGCGCCACACCTGCATGGGCTGAGAACGACATAATCTTCCGCGACACCGCCATTGAGGACAGAATTCTCGAAATATTCCCGAAAGCCACTCGCCTTGATGAAAAGCTCGCACACCCACCGGCTTGGCCGGTATACCAGCTCAACGAGCTTTTAGGCTACGCATTTGAAAGTAACGACCTCGTTGACTTACCGGGGTTTTCCGGCGACCGAGTGAACCTACTCATTGGTATCAATACCGCTGGCGTGCTGGAAGGCGTGCAAATCATCCACCACCACGAGCCCATATTTCTACACGGCCTCGGGCCAGAACCATTGCTGGAATTTGTCAACCAATACCCTGGCCGTAAAGTATCCGACCGCATCATCGTTGGCGGTAAAAAATCTGGAACCGGTACCGACGGTACGGCGTATTTTGACGGTGTCACCAAGGCTACGGTGTCGGTAATTGTCATTAACGACACAATTTTGTCGTCGTCATTGCAGGTTGCGCGCGCCATGTTAGATGGTTTTTCTCAATCGCCACCGGCCACAGCTATAACCGATAACTATGAGCCCAAACCCTGGCAGGAGCTGCTGCAGCTGGGGTATTTGAAGCGATGGCACATAGCCCCAGACATGCTAGAAGCACAGCTTGGGCAAAGCCTAGACAGCTACGCGGTGGATTTAAATTTTGACTACAACCCAGAAGATGGCTTAGATATTTATTACGCCTACCTTAACAGCCCAATCATTGGCCGTAATTTACTTGGCGAGCAGGAATTTGCCCGCCTCACTGAAAAACTTAAACCGGGCCAACACGCGCTGATGGTGTTTTCCCGGGGGATATTGTCTTATTTAGAGGATGAATTTCGGCCCGGAACCGTACCTAACCGCATCAGCATCACCCAGGAAGGGCTCTCCATGCCCATGCGCGATATCAACTTTTATTCCTACAGCAACAGTCTATTGCCAGCAGAATATGAGGACGTAGAAAACATCAACGTCTTTGTTATCAACAGCCAAACCGGCTTAGATCCCAGTGGCGAAATAGCGCTCAACCTCAACCTAACGTTACCGCGCAATCATTTAATCAGCGATAGCGCGACCTTTACCGATAACTACCAACTGCCTAAAAAATTATTCAATGAGGCCATACTACCAGAGGTCGACCAAAGCCAAAATAAACCACTTTGGCAACGCATCTGGGAAAACCGAGCCGCGGACATTCTGGTGCTTTTACTGGGCCTAACCGTACTTACCGTTGTGTTCGTCTACCAAGAAAAATTCACTCAAAAAGCCAAGCTGTTTGCGTGGTTTCGTGGGGGTTATTTGGCATTTACCCTCTTTTTTATTGGCTTCTATACCCAGGGCCAACTTTCGGTGGTGAACATCTACACCCTGCTTTTAGAAATCTATAACGGTTTTAGTTTGGATGTATTTTTACTAGACCCCATCATTTTTATATTGTGGGTTTACACCGCCATTAGCTTAGTGATTTGGGGGCGAGGTTTGTTCTGCGGCTGGCTATGCCCGTTTGGCGCGCTGCAAGAAGCCGTAGCCTGGGTGGGCACAAAACTGCGCATTAAACAGTGGAAAATAACCCCCAGCTGGCACCGCCGGTTGCTGTGGTTAAAATACGTTATTCTAATCGTTTTGGTGGGCATGTCGTTTTATTCCCTACGCTTGGCAGAACAAATGGCCGAGGTAGAGCCGTTTAAAACCGCCATCACTTTGGTGTTTGTGCGCTACTGGCCATTTGTGCTTTACGCCATTGCACTGCTGGGGCTGGGGTTATTTGTGCACAAATTTTACTGCCGTTACATCTGCCCCCTAGGCGCTGGTTTAGCCGTGGTGGGCAAACTGCACATTTTTGAGTGGCTTAGCCGCCGCAAGGAGTGCGGTACCCCCTGCCAACTGTGCCACCATCGCTGTGGCATCAACGCCATTGAGCCCAGTGGCAAAATTGACTACGACGAATGCATTCAGTGCCTGGAATGCGTGGTAATTTTACGCGACGATAGCCAATGTGCGCCGGCCAGGGTTGAGAAAAAACGCCAGCAACGCGAGCAAATTCAGGCCGTACAGGTGTTTGAATAGCGTTCAATCAATAACCGCCTCGAGCTGGTTATTGGATTGATTCTGGTTTGAGTCTTATGGAATTAATAATCTACTGCAACCACAGGTGTTTCAGCGTATCCGGCGAGTTATTTACATAGGTGATGGCTTGGCTGGCACTGAAGTGCCGCGTTTCTTCATCCAGTGTGGCTTCAACACGATAATTCACCTGCTGTTGCCAATAGGCGTGGCTGGGCTCGCCGGCGGCATTGCGATAGGTATTGAGGGGAGGCAGTATTTCATTTAGTTGCCGGAATTTATCCTCAAAATCGCCTATTGTTTGCTTTATTGCGGCAGAAGTATCAGTGGAAAACAGTAATAGATTGCTGGCTAATACACGGGGCATAAGGAGTAGTCGCTTGGTTAACGTAAACTGATGGGGTTAAATTAAGGTGCGCCTTTGATAACCGGTTGCATCAGGCCCTGAAAGCGCACTAGGGTTTCAACGCGGTACCTGCCCGCGCTGAAACCACTGTATTTACTCGCTGGCGATTCCCAACCAAGTAGGCGAACTGGGCACAAAGTCCGTTTCTATGTCGCCGGTGATCTCAAGCAAGCCCAAATCAATCACCAAAACATGTTGCGCAATGGGATCCGCCACGTAGGCGAAATGCCCATTACGAGCCAAGGTCATACTGAAACTTTCACCATCCGGCATAGTGCTCACGTCTTCTTCCGAGATATCCAAACGAGCGCCGAATTCCCAGTGGGTGTGATCCCCTTCATCGTGGGGCTCCACCGCGGTTAGGTAGCCTTGATCATCCAAAATCAGAAACTGTTCCGCAGCAGACCCAAAACCACGAGCCACGGCGCTGGCGCCATCTTCTGGCTGCCAATCGATGGCCTCAATTTCACCTTCGTCAGGGTCTACAGCGTATAACTGAGAAGTTGAACCGCCGTGGGCACTAGCCAAAGCAATAAATTGGCCGCTGTCGTAGTGGCCCCACAGGCTGCCAATTCGCAGTCCATCTTCCAAATCATCTGGGTTGGCGAGTTTTTCGGCAGCAAATGTACCGTCGCCGTTATCCGTTAATACCAAAATGCCGTCACTGCAACCAAAGGCAACATGGCTCTCGTTTTGAGCCGCACCGTGCAAATCTGGACAAGGCAGGTCGATGGTTTGCTCTAATTCAAATTCTTCGTCGTGCAAATGATAAACACCCACCTGATCCGGAAGAATAAAATTGTTTGAGGTGCTTAGCGCATCCTCACGGCGAATGGTAGAGATTAAATATTCACCGCGTGGCTCCGCAACGCCGTGCATATTCATAGTAAATTCTAATGTGGCGGGCGCCTCAGCATCCTCGATGTGATGATCTTCAAATACCTGCACGCCGGCCACGGCGCCGGTGGCTGCATCTCCGTCCATAAATACAGCAACCTTACCCTCGTGGCGCACAAAGTGAGTGGGACGGGAGCCGGTGAGACTGTTGTTCATTAACGCAGGCGTGGTGGAATAGGTGTCGTAGTGGTCATCGTGTGGCTCTTGCCAAAGTCCGCCGTCGACAAAACCAACTTTATCCTCCGTGCGCTCAATTAATGAGGCAAAACGGTAGTCCCCCGAGGCATACACCGCACTGGGTAGGGCATCCAACGGGATGGTGGCTAGTAAATCCGTGGTGCTTAAATCGTAAACATGGGCTTGCACCGCAGTTTTATCCAACAAAAATAATCTGCCGCTGGAGGTATCACTTTCACCGACCTCTTCCTCACTCTCTTCAACAATGGCCTCGTTTTCGACGATATTGGTTTCTGCATCGCCACAGCCGGTGAGTAAAGCCGCTGAGGCCAGGGTTACAGAAAACGCCAACAATTGTTTTTTATAAAAATTCATAATAGCTCTTAGTATTAATTCCTGCTGGCAAATAGCCAGCAGTACAGTTACGTCCTATGTGAAATTAAAATGACCCGCGCAGGCCTAAACGGAAATTACGGCCGGGTAATGGCGCTACATCCTTAATAAACGATGTGTGAACTCGCGCTTCGGCATCCGTAATGTTTTCAACTTTGGCGAAGAGCGCCAACGCATTGCCGGCAAAGGGCAAGCGGTAGGTCACACTGGCAGCCAATAAATCGTAATCATCGGTGCTGGTTTCAAGCGCTGCGACCTTGTCTTGCTCTGCGTAGTTAGTCCAATTGACATTGGCACTCCAAGGCCCGGTTTGGTAATCAATATCAAAGCCAAATCGCTTGGGAGGCGTACGTGGCAGGTCGCCGCCATCGGCCAATTTCGCTCTTACGTAATCGGAAAACACCGAGGCTTGCCAGGCTTGGCTAAGTTTTAAAATACCCTGTGCTTCAAAGCCGTAGAAATCCGCATCGGCGTGGGCGCCAATGTAAATCGGCAATTCGTCAGCGTGCTCTTCTTCATCGCCATCGGCGTGATCATGGTCGTGCTCGTGATCATGGCTAAACTCGGTGTATAAGCCGGTTGCGCGTTGGTAATAGTAGTCGTCTACTTGGTTGTAAAAGAGGTTTAATACGATGCCTAGGTCGCCTTCAAATTTACGGAAGGTTAAGTCGATATTGTTGGAGGTTTCCAATTGGATATCGGCATTGGAGAGCGCAAACTCGGCTTCATCGCCAGAAAGGTCTTCTAAAAACAATGCACCAATTTCATAGGTTCGGGTACCTATGTGCGGGCCAAAAGATAACAATTCTGCAGCCGATGGCGCACGCTGGGCACGGGATAAAGAAACACCAAGGTTGTAACCGGGTGCAAAATCCCAAACCACACCGGCCGATAAACTCACCGGCGTAAATTCGTGCTCAACGTCGAACACACGAGTAACACTGGCTTCGCCTGCGTGGTCGTGATCGTGGGCATCGTCCTCCGTGCCATCGTGTAGATGGGCCTCAATGGTTGGCAAGAGCACACTGTCTGCGGTTATGGTGACCTGCTCCGCTCGTGCTCCTAACTGAACCAGAAAGTCACCAAAGTGACGCTCTTCCATTAACGCTATGGCGAAGGTTTCGGATTCCGACGGCGGGGTGAAAGCCTCTTCGCCAAGGGCCGCGACTTCGCTGTTTTTATAGTGCAGGTTGATACCGCCTTGCCAGTCGTGCCAAGTTTGATGCATTAAATCCATGCGCACTTCGGTGGTCTCGTTAGAGAAAGTGGTACCGACAGTACCCGCTTCGATTTCCGCGTGGGTATAATCGGTATAGGCGGCACTGGTGCGAATACTGCGCAGCCAAGAACTCGCAATCTCGAACTCACTTTGCAATTGGTAACGATCCTGCTCCAGCTCGGCCAGAACCGATTCTTCCTCGCCACCTTCTTCGCCATGACTGTGGCCAGGAATACCATATTCGCGATCCAAACGGCCCACGGATAATCCTATGTAGCCGTTATCCAACAGATAGCTGCCGCCCAAGGTGTAACCACTGGACTCTTCACTGCTGTTAGCCACGGTTGTGCTGTCACTGCCCTCTTCTGCGGGCTCCGGTGTTTCGTAATCGTCGGCTTCGCGCCAAAAGCCGTCGCCGTATATGGCCCAGCTATCGCCCCCGGTGAGGCCACTGAAAGAGGCCGCTTTTTGATCATTGACGCTCTCGTGGCCAACATAAAACTCGCCACGGGTTTCCGAATCGGTCGGCACGCGCTGATCCACAATATTGACCACGCCGCCAATCGCACCACTGCCGTAAAACAGTGTTGCTGGGCCCCGCAAAATTTCGACTTGCTGGACAGTAGACACCTCGGTGGATACGGCATGGTCTGGACCAACTCGCGATACGTCACTGACATCCAAATTATTTTGGGTGATTAGAACTCGCGGGCCACTTAATCCACGAATGATGGGCGTGCTGGCCACATTACCGTGGAAATTTGAATTTACCCCGGGCTGACGAACTAAGGTATCACCCAAGGTTGCTGCTTGTTGCTCGCGCAGACTATCACCGGTAAGCACCGCCACGGGTATGGCAGATTCAATGGTAGAGGCGTGAATGGGTAGGCCGACGACATCAACCTGTTCGATAACAGTAGGCGCTAACGTTACGGTGACACGCCCGTTCTGCGTTACGCGATCATCGGTATGAACAATTTTATGGCTAAAGCCTGCTGCATCAAAATGCAATTCGCCGGGCTCGCCTTGAAAATAAAACTCACCATTAGTACCAGTGGTTACCGTGGTTTTATTTTTATAGGAAGTCACCTCAGCGCCGGCGATGGCTTCTCCAGCTGCGTTTACAACCACACCTTCCAGCGCCGCAGCATCGACGGATGCCAGGGCGATCAGTGCAGCAATTCCCTTAAGTTTCATTATTAACTCCAGTTAGTACTACGGCTGCGCTCATCAACGCTGCCTTATAATGTTGTTACGCAAAATCCAGGGACAGAACTACCCGCCCAGTGGCAGGCGTTGCCTGGGGTGAGCGATGAATCAATCCGAAATTTTCGTTGCCTTCCCAGTTTTCTCCTTTGAGCAAGGCAACGTCGCCCTGGGACAATTGTTGATATCCTTCGTCGTCGCCTTGCTCGGCCCTGCGCCAATGTGTGCCGACCCCGGCGTAGGTACACAGCAGGCGGCAAGGCACATAATCCACATGGAATTTTGGGCACATAGCGCAGTGCAACACCGCCAATCGCACGCCTACCTCATTTAACTGAAACAAGCAGGCGAACATATCCGTAAGCAGGCTAACGTCTTCTATAAATTCGGATTTAGCTGCATGGCTTGGCAGACTGCGCTCCAACCACTGGGCGCAGGCGTCTACCCGCACACCGCTACGCAGCTGAAAATCCGGGCTGCTATTAACTAAAAATGTTGCGAATTCAGAAACGTTGGTTGACAGGTCCCTTTGCCAACAGGCCATATTGACGCTGTGCTGGTATATCTCTGCCAATATTTCGGGTTCCGAGTGATACACAGCGCCTGGAGGCTGGTTGACTGCTGCAGTTAAAGCTTGCACAGTAATTTTCTCCACATAGTTATGATATATCATATCTAACAGAATGTACGTAGAACATACGGTTTGAGCTTATTTAACCGGCCATCGCATCCCCACTGCTTAGCCCCCCACCGCTTAACAATGGGCCACTGATTTTTAAAGCTAAAACGGTGCCCTGTTGCGTTGCTATGTAGGTGAGATAAGCGCTACCCACTACTTACTTTTTATACAAAATGTTAGTATCAGGTCATTTAAGGATGACCATGGAAGTCGAATTAACCACCCTGCTGGTTCTGGCCCTAGTGGGTTTGTGCGCTGGTACGGTTGATTCCATCGCCGGCGGTGGTGGCCTGATTACCATTCCGGCGTTACTCGCCACGGGGCTGCCGCCAGCCTCTGCGTTAGCCACCAACAAATTACAAAGCTGTTTTGGCTCCTTCGCTGCTGTGGCCTATTTTTTTAAACGTGGCCTCATCAACTTAAAGCAAAACAAGCTTGCCATTGCCTGTACCTTCGCCGGGTCGGCCTTGGGCACCATCTGCGTACAATTTATTGATGCTTCTGTGTTAAATAAATTATTGCCGGTACTACTCGCCAGCTTCGCTGTGTATTTTTTGTTTTCACCTCGCATCCAAGATGAAGACAGCCACCAGCGGCTTTCACACAGAAGCTTTGCTTTCGTACTCGGCACCGCCATCGGATTTTACGACGGCTTTTTCGGGCCTGGCACGGGGTCGTTCTTTGCCATTGCGTATGTGTCACTGCTGGGCTATGGCATGGTAAAAGCAACGGCGCACACTAAACTGCTCAACTTTACTTCTAACATCGCATCCTTGCTGTTTTTCGCCTTTGGCGGCCACGTAGTTTGGACTATCGGCTTCGCCATGGCTGTGGGCCAATTTATTGGTGGGTCCATAGGCTCTCGCTTAGTTCTGCGCAAGGGAGTTGCCTTGGTGCGCCCACTGTTGGTGGCGGTATCGCTGATTATGTCCCTTCGCTTGCTCTGGCAAGATCACCCAGAGTGGTTCTTGTGGTTGTAAAATGCCGCAAACAGCACAAGAACCGCTAAATAAAAAAAGCCCCCTAAAACGCTGCTGCTGCAAAAACGAGGGCTAAGACTTACCACCTAACTGTCGTTAGAGTGGGTCAAGGAGAAGTTAGGCCTTTGTTGCAAATTGTCTGCATCAAAGGCGCCATCACCAAACAATAA
Organism: Halioxenophilus aromaticivorans; assembly: GCF_042850945.1. Classification (NCBI taxonomy): domain Bacteria; kingdom Pseudomonadati; phylum Pseudomonadota; class Gammaproteobacteria; order Alteromonadales; family Alteromonadaceae; genus Halioxenophilus; species Halioxenophilus aromaticivorans. The sequence goes on along the minus strand of NZ_AP031496.1, from coordinate 1,515,286 downwards.
CGGATAATAAAATTGCCGTAGTTGCGCATGAAATTCTCGTATTTTAGATTCGTAGGTAATGACTGATTTCAAATCGGTTTGGGCAATCCTCTGCATGCTGCGCTCAAGCAATGCCGGTGGTGCAACCCACGCCACCAACCCCGCAAGAGCATGCCTGTGCAAGCGGCCATCGCGATAGGCATCGGATAAGGCTTGCGTTTTTTGATCGCCAACTTGCTGAAAGGCGTAATACCAATCCCACTGAAACCCTTGGCCAACCTTGGCCTGCTCCTGCCACTGTGGATGGGTGGCAACAAACGCATCAAAGGTATCTTGCTTGGGTAAATCCCAAGCATCGTTTACCGCCTCGCGTTGGGTCATTAATATTTCTGATCCGCTGGGCAGTGGCACTAGTTGATCAATGGTAATGCGGCCAGCTAAAGGGATCACCACCGCGAGTAATAACCAGACGCCGAGATTGGCCGCCAAAATGGTAGGCGAAGGTTGCTGCCAACTGGCCAACCAATAACACACCAACAACCAAAACACGGCGTAAATAATAACCATGGCCAACACCAACACGATTGCCAGTAGCGATGCGCCAGAGAGCAATGCCCCGGTAACAAACGGCAGCACCGCCACAACCAACAATAAGCCCGCCCGAAGTAACGCCCGCGAAACCCACAAAGCGCTCTGTTGCGCCGCCGTGGCTACCAACAGGTTGTAACGCCCGGCAACGCGCTCACTGGATTTAAGATCGTGCAACAGCATAATGAGCGCTAGGGGCCAAACCACAGCCATTAAAAACGCAAAATCTAGCCGGCCGATCAACGCAAACACCGGGTTACCCGCATCGCGCTCGTAGATTTGGCCTTCCAAGGCGAGCATACGTACCCGGTGCTTCCAGGCGGTTTCGTCTCGCAATCCCATTGCTGCAAAGGCGAGGTTAGACGGTTCGTCATAGGTTAAATGAAAGCTGTAATAAGCCACACCGCCGTAATCCGATTGATGCGTGAGCGCCGCGTCGCGCTCTAAGGTATCTTGCTGCAGCAACCAAGTGATGCTCTCACGCTGCTGTTTTACTTCAGCCATGCCTACCCAAACGGCGTATACCGCTAGCAAAAAAATCACCCCTGCCCATGCAATAACGGCGCGGTCGCGCAGCATCAGAGTGGATTCCCGCCGCATATTTGCCATCAAATTCATCGCTGCAACCTCCCAGCCTGGAAAAACATTGCTGAGGTTAGCCCTAGCAACCAAACCACCAACACCGCTAAGGTTACGGTTGATTGGCCCCAGCGCGCTGATGTCCCCTGTGGGTGAAATTCAAATTCATCCAGTAACCGCCAGTTGCTGGCGTCTACTCTTGCCCGAGCTTGTTGTTCGGCAGAGCCGTATTTATTGACATCGTCGTTGTAGGTCACTTCTTCGGCGTGCAATTTATTTAAGCCCTGCACAAAATCAAACCGCAATTGCTCCGCGGCTTTTAAAAACAATTGATAATGGTGTAAATCCGTACCCGCCATGGCCCGAGAAGCCAACCCCAGCGCTACGGTGGGCGATAGCCAGCTCATATTCTGTAACAACTGCGCCTGCCTTGCTTCACCGGCAGCTTGCTGCTGGGCGTATTCATTCAGCGTTTTGGTGAGTTTTTCTTCGCCGTATTGCGCCACAATACCGCGCACGTTAACTGGTAGGTCTTCCACGTTTTCTACGTCGTACTGCTCTAATAATTGGGCTCGTAGTTGAGCAAACGCTGGATCGTTAGCATTGTGACCATCGCCCAACTTACGGGCTTCCTCAAGCATTGCCATGTCGGTTTCAATTTTGCCCGGCATGGGATGCTGCTTAGCCACCCAGTTGATTAGTGCCGCTGGCATAACCAAGCTAAACAACAACCAAGCCGACACAAGGCTTGCTAAGCCCGTGGCCCGGCTTTGCATTAAGCTAGACGCCCATAGGGTTAGCACACCCCAAATACACAAATAGATAAAATAAATGGCCAGCAAAGAAATCGATGCTGAAAACAACGCGCCATTGGCCACCGCAATTCCCATAGCGATAACCATAGGGATTAATAACACACAAATGGCCGCCAGTAATGCCAGCGACTTGCCCAGCAGTAGGGTTCTGCCACCCAAGCCCTGTGCCAGCATGGGCATTAACGTGGCCGATTCGCGCTCACGAGCAATGGCGCCGTGGCCCAATAATATAATCAGCAAAGGGGCAAATAACTGATACACAACGGCGGGCGTGAGCCAAGCTAAACCACCCAGCTCGGCGCTTGCGGCGGAATCGGAGAAGGTGGCAGAATTTTGTCGATGCCCTTCTAAAAAAATCGCCTTGCCGGTTACGGCATCCAAGCCTGGGTCAAACAACGACAAAGGCAACGGGGTACGGAAAACATAGTGCCCGTAATGCACCATACGGTGCGGATGACGGGCGGGTTGGTCTACAAAGGCTTCTTCCGCTTGGTTTTGATCATGCTCCAGGTGCTGGGCTTTACTGTGAATTTCGCTCACTGTAATTACGCTGGTCACCACCAACAGCAGTAAAAACAATAGCGCGCTGTAAACGGCCAAATTAGACCGTAGCCAATAACGCCACTCATCCTTGGCGATTAATAACACAGGGCTCATGGGGCATCCTTTTGTGCAAAGGCGCGGTGAACCAGTTCTGTGTCGATAGATTGCCCAGCCTCGGCGGTGAACTCACCCACTAGGTTGCCACTTTTCAACAGGCCAATTTTATCTGCCACATGGCAGGCCCCATATACATCGTGGGTCACCATTAAAATCGCTTTGCCAGCATCGGCCAAAGCGCGTACCAGATGGTGAAATTCATCAATGGCGGTTGGGTCCAATCCGGAGGTGGGCTCATCCAACAGTAAAATGTCGGTATCGCGCAAAATTGCCAGGGCGATGGCCACCTTCTGCCGCATACCTTTAGAGTAACCCTTAAGACGCTGACCGCGAGCATCCCCTCGCAAGGCAACACGATCCAGCGCGGCTTCTATGGCGTTGCTGTCGACCTGTTTATCCGCCAATTGCAAAAAGTAGGTTAGGTTTTCTCGCGCATCTAAATGCTCATACAATTTGGCGGCTTCGGCCAGGTAGGCTATGGCACTGCGCGCTTGGGTTAAATTGCTGGTAACACTTTGCCCATTTACGTTTACCGCGCCGCTGGTGGGCTCTATAAACCCCAAAAAACTCAACAATGTGGTGGATTTACCAGCACCATTGCCGCCTAGCAGGGCGTATACTTCCCCCGCACTTACATGAAAAGACAACCCGTGCAGGATTTCCTTTCCCCCTCGCGCTACGCGCAATTCATCCGCTTGCAACTTCATATTGCCTACATCCATCATTTCAAAAACCAAATCAACACTGGACACAAGGCCAAGATTCATATTTGGGTATCAGCACCATAGGGCCGTTTGTACAACCACTCAAAACGTCTCTATAAGCGCGGTGCCTATTGGACTACCTAAACAAGCAACCAATCACGCTGACCGCCTAAAAAGACGTTTAGCTACGAGCTTTAGTGCTTGCCTAACCCGATGGTGGAAATTATGATACGTTATATCATCCACAGTCAAGATGATTAATCGCGTCCAGAGAGGGAACCAGAAGGCTTTTGCGTGAGATGCACAGGCAAGCTAGCCCCCTCCCCAATAAGTAACCCGTTGGGCACTGCGCCTGCCTCAGATAGAGCACTGCTAATTATGATTCGTTTACCCGGCTCCACAACGACACACGTTGCCGAACGACCATTGCGTTACGGCTGGGTGGCGTTACTCATAGGAGCTAGTTTGCTTTGCACCCAGGTTGTACTGGCCCAGCACAGCAAAGCGCCACACCAGCATGACCACGCAGAACTGTTGATTGTGGCCCAAAGCAGCCAGTTGCAAATCCAGTTACGATCCCCTGCCGCCAATATCACCGGCTTTGAGGAAATAGCCCAGAGCCCCCAGCAACAGCGAGCGGTCAACAGAGCCAAGCAAATCCTGCTAACCAAAAACCTGTTCAAGCCTGAACCCAGCGATTGCGAATCAGACTCGATTGATGCGGACTTCTCCTCTTTGGATTCAGGCGCCGAGCACCACGCTAAACATGAAGATGACCACGATCAGGATCACGATGAGAACCATGCAGACGTCATCGTCACCTACAACTACACCTGCAAACGTGTGGCTGAGTTGGAATCCATCACCACCCAACTGTTGACTAATTTTCCGGCAATCACCCAGTTAAACGCTCAATGGGTGATAGGCAGTCGACAAGGCGCGTCAACGCTGGATAATAGCCGGGACAAAATACAAATAAGGTAACGATGTGATGCCGAATATTAGCCAGATCTTAAGCCACGCCGAAGCCAGCTGCCGGCAACGAGGAACCAATCTCACAGAAAAGCGTAAGCGCGTGCTAACCGGGCTGCTACAGTCCAAAAAAGCGCTATCCGCCTATGATTTGATCGACTACCTACGAGTTGAGTTCGACGAAGCCCCTCCGCCCACCTCGGTGTATCGCATATTGGATTTTTTATCAGAAGAAAACCTGGTGCATAAACTGAAGCTGGCGAACAAATACGTTGCTTGTTCCCACATCAGTTGCGACCACGCCCATGAGGTACCGCAGTTTCTTATTTGTGATGATTGCGGCAGTGTGGCCGAAATTGGTGTTAAGAAAAACGTGATTAACACATTGCAAAACAGTGTTGAACAAGCAGGCTACCTACTAAAAAGCCCACAGCTTGAACTGCACTGTGTCTGCCAGGACTGCGCAGAGCGCGCAGCCTAACCCCTAAGGAAACCATGAAACTCAATAGCACCCACATAGATAAAACCGCCGTTGGCTTATCGTTAGCTTGCGCAGCACATTGCCTGTTATTGCCTGCGTTACTGGCCTTTACGCCAACGCTAACCGCCACGGTGTTCGCCAGCGAGAGTTTCATCTATGGTTATTGTTGGCCGTAATACCCACCAGCATCGTAGCCTTAACACTGGGCTGCCGGCAGCACGGTGACCGAACCGTATTAATCTTTGGCGCGTTTGGCATAGCATTAATGTGCTTGGCGGCAGTTTTAGGGCACGATTTTCTGGGTGAATTTACCGAGAAGTCGTTATCGCTGGCGGGGGCTAGCCTGATAGCCATTGGGCACATTAAAAACTTCCGGTTGTGCCAACAAAGCCACTGCCATTGTGACCACTAACCGTAAACAAAAGGCCTAAAAGGTTGCCATGCAATCCAGTGATGCAACTCATACATTCAATAACATTACCCTTAATCTTCTTTTTCATAACTATCGATGACAAAACTGACAGCTATACCAACTAATGTTATCACCGGGTTCCTTGGCGTTGGCAAAACCACAGCCATTTTAAATCTGTTACAGCAAAAACCCAGCGATGAACGCTGGGCCATATTAGTGAATGAATTTGGTGAGGTCGGCATCGATGGCGAACTATGCAACAGCCGGCTGGGCCAACAAGCTGAAAACGTATTTATTAAAGAAGTGCCCGGTGGCTGCATGTGTTGCGCCGCGGGCTTGCCCATGCAAATGGCGATGAATATGCTGCTGGCAAAAGCGAAACCCCAGCGGCTACTGATTGAACCCACGGGCCTTGGCCACCCGCGAGAAGTATTAGATACCCTAGGGGCCGATTACAATCAAGAATTACTCGCCCTGCAAGCCACTATCACACTGGTTGACGCGCGCAAAATAAAAGATGCTCGCTACACCCAACACGCTACCTTTAACCAACAGCTAGACGTAGCCGATGTAATAGTGGCGAATAAATCCGATCTCTACAAGCCAGAGGATTTTAGTAATCTACTGGTTTATTTGGAATCTAAAGGCAACCTAAGTAATGCGCCTATTTACCAAGTGCAAAACGGTGAATTACAACCCCAATGGCTGCAAACCAAGTGGCTGCAAACCAAACGCTCACAAACCAAACCGCTTACGCCAGAGGTTAATGCCCTAAATAGCGCCAATAGTAGCGCCCCGAATAGCGTCAAAAGTAACGCGCATACTCACCACCACCCAAGTGCAAATTCCGTAGAATTACTCAGTGAAAAAACACTACCAGAGGAAGGCTACCTGTGCTTAACTGGTTCTGGCGACGGCTTCCATACAGTGGGTTGGATCTTTGATTCGCGGTGGGTTTTTAATACCGATAAACTCAACCTATTACTGTTGGGCATACCGGCCGAACGAATTAAGGGCGTTCTTATTACTTCGGAAGGTATTACTGTCTTCAACAAAGCTGACGATGTACTCACCCAAAGTCCGGGTTATGAATCCGATGATAGCAGACTGGAAATCATCAGCGATTACGCCCTAAACGACACCGAGCTCACCCAAGCACTAATGGATTGCCTAGCGTATCGCTAGGTCTATACCAAACAAATAAATAGCAAAACAGCGGGCGAGTGAGCTGAAGCTCAGCCGTTGTATTCCGTATAAGGCTCTACTTTATCTACCATTAGGCTGTAGGCCGCGGTTGCGGTATCGTTTTCTACTATTTTAGTGGCCAATTTCCCATACACCCAATACGGCTGACTGAGTGATTCTAAAACAAAACCTTTTTGAAAATCTGAAAAGATAATTTGATTGGGCGGCGGCGGTGGCACATGTATGCAAGCGCCAAAATACGGCACTAAGAAAAATTCGGTAACATCCTGCGGGCCTTCACCAAACGCCAAGGGCACCACAAACGCCGCAATTCTAATTTGCTTACCATCGTATTCCGGCACAATCGTCGTAGAAATTAACGCCTGCTGATAACGCTTTGCCTGGGCGGAATCCTCGAATACAGGTTCTCCACCAGAAAGCGTCTCACCGGATTCCGCTTTTAGCTGACTGGTGATTTGGTCTTCTTCCGAGCCATCCTGAATTTGCATAATCTCTTCCGGCGGGTTGAGCAAAGCATCCAAATCCGCCTGTGGCATAAGCTCTGGCCATTCCACAGTAAGATAACCGTCTATCACCTCAGGCGCGGAGTCATCCTGCGCTTGTGCACTGTGAAAAGCACAAAGCCACAATGCGGCAGCGCACAGTGCACCCACGTAAGAGGCGCTCCGGCCATGACCGTGAAATATCCCTAACATCGTATTAATCTCCAAACTCGCCTCTCTCACAGGCATCAAGCTATCCATCGAGCTCGCCCCGTCTAAGGCGCAATCCACCTAAGGTACCAGACCAACGCTTCAGCCGGCCCCAAAAATCCTATTCATAGGAATGATCGCTAGCCAACAAGTTCACCGGGGGTGTCGTATAGTTCGATGACATGTTATATCATTTTGCGACAGGAAAAAACGCGGGACTTAGGCTGATTTAAAATCCAGCCGAGTAAGCATGTAAGGGGCCTACAGTGCTGATTGGCATCTCAGATTTAATCTATCGTTACCACAAAAACAGCCAGCCAATATTGGATATTCCAACCTGGCAGGTTGAAGCTGGCGAACGAGTGTTTTTGCACGGGCCATCCGGCAGCGGTAAAACCACCTTGCTGAATCTCCTAGCCGGCATATTGGTGTGCAATCAAAAACATAACCCAGGTACTTTGGAAGTTTTAGGCCAGCCCTTACATCGGTTGAGACCAGGCCAGCGCGACCGTTGGCGGGCTCAACATATCGGCGTGGTGTTTCAACAATTTAATTTAATCCCCTATTTAAACGCTTTGCAAAATATTCAGCTTGGCGCTCACTTTGGCAAGGGCAAGGATACGAAATCGCACAGCCATGAGTTATTAGAGACTCTGGGCATTAACGCCAGCCTTGCCGAAAAAAAATGCAGCCAATTAAGCATTGGCCAACAGCAACGTGTGGCCATCGCCCGCAGTTTAATAAACCGCCCAGAGCTGTTAATTGTCGATGAGCCCACCTCGGCTTTGGACGCCGAAAACCGAGCGGCGTTTATGCAGCTGTTGTTGCGGCAAGTAGAAAAACACAATACCACCCTGTTATTTGTTAGCCACGACCTTTCACTCAGCGAGGGCATGACACGGGTAGAAGCCCTGAGTGACTTTAACCGGGCAGGAGCTAGGCAATGATTTTATTACGATTGGCGCTGGCCAGTGTATGGAGCCGTAAAGGCTCTGCCCTGCTCACTATAATGGCTATTGCGGTTAGCGTATTTGTGTTAATGGCGGTGGAGCAAGTTCGTTTACAAGCCAAAAACAGTTTCGGCAATACAGTATCGGGTATTGATTTAATTGTAGGCGCTCGCACCGGAGATATTAACTTATTGCTATATTCGGTATTTAGAATTGGCCACGCAACCAACAACGTAAGTTGGCAAAGCTACCAACAGTTTGCCAGCAATCCACAGGTGGCCTGGACAATCCCCATCGCTCTTGGAGACTCTCACAAGGGGTTTCCTGTGGTGGGCACCAACAGCAATTATTTTACGCACTTTAATTACGGCAATAAAAAGCCATTGAGTTTTAGCCAAGGAAAGCCCTTTAACTCAACCTACGATGTTGTACTGGGCAGCGAGGTAGCGCGCAAACTGGGTTATTCCATTGGCCACAGTTTAGAATTGGCTCACGGTATGGCTAGCACCAGTTTTAGCAAACACACCGGTAGCCCATTTAAAACCGTGGGTATTTTATCTTCCACGGGCACACCGGTGGACCAAGCACTGTACGTACCACTGGCAGCAATTGATGCCATCCACGCCGGCTGGCAGCAAGGTGCAGCAACGCCAACAAACCGTAAGCCAGAAGAGCACAAACATGAGCATGAGCATGAGCATGAGCATGAGCACGAAGATCTTAACGGCGATGTAAGCCTTTCTGCGTATATGGTGGGCTTAAAATCAAAACTCGCCACCTTCACATTGCAACGCACAATAAACAACTACCCAGAAGAACCGCTTTCGGCAATTCTGCCCGGCGTTACTCTCAGCCAACTGTGGCAATTGATGGCCACCATGGAAAACACCCTACGCGTTATCTCTTTGCTGGTATTGCTGGCTGCGGAATTTGGGTTGGCGGCCATGCTATTGGCCTCCATTCGCGAGCGCAACCGAGAAATAACCGTGCTGCGAGCCATAGGAGCTCCACCCTGGCTGGTGTTACTGTTGATTCAGGCCGAAGCTTTTATTATTACCACCTTGGGTTGCCTCCTGGGCTTGGCGTTACTAAGCGCAGTGCTGGCTGTGGCCGCCCCCATCCTTGCCGACCACTATGGCTTATTAATCAGCGCAAACCTGCTAACGCCCACCACCGTTATATTACTGGGGCTTATTATTGCCAGCGTATTCATCGTGGCATTTATCCCCAGTTTTTCCGCTTACCGCCAGGCAACTCTTAAACAATTCTAAAACCGACCGGTATGAAAGCGCTCATTTAAGGTTAGTTTCAGGCCAACTGCGTATACTCATCTGGACAACAACTCACTGCAGATGGCCACATATCATAACTCTATTAACCAAATTCGAAACAGACTTCAGCGCAAGCACTGGCGATAAAAAATATAATTGACGAAAGTGCATTCAATAGCCCCAGTTATTGGTCGTGCCAATAATAGAAAATACTCTTTACTAACGTCTGTAAAAAGCGGCAAGGAAGTCGTCTTAGGATGAAATTGCATTAAAATACTAGCCGGAAACATTTTCTTATGTTGTTTAATTTAATCACCAGCGCTGGGCTGACTAATCCCAAGCGTTTACTCTCCTCGGGCGCTGCCGTAATAGCGGCCCTTATGCTAAACGCCTGTGGTAGTGATACCTCTAATTCAGACCAGAACCAAACGGACACCATGCCAACGCTGCTGGTAGAACAAGCCGCCCCATCCGCCCCTCAAGCCTTATTAGACAGAGACGCGCACTTTTCCAAGCCCTATATAGACATCGACGAAATGCGCGATGCGCCTGTGCCGCACCGCTATATTCACGGCGGTTTTAGCGGCACGCAAACTCGGTTCTCCTATTATTTCCCTCCAAAAGACCTATACCAGGGGCGGTTTTTTCAACACATTACTCCGGTACCGCTAAGCGAGAACCTAGCGCAAGAAATGCCCGCCGGCATGTACAACAAAATTGGCTTCTCAATAGACAGCGGCGCTTATTTTGTTGAAACCAATGGTGGCGACGACTCGACCCTGGCGTCCATCGGTACCTCGCCACAGGATCCAACCATCACCGCCTACCGGGCTAACGCTGCAGCGGCGCAATACTCCCGCGCAGTTGCTCAAGCCATCTACCAAACAGATGAACGCCCTTATGGCTATGCCTATGGTGGTTCCGGTGGCGGTTATCGCACCGTTGGTTCGGCGGAGAACACCCAAGGCGTATGGGATGGTGTTGTACCCTATGTACTGGGCTCAAGTATGGCCATCCCCAATATGTTTACCGTACGCATGCACGCCATGCGTATTTTACAAGATAATTTCCCGAGCATTATCGATGCAGTGGACGCGGGTGGTAGCGATCCCTACGCTGGTTTAACCGATTTGCAACGCAAGGCCTACACCGAAGTTACCCGCATGGGCTTTCCACCAGAATCTTGGTACGGCTATAAGACCATGGGTATCCACGGCTTTGCCGCTTTGTACGGCGGCGTAAGAATGGCAGACCCAGGCTACTTTACCGAATTCTGGACAACTCCCGGCTACCTTGGCCACGACGATCCCACCGCCTTTGACGGTTATCGTATTCAATTTGAAAGCAAAATCACCGAACTTATTACCGCTAAACAAGCGGCAGAAGCCAATATCTCTACCGATGCATCCAACACCGAAAATCGCGGTGGCGTAGACGAAGCCTTCACCATGTCCGCCGACGAAGCCAGCAAAGTTGTCGCATTTAAATTGGCAGCCACACCGCCCAAGGTGCAGTTTTTGGGCGGCGACCTAGTCATCAACAGCGGTTCAGCTGAGGGTAAAGAACTGACCCTGGCCCACATCAAGGAAGACATTATCGTACTGGGCATGAACGACCAAACCTTGGTAGATTCTCTAGCCGTGGGAGATAAAGTACGTGTGGATAACTCCAACTTTTTGGCGGTGCAAACTTACCATCGCCACCAAGTACCGGGGCCAGATTTCCCCGCCTGGGATCAATTCCGCGATGCCGAAGGTAAACCTATTTATCCCCAGCGCCCATTTTTAATAGGGCCAATGTTTGTGCAAAACACCGTGGGTTCGCAAATGACCGGCGAAGTGGACGAAAAGGTCATCCTCGTTGCATCGTTGTTAGATAGAGAAGCCATGCCTTGGCAGGCCGATTGGTACCTCAAACGCGTGCAAGCCTACCACGGCGATAAAGCCGACGATCAAGTGCGCCTGTACTACACCGACCGAGCGCTGCACGGCGACCAACCTCAAGCAAGCGAATTTACCCGCATCGTTAGCTACCAAGGAATGCTGCAACAAGCCCTGCGAGACCTAGCCGCCTGGGCAGAGAAAGGCACCCCCCCACCGGCCAGCGACAACTACCAGATTGTCGATGCCCAGGTAGTGATTCCTGATAACGCACAACAGCGCAAAGGGATACAACCGGTGGTAAATATCCACACCGGTGATAGCGAACGCATCGAGGTAAAAGCCGGCGAACCTGTGGAGTTCAGCGGTGAAATTACAGTACCACCCGGTGTAGGCAAGGTAGTAGCGGCTGAATGGGATTTCGATGGCTCCGGCGAATTCGCCACCAAGGTCGAAGTAACCCCAGGTAAAGAAACCGTAACGGTAACCACGCAATACACGTTTAACCAACCCGGTACGTATTTCGTCGTGCTACGAGGGGCATCCCATCGTGAGGGCGATATGACCACCGACTATGCCAAGTTATACAATTTAGATCGATTGCGGGTGGTGGTTCAATAGAAAGGATTTCCCGCAGTGGCCGTAGCCTCTGCGGGATTTTTATTTACTGGATAGACAGATACTAAAAATAGACTGAAAGTGAAAACTCACTGAAAAGCCGCATTGGGAGACTCTTCGTCACGCGGCTCCGCAGGCGGGATCTCTTCCCCATCTTCAACAATAATTACTTTGCCTTTACCGCTTTTAATTTTTTTGGCAAATTCTTCAGAGACGTAGCACCTGCCGGGGTGCTCAGCTAAGCTGATATACTGAATTTTATCTGGATCGAATTCCACGTCTATCCCGATAAAAGGCTTAGTAACGCCCTTAACCGCCACCCAGGCCCCGTTACATCTTTCCTCATCTAACATAGCAACACGTAATCGGATTGTTGAAGGAAGATCAATGATTGCTGTTCTTTCCTTAGAAGGGAGCAAGGACCAGTATCCGTCATGAAACGCAAGATAGCCCTTCACCTCAATGTGACGCTGGCTGAACTGGCTGGGATTCGCCAGTATCGAATAAATTGAAACCGGTTCAAAACCGCCGTCGGGATAGGTATCCGGCGGCGTACCACGCATCTTTTCAGAGCAACCGCTCAATCCAGCTAATACCATCCCAAAAAGCCCAGCCCGCTTAAATTGCTCAGTGATTTGCCGCAATTGCATACTCTTCTACTTTATCTTTTTCGATCACCCAATACTCTCTAGTATTAAATGTTTTCACATAAATGGGGGCACTAATACGTTCTGAAATATCTTGATAGATAGTTATGCGAGACGGCGTTAGAGCTTTTAGTTTACCCAAGCAAATAACCAATGCCTTAACGCCGTCGCGGGAGTCAATCGGCCTTTTAGTCGGTGTTATCCCCTCTGCTAATGGGCTACTAATCGTGCAAACACAATTTCCTTCGACAACATCAGCCTGGGGCCACGTAAACTCAAAGTTGACGTGTTTCTCAGATTTATCTCTGTACCACCCGGCATCGTAAGCAGTGACTATCGATCCCTGCCCATCCTGATACTGCTGTACCGCCTTGGTACAGCGGTTAAACGCTTTATCCACCGTTGCCTCAAGCGTACTAGCGCCGTCCGGGTATGTTCTCCAGGTAGTAAAAATTCTCGTCAATGCGTCACTCATGGCTATATCCTATATTTTTGAATGATAGGACAAGTTACTTACATGGTAGCCATAAGCCAACTTTAGTTCACCTATGAATATTTTGTTATGTGTTCTGAATAACAATATGGGAAATAAAATACAGGCACTTAGACCGGAGCGGCACCAGCTCCATCTTTCTATCACCTGCTAAGTGTAAATCGATAGAGGGCCAACTATAAGCCCTCTAACCCAAGTTACCTAACTATCAAGCCCTTAGCTCAAAGCCCCAGCAACCTTCATACAAATATCCTCCACCTGGGAAGCCTTTTTCAAAGATTTAACCGCCGGTGCAGGCATATCTGGCTTGGCAGCCAGGGCCAGTTTATCGGCCTCTGCCTTTTTAGAACATTCCACCGGCAATACCGACTGCGCATAGGTTGCCAGTAACACCGGCGATAACGCGCTGTTGATATTTTCCAGCGGGGCCAGGATATCTGTTTTTAAACTGGTCTGTAGTGCAAATTGTTCCACTGCAAATAACATGGCCAATATAGACCGCATTTGCGTGTAGGATTTATCGCTCTCCACATTGGCTACCTCTTGCAGCCATTGCCGTTTGGCTTCACTGTCCGCCGCCTGGGCCAAGGCTACCCATTCGTTTAACTGGGCGTTGGCAGAGTTATCTTGCTCGGTGAGTTTTTCCACCCACACGGTGCCCTCGGCGGCGCCTTCTCTTACCAGCGCACCGGCCAGGCTCCATTGATCATCAATACTCAACTCCGCCGCCTCTAACAGCGCACGGGCGTTAGCCAGTTGTTCGCTGGAATGCAGAGTATCCATCCAAAAACCCAACCAGCTGTGTTTTAAAGAGTCATCCGTGGCTTGCTGGTATTGCTGCCATGCCATGGCTTCTAATTTAGCGCGGTATTCAGTGGCGGCTGCTTTGGCCTCTGGCACTTGTTGTTGCGCCAGCACCAAAAACCCATAAACCGAAGACACCACATTTAATTGGGTAGAAAGCACACCATCGTTGGCCTCACCGGCCAAATGTTTTAACGCCATATCTAAATAGGCAGGCGCGGTTAATTCGCCGGCGTATACCGACTCTTTTAAGCTGCGCCAAATCATGCCTCGTTCTACCGGGTTATTAAATTCCGGCAGGTGATCTTGCAGATAGGCAATGGAGGTTTCATCCAACAAAATGGTGGCAAAGGTGTAATCCGATACATTGGGCAACACAAACGCCGGGCAGGGTTTACCAATGGCGTCAGCCTGCGGGTTGTGCTCTGCGGTTAGGTGAGCATCAAAGGTGGTACGCTCGCCACTGCTATCCACCAACAAAACATCCAAGCTGTGCTCTCGCACGGCACCGCTGACATTTGCCGGCTGCTGAATTAAATCAAATTCTGCTATCACATCGTTTTCGCAAATGAATTGTGCTTTTAACGCATTAACGCCAGATTGCATTAACCAGCTTTGCGTCCAGGCGGATAAATCACGCTCGGCCACATCGCCCAGGGTGCCAATGAAATCGGTTAATTGCGTATTTTGCCAAGCGTAGGTTTTAAAATACTGTGCAATACCCTGCTGAAAAGAATCCTTACCTAAAAGGTGCTGCAATTGAATTAACGAAGACGCGCCCTTGGCGTAGGTAATGCCATCAAAGCTGGACATCACCACATCGGTGTTATAAATATCCTGCACAATGGGGTGGGTGGTTATCCACTGGTCTTCGCTGTAACCCCAGGATTTACGCCGAGTAGAAAACAATTCCATGGCACCGGTGTATTCGGTGGCCTCGGCGGTGGCTTGGTTGCCCATTAAATCGGCAAAGCTTTCGTTAAGCCATAAATCATCCCACCACTGCATGGTAACCAAATCGCCAAACCAGTGGTGCGCCATTTCGTGCATTACCACAATGGCCATGGTTTCTCGGTCGGCTTTGGTTTGCTCCCGGCGGGGTTGCAAGCGCTCGGCAAAGGTTACCGCGCCCACGTTTTCCATGGCGCCAAACACAAATTCTGGCACCAGTACTTGGTCGTATTTGGTAAAGGGGTAATCCGTGCCAAAGTAGCTTTCAAAATAATCAAACCCTTGTCGGGTAACGGTAAACCACTCTTGCACTTCTACGTGTTCTGAATAGCTTTTGCGCGCAAATAAGCGCAGCGGAATACGAAACGGCTCCGCCTCCTCCCACATCTTGTAAGGGCCGGCGTGCAAAGAAATTAAATAGGTACTGAAAGTTTCGCTAGGGGCGAATTGCCACTGCTTGCGCTGGGAGGATACGTCGGTAACCGAGGTCTCCCGGGTGGCGCTAATCACCTGCCAGTGGGACGGTGCCTCAACCGTTAGGGTGTAAGTGGCTTTTAAGTCGGGCTGGTCAAAACCGGGGAACACCTTATTAAAATCCCAGGACTCAAACTGCGAATACACATAGCTTTCGCCATCTACTGGGTCTTCAAACCAATGCAGGCCACGGCCATCCCGGCGATAGGGGTGGGTGTACTCCACCACCACGGTTTGCTCGCCCTCGCTGAGCACCGCGCTTGGCAGGGTAATAAAGTAGCCGTTGTGGTCCACCGCCACCGCCGCGCCATTGACGCTAAGGGAAGTAACCGTGCCCTCCACAAAATCCAAGGTGATAGGGCTGCTAGCATCGGCCAGCTCAAAGGTTATCTTGGCGGTGCCGTTAAAGGGCTTGTTCTGCGCAGGCAGGCTGAGCTGCAACTGGTAGTGTACGTTGCTAATACGCTCGGCGCGGTACTGGGCCTGGCTGCGAGACAAAAACTCGGCCACCTGGCGGGGCTCTACTTGGGCCGTAGTTTCGACTACATCTACATCGGTATTGGGCTCGGAACAGGCCGTTAGCACCACCATAACGGGCAGAGCAAGGGTGCGGGCTACGCGGGTGATCATTAAGAAGTTACCTTATAGTCTGAATTCAAGAATGTGTGCTTCAGCACACTTAGCGAAGAGACGACTGAGCTTGCCATATTCTCAATGAACGGCACAGCCCTGCTCTAGCATACATCTCTCACAAGGAGCACTCCGCACGCCAAACCGTAGTAAAACAGCCTGGGCAAGTTTTTATGCCGAATCTGACAAGAGACGCACAGTAATCTCCGCTAGCCTATACCCACTATGGCGTTGCCACCCCCAGGCGGTTGGTGCGCCTATTCTTTGGGGATAATTAAAAACGGGTATGTGGGAGTTTGTATGGCGAACTGGTTGATCAGCGGCGCAGCCAAGGGGCTTGGGCTGCATTTATCCAAGGCCCTTTTGGCACAGGGCCATAAGGTGGTGGGGTTAATTCGCAACACGGAGGATTGCGCCATGTTTCAGGCCCTGGCTCCCGGCGCCAGCTTTGCAGTGCAGTTTAATGTGGCCGATACCAGCGGAACTGCGGCGGCCGTGCAGGCTGCAGTGGACTTGGCCGGGCCTATTGATGTGTTGGTAAACAACGCAGGCTACGGCTACACCGGCGCCATAGAAGAAATACCCCTAGCAGAAATGCGCGCGCTGTTTGACGTAAACCTGTTTGGCGCTATTGCGCTGATTCAGGCGGTGTTGCCGGCCATGCGATCCCGGCGGGCGGGATTGATTATTAACGTATCCTCGGTGAGCGGGTTGGCGCCTTGGGCGGGCTCGGCTATTTATGGTGCCTCTAAATTTGCCATGGAATGCATTGGCCGCACCCTGCGCGATGAAGTAAAACCCTTGGGAATACGGGTAGTTAACGTGGCACCGGGCGGCATGCGCACGCACTTTGGCGGTGGCTCGCTAAAAGGCGCCGAGCCCACCATAGCCGACTACGCTATCACCGCGCACCTGGCACGCCCCACCCTGGCCAACCACCAAGGTGAAGAACCCAGCGACCCGGCAAAAGTTGCCAAAGAAATTATTGCCGTAAGCGAACAAGCAGAGCCACCCGCCCTACTGCTGCTGGGGCCAGATGCCTACAAATACGCCACCTACCATTTTGCCGAGCTGGCGGAACAGATCGATACCTGGAAAAGCGTGACGTTATCTACCGAGGCCTAGCCGAACTATTTGGGGGGTTTCGAGCGGTTGTTACTGGCCTATAAAAAGCGAAAGCCCTGATGGGCAATCTTTAATGCGGCCAAAATATAAAGGCACGCGAATTACCCAAACGCTAAACCGGCGCTAACGGGCCCGCGTTAAATATGCCCAGCCCCTTATCGTTTAATTCATACCCCACGCGGGAAGAGCGCTCGTTTTTATAGGTTAGGGTAATCAGATTTAAATCGGATGCTAGGTGCACGCATTCTCGAATTACCAGCGCGTGTTCTACATCAAACACCCGGGCGAACTTGCGGCTGTCTTGGGCAATTTCTTCCCAGGCAGCGGCCAGCACCAGTGGCCCAATAGGGCTTAAAAACGCAAGCCCTGTAGACTCGGCGGCGGCAAAGGCCGCTGCCAACTTTTCTGCCGAATCCAATTTTATTCGCCGTGGGGTTCGATGCGCACCATTACCGATTTGGACGTGGGCGTAAAGCTCTGCGTGCCCACCGTTTGGTGCGGTACCAATTCGTTCATTTCCGGGTAATAGCCGGCAATGCAGCCCCTGGGAATATCGTAGGACACCAAGCGAAAACCACGGCAGGCGCGCACTCGGCCGTCGTTATAACAGCCGACGACATCTACAATGTCATCGGCCTTGGCACCAATGCGCTTAATATCGTCGGCGTGCATAAACACCACATTACGAATGCCGTACACACCGCGGTAGCGATCGTCCATGGCATACACGGTTGTGTTGTATTGATCATGGGAACGCAAGGTTTGCAGCACAAAGGTTGCCTCCTGCCCCTGGGCGGCCTGCCACTCGGTTTGATCGCGCAATTGGGCCACACCGAAGTTGGCCTTGTTGGTGGGTGTGTTCCATTCTCGCAGTGCCGCCGGGTTGCGTAACCAAAACCCGCGCGGTTTGCGCACCTGGGTGTTAAATTCGCCAAACATCGGCAGCACCCTGGCAATCATATCGCGTATTTTGTCGTGGTCGTCGGCCAGCGCATCCCAATCAACAACCTCGCTGCCCAGGGTGGCTTTGGCCACGCCGGCAATAATACCGATCTCAGACTTTAACTGATCAGATGCCGGTGTGTTGATGCCTGCCGAGCCGTGCACCATGGACATGGAATCCTCCACGGTAATCATCTGCCGCTCGCCTTTGGAATTCTTATCGATTTCTGTACGCCCCAGGCAGGGCAGCACATAAGAAACCTTACCCGGCATTAAATGGCCGTGGTTTAGCTTGGTGGCAATATTAACGGTTAAATCCAGCTTGCCCATGGCCTCTGCCACCAGCGTGCTGTCTGGTACGGCTCGGGCAAAATTACCGCCCAATGCAAAAAATGCTTTGGCCGAGCCATTCAACATAGCACCAATGGCATCCGCAACATTGTGGCCAGGCTCACGCGGCAAGGTCACACCCAGTTCTTTTTCTAAGGCATCCATAAAAGCCGCTGGCGCTTTCTCGTTAATACCCACGGTGCGGTCGCCCTGAACATTGGAATGCCCGCGCACCGGGCATAGGCCGGCACCCTCGCGGCCGATGTTGCCGCGTAAAAACATAAACGAGGCGATTTCTCGGATGGTATCCACCGAATGCAAGTGCTGAGTAATGCCCATGGCCCAGGTAACGATGACTTTATCGGCGTTTAGGTACAGCTCCGCGGCGCGGGTGATATCGGCACGGCTGAGGCCGGATTGCGCCTCAATATGCTGCCAATCGGTGGCTCGCACAATATCGCACCAATCTTCAAAGCCGGAGGTGTGCCCGGCGATAAAGTCGTGGTCCAACACCGGTGGCTGCCCCTCGGCACGGGCCTTATCTTCGGCTTCCAACACCACCTTGGACATCCCCCGAAACAGCGCCATATCGCCGCCGAGCCTTGGTTGAAAGTACTCGGTAGAGGTTGGCTGGGAGCCACCGACGATCATCTCAATTTTATTTTGCGGATCGGCAAATCGATGCAGGCCCTTTTCTTTTAAAGTATTAAAAACGCACACCTTGGCGCCACGCTCAATCACCTCACGCAGGGTTGCCAGCATACGCGGATGGTTGGTGCCCGGATTTTGGCCCACGCAGTACACTAAATCGGCCTGCTCAAAATCTTCCAACTGCACCGTGCCCTTACCAATGCCAATGGCCTCGGTTAACGCAACACCACTGGCCTCGTGGCACATATTGGAGCAGTCCGGAAAGTTGTTGGTGCCAAATAACCGCACAAACAACTGGTATAAAAACGCGGCCTCATTGCTGGCCCGGCCAGAAGTATAAAATTCGGCTTGGTTGGGGGTTTCTAACGCGTTCAATGCCTGGGCAATGCCTTCAAAGGCCGCCGACCAAGAGACCTCTTCGTAATGGTCGGTTTGGGCGTTATAACGCAGTGGAGCCGTTAACCGGCCCAGGTGTTCCAAATCGTGGTCCGACCAGGTTTGTAAGCTAGCCACCGAATGCTCACGCAGAAAATCCGCCGTCACTCGGGCGCGGGTAGCCTCCCAGGCCACCGCCTTAACACCGTTTTCACAAAACTCAAACGAGCTGCCGTGTTCAGGGTCGCCCCAGGCGCAACCAGGGCAGTCAAAGCCATCGGCCTGGTTCAGCTTGAGTAGCGTTTTAGCCCCGGTTACCGCTTGGCCGGTGCCCATAAGCTGCTTGCCAACGCTTTTTAGCGCCCCCCAACCACCCGCGGCGGAAGAGGGCTTTTTAATGTGTTCGTCTTTTGGCATCTTAGGGCTCCACAATTGCTACGGCTCTTACGAATTTTAATTGGCTCAGTCGCCTCTTCAGCCTGCTCGGTTTTGGCCTTAGCAACCATTGTTGCGCAGGCTTGGTAGCGAGCAAAACTTCGGCGGCAGCAGCGCTTGGCGCATCCTTAGGGTGCGTGTTCACCAAAGGGTGCTTAGCTGCCACCGGCTGTGTGGACAGGTTGGCAAAAAACGCGATGATAAGCAACGCCGCCATGCAGTAGACAATGGTGTTGCATAAAGACGATGCGGGCTCCACCGTTCCCTCTAGGGTAATTTCCATCAAGCAGGATCAGGTGACGGTATTGGTTAACACCAAGATATTATACTGCGTTGCCGGGGCAGCAAATTCACCGGCAAATGTTGCCAGGTCTATCGCTGAAACCAGCAGAATAAACCCGGCGCCAACACAGCCAATCCCATTAAAAAAAATAGCTCATCAATACTCGCGGTAAATCAGGTATTCGAGCAGATCTACACATAAAAAAGCGGGCTCTATTTACCGAGGCCTACAGGGTTTTATTTTGTACGGGTTCGGGTTCGGGTTCAGGTTCGGGTTTTGGCCGCTATTAACAGCCTAAAAGTAAAAGGCTACAAATTTAACACGCTGGCCAACTGCGCCAAGGCTGCCATGCGCTTAGCATCCCAACCGTGGGCAAAGCTGATGCGCAGGCAGTGGCTAAATTGGCCCGATACCGAAAACAACGGGCCAGGGGTTATTACCACCCCCTGCTCCAAACCCAAGGGGTAGGCCGCCAAGGTATCCACGTGGCCGGGTAGCTCTACCCACGCCGCCAAGCCACCCTCGGGAACACTGGCCCGTACCGGCCCCGGCCAACTGTGCAGCTGGGCGAGTAATTGATCTCGGTTAGTGCGCAACTGCTGGCGCTGGCGGCGCAGGTGGGCACCATAGCTGCCATCGGCCATAAACACCGCTACGCCTTGCTGTAAAAAGCGGCTACTGGCCAATTGCGTAACTAACTTCAAATGCTGAATACGGCCATGCCAGCGCGCACCGGATACCCAACCCAAACGCAAATCGCGGGAAAGACTTTTCGAAAACGAACTGCATAAAATAACTCGGTTATCGGCATCCATTGCTTTGAGCGGATCGGGTGCGGTGCTTTGGGCGGTATCGGCGTAGATGTCGTCTTCAATAATGGCCAGGTTGTGCTGCTGGGCCAAATCTAAAAGCCGTTGCCTAGCGGCTATTGGCATTAAGGCCCCACCCGGTGTGGCAAACGCCGGCGATACCACACAGGCGCGCACATCCCACCGCTTAAGCACATCCGCCAGGGCATCCATATCCATACCCGTAGCCACCGAGGTGGGTACCTCAACCACGCGCAGCTCTAACTGTTGCAGCAGCTGCAACACGCCATAAAAACCCGGTGACTCCACCGCCACCACATCCCCTGGTTGGCAGGTGGCCATCAACGCCAAAAACAACGCGTGCTGGCAGCCAGAGGTAATGCATAACTGATTGGGCTGCACCGGCCAGCCCCGGCGGGCGTTGTGCAGGGCAATTTGCTCGCGCAGAGTGCTGTCCCCGGCTGGGTCATCATAGTATTGGTAATCGGCACCGCGCTGGCGGCGAAGGGCGCGGCCAACGCAGCGGTTTAAGGCGACTATGCCTGGGGGCAAATCATCGCTGTTGGGCCCGGGCAGCAAATCGAAGGCGGCGCTGCGGCGCATAATATCCAACAATAAATCGCTTACATTTACCAAACGCGGTGGCTCTACCGCCGCTTGGGTTTCGCCAACACCGCTGGCAAGCCCGTTGGGAAAAGACCCGCTGGGGGCCGGCACCATCGCAGGCTTTACCGCCACAAAATACCCGGCCTTGGGCCGTGCCTCTAATAGGCCTTGGGCCTCTAGGCGCTGCAACGCATGTTGCACCGTGGCCTTGGATAAACCGCGCTCTTGGCACAGGGTGCGGATAGACGGCAGCCGCTCCCCGGCCCGCCAGCGCTGCTCCGTAATGCCCTGCCGCAACCAGTGCTCTAGCTGTTGATATCGGTATTGCCCGCTCATTACTGCTTGTCTTTGCTTTTACGTCTGTTTTGCCACATCTGCCGTTAGCCACCTTTGCCCATTTTGGCCCACCTATCTCCAACCAGGGCCATCCAGTTCCACCCATTACCAACTAAGACCACCTAAACCCACTCAATTGCCAGCTAGGCAGACCCACAGCAATCTGTACCTATTAATTTTAATAAATGTATACCTGACCCTATCCAAAGTACAAGCGTAACCTGCCCACCAGAAAATACGCGGGGATCACCAGGTGCAAAAAATACCAACCGTACAGCTACAAACTCCGGCCGATAATGGCGATGGCAAAATACACGTGCGCCTTACCGAGGGCCTGTATCAAAATATTCGCAGGCTAATCAGCTGGCCCCTGCTGGGCCTGTTTTTTGGCTTAGTGTGGGTACAACACAATGGCCAGCCGTGGCTGTTGTTCTCGTTTGCGCAGCACAAAATCATCGTATTTGGCCACGCCTACTCCTGGTTTGATTTGACCCTACTGGCTGGCCTAATGGTGGCCGGCGCATTTTTGCTGTGTATTATGGCCGTGGCCTGGGGCCGCGTGTGGTGCGGCTTTGCCTGCCCGCAAAGCATTTGGACATGGCTATTTATACGCATAGAGCAACTCACCGAAGGCCGTGCCAGCCAAAGAGCCCGCCGCGAAGGCCAGCCACTCACCGCCAAACAAAACCTAATGCGCATAGCCAAGCACACCTTATGGCTACTACTAGCCCTGGCCACCGCCATCACCTTTACCGGCTACTTTGTGCCCGTGCGAGACATATTCGCCTCGGCAACCACTCTACAACTGAGCCCCCTACTGCTGGGCTGGCTATTGATAATGAGCGCCCTAACCTACCTCAACGCCGGCCTAGTGCGAGAAAAAATCTGCCTGCACGCCTGCCCCTACTCCCGCATACAAGGCGTAATGTTTGACCAACACACGCGCACCGTAAGCTACGACGCTAGCAGAGGCGAGCCACGGGCCAGCAAACGTAAAAACACCGAACTTAATAACAACAAACACCAAGGCGACTGCGTAGACTGCAGCCTGTGCGTGCAAGTGTGCCCGGTGGGCATTGATATCCGCCAAGGGCTGCAAGCCGCCTGCATCGATTGCGGCGCCTGCATTGATGCCTGCGATAAAGTAATGGCCACACTCCAACGCTCCAAAGGCCTAATCCGCTTTGCATCCCTTGCCCAATTGGAAAACAAACCATCGCCACAGGCCCGCACCCGCTTGCTGGGCTACGCCGCCGCCCTACTACTGGCCACCAGCGCCGTGGCCTATGGCTTTACCCACACCACCAGCCTACAAGTAGCCATAAGCCGAGACAGAAACGCCCTAACCACCCACCTGGGCCAACACCACATCTGCAACAACTACCGCATAAAAGTAGAAAGCTTTAACCCCGATGAAACGCGAATAACCGTTACTGTAACCGGCACCGCCAACTACCAACTGTTTGGCCCAGCCGTGATTGACTTAAACGAAAATAGTGGTGAGTGGTTGGCGTATAGAGTGTGCGATGAAGCGGCCCAGCCAGGGGTGAGTGAGATTGTGTTTGGCTTTGAGGGGCAGGCGGTTAGGGTTGAGAAGGAGACGACGTTTTTGGGGGGTGGGTTTTGATGGGGTGGGTTGAGAGTGCCTTAAAGAGAGGACTCTAAACAGTAAGCTTTGGTACAAAAAACCGCCTCATTGAATGTGCTCCCATTCAGCACCGCTCGCCCGGCCCGCGCCTAACTTGGCAGTGCCTTTACTTTTAGATGTCTCGTGCTTGTTTTTGCCAGTGTTTTATTAGCCTTTTACCCGCTTTGTATCTATTTACTTTTTATCAGTTTTTGCATCGACCTTGCTGCTGGCCTCGTGTACACCAGATAGACAAAAGCACTTAATGTTCCATAATATGTACTTTATAGGGAAAATAAGCACTTAATGACCCCGAATAGGAACATTAAAATACTAATGTACAAGTCAGACATAAAGTCCTAAACTGGTTACATTTAGAGCAAATAGTGCCCTAAAGTACCTTATTTGAGCCTTTATGAATGACTGTAAAAACGCCCTCAGCCTACGCAGAAGAAATTGGCACGCGCCTAAAGCAGGCCCGCCTTAACCGCGACCTTACTCAGGCAGATGTAGCCAGATTGGCTGGCGTGGCGCGTAAAACGGTGATCAACGCCGAGAAAGGCAAAGCTCAATTAGAGGTATTGATCGCCATTCTCATGGCGTTGGACTTAACCAGCCAACTAGAACTTTTTATCCCCACTCAAGAAATATCGCCACTGCAACTGGCAAAACTGCAGGGTAAAAAACGACAGCGGGCCTCTGGTAAGCGCACAGACGCAAACGAGGAGCCGCCAGCGTGGTAATGGAAGCCGTTAATGTAACCTACCAAGGCAGCCAAGTTGGTGCAGTCAGCTTTAATACCGACACAGGCCAGGGCGCCTTTGAATATGCACCCAGCTTTGTGGAAAAGGGCCTTCAGCTTTCGCCGATAAAAATGCCCTTGGCCCAGCGTATTTATAGTTTTCCCGAATTAAACTTCCGCACCTTCAAAGGCCTACCTGGCCTTATTGCCGATTCTCTACCCGATGATTTTGGCAACGCCGTTCTCAACGCCTGGGTGGCAGAGCAAGGCCGTTCGCCCAGCGATATTACGCCTTTGCAAAGGCTGCAATACACGGGCAAACGCGGCATGGGCGCTTTAGAATTTGCCCCGGCCACACAAGTGCGCGGCCTAAATGCATCCCAGCAGGTAGAAATCCAATCATTGGTGACCATCGCGCAAGAAATTTTGAACTCGCGCGGCAAGTTCGACATAACACTGAAACGCCACGGCCAATCAGACCGTGAAGCCATGATGGCATTGTTATCGGTAGGTATGAGTGCCGGAGGTGCTAGGCCAAAGGCCGTACTGGCCTTCAACCAAGATTTTACCCAAGTACGCTCTGGCCAAACCTCAGTGCCGGAGGGCTTTACCCACCATTTAATGAAGTTCGACGGTGTAAGCGAACACAACCAAAACCAAGAAACCTTTGGCGACCCACTGGGTTACGGCGCTATGGAATACGTATACCACCTACTCGCCAAAAACTGCGGCATAGATATGATGCCCTGCCACCTGCTACCCGAGGGCAACCGGCGCCACTTTATTACCCAGCGTTTTGACCGCATAAAAAATAAAAAGCGACACATACAAACGCTGAACGGCATAGCCCACGTGGATTACAAGAAACCGGGCTCGTTTTCATACGCAGAGCTGTTTGGCGTGGCCCGGCAATTAAAACTGGCCGCCCCAGATGCCGAGCAATTATTAAAGCGGCTGGTGTTTAACATAGTTGCCCGCAACCACGACGACCACGCCAAAAACTTTACTTTTGTACTAAAAAACAAAACCTGGGCACTGGCCCCAGCCTACGACCTAGCCTACAGCTACAAACCCGGCAGCCAATGGGTAAACAGCCACTGGATGAGCCTGCACGGGAAGCGAGACGACTTCACCCGAGCGGATTTCTACAGCCTAGAAAAACTAAGCCCGCTGTTTAGCAAACGAAAAATCGATAGCATTATCGACGAAACTATTGAGCACGTTGCCAAATGGCAACAACTGGCCAAACAGTGGGAAGTGCCCCGAGCTTTAATCGAGGAGGTTGCGGGTAATCTTAGATTGAGAATTTGATTTTATAGCTAACGTCCAGTTGGTAAATAAATTTCTTCCCAAAGTCACCAAGAGGTTTCCGCCTACTCTTGGCGATGTTATTAGTTCAGTCGCTGACGAATTTGGTAGTTTATTAAGGTGAGTGCCTTTGGGTTCGGTTCTCTCCAGATTGCAACCTATTGCACAGTAGCTGCATACAGCTATATGGCGCTATTTACGATTGCAGTCCTCCATCGTGACTTGACCGTAACTTGACACCCATACCCCTTAAGGTCGATTTTTTTTATAACTTTACTATTAAATTTCAAAAGCTTCTTAAGCCAACCCTTTGTGGCAAGGCTTCCACTGCTTGACAGGTCCACAATGAGCTTTCTCATATTGGAATTACACTTGGAATCGGCTGACAGCATATCCTCCACTATGTCTACAGTGTTGTCGTTAAAGTCATGCCTATAGATTTTAACGGTAGCATCGTCACCAATTACGGCAACAATCAGATGGTAGAGATTGTCTTTTTCTAATTTAGTCAGCATATTAAATTCCGCTTAGCAAATTAAGATATTTACTTTGATCAAAATTGGACCCAGAGAGCATAAAGATGTGTTCCGTCATTGTTTGATCCACTAAAAATGACACGCATGAATTCGAACCGCATGCAGTGTAAATCAGTTTATTCCCATTCTTAGACTTAGTTACTGCCGGATTTTCTAGCATTCTTTTGGTTTCTTCCCATGAGTTGCTGAAGAGGCTAGCGTATGGCTCCTGCAAATCGTCTGTAGACTTTAAGCCCAATGAAAACTCTGGGTATTCTGCCAAATTAAAACCTGGAGGAAGTGATTCAATTTCTTCATCAATTATTAAGCCGGACAAAACACTACCATCTGAAAATCGAACTGAAATAGAATCCGACTGAAAAAAAACCGCCCCGTTTAGATCGCGATGAGGAATCTGAACTTTAAAAAAAGGGCTGTAGGAAATAACAGTTGCAGGCGCAGTTGCACAACCATGCAACATAGAAATTAAAACCAATATAATTATGTATTTCATTGGACATCCCTTTCAGAAATAAACGGTATAATACCATGTTGCTTTTTCAGTTAGTTAGAGACTTAGATCACACAACTTTTGTTTGTGTATTACGGTTTTGTGAGACGTTAAACATCCCAAGCGTGAAACGCCATCTCCCGCAAAATCTCATCAGAGTATTACGCAAAAGTGTCGCAAGCCATCCTATAGCCTTCGCAATATAAATAGGCCGAATAATATAAATGATGTTTGAGGGGAAGGAACGACGCGCGCCGACAAAAAGCGTGAAGCGCGTCTCATTACTGAGAGGAAATCGGTATTAATACTTGCAATGTGGCGCATTGATTTGCTTTTGCGCCCTCTTTATGGACGGCCGCAGGCTCGGGAACGTCATCCCATTTGATAAGCTTGTCAAAAGTCTAACAAGACTCCTGGCTCACCACTTGCCGCCTAACGGGCTCGATCGAGAAGACAATAATAGTCATCACTAACCGGGCACACATTCAAACACCATCGGAGCGAGCTTTCCAACGCACAAATCAGTTAGAAGATAACAAATTGAGCCTACAGGGCGACAAGACTCTGCACTCTCAGCTCTTACTAACATGCATGTCTTGGTTAATTCTACCAGCAATAATTAATGGCAGATGCGGGCGCAACGAATTTTTCGAGGTTGTTTTCATTGCTCAAACCTCGCTATGTGCGAGTGGTTCAGCTTGGCCAGAATATGCTCACCCGCCGTGGTGCCCTCAAATAGAGGTGGGTTTTGCTCACTCACACAACTGGGCAGTGGCTCTACCCAGGTGTCGTCGTCAGGGTCGACAAAAAAGGCGATGGAATAGCGTGATCGTACGCCGGAAACCGGTTGAACCCGATGCAAGGTGGATTGAAAGCGGCCGTTGGTCCAACGCTCTAACAGGTCGCCACAGTTCACCAGAACCGCTTGGGCCATGGGTGTGGCATTTTGCCACTGCTGCTGTTTATCCAGCACCTGCAAACCACCTACGTCATCTTGGAACAACAAGGTCAGGAAACCGTAATCAGTATGCGCACCGGCGCCCAGTTGCTTGTCGCTCACCCCACCCGGCGGCACAGGAGGATAATGTAATAAACGAAGCGATATATTTTCACCCCGATGCTTGCGGGTGAAGAAATCTTCATTAACTCCTAACTGCAACGCAATCACTCGCTGTACCGCGTAAGCGGCTGCCAGAGCATTTTTATATAAGGCGAGCATAGCTTGCTTAAATTCAGCACCTGGCCAGCGCTCATCGGCAAAGCTCTGCTGAAGAATGTTGCGCATAGTGAAGGTTTCTTTGATATCCGCAGGCGCGGTTGGGTCGAGGTTTTCTTCCTGCAGCCCCTGATAACCGAAGTTTTCTGCGGCATTGCGGTAGCGGTAGCCTGCTTTTTCGTCCGCCGAGCGTGAAAAAAATTGCTGTGATTGTTGCAAGGCGTTACGCAACACCGCTTCATCAATGCCAACGTTGACGAGTTGTAAAAAGCCCACATTACTCAACGCGTCTTCTAATTCTGCTGGCGCCGTGCTGAGGTTACTAAAATCGATGGTTGGAACAGCCATAACCTGACTCCTGAAGAAAAATTCAGACAATAATTGAATTTATGCTATAGATCTTTCAGGCAGGTTAATCGGCCCAGTAAGCTTGGCACCAATGGAAGTGGCCAAAACTGGAGGGTTTTAGGCACAGCATGCGTAGACCGCGCAAACCTTTGTTTGAAAGTAGCAGCACTGCAAGCGCTATGAAAAGTGACGAGTTAACCGCCCAAGCCGAAGCACAACCAAGCCCTGGCACTGCATGGCCAGTGGCAAGGTTGTTGTGGGTAACGTCATCGTGCATGTTTGGGCCTGGCAACAACGCGATGTTGCGGTTTTGTATTCGTTTACGCCCGATGTGTGAAATGATTCTAGCGGTTAGTAAAACCACGGATTAATCCACCTAGGCGATGAGACAAAGTAAAGAGCCAAAGTATATTAATTGTACAACTCAGGATTAGCAATAGGCGATTTTTCGCACAACCCAACAAAAGTAGTTCTCTCTGGCCTGCCCTACTATTTATTGGACTATCTGGAATTTCTTGATTGGACCGGGCGGCTAATTCGTGACGATAACCGCGGAACTGTAGATGCAAACCAGCCTCCGATTCTGGACCGGCTATGCATTGAGACCGATCAGTGACTGGATCTGGCCCAACAGTTTTAATCAAAATTTAAAAGTTTGGTGGGCTGTGGCCATCGGTTTAAAATGGCGGCGCAGTTATTGGGCTTCACTCGAACATCTGGTATGGCTGCCTGCCAAAGCGCATTTCCATAACGCTAAGAATTAAATCAACTATAGAATTTACGCTTATCATAGAATGGACGGGCGTCGACTTATCTCGAATCTGGAGAGCAGCCCAATCAAAACAAACACAATCTGAGCTTGCTTACCAACGCTAACATCATTTAGAAGATAACAAATTACGCCTAAAGGGCGACAATACGCTGCACTCTCAGCTCTCACTAACGTACATTTCCTGCTTAGCTGAGATCTTACTAACGTACGTGTCCTGTTAAGTTCGGCTTTTTAGCCTGCGTTGCAGTGGTGTGCTTTGGTTACATCAGGTTGGTATGTCTCTTAAATATTACTAGAAAGGGCCCGCAACTGGGCCAAGACAGATGAACACACTTGGTTAGAAACTTTACCATAGCGCATGACACAATTTTCATCCGCGCACTGTGCTTTTGGAAGACATTGGTTATCCTTGTCGTAACAATCATCCACATTGAAGAGATGGAGCGTTTCGTGTAGCTGGGTGGCTAAGCTCGCTGACGGGGTTGAATATGCGACCGAGATTGGCCCAGCTAACCAACACCCCCAATCTGCGACCCCCACCTCTTGTTTACTATATGCATGATATTTAGATCCCTCATTAGAGGTGACAAGTACCAAAGGAATGTAATCCAGGTTATGATCATCCACGTAATGATACACCAAAGAATTAATATCAGTTATTCCATCCCACTGGTTAAAAGCGACTGCCAATTCTTCGTCAACCGGGGCTATATCAATAGCACCTAAGCCGGCCTTAGAAAGGATTCGTCTTAGCTCAACCGCCCACTCGCTCGCTAAAGTATTCTCATCAGCTTCATAAAAAAATAACTTCATTAAATTCCCTTATTTATTAAGATTAAATATTACTGAACTCCATGTACGGGTTAATTCGCTTACGAAGGATCACAACAGGACCAAGATTTCATCGAAATTCAATATTCTCCATACAACTTCTATTTTATCCAGTATAAAGCAACAATTTTAGTCTCCCCAAAGTACTAAGCTTGCAACTTGCTTTTATTCCTCCAAGAGAAACAGAACTCATCCCCAAAGCCAAGCAATGCGATAAACATAAAATAACGACACTTGGCTATCAAATGAATTGCTAGCAGTATTAATAAACGCAATAACCGGACATGCACTCAAAAACCGAACCCAACCATTTGAAAGACTTAACACGAGGTAAGCCAAATCCAACACTGAAGTATTAAACCTATAGGACTATAGTGTAAAAGCGAGTAAATAAAAACTCCGCAGCAATCAAATTGACCACGAAAGCCTTGCTATATGCGAACCCAAACGTTATAACCCCCTTCTCACTCTTTGCGAAGATAAACGCGGTGATATAGACGCAAACCAGCCTCCGATTCTGGATCGGCTATGCATTGAGACCGATCAGTGGCTGGATACGACCTAAAGGTTTGAATCAAGATTCAAAAGCTTGGCGGGCTGTGGCCATCGGTTGAAAATGGCGGCGCAGTTGTTGGGCTTCACTCGAACGCCTGGTATGGCTGCCTGCCAAAGTGCATTTACGTAAATCTGAGAATCAAATTAATTATAGAATTTACGCTTATCATCGAATAGGCGGGCGCCGACTTGTCTCAAATCTGGCGAGAAGCTCAAATTATCGTAACTAACCCCGCCCGAGCGAGCTTTCCAACGCTAAAACCATTTAGAAGATAACAAATTGAGCCTAGCGGGCGATAATACGCAGCATTCTCAGCTCGTACTAACGTGCGTGTCGTGTTTAGCTCCTGCTAACGTGTATGTCCTTTTTAGTTACCAGTCGCCATCCGATGTCAGGCCTGCTATTTGCCAGTCAACACCTTAATAAAATTTATCTAGAAAGCTTGCCTTTTAACTCAATTACGAACAACATACGCCCTGTTCGTAATTAATACCAAACAATGAATCGGTCCGGGACGATGAGCTCTACTTTGTTAAACGAGTATACTCACAAGTTTCCTGCAGTAAGAGGAATGCAAGCGGGTAGACCATGTTACATAGCGATGTGCCCAATGAGGCTTATACCCAAATTATTTGTCTTCGATGAAGACGTTGTACCACCCGAGTTACGCGCACAACGGAGATTAAATGAAAGTAGAGTACCAGACATAACCCACTATCTAGTTGAAAATCCCCGCTCTTATACACTCTCGGCGATTACAGCCTCTATTGATGGTTCCGTTATTTTCGAAACTG
The DNA here is from genome assembly GCF_042850945.1 of Halioxenophilus aromaticivorans. Taxonomy (NCBI): domain Bacteria; kingdom Pseudomonadati; phylum Pseudomonadota; class Gammaproteobacteria; order Alteromonadales; family Alteromonadaceae; genus Halioxenophilus; species Halioxenophilus aromaticivorans. The sequence goes on along the minus strand of NZ_AP031496.1, from coordinate 1,484,368 downwards.
TGGCGGACACAGGCCCAGCAATCAACCTTGGATTGCTCTCGATTGGAATGGACACCCAGATTCTGGTTAATGATGGTCAGCATCGTCGGAAAGCCATTGAGCAAGCAGTAAAGGAAGCCCATGAGTTAGGGCACGATAACATTCCTGTGCTGTTCTTCGTTGATGAAGGCTTAACCCGTAGTCAACAGATGTTTGCCGACTTAAACAAACACGCAGTAAGGCCCTCTGAGTCACTAAGCACGCTCTATGATCATAGAGATGATGCCTCAGCTCTCGCCAGATACGTATATGAATGTGTGCCTTGTTTCAAGGCCCTAACAGATCTTGAAAGCAGTAGCCTTTCCAAACGTAGTAGCAAGCTGTTTACCTTGAGCTCACTTAAACAAGCTTCAAAAGCTCTCCTAGGCAAGCGCGGGAAAGAGCGCATATCAGAGCCCGAAATGCTGGTCGCATCTGAGTACTGGGAAGCAGTTTGTAGTAACATGCTCGATTGGCAAGATGCACTCAATCGCAAGACCTCCACTTCAGACCTTCGCGAGCAATACATCCATGCCCACGGGATTGGACTCGGAGCCTTAGGAGAAGCAGGCTCGGACTTGCTTAGACAATTTCCAAACGATTGGAAAAAGAGGCTCTCACGTCTATCCACGATAGATTGGAGCCGATCAAATATTAAACAATGGCGGGGCAGAGCCATGGATAACCATGGCAAGATCAGCAAAACACGCAGCAGTACCATACTTACAGCCAATGTCATCCGTAGTGCACTTGGAGTATCACTCGATGCAGAACAGCAAAACATCGAAGATCAACTAAATTCATGAGCCAGAAAAAAACCCTTTACTCCAGCATGGACGAAATGCTGGAAGCGTCTGAATTTGCCGGCCGCCCGGCCCATGACCTTGTACGGGAAATACAGGAATTATACCTAGAGAATGAAAAGCCATGGGTCATCGGCTTTAGCGGTGGAAAAGATAGTACAACCGTTTTATCCCTTGTATATGTGGCGCTGACAGGCCTCCCAGCAACTAAACGCCACAAGCATATCTACGTGATTTCATCTGACACGCTAGTTGAAACACCCATGGTCGTCGACATGATCAACGACTCCATTGAGGCCATTAATAAAAACGCAGAACAACAGAGACTCCCCATCTCCGCCCATGTCGTGTATCCGGCGTGGAATGAGACCTTCTGGGTAAATCTCTTGGGCAAAGGCTATCCTGCGCCGACGCAGAACTTCCGTTGGTGCACTGAACGGATGAAAATCGATCCAGTTAGTGCCTTTATCAAAGATAAAATTGCCCGTTTTGGAGAGGTAATCGTTGTCCTAGGTGCCCGGAGCCAAGAAAGCTCCTCCCGCGCCCAAGTCATCGCTAAACATAAGATCGAAGGCTCTTCACTATCCCGTCACTCGTCACTACCTGGTGCATTTACCTATATGCCCATTGAGGACTGGACTTTCGATGAAGTGTGGATGTACCTGCTAGGTGCTCCCGCCCCCTGGGGTGGTGACCACTTCGAACTGTTCGAACTTTACAAAGACTCAAGTGCAGGTGAATGCCCCTTGGTGATAGATACCAACACACCATCCTGTGGTAACTCCCGGTTTGGCTGTTGGACTTGTACGGTCGTCACCAAAGACAGAGCCATTGAGGGGCTGATTAATTCAGGTGAAGTGTGGTTGAAGAAGCTAAAAAGCTTCCGCAACAAGCTCTTTAAAACTACGCTCCCAGAAAATAAGAACGAGTTTCGTAACTTTAAACGTCGCACCGGACGAATCCAGTATGCACGCGGCGCAATAGACAATGACAATATCGCCGAAATCAAAACGATTCCTGGACCTTATCTGCTTGAATACAGAAAGCAATGGCTGAAAGAGCTACTGACTATTGAGAAAAACCTCATAGCAGAAGGGCGTAAGATTCAGCTTATTCATCCGGAAGAGCTGCATGCCATTCGTAAAGAATGGATGTTCGATCCCAATGAGCCAGACTGGTCAGACGAACTGCCCAAAATCTACCACTCCGTATACGGCGAGGACTTAGACTGGGTCGAACACGATAGCGGAGCCTTCTCACAGGCAGACGCCGACCTCATTGATGAGCTTTCGGCTGAGAATGGTGTGCCCGCAGAATTGGTTATGAAGCTTCTGGAGCTTGAACTCTCCATGGACGGCCTTAGCCGCCGAAAAGGTTTGTTTAACAAAATTGAGAGCTTGCTCAAAAACGATTGGGGAAGCATGGAGGATATCCAAGCGGCCAAAGCTGCCGCGACCCACACGTCAGACTTTAAGAATAAACTGAAAAACGAGCTCAAAGCCGACAGTACAGATCTACACTTGAAATCTGTCTATGACGAACAACTCAAAGCTCTGACCAAAGAGTATGAGGCCCTAAGCTAATGATTTTAAAAAGCCTCTACTTGCAAGATTTTGGTGTTTTCCAAGGCAGTTTTGACGACAACCGTATCGATCTGGAGCCACGGGTGAAATACAACCGCAAGCGGCCCATCATACTTTTCGGTGGCTTGAATGGTGCGGGTAAAACAACAACGCTTACCGCTGTGCGACTTGCACTCTATGGCAAGCAGAGTCTTGGCCGTACCGTATCTGTACAGAACTACCACCAGTTTTTAGCGGATGCCATCCACAGACCTAAGGGGAAGGTTCTCGCACCTAATACTGCAGGAATAAAGCTAGACTTCAACTTTGGGCGTCAAGGCGAAGTTATCGACTATACCATCAAGCGCGTCTGGACCGTAAGCGGCAAGAGCGTATTTGAAAATGTCGAAATCAGCCAGAATGGCGAGCATCTCAAAGATCTGACCGACCAACAAAAACAGGCCTTCCTCAATGAGCTGATTCCCATTGGCGTGGCCGACCTGTTCTTCTTTGACGGAGAGAAGATCGCCGACCTCGCCGAAGATGACAACAACAGCGCGTTGGCGGATGCTATCAATCGACTTCTAGGCTTGGACATAATCGATCGACTAAAGGCAGATCTCGGTGTTTACTTGCGTGATCAGAAACGAGACAAGCTACCCTCTGCTATTCAAAAAGAGATGGAATCTCTCGAGAACCACTACCAATCTCTTTACTCCAAATATCAGTCTCAACTAGCCGATATCGAAGCCCTAAAGATTGAGTCGACCGAGCTCGAAGCAACAAAAGAGCGATTGAACCAGAACATCAATGATCTGGGAGGCGCCTGGGCCAGCAATAGGCAAGAGGCAGAAACCAAAGAACAAGCGTTGAGAGCCAGGCGGAATGAATTACAAGGGCAAATCAGAAATCTGATTGCAGATGCGGCCCCTCTAGCTTTGGCGAAAAATCAAATTACCAACCTGCTGAAGCAGCTGTCTGACGAACAACAAGCTAAACGCCAACTGGTGCTCCAGGTTGAGCTACATAAGCAGCTAACCAAAATTCAGAGCGCATTAATCAAGTCACTCGGAAAGGAGCACAAGAAGGCTATTGAAGCCTCCATCGGAGAAAGCTTACCCGCAGCAGCACCCATTGATACAGACATCATCCACGATATCTCTGATAGCGAATTCAACCACCTGAATCACCTAATTACCAAAGTTGTGCCAGAACAACAGGCCAAAGTGAAAACGCTCTCTAGCGAGCTTGAAGAAGTCGAAGAAGAATTAGCTAATATCGGCCTCAATATCTCACGAGCACCAGATGAACGTCGGATTTCTAACGTTGTTTCCGAGCTGGGCGAAATCGAAAACACCCTTGGACAGCGCCACACTGAGATCAAACAAAAAACTGAGGCAGCCAAAGCCACTCTGCGTGAGGCGATGGATAGCTTGCGCAAACTTCGAGACAAAGAGAAAGAGTTTGGTAACGTAACGAACCTGGATCAAGCGGTCACTTTAGCTGACCGTACCAGAGGTCTCTTGGAAAGCTTCTCTAGCAGAAGTCGCGAAACCAGGATCAATACCCTTGAGCAAGAGTTTATTAAGTCGTTTGCCAAACTAGCCCGTAAAGACGACCTGATGATTACCGCTAAAATTGACCCCGAAACCTTCAATGTTTCGCTCGTCGATGGCGCAGGCCAAATCATCGACAAGAAAAAGCTATCCGCAGGTGAGAAGCAGATCTACGCTATTGCCATGCTGGAAGCCCTCGGGCGCACCTCTGGCCGCAACCTGCCAATCATTATTGATACACCACTAGGCCGACTGGACTCACATCACCGAGAGAATCTGGTGAAAAACTACTTCCCCACCGCCAGCCATCAGGTATTGATCTTATCGACGGATACCGAGGTCGATGAAGACTTCTATAAAGAACTGTCACCAGAGATCTCACACGCTTTCGAGGTCGCTTACGATCCACAAGCAGGAAGTTCCGCATACTACGAAGGCTACTTCTGGCGGTACTAACCCTGGACAATATTCAAACTGAGAAAGTACAGAACAATACGAGAGATACCATGCTGCCGCAAAAAATGAAAGTTTCAGAAAAGGCCTTTAACTCACTGCGACGCCTGCAGAATAACACAGGCTTAACCGTGAATATCGGTGCTCGCTTGGCCTTCTTTGCTTCTATTGAACGTAGCTTCACATGGACTGGCGAAGATATCCAGCTTACTCAACGTGAACTGGATAAGTACACTTGGCTGGGCGACTACGGCGATGTGATAGAGATGCTACTAAAGCAGAAATATCCAAAGCTTGGAGCTAAGGATTATTATAAGGCTTGGGGCAGTCATGTAGATGATGGGGCGACTACTATTGAGGGAACCCCCAACATCACACGTCTAATTACCAGTGCATAATATCTGGATGTTCAGTTTGTGCCAGGTGCAAAGTGTTCAAGTATTGCGACATATCCAATGCTCTGCCCTCCCCACTATAGCTGCAATAATACTCACCAACTTTCTTCGAAAGAAAAGTACTAAGCAGCATCTGCATAGTTAACAATACAGCCCTTACTGCGGCATCGATGAAACAAAGATAACACTTGCTTGGTAGCTCACCTCCAAAAGAGTAATCTTCAGGAGATCTAAGTGAACTACCACCATGCGCAGCCTTATTTCTGACATCTCTCGCCAGATTAATTAATGAAGCCACATCCCACGACTCAGCAAATGGGTATATTTTTATCTTTTTCTTACCAAAGTCTTCATGTTTCAGATATAAATCAGATAGGTGTCTCCACATTTCTATAAAGCTTGGATGGACAGTTATATCTTTTTGCTGCAAAAACTTTCCAACTTTCACTCCTGGCCCTTCGTTTCCTGGAACAATTGAATCGATACCAATAGTCTCACATAACTGCTCAAACGCACTCCAAACGAATACCAAGCGTGATATTTTGAATGCAAACTTTTTGTAGTGAGATTTGTGTAATTTTTCGTACTCGTAGGCCCCCGAACACCATTGAACCGAGTTTGAGTATCTGGGGCTTATTTCTACGTCAGAAATGTCTGCGGACAATTCTAGCCAACTTAAAACCTCTAAAACACCTTGTGTGTCAACACCTGCAAATTCAAAATATTGCCCTTCAAAACAACCGAATTGAATGCAACACTTCAGGTTATATGCATGATCTGATGCCGAAGTAAACTTATACTTTGCTTTATGATCTTCCATAGCAATTAATCTATAGCTGAAATCGCATCATATATAACCTTCACAGATTTTGAAGACGGATCAAGATTCAAGAAAAAATCGTCGTTAACAGAGCTCTGGTTTAGGCGTTTAAAATAAGAACTTTCATCAACAACCATATCCCAATTCAAATTACTATTCATTTCTTTGTACGAATCCTTAAAAACTCTAACCAAAGCGGAGAATCCAATAGACTTGTTTAACGATGATTTTTTCTCAGCTTTTGACCATGCCTTTGGCCACTTCCTCTTAACTGCATTAAAGAAATTAACTAGATTTGAGGCAATAATCTCATCTCTATTTTCAACAAATGCTTTTCTAAAAAAATGCTTTTCTAAGCTCGCATCATCCATATAAGAGAGCTCCTTTTTCTTTCTCCAGAACTTTGACTCAGACAAATAATAATCTCTATCAGATTTAGGATCTGGCGATATGAGCTTAACTAAATTCTCGACAAAAGTAGCCTGTGTAAGAAACTCATTCTTTACACCCGGAGTAGCCACTCCTAATCGTTTTATAGATCTATAAAATGGACTTTTAGACTCTGAGTTTAATATTACAGCAATATCATGGCATGTCCTTTCAGGACTCCTAGAATCAGCTAGGGCTTGAAGGTCATAAACCAAGCTCTTATTGACCTTGGTTTGCGCCAAATTAACAGTTGCAAATATCCCTGCTTGCGTAGATATATCCGCACCAACAAAAATAGTTACTAAAAGCTGAAACTTCGAAAAACTACCATCGGGATTTTCGAATTCAAAATTATGTTCATTAAATCCTGCTAAACGATGCTGACCATCTAATATTGAAGCAATTTTATCATCCCGATCATCTTCGGATAAAAGCTTGACCTTTTTATCCTGATCACTCCATTCAACATTATCCTCATCGACAGATAAGATAATTGAACTTGGGAAGGTGGCGTCAATAGTTTTTATATAGGAACTGATTTCTTTCACCCTATTAGGCTTCAACTCTCTTTGAATACCAAGGTATTTTCCAACGTCATCATTCTCCATTTTGCGAACATCAGCTTCCGATATCCTAGCGACATCTTCAGCGTTCATGACTCCACAATAAAACTCACCTACAGGCTGACTTACCTTAATAGCATCAAACTCTACAACGAGCTTCATCATACCTGCTCCTTATTAAACACTTTACTACTTAGTGATTTCTGGCCCCTAAAAACGCTCGCCGTATAGTCCGAAGGGGGATTGTTTTCATAGTATGCTGAGTAATACCACACCAAAAGTGATATGAAATATATAGGGTACGCAAAATAAATTAGATCGTTTGAAAATATCGCATCAAGATAATCAAGTGTTTCTTTTTCCAAGCTCATACTTTCATTTGAGAGCAACTGGCCAATTCTAAAATACGCGAAAGTTCCGACGCCCCCTATCAATGAAACCAACGAAAAAAAGAATACGATCCCGAACATTCTAAAATGATTTTTTACTCTCCCTGCGACCTTCTTCACGAGCAGCCAAAAAAAAGGCGTTATCATTGCAGTTGTTAGAATAAACACCTCACCGCCCCTCATTGTATCTTTTAAGGCATCCCAATAGCTCATAGAAAACATCCAGTTCCTAAGTGCTGCATCCACTATCATTGGTAAAAAAGAGCCCAAAAGCATCCAAAAGCATGCACTTATTGTTTGCTTGTGCGTATCAAACACTATCAACCCCCCTCAAATTATCCACCAACTCCCAAAATGCCAAATCTTTAATTTTAGCCACTTTTTTCTTACCATCCACGCACAAGCTATGATGCTTCTCGAGCTTACGGATTTGGCCCATAAAGTATTCTTCATCACCTTTCGTTTGCGTATTAAATATCGCCTTGATTTCCTGAGACTTGATGTTCGCCACCTGATGAATTACCCATGAAAGGATCAGTGTCGAGTAGTCGTTATCCCCGGTTTTAAAGTGAGTTAGTTCTTGCGTCGACAAAATAGTACCTACCCCAAATTCACGCCCCTCTTTCAGAATCTTCTTTAAGCTCTCGAAGTCCTGCGACATAAAGTTGTCTGCCTCATCAACTAGGATCATCTTGGAGATCTGACGGAAGTTGCCATCCAGTTTTGAACTGCCTTGCTGATGCATTTGGGTGTAGAACAAATCAAGGGTCAGAGCGACCACCAGGTTCTGAATGCTAGGGTCGTAGCCCGACAGATTGATTACCGTCACCCCATCCACGAGATCATAAAGCGATTTAGTCTTGCTGCTGTCTGGCTCGAAAATTTCAAAGCTGATTAAATCGTCCAGTGCCGCATAGAGTGAATCCTGCTCAATTTTATCCTGAGCTTGAAATTCTGCCCACACGTCCGCCAAAGTCGGCGGTAGCTTGCTCCACGTGCTCTTATCCTGAGGATGAATACCGGCTGCTTCGTAAGCATCCATAACCAAAGTCCGCGCTTTGTTTTGCTGCTTGGCCCCTAATCCGAATGCTTTGGAAATGGTTGTTCTAAAGAGATTCGCCGTATGCATTGGCTGCATCGGCCTATCACCAAATATAGCCAGTGGGTTAAATGGCAGATGGTACAAGTCATAGACCTTAGCTCCTGTCGCCTCAACAAAGTCATCTTTAACGTAATCAGCCTTGTAATCGAAGATCAGAATGCCAATAGGCGTACCACACACATTGTTATGCTGGTTACGCACCAACTGAGTAATCATAGACTTAGTGAACTGCGTCTTTCCCGTACCCATGGTGCCAATAATACCGGTGTTGGTATTAAACAGCTTTTCGGTATTTGTAGGCTCCCATAGTACTGGTTGATTACTGGACACATCGGTACCGAACTGAATAACCAGAGGCTCTGTTGGCTTGACTGCCTCCGCTGGGTTACTAGGCAAGGATGCATTGTATATGGCCGAGGGCTCTGCAGCCTTAGGACGCCCAACATCAGGGGCTGATGTATTCGCGCCAGCTTCGGTCTCAGAAGATTCACCAACCCCACTGGACTCTTGATTGACTGGTACATCGCTAACAGAATCACTAAGAATATAGTAATTAGGTACTGCCAATAGGTGGCCTGCCTGAAGCTCTTCTTTCAACTTCTCGTAGGGCTGATGAACTAAGCCTGCAAGCTTGCTCATTGGGATGTCAATTTCAAGAATTCCCTCGATCTCTTCGTAACGTTCTGTGACACAGGAATCTGTATTAAGATGAGCTACGACCATTCCTAAGGGGTAGTTTTTCAGTTGTGCTAATTCGTAAGCACCTTCTAACCACTCTTCCCGTGTGGACAACAGCTCTTCAAAGTAGTCATCACTGAATACCTTATAAAGCTGATACTTCTCAACCTGCAGGAGCACCTGGCGTACAAACAAACCACGATACAACCGACCAGCCAGGTTTTTCTGACCCAGTAATCCTTCCATGTACTCTTTCAATTCACGCGCTTGCTTGCGCGCCTTTTCAAAGTTCGGGCGTGCGCCCGCTTTAGACTCAACCGGCAACAGGTATAGCTTGCCGCCCTTGAAACCGGCAAACAACACATCGTCAGAAATAGCGCCCCGTTTAATACCGAAGTTATGCCGAGAGAAGTCCGAGTCGCTCATTGCCAGCCCAATATTTCCAGCAACGCGAATCATCTCGGCTACAGACAATGGTACCCAGCAGATATCGGACTGAGACAACATCGCAGAAACAGCCTTGTAAGAAGCAATAACCCCTTCTTTGCCCAGTTTCTCCTTGCTTGGGTCGTTCACCATTTGCAAGAGCCACTCACCATTGAAGGCGTTGAACTCGCGCATCAGGCTCTCACCCGACGCGCCAAGCACACTGCGATACAGCTGTGATTGCTTAGTTACTGTAATAGCATCATATCCAGCGGAACTGGTGTATTGATCCGAATAATGAATCAAGATGACGTCATTTGTGTTAGAGAAGAAGTCCAGGGTCACTTTCGGGTCAACAATAGTGACCCATACAGAGCTATCATAGGACTTAGCTAGACGGGTCTTAACTGAATCACTGACCGCAAGGCTAATTGCCGAGTGCTCATGATAAGAGTCACTACTCAAGTGCGTAGGCCGCCACAACGCCCCAAATAAACGCGCAATCTTTAGGTGGGGCTTGTCTGAATAATCAACTCCCTTCAGACCAAACGCCGTAAAGTATGCATCGTTCTCGCTTCGAGATGATTCACCATTCAGCAAGCCGCCACAAGCAACACCAGAGAGGTGCTCATCGATATTGTTGTCACGCGCATCGACAACCTGATTGTTCTTAAAGAATGTGAGATGCGCATAAGCTTGCTTCTCACTCTTACCATTGAGGAACTTGCTGAAGGTCAGTCGGGTACGTAGGACGTCGACAATGGTATCGGTATTTCTCTTGGCCTTACCTTTATCGAGATCGTACCTGTCTTTGATATCATCATAGGTAGCCATCTCGGCAAAAAGATCGAATTCTGTTTCGATCTCTTCGTCGTCATACAGATTGACATGAATGTAGCGACCTTCTTCCAGATGCTCCATGTAGTAGGACAGCAAGCCCCGAAATAGCTCGTGGTTCTCAGCATGGTTAACTGAATTAATGAGTATCGGCGCTGAAGAGACAGTATCGAACAGGCGCGCGAAGGTCTCGGTAAACTCTTCGACTTTGTGTCGTACCAATTTGCTGACGTAATCAAAGCTGCTGTCTTCGTGAGGCACTATTTCCAGCCAGAACGCATTTTCATCAACAGATTGCGTATAGCTGTATTTCTGCTCCTTATCGAACAGATGCGGGATCAATCCACGAGGATTAAGCCGCTTGAGGGTCACATCAGGAAGGGTGCGAAAACTGAATTCATCGCCTTCGGACTCAATGCTCTCAATAAGATAGAGGTAATAAGACAGTATCAGGGGATGAAACGGGGTTAGATAGCTCTTAACTCGACTTTCTTCAGTATCACGAATACTCGCAGTGCCCAGCTTCATCACAAACTTAGTACAGGGAGATAAGGTCTTTCCTCGCTCGACTGACTCGAGGTAGGCGAGATAATTATCTACGTAATTCCTGGCAAGCCCGACCAGGGTGGGACCCCAGCCTTCGAGTGAAGGCAATGTACGCCTACCATGAGCTTTGAAGTGATTGAGAAACGCTATGTAGCTCTGGTGCAGATTTTTAAGCTCAGGGAATGCCGTCAATCCAGAAGCTGGTAGGCCTTTCTCTTGAGATGCATCCCAGAAAACCCATTCTGATGCAATAATTTCCCACTCAGCATCTAAAAGTTGCTTTCGCAGGAATAATTGCATGATTTCCTGGTTTTCTACGACAACTGTACCTTTCGACTCTTTATAGACACCATAGTAATTATCATCGAACATATGACGTGTTCGCCCCGTATCCACAAGGAGCGGTAGCGTAAGTGACTCTTTTGCTGATTCGCCTTCTATCTGAATAGGAAGTAGTGTCTCTCCACTTTTAAGAATGAATCTAACCTCATCAGATTCATCATAGATCTGCTGATAATCGAGCGTGCCAACTTCATTAACATCGATAACCTCATCGTTATCTTTTAATGTTGTCAATGTATCTAAGTTGGGGTTGGTCTCCAATATTTGGACATCAGACTGAATAATGAGCGATTGGCCACGGCCAGTCGCTTTAATCAGATATTTGTTGATAATATCGTCGAAGCAGAACTTCCCCTCCGGCAGCACAAGGCAGTGGAACTTGAACTGCTCGCTGGAAATCTCTCGCTTTGTTTTCACAGAGAAAAATAAAGGTTCCGGAGTCACCTCACCTGTAATCGTGAGTGTCGTATTGTTACCACGGGGTTTGTGGTCTGGCACCAACAGCTTGGCCGCCTTATTAGGTTTTACCTCGAACTCGCTCTTTTCTGTTCTAGCACCGGTGAACTTAAAATTGACCTGGAAGGTACTTTGATCCGCTAGAACCTCTAATAGGATGTTCTGATCACGCTGTCCGGCTGCGGTTTCCGTCTTACTTCGACGCTGAAGATTTCCGCTAGCACTAGTAACATCGATGAATTCTAAAGCTTGCTTTTTTTGCCTTTGGATTTCAGCGACAAGCTCATCGTAAGTTCGATTCTTCCAGTCATCACTGTCTATAAAGTTATCCTTTATAAACTTTCCGCCAAACCTGCTTAAGCGGTCTTCCAGCTCGGCTGGATGATGTTCAAGTTCAAATTCAATTTCAGATCTAAGCTTCCGGTTTTCTTCTAAACGGCGTTCAATCTGTCGTTGATTAGGGGGAGTCGTTGCGCCGTCCCATGAACCGGTCAGGAGCGGATCATTAAACAACCCTAACTCATCAAATCTCAGATCACCGTCTATCATTGACTCGTAAAGGCTACGATACCCGAAAATACTGGCGCCATCGGACGCAACAATCTTTGCTTGCAAATCAAGCAAGCACTTTGACGTTTGCCTATTGGTCATGCTGTCGTCAATTAGACTTTCAAGAAGCTCTCTGATTTTTGCAACTGACCAAATGGCTCCTGCTTGGGCTAGGTCGAATGTACTATTCGTAATGGTATCGAGCGCGCTGTTGTGCACCATAATCAGAGCACGTTCATCATCTACAACACTATCTCTGAGTTTCGCCAAATAGTTGTCGGTATAACACCCATCCTCTACCGATCTTTCTTCTGCGTGCCCAGCGATCAAAACCTGGATGCCATTTATATTCAGATAACTGAGGGGGGTTTCTTCGTCTTGGACAGCACCATCGGCGGCATCACGTAACGCAGCCAGCAGGCGCACGGTATTCTCCGGGTCTGTTGAGCGAAATTGGAAACGATCACCAGGCTTGAGCCTTTCTGACAACCAGGTTTTCAGGTGATTGACGAGAAAACCTTCAAATTGTTTTTCGGACATATACCGCATCCCCGCTGTCGCTCATTCGCTCGAGATTTCCTACTCGCTCGTAAAATTCCATTAGCGCTTGTTGAGACTGTTGATCAAACCAGACTCCCCGGCGCTTAAACTCTTCAATTAGCTGTTGATATTGAAGTTTTTCTTTGTTTCCCACTGCCAGATTCGTCAACAGCAATAGGTAGTCCTGATTCATAATCAGTACTCGTCCACCACGCTTACGATTCTGGATAAAATGGCGAGCCACTTCAGATTCGAATGAAGCAACTACTTTCCTGTTTACAGTCAATTGACTAGAGCGTGGCTGGCTAAATATCTCTTTCGCCGTTGAAACTATGGCTTTGATTACATCTTTTGATGTACTTGGTTCACGACTCAAAGGTTCCCGCCTTCGAGTCTCTCGATAGCGTTTAAGAAAACTCTTTAATCCGCTAGTTAGCTCACCACTCTCCTCTTCTGACAACCCCTCAAGATATTGAAAATGCTTCCATAATGGATAGCGGGTCGCTTCTTTGTTATCAGGCTGATTGAGGTACTCAAGCGCAGACAACACCGGGAAAAGGTCTTCGACATAATCGATAAGAGAACTCAAAGCCTCACGAACGTAAGTACGCTCGCTACTGGCTCGTTCAGTATCCATGATGAAGTAAAGTGGCTTGCTGGTAGGCTCAGTGTGCCAGCTACGAAGGTTCATCGCCAACTGGGCGCTATAGAGAAAATTGTATAGCCCTACAAAAGCCTTCAAATTCTGCATCATGTAACCAGGGTATCGACACAGCAGAGATAGGTCGGCTGCGAAAACCTCTCCCATAAAGGGCAGATAGTCTTCCGTTGCATCCGGTGGAGATAGCTCACAAACAAAGGATTGAAACTCGTCGAGCAGCTCGGCTTCTAGAAAGTTCAGATTTTCAGAAGAGACGGTTGTTACCTCTGGCCAGGAAAGCAGCATGTTGCCTAATACCGTACCCACATGCCGCGTATTTCCGGATGATGCACCACCTGCCTTGAACAACATGAAGTCAGGCGACACCTGGAAGAGGCCTTTGGCATTATCATCGAAGTACATGTGCTGTAAGAGGTTTTCAAACTCTTCATCAGCGATTTTCTTCGATAATCGCGCAATACTCGCCTCTATATACCTATCAATAGCGGCCCCTTTCTTTAACGCTTTTCGCCAAGCAATAGAAAGTAACTCTCCAGCAACAGCCATAACGTCAGGATCGCCAATCTTCTCTCCGCGTTGCTGTCGAAATGTCAGAAAGTGATTGACGAAATTGCGGTCTTTAATCTCTACAGAAGCTGCCGCCTGTAAATTGTCCCTCAAACTCATTAGCAGGCCTCCGCTACGAATTCATCATCTTCCAGCAGTAGAGACCAATTGCCACTTTCTCTATGAAAGTATAAAGTTTCACTTTTTAAGGCGATCCTGGTTATTTCCTCAACAACCTCTTCAAGAATAACAACCGTATTTTTATCATGCCTATTAGGCCTGTAGCCTGCCATGATACGCTCTGTCAGCTCTAGAAAAGAGATCGATACAGGAAATGTTTTTACAGGCTCTTCTCCAACTTTTATCGCTGCAAAAAAATTGCTTATCTGATCTGAGTTCGTCTCTTTGAGTAATCCAAAATCTATACCCATATCCACTTTGGCGGATATTATTACGCCATTGCGTTCCGCAAGATAGAGGCCATCGCCAACAATTTTTGGAGCTAGGCGGTTTGCATATTTGACTAAACTAGCGATTATAGTTTTATTGTAAAAATTTCTGAGTTTCCTCTTGTCTAATGGCGGACGATGTAGCTGCCATATCTTGATATAGTCTTCGAAGATAGTAATTTCGAAGTCTGCCGAAAACTGTTTGTGATAATTATTTTCAAAATCAACATCTCGAAGAAGATAGAACACCCTTATCCAACAATTAGGTGACATTTCTACGGCACCATATCGGCTTTGATACTCGGCTTTGAATTTTTCAAAAACCTCATCATCTATATCAAGCGAACGCTGAACAATAAACTCGTCTATCCTCTGAGAACGCCTCTGACAAGGGTCAAGATTCGAAAAACTCTCTCCCAACCCACCAGAAGCCGAGGAAAATAGGTTGTCATAAAGATTTGACCCTCCAGCAATCAAGTTATGAATAAAATCGAGGATGGCACGAGCAGAGAAAAACTGGTCGTATTTCAAGCGAACATGAAGCAATTCTTTTACTATAATTTTCTGCACACTTTCTTCTTGCAATATCCGGTAGTTGTGATATTCCAGCTTGTGATGATTTTTTTCATCATCAAGGTAAGCGGAGTATAAAAGATTTTCATTGCTTTTAGCCGTCACCTTCGCGAAGAGCTCAGAAATGAACTCTGACCCTACATTGCCTTCTTCCAGACTGAACTTCGGATAGTCCTCAAAACTCAGAAAATGATAACATTCAAAGTCTCGCTCACCTTGAATAAAACGTCCAATGGCGTCTCTAATCTGTGAATGCCGCTCAGCCCCAGCATTTTGAAAGTTGAACATCATTCCAATGTTTATGCCAACAATCAGCGGTCGCTCCGACTCCTGATGTTCATCAAACAGCTGATTAAGCGCTTGTACTGCATCCTGATCTGGTTTAAAGCTGTGTGTTGCATCTAGATGGAAGCGATATTGTTTTGAATATTTCTCGTAGTGCCGCCGAAGAATTTCAGATTTCCCATCTCCACTTGAGCCGCAAAGAAACAGAATACTGTCTGAAGACGGTGTGGAATCTAGCGCCTTAACAAACTGCCTTTCAATTTCTGTTTCGACGTACAAATAGGATCGTAGATTCTCAACTTCATGTGATGATTTTTTGAGCGTTGATACCGCTTGTGCAGAGGACCTAGCTAAGGTACCTAAAAGGTCTTGAAAATCCATATACATCCTTTAAGCCAACCAGATTGGCATTGCTCGTATTTTAATGTAACAAATCTCATCTAAAGAGTGTTACTAACTTAGCGGAAAGGCCAAGTGGGCTGAATTCTATATTGCCTTGCATTTCGATAGGCAGTCAACGAGCCATGAACCGTACAAACTCGAGCCTTCTTATGCCCCACACACCTACCCCCACCCCCACAAAAACGGTAGACTCACGCCCTCTTCACTGTCACCAGAATGATCACTTTATAACCATGGCCAAACCCAGCGCTAAGCCCTCATCGTCCAGCTCGCTTGAGCATCACCCCCCCATGATGCAGCAATATTTAAAGATTAAAGCCCAACATCCGTACGAGTTGGTGTTTTATCGTATGGGGGATTTTTACGAGCTGTTTTTTGATGATGCCAAGAAGGCGGCGGAGCTGTTGGATGTAACCCTTACTGCGCGCGGTAAATCCGCTGGCGAGCCTATCCCCATGGCGGGGGTGCCTTACCATGCCGCCGAGGGGTATTTGGCCAAGCTGGTACGCATGGGTGAATCTGTAGCCATTGCCGAACAAATTGGCGACCCAGCCACCAGCAAAGGCCCGGTGGAGCGCAAGGTGGTGCGGGTGGTTACCCCCGGCACGGTAAGTGACGAAGCCTTGATGGATTCCAGCCGCGATAATTTACTGGTGGCGGTGCACGAGCACGATAACAGTTTTGGTATTGCCAGTTTGGATATTGGCAGTGGCCGTTTCCAGGTGTTGGAAGTGGTGGGCCTGGAGGCCGCAGGCAGTGAGATTCAGCGCCTGCGCCCGGCAGAGTTGTTAATGGCCGATAGCACGGCCACAAGCCCCCTGGCGGAGAACCAGCGCGGTGTGCGCCGCCGTGCCCCCTGGGAGTTTGATTTAGAAACTGCAGAGCGCCTGCTGTGCCAGCAGTTTAGCACTAAAGATTTATCTGGCTTTGGCTGCCATGAAATGCACCTGGCGTTATCTGCCGCCGGCTGCCTGCTGGCCTACGCCCAGGAAACCCAGCGCACGGCCCTGCCCCACATTAAAGCCATAAGCCCGGAAGACCGCAACGAAGCCGTGGCCATGGACAGCGCCACCCGCCGCAATTTAGAGCTGGATATCAACCTCAATGGCTCGGAAGAGCACACACTGCTTTCTGTTTTAAACACCTGCGCCACGGCCATGGGCGGGCGCTTGCTGCGCCGCTGGTTAAACCGGCCCATTCGCCAGCTGGCGGTGCTTACCGCCCGGCAAGATGCCGTGGCCAGCTTGCTGGATAACTACGCCTACGAAGCGCAGCACGAGCTGTTAAAAAACATTGGCGATTTAGAGCGCATTTTGGGCCGAGTGGCTTTGCGCTCTGCCCGGCCACGGGATATGTCTCGCCTGTGCCGATCTTTAGCGGTGTACCCAGAACTGCAACAGGCCTTGGCCAGCCACGACAGCGAGCACCTAAAACAATTGGCAGTGGAAGTTAGCGAATTCCCGGATTTGGTAGACTTACTTAGCCGCGCCATTGAAGAAAACCCACCGGTGGTGATCCGCGAAGGCGGTGTGATTGCCGCCGGTTACGACAGCGAACTCGACGAGCTGCGCGATTTAAGCAGCAACGCCGGCCAGTTTTTGGTGGATTTGGAAACCCGCGAGCGCGAGCGCACCAAAATCAGCACCTTAAAGGTGGGCTACAACCGCGTGCACGGCTATTACATTGAAATCAGCCGGGGCCAATCCGATGGTGCACCGGCGGATTACATTCGCCGCCAAACCCTGAAAAACGCCGAGCGCTTTATAACGCCTGAGCTAAAAGCGTTTGAAGATAAAGCGCTTTCGGCCAAAAGCCGTGCCCTGGCGCGGGAAAAAGCCCTGTACGAAGAGTTAATTGAGCGCGTTAGCGAAGACCTAAGCCGCCTGATGACCTCCGCCGCTGCCGTCAGCGAGCTGGATGTGCTGGTGTGCCTGGCGGAGCGGGCGCAAAACCTAAATTTAAGCCGGCCCGAGCTAACCCCTACCCCGGGCTTGGATGTGGTAGGCGGCCGCCATTTGGTGGTGGAGGAAGTGATCGATACGCCCTTTGTGGCCAACGATTTAAGCCTGGATAACAACCAGCGCATGCTGGTGGTAACCGGCCCCAACATGGGCGGTAAAAGTACCTATATGCGCCAGTGTGCGCTTATTGCCCTGCTGGCCCACATTGGCAGCTACATACCCGCCGAAAGCGGCAAAATCGGCATTGTAGACCGCATCTTTACGCGTATTGGCTCCTCGGATGACCTGGCCGGTGGCCGCTCGACCTTTATGGTGGAGATGACCGAAACCGCCAACATTTTGCACAATGCAACCGATAGAAGCTTGGTGTTGATGGACGAGATTGGCCGCGGTACCAGTACCTTTGATGGGCTGTCTTTAGCCTGGGCCACGGCGGAATACCTGGCCGAGAAGGTGCGCGCCTTTACCCTGTTTGCCACCCACTATTTTGAGCTTACCCAGCTGCCGGAGCTGCTGCCCGGCGTGGCCAACGTGCATTTGGATGCCACCGAGCACAACGATGACATCGTGTTTTTGCACCGCATCCAACTGGGCGCGGCCAGCAAAAGCTACGGCTTGCAGGTGGCCAAGCTGGCCGGCATACCGCAACACGTGCTCAGCGCCGCCCAGGGCCACTTAGAGCGGCTAGAAAGCGGCCAGCCCGTGGCGGATGTGTCTGCTGTGGCTACACCTCCAACTAAACCTAAAAATACTCCTAGCACTGCGCCGCAAGCTACACCGGGGACTACACTAAAAACCGCACCGGCCCCTGCAGCCTGCCCTGATTCCCGCCCAGCAGCGGCCAAACCGGCACCTAAAAGCTCTCCTAAGGCACCCGATCAGCCCATGCAGCCGGATTTTTTTGCGGCCGCGCCGCACCCAGCCGTTACCGAGTTACAGGCGTTGAATTTGGACGATGTAACGCCCCGGCAGGCGCTGGACTTGCTCTATACTTTGCAAGGCTTAACCAAGCAGTAGGCCCGGGGGGCTAAAAACCGCGTGCATTTTTATTGAGCTGCGCTAAAATGCGCCGCTCGCAGAGTAACCAAGTTTTTTCGGAGCACAGCATGACCTTTGTTGTTGGCGACAACTGTATCAAATGCAAACATACCGACTGTGTAGAAGTATGCCCAGTGGATTGTTTCTACGAAGGCCCTAACTTCCTGGTAATTCACCCAGACGAGTGTATTGATTGCGCCCTGTGTGAGCCAGAATGCCCAGCCGAGGCGATCTTCTCTGAAGATGAGCTGCCTGCCGGCCAAGAGGTTTACATTGAGCTTAACGCCGAGCTGGCGGAAGTATGGCCCAATATTACCGAGAAAAAAGACGCCCCCGCCGATGCCGAAGAGTGGGATGGCGTTGAGAACAAACTGCAATACCTAGAACGCTAAGGTTCAACTGGGCCGTTTTCTAGCACGGCCCCAGACAACCTAGCCACAAAAGCAGCGCAAGCTGCTTTTTTTGTGTATATCGGTTTTACCTCTGTTGTAAATCGAGCACTTCAATAAACTCGCCCCGCCCTATATCTAAGCAGTAACGCCAGGTTACGTTGTAATTATCGATTAGAGCTCCAAATACCCGCTGGGTGTCGATGGCTTGGTATTTTGGCCGCGGGTCTTGGGCCAGTACCTCTTGCAGCAAACTCTTAAGCCCCGCGTTTGCGCCAATTTTAGTGTTGGCAAGCTCGGAGAACGCCACCGTCATGGCCGGCGGCTCTGCCGGTGCTACGAGGTTCTCTGCACCGGCAATGCTATCGGCGTAAGGCACGTAGGGTTTGATATCCAACACCGGCGTGCCATCCACCAAATCTACTCCGGTTACCCGCAATTGCACGCCGTTTGGGCCCTGCTCTATGCCTTGCAAGGCCACTACAGAGAGGCCAATGGGGTTAGGCCGCACCGGCGAGCGGGTGGCAAACACCCCCAACTTTTGGTTACCGCCCAGCCGTGGTGGCCGCACCTTGGCCCGGGCCGGGGTGTTAAGGTGTTGATGAAACACAAACTGCAACCAAATATGGCTGACCTGCTCTAGCCCCGCTACGTAATCTGCGCTGTTGCACGGCGGCAGCAATTCGATAACGGCCTGGGCACTGGGTGCCAAGCCGCTTTGCCGGGGCACGGCGAACTTCTCTTTAAATACCGAGCGTACGATGGCCACGGGCTGAAACTGAAAGGTGTGATGCTCGCTTGAGGTTGGCATGATTGGCGGTGTCTGATTTTGACAGTAACAAAAGCGCTACAGTTTAAAGTTGCTAGCGAGGTTATACCATACACACTGCTACGAGCAGAGAGACAACTTTCAAACCAGCTACCAGCACGCGGTTTGTTTGCGGTTTAAAAAGCGAGCGGAGATGTGAAGCTGCTATCCATAAAAACTGGCCATACAAACTAAACCTACAAGCTAAACCTACAAACTAAACCGACGAGCTAAACCTACAAGCTATCCCTGCAAACTATCCAATAAAATCTGCTCTGTGAAAATCCACTCGTCACCCATTCCTGGATTTTAAACGCAAAAAACCGCGGCCTTTGCCACGGTTTTAATGCTTGCCAAGCTGTGCGAGTAGTGCCACTGGTTCCCAGTTAGAGATCTGAATCATCGGGCTCTTTTTTGGATTCACTGGAATGTATTTTCCCTTTAACAAAATGCAAACTGGCGTACACCAACAATAGCACCACAGGTAATGCGCAGGCTTTTACCAAAGAAGTATTAATGGAAATTCCATAGGCTTTAATGCCATCTAACGCTACGCCCAATAACCCCAGTATGTAATAACCGAGTACCACAACCGATAAACCTTCTACGGTTTGTTGCAAGCGTAATTGCAATTTGCCACGGCGGTTCATGGTGGATAACACCCGTTGGTTTTGCTCTTGAATGGACAAATCCACCCGGGTTCGCAATAGGCTGGTGGTTTGGTGAATGCGTTGCGATAAATCTTCCAGCCTATCCCGGGCGGAAATACAGGTTTTAATGCCGGGGGTTAACCGGCGCTCTAAAAACTCACGCAGGCTTTGTAAGCCATCCACCGTGGTTTCTCGCAACTGCTTTAAGCGATCTTGTACCAAATCGTAGTAAGCGATGGATGCGGAAAATCGATAGTTAGTATCCGAGCGATAACGCTCCACTTCTGCCGCCAAATGGGACAGCGCTTGCAGCAATTCTCTTTCGTCTCGCGATTTATCAATCTCGGAAATATTTTTATTCAAAGCCGTGTGGGCGTCTACGATTGGGTCCAGGTCGCTGACCAATTTGCGGGCAATGGGCAACGATAGCAGCGACATCAAACGGTAGGTTTCTAATTCACATAGGCGCTGAACTAAGCGGCCGGTTTGATAGGCGGTGAGCCCCTTGTTGAGGATGACCATTCTGCCAAAGCCATCGCTGTGCAATTTAAACGACGTCCAAACCTGGGCTTGCTGATCCATAACTAAAGAGCCGGATTTGCGCTGGCCTTCAAACCAATGTCGCAAGGTGGGTTTATCTGGCTCTTCATTGATGACCACCAGGTTAGTCGCCACCATGATTTTGCCGGGCATAGAATCCAACCAATCTTTGGGGATAAACGCGAGGGCGTCGTCAGAAAACGGTGTAACAGCCGGGCATAAAAAGGTGAAATTGGCAAACTCCGTATGGCGCTCCCAACGCAGTTCAAAGCCACCAAAATCTTGATACAAACACGTGGCTTCTTCGGCTGGCGAAGGCACGCTATATCGGCGGCAAAGGTCAATCACATGGGCGGTTATTGCTTGGGGGTTGTCTTCAAACATCACCGTTAGGTGAGTGACCTGGCACGCCCCTTCAATAATCGGCGACGGGCGATTGTGTAACTCGTCGTAGAGCGCGGTGCGCAGAGGGTGAACTCTGAGCGAGACGGTTGGCGTTTTGACTTCCGGTGCAGCGTTTTCTAATTGAATATTATTGGCCACGGATCTTTAGTCCCTTAACAACGATAAATTTCGGATAATAACCAATGAGCACTTGATTTACAGGGGCTTTGCAGGCGCAATTAGTAGCACTTTAGTCACCTACTAGGCCCCCATCAGTCTCATCTGTTTGGCTAATTGCCAAGCTGTAACTCAGGCACTGCCAACGCCCTATATCACTATTGATAACCTACTTACCAGCGGCCGGAGTGCTCAACCAGGGCCGGCCGCCACCAGTGCGATATTGTTTATTCAGGCTGCAAAAATCGAACCTGGGCTATAAGTAGATGTGGCTAGTTGAGCTAGGAGACCAGGGATAAAGGATTGGGGCTGGCAGTTTGGGGATAGGAAAATTAGGATAAGAGATCGGGAATAGCACACTGGGTGCGAAGATCTCACCTTTACGGTAGGCGCTGCCGTTTCTGCAAGGCAAAAAAAACCGCGGGCTAAGCCGCGGTTTCAAGGACTAATGTAACTAGGACACTACTGCTAACTTAGGCACCGAAAAGGCTGCTGCCATCGAGACCTTGGGATTCTAAAATATCGCGCAGGCGCTTAAGGGCTTCAACTTGAATTTGGCGAACACGCTCGCGGGTGAGGCCAATCTCGCGGCCAACTTCTTCCAGGGTGCTCATCTCGAAGCCGCGCAGACCAAAGCGGCGGGCGATGACTTCGCGTTGTTTTTCGGTTAACTCGCCCAGCCAGTTGTCGATGCTGTGGCACAGGTCGCTGTCTTGTAACAGGGCCGATGGATCAGACATATTTTGATCTGGCACTGTGTCGGACAGGGTTTTTTCTGAGCTGTTGCCGATGGGCACGTCCATGGAAGTAACGCGCTCGTTGAGTTTTAGCATGCGCTCAACGTCTTCTACGGGTTTATCCAACAGCTTGGCAATTTCTTCTGCGGTTGGCTCGTGGTCTAGCTTTTGTGAAAGCTCGCGAGCTGCACGCAGGTATACGTTTAATTCTTTAACCACATGAATGGGCAAACGGATGGTGCGCGTTTGGTTCATGATGGCGCGCTCGATGGTTTGACGAATCCACCAAGTGGCGTAGGTAGAGAAGCGGAAGCCGCGCTCTGGGTCGAACTTTTCTACCGCGCGAATCAGGCCGAGGTTGCCTTCTTCAATAAGATCTAGCAGTGCCAAGCCACGGTTAACGTAGCGGCGGGAAATTTTAACCACCAAACGCAGGTTGCTTTCAATCATGCGCTTACGGGAGGCTTCGCAACCCTTTAAGGCTTTGCGAGCGAAGTAGACTTCTTCTTCGGCAGACAGCAGTGGCGAAAAGCCGATTTCATTTAAGTACAGCTGGGTGGCGTCTAGGTTTTTACCAACGTCTTCCGCTTCGCTGTAAGTCGACATATCGACTTCGACATCACTGGAAGACTCTTCAGCATCGGCTTCAAATTCGACGTCATTTTCGATCTCTTGGTTGACTAGCACGCTATCGTTGCGTTGTTCGCGTTTTGAATTCTGTAGTGTCACTGCCATGGTCCTAGCCCTTTCAGTATCGGTTTTTTTTGATCGAAGTGACGGCGACTGCGCGCCCATTTTCAGCCCGGACTCTCTCACCACCTTGGACTTAAAGCCTTCGCTTTTTTATGGGTGCTGATACCGCACTTAGCCGTAGTTTTAAGCTGTTACCTTTTGGGCAGCACTCGCAAAGGATTGATCGGTTTACCGTCTTTGCGAATCTCAAAATACAGCTTTGCTTTTTCCGTCCCGCTGGAACCTATTTCGGCAACTTTCTGGCCCGCTTGAACATCTTTACCTTCAGCCACTAATAAATGATCGGCGTGGGCGTAGGCACTTAAAAACTCTTTGCTGTGCTTAATGATCAGAAGCTTGCCGTAACCTCTTAATCCTTCTCCTGCGTAAACGACGGTGCCGTTTGCAGCAGCCATTACAGATTCTCCTTTTTTAGCTGCGATGGCAATACCCTCAGAATTGGGCTTGCCGTTCACATAAGTGCCAACCACCGGGCCCGGTGCAGGCCAGTGCCAGCGTACGTTTTGCGAGGAATGAGAATAAGTTGCAACCGATGAATTTTGTTTCGTTAACGGATTTGAACGTGAAGTCGACGGTTTTTTGACGTTTGTTGAGGTGGTATTGGGCGCAGGCCGCGTGGGAGCACGGGCGATGACCTTAGGCTCGCTTTTCGTAATAGCAGGAGGATTATCTGTACGTAGATTGAGTATTTGGCCTGAGTAAATGCTATAAGCAGCGCCAATATTATTAGCCCTGGCTAAATTTCTGTAATCTAATCCGTACCGCCAGGCAATGGAATACAGGGTTTCGCCGGGCGCAACCACGTGTTTGGTGAGTTTTCGGGACGGAGGCTGGTCGAGATCGACGACAGGCGCCGGGCCGCTGGGTGTGCTGCACGCCGCCAAAAAAACGCACCCGATCAAGATCTTGAACACCTGAGGCATGCAGCTCACATCACAAGCCCCAGCCGTCGGGTGATAACTTGGCAGTGAAGTTCAAGATTTTGATGCCCCCCCTTATTACCATTTAACTTATATTAGTTAAACTTTATGCTCATTGATTCTAAAAAATTTTGTAAAATGGCGCTTAATTTGAGCTTATTTAACAGCAACCCTGCATATATTGCGTGATTGGGGGAGCAATTCATCACTGGCATCCAATAAAAATAGGCTAAAAAACCGAATTATCCAGTTTATTTGCGACTAATAAACTCTATTGCCAGCACCATCACTAGCCCCACCACGGCCGCTATTATGGCCATTATTAAGTAATTAGGTTCGCCAGTAGCCTCGGTAAACTGCCAAGGCAGCAGATTTTGCTGAACTACGGGGATTTCTTCGCCGTGGCGGTCTAGCCGGGTTTCGATCACTTGCTTCCACGGCCAAATTACGTTCAGCGAGCCCAACAAAAAGCCCGTGAGCACCGCCAGCGTGGGGTTGTGGTAGTGGCGCAGCAGCCAAGCCAAAAAGCGCGAGAACAACAAAAGCCCCAAACCGGCACCCAATACAAAGCTGGCCAGCAGTCCCAATTGCAGGTTGCTAAGCGCCTCAATAAACACCGAATACAAGCCCAGCAGCAGCAAAATAAAGCTGCCTGAAACTCCCGGTAATATCATGGCGCAGATGGCCACCGAGCCACCCAGGGCCATTACCCACCAGTGCCCGGGCAATGCCACAGGGCGCAGCACGGATATCGCCAGGGCAATGGCCATTCCCACCACCAACCAGGCCCACAATGTGGGGGTGAGCGGCCGAAACTGTTTGAGCAAGTGCCACACGGAGGCCAGCACTAAGCCCCAAAAGAATGACCACACCAATATGGGATGATTCTGCAAGGCGTACTCGATCACTCCGGCCAGGGTGATGGCGCTGGTAACGATACCGGCGAACACTGCCAGCAAAAAGTTGCCGTTGATCTCTTGCCAAGCGGCCGCCGGGCCACGCTTCACCAGGGTTACCAAGGTTTGTGGGCCAATGCTTTTAATGGAGTTGATCAGTTCTTCGTAAATGCCGGTAATAAAGGCGATGGTGCCACCAGAAACCCCAGGCACCACATCTGCGGCGCCCATGGCCAAACCACGGACAAAAACCAAAAAGTAATGTTTAAACGAGTGCGCCATAGCAACTATCCATGTAGTAAAAACGCTCGGAAAGGGGCTACCGAGTTATTCCAGAAAGAAGGGGTACAAATTTAACCGGCTCTAAGGTGCTGATTTCGTATTCGTCGCGGCAATCGCGTACCAAGGTTAAATACTGAGTGTGCTCACCCACGGGGATCACCAATACGCCACCAGGGGCGAGTTGTGATAACAGTGTTTGTGGGATGGCCGCAGGGGCTGCGGCGCTGAGAATGGCATCGAACTGTTTTGGTTGGGGCCAACCGAGGCCGCCATCGGCGTGCTTCATAACCACATTGCGCAGACCAAGCTGCTGCATACGTCGGCGGGCTTTATCTTGCAGGGGTTTTATGCGCTCCACACTGTAGATTTGCGGGTAAATCTGAGCTAATACGGCGGTTTGGTAGCCGGAGCCGGTGCCAATCTCTAGCACTGATTTGGCGTGAGGAACCGCCTCGTAGAGGACTTCCGTCATGCGGGCAACCACGTAGGGCTGCGACAGGGTTTGGCCGTGGCCAATGGGCAAGGCGGTTTCTTCATAAGCACGATGGCTGAGGGCTTCGTCTAAAAAGATGTGTCGAGGGGTGTTTTCCATCACTGCGAGCACGCGGCGATTTTGAATTCCTCGGTCGCGCAGGCGCTCTACCAACCGGGCGCGTGCGCGGGGAGAGGTCATGCCGAAACCATCTAGCTCTGTTTGCGGTGCCATAGCTGCTGCTTTAATAAACCTTGTACATATATAAGAAGTAAGAACGCTACCCGGGTAGGCGATGATCCATGGATTCCGCCGGCCGAGCGTTGCGGCTATCGGCTACGATTTTTGCAGGTACGCCAGCCACGGTAACCTGGGCGGGTACGTCGGCAATGACCACACTGCCTGCTGCCACTTTTACTCTGCTGCCGATATCCACCGGCCCTAAAATTTTGCACCCAGCGCCCATTAATACGCCGCGGCCAATGGTAGGGTGGCGCTTGCCCACCTCACAACCACTACCACCTAGGGTGATGGAGTGCAGCATGGATACGTCATCGTGGACAATGGAAGTCTCTCCAATGACCACACCGGTGGCGTGGTCGATCATTATGCCAGATCCAATCACCGCTGCCGGGTGAATATCCACGCTGAATCGCTCTGAAATTCGGTTTTGAAAAAACAACGCTAAGGATTGGCGGCCCTGCTGCCACAGCCAGTGGCTTATACGGTAGGACTGCAGCGCGTGGTAGCCTTTGAAGTGCAGCAGCGGGATCATATACTGATCGCAAGCAGCATCACGCTCGTACCAGGCGTTTATGTCGCGCAACATTTGGGTTTCTATAAGCGGGTTATCCGCCAGTGCCTGCTGGCATACCTCGCGCACCAACATGACGGACAAATCCGGCCCAGCCAGCAAATTGGCCAGGGTATAGGTTATGGCATCTTGGAAGCTACTGTGGTTTAAAATGGCACCGTAATAAAAGCTGGCCAAACTGGGCTCGGCCGCGCTAGACACTTCTGCTTCGCATCGAATCGACGGCCAAATACGCGTTAACGTTGGCGGGATTTCGGTAGCGCTGAACGATGTCATGGTGGGCAGGTTCCAATACTGCGGGTTCGATGGCCAAGCATACCCTATGTGGGCACCTTCACAAACCGCTCAATGATCTCATCGAGGTGGGCGAGAATATCGCTTTTTAGCTCAATTCTGCTGCTGGCAATCAGCGCGGCTAAATCGCCGGTGCTGTAGGCCTTTTCGCAGGCTTCGGCCACGGGCCGGTAACTTAAATGCCAGGGTTCTGGGGCCACGCCATAGCGGCTTGGGTGCAGTGCAGCAGAGGATTCATGGCTATAAGGCCGGGTAAAACCTACCTCCGGGTTTTGCACAAGCCACGGTGTTAGCCACTGATGAAATGCGCCAAAAACGCCATCCGGTGCAGTCTCCTGCTGGGTTAGCTGCACTTTGTAGCCGCCCGCTAAAGCGGCGCCGTCAACGATATCTAAGTCGCTACCCCAGTGGTGACGGGAAGTTCCGGGCAGTGCGCTCCATCGCAGGATGGCCTCTACCAAAGACCAGCCATGCAGCGTGCCTTTGCGAATGGGACGCTCCAGAATATCCAACACCGGGCGTTTGCCACAAGCTTTTGCGTTCCAAATGGCCAGTTGTTGGTCAAAACTGCGAAAACAGCTGACAACTTTTACTTCAAAACCTTGCTTTTTTGCTGCATCTGCTAAAATTTTTAATGCGGGTTCCATTTCTGGATGCACTACCGCTTTGACAGAGCCGTATTCAAACAGCCTGACGTGGTTTTCACTCTGACCACTCATGCACTCAAATGTCGGCATCTGTTTCTCTTTTGCTCGCAATTGCAGTTTTTGCTACCGATGGTAACGCCAAAAAAGCAAGTTTGCGGCCTTTTTGGCCCTGGCTTTACCCTCGCTTGCGGGCAAGTGTATTATGAAACCTAGCTATAACAAATAGCTGTTTTTAGGTTTTCCTTATGAGCGATGACCGCAGTTATCGACTGATAATAATAACGAACGAAGGCAAACACTAATGAACGTATACGAGTCCGATCTCATTCATTTGAAAAACATTGGCGCAGCCTCGGTGAACATTCTTCACGCCGTAGGTATTCACAGCGTAAACGACCTCGAGAACATAGGTGCCGTAGAAACCTATCGCCGCATTAAAAACCGCGGCATCAGTGTTTCTAAGGTAATGCTCTATGCATTGCAAGGCGCCTTGGATAACACCCATTGGAGTGATTTATCCTCCCAAGAAAAAGCTGAGTTGATCGAAGCCGCCGCCCATCAAGAAGCCCCGGCGCAGTTTCAATCCGTCGCTAACAGCTAATCGGCCCCAGGCCATCCCAATCGCCCCCGTGCCCTAACGATTAGGGCTTGGGCGTTTACCTATGGTGCCTTTTAATTTGTTGATAGCTGCCAAGCAATGTGAGGCACTGCACACTTTCGTCACGACCAACATGCAAATGAGATTTATTTTCAAAAAAGACTTTACTTGCAAATGAGATTCGTTATTATTTGCACATCGGCGGCTTACAGCGGTCGGTATGAGGAGCCCATCTCATGGTCTCTTCTCCTTATCAGGCTAATCACGGTTTCAAGCCACCTCTCTTGGGGTGGCTTTTTTTATGCCTGCAATTCCCGCAACCGATCCCCACAACCAATCAATGGGGTCAGATCCCTTTGATCCTGGCCCGCCGCGTCGAAAAATCAAACGGATCTGACCCTATTGATATTTTTTAAGATTTTTAGCAAAAAACTCTTTACATGATAATGAGAATTGTTATTATTACCACATCGACGGCTTAGGCAGTCGGTACGAGGAGTCCAATCTCATGGTCTCTTCTCCTTATCAGGCTAATCACGGTTTTAAGCCACCTCTCTCGGGGTGGCTTTTTTTATTGAATTTTCCCTGCCAGCACCCATCTTAATACTTCAGTCAGATTGGCCTACGATAATTGCTGATACTATCAGCAAAACTGTGATTACCTGGAGATCTACCTCAGATGATGAGAATTGGCTTGTTTCTGCTTACCAACCTAGCCGTGGTTGCGTTGGCAGGCATTGTGTTGAATTTATTGGGTGTTGGCCGCTACTTAGAAGCCAATGGCGACCTCAACCTAGGTAGCTTGCTGGCATTTTGTGCTGTGTTTGGTTTTGTGGGTGCTTTGGTTTCTCTGTTTTTGTCCAAATTTATGGCCAAAATGAGCACCGGCACCAAAATTATTGAATCCCCCCAAACTGCCGATGAACGCTGGTTGGTGCAAACCGTAGAAGAGCTGGCGAACAAGGCCAACATCGGCATGCCCGATGTGGGTATTTTCCCCTCCCCCGCTTCCAACGCGTTTGCCACCGGCTGGAATAAAAACTCAGCCCTCGTTGCTGTGAGTGAAGGCCTACTACATCGCTTCCAAAAGGACGAAGTCCGGGCGGTATTGGCCCACGAAATTGGCCACGTCGCCAACGGCGATATGGTAACGCTGACGTTAATTCAAGGCGTGGTTAATACCTTTGTAATGTTCTTTGCCCGCATCATCGGCCACACCATTGACCGCGCGGTGTTTAAAACCGAACGCGGACACGGCATTGGA
Source organism: Halioxenophilus aromaticivorans (assembly GCF_042850945.1). Taxonomy (NCBI): domain Bacteria; kingdom Pseudomonadati; phylum Pseudomonadota; class Gammaproteobacteria; order Alteromonadales; family Alteromonadaceae; genus Halioxenophilus; species Halioxenophilus aromaticivorans. Next base: position 1,455,364 of record NZ_AP031496.1, on the reverse strand, counting down.
TACTACGCTGTGGTATTCGTTTCCGAGATTGTGTTGGGTATTTTAGCCTCCATGATTGTGGCTGCGTTTTCTCGCTACCGCGAATACCGCGCAGACTACGCGGGTGCCACACTGGCAGACAAACAATCCATGATTAACGCGCTAGCCCGCCTGCAGGCTGAAAGCCAAGCTCAGGTGCCCGGCGAGCTGCCAGACACCATGAAAGCCTTTGGCATTAGCGGCGGCTTTAAAGACAAATTCGGCGCTTTGTTTGCCAGCCACCCGCCGCTGCCAGATCGCATTGCCGCTTTGCAAAAAACCGCCGTATAAACGCGGAGGGAAACCGTGGCTAGAATATTTGCTAACAAAAACTCACACTGGCTGGCCACGCTAGCCAGCCTTTTTACCGGTTTAGCTGGCTTGTGGTTGCTCTATGCCAGCAATGCTTGGGCCGCGTTGGATAAAGACGAAATTAATAATATTGATGTCTTTAAAAACGCCAGCCCCTCGGTGGTATTTGTCACCAACAATGCCTTGGTGCGAGACCCTTACTCCCTCACCTACTCCAGCCGCCCTCAGGGGGCAGGCACTGGGTTTGTGTGGGATAAACAGGGCCACATTGTGACGAATTTTCATGTTGTGGATGGCGCTCGCAAAATTACCATTACCCTTGCAGACCACAGCTCCTACGATGCGTTGATTGTGGGCCTTGCGCCAGAAAAAGACCTAGCGGTTCTAAAAGTAAACGCACCGCCGGAAGTATTAACACCTCTACCGGTGGGCGACTCCAACGATTTGGAAGTGGGCCGCAAAGTGCTGGCCATTGGTAACCCTTTTGGCTTAGACACTACCCTAACCGTGGGCGTGGTCAGCGCCCTGGGCCGTGAAATTCAAGCCCCAAACCAACGCACTATACGCAATGTTATTCAAACCGATGCCGCCATTAACCCCGGCAACTCCGGTGGCCCGCTGTTAAATTCCGATGGTGAACTGGTGGGCGTTAACGCCGCCATCTACAGCCCTAACGGCGCCAGCATTGGCATTGGCTTTGCCATTCCGGTAAACACGGTATCTAAAATTGTGCCGGATTTAATTCAATTCGGTTACCCCATGCGGCCAGTACTGGGTATTGAAATAGCGCCGTTGAATTGGGCGCGGGCAAATAAAATCCCTGGTGTGCCAATATTGCGGGTATACAGCAACAGCCCAGCCGACCAAGCCGGCTTGCGAGGTATTACTACCAGCCGCTGGGGTGCGACAATTTTGGGAGACAGCATTATTGCCATTGACGGCGATAAAGTAAGCAGCGATGACGATTTACTGTCAATTTTAGAAGGCCACAAACCTGGCGATAAAGTCACCCTGACGTTGCTACGCGAGGGCAAAGAAAAGAAAACCAAAATTAGGTTGGCTGCACCGCAACCTTAATGTTTTTATCTTAACGATTTTATTAAGTTATTTACTATTTATACCCCGGCAATGCCGGGTTTTTTTATTTTTGATCAGCAATTCCAGATGGGGTGTGATCAACTTACAAGAAATAACGCATTTCAATAATGTACGCTATTCATAACAGGGAGTGACTATAAATACGCCAAGGCTTATGCCGGGTGGATGCAAATAATTTAGGCAAGCAATTATGGGCTCAAATAGCAGGGAAGCAGCAGCCAGACTCACCGATATGGATACCGGCCACTCCGGCCCATCCGCCGGCGTTACCGAGGGCTTGGAAGAAGAAGCCTTACTCGACGGCGAGCTAGAAGAAGGTGAATTGGAAGACGGCGAACTCGCCGACGACGCTACAGAAGAAACACTGGAAGAATCCGAAGCTACAGAAGACGGCGCATCGAGCGACGGTAGCGCTGCCGATGGCAGTGAGATAACGCCAGATTCAGAAGCTATCGCAGAAGCCACCACCGAAAAAGACAGGGCCGAAGAAGGCAGCGCCGAAGAAACCGCCGAGGTTGAGGAAGAGCTCACCGAAGAAGAACTGGCAGAGGCAGAAGCCCTAGCCGCTGCAGCCGCCGGCGGTCATCAAGGTCCACCCACCGCCATTATCACCGGCAGTGCTAATGTGTTTATCAATGGCTTACCGGCCGCTCGCCAGGGCGATATGCTAGCCCCACACCACCCCGGCACCCGCGCCATTACCGAAGGCTCGCCCAGCGTACTAATAAACGGCATGCCCGCCGCCCGCGTTACCGATGCCGTCGATTGTGGCGGCACCATTGAAACCGGTTCAGAGAACGTTTTTATTGGCAACGAACCCAAACTGGTGCCCCCCACCAAAGTTTCCCTACCAGACATTGTATTCAAAAATCGGCGCGCAAGCTTTAAACCCAAAGCCATCACCACTCAACCGCCAGCCAATACCAGCTCAGCCCAAGTAGACTCTGTGGTGTATTCGCCCAACAGCCACAGCAATAACACCAATGTGCGAGTTGAGCCTGTGGCTAATAACAAACAAAACGCTATAGATTACTGGACAGAAGCAGAGTTAAATGCCGATAACTTCCCTGCTGCGTTTGGAGCTAGACTAATGCGTCTAAATGCAGAAGCCGGGTTTGAAGCGGCAGACGCAATCATCAACCTGTATGACACTCTTACTGACTGGGACAAGTTTAAGTCTGCCCTAAACGGCATGAGCGATACTGTTACCAACCCAGCCGAAACCTACGAAGCACTGAAACAAGCCGCAAAAAGTTTTGCCAACCTTCCGGCGGAGCAAAAAGGTGAGGCTGCCTACAAGATGTTGCTGGGCACCGCGGCAACTGGTGCAGCTGGCAAAGTAGGAGCAGCATCTAAGAACCTGTCTAATCTGAACAATCCAAGAGTTGTTTCTGATCAAGGTTCCTATGTTCGTATGGACGGGCATAAAATTTATGATTCAAGCTACCCAGCATTAAGTACAAACCCAAGCGCGCAATATCGATTCTCCGATCCATCTTATCGTTCCACGGCGGGTGATGTTTACTTCGGTGAGAATATTGTCACTTCATATATGGAAGTGCGTAAAAACTTGGATGGAAAATCTCTTTTTGTTGGAGATGTTCGGGTCGATAACATTTTGGATTTGACTGATCCGAATGTACTGAAACAGATGAATATTGACCCAGCTAGACTAACTGCGAGAGTTGATAACCCTGTCCAGCAAAAAGCGATTTATGGCTATACAAATCAAGTTTCAAACCAAGCGTACGACGCTGGTTATAATGGAATCCTGTATCCGAGTAGTAGAAAAACTGGAAATAACCAAGCAATTACTTTGTTTGACGGCCGTTATGTCCCTGATACCATTAAGCTAATTTTAGATAAGCAGATTAAACCATGAGTAATTTATGTTTACGGTATGCAGATGAGGTTGGCATACAGCCAGCCAAAGTCAAAGGCATGGAACAGCATGGACTGTGCTTTTTTACTTGGCATGATAGTGAAGCGGTAGGAGGACAGTGCTCCTGCTGCAATACAATAGTTTGGGTAAGCCCGAGAGAAAACCCAATATTAGCTGAGGTTCGACCTAGCTCTATTCCGCCCAGTGGCGATGAGTATCGGAGGTACTATCAGAATAAATTAAATAGGTTTCTGTTAAGTTTGCCTCCTTGTCCATGTTGTGGTGAAACGAAGTACGATCGATTCATCAATAACGTCTCTTTCCCACGTTTTTCAGATGGTGCAGACTTTGATGATGGTCGGGAGGATATAGAGTTAATTACTACAGCCCCCAACAGCGTAGAGGTCTGGTGGTTTAAGACCAAATAGATTTTCTCAACTCAAATCTCCATCTTATATAGCTGTATGAACAAGCCCATCTTTAACGAAGCCAATTTCGTACCGGTCCCGCGAGTACCGGAGTGGCAGATATATCAACCAGAGAAGCTTCCACACTCATGGAGGCTAATGGCGCAATGCACAGATTCAACATTCCTAGAAGAGCCCGTCGATTGGCTGTTTTATTTCGACGGCGCAATACTAGTAATTTACAGACACAAAGACAGAATGAATCGCTTCAACGGAGAACCTATCTGACATATCTTCCAGTACGAATACCCCATAGAAGCCGCGGGCTGGTTTGTGGAAAACCTGCCCCGTTTCTTTAAAAAACCAGGAGAGCCCGGAGCCTTGCCGCCGGAAGAGTTTTCACTCAATGAGCAAGTTGGTGGTGAACGTTTGGGGATTTCAAGGTTGGTTCATTCCACCGGTAAAGATATGCCGGGATATTCGCTAGACAACCTCAGCCGCTGCGATCATCCAGATATGGATTTATGCCAAACCTTCAATATGAGCGATGAGTTTTTATTTAACGGTGGGATGTTGGATTTGTTTAAAGGCATTGCTAAACGCCACCAAGCTGGAACGCTTTAGCTTAATAGGATCGCTAAAATACCAAACTGATTAAAAACCAAAAATTACCGCGCTCAATACCACCTGCTAGCCAAACCGCCAGCAGGCAGTGAAAGTGCGCCATTAAACAAATATATGCTCTTCACTAGGAAACGCGCCAGAGCGGGTATCCTCGGCGTATTTCATTAGCGCGCCTGGGATTGAAGCCGTTTCTACCAGGAAGTTTTTCGAGAACTTGGGTGGCTGTTCGGTTAGGCCCAGAATATCGTTAATCACCAATACCTGGGCATCGGTTTCGCCGCCGGCGCCGATGCCGATGGTGGGCATGGATACGGCGTCGGTGATTTCTTTGGCCAGGGCTTGGGGCACGCACTCTAGCACCAATAGGTCGGCGCCGGCTTTATCTAGGGCGATGGCGTCGTTGAGAATGACTTCGGCCTGCTCGGCTTTGCGGCCTTGCACCCGGAAACCGCCCAGTTTGTTCACCGATTGGGGCGTTAAACCCAGGTGAGCGCACACTGGGATGCCGCGGTCGGCCAGCATCTTAACCGTATCTGCCACCCAGGCTCCGCCCTCGAGTTTTACCATGTGAGCGCCGGCACGCATGATGCGAGTGGCGTTGGTCATGGCTTGCTCTGGCGTGGCGTAGGTCATAAAAGGCATGTCGCCCATAATTAACGATTTTGAATTGCCACGCTTTACCGCTTCTACGTGGTAAATCATTTGTTCCATGGTAACGGGGATGGTGCTGTCATAGCCTAATACGGTCATGCCTAGGCTGTCGCCCACCAGCAGCACTTCTATACCGGTTTTTTGCGCCATGGCCGACATGGGCGCGTCGTACAGGGCGACACAGCAAAATTTGTGTTTTTCGCGCTTGAATTTGCGCAAGGTGTTGACGGTAACCGGTTTGGCTAGGGCAGATTCTGGTGTGGTTGTTCCGTAGGGCATGGCTACTCTCTCCTGACGCTGTGCTTTACCAGGGCTGAGCCCCGGGGCTATAACAGCGGTGATGGGTTATAAAAGTGGCGACCTTTTTTAATGGTTAGAAGGTACTCTACCAGTGCTTTGAAGTCTCGCTCGTTGTTGGCGAGGTCTAGGTCCTTGGCATTGACGATTAACAGCGGCGCTTCATCATAATGCAAAAAGAAACGTGTGTAGGCATCGTTCAGTCGATCTAAGTAATCTGGGTTGATACCGCGCTCAAATTCTACCCCACGTTTATTCACCCTTTCTATTAGACTGTCTGTGGGCGCTTGTAGGTAGAGCACCAAATCTGGCACGGCGGTGTTGGTGTTTACCTTTTGCGCTACCTGATCGTAGAGCTGGTACTCGTCTCTATCCAGGGTGAGCTCTGCAAACAGGCGGTCTTTGGCGAGCAGAAAATCGGCCACAAAGGTGGATTCGAACAATTCATCGCGATGCAGATTTTGCAGTTGCTGTACCCGCTGGAACAAAAAAAACAATTGTGTGGGCAGAGCCGACTGGCCCGGCTGGGTGTAGAAGTTTTCTAAAAAGGGGTTTTGGTCGGCTTGCTCTAGCAGGGCTTGGTAGTTGAATGTGGCCGCCAGATGCTTGGCCAGGGTGGTTTTACCCACGCCAATGGGGCCCTCTACCGCGATGTATTTTGGCAGCTCCAGGCCACGAAAGTCCCAGGTTAAATTAAAACCGTAATCCAAAGCCTATCCCTTATTGTGAATACACACGCCCAATACACTGCAGGCCTTGATCGCCCAATTGCGCTTGCACTTCGGCCAGCGCTGTGCCGTTGGGTAATACCAAATTCGGCGCCACGTTGGCCAAAGGGTAAACCACAAAGTTTCTTTTGTGCAAATAGGGATGCGGCACGGTGAGGGTATCGGTTTGGATACGGTCATCCCCGTACAGCAAGATATCCAAATCTAAGGTTCGCGCGCCCCAGCGCACTTCGCGCTGGCGGCCGTGCTGGTTTTCTATAGTCTGCAGCGACTCGAGTAAGGTTTGCGCAGGCAATTGAGTCGTTAACTGCAGCGCGCCATTGATAAAATCCGGCTGCTGGCCGGGACCAACCGCTTGGCTGATGTACCACGGGGAAGAGTCCACCACCTGGGTATTTGGCAGTGCGTTAATTTCCGCACAAGCCTGGGTTACATGGGTGAGTGGGTTATCCAGGTTTGAGCCCAGGGCAATATACGCCGTTACCGATTGTGCCACGGGTGAACTACCCTTCTTGTTGGCCAGGGTTTTGTTGCCCGGGACTGCGGCGCGGCTTGCGGCGGCGACGGTTGCTGTTGTTGCCGCTGCGCGGCAATGCCGCAATCAGTTGCTCGCGCTTTTCTTCATCGGCAAATTGGAATTCAGTCCACCAGGCGCCTAAGCCTTGGTGGTCTTCGCCGGACTGCTCGCGCAACAACAGAAAGTCATAGGCTGCCCTAAAACGCTGTTGCTCTAAGGTACGGTAGGCTCGGCGGCCATTGCGGCGTGGCAACGCGGCTTGTAGATCCCAAATTTCTCGCATTACGCTGGTAAAGCGCTTGGGAATGGAGATGACATTCAGCTGAGCCTGCAATACCTGCTGCTGGGCTTGGTGGGCGGCTTGTAACGCCGTACTGCTGCCCTCGGCCATGAGCTCATCCTGGCGCGTCACCACCGCAGGCCACAGCAACACGGCAAAAATAAACGCAGGCGTTACGCGCTTATCGGCGCGGATGCGTTTGTCGGTGTTGAGCATGGCGTTTTCAAAAAACGCCATGGTCTGTGGGTTGGCAATGTGCGAGGCGCTGCCCGGGAACAGATACTTAAATAGATCGCGCTCCACCATTTGGTGGAATATGGCGGTGGAATAGCCGCTCATAAACAGCTTCATGCTCTCATCCCACAGGCGCGCGGCGGGGATGTTTTGCAGCATTGAGGCTAGGTCAGCAATGGGGGCAGCTGTTTTGGGTTCTATTTCAAAGCCGAGCTTGGCCGCAAATCGTACAGCACGCAGCATGCGCACTGGGTCTTCTTTAAAGCGGGTGGCCGGGTCACCAATGATGCGCAACATACGGGCGTCGATGTCGTTAACACCACGGGTGTAGTCTAGAATGTCGCGGCTGACCGGGTCGTAATACAGGGCGTTGATGGTGAAGTCGCGGCGTTCGGCATCGCTTTGCAAATCGCCGTAGACGTTATCGCGCAGCAACATGCCCTCATCCGACTGATGTGACTCCTGGCTTTTGCCACTGCCCTCTTGGTGATGGCTGCGGAAGGTGGTCACTTCAATCACTTCTCGGCCGTAGCGTACATGCACTATGCGAAATCTGCGGCCGATGATGCGCGAGTTGCGAAACAACTTGCGCACCTGTTCAGGCGTGGCGTTGGTGGCCACGTCAAAGTCTTTTGGGTGCCCATCTAACAACAGGTCGCGCACGCCACCGCCCACCAAGTAGGCCTCAAAATCCGCTTGCTGCAGGCGTTCAATCACCTTAATAGCATTACGGCTGACATCATTATTGGCAATGGAGTGTTTACTGTGCGGAATAACCACTTTACCGCTACTGGTGGAATCACCGGTGAAAAGGCTAATAAAGCGTTTCAACATGCTGTGTTAATTCTGCTGGTTGGATACAAATGGGGCTCCGCCCTAAGGCCTGAGTAAATAAGGGCGTGAGTCTACCAGAGGATTGGCTACCGGGGAATTTTTCGTCGGTTGATAGCATCGGGTTGGCTGCAGAAAGACTAGCACAATCAGCGCAGCCACCGGACGGCGGCTGCCATAGGCCGCTTTAAAAGAGGTATCGCACAGACAATGTGCCGTTACGTGGCGCACCAAAGCGCACTTGGCTATTACCGGCGATGTAGTTGTAGTATTTTTCGTCGGTTAGGTTTTTCAGGTTTAGCTGCAGGTTGAGGTTTTCCGTAATGTCGTAACGGGCCATCAGGTCAATCAGCGTGTAGGCGTCTTGGCTGGCGCCGCCTTGGTAGGTTTCATCCTGCCAGTTAATGCCACCACCTAGGGTTAGCTGGGGCAAGGCATCAACCAACTGGTAGGTGGTAAACAGGTTAAATTGCTTACGCGGGTGGTCGGTGTTTACATCCACGCCGGCGGCATCCTCGGCAGTAAAATAGGAGTACCCTACGGTAGCGTTCCATCCGTCCAATAGCTGGCCCACCAACTCAATCTCAAAGCCTTCACTGGTTACACCCTCTGACTCTATCTGAGCAATGCTACCCGGTGACCCTGGCACATATTGCACCACACCGTCGATGGCGTGATCTTGGCCGAGGTTGTCCTGCTCGATGCGAAATACGGCTAAGGAGGCCTGCAGTCGGTCGTTCAGGAATTGACTTTTCAGGCCTACTTCAAAGGTGTTGCCTTCAATGGAATCCAAATAATTGCCGTTGAGATCCTGGGCATTTTGTGGGTTAAAGATGCTGGTATAGCTGGCGTAAACACGATGCTCATCGTTGATGTCGTACAGCACACCAAAGTACGGCACCAGTACGTCGTCTTCACCGAAGTCGGTAACCGTAGCGTAACTCTGCCCGCTGCGTTGCCAACTACTGATGCGGCCACCTAGGATAACTTTTAACGCATCAGACACATTGATGCGGGTGGCCGCAAACAGGCCTTCCTGCTCTGTGTCCATATCCTGGGCGGTGGTGGTGGGGCTATCTGACCACTGCGGCTGCAGAAAATCGCCGTTCCACTGGTAGAAGTTATCCACCGCTAAAAAGCTGTTCGTCAACGCGGTGTAGGTTTTGGCCACGGCAGATTGCTCGGAGTACAAACCACCCACTACAAACTCGTGCTCGGCACCAAACAGCGAGTACTCGCCCTGCAGCTGGAAGTTAAAGCTGTCTTGGTCACTTTCGCCTTCGCTGCGGTAGGGCCAGCTGATTAAGCCGGCACCGGTTGCAGCGTCTAAATCGCCGTACAAATACAGCAAGCGGGTGTCGTTTTCGTAACTGAGTTTGTTGTAGCTAAGCGTCAGCTCCCAGTCGTTGACGAAGGTGTGCTGCAGGTTAACGAAAGCGTTTTCGCTGGTGGTATCCCACGCACTCCAATGCGGTGCCGTGGTGGTTTCTACATCCCAATCGGTGGCTGAGCCGTCGCTGAAGATTCCGGGTAAACCACCCCACACCGCGGCATCCGGTGAGTCGCTTTGGTAGCTAAAACCGGCTCGCAGCAAAGTACTGCTGCTGAGGTCTGCCTCGACTGTGCCGTACAACACGTTGGTTTCAGCAGAAAAATAATCCGAATAGGATTCTCGCTCTTTGTACTTGCCCACCAAGCGGCCGCGTATGGCGCCGGACGGGCTCAGTTTGTTGGCAACATCGAAAGAAACTTCGCGGGTGTCCCAGCTGCCCACGGCGCCGGCAGCATAGCCTTTGAACTCTTGGCTGGTGGCGTGTTTGCGCACCAAGTTTATGGACGCCGAAGGATCACCTTGGCCGGTGAGCAAGCCGGTGGAACCGCGCACAAATTCCACGCGCTCGTATATCGAAACATCGGCAATGGTCTCACCAGAATCGCCCGCCAAACTCCACGCCAAGGGCACGCCATCGATTTGGTAGTTGGCGATATCGAAGCCGCGCGCTTGCAGCGTATTGCGAACGTTGTCCACCTCGGTGGAGTTGACGCCAACGGTGTTCAGTACGGTATCCACCACGGTGGCCAGGTTTTGGTCAATGATTCGCTGGGCGGTAAGAATGGTCACCGATTGCGGTGTCTCCTGCCGGCTTAGGCCAAGGCCTGTCGCGGTATCCAATTGCTCGTTAACCAAGTATTTGCCTTCAACAACCACTTCTTCTAGGCCGGCATTCTGCGCTAATGCCAGCGTCGAGCCCATGCAACCGACAACGACAGCACAGGCCGCCCGTTGGGAATTAGCGCAGGCGATGGCGTGCCAAAGGGAATGGATAGGAAACGGGCGAAACTGCATGATGACCTCTAAAACGGGAAGTAAAACTAGGGCAATAACCTGTGCGCGTACGCTGACTAGAATGGCAGCTATGCCGCAGAGTTAGGATGCGCTCACAGCGCAGGCTGCACTGTGACGAGGCCTGGAATGTTAAAGCAAGCGCCAGACAATCTCAATGCAAATAATAATTATTATTTTTATCATTTGGAAATTAGACTGCGCTAACGGTCAACCATCGGCTGTTTTGGGTAGCCACGATGATGCCGGCAATTAGGCCGTGATGATGAAGATCTTCAGCTCGTTGTCTGTCATGGAGAAGCGTCGGTGGAATGGTAGCGGCAGTGCCGGCCTGGACGGGCAAAACCAATTAAGTTCACGCCATAGCGTTGGGCACAGGTTAACGCCAAGGAGGTGGGCGCAGACACCGCCACCACCGATCCGATACCCACGGCGGCAGCTTTTTGCACCATTTCAAAACTGGCTCGGCTGGATACCATTACAAAGCCAGCATCAAAGCGAAGGCCACTTTTTACGGCCGCGCCAATGAGTTTATCCAGCGCGTTATGGCGACCGACGTCTTCACGAGAGACGATAATTTCGCCATCGGCGCTGCACCAGGCGGCGCCGTGGCAGGCACCGGTGGCCGCGCGCAGTGGCTGCCAGTTAGGCAATTGCTGTAATGCCGCTTGCACTGCGCTCTCGCTAACTGGCACAGCGTTTTTTATCGGGGCGATATCGCGCTGCATTTGCTGTAAGGATTCCACACCGCATAGACCACAACCGGTGCGTCCTTGCAGGTTACGGCGGCGTTGTTGCAAGCGATTTTGCTGCCGGGTGGCGATCCGTATTTGCAGCTCTAGGCCGTCCGCGTGGGTGACTTGCTGGCAATCGTAGGCTTCGTCAGCGCTATCGACTATGCCCTCGCTAAGGCTAAAACCTAGCGCAAAGTCCTCTAGGTCCATGGGCGTGGCCATCATCACAGCATGTGAGATACCGTTGTAGCTCAAGGCCACGGGTACCTCTTCGGCTACCCAGTCTTGTTGCTGGTGGGTTGTACCCTCCTGCCAGCATTCCACCGCCGCTTTCTGTGCGGCATTTTGTACCTTCTTTGGTAAAGCCATGGGCTTGCTGTTGTCTTTATTAGTCACAGTTACGCCTCAGAGTGTTCTCGCCCGCGCGCCAGATGCGCCAGCTGTTTTTGATTACGGGTTTTGACATTGGCCGGCCTCTGACTGGGCAGCGATATTTCTTTCACCCTAACAGTGGTGGCTTTGTGCTGTGCAGAGATGGCAGCCGTGAAGAGCGCGAGTGTAACCCTCGCTTCGCCTATGGGAAAGATCTCACGGCGCTTGGTGAGTGCAACCCAGGGGGCCAGAGGCAGACAAGCCGTTGATATTGCCGCGCAAGGCACCAACACAAACGACTATCCAAGGCCGCCGTTGTGGCCAGGATCTTCTACCGTTATGACTGAGGCTTGAAGAACCAACCAGGGAGTTGTGACATTGTACAGGTGAAGCCACGCCAAGCGCTCGCATCACGCAGGCCTTTAGGTGAAAGCGCGCGGCGCACAGTGTGAGTAAAAATCTTGGATAGGTGCACTACCAGGCTATCGCGGAGTTTTATGGCAAGGTCTTTGGTCACGCGCGTTTGGAAGCTTTGATCAAATAATCGAGACCAGCTGTGGATGCTTGTTTCAGATGATATGGCTGTAGTACCAGAAACTGTAACAGAAGCTGTAAATAGCTGGGTTGTTCAAAGGGAAGTTATGCAAAGGGAATGTGTTTGGGGAAAGCAATAAGGGGAAGAGAACCTCTTCCCCTTTGTATTGGATTACCAACAATGTCTAAGCATCCGTGCAACTGATTGCGTTATTCGCAAACTCTCTCCGAGAATCAAGTCAGTTTGTCGCTAGTTTTTATTAATTGTTGTTGTTTTCTTTCTCGTTATTATTATTTCTTGTTGTTGTTATATTGTCTGTTATTATTATTTCTTGTTGTTATTATAATCGTTTTTCTTATTATTTGTTGTTCTTATTATAATTTGTCGTTTACTAAGTAATTATTTTTATTATTTGTTGTTTTTATTATGCCAGTGATAATGCAGCTGGTGCGCCAAAAATAAAAAATCATTTAATATCAACAACATAACCCCAGAATAGGTCTTCTTATGAAAATTCGCTATTTTCAATTCGTTACCTATTCTCACGGGAAGTGTTACCCACAACACATTTAGGTAACACCCAGATTCAGGTGACATTCACACGATTTCGACGGTTTTATTAGATCCCCGCCGGCATTCAAATTTATGCAGTTATGCGGAATGAGCATTCTGTGTTGACTCAAACGACGCTGGCACAATAATCAGCTCGTTTTCAGCTATAAAAATAGCCCGCTTAGGCACAGAACGCATAATGCAAGTCTACTGGAAGTAACACCCCGGTAACCTTGAGTAACGCCATGGCAGCCAAAACGACGCACTGAAGCGACCTGGCACGGTTTGGGCGCTCAGAAGAGCTGGTTATAAAACCACGCCGAAAGTGCCCCCTTAGGAAAAGTGACCAAAGGGCATCTATGTTGAGGTTCAATTATCTAGAGGGGAGCTTAAAAGAGGGCTTGGGCGGGCACACCCAAGCAGACGGCTATTTGGCGCTGGAGAGGGTTTTTTTGCGTTCAATGCCTAGCTTTTGCCGGCGCTCCCACAAACATTTACGGCTGATGCCGAGTTTACGAGCCAATTCGGTTTCCGACATACTCTCTTGATGCTCCAACACAAAGTGCTGAAAGTAATCTTCCAAGGACAAATCTTCCGCGGGGTCGGATGAGGGTTTGCTGACTGCAGGCCGAGACGGCGCAGGGGCCGCTGTTGGGTATGGCGAGGTGCTGCGCTCAATATCTGCCGTGTTTACCAGCTCCATGCCAATATCCAATACGTCGTGGGGGATCTCATTGCCCTCGTCGCAGAAAATCACCGCACGCTGCATGGCGTTTTCCAACTCGCGCACATTACCGGGCCAGTTGTAGGTTGTTATGGCTTGGATGGCCTCCGGCGACAACACCTTGATAGGCACATCCATTTGCACACAAAACTTTTCAATCAACGCCTCGGCAATGGCCAGAATATCCTTACCTCGCTCTCTCAGCGGCGGTAGCGTTAGCTGCAGGACGTTAAGGCGATAGTATAAATCCTCCCGAAACTTGCCTTCCCGGGAGAGAGTCAACAGATTACGGTGGGTCGCCGCCACTAAGCGAACGTCAACCTTGCGCGACTCAATAGCACCAATGGGACGTACCTCGCCCTCTTGGATCACACGCAACAAGCGAGCCTGCGCCTCCAACGGAAGCTCGCCGATTTCATCCAAAAACAACGTGCCTTTATCGGCGGCGGCCACTAGGCCTTCTCGGGTGTTGGCTGCGCCGGTAAAAGCGCCCTTCTCATGGCCAAACAACTCGGATTCGATGAGGGTTTCGGGAATGGCGGCACAGTTAACCGAGATAATGGGTTGGTCTGCTCTTGGGCTGAGGTTATGGATGGCCCTTGCGGCCAGCTCTTTACCAGTACCGGTTTCGCCGTGGATCAGCACGGTGGCCTGGGTGGGCGCAACCTTGCGCAGTTTGTTGTACAGCTCACGCATTACGGCACTGGTGCCAATCATGCCATCAATGGAAGCGCCGGTCGTTCTGCGTTTTCCGGCGGCAGGCTGGGGCATTTTGGCGGCATTGGCTTTGCCAATAATGCGTTTGACGGCGGCCACCATTTCATCGTGATCAAAGGGCTTGGCAATGTAGTCCATGGCGCCCATGCGCATGGAATCTACCGCCGAGCGCAGGCTAGCATAGCTGGTCATAATCAGAACAGGAACATCGCCAGACAGCTTGATCAGATCGGTACCAGGGGCCCCGGGTAGACGCAGATCGCTAATAATGAGGTTGTAATCGGCCAGCTGGTACTTGCTGGTGGCTTCTTTGACAGAGGTAGCTTCGTTTACTTGGTACTTGCTGCGCTCTAGTAATTTTCGCAATGCGGTGCGAATGATCACTTCGTCTTCAACAATGAGTATTTTGCTCATAGTCCTCGCCGAACAATTTGTTTGATAAAACAGCCTAAGTTTAACCTAATAAAAGGCTCGCCGGATGGCTTAGTTGCCCTGCTACTACTCCGGGGAAGGCTCAACTCCCTCAGGCAAGGTAATGATAAACCGGGTGCCGGTTTGGCTCTGTTTGTCGAGCGGGCTCTCCACTCGGATACTGCCGTCGTGTTCATCGATGATACTGTACACCATCGCCAGACCCAAGCCCGTTCCTTTGCCTGGCTCTTTGGTGGTGAAAAAAGGCTCGATGATTTGATCAATGTGGTCTGGATCGATACCGCTGCCTTGGTCACTCACCGATATGGCCACCTCGCCAGCTTCAGCCTCGGCTTCAATCACAACGGTATCGCCATCTTCACTAGCGTCCCGCGCATTCGATAATAAATTGATGAATACCTGAATCAACTTTTGGGTATCGCCCATCACCCGCAAATGCGCGGGCACAAAGCTTTGGTAGGTCACTTGAACATCGTCTTTCTGCAGAGACAACAGCGCAATGGCCTCACTTACAAAACTTTGCACCTCCACTGCAGAACACTGCCTAGGGTTGTGGCTGCCGGAGTGCGAAAAAGTCACTAGCGAGTGCACGATGCTGCTGATGCGATGGGTTTGCGAGAGGATTTGCTCGGCGGTCTCTAACACCTCTGGGGCGTCGGAATCGTACTTTAGGTTCTGTGCCAAGCAAGCAATGCCCGTCACCGGGTTACCGATTTCGTGGGCCACCCCGGCCGACAATCGACCGATGGAAGCCAGTCGCTCACTGTGCGTTAGCTCTTGCTCCAACAGTTTTAGCTCGGTGATTTCCTCGATCAATATCACTTGGCCGTCTTCTTCGCCGATGGCTTTGGGGGTATGCAGCGGCGATTTATGCAGGCTGAAAAAACGCTCTTTGCCGTCAACCTTTACCAACTGGCCGTGCAGGTGGCGCTCTTCGCTGTCGGTGAAATCGATGATCAGCTCACGCCAGGGCGAAGACAAATCCGACAAGTGCGCGCCGGCCACGTCACCAGACTGGATTGACGTCAACTCTTCCATGGAGCGATTCCAGGTGATGACCTCTAAGTCGCTGCCTAGGGAACACACCGCCATGGGTAGCTCGTAAATGGTGTTGCGGTGGTATAGGCGCAGGCTATCCAGCTCGGCCGCCATACCGGTGAGCCGATCGCGGTAGCGGTGCAAACGCGATTCCATCAGGTTAATGTCGGTATTACCGGCCTGGCTAGGCAGACGATAGGGCAAATGGCGATCAATGATCTCACTGGCCACGGAGCGCCCCATCATGGAAGACAGATTGGTTTCCAGCCGGTTTCGGATTCGCCGCAGGCTGTACGGGCGTCGCTCGGAAAAGCTGTAGCCCAGCTCCTCCGCCGCCTTGTTTACCTGAATCTCGGCCAGGGTTGCGCCCAAGCTCCGGCTTAGACGCTCTTTGATTTCATCGCAACTGTGAACATCCAAAATCACCCTTACTGGCTGAGCGATTTCAGCCTCGGTGCACAACGAGGCACTGAATTGCTCCTCGGCATTTTGCTCTGTATTCATGGAAACCAGCACGAACAAACCAATGTTCAAGGCCAGCGACACCAACGCGATGCTATTCCAAGCATCAATGCCCAGTGCCACCGTGCCCCAAAACGGCAGACTGACTTGGCTCACCTCAAACATCACAGGTAAGAGCAAACACCAAAACCACACCGTAGCGCCCGCGCACATACCGGCCAGCAAGCCGAAACGATTGGCCCGGGACCAGTAAGTCACGGCTATGATGGCCGGCAAAAACTGCAACATGGCCACAAAAGTGGTCAGCGCCAGCTCCATTAGGCGGTGGTCGCCGCCGGTGATCAGATAGAACAGATAGGCCGCCGCCAATATGCCACCCATGGTAGTGCGGCGCAGCCACACTATTCGGCGGCGCAGGTCTCGCTTTTGACCCAGACGAGACATTGGTAGTAACCAGTGGTTGAGCACCATAACGGTACCGGCCATGGTGATAGAGATGATGGCGCCGGTGGCGGCGGACAAGCCGCCGATAAACGCCAACATCGTAAGACCGGGCTGCTCGGATACAAACGGCACGCCCAAGGTGTAATACTGCACCGGTAGTGGCACATCCAGCGCGAAACCCGCCCACAGAATGGGCAAAATAGGCGCGGCCATACAGAATAGAAATAAGGGAAACGCCCAAGAGGCAAAACGCATGGATCGAGCCACGGGCACATCCACCACCGATGATTGAAACAAGTGCGGCATGGCCACGGCGGTGGCAATAAACACCAACAACAGCGTGTGGGTGCTGTTATCCGATAGAGCGGTATACAACAGCTTTTGCTGATCCGGGTTTTGCGCCAGCCACTGATCAATACCATCTAGGCTACCAAACACCTGGAACACAGCAAACAAGCCCACCGCAGTAATGGCAAGGATCTTAATGAGCGATTCAAACGCCAAGGCCATCACTAGGCCACGCTGTTTTTCTCGGCTGGCTCCGAACAGCAAGCCAAACACCAACAACAGCAGGCAGTAGCCCAGGGCGAACATCTTCTCGAAATCGAAATGTGAAGATTTCTCTGGGGTGTAGTTGGTCAAGATAGACAGCGACTCTGCCACCGCCTGAATTTGCATGGCCACCAACGGCATCACAGCCGCCATCATGCACAGAGTGACCACGCTACCCACCAATTGACTGTGATAGCGGAATACCAGCAAATCGGCCACCGAGGGAATTTTAAACCGTTGCACCAGCTGAGCAATGGGTGTCAGTGCCACCGGCGCAAACAAAAATAACGCCACAATACCGATGTAATAGGTGAGCGCGCCATAACCGTATTGATAGGCTAAATCCACCACGCCGTAATAGGCCCAGGTGCTGGCAAACACCCCCAGGGAAAGAATGTAGGTAACAGGGTGGTTGATGAAGGAATCGGGTAACCAACCGCGGTTGGTTAAGGTGGCAATGCCAAAAGTAACCAACACATAGGCCACCACCACTAAAACAATGGTGGACAGCTCAAAGGTCATCATGCTTTCGGCCTTTTAGCTGCACACCCAAAGCAATCGCAATGACGACCAGCCACACCAGAAACGGGCGAAACCAGGCGCCTTTTGGGTCTAACATCCAATCTAGAACGGATGGCGAAAATGTCGCCGCCATCACTAACACCAGCATCATCCAACGCTGGCCAGAGGCACTATTTGACTGCACACATCCCCCTACATTAATCCACTGCAATGGCCAAACTGGCCGGCACTTTGCCCCGGTGCCAGTGTTCGCAGCCCCAGCGCAAGATAGCTTGCACCGAGCCCTGGAGCAAATGCTCCGGTGGCGCTTGACCCAAAAATTGCAGCGCACGCACCAAGTTCGCTGCGGCTGCACTGTTATCCAATGCGGCTGCGTGATTTTGTTTACTGAGCTTTTGCCCATCTTGTTTGCTCGCCACGGGCAGATGGCCGTATGCCGGTGGCTCGGCACCCATCAGCCGCAATAGCAGTGCCTGGCGCACGGCGCTGTCTAATAAATCAGAGCCGCGCACCACATGGTTTACCCCCTGGGCCAAGTCGTCTACCACCACTGCCAACTGATAGGCCACCAAACCGTCTTTGCGCCAGAGCACAAAATCATCCTGGGGGGCCTGCAACAACTGCGACTGCCGCCCTTGGATAAGATCTTCAAATTGGTAGGAGAAAGACCGGCTTTTGAGCTTAATAGCCGCCGGAGTGCGCGACGTAGGAGGTTGGCTCAGGCATTGCCCATCGTAACCGTTGGGCAGAGAACGTAGACGTTGCCGGCTGCAACTGCACGCATAGGTGTGCCTTTGGGCGGAAAGTTCGGCCAGGGCAGCTTTGTAGTGTGCCGTGCGTTGTGACTGCAACAATATCTCACCGTCCCAGTCTAAACCATGGGCCACCAGGGCATTGAGGATTGCGTCCCTAGCACCGGGAATTTCCCGTGGCGGATCAATATCTTCCACCCGCACCAGCCAACGACCGGCGCAGGATTTAGCATCCAGGTAGCTGGCCAAAGCAGCCACAAGCGAACCAAAATGCAGGGGTCCGGTGGGCGATGGCGCGAAGCGCCCAACATAGTTAGAGGCTGAAGCAGTCATGCAGGCCGCCTAAACACAACGTTGAGATGCCAACAGGCAAAGGATGGAAGCTATATTGGGTAGAAGCAGTATATAAAGAAGGAAGAGTGCATGCCCAGCCGCAAGCAGTGCGGCTGGGTGCGGGAGAAAGCACATTAACCGCCGACTTGTTTCTCGCGAATCTCAGCCAGGGTTTTGCAATCAACACACAGGGTAGCCGTTGGACGAGCCTCTAGTCGGCGAACGCCAATCTCGACCCCACAGGTGTCACAGAATCCGTAGTCGCCTGCTTCGATCAGCTCCAATGTGGAGTCGATCTTTTTAATCAACTTGCGCTCTCGGTCTCGAGTACGCAACTCAAGGCTAAATTCTTCTTCCTGGCTGGCACGGTCGGCCGGGTCAGGAAAATTGGCCGCTTCGTCTTTCAAGTGGGACATGGTACGGCCTGCTTCTTCCATCAACTCAGACTTCCAAGCCAATAACAATTGGCGGAAGTGCTCCTGTTGATCGGAGTTCATATATTCCTCACCGGGCTTCTCCTGGTACGGCTCAATACCGTGGGAGGAAATCTTGTCTGCGGCGGTTGAATTTGGCATGGTTGCTACGCCTCGCTAGTCGAAAACACAGGCCCATTAACATGCGGCCTAAACTCTTTTTTTCAAGTCCAGATTTTTAGAGCAAGGGAACCTACCAGAAACCTCTGACCAGTGCTAGCAGTTTTTCCCAAATGACACAGGGGTAACGCTAAATTGTTACCATACGCCACTTTTAACGACGAATTGCGCCCTATTTCGGCGCTAAAGAATGCAATTTATTATGAAAATTTCTCCTAAGCTTGAGCGAGGAATCTTATTAAAACGATACAAAAGATTCCTCGCCGATATAAAAACATCCAGTGGTGAAGTGATCACCGTGCACTGCCCTAACACTGGCTCCATGCGGCATTGCCTAGTGCCAAACTCTCCTTGTTGGTATTCACTATCTGATAACCCAAAACGCAAATATCCCAATACGTTAGAACTGGTAACCGCCGAAGGAAATTACCGCGCTGGCATCAATACGGGTAGAGCTAACCACTTGGTCAAAGAAGCAATAATCAACGGCACTATTAAGGAGCTGGCGCATTATCAACTGATAAAACCTGAAGCCGTGTGCGGTATTGATAATAGCCGAATCGACTTTTTACTGAGCGAGAGTGACGCTGATAGCCGGGAGTGCTTTGTTGAAGTGAAAAACGTCACGTTGATGGAGGCTCCCGGCGAGGGGTATTTTCCCGATTCTGTCAGTGATCGCGGAGCAAAACATTTACGCGCTCTGAGTGAACTGGTTAATCAAGGTAAACGTGCCGTGCTTCTATTTTGCGTGCAGCACGCAGGCATAGAAACCGTGAGCCCTGCCGACCATATCGACCCGCTTTATGGTGAGTTACTGCGCAAAGCCGCCGCAGATGGCGTGGAAATTTTGGCGTACCAAGCGCGCTTAACCGTTTCCAACATTGCGCTCAATAGGCCACTACCGGTTGTGTACTAACCGCTGTGCACTATCCGTTGTGTTCTATCCGTTGTGTACTGTCCGTTGTGTACTGTCCGTTGTGTACAAGGCAATGTCGCCACCCTCTGCCTAAGCAGAAGTTCCAATGAAATTTAAAACCAAGTTGTGATGGTTTGGTTATTCACTTGTGAATAATACCAGTGAATAACTTTTTAATATTGCTCCAGATACTTAAGTGTTGAGCCTTTTACCGCTAACCGGTTACTCGCCGTTTACTGCACTTAAGTATATCGCCAAAAGTTTCGACTTTTGCCAACGCGCTGACTAAAAATACTGGAGCAAACCATGTCTATTCTTTCTCGTAAATTGCCGCATATAGCCGCAACCGGTGCCCTTCTAATGGCCGCCTCTAGCCTGACCTACGCAGCAGAAAAAACCTATAAAGTCACCATCACCAACATCACAAAATCCATCGCCTTCACCCCCTTTATTGCCGCCACTCACAATAAGGCCACGGATTTTTACTCGGTGGGCGAGCCCGCCTCTGAAGAGTTGGCGGCACTGGCCGAAGGTGGCGATGTCGTGCCACTGATGGACACTCTGCTGGTCAACCATCGGGTCAACGATATCGAAACCACCGAAGGCCTGCTGCAGCCTGGCAACAGTGTCTCGTTCACCATTACCACGGCACCTGGCGCGCGCTTTTTTAGCACCGCGGCAATGTTGTTGCCAACCAACGATACCTTTGTAGGCTTGGATACCGTGCGCTTACCATTGCGCGGCAAAGCAACCTTTTATGCCCACGCTTACGATGCCGGTAGCGAAATGAACGATGAATTGTGTATTAGCATTCCTGGGCCAACCTGCGGTGGCGAGGGTGTCTCCGCCGGTGAAGATGACGAAGGCTATGTTTACCCAAGCCCTGGTATTCACGGTGAAGGCGATTTATCCACGGCAACCTATAACTGGCAGGGGCCGGTAGCTAAAGTAACCATTAAAACCGTTCATCAGCGTTATAAGTAATTACTACTACTCAGGGGGCAGCCTTAAAGCCCGCCGCCAAACACAAAAAACCCGCGCGAGGCGCGGGTTTTTTGGCGGTAGTTTAGCTCGGTGAGCCAAGCGCGGATTACAAAGAGCCCAAGCTTTGGCTGCAGTCGGGTTGGCTGGTAAAGGTTTGTGTCACATCCACCAAGCCCATATGTTTCATGGTGCGGCGGCCGATTAACATGCCGTACTTTTTGTCCTCGCGATCGCTCAGGGTGAACTGCTCGCGCAACAACCGGTCGCCAATGCAAATATCAAGAAACACCACCACTCGGTTATCGACACCACCGGCACCGGAGATTTTCACCTTTCGATGAAACGGGCGCTCTAGGGTTTTGGTCACCGGCTCTTCGGTATTGCTGTCTTCCAGTTTAACGGTGAAACGCACCCACTTTTCGTCATCTTTCAAAAAACGTTCTACATCAGTAGCGTGGATCGACGATGTCAAAGCACCGGTATCCATCTTTACCTTAGCAGTAACACCAATACCGGGCATGGATGCTTTCTCAATCCAACCGAATACCTCTTGTTTTGCCGACGCGCTGGCCGACAACAACAGTGCCGCTGTACACAACAATGGTTTTCGCAACCACAATACAAACATCGTTACCTCCGATAAAGAGTCTCAGTCCCAAACCGGTAAATCTGCCGATTCGCGGGAGCGAAATAAAAGAGCTGACCTCTTTATTTCTCGCCAATTCGAAAAGCGCGCGATCATATCAGGCATTTACCCTGTAAAGCTTGGACAAAGCCGCACTTTGAGCATTTGCTTTTCGGCTATAGGTAAAAACTAAGCAATTTAAAAACCAACTTATGAAATGTCACCTACCGGCTGATATAAGCCAAGATATGGCACCAAATATAGGATATCAACCCTTCCAACTCGGCCAAATTGTGTTGGTGTGTCAAAAGATGGTCACACTACTTATATACGCGCTTACTTTTGGCGCGCGAGTGCAGAATGTAGGATAGAACGTGGAGAGGAACGTAGGTATTTACGTCAGTATGGAAAGCCATTACTTGCCTAGTGCCTCGCGAGACCTGGTTAAACCCTCGTGCGACTACAAAAGCCGCGCTACAAGAACTTTGAAAATTAGCCTGATCTAAAGCTCCGGTCTAAACAGACAACACGTTATGGTAAGTAAGCCTGAGCAGTACCAAGCGAAGAACGGATAACCTCAGGGGCTATGGGGAAGCACCGCCGCCGGTTTGACTCTCAACGGCCATGACTCTTAAATGAGCCTTGGCCATTGCAAGTTTTGCTAAGCTAAAAAATGTAAGCCGGTTGTCTTGAACTCAAGTCTTCGCTTATGCCGATTTCACCGGCTGGGCGTCCATATCAACCATGGAGGGGAAAAACTCATTTCGATAGTACTGAAGGGCTGGCATGCCGATCTCAGAAACGCCTTCGCGTACGGAGTAGTAATCAATCAACCGGTCAGAATCCGATAAGTACTCCCCAGGATGGTACTCGACCATTGGATAGGCAGGCGACTTACCGGTGGCCTTGGCCAGAAATACATTCATCTCTTCAAACTCGGCTTCGAGCTCCGGGTTACAGCGAATGATCTTAAAATTTTTAAGGATGCCCGACTCAGCTAAAAATAAATAAAACTTAAACGAGTTTGGACAAGTGGTTTTTAAATAAACGTTGGGTTTGAATGCCTTTACCATTACTTCCTACCGAGGGTGTTAGGTTGGTTTATCAAGAATGACTTTTGGTCGCTACTGAATCCCTGTACCTAGGCCATCGCTGTCTTCTGCAACTTAGCCGTTAGTGTGTGCTAAACCGATGAATCCATGCTGAATGTTTAATATCAAAATCAGCTATTGGATAACTGCGTCACAAGCACCGATAAATAATCTACCGCCCGGGCCGGGAAAGTCTCCTGCTGTGTTTAACGCCGCACTCAGCCGCGTAATCAGCAGTAACAAAGCAAAGCTTAAGCCAGGATCTTTACCAGCCAGAACTAATGCCGCAGTGCAATACTGTAATTGTGGTCTATGCTCTCCACTTCCGCCACTGCAAAAACCGAAGTTTTTTCGCCAGAGGACAACCGGCCAAACCGAGGCACAAACGGCACTGATTACTAGTTTGCGCCGCCATCACCGCGTCGCGTTATTGATCGCCTTAAATACCCTAACTTTAATCCAACAAAATACCCTCGGTTGTAAACAATTTGTAAATGAGTAGTACCAAACCTGGCTTGCAGTTGCACCTTCTATAGGAGTGTTGGGCTGCCCCCGGTTGTCTCAGTGCCTCAGCGGTTGGCCGCCGATTATTGAGCATTACAAGATGCCAACACTATTAGCCAATTTGTATTCCTACCCTGCGCTAGTTAGCTGTCTAACCCAGTCCACAATAGGTCCTTAAGAGAACCGTCACGGGGCATTCTTTAATTACCTTTTGGCGATTTTCCTGCGACTCACTTTGTACCCCTGTCTTCGTCTGGCACAGCCCTTGCCATAAACCATTAGCAAATTAATCAAAACGCCCAGAATACGGGCCAAAGGCCGCTAAATCACAGTCTTATCAGCTGTAACCTTTGCAGACCTTTGTACAAACTACATTTCGTTGGAGAGAACCGTGGCGGAAAACAATCGCAAGCCTACAACCACAGATGCCGGCATCCCAGTAGCCAGTGACGAACATTCTTTAACCGTTGGACAAGATGGCCCTATCGTTTTACACGACCATTATCTTATTGAGCAGATGGCGAACTTTAACCGCGAACGCATTGCGGAGCGCCAACCCCATGCCAAAGGCAGTGGCGCATTTGGCCATTTTGAAGTTACCCACGACGTTAGCCGCTATACCAAAGCTGCGGTGTTCCAGCCCAATACGAAAACCGATGTGCTGATGCGCTTTTCTACCGTGGCCGGTGAGCGCGGCAGCCCTGACACCTGGCGCGACCCGCGTGGCTTCTCCGTGAAGTTTTATTCCAGCGAGGGCAACTTCGACCTAGTGGGCAATAACACCCCGGTATTTTTTATCCGCGATCCACTGAAGTTTCAGCACTTCATCCGCTCGCAAAAACGTCGAGCCGACAACAACCTGCGCGACCACGATATGCAGTGGGACTTCTGGACGCTATCTCCCGAGTCAGCCCATCAGGTAACCTGGTTAATGGGCGACCGCGGTATTCCGAAAACCTGGCGCCACATGAACGGTTACTCCAGCCATACCTATATGTGGGTAAATGCTGAAGGCGAGCGCTTCTGGGTGAAATACCACTTCAAGTGCGACCAGGGCATTGAGTGCTTCACCCAGGATGACGCCGACAAAATGGCCGGCCGAGATGCCGACTACCACACCCGCGATCTATTTAACGCGATTGATGAGGGCAACCATCCGAGCTGGACACTTAAGATGCAGGTTATGCCCTACGAGGACGCCAAAACCTATCGCATCAATCCGTTCGATTTAACCAAAGTATGGCCCCACGAGGACTACCCTCTGATTGAAGTCGGCAAACTGACGTTGAATCTCAATCCCACCGATCACCACACTGAAATTGAACAAGCTGCCTTTGAGCCCAACAACATGGTGCCAGGCACCGGCCCAAGCCCAGATAAAATGCTGCTGGGCCGCATGTTTGCCTACGCCGATGCGCACCGTGCGCGTTTGGGTGTGAACTACAAGCAGATCCCAGTAAACGCGCCGCAATGCCCTTTCCACAGTTACAGCAAAGACGGCGCCATGCGTGTCAACAAAGTAGCTGACCCTGTTTACGCTCCCAACAGTAAGGGTGGACCCCAGGCCGACCCTGAGCGTTACCCGGAATCGGCGGTTTGGTCTGCCGACGGCAGCATGGTACGAGCCGCCTACAGCGAAAGGCCCGATGACGACGACTACAGCCAAGCGCGGGTGCTCATCAACGAAGTCATGGACGAACAAGCACGCCATCGCTTAGTCAACAACGTGGTAGGGCATTTGTGCGATGGCGTATCCAAACCGGTATTAGAGCGTGCTTTTAAGTATTGGAAGCGCATCGATATTAACGTTGGCGAACGTATTGAGGCCGGCGTAAAGAGTGAACTAGACATGTAAATCACATAACAAAGCAAAACCCCGAGTGGAGGTAACATTATGAACG
Source organism: Halioxenophilus aromaticivorans (assembly GCF_042850945.1). Classification (NCBI taxonomy): domain Bacteria; kingdom Pseudomonadati; phylum Pseudomonadota; class Gammaproteobacteria; order Alteromonadales; family Alteromonadaceae; genus Halioxenophilus; species Halioxenophilus aromaticivorans. Next base: position 1,430,358 of record NZ_AP031496.1, on the reverse strand, counting down.
ACTTAATGGGACGCAAAATTGCCGTACTGGCCACCGATGGCTTTGAGCAGTGCGAACTGGAAGAGCCAATACAGGCCTTCCAAACCCACGGAGCGGAAACCGTTATCATTTCGTTGAAAGATGACGACATCCAAGGGTTTAATCATCAATCGCCCGCCGACATGTTCCACGTAGACGAGACGGTAGCCACTGCCCGCGCCGATGAATACGACGCATTGCTACTGCCCGGCGGCGTACACAACCCGGATAGCCTGCGAGCTAACCCAGAGGCGGTTAAGTTTGTGCAGAGCTTTTTTAGCCAGCAAAAGCCGGTGGCGGCAATTTGCCACGGCCCGTGGATGCTGGTGGAAGCCGATGTGGTAAAAGGCCGAACATTAACATCGTTCAACAGTGTTAAAACCGACATTATTAATGCCGGCGGCAATTGGGTGGACGAACCCGTGGTGGTGGACGGTGGACTTATTACCAGCCGTACGCCCGACGATTTGGATGCCTTTTGCCGCGCAATCATTGACGAAATTTTGTCGGCCAAGCAACTGCGTTACACCGCTTGATGTAAAGAACTAAGCCTACACAGTGACAGCTTACCACCCGCCTTCATTTATGTGCGCGGGTGGTTAACCTCTTGGCTCCCACTCTAGCTTTCACCCAAGCTCTCACCAGAGCCCTGACAGTGGCCCTACCCTCAAAAACCACCCCCAGCAAGAGATTCTCTTCTATGATAAACACTAAATTAAAACAGGCTTCTATTTACCTGATGATCAGCCTGCTACTGGGCGCAAGCCTTGTAAGTAACCACACCAACGCAGCCATGGTTGGAACCGACAGTTACTTGGCGGCTGCCCAAACTGAATATGACCGCGAGGCATTGTTAACCCTGATCCAAACCGACGATATAAAACAACAATTGGAACGCTATGGCGTGTCCGCTGCCGATGCCGAACAGCGCGTTAATGCCATGACCCACTCAGAATTGCTGGCGTTTAATGATGCGCTGCAAAGTGGGCCCGCAGGCGAAGGCCTTTTAGGTACCCTGTTGGTCGTATTCGTGGTGTTTGTGATCACTGATATGTTATGTGCCACGGACCTGTTCAGTTTTGTAAACTGCATCAACAAATAGAGACGCTTTCACCAAACAGAACCACTGTTTATGCCAACCTCCTTAAAATGCGCTTATGCGGCAACGGCAGACCTGCCGTTACACGGCGCCAAACGCACGCCAAGCCGAGTTATTGCAACCGCAAGCCGGTTAGCCATTACCGCCGCGCTGCTGATGCTGGCCGCCTGCGCCCGGCTGCCTTCTGTACAACAACAGCCTTCTATACAACAGCAGCCTTGGCCGCTCGATGAGAACCTGCCACGCCAGCATCGCATTGCCGAGCTGCCGTTTTTCCCGCAGACGGAAAACCAATGTGGCCCGGCGGCTCTAGCCACGGTGCTGAACTATCGGGGCCAACCGGTAACACCGAAAGCGCTGGCAAAAACGGTGTTTGTGCCCAAACGCGGCGGCTCATTGCAGATAGAGTTAGTGGCCCAAGCACGTCGAACCGGGCAATTGGCTTACACGCTGCCGAATAACTTCGCCAGTTTGCTGGCGGAGGTTACTCAAAACAATCCCGTGTTGGTAATGCAAAACCTTCGTTTTAGCTGGTGGCCTAAATGGCACTACGCGGTGGTAAAGGGCTACGACCTAGATCGCGAACTCATTGTATTAAACTCCGGCAAAACCGAAGACTATACAATGCCGGCTGCGTTATTCGAAAAAACCTGGGCCCGCGCCAAGCGCTGGGGCCTGGTTGTGTTGCATCCATCGCAGCTACCGGCCAGCGCCGAGCCACTACCCTTGATAAAAGCCATTAACGATTTAGAGCAAGTCGGCCACCTGGAAGCGGCGGAGCAAGGCTACCAAGCAGCCCTCGCCCGCTGGCCCGATGAGGAAATGGCGTTGTTCGGCATGGCCAATTTTTACCACGTGCAGGGCAATTACCCGGAGGCTAACCAGTTGTACCAACGGTTGATAAACCAGAACCCAAACTTTAGCCAGGGCTGGAATAACTATGCCTATTTATTACTGGCCGCGCAGTGCTCTACCCAAGCGACCCAGGCCGCCACCTGCGCCGTAAGCTTGGATTCCAACAACGACAATTACCGAGCTACATTAAAAGAGGTTAGCCTGGACGCAGAGCGAGCCGCTCTTGACGAAGAAATCCCCTATGTGGAGACTAGCCAACCAATCAACTGCCCAACACTGACTTGTCCTTTATAAGCTGGCCCCACAACTATGCGCGTGTTTGCATTATCGGATCTCCACACCGACTACCCAGAGAACAAACGCTGGCTTACTAAAATGTCCCACTGGGACTACCAAGATGATTGGCTGTTGTTAGCCGGTGATATCAGCGACCGCCTAGCCCTACTGGAGCATTGCTTTGCCACTGTGACACGCAATTTTGCCAAAGTGTTGTTTGTGCCAGGCAACCACGATTTATGGGTAAAACGCGAACCCTATGCCACCTCCATCGACAAATATCACGCGGTGCTGGCACTGGCCAAAGCGCATGGTATAGAACACCAACAACTGCACAGCGAACGCGTTAGCTGTATTGCCGTTCACGGTTGGTACGACTATTCCTTCGGCCAACCCTCTGAGCAACTTAAAGCTGCCTGGGTAGACTACCGCGCCTGCCGCTGGCCGGAGGGTTACACTGAACAAACCATTTGCGATTATTTTCTGGCCCAAAATGCGGTCCCGGCTGAGACCGACGAAAAAAAGCCAAAACACACGGTGATTACCTGCTCCCACTTTTTACCGCGTATTGATGTTATGCCGGATTTTATTCCCCACAAACATCGCATTGTGTACCCGGTGTTAGGCTCCCTTAAAATCGATATGGCATTGCGTAGATACAACCCATCCATCCACGTGTACGGCCACAGCCACGTTAATGTGGATACCACCATCGCTGGAGTACGCTACTTAAACAATGCCTTTGCCTACCCGCAAGAAAAACGCATTGCACGCAAACGGTTGAAGTGTATTTATCGGGGATAATTCGTTTTTCTGCAGCAGTGGCGGCCCTTATAACATGATATTTACTCGCTGACACTTCACCAGGCCGAGTATTAATACCTACATATTAATACCTACAAAAGACGCGGATTAACCCAACCAATCAGCGCTTGGCTAACCAAGACAATAGAGCCTGTCATAGCGCTCGGTTGCCCTCTTCCCCCCTACTCTTACGTCTGTTTTCAAAAACGCTTGATACCTTCAATATTGACGATGTTTTAAAGTACCTGTGACTTCACTCACACTTCAACCCAGTTCGCACATGCTACCCTTCTGCGGTTGCTGTCTCACTGGTTTTAAAGAGGCTCTAAATCAAAGGTGCTTAAATGGAATTACACTTTTACCCCGGACAGAAAGTCCTCGTTCTACAAAAAGGAATAACCGTGCTAGGCCGTTACGAGGCATGGGGCGGCCCGTCCACTATTAGCGATGACCCCTCCATGCCAGAAGAGCCAACTTGGCCAGGTTCCTATGTGATTGAAAGAGCTGAAAAGTACAGAACACCGACGTGGCCTTGGTCGCAGATAAAATGGGGGACTAAGTTGCAGGATAAACCAGATCTGAATGATGTATGGTATCAATTAAGTTCGGGCGCATGGGGGTCTGTAAAAAAGGATTTTAATATTACCCGAGAACATATTCGCCGATCTTATCTTAACCTCTATCGGGTCGATGTAGTGCCAAACAGCTGGGTTTTTAACGATTTTGGCCCCGTGGCGATCCGTTGGTTTAAAGATACCAATGGCGACCGTACTTTAAATGACGATGAACGGTTATCGGGCCAAATGTTTCATACCACACCCGAAAACGAGGCCCAACACTCCCGTTCAGACCCCATCAGGCTTTCCCATTCCCACGGATGCATCCATTTAAAACCATCCGATCGCGAGATAATATTCACCAGAGGCGGATTCGAGCCCGGCACGCCATTTATTGTCCACAAGTATCATGAACGCTACCAGGCCGGGGCTGACCAATGAAAAGACGTTCAAGAAGAAAGATCTCTATCGCGAAATACGCCTCGCCATTGGCGAAAGCAATTGCATTAACCTTCTGGATTACTAGCTGCGCGGCTCAACCCAGCAAGAACAGCGAACAAAGTTCACCACCAAATTACGGAACCTACGAAATAAAAGATGGCCACATCATTACGAGCGATGGCAACAAAGCAGATCTCGGATTAGACGCGATAGAACAGGTTCAAGAAAAAGATGGAGAGTTATTCATAAAAGGAACCACCATTGACAATCAAAGCATAAATCACCCAAAAGTTGTCTGGTTTGACTTATCGTCCAAGCAACAGAAAACCACTGAGTTTTATGAGCTGCTCGCGGAGTTCTTTCTTATGGACAACCAAGTACATTTACTCACGGAAGAAGGTAGTGTTTTTCGCTGGGCAGAGAAAAGCTGGGAAATAGGCGCTTTTAGTGTGAAACCGCAAGCACGAATTATAGCCACAGACCCGGTTGTGGCCTGTGTACCTTCGTCATCGTTTAAGGCCAATTTCACCACTGGCTACTGTTACTCAAATGCTTGGCGGGTTTTCGTCAATTGGTATGATATTAGACCCAAACAATGTGGCGACGCTATGGTTGCCATCGATAAACTGGTCAAAGGCACTCAACTTAAAGTATTTAACCTATTAAGCGGTAGAATCACTTCTGCTCGAGTAATTTCGCAGATGCCACCGCGCGATATCGATCTGTGCCAAATGGCTAAACAACAGTGATATCACACTAGTCCTGTTTTGATCTGAGGTCATTTCACAACTAACGTTAGAACTCCGGCAACCCAAGTTTGGTGGCCTCGTCAGGGTGGATTTCTCGGAGTATGTCCTGGCTTCTCACTATTGCCACCCCCTCTTTGGTGGCAATATAGAACGCAAATTTATCTTCCGTTATGACCTCGCCAACCGGCAAGTGATGTTCAAAGCGACTTACCTCGATATTATTAACGAGAAAATACCGCTTACTAATTACTGCGATTACACCCCACCGCCCAAACCCTTTGATAAGGGTTACTATTTCTTCGTGGGAATGCACCCAGGATAAAACGCGCTCGGAAGCTGTGAGCACTGGCCACTCAATACCCGGCCCCTGCCGCCTTGCCTTACGATAGTAATGCGGAAAATTATCCAGCAAGGACGTTAGCATCTCTTTTGCCGTAAGCTTGGCTTTGAGCATATACATATCCCAACTTTCTAGCCTGTCGATGTTAAGCCTTTTTTGAATAATTATATCGCCCTCGTCTAAGCTTTCGGATATTTTGTGGAAAGTAACGCCCGCAGCATTTTGGTGGAGCAGACTGATCCAAGCCGCGGCATCAGCGCCACGCCCTACCGGCAATAAGGAAGGATGGATATTAACTGAGGAAACGGTATTGAAATCGAACTCAATTTTTTTGCAGTAACCGGCGCAAATAATACAGTCTATTTTATTTTTACGGACAAAATCACTTAGCCATTTGTGATCGATATTCCTGTTGTGGACTTTAATCCCTAATCGTTGGGCCATATCCTTAAGCCCTTTAAAATACTCACTAGGGCCTGCCACAAACACCCCTGCCACAACGTGACCACGCCGAACAATCACATCGAAACAGTCTTTAAAAAAATCGTCACCGAAGTAGGCAATTTTCACATTCAAACCCCACACACCCGGCCAGCAGCGCGAGTGATATCTAGAGAGGATGCTACCCACAACATAGGGCCAAACCGGAACACCTAGAGCGCAATAAAGGGCAAAACGGTTGGCAGGGTATCAACGACACCCGGCGAAAAACTGATCAGTTATGCCACAATTCTATTTAACGTAGTTGAATTTGTTTATTTATCAAGCAAACCTTATAAAATATCAACAATTAAGTAAATTATCGTGCCAACGGGTTACCCCAGGCTGGAAATAGATGAAATAAAACAGAAAATACGAAGCAGAAAGTACCACCCCATGCGAGGGAAACACTCACACTTCGGATTAAAAAATCCGCCCCGTGGTGAGCAGGGCGTTCTCAAAAGCAAAGAGAAGAAGACAAAGAGAGATAGGAATTAAAAAAAGCCGATGCCAAACACCGGCCGAAGAAGAACTGGATCAAACTATAGAAAGCTATACAAACTTACCGCTAACGGTGCCTAAATCCTGGTAGCGCACCACAAAGCTATCGCCTTTGTTTACCTGTACCGCAGCGGTAATGGCGCCGATCATAATAAAGGTACCGGCTGGGATTTCTTCACCCCGCTCGCCCAGCATATTGGCCAGCATGGCCACGGATGACGCCGGGTGGCCCAGCACCGCAGCGCCCGCCCCCAGCTGCACTACTTCGCCGTTAACCTCCATCACCACACCCAGGGTTTTAAGATCTAATTTGCTAACAGGCTTGGCGTTACCGCCGGCGATAAATCGGCTGGACGAGGAGTTATCGGCAATAACGCTTTTTAAATCGAATTTAAAATCCTTGTAGCGCGAATCGATAACCTCAACCGCAGGCATAACAAAGTCGGTGGCCCGCAGCACATCACCGATATGAATCCCCGGGCCTTTTAGGGGCGCTTTGGTGACAAAGGCCAATTCCGCCTCGATTTTAGGGTGAATCAATTCATCGTGCTTGATTTCGCCGCCATCGGGGATGGCAAAATAGTCGGCCAGAAAGCCATAACATGGGACTTCTACCCCCATTTGGGCCATCTTCGCCCAGGATGTTAACCCCATTTTCATACCGACGATTTTATTGCCGCGCTCTTGCTTGCGACGGCGGATTTCCCACTGGATATCGAAGGCATCCTCGTAGGTCATATGGGGGAAGTCGTTGGTAATTTTTGTGACTTCGTAGGCTTCTAATTCTGCCTTTTCTAGGTGTTCTGCCAGTTGGCTGACTTCTTGTTTGGTTAATTCACCCATGGGTTGCCTCCCGCGCTTTGGCCATGGTTAGGGCTAAGTCTTCAATCATATCTTCCTGACCACCCACGGTACCGCGGCGGCCCAGTTCTACTAAAATATCCCGCGCTGGGATGCCGTATTTTTGCTCCGCCCGCTTGGCAAATAGTAAAAACGAGCTGTACACACCGGCGTAACCCAGCGTTAGGGCATCGCGGTCAACGCGAATGGGTTGATCCATCATGGGTGTTACTCGGTCTTCGGCCACATCCATAATTTTGTAGAGATCAATACCGTGGTCGGCACCCATGCGTTCCAACACTGCCACCAACACCTCCAGTGGCGTGTTGCCAGCGCCGGCGCCAAGGCCGGCCACGGAACCGTCGATGCGATCGGCTCCGGCTTCCATGGCTGCTAGGGAGTTGGCAATGGCCATCCCCATATTGTGGTGGCCGTGGAAACCAATCTCGGTCCCTGGGTTTAATTCGGCCCTTAATAGGCCGACTTTTTCGGTGACTTCATCCGGCAGCATAAAGCCGGCTGAATCGGTGCAGTAAATACAGTTGGCGCCGTAGCTTTCCATAAGCTTGGCTTGCTCTAGTAATTTCTTAGCGGAAATCATATGGGCCATCATTAAAAAGCCCACGGTGTCCATTTCCATTTTGGCGGCCATGCCGATGTGCTGCTCAGAGACATCGGCCTCGGTGCAGTGAGTGGCCACTCGAATACAGGCCACGCCGTTGGCCTGGGCCATTTTTAGGTGATCCACCGTGCCGATACCCGGCAACAGCAAAGCCGAAACCCGCGCGTTTTTAAGCTTGGGGATTACGGCCTTAAAATACGCTTCATCGGTGTGGGCGGGGAAACCGTAATTTAAGGACGAACCACCGAGGCCGTCGCCGTGGGTTACTTCAATTAATGGAATACCTGCTTCATCCAAACCCATGGCAATGAATTGCATTTGCTCAATGGAGATTTGATGGCGCTTGGCGTGCATACCATCACGCAGGCTCATGTCGTGCAATTTGACTTTTATACCGGTTAAATCCATGGCGGTTATCCTCGGGCTGGCAATTGAATGGCGCCGTTGGCAATTTCTTCGGCAAACATTTCTGCGGTGCGCAGAGCGGCGGCGGTCATAATATCCAGGTTGCCGGAGTACTTAGGCAGAAAATCACCCAGGCCTTCCACTTCCATAAACACGGAGACTTTATTGCCGTCGAACACCGGGCCATTGACCAAGCGGTAACCGGGCACGTATTTTTGTACCTGCTCCACCATGGCGTGGACCGACTCGGTAATGGCGACTTGGTCGGGCTTACCGGCGCACAGGCAGTGCACGGTATCGCGCATAATTAAAGGCGGCTCGGCTGGGTTGATGATAATAATGGCTTTGCCCTGCTTGGCCCCACCGACTTTTTCGATGGCGCTGGCGGTGGTGCGGGTAAACTCATCGATATTTTGCCGCGTACCCGGCCCTACGGATTTGGACGATACCGTGGCGACGATCTCGGCGTAATCTACGGCCTGCACCTGGGATACTGCGGCGACGATTGGAATGGTCGCTTGGCCACCGCAGGTAACCATATTTACGTTCATCTCCAGTTGTTTGGCGTGCTGAACGAGATTCACCGGCGGCACGCAATAAGGGCCAATGGCCGCTGGTGTTAAATCCACCATAATTACGCCAAGGTCATTCAGCTTTTGGCTGTTCTCGGCGTGCACATAGGCGGAGGTGGCATCAAAGGCGATGCGGATATCGTCTTCAGCGACTTTTGCCAACATGCCATCCACACCCGTGGCCGACGTTTTTATGCCCATCTCTTGCGCCCGGCTAAGGCCCGCGGACTGCGGATCGATACCCACCATCCACACCGGCTGAACCCACTCAGAGCGTTGCATTTTCATTAACAAATCGGTTCCGATATTGCCCGGGCCGATGATCACTGCGTTTAATTTTTTGCTCATCTGCAACCTTTGCTGTTAAACGAATTTAACCGATGCTTGACCAATCCCGCCAATAGAAACACTCATAAAGTCACCGGCCTGGACGGGCTCCAACGGCACTAACGAGCCAGACAAAATCACCTCACCGGCTTTTAATGGAATACCAAACTGGCCCAAGGTGTTGGCCAACCAAGCCACACAATTGACCGGGCTACCCAGGGCTGCTGCACCGGCACCGGTGGACAGCAACTGGCCGTTTTTCTCCACCACCATGCCACAGGTGGATAAATCCACTTTGGTGGGGCTGATGGCGGTATCGCCCAACACAAACAAGCCGCAAGAAGCGTTGTCTGCCACGGTATCTTGAATTTTGATTTTCCAATCCTCGATACGGGAATCGACTATTTCAAAACACGGAATAACGCAATCGGTGGCGGCGATGACATCGGCATTGGTAATGCCCGGGCCGATTAGGTCTTTCTTCAAAATAAAGGCGATTTCACCTTCGGCTTTGGGTTGAATTAACTTTTCACTGATGGGCATTTCCTGCCCCTGGCTGAAGGCCATATCATCCGTTAAATAGCCAAAATCTGGCTGATGTACATTGAGAAAATCCTGCACCGCTTTTGAGGTAACGCCAATCTTTTTACCAATTACCTTAGCACCGGCGGCAATGCGCTTTTCCAGCATCGCCAGTGATATATGGTAGGCATCCTCGATGGTGATATCGCTGTAACGATCGGTAAAAGGCTGCACAGTTGTTCGCTCTACCATGGCTTGGTAAAGCTCAGCACCGCACTGTTGAATTAATTGCTGATCCATAAATATTCCTTAAGTCAAAACAGACAGAAACCGCTCGTTGAGCACTCGGTCGTGGTAAAAAATAGCTTTACCTAAATCTTCTGCTTTCCACGTAATGGGCTCGTGGTCTGGGTAGTAGTAATCGCCTCCACAGAACACCTCACAGCGATTGCCCGACGGATCAAAGAAATAAATCGTCTGTCCGTGGGTTAGCCCGTGACGAGTGGGGCCAATGTCAATATTGGTGTCGGTCATGGAGATTAAATCCGCCGCTTTTAATACCGACTCCCAGCTTTCTAAAAAGTACGAGGTGTGATGCAGCTTGGCTTTTTCCGGGCACTCAATAAAAGCGATATCGTGGGCTTTCATACCCACACTCATAAAGGAGCCTATTTTGTTACCATCCGGGTCTACCACCTGCTCCGCCAGGCCAAAGCCCAACACATCGCAAAATAATTGGGTGCAGGCCTCCACGTTAGGACCATACAGCAAGGTGTGATCAAAGCGCGTGCATTGCATACCCTGCAAACCCCGGGGCCAGGCCTCCGGGTTAACGTTACTTACGCCCCATTTTCCGGTTTGTTCTTTATCGGCAAACAGTTCAAATAAGTGGCCGGAGGGCGCTACAAACTGTACTCTTCTACCACAGCCTTTTAGCTCTTCGGCGGCCACGGTTTCGGTCGCGCAACCATAGGCATTTAAGTTGGCTTCTAGCTTGTTTAAGGTTTGCTCGTCCAGCACCTTGAAGGCCAAAAAATCCATACCCGGCTCATCGGCTTTGCGTAGCACCACGGAGAATTTATCGACTTCGGTCCAGCCTTTTAAATACACCCGGCCCTGGTCATCGCGGTCGGTTTCTATTAGGCCCATTAAATCCGTGTAGTGAGTAACGGCCTCTTCGATATCCAACACTCGGATTTGCACGTGACCAGGACGCATAACGCCATGTTTCATGGTTGTTGCCTCTTATTATTATCTGCCTGTAAGGGGGCCTGGGCGGGCGTGTCAAACACAGCGGAACAACTCACAACAGCCCAGGCATTATTGGCAAAATGGTCTTACGATAACGGCCATCAGTCCAATATCATCTTATGCCCCAGTACATACCTTTAAAGTATGGCAACTTGGATTTTCTATACCCTCGCCTTCGAGGAAAGCGGCGCTTTAACACTGTAAACTACTGGCTTTTGGACGTTAAGCGACCCTCCTAGCAAATACCAGTTGGCAGGGATCTCATCGCTGCCTTTAACGATATCCACGCCTTCGCGCGCAACTTGAATTGGAAAAGAGATTGATTGGTGGTAAATCACCGAGACAAACACCACCATATTTGAACGGCATCAGTGAACCAAACTCTGAGCTGTTTTTTGTTTGCCTTGGGCCTGACTGTGAGTAGAGATAGGGTGAGTACGAAAATTACGGATAGAATAATGACACTGCAAAGATGCAAAACCAAGGGCCCATGTGCTTTTACGTGGCCCTAGGTTTTTTTTGATAACTTAAAGCCCTGCTCGGCGGCGCTGCATATCTTGCTCTATGGATTGCAAGGTGTGCTTGTCTATACCGTAAAACAGCATTGCCACGCCACCTGCGAAAAATAAGATCGCCGGCAAGCCATTAAACATAAATTGAATTCCCACTAGAGCTTGCTCGGTTTGCTCTGCATTGGCGACGAAACCGAAGGCCGCCAGTATAAAGCCCGGTAAGGCTGCGCCGAGTGCGGAGCCAAATTTCAGTGAGAACATAGACGCCGATACAATCAACCCTGAAATACGCTTGCCAGTTTTCCATTCACCGTATTCGGCGCAATCTGTGTACATAGAAAATAACAGCGTAATGGTAATACCGAAGGTGAGAATCCCTAACGCATGCATACCAACGATTAGCCAGAACTGATCCGCCGGAACCAGGTAATTAGCCAGTAGTAAGGCCGCATGGAATACATTTACTACCACGACCAAGTGATGCTTGCTGAAATAACGCACCAGATAGGGCGTGATAAGTGCGCCGATTAATTGGCCAATTAAACCAAAAGACGTGATAAGCGCGGTGCGATCAAATATCCAAAAAATTACCTCGCCGTCGTCTTGCATATAGTATTTTAGGTAAAAAACGATTGAGGCAAATCGGGCAATCAGGCCGGTAACAATGCAAATACCGGCAACGATTAAGATCAACCAGGATTTATTAGTGATCATCTCACCCAAGTCGGTACGCACGCTGGCTTTGTGTGGCTCTAAACGAATGCGCTCTTTAGTGGTGGCAAAGGTTACCCAAAATAGAGCCACTGACAAAATGGCAAAGATAATCATCGTAAGACGAAAACCCAGCAACTCATCGCCCCCACCCAACCAATTTTTTAATGGCGTGGCAAACGCCGCCACTGCCAAGGTTCCGACCGAGGCCAACACAAACCGATAGGTAGTGACTTTAGTGCGCTCCTGGGCCGATGGAGAAATCACTGCGAGCAACGCCGAATACGGGACATTGATAGCGGTGTAAGCCAGCATTACCGCTGTATAGGTTACATAGGCGTAAATTAACTTGCCGGTGTCTGAAAGCTCAGGCCCTAGAAATAATATATACCCCAGAATACCGTAAGGAATGGCCACCCATAGCAAAAATGGCCGGTAGCGGCCCCAGCGGGTATTGGTGCGGTCGGCAATCAGGCCCAGGGCCGGGTCGGTAAAGGCATCCACGATTTTGGTAACCAGCATCATGGTGGCTACCGCCGCCGGTGCTAGGCCAAAGATATCGGTATAGTAGTACAATAAAAATAGGCCAAAAAAGCCCATATAAAAGTTAGAGGCCATGTCACCTAGGCCATAGCCAACTTTTTCTTTAAAGCTTAACTTTTGATGGGCATTATCTACTGCCATGGGAGTACACACTCTTATTGTTATTGCCAGCCGGAAAAAAGATCCGGCTCGGTTTTAGGCTTTTGCTTTTACTACGGCATCCATTTTTAAACTCCCCGCCATGACCTCCAAGCGTGTGGGCGCTGGTATGTCGACTTCCACCGTGCAAGTATCCAACGAGGTAATGGAATACTGGCCATGGTTCACTAAACACTCTTGTATGCCTCGGTCGCGACAGACCTCTATATGCAACACCTTTTTATTGATAGCAGGCAGCGCGTAATCGCAGGGATAGGTTTTGTCGTACTGCTCGGATACCTTAGGCCCTGTGCGTCGGTGCTGCACGCGGTAGCCTTGGTCATCTCGCTTTATCGTAAGCACAGAACACCCCGCCTCGCTTAACGCCCACTGTAAACAGCCACCTAGGCTTAGCTCTAGGCTAATTGCAGTATAGTCTGCCGCACTGTTTTGCTCCGTTGCCAATAACAGGCTTTGGCCGGCTTTCAGGTCAACGCCTTCTTGGGTTTCAAACTCCTGGCTAAAGCAGCGATGGACTTCATCGGCAAAGGCGTGCTGCACTCTTGGCCCCTGTGGGGTTTGCACCAGGGTAAATTGGCGCGGCAAACTCATCATTCCACGCCAACCATGGTGCGGCAACTGATTGGCATAAAGCCAATTACTGGCCCAGGAGATAGCCAATGTTCGCGAACCTGTTAAGCCAGACCAACTCTGCGTAGCGTAGAAATCCCGGCCGTTATCCAACATCAACACGGTGTCTGCTGGATTTTCGTTAGTAAAGGTGTGGCCGTCGAAATCGCCCACGAAGTATTGGGTAAACGAGCCGAGCGCTTCTTCACAGGCACCCACGCCCACAATCAAAACCCAGCGTGTTTGGTCACTGCCGGCGATTGGCATTGGAATCAAATCCGGACATTCCCAAGGTCCCTGGGTGTGCTTGCCTTGGCCGGCACCAAATTCACTGGCAAGCGTCCACTCGAGCAAGTTGTGGGAGCGGTAAAATTGAATACTCTGGCCGCAGGCCACCGACATAATCCAGGCTTGGCTGGCTTGGTGCCAAAAGACCTTTGGATCTCGAAAATCGCGAAAGCCGGGCGTACTGATGACCGGGTTACCGTCATACTTTTGCCAACTGCGGCCTTTATCCTGGCTGTAGGCAATGCACTGCTCTTGCACGTAGTCGGTATCACTTGGGCCGATAATGCGGTGGGCCGTGTAAAAACACACTAAGCCTTGCTTACCGTTAAACAATCCTGTGGCATCGTGCTTATCTACCACCGCACTGCCCGAAAAACACATGCCTTGATCGTCGGGCGCTAGGGCGTCCGGCAGCCGAGTCCAGTGCATTAAATCCGTGCTAATCGCGTGCCCCCAATGCATGGGGCCCCATACGACGTCATCTGGGAAATACTGATAAAAGAGGTGATATTCGCCTTCAAAATAGACCAGGCCGTTGGGATCATTCATCCAGCCGTGGGCGGGGGTAAAATGATGCTCAGGCCGGTTCGGTTTGCCGACTGCCGCAATGTGATCAGACAGAGTCATGTGTTTACTACCAAAAACGTTTAATTATTGTTTAACCACTGCTGCTTAAACCGGTTGTAAAAGCCCGCATCCATACTGGTAGCGCCCTTGAGGCCCACCACGCAGGAGGCAAAAGCTTGCGCCCGCTGCAGGATTTCTGGCATCGCCCAGCCACGCAATAAGCCCAGTAAAAACACCGAGCAGAACGCATCGCCGGCGCCGACGGTATCAACCACCGCCGTATCAGACTGCGGGCTAATGTGGGTAGGGCATTGGCCGCGCTGGTAAGCGCTAGCGCCCTTCTCCCCTTGGGTGATTAACAGGCCTGCCAGATGAGCGCTATCAAGCACCATTTCCGCAAGCTGTTTTTCCTGGGCATCTAAAGAGCTTGGCTCAACCGAAAATGTGTTGTTCAGCAGTTGGGTAAATTCATCGCCATTGAGTTTGCACCAATGGGCGCTTTGCAACAGCGAGTTGAGGTCGATATGAGCGTCCCAGGGTTTGCGCAAATTAACATCGAGCAATACCGGAACATCAGCGTTCGCCTTGAGCGCGGTCAATGCCGCTAGCGCCGCTGGGTGACGAATCCCCAGAGTGCCATGGTATAAAATCCCGCCATTGGCAAGCGCTGGCAAAGACTGCTCTTCAATAAAGTCGTAGGCTTGCTCGGGCACAATGGTGTAGCTGGCTTCGCCATTTACAACACTGACTTCCACCCGGCCGGTTGGCCGCTGATTATCAACCTGAATACCGGTGGTATCAAACCCAGAGCGCTGTAAAACCGTGATGATTTCATGGCCCAGATCATCGTCACCAATACGACTGATAAATAACGGGTTTTCGCCTAGCTGAAAAAGATTCCACGCAACATTAAATGGAGCACCTCCCAGTACACGGCTGCCATCCTCAAAACAATCGAACAGCACTTCACCAAATATGATTGGGCGCGGAGTTTCGCTTCGCATCTGTTTTATTCCTTAAAAAAAGGCCCGGCTCGGAAAACGGGTTGAGCCGGGCTCCACACAGATTAGAAGTAATAACGTAGCGACAACGACGTGGTACGGCCATTGATCGGGCGAATTCGTACAAATTCACCACCGGCAAAAGGACCGCCCTCTTCTCCCTCTGAAAAGCCTTCTTCATCCAGTAAATTATTGACGTTAAAGCTCAACGCCAAAGACTCGGTCATGTCGTAATTCCAGAACAAGTTGGTGACTATGTAGCCATCAAATTTTGCTTGGTTGCTGTCTTGAATATAGGTGTCATCGGTGCCGATGATATTCAAACCAATGTTGTGCTTAGCCGAGCTGTACGAAGGCGTGATGTTGTAAATCCATTCGGCTTGACGACGAGGCGTGTTGCCTTCGTTGGCAGGCACATTGGAGTCGGTGATTTCGGCATCGGTGTAGGTAAAACCACCGGCGATGGCAAAGCCATTACCCAACTCGTACTCGCCTTCCACTTCCAAACCGGTGGATTCGTAGGCATTTTGAATTACGGATTGTGTGGTTACCTCAAAGCCACCGGCCTCTTCGGTTTCGGCGTTAAACAAGGTAACGTACACAGAGGCATCATCGCCCTGATACTTGTAGCCAATCTCAATTTGCTCAACGATACTGTAACCAGACTCTTCATCGTTGATATCACCATTGGCCAATAAGCTACCCGTGATACGAGAAGTCGCCGTGGCGCTGCCACCTTCAGATACGCTACCAAATAACGCAGAATTTTCACCCACGGCGTAGTTAACACCCAACGACCAAGAGGTGTAACTTAAATCGTAATCGATGGGGCTAGCAGTGGCGTAGGTTAGATAACCATCGGCATCAGCAGCCCCGGAGAACGCGTAATTGCCGTCCACATTCCAAGAATCGTGGCGCAAACTGGCATCCCAGGATAACTGCTCACCAATTTCACCAGTAAGCGCTAAGTATGGCGCAATATTTTCTACTTCGTAGTCGTAGCTGCGCGAACAGCACTCACCCCAAGCAGCATGGCCGGGTACAAAACTGGCTTCGCCGTTGGGGCCAGTAGTGGCGGACAGTGCACCATTTAATTTAACAAAATAGGTGTTCCATCCCCATTGGGCATCGTAATCTTGAACGCCACGGAAAATGCCCGCTTTAACCGTCACCGCATCAAACTCTTTGCGGATATTTAAATCAGTGAAGGTGTTATCTAGGCTATCCAGTTTAGTATTGAAGTAATGAATGCGGGCGGCGGTATCGTCGTCAACATCGGTATACACCTCGGCAGGGAACGGCGATACAAACTGGCCAGAAATTTTACTGACTCTGTGCACCAAACCTACGGTGGTGGAATCATTAATGTTGTTTTCTAATTGGAAACCTACAGAGGTCACATCGGAGGAAAATCCGTGAGTAAGACTGGTGGTTTGACGGCCAGCATCGCGGTTGAGCACGTCGCCACCTTGCAGATACAAAGTACCCTCACCCAAATCCACGCCAGCGGAGCTGAAACTACCGTTACCATCGGCGACGGCGGGGATTGGCAAATACGTTGGTGCGCTGTCATCCAAACGCTTTACGTGCACTCGAACAAAGCCGTCTTCCAGCTCTTTGGTAACATTGGCTTTAATTTGGTAGCCAGATTCTATGTTGTCTGGCACATCGCGGGGGCCTTCGCCATCGCGCACATAACCGGCGACATGATATTGCCAATCTGAATTAATTGGCTTGCCATGGGCAAAGTCCAACCGGTTTGCGTCGTAATCCAAACCTGTAGTTAGCGCAACAGAACCGCCCTCTTCGCTGCCGTCATTGGAAATAAAGTTAATAATACCGCCGGGCGAGTTTGCCGCCTGGGTAGAGCCCGCGCCGCCTCGAATGGCTTGCACGGAGCGAACGCTGTGATCAAAGCGCAAAAAGCTATCTGAGGTACCAAATTCCATGTCGCCAATCAGCAACACAGGTAAACCATCTTCTTGGATTGATAAATATCGAGCGCCACCGGCACTGATTGGTAAGCCGCGCACTTTAATATTAGCGTTGGCATCACCGCCCGTAGCTTCGGCCTGAACACCGGGAAGGTTACGGAAGATTTCTGCAGTGGAACGAGGCGCGTAGTTAGCAATGTCGCTGGCACCTAGGGCTGTAACTGAGTTGGTAGCGTCTAACTTTGTGGTGGGCCGGGCTACGCCGGTAACGATGACTTCTTCCAAAGTATCGCTCGAATCCGTTTGAGCTAAAGCAGAATTGCTGTTCACTGCCATGATGGCTGTTGCCAATACTGCGAAACCACCGCCAAAAATTCGAGTTCTCATGTTCTTATCTCCAAACTATTGCTGGCTTGCGATCACCCAACAGGGCTAGCACTCACCCGTGTGTCGTCAAATTATTATTGGTAAAACCGCGAGCTGGGCCCGCTGGCTGATACTGCCGATCGCTTCCAAACAGATTTATTAGTGTGGCGTGAAATGCAACCGGTTTCACTTAATATACAACCGATTGCACAACCTTGCAACCGATTGCATTGTTGAATGCCAAAATGTAACATCAACGCCTGTGAGAGAAAGAACGACGCGCCAGTGTGTGAAATGGCTACAGGCACCGTTACACCTGGCCTAGCGGCCCATAACAACAAACGAATAAACGCCTGCGATCGGAGTAGTAACATGAAAATGTCCGACCTTGCCAAAATCGCGGGGGTGTCCAAATCCACCGTCTCTAGAGCACTGGCCAACAGCGAGCTAGTCACCGAAGAAACTCGCACCCGAATTAAAGCCCTGGCCAAAGAACATGGCTACCGCATGGACGCCCGTGCCCGTAATTTTAGAAAACGAGAAACGCTCACCATCGGCGTACTGGTGCCCATGCCCTCTAACTCCCAGGGCGAGCCCCCCGCCACCAATCCATTTGTACTGGAAATGCTAGGCGCCCTGGCCGACGAGCTGGAAAAAAAGGGCCACGAACTCCTATTTGCCAAACATTCCAACCGCGACCCGTCTTGGCTTAGAGAGTTTGTAGAAACCCGCAGCGTTGATGGCGTTATCATCCTCGGCCAAAATATTTATCACGACATCCTTAACGAAATTGCTCTAGATTATCCCAACCTTGTGGTGTGGGGCGCGCGCATGCCCGAGCAAAATTATATAACGGTGGGCTCCGACAATTATCTAGGTGGCAAGCTGGTTGCAGAACACCTACTTCAACAAGGCTGCAAGCAATTAACATTTTTAGGCAACACCACCTGCCCGGAGAGCATGCAGCGCTTTGCCGGGTTTAAAGACACCGTAGAAACACTCGTCCCCGACACTGAATTAAATGTGATTGATTGCCGAGAAAACCACAACGACGGTGGCTATCGCTTGGTATCGGAATACGTGCAAGCCAATAAACCCATGGATGGCCTATTTGCCGCCAGTGATTTATTGGCCAACCGGGCCATTCAAGCACTACGCAGCTGCCAAATTAAAGTGCCCAGTGATGTTCGGATCGTAGGCTACGATAACATTTCATCATCAGAGTTTATGACCCCAGCCCTGACCAGCATTAATCAAAACTGCAGAATTGCTGCACAAAAACTGGTGGATAAAGTATTCGCCCGCATTAACGGTAAACAGGCCGAGAGTGAACTGATTCCCACCGCGTTGATTATTCGGGAATCCACCGGGGTTAATTAGACGATTGCAACAGAATTAAACGCCCCGACACTTGTCTATAGGCCTTCAACTCTGCATTCCTTGAAGGCCAGCCCCAATGCGCATCACCGACGCAAAGCCCTCCCTCTTCGCCATTTTCGCCGCACTTGTCGCCACCTACACCGCTCTATTGCCATTGGCAGCCCAAAGCACAACCGAGCCGCCTAAATTCGACGCTTTGCTCAACGGATACACCTATCCTTATAGCGTTAAAAAATATACTTTCGAATCTCAGGGCCAAAGCTTAAAAATGTCCTATATGTTTGTCCCACCCAAAGGCAATCAGCCGGTGGTAACCCTGCTTCACGGCAAGAATTTCAACGCCGCTTACTGGCAAGAAGCCGCCGACACACTGCAAAGCTTGGGCTATGGCGTTTTAATGCCAGACCAAATCGGCTTCGGCAAATCATCTAAGCCCACGGACTATCAATACAGCTTTGCGGCGCTGGCCAACAATACCAAAGCACTGATGGATAGCTTGCAACTGAGAAGCAGTATCATATTAGGCCACTCCATGGGCGGAATGTTAGCCACCCGTTTTGCGCTACTCTTTCCCCAAGCAACGCAACAACTGATACTGGTTAACCCCATCGGATTAGAGAACTATCTGCAGTTTGTCGAATACAAAGACATCGATTTCTTTTATCAAAATCAACTCAAGCAAACACCGGAAAAAGTCGTCAGCTATCAAAAGAAAAACTACTACGCCGGTGACTGGAACGAGCGCTACGCCGCTCTAACCGAGCCGCTGATAGGCTGGATTAACGGCCCCGATTGGCCGCAATTGGCGCTGGTAAGTGCCAAAACCTACGACATGATTTTCACCGGGCCCGTGGTGGAAGAATTCAAAGATATAACGGTACCCACCACCCTAATACTGGGCACCCGAGACAGAACTGGCCCAGGCAGAAACTGGAAGAAACCGGGTGTTCAGCGTGAATTGGGGCGCTATGATTTATTGGGCGCAGACATTAAAAAGCGCAACTCAGATATTGAGGTTATTGAGCTGGAAGGTTTAGGTCATTTACCGCAAATTGAAGATTTTGAGCGATTTATTAAGGCACTCAAGAGCACACTTTAATCGGAATTTTTTAGGAAAGTTGATGGGGGAAGACCAAGGCTGAAGATCCATAATACGAGCCTATAGAACAATACAGATGCGCTAAAAAATACTGATAAATCGATACACAAACCAACCAAACGCCACTCCCGCCGCACGGTAAAAACGATCGATAACTCGGCCGAACAGTTAGTACGAGCTATAGGCCATTTCTCGATTTTAGCTTACGCCTAACCACTTCTATTCCTCTACATAAAACGTGCACCGAATTCATTTCCAACCTCTCGCACGCATGACGACAAGCACAAGCAAGAGGATACGTACCAATCACTATGGATTGCGCACCAGATAAGCTCTTGCCAGAGAATGATAATTCGATGCTTAGAGCGTCGCCAGAGGATAGAACGGACGGGGCAACGTCCTTCTCAAGATAGGTGCGGGGAGGGCAAAATGGCACATTTTGTACTACACGCACACATCTTGCGGTCATCGTAAAGCCGCGCCAATAGCGGAACTATGCTGAATTGCAGCAATTTATTCCTGCTCACTCTTGCCTCATCTTCACGATGACGGTGGTACTAAGGCCTGCCCCGAGGGCAGAAGTTTACTCTTTAATGCTCCGTGCCCACTACCTATTCAGCACAATAAGCGAATCATAGATCGACACAATAAGCGAATAGTGGTACAACATAATAAGCGAATAATAGATACGCATGATAAGCGAGAAGAACCACCATGGCGACCCCTTCCGAAAAACTGGCTGATGCCTTAGAAGCCCTTCACGACCTTCAGACAAATGGCTCAGTTGCCATACGCTCTGCCGATCTCTCGCGCACTCATCGTGAACGCCTCGTTCAAAACGGCTTCCTTGAGGAAGTTATCAAGGGCTGGTATGTGCCAGCACGCCCCGATGAAACACGCGGCGAAAGCACTGCTTGGTATGCGTCCTTTTGGCAATTTTGTGCAGCCTACCTTAATCATTTAAAAGGTGATGATTGGTGCTTATCACCTGAGCAATCTATCGCGCTCCATACTGAGAATATGACAGTACCAAAACAGCTATTGGTTCGAGCCACCAAGGCACGGAACAATGTAACAGCATTACCTCATGGCACGTCACTTCTGGATATCCGTTCTTCGCTCCCTGAACCCACTCAAGTTAACATCAAAAATGGGTTGCGCATATATAGCCTTCCTTCTGCTTTGATTGCCTGTAGCAAACAGAGCTTCGCTCAGAACCCAACCGATATGCGCGCGGCATTATCCATGATCAGTGATGCATCTGAAGTCTTGGAGCAACTGCTAGAGGGTGGGCACAGTTCTATCGCTGGCCGCTTAGCAGGAGCATTCAGGAATATTGGCCGCAATCAAATTGCCGACGATATTATGGGTACAATGCGCGCGGCTGGGTATGATTTGCGCGAAACAGACCCGTTTGAAGCTCAATCCAGCCTAAGCTTCTCGCGGCGCGAACAATCCCCATACGTCAATCGTATTCGGCTTATGTGGCAGGATATGCGGGAAACAGTGATAGAGCGCTTTCCAGCATCGCCCTCTCAAGCAGTCGATAAAACCGCATACATGCAGCACGTTGAAGATGTGTATGTGACAGACGCCTATCACTCGCTTTCTATTGAGGGATATCGCGTCACGCCAGATTTGATCAACCGCGTTCGCACTGGAGACTGGAATCCAGAACAACATGCCGATGATAAAGAGCGGCTAAATTCTTTGGCCGCCCGAGGCTATTGGCAGGCTTATCAAGCCGTGCGCAAGAGCATAGAGCAAATACTCGATGGGCATAATGCAGGGGAAGTCGTCGACAACGATCATCGTGTATGGTATCGCGAAATGTTTGCACCCGGAGTGACGGCTGGTATTCACAAGCCTGCTGATCTTGCTGGTTATCGGAATGCGCCTGTTTTTATCCGTGGTTCCATGCACACGCCGCCAAGCCGAGAGGCTGTGCGCGATGCAATGCCAGCGTTTTTTGAGTTGCTGCAAGCCGAAGAGAATGCCGCTGTGCGTGTTGTGCTAGGGCATTTTATCTTTGTTTATATTCATCCCTATATGGATGGCAATGGCCGCACGGGGCGTTTTTTGATGAATGCGATGCTTGCGAGTGGTGGCTACCCTTGGACGATTGTGCCGCTGGAAAAGCGCAATGATTACATGGCTGCTTTGGAAGAAGCGAGCACAAATCAAAACATAGAGCCTTTTACAAAATTCTTAGGTTCACTTGTTCAAGGCGCACTGGACGGTAAAGCAGAGCCGTCAATTCCGAGCGATTAACGAATAATTAAGATACAACACGTATGATATTAATAGTTACGTGGCTTAATTCTGAGAAAGCGATTACCTGTTACCAACAGGCGCGTAGCTAATTTTCAAACATGGGTGCAAGGAAGCGATGCAGCATATGGCTGTTACCGCTTCCTTTAAAAAGGAAAGCTGAAACATGGGTCCCGAAAATGTCACTTCTTGATAGCTAACATCCACAACTAGTTTAACGTCACTTCTTTCTAAAATGGCTAATGATGTATCTGGGTAGCCCTCTGTTTTGTTGGATGGGACGCCATGCCTAAATAGACTTTTCCATGGAGATGAAAGATCATTATTTGAAAAATAATGATCTTGTGTAATCCATGAGCAACTTGAGATTAATAGACAAGCGATAATTGCGCTGAATAAAAGTAATTTGTGGGTCGTCATAGTGTGGCCTATAGCTCAAAAGCTCTCGGTATTAGTGCGGAGTTCTAACTCCCAAGTCCAAGCACTACGTTCTTGCTCTGACACATAAAGATAGGTTTTCGCAATTTCATCCGGATTTAGTGTGATTGCTGTATCATCATAAGGGGCTCCCCTGCCGGCAGAGTAAATAAGGCCGTCAATGATAAAGTGCGCAACGTGTACGTTTTGAGGTGCGAGTTCTCTTGCCAGGCTCTGACACAACCCTCGAAGCGCAAATTTACCCATCGCAAATGGGGCCGATTGAGAGAAGCCTTTAACACCCGCTGAGGCACCGGTAAATAGCATTGCTCCTCGTCCATTTTTAAGCATCCGTTTGGCGGCTTGCTGTGCTACCAATAAGGCCCCAAAACTATTAATCATTAACGTCTCTTTTGTAAGATCTGTATCAATTTCGGTAATAGGGCCTCTGGTATACGCTCCCGCATTGTAGATTACGGTATCGAGCGTAAAATTGTGGTTATCTAACTCTTCAAAGAGAGTGTGTACATCACTTTTCTCGCATACATCACAGGTGAATAGTTGTGCGCCTATTTCATCGGCAAGCTCTTGGAGTTTTACAGTATTGCGCGCGGCAAGAGAAACCGAGTATCCCGCCTTTCTGAAGCATCTAGCTAGCGAAGCGCTTAAACCAGCTCCTGCTCCAACAATGAGTACATTTGGCATAGCTAAACTCCTGAAAATATGTATTTGGCGGTTGTTGACTTGCTCGGTTTCTCATACGCACTCTCTGAATTACCAGGCAGTGCTTCTCGTCGTGTTACTTTCGTTCATTGAGAACTTCCTTTAGAGCATTTGTTGCGTTTGCCATCGAAGGAAAGCCTGAGTAAGCTCCCACCAAAATAATAATGTCGGCAATCTCTCTTGAGTGGATTCCAAGGTTTAGTGCACCCTGCATATGAAGCTTCAATTGGTTGGTTGCGCCCATTGCGGTGAGCGCCGCAATCGTGATCATTTCTCGCGTTTGGTAGTCTAGCGCTGGTCTCGATAATATGTCGCCAAACGCATATTCAATAACATGTTTGGCAAAGTTAGGCGAAACATCTTTATATGCGTCCTGAAGTGCTTTAGCCTCTATGACCTGCAATTTCTCAAGCTGATTAGAGCCAATCTCTAGCCTAGATTTTTCTGTTTTTTGCTTAGATGCTAAGCGTGGGCTTGTTACATCTGTTATCACTGCTGTCCCATAAACATTAGGTAAATTGCAGTTGGGTTTGTAGTTGAGGGTCTAATGGCTTCGGAGGGTCACCCCTCAGAAGATCTACCAAGCCTCGCCGTTCAAATAAATTGAGCTGGAGCAACCGCAAAATCTGCTGGAGACTCGAGTTCAACTTGTTACAAAACTTGATATATGCCAAGAGCAAATACATGCATACGGCAATCCAAACCTGTGTTAACACCGCATTCTTGGACGTACCCAAAAACGTTTTGATCTTTAAGTTTTGTTTGATCCATTTAAAGAACAGCTCGATCTGCCAGCGTGATTTATAGATATTGGCGATTGTACTGGCAGCCAGTTTGAAATTGTTGGTCAGGAAGACATAGTGTTTCCCCGTGCCGGGATCGCGGAAGCCGATACGGCGTAACGCGATCGGACAATCGGCGGCTTTACTGCCTTTGATTTTAATCGTTTGATCGGAGGTAAGCCCTGATTTTTTGGTAACAGAACGGCGCTCGATAACGTCGAAAGTGGCGTTGGATTTTTGCCGAGTAACAAAGAAAATATCGTTATTATCCAGTAAGTTATACCATTTGCAGTCGGTATATCCGCGATCGAAGACGACGATACTTTGTTTTGGGAGTTTGAGCGTACGACCGACGGTGACATCGTGGGCTTTGCCATCCGTGACGGTCATAAATGTTGGCAGGTAGCCGCTGTGATCCAGACCAACATGTAGCTTAATCGCGCCTTTGGTGGAGCGAAAGGTTGCCCAAGGGAAAACGTCCAAGCAGAGATCAATGGTGGAAGCGTCAAGGGAGTAAAGCTTGTTCTTGAAGCGAAAGCCATGCTTGGGTGCTAATCCCTGGCAGCGAGCGAGTAACTTGCCGAACAATGCTTCGTACAGCGTGTGTGGCTGTTGCTCATTCACCCGGGCAAGCGAAGAACGACTGACTGTTGAGGCACCGAGATGGTAAAGCTTACTGGCTTGAGCGGAAACATTCGTGACGATGTCGCGCAGGCTGCTGCGACCGGAGAGCTGACCGAGGCCCAAGGCAACAAATTGCGACCAGCGAGACATTTTGCGCAGCTTGCGACCTTGATGATGTTGATTGGCTAACGTCTCAAATTCATGTCTCGGGATAAATTTTAGCAATTGTGAGAAAATCGTATTATGATGTGCCAAGGCTTAAATCTCCGGGTTTTACAGTGTTTGTTCGCACTTTCATTGTACCAACTTGTTGAGATTTAAGCCTTTTTTGTTTCATGTTTATGGGGCAGCAGTGATCTGTTATACCTCTTTGTTTACGCCGATCTAACACTTCTTTTAGTGTATTCATTCCATTTACAGAAGATGGCAAGCCCGAATAAACGGACATTTGCAGCATCACCTCCTGCATTTCTAAAGCTGTCCAATCCGAATTTAGCGCACCATTAATATGAACGCTTAACTCAGTTGTCTTATCACCCATTGCGATCAACCCAGCCACCAATACCAGTTCTCTATTCTTAGGCGAAAGATTTATGGATTCATAAACTTCGCCGTAAAGAAAACTGATAAAGTGATCAGCCAGAGCGGAAGGCATGCCATTTGTTAAGGGCTTACCTTCCGTGTTTGGGGAAACTTTTTTTAGGTTCTGCAAACCTCGCTTGTACAAATCCATATCAATACTCTCCTTGGCGGGGAGTGGCTCTGCACCTGCTGCCATTCCCGATACCAGGAAACTTGCAATGAATATAAATGCCAAACGGCTTTTTCGATCAGTCATTTTATTAACAATCCACATAGGTAAGCGGGGCAATAGCAAGGCCATTGGAGAACTAAAACTGTGCCGAAGTTACCGAAGAGGATGCGAGCATCTTTGTTACTTCAACGGGTTTTTCTAACCACTCTTCATATTGAGCAAAAACAGCTTTGGTATAGTCTTGCTCATAATGCAGCATCAAAGCTTGTTCATCTTCAAAACATTCGAAAAGGTGAAGCGTCCCATTACCTTCCTTATTTTTCATGAGAGTAAAGACATGACAGCCCGGCTCATTGAGTGTTTGGGGAATAATGGATTCAAGGGCGGCTAAGCCTTCGTCGTAGTATTCGGGCTTTAAGGTGATGGTTGCCGAAACAAACAATCTGTTATCCTGTGCTTCTATGCCTGCCATCGGCAAAAATGAACGAATGAACTCGGCTTGTACTGGCGCAACTCGTGTGTTGATCTGGTCAACACCCATATTATGGCCTACTGTCGTACGTATTGGCCGCTCGCCTTCCATATCGACAAGTTCCGCAAGCTGATCTGCGACATTTTGTGCGTCGGTACTTTTATCCCCTTGTGCAAATACGCCTTGGAACATGTCCACAATATTCGCTGGCGCTTTAGCGATATCACCATATGACTCAATGCACCGGGTATCGGATGGAGCGGGAGGGCTTTGGATCAGATCAGTACCATGACCGCCAGGCTCAACGATTATGGACTCCACGCCAAAGCTGGCGAGTTCATAATGCATAGATTCTGCCATAGCCTCTAGTGCCCATTTGCTCGCGCAATACAACCCAAAGAAGGGCATCGCAAGCCGACCGGAACTTGAACTTATATGGATTAGAAGCCCTGATTTTCGTTCGCGCATGTGCGGGAGAACGGCTCTACAGGTGCGAGCAACACCGACAACGTTAACATCTAAGCATGCTGAAACCTGCTCAGGCGTATAAGCCTCTGTGATGCCACATGGCATAATGCCCGCGTTATTAATAAGCACATCAATATCTAAACGTTCTTCCAAAGCTTGTATCGCGGAATCTACGGAATCTTCGGACGTAACATCCAGCTCTACTACCTCCAGAGAATGACCATGCTCTGCCGCCCAGCCAGCAAGCTCGGTAGCAATAGCCGCATTATGTCCTTTAATATCTCGCATAGATGCAATGACATGATGGCCTCCTTTGGCAAGTGTTTTGGCTGTCAAGTAACCAATTCCTCGGCTTGCTCCGGTGATTAATATGTTTTTACTCATTTGCGTGTTCCTTTCTTAATGTTAAATATGGTTTTTTCAAAGAGTTGAAGAGGGGCTTCGCTACGCTCAGCTTTCATGCGCACCAATGCGCCACTCCAGGCGTTCATAAGCCAATCCGCAGCTTCTGTATTGCTTAGGTGGCCTAAACCAATATCGCCAAGCTGAATATGCGCTAAACATTGTGCGACTTCCGATGAGAGCTCCACCCAATGTTTTTTGAGTATTTTCTGAAACTCATCATTTGTGTCTGCTAACTCAGTTGATAGGTTGCACATCAGGCAACCTTCCGCGTAATTGCGAGCTTTAAATTCTTCGCTAGCGCCTCTAAAGAAAGCTTCCAGGCGAGCTATAGGAGTGAGGGTTTGATCATTTAATACCTGGTTTGCGCCCTCTATTTGCAAGCCGTGATAGTACTGGGCTACTTCTAGACCGAACGCCTCTTTACTTTTGAAATAGTGGTAAAAAGAACCTCTCGGTACGCCGCTTTTTTTAAGAACGTCGTTAATGCCAATACCTGAGAAACTCTCAGAGCGTATGAGTGACATTCCTGTTTCCAGTAAGCGCGTTTTTGCGTCGTCGTAGTTTTTTATATCTCGTGTTCTAGCCATCTGTTTTGATCATCATTTGTTAGGTTAAATTGGGAAAGTATCGATAATCCTAATGTCAGATCTGTGTCATGCCACCGTCAGTAACCAGTTCAGCCCCAGCCACAAAAGAAGAGTCCGATGAAGCGAGAAATAGTGCAGCTGCTGCTATTTCGTCCGGCTGTCCAATTCGCTTAAGCGGGATCTGGGACGCTTGCAGCGCCTGAAAATCGCCGATCTCTTCCTCTGACAGACCCGTTCGGCTGTACGCCGCTGTCATGACTGGATCAGGAGTAAGAACATTTACACGTATTTTTCGAGGTGCGAGTTCCTGGGTTAAAGTTCGGGCAAGTGCTCTTACAGCAGCTTTGGCTGAGCCGTAGACACTCATGCCCGGTACAGCTCGGCAGTTAGCACTTGATGATACGATAATGGCCGCTCCACTATCGTTCATACATGGAGCCGCCTTTTGAAGTGTAAAAAATACGCCTTTGAAATTAACATCACTCTGATAAATAAAGTCTTCTTCTGTAACCTCCAGAAATGGCTGCATTATGGCTCCTCCCGCGTTAGCTACAACAATGTCGATGGTGCCGAAGTGGTTCCGTGTTTTCCTAAACAATGTCTCAAGGTCTTCCTGAGAACAGGCATCGCCTTTTATAAACATGCTTTCCCCAGCAAGAGCTATGTCTGCGTCCTTCAGGGACTCTGCATCGCGACCAAATATAACGACCTTAGCGCCATGATCAGAAAACATCTTTGCTATCGAAAAACCAATACCGCTATTCCCGCCTGTTACTACGGCTACCTTACCCTCTAATTTTTTCATTTCCTTAGCCTCACGCTCATTACGTTGTAGTCGAAAAAGTCGATAAGACAGATGAGCAGTCCGACTTTTGTTATTTATTATTAGACCGTTCTACTATTAATGTCAAGGCAATGTCCCGTTGAATGAAACGCTACTCTAGCTTACTCCGTCTAAAAGGTAGGGTTTTGAGGCATTACGACGCTTATATGTCTAAGCGTCAAAAACACAAATACGGGACTAAGAATTGAGTTTTTCTAGAATGAACATGTGATAGCCAAACTCATGACCAAATTGAGTGCAAATATTCACCTCATTTTGTACATCCTTGAATGCGGAGCTATCTGCCAAATCCCTTTCTAGCTCGCTTAGTCGCTTCCCCAATGGCGTATAGTAGTTTAACCATGCGCTTTCGCTTTGTGGGAAGTGATCAATGACCTGATAACCGGCTTTTTTCATTTGATTAATTCTGGTCTGAACCAGTTGAATATCCGGATATTCTTGTTCCCAAAACTCAATTGACTCACAGCTCGGAGTCGATGTTCGCCAGACCATATCGCTGAGCATTAAATACCCGTGCTTTCTAAGTACAGAACGCCATTGCGCCAATGCATTTTCCACTCCGATTATATAGGCACTTCCTTCCGCCCATAGAAGGTCAAAACTGTTTTTTGGAAAAGGAAGCTCCGTCATGCCTGCACAAACCGTGCTGAGTTGGTCAACCAGACATTGTTGCGCAAAGCGCTGCTCCAGCCTATCAAGAGCTGATTGCTCATTATCCAAGGCTGTAATCTCTGCGTTACTACATTTTGCCAATACTTCAGCAGAAAGCCCTTTACCGCAACCGATCTCCAGAATGGATTCTGGCAATTTTGGTACAGCGAGCAATGCTTTTTTGGTATCTTCCTCACTACCTGGACCCCATCGCTCTAGTGTTTCAAAAATCTTCATGAAATCGTTCATATATAAGTCGTGTTCGTTCATATTCTTTGATAACCACTTCAGTTGTAGAGCTTCTTTATCGCTAAAACCCTGAGTTAATAACCACTCTAAATGAGCATCAGGTGCCCGCTTATTTAAGTCTTCGTGCCACGCTTTGGTGTCACCTTCACCGATTAAGGCCACAAGCAACTTTTTAGACTGCTGTTTTTGCTCAATCTCTTTATCAAGTACTGTTACACGCTCCATCAATAGCGCTTTATTAACTTTTTCCTCAAGGCATGCTTTACATTCCTTCAGTGTCAAACCACCAGATTGCAATTTTTGGATCAACAAGATTCGCTGTAAATCTTTCTCTGTATATACTCGATAGCCATTCGGCTGTCTGTCGCCAGAGATCAATCTAATCTTTTCATAGTAAAGAAGAGTGGTTCTTGATAATTCAACTTTTCTTGCAAGTTCTGATATTTTGTACAGAGCGTTAAACCTTCTTAGAATTGACTGTGAGTGATCTTAAACTGTAAAGCAGTAGACAGGTCAATGGGTATAAATGAGTCCTAGCAAGAAAGTTAGCGCTTATGAAGCGCTAACCAATGACATAGATTGAAACCGTTACAGTTTTTGACCTTTCCCCGAAAAATAGAACCATGACGTTGATGAGATTTCCAGTTAATCTACTCCCAAGGGGATCTCATTACTATGAAGAAACGATACACCGAAGAGCAAATCATCAAAGCGATCAAACAGCATGAAGCGGGTACCAAAGTGCCTGATATTTGTCGCGAGCTGGGAATATCTGAAGGTACTTTCTACAACTGGCGGTCAAAGTATGCTGGCATGGAAGTCAATGAAGCTAAGCGCATGAAGGATATGGAGGCGGAGAACGCCAAGTTGAAGAAGCTTCTTGCAGAAAAGCTACTTGAAGTGGAGGCCATGAAGGATGTCTTGTCAAAAAAGTGGTAAAGCCGGCTGAACGTAAGCCTGTCGCCAGTTATCTGGTCGAAACGTTTGGCTTGAGCGAGCGCCGTGCTTGCTGGCTTTCTGGTATTAGCCGAACAGGCTATCGCTATCGGGCTAAGGGCTACGACGACGATGTTCTTCGGAAGCGACTGAAAGAGCTAGCAGCACAATACAGTCGGTATGGCTACCTCTTGCTACACGGGTTACTGAAAGCCGAAGGGTTGGTGACTAACAAGAAGCGAACCTACCGTGTTTACACAGAGGAAGGACTGCAGGTTCGTACAAAAAAGCGTAAAAAGCTCACGCGCCCTGTGCCTGTGATGGACTTACCTAAGCAAATCAACGAGCGCTGGTCTATGGATTTTGTATCAGATCAACTGAGTAATGGTAGACGTTTCCGAATACTAAATGTAGTTGATGACTACAGTCGCGAACTGGTCGGACAGCTGGCAGAGTTTTCTATTAGTGGAAATCGCGTAGCCCGTTTCTTAGATCAACTAATCGAGACCCGTGGTAAGCCTGAAAGTATCACTTGTGACAACGGTACTGAATACACCAGCAAAGCCATGTTCTTCTGGAGTAAAGAAAATCAGGTCAAACTCAACTTTATTCAGCCTGGCAAGCCAACGCAAAACGCCTTCGTCGAAAGCCTAAATGGCAAGTTTAGAGACACCTGTCTGAATCAGCACTGGTTCCGAACAATAGAGGAAGCCCGCTACGAAATAGATCAATGGCGTGCGCACTATAACCATGAGCGGCCGCACAGCTCATTAAATTACATGACGCCAGTAGCCTACGCGGCACAGGCAGCATAAGGCAAATATCTCATCGAGGGAGTGGTATTAACTTAGGGGAAAGGTCATTTTCGGAACAAACATTACTGAATATCACCTAACAAAAGGGAGCCATCTCAAGAATTACTTGATCTAATTTTCTTTAAGAAAGCATCTTTTGATAGCAAGAAATTCTGCACGATTAGATTTGAAGATAAGCAACCAGATCTCGCCCCCTTTGATAGTAAACCAGTTAAATCACTCGATACTTTCAAGCGAAAAGCTCAGCGCTTATCTTTATTAAGCGCCGTGCTCGCACGCATTAAACTGCTTTACTCGCGGAAAATCGTGCTCTGGGTCAGCGACATGTCGGATATATTGAAGACTGGTATAAACACCTACGACACCAATCACTTCCAGCAAAGCTTTTTGGCTGAAACCTTCCGCTATAGCGTTGTCTATCGCGTGTTTAGAAACGCGACCTCTATTACGAACTAGTTCATTGGTGTAATCAAGTAGCGCCTGATTGCGAGGGCTCTGTGCGCGTGCGGACAGGGCTTCGACTAAATCTTCTTCGCTCAGTTTATGCATTTTTCCAATCTGCATGTGGACGTTAACGCAATAATCGCAATGGTTCAGCGCCGAGGTTAGCATTGCAACAAGCTCGGTTTCAGCAGGTGTTAACTCAATGGATTCAGACAGCTCTCTATTGAAGGCTGCGATGCCTTTTAGTACGTTCGGCCCATTCGCAGTTACTTTAAAAAGATTAATTACCGCTCCGAATTGAGACTTAGCTTCGTTAAGTGCTGCGAGGGCTTCGCTGGAAGCGGTTTCCGGTTGAATAGCATTAAACATATAGACTCCTTGATATTTGATAAAAACAACTTGAGGTATTGATATTATTTTTAAAATAACTAAAAATATAGTACGCACCTTTTGGTAACCATAATTTTTGTCAAATAAATGTAGAATTCAGGGTTTCGTCATGTATGAACTACCTAAAGATCGTACGAAAGCACAGCCAAATGTTTTCAACGCGAAATGTCCAGCACGTTGTCTATTGACCTTTCTAGCCGGAAAATGGCACTTACTGGTGATTGATGCGCTAGCTAAAGAACGCTGGCGAAATGGAGAGCTGATGCGGAAAATCGAAGGCATTTCTCAAAAAATGCTAACTCAAACCCTGCGCGAACTCGAGAACATGAACCTAGTGCTTCGCATAGACATGGGCACCGTTCCACCCCACGTCGAATACGAGCTCACTCCGCTCGGACAGGATCTCAGGATGAAAATCTGCACCTTGGATCGCTGGATAGAAGATAATATGTTTGAATTGATTCGAGATAACGACTCGGTGCCTTTGGATTATGTGTAGAGACTGCCTTCTGCATGAAACCGTGGCTTTTCTTTTTCTTTTTCTTGTTCCCACCAGTCCTGCTTAAGCTGGCTGGTTGTTGCTGGAAACTGTTCCTCTAAAACCTCCATATGAACTATTCTGTCCGTGCGAAAGTGCCTGAATCCTTCTCGTTTTTCGCACCATGCGACAGCGAGTTTAACCGTTTCGAAATAGGCAAGCATAAAAGGCCAAATAGTTCGCAGGCTAACCTTGCCAGCTCCATCTGTATATTCTATTTTGACTTTCTTTCGCGAGCGCATTGCTTCACGCAAAACCTCAGAGTCTATCGTATCGGAGATGATAGGCGTAAGGCAGGGGGCAACAACAACCAAAGAGTCAGCAACTTGTTTTAGGTGCTGAGGTACGACATCGTTTAGCTTTTCAACCAAGCTTCTCGCGCCGATCGAGAGTTTCTCATCACCACGCTCGGCAACCCATTGAGCCCCTAAAAGCGCAGCCTCCAGCTCATCTAACGTAAGCATCAAAGGAGGCATGTCGTAGCCATCTCTCAAAATGTAACCAATGCCTGCCTCCCCCTCTATTGGAATGTTCTGTGCCTGAAGCTCTGCTATATCTCGATAGATAGTGCGTAACGAGACCTCCAGCTGCTCACATAATTGTTGCGCAGTGATCGGCCGCTTGGCCGATCGCAAGGTCTGAATAATACTAAAGAGTCGTCTTGTCGCTGACATAAGGCCCTGATCACATTTCTGGTAATGACTTTTTAACGCCATCCATTTCTAGCATGGCCTTGTACCACCTTCCAGTGCTTTCCCCTGTGGGAAGTTCGTCTGCTAAACCCAGATGAAATATATTAGAGACAAGCGCAAGATCGGCGATGGTCGGCCTTGCGCCGCAAAGAAACTGCGAATCAGCAAAGGTTTCCTCTAGCAGAGGCGACAACTCTACCATTTTTTCTTGCCCTTGCTTGATGGCATCTTGATCAGCGTCCTCTCCCATAAATACTTTGTTAAGCACAATACCGAGAACAGCGAGAGATAAACGGCATTGAATCCAGTCCAGCCACTGATCTACAGCCGCTCGCGTATCAGCATCCTGAGGGTACCAAACTTCCAAGTCATGCTTGTTACAGAGATAGCGTAGTATCGCATTTGACTCATGAATCTTAACATTATCGGCAATTAACGTGGGAACCTGATGATTTGGATTGATCTCCAGATATGTTGGAGACATATGCTCACCATTCATCATATCGACGTTTTTAAATTCGTATTCTAATCCAGTCTCTTCTAATAAAGAAACCACACGTCGACTGTGCTGTGAGAATGGAAAGCCATAAAGTGTATACATAAAGATATCCTTAAGTTAGGGTTTGAATGATAAATATACGTGCCGAAAGATTAACAGAGCACTGCTGTCACCTCCTGTCAGCAGTCTTTGTTAGACGTCAACTATCTTGTCCGGCCCGCGACAACTATGATGGCCGGTTAGGTGCTTTTACTTTTACTGCTTTTTGCTTGTGCTAACTGGTGCTGCTTTCGATAGCTTTCCCCCTCAAGTTCGATAATTGTCGCGTGGTGTATTAGCCGATCGACAGCTGCCACTGTCATCATGCTGTCGGGGAAGATCTGATCCCATTCACTGAAGGGCTGGTTGGCGGTGATGATCAGGCTGCCACTTTCGTAACGATGGGCGATAAACTCAAACAGCACATGTGTTTCAGCATCGGTTTTCTTCACATAGCCAATGTCGTCAATGATGATGACCCGGTATTTATCCAGTCGGGTCACTGCCGTCATCAGGTCAAGATCCCGCTTGGCTTGCTGCAAGAGCTGAACCAGTGCGATGGCCGGAAACAGCTTGCAGCGCACTCCTTGCTCAACAAGCCGGTGACCCAAAGCGTTGGCTATGTGGGTTTTGCCGGTACCACTGGGGCCAATCAGCAGGACGTTATCCGCGTTGTGCGCCCAGTCTGTATCTTGTTGCAGTTTGGCCAGTACCGCTTGATTGGGTCTGCTCAAGCTGCTGTTATCCAAGGCTGTGAAGGTTTTACTGGTTGCGAGCCTGGCTTCGCGTATCCATTTTTGAGTCCTGCGCTGATAACGATCAGATAGCTCGTACTCACATAGAGCCGCCAGGTAGTCGGTGTGGGACCAGCTTTTCTCCACAGCCGTGTCCCACAGCGACTGGTAGTGCCGAACAAAGGCCGGCAGCTTCAGCTCTTTTAATAGCAGGGCGACTGAATCGCTCACAACACCACCTCCTGCGCCAGATCTAGCAGCCGGCTATCGCCCGTTATCGTTGACAGCAGCTCGTCATAGCTAATCAGCTCATGCTGGGTGGAGGTGGCTTGCAAGGTGGGTTGATGGCTGGTGAGGTAGCGGGCCTGAAGCTCCGTAATTGTCGCGAACTTGCCGGCTTTAGCGTGAACCAACAAGTCCTGCCCTAGCGCCTGCTCATCATCGTATTCATAGGCTAGCCTGAGTACGGTGACGATCCACTTACAGGCCTCGCGAGCCTCCAGCTGCTGATCGGCATGACGCCAAAGCTGGCGGTAGTTGTCGTCGGGCAAGAGATCATCGCGCAGCTGAGAGTAGCGGAACGCCTGAGGTTTGGACGCCAGTGAGCGGATGACGTGCTTGTAATTGATACAGCGGGCACGGCTCTCTCCTGGCTTAGGGTAGATACGTGGTAGCGTTAGTGCCTGCTGCTGCCCGATGTGCAACACCAGCTGGTCATGATGCAGCCTGACCTGAACGCGCTCACCGATTAGCCGCGAGGGCACGGTGTAGACCACGCGCCGGACCTCTATGGTCGAAGAGCGTGTGACTTTGATATTCAGCGTTTGGTAATCGGCGGCCTCATGACTAGGTAAGGGCTGTAAGGCCTGCTGCTCTTCAGTAAAACGCGAGTGAGAGCGGCGATTGAGTTTGGATGCCACCTGATCAATGAACGCTTGGTAGGCCTCAATGCTGTCAAAGTCATGGTGCCCGCGCAGCTTCAGTTGCTGCGACAGGCGACGTTTTAGCGACCCGTTGGCGCACTCAACCACACCGTTTTCATGTGACTGCCCCAGGTTATTGCGGGTGGGCTGCATCCGATAGTGTGCACATAACTCGCCATAGGCGTCGGTCCAGACATTTTGTCGATTGTTGCGTGCTGCACTTAAGCTGTCGGTGCGGTGCTCAATCGGGCTGCCACCGGCCTGTTGCAAGGCTCGCTGTAGCCCGCAAGCAAGAGCAGCATAGCTTTCTCCACCCTGCACCACGGTAACCGAGCGCCAACCGCTGTAGGCCAGGCGGAACTGATACAGCAGGTGTTTTAAGGGCGTCCCTTGGATAGTGATCGGGCTGTCAGGGTGAGTGAAGTCAGAGAAACCCTGCTGTGCAATGGCCGCCTGCTGGCGGAAGATAACATCCTGATCGGGGCCATTCAGTGCTTTCCATTGTTTGACCCGTCGCTGCAAGGTACGCAGAACACGCTGGTCGTAATGTTCCGGGTAATGCTCTTCCAGATATTCCAATAAGGTCGTGCCGGAGCAATACCTCCAGTTCGGTACTCCATACCGCGTTAAGCGGGTCTTCGCGTGTGCGCCAATCTCTCTGGGTTTGAATGCAAGGTGCGCCTGATTTTTCGATGCGTCGTCCAGAGCGGACGGAAATTCCTGCCTTAGCGGCCGCCACTTCCTGGCTGGCGCCGTCTTGTCGATGCTGCATGTACAGCTCCTCTTGTCGGTTGGTTATGTGTTGACCCGGCACTCTGTGCTCCAAAGTGGAAAACAAAGTACCTATTGTCACACCCAACCGGCCAAGATAGTTGTCGTCAACCGGTCACCCTAATTGTCGCCGAACACATAAGCTTGTGCCGCAGAACGAATATACTGCCATGTCATTGGCGGGACTTGCTGGCGTTGATATTCCTGAAATCAAATTGGTAGAGTTAAACAAGCTCGACAACCTACCACACATTAACTTACCTGACGAAAAGTATGCCTTTGCCATCAAGCGATTTGATCGCTCCAGCATTGAACACACGCCAAGCCAGCGCATTCACATGGAGGATTTTGCTCAGGTTCTCGTAAGATATCCTCATGAAAAATATACCTCATCCAATTATGAACACATCGGGAAGATCATTTATGGTTTCTCCGGTGATGGGTTGGCCGACGCGCAGCAGTTTGCAAGACGGTTGCTGGTGAATATCCTCTTAGCTAACGGTGATGCACATTTAAAGAACTGGAGCTTTCTCTATCCTAACAAAGTCACCCCGCGGCATTCACCTGCCTACGATATCGTTACCACGAAGGTGTATATGGAAAATGAAACTAAGTACGCGCTAAATCTCGGCAAGACTAAAGAGTGGCACTCCGTCTCCAAGAGACATTTTCAGCTATGGGCAGATAAAGCCGGCATACCATGGCGGGCGATAGAGCCTCATTTAGATGACACAATGACAAAAGCTAGAGCGCTTTGGCCCGATTCTCTGAACAAACTGCCAATGGACGAAGCACATAAAGAAACGCTCAAAACTCACTGGAGTGGGCTACAGCAAGACTTTAAAATAGAGACATAAAATTGATGGCAGACACAGATCCTCAGCTCAAATAACGAAAGCCCTCCGAATTACGCAAACTAGAAGTTAGGCCACCACATGCAAAATTGACATCATCAAAGCCGGCCTGCAACTTAGTTAAGTTATTAACGGCCTATACCACTTAGTAAAGTTTATCGACACATCGAAGCCATATTCCGCGACTCAACAAAGCAGAAGCGCTCACCCCTCTTTTTTTTCGAAACTCCACGTGTCTGTCGGCGGATGAAAACTAAATGTGTGACCCTGTTCTCCTGCTGTAGAAAAAGATGGAGATAGCGACCAGCCACATATTGATCACACCGAGTTTTGTAAGATAGGTTCTTCTGATGAGAAATTAACGGACGGAACCGGACTATGGCTAAACCAAATTTTCGTATGTTATGGGATGCGTTCCCTGATCACATTAACTACCCCACGCTCAAGGATTTATACACCAGCCTAGGTGGCACTGCAGAAAAAAACATCAATGTGCCTGGTTTCGGGCCGAACGGAAACACATGCGCAAGTAGATTAAGTGTTGCCTTCAATAATGGTGGCAGCCCTATTCAACAGGACATTTCAGATGCTGTTGGCGCCACAACACTTGGAACCGAAAATAATTCAAGAATCATTTTTAGAGTTGCCGACCTAAGAAAGTACCTCATCAAAACACTAGGAGCACCCTCAATTGATGATGTCTCCCCCTTTGACGACACTTTTAAGAAAAAGAAGGGGATTGTCGCATTTAGCGTAAATTGGACTGGCGCAACAGGTCACATCGCCCTGTGGGACGGCGCCTCGTATCGTGAGCCCAGCTATGACAATTATTCAACCTACATAAATAGCCACGAGCCATCAATTAAAACATCACGAGGTGAATTTTGGGAATTAGCGTAATAAAAACGTCGCTACTGGCACTAACCCTGTCATCGGCTCTAGGTTGTTCATCGTCTTTTTCGCGAAGCGATAAACCATCGGAAAATACCATTCTCAAAGACATCAATAGCTATGCGATCGCAAGCTGCTACACCTTTCTTACCGAGCCATACTTAATGGATCAAGGTGACGCCTTTGCGTCGGCGGTTTTACAGCGCTCGCAACTACACCCAGATGAACTGACAGGACTAATTGACGCGGTTAAAATTTTCAGCGAGCAAAACCCATTGCCAGTTGTACGTAGCGAGAACCTAGCCGATGGGGACAAAACGCTGCCTGTTCTATTTTGTACTGAAGTAATCTATGACAGTGCTGTAAGAACAGAAATTGATAAATTGCGCGCAAATTATCATTAACGTTAACCGCCTTACAAACAATAGCAACAACCCACAGCACAAATAAAAAAGGGCCGTCCTATTAAGGACGACCCTTTCGTATTTTGGTAGCGGGGGCCGGATTTGAACCGACGACCTTCGGGTTATGAGCCCGACGAGCTACCAGGCTGCTCCACCCCGCATCAACGTCGCTGGTTGGCGTTGGTTAGTAACCTTGCCACCAGAGGCTGCGCATTATAGGGAGGGCCCCTACTGGGGTCAACCCCTTTTGTGAAAATAAAATTTGTACAGTTTTCAAGCACTTGGCTTGGGCCATGGTTTAGCGTGGCGCTTAGACTACTATTTAAACGTATCGCTTGAAACCCGATCAAGATAGGCCTGAACGCACAGATACAGCACCACGCCATTGGTCAGATGCCAGAGAAAGTGCAGCCCCAGGGGCCACAGCGGGCATACCAGCGAGTCTAGGGTACGGAAGCACAATGCCAGCGTAAAGCAGGCCACGGCCAACCACAGGGCCTTAGGATGACGCTAGCTGTGACCATAGTGCGACGTCGCGAGTATGGACAAAAATACCAGTGCGGCGATGTAGGTCTGAGAGCCGTTTAACGCAATAGGCAGTGCACTGCACAGTGCACCACAAGCAAAAAATGCCGACATTGCAGCAATCACTTTAAGCCTACCCAACCCCATGGCTAAGCGCATATAGGCCGCCAGAAACACCAATTGGAATAACGAAATAGGAATGATGTCGGCCAGCATAGCGGGCTTCGAGGCGAGCGTATGAAAGGCGAAGCTACCAATGCAGATGGCCAGCAGCAAAACCATCAACACCATGCTAACCACTCGGTTGGCGTTACTCAGTGCGGGCCAGTGCCGGCGTAGCACCGGGACCAACAATAAAAAAGCCGCGAAAAAAGACAAATTAGTCAACGCGTTCACCGGCTCCGACCAAAACGCCGGCCCGTTGCGCTCGCAGTAGATATCAATCATATACCCGGAACTTATAACCCTGATTTGTTTCAGTATATCGTACACTGTCACTTCATTGAGTAATGCCCCTGGCAAACTCGCAATCAATGGCTGTTATTGGAGCGCGCCGCCATCAAACCGCAACATTTTTCCAACCCGCCCCTAGAATCTACACTGGCCATTGGCGCAACCAACGCCACCAATATTCGGGCCTGGTACCGCACCGGTAGTACCGGCCGCTTTGAGCTGCGCTGGGGACTGGAAGATTCCAGCCAATGCGATGGCCAACTGGCTGTCACCGTAAGTGATGACCTGGCGGATTACACCGGCAGTGAGATTCTTGAGCCCCTGCAAGCCAGCCAACGTTATTGGCTAAAACTGTGTGATGAGCAAGGCCAGGTATTGGCCCAAGGCAGCTTTCGCACCGCCGCCAGCGATGACTGCGAACCCGAAAAGTTTAGCCTGGCCTTAATGAGCTGCCACCAACCATTTGAAAATAATGGTGATATTCGCTCGTCTTCGGAAGACATGCTCACCGCCATGCACAAGGTGCTTGAACAGCACCAGGTGGATCAGGTCATTATGGGTGGCGATCAAATGTACTCTGACATGCCCGGCACCATGTCTTTGTTTGATGATGACTATTTTAAAACCGTCGCCCCAGAGGGCAAACAAACCATATTGGAATGCAGCGCCGAGGAGGTTCGCCAATTATTTCACCAGCGCTATCGCCACTTTTGGAATGTGCCCGGGTGGAAAAAATTATTGGCCAACTACGCCTGTTACCCCGCCATTGATGACCACGATATTATCGATAACTGGGGCTCAGCCATTGAGCACAATCAGCCACAATGGCAGAACTTTCGGCAAGGCGCCTTCCAGGCGTTTGTGGATTACCAGGGTTCGCTAATTCATCACCCCAGCCAAGTACCGCCACCGAGTTTCGATTTTGCCAGCGAGTTCGGCAGCATTGGCACCTACTTTTTGGATATACGCTCCAATCGCCGGGTGGGTGATAGCCCTCGCATCGTTAGCAGCCAACAACTGGAAGATTTAAAACAGTACCTGGCCAACAACGGCGATAAAGAATTTTTATTTTTAGTGTTATCCGTGCCTTTGGTGCACTTGCCAAAGCCGCTCACCCGCTTGGCGGCCCGCATAACGCCAGAGGGAGAAGACTTCTCCGACCGCTGGTCCACTCGCGGCCACCGCCACGATAGAGACTTGATCGCAGCCATGCTGCACCAGCATCAGCGAGATTACCCCGAGCAAAAAATGGTGTTACTCAGCGGCGATATTCATATTGGCTGTGTGCACAGCATTAGCTGGGAAGACCAACCGCCTAATTTGTACCAGTTTATTTCCAGCGGTATCACCCACGACACCGGCAAGGTGATTCAATTTTTATCGAGTTTGATTATTCGCACAAAACGCACACTGCACGTAAAAACCGGGCCACACGCCAAGGTTCAGTTATTGCCCGGCGTAGACGATGACAAGAGCAACCCCTGCGGAGATATGAATATGGGCATTGTGGAAATTACCCGCAATAAAGAAACCGGCGCACCGCAACTGCAATTTATGCTTTATAGCAACGAACATGGCGAGCCGGTGTGTAAGTTTCGCTCCGAGTTTCTGTAACCAAGCGGTTACAGAATTTTTGAGTAGCGCGCGCGCAGGCTCTGTTGCGCGGCGGCTTTACCCGGCGATAGGTATTCATCAAATACCATACAAATACGGCGAATTAATAACCGCCCCTGATCGGTAACCCTAAGGCCATGCTCGGTAAGCAAAATTAACCCATCGTTTATCATGGGCTTCAGTTGTGCCAGCTCTTGTGCAAAATGCTGCTCAAAATTAATCTTCCATTGCTCACTGATCGTTGCAAAGTCACATTCGAATTGGCAAATCAATTGATTGATAACCGCTCGGCGCAATAAATCTTCTTGATTGAGGCTAAGCCCTTTGGCTACCGGCAGTGTGCCTTGGCTAAGCGCATTCACGTAACTGGGGATATCTTTGTGGTTTTGCGCAAAGATGGAATCCACAGCACTGATGGACGACACACCAAAGGCGAGCAAATCACAATTACCATGGGTGGCATAGCCCTGAAAGTTGCGCTGCAACGTGCCTTGGCGCTGTGCAACTACCAGATCATCACAGGGTTTAGCGAAATGATCCATGCCCACATAAACATAGTCCGCGGCCTGCAATTGGCCGATGGCGGATTTTAAGATAGCCAGTTTTTCCTGGGCACTGGGCAAGCCGGATTCGTCAATTTGCTTTTGGCTTTTAAACAGATGCGGCATGTGCGCGTAGTTAAATAGCGATAGCCGCTCTGGGTCTAGCGCAATAATATGCTGCAAGGTCTCGGTCATGGTGGCCACACTTTGGTGTGGCAGGCCATAAATTAAATCCATGCTCAGTGATAAAAAGCCTTCGCTTTTGGCCCGTTGCGCCAGCGCCGCCACTTCCTCCACCGAGTTAAAGCGATTTACGGCCATTTGAACCTGGGGGTTGAAATCCTGCACCCCCATGCTCAACCGATTGAAGCCTATCTCTCGCAATACGCCTAGGCTATCCAACGCCAAGCCACCGGGGTGAATTTCAATGGAATACTCACCGCTGTCATCGCCGGCCAAATTAAAATGCTCGGCGGTGACTCGCATTAGCTCGCGCTTTTCGTCGTCACTGATAAACGTTGGCGTTCCACCACCCCAGTGTAATTGATTCACCGGCCGGTGGCTTTCCACCTGCTGCGCGCGCAACGCAATTTCTTTGTGTAACGCGTTTAGATAGGGCTGCGCCCTGCGTTTATTGGCCGTCACAATTTTGTTGCAACCGCAGTAGTAGCAGATGGTGTCGCAGAACGGAATATGAAAGTAAAGCGACAGCGGCCGGCCGGCTTGGTTACTGCGGGCGATGGCGTTGTCCACTTCGGATTGAGGGTAGCCCTCAACAAACTGCGGTGCGGTTGGGTAGGAGGTGTACCTTGGCCCGGCCAGGTCGTAACGGTGAATAAGATCGGCGTTCCAAAGAACGGTTGCACAAGACATAACCAATCACTCGTAGAAAATTTGGCATTATAGGGCTGGTGCAATGGGGGATATTGATTGGCATCAAGCCCGTTTCGTTGGGGTGCCGAATCGGGCTTATGTGCGGCGCTGAAACGGTAAATTTGCCGTTTCAGATCGATAGCTACATTTGGTATAGCTACATATTCGTAAAACTACATTTTGGTAAAGGTATCACAGCGGTTAAGATCGCCGGCTTTAAAGCCCACTTGGAACCACTGCATACGTTGCTCGGAGCTGCCATGGGTAAAGCTCTCTGGCACCACGTAGCCCTGGGCTTGTTTTTGTAGGCGGTCATCGCCTACGGCTGATGCCGCTTTTAAACCCTCTTCTAAATCACCGGGCTCTAATAAATCGCGCTTGTTTTTAGCGTAGTGCGCCCAAACGCCGGCGAAGCAATCGGCTTGCAGCTCTTGCTTAACCGATAACGCATTTGCCTGGGTTTTGCTCACCTGCTGCTTTTGCATATGAACGCGGGAGGAAATCCCCAGCAGTGTTTGAATGTGGTGGCCAACTTCGTGGGCAATGACGTAGGCCTGGGCAAAATCACCCGGTGCTTGGTACTTGTTGGCCAAATCCCGGAAGAAGCTTAAATCAATGTACACCTTTTTGTCGCCGGGGCAGTAAAACGGCCCCATAGCCGCTTGCGCGTGGCCGCACGCTGAGCGCACAGCACCGCTAAACAGTACCAGCTTCGGCTCCTGGTAGCGGGCATTGTTGGCGGCAAAGATTTCGTGCCAGGTGGTTTCGGTATCACCAAGCACTGCAGCCACAAATTGCGCCTGGGGGTCGTTGGTAGGGATGGGTTCACTGGCTGTAGATTGGCTGGCGGTACCGCCCTCTAGCCCGCCCACTAGGCTGTTGATTAACTGCGGGTCAACGCCAAAATACATGGCCACCAAGGCAATGACGATGGTGCCAATGCCACCGCCCAATAGGCCTTTGCCACCCACTTTACCGCCGCCTCGGCGACGGTCTTCTACGTTACTGCTTCTGCGAGTTCTCTGCCAACGCATGGTTTATCCCTTTTACTATTTTCTATCCCACGGTGTTTCCGGTACTTCACGCTCTGTTGCTAACTCCAGCTGAAAGTACTCGTCTCGCTTAAAGTTAAAAATAGAGGCAATGATATTACTGGGAAACTGCTGTACCAACGTGTTTAACTGGCGAATACGCTGGTTGAAGGTGTTGCGGGAGGAAGCGACTTCGGCCTCTACTTGGTTTAACGCTTTTTGCAACTCTAAAAAGTTTTGGCTGGCTTTGAGTTCTGGGTAATTTTCTGCCACCGCCAATAAATTACCTAAACCACGGGAAACCTCGGATTCTTCCTTGGTGCGCTCACTGCGGTCGTCGGTAGCCAGGCGTTGAGCCGTTACGTTTTTCAAGGTATCGGTCTCGTGCTGGCTGTAACCACTCACTGCACTGACCAATTTGGGGATGAGATTAGCACGGCGTTTTAACGCAACATCAATAATGCTCCAACCTTCTTCAATCATGTTGGTGTATTTAATAAAGCGGTTATAGGTGGATACTGCCCAAAACAGCGGCACAATGATGGCAAAAATTATAAATGGCATGAAGTCCGACATACGCAAACACTCCTAGAGTCCTAAACAGCGGACCTAGAGTACACGATTCAAACCGGCGCTGAGAAGCACAGGCCTGGGATTTGCGTAAAATTACACAGGATAATGTAATCTAGCTATTGGTGATCACATCAAGAGTACGACAGTTTTGCCGGGCGATAGAATCCCGCCGGCTGGCTTTACAGGCTCTACGTAAAGAATCGTAAAATGCCATCACTGCGGTGCTGGCCTCCCGGCTGGGCCACTGTTCTATTGCGGCCAAAAGGGTGTTTAACCGCCGAAAATTGCGCCCGGCGAAAACATCCTGAGGTTGTTCCATGGTGGCCAGCAGGCTATCAATGCCCTGGTCTATAACCCGGGTTTGCTCAGGCTGCATGGTCAACACACCGGTGATGTACTCTACCCCCCACTGAAACCTGGTGGCATGGCCATGGGCGGCCTCGTAGGCTTTTTGCAACCAGTGGATGGCCAGGTCGCTGTTGCCCTGATCTCGCGCCAGCTGGGCCAGGCTACTCATAAAATAATAGGGTTGGTGCGAG
This sequence comes from Halioxenophilus aromaticivorans, assembly GCF_042850945.1. Classification (NCBI taxonomy): domain Bacteria; kingdom Pseudomonadati; phylum Pseudomonadota; class Gammaproteobacteria; order Alteromonadales; family Alteromonadaceae; genus Halioxenophilus; species Halioxenophilus aromaticivorans. The sequence continues at coordinate 1,386,203 of NZ_AP031496.1, read as the reverse complement.
TTTTTAATCTCTTGCTGCAGCATGTACTCTGCCTGGGCCGGCAACCGCGCGGCCAGCAATACCTGGTAGGCGCGGTTCACATAGGCTTGCCGCGCGCTGCCCTGGGTGGATTTATCCAGCCGGTTGATGTGCTGCAGTAAATCCTGCAGGTCGGCAGTTTCCAGGCTTGTTGCCTCGGGGTTGTCCATCCAATAAAAATACAGTTCTGGGTACCAAGTGCCTATTTGCTCCGGGTGAGAAAGGCGCTGGTCGTAACGCACGGCCTTCATGCCGGCTACCCAACGCATCACCAACTGGGCGCGCTCTTCGCCGGGCTCGGCAATGACACTGAGGATCTCCTCCGACCAAAAGATTAATAAATCTAAATTGGCAATCACTCGGTGCCGATCAGCCAATAACACAGAGAGATATTTATGCACGTTTTGCGCATCTTCCGGGGAGAGGTTTTGTTCGTTTTCGTAGCCTAAAATCAACGCTTGTAATTGCAGTCGATCGGCGGCCAGACGGTTGCCCTTTTCCTCAGCTAAGTGAGCTAATTTGGATAACGTTGATGCGGATACCAAAATGTTTTCTGGTAAATTTTTTTGCCACCAAGAATAGTAGGCAATCTGAGAGAAATCCTGGGCCGTTAACCGAGAGGTACCGCGAGTTAACGCTAGGGTAAGCAGCTCCGAGGTGGGCCGCATGGCTTCTAGGCTGCGCGCCAGCACTTGGTTGTATTGACTAATATCTATGCCTCCAGGAATACGGGTAATTTCTTCACCTTGGGGGTTAAACACGATCATTGTGGGGTAACCTTTTACGGCAAAGGTTTCGCCCCAAGTTTGCGCTCGTTGGGAATCGCCATCCAAATACACCGGGATAAAAAGGCGAGACTGGGTTATAAAATCCAGGCTCTTAAATACCGTCTGTTTAATCTCTTCACAGGGCGGGCACCACACGGCTCCCCAGTACAAAAACAACGGCTTGTTGGCTTGCTTGGCTTCGTCAAACGCCGCCTGAACCTGGCCTTCGTACCAGTGGATTTTACTGAGCGTTAGGGCATCGTTGAATTCTGAGTCTGCAGCGGGCCCGGCTGGGCTTAGTGCCGGGCTGGAGTCTGGTTGCGCCGGCAACGGTTCCTCTGCTGGGCTTGGTACCGTTGGGGACTGCTGGGCTTGAGGTTGCTGGGCTTGAGAGAGCTCGGTTTGGTTTTGATATTCGGCTTTCTGCTCACCGGGCTCGTTTGGCGCTACGGACTTTTGCTCCGTACAGGCACACAGTGCGCAGATCACTAGGCTGATCACAATACGGGGGCACGCAACCAAACGCATAATGGGCTAACTCAACTTCTACTAACAGGACCCCCTGATATTAGCAGACATACGCCAAACTGGCCTGTGTAGCAGGTTGCTTGAAACCCTAGGGCCTGCTCTCTCCTGCGGTTTCCTTGAGCCAATCCTTTACCTGTGCTTGTACCTCTTGCTCCCGGGCGCCCTGTATAGCCAACATTATGCCCTTGCGCTCGTAGCCGCCTTCCACAATCAGTGCTTTTTTAACCCGGCAGTCACTGCACAATTGGTTGATCACAGCAACGCTATCGCCGGCGCCAAAACCGGCATTGGTGTTAAAGGGAAGGATGGTTTTACCGCTAAAATCCCCTTGGCTGAGCAAGGTTTTAAAAGGCGGCGGTAACGTCATATCCCAGGTGGGATAGCCTAAGAATAGCCGTTCGTACTGCGCCAGCCCTGCAAGGTCGTTGGCCAAAGGCGGTAAAAAGCCAAGATCATTTTCCTCATCCACTTGATCTACGTGGGCTTGGTAATCACTGGGGTACGACTGCGCGGGCCGCAGTTCAATCAGGTCGCCGCCTATCTCTTGTTGAATCATCTTGGCCACGGCTTCGGTATTGCCGGTGCGCGTTAAATAAATAATTGCGGTGTTCATTGGCTGCTTTAGCGTCTTTTCGCGGTTAGGTGCTTCGCCCTTTGTGCTTGATCCATTGGCTACCGGGCTGTCGCTGGCATTGATTGCTGCGCTGTACAGTATCAATGCCATTAACTGGCCTAAAAACCCTAACGATATCGACTGCCACACGATCGGCTCCTTACCGGTTAATCATCTTTTGGGCGCGGGCTGCGTAGCGATCACCCTGCACCGGAGCTTGCGCCAAAATAGAGGCAATTTTCTGCTTGTCTGCATCGCTCAAGTCCACTGTTGCGGCACCTAGGTTTTCCTCCAAGCGGTGCAGCTTGGTGGTGCCCGGAATAGGAACAATCCAAGGCGCTTGTACCTGCACCCATGCCAACGCTAACTGTGCCGGAGTGATCCCCTTAGCACTGGCCATCTGTTTCAATAAATCCACCAAAGCTTGGTTGGCAGCGCGATGCTCGCTATCGAAACGCGGCACCGTGTTGCGGAAGTCGGTGCTTTCGAACTGGGTGTTTTGATCGATGGCACCGGTTAAAAAACCTTTACCCAACGGACTGAAGGGGACAAAACCAATACCGAGTTCCTGCAGCACTGGGAAGATGCTTGTTTCTGGCTCTCGCCACCACAGCGAATATTCACTTTGTACCGCAGCCACAGGCAATACACTGTGAGCCCGGCGGATACTCTCTACGCCCGCCTCGGATAAACCAAAATGTTTTACTTTGCCCTCGCCCACCAACTGCTTTACCGTACCGGCCACCTCTTCCATGGGTACGTTTGGGTCTACCCGATGTTGATAGAGCAGGTCAATTCGATCCGTGCGTAGGCGCTTTAGGCATCCTTCCACGGCCCTGCGAATTTGTTTCGGGCTACTGTCAAAACCTTCTACCACATTGCCATTTTTAAAACCGAATTTGGTGGCAATTACCACTTGGTCTCGCACCGGTTTTAGCGCCTCGCCAACCACATCTTCATTTATAAACGGGCCATAGGTTTCCGCGGTATCAAAAAAAGTGACTCCCAATTCTACCGCACGGCGGATTAATTTAATGGCCTCGCTTTTATCGGTGGCAGGGCCGTAACCAAAACTCAACCCCATACAACCTAGACCTAATTCTGAAACCGTTAAACCGGATGCTCCTAACTGGCGTGTTTTCATTTTCCTTCTCCCCCGCGGCAGCGGGCTAACTTGCATTAGGTATATCTTAGGCACTAGCTTAACAACGAACCCAACCCGTGATTAGTCCCATAGACGTGGGTAGACCTATGAATAGCGGTAATGGATAAAACCAACACGGAGGTAGTCAAGAAGAGAGATGCAAGGAAAAAGAGACTTGAAATAGCGAGAGAGATTGTCAGATAGCAGACTGTAGTACCAAACAGTATTACCAAACATTAAAGCCCAGACAATAATGTGCAGCGCCCCGAAGGATCAGGGCGTTAGGTTACCGCCTATTTTAGCGCTACACAGCGGCTGGCCAACGCCGCTTGATAGCGTTGCATAACCCCGGTCATGGCGTCGGCGTCCATGGGGCGGCCGAGGTAGTAGCCCTGCACTTCATCGCAGTCCATGGCTTGCAGAATGCCCAGTTGCTCTTCAGTTTCTACGCCTTCAGCAATCACTTTCATACCCAGGCTATGGCCCATGGTAATCACCGCCGAGGCGATGGCTCGGTCATCGGATTCGCTTTCTAAATCTCGCACAAAAGACTGGTCAATCTTGAGTCGGTCAATGGGAAAACGCTTAAGGTAAGACAAACTGGAATAGCCAGTGCCAAAGTCATCCACTGAAATATCAATGCCGCGCTGTTTCAGAGTTTTTAACGATTTTAAAGTGTTGTCCATATCCTGGGCCAAAAGGCTTTCGGTAATTTCGATCTCTAAGCATTCTCCAGGCAGGTTGTGTTGCTCTAGCGCGTCGAACACCGACTGCTCTACCCCACGGGATTTAAACTGCCGAGTTGAGAAGTTGATGGAGACCTTGATGGACGGCAAGGACTGACTGCGCCACTCATTAATTTGACGGCAGGCTTCGTGCAGCACCCAATGGCCTATTTCCACAATTAAACCGGAGTCCTCTGCCACCGGGATAAATTGCGCCGGAGATACCATGCCCATTTCTGGTTGGTGCCAGCGAATAAGTGCCTCAGCACCAACCAACTGTTGCCCATCAATGGAGTATTTCGGTTGGTAATGCAACTCAAACTCTTGTTTTTCCACCGCCTTGCGTAATCTGCTCTCCAAAACCATACGCTGGAACACCGCTTGGTTCATCTCTGGCGTAAAGAAGCGATAGCCGTTACGGCCTTCGTCTTTTGCCCGGTACATGGCGGTATCGGCTTTTTTCAATAGCTCGTTGTAATCCGAGCCGTCGCGCGGGAACATGGCAATGCCAATACTGGGCGTTACGGCTAGGTTGTGGTTATCCAATTCGTAGGGTTTGATGCACTCTTCCAACACCTTTTGCGCCACATGGGCCGCGTCGTCGGCATCCGCATCTGGCAGTAACATCAAAAATTCGTCGCCACCCAAACGGCCCACGGTATCGGATTTGCGAATGGACCGCTGCAGCCGATTGGCCACTTCTTGCAGTAGTAAATCTCCCACCGCATGGCCCAAGGAGTCATTGATATTTTTGAAATGATCCAAGTCCAAGAATAGCAGGGCCATGGTTTCTTCTTCGCGCTCAGAAACCGCAATGGCCTGCTCCACGCGATCACGCAGCAGGCTGCGGTTAGGCAAATTGGTTAGTTCGTCGTGGTAGGCTAAGTTACTGATGCGTTGCTCAGCTTCTTTTTGATCCGAGATATCCATCTCTTGAATCACTTGGTGTGTGATAGTACCAGAGGAATCACAAACGGCAGATATTACCGCCAGAGCTGGGTACTCCTGGCCACCTTTACGCTTACGCCACCATTCTCCGTGCCAGCTGCCAGTTTGCTTTATGCTGCTGTGAATGTCGCGGTAGAAAGCATCATTGTGTTGGTCGGAACGGAATATGTTGGACGTTTGGTCTATCACTTCATCCAGCTCATAGCCATAGGCGTCGCAAAACGCTTGATTGGCCATAATGACTTTTCGGTTTTCACCCAAAATCAAAATGGATTCGTTGCTTTTGTCAAAAACCGTGGCCGCCAAGTATTCTTTGTCTTCTTGCTCTTTTAGATGTGTGATATCCGATATAAAACCTAACAGACGCACAGGCTCATCCAATGGTGTGCGTTCTGCGGTGATTGCACCGTACATTCTTAGCCAACGGGAGCTTTCATCGCCCTGGTAAATACGCGCATCCAAGGAGAACGTATCTTTTGCTCTATGGTTGTTCGATACACCCAAGGCGGCACTCTCAATGGCGTCTTTAAGCTCCTGGGGTAAGGCGCGGTAAAAAGTGTTGATAGAGCACTCGGCCTCGGATTGCGTCAGGCCCGATAAGCCACGGCTGACATCATCCAAAATCACTTTACCGGTGACAAAATTAATTTCGAACATGCCAGTGTGCGTTACGCTTAAACCGAGCCGTAGTCGCTCCTCGTTACGGGTAAGCTCCAGCTCAGCTTGGCGTTTTTTCTCATCATTGTGTAACTGAGTTAACGCAAACGATACCACTCCGCTGATTTCTTCTACCAGTTCTTGCACCTGCTGGGTGAAGATATCGGGCTGTTTAGAAAGAATTAATATGGAGCCAAAATCCTGACCGGATTGCTTTATCGGTAAAGCCAAGGCAGCGTTGATATCTCGGCTTAAGCAGTAATCTTTAATGCCTTCGCTAAAACGGGAATCCGACAAACAATCGTTAACAACACCACTCTTTTGATCAATCTCTTGCGCGCTAAATCGCAAAGTGGATTCTATGGATTTAGTTAACGACAAATCCATTGGGCTGCTTTCGCGGCCGTCAAAATCAGCCCCTAGCGCGCCGAATTTAAGCCGTTGGTTTATTTGTCCATTATCAAAAGAATAGAACCCGACTTGATCAAAGCCGGGTACTTTGGAGATGGTTTCAGCCACATCGTGCAGTAATGGCGACTGCTCGGTAGCGGTCACCACCAGATAATTAACACGGCTGAGCGTGGCGTACATGGTGGAGAGCGTTTGAATTTTATGCAGGTGCTCGCGTTCTGCGGTGACATCGAGCACGCCGCCCACCATACTCAATACTCGGCCAGACTCATCCAAAGTGGGCGTGAGGCGCATTTTGGCCCAAATGATAGAGCCATCCTCACAGCGATAGCGATAGTAGTCGGTGATTACAGTCTCGGCGCGCTCCGCTGCCAGTTGAAAATAGTGCCGAAGGGCGTGGATGTCATCTGGGTGTACTAGGTTTTCAACGTCGTGGATGGTGACCTGGCGCTTCCACAATTTGAGGATTCGGCGCAGTTCTCCGTTGATAAAAAATTGCTTGGTTTCCGCCTCAAAAATAAACACACCAATGGGTAGCGTTTCGATCAGCGTCGCGTTGCGTGACTCGCCCTTGCGTAGGGCTTCTCTCACTTGCACGTCTTTGCTTTGGTCGCGCACCACCAAGACCACTCCATCCACTTGATCGCCGATGCCGTAGCGCAGTGGCGCTCCGGTTTGTGCAATGGGTAATTTCACCCCGTCTTGGTTCAACAAATACTCTTGTTCGTGGTGCGACACCTGGGTGCCCCTTGTAATGACCTCATCGACGATGGAAGATTTGCCCGGCGCGCTACTTTCTTCTACGTCTAGCCAGTGTACGACGTCGCTTGCCAACAATCCCTGGGCCGCTTCCTCGCTGAAGCCCGTCATCGATTCTGCGGCGGAATTCATCATGGTGATACGGCCTACGGCATCGGTAACAAAAATGGCATCGCCGATACTGCGCAGCGTCGTCGTTAATTGTTGCTCGCTTTGTTCCGCCAGTGTAAGAGTAGTTTGTAACGCATTCTGACGGGCAAAGTTGTCCAGTGCGTGGGAAATATTAGCGCCGATCTTTTCCACGTATTCTTGAATATCGGCAGAGAAATAATCCCGCTCTGGTGATGCTACGCACAGTGCTGCCACGTTCTCACCGTAACAGCGAATGGGCACCACCATGGCGGCTCGAATTTGGCTTATCGTGGTTTGATCTAATGCATCACTTCCATGGAAGACCACCTTAAAGTCGTTGTCTACCAGCGGCTTGCCCGTCGTAATGGCTTTGGCACTGAGACTACCAGCCAAATGTTCATCGCTGTGAAACCGCGTAAACAGCTCTTCTACTGTATTGCTCTCAGCCGACGATAGATACATTAAGGTACTGCGATAATATCCGGGTTCATCGTCGGGCATGGCAAAGGATGAAATACAAAAACCACCGGCTTGCACAAAGATCTCACCCACTACGCGGAACAATTCTTCCCGGTTGGCCGAGTTAACAATGGCAGAATTAATGTCGGACAAGGTTTGGTAAAAGCTGGCGCTGCGTTCTGAATTTTGCTTATGGGTAAGCTCTTTGGTGATATCGGTTAAAAAGGCAACGAATTCTCGGCCACCATGATCATCCGCATTGATTTTTATGATGCTGGTTTGTACCCAGCGATACTCGCCTTGCTTATCCAATTGGCGATGAACAAAATGCGTGTGGGCGTGCTCGGCTAGGTAACGGCGCCAGTCCTTAGGTAGCTTGGCCCGGTCTTCCGGATGAAAGTTATTGACCAGCGCTTCGGCGGATACCTGCTCTTGGTCAATACCGGCATAACGCATCATAGCCGGGTTGACCGAAACTCGGTCGTCATCGAGGTTCATGCGCACGATTCCCACCGGCGCATCTTTGAATAATGTGGTGATGGTGGACTGCCGCTGATGCAGCGTCGTTACCAAGCGCTCTGTTTCTTCGGCCATGTTGTTGAACGCCGAGAAAGTTGGCCGAAGATCACTGTGTGCACCCACCGACGGTAAGCGCACTGTTAAATCGCCCTGCGCAATGGATTGCGCAGCATCATCCAATTGATGCAGTGGTTTTAGTGTTCTGCGCAACACCCACCAAGCCACAGCAAACACCACACAGGCGGCACTGGTGAGTAACACCAATAGACGGGTGACACTGCGCCATAGGGCATCGTAGTAAGGGCTGGCACTGACCTTAAAGTTGATTTGCATGGAATTTTGCGTGGTGAGATCAATGGTACCCTCGGTACCTTCCAAATCCAGCCAATTGATAAACCACTGCGGCGCAAAGGATGGTGGAGTTGGTGTATCACTTTGATAGCGCACTACGCCTTGGCTGTCGGTGACGCGGATATGATCAATGTATAGTAGGCGCTGCAATGCGGAGTTAATTTCGGCGCTAAAATTGGCTGGAGTGCCGGTGCCGCCCTGCACCACCACTTGTTCAATGATGGCGCCTATGTCTTGCGTTCGATGCTCTAGATTGCGCTCCAGATCGGTGAGGTTGATTCTGAGGGTAAAGCTTATCAGCACCAAATGAGCGGCAATAGTTACCAGCAGCACGGCCATTAACAGGCGTACGAACAGACTTCTATTGGCTACGGTGCTCTGGAATCGGTCTAGCAAGCGAACCTCTCCCCAAAAGCAAACAATGAGTTTTTACAGAACATCCTACGTGGTCACCACCCTGTGTGCGCTTTAGCGCCTCCGCGCGCCAAACATCACTTTATTTATCGTTCTCGCTGGGCCCACCAAATACATTAGCCCTGGCTGGTACTACCATTGTCACTGCATTGGCCAATGCCAAAAGCTTGGTGACAAAAATATCGATCATTCCAACATTCTTAATTAGTGTAGCAAGGGATTGAGCTGGTGCCGCATTCCTAGGATAAACGCGCAAATGCACGGACAGTCATCCAAAGTGCCAGCCACACAGGTAGTTACGTTATAAAGAATCGGGAAATATATGAAGAAAAGCAGTATAGCGCGAGCTTAGCGGGTGGTTTTACTACAAGAATTCGCTAGGGTACTGACGGAGTGAGGAACAGAAGATCTTGGATGCTAACAAAAACATGGGAGCGCAAACCCCCAAGTTTGTACAAACAACTTTAGCGCGAATTACGCTGGCAACTCCGCGTTGTGATAAATATTTTGCACATCGTCGCAATCGTTGAGCATACCCATAAATTTATCGAAGACTTCTACGTCATCGCCGGCCACCGGGGTGGACTCTTTGGGTACAAATTGAATTTCGTCGACATCGAAGTCGATTTCGCCAAAGGCGTCTGTTAGGGCAGTTTTGGCTTTGTAATGCTCGGTGTTGGGCACAAATACGGTGATTTTGCCGTCTTCACACTCTATGTCGCTAACTTCAACATCGGCTTCCATAAGCGCCTCTAGGGCAGCCTCTTCGTCGTCACCGGCGTACACCAGAATACCGCTGTGGTCGAACATGTGGGCCACACTGCCCTGGCTGCCAATTTTGCATTTACACTTGGTGAAGCACTGGCGCACATCGCCAAAGGTTCGGTTGGGGTTATCGGTGAGGCATTCAACGATCACCATGCAATTGCCGGGGCCAAAGCCCTCGTAGCGCGCGGGGCTATAGTCTTCGCCAGCGCCGCCCTTGGCTTTATCCAGGGCCTTATCAATCACGTGGCTGGGCACTTGATCTTTTTTAGCGCGATCCATCAGGCTGCGCAGAGCCAGGTTACCGTCTGGCTCTACGCCACCGGTTTTGGCACAGACGTAAATCTCGCGGCCATAACGGCTGTAAACCTTAGCCTTGGCGTCTGAGGTTTTGGCCATGGATTCTTTGCGGTTCTGGAAGGCTCTTCCCATTGCATGCCTCGTCTCTTCATTAGAAAGCGGGGATTCTACCCAAGGCCACCCTGCCTGTGAACCGGTGAGCGAGGTTTACAGGGCGGTTTGGGCCGAATCTTCCACCTGTTGCCAAACACGTAACAGATTTCCGCCCCAGATTTGTTCAATCTGTGGGTAGGTGTAGCCTCGGTTAACCAGCTCTTCGGTGATGGCTTGGCTCTGATCGATGCTATCCCAGCCCTGAACACCGCCGCCACCGCCGAAATCCGACGCGATACCGACGTAATCAATGCCCACCAGCTTGACCACGTAGTCAATGCCGTCCACCAGGTCGGCCACGCTGGCGCGGGGGAATTGGCTGTTGAGGGCGGCAACGGCCTTGCGAAAGCCTCCAATGGTGGCCTGGCTGGCGGTTTTGTACCAATCCGCTGCGGTTAGCCCCATCTCTTCGCGGATGGCAGCGACGGCGGCTTTATTGTCATCGCTCACGTCGCGCATGTAGCTGTCAAAGGCCACGATTTGCATCACTCCGCCTTTGGCGGCAATGGCCTTGATCTCTTCATCGGATAAATTGCGCGGATGATCGTAGAGCGCCTTTACCCCGGAATGGGAGGCAATCACCGGAGCTTTGGAGCGCTCCACCGCCGCCAGTGTGGATTCCTTCGACGTATGGGAGACGTCCACCATAATGCCCAGACGGTTCATTTGATCTATCAAGGCGAGGCCTTTTTCACTGAGGCCATGGCTCACCGGCTCTGCTACGCCGCCTTGCTCGCCCTTAGCGGCGGAGCTGTCGCCAAAATGGTTGTGGCCAAAGTGCGTGAGGGAAATATAACGAGCGCCGCGATCGTAGAATTCTTGCAGGTGCTGGTAATCTGGGCCCAGTGGATAGGCGTTTTCCACGCCGATGGCGGCGGCCAACTTGCCCTGCGCTAAGGCCGCTTTTAATTGGGCCGGCGAGGTTACCAGGGCGATGTCGTCCGGGCTGTTACTCACCATGCGCTCAATGGCTTCAAATTTACGCTGGGCCTCGGCGTAGGCCTCTTGATAACCGGCCTCGTTCAACGGGCCTTGGCCGACATAGACAATAAAAAAGCCAGCGTCCAACCCGCCGGCGCGCATTTTAGGCAAATCCACCTGCATGGGGCCATCGCTGCGAAAATCCGCCGCTTCCGTACCCAGGCTTAGGGGAATATCAATGTGAGTATCAATGGTAACCGCCGCCGCGTGAATCTCACCGGCGCTTTGCGGTGGCTGCGCCTGGGCTGGTGCGCTCTGTGCTTGGGCGCTCTGTGCTGAAGCAACCTCAGCCACAGGAGGCGCTTTGGTATCAGCCGATTCATCCGCCTTGGGTTCGCAGGCCATTAAAGCCATGGCCACAAAAACACTGAGTGCGATCTTTTTGTTAGCCGCGTTGGCCGTTAACAATTCCATGTAATTACCCCTGGCAAAATTAATAAACAGCAGCGGCGTCATCGCCACGCTTATCGGCTCCAGTTTCTAAACGGCCATCGTCCAGCCGCAGTATGGCATCCACTTTACCAATCACCGGCGAACGCCCCTGCATAACGTTGTAGCCTTTGGCCTCCAACTGCGGCATTAAAGCCGGGTCAAAGCCTTCGGTTTCAAATAATATGGCATCGGGCAACCACTGGTGATGGAAACGCGGTGCGTTAACCGCGGCTTGCATGCTGTAGCCAAACTCGTACACATTGATCAACGTCTGCAACACCGAAGTAATAATGGTGGAGCCGCCGGGCGCACCCAACACCATAAATAACTCGCCGTCTTTTAAGGCAATGGTTGGCGTCATGGAACTGAGCATGCGTTTGCCAGCCGCAATGCTGTTGGCCTCGCTGCCGGTTAAACCAAACATGTTCGGCACGCCGGGCTTAGCGCTGAAATCGTCCATTTCGTTGTTAAAGAAAAAGCCCAATTCATCGCTGTACAATTTAGAGCCGTAGGCACCATTAATGGTAATGGTGGCGGCCACTGCGTTGCCGTACTGATCAACAATGGAGTAATGGGTGGTTTCGTTGCTCTCTACAACTTCAATTGCGCCGTGGGCTACGTCACTGGATTTTGTGGCAGTGTCAAAGCTGAAACTGGCCATGCGTTGGCTCAGATAATTGGAGCCGGTCAATTGAGTGTAGGGAATCTCAACAAAATCTGGGTCGCCCAAAAAGTGATTGCGATCGGCGTAGGCGCGGCGCTCAGCCTCGGTTAACACCTGCACCACAGGCAAACTGTTGTGATCGTATTGGCCCACATTAAAGGGTTCTATCATGGCCATAATTTGTTGCAGCGTAATACCACCGCTGGAGGGTGGGCTCATGGAAATAATATCCAAGCCCTTGTAGCTAAACTGTACCGGCTCACGCCAAGCAACTTGATAGTTAGCGAGATCTTGCTCAGTGATATAACCACCATTGACCTGAATGAAGCGGGCGATTTTTTTCGCCGTTTCGCCTTTGTAGAATTCGTCTCTGCCGCCACTGGCTAATTTGCGTAGGGTTTGTGCAAGGTGCGGACGTTTAATAACATCGCCGGCGCTGTAGGCCTGTGAAAATTTAGAACTGGGGCCACTGATGCTGGTGATTTTTTCCCGCGAGTCGGCCAATCGCCCAGCTTGATAGGGGGTAACTACCACGCCCTGCTCCGCCAATTCAATCACCGGTTGTAACAGCTCAGCCATGGGCTTGGTGCCGAGTTTTTCGTTTATGGCAAAAATACCCGCAATGGTGCCGGGCACGCCCACTGCGGTAGCCCCGTCTCGGCTCATGCCATTGATGACGTCACCGTTTTCGTCCAAGTACATATCACGGTGGGCAGCCGCTGGCGCTTTTTCTCTAAAATCCAACGCGCCGACATCACCGTTAGCTTGGCGATACACCACAAAGCCGCCACCGCCGGGGCTGCCGGCAAAGGGGTAAGCCACAGCCAGGGCCATTTCTACGGCTACCATGGCATCAAAGGCGTTGCCGCCGTTTTGCAATACGGCCAAGCCGATATCAGATACTTCCTGCCGCGCCGAAACCACTGCAGCATGCTCGGCCACCAAGCCCGTGGGCTGTGCGTTACTGAAGCTGTGGCTGGTTTCTGTTTGTTGGAGCTGAGTGCCACAACTGGCAACAAAAAAAGAACAACCAACAACGAGAGATATACTGCGAAACGGCCTGGCTAACATTCATCAATCCTTTACGGGTTTAGTAAGTTTAGGCTAAACAAGTTTTGGCTTAGCTGTGTTCTGCATTCCACAGAGACACTATATCTCTTTGGCAACCGCGTGGTTAGTTTGCAATTGTGCAAGCTCCTTGGCCACAGCCTCCGGCGATTGCGTGCGACGGGCCAGCAACTGGTAAAAACCGGGCACCACGTACAAAGTCAACAACGCGGCAATGGCCACACCAAACAACACCACCACACCCAGCACGTTACGGCTGGCCTCACCCGGGCCGGCGGCCATGATCAGTGGTATGGCTCCAACCACGGTGGAGACAGTGGTCATTAACACTGGGCGCAAACGCATTTGGCAGGCAGTGATAATGGCCTCACCAAAAGCTTTGCCCTCATCTCGCATTTGGTTAATAAACTCAACCAGCAAAATGCCATTTTTAGTGGCAATACCTATCAACATCAAAAAGCCCACCTGGCTAAAGATATTAAAACTGGATTGGGTTACCCACAGGCCAAACAAGCCACCGGCTATGGCCAGAGGCACGGTGAACATAATCACCGTGGGGTGCACGAAACTTTCAAATTGCGCAGCCATCACCAAAAATAAAATCAGCAGGGCGAAACCAAAAATAAACAGGGTGCCGCCGGAGGCTTCCTTAAATTCCAGTGATTCGCCCTTGTAATCCACCTTGGCCTGGTGCGGCAGCTCGTCAATCACCACTTGCTCTAAAAAGCTAAGGCCCTGATCCAAGCTCACGCCGGGTGCTAAGCCCGCGCTAATGGTCACTGCCCGTAGGCGGTTGTAACGTTCTAAGGAGGGAATATCGGCACGGTTTTCGAGATAAACCAAGTTGGCTAACGAAATTAAATCACCGGTGGTGTTAGAGCGCACGTAGGTATTGGTGATATCTTCACTGGTATCACGCTGGTTGTCCTGCACCGCCATAATGACCGGGTATTCCAGACCGTCGAAAACGTATTGCGAGATTTCTTGCTCGGCCATCATGGCCTGCAAGGTTTGGCCAATATCGGCCACAGAAACACCCAACGCCGCCGCCCGGTTTTTATCTACACTGACGTGTATCTGCTGCTGGGTTTCGTTGAGGTCTGAATTAATAGTGGTAAATAAGCCGCTGTCACGCGCTTTTGCCATCACAAGGTCGCGCCATTGAGTAAGATTCTCATAGGTATCGCCTTGAATCACAAACTCCACCGGCGAGCTACCGCCACCCCGGCTTAAGCCGTTGGGCACAAACACCATGGGGCGAATCCCCGGTATGCCAGACCAAGCGCCGGCAATTTCTTGTTGCGCATCAAACACGCTGTAATCGCGCTCGTCCCAATTAATAAAGCTCAACCGTGCAAAGGAGGTATTCGGGTTTAGCGAACCAAAAAATGGCGACACAAACAGCGCCCGGGTAATATCACCGGATTCAACTTTGTTAACGATGGGCTCGTACAAGTCATCGATGATTTGGCTCATTTTGCGGGTGTTGGTGCCCTCTTCGGCTTTAATAATCGCAAATAAGGTGCCCTGGTCTTCCGAGGGGGCGTATTCTTGCTGCAAGTTTGCGTAGAGATAATAGGCACTTACGAGAGCACTGACGGCCAGCAACAGCGGCAGCATTTTAAATTTAAGCGAGCTGCGTAAACTGCGCTCGTACTGCCGGCTCATACCGGCCATGCCGCGCTCAACCGTGCGCACAACCCAATTGTTGCTGTCGCCTTTGTGCAACAGTTTGCTGCACATCATGGGCACCATGGTGAGGGCCAACAGCGTAGAAAAAATAACGGCGGAGCCAATGGCCACGGCTAACTCAGAGAAAATTTGGCCGGTGTTATCCTGTAAAAAACCGATGGGTACAAACACGGCGATCAACACCAAGGTGGTGGCTATTACCGCAAACCCCACTTGGCGCGCGCCATAATAGGCGGCCAGTAAGGGCGGTTCGCCATCTTCCACCCGCCGGTGAATATTTTCTAACACTACAATGGCGTCATCCACCACCATACCAATGGACAGCACCATGGCCAGCAGGGTAATGAGATTAATGGAATACCCAAACATCCACAGGGCAACGAAGGACCCGGCCAGGGACAGAGGAATACACACCACGGGAATGAGCAACGCTCGCCAGTTGCCTAAAAATAACCAGAGCACAAAAGCCACTAAAGCAATGGTGGCCAAAATGGTGCTGTAAACGTTGCTGATGGCGGCGCGAATAAATTCCGAGGCATCCCCCGAGGCTTTAATGTCTACGCCCGGCGGCAAGCTTTGGGCGATGCTTTGCATCTCTTTGTGGATGCCGTCCAACACCTCCACCGTGTTGGCGGTGGATTGCTTTAAAATACCGATGGCCATGCTGTCCTGGCCGTTAACGCGGAACACCCGGCGCATATTTTCCCGGTCTAGCCGTACATCGGCCACCTCGCTGAGGCGCACCAAGTGCCCGTCACCGCCGGTGGCCACCACTAGGTTACGAAAATCCTGTTCGGTTTGATAATTGCGCGCAATGCGCACCGGAAACTCCCGTGTCACAGAGTCAATTCTGCCTGCGGGCAATTCGATGTTTTCTCGCTGCAAGGCGTTGACGACATCCAACACCGTTAGGTTGCGGGCAATCAACTTGTGCTTATCAATCCAAATGCGCATGGAGGGATTGCCACCGCCGAAAATGTTCACCGAGGACACCCCGGGAATAACGCTAAATCGGTCTTTGACGTAGCGCTCGGCGTAGTCTGATAACTCCATCATGTTCCAGGTATCAGACATCAAACTGATAAAGATAATAGGCCGGCCATCGCTATCGGCTTTATTAATTTGCGGGTCTTCGGCTTCCTCCGGCAAACGGCGGCGCACGCGCGAGACGTAATCACGCACATCGTTGGCGGCTTGGTCGATATCTCGGCTTAGGTCGAATTCCAAATTAATGTTGGAGCGGCCATCAATACTGCGCGAGCGCATTACTTTGATGCCTTCAATACCGGACAGCTCGCTCTCCAATACCTGGGTGATTCGGTTTTCCACAATATCCGCCGCGGCACCGGGGTATTCCGTGGTTACCGAAACCTCCGCCGGAGCGATGTCAGGGTATTCGCGGGTGGATAACTGGGAATAGGCAAATAGCCCAAACACGGCAATGAGCAGCGCGATCACCGAGGCAAATACGGGGCGCTTAATGCAAACGTCAGAAAGTACCATACGGGCCTCAGGAAGAATGTATATTGGAGCTGTCGGATTCGCGGGCGAGACTGCTCTGCTCTTCACCCAGCACGCGTACCTTCATACCGGGGCTAAGATTGAGCGTGCCATCCACAACGATGGTATCGCCACGCTCAACACCCTCTGACAGCACCACTTGGCCCGGCATGCGCTTGGCAATGGTGACGTTGCGCAGTTCGACACTGTTATCGTCTTTTACCACATACAGGCTGGCCCGCGAGCCGGATTGAATGACGGCGCTCTCGGCCACCACCAAGGCCGGGTACTGATCACTGAACAAGGTGACATTGATTAGCATACCCGGTAACAGTTTGTGATCTGCATTGGCGATTTCGGCCCGCACTTGAATGGCGCGGGTGCTGGGGTCTACTCGGCTGTCAATGGAGGCCACCCTGCCCTCAAAGATTTGGCCGGCCCAGGCCGGGCTGGTACCAGACACCAAGCTTTGCGTATGCACCTTGCCTAAAAAGACTTCGGGCACGGTAAAATCCAGCTTAACGATACTGATGTCATCCAAGGTGGTAATTTCCGTTCCCGGCGTCACCAAAGCGCCCACACTGACTTGGCGAAAGCCCAGTACGCCATCAAAGGGCGCGGTGACTAGGCGGTCGGCCAGGCGAGCCTTAATGGCGCTTAGCTGGCCTTTGGTTGCATCGACCTTGGCCTGGGCGGCGTCGATATCCGACTTGGATGCCAGATTTTTACCGATGCTTTTAATGCGCTTCAATTGGCGCTTGGCATCGGCCAAATTGGCCTCGGATTCTGCCAGCTCTGCGGCCTGCTCATCGCTGGTTAGGGTGACTAGGACATCACCTTTTTTAACCTGTTGGCCATCAACAAAATTAACACTGGCCACGGGCTCGGTAACTGCCGCGCTGATCACCACCGATTCGTTGGCTTGCAGTGTGCCAATCGCGTCAATTTCATCCACCACAAAACGTTCTTCAACAGTGGCGGTTTCTACTACCGGCGCTGGCCGTGGTTTTTTAGCGACACTTTCGGTTGTTGCATCTTGCTCACAGCCGAGCAACAAACAGGAAACGAGAGACGTTAGCGCGAGAGTTCGCCAGGCGGGCGTTTTGATATTCATGAGGTCTTCCGGCGCTGACTTTTGTTACTTTCCTAACCAACATGGCAGCGCTTTTTATTGAGTGTTTGGGTTTGGGCATTATACGGCGCTACGCAGTATTTATGTAACACAGTGCCCAGGCACAACCCGTAAATCGTTGGTAGAACGAACCTGCAACCGGGACGCATCCCCGCCCTATGCCTGTATTCGAAACTTTTGATGCTATAAATCAGTTTTACTGATAGAGCTTGTCTTGCTCGGTTGAACTGAAACCACACCTACTCTAAAACAGCCTCGTTAAAAACTGCCCCACTAAAAAAAAGACAGCCCTGGGCTGCCTCATGTCAAAAAACGAAGTCAATTTTTGCACGGGCCCATCCCTAGGCCCTGTTGTTACTAAACGCTAATTACTTCTTTATTGGTTGAAGACCTGAAACCGGCGTTTCAGGTCATAAACTCAATTAAAAGTCGTAGTTTAGGCGAGCAAAGTAGTAACCGCCCTGCCAAGATACGATGGTGTCGGTGGGGTATTTGGCACCACAACAGTAATCACCAATTTCATCTTCTTCTGGGTACTCATCAAAGATGTTACGGCCACCCACAGTTAGGCTGAGGTTGTCGTTAAATTGGTAAGAGCCTTCCAAGTCAAACTGCACGATGGGGTCGAACTCTTGGTAGGTTAACGTTGCATTACCGTCGGCGTCGTCTGGGCCATTGTTGTTGGAGTTGGTGTAGCTGCCGTATACATTAGCACGCACTAAGAACGAGAACGCCTCCATGGTGTGACGAGCCGATAGCACACCGCGCCACTCAGGAATCATATTTTCGAAATCGTAGGTATCTTCGATATTGAGGAATTCGCTTGGGTCGGAATCGAACTCAGATTGGTTGTAGTTAACCGATAGGCTTAGATCGGTTAAACCGCCGTTATCCCACTCCAATGGCATGGTGGCAACGAAGTCGATACCGTTGGTGACGGTGTCAAAGGCATTGGTAAAGTAGAACACACCACCGATGGTGTTAGCACCCTGTACCCCGGCGGCTTCCAAGGCTTGGAAGTTTGCAAAGGCATCTGCATCTGTAGGGTCGGTACCCACATCCAAAGTAGAAATCGCGTAGGTACGATCTTGTACTTCAATACGGTAGAAGTCTAGAGTCCAACTTACCGGGCCAGTTTCACCGGTCATACCAAAGGTAAAGTTGGTGGACGTTTCTGGCTCCAAATCGCTGGCACCCAGGGCTTGCGCCACCGCACCGCTGGCTGGGAAGAGACCGGTGGCAACCGGCTGGCCGTCAGGCAGGCGGGTAGATACGTTGGTGGTACCTTGCTGGCCTGGGGTAGGTGCACGGAAGCCGGTGCCCACAGAACCGCGAATACCAAAGGTATCGGTTACGTCATATTGCATGGCTACCTGGCCAACCAGCTCCGAATCGAAATCCGAGTAGTCTTCGTAACGTAATGCACCTTTCACTAACAGCGAATCGGTGACGTCTTTTTCTAAATCAACGTACAGCGCAAAAGAGTCACGCTCGTAGGTACCGGAGTACTCTGGTGAATAACCTGGGAAACCGTTGGAGCCTACGCCAACAACTTGGTAAACAGGGTCACTAGGGTCAGCACAGTTGAGGCCGTTGGCGCTTACCGCAATACCCGCGGCGGTTGGGGTACCGTCGTCGTTACAGAAATTATAGGGATCTTCCGTAGCGTAAGGGCCTGCAGTGTAGGAGGACTCTTCACCACCGGTAATATCGTAGGACTCTTCCATATAGCTGGCACCAAACGACATGGCCATGGTATCGGAGATCAGGTAAACGAAATCCGCTTGCAGTTGAATCTCTTCGTTGCTTAGGTCGCCCGGTTTAAACGAGGTGGGGCTGGCGGCACCCAGTGAAGGATTAATGGTATTTTTTAGGGTGTAGGAAATTTCATCGTAGCCGTAACGAGCGCTGATGTCGTAGCTTAGCTCGCTAGTGAACTCACCTTTAATACCACCGGCCAGTGAGTAGTCGGTTACCTCACCAAAGAAGCGAGGGGTAAAACCGCCGGGGAATTTCTCCAAAGGCGAGTAGATGCTACCGTCTTCGTTACGCAAATCCATAATGGTGCCGTTACCTGGGTAACGATAATAGAAACCACCATCGGCCTCGCTCTCGGAGTAGTTACCGAAGGCGTACAGCTCGGCGGTGTCAGTTAACGGCAAGCCAGCGTTAAAGAATAAACGTGTGCCTTCGCTATTAGGTGCACCCCAAGGCTGAACCACGTCGCTTTCCAAAGACGCGTTGGCCGCCGCGGCTTGATACTCCGCACTTTGATCAGTTACACAGAACCAGGATTCACAGTATTGCTCTGAACGAGAGGTAAAATCCGAACTGGAATATTCACCGGATAAACTAAAGAAACCACTTTCACCCAGGGGTAAACCAATATTACCAGTAACGGTTACGGATTCTCCGTCACCCTCAAAATACTCACCGTAGTCTACGCTCAGTGAGCCACCTTCGGAGTTGTCTTTTAAAATAAAGTTGATTACACCAGCGATGGCATCGGAGCCATACAATGCCGCTGCACCATCACGCAAAACTTCAACGGTTTGCAAGGCGGAGCCAGGGATGGTTGCCACGTCTGGGCCCTGGGTACCGGAGCCACCGATCTCTACCAGTGCCGCACGGTGACGACGTTTACCATTCACCAACACCAAGGTTTTATCGGTTGGCATACCTCGCAAACTGGCCGGGCGAATAAAGGTAGCACCATCACCAATGGGTACACGGCTTACCGAGTAAGACGGCACCAGGGTTTGCAGAATGTCGTTGGTATCGGTGTAAGACACACTGCTGATTTGCTCTGAATTAAATACGTCGATGGGAACCGGCGAATCCGAAACCGTACGCGGTTTAGCCCGGTTACCGGTTACCACTAACTCTTCCAGTGCTGCGTTGGCGGCATCCTGGGCAAATACCGTTGAAGCCGCAAACCCCTGCGCGCATACCGCCGCGATGGTGATGGGTAGTATGTGTGACTTAAATTGTGTCATGGAAAAACTCCAAAGCGTCTCGCCTTAAGTGAATATATAAATGTGAAAACTTAGTAAACAAACCCCAAGGGTTTTCTGAACTCATAAACCGAATTGCATCGGTAGCTTTTTAGCCATCCTGGCGGCAATCCTTATTGTGTCTCTGGCAATCTACGCCGCCAGAATAAGATTTTGGTTTGAAATTAACGCGGCAAAACCCGGGGCATGCAAACGTGTAGGGTCACTTTGTTTTAACAATGCATTTAAAAAGGAGGCTCAGCTTCGGGAGGCTTTGGAATTGAGCCCCTCACAACGGTGAGCCAAAAACTCAATTCCTGGTAAACACAATTGGTAAATACAGCGGCCCATCATTTTTGCTATCAAAGTCCAAAATCCAACGTCTGTTTCTATCTGCTTTTATCTACACCAAAGTTTCTTTGGCTGCCCACTGCTTGAACAATCAAACAAGTGAAAGCAATAAAAACTGTCAAATCTGATAACAAAAACTGTTCCAAAGTTGTCTATACACCCAAATTTCTTTAATCGGGTGAATTTTCATTCGAAACAAGATGTCGCAAAGTGTCGCCAGCACCAGGAATGATCACTATGCTTTTTACAGTGTTCGATTTTGGCGCTGACAAATCCCGAGGAATTACACAAAGAAAATCAAAACGCACCAAACAACTGCATTGACGCAACGACAGAGAAAAGTGAGATCGAAACCGGTGCACCTAGAAACCACGATACACATAATCCTCAATGTAGACTAAGCGTGGATTAAAAGGCCGCGCGAGTGGTCAGGTTTTTTCACAGTGAGGTAGGCTGAAATAGCAGTGAAACGGCTGATGGGTGAAACTGCAACTAATATCGTTAACTTACGAAGACTAAAGAAACCCCACTTTAGTGTTGAATTTCTATTCAGAAACCGAGTAGTGAACGGTTACCTTGGCTCCGCCGTGGGAATAGTGGTAACTATCACATACAGAATTGATAATACTCATGCCCCGGCCAAAGGCGTTTTCTTCAGAGGCTTGGGTGAGCGAGTGGTAATCGAAGCCGGGGCCACTGTCGTGCACACTTAACACCACTTTACCCTGGTCTAAGCTGATGGCAATGTTTACCCAGCCCTCATTTAATTCTGCCAAGCGGCTTTCGCGCTGCATATAGTATTCTAAAAACCCGTCTTCAGATTGCTTCATTTCAGAAGACAACCCAAGCACACCATGCTCTAGAGCATTATTGTAAAGCTCGGATAAAATCGTGGAGATAAAATCTTGGTGCACGTCCAAACCAACGGCGTTAGATAACAACTTGGCAATCTGCGGCACCGGGCTGACCGAACGCAAGTCGTCAGTGGTAAGCTCTACGTTGAGTTGCCAAGGAATGGGACGGGTCGATTTTGTCTGGGTTTTGAGTGCTGGCATTTCATCGGCATCGCACAGCACCTCCACCACCGCGATATCGGCCAACTGTGGCGCGCCTTCGGTAAAACCTTGGTGGCTTTGGAGTAGCGCTTCAAAACAATCGTTATGATTGCCGTTGAACAACTGCAAAAATCGATTGTGGCCAAAAACGACTTTATCGTAATTAGTTGAGCGCTCCAAGCTACTGGTAACCAACAAAAAGCGATTACCTTTAGCTACGGAATAGACGTCCACGTCTTGGCAGAAATCAAATTCTTCTTTCGCCACTAATGGGGCATGCACACTGGTGATGGCTGCCTGCAGTTGGCCATCAGCATTAATGATAACCCCTTCGGGCATACCGCCAGACCATACCGTAAGCTGATCAGCTGAGTTGTTAAGCTCCGCCACCACTGCCCCCACCAGCATACCGTCCGGCACGCTACTGGGTAATACCCGGTTCAGTTCGGCGGCGATGCTGCCGGGTGGCAGACCTTTTTGCGCCATGGCCCGAAACACAGAAAACAGCGGGTTAGAGGCCATGGTGGCGGGCAGGCCAGTACCATCGGCATCGGCCAAGAGAATATAGATACTGCCGGTAGGGCCTTGTTGAATTAACAAAAAGCTGCCATGAAACATGGCCTCAGCAGAGTACTGACAGCGAACGTTATCAAAGGACACTAATTGGCTTTCACACTGCACAGCGAACATTTTGTTCACCAGCTCCTGCTCTACACAGACATTTTTTTGGTAGATCTCTAGGCCGTCGCGTTCGTTAGCCAGCTCACGGAATAAACGTAAGCAGCGCAGGTGGGTGTTTAGCTTGTATTCTGCCTGGGTAGGATTAAACGGCCTTACCAGAACATCATCCACCAAGCCAACGCACTGCTCCAGCTCGGCTTTGTGATTGACGATGGCAACGGTGGCGAAATAGCGCCCTTCGGAATCGGCTTTAAGATGTTGAATAAAACGGGTAAATAACACTCTATCGCCTTCGTATTGGGTAAATACCAAGGACGGCAGGGTGGTACCGGGCTGTTCTAAATGCCGCATAGCCGTCACCGAATCCGTGAACACCACAGATTCGATGCCATTGCGTTCTACTACGCTAACCAGTAGCTCGTTGAGATTTCGGTCCTCGCTAACAATTAGAACTGCCACCGATATTAACCGATTTGAAATTTTTGCTGAAAGTTAGAAATCTTTAAAATCTTTTGAATGTGCGGGCGGCAATTAACCAATCGAATAACAGCACTCCCGCCGCAATGGCGCAGCATGTTGAGCAACATACCTAGACCGGAGCTTTCCATATATTCTGTATTACGGAAATCGACGTGGTATTCACGGCCTGGGTTATTCACGTAGGCGTCGCGAAACTCACTTACCGATTCGAAATCGAAACTGTTGTCTAAGGTGATGGTAATCACACCATTTGCGTTTTTAGCTGAAATACTCATATTTTCTACCTATTGAGTTTTTATGCAGAAACCTACGGTTCTCGAGGTCATTAATTCATATATTTCTCGGAGGACATCGATTAGAATAACTCGACGTCGCCTTCGTCCATGGACTCTTGCTGCACTTTACTTTCCAAATTTTGCTCGTGGAACTGATGCCGCATAGTTTCTAGTTCGTCCGCAACTGCAGTTAAACCCGCAACGCCGGCCGCGCCAGAAATTTGGGTATGGGCTACGGTGGCCACTTCGTTTATGTGCTCGATCCGTTGCTGCATATGGGTGGAGAGCTGATTAATAATGTCTTCAAACTGCAGCGCTCTAATGGAGTTATTAATCTCATGGCCAATGTCCTTAGAGGCCAAGGCCAGCTCGTTAACCACTTTTTCAGTTTGCACATTGAATTCTTCAATTCGGTACAACATGCCGTCGATGTTTACCCGCCCCTCAATCACGGTGTTAATATCTAACGCTGCCACCGCGCTTACCTCAGCATTAACATCGGCCATACTGGATTTGGCCCGGTTAACCTTGGTACGAATTTCCTCGTTTAATGATTGCGAGGATACCGACAAACTGCGAACTTCATCGGCCACAACGGCAAACCCGCGCCCTACTTCGCCTGCCCGGGCCGCTTCAATGGCGGCGTTTAGTGCCAGCAGGTTTGTTTGTTCGGCCAATTGCTGCACATCATCCAGTATAGAAAACATACTTTCCATGTGCTCGGTTAGATCACTGATTCGATGAATGGCGGCCACACTTTTGTCGCTAATATCAATTAACAAATCGACGTAGCCTTGCAAGATTCCATCGACATGGTTAACAAAATTTTTAAAGCTGAATCCGTCTGTGGATTTATCGTTAGTGTCACCGTGCTGAGCAGTTAACCCAGAGACCAGTCCCTGTGCCACATCGTTTTGGTACTCGGTTTTATTAACGATCACTCCAAAGCTATCTTGCAACGATAGCGTAGAATCTTGTATCAGATTTTTAATGCGCGAAATGTGCTCGTTAACGTGGGTAGTCTCCTCGCTGAGGATAGTTTCAATATTACGGCCAATGCGATCCATCTCGGCCTGCCATTGAGCGTCCACTACAACGTCGCTATCTTCATCGTTGGCATTTTGGGCACCCACCACCCCTTGCAGGCTCCACCACCAGGCTGGCAGTAAGGCCAGGGCCACCGGCAGCGTTAGCCAAGTGTTCGCACCCAGCGCGGTCAGCAATAGCATTACAACAGTTACGCCGACACCAAGCTTACATTTGAGCGCGAATTCAATTACAGACATAGTTATACCCTTTAACTGTTCTTATCCTCGGTTGCCTATGGTCCGTTTTGGCAGCTGCCCGGAATAACATACGCGCACCAAAAACTCGGCTACCTTATCCAATGGTA
Source organism: Halioxenophilus aromaticivorans (assembly GCF_042850945.1). Lineage (NCBI taxonomy): Bacteria > Pseudomonadati > Pseudomonadota > Gammaproteobacteria > Alteromonadales > Alteromonadaceae > Halioxenophilus > Halioxenophilus aromaticivorans. The sequence goes on along the minus strand of NZ_AP031496.1, from coordinate 1,361,843 downwards.
AAACTTTATCCACCGCTCCAGCCCGCACCGCAACGCCTGGCATTCCCCATACCACAGAGGTTGCTTCGTCCTGGGCAACGGTGACAGACCCTTTTTGTTTCATGCGGCCGAGCCCGGTGGCACCATCGGAACCCATGCCGGTGAGCAGTACACCAACCGAACGAGCCCCACTTAGTTTAGCGACCGAATCAAACAAAACATTAACCGAGGGCTTGTGGCCGCTAACCGGCCCACTGTCGTCCAACTCTGCATAAAAAATTCCGCCGCGCAAAGCTACCTTCATATGCTGATCACCCCGAGCCAGATAAGCATGGCCAGGCTTAAGCAGGGTATTGTCCTGGATCACTTCTAATACGTTTATATCGCTGGCCTTATCCAGGCGGGCGGCAAAGGAGGCGGTGAACTGCTCGGGCATATGCTGGACGATAACAATAGGCGGCATATTGGCGGGAAGTTCCGCTAGCACGTCTTTGATCGCGGTGGTGCCGCCGGTGGATGCGCCAATAGCGATAATATCAACACCCGCTTGCACACAATTAGCAGTGTCGTAGCTAATTTTATTGCCCGCCTTGGCGGCATTGCTCTGGCCTAGTGAAGCTGGGTTAACGCGTGATGCATGGCGCACCTTTTCTTGGATAACTTCGGTAAGCGCTAGTAGGGCATCTTTTTTACTCACTCGCGGTTTGGTTATAAAGTCCACCGCGCCCAGCTCTAGGGCCTCAATGGTGATCTCAGCCCCCTGCTGGGTTAGCGTAGAAATCATTACCACCGGTGTCGGCCTTAACCGCATCAAATTTTTTAAAAATGTGATGCCATCCATACGCGGCATTTCTACATCCAGCGTGATAACATCTGGATTGAGTTGCTTTATCTTGTGGCGCGCTTCGAAGGGGTCCGCTGCCGTGCCAACCACTTCAATGGTAGGGTCGCCAGATAGAATGGTCGTGAGAATCGAGCGTATCAGCTCAGAGTCATCAACAATTAATACTCGTGTGGTGTTCATACGTTAAAATAGCTCAATGTCACCTTCAACCGGCGCTTGGTTAATGGATTTACGGTAATCACGCTCGCGGTTGATTATTGTTTCGTTATTTTGTACTTGTATGCGCTTCATTTTGGCTTTGCCCGTCTTCGGGTCAAATAGCACCTTGCGCGGGTAAACATCGCCCAGATCTTGGGCCTCTAGTTTGATGTTTTCTTGATGCAAGTACAGCAATACAAAATCTGCGTTTTTGGCGCCGACATCCGTGGCCTGGCTCAGCACCTTGCCGCCACCAAACACCTTGGCGCGCAGGTTGCGACGAATAGCACCGTATTTAAGCATTTCGTTAACTAAATGCTCCATGGCGTAGTTACCATAGCGTGTGGCGTCGCTGGCGATATTGCCCCAGGTAACCTCTTTGGCGTCTTTATCCGTAAGCGGTAACATAAAGTGGTTCATGCCACCTATTTTATTTTCAGGATCCCAAATACAGGCTGACACACAGGAGCCCAGGGTTGTGGCAATAAGCTCATCCGTTTTGGTAACGTAAAATTCACCCGGTAAAATTTTGGCGATAAACACGCCCATACCGCGATTCCAATATCGGTTTACATGCTCAAACCCGGGTAGCGTTGCCTCAGGCCCGTCCGCCGGGCGGTCGAAGGAAGCTTTCTGATCATCACTCATAGATCGCCTACTGTAGTAATTTTTATGTGAGCTGAAGCGCCGTATTAGGCCACTTTAATATAGGTGGTTTTGCCATCGGACTTTAGCTGGCTAAAGTCTTTGGCAATACTCTCACTGTGGCCAAGCATCAGCACACCATTGGGCCGTAACAAGCGCATAAATTTATTCAGCAATTTAGCCTGGGTTGGCTTATCGAAATAAATCATCACGTTACGGCACATAATCACATCGAAGGGCCCGCGCATTGGCCAGTCATGCATTAAGTTTAGTTGCTTAAAGGCAAGCAGTTGCTGTAATTCTTGATCAACTTTCACCAGGGCCCTGCCATCCACCACGCGCTGTTTAAAGTTTTTCCTTTTTACTGCTTCCGGTAGGCCTTCAATGCGATCGGCATCGTAGATGCCTGCGCGGGCGGTTTCTAAAACGTTGGTGTCCAAATCCGTGGCCAGAATGCGACAATCGGTGTCCGCCACACCGTGACCGTAGAAATCGCGCAGGGTAATGGCCAGCGAGTAAGGCTCCTCTCCGGTAGAGCTGGCGGTAGACCACACTCGCAGCCGGTCGCGGCCGAATTCACGACAGTGTCTGGGCAAAAATTCACTCTTTAAATATTCAAAGTGATGATTCTCGCGAAAGAAACTGGTGAAATTGGTGGTAATGGCATTAAGAAAATTAGGCCATTCGGTATCGTCGTTGTTTTCTAGCAGCGCGTAGTATTCAGGAAACGTTTTAAGTTTTAGCTCGCGTATGCGGCGCATTAAACGGCGATAGACCATTTGCCGTTTGCCCTCTGCCAGTACAATGCCGGTTGAATCGTAAACGAGATCGCACAACTTTTTGAACTGCTTATCCGATAAGCTGTGTTCTTCTGATCTTGCTTCCACTGATGTACTCCATCCCAATAGGCCAAGGTGTTACCCGGCGGGCTAAAAATCAGCTGACTTACACGCCCAAAAAGAGACGAGCGTTATATCAAGCGGTGACAATGAAGCGGCCGAAGCCGCTATCACGTTAAACTACAGTGGAAGCGCCTAGAACTCTTCCCAGCTGTCATCATCCATGGGACGGCTTCTTGCGGGGCTGGCCGAGGCAGCGGCCTGGGGGCGGGCGCGGCTAACGGGCGATTGAATGGTAGCGGTAGGCGAATCATCCAACTGGAAGAAGCTAATCTGCTGCAGTAAAGATTGCGCTTGGTCTTCCATGGCTTTACTGGATGCCGCAGCTTCTTCCACCAAGGCGGCGTTTTGCTGGGTCATTTCATCCATTTGTGATACCGCTTTACTCACCTCCATTATGCCGGAGGACTGTTCTTTACTGGCGTTGTCGATATCGGAAACCATACTCACGACTTCGCGTACGGCCTCTACCAATTGGTCGAAGGTTTGGCCGGTGTTATCCACCAACTGAGTACCTTTTTCTACGGCATCTACGCTGTCGTTAATTAAACCTTTGATTTCCTTAGCAGCGCTGGCACTGCGCTGGGCTAGGTTGCGCACCTCAGCCGCTACCACGGCAAAACCTCGGCCCTGTTCACCGGCTCGTGCAGCTTCCACCGCAGCGTTAAGCGCCAATAGATTGGTTTGGAAGGCGATCTCGTCGATCACACCAATAATATCGGCGATTTTCTTGCTCGATTTGGTGATCTCTTCCATGGCGGTTACTGCGTTGCGAACCACTTCACCGCCTTTGCCGGCACGCTCCATGGCGCCGTTGGCTTTGTCCGTTGCCTCTGATGCTGAACGCGCGTTAGCTTGCACGGTCGAAGTGATTTCCTCCATAGCTGAGGCCGTTTCTTCCAGGCTAGAGGCCTGGGATTCGGTACGCTGGCTTAAATCATCGTTGCCCTGAGCGATTTCACGGGACGCGGTAAATACGTTATTGGACGCTGATTTAATTTCCGTGACCAAATCATTAAGGCGGCTTATGAAGTCGTTGGTGGACTCTTTCAGGAAGCTAAATTCGCCTTCTAGCTCCTCATCAATAGAGGCACAGAGATTACCGGTGGCCAGCTCGGCCAGGCTTTCTTGAATAACAGCAATGGCTCGTTTGCGGCCGGTGATATCGGTGGCGTATTTCACCACCTTGTAGGGTTCGCCACTGGCGTTCAAAATCGGGTTGTAGGTGGCTTGAATCCAAATCTCGCGATTACCTTTGGCGAAGCGCTTGTATTCTCCCGCGTCGAATTCGCCTCGATTCAATTTTGCCCAAAAATCCGAGTACTCTTGACTGGCAGCGTATTCCGGCTCGGCAAATATACGGTGGTGACGGCCAACTATTTCATCCGGCTGATAGCCCAGTGCAGCACAGAAATTTTGGTTAGCAGTACGGATGGTACCGTCCATGTTGAACTCAATTACCGCTTGAGACTTTCCGATCGCTTGTAGCTGTCCAGAAAAGTCTGCAAACTGAAGTTTCTGTTCAGAGATATCCGAAGCGTACTTGATGACCTTCAATACTGTACCGTCAGGGCCCATAATAGGATTATAAGAGGCTTGAATCCAAACCTCTTTACCGCCCTTGCCGAACCTGCGGTACTCTCCTGAGTCGAACTCTCCGCGCCCAAGCTTATTCCAAAATTCTTGATAGGCTGGGGAGCGGACCTCTGCAGGGTCAACGAACATACTGTGATGTTTGCCTTGAATTTCAGCTAAATCGTAGCCTGTGGTGGCCAGGAAGTTTCTATTAGCCCACTTAATGGTGCCGTCGGTTTCAAACTCGATCACCGCCTGGGACTTGCCAATCGCGTCGATTTGCCCGGAATATTCAGCATTCTTGAGTGTTTGCTCGGTGATGTCACTGGCGTATTTAACGACCTTATATGGCTTGCCATCGGCATCGAAAATGGGGTTATAAGAGGCCTGAATCCAAATAGGCTCGCCTGATTTCTTGATGCGTTTATATTCGCTGGAGAAAAACTCACCGCTGGCCAAGCGAGACCAAAATGTTTGGTACTCAGCGGAGGTACGATAGCTAGGCTCAACAAATATAGAATGATGTTTACCTTGAATTTCAGCTAGGGAATACCCTACTGCGGCACAGAAGTTCTCGTTAGCGGTGAGGATATTACCTTCAAGGTCAAATTCGATAACAGCCTGGGAACGGGAGAGAGCTGTCAACTGACCACGCAGATCGCTCATCTCATGCTTGGCATCGGTGGTGTCTTTCCAGGCCATCAGTAGATTTTCGCCATCGACGACAGACCAAACTGAAAAGCACTTTTCGCCCAGCACAAGGTCTGTGGCGGCGTTATCCGCAAATACCTTCCAGGGTTTCAGCTCTGGTGCTGCTTTGAACAGCGAGGAAAGGTCGGCCCCCTCAATGCCATCGTTTAATGGCTTGCTTAATAAAGCGTTAAGTTCATCAGCATTATCGGTGAGTAGCGATTGCGCCAACTCACTGGCATACTCAATGACGAGATCGTTGTTCAGTAAAACCAAACCGATGTTAGCGGAGCCTAACAAGCCCTGTATTGAAACATTGTGTTCAGATAAATTGTTCATAGGTTTTAATCGCTACTTCGTTTATCAATAAATGGTTGGCATCTTCAGCAAAAAAACTAATGCCTGGTTAAATCATCACACCGATATTGGTGATCGTTAAAAATCTTCCCACTCTTCGTCTACGGGAACGGAGCGTGACGGTTTACTGCGCGCAGGCGCGGCCGGCCCGGAAGCCGCGTGTCCACCTGAAGCAACTGCCGGTGCCGCCCTTTGTTCATCGGCCAAGCGGAAGAAACTGATTTGCTGCAACAAGGATTGCGCTTGCTCTTCCATGGCTTTACTGGAAGCGGAAGCCTGCTCAACCAAAGCTGCATTTTGCTGGGTCATTTCATCCATCTGCGATACGGCTTTGCTCACCTCAACGATGCCCGAGGACTGCTCGCGGCTAGCGCTATCAATGCTAGACACCATGGAAACGACCTCTTGCACCGCCGAGACCAATTCGCCGAAGGTCGCGCCAGTGTCGTCTACTAAGCGAGTCCCCTTCTCTACAGCATCTACGCTGTCGTTAATCAGCTCTTTGATTTCTTTGGCGGCGCTGGCACTACGCTGTGCTAGGTTGCGCACTTCTGCCGCCACCACAGCAAAGCCTCTACCTTGCTCGCCGGCTCTGGCCGCTTCTACAGCTGCATTTAACGCCAGCAGGTTGGTTTGGAAGGCAATCTCATCAATCACACCAATGATATCGGCAATTTTTTTACTGGATTTAGTAATCTCTTCCATAGCAGTGACTGCATTTTTCACTACCTCGCCGCCGTTACTCGCTTTAGACATAGCGCCGTTGGCTTTTTCAGTGGCCTCAGTAGCAGCGCGGGCATTGCCCTGGACAGTGGACGTTAATTCCTCCATTGCAGAAGCGGTTTCTTCTAAATTGGAAGCTTGGGATTCTGTTCTTTGACTTAAATCATCGTTACCTTGAGCTATCTCACGTGCGGCGCTGAACACGTTATTGGATGCCGAACGGATCTCCTGAACCATGGAACGAAGATTATCCATGGACTCGTTAATTGCACTGCTTAATTCGGCAAACTGGCCGCTATAGGTTCCGGCCATGGATTGGCTAATATCACCTTTAGCCAAACCTTTAACTACGGCCATGGCTTCATTCACGGGGCTGACTATGGCGTCCATTAAGCCATTAATTCCTTCGCCTACGGAACGACTAAAGCCCTCGTACTGGCCGGTTTCGATGCGGCTGCTCAAGTCACCCTGTGTCGCCGTGGAGATCATAGCTTCGATTTGAGTTTGGGCGCCTTTCTCATCGGTTTCATCCATCCACTGCACGGCAGTACCCAGATTTTTACCGGCGCTATCCTTCAATTCGATAGCAGTGAGGTTAAAGTGCAAATCAGCGACGCGGATATTGGTGTTGAGAGGAAAATTACTCATATCCGCCAACATTGCCCGTTGATAAGCAGGATTTTGATGAAAAATATCGATATTGCTACCCACCAGCGTACGCATATCAAAACTTGGCAACACTTTGCGAATGGCCGCTTCTCGGCGAGAGAGCATTTTTTCCAGCGAAGGGTTAACGTAAACAATTACGCCCTCTTCGTTCGCCATCATAAGGTTTACCGTCATGCCATTAGCCGCTGAGCTCAGTCGACCAATCTCGGCTTCTCTGGCACGTGTTTCAGTAACGTCATACCATTCCAAGGTGTTACCAATGTATTCGCCACTGGCATCAGTCATAGCAGAGACGTTAAGTTCAATGACTAAGTCATCGACTTTAATATCGGTTCTAATGGGCAGGTTACTTGGGTCCGATAGAATTTGTCGCTGGTGGCTAGGCTGCTTATGAAAACCATCAATACAACGTCCCATTAAATAGTTTTCCGTGGCCTGAAATTCTGGCCAAAGCTTCTGAAAACTGGACTGGTGTTTGTCGAGTAGATCTATGGTTGCTTTATTAACGTAGGTTACGTTAAAGTCTCTGTCGACCATCATAATTGCCGTAAGCATGTTGTCTAATGCACTGGCGTACAGGGTTTCTTTGTTAACTGTTTCTTTGTTAGCAGATTGTATGTCGGTGCTATCGGATTGCATTTGTTATTCCTCTGCTCCCGTTCAGGTTGTTAGCTACAAGACGAACCATTGTTCAAGCGAACGTGTGCCTTGACAGCTCTATAAAAGCAGTTGTCTATCTAAAAAATTGCGTTGGCTGCTAGGCTTGAGCCGCTACTGGCTTGGCCTGTGATACAACGCTGTAAAGGTCATTAACGTTGAGCAACTTCTGTGTGTCTAATAAGATAATCAGCTTTTCATCCACAGCCGCCATACTAATGATAAATCGACTGTCGATAGCCGCGCCGAAATCTGGCGCCTTTTTGATGTCCCGATGCTCTACCTTGTAAACCTCAGACACCGCATCAACAACAAGCCCAACCGCCAAGCTATCATCTCCAGTACCACCCGCCCGCAGGACGATAACTACGGTGGTTTCACTGTACTGCGCCGTTTCTAAACCAAAACGTTGACGCATATCAACGATAGGAACAATTAATCCCCTTAGATTAATCACGCCTTTCAAATACCCTGGCGTACCTGGAATTTCAGTGACCGGCGACCAGCCCATGATTTCCTGCACTCGTAGAATATCCACGCCAAACTCTTCACCGCCCAGTAAAAAAGTCAAATACTCTGCTGAACTGTCACTCATCAAAATCTTCCTCTTCAGTCAGCGATAACAACTGCTCAACGTTGAGTATGGTTACCACGTCTGAGCCAACATTAACCAACCCTTGGATGTAACGTCCGTCCACCATGCCACCAAACGACGGCGCAGGTTTGATGTCTTGGGCCTCAGCGTTTAGCACGTCAGATACGGCATCGACGACAAAGCCCATGGTGCAGTGATCACGTTCCGTTTTTACCGTTAACACAATAACGACCGTTGTTGGGTTGTAGACTGGCTCACCAATTTGAAACTTCAATCGTAGATCAAGGATCGGCACAATCACACCGCGTAAATTAATTACACCGCATACATGCTCCGGGGAATTGGGAATCAGGGTTGGCGCTTCCCAACCACGAATCTCAGTGACGGATAAAATATCCACACCATAGTGCTCATGTTCAAGGCAAAACGTCAGGTATTGATCACCGTCTGATATAAAGTCGATACCCTCTAAGGATAGGTCGCCATGATCTTTTGAGGCTACATCAGGCACTTCTACAAGAGCATTCACAAAAAATCTCCTTTAAGCCGCACGGCTCGAGTGGCTTTTACGACGATTGCGTGAAGCGCGTGTAATTAAGCCCTGAATATCCAAAATCAACGACACTGAACCATCACCTAGAATCGTGGCACCACTGATGCCCTCTACCCTGCGATAGTTGCTTTCCAAACTCTTAATCACTACTTGTTGCTGGGCCAATAAATCATCTACCAATAAGCCGATCTTATTACCGTCGCCTTCCACAACCACCAACAAAGCGTTTTCCAATTCTTGGTTATCGGCTTCGATATTAAACTCTTTATAGATAGGAACGATGGGCACATTGTCTTCACGCAGGCGATATAGCACCATGTTGCCAGACACACGATTGACTAATTCGGCTTTAATTTGTAATGATTCAACAATGGCAACCAATGGAATAATAAATACCTCTTTGCCCACGCGAACCAGCTGACCATCCAAAATCGCCAGGGTTAAGGGTAAGTGCACACGAATAGTAGAGCCTTTACCTAGCTCGGATTCGATTTCGATGCGGCCACCCAAGGATTTGATATTCCTGCGCACTACATCCATGCCCACACCACGGCCAGAAATATCACTTACCGAAGCCGCCGTGGAGAAACCTGGCTCAAAAATAAGATCGTATATCTCTGGTACTGTCAGCTCTTGCTCAGGAGCTACTAGGCCTTTTTCTCTGGCTTTGGCAAGAATTTTATCCGGGTCTATGCCGCGGCCATCGTCAGTGATTTCAATAACGATATTACCCCCACGGTGTTCGGCGTTGAGCTGAATCTTTCCGGTTTCATCTTTGCCGGCTGCAGCTCTCTCTTCCGGCATTTCTAGGCCGTGATCGATGGCATTGCGAACCAAATGTACTAACGGATCACCAATCTGCTCCATCACGGTTTTATCCAGCTCGGTTTGCTCACCGGACAAAACCAAGTCGACTTTTTTTCCGGTCTTCATGGAAAGATCGCGAATCATTCGGGGGAAGCGATTAAAGGTAAAGCTAATGGGCAGCATACGGATGCGCATAACACTTTCTTGCAATTCACGGGTATTTTGTTGTAGCTGCTCTAAACCGTTGGCCAAGCGTTCCAGCTTGTCCATGTCAAAATTATTACCCAACTCGGATAACATTGACTGAGTAATAACCAATTCACCCACTAGGTTGATTAAGTTATCGACCTTATCGATACCAACGCGAATGGAACCACCGGCAGAGGACGACATTCCACCCGACTCGCTTTTTGCCGCTGGCGCTTTGGCTGCCAGTGTGCCGGACGGCTTAGCCGCTGGAGCGGCAGGAGCCTCTGCAACGCTTACCGTCGCCGGCTCCGGTGCCGCTTGGGGTTCCGCAACTGCAGGTGTTGGCTCATCGGTGCCATCACTTGCTGCCGTGACTTCAATCTCAGCGCTCTCATTCGCTGAAGCGTCATCCGAAGTGGCATGGGCATCCACCCGTTCAATGTTAAGTTCGCATTCGTCCATTACCCAGTCAAAGGCTGATTCAATATCGTCTCGATCAACGCTGCCATCTAAACGCAGCGTCCAGCTAACAAAGCACTCGTCGACGGATATTTGATCGAAGGCGGGGACGACTTCTACATTGGCTTCCACGTCTAGGCTGCCAAGCTCTTCTAGCTCGCGAAAAATACGCAGCGGCTCGTTACCAGTCAGTAAAATTTGCGGTTCGGGTTTAAAACCAATGAGCCAGATTTTGTCACCACCAGCATCACTGCCTGCGCTACCATCGGCAGCATCACCGGTTGGGAAAAACGTTTGCTCCAGGGCGCTGTCTTGGCTACTTAATCCTGCATCGGATCCGGCGGCTTCACCCGCCGCCGTCTCACCGGTAGCGGAAGGTTGAGACAGCATCTGTTCAAACGCCGCCAATAGCTCTTTACTCACCGTGTCGTCGATAGGCTGTTCTTGCTCTAGAGATTGGAACATATCGCGCAACGCATCACAGGATTTCAGTAACAAATCGATGGATTCATTGGTTAGACTACGCGCACCATCGCGCACTTCATCTAACAACGTTTCCAGCACGTGGGTAAAGCTCACGATTTCCGGAAAACCTAGGGTACCAGCGCCACCCTTGATGGAATGCGCAGAACGGAAAATGGTATTAATCAACTCAGGGTCATCGGTGCCGGACTTGCTAATTTCTAACAAGCCCTGCTCCATTACATCGAGGCCTTCATAACTCTCTTCGAAAAACACCTGATAAAACTGTTTTAAATCTATTGTCATGACCCTGACCTCGACTTCTAACCTAGAACCTTATTAACAGTGGCAAGTAGCTTCTCTGGGTTAAAAGGTTTCACCAGCCATCCAGTAGCACCCGCACTTTTACCCTCACTTTTCTTATCCATGGAGGATTCCGTGGTGAGTAGCAGGATGGGCGTGTATTTATAGTTGGGTAGCGTGCGTAGATTGCGCACCAATTCAATTCCGTTCATTACCGGCATATTGAGGTCGGTAATAACGGCATCGAAGCTTTCTCCTTTGGCAACGCCAAACGCCTGTTGACCATCTGCGGCGTCTTTGATTTGGTGCCCTGCCGATTGTAACGTTGCGGCCACCATGTTGCGCATGGAGGCAGAGTCATCAACGATTAATATTCGAGCCATGCATGTACTCCTTGAACACTGTATTGCACTGTTGTTAGCTGTGGTTTATGAGAGATTTAAATAATGAAGTTATTCCGCGGCCACCGGCAAGCCAAGGCTTACGGTTAAGCCAAGTAGCTTGGCGGCTTGTAGAAGTTCGTCGCTGGGTTTCTTCCAAATAATGTCGCCACCCAAGGCTTTTAATTCTTGGCGCAGGCTGACAAACATCTGCAGCCCGGCGGTGTCGGCTTTTGCCACTAAATCTGCTTTCAGCTCAATGTTGATAGCCTTTTCTACAGACTTTTGCAGACGTTTATACAGCGACGAAACCTGTTGGATATCCAGGCTGTCACCGCAGGAAAATGTGGTTTTATCAGCCATAAATTGCCTCTCTAAATCATTCTTTCTAATCGCATTGGCACGCGTTTGCACAAACCGTCACATTACAATACCAATAAGTACTAAAGTAATCGGCCTTGCAGCGGCAAACTTTAAAATGTACGTGCCTTTATTTTTGACCAATGTAGGCGGCGCCAAATGGCGGGGGGCGTCCTTATCCACCGTGCATTACAGACTAAGATCCGGCTTTGTTATGCCTTTCTTTTTACGACGGTGCCTTTGCAATAAAGGGTAGACCCAGAAATGTGAGTTTGCCGGAAGATCATTAGAATCCTTAAAAAAGTTCTTAAGGACGGTTTTTTTGGTTCGTTTTGTCTATAGCCCTCCCCACCGCTCCATTAGCCCCACCCAATATATTGAATCGAAATGTAATATTTGGAGGCAAGATTCAAGATTTGGCCAGCACAGTCGAATTAATTGAATAACCACACTGGTTTTCGAGAGTTGGTTTTTTGAAAGGTTAGCTGTGCGCAGACTTTTGGTGGGTAATCTCCGCACAACTTAGCCTGGGCAAAAACGCCACTAAAGGACACCTCTAAGCAACTCTAGGCAACCAGTGATCTCGGCGTGAACCAGCGTACTGTGTGCGTAGCCCTGTGGATGGGGTTGCACGGTGATGGGGTTCGTCAGCAAACTCAAAGGGCAGATAACGGACTATGACCACTCAACTGTTAATGTATTCACTGCATAGAATTTCTGTTGAACCTGATGCCATTGCAACCAAAGTCAGTTTTACCCCAACCGCCGCTGCCCCGCACAGGTTCGATACTACGCCGGTTAACGCTCAATGACTGAAGTGAACATACTCATCGTCGCCAGCACCAGCCGAGAGCAACGTCAGTTACAGACCTTGGACTTTCCCTCGCCCGGCAGCCATCAACTGCCGCTGTTCGAAACTTACACCGTTCAATCCATTGCGGAAGCGACAACCTACTTAAAATTAAAGAGCTTTCATTTAATACTGATCAGTACCGACTTTACCGAGCAACAGACATCCAGCAACCTGCTACTACTGCACCGTTGCGCTCCGCGTACTCCAATCATCATATTGACCGATCCCTGTCAGGAAGACGAGGCCAGCGCCTGCTTAGAACATGGTGTTATCGATTATTTTACTACCGACGATAACGCGCCTAAATTTATTGCCCGACTTTTCCGCTACGCCTTGCGCAGTAAACAGCGTATCGATTATGCGCTAGAAAAAAGCAACTTAGACCCGCTCACAGGACTTGCCAATCGCGCCGGCTTTATATCGTTTATACAGCAACAATTAAAAGAGGCCGAACGGCTGCAGTTTCAACTGTCGCTGTTTTACATCGATTGCGATAAGTTTAAGGTCATCAACGATACACGCGGCCAAACCACCGGCGACGAATTTTTGGCGCAATTGGGTAAGCAATTAAAACAGTGCGTACGTGGTGGCGATTTTGTGGCACGACTTAGCGCCGACGAATTTGTGATTGTGATCAATTCCAAGGAGAAATGTATTATTCCTTCGTCGGTGGTAGCAGAAAAAGTTCTGCAAACGGTACGCTTGGGCGTGACCTTGGAGCAAGGCGAAACCATTGATTCCCGCTGTAGTATTGGTATTACCCAGTACGATGGCGAAGCCCGCGCTCCGGATGCCGATCAGTTTTTACAAGAAGCCAACTCGGCGTTGATGGCGTGCAAGCATAAGGGCGGCGACTGTATCAGTTTCTTTGACCAAGAACTGGGAATTCGTGTAAACCGGCGTAATCAAATGTTGAAGAATATGCGATTGGCGTTTAGGACCGGTGAGTTTACAGTGCATTACCAGCCCATTATCGATGCTAACACGGATCGAGTGAAAGGCTACGAAGCCCTTCTGCGCTGGACCACACGCAAAGGAGAAACGATCTCGCCTGCCGAGTTTGTTCCCATCATGGAAGAAACTGGCATGATTCATATGATTGGCGCTTGGGTGATTCAACAAGCTGGAAGGGATTTTAATCAGCTACGCCGTGCTGGCGCTTTAGATCAGCACTGTTGGATGAGTGTGAATATATCACCCATGCAATTGCAAGACCCCGGGTTTGTAAACCGGGTGGCCAACGTTGTGGCAGAACAAAAACTGCTACCGGGCAATATTCACCTGGAGATTACAGAATCGTCTTTGATCGAAAAAACTCAGTTTACTATGCAAACTCTGGGCGCTTTACGCTCCTTGGGTTGCCACCTTTCGCTGGATGATTTCGGCGTAGGGTATTCCTCCATGAACTACCTAAAAGAATTGCCCGTAGATACGTTAAAAATAGATCAGAGTTTTGTTAGATCCTTTAACGACGCTAATGAATCCGACCTGGCCATTTTGCGAGCCATGATTTCTTTGGCCCACAACCTAGGTAAAGCGGTGGTGGCCGAAGGCGTGGAAACAATCGAAGCGGCGACGTTTTTAAAACAAAAGCGCTGTGAGTACTTACAAGGTTTCCTCTACGCCAAGCCCATGGCTTTGCAACAGCTGCTGGACTTCACCTTAAAAACCAACCAAGTCAAGTGCGGCTAGGGCCTGTTGACACTAATTTGGCACCACTGCTGGAGGCTACGCGCCCCGGGCTACGCGCCCCGAGCATCTTCCCGTTCAACTAGGCGCCAAGCGTGAAATGTAGTGGGCCTACATGAGCGATTGGCAACAACGTTGAGCGGGAAGCTGGCTCCAGCCCTACGGGTTGAGCCAGGAAATAGCCCACTCGTTGTTGCTCACCGCTTATTTGGGCCCACCAAACTTCGCGGTTCGCGCCTAGATTGGACTATTTCCTGACTCAACAGAGGCTCCGAATTAGTGTCAACAGGCCCTAGGTCAATAAGGCTTAAGCTGTTGGCCTTTTTAATTTAGACACGACAATGGTCGCCGCTGCGGCCAAAATAAAACCGGGGAACAATTCGTACACTTCAAACACCCCGCCGGTTAGGTTTTTCCAAACAACCACGGTCAACGCTCCAACCAACATGCCCGCCAGTGCGCCCCAGCAGGTCATTTTTTGCCAGTAAACACTGAGTAAAATAATAGGTCCAAAGGCCGCGCCAAATCCGGCCCAGGCGTAGGACACTAAGTCCAGTACTGAATTACCCGGCATCAATGCCAACAGCGTGGCAATAACTGCCACCGCGGCCACCGCTAACCGGCTTACCCACAGCACTCGTGCAGGGGTTGCGGAGCGTTTGAACAGCGTTTTGTAGAAATCCTCAGCCAGTGCCGATGAGCACACCAGTAATTGCGAATCCGCCGTACTCATAATCGCCGCTAGGATAGCTGCCAATAGAATCCCAGCAATCCAAGGGTGGAAAAGTACATTCACCAGCACCATAAATACGGTTTCACTGTCGGCGATATTCAAACCGTGGCGCTGCGCGTAGGAATAACCCAGCATGCCAACGGCCAAGGCGCAGGCCATAGTAAGAGCACACCAAGTCACCGCTACCCGCCGCGCTTTAGGTACTTCACCCACACTGGAGATGGCCGCGAAGCGCGCCAGGATGTGGGGTTGGCCAAAGTACCCCAAGCCCCAAGCTAAGGACGACACCAACACAGTGGCACCCAGCGGTTGACCATCGGCCTGGGTGAAGGGATTCAATCGATAGGCGTCCATGCCGGCCAAGCTACCGGAGCCCGTTAACCCTTGCCACGCCATAATTGGCACCACTAATAATGCCGCCGCCATCAACAGGGCTTGTACTAGGTCCGTCCAGGCAACCGCTAAAAAGCCACCAAAGAATGTGTAACTGACGATGCATAAGCAACCGATCAGCACCGCCCAATGGCTGGGTGCGCCAAATACGGTATTAAATAGCTTGCCGCCCGCAACCAAACCCGCGCTGGTGTAGATAAGAAAGAAAAGCACAATAAATACCGCTGCCACCATCTGCAAAATGCGTTTGTGGTCGTCAAAGCGATTGCTCAGGTACTCGGGAATAGTAAGGGCGTTACCGTAATGCTCGGTGGCCGTACGGAATCGGTCTGCCAGCAACAGCCAGTTGAGCCAAGTGCCTAATAGCAGCCCCACCCCAATCCAGATGGCTTCCATACCCGCAAGGTAGGCGTAGCCCGGCAAACCCAACAGTAGCCAACCGCTCATATCCGAGGCACCAGCGCTCAACGCCGCCGGCCAAGCCGATAACGATCTACCCCCTAAAAAATAATCGGCGGTATCCGTGGTTTTACGCCAAGCCCAAAAACCAATGGCAAACATGCCGGCGAGATACAGAGCAAAGGTTACAACAATTCCAACATCAAATTGGGCCATACTATCGGCAGACATATACAATCTCTTTGCACTTGCGCCAACAAGCGTCTTATGGGGTTTAAGGGCAGACACGTCTTGGCTACAACAAGACAGTAACGTAAGGCGGCCTATTGTTCTATACGAATAGAGGGCCCCGGGCAACAAAACCACATGATAACAGTATTGGTTTCAGAGTTAGCGGTGCCAGTACTTTAGGAGGATCGGGTGATTCCAACAGATTTGCAGCAAGCGTATAACGAACACTGTCAAATTCGGTTAACGCAATACCAGGCTGCCATGCAGGCCGCCGGAAGACAGTGGCTCATCGTAGACAGCGGCGGCCTGCAAACGCGGTTTTTGGATGACACCACCTACCCGTTTAGACTAAACCCCTACAGTGCTCGGTTGGCACCGCTGCAGTCGTTCCCAGAATCGTTGATGATTATCGGCCACGGTGAGCAACCCGCGCTTTTACTCTACCAGCCGGAAGACTACTGGCACGCCGTGGCTGGATTGGATTGCCCGGCTATAGAGCAGCGATTTACTGTAAAAACCTTTAGCCAGATTGAACGCCTGCTGCAAGAAGCCAAAGCCATCACCGGCGGCCAAGCGGTAGCTTACCTGGGCGAGCGACCTCAGCGCTTTGACCACGCCCAGCCAAACCCGACATTACTACTGGCCTACCTCGACTTTCAACAAGCGGTAAAAACCGGTTATGAGATAACCTGTATCCGGCGGGCCAATCAGATCGCGGCCAAAGGCCACCAAGCCGTGGCCGAGACCTGCCGCACCACCACCAGTGAATTAGCACTGCATTTGAAATACCTAGAAGCCATTGACGCCAGTGACGACACCCTGCCCTACGACAATATCATCGCCGGCAATCAGCACGCCGCCATTTTGCACTACACCCTGCGCAACGATGAGCCGCAATCAATGAACAGTTTATTGATAGATGCCGGCGCCACCTATTTAGGTTATTGCTCTGACATTAGCCGCACCTACGGTAACCAACCGGGATTGTTTGCGGATTTGATTGCACAGCTGGATACCTTACAAACAGCCCTGTGTGACAGCATTAAACCAGGTGTGGTGTACACTGAGTACCACCATCAAGCGAGCCTAGGCATCGCCGAGTTATTGGTGGATAACAACATCATCACTTGTTCGAAATCACAGGCCAAGGAACAACAACTGGCCGGGGTATTTTTCCCCCATGGCCTTGGTCATTTGCTGGGTGTCCAAGTGCACGATCGCGGTGGCCACCAGGCCGATACCCGCGGCACCCCTAACCCACCGCCGGAGAAATACCCTCACTTGCGGTTTACTCGCACCTTGGCGACGGACCAAGTGTTTACAATCGAGCCCGGCATTTATTTTATTGATCAGTTACTCAAAAAAGCCCACAGCGATGGCCGTGGCAAACATTTCAATTGGGCTTTAATTGAAACGCTAAAGCCATTTGGCGGCATCAGAATCGAAGACAACGTTCGTGTTACCGAACAAGGCTCAGAAAACCTAACCCGCCCGGCCTTTTAAACGGGAAAAAAAACCCAGGCGTGATCGCTACGCCTGGGTAATCTTCGATCTGCGAACCCTTAGCCTTGCAGCACTTTATCTACCAGCGCTTTAGCATCGGCCTCTAATTGGCTCAAGTGCTCATCGCCGACAAACGACTCCAAATAAATTTTGTAAATATTTTCAGTGCCGGATGGGCGCGCAGCAAACCAACCGTTGGCAGTCTCAACCTTTAAGCCACCGATGGCGGCGTCGTTACCCGGTGCTTTGGTTAAAATGCGGGTGATGTCGTCACCGGCCAAGGTATCGCCTTCTACATCAGACTCGCTGAGCGACGACAAGCGCGCTTTCTGCTCTAGGCTTGCCGGCACATCGATTCGGCGATAGGTGGGCGCGCCGTATTTCTCGGTGAGTTCGGCGTAATGGCTGGCAGGGTCTTTGCCGGTAACGGCCAGTATTTCAGCCGCCAACAAGGCCAGGATAATCCCGTCTTTATCGGTACTCCATACAGAACCATCCCGGCGTAAAAAAGAGGCCCCGGCGCTCTCTTCACCACCGAAGGCCAGCCGGCCATTGAACAAGCCATCCACGTACCATTTAAAGCCCACCGGAACCTCGCACAGCTCGCGACCTTTACCTGCCACCACTCGGTCGATCATGGCGCTGGATACCAGGGTCTTCCCCAGGGCCAGGCTCTGGGGCCAATCCGGTCGGTGATCAATTAAATAATTAATCGCGACGGCCAAATAGGCGTTAGGGTTCATTAACCCGGTGCCCTTGCAAACAATACCGTGGCGGTCGTAGTCGGGATCGTTACCCACAGAAATATCAAAGTCGTCTTGCAGTTTTAACAGGTTAGCCATGGCGTAGGGAGACGAGCAATCCATGCGGATTTTGCCGTCTTTATCCAATGGCATAAACGCAAAACTGGGGTCTACGCTGTCGTTAACCAAAGTGATGTCCAAACCGTATCGCTCGGCAATGGGTGCCCAGTAGTCAATACCTGACCCACCCATTGGGTCGACACCAATGCGCACCTTAGCCTTGGCAATGGCTGCCATATCAACAACTCGATCTAACTGGCTGACATAGTGATTCACGTAGTCAAAGTGCTCTACCAAGCCTTCCGCCTCGGCATCGGCTACAGTCATCCGGCTTACACCAACCAATTCTGCTTCTAACAGTTGGTTAGCGCGCTTGGCCACTGCATCGGTGATGTCTTTATCGGCGGGGCCACCCATGGGCGGGTTGTACTTGATGCCACCATCGGTGGGCGGGTTGTGCGACGGTGTAATCACGATGCCATCGGCCTGCAGTGCCACGTCGCCGGCGTTGTGAGTAAGAATGGCGTGGGAAATAACCGGGGTGGGGGTATATCCATCTCCGGTTTGTACGCGGCAGGTAATACCATTACCAGCGAGTACCTCTAGCACGGAAATAAACGCCGGCTCACTCAATGCGTGGGTATCTTTGCCGATGTAAACGGGGCCAGTGATACCGGCCTGGGCACGGTATTCCGCGATTGCCTGGGTGATCGCTAGGATGTGATTTTCATTAAACGTGGTGTTCTGTGCTGAACCGCGGTGGCCAGAGGTACCGAAAGCAACGGCTTGCTCGGGTTTGGCCTGGATATCGGGCTGGAAACAGTAGTATGCGCTTACCAATTGTGGAACATTGACGAGGTTTTCACGCTGTGCAGCCTTACCGGCCTGGGGGTGTAATGCCATGGAATCCTTCCTGTAATTGGCCAAGTGAATTGCGTAGGTGCCCCGATTACACCATGTTGGGCTGACAATTCCCAGCCTGCGGCGGCTGACGGGGTTTAAGGCCGATAATTGCAGGGATACACCACACTTACCTAAGTAAACGACCAACTTTGGGTTTTGTTTAACCACTGTCCTCTATATAATGCGCCCCCTCAAATTTACCGCCAGGGCGCAGATTGCCATGGCCAGAAGCCTACTGCCCACTGTATAAAAGCAGTAACACTTGCCCAGCCGGACTTACCCAGCAAGGCGAGACTACCAGGAGAACTGTGTTGAGCGCCAAGATAGCTATTGTTATGGGATCGTCCAGCGACTGGCCTACCATGAAAGAAGCCAGCGACATTTTGGATCGATTGGGTGTAGAGCACCACGTAGAGGTAGTTTCTGCCCATCGCACCCCCGACAAAATGTTCGATTTTGCCGCCAACGCTGCCGATAACGGCTTGCAAGTCATCATCGCCGGTGCCGGTGGTGCGGCCCACTTGCCAGGCATGATCGCCGCCAAGACCCGCCTGCCCGTACTGGGCGTCCCGGTACAAAGCAAGGCACTCAATGGCCAAGACAGCCTGCTTTCTATCGTGCAAATGCCACGCGGCGTGGCCGTGGGCACCCTGGCCATTGGCGGCGCTGGCGCCTTCAATGCAGGCTTAATGGCAGCTCAAATCCTGGCCAACCAAGACCCAGCCTTGGCCCAGCGTATTGACCAGTTCCGCCAACAGCAATCGCAAACTGTTCTGGATAACCCAGACCCTCGGTAAATCCTTTTTAAGCTTAAGTCAGTTAATCATCGGAGCGAATATGGCGCGCATTTGGGTATTGGGTAACGGTCAACTGGGCGCCATGCTAAAGCAGGCTGCCAACCCGTTGAATCTGACGGTGATTCCGGTGGACATAGATAGCACAGCCGCCATCGATCTAGCGCCGGGCGACCTGGTCACCGCTGAACGCGAACAGTGGCCAGAAACCCCCATTACCCAACAGCTGGCCAACCACCCCAATTTCGTTAATTTGTCGGTGTTCCCCACCCTGGCCGATCGCAAGACACAAAAATCTTTGATCGACCAACTGGGTTTAGGCACCGCGCCCTGGCGCGCTGTTGAAGGCAATACCACGGCCGCGGATTTGCACCAACAACTGGGTGAAAACGTGCTATTGAAGCGCCGCAGCGGCGGCTACGATGGCCGCGGCCAACATTGGCTGCGCACCAGTGCGCCCAGCCAAATCCCAGAAGACTGGGGCGACCATGCCATTGCCGAGCAAGCCATTGCATTTGATGAAGAACTGTCACTGGTGGGCGCCCGGGATCGTGATGGCAAGGTATTTTTCTACCCGCTGACGCTGAACCTAAACACCGATGGTATTTTGCGTGCCACCGTTGCGCCGGTGGCTCGGTTGCAGCAATGGCAGCGTCAAGCCGAGCAAATGCTGACCAGTTTATTAAACGAGCTGGATTACGTGGGCGTCATGGGAATGGAATTGTTCCGCCGTGGCGACGAAATCCTAATCAATGAGCTGGCGCCACGTGTGCACAATACTGGCCACTGGACCCAGGCCGGGGCCACCATCAACCAGTTTGAATACCACATGCGGGCGGTTGCTGGCCTGCCCCTCACCCAAGCCTGGGTGAAAGCCAGCAGTGTTATGATCAACCTTATTGGCTGTGAGTGGGACCAACGCTGGCTGGCTGTACCCGGAGCCGAGGTGTATTGGTACGGCAAATCCGTGCGCCCAGGGCGTAAGGTTGGGCATATTAACTTGTGTTGCGCCGACACAGGCTCGCTCATCAGCAGCCTGCAACAACTGGCACCCCTGTTTGGCGAAGACTATCAACAGCCCATTCAGTGGGCTGTAGGCCATCTTAAATAGAGCGCTGGGCTTTTACCGCACCTTGGCAAAGTGGTGCTCGCGCACCTCTTGCCGCGCCTTTTCCTCCGCACACATATCCGCCGTTGGCCGCAGCAGTAAGCGCTGAATACCAATGGGCTCGCCGGTAATTTTGCAGTAGCCGTAATCGCCCTGATCCAACCGCGCAATGGTTTTATTGATTTTACGCAGCAGCTTGGTTTGCCGGTCGGCCATGCGCAATCGATGGCGGTGATCTTCTTCCAGCAATGCTTGGTCGAGCTCGTCAGCCTCGCGCTGGTGGCTGTGCATAGACTCGCGGGCCGATGCCAATAGCGTCTCTACCTCATACTGTTCACGCTGCAAAAGAGCGCGAAAAAACTGTCGCTGGCTGTCGTTCATGTAGTCGTCATCCGACATGGCCAGTAGTTGTTGCTCAGTTAACATAGGGCTTCCTTGTTGTGCTGCCAATTATGCTTGGCGTAGCATAATTTCCCTTTTTGGCATTTCTGTGACTAAACCTAGAAATTTGCGGGTTATAATCCCGCGCGCACACAATTTTATGGTTAAGGAGCTGGCCATGACACAATTTCGCCCTTGCATTGATTTACACGCGGGCAAAGTAAAACAGATCGTTGGCGGCAGCCTTACTGATGCGGGCGCCACCACCAACTTTGTCAGTGCGCAAGGCGCGGACTATTTCGCCAACCTGTATCGGCAACATGGGCTGCAGGGCGGCCACGTCATCGGGCTTGGCCCTGGCAATGAAGAGCAGGCAAAGCTCGCTCTCAACTCCTGGCCCAAAGGTTTGCAATACGGTGGTGGCATTAACTTAGAAAACGCCAAAAGCTATCTAGATGCAGGCGCCAGCCACGTAATTGTTACTTCTTTTTTATTTTCCGGCGGTGTGTTTTCCTTGGAAAAACTCAACCAAATGGTCAAGCTTGTAGGCGCCGAACACTTGGTGCTGGATCTCAGTTGCCGCCGCACCGACCAAGGCTGGAATATCGCCACCGACCGCTGGCAAACCGTTACCGGCACCGCCATAACTCCGGCACTTTTAGAGCAGCTTGCTAGCCAATGCAGCGAATTTTTAGTGCACGCCGCGGATGTTGAAGGCTTGCAACAGGGCATCGACGAAGCGTTGGTCAGCCTATTGGGAAAACACAGCCCCATAGCCGCTACCTACGCAGGCGGCGCAACCGGGCTAGACGATTTAGAAAAAGTGAAAACGCTCTCCAATGGCAGGGTGGACCTCACCATAGGCAGCGCCTTGGATATCTTTGGCGGTAGCCACGTGACCCTGGCGCAATGTATTGCCTGGAACCAAGCCAATGGTCAATGATGCCGAGTTGTAATATTGGCGATTTGAGATTGCGCAACGGCAGGGAAGCCGCCTCAGAATGGAAACCACCCTCCTAACAGTAATCCCACCTCCGTTGCGTTACGTAGAACCTACCACTGCGGCCACTATTATGGCCACGCCAAGTTTACGACAACCTAAAAAGTGGAGTCGGTGATGCACAAACTATCGCTAGACAAGGTTTTGCAATTTGGAACACCTGACGCTTTGGTCATCCGCAGTTTGAGCTGTGGTATCTATCGCGCGGAAGTCACCCTGGCAGAACAGACCTATATACTGGCCGACAGTGCTGGCGTCAGTAAAACCTTTCGCAGCACGCAGGCGATCAAAGAGTATTGCAGGAAATTGGATTACAAACCCGCTAAAGCCTATTTACACCAGAACACGGCCTATGGGGAAATGATCGGTTTAAGTGAAAGCTCGCCGGATGATATGTTGTTACCCATACCTTGGGTAGATGAGTAACACAGCAATGACACATAAGCCTAGAAAGAAGCTCACGTGGCCTAGTTAATGGTTTAACAAGATATAATTTCGCATCTCATTTGTCTGCCAGCGCATTCGTCTGCACCAGCGGTCTGCGTCGGCTTGAAAGCGCCTACCGAACGGCTCTCAGCAGTTTTTCGAAACCTATATTTTGATCTTGCTCCGCAGCGGCGGATGCTTTCATTTCGCGGTCGACGTGTTCGAACAGCTCCATCATGTCATCGGAGAGCTCCCTAAACATCAACTCTTTACGCAGTATAAATGGCGCTCTTGGGCCGTGATAATCCACGATTTGACCCACTGGCTCAAACATAATCCCAGACATTCTCAACATCCGGCCAAGGCTTGGCTCCATCATGGCCACCACGATTTCAGCCTCCATCTTTTTAAAAAGAACCATGCCGCCCAGGAATAAACTGAGCGGTACGACGGAATGTTGGCGTCTGTTTTTCTTGGCTCTTTGCTCAGATTGGGATGGTTCAGGCGCGCTGGGTTTGCGGCGATCGGCGTTGCGCATACGGTGGGAATTAATAACCGCTAACCTGGAAACCTCGCCCAGCTGGCCCGGCTCGTAATCGTTAACGTTAAATAAGCGCTTATCAAAGGCTTCGGCGCACTGCCTGAATACTGGCAGGGTGCCGTTATTTGAATCGGCGCTACCCTGAATTAATCGCATACAGCCAATGTGAGATTTGGACGATAGATCCCTAACTAAGCAGTGGAAGGACTGACTGTCATATTCGTCACTTTCCTTGCCATCAGTGTGTTTAGACAAATATTCGAATTCATCGCAATACACTGCGTGGCGCACGCGGTAGGTTTCATCAATCTGTGAGGTGGTGATGGCTTCGCAAATAGAGAAGTTTTCTGCAAAGTATTTTTTAATTTGCATTGTTCTTGGGGAGCCCTAAGAATACGTGACGTACGACTGTATGTTAACGTCAGTTAAATTCATAACGCAAATACTTTTATTTCAGGTAACACATGGCAACGATTGATCAGCAGCAAGTAGACGAATCCTATTTAATGAAAGCCGGCGATATTCTTGGCCCAATTAAAGCCGCCAGCTACAAAGCCCTAGAACTGCAATCAAACAGTAAAATTTTGGATGTAGGATGCGGCCCCGGCATTGATGCCACCAACATTGCAAAAATAGCGCCAGCCCAACATCACGTTACCGGCGTGGATTTCGACGAGCGGATGATTCTTGCCGCTTCGCAAACAGCGGCAAAACTTGGCCTAACCGACAAATTAAATTATCAGCAAGCCAATGCTTATGAACTTCCTTTTGAAGCCAATTCTTTTTGCGCCACTAGAAGCGAACGTCTATTAATGCACTTGGATAATCCAGAGAAAGCGATAGAGGAGATGTGTCGCGTTACTAAGCCAGGCGGTAAAATGGTGATCATTGATAGCGATTGGGCGACGCTTTCTAGCGCTACTGGCAATGACGCTCTGGAACGCAAATTGAGCCACCATCTAGTAAACGATATGTTACCCAATGGCTTTTCTGGACGTAATTTGGCAGGCCAATTAAAGGCGTTTGGTCTAGAAAACATCGAGGTTTCAGTACATGCATTCAGCATCGACGACCCAAATGTCTGGCGTTTGATTATCCAAACGGAGCAGATTGAACAGTCCGCCCTAGCGAACAACATAGCGACGCCAGACGAAATATCACACTGGCATGACCAAATCGCAGCCCACTCTGCGGCGGGCAAATTTCAAGCGACACTGTGCTTAACCATGGCCACTGCATCCGTTCCTGAGTAATGGTTGGCGGCGAGGCTAGGTCTAAATAGTCCTCGTCGCATTACTTTTATTGATCCAGCAGCAGACGCCTTCTCACCTATCTTTCTTATACTCTGACGCTTAAATGTACTTTGCCCTAGTTTTTAAGGCTTAATACTCAATGGCCAATCTTGCTCGCCAGAAATGCAAATCACCTATTCAAGATATGGATGCCCCGAATTAGTACCACCAACGCTTACAGGCACCACTGATAAGCAATGAATGCGTCTGCTCGCTTTTATACGATAAATCGGAAGCCTCCGCCTCAATTCATATCATAGTTTCGGTGACACCTAGGCGGCGTTAAATTTAAAACTCTTATCAAAAGGCAATTCAGCCGCAACAAATGATGAATATCGCGCCATTCAAAAGAAATATTCATATCCTCGGTTGAAACCTGTTCACTAGTGATCTATGAATTAACGAAGGTTCTGATTGGCGCCTCAATCAGCTAGAAATATTGACGATAGGTTATTGTATTTCTAGCGCTTGCACTTGCTCAGCTTGGTTTAATTTCGTAAAGATATTAAGAAAGATGCCGAAGAGCTATGCGAGGGAAGATATTTGCGCCACTGAGGACTTAGCCAAGTAGACGGCACTTAAGCGATCACTTTCCGACCAATCGAAAAGTTGACACGCTCTGGCTCTTGGCTTGTTGGGGATCTGCGGTACATACTGTTATCATCTACTTTACTTCAGCTTTACCCATAGGCACAGTGACAGATTAACTAACCCTCATCCATTGGACAGGATCTTAAATCAATGCACGATAGTAGCCATGCGCCTATAGTGTTGAGACTTCAAAGCCCAAGTAGCCATCAGCTAGGGGCACTTGATCCTGTAATAAACACGACAGGCAACGGATGTTAGCGGTGTACAAGCAAGACAAATCAATCAACAACACTCAGCGCATCGCTTTTTCCAAGAAGTACGCGTTGATAGGTTTTGCACTCACCTTATTATTGAATACCTCTTTCTCCGGCGCTGTTGAAGAAAGCTCGTCTCATATTGATGAGAGCAAAGAAAATTCTGGCCAGAGAAAAGAGTCAATCGTTGTGATAACCAATCTAATGACTCAAGAAGAGTCGATTGCTGTTCACAACCTAAGATCGATCTTTGCCATGCGCCTGCGTCGTTGGGGCAAAGAAGACCGCCTTGAAGTATTTGTATTACCGGACGACCACCCGACCCATTCCTCTTTCACCAAGTCAATCCTGCATACCTTTCCACATAACTTACGTCGTATATGGGACAGGCGCGCCTACTCCGGTACCGGCCAACTTCCCAA
Source organism: Halioxenophilus aromaticivorans (assembly GCF_042850945.1). Classification (NCBI taxonomy): domain Bacteria; kingdom Pseudomonadati; phylum Pseudomonadota; class Gammaproteobacteria; order Alteromonadales; family Alteromonadaceae; genus Halioxenophilus; species Halioxenophilus aromaticivorans. The sequence goes on along the minus strand of NZ_AP031496.1, from coordinate 1,336,183 downwards.
TGTAGTTAGTACAGAAGAAGAAATGATCGAGAAAGTTAGCAACACCCCTAACTCAATTGGCTATGTAACCAAACATCACTATCGTGATAGTGCAAAAGTAGTGGAGTTAGAACGATGAAACACCACTGGCAGCTTCACCTATCCACGATCCTTCTAGCAGGTAGCGCTGGTGCAGTTTCCGCGCAGGATGCTCTGAAGGAAATTGATTTCCACGGTTTTGCCACACAAAGCTACCTTTATTCCTCTGAGAATAACTTTTTTGGCGAAAGCAGCGACGGGAGCTTCGATTTTTTTGAATTGGGCATTAACACATTGTGGGCGCCCACCAAGAAGCTAAAGCTAGCAGTTCAAGCTGTAGCACGCGACGCGGGTAATACGGATGACGGCAGCATCCGCCTAGATTACGGTTTTTTAGAATACCAATTGCTAACCACCAGCTCCAGCAACACAGGAATTCGCGTGGGTCGCGTTGTTAATCCTCTCGGCTTTTACAATGAATCAAGAGACGTAGCCGCAACACGACCTGGTACGCTACTACCACAATCCATTTATTTCGATGTAAACCGGAACCTCGCGTTATCGTCCGACGGCGTGTTTATATTTTATGATAAATTTAGTGAACAAAACGACCTCTCCTTCCAGCTATCTATAGCTGAGCCGAGAACCAGAGACCCCGATTTAGAACCGGCACTTTTTGGAACGTCTCGCCCCGGCTCTCTGGAAGGAACCACGAGTTGGCTAGGTAGAGTACTCTACGAGCATGATTTTGGAAAAATTCGTTTAGCGCTTACGGCCGCGGATCTAAATTTAGAGTATCAACCTAAGAATGACCCAATTATTCGCGACGGTGACCTCTCATTCCAACCTATCATTTTGTCTGCGCAGTACAATACAGAGAAATGGGAACTGACTACCGAATGGGCCCGGAGAAAAACTGAACTTACCAACTTAGAAGTGTTACCCGACTGGAAGCTCGCGGGCACCAGCTACTTTTTACAAGCCGCATATCGGATATCAAACTCACTTACCGTTCAGCTCAGATACGACAGCTTAGTGTGGGATAACGATGACAAAAAAGGCGAGGAATTCGCTAGCAACCCTTTCTACCCCTACCCTGGGTACACCCGTTACGCGAAGGATTGGACACTAGGCCTACGTTGGGACATAAATCAGCACCTTTTGATTAGCGCTGAAGTTCACGACATAAAAGGCACTGGTTGGCTTTCTTTATTAGAAAACCCCAACCCCGCCGCCATGGAAAAAGATTGGCGTTTGTTCGCAGTTACAGCTTCGGTTCGCTTTTAATCGATAGCTTTGGTGATACGGCCCCCTGCCGTATCACCCTTGCACGTCCAGACACACGCTCTAATTTGTCGGCTTCCCTCCCTGCCAGCTCAGAAATAGCCGCCGCTTCCCCCAATCACCACGCCCGCATTTTATTTACCTGCGAGGTTTAGAACCTCCAAAATGTTCATCAAAAAACGCCTTAATGACGTCGGCGTCGGTGTCGATATCGCCGCTTAACGGTGGGGGTTCGGCGAAGTAAAAAGTTTTGTTAGGGTAACTAAAAGCAACCAACATGATGGGAGCATCCACCGCCTGGGCGATGCGCAGAAAACCGGTTTTAAAGCGTGACACTTCACCGCGAGTGCCCTCAGGAGTCATGGCTACCCAACAATTGGGGTTGTGATTAAACCACTCCTGCATTTGGCTCATAATTTCATCGCCACGGGTGCGATCTACCGGGATCCCTCCCAGGGCTATAAACAAACCTTTAAACGGCCAAAAAAACGCCTCTTGCTTCATTAAATAGGAAAATTTAACCCCAACTGCCAATACCAAACACATGGCATGGATGAAATCCCAGTTGGAGGTATGGGGGGCGGCGGCAATCACCAAGTGCCGCTGGTTGGGTATTTCTCCAGCCACCTGCCAGCCACTGAGCGCCATTAATTTGCGCCCTAACCAGCGGCTAAATCGATTGCCCATGCGCGGCATGGCCAGTGGCAAGGTCAATTCTTCCACCGGCCTGGGCAGCGGTTTTTGGTAGGGCTTGCTATTGTTGTCAGATCCGGGCTGTGTCATGGCCAACCTCCAACTACTGCTCGGTACCTAGTGTTCCCGCGTGGAGCGGAACTGAATATCTGGGTGACGCTCTTCGGCCAAATTCAAATTAACCCGGGTCGGCGCCAAGTAGGTTAAATGGCCGCCACCATCAATGGCGATGTTATCACTGGCTTTGCGCTTGATTTCTTCAATGGCCTTGTTGTCACCTTCAATCCAGCGCGCGGTTTGTACGTTTACCGGCTCGTAAATAGCCTCAACTTTGTATTCGTCTTTTAAGCGATAGGCCACCACTTCAAATTGCAGAACCCCCACGGCGCCCACGACGATGTCGTTGTTATTGACCGGGAAAAACACCTGGGTGCTGCCCTCTTCCGACAGCTGCTGCAGGCCTTTTTGCAGCGCTTTGGTTTTCAGTGGGTCTTTTAAGCGGATACGGCGGAACAGTTCTGGGGCAAAGTGCGGAATACCGGTGAACTTTAGCGGCTCACCCTGGGTGAAAGTGTCGCCAATTTGGATGGTACCGTGGTTGTGTAAGCCAATAATATCGCCGGAGACAGCCTCATCTACCGAACTGCGGTCGCCCGCCAAAAAGGTCACGGCATCGGCAATTTTGATGTCTTTGCCAATACGCACATGCCGCATCTTCATGCCCTGCTTGTAGGCGCCGGAGCACACCCGCATAAACGCAATGCGATCGCGGTGCTTTGGGTCCATATTGGCTTGGATTTTAAACACAAAGCCACTGAAATCAGTCTCGGTGGGCGCCACTTCTCGATCGTGGGTTGCGCGACCCAATGGCGCCGGCGCCCACTCCACAAAACCATCGAGCATTTCGCGCACACCAAAATTACCTAGGGCAGTACCAAAAAACACCGGCGTCAGCTGGCCCGCCAAGTAGGCTTCTAGGTCGAACTCGTTAGTGGCACCACGCACCAATTCAATTTCTTCGCGCGCGTCATCGGCATACGAGCCCATTAACTGATCAAATTCTGGGCTGTCCAAACCTTTGATTTGCAAATCGTCGTTGATGGTATGGCCCATGCCCGACTGAAATACGTGCACGGTATCAGTGTACAGGTTGTACACGCCTTTAAATTCTTTACCCATACCCAGCGGCCAATTGATCGGCGCGGCTGAGATTTTGAGTACATCTTCGATTTCATCCATAACCTCAATCGGGTCACGAATATCACGGTCCATTTTATTAATGAACGATAATATGGGCGTGTCACGCAACCGGCAGACCTCCATCAGCTTGATGGTGCGGTCTTCCACGCCTTTGGCACCGTCAATCACCATAAGCACAGAATCCACCGCAGTCAGTGTGCGGTAGGTATCTTCCGAGAAATCCTCGTGCCCGGGGGTATCCAATAGGTTTACGGTGCGATCTTTGTAGGGAAACTGCATCACCGAAGAGGTTACCGAGATACCGCGCTCCTGCTCCATGGTCATCCAGTCAGACTTAGCATGGGGGCCACGTTTTCCCTTCACCGAACCGGCTGTTTGAATGGCGTTACCGAACAACAACAGCTTTTCGGTGATGGTGGTTTTACCCGCATCCGGGTGCGAGATGATAGCAAACGTGCGCCTGTTGTTGATTTCGTTAAGAAAATTGCTATCAGCCATACCTGAACCTTATTTACGCCTAAATCTGCATTTGTTCGTTACATTGCCCTTTCGGGACGGAAAAGCGCGCTATATTACCAATAAACAACCGCGCTATAAATTACTGCTCCAGAATACATTCCAGCTCACTCAGTTGTTGCTGATAAGCCTCTGGATTATCGTTCTTGAATTTCTCCAAGTTCAGAAGCTTCCACTTCACCGATGGAAAATCCTGAAAGTCGTAGATCAACCAATCTGGCGTGAGGCGATTTAGGCTCAATAGAAAAGCCTTATCTTCTTCGCTCAAGCTGGCCTTTACCGCTTCGATAAGCTGAAGCCGTGTGGCCTCATAATCATCGTAACTAAACTCTATCGTCGTCATGCCTTCAAACTGATTTTCAAAAGCTGTGCGCTGATCAAGTAAGTGTGGATCAAGCATTTCATGGGTCGGGCGATTACTGCTCACCAGGCCTAGAATAAATCCTTGCTTGATCTCGTCCGTTAACCCCTCGTTTTCAAACAAGAGCTTTACATCAAATAAATCTCTTGGGTGCTGCCTATCTAAAGCAGCCCATAACTTGCCGCCATATAGCTGCGCCAACGGCACCAGCGGCATGGCGCAAAAGGCATCGAACAGCTCTTGAGCAGCTTCGCAAAGAGGCGCTTTACTCGGCTCGCCTAGCAAGCCCCGCCCTACCATATTCACTTCAATCTTGATGAGTACACCGCGCTCATCAAGCTGTAACTTACAAACCTTATCTTTGTGTTGAACCCGAATCGAAGGACGCAGCGCTTCTATACGCTTTTTAATCCTTAACAAAGCTGCATTAATGCCTTGGAGCGTTTCATTCCGCTCAGCGATCTCGACATAGGTTAAGTCGATGTCCACTGACAGCCTTGGCATATCACGTTAAAAGAGATTGACGCCGTACCGCCATTCATGGCAAAGGTCTCTTACTTGGCGACTTCAGGCAGCACATTCAAAAGAAACCTGGCCTGCTTTTATAGGCTTCATTCATGAACAGCTTCCAGCTCCTTGGGGACAGTTATTTGATACTTCGAAACATATACACCGTCATTCACGATTGATCGCTTACCTGAACCCAGATCAACCTTATCGAGGTTGATATAGCTAAGCCATTCATGGCCTGCCTTATCCGCCAAGTATATAAATAGGCGTTTTACCTTCACAGAAGTACAACCTTCCAGCAATTTTTGAACGCTGGCTGGCCGCAGATTGTTTAGCCCTTCCATCAACTCAAACACTTCCAAAAGCGGCTGCGACTTAGGTGCTAGGTAAAGACACTCCATAACCGCTCTGGCGGGGCTGGATACTCTTACCTTAAAGCCCTTATGCTGCATTTCTACCAAGCCAAGTTCCGGCGGTAGAAACGATGTCAGTTTACAATCCACACTGACACCCCAATCCCGCTTTTTGAACCAAAGGGGCAGACTGTCATCCTTGCCGCCAAAGAGCTGGACTGATTTAGTCGCCAGTTCCAAATAATGCGCCTTGCCCTGCATGGATAGCGCTGTTTTACCGGCTGGATGCACAGATAGACCTAATTGGCTTTGTAAGGCATAGATGCCGCCCAGATAGTCCACCTGATCGCTATGGCGTATCAACGCCCCTGTACCGATAGAATCAAACCACTGGCTTCGCTTGTAGCGTTTCTGCAAATCAAGGCTGTAACCCTGATCAGCTAGCCATGCCGAAGAGAGCACGACGCCCAAAGGCTGAGTGCTGAGCAGATGGTTTAATTTTGACTCATTTTCGGTACTCATAGTACCAATTTAACCAATTTTTTAAACTCAATCAATCAAAAGGTTTATATTTTGTCTTTTTTTGGTACTTTAAGTACCTAAAAAAAGGATATTTTAAACTATGAGCGGGGTTGCTGCCTTATTGGTCACCATTGAGTCTGTAGAGATCAATGGCACTTTTGAGGCTAGCTTTGGCGAGATTACGAGACAAGATACGCGAAGAATGAGCGATTATGGTCATAGAGCCGTTAATCCCCTGCCGCATCCGAATAATGATTCCAAAATATGTGGACTTCGCGCTGTTACTTGCTGACCTTTTGAAAGATCAAATTTAGTTTAGAGGTTAAGTGCTGCACTACCTTTGAGCACAAAACATTTCTGTTTAGCAGCAAAAAATATAAATGCCAAGACAGCGCATGGGGTTATTTTCAGTCAGTATTTTCAGCCGATGAGAACTGAACCATTAGGGCTCTGTTAGATGGGGGCTTGGTTAGATGAGGAGTCGGCCACAAGAGGCTCAAAAACTTTGAACCCAAAAGACTAAAATGCCTCAAAGCCCGAAGCAACCAATGCGCCTGAGCCCAGCGAAATACTTGGCCAAGATTAAAAGGAATTACTCTTATGGATAAGCCCCAGGAGCTGCCCAGCAAACTGATGGTACTGATATCGTTGGTGCAGGGCCTATGCCTGCTCTATTTGCACCAGGCCATTGAGCTGCACTACTGGCCCCACCAGCAACCACAGTGGCTATTCGCGCTCTACAGCTTAGCCTTTATTTGGCCCACCATGCTGCTGCTCGGGCTTACCCCCTACAATACCAAAGCCATCGTCAAATTCACGCTACCCTTTGCTCTACTTTGCGGTTTGCTCGGGTACTATACCGGCTACCAAGCCACCCCCATAGAGCATATTCGTTTTGATGCGGTGCTGTTGAGTTTTGTACTCACCATGGCCATTGCCACATTTAAAGCACTGATGTACAGCCAACAATGCGCCCTGGGGGAACGTGTTAGTTACAGCGCCCTGTTTCTTTGGTCCTGGCGTAACTTTCTAACGCTCTGCCTTGCGCTGCTTTTCGCTGGCTGTTTTTGGTTAATACTGCTGCTTTGGGGAGCGCTGTTTAAAGCCATCGGAATCAACTTCTTTCACAACTTGTTTGAACAACACTGGTTTTACTATCCGGCACTGGCCCTGGCCAATGGCTTTGGGGTCATCATCTTTCGCAGCCAAACACGCGTTATCGACACCATCACTCGCCTGCAACAGGCCTTGATGAAATTTTTACTCGTTGTTCTGGTATTGGTGTCACTGCTGTTTCTAACCGCACTGCCCTTCACAGGCCTCACTCCATTATGGGAAAGTGGTGGCAGTAGCCTGATATTGTGCATGCAGGCCTTAATGCTGTTTTTTGTTAACGCCGTTTATCAAGACGAACCCGACAATTGGCCCTACTCCAAATGGCTGCATCGCTTTGTCTACCTGGGTGTTGCCGCTTTACCCATTTATAGCGCCATCAGTTTTTACGGCCTGAGCCTACGGGTAGAGCAATACGGTTGGAGCCTTAGCCGCTATTGGGCGTTTTTGATTTGGTTCCTATTGGCCCTGTTTCCGCTGGGTTATTGGTGGGGGATCGCAAAAAATCGAGACCACTGGGTCCATCAACTTAGTAAGGTCAATGTGGCCATTGGCCTGGTGGTGTTGGGCGTAATGTTGCTGGTGAATTCCCCGCTGGTGGATTTCCGCAAAATGACCACAGCCGATCAACTGCAACGCCTTGCCGACAATACAGTCGCCGTAGATGACTTCGATATTTACTATTTTCGCCGCCACCTGGCGAGACAGGGCTATGAAGCCCTGCAATCCTTAAAAGAAAAATACGCGGATACGCACCCCAACCTAACGGTACGAATCAATGCGCTTTACGCCGATCATAAACAACCCAGTTCAACCAGAGAAGAATTCATGGCCGGCATAGAGTTTTTGACACAAAACCCGCCAGAGCCACTACTTACCACGCTTTATAAAAAAGAGTCTAAAAATCGTTGGAACTTGCAAAAAACGCAAAAAAATTACTTACGCGCGGTGGATGCCAACCAGGACGGCCGCTTGGAATACCTCTGGATACAACGGCGGGATGACTGGACGACAATCACCCTCTTTGTTGAAGAAGACTCAAACTGGCGGGCACTGCACCTGCAAACCCTGTGGAACAGAAAAGACAACGCCGATGCGTTTTACCAAACACTTGAAGATGGCGAGGTAGCCACACAACCCTCTGAATGGAACGATATTGTGATTGGCGAGACACGGTTTGAAGTTTGGACGCAGGAGTGAATCGCTGTTCAAACAAACAACTCTTTGATTAAAAAGCGTGCAGATAAAAAATAAGCTACAGAGCAACATCCCTACTCAGTTTTTAGTCAGGCCCCACCCTTAGCCAAGGGGGAATTCCGTCTTTTACGAGGTTATCATAGGCAGGTGTGCGGAAGCGGGGATTATCGGTTTTCTCCACCGCGATTTTGATGATGTTGCCATGTTCATTTCTATGAACGACAGATTTCAGATATCTCGGTTGTTGCTCTTCGTGACCCAAGGTAACCCCTAACGTTTTGAACAAAGACCTTCTTAACTAGGGCCCACCAAGTGCCGACTCTATCGGCAGGGAAGCCCGCACGGGTTCCACCAGCGGTGATAGCGCGAGGTCAAGCAGACCATGCACTTAACCAGCGAGCGCTCCAAAGCGTCAAACACCCTGCTCTCTGAGCATGGCAAATTGACATTTCGATTGCCAAAACCACAACCTCAGACACACCATAACCCGATGATATTATTGGATTTTACAACGTTAGTAAGGCCATGATGACTATGGCCATGGTGACTATGGCATGCTATTTTGCGGACGAATTCAAAGCTGTGCGCCATAGAAATCACCGCCCAGACGAGCCATCTTTGAGTTACCTGCAGGCCTTCCCCCATACCTGGGGAGCGCCATACACAGGGCAAGTTTTTCGGCTGGCCTTTTCTTCCCGTTTTCTGCTTATTGCAGAGAACCGAATCAAAACCTTGTTGTCAGATCACAATGGTACGCATCATACGTTATCTGAACATTCACTAACTGAGGATGTAAAGAGGCGTAAAAACACGCTCTACGTCACTCTAATAGTTTAAAAACAACATATAATCAGCTCATCAATTGTTCAGGGGCCTGCAACCGTCCATGGAAAACAGAAACAAATTTGAGTCATCCGCTGTCGTTAGTCTTTTTCAACACGCTGGTTTAAATGCGCCTTTACCGCTAAAGGCGGGCCTGGGAGACGACCAGTTAAACGCCTTTCTGCAGGGTGATGGGTCGGTGGAAATCGACGGTCGTCGCTACGCCGATATCGATGTCGCCATGGGCGCCGAAGCCCGGCACACCTCGGGCGACGCTTGGCAATTCTGGTCGTGGTACAACGAAGACCACCGCACCTGGAGCCCGCTGGCCCAACTGCGCGCCAAGCAAGCCCGGCGATTGGCACACAGCACCACAAGCCAAAGCATTACTGCCTACCCTGCCCGCCGCAACGCCCCGCCAAGGGTTAACACGCTACAGTACCCCAAAGGCCCCGGCGAGATTGGATTTATGGCGTGCCCTGGCCTCACTGGCAACGAACCACTGAACCAAGAGCTCGAAGCACTTCAATGCTGGGGCTGCGCCACTATTGTTTCCTTAGTGGAGCCACACGAGTTCACCATGCTTGGGGTGCCCGATTTCGCGCAATCGGTGCAGAGCAAGAATATGATCTGGCTACATCTGCCAATCCGCGACGGCCACGCACCGGATATGGCCTTTGAATCCAAATGGCGCCAAGTGGCACCACTACTTCACCGGCAATTAGCCTGTGGCAGTTCTGTGGTGTTTCATTGCCACAACGGCCAAGGCCGCAGCGCACTGGCTTGCAGCCGCATGCTGATCGAAGCTGGGTTAACCAGTGGCCAGGCAATCCATACAGTGGAGTCTACATTGGCCACGGCCTTTGACTCCCGCCACCAAGAGCGCTATCTCACCAACCATGCGTGGGGCGCGGATGCCGAACTAGCCGAGAGTGCCTTAGCCTAGGTACCTAAGGCTAGCCCCAGGCACCTACCTATGAGAGAGAAAAGTCTCTTAAACTGAAAAGCTCTCCTTGAATGCAAGTGAGGGCTTTTTCGTGCCTGGAGAAATAGGCTAGCGCTAGAACCAGGCCACAGACTGACCACAAAACAACCAGAGAAAGTTGGGCGCCGCCAAATAAGGCCGAGACCGCTATGTACCACCCCTGATGTACCACCCCTGATGTACCACCCCTGACGTACCACACCTGACGCCCTACCAGCGGTGAGGCTTCAGCCTAGGGTGCCCGCGTTTTCACTCTCAATGCGCTCTATTAATGCAAACCGGACTTAACTGGCTGACTGCCTTTAAGCCGCAACCGATAATCCCTGGGGGTTTCGCCGGTCTCTCTTAAAAACGCGGCAGTGAAATTAGACGGCGCAGAGAAACCCACGGTGTAAGCCACGCATTTAACGCTCATACCAGAAGCCAGTAAGCGCTTAGCCCTGTCCAGTCGGTACTCGGCAATGTACTTGCCGATGGAGCGCCCACGGCTAACCCGAAAGGCGCGAGTAAGCTGGCGCACTGAGAGATTGCACAAATCTGCCAGCTCAGCCAACGACGGCGGAATATCGCGCTCGGATAACCGCTCATCGATTCTGCGCAATCGCAGCTCAGACAACCCGCCACGAGACTTTTCTTCATCCACCGAGTGAAGATAACGGGATAATTCTATGATCACTTGGCTGGACAACAATTCAACCATGTTGCCACTGGCGAAGCGAGGGCTGCGCAGCTCTTCGCCAATTTGAAACAAAAGGCTGCGTATTTTTCCACTGGCGATATCCAGTGCGCCTTGCAAACGAGAGTCTGTCCACCGTAGGTTATGATCGAACCAGGGTGCGACAGCTTCTTGGGAAAAAGTAAAGACAATGCTGTTTTGGTGCCGACAATTGCTCTGCGCACGGATGCGATGCTCAGCCGGCAGTAGAAACAGATCGCCAAATGGCTCAAACCGTTTTGGACTCCAGTGGTCCACAAAGCAGGCTTGCGCCATCTCCGGCCGAGGCAACAACGACATTTCTAGGTGATAATTTTTTGGATGCCCGAGAATATCTACAGGCTTGTCCCAAAATTTACTGACCACCCGTACCTGACCTAAACCAACTTGGCTTTCGGCCTCGATTTTTTGTTCACCGGTAATTTGTTCCATACTCACCACTTTAAGACTTTTTTATATATTTTATTGCTTATGCAAGTTCAGAGTTGGGCTGTTCAATCATTACTGCTGAAACTGCACCAACAATGGAACTGCGGAGATTGCACTCATCGTGAGCTCCTCAGGCACGCCCATGTGCCAGACAAATAAGATTTATCTCTGAATTTGAACAGTGCAGGCATTGCTTAGTCGATCAATAACTAGAACTATTCTATTAGGTCTCATTTATTAGGACTAATAAACAACCTACGCTATTAAATCTGATAAACCCAAATAAAAAATCAACGGCCTTCAGCTTACACCAAAGCACTTATTAGGTGTACAGGATTTACCAAATCTTGCTAAGAAGACAGCTGCAAATAGACAAACAAACTGCAAGTGTTTAACAGCAGATCAGTAACGCATAGAAATGCAGTCGATAAAATCGTTTTATTATAAGAAAAACCGTTTACCGCGGCTCAGATAACGTTTGTCACCCCGGACAAAAAATTCATCACATTAATCCCTGGCGACCACTAGCACTGCTATTGGGAGTGCTAAACTCAATGCTACACAGGTGCAATGAAGGAGTAACGCGGGCGCAAACCGGCATTAATTTAGCACCTACTTAATCGCATAAACACTGATAAAACCGGCCAAAAAGATCATCTACATGAATAAAATAATTTGGATAATGGCTTTTTTTATAACGTGTTTTACTCACGCCAACGCTGGGCAAATCTACAAATGGGTAGATGAAAATGGAGTAACTCACTTTGGCACCACCCGGCCTGCTCATGCTGACTCCAGCAAGATGGATTTAAAAAAGCCACACAGGGCAGGTGTTGAACAAAAACAAACAAGACAGGCCACGCCCAAATCGCACAGTTCGGGCAATGTTAGAAAAACCCATACCATCGAGTCGCTAGCCGCGAGCCGAAAAAAGATGGACTGCAAAAAAACCATTTACTCGGCCAATGATCACATCGACGGCAAACTGGCCATCAACCAAAAGAATTTTCACAGCGGATACATTAACGATGCAACCTATCGCCAATCCGCGGATGCACTGGCAAAAATTAAAAAAGCCATGTCGATACAGGAATGCGACAGCGCCTCAGGTCCGGCACAGCTTTTTTACCAATGCGTTACCAGTAACGTCAACCGGCTGACCGAATGCAGCCGCAAGCACCAGTACGGGCACTAAGCACCTGATGGTGCTAATTTAACCGGCAAGATTAACCGGCGAGAAAGCGCTGCATATTAAGCGCAGTAAGCCGGACGATATTGTGCCTGGCTTCGGGGCTAATCCACGCGTTGTGTGGCGTTATCACTAAGTTTAACGGCTCTGCCAGGGCATCCAATAGCGGGTGGCCAGCCACGGGGGGCTCCGTAGGCAAAACATCCGTTGCCAGCCCCGAAATGTCGCCGGCGCGCAACGCCGTTAGGCAGGCACCTTCATCTATTACACCACCACGAGCACAATTAACTACCAAACACCCTGGTTTTACTTGCGCCAAGGTGTCGCTATTTAGTAAATGCCGCGTGTGGCTGGTTAGCGGGCAGTGAAAGCTCAAAACGTCTGCTTCGGGTAGCAGTTGCTGTAACGGTGGCCGGCTATCGGTAGAGTCACCAGGCCTTGCCGCCACACTAACCCGCATCCCAAACGACTCAGCAATAGAAGCCACCCGCCGCCCAATATGACCACTGCCCTGCAATACCAGATGCTTGCCGTGCAGTTGCGTGGTGGTGTAGGTGTTTAAGCAAAAATAAGGGTTGGCTTGCCACTGCCCCTGTGCCACGGCAGCTTGGTACTGCGGATAACGCCCCGCCAGTGACAGAATCAGCATCCAGGTATGCTGCGCTACATAGTCTGCGCCGTAGTTTTCAACGTTATACACCGGAATAGACAAGGCCAGGGCTGCTTGCTGATCCACGTTGTTAGTACCGGTGGCCAATACAAATACCGCCTTGCGGCCCTGTAATTGGCTTGCGCCAAGGACGACTTTGTTACTGAGCACTAACTGGGCATCGCCTAAATGCTCGTCCACCTGGCTTGCGGTGGTGGTGCTGTGCACAATAAGATCGGATACCAGGGTTTGTATCGGAGCAAGATCAATATCCTGCCCCAGGGTCGCGGCATCGAGGATGACGGCTTTCATAAATTACTCCGGCAAGGCTGCACATTCGGGCTTGGGTTAGCCTCAGTGTAAAAGCAGCTCTTGGCGACTGTAAACTGTCGATCCTAACCGGGTGCGCCCAATGACGGCCTACTCACCCTGGCGGCGCATTTTCTCCCGACGCTGGGTGGAGATGGTTTGCTCTGACACCTTAAACTGACGCACCATGTCTGAAAGCTTGTCCCCCAGCTTGGTGATGTCGGTGCAGACTACTTCGGCGTCTTCCTGTATTAAAATAGACCGACTAAAGCAGTTATTTAACAATTCATACTCCTGGTTAACACGCTCAAAATTCTTACCCTGGTTAGCAATAGCCTCTGAGATTCCTTGCACCCGATCAGAAACGTTTTGCATGGCGCTGGTGATAGAGCCCAGCTGTTGCGTGGCATTTTGCATTTTGCCAGAGCTGTTAACGGCGTTAGCCCGTCCTTGTTCCATGGAATCCACCACGGTTTTCGTACCTTTTTGAATGGCCGCCACCATGTCGGAAACCTCCTCGGTGGACTGCCGCGTTTTAAACGCTAGGGTACGTACTTCATCCGCTACCACAGCAAACCCGCGGCCAGCTTCGCCGGCGCGGGCGGCTTCGATGGCCGCGTTTAACGCCAGCAAATTGGTCTGTTCGGCAATGCCATTAATGACATCCACCACCGAAACGATGCGCTCCGAGTCCGCTCGCAGGGCTTGAATATCGGCAACCGACTGCTCCATGTTGACGGACAACAAGTCGATAGCCACAGCAGCGTTGCTTACCACCTCACGGCTGGTATCCACCACCTCGTTACCTGTCGTAGTCGCCTGATGTATTTCCGCTAGTTGCACAGCCACCTGCTCTGATGAGTGATGGGTTTCCTGTAGTGAGGAATTGATATCGCCGGTGTGCGCTCGCTGCTCTTCAACGGAGCTGGCGAGGTTACTGATCACCTCTTTTTGGTCTTCCGAGATAGGAACCAAACGCACAATGGAAGACAGCAAATCCGAAAAGGTTTTATCTAAGTTGCCAATAAAGGTATTAAATTCATGCCCCAGAGCCGATAGCTCGTTATTACCTTTTAACGGTATACGCTGGGTTAAATCGCCTTCACCACTGGCCAGCTCCGCAACCAGTTTGGTCATTTCTCGGATTGGCCGAGTTAACACGCTAGCAATGGCCCAGGCCAAAATGCCACCGCAGAAAATCGCCAGGCAGGTGATGATCATGCTGCGCGAAATAATATTGGCCTGCAACTTTTGAATATTACTGAACGCCTCGGACTCATCAATTTCACTCATCAGCACCCAATTAAGACCATTGATGTTCAACGGCTTAAAGGCAGACAGAACAGAAACACCGCGGTAATCGGTGAATATATCGTAACCCTCGGTGCCGGCTAAGGCTTGCTGTGTGCCCTCAGTGCTGACGCGCAGCAATCCGATGGTCGTGTCTTTGTCGGCCATTTGTTTTATGTTTTCAGCGGGCATTTCTAAACTGGACATCAGCTGCAAAAAACCGGGTTTGTCTTCCAATAGAAAACGACCGTCACTGCGCATGTACCCATCTGCGCCAACAAGATAGGTTTCGCCAGACTGCCCTAGACCATTGGCCTGCCACTGATGGTTGTGAGTCATGATATTGTTGATACGATCAATAGGCATTTGAAAAATCAACACCCCGGTGATTTTGCCTTCTACCATGATTGGCGAAGAGATAAACGACGCCGGAGAATTATAGGACGGAACGTAGGGTGCAAAATCGGTAATAAACGTCTGATCGGCTTGGTTGGCGGTGAGCGCCATCTTAAACGCCTGGCCGAGGCCAGAATCGGCATAGGGGCCGGTTTTTAACGAGGTTGCGTAGTCCAGCTCTTTAAAAACCGAATAAACAACACTGCCAGAATTGGCGTCCACCAAAAAGATATCGTAGTAGCCGAAGGTTTGTAAAAATTGGCGAATAACCGGATGGTAGCGGTCGTGATGGTAATCGTAAATCGTGCCAGTGTTGGCTGCACTAAGGGAGTCTTTCTCACCCAAGCCGGCGGGGTTTTGCGTGATGTAAGTGTGTTGCATCAACACAGCGGGGCTGTGGATTGCTTCAGCCAAATAACCCGGACTGGACGAGCGATTATCGTTTAAGCGACGGAATTTGGCGTCATATTCATCGCGATAATAAGGCAAGAGCGCGCTCCGCTTTGCGCTAATTTCGGCTTCACTGGCGTTTTCAGTCGCCTGTACAAACGCCGGCGTAAAGGCACTTAAAGCCTCTACAACCATTAAATCGCTAGAGTAAGTAACGATCTGATCTTCAATGGTTTTAAAGTAATCCTCAATACGCGCACTGGTTGCGTTGCGCACTGCAATTAAGCGCTTTTCTGCTGACTCATTGAGCGAATGCCCCGCTTTACTGATGGCGGAGCTACTGATACCGACACTGATAGTTAAACACGTTACTGATACCAAAAATATGCATAAAATCACCAATTTGGCTTTAATTGTAAAGGTCATTTCCGGCTCCCACACCTACTACTGCTTTCCAAAACAGTTGCCGCCCGTCCCTCGCCGGCACCCCACCGACAAAGAACTGAGCAGGCTTACCTCCTAAGCCACCATTCAACAAATAGTAGCCGCTGTTAAAAGGATTTCGGCCGCCATTAGGTTTCCTTTAGTGTCCACTAAAGTTTATTGACGCGACAGACTCTAATGCCTCAACGCGGCGCACTGATTCGAGTGCCGCTAGGCCTGTTGAAACGGGTTTGTTTAAGTTTAGGCTAATAAAGCCAATGTGTTGGGATTTCTGGGTAATACGCCATGCATTGTCGCTGCATAGGTAGGCTGGGGCTTCATTGATACTCTGAGAACGCGCCTCGAACGCATCTGCGAGTAGGATGAACCACGGAAACGGGGTTAGAACGCAAAGTTAAACGGCCTAAATTAATTTATTGCGATTAATAGTGTGGGCTATGGGCTGAGGTAGCGCGGAGCTCATAACATAGTCCACCAGCGCATCGGCTCTTAAAGGACGGCTAAAATAGAAGCCCTGGCCGTAATCGCAGCCCATGGAGCGCAACAATAACATCTGCTCTTTGGTCTCGACGCCTTCGGCCACGGTGTGCAGTTTAAAGTTTCTGGCCATTTCGATAATGGTTTTGACCAGATTGTAGTCCTCACCACGCTCGCAGATATCGGCGATAAATTCTCGGTCGATTTTAAGAACATGGAAAGGGAATTTACGTAAATAAGCGAGTGATGAATAACCCGTACCAAAGTCATCCATGGCGATGCCAAACCCATGGGATTGCAATTGCCGCAATTGCACACGGGCTTTTTCTGGCTTTTTAACCATTAAGCTTTCGGTGAGTTCAATGTTCACCAGCTCCGCAGGAAAGTTATAGGTTTTGGCAATGTTAACCAGCGGCTCAACATCGCGGTTAACAAACTCCTGCGGCGAGCGGTTAATCGCAACGCCAATAGGAGCGGCCGTTCGCGCATTCAGCTGGGCCATGGTTTTAATGGCTTTTTCTGCCACACAGTAGCCAAGCTCTGGCATCAAGCCGTAGTTCTCAGCCACAGGGATAAACTCTTCCGGTGATACCTCACCCAATTCTTCATCCGTCCAACGCGCCAAGGCTTCACAATGGGACACCACGCCACTTTGCAAATGAATAATGGGCTGGAAGTGGACTTCAATGTGACGCGACACAATAGCCTTGTGCAAGCGCTGCTTCACTGTTTGTTGGCGAAACGCTTTTATTTTTAGCGAACGATTGAAAAATGCGTAGGTGTTTTTGCCTTCCAACTTAGCGGAATACAGTGCTTGATCCGCTTCGGAATAGAGCTTTTCTGCGTATTTGGCGTCATCCGGATAAAAGCTAATACCTATGGATGCGGTCAGCGTATAGTGGCTGCCATCCACTAAAATAAACTGCGTTTTGAAGACATCGAGCAGGCTTTGCACTAACGCGGCAGAGTCTTTACTGCGCTCCACCCGAGCAAATACACCAAATTCATCGCCACCTAAGCGAGCCAATAGATTACCCTGGCTTACGCTGTTCATGAGTCGTGCGGCAATCGCACTTAACACCTGATCGCCGACTAAATGCCCCCTTGAATCGTTGATCTCTTTAAAATCATCGAGGTCAATTAGGAAAAACGCCCAGCGGGTGGTAACGCCGGAGTTCTCTTTTAACAGATTATCGATGCGGCCATTGAACTCATATCGGTTCAGCAAGCCGGTGAGTTGATCATGGGTGGCCTGATAGGTAATAAGGTTTTGCGCGGCGCGCTCTTGGGAGGTGTCTTTGTGCACAAACACGTAGCTTTGCACCCGACTTTGGTTGTCTCGCACCGCACTCACCGAGGTAAACACGGAATAGTATTCGCCGTTTTTACGCCGATTAACCAGCTCACCCTGCCATACACCATTGAGCTTTAGGGCCTGCCACATTTTTTCACGCACGTTCTCGGTTTGGCCGCCGTAGAACAACACCTGTGGGCTTTTGCCCATGAGTTCTTCCCGGCTATAGCCCGACATCCCCTCAAGCTTTTGATTTACATAGATGATGTGATTATCACTGTTGGTAACAATAATGCCATCGGAAGTGTGGCTGTAGATCTGTTTGGCGACCAACAAACTGTGGTTTTGATCATGCAGTGTGGTTAGCAGCTGATTGATACTGCCCTCGTGCCGGGAGCGCTCTAATTCTGCACTGGCGCGCAAGGCAAACAACCGCAAGGTATGGGTAAGTAAGTCACTGTCCACCACCGCCGTGCTGAACACAATGCTGAGTAAGCCAATAGCGCGGCCAGCATGATCTTTTAATACGATGGACAGGAATGCTTTACCAGAAAATCGCTGTAGGAGTTGGTCGTCTGGGAATCGCTCGCAAGCGCGATCAGGTAGGCAACAAGCGCCATTCATTATGGTCTGTAGGCTAGCGGTATTGTGCAGGGGGAAGGAGAAACTGTCGAGATAACGGCCGCGGCCATAAACAGATAAAGTATGACCCGTTTGCTGGTCATCGGATAGCTCACAGACAACGGCGTAATCCGCCGCAACCAGTTCGCTTAACGTGCTTACCAGTTCAGCAAAATATTGCCGAGAACTTAAATGTTCGAGCCGCGTGCTGGAGGCCGTTATTGCCTGCTCAAGCAGGTTAGACATTCCCTACTCCATCAGTGCACGCTGGCCGATATACAGTCAATATGTTCGCAGTCACTACCACAACGCCGCACACCTTTACTCTAACCACACCATCGTCTTATCGACTATAACGATGGTCCACCTTGCTTGGGGCCTTGCCCCAACCACCTTGCTTACTACCATACTTACAATTATTTACAGTTTTGTAATCAGCGCGGGGGCGGTGTAACGCCTCTCCCTGGCCGCCAATATTCCGTCTAAAGACTTTGCTTTAGACAACTAAGCGATTTTCGTTCCAACTGGTTAAATAGCAGGCAAAATACGTCGTATTTGACCTTCACTATACGGTAACTCATTAATAGGTTGCACTTATGCACTGATGTTAGGCGTTTTTAGTGCTTGACTGTGCTTTGAGTATAACAATTAGCAACAACAAATAAACAAAAATTTACTTAACATGCATAAAGTAAACAAGTCAGTGACATAGTAACAACCATTAAAGGCGTCTAATTACTCGAATTGATACCTCTGTCACTCACTTAAATGATGCCCTGGATGCACAGACCACTGATTTTTTACAGGTAGGTGGAGTTTTACTTCATGGTGGGGTGCAGGGTTTTACCAAACACATGCTCAGACTCCCCAATCACATGGCTACTAGCACCCACAATCAGTGGGTCCGGCGCGCGTACAACACTGGTGTCTTTACCAGCGTAGGGCAAATGTCTGAGAAAATGCTGCATGGCATTAATGCGGGCACGCTTTTTATCGTTGGACTTGATGATTGTCCACGGCGCATCGGCGGTGTCGGTGTAGAAGAACATGGCTTCCTTGGCCTCGGTGTAGTCGTCCCACTTGTTTTGCGACGCCTTATCTATAGGCGACAGCTTCCACTGCTTAAGCGGATCTTTGCGGCGCTGCGCGAAACGGCGGGCCTGTTCGTCTTGGGTGACCGAAAACCAGTATTTAAAAAGATGGATATCCGAGCGCACCAGCATCCGCTCAAAATCTGGGCATTGGCGCATAAACTCCAGATACTCGTTAGGTGTGCAGAATTCCATCACTCTCTCTACCCCGGCTCGGTTGTACCAAGAGCGATCAAACAACACCATTTCGCCTCCCGCCGGTAGATGCTGAATGTAGCGCTGAAAGTACCACTGGGAACGTTCCGCCTCGGTGGGCTTTTCCAATGCCACTACCCGCGCACCGCGAGGGTTTAGATGCTCCATAAAACGCTTGATTGTCCCCCCTTTGCCGGCCGCGTCTCGGCCTTCAAACACAATCACCACCTTTTGCCCGGTTTCTTTCACCCAACGCTGGGCCTTGAGTAATTCTACCTGCAGCTGCGTTTTCTGTTTTTCGTAGACTGATCGGCGCATTTTGTTCTTATAGGGGTATTCACCGGTTTCAAAACTGCGCTTTATGGCTTCCGGGTCGTGCCGCTTTAGCGCCAATGCGTGCAGACTCTGGCCCACCGTGGAAGATCGAGCACCAGTTTCAATAGAGGTGCCGTCGCCCTCATCAAATTGCTCGCTCATTAGTTCTTGTTTTACAGGGTTGGATTGATTTTGCCCCGGGCTCTTGCTGGGAGTATTAGTGGGGGTATCACTGGGAGTATTTTCGGTATCGTTAGCCATTTAGCCTCCAAATCTAAGCTCATTGCAATCGGTTAACACGGTTCAACGCCGGCTGCCTATCTTCTGCGAAAAGCTGCCCTAGCAATATGAGAGCAGTATCCACTAAAGCTACCAGCTGCTTTTGGCAATCCCTTATGGTCAAAAATGCTATTGAGCGAATTAGCCGTTCTTTTAAGCTGGGACAACGCTTGGATTCTTGTTCTACCTAAGCACTTACTCAAAAATAACGATAACGACTTGCCCGGATAACACCATGAATAGCTTCAGCTTCGGTACGGTTGCTTCCTTAATAAGCGCGCCCGGCGCAGTGCAACAACTTAACAATATCTGCCGTCAATTAAAAATCAAACGGCCGTTTATCGTTACTGACCCCGGTATAGAGAAAAGCGGCTTAGTAGCGCAGGCGATGTATCCACTTAGCCAGGCCGGCGTAAACTGTGAGTGTTTTACCCAAGTTATTGCCGACCCACCGGAAAACATCATTTTGCAGGCCGTGGAAATGGCTAAGGCCTGTGCCGCCGACGGTATCATTGGCCTGGGTGGTGGCAGCTCTCTGGATACCGCTAAGCTGGTGGCATTACTGGTTAATAGTGACGAGCGCTTGGTGGATATTTACGGAGTTGACAATGTACAGGGGCAACGGCTGCCTCTGATAATGATCCCCACCACCGCAGGCACTGGCTCTGAGGTAACCGCGGTGGCCATTGTCACCACCGGCAATACCACCAAAGCTGGAGTAGTTTCCCCGGTTTTATTTGCCGATGTGGCGTTGCTGGACGCAGAACTGACTCTGGGACTGCCCCCAGCTACCACCGCGATGACCGGTATCGACGCCATGGTGCACGCCATTGAGGCCTACACCAGCAAACTCAAGAAAAACTCCTACTCCGATATGCTCGCCCTACACTCTCTAAAACTGCTTAGCGCTAATCTGCTAACCGCGTTTTCTGATGGCACTGACATTGAGGCGCGACAACAAATGCTGCTGGGCGCCTGCTTGGCCGGCCAAGCCTTTGCCAATGCCCCCGTGGCGGCGGTTCACGCCTTGGCCTACCCATTGGGGGGCCACTTTCACCTCCCCCACGGGCTGAGTAACTCGCTGGTATTACCCGAAGTATTAAAATTCAACGCCACCAGCGCAGCCAGCTTATATGCCGATTTGGCAGATTTGATAGTGCCTTCTAAACGTGGCGAGGGCGTGGATGCACAGGCTAAAACAGCGCGTTTAATCGAGTATTTTATCCAGTTAATCGATGAGCTGGCGCTGCCCAATCGGTTATCCGAAGTTGGTATCAAACAATCCGATTTACCCATGCTCGCCAAGGATGCCATGTTGCAACAGCGTCTGTTGGTGAACAACCCACGTGAACTCAGCGAGCGCGACGCGCTGACGATTTATCAAAACAGTTTTTGAGGCCTCCATGGTAAACCCAGATAGCTTGCGCGACCAATACGCTTGGTTTTTACCGTTGACCACTCGTTGGATGGATAACGACATTTACGGCCATATTAATAATGTGCAGTACTACTCCTACTTTGACACGGTTACTAACCACTTTTTAATTGAGCAGTGCGGCCTGGACATCCGCCGCGGCGATGCCATTGGTTACATTGTGCATTCGGAGTGCAACTACCTCAGTGGGGTCGCCTTTCCGGCCACACTTGAGGGCGGACTAAAAGTCAACAAATTGGGCAATAGCTCGGTTCAATATGGGCTGGGTATTTTTGAACAGGGCAAGTCTACCGCCTGCGCTTTCGGTAATTTCACCCACGTATTCGTCGATCGCGAAAGCGAACGCCCGGTACCCATTCCTTTAACGATTCGAACGCAATTAGAACGGCTTTCCCAAACGCGGCCAAGCCAGTAGCACAGTGACAATAACAATAAACGAGGACTTTCCACATGAGTAATTTATCCGTACCGCGCGATCAAACCAACGACTACAGCCGCGAGGCCGCAGCCCTTAGACGCCGATTTATCGAAGAGCACACTGGCGCAAATTTAGAGCACACCTGCAAATTTTCCTTCGACCCTGCCATGCTACCCGGCAACATTGAAAACTTTACCGGCGTGGTACAACTCCCCGTGGGTTTCGCAGGCCCTATTAAAGTCAATGGTGAGCACGCCCAGGGCGATTTTTTTGTGCCCATGGCCACCACCGAAGGTACCTTGGTTGCCAGTTACAGCCGTGGCATGATGATTACCCGCGCCGCCGGCGGTATCACCACCACTGTGGTAGACGATGCCATGCAACGAGCACCGGTCTATGCTTTTGCCAACGCCCGAGAAGCACGGGATTTTGGCCTATGGGTGAATGAGAACTTTGCCGGCATAAAAGCCGCAGCGGAAACCACCACGCGCAGCGGCAAGCTGAGAAACATTCAACAGTTTGCGGCCTCTAAATTGCTCTACCTACGCTTTAATTACACCACCGGAGACGCAGCCGGCCAAAACATGTGTGGCAAAGCGACCTACGTAGCCTGCCAATGGATCAGCCAAAACTACCCAGGCAAAGTCAGTTACTATTTTTTATCCGGCAATATGGATACCGATAAAAAGCACTCTGCACTTAATACGTTACACAGCCGAGGCAAACGCGTGGTTGCAGAGGTCACCATCCCCAGACAATTAATTTTGGATCGACTCAGAACTTCCCCGGAGGCCATGTACGCCGCCCGTCGCACCTCGCAATTGGGTGGTTTAATGGCCGGCGCTGTGCACAATGGCGTGCACCCCGCCAATGGCATTGCCTCTATGTTTATTGCCACCGGACAAGATGAAGCCAACGTTGCCGAGGCCCACGCCAGTTTGGTGCATGCAGAAGTAACACCTGAAGGCGATTATTATTATTCCGTCACCCTACCTTCCCTTATTGTCGCCACCTATGGCGGCGGCACTGGTTTGGCAACACAAAGGGAATGCTTAGAAGTAATGGATTGCTACGGCACAGGCAAAGCGAAAAAACTGGCTGAAATAATAGCGGCTACCGTCTTGTGCGGAGAGATCTCCCTCGGTGCGGCTGTTGTCTCCGAAGAATGGGTAAGCAGCCACGACGACTTAGGCCGCAACCGCCCCTAACTTAAACCTAAACCTAAACCTAAACCTAAACCTAAACCTAAACCTAAACCTAAACCTAAACCTAAACCTAAAACGAGAATAATAATGATGTTAGGTATTCGTAAAGAACGACTTATTTTTGGCGTATTTTTAATACTACTGATCATAGCCATTGAGCTGGTGCTGCACCACTGGCATTTACCGGCCTGGCCGGTATTTATGGTGATGATCTTTTTCTTTGAAACCCACATGGATAAATCCAAAGCCCATAAAATCATTATGGGCGGGCTTGTGGGTATCGCCTGCTACGTCGCCACGGTTAAATTTGTTGAGCTGGCAGCGCCCAGCTTGGGAATTGCCGCAGCTCGTTTAGCGTTTGTGTGTACCGTGGTCTACGCCATAGTCGCTTTTGGCGAAGTGCTTCCTGCTATCTTCAATAACTATGCGTTTATGTTTTACTTGGTAAGCGGGCTAGCGGCTAGGGCGGATCAACCAGCGCCACTGCTGTGGGCCGGCTTAGTCGTCGTCGGTGGTATCGTGGTGGTTATGGGCATTTTAGGCATACGCCTAATAATGGCCAAAATAAGCCAACCACAAGCAGCAACTGAAGGGCATTGATGGCAAACATTAATTAGGCACAAAAAAAGCGCTGTGAAAAGCGCTTTTTTGTACCTATTTCTCTAACTATTTCTCTGTGCCCGTTTAGTCTGCGCGGACTTATCCGCGCGGGCTGATCAACGCAAAGGAGGTGTTAAATAGGGCAGTGTTGCACCAGGGTTCTCGGCGCTCTGCTTAAGTTCTAACTTTGCAATAGTTTGCAGGTGCACCTCGTCCGGGCCATCGGCAAAACGCAGGCAGCGGCCTTGAATATAGCTCTCTGCCAAGGGTGTGTCTGGTGTTAGACCCATGGCACCAAACACTTGGATCGCGCGGTCCACTACCCGGGTGTGCATCGCTGGCACCACGGCTTTGATCATAGAAATTTCTTTTCGAGCAGCCTTCGCGCCTTGGTGGTCAATCATCCAAGCCGCTTTAAGTACCAGTAATCGAGCTTGGTCGATTTCCATACGGGATTTGGCGATCCACTCGGCAACCGTGCCGTGCTGATGCAAGTATTTACCAAACGCTTTACGCTCCTGCGCACGGGCAGTCATCAGTTGTAACGCTAACTCAGCCGCACCAATAGAGCGCATGCAATGATGGATACGGCCTGGGCCCAAACGCGCTTGGGCCAGAGCAAAGCCACTGCCCTCTCCGCCCAGGCAATTTGCCACGGGCACGCGAACATCCCGAAATACGATTTCACAGTGCCCTTCCGGCGAATGGTGACCAAGCACAGGGGGATTACGAACAATTTCAATACCCGGTTGATGGCGAGAAACCAACACCATACTTTGCTGTTGATGACTGGCCGCATCAGGGTCGGTTTTACCCATCACAATAAACAATTGGCAATTGGGGTGGGCGGAGTTGGTAATAAACCACTTGCGACCATTGATAACGTATTCATCGCCACTGCGCTGAATATTCATGGTGATATTCGTGGCATCGGAGGAAGATACGTCTGGCTCGGTCATACAAAAGGCCGAGCGAATTTCACCATTGAGCAACGGTTCCAGCCACTGCTGCTTTTGCTCCGGTGTGGCAAACATATGCAATAACTCCATATTGCCCGTATCCGGTGCGTTACAGTTAAACACCTCCGATGCCCAATGTACGCGCCCCATAATTTCGGCCAAGGGTGCGTACTCTAAATTAGTTAAGCCAATACCTGGCTCATCCGGTTTTAAGCTTGGTAAAAATAAGTTCCATAGGCCCTGGCTTTTGGCCAGCTCTTTAAGCTCCGCCATAAAAGGTACCGGGAAGGTACCCTCTTCAATGGCCTCGTTGTACTGTCGAATCCTTGGCTCTATGTGCTCGGCCATAAAGGATTCGAGCTGCTGGCTAAATTCGACTACGCGCTCTGAATACGCAAAATCCATAACTATTCTCCGCCTACATCGCTAATATGCCGCCATCCACGGCTAAGGTTTGGCCGTTGAGATAGCTGTTTTCCGGTGATAGTAAACTCACCATGGTGTTTACGATCTCCTGTGGTTGACCGAGTCTTTTCATGGGAGATGCCTGAGCAAAAGGACTGTCATCATCCTCAAACGGAGTGTCGGCAATTAAAGGCGTTGGGCTGAAATATGGGCATATTGCATTGCAGCGAATATTTTTACGTCCGTACTCCACAGCGGCCGTTTTAGTGAGTCCCACCACCGCGTGTTTTGCGGCACAATAGGGGGCCAGCTTGGGAGCAGCGCCTAACCCAGCCATAGATGCTACATTAAGAATAATACCGGAGCCCTGTGTCAGCATTTGCTGTATTTGGTACTTCATCCCAAAGAATACGCCCTTGGTATTAACAGCAAAATTAAGATCAAAGTCCTTTTCTGTCATCTCGATTAACGGGCGAATTGCAGTGGACATGCCGGCGTTGTTACAGGCCATATCCAATCGGCCAAAGCTATCAACTGCCAATTTCACTAAATCTTCACAGGCCGATTCGTCAGTCACATCACAATGCTGGTAAACCACCTGGGTGCCTTGATCAGCCAGGGTTTGCGCCACCGTTTGGCAGCCATCGAGATTTAAATCGCCAAGTACCAGCTTACATCCCCGCTGGGCCAACGACTTTGCCAACAGCGCGCCAAAACCACTGGCAGCACCGGTAATTAAAACCACTTTATCTACGAATAAATTTTCCATTTTAGTTTCCCTAAAGAGTCAGGCCACCATCAACCACAATGCACTCGCCGTTGGTGTAACTTGCGGCATCTGAAGCCAAATACAAAACTGCGCCGGCCATCTCTTCCGGTTTGGCGTGCCGCCCCAATGACACTTTATCGACAAAGCTCTTGTAGATATCTTGGTTATCAAACAGCGCTCCTGCAAACTTGGTTTCGGTTAAGCCAGGTAACAATGCATTGACTCGAATACCCAAAGGCCCGCACTCTTTCGCAAAGGCCTTTGTCATACTGACCACGGCCGCTTTACTGATCGAATAAATGCCTTGGCCTACCCCGGGCTGCAACGCATTCACAGACGCGGTGTTAACGATGGCACCCTTACCCTGCTTCTTCATGAGTTTTCCGGCCGCAGCGGACATAAAAAAGTAACCGCGAATATTCACATCCACGGTCTTTTGAAACGCCCCGAGGTCTGTATCTAAAATGTGGCCAAAGTAGGGGTTCGCCGCTGCGTTGTTGACTAAAATATCCAGCCGACCGTATTGCGTTTCTATTTGATCAAAGGCCGCAGTAATGGCTTCCATATCGCCAACATGGCAAGCCAACGCCGTTGCATCGCCACCGTTTTGATTAATGGCATCGGCCACTTTTTGGCAGTCGTCGATTTTTCGGCTCGATACAATTACCCGGGCTCCGTGCTGAGCCAATAAATGAGCTATCGACTCGCCTATCCCTCTGCTGGCGCCAGTTACCAAGGCCACTCGGCCACTAAGATCGAAGGGGTTTTGTAGGTTATTCATTTATATCTCCAATACCAGTTTACCGGCCACCTGCCGATCCATTAGACGCTGAAGCGCCTCGGGGGCTTGCTCTAAGGCAAACACCGCGTCGGTGACCACTTTTATTTTTTCTTCTAGAAACCAGGTGAACATTTCTTTCACGTTCTGTGCGTATACCTCTGGCTCGTTTTCAATAAAATTACCCCAGAAAACACCCGCGACGCTAAACTCCTTGACCAGGGCGAGGTTCACAGGCAACTGAGGAATACGACCACTGGCAAAGCCCACAACCAAAAGACGGCCGTTGCGCGCCATACTTCTACAGCACTGGTCGAAGGCATCGCCACCCACCGGGTCATAGACGACATCGACACCTTTACCGGCGGTAACTCCTTTCAATGCTTTGCGCAGATCATGGCTTGCATAATTAATTAATACGTCAGCCCCGTTTTGCTTCGCCACTGCCAGTTTTTCCTCGCTGGAACAGGCGGCTATCACCTTGGCTCCCATGGCTTTACCGATTTGTACCGCAGCGATGCCGGTGCCACCTGCAGCGCCGAGCACCAATAAGGTTTCGCCAGCTTTAAGCTGGGCACGTTGCTTTAAAGCGTGATGGGCAGTACCGTGGGCACAAGCAAGGTTGGCAGCATCGGTGAAGGATACCGCGTCGGGTATGGGCATTAAGCACATCGCTGGCACGGCTATTTGTTCAGCGTAGGCACCGTAGCCTGGATGAACGCCAAGCACTCGTGTACCCGCAGGAAATTGATCCACACCGTCGCCAAAGGAATCCACAACTCCAGCGAACTCAAACCCTGGCACAAACGGTAATGGCGGTTTAACTTGATACAACCCCTGCACCACTAACGCGTCAGGGTAGTTCACGCCGGCGGCTTTTACGTTAACGACAACTTCGCCGGGCTTCGCCACCGGCGATTCAACATCCAGTAATTTTAATTCCTGAATAGGCGCAAAATTCTCACATACAATGGCCTTCATTCTGACTCCTTATT
This sequence comes from Halioxenophilus aromaticivorans, assembly GCF_042850945.1. Lineage (NCBI taxonomy): Bacteria > Pseudomonadati > Pseudomonadota > Gammaproteobacteria > Alteromonadales > Alteromonadaceae > Halioxenophilus > Halioxenophilus aromaticivorans. The sequence goes on along the minus strand of NZ_AP031496.1, from coordinate 1,308,962 downwards.
ATTCACTATTATTTGGCAGCTAGGTTGGAAAACCGGCCGCCACAGATGATTGCGAGAGCTTGCCACAACGGCGCGTTCTTTCTCGGCGGGATTTTGTTCGACAAAGCTGGGAGCTTTAATCAATAACCTGCTCTGCCAACTGCCCTAAAACGGTAACCAATTTCCCCATTTGCAAGGCGTTTTGGTTAGATGCGTTGCCTTGTAAGGCGCGCTTGTATACACCCTGTACGATGGCCGCCAAGCGAAAAAAGCTAAACGCCAAGTAAAAATTCCAATGCTGCAATGCGTTTTTATTTCGGTTTTGGCAATAGCGCTGTATCAGTAGTTCTTCGCTGGGGATGTGCAGTTTTTCGCGGTCCAAGCCGCCCAGCCCACTACTGTGCTTGGTGGGAGGTAGACGCAGACACATACAAAAATAGGCTAGGTCCGCCATGGGATGTCCGATGGTAGACAACTCCCAATCCAACACGGCCTGGCCTTTCGCTTGGCCCGGGTAAAAAACGACGTTATCGATGCGATAATCTCCGTGTACCAGACACGCCTGGCCGTCGTCTTCCGGGCAGTGCTTTTGCAACCACTGAATAAGCGCTTCAATACTGGGGTTAACTTCCGTTTCGGCAGCACGGTACTGTTTGCACCATCGGCCTAGCTGACGCTCAAAATAGTTGCCCGGCTTGCCGAAGTCGGCCAGGCCAGCTTGCTCAATATCGACACTGTGTATGGCGGCCAATATATCGATTAATTCATAAAAATAGTCAGCCCTACCATCGGCTGGTATACCCGGTAGAGCAGGATCCCAAAAAATATCGCCCTGCTCGTAGCTCATCACGTAGAATAAACCGCCAGTAATGGCTTTGTTTTCACAGAAGTAAACACTCTGTGCCACCGGCACCGCGCTATTCGCTAAGGCCTCTATCACCTTAAATTCCCTATCCACTGCATGGGCAGATGGCAAAAGCTTACCCGGTGGTTGGCTGCGCAGAACATATTGTTGGTTATTGGCCGTAAGCAGATAGGTGGGATTGGATTGACCACCGGGAAACTTTTTTGCAGTGAGTAGTCCAGAGAAACCTTCTACATTGGCTTCCAGCTCTTGTTGCAGCAGCTTGAGGTCCAGGTTTTGGGGGGGGTCTTCCGCCATAATGTTTCCTATTTATTCGTCCACCGCTTTACTGGCTGCTCGTGGTTATTTTAAAAATGAAATTTAACGGGCGAAAATACGGTATCTTAGAAAAAAACAGACCTATTTTTGCCTAGCCACTTGGGTAGCTTGACACAATCGTAGTGATGTATGGCGATGCTTAGATAGAACCATGCAGCGCGCCGAAGTAGCCAAACCAGTTTACCGAGCTGCTAGCAACGAGCAATAACTAAAATCCGCAGCTCGGTTAACTAAATCTGCCACTGCCTGCGATTAAATACAAAAGAGCGCCTATGAACGCAACTCCCGGCGGAGAATTTTTCCAACGTTAGATTTTGGTAGCGCGTCCATCAACTCTATTTTTTTCGGCACTTTGTAGGCGGTAAGTTGCGAACGTAGGTAATTCTTAAATTCCGCTTCGTCGAAGCCATCGGCATCAGGGACAACGAAAAGTTTGACGGCTTCGCCGGAGTTTGCGTCAGCGACGCCAATGGCGGCGCATTCCAAAACACCGTAAAACTGACTGGCGACGTCTTCAATTTCGTTGGGATAGACGTTAAAGCCGGATACTACAATCATGTCTTTTTTACGATCGACTATGCGGACGTACCCGTCTTGCTGAATAACGGCCATATCACCGGTTTTTAACCAACCCTCGTCATCCAGCACTTCTTTGGTAGCATCCGGTCGCTGCCAGTAACCTTGCATTACCTGGGGCCCGCGTACACACAGCTCACCGACTTCGTCATTGCCTAGGCGATTGCCACTGGGGTCTGTGGTTTTCACCTCCGTGCCGGGTACGGGATAGCCCACAGTACCCGGTTGAATTTCCCCCGGTGGGTTTGAACATACTACCGGCGAGGTCTCTGTTAGACCATAGCCTTCGGCAATTTGGATTCCCGTATGATCTTTCCACGCCTTGGATATTTCACTGGTCAAAGCCATGCCACCGGAACTGGTGCTGCGCAAGGCGCTAAGATCACATTGGTTAAACCCTTCGTGGTGCAACAGTGCATTAAACAGTGTATTTAAACCCACAAAACCCGTTAGTTGCGCCGATTGAACTTCTCTGACTAACGCATCAAGGTCTCTTGGGTTGGCCACAAGCACATTATGACCACCCCTAGACACCGACGCCATACAGTGCACGGTAAAAGCGTAGATGTGGTACAGGGGCAACGGGCAGAGCGTAACTTCAAGGCCATCACGAAAAATATCGGCTAAATGCGTGGTTACTTGGCGGGCATTAGAGGTGATATTACTGTGGCTCAACATCGCGCCCTTGGAGACACCGGTGGTACCACCGGTGTATTGCAGCATGGCGATGTCATCCGCAGACTGCGCAGTAGGTTGTGCGCTGTTTTTTGAGCCCAGCTCTAAGGCTCGCAGTAAGCTAAGGGTTTCAACGCCGATATTAACAGGCTCCTCAGGAGCCGGAATAACCACCCCGGCCTGGCTGAGCGAGGGCCCAAGTTCCAACGGCGAAGTAACCACCACCGTCTCAATATTGGTGTTAGCAACCACCTCTGCTACACCACCCACCATCATCGATGCCACCACCACCAATTTGACGCCGGCATCGTTAAATTGGTGAAGCAACTCGCGGGCGGTATAAAGCGGGTTGGTATTTACAACAATCATTCCGGCTTTCAACGCTCCGTGCACCAGCACCGGGTATTGAATTAAATTGGGTAATTGAAGCGCAATACGGTCGCCCGGCTGCAAGCCGGTGTGGTGCTGGAGATAACTGGCAAAATTATCGCTAAGCCGATCAAGATCGGCATAGCTCAATGACTGGCCCAAACCTGAAAACGCGGTTTTATCGCCGTAACGCAGACAGGCTTCAGACAAGATCTGAGGAATAGTTAGATCGCATTTCATAATGGTTTCCCCCCAAAAATGAACAGCAAAAAGACGGGTAGCTTGTAAGAACAAAATTGCCAGAACAGACAGAAAAGAAAAAAAGGCCAGCTAATGCTGGCCCAATCTACACACTAGAAGTTATAGGTGGCTTCAACACCTATGATGCGGCCTTTGGACAGCGGCGAAAAAGTACCGCCGGTGGGCACGCCAGAAATTTCGTTCGGCAACTGAGTATCGCCGCCGTGCTTAACATCGTTAAGCAAATTCTTACCATAGATACCAAACTGCCAAGCACCGTCGGCGCTGCTCAGATCGATACCCGCATTAAGAATTTCTTGGTCCAAAATATAGCCAAGATTATCGTCGGTGTAGGCTTGATCATCACGATAGCTGTAGCTGATACGCGAACTCATATAACCCCAATCGCCGATGTCCATATCGTGGTTTATACCTAAGCTGTAAGTGAGCTCCGGCGCACGGGGCAGCTCTAGACCTTCATCGGAGGAGTCGACGACACCATCACGGTTGAGATCCGCTTTCATATCGGTGTACTCAGCGTTGGTGTAGCCCAGGCCCGCGGTAAGAATAATGCTATCCGATACGGAATAGGTGGCGTCTAATTCCAGGCCCATCACGTCAGCATCTGCAGTGTTGCGAACCAATTGCACCACACCAATAGGCCCGGCGTAGTTGACTTCGCGCTGCATATCCGAGACTCGGTTGTAGAAAACGGCGGCGTTGAGGCGGCCTTTTTCGTAGGTCGACTTATAACCCACTTCGAAGGCATCCACGGTTTCTTCATCAAACGGCCCTGGTACATCGGCCGGGTTAAAAGACGTATTCCTTAGGTTATAACCGCCGGACCGGAATCCACGAGTCCAATGAGCGTAAACCTGGGCGTCGTCGGAAAGCAGATAGGTTAATCCCAATTTAGGCGACAGGCTGTTCCAGCTATCGTCGTCATTGAAGTCCGTTGTACATTTGGCTTCGCCTGCCGCTGGTGCCACTAAGTTACACGTCGGCACGCCGATGGAAGCAATATTTTGACTTAACGAGGCAATTCTGGCTTCTTTTTCTTCCTGGGTATAACGCAAGCCAGCGGTCAACGTGAGCATATCGGTGAGCGCATAATCCACCGCCGCGAACACGCCAATGGTTTCCACCTCGTAATAACCACCACCATCAAAGGTGGCCGCCGGCGCAACACCACCCGTGGCAATGCCTAATAATTCACGTCGCTCATGGTACTGCACGTCGTTATTAAAATAATACAGGCCCGTGGTTAAGGTGGTGTTCTCGCCGAAAGTTCCGGAATAGCGCAACTCATTACTGATTTGCTCGGCGTCGGTCCACGACGCAGAGTGAAAAATCCACACCGGCTGAGAATCGATATCACCGAGAGACGTGGTGTATAACTGTCGCCACCCTAGGATATTGGTAATGGTGCCGTCGCCGAAGCCAACATCGATATTGGCTTCAATAGTCACCGCATCGGATTCACTGTTGTAAAACCCCTCTTCGTCAATGGCGAAATCGTGGCTGTCACGATCGAAATTAGCAAAGGTACCCGGCACGCCAGAACCGTTGGTGTGAGATTGAGCGGGGGGGCCATCACTTTCGGTTTCTCCGGTCTCTAATCGGAACACAAATTCGGTATTGCTGGATGGCGTCCACACACCCACCGCGCGCGCCATCTCCTCTCGCACCTCTCCGAAGTCATCGCCAGTGTGTTGATTTTCAAACCAGCCTTCATCATCGTTTACGTATAGAGATAACTTACCGGCGAAGGTATCGGACAAAGGACCAGACACAGAGCCCATAAGATAGCGATTTAGACCACCGTCGCCACCCCCGTCAACCGCTGCACGGACGGAGCCTTCAAATTCATCACCGGGCTTCTTGGTATTGACCAGGATGGCACCGCCAGTCACATTTCTACCAAATAATATCCCTTGCGGGCCACGCAAAACTTCAATGCTTTCGAGATCGAACATATCAAACACTTGGCCGGCGGACACACCAAGATAGACGCCATCGACAAACATACCCACGGTTGGATCTATGGAAATAATGGAGCTGTTGATACCCAAACCACGAATGGAGAAGTTGGCGTAACCTCTGGCGGTACCGGTGTCATCCAAAGACACATTGGGCATACCCACCGAAAGATCCTCCAAATCACGCACCTTTAATGCGTCTAATTGGCCTTCGCCGTAGGCAGAAATCGCCAACGGAACATCCTGTGAATTTTCGTCTCGTTTACGGGCAGTAACCACAACCTCTTCAAGTAGCACGGCAGAAGATCGTGAGTTTTGCTGCGCCTGCGCAGATGGCATTAGTGCGCCAGCAACGCCTGCAGCGAGCAATGTTTTAAATAAGGGATTGCTGAACGATGACTTTAAAGTGGTAAAAGAAAAAACGGGGTGCTGATATAACTTAGGGTTGTGCTGCATGATGCCTCCAATTTTTATTATTATTAAGAACCGCAACAGGGGCCGGACTTACAACTGTCGGTGATCGGCCATTCGGTTGACGGTCACTCAATGTTTTTTGTCGTTATGTGGTTGAGTTGTACGATCAAGTCTATTAGTTACACTAAATTCAACAATGACAATTTCTACCATGTTAACTGGCAAAACTACGCGAGTTAAAAATCGAATAAAAAACGCCGTAAAACACTGATCAAATGCCACTTTCTTCACTATAGACGAAAGACTCTGAGGATTTACGCAGGTGGCGGCGGCACCGTCCAATTCGGACATTTGAGCCGCAAAATTGGTTTCATTTGGTAACAGTTAGGTCGGCAACCACAGCGAATGTTACAGAAAGAAATTGGCAACGGGGATGACAAGCCAGTAGACTGTTCTTACATCACAATATGCGCAGCCACTTAACAAAACTGGCACGCTGCACGCTTAGCACTGTTATAGTCAGCACTGGCCATGGCCCGTTAACGTAATGATGAAGACGCATTCCCCATCAACAGCTGGACAGCACGAAATATTCCAATAGCATGGCAACTGAAGAAATTACGATTCCCGCAAGTTATATCACTACCCTTCTTCATCAAGTGGAGGAAAAGGGCTACAACACCCAGACCTTCCTCGACGAAGTGGGCATCACCAACGAAGACCTAGAACGGCAGCGTTATTTCTCAGCAGTGTTGTACGGTAAGCTCTACCAACGCGTCATTGGTGTGGTACAAGATGAATGGTTTGGCATGCTCAGTGGCGGCAAAATACGCCCTGGGTCCTTTCGATTATTGTGCCTATTGATGGTACAGTGCAGGACCTTACACCAGGTGATTCTGAGGGCGCGAGCATTCGGTAAAATCTGCCGAGGCTTTAAGGTCAGTGAGCAATTGGATATTTTTGAAGACACCGCTCGCGTTACTCTAACCCCCATCGATGACCTTGGCCTGGATGAGTTTAATCAGCTCATTGACTTAGCCGGCCCGGTAAAATTGCGCCATACACTGGCCGGCATGCAACGCCACTGGAGCTGGTTAATTGGCTCAGAGTTACAGCTCACCAAAACCTACTACCCTTTTGCCGAACCTGAAAACGACTGGGAAATGTCCCAATTCAGTTGTGGTGAAGAGATGTTTAACCAGTCTATTGTGGGTTTTGAATTCCCCACCTATTTTCTAGATTATTCCGTCATCCAAACGGAAGATACCCTGGAAGAATTTCTGCGTATGGCGCCTTTCGGCCTGCTAGTCAATGTTGAGAGTGGTAAAACCACCAAGGCTCGGGTAAAAGCCATTCTCAACCAAAATGTCGGCCACACCATGCTGGGGGCGGAAAAAGTGGCTGATAAACTGAACATGTCCGTTACCACCCTGCGCCGCCACCTTCAAATCGAAGGTACGTCGTTCCAACGTTTGAAGGACGAGTGCCGCATGGAAGCAGCGTTCCACTACCTTGCCTGCCCCGATTTAAGCAACCGAGAGATTGCCGACCGCTTGGGTTTTGATGAATTGAGCGTGTTCTTCCGCGCCTTTAAAAAATGGACCGGGGTTACCCCCGGCCAATACCGCGCGGCAGAAGCCTCTAACCGACAACCAGCGAAAGATGCCTAAAGCGAGAGCATTTTCGTCCAGCAATGGCGGTTATAACGTTGTTAGTGCAACATAATAGCGTGACGTAAAACGAGCTTAACATGGGTGGTTTTTAATTCTCGCCTGCAGCCGTCAACACCATAATCAAAGACTCCGATACCAGCGCCGGTTTGTCGCTATTTTCAATGGCGACGGTATTTGCTAAGCGCAGCAAAATACGGCCCGGCTCCTTTTCCTCTACTCCCTGTACTCGGGCATGTAATCGTATACGGTCGGTGCTTCTTACCGGCTGCAAAAAGCGCAGCGCCTCCACACCATAATTAACTAGCGTAACACCCGGCGTAATATGCGGGTTGAGCAGTGGGTAGAGCAAATGCGGCACAATGGATAAGGTCAGTAAACCATGGGCAATGGTGCCGCCGAAGGGGGTCAACGCCGCTACCTCAGGTTTTACATGAATGGCCTGAAAATCCAGAGTGACTTCGGCAAAGGCATCGATACGGGATTGATCCATGGCAAACCAATCACTGATACCTAAGGCCTGCCCGGCTGTTAGCGCCAGGCCGCCTTTTTTGCTGTCTGTGTTGCTATCTGTGTTTCGATCTATGTTTCTATCTATGTTTCTATCTGGGTTTTGATCCATGTTTTTAGCATTATCGCGATTTGTATCGCTGCCATTTGGGCTCACTTAGGCTACCTCGAACAGTCCTGCGGCGCCCATGCCACCACCAACGCACATGGACACAACAACGTATTTCACCCCTCGGCGCTTGCCTTCCAAAAGCGCATGGCCAACTAGCCGAGCGCCGGTCATGCCATAGGGGTGGCCAATGGAAATCGCGCCGCCGCTAACGTTGTAGATTTCTGGGTTGATATTAAGCACATTACGGCAATACAGCGCTTGGCAAGCAAAAGCCTCGTTGAGCTCCCACAGACCGATATCGTCCACCTTTAAACCGTGCTGTTTAAGCAGTTTAGGGATGGCGTAGATCGGCCCTATGCCCATTTCCTCGGGCGCGTTTCCGATCACCGTTATACCACGGTAAATCCCCAGTGGCTGCACGCCATTTTGTTCAGCTAGTTGACGATCCATCAACACGCAAGCGCTGGCGCCATCGGATAACTGGCTGGCATTACCTGCGGTGATCACACCCCCGTCTAGCACCGGCTGGAGATCTCGCAAATTGTCCATCGTGGTTTGCGGCCGGTTGCCTTCATCTTTGGCCAGAGTCACTTCACGGTAGCTGACCTGTTTGGTTTCTTTATCAAAAACCGCTTGGGTAGCATTAATGGGTACAATTTCGTCATCAAAAATACCGGCCGCTTGGGCTGCGGCAGTACGCTGCTGGGATTGTAGCGCGTACTCATCTTGTTGATCACGACTGATGTTGTACTTGTTGGCCACAAACTCAGCCGTTTGCAGCATCGGCATATAAGCATGCTCTGCCTGGGCAATCACGTTGGGATCCTGGGCTCGGCTCGCGGATTCGAAATAGGCTTGCTGTTCGGCGGAGATGTTATCCTGGCCTCCTGCTACAGTAATACGCATTCCGTCAACCACAATTTGCTTGGCAGCGGTGGCAATGGCCATAAGACCAGAGGCGCATTGCCGATCAATGGATTGACCCGCCACGGTTACCGGTAAGCCGGCGGCCAGGGCAGATAAGCGTGCGATATTACCGGCCGCCGTACCAGAATTGAGTACCGAGCCAATCACCACATCGTCAATTTCGTTGGCGTCTACACCCGCCCGTTCTACTGCATGACGAATGGCGTGTGCCTGTAAAGTGGGGGATTTGATATTGTTTAGCGAGCCTTTAAATGCACGGCCGATGGGCGTGCGCGCAGTGGAGACAATCACAGCTTCTTTCATGGAGTAACCCTGTTTCTTGTTTGTTGTTCGCTTGATAGTTGTTCGCGTGGTTCTTTCACATCAATTTTTTTGCTACACGGCGTTGAAGCTTTTGCCGTCGGTTGCCAGCTTTTGCAATAAAGGGGCAGGCTTAAACCAGCGCTCTCCGTACTCACCCAGCTGCTCCTTATATTTATTTAGCGCGTTTAAAACATTGGTTAAACCAATTTCATTGGCGTATTGCATGGGGCCACCGCGCCAAGCTGGGAATCCGTAACCGTTCACATAAATCAGATCGCAGTCGCTTGCCCTGGCGGCAATGCCTTCTTCTAATATCAGAGCCCCCTCGTTGATGAGCGGATACAGGCAACGCTCTAGAACCTCTTGGTCGCTGATCTCGCGCCGGGTGATTCCGTGCTTAAACGCCGCTTGCTCCGCCAAGGTGATTACATCGGGGTTGGCCGATTTATCGCGGCCGTTGTATTGATAAAAGCCGCAGCCAGTCTTTTGGCCGTAGTGACCCAGCTCATATAGGCTATCGACCAGCGCACCGTAACTTGGGTCGCCCTGAGTGACCTCGGGATGGGCTTGGCGTGTGAGGTAGCTAATATCGTTACCAGCCAGGTCGATCATGGAACAAAAGCCCATGGGAAAACCGAATTCAGTCAAAACGCGGTCGATTTGCTCCGGTGTGGCGCCCTCGAGTAAAAGCCGTAGCGCTTCCCGGCCGTAGGGCTCTAGCATGCGGTTGCCCACAAAGCCGAAGCACACGCCCACAACCACAGGTAATTTTTTAATTTTTGCGGCGCATCCCAACACGGTTTTAATCACATCTGGGCTGGTTTTCTCGGCTCGCACTACCTCGAGTAATCGCATGACATTGGCGGGGCTGAAAAAGTGTAAACCGATGACATCTTGTGGCCGGCTGGTGGCTTCGGCTATCTCGTTTACGTCTAAGGTCGAGGTATTAGTGGCCAGAATTGCACCTGGTTTACAGCATTCATCCAAGGTTTTGAACACTGCTTTTTTGACGTCCATTTTTTCGAACACAGCCTCAATCACCAAGTCTGCATCCTGAATATCGCTGTACTGGGTGGAGGTGGTTAGCAAACCCATGCGCTGCTCCACCTGCTGGCCAGTTAATTTGCCTTTCTTGGCGGTGATTTCGTAATTCTTACGAATTACGCCAACGCCCCGCTCCAGAGCTTGGGCATTCAAATCCAACATGGTGGTAGCGAAACCGGCATTTAAAAAATTCATCACAATGCCGCCACCCATGGTACCGGAACCAATAACGGCGACTTTTTTCACGGGCCGTGCCTGGGTATCCTTGGCCACGCCGGGCACCTTACCTGCGGCGCGCTCGGCAAAGAACAAATGTTGTTGTGCACGAGCCTGGGGTGTATTAATACACTCCAAGAACAGCTCGCCCTCTTTCTTTAACCCATCCACTAAGGGCAACACGCAGGCCGCCTCAACGGCTTGAATACATCGCTCTGGCGCGTAAAAACCGCGGGTTTTACGCTCAATACTTTTACGGAACTCAGCGAAGTAATCCGACGGTAATGACTCCCTATCTACGGGCATATCCGCACAATTTAAAGCCGGGGCTTGCTGGGCAAGCAATTGTTCAGCGTAATTGGTGGCCGCGGTGATAACGTCCTCACCTTCTTTTACCACCAAGTCAACAAAGCCCAACTGTTGGGCTTGCTGGGCCGATACTGGCGTTCCACTGACGATCATTTGCAATGCGTTAGCGATGCCCGCCAAGCGAGGCAGACGTTGAGTACCGCCTGCACCCGGCAATATGCCTAGGTGAACCTCCGGCAGACCCAATTTAGCTTTGTTTGTGGCAACGCGATAATCACAAGCCAAGGCCAGCTCCAAGCCGCCACCCAGAGCAAGACCATCAATGGCTGCAATAACGGGTTTGGAACTGGCATCAATTTGGTTAAACACCTGAGGTAGTAATGGCTTATCGGCAAAGGTGCCGGCGGAGAATTCTGCAATGTCAGCGCCGCCGCAAAAAGGCCCAATGTTTGAGCCAACAACAATGGCTTTAATAGTGTTATCCTGGCTGGCTTGCGCAAAGCCATCGCTTAAGCCCTGACGAACAGCCTGCCCCAAGCCATTGACCGGCGCCGAATTCAATAACAGATAGGCGATCTGCCCTTGCGTTTTATAGATAACCGAGTCTGACATACGTACTCCTAAGTAGCCTTTGGCTGTTTTTATTTCGTTGTTTTTATCGAGCTGTTTTTAACCAACTGTTGCTATAGAGCAGAGCTAAGCACCTTGATTTAGTTGCCGGCGAACCAGTGCGGATCCATATCCAATGCGCTGCTGTCAAAGCGCTGCAACAAACGCGCTTGGTGTTCTACCTCTGGTAACTCGCGCAGCAGGTAAAAGCGCGCGGTTTGCAATTTACCGCGATAAAACCATTGATCCTCTTGGTGGGGGTTGCCCGCCAATGCACGGCAAGCAATATCGGCCTGCTGTAACCACACCCAGGCCATTACTACGCGCCCAAACATATCCAAATACACGCTGGCGTTAGCCAAGGTTTTGTTGGTCTCTGTCGCTAAATGAGCGCACAACACTTGTGTGGTGGTTTGCAGTGTTTCCAGCGCCTCGGCCAACTGTTCGCAGGGTTCGGCCAACTGATCATGTTTGCGAGCAGCAGCCAAACACGTTTGAATTTTTATCAGCAATAATTTTAAGCCTTCGCCGTTTTGGCTAATGACTTTTCGGCCCAAGAGATCTAACGCCTGTATGCCCTCGGTGCCTTCGTGAATGGGGTTTAAACGCTGATCACGATACAACTGCTCAACCGGGTATTCGCGAATGTAGCCGGCTCCACCGTAAATTTGTATCGCCAGTTCATTGGCTTTTAAGCCGTAGCGGGATGGCCAGGATTTCACCACCGGCGTCAGCAAATCCAATAACAGGTGCGCTTCGAGGCGAGCGCTTTTGCTATCCGCGGTTTGGCTGTCCTCAAACAGTGAACTGGCAATGAAACACAGCGCCAGACTACCTTCGGCATAGGCTTTTTGCGCCAGTAGCATGGCCCTTACATCGGCATGCTCGATAATATTTACCTGTTTACTCTGGGCAGATTTTTGATCCGGCAAGCGTCCTTGAGGGCGCCCCTTGGCGTAATCCAGTGCGGCATTAAATCCTTGATAAGCAATGGTCGCAGCACCGGTACCCACAGCAATACGCGCTTCATTCATCATCTGAAACATGTAAGTTATGCCATGGTGGGGTTCACCCACCAAATAACCCACTGCACCGTCTTGTTCACCAAACGACAGCACTGTCGAAGTAGTATTACGGTAACCCATTTTATGAAGCAGGCCGGCCAGGGCCACATCGTTACGCGGGCCTAAACTACCGTCATCGTTAACCAAAAATTTGGGCACAATAAATAACGAAATACCTTTCACCCCGGCCGGCGCACCTTTTATTCGCGCCAAAACCATGTGAATAATATTGTCGGTAAAGTTTTGATCGCCGCCGGAGATATACATTTTTTGGCCATGAATACGATAGCTGCCATCTTCGTGGGCTGTAGCCGTGGTGGTGATGTCGGCCAAGGACGACCCTTGGGCTGGTTCGGTTAACGCCATAGTGCCGCTGAACCGACCTTCCCGCATGGGGGGTAAAAACAATTGCTGCTGTTGCTCGCTGCCAAAGCTGTCTATGAGATTGGCTGCCCCCACACTGAGCATGGAATAGCCACTGGTGGCGGTGTTGGCGGCACTAAAATAAGCGTTGGCGGCCCGGACAATGATTTCCGGCAACTGCATACCGCCAGCGTCCATATCGCAGTGTGCCGATAAAAATCCTGCCTCAGCGTACTGCTGCCAAGCTACCTTGGTTTCGGGAATCATCTCTACCTTGCCGTCAACGAACCTGGGCTCATGAGCGTCACCCTTGGCATTGTGGTTGGCAAAGTATTTCTCGGCCAGCTTGTGGGCCGTATCCAAAACCGCATTGAATACTTCTTTAGAGTGCTCTTGGTAGCGTGGCCGAGACAACAGCGATTCAGTATCCAGCAACTCGTAGAGCAGAAAATTTATATCGCGTTCGTTTAACAGCGGTATCGACATAGACGGCCCCAAACCTATATTTTTATTGTTATCAAAACCCCAGCGGTTATTAAAAAAACATCGGGGCATGACGTCTGGTAGATGCCTTATCTACTGCGTGAGTCGCGCAACGCCACTCAGATAAGGCAAGATTATTGTAGACCGGTGCAAAATACGCTCAATTACAAATACCGCCATAAGCGCTTACATAAGCCACCAAGTGCCGGTAGCCTTTGGCAGTCATCAGTAGTAGGAGCGCCCAGAAGGCGAGAGCGCAGTTAGAGCGCCTTGAGGAGATGCAGGGAATGCGTGGGATGGGTTAATGCGTCTAAGCCACCTTCGAGATACACCACAGGTGACCTTGCTGTGGAACTAGCGGGCAATCTGCCGAGCAACCACTGGCAACGTTTACCGGTTTGGCAGAGTAAAATAAGCGGTTGAGAAACCTGCCCAGCAAACCAAGATTCAAAGTCTGACAACGGGATGTTTATACCGCCGGCGTTATGCTCTTGGTATTCCGCCGGGCTGCGAATGTCAGCCAATTTTGCATTGGGGTGCTGCTCTATAAAGGTTTTAATCTGCGACGCAGTGATGGCTCTGGGTTGGGCAGATTCATCACAGCGGTGGGAATGTAACTGGAAGTATTCTTGCTGGCCGGAGCATATTAGGCACTGCCGCGACTTTGCCAGGCCAATCGTCTGCAAGCTGTAATCGTTACCGCTGAATCTAACTAACTGATTGCATGTTTGCTCGCAGCAGAGCATCTGTATCGCCATTAGCGCCTGCAGATTACCCACAATGCCGGGTAAAACCCCAAGCACACCTGCTTGGTTACAATTGGGCACTTCGCTAACGTTGGGATACAAACACCGAAAACAACTTAACCTGGTGTTAAAGCTGGCCACCTGCCCGGCAAAACCCAACACGCTGGCGTAGACCCAATTCTTTTTATAAAAATGCGCCACATCGTTAATTAAATACCGAGTGGTAAAGTTATCGGTGCAATCTAAAATTAAATCCGCCGAGGCTATAAGCGTTTCTGCCAGGGGTAAATCCAAATGGCGATCTATTGCCGTGATCTGAACCTGCGAATTCAATTGCTGTAATTTCTGTTTGGCAACGTCGGCTTTGTTAGCACCGATGCTGGCTTCATCAAACAATATCTGCCGCTGCAGGTTACTTAATGCAATGTCATCACCGTCCAGCAAGGTAATATTGCCAACACCCGCGGCCGTCAGATATTGTGCCACTGCGCAACCAAGCCCACCAAGCCCAACGATTAGTACACGGGCTTCACCTAGGCTTTGTTGGCCTGCCTCACCAAAGCCGGGTAGCTGAATTTGCCGCAGGTAACGTCGCTGAATGTGCTTATCCGACGGTAAGGGTTGATTCGCCATGATATTTATTACTGCGCCACTGAGTCTTCGGTTTTGGTAATTGCCGGTTGCGATAAAACAGATTTTTGCAAGCAGGCATTACCGGGCATCATCGCCATTAATTGACGGGTGGCTTGCTCTGGGTTTTGCGCCGCAGTTATTTCACTGATTAACGCCACGCCAGAAACGCCGGTGGCAGCCACGGCGCTTAAATTACTTTGCTTAATACCACCAATGGCCACCAGGGTCTGGCCGGGTAAGGATTGGCTCCAATAACGTAACCCTGCCAGACCGTGGGGCACCCACGGCATCGCCTTAGTTTGGGTTGCAAACACAGGCCCACACGCCAAATACGACGGCCGAAGGGTTTTGCCACGAGCCATTTCCCAGTGGCAATGGTTACTCACCCCCAAGCGAAGTCCGGCTTGGGCAATAGCCACTAAATCGGCGCTGGCGATATCTTCTTGCCCTAGGTGTACTCCGTAGGCACCGGCGGCAATGGCCTCTTGCCAATAATCATTGATAAACAAACGGCAACGGTAGTGCTTGGCCAAAGCCACCGCAGTTTGAATCTCTTGTTTGAGGGCTTGCCCCTGTAAATGTTTAACCCGCAATTGCGCCGTGGTGATACCCAACGGGAGAAGTCGCTTTAACCATTCGCTACTGTCTACGATGGGATAGAGACCAAGGGTCTCGGCCTGGTTACCACCAACACACGTAGCAAAGGGCTGCGACGGCATTGCTTGCGATAGTCTGTGATCAATTAATTTTGGCCAGTGGCTTTGGGGGAATTCTGTTGGACGTAAACAACCGACCGACGTATCAACACCGGCGGCGTTTTTAAGCCCGGCTTGCATGGCCATTTTGGCAATCACTAATGCGTCACGGGTTTCGTAACCTAACGCCTTGGCGCTGGCAATAAACGTAGACAGCGCGCAGCCTGTGCCGCGGGTATTTTGAGTTCCAACTTTTGCATGGCACAAACTAAACTGTAAACCAGCCCCCCGGCAGTAGTCCGAGGCGTAATCCCCCAACAGATGGCCGCCTTTTATCACCACCCACGGCAAAGCACTCGCATCCCGTGCGCTAGCACCTTGGCTCAATGCCAGCTGCAATTTGCACGCAGCAACCACCACGCCTCCCCTGCCTAAGCGGAACCCCAACAACTGCTCCACCTCTGGGATATTGACCGTAAGCACATCGACTAACGGTAATAATTCACTGTGCATGGCTGCTAACATTTGCGCAGAATAATTAACCTTACCGCTGGTGGTGGCCAGCACAGGGTCAAAAATAATGGGGCAATCCAGCCCGCGCAGGCAATGGGCAACGGCAGTAATTTGCTCAACGCTTGCGAGCAAGCCTATTTTTACCGCTCGCGGCTTCAGTACCAAGGCGGCTTTTATTTGGCTGACCAAAGCTTCACTGCTCACAGCGTTGGTAGCCAAAAAAGCATCCGAGTTTTGCGCGGTTGTGGCGGTAATGGCGCTACAAGCGTGCACACCCATGGCGGCAGCGCAACGCTGGTCCATTTGATTGCCGGCAAGCCCTGCACTGTCGCTGGCCGAAATAGTCAATAGAGCAGGCCAATAGGGTTGAGGTGCAGTGTACGAATGGGTATCAATCATTTGGCTGCCACCGTGGCCTGATGCCAGAACGGCTGGCCAATGACTGGCGTGCTGGCTACGGCCATTTCTCGTTGGGCCATTTGCCCTGCCATAAAGGCCAGGCGGCCAGCCTGCGTGGCCAATTTAAACGCTTGCGCCATGGCTACCGGGTCACCGGCGTTAGCCACCGCGGTATTCAGTAGCACAGCATCGTAACCCAACTCCAAGGCTCTTGCCGCATGGGAAGGCGCACCGATACCGGCATCAACGACTAAATTGATGTCTGGTAATCGTTGCCGTATCAACGTTAGAGCCCGCTCATTAACCAAACCCCGGCCCGAGCCAATGGGCGCACCCCAGGGCATAATCACCTTGCAGCCGGCGTCGACTAAGCGCTGGCACAAAATCAAATCGTCGTTGCAATAAGGAAACACCTCAAAACCTTGTTGAATTAATTCCCGGCAGGCAGTCAACAGCTCGAACGGATCCGGTTGTAAGGTATGTTGATCCCCAATAACCTCCAATTTAATCCAGTGAGTGCCAAATAACTCGCGGGCCATTTGCGCGGTGGTAATCGCCTCCTTAGCGCTGGTACAGCCGGCGGTGTTGGGTAGAATTTTTTTATTGAGTGTTTTCAACTGCTGCCAAAAGCCGTTGCCTGTACTGCTCTGCATTTGCCGGCGTAGGGATACCGTAATGACATCCGTGCCGGACGCCGTTACCGCATCGCTTAATACCTGCGGCGACGGGTATTGCGCCGTCCCCAAAAACAATCGGCTGTTTAGGCTCTCGCCCAGTAATTGCCACATTGCTTATAACTCCTTTGAGTTTTGTTACCCACCAAAAATATTCGCTCTGCCCGCAAGTTATACACCCTGCCCTTATCACCCTCCCTGCCCGCTATCATCCTCCCTGCATAGCCACCAATATTTCAATCGCATCGCCGGCGGTAATAGCCTGCTGCGGATAGTTTTCTTTGGCCACAAACTGTTGATTTACAGCGATGGCATAGTGCTCGGGTAAGCCTGACCATGCCTGCAAAAAATTCTGTAAATTTTCAGGCGCTGGTATTTGCTCGGGTTTGCCGTTAACAAGGATGGTAATCATAGGTATTTAAAAGATGGATTAAATTAAACATTTTCCGGTCATTACTTTGGCCCCAGGCTTGCAAATAATTCACCAAAGCCCCAGCCAACAGCGGCGCCAATAAATAGCCATGGCGGAACAAACCGTTAATTTCGATGAGACCTGCCTGATAATAAATGCGTGGTAAATTGTCCGTCATGGCCGGCCTGCAATTAGTGCGCAGTGCGGTAATCCTGGCCTCGGCAAACCCTGGATGGATGGTGTAGAGCGCGGACAGCAACTCCAATGCCGACTGCACACTGGCTGGGCTGTAATCTTCGGTTTCGATTTGCGTCGCCCCCAGCACGTAGTGATGATTTGGCCGCGGCACTAAATACAAGCGATAGCGAGGGTGCATTAACCGCACCATGGTGGTTAGGTTAACCTCCGGCGCGTGCACTTCGATAATCTCGCCACGCACGCCTCGCAGCGGCATAGCAGAAGAATTAGCACCCATGCCCCGGCAATCGATTACCGTATCGAAACTCATTGTTTTCTGCTCGGTTTGCACCCAGCCTGGCCCCAGTTCAATAACGGGGGTTTTGTCCTGCCACTGCCCACCGAGATGCTTAATGGCGGAAGCCAAGGCCGACAACACCTGCGGCGGATTAACATAGGACTCATTAGGCAGATTGATTGCCTGGGAAAATCGGCCGGACAATTCCGGCTGCAGGCAGGCCAGACTTTGGGCATCCAGCTCGCAGTAATCATCACCTGCTGCGTGCTCTTGTTGACTGCGCGATTTGAATCCCAGTTGTCGTTTAAATTGAAAAAGCTCGGCCTGATCACTGGCATGGGCAACCACCATTGTGCCCACGCGTTGATAGGCATTAGAGATTTGCAGTTGTTCTGTCCAGGCTTGCCATAGTCCCATGGCATTACAACCCAGCAAAAAAATAAGTTCTTCGCTGGATTCCAACTCGCTGTAAGGTGCTAGCATTCCCGCCGCCACATGGGAGGCTGCACTGCCGGCTTCAACGCTGTCTTTATCAAACACCGTTACTTGGTGGCCGGCCAGCAACAATCGCCAAGCACAAAGCCTACCGGTAATACCAGCACCCACCACAGCAACCCGAGTGCGATTTTGCATTCGATTATTATCGGTATAGCTTGCTGCCACTGGCCTTAAACTCCCGCGACATTTCCGCCATACCTTCGCTGACCTCCTGGGTTTGCACATCGGCGCTGGACCGGTTAGCCAAGTCACGCACTTCTTGGCTGATTTTCATGGAGCAGAATTTCGGCCCACACATGGAGCAAAAATGTGCAACTTTAGCGGACTGCTTGGGTAGGGTCTCGTCGTGGAATTCCCGAGCGCGGTCTGGATCTAGGCTTAGATTAAATTGATCTTGCCAACGAAACTCGAAGCGCGCCTTGGATAGAGCATCATCGCGGATTTGCGCGGCAGGGTGGCCCTTGGCTAAATCCGCTGCATGGGCAGCGATTCTGTAAGCAATGATGCCCTCTTTCACGTCGTCTCGGTTGGGTAACCCTAAATGCTCTTTGGGTGTGACGTAACACAGCATGGCACAGCCATACCAAGCAATCATGGCGGCGCCAATCCCGGAAGAAAAGTGATCATAACCAGGCGATATATCGGTAATTAACGGCCCCAGAGTATAAAACGGCGCTTCATGGCAGTGCTTTAATTGCTCAGTCATGTTTTCTTGAATTTTGTGCATGGGCACATGCCCAGGACCTTCAATAATAACCTGCACATCGTGCTGCCAAGCGATCTTGGTTAATTCACCCAGGGTTTTTAATTCAGAGAACTGGGCCTCGTCGTTGGCGTCGGCTATGGAGCCAGGCCGTAGGCCATCACCCAACGAGATGGTGACATCGTATTGTTTTAGAATCTCGCAGATGTCGGCAAAGTGGGTGTAGAGAAAATTCTCTTGGTGGTGGGCCAAACACCATTTCGCCATAATCGAGCCCCCGCGCGACACAATGCCGGTGACGCGTTTGGCCGTCATAGGCACGTAGCGCAACAGCACGCCGGCATGAATAGTGAAATAATCCACACCTTGTTCGGCTTGTTCGATTAACGTATCGCGGAAAATTTCCCAGGTTAAGTCTTCGGCTATGCCGCCGACTTTTTCCAAGGCTTGGTAAATAGGCACGGTGCCGATGGGCACCGGAGAATTACGCACAATCCACTCTCGGGTTTCGTGGATATTATTACCCGTGGATAAATCCATTACGGTATCGCCGCCCCAGCGAGTGGCCCACACCAATTTATCCACCTCCTCCTCCACCGAGGAAGACACCGCGCTGTTACCAATATTGGCGTTTATTTTTACCAAGAAATTACGGCCAATAATCATGGGCTCAGACTCTGGGTGATTGATATTGGCCGGAATCACCGCGCGGCCGAGAGCCACTTCGTCGCGCACAAACTCTGGGGTAATCAACTGCACGGGTTTGCCCTGGGCGTCGGTTAATTCGGCTCGGCCTAGGTTTTCGCGCACGGCAATGTATTCCATTTCTGGCGTAATGATACCGGCCCGGGCGTAGTGCATCTGGGTTACATTTTTACCGGGCAAGGCACGCTTGGGCTTAGGTGGATTGGGAAAGCGCCAGTTTTCAATGCTGATATCGGCACCTCGCAAGCGTGTGTACTGCGAGCTAAATTCGGCCAGTTGCTCGGTATCGTTGCGCTGGGCAATCCACTGACTGCGATGCAACGGCAGGCCTTGGCGCACGTCTACAGTAACGGTGGGATCGGTGTAGGGGCCGGAGGTATCGTAAATCTTCACCGGCGGATTTTGCTCTACATCGCCATTTGGCAAGCGCGTGGGATCTAGGTGCACCTCGCGCATGGCGACTTGCACATCAGAATTCGGCGCAGTTACAAAGATTTTTTTGGAATTTTCCAGCGGCCCGGCGCTGGCAAGAACAGACGGTGAAGCGAGGGCAGTTTCGGCATTGTTTGGCATGAGTGAACTCCGGTAGAGTGATACACATGCGACATGCCGAGGCCAAGCGAAAGGCGGTAAGTGTGTTAGCGCGGCCCCCCCAAAGAGCCTGAGAACTAGGAGCCTGAGGACCCAAGAGCCTGATGACAGAGAGCCTGGAGATTAATCGGCCTTAAAAAACTAAGCCGCTCCCGGTTCTACCAACAGAAAACTGCTGAGATGAAGGCCCGTGGGCCAAGCAAAATCAAATTACGCTTTTAACACACTCGCGAGCTTAAACACTTGTTCCCTACGCAGGAATTAACCTGTTCAGGTGCGACGGGTTTGACTACTTCATCTCAGCCTCTGAGTTTTAACCGAAATTAAAATTAACCGGTTAAAACACAAAAGCACCCCGACAAGACGCTTACGAATGAGCAAAAGTCTAACCAAAGGTTTTTTAATTTACAACAACAATTGAAAAGTTTGTGAACCAAACAGCTGGCAAGGAGGAACATGCGGACTGGTTTATTTAGTGCCAAAGAGGCACCAGATCCAAGTATTGAGCGGCCTGGACCGGCGTATCGCACTGCGGCACCTGCCCCAGTAAAGGCGCGCCCATCAGTGATTTGAGCGTGGCGATATTTTCCAATAGCGCCGGGTTGGCGCTGTGCTGCAGGTCGTTTTCACCTGGGCAGTTAGCTACCCAGCCGGCCACGGCTAAGCCGCGGGCACGAATGGCAGCAACGGTAAGCAGCGCATGGTTAATACACCCCAAGCGAACGGCAACCACCACAATCACCGGTGTGTCCAGGGCCACAGCCAAATCCGCCAAGGTCTCGCGCGGATTAAGTGGCACCAGCCAGCCGCCGGCGCCCTCAACCAACCACAAGTCGGCGGGCGTCATCATGGCGCCACGGGCGAACCCTTCCAGGCGAGACACCTGCAGTTGCTTGCCTTCACGCTGGGCAGCAATGTGCGGCGCAATGGCTTCTTTAAGCGCCACTGGGTTAATGGTTTGGTACGGCAGCGGCAAATTGCAGTGAGCCTGCAAAGCTATGGCATCTTCGTTGTGCAGCTCGCCATCGACGAACTGACAGCCGGCAGCCACAGGCTTTAATGCCCCGGTAACCAATTTTTGCTCCGCCGCTTTTGCCAAAATGGCGCAACTGATAAACGTTTTACCAACCTCGGTATCGGTGCCGGTGACAAAATAAGTTTTTTTCAGCAACGCCATTTACTTTTCCAAAATAAAATAATCAACCTGATAACTTAACGGCAGACCATGCTGAGTGCGCTGCGTTTCATACGCCCGGGTAAACTCAGCAATTTTTTGTCGCCCGCCCAGGCCGGCCGCACTGCGGATATTCACATTGCGCGCGCCCAAGGCTTTCAGTGAATGCGTTAGGTCGCGCACGTTATCGTAGTACTGGGTGATGGGTTCTTTCTTGTATTCAACGCGGGCGTAGCCTAGCTGAGCCGCCTGCATCAACCATACTTTGGCCGAGGTAAATTTATTAACATGCTGGTCGTCATCCACTTGCGCCCAGGCGTGGTTTAATTCGTATAAAGTGCCTGGCCCCAGAGTGGCGATCACCGCACAGCCGCCAGGTTTAAGGACGCGGTATATTTCGGCCAGCACGGTGGCGGTATTTTCACACCACTGCACCATCAAACTGGAAAACAACGCGCTAAAACTGTCATCGGCAAATGGCAATTGCTCGGCATCACCCACGCAAAATAATTCACCCTGTTGCTGGCTTCGGGCGTACTGCAGCATTCCTTGGGCAAAATCCGTTGAAACCACCGTGGCATCGGGCAACAGCTCGGCCAGCGCCTTGGAGTAGATCCCGGTACCAGAGCCTAAATCCAACACCGAATCAACCTGGCGCCGAGCGATGGAACGGCGAAATAAACCGCTTAAGCGCGCCCCCACTTTACGCTGTAATTGCGCCACGGAGTCGTAGGTTGGCGCAGCTCGGCTGAAGGAATCCGCCACTTTTTGTTTGTCGCGATTGGGCTGATTGGCACCAATAAATTGAACAATTTTCTGTTCCACCGCCTGGGGCTCGGCCAAATGCAGCGCGTGGCCGCACTGGATTAATTCTACCGCACCTACCACCGGTGCTTTTATTAATAATTTGGCCAGCGGCTGCGCCGCGGTAGCGGGTACCAGTTGATCGTGCTCACCCAAAAGATGCAACGAAGGCACGGCCATTTGCGCCAAGGATTCGCGATTATCCAGCGTTTGTAACCAGTTTAAGCCCGACATATAGGCCGCATCCGGGTAGGCTTTTTGCGCCGCCATCAGATCACTGCGTAATTGCGCCAACTGGGTTTTATCCAAGTCGTTACCCACCAAGGGTGCAAATCGTTTTAATGTGGTTTGTAGCGAACGGCTGGCGCCACTGTAAAACTGCTCAAAGGTGGCCTTGGCCATGGCCGTCGGCCAATCATCGCTGGCGACAAATTTGGCATTAGCCGCCAAGGTAATAACGCCGGCGATTTTATCCGGCGCACCGGCGGCAAGCTGCACAGCAACCATTCCGCCCAGCGACCAACCCAATAAATAACAGCGCTGGGGGAGCATCTCGATTAAACTTTGGTGGTTTACCGGCGCGTGTCGATTGCCTCCAAAGCCTGGCAAATCCAAAATATGCAAATGAAAATGCTGATTGAGTTGGTAAGCAAAATCTTGCCAAGCGCGGGAATCACCACCCCAGCCGTGCAGCATCACCAGAGGCTCATCTACCAAAGGTTGTGAGGCGGAATAATAGCCCGGGGCCACAGGTGCACCGGGCTGGAGTACCGACGGGGGTATATTGGAATTTACTGCGGAAGTCACGCTGTGCCTTGATTGTCTAAATCAGTTGCGGGGTGTAGTTTTAACGCAAAATCCAAAGCCACAAGCAACTGTTCTATGTGCTCGGCACTGTGGTTAGCGGTGAGAGTAATGCGCAAACGCGCACTGCCATTGGGCACGGTGGGCGGGCGAATGGCGCCCACCAAAATACCTTGTTTTTGCAGTGTGCCAGCAACACTTAGGGTGCGCTGGGCACTGCCCAATAGCACCGGTTGAATGGCTGTAAAAGAATCCATTAGCTGCACACCTAGGCTGGCAGCGCCGGCCCTAAACATGGCTATCAATTGGGCTAGATGTTCGCGCCGAGTGCTATCGTGCTGGATAATTTCTAAGGCCGCGCGGTTTGCCGCGGCCACCGCCGGTGGTGTTGCGGTGGTGTAAATATACGGGCGGGCGAATTGGGTGAGCGTTTCGATTAATACGTCACTGCCGGCAATAAACGCACCAAAGCCGCCCGCGGCCTTACCTAGGGTGCCCATTAAAATGGGCACATCTTGCTGACTTAAACCAAAGTACTGCAAACTGCCGGCGCCGGTAGCGCCTAAAACACCAATGCCATGGGCATCGTCTACCATCAACCAGGCATTATTTTTACGGCAGGATTGCACCACCTCTTTGAGCGGGGCGATGTCGCCATCCATACTGAACACGCCATCGGTTACCACCAATTTACGCTGACCTGGCAAGGCCAAGGTTTTTTCTAAACTGGCAACATCATTGTGCAAGTAGCGCCGAAACTTTGCGCCGCAGGCTAAGCCACCATCCAATAACGAGGCGTGATTGAGCTTATCTTCCACCACCAAATCACCCTGGCCCAACAACGCCATGATGGTGCCAAAGTTAGCCATATAACCGGTGGAAAAAAGCAATGCGCGATCGCGACCGGTAAAGGCGGCAATTTCTTCTTCTAGCAGATGGTGTTCGCGGCTATGGCCATTTACCAAGTGCGAAGCGCCACTGCCAACGCCATAATGTTTGGCCGCCTGGGTAAAAGCTGCAACCACACTGGAGTGGTTGGCGAGACCCAAATAATCGTTACTGGCGAAACCCAAAAGCGTTTCGCCATCCACGCTAATGCTCGCGCCCTGGGCAGTTTCGAGTTGCCGCCGTTGGCGCATCAAGCCGGCTTGTTGACGCTCTTGTAACGCTTGCGCTAACTGCTGCTCGATCACTAAACTGCGGCGTTGTAAAAACGCTCCTCGTTGGCTCGCTCGGTGAGCTGTTGCTCCAGCTCTGCGGTTTGCTGCGCGTCGCTCATATGCTCTTCGCGGGTTTCGGGCTGTATACCTAGCTTGGCAAACAACATCATATCTTGGTTGGCCGCAGGGTTTGGGGTGGTCAGTAATTTTTCACCGTAGAAAATCGAGTTGGCTCCGGCAAAAAATGCCAGGGCCTGCATTTGCTCGTTCATTTCTTCCCGCCCTGCGGATAAACGCACGTAGGATTTCGGCATCATGATACGAGCCACAGCAACGGTGCGAATAAACTCGAAGGGATCAATGTCGTCGTTTTCCGCCAGCGGAGTGCCGGTCACTTTTACCAACATATTAATGGGCACGGAATCCGGGTGCTCGGGCATATTGGCCAGCTGTTGGAGCATACCCGCGCGGTCGGTCTCTTCCTCGCCCATGCCAACAATACCGCCGGAGCATACTTTCATGCCTGCGGCGCGCACACGCGCCAAGGTTTGCAAGCGATCGTCATAGGTGCGAGTGGTGATGATTTCACCGTAGTATTCTTTGGAGGTATCCAGGTTGTGGTTGTAGTAGTCCAAACCAGCGTCGGCCAACTCTTCAGCTTGCTCATCTTTAAGCATGCCCAAGGTCATACAGGTTTCCAAACCTAAGGATTTTACCCGGCGCACCATATCGGTGACGTAGGGCATATCCTTGTTTTTCGGTGAGCGCCAAGCCGCACCCATGCAGAACCGAGTGGCACCGGCTGCTTTTGCAGCCTCGGCTTCTTTTACAACGGCCTCGACCTTCATTAGCTTTTGCTTTTCTAAGCCGGTATCGTAACGAGCGGACTGCGGGCAATAGGCGCAGTCTTCTGGGCAGGCGCCGGTTTTGATGGAGCACAAGGTACTGACTTGTACTTGGTTGGGGTCAAAGTTAGCTCTGTGGACGGTTTGCGCCTGGAACAACAAGTCCATAAAGGGCTGTTGAAATAGGTTTAATACTTGGGCACGGGTCCAATCGTGGCGGATTGTTGCAGCGGTCATGCTTGATCTCACAGTCTCGTATTTTGACGATAGTGTAAACTCCGCCCAGCCGCTGTCAACCAAACAATGCCAAGCGGTTAACAAGTCGACCATTTGAGGCAAACACATGGATGTTACTAAGGAGATTAAGCGCCTAGTTGCACAGCAACGTAGGTGCCTTCTGTGCACTACTCCAAGCCCTGGAAGCGCCCTGTGTACGGCCTGTAACTCAGAATTGCCGAGGCTTTCCATATGCTGCCCGCGCTGCGCACTACCGCTGCCCCAACCGGCGCCTTTATGTGGCCAGTGCAGCCAGCGGCCGCCACCTGTAAACCGCAGCTTTGCGCGCTACGAGTACCGCTCTCCTATCGATTATCTAATCAACCAGTATAAAGAACATAACCATCAGCCCATCCGCAAATGGTGGCTGGCTGAGGTTAATGCCGAGGCCGACCATTTAAGCCAGCAGTGGCCAGACGAACTACCGTGGACGGCGATAACACCAGTTCCATTGCACTGGCGCAAACAGTGGCGACGAGGGTTCAACCAGGCCTACGAAATTAGCCGGGTATTGGCGCAGAGATGGGCATTGCCGATTGTTACGGCTAAAAGGCGGCTGGCCGGCGTGGACCAAAAGCAGCTCAACAAGCGAGAACGCGAACAGAACCTGGAGCAGGCATTTGTCTGCTCACAGGATTTAGGCGGGCACAACATTTTAATAGTCGATGATGTGGTCACTACCGGCGCCACGGTGAATACACTGGCGGGCCAGTTGTTAGAAGCTGGAGCTAACACGGT
Source organism: Halioxenophilus aromaticivorans (assembly GCF_042850945.1). Lineage (NCBI taxonomy): Bacteria > Pseudomonadati > Pseudomonadota > Gammaproteobacteria > Alteromonadales > Alteromonadaceae > Halioxenophilus > Halioxenophilus aromaticivorans. The sequence continues at coordinate 1,283,092 of NZ_AP031496.1, read as the reverse complement.
GGACGTATTTACTCTAGCCCGCACACCAAAACCCAGCGATAAGTGACCAAACTACCCGCGGTGGAAAAATTAGCCCACGGGCAGGTACAAGCCTAGCCGAAGGAAGGGCTTCTCAGCGCAGCGTCAACACCACGCACCATCAATTGCGAACCGGAAATCACACCGTATTCACTTTCGTCCAAATGTGCTTTGTTACGCGACAGCGCATAGGCCTTAGCCTTAGCCCGATCTTTTGTGCGATACACAAGATGGTTGTAGCGGTGGTTAATCACATACCAGAAAGAAGGATCAAAGTTACTCGAAGCACCCATACCAATTGGCTCCATACTAGGATTAATGAGATGTTAACCAAGCGTCGATCAACGGACATTCACACACAGTTGTAAATCTTCTGTTGCCTTTCAGGCCAACTCATTTAAATGTAGCAGTACTTTTCGATTCTTCCTGAAAATTTCTCCCAAAATCCGTGAAAAACTAAGAATTAGTACACAGCGATATTAAAAATAGCGCAAATGATGACTAACAAACGCCGGTAGCGTGAAAACGATCTTTTTTGGCACTCAATGCCGTGGCCGGCATCGGCTGTAACTAAACGGAGGGACGTAGCGACGACAATAGTTGTCGGCGGGAATGGATCATTTCTTTAAAGGTTTCCAGCAGAGCAAAATCAACCGTGTTGGTATCAACGCTGATGCGCTCAAGTTGACGCTGCAGGCTGATGATCTCGGATTGCACTTTATAGCGGGTGAGTTGTGACAATTGTTGATCTACATTGACGGGGAGTTTTGGTTCTTTCATTTGTGATGCCTCATATTATTGCCAACGAATAAACGGAGAATACAAAAATGGTGCGCCAATGCCAGCCGCAGCCGAAACAGCTCAATGACTTCATTTCGATGTTAAGTAGCACCTTTATACACCCACTGCAGGTGGTAAAAATGCGACTCAGATCTGATTTTTAGGGACGCCCAATTTTACTGGCGTGCATCGCTTCCTATCGACCTACTATTGCGCATTCCACACGGGCGCAGCCTTGGCCAAAGCCAATTGCAGCACTGAATAACGCCAGAAGCTTACAGGCCTAATGAAAGCGGCAAGATTAGCATAGCCCCAAATAAGCCACGCAAATTTCCGTTAAATCTAAAGATTGATTCGAACTCAAACCCGCACTGGCAATAGCGTTTCGCCATAAACTAGCCCCAGCGACGTAACCAGCCCACCCAGCAGCCACCGTTTTTTTTCAATTTGCCTATTCAATGGTAGTATTTGCGCCGATTGAGCCGCTAACAACCTCATACCGCACATGACAGATCTACCGCATCTAATTTGCAGCATTATTACGCTAAACCGGCAGGTAGAAACCGCCGGCAACTTGTTCCGAGACATACAGCAGCAGGGCCTACCCTGCCAATGGTTTGCCGGCGTCGATGGCCGCCAAGAAAAGCCAGCACTACAGGGGCGTGAGTTCTACAACTTGGACCGAGCGCTCACTCGCCACCGCCAGGAGCTGACGGTCAGCGAAATAGGCTGCTATCTATCGCACTACAGAGCCGTGCAACAAGCCTATGAACAGGGTTACGAGTTCGCCTGTATATTAGAAGATGACGTTGTAATTGAAGACAATTTCGCCACCGTGGTGCGCGAGCTAATGGCCGAAGACCTGGAACTGGTGCGGCTAATGGCGCTGAAGTTACGGCGCCGAAAAGTGGTTAAAACCCTGGCCAGCGGTTGCTTACTTACCCGGCCCGAGCGAGGTGTACTAGGTACTCAGGCCTACCTGTTTAATCGCCGGGGTATGCAGAAATTTTTGGACCACGCCTGGGATATGTACGAGGCCATCGACCACGTGCTAGATCATTTCTTTTTGTTTGATGTAGCGCAGCATGCCGTGGAGCCACACATCGCCTACGAACGTGTGCGCCCTACCAACGTCCAGAAAACCCCCTGTAATCGCTGCCAAAAACCCAATCTTTGGCAAAAACTCCGCCACCACCCTGCCAAGCTTAGCTTTAGCCGCAAACGCCATGCGTACTTTCGCACCCACAAAGCGGCTCTGTTCCCCAATGACCTACCGAACAAATGTCCAGGCAAAAGCCTGCGCCTGCGAGGCAAAGGAGAAGCGGGTAATGTGTTGAGCAATGAAGGGGAAACAATGCCCAGCCAGGACAGCCGGGCAGAAAATCATTAACTGCCGAGCAAGGCTTTCCAGTCGTACTCGGTATCGCCTACCACATAGAAGAACGGGTTTAGGATGTCTTCTTTGGTGTTGTAGCGCAGTACGTTGAAGTCGATATCCATCACCTTACCACCGGCGGCTTCAACCACCGCTTGGGCTGCTGCGGTATCCCATTCAGAGGTCAGCGCCAAACGCGGGTACAAATCCGCCTGACCCTCGGCCACCAAACACAGCTTCAACGAACTGCCCATATTTTTGGTTTCAACCGGGCCAAGTGCGTCGGTCAGCTTGTTCAACATGGCTTCCACGGCTTCAGCACCGTGGCTGCGGCTGGCAACCACCTCAATGGGGTTACCGCTGGCTTGCTGCTCGGCCAGGGTGCGCACTTTGATTTCAGACTCTGCACCGTCCGCAATTTTCCAGGCGCCCTGGCCTTTGATGCCGGAGTAGGTAATGTCCAGCACGGGTACGTATACCACGCCCAATACCGGCTCGCCGTTCTCAATTAGAGCAACGTTAACGGTAAACTCGCCGTTGCGTTTGATGAACTCTTTAGTGCCATCCAGTGGGTCGATGATCCAGTACTTGTTCCACTGACCACGCTCAGAAAACGGCGGTAAAGTAGACTCTTCAGACAACACAGGAACGCCCGGCAACAACTTGGCTAACGCCGGGTTTAAAATTGCGTGGGCTGCTAAATCGGCCTCGGTGACAGGAGAGTCATCGGCTTTGGCGTCAATCTCATAACCCGCAGCGCGATTGTATACTTCTAAAATTGCCTCTCCTGCATCGCGGGAAATGCTCACTACCTGTGATAACAGCTCTTTGTCCATGTATCGTCCTCTAAAATGTGTGGAAATCCGACGCCTACCATACCACGGTTTGCTTCAAACCGGTTCCGATTGAAGGCATACTACCGGCTCTTTGGTGAATAAACTTCTTAAACGGTCTGCGCTCTAGATGTCTGCCCCCGCCCAACCTCTGCTGAACTGGCAAGAAATCGACACCGTGCTGTTAGACATGGACGGCACCCTCCTCGATTTGCACTTTGATAACTATTTTTGGCTGGAGCATTTGCCCGCCGTCTATGCACAAACCAACGCCATACCACTGGCAGACGCCCATGCTCATCTGGGCCGTTATTTTAATGAGCACGAGGGAACCCTCAACTGGTATTGTTTAGATTTCTGGTCAGCCGCGTTGAAGCTCAATGTGGGTGAGTTAAAGCGTGAGGTACAGCACAAAATTAAAATACGGCCCTACGTTGAGGGGTTTTTAACCGCCCTGCGGCAACATAATAAAAAGCTGGTGCTCATAACCAACGCCCACCAAGAAGTTCTGAAATTGAAATTGGAAGTCACTGAAATTAACCAGTGGCTGGATGTGGTGCTGTCCTCGCATCAGTTTAAGCACCCCAAAGAACACCAAACCTTTTGGCAGCGCCTGGCCGAAGTGGAGCCTTTTGACCCCAACCGAACATTGTTTATCGACGATACCGTGCGCATTTTAAAGGCCGCCCAGGACTTCGGTATCCGCCACCTGCTGTGTATTCATCAACCCGACAGCCAAAAACCTCGCACCGTGGATGAATTTCCGGCCATCCATCACTTTGACGAAATCATGCCTTAAACCATGGCTGAAGCTTGCTCTGCCACGCTCACTGTGTGGCGCCTTGTGGATGGCAAACCAGGGCACGAGAAACAAAGCCAAGCCTTGGTTGAAGGTTTGGTTAATCAGCGCCCGGTGCAAACGCAAACGGTGCCTGTGGGCAACCTAAAGCACACATTGCGCGCACTGATCACCGGACGTTGGCCAGAATTAAACACCATTAATGCGGTCAGCGGCGTCCCGGATGTCGTTATCGGTGCTGGCCACGCCACGCACTTGGCCTTGCTCGCAATGAAACGGGTGTATGGTGCCAAGGCCGTGGTCATTATGAACCCAAGCCTACCCAGCAATTGGTTTGATGCGGTCATTACGCCGGCACACGATGGCTTGCAAGCCGGAGGTAATCGCCTAGTGTCTGCCACCGCATTAGCACCTACGGTGCTGAGCGATCCCAACCCAAACCTGGGATTAATTCTGCTGGGGGGAACCAATAAACACTTCGCCTGGCCTGAACCGCAAATACTCGAAGCCGTTAACCAACTCGTTACCCACCAATCCGGCAAACACTGGTTAATTTCCAACTCCCGGCGCACCCCCAACAGCACCAGCAATGCACTTAACACCTGGTGCCAACAACACGACGATGCTGAATTTATCAGCGTCGATCAATGCCCACCGGGCTGGCTAGCAGAGCAATTGACCAAGGTGGGAGAAATTTGGATCACCAAGGATTCAGCATCCATGGTGGCAGAGGCATTAAACACCCAAGCAGGGGTTGGGCTAATTGACCTACCGCTGATTATGCCGGGCACGGCCAATAAAATTGCCAAGGCAGCCCAGGGCTTGGTGGATGCCGGTGAGGTAGGCGTTATAGCAAGCGACCAGTACAACCCTGCTCCACCGAGATCTGCCGCCGCCAACCACCACTTAACCGTCGGTGCTCAGTTGCTAGCTTTGCTGGGCCTGTGACCTTTTACTACACCAGTGATCTATTACTAAACCAATAAGCTTTTACTGGGCCAGTAAACTCTGAAAAAAGCTGGCTGTGGCCAACGCAACCGCCCTGGGCTCCATTGGGCTGAGCGTTTCAATCAAGCGGTGAGGCTCGGAATCAGGCGCTGAAGCCAACCAATGCAAGGCCGTTTTCAAGGCCCCTACAGTGAATTCCTGCGTATACAAAAACACCTGCTGCTTACCGAATTGCTCTCGCAGTGCGGTTAAGCTGCCCATGGCAGGCGCGATGATGGGCAAACCAAACGATAACGCCAATACCGCCGTGCCGGAATTTAAAATTTTAACGTAGGGCAACACTACCGCGTCTGCCAAGGCGAAATAATCCGGCACCTGTTGCGGTGCGATATGCTGCAACTGCACGCGTACATGCGTGTTGCCCGCCACCTGGGCAAGTAATGCCTGGGCTGCGACTTTATCACTGGGCTCACCAGCAATCACTAAATAAACATCATTGGCCTCGCAGCCTTTGTGGGCCTGCAGTAATTGCTGTAACCCTTTGTGATGGCGCAACTTGCCAAACATCAACAACACGGTTGCGTCGTTTGGAATCGACAGCGATTGCCGGGTTACCGTGGGCCGGCCGGGCTGATAAAAATGTCGATAGTGTACGTGGGGCGTAACGCAATAGGGTTTATCGGCCTCGGCCGGAAACGCCGCTAAAAATTGGCCTCGGCTTTCGTCGGTTAGAAAAATAAAACCGTCCACCCAACTGACAAACTCAGCCATTAAGCGGTCAGCCAACTGAGGATGGGTAGGATTGTGCGGTTTTAAATTGTGCACTGTCCAAACCAGTTTTCCGCCATTTCGCTTTAACTTGGCAACCATTTTAGCTAGGCGGCGAAAGCGAATTTTAATACGCCAGGTGCGGCGGCCGCGCAACAGCATATCAGGCCAATGCACGTGCAGTATATTTTCGCCGGCCCAGTGCATTTTGCGCGAATGGAACTCCCCCACGTAAGCAAACTCCGCCATGGCCTGATACAAAATATGATTGTAGGGGTTGGCATCGATGTTTTTTTCCATCGGCCAGGCCAACACCTTCAACGGCGGATCTGCGGATTTAAAACCGTTATCACTGGCCACGGCTATGACTCACCTACTTGAGCAGAGGTGGCGCCCTCTGACGGCAATTTGTTACTTTGGTAAGCGTGCCAAATAAATACTGTGGGCAACCAGTATAGGAACCAAACATAGCTGGGCCGCATGAGCGGCTGCTGGGCTTCTACTAATGCCGTGCCCACACCGCTTAAAAACCAGCCACCGTAAAACCACATAATTGGCATGCTAGGCAGAGATTTAATCACCACCACCAGGGTGGCCACCATTTGCGCCACTAATAGCGTCAAGCCAATAACACCGGCGAAACGCAGGGTATCAACCAAAAAGTTATGGGGCTGGCCAAATACAGTGCCGTCTACGGTAAGGCTCACGCGATAATTCAGGCCCGTGCCCCACAACCAGTTGTCATTAAGACTAGCGATGGCGGCTTGCCACAACTCCCAACGAATGAAAAACGAATATACTCGAGCAAACGTATTGGTACCTAAAGACAACCACAAACCAAGCCCGACGAAAACTACGGCACCGGCGGCGAGCCAGCGCCAGTCGCGGGTGGTGACGCGGGTGGCAATCACCAACAACACGGTGGCGACGATCACTAAAAAAGGCACTTTGCTTTGCGCCAACATCACCACCAGTACCGGTGGTAGTGCACACAGTACAGAAATCACTTGGCACAGGCCTTGTTTAAAGTAGGCCAAATAGACGCAAGCTAGAAACCCCACGGTATAAAAGGCCGCCACACGGTTGGTATCACCGCCCCAGGCAATACCCTTAAAACGAGGCCACTGGCCGGGGATTGCCCCGTGGTGTTGCACTAGGTAATCCACCAGCCCGACTAATGCACTGGCACCGGCAACCCAGCCAAGCACAATAACCCACAGCCCACTGAAGTGTTTATAGGTTTGCATCACATAGGCGATGGCGAAATACAAAAAAGCTAAAATGGCCAACATTTTTATAAAAAAGCTGGGTTCGCGGTAGGTGGTAGCAACGTTGGGATCCGACCAAAAACTGCTGATGGCCAGAAACAAGGGCGCGCCTAAAAACAGCAATAGCCAGCGCCCATGAACGGCAAGGCTGGGCTTGGTTACCATAATCATCAACGTGGGTAGGGCCACCAGAGAATAATAAGACGACTGAATACCACCATTGGATGGGAAAACAAAAAAGCCCACGGTGATGGCATAAATACCAACCGCTAAACAATAACCCCAAAAAACTCGCCAGCGCGCTGCAAAGGTCGCACTTAGCGCCGGTTTAGTGGTTTCGGTTTGCACTGCTAATTTCATACGATGGCCCGATAAAAATCCTGGTACTGTTGAATGATTTTCTCGGTGCTATAAAGCGCGTGGTAATCACGCTGGCCAGCTTCTACCAGCTGCCTAGCAAAGGCTTGGTCATCCAGCACGTGTTGCATGGCGTGCTGTAGATCGTCCACTTGATCTATCGGTACGAGCATTCCGTTGTCACCGTCGGTTAATATTTCTGCCGGCCCCTGGGACGCAGCCGCCACAATGGGGCAGCCATGGTACCAGGACTCCAACAAAATACTGCCAAGCCCCTCATGCCTGGAAGGACACACAAACAAATCCGCGGTTGCCAACAGCGCATTGATGTCGTCTCGCCAGCCCAAAAACCGCACCCGTTCGGTGATGCCCAGAGATTGCGCCAGTTGTTTCAGGTTTTCTTCTTCCGGGCCGCTGCCGGCCAACCATAAAACGCCGCTCGGCATTTTTGCCAAAGCCTGCAGCAATACATCAAAGGCCTTGTTGTGGTGCAACCGACCAAAGGCCAACAAGAGAGGTTGATCCGTGGGTGTGGCAAAGCTGTCCCGCGCCAGAGCTGGGGCTTTTACTTCGTCCACAAAGTTGGGGATATGCACCACGCGCTCCGCCGGCATGCCACCTTTAATCAGGTGATCGCAGATACCCTTGGTGATACCCACCCAATAATCGCAGTGCCGGTAGTATTTTAGGTCGTAGTAATGCCCTAGGCGGGCCACCAACTGGTAGCCGCCCTTGGGTGTGAGTGCGGTTGCCCGGTTCATAAATGTCATTACCACATCGGGCTGAAATTGTTTCAGCGCACGCTGATAACGCCAGCGGCCCAGCATGTCTAACCTGCCGCCCAAGGGGAACAACTGATAGCGCGCACCGGCTTCTCGCAGCCGCTGTTCGCGCTTGGGGTTGGGGCGAGTAAAGGCGCATATGTCGTAATCTGTGCGGGTTTGCATTTCCGCCACAAAACGCGTGTAAAAATTCTCTGCCCCGCCAACGGGGGCCCCGGCCAACACCGGCGCAAATTTAAGTGATGACAATCGTTTACCTATCTGTCTGTGAGGCAGCACTGGAGCCCGCGGCCACAATGCGTTGTTCTTCGTCTAACCAACCGTGGTAGCCCCAATCCTGGCCGGTGCGCTGTTTTTCCAGCAACTGATCCATGGCTTGGGGCAGCCTTTGTGCCTTACGCCGAGCCTTCCAACGAGCCAGGCGAGGGCAGCGATAGGCAAGAGGGACAATATCCGCCCAGCCCAAGCCATCGATGACCACCAAACGCTTGGGACCATCGACCGACTGCTGCACCACAATGTTATGTAAAAGCAGGTTGCGCGAGGGCATCCCCAACTCGCCCCAGCGCTGCACAAAATCTTCCACCACCGCCATCAACGAGCGGGCTTTGCCCTGCTGCCATATGCACTGTTTTAACGACAAAGACACTCGGCCATCGTGGTCTTTGATCATTTCAGTGACTAAACCGGGGCCACAATCGGTGGCCACCAATCCATAGCACCGCGGAATTAAATCGTAGGCTGCATCGCCCACGGCGATCTGGATTTTTTGGTACACCCGTTGTTCTTGCCAATTTTCATCAAAGTAACGCAGGGGCTTTAAATTGCGTGGAAAACTCTGCTTAGCGCGCTTTATATCGGCACTGCGGTCCGGCCGCAGCACTTTAATAATGCGATTTGGGTCGCGCGGGTCGATGAAGCACAGGCGATTACCACCCTGCGCAAAGGCCCGCTCTAAACCACCCAGGATAACCTCTGTCATTGCAGCCAAACGTAGGGGTGTGAATAGGGCAACTCCATGGCACTTTCCACTATGTACTGTGCGTACAGAGTTGAGTTGATCTCTTGATGGAAGAAAGTGCGTGCCTTGTCGGCCCAGTATCTGCGCTTAAAGCTATCTTGGTTAAATTCCGTTACCAGCTGGGCTAAATCGTCCAAATCGTTGAAATAAACCAGGGTTTCTTCCGGCATAAATTCATGGAAACCGCCGCTGGCATGAGTAAACGTGAGCAGGCCATTGCCCACCATCTGCGCCATGCGTGCGGATGAGTACCAGTGCAGGCCTTCTTGTCGGTTCAGATTTAACCCCATTTTGCTGTCGGCTAGGGCACGATCGTAGTCACGCCCCCAAACCCCGGGCTGCTCAAAACTGCCTGGAGTATGGAATACGAGGTGGTCCGGCAAGCGCTGTTTTAACTGCGTTACTAACTCACCGCGCGATGTGTGTGCAGTCTCTTTGCTGCAAAACAGCAGGTCTGTTGGCAGCTCCTCACACAGCGATGCGTCGAAGGTTTCAATGGAGCTGTCCACCGGGTTGGGCATGTGCAGTAATTGCGCTCTGTGCCCAGTAAATTGCGCTAACTCTTGTTCACCAGTGGAGACAAACATGGCGTCCACTTCGGTTACCCGGCGGGCAATTTTGTCGACATTTTCAGGGACGAACAGCGGGTCATTGTTGCAGCCAGCGATAACCAAATTGGGGCTGAGCTTGCGCGCTTCGGCTAGGGTCTCGTTGCTGATGTAATCACAGTGGCCGACGATCATCAGGTCGGGCTCAAACGCCTCCACGGTTTGCAGCAGGCGTTTATTGGCTTTGCTTTTACCGAGATCGCGAATGCCCATGGGCGCTTCAAAGGCCGCTACATCGCGGTCACTGAAGGCTTGCACACAGTGGCCGTTGCGGATTAAGCCGAAATACAGCTTTTGCCCCCAACTGACTCGATTGTGCCCGTACTTACGTAATTGTTGATGAGCTACATGAATGATTCGCACGATTATTCGGTTCCGCCAGTTGAATTAAGGTTACCGGTTTGGACCAGCAAACGCTGATAAATAGCCAGCGTTTTTTGCGCTTGGGTCTGCAATGTGAACTCCGGCACCTGTTTAGGCACCGGAGGCGAGGCGATGAACTCGGCCACCTTAGCCAACAGCGCTTGGCCGTCGCCGGTGGCCACCAACCCCTGGGGTAGCGCTAGAGCCAAGGATTCTGCCGGCCCGCCCACGTTATAGGCCACCACCGGAGTGCCCATGGCCATGGCCTCTATCACCGTTCTGCCAAAGGGCTCTGGCCGCTGGGAAAGGTTACACACTAAGGTACTGATGGCGTAAAGCTGCGCCATATCGCTGCGGTGGCCCAAAAATTTAACCTGCTCATCCAGGCCCAGGGCCGCCACCTTGGCTTTTAACTCGCCCAGGTAATCGTCTTTGCCCGGTGTGATATCGCCCACGATCAAACCCGTGGCGGCGATGTTTTGCGCCCGCAACTGTGCCATTAAATCAATGAACTCAAGCTGACCTTTCCAGCGGCTTAGTCGGCCGGGCATTAATAACACAGGCCTTTGGCGCAGGCCCGGAAACTCCCGGTCAAACTGCGCCAGCCAGTCGGTACTGGGCCGGCATTGGGTATTAAATTGGTCCGTATCCACGCCGCGATGCACCAGGGAGATTTTGGCGGGGTCGACCTTGGGGTAATTATTCAGGATGTACTCTCGGACACACTCGGAAATGGCAATCACGGCGTCGCCACAACCCATAATGGCGCTATAGGCGTTAATGGAATACAAGCCGTGAAAAGTAGACACCAACGCCGGGCGCTGAGCATGTGGCATGCCGCGCAGAGCCAGCCACACCATCCAAGCAGGTACCCGCGAACGTACATGGACGATATCCGGTGCAAGTTGCATCAACAAACGGCGCAGGCTACGGACTTTAAACAAAGACGCTAAGCTTTTGCGGTGCACGGGAAAAGCAATGTGCTCACTGCCCTGGGCAGTCAGCTCCGGCACCAACCGGCCGCCGGCGGATATCACCGTAGACTGGTGCCCCTGAGCCACCAAAAACTGGGCAAACTCTACGGTGCCGCGCTCCACGCCGCCAGCGTTAAGCTCTGGTAATACTTGCACCACACGTAGGGGAGGCTTGGCCAATGGTCTCTCTCACTTGTTGTTCGAGGCGGCATTCTAATGCAAACGCCTGTCGGGCAACACCGTTCTTTAGCTGCTAGCGGTTGCGAGCTGGGGGCTGCACTGTCATAGTATTGGCCTTACATATTCAAGGTATTTATGGACAAAGTCCGAATAGACAAATGGCTGTGGGCCGCACGTTTCTACAAAACCCGCTCGTTGGCAAAGCAAGCCATCGATGGCGGCAAAGTGCAGTGCGACGGCCAGCGCGTTAAAGCCAGTAAAGAAGTCACACCGGGCCTGGTACTTTCGGTGACCAAGGGCTGGGACAAAACCGACGTTGAAATCGTTGCCCTGTCTGATCAACGCCGCGGCGCCCCCGAGGCACAAACTTTGTATAAAGAAACCACAGGCAGCGTAGAGCGCCGGGAACGCACCATCGCGCAACGCAAGGCCGCCGGCAGTGGTGCCCAGCGCTTTGACCACCGGCCCAACAAACGCGAGCGCCGGCAAATACATCGGCTGCGCGACCTACTGCTCGACAACGACGACTAAACCCAAACTGAGAGACCCCAAAAGCAACCAAGCCGAGGGTTTGATCAACAAGCATCATCAAACAAAAGCCAGGACGGCAATCCAGCAAACCACTTGCCGACGGTAACCATAAGGGCCTAAGCCCCGCTAGCAAGGAACCCACAAGCGCCATGCCCCAATGCAACACAGGACTAAGTAGGCTGCCAAGCTTCATCCTCGGCCTACTGCTGTTAAGCACCTCCTTGGCAGCAACCGCCAACCCCGAGTCTACCTTGCAACGCACCAAGCAGGCGGTGATTAAAATTCACACCACCCGCGCGGCACCCGACTACTTCACCCCCTGGCGCCTATTGAACCTGGAACAAACCAGCGGCTCCGGCGCGGTGATCAGTGGCCAACGCATCCTCACCAACGCCCATGTGATTGCTGACGCTCGCTACCTGCAGGTGCAAAAACACAACGATCCGAAAAAATACCTGGCCGAGGTGGCATTTGTGTCCCACGAGGCCGACCTCGCCATCCTTACGGTTGACGACAAGCATTTCTTTGACGACTTAAATCCACTCTCCATTGGTAAACTGCCCGCCGCGCTTACCGAGGTATCTGTGTTTGGCTACCCATTTGGCGGCCAGTCGTTGAGCATTACCAAAGGCGTGTTGTCCCGGGTTGAGCACCAGCGCTACGCCCACGCCGGCAGCTACCTTTTGGCCGGGCAGATAGACGCCGCCATCAACCCCGGCAACAGCGGCGGCCCGGTTTTGGTGGACAATCAAATCGTCGGTGTGGTGATGCAAGCCAACGCCGGTGCCCGCGCTGAAAACCAAGGCTACTTTGTGCCGCCCTCGGTGATTGAGCACGTGCTGAAAGACGCCGAAGACAACCACTTTGACGGCGTACCAGAAATAGGCTTTTTAACCCAAAGCCTAGAGAGCCCCGCCACCAAGCGCGCCTATCGCCTGGCCGAAAACGACAGCGGCGCGCTGGTTACTAAGGTGTTTGCCGATGGCCCGGCGGCGCACAAATTACAGGTCGATGATGTGATTTTGGCCATTAACGGCCACGTTATTGCCGACGACCAAACCATCGACCTAGCGGCAGACCTGCGCACCGACTTTAAATACGTGGTCGACAACCTGCACCCAGGCGATGCGGTGAGCCTGGCGGTAAAACGCGACGGAGTTGCATTGGACATCGCTTTAACCGCGGCCCAACAAAACAAAAATCGCAGCCTAGTACAGGCACTGCAATACGATCAGCAACCGCGCTATATGGTATACGCAGGCGTAGTATTTGTGCCGCTGAATATGAATTTAATTCGCCGCTGGGGCCGCGACTGGCACAGCCAAGCGCCCATCGACTTTTTGCACTGGCGTGGCCAATGGGCTAGCCCAGAGCAAAGAGAACTGGTGGTGGCGTTAAAAGTGCTGGCCGCCGACGTTAACCTGGGCTATCACAATTGGACCAATTGGACCATCCAACAGGTAAATGGCGAGGCCATCACAGACTTTGATCACTTTGCCGAGCTAATCTACAGCTTTGATGGCGATTTCATCCAGCTCGGTGACAACAAAGGCTATAAAATGGTGCTAGATCACGCCCAGGCCCTGGCCGCGGAAGACGCGATAAAACAATTATACGGCCTGCCCGCCAGCCACTCCGTGGGCCTGTTTGATCGCATCGCCAATCGCACCCCGGAAACACCCATGGCAATCACCAGCGACAACACTGCCCAAAATAACAACGGTGACACCATAGAGATGCCGCCACCGGCGGTGGATTAACCATGGTAAAAAACCGCATTTTCATAGCCACCATATTCATAGCCACCATAGCGCTGAGCGTTACTAGCTGGGCGGAGATCTACCGCTGGGTAGATGACAAAGGGCGCGTGCATTACAGCGACCGCGCCCAAGACCGCAAGGCCGAAGACGTCAGCGGCAGCCTCAAAAGCGTGAACATTACCCAGGGCCAGCCAGTGCAAGAGTTTGGTGCACAGCAACCAAAATCCGCCGCTGAGCTGGAAATAGACCACCGCACCATGGCAGAAAACCGCAAGCGTGGGCAGGTTTGGCAAACCAAATGCGACAAAGCCCGCCAGCAGCTCAAAACGATTGGCGGCCCAGTGGTATTCACCCGCGAAGATGGCTCCGTATTTGAGATCAGCGAACAAGAACGCGCCGATAAAGAGCACAAATTACGGCAATCCATCGAGCAAAATTGCGGATAGAGTAAGGTTTTCGCGTCTTAGGCTTTTCACGGGCGGTAGTTTCGGTACAATGCCGCCCAAATCCATGGCCCAACGAAACTTGGTTATATGTCGGATCAGCAGTGCCGTTTCATTTTAGAAAACGCAGATATTCGCGGTGAAGTTGTCCAGCTGAGTGATTGCTACCAGCAAGTATTGGCCAACAACCCACTCCCACCTCCCATTCAACGCTTACTGGGCGAATTTCTATCGGCCGTCAGCTTGCTCGCAGCCACCCTTAAATTCGAAGGCATCCTTACTTTGCAAGCCCGAGGCAGCGGCCCCCTGGAGATGATCATGGCGGAGTGCGACCACCAGCAACAGGTGCGCGCCATTGCCAACGTAGCCGAGGATGCCAATGAAGCCGCCCTGGCGGATGCCAGCTTGCAGCAATTGATTGGCGACGACGGTTTACTGGCCATTATCATCGACCCAGAAGTGGGTGAGCGCTATCAAGGTATAGTGCCGTTGGATCAACCCGACCTCGCCGGCTGCATTGGCCACTATTTTGCACAGTCTGAACAGATTAACACCCAGGTATGGTTAGCCAGTGATGGCAAGCTCGCCGGTGGCTTCTTGCTGCAGGCATTGCCGCAAAGCGAAGTGGCCACGCCCGAGGAAAACCAAGAACACTGGCACACCGCTCGTCAGCTGGTGGCCACGGTGAAAGACGAAGAATTGTTAACCCTGGTCCCACAGGAATTAACCTACCGGCTGCTGAACGAATTTACCGTGCGCATGTTTGATGCCACCCCCATTCGGTTTCATTGCAGCTGTTCTCGAGCACGCTCGGCACAAGCGCTCAGCGCCCTGGGCGAGGACGACGTTCGTAGCATGTTGGCGGAGAGCCCAGTCATTGCCATTGACTGTCAGTTTTGCCACCAGCATTACGAGTTTGACCAAAACAATTTAACGGAGCTATTCCCAGACACAAACCACACGTTGCATTGATAGCACGGCACACACCTAAGACTAAAATATAGGCGTCGGGGGACCAAAATGTCCGCCAACCGTTTAGCCTAGGCTGTGCTTTTCTGTCATACTTCGCAGCCCCAAATTTGGGGCAGAAAATAGAGCACTAAAGTGCCAACCAAACCCTTACTAGCGGAAGGGTGACATAAAAAAATTGTTTGCCGGTGATTACGTGGCCAGATCACACGGCAGCGACGCTCGACACCAACACACAGATTGGCCACAAATGATGCTCATAGGATCAATCTAATGACACAGATAGAAGAAGCCACGGCCAACGTACATACGGATTTGACTGCGCCCTTGCTGATCGAACAAGCTCTACAACGCGACGAAGGTTACCTGTCTCACACCGGTGCTTTTGTTGCTGAGACTGGAGCCCGTACCGGCCGCTCACCCGCCGACCGATTTATCGTCGAAGAGCCATCCAGTGCGGAAGCCATCGACTGGGGTGGTGTTAACCGTCCCTTCCCCGCTGACAAGTTCGACCTACTGTGGGATCGAGTAGAAGAGTACTTGGTGCAACAAGATCGCTTTGTATCGCACCTGCACGTGGGCCAAGATAACGACCACTACATACCGGTATTGGTTACCACGCAAACCGCTTGGCACAGCCTGTTCGCCCTGAACATGTTTATCCGCACCGACAACTACAACCCCAAAGGAAAAGAGGAATGGCGCATTCTGCACGCGGCCAACTTCGAATGTAGCCCAGAGCGCGACGGCACCAACTCCGAAGGCATTGTTTGCATCAACTTCGCCCAGCGCAAGGTACTGATTGCCGGCATGAAATACGCCGGTGAAATGAAAAAATCCATGTTCTCCGTGCAGAACTTCCTACTGCCAGAAAAAGACGTTATGCCGATGCATTGCTCCGCCAACGTTGGCAAAGACGGCGATACCTGTTTGTTCTTTGGTTTGTCTGGCACCGGTAAAACCACCCTATCCGCCGACCCTGAGCGCTACCTGATTGGCGACGACGAGCACGGTTGGGCCAAGGGCACTGTGTTTAATATGGAAGGCGGCTGCTACGCCAAAACCATCGACCTCAGCCAGAAAAACGAACCTGTTATCTGGGACGCCATCCGCTTTGGCGCCATTGTTGAAAACGTAGTGCACGATGCCGACAAGCGCATCCCAGACTACTGCGACACCAGTTTAACCGAGAACGGCCGCTGCTCTTACCCACTAGAGCACGTTGAAATGCGGGTTGAAGAGAACCGCGCCGGCGAGCCGAAGAACGTGATCTTCCTAACCTGTGATGTCACTGGTGTGTTGCCTCCGGTAGCTGTACTGAGCAAAGAAGCCGCTGCTTACCACTTTTTATCCGGCTACACCGCCCGGGTTGGCTCCACCGAACTTGGCGCAGAAGCGGGCATCCACCCCACCTTCTCTACCTGTTTTGGTGCACCGTTTATGCCTCGTCCTGCCCGTGAGTACGCCGAGCTGCTGATGAAACGCATTCAAGACTTCGGCGCCAACGTGTACTTGGTGAACACCGGTTGGACCGGCGGATCCGGCGGTGCCGGTGGCGAAGGTTCGCGTTTCCCAATCCCAGTAACTCGCGCTGTGGTTGCCGCCATTCAAAGCGGAGCCTTGGAAGGCGCGCAAACCCAACGTTTGGATGCCATGAATTTAGACATTCCGGTAGAAGTATCCGGCGTAGATGCCAAGTACCTGAACCCGCGTGAGGCCTGGGAAAATACTGCTGCCTACGACGACGCCGCGCAAAAGCTGGCTAAGCTGTTTGCCGACAACATCGTTAAGTTCAACGTCAGCGAAGACATCGCTGCCGCTGGCCCCGCCGCGTAATTCGGGCCGAATAGCGATGGGCCCACCGGCCCATCGCTTCCCTCTACCCCGCCGTTGGACGCAAAATTCCATATCACCAGAGCCAAAAACTCTGACCGCAGACAACTGATCCGCTATTGGGAACAGTTGGATTTAAGCCTGCCAGAAAACCCCTTTGGCGCCTCGCCTTCGGGCAAAAAGAAATTCTACGCGCAATTGGCCCGGCAACTGACCAAAATGGACCATGGCTTTGCGCTGATAGGCTGGCACGGCAAACAGGCCGCCGGCACCATCTGCGCCCATCTTTACGATAAGATCGAATCCACATATTCGCCAGTGGGCATCATCTACAACCTGTGGATAGACCCACAGTTCCGCCGCCAAGGGCTGGCCAGCCAGTTGGCCACCGCCGCAGAAGAATACCTGCACGAGATCGGCGCCCGCAGCTTCCAGGTAGCCTGGCGCAATGACCCCACCGCCGAGTACTTTTGGAACAGCCGAGGCTACGCCGCCTACGAAACCCTGGGCGCAAAAGTAGCGCCTAAGCCAGTGGCTCCGTAATCCATGGGCGCATAGCTTCAACCGCAGCCACGCACTCCAACTCCAGTTTTAAATCGGCCATGTCATCGGCCCGAGTCACCCCCTGGTTAATGATGGCGATGGGCTTGTTCAGCTCCCGCGCTAGGCGGCAAAACCGAAAACTGGAATACACCATAAGCGAGCTGCCCAGCACCAACACAGCATCGGCACAAGCCACCGCCATATTGCAGCGTTCCACCCGCTGTTTTGGTACGCTGCCACCGAAAAACACCACATCTGGCATCAGAGTGCCGCCGCAATGGGCGCAGGGCGGGCACACCAAGCCGCTGTAATCAATGCCGCCAAATTCGGCGTCGCCGTCGGGACGAAAATCAACATCGGCCTGGGCGATTCGGGCCAACAACTCACCATTTAAGGCTTCCAGGCGCTGCTGCACAGCATTGCGATCACCAAAACTGCTGCACTGCAAGCAGGTTACTCGGCCCACCCGGCCGTGCAGCTCCACCAACTTGTTCGAGCCTGCTCGGCGATGCAAGCCATCCACATTTTGAGTGATTAGCAGTTCCACTCGGCCGGCTTGCTCCCAGGCCGGCAATGTGTTGTGCAGGCCATTGGGCTGGGCATCGCGCATATTGGGCCAGCCCAACATACTGCGCGCCCAATAGCGCTTGCGGGTGGCCTCTTGGTTAAGAAACTCCTGATGCTGAATGGGCTTACGCGCCAACCAATTGCCCAACCGATCGCGGTAGGCCGGGATACCCGAGGAGGTACTGCAGCCAGCGCCTGTAATTATCAATAATCGGCGGTGCTGGCCGATAAACTCAGTGAGTAATGCTAGTTCTTTCAACTCGCCACCTATCTCTGTGTATAGCCGGATTGATACCCGTGTACGTGTCTTACGTTCCAAAAGCACCTACAGACGGCGCCAATTTCACAAGCAAGATTCTCAAAAATGGGGCCACCGCATCACAAAGCCCCGGTGAAAGCGCGGCCATTATCGACCAGCAATGTTAAGGATTTAAAATGCGCATCAAGGAAAAGCAGGCCAAACAAGACCCAACCACGCAAATGCTGGAGCGGTTACCCGCCGAGATGCGCACCAGCTTCTCAGACCAACAAATCGCCGCCCTGCGCACCGCCATGGCTGGCGGCAACCACGCCGTGGACCTAAGACCGGTGGTAAAAGTCCCGCTTCTACCCTGGAGCTTTTACCTGGTACTGCTGGCCGGCCGCAACCGACGGGACATGTCCGCCAAAGAGCAACGCATCGCCGCCCGCACCCTGCTGTGCTTAATCGCCTGCGGTATTACCATTTTAGCCGTTACCGGGCTGTTGGTGCTGTACTTGATCAAAAGCGCCCTGGGCATCGATATCTTTAAAGACTTTTCATTTGGGATATGGGATTGGTTTTCGGGTAAGTTTTTGAGTTAACCATCCAACCGGCTATGTTTGCGTTATCACCCCGTGGCCGCCAGCGCGGGGGCACTTTCACCGGCCAAAACACACGTTTTGCTAAAAGCTAACTCCGACCACCAATTCACATTTCCAACCACGCCTCACCCCCAATTGGCACCTATTTCAACCCCTACGGGCTGACCATATTATTGCTGTTTAAACAAGTCTTTCTTCTGCCGAAAAATCTCGCATAATGCCCGCCTTATTCGTGTTCCTAATACCGTAACTTCTGGGGGCGCGGTGCTCATCAACCCTTGTATCAGCGACAACAGGCCGTACATGACCGACCCAATCTTGCAGAAAATCGCCGACGAACTGAGCGTAAAAACCCAACAAATTGAGGCCACCGTAGGCCTGCTGGACGAAGGCGCCACCGTGCCGTTTATTGCCCGCTACCGGAAGGAAGTCACCGGCGGCTTGGACGACAATCAACTGCGCACCCTGAACGATCGTTTGGCCTATTTGCGAGAGTTGGAAGAGCGCCGGGCGGCGATTTTGAAAAGCATTGACGAGCAGGGCAAACTCAGCGAGCAACTGGCCGCGGATATCAACGCCGCCGATACCAAAAACCGCCTGGAAGATTTGTACTTACCCTACAAGCCCAAGCGCCGAACCAAAGGCCAAATTGCCATCGAAGCCGGCCTGGAGCCATTGGCCAACGCGCTACTGGAAGACCCAAGCCTCAACCCAGAAGAACAAGCCGGCCAATTCCTCAACGAAGAGCACAAAATAGCCACCGCCAAAGATGCTCTGGACGGAGCCAAGTACATATTGATGGAGCGCTTTAGCGAAAGCGCCGACCTGCTGGCCAAGTTGCGCGATTACCTCACCAACAACGGCCAACTCAGCGCCCGAGTGGCCACCGGTAAAGAGAGCGAAGGCGCCAAATTTGCTGACTACTTTGATCACGACGAGCCGCTTAAAGGCGTGCCCTCCCACCGGGCCCTGGCCATGCTGCGCGGCCGCAACGAAGGTATATTGTCGCTGTCCATCACCATACCCGAGGCCGAAGACGCCAGCTCCCATCCTTGCGAGGGCATGGTGGCCAGCCACTGGGACATTCAAAACCAAGGCCGCGCCGCCGATGCTTGGCTGGCCGAAGTGGTGCGCTGGACCTGGAAAATCAAATTGCTCACCCACCTGGAAACCGACCTAGTGGGCCAGCTTCGTGAGCAAGCCGAAGCCGCCGCCATCGACGTATTCGCCCACAACCTAAAAGACTTACTGTTGGCCGCACCGGCCGGCGCCAAGGCCACCGTAGGCCTAGACCCAGGCCTACGCACCGGGGTAAAAGTAGCGGTGATCGACGCCACCGGCAAAGTAGTAGACCACGGCGCTATTTTCCCCACCCCTCCGCAAAATAAAATCCGAGAATCCGCCGCCATTCTGCTGGCGCTGTGCAAAAAGCACGATGTGGAACTCATCGCCATAGGTAACGGCACCGCCAGCCGCGAAACCGACCGTTTTGTGGGCGACATGCTGAAAGACAACCCAGAATTAAAAGCGCGCAAGGTAATGGTGAACGAGGCCGGCGCATCCATATACTCCGCCAGTGAATTCGCCGCCAAAGAATTTCCAGACTTGGACGTAACCATCCGCGGAGCCATCTCCATCGCCCGCCGCCTGCAAGACCCACTGGCCGAGCTGGTAAAAATTGACCCTAAATCCATTGGTGTGGGCCAGTACCAGCACGATGTATCGCAACCGCAATTGGCCAAATCCCTGGATAACGTGGTGGAAGATTGTGTGAACGCGGTGGGCGTAGAAGTAAACACCGCCTCCGCGCCATTGCTGGCTCGGGTATCGGGCTTAACCCAAAGCCTGGCCAACAATATTGTCAGCTTCCGCGACGAGAACGGCGCCTTTACCAACCGCAACCAGCTGCGCAAAGTGCCGCGCTTTGGCGACAAAACCTTTGAGCAGGCGGCGGGCTTTTTACGCATCGCCAACGGCGACAACCCACTGGATAAATCCGCGGTACACCCGGAATCCTACTCGGTGGTTGAACGCATCGCCGGTAAAAACCAGCGCGAGCTAACACAGGTATTGGGCGACAGCGACTTTTTACGCAAATTAAAACCCAGCGAATACACCGACGAACAATTTGGCGTGCCCACCGTAACCGACATTATCAGCGAGCTGGACAAACCCGGCCGCGACCCACGGCCAGAATTTAAAACCGCCAGCCTCCAAGACGGCGTAGAAAAAATCTCTGACCTGGAACCCGGTATGGTATTGGAAGGCACCGTCACCAACGTTACTAATTTCGGCGCGTTTGTGGATATCGGCGTGCATCAAGATGGCCTAGTGCATATCTCGGCGCTGTCAGAGACCTTCGTGAAAGACCCACGGGATGTGGTAAAAGCCGGCGATATCGTCAAAGTGAAAGTGATCGACATCGACGAAGCCCGCAAACGCGTTGGCCTATCCATGCGCATGAGCGACGAAGCCGGCAGCAAAGTCAGCGCCGGCGAAGCCCGCAAAGCCAAAGGCAGCCAACGCCAAAAACGCCAGGTCAATAAACAGCAATCGCAACAGCCGGCCATGGGCAGTATGGGTGCGCTATTGGCCCAGGCGATGAAGAAAAAATAACTTCTGTAAATAAAAAGCCCGGGCATTTGCTCGGGCTGTTTAGTAGCGGAAGCACTCCTGCTGTATCAAGACCTGAAACAACCAAGCCCACTTAAAAGCATTCCCTCACTCCACCTTCCAACCAGCTTGTGGCTAATCCTCATTTTCGAGTTGATCGAGTATACGCCTTAATTTTTGCTCTGCATCTGTCCATTTAATCGTCAGATAACCGATAATCGCCAAGGAAGTCACGTAGTAACAGTAGAAAGTACTGTCCTTTTCCTCTACGCCAACTCTATTCCAGAGATAAATACCAAATGCTGCAAGCAATAAAAAGGTGAACGCTATTTTGACAATTTTCATCCGACACCACCTTTCTTTAACGTCTACCGGCTAGCCCACAGGTGCACACTTAGCCCTCACCATACTAAATAAACCACTGAACTTACTTTTGATCATCGGTACTGATCAACCAAACTCTTTATATACAGCCACGGAAAAGGCCAATTTAGTGCTTATATGTGATCCGTTACTTGTTTTCTAGCGACCAGACTCTACCCTCCACGCCAGTCAATTGCAGAGATTTGATCCCTCAGACGGTAAAATAGGCCTGATTCTCGTTCGGGAAAACACACCAATATCAATACTTAACTAGTTTGAGTTGTTGCTCACACAAACTAAACCTTAACTAGATTACTTTTAACAAAGTTACACCAGGAATCTACTAGGCATGATTGGGACCGGGTGATCAACAAACACCCAGACGATCTCTGACAAATCCATATTGCCCATGTTCATCAAAGCGACTAACAACTGTGGCGCACCCCTAGGACAGCTCGGATCAACATGACCGCATCACCATCATTCAAAGCAATAAGAATAGTAATCGGACTGTTTTTAATCGCTGCTATTAGCTCTGCAATTTATTCGTTGGTAAAAATAAGACACGACAGTGATTGCTTTATATCCGATCAACCTTACAAGCTATCAACCAGTACAGTCGAGAACACGTCCTACTCCGTCTATGCCGTTATTTCAGGATTTCAGGAAAAATCAGTTATTTTCCATCTATTCAAAGAACCCATATCGTTCGATCAATGCGGGAAAACAGCGGACAAACCAATCCATAGCGCCTCAACCGATTTTGAATACGGCGAACAAGCCATCACAGACATCAACGTATTGGGCACGAGCCAAATAGAGTTAAAAACCTCGTAAGAAATTGAGTTCGACTTGGAGAACACAAAAGTCGTCTGGCAGCCCTAATACACTCCAAAAAAACTCATTGGCATAATCGGAGACGCCGAATTCGGGCAGCGCATCGCCCTATTTTCCGTTCACTCGCAGTATAACTCGCTATAAGTTACCGTCCCCAGCGGCAATTAAACGACTTGGCGGCACTTAATCCTGTATCCATATATTCCGACAACCCATCAGGTAACAAAAGCGCTTTTCCATTACCAAATTCAAGACTAGAGAACTTATCTTCTTTGCACTTACTCAAAAGGCTCAAAATCACAGCGACTGCCTATAGACCGCCAAGCAAAAAAACGGTCATGCGTTTGCTTGTTCGATCTAGCTTTTAGTAGGAAAAAGTGATCAAAATTTTTAAGGCGTTGTTTATTATTCTCAGCGACCAACACCCCACCACTAAAGACAAACCCTTGCGCGCTAGCGTTTCTACTGCCATTTATTAACATTAATGGTTTAAAGTACGCACCGATGATCGGCCCCCTAGGGATTCAAGGCCCAGATGGCGCAATATACCACAAGACAGAAGCGCACCATCCCAAATCAGAGTCGACGAAATATTACAGCCCTGTTGTCATACTGCGATAGGTGAAAAAGAAGTATTAATACCACTCTGAACAGCACGCCCAGAAGAATTAACAGCTCGCCAAACTGAATCGTCACAGAAAATACATGGCAATTTCAACGGTGAAAAATTTACCTATCTTTTGACAGACAGCACAAAGAGGCACTACTCATTGATCTAATTCATTTGATAGACTAGACATGGGAGTAAACAAGACGTGCACCAGCTGCCAGATTGAAGATCTATAATCTTGCAGCTCTCACAGAGGTCTCTGCCTTACATTCTAAGGTCAACAGTATTGCCCGAAGATTCAAAATGGCAAACTAAATTTCGGCTCTGAACTGTTTCCCTGAATTCAGGAAGCCGGACCACCTTGCCTCAATAGAGGCTGTATCGGTAGGTGATAGATAAATCTGGACTTCATATATCTACGGATAATAACGCCAAGGAGATAATGTGATTACACTAGAAGAAATTATTATCGATAGAGGGGATTTGGAGAAAATCTATCGCTCCAACATCTCTTTAACACTATGGAGAGCGGTGAATAAATCGGGTGTTCAACCTTCCAATCCGCTTTACCCCGACCTAAAAGAAAGATCCCTACCCAACGGCAGGATAAGGCTGGCCGATGTTACTACCTACACTAAAAACGGTGTTCTTTACGTTAAATCAGAGGAAAGTATAGGCACATCATTATCCGATCAACAGGGTCTTTTTGGTTATAAAAGTTGGGATTATGTCGTCATTCCAGCCGGTACAATTGTACCAGAAGAGCTTGTAATTACTAAAGACCACTATATTGCTAAGAAAAAGAGCTGGCACTATTCCATCTCTCCAAACTTCGATATGCCTGTTACAAAATTCCTAGATGCACTGGATCAATTGGCTATCAACGCAAAACTCAAACTAGGACCTCGCTCAAATGCCGAATATTGATATAAGATCAATTGCAGTATGTATCCAAGCACTCGAAGATGCAATTCGTTACTACGACTTTCTCTCTCAGTCTGAAACAACGGACAATGATGACTATGAAGAATGCAAGTACATGTATGAACTAGAATTAAGCAAACTGTGTGAGACGTACAAAACAGAAGAAGAAAAGGGTTTGGCTCCAATCCCCCTCAACAAGCTTCTAAAGAATACTAAAACTTAACCAGAGGGATATTATCGGATGCGGAGGGGCAGGCATTACACAAAAATCACTGATCCAACCCGATAAACCATACAACACCGTTAGCAAACGACCTACAAACATGGCTTGTATTCACGTCCTCTACGAGTAACACGATTTTAAACTCGCTATTGTGCCATCCTAAGTGTGACATCGTTCGCTTGCTGTAGATGAAGACGATATTTTCCTAATCCAAAGCTTGTTTGATTCGCAACGGTAGGTTAGCCTCATGCGAAAAAACATTTCCAATTAGGCTAGATCAGCACCGGCACACAAGCTAGCATTTAAACGCGTAGACCTGGAATGTACGCATTATTGATTAAAAGGAGTTACCATGCCTTGTAGTCCTATATCAGGGTTTAGGTTAGATTCAGAGAGCAGGGCCGCTCTGCAACGTATTAACGATAATAAAAAGATCACTAAGTACCTCGGCACTGCACTGAGCCTTGGAGTATTCAATTCCATTTTCACCAAAAGCGAACCTCCAGTCGCCGCCTTTAACATAACCCAAACAGACTGGGAATTATATTCTAAAGCGATGAATGCGCTACCAAGCATACAGAAAAAGGCAATCCAAAAAGAAATAGACCTAATGATAATACACTATCAGATGGGCAAGTATGATCACCAACATGTACAATTCTGGCAGGGAATGAAGCATGCGTGCAAGTAACAATAAGTCGACATCCACCCATATCAGGTTCTTTATTACGTTCTTTTTAGGCCTGGTAACCACGGGATGTAGTGCAGGCCAGACTCTCGATAACACCGAAGAATCTAACCTACTCTCAAAGAAAGTTTTAGAAGCGACATCAATCTATGGTGCTAGAATCGAATGGTGTGATGCGCAAATATTAAAGTATCCAGGAGTGAAGTTTGACCTAAACAGACTTAAAAGTCTTGGCGCCACACGAACAGAATCCATCACTGCGGTGTCTTTCATTAGCTTTAATAATTATTATGAATGTGAAAGAAAAGAGCGTCATAATTTTGCATTTCTTTTAGCTACACTAAAGAATCTTCAAGTGGAGCTGAATGTTGCAACCGATTCGATCGAACGCATTCAAAGCCTGGCAGTCTATCCTTCAAGCAAGGAAATCAAACTTGAGATAGATTATTTAAAGCTCTCTGCCGAGAAACGCGCCTACTACGAATCAGTGCTAGGAACACAACCTTTTGATTTGATGACTGTATTAGAATCCAATGAATTACTGAGACCATAAGTTAAGATGCAGTAGCTCAGACTTGATCTGACAGTTACCCGTTTTCAAAAGGTGGCTGTCAGTTTAGATCTGAGCTAAATCCTTCTCAGCCCAGATCGCTTTGCCATCGATTAAAGTTTCCAACGGCGTTCTACCGCAACACATTTTGCCCTGACGCGTGCGTTCATTGTTGTAGTAATCCATCTACTCGTCCAGATCTTTTTGTAGTTCCTCCAGTGAGGATTACGGCTTCTTGCGAAACGCGACCTGGTAAAATTCAGTAAGAATTGCGTTGTGGAAACGTTCGCAAATACCGTTCGTCTGCGGTGACATGGCTTTAGTCCTAGTGTGATCGATATCGTTGATCGCTAGATAGAGTTGGTAGTCATGCTGATCAACGCGGCCGCAGTACTCTGTTCCGCGATCAGTCAGGATACGCAGCATGGGGAGTTCGTGGGACTCAAAGAATGGCAATACCTTGTCATTCAACGCATCAGCAGCGGTGATAGGTGTTTTGGTAATGTAGAGTTTGCAAAATGCCGCCTTGCTGTAGGTATCGACGAAAGTCTGTTAATAGATTCGCGCCACACCCTTTAAGTTTCCAACGTAGAACGTGTCCTGAGAGCCTAGACCTCCGGGGTGCGCAGTCTCGATCTCACCGCAAGCCTCATCGTCAGTCTTCTTTTTCTATAGCGCAGCCACCTGAGCCTCGCTTAGGATAATGCCGTCGTTAGCTACCTTATTTTCTAAGGCAGCTAGTCGCTTTTTGAAGTTCTCGAGATTGTGCCTCACCCAAATGGATCGAACACCGCTACCAGAGACGAAGACACCGGCCTAACGCAATTCACTGCTGGTCCGATGTTGGCCATGTGCAGGCTGTTCTAAGGCGTAGTCAATGACTGCTCGTTCAGTAGCTTCATCAACCCGATTCTTTGTATTTGGGGTTCGCCGGCTTTTGTTAATCAGGTTATCGACTCTTTCGACCTTTAGCGGCTTTCAGCCGACTTATCAAACAGTCTCACGATCGGTAATGCGAAAAAGCGAGTCTGCGATAAAAACGCACTGCCCTCTCATTTTGCATGCGCTCTACTTTTTGGTAGAAATAGACAGCAATCGTAACAGCCTGCTATGGCGGTATGGGTGCGCTATTGGCCCAGGCGATGAAGAAAAAAAGCAGTTATTTTTTACGGCAAAAAAAAGCCCGCGATTTTGGTCACGGGCTTTTTAATTCGCACTACACGACTAGTCTATGACATTCCAAAAGTAAACAGAAGTTTCCCCATTAGGCACTGTCAACTCCAATTTCAATTCGCCGCCACCTCCAGTTCCATCGGTTCGTATGACGACACTAAAATTCGACGGGACTGACAAGTTTGACGGCACAACTTGGGATTCAGATGTCAAGATTTCAAAACCATCAGCACTGAAGTTAACGGTGGTGCCATTGGCTGCTGCATTTTGAGTAAAACAGTCATCACTAACAGTGACGCCCACTTCAACTTGTCCTCCACCACTCAGATCTATAGTACTTCCGATAGCTGGAGCCGCACCAATAAGCGTCGCAGCACTGCATGTTGTTGCAATCGCTAACTGTTGAAAAACTACCGCAGAATCATCACCATCGCAAACAGCATTTGGATATATTCCATTTAAACACAAACCATCCCACTGGCCGTTAGGCTGATCATATTCCCCGATCACGCCATTGGATGTGTCAACAAAATCTTCTCCAGAGTTACGCTCACCATTTTCGTCAGAATCGAGCCAAGGCTCAGGCAAATCATCGACTAAACTATCGAAAACATCGACACCTTCGTACACGAAATTACCATTGTAGTCATCGAATGTTTCAACTCCCTCAGTAAATGCCAGAACCGAGCACCGCCCATCTGCATATCGCTGATTAGCATTATTACTCGTCCACAAAACTGAACACCCCCTGTCTTCTATAGTACAGTTTGCGTCGATAATCCCGCATTCAGTCCAGAAAGAAACTTGAGTGCCTTCTGAGACCGGATTACCAAACTGATCCGCTGCTATCACGGTTATTCTGGACTCGATTCCGTCTGTACCATTAGAGATTGGAGGGTTGAAGGTTTCAGCGCTAATTGAAAAACTTTTTTGAATCGGCAAACCTGCCGAAATGGAAATACTGTCTGATACGGCGGTTATACCAGTGCTGTCGTGGGTTGCAACAACTTTGATATTCGTTGCAACCGTGCCGCTTTGCAAAACAGTAGAGACAAGGCCTTCAGCGTTAGAAATGTCAGTTTGGGTATTAGGGGCTAGAGTAGCATCTCCCTCTTCTCCCTGAATCGCAAAGGATACCGATTCACCAACTATACTCGCCCCTTGAGCACCCTCAAGCTGGAAAGTAACGACGGTTGTTTCTGTACCGCCAGTACCGGCTAGGTTCAACGTAGTTGTTCCAGCTTCAACGAAAGAAATAGAAAGTACTTCGTCTGCCTCAATCGAAACGGTAACACTGGCCGTTAAAACCTGCTCATCGACGGTGGCCGTAGCAACAATCTCATCGTCACCGGAGCAACCATTAGCTGTGTAAGTTGTGGTACCAAAACCACCGGAATTGGTGGTTACCTGCACATCTGAAAACTGTGCAAGGCCCATTGCATAACAATTGGAAGTGAAATCAACGACTACAGCCGCGCCTAGCGCATCGTTATTGGCGTCAACAAAGTTGACTCTCAATGTGGTTGATCCGCCAGCTTGCAGACTTGTGTCATCCGCACCCAACACCCCCTGAGTAAAGTTAGTGCCGGTGCCATTACCGATTTTGACCCCTGTAAACGTGGAATCCGTGTCTGTGTCGTCGGTATCAGCGATGTCGGTGCCAGTGCCACCTTCTGCCAACCGTGTGTTACTTCCGCCACCACCATCACCACCACAGGCAGTCAAGGTAAGGGACCCCATTACAAGCAGCAAGGCAATCAGGAAGCGGGACTTGCTAGCGTTAGCGCGGATACAGTGTAAGACTGCCATTATTTAATTTCTCCAAAACGCTCCATTTCATCAACTTTCGACTCGACTCCCTGAGAGCGAGCAACTCTTTATATTAGACTTTAACAAGAATAGACAACTTTCTGAACTTTAAGCCCAATATGGAAAATGCAGGTGGCCCCTGTTAAGGGCTGCGGCAATATACCACCCCGCCTCAAATTCTAGTTGAGATCACAGCAAACACGAGCCGAAACCCCGCGGGGAAAGGTAATAAATGCGTACTGCCGCACATTTGGTAGGAATTAGCCGCCATACGGTTACTGTATCGGCGGTGGCATAAAATTCTAAACCCCAGCCTAGGCAAGGGTCGAATTTAGCGTAGGGAGTGCCAGGAGAGTTGATAATAAATTAACGAACCAACTCCCCAGAAAGGAGTGCCACAGCTTGGATCGCCTGGCACCTAGCACCATGATGCCCGTTACACCGGGTTGCTTAGACTGCCGTTAAAGATCGGCTCAAAGGCCGTGAGAGTATCGCGGCTGGCACCATTGCCCAGGCCGTGACTGGGGAAGAGGTTTTCAAATTCGCCGTGCAAGTTGTGCAACGCCAAAAAGTTAAGCACCACGGTTTCCACCAGCAGGTTAACGTTATTGGCCGCCGGGCTGGAAGAGGTTTCGACATCGCCGGAGTCGCGCATGTAGCCTATTTGCTGATGCAGCGCTTGTTCATCCGGCGAGCCGCCCATTAATATTGCGCGCATGCCGGGGTTGTACACCAAAAAGAAAGATGCCGCGGTTTGCTGGTTATCCCCCGTCCATACGCCCTTGCCTCGGCCTTCCACCGAGTTATCCACCATACCGTTGGAAAACACCGAGCCATCGCTGTACACGTACATCATTAACGGCTTGCCCTTGCGGTGGGCGTATTCCAAACAGGCGCCCATACAGCGGCCGGCGCGTAAATCGCGCAGCTCTCCGGTGGCACGGTCGCCGGTGTGGTAATCGTAACCGCCCATGGTGATGGTGCCGGCGGCGGAGTAGCCATTAATGACCAGCTTGGCGATGGAGGCGGTTTTTTCAAACTCGCGGTCGGAGTTGAATTCGTCCACCGAAAACACGCCATCGGCGCCAACTAAATCTGGGTCTGCGGCTGGGTCTAGGCCCTGGGGGTTGCCAAAGCGGTCGGCCAAATCCGCGGCCTTGATGTAGCCACAGCGCACAAGATCTTTTACCACATCATCGGCGGTAATTTGGGTATCCACACTGCCGAGTTTTTGGTCACTGATACGGTAAATGGACTCCATCACCGCAACGGTATCCTGCTGGCTGAGCAATCCGACCAAATCGCCGGTATCCACCAGACCGGTTACGTCGGAACTGCGATCCACCTTGGTGGGCCTCACCTCGGGGTTGATCATGGACATGGGGCTTTGTGAATTGCCACCGGATTCACTGGAGCTGCTGCCCACTAAGGTAACCAGTTCGCCATCGCCCCCGGCCACGTGGATTCCGTACATTGGGTTATGGGGGTTATTGCCGGTATCGTTTTCCGAGCGGGCGGGAATCACCGCACCGTTAATACGGGCAGCGGTATCCGGGCCGAGCTTTTCCATAATGCCGGCTAAAAATTGGCTATCACTGTGAAATGCCAAGCCCAATTGCGTATCCACAAAATCCGTGGCACCGGTGTCTGCATCCGCCACCTGGGGGATCATGTCGCCGGGCAAGCCTTGCTTGCTATAACCACCGGTGGACAAAAAATCCAACTGGCCGCCCTGCTTACCCACCAGCACATTGGAGCCCGCCATATTGGCGCCGCCGGCCAAATCAAAACAAATAAATGGAATGCGATTGGCGGAGCTAATGCCGCCACAGGTGTTGTTGAGCACCTGGGCCACGTCATCGGATAGCGCCGCTGCCGCTTTGTGCGGATTGGCAAATAAACCCAGCACACTGCCCCCCATCACACTGGCCACGCCGGCGGATAAACCCTGGGCGATAAACGATCGCCGCGACAGTGGGCGGTGATCACCGTAGAGTAATGGCTCATCGAGTTGTTTAAAGCGTTTACGGGTTGTCATAGTACTTGGTCTTAGTGCTGTGTCTTGTTGAAATCGGTTGGCGTTCAAATCTTTACTTGGCCGGCTCCCGGTAACCCCGGGCCGCCGGCAATGGCTTATTGCAGTGTAGCCAATGCGCTGCCGGCAGCGGCGGCACAGGTGGCAATGGCCGCTGCACTGGTACCAGAGGCGGCGCTAATGCGATCGTGCAAGTTGGCCAATTCATCTCTTACCGAATTGGCCGCGCTCTCGTCGGGCTGATCCGGGTCGGGTTGGCTGGCGATGGTGGCGCCGCCGTTGCCGGCCAAACCGTTGGCCAGCATGGCAGTTAACAGGCTGTCGATTAACCCGTCGCGGCTGGGTAGGCCTGCTCCAGCATCGGTAACCATGGCATTACAGTAGGCTACCGCTAATTGAGTAACAGCCATTTGGTGCGAGCTTAAAAAGCTGTTGATGTTTTCCACCGAGGGTAACTGTTGCTCTATGGTAGAAAAGGTCGCCGCTACCCGTGCGTCAGTAATGGGCACCTGGGTAATGGCGGCCAGGGTCTCGTTGATTTCAGCGAAGTTTTTGAAGCCGATATCGGGCGCGGGCTCTTGGTCGGCTTGCTCGGCCAACGCGGGAGCTTCGGCTTCCGGCCGGCTGTACTGATTATTGGCCAGGCGATCAAAGCTTAAAAAGAATTGATCTTCACCGGGGCCAAACTCCAGCGGCACCAAGGTGCCGGCGGCGGAGAGCGGCTGGCCGATGCCCGGCTGATAACTGGCGTCGGTGATATTGACCGATAGGTTGGAAAACGCCTGCCCCACCGGGGACTCGCGGCCGTTAACACCGAGGTACATGCCCTCGAGGTTAATATTGCCAATATTGGCGTTGGCATCCAAAGAGATAAAAAACGGCTCGGCAAATAAATAGGCGTAGTCGTCAAATTGGGAGACCTCAAATACCACATAGGCCCGGGGCACATCCACATGCTCTTCAATATTGAACATCAGGTAATAACGCTCGCCCACACCGGCATCAAAATTGGTGGCCACATCTTCCTCTGACATGGCGCGGTTATACACCGCCAAAAAGCGTATTAAGCCTTCCCATCCATATTGGCCGTCCACTTCGGCCCCTAGTACCAGGGCAAAGCTGCTATCCCAGGCATTGAAGTTACCCACCGTGGCGTCTTCCGCCACCAGCTCACCGTTGACGTACAGCTTGCGTCCACTCACCGGGTGGAAGGTGGCCACCACATGTTGCAATGTCGCTTGTAGTACTTCGTCGTCATCCAGTGTGCTTAAACCTGGGCTGCCGTTGGCATCAGAGACGCTAGAACGAGTATAAAAGTCGTAGTTATACAGCGTTTGCCCCAGCATAAAATTACGGCTGTCGGCGGCACCGGAGTAGCTGACGATGCGGGCCGGCCCTTCCTGGCTTACGTTAGCCGGCACAACCCAGGCCTCCAAGCTGAACTCGCCGGTGGAGGCGATCATGTCGTAGAGTTTGCCGCTGTCGGCGGTGAGCGCCTGGGCACGGCCACCGGGGCCAAAACTGAGGCCGTAAGCACCCAGCCATTGCACGTCACCGCTGAGGCTTAAATTTAACGCCGGCTCAATGCCGGTTTTATCGTAGGCCACACTACCCTCACCGGTACTAAAATCCCAAATCGCCACGGCGTTAGATTCCACCCGGCCACCGCTGCTGGCGGTTACGCCATCGTACAGCTCCATAGCCCGGCTGATCACCAGCTCTGGGTTTACCGAAGTCACTGGCACCTGGGCGGAAAACTCGGCAATGGCAAGCTGTAAGGCATCGGCGTTTTCGATGCAGTCCGTCCAGCAATTGTGGAACTCGTTACGCAGTCGCAATACCAGGCGCGAGTTACCCGGCGTGGTTAAGTCGATGCGGGTTTTGGCCGCCTCGTAGGCCACGGCAACATCACTGCTGCCAATAAACGGTTGCTGACCCGTGGCCGCTTCCTCACTGTGGCAGCCTGCGCAATAGGTGTTGAGCATGGGATACACCGTGGTTTCAAAATCCAAGGCGTCCTGGGGAAAATTTTTGCTGTCGCCCACGTCTTTTAACAGGGGGTCAGTCAGTGTAATTGTGTTGGATACGCTGCCAGAGGCCGCCGCCCAGGACTCTATAAAGCCGGTGATGATATCGGCACAGACTGAACTCACCGACTCCCAACAGTTGTGGCCCTCAGCCACTTTGGTCACCAAGCGAGAATCCCCCGGTATATTTAAATCCACCAAAGCATTTGCCTGGGCGTAGGCTTGGTTGATATCGTCACTGCGCAAAAAGCTGGGCGCTTGGTTGGTGTGGCAGGCGCCACAACGTTCGCCACTGTTGAGGTTGTCCCAGACGTAGGTTTTGTAATTTTGTACGTCCGTGGTGGTGGGATTGGGCCCGCTGTAAACCACCTCGGCGATTGCATCGTTGCTGGTGTCTTGGTTGGCAACGGTGGCAGCACCGCCACCTCCGCCGCCACCACAACCGGCCAATAAAAGAACACTAACTAGGGCAACTAGCCCGGCGAATGGATGTCTCATGGCTGCCTCCTATTCGCCTTTGCAGTAGTTTGCGGATTCGGCAAACACTTGTTTAACGTTGTAATTATTGGCCGAAAAACTGCCCACCATGGCGTCTATTTGGGCTCGGTCGTTGCCATCTTGAGGCTCGCGCAAGCACACGGCGCTGAATACCTTTTTCACTTGGCAACTGGCAAAGGCCTCGCTGTGGGCCAGCTCGGTGTTCATGCTGCGAGCGCCGGTGCCACTGCTCGGCAAGGATTCGTCCCAGCCCAGGTGTTTGTTAATGCCTTCGCGCCAGTAGTTGTCCCAGTTGTCGTTGGCAGTGGCATAACCCAACGGAAAGGTATTGGCATTGATGTGGTATTTGGCCTGCACACGGGTGCCGGTTTCTGGGTCTATTTCTCCGGCGCCGTGGTACTCGATTTGGCCATCGTTGCCCTCGGGGTCGGCTTCGGTGTCGTAGTTCCAGCTGTAATAGGCGTAGGCCTGGGCCATTGGGTCCATGCCGCTGTGGCAACTGGAGCAGTTATTTAAAAACACCCGGCTGTCACCGCCTGGGCTGCGCGATACATCCTGGCGAATGCGATCCGGTGCGCGGGTGGCATCCTGTACTTGCTCCAGGTCGTTACACAGGTGGTTCATTAAGGTGTAGCGGAACATGGCGCGGTTGGTACCGGCGTAAAAGAAGGCCCTGGCTGCGGCGCGGGTGGTAATAACACCGGAGGTCGCCTCCGCCGGTAAACCGGTTACGGAAGATTGGGCGGTTTCTACCAATACCGCCGGGTCGCTTAAATCCAGATTTTGCGCTTGCAGTTGCTCGTAGTGGCTGTTGTTGCTGTTGGAATACTCGGGCAAGCCCAGGTTGGCTGCGCCGGTGTAAATGACGTCGTCGTATAGCAGGCCGCGGAAATCCCGTTGATCGCGCACATATCCGATGACGGTGGCGGTATAATCGTTCAGTGGGCGAAAGATATTTTGGTCGCGGTTGGTCCAGGGGGTTACCCAGTTTTTAACGGTTACCGAATAAAAGCGCGGGTCTTCCATGGCGGTGTAGGCCGCGGCCACGGCATCGCCCTCGGCAATATCGGCGGCCATGCGGTTGAGCACCGGCTCGGTGGCCGGCGCACCCACTAGGCGGTCGTGCATACGTTTGGCTTGTTCGTATTCACCGGCGCTAGCGACGGCAGATAAACAACCAAGCAAGGTGGCAGCGATCAAACTCGGCGCTTTAAGCAACCGGGTGCGAGTCAGCTTCCCTGACTGGGTAACGGAAACGTTCATTGTAGAAATAAGCTCTGTGCGTATCTTGGCTCCGCCCTGAATAGCACTCAGTTTTTACGTAGATTGTTTTGACTGGCTGTTTAAAACAAAACGACCATGGTTATTAACCGTGGCAAATGGCCATGGCAAATAACTATGGCAAATAACTATGGCAAACCAAAAACAGAACCGGGTGTTGTTAAGGAGGCAGAGGCAAAAAAGCCTGCGGCCTACCAATAAAAAAACCGGCGGTAACTCGTAAAACCAAGCGGGTGGCTAGGCGGATTCCTTATCAGTGGTATCACTGTAGTTTATTATGCCCGCGGCGGATGTGTATGAAACGGAACTTTTTGTGGGCCAAAATGATAAGCAAGTCCCAAGTTTACCTTTCTAAACACATAATTTTCTGATAAGCGGAAAATGTTAAGGCGTTTTGGTTATAGCCAGCACAAAAACCGTCGATTGGGTTGCTAATACAAAACTAATGCAGCGCTTAAGAGCGCACTAAATTAGAGGGCTGAAGCGAGGCAATTAGACTGCAGAAAATTGGATTTTTTCCACTGCAGTATTTGGCAACCTGGAGGTCGTAACTGAGAAAGATGCCCAAAAATTAAGAAACGTAAATTTTTTAACGCATAACGAGGCATCACAAAAATTTCCAAAAGCGCGGCAAAGAAACTTGCCTTCAACGAGTAAAAACTGGGGCAGGAAGGCAAACGGTTGAGCCCGAAGCAAAACGGGTGTTTTCCGCAAACGAAT
The DNA here is from genome assembly GCF_042850945.1 of Halioxenophilus aromaticivorans. Classification (NCBI taxonomy): domain Bacteria; kingdom Pseudomonadati; phylum Pseudomonadota; class Gammaproteobacteria; order Alteromonadales; family Alteromonadaceae; genus Halioxenophilus; species Halioxenophilus aromaticivorans. Next base: position 1,248,178 of record NZ_AP031496.1, on the reverse strand, counting down.
TTAGATAGGGGCGTAACTCAATAGGGGCAACTGTTAACGGGCAGGGGTAAACCGGCAGAGGTATACGGACAAGGGCCAAGTGAGTGACCGATAATCGGGCAATTAGCCACGGTAAAACAAGCGCAAAGTAAAGCGTGACTCACACCTCAGACCTGTTATCCCGTTTTAAAGACAATTCGCCGCCCGCTTAAAACAGACAACAGGCCTAGCGCCTATAACTAAAGTAAGCAAGCGCGAGCGCTTAATAACGGCCAGCAATATTGAATGGCCTTTCGAGCAAAATTATCGCGCAATTTATCGAAAAAGAGAGATTAAAAATGCGGCTGGCCATTTTTAGCAAACTGTTTTGGCTCGCAACCACCAGTGCGGTTCTGATTAACTGTGGCGGCGGCAACGGAGACGACGGCGACCAAAGCAATAATTCTAGCGTCGGTGACGACGCCGACGCAGTGATTGCGGATATCCCCATTGCGTATATTCGCCGCAGCCTACCGCTGGACGAAGAAACCGGAACGCTCATCGCCAACGATGCGTTAAACCCTCGCCAGTTTATTGCCGGCGCGCAGCTGTTTATTCGTGATCGCGCCGATGCCAACGCCGCAGAAATAAACCTCTCAGCCAGAGTGTTTGGAGACGATGCACAATACGATGTGAAAGATTTAGCCACCAATAATGATGGCTCAAAATTATTGTTTGCCATGCGCGCGCCTGAACTAGAAGACGCCGACGAAGACGAACAACCTACCTGGAATATTTGGCAATACGATTTAACCACCGATGAATTAAACCGAATCATCAGCGATGACATTACCGCCGAGGATGGCCAAGATGTGAGCCCGGCCTACCTGCCCGATGGCCGTATTGTATTTTCATCCAACCGACAAGTGCGCAGCAAAGCCATCTTATTGGACGATGGTAAACCGCAGTACGCCGCGCTCACCGATGACCGTCAAGAAGATGGCTTTGTGTTGCATGTAATGGATGAATTTGGCACCAACCTACAACAAATTACCTTTAATCAAAGCCACGATTTACAGCCAACAGTTTTGCCCAACGGGTTAATTGTGTTTAACCGCTGGAACCGTAAAGGCGGCAACAACCGGTTATCGTTGTTCACCACCCGGCCAGACGGCCAAGACACCCAGGAACTGTACGGCTACAACAGCCAAAACACTGGCAACGATGACAGCGCGGCAATTTTCTTTGACCCGCGCATACTGGCCGATGGCCGCGTGTTGACCATTCTACGCCCCCGCGAAAGCAACAACTGGGGCGGTGATTTAATGGCCATTGATTACGACAACTACAGTGATATTGGCCAGGATATTTACCTGCCCATCAGTGAAGAGCCCGGTGTAGCGGCGGCCACCCCGGGGCAAGAGTCCATCGCCTTTGCCGACGTCATCGTTGATAACGACCCAACCACCATCGCGCTCAACGGCTATTTTTCCGCCGCCACCGAACTCTACGACGACACGCCCCGCCTACTGGTGGCAAGAACAGACTGCCGCCTACAAGATCCAGCGAGCGGAGATATTCTGGGTTGTGTGGCGAGCAACCTTGCCATAGAAGGCATTACCGAAGCAGACCCGCTCTACGGCCTGTGGATCTACAACCTGCAAAACCTGACCTTACAACCGCTGTTTGCCCCCACCCCCGGCTATATGTATACCGATGTGGTGTCGTTTGGCGTGCGCCCGGAAAACACTTTTTTAGCCGATCGCCAAGGCGGTGTAGAACTGAACCAGGATTTGGTCAACGAAGGCGCGGCTGTGTTGCACATTCGCAACGTCTATGAGGTGGCCGGAGAATCTGAAATCGATGTAACTGCCCTAGCAGACCCGGCATTATTTTCTGCCGATGAACGCCCGGCGCGGTTTATCAAAATCGAAAAACCGGTGAGCCAACCCAGCCAAGAGGTACTGGATTTCTCCAACGCCGCCTTTGGCTACACTAACGTAATGCGCGAGATTATGGGCTACGCCCCGGTGGAGCCCGATGGCTCGGTTAAAACGCTGATTCCCACGGATGTGGCACTGACGCTTTCGCTTACCAATGCCGCCGGCCAACGCGTTAGCGGCACCACCAGTGTTTGGTTTAGCGCTCGCCCCGGCCAAACCATTGAATCACACGATTTAAACGTCGGCCTGCGCCGATTAGACGAAACCCAAGCCAGCACCAACCCCGGTGCGCCCATGGACGGCTACAACTTCCCCAATACCGAACCCCTGCTTATTGCCCGAACCGGGGAAACCATGGCTGAAACCTGGGCCCGCATCAACGGCATCCGCCGGTTGAGCGTGGACCTCATCTACCAAGATGAATGGACCAACCCCACTGTGCGCGCCAAAGATCCGAGCTTTGCCTATCAGTACGCCAATTTACAAACGCCGGCGCCAGTCAGCGACGTCTGCCAAAGCCAGTGGCGCTCTGAATGCCGCGTAACCATCAACTATCCCGATCATATTCAACCAATTTGGGATCTTAATCGCCAAGAATTAGACGATGTTGGCAATGTCATCGTCGATAACACCTGCACCCTGTGCCACAATACGCAGAACGAAAACGGTGGTGCCCAGGTACCCGCTGGCCAGTTGGAATTAACCCAATCGCCCTTGGATACCAACAACCGCTACCGCTCCTTTTTAGACGTGGGCGCGGGTGATGTAGAGCTGGAGCTAAACGAAGACGGCGTATTGGTACCGCGCTTAGAGCTGCTACTGGATGGCAACGGCAACCCCATCCCGGTGCGCGATGGCGATGGTAATGTGATTTACCAAACCGATGCCGATGGCAACATCCTACTGGACGCCAATGGCAACCCAGTGCCCGAGTACCAAACCACCTCGGTGGGCAACCCTGGGCCATTAACCCCCGGCGCCGCGGTTGCCAGCCCAGAGTTTTTTGATCGCTTCGCTGAGGGCGGAAGCCACGCGGGCCGGTTAAGCCAAGACGAGCTGAAATTAATTGCAGAATGGCTGGACTTGGGCGCGCAGTACTACAACAATCCGTTTGCTGCACCGCTCAACTAAACAGATGGAACGACTGAGTGTTAAACATTGAATTCCCGGCCAGCCTGAGCGCCCTAACGCGCAGCTTGGCCAACCTTACAGGGATTGGCCTTCTGCTATGGGCGGCTGTCGTCCCAAGCGTCGCCCAAGCGGCGAAAGAACCGCTCATGGCCGAGATAACCATGTCTTATGTAGATGTGTACACCGGCCCCGGTAAAGGCTACCCCATCACCTACGCTCTGGAAAAAGGCGACCAGGTAGAACTGGTAAAAAAACGCACCGATTGGGTCAAAATCAAAACCAAACGCGGCCGTACCGGCTGGGTCATGGTGGCCGATATCAACCAAAACCAAGGTATTAATGGCGAGCAAATCGCTTTTGCTGCACCCACCTTTGAATCCTTCCTAAACCGCCGTTACGAGCTGGGCTTTGGCCTGGGTGATTACGGCGGTGCCGATGCCATTAACGCCTACGTCGGCTGGCGCTGGACACGCAACATCTCGGTGGAAGCCCACGTTGTGGACGTGGTTGGAGATTTCTCCGACGCCTTTGGCTACACCGCCAACATCGTGCTGCAGCCCTTCCCTGAGTGGCGCATTTCGCCCTTTGTTACCCTGGGCACCGGCGAGATCAAAATTAGCCCGGACACCTCCCTGGTGGATACCGAAGAGCGAACCAATACGGTAATACAAGCCGGTGCCGGCGTGTACGGCTATATTACGAGCCGTTTTGTGGCTCGAGTGCAGTACAACAACAACAAGTTGGTTACCGACCGTAACGAAAACGAGGAGATTGACGAATGGCGCTTCGCCTTAACCGCTTTTTTCTGAGCCTACCGTTGCTGGCAGGCCTTATGGCGCCCGCCGTTAATGCTCAACAAGAAGTCCTAGACGACATCATTAAGCCCGATGTAGAACGCCGCACCATCAAAGAAAGCGACATCGACAGCGAAGATTTTGAAATAGGCCTCTATGCCGGTGTGATCAACATCGAAGATTTTGGCAGCAATGACGTCGTCGGCCTGCGCTTGGCTTACCATTTGACCGAGAGCTTCTTTTTTGAAGCTTCCGCCGGCCAAACCCGGTTGGACGAAACCAGCTATGAACTGCTCACCGGCGACATTCAGTTGCTCACCGACGAACAGCGCGATTTGATCTACTATAACTTTTCCATCGGCTACAACCTGCTCCCAGGCGAAGTCTTCGTAGGCTCTAAATGGGCACTTAACACGGCCTTTTACGTGTTGGCGGGTGTGGGCAACACCGATTTTGCCGATGAAGAACATTTTACTTACAACATAGGCGCCGGTTTTAAGGTACTACCAGCCGATTGGCTGAGCATTCGCTTCGATGTGCGCGACCACATGTTCGAGCACGATGTCTTTGGCGAAACTGTAGATACCCACAATATCGAAACCACCCTGGGCTTTAATATTTTCTTTTAAGCCCCTGGCGCGAACAGACAAGGAGCTCTTGCCCCATGCCAGCATCCTCCATGGCTAAAACCTTAGTAAAACCCATTGCCCTAGGGCTGGTTTTGCTTGCCTCATCCGTACCAGGCTTTGCCGCCACCAAGGTCAACAAACCCGCCCCCGATTTCACCTTAAAAATGAAAACCGGTGGCAACTTCCGCCTGGCAGAACACCGTGGTGAAGTGCTATTTATCAACTTTTGGGCCAGCTGGTGTGGCCCCTGCCGGCAAGAGATGCCCATCTTAGATGAACTGCACTCGCGCTATCGCAGTGCTGGGTTTAACGTTATCGGCATCACCATCGACGAAGACCCGCGCAAGGCCGATGCCATGCTGAAAAAAATCCCCGTGACTTTCCCGGTGCTGTACGACGCCGAAAGCTCGGTCAGCGAGTTATTTGACGTGGATGCCATGCCCACCAGCATTTTGGTAGACCGCAGCGGCAAGGTGCGCTACCTACACCGCGGCTATAAGCCGGGTTACGAGGTGGACTACCGCAACCAAATTAGAGAGTTAATCAAAGAATGATGCGAACGCTGAGCTGCGCCATTGCCGTAAGCACCCTGCTCACCACCGGCTGCGCCGTGCAACCTTGGGTTAAACCCTACGAACGGCAGAACCTGGCCGATCCCATCATGAGCTTTGAGCGCGATCAGGTATCGGCCAGTTATATGATTCACGTGTACGACGCTCGCGAGGCTGCCCGCGGTGCCGAGGGTGGTGCCGGCGGAGGCTGTGGTTGTAACTAATGAAGAACAATTTTATCCAAGCCCTGGGGGCTTTGTTTGTAGGCACGGTTGCACTGGTATTAGCCACCAGCGCCGGTGCCGCTGTACTGCCCGAAGACCGCGCCGACATCCTCTACCACAGCTACGATGGCGACAACGTAAAAATTGATGGGCCATCGGTATTGGTGCGTAAAAACGTTGCCGATACCGTCTCGGTTTACGGCAATTATTATGTGGATGAAGTCTCCGGTGCCTCCGTCGATGTACTGAGCTACGGCTCGCCCTACAGCGAAGAACGAGAACAATACAGCGTGGGGGCAGATTACCTCTACGACAAAACCATGATGAGCGCCAGCTACACCAACAGTAGCGAAAACGACTACGAAGCCGACACCTACAGCCTGAGCTTTAGCCAGGATTTCTTCGGCGACCTATCAACGCTCTCCATGGGCGTTAGCTACGGCGAAAACATCGTCGGCCAAAACGGCGACACCAGCTTTAAAGAGTACAACGACCAAACCCGTTACAGCCTTGGCCTCACCCAGGTATTGACCAAAAACCTGATTGTTGCGCTGAACGCAGAATCCGTGGTGGACGAGGGCTATTTAAACAACCCCTATCGCCAAGTACGTTTTTTAACAGGCGACGCCGTTGGCAGAAAAACCGAGCTCTACCCCAGCACTCGCAACAGCGATGCCTACGCCATTAAAGGGATGTTTTACCTACCCTATCGCGCCTCCCTTCGGGCCGATTACCGCCTCTACCGAGACAGCTGGGGCATAGACGCAGACACCTACGAGCTGCGCTACATACACCCGCTAAAGCAGGTAGAAGGTTTAACCTTGGAGCTGCGCTACCGCGTGCACGACCAAACCCAAGCGGATTTCTACAGCGATTTACTGCCCTTTGAAGACGCCACCAACTTCTACGCCCGAGACAAAGAACTCAGCACTTTTTCCACCACCCAACTGGGCGTTGGCTTGAGCTATGAGTACAAACGCCCCTGGCTATTTGTGGACAGAACCACCTTCAATTTGCACTACGACCGGCTGCAGTTTGACTACGATAACTTCCGCGACGCCACCCAAAGCCTTAATGGCAACTACGCCGTTGGCGAGGAACCCTTGTTTAGCTTTGATGCCGACGTCATTCGATTCTTTATTTCTGTTTTTTACTAATAAATTCTGAATAGCCTCGCTGGCCATCCTTCAAAGATGGCCAGCTTTGATCCAGTTCAATACCAACACAATCCATTTTCCCCTCGCTGCGCCTCGCCTCAATCACCATCGCCATCGCCATCGCCATCACCATCTAAGTACGCCAAACTGCAAACTGAGCGGTTAAATGCTAGTATTATTGGCAAAGGATTACAGCCACAGGGACTTTATTGTGTTTTTTGCTCTAACCAGCGACTGCAGTACGCGCATCACACTCCGCTCTCTTATTATTTTCGTACTGGTTTCTTTTACAGCCAACTCCCCGCCCCTTTTAGCACAACCCACCATTGAAGATTACGGTAATTTGCCGTTTATCCGCAGTATGTCGATGTCACCGGACAGCAAGCATTTTGCTTGGCTGCAAGAAAGTGACGGCATGCAAGGCATGGTGGTATACAACATTGAGGACGGGCAACCATTTGGGGTTGGCGCTAACGATAAAATTAAAGCGCGAGATGTGGAATTTGTCAGTGACGACTTTGCAATAATGCATGTCTCAGATACCCGCGTGCAATTCGGCTATTCGAATTCGTTTGAATATTCCGCCGCCTTTAGCTTTGACTTAAAAACCCGCAAAACCCGGCATCTGTTACGTGGCACCGAAGATCTGCACCCGGCCCAATCCGGTCTGGGCACCATTGTTGGCGTCAACAGCAAAAAGAGCATCGCGTATATGCCGGCGTTTAATGATAGCTCTACGCCGCAAAGAAACCTCTACCGCGTCAGCTTAAAAGGCGGCAAAGGCAAACTGCACGCCTCCGGGAGATCACACACCATAGATTGGTTCGTCAATAGTAAGGGCGAGGTGCTGGCCCGCGAGGATTTTGACGATAAGCGCGAAAAACACGAGTTCTACTCCTATTTAAGCGGCAAACCTGAAAAAGTGTTCAGCTATGATACAAAACTGCCGCAAATGTCGGTTCAAGCGGTTTCCTGGGATGAAAAACACCTACTGTTTGTGCAAAAAAATGACGATGGTGAAACCGTACACGCGCTGAGTTTACAGGATGGACAAATCAGCCCGGCCATGTTTTACCGCGAGGATAAAAGCATAGACAGGCTACTCACCGACACCAATCGCCGGTTAATTGCGGTTAAGTACAGCGGTTTTTTACCCAGCTACGAATTCGAAAAACCCAAACTACAAACCGCCTTCGACGAATTACTGAGTATTTTCCCCGCCAGCGCGGTGCACCTTTTAACCATGTCCGCCGACGAAAATACCTTTTTAGTACGCATTACCGGCAATACTGACCCCAATTCGTTTTTTACATTCGACATTAAAAAGAAGCAATTAAAACGACTTACCAACGGCTACAAAAATATCGAGCAGAAAGACCTGGGCGAAGTCGTCGGCTTTCGCTACAGCGCTCGCGATGGCTTAAAAATCCCTGCGATACTGACTTGGCCTGTGGGTGTCAACACTGCCGAAGAGCGCAAGGCTCTACCTTTGATTGCACTGCCCCATGGTGGCCCGGCAGCCCACGATGCCATTCGATTCGACTGGCTGGCGCAGTTTTTAGCGCACAAAGGCTATGCGGTATTGCAGCCAAACTTCCGCGGCTCCACAGGTTTTGGCTTCGCCCACGAGGAAGCCGGCAAGGGTCGATGGGGCAAAGAAATGCAAGATGACATTACCGATGGTGTTAATTACCTGGTGAGCAAAGGCGTAGCCGACCCCAGCCGAGTGTGTATTCTCGGCGCGTCCTACGGGGGCTACGCCGCACTGGCCGGAGCCGCCTACACCCCAGAATTATATCGCTGCGCCATTGCCATCAATGCTGTTTCCGACATACGCAAAGAAATTAAAAAAGATCTTAGGCAAGCTTACCAAACCGATTGGATACGCAATTATTGGATGGATGCCTTCGGTAGCGACGATAAAAAATTTAAACAATTGGACGCGGTATCGCCCTACTACTTTGCCGATCAATTCACCGCACCCACCCTGTTAATTTACAGCAAAGACGACACAGTAGTGGCACCCGTCCAAAGCATCCGAATGCACAAGGCACTAAAAAAAGCCGGCAAAGACTCCAAACTGGTCGCCCTAAAAGGCGAAGACCATTGGATGTCCACCAGCAAAATGCGCTTAGAGCTATTAAAAACCATCGAAGCCTACTTGGACAAACACAACCCAGCACCCTAAAAATCAATGGGGTCAGAAATCAATGGGGTCAGAGCCATTGATTTACTCGTAGGTGTTGCCATTGTGCTTTAGCCGACGGCCTAGAAATTGATACAACACAATAAACTTCCTTTAATTTATGAATGTCTGCAATGCATTTTCCACGATCGCCGCATGGCCTAAGGCTAAAATTTGGCGCGCTCTGGCCTTATCGTTAACGGTATTGTTAGGTCTTGCTGGCAATAGCAAGGCATTGGCGGCAGCGGATATCTCAGCATTTAGCAAGATTCCGTCGGTACGCAGCATGTCGATCTCACCCAATGGCCGGTACTACGCTTGGTTGCAACAAGAAAACGATGAAAACCTCATTGTGGTCTATGACACACAAAAAGATGCCACCACCGTTAAGAGGACCGGAGATAAAATCAAAAACCGCTCTATCAATTTTGCGACTAACGAATATGTCGTTCTGCCTGCTTCTTCCACCCAGCGGTTTTACAGTCGTCTAAACCCATTAGAATATAGCGGCGCATTCAGTTTTAACCTTGCCACCGGAGAAGTGAAGCGGTTACTACTCGGCACTCAAGATTTGTATTTATCGCAGACGGGCCTTGGCAGAATTATTGGCGTTAACGAAGACGATGCCTCCGTGTTTATGCCAGCCTGGGACAACAAAAGTACGCCCAGGTACAACCTGTATAAAGTTAGCTTAGAGACTGGCCGAGGTGTTTTGACTGCCCCCGGCAGTTGGCGAACCACCGATTGGTTTGTTAGCGCTCAGGGAGACGTGCTGGCCCGTGAAGATTTTGATCACGAGAAAAATGAATACGCACTCTACAGCTACAGCGATGGCAAAGCGGAAAAAATCTTCACTCAAAAAACGCATCTGCCTGAGATATCCAGCGAAGCCCTAAGCCAAGACGAAAAGACGCTATTACTTGCGGATACCAGCCAGAACCTAACCCAGGTACTGGCTATAGAGTTAAGTAGCGGCAAACAGCATCAATGGCCCATCGCTAACCAACAAGAAGATATTGATCACGGACGTCAATCGCAAACTCATCGCTGTAAAATTCGCTGGATTCCAGCCCAGCTATCAGTTTACAGAAAAACATCTGCAGTCATCGGTTGAAGAGATTCAAGATATCTTTCCTTCCAGCTCACTGGCGCTTTTGAGTATCTCGGCGAATAAAACGCAATTTATTATTAAAGTCAGCGGTAATTCAGAGCCGGAGGCGTACTACCTTTTTGATACCCAAAACCGCAAATTGCGCTGGCTCACCAAGGGCTACAGCAGCCTGGCCAGCGAGGACTTAGGAGAGGTTATTGCGTTCCGCTACCCTGCCAGGGACGGGTTGAAGATTCCCGCCGTACTGACTTGGCCAAGTGACAAAAAGACAGCGGAGCAACGTAAAAACCTACCTCTTATCGTACTGCCACACGGCGGCCCAGACGCCTATGACGCCATCGGCTTTGATTGGCTCGCTCAATTTTTGGCGAATAAAGGTTATCTCGTTTTGCAACCTAACTTTCGTGGCTCCACCGGGTTTGGCGGCGACTTTCATCGCGCCGGTATCGGTGCCTGGGGCCGAGAAATGCAAAATGACATCAGCGATGGAGTTAATTATCTAACCAGCAAGGGCATCGCCGCCCCCAAACGAACGTGCATTGTTGGGGCCTCCTACGGAGGGTACGCCGCCCTAGCAGGCGCGGCCCTTACACCTGAACTATACCGTTGCGTGATAGCAATAAACGGCATATCTGATGTCCGCCAACACATAAACCGCAGCATTCGAAACAACGCCGAGCCAGAGCTAGTCCGCAGGCAATGGGAGGGCGTTTTTGGTGATGACAAGAACGCCTTCAAACGATTGGATGAAGTCTCCGCCTACTTTTTCGCCGATAGATTTAATGCAGCAACCTTACTCATCTACAGCAAAGACGACAGCATTGTATCTCCAAGACAAAGCACAAAAATGCACAAAGCCCTCAAAAAGGCAGGCGTCGTTTCGACCCTAATAGGTCTCAAAGGCGAAGACCACTGGCTATCAACTAGCGGAATGCGCCATCAATTATTATCCGTCCTGGGCTCATTCCTAGATGAGCACAACCCAGCACCCTAAAAACCAATGGGGTCAGAGCCATTGATTTACTCGTAGGTGTTGCCGTTGTGTTTTAACCAACCGCCTACGTGGTTACCCCGCGGGTCGTGGTGGGTCCAGTGCATCACTCCGCCTTGTTCGGTCCATTCGTATTCACCGAAAAAACGTATGGTATCACCCTCATCTAAGTTAGCAACCCGCGGGGCCAGGTCAATATTGTGGGCTACTAGCAGTGTTTGGCCGTTATCGAGCTTCAAAATGAAACGCTGATGCTGGCTGCCTTTGGTATCGTCTGGCAGAACTTTGATAACCCTGCCCTGCCCTTCTACCTGTACATCGCTCCGACGTTGGGCAAAGGCTTTGGCGATAATTGCCGTTCCCCTGTCGCTGGTGTCGCTACTGCTGTTGCCAGCATTACCTGTTTGCTGAGACTGACTACTGCCGGCACTGCCACCGGTCAGAGCTATTACGGTGTCTTTCTCAATGTAGCCCAGGCCTGCAAGCACTAGCAGCACAAGCACTACTAAATTTTTTCTCATGGTTCACCCTCTAATCTGCACACGCAAAGCGGTTGGCATGATACTGGTTATCAGGCAGGAATGCACAAACGGCTAGCAGGTGGGCACTGGAGTGCATTAAGAGTGGGGGTAATGAAGGAAGGAGAGATCGAACGGATCTGACCCCATTGGTTTTAAACGTGCGGGGTATAGGAGGAAGGATGAATCAAACGGCTTTACCTCGATTGATCGGCCCCATTGATTCTCCTAGTGTAATGCAAAAATACCCAGGGCAATGGCTTGCCCTGGTGGGGAGGCGTTTAGAATTTGCCGACGACCTTTACGCTGTCGTCTACTGCAGCGGCATCAATAAAGCCAATTAACGCCGGGTTTTGGGCTACTAGCTCTTTAACTTGGCTATCTCTGCCGACTTCTTTGGGTGGTTTGCCTCGGCCGGTAAACACCAACTGTGCCCAGTAGGCTCTGTATTGAGACAGACTTTTACCCACGACCTTTTCAACGAACTCATCACGCACCGGTGAGCTTTCATCTTGGCTGATGGCAATTAATTCACTTCCGTCAGGGAAAACCTTTTTCTTGCCGAGGAAGATCCGAGAGATGTAGTTTTTATTGAGCTCATTGCTATTGCTCGGGTGAACAATAACGGCCACCTCGGCAAAAGACGCAACCGGCCCAGCGCAGAGCAAAACCGTGAGCGAGGCAGCCAAAGCTTGGCGTAGTGTTAATAATTTCATTGCGATTCCTCCTTGATTAAAAGGTAACGTCGATGCCTGCGGATATAACATCTACCTCTCCGGCCTCTCCTTTGGCCGCTATCACAGATGCATCGGACTCATCCGAGCGCATTTGATATTCCACTTTAAACGCGGCTGCACGGTGGAAATCCCAACGCAGGCCTAGGGTGATGGACTCAGACTTTTCGGTGGCGTTGCCAATAGGAATGGCTTGGGTGAAGTCTGGATTGCTGTAATCGGGTAAGTAAAACGCGCCTTCTAACTCCTGTTCTTGCATAGAGAAGGTAATGTGAGGCGTGAAATCGCCAATACGATGGGTTAACGAGGCATAGGCACCGGAGAATTCGGTCCAACCAATACCAAACAGAGCGTCGTCAAATTCGTAATGCATGGCTTCGGTAATTAACGCCGTGTTACCAAAGGTGAAGTGCGCGGCCAAACTGTAAAAGCTTTGATCGACCGGGTTCTCTTCGCCTTGATCTACGCCCAAAAATGGCAACACCAAGGCGTCCGCGTAGAATTCACCGGCGTTGTAGCTGGCTCGCAGTTGCAACCATTCAGAACTGGTTTTAGCAACAAAACCCACCGAATTTTTAATACCGATAGGGCCAACACTAGGGCTCATGGCTTCCGCCGTGCCGCCATAAACGGTGATTTGGTTATCCCAATTACCTAGGCTGCCATAGTAGTTCAGCGTGACACCTTCGTTGGTGTCGATGGGCACGTTAGTTTCGGTGGGAGGGCGAATCCAGTGATAGGCATAGCCTACATCGAGAAAGTCGGAATAGTAGAACAACTGGGTACGCTGACGACCTAAACTGATGGACCAGTTGGGGTTAAATTCATAGGTGACGTAGGCCCAGGCCACATTGGCGTCAAAATCTTCTCCACCACTGCCGGTGATTTGCCCAGTAACACTTAGACCATCGCCCAGGTCGGCACTGATTTGTAAACCAAATATGGAGTCTGGGCGGAAGCTTATTTCGTCGTTGTACACGCCACCGCTGGGTTCATCCGCTACGAAGGTAGCCTTGTCGCCGTTAGATAGTTCACCCTCGCTTAAGGTCATACCACCAACCACAGAGGCAAAACCGTTTAGTCGAATGTCGGCGGCGTTTACGCTGGCGGCAGAAAACAAAACCGCTAGCGCCAATAAATGGTGCGATTTACTCAATGCAAACATGTACTAAATCCTTACTGGAGTTATTTAAACTAGCGTCAAACGTAAAATCATTGCGTTATGCCCGCTGGCTTAATAGAGATGAGAAACCAACAAGCATTTACTTACAGCGGTGAACAAAATAAAGGAGTTTAGTCTAACTCCGAGGAGCACGAGCCAAATTAAGGCTTTTGCTGAAAATTTTGACGTATAAAAACGCATTTTTACGCAGCAGAGTACTCTGCCAGAGATAACATGACGCCAATATCATTGCGCGGCGATGTTACCATGCGAAGTTGAAATATCAATGACGCTTTTGACCAACTTTTCATATAAAAAACCGTTCTTTATTAATAAAAACGCTTCATTTGCTTCAGCGGTTTGAATGGCGGGACGGATTTATCCCTTATTCGCAGATCAGAATTCATCGATGACGGTTGTTCCGCCGCGACGTGACCGGGCTAGCGATGCCAGCAATAAATGAAGGAGTTAAAGCGCGGCCTCTGGATTGCTTTGCACACGGCCCTGCGAGCCATCGAAACTGCTACTTACAGAAAAGATTGTGGCTAGGAAGGCGGCTTAGATTTGGTCATGGCTTTGGTCTTGTTTGGCAAGATGGTTACGCAACAGTTTTATGTTGCGTTTATTGGCTTTAAACCAAAAATCGAACAAATCACCCACAATGGGCACCACCCCAACGGCGGACTCAAACGCACTGTTGGCCACCATGCGCGCTTGCAGCCCTCGGGAAGCACCCGCTCGACGCGCTTTCACCACCAGAGCCATGCTCAGTAAAAAGCCGAGTGCGTCGCCCGCCCCGGGTATTAAGCCGATGATGGATTCCACCCCCACTCGAAACCCACCGGGCAAGCGCACGGATTCGTCCAGCAACCACGCCAGTTTATCCAGCTGCTCCACCTGCTTCGCTTTTTCTGTGCTTTGTTGGTTGTCTACCGCTTCCATTGAACACCTTTCTCAAAGATCTGATTTACCCAAATCAATTAACTCGCCATTGGCTATACCACGCGCTTTGGTAAACGCCCCCAATCTGGTAGCGTAAACCCACTATTGACGCCATAGTGCACGTTATCTTCTGGCACAGGAAGCTCTTTGATTGACAGACCTCGACTTAAATCCACTTTGGCTATCGCTGAAATTGGCCAGTATTACCACCGTGATACTGTTGCTAATCGCCACCCCCATCGCCTGGTGGTTAAGAGCCAGCAGCCGGCCGGTTAAAAGCCTTGCCGCCGCCGTGGCCACCCTGCCGCTAGTGCTGCCACCCTCGGTGCTTGGCTTTTACCTACTGTTATTGTTGGGCGCCCAGGGGCCATTGAGCCCACTGCTCAATCAGTTTGGCATCGCTACGTTAGCGTTTAGCTTCCCCGGCTTGGTGGTGGCCTCGGTGGTGTACTCGTTTCCGTTTGCGTTGCAGCCCATTCAAAATGCTTTTGAAGCCATCGGCCAGCGCCCGTTGGAAGTCGCCGCCACCCTGGGCGCCAGCGCCTGGGATCGATTTTTCAGTGTGGCTCTACCACTGGCAAAGCCAGGCTTGCTCACCGCCAGCGTGTTGAGCTTTGCCCATACCATTGGCGAGTTCGGCGTCATTTTAATGATTGGCGGCAGTATTGAAGGCGAAACTAAAGTGTTGTCCGTGGCTATTTACGACCATGTGGAAGCCAACGAATACCACCAAGCCCATGTGCTGTCTGGCGTTATGTTGCTGTTCTCATTACTGGTGTTATTCGCCCTGCATTTTTTAAATAATCGCGCCAGCCACGGCGATAAACCCGGCGGCAACATTGGGGGCGTACACGGTGGCTAGCATTTCTTTAGCGTATAAGGTGGCTCGCCCAGGCTTTTCTCTGGATGTTGCCTTTGATACCCAAGCCGCCGGCATAACCGCCCTATTTGGCCAATCGGGCTCCGGTAAAACCACGTTATTAAGATGCATCGCCGGGTTAGAAACCGCCACCGAAGGCCGGTTTATCATCGATGGTGAAACCTGGCAGGACGCCAACGTCAATTTACCAACCCATCAACGCAATATTGGCTATGTGTTTCAAGAGGCGAACTTACTCGGCCATTTATCGGTGGAAAAAAACCTGCGCTATGCGGTAAAACGTCAGCGGCAACCGAGCCTTAACTCGGCCAACCCAATTCGCCTTGATGACACTGTGCAATGGCTTGGTCTATCCGATTTGCTGGGCAAGTATTCCGCCCAGCTTTCCGGTGGGCAACGCCAACGCGTGGCCATAGCCCGCGCACTGCTAACAAACCCGAAATTGTTGTTAATGGACGAACCCCTAGCCAGCTTAGATTTACACAGCAAGGCAGAGATTCTGCCCTACCTTGAGCAATTGCAGGCCGGATTAAACATCCCCATTTTTTATGTTAGCCACAGCCCAGACGAAGTGATCCGCCTGGCCGACAGCATCGCCCTGCTACAAAACGGCCGGTTGTTGGCCCATGGCCCAGTGAACGAAATACTCACCCGTACGGATTTACCCCTTGCCCAACTAGAGGAGGCCAGTGCCTGTGTGGATGGCCAGGTGGTGAGCCACGACGACAGATTTCACCTTACCTATGTCAGTTTGCGCGGCGGCACCGTGGCGATTTCTCGCCGGCAGGCCATGGTGGGTAGTTCT
Organism: Halioxenophilus aromaticivorans; assembly: GCF_042850945.1. Taxonomy (NCBI): domain Bacteria; kingdom Pseudomonadati; phylum Pseudomonadota; class Gammaproteobacteria; order Alteromonadales; family Alteromonadaceae; genus Halioxenophilus; species Halioxenophilus aromaticivorans. The sequence continues at coordinate 1,232,463 of NZ_AP031496.1, read as the reverse complement.
GTGCGAGTGCGCATCAGCGCCAAGGATGTGAGTATCGCCTTGGCCAAGCCAGAAAACACCAGTATTACCAATGTTTTACCGGTTACCATCGCTGAAATCCAGCCCGCCCCGGACCCGGCCAAGCTGGTGCTCAAATTAGCCATGGATGGCGATTACTTCCTGTCGCAAATTACTCGCCTATCCGCCCAATCGCTGGGCCTTGGCGTGGGCAAAAGTGTTTTTGCCCAGGTAAAAAGCGTGGCACTAATGCGCAATTAGCCTGGCTTGCGGGTTCTTTGCTGTAACTTGAATGGCTGCACGGGTACACTGCCGCAATTGTTACCCAGCAGCAGGCACACAGCATGAGCACTCAACCGCATCCCTACCAAGCACTCACCCCTGATGTTGTTCTGGATGCGGTGGAATCCTTGGGCTTCCTCAGCGATGCCCGAATACTGGCGCTTAACAGTTACGAAAACCGTGTATACCAAGTCGGTATTGAGGGTAAAGCGCCGCTGATTGCTAAGTTCTACCGGCCGGAACGATGGAGCCGCCAACAGATTGTGGAAGAGCACAATTTTGCCCATGAGCTGGTGGACCTGGAGGTACCCGTGGTACCGCCCATGTTGATGGAGGGTAAAACCCTGCACCATTACCAGGGCTTTGACTTCGCCGTGTATGAGCGCAAAGGCGGCCACGCACCGGAGCTGGACAACCTCGACCACCTATTGGTGATTGGCCGCTTGTTAGGCCGCCTGCACAATTGCGGCCGCGCCAAACCCTTCGCGGCCCGGCCTAACTTCAATTTGGACGAATTTGCTCGCATCCCACAGCAGTTTTTGTTGGCCAACGATTTTATTCCGCCCCACCTTACCGTGGCCTACCAAACGCTCTCCGACGATTTAATCAAAGCCACCCAAGGCATTTGGCAGTCAGTAACCACCGATGCTATCCGCCTGCACGGTGACTGCCACCCCGGCAATATACTGTGGCGCGACGACAGTGCCTTTTTTGTCGACCTAGACGATGCCCGCAGCGGGCCCGCCGTACAGGATTTGTGGATGCTGCTCAACGGCGATCGCGCTAGCCAAACAGCACAATTGAGCGAAATACTGGAAGGTTATCAGCAGTTTTCCAGCTTCAATTTCGTCGAATTAAACCTCATAGAAACCCTGCGCACCTGGCGTATTATGCACTACGCCGCTTGGCTCGCCCGGCGCTGGCAAGACCCAGCCTTCCCACACAGCTTTCCCTGGTTTAACACCGAGCGCTTTTGGGCCGAGCACATTCTGGAATTACGCGAGCAATTGGCTGCCATTGCCGAACCACCGCTGGCCCTGTTTTAGCGGCACAGATAAAAGGTAACCGGAACAACAGTTCGTCCGTATTTGGCAAGGCCGGACAAACCCGCGATAATGGCCAGCACTCGAACCCGCCGCCGTATAAGCGCGCGCTGGTTTGGCACAAACTGAGGAATACACCGGTGATTAAGACAACCTGGCAAACCATCCGTGAAGAGGCCCAGCAACAAGCGGCTGAAGAGCCCATTCTCGCCAGCTATTTGCACGCCACTATTTTAAATCACAGCACCCCCATGGCGGCGCTGAGCTACCTTTTGGCCAGCAAGCTGGATAGCCCCACCGCCTCGGCGCTGATGATCCGTGAAGTGATTGAAGAAGCCTTTGCCGCCGACCCCGGCATCTGCGAAGCCGGGCAAGCCGATCTACATGCCACCTTTGAGCGCGATTCCGCTTGCAGCCAGTTATCGGTACCGTTTTTATACTACAAAGGCTTCCACGCCCTGCAGGCGTTTCGGGTGGCGCACTGGTTGTGGAGCCAGGGCCGCAAAGCCTTTGCTTTATTTTTGCAAAATCGTATTTCCGTGGTGTTCTCGGTGGATATTCACCCAGCCGCCAAAATCGGCAAGGGCATCTTCTTTGACCACGCCACCGGCGTAGTTATTGGCGAAACCGCCGTGGTAGAAGACGATGTTTCCATTATGCAGTCGGTTACCCTGGGCGGCACAGGCAAGGAAGGCGGTGACCGTCATCCTAAAATTGGCCGGGGCGTGTTACTCGGCCCTGGCGCCAAGGTGCTGGGTAATATCCGAGTGGGCGAAGGCGCGCAGGTTGGGGCCAGCAGTGTGGTATTAAAGCCAGTGCCTGACCACCGCGTGGTGGCTGGCGTGCCGGCTGTGGATATGGGTGAGGCCACCGCAGATAACCCCGCCGCCGCTATGTGCCATTTGCTGCGTTGCAAGCAAACCAAAGCCCAGGCAGACTGCGGCTGAGCCGCCGGCAAACCCAAGCCCTGGCCAGAGCTGCCTTTGTGGGAATAACTCGGTTAGGTAGGTTCGGACAGTTACGGTTCAGCTGAAAAATGCGTGGCGAAGGCCAGGGTGTCCGCCAAGCTGCTGGCACCCAACTTAGCCATAATGATTCTATCCACCCCCATGGCAATGCCGGCACAATCTGGCAAGCCGTGGCGCTGGGCGGCCATCAGCTGTGGGTCCACCGCCGGCACGAAATCACCGCGCTCTCGGCGCAGCTCTTGGTCGGCGGCAAAGCGCTGGGCCAGCTCGTCGGCGTCACTGAGCTCCCAGTAACCATTGCCAATCTCCAGTCCATCCACAAATACCTCAAACCGCTTTGCTACCCTGTGCCCCTGTGGGTTTTCGCCAAGCCGCGCCAGGGCACCTTGGCTGGCGGGGTAATCACACACCACCACCACGTCTTGCAATTTTGGCTCTAGGCAATGGCTGAACAATAAATCCAACCAGGTATTGCGATCGGCTTGGTCAAAGCTCACCGCGCAGCGGGCCTGGCCCAGTTGCGCCAATGCTGCGTCGTCAATGGTGTGCGGGTTAGCGCCGAATTCGGCCTCAAACAAAGCCTGGTAACTGACAGTACGCTGGGGTTTACCAGGTAATAGCTCAGCCATAAGCGCCAGGGTTTGTTGCATCAACTGTACATCATCAAAGCCCAGTTGATACCACTCCAACATGGTGAATTCCGGCTGATGGCGCCGGCCGTACTCTTGGTCGCGAAAAGCCTTGCCCAGATAAAAAACCGAACCATAACCGGCGGCGATGAGGCGCTTTAGAAAATACTCTGGCGAGGTCTGCAAAAAGCCAGTTTGGTTGTTCACCGTGGCTTGAATGGCGGTTATGGATGGGTCGGTAACACTGTGGCTGGCCAGTACCGGCACATCGATTTCGAGCAGATGTCGGCTGGTAAAGAATTGCCGAATGGTGTGGAGGGTCTGCGCCCGTGTACGCAGAGCAACCAGGCTGGCGCTGGGTTGCCAGCCGGCTGAATCAGTCATGCTGCTTACTTACCGGCCCGGCCCAGGTATTCACCGGTGCGGGTATCCACTTTTACCACTTCGCCGGTGGACATAAACAGTGGTACTTTTACCACCGCGCCGGTTACCAACGTGGCAGGCTTGGTGCCGCCTTGGGCGGTATCGCCTTTAAGGCCTGGGTCGGTCTCGGCAATTTCCAGTTCAACGTGGTTGGGCGGAGTGATGGCCAGAGGCGCGCCATTAAACAGGGTAACTACGCACTTATCTTGCTCTTTCAACCACTTGATGGAATCACCCACGGCGTTGGCGTCGGCGGCGTGCTGTTCGAAGGTCGCCGGGTCCATAAAGTGCCAAAACTCACCGTCGGTGTAGAGGTATTCCATGTCCTGATCCACCACATCGGCGGCTTCAAGGCTCTCACCGGAGCGGAAGGTACGCTCTAGCACACGGCCAGTGGCGAGGTTGCGCAACTTAACGCGGTTGAATGCCTGGCCCTTACCCGGCTTAACGTATTCGTTCTCCATAATTGAGCATGGGTCACCGTCGAGCATTACCTTCATGCCACCGCGAAATTCATTGGTCGAAAAAGTTGCCATAAAATCCTCTAATTCAGGTTCTTCCTGAGCGTGTACAATTCGCCCTAAGGCGTGCGCCTTGCCGCGCCCAGCCGCCCATTTTGTATAAGCGTTTTAAATAAGGTGTTTGAAAAAGGTGCACATCATAACTGATGGCTTAAACCAGACCAATAGTAGCTGGCAACAGCAGCTCAATGATTTGATTACTCAGCCGGCGGAGCTGGCTGAACTGTTGCAACTACCCTATGCTGCGGTGTCCCAGGCCGCCGGCGACCAGTTTGAACTGCGCCTACCGCGCCGCATGCTGGATAAAATCGAACCCGGCAACCTCGACGACCCGATACTGAGGCAGTTTTTGCCCCAGGCCCAAGAGCTTACCTCGCCACCAGATTATTCCAGCGACCCACTGGACGAAACCAGCACCAACCCGGTACCTGGGCTGATCCATAAATACCACGGCCGAGTACTGATAACCGCCACCGGCCAGTGTGCCGTTAATTGCCGCTACTGCTTTAGACGCCACTTTAACTATCAGGAGAATCGACTTCGCGGCCCGGCTTGGCAGGGTGTATTGGATTATTTGGCCGCCGATGACAGCATCAATGAGGTTATCTTCAGCGGCGGAGACCCGCTCTCGGTGAGCAACAACCAACTAGCGCGTTGGTTCAGCGACCTTACTAAGATCGCGCATCTTAAACGGCTGCGTATTCACAGCCGGCTGCCGGTGGTGATCCCCAGCAGAATAGACCAAGGGCTAATCCACACGCTGCAGCAGGCTGGCTTACAATGCGTGCTGGTGATTCACTGTAATCATCCCAGGGAGGTGGATGGTGAATTGCGCCAGGGGCTGAGCCAGTTACAGCGCGCTGGCGTACAACTGTTTAACCAAACCGTGCTCTTAAACGGCGTAAACAATTGTGCAGATACCTTAGTAGAGCTCAGCGAAAGCTTGTTCGATTGCGGTGTTCACCCCTACTATTTGCACTTGCTAGACCGGGTACAGGGCGCCGCCCATTTCGATGTTGATGAGGGGCAAGCACAGCAATTACATCAACAAATGCGTGCTCGATTGCCTGGTTTTTTGGTACCAAAGCTGGTGCGAGAAACCCCTGGCCAACCCAATAAAACTTGGCTTCACATATAAAAATCGACCGATTACCTGATATTTGGCAATAAAAACAGTCGAGAAAGTTTGTGTTCTTAACAATACGCTATAACTAATACGGTTTTGGGGTAAACTGCTCGTTTGCTCCCAGTATTAGCTGAGCCTAAGATTACCGTATGATCTCTAACCCATTTAGCCGCAAAAACAACGTCTCGGAGGCTGCCGAACAACCCCTGGCGCTGCCCTTGGAGAGCGAACCGCGGTTTACGTTTTGCGCAAGCGTAAAACCTGCCAAGGTGAAACAGTGGTTTGACGATCTTCCCATTACCGATTACCAACTGGTTGCCACCAAGCTGTACAGCGCCCTACCCGAACTGTGCCGAGTTAAACTCAATAACACCGCCAGGGTCGAAATACTGGAACATGTACGGCCACTGGTGCTCAATTGCGTGTCGGCCATTACCGCGCCACTGACCAAAAAGCCCCTGGCGCTGAGCGAGAAAGAGAAAAAAACCGCCCTGGTGGCACAGGCGCTATTAAAGCACCTAGCTTTGGCCTACTGCCGGCTCGGGGTAAATAGCCTGGCCGACAAAAAGCTCAACGCAGCCAGCAAAGCCAGTTATTTTCAGCGTCCGCTGGTTATTTTATCGCTATTGCTGAAAAACAATGTGCAGCTTTATACCCCCGTACCGAATTACTTTTGGCACCTAACCAACGGCGTGTTCCAACTGGCAAACAAACAAGAGTTGCACAACGTTAATGTCACCGACGCCTTCAATAGCAACTACGCCGGCACCTGCAACCACAGCTACATTACCATCCTCGCGCTCACCGTCGCCCGGCCCTTGCAATTGCGCCCCAGTGAAATTGAACAATTGTTTTCAGTCTTGAGCGCCTGGGCCAAACAGCTAACCTTGGCGCCCTACACAGCAGACAGTAACGCCCTTTTTGCCGTAATCGGCGACAGCGACCATGAGCCAGATTACCTGGACAGTTTCGAAAGCCACCAATTACAAGCCAGTGGTATGGTATTTGATTTCCGTACGCTGCTGCAGCAGTTGGATAAAGTCATTAAGCAAACCGGCCCGGATAAAGGCCCGGTAGCGATCAATTTGCACCAGCACCTGGCGCTTAATTGGGGGACTCGCGTTCGCCGCAAAAACCAGCGTATTGCCTGTCATACCGAACTGGAAATCTGCATTGGTATATCGGCCATCCACGACCAACTTGCCAAGGGCGCAAATTTTGATGAGTTTGTCACCGGCAGCAGCCATAAAGCCGGCTTTATGTTGAGCACCGAGTGGGACGACAAGCCCTCGCCAGAACCACCAGACATCCCCATCGGCAGCAGCGCTCAAACCCATCGGCTTACCGCCATTAACTCGGGCCAAAAAGGTTTTCAGCTCATCTGCCAAGATAAAGCACCGAGAAAACTCCAGGCCGGCGAGCTAATCGGCTTTCGTGAGCCCGGCAAACGCAACTGGCAACTGGCAGTGGTGCGCTGGGTAAAACGCAGTGAAAAAACCGGTATCCAGTTTGGCGTTATGATGATTGGCCGTCGACTAGAGGCCTACGGCGCCAGCACCGAGACGGAATCTGGCCACGATTCCGACTACCTACGAGTACTGCTGGTTAAAGAAGGCAGTGAAGACGGCAAAACCAGTTTGGTAACACCCAATTCCGTGTTTAATGAGCGCTATCCCGTCATCCTCAAGAAGCGCGGTGAGAGCACACGCGTTCACATCAGCAAACGATTGTCGTCCAGCGCGTCCTATTGCCAATATCGCTACTCGACCACGAGCTAGCTCGTGACATGATTCACAAATATTTTACATATAGCATTGCTATAACCCGGGTTTTAACGGAAGTAGATTGGTAATATAGCCGGCCGCACCAATCCCCTGGCCTTGTGCCCGTCTGTACCGGGGCCGTGTTGTAAACTTTTCTTATGAATTGATGGGGCTATACTTTCATCAGTATGTCATAGGCGCGCAAGCGTAATATTTCGTACCGCTATAAGCTTGGCGTACTAATAATGCATCGATGTAACCAAGATGTTTTTGTTCGTAGTCCGACTGTAATTTGTACGGCCGACGTTCACCAGACCAGCCTAATGGAATACTCTGTGGCTTAGCGAACTAAGGGCCACAAACGACTTAATGAACCTGACTGAAACACTAAGATTGCTGATTCTCAACGATTCTCGCTCCGAGGTAGAACGCCTTGTGAGCATGTTTCGTAATGCTGGCGTCAGTGCGCGTACTCAACACGCCACCAGCCTGGAAATGCTGTCTAAATTACTGGAAGAGCAAAGCTGGGATTTGTTGGTTGGCCACGACGCCACCAGCAACCTACCGGTAAGTCAGGCCATTAAAGAAATTTCCCGACTAAACCGCGATATCCCGGTGATTTTAGTCACCGAAACAGAAGGCTCCCAGGCCACTGTTGAGGGCATGCGCTCCGGTGCCACGGATGTGGTTCAGCTGGATGACGACCAGCATCTGATTTTGGTCATCAAGCGAGAAATGCGTAACCGCGAGCACCGTCAAACCCACCGCTTAGCAGAACGCAAACGTCGTGATGCCGAACAACAGGCCCGCGACCTTCTTATGAACGCCAAGGACGCCATTGCCTACGTCCAAGAAGGGATGTTCTTGTTTGTCAACGATACCTGGGCGGAGTTATTGAGTTACGACGATCTTGACGAATTAGCGGTCATGCCGCTGATCGACCTGGTGGTGGATGATGACCAAGCCAAAATTAAACAAGCGCTAAAAAAGTTCAATGCACTCAACGTAGAGCCCGAGCCAGAAACCCTTACTGTTCGGTTTATTGATGCCAGCGAACAAGAGCGGGCATTGGATATCTACCTCAGCCAAGGCACCTTCGATAACGAAAATTGCCTGCTGGTAAAAAGCACCCAACCCCGCACCTTACCCGCTACTACCGAACAGAGCACAGGTACAACATCGGCAGAATCTGCCGCTAAAGCCGAAGACCACAGCCATTTAAAACTGCGCGATACCAATACCGGGTTGTTTAATCGCACCGCCCTATTCCAACGTATTGAAAAAGCCCTGGACGATTGCGCCGAACACGGTACCAGCCAAGCATTTTTATTGATCGAAATTGCCGAGTTTGAACACCGAGTAATCGCCACCCTAGGTTACCGCCTGGCCGACCAAGCCATTAAAGAATTAGCAAGTCGCGTTAGCGAACAATTACAGGATGCCTATATTGGCCGTTTCAGCGACAGCGCATTAGGGCTGGTGATCAGCGACTGCTCTGCCACTAAAGCGCTCAAACTTGCCGAACAACTGCTGAGTTTTATCAACGAGCAAATCATCGAAGTAAAAACTAACACGGTGCATATTCGACCACACATCGGCATCAGCTTAATGACCGAAGTAATCGAAAACAGCGATGAGGTGACCAAGCACGCTCGCTTGGCGGTGGACAGCTTGCGCAGCAGCGATACCAAAAGCGAAGGTGGTGTTCATTTATTTGAGCTGCCCGAGCAAGAAATATCCGCCGAAGAAACCATGACCCATGCGCTGGAAAATGCGCTAAACAATGAGCTGCTGCACCTAGTGTTTCAGCCGATTATTGGTTTGCGCGGCTCCGGTGATGAACAGTACGAAGTTATGGTGAGACTACAGGACGAATCCGGCCAGCAGGTTTCCACCCAAGAGGTGTTTTACAGTGTTGGTGACTTGGCTCTGCTGAACAAGCTCGACCGCTGGGTGGTGCTAACCGCGGCGAAGAAGCTGTCGGAGCAGCGTAATAAAGGCCACAACACACGCCTGTGGATTAATCTAAGTGAGGCTGCCTTTTACGATGAAAACCTGCCCTCGTGGTTGAAAGTTGCCTTAAAAGCTGCCGACCTCCCAGCCGATGCGGTGGTGTTCCAGATGAAAGAAAGCGATGTCGCCAAACACATTACTAAAGCGCGTGAGTTTTTAACGGCGGTTACTGAAAACGGCACACCGGTGTCTATCACCAATTTTGGTTGCGTGCTGAATCCACTAAATACCCTGAAACACATACCGGTTGAGTATGTAAAGCTGGATGGATCTTACACCAAAGAGCTGCAAGAAAATCCACGCAGCAGCGGCCTAACGAACTTGGTGAAAGAATTAAACGAATTGAAAAAAATCACCATTGTACCCTTTGTGGAAAACGCATCAGCGCTTTCTAAACTGTGGCAGGCAGGTGTGCATTATATACAGGGCTACTACTTACAAGAGCCCAACGCCAACATGAATTACGACTTTGAAGGCGACGGCTAGATTTGCTTTAGTCTGCAGTTGAAAACCTAGAACTGAAATCAAACGTTTGAAAAAGCGATCCTAAAACAGCGTCCTTGCCATTGCGTAAAATCAATCAAATCCGCGATTAAAAACGGATTAATCGCGATAACCAATCAAATACAAAAGCCCATCCAATCCCAAGGTGGTAATAGCGTACTCTGCTTGGGCTCGCACCACGGGTTTGGCCCTAAAAGCCACACCAAGACCAGCCAACGAGAGCATGGGTATGTCGTTAGCGCCGTCACCCACAGCAATGACCTGATCCAAAGATAAACCCTCTCGCTCAGCCAATTGTTGCAACAGCGCCGCCTTGCGCTCGCCGTTTACGATATCGCCGCGCACCTCACCAATCACCTTGCCATCGGTAATGGCCAGCTCATTGGCATGCACATAATCGATGCCGAGCTTTTTTTGCAGATGCTCAGCAAAGTAGGTGAAGCCACCGGATAAAATCGCCGTTTTGTAGCCCATGCGCCGCAAAGTGCTGATTAGACGCTCTGCCCCCTCGGTGATGGGTAGGGCTTCGGCAATGGCCGATAGCACGGATTCATCTAAGCCTTTTAACGTGGCCAAGCGACTGGCAAAACTCTCGTTGAAATCCAACTCACCGCGCATGGCTCGCTCGGTGACCTCGGCCACCTGCTCGCCCACGCCGGCGGCCTTGGCCAGCTCGTCGATGACTTCAACTTCAATTAAGGTGGAATCCATATCGAAGCACACCAAACGCCGAGTGCGGCGAAAAGCATCGTCGGCTTGCACGGCAATGTCGATGGGGTGCTGACTAGATAACTCCAAAAAATCGGAACGCAGATGGGCCAAATCCTTGGGCTGACCACCGGTGGTAATCTCCAGGCATTCCTGGCTGGGGGCGTCCCTGGCGGCCAGCGACACACGGCCACCGATGCGCTCAACGTGCTCAATGCTTAAGCCGTGCTGGCTGGCCACTTCCGACACCGCACCTAGGTGCTGCGCCTCGATTTTACGCGCCAAGACGGTAACGATGTAACGACTGGTATTGGCGTCCTCCACCCACTGTTGGTATTGCGCCAGGGTGATGCCCTCAAAGCGTACCCGCAAGCCCAGGCCATGGGCGGCAAATAAAATATCTTTGTGTACGGCTCCGGCCACTGCCGCACCTGGAATCTCCACCAAAATGCCAGTATTCACTTGGCGATGGGTTACGCTGAGATCCATATCCAAAACGTTGACCGAGTGATCGGCCAAAACCCCCATCAACACGGGCACCAAACTGTCATGGTTTGGGCCAGAGCAGGTTATTAAACAGAGTTCTTTCACGGGGATCACCTTTCACGTACGAGCATTTATACAAATAGTTTAGCCAGTATTATAACTTCCTTAAGCATTTCCACTACAATGGTCGCTGGAAAAACCATTGTGATGTTTGTCTTCCTATGAGCGACTCTAACCAATCTTCGCCCCTACCCTGGTACGCCCGTATCCTGGTCAACTATCAACACCTAACCCTAGCACTGCTGGTGGGTGTCTGTTTTGGCTTGGCGGTAAGCCTTATCGCCCTAGATTCCAGCCGTGATAGCGCGGCCACTGCCCTGGCGGCGGAACACGCCAGCGACATTGCCCGGCTGGGCGCCGACCAATCCAGCCAACCCTTATTCAACAACGATTTGATCAGCCTCCAGGTGTTACTCACAAGCCTAGTGCAATTGGATCAAGTCCAGGGCCTAACGGTGCACGATGTTGAGAACCGGCTGATGGCACAAGCCGGTAATGTGGCTGCTTCCGGCGGAATTTATCGCACCGCTCTGATTACCCAAAACGACAACGTCGCTGGGTATTTAACCGTTATCGCCCACCGGCCGGGTAACACCAGCAGCCGCAATTTGTGGTTTGCGATCTTCGCCTTGGCCATGGGCGCTTTATTGCTGTTGCTGTTAAAACGCCAGTTACCCATGCTCAATCAACCCGTGGAAGACGGCGAAGGCGAAGAAGACGACACCACAGAGGAAGAAGAGCTCACTTTCACCCCTAGCAACCGAGCCCCTGGCCCCAACTGCGTCGCCCTGACGTTGGTTTCCGAGCGTATTAACCAGGTGGCCAAACAGCTTAATGCCGCCACCTTTAACCGCGTGCTGGATGAGCTAAACCGCCACATTAGCTCGGTAAAGAGCCTCTACGGTGCACAGCTGATTACCGCTGGCCACACCTTGCCGATACTGCTATTTGACGGTAACGACCGCGAGCAAAACACCGTTAACGCCCTGTGCAGCGCACAGCTGCTGCTGGCGTTAAGCTATCGCATGAAAACCCCGCTGGCCCTGCACGCCCAAGTGGAACAATATCAACGCGACGGCAAACTCACCGATTGCCCAGAGCGATTCCAGGCCAGTAACAAGACTCTATTTTTGGGCATTGCCGCACCACTGGCAGAAGCCGTAAGCGACCGCTTTCGCTTCCGCGAAGACAACGGCTATTGGTTAGAGACCGAAGAGTTTGGCGACACCTACCAAAGCCTTTTGGATAACCAACTAAAACAACTGCTGCGTACCTCCGGCTACGACATTGATACCGACGATGGCTCCGCCTACCGCGAGAAATACGAAGAGCAGTTGGCCCAAGCCACCCAGGAGCAACAAGAGCATTTTGACCTGGACGAAGACGAGCTTGCCGCCAGTGAGTTATTGCCTGCCGGTAAATTTGATGAGCCGTCGGACGACTATGCGGCTGAGGAATACGAAGCCGAGGACTACGACGAAGAATATGACACTGACGATTATGACTCTGATAGCTATGATTCTGAAGACGATGATTCGGAGGAATATGAGACGGAAGGCTACGATTCGGACGAGTATGATCCTGAAAGCTACGATGCAGAGGATTCAGACACCGTACAATTCGACGGCGATTCAGCCTACCGTGAGCCAGACCTAGACCCAGACTGGGAGCCCTCCAGGGAACAAGACAGCAATAGCGCAGGACTGGCGCTAACGCCGGACCCATCACTGCAATTTGCCACCGAGGCAGACACCCTGGAGCCCTTCGCCAGCCCCCACTACGACGATCTGGATGAAATCAGCCAATTGGCGCCCGAAGAAGACTTCGCGGCACCAGCCCAGCCCCACCAAGAGCAGCAACCGCCCGCCGATATAGAAGACGGCCAGTGGAGCGACGATCCCTCTGATAACGACGACGATATGGCCTTTGAGCCAGACCCGGAATTCGGTTTAACCGACGATGATCTGGACGCCCTCGACACGGACGATGGCCAGGGGACGGAAACCAGCCAAAGCGAGGATAAACCCTGGCCTCGTTCTAGCTTGTTTGAAAAAGCGCCTAGCACAGAGGGCGACGACCAAGACTCAGAGGCGCCACCGGCCAAGGGCGAACATATCAAGCCCTACCAAGACTGAGCCAGCGCCGCACCTAAACAGGCTTAGGTTTTAGGTGCGGCGATTTTGCCGAGCCACAGCTCGGCCCCAGCTAGGCGCGCGCGCCCCACTACTCCCCATTCTTTGCAGCCTGGTTTTCGGTCACATAACTGACACCTTGCATTAACGGAACTGTCACTTGGCGGTTCTATGCTCGGTCAACCCTATTGGACTGCAAACCCATGATTCAACTTGCTCGCTCCGTTACCGATAAATTCCCCATGCTGGCCGCACCCACTAAATTGCTGAGCCTGCCCGCACGCGCCTTAATGGAAAAAATTCACCATGGGCCGGCGATTAACGATTATCTGGATTCCGGCAGCGCCATTGGCTGTATCGACTTTGTCGACCAGCTGTTTGAGCAGTTTAATTTTACCTACCAGATTGCTGCCCGCGACCGACAAAATATTCCTGATTATGGCCGCGCCATCATCATAGCCAACCAGCCTTACACACCGCTGCACGCGCTGGCGGTTTTTAGATTGGTTAGCGAAGTTCGCAACGATGTAAAGCTGGTACTGGCCGATGGCTTTGCCAATTGCGCCGCCCTGGCACCAGCGATTATTCACAACGCCGGCAACGTTGATCAACAACAAGACATCATCGCCGCACTAAACAACGAAGAAGCAGTGATTATTTTTCCGTCCACCAAATCGGTGCCCGGGCGTACCAATAAAGGCAAACACCAAGCATGGCGGCCAGAGTTTTTGCACTATTGCCGCAGCACCGGCACGCCGGTTTTGCCAATTTTTTTGCAGCCACAAAAACGCCTGCGGCGCTTGTCCCACACCTTACTGCTTAAGGCACAACGCAACACCCAGCGCACAGAAGCAAAGCTGTGCGTAGGAGAGCTCATTGCCGCCGATGCACTGCTAAACCCTGAGCTGAACGACAAGGCACTCACCGCCCGCCTGCGCAAACATTTGTTTAAATTAGCGCGCAAGCGCGGCTCCACCTTTGTTACTGTAAAAACCATTGCTCACCCAGAAAGCCGCGCGGAGTTGCAACGGGAGTTGGAGGGCGTGGAATTACTGGGCAGCACCCGCGACAACAACGCCATATACCTGGCCGACTTCAACAACCCCTCGCTGATGCGCGAAATAGGCCGCATGCGAGAAATCAGTTTTAGAAAAGTTGGCGAGGGCACCGGGTCAAAACGAGATTTGGATGAGTACGACCGTTACTATCATCATTTGATTCTGTGGAATCGCCAACGTTTGGAATTGGCTGGTGCCTATCGCATTGGGCACACCCACAGCATTATTAATACGCTGGGCGTTGAGGGTTTGTATACCCATTCGCTGTTTGAGTTTACCGAGGCACTCAGCCCCTATTTAACCCAAACCATTGAGCTAGGACGCAGTTTTGTGGCCCCCAACTATTGGGGCAAGAACAGTTTAGACTACCTGTGGCAGGGAATTGGCGCGTATATCAATCGCGACCCGGATATCCGCTACGTGCTGGGGCCGGTGACCATTAGCGCTGGGTTTTCGCGGGCACTCACCGAGGAGATGGTATTTTACTACCAGCGTTTTTATAACCATTCACAAACGCTGGCTGTTAGTCGCATGCCATTCACCATAAGCAGCCAAAGAAATACCCAATTGGAGCAAAAATACCTGGGCTGCGATCGCGAACAAGGTTTTAAATTGCTTCAGCAGAGCTTTACTGAGCAGGGTAAAAAAATCCCGGTACTGTTCAAACAGTACGCCGCCTTATATGAAGAAGGCGGCTTCAAATTGTTAGCATTTAACGTCGACCCCAATTTTTCGGACTGCATCGACGGCTTATTTATTGCGGATTTACATCAGCTTAAAGCCGCCAAACGCAAGCGCTACCTGGGCCAATAAACCGCCCTACTGGGCCGGCTCTAATTGCAGGTCGATATCCAAGGTTACCTCAAACGCAATGCTGTCATCGGTGGCCCAGGAGCCACTGCCGATATCGAACTCCCGTCGATCCAACATTGCCGAGCCTAGGAAAATCGCCTGGTCGCCCTGGGCCTCCCACTCAAAATACACCTCCACCGGCTTACTGATGCCCTTCAGGGTTAACTCACCCTGCGCAATAAAACCAGCACCATCCGGGCGAATGTCTTCGCTTACGTAGTGGGCGCTGGGGTAGTCGCTGGTAGCAAACCACTGGCTGCCGGTGATGGCGCTGTCCCACTCACTGTTAAGGGTGGTTAAGCTGGTGGTATCGATGGTGACATCCAGCACACCCTGCTCTGGGTGGTCTGGGTCGAAGTAGATCTTGGGCGTAAAGGTTTTGATGAGGCCGGTAAAGGCCTCACCGGAATAGCTGCTGCTGAATTGGAAATTTTCCTCCGTGGGCACTAACTGCCACAAGGGGCTATCTGAACTAGCGGCCGATGATGCCGCAGATTGGCTGGGCGCAGGCTTTATTGCCTGGGAATCTTGTTCGGCATTGGCCTTGGCGGTGTTGGCTTTATTAATGGTGTAGCCAATTAAGCCGGCCATAATCGCCACCAAAACCACCGCCCAGAGCGCGGTTTTCCCCGGTAACATGCGCGGTAATAGATTAATGCCCTGGGAAAATTTGTGGTGAAACAACATCAATATATGGCCAATAACCATAACAGCGATGATGTAAAACAGCACCACATGCACACTGGCGAATAGATCTTTGCTGTCTTCGCCAACGCCCGGAATGTGCGGCACCGAAATCAAATTAAACCAAGCAAAAGGATAGCCGGCAGCAGAATTTAATAGCCATCCGCTCAGCGGTACGGAGATCATTAAGGCGTATAAGCCCCAGTGGCCCAGGTGGGCCAGTTTTTCTTCTTTTGCGCTCAACCCCAGCGCCGGTGGCGGGCTGATAAAACGCCAGGCCAAGCGCACCAGGGCCAGCATCAACACGGTGATACCAACCGATTTATGCACCACAAATAACTGAATTTTTTCCGGTGAATAGGGCAGCTCCTCTGCCACCAGGCCAATCACTATGGCCCAAAAAATCAGCAGCGCAATCAGCCAATGCAGGGATCGCGCCACCAGCGAATAAGTGTGTGTGTTGCTCATGGTTGTCCTTCGGTCACGGTGGTAATTTACTACCTGCCTAGCAGGCTATTGCCTAGTTATGCACATTTCGCGCACAAAACCCAGGTAAAAAAAAGCCGCCCCAAGGGACGGCAGACGCTGCTTTTTGTCTATAAAAACTAGCTAGAGTTAAATCTTTTCGCCTTCAACTTCGATGGTGATTGGAATCTCTACACCCACAGCTGGAGCGTAGGCGTCAACACCGAAGTCGGTACGAGTGATTGTGGTAGTGGCGCTGAAACCGGCTTTTTCTTTGCCGAAGGCTTCGCCGGCTTTGTTGAAGGTTACGTCCAATACCGCAGGCTTGGTTTTACCTTTGATGGTTAAGTCGCCGGTGACTGCGAAGGTTTTATCGCCGGTTTTCTCAACGCTTTTGCTCTTAAAAGTAATGGTAGGGTAGCTGGCAGCATCAAAAAAATCTTTACCGGTAACATGCTCGTTCCACTTCTCGTGGTTGCTAAGGTCTAGGCTGTCTACCTGAATAGTGACATCCACGGAGGATTTGGCGAAATCTTTTTCGTCAAAATCAAAGCTGCCATCGAAGTCTATGAACTGACCAGTGGAGGTACTGAAACCCATGTGGCTCACTTTGAAGAAAATCTGGGTATGGGCAATATCGAATTTGTATTCGGCGGCTTGCGCAACACCGGCTGTGGTAGCCATAGCCGACGACAAAAATAATGCTGCAAGGGTCTTTTTAACACTGTTGTTCACGTTGTTGCTCCACTCAATTAATCTAAAATTCGGCATAAATTGTTATGTGGCTACGACTGTGAACTGTTGGTTAAGTTCCTACTGGGCCGTGCCTCCTAACTTGTGGTGTTAGAGTAAGGCAAGGCCCAGAGCTAAACTATTCAAATATTTCGACCATCCCCCTCAAAGCCAGCTATAGCTAGCTCGTCAGAGACATCTACTGTTCTACGAAAGCCCGTTCAATCACATACTGATTGCGAATACCGGCCCGGGATTCCTTAAAGCCCCAATCGTCCAAGATTGCACAGGTATCCTTCAACATGCCCGGGCTGCCACAAAGCATAAAGCGGTCATCTGCCAGGTTAGGCTCGGGCATTTCTAAGTCGGCAAATAACTGGCCGTTGGTCATTAGGTGGGTAAGGCGGCCGGTGCGGGTATAGGCCTCCCGGGTTACCGTGGGGTAGTACAGCAGCTTTTCCTTAACCAGCTCGCCGATATACTCATCCTGGGGCAGCTCTTGGGTGATAAAGTCCTGATACGCCAACTCAGATACCGTGCGCACACCGTGCACAAGGATGATTTTCTCAAATTTCTCGTAGTTGGCTGGGTCGCGGATGATGCTTAAAAACGGCGCCAAGCCAGTCCCGGTGGACAGAAGATACAGATTTTTACCATCCAACAGGTTCTCAGCCACCAGGGTACCCGTGGCCTTGGTGCTGATCAGCACCTCATCGCCGGGCTGAATGTGTTGCAATCGGCTGGTGAGCGGGCCATTGGGCACTTTAATGGAGAAGAACTCCAGCTCATCCTGGTAGTTGGCGCTGGCCACGCTGTAGGCGCGCATCAGCGGTTTGTTGTCTACTTTTAGGCCAACCATCAAAAAGTGGCCGTTTTCAAAGCGCAGACCCGGCTCGCGGGTGGTGCGGAAGCTAAACAGGTTGTCGTCCCAGTGATGTACGTGGGTAACGGTTTCAGTCCTTATATTGGCCATAGTAACCTCGGTTTGAATCGTATTATTCAATGGCGAGCAGTTTATCTTTTGATCAACCATCCGTATAATGAATTAATCTTATTTTATTAATCCATTTTTTTGATATGCACTACACCCTTCGCCAACTGCAAGTGTTTATGGCCATCGCCCGGCTGGAAAACGTGACCCGCGCCGCCGAGGCCCTGTCCATGTCGCAATCCGCCGCCAGCAGCGCGCTGAAAGAGCTGGAGTCCCAGTACGACATCAAATTGTTTGATCGCGCCGGAAAACGCATACGCCTCAATGAGCACGGCCGGCAGCTGCGGCCCCAGGTAGAGGCTTTGCTGGCCCAGGCCGATGCCCTGGAGCACACCCTGGCGGCACACAACACGCCGGGCACCTTGCAGGTGGGCGCCACCCTCACCATTGGCAACTATTTAGCCGTGGAGCTTATGGCCCAATATATGGCCGATGAGACCAATGCTCGGGTGGAGCTCACCGTGGCCAACACCCAGAGCATTGTCGACCAAGTGCTGCACTTTGATTTGGATGTAGGGTTGGTAGAAGGGGAGTTGAACCATCCGGATTTAAACGTTATCGAGTGGATGGACGACAACCTGAAGATTTTTACCCGGCCCGACGACACCAGCACCGCGGACCACGCGCTGAGCGACGAAGAACTGCAAGCCCTACCATGGATTGTGCGAGAGCCCGGCTCCGGCACGCGCCAAGGCTTTGACCGGGCCATGGCCGGACTGATCAACAAAACCAATATCCGATTACAATTGCAGCACACCGAGGCCATCAAGCGCGCGGTTCAGGCCGGGCTGGGCGTGGGCTGTTTGTCTGAGATCAGTATCAAAGAAGACATAGAACGGGGCTTGCTTAAACCGTTGCAGGCCCCGCATCGCAATTGGCAGCGCAAGTTTTATTTTGTGCTGCACAAGCAAAAATTTGAAAGCCCAGGCGTGGCCGCCTGGTTAGAGCTATGCCGGCAGTACGCTGCCCAGCCAGGTTGAAATATCCTGTATTTGCGGCATGGAAACGGAGTGGTCCATGGGATAGGTTTTGTAGTCGGTGCTGTAGCCGGCTTGTTTAAGATGCGCCACCGCCTGCTGGCCTAGCTGCTCCGGTACCACCGGGTCGTGGGTACCGTGGCACACCAGTATGGGGATACTTTTGTTGGCCTCGGCAATGTCAATGGAATCGGCGGTAGCAAAATAACTGGATAACACCATCAACCCGGCCAGGGGTTTGCTGAAACTCAGCGCCGCCTCGTACACCACCGCTCCGCCCTGGGAAAACCCAGCCAGTACAATGCGTTCACTGGGCACACCCCGGGCAATTTCTCGCTCCACTAAAGCTATGGTTTGCTCCGCAGACTGGCGCAGCTGTGCGCTGTCGACTTCACGCTCCAGGGACATGGATAAAATGTCGTACCAGGCCGGCATGGTTACGCCGTTATTAATGGTTACCGGCCGCTGGGGCGCATGGGGGAAAACAAACCGCACACCCTGCTGCTTGGCAAAGCCCAAATGCGGCACAATGGGTTCGAAATCGTGGCCACTGGCACCCAAGCCATGCAACCAAATGACGCTGGCGGTAATGTTCTCTCCGGTTTCCACTTCAATGGCCGGTAGGTAATTCTCTGCCATGGTTAATCCTTTCTATTAATCGATAAGTTCGTAACACGGAATGTATTCACTGCCCGGTAGTTTCATGCGTTTTTGATCCACAAAACTGCGTAGCAGTCTATCCAAGGGCTCCATAATCGCTGGCTCGCCTTTAATTTGGTAGGGGCCGTGCTTTTTAATGTGCCTTACCCACTTGGGTTTTACGTTACCCGCCACAATGCCGGAAAACGCCCGGCGCAAATTGGCCGCCAACTCGTGCTTGGGCAATTCCAAACTCAAATTTAATGCCGCCATATTTTCGTGGGTGGCGTCAAAGGGCTGCTGTAAAGCGTGTTCTATTTTAAGTGCCCAATTGAAGTAAAAGGCATCGTTTTGTTTTATGCGAAATTCTCGCACGGCCTCAATACCCGCAGCCATTTCTTTGGCGGCTTGTTGCGAGTTGCCAATAATGATTCGGTATTTTTGTTGCGCCTCAATGCCCAGGGTTTGGCCAATGAATTCGTGCAGGTGCACAAAATAGGCTTCCGAGGATGCCGGGCCGGTAAAAATTAATGGATAGGGAATGTCAGCGTTATCGGGGTGCAATAAAATCCCCAATAAATACAGAATCTCTTCCGCCGTGCCTACACCACCGGGGAAGACAATAATGCCGTGGCCCATGCGCACAAAAGCCTCCAGGCGCTTTTCGATATCCGGCAGTATCACCAACTCGTTAACGATGGGGTTAGGTGCCTCGGCGGCTATAATGCCCGGCTCGGTAATGCCAAGGTAACGGCCATCGTTTATGCGTTGTTTGGAGTGGGCAATGGTTGCCCCCTTCATGGGGCCTTTCATGGCACCAGGTCCACAGCCGGTACAGATATCCAGCTTGCGCAGACCTAGCTCGTGGCCGACGTCTTTACAGTAATCGTATTCTTCGTGATTAATGGAGTGGCCACCCCAGCACACCACCAACTTCGGCAACTCACCAGCCACTAGGGCACGGGCATTGCGCAACAAATGGAACACGTAATCTGTGATACCAGCGCTGGTGGACAAGTCTTCGCTGCTGGATTGGCGAATGCTTTGCCAATAAATTAAATCCCGTAACGCACTGAATATCATCTCTCGGCTGGAAGCGATCATTTCGCCATCCACAAATGCCTGAGCCGGTGCATTGGTTAAATTTAACCGCAGACCACGGTCTTGTTGAATCAAGTCGATCTCAAAATCGTTGTAGGCATCCAGCATGGCAGCTGCGTCATCGGTGGTTTTACCGGAGTGCAAAATAGCCAGTGCACATTGACGAAATAACGCGTGCAGGCTGTCTTCGCTTTTGCTGGTAACGCGCAGGTTTTCTACTTCTTTTTGCGACAAAATCTCCAAGCTGCGCTTGGGTGAAATGGACGTATCCACCTTGAATGTCATGTTATAACCTTCTCTTATAAAACTGCTTTATTTTTTATAAACGCTTTTATTGGTTTTAATTTTAGACCACTTAGCCTGCTTCGGCTTTTGCATTCAACGCGTAGCGCAACAGCGCCACCACAGACAGCGAATCGGTGATTTCACCGGATAACGCCATACCAATGGCCTCTTGCAGGGGTACTTTTTTGCTGGTGATATCCTCGCTGTCATCCAGCTCTATGCCGCCGGATTCGGTGATGCCCCGAGCCAGGTACAGAAATGCTTCTTCATCGGTGACCGAATTAGACAGGTGCATGCGCTGCAGTAATTGCCAGTCAGTGGCTTCCAAGCCCACTTCCTCTTTCAGCTCCCGCTTAGCGGTAGCCAGTGGGTCTTCACCCTCGGGAGAGCCACCCTCCGGAATCTCCCAGGTGAATTCTTGCAATGGATAGCGACTTTGCCGCACTAACCATGTGTTGCCGTCGTCGTCAATGGGTAGCACGCCAACGGCCTTGTTCTTAAAGTGCACCAAACCGTAGACGCCATCGGTGCCCGCCGGGGTCAGCACCTCGCTGTGGGTAACTTTGATCCAGGGGTTTTCGTATTCTGTGGTGCAGGATTTCTCCATCCAACCACCAATTTTTTGCTTGTGCTTCTGCGACATACCGTCCCTTTAAGCGCTAAACCAGAGCACCCTAGCCTAACACCCGGGCAACAATTCGGCGACTCGCTTTTGCACCGTAGGGATGATATCCGACTCAAACCAGGGGTTTTTCTTCAGCCAAAGCTGGTTGCGCGGCGATGGGTGAACCAACGGAATAAAAGCCGGCCCGTATTCCTGCCAGCGTTGCACCCGCTCGGTCAGGGTTTTCACCCTACCCGGAAGATAGTACTGTTGAGCATAACTGCCCACCAAGAGCGTAAGCTTTACCTTAGGTAGCTGCGCCAATACCGGGCCGTGCCACAGGGGAGCGCACTCCCGCCGAGGCGGCAGATCGCCGGATTTGCCTTTGCCAGGGTAACAGAAACCCATGGGCATAATGGCGACCTTGCTCTCGTCGTAAAACACCTCGTTACTGAGGTTTAACCAGCGCCGCAAGCGCTCGCCGGAGGCGTCGTCCCAGGGAATACCACTGGCGTGCACCTTGGTACCTGGAGCCTGGCCAATAATCAACAACCGAGCAGAGGCCCGCGCGCGGATCACCGGCCGGCACCCCTGGGGCAGGTACTCTTGGCAATGGGTACAATTGCGAATATTGGTCAACAATGCAGGCAGAGACTCGGTCATAGTGGCCATATTACCAAAATCAATGGGGTCAGATCACGGATCTGACCCCATTGATTTCTAACCCGTCAAACGGAAACAATAATCCAATGAAACTTATCATCGGCAGTAAAAACTACTCCTCTTGGTCACTGCGGCCTTGGCTTTTGCTTGCCCATCATCAAATACCTTTTGAAGAAGTTCGCCTCTCGCTGGGCTCGGCGGAATTTAAGCAGCAGTTAGCGACCTATTCACCGGTGGGACTAGTGCCTGTGCTACAAGATGATGATTTGGTGATTTGGGATTCTTTAGCGATTTGCGAGTATGTGTCTGAGCACTATTTAAATAACCAAGGTTGGCCCGCCAGCGCCATGGTTCGCGCTCAGGCACGATCGGCCAGCGCAGAAATGCACAGCGGCTTTGGCGCTATCCGCAGTCAATTACCCATGAACAGCCGAGCCACCGGCAGACGCGTACCAACCGATGGGCAGTTAGCCAAAGACATTGCCAGAATTGATCAATTATTTAACCGGTGCCGGCAAACGTTCTGTCACCAAGGGCCCTGGTTATTTGGTCAATTTTCTATAGCCGATTGTTTTTACGCGCCCATTGTTGTGCGGTTTCGTAGCTATGGCATTGTTTTATCCGGAGATGGCCAAATCTACGCCGATTGGCAACTGCAAAACCCGGCATTGCAACAATGGATTAGTGATGCCGAGCAAGAACCAGAAATTATCCCAGGCGATGAGGTAGGCCAAACATGAACCGCACAGAAGCCAAGCACTACTGCCAAACTAAACCCGAAGCCACTATGGAATATCCCTTTGGCCCGGAAGTTGCCGTTTATAAAATACGCGGCAAAGTCTTCGCGTTAATACCGGAGGCCAAACAAACGGCGGAGAAAAACAGCCCTGTAAAAGGCGCTTCGATGCCCAAGGATTTAAGCCACAGCATTAGTCTTAAATGCGACCCGGATCGCGCCCAGGCTCTACGCGATATTTACCCGGCCATAAGCGGTGGCTACCACCTTAATAAAAAGCACTGGAATACCATTCTATTCGATGGCTCTGTGCCCACCAGCGAAATTGAAAGCCAGATCGACCATTCCTACAGTTTGGTTTTTTACGGTTTAAAAGTGGCCGACCGCAAAGCAATCATGCTGCGGTACGATGCCCAAGTACTGCGGTTGGACTCGCGCTAAAACCTTTAACACGAGCCCTCCCTGTGAGGTCTAAAACTTATAGCTGAACATCAACGAGCCGGTCCGCCCTTCCGAGGGTTTTACCACCACAGAATCAAACAGATCTGCCGAGGTGTAGTATTCCTCGTCGAATAAATTGTTGATGCTTAGCAATAGCTCGTATTGGCTCGCCACCAAACCAACGCTGGCGGTCCAAACGGTGTAGCTGGGCAACAAGACGGTTTCTAGGGCATCGGTATAGGTTTCATCGGCCCAGCTAAAGCCCACGCTGGAAGTAAACTTACCCAGCCCGGTGGGGTAGGTAAAATTACCGTACAGGCTCAACATGTTATCCGGTAGACCACCGCGATCTAGCTCAACGTTTGAGCCAACAAAGGTAGAGCGCACCCCGGCTATTCTGCCACCATAGACTTGCCATGCCTCTAACCCATTCTGCTGCGCGAATTCAGCGCCATTGATGACGGCCAAAGCGCCATCGCTGACTTCTGTGGTTTCGATATGAGTGGCGGTGGCGGTGAAGGAAAAATATTCGCTTAACAATGCCCGCGCCTCGAATTCCCAGCCTTCGCTGTAAACGGCAATCAACGCTCCGGTTTGGCCATCGCGGTAGGTTTTTTCTTGATCGTAGGCGGCCACCGCTGCGTAAATCCGCTCATCGTCACTGGCGAATTTAATACCGGCTTCGGCGAGCTCGGAATCTTGTAGAAACTCTCCGTTCTCTACGGTTGAGGCGATGATCCCTCCCAGCTGATTGGTACTCAATGAGCTCGACTCCGCCAGCGTAAGGTAGGGTACAAAGCCGCTGTCGAATTGATAGGACACACTCAGATTCCAACTCAGTCCGTCCTCTGTGCCCGATACCGTATCCGGTTGGTTATCACCGTTGGCATCGGCGAATAATATCCCCAATAAACTGCGCGCTTCTTCCGCGGCTTCGACGTCGTAATAATCGTAGCGCGCGCCCAGCAATAGGTTTAACTGATTGTATTGGATATCCGCCAGATAAAAGGCACCGGCGTTAAACAACGTTGAGACCTGCTCTTCATTAAAATTGCGTCGCACCGTGCCATCGATCCCCACCGGGTTGCCATTGGCATCGTAGACGATACTGCCGTTGGCGTAGGGGTTACTCACCGCCCAATCGATGCGATCATTGGCGGTTGGCCCCACGGAGATATCTCTAAAATCAAAGGTTTCGTCGTAAAAAGCGTGGTTTAAGTCCAAGTCCTCATGGCGCAGGGAAACACCGGTAATATGATCGACGGCGACGGTTTCAAAGTCAGTGGTAAAAGACAGCGTGGAACGAGCTTCTATAACTTCGGCGCCGGGGTAGTCTGCAGTAAAACCCCAGCTTTGATACTTGGTGTGGTCCATATAATCGTAGAACAGTTGGTTTTTCCACTGGGTGCCACTGTTGAATGATTTGGTTAAATCCACGTAGGCCGTAATCGCTGTGGTATCGGCGAAATCCAATGGGTCGATAAAAATCGTACTGTGGTCGATCTGCGCCGTGCCCGGGTTAGTCAGTGCATAGCTGTCTTCAATATTGGTACCCACGCCTGGGCAAAATAAATCAAAACCGTTGTAGCTGTAGTTGCTGTTGGAGGTGCCCCCGTCCACCGTGGCGGGGCTACAAAACGTACCTACGCCAGAAAAGGACGAGTTGATAAAATTCGGCGCCGCGCCGGTGACAAAGCCAGATTCTTGGGGCAAGAGCCGATCAGAGCCTAAGCCAGAATCAGAATTTCTTACCGGCGCGCCGCCGGTGACATAGGTGCCACTATCGATTAGCTCCTGGGTGACGCGATTCCAACCCGACACCTGAATGGCATTGGATTTTTGCCATTGCAGGCCCGCTTCCAGCAACAAGGTATCGCTTAGGTCGAAATCAAAGGTGACCTGGGCCAGATAATCTTCGTGATCAAAGCCATCGTAAAATGAGCCAGAATTTTCGTATTCGGCAAAAGCGTAGATGCCCCCTGCGCGGCCGGCGATTTCAACGGGCAGCCCACCTTCAGCGGCAATAATTTTCTGGTCGTAGGAGCCTAGGGTGGCATCAATTTGGCCGGTGGCCTCGGCAATGTATTTGGTGGTATCGGTTTTGGCCGACTTAGGAATGTAGTTGAGCTGCCCGCCCACGCTACCAGTACCGTACAGTGGCGTGACTGGGCCTCGCATAATCTCTAGGTTTTGTGCGCCGCGAATGTTGGTTTTTACGGCACCAGGATTGGCAATTCTGCGAAAGCCACGATAAAAGTTATCCGCTGATTCACCACGAATATCCATGGCACCGGCAATACCAAAAAACGAACTGGTAAATGCCCCGGGGGTTAACCGCACCAGGTCATCCACACTGCGCAAGCTGTAGGCCTCTATTAAATCGGCGCTGACTTCAGATATGGAACGTGGGGTTTCTACCAAGGCTTTGTCGAATCCGAACGAGCTGGTACCGTCGCCGGAAGGCATAATGGAATTTTCATCCCGGACTACAGTGACCTCGACGGTTTCCATCTCCTGCCCTACAGCAGAAACCGGGCCTATAGCCACTGTACCAATGGTGGCAGAAGCAAATAACTGTGGCAGGTATTTAAAATTATGCACGCGTGTCTCCTGGGTGGTGGTTAATCTCCAAAAAGTGATCAATAAATCAACCAATCAATCGATTAACCGACAGCAACCGCTATGCCAGCCTTTTTTCACCCCTTAAGCGTGTGCTGAATTTTGGGTTTTTAGAACGGGTGAGAGTAAATTAGAGGAGAATAACTGCCCGTTTTTCCGATACGGACAGCTTTTTAATCGCAGCCACGTTTAATTGACCGGACTACCGAAACCCGGTTTAAACTGGCGCCTCTAGGGTAAAAAATAGAAGCGCCATTTGGCTTTAAAGCCGTGCAAATATTAAAAACCTGACCAAATCCGCACTGGCAGTGAACAACCATTCAGGAGACCAACCAAACAGGTTACCAACCCAATAAGCTATTAACCCCCCACTAGCCAAAAACAGCCACTAGCCAAACCAGCCACTAACCAAAAAAGACACCGGACAAAAACAAAGTTAAGCCGTAACCGCTGGTGTAGGCGATTAGCAAGGCTGGCAGATAGCGTAGATAGCGACCGAAACTTAAGCCCTCCACCTTGCTCATCACAATAATGCCCGCCGCCGAACCAATAATGAGCAGTGACCCGCCCACGCCCACCGCGTACGTCAAGCCCAGCCAATTCTGGTCACTTAAGGTTGGATTGGCTTTTAGCAACGCTGCCGTAAGCGGTACGTTATCCAACAAAGCGGAAATAACACCGGCTATATAATTGGCGTATTCCGGCGCGATGGCCATATACCATTGGGCCAATTGCTGCAGCACATGGATTTCCTGCAACATGCCTACAATCAACAGAATGCCTAAAAAGAACAGTAAGGTGTCGTACTCGATTTGACGGATGTACTCCAAAATTTTGGTTTGTTCGGTATCGGTGCTAGAGACACGCCCCACCAAAAACATCAGCGACAGGCCCGTCAAAAATGTCAGCACCGGTGGTACTTTAAACAATATATTAAAGAGCATGGTGCACAGGATAGTGGCGAAAAATATCACCGTAATGGTGATATCCACCCGGGTAAAATTAAATTCCACCGGGGTGGTACTGACTCGGCCACTGGTGCCGATGGCAAATAGCAGAGCTAGAATCGCAACCGCCAACATAGACGGAATCAACAGCGTTACCAACTCCACCATGGATACGTGGCCGGCTAGAAAGATCATTAACGTGGTTACGTCGCCGGTAATTAACGCCACGCCACCGGAGTTAACCGCAAACACCACTAGCGCCGCCATTTTAAATTTAATATCGCGTGGCACGTTAAAGGCATTAATTAACCCGAGGCTAACCAGGGTTGCGGTTACGTTGTCACAAATGGCCGACAAAACCAGGGAGAACAGCGCCACCAAAAATAAAAGTCGCCGTACGGACAACTCCTGGGGGAAAATGGTCTGCACCACCGATTGAATCATCCCCTTGGCATTAAGATAGGCCACAAAGGTCATGGTAGACATTAAAAATAACCACAGGCTGGCAATTTCTAATAGGTTTTCATTTAAGGCGTGACCAACGTCCACTTGGTGCTCGGCGGAGCCTGCGGTAAAAAAAAGAATAAGCCAAGAAAAGCAGCCGATAAAAAGTGTGCTTTTGGCTTTGTTAACGTGAATGACTTCTTCAAACACGATGGATAGCAAGGCGAGAATCGCCAAGCCAATTAGCAGTAGGTGTACAACACTCATAAAAATCCCAACTTTTAGTCCTTGTTAGAAGCACCTCAGTTAATCGCTTTCAATTAATTGAAATGCCCCGTAGGCCGTTGGGCGCTGGGGTGTTTGCTGGTGGGCGGGCCGCGTTTGCGTTGCGGATTGCCGGCTGTTGTGGGCCACTCTACGTTGGCTGGTTGTTTTTCATCACTACAGAAAAAACCCATAAGAATGCGCCCTTAGGCGGCGGCAAGATTACACCTGCCGCACTAATGGGTAAATAGGAGAATAGTCGCAGCGGTTCCTACTTCGGTACGGGCCCGCGTTAGCGTTTGGCAAGTAGATGGATTAGCCGCGGCGTTTTTGATGGCGCTCCAGGTCATCCTGACGTTTGCGTTCGGACTTTTTCAGCATCACATAGGTAGCACCGGTGCCTCCGTGTTGCTTTTGCGCACTGTGGAAGGCTTGCACCTCGGGTATTTGGGGCAACCAATGGGCGATGCAGCTTTTTATCACCGGCGGCTGATCCCTGCCCTCGCCTTTGCCGTGGGAAACAATGGCACAGCGAATATCGTGTTGCAGGCAATCTTGAATAAATTGATACAACGCCGAACGCGCCATATCCACGGTGTGGCGATGCAGATCTAGGCGGGCTTCAATGTTGTACTTGCCTAAGCGTAGACTGCGGTATACCCCGTTTTGTATGCCAGGGCGCTTGTATTCGAGCACATCAAAGGGCGACAGCATTTCAATATGCTCTTCGCTGCCGGTGAGGCCGTTTTGGTCCACCACCTCTTGTTCGGTGGCAGCCAAACGCCGGGCCGCATGGTTAAGGGTATCGGCGGTTTTAGACAGCGCTACACGATTGGCCTTCTTGTTGATTGGGCGCACATCGGACATGGCGCTGCGGAAGAAGTCTTGGTCATCATTAGGGCGCGACATAGGTTCCTCCTGGGTAGAGCGCAAAGCTCGATTGTATGTCACTGGGTTGGGTTTGCAAGTGATCGGCGCCGGGCGGCTGGCAGCCAGCTTGGCTCTGCCACGCACACCGAAACCGGAACCAAACCCCCTTTGTTACGTTCCAATAGGGCATTAGAGAGCACAATTGTTGAAAGGGAATAACCCATGAATCTGAGCAAACTGTTAAGCACAGTGTTGAACTCATCGGTAGTAAACCAGGGCAAACAGCAGGCCGCGGGCCTGGGGGCCTCTTTAGGCGGTAATGATGCACTGAAGAACCTAGGCCTGGGTGCCGCCGGCGGCAGCTTACTGACCATGCTACTCAAAAGCGGTAAGGGATCTAAACTGCTTAAAATCGGTGGAGCTGCCGCCGTGGGCGCTTTGGCCTACAAGGTATACAACGATTACCAAGCGGAAAAATCCAACCAAAGCGACCCCCAGTCGTTTAATGAGAACGACGAAGAACACCCCTTGGTGATTCTCAAAGCCATGATCGCTGCGGCTAAGGCCGATGGTCATATAGATGAGGCAGAGCGGGCACGTATTAACGAAGCTTTTGCCTCATCCAACCTCAGCATTAATGAGCGCGGCTTTTTGGAGAAAGAAATTAACAAACCCCTGGACCCAACCGAAATCGCCGCATTGGCCAAGGACCCAGCCATGGCATCAGAGATTTACTTAGCGTCGCGCCTGGTGATTGACGAGCAAAGCCCCATGGAGGCTATGTATCTAAAAGAGTTGTCTCGATTGTTAAAATTAGATGCCGAGGTCGAAAAGCGCCTGATAGAAAGCACTCAGCAATAGGTAGTAATCCACCCTCCCCCGCCCACCCTGGGCGGGCAGCCCAGATCGAACTTCCTATCTCTGTACACCAAACACCCAGGCACAAAAAAGGGCCCGAAGGCCCTTTTCCGCGCTCTTACCAACACTTACTTGTTGGCACGTTCTTCGATCAAGGTGTCTACCACGCTTGGATCTGCCAGGGTGGAGGTATCGCCCAGAGTATCCAGCTCGTTAGCGGCAATCTTGCGCAGAATACGACGCATGATTTTGCCAGAACGGGTTTTTGGCAGGCCCGGAGACCATTGGATAATCTCTGGTCGCGCAATAGCGCCGATTTCTTGCACTACAAGCTTCAGCAGCTCTTTTTTCAACTCGTCCGTTGGCTCTTGGCCGTCCATCAAGGTGACGTAGGCGTAAACGCTCTGGCCCTTGATCTCATGGGGGTAACCCACAACCGCGGCTTCGGCGACTTTATCGTGCAGCACCAGGGCGCTTTCGATTTCAGCCGTGCCTAGGCGGTGGCCAGATACGTTTAGTACGTCGTCCACGCGGCCAGTTATCCAGTAGTAACCGTCTTCGTCACGACGGGCGCCGTCACCGGTGAAGTAGTAACCTGGGTAGGTGGAGAAATAGGTGTCTATCAAGCGCTTGTGATCACCGTATACGGTACGGATCTGGCTGGGCCAGCTGGCTTTAATGGCCAGGCTGCCTTCGCCTGGGCCTTCCATTTCTTTGCCGTCAGCATCCAACAGTACAGGTTGTACACCGAAGAATGGCTTGGTGGCAGAGCCGGGCTTAAGCGCGGTGGCACCGGGCAGTGGCGTCAGCATGTGGGCGCCGGTTTCAGTTTGCCACCAGGTATCAACAATGGGGCAGCGCTCGTCACCAACCACGCGGTAGTACCATTCCCAGGCCTCTGGGTTGATGGGCTCACCCACGGTACCCAGTACGCGTAAGCTCTTGCGAGAGCACTTGGTAACGGGCTCATCACCGGCGGCCATTAGGGCGCGGATGGCGGTGGGCGCAGTGTAGAAAATAGCGACGTCGTACTTGTCTACCACTTCCCAGCAACGGCTTACGTCTGGGTAGGTAGGTACGCCTTCGAACATCAACGAAGTGGCACCATTGGCCAGCGGGCCATAGACGATGTAAGAGTGGCCGGTTACCCAACCCACATCGGCGGTACACCAGTAAACTTCGCCGTCTTTGTAATCGAACACGGTTTTATGGGTGAATGCTGCCTGTAACAGGTAGCCTGCGGTGGTGTGCAGAACACCCTTTGGCTTGCCAGTGGAGCCGGAGGTATAGAGGATGAACAACGGATCTTCCGCGCCCATTTCTTCTGGCTCGCAATCTACGGATTGGCCAGCAACGGCTTCGCGGTAATCGATATCGCGTCCTTCAACCCAGGTGTCACACACTTTATCGGTGTGAGCAACGACAACACAGGTGTGCACGTTGGGGCAGTCTTTCAGGGCTTCGTCAACGCTGGCTTTCAGCGGGATACGCTTACCGCCGCGCAGGCCTTCGTTGGAGGTCAAAACAACTTTACAGTCGCTGTCGTTGATACGGTCTTTCAGGGCATCTGGTGAGAAACCGGCGAATACAATGGAGTGCACCGCACCGATGCGGGTACAGGCCAGCATGGCGTAGGCGGCTTCTAGAATCATGGGCAGGTAGATACACACCCGGTCGCCTTTCTTAACGCCACGCTCGCGCAGCAGGTTGGCCAGTTTGTTGACCTCTTCTGACAACTGCTTGTAGGTGATTTTGGCATCGGTACCAGGCTCGTCGCCTTCCCAAATCAATGCCACTTGGTCACCGCGTGTCTCTAGGTGGCGGTCGATACAGTTAACGCTCACATTGAGGGTGGCGCCATCAAACCACTTGGCAGTACCGGCGTGGAAGTCGTATTCACATACGCTGTTCCAGGGCTTTGTAAAGGTGAGGTATTTTTCCGCCTGTTCAGACCAAAAACCATCTGGATCTTCAACCGAGCGTTTGTAATCAGCTTCGTACGCAGCTTCATTGTAAAGCGCTTGTGCCGCGAAATCTGCAGGGACGGGACGGGTACTGGAATCTGCCATTTGTTATAGCCTCCACTGTTTTAATTATTCACTGCTGTGTTGGCGGCGCATGGTTAACCACCAACAGTCACAGGCTATTCGAATTTGTAGTCCTGAAACCTTACGTGATTGTCTGTGGCGGTGAAATTAGACAATCGTGGTAGGCCAATTCACCCTAAAGTCTCACTGGTTATTATTTAACCCCAGGGTTATTCGGCGCTATTCGGCTCGCCCAAATGTAAAGATACGTTATCGATCAGGCGGGCTGCATTGGTAAACATGGCACCCAACAGAGTGATTTCTTCATCGTCGTTGGCGGCGGGCTCAAGGGTTTTGCTGTTACATATGGAGAAATAATCCACCTTAAATCCGGCGGCTTGAATGGCCTCTTTGGCGGCGATTTCCAAGGCGTGGAAGTCTTTTTCACCCTTGATGATTGCCTCGCGCGCGGTGTTTAGCGCCCGGTTGAGCACACTGACTTTGGGCCGTTCCTGTGGCGTTATGTAGCCGTTGCGCGAACTCATGGCCAAGCCATCGCTCTCGCGGTAGATTTCACCCGCTACGATCTCCACCGGCATACAGAGATCTTCCACCATTCGGCGAATCACTGCCAGTTGTTGGAAGTCTTTGATGCCAAAAACTGCTACATCCGGCTGCACGATGTTAAACAGCTTGCAAACCACGGTGGTAACACCCTCAAAATGCCCCGGCCGGGAAGCACCACACAGCACATCGGTCATGGTGGGCACCACCACCCGAGTTTGCTCGGCCATGCCGTTGGGATAAATTTCGGTCTCATCGGGATAAAACAGGTAGTCACAGTTAACGCCACGTAGACGTTGGGTATCGGCGTCAAAGGTGCGCGGGTACTTATCCCAGTCCTCGTTCAGGCCAAACTGCAGTGGGTTAACAAAGATACTGACAGCCACCACATCGCAGTGTTGCTGCGCAATCTTCACCAATTCCAGATGGGCGTCGTGCAAATTGCCCATGGTGGGCACAAAGCCAATGGTTTTACCTGCCTTTCGCTCCGCCGCCAGGGTCTCGCGGATGGACTGCACGTGGTGAAATATCTGCATGGTTCTGCCTCTCGCTATCACTGCTTCACTTGTTATCGTTGCGCAAATCATACACACGGGGGGGGATTAATTCACCATTGTCGAATTGGCTGAATTTTTTGCTGAATTATTGGCTTGGCAGCGGGCAACTATTAAGAAGCGGGGTTATTGTTAAAAAGAGGAAAGGCCGTGGAGCGCCCTATGCGACAGATGGCAGATCAATGGCTCTGACCCCATTGATCCGCCGTCAGTAATCCCCACCATGGTTGGCGTATTCCGGTGCTAGGTTTTCGAAGCGGGTAAATTTGCCTACAAACGCGGCACGGCTGGTGCCAACCTCACCGTTACGTTGCTTGCCGATGATTAACTCGGCGATGCCTTTATCGGGGCTTTCTTCGTGGTAGTACTCGTCGCGATAGATAAACAAAATTACGTCGGCGTCCTGCTCGATGGCGCCGGATTCCCGCAGGTCGGAGTTCATTGGCCGCTTATTGGGACGCTGCTCTACGCCACGGTTAAGCTGGGATAACGCAATGATGGGGCAATCGAATTCTTTGGCGATACCTTTTAAGGAGCGCGAGATTTCACTGATCTCCTGGGTTCGCCCTTCACTTTTACCGGCCACCTGCATCAACTGCAGGTAATCCACCATCACCATACCAGGGTTGCCAAATTCACGGGCAATACGGCGCACCCGGGCGCGCATCTCTTGCGGCGTGAGGCCAGCGGTGTCGTCGATAAACAGGGGTTTATCTTTCAGCTTACCCATGGCGGCGGAGAGCTTGGGCCAGTCTTCTTCGGTGAGGCTACCGTCACGGATTTTACCAGCGTCGATTTTACCCACTGAGGACAACAGTCGCATCATCAAGGAATTGGCCGGCATCTCTAGGCTGAATACCAGTACTGGGCGGGTTTGGGTAAACAGCGCAGCCTCAACAAAGTTTAGCGCCAGCGCGGTTTTACCCATGGAGGGCCGCGCCGCCAGGATGATCATTTCGCCGTTTTGCCAGCCGGAGGTGCGCGAGTCTAGGTCTTCCAGGCCGGTAGATAAACCAGTGATGTCGGAGTCTGAGCGAAACAGCTCGTCAATGCGCTCCACGGCTTCTTTTAGCAGGGTGTTCATCTTTTGGAAGCCACCCTGCTTGGGCTGGCCTTCCACGATTTCGGCAACCCATTTTTCGGCCAGTTGCAGTAGCTCGTCCGCGCCCAGGCCTGCGGGGTTAAAGCTAGTGCGGCTGATTTCGCCGGCGGCGCCGATGAGTTTGCGCAGGGTGGAGCGCTCAGCCACGATGCGGCTGTAGGCGACGATATTGGCGGCGCCTGGGGTGTTGGCGGCCATGCCAGTGAGATAGCCGACGCCGCCGACCTCTTCCAACTGGTCGTTTTTCTCCAGTTCTTCCGCCAGGGTAATCACATCCAGCGGCATATCCCGGGCTTCCAGCCGGCAGATCATGGCGTAGATGGTGCGGTGGCTGGCGGAGTAGAAGTCGTCCTCGGCCAGGACTTCGGCCACGGCATCAAAGCGCTGGTTGTCCAGCATCAAGGCTCCCAGTACGGCCTGCTCGGCTTCCAACGAATGCGGCATCTCGTCGGCTGGCGCTGCCATCAATTCTCCTTCGCCGGCGTCTTCAAAACGCTCACCAGCAAAACCGGCATCTTGCTCGTAGGCAGAATCGGGAATCGGTTCGTAGGGAATATCGTCTTCGTTCATGGGTGTTTGGGAGTGTGCCGTTGAGTCAAATTCGCCCCGCCCAGGGGTTGGGCGCGGCCTTGTAGCTTAACGCAATCGAGCGATTTTGGCTTGTGGAAAGCAGACCTAAAATCACCGCCGCCACAAACGACAAAAGCGAGCTGGCAAAGCCGCTCGCTTTTGGCAGAAATGCAGTGCTGAAAGCAAAAACTAGACGGCGCAGGCGCCGCCTAAATGCTGTTAGTTATTCAGCAACAACAACTACTTTAACAGTTTGGAACACTTCGGTGTGCACCTGCAGGTCGATGTCGTACTCGCCTAGCTCACGCAATGCACCTTCTGGCAACTTAACTTCCGCTTTAGACACTTCAACGCCAGCGGCGGTGATGGCTTCGGCGATGTCACGGGTGCCAATAGAACCAAACAATTTACCTTCGTCACCGGCTTTTGCAGTGATGGTAATGGCTTCCAACTCGGCCAGTTTATCGGCGCGAGCTTGTGCTTCTGATGTTTTCGCAGCAGCAGCGGCTTCTAAGTCAGCACGGCGCGCTTCGAAATCAGCCAAGTTCTTTTCGTTGGCCGGCAGTGCTTTGCCTTGTGGCAATAAGAAGTTACGACCAAAGCCAGGCTTTACAGTAACTTTGTCGCCAATGCCGCCAAGCTTACCGACTTTCTCGAGCAGAATAACATCCATCTCGTTTACCCTCTGTTTTGAGTAGCGGCCGCAGAACCTAATCTTGCGACCGGGGCGCTACACGCCCACGTAAATTTAACAAGCTGTCCAGTACGGCCAAAACCGCGATCATGCCTCGCATAGGCCCAACCAACAGCATAAAAATATAAAACACGATCAACCAATGACTGCCCAGTCCGCGCTGTTTCACCATCCAGTGTACTAAGCCTATTCCAGCCACAACTAAGGGCATAAAAAAGACCGCACCCCAGGACGGTTCACCTGCGCTGTAGTGGTATAGCCCCACCCCCAAACACACCACGGCCAGCACAGGGCCAAACCGCAGTAGGTGAAACTCCTTTTGGAAGCCACCGGGGTTGTAGAGCAGCGCCTGCCACCAGCGAGCCAGTAATAAGCTGGGAATAGCGGCAAACATACTCACCGTGGCAATCATACCCAGGGTGTAGCGATCCGTTACTTGTAACGGTGCCTGTGCCTCGGTGCCGTACTGGGCCACCATCTGCCGGCTGGTTTCAGCTATGGCATTGGTAATGGCCGCGACTTGGCTGGGCGCCCCCAGAAACATAACAATGGTATTTACCACCGTTAACCCAAGGAGCGCGCCGAGGGCGTAACTCCATGACTGGGATTGGCGCAACACCAAAGCCGCAATGGCTATGGCCAGATAGATCGCCGTAGACACCATCGCCATAAGGGCGTTGGCTACACTGCTGGCAAACAACACCAGCCCTGGGGCCACGGCGGCAATAAATACAATTGCGCCGGGGCTGCTGCCCAACCGCATCAGCACTAAGGCCACTGCAGCGGGGCTGATTACCGGAATCCCCAGGATGGCAATCACCGATGCCTGGAGCTTCCCTTGCATTACAAACTGAGCCAGTGCACGAAAAAGCTGTGCCATCATGCACTCACAGTCTGGTTGTTACTCGTGGCTGTCTGTGTAAGGCAGCAGAGCCAAGTAGCGGGCGCGTTTGATGGCGCTGGCCAATTGACGTTGGTATTTAGCTTGTGTGCCAGTGATGCGACTAGGCACAATCTTACCGGTTTCGGTGATGTAAGCTTTTAGGGTTTCCAAATCTTTGTAATCGATTTGAGATACACCTTCAGCGGTGAAACGGCAAAATTTACGACGACGGAAAAAACGTGCCATGGTAGTTAGTCTCCCCTTACTCTTCTTCGTCTGATGTAGCGGGTGCGGCTGCTTTCTCAGCAGTGCTCTCGCTGTCTTCACGGGCCTGACGCTCTTCGCGGCGAGACTTACGCTCACGGCTCTCTTGCTCAGACTTCATGATGGGCGACTCTTCGGTGACAGCTTCGTCACTGCGGATAACCATGCTACGCAAAACAGCGTCGTTGTAGCGGAAGTTAGTGGTCAACTCATCCAACACGTCGTTAGAACACTCAACATTCATCAGAATGTAGTGCGCTTTGTGGATTTTGTTGATGGAATAAGCCAGCTGACGGCGACCCCAGTCTTCCAAACGGTGTACAGCACCGCCAGATTCTTTGATAGACGCGGTGTAACGCTCTACCATGCTAGGGACCTGCTCGCTT
The DNA here is from genome assembly GCF_042850945.1 of Halioxenophilus aromaticivorans. Taxonomy (NCBI): domain Bacteria; kingdom Pseudomonadati; phylum Pseudomonadota; class Gammaproteobacteria; order Alteromonadales; family Alteromonadaceae; genus Halioxenophilus; species Halioxenophilus aromaticivorans. The sequence continues at coordinate 1,196,534 of NZ_AP031496.1, read as the reverse complement.
TGGTCTGGGTGGACCAAGAAAACAATTTCGTAATGACGCATGTAAACTCCTTACGGGTTTCGCTTCCCGCCAAAAAAGTGTGCCAAAACAGCGCACTAAAACAGCAGTGAAGCAAGGAGGGCTCTGCTCAAAAAGCGAACGGAGCCATTAAGGGGCGCGAATTTTAGGGAATATCGCCCAAGAGTGCAAGGCCTTTGGCGATCCCTTGCTACAAAGACATCCAATGCTACTAAGAGATCCAACGCGATGGAGCCCGCAGCCTTAGAGCTCGCAACTCACTTTTTAGCCCCAGCACAACAAGCCTAAGGGCCTTGCTTCACCGCACCAATACATTCCAACTCCACCGCAGCACCCAGGGCCAAGCCGTTAGCGCCCAAAGCACTGCGCACCGGATAGGGGCTGGTAAAGTAGGTTTTATAAATGGCATTAAAGGCAGACCATTGGGAAATATCCGCCAGCATGGCCGTGCACTTCACCAAATTGGCCATACCAAAGCCGTTGGCCTCCAACACCTGCTTTATGTTATCCAATACCTGTTTGCTCTCAGCCTTAATGCCCCCCGGCACCAACTCCATAAAGCCCGGTTTAACGCCAATCATCCCGGCCAGGTAAATTGTCTCATCCACGACCACCAGCTCGGTGAAGGGAGCTCCGGCGGGGTAAACCACCGCTTCGGGCGCGTGGCTAATCTCGGCAGCATGCCCCCATTGGCTGACCACAATCATCAACAAACAGGCAGCCTTAATACTCCTCAACAACATTACATACTCCTCGGTTGGGCTAATAACAATAGATTGCTGATAACGAAAGATAGCTGACCACTAAGACGTGCAGGGACTAAACCCACGTAGTGTTTTCTTGTTTGGGAGAACAGACGCAGGGCCGCGCGCTATTGGCGTCGTTTGGGGTTGGTGTTTTTGGGCTGGTGCTTTGTGGCCGACGGTAGGTAGAGCTTGGTTGAGGATGTTTGGCCGGCGCAGACGGAGTCAGCCCTCTGCGCCAGGCCTATTTACTTAGGTATTAATCTCGATCCGTTCTCTGCCACTCGGTCTGCTTGCGCTTCATAAACCCGGTGTAAATACCGAATTTTGACAACACATAAAGCGGCATGGCGGCTAACTCTTTGGGAGCCAAAATATCCCGTCCCTGGGCCCACCAAACTGCCAGCACGGTTGCCACCACGGCGCAGAACATAAAACTCACTAAGTAAATGGCAGAACCTACATCCACTAACAGCCCCAAACCGACAAAGGCTAAAAACACTGCTACGGTGAATACCAACAAAAGTGACAGCGGCGGAATAATGAGGTCTAAAAAGAAACCCACCAAAGGCAGAGATTTCAGTTTCCAAGCTGCCTTCAGCACCGGCGGGGAGAACTTTTGTATCATGCCCAGGTGGCCGTGTTCCCAGCGCTCTCGCTGTTTGGCCAAGGCCTCCTTGGTGCTGGGTAATCGGCTTTCTACCCGGGCGTGGTCAAGATACAACGCACCCTTTTCTTCGCAGGCCAGTTCAATACCCAATTTCATATCTTCGACAATTTCACCCGAGGCAATGGAAACATCGGCAATATCGGCCCAGGGAAACGCCATACCGGAGCCCAGCAATGGCACGGGTATGCTCAGCACCGAGGCACCTCGGCAACGCACCGCATTTTTTACCAGTACAGCGAACTCAGACACTTTAATGGGTAAAGACGCGCCCGGTGGTGCTTTTAACAGGTAATTGGCCTGGATGGGGTAATCACATTCCACCGCGGCTGCCTTCAGTTGCGCCAAAGTGCCCGGCAGCACTTCGCAATCAGCGTCCACTATCACAACCACCTGGGGTGGGCATTCACGCAGATGATCAATCCCGTAGGCCAACGCAAAGCCTTTACCACGGTTGCTGGCGTCGGCCCGCTCCAAAACCACGCAACCCGCTTGGCGGGCAATGTCAGCGGTACCATCGGTGCAGTTATCGGCCACCACCACAATAACGTCGTCTTCGCCCAACTGCGGCGTTAGGGCAGCAATGGTTGCAGCCAGGCCGGATTCTTCGTTGTGGGCGGGGATCAACACGGCAGCAATCACATCCTGTGGCGGCACGTGACGATGGCGGTAAAATACTGAGGCAACACACTCCACCACAAACATCGCTAGGGGGATGGATACCACCAAGACAACCACCCAACACAGCGCTATTACAATCATCGAATTTCCTTATCGTTAATTTGGTAAAACAAACACTTGGGGCGCTGCTTCCAATAATAGGCGTAAACCCTGTATCGCCAGCCTGACCGCTAGCCTATTTGGTGGCAATCCGACCGCTGGTCGATAACAAGCACTGAAAATGCGCCGGCCCACCCGCCACGCAGGCGGCGCAACAGTTATACTTATTCGCAACCCGTAAGGCCAGACTAAACCCTCAAATTCAGCAATGGAGCAACCCATTTTGCCCAAAAGCTGCTTAAATGCGGTTCACAATCCCGGTATTGCCCTACGGCTAAGAATTTACCTTTAAATCGAGTATGCCCCCCACACTATGAAAATCGCCTATCTGAGCAATATCTACCCAGTGACCAGCGCCACCTTTATTCGCCGTGAAATTCGCGCGCTGGAAAAACTTGGGGTTAATATTTCCCGCTTCGCTATTCGCAAATGGACCGACCAACTGGTAGACCCCGCAGACATCGAAGAGCAGGCGAACACTCAGTATCTGCTGACTGGCAACACCAAGGGGGTGCTGCGCAATACCGCCAAAACCCTGACCGAAAACCCCAAGGCCTTTTGGCGGGCACTGAAGCTTATGGCCAAATTAATTGGCAATGCCAAGGGCCAGCTGGTACACCATGCGGCTTACCTAGGCGAAGCCTGCTGCCTCTACCAAGCCTACCGCGCACAGAGCATTGACCATTTGCACGCCCACTACTCCACCAACACCGCCGCCGTGGCCATGCTCAGCCACGCCCTTGGCGGCCCAAGTTACAGCTTTACCGTGCATGGCCCGGATGAATTGGACGCGCCGGTTCACAACAGCACAGCGTTAAAGATTGAGCACGCGGCGTTTGTGGTGGCCATTACCGATTTTTGTAAATCGCAATTGGTACGCTACAGCAACTTCGATAACTGGGACAAAATAAAAGTGATGCGCTGCGGCATCGCCACCGAGGAATTCACGCCTTCAGATCACAGCTTTGAAAACAATTACCAGCTGGTGTGCGTGGCCAGGATGTCCGGCTTAAAAGGCCAAATGCTGCTGCCGGATGCCATTGCTCCCATTGTGGATAAACACCCCGAGGTCAAAATCGTTATTGTTGGTGACGGCGAAATGCGCCCTAAACTGGAATCCAAAATTAAAACCTTGGGGCTAGAGAAACACTTCGATTTACGCGGCTGGCAAACCAATGCCCAGGTCAGTGATATTGTCGGGGCTAGCCGGGCGCTGATATTGCCCAGCTTTGCCGAGGGCCTACCCATTGTGTTTATGGAATCTTTTGCCCGCGCACGGCCGGTGATGGCCACCTACATTGCCGGCATTCCCGAACTGATCGACGAAACCTGCGGTTGGGTCACCCCTGCCGGCTCGGTGGAGCGATTAACCCAAACACTGGATGACTTACTCAGCACCAGCCCAGAGCAGCTCAAAGCCATGGGTGAAGAAGGCCGCCGCCGGGTAGAAGCCATGCACGATGTCAACGGTTTGGCTGCCAATTTAAAACAGGCCTTTGAACAACAGGTGCAGCGCTAGCAGCATTATGCCGGCTGCGATCCGTGGCCGGCGCCCTTGCCTGGATTTTCTGTCTCTCTAGTTCTTTCCCCGCAACTCCCTACTTGACTCGAATCCAGCTCGGCACTGTATTTGCCACCGAAGTTGGTCGATATGGTCACTGAGCAAGGCCACAAAATAACCGCCAGTTAGTTTATGATTTAACGTTCGTTTAAAACGAATCTCCGCCACACAACAATAAATATCGACACCAAACCAAAGGTGCGAGCGTGGCTTGGCGCTGGTGCCTGGTGCCTGGTGCCTGGTGCCTGGTGCACAAGGAGCAATTCCATGGCCAGCTTTTCTCGAATGTACCTGTGGCGCAACAGAGCGCTGTACTTAACCCCGCAATTAGTGCAAGCCAAAGATTTTGTCGCCGGTTCCGATCAACTGATCGTCTGCCTGGACGGGCACATTACCCGCAGTTTCCCCAATCACCCCGATGTCCATTGCCGCACCAGTTTGCTGCGCGCTGGCGCTAAAATTCCACAAATGAGCGTAACCAACCACTGGAGCCGGCTGGCCATCTGCCACCTCAACTCCCTCGCCCAGGATTTTTACGCCACGCGCTCCCAAATGCAGCTTGAGGTCAACGGCGATTATTTTAATCACCAGAACGAAACCGAAATCATCCGGCAGCTCAACCGTGTTTTTGACGAAGACCTAGCCACCGATGACACCGCCCAGGTGCTCGACGACCTCATCATTGCCAAGCATTTAAAGCAAACCCGCTTCCAACGCATCGACCCACGCATCGAATCGGTTAAAGCCTGTATTGAAGATAATATTCGCGAAAACTTGGTGAATGCCGATTTGGCCAAAAGCCTGAATATGTCCGAGTCCCGGTTGGTAAAGCTGTTTCGCCAACAAATGGGCATTCCCCTTACCCGCTTCCGCATTCATTTCCGAGTGCACGTCGGCCTGCTGTACATCACGTTGGGCTATTCGGTTACCCAGGCGGCTCTGAGCACGGGGTTTTCCAGCACGGCGCATTTCTCGCGCTGCTTTAGCGATGTGTTTGGCGTGCCGCCCTCATCGGAGTTTCTGCACCCGCCCTTCCTGGAAGTTAAACTGGGCCAAGATACCCTGGCCGCCTTGCAGCGTCGGGCGCAGAGCGATTCCATGCTTGGCAAATACGTTCAGCGCTACCAGCAAGCCCATGGCTTAGGTACCACCTTAAGCCCTAAATCACCCATCGCCACCGAGTCCACGCTAAAGACCACGCTCAAAACCAACCCCGAAGCCACTCTCAAGGTGCTCCCCAAGGTAAGGGCACAGCCGGCAGGTGCTTAGCCCGGCTAATCTCTGTACAATGCGCGCTTTTGCGGCGGCCCGGGCTGCTACAGCAACACTATAGGCGCCATTTATGGATACCAAAAAAGTCGGTTTTATTAGCCTGGGTTGCCCCAAGGCCACTCTTTCTATACTTTATTAATTCCTCACTCCCCCTACAACACCAGGCTATAACTCAGCGACTTCGAACAGTTCGACCTTCTCATCAATCCAACGCTCAATCTCAGATGGCAGTGAGTGCCGCTCTAAGAGAACTAACGCCCCATCCTTCCAAACCGGCCGAATTTCAAAAATACTATTCTCTGAGCCGTCAGCTACAGCCATGCGCCAACGCTCGCTCTGAATGTTGAATTTCTTAAGAGCAGATTCACGCAACTCATTGAATATTGCCCATAGCGACTCTTGCCATTCCAAGCCATTCGACGAGTCAACCAACAAAATACTCCAACAGAAAAAATCATTTTTCGCCTCAGCAATTGAGTAACTACCACCCGGTATGTGCCCAATAGAAGGAATATCAACAGCCCTAAAAGAAGTATTTTCTGAGGCTTGAGGATGACTTGTTTGGTCAATGGGGAGCTCAAGAAGCTTCTGAATATTCGGGGGAACAGGCAGCAACCGCACACCGGCAATCTCTTCCCCCTGAAACACCGGATAGAGAACAGCCTGAGAACGGCTGGAAGAATTTTGATGGAACTGACAAACATATACCCTGCGCCGGAGCCGGGTTTGTGACTGCCACGGTATATCGACAAAGACAGCGATAATACTGGAAGCGATGGAATCAGGCTGCAACTCCCGAATAATACAATATTCGTGAAGCGCAGTCTGGTGAAGTCGGTATTCGATAGTAACTTCAGGCAGCAGGCCAAAAGCAGATATTTTAGCGTTAAACCATTCTGTCATGATCACCTCAACAAAATAGTGATCATAGCAACGAGACCAAAACTGCAAGCTATCTGTGGAGAACTGCCTTTCAAAAAGCGATTGCAGCGTCTTATCGTTACAGCGTCACGTCACGACAGCGATAACAGATAAACTGACACCTACATGGCTCATCGCTGTCAAAACAGGACATACCATGTAGGTAAAAATCATTTTTTTCCAATAATTCGGTACACAGAAGCTCTGCTTATTCCCAATTGCCGAGCTATCGCTGTCGGACCAATACCTTCTTGTCGCATATTCAAAACCTGCTCAGATTTAGCCCTGGCTGTCGCCTTGCGGCCTAAGTACCTGCCTTCAGCTTTCGCCTTAGCGATCCCTTCCATCTGACGCTCCTTTCTCAGTGCAGTCTCAAACTCGGAGAAAACCCCTAAAATATCGGCAAATGCTTTGCCTTCCGGTGAACTGGTATCAATCGATTGTTCAGTAGCTCGAAGACAAGCACCACGCGATTTAAGCTCGTGAAAAATATCCTGTAAGTCGCGCATACTACGTGCGAGCCTATCGATGCGCGTAACAACTAGAATATCCCCTTCGGTAACGAATTCGAGCAACCTCTCCAATTCTTCCCGGCCTTGCCTGGAGGTACCGGACACCTTTTCCGATCTAATTACAGAGCACCCAGCTCTTGCCAATGCTTCTTGTTGAATTTCTAAACTCTGGCCAACTGAGCTGACTCTCGCGTATCCATATACAGCCATAAAAATCTCCAAACGTCTCAAAATGTCTAGAGATATTACCGCACCGTATAAATTTGCAACTCCAAACCCTATTGAGACGAGAATACCGTCTCACCCCAGGCGTCTCGACCAGCATACGTTTTGATACGACCATCTCATGCCAAAATAATAAAATTGTTATGTAAAAGTTTCTTTTACCCTCCCTTTTTCTAAGTTTCAAGAACCATTTGATTAGCCAGCCGATATTAAGATTCTCTTCAATTCGAGCCCACAGAGAGATTGAAGTAGAGATGACAACAACCAAACACCAATTACATATCGGCAACGCCTATATCGTATGGCAAAAGCCACTACCTTTAACGACTGAGTTATTTCCAGTTGAAAAATTCGATATAAATCTATTGCCAGAAGCTATTAGGGACTGGGTACTCGACATCGCTGAGCGTATGGATGGACAGCAACCTGATTACGTAGCGATTGGAACTGTATGTTGTCTAGCCTCTCTTATAGGAAGAAAAATTGGAGTGCACCCCAAGAGGTTTGATGACTGGCTAGTTATACCAAACCTCTGGGGTGCTGTTATAGGTAGACCTTCAGCCAAGAAAACCCCATCGCTTTCCGAAGCTATCAAACCTATTAAACAGCTAGCAAAGGAAGCAAACCTTGATTTTGAATCAGAATGCCGATATTACGAAGCTGATGTCGAAATAGCCAAAATTCAAAAAGACCTAGCGAATAAAGAGGCCCGTTCCAAAGTAAAAAAGGGGGATATCGATGATGCCCGCCTGTCTTTCCTATCTGTTATCGATACAACGCCGCCAACTATAAAGCGATTTCTAATCAATGATGTGACTGTTGAAAAACTCGGTGAAATACTGTCAGAAAACCCAATGGGGATATTATTCTTCAGGGATGAACTAACGGGCTTGCTAAAAATGCTAGACAGAGAGGATAAAGCACAAGAGAGGGCCTTTTATCTCGAAGCATTTAATGGTTCTGGTGATTTCACCTTCGACCGTATAGGCCGGGGCACTGTACACATCCCAAGTATTACCCTATCGCTGCTGGGTGGTATTCAACCGGGTAAACTACGAGGATACATTGAAGCCTTACATGATGGAACTGGGGACGACGGCCTGATACAACGATTGCAACTAATGGTCTGGCCTGATCCGCCTCCATTCAAACATGTTGATCGAGCCCCAGATGCAGAAGCCAAAATCCGAGCCGAAGGTGTATTCAATCGACTTGCGATGCTACCAGACAGCGATGATGAAATACCAGCTCTTCGATTCTCAGAAGAAGCGCAATGGGTTTTTGATGGGTGGTACATCAAACTGATGGAGCGATGTCGAATCGATTGTCATAATGAACATATAGAGGCCCACCTGAATAAATACCCGAGCCTCATGCCAAGCCTAGCGCTAATCATCCAATTAGTGGAGAACCAAGAGGCTACTGAGATAAGCGAGCAATCAGCAGCAATGGCGGTCGCTTGGTGCAAGTACCTGGAGAGTCATGCTAGGCGCGTATATGGCCTATTAGACGATCCACTCTACGAAGCCAGATCACTAAGCAGCAAACTGGCCAAACTTCCCAACCCGTTCACGGCCAGCGATATTCGGAATAAAGATTGGTCTGGTCTGAGAACCTCTGAAGCCAGAGCGAATGCCCTATCGCAGCTATGCCAGCATCACCACCTACACCTGATAGGTAAATACTATTATAAAAACCCAGCCATATTGGAAGATTAATCCAGAGTTACTATGGGGGGGGGGCAGCAGTGGGATCTGACAAGAACGCAATCGCTATACCGACAACACCGACATTATCTTTACTACCCGTAGCCATGTCGGTTTTGTCGGCACCTAGATTGCACGTTCTACTATTTCTTAAATGCCAACCGCGATTATTTTGACCGATGCTCAGTGACTATAACCGCTTTATTATCCCGCAACACCGTAATATTTACCGGTGATCCAACCTTACCGAAAAGGTACTTTTTAGCCTCCTCAGCATTATTCACTGCCTCGCCATCAATACTAAGAATGATATCCTGCGCACGAACGCTAACCACTGATTCACCCACCGACTGCACGACCACTCGTTCACCAGCCTGAATAGTAGTGATTACCACTCGTCCTGCATTCTCGGCAGGATACCATCCCGTTTTAGCGCGACTTTCACAGACAATACGCAGATTCCGATTGGCGGTGATATGTGCCCCAGGGTCAAAGGCAGGCAGTCCCTCAACAGTAGACTTACACTCGCTGATCTCACCGGCGTAATTTACTAACTGCTGACTCTTAGTCACGGTACATGCCTGCAGGGTCAATATCGCCAACAGGGGAAAAATCATTTTTATCATTTCAGCCTCCAAAAGCTATTGCTAGAAGGCTTCTAAACTACCGAAAAAAATGATTTTGCAAGTAAAGGGTTAGTTCTGGGAGTTACCCCACAGCCAAAGCTCATTGTTTAGAGCACTAACACCTGGGGTAATACAGAACTGACAACTCTATCTATTAGGAAAATGGTGATCTCAAGTAGTTAAAATCAGACTGATCAATTCATGTACTTGTTATCACGCTGCCTGAATGCAGGCATCGTTCCTTCGAGTATATCTACAATAGCTCGATTCACCTCAGGGCTTTCAATCGCACCTGGATTAACCGTTACTCGATTATCTTTGTCCTTTTCAATATTCACATGAATAACCTGCTCCGCATCTGCAACCACAGCTAGATTTGGATTATGCGTAACCATGAAAATCTGCCTTCTCAACTTCGCCTTTTTTATAAAGGGAACGAGAATCCGAGATACGCTTTGGTTATCAAGGTTATCTTCCGGCTGGTCAATAATTAGCGGCTTATTGTCCTTATCCAGAAGTAAGTAAAATATCAGTAACAACGCACCTTTTTCACCAGGCGAAAGTTGCTGTAATTGCTTACCGCCCATCTCTAGGCTATATGCCTCGGTCAAGTAATCCAATGAATATAGATAGTTGTAAAACGCTGTAAGATCTTGAACTTGATCATCAATGTATCGGACAGGCTTTTTGGTAATGTCTCGATAGTCTTTTTCCAGATGATCAATCAACGTGCCGAAGAACACAATAAGGTTTTCAGGGTCACCTAGATCAACAGATTCCAGAAGGCCCCTGAGCTTCATCTGGCCTGCCTCCTTACCATAAAAGCTCCCTTTAACATTCTGAGAAATATACCCCTGAAACTGGCGCATAAAGCTTTCATCGAATTCGAAACAAGATTTTATAGCTACATCATACTTTCCCAGTAGGTCGTGATTTTCGTTGAGTGATTCATCAATCGACGCCTTTATGTTCTGGTACACCTCAACCAGTTTAGATTTTACTGCAAATATCTCTTTAACGTATCCGACACGCTCAGCTCTAAACTTGTCTATATCGCCCTGTAGACCATCAGCAATATAGGCCAACGAAGATTTCAGCCCCTCCAATGTTGCAGGGTCACTTTTGTCACCTTCAATTGCCCTCCGCTTTGATTTCCACTCAGCTAGATCTGCCAGATATTTCTGATAGCGTTTTTCGGGTGCACCAAGGTCGTTCAGTATTTTTGCTCTTTCCTGGGTTAGAGACTTCAGAGTACCTCGCAAGCCAGTATTCTGCTGGGTGCCATCACCATCAAGCTCTACTGACAACTTTTTGTCTTTACCCACATTAGAGGCTATTTCCTGATCAATTTTGTCGTAGCTAACCGTGAAGCCAACAACATCATCAATAGAGATACTGTAAGGAAGCAACTCATCAGTAATAGATTGCCTCTGCTCCCCTACCGACTTTTCAAGCCCTTCAACAGTAACTTTAATCTGCCTCAGCTTTTGCAAAGCAATTGACACTGTAAGTTTCTCTGCTTCAGCTTCAGCAATTTTATTCTCTACTTGCTCAATTTCTGCCTGAAGCGAATCAGCCTTTTTGCTTTGCTCAGACTGCTCAGTACTTTTCTCGCTCTTATTCGGATTCTCTATTTCTTCAGGAACAATACTGTCATGGGCATCAAGCTCCTTATTTTTTATCTCCAACTGGCTATTTAGATTATCGATATACTTTTGGTTTCTCTGCATCTCCAGCGCGGCTATTCTTTCATTCACCTGCTGTAACTTAGCCTTGATCGCCATCACTTCGTTAAGGCTATTACCCTTTAAATGATCAACTAGACCATCAAAGGTTGTACACCCGTAACGCTGCGCTACAGGTATATGAGAAAAGACAACATTTTCTAGCTCTGTCCTAAAGCCCTCTATTTGATCAATTTCCGAACAAAGAGATTCGAAATTATTTTGCGAGAGATATTTAACACGCTCCTGAACTGATGCATTAACTTCTTCTGCAAGCCCTTTGGTTGATTCAGTGCCATCATCCCAATACATTGAAGCCGTAAACTTGGATGCTAGGCCATTTTTCTTGAACTTCTTTGGCGTTAGGAACTCCAGTGGCGTAGAAGCTTCACCACACAACGCCAAAATATCCGCGACCGCGCTCTTACCAGACCCCTTGTTACCAATAATTGCTACAAGCTGCTTATTAAACGAGAGCCGAACACCATCAAACCAAACACCCTGCTCTTGCTTATAGCCCTGAACAGAATCTATTGTAATTGCCTTAATGTACTTAGTTTTGTTTTCTTCAAATATTTTAAGCGCCGGTGGCTCCAAGCCAATAAACACTCGATCCATTGGCTCATTCAAAGTTTGCAACAAACCTTCAAAAGTAGGATCAGATTTTACCCAACAATATCTCTGTTCATCAGGTTCAAATAGTTTTTTATTGTCATGCGCATCAGAGCCGTGAAAACACGGCTTAGGTCTACCACAAAGTCGGAGGTAGTCATCGGAGTGGCCGTAGAAGAATTCTGCATCCTTTGGCCTTGAAGAAAATATTGCATCTGACATTTTATAAATGCCACGCCTATGCGACTCTAGCTGTGATAGCTTATCGTCGGTAAAAAAGTCTTTATGCTGAACTACACCTGAAGCACCATCAGTAGATTTATTTGAGACAACAATAACGGTATTACGTCTTAAATCTTCATCCTTTTTAAACAGTACTTCTAAAGTTCTCCACTCAACAACCAAGTTATCGATGCCATGCTTATATGCTTGCTCAGCATCCATTTTATTGTCGCCGGATAGCTCTCGGCCAAAATTCACCATATCACTTCTGGTAGCTGAGAATTCCCTACCTTGAGATATCGTTAGCTTTTGAAAAAATCTATCCTCAAGTTCAGAATCTATTGCAGGATTAAAAAGACAGTGAATATTAACAGGCTTACCACTACCCGTTATGGGAGTCACCCTCATCTCAACATTAGGAATCACATAATCGATATTCTTACTTATCACACCTGACCTAAGCTTTTCCTTAAAAACGAAATAATTCTCTATCGACCAGTAATCTGTGATACCAACAACTGAAATTTCACCTTTATAGGCATTAATGTCTGTGCAATATTTAGCCCATTTTTCGTCTAAATCTTTCCCCGTAAACTTGTCATTTTTGTTCGTGCCAGGCGTATGAATATGAAGGTCCCAACGCCTCCATTCCGCACCTTCTCGGTATTCCTTTACAGACATATCCATTACACCTTTCTAATTGTTAAAATGTGCTCTCAAAATGATACTCATAGGCTAAGCCGCTAACACTGCCAGCCTTAACCTGCGCTATTAACCCCTGATCAGGCACACTCTCTGGTATTAGCCCTATATCTGAAGCGCTGAGATACGGCTTACCTGATGGTTTACCATCAGCACTGTGCTTCTGGCAGACTTTTACCGTAGCCATATACTGAGTACCTATAGGAAACAGCTCTCTCAGTTTTCTTGGAAACTCGACACGGATATCATCAACAAAGTGATCAACAGCCTTTACCCGTGGCCTGCTCTTGTGCGGATCACGGCAGGTTTCAAGGGTCACACCCTTAACATATTCACCAATATAATCTTCAGCCTTAATCATCTTAGCCATTGAGCGCCTCATTTAGGTTAGTGACCACATCGTAGTCGACACCAATGGCCTCGAAGTGTTTTTCGCCGCAGGCGATCTTGTCTTGCTCTGACTCCCGGAGATCCTGCTTGTTGCGAGTGCTTTTTGTTTCGCGGATCAGGTAGAGCTTCTCCTCGCCCTCGGTGACTAGCGCCCAGTCCGGGTTATAGGGGCCGACAGGTGTATCGACTTTAAACTGCTGGGGGAGCTTACAATAAAACTTAATACGATCATCGCTATCGCAGGCGATGGCAAACTGCTTTTCGACCTCGGAGTCAAACTCCACATGGTCGTAAAGTGTTTTGTCCTGATTAGACACTGCATAGAGGTTGTTCATATAGCGGGTTATGCCCCGATCGGCCTCTTGTTCCAGCTGGTGCATTTCGTAGCAGAGCCCGCCGATCTTCTCGTATTCAATGCCCTGTACTGTAACGTGGTGCAGCTGGGACTGAATGCACTCCGTTACCTGATTGATAAACACTTGGGGGTTCTCGATAAAGTCTTTCAATCGACCTGATGCCTTTAGTATTTCTACCAGTGTGGAACGGGTTAACTCGGTATTGTTCTGCAAATAAGCCAGCAAATCTGGTAACTCTGGGGCCTGAATGACTTCGCGAACTCCACCCGAAATCTGCTCCCCCTCTATGCCTGCTTTGGATACCTCCTGTCGATACAAAGCTGTAGTGATACGTGTACGGTGAATGGCTGGCATTGCGGCTATGGCCGCTGCCGTCGCCTTAATCAGCTCATCGGTATCGAACTGAACCCGGTAACGGGTACGCTGGCATATCTTGTTCCACAGTTCACTGAAGACCGGGTCTAAAGTGATATTCTTGCGCAGCTGCAGGGTGCGACGCTCTCGAACATTGACCACACGATTTTTAAATACGTACTTGTTGAGCTCATCCACCACCTGGGCACGCATATGTGCCCACTCATCGGGAAGCTCCAGCACAAAATGTGGATTTTTAGGGTCAAATTTATCGGTGACTCGCCCTTCATCGTTCAAATAGTCATTTTCTTTCAAAGAATCGACTATCGCTTTTGACGCTTCTTGACCGATAGCAACATATTGCTGCTCTTCGGGGCTTGCCAGAGTGGCGAAAGCGGTGATATCTACCTGACCAAAACCGATACCGTAATCGTCTTCATATTCGGTTTGTAGCTGATTGGCAAAGTCCTCATAGGACTCGTTGGCGATAACCGTTAGGCGATTAACACTATCGTCACGAACCCGCTCGCCTTGCTGATTAACCGGCAATCGCAGACCGCGCCCAATCTCCTGGCGCTTCTTATCCTGTGATTTGGTTTCATTGAGGGTACAAATCTGGAAGACGTTGGGGTTATCCCAACCTTCACGCAATGCTGTATGAGAGAAGATAAAGCGCAGGGGAACGTCCACATCCAGCAATTCTTCTTTCTTTTGCATGATTAGCGAATAGGTATCCTCGTCATCCTTGGTTTTACCGGAGGTATCCTTCAGCTTGCCCTTTTTATCCTGTGAGAAATAGCCGTTGTGCACCTGCTCAACCGGAAAACTCAACAACCCCTTATACAAGGGCTTCTGGGTTAGCTCGTTGTAGGCCTCCTCGAACCACTGCCCAATTTTACCGAGACTGGTAGAACCGTCATCACCGTAAACACGGTAGTTAGCAACTTTGTCGATAAAGAACAGCGATAGCACCTTGATGCCCTTGCCTTTCACCGCCAGCTCTTTCTTTAAGTGCTGTTCGACGGTTTCATGCACCTGGGCACGCATTAGCTCATCGCCGAGACCGCCCAACTCTTCTCCGAGCCTGACAACCTGACCGTTGGCAAACTCTACATGCTCAATACCTGGCTCACAGCTGATGGTAGAAACAACCCAGCCATTTTCATACTCTTGCCGCTCTTTGGACTTTAGGAATAGGTCATCACCCTGCTTGATAGTTAGTGACTTTTTCTTGGGGCCTGCTTTTTCCTGCACATTAATCTGCAAACTGGCTTTGATACCATTTTTGTTATCGACCTTCTTTAAACCCACAAAGGTGGAGTTAAAGCTCTGATCCTCCAGCAGGCTGGCCACTTCTGTTAGACGTCAACTATCTTGTCCGGCCCGCGACAACTATGATGGCCGGTTAGGTGCTTTTACTTTTACTGCTTTTTGCTTGTGCTAACTGGTGCTGCTTTCGATAGCTTTCCCCCTCAAGTTCGATAATTGTCGCGTGGTGTATTAGCCGATCGACAGCTGCCACTGTCATCATGCTGTCGGGGAAGATCTGATCCCATTCACTGAAGGGCTGGTTGGCGGTGATGATCAGGCTGCCACTTTCGTAACGATGGGCGATAAACTCAAACAGCACATGTGTTTCAGCATCGGTTTTCTTCACATAGCCAATGTCGTCAATGATGATGACCCGGTATTTATCCAGTCGGGTCACTGCCGTCATCAGGTCAAGATCCCGCTTGGCTTGCTGCAAGAGCTGAACCAGTGCGATGGCCGGAAACAGCTTGCAGCGCACTCCTTGCTCAACAAGCCGGTGACCCAAAGCGTTGGCTATGTGGGTTTTGCCGGTACCACTGGGGCCAATCAGCAGGACGTTATCCGCGTTGTGCGCCCAGTCTGTATCTTGTTGCAGTTTGGCCAGTACCGCTTGATTGGGTCTGCTCAAGCTGCTGTTATCCAAGGCTGTGAAGGTTTTACTGGTTGCGAGCCTGGCTTCGCGTATCCATTTTTGAGTCCTGCGCTGATAACGATCAGATAGCTCGTACTCACATAGAGCCGCCAGGTAGTCGGTGTGGGACCAGCTTTTCTCCACAGCCGTGTCCCACAGCGACTGGTAGTGCCGAACAAAGGCCGGCAGCTTCAGCTCTTTTAATAGCAGGGCGACTGAATCGCTCACAACACCACCTCCTGCGCCAGATCTAGCAGCCGGCTATCGCCCGTTATCGTTGACAGCAGCTCGTCATAGCTAATCAGCTCATGCTGGGTGGAGGTGGCTTGCAAGGTGGGTTGATGGCTGGTGAGGTAGCGGGCCTGAAGCTCCGTAATTGTCGCGAACTTGCCGGCTTTAGCGTGAACCAACAAGTCCTGCCCTAGCGCCTGCTCATCATCGTATTCATAGGCTAGCCTGAGTACGGTGACGATCCACTTACAGGCCTCGCGAGCCTCCAGCTGCTGATCGGCATGACGCCAAAGCTGGCGGTAGTTGTCGTCGGGCAAGAGATCATCGCGCAGCTGAGAGTAGCGGAACGCCTGAGGTTTGGACGCCAGTGAGCGGATGACGTGCTTGTAATTGATACAGCGGGCACGGCTCTCTCCTGGCTTAGGGTAGATACGTGGTAGCGTTAGTGCCTGCTGCTGCCCGATGTGCAACACCAGCTGGTCATGATGCAGCCTGACCTGAACGCGCTCACCGATTAGCCGCGAGGGCACGGTGTAGACCACGCGCCGGACCTCTATGGTCGAAGAGCGTGTGACTTTGATATTCAGCGTTTGGTAATCGGCGGCCTCATGACTAGGTAAGGGCTGTAAGGCCTGCTGCTCTTCAGTAAAACGCGAGTGAGAGCGGCGATTGAGTTTGGATGCCACCTGATCAATGAACGCTTGGTAGGCCTCAATGCTGTCAAAGTCATGGTGCCCGCGCAGCTTCAGTTGCTGCGACAGGCGACGTTTTAGCGACCCGTTGGCGCACTCAACCACACCGTTTTCATGTGACTGCCCCAGGTTATTGCGGGTGGGCTGCATCCGATAGTGTGCACATAACTCGCCATAGGCGTCGGTCCAGACATTTTGTCGATTGTTGCGTGCTGCACTTAAGCTGTCGGTGCGGTGCTCAATCGGGCTGCCACCGGCCTGTTGCAAGGCTCGCTGTAGCCCGCAAGCAAGAGCAGCATAGCTTTCTCCACCCTGCACCACGGTAACCGAGCGCCAACCGCTGTAGGCCAGGCGGAACTGATACAGCAGGTGTTTTAAGGGCGTCCCTTGGATAGTGATCGGGCTGTCAGGGTGAGTGAAGTCAGAGAAACCCTGCTGTGCAATGGCCGCCTGCTGGCGGAAGATAACATCCTGATCGGGGCCATTCAGTGCTTTCCATTGTTTGACCCGTCGCTGCAAGGTACGCAGAACACGCTGGTCGTAATGTTCCGGGTAATGCTCTTCCAGATATTCCAATAAGGTCGTGCCGGTCAGTGACGGCTCCCGCTCAAGCAATACCTCCAGTTCGGTACTCCATACCGCGTTAAGCGGGTCTTCGCGTGTGCGCCAATCTCTCTGGGTTTGAATGCGAGGTGCGCCTGATTTTTCGATGCGTCGTCCAGAGCGGACGGAAATTCCTGCCTTAGCGGCCGCCACTTCCTGGCTGGCGCCGTCTTGTCGATGCTGCATGTACAGCTCCTCTTGTCGGTTGGTTATGTGTTGACCCGGCACTCTGTGCTCCAAAGTGGAAAACAAAGTACCTATTGTCACACCCAACCGGCCAAGATAGTTGTCGTCAACCGGTCACCCTAATTGTCGCCGAACACACTTCAATGCGCTTAACCAGACGCATATCATAGGCTTCGATAGGCCCCAAACTATACAGCAGGTTATAGGGGTTCTTGTGAGTAGCGGAATAGCGCAAGGTACACAGCGGGTTGAGGTTATGCAGAGCATCTGCACGCTTGGTCTGTACCTTACTGGTATCCCCCTCTACTGACTGGGGCTCATCGATAATAACAAAGGGGTTGGTGGCACGAATAAAATCAATCGGCTTGTTACCACTGAGCCGGTCATTCTCCCGGTTGATAATATTCTGCTCTTTCTCAAAAGCCTGAATATTAATCACCATAATCTGGATTTTATTGGCGCTGGAGAACTGCCGTACCTGCCCCAGCTTCTTGGAGTCGTAGACGAAGGCATCAAAGGGCACTTGATCATAGAGCTCTTTAAAGTGCTCCCGCATGATCTGGATACTTTTGGTTGTGCCCTCACGGATCGGCACACTGGGAACAACAATAATAAATTTGGTGAAGCCGTAGGTCTTGTTAAGCTCAAAAATTGAGCGCAGGTAGACATAGGTTTTACCGGTGCCGGTCTCCATCTCGACAGAGAAGTGGGGAACGGTGCGAGTTAGGTCATCGCCCTCAAGGGTAAAACTGGTTTTTAATAGTTCTGTCTGTGCAGGCAGATTATTAGCCTGCTGCACCTTGCCTAAATTGGCCAATAACTGCTCATCGGTCAGTACCAACTGGTTGGCTACGGCGGGGATATCGCTAAACACATCCCCCCCCATCGCCAGCTGACTACCGCCGGTTTGCTGTCCCACCGAGACGGAGTAAGTTTCCTGCGCCAGCGGCTGCTCTTCAAACAGCCTCAGCACCGAGTTAATTGCCTCCTGCTGATAATCCAGCGTGGCATCGAATTTGAGTTTAGGCGCTGACATTTAGACCACCTTAAACACAAATTCAGACTCACTGTTCTGAGAGCGAGACTTGAAGGTCTGTACTGCGTTGGCTTTAAGCTGGTCATTGCCATTAAAGCCTTTATCAAGGCAGATAAACTGCATTGGCTCTAAATCAGCAACAGCATCTATAAACCCCGCAGTTAATTCTTCCTCCAAACAGATCATTAATGCCCCTTCAGCTACAGAAAACACTGTTTTCCCAACTACTTCTAATTCATCTATTTGTACTGTGAGTTCGAATCCAGCCTTTAGTAATAACTCATAAAGAATCTCTTCCTGAGTTGCCAAATCATCAACATTATTAACATGTAACTGCAACTGTTGTTCAAGATTTTCTTTTGATATTTCGGAGGCGGTCTGCCATTTTTGAAAGGTTGATGGCCCTAATTTACAAACCTTGAATGCACCGTCATTCTGGGAGGAAACCCCAAAATTAAGCTGCCCCTCACTACCATTAGCTAACGATTCAGCCGAACGCCTAAGCCTATCTTTACTGATATCTGCGATGGTTTCATAACCTAACTTCTTCCCCTGACTTTCTTCAGACAGCATCTCTGGAAGCTGCACCAATATAAATCTTCGATTACCACCATCTTCAATATTCTTCTCATAGACCGCATGTCCCATGCTTCCCGACCCCGCAAAAAAATCGAGAACAATCGACTCATCAAGTTTATTAGTGCCGAGCTGAATTATCTTCTTCATCAACCCCACAGGCTTAGGATGGTCAAATACCTTTGTCCCACCAAAAAGCGCATTTACTTCTCTAGTCGCTTTTTTATTACCATCCTCTTTTGCCCATAAATCCGAGGACTCTCGACCTTCTTCACTCATATATGTTTTCTGATAAACCTGCCACTTCAGCTCGCCGTTCTTATTAACTTGCTTCCATACAATATCATCGGATTGAAGTAACTGGTCATATGTATCTCTTCCACATACCCAACGACTCTCCCAGCCTTCAGGAGCAAGAGGCAGAACCTCAGTCCCATCTGGGGCCGTAACAGGAAAAAACATACTCGGCCTATCTTCTCTTCTATTCTCTCCCCCAGTACGTCTCAAAGACCGCAATAAATATCTACCTCGCTCATCTTCCTCATTGTAAATTGCCGCCTCTTCTTTCGTCATTGGCAATCGAGAGAGCTGATATGCGTCAGTTTTTGAGTATACAAGGATGTAATCTAATTCCCTTGCAATACCCCTACTACCACTTCCCATACGTGTTCCTGTCGCACGGGATATCATTCCAATAAAGTTTTCCTCACCAAATAACTCATCGAGGACCCTGCGTAAATTCTCTAGCTCGTTGTCATCAATTGAAACAAATACCGCCCCATCATCCCTCAATAAATTCCTAGCTAAGTAGAGCCGGGGATACATCATGTTTAACCAACGAGTATGGAATCGGCCTTCTGAAGCTGTGTTCGTGGAAAACTTCTTTCCATCATCATCGACCTGGCCAGAATACGCCAAATATGTCTCTAGGCTCTCCTGATAGTTATCAGGATATATAAACTCCCTTCCAGTGTTATACGGCGGGTCGATATAGATCATCTTTACCTTACCGTAATAGCTCTTCTGGAAAAGCTTCAACACCTCAAGGTTATCCCCTTCAATAAACAGGTTTTTGGTATTATCAAAATCAACCGATTCCTCCCGGCAGGGCTTTAACGTGGCGCGAGTGGGCTCCTGAATCAATTTCATGCAATCACGTTTGCCGGGCCAATCCATGCCATAACGCTCACGACGCCCCTCGTAGACATCGGTAAAGCTACCCAGCTCGGCTTTGAGCCGTTCAAAATCGACAGTTTCTACCACCTCACCGTTATCACCGGTGGTTTCGGTAAATACGCCAGGGAACAGCTGCTTTAGTTCTGCGCGGCGTTGTTCGGCGATATCCAAGGTTTCGCCCGTCATGGTTTCAGGTAAGTCCGTCATAGTTGTTTCGCTCATAATCGTTTACTTCTGCCTATGTGCCTCTATAGGGCACTACAGCCATATTGGTTTGGTTTTCCAGTCCGCCGGGAAGCCCATTTTGTTCACATCGATATTGTGGCTATCAATCAAATCTTTGAGCCGCTGCTTCCAGTGATGGCCTGGGTTGATAACATCCATTAAGTAACCTGTCATTACCAAGGTGTTGTAGAGCTTTCTTAGCCGGCGATCTGTGTCAGGCAATACTTGTAAGCTGGCAGTGAGATCTGTCGGGCCACGCCGGGGCAGCATCATGGTTTTGGTAAAATCCCGATTCCACAGGCGCGCGTGATGGGCAGCATGGTTTCTAACTAACGATAAATGCTCACAGTAGGAAGTCATGATCTTTTCATCGACCCCGTAGACCCGGCTAATTGCCTGACGGTCACTGCGGGCGTTTATATTGGAAAACCACTTGGACAATTGCCCCATGGTCATTAATTCGACCACAGCCCATATAGGCGGTAACAGTTCTTCGTATTTTCTGGTCAGATGCTTAATAAAATCTTCTTTGCTGTTTCTGACATCATTCGACAGTTTCGAAATTGACCCACCGTAGATAACCGGATTGAAAAAGATCTCAGGCTTTAGATGCGGGTGTGCCGTAGCATGGTTGTGACTCAGGTGATACGCCATCTGCGTACGTAGAGACACCTCAATACGCTCAATCGCATCCAGTAGTAAGAGCCTTAACTCGCGGTCAAAGATGTAAACATTAAGCACATCATCAAAGGACGTGCCCGCAATAAACTGATGCGTCTCGTGATCCTGCTCAAACGGCAAACAATACGCTGCGAAACGGTAGTAGTTAAGTTGCGACAGATAAAACTCAGCACTAGCTGAATCAGGAACATGAAGGCCATGATCCTGCAATTTTTGCACTTGCTCGGCAAAAGACTTGGGGGGCTTTGTGAAGGGGACTTTCGATCGAGGAGCCATATTAATGCCCCTCTTGAAGCTGAGGTGCTGAATTTTCAGTCCCCCAGAAATGAGTAACCCCTCGCGGTGCGCTGATCTTACGGGAAGCGGGAGGGGTGTTGTTGCAGCCTAGTATAGTGTTTTGCTTTACCAATGCAAGGGTAAGTTGCAGGGGGAAATAAACTGCCAAACGCCAAAACAAGGTACCGACAAAGCCGACATAAACCCCATAACTCACTGATTTTAAAGATAATAACACTATATCAGCCCCCATTTTATGGTGAACAGGCACTGATCCTCGATATCCATCTTCAATTTGCCTTCAATAGTGTCCAGCAACCCCTCTTTCTTGGTTTCAATCTCTTTAGCCTGCTGGTCATATTCTCGCCATGCTTCGTCACGCTGCTTTTCCAGTTTCTGGGTGCGACGCTGGTAGGCCAGCTTTTCGGGCAGGTTTTTGGCACCACGGGCAAACTTCTTTAACTCGTTGATCTGGCTATCGAAGTCTTTGAGGTTGCCTTTGAGCCCTTTGCGCTTGTCATCGGCCCAGTTGTCGAGCTTATCCATCTCTTGCTCGAAGAAGCTGGCATAGCGGCCCTCTACGTCACCCAGTAATTCCGCCTTGCGAGATTCATAGTCAGACTGAAAATCATGTACAGCAATGTCTGATTGCTCTAACTGAGAATCAAGATTGAACAGGCGCTGCATTTGCTCCTGGCTGAGAGCCTCACCCGCGTCGGTATTGCCGATAAACACCAGATGGTCTTCACTGTCACTGCCGTTAATAGACAACTTATAGAGTGCCAGCTCACCACTCTCCCCTACCAGGGGCTCCAGGCTCTGGGATTGCTGAGGGTGGTTACTGTAGTCGAAGACCAAATGTGATGACGCCAACTGCTGACCACCTAACTGGTCGATCAGGTATTGAGCCAGTGGATGGCCTACTCGATAAATGTGGCTATCTTCAGCCTCAGCGCCGGAACTGCCGCCGGTAAGGGAATATACACCCAGCGGGATGGATGGGGTGGCTTCGGCGGGTAGCTGATTGAGGGTGAAACGGTGCTGGTTGGCTCGCGTCTCTGCTGCCGCGCTTTTCTCACCAAAGTCTGCGAGGTCTCGCAGACCATGTTGTGTCAGCTGCCAGAGCAGTTGGCCGTACTTGTCCAGGTAGGACTTACTCTCCTGTAAATTTACTTTGAGCTTGTCGTGCACTTCAGCATCGAAGTTTTCGAGTAGCTTTTGGCGGGTAGAGTCCATCGCCTCGTTAATCTGATCATCCAGCTCGACCTGTAGCTCTTCAAATTGAAGGTCAATCTGCTGGGGCTCGCGGCAGGTCTGGTAGATTTCTACAATGCGTTTTTCAAAATCAATGCCGGACTCTATCGCCCCGAGCACTTCATCACTGGCACCGAATACCCCGCTGAACAAGCTGAATTTCTCGTCCAACAGCTCGTACACCCGCTGGTCTGCAGCATTGGCCTTATTGAGGAAGTTTATTACGACGACATCGTACTGTTGGCCGTAGCGGTGGCAGCGACCTATGCGCTGCTCGATGCGCTGGGGGTTCCAGGGTAAATCGTAGTTCACCACTAATGAACAGAATTGAAGGTTAATGCCCTCCGCTGCAGCTTCGGTAGCGATCATTATCTGGGCTTCATCTTTGAAGTAATCGACCAAGGCTGCACGCATATCTGCCGTGCGAGAACCGGTGACGCGGTCGCTACCACTGTGCTCCTCGACCCAGTTTTTATAGATACTCTTGGATTTATCATCGCTGTTGGAGCCATTAAACAGCACCAGTTTGTCGCCATAGCCCCTTTCAGAAAGCAGCTCGACCAGATAGTTTTGAGTGCGGCGAGATTCAGTAAAAATTATCGCCTTATGCTCTGCACCCAACTCTTTGGCTTTGGCAAAGCCTGATTCAAGGGCTTCTAACAGCGCTAGGCCTTTGGCATTTTCAGAGATGGAGACCGCCAGGTCGCGAAATACGGATAAGTCATCGATCTCTTTTTCGATGGCAGCGATGTCGTCTTTGGTCAGCGGCTCCTGCTCTTCCTCAATACCGTATTCATCCTCGTACTCATCGAGCAGCTCAAAGTCCTCCTCGATGGATTCAAGCTTTTGTACGAGTTTCTGGTTTTCGCGTAGTTGGCGGTGGAGCTTGTTGACCAGCGAATCCAGGGCACCGGCGATAGCAAAGGTCGACGAGGCCAGTAGTTTGCGCATAACCAGCGTCATCAGCTTGCGCTGGGAGCTGGGCAGAGCACAGAGCTCTGGGCGCTGCAGGTAGTCCGACACCATATCGTACAGGTCTTGCTCTTCCTGCGAGGGCCAGAACTCCTGAGTGATTGGCTGACGGTTGGTGTATTTCACATATTCGAGCACCTGCCTGCGCAGAGTGCGGTGGCACAGTGGCTTGAGCCGGTTTTTAAGGGACTCAAACTGGGCATCGGAGCTGATCCGGGAATATTGCTGCTTGAAGCTCTTCTCATCACCGAAGGCATATTCGTCGATGAAGCTCACCAGCCCGTAGAGTTCCATCAGGCTGTTCTGCAAAGGTGTGGCTGTTAATAGAACCTTAGGCACGTTGGTTAAGGCGGTGCGCAGCGCTCTGGCGGTCTTGTTCTGGGTCTTATAAACGTTTCGTAGCCGGTGAGCTTCATCAAGCACGACCAGATCCCAGGGAACCAGCATCAGCTCTTCCGCATGTCGAGCGGCGAAGGGATATGAACAGATCAGGATCTCGGTATGCTCAAAGGGATTAGCCTTACCTGCCTTGATGGCCGCGTTATAGGTCTTAGCCTCAAGGATATGAGAGGGCAGAAAAAACTTATCGGCCAACTCCTGGCTCCACTGTTTGCGGAGGCTGGCGGGAACGATGATCATCATGCGCCGCTTGCCCTCGGCCCACTTCTGAGAGAGCACTAAGCCCGCTTCAATGGTCTTACCTAGGCCCACTTCATCAGCAAGAATAGCGCCGTTGGACAGTGGTGATTTAAACGCGAATAACGCTGCCTCAACCTGATGGGGGTTTAAATCCACCTGCGCATCCATGAGGGTACCGGCAAACTTTTCCATGCTGTCGGACGAACAGCGTTTGCTCAATTCATGGGCATAGTATTTGGCGTGGTAATCGGTAATCACAAATCAGCTACTCTCGTTCCCTGTTTGGTTATGTTGAGCTTGTATCCACTGCTCTATCTCTGTTTGCTTAAATCGCCACGATGTACCCACTTTAAAACCGGGAAGCTTGCCAGATGCCGCCATGCGGTAGACGGTGCGGTCGTTGACCTTGAGGTATTGCGCGACCTCTTTAACGGTCAGTATTTGATCACCCATTATTATTAAGCCGTACTGGTTATAGGGGTTAAGGCTGTCGAGATAGTACAAGAGGGTACAGGGTTTAGCAAATATCCCTATCAGTAGTGAAGCAATGGCTGTGCACCTGTAGGTAGGAGCAATATACGCTGGCTGTTTGGCAGCTCTTTTTATCGTGTTGAGATGCTCGTGCACCAATAGTAGAAGCAATGCCTACTGATTGCTCGGCAGGGCAAAGCAATGCTCGTGCACCTCTAGTAGCAGAACTGTTCAATCCCTGATCGGAAACACCATTATGAATACCGGTGCACCTAAATTGTAAGGACGCTTACTGTCGGTACACCAGCCGAAGCAATGATGACTCGTTCACCTAGATAGGTAGTAAAGGAAAAAATAATAATGATGGATGATCTCTTAACGTCGTTTTATGTCCGGTTTTAGCCCTAAATAAATTCTGCCTAAGTACATGCTGTCTGGAAATTGATAGCGAGGAAGTACCATGCCAGCCACGACCAGCAGCCGAGACTTTTGCCGCAAACTTTTTACAAACACCGATTTCATCACACTAATCGGTGAATTGGATGACCATTGCCGCCAGCCAAACCGGGGGCCAGATTGGGCGGTTGAACAGGTAATCCGCATCGGTGAATTTGTCGCTCTGGCTTTTCGTCAACATCGTTTTTCGCTGGTCGAAAACCGGATTCCTGCCGAGTGGTTTTTTCTGGAGCCGATTGTTCGAAAACGCAACCCTGCTTGCGGACCAACTGCGAGCTTTTACTGGAGGAAAATACTCAATGAGAACTACTCAAAAAATCGTAGCGAGGGAATCCAGTCACAATATCTACATACAAGAAGAGCAAGTGGGCCTGTTCCACCAATCCTTGCAGATCTCCGGCACTACTCGCTAAACGATTTCAAAGGACAGCTAAATGAGAACAACCGCTGGGCATTGCCTTACCTACTGGAAGCCGAACACATCATGCGATGGGTACGCTGCCAGTATGAATACCACCATCAAGCTCGGATAAATCTGGCTGACTCCAGGCCAAAGGGGTTCCTTGAAAGAGTAATTGGCGAATGGCATGAAAACCATAGGATAAGCAAACAGCGACTGCAGCAGCTTTTCATCGAGGCACCTTTCGATCCCCTCCATGTTCACTGCAATCTCCGCCTCCTTGATAAATCGCCAAACAGCAAACCTAGCTTAATGGAAGAGCTACAAGGGCTTCGAGACAGTATTAGCGATAAAAGGGCCTGGGACGAAATCCCCGACCCCTCCTGGAAAAATGGAGACTTCTAATAATCAAACGGAATTGTTGAATCGAGAGGGTCGATGCCGACTAAGTCATCCACATCCATACCGCTGGGACTACCCCCTGAATCAATCCCTGTTGGTTCACCGTAGGTTAACAACCCCGTTGCTGGGTTAATGCCGTAATCAACGGAGTCTGATTCATTTTTTTCGTCATCTGGGCCAATACACATAAATATCTCCTCTTAATGTGAGATATCAGGCTATCAGAGTGAAAAAAATTGCAAATCACAGCCATTAATTTTTTCCGAAGCCAAAAAACGGCTTGTTAACAACTTTTTGTTTTCTCTGTCCGTGTTGAAATTTCCTCACCTAAAACGCGAGGAGAACCCCATGAACCAAGAGCAATCGAACACCTGTAACTGCCAGACTCCGGCCTGGTATAGCGACTACCGAAATTCAGCCGAGAGGTTATCTACGCTCGCACTTAGCGATACTTCAGGCGGGAGAACAGCAGCCAGCCTGCTGCTCAGTTCACTACAAGGCGAGCACCACTTCGATATCAGCGATCTACTCTATTTCGACGATATAAATTACCAGGCCGCAGTGGCGTATCTCAACGGCATGTATCACACCCGCGAGTACCCCGACAGCCTCTCCCCCCTTTGCAGAGAAAACTTCGCCAAAATCAAACAGCGTCACGCTGAAGAAGAGGAAACCAACCGGGCAATTGATGAGCTCATTAGAGACGCTTAAACCAACAGACGGGTGCACCATTGACCCATTAATTCCACCCATGACACTACGAGACCGGGCTGCTAACGAGCAGCCCATATCACCATGAAAAACTTGATCAAATGTTCAAACAACAGCTTTCAACTACCAGAGGGGTGCTCAATCGCTATCATCTCTGAGAGTGGTGATATTGTCGCGCAGGGGGAGGAAACTGAAAAAATGATTTTTGATTCTGTTGTTGAAGAGACTATTTCGATACTCAAGAAGGGAGTAAAAAAACACAGTTTTCAAAAAGCTCGTCGTTAAGGCATCAACTCAATGTCTTTACCAGCGAATCCACATTCACATCTCTGACCGCGAACCACTCACCACTCTTTCGATGAATTCTCAGTACACGTATCTGACCGCTCCTGAATCGAAGAATTAGATCAATGGGATTTTTATTATCCTCATAAGGCCAATCTGACCCAACAAGCAGAGCTCGGGATACCTCCGCTGCAATACCATCCTGCTCCACCCCATCAATTCCTTTAACGAAAACCTCGATTCTAGAGAAAGATTTAAGAACAAGATTCCGGACTTTCATGCGAGCCTCTGTATCAAGCAGGCCAACATCGGCTTTGATCTTAGCCCACTCCTCCCTGAGGTCTGGCTGATCGGCCTTCCCCAGTACAAGAAGCTCGCTCTCTAGCTCTTGTTTCTGAGTAATCAGCCTGTCTTCTTCGCCTTCTAATTGGCGAAGCTGCGATGCAATTGCCCTTGGTGACTCCTCGCCAAATTCTTCCAGAGCCTCGATAAGGCGCTGAACTTTCCTCTGGTTGGTATCTATTTTCGTCTCAACCGCTATCAATTCCGCCTTTATGGGTCGAAGTTCATCTTTCTTTTCAGCCAAAAGATCTCCAATAGCCATTTGATCAGAACAATATTCCAGGAGGGCTTTTTCGATGGGAACGACTGAACTAGATCCATTTGCAGGGCAATCATAATATTGAGAGGCCCTACAACACTGTACGCGACGATGTCCGTCATTGAGAGTGCCATCCGCTTTAGCTCTGGTCATCAGGTTTTGGCTGTTTACAGAAGAGCCACAATACCCACAGTAGGTAATGCCCATACCCGTTACGATATTAACAATCTGCTTTTGGCCGACTGTCCTTGCTCGATTTTTCCGCTGAACTTGCAGTTCAGCAAATTCTTCACTGGATAAAATTGACGGATAATAGCCTTCAAGAAAATAGGTTTCGCCATCGACGGATATTTGCTTTTCGCCGATTAGGGAACGTAGCTCTTTCAAACGATAGATATGACTTGCACGGGGCGGATTACCTGTAATCGACAATCCTCGCGCATTAAGCTCATCAACCACTTTCTTGCCGCCAAACCCTGCGATATAAAAGCGTATTGCCAGCTTGAGGGCCTCTACGCGGTCTTCGACCAAACTCCATTCCAGGGGATTATCATTAACCAACTTGACCCAGCTGGGATCTTTGCCGTTGCGGATTACGCCGCGATATGAGCCGTCCTGCCATTTATCGCACAGTCTGCTAATAGACAGCTTTACGCGCTTAGCCTTTGTCGCTGACTCCTCATGCGCCCTAATCATCACTAGGACTGAATAAATCAAATCCATTGGATTAGCTTTGAGAAGATCTCTGTTATAATGCTTGCCATCACTGGCCGTAACGACGGTAATACCCGCGTTGATGATCTGAGAAAGAAGAGCCTGGGCATCAATGGGCTCAGCTCGACTCAGTCGATCTAACCCCTCTAGGATCAAGATAGAGCCGGGTGGAACAAGTCCATCCTCAATAGCCTTGAGGAATACACCCAATGCTCCGCGCTGGATATGTTGCTGATGGTATGCACTCAACCCCTCGTCTTTTAGCGTAAGGGATTCGTCGAGCGTATAACCGTGCGTTGCCGCATACTGCTGAGCATACGCCAGCTGACGGTCCATAGAAGAACCTGCAGCCTGCTCCGGCGTACTGAACCGGATATAGCTATACACGATAGTGACTAATGCGGAGCTTGTCGTAAGAACAATGCCTGTCATTGGGATAAACCAACTTAAGTTATTGATTTTAAAAGTATATGACAGAAGAAAAGAAAAGTATAGGATTCGTCTCACTGGGGTGCCCCAAGGCCTTGGTCGATTCAGAGCGAATCCTCACCCAATTGCGTACCGACGGTTACGAAGTGGTGCCAACCTATAACGATGCCGATGTCGTGGTGGTTAACACCTGTGGCTTTATTGACGATGCCAAGCGAGAATCCCTGGACGCCATTGGCGAAGCCATGCGGGAAAATGGCAAGGTGATTGTTACCGGCTGTATGGGCAACGAAGCCGACCGCATTCGTGCAGAACACCCCGGTGTGCTCAGCGTAACCGGCGCCCACGCCTACGAAGAAGTGGTCGGCGCAGTACACGATTTTATCCCTACGGTAAAAGACCACAACCCGCACCTGGATTTAATTCCACCCCAGGGGGTAAAACTCACCCCGCGCCACTACGCCTATTTGAAAATTTCCGAGGGCTGTAACCACCGCTGCAGCTTTTGCATTATTCCATCCCTGCGTGGCGACTTGGTGAGCCGCCCCATTGGCGATGTAATGGATGAGGCCGAGCGCCTGGTAAATGCCGGCGTGCAGGAATTATTGGTAATCAGCCAGGACACCAGTGCCTACGGCGTAGACATTAAATACCGCACCGGTTTTTGGCAGGGCCGCCCCATAAAAACCAATATGCAGGAGCTGTGTGAAGCCCTGGGCAGCATGGGTATTTGGGTCCGGCTGCATTACGTTTACCCTTACCCCCACGTGGACAAAGTGATTCCACTGATGGCCGATGGCTTAATTTTGCCGTACCTGGATATTCCCTTCCAGCATGGCAGCCCCAGCGTTTTGAAAGCCATGAAGCGCCCGGCCCACGCTGAAAAAGCCCTAGAGCGCATCCACAAATGGCGCTCCATCTGCCCGGACATTACCCTGCGCAGCACCTTTATCACCGGCTTCCCCGGCGAAACCGATAAAGACTTTGAGATTTTGTTGGATTTTATAAAAGAAGCGCAGCTAGACCGAGTGGGCTGCTTTACCTATTCGCCGGTTGAAGGCGCCAAAGCCAATGACTTGGCAGACCATGTGCCGGCACACATTGCCCAGGAGCGCCAAGCTGCTTTTATGGCCCTGCAAGCCGAAATTTCTGCGCAGAAGCTGCAAAATAAAATCGGTCAAACCATGGAAATTTTGATCGACGAAGTCGACGAAGAAGGCGCCATTGGCCGCAGCAAAGCCGACGCTCCGGAAATCGACGGCATGGTTTATTTAAACGGCGAAACCGAATTAATGCCCGGCGACCTAGTAACCGCCAAAATTTTCCAGGCCGACGAACATGACCTCTGGGCGGAGCTAGCCCACCCAGAAAGCTAACCCACCCAAAAAAACTAACCGACAAACAAAGCCGGCTAATTAAATGGCCTCGGTCGGCTCCTCGCACAAGTTATAAGTCCGACAGATAAACGCGCTGGGCGCAGCACCAAAGGCATTGTCACTCAATCCCATTTGCATAATAGACTGACTAAAGGCCTGGGTAGCGGTTTGATGTTGGTCTAGCAGGGTTTGTTTTACCGCGTCGCTCACAAACGCGTATTGCAGCGAATTTCTGTGCAGTTGCTGCAGCTCTGGCCAGGATAAATCGTACTCTTTTACCGCGACAAAAAATTCATCGGTAATTTGGCTGTCCCACATACCTCGGTCATCGGTGGACAGAGCCACCGGTACGCCCAAACGCAAATACTCAGGGAACGGATGCTGGCTGTAGTCCGAAACGTACTCCAACAGTAAATTGCTGACCAAATTAATTTCTACTAGGTAAGGGCCATTGCGCATGAGCAATAATGTGTCTGGGTCGCTGATCAGGTTAACGCCATGGCCGATACGTTGTGCGCCCAGCAATAAAGTATCACGCACATGGTGGTTGGGTTCATCCACTTCACCGGCATGGATGGATAAATTCACACCGAAGAACTTGCGCCGCAATTCGCGCAGCGTGGATAAAAACCGCAACGGGTGGCCTTTGTCGTTGTCTTCTCGGCCCACCATATTAATGGCCACCCAACGATCTGGATTATTGTGAATAAATTCATAGCTGCGTTTTAAGTCCTCTTCGGCGGAGCGAGAAAAACGCAGAATGGCCAACTGGAAACGCACTTCCACACCGGTGGCAAGGGCGTCTTCCTGGGCCAGCCGAGCGCGATAAATATCCGCCACTTCTTCCGCGCTAAAAAATTCGCCACTGGGCTGCTGCAGGCCTTCCACAGAGATTTGGGTTTCTAAATAAAGCACGCCTTCTTGGCTAAAGGCGCGCATATTTTGGTAGAGCATCTCCGCCATTAAATGGGGGTTACGAAATAACGCGTTAAGCCTTTGCCAATGAGTCTCAAAAAATTCGTGGCGCCCCTCGGTGGGTTTGTCCAAGCGCAGGCTGTTTTGCCAAGCATTGATTTCAGCAGGGGATAGGTCGGCCAGCGGCTTATACTCGCTTTTTTCGCATTCGTTTAAGCGCTCGTATTCCAGCGCGGTAATATTGCGATACAACAAGTAGTAAGGCATGTACGGCGGGCTGTGCTCGTCCAAGGCGAGGCAGTTTTGGATGCGCACCTTGGTGTAGTATTCATAGCCTCGCTCGGCCTCATCTAACGCCGCCCGATACCACCAATCGGGAAATGCAGAACCCGATAAATGGTTGTGTAAATCGCCACCCTTGGGCATGTGGTATAAAAACTCATACAGCTGGCGATCACTGGCGGAGATTTTGAATTCTTCAAACCACTGGGCAAACTCGTCCTGCTGTTGGGCTTGGGCGATTTCGGTTTCCGTTGCGGTATGGGCCAGTTCAGCCTGCAGTAGACCAGGCATCAGCAATACAGGCGCTATCAGCATTGCCGAGCCACGCGCAATCAACCACTTACAGACATTCATTGTCGGTCCCTTCCAAAGATTTTCAGTTAAGAAAAGTAAGCCAACAGCAGGGGCGAACAACTACCCCAATAACTCAGTTATTAGCCGTAACTAACAGGCCCTAGCATAATTTAACGGTCGAAGATTTTACCCACGGTATTTAGAAACTCGCCTTGCAAATCCACGGTTTCTCTCACACCAATGGCATCGTAGTGCTGCTCCAACCACTGCCCCATGTACTCTCGCCCCTTGTCCCTTAACATGGTTAAAAAGCCCCAATCGGAACTGAATTTACTGGCCACGGATAAATCGCACATGGCGCCCTCGGCGCGCAGGGAGTGCAACAGGATATCTTTAAAGCTGTCTCGATACTCGTCTTTCAGCATGTCTTTTTCGAGCAGCTTTTTAACGAAGGCAATGGATCGCATTTCTTTTATCAGCGATGAATTAAAACTGATTTCATTAATGCGGTTCATAATATCCGGCGCGCTGTGGGGCGTTTCCGGGCGATCGATGGGATTGATGTGTACGATTAAAATATCCCGCGATTGGGTATCGTAAAACAGTGGGTAGAGCGCTGGATTGCCCATGTAGCCGCCATCCCAATAGTCCTCCCCTTCAATGGATACCGCTTTATAAATAAAAGGTAAACAGGCCGAGGCCATGACAACGTCAATGGATAACTCCGGGGTTGAAAACACTCTAAGCTTGCCGGATTGAACGTGGGTAGCGCTGATGTACAGTTTGGTTTTATCGCATTGCTTGAGGGCTTCAAAATCGATGGTTTCGGCCAATACATCGCGCAGAGGGTTAAAGTCGAAGGGGTTTAATTGATAGGGTGAAAACGTGCGGAATAAACCATCGAAGAAACCGTAGGACAGGGAATGGTCCATACTGTTGGTAAAAAACCGCTCCCAGGGCAGTTGTTTAATCGGATTAAACGCCTGCCCGGCCTGATGCACCTGCCACCAAAAATTGTGTAATTTCTCGCGAGCACCGTCTTTGCCGCCCTCCAAATTACCGCTGGCATAGGCAATGGCATTCATCGCACCGGCACTGGCCGCGCAAACACCTTCTATGTCGATTCGGCCATCTTCCAGTAGTGCATCCAATGCACCCCAGGCGAAGGCGCCGTGGGCACCGCCGCCCTGTAACGCTAGGTTGATGGTTTTCGTTTGCTTTTTGCTTGCCGCCATACTTCGGTAACCCCTACCTTCTGCTGAGCTTCGCTGTGCAATTTAAGCACTATGTGCTGAACAGCCATGCAATAAATGGGCGCGCTAGCCCAGGGCTATGACCGCCCGGCGCGCGCCGGGGTTCAACGCGGGCTCAGCCAAACACTTGTGCGCAGTCGACAAACTCGTCGGTGAGCTTAATGTGCTCGGTTATGGAGCTTTTCAAATGGTAATCAAAATCGTAGGGATGGATGGAAATACGCAGCGGCGTGGATTTGGCCAACCAGCGAACGTTGATTTGATTCCAACTCCACAACACCGGCACCCGCCACAGGCGATCGGCCTCGTAGCCGGTAAGCGGCAATGCCTTAAAAGCCCCGGTAGGTGCGTGCAGCAGGCCGCTGGAGTATTCGTAGTATTGAAACGGCAAGGTTTGCAACTGTGCCGGTGTCATCTTCCCCATGGCCCAGGCCGGTGGCACGTACAGCTCCGGCACGCGGAGATTTTGCTCGTCAAACCACTCGTTGTTTCGGGCGATCATATCGGTGATCTCAGCTTGGCTGAGTGACAGATGCTCGGCCACATTGCGAGAAATAAACGCAGAGTGCAGATAATGCTTTAAGCTGGTTTTCTTGTGGATATGGTGATACCAACCGTGGCCGGCCAAACGGTAGCCCTGGTTTTGTAAAGCGTGCAAAGCTTGAATTTGTGCCGGCCTCCAAGCCAAGCCCGGCACCACCAGCAGATAGACTTTATCCGCAGGTACCGATAGCGCCTCCAACCGGCGACAGATGTCTTGCACCCGTTTTAGCGTATCGGGCATTAAATCGTGGATCGACAGCAGGGACTTCATGAACGACGCAGCGATCCCAACAGCGAATACCACATGCCCATACTCCAATCGTTAAGGGCGTTGGCGGCGGAACGGCCTTCACTGGTTTTTTGTTTAATTAACTTAGCATCGATATTTTGCAACGACGCCAGCATATCGCTCAGGCTGGAATGGGGCTCAATAATAAACAAACCTTTGTTGAGATCCGGCCACTGACAAATACCGCAATTGCGGCTTACTACAGTAACTCGGCCACGGGCCATGCTCTCCAGAGCAATGGTGCCGAACGATTCCACGTGGGAAGGCAGCACCAGGCAATCGTGCTGATCAATCCGCGCCATCAATTGCTCTCGGCTTAACCAGCCAAGATACGTAAAATTAGGCAGCTCCCGGGCGGCCTGCTCAATCAGTTTGCGCTCTGGCCCATCACCGGAAACACTAAACTGCAGCGCGGGCTGACTGCGCGCCGCATCGATAATGGCCTGCAGGTTTTTTTCCGCCGCCAAGCGGCCGGCAAAGAGGACTTTTTTAACCTGGGTAACCGGTGCCGAAGGTGGCGTATTGATAAACTGGTAGGCCACCGGAGTACCCACTCGGTAACTCTTTTTACTGCCAAAATCGTCGGCGATTTTTACCATCTCATCGGAGTTGGCCACCACCACATCAGACCAGCGAAACAATAATTTATTGGAAACCCAAAAATAGCCGCGATTGAGGGCCCCCTCAATTTTGCCCCAGTACAAATCCGCCAAAGCCTCGAACCACGTGTGAAAGCCATGCAGCACAATGGCGCCTTGCTTTTGCCCTAAATAGGCTCCGGCCAAACCGATTAATCCCGGCGTGGGCACAATCACCACATCCGGTTTAAACGCCTTCATCTGCTTACTGATTTTAAAAAAGTTGGGAATCAAAAATTTCTGCGTCGTATCCCCCGGTAGGGGCACATTGATCCCGCCTTCCCAACTACCGTCCTCTCTAATAATTGGGCTGATGATGGCTAAATCCGCCACCTCCGGCTGCATATACTGAATTAAATCTTGGTAATAAGCGCCCACGCCGTTGCGCTCTGGAGCAGCGTCGGAAACAATCATCACCCGCATATCTTTTATTTGTTGATGCTGGGCGGGGTCGAGCTTAAGGTCGCTAAGCGTGGTCATTTACACTATCTCTGTGGAGCCAATCAATCGGCTGCTGCCTGACAGCGGCCAAAGGTGTTGAAAACTTTCCTGGGTGCCGGCGCCGGCGGAATACTTCTGGCTGCGGAACTGTTTATTTTGTTGCGCCAGTTGCTGGTAGCGCGCATCCAAATCTGGCGTTAGCGCCAGGCCCGCGTGGCGATACAGACTGTGAATACAGGCCAACAATTGCTCGGTTAACTCACTGAACTCCAACACGTACAGGGTATTACCCGCGGCGGCCCAGCGCTCTATCTCTCGGTAGTAGTGCGCCAGCAATGCGGTAATACGCTGGGTAAACTCTGCGCTGTACACATCGTGGCCAAGCAATTCTAATGCGGGTGTCAGGGAGCGAATCTGTGATGGCAACGCCTGAGCCGGGGTGCGCACGCAAGCCACAATGGTCGCATCCGGAAACACCTCCTTTAAGCTTCCAATCATGGAGGTAAACGAAGGGTTTTTTGCCAGATAGGTTTTATCCTGCCCGTGGAAATACAAATGGCGCTGAACCAACGCCCGGTAAAAACCCAGGATAGCCCGTTTTTGCCAATCGCTGATTTGCTCATCAAAAAAGCCTAAACGCCAGGTTTTGGCATGCTGAGGAAACACCACCATTTGAATAAAACATCCCAGCACCGGTAATAGCAGCAAGAAATCTTCTTCCGCTTCGTCCAATCCCAGCGGGTGCACGTCATCCATCTTTTGGCTAAACCTCAAACGCTTACCGGCCAACAGCCGTTTACCAAGGCCAAGCAAGGGCGCGGCAAACCAGCCTAGGGCACGCGCCACATAGCGCTGACTAATGGCCGGCGTCAGCAGGCATTCTTGCAAGGTGGTGGTGGTGAACTGAGAGTCATCGCCCAGGGTTCGCTGTAAAAACGTAGTGCCGCTGCGCGGAACCCCAACAATAAATACCGGCTTGCTAACAACCACCCGTCGGTAACCGGCAAACACCAACTCATCCACCAGCAAAAAAAACCAGTGCAAATGCAGCAACAGCAAAACCACCGGTAATCCAATCACCAGCATCAGCACATTGCGCAGGCTCGCCCACTGTAAACCGGCCCACAGATGGCGCAGCTGCCAGCCCCAATAGTGAAGCCAGTTAATCCACAGCAAGCAGTAGCCGTTAAACATTATTGCTGCCTGCCACTGCGGTTAGTCACCCACATTCGTATAACCCTAATGATCCGATTCCTGGCTTGGACACTGCGCCCCTGGTGTAGGTGCCAAAGGGTTACCTACTAATGTGACCAAAATGCTACAAAAGCGGCGCGATTTACAAAAAAAGCGGCCTATTTTCGCAATAGCCGCCGTCGGTTTGCCCCAAGCTTGCAGCCATCTGCAGCTGCACAAGCTTGGTGCTGTTTGGAGGCGAAGGATAACACCTTTGGCGCACGGGTGCGCAACCGTACAACTGGCTTGCCAATGGTTTACCCCGTTGCCGCCCTTGCGCATAATAAACACCACTGTTGTATCAAAACCATAAAACCAAACTCCCAATACAAGAAGAGGAAAGCACTATGAACCTAGGCTCCATAGAAGATCGTTTGGCCATAAGAGAGCTGGTGGAATCCTTCGCTCACGAAGCCATGCGCACCAATCCAGACACCTGGGGCGCCACCTGGGCGGATAGCGAACAGTGCTCGTGGAAGTTGGTGTCTTTCCCAGAGCCAGTCATAGGCAAAACCGCCATCGTTGAAAAGTTTGCCCAGGTGATGGCCTATGTGGACTTTTTGAGCATGATCTCGGTGCCGGCGGATATGGTCATCGACGGTGACCATGCCACAGGCAAGGCCTACTGCCGGGAGTGGGTGGCGGCCAGAAATGGGGCTCACAAACACTTGGTTGGCTGCTACCATGACCAATACATAAAACAGAATAATGTCTGGCGATTCCTCACCCGGCGCTATGAAATTCTGGGCCAGTCCCAACCAGACTCCTAAGGCTTATATAGGGTTCAGCCACAGACCGGAGACTACCTTAATGTTGATTTTACGTGTTGCTCTATGGCTGTTACTTATCACCGCCACAGCCGCTAACTCGGAGGTAATCCACAAGGCCGAACACGGTTTTAATTTGGTCATCACCGGCTCCACCGATGCCAGCCCAGAGCAAACCTACCAGCAGTTTTTAAAGGTACAGGACTGGTGGATCGCCAGCCACACCCGGTTTGGCAAGGCAGAGAACCTATCCATTGATGCCCGCGCCGGTGGCTGCTTTTGTGAAATACAGGGCCAAAAGCAAGTGCAGCATATGGTGGTGGCCATGGTGAATCCGGGCCAAGAAGTGCAACTGCTGCGCGGCCTGGGGCCACTGCAAATGATGGACTTACACGGCGCCATGAGCTGGAGATTTGAGCCCCTTGCCAATGGCGGTACGCAAATCACCCAAAGCTACAATGTCTCTGGCTTTTACCCCGATGGCTTACAATCCTTGGCCGGCGTTGTAGACTCCGTGCAATCCGCACAGTTGAACGCGCTAATCGCCAAATTACAATCAGCCAACCCATGACCAAACACAGTTTTGAAGCCTTTGGCCTCACCATTTTGCAAAACGCCCACCCAGATATCCGCCGCTTAAAAAAACGCTATCCCGGCCACAGCTTGCACGGCAACAAAGTGTGGCAGAGCTCGTTTGTGTTAATGGACTACTTGAAAGAGTACCCGTTGGAGCCCGGTAGCAGTGTGCTGGAGGTGGGTTGTGGCTGGGGCCTGGCCGGTATTTACTGCGCCAAGCAATTTGAGGCCGCCGTTGTTGCCTTGGACGCCGATGAAAATGTCTTGCCCTATTTGGAGCACCATGCCGAACTCAATGGCGCTGAGCTGAATACCATCGCCATTGATATAGCTGATATTACCCCAGACCAACTGGCTGGCTTCGATGTGATCATCGGCACCGACATTTGTTTTTGGGATAGCCTAACCGAAACCGTGGCTGAGCTGGTGGCCAAAGCACACACCGCCGGTGTGCCACGTACCATACTCACCGACCCCGGCCGACCATCGTTTAGAACCATGGCAGAACAATGCCAGGCGCAATTTGGTGGCTTTTACAGCGATTGGGCGGTGCCCGCGCCGCTCAATACCTGGGGCCTAGTGCTAGAGGTAGCCGGTGACAATACGGCCTAAATCGGCGCTAAGTTTCTTTGCTCAATAATTAGGGGCTACAGCGCAAGCGCCATTAACGCGATGGCACAGCCAAAACCCACCATCCAACTTAGCGAGCGTAAGGTGGCCAGGTTCGCCAAATAAAACGTGAGATAGCACAGACGCGCCACGATATGCAGCACACACAACAACTGCACAGTAGCCAAGTTCGCCTCAGCCCACAGAGCAATAAGGACACCCGCAGCAAAGGTAGGGAACGCCTCAAACGCATTGTTTTGCGCCGCTAACGCCCTAGCGCCTAAACCACTGAGCCCAGCCTGCTGTGCCCGCGGATTGTTGTTGTCATAACCGCCCTCTTGTTTGGCTTGTAGGTAGCCCAAGGGCGCTTTGGCTAACAGCGGCGTGAACGCGGCAATAATTAAACAAATCACAATAATGGTCATGGATTATCCTTTTTAGCTTATCAATAACAAAATGGCTCTCGGCCTAGAGCAACGGTTCCTTTTCAGTGTTTGCGTTGTCTTCATCGGCGAGCTGCAGAGGAAAAGCACGATTGCCAGTAATAATGTGCAAACATTGTGAAAGTTTATCGCACCTATTACACCACTTTATACCCTGGGTTAGCATATCGATAATGGTGTAACATCAATGAATAACCAGTTCCTAGCCAGGCAGTTTGTTCTGCAAAGCAGTTCTCTGGCGGAGCACTAGCGTGGCACAAGGAGCTGCTGCCAAATTCGATGGCAGCTGTCATCAACACTGAAACAAGTAAGTGAATGCATCGACAGGTTTCGTCTCGGCCTTTTACTTTAACTGTGTATTTCGACCCCGCGAAACCGTAATGATGCTGTCTCAGGATGATAACTAACCTACACACACGGAACCCTCTCCATGGATAACCCCTTGCGTCTTCGCGTAGCCCACGCTGCTTTACTGGCTTGCCTACTTAGCCCTTGTCTTTCCTACGCACAAAACACAGCACCGGTTTCCGTCGCCGAACCACAAAGCCAAGCCGCTAGCCAATCCATTCAACTATCCGGCACCGTGCGTGCGGTTCAAGTGTCTAACCTGTCTGCCCGAGTGGATGGCGCAGTGGACAAGCTCTTAATTGATGACGGCAGCCGAGTGCAAGCCGGCGACGTATTAATTGAGCTTGACGACAGCTTGGAAAAAATTGAATTGTCGCGTCTGCGAGCGGAGTTGGAACGCGCCCAGGCGGAGGCCGGTGAGGCCCAACGATTGGTGAGCGAAGCTCAGCGGTTAAGCCAACAAAAGCACATCGCATTAACCGAGTTGGCCCTGCGCCAGGCCAACCAAGCAACTACACAGGCAGCATTAAAAGGGGCCCAAGCCGCCGTGGCCGCACAGCAACAGCGTTTGCAATACCATAAAATTACCGCGCCCTTCACCGGCGTGGTGAGCCAGCGACTCACCGAGCAAGGCGAATGGATTACTCGCGGCACTGCGGTTTTAGAGTTAGTCGCCACCGAGGCAACCTACCTGGATGTGGAAATCCCCCAGAGTTTGTTTTACAGCCTAAGCAGCAATACCCAGGTAGAAATTAAACCGGACACAAACCCAAACACAATACTGCCCGCGCGCATACACACCAGCATTCCTGTTGCCAACGCCGTAAGCCGAACCTTTCGCCTGCGCTTGGTGGCAGATAACCCAGGCAATGCCCTACCTCCGGGCAGCTCGGCAACGGCAACCTTCAGCACCGCACAGGCCGACGACTCTGTGTTAACCGTGCCCCGCGACGCCATACTGCGCAACCCAGATAACAGCTTTGCGGTGTTTATTGTCGACGAGCAAAGCGACCCCGCCATCGCCAAGCGCCAACCGGTAAAGGTGGGCCAGATACTGGGCGACCAAATAGAAGTTATCTCCGGCCTGGACGCCAATAGCCAAGTGGTTGTGCGCGGTAATGAGATTTTGCGCAACAACCAACCGATAAAAATCGTACGCTAATTACAGGAAATTATTATGTTTCAAGCCAGCGTTCGCGAAGGCATTATCGTTAGTGTTACGGTATTAATCATTTGCGTGTTGGGCATTACCTCGGCCCTGCAAATCCCGGTGCAAATGATCCCGGATTTAGAAGTGCGCACCATCGGCGTTCGTACTGGGTGGCCTGGCGCCACACCACAGGACGTAGAAAAAGAAATTTTATTGGAGCAAGAACGCTACCTGCGTACCGTACCCAACCTACAACGCATGTCGTCGGAGGCAGAAACCGGCAGCGCCAGCATCGACTTGGAATTTCCATTTGGGGTCGATATCAACCAAACCTTAATCGAAGTCAGCAATGCCCTGAGCCAGGTGCCAGCCTACCCAGAAAACGTCGATCAACCGCGCTTGGTCAGCAGCTCGTTTTCGGCTAACTCGTTCATCTATTTTGCGGTGGTGCCACTGCCTGGCAACCCTCTGGGCTTGGACATGGATATGATGTACGACTTTGTCGACGATTTTATTCGGCCCATTATGGAACGCGTGGACGGCATCTCTGAGGTAGAAGTACGCGGCGGCGCCGAGCGCCAGGTGCAAATTTTAATTGACCCCATCAAGCTGGCGCAGCGGGGTTTAACCTTGTCTGAAGTACGGGCTCGTATCCGCGCCCGCAACGCCGACCGATCCGCCGGCGATGTCGAAAGCGGCAAGCGTCGATATTTAATTCGTACCGTGGGCCGGTACGATGATTTAACCGAATTAGAAGACACCATTCTTCGCCAACAGGATAACGCCACGGTGCGTTTAAAAGACGTCGCCAACGTTGTGTTGGACCACTACGAGGTGCGCAACAATACCTACCGTGAAGGCGAAAAAGGCCTGCGCATGGCGGTGAATCGCGAAACCGGCGCCAATGTTATCGACATTAAAAAAGACCTTTGGCCCATTGTGGATGATATGCAAGAAGGCATATTAAAAGACAATGGCCTGCGCATGGTACTGGTGGGCGAGGACGTGCGCTATGTGCAGGATTCCATTAAAAACGTATGGACCAATTTGGCTCTTGGAGCCTTTTTAGCCACCGCCATAATGTACTTGTTTTTGCGCAGCGCCAAAGCGACTCTGGTGGGTGTGTTAAGTATCCCTATTTGCACCATTGCCGCGTTTTTCGGCCTGCTGATTTTTGGCCGCACCATCAACGTTATTTCCCTGGCCGGCGTAGCCTTTGCCATTGGCATGACGGTGGACAATACCATTGTGGTTTTGGAGAGTATCGAGCAGGCCCGCCGTCGGGGCTTGGCATTATTCGACGCCGCCGTTGCCGGCGTACAAGAGGTGTGGTCGGCGGTACTGGCGTCGTCGATGACCACGATTTTGGTGTTTGCGCCGATACTGTTTATCAAGGAAGAAGCCGGCCAATTGTATTCTGACATTGCCATTGCCATTTCGGCGGCCATCCTCGCCTCTATGCTTGTGGCCATCACCGTAGTACCGGCGGCCAGTGCGCGGCTGGGATTTGGTAAAGAAACCGACAATTCCACGGTGGATGGTCTAAGCAGAAAAATTATGGCCATGGTGACTTGGTTAACGCAAACACTCACCCGCCGTATGGTAACCATGGCCATCGCCGTAATCACTACTCTGGTTGCCGCGATTATCTTAATGCCACCGGCGGAGTATCTGCCCGAGGGTGAAGAACCCAAGGCATTTTCCATGATGATCGCGCCACCGGGTTACAACATGAGCGAAATGGAAATCATCGGTACCGATGTACGCAAAACCTTAGAAGACAACGTCGATACCGACCCAGAATTATTTCACCAAGGTAAAAAACCATTACCGTCGCTGAAGTACTATTTTATGTCGGTGAACTCTGGTGGCGTTTGGGTGATGAGCGAGCCCACAGAGGGCGACGACATAGGGCCAATGATGGCAAGCCTCACCGATTATATGCGCCAATACCCGGGTATGAGGGCGTTTTCCTCCCGCGGTTCCATTATCAGTAGCAACAACGGTGGCACACGGGCGGTTAATCTGGATATTTCTGGCCCAGATTTGGCCACGCTTTATACCACTGGAGAAAACGCCTATCGCCGAGCGGAAGAACTGTTTACCAACCCACAAATTCAATCAGAACCGTCGTCGCTATCGCTGGACCAACCACTGGTGGAGGTCAAACCGAATTGGGAGCGGCTGGCAGAATATGGGCTATCGGCGGATGAATTTGGCTACGCCGTTGCCGCGTTGAGCGATGGCGCGTTTGTGGATGAGTTCTTTTTTAACGACGATAAAATCGACATCTTTTTGTTAAGCGACGCCGGCCAAAACCGACAGCTCGACAACATGGCCGACCTGCCCATAATGACGCCCAACGCTGGCTTTTTGCCGCTCAGCGCCCTGGCCGATTTAACCGAAACCGTGGACAGCGCCTCGGTGCGCCGCATTGATGGTCACCGCACCGTAACCTTGCGTATTATTCCACCGCGCGATGTCGCCCTGGAAACCGCCGTGGCTCGAGTGCAATCGGAGCTGATCCCAGCCATGCGCGCCGCCGGCGAATTACCGCAGGATGTTAACATTACCATTTCCGGTGCAGCCGACCAATTACAGGCCACACAAACGGCATTAAAAGATAATTTTACCGTAGCCTTAATTTTGATTTATTTATTGTTGGTGGCGATATTTAAGCACTGGGGCTACCCGTTGATTATCCTGGCCACCATTCCATTGGGCTTGGCAGGTGGCCTCGTCGGCTTAGTATTGCTCAATGTACTGGGGCTTTCGCAACCCTTCGACATGATCACCATGCTGGGCTTTTTAATACTGCTGGGCACCGTGGTGAATAACCCGATATTGATCGTCGATCAAACCCGACGTAATTTGGCCCAGGCCGATACTTCCGTGCAAGACGCCGTTATCGGCGCTATCAGCACCCGCCTACGGCCGATTTTAATGTCAACCTTCACCACTATTTTTGGCCTGGCGCCGCTGGTCTTGATCCCCGGCGCAGGCTCTGAATTGTACCGAGGAGTGGGCATTGTGGTGCTGGCGGGGATACTGTGTTCCACCATCATCACCCTAACCTTTTTACCCTGCTTTTTGATTTGGGTAACCAAAACCCGCATCAAATACAGCGCTGACGAATCCGCTACGCCGACGGGTTAACGGCTTGTGCGCGGCGAATTTGCCGCCGTACTGGCAACCAAACCCAAAATAAAGCCACTAGGGCCAGCGCCGCCATTGCGTTGAGCGTGGTGGCAAAACCTACATGGTCTGCCACCGCCCCCACCCCAAAGGTGCCGATGGCGGGGCTGCCCATGGAGCACACCGTCCACAGGCTCATCACCCGGCCGCGCATATCGTCGGCTACCGTCAACTGCGCCAGAGCCTGGCTAGAAATCCCCGTCACCGTGGTAACCAAACTCACTACGCCCACCAACAACGCCAATAACCAGAGCTGCGCCGCCATATACAGCGGCACCAAACTCACCGCAGCAACCGCCAAGCCTGCGATAACAATGCGAAATAACAACCCGTGGTTATCTCTTAGCCGCGCAA
This sequence comes from Halioxenophilus aromaticivorans, assembly GCF_042850945.1. Lineage (NCBI taxonomy): Bacteria > Pseudomonadati > Pseudomonadota > Gammaproteobacteria > Alteromonadales > Alteromonadaceae > Halioxenophilus > Halioxenophilus aromaticivorans. The sequence goes on along the minus strand of NZ_AP031496.1, from coordinate 1,153,479 downwards.
TGATCAAGCCACCAATGATGGAACCCACACCGGCAGCGGCGGTAAGCCAAGCCAGCTCACTGGCAGAACCGCCCAATAATTTACCCGACAGCGCCGGCAACAACTCCAACAATGTGCGCCCCAGCAAGCCATTAAACACCGTTAACAACAGTATCAACCGAATGACCGGGCGCCCGGCGCTGGTCCGTATGCCTTCTAGCAACTCCGCTAAAATACTTTTGTGTTGTACCGTACTGGGTTGGTAATCCAGCTTAACCCGAGTCAACGCGATGGTGGAGGCCAGGTAAGCCCCGGTGGCAAACAACAACGTAAATACCACCGATGCATTGGCAATTAACGCACCGCTTAGAGCTGGCCCCAACACCCGCGAGGTATTAAACATGGTGGCGGACAAGCCAATGGCGCTGGGCAGGGCTTGCCGCCCCACGATGCGCGGAATAAACGCTAACCGAATGGGGTGATGCGCAGCACTCACCGCCCCCACCAGCACACTGGCAACCAATAAAACCGGTAGGGAAAACATGCCCAAGGCCATGGCCAAAGCCACTAACCCCGCCACCACACCTTGGCTGAGGGTGGTTACTAACAAGCCGTTGCGAGGATTAAATCGATCCGATAACACGCCGAAAATCGGCGACAACAAAAACGTTGGCAACAACATCCCGGCGCTGGCCACGCCCACCCAAAACACCGTGTGGGTTAAATCCCAAGCCAGCCACCCCAAACTAAAACGCACCATCCAACTGGCCAGGGTACCCAGGCAGGAGGCTAAAAAGTAGCGACGATACAAAGGCTCACGCAGCGCAGAATGCGACTGCACAGAAAACAACAAAGCGAATTCCTTAACGGTTGGAACTGAACTAAAGCGGGTATTGTACCCTACGCCAGCTGAACCGGGGCGTAAGTGAGCACCGGTCGACCAATTGACACTTATTCCATTGACCGAGAAAGGATAATGAGTCATAAATAACGAACATTCAATCTCGACAAATGAGTGTTCCATAAGGGCCCGAAAAGCCCCCGCCTCACCGGTCGAGTTCATCTGAAAATGGGAGAATCCAATTGAACAACAAACTCATTGCAGTATCAGTACTTTGGCTAAGCACCTCTGCTTGCCATACCTACGCGTCACAGTGCGCAGAAAATTTTTCTGTAGAAGGTAATTTTTTAAAGGGCAAAACTTTTAAAACATGGGAAGAAATCGCCAGCCTAAATTCCCAGGACGCTTTCAAGAAGATCTATCAACATATCGCTCAAGATGGCTGGAAAATTACTAACGCTGATGAGAAGCTAGGCATTATCTCTGCAAGCCAAGACGTATCATTTGGGGAAGGAAAAACTGCCCCACTCAACATAGTTTTGGAAGAAAATGGCTCATATAGTAGGGTATCCATCAGCTATTCGATTTCAGGAGGGGTATCGTCACCCAAGAAAGCAGTTCTAAAAAGCTTTTGCGATACTATCGCAGCTGCAAAGAAACCATAAAAAAAAGGGCACCATAATAAGTTGAAAGTCACTTTCTTGTTTGAAGCATGAGCCCACATCAGAAAACTAAGGGGTACGTAGATAGATAGTACCAATGTTACTTCCATTGCGAATAGGCTGGCCCGGGCGGCTTCGCTCAGTTAGCTTGCAAATGGTGACTATCCAATAATTTAGTAGCAGTAAATTGTCCGCGAACACTAATGCGCGTTGCCATATATCAGGCGTTCTGAGTAAACAGACTTAACACACACTAAAACCCCATGTTCGATGAATAGCTGGAGTGCATCTTCGATTTTGATGGCGTATTATCTAGTAGTGCTCAACTCCAGCTATAACACTCTGCGACAATTGCTAAGCCACTGGATGTTTTCACTGCCATGACGGACAACCAACTTTTACCCTTACAAGGCCGCTATGTGGTGCTTATCTGGCTCTTGCCATGGTTCTATCTACCCGGCCTTGAGTTATTAGACGAGCTGATTTGGCAGGCAGGCGGCGCCGACTATTGGTTTGATGTACTCTATTACTACCTCTATGCCGCGCTGGTGGTTTTACTGCTGGGCCTGTTGGTTGTTTGGCATAAACTGCCACTCCAAGTTTTTTTCTCACCACCAACCGCAGGCCAGTTTCCACAGGCGCTGGCGCTGACTGGCTTTAGTTTTTTCTTTTCCATGGCGGCAGCCTACGCCCTGTTCTACCCGCTCTCCTTTGTGGTGCCAGAATTCGTTAATTACTGGTATATCAACCTGCCGCCTTTGATCATCCATGACCAGGGCAGTTATCCCCTACTGGCCAATTTGCTAAGCGTAATTTCTCTTGCGGTTATTGCTCCGGTGACAGAAGAGTTTGCCTTTAGAGGCCTGCTGCTTCATCGCTGGGGCCATAAATACGGTGTATTACCGGCGATTCTATGGTCGTCATTTTTTTTTGGCATCGCCCATCCTGATCCAATTGGCGCTGCTTTTTTTGGCGCAGCCATGTGCCTACTGTATTTGCAAACCAAAACCCTTTGGGTGCCCATTATTTGCCATGCATTAAACAACTTGGTGGTGTGGCTAATCAGTGTCGGTTATGAAATCTGGCTTGGGCCGGAGTATTACTACACCCTTGAGGATTTTCAAAAGGAATGGGTTTGGGGGTTGGGCGCCGGAGTGATTTGTGTTGTGTGGGCAGGCGTTAGGATTATGCGGCCGGGCAAAAAATTCACCCTGGTTTTAGAACTGCCAGGCCAATCACTAGACGGAAATAGCCACACTCCGCCGGCGGAACAGTAATACAATAGATACAATGGAAAAACCCCCCAGGGTTAACCACGGCCAGCGTTGATAAATGGTGGTGGGTGGATTAGCGGAATAAGGCACTTCAACTAAATAACCGGCAATTTCCTTAGCGCTGGTTTGCAATAAAATTTGGCCACTGGCTGCCACTACCCCGCCCAGACCGTTATTCATAGCGTGGATAAGGGGGCGACGGTTTTCCACGCTGCGCAACACCGATGCGCCCATGTGTTGATAGGGCACGCGGCTATCACCGAACCAACTGTTGTTGGACTGTACAGTAATGATATTACCGCCGCTGGCAGCCACGGAGCGCGCCACAAAGCGCGGCAAAATGACCTCGTAACAAATCAGTGGCGTCAGTGCCAGCGGGCCCAGTTGAAAACGCGCGGGCCCTGGGCCGGGCTGGTAATCACCGAAAAAATCCCCTAAATAATTCAACACCACCGCCTTTACTCCAGGCAGTTGATCGAGCCCTGGCAAGTATTCAGCCACGGCTATACGCTGCACTTTTTGGTATTTGCCGGTTTCCTGGCCCTGGGCATCCAGCAAGGTAATGGTGCTGAATTTCTGATAACCATCGGGGCCTGGTGTTTTCTCCACCGATTGCAACATCATCGGTGTGGCCAGGGCAGCCACCTGACGCTGATAGGCCAATTTAACCGCGGGCAGATTGTAATATTGCCGGTCGTATTCCGGCCAAACCACCAGTGCCGCGCCCTGTTGCGCTAATTGCTCGGTTAGCGCCATCTCCGGCGGGTAGCTTAAACTGTAGCCCTTGGGCGCGATGGGCGGATTCAGTGAAGGCGGCCCGTTAGCCTGCACCAAGCCAACGGCCAAAACGGCGTTGGCTGCCTGGGGCTTCTGCCAAAAATGTAATTGCACTGCGCCATAGCCAAACCACCCCAGCAGCAAACCGTAGGCTAACCGCCGTTGCCACCCTGCTCGGATGCGTTTGCGCATAAAGCCCTGGGCCAATAACACATTTACCAAGCCGATGATAAAATCCAAACCGCTAACGCCGGTGATGTCCACCCCTTGGATTGCCACCAAAAACGGATGCTGTCCATTACCCAATTGCCAAGGGAACAACACCGGGAACCAAGCAAAAACCAGAGCCAACGCCAACGGAAATAACCAAAGTTCGCACCGAGTTTGCCTTGCCCGGTGCGTAACAATCGCAACTACCACAAATATCAGAGCGCAATAGCACCAGTAGACAGAAGCCATTGCCACGGCACTAACCAAGCGATAATTTTTAAACAGGGTAATAAATTCAGCCATCCAGTAGGTGGACAACCCAAAGGTTAATAACCCGGTAATAAAACCGAACCAGGCCGATTGCCGATAACCCCTGCAACGTTGCAAGCCGACATAAAACGGCACCAAAGCAACCCACCCCAGTAAATGCAGGGATGGAAAAAGCGAGCTTAAAGCGCAACCCAGGGCCGTTAATAGGGGAAAGGTCAACCACCAATGTGCAGCTGCCCTGTGCAGTAACACCGAAGGCCTAGTCACTGGGCATCTACTTCATTGTGGGTTAACCTTTGCATTGAAATCCTTTGTTATTTTTTAAAAGTTTACCGCCAGAGTAGCGACTTATGAGATGCACCTAGATGCATCTAGAAGCATCAGTGGATGTTTATCGCTGGTTGCCTTGAAGCGCAGGTGCTGATTGACTATTGAGGATTACCTGCATAACCTGTCGCTGGCCGGCAAATAGTTGCGCCGCCACATCGGCCCCGAACGCCTCGTCTTGCAGTGCCATTAATTCAGCAAAAGGCGGCGGAGTCTGATCTGCATTGCGGCTTAACCACGCTTGTTCGCGTTTTTTAAATGCGACCAATTGATTTACCAGCGTCACCACTTGCTGGCCCCGCCGTTGGCCAAATTGTTTTTCCAACAAAATAGATATCCGCTGACTTTTGAGCAGGCTATCGGCTGCAACCATTGTTTCAACCAATGCCGACAACGCCGGCTCGGTGCGGTTATCTATTAGCAAACGGCCATCCCGGCTCCAACTCAACTCGCTCCACCCAGCCTCTGCGCGATTAAAATCGAGCTGCGCACTACCGGCAACATCGCCAAGGCGAACAATTTGAGTGATGATGGGCTTTTTCTCTCCGCCAGTCCAAAGTGCCAGCAAGGCAATAACGCACATCAACACCAGCGCCTGTGCCACCGGCAAACCGTTAGTGATTTTGGCATTTGTGTGTGGCGCAAATTTAAATTGCATATTACAACTCATCGTTGATAGCCCCAGTGTGACAGGCATCATGCGTTAGTTAAAACCAGCGCAAGTTTTTTTGCTTCGCCAATAAATTGCTTTCACGAATCGACACTCTTGCGCCCATTTTGTTGCGGCGCATTTTTTAATCATCTACTTTGCCAATCGTTAACTCATTAACTTATTGAAGCAGCGTTAACATTCACAACACCCATTAAAACGAAATAATATAGGGAATATTATGAAATTTCATAAGCAGGTTCTTGTTAGTGGCATAGCAGTTTTAGCCGGCGTTTTTGCATCCAGCGGCACCCTTGCCAGTAGTGGCGGCGGTGGCGGTGGCAGCACCACCTGTAGTGTGGATCGCGAGTCCGCACTGGGCTCGGTTTTTTATGTGCCTAGTGGCGGCAGCGGCACCTACAATATTTTGGGCTGGGGCAACGGCACCGGCGGCACCTCCAGCACCTACCGAGGCTTGTTGGAATCCGTAGCAGAGCAATGTATTTTGGTAGCCGCAGCCACCACCGCCAACTCCGGTACCGGCAGTGAGGTTGAGGATTCCGTAGAATCAGCGAAATCCCGTTACAGCAGCATCGTTGGCGCAAACCCTAAGGTCTGTACCTCTGGCCATTCACAGGGCGGCGGCGGCTCCTTTAACGCTGCCAATCGCCTGGATGCCGATTGCGTCATTGCGGTTCAGCCCGATACGGTTTACACCACCTCCATTTTTAACCCTGTGGCAAGCAACGTTGATGTAGTGTGTATCTTCAGTACCGGCGACACCCTAGCTCCGGCGCTACCATTTAACTCTGGCAACTGCCGCCGCAATGCAACCAACTACACCGAGGAGCTTACCTCTGGTTCTCATTTCACCCCCACCACCGGTGACGGTGGTGCCGTGGGCGATGCCATGCGCGAATATACCCAGCGCTGGTTAGCGAATTAGTTGTAATTTCCGCGTCCACACCAACGCGTGGCGACAGGGCGCTGCCAAATTCGATGACACAAGTCATCGAATTTGCGCCACAGGTAAACTATCTTTAAAACGCTTTGATTGATAAAGAACGTAAACAATAAAAATGAGCACATCAAACAACTTCGAGTTAAAACGACTATTAAACCTTCCCGCTCTAATCTTTGCCGTTTTCAGCTGCGGACAAATAGCCTATGGGCAAAACGAACAACAGTTTAAATCTCTAGAAGAGCGGTTCAGTTACGCCTATGGTGTAGACTTGGCCAACAAGTTTAAAGCCGAAGGTATAACCCTGGATGTGGTTCTGCTCGCCTCGGCCATGCAAGCGGTATTCGACGATGCTCAGCCAGCCCTGAAAACCGGTGAGGTACAGGCCACCCTACAGGCCTACCAGCAAGTGTACACCCACAAGAAAGAAGCCGATTGGGCCGCCGCCGGCGTAAAAAATTCTGAACAGGGCGAAACGTTTTTGCGTAACAACGCACAACAGCCCGGAATAAAGGTAACCGACACCGGCCTGCAATATAAAATCATAGAAACCGGAACAGGCCAACAGCATCCCGCCCCCACCGATGAGGTGTTGGTGCATTACACCGCCCGTTTTGTGAATAACACCGAATTCGAAAGTACCCATAGCCGCAATACGCCCTACCAAGTTAAGGTGAAGCAATTGATTCCCGGTTGGTCTGAGGCGTTGCAATTAATGACCAAAGGCGCACGCTGGGAGCTCTATATTCCACCGAGCATCGCCTACGGCGAACGCGGTTCAGGTGATTTTGTTGGCCCCAACGCGGTATTAATATTCGATGTAGAACTGCTGGATATTTTGTAAAAGAGCAAGCCCAATGAAAACGACCTATCAGCCGATACTCCTCACCGGGCTAGCCCTGGCCAGCCTGACAGCGGGCACATTTTTTTGGCGACAATCGGCGCAGCCAACACCGCCTCAAGTGATGCACACGGCCACTGAAGCCATGGAAAACAAACCCGCCACTAAACGGGTACGCCTAGCATCATTGATGCAAGGCCAGTTAAACCCAAGCTACCAAGCCGGGCAATCGACCCGGGCAACCACTTCCGAAGCCAGTGAGTTCACAAGCTTTGGGTTTAGCCTCAGCCGTATTTATCAAGCCATAGGTGAAATCGAGATTGAGGGCGACGCCCTGGTGATCGACAACAACGCCAAATATCTACTGGAGCAATCGGTGGTGCAATTGGGGTTAGACCTCAGCGATGACAACCTAAAAGAGTTAACGGCTCTGTTGGTGGGCACTCTGCCAGAACCCTTCGGCGCCCAGGCGGGCTCTCTGCTGAGAAATTTTTACGATTATAAGCGGGCCGAAAAACAGTACTTATCAGCAGCACCCAAAGCTGACGAATTACAGGTTGAACCCCTGGCGCAACTGCGGCGCCAACACCTGGGCGGTGAGTTGGCCAACCAGTTGTACGGCAACGAAGAAGCCCTGGTACGCTTTTACGCCAAGGCACAACAAATCCACCAACAACCGGACACCAACCAACAACAAATGGCGCAGCAAACCGACCGGCTGAAAGAAGACCTTGCCGCCGGTTATTTGCACTTGGGTGCACCGGATAACCCAGGCATTGCCTATATTAAGAACCAAGCCTATACGCTGCGGGAGCAAGGTGCCAGCGATTCGTTTATCAACCATTTGCACGATCAAAACATCACATTTTTTGCAGCGCAAAAAGCCATCACCAATGCAAACAAGAAAAGAGACTTCCAGCAGCGCTTAGCGCGCTTTAACAAAGACAAAAGGGCAATACTCAAAGCAGGCCTAGTGGAGCAGGATAAACTTGAGCAAATTGATCAAATTGCGCAAACGTATTTCAGCGCCCGAGAATTAGACCTAGCCCGCCACTACAAGGCCCAGCCCAATCCAAACCTGTGAAAGCCACATTAAAGCCGCACGTTGAAAGGAATCACCTGTGGCGTCGACGGTGACGCCCACCCAGCCTGCGGTTATACTGCTGGCTATGATTTGTAGTGGCGCGGTGCAGGTTGAATAACACCACCGGGCCGCGCCACGTTAACCAGGGAAAGGCCCCGCACTATGAGCCAAGCACCAGACAATGACTCGAGCATTAGTACCGGGCAGAAAATTGTCTGCACTCTGTGCAGCGTGTTCGCTGTAGTATTTTACTGCATTTTAATCCGCACCAACCAAAGCTTCACAGAGGTATTCGCAACCCTAGACCAAAACGCCCTACCCACGGTAACCAAAATAGCACTGGGTTTGCCTTCGGTACTATGGTGCCTTGTGGTACTAAGTGCAATGCCCTTGGCAATTTGGCTGGCTCCGAAACTAAAAAGCCGAACCAACGTTGTGCTGATTCGGCTTAGTGTGGCTTGCGCTTTGTTGGCGCTGCCGGTAACTCTGTTTTGCATGGTTGGCTTTTTTGCGCCGACCTTTACCGCCTAACTACCCTTATATCGCCTATCAACTATCTAGCCGCTAACAAATAGTTGTTACCACAACTACTTACCCAGCATACCCTTGATGGCCGAGGATATGTCCGCCGGGAATACCACGTGTTTGCTGTTTTGTGATACCGCCAACTCCTCCAGCGCTTTGACGTATTTCTCCCCCAGTAGATACACTACGGGCATTTCTTTTTCACCGATGGCTGTGCTTACCATCTCAATGGCTTGCTGACTGGCCTTGGCCAACACAACCTGGGCTTCACCATCGCGCCGGGATGCTTCCAACCGACCTTCGGCCTCTAGAATAGCGGCTTGTTTATCACCGTCGGCCCTAGTTACCGTGGCACGGCGCGCCCTCTCTGCGGCGGCTTGCTCTTCCATGGCCTGCTGCATAGTCCCCGAGGGGTTAATATCCTGAATTTCAACGGTTTTTAGTGTGATACCCCAGTCCGAGATATCATCAGAGATAGCGTTTTTGAGGTGGGCTTTTATTTTATCGCGCGAGGATAGAGCATCGTCCAAATCCATTTCACCGATAATGGATCGCAACGAGGTTTGCACCAGGGTTTGGATGGCAATTTGGTAATCTTCCACACCGTATACGGCTTTCTCTGGCGAAATAATATTGATGTAAGCCACAGCATTGGCAATGATTACGGCGTTATCCCGCGTGATAACTTCTTGGGATGGAATATCCAACACAATATCTTTGGTGGTGACTTTATAAGCCACTTGATCCACATAGGGGATCAAGATATTCAACCCCGGGTTTAACGTGGTGTGGTATTTACCCAACCGTTGCACCACCCATTTATGGCCCTGTGGCACCAACCGTACGCCCTTGGCGACGGTCACCAAAACCAACACAAAAATGGCAATAACTACGTATAAACCATCCATCCCTAACCCCGAAACTTCGCCCATAACATTGATCTCCTTTTTGTTTTAAATTGCTTCCACAACCAGCGCATTACCGGCGACATCAATCACCCGCACTCGGTCGCCCTCGCGCACGCAGTCCTGGGTGATCACCGCCCATTCGGCTTCACCTAAAATTGGCACCGGAAATCGAAGGGTACCACGCCGGTCACCATTGGGAGCGGATATTATTTGACCAACTTCACCAAGAATGGCTTCTTTGGACAAACCGGCTTTGGTTTTATCCACCGACAGGGGCTTCAAAAACTTAAACCAGGCCACGGCAAATAGCACCGAGAGCACCGTCCATAACAGCACTTGGGTGCTTAACGCCAACATGGGCAAAAATAACAGCAACACCCCCATCAAGATGGCGGCAATGCCAAACCATAGGATAAAAAAGGTGGTAATTAACAATTCGCTAAGCACTAGAATTACGCCAAATACCACCCAATGCCAGGGCTGCAAGGCCAATACAGAGTCCATAGGGCTACCCGTCCGTCGTTTAATGCAATTGCATTCAGTCTACCGGCATCGCACCGCCACCGCCATGGCAATGCTCACAAATCAGCCAGATGGGAAACCGGGCCGCAAAAAGGCAAATAGCGCCTATCCTTTTGCGGCGAAATTCGTCATCATCGCTGCCCTTTTCGCCGCGGCCCGCCGCCATTTGAACAAAAAACCAGCAATCCGACAGGCTAGACACTATGTGGTTTAAAAACCTAATTATCTATCGCTTTACGCAACCGTTTGACATCTCCGCTGAAGAGCTGGCCGAAAAGCTGGCCGAGCACCCCTTTAAGCCCTGCGGCAGCCAAGAAATCAGCCGCACCGGCTTTGTGTCACCCATTGGCGAACAGGGCGACCTAGTGCACGCCGCCGGTGGTTACACCATGGTGTGCAGCAAAAAACAGCAGCGCGTACTACCCGCTGCGGCCGTTAATGAAGCTGTGGAAGATAAGGTGAAGGCCATAGAGGCAGATGAAGGCCGCAAGGTTGGCCGCAAAGAGCAGCAACAAATCAAAGAAGAGCTGGTGATAACCATGCTACCCAAGGCCTTCACTCGCTCTAGCCGCCTGTATGCCTACTTTGCCCCCAAAGAAGGCCACTTAATTGTTAACTCCAGCTCGGTTACCGCCGCCGAAGAACTGCTGGTTAACTTGCGCGAAGCCCTGGGCAGCTTACCCGTGGTGCCCGCTGCCAGTAAGAGCATTCCGCAACAGGTGATGACCAATTGGTTAAAACACCAGGAGACCGACTCGGATTTTGTTTTGGGACAGGAATGCGAGTTACGCGACCCCGGTGAAGATGGCGGTATTATTCGTTGCAAAAACCAAGATTTAAGTGCAGAGAACATCATCAACCATCTGCAAGAAGGCATGCTGGTGAGCAAACTGGCCATCATCTCCAGCGCCGGTATTGAGTGTATTGTGGACGAAAACCTAACCGTTAAACGGCTCAAGTTTGGCGATATGATTCAAGAAAAAGCCGATGCCGAAGAGCCCGATACCGCGGCCCAACAATTCGATGTGGATTTCACCATTATGACCTTGGAGCTGGCCAACTTTATTCGAAGTTTGTACGCACTATTTGGCGGTGAGGATACCAACTACGCCATTTAATGTTCGCTAATTCTTATTGCGCAGGTCATATAGATTATTCATCTATTGAGCCAATTATGGCCTGCGCTGTTTTAACCCCCTCCCTGCGTTAAACAAAACCCTCCCGCCTGTTAAATAAAATCATTAAATTTCTGCCCGTGCGCGAGTTTTATGGTTTGCAGCCTGTTTAAGCCTTATTATCAATTAACAGCCCTACCTGCACTCGCTTAAAAAAAGGCCGGCAAAACAATAATAAGGTTCAATCCAATGTATAAAATACTGATTTTTTTGAAACGCAAACCAGGCACCAGCGTGGCGGAATTTCGAAACTATTACGAAACCACCCACGCCAAATTAGCGTTACAATATTCCCAAGGTGTAGACCGTTACCTACGCCGATACATCGATGTACTGCCCAACGCCGAAACCGGGGCAGTAACCGAACCCGAATTCGATGTGATTACCGAGCTGTGGTTTAAGGACGAAACTATTTACCACAACACGGTGCAGTATTTGTCCAGTCATACCATGCCGCAAGCGATTATCGACGATGAAGAACGATTTTTAGATCGTGGCAAAAGCAAAATAGCCACGGTGGAAGAAGTGGAATACTAAGCCGATAATGCCGTCTGGTTAAAGAGACTCCCGCGTGACAGATATTCATCTAGGCCTACCCTTACCCCGCCGCGTTTACGCAATTATTGCCGTTTTTTGTGGCTCTATGGTGTTATCCATGGATATTGCCATCGCCGCCGTGGTATTACCCACCATCGCCGAGCAGCTCAATATCAGCGATGCCAAAGCGGTAATATTTGTTACGCTCTACCAACTTATTTTGGCCATGACTCTGCTGCCACTATCGGCCCTGGCCAACCGCCTGGGTATGCGCAAGCTGTATTGCCTGGGATTATTGCTGCACGCCGCCGGCGGCCTACTGATTTTAACCACCGAGTCATATACCGCCGCATTAATGGCCCGTTCTTTACAGGCCATTGGCACAGCAGCCGGCTTGAGCGTCGCCATAGGCTTGGTACGCTATATTTATCCCAGCCAACATTTGGGCAAGGGCATGTCGCTAAATACCGTGGCCAATGCCGGTGGCACATCACTGGCCCCGGCCATTGGCGGCTACTTGGCCGCTAGCGTCGATTGGCGCTGGGTGTTTTGCGCCATCGTGCCATTGTCGGCCATCGCCCTGGCCATGTTTAAAACCATTCCCAAACCGGAAATTCACCCAGGCCGATTTGATGGCAAAGGCTCGCTGTTGTGTGCTCTGTCTATCGGCGCCATTATTATCGGAGTGGAACTGGCGGTACACGGAGGCCAGGTGCTAGCCGGCGCGCTCACCGCTGCGCTCGGCTTAGCCGTAGGCTATTGGTTTGTGCGCCACGAACTGGCCGTGGAAAACCCTGTGCTTCCGCTGGATATGCTGGCCAACCCCAAATTGTCTCTTGCCCTGCTGGCCAATTTCTTAGCCACCTTAGCCGGTATGCTGATCATTCTGTACTTGCCGTTTTATTTGCAAAACAGCCTTGGCTACGGCCCGTCTCAGGTGGGTTCCGTATTAGCTATTTACGCCACAGCTAGCTTGTTATTTGCCCCTACTTCTGGCTATTTATCCGATAAAGTTTCCATAGAGCTTCTGTGCAGCCTTGGAATGCTGGTATCGCTGGTGGGCTTGTGCTTAATGATATTTGCCCCGCAGGAAATGTCTCTGGCCAACATTACCTGGCGGCTTTGGCTAATCGGCGCCGGTGTAGGGATGTTCTTTTCGCCCAACGCTCGCATGATCATCGGCAGCGTTGCCCTCGCACGCTCCGCGGCGGCGGCCAGTTTAATTACCACCGGCCGCACCCTGGGGCAAACCGCCGGCGCCAGTTGCGTTGCAGTGTTGTTGGTGTTGCAATTGAGTGGCGGGCCGGCCCCGTTTATATTGGCCGCGGTGCTGGTGGTGGCGACGCTGATTATTACACTAACGCGCCCGCGTTAGTTTTGCCCCTGTCCAAACGCTTCTCTTTTAAACGCTATCTACGAGAACGGCGTCTGCGCGGTGCCGCACCGCTGGCCTTCACTGGCCACCACGGAATCACTTAGACAGGTCGATTGATGTCGTCCGGAAAATTGTAAAGCTTACGTTTTTTTGCAAAACCCACCCATATTGCCTCGCCAATTCTAACTGCTTTAACCAAATTAAATGGCAGCGCCGGCGATTTGCCGCTATGGCACACGGCTTGCGTTATTAACTACAACGGCGGCAGCTTACCTGCGGGAGTGTCGCCAACAAATAACGCTCAGCAATGTAAGGAGAAACCACAATGAACTCCGCAACTTTTATCAGTGATATTAAACAGATTCGCGCCAACGCTCGCCAACACATTGAAGACGGCGCCGTCACCGCCGGGTATGAACTGGACCGAGACAGCGTAATTAACATGCTAAATGGCGCCCTGGCCACGGAAATTATTTGTACCCTAAGATACAAGCAGCACTATTACATGTGCGACGGTTTTAACGCCCAGGCCGCCGCCGACGAATTTTTAGAGCACGCCAACCAAGAGCAAGAGCATGCCGATAAATTGGCTGAGCGCATCGCGCAACTGGGGGGCACGCCAGATATGGACCCGGCACATCTTAGCGATAACGCGCACTCGGAATACGTACCTGCCACCAGCGTGGACGAGATGATTAAAGAAAACCTTATAGCCGAGCGAATCGCCATCGACAGCTATCGTGAGATGATTGATTATTTGGGTGAGAAAGACTCCACCACACGGCGAATTATTGAAGAAATTCTTGCCGTGGAAGAGGAACACGCCGACGACCTCGCTGCACTGCTTCAAGCGGCCTAGTTAACGTACGTGATTTATAAAAAATAACCTAGATTTAAACAACAACCATAAAAAACCGGGATGCCCCGGTTTTTTTAATAGTTGTTTAACCAGCGACACTTGCTAGAACTGATAGCGAATGCCCAAATCCACCGAGCGCCCCCGCCCGGGCAGCGCAGCAAAGCTTTGCGTTTGGTCGCTGGCAATCCACCCAGACAGATAAACCCCGCCTAACGGCTCCTGGTATTGCTCACCTAACAGATTGCTAACACCGGCACTGAGTGAAAACTGGTTCCACTGCAATTGGCTGGTGAGATTCAATACCGAATATTCATCGGTGGTGTTTGCCAAGCGCAGTTCATCCACCCGAGACTTTTCATCCACCCACTGCCACTGCAAGGTGTTGCTCCATTGCTTGTACTGGTGCACCAAGCTCAGCGACGTGTTTAACGGCATGATGTGATACAAATTGTTGTCGCTGTCGGTGTTTTTGCCTCGGGTGACATCAGCACTAAACGACAGACTGAGCTCGTGATCATTTCGGCTGAGCACACGCTGCTTACCGCGTAATTCTACTCCCCAGAGTTCAGCTTCTACATTGGTAAACTGCAATTGTGGCCGCGATACCATCATGGCCATACGCGGGTTGAAGCTACCAACTTGCACGGCATCAATATAGTTATCCACGTGGGTATAGTAAGGTGCCAGACTGAACTCTTGGCCGTCGCCTTGCCAGGTAAATGTTGCCGCCGCCGTGGTCGCCACCTCGGGCTTGAGATTTGGATCGCCCACGTAGCCATTACCGTCGCCGTACCAGCCGATCATGGCCATGCTCATGGTGCCTCGACCCCAGGAATAGCGCTCGTACAAGCTGGGAGAGCGTGTTTTCTGGGCTATGCCGAATTCCAGTTGCGTCTGCGCGTTAATTTGATACTTGGCCAGGAGCGTTATGTCCAGGTTGTCGTCTTTGCGTTGGTGACCAATGGCATTGAACGCCATGGCGGCGGCTGCATCGGCGTTGCCCATGCCAGCCATGCCACCCATGCCTCCCATCCCCGAGCTCATGGTGTTATAGGGCTGCACACCGCCCGTATCGCTCACCAAATGCTCGTAACGCAGCCCCATTTGCAGTTGCCACTGCTCATTCAGCACTTGGTCTAGTTCGGCGTAAAGGGCCAGTCTATCGCGTTGGCCATCGTTGATATTGATGTAGTCCATGGGCCCCATCATCATCGAGCCCGCCACCGCAGGCCAGTAGTCGTCCAACTCAAAGCGGTGGAATTCATGGCCCAAACGCAGAGTGGCGTCGTCGCCCACGGGCAGCGCCAAGGCCAGTTTATAGCCGATATCCCGCCCCTCGGTCACCATGGGCATGGTGC
This sequence comes from Halioxenophilus aromaticivorans, assembly GCF_042850945.1. Taxonomy (NCBI): domain Bacteria; kingdom Pseudomonadati; phylum Pseudomonadota; class Gammaproteobacteria; order Alteromonadales; family Alteromonadaceae; genus Halioxenophilus; species Halioxenophilus aromaticivorans. Next base: position 1,138,345 of record NZ_AP031496.1, on the reverse strand, counting down.
CGGGCTTTTCGTCGGTGAAAAAACCCATTTCATGGTCAACATCTTGCCAGTTGGCGCTGGCATTTAGTCGGCCCCAGGCAAAATCTCGTTGGTAACGCAGATTAATCCCGTTACTGGTGTTGCCCACCATATCCATATATTGGTTGGGGAAGCCCTGGTGGGGCACCTCTTGGTGGGTAAGCTTGGCGCTGAGCTCTTGGTTCTCGCCCTGCCAACCCAGGGTCAGATTGTGACTTTGCGATTCGTACAGGGTATCCAGCACTGTATTGCCATCACCATCACGATAGCTTTCGGCCTTGTCCCAGGAGCCACTGTAGGTAAGGCTTAGGGTTTGATTGGCCAGCACGGCCTGCAGAGATACACCATCGTTGCGCGAGTTGCTGCGGTAAAAGTAGCCCGCAGAGCCGGTGGTCAGCAGTTTATCGGCGGATTCCGCGTAGCGCGTAGGCTCGGACTCCACAACAATGGTGCCGGCGATGCTATCACCGCCCATACTCACGGGTGTTAACCCAGCCAAAACCTCTACGCTGCTGACGCGGCTGGCATCAATGTACGATAACGCCGGGTTCATGTGGTTACCGCAGGCAGACGTGGACTCTGCGCCATCCACCACCAGCTTTACACGTTCGTCGTTGAGACCACGCAAAATCGGTAAACTGGAGATACCCCCGGCGTTGGAAAACTCCACCCCCTGTTCTGCCAACAGCTGCGCCGCATCACCGGTTGTGGCTTTACTCTGGTACGCCTTACCCTTCACTTCAACCTGCTCAATGGCTTGTGCGGTTGCATCGGCCAGCGCCCAAGGCGCCGCCAGCGATAGCGCCACGCCAAAACCCGCGATGGCACAAAGCAATGTCTTACTGTTGGCGCAAGGATTGCTTTTACCCTGCGTAGGAGTTCCAGTTTGCACTGCCTCAGTTTGCACAAGCAATGGGGCGCGAGCGGGTTCGGTGATCGGTGGTTTACTGGTTTGGGTTTTCATAGATGTCCAAAGTAACCTCTAAAAAGTAACCTTTTAAAAGTAATCATTTATTTATCAATTTATCGCAGTGTTCCGGGGAAATGAGCCAAAGGCGGTACCGGTACCAAGAATCAGCTTCAGCGCGGCATAATACTGCAATTTAGTATCAACAACCGCTAATGGTTCACAAGTTAAACCAAAAGCTTCTCGCGCCTCTGACTGGGATCAAAACGGAACAAAGTGACTTTAATATAGACTAATATTCAGCGAAAAATAGAAGGACTTACCATGAAACGCGCCATCTCCCCCACAGCCAAACCCACGCTTATTCTGGCCCAAACCCTTATCGCCATCACCCTAACGTTATTCACAGCTCTGAGCACTGCGCAGACTAGCAAGCGGTGGTTAGAAAGCGGCGAGCTCAAAGGCGAAATTGGCCAGGAAGAGACCACACTGGGCGTAAAAGTACACAGTGTGGAAGAAGATGAAAACGGCGTAAAAATATCGGTGTCCGTGCCGGCAGAAATTGCCGACGGCAGCAATGGCCAACTGGAAGAAGTGGTTGTTTACGGGAAAAAAATCACCGATACCGAGCCACGCCCAGAACTGCAGCAAATTAAACAGTACGAAATGGTCAACGACCTAGAGAACGGCCGTAGCGGTTTAGTGATTTACCTCGGTAGAAAAGAGGACTTCGCCCTGCGCTTAAACTACACCGACGACACCAAAGACCCGCTGGCCGTTCCCCCATCGCAATAACCTAAACCCGTGCAGAAACCCCCTGCACGAGCTGTAAGCAAGAGCCTGAATGATGAAAGCATTATTTGTTATAGCACTGCTGGCCAGCCTCACCGCCTGTGCCGGCAACACCCAGCAATCACCCATGGATTCCCTGGGCGATGACCCTGTAGCTAAGGTTATTGATCGCGGCTACAAGCTAGGTGAGGAAGTGAAACGCATCAACAACTATATGATTGACGGCTGGCAGTACGTGAGCGACGACGCCATCATCATCCCTGCCCGGCCCAGCCTAGATTACCTGGTGCTGTTACGCTCACCCTGCCACTCATTGCGCAGCACCAACACCATTGGCTTAACCAGCACCACCGGAAGCGTACTTTCTAACTTCGACGCTATTGTGGTGTTTGACGCACCGCGTTCATTCGAAGAAAAATGCTTCATCGATACCATGTACACCTTAGAAAAAGATGATTCAAAGGAATAGACTTAAAAGCGCTAGCTGACCGGCACTAACTGCGAGCCAGACTCCGGGGGTTGCACCACTACTCGATTACGCCCCTCGGATTTGGCTTGGTACAACAACTCGTCGGCTCTATTCAGTAACAGCTCGTGGTGATCTATTGGGCTCGGTGTTTCGCAACACACACCAATGCTAACCGACACTTGCGCGTGATCCTCATGGAAACAAAAGTCATAGTTCTCGAAATTACGGCGTATTTTTTCAGCCACAATGGTGGCGTTTTTTAAACTGGTATCGGGCAACACCACCACGAATTCTTCCCCACCGTAGCGTGCGCAGACATCTGGTGGCCGGTGGGTGTTGGCGTGCAGAATAGACCCTGCCGCTTGCAAACAGAAATCGCCGAATTGATGGCCGTAGTGATCGTTGATTAGTTTAAAGTGGTCTATATCGATCATTAAAATGGAAATCGGTTTTTGATTGGCGCGAGCCTGCTCGTATTCTTTTATCAGTGATTCGTTCAAATAGCGCCGGTTATGCATACCGGTTAACTCATCCTGATTGCTTAAGCGCAGCAGTTGTAAGTTAAGGCTTTCTAATTCTCGGGTGCGCTGCTCCACCAGCACATCCAAATCCTCGTTGCGCTTAATTTGAGAATCCAACAGCGCTTTTTGCGCCTTTGCCGATTCTCTCTGGGCTTGCTCTCTCAGTCGCCGCTCGGTTGTTACAATGCCGGCCAAGCCAATAGAGAACAACATCAATTCAAACGCCGAGCACCATTTCATAACCTCCGGCGCCAAATGGTACAAAGGGATCACCTTTTGCGACGTTACCGCGGTAAAAATAACGCTGCCAATCACCGCCCCCTGGCCAATGGTGTAATAAATCGCTGGCGTAAAACCTTGAAACACTCTGCTGATGGCTACAAAAATCACAGATAGCGCGGTCACACCCGTGAACACCACCGTGAGTTTAGCCGCCGTTGCCACAGAAACCCACCACAGGCATGGAATAACCAGCAGGTTTAACCACACCAACAGTTTTAACACCGAGTGAAAGCGAGGAAAGCTCTCCTTGGTTTTTAAAAACTCCATACCAAACAGCGGCACGAGCACCGCAGAGGTAAAACTCCAAAGATAGATATTCATTTGTTGAAACTGAATACTCTCTGGCCAAAAACGATAGGTGAGCCCGGCCATGCCGGTGTTAAACATCATGATGCTGAACACCATTAACACGTAAAAACCATGAGCCCGGCTGCGAATAATTAAAAACAGTATAAGGTTATAAACGCCTAGCCCAACCGAAATACCAACATAAATGCCATTCAACATATCCTCTTTAGAGCTGTTTTCGACAAAGGCTTTTTCGGTTTGTAATCGTAGTGGTATTGGCAAGGAGCTGGAGGAAGCCACTCGGACAAAAAGCGTGGCAGAACCGTGTTTAGCTAATGAAAAAGGAAACACATAGTCACTCACCGCGAACAACCGTTGATGAAACGGCAGCATATCGCCTTCCTTCAGCTGAACGATATCATCCCCGGCCACCCGGTAAAAATCCACGGAATCTAATAGTGGGTATTTTAACGTCAGATAAAATCGATCTTCTAAGGCGGAGATGTCGCTGGCAGGTAAACGGTTGGACACCGAAAATCGCAACCAAAAAGCACTGGTGCTATAACCCAACTGTAGGTGTTCGTCGTTAATAGCGGTAAACCCATCGTTTGAATTTAGCGCTAATATATCGGGCAACGTCAGCTCACCCGACACATCTTCCAAAATGGACATATAACGCGACAGGTTCACGGACTGAGAATCGTTATCAAGCACAACGCTGGCGTGAGCCGAAACGCCAGCCATAAGCATTAGCAACGCTGCCCAAAACGTTCCTGCTGCCCAGCAGGCGCATTTCTCATTTGCAAATCGAACGTTTTGGAACTGCCCCACCGATATCGAGCCACCGTTGCGCTAGAAAGAAAATCACATAGTGGCTTAGTATAGACCGGCTAAGCCCAACCGGCAGGTAAGTACATCAAGGCTTTATCCTTTAGACCTTATTTTTGCCGAGGTTTTACAAAGAAATAGACACGGAACTCAACACAGAACTTGGCGTCCATAATATTAGAATCGTTGTTGAGTAGATAAATGGAACCCAATTGTCTAGAACCTAACGATAAATCTCGGTGATTCCCGCAATTCAAACCCGCACACAATAATACCTATTAGGTATTGTTCTAAAGCAAATCGGTATTGGTTTTGATGACAGTAAATCGTAATGCTGTTGATTTACACTGTAGAGGTTTTTATGCAAATTCGTTTGACCGGTAAAACGGCAATAGTAACTGGCTCTTCCGGCGGCATCGGTTTAGCCATTGGTAAAGCGCTGGCTTTGGCGGGCGCCTCGGTGGTACTGACTGGCCGGAATGAAAAGACGTTGCAACAGCAAGTGGACGCCATCACTGCAGAGCACAGCCAGTGCCAAATCCGCTACCACGCCGTGGATTTAAGTACCGCCGACGGCTGCCAGGAGCTTACCGCCCGTGAGCCGAAGGCCGATATCTTGGTGAACAATCTCGGTATCTACGGCGCCAAACCTTTCTTCGAACTTACCGACGACGATTGGTTGACCATTTTTCACATTAATGTTCTTAGCGCCATCCGCTTGGCAAAACACTATGCCCAAGGCATGAAAGACAACGGATGGGGCCGTATCGAATTTATCTCCAGCGAGTCCGCCATTAATATTCCCAGCGATATGGTGCACTACGGTGTCAGTAAGGCGGCACTGCAGGCTGCGGCCCGAGGGCTGGCCAAGGTTCTGGCTGGTAGCGGAGTGACGGTAAATTCCATCCTCCCCGGCCCGACGCTCACCGAGGGCACCGAAACCTTTATTGGAAAAATGGCCGAGGAGCGAGGCGTCACTCTAGAAGAAATGCAGACGCTATTTCTGAATGAGAACCGACCATCAACCTTGATGACCCGGTTTGCCCGCCCTGAGGAAGTGGCCAACCTTTGTGTTTACGTTGCGTCTGAACAAGCCAGCTACACCACCGGTGCGGCACTGAGGGTAGAAGGCGGCATTGTAGAAACGAGCTTTTAGCGCTTATATACAGAGCGTTCTTCGCTGTAGCTTGTTATGAAAGCAATCTGGCCAGACGCGCGCCAGATGCTCGCTAACGAGCATCCAACCCCTGCTTATGGCTGGGGATTCGCAGCCGCAGACTGTTTTGCAGATAGGCCACGGTTTTGTACTGGCCAGCTAAAATCAGCAGCTCTATCAGCTCTTTATCGCTAAAGCTGCGCTCTAGTGTCGCCCAGGTTGGGTCACTCACCATGGAATCAAAATGTAATTCCTCCATGGCCCTGAGCAACGCGGCGTCTCGCTCACCCCAAGCCGACGCCTGGGATCCCTCTATAATCCATTCTATTTCCTGCGCGCTGACGCCGTTGCGCTTGGCAATTACCACGTGGGAGCCCCATTCAAACGGCGCTTGGGACAGCCAACCGATGCGCAGGATAGCTAACTCACGATCACGCACACAGAGTTCGCCATCGGATAAGTAGATTTTACTGACCTCTAGATGGGCGCAGTACAGCTTGGAGTGACGGATTAGAATCTCCAAAGAATCCAGATCTTCCCGGGGTTTGCGCACGCCATCCACCACAACCATGCTGATCTCATCCAATACAGCCTGCTGGCTAGGGCTGCGTTGGTCTTCGGGCAGAGGCGGCAGGCGTGGCGACGCGCCTAGAATGTATTGGTGACGCTGGGCTATGGCATCCGGGTCGTTATTGGGGGCGCTTACCTGCGCATCTTGGGTCTTGGCCATGGTGTTGTTCTATTAGCTGTAATTGAATTGACAGCCAATGAGTATATATTTGCGTCTGCCACGGAGTTAGGCCCCCACCGGACAAATGGCCGGTAGGCGTAACAGATTAATGGGCAATTCAGGTTGCCCAGAGTACATATGAGAGTACATATGCAAGGCGGAACTTAACGCCCTTGCGCTCAATCCAAGGCGACAAGACTAAAAACGGAATTCTCGCACAACAACCGGAATTGTTTACCCCTATGTTAAATATCAGCGCCCGCTTTAAGCCCAAAACCAAGTCGCCCCTGGCGCCACGCCGGCTAACAGCTTCCATCGGTTCGACTGTGGCCGGCGCTGTACTGTGCCTGCTGGCCCAGTGGGCGGCGCCCAGCTTGGCCGCTCCGGCCATGGTTAACTTGGATGATCAACGTTTTCTAATCAAAGACGATGACGCCAACCTGGCTAAGCTATCCCTGGTGGGTTATGGCAAAGGCTACCAGTGGCTAAACCGCCCCAAGCCCACCACCGAGCGCTTGGCACAGGGTGAAGGTTACCGCTACGGCAATGCCAATGCGCCACTGCGCTGGTACCTGGGCATCAGCAGCCAGGGTGAAGGCATCGCCATCAACGCCGAGGTCGATGCCAAGCGCAATGTGGCCTTGGAGTACTTGGGACTGCAATTAGAGATTTTAGAACCTGGCCAATTCAGCCACCTGATGCTTACCAATAGCAGCGGTAAAAACCAAAAATTAGGTCTTCCTTTGGCCAAAGGTGAGGCAGACGGCATCACCCAGGTTACGTTGGTGGATAAAAACAACCAGTCTCGCTTTAGCCTGGCGTTTAAACAACCGGCGTCGGTACATATGGATCGCTCGCTGCGCATCAAAATGATTGCGCAGAGCATCAACGCCCAACAAAGCGTGACTAATCAGTACACCCTTAGCTTCCCCCAGCCGGGGAAATTTTACGCCGACATTAGCCAACACCCGGTCACCAGCCAACACAACGGCTGGTACGCCTTCACCCCCAAAAGCTCAACCTCCGCCAGCGAGTTTGATATGAGCCACTGGCTGCAAGCACCTAAAAAGGCTCTTACCAGTGACGGAGGCAACGTTTTAATCAACGATAAGCCGGCAAAGATTTGGGGCACCAACGTGGAATACGCGGCGGTGGCGCCCAGCCATAGAGATGCCGAGCAACGGGCCGCTTTTTTTGCTAAGTACGGAATCAACGGCGTGCGCCTGCACAAATTAACCAACCCGGGTTGGGAAGGCTTAGGCACCAAACGCAGCGCCAGCGAATTTGCCGCCGACAAACTGGAAAAGTTTGATTTCTTCACCGCTGAGCTTGGCAAGCACAATATTACTTATACCCTGTCGCCCATCTGGGATTTGAAAATATTTCCCGGCGACAAAAACAAACTCACCTACTACGATGAGCTGGCCAAGGTTGGCCACACTCGGGGCGCAGTTTGGTTTGCCAAAGATGTGCAAGATCTGCACATAGAAACCATGGTCAACCTGCTAACCCATAAAAACCAATACACCGGGTTGACCTACGCCGAGGACCCAAACCACAGCTTTTTTGAGATCCAAAACGAATCGGATATTTTCTTTTACACCACCGATCGTTTTATACAGCGCTCGCCATCGTACAAAAAAATGTTTGCCGAGCAATTTAGCCAATGGTTAAAACAGCGCTATGGCGGCCACAGCGGGTTAGTCAAAGCCTGGGGCCGAGGTGCCATAGATGGCTTTAAAGGCAAAGGCGCTTTTGCCGACGAACATCTGGACAAAAACAATATATACCCAGCCGGTAACCCCTGGTTTTGGGACAACCAAATTAACGATAGCCGACTGGGCAAACGCTTACAGGACACCGCTCAATTTTTATTGGAAACCCAAAACAATTATTACCGACGTGCGGTGGAGGCCATCCGCGCCACGGGTTTTAAAGGCGAGATCGTAACCAGTAACTGGCAGGCCGGGAGCGGGCCGGCGCATTTACTCAACTTATATTCCGATGCCTCCTTCGGCATGGTAGACCGACACAACTATATGGGCGGTGCCGATGGCCCAACCCAACACAAATTAATGCCCGGCTACACCCTCAAAAATGACACCATGCTGCCCAAGGCCGGTAGCCGGTTGTTGAGTACGGGCATGCAACAGATGAAAGACAAACCGTTTGTGGTGAGCGAATGGTTGGTGGTGCCACCGGCCGAATGGGCGGCGGCAGATACCACCATTATGGCCGCCTACGGAATGGGCCTACAGGGCTGGGACATGAGCTACCATTTTGTGTCCAACGGCAACGGCTTTACTGGCACCTTGAATTTCCCTCGGGAGAAAAAATTTAACAATCTCACGCCGGTGGGTGTGGGTCTATACCCCATCCTAAGCCGCATGGTATTGCGCGGCGACGTGACCCCGGGCGAAGTTATCGCTACCCGCCGTTTAACGCCAGAGCAAGCCCGCACGGGCAGCTATGATTTCACCAGCACCAGCGTACAAACCCAAGATTTAAAAGGCTTTGACGGCACCCCCAGCCAAAAAGCGTTGGCCGTGGGCCAGGTGCTGATTGAATTTACCGACAAACCCACACCCTCCACCATTGGTGACTGGCAAAAATATCGCAAGGGTAAAACTATTCACTCCACTACTGGCCAATTAAAATGGACAGAGGGCGACACCGCACAATCCGGCTTTATTGAAATCAATACCGCGGGCACACAAGGCGTGGCCGGTTTTACCGGTAAGCAAGGTTTTAATTTTGATGATCTTAGCATCACCAACCGTTCGCCCTATGGCGTAATTTTAGCCACCGCCCAGGGGCAGAATAAAACCCTGGCTAACGACGATGGCGTGCTGCTAGTGGCTATGTCCCGCGCGCACAACACCGGAATGAGTTTTGATAAAGATTTGATTATTTCGGTGGGCCAGGCGCCTACCCTGTTGGAGCCGGTGAAGGCCGAGGTAAGCTTTAAGCGCACACCCAAACGGATAACGGTATTAGACCACGACGGCCAAAAAACCGGCGCCACCGTGCCGTTAAAGGATGGCAAAGTACAACTGGATACTGGGCGCGATAAAAGCCCGTACTATCTGGTGGAATTCTAGCCGTGGAAATCGATTAGTGAAGCTCGAATAACAGGGTCATTGCGTGGCCCACTGTTGCACCAGTATTACAGCAGCAGTGGGTCGTCGATGGCTTCAAATTGGCTGGCTGCCTTAATTAAATTATCGGCGCTGAGTTGCCGTACCCCGTAGACTTCTACTCGCTTTTTGCGTTTGTGCCGCAGGTTTTGCACCAGTAGGTCGTAGTCGCCATCGCCACTCACCAACACCACCACATCCGCCAGCTCGGCGTATTCCAGGGCATCAATGGTAATGCCCACATCCCAATCGGCTTTGGCCGAGCCATCGGCCCGCTGCAAATAGGGTTTTAGTTTTACCTCAAAGCCAATGGCGCGCAAAATATTTTGAAACTCACGCTGCTTGGTGTCCCCCCGGTCGGTGGCATAGGCAATGGCTTTAACAATGCTACGGTTGGCGCCGACCTTGGCCCAAAAAGCGTTGTAATCAAAGTTTCGCCGAAACGCTTGCCGGGTGGTGTAATACACATTTTGCACATCCACCAAAACCAGTACCTTATCCATGGGCCACCGCCGTTGCCGTTGCCGTTGCAAGGCCGCCGCATACAGGCTGCAAGGACGGTTTATTCATTGCCACGATTAATCATATTGGGGTCAAAGGTGGCTTGGCCTTGGCTGTTAAAAAACGGGGTCCCCAACAACTCCAAGGTCATCTCCCCGGCTGGCTGTGCACCGTACAGCAAAGCCACTCGGCCACCCAGGTAGGGCGATAATGCGCCGAGCAGTTTTTTGGCAACCGCGCTATCCGCTACGGCACAATTTAATACCACACCAACCTTTTGCTGCTCGCCCTCATTCAACGGCTGCAATTGATAACGGCCCACCCCATTCTGGGAAAGCGCCTCACCCAAACGCTGGGCAATCTGCTCTCGGCTGGCCAAGCCCTTGTGAGCCATCACGCTGAGCGATACCGGCGCGCCCTCTAGCTCTTCAACCACGCTGGCCAGGGCTTGCTGTACCGCATCTTGGCCCGGCTGGGAGGCAGGCACCCACTCTGGCTTCCAGGTGATTTGCTTTTCCGTGGTTACCACCGGCAAGGCCAGCAGCTGGCCCCTGGCATTGGAATCTAAGACCTTTGGCAGTGGGTAGGTGCCGCCCGTGGAGTTCATAAACCACAAGGCACCTAACGCAACCAGGGCGAGAGTAGCAACAAAGAGGATGGTTTTTTTCATAGCGCCTACCAGTATCAGTACATTCAATGGGCGGCAGTGTAGCAAGCCCCGGCGGGTTCGCCAAAAATGAGCATCGGCAAGGGTTTCGGTGGAGGGTATGGTTGCTGGCTAGGGCTGAAAGTTTAGGTAGTGGGCGTAGTTTTTTTGATACACATCGCGCCCCAATAGGGCGATTTGCTTTTCCATAAACGGGCGCAGGGATGCCGCCAAGGTGTCATCCCCCACCGCCAGTGCGCAGGCCTCCACACTGGACAGCATCTGAGCACCCTGAACTTTACGCAGCAGGTAATCCGAGGTCGCCGCGGGCTCTAGGCTGACCTTGGGCAGCGCCATTAACCAAGGGTTTAAATGCAGTATTTTTTTCGCCTTACGCCAGGTGCCGTCAATCAGTAATAACTGGTAGGAACCTTTCTTTTCACTGGCCGGTGGGCTTGTCGAGGCCGAATCAGTGTCATCTTCTGGGAATAACAAAGCGGCTTCCGGGAAGCCCCGGGCATCAAATACCTCGCCGTCTTTCACCAAAATAGCGGGGTAACGTTGTTTGATCAACGACACGGTGGACAGTGTTCGTTTACGTTCTTGGGGGTGGCGTAACACGGCAAGGTTAATGGTGTTATCAGCGGCCACCAGCGCCCCACAATTGCAGGCACGGCGGGGCAGCGCGCAACCAAAACAATAGCGGCCACCCAGCATTGGATAATGATAAATGGCGGTGCGCTTAATTTTGCGTTGGTTTAAATCAAACCGCACTCCCACAATACGTTGCTGCTGGCAGTGTAATTCGATGTCTCGCAGCGCCAGGCCACCGCTAACTTTACTGCTATCAAAAACTCGAACGCGATAAACACCATCCGCGCATGGTTGCGGCTCGCCGTTAACCACCAAAACGTGGCCGGTATCTCCGGATTTGGGCAGGCGGTCTTTGCGCCAAGCCAGTAGATTGCCGGGTTTTAGATTGGTGATGACGTTGCTGCCAACCTCTTGCAACCAATTATAATAATGCACCGCTCGCGGCCGACTGAGCCCCCACGCGGGCTCAATTGCAAGCGTTTGTGCCAACAGAGCAATTAACCCGGCACAATCGCTGGCCAAACTATCCTCGGCCAAATGGGTGTGGCGGGCGAAGCTTTTATTGGGCAACGCCAACCACTCATTTAACAACGCAAGGTGCTGCAAGGTTTTATTGCGCCGGGGTCTGCGGATTGCCAAACACGGAATAAATAAGTTGCGTGCCTTTACCTACTGGGTCTTGCCGGATGGCTTGCTCTTCCACCGCTATTTGTTTAAACAGCGCATCCAAACTGGCCGTTAATACATGCTGTTCCAAATCCAGGTTCGGTTTGTTATTGATTGGCAGACCCTCGTACACTTTCAACAATTGCTGGTACTGGCTGTAAAAACCGATTTTTTGCAGGCTTTCATCGATGATGGGTTGGTAGCGAGTCCGCAGGCTGGTTTCGGTTTCTGTGCGGAAATAATCGGTGGCCTCGGTGTTGCTGCCGCGAATAATCGTTAGCGCATCGGTAACGCTCATGTTTTTAATGGCATCCACAAACACAGGTTTGGCGGCGGCGGCGGCCTGCTCGGCGCCCTCGTTCATTAAACTTTCTACGCGGTCGATCTGCCCGCCCAAGCCAAAGCGACGCAGAGTCGTTGCAATATTTTGCACGTTCTCTGGTAGCTCAATGCGATAAGCTTCGCTGTTACTGTAGCCACCGTCGGCGGATAGCTCCGTGGTTGCGCGGTCCGCGCCAAGCTCCAGGGCCTGCTTAATGCCGTCGACCAATTGTTGCTGATTACCGTAACCAGAGGCGCTGGCCACACCGGCGCCGGCCTCCAAAATAGGCGTAAGTTCGGAACAGCCAGTGGCGGCCAATGCGCAGCACAATACTAAAACCGATTTCTTCATACTGATACCTCAAGATCTATGAACCATGGTCTATGGACCATAAGCGTCGTTGAGCGCAGACTACCAGATATTGCTTACCAAGGTGCGAAGGTTATACCGAGGGAACCTCTGATCAATCTCGGTTGCTTCTGCGCGAGTTCTCAAAGCTCAGCTGACAAGGCGATTTTCGCAGTTAATGGCCGTCGTCCTTAGCAAGAAAATCAACGCAGTCAGATGGGCTTTGAGACCGCGCCCTACGGGGCTTCCAGAGCTTTCTGATATCTTTGTTAGCGTTTTTTGACGTACGGCCAGTATGCCTTCAAAACGCTGCCTCGATCTCAAAAAGCTCTGGGAGCCAGAAGTCATCCGATATTATTCAGAGTTTCCCTAATTTTACGCTTCGGATTACGCCGTGTTTAGCCCTTTACTCGCTCATATTCCTACACAAACACCGACCAACCGGTGCGCTGCATCAAGGCTTCCAGTGCTTCGGTGCCCAATTTACTGTTGCCAATGGGATCCAAGCCTGGCGACCAGACGGCAATTGACGCTTTACCCGGCGCAATGGCCAAAATACCACCACCCACGCCACTCTTGCCCGGCAATCCCACGCGATAAGCGAACTCACCTGAGCCATCGTAATGCCCGCACATCATCATCAAAGAGTTTATCCGCCTAGCCCTGCGGCTGGGCACTACCCGAGACTGGGTTATAGGATTTAAGCCGTCCCCGGCCAAAAATAACCCGGCCTGGGCCAGCTGCTGGGTAGTCATGGCGATGGCGCATTGGTGGAAATACGCCCCCAGCACGCTATCCACCGGATGACGCAGGTGACGAAAACCGGCCATAAAGTGCGCCAAAGAGGCGTTGCGGTCACCGGTGGCCAACTCGGATTTAGCCACGGCCTCATCGATAAACACAGAATCATCGTTGGCCAGGTTGCGCACAAATCGCAGCAACTCCGCCAGCATCTCTTTCGGCTGGCAACCGCTGAGCAAGGCATCCGCCACGGCGATGGCGCCAGCATTAATAAAGGGGTTACGAGGTTTGCCCTGTTCGTGTTCTAGCTGAACAATGGAATTGAAAGGGTCGCCGGAGGGTTCACGCCCTACGTGGCGCCATAGGCCGTCACCCAGCTTACCCAGGGCCTGGGTCAGGGTAAAAACCTTGGAGATGCTCTGAATCGAAAACGGTGTTTGCGCATCGCCACCGCTGAATAACTGGCCATCGCAGGTGGCCACCGAGATGGCGAAGTGATTGATGTCCACTCGGCCTAGTTGCGGAATGTAGTCGGCAACTTGGCCGCGTTGCTGGCTGGCACCCACGGTGCTAACGATGTTTTCGATGATGTCTTGCACTGGCCACCCACTGTTGCTGGCCAGCACTGTCGCCGGCCTTAATAAAAGTGGCTGAATTCTAAAGCAAATAAGGCTCTAACCAAACCCAGGCTAGTAAGGCATGGCAATGGAGCGCGGGCGGCGCCTAATCATAGGCGGTTTTAAACAAAGACGGTTTAAGGGCTTGGTGTAGCACGCGCCTCGCCTAGGGCCACAGGCGAGCAGTTTTTAATAATCACCTTACCCTGCAACAGGTTGCCTTTGGAGTACTCGTTAAAATGGCAGGTATTGGTGGCCGGATCGTAATTTTCAATCCATAAATTGTTGTCCTTCCAGGTGGCCGCAACGTGACGCTGACCCTCGGGTACGGTTACCGACATCACCCCACCGTAATTTTTTACAAACACCTGCTGAAAATGAAAATAGTAAGCCAAGCTGCCGATGGCCATGACGGCTATAAAGCCGCCCACGGCCACTAACCACTGCCCTGCCTTGGCAAAGCTGGCCAAAATGGCGACGGCAATTAACAGCACAATGGCCCAGTAAAAATAGGTAATCATCAAAAGTCCTTTGGTTTAGCCCAACCCAGGTTTAGGCTACAGATAAGCTCTTTGACCTCTATGCCCCGAATAAAGTTTACGAACAAAAAAAAGCCACCGCAAGCGGTGGCCAGAGATCAACCGAGGGAGGTTGATAAACATCGAAATCAACTGTTTCGAATTAGGTAATCGAAGGCGCCTAAGGCGGCGGTGGCTCCGGTACCCATGGAAATAATAATTTGTTTGTACGGCGTGGTGGTCACATCACCGGCGGCAAACACGCCAGGCAGCGAGGTCTGACCGTGGGCGTCGATGACTACTTCACCGCGGGCGGTTAACTCCAGTGCGCCTTTTAAAAATTCACTGTTAGGCACCAAACCAATTTGCACGAATATGCCATCTACATCCAACACGTGGCTCTCATCGCTGGTGCGGTCTTTATATTGCAATCCCACTACCTTGCCATCCGCGCCCAGTACTTCGGTGGTCATGGCGCTTTTCACGATTTTCACATTAGGAAGAGACTCTGCCTTTTTCACCAGCACATCGTCTGCACGCAGGCTGTCGGCGAACTCTAAAACAGTCACGTCGCGGGTAATGCCCGCCAGGTCGATGGCAGCTTCAATACCAGAGTTGCCTCCGCCAATTACGGCCACAGGCTTGCCTTTGAACAGCGGCCCATCGCAGTGTGGGCAGAACGCAACGCCCTTGGTTTTGTATTGCGTCTCACCGGGTACGTTCATTTCTCGCCAGCGAGCGCCGGTGGCCAAGATTACGGTTTTGGCTTTTAATACCGCGCCGCAGGCCAGCTCAACTTCTTTTACACTGCCCACCTCGCGCAGTGCCGTAGCGCGCTGGTTAGTCATTAAGTCTACGTCGTACTGTTTAACGTGTTCTTCCAAGGCCATGGCCAATTTAGGGCCTTCGGTCTCTTTAACAGAGATAAAATTCTCAATCGATAGAGTGTCCATCACTTGGCCGCCAAAACGCTCGGCCACAATACCGGTGCGAATGCCTTTACGGGCGGCGTAGATTGCAGCCGAAGCGCCGGCCGGACCACCGCCCACCACCAACACATCGTAGGGGGCTTTGGCGTTCAGTTCTTGGGCGATGCGTGCATCGGCATCGTCGTCTACTTTATTGACGATTTCTTCCAGGCTCATGCGGCCGTTGCCCAGGGGCTCACCGTTAAGGTACAGGGTGGGCACCGCCATAATGCCGAGTTCTTCCACCTCTTGCGGAAAGACACCGCCGTCTACCATGGTGGCTTCAATATTGGGATTGAGCACCGCCATTAAATTGATGGCTTGCACAACGTCTGGGCAGTTGTGACAGGACAGCGACACATAGGCCTCAAACCGCAGGGGTTTGGACAAACCTTTAATTTGGCTGAGCAGCTCTTGGCTGGCTTTGGACGGATGCCCACCAGCCTGTAACAGCGCCAACACCAAGGAGGTGAATTCGTGGCCCATCGGAACGCCGGCAAAGGTTACTCGGCCTTGCTCACCTTGCGGGCCAACCACCATGCGAGGTACACGGCCGCTGTCGTTGCTGTTTACGGTCAGAGAAATTTTCTCTGACATTTCAGAAATCTCGCGCGCAAGTGATTCCAACTCTTGCGACTTTTCATTGCTATTGGTGGACACTGTCAACGCGATCGGAGTAACGATCTTTTCCAGATAAGCGCCCAGTTGTTGTTTCATTGTTGCTTCTAACATGGCTATGTTTCCAATTAGTAATTCGGTGTTCGGTTAACTGTGGCTAAGAAAATGTTGGCCAGCGCCAAAGTGTTTCGTCTAAAAAGTCTTGCGACTAAGCAGCGGGCTGAGCCCGCCGCAAACGTCATTTAGATTTTGCCAACTAAATCCAATGAAGGCGCAAGGGTAGCTTCACCTTCTTTCCACTTGGCTGGGCATACTTCGCCTGGATGAGTGGCAACGTACTGAGCCGCTTTTACTTTGCGCAGCAGGTCGTCGGCGTCACGGCCAATACCTTCGGCAGTGATTTCTACCACCTGGATGATGCCTTCTGGGTCGATTAAGAAGGTGGCGCGGTCTGCAAGGCCTTGACCCTCACGCATTACACCAAAGTTGTTGGTGATGGTGCCGGTTTGGTCGCCAAGCATGTAGTAGTTGATTTTGCCGATGGTGTCGGAAGTATCGTGCCAAGCTTTGTGGGTGAAGTGGGTATCGGTTGATACGGAGTAAACTTCAACGCCCAGCTTTTGCAGCTCTTCGTACTTGTCCGCAACATCACCTAATTCTGTTGGGCAAACAAAGGTAAAATCGGCTGGGTAGAAGAAGAAAATCGCCCACTTACCTTTTACATCGGCTTCGGTTACGTCAACGAATTCGCCTTGTTTGAAGGCGGTGGCTTTGAATGGTTTGATTTCGGTGTTAATCATTGTGAACTCCTAAATTGAGTCGGTTTATGTAAGGAACAGGGTCAGTATGCGTCCGCCCATGAGATTTAGGAAATTAATGATTTTTAGCGCGGCGATAAATTTAGTCAATGCAGAACGATAAGCAAGGGCAATGGAGCGCTGTCGCTGAGACTAGCGGGGCCCTGGGCTATCTATGAGGTGTGTATATGAGGAGTGTATATGAGGAGTGCATATGAGCGGTTTTGTGAGGCGTTTGGATCAGATTTGCCCTAGGCGCGTGGCTTAAAAAGCCCGCCAAACGGCAGATTTGCCGTCTCAGAGGAGATCGACTAAGCGGCTTGGTCAGTCTTTTTCAGAATCTTCTCACACAATGTATTCGCTTCTATCGGCTTGCTGATATGGTCGTCCATACCAGCTTCCAGACACAACAGTATGTCTTGCTCCATAGCGTTTGCAGTCATGGCAAGGATCGGAAGAGACTTAAATTGCGGTTGCTGACGTATTCTTCGGGTAGCCTCGTAACCATCCATGATCGGCATTTGCACGTCCATCAAAATCAGATCTACGCCGGGCTTTCCAGCTAATGCAGCCAGCGCCTCTTCACCATTGGCGGCGACAATCACCTCGGCGCCGAAGCTTTTAAGAATACCTTCGGCTACCATTTGATTAAGCGCAATGTCTTCCACCAGCAACACCACCACCCCCCTCAACGGCTGATCCTTTAGGGTTTGTTGTAGGGTAGCTTTGTCATTGGTCATGGCAGTTTCTGGCTCAACGTCACCAACCGCCAATGCCGCATGGGGTTGCAGCGCGGTAATCAGTTGTATGCTCGGCTCACTGACGCGCACTTGCAATGGCACTGTTACTCTAAAACAGCTGCCTTGCTCGCTACTGTTAACCAACTCCAGTGTTCCGTTCATCATGCTCGCCAAATTGGCGCTGATGCTTAACCCTAGACCCGTGCCACCGAAGATACGGCTGGTGGAACTGTCCACTTGGGTAAAGGCGGTGAACAAGTCTTTTTGGTAGGTCTGCGGGATGCCGCAGCCGGTGTCTGCCACCTCAAATTGGTAACCAACTTCGGCCTGGTAGGCCACGGATAGCGTAATGGTTCCGGCCTCGGTAAATTTAAACGCGTTACCCAATAAATTAATCAGGATTTGCTCAATGCGCAGCTCATCCCCTACCACCAAATCCGGACAACTGCCGCGGCTCACAATGTTAAAGGTAATGTCTTTACCTTCGCCGGATTGGTCAAATACCGCGTGTAATTTCTGCAGCATGTAGGTCAACGAAAACGGCTCAACCGATAATTCCATACGCCCCGCTTCGATTTTAGCGTGATCCAAGGTTTGGTTAATCAGCGACAATAAAGTGGTAGATGCCAAAGTTGCTTTATAAAGATAATCACTCTGCTGGCTGGTGAGGTTAGTCTTTCGACAGAGGTTAATCAGGCCAATAATGGCGTTGAGTGGCGTGCGCAACTCATGACTCATATTGGATAAAAAGTCGCTTTTGGCCCGGCTGGCCTCATTGGCCCGAAGGGTTTGAGTTTTTAAATCCAGTGTTTTGCGATCAACTTCTTCGCGAATACGACCGTGGTTACCAATCACCGATAAAATAAACATTTGTGTAAGAGCCGCAATAAAAAAGCCACTGGTAAGCACCGCCCAACTCACCCAATTTTTACTAGGCAAAGAATGATTAGTATTAGGGTAAAGTTCTAACTGATAGTCCCGCCCTCCAAAGGAGGTAAAATAATTAAAAGACTCCACCCCGGCCAAACGGAGGCCCTCTTGACGGACTAAGCCCTGTGGGTTTTGCGGATTGGTGACATCCGTTAACACCAGGGAGAAACCAATATCGCGCAACAGATTTAGGCCTTGGCCTATAATGCCGTCCACCCGCATAACGCCGCTAACGTAGCCTTTAAAAACATTGTCGTTAATGCCAAATACGGGGCGGTAAACAATTATGGCTTTTTGGTTATCGAGCTCCTGAGCTAGCACAATGGGCGCAGTAGCAATGGGTCTAGCCAATTCCCGCGCCTGCCTTAGTGCTGCAAAACGATCCTTATCCGCCCCCAGGTTTAAGCCAAAGGCGCGGTGGTTATTGGCTAATGGTGAGATATTCAAAACCGGATAGTATTCATCCTGAGGTAAAGCCTGGATGAGTGCTCCCTCGGGTGTTAGTTGTGTAAAACTGAAATCTGGATAACCGTTATCCCGGTAATGTTGCTCTATAGCCGCCCGTTCACTGTGCGGCACAATTTCAGTCCAACCCACGCCGTACAGCGCCAAGTTGTTTTTTAGCATCACCGCTGAAAATGTTTCGAATCGATTTTGGTCGAAGCTATCTAAGCTATTTACTAACGCATCATAGGCCGCCAGCACATCGCCGGAGGTTTGCATGTGCTCAGAAATAAAGTGATAAATATCTAAGGATTCGTTTTCAATTTGCAATAATGTGCTTTTTTTCTGCCACTCCTGCGAGGTGGAAAACATAATCCAAGTGCAGAGAAAAATAGCGGTGGTGGGCAGTAAAATCTGCAGTTTCTGAATGATCGTAACCAACCGATTAGACGTCATCACGGTCAGTAAAAACGGTGTGAAGAACAACACCCCTAGGCTATCGCCCACCCACCAGGTAACCCAGGTAAAACCGATTATACTGGCCGGAATGAGGCCCCAAAACCACAGCGCGAAGCTGCTAACGGTGCAGGAAACAAAACAGCCCACCATGGCAACCACAAACACAAAGCTGGTGATAGCCCGGGCCACGGTTAATTCGAGCTGCTCCCCCAGTAAACGCCGAAACAGCCAAAAGCCAATAACAACCTGAAGACAAGCTGCAAAACCCACGGAGCCTGAGGACATGGCACCGGGGAAAGTGATGTGAGAAAAGTTATCTGACGACAGAGCCAAACTGGTAGCCAAGTTGCCCAGCCAGGCACCTAAAGCGGCAGGCCATAAGCCAAAACGCAATGCCAGCGCCAACGCCACGCCACTGGCCGGCCAAACGGCCGAAGCAAAGCCGGGCGGTATACTGAGTACTCCTCCCACCTTGCCAGCAGCAAAATACGCAATCGCCGATAGCACAAAAAGGCCTATCGCTTTCATAAACAATACTTCTTTTACTTAAACTATGCTTGCAGTATAGACGACAGCCACACTCGCGCGCTGACGGACAACACAATCATCCCCACCTTAAACTGGCGACGTTTTACATCAAATAACGGCCGCCGCCGGCAACGGCGACGACGAGCACGCCCAGGCTTAAATTAACCGCCACCAATTTGCGAATTTGTGCCAATTGCTGCCCCCCTGTTGGCCAATCTTCGCTGTTAACCGCGCGACAGAGGCGTTGATAGGGCACAAAAAACAAGTGACCGTAGATGGCCATCATGATTAGACCAATTAAAAACATAACGTGTACGTAGGGCCGCACGTTGGCGAAACCGCCGTACACATCCAAAATCATCCACAGGCCCGTGGCCAACAGCACCACCACCGCCACACTGACCCAGATAAAAAAGCGGGCGAAAACGGCCTGCCAGAGCTGCAATCTCAACGGCGGCTCTAATAATGCGGCAGCTACCGGCCGCAGTGCCACGTAGGCGAAGAACATGCCACCCACCCAAATAACAGCACTGAGCAGATGCAACGTGAGTGCGATAACCATATCGGAATCCTTTACATTTATTAGCAAAGCCGCAAGTGTATACCGATACCCAACATTTACACACCCAAGCGATACACAGAGCACAAAATGAAAAACAGGGGGTAAAAAGCGGTTGCCACAACAAATGATAATGATTATTATTTACATAAATGAGTGATCGCTCATTTCCCAACCGATATCTCGAGGGCAAATCAGATGGACGTATGGCAAAACCTCATTCGCTGCGGCGACCAGCACTTACACAATGCAGTTTTAGACGAAGCAGAATTGGCATACATACGCGCCTGCGAGCACATCGAGAAGCGCTTATTATTAAATGACAACAGCTCCGACGTGGTAGAAGCTGTGGTTACCAGTTACCACAGCCTGGCCGAGTGCTTAAAGTGCCAAGGCCGCTATCTTACGGCGATGGAGGTACTTCTAAAAGCGCATCAGCTCATGAGTGACGGCCTGCGCCAAAGTGCGCACTTGCCCCAAAAGAGAGCTGCATTTGTGGAGGGCCGGCGCAAAACCATCGCCGAAATCAAATACTTTCAGTGGATTATGAGAATGTCCCGGGATGCCAACCCCGCCGATGCCGAAGTTCACCCTGAGGTTATCTACGGTACGAGCCAAGATTCCCGTTTGGGCTTGTAAGTAGCTTCGGCTGACTGGCAACCATCGCTGAACGTAACCTTGGTTGTTTTAATCCAAGTTTAGATTGTCAGCCATAAAGCGCATAAAGGTTTTAACCCGTGTACTATTACGCAGATCGCGGTGGGTGAGCATCCATACTGAATAATGGGCAAACACCCGGCCATCAAACAAAGGCACTAGGTTGCGGTGTAACTTTGCCTGCTGGGTGGACAAAAAACCCGCGCCCATTTGGTGGTGAATAGCCGACACCACGTCCGGCATCGAAGCACCGTACATGACCACATTGGGGTCTATGATATTCTCCCTGGCCAGCAACGCTAGGTTGGCCTCGGCCGTTGGCTGCCACAAAATCCACTGGTAATCACCGCTATTGTGCTGGCTGCCGAGCCCTGCCAGATACTGCTGATGTGCGTAGGCCTTGGCTTTAACCTGCCCTAGGCATCGCCCCACCAACAAATCCGGTGGCGACTCCGAAATGCGGAACACAATATCCACCTCTTGTTGATTCACATTTGAAGGCTGCATGGTGCTGTGTATTTGTAAGGTGATATCGGGGTGCAACCGACGGAACCCTGCGTACAGCGGGTACATGTTTAGAATGCCGATTTCTGGCTGCGAAATCCGCAGCACACCACCGGTAGCGTCGTCTTTGCCCTCGGCATCCGCCAACACGCGGTCGATATCTGCCGCCACGTCCTGCGCCTGGGCATACAGAGTCTCTCCGGCCTGGGTTAACTCGTAGCCACGCTGTAACTTGCGAAACAACTTGCTGTCCAAGCTGGTTTCGAATTGGTCGATGCGCCTGAGCACCGTGGAGTGGCTCACGCGCAATTCCTTGGCCGCAGCCAATACCGTACCCGAGCGCGCCACAGCCAAAAAGAAGCGCAGGTTTTCCCAGTCTCTCATAAGTACCTGCTGTTAAGCCTCTGTTGTCAAACCCTTATTGTTTATTTTTGAACAATGATTGTTTAACAATATGCAATTTACGACAACAATACCAGCCCTTAAACTGCCACGCCATAGACCCCAATCAACACACCTTTAACTGCAAAACCTACCAGGGAGCAACACTATGAAGCATTTAATCGCCGCCACCGCAGCATTGTTTGCATTGATGACTAACATCGGTCTAGCCCAGGCTGATACGGCTAGCGCCACCCAATCGGAAGAGCCTAACCTGATAATTTATCGACTGTCTGAATCCGCCAAGACTAAGGGCGTGTACTACCGCGTATCGGTTGATGGCGAGCCCGCCGGCAAACTGAAAAGCGCCTCGGCCCTGCGCTTAACCTTGGCCCCCGGCGAGCACACTATCACCGCACAAGATAAAAAACGCAGCAGTGTTACGGTTACGGTTGAAGCTGGCAAAACAACCTACGTTGCCGGTGCCATCAACCGCACCCGCACCATGAGCCTGACTCACACTCAGCCTGAAACCAACGACCAGGCAGCCATCGCGGGTCTATAAGCCTGGCAAGTAGCGGGTAGACAGAGAGGTGGCAGAGGGAACTGCCACCCAACAAAATGGCCAGAGGACTAATCCCAACCGATGGCACTCGTTAAAACAAACAGCAATTAAATCAACCAATAGAAACCCACGGTTTCTAATTCAGTGCCAAGCAACAACGGGCTCGTTTTCAAAAGAAAAAAATATCGCATTTGGCCATCTAACCTCTTCAGCAAGCCCTCCCCTCTTTATGAGACTCAAAGCCCAAATTACACTACAGCGAAACCTTGTTAGAAGTGAGCGAATTGATGATTAAACACGTAGTATTATTGCGGTTTAAAACCGATGCCAGTAAACAGAGCATTGAGGAGTTTGTGGCTGAGGTATCGGAACTGAAAGCAAAAATAGATGTGGTTCAACATTTTGACCACGGCGCAGCCGCCACCATCAATACCGGCAAATTCGATTATGGCGTGGTAGCGGAGTTTGCCAGTGCCGAGGATTACAGCCGTTATATTGAACACCCAGCACATTTGGCATTGGCCGGAAAAATGGGCGGCTTAATCGATGATGCCGCCAGTTTGCAGTTTGACTGCTAGGCTTATTGGCCGTCGTTTCTCAAACAACCCTGGTTGCCCGATATAAGCTCTAGCCGTAACACCGCTCCAGCACGGCGATGGCTTGATTGTATTTTACCGCTTGGTCGTGGCTGCCGCCGCGGTCTGGGTGGCACTCGCTAAGGCATTGACGGTAGCGTTTTTTGATGTCTGGCCAGCTCACCGGTTGCGCCAATCCTAGGGTTTCTAGAGCCTCGGTCTGTTCCGAGCTGGCCAGCATCCTACACCAAAACCCATCCAATAACGCCTCCACCTGATCTCGGCTGGTGGCGCATAAATTTTCGGTATTGAGGTAGTATTCCCGCAGGCTGTCCGGTACTGCCATCATATTTTCACCGCAACCCACCGCCGGCAGCCATTGGATGTTGAGCACATCTATCAACAGAGTTCCTTGGTTGTCACGGTGCAAACCTTCGCGCAGCAAGTATAGCGAATGGAACAAGCAAAAATGCTGTTGAAACAATACTAAGCTGTCTCGCAGATTGGGCAAACCTTGCGCCGAATTCTGCTCGTAAACGAGGGTCAGCAACTGATACTCAGACAGCCCTTTGGGGTGGCGCTTAATAATGGACAACAACTGCGAGGTGTTCGTAACTGAAATGGCTTCGCTCATTTTTCGGTCTGATCGTAATGGTTTATTGATACGCTACTGCAATGGCAACGATTTACACCTGCGTCTTCCTAACTATAGATCACCGCTCTACTAAGGCAAGACTGTGAGCGGGTTGAAAATGCCAATAACCGGTTAACTTTCCTCAAAATGAATAGGCAATTAATGCCCAGGCTCTTTTGCCCAGATTGAGCGAGTTTTTGTTGATTTTATGGCGCAGGTCTAAGCTTGAAAATTTAGTCATAGACGACAATTCCCACTCTCACTTATTGTAATTTTTCTTATATTCAGCAGTGAGAAATTACCATGGCAGTCAAACCTTTGTTTTCAGTAGTTTTATGCGCCGGTTTAGCTTTGGCCATCAACAGCGCCCACGCCGGTAGCGACAGTGGCGTCTACATAGGTGGCGCCATTGCCTCGGCCAGTATCGATTACTCCGACTCCGACCCCAATTTGGACGACGTAAACTTTGAAGACGATGACACCGGATACAAAGTCTACGCCGGTTATAACTTTGGCCTGTTACCACTGATCGATGTCGCCGTTGAGTTTTCTTATCTCGACCTGGGCACCTTGGAAGACAGCTTCGCCAACTCCCCGGTCAAGTTAGATACCACCGCTTTAAGCGCGGCTGCTCTGGGTGGACTGAATTTCGGGCCATTGGGGCTGTTTGGTAAGGTGGGTGTGGTCAATTGGGATACCGATGTGGAAGCCTTCGAATTTGACGATTCCGCCTCTGGCACCGACCCGTACTACGGCGTGGGCGCTAAGATTCAACTGGCATCGCTGGCGGTTCGCGCCGAGTACGAGGTTTTTGAACTCGACGATGCCGACATCGATTACTTTTCTCTAGGCGCCAGCATTACATTCTAAAACGATCCCAATCTCCTCGCCTGCATGGGGCCACATTTACCTGTGTCCCCATCGCCTTTATTATTGTCTGATATCTGCACCGGTCGGTCGTGCCATGCAATCCCGGCCATTGTGCCCGGTGGAAATAAAACACAATGATTCCTCACGCCTGTAGCCAGCCTCCCCGGCTATCTTTAAGCGCCAGTCTATCTTAAACTTTGCGCAACTTTGATTCCGATTTGATAGCCTTGTTATGCATAACGTGATCCACACATTTTCAATTGCAGCACACCGACGGAGCCTATTGGCGGTCTTGTTTACGGTGCCCTTCTTATTGCAGGCTTGCCAAACCCAACAGGCACAACCGCAAGCTCAAAGCCAACCCGAGCCAGCCGCGGCCCCGGCCCCGGCCAGTAAACCCGCCTCCGGCGTCACTTACAGCACATTCATCAACCCAGAGCTGAATATATTTTCCTACCTGGCTGAGGGTAATCAGAGTATGGCCTTGGAAGACCAGCTAGTGGCGCCTTGGTCGATGATGATCCCGGTGGTATCCCCGGAGGACGGCCAACAGTACGTGGTCACCAATTGCTTACAGGCCTTGAGTACGGCACAACTTGGTATAGCACCGGAGAGCCCGGTGGCCTATCCGCAATTCCGCTATGGCGTAGTACAATGCATGGCCATTCAGTTGGCCCACAATATGGAGCAGGCCGAATACAGTTATTTGGGTGACCCCATCATCGACGGCAGTTTTCTACAGCAAATGCCCGCCTCATCCGCGTTTGTGGTAACAGAGCAAGATGCCCTTCGCGCCCGCAGTAGCCAAGGTAGCGCGGCGGAAATCTCACCGGTGGTGCATTATCAGCCCCAAGGGGACTACAGCGCCGTGTTTGACCTCGGCTTTGGCTCACAGACCGTTACCGTACTGGCCCGGGGTGATGTCAATTTAGATGGCACGGAAGACGCCCTATTGCAGGTGACCAACACCGAATACAACGGCACCTACCGGTTATCGTTTTTGTTTGTGGTAACCAAACTCGCTGCCAATGAACCACTGCAATTGATCGGTGGTTATTAAACAGTGTTATTTTTTACCGCTCTCGCCACTTAAATATTCCAGCGCCCGCTGGGTCATGTCTTTGCTGTAGGCATTCACTTTTTTATGGCTGGGCATCCAACCCAATAAAAACCGTTGAAAATCCGCCCAGGCCACGGCGTACAAGCAACGCCATTCGTCTTCCAAGGCGTTCATATCGATGTCCTCGGCCGCTCGTTGCTCGGCAGCGACGGTGGCGCGCAACTGCTGAAAATAAACCGCCAGGCATTGGTCTTGCCACTGGGCACATTCTCGCTCAGTTAGGCAGCTACCCATTAAATAGGCCATATCCTTGATGCCACAACCACCGCCCACGTACTGAAAATCCACCGCGACCACGGCATCGGCCTGGGCGGAGAAACAAAAATTGGCCACCTTGGCATCGCCGTGAACCAGGGTTTGATACTGAGCATTATTGAGCGCGTCATCGATTTTATCAGCGGCCGACTTCAACGGGCCATCCGCCATTGCCCGGTATTCGTCCGGCCGGGTGGCCAAATGCCAGTAACTGCCCACCGACCACAATCCAACCGGCGAACGTTGCAAAAAACGGCCATGAAAGTCCGCCAGCCAGCGCAAACACACCTGCACCTGGGCCAAGGTTAAATGGCTTTTGCGTAAGGCAAAGCCACTGTTGTCTAAATCCTCTAGCACAATCACCGTCAGCGCTTGGTTACTGAGCACACCGTAGCAATGCGCTACACGCGGGCCTGAGCCACACTCACCTGCCCATCGGCGATACCACTCCACCTCCACTTGATAGGATTTTAACTTCCGCTGATGGCTGGTGTCGGTATTCCACCCCCTAGGGTGCTCGGCCACGGGCTGGGTTTGAATACATTTAACAACCACCGATGGCACCGAGCCGCCCTGCAATTGCAGGCGCAGAATCTCGCCATAGCCACTCCACAGGCTCTGTAGCGATTCTTCGCCGCAGATCTCCGTGGCACCGGTAGTGGTTTTAATGAATTGGATAAGATCGGTATTCATAACTCGGGGCAATGACAAGCGCTAAAAGTGATTGGATATTAACACAGAGGCTGGCGCAGATTGCCAACCTGGGTTGTTGCCGTTTGTTCTTGGCGCCTGTTCTTAGCGTTTAACTCCTACCACTGAGCGAGCGCTGGTCGCCTGCCCCCGGCCCTATGGGTTTGAACTTAACCCATACATCTCCCGTGGCAACATCAAAAATAATTCTACGGTAGCCAAATTCACCCACATGGGCCACGGCGATATCGACACTCAGTTCGGTTAATAACGTAAACGCCGCAAGCGTATTTTTTTCGCCCACCGGTAAACGCTCCACCATACCGATATCAACGCTGGGATATTTTTCGTACATATTGCCACCGCCAAAAATCTTGGCTTCGTACTCGGTGATGTCCGTATTATTACGCCGAACAGAGCGCAAAAATAAAGCGATACAATCCTCAGCGTAGCGGGGGTCGAGTTTTCGCGGCTGAGCCGCAATGGTGCCAATGCCATTACCAATACCCGTGCCATTGGATGTACGTTCCGGTAAAGCGAAATGGCACATGCCGCCAATTTTGAGCTCGGGGTGCCACAGCGTAATGGAGATGCACGAGCCCAACAGCGTGTGCACATGGGTGCCGGCGGAGGTAAAACAATATTCGCCCGCGTGCAGCACAACTTTGCGTTCTGCTTGTTTCACGGCAGGCGCTCCCCAACTCTATAACAAGGGTCATTGGTGGAATAATTAAACATCACCCGCCGCCCCCAACATGGCTTGGGCGATGGTCTCCAAAGGCAACTCCACACCCGAGCCACCCTGTTTGCGCGCAGCTTTTGGCATACCGTAAACCACACTGGAGGCTTCATCTTGGTTACAGGTCCACGCTCCGTGGCTACGCAACTCCAGCAAACCCTGGGCACCATCGTCACCCATGCCCGTAAGCACGGCGGCAACCGCTTTGGGGCCGGCACAGTAAGCCGCGGAGCGAAACAAAACATCCACCGCCGGACGATGGCGAGCCACCAAAGGTCCGTGGACGATTTCAACAAAATAGCCCCGCCCATCTCTGCGTAACAACATGTGGCTATTGCCGGGGGCGATTAACGCCAGCCCCGCGCACACACGTTGGCCGTGGTAGGCCTGTTGCACAGTAATACCGCAGCATTCGTTTAAGCGACGGGCGAACATTGCCGTGAACCCCCGGGGCATATGTTGAACAATACAAATGCCAGGGCAGTGACTGGGCATTTGTGCAAGTATTAAATCCAGCGCCTGGGTACCGCCGGTGGAAGCGCCCAATAACAGCACCGGCTCTTCGGCCGGTGGCAACTGAAGTTTCTTGACCGGGGCAATAACGGCATCGGCATTTTGTTTTGGTTGCGATACCACAGACACCGCAGACCGACATTTAAGCCGAACCGCTGCGGCCGCCTTAACTGAATTACAAATCAAACGAGCCGATTGCTGAAAAAATACTTTACCACCAATAACTGGGCGCTTTATGACTTCAATGGCCCCCGCCTGAATCGCCCTCGCCACCATGGGGGATTCCGATTCATCCAAGGCCGTGCAGACAATAATGGGAATGGGGTGCTGCTGCATAACCTTTTCTATAAAAGTGACGCCATCCATTTTAGCCATCACCAAACCCGTAATAATCACATGGGGCGTAAGTTGCTTTATTTTTTCCACGGCAAGGTATGGGTTGGACGCTATACCGCACTGGCTAAGCTGAGGGTCTGCAGCCACCACGTCAACTAAGCTTTGCCGAACCACCGCAGAATCATGCACCACTAACACTCGAATCCTAGCCACGGTATTATTGGCGCTTGCGGTAAACTGCCGGCTGCAATCGGCTTAGCGATTTCCCGACATCGACAATGGATTCTGAATGGCCGACGAATAAAAGACCACCGGGTTTTAAACAGCTCGCCAATTTGGCCACTATTTTGGCACGATCTTCATGGCTAAAATAAATCATGACATTGCGGCAAAATATAACGTCGTAGTGAGCCGTCCAAGCCGAGTAATTGCCACGCAACAAATTAAAATTAAAAAACCGCACGTGCCGCGTCACCTCCGGCGCCATGCGAACACGATCAACTTCGCCGCCCTTAGAGCGCAGCAGATATTTTTTTCTTAGCGCCAGGGGAATCTGCTCAGCTTCTTGGTGCTTGTAGGTGGCTCTGGCGGCGTGCTCTAAGCAGCGGGAGGAAATATCGCTGGCAGCGATGGAAAAGTGAAAATCGGAATTACCCTGTTGCAGCTCCATTAATTCAAAAGCTAGGGTATAGGCTTCTTGCCCGGTGGAACAACCGGCGCTCCACACCGCCAATTCAGAATCACCGTAACCGTCGCTGTGTGTTATAACATCATCAACGCTTTGCATGCCTTGCTCTACGTACTGCCGCAACAGCGTAAAATGATTGGCTTCTCGGTAAAACTGGGTTTTATTGGTGGTTAGGGCATCGAACAAATGACCTCGCTCGTTATTTTGAGCGCTATTATCCAAAGCATAATTCACGTAGTGTTTTATGGAAGGTAAACCCAGGGCACGCTGGCGCTTGCGCAGCCTTACTTCCACCAATTGGTGCTTGGACTCCGGCAATTGGATACCGGTCTCACGAGTAACGAAATCCGCAATGCGACGGCGATCCGCCACCGACAGTTGATCCGAGCCATTCCGGTACGGCCCTGGCTTCGCGGTCATTTTAGCGGCTTTAAATCAATAGCGTGCATGGCAAATATCGCTGCGAGTTACCCCCTCTAGGATTCACTGGGAATGGACTCCAGTACTTCCGACAATTCTTCCTCGCCCAGCACCCTAGGCAAGTTTAAAATAATAATAAAATCACCGTTATAGGCCCCCATGCCACTGATAAACTGCGTGTCGATTCTACTGCCGATTTTGGGTGGGGCGCTGATGGCGTCGTAGGGTAGCTCAAGCACTTCTTTCACTGCATCGGCCAAAATGCCCAGGGGCGTTTTTTCACCGTCTAGGCAGACATCAACAATAACAATACAGGTATTCACCGAAACATCGGTTACCGTCATATTAAATTGCCGGCGCAAATCCAACACCGGCACCACTTGGCCACGCAGGTTAATCACACCGAGGAGTGCATCCGGGGTTTTCGGTACCGAGGTGATTTTGCGATACTCCAGTACTTCTTGTATCTGTGATATATCGGTGCCATAAACCTCTTGATCTAACATAAAGGTCAGCAATTGCGCGGTGCCGGCGGCCGCAGCGGGCTCTTGGCCGGTGCCTACAGATTGAGATGACTGCATGGTGGGGTCCTTTAGTAGCGCACAAACTCAGTGGAGTCGTCATCTAAATTTATGTCGACACCACGCTCATCGTCATCACCAGCCATATTAGTCGCGCTGGCAGACTGCCCTTTGGCAGTATCCGAGCCACCGGAATTATGATTACCTCCGCGTTTGGATGTGTGTTGTTTACCCTTTGCTTGATCGTTGACTTTGAAAAAGCTCACCGTGGTTTGCAATTGCTCTGCCTGCGCGGACAGCTCTTCCGCTGTGGATGACATTTCCTCCGCCGAGGCCGCCGACTGCTGTACCACTTGATCCAACTGCTGCAGGGCTTTATTGATTTCTGTAGCACCAGCATCCTGCTCCCGGGCGGAAGCGCTAATCTCTTGCACCAGTTCCGACGTTTTTTGAATATCGGGCAATAGCTTAGCCAGCATGCTGCCGGCCTGCTCGGAAACCTCTAAGCTACGTTTGGCTTGGGTGACAATTTCTCCGGCCGCAAATTGACTTCGCTCGGCCAATTTACGCACCTCTGCGGCGACCACAGTAAAGCCCTTACCGTGCTCACCTGCGCGCGCGGCTTCGATGGCGGCATTTAAGGCCAGTAAGTTTGTTTGCCGAGAGATCTCTTCGATAATGCCAATTTTATCAGCGATATCTTTCATGGCCGCCACTGCTTCATCCACTGCCTGGCCGGTAACTTCGGCATTATTGGCGGCGAACTGGGCGATTTTTTCGGTTTGCTCGGCGTTTTCTGCGCTGTGCGCAATGTTGCTGGCCATCTCCTCCATGGAAGAGGATATCTCCTCCAAAGATGCAGCTTGCTCCGTGGCGCCTTGGGCAATTTGCCGACCGGTAACACTGGTCTGAGCACTGCCCATAGAAACGCTGTTGGCGGCCTCAACAATTTCAGCAACGATGCCTTTCAGGTTGGTGTTCATATTACGCAGCACGCCGTAGACATCGGAGTTACTGGCACCGGCATCGAATTCTCCAGTAAGATCACCCCGCCCTATGCGAGCAGTAATACGCCCAATAACGCCAATCCTAATAACCAAAAGATAAGCACAGGCGGCGATAAGCAAAACCGCCACACCAAAAGACAACAGCAAGCGACTTTTGGTCTCGCTGTAGATTGCCGAAGAGTCCACCGCGGTGCTGTCCATACGGGCTTCGTTGTATTGTACAATATTTTGAAGCAACGCTTCGGCTCGCTCCAGCAACCGCTTGCTTTCATCTCGCGACAGGCCAAACGCTACACCGTTAGTGTTTTCTAACCTAGCTGTACGAATTTTCTCATTGAGTTCAATATAGGTTGCCAGGGTAATGCGCAAGGCTTCGGTGCGCTCCTGAGACTGCCCGTTTAGCTGGCCTACCAATTGATTAACCGTGGCAGTAAGGCTTAAAAGGTCGGACTGAATAACTTTGTTGTAACGCTCCACTTCGTCTATGGTAATCGCCAATAAAATATTCTTTTCGTTTTGTTGAACACGACTAAAACCACTTTCAATATTGGCAATGATATCCAGGCTACCAACCAGGTTACGCACGCCGGCAACACTACTGCTTTTACTGATGTCGGCGTTGATGGTGGTGCGTAGTTCATCTAATAGGCTTCTAAGCTCTTCTGCTACGGGGTTAGCTTCCAGCCGGCTGATGGTCTGCGCCCGCGTGTTGGAATCCAAAGCGGTAAGCCGTTGTATTTCTTCATCCACCTCCAAGTACTCTTGCCACACACGGGTGAATTGATCCAGTTCGGCTTTATTTTCGGGGTCTATTCTCTGACGAAGATCCGCTGTTTTGTCCGTGAGCTGTTGTTTAGTGGTTTCGATTTGTTGCGCGTACTGCTCACGTTCGCCTCCTTCTTTAGCCAAAAGAATGTCCAACTCAGCACGGGAAATATAGAGCAAATCCTGCCGTATTCTAGCCGCCAACTGGGCGCGCTGCACCGAGCCATCGACGATATCCGCCACGCGTGTGTTGATGTCAGCTAAGGACGCTAAACCGATGTAGTTGGTCAACGCCAACATGGCAAAAATGACAACAAAAGCGACACTCATTAGCGCTTTAAAGCCAAAACGATTCATTACAAAAGCTCCACGTCAATTCAAAGATATTGGCTGCACACGGTTCAGAGGAGCTTCTAACGCTTCTATCAATGCTACCGGGTCTAGAATCATCGCCACGCTGCCGTCGCCAAGAATAGTGGCACCACTAAAACCGATGATGCCCTCATACATTTTACCAAGACGTTTAATAACCGTCTGGTACTGCCCTACCACTTCATCCACCACAAAGCCGAACCGCTCTTGCTCAATACGCGTAATAACAATCTGCTCAATGGTGGGATTAACGCCGTCGACGTCAAACCACTCTCGCAGATGCATACAGGGAACCTGGGCCCCACGCAAGGTAACCAAACGTTGACAACGAGCGGAAGTACGGCTGCTTTTTTCGTATTCAATACACTCTTCCACCAACCCCAGCGGCAAGACATAATATTCATCGGCCACTTTCACCATTAACCCTTCAATGATGGCCAGAGTCATGGGTAGGCGAATGGTTAAGTGGGTGCCTTCGCCTTGGGTGGACACCAAATCAATTTTGCCACCCAACTCCTGTATGGATCGCTTTACCACATCCATACCAACACCTCGGCCAGAGATATCAGAAACCGTCGCCGCAGTGGAAAAGCCTGGCTCAAAAATGAGTTGGCAAATTTCGTTATCGGATAAAATATCTTGGGCCGTGACCAAGCCTTTGGAAAGGGCTTTGGCGTAAATACTATCGCGGTTCAGACCACGGCCGTCGTCGCGAATATGAATAATGACATTGGAATCGGAATGCTCTGCCACCAACTGAATCGTGCCGCACTCAGGCTTACCCAACTGCTCACGTTCAGCGGCGGTTTCGATTCCGTGATCAATACTGTTGCGGATTAAATGCACCAGAGGATCAGACAATTTGTCGATGACCATCTTATCCAGTTCGGTTTCTGCCCCTTTGGTGACCAACTGAATTTTCTTATCCAAATTATTAGATAAATCTCGCACCAGGCGCCGAAATCGACCAAAGGTGGTACCGATGGGCAGCATTCGAATACTGAAAGTTTGATCTCGCAATTCGGTGGATAGCAAATCCAGATCTTCGGATATTGAAACAATGGTCTCATCGTGATGCTGGTGTGAATACTGGCTCAGCCGGGCTTGCACAATCACCAGTTCACCCACTAAATTCATCAGTGCGTCCAAGCGCGCCGCCGGAACACGAACGGTGTCTTCTACTTTGTTGTGCTGTAGGGCCTGTTTTAGTTGCCGTGTGGCCTGCTGTTCTTTTAAAGCAGCGTTCACGTCCGACCCCTTAACCAACCCTTGCTCGCTGAGTGCTTTACCAAGACGTTGCTCATCGGAGAGATTGGCGTCGACCTGCTGCGGGGTAACCAGCCCGCGGCTAACCAATAACTCACCTAATTGATCGGATTCTTTTGACGTATCCTGTAAATCAATTTTTTCAATGCCGATGGACCAGTCGTCCTCCACGAACATAAAGGTCTCTTCGATATCCGATCGGCTTGCACAGCTGGTTACCACCACATCCCACGCCAAATAACAATTCGATGACTCAAATTGTTCCAACGGCGGTATGGCTTCCGTTTTAGTGGTAACGGAACATTCACCTAAGGCGCTTAGTTCTCGTAAAATAGGTACTACGTCGAAACCATCTGTGAAGGTTGTTTGATTGGGTTTAAAGCGCACGCGGTAAATAGCAGGGCCTTCTCCTGCCGCCTGCGAAGACGCCTCTACTTCGACTTGTTGTTCGTCTAAGTTGGGCACCAACCGCCGCAGGCGCGACAACAATGCCTGGGCCAATAGATTTTGATCAACCGTAAATGCCGGCTCGGCAATCATCGATTTAATGGCATCCACAGCCTCCAACATAAGGCTGATAAACTCGGATGACAGGACCAGGCCACCTTCGCGCAGTTGATCTAACGCCGATTCCAGATAGTGGGTAAATTGAGACAGATCGTGATAACCAAACATCCCACCAGCACCCTTAATGGTGTGCATAGCGCGGAAAGCCTGGTCAACGTGGTGCAACGCTTCGGGTGATTCTTCGAGTTCAAGCAGAGATTCTTCCAGCGTGGCCAAATGCTCCCGCGCTTCGATTCGAAAAGTCTCAACCTGACCAATTAAATCATCCTTACTCATCGATACGGGGCTCTGTCATTAGATCAGCCATTTGGAACAAAGCCAGCACTGCTGAGACACTAGCGCAGGCGTTGGTGAGCGAAACCGACCATTGGCGTTGCTTGGCATGGGCCTGAATGGCTAGCAACAGCTGGACGCCGGCACCGTCAATTTCTTGCGTAGCGGATAAATCTAACTGCAAGGCCCTGGAGTCCTCCTCGGCCAACACCTGATCAAGCACAGACTGTGCAGTATAAATGGTTAACTCGCTGGGCATTTGCAGCGCAATCATGGTGTAAACCGGTACAATGAGGCCAAGGAAAGCCTTAGGTTAATTTATTGATAGCCATTAATAATTTTTTCGGCTGAAAAGGTTTTACCAACCAAGCTTTCACACCGGCCTCGGCGCCCTTTTTTTTCATATCCGAACTGGATTCCGTGGTCAGCATCAGTATTGGCGTGTACTGATATTCTTCGATGGCCTTTGCCGCCTTCACAAAACTGATACCGTCTAACTCTGGCATATTAATATCGGAAATTATGATGTGTAACTTCCGGCCGTCCAGCAAATCCAAAGCTTGTTTACCATCGGCTGCTTCATAAACTTCAAATCCGGCGTTCTTCATTACCAACGAAACAACCTGCCGAACAGAAATAGAATCATCAACCACTAACGCTGCTTTTGTCATCGTCATACCTAACGTTTTAAGAGCCCACAAAACGGGGGGTTTATGAATTGACTTTTATCCGAAACAACACCGCGGTGTTGCTCGCTGTTAGTTAAATGAAGCTTTATCATCTTCTACTGGCTCGGTTCTTAGTCATCGGTTACGTAGCTAACGTTTACGCACCCAACCATTAAAGAACTCCAAATTAGACATCAAATTCAATGTCTTCCGATTTAGGAACCAATTTATCGGCGATGATGCGCAAACCATCGGATACGTTTTTCATCTCGTCATCCAAGCCGATGCCTTCTGAATAATTCGCCAAAATCCTCTCGGCGTATTGGCTAATGGTTCCCATCAGCTCGGACTCTTGGGCTTCGCTTAAACCAAAATCATTGAACGTTTTTTGGATCTCACCGGACAACGCATCCAATAATTGAACGCTGCCCTTTTTGCAGGCGGTTTGCTGGATTTGCACGCGGTCTAGGGAGTTGTTAAAGTCCACAAGCAACGCGCTCACATCTTCCGAAAGATTTATGGCTTTGAGCTGATTACTGGCCGACTCAACAATAATGGCAAGGTGATCTCGCAATCTACCGCACCGCTCTTCATCTTCCATGGGTAGGTTTTTAATCATGGCCACCACCCCTGGGTAGTTGGCAATGAGCTTGCTGCCACTTTGGTAGAGCCGGCTGACATTTTGCGATTTTTGTAAAATCTCTAGCTCCAGCGGCGTCATTAAATCGTCCGAGCTCATATACTCGGCTTTACCGGACATCATCAAACGCAGCGATGCCTCTAAACCGTAGGCTTCTACCGCATCAATCAATAAACTGCCCAGGCCAGATACCGTCGTCGCTTGGCCGCACTGGCGGATAAAATCAATAACAGCGGCCTGCTCACCGGCGTCAATAATGGCGCTCATGGCCATGTCTCGCGCGCTTTGGGCTTCTTCCCTAGCGCTACTCACATCTTCCATGGCGTGGCTGCGTTTTTGAATTTGTACCGCCAATACCTGTAATTTGCTCATCAGCTCACGCGGCTGAATGGGCTTACTGAGGTAATCACTAGCGCCAACCTCGTAGCCTTTCATAATTTCTTCTACCGAGTCGTTGCCACTGATAAATACAACCTCGGAGTTCACCGTTGCCGGGTCTTCTTTCAACATCCGGCAGGTTTCGTAGCCATCAACACCGGTCATATTGACGTCGAGCAATATCACGTTGGGGTCGAAGCCTAAATTCACCAGCGCCATTGCCTCGGTGCCGGACATCGCCGCCGTCACTTCGTATTCACCGGACAATAACTCCACCAAAATCTCTACTTCGGTTGGAGAGTCATCCACTATTAAAATCTTAATATCGCTGCCACTCATATGCTTTATATTCGGTATTAGGTGCCAAAGACTCGCGGATTTTGTCGTCGCCAGAAGATTACAGCGACAGTACAACTCACTTAAAAATTAGCACAAGATTTTAGAATTTAAAGTGGCCAGGAAAGCGGCGGATACCAGCAAAACACCTATATGGATGCCTTGCTACTTTGGATTGATAATTGGAAGCGATTACTTATTGCAATTCAAAAGAAGACCAGGATTTTATAAGACAAAAAAGTCTTCCCACGCACAATTTATAGCGGAAAACGATCGGTTTAATAACGATACGGTTATAACAGCCAAAAGAATATTGACAAAATAAGCCTTGCGCTCGCGCTTCGTAAGAATTGTTGTGGCCCAGTTTTTTCTATTGTTTTTTAGCAAATAAAAAAATTAAGTGTCTGACCCCTGTACGGATCAGACCACGTCAAATTTTGCCCTGCGTCTGTTTGCGCCAACCATTTTGCCGATCGCAGATTAACGTTCTGGCACCAAATAAGCCTCTGCCCTACACGCCAAGTAGCGATTGCACATAGCCTCTACGGACTCGGCACAGGCCATTACCACCAAGCCATTGCCGCCCATTTTTTGAGTTTGAATTTTTAGTTTATTTACCACCGACCTTCGGTTGGGCTTGGTATCGCTGGCCCGTTGCTGACAATCAGAGGCCTCCACATAGCCCAATACAGAGGCATCGTACTGGGCGATTTCAGTGGGCGCGTACTCCTTAACCAGCAGCGCAGATGTTTGGCCCGCCAAGACGTTGCTAGCGTTGGTTTGCACTGAAAAGCGGCCACAGCCAACGCTGAGCAACGCCACCAACACCAGAAGTAATCTCATTATCATCTTTTTGTCGCTCTGCTTTGTTTTCGATCTGCTTTCACCGCCGATTACGTACCCTGAGGCCAGCATCCCTATGGTGAATAGCTAGAGCCCCGCAAACAGTGGTGTCGATGATTAGATAATGACGATCTTGATAGTTCATTCCACAAAGCTGTGCACCAAAACATCCAGGGACAGTTCGCTCTTTGGGATATCGCCTTAAAACGGTTATCCTGGCTGGGAATGTATTGCAGAAGACACCGATGGACCCGATTTCTCAAGGCGCATTAGGCGCCAGCTTATCCCAGGCGGCTGCGCGCCGAGGTAAACAGGTTATCGCCGCCAGCTTGGTTGGCGCCATTGGCGGCATGGTGCCAGACCTAGACGTATTAATGCGCTCCTCCACAGACCCACTGCTGTTTCTTGAATATCACCGGCAATTCACCCACTCACTGATATTTATTCCCATCGGCGGCGTGTTGACTGGCCTGTTGCTATTCTTCGTATTCGGGCGAATATTGGGCCTAACCCTTAAGTCCACCGTGCTATTTACCACGCTTGGCTACGCCACCCACGCCCTATTGGACGCCTGCACCACCTACGGCACACAGTTGCTCTGGCCGTTCAGTAACGCCCGGGTCGCCTGGAACACGGTTTCCATAATCGACCCCTTATTTACGCTGCCACTTCTGGTGTGCATTACACTAGGCTTGGTTAAGAAGCGGCCCCTATACAGCCGGGTGGGATTGGCGTACGGGCTGTGCTATTTGCTGCTCGGCCTAGTACAGCGCGACCGCGCAGAAACCGTTGGCTGGCAATTAGCGCAATCCCGTGGCCATGCGCCAATTCGGCTAGAGGCCAAGCCATCGTTTGGCAACCTATTGCTATGGAAAATCGTCTACGAAACAGAAACCCATTTTTACATCGATGCCGTTCGGGTGCTCAACCAGAGCAAACTCTACCCCGGTGAGGCCGCGCGCAAGCTCGATTTGGCAGCGGATTTTCCCTGGCTCAAGCCAACCAGCCAGCAGTATCAGGATGTGCAACGCTTCGATTGGTTCTCCAACCACTACCTAGCCCTAGATCCCAAAACCCCCAACCGCATCATAGACACGCGCTATTCCATGGTGCCCAACGAAATCAGCCCACTTTGGGGTATAGAACTCAACCCCACCGCCACAGCGGAACAACACGTTGTGTACTACACCGCACGGGATACCGGGCCTGAGAAACAGCAGAAGTTCTGGCAAATGCTTACTGGTGAAGACTTGGATTAGACTCACCGCGACGCCCATAACCAGTGTGAGACTTTGGATTCGCAGAGTAGGCGGAACATACACCATATGAATGAAGACGGATGGGTGGCAACTTTTGAATAACTTTGTCGAGTTAACGGCGTCAATAGCTGCAACACGATCTAATAGAAATTCCAATCATAATTTTTTAAAGGCGGCATTAAACGCCTCTGAGAATGCTTTCAGAACTTCGACCGACGGAGTAGTAACTCCAGACTGATTACTTTCAAAGGACTGAGATTCCGACTGGAATGAAAAACGGAGAGCTATGATACTTATCGACAGCCCCACACTAGCAAAGATTACCATCATCAATAGGTAGTGCGTCATTATGCTTCTTTGACCATCATCTTTCATTGACTCGATGAGCTTATCGCCCAACTCAACACCAGCTACGTTTCCAATGGCCTTTTTAGCGACTATTTTCTTCGTTTCATCTCCACCAAGCATTATCACAATCGTTGAATCTTTCTTTGTTTCCGGAGGAGATTTTGACTGTTTCTTATAGAAATTAATCAGTGCCTCTTTGATTTCTATATTATTTTTTTCTATCTCTATCTGAGTTTCGAAAAAACCTTTAGCCAACCAGCCTAGGTAAAGTAAGAAAACAAAAAATACAAAGGCGATTATCCACGCGACAGTAAAAGACACCCATTTAAAAAGTCGGGCCTGATTTTTCGCTTTGTCAAAATCTTTAATTATCTTACTTTGCTCTTCCGTGGGGCCAGCACTAGATGATCTATCACTTTGTGAAACGGAAGAATTGCTATTTGAAACCGGCTGGTCTGTAGTTCCCCCGCTTTCAGAAGCCGAGTTAGTGCCATCGGAACCTCCCGAAAGATCATCGGAGTTATCATCACCCGGCATTATAGGGGTACCTTACTCCCGATCTGTCTATGGAAATGGACGTAATTAGGTCTAACTCTTGTAACTTGATTCTCATCGCAACTTTAGATACTCCAAATGCACTTGCGAGTTTTTCGACATCCCGGATACTTGAGTTGAGATAGGCAGACATGACAAGTTCACTAGGCATTAATAACTCTGCCGCAAACACATTTGCCTCACGTTCCTCGCGACTAGAAACGCTTGCCCTAAATTCATTGGGCGTATCTCTGAATTTCATGCCTTTCTTTACATGACCCAGAAGGTGATGCCCCAACTCATGCGCAACAGTGAACCTTTGCCGTAGTGGTGATTCACTCGCAGAGTACTTTATATACTTAACACCCCTGTCTAAATACGCCATGCCGCTACAGTTTGGTTCCCGATCAAACTCGCTCGTAAACGGATCTATGGGTTCCACTTCACACCCCATGTCTCTTGCGACCATAATGGGGTCAACGGGGAGAGATCCAGCATATTGACTGTAAACGTCCCTTGCCAATTTCTGCGCAACATTCATTTTGATTGCACCTAGTAGCCTTTGAGGTATCTATTCTTTAGGTATAGACACTAATCCTCGCTCTTCCATGCTGAGAGCGACAAAAATGTTACCAATTAATGTTTAAATTATCACCACTTGTGACACGTAAATTTTCTTAACTAATGACCAGTCGATCTGTAATGTCGAAAAACGTTAAGCAGAGCACTAAATATGCCGAAG
This sequence comes from Halioxenophilus aromaticivorans, assembly GCF_042850945.1. Lineage (NCBI taxonomy): Bacteria > Pseudomonadati > Pseudomonadota > Gammaproteobacteria > Alteromonadales > Alteromonadaceae > Halioxenophilus > Halioxenophilus aromaticivorans. Next base: position 1,098,755 of record NZ_AP031496.1, on the reverse strand, counting down.
TGAGTGCCCCAACAACCAACATCTTGCTCATTTCCACTAATATTGAGGCAAATGTTTTTGCCAGCGCCAAGACAATGAAACGTTAAGCAAACGACGCTCCAAGATGAGCAAAAAAACCGACTTTATTAGCTTGCCGTTTAAAACACACGGATAAACCTCATAAGTCGTGTTAAACAATCTGCCATTCAGAAGCTCAGCATAGTCAAAAAGTTGACAACCCATCTATAACCAAGCCTAACATCGAGCACTCTTTTGTGACATGTTGAGTCATAAACAGCGTAATTCAAGGCTTAAAACGTGCACTCTGCACGTTATAAGCGCTTTCGAAACACTACAAAGACCTTGAGAATTTCCGTCGGTGTTATCTTCTCATCAACTGTTTTATTGATAGTTATGCACTTCAAACGTATTAAGCCTTCTAGCTGGGAAAAGGAACCCCTCACAGAGGCTGCTTTCTAAAAGTTTGTTAAGAACGAAATGGATGAAAAACCTTGTTCCTAGCTAGTGTAAGCCGCCGCTGAATTTGGACTCTCGACCTTTAAACCATCCTGCCTAGTTATACAAGAAACGAATGCTAACGTACCTTATACGCCGCTTTCCTGAGCATCGACCAGGCCCTCTATACCTTTTCTTAGCTTTTCTTCGTCACAACCGGCCTCCGCTAAGTTTTCACGTAGCTTTAGCTGCGGTGAAGCGATCGCTCTAGATTTCGAGCAATTGTTCTTCGTCGGCGTAAATGAACTACGGCAACTTAGCAGACAAACACTTCCTTAATTATTTTGCTACGATGGCTTTGCCATCCGAGCTAATACATAGCTGACAAGGAGTGTACTCTCCTAAGAGTCAAGCACGTGACATAGCCGATAGCAACTTCAAGACTTATTATCGAATGTTTTACAGACCTCAGGCTCAAGCAGTTCAACATCCCTGCCTGGATCAGCAAAGTTACAGTGCGCTTTTACGAAGTCGTAGATGATGAAGTAACCCCTACATTCGTACATCCGGATCCTCGACCGATGTTCTTCTCGAATTCGTGCAGGTTATTACAGGTCCATACCTGGGCTATGTCTCGCCTGTTGTTGGCGACCACTTAAGTGGACCATTTATACGAAGTGGCGCAGTTCATGTAAAAATGGCTTTTTCGGTAATCTAGTAGGCTTCGAGGCGATTTGCGCCGGTTACGGTATCATTAGCATTGATCAGCGTGCAATAACTTGTGTTCGTGACCCACTTTCTTTCTACTGCGAATTGGTCAATGAATTCTCGCACAATGCCGGCGAATTCATTCGCAGCGCGGAGCACAATGTTTTTTCGTTAGGATTGATTCGGTTAATCCAGAACCGCGATGTTCCGGCTCAGCAGAAAGCATTGGCATCACTAAAGCCCTTTCGATCAGAATCAGAATGGAAATGTAGTGGAGACCAGGGAATGGCTTTAGAAAAATAGAAAACTATCGCTTAAGAGCGCAAGCCCACTGCGGGTGGAATGACGTGATTAATAGCACGAGATAAGCGTCATACCCCGATAACTGTGTAGAGCCCCGAATACTGATGCCTCCTTAGTTGGTGCCCACTAATTCGTCGGGAACGAATTAGCATTCGCAAAGCGAACCCGAAGGGCAAGGCACATGGATGTGCCGAGTGTGCGCGGGACGCAGTCCCGGCCTGGAAATAAAAAAAGGCCTTAGTTGGTGCCCAGGGCGGGACTTGAACCCGCACGGCCGAAGCCACTACCCCCTCAAGATAGCGTGTCTACCAATTCCACCACCTGGGCATATTCGGAGTATAAAAACTCAATTACTGCTTGTAACGTACGTGCCATTGATCCGACACGCTACGCTTGGTCGCTCCCGGCATCCTGCCTCCCGCGACACTAGCACATCCATGTGCGTCGTCTACCAATTCCACCACCTGGGCATATTTTGGGGTATAAAACGTTTTTCTATCGCTCGGTTTCTTCAACCGGTGCATCTTCCGCAGCAGGTACGTCAGCGGCTGGTACATCTTCTGCCGGTACGTCGCTGGCATCCATCGCTGGTACGTCGTCGGCGGATTCCGCCGGGGCCGTATCCAAGGTTGGAATATCGGATTCTTCCACTTGCTCAACGTTTTGCTCGATTGCAGCAGGGATATCGCTTACGCCGACGCTTTGCTTGGCCAACAGGGTTAAGCCGAAGGCCAACACAAAAAACACGGTGGCCAGGATGGCGGTGAGGCGAGAGAAAAAGTTGCCGCCGCCTGCGCTACCAAATACAGTGGCGGATGAGCCCGCACCAAAAGAAGCACCCGCTTCTGCGCCCTTGCCTTGCTGCATTAGAATTAAGCCAATAATGGCGAAAGACGTTAGCAGATATAAAATCATTGCAATGGTGTGTAATTCCATTGTTGCCTCAGTGTCGGCTTGCCGTTGGCAAACCTAATTAAACATTAAATTAAACCGCGCAGCGCTACTGTGCTGCGGCATTGCCAATGGCAATAAAGTCATCGACTTTTAACGATGCGCCGCCCACTAGGGCGCCGTCGATATCGGCCATACCGAACAGCTTTTCTGCGTTATCCGCTTTTACACTACCACCGTATAGGATACGGGTTTCGTCGCCTAAACTGCCCAACTGCTGGCGAATAAAGGCGTGCACCTCTTGGGCTTGCTCCGGTGTGGCGGTTAGGCCAGTACCGATAGCCCACACGGGCTCGTATGCGATAACCACACCAGCAAGAGCTTCGCTACCTACGAAATCGGTAACGGCACTCACCTGGCGCTTGATGACGTCCAAGGTTTCGTTGGACTCACGCTGGGCCAGGGTTTCACCCACGCAAACAATGGGGACTAAACCGGCTGCCAATAAGGCTTTGCACTTTTCTGCAACAGCCTGGTCGGTCTCCGCGTGATATTCACGCCGCTCGGAGTGGCCGATAATCGCAAACCGACAACCAAACTCTTGCAACATGGCCGCGGAGTGCTCACCGGTGTAGGCACCGCTGGCCTGGGCCGAGGCATCCTGTGCGCCCAGAGCGATAGTGCTGCCCGCCAACAATTGTTGCGCTTGGTTTAAGTAAGCCGCCGGTGGGCACACTGCCAGCTCTGCCGACTGCCCTTGCCATTGCTCGGTTAAACCAGCCAGCAACGCTTTGTTAGCGCTGATGCTGCCGTTCATTTTCCAGTTGCCAACCACCAAAGGTGTTCGCATGACTATTCCTTTTAAATCAGCTGGTTCCAGGGGGTGCAGCTAAAACGGGCGCCAATGGTATATGAGTTGCATTTCAGTTGCAATAAACCATCGGCGGCCCGGCCGCAAATTTTAGTTACGCAGGCAATTAACCTGGGCTGTAGAGAAAATCTCTATATTTAACAGTCGGTTAGCTCTGCACCATGGGAAAGCAAAGCGGCCCGTCTTAGTATGGCTTACTATTGTAGGCAGCGCTCTACCACGTCGGCGATATCCTGAGCCACTTCTCGCACCAGTGGCTGGTTTTCGCCTTCCACCATTACCCGCACCAGTGGTTCGGTACCGGAGGGGCGTAACAACACGCGGCCTTTGCCGTTAAGCTTAGCTTCACCATCGGCCACCGCTTGATGCACTTCGGTGTGTTCTGCCAGCTTATCTTTGGCCGGCGTGCGCACATTAATCATGGTTTGTGGGTATTTCGACATACCCAGTTTTAGCTGATTAAGATTGTTGCCGCTTTCCATCATGGCCATTACCACTTGCAGCGCGGCAATGATGCCGTCCCCGGTGGTGGAGACGTCGTTGCAGATGATGTGACCTGAGGATTCACCGCCCAGTAGCCACTGGTGTTTGTGCATGGCCTCAATAACGTAGCGGTCACCGACCTTGGCGCGCACCAACTCCATACCCAGCTCTTTGAGAGCAACTTCCAAACCGAGGTTGGTCATTTGCGTGCCCACCACACCGGCACAGGCCGTTTTTTGGCGGTGGCGATGGGCGGCGATGATATACAATAATTCGTCGCCATCCACCAATTCACCCTTGTGATCCACCATCAGCAATCGGTCGCCGTCACCGTCTAGTGCAATACCTAGGTCGGCCCCCTGGGCCAGCACTGCCGCTTGCAGGCGCTCCGGGTGGGTTGAACCGCAATCGCTGTTAATATTGAGGCCATCAGGCTCAACAGCCATGGGAATCACTCGCGCGCCTAGCTCGGCAAACACTTTGGGCGCTACGTGGTAGGTGGCGCCGTTGGCGCAATCCAGTACGATTTGCAGGCCGGTAAGGGTGAAGCCCCAGGGCACCGTACCTTTGCAGTACTCAATATACCGGCCAGCGGCGTCGGTGATACGCCGAGCCTTGCCAAGACCCGGTGCGGTTTGCATGGCTTCATCCAGCTTGGCCTCGATGGCTTGTTCCAGCTCGTCGTCCAACTTAGTACCGGTAGCGGAGAAGAATTTGATGCCGTTGTCGTAATAAGGGTTATGAGAGGCGCTTATAACAATACCCGCTTGGGCCTGAAAGGTGCGGGTAAGGTAGGCAATGGCTGGGGTCGGCATGGGACCCAATAAGCCAACGTCGATGCCGGCACTGATAAGACCCGCCTGCAGGGCAGACTCAAACATGTAGCCGGAGATACGAGTGTCTTTACCGATGAGTATTAATCGGCTGCCACCGGTTTTGGCACTGTGCTCAACCAAGACTTGGCCCGCGGCCCAGCCCAAACGCAACACAAACTCTGGCGTGATCGCCCCCTCACCTACCCGACCGCGAATGCCGTCAGTACCAAAGTATTTTCTTGCCATAAAGTTAAAAGCTCGCTGTTACCTATTGTACGCGTTTAGCTGCCGCGGTTTTGATCGAGCGCATTGTACATTTTTACCATATCGACGGTAGGGCCAACGTCGTGCACTCGCAATATTTTTGCCCCCTGGCGCAGGCTCTCGTAGGCCAACACAAGGCTGCCAACCAGCCGTTCCTCCACCGGTTTGTTTAGAATGGTGCCAATGGTGGACTTGCGCGATACACCAACCAATAGCGGGCACTCTAGGTCGTGAAACCTGTATAACTGATTAATTAACGCCAAATTGTGCTGCTCGGTTTTACCAAAGCCAAAGCCTGGGTCGAGTAAAATATTGTCGCCAGCGATACTGGCGTCCAACGCCGCCCGTTGACGGCCCGCCAAATAGGCGTGAACTTCGTTTAAGCAGTCGTCGTACTCGGTGTTGGCCTGCATAGTTTGCGGGCTTCCGCGCATGTGCATTAAGCACACCGGCAAGCTGGTATTTGCTGCGGCGGCTAATGCACCGGGTAATTCCAACGCTCTAACGTCATTTATAATGCCGGCGCCTGCGTCTGCCGCCTGGCTGATGACCTCGGGCCGGCTGGTATCCACAGAAACCACCACATCAAAGCGCTTGCGAATGGCTTCTATCACAGGAATCACCCGAGCCAACTCGTCTTCTAAGCTTACCGGTATCGCGCCCGGCCGGGTGGATTCACCGCCTACGTCGATGATGTCTGCGCCCTCTTGCAACATGGCTTCCACTCGGTTTAACACGGCGGTGAGCTGCAGCTGCCCTTGGGCAGAGTGGTAGGAGCCACCGTCTGAGAAGGAATCCGGCGTGACATTGACAATGGCCATTACCAGCGGGCTGGCCAGGCTGATGGAAAGATCACCACAGCGTAATTGGGTGGGGGCCATAGGGCGCGGTTCCTTAGAAGGTAATTCACAGAAACGCAAAAGCCGGCGCATGCGCCGGCTTTTGCGTAGGGCTAAGCGCCCGGTTTAAACGTCCTTGGCAGGGTCACCAATGGTGTCACCGGAGGGCTTTTTACCATCGTCGTCGCTTTTGTTGCTACTGCTAAAGCCACCGTCGTGCCAGTCGCGCGGCGGGCGCATTTTCTTGCGCGACATCAGGTCGTCAACTTGCTCGGCGTCGATGGTTTCAAATTCCATCAGCGCGTCTTTCATGGCTTCTAAGATGTCGCGGTTTTCTTGCAGCAGTTCTTCCGCTCGCTTGTAACAGCGGTCGACAATATCGCGAATCTCTTCATCAATGGTGGTACTGGTGGCGCCGGAGTAGTTTGGATTACCGCCGCCAGGCATACCAGACTCGTCTTCGCCGTAATGCAGCGGTCCGAGTTTTTCAGACAAGCCCCATTTGGTCACCATGTTACGAGCCAATTCAGTGGCACGCTCAATATCGTTGGAGGCACCGGTGGTAACCCCTTCAAAACCCAGCGTCATCTCCTCTGCAATTCGGCCACCAAACAGCGAGCAAATCTGGCTTTCGATGGCACGTTTGCTGTAGCTGTATTTGTCGGCCTCAGGCAAGAATTGCGTCACACCCAGGGCGCGGCCACGAGGAATAATGGTTACCTTATGCACTGGATCGTGCTCTGGCACCAAACGACCAACAATAGCGTGGCCGGCTTCGTGGTAGGCGGTGTTTTCTTTCTCTTGCTCGCTCATCACCATGGTTTTACGCTCGGCACCCATAAGGATTTTATCGCGCGCTTTTTCAAACTCTTCCATGGTCACCACACGCTTGTTGGCGCGGGCAGCGAACAATGCCGCTTCGTTCACCAGGTTAGCCAAATCGGCACCGGAGAAACCGGGGGTACCACGGGCCACAACACTGGCTTCAACGCTGTCATCAATGGGCACCTTGCGCATGTGTACTTTAAGTACCTGCTCACGGCCGCGGATGTCCGGCAAGCCAACAAACACCTGGCGGTCAAAACGGCCTGGACGCAGCAGTGCTTTATCCAGTACGTCTGGACGGTTAGTGGCCGCAATGACAATAACGCCTTCGTTACCTTCAAAGCCGTCCATTTCCACCAGTAATTGGTTTAGAGTTTGCTCACGCTCGTCGTGGCCACCGCCATGACCGCCTCCACGATGGCGACCAACCGCGTCAATCTCATCAATAAAGATAATGCACGGCGCTTGTTTTTTAGCTTGTTCGAACATGTCGCGCACACGGCTGGCGCCGACACCAACAAACATTTCTACAAAGTCGGAACCAGAGATCGAGAAGAAAGGTACTTTGGCTTCACCGGCAATGGCTTTCGCCAACAGGGTTTTACCGGTTCCGGGAGGGCCCGCCATTAGCACACCGCGTGGAATCATACCGCCCAAGCGCTGGAACTTGGATGGGTCGCGCAGGAACTCCACCAGCTCTTGTACTTCTTCTTTGGCCTCGTCTACCCCTGCCACATCGGCAAAGGTGGTTTTAATTTGGTCTTCGCCCAACAGGCGCGCTTTGCTTTTGCCAAAACTCATTGGGCTGCCACGACCCCCGGCCCCACCCTGCATTTGGCGCATAAAAAACATAAAGACGGCGATGATAATCAGGATTGGGAAGCTGGCCACCAACAACTGCTGCAGCAAGCTGGGGGTTTCTGGCTCACGACCTTTCACCTCCACTTTGTGGGTGTACATGTCGTTCATCAGGTTATCGTCGCGCACCTGCGGGCGGATTACCTTAAACATTTGGTTATCGTGGCGCTCACCCAAGATGACCATGCCGTCGATAGTGACGGAGCGGACGCGATCCGATTGCACTTCCTGTAGGAATTGCGAGTAGGTGATCTCTTGTGGCCCGGTGGTGGAATTGAAGCTGTTGAAGGTGAATAGCAACACCCCCGCTATAACCAGCCACAAAACTAAATTTTTCACCATGTCATTCAAGGCATTGTCCTCGTTGTAATGAGCTTTGCGTACCCCGTGGGTACGCTCAATAAATGCATGCGCAAGACTCTAAGCATGGCACAACCACCCGAGGTTCTGCCAGCGCTTTGGCCCGCCAGATTATTGGCGCTAGCGCGTAAGTTAATTGGGATATGCGATATCCACCCGACCGTCTCAAAAATGGCGCCAGTTATCCACGAAAACCCTTACCGACAAGGTAGCATTCACGTGAGCGAGCTCGCGAAGCCCCAGGCTTGCGAGTGACGACTTTACTGAACTTTTCTCTTAGATCTCGCAGGTAATTATCGAACCCTTCGCCCTGGAACACCTTGGCCACAAAATTGCCGTTGGGCTTAAGCACCGAACAGGCCATGTCTAAGGCCAATTCCACCAGATGCATAGCAGCGGGTTGATCAATGTCCGTCATACCACTCATATTGGGGGCCATATCTGAAATAACAAGATCTACGCCAGAATGGCCATACTCGCCAAGGGTTGCCATAAGCTCGTCGTATACCGACTGCTCGGTAAAATCGCCCTGAATAAACTCAACACCGGCCAGGCTATCCATGGGTAGGATATCTGAGGCGAAAACCACGCCTTTTTCGCCCACCAGTTGACTGGCTACTTGGGTCCAGCCACCGGGCGCAGCGCCTAAGTCCAATACGCACAACCCTGGCCGAAAGAGCCGGTCTTTTTCGTTAATTTCGAGCAGTTTATAGCTCGCTCGGGAGCGAAAGCCGTCGCTCTTAGATTGTTTGACGTATTGGTCCGAAAAATGTTCATTCAACCACTGATTACTGCTTTTTGATCGAGACATAGCCCTACTCTTTGACCGCTCCAGCCTGTCGGATTGTTACATTACTCACCTTGGTAGCACTTGTTTGGCAGCTTTACACACCAAGGCTGGGCACGATTTAGGAAAGATTGAGGACTTTACCACCATCGTCCCCATTTCCGTAGTTTTGGCTTTAGTATTAACCTTAAGTAACCTTACACAACGCCAATTCGTCACCAAACGCACACGCTTGCGCCAGTAAGTACGTTTTATGAATCCCAGCCTCAAACGCAAACACCTTCGTTTCAACCTAGCCTTAAAATTGTGGATGGTGCTGTTTGCCGCCACCTCTATACTAGTGGCCAGCCTCCTGCTTTGGTTCCGTTTTAGCGTCAACCACGGCTTCCAAAACTTTATTGAACGGCTTAACCGAGCCCATGTTGAGGCCTTGATTCCCGAGCTAGAGTCTCTGTATACGGCCGAGGGCAGCTGGCAGTTTTTATTAAATGATCCTCAGCTATGGCGGCAATTGGTACGTGAGGCTTGGCTGCAATCCACCGATCGCTTCGACCGTGGCGATGACGCTGAGCCCCCCCCCGGCGCGGACATGCCTCCGCCGATTGAGCCTGATCGCAGCAACGATCGCCGACGTGACAACAAGCACTCCAAAACCAACACCCGCGTGGCACTGGCAGATCGCCAGCACAATTTTATGCTCGGCTCTTACCATATCCTAGACGACAACCCGAAATGGCTGCCGTTACAGCACAATGGCGAGGTGGTGGGCTACGTCGGGTACGCAGCGCCGAAGCGGTTTAAATCGCCGGAGGAGGTAAAATTTCTTAAACGGCAAACCGAGAACTTGGTCATTATCGGGATAATGGGTTTACTGATTAGCGCCGTGTTTGCGTTTCCACTGGCGGCGTATTTGGTGCGCCCCATTCGCAAGTTGGAATCCTCCACCCAGGCGTTAACCCGGGGCAACTATCAAACCCGCATTGATCAGATCAGTAACGATGAACTGGGCTCTCTGGCTCTGCATTTCAACGAGCTTGCCGCCACCTTGGAGGCCAATGAGAACTCCCGCCGCAAATGGGTGACGGATATTTCCCACGAGCTGCGCACGCCAGTCACCTTTATTAAGGGGCAGATAGAAGCCTTAATAGACGGCATTCGCCCCACCACGGCGGAAAACCTGCAAGCACTGGAACAGCAAATAAACCAGCTCAGTAAATTAATCGACGAACTCTACGCCCTGTCTCAATCCGAGTTGGGCGGTATGAACTACAAAAAACATTGGCTGCAAGTAAAAGACTTGATCGACCTCACCACAGACCAAGCCTCGGCTGCCATGAGGGATAAAGGACTTGAGTTTACGGTCATAAACCGTGTTGCCAGTGATTATTTATTGTTTATAGACGAATCGCGATTCTGCCAACTGATGAACAACCTTTTGGCAAACAGCTTGCGCCACACCGCAGCACCCGGCCAGGTGACTTTAACCGCCGTGGGTAATGATATTGGCCTCACCATCACATTGTTAGACTCAAACCCAGGTGTTAACGACGACGAATTGCCTAAGCTGTTTGATCGGCTGTACCGCACGGATCAATCGCGCAATTCAGCCACCGGCGGCTCGGGCATCGGCTTAACACTGTGCAAAAACATTGTCGAAGCCCACGGCGGCGACATTACCTTGCACCACAGCGAATTGGGTGGCCTGCAAGTGACTGTCACCATCCCAATTTTACAGAACCTGGATTAACACCCCCGATGACCGAACACAAAAAAATGGTGCTAATCGTTGAAGACGAAAAGCACTTGGCCGATCTTTTGGCGGACTACCTGCACGCAGCGGGCTTCGCCACCCATAAAATCCACCACGGCGACGAAGTACTGCCCTGGCTATTGGATCACCCGGTGCAAACCATTTTGCTCGACATAATGCTACCGGGCACCGACGGCATCGATCTGTGTAAGAAAATTCGCGCCAAAAGCGATGTTCCCATTTTAATGACCACCGCCCGCGTGGAGGAAATAGACCGGCTGGTAGGCCTGGAGCTTGGCGCCGACGATTACATCTGCAAACCCTACAGCCCGAGAGAGGTAGTGGCTCGGGTGAAAACCGTACTGCGCCGCACAGACAGCACCAGCGACACGAATAAAGACATCGAGCTATTACAAGAGCGCTGCCAGGTGGCTATCTCCGGCCAAACCGTGGAGTTAACTAACACCGAAACCCAACTGCTGGCACTGCTGATGAAAGAGCCCGGTCGCATCTACTCCCGCGGGCAGATAATGGACAGCATCTACCGCGATTACCGCGTGGTGAGCGAACGCACTATTGATAGCCATATTAAAAAGCTGCGCAAGAAAATCGAAGCCTGTGAGCCCAACCACCACTATGTGCAATCGGTGTATGGCGTGGGTTACAAATTTGAGCCCAAATAATTAGCGAATCCTCATTGCGTGCATATTTGTTGCGCATTTGGCTCGTAATCTAACACTGTCAGTTAGACAAACGGTCCTAACCAAAGAGAGAAATTGCTATGAAAAAAGTAACAACTGCAATCGCATTAGCCGCAAGCGTCGTTATGGCCTCACAGGCATACGCCAAGCGCCCACACTTTGAAGCGCCAAGCGAGGAGCAAATGGCAGAAATGATCACGGTCCAACAAGAAGCCGTGGACGAACTGGATTTACGGCCTGCCGTTGCCGAACAAGTTAAAACCCTGATTGCCGAAAGCAGCGAAAAGCGCATCGAATTACAAACCAGCTTTCAGGAACAAAGAGAAGCGCTGAAAGAAGAATACGACGCCAGCCTAAGCGAGCTGTTAACTGAAGATGAAATTGATGAACTGAAATCCGCCATGCGCTCAAGCATGAAAGAAAAGTTCGCAGCCGAACGCGGCGAGCGCAAGTTCCGTAAAGACAAAGGCGAATAACACCCAGGTGTTACCTCGCAACCCCTCCCAGAGTGAACCTTAGCCTAGCGCCCTGCTAGGCACTCTAGGCAAAGCCGCCGTAAACTGCTAGACTCCGGCGCCCTTTGACTAGGGCCTTTTCATTTCAGCAACCGCTAATGGGCGCAACCCCAGCAGCGCAATCAGGGTCACTCCACATGTCCACCGCCAACGACACCAAAAAACGTCTTCGCACCATCGGCCACCAACTTAAGCCCTGCGTCACCATCGCCGGCAACGGCCTGAGCGAATCGGTATTGGACGAAGTCTTCAGAGCCCTGCGCGACCATGAGCTGATCAAGATCAAACTGGCCATCCCAGATCGCGAAGCCCGCAAGGCCATCATCGCTGAATTGGTCGACAGCACCGGCGCCGAGGTCGTACAAGAGATTGGTAAGGTTGTGTTGATATTCAAAAAAGCCGGCCGCCCGGATCCGAAAAAAACCAACCTTAGGTTTATGCCTTAAGCTACTTTGCTTTAAGTTACTTTGTATTAAGCTACTTTGCATTAGGCAGCCTCTAGCGCTGCCTACCACCGCATCACACTATCTTCCTACCGCGCCACCTCCTACTTATTACCAAGATCCACACGGCTATCGCCTCGCGACCGCTTTAGCAAGCTCTGTCAGACCACGATGAACGGCGCATATTCTATGAGGCGCTGTCATAAAGTTTGTTACTTAATGTCCATTTTACTGCCCGACAATTTACTGTAGATCGCCTTAGGGCTAGCTCAGCGGTTGCATTCTATAAACACTAACTGAGTGCTATGAACTGAAGCGACGTCAAATTAAAAATGCGTTTTTCAGAGAAAACCTTAGTTGGATTTAATCCGTTAAATTCAGTAACTGGCTGTTGCCGCCCACCGCCACCGTGTTTACAGAAATACTTTTTTCGTTACAGAAACGCGTTAAATAATGTGGTCCGCCCGCCTTAGGGCCGGTACCGGATAGTCCAATGCCGCCAAAGGGCTGCAATCCCACCACGGCACCAATCATATTGCGATTCACATAAACGTTACCCACCGCAATATTTTGCGCAATGGCACGGGCCTTGGTTTCAATGCGGCTGTGAATACCAAAGGTTAAGCCAAAGTCTGTGCTTTGGGCTTGCTCCAACACCTGGGGTAAGTTTTTCTCCTGGTATTCGATTACATGCAAAATCGGGCCGAACTGCTCGCCGGGTATTTGCTGAATATCGTCAATCTCTAGTAGGCACGGCGCCAAATAATAACCGCCCCGGGCAACCTCGGCGGCGGCACAAAAATACCCTTTTGCGGTGGCTTTTTGTTGCGCAATGTAAGCGCGCAATTTTTCCCGCGCTTCGGCATCGATAATTGGGCCGGCGTCACTGTATAAATTTTCTGGATTAGCCACCACCCATTGGGCCATGGCACCTTTGAGCATGGCTACCACCTTAGGGTAGATTTCTTTTTGCAGGTACAGCACCCGCAGCGCAGAGCAACGCTGGCCGGCACTGGCAAAGGCGGAGCGCATTACGTCGTCGCACAGTTGCTCTGGTAGCGCGCTGCTGTCGGCGATCATAACGTTTTGGCCACCGGTTTCGGCAATCAAAGGCACAATGGGGCCATCCTTTGCGGCCAGGGCGCGATTAACCGCCTGGGCTGCGGCTACGCTGCCGGTAAATGCAACACCGGCCACCAGGGGCTGTTTAATCATATCAGCGCCCAGCTCACGGCCGCCGGGCAACAGCGCCAATACGCCCTCCGGGATGCCACAACGATGCAACAGCGCCACCGCCTGCTGAGCAATAATGGATGTTTGCTGGGCAGGCTTTGCCACGACGGCGTTACCCGTGACCAGCGCTGCTGTCACCTGGCCAATAAAAATAGCTAACGGAAAATTCCACGGGCTGATGCAGACAAAAATACCCCGGCCGTGGTAGCTCAGTTGGTTACTTTCTCCGGCAACGCCGGCGCCGCCCTCTGGCAACGGTATTGGCTGGGCAAACTGCTGTTGCGCTTGCTGTGCGTAATAGCGGCAAAAATCCACGGCCTCGCGAATTTCTGCCACGGCATCGCCCCAGGTTTTACCCGCTTCTCGCACCAGTAACGCAAGCCACGGATACATATCTTGCTCCAGGCAATCCGCCGCGGCGCGCAAACACTGGGCTCGCTGCGCCACATCTGTATCACGCCACTGGGGCCAGTGTTGTTGGGCCATGGTAAAGGCCTGTTGCACGGCGGCGTCATCGGCCCATACGGCGGTGCCTAACACGTCACCGTTGTTGGCCGGGTTAACCAAGGTGTTTTTAGAGGCATCCGCTGACGGCTGCCAGCCGGCAACCAGCGGCGTAATTTTTACTTTGCTTTGGCTGTGCTCGGCCAGGGCAGCTTTTATTTGCCGCCATACCAGTACATCGTTTAAATCCAACCCCATGGCATTGGGCCGCTGGCCAAACAGTTGCCGGGGCCACACCACGCCCGGGTGACGGTGATCGCTGCTGTTAGCCGCCTGGGCTACCGCGTCGTGGGCCAATTGTTGAGTGCTCACTTCGGCGTCAGCTAATTGATTGACAAACGAGCTGTTAGCGCCGTTTTCAATTAGTCGCCGTACCAAGTACGCCAGCAGCTCCTTGTGGCTGCCAACCGGTGCGTAGATGCGTGCCGGAGCCATGACGCGCCAGTGCTGCCTGGCTTGGCGATAAACCGCTTCGCCCATGCCGTGCAAACGCTGAAATTCATAGCCCTCACTGTTGCCGGCCATATGGCGCACGGCGGCTAGGGTATTGGCATTGTGGCTGGCGAAGGCTGGGTAGATGGCCGGCCGCGCGGCCAATAAACGTTGGGCGCAGGCGAGATACGACAAATCCGTATTGCAGCGCCGGCTAAATACCGGAAAGTCCTCCAGGCCCTGCTCCTGGGCTTGTTTAATTTCGCTGTCCCAATAGGCTCCCTTAACCAAGCGCACGGTGAGCGTTTTGTCCGTGCTTTGAACCAGGGCAATTAACCAGTGCACCGCTGCCAGGGCCGATTTACTGTAGGCTTGCATGGCCACACCCAAGCCGTTCCAGCCGGCCAGCTGCGGTGCAGCGATAAGCGTTTGCACCAGCTTTAAGGTCATCATCTGGCGATGGGATTCTTCCGCATCGATGGTGAGCGGTATGCCGGCCGCGGCCGCCGCTAGCGCCAACGTCAGTAGCTTTTCTTGCAATATAGTCAGTGCGCTCTGGGCGTGGCTGAATTCAAAGCGGGGGTATAACGCGGATAACTTCACCGACACGCCGGCCCGCAGAAGTAGGTTGGGCTGGGTTTGGCCGGCCAAGGCCTCGATGGAGGATTTGTAATCTTGAAAGTAGCGCTCGGCGTCTTCACGGGTGCGGGCGCCCTCGCCCAGCATATCGTAAGAAAACAACCATGGGCCATAGTGCAATTTCACGGCTTTGGCGCGGGCGCGGGCCAAGCTTTCGCCCAGAACAAATTGCTCGCCTAACATGGCCACGGCCTGGGCCACCGCACGGCGGATCACCGGTTGGCTTAGCCGATGCAGCGATTTACCCACGCTGTTGCGCTGTTTCAAATTCAGCACTCGGCCGGTGAGCGCCAAACCGTAGGTGGAAGCATTAACCCAAAATTTTTTCGATTGACCCTTGTGCTCGGCCCACTGCGCAAAACCGAGCTTGTCTTGGATGAGCTGATCGCGAGTGCGGGCATCGGGAATACGCAGCAGTGCCTCTGCCAGGCACATTAGAGCCACGCCTTCGCCTTCACTGATTTTGTATTCGCTTAAAAAGCTATCCAGCAGTGGCGTAGCATTACTGCGCGCAGCACCGATGATGACCAGGGCTTGCTGGGATATCTCGGTGCGGTCGGCCTCGGACAAATGCAGCTGTTGCAACAGCTCGGGAATATACTCGGCTTCTGACCGGCGCTTGGCGGCCAAAAATCGTTGCCAGTGGGGTGCCAATTGAGACATGGGAGAGGTCCGTAAAGAAAGCTCGCCCCCAAAACCTTACGCTGGGTTTGGGGAATACGCTGCTTTGACGAACCAAACGGCAAACCTTGGATAATTACTCGCTGTCGAGCATGTGGCCCAGCTTGCCTTTTTTGGTTTCTAGATATTTGGCGTTGTGTGGATTACGACCGGTTTCGTGGGGCAGACGCTCGGTGACGTCAATGCCGATTTCCCGCAGTGCTTCTATTTTGCGAGGGTTGTTGGTCATTATGCGCAGGCTTTGGATGCCGAAATGCGCCATCATAGGTTTGAGCATATCGTAGCGGCGCAGGTCCGCACCGAAGCCCAGGGCCTCGTTGGCTTCAACGGTATCAGCACCGGCATCTTGCAGATGGTAAGCGCGGATTTTATTCAATAAGCCAATACCACGGCCTTCTTGGCGCAAATAAAAAATAGCGCCACGGCCCTGCTGGGCAATTTTATGCAACGCCGCTTGCAGTTGCGCACCGCAATCACAGCGCAGGCTAAACAAGCCGTCACCGGTTAAACACTCTGAATGAACCCGGGCCAACACTGGCTCTTCGCCATCAAAGTCACCCATGGTGAGCACAACGTGCTCTTTATCGGATTCGCCGTCCTCAAAGCCGTGCATGTCGAAAATGCCGAATGGAGTTGGCAACTTACACGACTCGATATACTTAACTGTCACTGGGACTCCTCTCAGCGTTGGGAACTTAACACCAAAACGCCATTTTCTTTTTGCATTTCAAGCTGACTTAAAAAACTGTTCCCTAGTAATACGTGCGCCGGCGATTCATCCAGATGTACCGAAGCTTGTACATTGTCGAGGACAATAGCGCCCACAGACACGCGCGCCAGCTGCACCAAATAAATGGGCACTATACCCCCGGCGGTGCCTGCCCGAGCCTCGCGACCGGCGCGAAAATTAACTCCTAAGCGCTCGGCGGTGGCTCGGTTCATGGCAATATTTGTGGCCCCGGTATCCACCATAAAACGGATGGCGTGGCCGTTAATTTGGCCCGCCGCCCAATAGTGGCCGCCGGCACCTTCGTTTATACGCACCTCGCGCCGCTGGGCGTTGGCAAAGCCCGAGGCGATGTGTTGGCTTATGCCTAGTTGGTGGCGCTGGCCGTCAATTTCAACCACCGCGTAGCGGCTGTTGGCACTGACCAAGGTAACGCCTTCCGGGCTGGTGGCACCGGCTTTTAGCAGGCGTTGCCGACCGTCAATGGTGAGCACCGCGCTGCCTGCGAATAAGCCTTTAACGGCCACATTGGCAGCCTTCGCAGGGCTGATTGCGGCCAACGTGGCCAATAACAATGCGGCTATTACGTACCTCCAAAGCCATTGGTTACCCATGGTCAGCTACCCCACCCAGTAGACCAGGCCTTGCAGGCACAGGGCGGCAAAAAAGCCGGCCAGTATGTCATCAATCATGATACCCAGGCCGCCGTGCACGTGGCGGTCGAAGTAGCTGATGGGCCAGGGTTTTAGGATGTCGAAAAAGCGAAACAACGCAAACCCCAACAACAGCCAAAACCAATGCTGGGGAGCAGCGATCAGCGTGATCCACAGGCCCACAAACTCATCCCAGACAATGCCAGAGTGATCGTGTACTTGCAGCTCGTCACTGGCTTGGCGGCAAATCCACACGCCGGCCACCGCCGCTAGAAGAACCAATATCGCGTATGCCCATAAAGGTAATTGCAACAACGCAATGGCAAACGGCATGGCCGCCACCGTGCCCACGGTGCCCGGCGCCCAACGGCTACAACCCGAGCCAAAGCCGAAAGCCAACAACAGTGAAGGTGAGCGCAGCAAGCGACGAAAGGACGGTGCCGGAACGGCGGATTTATCGGCGCGAGACATCAGAAGTGCTTATAGCCACTAACATCGCATTCTACGATACGGCCGTCACTCAGACAGACACAATCCGGGCCGCGCACAATTTCGCCAATGGCAGTGATATCCAGTTTGTGCTTTGCTTGCAGCTCTTCTAGACGGGCAATTTTTTGCGGTGGTACGGTAAAGCACAGCTGGTAGTCATCGCCACCGGTGAGCGCCCAAGCTAGGGCCACGTCCGGATCGGTTAATTTGCGCACGGGCTCCGAGATAGGCAAGCGCTCGGCCTCAACCACGGCACCAACACCACTGGCTTTGCAAATGTGTTTTAAGTCCGCCATTAGGCCATCGGATACATCAATGGCAGCGCTGGCCACAGCGTTGATGATTTTACCCTCGCGCACTCGCACCTTGGGCGAGTAGTAAGCTTGCATCATGTAGCCAAAGGCGGATTTACCGACGTCCAATTGTTTTTTGATCACCGCCAATGCGGCGGCACCATCGCCCACATTGCCAGTGACAAAAATGATGTCACCCACCCGTGCGTCGGAACGCAGCATGGCTTTGCCAGGCTCTACACTGCCATGGACTTGCAGAGTGATCGCCAGTGGGCCGCGAGTAGTATCGCCCCCGACCAAACACAGGTTGAATTCCTCGGCGGCGCGAAACAAACCACGGCTAAATCCGGCTAGCCAATGGCTTTCGGAAGTGGGCATGGTGAGCCCCAAGGTCATCCACAATGGGTCAGCGCCCATAGCGGCGAGGTCGCTCACGGTTACCCGCACGGCGCGTTCGGCAATGAGTTCTGGATCAGCATTTTTCGGGAAGTGCACGCCGCCAATCAGGGAGTCCATGGACATGGCCAACTGATGGCCCGGGGGTACGGTCACTAGGGCGCAATCGTCACCGATGCCCAGGTTAACGCCATAGGAGGCCACCTGGCCGGCAAAATATTCTTCTATTAGATCGAATTCATTGATGTTGGCCATGCCTTCCTGCTCCCGCTTGCCACGCCTGCCTTGGCGCCGTGTTTTGTGACCTTTGGCTACCCGCGATGGTTGACTTCCACCGAGCGCAGCTCAGCGGATACCTTATCCAACACACCGTTGATAAACTTGTGCGCATCGGTGGCACCAAATTTTTTTGCCAGCGACACCGATTCATTGATCACCACTTTGTAGGGCACGTCGATGCGCTGCTTTAATTCATAGCAAGCCATGCGCAGTAATGCCAGCGTGATTGGGTCCAGTTCGTTGAGCGCGCGACCTTGCAGATGGGGTACAAACACCGCTTCCAGCTCACTAAGCTGTTTGGGCACTTCGTGCAGAATCTCGTGGAAGTAGGCAACGTCCACGGGTTTCATGTCGTAGTCGGTACGAAACTCGGCTTCGATTTTGTTGATGTCGCTGCCGGACATATGCCATTGATACAAGGCCTGCATGGCGTAGTGACGGGCTTTACGGCGGGCTGCGGGAGAGTTGCTCACAGGGCTTATACCTTGCCTAATACAGAGACCATTTCCAACGCGGTAACGGCGGCTTCTTCGCCTTTGTTACCGGCTTTGGTACCGGAACGTTCGATGGCCTGCTCAATGGAATCCACTGTGAGCACACCAAAGGTGATGGGCACACAGGCGGTTAACGATACCTGAGCCAAGCCCTTGGTGCATTCACCGGCAACGTAATCGAAGTGCGGCGTGCCACCGCGAATCACCGCACCCAGGGCAATGATGGCATCAAACTTACCACTGGCGGCGATTTTCTGAGCCATGATAGGAAACTCAAAGGCGCCGGGAACATAGTAAATGGTGATGTCTTCCTCGGCCACGCCGTGGCGACGCAAGGTATCCAAAGCGCCGGATTTGAGGCTCTCTACAACAAAGCTGTTCCAGCGGCTAACGATCAGCGCGTACTTGCCTTTGACGTCGCAAAAATCGCCTTCAATGACAGTAATTCCACTCATGATATTTCCTCTGTCTTGGCGCAGCTGGGCTGCGCTGTTTGGGGCCTTTGGCCCGCACTGTAATTCCTGGGATTAGTTACTGGGGTTAGTTACTGAGATTAGTGCTCGGTGTTAGCCGGCGCGTCGGTGCGCTCTACCACTTCTAAGTCGAAACCCGATAGCGCACTAAATTTCAGCGGCGCGGCCAGGATATTCATCTTGCGCACCCCCAGATCGCGCAGCATTTGTGCGCCGGTACCCACTTGGCGGTACACCATATCCTGGGAGGTAGCCTTCTTTTTACCAGCCAGCATCCAGTCAATGCTTTCGTCAATTTCTTTGGTAGACATGCTATGGCAAATCAGGGCCACCACACCGGTACCCTGCTCGGCCACGTACTTCAACGCCTGCTGGAAGGTCCAAGAATTGTACTGCTTGTCGCTTTCACGCAGGATGCTGAGCAGATCGCGGGCGGCATCCAGCACGTGCACACGCACCGGCACAGCATCGTCGGGATTAATATCCCCTTTCACCATGGCGTAGTGCAATTCAGAGCTGGCCAAATCCTTATAAGTGTAGAGCGTAAATTCGCCATAGGCTGTTTCCACACGGCGCTCGTTGATGCGCTCCACGGTTTGCTCTTTCACGGAACGGTAGTGAATCAAATCGGCGATGGTGCCGATTTTTAAATTGTGCTGCTTGGCAAACACTTCCAAATCCGGACGGCGCGCCATGGTGCCGTCTTCGTTCATAATTTCAACGATCACCGCGGCTGGCTCTCGGCCGGCTAAGCGCGCCAAATCGCAACCGGCTTCGGTGTGGCCAGCACGGCTCAACACGCCACCAGGTTGGCACATTAAAGGAAAGATATGCCCCGGTTGCACAATATCTTTGGCTACGGCATTAGCGGCTACCGCAGCGCTAACGGTGCGCGCGCGATCGGCGGCGGAAATACCCGTGGTAACCCCTTCTGCCGCTTCGATGGATACCGTAAACGCGGTGGAATGCGCAGCCCGGTTATCACTCACCATCAGTGGCAAATCCAGAGTTTGGCAGCGCTGCTCAGTGAGCGTCAGGCAAATTAAGCCGCGCGCGTGGGTGGCCATAAAGTTGATGTCTTCCGGCCGCACCATATCGGCGGCCATAATCAGGTCACCTTCGTTTTCACGGCCTTCGTCGTCCATGAGAATAACCATCTTACCTTGTCGTAAGTCTTCGATGAGTTCTTCTACGGTATTTAACTGCATAGCTTGCCTTGTGCGTTGTAATTTATCTGTGTGCCTGGGCTGTTATGACTTAGCCACGGTGGAAACCGTGCTCGGCTAAAAAGGCCAGGTCTATGTTGCTGCCTTGAGCCTGGGCGGCTTTATCACCCAGTAACAGGCGCTCAAGATAGCGCGCAATGACGTCCACCTCGAGATTGATCTCGGTCCCCGCTTGGTACTGCTCAAATATGGTCTCAGCCATGGTGTGCGGCACAATGGCGAGTTCAAACCGATCGCCATCGATGGCGTTCACGGTAAGGCTAGTACCATCTACAGTAATGGAGCCTTTGTGGGCGATGTATTTCGCCAACTGCGCCGGAGCCTGCACCCTAAAGCGCTCGGCCCGAGCATCGCTGTGCTGGCTGACGATGGTGCCCACGCCATCGACATGGCCACTGACAATATGCCCACCCAGACGGCTGCGGGGCGTAAGAGCTTTTTCCAAATTGACCTTGCGGCCTTTCTGCCACTGGCCAACGGTTGTGTGGGTCAATGTCTCCACCGACACATCGGCCCAGTAGCCATCGCCGGGCAGCTCCACCACTGTTAGGCAAACACCGTTGGTGGCGATGGAATCCCCGAGTTGTACGTCAGATAAATCCAGTTTGCCGGTGCCAATGCGCAGTCGCACGTCGCCGCCTTTGGGTTCAACAGCAACAACTTCACCAACGGCTTCAACAATGCCTGTAAACATGGCTATTGGGCTCCAGTACTGCCAGCCCCCTGGGGCTTGGCGGTTATTTGCCAATCCGAGCCAACGGCGCGGATGTCGGTTATTTGCAAGTGGTGTTTTCCGGCCATGGTTTCAATGGGCAGCTGTAACAGAGGCCGCGCCGCCGAGCCCATCAGCACCGGCGCCATAAACACGATTAATTCGTCCACCAAACCCTGGGCGACAAACTGCCCAGCCAGGGTTGGCCCGGCCTCCACTAACACCTCGTTACACTGGCGCTGGGCCAGGGCCTGCAAAAGGGCTGGCAAGTTTACCCGCCCGGACTGCCCAGGCAAAGCCAAAAGGTCAACATTTTCTCGCTCAATGGCAGGCCCGTGGCCCGTTACCCAAAGGATTGGACCCGGTGTTTGGAACAATGGCTCCTGGCCGGTCAGGCCGCCCTGCCCATCCAATACCACACGCAATGGCTGGCGCACGCCGCTGTACACCGGGTGGCCGGCAGGCATCTGAGCCGTACTGGCAGGCAACTGATCGGCACGCACGTTGAGCCGCGCCTGATCCAATGCCACGGTGCTGTGACCGCTGATAACAGCACAACTGCGCGCGCGCAGGGCCTGTACCTGGGCGCGCGCCGCCGAGCCTGTAATCCATTGGCTTTCGCCACTGGCCATAGCAGTCCGGCCATCCAAGCTCATGGCCAGCTTAACGCGAACATAGGGCCGCTGACCGCACATCCTGGCATTAAAGCCTGGGTTTAATGCGGCGGCCTCGGCTTCCAGAACCGGGCCGGCCACGGCAATGCCCTTGCTGCGCAAATACGCCAAACCACGGCCGCTGACACTAGGGTTCGCGTCTTCACAGCCGAACACCACTCGGTCAACACCCGCCGTAGCCAATGCCTCGCAACACGGGCCGGTACGCCCATGATGACTGCAGGGCTCTAGGGTGACGTAGGCCGTCGCTCCCCTAATACGGCTGCGGTTGGCTGAGGTTACCGAATTAAGCGCATTAATTTCAGCGTGGGGACCACCCGCCGCCACGTGAAATCCCTCGCCGATAACCTCATCATCGACCACCAACACACAGCCCACCCTGGGGTTGGGCGATGTGGTGTTTAATCCAAGACGCGCCAAACCCAACGCTCGCGTCATATATTGAGCATCAAGGGTGTCAGTGGAGGGCTGGTGAGAGGGCATGATTGCGGTTGCTTTTATGGGTGTCTTGTTAGTGGAAGTCTTGTTATTGGATGTCTTGTTAGCTTTCTTAGCGATTCGGTTAACATGGGTGTCTTGATTACGCTCGATTCTTACAACGTAATTATGGGTGTCTTGATTGCGCTTGATTGCGCTTTCAAGCGACTTAATATGGGTGTCTTGTTAGCGCTGTTCTAATGGGTGTCTCGTCAGCGCGTCTTTATTAGCGCGAGCGCTGGTTAACACGAGTGGCTCGAAGGCAAGACCCCGATTTCGCGCTTAACTGTGGGGTGGACCCAACGAATAGTAATGCCTCCGTTCGGTCAACGGTTCTATTTACGCTCGCCGCTTTCCAATCGTTCAATTTCTTGCCGAAACTCGTTTAAGTCTTTGAACCGGCGGTAAACGGATGCAAAACGCACGTAGGCGACTTCATCCAGGCCCCGCAGCGCTTCCATGACCTGCTCTCCAATCACTCTGGATTTGATCTCTCGCTCACCGGTGGCTTGCAGAAAGTGCTTAATTTGCGCCACGGCGCTTTCGATGGCTTCGGTGGACACCGGCCGCTTTTCCAAGGCCCGCAGAAAACCCGCACGCAGCTTCGATTCATCAAAGGGCTCGCGGATGCCGTCGTTTTTAATCACCCTGGGCATCAGTAATTCAGCCACTTCGTAGGTAGTAAAACGCTCTTTGCACGACAGACATTCCCGCCGGCGGCGCACCTGGTCGCCTTCCGCCACCAATCTGGAATCGATGACCTTGGTTTCTACTGCTCCACAAAACGGACAATGCATAGCCCATTTGACCCTGTTAGTATGTTGATCAACCCGCCAGTTTGGCCACCTGCCAAAGCTGATTCGGCGTTTAAAAAGTTGCGGCATGGTAGCACAACTGTGATAAAACTCTTGCAAGCAAATCGTCCCGCCTATCGATAAGGAATCGCCCAACGTGCTGTATTTATGGCTAAAAGTGCTTCATCTGTTTTTTGTGGTGTCTTGGTTTGCCGTGTTGTTTTATCTGCCGCGCCTGTTTGTCTACCACGCGCAATGCGACGACCAAGCCGGCAATGAGCGCTTCAAGGTGATGGAGCGCAAGCTCTACAAAGGCATGGGCACTTTCACCATGCTCGGCACTCTAATCTTCGGCACGGCACTGATCAGCTTGAATCCCGCCGCGTACTTTACCTCCGGCTGGATGCACGCCAAACTCACCTTGGTAGTGCTACTGATTGGCTACCACCATATGTGCGGTGCATTTGTGAAGCGTTTTGCCCGGGACGAAAACCTACGTGGCCATGTGTTTTTTCGCTGGTTTAACGAAGCGCCGGTGTTAATACTGCTGGGCATCCTGATTTTGGTGATCGTAAAGCCGTTTTGATGCTTATTAACAGATTGATATCCAATATTAACAATCCAATGTCGAAAGACATGCGTGTATAAAACGTTTCGTACGTTATAAGGATATCGTTGCTATAGTTAGGTAGCACAGGCACTGTAAAGAACAGATGCAATGCCGAGCACGTGCACTAAAGAGCATATGCACAATAATGTAATCAGAATCACTGACTTAATATAAGGTGATTATCACGCCAGAGCCCGAGTGTTAGCCACACCGTCATCAACAACAGGGAACAGGGCCTGCCCATACTCAATTGTGAGGCGCTAGCCGTATGATGACTCCTGCCAACCAGGCCACCCCTGTGGTGCTTAGCCTGAACGCGGTGGACCCCAGTGGAATTTCGGGGTTACATAACGATATCGAAACCTGCGCCAGCCTAGGCGCTCATTGCCTGGGCGTTGCCACCGCCATTCTTGCCCGGGACACCACTGAAATAAAAGAAGTCGCGTCCACTGACCCAGGCTTGGTCATTGAGCAAACCCGCGCTCTATTAGAAGATGTACCGGTCAACATTGTTAAAAGCAGCATGCTGACCAGCGTGGAAAACATCGAGGTTCTGCACTCCATCCTAGAGGATTACCCAAATCTACCGCTGGTGTTAGAGCCAACCCTGGTCCACTCCCGCGCCGACAACCACGCCGACCTGGCCGCCATGGCAGAGGCCTCCAGCAATTTGCTGTTACCACGGGCGCATCTGGCCATCATGGCACACAGTAGCGTGTTTGATTACTCCAAAGCCGCCGACAACTTAGATGCCAGCGCCGCAGAAATACTGGAAACCGGCTGTGAGCACCTACTGTTGATGGGCTTAGAAAAAGGCGCCAGCACAACCTATTGCAAGCTCTACAGTCAACGCGGAGCCATGCGCAGTTACAGCAATGAAGGCCACCTTGGCGCGCCCTTATCCAATGCCGCTGCCGTACTCAGCGCCTGTATCTCCGCCTACCTGGCCCACGGCGTACAACTGCAAGAGTGCGTGACCTTGGCCCACAAATTTACCATACTCTCATTGTCGCAGGCTCGCCGAATCGGCATGGGCCAACCAGTACCCGACCGCATGCACTGGGCCCGCGAGAACAACTCCGCCAAGCATTAACGCCCCAGCCGCGTTAAACTGCTCAACCAATTAATCCCACTATTAATCCCAAACCGAGCATCTGAGGTATCATAAGCACCTCTTGTGCCCGTTTGGGTACGATACTCGTAGATTTATCGTTTTAGCCGGAAGGAAAGCCGTATGAGCCGCTCTGAGCAGATGTTTACCCAAGCCCAAAAATATATCCCTGGTGGCGTTAACTCACCAGTAAGAGCATTTAAAGCCGTTGGCGGCACCCCTGTGTTCTTTCAAAAAGCCAAGGGCGCGCATCTGTTTGACGTGGATGACAAACGCTATATCGATTATGTGCAATCCTGGGGACCCATGGTGTTAGGCCACGCCCACCCGGATGTCATTGCAGCGGTGGTAGATAAAGTACAGCACGGCCTGAGCTTTGGTGCGCCCACAGAAATTGAAACCACGTTGGCGCAAGAACTCACGCAAATTATGCCCGGAATGGACTTGGTACGGTTTGTAAACTCCGGCACCGAGGCAACCATGTCGGCCATCCGCCTGGCTCGAGGTGTTACCGGCCGCGATAAAATCATTAAGTTTGAAGGCTGCTACCACGGCCATTCCGACTCCCTACTGATCAAAGCCGGCTCCGGGGCACTGACCATGGGCGTACCCAGCTCCCCTGGCGTACCGGAGTCCTTGGCGCAACACACCGTTACGCTAACCTACAACGACATTGCCGGTGTGGAGCAGGCCTTCGCCGACATCGGCGACCAAGTGGCCGGTGTAATCGTAGAGCCTGTGGCGGGCAACATGAACTGCGTACCGCCAGTGCCGGGCTTTTTGCAATGCCTACGCGCCCAGTGCGACGCCCACGGCGCTCTGCTCATTATCGACGAGGTAATGACCGGTTTTCGCGTTGGCCTAACCGGCGCCCAGGGTCACTATGGCGTCACTGCGGACATCACCACTCTGGGCAAGGTCATGGGCGGCGGTATGCCGGTGGGTGCCTTTGGCGGCAAGCGAGAAGTGATGGAGCAGATTGCACCACTTGGCCCTATTTATCAGGCCGGAACACTGTCGGGCAACCCGGTGGCCATGGCGGCGGGTTTGGCCAACCTACAGCACGTCAAAGCCGAGGGATTTTATGAAACACTGAGCGTCAAAACCGACACGTTAATACACGGCTTAACCGCCCTGGCCAACGACGCCGGCATTGCTTTTACCACCAACCATGTAGGCAGTATGTTTGGGGTTTTCTTCACCGAAGAAGCTAAGATTACCAATTATCAACAGGTGATGGCCTGCGATATTCCGCGTTTTAATAAGTTTTTCCACGGCATGCTGAAGCGCGGTGTTTACCTGGCGCCGGCCTCGTACGAAGCCGGGTTTATGTCTGCCGCACACAGCAGCGACGACATCGACCAAACCCTACAGGCCGCGAGAGAGGTTTTCGCAACGCTTTAGCGGTTTGCCCAGCGCCGTAACCATTAGCGCCCGGCGGAAATAAAAAACCTTAATTAAAAGGTGAAATAACGCACACAGCCGCAAAAAAAGGCCAAAAAAATGGATAGTCCCAACAAAGGCTATCCTTTTTTATAGCAATTCGATAAATGGATTGGCCAAGCAACCGTTGGCAATCAATCTTTCGGCTCTATACCAAATTCCGCCACAATATCTTGCAGCCGAATTACTGCATGCTCGCTTACTGACACCACAGCAAATCCAGCCCATTGCATGTCTTCGGATTCCGACATGGATTCAGCGGTCCATAGACAAGTTGCATGCAGCGCCAGCTCGGAGCAGCCGTTAATGTGGCGGGGCAACAAAAACTTCAACGAGTAAGTTAATGATTGCTCAGCTCCCTTGGGGCACATCAACATAAATCCGTGGGAGTGCAAATCCATAATCACCCCGAGTGTAGAGTCGTTGCCCAAGTCGATAACTTGTACATTGTCATCCAGCGGGTAACGAGGCTCGGAACGACGATCCGAATCTTGGCCGAGGGGCTGATCAGTCATAATTAATGCACGCTCTCAGGCGTTTTACTGGGGTTGGCTTGCATGGTTTCAAAAATATTTTCCAAGGCGCGTTCAAAGAAAGGTTTGGTACTACCGATAATAACTCGCGCTTTGCGGGCCAGCATGTCTCGGGCCAGCTCTAGTCCGGTTTTCATACCGACCTTTTTGCCGGTCTGATCCACCAGCATATAGTGCGAGGTTTTGGAGTTGTACCAAGCCACTTTCAATCGCTGACCTTCGTCAAATTCAAACCAGGTGCCAAACTCAATCATTTTAAGGCTTTCTACCAAGCGGACTTCTTCTTCGCTCATACGATCGCTGGTAACCTGGGCTTTGCCAGCTTTTTGCGCAGCCATGGCTTCCAGTTTTTGCCGCATGGGAGGCGGCGCGGTCTCCACCTCGCGTTTGGTAATGGCGGTGCGCTGAACCCTAGAAAGGGCTTCCACCAGCTTGGACGATTTGCCTTGGTCGTAGCCAATCGTCTCAAGCCCGGCTTCCATTTGATCTAACAACTCGTCTTGCATTTCCAGCTGACGAGCCCGGTCGTCGGGGCTGTTTTTGGGCTGCACACTCCAAATGATGTCGTCGATAAATTTTACCGCCCGCGCCCAGCTGTCCGATTGATCACCGTAACGCAGCAAAATAAACGCTAAATAATCACTCCACGGCTGCAATAAGAGTAGCAACAATGCAGACGGTAACTCTTTGCCGTCGGTGCGCTTGCGCACTTCATTATTGACACGGATTTTAACTTCGCGCAGTTTCTCTTCACCGTGCACCTTTTCCATGGCGCGTTTTTCCATCAGCTCCTGCCGACGCAAAACTTTTTTGGTGTAAGAACTGAAGTCCACCAGCAGTTCGGCAAACAAACGCACGTCGTCTGTAAATTCTTCAAGCACCCGCGATACCGTGGTTTTGATTTTTTCGTAAATATCAAACTGGCTGCTACCGTCATTGGCCACCCAACGCACGCCGGCCTCGGCCAAATTATTTAACAGCAAGCGGGCCGGGTGCTCGCTTTGTTCAAAGAACTCGGCATCCAGGAAAGCCACCTTCAGATAGGGCGTGTGTAGATAACTGAGCAGGGCTTTAACGTTGTCGGGCAGGCAATCATCGGACAGCATGTAGTCAAACAACATGCCCACCAATTCGATGACGTGCATGTCGTCGGCTTCTACCGCTCCGTCCGCCGCTTCTTTGGCCAGTTGTTCGGTAAGCTGCTCGGTAATTTGGGCAACTTGCAAAGGCTGCAACACATCCGCGGTAGCCTGGCGAATATTGACGATCTGCTCTTGCATGGACTGCAGAGCACCCACCAACTGCTGGTTGGTAAACACCGTCATGGGCCGGCCGCCCGCAGCGCCGCCGGCAACAGCCCCCGGAGGCATGGCACCCGCGCTGTAACGCGATGGGCTGGTTTGATACTGGCCGGCGAATCCGGCCAGGGCTGAAATGGGTACCGGGTCGTAGCTGACCGGCGCGGCTTGGTGACCATCCATAGCGGCAAGACCACCGTAGTTTTGAATCTCGCGGATGGCGCGCAGCAAGTTGGCTTGATGCTCATAGCTGGCGTGCTGATCAAACTGAGGTTGGCCAAAGGTTGGCGCCTGTTCCATGCTGGCCGGGTCTGGCACAAATTCGGTCTGATATTGAGTGGCGGCGGTGGGTACGTCACCCTGGCTGCTGTGTTGGTGGAACGTGAGGTCGGGCAGGATGCCCTCACCCACCAAGTACTCGTTAACCTGGTTTAGCACGTGATCCAACTTCACCATAAAGTGCCGTTCAAACACATCTACGGCCAACAGCTTGGCTTTCAAATTGACTTGAATTGCGCCCAACGCCTTGCGAAAAGACTCGCAAAATTGAATGGGCGATACAGGGTTACTGGCATCATTTACCGGTAAGTCGCCCAGCAGCTTTGAAAAACGCTTGTTAAGCAACCACAGTAATTCAACGTGGCGGGTATCCGCCCGACGAGCAACCGAGGAAACCGCAATGGCTTCTTCCAGTTCTTCGTTGCCTAACAAAGACAGGTGATTGTCATCACTGGTGGCGGGGTGGGTGTTCAAGTCACCCTGTTTGAACTTTACAAACCCTTCGGCCAAAGCGCCGCACAGGTGGCGTTCAAGCTCTGGCAGGTGGTGGCGAAAGCTGCGCTGGATCTCGATAAGCGCATTTTGCTCGGCATTTGAGCCGGCTGCCTGGGACTGCTCTGCTACACGTTCGCACAGTGCCTGGTAGAAAAACCGAATTTGTTCCTCTGAGTAATCTACAACGATTTTTTGGCACGACTTTAGGCGTGCAATCAGTTGCAGCTCCGCGTTACTTTGTGGCGATGTTTGTCTCGAGTGCATGGCTTGCGCTTGTTTAAGTGAAGTTTCGACGCTGTGTGCGGACTAAGCAAGTTAATACCACCACCTCTAAGCATAGTTAATGCTTGCTCACTTACCCAGTTCAGCTTCCCTAACAGGCGCACCATTTGACTCACCCTGGACGTATAAACTGCAACTTACAAGCAAACATCAAAGCGGCTTGAATGTGGGTTCTACCGTGACGCAACGCGCCCGCTACCCAGAGACCATGAGGCAATTTCCCTATGACCCATCTCTAATGTAGCTCAAAGATTAGCGAAATAAAGACACATTAAGCAACAAAAAATCGGATTTGCGATATTTTGTGCACCACCGAACAGAATTGTTAACGCTGTTAGTGTTGGCCTATCACTAATTTGCGTTATTAGGATAAGCCAACTTCCTAAGGTTTAATTGTAAAACTTCACTCCCCGGCCCCAGGTAACGCAAACCCTGGCGAGCAAATTGGCTGGCCTGCGCACTCTCTCCTAGCTGCCAATAGGACTGCGCCAATATCAGATACAGCTCGGGCTGACGGCGATTGACGCGCAGGCCGCGCTCGGCCTGCTCAATGGCCGTGCTCCAATCCTGCTGTGCCTGGGCTTGGTTAGCGGCAATGATAAACTGCTGCTCGATGGGCACCGCCGTGGACGGCGCCGAGGCTGGATCGCCTGTCTGCGGCACACGCGGCGGGGGCGACGGCTCCATAGGTTGGCTATCTACAACTTGTACCTCGCCGGGCACGGAAGGCGGTGTTTGAGTTATGGCACTGCCGGCGCACCCAGTTATAAGTGTGACCAGGGGAATAAGCCCTGCCCCTGGCAGTGATCTGATTAATGAGATCCGCATGGTTAGTACATCCTTCTTAAAGTCGGCTGCCCGCAGTAGCCACTAGTTATTTTCATCCCATAGGCGACGCCACCAAGACTCACGCCGCTTCATGCGCTCACAATTGGCCCGTTGATGAGGCTGCGTGCCTTTAACAAAGGGCAGCAACAGAGCCCCCTGGCACTCACTACCGCTGAGCATACCGCTGGCGGCATCCACCCATACGAAGGTAACCTCCGGCGGCTGCACTCGGTTAATACTCTCAGACGGCAGTTGTTTAAACAATGCTCGCCACACTGGCAGAGCACCGGTTGCCCCGGTCAATGGCAGCGGGGCGTTGTCGTCACTGCCGACCCAAACCACGCCGAGATCAGAGCCGGTATACCCGGCAAACCAGCTGTCACGCTGATCGTTTGTGGTGCCGGTTTTGCCCGCCACCGACAGCGACTCCGGCAACTGGGTGTACAATTTGCGCGCGGTACCCTGGCGTGCCGTAATTTGCATGGCAAAATCGATCAGATAAGACGCATTAGACGATATGGCCTCCCGCGCATTGAGCGGATAGCGACGCAGGCGCGCACCATCAGCGGCATAGACTTCGCGAATGGCCCGTAACGGCGAGTAGATACCCTCGTTAGCGAGGGTGTGAAAATAATCACTCACCACCAGGGGCGACAAATCAACAGCGCCCAGCACCACCGCCGGCACCTCGGCAATGGCCTGTTCAACCCCCAGCCTATGGACCGTATCAACCACTTCATCAATGCCTATCTCCAGCCCTAATCGGGCGGCAGCTTGGTTGTAGGAATTGGCCAAGGCGGTATACAGCGGCACCAAACCGTGATCGATGCCGGAAAAATTGGTCGGTGTCCACACATCGCCATTGCGTAATTCGTGCTCCACCGGGCCATCGTCCAATGGCGTGGCCAAGGTAAAATTACCGCTTTCCAGAGCGGTGAGATACAGCGCGGGTTTAATCAATGAGCCGATGGCTCGCTGGGTATCCAGGGCTCGGTTAAAGCCGTGATAGCGCGGGTTTCTGTCCCCAACCACCGCGCGCACCTCGCCACTGCCCACGGCAGTGACCACCACCGCACCCTGCAGTTGACTGGCAGGGATTTTATATTGGGTTTCCAATTGTCCCAGGGTTTGGGATAGCGACTCCTCGGCCATGGTTTGCACACTGGGCGCCAGGGTGGTGTAGATGGTTAAGCCATCGGATTGCAGAAGCTCGAGGGGATAATCGCGCAGCAGTTGTTGTTTTACCAAGCCCACAAAGGCGGGATACGCGTGTTGGCTTGCAGGCGATTTCACCACCGTCAGTGGTTGAGCCAGGGCGTGGGTCAATTCCACATCGGTGATTAAGCCACTATCGCGCATCACTGCTAGCACCGTGTCGCGCCGGGCTTTGGAGCGTTGGGGCTGACGCCAGGGGCTGTAAAATGAAGCACCTTTGACCAAGCCAACCAGCAAGGCGATTTCTTCTGTATTCAGCGCGGACACATTTTTATTGAAGTAAAACTGCGACGCCAAGGCAAAACCGTGGATGGCACGATTGCCGCTTTGACCCAAAAACACTTCGTTGAGGTAGGCCTCCAGGATGTCGCTTTTGCTGTAATGCCACTCCAGAGACAGCGTCATCAAGGCTTCGTTTAGCTTGCGAATTAAGCTGCGCTCGTTGGTTAAATACATGTTCTTAACCAACTGCTGGGTGAGGGTGCTGCCGCCCTGAACCACGGCGCCGGCTTTTAGGTTGGCCATAAACGCGCGCGAAATAGCGCGCAGAGAAATACCGTGATGATCCATAAAGCTGCGATCTTCCACCGCCAGCAGGGTTTCTCCCAATAGCGGAGGAATCTCTTGCAGACGGGTGAGCACACGGTCTTCCCCGGTGGCAGGATAAATAGAGCCGATTTCTTTCGGCTCTAGGGCGACGATGGCATCGTCGGCGGTGAAGCTGTCAATTTGCTGGGCATCTCTACTGGTAAAGGTTAACGCCAGCGGCAGCGCTGGGATCATTTCGGCACCCAATTTGTGCGCCCGGCGATACACTTCCACTCGGTTACCCTGCCAAGAAAATTGCCCTGGCCGCACCACCTTTTCCACCGGCTGATAATTCAGCCCTTTCAGCTCCAAGCGCAGCATTTGCGCGGACACCGGCGCTCCGGCGTAAAGCTCCAGTGGCCGAGCATAAATGCGAGCCGCTAACTCCCATTTGGCACCGGCAAAGCGGTCGCGCACCTTGTGGTCCATCCAGCCCCAATAGCCGGCGAACAGGAGCACCGCCGCCAGGCCCACATAAAATAGGCCACGCCAGATTCGGCCGCGCCAACTGACGGTGGTTTTTTTAGCGGAATTGCGGGAAGCGGGTTTTTTGCGAGTTTTGGAGGGTTTTCTGGCTGCCATGGCGCGGCAGTTTAGCGACAACACCGCTGGAATGCACCGCTTTTTCGCCACTACTGAGACACGTATCCAGAGCGATTTGCATGGCACCTCCCAGCCCAGGCAGCTTCTGGACAGCCGTGGGCTAAACTCTTATGGTATCGCGTTTACATTACCGGGAACTCACCGTGAAAGAATACGACATTTACGCCATTGGTAACGCCTTGGTGGATACCGAAATCGAAGTTAGCGACGAAGATCTCACTCGTTTTGGTATAGAGAAAGGGTTTATGACCCTGGTAGACGAAGACCGCCAGGTTGAACTAACCAAACTGCTGGCCAACCACCTAACGGCATCCCGCCGGGCCAGTGGCGGCTCAGCCTGTAACACTATCATCGCTGCCAGTTACTTCGGTGCAAAAACCTTTTACAGCTGCAAGCTGGCCGAAGACGACAATGGGGCTTTCTATTTAAACGACTTAGAACGCGCCGGCGTTGATTACCTGCCGGAGTTTGCTAGTAACCAGGGCACCAGTGGCAAATGTTTGGTATTAATCACCCCAGACGCCGAGCGCACCATGAACACCTACCTAGGCATTAGCGCCACCATCGATGCCCAGCAAATTCACGCCCCGGCGGTGACCAACGCCAAATACGCTTATTTAGAGGGGTATTTAGCCTCCTCCGATGTGGCCACCGACGCCTGCTTACAAATCAAAGCACTGGCCAAACAGGCCGGCACTAAGGTTGCGCTGACCTTTTCTGACCCATCCATGGTGAACTACTGCCGGGATAACTTGGTTAAAATCATTGGCGACGGCGTAGACCTGTTATTTTGCAACGAAACCGAGGCCATGGATTTCACCGGCGCCGACAACCCGGAAGCCGCCATCGCCGAGCTGAAGAAAATCGCCGGTCAGTTTGTGCTTACTCAGGGTGCAGAAGGCGCTTTGGCCTTTGATGGCGACAGCCTGCACAAAATTGAGGCTCACTCCGTACAACCTAAAGACAGCAACGGTGCGGGAGATCTGTTCGCTGGTGCATTCTTGTACGCCATCAGTCACGGCCACACCTTTGCCGAAGCTGGCAAGCTGGCAAGCCTCGCCTCCGCGCAATTGGTGACGCAATTTGGTCCGCGTTTGTCACCCGAGCAATACGACGACATCCGCGCGCGCAGCTGGGGCTAACGGCCGAGCGGTGCTTGCAAGGCCGGTTTTAGACGAGCTGCTTGCCCATAATCGGCAACTCAACAGGCCGAGCTCCGACGGCCAACAACCCAACCATGGAAGTAATCGGTTACAGTCAACGACCTTTTGGTTTGCCGTGTAACAAAACGTTTACAGAAACTCGCCCGATAACAATCATTGGGCGTTTTTTTGACAGAAGTCCCGTTTTTCTTGTGTTCTTCGCAAACTTTCTCTTGCCTTTTAACCCGCGAGTAGTAAGCTAGTTTTCGTTTAAATGTCGGTAGAACCTCACTTGTCACACCTTTCATCGCGTCCACATGCTTTCCGTTTCAACCAAACCTCAGCAGTGCCACGTCTTGTGTATCAAGCAACAACCGTATTTAACGTTTCGGCTCATTAGAGCCATTTAAAACTGAGCACCAGGCTCCGAGACCCACATTGTGCGCCCGTCGCACAACGGTTAAAGGCCCAGCCCAGATAAAAACTTTATATACAGGACTAACATCATGGCCAAATCAGTCGGCACAGTTAAATGGTTCAATGAAACCAAGGGTTTTGGATTTATCTCTCAAGAGTCTGGTCCAGACGTTTTTGTTCACTATAGCGCGATCACAGGCGACGGCTTTAAGTCACTTGCTGAAGGTCAAAAAGTTGAAATGGATGTAACCGACGGTAAAAAAGGCCCACAAGCCGAAAACGTTATCGCTGTATAGGCCTAGCGTTACACCTTTGTGTGGGGGCACCGGCATCGCCGGCGCCTCACACATCTTGGCCACCTGCTCCGCCCCCTACCTTCGCTTCCACCTCGCCGCAATCGCATCGCCTCAATCGCCTCGCTTCAAACACGCGTACACCAAGCCCATCAATGAAAGACCCTCTTTTGGCAACCCATCTAGCGTGCCCGTAACCCGCTAAAGGTTGCCCAGACCATGGACTTGCTTCATGATGTCAATCAGACAATGACCGTCTTATTTTTAATGGCGGGATAATGTGCTTGCACCCCAGTCCCACACAGACCTTAGTTTATCGACACGCTTTGACCTGACTGTTAGTTGTTGTGAAGTTGAACCAACTTGGCTCGGAGGCAATAAGGAATGATCCGCACGGTATTTAATCGCAAGGGTGGCGTTGGCAAATCCACCATCACTTGCAACCTCGCCGCGGTGGCCGCCGCTCGCGGTAAACGCACCCTGGTAATCGATATAGACCCACAAGCCAATAGCACCAACTATCTTGGTCAAAATGGTAACGACAACGTTGTGGGCATGCCGGAATTTTTCGATTCGCAAATCAACTACAGCTTTCGCGATTTTGGCGCGGACGACTTCGTCCGCCCTACGTCCTTCGATAACTTATTTTTGGTATCGGCCAACCAAGATTTAATCGATTTGGAAACCAAGCTTGCCGCCCGCCACAAAATCTATAAATTGCGCAGCTTTTTAACCGAACTGAGCAAGCTCTACGATGAAATCTTCATCGACACACCACCGGTGCTGAATTTTTATTCCCTATCAGCTTTGATTGCCAGCGACCGCTGCCTTATCCCCTTCGATTGCGATATTTTTAGCCGCGATGCCCTATTTGAGCTGCTGGAGAACATTAAAGAAGTGAAAGAAGATCACAACCCGAAGCTGGTTATTGAGGGCGTGGTCATTAATCAGTTTTCCGCCCAGGCGAAATTACCCAGCCAAGCCGTGGCTGAGTTAAAGCAGGCCGACCTGCCCATTTTAGAGCCGTTTATTTCCAGCTCGGTGAAAATCCGCGAATCCCACCGCAGCCACAAACCGCTGGCGTTTTTTGCCCCCAAGCACAAAGTCGCCCTGGAGTTTGATCAACTGTATGCCCATTTAAGTGGCGAGCCAGGCACAAGCCAACCTGCTCCGACGGCCACAGCGACTAGCGAAACCACCGAACAAGAACCCGCCAGCGCCTAACCCGCGCTGCGGGTTATTTTTGCTGTTGAAATAACTGGGCCACCATGGGCGCAAAGTAGGTCAAAATGCCGTTGGCACCCGCTCGTTTAAAGCCCAGCAGAGATTCCAGCACCACCGCATTTAAATCCAACCAACCGTTTTGCGCCGCTGCTTGCAGCATGGCGTATTCACCGCTCACTTGATAAACATAAGTCGGTACCGACAATTCATCCTTCACCCGGCGCACAATATCCAAATACGGCATGCCCGGTTTTACCATCACCATATCAGCCCCCTCGGCGAGGTCCAGGGCAACTTCCTGAATAGCTTCGTCGGAATTCGCCGGGTCCATTTGGTAGGTAAATTTATTGCCGCCTTTTAAATTACCGGCAGAGCCTACGGCGTCACGAAAGGGGCCATAGAAGGCCGATGCATACTTAGCCGAGTAGGCCATGATTAAAGTATTAACGTGGCCCTGGGACTCCAAGCAAGCACGGATAGCCCCGATTCGACCATCCATCATATCCGAAGGCGCAATGACGTCGGCCCCAGCCTGGGCGTGGGACAAAGCCTGCTTAACCAAGGTATCCACAGTGACATCATTCAACACGTAACCTTGTTCATCAATGATGCCGTCCTGGCCGTGGGTGGTGAAAGGATCCAGAGCCACATCGGTCATCACGCCGAGCTCAGGGAAGCGTGCTTTAAGCGCCCGCACTGCGCGCTGGGCCAGACCCTCGGGGTTGTATGACTCCTCCGCCAACTCGGATTTAGCGCTGGCGGGAGTTACTGGAAACAAGGCCACCATAGGAATGCCCAGAGCCACCCAGGTTTCGGCCTCTTCTAACAGTAAATCAATACTCAGCCGTTCCACTCCAGGCATGGAGGTTACGCTCTCGCGCTGCTGGCTGCCTTCCAGCACAAACACAGGGTAGATTAAGTCATCCACAGTCAGATTATTTTCCCGCCCTAGGCGACGTGAAAATTCGTTGGCGCGTAATCGACGCATGCGGGTGGCGGGATAGCTTCTCATGGACCATACTCTCAACAGTGGTAACAAAAACATCATACTACGCGGGTTCATTCGCAAATAAACACGGCGCTGCCGAATGTGCGTGAAACAATACGGCGGGTTAGATCAACTTTACTTGTAATATTTCGCTATTAAAACCCAAAGTTTTACACTGGCTTACTCCACTCATCCCTCAATTTTTCCTGTTTAGTGACTAACTCACAGAATTCGTGCATAGGCTTGAATATAAACTGTGGATAATGAAGCTAAAAAGTCACAATTCGCTGCCTTGCCGCCTCTGGCGATTTTTTAACCACCACGAAACCTCTGTTACGCCGAGCGTCAAACTGTTTCATAAATCAACAACATTAACTTTTTTTGCACTACACAGTAACACTCGCCCAATGGCATTCGCCGGCGAGGTGCATTGCAGTGACAGTGTATAAACACCTAACCCCCAAGAAGTTAAAGTCGATTCGAGCTATTGTGGATAAAGGTCGTGTGAAACATCTGTCGCGTTGGGCGTGACTCATGTCCAAGCGCTTGACGAGCGCGCCGAATATTGGCCTAACGATGGCGGTAAACAAACTGACATCGAGCGTAAATTTAAAGCAAAAAAAATCGCCGTATTGTTAATCAACACGGCGATTTTTTTGCAATTGTTAACCCTAGCTTTTGAGCGTTAAACTTTTCTTACTGTGACATTGTTTGCGTGACATTGACAGCAATTAAAATCCCGCCCGAGGGCAAGCGATGGGTAAAGACAGAAAACCGTTAATTAAACATTTCCATTAACCGGTGACCAGGGTCATCGGCACGCATAAAGGCTTCGCCCACCAAAAACGCATTGACGTTGTGGCCACGCATCGCAGCGATATCGTCAATAGTGTTGATGCCG
Organism: Halioxenophilus aromaticivorans; assembly: GCF_042850945.1. Taxonomy (NCBI): domain Bacteria; kingdom Pseudomonadati; phylum Pseudomonadota; class Gammaproteobacteria; order Alteromonadales; family Alteromonadaceae; genus Halioxenophilus; species Halioxenophilus aromaticivorans. The sequence goes on along the minus strand of NZ_AP031496.1, from coordinate 1,061,481 downwards.
CTTTCGGTCACCACCATGCGATCATCAGGAATAGACTGCAGTAAATCGAAGGTGGTATCTAAGGTCACTTCAAAATTGTGCAGGTTGCGATTGTTGATACCGATTAAGCGATTGGGTAACTGTAAGGCGGTTTCCAATTCTTCGGCGTTATGCACCTCAACCAGGACATCCATGCCCAGCTCCATAGCCAGCTCATTTAAGGCCTTTAAGCGCTCCGGCTGCAAACAGGCCACAATCAATAGAATGCAATCGGCACCAATGGCGCGAGCTTCAAATACTTGATACTCGTCAACGATGAAATCTTTACGAATTACCGGTAGGTCAACTTCCAAGCGCACTTGCTGCAGATATTCATTGCTGCCCTGGAAAAAATCCACGTCGGTAAGCACCGATAAACAGGCGGCACCCCCGCGGGCGTAACTGCGGGCGATTTCTCCAGGGTAAAAATCTTCCCGTATCACACCTTTACTGGGCGAGGCTTTTTTAATTTCGGCAATAACAGCGGCATGGCCCTGGGCGACTTTCTGCTCCATGCCGTTAACAAAACCGCGCGGTGTATCGTTGTTGTCTTTGATGATTTGGAGCAGTTGATCACGGTTGACCTTTTGCTCGCGCTCGCGGATTTCCTCAAATTTTCTGGCAACAATCTTACGTAATACTGTAGGCGTTTCCATGATGCTTCTCTTTCTGTGTTTGGTTCGTCCATAGACGAATCAGCGGTTGTGTGCTGTTGGCTAATCTGGTTGTTAGCTGACTGTTAGTGTTCGGCAAATACGGCGCTAAACGCCATCAGCTCAGACACTTTCTCTTTTGCCAAACCACTGCCCAGGGCATCCTGCGCCAGGGTAACACCCTCGGCCAAGCTCGCTGCAGCGCCGCTGACATAAATAGCCGCTCCGGCATTTAGGGCGATAAGATCTTGCGCTTTTTGTGCCAAATCTGTTTTCTCATTGCCCAACGCTGCGCGAACCAGCGCCAGGCTCTCTTGGCTGTTGGCCACAGTTAAGCCAGTGAGCTCTTGCCGGGCGACACCGAAATCTTCCGGCGCGATACTGAACTCGGTCACCTCTCCTGCGCGTAGCTCAGCCACGTGGGTGGGTGCGGCCAGAGAGATCTCATCCAGGCCGTCTTCGGCGTGAACCACCAACACATGCTCGCTGCCCAAACGGCCCAGCACCTCAGCCACCGGCCGGCACAGCGCTTTATTGAACACACCAATGACCTGACGCTTTACTCCGGCGGGGTTGGTAAGCGGCCCCAGAATATTAAAAATGGTACGCAGGCCCAGCTCCTTACGCGGGCCTATAGCGTGCTTCATGGCGCTGTGATGGGCCGGTGCAAACATAAAGCCCACACCTAAGGCTTCGATACAGCGGCCTACCTGCTCCGGTGACAGCGCCAGGTTGATGCCAGCGGCTTCGAGCAGATCCGCACTGCCGGTACTGGAAGAAACCGAGCGATTACCATGCTTTGCCACACGTCCACCGGCAGCGGCCACCACAAACGCAGCCGCGGTTGATACGTTAAACAAATCAGCGCCATCGCCACCGGTGCCGCAGGTATCGACCAAATCGTCTGCGCCCAGCTCAACTTTGGTTGCCAGGGCGCGCATTACTTGAACGGCGCCGGTGATCTCATCCACGGTTTCGCCTTTGAGGCGCAACGCCACTAAAAATCCACCAATTTGAGCGTCGGTGGCCTGGCCGGTCATGATTTGCTGCATAACCGCGGCCATTTGTTCGGTGCTGAGGTCTTTGCCTTCCACCACCTGGGCCAATGCGGCCTTAATATCCATCACTTCATCCTCCTTGTTGTTATTGTTTGGATTAGCCATCGATAAAGTTCTGCAATAGGGCATGACCATGATCGGACAGGATCGATTCCGGGTGGAATTGCACACCCTCTATGGCCATGTCTTTATGGCGAATACCCATAATCTCTTCCATCTCACCGGACTCGGTTTGCGTCCAGGCTGTAATTTCTAAGCAATCCGGCACTTGGCTTTTGTCCAATACCAGGGAGTGGTAGCGTGTTGCTGGGTATGGGCTAGGTAGGTTGCGAAACACCCCCACGCCATTGTGGTGCATTTGTGAAATTTTGCCGTGCATGATTTGGCCGGCTCGCACGATGCGCCCACCAAAGGCTTGACCAATACTCTGGTGGCCCAAGCAAATGCCTAAGATCGGCACCGCGCCACCCAAGCGGCTGATTACTTCTAATGAGACGCCGGCATCATCTGGGTTGCCGGGGCCAGGTGAAACTACGATTTTGTCGGCCCCCAGGTCGATAATTTCATCCACACTGAGCTCATCATTACGAATGACTTTAACCTCAGCGTTTAGCTCGGCCAAGTACTGCACCACGTTGTAGGTGAAGGAGTCGTAGTTATCGATCATTAATATCATGGCTATTCCTCCTACAGCACCATATCCACAGCGCGGAACATGGCCCTGGCTTTATTCATGGTTTCTTTCCACTCCAGCTCGGGCACGGAATCCGCCACCACCCCGGCTCCGGCTTGCACATATAAGGTGCCGTCTTTGATCACCGCCGTACGAATGGCGATGGCGGTATCCATGTTGCCATTCCAGCCAATATAACCAACGGCACCGCCGTAGATGCCGCGTTTTTCGTTTTCCAGCTCGTCGATGATTTCCATGGCGCGAACCTTGGGGGCGCCACTCAGAGTTCCCGCCGGCAAGCTAGCTTTAAGTACGTCCATGGCCGTCAAACCTGGGTTGATCTGGCCGGTGACGTTGGAGGTGATGTGCATAACATGAGAATAGCGCTCCACCACCATTTTGTCGGTGAGTTTTACGGTTCCTGTCTGCGCCACCCGGCCGACGTCGTTACGCCCCAGATCGATGAGCATTAGGTGTTCGGCGATTTCTTTCGGATCGGCCAGCATTTCTTGTTCCAAGGCAAGATCTTCCGCCTCGGTTTTGCCACGGCGGCGAGTGCCAGCGATGGGCCGCACGGTGACCTCACCGTGCTCCAAACGAGCCAGGATCTCTGGGCTAGAACCCACAACCTGGTGGTCGTCCAGATCCAAGAAGTACATGTAGGGCGAGGGATTCAGGTTGCGCAGAGCTCGGTACAAATTAAACGGTGATGCGGCAAACGGAATGGACAAACGCTGGGATAGGACCACCTGCATGGTATCGCCTGCCAGTACATGCTGTTTGATGGAATCAATGGCGTTATGGAAGTTATCTTCGCCGAAGCTGGAGGTAAATTGGCCTTCACGGGCCTTTTCGCCACTGAGTTTGATCAAATCCGTGCGCGGCGCGGGCTCGGATAAACTCGCCTGCAGGCTATCCAAGCGAGATTGCGCCTTTTGGTAGCCGTGGTCATTGGCTTCAGCAATCACAATCAACAGTATTTTGCCGGCCAAGTTGTCAAACACCAACACCTCTTCGGACACCATCAGCAAAATATCTGGAGTGCCGATTACGTCACGGTTTTGGCCTTGCTTGAGCTTTGGCTCCACATATCGCACGCAGTCGTAGCCAAAGTAGCCCACCAAGCCGCCACTGAACTCCGGCAGGCTGTCCATGGATGGAACCTGATAACGGCTGCGGAAACTCTCCACAAAGCTCAGTGGATCGGGGGTGGTGAGGGATTCAATCAATTTGCCCTCGCGACGCACTTCGACCTTATCACCGCGCGCGGTAAGCACGGTTTTGGCCGGCAGACCGATGATCGAGTAACGGCCCCATTTTTCGCCACCATGGACCGACTCAAGCAGATAAGAATAAGGCCCCTGGGCCAGTTTCAGGTAGGTCGACACTGGCGTGTCTAAGTCGGCCAACACTTCCCGATAGACGGGAATGCAGTTGTAGCCTTGCTGTTGATATTGGGTAAATTGTTCTGGCGTCATCGTTGTAATCCTGTGCAGTAGGCCAGCCACTGAAATCAGTGATTGTTGTAGCCTGCCTTAGGCAAATTGAGTACGAGCAGCCCTAGTAAAGGGCAAAAAGGGTCAGATTAGCGACGCCATCGCCAAGAGTGGTGGTTGACCTTAGCGGTCAATTGAGAGGTGACTGTCATGTTGCAGATAGTAAACATGGGTGGATTGTACCGAGTTCCTGGCGGTCAATTTTCGGCGCTAGTGTAGCCACCCTTTGAAGTGGAGTCCAGTTTCAATTGGGGGCCAACAATTGCGCCAAGTTATCGCCCAACCAAACCGGGTTATATTGGCTGAGGTCATCGCCACGGGCATAGCCGTAGCTGACTGCCAAACAGGGTACTTCAGCGGCATTGGCGGCCAGCAAATCGTTGCTGGAATCGCCCACCATCACGGCATTATCCGGGCGCACAGAAAAACGCTGCAGCATGGTATTGAGCATCAACGGATCTGGTTTACGCGTGGCCAAACACTCGCCGCCCAGCTGATCGGCAAAGTAATGGGCGATGCCCAGGCCCTCTAGCATGGCAGGCACAAACTCAATGGGCTTGTTAGTCACCACCACCTGGCTAACGCCGTGATCGGCAAAAAACGCCAAAGTCTCCGCCACCCCAGGGAATAGAGCCAAATTATGATCCGCAGTGTGGGCATAGTGCTTACGAAACGCCTTGATGGCGCTATCCAGCTGGGCCGGAGCCATACCAGCAAAATTGATCGCCTGCTGCACCAACAGCCGCTGACCACCGCCCACCCAAGTGCGCACCAAAGCCTCCCCCGCAGGCGAAGCCCCCAATTCTTCCAATGCCCGGTCCACGGCCAGGGCAATACCCGGCACACTGTCGACCAACGTGCCATCCAAATCGTACATCACCAACTCAGGCAAACCACCCAACAACTGGGCCAAAACGGTACTACTGGGGGACTGTGAACTCATTACCCAAGATCTCACTCAACTCAATACAAGCCAACACTGTAACCACAAACCCACACCATGTCTCGCCCCACTAAGTAAGACACCCATGTGAAGAGCTCCGTTTTACACGCCTTCTGCCTCACTATCGCTTCCTTATTGAGACACCCATGTTAAAGGAGCTTTCCTATCGAGACACCCATGCAAAGGCTTAGTCGTCCTTATTTAGGACACCCACATGCTGAGTGCATTATTAACCGTGGGTGTCTTGTAATCACCCACTAACAAGACACCCATGCTAAGGACTCCTTGTTCTTACTCAGGACATCCACACGCTGAGTGCCTTATTAACGTGGGTGTCTTGTTAACACGGCTCTTATTAACGTGGGTGTCTTGTTAACACGTCTTGTTAACACGTCTTGTTAACACGTCTTGTTAACACGTCTTGTTAACACGTCTTGTTAACACGTCTTGTTAACACGGCTGTCTCACGAAGATGCATTGCTACTAAGATGCTACTAAGACACCCACTTCAACAAAGCCGATCTCCCTGCCTTCCGCTTCCCTACGGTTTCCTTATCAAGACACCCACACATTAAGTGTCTCGTTAACATGGGTGTCTCGTTAAGAGAGGGGTTCTAGTGGTCTTATTTCAGCCGTTGCTGTGACGTTTGACGATGGGTGGTTAAGCCTTTGCCAGTTCTTCACGCAGGGCGCCGATGGCGGCTTGGTAGTCGTCTTTGCCGAAGATGGCAGAGCCGGCCACGAAAGTGTCGGCGCCGGCTTCGGCCAGCGCGCGGATGTTATCTGCGGTTACGCCACCGTCGACTTGCAGGCGAATGTCACAGCCTGTGGCGTCGATAGCGGCACGGGCTTGCTTGACCTTATCCAACACGTAGGGGATAAACTTTTGACCGCCAAAGCCGGGGTTTACGGACATCAACAACAGCATGTCCAGCTGAGGTAGGATGGTTTTAATACTATCAATCTCGGTGGCGGGGTTTAGCACCAAGCCTGCTTTCACACCGGCATTTTTAATCAATTGAATGGAGCGGTCGACGTGCCGTGAGGCTTCCGGATGGAAGGTGATATAGCTGGCACCGGCCTCGGCAAACATACTGATCATGTCGTCCACGGGCTCAACCATCAGGTGCACGTCGATCGGCGCAGTCACACCGTGCTTGCGCAGCGCTTTGGCCACCATGGGGCCAACAGTCAGGTTGGGAACGTAGTGGTTGTCCATAACATCAAAATGCACCATGTCGGCACCAGCGGCCAACACCGCGTCCACTTCTTCGCCCAAACGAGCAAAATCTGCAGCTAAAATAGAGGGAGCAATGCAATAATCTGCCATAGTGTTACCTGTGCCTCGTAGGAATCTCGGTTTTGATGTGTGATGTGAATGCTTTTTTTAATGATTGGCTACCAATAGCAGGCAAGCCACTTGCGAGGGCGCGGATTGTAAACAAAGCCAGGCCCCTAGGGCAAAAACTTTGGCCAATATTTGTGCTCTGCTGGTTGGTCGCAGCCTTCCCCAGCAAGGCGCAAGAAGCCCCCAATCCAGACCAAACCGACGCTGGGGCCAGCGAAGAAACCGATCAGCCCGCCACACCCCTGCCCATAGAACGCATTGGCCTGCTGCCGGATCAAACACCGCAATGGCTGATTGACGCCGTCACTCGGGAGCACCCCAATACCCAGCCCCACCGCTTAATGGTTGCCGAGCACAATTACCTCGCTTTGCTGCAACCAAGCCAAAAACCCAACAACCGTGGGCTGGTGGTACTGCTGCCAGACCGCGGCCAGCATCCAGATTGGCCGCTGCAGATTCGGCCGTTGCGAAACGAGCTGTCAGAGAGTGGCTGGACAGTGCTGGCCATGGCCTTACCAGAGCCCAACCCACCGGCCATTCCAGCGCGGCCGGTACCAGCACCAGCGCCCACAACACCAGAAACCGAAGCTGAGGCAGACGACGGCGACCAAGAGCCAGCCGCAGAAGAAACCGAGGTCTCTGCACCGGATGCCGAGCAACCACAATCGCCCGCTCCGGCGCCAGCCCAACCGCCCACTGATCCAGAGCCAGCCCCAGAACCTGCCATACCGGCAGAAACCATTGTCGACCAACTCACCTTGCAGGCTTTTACCCTGGTGGAGGAGCCCTTGCGCAGGAACATTGTGTTGGTGGGGGTCGGAGATGGCGGCTACTGGGCTGCGCGTTGGGCAGAGCAACTCGCCGCCGAGATAAACTCGGAAGACGAAGAAACGCCTCGGATTACACTCAAGCTGGTGCTCATTGAAGCGCGCAACCAACTGCCCAGCCAAGCACAAACGCTGCCCAGCTTCCTGCAAGCCCCCATGCCGGTGTTGGACCTAATACCAGAACGCACTCAAAACCAACCCCAGCAACGGCGTTTGGCAGCGCAAAAAGCGGGTTACGGAGGGTACTTTCGGCAGCAGCATTACCACCCACCCACGGCGGCCTCAGACCAGGCGGATCGGCGTTTGGTTAACAGGGTGAAGGGGTTTATTCGCCGCTAAGCGCCTTAATCGGGTTATCGCAGATGCATGCGTAGTTGATCCAGCCGCTCGGGGGTGCCCACATCCAGCCAATGGCCGGAATGCACCTCACCACTGAGCCGACCCTGGGCAATGGCCCAATCGAACACTTCTTTCAGCCCAAAGCGCTCCCGCCGCTGGGGATAATGGGCGATTAGTTCTGGCCGCAGCAATGCAATGCCACTGTAGGTAAAGCTGGTGTCAGCGCCGGCACTGGGCACCAATAGGCCGTCAACTAAGGCGAAATCCCCGCCCGAGTTATGGCTTGGGTTTGGCACCAAAACCAAGTGCCCCAAGCATTGTTCGGGCAACATTTTATCCACCAACTGCGCCAGGTCGAAATCGCACCAAACATCGCCGTTGACAAGCACAAAGGGTCCATCACCTAGCAGCGGCAGGGCTCGGTTAATACCACCAGCGGTTTCCAACGGTTGAGGCTCTTCGGAATAGGCGATGGTAACATCGTAGTCTGCGCCGTGGCCCAGCCGCTCGATGATTTGTTGCCCCAAATATGCCACATTGATGATCACCTGTTGCAGGCCCGCGGCGCGGATGCGTTGCAACTGATGACCGATTAACGTATCGCTCACCACCGGCAGCAAGGGTTTGGGCGTATCCTGGGTCAAAGGCAGCATGCGCCTGCCCTCCCCGGCGGCCAATAACATGGCTTTAGTGACCGGCGATTGGCTCATATTTGCGCTGCTACCACCGGTTGATACCAACTTTGCGCCTCGACAACTGGCATAAGCTGTTGATCAAATAAATCGGCCAGTGGCTGTAGCGCACTGTACCGGCTTGCGCAGTCACGCACGTAGTGCACCACCAGCGGTAAATCCTGCAGATAGTTGGGTTTGTTATCGCGCAGCGCTAGGCGAGCAAAGATTCCCAACACCTTGATGTGGCGCTGCAACCCCGTCCAGTCAAACCAGCGCAAAAACGTGGCGTTATCTACCTCCGCAAGCAGCCCGGTGTCCTTGGCCAGCTCGGAGTAGCTCAGCGCCCAGCCTTCAACCTTGGCGCGAGGCCATTGCAGGTAACAGTCTTTTAGTAACGACACCACATCATAGGTAATCGGCCCCCACACGGCGCCCTGAAAATCAATCACCCCCAGGGGCAGGCCGGGCCGTTCTAGCAAGTTGCGAGAGTGGAAATCGCGGTGCACCAGCACCTGGGGTTGAGCCAACGCGTTGGCCACTAGCTGGTTGTAAATGGGCGCCAGGGTGTCGTGGCCCAGTTGCTCGTCCAAGCCCAGCAATTCACCCACAAACCAATGGTTAAATAGGTTCATCTCGCGCAGTAACATCTGCGGGCCATAGCTGGGCAAATCGATGTGGTAGGGTTGTTCTTGCTGTAAAGACAATAAGCTGATTAAGGCTTGGCCGTAGAGGCAATCGGCGTTGATGGGCTGTTGCTGCAAACTGCACCATAGCAGTTGATCGCCAAAATCCTCCACCAACAGATAGCCGCGCTCAAAGTCTGCGGCAAATACCTCCGGCGTGCATAAATGTCCTTTACGCAGGGCGATGGCCAAGGCCACAAACAACGGGTTGTTTTCCGACTCCGGCGGCGCCAACACCGCCAGCATTGGGCGCGGGCCGTTATCCACCCGCAGGTACTGACGAAACCCAGCATCGCCACTAAGTGCTGCCAGGGTGCAGGGCTCTGTAGCGCCCAGCGCTTGCAGCTGTTGGTTAACCCACTGGGTTAGATTGGTGTGCTGGGATGCATTCATAGACTGGCTAACAGTGTTATTAAAGTTTGCAATAGAGTACCACCAAAGACGCATAATGCGCCGAATTCAACAAACAAAACTGCAACTACGGCCCATACAAGCGGTGGATGTGCGTTTAATTTCGCGGCTTTGTGCTTCAGGCCTTCACCTGACAACGCCGTTTCCGTAGAATCTGCGCCTGCTTTAGCCAACGATTTTTGCCAACGGTATGCCCGATTCAAACCAGACTTCCACAGCTGCCGTACGGCCGATGTTTTCTCTGCGCGCCAGCCTGCGCACTGCCGTTATGGGCCTGACCCTGGTCACAGCTCCCGTCGGCTTAGTTGCGGAGACGGTGAATCGAGAACGCATCGATTGGCAACCCAAGGTCAACCTCACCGACGAGCAAATGCGTTCCGTCGGCCGCAACTGCACCGGGGCTTATTTTTACCCCACCCCCGCCGCCGGCGAATCCGACCTAGCCCCAAGCCAGGCCCCAATGCGCGCCAGCGCGGACCGCTCACGTGCCATCAACAGCAATCGCTTTATATTAGAAGGCAACGTACAAGCCCAACAGGGCCGGCAGTCCATTGAGGCCGACCGCCTCGAGGTAGACCGCAGTACCGGCACGGCTGAAATCTCTGGCAACATCGTTCTGCGCGACCCATCGGCCCGCGTCGCGGCAGAATCCGGCCATATTAACAACCAACGCGGCACCGCCGAGTTACATAATGTTGGCGTCGTGCTCTATCAGAACCAAATGCGTTCGGACGCCAGCCGCTTCAAAAAGCACACCGACGCCAGTATTCACCTCAGTAATGCCACGTTAACCACCTGCCCGCCGGGCACTGAGGACTGGGTAATCCAAGCCCAACATATTGATATCCGCGAAGATAACATTTGGGGAGTGGCCAAAAACCCGGTGTTTCGCTTTAAAAACGTGCCCTATATGTGGCTGCCGTTTATCACCTTCCCGGCCAGTGACGCGCGATTGTCTGGCTTCCTATGGCCAGGCATGGGCTTTAGTGACAACGGCGGCTTTGACTTGTCATTTCCTTTTTATTTCAACCTTGCCCCCAATTACGACCTAATGCTCAGCCCGCGTTACATTCACAACCGAGGCACCGGCGTAGAGGGCCAATTCCGCCATCTGTCTTCGCTATTTGCCAGCAGCGTGGATTTTGCTCTGTTAAACAACGACCGCGGCATTAACAACCAAAATGTCGATTATTTGGTGGACGCAGGTATCATCGAAGAAGGCGACAACAACCCCTTTATTGGCGAGGATCGCTGGTTACTCGGCATTCAAAGTAAGGGGGGTTCGGCCAATGACCAAAACACAGCTTGGTACACCGATGTCGACTTTACCAAGGTCAGCGACCAAAACTACTTTCGTGATCTCGACAACACTGCCATCGATGTTAATTACGACACCCACCTGTTGCGCCAGGGCACCTTTGGCTACCGCTGGGACAATTGGCAATCCAGTATCACTGCCCGGGCTTACCAAACCCTCGACTTCTACACGCAGCAGCCCTACCAAGAGCTGCCACGAATGAAATTAGACGGCTCCTACCTCTATCAGGGCCTGCTGACAGAGCTCAACCACGAGCTGGTGCGGTTTGATCAAAGCCAGAACTTTGACAACAACGATCGCAGCATCATTAAAGGCGCGCGCGCCCGGGCAGATTATAAAGTCAGCTATCCGCTGCAAAGCATTTGGGGATTCTTCACCCCGGCGGTGTACTTCAAACACCTCGGCTACCAGCTGGATGACTACAACCTCCTGCCCGAAGCAGACGCTCAGCAATCGTTTACTGCCTTACAAACCAGCCTGGACGGTGGCCTTTTCTTTGAGCGCGAAGGCACTATTTTCAAACGCAACTATCTGCAAACCTTTGAGCCCCGACTGTTTTATTTTTACAGCGATTACACCGACCAAAGTAGCCTGTTCAACCTTACCGCCGATGGCCAGGACGTGGATTTCGACTCCGCCGACATTACCATGAGCTACAACCAGCTGTTCCGTGATAGTCGCTTCTCCGGTGGCGACCGCATTGACGATGACAACCGCGTTTCTGTGGGCCTAACCACGCGCTTCATCGACAGCACCAGCGGCCGAGAGGTGGTGCGGGCCAGCCTGGGGCAAATCTACTACCTGCAGGATCGCCGCAACTTTGTGGCCCAGTACAACAACAATTACATTAGCGCCAGCAACCAATATACCGATGCACCACGCTCAGAGCTGGCCGCTGAACTGGCGTTTAACATTGGCTCCACCATCAGCTGGAACACCTCGGTGCTGTACGATGAGGGGCAACAGGTGATCAACGAAGGCCGCTCCAATCTGCAGTACCTAGACAACGACCACCGCCTGATCAACCTAGGTTTTAGCTATCGCCGCAAACCAGATACCACACTCAACGATGAAACCATCGAGCAACATACCCGCCAAAGCGATATTTCCATGATGCTGCCGGTATCCGACAAGGTGAATTTCATCGCCCGCAACCTGCACGATTTTACCTTCGAGCGGGAACTGGACAGCTTTGCCGGCCTCGAATACAACAGCTGTTGCTACCGCGCCCGCCTGGTATGGCGGCGCTGGGTCAGTAACGACCTATCCCGAGTTGTGGCCGACGACGATTTAAACTATAAACGCGGCTGGTTTCTGGATATCCAATTTAAAGGCTTTGGCAGTGGCACCGGTAAGTTCTATCAGTTAATGTCCGAAACCATTCCAGGCTACAGCCTCCGCGAGCAAGCAGTTTTCCCAGAGTAACAAAGCGTTATGAAACACAAACACCGCAATACTTCCTCACCACGCACCCAGCGCCGCATCGCCCGTCTTTGGCACGCCTTGGCCCTGCCCATCGCTTTTAGCTTGGCGCATTCGGTGGCGGCGAAAGTTCAGGATCTAGACCGCGTAGTCGCGGTGGTTGACGAAGACGTGGTGATGGCCAGTGAACTGGCCGGGCAACTTAAGCAGGTGAAAAAACAATTTACCGGCCGCAGCAATCTGCCACCGGAAGACGTGCTCAAAGAACAAGTGCTAGAGCATCTGGTGATGCAGCGGCTGCAAATGAGCCTGGCCGAGCGTATGGGGCTGGAGATCACCGATGCCGAGATCGACCAAACCATTGAGCGCATGCGGGCACAAAATAACCTTACGCCTGATCAATTTATGGCCCAGCTCGGCGCCGATGGCCTAAGCCTTGGCCAGCTACGCCAACAATTGCGCAACGAGCTTACCATTCAAAAAGTACAGCAGGCCCGGGTGTACTACCGAATTCAAATATCCGAGCAGGAAATCGACAACTTTTTAGCCTCAGAGGAAGGTAAATTTTGGTTGTCGCCCGAGTTCCAGTTGGGCCACATTCTGATCTCCTTTGAAGGCAATGGTCGCGGCGATGACCTGGACAACACCCGAGCCCGTGCCCAAGCGGTGTTTAACGAGCTTGAGGCCGGTGCAGATTTCCGCTCCCTGGCCGTGGCTCAGTCCGGCGGCCAAAATGCCCTGCAGGGCGGTGATCTCGGATGGCGCAAAGGCGTCGAGCTGCCCGAGCTATTCAGCGAAGAGTTGCAAGAGGCCAAGGTTGGCGACATCACCGAGCCCTTCAAAAGCGGCGCTGGCTTCCATATTTTGAAGGTTTACGATCGACGTGGCGCAGAGGAAACCGTAATACAACAAACCAAAGTACGCCATATTTTGTTAAAGCCTTCTGAGATTCTGACCGACGAAGAAGCCTACAACCGGCTAATGGAAATGCGTGATCAAGTCGAGGCTGGTGATGCTGACTTTGTCGAATTGGCCAAGGAGAATTCCGAAGACATCGGCTCCATGCTCAGCGGTGGCGATTTGGGCTGGTCCCTGCCCGGTAAGTTTGTGCCAGAGTTCGAACAGATCATGGGTAAAACAGAAGTCGGCGCCATAAGCATGCCGTTCCGCTCCCAATTTGGCTGGCACATACTGATGGTAGACGACCGCCGTGACCAAAACATGACCGACACCGTAGTCAGAAACCAAGCCGTTAATCTTCTGCGCAGCCGCAGGTTTAACGAAGAACTGGAAATTTGGCTCCAAGAACTACGCACCCAAGCCTATGTCGAAACGCGACTCCAGCAATAACCGCCCCTGGCTGGCCATCACCCCCGGTGAGCCCGCCGGCATTGGCCCAGATTTAATCGCCGATCTGCCTTTGGCCCAGGATGAAGCCGAGGCATCGCCCTCGGCCTGCGCCAATTTGGTGGTGATCGGCAATGCAGAGCTAATCCAGCAGCGTTGCCAAACCCTGGGCCGCGCCATCACCCTGGTGCCCTTCGACCCAGAAGACCCACAGCCCCACCTGCCCGGCCACGTGCAAGTGTGGGATCAACCCCTGGCGGCGGCGGTGAGCCCCGGCGTTACCAACCCAGAAAACGCCAGCTACGTCATCAACTGCCTAGACCGCGCTATTGAAGGCTGCCAATCCGGCTTGTTTGACGGCCTGATCACCGGCCCTGTGCACAAGGGCGTTATCAACCAAGCGGGCATGGCCTTTACCGGCCATACCGAATACCTGGCCCAGCAAACCGACACCGAACAGGTGGTGATGATGCTGGCCACCGAAGGCTTGCGAGTGGCCCTGGCCACCACCCACCTGCCCCTGCGCGACGTGCCCGACGCCATCACCCAAGCCTCACTCAGCAAAACCTTAACCATCGTCGATGCCGAGCTGCGCCGTAAATTCGGCATTCAACAGCCGCGCATTAAGGTGTGCGGGTTAAACCCCCACGCCGGCGAAGGCGGTTACCTGGGACGGGAAGAAATCGACGTTATCATTCCCGTGCTAGAGCATCTCAACGCCCAGGGGCTCAACCTAGACGGCCCACTACCGGCGGATACAACTTTCACCCCCAACCATCTGCCCGAAGCCGATGCCGTGGTGGCCATGTACCACGACCAGGGCCTGCCGGTGTTGAAACACATTGGCTTCCACCGGGCGGTCAATATCACCCTAGGCTTGCCAATTATCCGCACTTCGGTGGATCATGGTACGGCATTGAACATCGCCGGCAGTGGCCAAGCCCACCCCGGCGGCCTGTTTGAGGCCATTCGCCAAGCAGTGGCCATGGCTCGTACCTGCGCAAAATAGATCACCACACCCAGTTATGGCCACCCACAAGAAACGGCAGCAATGCCGTTTTATGACTCATTAGCACAGATAACCGACACACATTACATGCATAAAGCCCGCAAACGCTTCGGCCAAAACTTTCTCCGCGACCCAGGCGTTATTCAGCGCATCGTGGCTGCCGTAGCCGTTAAAGAAAACGACAACCTGGTTGAAATCGGCCCCGGCCAAGGCGCCATTACTGGTCTGCTACTGGAGCGCACAAAAACGCTCAACGTGGTGGAATTAGACCGCGATTTAATACCCATTTTGTTGGCACAATTTGCCAACCACAAAGGCTTTGCCATCCACCAGGCGGATGCACTGAAATTTGATTTCAGCCAATTCTTTGAGCCCGAGCGCCCCCTGCGCATTGTTGGCAATCTGCCCTATAACATTTCCACACCACTGATTTTTCACCTGCTGGCTCTGGGCAACCAGGTAAAAGACATGCACTTTATGCTGCAAAAAGAGGTGGTGGAGCGCATGGCTGCGGCACCCGGAGGTAAAAACTACGGCCGGCTGTCTATCATGACCCAATACCACTGCCAGGTTCTGCAGCTATTCAATGTGCCGCCGGAGTGCTTCACCCCTCAACCCAAGGTGGATTCTGCCATTGTGCGCCTGGTCCCCAGGGTTGAAATAAAATACCAAGCCAATGATGTCGCCATTCTCGACCAACTGGTCACCGCCGCCTTTGGCCAACGCCGGAAAACCCTGCGCAACGCGCTGAAGCAGTGGTGCAGCGCCGAAGAACTGGAACAGCAGGGCATCAACCCCACCGCCCGGGCGGAAACCATCGACCTAGAAGCCTTTGTGCGCTTAGCCAACTATTGCCAGCAACGCTAAACCCAGCGTAACCTTGGTGAAAGCCAAAGAAAAACAACTATCGCCCATCGCACAGAACCGACTCAATGACCACCGACATCGCCGTTAGCGTGAAAACGCACTACATTGCCGATCAATCCGACCCGACAGATCACCGCTTTGTGTACGCCTACACCATCACCATTCGCAACCAGAGCAACATCGCCACCAAACTGCTTAGCCGCCACTGGCTGATCACCAACGGTAACAACAATGTGCAAGAGGTACGCGGAGAAGGCGTCGTGGGTGAACAGCCCCACCTAGAGCCGGGCGAGGAATACACCTACACCAGCGGCGTGGTATTAGAGACCGAAATAGGCACCATGGAAGGCAGCTACCAAATGGTGACGGATAACGGCGACACCTTCGATGCTCAAGTGCCCACCTTCGCACTGGTGCCTCCCCACGCACTGCACTAAGATTTAACAATCATGACCACCTACGCCGTTGGCGACCTACAGGGTTGCCTAGACCCACTATTGTGTTTGCTCGACGAAGTCGACTTCAAACCCGGCCGCGACCGGCTGTGGCTGGTAGGCGACCTGGTAAACCGGGGCCCGCAATCCCTTGAGACCTTAGAATTCCTCTACCACAATCGCACCAGCATTACCGCCGTGCTCGGCAACCATGACCTACACCTACTGGCCCACGCCCACGGTTACCGAAAGGCCAGCCGAGGCGATACTCTAGCGCCGATTTTGGCATCCCCGCGCCGAGCGGAGCTGTTAGGTTGGTTAAGAACCCTGCCATTAGTGCACTGGGATGAAGCAATTGGCTACGGCATGGTGCACGCGGGCATTCCGCCTCAATGGAGCCTTAAGCAAGCACTCAAGCGCAGCGCCGAGGTATCCGCCGCATTGCAAGACGACTCGCGGCTTGAACAGTATCTAGCCAATATGTACGGCAACGAACCGAGACGCTGGGACGACAACCTAAAAGGCATGGAACGGCTGCGATTAATCACCAATTACTGCACTCGCATGCGCTTTTGCAGTGCACAGGGTGAGCTGGAGCTGAGCAACAAGGGCGACCCAAGGAACGGCCCGGAAGGCTACCGCCCCTGGTTTGAGTTCTACTTGGAAAACCCAAACAACCCACCGTTAATTTTTGGCCACTGGGCGGCACTGGATGGTGAAACTCGCAGCCAAAAAGTCATCGGCCTGGACACCGGCTGCGTGTGGGGCAACCGCATGACGCTGCTGTGCCTAGATGACGGCCGCCGCTGGCAATGCCACTGCTCAAGCGGCTAGGCATCGAAATGTAATAACAATGTCCATAAAAAAGCCCGGGCATAAACCCGGGCCAGATCGTTGATAAACCCCGGCTTTTTAGTCGGGGTTTTCTATTTTGGGAGTCTGCTCAGGCTGATTTACGGTTCTGCTAGATTTCGGGCTTGTAATGGCAGAGTCCCACTTCTGAGTCGCCTAGAGCCATTGAAGAGCCGATTTGGGGCTTTATTGACGGATAATCGAACATAAAATGGCCCTTTTAGGCCATTAGCGCAATCTTCTTCATATTTTGGGCAGCAGCGACCATTAAGCATTGTGCTTGAACCTTGCTCTGCCCTCTAAATCGCGCATAGCGATAATTATGTAACTGCTTGGCATCAGCAAAGCTTCGTTCGACGGTTTCTTTTCGGCGCGCGTAAATCTGTTTGCCTTCCTCCGTTAACCGATGCTCATTAACGCGCTCTTTGCTGTCTTCCCAAACATGTCGAGTTACCGTTTTTACCTTGTCACGGTTTTTGGTGCATCGGTCTAACGAAGGGCATTGTTTACAAAGATTTGGATCGGAGTGGTAACGTCGATAACCATCCCTACCTGTTGTGGCGTAAATAAGTTCTTGACCCTCTGGGCATCGATAAACGTCTTTCTTCTCGTCGTACTCATACTCTCTTTTATAGAAGTATCCTTTTTTATGAGTCGGTCGACGATACCCCATGACCGCGTAGATCTCCCGCTCTTCCAGGCCATGACACACCGCTGTTGTAAAGTAACCAGCGTCCAACCCAACCGCTTCAATATCGAACCCAAAGCGCTCAACTTGGCGATCCAGTCTCTGCAGATAAGGCACGGAATCGTGCTTATTTCCAGGGGTTACGTGAACATCGGTGATGATGTTACAACGGCTATCCACTGTGCGGTGATCAAGATAGAAGAAGCCTCGTGGCTTGTCGTCTCGAACCATATATCCGCTCTCAGGATCGGTGGTGCTCTGCTTAATCTCTTTCTCTTTGGGCGCCGCTGATTGCGGCGCTAAGGGCTTTTTTCCATGAGCGATTCTATCCTCTTCGATGGAATCATTGAGCGCTTCGAGGTAAGCCTGACGCTCTTCCTGCACCTTTACTTTTACATGCTTATTTTTGTTGGCATTGGCTTTGAGATGGGTGGAATCTGTGTAAAAGGTATGACCTCCCACCAGTTTTTTCTTCATCGCTTGCAACACAATCTGATCAAAGATCTGCTGATAGACATCAGATTCATTAAACCGTCGGATACGGTTTTGGCTGAGGGTGGATGGATCCGGCACTTTATCGGTCAGACTAAGACCCAGGAACCAACGATAGGCTACGTTCACTTGAACATCCCGAATCAATTGGCGTTCACTGCGAACCCCAAATAGGTAGCCAATGAACAGCAATTTGAACATCAGGGTTGGGTCTAGGGCGGGACGACCGTTGTTGTCGCAGTAAAACTCTTTTACCAAGTCGTGGATAAAACTGAAATCCACTTTGGCTTCGATCTTACGCAACAAGTGATCTTGAGGAACGAGCTCGTCGATACTGACAAACTCAAGCGATGACTGGGTTTGGGGGCGATCTTTAAGCATTCCCCATTAAAACAAAGCCCCAGCGCACGCGCTAGGGCTTTGTCAGCAGTCTGGCCCGGGCATAAACCCGGGCTTTTTTGTGCTTAACGCCAGCGCTTGCTTTGATACGCGAAGCGGCGGGCACGCTGCTTTAGCACGACGAGGAATTAATCACCAAACCCGTTGGGATTATTGGACTGCCAGCGCCAGGTATCCGCCACCATGGCTTCCACGCCCAACTCCACCTTCCAGCCCAATTCCGCCAGGGCTTTATCGGCGTCGGCGTAGAACTCGGCCAAGTCCCCTGCCCGCCGTGGCAGCACCCTGTAAGGGATTGGCTTACCACAGGCTTCTTCGTAGGCCTTTACCATTTCTAACACGCTCAAACCACGGCCAGCGCCCAGGTTGTATACCTGGCAACCACTGTCGCTGCCCAGCAGCTTGTTTAACGCCGCCAGGTGGCCCTTGGCCAAATCCACCACGTGGATATAGTCACGCACGCCAGTGCCGTCACGGGTGGGGTAATCATCGCCAAACACGCCTAGGAATTCGCGCTTACCTACGCTCACCTGGGCAATGTAAGGTAAAAGATTGTTGGGAATGCCGTTGGGATCTTCACCGATATCACCGCTGGGGTGGGCACCAATAGGGTTAAAGTAACGCAGCAGAGACACTCGCCACGCAGAGTTGGGTTTAGCACAAGTATCTTTGAGGATCTCTTCCACCATTAGCTTGGTGCGCCCATAGACGTTAGTTGCGCTGGTTGCCATGGATTCTTGGTAGGGCACAGGGGCATCAGCGCCGTACACTGTAGCGGAGGAACTGAACACAATATTAGTACAGCCGCACTCTTCCATTACCTCAAACAAGGCAACTGAACCGGATACGTTATTGTCGTAGTAAGCCAAGGGTTTTTCGGCAGATTCGCCCACCGCTTTTAAACCGGCAAAGTGAATCACCGCATCAACTGAATATTCGTTAAACAACTCCCGCAATAGATTTCTGTCTCGTATATCTCCTTCAACGAAAGAGATCGACTTTCCCGTAATTTTTTCCACCCGAGTGAGCGATTCGGACTTGCTGTTTTTCAGGTTGTCTAACACCACCAGCTCAAAGCCTGCTGCGAGCAGTTCTAAACAGGTGTGGCTGCCTATGTATCCGGCACCGCCGGTCACCAAAATCATTCCCATGATCAATTTCTTCCTATATTTAATTTGGTGTTTTACGATCTTTTTTATTGCGCTTTCGCAGTTTATGAACCAATAATAACTGTAATACTGAATTGATTACAGTCTGGCTAATCTCCTTTGAAAGACAACACAAAAAAAGAGATTGCCTTCGGGTAAAGCTATGAACTTCATGCCTTTTTACGGTTCTTAAACTTCATAGCCCGTTATATGCCACCAAGTGCGCCAAACATCGCAAACGAGCCCACTTGGCATCAAGCAAACTGCTTACGGCATTCCCCGCAAGGAGAACCCCAGCCAAACAAGAATCGCTACCTGCACCGGCGACAGTTACAAGTACAGAGTCTCACCTAAGTTTCACCGTTGAATCGGGCAGCTCAGGTGGAAACGTCAACTGGTTTTGGTCCGCACTGCCTTCTGGCACGTAAATTGTAAATCGTGCTATATCGGCCCCGCGCGCCAAGCAAACGCAAGAGGATGCATCAGATGAGTATTTTCAGTCACTATCAGGATCGTTACGCGACCACTCAGGAGGAAGAACTTACCATTCAAGAGTATCTCGATCTGTGCAAGGCAGATCCGGGGGTTTATGCCACTGCCGCAGAGCGGATGTTAATGGCCATTGGCGAACCCGAGCTGGTCGACACCTCTCTGGATTCGCGGCTTTCTCGTATTTTTTCCAACAAAATTATCAAGCGCTACAAAGCCTTCGAAGAATTCTATGGCATGGAAGAAGCCATCGAACAAATCGTGTCGTTTTTTAAACACGCGGCGCAGGGCTTGGAAGAGAAAAAACAAATACTCTACCTACTGGGCCCGGTGGGCGGCGGCAAGTCATCCCTGGCGGAAAAACTCAAATCCTTAATGGAAAATCAACCCATTTATTGCATCAAAGGTTCGCCGGTTTTCGAAAGCCCCTTGGGCCTGTTTGATCCAGAAGAAGATGGCGAGATTCTGCGCGAAGACTTCGGTATTCCTTCTCGTTATATCAAAACCATTATGTCGCCTTGGGCCGTTAAGCGCCTGCATGAATTCCGCGGCGACATTAGTAAATTTAAAGTAGTAAAAGTTTACCCCTCCACCCTAGACCAAGTAGCCATTTCAAAAACCGAGCCCGGTGACGAAAACAACCAAGATATTTCTTCTTTGGTGGGCAAAGTGGATATTCGCCGCTTGGAAGAATTCCCACAAAACGATCCCGATGCCTACAGTTTCTCCGGCGGTCTGTGCCGAGCCAACCAGGGCATCATGGAATTTGTGGAGATGTTTAAAGCGCCCATCAAAGTACTGCACCCTCTGCTCACCGCTACCCAAGAGGGCAACTACAACAGTACAGAAGGCCTGGGCGCCATCCCCTACGAAGGTGTTATCCTGGCTCACTCAAACGAAAGCGAGTGGCAGAGTTTTAAAACTAACAAAAACAACGAAGCATTCATTGACCGGGTTTACATCGTTAAAGTCCCGTATTGTTTGCGCGTATCGGAAGAAATAAAAATTTACGAGAAACTGCTTGAGCACTCCTCGTTGAGTCAGTCACCCTGCGCGCCGGACACCCTCAAAATGCTGGCGCAGTTCAGTGTTTTGTCGCGCATAAAAATGCCGGAAAACTCCAATGTATTTTCCAAAATGCGCATTTACAACGGTGAAAACCTGAAAGACACCGACCCCAAAGCCAAATCTTTACAAGAATACAAAGACAACGCCGGGGTAGACGAAGGCATGGCGGGACTTTCAACTCGCTTTGCATTCAAGATTTTATCCAAGGTTTTCAACTTCGATCCCACCGAAGTTGCCGCCAATCCAGTGCACTTGTTGTACGTACTGGAGCAACAAATTGAACAGGAACAATACCAGCAAGAAGTTCAGGACCGCTACGTCGGTTACATCAAAGAGTACCTCGCGCCCAAGTACGTCGAGTTTATCGGTAAAGAGATTCAAACCGCGTATTTAGAGTCCTACGCCGAGTATGGCCAAAATATCTTTGACCGGTACGTGACCTACGCCGACTTCTGGATTCAGGACCAAGAGTACCGAGACCCAGAAACCGGCGAGATACTAGACCGTGCTTCTCTCAACGAAGAACTGGAAAAAATCGAAAAACCGGCAGGCATAAGCAATCCGAAAGACTTCCGCAACGAAGTTGTTAACTTTGTGTTAAGGGCCCGTGCGAACAATAACGGGAAGAACCCCGCCTGGAATAGCTACGAAAAACTGCGCACAGTAATAGAGAAGAAAATGTTCTCTAATACTGAAGATTTATTGCCAGTTATCTCTTTTAATGCCAAAGCGTCTAACGACGACAAAAAGAAACACCAAGATTTTGTCGTCCGCATGACTGAGCGCGGCTATACAGAAAAACAAGTTCGCCTGCTGTCTGAATGGTACCTCCGCGTGCGCAAATCTCAGTAACGTGGCACAGCCAATAACGGCAACCAACTGAGGAGTTTGGATGAGTTACATCATAGACCGGCGCCTAAACGCCAAAAACAAGTCCATGGTGAACCGGCAACGATTTTTGCGACGCTATCGGCAGCATATCAAGAAAGCGGTTTCAGAGGCAGTTACCAAGCGTTCCATCACCGACATGGAAAACGGTGAGCAAATAAGCATACCCACCAAGGATATATCCGAGCCGGTGTTTCACCACGGCCAAGGAGGGTATCAGGAGCGCGTACTGCCCGGTAATGATCAGTTTGTCGCGGGCGACCGTGTACCCCGACCACCCGGTGGAGGCGGCGGCGACGGAGCCGGCGAAGGCAATGCCAGTGACCAGGGCGAGGGCATAGACGATTTCGTCTTTCAAATAACACAGGACGAATTTCTCGACTTTATGTTCGAGGATTTAGAACTGCCCAATCTAGTGAAGCGCCAACTGTCGGGTAACGAGGAATTTAAAACCCGTCGGGCGGGGGTGTCCAACCAGGGCTCCCCCGGCCAAATCAACATTGTGCGTTCGTTGCGTTCAGCCAATGCTCGGCGCATTGCACTGACCGGTGGCAAACGCAGAAAAATTAAGGCACTGGAAGAAGAACTCGAAAAACTCGAGGCTATGGATCCAGCGCTCAAAGACCACAAACGTATCGAAGCGGTGTTAACGGAGATTGCCGCCCTGCGTGGCGCCATTCAAAAGGTACCGTGGCTCGACGACTTCGACATCAAATACAACCTGCAAGTGAAATACCCGGTGCCACACAGCAAAGCGGTAATGTTTTGCCTAATGGACGTCTCCGGCTCCATGAGCCAAGCCACCAAAGACATGGCCAAACGGTTTTTCATTTTGCTGTATTTGTTTTTGCAGCGTAATTACGAGCGCACCGAGGTCGTGTTTATACGCCACCACACCAGCGCCAAAGAGGTAGAGGAAGAAGAGTTCTTTTATTCCCGTGAAACCGGGGGCACCATTGTATCCAGCGCTCTGTACATGATGAAAGACATCCTGGAAGAGCGTTACCCCACCAGCGAGTGGAACGTATACGGCGCCCAAGCTTCGGATGGCGACAACTGGAATGACGACTCCACCACCTGTTCTACCTTGTTGATCAAAGACATATTGCCGAAACTGCAATATTACTCGTACATCGAAATCACCCCGCGCCAGCATCAAGCGCTGTGGGAGGAATACGAAACCGTGGCAGAGGCCTTTCCGGATCGATTTGCCATGCAGCAGATCATTGATCTAACGGACATCTACCCGGTATTTCGAGAACTATTTCAGAAGAAGACAGCATGAGCCAGAATCCCATCTCGACCTCGTCCGAATGGACGTTCGAGCTGATCGAAACCTACGACAAAGAGATAGGCGCCATCGCCAAAGAATTTGGCTTGGACACCTACCCCAACCAGATCGAGATCATCAGCTCAGAGCAAATGATGGACGCCTACTCATCGGTAGGCATGCCCATCGGTTACAACCACTGGAGCTACGGCAAGCAATTTTTAAACACCGAGCGCTCCTATACGCGTGGCCAAATGGGCTTGGCCTACGAGATCGTTATCAACTCATCGCCGTGTATTGCTTACCTCATGGAAGAAAACACCATGACCATGCAAGCCCTGGTGATTGCCCACGCCAGCTACGGCCACAATTCGTTTTTTAAAGGCAACTACCTATTCCGTGCCTGGACCGATGCCGAGTCCATCATCGATTACTTGGTTTTTGCAAAAAATTACGTCGCCAAGTGCGAAGAACGCCACGGCATCAATGCAGTGGAACAACTGCTGGATTCCTGCCACGCCATTATGAATTACGGCGTCGATCGCTATCAGCGCCCCACCCCCATCTCCAATGCCGAGGAACAGTTCCGACAGAAAGAGCGGGCTGAGTATTTACAACGCCAGGTTAACGACCTATGGCGCACCATCCCTATCAGCGAGGCCAGTACCGCCACCAAAGAAGAGTTTTTGTTCCCGTCGGAGCCCCAGGAGAACCTGCTCTATTTCTTTGAGAAAAACGCTCCTCTGCTGGAGCCCTGGCAGCGAGAAATCGTCCGCATCGTGCGTAAGGTAGCGCAGTATTTTTATCCTCAACGCCAAACCCAGGTAATGAACGAAGGCTGGGCCACTTTTTGGCACTACACCTTGCTGAATACCCTCTACGACCGCGGTAAGCTGTCCGACGGCTTTATGATGGAGTTTTTACAGTCACATTCCAGTGTGGTTTACCAACCACCCTACAACAGCAAGTATTACTCCGGTATCAACCCATACACCCTGGGATTCAACATCTTTACAGACCTGCGCAGAATTTGTGAAAACCCCACCGCCGAGGACCGCGATTGGTTCCCCGATATCGCCGGCAGCAACTGGGTAGAGACGCTGCATTTCGCCATGCGCAACTTCAAAGATGAGAGTTTTATTTTGCAGTACTTATCGCCCAAAGTAATGCGCGATATGAAACTGTTCAATATCGTCGACGATAACCTAGAGAGCGATATTTTGATTGGCGCCATTCACGATTACGACGGCTACCAACGCATAAGAGAGTCACTGGCTGGCCAATACAATCTGGGCAACCGCGAGCCAAACATCCAGGTGAAAAAGGTCAACGTGCGTGGCGACCGCTCCATTACCCTAGAACACACCCGCCACAATCGTATGCCCCTGGGCGAATCGGCGGACGAAGTGCTGCGCCACGTGCACCGCATATGGGGATTTGATGTGCATTTGGTATCCACCGACGACGGCGTTGTATGTGAGAGCTACCATTGCCCGCCCAACGCCGAAGAACTGTTTTAAGCTGACCTGGATCAACCAGCCGGTTGAAACCCACCGGTAAACGCAGATTACGATGCCGTCCTAGGACGGCATCAGGGCTTCCACCGCTTGCAGCAGCTCTTCGTTTTGAAAGGGCTTACGCAGTATGGCGTCCGCACCGGCAGATTGCGCCTTAGCCAAGCCCTCTTCCGTATCGGCAGAAACCACCAAAATTTTTAGATTCTTGTAGTCTTCGTGGTTGCGCACGTATTCCAAAACACCGTAGCCATCCAGGCCAGGCATCTTTAAATCCAGCGTCATAATGGCTGGCTTGCTAGCGGCCAATTGCGCGCCAGCGGCAAAGCCATCGTGCGCCACCTCCACGGTGAACCCTTCTCTTAGCAATACTCTGCCAATGGCCGAGGCCATCTCTCGGTTGTCTTCAACAATCAACACCGAGCGCGTGGCGGGCAAAAACTCATCCGGAATGGGCAGGTCATTTTCCTGCAAAAACACCACAAAATCTTCAACTCGTATTCGGTGATCGCCACGGCCAGGCAACTTATACGCCTTTAACTTGCCGCGTTCGATCCATCGAATAATGGTACGAAAGTTAACCCCGCAGAACTTCGCTGCTTCTCCCGTGGTTAAGACCCGTACTTCTGTCATGCCAGCTCCCCTCGTCTTCAGTCGGCACTCTTGTTTAGATCAACCTAAATAAAGCCACCTAAATGCACTTACAAAAATTCGTTACCGGCAATCTAACCACTGTCGCCGTTGTTATTTTTATCACCCAGACATAAAAAAACGATCCAAAGGATAGGAACCGCAATAAAGAGTAGCCACACCGAGTATACGCCCCGCCTGATAACGGCAAACTATAACCCGGCGCCCGAGTCATTTGTACAAGTTTTAAGAATTCCGTGCGTCCTACTCGATGCAAAGATCGTGTTGACAGTTTAGACAGGTTTCTTAATAATACGCGCCCTCATATTCTAATCAGTAAGTACTTACTTACACGCTTGCTACATTAGCAACCCAACCCTAAGACCCTTTCCCCTCCGCTGTATCGAGGGGCTTTTTTTAGGGTCACACTCAACCAACAGACTCCACCTTTAACCACACAAGCCCGTGGTCTAATCTGCTCTTTATTGGGTATACTGCTTTGCAACATAGGGAAATGCATTTTCTACAGAGCAACGCGCTCTATTAATTTCAATTTGCGTGGAAGATTGAAAACCGACCCTATGAATATGCCGCTAGCGTATAACCCCAGAATTCTCCTAACCGACGACAACGCCGTTAACCTCAAGCTTTTGCGCGCTCACCTAGGCCAGCAATACCACCTATTGCTTGAGGCCGCCTCCGGCGACGAATGCCTAGCAACATTAAATCGACAGAACGTAGACCTGCTACTGCTGGATATGAACATGCCAGGGGTTTCCGGTTTCGATGTTCTTCAAAGCATCCCCAAGCTTGCAAAAGCAGCCCGACCCAGAGTGATGATTGTATCCGCAGACCACAGCCCAGAAACCGTAGCCAAAGCGTTTAAAGCCGGCGCGGATGATTATCTGGCCACGCCCTATAGCCAAGAGGAGTTACTGGCTAGAGTGCAAACCCAGCTAGCGCTAAAACGCCGGTCGCAATACCTGGAAGACCTGGTAGCAGTAAGAACACGGGAGCTAAGCGACACCAACCAGCGGCTACAGCAAACCCTGCATCAGCTGCTACAAGCCGAAAAGATGGCCTCGCTGGGGCAGCTGTCTGCAGGCATCGCCCACGAGATCAACAACCCCATCGCCTACATTAATTCCAACCTACAGATGTTGGCCAACTACTGTGGCGACTTCGAACAATTAGCCCAGGCTTATATGGGCATACCCGAAAACTTCAGCGATGACCCGCGCTGGCTACAAGCCAAAGAGCTGGAGAACAAAAACAATTTTCGCTTTTTGTTTGGCGATGCTAAACAGCTATTGCAGGAATCTCTAACCGGCGTTACTCGAGTAACACAAATCGTGCACGACTTACGCGTATTCTCCCACCCAGAGCAACAATCTTGGCAAACCGTAGGCATTAATGCCTGCATTGAATCTGCGTTAAACATTGCCAACAACGAAATTAAATACAAAGCCAACGTCATTAAAAACTATGGAGAGATACCTGCTATCCAATGCGTTGTACCGCAAATTAACCAAGTACTGGTTAACTTACTGGTCAATGCAGCCCAAGCCATCGACGACTTTGGCGAAATAAAAATCACCACCTCGCATACGGTTAATAACCAAGCCATTATCGAAATCGAAGACAACGGCCAAGGCATTGCTAACCTAAACCTGGATAAAATTTACGACCCCTTCTTCACCACCAAACCCGTGGGTGAAGGCACTGGCCTGGGGTTGTCTGTTTCCTACGGAATTATCCAAAGCCACAACGGCAGCATCGCAGTGGAAACCGACGAGGGCAAGGGCAGCAAATTTATTATTACACTGCCCATTAAGCAAAAAGAAAAATCACCCAGCCCTGCACAATCGGCGCATTAAACGTTTGGCTCAACGTGAGCCAAACCTTTAGCGCGCCGACGCACCTTAAGCACACCGCTGTAAACACCTAAGCCAAGCAATAAAATGGCAGCCCCGGTGAGAAATATAATATTAACCACCTCACCCTTAAATAAAAAACCCCACCCCATGGCCAGCACCGGCGACAACATGCTAATCAATGATACCGAGCTTGCCGTTAGATTTTTTAATAAATAAAAATAGCCACTAAAGCCAACCACAGACCCCACCACGGCCAAATACAGCAAGGCCAGACTTGGCTGCCAATTAACCGCACTGGGCACACTGCCATCCACCACCAACCACGTCACCAACAAACCGGGTAAAGCAAACAGCATAGAGCCACCAGCTTGCTGTAAGGGGCTGGTATGAGCATTGTATTTTTTCAACAACACCGCGCTGCATGAGAAAAAGAATGTGGAGGCAATCAACACCAAAATACCGTACACCGTTTGCATGCCAAACTGCATTTGATCCAAAAAAATAATCGCCATACCCACAAAGGCAACGCACACACCAGCCACCTTTCGGGCACCCATGGCTTCGCCCAACACAAACCAGGAAAGGCCACCGACAAAAAACGGCGATGACGAAAACATCAGCGATACCAAACCCGTGGGCACAAATTGAGTAGCCCAATACACCAACGGCATAGCAGGAAAAATACCGATACTGGCCAATGCGCCCACGCGCCAATCGTTACGGCTGGCCAAGAGCTTGCGTTTGCCAATAGCCAACAGCAGCCACACCAACACCACACCAATGGCCATGCGCAACAAAACGGATAACGAAAAGCCAAAATCAGCATTACTAAAGAAAATGGCTAACGGTGTGGTAGACCAAATTAAAACCACCACGGCATACACTAACGCAATTGGCACAACCCCTTCTCCCTAAAGTGAGTGCGTAAAAACAAAAAAGCCGCAGACTGTGCTGCGGCTTTTAGGACATTAATTTGGTGCAGTATTTAAAGCACCAATGCATAACCCAGCCGCGGCTCGTCATAGACGACCGGCAGTTTGCGCCAAATACGTTTGGCAATGTGGCAGGGCATAATATTCATATTATCGTGACTACTGTAAATCGCTGATTAAAAGGTCATTAAAAATGAAACAGTGGCAAGACATAACTCCGGCGACAGCCATGAAAATATGGGGCGCAGTTTTGCCAGGAACTTTATACAGGAACTTTATACAGGAACTTCGAAAGACAAATACAGATTTCGAAAGACGGTGAAAATTCCACCGCCCTGAGTGTGGTGCTTTTTGTAAGCCAGGTCAACCACAGCGCAGGACATTCAGAAAAAAATTGACCAAAATGTGAGGTTTTAGCGGCTTAAAGGGTTACTTGCTCGCGTAATCGCCAGCGCTGCGCTCTATTTCGATACCCACCTGGCGGGCGGCGGTAATGGTGGTGGTTTTGCCAACCGCCAGTTTCAACCACGGCACATTAAATTGCTGTATTAAAATGCGCGCCAAATCGTCGCTAAAAGATTCCAGCAAAATATGCTGGTGCTCGCGGCAAAACCGATGAACCCGCTCCACCACTTCGGCGTAATTGAGGGTGTACTGTAAATCGCCGGTGGCCGCTGCCTTGCGCATATCCCAGCCCAACTCCAGGTTAATTACCATGGGCTGTTTAACTTGTTGCTCCCAAGGGTAAAGGCCTATTAGGGTTTCAACGTTAAGATCTTGTATAAAAACTTTGTCCACAAATGGTTCTTTTTTGCAGTAAATAAATAATCGGTTTTCAATCCAGAGCCATCGGCGCCGGTTGGACAATCACTAAAGCGCGGGCAGGATTGTCATGTCCCAGCGGGGGTGCACGGCTACCGATAGCGGCTCCCGCTGGCCATGCAATAAACGCTGGGCACCGGCATAGGCAATCATGGCGCCATTGTCCGTACAGAATTCGTGGCGAGCATAATACACCTGCGCCCCAATTTTCTGCAGTTGAATTTCCAACTCCTCCCGCAACCGGGTGTTGGCCGAAACACCACCGGCAATAATCAGAGTTTTATGCCCGGTTTGCTGCAAAGCTCTGCGGCATTTAATCGCCAGGGTTTGCACCACCGCCTCTTGAAACGCGTGGGCAATATCGGCGCAGGTTTGCTCGTCGGGCAGGCCATCTTCCAAGGCGTGCTCGGCCACGGTATTGAGGGTGTAGGTTTTTAAACCACTAAAACTAAATTCCAGGCCGGGCCGATCCACCATAGGCCGAGGGAATACAAACCGGCCAGGCCGCCCCTGCTCAGCGAGCTTGGCCACCAGTGGACCACCGGGGTAATCCAAATCCAGCATTTTGGCCGCCTTATCAAAGGCTTCGCCGGCGGCGTCGTCTAAGGATTCGCCCAACACCTGGTATTGCCCTAAGCCTTGCACATCTACCAACTGGGTATGGCCGCCGGACACCAACAGCGCCACAAACGGAAATGCCGGTGGGTTATCCTCCAGCATAGGGGCCAGCAGGTGGCCTTCCATATGGTGCACACCCAAAGCCTGAACCCCCCAAGCGTAGGCCAACGAACGGGCAAAACAGGCGCCTACCATCAAGGCGCCAATCAAGCCGGGCCCCGCCGTATAGGCAATGGCATCAATTTGGTCGGGGCGGGTTTCAGCTTTAGCCAAGGTCTCGTTCACCAGCGGCAGCAATTTACGCACGTGATCGCGGGAAGCCAACTCC
This sequence comes from Halioxenophilus aromaticivorans, assembly GCF_042850945.1. NCBI lineage: Bacteria > Pseudomonadati > Pseudomonadota > Gammaproteobacteria > Alteromonadales > Alteromonadaceae > Halioxenophilus > Halioxenophilus aromaticivorans. The sequence continues at coordinate 1,031,946 of NZ_AP031496.1, read as the reverse complement.
GGTACCACACCGCCGTATTCAGCATGCAGCTTAGCCTGGCTGTACAAGCTGTGCGCCAGCAGGCCGTGCTTGGTGTCAAACACCGCTACACCAGTCTCATCACAGGAGGTTTCGATTCCAAGTACACGCATAACGATAGATAAACCACGTTGTTGGGCAGGAACGAAGCCCGCCTAGATAGAACATTACTTATATAAAGAAGATAGAATCCGGTGCCAGCCCAAACCTTTTCGGCAGGCAGCTACCCTTGCCGGGGCCCATGTTATGGCAAGGGCCTTTCTACCTACCTCGCGTCACAACTTAAGAGCGGCGACATGATAATTGCGCATCTGCCCTACGGCCAGCGCTTTTCGGCGGCATAGCGCCCAATGGCAAGATTGATAAAATTTAAGCTTGCGCACCGACTGCCCAGCGTTTAAACTCTGCGCCCCTTTAAATGGTCATTTAGCGAGCAATCATACTGAGCATCGCCGACCAAACTAGTTAAATCGACAATAGGTAGCTCTATGCCTTCAGTAAAGATCAAAGAAAACGAGCCATTTGACGTTGCTTTGCGCCGCTTCAAGCGCTCTTGCGAAAAGGCCGGCATCCTGGCCGAAGTACGTCGTCGCGAGCACTACGAAAAACCCACCACTGTTCGTAAGCGTCAAGCCGCTGCCGCTGTTAAGCGTCACGCTAAAAAGGTACAACGCGAAAGCCGTAAATTTCAGCGTCTTTACTAAGCGATATAACCATCGCTGCCGGGCCCCGCTGCGCGCGCTAATGCCGCCTGGCAACCAAGGTGCCGGCCTACCAAGCCTCAGCCGCCGATGTCTTTAACCCACGCGTTATAACATAGGTGCTCTGAGGCTTTGGCATCTCTAGACGTCACGGGTGTAATAATCACCCTCGCCCACCGATTGAACAGACCGGAGCTGAGATGACCGCAGAACTTTACACCAGCGTTAAAAACGCCGTTAAAGCCGCCATGCGCGCTAAAGATAAAGAGCGCCTAGCCACCTTGCGCATGATCACCGCGGAGTTTAAACGCATTGAGGTTGACGAGCGCATTGAGCTCGATGACGCTCGTATTCTGGCCGTGCTGGATAAAATGACCAAGCAGCGGCGCGACTCCTACCAGCAATACATTGACGCCGGCCGCGAAGATTTGGCCGCACAAGAACAGCTGGAAATCGACATCATTGCCGACTTTTTACCCCAAGCATTAACCGAAGACGAAATTAAAGCCCTAGTGACTGCCGCTGTGGCGCAATCCGGTGCCGAATCCACCCGCGACATGGGTAAGGTTATGGCCATCGTTAAGCCCCAGGTACAAGGCCGTGCCGATATGGGCGAAGTCAGTAAATTAGTTAAACAACAATTGGGCTAATTGTGCGGGCATTGGCTCCGCGCGTTGCGCTTTAATGCCGGGCACACCATGAGTGGACGCATACCGCAGTCTTTTATCGATGACCTACTCGACCGATTGGATATCGTCGATATTGTGGATTCGCGGGTAAAGCTTAAGCGCACCGGTAAAAATTACGCAGCGTGCTGCCCGTTTCACGATGAAAAAACACCCTCATTTACCGTAAGCCAAGACAAACAGTTTTACTACTGCTTTGGCTGCGGCGCCAGTGGCAACGCTTTGGGCTTTGTGATGGATTACGACCGCACAAGCTTTAGAGAAGCCATTGAGGGGCTGGCCAAAATGGCCGGCGTTAACATCCCGCAAGAGACCGAAAAGTCCACTGCGGCGCAGGCGGCAGAACGACGCCGTAAACAGATTTACCAAGCTTTGGATCAAGCCAGCGTCTTTTTCCAAACGCAGTTGCGACGACACCCGGCCCGGGGCGAAGCCGCCAACTACCTGCGTAAACGTGGCCTCAGCGCAGAAGTGGTAAAAGATTTTAACCTGGGCCTAGCACCACCGGGCTGGGACGGACTGCTCAAAGCCCTGGCTGAGAAAAACAACGGTTTAACCAGCGAGCAAATATTTAAGCTGGCCGAAGATGCCGGCCTAGCCATCGAAAACCCAGAGAGTAAGCGCCGGTACGATCGCTTCCGACACCGCATCATGTTCCCCATTCAGGACATACGCGGCCGTGTTATTGGGTTTGGTGGCCGCATGCTGGAAGAAAACAGCGGCAAAAAGCAGCCCAAATACCTCAACTCACCGGAGACACCGGTGTTTTACAAGGGTAAGGAGCTGTACGGGCTGTGGGCAGCAAAACAAAAGCACAGCCAAGTCCAACGCCTGCTGGTCGTTGAGGGCTATATGGATGTGGTGGCACTGGCCCAATTTGGCATCCATTACGGCGTGGCCACACTGGGTACCGCCTGCGGCGAAGACCACCTCAAGCTGGCCTTTAAACACACCAGCGAAGTGGTGTTTTGCTTTGATGGCGACCGGGCCGGCCGATCCGCTGCCCGCAGAGCGCTGGAAAACAGCCTACCGGTGATGACCGATGGCCGAGCGGTGAAGTTTTTGTTTTTGCCCGAAGGCGAAGACCCGGACACCCTGGTGCGGCAAATCGGCGCTGAACGCTTTAGCGATTTAATCGATAGAGCCGTTCCACTAGAGGACTTTTTGTTCGACAGCGCCGCCGAAGGCCTGAACATCAACTCCATGGAGGGCATGGCGCACATGAGTAAGCGCGCCGCGCCACTGATCAACAAGCTGCCCAGCGGTGTTTACCGCGAACTGATGTTCAGCCTGTTGGCCAAACGCACAGATTTGAGCCTGGACACCATACGGGATTTAACCGAGCTGCCCCCGGAGCCAGCCCCCGTCGTCAGCCCGGCACCGGCCCAGCCGGCCAACAACGAGTACGCCGAGCAACCTCGGTCTGCGGCCTATCTACCGCAACACACAAAAGCACCGAACCCGAGCTACGGCCCGGCTGCCAAAAGGGCACCAAAACCCCTGGCAGAAACACATAAGAGCCTATTTAAATTGACGCCTGAAAAACGCCTTAGTGCGCTGCTGCTGCAACATCCAGACCTCGCCAAGCAAGATATAAATTGGCGCAACTTCAGTGTGGATAGTCCCGATATAGCGCGTTTTAGAGACATCTTCGACCTGCTGCAGCAACGGCCGCACTACTCCATCAACCGGGTACTGGGCTACTGGCGAGCTACCCGCGGCGCCCAGGAAACCGAAGACCTTGCATCCCTGGTGGCCGAAGACATGCTGGCCAGCGCCGGCAGCCGTTTGGAATACGACGTGCAAGGGGAATTTAAAGACTGCCTCAACCAAGTTAACAAGCGCTTAACCGAGTATCGCCGCCAGGCCGACCTAAAGCGTCTGCAAGCCGCCACCATTGGCGAGCTAAGCAAAGAAGAGCGCAAACAACTGATAGAACAAATATTAGCCAACAAGCATCAAAATGACGCCCCGGCGCCCGATGAGAACAGCGGCCAGTAAGTCTCGCCGCAGCTCACGATCTAGGATTTAACCAGGAAACAACGACCGCCACCGGCCATACCTGAGTCAACGGCGGCACAAAAACGGAATTTCCAAGCTGTACAAGTACTTAACGGTGGTAACCGGTGGTTGATTTGTTCGCACCCGGCACCATATTCAAGCTATAATTGAGCGTTTACGCTTTTCGTAATCACTGGTTTTTTGCAAGGTTTAGAATGGCCGAAAATACCCAGCAACAATCACGCATTAAAGAACTTATCGCGCGCGGTAAGGAACAGGGCTACTTGACCTACTCTGAGGTCAACGACCACCTACCCGATGACATCTCTGATCCGGATCAGGTCGAAGAAATCATTCAGATGATCAACGACATGGGCATTAAGGTATATGAAACCGCGCCCGATGCCGATCAACTAATGATGACCGATGGCGAATCATCCACCGATGAAATCGCCGCCGCCGAGGCCGCTGCCGCCCTGGCCGCCGTGGAAACCGAGGCCGGCCGCACCACGGACCCTGTGCGCATGTATATGCGCGAGATGGGCACCGTAGAGCTGCTTACCCGCGAAGGCGAAATTGCCATTGCCAAGCGCATTGAAGAAGGCGTGCGCGAGCTGATGCACGCCCTATCTTTTTGGCCTGGCGCCGTTTCCAAAGTTCTCGACGAATACAGCCTGGTAGACAAAGAAGAGCGTCGCCTAGCAGACGTTATCAGCGGCTGGCTAGACCCAACCGAAGACGTGCCTCCGGCCGAAATCGTCAGCAGCACGGCTAAAAGCAAAGAGGAAGACAAGGACGACGACGATGACGACGACGACAGCTCCGATGATGATGATGAAGAAACCATATCCGGCGTAGACCCAGAAGAGGCCAAAGAGCGCTTCGGCCAGCTGACTGCGCAATTGGCCAAAGCCAACCAAGCCCTCGACAAGCACGGCCGCAACAGCAAAGAAGCCGGCAAAGAGCTAGAGGCCCTGGGCGACATCTTCAAATTCTTCAAACTGCCACCGCGCCAGTTCGACCCAATCTACCTATATGTGCGTGGCGTGCTAGAGAAAGTGCGCCGTGAAGAACGCGTTATCATGGCCCTGTGTGTGCGCAAAGGTAAAATGCCGCGCAAAACCTTTGTCAAGGAGTTCCCTGGTAACGAAACCATCGACTCCTGGATTCCGGACATCATCGCTAAAAAACGCGATTACGCCGAAACCCTGCGCCCGCTGGCCAACGATATCATGCGCTCACAGCGTAAATTGGCGCAACTTGAAGAAGAAACCGGCCTAGAACTGGCTTCCATCAAAGAAATCAACCGCCGTATGTCCATTGGTGAGGCTCGCGCCCGCCGCGCCAAAAAAGAAATGGTAGAGGCCAACCTGCGACTGGTGATTTCTATCGCCAAAAAGTACACCAACCGTGGTTTGCAGTTTCTGGATCTCATCCAAGAGGGCAACATCGGCCTAATGAAAGCGGTAGACAAGTTCGAATACCGCCGCGGTTACAAGTTCTCAACCTACGCCACTTGGTGGATTCGTCAGGCCATTACCCGCTCCATCGCGGATCAGGCCCGCACCATTCGTATTCCGGTGCACATGATAGAAACCATCAACAAGCTCAACCGTATCTCGCGGCAAATGCTGCAGGAGATGGGCCGCGAGCCCACCCCGGAAGAACTGGGCGAGCGCATGGAAATGCCAGAGGACAAGATCCGCAAGGTGCTAAAAATCGCCAAAGAGCCGATCTCCATGGAGACCCCAATCGGCGACGACGAAGACTCGCACTTGGGTGACTTTATCGAAGACGTGGGCGTCAGCTCACCCATCGATATGGCCACCGGCCAAGGCCTAACCGAAGCCACCCGCGAAGTACTGGCCGGCCTCACCGCCCGTGAAGCCAAAGTATTGCGCATGCGCTTCGGTATCGATATGAACACCGACCACACCCTAGAGGAAGTGGGCAAACAGTTCGACGTAACCCGCGAGCGGATTCGTCAAATTGAGGCCAAAGCCCTACGCAAACTGCGCCACCCATCGCGCTCGGATCACCTGCGTAGCTTCTTGGACGAGTAACGATAATTTAGCAAATTCGCAAATAGGCATTTGCAACCAATCGCGGCCGCACTATAATGCGGCCCTCCCCCGCACCAGCCAGACCACCGGCTGGTGTGAGGTCCTCAGGCTTGCCGCAGTAACAGGCAAGCCAGCTAGGAAAATGGGCCTTTAGCTCAGCTGGTTAGAGCACCCGACTCATAATCGGTAGGTCCACGGTTCAAGTCCGTGAAGGCCCACCATTTTCCTGCTATCCGCTATCCAACCATCCATAACACCAGCTAAGTCGCTGATTAGAGCACCCGACTCGACTCTTTATAAAACCAGGTAGGTCCACACTCGAAGTCCGTAAAGACCCACCACTTTCCTACCCCTAACACCACCAGCTATATCGCTGATTAGAGCACCCGACTCGACTCTATATAAGACCAGGTAGGTCCACGGTTCAAGTCCGTGAAGGCCCACCATTTTCCTACTCCTAACACCACCAGTGGTATTGAAACCATAATGTGGCCGCTTTGGCCAGGTTATGCTTCCATAGGTAAGCAGAATTGGCCGCATGCCAAATAGCAAAATCTTCTCGAAACAACCTCCTCTCAGCCCCTATTCACAACAACCTAAACCTGCGTCTGCGGTAGTGCCTGTACGGCATTGTCACACGCTCTTGCCCCCACTATTCCGCCGTGAGATATAAATTACGCGCGATTACGCATGGTTTGCGTAATTACGCATATGGCGCGTAACTCCGCGTAATTTAGAAATTCTTTATCCTATTTTTAAAAATCAGCCCCACATAATTCAATTTCAACTCACAAAATGCTAGGCAAATATCAAAGTCATGGTATGCTTCTTTGTTATTCTGATAACTTGATTACCAGCCAGAGGCACAGCCATGATCCGCTGCCATCTCGCCCGCATGATGGGCGAGCACAAGATGCGTATTGCCGACGTTGCCAGAGAAACGGGGTTAAGCCGTGCTACGGTGACCCTGCTTTATAAAGAGACGGCCCAGAAAGTGGATCTGGAAGCCATTGAGAAACTCTGCCTGCTGTTTGAGTGCCAGGTAGGTGACCTGCTAGAGCTGACACAACAATAGACAGGGAATGTTATGAAGTTTAATGAAGATACTCGCGTAAAAATTCCCACCATCCTTCATTTGATGCGACTCGGCTATCAGTACCTGTCACTGAAAGGCCAAAGTTGGGATCTGGGTACCAATATTTTCCCCGAGCTTTTCAACGCAGCGATTCTCAAAATCAACCCAGGCATTGAGCCCGATGATGTAAGTCGCCTGCTCGAAGATATTAAGTTGGAGCTCGACAACGAAGACCTTGGGCGAGCTTTCTTTGAGCGCCTGACAGACCGATCGAACACCAAGCTGATCGACTTTGAGAACTTCAACAACAACAGCTTTCACGTAGTCACTGAGCTGACGTGCCAAAATGGTGATGAGGAATTCCGCCCAGACATCACCTTATTGATTAATGGTATGCCGCTGGTCTTTATTGAGGTGAAAAAGCCCAATAACCGCGAAGGCATCCTGGCTGAGCGCGACCGCATCAACAAACGTTTTCAGAACCCGAAATTCAAGCGCTTCGCCAACATCACCCAATTCATGATCTTCTCCAACAATATGGAGTATGACGACGGCGATCCGGAACCCGTGCAAGGGGCTTTCTACGCAAGCAGCTCCTATCACAAGCCGGTATTCAACTACTTCCGGGAAGAAGAGATACTGAATCTCACGGCGTTGCTGAAGTCCGTTTCTGAGGAAGAAGAGCTAAGGGTACTGAAAGACAACAACCTGGAAGTCATTCGCAGCAACCCGGAGTTTCAGACCAATAAGCAGCCAGAACGTCCAACGAATAGTATCTGTACCTCCTTGGTTAGCCGTGATCGTCTGGCGTTCATCCTGCGTTATGCACTGGCCTATGTAGCTGAGACCGATGGCCTGCAAAAGCACATCATGCGCTACCCCCAGTTGTTTGCCACCAAAGCCATTGAACGCAAGCTTAATGAGGGCGTGAAGAAAGGCATCATCTGGCACACCCAGGGTAGTGGAAAAACGGCGCTAACCTATTACAACGTTCGTTTTCTGACGGACTATTTCCAAAAGCAACAGGTCATTCCCAAGTTCTACTTCATCGTGGACAGGCTTGACCTGCTACAGCAATCCCAGCGGGAATTCACAGCGCGCGGGCTAACGGTGCACACCATTAACTCCCGTGATGCCTTTGCCAAAGACATTAAGGCCACACAGGTGATTCACAACCATTCCGGCAAGCCGGAAATCACTGTGGTAAATATCCAGAAGTTTCAGGACGACCCGGATGTCATGTCGACCAAAGACTATGACATCAACATCCAGCGCATATTCGTTCTGGACGAAGCGCACCGAAGTTACAACCCGAAAGGCAGCTTTCTGGCCAATCTATATCAGTCCGATCCCAACGCCATCAAGATCGCGCTAACCGGCACGCCACTGATTGTTGACGAAGACACAGCCAGAAAGAACCCCGATTCCAAAGCCATCAGCTCCAAGCAGATCTTTGGCGACTATATCCACAAGTACTACTACAACGCCTCGATCGCCGATGGCTACACCCTGCGACTGATTCGAGAAGAGATCGCCACCAACTACAAGATGGTGCTGCAACAAGCCTTAGAAGAGGTAGAAGTCCAAATGGGGGATGTCGATCGCAAGCTCATCTATGCCCATCCGAGCTTTGTGGAGCCTATGCTGGATTACATCGTTACCGATTTTGAGAAAAGTCGCGGCGCGCTTAATGATGCCAGCATCGGCGGCATGGTCATTTGTGATAGTTCAGACCAGGCCAAAGAGATGTTCAAGCTCTTCGGTGAAAAATACGCAGAAAATGAGCTACCCGGTGCGGCTGTAAACGACGACAACAATCCGAGTTACGGCCTTCCGATGGTGGCGGAAGACTCCCCGGAATATAACGTTTCGGGCGCAGTACCCGGTAGTGAGCCAAGCGCCGATCACAAAAAATCCAACGGGAATAAAGTAACCAATGAAAGAAAGGTTAAAAGTGCAGCATTGATCCTGCACGACATCGGCACGAAAGAAGAACGCAAAGAATGGGTAGAAGACTTCAAAGCAGGCAAGATCGACTTCCTCTTTGTCTACAACATGCTGCTCACGGGCTTTGATGCCAAACGCCTGAAAAAGCTCTATCTCGGCCGGATAATCCGCAAACACAACCTGCTCCAGGCACTCACACGGGTCAACCGCACCTATAAGGACTTCCGCTACGGTTACGTGGTGGACTTTGCCGACATTCGCAAAGAATTCGATGCCACCAACAAAGCCTATTTCGATGAGCTGCAATCTGAGCTCGGCGATGAAATGGAGCACTACTCCAACCTGTTCAAATCACAGGAAGAGATCGCGGCAGAGATAGATCATATCAAAGACGTACTGTTCCGCTTTGATACCGACAACGCCGAGATCTTTACCGATCAAATCAGCCAGATTCAGGACCGCGAAACCGTATTGGCTCTGAAAAAGGCGCTGGAAAACGCCAAAAGCCTATACAACTTGATCCGCTTGCAAGGCGACTACGAGTTACTGGAACAGCTGGACTTTGCCAAGCTCAATATCCTCTATCGGGAAACCTGCAACCACCTCGATATGCTCAACCTGAAAGAGAGCATCGAACAAGGCACCGACACCGCCAACCTGCTTAATGTCGCCCTTGAAGATGTGGTGTTCCGCTTTATCAAGGTAGGCGAAGAAGAGCTGGTTTTGGCTGACCAGTTAAAGAACACCCTTCGCCAAACCCGCGAGGCCCTGGCCAGCAATTTTGATCAGCAGGACCCAAAATTTGTCAGCCTGAAAGAAGAGTTGGAAAGGCTGTTCAAGAAAAAGAACCTCAGCGAGGTCACGCAGGATGAAATGGTGGCCAATATTGACGCGCTCAATAAGATTCACGATCGCGTAAAAGAACTGAACCGCCAGAATAATCAACTGCGACAGAAGTACCTGGGCGATGCCAAATACACCCGTATTCACAAGCGCTTGCAGGAGCGCCATGAGAACAAGAGCGATATATCAGAGAACGAACGCAAGATTTTTGAAGCACTAACCGGCGTAAAACAAGACGCCGACGAGCAGGTGCTGAACAACAGCCAGATACTGGACAACGAAAGCTACTTTGAACGCCAGATGATGCCGCTAGTCATACGCCGTTTCAAAGGAGAACAAAACATACCACTCAACGCCGACGCATCAAGATTTATTAATCACCTGGTGGTCGCAGAGTACCTGAAAGAATTCAATACCGGCAGCCGAGCATGGTGATGCTTAGGTATGAGTGTCGGTAAATCATAAGAGCCGTAAGAAATGGTAGAGCTAGAATTTCAACAAAAGACCAAAGCGCTGATCGACAGCCTGAAGAACATCTGTGCCCACTATGGATTGGGCAATGATGGTAATGAATTCAAAATCATTACCCAGACCTTCTTGTACAAGTTTCTGAACGACAAGTTCGCCTATGAGGCGAAACAAATCGACGAGAAGGTCGCCAGCTCGGAGAAATGGGAAGAAGCCCTGGTCGCCATGAGCGAAGACGAGCTGGAAATGCTGCAACTGCAAATGGGGGGCGATACGGCTCGTTTAAAGCCTCATCATTTTATCAGCTACCTGTTCAGCCAGCAGAACGCGCCGGACTTTGCCAAGCTGTTTGACGACACCCTGCGTGACATTGCTCAAACCAATAACGACGTGTTTGCCGTAAAAACCGATGGCGGCGCCAAGGTAGTGCTGTTTGATCGCGTCAGTGAATACATTGCCGATGAATCCAAGCGCGATGCCTTCTGCCGTGCCATCATCAACAAGCTGGTGGAATTCAGCTTCGAGCGTATCTTCACGCAGAAATTCGATTTTTACGCCACCATCTTTGAATACCTGATCAAAGACTACAACAGCAATTCCGGTGGCAAATACGCCGAGTACTACACACCCCATGCGGTGGCGCGCATTATGGCAGCCATTCTGGTGCCTGCCGACCAGCAAGGCAAAGTGAAAAATGTCAGTTGCTACGACCCATCTGCCGGTTCCGGTACATTGTTAATGAACGTGGCCCACGCCATTGGCGAAAACCGTTGCAGCATCTACACCCAGGATATCTCGCAAAAGTCCTCCAATTTGCTGCGCCTCAACCTGATCCTCAACAATCTGGTGCACTCCATTCCCAATGTGATCCAGGGTAATACCGTATTACATCCGTATCACCGGGATGGAAAAGACCTGAAGAAGTTTGACTACATCGTTTCTAATCCACCGTTTAAGATGGATTTCAGCGACTTCCGCGATGAGCTGGACAGCAAAGAGAACAAAGAGCGCTTCTTTGCGGGTATCCCCAAGATTAAAGCCAAAGCCAAGGACAAGATGGAGATTTACCAATTGTTCTTGCAGCACATCATCCACTCGCTAAAACCGGGCGGCAAGGCGGCAGTAGTGGTGCCGACTGGCTTTATCACGGCACAATCGGGTATCGACAAAGGTATTCGCAAGTATTTAGTCGAGCACAAAATGCTGGCAGGTGTGGTTTCCATGCCATCCAACATTTTTGCTACCACCGGCACCAACGTCTCCATCCTGTTTATGGATGACAGCAACAAAGACAAGGTGGTACTGATTGACGCCTCTAACCTGGGCGAAAAAATCAAAGACGGCAAGAACCAGAAAACCGTACTGAGCGCGGATGAAGAACAACGCATTATCGACACCTTCAATGCCAAAGAAGCCGTGGAAGACTTTTCCGTTGCGGTCAGCTATGACGAGATTGAAGCCAAGAACTACTCACTAAGCGCAGGCCAGTATTTCGATGTCAAAATCGAGTATGTGGATATTACCCCGGAGCAGTTTGCGGAAAAAATGCAGGGCTTTACCAGCAATCTGGATAGCTTGTTTAGCCAGTCTCGTGAGTTGGAAACTGAGATTAAAAAACAGTTGACGGGGTTGAAGCATGAATAAACTCAAGAAGTATCGGTTTTGCGATCTATACACGATGTCTTCCGGGATATCGTCTACAAAAGACCAAGCTGGGCATGGTAGCCCATTTCTATCGTTCTCTGTGGTATTTAATAATTATTTCGTACCAGATGAACTGCCCGACTTGATGGCCACATCTGATAAAGAAAAAGAGACCTATTCAATAAAGAGCGGTGATATTTTTCTTACTCGAACCAGTGAAGTAGTTGATGAGCTCGCGATGAGCTGTGTAGCAATCAAGGATTACCCCGATGCATCATATAGTGGCTTTTTGAAACGTCTTCGGCCAACACAAACTGATATAACTTACTCAAAATTTATGGCTTTCTACTTAAGAAGCCCAATGTTCAGAAAAACCATGACAAACAACGCTGTCATGACGCTTAGAGCAAGCCTGAATGAGGCGATATTCTCATATTTGGATCTTCTGTTGCCCGAATATGATGACCAAGTGAAAGCAGGTGATCTTCTTTATCTTTTAGATGAAAAGATTGCACTCAACAACCGCATCAGCGCCGAACTGGAAGCCATGGCCAAAACCCTGTACGACTACTGGTTTGTACAGTTCGATTTTCCCGACGCCAACGGCAAACCATATAAAACCTCCGGCGGCAAAATGGTCTACAACCCAACCCTGAAGCGGGAAATACCGGAGGGGTGGTGCGATGCATCGCTAGTAGATATTGCGACATTTACAAACGGTATTGCTTGTCAGAAGTATTATCCCACTGGGGACGAACCAACTTACAAAGTAATCAAAATAAGAGAATTTAGTTCTGGATTCGATGACAGCTCGGAGTCCGTTCATCAAGGTGTTCCTGAGAAGGTCGTGGTATATGATGGCGACATTCTTTTCTCGTGGTCAGCAACTTTAGAAGTGCAGCTATGGACTGGTGGAACAGGAGCGTTAAATCAACACATATTCAAGGTTACATCGGATAGTTACCCAAAAACTTTCTATTACTTCGAAGTTTTGAAATACTTGGAGTATTTCAAAATGGTCGCGGAGCTTCGAAAAACCACAATGGGACATATAACCAAAGATCATCTTGTTGCAAGCCGAGTTAGCCTGCCTCCGAAAGAACTAATTCAAGCCATGGATGCCAAGCTCTCGCCGATACTCAGCAAGATTATTAGCAACAATCAACAAAATTCAGAGCTATCGAAACTCCGGGACTGGCTCCTCCCTATGTTAATGAACGGTCAGGTGACGGTAAAATAAGGAAATTGGGCGATGACAATAAGCCAAATTGAGATAAGGAATATCAAAGGCATTTTAAACGAATGCTTTAAGGTGCAATTAAAAGCTTACAAGCCCAACCTTTTAGTTGCACCTAATGGCTTTGGCAAGAGCTCGGTCGCGACTGCATTCTCGTCGATGAATACCCAGCGAATGGATCTCGCCGATAAAGATCATCACAAGGAAGATTTAAAACTAGAGCCGGAATTGAGCATTACAGTTGACACAAACAAATTAACCGCCGACAAAACGAAAAACGAGATTCGGAAACAATTTGATGTGTTAGTAGTTAATAGCGGTCTTACCCCGAAGGCAAAAAAGCACTTCAAGGGGGCGGTATCCTCAACTATTGAAGTCAAGCCCATTACCATCTGTAAAATCCCAACTAAAGCAGAATTTTCCTATAAACCTACTGATGCTAAAACCAGCTTTGGTCAAAATGGAAAGATTTTGCACAACATCTCTGACCTATTAAAAGACTCAAGACTTTTGGATGCGATTCAGGGCGTAGATTTATCAAAATTCACCCAGGTTCGCATTCAGACAGCAGTTCAAGCCATAGTCGAAAAGGTGAACCAACAAAACGGGAGTGCAGCCGTAATATCCCAATGGATATTGGATAACTGTATTCAAGAGCTCAGAGCAGTACCAATTTTAAATAGCATCTCGGAACGATTAGTCCAGTATGGTGCTGTTGATTCTGAGATTGAGGGATTTTTCACGGCTTATCAGATCGCCAGCATACATGCAGCCGATCCTAAAATATTTTCCGCTGCAACAGACTGGCTATATTACGTTACAGTCAAAGCACATTATCAAGACTTGCTTACCAACTTCAAAAGTTCGACCTGGCAATGGGCTAAAGTTGAAGAAACCAAAAAGAAGAAAGAGCTGGTTATTAACTTCCCCAAAGCCCACCAATTATCGAACGGACAGAGAGACATCATCACGCTTGTGGTTCAGCTCCACAAAACCTTATACGAGGGCAGCAAAAAACCGCTCATATTGGTCATCGATGAGGTATTTGATTACTTGGATGACGCTAATCTAGTAGCCTTCCAATACTACGTCACTTCAATCATTGAAGAATACAAAGCGCGTAACCAAGTAATTTATCCAATAATACTGACACACCTAGACCCCGGCGTATTCTTTGATTTCTGCTTCAATAAACACAAGATCCAGATAAATTACCTTCATTCAAAGAAAATAGGAAAGTCACAGGACGCACTTCACTTGATTAAGGCGAGAGATACGCAGGCAGGGGTCAAAGATCGTCTGGAGGTGTATTGGTTCCACTTTCATACAGGCCAATGCGAAATACCAGAGAATGATTGGCCAACCAACTTACCGAAAAACTGGCGGCGCTCTGAAGTATTTCACGAATATATCCTTAACGAACTCAATCGTTATCTACAACACAAAAACTACGATCCAATTGCAGTTTGCTTTGCTGTCCGTGTTGCTGTAGAGAGGCTCAGCTATGAATTGCTGACAACCGACGAAAAAAGAAGCGAATTTCTTGATACCAAAAAGACCAAGAACAAAATGGAGTTCGTGGCCAGCACGGGTATTGATATTCCAGAGAGCTACTTCTTACTTGGTTTGATTTACAACACCAACCTGCACTGGAGCCAAGGCCGTGACTATGTATCACCTCTCTCATCCAAGCTAAGCCATCCAACAATTAAACGATTGATTGAACAAGTAGCGATAGATAATCAAGGGGAGCAATAGTGGGTTACCAAGCCAAATTTAAGGGATGGGATTTACTCTCTATAGAAGATCTTCTTGTCGCATATCGAAAAGCCAAAGCCGACTGCTTCTTCGAAAACACATTCCCCACTGCGATTAAGTTCGCAGAATACGAACAAGACCTGCTGGCCAACCTAAATGACCTGTTAAGCCGATTGAAGAGTAACTCAGGCTTTGAAAACGATAAAGAGCTGCTTGGGGATTTTCGATTACTACCAAAGAAGCTATCCACTGTTAGAAAGGCAGATAGTACCGAAAATGGCCATGTACATTTCTCCAAACCTGAACGGGCAGTCGAAAGCCTATTCAAAAATTACAATATAACGCCTGAATTCCGGATTGTGGGGGACTTTCCGGTTGATGCCCACATCATCTCAGCCTTGTGGATCAATATGATTGGCCACCAGTTTGATGCCAAGCTCGACGACAGCTGCTATGGTGCTCGGCTAAAGCGCATCCGGAACGATGAACTATTCGCAGAGGACGATGAAAAGCCGTTTCATATCAGTTCCATTGGATCATTTGTGCCGTATTTTCAGCCATATCAAAAGTGGCGAAGCGATGGTTTAAAGGCCATTCGTGATGAGCTGGAAAAAGATCGCGACGTTATTGCGGTTTCTCTCGACTTGAAGAGCTACTACCACTTTATTGACCCGACGGCGATTTCTGGTAAAGCGTTACTTGAAGCACTTGATCTGAAGCTGACAGATGAAGAGAAGGTCTTTACCGAACAACTCGCAAGTTTTCTATGCGCCTGGGCTAAGGGTGCTGAAAAATTCGGCCAATCCGTTGGGGGCAAGAAAGCCAAGATAAGCGGAGGATTAGTGATAGGTCTGACGTGCAGCCGTGTTATTTCCAATGCTTTGCTTCACAGGTGGGACAAGCTTGTTCTGGAGAAATTAGCGCCAATTCACTATGGCCGCTACGTAGATGATATGTTCCTGGTACTGCGTGATACGGGCACGATCACCAATAGCCTGGATCTGATGAACATGGTTCAGTCTCGAATAGGTGAAAGTTACATTTCACAGAACGCCAAGAACGATAAGGTTTGGGAGATTAACCAGGGTTCGGACGTCCAAGGCGAGACCAGAATATCGCTCCAGTCTGACAAACAAAAACTATTTGTATTGCAAGGGCGCGCCGGCCTCGACCTGCTGGACAGTATCGAAAAGGAGATATACGAACTGTCCAGCGAGCACCGTTTGATGCCATCGCCAGATCAATTAGAGCACTCGACGGCAGCCAAGGTGCTCTCTGCTGCCGGAAGCGTGGGCGAAAATGCAGATACTTTGCGTCGAGCTGATGGCCTGACCATTCGTCGGTTAGGATGGTCACTACAGCTGCGTCACGTAGAAACCCTGGCTCGGGATCTGCCACCAAATCAATGGAAGGAGCAGCGCGAGGAATTTTATCAGTTTGCCCATAACCATATCTTACGGGCAGACAATCTCTTTGCTCATTTTACCTACTTACCAAGACTGCTCGGCTTTGCAATCAGCATGAATGAGTGGGAGCAGGCTGAGCAAATAGCAGTGAAGTCCTATCGAGCAATTGATGCCTTAGCTTCTGAGGTCGACAGAGGAAAAACAGTTCGCATTAACGGATGCGATGCCAAAGTATTAAAAGATCTTTGGGGTTATATCAAAGGTACTTTAACTTGGCTTTTTATTGATGCAGCCACACGCTACCATGATCCCAGCAAGCTATTTCTGGGTGAACGATCAAGCAAGAAGAAGCGTTTAGCAGATCTCTTTCTGAATCAAATTGTGGCAACTCTGACTGATTTTGAGGCGCTGCTGGATCTGCGCTTTGATGTGGCTGATTTCGAGAATAAAGCACCGCTTGTTGCGTCAGCAGATCTTGCGAAAGAGGCTTACAAGTACATTTTGAATAGCCAGTCTGCTGAGGAGCTCGTTGGCAAACGTGATACTAAGAAAGAGAAGAAAATTCTGAAGTTGCTCGGCAGCGCCGAGCTTCTCGACGTGGAAATATTTGAACAGTTTATCAACTCTACACGCAAAACCAGATTAGGCAAGGTAACCAGAGGGCAGAAGAAAAATGACAGCTACCTGCCTTATCTTTTCCCCACTCGACCTCTATCTCCGGCTGAAATATCGGAATTAGCCCCCGAGTGCGTTGGCTTGCCATCCGCTTCAGGCAAAACTCCAGCCTTCTGCCCAGCAGTAACATGGGCTAAATATACGCAAGTTTTGCGTGGCGTTTGGATAAAACCCACTCTTCTGGCAGCGGAACAAGACGCCAACGATAAGAAAGCAAAACGACGCAAAAAGTATCTGAAAATTGGCACTGACAGTAAAGACAAGGTGGTGGTTGCATTAACCAACCTGCGTACCGAGGACAGCGATTGGGCGGCTACCGCATGTAATAAGCCGAATTTAAGCCGCAAGCGTTACCAGAAAATATCCAAATTGGTTAACGATGTATTAAAGCTTAATCCGAGGCCGGATTACGTCCTTTTCCCTGAGCTTTCAATCCCGTTGCGCTGGCTGAACAGCATTGCAGCCAGACTTAGTGCGGCGGGTATTAGTTTAATTGCAGGAACGGAGTATCGGCATAGCGAAGGAAACAAGATTCTAAGTGAGGCCGCTCTGGTTTTGGCAGATAACCGACTCGGCTATCCAACCTTTGTAAAAATATGGCAACCCAAGCTTGAGCCAGCCGTTGGCGAAGACAAAGACCTCACGGTGAAATTTGGCAAGGAGTGGGATCTTTCTAAAAAATCACCGAAGCCAATTTATATTCACAACGGCGTTAACTTTGGTGTCATGGTTTGCTCAGAACTGCAAAACAGCAAATCACGGATTCGCTTCCAAGGTGCTGTTGATGCCCTTATGGTGCTCAGTTGGAATAGAGATCTGGATACTTTCGCATCCCTGATCGAATCCGCTGCACTGGATGTTCATGCTTACACTATATTGGTAAACAACCGGAAGTATGGCGATAGCCGCGTTCGATCACCAGCCAAAGAGAGCTTCCTGAGGGATATTGCCAGACTTAGAGGTGGGGACAATGACTTCGTGGTTGCTGCGACCTTGGATATTGCAGCACTCAGAGGATTTCAAAGTCGCGCTAAACGCTGGCCAGAAGAAGGCGACAAATTTAAACCTGTGCCCGAAGGATTTAGAATATTGGGCGACAGACGAAAGCTGCCGCCCAAGTAGTAAGATTCTTCTGAGGCTAATTCACCAGCTTTAAACTTGGTCGCTTATTGTGAGAGATATTACCGTGTGATCTTCCGCTCAAGACGTTCAACATCAAACCAAAAGTAAGCTCGTCCAGCTCCTCTGGCTGGATGAGTAGTTCTCTCGCAACATCGGCTTTGGAAATGCCGTCCTCTCGCAAGCTAGCAAATACCTTTTTGAGCACTTGCGATGTTTCAAAAGGTGACGGCTCCGGCTCATGATCCCGCCCTAGTTTGGCCAAATCAATGCATAGCGTTCGATAGCTCCAGTCGGTTGTCAGGTTGAGCGAGTGAAGCCGGTAGTTAAGTGCCGCAGCAGACACATTCCAGTACTTTTTATGGGAGATGAGGCTTTTTAAGGTTGCCGACCTCGGCGCATTGGCCAGAACACTCCTGCGTGGCATTAAAAAGGCCGACGCGAAGGCATTGGCCTCTTTCTCCGCTTCTTGCCCTTGGGGAGCACCGTGACGATGCATAACCAAATGGCCGAGTTCATGTGCCGCATCAAAGCGGCAACGTTCCGCTGTTTTCTTGGTGTTGAGAAACACAAAAGGAATGTCGCCATACCACATGGAAAAGGCGTCAACTTCTCTGGCATCAACAGATAGCGAGAAGACACGCACACCCTTAGCTTCAAGCAATGCGATCATGTTTTTGATTGGAAGTTCACCTAAATCCCAGTAGCGGCGGAGCATTTCTGCGGCCGCTTCCGGGTCATTGCCATGCCCCCCGCTTGGGTATTGGTCTCCTTCAGACGATTGCTGGCCTTTATCCTTTTTTGCCCTTTCACCCAAAGAGATTCTGTAATCCTCTGGAAAATCCGGCGCAGGCAAATCAAACTTATTCTCAATCCATTGGTTCAAAAGTAACGCAACAGATCCCGCAGAAAGCGCAATGTCTCTTTGGGCAGCAGTCATTTTGGTAAGCGCACGAAAGCTAGCCACCTCAACAGGTAGCTCTTCTACGTCATCAGCAAAGAAAAATTCGACCGGAAAACGAAGTGCGTTCGCGATCTTTTCAATAGTCTGGCTTTCAGGCACGGTTTGACCGCTCTCATAAGCAGTAATCGACCGATCTGTTACACCCACTTCTTTCGCCAATGCCCGCTTTGTTAGCCCTCGGCGCTTTCGCGCGAGAGCAAAACGAGTATTGTTAAACATGTTATGCCTTCTTCTTGATAGGTACTTCTATATCCGGCAAATCAGGTGCTTGAATTTCGATTGAATCATCATCCAACGGCATGCTCGGTAAAATAATGCGCTCTTTCCAGCCATTGATTTTGCCATTAGATATGCTCGATGGCAGTGAGAGCTCGCAACGCACCTCATCAGTACCCAAGTGCATCAGCAATACCCACGTTGTAAGGCCTTGAACATCTTCAATTGCAGGTAATAGCTCACTGAACATGTCCAGCTGATTGTTTGTTTCAACGGCCTCAGCCGTGTTCACACCCTTAGGGCACTTATTTGAAGGCGTCGCTCCGATCATGCCGGTTGCTTCATCGCCAGTAGTAACGACAATGGCCAAACCTGCTTTCTGGTTTACCGATAGTTCGTAGTTGCCTTTATCCTCTTTAACCCAACCATGGGATATAAGCTGCTCTCTCAATACTGCAACGACTTCTGCCCACATGATGATTCCGCGAGCGATTCGTGGGTGATTGCTCGTGGTGCGTGACCGTGCAAGGTAACCTTGCCATACAGACTCTGTAAGCGCTGCCATCGGGATACCCAGCTGGGATAACCGATCCAGGGCATTTTCTTCAGTGTGTAGTTGGTCGTTCATTCAGTCTTCTCCGGGATGAAGCTTGAGTCTTCCGGTTTTTATACCTCAAATGAGGAGGAAAAACAAGAAGAGCATCCATCCTCCCCTCTGAATCTACTGGTAGATTACCCGGCTCCCACTTGAAACACCCCGTAGGCGGTCTGAATGGCATTCTTCAGCACCCACTTGGGCAGTCCTGTTTCCTCCTTTAGTACCCGAAACGCCTCTTTGCGGGACTGGGTGTGGTCGGCATAGCGGTCATCAATAAAGAACTGGAGCGCGGCAGTTTGGGCGCGGTACCGATTCACCAAGGATGTCTGGTATCGATGAGCCTGATAACGATCAACAATTCGACGAACAAGACTAGGAAAGCGGTATTCAAGATATCCTGGTGAAACCTGTGCGAATCGTGCCGCCTGTTTCAAGCTCGGTGGAATTTGCTGCTCCTCCAGATATGCAACCAGTTTTCGGTATACATGCTTGTGATTTCGCACTGTCTTCTTCCTGCGTTTCAGGTGCTCAGGCAAAGACTGAATGTTGAGTACGTCATATGACAACCTGTAGGCTGTACCGGAGCAGGTTAGCAACTCGTAAAGCGACATGTTCATCAGGTAAGCAAGGCGCCGGAGACTAATCAGGCGACAATTGCCTTTCCAATTGCGCCCGAACTCCCGAAGCAACTCTCGTAGTTCGCCGGTAAGATGGGAGTTTTCCCGTCCATGGTCAGCCGATGCGGCCATTGACCGAATAAACCAACATGCATCAAACCAACCATTGACCGTCATCCCTGGCCTTGCCGCCTTTTCAAAAATTTCCTGTACGTCATGGGATGGGCATTCCCATGATGGCTGAATATCCTTTGTTGAGAGAGCTATCCGTCGATTGAACAGCGGCTCACCACATTCAGCACAATAGCCAACGGGATGCTTTGCCTTGAGGGAATGCTGTGTGCTTCCGCAAAATTCACAGCATTCACTTAATCGCACGCGATGAACCGGACAATGACTAACCGCTGTCATATGCCACAGCTGCTTGAAGTAGAGTGGCGCATCAATACGCGCCATTTCGGCCAAGCATTCAGGGCACCAACGAAAAGTCCCAATTTCAGTGCTGATGCAGTACACCTGGCTGTCTAGAAATCGCAGGGGCTCACAGCTCATATCCCGCCCCGTAAACTCCGCGAGTCGATCGCGCAACTCCCAAGTAAACTGATTTACCCTCGCCAGAGTAGCTATGCCATGCTTACCGGCAATGCTTCTTGGTTTAGTCTTCTGGCTACACCCGCCAAACTCATGAATCACCTGTAGCAGCACACCACCCGAAGCACCATGAGCGTAGGCGCTGCGAAGCAGGTATGACGGCAGCGACTCGACGTCCGCAGTGCCCTGACCCTGCATGGGAATCGGAAACAATCTCCACGTAAGCATGATGCGGCCTCCTTATAACCGATTTCCAGCATCGTAGCGCTTCGGTTTACGTTGAAATGGCTTCCCGGAAGCTTTGCTCTTGGCGATCGGAGTTTGGGTCATAACCACTTCTTCAAGAACCATGCAAGGCTCACTCCCAAGCAGTCGCTCGCCATCCCAGATCTCCATTGCTGCTGTAACAAGTTGATTTGGGGATTTCAGTCCTCGCTGGATATGAGATAAGTTGATTTTTTTGTGTTCTAGCGCAGCATAAACTGAAGCTCGGTACAAAATTGCCCTAACAGATCCTATGCAACCAAAGCTTCCTTTGTAGAGTATCTCCGCGCAATTTCTTAATGACCCTAGCGGTGCGGCAAGGTCCAGATTGGAGCCATAGTTATCCAGTATCCAGATAAACTCCTTCAGATCATCATCAGTATTGCGATATCGCGCTAAATGCACATCATGTTTACGATTTTCGAGATGTCCCGAATAATTTATTGACTGCAATACTGGGTAAGTTCCACAAATAACAAGGACTACACTGGCTTTTTTGGCAAGATTTTTTATTGCATCCATTACACCAGAAGCTGCTAAGACATCTTTCCCGGCATACCGAACATGCTGAGCCTCGTCCAACACCCAAAACAAGGTATTCATATTTTTAAGCGATTCAACCAGCGCCTGAGCAAGCACCACTTCTGTTGCACGTTCGCTCCTTTTACTCTTTGTGAAATCTGACCAACCCCCAGAATTTCTTGTTGAATAAATCGGATGTTGAATTAGTTCTAGCATATCCAGCAGAAATGCTTTGTAGCTAAATGCTGCCTTGCCACCGTTATTGTCTATTTCAAGCAGCACAAATGGCATCTCATTCTGGTTCTGCTTGGGGTTGCCGCAGATCGCATTTCTTAGCTCTAGGAGCATCGACGACTTTCCTGCGCGAGACGGCCCATAGATACAAATAACTTCGCCAGGCATCGCTGTCGTCATTAGTATGTACGCTTCAGCCAACGCCTGCTTCCAGTTTCGATGCGGAATTTTGAAGTTGAGGTTCGTCACGCGGGTTATATCGATGTTATTCAACTCATCCATGATCAGGCACTCCATTGCTGAATGTTGATGGGGCGCACTGTGGCGTTGGCTAATTGGCTGAATAGATTCTCGGTGTTATCTGGCTCACCCTCGGGAATGGGCACCTCTAATACCGGGGTGGTTTTGGTCTGCTCCTTGAACTCATCCAGTTCACGAATCTTTCTGGCCAACTCCAGATCATGTTGCTCACTGATTTTTTCTCTGAGGCCAAACGCCTCATGCTTGATCATGCCTTCCACAAGCTGGTGAACTGCACATTTAGCTGAATATGCGTTGATGCTGGAGCTATAGCAGGGCTCCCATTTATCCTCTACCCGCGCAAAAATCAGGTTGGGATTCTCCGGGTCGAGCCGCACATCCACCTTTTTCTTGCGACCATTCAGCTTGCGTAGTGCCGGGGAGTAGTACCAAGTGTTTTTTATGTTGATGCCACGCTGGTAACTAAAGCTGTACTTCTTAGTTTCCACAGCAGTCACGGTGATGAACTCAGAATCGTAGTTAATGGATTTGGCATAGAAGGGATACAGCTCGGCCCCCTCCATAAAGGCGACCTCGATTGAATTGGCTCCCGTTCCCCGGCATTTGTTTTCGCGCCATTCACAAAATGCCCAAAGTTCCTGATAGAAGTCCACCGGCTGGAGTATCGCGGCCTTCTTCGGTGCCTTGCTGCCATCGACGGAGCGCACTTCTTTGTAATCAGCCAGGTTGCCGGGGCGCTGGCATAGCCACTGCTTCACAAACTCACCAAAGAAGCCCTCCATTTCCCCGCCAAATTGCGGGTATCCAGACGGACGCAGGCTGAGTATCAAGCCGTAGTGGGCCATGAAGGATGCCAGGTATACCGACTTAAAGTCTGGCCCTCGGTCTACGATGATTTCTCTCGGCAGTTTGCCGTGTCTGCGCACACAATCACGCATGACTTTGGCTACAGACCGACGCGATGGGGAGCTGAACGAGATGGATAACCCCAGAATTTTGGACGTGGCAAGATCCACCATGGCCGTTACCCAAGGACGCTCTACATAGACTTCACCCGTGCGGGTAAACACCACGAGATAAATATCGGCAAGGTAGTGGTCAATTGCCGCCCTTTGCCAGGGAATACTGGCCTTTAACCCGCGCTTTTCTGGGTCAGTTGGTGCACCCATCGCATTGCGCTTGCGCTTACCACCTCTGGCTTCGCCAATCACTTCACCGGGGATCTGCTCAAGACGGGTCGTAAAGGTTTGGCGCGAGACAGGTCGAAACTGCGGGTGAGTATCCAGCGCCAGGGATTTGTAGCGCATGTACCCCCTGTATATGGATAAGCCCTGCTCGTGAATGTAAGTGCCCATTAGGAACTCCATTAAGAGCTCATCGACGACTGCGGGAATCTTGCGGTTACGGTTTCCGCGAAGATGTATCATCGGGATCAGCGACTGAAATTCAGTCAGGTTATTCTCCTGCCCGATTCTGAGTTGATGCTTCCAGCGGCGGATGCTTCGACTAGAGCGCTCGGATTTTATTTTGTCTAACCTGGTGATAGCTTTCTCAGCGGCCTCTAAGGTCGGTATCAGCGTTAAGTCACTGTGCTCAGACAATCCATCCCAGTACACCCGTTGCTTGTTACGCAGCTCAATGGCGTGTTCAAGCATGTCTTCATTCAAAGAAACCAGACAGTTTCTGCAATCGGCTAACCGGTGCTGCTTCAAATCGGCGGCCAACAGCCCTCGATCAATGGCGTGGATGAGCGGCGTCATATCTTTGAGCTTTAACTTTTCCCTTAGATCATGAAGCGTCATCGCAAATGCATTGTGCATTAGCTTGGTTAATCGCTCCTCATCCAGAACCAACTCGGTTTCGTGCGTTCTGGACAGGAGCAACTGATCCAGATTCTCAACCAGAAATCGATCCTCTTGGCTGTACACATACACCACATGCTCAAGACCCATTTCGGCAAAGGCTTTCCGTGCAGGCTCAAACACAATTTCACCCGACTCATAGCGTTTCCAGTCTTCTGCTTTGCTGACAAGAAAGTCGTCCACCTCGGTAGAGGCTTTTACCTCAACGACCTTCGGGCCATTTCGGGTGAGGATCAGGGCATCTGGGGTGTAGCCTGCCCAGCGTTTGATGCCGTTCTTGATGGTCTGTTGTATCTGTATTGGATCAGGCTGATCCAAGGCGCAAATAACGTCATCGTCGAACTCGCACAGGGTCAAGAACGAGCGTTCCGGTGAGCGGCTCTCAGTGGAGTAGGTTTTGCCATTTAGTTTTCGGCTTGGCACAAAGGAAATCACATTGCTTTGCGCATGAGCTCCCACCATCCTTGATGGATTGATCCAGCTCTGGCGAATGTAGTCGATGGCAGCCAGCGACAGGTTGTGGCCGCTACGATAGAGGTAGTCGTGTAATTCATTTTCAGTATGCATAGGTATCCCCTTGCCAGGGCCGGATGCGAGTTTCTCTGGGCGCAACCAAGCCTCGAACATGATTTCGTGAAGTTGAGGGCTTGACGGTCGGGGACTTGAGAGAGATACTTTGGTCACGACACCGGAGTAACTACTCCCGAAGAAGCCGAAAGCAAGCCATTGTTTTCGGTTTTTTTGTTTCTATATCATGGATTTAGCTCCTCTTTTGGTTAGCGCTGTTACCTGTTCGCCCCGCCAAGGCGCAGGGCATTGGTCATAATGGCCAATTCTTCCCCACTCAAAGAACCAAGCCTCTGTCTGAGTTCCCACAAAAAGGCATACTCCTCCAGGCTGACGCTTTCCGGGACACGGAAAACGCGCTCAGATGGGCCAATGGAAGATGTCAGGGAATCGGCTTCTTCAGGGGAAAGTTCGAGTGCTTCTATCAGCTTGTGCATGACGGCTTTTGAAGGTGGTCCCTTCTTGCCGCCTTCCATTGCGGAGATATAGCAAGGCTGAACGCCAATACGTTCTGCCAGCTCACGCTGCTGGAGTTTTCGGCTACGCCGTAATTGTGAGAGGACTTTACCAAACGGTGTCATCACTTCACTCGATCCAGTAATTTTTTAAAAAGATTATTGGATCAAATAGAGCGAGTAAAGAATAATAGAGATAATTTCTCTATATTTTTCAATATGTTAATAAATATTGCAGTTTCTCAGCTGGAACCGCTTCAAAGTGCAATTTATATTGCACTTTCGGCTGCAAAATTTCAGATTGACGGTATACCTTTTGAAAAGTCAGACACTCTCGCTTCTGGTCACGTATCTTCCATGAAGCCTATAAATTAATAGCTGATAGCGTCAGAATTTAGTGTTGCGGCCGAGGAGTTAGAGATGGCAATGGATTCAAAGGTCACCCACGAGGTTGCCAAAAAGCTGTTTGATAAAATAGCTGATGAATGGGCATTAACAGAATCAGAGAAGCGCTCGCTGCTGAATACCGAATTGACGGATGATCTCAACATTCCCATGCCAGATCTTTATAAGATTTCAGCACTCATTGGGATTTATGAGTCTCTTCAAGTGCTCCTGGGTGGCGAGCAAGCCCGCCGTTCCTGGATAAGAAAACCAAACAGTGAATGGGATGGTGCGTCTGCATTGGATATTATGAGTACTGGTAACTTTGAGGATATTGAGAAGGTCAATAGATACCTCAAATCGTGGCGAGAGCAGAGCAATTTTTAGCCTTAATAAAGGCCAAGATATGGTTACAAAATGCGGACAGGTTATGATTGCAGCATCACCAGCCATAACGCTGGTTAGAGCACCCGACTCTACTCTGTATAAGACAAGGTAGGTCCACTCTTGAAGTCTGTGAAGGCCCACCGTATTCAAGCCGATGCCCGATATTGTGCTGGGAACCACTTCCTACAAACAGCGATTCCTGTATCCGGCGTTATCGGGCCTTATCGGTAAGTTACAGCCCTGTTTTTGTCGTGGCCGCCTACAAAAGGGGCGCGTCTTGATGGGCTCATCAGGCCTAGACAATTTCTTGAACTTTTGATCAACTGCCGTTAAGTTGGCGATAGCACAAATACAGCGGCACATATGGCTAAAAACTTTTGAGGGATATGTGGCTAACGGGCTTTTTTGCTAGCGGTAAAATGTTAATGAAACCAGTGAATATTGATCCTCAATGGCTAGGCCCCGCTTACCTTCTTGTAGATATACGACAGATGGAGCAGTCGCAAGTCATATATAAAATTGGTATGCGTAAGAGAAACGATGTTCAAAGCTAAAATCGCAAATTATTTCGGCACAGGCAGTGAGGTAAAGCACTACCAAGATGGATCTTGGTGCTTATGCCTAATAAAGATGAAACTAGGGAAGTACCGCGTAGAACTTGAGCAGAATCCCTCGATCTTGTGGAATGCCGAACAGCCCCAAGGGTTTGTTGAAACTACGTGTATTTCAGTAGCAGGAGTGAAAACGTTCTCCGAAGGTCAGTCGGTAGTACTCGATATATGTTATTTGTTGTCTTTGGCATCAATGTCACAAGTCACGCCTTATCACTTTGAGTTTCGTGGCAGCGCTAAATCTTTGTCGGCGGTTGGGCAATCAATGCGATATCGTCCGCTGCTTGAAATTCACGATGGTTCAGTCGTGAAGTCATATTTGGAGAAAGTGTGGCCAAACTATCGAAAATTAAAGAGATCTAGGAAGTTACCTGAAGTAATCGACATGCTAACAACTTGCGAGCTTCCTGGCTTACCGCTTGAGATCCAGCTTGGGCAAATGTTCGTGATATTAGAAAACTTAAAAGGTACTTTTGCCAAATACTCTGGCATTCCATTTGTAGCTGGCTTCTTTCGTGAGATAAGCAACCCTCCCAAGACTAATACAAAGAAAGAAAAGCAACTTTCATTCAATGATTTACTAACAAAAATGCTTGCAGCCGAAGGAATGAAACCGAAGCTCAAACGAATAATCAGGTTGCGGAACGAAATCATTCACTTCGGCTTATCAAGAAAACCCTACGAGTCATTAATCAAGAATTACGATTATTGTCACGATGTAGTGCGTGAATACCTCTTACGTTTGCTCGGTTATTCCGGAGAATATCTTGTATATAGCAAGGCTTGCAGAACGACTTTACGCTTGTGAATCGCATAACAATTAGCTCCACTGGACAATATACTCGCTGCGCTCGAATTTTGCAGGTACGCTGGACGTTAGGTTTGCGAGCTTAAGATCATGGAAACGAATATGGAAATAGAAACAGTATTAAAGGTTATAGTTTCTGGCGTTGCGTTATTTGGAATCTGGAAGTTTTTTTATCAAATAAAGTCATGGAAGAAGTCATACTTCCGTGATGAGTATAAATTTTCAAAAGAGTTTTTGGGTGATATTGATAATAAAGAGATAAATCTTCATCCATATTCTGTCGAAAAAGGCTATCAAGCAATTGCTGGAACAGATACGGTTAAGGCACAAGAAGTAGAATACATACTTTCCCTAGAAGACCCTTTGCAGTGCCTGGATGACTATATTTTATCCAGGCAGTTAATGGAAAAAATTGATACGAAAGGGGATCTTAAAGTGAGGTTCAAAAAGAGGTACTCCTTTAAGCTGTACCGAACGTGGCTTAAAGCCATGTACACGTTTTTCTATATCTTTTTTGCATTTCTCGCCATATCACCGTTTTTGGCTCAAGATTACTTCGGTATACCTGTCTTCAAAATGTTCACGTATTTAGTATTCACTCTACCTTTTGGTGGCATTTATGCATGGGCGGCTTTAAATGCATTCTCAAAAATTAGGCGAGGTGAGCATTTAGTCTGTAACCAGAGCCAGCATACTCAAAGGGTTATACTTAAAACCTAACAAATTTCTGCACGCGTAGCTCCCGGAGACAGGCACAGCTTATCCCGACGTTTCGCTTGTGTGATAGAGCTCATAATATTTCACTCCCCGGGACAGGCACTCTTAAACATTAAAGGCACTCCCAGGGACAAGGCACTATTAAACATTAATACCGTATAATGCCTATATAGAGAAAGGAATCGCCTATGGCGGCACAAAAACATAAATTTCTGTGGTTATTCGTCGTTCTAGTAAGCTGCTCAACATTCGCAGCCCAGCCAGCTCTGGAAGTAAAACTCCTCGGGAAAACTCCTCGGGGACAGGCACAATGAATTACTTTTTCGAGTTGGCACTCCCCGGGGACAGGCACTATTAAACATTAATACCGTATAAAGCCTATATAGAGAAAGGATGAATCGCCTATGGCGGCACAAAAACATCAATTTCTGTGGTTATTCGTCGTTCTAGTAAGCTGCTCCACATTCGCAGCCCAGCCAGCACTGGAAGTAAACAACCCTATCAGCGATTGTCTCTATATAACAAATCAGAGCATACGAGATAAAAGCGGCACCCTGCACTTGGCAGCTAGACTTGATTTTAAAAAGCCGATTGGGTATTGCGGATGCAAATCAGCAATGGTGAGTTATCACACCTACATCGTGGAAAACGAATTGGCCCGCCGAATTAATGCAGGCACCTTCAATTCCTTGGATAGTCGCATCGATACTATTGAGCTGGCCAAACTAAACGATGCTAAAGAAGACCAAACACTAAAACTTTTGTTTGGCTGTGCAGTAAACGAATAACCAGATGCTGACAGAAGGTCGCCACCAGACTGGATCAGCCTAATATCCCAGACACATCTCTTCCACATCCTTTATGACTCTGTGAGGCAAGGTTAATATAGGATCACGCCCTATAAAATCGGAAATATTACTATTTCAGCTCCCAAAACCAAATTTCTTTGGATTGAAAATAACAATTTGAGTTACATACCGAAACCGCATTATGAACTTCTATAAGATCAATATGACCGCCGCCGTAACCAGCAATCTTCCAAAAAAGAACAATCCCTTTTCGATTCTTAACCTTCTCGACGAACTCATTGGGCTTGTAGATTTCAGGGCGGCCAAACTTTGGGTTATCCATCAGCTGATCGGCCAATAGCTTTGCACCGGGTTCAACTTTATAACCCTCATAGGCTCCTTGCTTTATTTTCAAGCGGCCCTGAAATCGGACTCCGGATTTCAACAATGCCAGACTAACCCTTGTGGCACAGGTATTTACATAACCAGAGTTTTGCTCGATTAATTTATTCTGATCATAACCTATCTCTGAATAGAGGGTCTCACCATCAACGAAATTAGCGGCCAATTCATTTGACGAGTAGTAGTTGCTTTTTAGAGTTTGATACGTTGGTCTCATTTGCGCTCCCTGCAAGGCAGACTATCTGCTAAAATATTCGTGATTAAATGTGACGCCCGCACCGCCATAAACTCTTCATTTGCTTTCGATAACTTCCGATAAAGCAACTCCTGAATGGAGCCACCTTTGACTTGGTCATATCCGCACCACATATAGCCTTCACTACTATCCAATACACCAACCAGATACATTTCTGCAAATCTTCGCTGCTTAACGTCTTTCGACATATACGCTGCCCAGAACTCGATACCCGACAAATCTCTTTGTTCGACGGGCATACGCTGCTTACTATCAAGGGGTTCTCTTAACGGTTCGGGGTTATTGGCGCTGGCGCAACTAACGGCAAAGAAGGATAGGAGGCAAACAATTAATTTGATATTTTCCATAATATTATTTATTCACACAAAGAATCGTTTCCGGCTGTCAACGGGCTTTTATAGACCACACCAGACAAACTCAATTTGGTGAACTCCCTCCCTTGTACAACACATCAACAGGATGATGCCATAGCCACAGGGCAAAATTAACGATCATTCAAGCTGTGCGGTAATGCAACGGCAGATTTGAGAACTGCGTCTCAGTTGAATCACACACTGCAGTACCACACACACTGCAGGGACACACACACTGCAGGGACAGGCACTACAAAGGGCAACTTTGGTATTGGGGCTCGCCGCTCCAGACCTTGCAGGCATTCTTGGACAAGCATTTTTTTTTAGCCTGGCTAAATCCAATCCCGAATCCCGGGGACAGGCACTATATAAATAAAGACCTAGATTCGAAATCTAAGATACAAGGTCGGAGTAACTAGCTTATTTGAGCACGGTTTTTGGCCCGACCTCTACCAACAAACTATAGATATGACCTTAAGTTAAACCAATTAGCCACATTTCACCAACTGAAGACGAATTAAGGCCTACTACTTTAACCTAGCAAGAAAGGAACAAAAGGAAGGTAGAAAAAATATAAGGCGGGTCAGGCCGAGCGGCGTATGGATGGCGGCCCTTTTGCGAAACTTGACCGGTACTTGGCCTCAAATTGTGTTGAATTTTTAAGCCAGCTTTCTGTTGAAATATTCAGCCGCAGTAAAATCGGTGGCAAGTGTTTATCGATAGCCCCTCGTTTATTTGCTAATACCGCCCTGCCCGTAAAATCGACTAACTCTAGATAATCTGGGAAATTAAAAGGTAAGCCATTTTGAGGACTGTTGGTGATTGCCTCCTCGAAAGGTTGTAATGGCTTTATCGTTAAATCAAACGCCGATAAGGCACCCAGCTCTATCTGTTCGCCAACAGATTTCTCTGTATTGAACTTTGGCCTAATACGCTCCTGGATGCTCGTATAATCTGATTGCTCTGGTGTAATAGCCATACCCGCTCTCACCGGGTTTAGATCAACATAACACATCGCGGACAGAAGGGCTTCTTGCGTTAGTAGAGCTTGGGATTTATAGCGTGACTCCCAAAAGTGCCCTGTGCATTCGTCTTCTTTATTGGCTTGCCGAGCAATGGGCTCGTTTAAGCATTTCATATACCAACCCAGATCAGCTAACCGTTTGCGGTAGACGTCTACACAATCGCTTACAGCGTTTAATTCGACTGGACTAAGATTTTGATTATCGATGTACTTTTGTACCAACGTGGGCCCTTTGAACAGGCTGGTCCATCGCGTCAATACTTCTTTATCGGACCAGCCCAAAGATTCCTCTGGGCTGAGTTTTAATACAATATGGCAGTGATTAGACATCACAGCATAGGCACTGACATCAATACTGAAAATAGAAGCGAGCAGTCGGATCCTATCTTCTATCCAATTACGACGATGCTCGAAGCTACGACCAGTGCTATGATCCACACCACACAGGTATGTGCGCCGAACACAACGGGAAACGACATGGTAGTACGGAGTGCCTTCTATACAGACCTGTGTTTTTCTAGGGCGAGTCATGGCAATCCGTTACATGATTATACATCCAGTACTAACGCAATATACACCATGCCTAAACGAGAGCAAAAGATAACTGGTTGGCATTTTTAAAGGCACTATCAATTTTATTTTTTATCCTTGATTGTATAGATTTCCAAAGTTCAAACACTCCCATATCCGCCCCCGCCTGCTACCATCGACCCCGCTCTTCCCACACTAAACAAAGTAGATCTTTGTCTATTGGGCTGCATAGGAAAACATCAGAACATGACCTCATCAGACTTGCTGTTAGGACTACAACCTAATGCCAATCGATAGGCTTTATTACGTTTTATTTACCATTGCTATTGATTAGAAATCTAAACTGCCATTGCACTACTTTTATTTTTGCACAGCTGGGATAGCCAAGAGAAAACTACCACTAACCGTGTAAAGCGCTCACCAGCCGGAAGGCTTAGTCGTGACCTACCCGATGCCATCAAGCTGAGAATTTTGGCGCGGATTCCAAAGCCAGCAAATGAAAAGATGATGACTAACGGCGTGCCGCCCCAACTGGAATCGCCAGCAAACCTAAGGCTGTATTTCGTCTTACCATTGCAAGCCACCAAGGGCGCCCGTTTAGGATATTTCACAGAACCGACAAGAATAACACCAAGCAAAATTAGGCCAAGGAAAGGATCAAAGCCATGCAACTGTTAAGCGATGTGACCCTAATAGCACTCACCATTCTTGGCGGCACGTTTTTAATCTTATTAGCCGCTGTCATTAAGTCCGGCGCTGAGGGAGCCATTAAGCTGTGGAACGGCATAGGCGCTGTAATGGGAGCGGCCATAGGGGCTATGTGCACCTATTATTTTGCAGCAGATGAAATTGAAATGGCCAAAGTTAACCGCGACCAAGCGGTGGAGCAGGTAGTAGCTGCACGTGAAGTACTGGCTGATTTCCAAACAGAGATCAGCAATACCAATGAGAAAATTGTTTCATTAGCCAGAAGCCAAAGCCCAAATCAGCCAGCCTTGGACAACGATAGTATTCGTGCAATATCTAGAGACTTACAGGCGGTTGAAAACTTAAGCAACAGAAAAGCTGCGCAGCTGCAAACCCAAATCGATCGATTTCAAAAGATTGTCCAGACCACAGTTCCCAATTGAACAGGCATCTCAGGGACAGGTACCCGCTGGGCTGGACACCGGAGGGACAGGCACGACCAAAAAAGTCAGAATCCGACCGCAACAGGCATCTCAGGGACAGGCACCTCATGATCGGCCTCAGGGACAGGCACCTCAAGATCGGCAAAGACCGGGGACAGGCACGGCCAATCACTGCCTCAAGGACACGCACTGCCAATCAATCATTGTGGTATATCAGGGACTGGCTGCCGCTGGGCTGCCAGGTTATTGA
The DNA here is from genome assembly GCF_042850945.1 of Halioxenophilus aromaticivorans. Taxonomy (NCBI): domain Bacteria; kingdom Pseudomonadati; phylum Pseudomonadota; class Gammaproteobacteria; order Alteromonadales; family Alteromonadaceae; genus Halioxenophilus; species Halioxenophilus aromaticivorans. The sequence goes on along the minus strand of NZ_AP031496.1, from coordinate 999,513 downwards.
TTCGTTGATAAAACCCTACAACTATATTTTTAGCCAACCCAGTCTAAAATTAAAACCCATTTCCTTAACAAATTCTTTTCTATTCTCCCTGGCTAGGTTTGTTATCATTCTGCGGCCGCCTGCTCCGTTGAATCCGTTAACGGATCCAAACCAGGCCGGCTCCAACTGGGAAAGAATCTAGACAAACTGCACTAATACTTAGAATCTGCACAATAACAAAGGGAAACAAAACCATGGTAGGAATCAATAAATTCATTATCAACGCACTCATCGTGTTCGCCGTCGCCCTGCCGATGATGTCTGTTGCAAGAGCGGATATGCAGTTCGATTTTGCCAAATCAACGCCGGTTGGCAGCTGGCAGGTGCGTGAGGAGATCACGACCAATCACAAAGGCAAGCAAGAGCTAACCGTTATTAAAACTTCACTGCTGAGCAAAACGGAATATAACGGCGCGCCTCACTATTGGGTAGAAATGGAAATGGCCTCGTACAAACTGAAAAATGATAAGCGCAAAGCCAAGGGTAAGCCGGTAGTAATGAAGGCGCTGGTTGACGCCAGCGTGGCCAACGGTGAAGTCGCCAATGTGATGGGTAACATCAACAAGTATGGGCGCGAAATCATTTTTCAAACCGGCGACGACGCCCCTATTAGAATCGAGCAAAGTGGCTTAATTGGCCAAACCATGCTGCAAAGCTTGGGCACCAAGGTTTCCTACCAATTTTCAAAAGTAGGTGAGCAATCGTTAAAAGTCCCGGCAGGCACTATCGCCTGTACTGCCTACCAAGGCACTGGCAGCACAGAAATTAATATTGTGATTAAAAAGATAAGAGTTGATAGCGACAACGAAACTTGCCTATCCGACAAAATTCCTTTTGGCGTTGTGCAGGCAGTTGCCGATATGACCAGCAACGGCAAGCCATCGAAAACTGAATCGGTGTTAATTGAATATGGTAAAAGCGGCGCGGTATCGAAAATCACGCAAGAGCCGAAGTCGATGTAGGAGTTGTCATCATTTTTTAATTAACCTCCATAGAAATCGCAGCTGCTAGGAATACGCCAACAGTCAGGCCAGGGATATATTCAGGCATTAGTGTTAACCGTATTTTTAGCTAGCTGTTCCAAGCAGATGTTTAGCCATTACTCGGCCGATTTATTAAGAGCATGTATCTTTCCGCTGATGTAGGTGCCGCCACGGCTCAATAGTTCAGCCTCTTGCTACCCGCACCTGCGCTCTGTAGCTAACAACACTCATGATGTTGATGTAGGCATTCGATACAAATGCCATTTACGCTACTTGGTTAAAGCAGACGTGGTTGTATCGCAACCTAGCTTGCCCCCAGGGTTTCCCTATATCAACCATTCTCAAACCCACCACATTGCAGTATCCTGAACAACGTCCGTTCAAATCAGAGTGAGGCCAACCTCACCAATACCCGCAAGTTTTATGAGCTCGATATAAAAACCAATTGATTAAGGCGATAGCGGTGCCTATCAACCCGCGCAAAGCCTCGACCTGTGGAGATTTTTATGGAGCAAGACAAGGTAACAGCCAGCAGTTTTATTCGCGTTATAGAGATTTGGGTGCCGGAATCCAGCGGTGCCAACTTGGTATTAAGCAGCGCCGATTACGGTGGCCTTAAGGCGTTTAGCCAGGTCAGCGCTGAAACCAGCTTTGCCCTTGGGGAGGGTTTACCTGGCAAGGCTTGGCAAAGCCAGCGCCCGCTGGTGTTGAAAGAGTTTGAAGAAGCCACTTTTGTACGCACCGCAGCAGCGCGAGACGCCGGGCTAACCTCCGGTGTGGCGCTGCCGGTATTTATGGGCGGTGAGTGCAAAGCCGTCGTTGTGATGCTGTGCGGCGACGTGGATGCCGCCACCGGCGCTATCGAGGTGTGGCAAGATGACGGCTTAAGCGGCATGGCGCTGGTTGAGGGTTACTATGGCGCCATGGAGCGCTTTGAGTGGATCTCCAAGCAGGTTCGCTTCCCTTTGGGGGTTGGCTTACCCGGCGGCGTTTGGAAATCTCACCAGCCCACCATAATGCCAGATTTGGCCAACAGCAGCTCATTTTTGCGGGCAGCTAACGCCAAAGAAGCGGGCATCGCCACCGGCGTTGGTATTCCCTTTTACGCTCCCAGCCACGATGAAGACATCGCCGCGGTGCTGGTATTTTTGTCGGCCAAACAAACACCCCTGGCCCAGCGTTTTGAAGTTTGGCAAAAATCTACAGAGACCAACACGCTTTGGTTAGCAGCAGGCATTACCGCAGGCAGCACCACAGTGGATTCTGAGGATCACCTCAACACCATAGCGGCTGATGCAGGGCCAACTGGCCGCGCTCTGACAACAGGCGTGCCCCAACTTACTTCGGCCGCCGATCATGGCCACGGCAACACACTACTGGCCATACCCATAGAGCGCTTGGATGGCTCGCAGTGCGCAGTTGTGATGTACTTTATGAGAAGCTAGCTACACCCAAGACGGCGGCGTTGCCGTCCCACGGGTTGCGTAAAATAGACCATCGATAGCGATGGATTAAATAATGAATAAGGATGTTGCATGGCAGATGTAGCCGTGGTGTTTCATTCCGATAATGGATCCACTCAACAGTTGGCCCAGGCCGTACACCAGGGCTGCATCTCCGTCGGCGGGGTTAGCTCAGAATTATTGCAAATTACTGGCAAGGCGATTATCGAAGGCCGCTTTCGCAACCCCGAGCTCTTACAGCAATTAGAACCAGCCAAAGCCATTATTTTTGGCTCCCCCACTTACATGGGCTGCGTAAGCGCTCAGTTTAAAGCCTTTGCCGACGCCACCGGCGATTTATGGGAGCAGCAGCGCTGGGCCAATAAAATTGCTGCGGGTTTTACCATTGGCTCCAATCTAAGTGGCGACCAACTCAATACCTTGCAGTATCTGCAGGTGTTTGCCAGCCAGCATGGCATGCTTTGGGCAGGGCTGGATGTACCGGGCACGAATTCGCCCGGCGAAGGGACTACTGCAATGAAGCCACAGAACAGATTGGGCGCCCAATCCGGTTTGGTGGCGCACAGCGCTGATGGCGTGGTACACAGTGGCGATTTAGCAAGCGCCGTTTACTTGGGCCAGCGCGTGGCAAGGATCAGCCAGCAACTCGCTTTTTGATTACCCCGCTGCCAGCCCAGGGCGCTACGCTACCACTCCACGCAAATTTTACCCATATGGGAGCCGGCCAATTGATATTCAAAGGCCTCCGCTAATTCGCCGTAGCGGAAGGTACGGTCGATCACCGGGCGAATACCGTTTTGCTCCAGCGCTTTAACGTAGTCTCGTTGGTTGGCTCGGCTGCCCACCAACAGGCCCTGCAAACGCGCGTTTTTAAACATCAATTGCGCGGTGGGCACCGGCCCATCAAAACCGGTGAGCACACCGATTAGCGCAATTTGCCCGCCTACGGCTACCGCCTCTATGGATTGCGCCAATGTGCCTGGGCCACCCAGCTCCACAATGTGGTTTGCGCCCAGGCCTTCGGTTAGCTCCATCACCGCTTTACCCCATTCTGGCGTGGCGCGGTAATTGATAGTGGCATCTGCTCCCAACGCTTTTGCCTTGGCCAGTTTTTCGTCCGAGGAGGAGGTCACAATCACACTGGCGCCCATGGCCTTGGCCAACTGCAGCGCCGCCATGGATACCCCACCGGTACCTAAGGTAACCACCGTGTCCCCTGCTTTAAGTCCACCCTCTGCCACTAAGGCTCGCCAGGCAGTAACACCGGCGGTGGTTATAGTGGCGGATTCTGCATGGCTCCACCCCTCGGGGGCCAAGGTGAAAGCGGATTGATTACGCACCACAACCTCGGCTGCCATGCCGTCCACGCCATCACCCGGAGTGCGCGCAAAGCCACCAGCACTGGCTACCACCGGGCCGGATTCCCATTGGGGGTAAAAACAAGACACCACATGGTCGCCCACGGCAAGGTCGCTAACCTCGGCGCCTACGGCTTCCACCACGCCGGCACCATCAGACAATAAAATACGGCCATCGTCCGTGGGCAAGGCCCCGGCGGCCACGAGATAGTCGTGATAATTGAGCGAACCCGCGTGGATGCGCACCTGCACATCGTTGGGCCCTAGCGTTTCTGGGGCATTGGTTTGCTCGGCGTAGATATTCTCTAAACCGCCAGGCTGTTTTAATCGGATCGCTTGCACTGTGCCACCTCGTTAGGATAAGTGATTATGGGTAGTTGGCCGTGGCCACGCCCTTGTTGTACGCGAGCCCAAAGACCACCTCAATGATGCTTTGGTACCAATGAACAGGCTAAAGTTCAACCCTGCCCGCGCCTTTAAATTGCGAGCCCCTCGAGGACGCCACAGCCGACCTAGAACCAATTGTGGCTAGGCAGCAAATCTCAATCCCACGCAGCCATGGTGTGCCTGTCCACGAAAGATACTTGGCGTGCCTGTCCTTGGCGTGCCTGTCCTCAAACGCGCCCAAACGCGCCTGCCCACAAAAGAAAGCGCGCAAAGGCGCACAAATGCCCACAACAAACGTTTGGCCAGCGCATGGTTACCCACCAGTATGCTGCGTTTAAAACGCGTGCCAATTATTCCGCACACGACAAACTGCCGCCAAATAATGTACAAGCCAGAACATTAATCATTGGTGTTTTTTGCACACCTTATTACCACCAAAAAGTAAGCTTTGTTTCCACTTTTTAGCTTTTGCTTTTGGCGCGCGTTAATTTTTTTGATTTTTTATTTTCACCATTGAATAGACGTTGTTATTCACTTTTCAAACCATTAACCTTGGTGCAAACCCAGAGGCCAAAACAATATGCAGGAAGCAAATACACCTCGAGCCGCAGCGGTGGACAACCAAGTTGTACACGCGGTACCCACAATAAAATCTATTTACGTTTACGAGGCACCCATCCGTGCCTGGCATTGGATCAATGCCTGCGCCATGGTGTGCTTAATTGCCACCGGTTACCTCATTTCTGCGCCGCCCACGTCCATCCACGGCGAGGCTTCTGAACACTTTCTCTTTGGCTATATTCGGTTTATCCATTTTGCCTCGGCCTATATTTTTGCCATCGGATTTTTAGGCCGTGTCTATTGGGCTTTTGTCGGCAATTACCACGCACGGGAAATGTTTTTTATCCCAATCTTTACCAAGTTATTTTGGCGCGAGTTATTTTCTATGCTGCGCTGGTATTTATTTTTGCGCGCCTACCCCAACCGTTATATTGGCCATAACCCCATTGCGCGGCTGTCCATGTTTGTGTGCTTTGTGCTGCTGGGTATTATCATGATCTGCACAGGCTTTGCACTTTACGGCGAGGGTGCAATGCCCGGCCACATCGCCCACACACTGTTCACCTCCTGGGTCATCCCGCTATTTGGCTCTTCCCATTCCGTGCACACCATTCACTACTACGGTATGTGGATAATGCTGTGCTTTATTATGCTGCATATTTACGCGGCCATCCGCGAAGACATTCTTGGCAGGCAGAGCATGGTGAGCACCATGATCAACGGCTACCGGTTATTTAAAGATTAACGCTGTGCTTTACAGGATATTGCAATAATGAAGCTTGCTCTGTTTGCCGAACTCACCCAAGAGCATCTAACCGTGGTTCGCTCCACGCTAAAATTACGCAAAGAGACTTGGCAATGGGTGGCCGCGCCCGAGCAAGCGGATTTGATTATTTGCGATAGTCGCAGCAAAGTGTGGCAGCGAATTGGCGTAAGCGATAGCCCACTGCAAATTATTGTCGGCACGGCAGATGCCCAGCAAACCGCTGGCCGCATGCACTTACCTGCCCCCTTCCGTGCGCTTAAATTAATCAAATTATTGGATACAGCGGTAGAACAACTGTCGGCCGGTAAAGCGTCCAAGGCGCTTTGGCCCAAGCAAGCCAGCAAACAAACCGATAAAGCACAAAAAAAGATAGAAGCAACACAACCAAAATCCGGCGGCATTCCCTGGGCCAAAAAGAATATACAGTTTAAGGGCAAAACGAATTTTTCTAGCTTACCGGTTACCGCAGAGCTGGCGATGTGGTTGGAGATTATGGCCAGCCAGCCTGTATCCTACCAATCAATGAAGGCCGCACTGCCTATGGATGCAGAGCTAATCGATACAGTACTAAACTCAGCGGCCAAAAACGGAGTTTTAATCGACGAACAAGGCGAGGCCATCCCCCCCATAGAAAGCAAATCTTTGTTGGATATGCTTTTTAAACGTTAGCTCGCGGCGGCAGTAGGCGTGTGCAAGTATTGATACAAGCACTTTTTACGCCGAGCAATTTTGATCTGGGTAGGTCGCTTTACGATCTTACGAGGGCCAACAAAGTGTTATCCAATACCCTAACGCCGTGCGGTAAGCGCTGCACAGGCAAAACACTCAACGCAAAGAAATACGTATCTCTAGTATACCTATACCGGTTTGTACTTGAGCAATACTGTTTATACGAAGAATAAAAATAGCACCCCGGTTATTTTGGCAAGCCTGGGGATTGATGGCGATATCGACTGAAGATGTTCTACCCTTTATGTTTCTATCACCATGCCACTCAAAAACCGCCTTAAACACCCTCACAGCCATCGGTCAACATCATTGCAACGTGGCTTCCACTCCCAGTGTTCATGGGTCAGCCATGCTCTTCAAACGCTTCTCGCAACAACTGATACGAACGCAATCGCTTTTGGTGGTCGTATACATCGCTCACAACCAATATTTCATCCGCTTCGGTCTCGGTAACGATATCAGCGACACCACGGGCCACCGTGGCTTTAGAGCCAACCACGGTACGCGCAAGCATGGACATTACCTGTGATTTCTCAGGCTGAGACCAATAATTGTCCATTGATTCAATTGGTGGCTGGCTTAACTGAAATTGACCGCGAATTAAATTGGTAAAAGACATCAATTTTGTGGTGGCCAGGTACTGCGCCTCCTCATCGGTGTCAGCAGCTATGACATTAATGGTTACGACGGCGTGGGGCGCGGTTAGTTGCTGCGAGGGTTTAAAATAACGGCGGTAAATGCGCAATGCAGCAATCAACTGCTGCGGGGCAAAGTGCGAGGCAAAAGCATAGGGTAATCCTTTTTCGGCAGCAAGCTGAGCACCAAATAAGCTGGAGCCCAAAATCCACAAGGGTACGTTTGTTCCTGCACCGGGTATCGCTTTTATGCTTTGGCCTGGCACCGGCTCGCCCAAGAGCATTTGTAGCTCGCTAACATCCTCGGAGAAACGCTCGGCCGCCGCCGGTGACCTGCGTAAGGCTCTTAGCGTCATCTGATCCGTTCCTGGCGCTCTGCCTAAGCCTAAGTCAATACGGTTTGGATACAGCTCCGCCAGAGTACCAAATTGCTCGGCCACAACCAGCGGCGAATGGTTGGGTAGCATAATGCCACCAGAGCCAACGCGGATCGTTTGAGTACCCGCGGCGATATGGCCAATAACCACGGATGTCGCCGCCGAAGCGATACTGACCATATTATGATGCTCTGCCACCCAGTATCGCCGATAGCCCCACCCTTCAGCGTGGGCGGCCAGGTCTCTGGCGTTATCCAACGCACCACGGACCCCTGATGCTTCTGTAACACGTACTAAATCCAAAATCGACAGTGGAACCATTTCAACCAACACAATAGACTAAAGGGACAAAGCAAGGTAAACACTTAGAACGCACCCGTCAAATATCAGCAACTGCGAGCCTAAACCAAACCGCGGCTACACAATCGGATCATTGGCATGCAGAGCGTCATCAAACGAAACGATCATTTTACGCAGTAATTTATCGAGCTGGTTACGCTCGCGACTGGTGAGATTAGCAAACGCAGCCTCTACTGGCGTATCCATTTGCTCGGTAATACGGCCCACTATTTGGCGGCCCTTGGTTGTAATTAAAATACTATTACGACGCCCATCTTTATTACTATTTTTACGGCTTACATACCCTTTCGCTTCGAGCGATGACAAAACTTTCGTTATGTTGGCTCTACTTGTTCCGATAATTTCACTCAGCTCGCTAGGATACAAAGTACCCTGACGAGTGGAAACCAATACACATAAAGCATGGTAATGTTTCTCGGTTATATCCAAGTGGCGAAAAATATGCGCAAAATACTCGTCTAAACCTAGAGCGCCTACCCGCAGCAAGCGGACTAAAATCGTTTCAGCCTTAGGCAACAACGGTAATGCATCAAAAAGGGGATCTGTGGTTTTTTCGATTACTTTAAGTCGCTCTGTTCCTCTCACGCAAAAACCTCTTAGTGTTGTCCACGCGGATTATACTCGCCATGGATAAAGAATCGGGTTAAATGCCACTATTTTACCGATTTTAGCTAAGAATGTTAGGCACTAAACCCCACATGGTTCAGCCCCGAAACCAAACACCCTATCCACCGACGGTACGCTTTGGTAAACCTCGGCATAGCGCCATTAAACCGGTTTCAGGGCGAGTGCCACGGTACCATCGCTGGCACAGCGCCGTGCGCACGTACAAACATTTCTGAATGGCCTTAAGCAAAGACAGTTTGGCCAATAGTGGAGGCATCGTAGCAAGTAAGGAACAGAGCAAACTAATCAGCCTTATAGTAATCAGCCTTATAGAAAGATACACCCAATGCTCGCGCGTGACGAAGACCTAAACACTGTGAATAACGTGTCTGTGTTGATACGCCGATAACAACCTACCAACACAGACACACAAGCACTTGACTGGCTGTTGGGGTGAAGTTGACCGGAGTACTTCACCCCCCACCACTCAAGCCCCAGGCGCCTCAGTCACAAGCGCTTTGCGGCGATAAACATCCTTAAGCATGAAATAGCTGGCAATAGAATACCACCCCAGCCAACACGCGTAGGGGATGTAGTAACTTAGTAAGCCGTTCCAAGCAAAGGGGCCCGTTTTTAACACGCCGGTTAGGCTGGCTGGTATAAAGCTAATGCCGCACCAAATGGTAAGGAAACACACCCAGCGCGGAAAAAGTTTTACCTCTCTCGTATCGCTCAAACCAACGAAAGCGGCTGCAAACATCTGTAGCGTTGTACACGCATACTGTAGATCAATACACAACCAGCCCACGTCGGTTAACATTTGTATCATCTCTGGCGACTGCTCAGGCCGGAAACCCGCCACCACCCAAAACATGGCGCTAAAGGAAACAACCATAACGGTAAGCCCGCCACCCAAAAGCTGCAATTTCGAAAGTACCGTGTACGGCCCTTCGATGCGCTCCATTTGCATACTTAGTAGAGACGTCCAGGGAAGGTATAACACAACCGTAATCAATGAAATGATAAAACCTAAACGAATCATCTCCAGGTTTTCGACATACCGATCTGCCAGCTCCACGGCGGTTAAAGAAGGTGCCGGGTTAGGAAGATTTTGCCCCAGCACCCCCCAAAAAATAACAAACGCAATCAAAAAAACAGGCCCACACCAAGCGCTGACCAATTCATAGTTAAGGCCGGTTCTTTGATTCATATTACTCTCTCACAGAATAGTTATCGTTGTATGATTAAGCCGTTAGTTAAATCGACTCATACCAGTAAACCCGGCAGGTTCAACCAGGGAATGCCTGATTGACCAGGTTTATTGTTCGTACACAACCCAGGCAACAATGATTAACATATAGTACACCGGTAAATTATTTTGTCAAATAAGGAGGCCAGTCTGAGCTATTCCGCAAGCGGTGGCCCGATTCACTATTCAGTTTTCGCGCTCCCTAATCAAGGCGCTTTCCTATCGATTCAGTTAGGGCCTGCGTCCTATCAATCAATGAAAGCGGCGCTGCCTATGGATGCTGAGCTAATCGATACGGCACTAAAATCAGCGGCCAAAAGTGGAGTCTTGATCGACGAACAAGGCGACGCCATCCCCCCCATAAAAAGCAAATCTTTGTTGGATATACTTTTTAAACGTTAGCTCGTGGCGGTGGTGGGTGTGTGCAGGTGTTGATACAGGCATTTTTTACGCCGAGCAATCTTGATCTGAGTAGCTCGTTTATTGCTCGTGGTACGTTTAACGCACTTAACACCAACAGACATAAGATTTTCCCCTCAAAGAACTCTTCACTACAAACAACCGCTAACTGCAAACAACTACTTACTGCAATTAATTACTCGCTGCAAACAACCATGCCGCAGGTAGAGATTAACACCCGAGTGTCAACGCTCCAGTCACTTAACTTCATTGTTTTGATCAAATAAGACAACGTTGTTATCGGTCACCTCCAACGCCTGCTGATTGGTCAACAACCTTAAGTCCAACTGTTGGTAGTCCTCTACAACTTTATCAATCGCCGGCTGAAAGTGTTCGCTGCCGCTTTGGGGTACTGGGTAAAAAGCAACGAGCTTAAGAGCCGTATAATCGCTTAGGCCTGCCGCACAGTGGGGTCGTCCATGGCTGCTAAGTAGTTAATACTAGGCGCCATGACGATACTGGCGGCCGATTCACCAATAATAGCCATGCCCTTTCCGGCCTCATTTAAGATCCATCGGTCTGCACCGGTAGCGCGCAACTGCTGCAACAAATAATAAGGTTTACCGCCAGACAGGTAGACATAATCACAACGCTCAAGTGTTTGGCGAATATCTTGCTTGGCTACCGTGGCGATATCCAATTCATGTGCGTCGATGCCCAGCTGATCAACACAGAGCCTAGCCTTTTCTGCGTAAAAACTGACCTCTTCCACCTTGCTGGCGGTAGGGATAAACGCAACGCTTTTACCCTGCGCTAAGCGATGAATGCGTTGTTAAAATACGTCGACAAAAGATGAGGTTAAAAATAGCTTAGCCATGGGTATCTCCCAGTAAAGCAACATAAACGGTTATGCCAGCCGGTGCCCGGAAGCGATGTGTAAAAATAAATTTTAAAGATAACGGAAAGCGCAATGCTTTACCCTTTAGAACACGACGGCGCGTTATTGCCAGAGTTGGCACACCCGCCGACGAGGCGGACCGCCATGAAGTGGTACGAGCTGGGCGACTGTATCAGTGCCTGGACGGAGGTAACTTGCATTGGCCTTAGATTCAGCCTTGGCAAAACAGCGTTTAAAAGTTGGCATACTGATGCGACCGCTACAAAAGCAATTAGTTGCCTTTGCCCGCCTGGGCTATTCGCCATCGGCCCCATTCTCCTGCCATGCTTATCCCTATGGCCCACCCTCTTGGCCCCCACCCTCCTGAATGGCGCTTGGCATGTTAGACAGCTGTTAACCCTAATGCAGCCTGTGAAAAGGGCCAGTTTACTGGCCAATCGTTATTTGTAGCCCGCCCCACAAGCTTGGTTTACACTGCCCACCACAATAACAGCCACTGCCGATTCCGGCCCCTTTGTAATTGAGGTGCAGCATGCGTTTTCAGTTTCCTATTATTATCATTGATGAAGATTTCCGGTCGGAGAACACCTCTGGCCTGGGCATTCGATCACTGGTAGAACCCATAGAAGCGGAAGGCCTAGAGGTTTTGGGCGTTACCAGCTACGGCGATTTAACATCGTTTGTGCAGCAACAGAGCCGCGCCTCGTGTTTTATCTTGAGTATTGACGATGAAGAGTTCCACGACGACCAAGCAGAGCTCACGTTAAGCAACCTACGCGCCTTTATGGCGGAGCTGCGCAATCGCAACCCAGACATCCCAATCTTCCTCTACGGTGAAACCCGCACCTCTTACCATATCCCCAACGATATACTGCGAGAGCTGCACGGGTTTATTCACATGTTTGAAGATACGCCGGAGTTTATCGCGCGTACCGTGGTACGCGAAGCCAAGGCCTATATGGCCACCCTGGCGCCGCCCTTCTTTAAGGCCTTGGTGGATTACGCAGCCGATGGATCTTACTCTTGGCACTGCCCGGGGCATTCCGGTGGTGTTGCTTTTTTAAAGAGCCCCGTTGGCCATATGTTCCACCAGTTTTTTGGTGAGAATATGTTACGCGCCGACGTGTGTAATGCCGTGGATGAATTAGGTCAGTTGCTAGACCACACCGGGCCGGTGGCCGCCAGTGAGAAAAACGCGGCGCGGATTTTTCACTCGGACCATTTGTTTTTTGTCACCAATGGTACATCCACCTCCAATAAAATCGTATGGAACTCCACCGTCGCCCCCGGCGATATCGTGGTGGTAGATCGTAATTGCCATAAATCTATTCTGCACTCCATCATTATGACCGGCGCCATTCCCATTTTTCTAATGCCCACCCGCAATAATTTTGGCATTATCGGCCCCATTCCCAAGAGTGAATTTCAGTGGGAAAACATCCGCGCAAAAATCGAAAAAAACCCCTTTATCGAAAATAAAAACGCCAAGCCCCGAGTGCTAACCATCACCCAAAGCACCTACGATGGTGTGCTGTACAACGTGGAAGAAATCAAAGAAGAACTCGACGGCAAAATAGACTCCCTGCATTTTGATGAGGCCTGGCTGCCCCACGCAGCGTTTCACGATTTTTATGGCGATTTTCACGCTATTGGTGAAGACCGAACGCCGTGCAAAGACTCCCTAGTTTTTGCCACCCAAAGCACGCATAAATTATTGGCGGGTATTTCCCAGGCTTCGCAAATCTTGGTGCAGGATTCCGACAACCGAAAACTGGATAAAGACCTATTTAACGAAGCCTATTTAATGCATACCTCTACCTCTCCGCAATACGCCATTATCGCCTCCTGCGATGTGGCCGCGGCTATGATGGAGCCACCCGGTGGCACTGCACTGGTGGAGGAATCCATTGCCGAGGCCATGGAGTTTCGCCGCGCCATGCGCAAGGTGGACGACGAATGGGGGGCCGATTGGTGGTTTAAAGTGTGGGGGCCGGACTACCTAGCCGAGGAAGGCATGGGCGACCGCGAACACTGGACGTTAAAAGCCAACGAGCGCTGGCACGGCTTTGGCAATCTCGCCGAAGACTTCAATATGCTAGACCCAATCAAAGCCACCATCATCACCCCGGGGCTGGATGTAGACGGGCATTTTTCTGAGTCGGGTATTCCTGCTGGTTTACTCACCAAGTATTTAAGTGAACACGGCATTATTGTTGAGAAGTGCGGCCTCTATTCGTTTTTTATTATGTTCACTATCGGCATAACCAAGGGCCGCTGGAATACACTGGTTACCGAGCTTCAGCAATTTAAAGATTGCTACGATACCAATATGCAACTGTGGCGCTGCATGCCAGACTTTTTAGCTAAACACCCACAGTACGAAGGCATGGGATTAAGGGATTTGTGCCAAAAAATCCACGACGTGTACAAACAACACAACGTTGCCCGCCTAACCACGGATATGTACCTAAGCGATTTAACGCCCGCAATGCGCCCCACGGACGCCTGGTCTAAAATGGCCCACCGCGAAATTGAGCGGGTCCCCATTGATGAACTGGAGGGACGAGTAACCGCCATGATGGTAACGCCCTACCCACCGGGTATTCCCCTGTTAATCCCTGGGGAATGCTTTAACAAAACCATTGTTGAGTACTTGCGCTTTGCACGCACATTTAACGAGCTATTCCCCGGTTTTGAAACCGATATTCACGGCCTTGTTAAAGAAGTCGTAAACGGTAAGGCGGTGTACTCCATAGACTGCGTAAAAGAATAACAGCGGTGACGCTGGGCAACCCAGCGCCATCATTGTTTTACAAGCGCGCTACTTTAAAAAGACTGCCGGCTTAACCGATCTCCGCTGGCCCCACTGGCACAATTCCGGTGGGGTTAAGCGCTTTAATCGAGTAATAGCCGGCTTTAATGTGGTCAACCTTTACGGTGCTTTTTACGGCATCTAAGGCTAGCACGCGATGCAAATAGGCGTGCAAATTTGGCATATCTTTAACTCTATTGCGGTTGCATTTAAATAGCCCGTAATAGGCCAAGTCGAATCGCACCAACGTTACATAAGCACGGATATCCGTTTCTGTAATGTGTTCGCCAAACAAATACTGGCGGCCATCAGCCAGCTGGTGTTCCAACCCATCCATGGCGGCAAACACTTTTTCGTAGGCCTCATCATAGGCTTGCTGGCTAGAGGCGAACCCAGCCTGATAAACACCGTTATTAAAATCGGTGTATAGCGTTCTGTTGAGCTGGTCTATATCCAACTGCAGTGCACTTGGGTACAAATCAGGCCCCTCGTTGGTTAGATGGCGAAAAGCGGAATTGAGCATGCGCACAATATCCGCAGATTCGTTGTTAACGATGGTGTTGGTTTTGTTATCCCACAGCACCGGTACCGTTGCGCGGCCGGTGAAGCTTGGATCTACCTGGGTGTACAACTGGTGTAGATACTTGCAATGGTTAAGAACATCGGCTTCGTCGCTGCCCGGGTAGCCACCAAAGCGCCAGCCCTGATCGCTCAACTGTGGGTTAACCACCGATACCGTGATGTAATCAGTAAGCCCCAGTATCGCCCTAGCCATTAAGGCTCGGCTGGCCCATGGGCAGATGTATGCGATGTATAGGTGGTAGCGGCCGGGTTCTGCTTTAAAGCCGCCGTTACCGGTTGGGCCGGGGGCACCATCTGCCGTAATCCAATTGCGAAAATACGAGGTCTGCCGAATAAACCGGCCCTGTTCATCTTTATTTTGCACCGGCTGCCAGGCCGACTGCCATTTGCCTTTCACCAACATAACTGTCTCCTATTTTTTGCATCGAGCTAACTCTTCGAGGTAGCCGCACCTAAAAACAAAGCTCGAAAAGCGCCGGGTACAGGCCGGGCGCATACAAACTCATGGGGCTAAGAGGTGGGATTAAGCTGCCGCAGGTATAGAGGCCGCGTTGCTGTTGCGTGGCTGGCCCGAGCGATGTGTTAACCATCGATCCACCGACACACTGCCCGCGCCTTGCACTGCTAGGGCCGCTGTGGCGGCAAATAAGCTCAGTGCGTATTCATAGCCGTTGTTGGTTAAAAACAAGCCGTTGCTAAAGTGCACACTAAAAATGGCCACTAGCATGGTGAAAGCAGTCACCACCGCTGCAGGACGGGTTAACAAACCCAGCGCCAAAGCCAAACCACCAAAAAACTCTGCGCTGCCGGCCAGCAGGGCCATTGCAAAGCCCGGCTCTATGCCGATGCTGGCCATCCACTGGCCGGTGCCTTCCAGGCCATAACCACCGAACCAACCAAATAATTTTTGGCTGCCGTGGGCGGCCAAAACAATGCCCACGGGTACGCGCAGAATTAAAGCGCCTGCGCCTGCGTTGCTGGATAAAACGGTATTGATAATGCGGTTCATGTCGGAATTCCTCTGGATTTGTGTGGTGCGCCCTCTGCGCTAACCGATGAACACAGATTAATAACCTCCAAAGTAAAGATAAACGGTGGTTTTGTTGTATTATTACCAACAAAATATTGACAATAGCGTAGATAGGAGTGGAGATGGACCGGTTCGACGCATTGCAGGCATTTACCGCAGTGGCCGCAGAGGGCAGCTTTACCAAAGCGGCGGCTAAGTTAGATACCTCGAATCAACTGGTGAGCAAATACGTAGCGCAGCTTGAGGAGTACATCGGGGAGCGCCTATTTAACCGTACCACCCGGCGCATTCACCTCACCGAGGCAGGCGAGCAGTGCCTACAACACGCTCAGTTGATACTGGAAAACCTGCAGGATATGGAAAACCACCTGGGCCAATTGCATAGCCAGGCCCAAGGGGTGTTAAAGCTCAGCGCGCCGGTGTCGTTTTCTACCTTGCACCTGGCGCCACTGCTCAATGATTTTAAAAAGTTGCACAGCGCGGTCAATATCGATTTGCAGCTCAACGACCGCACTATCGACGTGGTCGAAGAAGGCTTTGATTTAGCCCTGCGAATTGGTTATTTGAAAGATTCGTCCATGATCGCCCGCAAGGTAGCCCCCATGCGCTTGGTGCTGTGCGCATCGCCAAGCTACCTTGAACAATACGGCATTCCGGAACAACCGGAGGATTTAATCAGCGGCCATTATCTCAGCTACAGCTATATGAATAACCACCCTAAAGATTCCGCACTGCTGCTGGCACTAAGCCAAAAACAATCCAACTTTGTGGCCAACAACGGCGAGGTATTAACCGCAGCGGCGGTGGCCGGCCTTGGCTACGCGTTACAACCCACGTTTATTATTTGGCGAGAATTACAAGCCGGAACACTTAAAATACTGTTACCACAGTACGAGCCGGCACCCATGGGTTTATACGCCACCTACCCCCACCGCAAATTGATGGCGGCCAAGCTTAAAGTATTTTTAGAATTCTTAAGCGGCTATTTTGGCCAACCGCCCTATTGGGATAATGTTTGAATTACCCCTGGCCGGGGCCCTGCACTAGAAAAGCTTACAAATTAAAATAACATTTTAAAAATGATACCCAACCGATAAGCGAAAGGCCCTTGGCTCAAAAACGTGGTAATGAATATCATCCACCGACTGCGCTTCTGTTTGCAGCTGGGAGGCATAGTAATAGGTGATATCGGCGTCGTCGGCATCCAACAGGTTAAGAATATCCAGTTTGGCCTGCCACCGCTCGTTAAACTGCATGCCTGCCCTCAGGTTCACCAAGGTACTGGGCTCTGCCTGGGCGCCGCCATCCAAAGCGTAATCGCCAAAATGCCGAACCCGCAGGTGAGTATAAAATTGTTCCGTCCACTGGGTGTTGAGGCCCAAGCTAAAGACATCTTGCAAGGCGCCGGGAATATCCCGCGAGCCGTCCAATGGCTGCACAAACTGGGCATCGGTATAACTGTACTCAACGTCGACCAGGTGCTTTTCGCCCAAGCGCGCGTACAGTGTTAGCTCCAGCCCGGTGCGCTCGCTGCCCACGCCAGTGTCTTCGGTGGTGCCGGCATCGCCCACAAATAAAAGCTCGGAATCTACTTCTAAATACCAAAGCGCCGCCGACAGCTCAATATTATTACTCACCACATTGCGTAGGCCCAGCTCATAGCCCAAGGTCGGCACCAGCGGATCGACGGGGTCTACCGTTTCACCGGTAACAGGGTCTCGTTGTATGGAGGTACCCCGCGCATCGTTACTGTGGAAACCCTGGCCAACACTAAAAAATCCATTGAGATGCGAATTAAATTGATAGGCGACATTAAATGATCCGGTCACAATATCGTCGCTGCTATCGCCGCTGTTAACCGCCAAGGTAGACGGGTCTGCAGCGGCCAAAGCGTTAACATCAAACCAATAGCGGTCGTAGCGTACGCCTAAGGTGGTGCTGAGTTTTTCTGACCACTGCAAGCGATTCTGCCAGTACCAACCGAGGCTGGTTTGTTGCACTTCGTCCTGGCGGAACACGCCGGTTCTCACCCGCTGATTGCTGGCAAATAGGCCAACTTGGTCGATGTCATCGTGGCGTAGTTGGCTACCAAACGTGTTCGTCATGGACAGCGAATTAAATTCACTGTTGAGCGCGTAGCGGGCATCCCAACCGGCAATGGTTCGGTCATCTACCTGCTCAAACTGATCGCCCTGGGGCTGGGTGAAGTAGGTAAAATTCGACCACAAATTCATATCGTAGCCAATGGCGTATAGGTTGACGTCGAGTACGGAATCGCTACCGGTTTTTAACCAGTGGCCGGACAAACTGTAACGGTTGGATTCGCCCCCTAACGTAGTATCGATAGATCCTAAATCAGAAATAATCCCTTGCTGAACTGCCCTGCGAGGAATTTGATCGGCGGAGTTCCAACTGTTTTGGTAGGCCATGGCGGTGATGGATAGCAAATTTTCTTCGTCACCCCAAACCTGCTTTAACCACAGATTCTTTTTATCCACATCCTCGCTGATATCATCCCAAGGGCCGTCGTATTTCTGTGCTTCCAAGCCATAAATAAACTCCGCCCCGCCGGCGGACAACAGGCTGCCAGTGGCCAGCAACCGGCGGTGGTTGTAGTTGCCCACCCCCAGCTCTAGTTGCGAGTCGTTCAGGTAATTAACACTGCGCACCTGTGCGCCGCCGGTGCCAGAGAAATCCGCCAAATCGGCGTAGTAGGCGCCCTTTTTATAGGCGATGGAGGCGACTAGCTCCGGGATAATAAAATTGAGATCGGCATAGCCTTGGCCGTGGCCATGGCTGGGCATATTTACCGGCATGGCATCCACGGTGGTGGAGAAGTCTGTGCCGTGATCCAAGTTAAAACCACGCAAAAAGTATTGGTTTGCCTTGCCACTGCCACTGTGCTGGGTTGCTACTAACCCCGGTACAACTTCCAATATCTCTCCGGTGCGCAAAATGGGCCGTTGGCCCAACTGCTCACCACTGATTTGCCCGTGGGAGGCCGTGGTGGCGGTTTCAACATGACGACCAATCACGTTGATTTCTTCAATGTGGACTCCGTCAGCCAGCGCGGTGTGCGCGGCAAGGCTGGTTAGCAGCAAGGTCAACCGTGGGCAAGTCAAGGTCACAATGATTCCTTATTGTGTTAATTCTGCAAGGCGGCGGGTAATTTAACCTATAGGGGCCTGTTAACACTAATTTGGCACCACTGCTGGAGGCTCCGAATTCGTGTAGGCCCTAGGACTCAGCATGCTTGCAATACCTGCAAACGACAGCGAGTTTCTTAATACTTACAAAATTATCCTACTGAAATATGACGACCGGAAGAATTACCAAAAATTGACCTTTATTCACACACCCATCACGTATTAGCGTCTGCTCTCATTCGCGGCAAGGGTGGCTAGCCGGCGTAAGGTAACTGCTTAGTCAACGCCCATCTGGCGACGATAGCTTCGAGGCGCGGCAAGGGTGCAAGCACGGATGAAAATCAATTAGTCAAATTCTGGGCACAAAAAAACGGGCAGGGTTTGCACCCTGCCCGTTTTTTGAAAACTGATTTAGCGCAATTATGCCGCTTTTTTCAGTTGCTTTTTCAGCTTTTTGATTTTGCCGGTTTGCTTAGCAACTTTAGCCTTACGAGCTTTGATTTCTTTTTTCAGTGATACTACTTTTTTTGAAGCTTTCTTAGCCATGGAAGTGACCTCTCTATAATAATTAAAACAACAAGTGTAAGTTCGTCCGCATTAATTACGAACGATAGGCGCAGTATATACACCGAATTCGAATATTCAAGGCTTCACAGCAAAGAAATGCGATATAACGCAAATTTAGCACTTTAAAGGTTGTTTAGCGTGCAATCGCCGCATTTTGTGACAGTTATATTTCATATACATTACAGAAAATTTGCACTCCAACTTACATTTAAAGAAGGGCCCGGTAGCCGTAACGGCCTACCGGGCAAAGCGAGAAGCAAATTGAGAAGTGAATTGAGGGAAACGTTAAAACGCGTACCGAAGGTTAATGCCCACTTCCCTCGGCTTGGTAATTTGGATTAGGCGATAGTCGGAATCCAAGGTGACTTGGCCCACCACATTACCACCACTGACTTGGCGATAACCGAGCGAGCCCGGGAACTGCTCCCGCTCCAGCACTTCTTCGGTATCGAAAAGATTCTTGGCAAACAGCTTAACTTCCCAGCCGTTGTTGGGGTCACCAATGCCCGCGTATAGGTTAAACAGGCTGTAGCTGTCGACGTCGTCCAGGGGGTTGATGGGGTCGTTTTCCGAATCACCATACACAGTCCATAGGCCTCTGACGTAGGCGTTCAAATCACCCACCGCAAAATTGTACTCCGAAGTAAACGAACCAAACCAAAGCGGCGCATCGTTGGCCCTAAAGTTAACAACACAGGCAGAAACATTTTCGCCACCGGCAAAGTAGCTACCGCCGTTTACGGCTTCGATATCGGCGACGCTGGGAGCACCGTTAATGAAACCATCCGGCTGGCCGTCGCCATCTAAATCATTACAGGGAATTTTTCCGTCTTGTATTTCACCCTTCGAATAACTCAACTGCGCACCGAAATGTAGGTTTTCTGTGGCAACAAATTGCGCTTCTAGCTCAACACCAAACACATCGATATCCACGCCGGAAATAAAATTGTGTTGGGTAACACTAGGGTTAAAACTCAGCGCTCCGGTGCTAGGGTCAACCGCAACTGAATAATTGTTGTAATAAATTCCGCTACCGGGTGCGCGGTAAACATAGTTTTCAAATCCTTGCTTAAACACGGTGCCGTTTAATCGCAGACGGCCATCCATGAAGGTTGAGCGAACTCCCAATTCAAACGAGCCCGATTCCTCTGGCTCGGTGCGGGCAAACTCCGCTTGGTTGGCCGATTGCAACGGGCTAAAATCACCAATGGCAGCAGCCGGGCCACGCCACGCAGAACCGTAGTTGGCATAGGCCATAACGTCATCTGTAAAATTGTGTTTTAGCGTCATTGAATAGATGTCGGCATAGTTGGTGGATTGGCCATCATTGCCAAACACCGACCCCTCGCCCAAGATCACCACACCCACATCTAAAAAACGGTCTTCGCGATATTCGATATATCGCCCACCTAAAGACAGTTCAGTAACTTCACCGAGCCGAAACGTTAGGTTGCCGTAAAAGGATTCCTCAAAGGCGCGGTTGGTACTGCGAATGGCCGTATTGGTGGTGGTATAAACGCCGAAATCGGTTATCTCTAACAACGTGGGGTTTTGCAGCCGAGTATCCGGTACAGCATCTAACTTAAACCCGCCCACCACGTAATCCATAAATCCGAACAATGGCTCGGTGGATTGCAAACGCAGCTCGTGGCTCTCCGAGGTTTGCGTGGTTTTTGTGTTCTGGCCTACGGAATACCAAGCCTCTAACATGGCAGTGTCGGTGTTTTGCAACAGTGCGCCGGTAACATCACCGGATTCATCGGACAAGGTGCGATCTAACGTAAACTCAGAATCAGAATACACGTATTTTAACGCCTGCCCGGCAAACTCGACCGATAACTCTACGCCAAGGCGCTGGTGTTCCTGCTCGTTGCTTTCTCGGAAGGATGTACCTAACCGATCGCTGGCGCTGATATCGCGAGACAAACTGGGCGGCGCTTTACTGGGGTCGGCCCGGTAGGCGGATTCCACTTGGTAAACCAATCCGCGAGTAGGTTCAAACTGTTGGTAGTAGGCTTTTGCTGAGAGAAAATCGGTAGGTTCGTACAATGCGGTAATGCGGTAGCCATCGGCTTCGTAGCCAGATTCCTCACCGCGCAGATTTTTTACCTGGGTGATTTCGTTTTCTTCAGAAAACGCCGCCAGTCGAAAGCCAAGCACATCTTCAATCACAGGAACGCTAACCGCGCCGTTAAAATTAGCGCCGCCAATGTCGGTGCCAGTGACATCCACGTAACCTTCAAACTCGCTGAGCGATGGCTCAACACTGGTCAACGTAATAGAACCGGAAGGCGACGCCCGGCCACGCAATGTTCCTTGGGGGCCATGTAATACCTCAATTTGACCCACATCGAACATGGCCTGCATAACCGAGGCCGAAACGTAGGGCGCATCATTAAGGTAGAACTCCACCGTGGCATTGTTACCACTGGCAAAGGTATCGTATTTAACCCCGCGCATGGAGGCATTAGGGGCAATGCTATCGGTGGCCAAGGTTAACCCTGCCACCACGCCTTCTAAGTCTTCGAATTCGCGGATATTTAAATCGGCAATTTGCTCGCCGCTAACGGCGTTAACCGTTAGCGGCACGTCTTGTAAACTTTCGTCGCGACGACGAGCGGTTACAACCACTTCTTCCAATGCCGCCAACGCATCGGACTGTGCAAATGCAGGAATCGGTAAAGTGCTGATTGCGGTGGTGACACTGCTGGCAATGAGTGTTTTGCGAAAGCTAGGCTTCATAGGGTACTCCAATCTTTGTATTTTTTATTATTAACAACCCAAACTGCGAATCGCGCAGCGTAGGCCGGAGGTCTTCGATTGATGCACGCCCGATCCTTTGAACACATTTATTATTTTTGTTGAACTCAAAGAATAAACAGAAATATTAAATTCTTTTATTAGTTTGTTTTTAAAACCTCTGCCGGGACGATTCAAATCTAGCATGAAAACTCTGCCATAAAATAGGCAAAGTAGTTACAGTGGCCCGATATAAACAGTGGTTTTGGCGCGGCGGCGCCTTGGCTTGCAAAAAACGAAATAAAAACCCGAACAGAACAAATCAAACAATTTAAGCCAACATTGTTCACGGAGATAAAAGTTTCTGGAAGACGATAGCACTGTGTAGGGATGTGCTTAAAATACTAGAAGTGAGCTATTGAATTTGTAAGCGGTGCGCAATCATGCGCGTGTTACTTCAACGGAGAGAAACACGGCAAGCTTCACGCCCAACGTTTAGACTTGCTGGTCAACCCACTTCGGCTAACAGCTCTTGCCGATCTTGCAGTGGGGATAAACCAAAATGTTTGCGGTAATCTCGGCTGAATTGCGATGGGCTGTCGTAGCCCACGGCGTAGCTGATGGCGGCAATTTCTTGTTGCGCCACCAACTGCCGGCGCGCCTCGTGTAAGCGGATGCGCTTTTGAAACTGCACCGGTGAGAGCTGGGTAACCGATTTAAAATGCCGATGAAAACTGGCCACGCTCATACTGGCCATGGCGGCCAGCTCAGCAACGGTTATTGTAGCCTGGTAATTATTGCGCAGATATTGAGTAACGGTGTTGATTCTTGCGTTGTAACCATCGGCCACACCTAGCTGGCATAAGGCCGGTTTTAATTCGGTACTCAGCAAGCGCCAAATCAACTCTCGCTCGGTCAACGGGCCCAGCACCGGTTGGTTAACGTCGTCCCCCACCAATTGCAACAAGCGGCTGAGCGGGTCTAGCACGGTGGGCGGCAATTTGGCGGTGATTAACGCCGGGCTGCTGGTGCCTGCGGATTGCGTGCTTGCAGTAGCGCCGGCACCCTTAGCTTGCGCCTGCTGCTGTAACCACAGCTCGGTAACCACGCTGGGGTTGATAGCAATACTGAACGCAATATAGGGCTGCTGGGGCGATGCCTGCAAAATATTGGCGCTCACCGGAAGATCGGCACTGGCAAACAGGCACTCTCCCGCCTGGTAATGGTAGGTTTGGTCTCCTAGCACACTTTTTTTGGCACCTTGCAGCACGACGCATAGAGACGGTTGATACACCGCACGAATAAGCCCCGTGGGGGCTTCTGCGTAGGTAATTTTAAGGCCCGGCAACGGTGGTTCTTGGCCGTAAAGCTCAAACAGTTGACGGGTAATCGGTATTAAGTGCTCGATGTTGTCCATGGCTCTGAGTCTATCCCAATTGCTCCATACATGGGTGGTTTTGCCCCGGCTTGATAGAAATAGGCAAGCCTTTGCGATGATCGCACTGCCGCCGGGACACACCGCTATGGCAAGGTATCCCTACTGCTTACAGCAACTTACCTGAAGGATACCCAATATGAAAACGAAACGACTTGGCAACAGTGGTTTGTTTGTCTCTGAAATGTGCCTAGGCACTATGACCTTCGGCGGCTCGGAAGGTTTATGGGGCATGATTGGCCAATTACGACAGCCCGAGGCCAACACCCTAGTGCATACCGCCTTGGATCAAGGCATTAACTTTATCGACACCGCCAATGTCTACGCCCAGGGAGCCAGCGAGGAGATACTGGGTGCGGCCATCAAATCGGCGCCGGTGGCGCGCGAAGATGTGGTGCTGGCCACCAAAAGCGGCGGTGTGATGGGCAGCAGCCCCAATGCCCGCGGCGCATCCCGGGGCCATATATACCAGCAGGTGCACGCCAGCCTAAAACGCCTGAACACTGACTACATCGACCTCTATCAAATTCACGCCTTTGACCCCGCCACCCCCATGGAGGAAACCCTGCACGCGTTACATGACCTGGTACAACAGGGCCACTTGCGTTACGTGGGTCTGTCTAACTGGGCGGCCTGGCAGATCATGAAAGCCGTGGGCATTACCCAGGCGCGGCAGCTTATGCCCATTACCTCTCTGCAAGCGTATTACACCATCGCCGGCCGCGATCTGGAGCGCGAAGTTGCGCCCATGTTGCAGTCCGAAGGCCTAGGTTTAATGGTATGGAGCCCACTGGCTGGAGGGTTTCTTTCCGGTAAGTACGATCGTACCGGCAAGGCCCAGGACGGCCGTCGGCAGAACTTTGATTTTCCACCGGTCAACAAAGAAAAAGCCTACAACATTATTGAAGTGATGCAAGGTATTGCTGCCAGCAAAGACTGCAGCGTGGCTCAGGTTGCCCTAGCCTGGTTGTTACATCAGCCAGTGGTGACCAGTGTTATTGTCGGCGCGAAGCGACAGGATCAATTACTGGATAACATCGGCGCGGCCAACATCGCACTAAGCGCAGAGGAGCTGGTTCAATTGGATACCGTTGGTGCCTTACCAGCGGAATACCCTGGCTGGATGCTCAAACGCCAAGGCGAATACCGAGATCACTTTTTGCAAACGCAATAAGCCGCTGCCTAAACGACAAACGCCCGGCAAGGCCGGGCGTTTGTCGATAAAGAATGATTACTAAATCATTAAAAGATCAACCAGTTTTATTTAGCGCGTCTGTTTCCGTTATTTTTCCCCAAAGTTACTGGGCCAAAGTTAATGGGCCAAATTTACTTCACCGGTTTGCTTAATATTCACCGGCATCCGCCAGCCGGATAAACCCAATTTACCAGCCAATTCGTAATTTAACAGGCTAGTGCCAGCACTGAGCGAGGCCAATAAGCGAGCCACGGAAATTAAGTCCGCCGTAGCGGTAATGGTAATTGGCGTATCCGAGTAAGCCGGCAACGTAGGAATCTGATTGTTAGCGCCGGTCAGCACTTTTTGGCCATTTAAGCTCAGAGCATAGTTCATACCCTTAACCGGCAACGCCACGCCATTGGGGTTGGTAACCACTAGGCCAATCTCAATACCCTGGCTTAGGGTTGTGGATTTACCCAAGCCGATTGAGGTGACTTTAATGGAGGGTTTTTCCAACCCCGGCACCAACGAAGCACAGCCCGCAAGGCTTACCAATAAAACCATCGCCCACCCAGCCAAAGCTAGGCGGCGATTCAATAGAGTATTAAAACAGTGATAGAGCACGGTAGATTCCAGCGAAAATGAACATGATGAGTAAACACGATAGTTGCTTGGCACAGTATCGCTGTTTAGCTGAATAGGGTCTAAATCCCGGCCGTGCTACACGGTTTTCATTTCGGCAATAATATCGGCCAGGCGACGTACGGCGGCTTCCGACTCCTGCGGGTCAACCACCGCATTGGGATTACCAAAGTCGCCGTCGGCCTGGGCCTGCACCAAAAGGCCATCGCGGCGAGGGTAAACCGAGACCTGTTTATCCCAAAACCAAATGCCGTAGTTAATCTCTGGCTGTGGTATCAACTTACAGGTTTGGCCGCGCACCGGGGTGATGCTGTCATCGTTTAACAGTGCCCGGGCACCGTACCCGGTGCAATTGATAACCGTGCTTTCGTCCAGTGCGGCAAACTCACTGGACGAGGCAAAATCGGCGTTAATGATACGGCCACCATTTTGGTGAAAACGGTTTAGTAACAGCTCACTGTATTCGCCAATATTGAACATCAACAGTGGATGGCGCTTAACGTGTGCTGCGGCAAAAGGGTTAACCTTGTTGGGGATAGCAACGGGTTGGGGCGTAAGGCCGGGCAGCAAATCCCGGCTAAAATTCGGGTAGTCTGGCTCGCCGGCGGGTTCATGATGGACGCTTGAGCCAAACGGTACGTCCGATAAATTATAGATTTGGGTCCATTCAACTGGAGCTCCTTCTAACCCCAATAGGGTTTGAAAACGGCGGTAGGAAGTTTGCGCCATGGTTTTCCAACGCGCAGCGAAAGGCTCGGCATGCTGCAAACTCACAATACGAGAATCCGGTGACCAAATGCCTGTGGCGTACGCCGAGCGTACATAGGGCGGGCGCTCCTTGGCGTAAATGGACACGTCTAGTCCCCGGCGCTGGGCCTCGATGGCCGTGGTTAAACCAATGGCACCACAACCGATCACAGCCACCTGCTTAGCACCGGCATTGAGCGCGAGGTCTGTGGCTGCGGCGGCGGAGCCCCAGGATAACGACCAGCCACTGCCACCGTGGCCGTAATTATGCACCACGGTTTTGGCCGCCATTTTTTCTGCTTCTATGCGCGGCCCCATGGCTCGAAACGGCCGCGTACACACATTCATAGCAACAATACGATCCACCCTGGCATCGATCATCGGCAGCGGCGGGACTTTAACGCTTAAAGGGCTTTGTTGTGGGTTGCTCAGGGGAGTTGGCTTGGTGGCTGCTGTAGCACAGCCACCCAAGGCCAGGGAGCCGGCCATGGCCGATGCGGCGCGAATAAACTGTCTTCTTTCCATAGTTTGGTATCCCATTGGGTGTAAGCATTGGCTAGGCGTCCAAACATCCGTCCTGCTAAGCACCACAGTTAGATGTTTAGCGGCTTAGGTTCTGAGGTATGCGAAAAGCAAATTAGCTGCCAACCAGCGCCCACTCACAAGCGCAGGTTTTGGTGCCAGTTCTGGTTCAGTACACCAGCGTGAATACTTTGAGGTTAAAAAAAGAAGCCTTACCACCATCGGCGGTACACTGCGTGTGTGGCCCCTGTGCGAACAAAAATCGTAACTTTATTTCCACAGTGCAGACAACACGAGCGCAGCTTCGCCCTGCTTCCGCACCCCTGGACGAACCCAAAGTACCTGTCATCAATTGAATTTTGCCACCATCGCCACACAGCGTGGTGATCGTTAAAATGGCGGTCACCGCTCCAGCCCCTCGATCCATAGGCAATGCCATGCTCAATCATCAATTACACACCAATTTCCTCGGCCTTTTATGCACCCTGATTTGCCTAGCCGTCGGCCTTAATGACTACAGTAACCAATCCCCGATGCCGCCAACCAGTGGCTTACCAACCACCGAAGTGAGTGCACGCCAAGCCCATACCCAAAACAAGCATCAATCACAGGCCTACTGGCATGCCGTTAGATTTCGAATGCCACGGGATGAGCAGAGCCAGCCGGTGTGGGCCATGGACCTACTATTTAGCCGACCAAGTTGTTGAGCCCATGTTAACGGCTATGGCGGAGCCTATTGCGCTGTGGCGATTTCATCGCAGAGCCGGGCGCGACAAAGCCGGCCATCAATTCAGTTTTATGTTTTACACCGACGACGGCACCGCACAGCAGGTGTTTACCAGGCTTGAGCAACACCCGTTAGCAATCGCCAAGCCCGCCGGGCTATATAAGGTTCTCTATCAACGCCGAGCAGTTGCAGGCCACCAGTGATCAACGCCGGCATACAGCCATACAAGAGCATTGGCCTTACTACATGCTGAGGGTTAGCCAAATGTGGTTGGGGCTGGTGCGCAGCCTCAGTGACGAACAATTGCACAGCCAAACGTCACCCCAAAACCGCACAGAGCTAACGGAGCAAAGTTTTGATCAAACCCTGGCTCACTACCAAGCCGTAAACGAACACCTGGGGCAATTGTGGCGGGAACAGGGCCAGCACGCATTTTTGCATCATCTCAGTGCTAGCTTTGGTTACCAGCCGATCTTCTTCGGTAATTTGATTCAGTTTTAGCCGCGGGTAATGGGCCCAATTGAGACACCTTAAAGTCGACCAAAAAAACTCAATCAAAAAGCCCGTTGGTTCATTTTTGGTTCAGTCATTTAATGCGCTAATCAGCGCCCCAATACTAGCTTCAAAAGAGGCTTTCCTGGGCAATAATAGGCTACCTAATATCGGTAGCTTTCAACCCTGAGTGGTGAGGAAAACAACATGCTAAAAACAATTCAAACCATTGCCTGTGCCATTACGGTGTTTCTATCGGCGCCGGCGGCTTTTGCCGATGAAATACAAACTCTGTTGTTTAAAGAGGTCAACGAAAGCCTGCTACGAGCTAACGAAGTTAAGGCCAATACCCTGGCGCCTACCAGTTACGGTAAAGCCGCAGACCTTTATCGTTCAGCCCAAGAAAAGTTCGATAAAAACGCCAGCATCGATAGCATCAAAAAGGATTTGGAATCCGCCAAAGCGCTGTTTGCCAAAGCGGCGAAAGCCTCTGCTATTGCTGATGTTACCCTGGTGGAATCCATCCAGGCTCGCAATGGTGCCGAAGCTGCAGAAGCGGAACAACATGCGCCAGAGCAATGGCGCGACGCCGAAGTTAAATTTGCTGAAGCGGCTAAACGATTGGAAGCTGGCAACAGCAAAAGCGCCGTTCGTATTGCCGAGAACGCCGAGGCCTTATACGAGGCAGCCGAACTCAACGCCATTAAAAATCATTACCTTAATAGCGCCCGCGACTTGGTTGCCAAGGCAGAAAAAGTCAAAGCCAATCGCTTTGCACCAGAAACCCTAACCAATGCTCAGCAAGCGCTCGCCCAGGCGGAAAAATCCTTGGATGAAAACCGCTACGATTTAGATCAGCCACGCGCCCTGGCCAAAGACGCCCTTTACCAGGCCGCCCACGCGATCAAAATCACCGAAACCGCCCGCAAGGTGGACGACGATGATTTAACAGTTGAGCAATTGGTGTTGGCCATGGAAGCACCGGTGCAGTCCATTGGTGATACCTTGGATTTAAAACTGGCGTTTGACGGCTCCCTAGAAGAGCCCATTGAGCCCGTTCAGGAAGCTATTAAAGTACTGCAAAAAGACTCCGCCGAGTTGGTTGAGCGCAACTCACAGTTGGTTGCTTTAGAAGCGCAAATGTCGGATTTGGAAAATCGTCTAGGCTTGCAATCCGACCGCCTAGCCCGGCAGGAAGAACGTGAGCAAAAAATTGCCTCGGTTGAAGGTTTGTTTACCGATGAAGAAGCCATTGTTTTGAAGAAAGGCGACAGCGTTATTCTGCGTATGATTGGCCTGAACTTTAAATCTGGCAAATCCAACATTGACGCGGAATACTTCGGCTTGCTGCGCAAGGTAATGACCGCCATAAATAGTTTCAGCAACCCAAACATTACCATTGAAGGGCATACCGACTCCTTCGGTAGTGATGACATCAACCTTAAGTTATCGTCCGAGCGTGCCGAGGCCGTGCAAACCTACCTGCAGACCAATATGGAGGCCGGCACTTTCAGTAAAATATTGGCCCAAGGCTATGGCGAATCGAAACCCATCGCCAACAACGAAACCGCCGACGGCCGCCGCAAAAACCGACGTATCGATTTAGTAATACAAGAGTAGTTCGGCAACCCATTTAAACCCCTTTTGACCGGCGCACTGCGCCGGTTTTTTTTGCCTTGGTTTTGGCTTAAGTAGCCGTGCAGAAGTTGACTATCGTTAAAATATAAGACTTTGATAACAAGGCCCAGGGGCAACTGCAAAACTTGGCCCCTAAAACCCGCCATGCGCTAAACTTACCTAAACGGCGCCAGTTGCGCTGCCCCAGAGATTAATAGCCGGGACAAAACCATCAACCGCCACACCATCCCAACACCACAACCTTTGGCTGGCTTTACTGCGAAAACGGCATCCCGGCCGGTTCGCGGTATTGCATGCCAATGGCTAACGGTGTTGATGACAGTGGGCGGTTTACTGTGTAGTAGCCACGCATCAATAGCTGAACCAGACGCCACAGCCAGCAGCCTCAACCGCTTTTTGGCCTACGAGCAACAGCTCAGTGTGCCACAATTGGGCTTTGCCCCCCTGCCAAGCCCCTTTGCTGTAGGCATTGCTTTAGTGCCCACCGGTGCGGCTTTCGGCAGTATCCATTACCAAGACCAAGTGGCATTACTGGAAGCCGTACAAGCGAATTTAGACGGGGCGAATTTTATTAGCCGCACCGAAATACTGCCGATGCACAGTGTGCAAAAATGCCAACACTTTGTCTGCTTCGCCCAGCTGGCCAAGCAATTTAACGTGCACGCCATAGCCCTAGTGAGCTACGACCAGATTATATTCCCAAGCCAACGTACCTCTGACGGGCAAACCAAAACCCAGCAAACCGCCTATTTAATGCGCCTGGACCAACAAATAACGATTGCCGGCGCTGCCAACGAAGTGCACACCAGCATTAACGCCAGTCTATTTAACGCCAGCAGCCAGCAACTGCTGCTGTCCGCCTCTGGTGCGCAAGTCGGCAAACCCAAGCTCGACGTGCCCCCCGGTGAGAATGCCGAACCCCTAAACTTTACCCAAGCCAAAAGCACGCTGCTACAAGACCTGGCCGATGGCCTGGCCCGCTCCGAAGACCATCTGCAACCCGAGCCTTCGGTGCCCTTACTGGAGCCGCCCCCCGTAATTACTGAGGATTTCGACGCAACGCCCGCCCCCGGCTACGCCGGCTTGCAGCCGCTATCGTCGGTCTCAGCCGCTATCCCAACCTCTACTTCTGCAATTTCGGAGGACGCAAGCGACAGCCCAGTACTTGTCTCATCCGAGGCTGCCGGCGGCTCCCAAGCCGGGCTTACAGAGGTGGTACCAGCACCGCTGATTAGCTCACAGCACTCTGATTCGACTGCCCCAGTAAAGCCGCTCGAGACAAAAACCACACCGGGCATTCCGGCCCAGGTCGATATTGGTATCAGTAAAGCCGACGGCAGTAAAAATGGCACCCCGGCGCCACTGCGGGTAGGCGACTCAAATACGCCCGCCAGCCGCGCCACATCTTTGCCGTCGCAAACTGCCTCGGCACAAACCACATTTAAACCAGTAGCAACTAAGGCAGCAATACCGAGCCAAGCAACAGCTGGCAAAGTCGGCCCGCCGGAGACTGATCAAAGGCAATACACCGGCAGTGCCAAGGTCGACGCTCCCAGTTTGAGTAATCCCCGTTCGCGTGATTCCGGTTTAAGTCATTCCAGTTCGACTAACCCCAGTTCAACTAGACCCAGCTCAACTAACCCCGGCACCAGCCCCAGCACCCACACTTATTCGTCCAGACC
Source organism: Halioxenophilus aromaticivorans (assembly GCF_042850945.1). Lineage (NCBI taxonomy): Bacteria > Pseudomonadati > Pseudomonadota > Gammaproteobacteria > Alteromonadales > Alteromonadaceae > Halioxenophilus > Halioxenophilus aromaticivorans. The sequence goes on along the minus strand of NZ_AP031496.1, from coordinate 968,765 downwards.
CGACCATATTGGAGCTATCGAACCTCCCCCGGTAGTTGGCTCTGCCAAACACTCACCATCGCTCGCCCCGTCGGCCACCGTATCTCCTTTGGCAACTGCACACGCAGAATCCACTGCACCACTACTACAAGATTTACCCGCCGAAACCGTTGAGACGGCCAACAACGGGGCAGAAGCCAGTATGGCCACATCTTCAGATTCCGTATTGGAAACCAAACAACTGCCCAGTAAAGAGTCCAAGCGCGGAGCCGGCAGCACCTCCCTAATGTGGCTAGCCGGCTTATTGTTATTTTCCATGCGGCGGCAACGCAGAACTAACATCCGCCGGCTTTAAAGTGGGCATTTCTGCTGGCTGGGCCTCCCGCTAATGCTAAAGAGCCATAGCTGCCGCTCCGCAAGCGAGCTATATTGACCGTCATATTGGATCAGCTCAGCCATTAGCTCAAACCATCAATTAGTTCACAATACCGGTTAGTTCATATTACCCGCTAGCTCAACCGTTTATTTAAGATTCAACACCAATCAGATTTACCACCGACCAGATTTACCACTAACAACAGGATTAGGATTATGTCTAACAGCAAATACGAAGAGGGTCTTAAAGTTCGCCGGGCCACCATGGGTGATGCCTTTGTTGATCGCGCCCTACAAAACACCACAGAATTTACTCGTCCGTTGCAAAATTACGTTACGGAAAATTGCTGGGGTGAAGTGTGGCAACGCCCTGGCCTGGATAAAAAAACCCGCAGCATGATCACCGTGGCAACCCTGGCCGCCCTTAAGGCGTCTACCGAGCTTAAAGGCCACGTGCGCGGTGCTCTAAACAACGGTTGTAGCGTGGAAGAAATCCAAGAAATTTTATTGCACAGTGCGGTGTATTGCGGCATGCCTTCGGCCATGGAATCGTTCCGCGCCGCCGGCGAAGTTATAGAGCAATGGCAGCAAGACAACGATTAAAGCTGACCAGCACTGGGCGGTTCCAACATCGAAACGGCAGCTCTGCCGTTTCGCAGATTCAAACCGAGAAAGGACAACGCTTATCACAGTGAAGGGATGCCACCAATCCAGTGCCTGCAAACACAATTCAAAACACAAGCGCCAAGCCACAACACCACCACCAGCTATAACCAAAGCCCGTGCTTTATTTAAACGCTATAAACGTCAAAACTAAATTAGCGCCGGCATATTGCCGCTCCCTTTAGCATTTTAATTCAATTTAATTTCAGCGTTGTGCCGAACAAAAACACACCACACCGTAAAGATGCGTTTACAAATGTAAACCATCAAAAACCTCTTGTTTTACAGCGTAATTTAAAATTTCTATGAATTAGCGGCGCATAATTGCGCGGCAATAAATCCTGTTGGTTTGTGAACGGCAATTGAATAAACATTTTGTTTTTACAAGTTGAGACAGGGTTAACAAAATTGGTTTTCCGATGAGATGGCTTACGCATTTTCTCAATTCTGTTTGGCTTACTCTAAAGCCTAGGAAGATTGCTCTACTAAGGTTAAAGAGCCAGCGATAAATAAGCGCTTGGCCGCACAGAGTACAATACGGAATTTACACAGATGTCTTTACATAACCTAATCAGCCAAAGCGCTACGCCAGTGTTGGTAGCCTGCCTACTGTTCACCGCCGGCTGCGAACAAGCCAAACAGGAGCCAGCTAGCCAAGCCGTTGCCGGCCAGCTCACCTCAGCCATGGTGAACGATGTGATCGCCGTCAGCGAATCCACCGCCGCCAGCGAGTTCTCCGTAGAGCAAGAGAGCAAAATAACGGTCGCTTTAAAACAGGCCTTTGCACAGCAGCCACAAAAAGTATTAGAGGCACTGCAACCTTACCTAAGCACCGCCGCAGGCCTAGCCGAGCCACAAGCCGGGCAAAGTAAAGCCCTGTTGCTGGACCAACTGTTCACCAAACTCACCCACGACACCGTGTTGGAATACCTAGCCCCCAACGGAGCTGCAGAGCTGCCCACCAACCCCAGTGAACTTGTTACCCTGGCGGAGCAACGGTTGGGCGATTTTAGCGCCGTTACCGAGGATTTACTGGCCAATCAAGATGTGCGCGGTTACATATTCACCAACCGAGCGCCTGCCAGCGAAGACATCGAAAACGCCATCCTCACCCTGCACGATCTCGCCTTAACCAATAAATTGGCAGGCAGCGCCAATGCCACCATCGGCGCGTCCTTCCAAGCGGCTGCTTGGTAAACCTGGCCGCCTACCGTCTTGATTGACCACCATTGACAGGCCACGCTTGAACGGGCCCTGTTTTAGCGCAAACCTAAAAATCAGCCGCCTTGGCGGCTGATTTATACAACCGTCCCGCTGGTACCCTACCGAGTCGTACCACCTCGTCGCACCACGCCAAAATAAACACCAAATTACACGTCATTGTAAAAACTACCAGCCCATTGCCTTAGCTCTTCGCCTCTTTGGAACCTCAGCCCCGCAAACTCGGTCACATTTATCATGTACGCGCTCGTATTTTAGGCAGCGCTGTGGGCACGATTTTTGTTAACCTAATACACGGGTTATGTAACGCAACATCCCCGCCGCCCAGTTCCCCAAAAACATTGACGTTAAGGCTAATTGGTTTATGCAGATTGATAGAGTTTTGCCACGGGTGTGTCGCTCGTGGGGTACAGCACTGTGTGTTTTACTGCTGTGGGCCAACCAAAGTGCCGCCCAGCCAAACAACCAAGGCCTGCCGGCCGATGAGCCCTTCAGCTATGCCTGGTTAAAAGGTTTTGCCCGCAACCAAGCGCAACAAGACTATGTAGACCACTCCAACGAGCTGCCAAAATCTCTACAGCAACTGACCTGGGACGATTACCAAGGCCTGCAATTTAAGGGCGAAGAAGCGCTTTGGTACAAAGACGACCTAGCCTTTAGAGCCGAATTTTTTCATCTGGGGTTATTTTTTAAGAGCCCTGTGCACGTCTATCACATCGAAGATGGCAAAGCGGCGCTGGTGGAGTATTCACAGGATCTTTTCAACTACGGAAAATCCGGCGTCAATGGTAAAAAGCTACCAGCGGATTTAGGTTTTGCCGGCTTCCGATTTAAATTTCAAACCGACTGGACCCGAGATGTAATCGCCTTTTTGGGCGCCAGTTACTTCCGCGCCGTGGGCAAAGAAATGCAATACGGTTTGTCTGCCCGTGGTTTGGCCATCGACACCGCCATGCCCAGGCCAGAGGAATTCCCAATCTTCACCCACCTGTGGTTAGAAAAACCCGCCGCAGACAGCGAAACGGCCACCGTCTACGCCCTACTGGATTCCCCCAGCGTGACGGGTGCCTACCGTTTTAATATTACCCCCGGCCACCGCTTAGTGGTTAAAGTGGACAGCGCACTCTACCCTCGTAAAGCCATTGAGCGCCTGGGCATTGCGCCGCTTACCAGCATGTACCAACACGGCGAAAACGACCGCCGCATGGCTTACGACTGGCGGCCGGAAATTCACGATTCCGATGGCTTAGCCATGCATACCGGCAGTGGTGAGTGGATCTGGCGGCCGCTGTCCAACCCGCGCCATTTACAATTTAATGCCTACACCGATAACAACCCCAAGGGGTTTGGCTTAATTCAACGCGACCGCGATTTTGACCATTACCAAGACGACGGCGTGTTTTATGAAAAACGCCCCAGCTTGTGGATTGAGCCCACCTCTAACTGGGGTGAAGGCTCCGTGCAACTGGTGGAAATCCCCACCGTGGACGAAACCTTCGACAATATCGTCGCGTTTTGGAACCCTGCCCAGCCGGTGGAGCCGGGCCAGGAGTTACTGTACAGCTACACCATGTACTGGGGTGGAATTCCGCCCGTGCAGCCGAAAAAAGCCAAAGTGGTAGACACCTTCACCGGTTTAGGCGGCGTAATCGGACAAAAGCGCGAATACTACAGCAAGCGCTTCGCTATCGACTTTGCCGGCGGCAACCTAGCCATGTTAGGAGCGGACACCAAAGTGAAACCCGTCATCACCACCAGCGCGGGCAAAGTTGAAATCACCTCGGCGCGGCCACAGCACGCCATCCAGGGTTACCGGGCAATGTTCGATTTGGTACCGCCCAAAGACAGTTTGCAGCCGATCAATATCCGCGTTCATTTAGAAGCCAATGGCTACCCACTAACAGAAACCTGGATGTACCAGTGGACACCGCCCCCGGAAGAGCAGCGCGAGCTGTATAATCAATAAGCTGTGCAACCAAACGACTAACCGTAATGAGCAAAGCAATTGTAGTGATGGGCGTTAGCGGCTGTGGCAAATCCAGCCTAGCCGCCGCCTTAGCCGAAACATTAGGCTGGAAGTTTGTGGAAGGCGACGCGCTGCATCCACCGGCCAACATCGATAAAATGGCCCGCGGCCAAGCACTTACCGATGCCGACCGCGCGCCGTTTTTGGCCAATGTTGGCCAGGCCATTGCCGCCGCTGCTAGCACCGGTGTGGTGGCCTCTTGCTCGGCTTTAAAAGTGGCGTACCGCAATCAGTTGCGCCAGCACTGCCCAGAAATCATTTTTATTTTGCCCAAGGTAAGCCAGGAAGAATTACAACGGCGAGTGCAGGCTCGCCCCAACCATTTTATGCCCGCCAGCTTGCTGGCCAGCCAACTCGCCACGCTAGAACCCTTCGCCGAGCACGAGGCAGCGATTAGCGTGGATGGCTGCTTACCCCTATCGCAACAGGTGCAGTACCTGCGGCAACAGTTATCGCTATAACAATTGACGCAATAGTAGCGCCGCACACGGCTGACCTAATCCGTACCAACGAGACTAACGATCACCGCTGCACGTAGCCGGCCCGAGCCGTAGCTGGCCATTTTTTCAAAATCTTGTTTGGCGATGGGTAAATATTGGCAATCTAAGGGGTGATCTTTTTCGGGTTCGTAATCCGGGTCTTGCAAGTAAAAGCACTCGTCATCCATGCCGGTCACCAAGACCCAGTGGGGCGCCTTTTTACCCGCCAAGCGAAAGGTACTGATTAATACCAACACCGCGCTGCCTTGGACCAAAGCCTTAGCCAAGCGTTGCTGATCAAAGTCTTGAAAATTCACCGGCACCTGGGCCTGCTGGCATTGGCTAAAAAACTGTTGGTGCACCGAGGTCATTATGTTTTTTTTATACTCCGACCTTACGCCTTCTATAAACAGCGGTTGCTCGGTATTCACCCACACCTGGGCGTTAAAACCGCGTTTTGCCGCCGCCAACGCCAAGCCAAAGGGATGGCAGCCGCCGTGGCCGGAGGTCATAAAAATGGTGGTGGCCTCGCGCCATAAATCCAATTCTAAGCTTTGGCTGAGTTCCAGCTCTGGCCGCAACCCAGCCATGGCCATCATCAATGCCGCCGGGCCACAGGTAAACTCTGTGGTTTGGGGATACCAGGGCCAGGCATGGGGTTGGGGGACCTGGGCAAAGCGGCGAATGCGCTTTTGCATGCGCAGTGCATCACTGTGATCTTGGTAATAATCGCTGTAGGCACCGAATATTTGGTAACCATTGCCCCGATACAAGGCAATGGCCGCGCTGTTGTTTTTTGCCACTTCCAAGCGTAAATACAAACAATGCCGAGCCAAGGCAGCGGCCTCCAGCTCTGCCATTAGCCCCACGGCCACACCTTGACCGCGAGCCTGGGGCTGCACCGCTAGCGAATACAACCGCGCCAGGCGAGTGCCCCGCCGATACAATACCAAACCATAGCCCAACAACATTTGGCTTTGATCCTGGTGTTGATCTCGATTATGAGTAGCAACAGCCACAAAAAGATCGGCATGCTCGGATAATAAATGGTGACGCAGACTGCGACGGCTCATTTTGTCGGATTGAAAACACGCCTGCTCCAGCCTTACCAGAGCTTCCAAATCCGCCAATTCGCCTCGGCGATATTGAACACTGGTCATCTCTGCGGTTACTTTTTTGGCTGTATCAAAATCAGTGGCCACGTAATTCAAACCGGCGTAAAAACTCGGCCATAATTTGCATATAGAGTTCTTTACCCAAATATTTATCTTCCACGCCCTGATCAATGCTGGGGTTATCGTTCACTTCCAAAACGTAGGCTTTGCCATTCACTTCTTTGATGTCGATACCGTACAAACCATCGCCCACCACCGCCGCCGCTTTAAGCGCTGCATCCAACACCTTACGCGGCACTTCGAAGGTGGGTAGAGCGTCAAAGCCGCCGGAGAAAAACCGCTTGGAACCGTGGTTGTAAATTTGCCAGTGATTACGCGCCATATAATAACGGCAAGCGTATAAAGCGCGGCCATTTAACACACCAATGCGCCAGTCGTATTCGGTAAATAAATATTCTTGCACTAAAACCAGCGCCGAGCCTTGTAACATTTCGCCGGCCACATCGATTAAATCCGCTCGGTTTTGCACCTTACGCACGCCGCGAGAAAACGACCCCTCCGGCATTTTTATTACCATGGGATAGCCGAAATCCGCTTCCAGTTGTGCCACGGTTGCGTCATCCAAAGCAGCGATAATGAGCGTTTTTAAACTGGGCACCTGACGGTAGTTAAAGGCATCGTGCAAAAACACTTTATTGCAGCATCGCAATATGGACGTTGGGTCATCAATCACCGCCATATCCTGAGCTTCTGCGGCACAGGCCAAACGGTAGGTATGGTGATCAATGGCGGTGGTTTCGCGGATAAACAAACCGTCAAATTGGCTCAAGGGGTTTATATCCTGGGCCGTTACCGGGTGCACTTGTATGCCCAGTTTTTCTCCGGCCTTAACAAACCGTTTGAGCGCGTTGGCATTACTGGGGCCGACGGCTTCGTCTGGGTCTACCAGCATGGCTAAGTCCCAGCGATATTTTTTGCTTTTACGGCGTTTGTTCCAGCCCTTGTTGGCGTGCTCGGCCAACACGGCCAATGCAAAACTGCGTTGATCCTCGCTCAGCTCGGCCAAACTGATGCGGCCAATCTTCACCCGGACTCCGGCGTTATCGACAGTGATATTAACCGTTAACAGTGGCGCCGGGTAATGGCCAAAGACTTCGGTGGCGATGGTTTGCTGTTGGGGCTGTTGGGCTTGGCCCATACACACCACAAAATCCTCGCAGGGATTGTCGGCAAAATAGTGCCGCGCACGCTCCGCCAATGGCAGCCAAAGATTACCTTGGTTTTCGCGCAGGGAATTAATCACTTTAAGCGTGGGCAACACCTGGTGCTGGCGGGCTTCGGCCAGTAGTGAGCAGTAATAGCCACCACTGAGGTAGCGCTCGGTATCGCACAGGTTAACCACCCGAATGGCCGGCTCACCCAGCTTGGGGTATTCATTAAGGTAGGATTTGAACGACGTAACAGAGAGCTCGGCGGACGATATAAGCGTTTCATCATCCACCACAAACAGAGTCATAACCACGGGCTGGGCCTTGTAAAAGAGCGGCCAGGAAACGGCCGCAAAACCGCGTATTTACAGTAAAAACCCGGCTCTCGCAACGATTATTAAGAGCCGCCCATGGACTTTTTTATGCGCTCTATTTATAAGCTTTTTTATGCAACACCGGGCATGGAAATGTAGCCAGGCAAGGCTTTGATACGCGCCATCCACTGGTTGATATTTTGGTAGGGTGTCAGATCAATGCCGCCCTCTCCCGCCACCGCAATGTAAGGGTATACCGCGCATTCAGCAATGGTGGGGCGGCCCATGGCCAGCCACTCATTACTTTGCAAATGTTGGTCTATCAACCCCAGAATTCGCTCGCTGATTTGCAAGGTGGTGGCCTTATCCAAATCGTAGCCAAACTTATCCACCAGTCGCGCGCTGTTAGGGCCGTAGTGGATTTCATTGCTCGCCACGGACAACCATTGCATCACGTCGCCCTGGGCGGCAGGTGCATCGGGCCACCAGGCGTGACCAGCGTAGGCACTGGCCAGGTACACCAGTATTGCCTGGGAGTCGCGCAGCACGGTGCCGCCATCTACCAGTACCGGTAGCTCGCCCCAAGGGTTGAGATCAATGACCGGTGACCGCTTGTGGTCACCGGCCAAAAAGTCCACCGGCTTTAATGTTAGGTCAATGCCGGCCAGGGCCGCCAACAGGCGCACTTTGTAGCAGTTGCCAGAGAGTTCTAGATCGTACAGTTCCATGGTGTGTCCTCGGTTTTTATTGTGGTTACAACAGTTGGTTGAATTCCAGAACATTGCCGTCTGGGTCTCGGATAAACATCGCCTTGCGGCGGCGTCCAATGGGGTGAATATCTTCGGTAATTACAATGCCTTCGCTTTGGCACCAGTGTTTTAACGCCACCAAATCGGTCACCACAAAGGCTGGGTGGGTGAAGCCCGGGTATTTGATGGGTTCATCTAACAGCACATTGCGATTTTCCTGTCGCCGGCTGCCGTTAAAAATCAGGTTAATCCGGATGCCCTGTGGGTTGGTCATTTCGTTGGCTTCAAACTGCGGTAGCCATTCGGTTTGCCGAAACCCCAGTTGCTGGTAAAAGCCCACCGCTCGGGCTCGGTCGGTTACGCGAATGCCAAAATGGTCGATGCCAACAATGGAGGGGGCAGTGTTCAAGGGCTTGCCTCATGGGGTGACTGTGGAGTAATTGGAGTATCCACTTTCCATATTTCGTAATAAATGCTGAAATATGAATAGGTTTATTGCGAAAAGCGTAAAGGTCTGCCGTGGACAAGTTCAAAGCCATGCGAATATTCACCACCATCATCGACCAGGGCAGCTTGAGTGCTGCCGCCATGGCTTTGGACCGCTCCCCGGCTGCCATTGCTCGCGGGCTGGCGGACCTAGAGCGACACCTGGGTGTGCGCCTGTTAAACCGCAACACGCGCAACCTCGCACTCACCGATGAGGGCAAAGAGTTTCTGTTCCGGGCCCGCCGAATATTGGCCGACGTGGAAGAAGCGGAACATACCCTGGATGCCAAGCGGCGCTCACCGGATGGCAACTTGAGAATCTCCGCCCCGGTGACCTTCGGTAGCCTGCATTTGGCACCGGTGGTGAGCGATTTTATGCAACAACACCCGCAAATGCAGGTTGAGTTGGTGTTGCTGGATAGACTGGTGGATATTGTGGAGGAAGGCTTCGACTTAGCCATTCGCATCGGAGAACTGGCGGATTCCAACTTGGTGGCCAGGCCCCTGGGCAAGGTAAGAACGTTAGTCTGTGCCAGCCCAATGTTACTTGAGCAATTTGGTGAGCCAAACACGCCCGCCGACCTAAAAGATTTACCCGCCGCCGTTTTTAGCCCTCAAGGCAAGCACTGGGCATTTAGAGAGAACAACTACAAAACCCTGCAAGCTGTGCGACCCGTGTTTCGCTCCAATCAAATCGGGGTGGTCCTGCAGGCGGGTATTGATGGCATTGGCGTGGTACAGTTGCTGTCTTACCAAGTAGCGCAGGCCATCGAGCGCGGGCAATTAATTCGTCTACTAAAAAACTTTGAAGCGCCGTCAATACCCGTACAGTTCGTGTACCCGCACCATCGCTTAGTATCCCACCGGGTGCGTGGTTTTATGGACTGGTCCGTGGGCTATTTAAGTCAGCGCTTACTTACCGCCAGCAACGTTATTTAATCACCGGAGAACTGGCCGGCCACCACATTTTCGATGAGCCGATCGGCACGGCCCACCACGCTGTCTTCCACAGTGCTGACGCCGCGGCTGGACAAATACAAACGGAAATTAAGATCGTCGCCTTCTAGAAGACGCGCCTGCAAGGATTTATTGACAAGGGCACTTTGCGCCAGAGGTTCAGGTAGCACGCACAGGCCTCGCTGCTGTGCCGCCAGTGTTAATTGGCCAGTGAGGTTATCCAGCTCAAACTGCAGAGTAAGTTCTATTCTGGAAACGTTGGCGGCTAGGGTAAGCTGCTGGCGCAAACCGTTATGCGGGCAGGGTAGAATCAATGGCACGTTGACCAATTGTTCGATATTAACGCTGTGGGCTTGTCCCAAGGTGTTTTCTAAAAATTTAGCGTCGCCCACTAACATCAGAGGGCCTTGGCAAACCAAACGCTGACGAATCACATCGTTAACGCAGGCTTGGTCTAACAGAGCAAAGTCCAATTTACCCTGGGTCAACCAATCGCACAGCGCCGGCGCCGGGCCTTCTTGTAAGCGCAAATTAACCTTGGGAAGTTGAGTTTCAAAGGCCTGTAAAAAAGGCGCCGTTAGCACACCCCCAAACCACGGGTGAACGCCCACAGAGACAGGCATTTCTACCCAGCTCATAAAAGAGCGGATATTCTCCACCGACAATTCAATTTCGCGCAGGGGGCCGGCCACGGAATTTAACAGCAGCGTGCCCTCCCGAGTGATTTGCATACCACGGCCAGTGCGAATAAACAGAGGGAATCCCAAATACTCTTCCAGCAAATTGAGCTGCCGGCTCAGCGCGGGTTGCGCCATTTGCAGTGTTTCAGCGGCTTTAGAAAGCGACCCATCCTGGGCAATTTGCACAAAAAACCGCAGCCTTTTTATTTCTATCATGTAACATCCCAGTATATGAATCCTATATGGCTGCCTTCATTATATTTTATATTGGCACACAATGCTGCGGCACAGCCTCACAATAATGTAACGTAGGACACCGTTTATCCCTATTAATAAAAAACTATCGCAGTGGGAACTAATACGCAGAATGGTGTGCTAGAACAGCTCGATGTCGCCGTCGCTGGAGTCAGCCTCGCCGGAATGGTCCATCTCCTGGTAATTGACCACTTGGTTTCGGCCAGCCGTTTTGGCCGCGTACACGGCCTTATCAGCTTCTTCTAACAATTGCTCGTTGGCTTTGGCGTGGTCGATAAACGTGTAGCCAATACTGACCGTAACATTAGCCGCTGGGAAGCGATAATTTTCAACCGCTTTGCGATACCGCTCAAAGGCTGTGGCAGCACCGGCAGCGTCTACCTGATTGAGGATAATGATAAATTCTTCCCCGCCAAAGCGGAACAGAAAATCGGAAAAGCGCATTTCCTCATTTAACACGTTGGCGAAGTGGATCAGAACTTCATCGCCAAAAATGTGACCGTAGGTATCATTAATTTGCTTGAATTTATCGATGTCTAACACAGCCAACCAAGAACTGTTACATACTTCGTTATTCAAACTTTTCGCCAAGTAATAGGCTTTTACTTGGGATAGGGTCTGCTCCAGGCTCTGCCGGTTGAGTAAATGAGTGAGGGAATCCCGCTCTTTGGTATCCAGGAGTGAAGTTTGCCGAGCGTAGACGGAATACAAACCTTCGATGATGGAAAAGTAATGACTTTCCAACGCGCCTTCAATCAACACCACGCGCTTTGGCGTTACATCATCTACCCGAAGTACCGTCAGATCCCGGCCCTGGTAGTGGCGTTTTAACACGCGCTCGTCGTTATCAAACAACAGTGCCACAATGGCGTTGGTATTCTCGTCTTCGTAATTGTCGTCTAAGGTCAGCGGGAAGCGGCGGAACAGCCACTGGGGCTGGCCTCCATTAGCGCAGGCTTTATTAAATACCTCGTAACAATGCACCGCCTGAACCCCAGGAAACGCTTCGACCATATTGAGGAAGGCACAGGTCATGGCGTGGTGGTTGAGTGCACCAGCCAGCTGTGCCGCCATTTGGAAGCCGAGGTTGACGCCATCGATATAACTGCCGTCAGCGTTTAAACACGGCAAATTCTCAACTATGTAGGGATGGTTGACGTTTTCTGATGCGGTCACTGCGTTTGTTGCACCTGAGTAAAGAGTAAAGTCAGCGCATTGTTCAAGGCGCCACGGTAAAGCATCAACCGCAGTTATAGAGATTGGAAAGCTCAAAGGCACCCTGATAGGGCTTATCTTCAGTAAAGACCAGTATCAGCAAACCGGCAAGTATGATGAGAATTTAGACGACAAGGGGGCCGGTTTTGGCCCCGAGGGATAGCTAGTCTCAGCAAAGGGCAGTTGAGCTGGGCTTTGGAAGTTGAGCGTAGAAGGTTGTACTTTGGATGTTGTGCTTTGGATGTTGTGCTTTGGATAACCAAGTTCAGAAACCGCTGCATAGCACCATCAGCCTAAGGGCTTGTATAGGCTCGCCGGATGAGCGCCTTTGGGCAAGGCCGAGATATTCACTTATTTACAGTAAATACAAGGACTTACACAAGTAAACGATTGTTTCGTTGACGGCTAGGCCAGCATTTGGTCAATAAAGTCGCTGTAGGCCCCGCGAAACTGCTCCACCAGCGCAAGCTCCGGCGCCAAGCCATCAAACCCATGGGGTGCTCCAGCGACCTGGTAAAACTCCACGGGCACGCCGGCGGCTTGCAACTGTTGGTAGTAACGCTGGTTTTCTGGGTAGAACAGATCCACGCTGCCACAGCCTATCCAGGCGGGTGGCAGGCCGTGCAAATCAGCTCGGCGGCCAGGAGCGGCGTAATCCGGCAGTTGCGCAGCGCCAGGCGGCTGCCCCAAGTACATTTGCCAGGCAGCGCGATTGTTAACGTTAGACCAGAGGCGATGGTTGGCGGCATCGAGGTTAGTATTGGCGGCCGTGCGGTCGTCCAACATGGGGTATATCAACACTTGCGCCAGGGGCTGCTGGCCGCCATCGTCGGCTATTTTTTGCACCACCGCCGCTGCCAAACCGGCACCGGCACTCTGGCCTGCTAACACCATGCAATCGGCACTTACACCCAGCGAGGTGGCATTACCCACCAGCCAATGCCACACCGACATCACATCTTGCAGTGCGGCGGGGAATGGGTGCTTGGGCGCCAACCGATAATCCACCGACACCACCGCCACACCACAGCCAGTGACCAAGCGCTGGCAGTCGTCATCGTTGATACTGGCATCGCCAAGTATGTAGCCACCACCGTGCAGCCACAGCACAAGGCCACGCGGCTGGGCCTGCTCTGGCTGGTAGAGTTTTACACCTACGCCACCCAGGGTGGTTTCTTGGCTGCGCACACCGGCCACCGGGCGAGGCTTAGTAAGACGTTTTCTTACCGCCTGGGCTAGGGGCATTAGGTTTCGGAACCACCAAGCGTGGAAGGGAACACGGGGGACTTTTTGGTAAACCGGCTGTAAATCCGGGTGCAGCTGATCGAGATCCATGGGCACTTGTTAGAATTATTACGAGACGCACCATAGTGCAATATTTTTTGGCAATAAAAAATCCGTACAGGCACTTTACGGGCCTGCCAGGGAACCAATAAAACCAGGGAATTAATAAAAGTTCAGTTCGGTGTAGGCACGCTCGCAGCGTGTTTCATCACAAACTTCAATAATTACGTAGCCGGGCATGGGCAGCTCTTCTAGGTAGGGCGTTATGTCGTTCACGCTGATCAGCTTGTTGTCTTCATCACAATCGAGGCTGTTGTCCATTAAAAACAAACAGGTAAAGATAACTCGGTCGTATTGTTCGCAATGGTCTTCATCGTAGCCGCACTGCTCTTTAATAAAACGATAATCGTCATCGGATTTACGTGTATCTTTGCTGAGGAAAAAGCGCACGTCAAAATCGTAAAGTGATTCAGCTTCCCAAACGAAGTGCACTTCTTCGCCGGGGTAAATGTCGGTTTTGTCGCTGCTAAAATGAACCAGGTCAATTTCTAAATCCAATTCCTCTTGGAGTTTATCGGCGCCACAAGCGGTGAATAACACAACGCTCATAGCCAGTACACAAACACGTACTACCGATATTATTTTGCCAAGGTTTCGTAGGTTGGTTGGTTTCATATCTTAGCTCGCCGATGTGGCACTCCATGGCCCGTGTAAACTATTCAGCACTGTATTTAATACCAATAGTTGATCAAAATAGTTAAGCACTCTAATCAAACTAAACACTGCAACCACGCTTTTTTATAACGTGGAAAAACCACGTTACCACAATCGATACGATAAAAATGCGAACAAACCGCTATGGCTCTAACGCTTTGCGTTAATTAACAGGTTACGCGGGGTAATTTCACGCTCACAAAAACGCGATAGCGCTACATGGTACCCCCCCTGGCGTAAACACAACGCTAAATCGTGCAACAGCCACAACTCCAACAGGCGACGGAACCCCTGGCTTACCAACTGTAAGCGTCGTACTTGCCGCCATCGCAGCTCACCCTGTTGTTGATAATGATGCCATTGACTATCGCTCGGCAGTTGTATGTTTCGGGCGCGAGCCAAGTGCTGACAAACTGCTTTAAACCCCCACCCCAAGGCCGACTTTGGCAAGCTAGGCGTGGCAAGATATTCATCCCGCCCGGTGCAGTCACGCTGCAGTTGGTCAAAGCCAAGCCGCCATGCATTAAGCTGGAATAACTGCTGCTGTTGCTTGGCGGACGCCGTTACCACCTCTTGTACAGCGAGGTTTAGATCGTCTCGGGTGAGCCCTAGGTCGTGCTGCTGAGCCAACGCAGACAAAGGTGCAAAGGTTTTATGCTTCAGCCACAACGGATAACAACAGGGCACTAAACTCAACGCGGGCAGATTTTCCGCCGCAGCCCACTGGACCAAGCGCCGATGCAAATCACCGCAGGCGTGCAGCGCCACGGCGTGGCTGCCGTGCGGCAGAGCAGCCGCCACCCGCGCCAACGCTTGGTCGTCCAACACATCGGTTTGATGCAGCACCATTACCGGCGCCTTGCCACCGCGGGCTGTCTCCCCTACGGCGCACAGCTGGGGGTTTATTTCTAGACCCGAGGCGGTGAGTTCATGGGCATGGGCCAAGGTGCGCCCCAAATGGCCCTTGCCGCAGCACCAGTCGATTAAGTGCGGTTGCATGGGCGTAAAGCACTGGGCAAATTTTTCTATTTGCGTTTTTTTGCGCCCAGGAATGCCCACATGCCAATGGCTGGGCAATGCAACCGGGCGCTGACTGGCCCAATCGGGTTCTACGCGAGACAGCAACGCATCCACACCGGGTAAGTGCGGCGCTAACCATTGTTGCAAGGCTTCTGGGTTGGCTTCCAGCAACGGCAACTGGGAGTCGGTTAGGTTTAAGCACTGTTGCGCCAACGACGGATTTGATTGCATCCAGCGAGGCTGCTGTACCTGATACGGCGACTCGCGCCAATAGTGCTCAAATTGTGCCAACGTACGGGAGATGGATAAAAAGTTTTGGTCGAGCTCGGTCAAGCGATAAGCCTTTTATTACTGCGAAGGAACGCGGCTGAGTTGTAGCTGTTCCAGGGCGGCCAATTTTGCTTGGTAGCGCTGTACTTGCTTTTGTTGGTAGCTGTTGGCCATTGCTTTGCGCAGCATTTTTTCTGTTTTGGGGTAGTTTTCCAGCGCCAACCACACTCGGGCCAACCCCATGTAGCCACGTTGAACATAAGGCGCTAACGCCACTGCTTTTTGATAATAGGATTTCGCCTCGTCATATTGTTGTTGCCGATAGGCCTCGTCTCCCAACTTTACCCACACATAGGGGTTTGGATCGTAAATTTTGGCAATTTTTTTATCCAGCTCGGCGACTTCAGCATCACGCTTTTGCAAGGCTAAAAGCGCGCGATAATTTTTCAATATGGTTAGCTGGTCTGTGGGCAAGGTTAACGCATAACGGTAAATCGTCTCTGCCACATCGGCGGCGCCGGCGCGACGATAAATCACCGCCATAGTGTTAATATTGGCAGCGTAATGCGGCGCAAGCTCCAATGCTTTGCGGCTGTACCAATAGGCAGCTTTAAAATCGCCTCGGGTTAAGTGTTCTGCGGCAATGTTGTTATAAAACATGGCGATAAATTCAACGCCCGAGACGTTACTTAAAAAACGCACATCTTTTGAGGGAAAGTAATCCACCACCGTTCCCATGGAGCGGCCGTATATGGTTTGCTCTGTCTCTTTTACCGGCCGCAATATTTTACTGCGCACGTGCACACCACGCTCTACGATGGAGTTTTGCTGTTCAAACACAGGGGTTGCATCCACTAGCTCGTAGCGAATTTCCGCATCGGTTAATTGTGTAAGGGCCGCCGTCACTATTGCCAAAGATAAACAATTGCCCTGCAACTGAGCCAAGGTCTCACGCGCAGTAAAGGTACCGGAGTGGTAATTAAATCGGTGTAAATTGGCCTGCAGATATTGGTAAATAATATCGTCGGTAAACGCGTCTCGGATTTTCTCTCGTCGATAAAAATCTAAAAAATGCTGTTGCTGGCTAGGCGTCAGCGACAGAATTTGCGACGCTTGCGGCACAGGGATGGCAGGGCCAAACAGCTCTGCCCGCTGGCTGTAAAGATGGGCCAGAGAAGGCTGCACAGAAATTTCCCTGGGTTGTGTAGCGCAACCCGAGATCAAACTCATGACAAACAATACAACGAGCAAAATAGGCAAAAGAGACCGGTGCATGTTACCTCCGCCTGCGCATTTATTATTGGATGAAAGATAATAACCGATGCGACGGGCAAACTGAATCAGCGGTTTTATGAGTAACTAGTCGATTAGTAGCTACTCGCTATGCTCTTGCAAAAATGCCTGAACCCGGGCCGCCAAAAGTGCGCCTAAATCATCCAATTGCGGCTCAACACGAGCCAGGGGAGCGCCCAGGACAATAGCGTTGCGCCGGGCGCCAAAGGCAAACGGCACCGCCACCCCGGCTAATCCCGGCACAAAGCTGCCGTTATTGGTAAACCATCCCTTTTGCTGGCCGGCCAGAACAGCCAACTCTACCTTCTCGGCACTGTCGAATTCACTATCGGCGAAGGGTTTAAAGTCCACACGCTTTAGCGTTGAGCTGCGTTCCGCCGGTGAATACAGCGATAAAATCGCTCGCCCGGCCGAAGTAGCCTGGAGTGGTACTCGGTCACCCGCACTGGCGCTGTAGCGAATCACATTAGCCGATTGCACCACATCCACAAACACCACTTGCGTGCCCTCGGGTGCGGCCAACAACACCGTCTCCCCAGTCTCTTCCGCCAGGGATTGCACCAACCGGTGCACCGACGGCGGTAGCGGTTGTGATTCGCACACCTCTCGCGCCAAGTCCAGCCATGCAGTGGTGGGGTAATAGCCCCCCCGCGGCACAGGCTGGTATAGGTAACCAAGGTCCACCAGGGTGGACACCAAGTTAAACACGCTGGAGCGAGGCCAACCCAGCTGCGCCACGATTTGCTTAACGGATAAAGGCTCTTTAACCCGGGCAAACAAGTCCATGAGGCTAAAAAGATTACAGATCTGTTTGACGAGCACGCAAAACCCCCGATTGAAACTGGCACAAGTACAGTGATATAATTTTTATAGTCCAACATTTTGGACTTTATGTCAATCCAAACGAGACTTTGAGTCAACTCCATCGAGACTGTAAGTCACTCAACAGACACTCACCAAATAATAACGCGCGGCCCAAACTAAAGCCCGCAAGGAGACCACCATGGCACTGGGCAACATCTTAGACCCAACCGCAGTTCGCACCGACAACATCACCTCACCCGGCCCCGATGCCGGCCCATTTGCAGGTAAAACCGTGGGCTTTCGCCTAGATGAAATTTGGCGCGCCTGGGATTGGGTGGCAGAAATTTGGGCCGACGAATTTCGCAAAGCCGGCGCGCAGGTGAAATTTTGGCGCTCCCACCAAGGCCGCACCGGTGCCGAGGGCGAGCGAGTGGCCGCCGCCTTGGAAGAGTTTTTAGGGTCCATAGACGTGGCTGTTGTTGGCCTGGGCAACTGTGGCTCGTGCACCGGTTGGACCATTCGCGATGCACTGGCCGCCGCCGATAAAGATCTACCCACCGTGGCCGTGTGTACCGAAGTATTCGACGAACTTGGCCATCAGCTGGCCGCTCGCGGTGGCCGCTCCGGCCTGCGCATTCATATTTTGCCCTACCCGTTAAATGAAAAAACCCGCGCCGAGGTGGAGCCCGTGGCCTACCAACACTTGGATGGCATGCTCACCACCATGGGCGCCAGCATTAACGCACCCGTTAAAACACTGCAGGAGGCCGCCCAATGAGCACCACTCGCAGTATTGCCGCTAACAGCGGACTGGCCAAGGAAGACAAAGTCATCAACCTACGCGACTGCGGCGACGCCGGTTGCGAACTGGATTGGTTATCCAGCCAGAATGTCGAAACCGAAATAGACGATGTCATGGCCTTCACCCAATTTGCCATGGACCAAGGTTGGGGCGATGGCCTGCCATTAATTCCCCCCACAGAAACCCGCGTACGCACATTCTTGGCCGCCAATAACCGCTATGCCGACGAAGTTATTTGCCAGCTGCCACCCACCGATGCCGACTGCACCGTAGAAAAAATTGCCATTAACGCGGTAATGGCCGGCGCTCCCGGCGAGTCGCTGCCGTTGATCATCGCCGCCCTGGAAGGCATGGCCGACTCTAGCTTTGAATTATTCGGTTTAAACGCCACCACCGCACCAGTAGTGCCACTGACCTTGGTAAACGGTGATATTCGCAACCGATTAAATATCCCCTACCAACACGGCTGCCTCGGTGGTGCCCCCAGCTCGGCCACCGCCATTGGCCGTGCCATGCGCTTAATGATGCGCAATATTGCCGGGCAGGAAGTCGGCGTTACCTGCCGAACCACCTTTGGCTCACCTGGCCGTGTACCAGGAATAGTATTTGGCGAATGGGAAGAACGCTCGCCCTGGGCACCGTTTGCCGAGCGGCGCGGCGTAAAAGGCGACGCGGTATCGGTGTATGGCACCATGGGCACGCAAAATATTTTAGATACTACGTCGCAAAAAGCGGTGGAGTTTTTAGAGATGATTGGCAAGTCTCTCGCCTACCCTGGTGCCAACGGTTTTTCACCGGCCATGCCCTACGCGGAAATGCTGGTGGCCATCAACCCGGTTTGGGCTGACATTATCGGCAAAGAGATTCCTTCGCTGGAGGACGTGCAACAGTTAATTTGGCAATACGCCAGCCTAAGTGCCGACCACCTCACCACTAACCACCGCCAACAACTGGAAGCCCAAGGCCGCGTCATTAATGGCCGCGTTTATATGTGCGTTGAACCCAAAGATGTGCTGGTGGTGTGCTGCGGCGGTACCGGCGGCTTGCACGCAACGGGCTTTCACAGTTTTGGTTCGTGCATTACTCAAACCCGTAAGGTTGTGCCCGGCCCTGAATAACAGCCCCAGAAACACCCCAAGCGCGGGATCAAGCGCTTGGGGGAAAGCCTAACTCTTTCGCCCCTCCCCCAAAAAACAAAAACAAAAAATATGGAGTTTTCTATGCCGGAAAAAATCTACCAGCGCCTGCTAGCGTTATTAGAGGCAGAAAATATTACAACCCTATTCGGCATCCCCGACCCCAGTTTTTTTCATTTATTTAATACAGCCAGCGACCGCGGTTGGCGGGTGATAGCACCCCACCACGAACAAGCCGGCGCCTTTATGGCCGAAGCCATGTGGCGTATGACCGGCACCCCGGGTGTTGTGGTTGGCAACCAGGGCCCCGGCGTGGCCAACCTATTACCCGCTGCAATTAATGCTGCCAAAGAAAACGCGCCTATTATTTTTATTGGGGGTCAGCGCGCACAAATCGCCGCCCGCCGGGTAAAACGCGGTCGTATTCAATACACCCCGCAATACCGCTACTTTGAAGAAGCCATGAAGTACACGGCGGTGATTGAATACCCAGAACAAACCGACGAAATTATTCACGAGGCATTTCGCCAGGCGTTGTCGGGCAAACCCGGGCCGGTGTATATCGACATTCCCATGAACACCATGCAGGCCGACTGTGATTTACCCCCGCCGCAAGCGCCTGAGGATTATCGGCTTTTGCACCAACCCGCTGCCGCCAGCGCCATCGACCAAGCCGTTAGCTTAATTAACCGCGCCCTGCGGCCTATTTTATTGGTGGGCCAAGGTGCCTTTACCGCCCGCGCCCACCAAAGCTTAGCGGCGCTTGCCGAAACCCTACAGTGCCCGGTGATTCACACCTACCCCATCAGTTCGTTTTTACCCGGCTGCGAAGAGCGAACCTTTCCCTGTGGCTTTTCACCGGCGGGGAGCCAGGCGGTATCGGACTCGGATTTGGTGATTGCCATCGGCACCGAGATTGGTGAGCCGGTGCAACACGGCGTGGGTGGCCACTGGCAAAAAAACGACGCCCAGCGCAAATGGATTTATATCGAGCGAGATGCCAACGCCTTTGGCGTGAACCGAAAAATACACGTTCCTTTACTGGGCGATCTGCGCGATGTGGTGCCACAACTCACCGCGCAAATAAGCGCTAAACCTCGTACCAGTTACGTAGAAGAATTAATTGCGATTCACCGCCAGCATAAAAAAGACTACCTACAAAAAGCCCCCAAAGATCTCACCCCCATGCACCCTGGGCGCTTGATGATCGCCGCCACCCAAGCCATGCCCAAGGATGCCGTGTTGGTTCGCGACGGCGGCGCCACCAGCATCTACACCTGGACCTACGCCCAGGTCGAACCCCGGGATTCCATTTGGAACCAAAACTTCGGTCACCTGGGTACCGGCCTGCCCTACGCACTGGGCGCACAGCTCACCATTAACGATGACCGGCGAGTGGTTTTAATCAGCGGTGATTCGGCTTTTTTGTTTCACACCTCCGAATTGGAAACCGCCGTACGCAAAAACCTACCAGTGATTTGCATCGTCGCCTGCGATTACGCCTGGGGCGTAGAGGTACGCGGCTATCGCGGCATGCTAGGCGAAGGCACTGCTGAAACCGAGGCCCACTGGGGCCAGCAATTACGGCTGGATAAAATCGCCGAGGGCTACGGCGCTCACGGAGAATTCGTCACCTGCGAACAAGACATTGCTCCAGCCATGCAGCGCGCTCTTACCAGCGGCAAACCGGCGGTAATTCAAATACCGGTAGATGGCACCGCCAACGCCCGGGATGTTCCCGGGCACGAAGAATACTCCACTTGGTATAACGACTTTTGGTATTGAGGATAAAACATGAGACTGGAAAATAAAGTAGCCGTAGTCACCGGCGGTGGCCGGGGCATTGGCAAAGGTATTTCGCTTAAATTGGCCCAGGAAGGCGCCAGCGTCATTATTGCCAGCACCACCCTGGCACCGGCACAAGCAGTCGCCGAAGAAATTATTCAATCAGAAGGCAAGGCTTGCGCCATACAAACCGATGTTAGCGATTTTGATTCGGTGAAAAACATGGTGGCCAAAACCGAAGCGGATTTTGGCACCATTGATATTTTGGTCAATAACGCCGGCGGCAGCGCACGAGAAAAAATGACCCTGTTTGCAGACTCCGAAGAATCCACCTGGGATTTTATTTTAAACACCAATTTAAAAGGTGTGTTTTACACCTGCAGAGCGGTGATTAACGGCATGTTGGACAAAGGCCAGGGGACGATTGTGAATATTGGCTCGGTGGCGGGCATGATTGGCTTGGCCAGCCAAGTGGATTATTCCGCCGCTAAAGGCGGCGTGATTGCCTTTACCCAGGCACTGGCCAAAGAAGTAGCACCAGAGGGTGTGCGCGTTAACTGTGTTTCCCCGGGGCCGATCACCAGCGATGCTGGCCGTAATATCCCGCCAGAAATGAAAGCTAAGTTGGCCAAAAGCAGCCTTGGCCAATGTACCGGTTTTGGCCACTTTGGCGACCCAAGCGATATTGCCAACTTGGTTGCCTTTTTGGCCAGCGAAGAAAGCAAATACATTACCGGGCAAAACTACGCCGTGTGCGGTGTAATGAATTTGGGGTTAACCGATAGGCTTGGTGGCTAGCCATCAAGCCTGCTAACGACTGTTTATCTACTCCATTCACGCACAGCCTTTAATTGCGCAGTTTATTCTGGCGCCGACTGCGCGTGTTTGGCACGGCGGGTAAACCACACCAAGCCGACAATGGCCAAACTCACCCACGCGGTGATGGCGAAGAAATCCACCACCGATTTCAGGTAGGCCTGGCTCATTAATTGTTGCACTAGCAAGCCCATACTTTGTTGCGCACTAAGCCCAGCATCTTGCAAAGACCCCAGCGTGTTTTGCAACGTTTGCGGGTCGATCACCTCCACCATCTGCGTTTGATGCCTAGTGGCATCTCGCTCCCAATAGGTGGTCACCAATGAGGTAGCCAAGGCGCCGAAGGTAATGCGCAAAAAGTTCATTAGGCCGCTGGCGGACGGAATTTTTTCTTCCGGCACGCCGTGCAAGGCAATGGTCATTAGCGAGGTAAAAAACGAGGCCATGGCAATACCGTTAACCATTAACGGCAATATGTAGGAAAACAAACTGCCGTCATCGGTGTAGTTGGAGCGCATGAAACCGGACACCGCAAACACCAAAAAGGCCAGGGTTGCTAACCAACGGGCATCGACCCTATCCAATAATTTACCCACAATAGGCGCCACCACCAAAGCAACCAAACCGCTGGGCGCAGCCACCACTCCGGCCCAGGTAGCGTTGTAACCCAGGTAGGTTTGCATCCATAAAGGCTGCACCACCACGGAGCCAAAAAACAAACCGTAACCCACACATAACACAATGGTGCCGATGGTAAAGTTGCGCAGCTTAAACAGCGATAAATCGATGATGGGATGCTTTTCACCCATTTCCCACACCACAAACACAATGCTGCCAACCAGGGCCACAATGCCTAACGTGACCACGGCGGGTGACTGAAACCAATCGTGCTCTTTACCTACGTCCAGCATCACCTGCAAACAACCCACCCAAATAATCAGCAGGCCCAGGCCAATGCCATCGATGGGTAATTTTTGCGTGGGTGCCGGCAGGTGTCGCAAGCCGCGCCAGCAAATAATGGCGCAGAAGATACCCACAGGAACATTAATTAAAAAGATCCATGGCCAGGAATAATTATCGGAAATGTAGCCGCCCATAATCGGGCCACACACCGGAGCTACTAATGTCATCATGGACCAGATGCCCAAGGCAGTGCCTTTTTTATTGGCTGGGAATAACGACATTAACAGCGCTTGGGAGCCGGGGATCATTGGGCCAGACACCGCGCCTTGCAACACCCGGAAAAAAATCAGCGACGGCAAGCTCCAGGCCAAACCGCACAGCAGTGAAGCCAGGGTAAATAGCACCACTGAACTGACAAACACTTTCACCACACCATAGCGGCGCATTAACCAGCCGGTGAGAGGCACTGAAATTCCATTAGCCACGGCAAACGAGGTAATGACCCACGTACCCTGGCTGTGAGACACCCCCAAATTACCGGCAATAGTAGGAATGGAAACATTGGCAATGGTGGTATCGAGCACCTGCATAAAGGTGCCCAAAGCCAGCGCCACAATCACCAAGGTGCGGCCGGTTACCTCGGGCGGCGCATTGAGCGTGGCGCTGTGGCTCATAGTGCAGCCTCAAGCGCGACATCTGCCACCGGCTCGCCTTTGGTAGCGCTGCCACCGGAGTGCTCGGCAATAATTTCGTCAACCAGATCGTTCATGGCTTGGCGATCCCAGTCGCGCTCTAAATGCATGGTGGAGCCAACCTTTGTGCCTTCGTTTATGGATTGCAACGGCGCGCCGACATCGATACTGGCGGTCATGGATAGACCCACTCGCAGCGGGTGTTCGGCCAGCTCACTGTTATCCAGCGCAATACGCACCGGTAAGCGCTGCACGATTTTAATCCAATTACCGGAGGCATTTTGTGCTGGCAATAAGGCGAAGGCGCTGCCCGTACCGGCACTTAGGCCCACCACTCGGCCATGAAACTCTGCGCTATCGCCGTACAAATCCGATTCCAGAGTTACCGGCTGGCCGACTTTAACTTGGGATAATTGCACCTCTTTAAAATTGGCATCGACCCACACTTGGCCCAAGGGCACCACCGACAACAGCGGTTTGCCCTGGGCGATGCGAGTGCCGATTTCCACCGAACGCTGAGCCACCACACCATCCACCGGGGCGTAAATTTTAGTGCGCTGCAATGCTAGGGATGCCTCACGTAATTTAGCGGCGGCGGCCAGCACATCGGGATGGGTTTCGATGGTGGTGCCAACAATTTGCGCGTTAACCTGCTCCAGCTCATCCCGGGCGGTGGCTAACATGGCCTGCTGACGAGTGACATCGCTGCGCGCGTGCTGTAATTCCTCGGACGAAACGCCGCCCATTTCTGCGACTTTTAAACGCCGATTTAAATCTTCTTTGGCGCTGTCCAGTGCGGTTTGCTGGCTCTCGATTTGCGATTGCAAACCACTGGCTTTAGCAAATTCACTGCGCACGGCGCGCACCGTTCGGGCCAACTCGGCGCGGGCAGAGTCTACGGCGATTTCGGCATCGGTTGGGTCCAGGCTAACCAGAAGTTGGCCCTGTTTAACTTGCTCGGTGTTATTCACCTCTACGCCAATAACCGTGCCGTTCACTTCACTGGTAATGGCCAAGGTGTTGCCTTGCACGTAGGCGTTATCGGTGGTGACAAAGTGGCGCCCATGCAAGTACCAATAACTCGCGTAGGCCGCGGCAATTACCGCCACGGCAAGGGCGATAAAAAGCAAACGCGTTTTGCGTTTGGCTTGGGGTTGATTACTGTCGATTGTTTCGCTGCTCATAACATTCACCTATTCGAGATTGAGCAATCCGTCGGAGCTATTAAGATCAGCACTGGCGGTTTGGAATAATGTTTTTGCTTGCTGGCTGGCAAGCCCATTGGCGGCGGTAGACTCGGCGGTTGGTCCGCCCACCGCGATTAATAAATCCACCTGGGCGGTGGCCAAGGCAACCTCACAGGCCAGCAGATTACTGCGCGTTTCTAGCACCCGCGCCTCGGCATCCAGCACAACAATTTGATTGGATAGCCCAGCCGCGTAGCGCGCCTTGGCCAATTGCCAGGCTTTTTCTGCCGCCTGCAAACTGGCGTTGGCTTGCTCTAATTGAGCACGCAGAGATTGCGTTAATGTGATTTGATCGGCGGCTTCCTGCACCGCTTGCACCACCGCTTGGTTGTAGCCGGCAACGGCGCCATCCAACTGCGCCGTGGCTCCGGCGTAACTCGCCTTCAACCGCTTACCGTCAAAAATGGGTAGATGCAGCACCGGGCTCACGCCGTA
The DNA here is from genome assembly GCF_042850945.1 of Halioxenophilus aromaticivorans. Classification (NCBI taxonomy): domain Bacteria; kingdom Pseudomonadati; phylum Pseudomonadota; class Gammaproteobacteria; order Alteromonadales; family Alteromonadaceae; genus Halioxenophilus; species Halioxenophilus aromaticivorans. The sequence goes on along the minus strand of NZ_AP031496.1, from coordinate 943,842 downwards.
AATCTGGCTGCCGGATTGCAACAATTCATCCATACCAATGGCTTGGTAGCCGGCAAAGGCGGTTAACGAAATGCTGGGATAAAACGCCGCCTTGGCAGCCAAGCGGTTGGCATCGGCGGCGGTTACCAGGGCTAGGGAAGCGGCGATATCCGGCCGGCGGGCCAATAAATTTACCGGTAACTGCTGGGGTAAACTCAACTCGGTGGACAGTGCTAACGTAGGAATGGTCATGCTGCTGTAGGCCTCGGCACCGGCCCCGGTAAGCGCTGCCAAGCGATGCTTGGCGTTGTCATAACGGGCCTGGGCCGCCAAGCGTTGTTGACGAGCCATGGGCAAAACACTTTCGGCATTGCGCAATTCCAACTCGGTATCCAGGCCGGCATCCAAACGCGCCTGGGTGAGCTGCAATAAGCTTTGCCGCTGTTGTTCTGTGCGCTGGGCAATCTGCATCAGCTGGTGGGCTTGGTAGAGCTCAAAATAGCTTTCCACCACGGCCGCGGTTAACTTTTGCTCCAGGGCCTGCCACTCCCAACGCGCCGCATCGGCTTGCTGGCCAGCCTGGGACAACAATTGCGCTTGCCGCCCCCAGAAATCCAAATCCCAGGAGAAATTAAACTGCAACTGGCCAAAATTGCGCATGGAACCGGCATAGGGGGACGGGTAAATATAGTGCTCGGAAAGGCGCTGGCGAGCCACGCTGGCATCGAAACCCAAGCTGGGCTGACGGCTGCCACCGGCGGCTAGCAATTGCGCTTGGGCCGCCCGCACCTGGGCCCTGGCCGAGGCCAGATCCGGGCTTTTTTGCAACGCCGCTTGCACCAATTGGTTTAACTGCTCATCGCCATAGGCCTGCCACCATTGCTGCTGGCCGGTGAAGGTAAAGAGCTCGTGGGAAAGCCCCAATTGCGATGCTTCGGTAAGTTCGGCTTGGGGTTGTATTTCGGGGGCGGAGACGCAACCCGCCAGGGTACCGGCGAGCAGCACACTGGCGGCTAGGGTTTTCATTTTCATCGCAATGACTCCGGTACTTCGCGCCCGGTAACTTCACCGACGTGGCTAATTAAACGCTTGAGCATGGCCTTAAATTGGACAAACTCCTGCTCGTCAAAAATGCCGCAGAGCTTATTTAACTCGTCGAGAAATTGAGGCAGCAGCTCATCCACTTTGGCCTCTCCAGCCTGCGTTAAGCTTAATTCCACCACCCGGCGATCCTCTTCGCTGCGCTGCCGGTTGACGTAACCGGCTTTAACCAGCTGATCCAGCATACGGGTCATGGCGCCGCTGTCGTGCCGCAGCACCTGGCACAAGTTGCCCGGCGTTAACGATTGATGCTCGCGCAGTTTGCGCAGCGTAATCCATTGAATAAACGACAGGCCCGAGCCATCAAACGCTTGCTCGGCTCCGCCCAGCATCATGGTGTAAGCCACCTTGATGAGATAACCCAGGGAATCTTTGCTTTGGAAGGACTCTGGGTCGTAATGTTGAGTTGGCATATTCTGCTCCAGCTGTATCTGCCAAAACATTATCTGCCTAAGCAGGCATTGTCAAAGCAAAATTTTGCAACGCAGCAAGGGATATCCGCCCTGCGCCAGCTAAAGCATTGAAAAGAATGGAAAAAAAGGAATAAACGGCAGGCAAAAAAAAGCCCCAAAACTTCTGGGGCTGCACACTTTGGAACTACTTCAGGGGAACTTAGGCGGCGATTTCGATGGCGCCGTCTGTGATTCTGACCTCATATACGGGTACGTTTACGCCATCTTGCTCTAGGCACTGGCCGTCGGTTAGACGGTAGTGCTGCTTGTACAGCGGTGACGCCACGGTGATGTTGTCACCCAATTGCGCCATTAAACCCCGCGACAATACATTGGCTTTACCGATGGGGTCGTAATTACCGATGGCAAAAACAGCATCGCTTTTGGCCTCGCGAAAAATCGCCACCTGTTGGCCATTAACCAGAGCGCAAACGCCGGTGTTAGGGGCGATGTCGCTCAATTGGCACACTTTAATCCATGAACTCATGTTACTTCTCCTAATCAACTGGCCTTGGCGATGATGTCCGCACGCTCGTCTTCGGTGGCTGGGCGGATTTGGCCTCGCTCTTCTACAAACAGTACGTTTTCATCGGTTTCTTCGGCATTAATAAAGTGACGGAAACGCTTAAGCCGCTCTGGGTTATCAATGGTGGTGGCCCACTCACATTGATAATTGCCAATGTTAAGAGCCATTTCGGCTTCCAGCTCTTCGGCGATGCCAAGGCTGTCTTCGATGATCACTTTTTGCAGGTACTCTAGGCCGCCTTCTAAGTTGTCACGCCATACCGAGGTACGCTGTAAACGATCTGCGGTACGGATGTAGAACATCAGGAAGCGATCGACGTACTTAATGAGTGTTTCTTTATCTAGGTCGGAGGCGAATAGCTCAGCGTGGCGCGGCTTCATACCACCGTTACCGGCAACGTATAAGTTCCAGCCGTTTTCTGTGGCGATCACACCCACATCCTTACACTGAGCCTCGGCGCACTCACGGGTACATCCGGACACGGCAAACTTTAATTTGTGCGGCGAACGCAAGCCTTTGTAACGGTCTTCGATCTCAATGGCTAAGCCAACGGAATCGTCCACACCATAGCGGCACCAGGTGCTACCGACACAACTTTTCACGGTACGCACGGATTTTCCGTAGGCGTGGCCAGTCTCAAAACCGGCTTCCACCAAGCGGCGCCAGATGTCTGGCAATTGATGCAATTGAGCGCCGAATAAATCGATACGCTGGCCACCGGTAACCTTGGTATACAAACCATAGTCTTTCGCAACTTGCGCCAATACCAGTAATTTATCGGGGGTAATTTCACCACCGGCAATGCGCGGAACCACCGAGTAGGTGCCGTCTTTTTGCATGTTGCCCAGGAAGATATCGTTGGTGTCTTGCAGGCCAATCAACTCGTCGCTGAGTACATAGTCGTTCCAGCAGCTGGCTAAAATCGAACCGATGGCAGGCTTACAAATTTCACAGCCATCGCCCTTGCCGTGCTTTTCTAACATCTCGTGGAAGCTTTTGATTTTTCCAACACGCACCAAGTGATACAGCTCCTGGCGAGTGTGCGGGAAGTGCTCACAGATATCGGTGCTCACTTCTACACCCAACTCTGCCAATTCGTGGTTCACCACACTGGTCAATAGCGCCACACAGCCACCACAACCGGTGCCAGCTTTGGTTGCGCCTTTAACGTCACCTACGGAACAGCAACCGCCCTGCACCGCCGCGCTGATATCACCTTTGCTGACATCATGGCAGGAACAGATTTGCGCGGTGGCCGGCAACGCGCCGGCACCCAATCCGGGCTTCTCGCCGCTTAGGCTTGGCAGAATTAAAGCCTCTGGGTTCTCTGGCAGCTCTATGGCATTGAGCATGTATTGCAGCAGCGAGCCATACTCTTCGGCATCACCCACCAAAACCGCACCCAACAACAGTTTGTTGTCTTCGCTTACCACCAGCTTTTTGTACACTTCGTTCGGCTGATTGTAGTAGGTGTAAACCCGCGCACCCTGCGTTGCACCGTGGGCATCACCGATGGAGGCAACGTCCACACCCATCAGTTTTAGTTTGGTGCTCATGTCGGCACCGGCAAATTCTTCTTCCAACTTAACCAGGTGGGCCACGGCGGTTTTGGCCATGGTATAGCCCGGGGCCACCAAACCGAAAATGCGGTTGTTCCACAGGGCACACTCACCGATGGCGTAGACGTCTGGATCGGAGGTTTGGCATTTATTGTTGATGACAATGCCGCCGCGCTCACCGACCTCCAAACCGCACTGACGGGCCAGGGCATCCTGTGGACGAATACCGGCGGAGAAAATAATCATGTCGGTTTCTAGGCTGGTATCGTCGGCGAATTCCATACGGTGGGTACAGGTGTCGCCGGCAACAATACGCTGGGTAGCCTTTTGCAAATGCACACCCACGCCCAGGTTGGCGATTTTGTCGCGCAGTAGGGTACCGCCGCCATCATCCACCTGCACGGCCATCAAGCGCGGCGCGAACTCTACAACGTGAGCTTCTAAACCCAGGTCTTTAACCGCTTTTGCAGCCTCTAAACCCAGCAAACCACCGCCCACAACGGTACCAACCTTGGCGCCGGATTGAGCTGCAGCTGTGATTTTTTCTAAATCTTCAATGGTGCGGTAAACAAAACAGTTTTCGCGTTCATTACCTTCGATGGGCGGCACAAATGGGTAGGACCCAGTAGCCAAAACCAGTTTGTCGTAGCTCAGCGTTTTGCCGGTGGCAGAGGTCACAGTTTTCGCGTTGAGATCGATGCTCTCTACGCGGTCGTTGAGGTGTACCTCCACCCCCATTTCCAGGTAGTTCTCCAACGTGGTCATGGCCAAGTCTTCGGCGTTGTTGGATTTGAAATACTCTGAAAGATGCACTCGGTCGTAGGCAACACGAGCCTCTTCAGAAAAAGTAACTACGTGGAAGTGCTCTCGCTCTTCGCTGGCCATCAAACTGTCGATAAATTGATGACCCACCATGCCGTTACCGACGACGACAACGTTGGTCTTTTCAGGCTGACTCATATTCTATTCCCCATTGTTATCAGGCAAAAATGCTGGGCAAAACGTTAAAAGTAGAAATAGCGTGCAAAAAAAAACGCCCATCACCGTATGAGTATGCGTCAGCAGGTGATGGACGCCTTTGTCCAAGAAAACTTTAATTTTTAATATAGCGACTACAGCTAATGGTTAACTCTAAAGCAGAGATCGCACCAACTTTCAAAAAGCCTGTATTTTCATAGCTTTAACGCATTTGTGGGCCAAAATGCAGCTTAAAAATCTGACTTTTATGCACCGACTTAAAGCACAAAAGCCTCAATGCAGTGCATTAACGCGTGCGACCCACGGATCTGGCGGTATCAATCAAAAGCTGGGCTACTTCCGCCAGACGCGTATTCGATTCCATGGCACGCTGTTGAATACGCCGGTAGGCCTGCTCCTCACTAAGCTTTAAGCTCTTCATCAGCAAGCCCTTGGCCTGCTCAATCAGCTTACGCTCCGCCAGTGCCCGCTTGGCCTCGTCCAATTCGGCTTTAACCTGGGAAAGATGTTCGTCTTGTTCGCGGATTAAATCGTAAATTGAGCGAAGGCTAGCGGCGGCCCCACTATCGCCGGCCAGTCGGCCGTCCTTTGGGCTCACCGAATCTCTGTTGTTGTGCAACAGCATTAGGCTGTGGAGCTGGTTCTTTTTCAATGGCTGCGCGGCGCTTGTTAGCGCTTCAACGGCCTGCACCTGTTGTTGATAGTCACTCTGGGCCGTCATCAGCCGCTGTTGGCTTAAGCGCACCACATCGTTGATGATTTGGACTTCAATTCCGTGCATGGCATCAATACGTGCGGTCGCCACTGAGTACCATATTTCACTCAGCTCCGATGCTACCTGATCGCCATCGCCCAATGCGGCTATCACGCCACGCAATCGTATTAGCTCGGGCGCAAAATCACTGTGCGCTAATTGCTGCCATTGCGCCACGGCCTCGGGTTCGGCGAATTGCTCAAACAACCCGCAACTTTGCTCCTGGGCGCTTTGCATGTGCTCCAATCGCAAACGCAGTGGTTCATCAAAATGGCCCCGGGCAAACCCTATTGCCCCCCAGGCACGCTCCTGGCCAGCGTATTCCTTGCCGTGCATAAAGTTGATCATGGCGACCAAAGCGCGGCTCACGGCGGGGTCTCCGGAGCTGTCTGCGGCCTCATTGACGACCTCCAGCAGGCCTGCAATTAAGCTCGAAAAAGCCTGGGTCATCAGCGTGGCATCAATACCGCCTTGTTCAATCAACTGGCGCAGATAGGCCAACTCTGTGAGCCCTTGCAAGATGTAGGCGATGGCATTCAATAGACGCGCGGATAGCGGTTGCGCTAATACTGGTGAAGCTTCATCGGTAAACAACGCTCGCAGGCGCTGTTCAGTAGTCATACTGAGAGCCAACTGCTCGGCTCGCTTTTGTTGCATTAAGCGTTCGCCACCGGACGCCAAATAAACGTTAGTGAGGCCGCGCTCGCGCTGTAAATCGTGAATCATGTCGCCAATGGCTTGGATGACATGGCAGGTGTCCGTCAGCTGGGCCAGTGAGCGGGTTTCCGCCTCCCGCGCCGCCAATAAAAACTTCACTACCGATTGGCTGTGCTCTGGTGCCGCTTTCGCCATGCACTGGTTCTCCGATAAATCTAAGAAAGCCCCCATTGGCCTTCGGGTAATGTAAAGAATTCACCCGTTATTGGCCAGCGTTGACGACAGCGCCTTGTAACCAAAGCACTACCCTATGCCGGCTGCCATAGCTCTATGGGGTTGCCCTCTGGGTCTTGTAGGCGGGCGAAACGGCCATTGGGATAGGTTTCTGCGTCTACCACCACTTCGATTTCCGCCGCCGTTAACTGCGCCACCATGGCGTCTAGGCTCCTTACGCGAAAATTAATCATCCACTGCTGGGAGGATTTACCAAAATAGTCTGTATCCTGGGCAAAGGGCGCAAACACCGTATCGCCAGCTTGTTGCTGCCAAGCCGGGGAATCGTAATCCGTGGGCACCGGGTTAATTCCCAGATGCTGCTGGTACCATTGGGCCAGCTGCTGAGGATTTTGCGCGCGAAAGAAAACACCACCGATACCGGTTACCTTTTCCATACTCTGACCCTGTGTGAGGAGAAAACCCCAGTGTACCACCGGCCACCGTGGTTGCCACGGTGCAGGATAACCATGACTTTTCATCCAGCAACATGCACTTAAACTGCCAACAAGTCAGTTTAAAAAAAAGGGCGCACGAAGCGCCCTGTAAGCATGGATAGTACAAACGAAATTAAAACAATGAGAACGGACCGTAACATATTTGGGCGCGACATATGTAGGCAAGCCGCAGTAACCACGCCGACAATTAATCGGCGTTGTTTTAAATTAAATAGTTCGATGTACGCTTTTTCTTAGCGGTTAAGTACATCATCTTTAACGCTCGCGGCAATCTCCACCACAGAGCCGATGTCTTCTTGGGGAACATTGAGTTCTTGCAGAGTACCTACCAACGCCTCAGCAACAGCGCCAAAATGCTCTTCGGTTAAATTCATTCCTTTGTGGGCCTCGCGCATATCTTTACCGGTGTAGTGGTTAGGACCACCAAAGGCCATGGTTAAAAACGCCTTTTGTTTTTTGTGCTGATTTTCCATATCGACGGTATCAAAAAAATGGGCGATACGATCATCAACCAACACTTTGCGATAAAAAATATCCACGGCCAAATCAATGGCGGGGGCTCCACCCAGCTTATCGAAAACTGTTTTTTCGAGTTCTGTCTCTGGATTTTTTTTGAATAAACCGAACATCACAAAACTCCGTTTTTTGGGCCCATGGTGACATATCATTGCCAGGGCGGCATGTAGGCTGGTTTAGCGTATCTCACCGCATTTGCGCCTTTAGGCTTTGGCGACGTTAAAAAACCTGCCCGGTGGCAATCGTTAGCCCCCCAGAGAGCTTCACACCCATAAGCCAATTAGTTACAAACACGTTTCTTTGGCTCTAGCTGCAGCAACCAACGTGCCATACATTCATTTAATATGAATCTTTATGGATGTGGAGCGTTCGAGGCGGTTGCTACACAGTTTCTCGCGCTTTCTGCGGGGTGCTTAGGGCGTGTTTGCGATCTGTGCCAAGAGTAAAGATGAGATTGTTACGCATATAGCAGTTGATGCGACTAACCGCGCTCGCCCCACAAGAGCGCACCAATAATGATCACTAAAAACTGAGACAAGCTTTTATGGTGCCGTTTCCGCTAGGGCTTTAGTTTTCTCTGGAGCTGGCTTTCAATACCAATAATTGGAGTTATGTCGTGGTGAGCGCCGCCAATTCACTAGCCGAGCACTAGCCGGGTCGGTCCCGGCCTACTGGCAATGCGGGCGCGTTGTGGCGAAGGGAAGGAGGTAATCGTGCTGACGCGCTGTAGTGCGGACCTATCGCCGCCAGATTTCATCCAGTGGCTTGCGGTCGCTGGGCGTTTCGCGGGCCTGGAGGCCAGCGGGTAATTGTTCCGGCGCCCTCAGCTTTGCCAAAGTAAAACCCATTACCGCTGAGTACTGTGCTGGGTCTAAGCCAAGGGTATCGATTACTTGGTCGCGCTTAATGCCGGCCATTGCGTGGGTGTAGAGGCCTTCCAAGCGAGCTTGTAGGCTCATGGACATCCAAGCTGCGCCACAATCCAACTGATAAGTGCCGTTATCGTTACCGTTTTTACTCAGGTGTTTTTTGCCAATCAAAAAACCAATGATGGCGGCATCTTTAGCCCAGGATTGGTTGCCCTCTACCAACATACCTAAGTAGGACGCGAAGGTATCTGAAGTGCTGGTGTAAAAAGTCCAGGGCTGTTCGTTGTAGGCCGACGGAGCCCAACGGGCGGCTTCAAAGATGCGTTGCAATGCGGCGTCATCAATGGGCTCATTGGATAACGCCCGAGGTGACCAACGATCCACAAATAATGGGTCTACCCCAGCAAGTGCTTCTCGGCCTGTGGCAAATTCAGACATAATTTTTTTCCATAAAATACCTTTGCTGATACAACAGCGCGCCAGCACGCGGATTTAACCTATCACCCAATCATCGTATAAAGGCGGCTAGTTAACGAGGCTTTCGCTCACGCCTTCGCGGTTACCTGCACTGTTATCGGCATCACTTTATCGTCTACACGGCGAGCCACCAAGCGAAAACCGCGCAGCATTAGCAACAAAAAATTTGATCTACAGAGACATGGTCTCTAGCGTAAATCCGCATGGGGAAATTGTTTGAATTTACCGTTAGCCTGCATGACTACATTACCATCATAACTAATATCACAAGCCACAAAGGCCACGTTGCCCTGCTGGCCATAGAGTTTGGCGGTGGTTTCTATCCAGCCGCCTTGGGGAACGGGCGCCAAAAACTCTAGGTTGAGGCTGATGGTAAAGCAACCCAGGGTGAAATTACTGGCAATGACCAGTGAACGGCCTGCCACCATATCTGCCAGGGTTGCTAGAACGCCGCGTTCGGCAAAGCCTTCTGCGTCACTATGCTGCGGCAAAATAAACATGCCGAATCTGGGGGTTGAGTCACCCTCCTTGATATAGATCGGCCCGGTTAGATGGTTAAATGGCAGGTGTGTGCAATCCAACAGACCAAACCCAAGGGGCGGTTGCGCAGCCACGGAGCTAGCTGGCCTCGGATGGGGTAAAGAATTTAAACGAGCCGCTGGATACAACGATTAGCTTATCGTCGACCTTGATCTCGCACAGCGCAAATGCAACACCCCCACTCCCTTTCTTAATAGTAATGTGCGCTTCTATCCAGTCGCCCTCTACCGCTTGGCCGATGTAGTCGGTATTTAAACTGATGGTAAAAGCCCGCTGGCCATTATTGCGTGCCTGCACTAAAGCCCTGACGCTGGCAACGTCAGCCAAGGTTGCCAGCAAGCCGCCGTGAACTGAACCTAAAGCGTTGCAGTGTTTGTGTTCTATGCGCATGGCCAGGTGCAGCACCGGCGCACCCACCTTATGGTACACGGGGCCGATCAATTGCAAAAATGGAATGCCGAAGTCGATGGACTGGTAACCCTCTGGAACGGGGTGGGACATGCCTTTACCTCATTAAGCCGATATAAACAGAGACGTCTAATTATGCCGCCATCGGCCTGCGCTTGGCCAGACCGACGCCACTACACCGGGGACAGCATTATACGGGGAAAGACATGAGACCTAGGCGCAGAGGGTTTCATTCCCTGCGCATCGCTTTGGAAAAGAGAGTGCAAAAATTATGCTGATGACCGGTTAATGTTTGCTGGCCAGATAGCCCACGCGGAAGCCACCCCAATGGCGGCCGTTAACGTAGATGGGCACAGAAAGATCGTGCAGCACTTCCCCGGTATCGCGCTTGTAGGTTTGCAGCAAAAACGACTGCGTGTGCGAACCACAACGCGAACCGGTGCGGTCGTTGAAGATACGCTTGGTGCGGCTGTTCACCAAGTCCGCTTGGTAGTCACCGGTCAGAGGTTTGGAATAGCGCTTATTGTGGGTGGGGAAATAGCCATTTTGATCCACCGCACCGGCAAAAATAATCTCTTGGTACTTCGCCACCTCAGGTTCTTGAATCGCCGGGAAATGCCGATCACTGAAGCTGTCATAGCGAGTGTTGTATTTGGGCGGATCGGTACCAGCAACTTCTTTGTAGTTGCGGTCGAACACGTCTTCTTGTGACAGTTTACCCTGGGCAATGGCGTCTTCGAACACCTCCCCTATGGCCTGGGCAGCCTCTGCGGCGGCTAGGCGTACCTGGTCGTGGAAGGAATCCAAGTTGTGATCGCCCAATTTCACCAAAATTCGCTCGGCCAACACCGATAACGATTCTCCGTTCGCTGCAGCCACCTGGGCTTCTTTCTCGGAATGGCCCAGCAACTGACTGATTTCATCAATGCCACCGGACACGGCATGGCTGGCACTGACCTGATCTTGCAGCGCGCGGACGATATTTTTCACCAGCTGGTCGGAGTTACCCGCCTCGCCAGTGATGCCCTCCAGGGCAGTGCCGGTTTCCAACACAATCGCCTGCGCTTCCTGCATGTGGTTTTCCAAGTCCTGCATGATTTGTGATGCCGTGCCCGCCTGCTCGTGGTTGGCTTTCAGCATATTGGCGATTTCAGCGGTGGCCTGGGTGGTTTGGCTCGCTAGGCCGCGCACCTCATCCGCCACCACAGCAAAGCCGCGGCCGTAATCGCCAGCCCGGGCAGCTTCGATGGCGGCGTTCAACGCCAACATATTGGTTTGCTCGGCGATACCATTAATGACTTCGGTAATCCCTTGGATGCTCTGCGACTGCTCACGTAATACAGATAATGCCTCGGACACGTTTTGCGCCGTCTCACCCAGGTTGTTGAACTTGGAGTTCAAATCGTTAAGTGCTTTTTGGCCTGCGCCACTACTGGCAGCGGTTTTGGTGGCGAACTCGCCAGCGGAGTGGGCATCACTGGCGATGGAGTCCACGGTGGACGACATGGATTCGGCCACCTGGGCAATGTGGGTTGAGCGCTCTGAAATGTGCTCAATAGAGGTACTGAGCGTGCTAATAAAATGCGAAATTTCCGCCGAGCCAATGGCCTGCTTATCCACATCCGAGGCTAAATCCATCAATAGCCTTTTGGTGCTCTCGCGGTAACGCAACACCGATTCTGGTAATTCTGATTCCATGTTCGGGTCACTGAAGCAAGCTTCTAATAAGCCGCGAGTTCGGCCAGAGAACCAGATTTTGGCACTTACAACCGCCGAACCAGCCAACACAATTATGGCCATTCCCCCGAGTAAAAAGGACGTTGCTCCTCCGAACCCGGCTTTCGCCACCACCATGCCGACAGCCACGCTTAAAGCGACGCCGAAAGCCAGCACCAGAGATTCTTTTATATTCAGAAACATTAACGCCTCGGGGATATTATTTACTGTTGGTTATATAAAAATTAAAAAAACTTGCAGTCCAATATTTATAGCTCCTGATACGTCAAATTTCCTCTCATCCTTTATGAGGAAATTTACGCCATGCAAGGTTTACTTTGCGCAGCAACATCCCTAAAAGAGATACTGAAAGCGCTGCAACACTGCATTTAGACCAATCGAAATTAAAAACCTAGTTTTTATTTAATTTCATTTTAATCAACTTAAAATATTTTCTGATTGCACACTTTTATATCGGCCGAATAGCTATTTTCTTTTGCCTCCAACAGACACAAGAACCAACACCTGCGAGCTTGACGGCGAAATTCACATCACAGGTTACAAACCACGCGGCGCTGAAGATATTGGGTAATGGCTCGGTTTTTAAGCAAGCTCGTAAGTACGGAAAAGAAGGGAGGGCAAAAGCATAAAGCAAAGAGACGGATCTGGAGGCTGGCGCTCGCCTATTTATCGCCTTCCTGTTTTCTTTGTTGACTAATTTAGCTTTTCTAGGCTTGTGCTTTTAAGTCTACGCGACTTTAAGTTTTTTGCACTTGTAGTTTGTTGCGTCATTAAGTTTGGCAATGTTGACCCAGCCGCACGGTGATCGGCGGCCGGACAAGGTTATTAAGCTGCACATTAAGACTCGCCGGCGTCTTAAACTAAGGACTCCAAATACCGCTTTTCATAGGGCTTTAATTGATCGAACTTGCCTGCTTGGACCAACTTGGGCCAATCTGGGTTGGCAATGACCGAACGGCCCAAGGCCACCAGGTCGAACTCATTATTTTCCATGCGTTCAACCAGCTCATCAAAATTAACCGGCGAAGCCTCTTTAAAGCCGGCGTTGGCAGACTCTGGCAAAAACTCATCGCTCAGCCCCACGCTGCCCACGGTAATGGTGGCCTTGCCAGTGAGTTTCTTAACCCAACCGGCGAGGTTCAGATTACTGCTTTCAAACTCTGGCTGCCAAAAGCGACGGGTGGAACAGTGGAATATATCGACTCCGGCATCGGCCAAGGGCTGAATGAATTCCGCTAAGGCTTCCGGGGTTTCGACTAGACGTGCATCGTAGGCCTGCTGCTTCCATTGGGACCAACGCAATATGATGGCGAAATCCGGGCCCACAGCTGCGCGAATGGCGCTCACAATCTCTTGCGCAAAGCGGCCACGGGCGGCCATATCGCCACCGTATTCGTCTTCGCGTTGATTAGTACCGGCCCAGAAAAACTGGTCAATCAAATAGCCGTGGGCCGCGTGAATTTCAATGGCATCAAACCCCGCTTGTTGTGCATCTTTGGCGGCTTGCGCATAGGCCTGTACAACCTCATCGATATCGTCTTTGGTCATGGCATGGCCGGTGATTTTACCGGGCATAAACATGCCCGAGGGGCTGAAGCCTGGGGTCTGTCCTCCGGGTTCGGTTCCCGGCCTACGTGCTGCGCCAACGTGCCACAATTGCGGCGCAATCTTGCCACCTTCGGCATGCACTGCATTGGCCACCTTGCGCCAAGCCTCTAGCGCCTGTTCACCATGGAAATTAGGCACGTTGGGATAGCCATGGGCGGCTATATGATTGATGGTCGTCCCCTCAGTTATGATCAACCCCAACCCACCGGCCGCTCGCCGACGGTAATATTCCACAACCTGATCGCTGGGCACATTGTGGGGCGAAAAACTGCGGGTCATGGGCGCCATCACCAATCGATTGGCAAGGCTCAGCTTATCCGAGTTGAACGCTTCAAAAAGGCAGTTGGTTGAGGTCATCACCTGGCTCCCGCTGTAGAACTGATGTGTTTATGGTTGTTATCCGGCCCAGCTTCGGGGAAGCGAGCCCTGCCCACACAGTGTACCCAAAGTTGAAAACGTCAGGCTTTAACCAAATGTTCCGTTTTTAAGGCTGCCACTGCCGGCACTGCGCCACTAATGCTATTGACCTTTACCGTGAGATATGGGCAATTTTTCGTCAGTGCTCGAGCAGAAACGCTGTTTATGCCCCTGCTAAGCCGCCCAAAGTATTTGGCGCGAATACTTGCCCGTGATATGTTTTCGCTCCGGCCGAATGATACAAATGATCAGGAATACTGGTGAATTTTAGGTACTGGTGGATTAAAGGTACTGGTGAATCGAGGCACAGCTTATGACCTATTGGCTATTTAAGTCCGAACCTGATGAATACAGCATCGACGATTTGGCCGCAGAGCCCAATAAAACAGGCCGCTGGGATGGCATCCGCAATTACCAGGCCCGCAATCTAATACGCGATGACATTGGCGTAGGTGACCAAATATTGTTTTACCACAGTAGCTGCAAAGTACCGGCGGTGGTGGGTACGGCCACTGTGACCCAAACCGCCTACCCGGACCCAGCTCAGTACGATGGCGAAAGCCGCTATTTTGACCCCAAAGCCACCCAAGAAAAGCCGCGTTGGTATTGCGTTGATATTCAATTCCTACACAAATTCAAATTGCCGGTGCCGCTCAAGCACATCAAACAGGATGCAATACTGGCCGATATGGTTTTGGTAAATCAAGGCAGACTCTCGGTACAACCCGTAACCGAAAGGGAGTGGGAGCACATCACCGTCCTGGGCAATGCCGATACGTAAACCGGCCCCTCCGGATGAGTTCTACCCAGCCCCCAACCCTGTACAGAAACTTCTTCTAAACCAGCGAGCCTGGCTACTACGAATCTGGCTATTAAATTGTGGCGTAAAAAGGGAATTGGGGAATGGGAAATGCCCCAATCAACGGGGCGTTTTGTAAAGGCTAAATTAGAAGGGAACCGGGTGCGCTAGGGAGATATAGAGATATTACTGACGTTGCCAACCGTCTTAAGACCTACGCCATCTAATCGGCTTGTTAACTGGTTGTTATTGGCAATCAACTGGCCGTCCACTCTGAGATTAGAAAACGCAATCTTCTTGATAGCACCACCCTTGTTACCGTAGAAGGTACTCTGCTTGTAGGGCACACCAGCAAGAGACAGATTATCGATGGTAATGTTCTCAATGGTTTTGCTGGCGGAGGTGTTTGGATTGCCCCAGGTAGATTTACCGGCAGAGGTATGGTGGGTGGATACCATACGCAGAGCCATCAAACGCAATAGATTCTCTTCCTCAATGCGAATATTTTGGAAGCTGTTATCGCGGAAGGCCGCATTCTTACCAAACCCCATGGCACTAAAGACAGCACTGGTACTGTTCAGCTCTGGTCGATCGGTTTCGCCCTTAGCGTAGTCAAAGAACACATCGCTGTGAATAATATCGATATTAGACACTTTGATGTTCTTGGACACACCTTTTAAGTCCCACGCAAATTTAAACACTGCACCGGAGGTCTGTTGCCAAATGACATTGTTGCGCACGGTCTGATTGCCGTAATACAACTTGATGTTGTCATCCTGCACCTTTAGGAAATTGTTCTCTATTAGCGAGCCATTGCCGGCCACAATGCCGTCGTTTCTATGGCGCCAACTGAACAACTTGGTGTTTTTAACGTCAACTTGGCTGTAACTGAGGATGCAGCTACGCAGAGGGTCTGTAATGGTGATACCTTCTACCACAAGGCCTTTGCCCTTGCGGCCTTTAGAGAAGTCCACCGCGTGATTTTTCCAGCCAACTTTTTCAGACTTGCCCTCGCCAAGGCCGCCACCGGACAATATGCCACGGCCACGGATGGTTACGTTGCTGGGGTTCTTGTTTTTGGTGGTAAACGAGCCAATCACATAGGCGCCACCGGCAATGTACACCGTTGTGTTATTCGGTATTTGGTACTGTTTGCCAATTTCGTGTATGCCCGGTTTAAAATACACCACGTTTTTATCGCCAGCCTTGGGAATGTCTTGCTCCATTGCATCGGCAAATACAAACAGCGGGTGTTTAACAATCTTTTTGGTGATTTGCCCCATCTTGTCGATGTGTTGGGTAATCTTGCTGGTTTCATCAATCTCAACCGATACCTTAACCGGCTTGTTCAACCGGAAGCTGCATTTGTTACCGGCAATGGTTGGGTTGATTTTTAAAGCTTTGGGCCGTATCACGCAGCTGGATATTTTTTTACCGTCCAACCGGCTGGCTTCCACGTTGACGGCGCCACTGAACGAAAAGGTGGTCCAATGATTGGCTTCTTGCATGTAACCGTAGTTACCAGCCCAGCTATGTTTACTGCTGTTATCTTCTTCATAAACAAAGGAATTCTTAGTGGCCCCGTTTTGGGTGACCTTAACGCCGAATCTATTGGACTTGAATTTTTGGGTGATTACGTCGGACGCTGGGTAGGTCACCAGTTTGCCAGAGCCCGAGGCTTCGTTTACGGCAACGCGGTGGGTATCAGACTGGGCGGTTAGTCCTTGGTTGTCGGTGGCAACCACATGAATATCGTGGCTACCCACCTCGGCATCGGCCCAGGCCAGTTGATAGGGTTTGTTGGCATCTGAGCCCAGTTTTTCGCCGTTACTGAAGAACTCAACCTTTTTGATAGAGCCATCGCTGTCCGTGGCGGCGGCTGTGATTTGAATGGTTTTACCCACTACAAAATCGGAAACATCGCCCGGAGAAGTAATGCTGACCGTAGGTTTACCGTCGCTTTCGTCTTTAACGGTTACCCAGTGCACAGAGGACTTAGAGGAAAGATCTTTGTCGTCGTGAGCCATGGCGTAGACTTTGTAGCGGCCAGGCACTGCATTTTTGTAGGTAAATGTGAATGGCTGGCTGTAATCACTGCCCACCCGTTGGTTGTTAACAAAAAACGTGACCCGATCCACCGCGCCATCGTTGTCCCAAGCGGTGGCCTTAATTGCAAACTGGGCCTTGTTATTAACCACAGCGCCATCAGCCGGTGCCGTCATGGTGATTTTGGGCTTACCGCCGGCGGCTGTGGTTTGTGTACGGGTATCCACCGCCTCTTCCTGAACGCCAACCACGTCTTTGCTGGTTTCGTCAATCGTTTCCGACGCCGCAGTTGTGACGTTATCTGCACTCCCGGTTTGCGAGCCGCTAGAGCTACTACTGCCGCTATTTGAAGCAGGGCTCTGACCACTCGCAGTGGTTTGGCTTTGCTGCGCCGAAACGGCGGAAGTGGACCCGCCACCGCTGCCACCGCAGGCGGATAGGCCGAGCACTAAAACAGACAGAGCGAGTGGTTTAAAAACGTTGGCTGGGGCGAGCGTGAGACCGTCCATAATCTTCATAATTTTTTGAGTAAGAATATTTCGAATTGCCGCAGAGTATACAAATAGCATCACATCAACTGTTAGCCGACTAGGCTGGAATTGCGGAGTCCCGCAACAATGATTTTGCATTTTTGTGACAGGTATCCCAGGGATCAAATCAGGGTGCCACCTTTTTAATTAACAGATTAAAAAAACGCCTGTTAACTCAAGCCTGTTAACTCAATAAGTTATTAATAATTTCAGTCGGAGAGTGACCTTGCCAGAGCTTGCAAATCAGCCCTGGAGCATCGAATAACGGGCTTTTTGAGCTAACAAGACTATGGACAAATAAGCGAGCACTTTCTTGTTAAGGTGAGTAAACATCTTTACATCTTCTTTGCCTTCCTAACGGCAATTCACAGCACTTTAACGCTCACCATAAAAAAAAACAGCTAAGCCGATAAAATGTCTCAGCCTGAGACAAATCTCCAAGCTTTTTCACACAACTCAAAACGGGTGAATCAAGTTTTTAAAACCAGTCAGTAGAAAATTAACCTGCCGCGTTATGGGGCCAAGCTGAAGGATTTTTTAGACCATTTTTCTGAACAACACAGTCTAAAAACTTCTTTACAACTACGGGTTGGCATAGTCTGGTCGACGGACGTATACTTCAGCGCAGCCTAATAACCGCCAAGGATAGTAGCTGCGTTACCGTCGGCAAACGCCTGTGGCCCAAAGCCGGCAAATAGAGTTCTGGTAAGCATAGGTCCTGAAAGCATAGGTCCTGAAAGCATAGGTCCTGAAAATATAGACCCTGTAAATAAAGGCCCTGTAAATAAAGGCGCTGCAAACAAAGGCCCTGTAAATAGAGGTCAGGTCAAAAAGGGCTGGCAAATAAATAAGGCTCGGTAGAAAGGGCCAATAGCTGCAGCATCGCGCAGACTAACTCGCACCCCCGGTGAGCAAAAAAAGTTATTCAACCTCGAGGGTTCTTTATGAAAAGATTGTTTTTGGTAGTGTTCGCAGCAGTATTGTCGTTTTCCGTTGCCGCAGATGAACCAAAAGCCGTCGATCTGGCAACGAATTGGCTCAAGGTAGTAGACGCAGGGAAGTACGCAGAAAGCTGGAACCAATCTGGCCCCATGTTTCAACGCCAACTATCTACTAAAGAGTGGGAGCAGGCCTTGACCAAGGTACGCACCCCACTTGGCAAAACGCTAAAGAGAACCGTAAAAACTTCCAACGAATACAACTCACTACCCGGCGCGCCGGACGGTGAATACATCGTGGTGGATCTAGAAACCAGTTTCCAGAACAAAAAAGCCGCCTTGGAAACCGTCACCGTCCGCAAAACCAATGATGAGTGGCGAGTGGTTGGTTACTTCATTAACTGAGCCCGGCGCGCTGCCTTGCGCGCCCAATGCAAGCCCTTCTCTACGTCAGACCTTCTCAAATTCAGCACGGCCATGTTAATAGGCGTTGGTGGAATCAAAGATTTTGTCAGCGTTGCCCTCTATAAAGCTGTCGAATAGTTGGCCGTCGGCGTGGGCGTGGCGTAGGGCAAATTCATAAAAGCACGTAGGGATTGGCTCCTGCGCTCCACAACCAAAGCGAAACGGCTGCCGATCTGCCAGGGTCGCAGACTGCTGCAAACCGAGACCCGGGCCGCCTTTGGTTTCCCCACCCACTGAATTTAGCTTAAAGCCTGCGGCCTTAATCCGCTGATTGACACCCTCCAACCCAGGCTTGCCCGGTAAATGATTCACACTCACCGTAAAATGGTTGGCCCGTAACCCCATAGTCAGCAACCAGGCTGCGTATTCACTGTGTGCCGAACAAAGGCGATATTCTGCCAATGTTGGGCGATGCCACAGCCGACCTTGTGAGAATATCTCCGGCGTCAGTGGTGCTTGTTGTGTAACCTGGGCCATATAATACCCCACCACGTCGGCAACCGCCGGCGGCAGTTCATGGGTCTGTAGCTCACTGAGAAATATTTTCGGCGCTGATTCCACGCGCGTATGTTTAAAGGCTTTGGCATTGAGCTTCTTCTGCTCAAAGCGAAATTGGTCGTAGGCAACATAGCCCAGGCCAGCCAATACGGGCTCTAAATGCTGCATCGCTATTGCGCTGTTGCTGGTGGTTCTGAAGGCGACATGGTCATTCACCGGCAGATTGTCGGTATCACCGGCAAACATACGGGCGATGGCCGCGGCCTGGGGTGTTACCTCGATGTACTGCTGCCACAACCGGTGGAAGAAAACATCTAGCTCGGGCTGGCTGGCGCGGGCCTTGGCAGGGGTGGTGACGGTCATAGGGGCTCCGAGGAACAAATCCGTGGCTGGGGTTGCGTACCCAACAATGTACCCAACAAAGCGCCAAATGAGCTGCGCAATTTGGCGTGCTGCTCGCAAGAAAATTCGCTGTAGGGGGCGGAATTCCTCAACTTTTCCTGCTATACCTTGTTGACGAGTTAAAAACACAGGCTACCAACCCAACCGTTATACCAGCGAATTGTAAAATAGTGTTTTTCGCGCCAATTCTGACTCAAGAATGCTTTTTTTGCGCCGATAGCCTGCTAACGATTGACGACTAACTATTTTGAGGTGGACACGTGTGGTTTAACCGGGGCAACAGCCAAGACAACCAAGAACTAGAGGCACTCAGAGCCGAGAACCAAGCGCTGCGGGAAAAGGTTCATCAATACGAGCAGGAACTGGAGAACTCAGAATCTCAGTACCTAGCCACAGAGAAAAAATACGCTACCTCAAAAATCGTCGCCAAAGAGCAGCTGAAAGGCGCGGATATGCTCAACCAAGTGGGCGACGATCTACTGAGTAACGCTCAACTTCTGGAACGGGAGCGTTCCGCCATCAGCGAGATGGGCGATATTTTTGAGCAAACCCAAGCGGCGGTGCAGCAGCTGTCCAGCCGCGCCAATAACATCCATAGCCAGGCCAGCCGCAGTGGTGAGTCCGTGCGTGAGCTGAGCACCACTGCGCAATCTATTAAGCAGTTGGTGTCCACCATCCAAGAGATCTCCGACCAAACCAACCTGTTGGCGCTGAATGCTGCTATTGAGGCCGCCCGAGCCGGTGAAGCAGGACGCGGATTTGCGGTGGTGGCCGATGAAGTTCGTCAACTGGCCAGCAAAGCCCACCAAGCCAGTGATAGCATTGATGCCCTGGTGGCAGATGTGTTGAAACAAACCGACGCCATTGAATCCATGGTATCCGTGAGCAGTGAAAACGCCGAAGAAGTGGGTGTGTGTTCCACTCAGATTGACCGGGTGGTTAATGAAGTAATCAATCGCTCCAAGCAAATGTGCTCAGTGATCGATAAGAACGCCACCATTGCTCATCTTAACACCGCCAAAATTCAACACGCGGTGTGGAAAAACAGCGTTTACAGCATGATTGAGCAAAGCAACTACGACCGGCCGCTAAGCTCACACCGCGATTGCCAGTTGGGCGAGTGGTATTACCATGGCGATGGCGCGTCGCATTTCAAAGATATCCCCGGCTTCCGAGATATTGAGCTACCCCATCAGAAAGTTCACACCTCGGGAAACCAGGCACTGGAAATGGCAAAAACCGGTGAGATCGACCTAGCCGCCAAACACCTCGCCAAGATGGAAGAAGCCAGTATTTTGGCGGTCAATGCCATTAATCGCTTAATCCACGAGTTACATTAAACCGCAACTCCGTAGTTTAGGAAAAAACGCGCAGCCAACCACTGCGCGTTTTTTTCGTTTAGCAACAAGGCGCGCTTTCGCCAATGGTGTTTTCGTTGGTAAAGGGTATGTCGGTGCCACAACCGTTAAAAATACCGTAGTGGCGAGTGAAATCGCCGATAAATTCAAAATGCGGGGCGAACCGACTGCTCTGCAACATGCGCCAAGTGTTACCACACACCGGAAATACTCGGCCGGCTTCGATGCTGTGATGCTTGTCCAACGAAAACGCCTGTGCGTGGTGCTCGATGCCGCCGCGATAAATCACCGCCTGGCCGTAATCCTCGCAAGCGGTTTCTAGCTCGTCGATATTAAACAGCCGGTAGGTTGCCGAGAAGAACTTGGCCGTCCCCACCTTGGCCATAACCGCGTCATCAGTAATGGCCAGTGGCCGATCCGCCACTAAGCGCGGATCACCAAACCCAGCGGCCTTTGCCAGGTCGATAAAATCTTGCCAGTACAATGCACCACCCAAACACTCGCCGTACAGGATTGGATCCTGGCGAATGGCAGTGGGTAGTCTGCGGTCGCAATAAACATCGGAAAAATAAAATTCACCGCCAGGTTTCAGCAATTGTTTTACGCCTTCCAATACCGCCTGTTTGTCTGGCGATAGATTGATAACACAATTGGAGACGATAATATCAAATGAACCTGACTCAAGCCCCAAGGATAACAGCTGCTCTATCTTACCCGGTATAAAAGAAACATTATTGAAGCCAAATTGCTCTGCGTGCCACAGTTGATAATCCTCAGCCACTCGCAGTTGTTCGGTGGTCATATCGACGCCAACCACGGCACCGTTATCCCCCACCATTTGTGCCAGGGCGAAAACATCCCGCCCGGTGCCACAACCTAAATCTAAAACTCGGCAACCGCTTAGCTGCTCTGGGCATACTAAACCGCAGCCGTAATAACGGGCGGTCACTTCCGGGTGAATTTTGGACAGCAACGGCTTTAACCACTGCGGCACGGTACTAAAGTCACAGCAGGCATCGGTTTTCAAGTCACCACTGCTTTGCAGTTGCTTGCCATAGTAATCACTTACCACATCGTACATTTTATTCTCCTGGATAGTTTCGCCATTTACTGCCTACCGACGCACAGGCACCAAACGGTGCTAACTCCTTGCTTAGCGCCGCAATAAATATCGCTCATAACGTTTAGCACTCGCTCACTTTGCCGTTAGCGTTTCGCATTCAGCTGCCAATCGTACTTTAAAAAATCGATGGCCATTTTCTCTTGCTCAAGCTTCTGCGTAACCTTTGGTGTCAGTTGCAAACTGCTACCGTATTGCAGTAAAAACTGCTCCAAAGAATAAAAATCTCGCCAGCCCTTTTCGAAGTCTTCGCGGTACCATTTAAAAATCGATGACAACTCCAGCGCATCTGCGCGCAGGCGATTGCGACTAGCATCGGCTAAGAAGGCGTGGGTTTGCGCCTCCAACTGGTCGTTTAACTGCTCGCCGAGGTAAGCCTCCGCCCGCAGTGCCGGGCAACCGATACTGGCGCAATTAACGGCAAAATGAATGCGCGGGTCTTGGTAGCGATCGGAGCCTCTTATAAGCCCATGCTCGATATCGTCCAGCGAGCGTGTTTCACCTAGCAAAGGCACAAACTCTTTTTCCCAGGGCGATGTGAACAGACTGCCCAGGTCACGAATGCTGTCCAAATCGGGCCACGCCGACAAAATCAACTCTATGGTCCAGGCGTTATAGGCATTAATTAAAAAAGCCAGCTGATCCGCTTTAGGCCAACCATCAAACTCGTCTTGCGACACAGACGCTAAGCTGTCCAAATAGGTTTTTAATTCATCACGCTTGCTAGCAAACTGGGCATAATCCACTTGAGTTGAATTGCCATCATCGGTACTAGCCACATGTTCCTTGAGTAATTGGTCCCAACCCTTGTGGTTAAAACCCTCCGCCCAGCTATTGCCAACGGCGGCCAATGAAACCGCACAGGCGGCGACTAGATGTTTAATTTTCATTGCTGGCTCCTCGTCTCCAAGCATGGTATTTCTTTAACCAGGGTTGTAAGTGGGTAGGCGCAGAGGCCTGTTTCCACTGGCCTGCCACAAATTTATTGGCCTCGGACCATGTGGGATAGGTATGAATGGTGGAAAAAACTTTATTGACGCCCAAGCCATGCTTCATCGCCAACACATATTCGGCCAGCAATTCTCCGGCGTGCTCGCCCACAATGGTCACTCCTAATATCTTGTCGCTGCCCGGCACCGTCAGCAGTTTCACAAATCCAGCGGCCTCAGATTCAGCAATGGCGCGGTCCAGGTCGTCTATGCCATAAACGGTTACGTCATAGTCCGTTCCTGCCGCTATTGCTTCCTGCTCATTAAGGCCAACCCGTGCCACTTCGGGCTCCGTAAAGGTCGTCCAAGGGATGACTCGATAATCCGCTTTAAATTTTTTCACATTGCCAAATAACGCATTGACGGCGGCATACCAAGCTTGGTGCGAAGCGGTGTGAGTAAATTGGTAGGGGCCCGCCACGTCCCCGGCGGCAAAGATATTCGGGTATAGAGTTTCTAAATATTCGTTGGTCGTGATGGTTCGGTCCACGGGAATCGCCAAGTCTTCCAAGCCGTAGCCAGTCAAGCGCGCCTTGCGACCCACGGCACAGAGTAGATAATCAAAGCTAATCCTGACTTCTTGGCCTTGGTGCTCAACAATAATGGATTTTTCATCGCCGTTGATTTCACAGCGCAGCGCTTTATGGCCAGTCAGCACAGTAACCCCGTCGGCTTCCAATCGCGCTTTTACGAAATCAGATACATCGCCATCCTCTCGCGCCATAATTCGATCCCCCATTTCAACCTGGGTAACCTGGCTGCCTAGGCGAGCAAAGCTTTGAGTTAATTCGCAGCCAATGGGGCCACCGCCAAGCACAACCAAACGCTTAGGTACGGTGGGTAAAGAGGACAACGTCTGCCACAAGTTATCGCTGGTGAGATACCCAACCTCTTCTATCCCGGGCAGCGGCGGTACAACCGGTTCAGCGCCGGTGGCCAATACAATAGAGCGGGTGGTTAAGGTTTGTGTCTGGCCATCATTGCGGGCAATTTCCACGGTCCAAGGGTCAATGATTTTGGCGTAGCCTTCTATCACCTCTACGCCTAAATTGGTGTAACGCTCTATGCTGTCGTGCGGCTCAATGGTTTTGATAACCTCGTTCACCCTGGCCATAATTTTTGCCATGGAAAACTGCGCGCTGTGGTTTTCTAATCCGCTGAGGTTTTCCAACCCATAGTTTTCTGCACTGCGCATCAACTTTGCCACTTTGGCAGATTTAATTAACGCTTTACTGGGAACACAGCCGGTATTTAAACAATCACCGCCCATTTTGTGCGCTTCCACCAAGGTGACTTTCGCCCCAACAACGGCTGCAATATAAGAGGTAACCAGGCCACCTGCGCCGGCACCGATGACCACCATATTTCGATCGAAACGTTTTGGCTTGGAATAACCGGCGTAGACACGCTTACGCTTGATCACTGAGATCACCGTTTTAGCAACCCAGGGAAACACCCCCAACAAAACAAAAGACAACAACAGCGCCGGTGATAGGATACCGACCAAGCTGTCCAGTTTTGCCAATTGAGTACCCGCGTTCACAAATACCGCCGTGCCGGCCAGCATGCCCACCTGGCTTACCCAATAAAATGTGGTGCTACGAATAGGCGTTAGCGCCATCAATAGGTTGATCAGAAAAAACGGGAAAATAGGCACCAAGCGCAGCGTAAATAAATAGAAAGCACCGTCTTTCCTAACGCCATCATTGATGGTTTTTAGGCGATCGCCGAATTTTTTCTGCACACTGTCGCCCAGCAAATAGCGAGCAACTAAAAAAGCCAACGTAGCCCCCAATGAGCTGGCAAAGGAAACCAAAATCACGCCCCACAGCAATCCGAAGAGTGCCCCGGCGGCTAGTGTCATTACCGCCGCCCCTGGCAAAGACAAGGCCGTAACCGCCACATAAAGCACAAAAAATGCGGCGGATACCAATATCGGGTTGGCATCTCGCCATTGACTGAATCGCGACATACTGGCCTTAAGCTGTTCCAACGTAAGCAAACTTGCCAAGTCAAAAACAAAAAAAGCCACCACGCACAATGCCAATATCATCAGCACTGCAATCTTTTTCATTGATTACTCCAAAAAGTTGATAAATGCCGGGCGGCACCCGGCGTTATAAATCCTGTGCAGCTAAATACGCAGCATCGAGTTATTTGGTTACACACGCCGTGGCCTAGGGTTACTTAAATTAATAGCGTAAACTCAATGTCCGCGCTAAAGCGCATGGAAGTAACGTTTCATCGCGTGCAACCGTATTAGGTCCAATGTACAGCCAAAATGATTAGCTGAGGCAGCTTTTATGTTTGATACCCGCCCCCTTCTGACGCCGACAGATTTCCCGGCCATCCGGCGTGATACCGTTACTACCTTACAGGTAAACCTCGGCTATCGATGTAACCAACGTTGTTTGCACTGCCATGTCAATGCCGGCCCTACCCGCACCGAAATGATGACTCCCGCCACGGTGGACTTAGTGTTGGCCGCGGCCGTTAAACTCGGCGTCACTACGCTAGATTTAACCGGCGGTGCACCAGAATTGAACCCGGACTTTAAGCGCCTTGTACGCGCCGCCCACGCCGAAGGCATCCACATTATAGACCGCTGTAACCTGACCATTTTATCCGAGCCCGGACAAGCCGATCTGGCGGAGTTTTTGGCGCAGCATCAGGTTGAGGTAGTGGCTTCACTACCCTGCTATAGCGCGGACAACGTCGACAACCAGAGAGGCCAGGGCGTGTTTGAGCGCAGTATTGCCGGCCTTAAAGCACTTAACCAGTTAGGCTACGGCAAAGCAGGCTCTGCACTGATATTAAATTTGGTGTACAACCCCCAAGGCGCCACCCTACCACCAGCACAAAGTGAGTTAGAGCATCAATACAAACATCAGCTCTACCACACATTTGGTATTGAATTTAATCTACTGTTTGTTTTGGCCAACATGCCTATTCAACGGTTCGGCAGCATGCTACACAGCCGAGGCGAGTTTGCCCCGTATATGCAAACCTTGAAACAGGCACACCAAACGGCAAACCTAGCATCGGTAATGTGCCGTCAGCAGTTGAGTGTGGATTGGCAGGGCAATTTGTACGACTGCGATTTTAATCAGATGCTGGAAATGCCAGCGCAGATTAGTGAGCGACCCCATCTGCGCGATCTACTCATCCACAACCCGGCCAGCTCAAACATCACCGTGGCCGACCACTGCTACGGCTGTACCGCAGGACAAGGCAGCAGTTGCAGCGGTGCGCACAGCTCCAACGAACCTGAATCAATTATCGCTCGAGCCTGACGCAAACCAGCGCCACTCGGATAACAACAGCCAAGCGAACGCCATTAATTGCAATAGAGTCACCCACCAGGGCACCAGAAAAGGAAGCTCCGTACTAGCCAGATACTGACTATTTATCTGTGCCAGCACTGTACTATTGATGTAGGACACAGGTGCAAATACGGCAACTAAGACAACCCAGGGCCGCGCTAAATAACACGCCAAAGGCAGCAACCAAAGCCAGTACCAAGGATTAACCACCGGCGATAAAAACAGCAATAACAGCAATAGAAATACCACGGGTAAACGCCGGTAGCGGTGTGCCAATGCCAGCATCAAGGTTATCAGCCCAAGGCAACCGAACAGTAACACCAGCGCGCACAATAGCCGCGCTAAAGCGGCGGGTAAAAATAGCTCCAACACTCGATAACTCAGCGGATTAAAGCGCCATTGATGACCAAACACCAATAGCGAGTCCAACTCGGACGCAGAAGCACCACTGCGAGCCGTATGCCAAACCACTGGGCCATAGAACAGCACCAACATCAGCATCACAGCCATCGAAGTAAGGCAAAGCCAACTCAATATTGAGTGACGTGAACTTTGCTCGGCGTTTACTCGGCAAGCCCACTGCGATGGCGGAACACAACAAAATAACGGTGCCACCACCAAAGCAGAGACCTTTGTGGCAATGGCCACACCTAAAACCGCGCCCAACACCACTGGCATCCGCTTCTGCCAACACAGTAACGCCACTAACAACAATAGCCCCACTAAGAGATCTGGGTGGGCTGAGGCGATAGCCTCTTGCAAAATTAATGGGTGTAACGCATAGCACAGCGGGCCGTTTTTATCGGCGCAGGTTTTCAGTATTAAAAGCAAGCCACCGAGATAAATAAGCCACAAAACAAGTTGCCAAGCCCACAATTCACCGGGCGCAAGCCAATAGGCCAAATAGAATAAATACTGCAAGACCGGGCCATACAATGTTTTCAAATGCGGATTATTAATACCGGTTAAAATTTCCTGCCAGCGCGGGGCAAGTTGCTCATCACCAAAAAAATCGCTAGGGGAGTAAGTGTAAGGACTGGCCTGGGTGTGCCATTGATAGGCATCCCAAAGGTAGCGGTAAAAATCGTCTTCCAAAAGTGGCGGCGAAAACCCAGCGATGGCGGCCAGCACCGCGCCAAGCACAAAAATGCGCCGGCGCGAAATACTCCGCCCTAGGTTAAAGTGCCACACTAACCCCACCGCAATAACACCTAGTACACTGTTGCTGGCAACGGCCAAAGCCTGCCCGGCCTCCGGCCATTGCCCAGCCAGCAATGTGGCCGCCGAGCGGGTGAACACCGGTAACACCAACGCACTCATCAGCGCACAGACCATCACCAGCGGCATAACCCACACGGGCGTTAATCTGCCACGGGGTTTATGCCCTGGTAACGCAGCGGATAACATGGCTCAAGCGTGTTAAATCTGGATTAAAACGCGTAGGTATAACTGAAGCCCAGGGAGTCATCCTCCACGGTGTTTCTGCCATCAACCACCTGGCTAAACAGTAGCGCAATGCCCTGGTTACCGAACCCGTATCCCACCGAGGCCTTCACCATAGAACGCTCCTCCGCCACCTCTTGGAAACGGGCCGGTGAAAAACCGGGCTCGCCAATGTCCAAATCGGTGTCACCCTCCTTTTCGGCGTAGCCAAGGCCAATGCTCCAACCCGGAGCCGGAGTAAAGTGGGCGCCCAACTCGTAAAAATAATAGGTGGGAACATCGTCGTCGTAGTCTTGCACCCCGGCTTGGGCAGACAGCGATAACCAAGGCGTAAAGGATTTACCAATAATGGCTGCAAACTCTAGCGCATTGGCATCTTTGCCAATGGAGGCAAGACGAGCGCCATTGTAGGCACCCTTAAGAATAGCGCCCACGCGAAGCGTAATCGTGGGCAACTGGGTTTGCACATATTCGTCACTAACCCGCCAACTTAAACCGAGCAAGCTGTCGCCCAAGCCACGATCACTGTCGGCTCGGCCGGAGTCCACTTCGGCGTAGGACACCACGGCATCCAAGGCTAGACTGTCACTAAGACCATAACTCAAGGCGATGGTAGAGGTTTCGCGCTCAAATTCATCGGCACCGCCGCCGGTGATTTGGTCTATATCCAATTCCTGGGTGCCGATGTAAGCAGAATCGCCGGATTGATCTGCATAGCCCACACTTACGGACAGCTGACCGGGAATAGGAAGCCAAGGCGACGTACCTTCAGCCAAAACATTGGCAGAGACACCGGCAAGTACAAGAGCACTGATACGAGTAATTCGTTTCATAAATTGAGTCTCCTAGGTGTGTTTAATTACAATTTAAATCGGCGCTGTAAAAAGACTTGTAACGCCTGGTTTTCGTCCTCTGACATTGCAACGTTGGGTTTGCCCATCAAAACTTCTTGAGCGAGGCTTTTATTCAAACGCTGCTTATGCAGCGGGCAGGATTTGCAAGCAAACTTTTTGGCAAATATTTGCTTGCCCAGCTGGTAGGCCGCAGCATCGCCGGTTTTAGCACTGGCGCCAGCATCAGAGCCAGAAGCCTGGGCAAAACTAGCAACGCCCAAAATAGCCACAACAAAAAAAGCGTGCCTTAGTAAAGAGGGAGATTTCATAACGGTTTCCTTGGTGAGTGAGTGGTTTCAGAAAAAGTTAAATCCGTAAATGCATCGCAGTGATCTACGCAGTGATAACGAATGGGCTGTTTGTCGCGAAAACTGTCGCGCAATCGCACAACTGCGATTTTGCCAAGAATGCCCCAGCCAGCTCGCATAACCCCAAGCCATGTGCCGCCTATTTTCGATACACCTGCAGCACGAGCGCGCCAGCGCACGGGTATCTCAACAATGGGAAAGCCCGCCGTGGCCGCCGAAATTTGCATTTCTACGGTCCAACCAAAGCCGCGGTCTCGCAGTTCTATTTGATCAAACACGGTGCGCGTAATGGCGCGCAGTGGGCCGATGTCCGAGGCGGGAATACGCCACAGCACACGCATTAAAAAGCACGCGAGTGCGTTGCCAAATGTTTGCGCCCGGCTCATGGAATTGGGCTCTGGGCATTGACGCACACCGATGGCGAGGCCGGCGCCAGAATGAATCTGTTGGATTAAGGCAATGCAATCTGCCGGATGAGGCGAACCATCACCATCGAAAAATAACAATATGCCGCCTTGTGCCTGCTGGCACGCATGCCAGCAGGCCGAGCCATAACCCATGGTGGGCACAGTGATGACACGCACACCTAAAGCCTTAGCGATACTCGCTGAGCCATCGGTTGAACCATTATCGGCCACAATAATTTCGTAGTGGCCGCACCAGGCGCTAGCATCTAACACCGATTGCAACGAAGCGACGGAATTACCGAGTGTGTCCGCTTCGTTTAATACCGGCATAATCACACTCACCAGTAGAGCATCAGCCTGGCCGACGCCAGACACTCGCCAAGACACCAATGAATGCATACCGGATTTGATAACCGGATAACCGTTCGCTTTGCTCATAGATAAAGCACCTCAATTCGAATGAGGCACAGTCAACCAAATGACGCTTAGCCGTTCTTCCTCAAAGCCACATTAATTCAGCACGAATCTGTCGCAAAAAGGGACTGTCACCGATGAGAAGAAGTATGTAACTAAAAAGCCACCGGCCACGTAATAGAGATAAATTACACCGGAGCCGCCAAACCACCATGGCAGGTCCGATCACTGAAAAACTGTCGATTGAGGCTAATTATGGATTTGCGAAACGTTGAACGCGCAGACACTGCGATAACCACCCAAACCACTGTGGCCAAGACGGGCGCAGGTGCTGGCTCTGGAGACTCAGATTCCGATCTAGGAGATCTGATACGCCACACTTTGCAACAGGCCGGTTTGGCTGAAACTAGCAGTACGTTTGGCCCAGAATGGCAGGTATCGGTTCTCAGTGGGCACAATCAGCCAATGAGCGCAGACCAAAATCCATTGGGCTGTAATCATCCTGCTGGCGTGCCCATCGTTTTAATACATCCCAGTAATGCTGGTGCCCGGCCAACAGCAGCGACAGCACCGATTAGCCATTACAGCAATGAAGAGAAGTCTACTGCTCTGCACGCCGCAACGGTCACCTACGGCGGCCTATGCGTGAGTAAAGTAGAGCGCAGAGCCTGGTGCGAGACGCAGGAAATGAAATTAACGCCCAAAGAGTTTGAGCTGCTGTGGCTATTCATCAACCAGCCCAAACGCGTCTACAGCCGTTACGAGCTAATCGATACCGTTTGGGGTCGTTACTTTGAAGGCTATGACCACACAGTGAGCAATCATATTAACCGCCTGCGAAAGAAGCTTTCGGCCATGCAATGCTGTAAGGCCAGAATTGAAACCGTGTGGGGCGTTGGTTACAAACTTGAGCAGCTGAGTTAGTGGGCGTAGGTATTCCTCATACTTTAGTAGCAGGACAAATGCCCACGGCGGGAAGAATACCCAACTTCGGCGCTAGAGCTGTAGTTATCAGCTTTTTAAACACTAGCACTGCACAAACTTTGTACGTTAAGGTATTAAAACATTTTCCCAGGCTTCGGCATTTCAACCAAGGATATACGGAAATACTCGTGTCTAACGCATCATCAAATAATGCTGCGCACAACACTTTCGACGCCGACGAGCAACGCTGGTCGCAATGGATGGTGGACGCGCAAAACGGCGATGAACGCGCTTATCAAAGACTACTGGTGGAACTCAATACTGCCATCATTCGCTATTTACGACGGCGGGTTGGCAACCAGGAATTTATTGAAGACTGCGCCCAGGATATTCTTTTGGCGATACACAATGCGCGGCATACGTACCAGCCCAAACGCCTGTTTCGCCCTTGGCTGTTTGCCATCGTACGTAATCGCTCCATTGACTACCTGCGCAAAATAAAGACTACGCAAAAATTGGCCGAGGAGCTGGAGGCCACAACGGAAGAAAGCATCAGTCTGGAAGAATCCTATACCCGAACGGCATTGCAAAAGCAGCTTATGGAGCAACTGCCAGAAGCCTCTCGGGCGGCGATTGAGCTGACTAAAATACAAGGGTATTCCAATATCGAAGCTGCACAAAAACTCAGTATTTCAGAATCGGCGGTAAAAGTACGCGTTCATCGCGGTTTGAACCAGCTTAAACAATTTGTCACTGCCGGCTTTAAGTAGCACGTTAAACATGAACAATCAGACTCTTATACAATCATTATCCAACAATTTGCAGCCGGTGAAACCGACGCTGTCACCCAATCTCATCGCCTTGATATGGTTATCTGCGGCCGTTGCTGCATTAGCCATTGCAGCCAATTTTCTTTGGCCGGTGCGCGGTGATTTGTGGCAGCTGATTACGCACAATGTACGTTTCACCATTGAGCTTATTAACGTGGTCGCCGCCATTGTAATGCTAACCCTAGCGGCTTTCCGCAGTGCCGTGCCAGGAGAAAACTCGGCTACCCCGGCGCGATGGGGAGGGTTACTTACACTAACGTGGCTAGCTCAGTACGCGGTTGGCATTTGGCTGCCCACAGCAGAGGATAGAACGCCTCCCAGCGAGTTTATGTGCTGGGTATTTATCATCAGTTACGCCCTTTTATTTTTTATTCCAGCCATGATTACTTGCCTACGGCTTTATCCGCTGGCTCCGAAACGCACTGGCTTTTACTGCAGCCTAGCTGCAGGCCTAATCCCTACGGCCTATATGCACATTGCCTGCGCTTATTCTATTTCACATATTTTCTCGGCACACATTCTACCCCTAGCAGTATTAGCCCTAGCGGCAACTGCAGTGTTTGCGGTTTTGTACCGACGCAAACAAAGGAAGAAGATCGACCGGTAAAGTTACCGCGCAGATACAAAAAAGCCCAGTTTTGACCTGGGCTTTTTTGTATTTCTTATCGAACTCAAACGGTAAAGCTTTAGGCTTTAAACCACCTGGATATGCCAAGGCTCAAAACGAACACCCAGCTTGTTACCTTGATCATATCGAATAGCGATGTAACCAAGATCTTGCATCTTTTTAAATTCATCGGTTTCAGCAAAATCACCGGTGAAGTTCCTTGCACCCCAACCAACTCTGCCTACATCAAAATCGCCAATGCCGTGGTAGGAATATCCGGGCGGAGCAAGGGAGCGAGAGGCTCGAGATAAGTTGCCATCGACACTAACGGTCTTCGCTAAAAACAAATACAACTGTTTTACGTTAGAGCGAATACCCGAGGTGAGAATTATATTCTCACCAACGTCTTTTTTCAGTTTTTCGTAATAGGCCAGAGATTGATCCTTAAATAGATAGTGCCCGGTGTAGGGAACCTTGATGACCTGTTCCGGCTTGATACTCTGGGTTAAATTAGCCGTGACCTTGTCGCCGTAAAAACCGTAATCTGCGGAGTTAAAGGCAAACAGCTCGTCAATAAAGTCCAGCTCTTCTTGAGTGAAGGCGCCAACCTGACTAAACGACTTAGCATAGGACAAAGCTTGGTCGAAACTAACGATATTGAAATTGCCAAAGCCGATGGTATTTTGTAAACGCTTTAAGCGCTGAAAGACGGCCTGCAAGTGCGCTTGATTGGCCTCACTAACGTAGATATCGCCGATGAAGTCGTGGGCAAAGTAGATACTTTTGTCGATATCGCCGAGAGCGTCATCGGATGACAGAGTTTCGTCCGCACCGGGCTGCGGGGCGATGACTTGAGCTTGATTACGAGCATTGACTGCCATGGTTTGGCTGTCTCTGCTGTCCATGTTCTGAGCCTCTTGGGATTGGTCATCTGCCAGTTCCGCTTGATCATCAACCAAATCCACCTGTTCGCTGGCCAGTGCTAACTGCTCTTGCGGTGGTTCTTGCTGCTCGGCTGGGCGCAAAATACGAGACAAGGGTACGACTTCGCGATCTTGCATGGGATCGATTTGCTGCCATACAGGAATAGTATCACCGCCATCTGGTAGCAATTCCGACAAAGCAGCAACTGGCGCTTCTTCGGAGCCCTTACGCAGAAATACAAGCGGGCTGGCGGCTACACCCAAGCCCGCAGCAATAAATAATCTTCGTTTCACATCTATTCCAATGGATAACTATTAATACATGTTACATAAGATAGCAGTTATTTAAGTGGCCTTCCTGCTAAAACCCAGCATCTGTTGATCAAACGGGCGTTCAAATGTACATATCAGTATAAATCATTCTCAATTCAGTAATATGAAGATCTACCGACATGCGCGATGCTCGTTTTTTGATCAAATGGAGAGCGAACAAAGCGCTGGCCCTGCTACTACAACTCAATAGCAATCTAAATCTCCCTATTGGAGAACTTAGATGCCGCGTCGGCAATTGCCACAGTCTCCCAGCACCAAATTAGCGTATATCGCGCCATTAAAACAGGAGATGGCATCACGTTTTACGAACAAAGTCGGTAAAATTTTGGCGATATCGCGATATTTTAGGCAAAAAAAACCCGGCGCAGATGGGCCGGGCTTTTATGATGCGCAAGTGGTGCGCCAAAATCATTCGATTACTCGATGATTTTGGCTACAACACCAGCACCAACGGTACGACCACCTTCGCGGATGGCGAAGCGTAAACCTTCGTCCATGGCGATTGGGCAGATCAGGGTAACAGTCATTTGAATGTTGTCACCTGGCATTACCATTTCAACGCCTTCTGGCAGCTCACAAGCGCCAGTTACGTCGGTAGTACGGAAGTAGAACTGCGGACGGTAACCTTTAAAGAATGGCGTGTGACGACCACCTTCATCTTTACCCAACACGTATACTTCGCCTTCAAACTTGGTGTGCGGAGTGATTGAACCAGGCTTAGCCAGCACTTGACCACGCTCTACTTCGTCACGCTTGGTACCACGCAAAAGAACACCAACGTTCTCACCAGCACGGCCTTCGTCCAGCAACTTACGGAACATCTCAACACCGGTACAAGTAGTCTTGGTGGTGTCTTTGATACCGATGATTTCAACTTCTTCACCAACTTTAACGATACCGCGCTCAACACGACCGGTAACAACAGTACCACGACCTTGAATTGAGAATACGTCTTCGATTGGCATAATGAAGGCACCGTCGATGGCACGCTCAGGCTCAGGGATGTACTCATCCAGAGTCTCTACCAATTTCTTAACAGCAGAAGTGCCCAACTCGTTGCCGTCTTCGCCGTTCAGAGCCATCAGAGCAGAACCTGCGATGATTGGAGTGTCGTCGCCTGGGAATTCGTAAGTGTCTAGCAGCTCACGGATTTCCATTTCTACCAGCTCGAGCATCTCAGCGTATTCTTCTGAATCAACGCCGCCACAGTCTTCCGCCAGCAAATCAGCTTTGTTTAGGAATACTACGATGTAAGGCACGCCAACCTGGCGAGACAACAGGATGTGCTCACGAGTTTGTGGCATTGGGCCGTCGGTAGCACCACATACCAAGATCGCGCCGTCCATCTGTGCAGCACCGGTGATCATGTTTTTAACGTAGTCGGCGTGTCCTGGGCAGTCTACGTGGGCGTAGTGACGAGTAGGAGAATCGTACTCAACGTGAGAAGTTGCAATGGTAATACCACGCTCACGCTCTTCTGGTGCGTTATCGATACCGTCAAACGCTACCGCAGCGCCACCCCAAACCTCGGCACATACACGAGTCAGGGCTGCAGTTAGAGTGGTTTTACCGTGGTCAACGTGACCAATGGTGCCCACGTTTACGTGGGGCTTACTGCGTTCAAATGTTTCTTTTGCCACTTGGCTATCCTCTGATGTAATAAAAATAAAATGTCGGCCAACGGACTACACGTCTACTGTGCGCAATCAACTGCGTATTGGCCGGCGCGATCATCACCCCACGGTGTTTTTGGCAATGATTTCATCGGCAACATTTTTAGGCGCTTCGGCGTATTTGTCGAACTCCATGGTGAATGTTGCGCGTCCTTGGGTGGCAGAACGAAGATCGGTGGCGTAACCGAACATCTCTGCCAGCGGAACTTCCGCGTTTACAACTTTTCCGGACGGGCTTTCATCCATAGATTGGATCATGCCGCGGCGGCGGTTTAAGTCGCCCACAACATCGCCCATATTTTCTTCCGGTGTTACCACTTCAACTTTCATAACCGGCTCCAACAACACCGCGCCACCTTGGTTGCGCAGCTCTTTGGTAGCCATGGAAGCGGCAATTTTAAAGGCCATTTCGTTAGAGTCTACGTCGTGATACGAGCCATCGTACAAGGTAGCCTTTAAACCCAACAGCGGATAACCGGCAACCACACCGTTTTTCATCTGCTCGGCAATACCCTTCTCCACCGCTGGGATGTACTCTTTGGGCACCAC
Source organism: Halioxenophilus aromaticivorans (assembly GCF_042850945.1). Taxonomy (NCBI): domain Bacteria; kingdom Pseudomonadati; phylum Pseudomonadota; class Gammaproteobacteria; order Alteromonadales; family Alteromonadaceae; genus Halioxenophilus; species Halioxenophilus aromaticivorans. The sequence goes on along the minus strand of NZ_AP031496.1, from coordinate 908,761 downwards.
ACCGCCAACCACTTCGTTAACGAATTCTAAGCCTTCGGCATTGGTATCTTCGGCAGGTTCAAATTTCACCCACACATGACCGAATTGACCGCGACCACCGGATTGACGAACAAACTTGCCTTCGATTTCACAGGTGTTGGTAATACGTTCGCGGTAGGCCACCTGCGGCTTGCCAATGTTCGCCTCAACGCTGAATTCCCGGCGCATGCGATCAACAATAATATCCAGGTGCAACTCACCCATACCGGAGATAATCGTCTGGCCCGTTTCTTCGTCGGTTTTAACGCGGAAAGATGGATCTTCCTGTGCCAATTTACCCAAGGCGATACCCATTTTTTCCTGATCCGCTTTGGATCTAGGCTCCACCGCTACAGAGATTACCGGCTCGGGAAACTCCATGCGCTCGAGGATGATTTTCTTGTGCTCATCACACAAGGTGTCACCGGTGGTGACGTCTTTTAGACCAATAGCAGCGGCGATATCGCCGGCCAGTACTTCTTTGATTTCTTCCCGCGAGTTGGAGTGCATCTGCACCATTCGACCAACCCGCTCTTTTTTACCTTTCACCGAATTATAGACGGCGGTGCCGCTTTCCAACTTACCTGAGTAAACCCGGAAGAAGGTCAGCGTACCCACAAAGGGGTCGGTGGCAATTTTAAAGGCTAGGGCTGCAAAGGGGGCGGAATCGTCCGCTTCACGGGTATCCACGGTTTCGCCGTCATCGAGCGTACCTTCAATGGCTTTTACTTCCGTGGGCGACGGCAAGTACTCAATGACTGCATCCAACATGGCTTGCACACCTTTGTTCTTAAAGGCTGAGCCACCAACCACTGGCACAATTTCGTTGGCCAAGGTGCGCGCGCGAATACCGACTTTGATGTCTTCCTCAGTAAGCTCACCTTCCTCGAGGTATTTTTCCATCAACTCTTCGTTGGCTTCCGCCGCCGCTTCTACCAAGTTTTCACGCAGGCTTTCGCATTCATCTTGCAGGTCTTCAGGGATGTCGCCGTACTCAAAAGTCATTCCCATGTCGTCTTCCGACCAGTGAATGGCTTTCATCTTAATTAGGTCAACAACACCCTTAAATTCGTCTTCGGCGCCAATGGTCATTTGCAGAGGCACTGGGTTGGCACCCAAGCGCTCGCGCAATTGGTCAACTACGCTGAGAAAATCGGCACCCGCCCGGTCCATTTTATTTACGAACACCATGCGAGGCACTTCGTATTTATTGGCCTGGCGCCAAACCGTTTCGGTTTGTGGCTGCACACCGGAGGAGCCACACAACACGACCACCGCGCCATCTAAAACGCGCAGCGAGCGCTCCACCTCAATGGTGAAGTCAACGTGCCCGGGAGTATCAATAATGTTGACGCGGTGCTGGTCAAACTGCTGCTGCATACCGGCCCAGAAACACGTAGTGGCAGCGGAGGTAATGGTAATACCTCGTTCCTGCTCTTGCTCCATCCAATCCATGGTGGCGGCACCATCGTGCACCTCACCGATTTTATGAGACAAGCCAGTGTAAAACAGAACGCGCTCTGTCGTTGTGGTTTTGCCCGCGTCTACGTGAGCGCAAATACCAATATTTCGATAGCGGGCGATGGGTGTTTTACGTGCCAAGGATGAATCCCCCAAGATAAAAAGATAAACCTGCGCTGAATAATTTAGCGGGTTTTAAAACCACAAAAGGCAGCGAGTATCGCTGCCTTTTGTGACAATGTTTTTAAGCTGGTTAAAAAACGAGACTTAAAAACGCCGATATTAGAATCGGTAGTGCGAGAACGCTTTGTTGGCGTCGGCCATGCGGTGAACGTCTTCCCGCTTTTTAACTGCCGAACCTTTACTTTGCGAGGCATCGATCAACTCACCAGCCAAACGAGCAGCCATGGATTTCTCGCCGCGACCGCGGGAGTATTCCACCAACCAGCGCATGGCCAGAGCAGTACGACGTGCAGGACGTACTTCAACCGGTACCTGGTATGTAGCACCGCCCACACGGCGAGATTTAACCTCTACCAGGGGAGCTACGTTCTCTAGAGCCTCATCGAATACTTCGATAGGATCTTTTTTCAGCTTCTGCTCAACGATGTCGAGCGCGCCGTATACAATTCGCTCTGCAACGGATTTTTTACCGCTGATCATCACGATATTCATGAATTTCGCCAAAGTGATATTGCCAAATTTAGGATCTGGCAATATTTCACGCTTAGCGACTACGCGTCTTCTTGGCATTGCTAGCCTCTCTTCAGGATTTTCTAAGACACCGCTCTCTCACAAAACCTTTGCCCTGGAAATCATCGCCAGGGGCACTGAGCCTATGAGCGCGCTTAGCCTTACTTGGTTTCACCCCGTAGGGTTAACCGAAAAAACGGGTTAAGTACCTTCTTTATTTAGAAACAGCGCCTTACTTAGGACGCTTGGTACCGTACTTAGAACGACCTTGCTTACGGTTGTTCACACCAGCGGTATCCAGCGCACCACGAACTGTGTGGTAGCGAACACCTGGCAAGTCTTTTACACGTCCACCACGGATCAGTACCACGCTGTGCTCTTGCAGGTTGTGGCCTTCACCACCAATGTATGAAGAAACTTCAAAACCATTGGTCAAACGAACACGACATACTTTACGCAATGCTGAGTTCGGCTTTTTTGGGGTGGTCGTATAAACGCGAGTACAAACGCCACGTCTTTGTGGACAAGCTTCCAGCGCACGTACGTCGCTCGCGACTGCTTTACGTTTTCTCGGCTTACGAACCAACTGGTTGATCGTTGCCATGAAAAATAAACTCCAAAATAAAATAATACGCCAACCACTTCACCAGTGATTGAACGCGGTTACAATGTACCTAGGTACTGTTAAGGCTCGTCAGCCCGAAACTGTAATTAGCAGCTATACTAATATTGCCTTATTTAAAGAATACCTAAAGCAAGCGTGCCAAAAACGTCTGAAAGATGGCACAATACAGCCCCCATGCAAAATGGGTGCGCAATTATAATGAGGTAGTACTGTGAATACAAGGGTATTGCAAGTGTTTTTCAGGTGGCTCAATACCCAGCAATTAGCCTAGAATCCGCCTGTCCCGGACTAAAGATTTACTCAAATGATGAAAGAACCGCGTGATTTGCTACGCAAAGCGACACTGGCTGCTGCTATAGCCACAGTATTGGCTACAACCACAGCGTTGACTGGCTGCTTTACGCAGAGCCCAAAGCCCGAGATTAATACAGCTGAAACCTCACCGGCCACGGCCGACAAAAGTGAAACTGCCTCCGATAGTGCAGATATCACCATAACGGTTACTCCCGACGCCGAAACTAAAGTCGAAACGGCGAATACAAGCGTGACCAATGCTGATGAATCGGCCACGGCCATGGATGATGACACCCGAGCCAGTGCCGAAGAAGACGAAACCGTCGCCGAGGCAGCGCCATCCGATTCAGCCGAAGCACCCTCACAAGACAATCCGCCTGAAGTCGACACCAGCGAAGTCTTTGCCAAGCAAGACGCTGCCAAAGAAATAGAGGACAGCGCGACTGCAAAGGCGGCCACTGCTACCCAAACCATAGAGCAGGCGGATACAAACCAAGCTGAAACCAAAGCGCAGGCCGAAGGCAAAACTGTGGAAGCCCTGACCCAGGGGGAAACCAGTGCAACCACCGGCGATGATACCGCAGCCGAGCCCAAAGACGCAGAAGCGGCCGTTGAAGCAACCAGCAATGCCATTACCGCAGCAGACGACGAAGCTGAGACAAACTCCCTGAATCCCGAGCCAGAACAAGCTATTACGGATTTGTGCGATGAGATTGGTAATAAACTGGGCAGTGTTTCAGTGGAAGATTGCTTGGCCATCGAGCTGGCTGACAGCGGCGCTCGATCTCGCCTAGAACGAAGCCTGGCCGTTAAAGAGTACTTGCACAACGGCGAAGAAAAGAACGGCCGTGTGCTATTGATGGGAGGAATTCACGGCGATGAGTTCTCCTCAGTATCCATTATTTTCAAGTGGCTGAAATTTATCGAAAAAGACCAGGCCACTGAGTTCACCTGGCAGGTTGTACCACTGCTCAACCCGGACGGCCTGCTGCGCCAAAAGTCCCAGCGGCAAAACGACGCCGGTGTTGACCTAAATCGCAACTTCCCCAGTCCAGATTGGGACGCCGATGCCCACCATTATTGGCAATCGCGCACCGGCGCAAACCCACGCCGCTTCCCCGGCCCGGACGCTGCCAGCGAACCGGAAACGCAATGGTTTATCAAAACCATAGAAAACTTTCGCCCGGATGCCATTGTGGCAGTACACGCACCACATAGCCTAGTGGATTACGATGGGCCACAAAAGCCCCCTAGCCGCCTGGGCACATTGCGCCTACACGAGCTCGGCATCTACCCCGGATCTCTGGGCAATTACGCCGGTGTTTATAAAAACATTCCGGTAGTAACCATTGAATTGCCCTCAGCCGGAATCATGCCCACGCGCAACGACATCAATCAAATGTGGGTAGACCTAGTAGAGTGGCTGCACCGCGAAGTACCCAAGCAAAAGCTGGCGCGCACAGAAGGCGAGAACAACGGCTCAGATGATCTGCCAGAGATCGACTCACTGCATTAGATCAAGGCTGGGCGTCTGCCAGCGGCAGCGCCCACTAGTCCTTAGCGTCACCAATCAACGACATCCAGAAATTGATAGCTCGCGCCAGCGACACGTCCCACCTCATCTAAACTGAGCCCACAAAAAAACGCAGCTTGGTTAACCAACGCTGCGTTTTTGCGGGCTTTTTTAAGGCCTTTGTCATTTGCCTGCTGGTGTTAGTCCAGCCCTAGCTGACGGCTATCCGCCCGCTTCGTAAATAATTTTCCAGCGATCGCCTTCGCGCTGCCAGAGTTGTTTCTTCCAACCACGCCAGCTGTGATTACTGCTGTCGTAGTCCTGGTAGAACTCCGCCATAACCAACTGACCTTCACCAGGGTAGGCGAATAAACCCAAGTTGGACAGGTTCACTTCAATGAAGTCTTTGGCTCCGTTAACACGGGATTTGTAATCACGCCAGGAATCGTAGTTGTAGTTACCTACACTGAAGTCCTTGCTGTAATACTTCATGTAGTCGTCGTTGGAGCGCGACTGCCAGGCCAAGCGCCAGGATTCAATCTCGGCGGACAGCTCATCTTGCAAGGCCGTTTGGCTATCGGCCTCTATCCAATCTAATTTTTCGGTGAGTACAACCTTGGTTCGGCCAACATCCACAAACTGAGCCAACTGATCAATCTGATCGTTATTCAGCACCACGCAGCCGTCGCTGTCAAAAGTTGGCCGACTGTTTACGCCCTCCGGCATAGCGTGAACCCATATCCCGCTACCTGTGCGCTTGTTGCGCTTATCCCAAACATTGGGGTAATCAAGCGGATAGGCCGCTCGGCCATAGAAGTCATCTAGCTGTTCGTCAGCGATATGGCTGGTAATGCGATAAACACCAACCGGTGTTTTCTTGTCCCCTTCTTCTTGCTTACCGAAGCCCATTTTGCCCATGGAGATGGGGAACTGAAGACGCTGTTGAAGAAAGCCGTTGATGTTTTCAAACACACTGAAGCTGGCCTCACTGAGCGAGGCAACCACAACATAGGGCTCGGATGGGTCCAGCCGAATAATAGAACTTGGCTGCAACAGAACCTGCGCTGCGGCCGTATCCGACAGCATGGCAAGCTCGGTTTCGCCAGGTTCTGGCTCAGACCATGCGCCAGAGCTAAACATCAGGGCGGCTGTGAGTAGAAGTAATTGTTTGTGCATCTATAACTAAATATTTCGAATAAGGTGGTATATAAGTATTTTAGCTACTTCAGTAAATATAGCCACCCTGTTTCGCCGTTTACCACATCACAACAATCTATAAGGTACAAAAAAGCCCCCATAGTGGAGGCTTCTTTGTGCTGCGAGCGTCTCGGACTAAGCGAGTGCTTTACTAAAAATCTGGGCTTCTAAGCCCGGACTTCAGGGCAAGCACTAGTTAGCGCTGGACTTAAGCGCTTCGGTCAGGGCTGCTTCGACTTCTTCAGCACTTGGACCTTCGCTCACCACGGCATCTTCACTACGCTGCTGACGACGCTTCTCGTGGTAGGCCAAACCGGTACCGGCTGGAATTAAACGCCCTACTACAACGTTTTCTTTCAGGCCGCGCAAAGTATCAACCTTGCCGGTTACCGCTGCTTCGGTCAGAACGCGAGTGGTCTCTTGGAACGAGGCCGCAGAGATAAACGACTCGGTTGCCAAAGAGGCCTTGGTGATACCCAGTAGCTGACGCTCGTAGGTAGCTGGCTGCATGCCCTCGGCGCGTAAACGCTCATTTTCTTGCAGCACATTGGCGTATTCAACCTGCTCACCCTTAACGAAGGAAGAGTCGCCCATTCCAAGGATCTCAACTTTACGCAACATCTGACGCACGATGGTCTCAATGTGCTTATCGTTAATTTTTACACCCTGTAAACGGTAAACATCTTGGATTTCGTTAGTGATGTAGTTGGCCAAGGCCTCCACACCCTGTAAGCGCAAGATGTCGTGTGGGTTGGACGGACCATCCGATACCACTTCACCCTTAGCCACAGTTTCGCCTTCGAAAACAGTCAGCTGACGATGCTTAGGAATCAGCTCCTCGTAGTGAGTGCTGCCATCTGGCATTACTTGACCTTCCGGTGGAGTAATCACCAAGCGACGCTTACCTTTGGTTTCTTTACCGAAGGAAACAGTACCGCTGATTTCCGCCAGGATAGAGGGCTCTTTTGGCTTACGCGCTTCAAACAAGTCAGCAACTCGTGGCAGACCACCGGTAATATCTTTAGTACCGCCAGATTCCTGAGGAATACGGGCGATTACATCACCAGCCTTGATTACTTCACCATCGGTTAGGTTTAACAAAGCCTTAGCTGGCAACAAGTAGTGGGCGGGCTGGTTACTGTTGGCCAGAGTTTTCTCGTTACCTTCTTCATCATACAAGGTGATAGCAGGTTTCAAGTCTTTACCGGCCGCGGGCCGCTCGGCTGGGTCCAGCACCTCGATAGAGGTTAAACCAGTTAGCTCGTCTGTTTGACGACGAATAGAAAGACCATCTTCCATGCCAGTGGCACGAACCACACCACCCACTTCGGTAATAATTGGGTGCGTGTGCGGATCCCATTTCGCCACTACCTGGCCGCCGTCCACATCTGAACCGTCGGTAACAGTAATGTTGGCACCGTAAGGAATCTTATAGCGCTCACGCTCGCGACCGCTGCCGTCGGCTACGGCCAACTCACCGGAACGGGATACCGCAACCAATATGCCGTCTTCACGCTCAACGGTTTTCACGTTGTGCAGGCGGACGGTACCAGGCTGTTTAACCTGGATGCTGTCTGCAGCAGACGCACGGCTAGCAGCACCACCAATGTGGAAGGTACGCATAGTCAGCTGGGTACCGGGCTCACCAATGGACTGGGCAGCAATAACGCCGACCGCTTCACCGGCATTGGCGCGGTGGCCACGCGCAAGATCACGACCATAACACTGAGCACAGATACCGTAACGAGACTCACAGGTAATTGGCGAGCGTACTTGTACCTCGTCAATACCCATCTCTTCCACACGTTCTACCCAAGCTTCATCGATCATCACGCCGGCAGGGATCAGAATCTCATCGCTGCCTTCTTTTAACACATCACGCGCAATCACACGGCCCAGGATACGATCACCCAGGGATTCGATGATGTCACCACCTTCGATCACCGGCGCCATGGTTAAGCCAGCGTCGGTACCACAATCGGTCTCGGTGATTACGACGTCCTGAGCAACGTCCACCAAACGACGAGTCAGATAACCCGAGTTTGCGGTTTTCAGTGCGGTATCAGCCAAACCTTTACGCGCACCGTGGGTCGAGATGAAGTACTGACCAACGTTCAAACCTTCACGGAAGTTTGCGGTAATGGGCGTTTCGATGATCGAGCCATCTGGCTTAGCCATCAAACCACGCATACCGGCCAACTGACGAATCTGCGCAGGGCTACCACGAGCACCGGAGTCGGCGTACATAAATACCGAGTTGAATGAATCTTGCTGCTCTTCTTCGCCTTCGCGGTTAGTAACGGACTCTTTCGAAATACCCTCCATCATCGACTTGGCAACCAAATCATTGGCGCGAGACCAGATATCGATCACTTTGTTGTATTTCTCACCCTGAGTTACCAAACCAGAGGCATACTGCGCTTCGATTTCGGCTACTTCTTCATCGGCCTTAGACACGATCTCGTGCTTAGCGGCTGGGATTTCAAAATCGTTTACACCAATGGACGAACCAGAGCGTGTTGAGTAGGCATAACCGGTGTACATCAGTTTGTCAGCAAAAATAACGCTTTGCTTCAATCCCACCACGCGGTAACAGTAGTTGATCAGTGCCGAGATGGCCTTTTTAACCATGTTTCGGTTAACCAGCTCAAACGGCATACCCTCGGGTACGATCTCCCACAAAAGTACACGACCTACCGTGGTATCCACGATGGAGGTGTTCTTTTCCATTTCGCCGTCTTCACGAATCACAGACTCGGTGATACGACACTTGATACGCGCTTGCAGATGAACTTTCTCGGCGTTAAACGCGCGATCCACTTCAGCTGGATCAGAGAACACCATGCCCTCACCGGGCACGTTGATACGCTCACGAGTCATCCAGTACAAGCCCAATACCACGTCTTGGGACGGTACGATAATCGGCTCGCCGGAGGCCGGTGACAAAATGTTGTTGGTCGACATCATCAAAGCGCGAGCTTCAAGCTGAGCTTCAATAGTCAAAGGTACGTGAACCGCCATTTGGTCGCCGTCGAAGTCGGCGTTGTAGGCTGCACACACCAATGGGTGCAACTGAATGGCCTTACCTTCAATCAGTACGGGTTCAAACGCCTGAATACCCAAACGGTGCAAGGTTGGTGCACGGTTTAGCAGTACCGGGTGCTCACGAATGACTTCGTCGAGGATATCCCATACCACGGGCTCTTCACGCTCGACCATTTTCTTAGCGGCTTTAATGGTGGTGGCTAGACCACGCAATTCCAGTTTGCTGAAGATAAACGGCTTGAACAATTCCAAGGCCATTTTCTTAGGCAGACCGCACTGGTGCAGCTTAAGAGTTGGGCCGGTTACGATGACCGAACGACCGGAGTAGTCAACACGCTTACCCAGAAGGTTTTGACGGAAACGACCCTGCTTACCTTTGATCATATCGGCCAATGATTTCAGTGGGCGTTTGTTAGAGCCGGTAATGGCGCGACCGCGACGACCGTTATCCAACAGTGCATCTACCGCTTCTTGCAGCATACGCTTTTCGTTGCGCACGATGATGTCAGGAGCGTTTAAGTCCAGCAGACGCTTCAAACGGTTGTTACGGTTGATGACGCGGCGATACAAATCGTTCAAATCGGAGGTAGCAAAGCGGCCGCCATCCAGCGGTACCAACGGACGCAAATCCGGTGGTAGTACAGGCAGCGCCTCTAACACCATCCACTCTGGATCGTTGCCAGAGTTGTAGAAGGCTTCCAGCAGCTTCAAGCGCTTGGACAACTTCTTAACTTTGGTTTCAGAGGTCGTGCTTGGAATTTCTTCACGCAGCTCTTGTACTTCGGCTTCAATGTCGATGTCACGCATCAACTCTTGAATGGCCTCGGCGCCCATTTTGGCTTCGAATTCGTCACCAAATTCTTCCATGGCTTCGAAATACTGCTCGTCGGTCAGAAGTTGGCTCTTCTCCAAGGTGGTCATGCCGGGGTCGGTTACCACGTAGGATTCAAAATACAACACACGTTCGATATTGCGCAGGGTCATATCCAACAGCAAACCGATACGGCTTGGTAAGGATTTCAAGAACCAGATATGAGCAACTGGGCTAGCCAGCTCAATGTGGCCCATGCGCTCACGACGCACTTTAGCCAAGGTAACTTCAACACCGCATTTTTCACAAATGATGCCGCGGTGCTTCATACGCTTGTACTTGCCGCACAAGCACTCATAGTCTTTTACTGGGCCAAAAATTTTGGCACAAAACAAACCTTCACGCTCAGGCTTGAAGGTTCGGTAGTTGATGGTCTCAGGTTTTTTTACTTCACCAAAAGACCAAGACCGAATCATATCCGGCGATGCAAGGCCGATACGAATCGAGTCAAATTCTTCATTTTGTCCTTGGGACTTCAGAAGGTTTAGTAAGTCTTTCAAGTTAGCCTCCCGCGGGCTCGCGATTTACGCATTGCAACTGTGACTGTTGTCAGTCTACCTGGCGGGGGCACACGGCCCCCGCATTGGAAATCACGACCAATTATTCGTCGTGGTCCAGCTCCATATTGATACCCAGTGAGCGAATCTCTTTTAACAGTACGTTAAAGGATTCTGGCATTCCGGGCTCCATGCGATGGTCGCCATCAACAATATTTTTATAGAGCTTGGTACGACCGACAACGTCGTCCGACTTAACCGTAAGCATTTCTTGCAAGGTATAGGCGGCGCCGTATGCTTCCAGTGCCCATACCTCCATCTCTCCGAATCGCTGACCACCGAACTGCGCTTTACCACCCAGCGGCTGCTGAGTAACCAAACTGTAGGAACCAGTGGAACGGGCGTGCATTTTGTCGTCAACCAAGTGGTTCAGCTTCAGCATGTACATGTAACCTACGGTTACAGGACGCAGGAAGGCATCACCGGTACGGCCATCGTGCAAGGTACGCTGACCGCTATCTTGCAGGTCGGCCAAGCGTAGCAAGGCTTTGATTTCCGCTTCTTTAGCACCGTCGAACACAGGCGTTGCCATGGGCACACCAGCGCGCAGGTTGTTAGCCATTTCGATGACTTCTTCGTCACTGAATTGATCCAACTGCTCTTTGTTGTAAGCATCGCCGGTAAGGTTGTACACCTCTTCCAGGAAGTTACGGATATCGGCCACGGCTTTTTGCGCGCGAATCATTTGGTCGACCTTGTCACCCAAACCTTTCGCCGCCATACCCAAGTGCATTTCCAGCACCTGACCAACGTTCATCCGCGAAGGTACACCCAGTGGGTTCAGTACGATGTCTACCGGCTCGCCGTTTTCATCGTAAGGCATGTCTTCTACCGGCATAATGACCGAGATAACACCCTTGTTACCGTGACGGCCGGCCATTTTATCGCCCGGCTGAATGCGACGTTTGATAGCCAGGTAAACCTTAACGATCTTCAGTACGCCTGGGGCCAGGTCGTCACCAGTTTGCAACTTGCGCTTTTTGTCTTCAAAACGCTCGTCGAGCTCTTTGCGACGCTCTTCCAACTGTACTTCGGCGCGGTCGATCTGCTCGTTTAGTGCATCGTCGTCCATGCGCAGCTTGAACCAATCACTGCGCTCCAAACCAGTCAGCGCTTCATCGGTTAACACATCGCCCTTGTTCGTGTTTTTGCCACCGGAAACGGTTTGGCCCACTAAGGCCTGACGCAAACGCTCAAAGGTTGCGGTTTCTACAATACGGAACTCTTCGTTAAGGTCTTTACGAACCTTATTCAACTGTTCGGTTTCAATCTCTTTGGAGCGCTGATCTTTCTCTAAGCCATCGCGAGTGAATACCTGAACGTCAATAACGGTACCTTTGGTACTGGTGGGCACACGCAGCGAAGTATCTTTAACGTCCGAGGCTTTCTCACCGAAAATAGCACGCAACAGTTTCTCTTCTGGGGTAAGTTGGGTTTCGCCTTTAGGCGTTACCTTGCCCACCAGAATGTCACCAGGGCCTACTTCGGCACCAATGTAGACGATGCCTGATTCATCCAACTTAGCCAGTGCGGCCTCTCCCACGTTGGGAATATCCGCGGTGATTTCTTCGCTGCCTAGCTTGGTGTCACGAGCAATACAGGTTAATTCCTGAATATGGATGGTGGTGAAGCGATCTTCCTGCACCACACGCTCGGATACCAGAATGGAATCCTCAAAGTTGTAGCCGTTCCAAGGCATAAATGCGATGCGCATGTTTTGCCCTAACGCCAGCTCACCCAGATCAACGGATGGGCCGTCGGCCAGGATGTCACCACGGGTAACCGTGTCACCGGTTTTAACGATTGGACGCTGATTAATACACGTGTTCTGGTTAGAACGGGTGTATTTGATCAGGTTGTAGATATCCACACCTGCGTCACCGGCATCAACTTCGTCGTTGTTTACCTTAACCACAATGCGGCCGGCATCAACGCGATCGATAACACCGCCGCGATGGGCTACCACACACACACCGGAGTCACGCGCAACCACGCGCTCCATGCCGGTACCAACTAACGGCTTTTGAGCCCGTAGAGTGGGTACCGCCTGACGTTGCATGTTCGACCCCATCAGGGCTCGGTTAGCATCATCGTGCTCCAGGAACGGAATCAAAGACGCCGCCACGGACACCACCTGACGCGGTGATACGTCCATGTACTGAACATCTTCTTTCGGCTTCAAGGTGAAGTCGCCACCGGCACGTACCGATACCAAGTCTTCGGTTAGCTCGTCGTTCTCGTCTAGCTTAGCCGCGGCCTGTGCGATGATGTAGCGCGACTCGTTAATCGCCGATAGGTATTCGATCTGATCGGTAACCTTGCCGTTTTCCACCTTGCGGTAAGGGCTTTCAAGGAAACCGTAGCTGTTGGTGCGAGCATAGGTCGCCAGAGAGTTGATCAAACCAATGTTTGGACCTTCCGGTGTTTCAATTGGGCAAACCCGACCGTAGTGTGTTGGGTGCACGTCGCGCACCTCAAAACCGGCACGCTCGCGGGTCAAACCACCCGGGCCTAGCGCAGATACACGACGCTTGTGGGTTACCTCAGAAAGCGGGTTGTTCTGATCCATAAACTGGGATAACTGGGAAGAGCCAAAGAACTCTTTCACTGCAGCAGCCACTGGCTTGGCATTGATTAAATCCTGCGGCATCAAACCTTCGGATTCAGCCATGGACAAGCGCTCTTTAACAGCGCGCTCTACCCGTACCAAACCGACGCGGAATTGGTTTTCAGCCATTTCGCCAACAGAGCGGATACGACGGTTACCCAGGTGATCGATATCATCCACAACGCCATTACCGTTACGGATCTCGATCAGCGTCTTCAGTACATCGACGATATCATCGTTAGACAGGGTACCTTCACCCACATCTTCATCGCGATCTAGACGACGGTTAAACTTCATACGACCAACAGCAGACAAGTCGTAACGATCTTGGCTGAAGAACAAGTTCTGGAACAGGCCCTCTGCAGACTCTTTGGTCGGCGGCTCGCCTGGGCGCATCATGCGGTAGATTTCAACCAACGCTTCTAGCTCAGAGCGGGTTGGGTCTGCGCGCAGGGTGTCTGAGATAAACGGTCCGCAGTCCAGCTCGTTGGTGTACAACGTTTTGAAGTTAGTAACACCAGCTTCTTTGATCTGCTCCAAGGCCTCTTCTGTCAGCTCGGTATTGCACTCCAGCAGAACCTCACCGGTTTGCTCGTTGATCAGATCTTCTGCCAACGAGCGGCCAACCATGTACACGACCGGGACATTGAGCTCTTCAACGCCAGACTTTTCCATTTGACGGATGTGACGAGCGGTAATTCGACGACCTTCCTCAACAATAACCTTGCCGGATTGATCTTTGATGTCGAAGCTGGTCACGTCGCCTCGAAGGCGAGACGGGATCAGCTTTAGCGTGTACTCGCCGGTGTCCTGCACGCTGAACTCGTCGGTTTCGAAGAACATGCCCAGCATTTCTTGCGAAGAGAAACCTAACGCACGCAGCAAAATAGTTGCAGGCAACTTGCGGCGGCGGTCAATACGCACATAGACCAGATCTTTCGGGTCGAACTCGAAGTCCAACCATGAACCACGGTAAGGGATCACACGGGCAGAGTACAACAACTTACCGGAGCTGTGAGTCTTGCCTTTATCGTGGTCAAAGAACACACCAGGCGAACGGTGTAACTGAGAAACAATCACCCGCTCGGTACCGTTAATAATAAAAGTACCGTTTTCTGTCATGAGTGGTATCTCACCCATGTAGACTTCTTGCTCTTTGATGTCTTTAATGGTTTTGTTGGAAGATTCTTTATCGTAAATGATCAATCGAACCTTCACTCGCAGCGGAACAGCGTAGGTCACGCCACGTAAAATACATTCGTTGACATCGAATACGGGCTTACCAAGTTGGTAGCTTACGTATTCAAGTGCCGCGTTACCGGAGTAACTAACAATCGGGAATACCGATTTGAATGCGGCGTGCAAGCCAATATCGAGCCGAGATTCGGCACTGGCGGCATTAGCCTGAGTAAATTTTTCGTAGGAGTCTAACTGTATTGCGAGCAGGTAAGGTACATCCATCACCTGTGGCAACTTGCCAAAATCTTTGCGGATGCGTTTCTTCTCAGTAAATGAGTAAGCCATCTGTGTACCCCAGCTTGTATTCGGAGAGGGCAGTTTCAGCCTTAATAGCACTGCGTGCTGTTGCGTTATTGCAACGCTTTTCGTTTCTGTTTCACCCACAGGCGGGTCGGTTTGGTTCTATGCTTCTGCCAGCTGTAAAAATCCGATTGCGTGCCAACTTCGCAACCACAGAATCCGTCAACCGAAAACGGCAAAGGGGCCAGCGAGATAACCCGCCAGCCCCGCGTCGATTTTTACAAACCGACGGTCGACATAAGATGTCCGAAGATTACTTAAGTTCAGCTGACGCGCCAGCTTCTTCAAGTTGCTTCTTGATATCTTCTGCTTCGTCTTTAGAAACACCTTCTTTGATCGCCTTAGGAGCGCTTTCAACCAGCTCTTTGGCTTCTTTCAAGCCAAGACCAGTGATCGCACGAACGGCTTTAATGGCGTTAACTTTCTTCTCGCCAGCAGAGGTCAACACTACGTCGAACTCAGTTTGCTCAGCGGCAGCAGCACCAGCGTCGCCACCAGCAGCAGGTGCAGCTACAGCCACAGCGGCAGCGGCAGAAACGCCGAATTTTTCTTCCATTGCTTCTACAAGCTGAACAACGTCCATAACGCTCATTTCGGCGATTGCATCTAAGATTTCTTCTTTAGACAGAGCCATGACTCAGATCTCCAATATAAAATTTGTTGAAAAACTATTTCGAATTAGAACCACTATGCTACGCACACATTGCCAGTTGGCTTATGCGGCGTCTTGCTTTTGGTCGCGTACGGCAGCAACAACACGGGTAACCTTGGTCGGTACTTCGTTGAAAGTACGAGCCAGTTTGGTTACAGGTGCAATCAAAGTTGCAGCCAAAGTAGCTAGCGCTTGGTCGCGAGTTGGTAGCGTGGCCAGCACGTCAATCTGTGAAGGAGGCAATTGCTCACCGCCAACAGACAGAACTTTCACTTCAAATTTGTCGTTTCCTTTAGCGAAATCTTTGAAGATTCGTGCTGCAGCACCCGGATCTTCCATAGAAAATCCGAACAACGAAGGACCGACCAAATCGCCGTTAACACACTCAAACTCAGTACCGGCAAATGCACGGCGAGCCAGGGTGTTACGGACAACGCGCAGGTCAACGTTGTTTTCGCGAGCCAGTTTACGCAAAGCTGTCATGTCAGTTACGTTAACGCCACGGGCGTCGGCAACGACAAGCGACAGAGCATTCACAGCGGTCTCGTTAACGTCGGCAACAATAGCCTTTTTGTCTTCGAGTCCTAATGCCACTTTGTTTCTCCTGGATTAAACCTTACGGCATAACAAGTACCGTTCGGCGTTGAATAAAATTTTCAGTGCCTTGGCACCAAAAACCCTTTCGGCGATCCAAATCAACAGCTCTGTAACAAAACTGATGCGGGCTCACCGTCTGCGTAGGGTGTTGCAAATGCGCTTTTAAGTGATCAGTTTAGCAAAGCGTAGAATAGCTGCGCCTTATTAAACTAAAACCACCCCTACGGTCTTTGACGGCCGCGCAACCGGTAACAGGCTGCACCGACCCCAAAGTACGTGTGCGGACGAATCCGCCAATTCTTAGCGTTTCAGCTGGCCTTAGATTTCTAGGCTAGCTTGGTCGATGGTGATACCAGGACCCATAGTAGTGCTCAAAGAAACCTTCTTCAGGTAAACACCTTTGGCAGTAGCAGGCTTAGCTTTTTTCAGATCAGCCAGCAATGCTTCTAAGTTCTCTTTGATCGCTTTGGTGTCAAAGCTTACACGGCCGATACCGCCATGAATGATACCGCCCTTGTCCGCGCGGTAACGAACCTGACCAGCCTTGGCGTTTTTAACAGCGCCGGCCACGTCTGGGGTTACAGTACCAGTCTTAGGGTTTGGCATCAGACCACGAGGACCCAGCACTTGGCCCAACTGACCAACAACACGCATGGCTGCTGGGTCGGCAATAACCACGTCGAAGTCCATCATGCCGCCTTTAATTTGCTCAGCTAGATCTTCCATGCCAACCAAATCCGCACCGGCTTCTTTGGCTTGCTCAGCGGCAGCGCCCTGGGAGAACACGGCTACACGAACTTCCTTACCAGTACCGTGCGGCAAACTTGTAGCACCACGCACAGATTGATCAGATTTACGAGGGTCAATGCCCAAGTTGATCGCGGCTTCTACGGTTTCAGGAAACTTAACCGTGGACAGCCCTTGCAGCAGCGCAGTGGCTTCTTCAATGCTGTAGGCTTTGGTTGGATCAACTTTATCGCGAATTAATTTTTGACGTTTGCTCAACTTGGCCATCTTACACACCCTCCGTTTCAATACCCATGGAACGGGCAGAACCAGCGATAGTGCGCACAGCAGCGTCCATATCGGCAGCAGTTAGGTCAGGCATCTTAGCAGTGGCGATTTCCTCCAACTGCGCGCGAGTTACCTTGCCTACTTTGTCGGTGTTCGGACGCGAACTACCAGACTTTAAATTCGCCGCTTTTTTCAACAAGAAAGACGCCGGTGGCGTTTTCATAGTGAAGGTAAAGCTACGATCGTTGTATACAGAAATAACAACAGGTACAGGCGCACCAGGTTCTAAGCTTTGAGTCTGTGCATTGAATGCTTTACAGAACTCCATGATGTTCACACCATGCTGACCAAGTGCAGGACCTACTGGCGGGCTAGGGTTAGCCTTACCAGCGGCAACTTGCAGCTTAATATAAGCTTCAACTTTCTTTGCCATGATAATTGCTCCAATGAATGGGTATAGCGCCTCTGGTTTATTGGCGTAAACCGTCCCAGGCTTCCCGGCTTATTCAGTGTTTCCACTGCAAATACCAGCGGACACAGCTGCCCGCTGGCTAACGAAACTTCTTAGCTTCAGGTATTAAGCTTTTTCTACTTGGGTAAATTCAAGCTCTACCGGCGTAGATCGGCCAAAAATTAGCACCGCCACCTGAAGACGGCTTTTGTCGTAATCAACGCCTTCAACAACGCCATTAAAGTCATTGAACGGCCCATCCACAACGCGCACCATCTCACCTGGCTCAAATATGGTTTTCGGCTTCGGCTTCTCTGTAGAGTCATCAACCCGCTGCAAAATGGCTTGAGCTTCTTTCTCAGTAATCGGCGCTGGTTTATCTGCCTTACCACCAATAAAGCCCATCACTCGGGGGGTATCTTTAACCAAATGCCAGGAGTCGTCGTTGAGCTCCATTTGAACCAACACGTAACCTGGGAAAAACTTGCGTTCACTTTTGCGTTTTTGCCCGGCCCGCATCTCGACAACTTCTTCGGTGGGAACCAGGACATCGCCGAACGCATCCTGCATCTCAAAGCGCTCTATACGCTCTTTAAGTGCAGCTGCAACTTTCTTTTCGTATCCACTGTAGGCGTGAACAACGTACCAACGTTTAGCCATGTATCAACCTATTAACCGAGAATTAATGAGGCAATCCAACCGAGCAGCGAATCTAGCCCCCACAAAATCAAAGCCATGACAAATACCACTGCCACAACAATCAAAGTTGTTTGATTCGTCTCTTGGCGAGAAGGCCAAACCACTTTTTTAACTTCGTTTTGAGCTTCTCGCAAAAGCGACCAAACCGCATTGCCCTTTTTGGTAAAGGCAACAATGACCAACGCTAAAGCAGCACCAACCAGCAAAGCCAGCACACGATACAAAAATGGGATATCAGAAAAATACTGATAGCCGACAACACAGGCAGCAACAATGACTAAAACTAACAGCCATTTGAGCGCGTCAAAACGAAAGACTGGCTCTTGCACCTTGCTGTTCATACCTACTCGCTTAGCTTAACTTTCTGGAACTGATCAGAATATGGCAGGCCAGGAGGGACTCGAACCCCCAACTTTCGGTTTTGGAGACCGACGCTCTACCAATTGAACTACTGGCCTAGATTTTTAAACGCAAACGCCTCGCAAACGCGAGGCGTAGGCTGTATCGAGCAGAAAATTACTCGATGATTTTGGCTACAACACCAGCACCAACGGTACGACCACCTTCGCGGATGGCGAAGCGTAAACCTTCGTCCATGGCGATTGGGCAGATCAGGGTAACAGTCATTTGAATGTTGTCACCTGGCATTACCATTTCAACGCCTTCTGGCAGCTCACAAGCGCCAGTTACGTCGGTAGTACGGAAGTAGAACTGCGGACGGTAACCTTTAAAGAATGGCGTGTGACGACCACCTTCATCTTTACCCAACACGTATACTTCGCCTTCAAACTTGGTGTGCGGAGTGATTGAACCAGGCTTAGCCAGCACTTGACCACGCTCTACTTCGTCACGCTTGGTACCACGCAAAAGAACACCAACGTTCTCACCAGCACGGCCTTCGTCCAGCAACTTACGGAACATCTCAACACCGGTACAAGTAGTCTTGGTGGTGTCTTTGATACCGATGATTTCAACTTCTTCACCAACTTTAACGATACCGCGCTCAACACGACCGGTAACAACAGTACCACGACCTTGAATTGAGAATACGTCTTCGATTGGCATAATGAAGGCACCGTCGATGGCACGCTCAGGCTCAGGGATGTACTCATCCAGAGTCTCTACCAATTTCTTAACAGCAGAAGTGCCCAACTCGTTGCCGTCTTCGCCATTCAGAGCCATCAGAGCAGAACCTGCGATGATTGGAGTGTCGTCGCCTGGGAATTCGTAAGTGTCTAGCAGCTCACGGATTTCCATTTCTACCAGCTCGAGCATCTCAGCGTATTCTTCTGAATCAACGCCGCCACAGTCTTCCGCCAGCAAATCAGCTTTGTTTAGGAATACTACGATGTAAGGCACGCCAACCTGGCGAGACAACAGGATGTGCTCACGAGTTTGTGGCATTGGGCCGTCGGTAGCACCACATACCAAGATCGCGCCGTCCATCTGTGCAGCACCGGTGATCATGTTTTTAACGTAGTCGGCGTGTCCTGGGCAGTCTACGTGGGCGTAGTGACGAGTAGGAGAATCGTACTCAACGTGAGAAGTTGCAATGGTAATACCACGCTCACGCTCTTCTGGTGCGTTATCGATACCGTCAAACGCTACCGCAGCGCCACCCCAAACCTCGGCACATACACGAGTCAGGGCTGCAGTTAGAGTGGTTTTACCGTGGTCAACGTGACCAATGGTGCCCACGTTTACGTGGGGCTTACTGCGTTCAAATGTTTCTTTTGCCATTGCAAACTCTCCTCAATAGGGACGTGGGCTAGGCTCAGCGTACTGGCCCCAAATTTACCTACCACTAACAATAAGAGCCCAAGCTGTCTAACTTAGATCTCAAATAATACTGCCGCATAACCTGCGGCAAAACTGGAGCTCAAGAGCAGATTTGAACTGCCGACCTCACCCTTACCAAGGGTGTGCTCTACCAACTGAGCTACTTGAGCGTAATCATGGATGTGCCGATAAACACTGGCGACATCCTTGAAACTGTGTATATGGAGCGGGCAGCGGGAATCGAACCCGCATCATCAGCTTGGAAGGCTGAGGTTCTACCATTGAACTATGCCCGCCACGCCGCCCTACTAAAGGCATTTAATGCCAGCTGAGCCCGGGCACTTTCAGCATCAGCTTTGACTAGCTTGGTTTTACTGGCCTTCCGAGGCACGAGCAAAACGCTATCTACTCAGCTCGGAAACACCATGGAGCTTACGCTCTCGAACCAGGTCGAACACGCCCTTCAGGCTTCGCCGCTCTGATTCACTCCAAGCAAGCTGTAACTTACTCGGCTCAAATAATGGTGCAGGGGGTGGATTATTCAGCCGCTTCACGGCTTCACCCTCCGGGCCGTCGCTACGCGACGTTGAGCTTAAGCTCTCGAACCAGGTTCGAACCCACCCTATCGGCTTCGTCGCTCTGATTCACTCCAAGCAAGCTGTAACTTACTCGGCTCAAATAATGGTGCAGGGGGGTGGATTCGAACCACCGAAGCTTGCGCGTCAGATTTACAGTCTGATCCCTTTGGCCACTCGGGAACCCCTGCGAAAAGAGGCGGGCATTTTCCGCCTCACCACAACCTTTGTCAACTGATTTTCCTTTAGGAATCACAGGTTTAGCTAAAAAAGTTGTGAAAATGGAGCTGGCGAGAGGAGTCGAACCCCCGACCGGCTGATTACAAGTCAGCTGCTCTACCTACTGAGCTACGCCAGCACACGCTTATTGAGAGGTGTTTGATATGCCCCTCAAATCGTGGAGGCGCGATTCTAGTGAAACTACAGCAAGGATGCAACATCTGAACAGTAATTTTGTTTGTAAGTCACCTTATCGCCGCCTTCTAGCAGCTGAGCCCAGGTTGCGGCGCTCACATTTACAGCATCTTTGGCCTTTGCGACCACATAGGATTGCTCTGCGGTTCTTATGTCTACCCGGATTTTTACGTCGTAGCCCAAGTCTGCGAGCTCATCTCTACGAAACTCTGCCCGGTAACTTTCTACAAATAGGCCAATAGAGATGCCATTGACCAAATCGCCCTTAGGTATGATATAGCTATCGATCTTTTGGGCATGCAACTCGGCAAGCTTTTTAAGCGCCTCGGCTTTACTCGCCATAGGCTCTAAATACAACCAGAAATTCTTTTTAACAGGCACTTCAATCTTCTGCAGTGAAGCCGGAACGTTAAGGGCTGCCAACTGCTCCACTAGAATGTCCGCCTGAGCGAGATTATTAAAAGGCCCAACCACGGTACAGAGTTCTTCCTCGGGCTCAACCGCAGCGGCAACCACGGGCTCCGGCTGGCTTTCTTGCGTAGCCCCAGGATCATCATCAGCCAAAGACGGAGAAACCTCTAGGACTGAAGTGGTATTTGTTGGTTGAGCCGCTTGCTTGAGCGGCACCTGAGTTTTAGCTGCTTGAACTTGGCCTGCGCTCGGCCCCGCATGCACAATGGCAGGATCGGTACTCCTCGATAAGAAAAAGATCCACAAGGCCAACACAAAGTTCGTTGCTAATAGACTTATAAATATGAAACGCAATTTAACTTTCTACTTTTTCAAGATTGAACCTCAGGAAGCCTCAATCGACAGCGCCAACACCGTTGGACGCCATGATTGATAACCCATCCAACACAAGGTTGGGACGGTAGAGCGCACCTCGAAAACCGTCAATTAGGTCGTTACCGTCGCCACCCGCCACAATTAACGTCACAGGCTGACCAGGCCAGCTGGACTGCGCATAACCCAGCACCCTGTCCACCAAGCCCATTGCCGCCAAGCCAACACCTCCTGCAACTGCCTGAGCCGTGTTAATTCCAGGTGCCATAATAGCCTTTTCGACGACATCAAACATCACTCTACCAGTATTGTTTAATAAAGCTTTACTCATCATAGACAACCCTGGAGCGATATACCCACCCAGATAACGGCCATCGGGCGCAATAACTTCAATATTAATGGCACTGCCGGCATCCACCACCACTAAAGGCACACCGGGAAACTCAGCGACAGCAGCTATTACCGCAAGCCAACGATCTACACCTAATGACAACGGATCGTCATAACCATTCATCACCGCAACACCCGCGACGCTACGCGAGGGTTCCGACCGAGCCAAAAAAGCCGTTACACCAAAGGTAACTTGCAACGCATCTACCAGGGCCTGCTGATGCTCAGCGCCGGCCACACTTGCCAGTGCCGCAGAGGTGATGCCCTCCCCCTGCCCGAGCGCCAACTCAACACCATTAACAAGCTCTGAGGCAGCGCTCAAATTCAAATGCGACCCTTCAGCGTGCACACCCTGTACAGACGAAAGCCGCCATTTTACCCGAGTATTCCCTTGATCAACCTCCAGCCTCATTTACTGACTCACCTCCGACGCCATTTGCTACGCACTTAGCCTCATTCGCTGCTACGCAGAGAGACTTCACCGCCGCTAAATATCTGCTCCTCGCCATCCGCCAGCAACCGCAGAGCCCCTTGATCATCTACACCCAGGGCGATGCCCTGCGTTGTCGTCACCCCGGTGTGAACGCTTACCGGCTGGTCTCTATGGCAATCCAAGTTCTGCCATGCCTGCCGATAGGATTTAAATCCAGCTTCGGGATAAACTTCAGCAAGCTTCGCTAACGCCTTGGCAAACTCCACCAATAACACTGTTCGACTCGGCAACACTTGCCCAGCACTACGGGCAATTTGCTGCAGATCAACCCAGGGCTGATCAATAACCGCGCCATCGTCAGCAGGCATGTGGTGGTTAATGCCGACCCCCACCACCAAATTACAGGCGCCGGCGAAATCACCGTCCACTTCGATCAAAATGCCGCCCAATTTACGGCCATCAAACAAAATATCGTTAGGCCACTTCAAACTGAAACCGACGTCGCCAAGCAGCCGCGTTAGCACACCGACAATTTCCACACCAACAGCCAAGCTCAATCCTTCATAGCAGGCCACCCCTCGCGCGGTGGTAAAGCCATATGAGAAATACAAATTTCCGGCGAACGGACTGACCCAGGCTCGCCCTCGCCGACCACGCCCTGCGGTTTGCATCTCAGCCGCACACAAAAACGTGGCAGAAGCATCTAGCCCGGCCCGCAATACTTGGCCAACGTGTGCATTAGTAGAATCGATACTATTGAAAATACTGACGCCAGCGATGCCCGACAGAGCGCCCTGCAGCGCGTGATGATCCAGCAAATCTATGGCCTTAACCAGGCGGTGACCAACCCCCTTCACAGATTCCACCTGCAAACCTATAGACTCAAGCTTCTTTAACTGCTTCCAAACCGCAGCACGGCTAATGCCCATAGCGGCACCCAGATCTTCACCGGAATGCACGCCACCGTCGGCCAGGAGCTGAATGAGCGGCATTAGCCCATCCACGGTCTGATTGGATATTTCACTCAATACACTCACCTTTACACATAGCGCCGTTGATAACGACACCCCATGCTCGTTAAAACTTCATAACCAATCGTGCCGGATTGCAAAGCAATCTCATCCACGGTCTGATGCGGACCCAGTATTTCGATCTGCCACTCCTGCCCATCATCGACCAAGCAAGGCACTGCATCAGTGATATCAAATACACAATAATCCATGGATACTCGCCCAACCAAGGGCACCCTGACGCCCGCCAAATAGCCGAAGCCCCTACCCGCTACACTGCGCATCAAGCCATCGGCATAGCCGCCATAGACGGTAGCCAAGGTGCTCCCCCCGACAACGGTCTGGCTCGCACCATAACCAACCGTCGCCTGCTGAATTAACGTACGCACCTGAATCACCGGTAGACGCAACTCAACCACAGACGCTAACCACGGCCACGCATTGTTAGGATCTGGGCTCGCGCCGTAAAGCCCAATCCCAGGCCGCAACAAATCGAAGTGGTAGCCATCACCCAAGCCAATTCCCGCCGTACTAGAGAGACTTGCGCGCAGGCCCGGATAGAGAGGTTTCAACAACTCTACGCAATGACGAAAGTGCTGTAACTGGACACTATTCTTCTCAGCACTTGGATCATCAGCACAGGCCAGATGGCTTAATGCAAGCACCAAATTGAGTGACGGTCCCTTATCCAGAAGTACACTCAACTCTCTTGTGCTGATACCTAAACGCGTCATACCCGTGTCCAGCATTACCGCACAAGGCGCCTGACCAACTTGTTCTTGCCAGCGTTCTATTTGACATAAGGCGTTCAACACAGGTCGAAGATCATGACCCAAAAAATCTTCGATGGCGCCACCAACCAGGCCATTAAGCACGTAAATATCGGCGCCTTTGCCTATGGCGGCACGCAAGCTTTGGCCCTCATCCACAGACGCGACAAAAAATTCCTGGCAACCCGCGGCTGCCAAAGCTTTAGCTATGGGAATAGCACCCAGCCCGTAGGCGTCGGCTTTAACCACCGCAGCGCATCCAACACCTTTGCCGAGGGCACCAAGCTGCCGCCAATTGGCCACTACAGCTTTCAGGTTTACGGTTAATTGATTGGCAAACGAAGACGCGGTGTAGGAGTTATGGATCACAAATGGAAATGCCGTGACGATTAAAAGCCGCCACTATACCCGCCTTTAAAGCGAATGCTAACCAAGACTGGCAGTAACCCAATGGAAAGTGACTCTATAAGCCTATGACTACAAGCTTATAAATAGAGGTCGACTGGAAAGTGTTCTGATATCTGCATCAACCGGCGACCGCCGACATTGATACAATAGGTCCGAAAAATGGCCGACTCGTAACCCGCCGGTACATCACGCTTTGCCAGCGTGTTGCTATATCCAATTTCAACGATATCACGATATTGCTCTGTGCTCATTTGGCGCAACAACCAGCCTATACCCCGCTCCCCGCTTTTAAGCGCAGCGACCAAGTTATCAGGCATTAGATTCGTATTTAAGTAGGATCGAGCATAGGCATACTGGGTGCCAGTATTAACGCCAATAAGCGTCACATCACGCTCCAGCAACTCCTCGCCACCAGGGCCAGACAGATAATCCTGTTTAACAAGCTCAATCTGAATAGGCTCCCAGAACATCGCCTCTAACGTTTTCGTTACTGTGCCGTCGGTAACCAACAGAATACGCAACCAAGCCGATAACTTCGACAAGTCGATAACAGTGCCTGCATATGAGGTAATCGGCTGTTCGGAATAGCCGTTAGAGACAAAAATAGAACCGCGCTGGCCATCAAATAGATATTTCATTCGTACACCCCTTGTACTCGCCACATTCGGCAGGTAACCCTGCCATCATTCCTTGAAACGCTTAACACCTTAAGTAAGACACAGAGACGAACAAAGAAGCAAGCCCCTGGTACCCGACCGCGCAAATATTGACGCCTAAATAACAATAGAATGAAAAACAAGCAACTAGACGCCCTACCCCAGAAACCAATGGGGTCAGGTCCGTTTGATTTTACCCGCCGTAGACAGCCGAAAATGCGATTGGACGATCGACACCCACTCACATGAAGCGTTGACAGTCACACAAGTCTCTGGCAGATCATGGAAGCTTCCTAGATAAGAACCTAGACGCCAGCGTACCTTAGGTGGGTCAATTTTAGATTGGCAAGGTGGGTCAGTTTTACATTGGCATTAACAGTAACGCGGTAATGCGGACCGGTGAGACTCACATGGGGACAAAACGGCATGGATGCCGTTTTACATCGCGTTAGCGACCCTAAGGGGTAAATTCCGGTCGCGCAACGATTCGAAGTCGAGGTGTCGAACCAACTGCTTCGGAAGGAATTTACGCCGCCACCATGCAGCACGATGGTCGCTTCGCGACTCTGTTTATACCCCCATGTGAGAGCAGATCATCGTCTTTCGCGCATAAAAAAACACCGTCGGGCCGCGTAGGTGCTAACGAATTAGCACCTACACGGCCCGACGGAGTTTAGATTTAAGAGCTTGATTGATCGGCAGGATAGCCGATCAAGACAACCGAAGGTTGCCCGTAGGGGGACCAGACATGGATGTCTGTCATCACCATGACCTAATCCGAAGGATTGGTCATCGGCAAGCTGAAATGAAAAAAGCCCAGCCAAATTGGCTGGGCTTTTGAATAGAAGCTTGACGATGACCTACTCTCACATGGGGAAACCCCACACTACCATCGGCGATGTCACGTTTCACTACTGAGTTCGGGATGGGATCAGGTGGTTCCAAGACTCTATGGTCGTCAAGCAATTCTGTAGGAGGCACTGCGCTGGGCAATGTCTCGCAATAGGGTGTGGTCGATAAAGTAGATTGATATCGCTTTCAAAGTACCTTGTCTTGGTGTTGGTTTATAACCAACTCTGTCCAGGACATTGGTGTTACTGATCTGTGGCGCTTAAACAGCAGATTCAGTTATATGGTCAAGCCGCACGGGCAATTAGTACTGGTTAGCTCAACGCCTCACAACGCTTACACACCCAGCCTATCAACGTCTTAGTCTTAAACGGCCCTTTAGGGGAATCAAGTTCCCAGGGAAAGCTTATCTTGAAGGAGGCTTCCCGCTTAGATGCTTTCAGCGGTTATCCCGTCCGAACGTAGCTACCGGGCAATGCCATTGGCATGACAACCCGAACACCAGCGGTTCGTTCACTCCGGTCCTCTCGTACTAGGAGCAACTCTTCTCAACTTTCCAACGCCCACGGCAGATAGGGACCGAACTGTCTCACGACGTTCTAAACCCAGCTCGCGTACCACTTTAAATGGCGAACAGCCATACCCTTGGGACCGGCTTCAGCCCCAGGATGTGATGAGCCGACATCGAGGTGCCAAACACCGCCGTCGATGTGAACTCTTGGGCGGTATCAGCCTGTTATCCCCGGAGTACCTTTTATCCGTTGAGCGATGGCCCTTCCATACAGAACCACCGGATCACTATGACCTACTTTCGTACCTGCTCGACTTGTCAGTCTCGCAGTCAAGCTGGCTTGTGCCATTACACTAACCTCATGATTTCCGACCATGATTAGCCAACCTTCGTGCTCCTCCGTTACTCTTTGGGAGGAGACCGCCCCAGTCAAACTACCCACCAGACACTGTCCGCAATCCAGATAATGGACCAGCGTTAGAACCCCAAACATACCAGGCTGGTATTTCAAGATTGGCTCCACGACAACTAGCGTCATCGCTTCAAAGCCTCCCAGCTATCCTACACAAGTAGGCTCAGAGTTCAGTGTCAAGCTATAGTAAAGGTTCACGGGGTCTTTCCGTCTAGCCGCGGGAACGCAGCATCTTAACTGCGAATTCAATTTCACTGAGTCTCGGGTGGAGACAGCGTGGCCATCATTACGCCATTCGTGCAGGTCGGAACTTACCCGACAAGGAATTTCGCTACCTTAGGACCGTTATAGTTACGGCCGCCGTTTACCGGGGCTTCGATCAAGAGCTTCGCACAAGTGCTAACCCCATCAATTAACCTTCCGGCACCGGGCAGGCGTCACACCCTATACGTCCACTTACGTGTTTGCAGAGTGCTATGTTTTTAATAAACAGTTGCAGCCACCTGGTCACTTCGACTGCCAACAGCTCAACTCCGATTGGATCACCGTCAGCAGCGTACCTTCTCCCGAAGTTACGGTACCATTTTGCCTAGTTCCTTCACCCGAGTTCTCTCAAGCGCCTTGGTATTCTCTACCTGACCACCTGTGTCGGTTTAGAGTACGGTTCTGTGTTATCTATGCTTAGAAGCTTTTCCTGGAAGCAGGGCATCAACCACTTCATCCTCAAAGAGGACTCGTCGTCACCTCTCGGCCTTAAGATCCCGGATTTACCTAAAATCTCAGCCTACTAGCTTAAACGTGGACAACCAACGCCACGCTGGCCTAGCCTTCTCCGTCCCTCCATCGCAATAACACAAAGTACGGGAATATTAACCCGTTTCCCATCGACTACGCCTTTCAGCCTCGCCTTAGGGGCCGACTAACCCTGTCCCGATTAGCGTTGGACAGGAACCCTTGGTCTTCCGGCGAGGGGGTTTTTCACCCCCTTTATCGTTACTCATGTCAGCATTCGCACTTCTGATACCTCCAGCAAACTTCACAGTTCACCTTCAGCGGCTTACAGAACGCTCCCCTACCATATTCGAAAATATCCGCAGCTTCGGTTCTCAGTTTGAGCCCCGGTAAATCTTCCGCGCAGGCCGACTCGACTAGTGAGCTATTACGCTTTCTTTAAAGGGTGGCTGCTTCTAAGCCAACCTCCTAGCTGTCTAAGCCTTCCCACATCGTTTCCCACTTAACTGAGATTGGGGACCTTAGCTGGCGGTCTGGGTTGTTGCCCTTTCGACGACGGACGTTAGCACCCGCCGTCTGTCTGCCATGATTGCACTCCTCGGTATTCGGAGTTTGCATGGGGTTGGTAAGTCGGGATGACCCCCTAGCCCAAACAGTGCTCTACCCCCGAGGGTGAGACATGACGCACTACCTAAATAGTTTTCGGGGAGAACCAGCTATCTCCCGGCTTGATTAGCCTTTCACTCCGACCCACAGCTCATCCGAATCTTTTTCAACAGATGGCGGTTCGGTCCTCCAGTGCCTGTTACGGCACCTTCAACCTGGCCATGGGTAGATCGCCGGGTTTCGGGTCTATTGCCTGCAACTATGCGCCCTATTAAGACTCGGTTTCCCTACGGCTCCCCTAAATGGTTAACCTTGCTACAGACAATAAGTCGCTGACCCATTATACAAAAGGTACGCAGTCACAGAATAAATCTGCTCCTACTGCTTGTATGCACACGATTTCAGGTTCTATTTCACTCCCCTCTCCGGGGTTCTTTTCGCCTTTCCCTCACGGTACTGGTTCACTATCGGTCAGTTAGGAGTATTTAGCCTTGGAGGATGGTCCCCCCATCTTCAGTCAAGATAACACGTGTCCCGACCTACTTAATATGTCATTACTGCGTTTTCGTGTACGGGGCTATCACCCTCTATCGCCCAACTTTCCAGATGGTTCCACTAACACAATAACAATCGGCTACTCCCCGTTCGCTCGCCGCTACTTAGGGAATCTCGGTTGATTTCTTTTCCTCCGGGTACTTAGATGTTTCAGTTCCCCGGGTTCGCCTCTTACACCTATGTATTCAGTGCAAGATACCTGTAAACAGGTGGGTTGCCCCATTCGGAAATGTGAGGATCAAAGCATGTTTGCCGGCTCCCCTCACCTTATCGCAGGCTCCTACGTCCTTCATCGCCTCTAACTGCCAAGGCATCCGCCGTGTGCACTTAGTCGCTTGACCATATAACTCAAGCTACTGTTTTGGCGCCTTTCACGCCATTGCGACTTACAATGTTTGATAGTGTTCATCTGTTTTAAACCTCAACTTAAACTGCAAGCTAAAACCAAAACAAACAAACGTTCTCTTTGATTGCAATCTTGTAACGATAATATCACCGGACAGAGTTTTGTTTTTAAACACGATAACTCTTCATAAATTGAAACAATTTCTTGTCACGATTCACTTAAGTTACGGCACTTAAACTCGGTCACTTTGAAAGTGTTAATTTTAATATCACGCTTACGCGCAAACTCAAAACTAACGACTCAGCAATATCAATACTATTACTTTATCTTCCACTTTTTTAAAGAACTCAAACCCGCTCGGAGTTTGATTTTTAAAACACTTAAGACTTTCGCCTTACCTTAAGGCTTTTAATAAAAGCTGATTGCAATAACTCAATCACAAAAGCTTTAAGGTAAAGCGAAACGCTTACCGCAGCCTAAGCTGCAATAACAAGAAACAAGCAATGCGTGTGGAAACTTACGAAGATGTCAGCTTTCGTTTAAGGAGGTGATCCAGCCCCAGGTTCCCCTAGGGCTACCTTGTTACGACTTCACCCCAGTCATGAATCACACCGTGGAGACCGTCCTCCGAAGTTAGACTAGCCTCTTCTGGTGCAACCCACTCCCATGGTGTGACGGGCGGTGTGTACAAGGCCCGGGAACGTATTCACCGTAACATTCTGATTTACGATTACTAGCGATTCCGACTTCATGGAGTCGAGTTGCAGACTCCAATCCGGACTACGAACAGTT
Organism: Halioxenophilus aromaticivorans; assembly: GCF_042850945.1. Classification (NCBI taxonomy): domain Bacteria; kingdom Pseudomonadati; phylum Pseudomonadota; class Gammaproteobacteria; order Alteromonadales; family Alteromonadaceae; genus Halioxenophilus; species Halioxenophilus aromaticivorans. The sequence continues at coordinate 878,906 of NZ_AP031496.1, read as the reverse complement.
TTATGAGATTAGCTCCACCTCGCGGCTTCGCAACCCTTTGTACTGCCCATTGTAGCACGTGTGTAGCCCTACTCGTAAGGGCCATGATGACTTGACGTCGTCCCCACCTTCCTCCGGTTTGTCACCGGCAGTCTCCTTAGAGTTCCCAGCCGAACTGATGGCAACTAAGGATAAGGGTTGCGCTCGTTACGGGACTTAACCCAACATCTCACGACACGAGCTGACGACAGCCATGCAGCACCTGTCTCAGAATTCCCGAAGGCACTCCCGTATCTCTACAGGATTCTCTGGATGTCAAGAGTAGGTAAGGTTCTTCGCGTTGCTTCGAATTAAACCACATGCTCCACCGCTTGTGCGGGCCCCCGTCAATTCATTTGAGTTTTAATCTTGCGACCGTACTCCCCAGGCGGTCTACTTATCGCGTTAGCTGCGCCACTAAAATCTTAAAGATCCCAACGGCTAGTAGACATCGTTTACGGCGTGGACTACCAGGGTATCTAATCCTGTTTGCTACCCACGCTTTCGCACCTCAGCGTCAATGTCAGCCCAGACAGTCGCCTTCGCCACTGATGTTCCTTCAGATCTCTACGCATTTCACCGCTACACCTGAAATTCCACTATCCTCTGCTGCATTCTAGTTACCCAGTTCCAAATGCAGTTCCCAGGTTGAGCCCGGGGATTTCACATCTGGCTTAAATAACCGCCTACGCGCGCTTTACGCCCAGTAATTCCGATTAACGCTTGCACCCCTCGTATTACCGCGGCTGCTGGCACGAAGTTAGCCGGTGCTTCTTCTGTTGTTAACGTCAATGATCCTAGGTGTTAACTAGAACCCCTTCCTCACAACTGAAAGTGCTTTACAACCCGAAGGCCTTCTTCACACACGCGGCATGGCTGGATCAGGGTTGCCCCCATTGTCCAATATTCCCCACTGCTGCCTCCCGTAGGAGTCTGGGCCGTGTCTCAGTCCCAGTGTGGCTGATCATCCTCTCAGACCAGCTACAGATCGTCGCCTTGGTAGGCCTTTACCCCACCAACTAGCTAATCTGACGCGGGCTCATCGAATAGCAAGAGGTCCGAAGATCCCCCTCTTTCCCCCGTAGGGCGTATGCGGTATTAGCTTAAGTTTCCCTAAGTTGTCCCCCACTACTCGGTAGATTCCCACGCGTTACTCACCCGTCCGCCGCTCGACGCCTCCTAGCAAGCTAGGTTCGTTTCCGCTCGACTTGCATGTGTTAGGCCTGCCGCCAGCGTTCAATCTGAGCCATGATCAAACTCTTCAGTTTAATTTCTTTGAATTACTCTAAATACTGCTTGATGCGAACATCAAATCTAGGTAACTCCAAACTTGGCTCAACGCTTAATCGTCATTCTTAACTGGTTATGTTCAACCCAAGATAACTTGAGATAAACAGAACGTTTGAATTGTCGGACTTGCGTTGATAAATCATATGGCTGATTCATCTCCGCAAGCTCCCACACGCATTGCTTGTTTAACTTGTTAAAGTACCAAAGGCGCGCCAGGCGCTCTTCGTAGGCCGCGTCACCCGTGGGTTTGGCGGCTGCTTGAAGGGTTTGGTTAGGGCTTGTTTTCTACCCCGCCTTCAAGCTAGGGATGCGCATTATACGGATCCGATTTCCTTTGTAAAGCATTAATTTTAAAAACTTTTCAAAGGCTCTTGTGCGGTGCCAACGACTGTAAAAGCTGTGGCGGTAGCGCTGTGCGCTGTTGCTCAAGAGGGCGCGAACTATACGCCCAGGAATTTTTTGTGGCAACCGTTTTTTGGCAAAAAATTGAAATTAATTTCAGCTTCCCGTCCAGCCTAACTTACCAGCTCAAAACACAACCAAATTGGGCGTTAAAAACACAAAAGGAGCTCCAATGGAGCCCCTTTTTGCGCGCCGCCAAGCGGCGGCAATAAATCAACCAATGTGCTAGAACTTGGTCATCACTGTTCCAACCACTTCGGCATCCAACGAACGAATTTTTTTGATTAAACCAGCTGCCGCAGACAAAGGCGTTTTATCTTTGCGAAGCACTACCAGCGCATCGGTGCATTGGGACGCCACAAACTCAGCGCCATTGGAGCCAGTCATCGGCGGTGCGTCGAAGATGATCACGCTATAGTCTTCGTAGATGCGCGCCATAATCTCTTGCAGCTCTGAACGCTCTAGCAATTCACTTGGGTTAGGCGGCGGCGCGCCAGCGGGCAACAGAGATAACCCTCTAAAGGGCGCCACGGGCTTGATAACCGTTTCGACGGAGCCTCGCCCCACCAACGCCCCAGATAAGCCAATGCGATTTTCAACATTGAATATTTCGTGCTGGCGACCGTTGCGTAAATCGGCATCTACAAGTAGGGTTTTCTCACCCATCTGAGACCAAATTACCGCCAAATTAGCTGCGATGTAGCTACTACCTGAGCCTGCCTGCGGGCTTATAATGGCTAGGGTTTTTCGCCCCTCTAAAAACCATCTTAAAATCAACTGAGATCGCAAAGTACGCAACGCCTCACCCTTTTGCGAAAATGGGTCGTAGGCTGCTACCAACTCTTTTGAAACCGCATTCGATTTTTTGCTGAAATAGGGATAATTGAAGTGCGCTGCCAAAGCTTCGTCGAGTTCAACCTGCTTAATAAGCCCCATCTTTACTGCGGATTCACCAAAGCGCAGGCCACTTTTTTGAGAGTACTCAAGAATCTTGTTAATGCTAGAGGGTTTAATCTTGCCCTGATCAACCAAGGTCAAACCCAAAACCTTGCTTCCTGAGGCCCCAGCACGCTCAAATTGATTGCTTACGAAATCATCTGTTGAGCTGTTTTTCTTAATTTCGGAAATTGCCATAATCGTTCTGTATTCCTAGCGCAGATTGCACGCAATTCAATTCAATTACACCTGAGCGAGCAACTTAGCCCCGAACAGCTCATCAATATCTTCTTCAGCGCGAATCCGACGATCAAAGATCTCAACCAGAAATGCCAACACCGCACCTAAAATACCGCCCAACATAATCGCACTGATCAGGTTAACGGATAAATTGGGACTAGATGGCGATACTGGTTTAGTGGCGCGATTGAGGATAGAAATATTGGTTTGATTGAACTGGCTTGCTAAGCGTGTTTCATAATAGCGCGCCAACATAGACTCGTAGGCCTGCTGCTCGGTATCCAATTCACGGGCTAATACGTCCAAGCCATCACGCTGCTGTTTGATCTCCAAGAAACGCTTCTTTTGGTCGTCGAGCGAGGCTTTCAGCGAGCTCTCTCGTTTAATAGCGCGCACATATTCGGGGTGATTCTGGCCCAACTGCCGTGACTTAACATCATAGGTGTCAGCCTGAGCGTCAACATAGCTGCGTGACAACTCATTTAAGCGATTGGTTTCAGTATCCAACCTCTCATCAATCATGACGATACCCTGCTCCTGCTGGTAGTCAGTAAGCCGCTTTTGGGCCTCCTCGAGGCGAATTCTGAACACTTTAATTTGATCATCAAACCATACGGCACTTCGCGCCGCCGGCTCCATGTTCAATTCCAGGTTTTTCTCAATATAAGCGTCCGCAAAAGCATTGGCCATCATGGCGGCGATTTCGGCATCAGTGAACGAAAATATGATATTCACAACCCGGCTGTCACGCGAAGGCTCCACACCGAGCGACTTACTTAATTTATTAGCCAACCGGTCGCGCACCAACATAGAACCGTCATGATCTTGCAAAAGTGCCCGCTTTAGCTCTTCATTGTTTTCCAGCTGCAGGTTATCCACTACCTTAAGGGCCACACTCTGGCTGGAAATGATATCCAACTGTGTCGCTATATAGCCAGCGGTTAGCTGTGCAGACATGGAGTTTTGCTCAAATGGCGTAGACCCACTTACATTCAAAACCAAAGAAGTCTCAGCTTCGTAGGTTTTAGGCTGCAATATAGTCATTACCAATGAAGCAACCACACACAACGCAAGGGTGAAAGCAATCAACCCGAACCTTGCCCTAAATATCACCAATAGGATATTAAAATTCATTCATAAACCTCAGGATCTAGGCCCACCAGGGCCACGGCCACTACCAGGACAACCAATTAGAACAACCGCTCTTTGACGTAAATAACATCGCCTTTAAGGACTTCATCGGTGGCATCAACATCGATATCTTTGATGGCGCCGTCGACATTTCGCTTAATCTCCACACCTTTTTCGCTACCACGGTCAGATATACCACCGCTAACAGACAACGCCTGCATAACGCGCATACCTCGCTCTAGACGGTAACGACCAGGGCGCTGAACTTGGCCGTAGATGTAGAATACATCCATTTCTGGCACAAAAATAACATCGCCACCCGCCAACTTATAACTGGCAGGATTGGTGGTTCCACTGGTTAATATTTCGTAAAGATCGATATCCAACTTAGTGCGGCCACCAGTGCCACCACGCACCAATGAGACAACAGCACCGGCATTCTCGGTAGTGCCACCCGCTGCAGCCACCAAATCCACCACCGACTGCACCCCCTCTACGGCGGAGCCTTGAATTGGGTAGTTGCCCGGCCGAGCAACCTCACCAAGAATAGTTACAGTATCGTTTAACGCCTGGAAGCTTTGCTCCACAAACAAGTTAACCTGGGCATTTTTTACAAAGCCGCGCCGTGATAATTCTCTGGCGATGACAGTCTCAGCCTCATCGGCTGACTTACCACCAATGGCCACATCACCAATCAGGGGAAAGTTGATACTGTTGCGCTCTGAAATACGAGTTACTGTGGTCATATCGGGTTGACCATAAACCGTGATTTTTACGATATCACCGACACCCAGGAAGCCGCCATTCTGAGCCCAAAGAGGACCGGAGAACAAAAGACCAAGGGAGAACGTAATGAGAATATTACGAAGAGACATAGTTAACATTTCCGTGCATTTAATCCTTGCAGGTAGCCACTTTGAACTACCAATTTAACCGTAATTCGAGGAACGCTTCACCCCGAACCCCACACCTATTGGCACCCACATAGCAATCACTTACACACCGGGCGGTAGCATGGGAACCTTAAGATACGACTTTATTCCTGGGATACTCAATAACTTACCTAATCAAGCCGAGCAGAACTGCCACAATTCAACCTATCGCAAGCGACGCCCCCCTCCAAATAAGCTACCCGCTAGAAAAACGTTGCTTTTATTCCAAGTTCAACAGTATAGCAGTCAAAGTCCCAACGGTCCGAGCTTGAATCACGTTCTTCGTAGTCTAACCCGGCATTTATAAGCAAGTTCTGCCTAACTGCCACTTCAGCGCCAACACCGTAAGAGATGACGTCATCACTACGCCGTGGGCCGCTAATGGTTACCTGGCCCGGATCGCCGTCATAATCCCGCTGTAAAGAAGCCAACGTAGCCGTGACAGTAGTAACCGGCGTTAGTTTCCACACACCATTTAAAGACAGCCCGCTTTCGACCACATAGGAAGTAACCTGGTCCGAATAGGCCTCTAAGCCGCGCCAAGCCACCACCTCTAACAGATATCGCTCCCTGGGCTCCCAAGAGTACATTAGCTCCCAGGTAGCACCGGAGAAATCACGCTCACCCAGGTCATCGTATTCTCTAACCGTGTGCCCCGCACTGCCCTTAACCGCAGAGGCCGGTGTTATCCGCCAATCGATGGTCAGACGGTTTTCGGACTCGGCGTAGGAGTTGTCCACTGAATCACCATTTACCTGCTCTCGATTGGGAAAATCCGCAGATGTGAACGATGTCCTGATACCCACGGAAGACCGCTTGGTACTGAAATACTTAAACTCGGCCACACCACGGCTGATTTGTCGGTTTAGGTCTTCTCGTACGGCAAGCTCGTGCTTTTGCTCCTTGATAAGACCGACGAACTTAAGCCGCCAGGCACGCGTGAACATATAATTAGCCGTTAGGCGAACGCTGTTCTCGTTGCGGACGTCCAGCTGTGACAAGCGCGCCTCCCTGAAGTCCTGCACCTTTCGCTCGTAGCCACCCTCAATGCGGCCCAGCCATCGATCGCCATACAGCCAATTCCAACCCAAGTTTGCGAAGCCCGCCGTGTGATTCAGAAAATCGAAGTTGTTGTAGTTGAGCTGATACACCTCCGCATCCGCAGTCAGCATCTGGCGGCTGACCGCCTTTCGGGCCGTTACCCCTGCACCAAACCTGAAAATGGTGTCGGCCAGCTCTGAACCGCCAAGGAGCTGTTGAGCCTCATCCTCGCCAGATAAACGAAACACATTGCTTTCGTGAGTAACGTCGGCCTGGGTATAAACGTTAAAACCCGGATCCTGCTGGGCTTGAGCTGATGCCAATGCAGTAAGCATGCTGCCACCAACCAAGCAAGCTAAGCGAGCTACCAAATTCATTCCAATTCCTTCAAACGGGGTTCTAGGGCGAAATTCTACTTGGAGTAGCAGCCAATTCCCAGCGGCTTCATACGTTTTGTCGAACCACCCGTATTATTGAACTCACAAACGCAATTGCCCTGAACACGCAGAAGAATGTTAGAAGCAGCACCCCACAGCGGACCACTGCCTCCACTATTACCGCTACGCCCCCCCAGCTCCCTGACCAAGCCTGACCGATTAGGATTAACCTCCAACCGAAAGAATCTAACCCGATGCAGGCAGCGACGCGCGCCATCGAATGACTCCAAAAAAGTATCCAAAATCAACACCTAAACCAAAACCTGCTCCAACCTCTGAACAGGTATTAAAAATCACAATTTAGAGCAATAACAGCATTACCAAAATTACCCATTAATAATACTTAGAAATCAACTTCATATTAAATGCTCGCGAGTAGAACTCGAGCACATTCCACACGGGAGACTCATCACAAACAGAATAAGCACAACCCAGAGCCTACCACTTTTACTACTAAGCTGATTTTTAATTAAAGCCAATATTTTATTCGCTTTTCAAATTATTAGCGCAACACATATTAAAGATGCCGGCGGGTTAACCATGCGATTTTTATTTTCAATGCATCGAGCACTATCCACGAGCAGTATACTTGCATTATCGGTTACGCTACTTACTGCTTGCGGCGGCGAAAGCATGAGCAACATTACTGGCAGCGGTTTTACCAAGCAACAAGACAACTCAACAACGCTTGCTAACAAAGAAGTCGATACAGCGGTACCCTTGACTGCTGCCGTAACGAACGAAGAAATTACGGATACGGCCAACTACCACATTCTTTATAGTTCAGCGCCAGAAAATACCCCTACCGAGCACACCGACACAACGGAAAACTCCAACATCAGGCCGACCATAACGCTTACAACACCCAACATTAGCGGAACAGTTAACACCGGCTCCAACCTAATCATTATCGCTAACGCAACGGATAGTGACGGCAGCATTTCAAAAGTCGCTTTTTATGCAAACGGAAAGTGGTTGGGGAAGGGCACATCTAAACCCTACACTTTTAACTGGGAAAACATTCCGGAGGGCAATCACACGATTTACGCGGTTGCAACGGACGACAAATTAGCCACTACTAAATCCGCCACAAAAACGATTACCGCGGGCAATACAAAATCATTGCAAGCTCCGAACATTTCTATTACATCACCTTCAGACGCTTCGTCGATAACCTTAGGCTCCGCAATTAATATCCAAGCCAGCGCAACGGACCTGGATGGATCAGTAACGCAAGTTGCATTTTACGCTGACGAAAGCTTATTAGGCACGGATTATACTAGCCCTTATTCGTTGCAGTGGAACACTTCCACACTGGGCAGCCATAAAATTTACGCGGTGGCCACAGATGACGACGGGCTAACCACCACGTCACAGCCTGCCTCTGTTTCTGTCACTGCCAGCGAGAGCAACGAACTGGTTACCTACAAAGCAACCAGTGACATACAAAGCCTTTTTAAATCTGAAAAGTTTGCCGTCACAGTTTCCCAAAATGCCTCCACGCACGATTCGTTCGTCTACCAAAGTAACAACATGGCAACGCCAAGCTGGAAAGGAACCTTAGAGTATATGCAGAAGGCAAACCATTGGTCGACTTTTTCGTTTGCAGGAAAGGTAACCATCGAGGCACGCAAGCTCGACAGCACACCAGTAGAAACCTGCATCGTCCGCCCCCTGACCCTAGGCATCCAACCCGAAATAAAAGGCGATAAGTGCACATTTGAACTAACCCAGCCCGCAAAATTATCGGTTGAAATTGACGATGCTGTCACTATTACGCGTCCAATCACCGGCATTGGCAAAGTAACAAAAGAAATTGTTAAAAACCCGCTATTTATATTTGCGCAACCGCTAGAAACCGATATTCCCGATGCATCCGATAGCGACGTTATTTATTTGGGCCCTGGCATCCACGAAATTGGCAAAAACTATTCAATCCCCAACAATAAGGAGCTATACATTGCCGGCGGCGCTTATGTCATTGGCACGTTAACGGCCGGCCACAACCCAACCAACATCAAAATACGTGGTCGCGGGATTTTATCTGGGCACGGGCTTTCGGAAACAAAAGCAGAGCATAATTCATGGGGCAATCACAGCATTGCGTTTACCTCCGGGCGCAAGGGATCGGGGCTAGTAATCGAAGGCATTACCATCACAGACCCACTGCGCAGCTGTATTGTTAGCTACAACACCGTCACGATTCGCAACGTAAGTATGTTTAGCTGGAACCATAGAAACGACGGCATTACCGCGGGCAATAAAAGCGTGATTGAAAATGGATTTATCAAGGTACAAGATGACAATCTAAAATTGTATTACAGCAACCAATCCATTCGCAATATGGTTATTTGGCAACAAACTGCCGGCTCGGTATTTAAGCTATCTTGGAACTTAAAAAGCATCGCACAAAATATTACCGTCGAGAATATCGATATAATCCACAGCGATGTATTTACCGACTACACCAGCGCTGAACCGGACCAACCAGAACTGCACAGCACTAGCGCTATTTTTAGCGCCATGGGTTTTCAGGAAGGGGCCGCATTTCAAAACAGTTTATTCAAAAACATTCGTATCGAAGAGAAACACCCGCTTCGCTTAATGAGCCTGAGAATGGTATCCACACATCAGGGGCCTGTTTCGAAATCCGTGTGGGGCGACCCGAATCCTAGCGCCAAGAAGACCATCGCCAACATCGATATCAAAAACATCTCTGTAAAAGGAGTGCCATACAAACAAAGCACCCTTTACGGCAATGCCGGTGGTACCATCAACGCCATTCAATTTAATAACATGACGGTGAACAACAATCCCATCCTCAGCAAATGGGATCTGACCAGTAGAATCGACGGTACCGGGTTGCGCACACAAGGCAGCGTCTCAAATATCAGCTTCAACCACTAACCAGAGGCGCTTTTCTTTAACAACCAAGCACCGCACAAACACCGGCCAAATCTTTGGACAATATAGTGAGACTAAAGGGTGAAATAGCGGCGAATAGAGTGCATTTGAAAGCGCCGCTTGGAGGGCCTCTGGAGTGGAAGCTGAGGTAGAGCTCGCGGCCGAGCCCTAGATCGAAGAGTTAAAATTTATCCAATAACTGTCGTTTGGGTAAATATACAATCTAGCTTACTACTTGAAATTCAAATTCAGCCATGGGATCGCTTGGCTTAGATTTTACAAAACCAGCCAACATACCCCACCCGTTAAATACGCCGGAAACCACCGTATACACGGCCGCAGACAAACCACGCTTCTTAACCGCTAAGGCCACCACGGGCAGCAACAACCAGAACAACGGTAACCATACGGGCAATGCGCTAAAAACAGAAAACAGCAGGCCTAAGACAGCCACCGCAAACCAAGCGAAGTAGGCAGCGTAGATGCGAATTTGCCGGAGGTTGCGAAGGGTAAATACAAAATAAGGTTTACGCCAGACCGAGCGCAGCAACTCACCCAAACCGTAGATGTAGCCGGTTTTTAAGCGCTTGAGAAGCAAAGCATATTCGCCTATTTGGTAACCGTAGTGCATCACACCAGGAATGTTTAGGCGTGTCAGCTCCCAGCCTTGATTATTCAAGCGCGCACCCAGCTCAAATTCCTCATAGGAGTTGAGTGTTTTGTTGGTGAAGTATCCTACCTGTTGAATCGCGCAGCGGCGATACAACCCGCCCATGCCCAAAAAGCTAACTTTACCCGCTTTAACCAGAGTGTTTGCTTTGCGCTTGTAGCGCTCCAGAAATTCTCTGTTGGAAGTTTCCATTTCCGTAATCAGACCGCCAACACCAGCGCATTGAGGGTTGTCATCTAAATGCTGCACACAACTGGTAAGAAACCCGTCGTGGAACTCCATATCGGCATCTAAAATATAAAGATATTCACCTTGGGCCACATTAAAACCCAGCTGCGCCCCGATACCACAGGATCGGTCGCGTGGGTTTTTAAGCTGCGCGATTACAACTGGGTGCTGTTGGGCTAGAGCAACAGTTTGATCGGTAGATAGAGAGTCCGCCAAGATTACTTCACCACCGCCGGGAATTTTACTGACTGCGTGCAGCGCAGATTGTATCGATCGCTCGATATTAGCCTCTTCATTGAGGGCTTTGATAATGACGGAGACCTTCATTTCCTTTCTCTTTTATCCTTGTTACCGATCACTTGGGCAGTCGAATCAGCTCTTCTTGCTCATCGGCTTCTTCAAAATCTGGTACCTTCGCTTTGCGCCAATAAATCAAAAACCCGAACAGCGTGGTATAGATTGCCTGATAACCAATATGCAAAATAAAGAAGTTCTTATGCCACATACTGATATAGAGGATGACTATGGCGCCTTGCAAGCCCACAAATATGCCTGACAGCCAGCCATCCCTTGAGTAGGTTTTTTCTAGCTGGCACGCGTAATAAAACGCCACCCCAAACGCAGAAGAAATAATCAAGAAGCCGATCAGACCAGACTCCCACAAAACGGCAATCGCCCCCAGCTTACCCACACCGGTGTCCTGGGGCTCCTTAATACCAATCGCCCTGGCCAGATGATTGTGCTTTTCTACCCGGGAGGTACCCACCCCATAACCTAACAAGGTGTGCGCCATATCTCCATGGCGATCAAACCACAGATTGATACTGGCCCCTCGGGTTAACTTGCCGTCGGTTTCTTCCTGTTTATTGATATTGTATTCAATGGTGTAGGTGATAAGCCCCGTCCAAGATGAGGCTGCACCGGCGGGTGCGTGGGAAATATAGGTGGAGAACAAGGCCGCCACCATGGCGAACACCAAAGCGGTAACGGTAAGAAAACGACCGATATTTTGAAACACGCCCTTGCGAAAAATGACGAAAAAGACCACCACCGCGTAAATGATGGACACCTTTGCTTCATTAATCATTACCGGCAGCAGTAAGCCCGCGGAAATAAGCACAAGCCAAAAAGTGTTTAGCCGCTGCTTTTTCCACACGCCGAGAACACACGCCCAGACCGCCAATAAGAATACCGCCAGCACCGCGTTTGCGCCGCCACCCAATTTTTGGCCACCAAAGGTGCCGGTTACGATATCCAGAGGCACAACGCCCTTTTCTACGCCGTGTTCACGCAACGGTGCAATAAATACATATTGATGCAGGGCAAAGGGTATTTGAATCAGGGCCAACACGAAGATGGCTTTGGGTAGAGTGTCTCGCATCATCTTTTGGTCCCAGGCCAAAAGACACATGCCAAACATAAAACCCCACATTTGGAAGTAGCCTTTAAACCCGACAAAAAAGTCACTGAAAGACAGAGGGTTTAAAAACCAAGGCAACATGTTAACGATTAGAAAGGTGCACAGTAGAAACACCAACGCATTGGGCTGTCTACGCACCTCTAGGTTCGGATTGGCAGCCAGGGATTGCACAAAAATGTAACCAAGCAGCAAAAACCCCAACGGCAGAACGGCCCAGCGAATAAGCTCCAACTGAGGGTAATAAAGCTGAGCTAAGCCCGAAAGCACAAAGGAGACCAGCAAAGTGACCCAGAAAATAGCCACTGGATACAACGCTATTACGCTGCCACAGGCCATGGCGCCAAGCAACGCAACCAACGCGAAATTGGACGTTGCCACCACGAAGCCCGCAAGTAAGCCGGCGAACGCACCTGCCACATAGGGCAGAAAAGTTCTTACGCGCTCATCTTGCCAATTCAGAGTGATCATAGGCTGCAAATTACCTGTTTGAAAAAGATATTAGCGCCAGATAGTAAAATCGCGCGCAAGCAGTGCCTCTAGCTGTTCGATATCCTGTTCAAAAAGTTGTTGCAACTGAACAACCGTTTCATCCTTGGGCGCAGGCACAGCCTTGGAGCCGGGCACTTTGTTCATATTGCTGTAGAGTTTACGCAAGCCTAGTTTAGCCGCCATCCCCCATACAGAATCAAGCCCAACGGATTTAACCATACCGCGAGCCTTTTTACGAAAAGACTCCAGCCCCTTTGACTTATTAACATAGCCTGGATTCGACTTGCTATCCAAAAACGCCGACTGGTGCGCACTATCTATTCCCAAAAACTCATAGATCTGCTTGGCCGCCTTGGTTCGGTCGGCGATCACTTCCTCAAACACCAGCACCAGGACGTTCTCCCGGGGGAACACCTCCAGCCAGCGCTGAAGGTGTTTGGCGTATAGCCCCTGATCAACGTAGGTGGGATTGTTGGCCAGACCTTTTTCTAGGCTCAGATCACTGCCCCCAAAATGGCCGACGCGTATTTCGTGGGTGTGGTTGGATATGGCTCGCTTAACCGGGTTGCGCAGCGAGACAATAAGCTTGATGTTGGGGTAATGGCGCAGTACTCGCTCCGGTACCGCCGGCTCGTGAAAATAGGAAGGCGAAATCTCGCCCACCACGGGCTGGCCGCTGAAGCCCTCATCAAAATTGCGCTCGTACCACTGCAGGCCGTGGTCGTACTTGTAAGAGAAGAAATCTACTTCCTTTAAGCCGCTTAAAGCCGCTTGCGGGTGATCACTGAGGATGTCGTAAATCCAAGTAGAGGCACATTTTTGTGCCCCTATTCCGATAAAGGTAGGCGTTGGCATGGGTTGATGAAAACCTAAGGGATAGTGGTGATTGGCTTAGCAGCCGCTTATTTCTGCGCCTCATACTGCACGGAAGACTGCTCGGTGCGGTCGTACCATGCGGTTAACAACTCATTATAAGCCGACATTACCATCTCCCACTGGAATTCTTCACTGTGCCGCTGGTAACTGGCTTGGCGCATGGGCTCTATGTGCTCGTCGCTGGCGTCCATTTGATCAATCATAGCTTTGCACTCAAATTGATCTTGGAAATACTTGGCGCCCTCGCCCGCTACCCATCGGTTGAAGCGGTTGTTGTGGGCCAGTACCGGCGAGCCACAGCCTAGGGTTTCTACCAACGATGGGTTGGTTCCACCCACCTGGTGGCCGTGGATATAACCGCGGGTATAGAAGCGGAACGCGTTAACGATGGTTTGGTCGTAGATAGCACCCACAAATTTAACGCCATCGTTGGCAGCCTCTACCACCTTCTTGTGATAGGCGTTGTTTTCCGTATCAAAGTTACCCAACACCACTAAGGGGTAGTTGCGCTCCCGGGAGGAATAGGCGCTGACGATCTCCAGAATCGAGTTCTCTGGCTCTGGCCGCGCCACCACCAGGTAAAAGCCCTTCTCCGTTAGGCCGTATTCCGGCAACACAGATGCATCAGCGGTATCGTGGCGATCCGCGCCATAGGGGATAACCGTGATCTTTTTACCGCTCACCCGAGCTTGCAGGTGGGTTTTGATTTGCGGGTGATCGGCGATTAAATGGTTGCCCAGCCAATTACCAGCGCACTCGTTGATAAAGAACCAAATTTTAGCCAGTGTGCCCCATTTTTGGCGCTTCCACTCAATGCCATCCATATTGAAGACATTGGTTTTACCTTTTAAGCGGAATATGGCAGCGTAAATGGCGGTGTTGTAACCCAAGGTAAGGTTTAGGCCATCTTTTTTAATGGCGTCTTTTACTGTGAGCCAATCGAAGATGATAGAGCCCTTGGCGCCATCGTCTTTTACCGGTACGTGAATGGTTTTAACGCCATTCCATTCGCCGTCGTACCACTCGCCTTCGCCGTGCTCTTGGCAGTAAACAGTGACGTCCCATCCATTGTCTACCAGGTAGGGCGCCAGCTTTTCGGTGAAGGTTTCAAACCCACCGTGAGAGGCTGGTATACCTCGTATTCCGTGAATGAATAACTGTTTCTTCCGTGACATTACATACCCCAAATTGAGATTGTCTGTTTCATTTGAATTAGTAGCCCAACTGGCTCATGGTTTCATCGAATAGCTTGGAAATATCTGGCATAAGCTCTGGCTTATCTTTGCGCGGCCGATCGTATAGAACATCTTTTGCGTAGGTCAGCACATCGTCTGACATCGGCAACTCACACGCCTCCAAAAGGCGAATCATCTGTTCCTTGGGTGCTTTCACCAGCTCTTCGTATTTGATGTGGTAGATGTCATCTGGCATCTGAGCTTTGGCGACCAATCCCTGGCGCATGGTAATTATCCACTCTAAAGCAGCGCGATTGGTGTGATCCATGGTTTTCAGATCAACGTTCGCAACCGCAGCATACTCGGGCTGCTGGCTGATGATTTGCTCACACAGGTAAGTCCACTTAACATCGCCGCGGCCCCACCAGTCATCGGTACGCTCACCCACGTTAACGCCCTTATCTTGCGACCAATGCGCCACAGAGGCCACCGCATCGCAACCGTTGCGAGAGATAAACACTACCTTGGCGTTAGGCAAAACCTGTTTTAGGTAATCGACCCGAAAGATAAACTCCGGATATTTATCGAGCGGGCGCTCTACTCCGGTTAAAGACGCATAACGCGCCAAAATGCGCTGCACTTTGCTGGGTGCGCCCTCTGGCACGTCGCTACCACTTAGCAAAAAGCGGCCGCCCTGCTGCACATAGTCGCCACACACATCTGTCTTTGGGTCGGCAATGGCCCACATCATTTTAGGCTCGTTTAAGAAACCCACTTGCTCATGCAAAGACAGCACTTTACCCAAAATGGTGGTACCAGAGCGCCCCAAACCCGTTATGTAAATGGGCCGATCAGGAATAGGCTCACCCGGCACTAAAGCCAAGGTGCGCAAAAAGGCATTCACAAACGGGTTTATCCACTGCCCTTTGGTGGTATGTGGGCGCCCCTCAAACAAAAAGTAACTTACCAGGCGGTGGGCCACACTGCGCTTGCTGTAGGTAAGGTAGGTTTTGTCCAGCTGTCCTATCATAGGTGGAAATCCGTAAATTTAGCTTGCCGCCGGCAGCGCCGTGGCAACGCCTAAAGAGGCATAGAGTTCTTCCATTGCCGCGGCGTAACGCTCTATGGTGAAATTTTCGGCCACGTTGGCCCGTGCCGCCCGGCCCATGGTCATTAATTTAGAATCTGGCATGGTTTTTAGCTGCGATAGTACTTCCGCTAGCTGCTCTTGATTGCCGCTTTCAAACAGATAACCGGTGCTATCGTGCTCGATCATCTCTGGAATACCGCCAATCCTAGCCCCTACCACAATTTTACCCAGGCCATTGGCCTCGAGCAGGCTCATTGGCGCGTTTTCATACCATTCCGAGGGTAGAACAACGGCGCGGCTACCTTTTACGATGGGCCAAAGCGTTTCTTTGTTGCAAAAGCCTAAAAACTCTACATTGCCGCCCACCTCAGCGGCCAACTGCTTGAGGTTCTCTTCCTCGGGGCCGGTACCTACCAGTTTCAGCGTGGTGCCAGCTGTGGCATTTGCGCGCAGTAATGTGGCGAGGCCTTTCTCTGGCGCCAATCGACCAAAGTAAAGTAGGTATTCTCCTGGCTCATACACTGGCTCGTAGGCGCTGGCATCCACGTAGTTGGGAATGTACACCAGTTGGTTGGCATCCCAACCCCACTCTTGCAGTTTTTCGCCGAAGAATCGGCTGGGCACCACGATTTTATCCAAGTTGTTCTTGTACAAGCGTAAGGATTTGTGAACCATAGATTCAATCATCACCAGCGAGCTGACCACCAAGGATCCGTGCAGGCAGCGATTTTTAGCCACGTGCAACAGGTTGCCGCCCTTACACTTCTCGCAAATGCCGTTGCTGTTCAGCATTTTATAGGCGGGGCAGGCCAGTTTTAAATCGTGGGCGGTCATCACCGTGGGAATGCCGTTGCTTTTTAACAGTCGTAAAACCGACGGCGACAGGTGGTGATAGATGCAATGGGCGTGGGCGACATCTGGTCGCCAGTTGTCGATCAGTGTTTGCAGCTTGGCATTGGCCTCGGTGGAGTAAATAATTTTCCCCGCCATTTTGAGTTTATCCACCACGCCGTAATCCGAGCCAAACTCAATTTCATCAACGAAATACTTATCCCAGGGGGTGGATTCGTTGCTGGGGTGATGCATGGAAAAAAAGCCAGTATCCCAACCCTTGGCACGGAACAATGCATCGTGCTCAAAATACACGGCGTCGGAGCCACCACGCTTGTAGTGGTAACTGTTGAGTGACAACAGTCTCGGTTGCTTTTCGGAACTCACTTACGTTTCACCACGGCTGCTTGCAGTAATATCCAGGCACGCTTGGGGTTAGACGCCAACACGCCAACCACATGCACCGGGTATTTTAGAATTTGTTTAATGAAGGATAGGCTAAATTTAGAAATCGGCGGGCTGGTTTGGTAACCAAACTTCTCCATCGCCGGCTGGCTTGCCACACTTTCGCAGATGGCGATCTCCCCTGGGGACAACGTTTTTTGCCAGCGGTTGAGGGCGGTTTTTGCCACCCCCAAAGTGCTATCGGCATTGGTTTTATGCGATGAACCCACCTGAGCAATTTGCAACATGGCTGGTTCAAAGGCCACTCCGGTGGCTTGCGCCGCAGCCTTCACTGTGGCCTCTGGGGATTCGATCACATCCTCAAAGCGCAGCATGTGAAAACGCTCGTGGCCTTCTATGCCCAGAGCCAAATTATTGGCTTGTTTCCAGAGTTTGGTAATGGTGTGCGGGTGGTAGTTGCACCATACACGGATAATCTCAGACCAAGGAATGTTATCGCCGCCAAAGCGTTTGCGCTTCCAGCGGTTTTTCTGCGATGCCAAAACATCCCGCGGGTCGCGCACAATGTGCACTATGTGAAGGCTAGGATAAAAATCCAGCAACTGTTTAGCGTAGAAGATATTGCGCGGGGTTTGCTCACAGGGCACGGTTTTGCCTTGGCTCTTGGCGATAAAATCGAAGGCGCAGGCAGCGATATCGCCCGCCTTTAAAGAGCCAGCATAACCTTCCATTAATTTTTCGGCTTGCGCTATATCAGATTGCTCTACATCGCCCCAGATATCTCGCTTACTGCGGGCAATAAGCTTGGCGCACAGCTGTACACCATCCGCTTTACTCAAAGTGGCATCTAGGGCGTGGTTGGGAATTAGCTCGCCAAAACAGTGCAACTCTTTAAAGCCGCACACTTGACTGTGCAAGCCAAACATTCTACTCAGCATGGTTGTACCGGAGCGCGAAGCACCCGTTACAAATATCATCGGTATGTCAGAGAATGCAGGTGTGGAATCCATAGTGGTTTGCGCGGCGAAAAATCACCAATCCTTTTTGATATAAACGCCAGATAGAACAACAAGCACCGGGCCTTTGTCCTACCAAGGCAACAGTGTAGTTGGTCGACCTGCTTTAAATGCACGGTACAGTGTGCGTATCAGACTTAGCTTCTGTACAAAATGCTAATCACAAAATCCCTGTGAAACAGGTGGCGCGATTATAACATAAGAAATTAACAACCCGTACTGAACAGCGCCACGGAAGCGACCACTGGTCGGCGATTAGCGCCGCGCCATTTTGATTGATTGTTACTACAACAGGCAGCTAGCTTTTGGCCGACATCCGGACTCTAACCACAACGCCACGCAATGAAAAGGCCACGAGTGTAAAAGCTTTGTTTAATTAGGCGAATGGGCCATTCAGCCCCCTCAGCCGCACAACAGGCATTGCCGCGCAACAAAGAGGCTGGGCCAAAACCTAAGAGGGATTGATCTTAATAGTAGACACTGATGTAGGCGGCAGCTCCAGGGTAATGGTGCCGTCCGCGGCAAAGCTGCCTTTACCGGAGCTTGTTTGCATTCCTTCGCTTAACTCTAGGCTTAAATCATCTGGGCTGATGCCTTTAGGGCCGGAAATAAACCAGCGATCTATATTCACCGCCTGGGACTTCAGCGGATTAAATTGCACGGTAACGGTTTGCGGCTGGCTTGAGTGGTTTACCGCCCACAAACCCAAGGTTTGCATGTTTGCATCCGTAAAGCCCACCGCTCGCACATCGTACCCATTTTGGTTACCACTAACGTTGGTACTCGCCGTGCGCGTATCCAGCACCATGGGCAGATCCATTTGCTGCAACGTCCTAAAGCCGTAATAAATTGGCCGCGGCCGCAAATCTTTATGTTTAACGGTGGCATCAAACATCTGCCATGGGCCGGCATTTAAGGCATGCCACACGGTACTTTTCACCTGTGGCACCTGAGCTAAAGTTATGAGGTAATCCGCCGTGGCCAAGGCACCCCCCAAATTACTGGTGTATTGCACGGTTAAATCTTTAGTGGGCTTGGCACTGCTCATTTGCCGGGCGTGCTCGGTAATCCATACCTCAGGGTCGTTACCGCGCAACTGCTGATAACTCTTAATGCTTTGCTCTAGATGGCGCATCCAAAACGATATAGCCCGCGAACGATGATCCTCACGCTTGCCGTTGTAGTAGTGATGCACAGAATAAATATCAATGCCTGGCAGGTCATTCATTGCCGATTTTAAATAGCTATCGGGGGAGCTCACACCGCGGGATTTATCTTTTTTATACGTCCAGGTGAAATCGCGCATAAAAGCAATAAAATGAGCGTCTTTATCCACCGAGCGAATAGCATCCGCCACTGCCTTGGCACGGGCTGCGTATTTTTCTGGCGCCCACTCGTATTTGCTGCGGTCTAACTCATTACCCAGTTGGTAATAGCGCGGCTGGCTACCCATTTTTTTTACCAGGTACTCTGCCAGCGCTTTGTTTTTGGCCGCTACGTCTTCAATAGGCGCTTCATCAAGCGGCTTTAGCGGGTTGGTGTTAACAATATTAAGCACATACAAAAACTCACCACCAACCTCATCTAAAAAGCGCAAATATTCGTCTACACCAAAGTACGCTTTTTTGGGAGGCGATTTAAAAATAGTGTCTTGCAGGCGACGAGAGGATAACGCGCCGATAGCATCATCCCACGAGAAAGAGTTACCAACCAATCCGCCCGGGTAGCGATAGACAGCAGGTTTAAATTGGCTTAAATCTCGCAGCACCTTGGGGTATACCTGGTGCTGTGTGCCATCCCACAATTGGTCTTGGAAAGACTTAAAGTTGATGTTAAACCCGAAGAAGGTCTCCGGGAATTGCTCTCGCAAAACGGAGTTGGGTTTCACTTTAATGGTGATTGCATCGGCGGGCTTTACGTTAATTCCACCGATGGGTTTTATCTCTGCTTGGGAAAATTGGCTTGCCGCCAAAACCGCCAACGCACACAATAGTTTTTTCATCGATCTACTCCTACCCCGCATTAGGTTATGCGCGGCTTGCGCTGAGAGCGGATCAGCTTCATCAGCATGTCTTTCTCTGTTTGCCGCAAGGGTGGCTTAACAACCATGCCTATGGCAAACACTACGGTGGTTACCAACGCGGCCGCAATATAAGAGCCACTTAGTGTAAGCACCCAATACCCCAATCCACCTGCCACCGCTGCATAGCCGGTAACCAAGGCAGATAAGGCCCAGTCGAATTTAAAATCATGGCCGTGCCTACCTAACAAATACACCACAATAAAGTTCGCCACCATGGTGCCCAAAAGATTCACCACAATCAGTGCCCACAAACCCAATATGGGGAATAGTGGAATGGCGACAAAAAGCGACACCGACTGAATTAAATTGGTGAGCAGAATCTGGTTTTTCTCCACCGCCTGCACCAGTAACTCCAAGGTGGTGCGCATGCCCTCGGTTAGCATCAAAGCCAAAAAGCCTGCTAATAAATAAGCCGCCTCACCGTATTTACCGGCGGTTAACCAACTAAGTACCGGCTCACCGGCCACCAAGAGCAGAGCTATGGGCAGCGCCAGCAGACTTAAGTTCAACCGATACACAAGGTTGGACAAATCCGACAGCAGGCTAAAATCCTGCTCTTCAGAATACTTGGCAATAAACACCGGCCGGATCATGCTCATCATCATTTTGGTGGGCATTAACCGCGTCGCCAGGTTGTTCAGGCTGTCCGCAAAGCCAAACAGCGCCAAATCAGCACTGCCCAAATAGTGCGCCGTCATCAAGCGGTTGGGGGAGCTGCCGTAGAGCATGCGAGTTTGGTTCATTAGCCCGCTCCAAGCCCCAAAGCGATACACACGCTTGCGGTTTTCTGGCCACCATTCAAGGCTACCGTCTTGTTTGTGAACGTCCGCCGAACGCATGGCAAACCAGCCCGCCGTCATAATCACCAGCGACAAGCCCTCAGAAACCAGTTCAATCAGCACCACGGCCCATAGATCCAACTGGCCAAACTGCATCACTAGCACTATGCCCATCAGCCGTACAAAGCCACCAATAGCCATGCCGTACTGCGCTTGCTTTTGCCACAGTAAGGCTTCTAACGATTGCGACAGAGACAAAGCCCCCAAACGCAGTACTCCAACCCCAGCGTACCAAGGCACCACCCACAGCCAGTCGTCCAGGCCGAGGTTATGGCCATACTTAAACGCGAAAGGAATGCCGATAAGCAAAACAATGCCCACCAAACCCACACGCAACAACATGCCGCGGATAAACATCCAATACATGGCCTGGTTATTACCCGAAGCGCGCAGCTCCGGGATGTAGCGCAACATGCTCTGCTGAATGCCGATGGAGGACACCGCACCAACAATGGTTACCAAAGCAGTGAGAGAAACGTACACCGCGTATTGGGCCTCTTCCAACACCCGGGCCAACAGCAAAATAACCGCTACGGAAACAAACAGCCTTACCCCCTTACCGATTAAAAAGGGCTTTAGGCTTTTACTGATGGCGGCAAAGCCATAGCTTTTTTTAGAATTAATCTCTGGGGCCATACTTTGCAGGTCTTGGGGAGGGCTTATTAAGGTTGTTGGCAAATTAAAGTTGCAGGCAAATATAGAGTAAGGCTGCCACGAATGACAGCCTAAGTGCAGCATTAGCGGATTGATATTACAATCGTGCCGATGGCCTGCGCTTTGATGGGGCTAGGTTACTCGTCAATGAGTCCGTTTTATAGGCGTTTGCTTTATACGGGCCTGTTTTAGACGGCGGGCCAATGGGCCAAGCAGCAACAATAGCATTAGTATCCCGGTACTACCGCCACCACCGCCAGAAGAACCGCCAGAGCCAGCCCCCCCCCCATCACCACCGGAGCCTGACGAATCGTCATCCGTAATAGTTGCTTCAGCCGTAGCACTCACCAACGCCGAGTTCACCGGGTTGCTTAGGGTGAGCACAAAGGTTTCCTCGGCTTCTGCCTCGGTGTCCTGAATCAACTCCACAGCGATGGTTTGGGTGGTTTCACCTGGGTTAAAGGTCAGGGTTTGTGGATCTGTAACTGCCACAAAATCCGCCCCGCCAGTAGCCGCGCCCGAGGTGACGGTGTACTCCACTGTAACCGGCTCTACGCTGGCATAGGCTAGGGTCAAGGTAAAGTTGGCAACACCATCACCCTCACCCACGGAAATATCGCTGGTTTGAATGCTATTACTCTCGTTATCCACAATGGTCGCAACGGCGGTATCGTTGTTTAGCGATGCATTCACCGGGTTACTCAGCACCAACGAGAAGGCCTCTTCTGCCTCCAATGCGGCATCGTCGATGATTTCGATAGACACGGTAGCTGACGTTTCGCCGGGGTTAAACGCTAGCGTTTGTGGCGTCGTTATCTCAAAGAAGTCTTCCCCGCCGGTAGCGGTATCGGCCAGCGTGGCGTAATCCACGGTTACGGCATCGTCAGTGGCGTAGGCTAACGTCAGCGTGAAGGTAGCCAAGCCATCGCCCTCAAGCACCGAAATATCATCCACACTGATTCTGTTGGATTCATCGTCCAAAATCGTGACTGTGGCAGACTCGTTGGCCAGCTGTGCGTTTATAGGGTTGCTTAACGTCAACACAAAGGTTTCGTCCAACTCGGCGCTGTCGTCTTGCACAATTTGAACTTCAACGGTTTTAGTGGTTTCGCCTGGCTCAAATGTCAGCAATTGCGGCTCTGTTACGGCTACAAAGTCCTCGCCCTCGGTGGCCGTGCCAGGGGTTGTGCGATATTCCACGGTGACTGCATCTTGGGCGGCATAGGTCAGCGCCACGGTAAACACGGCAACGCCATCGCCCTCACCCACAGAGATATCGCTTACGCCAAGGTTGTTTGTGCAAGGCTCCAGCGTTGCCAGGTTGAAGGCCCCGCTGATTGGGGTTTGATCTTCACCCACCAACACTTCGCTGGGGCTTGTGGCATTGAAACAGGTGTAGGCGCCTTCTTCCGGCGTAAATGTTATTGCATCGTAGGTATCCGGGTTAACCGAGAGCTGGTATTGAATGGCAGCCGCATTGGAGGTGAAATCCAATGAGTCCTCTGCCTCTACTCCATCGCCTGCCACTGCAGTAAAGGCTGCCGTGGAGCTGATGGTTCCGGCGAACGTTGTCGCACTGCCACCAGCGCCATTGACGTAAACCGTCCATTCCTCACTGTAGAAATCCCTCCACAGGTAGATGGCCGGCTCCGTGGCCGTTTCGATTTCTGGCTGGCCGCATTCAACACAGACCTCATCATCAACAATGGTAACCAAGCCCTGGGCGGTGGTCATAAAACCGCCGGAAGCATTGCTGAGCTCAACGATGAAGGTTTCATCGTCCTCTTGCAGCGCATCTTGGATAACGGCCACGGAGATAGTTTGGCTGGTTTCACCCGGTGCGAAGGTTACGGTTCCGGCACCGGCGGTGAAGTCGCTATCGGCCAAGGCGGTAACCGATTGCATGGTGTAATCCACATTTACTTCTACCGAGCTAGGAGCACTTAAATTAACAGAAACCGCTGCCGTACCGGTCTCCTCACCCACCACAGTTTCTTCTATGGCGATATCAATACAAGCACCCATGGTGCTGAGGTTAATTGGCGTAGTGATGGGCAAGTGTGCTTGCCCTACCAACACCTGAGCCCCTGCAGGCACCGCCGGTAAGGTTAAACAAGCGTCGGCGGTATCGGGGATATCAAAGCCAAAGCCGTCCACGCCGGAGCCAGACATGCGCATGATAAAATCGAGGGTGTTGGGTTCTGTGGTGTCTAACACATCGGTGCTGGGCTCGTAGCTGAATTCGCTGATGTTGGTAAATTCAGCATTGGTGACGATTTGGCCCTGATACTCTGCGGGCTCGCCGTTGCCGGCAGAGGTGCGTACAAACCACCGGCCGGTGTTGGCGCAGTCTTTCCATACGAAGAAAGCACGGTCGCGCTCCGGATCAAACCGGTAGGGGAAATCCTCTGGCTGATCATCCGGGTGCACGCCACACTCATCGCCCGGTGCTGCAGTGGGGAATACCGGCAGCGCGGTGGGCGCTGCGGCGGCAATAGCGCCGGTTTGGCTGCCGCTTGTGCCCTGGGTAATTTCGTACAGGTCGTTGGCGGCGACGCTGGTAAAGCTGTCTGTTTCGCCGTTGGGCCAAATGACTTGAATATCGGCACTGTCGTTTTGGCCCAAGCCTACATGCAAACGCTGGTGGTTTTGCGCCCAACGGTGATAGTTGCCACCCATTTCGCGCAACTGGGTTACGCCACCAGCAGTGATGTACACCTTGGCGCCGATGGCATCGCTATTCGATACCGTGCCTTTTAAATCCAACAACAGGTGGCGGTTGGTGCTGCTGTTGCCCGAGGTATTTTTAAACAGCTGATCCGGCCCGCCCACACGCAGCGGGTTCATCAACAAACCGTTTACCACAAATAAATCTAGCCAGCCGTCGAGGTCGTAATCCGCGGTAACAACGTTCTCACCCACACCGGCACCAACGGCAAGGCCGGCACCAATTGCGCCCTCGGCCCCAAAACCCGCGGCCTCTTGGAAGGTACCATTGCCTAGGTTTTCGTACAGCTTGTTGGCAATGTTCTCAATGCCGTTGCGGCACACCATGTAAATGTCTTGATCCATGTCGTTATCAAAGTCGCCGGTAACCACAGACACACAAGACACAGGAATGCTCAGCCCAACACCGCTCACGTCGGTAAAGTTGATGCCATCGTTCATAAACAGTTTGGGCACAATGTCGCCATCACCGGTAGCTAAGTCCGGTATGGTGGGGTCACCCAAATCAACCCCCTCAATGGTGATGTAGCCACGGGTACTCAAAGGGCCCGGCGACATATCCACCCGCCATTGGCCATTGGCGGTATCGTAGCCCACATAAAAGCCTTGCTCTGTGGTTTCATCAAAGGCGGCAAAACCTTGGTCTTCGGCCAGGGCTGGGTCCAAGGTAAACACAAAGTCCGCAGGGTTACGGCCGTTAGCGCCAATATTGATTACCGGCAAGCCCAATTGGGTATAAATAGAAACAACCACCGGGTTTTGGCTGGGCACAATTAGGCTGCGGGTACCGGTCTCAGGCCCAGTAGCCAACCAGGCTTCAACGGTATCGGTTTCGCCCACCTCGGCATCGCTAACCTTTAGCGCCTGGTTGGGGCGCAGGTTGCCGCGCACCAGCAAGATATCCGGCACTAGGTTGTTATCAAAATCGGTAAACGCCGCATCCAACACCAAGCCATTGGTAGGAAAACTGCTGGTAATGTCTAAAAAGGGAACAGTATCGGTTTTGTAGACCTTCTCTGGGAAATCCCCCTCAGAGATGGACAAAAACTCCAGGTTTTGGTCGTTATCCATATCCGATAACACACCAAAATTGGTGCGCTCGCTGGCCAAGCCTACCGTGGTGGTAGCATCAAAAAAGCTGCCGCTGATTTGCTCAATCAGCTGATTCGGCGCCCGGTTATTGATAATAACGTCCAGCTCTCCGTCATTATCATAGTCAATCCAAGTGGCCGTGCGCCCTTCCAAATCATCGGGGAACCCACGGCTAACAGTTTCATCAACCGCAATACCCACACCTTTGTTGTGGTACAAATAGGGCGGAAAGTTAGCGCCACTCAGCACCAACAAATCCTGCACCCCGTTATTATCAAAATCCCCCCAAGCCCCAGCATGGGTATCGGCCCATGGGAAATCCAGCCAGCTAGCGCTGGAATCAAACTGCAGAACGATATCGGTAAAAGTGCCATCGCCGTTGTTGCGCCAAATACTGGGGCGGGAGCGGTGGTTACTGACGTAGATGTCGGGGTAGCGATCGCCGTTGAAGTCGCCCCAAGATGCGCCCCAGGATTCTCCGACGTAGGTTAGGCCGGAGGTGCTGGGTTGGATTTCGGCAAACTCAATACCATAGCTCGGCGAAGCGAAAAGCCCTAATGCGAGTATGGCCGCTGAACGTTGGATGGGCGTATGAGAAGACTGGAGAGAAGCTTTGATCTTACTGAATTCGAACATTTAGGGAATAAACCACAGCAAACTTTGCTTTATGCCAATGAATGTGACTGCGCTGATACATGAATACAGAGCAAGGAAATTATACGTGCACTTTGAGCTTGACGCACATGCAAGATTGTGCAGGTCAGCCCTACCGCCCACTCATAAGCGCCGCCAGACAGTTTCAAGAAACGTGTTGACAAATCTAAAAGCACAGCTGACAGAGGCTTTCACGACTTAAGCCTAACCCGCGGCGCAACGATTATAGGAGGGGAATAGTTCAATTGATACGCACATAAGCCAAGAATGACTACTGCTGCACATGAAAAACAAGCGCGCCCGCAGGTGTTCAGCGGGCACGCGACACACCAAGTATACAAATGTGCCATCAAGCAGCACAACGCCACGAAAAATGATTGGAGGCTTAAAAGCTCCAGCTAGTATCTGATGTTCTGCCCAGAAACTTGCCTCCAAGATCGCAAACTAAGGACAAGCTTGGAGGGTGTTTAAGTTTACCGGCGAGGTTACAACCAACTTCTCCTCACCTATAAGTATCGGTGTATTCCCTGGGCTATCTAAGTAAATACAAGACTCGGATTCCTTTACCGGCTTAAAGTCGAAACCATCTTGCGAATGCCGCCACATTTCCATGTAAAAATCTATCCTAGAGGTATTAGTGGTGTAATCAACTTCGTCGGAGCTTTCCAAACTCACCTCCTCAACTGATTCAAATCCACTAACGCTATCTACCATCCCCTCAAACGCAATCAGTGAACTAGCACCTCCTGACGTAGCCCTGACACTCCAAACACCAGTGGCACAATCCTTCCAGACAAATAGCGCTTTCTCAGTTGCACCATTATAGCTAGGCGATAGACATGCCGGACTAACTTCATCATCAAGAATTTTTACTCTAGCGGACGTAGCAGCAAGCTCTACATTTACTGGATTTTCAAAGACTACAGTAAAGTCCTCCTCACCTTCGTATACGGCATCATCTACAATATCAATTACTATAGATTTAGACGTCTCTCCAGGACTGAAAGTCAGGGTTTGCATCGATGTAATGTCGACGTAATCCAAACCACCCTCAGCACTGCCAGGCTCAGTACGGTACGCTACGGTAACGAAGTCCGTGCTTTCCGCTGACAGCTGTGCGATCACAGTTGCGGTCAACTCACTCTCATCGACCTCCACATCGACAACAGTTAGCACTATGGGCAATTCGCATGGACCCAGAGTATTTAAGTCCAGCGGCGAAGAAACTTCGATCTTAGATTCACCCACAAGTATCAAGGCTCCATCTGGAGATTCACCTATCGACAAGCACGAACCCGTCTCTTCGATCGGCTTAAAATCGAAACCATCATACGAGTGCCGCCACATTTCCATATAGAAATCTATTCTTGAGGGGTCGGCAATGGAATCAACCGAATCCGAACTCTCTAAACTTACACCTTGGACCAATTCAAATCCGCTTGCAGTGGACACTTCCCCCTCGTATCCAACCAAACTACCGGCACCACCAGAAGTGGCGCGAACACTCCACACTCCGGAAGCACAATCTTTCCAAACAAACAACGCCCTTTCAGCAGCCCCATTATAACTGGGCGCGGCGCAGGCCGGACTTGCCTCGTCATCTAAAATTGTAACTTGAGCAAAATTGGCCTCGACAGTAGCGTTAACTGCATTTTCAAGAATAACACTGAAACTCTCCTCACCTTCAAACTCAGTGTCGTCGATTAGGTCTATCGTAACTATCTTTGACATATCTCCGGGATTGAAAGTAAGAGTGCTTGCCAATTCGACTTCGACATAATCCAAACCACCTTCCGCGCTACCTGATAAGGTTCTGTACTCAACGGTAACGACGTTAGAACTTTGCCCGGTGAGTTCCACCACAACATCTGCAGTCGCATCCCTCTCACTAACTTCAACATCGCCGATAATTACAGCTATCGGTAAATCGCAGGCTCCTAAAGTATTTAGATCAAGTGGCGTAGAAACCTGAGTTTTATTCGCACCCAAAAGAATAGATGCACCGACTGGAAGATCTTCAAGCGTTAGACATGCTCCCACCTCAACATTCGGCTTAAAATCAAAACCGTCGTAGGAATGACGCCACATTTCCATGTAAAAATCTATCTTAGATGTGTCAGTTGTAGAGTCGACCAAATCGGAACTCTCTAAGCTAACTTCTTGAACAAATTCGAACCCACTCGTGGTGGACACAGCCCCTTCATAGCCGACTAGACTACCCGCCCCTCCTGAAGTTGACCGAATTTTCCAAACGCCTGTATTACAGTCTTTCCAAATAAATAGGGCCTTTTCCGTCGCCCCATTGTAGGAAGGCTCGCCGCAAGATGCGTTAGACACATCATTATCTAAAATCGTAGCTTGCGCCGATGCATTCGTAAGAGTGCCGCTCACTGCGTTACTTAAAGACAAGACAAAGCTCTCACTGCCCTCAACCACAGAATCATCTATTAAGCTAATAGCAACAGCCTTAGATATCTCCCCAGGATTAAAAGTAAGCACCTGCGGTGTTGTAACTGCAACGTAATCCTCACCACCTGTGGCGGTACCATCTGCCGTCGAATATTCCACGGTAACAGTACTGGCGCTGGCTTGGGTAAGCTCCACAGTAAAATTAGCAACACCAGCACCTTCGCTAACTGAAATATCACTCACAGTGATACCGGTGGTACAGCTCTGCAGGTTTTCTAAATTAAACGCGCCCGAAATTGGAGTTCTGTCTTCTCCCACATAGATTGGAGAACTGGCCGGAGTGAAACAGGTATAGGAACCCTCGGCAGGCAGAAAATCAAAGGCATCGTAGGCGTTATTCCAAGCCCTTAGGTTGTAATCGATGGTATCCGGGCTGGTGATGTAATCCAGCGTATCGTTGGCCTCAATACTGTCACCTACCACGCTATTAAAGGCGGCACTGGAGCTGATGGTGCCACTGTAATCCACGCCGTCTGGGTCACCCCCTGCGGAAACATAAACAGACCAAACACCGGTATCAAAATTCTTCCACAAAAAGATGCCTTGCTCACTGAAGCGATCTACGGCTGGGTCACCGCACTCCACACAGGTTTCGTCATCCACAATAGTCACAGTACCCTGGCCGTCTAAAATAAACGCACCGGTAGCATTGCTTAACTCTACTGAGAAGGTTTCTTCGCCCTCTTGGATTGCATCCTGAGTAATGGTTACCGCAATGGTTTTGCTGGTTTCACCGGCTGCAAAGGTAATGGTGCCAGCCGTGGATGCAAAGTCGATATTTGCTTCTGCGGTACCACTAACGGCTGCGTAGTCTACGGTTACCGCAACCGAGCTTGGGGCAGAGAGGCTTACCGTTACTTGGCCAAAGCCTTCGCCTTCGCCGACGAGAACATCGTCAACAGAAATATCAATACAGGTACTTAAGGTACTTAAATTGATGGGCGTAGAAATGGGCAAATGGGTTTGCCCTAACAGCACCTGGCCACCCGCAGGCATATCCGTCATGTTTAAACAGGCTGAAGCGGTATCTGCCAAGGTAAAGTCAAAGCCATCTACCCCAGCACCGGACATACGCATAAAGAAGTCAATCAACTCCGGGCTGCTGGCATCCAGCACGTCGTTGTTGTCTTCTAAGCTAAATCCAGCAACGTTGGAAAACTGGGCGTTGGTCACCAGCTGGCCTTGGTATTGAATACCATTGCCATTGCCGGCGGTGGAGCGCACAAACCAATCGCCAGTGCCGGCGCAATCTTTCCATATAAACAAGGCACGGTCTTGCTCTGGGTCGAAATGGTAGGGGAAGGTAACGTCTGGCTGGTCCTCTGGCCGCACACCGCATTCATCACCGGGCTGCGCGTCTCTAAAACTTGGCAAAGCTGTAGGCGCGACTGCAGCGATGGCACCAGTTTGGTTACCGCTGCTGCCCTGGGTTATTTCATACAAGTCGTTAGCGGCAACACTGGTGAATGTATCGGTCTCACCGTTGGGCCATATAACTTCGATATCTGCAACTGTATTTTGGCCAAGGCCAACGTGCAACCGCTGGTGATTTTGCGCCCAGCGGTGGTAGTTACCGCCCATTTCTCGCAGCTGGGTAACACCACCTGCAGTGATATAAACCTTAGCGCCGATAGCATCGCGATTAGACACAGTGCCCTTTAAATCCAACAGTAAATAACGGTTGGTATTGGTTGCCCCGGAGGTATTTCTAAACAGCTGGTCTGGCCCACCCACTCGCAATGGGTTCATCAACAGGCCGTTTACTACGAATAAGTCCAACCAACCATCTAGGTCGTAGTCAGCGGCAACCACGTTTTCACCCACGCCAGCCCCGGAGGGCAAACCAGCACCAATAGCACCTTCCGCACCGAAGCTAGTAACCTCTTGGAACGTACCGTTGCCTAAATTCTCAAATAGGCGGTTAGTGATATTCTCAATGCCGTTGCGGCATACGATGTAAATATCTTGGTCCATGTCGTTGTCAAAATCGCCTGTGGTCAGCGAGATACAAGACATTGGCACATTTAACCCAACGCCGTTGGTATCGACAAAGCTAGTGCCGGAGTTCATAAACAGTTTTGGCTCTAGTTCTAAATCGCCGGTGGCCAAATCGGGCACGGTTGGATCGCCCAAATCAACACCTTCCACCGCAAGGTAGCCACGGGTGCTGGCAGAGCCGGGCGACATATCAATCACCCACTGACTGTTAACCGTATCGTAACCAATGTAATAGCCTTGATCGGTGGTTTCATCGTATACCGGCACGCCTTGGTCTGAAGCAAGGGTTGGGTCTAATGTGAAGGTACTGCTGGTAGGGTGATAGCCGCCAGAGCCGATATAAACTCGGGAATTACCAATTTGCGTTGTATAAAGAGTAATCGTTACGGGATTAGTAGAGGGGATAATTACGCTGCGGGTACCCGTAGACGAGCCCCCTGCTAGCCAGGCTTCCACTGTGTCCACATCGCCGGCGGGCGCATCAATTACCTTAAGTGCTTGGTTGGGGCGCAGATTGCCCCGCACCAGCAAAATATCCGGTACTAAGTTGTTGTCAAAATCGGTAAAAGCGGCATCCAACACAAGGCCATTGGTAGGAAATTGGCTGGTTATATCCAAAAAAGGAATGGAATCGGTTTTGTAAACTTTTTCAGGGAAATCGCCTTCGGATATCGACAAAAACTCCAAGTTATTGTCGTTATCCATATCCGAGAGAATGCCAAAATTCGTCTCTCGGCTGTCTAAGCCCACGTAACTTGTGGCCACTGCAAAATTGCCAGCGGTTTGTTCAACAAAAATATTGGGCGCACGGTTGTTGATGATGACGTCTAACTCGCCATCGTTGTCGTAATCTATCCACGTGGCGGTGCGGCCTTCGGCATCGTCGGGGAAGCCACGGGCGACGGTTTCATCTACCGATAAGCCGGCACCCTTGTTATGGAATAAATAGGCAGGGAAACGATTACCGCTAAGCACCAGCAGATCTTGCACGCCGTTGTTGTCAAAATCGCCAAAGGAGCCGGCGTGGGTATCGGCCCAAGGGAAATCTAGCCAAGAGGAGGTGCTATCAAACTGCAGGATGATATCGGTGAAGGTGCCGTCGCCATTGTTACGGTATACGCCAGGGCGAGCACGGTGATTGCTGACAAAAAGATCCGGGTAGCGGTCGCCGTTGAAATCCCCCCAAGAGGCACCCCAACTTTCGCCCACATAATCCAACCCGGAAGCACTGGATTGCACCTCGGTAAACTCAATCGCCTGGCTGGCGCTTGTGAATGACAGTGCCGCTGCTAAACCAACAACCGCAGAAATCCGACTTGCCATACCCCTAACTCCCTAAAAATAGATTTTAAGCATCCTTGCTTACTCACGCCCTTAGAGTGAAACCTTCTCACCAGATAAGGCGTTTTTGTCAGGCTGCTGTTACCCCCGATATCTAATACACAGGCCATGGCTCACGAGGATGTTGACTTGCAAAACAAACCAACCAATGATGCCGAACCCAACTTAGTCGCAGCACTACGCAAAATATTGAGTGCTACGACTTCATTAATCATTGCGCGCAATGTAGTCACGCTACTGCATATATTACGCAACTAATCTGGCTTTAAGCTTAACAACACACGTAATAATTTTATTATCTCGCGCCAAGTGGGGTTTCGGTGAGTAAAAAACAGTAAAGCCGACCAACGGGGGCCCGTTAGCCGGCTTTATGAGGCGTAGCGCGCCAAATACCTATTGGCAGGGCTGAAGAGTGTTTAAATCTAACGGAGTAACCAGCGAAGTTTGATCTGCGCCCACTAGCACAGCACCGGCGCCGGGGGATGAAGCGTCCAAGTTAAGGCAAGTGCTAGCGCCGGCCTCTGGTGCAAACTCAAAACCATCGTAACCAGAGCCCTTCATATGCAGAATAAAGTCCACAATAGTCGCGCTGGCATTACTATTAAGCGTGTCATTACCCTCAACACTGTTACCAGCAACGCCGGTAATATCCAGGCTAGACTCGATGGCACCACTGTAGGTAACCCGCGAGCTAGAACCTCCGGAGGTGCCGGCAAAATGCCAAGTGCCGGTTTGGCAATCCTTCCATAGATAGGCGTTTTGATCGCTGCCGGAGTTAAACGTAGGGTCGCCACAGGCGCTGGGCTCGTCGTCTAAAATCGTAACCTCAGCACTGCCATCCACCAAGCTGGCATTCACCGCATTGCTAAACTCTACCGTGAACACCTCGCTGCCTTCGGCGAGCCCATCTTGCAGAATGGGGATAACCACCTCTTGCGAGGTAACGCCCGGCTCAAAGGTCACCGTAACCGGCACGGTTACCTCGGTGTAGTCTTCATCGCCCGTGGCGGAATCGCCCAGGGTTACGTAGTCCACCGTGATGGGTTCGCCACTGGCAACGGAGAGGTTTACAGCTACTGCAACTTGGCCATCGGCCTCGTTCACCTTGGCATCCGATACCGAGATGTCAACCGCAATGGAGGTGCAGGCAGCCAGGGTAGAAAGATCAAACGGTGCGGTTAACACTTGTTTGTCTGCGCCACCCAAAATCGTCATGCCCGCGGGAGCATCCAGATTTAGGCAAGTGCCCGCCTCTGCCACTGGTTTAAAATCAAAGCCATCCTCGCCCTTGTTCCAAACCTTAAGCACAAAGTCGATGACGGTAGGATCTGTGGTGTTGTCCAAGGTATCGCTGTTTTCAATGCTGTAGCCCACTATGGATTCAAAGCCATCGGCACTGACTACTTGGCCCTCAAAGAAAGCACCGGAGGAGTCGCCGCCGGCGGTGTTGCGCACATACCAGGTACCGGTGTCGCAATCCTTCCAAACAAACAGTGCTTGCTCGGTGGCGGTATCAAATAGCGGCGCACCACAGACATTGGTTTCGTTATCCACAATGGTTGCCTGTGCAGATAAGGTACTTAGGGTCGCATTAACCGAGTTACTCAGCTGTACCGTGAAAGCTTCTTCACCCTCATCGACGGCATCGTCTATCAACGTAACATCGATGGTTTTACTGGTTTCTCCTGGGCTAAACACCAAGGTTTGCGGTGTAGTAACGGCCACAAAGTCCTCGTCGCCAATGGCACTACCAGATTGCGTGGTGTAATCCACCGTTACGGTTTCTGTGCTTGGCTCCGTGAGCGTAACAGTGAAACTGGCTACACCCGCCCCTTCGCTGACGGAGATATCTGCCACTGACAAATCCAAACAGCCCCCCATGGTTTCTAGGTTAAATGCCCCTGTGATGGCCGTTTTGGAGGCACCAACCATCACCGGGTAACCGGCGGGGCCCGTGGGTGTAAAGCAGGTTTGCGCCCCTGCGGCTGGCACAAACTGGAAGGCATCCACGCCGGAGTTCCAAATACGCAGTTCGTACTCAATGGAATCCGGGCTGGTGGTGAAATCCAGCGTGTCGCTGGCCTCCAAGCCACCTTCAACAACGCTTTCAAACGCCTGGGTAGAGCTGATCAGCCCGGCAAAAGCCACTCCGCCAGAGTCACCACCGGCGGTGGCATGTACTGTCCATACACCGGTGTCAAAATCCTTCCAAACAAATATGGCTTGCTCGCTGGTTGCGTCTACTTCTGGCTCGCCACACTCGATGCAGCTTTCGTCATCGGTAATCGTAATAGTGGCCTGGCCGCCCAAAATAAACGCACCTGTGGCGTTGCTTAGCTCCAGAGTAAAGGACTCTTCGGATTCGTAAAGCGCATCTTGGATTAAGCTAACCTCCACCGTTGCGCTGGTTTCACCAGCGCTGAAGGTTAGGGTTCCCGCTGCGGCTGCAAAGTCAGAATCCGCTTCTGCCGTGCCGCTAACTAGCGCGTAATCCACGGTGACATCCACAGTGCTAGGTGCGGATAAGCTCACGGTAACGGCTACGCTGCCGTCGCCTTCACCTGCGGTGATGTCCTCTGCGGCAATGTCGATACAGGTTGCCATGGTAGCCAGATTAATGGGTGTGGAGATAGGCAAGTGGCCCTGCCCCAGCATCACCTGGGCACCGTTTGCTACCTGGCTCATATCCAAACAAGCCGCTGCGGTGTCTGGCAGGGTGAAATCAAACCCATCGACGCCACCGCCGGACATACGCAAAAAGAAGTCGATAACTTCTGGGCTGGAGTTGTCTAGCACATCGTTATTGGCCTCTAAGCCGTAACCCAGCACATTGCTAAACTCTGCATTGGTAATTAACTTGCCTGCGTACTCTATGCCGTTGGCGTTACCGGCGGTACCACGCACATACCATTCGCCGGTGCCGGAGCAATCTTTCCAGATAAACAAGCCGCGATCTTTTTTGCCATCGAAATGGAATTCAAAACTGGCTGGTTGTTGATCTGGGCGCACGCCGCACTCGTCCCCGGCGACGGGGCTAGGGAAGGCAGGCACAGCCGTGGGCGCCACCGCTGCAATAGCGCCGGTTTGGCTACCCGCGGCGCCCTGGGTGATTTCGTATAAATCGTTGGCCGTTACTCCGGTAAAGCTGTCTACCTCGCCGTTAGGCCAAATCACTTCAATGTCGGCCACATCGTTTTGGCCCAAGCCTACATGCAAGCGCTGGTGGTTTTGCGCCCAGCGGTGGTAGTTGCCGCCCATTTCGCGCAACTGGGTTACGCCACCAGCGGTAACAACCACCTTAGCGCCAATGGCGTCTCGGCTAGATACCGTACCCACCAAATCCAACAGTAAATAGCGGTTGGTACTGGTTTCGCCGGAGGTGTTTTTAAACAGCTGATCTGGCCCGCCCACGCGCAATGGGTTCATTAACAAGCCGTTTAATACGTAGAGGTCTAACCAGCCGTCTAGGTCGTAGTCCGCGGTAACCACGTTTTCGCCCACGCCTACGCCGGCAGCCAGGCCTGCGCCAATTACGCCCTCTGCGCCAAAGCCCGCGGCCTCTTGAAAGGTACCATCGCCAAGGTTCTCGTAGAGCTTATTGGCAATATTCTCGATACCGTTACGGCACACCATATAGATGTCTTGATCCATATCGTTATCGAAATCGCCGGTGGCGACAGACACGCAGGAAACCGGAATACTCAAGCCAATGCCGTTCACATCGGTAAAGCTTACGCCGTCATTCATAAACAGCTTGGGTACAATTTCCATATCACCGGTGGATAAATCCGGGATGGTTGGGTCGCCAAGGTCAACGCCCTCCACCACAACGTAACCACGCGTACTGATGGAACCCGGCGACATATTAATTTGCCATTCACCGGTGGCGGTGTTGTAGCCAATGTAAAAGCCCTGGTCTGCGGCCTCATCGTATTCGGCAATGCCTTGGTTTTCGGCTAGGGCCGGGTCTAGCGTAAAGGTGCGGTCTATTGGCCGATAGCCATCTGCACCAATATTAAATTTGGGTAAGCCCAACTGCGTGTACAGCGTTACAGCGATGGGGTTTTGCGAGCTGAAAATGATACTGCGGGTGCCGGTATCGGAACCACCTGCCAGCCAGCCCTCTATGGTATCCAACTCCCCTGCCGCGCCATCAGTCACTTTTAGCGCTTGGTTGGGCCGCAGGTTGCCGCGCACCAGCAAAATATCCGGCACAAGGTTGTTGTCAAAATCCGTAAAAGCGGTATCCAGCACCAAGCCGTTACTGGGAAACTGATCGGTGATATCCAAAAACGGTAGCGAATCCGTTTTGTAGACCTTCTCTGGGAAATCACCCTCGGCGATGGTCATAAATTCCAACGTATTATCAGCATCCATATCGGTGAGGATGCCGAAATTGGTGCGGAAGCTTTCTAAGCCCACAGTGCCGGTGATATCCGCAAAATTACCGGCCGATTGCTCAATAAATTGGTTGGGCGCGCGATTGTTAATCACCACGTCCAGTTCGCCATCGTTGTCGTAATCCAACCAGGTGGCGGTGCGGCCTTCGGCGTCATCTGGGAAGCCACGCAGGGTGGTTTCATCCACCGCTATACCGGCGCCTTTGTTGTGATACAGGTACGGCGGAAAGCTAGCCCCACTGAGCACCAGCAAATCTTGCACACCGTTGTTGTCAAAGTCGCCCCAAGCACCGGCGTGGGTATCGGCAAACGGGAAGTCTAACCAAGTGGAGGTGGAATCAAACTGGAGGACAATATCGGTAAAGGTACCATCGCCATTGTTGCGCCAAACACTGGGCCGCTCGCGGTGGTTACTGGAGAAAATATCGGGGTAGCGATCGCCGTTGAAGTCTCCCCAGGAGGCACCCCAGGTTTCGCCAACGTAGGTTAAGCCAGATTCACCGGGTGGAACCTCGGTAAATTCAATGGCGCCGCTAACGGCGGAATACAATAAAGAGGCTGCAAAGCCTGCTGCTAGGGCTGCATGTTTCGCCATACCCGTAACACTCCGTAAAATAAAAAAGTAAGCTTCCTGCTTGATAATGAATAGCCCTGCCACTCGCTTTTGGCAAGTACGTGGAGCGTTTAACTGATAGAAAGAGCCCCTAAGCAGTTGAGATGCAATAACGCCTGTTTATGGCCGCGCACTCGACTGTTTAGGGGCTACTCTTTAGGGTTTACTAAAGGCTGGGGCTACGGGCAACTGCCCAAGGTAGCCAAGCTGAAGGAATTAGACATGGCCTGCTTACCCTCACCAATATATACCTGAGAGCCAGAAGGCAAGCTTGTAACGTTCAAACAGGCATTGCTAGAGGCTGGCACAGATAAATTAGCCCCATCTACACCGCCGCCACCAACGTTCAACCTAAAGTTGACGGTAGTACCAGAGGTTAATACATCGTTACCCTCTAAAGAGCTGCCAGATGCAGAAATGGCCGCACTGGCGCTGATAGAACCAGCGTATGGCCCCCAAGCCAAACCACCACCTACTGCGCGCATGTACCAGCTCTCGGCCGAGGCGGTAGAATCGCAGTTTTTCCACACGTAGAAACCAGGCTGGGTTCGGTTGTTGTAGCTAGGCTCGCCACAGGCGGCAGTGGTGTCTACCGGAGTGGTACCACCACAGGATTCCAAGGTAGTGAGGTTGATAGAAGACCCCAACTCCAAACGGGACTCACCCACGTACACCGGCAGGCCATCGGTAGTGGTTAAACAGGCGTTGGCCGCTGGCGTAAAGTTAATGCCATCCTGTGCGTTGTTCCAAACCTTTAATTGGTAAGCCAATTGGTTGGCCACACTGGTATCCAGCACATCGTTGTTTTCTATGCTGTAGCCGGTGTAGTTAACACCACCAGAGGACTCAAGAACACCCTGGTAAACCGTGCCGCCAGCGTCGCCGCCACCGGTAACCCGCATGTGCCATAGGCCAGAGCCGTCACAGTCGCTCCATACAAATACGCCCTTTTCGGTTTTGTTGTTGTAGGCCGGTTGATTACAGGCTGCAGAATCATCCACCGGTGGCGTTGGCGTAGGTGGCGTTGGTGTGGGCGTGCTTGACCCACAGGATTGCAAAGTCACCAAATCAAATGGCGGTGTGATTCGTTTTTGGCTACTGCCCAAAATCACCCGCGGAATATCTTGATCTGTAAATTCCATACACGATGAAATCTGCACGCCGGTGTTAAAGTTGATGCCTTTTTTGGCAACCACTTTGTTTTGTACACCCACATCGAAAGACAACAAACGGCCTGCCAGGCTAAGCACATCGCCAGAATTCAAATTTAAACCACTGGCATAGCTAAAGGCGGAATTGCCCTCAATGGTACCGGCGCTGAGCAGTGGGTGATCGTCGTACAGGCCGCTGTTAAAGCGAATTTGCCAATCACCATTAGAGCCGCAATTGCGCCACATGGTGATGCCGGGGCCATAGGTTTTCTCATAGGGCGGCTCGCCGCATTCGTCGCCGGAGGCTACTTGAGTGCGCACTACCGGGCCCAAGGTAACCTTAGATAGAGAAGAAGTGCCCTCTACCGCTTTATACACACTATTGGCTTGCACATTGGTGAAGGTATCCACCTCGCCAGATGGCCACTCAACGGTAATATTCACGCGAGCATTACTGGCCAAACCGAAGTGAATACGCTTGGTATTTTGGCTCCAACGGTGATAACCACCATCGGCCTCACGCAACTGGGTAACCCCACCGGCCGTGGCATAGATTTTTGCACCAATGCCATCTCTGTTTGAGGTGACACCTTGTAGATCTAACTGCACCCAGTTGTTGCTGTTACCCTTGTTGCGTAACAAGGTGAACGGGCCACCCTCGCTGAAGGGGTAATACAACATGCCATTGGTAACGGCCACATCAATAAAGCCATCTACATCGTAGTCTGCGTAGGCTACGCTATCGGCCACACCATACTCCAGGCCGGCGCCGGTTGGGCCCTCACCTCCGTGGGACCAAACACGCTGGAAGGTGCCATCGCCCTGGTTATCCATATACACATTGGCTAGGTTATTAACGCCATGCTGGCAGGCCAGGTAGATATCCAAATCCATGTCGTTATCGAAATCTGCGGCCACACCACTCACACAGCTCTCTAAATTAGAGATACCGGTGCGGTACTGAGCAGAAAAGCCCGAGTTGCTGTTCTCCAAATGGAACAGCGATGCTGGCATGTCGCCGTTATCGATGTTAATAAGTGTGGGGGCACCAATGGGGTTAACCGCGCGGATCTGAATATACAAACCTAAAGAGCCGCCCTTTTTCACCGTCCACTTGCCCGTGCTGGCGGAATAGGTAATTTGCGCACCGCCCAGGTAGGCCGAAGTAGTGCCGTTGGCGGACAAGGTAGCAGTTTTGGCGTTGGCGTAAATGCCCATTGGGTGGTGATCCAAAATCACATCAAACGCGCCGTTGGCGACAAATTCAAAGCCCACGTCTTCAGAGCCGCCCGCTAACCAGCCATCGATGCTGTGAGAATCTATTTTGGCAGCGGATGGTGGACGCAAGGAGCCTCGCATCAGAATGATGTCGGTTTTTAAATCGTTGTTGAAATCGCCGGCGAATGAATTGAGCACATTGCCCACATTGGGGATTAAGTTGCTCAAGGTGGCGGAGTTAGAAAAACCGCCGCCGGATAAATCGTACACCTCTTGTGGGAAGGTGCCTTGGCGGCCACATACGAAATCTAGCGAGCCATCATTGTTGACGTCAATCAGCTGGCCATAATCGCCCTGGCCTGGGCAGACATCGGTGACCAGGTTACGAAAGCCGCCGCCCGCTTTCTGCTCACGCACAATGGAGCCGTTACGGGTGTGCTGCACCAGGTCCAACAGGCCATCGTTGTTAAAATCTACCCATTCGCCCAAACGCGCGTTATCATCCCACGCCACGCCCAAATCTGAGGCCACATCAACAAATTTGCCGCCAGATTCAGAAAGGTTTTGCAAAAGCTGCGCGCTACCAGAGGCACTCACCGACATTAGGTAATCTTGGTCGCCGTCGTTATCAAAATCACCCGAGGAAACACCGTGCTTGTCGTCCCAGGTTTTGTCCATCCACAGTTGGTTAGGGTCCCACTCGTTGGCCACATCTTCAAAGACACCATTGCCGGTGTTGCGGAAAATTCGTGGGTAATCCCTGTGGCCTTGTAGGAAAAGATCTGGCCAGCCATCGCCGTTAAGGTCCGTCCAGGTTAGGCCCCAGGTTTCTGCCGCCGTGCCAGATATTGCCAACAGGCTGGATTTATCTTCAAAGGCAATGGGCGCGGCGCCCACCAAGGCACTGACTGAAGACAGCGACAGCGTTAAAAATAACCCTCGGATTTTCATGCAAACCCCTATTCCGTTTATTTTGTGATTTAGTCAAACCCTGACCACGAGCGGCGCGTTGCTATTGCCAACTGGCCTATGGAGGCGATATATGTACACACCGATGTTAAGGCATTTGAAGCAAGTGCCGGGTGGCGCCATTATGGTTAACAGGCGTTCCAAAAAGGTGAAAGGTGTGAGTGGTGCGAACTATACCACAGTAAAACAGCGAAAAAATGCCGCCCATCGGCCTAAACCGATACTGATTCGGTTAGTTTTAGCTCTGTTTTTATAGTGTTTTCTTGTTTAACCAACGCTAAGCAAGCTACCACTAATGCTAAACACTGGTATCTGCGATTAGCTGGTTACAAGTGAGTTGAAAACGAAATGCAATTGCCACCAAGCGACCAATAAATAATTTTAATATTAAACCTAATATTAATCCTGCCACCTCCCACAACTACCTTTTACAACCTCAATTCTGGCAATAAAAAAGGATGGCAGGTATTCTTGCAACCTTGCCAAGGACGTGGCCGACCTCGCGCTAAGATGCCGTAGAACGCCCCACCAGAATGATCAATTAGTTTTTATTGGATACCCTTCAGCATGACAACAAAGGCGCTGTATATAATGTCGTCTCCCCGGGGCGGCTCTACACTGACCAGCTTTGTGGTAGGCCAGCACTCTAAAGTAGCCAACCTGGGGGAGGTGTGTTTTATCCCCAAGTTGTTATCTTTAGATGAACACTGCACCTGCGGCGCTCAGCTAAACCAGTGCAATGAATGGGGAAAGGTGTTTGAAAAGCTGCGCCAAACCACCGGTGTGGACATGCGCAAAACGCCCTACGGGCTGCACCTGGACGATGCCATGAAATGGCCCGGCGGCACTGGCAAGGTAGACCACCAACGGCAGACTAAAAGCCGCGTAGCCATTGCCAAATATCGCTCCGCTTGGGACACGTTAAGCCTAAAATTGCCCTCCGCAATCGGTGGTGGCTGGGCCTCTTTGCCTTCTGCCAAGCAGGGAGCCAAAAACACCATGGCGCTATTCGATGCCGCCGCCAACCACTGGGATGCAGATATGGTGGTGGACGCCTCTAAATTGCCGCGCAAGGCCGTGCACCTCTACCGAGAGTTCCCAGAGCACGTACGCATACTGCACCTAACCCGAGACGGCCGCGGTGTAAGCGCTTCCCGCATGGGCAGCATGGGGTTTGCCAAAGCCACCGAGCGCTGGCAACACTACCACCAAGTGACCAAAGAGCTGATCAACAAATGGATTGCACCGGAGCACGTGTTCTCTATGCAATACGAGGCTTTCACTAGCAACCCAGAGCAGCGGACGAAGGAATTATGCCAATGGCTTGGCCTTTCTTACGAGCCGAAAATGCTGGAATTCAACACCACAGATATATTCCACTCCGCCGGCGGCAACCCCACCCGCTTTAAGCTGGCCGAAGAAGGCATCCGCCCCACGGACGACCGCTGGCGCAGTAAATTAAGCGAAGAAGAAATACGACAGTTTGAAGCCACGGCCGGGCCACTAAACCGAGCCCTGGGGTACAACTAACCACCTCAATACTGCATGCCGGGCCAGCCCGGCATAAGCTAGTTAGATACGATTAGCAGAGTAAAAACGAGGAAACACCCACCCACCCAATTGGTGGCGTACGTGCTTAGCAGAAATAAAGTTAAACGCCGCCACACCCGCCAAGATAGACAAAGCCGCGCCAACTAAAGAAGAGAACCAAACAAACACGGATAACGCCAAGGCGGAAACACCAAAACTCACCATGGTGATCAATAGCAACCGCCGAGATTGCCGTGCCATGGCCAAAATCACCTCCACCGGCCCGGTGACGATGTTAATAAGCTGCGCCAGCAACAGAAAACCCATGGCCATCACTAGCTCATCGTGCTGAATACCGGCAAACAGATGGAATCGATACCCGGCGTACAATACGGCGAACGTTACCGGAAACACCCAAAGTAACGCGTAGAGTGTTTGGCAACGAGCAGCCCTAAGCGCCGCCTTGGACTCGCTGGCGCTTAACAAGCGAGTAACCCGCTTGGCGGTTACCCCATTAAACACCGCAATAAACAGATTACCCACCATCACAAGCTTAATGATGATATTGAGATTGCTGGCCACCACCTCATCCGCAACGGCTGCCACCACGAAGAACGGCAACCAGATCATACACAAATTAAGAGCATCTACCGCCATGTGGTCTATCGACCAAATCAGCGCGCGATTTCTGCGTTGGGTAACCCCTTTACACGCCTGGGCCATCAACCAAAAAGCGACAACCAAAGCAATAGCCTGTAAGGCCACCAGCAATACCACCAGGGATTCACCGGGCACCAACCCCAGCAGAACCGCCATAATGACTACACAAGACACCGGTATGGCATCAAAAAACGCCGCCACCGCATTGCGGCCAATGCCCTTAAACGCTGCGGCCAAGAGCTGGGTGAGAGACCAGGTAAGGGCGATGGAATAAACAATAAAGACATCATCAGTAGAGATCCAACTGACCAGCTGAGCAAACCCAACACCCAAGGCCAAACACAGGGTAGAGCACACCACTACTACACCAAAAGCACGCCGCAGGGTACTAAACACAATCCCCCTGCCGAACATAGATACCTGGCGTAAAATGACGCTGTCCATCCCCATGCGAACAACAACAGACAGAATAATAGCGAAGTAGCTATAGACATAGAACGAGGTAGCCACCTCAGCGCCCAGCTGCTGGGTGATCACCAGCGCCATTAGGAAGTTGGCGGCAGCGCCTACGGCTTTGAGAATCAGGGCCATAAGGGACGAACTCAGCAAGGTTGAGCCGAGAAACAGCGATTTAACTTGTTGACTTAATTGCTTCAAACACAGCGCCTTTGGAACAACATCTTTAAGCGGTTCTGCAAGAACGGCAGAACAATAAAAAAGGGGTACAAATGCACCCACAGACAACGCATTTGCGTATGTGCGACATTGTAGTGCGTTTTTTGAACTTTAAAAGCGACAAAATTTGGAAAAGCCAAGATTTGAGCAGTAAGTAACAGTCAAGGTAGCCTTACTGCACTCAACGATATGCGTTTCGGAAAGGCCACCTAGCCATGTAATAGGCTATATCGTTTCATGTAGACGTTACCATAGATCAATATGCAATCAATCCAATACAGCAATACATTACACTTTTTGATTTTTCGTTACACAGTGGAGAGCGAGCAATAACTAAGAGCCGATAATTCAGCCCTACTCTACTGACTCTAACCAGAAGGCGATAGGGAATCACCACCAAGAGATGGAAAAATAACGCAATCAGTCACAATTGCAGCTTGCTGAGGATAAGAGACGGGCGCCCCTCAAACAAAGAATAGACGAGCTTAGAGACATTGCCTGCAGCGTCCAATTCAATGGAATTTACTGCCAAATGACCTTTCAACTCGGTACAATTTTGCTC
Source organism: Halioxenophilus aromaticivorans (assembly GCF_042850945.1). Lineage (NCBI taxonomy): Bacteria > Pseudomonadati > Pseudomonadota > Gammaproteobacteria > Alteromonadales > Alteromonadaceae > Halioxenophilus > Halioxenophilus aromaticivorans. Next base: position 835,740 of record NZ_AP031496.1, on the reverse strand, counting down.
CAAACGCACTACGGGTTCACGACTTACCATTCGCCATCCACCACAGTTAAAAGTCGCCCTCAGCACGCCTGATTCATACGCCATGATATGCTCGCCGCGTTCAATAAACTGCCATAAATGGTTAAATTTGCCCAAACCTTCCGCCTCGCGGATGCGCATGTTTTCTAGTGTGACACCGTCACCAAACACGTTACCAAATACATACACCGGGTTCAGATCCACCGCATAGACGTTCTTCTGATATTCACCCCATTGAATTTGCCACTCATAGGGTAACAACGGATCCTCTTTTTCGGAAAGTAAAGCACTAAGCCCACTCAATTGAGTTGACTTTAAATGCACACAACCTTCCAGCAAAAAACAAGCCATGATCGCAAAGAAACTACTATAAAGGCTAAATCGTCTCACGAACAAGGCTTTTTAAAATTGGCTTTAATTTTCGGATTTGTATTCATATGAATAGTTATAGTTCTTATATCCGTATCCATATCCCGAAGCTTTTCGCTCCACCGCGTTAAATATGGCACCTTTAACTGGGACGTTAGCCTGAGCAAACCTTTTACAACTCAACTCGATTTCTTTAGCCGAATTGAGCCCGTACCGAACAACCAAGAAAGAGACTCCGACCTGCTGGCCAATAACATTTGCGTCCGTAACGGCTAGGATTGGCGGAGTATCGACTATGACAAAATCGAACTTCTCTTTTACACGCTCCATACAGTCAGTGAAGGTTTCGCTCATAAGTAATTCGGAAGGATTGGGCGGCGCAGCACCGCGAGGAACAAGATAGAGAGTAGGGATTTCAGTCCTCCGGATCGCACTGGACAATGGCGACTGCTTGGACAAAACATCAGACAAGCCGATGCTGTTATCTATGCCCATCATGGTATGTAGTGGGCCTTTTCTCATATCTGCGTCAATCAACAACACGTGCTTACCAGAATTGGCCAGCAACACAGCTAAGTTCGCAGACACAAAAGACTTCCCGACCCCTGGGCTGGCACCTGAAATCATAATGGTGTTACTTTTACTCTCCAGCATCGCAAAATGCAGGCTGGTGCGAAGACTCCGAAGGGCCTCTATCGATACATCGGTCGGATCATAGTCAGCCAGCAATTGCGCACTAATTCTTGCTATATCGTCGTCCTTTTTTGCCTTAACCTCATTCGCTTGATTAAGTTTCAACTGCCCTTCACTAAGAGGGACTGTGGCGTACACAGGCAGCCCTATATTCTCTATTTCATCTGGAGTTTCAACCCCGTTATGCAAGGCTTTTCTTATCAAAACTATCGCAACTGCCAGAAGAAAGCCCAAGACAAATGACAGGAAAACGATCATTTTCTTATTTGGCTTCACAGGGGCGGTGACGTTGGTGGCTGCCTCGTCGATCAATCGCACATTCCCCACGGCTCCGGCACGCGCGATATCAAGCTCCTGAATGTTATTCAGCATCTGGGTGTAGATTTCCGTACTGACTTCGAGGTCTCGCCTGAGCCCAAGTAGCTCCTGCTGGGTGTATGGTAACCCCTTAACCTTCTCGTTGAGTTCGTTTTTTCTTAAAGTGAGTTCATTGAGCTGTTCTTGCCACGCAACATAGGTTGGGTGGTCTGATGTATATTTGCGGTCCAATTCCGCTTTTTGCAGCTTCAGATGTGCAATATCTGACTCGATAGCAACAACTTGGCTTAATAAAGCTTCGGTCTCGACGCTTATGTCAACACTGCCTGCTTCCACCTGGTACTGGTTAAACTTGTCTTCAGCCCCCTCCAGATTTAAACGCACATCGGGGAGCTGCCTATGCAAAAATTCCAGACTCTGGGCGGCTTCCGCAGATTGTCGCTCGACATTCTGTCGAATGTACGCACTGGCAATCTGGTTGAGTATATCTTCGGCGCGCTGTGGAGATTCGTTATCTAAAGAAAGAACAATGATACCTGAATCTTTGCCCTTTTCAGTTACAGACATATTTTGTTGGTATTGCAGTATGGTGTTTAAAAAGCGCTTCTTACCAATGGTAAACTCAACACCAGGGTCAGCCGAAAGTTGTTGTATGAATACGGAATACTCACCCGCTTCAACAAGCTCACCTTGCCTGCCACTCAGAAGAGCATCGCCACTGGGTGAGTACAATTTGTAACCACCACTACCGAGCGATTCCAACTTATGAGGTTGCCCATACCTATGTTCCGGCACCATAAACCTAGTAACTTCGATTACTTCATTGCCAGACGCGCCTCCCCACAATGTTATTCCCTTACCTCTCAAAGCCAAAGCCTTACCGATAACAGGGAAGTATGTTGGCTCAACAGAAATATCCAAAAGCTCTTTTTCTACCGCCACACCGATGACTTTTCGGCTTCGAATAAGCTCAATCTCTGTTACGGCACTGGATTCCCCACCAAACAAGTCGCTTACTTCAGACAAACCTGGGATTGATGACGATTTTTGCTCTACCTGTATAACCGCGTTAGCGCGGTAGATAGGGGTGGAGAGGAGAGCAAAGGCAACACCCAAGCAAACAAAGAAAAACGTTACGATAGCGATGAAGAACTTCTTTTCGTATAGCGCAAAAAAGAGTTCTAGTAGATTAATTTCATCATCGTCGTTGGTCGCTGTTGCTTTTGCTGGAGTAAAGTTAGCAGTCATATTTGTTCAAAGCCTGGATACCGTGGCGTATCACTATGTGGTTCATTTCAGGTTCTATAAATGGAGCCGAGACATAAACTCAGTTGTCCTCGATATTCCCAGCGACATTTGTTGCCACAAGACTTGGTAGAAGCAGGCTCAAAAACCGATTCCAACGAGCAATCGGGGCAGCCGATACATAAACTACGTCACGAGGCTTGAGCGGGAACTGATCTGCCAACATGAAACCAACCGCCGAAGCAGCATTGAGATGAAATACCTGCGCTTTGTAAACAGGGTAACCTGCGTCGTCTTTGTCAATACTGGTATTACGTAATACGTACACCCCTCGGCCATCCGCCCGGTTCTCATTGATACCACGGGATTCCGATAAGGCTTCAGCCAGTGTTGTTCCATTGCGAGAAACAAACAAACTACCTGGAAGGTTCACCTCCCCCAGTACAAATATTTTATTTGCGTCGTACCGGGGAATATGAATCACATCCTGGTCCCGCAAAAGAAGATTTGTCCCCATCTCCCCTTTTTCATATATATCTCTCAATGAGATCAACTGCTGAACTCCATCGCGGGCAAATACCACGCGCTCCCAATCAGCGTCATCCGACAAACCTCCAAGTTGCTCAATCGCATCAATAAGCGTAAGAGGGATCGTGGAAATGGGTATAGTTCCTGGCTGGGCCACTGCACCACTCAAAAACACCTTCTGGCTACGAAAAGCCGCGACTCGCACATCAACCTGGGGATTTCGAATAACTGCAGCTAAGCGATCTCGCACCATGGCACTAATTTCTGACGTGGTTAAGCCTCCTACCTGCAAACTTCCGGCGTAGGGATAGAAGATAGTGCCATCAGACTTGACCTCGGTACCAGATTCCTCAGCCCCGCGGAAAGAACCAGCAGGGATTGTGAGTTCGGGGTGCTCCCAAACTGTGATAGTCAACACATCACCTGGTGCCACAGTGTAATTGTAAGAACTAATTAGATCTTCGAGTTCTCTGCTTGGGGATGGCGTTTCTGCTACGCGGATTTTTAAATTGCTGACAACAGTGGAGTTGATAGGGATGTAATCAATTTCTGTAGAAGCCTCTACATATTCGGGGGGAGTATCATCATACATGAAAAGCCCACGTTTCATGTGGCTTCCAGGCACGATGGTACAAGAAATTAAAGATACACAACTAAAAATTACCGCGGGAACGACTAGGCGCATGATCTAATCCTTGATAAACGACGCACTAAATACGAGCTTGCCCAGTCACACCCGGCCAATAGCCTGGTCCTAAAAGGGCCGTTGGCCGCCGGGACCAACCTACAGACTGATATAAGGCAACATACGAGTCGATGATACCAAAATTACGAGTTAATACCACGCCCATGACACAAACTAAGTACCTGCTGCGGACAAGCGGTTGCAGAGATGCGAGCCAGGACCGCTACAGACCCTCGAACTGACACTAAAAGGGGCAAACATTAGCCCAGCCTAGTAAATATCCCTACCCGAACCTCCCAAACTACAACCAGCACCTACCTTCATACATTGTTTACTATGAACTAGGGAATAAAAACTCTCGATAGTTAAATAAGTACATTGTGAACGATTCTCCATGCTGGCTATAATACGAGCACGCCTGAGGGATTCGGCAGCGCCACCAGGAAACGCCGCCCTAGCAATGCGAAAACGCCACCCACCAGGTCGACAATGGAAATATAGTATCTGTAAAAGGACGTCATCGTGCGTGAATTCTTAGGCCTATCTTTAGGACTAAAGTCAATACTTGCTTTAGCCGTTGCATCCAGCTTGGCAATCGCCGCTGACGCGCTATGTGCAGAGCCCTCGAGCAAAGATAGCCACACTGAAAGCTCAACACAACACGCGCCTGGCACGCAAATTGTGAAGATCGAAGGTTTGGACTATGCAACGGCCGTAAGGCTTGGCCTGCCACTTCCTGTCCTCATCAGAGCAAAAGCCCTCACTGAAAAATCCCCCGCAAAAAAGGGGCAATTCTAGCCAGAGTTATGACGGATGTATTCTTACAGACGAATGGATGCCAATTTTAAGCGTTCGCTTTCCGGAAGGCTGGCGTTCACCATTTTGTTAACTGCCAGCGCTCACGCTTTAGGGAGTGCATCTAATTACGGCACGACCGGCCTAGCTACCATCCCCAGTGCTTACATGGCGGAGGATGCGGCCCTCTCATTCTCAGCATCTTCCGTCAAGGACTACGATTATTATAACTTGACGTACCAGGCCTTCCCGTGGTTGGAAGCAACTTTCAGATACAGGCGAGTAAAAGATGTCACCAGGAACATATGGACTGACTATTACGACCGGAATTTCGCAGCCAAAGTCAGATTAATCGAAGAAGGATACTACACCCCTCAGGTTTCTACTGGCATGCGCGATTTCGTCGGCACAGGACTAGTAGGTGCAGAATATATTGTCGCCAGTAAAAATGTCGGATCTTTTGAAGTGCATTTTGGCCTAGGCTGGGGCGATCTAGCCGGTGACGATAACATAAAGAACCCATTAACGAATTTAAGAAACAGTTTCTCCACTCGACAAGATAACGGCAACAGAGGCAACCAAGCAGGAACAATCCCAACGGGCTCGGCATTCCAGGGAGAACACATCGGCTGGTTTGGCGGAATTAAGTACCGCATACCCAAATTGCCCGTCAATATCTTCATAGAGCGAAACCCAGAATATAACCGCAATGACGTCCGAAATTTTGGTATAGACAAACCATCAAGCGATATTTCGATTGGGGCAGAGTGGCAACCCACGCCCAACCTGTCCATTGGAACGGCCTATCAACAGGGGGATAACTGGAGCGTTAAATTCGACTATAAAGTTGCTACAAACAGGCGAACCACTAAACAAAAAACCTATTATAGGAACCTACAATCTCTAATTAGTAACGCGCGAAGTGATAATTGGTATGTTAACTTGCTTACTGATATGGAAAACGAAGGGTTACTTCTTGTCAATGGCTCCTTAACAGGCGACGAGCAGAAGGCTCAACTGACCATTGGTAATACCCAATACAGGAATTGGGACCAAGCAATAGATTTGGCTACGAGCCTTGCAGATTTAAATTTGCCGCCGACCGTGAAAACGATTGAATTCACAGTGGCAGAAAATGGATACGCTGCCAGGACTATTACCGTTACCAGGCCAACCTTTAAAGTACTCACCGAACAGCTTGACACTCTAAAAATTTACCCAGATAACCTACCTACTAAAAACTATACTCTACCGGACTACGCAACGAACTACGTACAAAACCAAATAGCATTTGATATAGGCCTTGCCCCCCGGATACAACTGTTCGACCCGGATGAACCAATTCGCTATGGATTGGCCATTGGCGCAAATACCAGGGTTGCACTACCACTCAATTGGGTTCTGAATGGTAGTTACACATATCTTATCGACCAGAACTTTGATCAAAGTAACCGGCGGAGTGGTTCAACTTTACCCCACGTAAGAACTGATATAGTAGATTACTTAAACGACACAGACCGGCTACAAACACTCTACGTAGAGAAGAGGGTCAGTGCCAAAAACACCTACAGCAGGGTGTTCGGTGGCATTCTAGAAGAAATGTTCGCAGGCATTGGGGGAGAAACTCTTTATCGAGAGTACAATTCAAGATTAGCCTTTGGCGTATCCTACGCCTGGGTTGCACAAAGAGAGGCCAGTTCCGATTTCGGCTTGCGTGACTATAACACGTTTACAGGCTTCCTTAGCGCTTATTGGGCAACGCCATTTTACAACTATGACTTTGCAGTACATATAGGTCAGTATCTTGCGAAGGACAAGGGCGCAACACTTGAAGTTACAAGAAGGTTTAACAACGGGTGGGAAATAAAGGCTTGGGCAACCAAAACGGATGTAAGCTCAGAAGATTTTGGTGAGGGTAGCTTTGACAAGGGAATTGGATTGACAATGCCCCTAAATGCAATATTTGGAAGCAGGAAGAATACGTCCCTTACTATTCGCCCAGTACAACGCGATGGAGGGCAAACGCTAAATAATGCGCCAGGCTCGATTTGGAACCAAACACTCAAAAAGTAGTTATGGCCTACCGCACAAATAAGCAACGCCTACATTTCTGTAGCAAAACACAAGGCAAGTGGTAAAACAAAATGATTTCAAAAAAACACCAATGTTTATTTGTACATATACCGAAAGCTGCAGGCCAGAGTATTGAGCGCGTTTTTTTAAACGAAAACAACTTAACCTGGGAAGACCGTGCACCCTTACTGCTACGAAAAAACATTGACCGCAACAAGGGGCCTGAGCGACTTGCGCACTTAACGGCAGAAGAATACTTAAAGTATGGTTATATTTCAGAGCAAGACTTTGGGTCGTACTTTAAATTTACCTTCGTCAGAAACCCTTGGTCCAGACTAGTTTCGGAATATAACTACAGGGGCTACAACGCAAGATTTAGCTTCGAGACATTTCTCACCAAAAAATTACCAAAAAAAGATAGCTACAACGATAGATACAGACACATACTTCCGCAAAGTGATTTCATTTACTGCTCCGAAACCGGTAAAAACCTTGTAGACTTCATAGGTAAATTTGAAAACTTGCAAAGCGACTTCGATACCGTATGTAAAAAACTGGGAATAATCAATTCGGACTTGCCACACACTAACAAACCCAAAAAAGCCAATCCAGTCAAAAGCTTTTTAAATATGTTTCTTGGCGGGAAAAAGGAAACTCAAAAAAAACATTACACCGAATACTACAGCGAAGCAACAATATCAATAGTTGAAGAAATGTATAGCCAAGACATAGAGACTTTCAACTACCGATTCGAGCGCTAGAGGAAAGCTCGTTTAAACGAAGCTCACCCTACTCTCTATCAGCGGAAGAGTGTTTGGGAGAAACCGAGCATGCAAGATGTAAGTAGCAGCAAAACTACTGGAGCATATGCATGCTGAAGAGCAAAATTAGCTTTAGCGGTGTTTTAGCCGAAGCTCAAGACACCAAAGTTTGACGCTATCAAAACCAACAGGCGCAGAAGGAGCCAAACGCCACCAACCCATTTAAAAAAGCTGCCAAATCAACCAAGAACCACAGGGAAAGTATCGTAGAAATAGTCAAAATCGACGGAGCCGTCAGCACAGAAAAAACTGAGATCTAACAATTCGATAATTGACTGGACACTAGATAAATCACTCTCACTAAGCCTGGCAACTCCTCTTTTCCCAGTTTGATCTGACGTAGTTTTACTTCTGCTAGAAACCACTTCCTCTCTAAGATCATTAACGACCTCCAACCCGATACTTTCCGCTAAGGCTATAAAGTTATCGGGTTTACTCTTTAGAGCTTCGTAGAGCACTAGCGGGTACTTTTGACAGGCTGCTGAGCTTTCCAACACGCTCTTTATGTCCAAACAGGCAGTGACGGCCAAACGCTCGACCGGAGTGACAAGCTTACTCTGAAATTCTTTGAGCGCTGGCCACCGGATCATTTCATCCTTTGAGATGATTGGATGCATGTTTAAAATAGCCTCATCGCTCCATTCAGGGTGCTGAATTGGCTCACCATCCTTGGTATACGGGTGGTGTAGTTGGGATGCAACTACGGCAGCAGGGTGCCTAATTAAAACCGAGCCTTTGGCTACAGTATGATTAGCCATCCATTCCAGAGCTCTCTGCGCATAAACAAACTTTATGATCGTACCATCAGAAGCTACAATTCGCTTTGCACCCTTTAGTAAGTGTATTTTCCTACTAAGCGCCATGTGGGCAAACCTTGGGCTCCCCCCGCCCAATATATTTAAAAGCTCTGCCCTCAATTGTGGATTTTCATCTATTTGTGCAGCCCCCGGCCGCATCATCGACGAGTCATCCTGCCCACGCCTATAGCCCGTTGAGTATAGGTACCAGTTAATCGGCTCCCAATGGCGCCTAGAGTCTGTAAGATATTCCAAAACCTCCAGAACCCATGTCGTGCCAGACCTGGGGGAGCCACTAATAAAACAGGGCGAATGGGCATTGAGTGACCAAAGCCAACTTGTTGTTGAAGACTTAATATTTTTCATCAGAGTTTTTGAAATAAACTAAAATTGATGTTTCTAAATTTAAAGCTTTCCTCACTCCAGCTCTACCCAAAAAGCCAAGAAAAACTAAAGAAACAAAGCTCGATATAGCGCAGCCTAACGCACCGAGAAAAGGCATAAGAATTAAATTTAATATGACTTTGACGCCCAGAGATTGCAATAAATTTTTACTGGCGACACTCTCACGATCGCACATAGAAAGAACTGCATTAGTTGGCCCCATTATCAACATAGCCAGGATTCCCAAAAGATAGAATCTAACCACCCAGTCATTTCCGGCAAATGCCGGATCGAAGTAGAGTAAAATACTGCTACTCCAAATCCACATAGCTATAGCAATTGGCAACCCGCCAACAAGAAATAACGAAACCATGATCTTAGTATAGCGCTGTAGCTGACGGAAGTCGGACTGCCCGAATGATGAAGCAATCATAGGTCTATACTGTAACAATACTATAGTTCTCATGAGACCTACGATTTCAGCCATCCTCGCGGCAATTCGCACTAAAGCCACATCCTCTGGTTGCCCAACAACCCCCATCATTAATACATCAATGTGTTGGCCTATAATAATTCCCAGAGAAAGAAAGGAGAGATGCAAACCACTACGGCAATACTCTCCATATCCGATTGAGCTTGCCTCGCTGTTTTCGGTTGCCCCTAACCCCAACTTCTTCAAAGCAGGCAAACATAGAATTATGCACATTACCAAACTTAAAGCACTGGCACTCCAATAAATCAACATCAGTACCAGCGAGCTAGTAGGAAATGTACTGACGGATACCAAGCCAGACGCTGAAATTAAAATCAGCGGAAATACAACTTGACTTGAAACTATAGAAAGCAAGACCTTTTTTAAACCGAGCAATATTGATTCAAAATATTTCCTCGCTATCAACAGAGGCAAGGCACACAGCATCACTACGAAAGGTATTTTATACTCAGCTATTAATTGAGTTTTGAACGCTAAAATCAGACCGAAAAAGACGACAGAACATACAGCAGGGACTACGATGCGGAACGTAATTTTTTTATAAGCGATCCATTTGGGTTGGCCAGTAGCACCATCTCCAGCCTGAGCCAGATGACGCATCATCAACTGATCAACGCCCATCGACAACAAAACAATTAGGATCGATGCTATAGAAATTACGAATGAATACTGGCCGAATACATCCGCCCCAAAAACCTTTACCAGTGTCAAAGTCTGCAAGAAGGTAAGAGCAATAGCAAGAAGCCTGACACCAACTATCCCGAACAGTTTAGAGATCAATTGTTTAGTGTTTCGCATAATAGATATTAGCTTAGTATGGCAAGAGGACTAATCTCCCGAACAGATAATAAATAATAGATTATTGATTCTTCAAGAGAGATAGTTTAGAGAAAAATTCTGCATGTTTATCCGCAATAAGCCCCCAGCTGAATGCTGCCAAGTCAGGCTCCACCTCTCTTTCTCGAAGTAACCTAGCCGCCCCTAGTGCATTAAGAAGTTTTTCTGGTTCCAACTCTCCCTCATAAATATGAACCCAATCAGCACCAACCATCTCTCGCAACTCCAAAAAAGGTTTTACACCACTTGCGTAAATGGGTCGACCAACAGACAGCGCAAAAATCGCTGCGCCAGAGTTCAAAACATCATTATAAGGGAATACAACAAGATCACTCGCTTCGATTTCAGCCACCAAATCTTCATCGCTCAAAAATCTATCTTCGAAATGGAAATATTTTAGGGCCGGATGGGCCTGAGATACCGCCTGCCCATATAGCTCTGCAAAATCTTCATCTGGGCTAGCATTACTTGACTTCCCCATCACCCTCAATTCGACCGAACCTATGGGAGCTTCCAAAAAACAGGAAAACAATTTATAAAGATTTTTGTAGCGCGTAATGGAACCGAAAAACAATGCACTTAATCGATCTCTTACCTGATGCGCACTACCTCCTCTATATTTATCGACAACATAATTATAATGCCCATGAGGTATTATCGTGTTAAATTTGTTGCTTAAACAAGGAAATTGCTTTTCTGCCTCATATTTCGATGTCATGTTCATGTAAACAATTGCATCAACCCTTTCGGCAAACCAACCCCAAAAAAACCTATCCAGTTTAGAGGCATTTTTTTGCCCATCTCTTCGAATGTTGTGCGCCGTCCACACTACCGGAATACCTCGAAGCCTTAAGAAGGAAAACATAATTCGTAGAAATGCGAGCTTCAACCAAAACTTAAGCCCGTTGGAATTAGCTAAAAAAACATCCGGCCAATGGAGGTGAAAGATAGTATCACGACCGCAGAAAAGTATCTCTCTTAAAGAAAACTCTACTATGTCGCCCCTCCCCAACGCCTCCAACTCTTTGTATAACAAATACTGGTAGGGGTTTCTTTTTTTGTTTTTACTTTTTGGCCACGCCACCAATTTGTAAGCTAACTCTTCTACCATGATCAAACCCTGACATATACTACGCAGATAACAACTGTAGTCACCGAAGTGCTTTAGTATTAATTATGCTTCAACAAAGCAACCCCAATCTTTGTCACCCTCTATACAAATTAACTACTTCATTTGGTGGCAACACTCTCAAACATTTGCTTTATTTCAACATAGGTTTTCGTTCTTGAAAAATGGCTGTATATTGCTTCAGCGCCAACTAAAGAAATATGACTTCCATCCAGAGTATAGGGCACCAATATACCCCCTTTGCGGAACACCCCACTGCCTGCAAACAGGTCTTCTCTATTAATAAAAGTAACGTTACTAGTAGTTCCAACCTGTGCTGACAAAGCATCGCCGCCAACGTCAGCAAGCAATTTCTCAAATTCAGTTATATCGAAGGATTCGTTATTAGATTCTAAAATATATTTCTGATACCCAGCAATTGCTTGGGAGGTATAGGGCTGAGGTGCCGGCAAAACGACCACTGAAACTCCGACGCTACTTGCTTCTTTAATTAATTCCGCAACTTGACCAATATAGCCAGCTTTATAAACCGAGTTCCAACTACCAGCTAAAAAAAGTTTATCGATTTTCCTGCCATCTATTATTTGGCGCAAAAATCGCCTATTTACTAAACATTGCTCGTAGGAAGGATGTGTTTCTGGCCCTGTAAAATCATCTTCAAAGGAAGGAAAACACCAATTGGTAGATACCGACTGTACTCGCACACCCAGATCTTTAAAGAGGTTATTCAAGAAAGGATCGTATTGGCCTAAAAAGGAGTCACCAAATGCTAAAGCACGCGAAAGACTACTTTGTTCTACGCCTATAAAGCACGGTGGTGGGTCTATCAATGTGACTGGCAAGCCGGCCTTATCGTTGAAGGAATAAAAACAAAATCCGTTACCAACATGAGGCATCTTAATTTCTTTTGATATATCCTCCCAAAGGGCTACAGCCTCTGTTGGGTACCGATTTAAAACCCCTCCAGAGTTGAAAATATAATAACTACCTACCAAAACAGCAGTAGCCAAATATAACACTTTGGACCTCAGAACACTCTTTATACTGCCTGCATCAAAATAATTTTTCGATTCAACATACTTATAACTTAGACCGCCAAGAACAATTGAAGCTAGGATTCCAGCGCCCCACCATTGCTCTTTACCATTTATATGAAAGTATACAACGATCGGCCAATGCCATAGATATATTGAATATGACCACTTCCCAAGATACGTAACAATTTTTGAGCGAAATAAAATATTTTCTTGAACATTCGCCATCATAATCATACACGCACCAAACACAGCGGGTATCGAATATATACTCGGCCATGGATAAGTTTTGTCAATGAAGGCTATAGAGCCCAGTATCGCCAGCATACCTCCAGTAACGAAGGCAAAACGAATATCCTTGCACTTAATTTCTTTTGAAAAAATAAACACGCCAGCACCCGCCAGCAGCTCCCAGGCCCGTGTTATGAGAGAATAATATGCCAAACTGGGCTTATCCCAGACTTTGTATGAGCAATAGAGAAAGCCTATAGCAAGAAGAGCACAACAGCATGCTTTTAGAAATCTCAAGCCGAACAGCCGCGCGATGGCCATACATATAATCGGATATATAATATAAAATTGCCACTCCACCGATAGAGACCAGGTATGCAACAACCACTTCCCTTTTGACTCGAGATCAAAATAGCCAGCTTCGCGAAAATAAATAATATTGGAAATAAAACCCAAACTACTAAATATATGCTTTCCAAGCGTTTCGTATTCCATAGGAGCTAGAGCGAGCCACCCAAACAATAGCAAAACACAGCAGAGCGCCAGCAAGGCCGGAATTATTCTATTTGCTCGACGCAAGTAAAAATCAATTAAGCTAAACCTTCCACTTTCGATTTTGGAAAATATAATGGTAGTCATTAAGTATCCAGAAATCACAAAGAATATATCAACCCCGGCAAAACCCCCTGGAGCAAGCACCTCATTGAAGTGAAAGAGCACCACCGAACATACCGCGATGGCCCTCAACCCGTTTATATCGCTTCGATAATTCATTAGAGGCTCAACAGTCCTGATATATCAATTACAAAACTCATATTTAGTTCAACCTGATAATTAACGACATTTAACTTTGACAGATTTATTTTATCTCTGGTCAAACCTTAGCATTAACATTGAAGGCATCAAATATCATCTTCGCCACACAAGACGTTTTTTGCCGAACATATAAACGGCGAAGAGAGCTAAGAAAGCTGATCCAAATGATGGAGCTACAGAATTTAACGCGCCCCTTATGATAATTATGACAAACGCCATCAACACAATATAAGAATAGTTATCGATGACTATTTGGCCGGCCGCATAACTTCTCGCCCTTGATTCTAGTGTACTGATGATAATGCCAAATAGCAGCATGACGAAGATAACACCTAAAACACCAAGAGAAACGTACGCCTCGGCCCATAAAGGACTTGAAACGTTATTATAGATGTATCCAAGGTGAGAGGATACGAGACTGCCGGTATTTTCTGGTTTAGTTGGCCACAGAGATCTAGGAACAAAGAAAAACAATACTCCTAAAAAATTATGCCCCCATCGATATTCAGCCCCGGATGATATGTATTCAAGACTTTCCACCGTCCACAGATAGATATCAAAGTCTACTCGAAATACATAAGTGTATATTTTTTCTATGCTTATGGCGTCTTTGATACTACTCAATGATCCACCTGCTCCAAGTGACTTTATGGCAGGTAACACCAGATAAACCAATGGAAATGCCAAGGTGAATAAAGATAATTTTATCGAAGTTTTATAGTAATTAACAAATATAGCGGTTATTGAAATAAGTGGACCTATTAAATATGTCCTTGGGAGAGTAGGTGGGTAATTTAGATAGATAAAGATTGGTATAGCCACAAACAATAGCAACTTATTCCTCTGTCTATATTTCACACTACTTGAATGTACCGCCATAGAAAGTATCATTAGAAATGCCACTAAACCTAGCGACCTACATATGAAAAGCAACTGTCTTTGAATACCATCTGACGACGCGGTTAACTCACCTATTTCACCTCGAGTTGAAAGCATGTACGATGGTCCAAGTAAAAGGCCTATGAAAAAAGCAAAAGCTCCCAGATACCAGGCCCATTTCGAGATATAACCTTCAGAAAGATATTTCGGTTTCGGTGTAGTTTTGAATTTTCCCATTGGAACTCTAAAGCCCAATTGAATCGCTAATTGACTAAGCGCAAGAATAGAAAACCCACTGTACATAAAATCTAAACGTGGTCGTGCGTAGAATGGAAAGAGATCGCCACTTATTTGAAAAGTCGCAGGCACGCTGATAAAAAGCACAAATTGAAGAGCGAGAATAAAAGACACACCACCTCTTTTGGGATCCAATATCACATACCCTAAAAAGACGAATGTGCAAAATGTGTATAGTAGAGATACTCGAATGATGGAAAGCAACTGCAATTCACTAATAAGAATAACAATCAGCAAAAGCGCCATAGACACTAAATTAAGTAATTCAGCGAAAGAACTTTGTAAGCTGGCCCCCTTATTTTTTATGATACCCATAAGATCTAAATCACTCACTTTTCAGTTAATCGTTTCCCCTTGAAACCAGCGTACATTTTCACAAAGAGATCACTTTTTACACTATGAAAACATAAGGAAGTTCAATGAACGACACATAAATTTGCATTAACTTATACAACACGGATATTTTGTAATTTTCGTTATTTAGCCAGCGGAATCTCTATATCCACCTCAGGATGGGCCTTTGCTGGGAATAGATTATCCCTCAAGCGCATGAAAGGTTTTTCGAGCAAATGTGTCAGAAAACTAGAAATAATTATTGAAGTTAAATATATTGAAAAAACAAGCGCGGTTGGCGACAGGTAGTCATTAAGGATAATCTCCATGGCTTTGGCCACAGGCACATGCCACAAATACAGGGGATAAGAGATTATTCCAATATAAGCAACAATCAGTGAAATAGTCGGAATTCTCTTAGTAAACCCAGATTTGTATACTAATAGTAAAGCAGCGGCCGAACCCAAGGCGGAAATTGAGTAACCGATAGTTGATCCGATAAAACTTGATTTTGGAACGATAGCTACAAAGCAGACTGACAAAAACAAAACAGGCCAGAGTAACCATTTCTGGCTCTGAAACTGTCTTATCAAATCAGGTTTATGATGGGCGTAGTAAGCCAGAATGACACCGATACTCAATCCATCCAATCGATAATGTGTCTGGCCCTGGAGATCTCGTGAGTCAACGTCATTTAGCGCGCCAACTACTCTGAATATCAGCGAAACCATGACGAGCCCAGCCATCCAATATGGTAGTCTGACAACCTTTTCCCTATTAGCAGCAACCGTATAAATGAGAATAGATAGTAGTACATAGAAATGTTCTTCGACAGCAAGTGACCATAAATGCACCGCAATACCTGTGTGCCAATAATTTTGTACATGTAAGGCAACCTGAGGTAAGAATGTCGACAGCTCAGTTGGCCTCGCAACTGCCATCGCAATCAAAAAGGTATAAAGTATCGGCCATAGTCTAAAAATACGCCGCACATAAAATGTTTTAATTCCAAACCCATTCTTGCGATCTATCTCTCTTATTATCATACCACCGACTAAAAAACCGCTCAGAACAAAAAAAATATCAACACCAACCCACCCAATTTCCTTACCTGGCAACAGTATCAGTTTTGTAACATTCGAATCGACAGAAATACCGTTAATGTGCCATCCCATGGCAAGTAAAATCGCGATCCCTCTAAGGAAGTCGAGCTCGCGATTCCTTCCCTTAAACACACTAAGCATCTAATAGACCTCTGAATATACTTATTTATTTGTAAGCATATGCGCATTACCGTCACATACATATTAACTACTCATCTACTGGATAGCTCGACCCCAACACCACTTGCTCTGTTAAAACAGCTAATCCTGTTCAGGACGAATAGCTCCGCCAGTCGAACAGATCACCTTCACTTTCAGAATACTTTAGGGTTTCAACCCCCTCTTTCCTCTTACTGAATGGAGTAGAGTGTTTTACCTTCTCAACACGTTCGACCCGCATCAAGGGCTTCTCACGCTTTACTCCAACGAAATCATCTATGTTTAGTAGCACTTCTAAAGGGTTCGCTCGCAGTGAACTATAAGAGATCAGGCGCACGAGATCGGGTTCATTTTTTGCGATTTTTTCCCAAAAAAGATAGTAGGCATTCCACTCTTCCATGTAGTGTTTTTGTAATTCACAAGAGTTAAATTCCTCCATGGAGCTATACCATCCATTGGCAAGCCCCCACCGGTAGATTGAATTCAACCATTCTGCCGGTGATCTGAATATAACTATGTGCTTAGTACCCTTTTTATATCCCGACAGAGAATTAATTTCGCTTACTTTAGATGCCTTCACGCTATTCCTGTACTTTAGATCCATGTATATTTTTTCTTTCTCCCGAAACCATCTAAAGTGCTTATGCTTCGGGTTATTCCGAGCTGGATCAACTGAATTCAAAACTCTATAATCAGCATTTTGTAATATTACACATAGATAGTTAGTTCCTGATCTTTGAATCCCGTGATGTGCAACAGGGTACTTTCCTTTGAAAGTGGATTTTATTTTTCCCCAATTCTTCCAAATCGGCTCAACCACTAGTCTAAGTATCACCATAAATCGATTTGAAAACGAACTGCTACTTTTCATGTGCTTCCCGCCTGCTCAACCTTTCAGCTTTCCGATTCGCTTAACTAACTAAACAACCTCATCTGCATTTCCTCGCATTTCTATCACTTCCAACCAATTAGTAGCGATGGAGTCAATTCTATAAGAATCTGCGATACCACGCTGGAGACTTTGGAAATGGACTAACGACCCGGGCACATTCAGGAAGGTTTTGATCTGTTCTACAATTAGGTGCTGGTCATCCTCTCCGTAGACTCCTAAACAATCTGCCTCAGATAATATCATTTTCGGGCCCACATGATCGCTCGCCATTACAGCTAAGCCCATAGCTAGCGCTTCAATTATGACTATACCGAAGAGCTCCTCCCACACCGATGTTCTTCTAGAGAGGGCCATCAATACATCGTGCTCAGCCATTATCGATGCTAACTCCTTTCTGTCCCAAATAGGACCTCTGTATGTAATGGGTAGAGATGTATTTACCACCTCTGAAACCAAATTTCCGTCGCCAATCACAGTCAACTCAACGTTTTTGAGATCTATTTCTTTCATAAGATTTAATAGCGTACGAATACCCTTTTTTTCAGATACCTCGCCAACGTAAAGTAGTTTGAGTTTATCCACCACCGGGCTATTATTTTCACGTGCAAGCTCAAAAAAAATATTTGGCACGGCGTGTGGTATTACTATTGAATCAACCCCAATTTCGTTTTTTAAACTTCGCGCGACCAAAGGCGTAACAGCGACAACTTGGACGTTCTTTTTCAATAAAAAATTGATCCAAAAACGCCTTATTAAGGTACAAACAAAAGCCGGCTTCGGTTGCCTAGGCGTCGAAGCAATACGCCAATCATGCCATGACGTATGATAGATAATGATATTTTTTCTTGCTAAAAAAGAGTAAATTAGGATACGCCAATCCCATGGCGCAAACCCGAGAATTATAGTTTCACCGGATATTGCATTTAGCCGAAACCTGAACATGAGGTCGTGAAAGGCATTTCTTGTTCTCTTAACTAAAGATGTCTTATCCAATATACCTGCTCGGAGCCATTCTTTACATACGCTGTAGCGATACGCCCCCCTTAAATCAACTCTGCCTTCTTTTTCTAGTAGAAACAGAGCCGGAAAGTATTTTTCTGGGTTAGTTTCATGCACTATCCTAACTTTTGGTCGTCCATCCTTTAACATTTACATAACTCTACCAAGCCTTTAGCTTGTTTTTTCCATGAATATCGTGTCACCCACATTCTTGATTTTCTACTCAAAGTCACCCAATCGTTTTCCTTCATTACAGTAGCTATAGCCCTTTTTATCGTCTTCACATCAGCAGGATCACAATACGTGGCGGCATTACCACACCGCTCTTCCAGACTTGGGATTCTTGAGGCAACGACAGGGCAACCAAAAGTCATAGCTTCGATAGGTGGTAGAGGGGAGGCCTCATAAAAAGTAGGAAATAATAGAAACTTGGCTTTGCGATAGGCGTTATAGATTATTTCTTTGTCGTTAACCTGCCCCCAAAATTCAATCCTATCCGCTAATTCCGATGGAATGTCATAGGAAACATGTTCAAAACTTGCTCCGTTAGCACCAATGATTACAAATCGCATATCCGGGTAAGATGATAAAAAATCAACTACTGCACTCAGCAACCCTTCCGCATTCTTTCTCTTTGTCAGCGAGCCCACGTAAAGGCCGTATTCCCGGCCGCTGAATGTAGGTAACTCCTCATCAATTGCGTCTTCCGCTATGTAATCCGCAACACCACCATTCTGCAAGTAAGAAAACCTTTCACTCCCAGCAATAAACGGATAACAGTTTGATATTGCTGTTTGCTCAGCTTTAGAAACCGTTACAACCTTATCCGCTTTCTTCAAAACCTCTGGAATTATAAAGCTATAAAGTATTTTGAACGTCTTGCTGTAAGCATTAGGGAAATACTTGTAAGACAAGTCATGAACCATCACCACGACTGGAGATTTTTTCCTTTTTAGGCTCAATATGGGGGCCGTGTTCCCCAAACACAGCAACACACTCTTTTTGGCAATCAAAGGTAAACTAATTTGCTCCCAAAAGTGCCCTTGCCCGGCACCGATCGATTCAAGTTTCATAGCCTCCAAATTTGGAGGCTCAATGATACTAGCACTAGCCGGGACTACGAGACGAGGCACGGCAATCTCGCCGGCAGCAGCCATCCTATCGATCTCGACTAGAATCTCACGCGCTACACGCTGAACCCCCGTTATATTCTGGGTTAGAAATCTTCCGTTTATAACAATATCCATATACTCTTCTTTCAAAAAGGAATAGTCGAATTCAAGGATGTTTTATAAACAAGCTTCATCTTGAATGGCTTGAGACACTAAGCTCTTGAACTTCTCTTTAAAAACACTTTGTGTAAATGATTGGGCGAACTCCTTTATTTCACTAGTTGAATAATGAGCTTCCTCTTGCTCAAAATGTTCCACGCAGGAAATAAGGCTTTCTACAGACTGCTCCTTAAAGAAATTGCCGGTTTTATTAGGTATAACATAGTCTAAGGCCCCGCCTGACTTATAAGCCAACACGGGCTTGCCACTTGCCATTGCCTCAATTGGAACAATGCCGAAGTCTTCTTCTCCCGGAAAAATTAGCGCTCTGCAACCTTGAACGTACGAAATAAAATCTGATTGAGATACCTTGCCTTTAAGCTCTACATTATCACTGGCAAGCTGCTTTAGACGATCCAACTCCGAGCCGCCACCGATAACCACGAGCCTTTCACCCAGTTTATTGAAAGCCTCAACTGCTAGGTCCACTTTTTTGTAGCCTACAAGCTCTCCCGCCACCAGATAATATTTACCCTGCTCCCTAGCAAAACTGGAGGTAGAAAAGCTCTCAACATCTACCGGGGGATGTATAACCGAAGAATCTCGCCTATAGTATTTATTAATTCTTTTGGCAACGAACTTGGAGTTTGCTACAAAATGATCAACTCTGGAAGATGAGCTTACATCCTGAATCCTCAAAAAGTGGGACACTATCGACAAAAATCCGGCCGCAAAAAAGTTTAGCTCTCCCCTATATTGGTAATGCAGGTCCCATATGTATCGCATAGGAGAGTGGCAATAGCATATGTGAACAGCCGTAGGGGAAGGTATCACTGATTTTGCTGGCCCCGACTCAGAGGAGATAACCAAATCATAGCCAGTCAAATCAATCCGCTCAAAAGCGAAGGGCATCAGTGGAAGGTAAAACTTATATAACCGCTTTGCGAAAGGCAGCCTGCTTATAAAAGTTGTGAAAATCGAATGCGATTTAATTTTTGAGCTTATTGATTTTTCATCGTAAACATGCGTATAAATATCAGCTCCCGGAAAAAGATCACACAATGACTCAAGCACTTTTTCACCGCCTCGCATATTAACCAGCCAGTAATGAGCTATAGCTACTTTCTTACCTTTAAGAGCATCCGAGAGACCTATATTTTCTGACCCCAAAGCCTTTGCAACTTCATCCTGACCCACAAATTCCCTCTTTAAAAACGATTCTCTAATTAATTTAAAGCAATGCTCATTTAGTATGCACCCTTCTGGAAAACCACCACACTTACTGTCTTGGCTAATATAGTAATGTCATACCAAAGAGACCAATTACGCACATACCAAGTATCTAAATTTACTCGAGTATCATAGCCAACGTCATTACGCCCACTAATTTGCCATAACCCTGTGATACCCGGTGGAGTTTCTAAATAGTATTTACCTTGCACGCCGTACAACTCTAGCTCGTCCTCCCGAACTGGGCGCGGGCCCACAAGGCTCATTTCACCTACAAACACATTCCATAACTGCGGCAGCTCATCGATGCTGGTTTTACGAATAAATTTACCAATCTCTGTTACACGCGGATCCTCTTTCAGCTTCTGTGTAGCCTCAAATTCTTTACGTAAATCTTCGTCGTTATTGAGAATCTCTTTTAGAAGTTTATCTGCATTGCGGTGCATGGAACGGAACTTCCAACAGTTAAACATTTTGCCTTTTTTGCCAACTCGTTTTTGACTGTAGAAAGGCGACCCGCCGTCTTTGCTGATACGGAAGTATAAAAATACAAAAAGCGGAGACAACACTAACAACGCACTACCTGAGAGAACCACATCAAAAATTCGCTTTATCATCCTTGGGGTTCTTGAGGCTAAGTTATTGCGAATACGTACATGCAGGACTTCATGCCGGAAGATTGGCGATATCTCCGAGCCTAGCAAAGGCAGGCCGCGCAGCGGTGGAATAACACTTAGATTTTTACGATGGGTTGCCAGCTCTTCCAAACACTTGCTGTGCGTTTTGTAATCTTCAGCATCCAAGGCCAGAACAATGTAGCAATCCTCAACTTTGTAGTTGCCCTGAAGGCTTATACGGCCATTAACGAAATTGGCCATGGGGAATTCACGGGTTTCGCATCTGTGTGGGTCGTAAACGGGCACGTTAGCAGGCAAGTCACTTGGGTTAGCCTGTTCTAGGGCCTGTTCTAGGGCCTGTTCTATGTCGATAAGACCTACCACTTCAAAGCCCATGAGTACGTTACTTTCTATGGCTAATGCACTTTCTTTGGCATTACTACCGGCGCCTATAACAATGGTGGGGGTCAACCACTTGCCGCGCCCCATAAGCCATTGTTTTAGCAACCAGCGGGCGACCGGCATTGCACCGATTGCCAATAGCCAAGTTAAACCCAACCATAGGCGAGAGAAGTTCTCTTGCGTAAAAAATAACAGCGCAACTGAAATACCAGCAACCGCAACGCTGACCTGCAGGAACTCACCAAACTCTTCCCAAAAACCTTTGAAACGGCTGTAGTGGCCTTTTTGACGGCAAACATAGATAAGAAATAACAAAGGAAGGCCAAACACGATAGGAGCTACAAGGCTTACATCTTGTATTGCCAAATTAGGCGTACTGGTGAACACCGCACCCTTCACCAACATCACCGCAATATACGCCAATAACACACACGCGCTAAACGTGGCCACATCGGTAGCGATGTGCATTATCATTTTTTGGCGGCCTTTACCCCAGTGGCTATTACTAATAGGGCTGCTAGGCCGATTACCCCTGGCCAAGCTCTTTAACATACTAGAGAGGCTGTACTCAGCAGGCTCGTTGCTAGCCTCGCTCTCCTGTTTCGCAGCGCTAGATTCCACCGCATAAACTTGTTCACTGCCCATTCGTAAGCACCCCATCATTCCGCGCCAATTTAATGGCATAAATTCCACATGTTTAAATACCCAGCGATGCCAAATGAGCACCACGCGTATACCAATATGCAGGCAATCAATGTAATTTTTATGATGGATTGAGCCAGTTAAGCATCTTGCCTACTTGTGCCAGAGTTATCTGACTTGTTCACCAGCATTGCTGGCGCACAAAAATTCCTTGTAAAAACCAAGCCCTGGGCTGTGTACATAACTTGTACACCTCGCCTTTGAGTGAAGGAGCTAACAATACTAGGGTTTTAAGACCCACATTGCTTCACGGGATAAATGTTTCAGCAGCTTCAAGCTGCATTCTAAAGGCTTGCCTTATTAGCTTTCAGTAGCGGCAGACCAAACCTAAAACCACCTAATAGACTTACGTGGATAATATACAGCTTTCTTTTCAAAGCCAACCTAACCGATACTTATTTACACCGTTAGACCGAGTCAATGCGGAATTGGCACGCCTGGCAACTCGTAAAGAACAAGCCAACGCATGGGGCGCCAGTGCTACGTGTTACAGCACATGCCGGCGGCGTAAAGGGTAATCAAATTAGAGGTTTAGAACGGAGGACAGCAAAGCAAATGCGCCGGGGTTAGTTCGGCGCATTTTACTTGGCTCAGGGCGGGCGGCTTGCTTTACTGAGGGCCACCGGTGGTGGTCGTAGTGGTAGTTGTGGTGGTTGTGCTTGTACTACTTTCAGTGCCTACCGTACCAGGCTCCATGGTAGTAGGAACCTTTTCTGATTGCGCGTGGGCAAGGCCGACTAAAGCGACCAACATAAGTGAACCAACAGCTTTGATAACAGTGTTCATGGCTTTTGACCTTTAAAATAGAGATTGGTAAGAGGGACAAGCACCAAATAAATGGTTTGACAGAGTCTACGGCCTTAATGCTAGCACTATGCCAACAAATGGCAACGGCTAGATTGTTTTTTTACGTAATGATCGGGCGGGTTCAGCCCCAAAGAGCCTAGGTATAGACTTTCGGCGAACCCCTCTTCCTAGACACCACCTTGCAACGAACAAATCTTTACACTTATTGTGGCTGCAAGATCGAACATTTATTGCCCGCATAGCAGCCAGGTCTTGCCCAACAACACTATTTGCTGCGCAATAATGCGTTGTTTTGCTATCCTTTAGCATGCTCTATGGCGACATTTGCATGCCGCCTACCACCCAAATAACAGCCGTTTTACAGTAGACCACACCCGAGAAAATGTTTAACTCAATTCTATTTGTTTGTATCGGCAATATCTGCCGCAGCCCCACCGCCGAATACTTAATGAAACATAAACTGCGTGGCAGCAATGTGGTTGTTTCCTCCTCTGGCCTGAGCGCTTTAGTGGGTAAGCCAATCGATGCCTCTGCAGGGTTATTGCTGAGCGAGCACGGTGTGGACGCCAGCCCCCATGAAGCCCGGCAGATACGCACAGACCACCTGATGAAGGCCGATTTAATTTTGACCATGGACCAGGAGATGGCCAATACCATAAGCTCCATGGCGCCTCAGGTAAGCGGCAAAACCTTTTTGCTGGGCAAATGGCATAACAACGCAACCGTAGCGGATCCTTATCGGAAGAGCCGCGAGGCGTTTGAGCATGTTTACAGATCAATAGATAAGTATACGGATGATTGGTTGAAGTATTTGTAGGGCAACCACCCTCTTTATGCCCACCATTAGACCACCGGATGCCAGTCGAGCTTTGGCGAGCCGGCAACCATCGGCTTCCGTGAATGCCAGAGCCCTCCGTCATAGTCCGCTCCTTTTAGTTACAAACAGTGAAACAAGCAGAGGGCGGCGCTGCCAGCAACCGCACTCACAAAACCATGCGATTCGATCTGCGACAGATTTTGAACTGTAGGTATTTGCTTATAGACTAACCCTTGCGCAGTGTTGTACCTGCCCCCCCCGTTACCACTTTTTGAGCCTTAGCTCTAATATGCCCAAATTTGACCCTACAATCGCGGAAGTTCGTTTTGGTACAGGCCTTTCTGTAGCCTCTCGCCCCTCGAACTCCACCGATGACATGATTAAAAGTCTCACTGGCCCAGATACAGTAGAAAGTAGCTTCCCTATCCACGGGATGCCCGCCGTGCAAAAGAACTCACGTGAAATACGACAGTTAAAAACGCTCCGACAGAAAAAAGAGATCACAAAGGAAGAACTGAAAGCCCGAAGAGATACTATGCGCAACTCTACCCAGCAGATGCGTATTGAAGACTACAGCTGCAACCTCGCTCGTGGTGTTGCATCCGATTGCGGTTTCAAGGAACGACTGACTTGGTTTTGGGCAGACCACTTCTCAGTGGTTGGTAACGGCTTAAAACCTAGTGCATATATCGATACAGCAATTCGGCCGAATATAGCCTCAAGTTTCACTCAGATGTTACAAGCAGCGATCCTGCATCCGGTGATGATCCTATATTTAGATCAGGGACAGTCCACAGGACCTAATTCACAAGCGGCAAAAAGAAACAATAAACGCGGCCTAAACGAGAACTTGGCTCGTGAGATTTTGGAGCTCCATACGCTTGGCGTGCAAGCAGGCTACAGCCAGCAGGATGTAAGAACTTTTGCCAAATTGCTGGCAGGTACAACGCTTAGCCCAAGCCAAGAAACCGTGTTCAACCCTCGCCTACAAGAGCCCGGACCACTGGCGTTTATGGGGTTTGAAACCACTGGCGATGCCAACCGCGAGGCCGATATTCGCTCTTTTTTGGCGGAGCTTGCAACCCGCAAGGCCACCGCAGAGCACCTGGCTTTTAAGATGGCCCAGCACTTTTTGATGGATGACCCACCCAAAAACCTAGTGCGCAAAATGACCAAGGCTTACTTAGCCAACAACGGCAGCCTATTGGCACTTTACGAGGTTTTGTTGAATTATCCGCTTTCTATGTCTTCTACCCTGTTTAAGGTTAAGCGGCCCATTGAGTATATGGTGAGCGCGCTACGCGCCCTGGATGTTAAACCAGAGGCCTTAGTGGCTAGCGCCAAGCAAAATGGTAAGGCCTTTAATCGCGAAATGCTTAACGCTATGGCCAGAATGGGCCAACGTTGGGGCCAGCCCAGTGGGCCTAACGGGTGGCCCAAAACCAACCCGGAATGGGTTTCGCCAAATACGGTATCTGAGCGTTTGCGCTGGGCTTTGCGCGTGCAAACCCGGCAGTTTGTAAACCCTTTAGAACCCAGCGAGGTACTCGCCAATGCCCTAGGGCCATTGGCTGATGATGGGGTTCGCTGGGCGGTGAAAGCCGCCGAAACCAAAAAAGAGGCCATTGCGCTTTTGTTAATGTCCCCGGCTTTTCAACGGCATTGAGGTAACCATGGCTAACACCGATATTACGCGCCGCACCTCCCTTAAACTGGCCATAGCATCCTGCGGGTTGTTGATGAACCCGGTTTTACTGGCCAATGCCGCCACGGATAGCCGGCTGGTGGTGATTGTTCTGCGCGGGGCTATGGATGGGCTGGATGTGGTTCGGCCGGTGGGCGACCCTCACCTCTCAACATTACGGCCGAACTTGGGCAATAAACCTGGCCCAGCGTTGACCGATTTTTACCAGCTACACCCCCTAGCCAGCAACTTGATGCCCCTGTGGCGGGAGGAATCCCTGGCATTTGTGCATGCCGTTGCCACGCCCTACCGCGATAAACGTAGCCATTTTGAGGGGCAGGATTTTTTAGAGTGTGGGTTAAGTAGTATTCCCACCGGAGTGGATAAGCAATCTGGCTGGCTTAACCGTTTTTTAGCGAGCATTCCCAGCCATGGCCCTCGCACTGGGTTTTCTGTTGCCCGGGAGGGCGAAATCATACTCACTGGCCAAGCCCCTATTACCCGCTGGTTTCCTAAAACCAACGTTAATTTAAGCAGCCAGGGCCAACGGCTGATGGCGCAAATGTACGAGGATGATCCACTTCTGCACCCCACCGCCGCCCAGGCCTTTGAGCTTTTGGAGGAAACCAAAGCCCTGCGCAGCAAAGCCGGCAAAGGAGAAGCGCCCCTGCCAGGTTACTTGCAGGTGGCTGATTACCTAGCACAGCAGTTGCTGGGCGATACCCGAGTGGCCTCGTTTACCATCAACGGCTGGGATACCCACAAAAACCAGCAAAATACGCTGGTGCGCCCAATGAAGGAGCTGACCGAAAGCCTGCTACACATGCGCAAAACCCTTGGTAAAACCTGGGATGACACCACGATTTTAGCCATTACCGAGTTTGGCAGAACCGCCCGCGAGAACGGCACCGGCGGCACAGACCACGGCACAGGCGGCTTGATGATTATGGCGGGCGGCGGCGTACGCGGTGGCAAAGTGTATGGCAAATGGCCGGGGCTGGGTGAAGGCCAGCTTTATCAAAATAGGGATTTGCTACCCACGGTGGATGTGCGGCGCTATGTAGCCGGCGTGTCGCGCGGGCAATTTGGCATTAGCGATAGCCAGGTGGCTAGAATCTTCCCTGGGGTGGATATGGCTGTAGGTGTTGAAGATATTGTTACCTAGGCTTTTTGGCCACTTAGCCTTTTTACCTATCTTTTTGACCTGTTAGCCTGCCGAACCTGCTTTTGCTTGCCTCTACTTGCCTCTACTTGCCTCTACTTGCCTCTGCTTGCCTCTGCTTGCCTCTGCATTCGTTGTGGCCTGGATTGCCAAGTTCAGCCCATGGCCGGGCTTGGCCCGGCCACCTGTTAAGTGTGGCTAAGCCGTTACTTTTGGCATTACTTTTCCATTACTTTTTAGCATCGCTTTTAGTATTGCCTTTGATATCACTAAGGCAACGCCTTAGCCATTTTTGCCTTGCGCACCAGTTGAATAAACTCCGTGCGGTAGCCGTATTCGTCTTCGCCTTTATTGGCTTGCGCCAGGCTAATAACATCGTCGTATTGCCAGTTGCCGGTGTAGGTGCCGCCTTTTAATAGTTGGGCGAAGCCCGCCACTGCCACGCTGAAGTTGACCTCTTGCTGCAACTTATTATCCGTTTGCGGTTGGTCGATAAGGATTGGCAGGCTGATTAATTTTGAGTTGTCCTCATCGGGCAATTTGTAGCGCAGTTTTACAAAGCCGTATTCGTTGGCATTTTCGTTATCGACAGTGTCGCCCTGCTCTGGCTTATTGCTAGCGTATCTCGGGTTATCTATCAGCTTGTTTTCACTTGCCACTGGGGTAATTTCATAAATAGCGGTTACGGTGTGGCCTGCGCCAATATCGCCGGCGTCGACTTTGTCGTTATTGAAGTCTTGTTTCTCCAGCATGCGGGTTTCGAAACCAAGCAGGCGGTATTCCGCCACGGTGGCGGGGTTAAACTCCACTTGAATTTTTACGTCTTTGGCGATGGTAAACAGTGTGGCGGTAGCTTGGTGTACCAGTACCTTTTGCGCCTCGCTTAGAGTATCGATATAGGCAGCTACACCGTTGCCGTTTTGCGCCAAGCTCTGCATTAAATTATCGTGGTAATTCCCCTGGCCAAAACCCAGCACCGATAGATAAATACCGCTGTCGCGTTTGCGTTCGATAAACCCTTTTAGCTCCTGCTGGTTGGCGATGCCCACATTAAAGTCGCCATCGGTTGCCAGTATCACTCGGTTTACTGCGTTTTTATCGTAGTTAGCTTCTGCCAGTTGGTACGCCAGCTGTATACCTTCGCCCCCGGCGGTGGAGCCGCCCGCTTGCAGGTTGTTTAGGGCCTGCATAATGGTTTGTTTGTCTTGCACCGGCGTGGGTGGCAACACGGTACCCGCTGCGCCGGCGTATACGGCGATGGCTACTGTATCGGTTGGGTTGAGCTGCGACAACAGTAGCTCCATGGATTGTTTTACCAAGGGCAGTTTGTCTGCCTGGCCCATGGAGCCAGAAACATCCAATAAAAATACGAGGTTGGATTTGGGCAGTGCATTGCGCTCGATCTGGTAACCTTTAATACCGATATGCACCAGCTTGTTGCCCGGCTTCCACGGCGATTCCACCACGTTTACGTACGTGCTAAATGGCTCATTTTTATTGGCTGGTAGCGGGTATTGGTAATCAAAGTAATTGACCATTTCTTCTAGCCGAACGGCATCTTTTTGCGGCATCAGGCCACGGTTTAATTGCCGGCGCACAAAACTGTAGGAGGCGGTATCCACATCAATGGAGAAGGTCGATACCGGCTGATCCATTACTTTGGTTACCGGGTTGGTTTTAAACTCGGTAAATTCATCCTCGCCTTGGATAACTGGGCCAGACGTTGTGGCATCGCCAAGGATGTTTTGTGGCGCTGGCCGCACCATTAGGCTGGGTGCAAATTCGGCGGCTTTGGATTTTGCAGTTTGGCGCAGCTCTTTGGTTCCTAACCGTTTTGCCGGCAGCGCTTTTGATGGCTCAGCGGCAATGGCTTGCGGTGCTGCCATATCCATGGCTACTTCCGGCTCCATCTGCACCTCCGACGGGGCCTCTAACTCAGCGGCTAAGCTCGCGTCTTGCTTTACTTCTGCCTTCGCTTCAGCCAGGGCTTCTGTGGTGGCCTGCGCGTTGGGTTCAACGCCGGATTGCACCGGTACCATTAATTCTGGCTGGGTGGTTTTTACTAGCACAGCCGTCATGCCCACCACGCATAGGCTGGCTAAAGCACCACTGTAGATCCATTTTTTCTGCATTGCGTTACCCTCTTGCGAACGATTGTTGAGGGTAAGACGCAACCGCGCCCAAAATCCTTGGTGGTGATTGGCGGATTGCTCGGCAAAGGCTTTTAAAGCGGCCTGCCGGGCGGCGGCTTTGGCGGCGCTGCTCGGTGGCGGGGTGTGCGCCATCTGCTGGGTAAGGTCATCCATTGGGGAATGGTTTGAGGGTTGCTTGGGGTCAGTCATGGCAACCTCCTGAGTGTTGATTTAGTTGTTTGCGCACTTCGTGTATGCGCCAAGAGACGGTGGATTCTTTTACTTTGAGTACCTGGGCGGCCTCTTTGTGGGAGAAGCCCTCGCCAAGCACCAAAATAACGGCTTCCTTAAAGCCCTCCCCCATCTGCGCCACCTGGTTAATTAGCTGTTGTAAATACACCGCACTAAAGCCCCCATGGGTTACCGATTCCTCCGGGGAATTAGCAGCGGGCTCTTGGCCCTGATGCCGTCGATTAGCGCGGGCCCAATCGATGGCGGTGGTTACCACTAGGCGGTAAAGCCAGGTGGTAAATTGCGACTCGAACTTAAATTGCTTGAGGGTTTTGGCCAGTTTTATGGCCGCCAGCTGGGCGATATCTTCGGCATCGGCGGCGTTACCCGCCCACTGAAACGCATAGCGATACAGTACGTCGTAGCATGCATCAAACACCGCCTCAAAGGCCGTGGCACTGCCCTGCTGAGCCGCTTTTATCTGTGCATCTAATGCCGGTAGCTGCCGCCTTGGCGGCGGTTGATCGGATTGCATTGGTGTGCGCACACCCTGGTTTCGTTTCGATAGTTATTGTTAGACGAAGAGGCTTGGCAAATCCTTGGGCAAAATAAAAAAAGCCCCTGAAATTATAAAAATTCAAGGGCCAAAGTTGAAGACAAAGCGTTTAATGACGATCAGCGGCAATCAGTCATCAGTTAAAATAGCGTGCTGGGATCGACGTAGTCGTAACCCAAAGAATCCGCCACGGCTTGGTAGGTTACCTTACCATCGTGCACGTTAAGGCCGGCCATTAGGTGTGGATCTGCGGCAACGGCTGCGCCCAGGCCTTTGTTTGCCAGCTGTAGGGCGAACGGCAGGGTGGCATTGGTGAGCGCCATGGTAGAGGTACGTGCTACACCGCCGGGCATATTGGTTACACAATAGTGCACCACGCCATCTACCACATAGGTAGGCTCTTGGTGAGAGGTGGGCTTGGAGGTCTCAAAGCAACCGCCTTGGTCAATGGCCACGTCTACCATCACGGCGCCGGGTTTCATATTGGCAACCATTTCACGGGTGATCAATTTAGGCGCAGCCGCACCGGGAATAAGCACGGCACCCACCACCAAATCTGCCTGGGCAGTTAGGGTCTCTAGCGCATCCACCGTGGAATACACGCAGTTAACCCGGCCGTTAAATTCGGTGTCCAATTGGCGCAGGCGCGGTAGCGAGCGATCTAAAATCGTGACGTTAGCGCCCATGCCCACAGCCATACGCGCGGCTTGGGTACCCACAACGCCGCCACCCACAATGAGTACATCCGCTGGGGCAACGCCCGGTACACCACCGAGTAACACACCCAACCCACCCTGGGCTTTTTCCAAATGGTGAGCGCCGGCCTGGATGGACATTCTGCCGGCCACCTCAGACATAGGCGCCAACAAGGGTAGACCACCACCAGGTGCGGTAACGGTTTCGTAGGCAATACAACTCGCACCGGAGTCCACCAGCAATTGAGTTTGGGTTGGGTCTGGTGCTAGGTGCAGGTAAGTGAACAGCAACTGGCCGGGGCGTAGCTTTTTGCATTCTTCCGGCTGAGGCTCTTTCACCTTTATGATCATCTCGGCGGTGGCAAAGATTTCATCGGCACTGGCAATAATAGTGGCGCCCGCAGCCTGGTAGAGCTCATCGGTAAAACCAATAGCGGTGCCGCCGTCGGCCTGCACTATAACTTGATGGCCCGCGGCCACAAGCTCACGCACACCCGCGGGCGTTAAGCCAATACGGTACTCATGGTTTTTAATCTCTTTTGGCACACCAATTAACATATCAGCACCCTCAGCTCAGACTAGGTTTATAACAACGAATTCCACCATCATATCGATTCGAAATAATGCAATTCACACTATTTATCGGCCCACCGCAGTGGAATCAGTGGTATTTAAGGTTGTAAACTGCAAACAGTCAGTGGATTCCACTTCATCCGAGTAACTGCCATGCACGACCTGGACAAAATCGACCGCAACATTGTTCGTACCTTGCAAAAAGACGGCCGTATTAGCTATGCCGAATTAGCGCGCCAGGTAGGCCTTAGCGCCACCCCATGTATAGAGCGAGTAAAGCGACTGGAAAAGGAAGGCGTGATTCGTGGCTACACCGCGTTGATCAACCCCACCTACCTAAAAGCCGCCATGGTGGTGTTTATCAATATTCGCCTAGCCCGCCAGCCGAAAAATATTTTCGACAAATTCAGAGAGGCGGCCCAAGCCCTGGCCGAGGTGCAGGAATGCTATTTGGTATCCGGCAGCTTTGATTACCTTATTAAAGCCAGGGTGGAAGATATGCGCGCCTACCGTAAATTCTACGGCGAAACCCTACTCACCCTACCCGGCGTGGTGGAATGCACCAGTTATGTGGTGATGGAAGAAGTGAAAGACACGTTAGAAGTGCCGGTGAGTTATGGGAATTAAGCCGGCTTACCACTCCACCTCAAAGGCTTAATACTATTGCTTAAAATGCGGATTAGAGTATTAATACCAACGGGTAATTTGCCGCTAACTGGCGGAAATATGTCACAATCCTTATAAGCAGGTTGAACACCGGCTATAGAAAGGCGCTGTCATCATTTATCCTGGATTGCCACAAAATTATGCCTATTTTAGTCCGCAATGCGAAGGGCAGGCGCAATCGCCATTAGGAGACCCTGTGATAAAACCACCTACACAACTATTTGTCATAACGGCGTTACTAGCTTTTGTACTTTGCGGCTGCGCTTCGACCGACGAACAGCTCTCATTTTACAATAAAATTGATGTCCCCATCCCGGTCAGCAGCGAAAGAACGGTACTTGGAAACGGACCAATGTTTGTCGCTCAGCAAACCCCACTACTTGTCTACCGAGTAATTAATCACGCCGAAATAACTGCTACTGGCTCTGACAAAAGTCCTTTTGAGTTTTTTACTTCTGTTTTTTCTAGCCCAGAGGGGACCGTCGAAAACTCGCTAATTTCTTCGTTGGAAGATTACACAATATCGGCCAAAGAGAAAGGCGGTATCAAGGTCTATTTCTTAGAAAATCATCAAGAAACTAAGTTATACATTACCTCTCCAGATCTCGATTTTGTCATTGAAGTGATATCAGAAGGTGAAGACTCACAGCACAACACCAATGCTATTTTCAACAAGATCAAACTAACCAACAGGACTTGAAAATGCCAGACCTATCTGATACGGAAATTAGAGAATTTCAGCAACTGCTTAAAAAAATCTATGGAAAGGAAGCTGAAACGTGGAATATAAACTTAGGCATATTGGAACTACTTGAAAAACTCCTGAGAAGGAGCAACTCCTGTGGCTCTTCCTTAGATTTGGTACCAAGACCACATTTCGCGGGAGGAGTAATCAAATGGGCAAGCAAACAAGCTAGAGACGCAATACTGAGACAATTCCGAAACAAAGACGAACATTACTACACATGCTTAAAAGGAGCTGCCATTGGCATGAAAACTCGCTTTGAACTTGCGTCAATGGGCATGTAACTTAGCATCAACTCAGCAAACAATAGTCCAAACATGTAGCTATTTTTTATGAGAAAAATATTTATCTCCCCAAAACCCTTTACTAATGGGCACACACAACACTCGATTTTACCACACACTATTTCCGACTTTTAGGTAGGCTTTCTATCCCAAAACATTCGAAGCAAGTTACACTCACAATAGAGGTAAGAATCTGCAAAGTAACCTAAGTAATTTATTATTAATAATGCGTAGCGAGCCTGAGATAAACCTGAAGGCCTTCGGTGTTTCGACAAGCCTTGCCAACACAATAGCAAGACTAGGCAAAATATACGACATAGAAAATTAATTGCTTAGCCTGTGGCAAGTGAGCAACCCAACAGTTGAGCTCTCCCCACTACAAATCCCCCATTCAGATTGGCCAACCTATGACATTCAAAGGTGGCGATCGCCCCGTACTGCGCACGCCCCAGAAAAGCGGTAATTAGCTGGCCCAAAAGGCTTAATAAACTCCGCCCCAGAGCGGCATAAAGTATTAACACCAGCAGTGCATTTCCCACCTAGCTTAAGAAATACGTCACAGTTTCTACATGAGGGCAGGCTACTGACTATTGAAAAACACTCTCATCATTTATTCTTCAAAGCTAATAAATGGTGGCGCCAGCCAATCTGAATGGTTAGCCACCGCGCCAGACAATAATCACAGTCAAAAACAGCCACAAGGAGTGAGGCATGACAGAATTCGCTTTTACCCAAAGACCAACCTCTATAACTGAACTGGCTTTAGGGCCGGAGGCAATGTTGCAATTCTGCCAAGCCAACCATGTGTCCGCCGATACCACACTGGATCGCTGCAAAGCCTATACGAATGCAGCTGCCACGGCGGCTAATTCTTCTATAATTAACCATATTAACAGCTTGCCGGCCAATCAACGCTTTGCTGTGGTGGATATCGTCCGCTATGCGCAAGAAGAAAGTATCGCCCTCGCCAAGTTTATGTACCGCTACTTCACCGAAGATAACATGAACCGACTGAATTCTTTCGTCGGCGCGGCCTCTACGGCGGCTGCGGCACGGTTGAGCTCGTTTGAAATTAAGATTGTGGAATACCAAACCGCCCTAAAAGAGTTGTGGCAGTTAACGCGCAATAATCGTCATGGCCGTGGCCCCGCCGCTGCAAAACAGCAAGCCAAAGAAAAGGTGCGGCTGGCCTACGAGGCGCTAGAGAAAGCCTATGCCACGGAGCTTGAAAAATACGCCCCACTGGCCTGGCGCAATAAAAACAGAGGCGACGCACTCAGCAACGCCGAACGAGGTATGACCCTCGCTAGCAGAAACCCCAATTCGTCAAAATTAGACCCACGCCTCAAGGTAGCTAACCGCATAGAGGCCAGTTGGCTTGGGTATTGTGGCAAAATTATGAATGTCGTCGGTAACGCAGCTGTTGCGGTGGACGCAGGACTTAGGGTTAAAGAAGTTTACGATATCCATGACGCCGGTGGCGACTGGATGCGTGAAAGCGCACGGCAGATGGTGGGATTTGGCCTAGGCGGTGCAGCGGGTATATATGCCGGCAAGGCCGTTATTGCGGGCGGAACTTGGCTGGCCGCCGCGTCGTCATTGACTCTTGCCGGGCCACTAGGATGGACTGTGCTAGGCGTGATTATCGGTGTAGGGTTGCTAACCGGTTTTACGGTGGGAATGACATTTGATGGCATCGGCAAATATTCCGCCGACTTGATTTGGGACTTACAACGATGAGTAAAGTCTACACGCTGGAGGACTATATATTCGTTTCTTTATTCTTAACCAGCTTTGTTCTATTGGCTATTTTCTGGATTGCCTTTGCGCGAATCAGCATGGCAAGGATTGAGCGTGATATAAAACGCGACCTGGGCACAAGGCCAGCAAAGTGGGACGGTATAGGTGCTCGAGCGGTCTGGTACAGCCACGCCATTGTGGTGCCTTTAGGTAAATGGAACCTGCCAAATGATCCACTTTTCGCAGTGGAACTGGTACGCAAATACGCCAAACCAAAAGACAAGACACTAGGTTTGCTATTTATGATTTCAGGCTACTCATTTTTGATTGTGGGTTTAAGCGGATTCATTATGGGTATTGGTTGAACCTTATAATTGATCGACTGGGCTTACCCCTAAAAAGTCCTTTGTGCTTCTGGCTAGCATACCCCGTTCAATTCTTCAGTCTGTGTCGTACTAGTCTGCGCTACCGCGCCAACAACTCACCACCGTATTTAATCAAAGAATACAGCCCCACCCCGCCACTACCACCCAGGGTTAGCGTTCTAATCACTATAGGTTTTGCGTATTGAATGACATGGCGGGAAACGTAGTAGCCCACCAGCATGCCAGGGATAAGCTTTGCGGTGAGCTCTACATCGTGCCAACTGACTCGGCCAAACAACCCCAGCGTGACCAGCGAAATAATACAGCCCAGCAAAAAGTAGGTTGATAGATTGGTGATGATTACCTTGGGCGGTAACGAATGGTAGAGCAGCGCCATAGGCGGGCCACCTATTGCGACGATGGTGCCACTAAAGCCGGATATAAAACCGCAAATGGAGCCGGTGATTGGGTTGATGGCCAGCCGTATGCGGCACAGCGTTAGACACACGGCCAGCAACAGTAGCAGCGCAAAGATAAAGCCAAACCAGCTGCGATCCAACCAGGCCACCACCCAGGCGGCCACTACCACGCCCACGGTTTGGCCCACCATGGGCCAGCGCACTAAATCGAACGCCAGCTCGGTGCGGTTGATCATCAACACCATGGTCATCATAACCAGCGATAACATGATCAATGGAACCGGCAGATACTCTGGGTTGATTAAGAAGATGATGGAGGCGCTAACCACGCCCAAGCCAAAACCGATAATGCCCTGCACCAGAGCACCCAAAAAAACGATAAAGTTTAATAAGAGGATTTCCGGCATGGTTCAGTGCGCCGCCCAGGCGTTATACAAACCAATGCAACTGATCACCAACAGAGCGGAGCCAACCACCTGCATAAACACTTTGGTATCGGAGTTGACCAAGCGGCGATGGATGCGCAGGCCAATAACATGGCCCACGGCAGCACAGGGCAACAACCACAACTGCGAAGCCAGCTGCAGATCCACGCCAGCCACCACAAACGCCGCCATTTTTATGGTGACTAGAATAATCCACAGCACAAATAGGGTATCGCGCAGTTTGTGTTTATCTACGTGGTTAACGAACACCGAGATAATTAACGGCGCGCCGATGAGAGAAATACCGCTGATGTAGCCGCCTAGCATTAAAAAGAAGCCATCCACCAAGCGGGATTTACTTTTAAGCGGTTTATTAAAAATATAAGACAGCGAATAGGCACCCACAATGATGTAGATGGCGGCGGTCATTAACGTATTTGGCAGTACGATTACGCCGAACACCCCCAGCAATTTGGGGATAATCATTATACCCAGGGCCTTCCACAGGTATTGCCAATCCACTGTGCTGTTGGCCTCAGCTTCAATGCCGCCCATCAACGTGGCGCGGTTGTTTTGCCAAACAGTAAGACCGGCGAAAAACAGCAAATGAATGCTAACAATGGGCAAAAACACCAGGGGCTCATCTAATATCAGCAGCAAAAATGGCAACGCCATTACCGAGCCACCAAACCCCAAACCGGAACGTACCAAGCCGCTCCACACAAAAATCAGCCCAATCAGCACATGCTGGAGCAAGGTTAAATCAGACATAGTACTGCCTTAGATACCGGCAAAACCCGGCTTTAAAAAAACGACAAAAAACAAATCAAAAAAGAAAAAACAACAACGAAAAAGGCAGCCATTTGGCTGCCCTAAAATAAACGCTTAAGTCTAAGCCTTGCTAACCCGCGCCCGAATACTTTCGATATCCGCCCTGGGTGTGGCGGCGAACAAGGTTTGCGTGTATTCGTGCTTGGGGGCTGTGAACACATCGTCCCGGCTGCCGTATTCTACAATTTCACCAAAGTACATCACCAATACCTCATCGGCGATGTATTTCACTACAGACAGATCGTGGCTGATAAACACATAGGTAAGGTTTAGCTCGTCTTGCAAATCCGCCAGCAAATTGAGAATTTGTGCCTGTACTGATAAATCCAAGGCGGATACCGGCTCATCCAACACCAACAAACTGGGGGTTAGCATTAACGCCCTGGCAATAGCCACCCGCTGGCGCTGACCTCCGGAAAACATATGCGGGTAACGATTGTAGTGCTCCGCCCCTAGGCCGACTTTATCCAGCATTTCCATGGCCAGTTGTTTACGCTCCGCAGCCGACTTATCGGTATTGAGCAACAGCGGCTCTTCCAACACCTTGCCAATTTTTTGCCGAGGGTTGAGCGAGCCGTAGGGGTTTTGAAACACGATTTGCACCTTGCGGCGCAGTTCTGGTGTCAGCTTTTGCTGGCGAATATCAATGGCTTGGCCATCGATGAGTAGCTCGCCGGTGGTGGCCGGGTCAATTAACGTGAGAATGCGCGCCAGGGTAGATTTACCACAACCAGATTCCCCCACCACGGCCAGGGTTTTGCCTTTTTTCACCGAAAAACTTAACCCTTTGAGCGCCTGTACGGTTTTTTGTTTGCCAAACAAACCACCGGATTGATGGTAATCCCGGGTGATGTTTCTGGCTTCCAATACCGTTTGGCCATTGACGTTGCCAGGCTCACTCATGATAAGCCCCCCGCAAAATCAGCCACAGTGGGCAGCCGGTCGCCCGTTGCGTTTTCCGGCAGGGCCGAAAGCAACGCTTTGGTGTAGGGGTTTTGCGGTGATTCAAATAATTCCAGAACCGGCGCCTCTTCCATTAAATTACCTTTGTATTGCACCACCACTCTATCGGCAGTAGAGGCCACCACACCCATATCGTGGGTAATCATAATCAGGCCCATGCCGGTTTGCTGCTGAAGGTTAAGCAGCAACTCCAAAATTTGCTTTTGAATGGTGACATCCAACGCCGTGGTTGGCTCATCGGCGATTAATAATTTGGGCGAGCAAGCGATAGCCATGGCGATCATTACCCGCTGGCACTGGCCGCCGGATAACTGGTGAGGGTAGCTTTTTAATCGGCTTTTGGCCTCGGGGATTCCCACATCGTTGAGTAATTCTAAGCAGCGATCTTTACGGGCCTTGCGCGGTAAATCGGTGTGGGCTGTCAAAGCCTCGTTGAGTTGGAATTCGATATTAAAACAGGGGTTAAGCGAGGCGATGGGCTCTTGGAAGATCATGGCGATTTCACGGCCCACCAGGGTGCGGCGTTGCTTGGGCGACAGCGCCTGTAAATCTTGACCATCAAACATTATGTTATCGGCGGTTACCGTGGCGGTATTGGGCAGCAAGCCCATAATGGCCAGCATTGCCACGGATTTACCGGAACCAGATTCGCCCACAATGGCCATAACCTCGCCACTGTTTACCCGATAACTCACGCCATTGATGGCGCGAAACGGGCCACTGGCGGTGGCAAATTCAACGACGAGATTGTCGATTTGTAACAGGGCCACAATTAACTCCGCTTCAGTTTGGGGTCTAGCGCGTCGCGCAGGCCATCGCCCACCAGATTAACGGCCAGCACGGTGACTAAAATAGCAATGCCAGGAAAGGTCACCACCCACCAGGCGCGCAAAATAAACTCCCGCGCCTCGGCCAACATAGTGCCCCACTCCGGTGTAGGCGGTTGCGCCCCCATCCCCAAAAAGCCCAGGGCGGCTGCATCTAAAATGGCGTTAGAAAACGACAGCGTTGCCTGCACGATTAAGGGCGCTAAACAGTTGGGCAGAATGGTGTAAAACATTAAGCGCAGATGACTACTACCAGCCACCTTGGCCGCCACCACGTATTCGCGGTTGCCCTCGGCCAGTACTGCGGCCCGGGTTAAACGCACAAAATGCGGTTGGTAAACCAAGGCGATGGCGATAATGGCGTTGATTAAACCGGGGCCTAAAATAGCCACCAACACCAACGCCAACAGCAGCGCCGGGAACGCCAAAATAAGGTCCATTACCCGCATAATAACGGTATCTACCCAACCCTTGGCGTAGCCAGCAACTAAGCCCAGCACCACGCCGCCGAGCAGGGTAAACGCCACCACCACGCAGCCAATAAACAGCGAAAAGCGGGCGCCATAAATAAGGCGCGATAACATATCTCGGCCAACGGCATCGGTGCCCAACAAAAATTGGCTAGAACCGCCCTCGGCCCAGGCCGGCGGCATTAAAAAGTGATCTCGGTACTGAAAATCCGCCGGGTGCGGGGCAATAATTGGGGCAAATACGGCCACCACCACCAGGGCGGCAAACACCACCAAGCCCACCACGGCGCCTTTGTTTTGCGAAAAATAAAACCAAAACTCGCGCAGGGCAGAGCGTTCTTGTTCGACGGTAACGGTTGTTGTGGTCATGGGTTAGTTCCTAATCCGAGGATTAATAAACCCATAGAGCACATCTACGGTTAAATTAACGAGCATGATAATTCCGGCAATTAACAGCAGCGCGCCTTGCACCACAAAGTAATCGCGCCGGGTGATGGAATCGATAAGCCACTTGCCAATACCCGGCCAAGAGAAAATGGTTTCGGTGAGAATGGCACCGGCCAGCAACACGCCCACCTGCAGGCCAATGGTGGTAATCACCGGGATAAGCGCGTTACGCAGGGCGTGCACACCAATTACCCGAAAGGGGCTAAGGCCTTTGGCCCGTGCGGTGCGCACATAATCTTCACCCATAACCTCTAACATGGCGGAGCGAGTTTGGCGGGCGATGACCGCCAGAGGGATGGTTGCCAGCACGATGGAGGGCAACACCAAATGATGTATTGCCGATAGAAACGCGCCCTCTTCGCCTGAGAGAATACTGTCTATCAACATAAAGCCGGTGACCGGCTCTACCCAATACAGCAAAGAAATGCGGCCAGAAACCGGCGTCCAACCCAGGGTGCCAGAGAATAAAATAATCAGCAGCAGGCCCCACCAAAAAATCGGCATGGAGTAGCCCACCAGAGCCACCCCCATAATGGATTGATCCACAAAACTGCCACGCTTGCTGGCGGCAATTACACCCAGGGGAATGCCCACGGCCACGGCAATGATAATGGCACAAAAGGCCAGCTCCACCGTGGCCGGGAAAAGCGCTAAAAACTCTTCCAGCACCGGCCGTTTTGAGGCAAAAGAAATCCCCAGGTCGCCCTGGAGCACATCACCCAAATAGCTAAAATACTGCTGCCAAATGGGCCGATCGAACCCCATTTGCTGCATCAACTCCGCCTTGCGCTCGGCTGACATGCCCCGCTCACCGGCCAGCAGTTCTAACGGGTCGCCAGGCAGTAAGCGGATAAACGAAAAGGCAATTACTGTAACGCCCAAAAAGGTCGGGATGAGAACCGCTAACCGGCCGAGGATAAACTTAAACATAGAGCGCTAGGTTACTCGATATCCACACCATCAAACCGGTGATACCCCAATGGGTCTACGACGAAGTTTTTCACCTTAGTAGACATGGGCTTGTATACCAGAGAATGCGCGATGGTGGCCCAGGGCGCTTGCTGTTTAAAAACTAGCTGGGCCTTTTTGTACAACTCAGTGCGGGCGTCTTGATCGGTGAGGGTTTTGGCCTCTTGGATCAATTGTTCGAACTCTTCGTTACACCACTGCGCCCGGTTGGATGAACCCACAGCGTCGCAGCTGAGCAATACCGCCAGGAAGTTATCTGGGTCGCCGTTGTCACCGGTCCAACCCATGAGCACTGCACCATCGCGCTTAACGTCTTTGGAGCGAGATAAATACTCACCCCATTCATAGGACACAATGCTCACATCCACACCAATTTTGGCGAAATCCGATTGCATCAACTCAGCCATACGACGGGCGTTAGGGTTATAGGGGCGCTGCACAGGCATGGCCCAAATTTTTAGCGAAAGATCTTTAACCCCAGCCCCGGCCAACAGTTGCTTGGCTTTTTCTGGATTGTATTCGTCATCCACTACGTCGTCGTTGTAAGACCACATGGTGGGCGGAATGGGGTTTTTAGCCACCATGCCGGCACCCTGGAATACGGCATCCAATATGGCTTTTTTGTTGATGGCCATATTCAGCGCGCGGCGCACTTCGGGCTTATCGTAGGGCGCTTGCTGGGTGTTGTAGGCCAAGTAGCCCACGTTTAAGCCCTGTAATTCTTCCAGTTTTAATTTTTTATCGGCGCGAATTAAATCGATGTCCGCCGGGTTAGGGTAAGGGTAAATATGGCATTCGCCGGCTTTCAATTTTTGCAGGCGTACCGAGGCGTCGGTGGTAATGGCAAAAATCAGAGCATCTAAGGGTTGTTTGCCCGCCCAGTAATCGGCGTGGGCGCGGTAGCGAATCACCGCGTCTTTTTGATACATCAAAAATAAGAACGGCCCGGTGCCCACCGGCTGCTGATTAAGCATTTCTTTTTTGCCCTGCTGGGCCAGAGTATCGGCGTACTCCTTAGACATAATAGAGGCAAAATCCATGGCCAAATTGGCGATCATGGGGGCTTGGGGGGCGGTAAGCATAAATTTAACGGTGTAGTCGTCTACTTTAACCACGTCTTGCAGCAGACTGGGCATAGACATGGATTCAAAATATTCCCAAGAGGTGCCCGGCGTGTACTGGTGCCAAGGGTGGGATTTATCCAGCTGGCGTTTAAAGGTAAACACCACGTCGTCGGCGTTGAAGTCTCTCGTGGGTTTAAAAAAACGGGTTTTATGGAATTTAACGCCTTTACGCAAATGGAAGGTGTATTCCTTGCCATCTTCAGAGATGTCCCAGCTTTCGGCCAGGCCCGGTTCTATCTCGGTGCCGCCGTGCACAAACTCCACTAAGCGGTTGTACACCGCTCGGCTGGAGGCATCAAAGGTGGTGCCCGAGGTATACAACGCCGGGTCAAAGCCTTCCGGTGAACCTTCAGAGCAATAAAGCAGGGATTTGGCCGCTTGGGCGGGCAGCGTCACTGCCAACGCTAAAGACAATAATGCGGATCGAATCAAAGAGGCATTCACGTAAGCGGTTCCTTCACCAGAATTCGGGGCTGCAGCATCGATGCTGCAGGTTGATCATGCGCTACAGCATGATACGCGCTGCGGGGCCAGTAAACACTAATGTATGCGCTAAACGGCGTTTAACGGCCGAGCCGGCAGCAATAGCTGACCAAATATTCGCAGTCTTCATAGATTTATGGGACGAGAAATTCGTTAAACCCCTCAACGGGCCAGAGCCCAAGCGCGCCTCTTAGAACAATGCAAAATGTATGTATATCAGTCAGTTAGTGAATGCATCTAACTCAGCCGGCCAAAATAACGATCATTCACGCAGATTTTTTAAGCAACACGCTTGTAATTTCTTGATTATCTAGACAAGATGCAAAGCCTTAGATTGATCAGTTATTAAGCTAACTGTAATCCAACGCAGCCACAGAGCTGCGCGGTAATAGCACTCCACCATTGGTTATAGTAGGGGCGGCAATGTCAGTACGCGCTCAGCAAAGAAACACTACTGCCTTCAGCAGACCAGCACGCCGTTTTGGGGTTCCCCAAACGCGGCTTGCGCAGGCTCTAAGCCTTGCCCCAATCGCCGTGTTGAGTACGTTGCTGTTGTGCGGCTGCGGCGCCAAAACCGAGTTAACCAGCAGCACCCAACCTCCCCAAAGCGCCACCACAGCAGAAGAATCCCCAGAACAGTTCGTAGAGCGCATTCAGCAAGAGTGGGTTGAGCTCAACAAAGAGCTGGAAGCCGCCTTCTGGGTGAGGGCTACCTATTTAACACCGGATACCGCTGTACTCGCCGCCAAGGCCGGCGAAAAAAGCCTTGCCTTTACCGGCAAGGCAGTGGCCCAGGCCAAGCAGTATCACAACGTGGACATGGCACCGGAAACCCGCCGAGCACTGGACTTTATATTGCTAGGTACCGCCATGCCGGCGCCGGAGAATGCCGAATCCCAGGCTGAGCTGGCCACCATCGCCACTGAAATGGAAGGCATGTATGGCGCGGGCGAGGCCTGCAACAGCGACGGCCAATGCCGAGATTTGGAAGAACTGGAAAAAGTACTGCGTAATTCACGCGATTACGATGAGCAGCTACAGGCCTGGCAGGACTGGCGCACAATTTCGGTGCCTATGCGCCCCAAATATGAGCGTTTTGTTGAGCTCACCAATCAGGGCGCCCAAACCTACGGTTTTGACGATTTAAGTGTCATGTGGAAATCCGGCTACGATATGCCCGTGGCCGATTTTGAACAGGAAGTGGAGCGCCTTTGGCAGCAAGTTGAACCCCTGTACAGTAACCTGCACTGTTACGTGCGCAATAAGCTTGGCGAGTTCTACGGCGCCGATAAAGTCGACGCGCAAAGCCCTATCCCGGCCCACCTTTTAGGGAATATGTGGGCCCAGGACTGGTCCAATATTTATCCCTTGGTGGAGCCCTACCCCGGTGTGAGCGACCTGGACGTTAGCGCCAGTTTGATTGAACAAAACTACACCCCCGAAGCCATGACGCAAATGGCAGAAGGCTTTTTTACCTCACTGGGCTTGCCCGAATTACCCGCCAGCTTTTATGAGCGCTCCCTGCTAGCCAAGCCCGCCGACCGGGATGTTGTGTGCCATGCCAGTGCCTGGGATATGGGCAACGGCGAAGACCCACGCATAAAGCAATGTGTGGAGCCTACGCAAGAACAGCTGGTAACGCTGCACCACGAGTTGGGCCACATCTACTATTACCTGATGTACAAAGACCAGCCGTTTTTATTTAAAGGCGGCGCCCACGATGGCTTCCACGAAGCCATAGGCGATACCATCACCCTGGCCATGACGCCGGCCTACTACGCCGAAAAAGGCCTGATCCCAGAAGTCGTCCACAGTGAACAGGCCACACTTAACCAACAGATGAAAATGGCGCTGGAGAAGATCGCGTTTCTACCCTTTGGTAAATTGATTGATCAGTGGCGCTGGCAGGTGTTTTCTGGCCAAACCACAGCCGCCAACTACAACCGAGACTGGTGGCAGCTACGCCAAAATTATCAAGGTATTGCCCCCACCAGCCCCCGCGATGAGCGCTTTTTTGACCCCGGTGCCAAGTACCACATCCCGGGCAACACCCCCTACACACGTTACTTTTTGTCTTACATAATCCAGTTTCAGTTTTATCAGGCTCTGTGCCAGGAGGCCGGGCACGACGGCCCGCTGCACGAGTGTTCTTACTACGGCAACCAAGCTGCCGGCGACAAGCTAGGGAAACTGCTAGCACTGGGCGCCAGCCAACCGTGGCAAGATGCGCTGGAGCAGGTCACGGGCACCCGCACTATGGACGCCAAGGCGATCAATGCGTACTTTGCACCCTTGGCCAAGTGGTTAGCGGAGCAAAACCAGGGCAAGCAGTGCGGCTGGAGCAAGGCATCATTTTAGGTCACAAAAA
Organism: Halioxenophilus aromaticivorans; assembly: GCF_042850945.1. NCBI lineage: Bacteria > Pseudomonadati > Pseudomonadota > Gammaproteobacteria > Alteromonadales > Alteromonadaceae > Halioxenophilus > Halioxenophilus aromaticivorans. The sequence goes on along the minus strand of NZ_AP031496.1, from coordinate 791,807 downwards.
GCACCAAAAATGAGCATTAATGTGCGCAAACATCGATTTTTAGGTTGTTTTTTCGCCAGACAACTTAACCGGTTTAGTCGCCATTAAGCGACTGGCCAGTACAAGGTTTGATGCAACTCCTAAGCGGGCTTTGCAAATGTCTGAAAACAAACAAGTTTTCTGAAATTGCCAGGAAGGCAAAACCAATAGAATAAAAACATAGCTAGCTGGACAGGAAACCTGACGGCAATGGCATAAAAATTGATAACTAATTAGTAACAAACCGCTATGACACAGACAACCACCGCGATTAACGCCCAAACCGAAGAGGAAACCCACGTGCTAGAGACCAACGCTCCGCTAGAAGAAGTGTTCACCAGCCACGCACAGGGCCTGGTTCGGTTTCTGTATCGCAAGGTTAAAAACTGGGAAGACGCAGAAGATATTGCTCAAAATGCCTTTATTCGTATTCAGCGGTTAACTCAAACCGGCGAATTGGAAAACCCCAAGGCTTACCTGTACCAAACCGCATCCAACTTGGCCATTGATAAGATCCGCCGAGAAAAGCTCCACACCGCTTACATACAATCCGAAACCATCGATTCCAGCATGGGCATTCAACCCATCGAGACAGACGCCTACTGCCCAGAGCGACAACTGCGCGCCCGTGAGCAACTGGACAAGGTGGAAAAAGCCCTTACCCAACTGCCCCACAAATGCCGCCAAGCGTTTATGTTGCACCGTGTGCGTAATCTGTCGTATAACGACATCGCACAAGAGATGAACGTATCGGTATCCAGCGTTGAAAAATACATTTTGCAGGCACTTAAACACTGCCGCAAATGCATCAAAGACGCATAACCCGACTATTTGTTGTACAATCCCCGCCCAATAACACCGACGAGCCGAAAGTGTGCGTTAACACAAATTATTTGTTTTGAGGCTTAAACTTTATTGCTCGTTATTGTGTCTGAGAAGGGACAACACGGGCCACATCCCCAAAGCAGCCAACAACGCTGCCACTAAGAGCTATTCAGCCGCCTGGGCACAACCCACTGCAGGCTAATAACTCCAAGCAAACACCCAATCCGTGATTTGCGCGCAAACCGCCTAGTTGACGTCTATAGTTGTATCTCATGAATTGTTATCTCATGAACAAGCGCTATCTCATGTATGGCTATTTCATGGCTGCTGCCCCAATTCGCTGTTAGCTGCACCGTTAGCTAAATAGGCTTCGATAACACAGCGGCCCCGAATCAACTGAATTATCGTATTACTCTGGCTCTGCTTAGGTTATGAACACTCATCAACACGACGACGAATTACTCGACATCGCCGCCGGCTGGATCGTAAAACTGCGATCGCCTGCTGCGTGCGAGCGCGATCATGTTGAATTTTCCCAGTGGTTAAACCAAAGCAAAGCCAACGAGCAGGCCTTTGATGAAATGCTGGCCACCTGGGACACCCTAGCCCTGGGCGCGGAACTGCCCGCCAGCAGCTGGGACCCATCAGCCCAAACTATGGGCTTTTGGGGCCGATGCAAACACCTGCTGAGCCAATATCTACCAGGCCCGGCCAACAGCGGCTACTGGCTGACCGGCGCTGTAAGCTTTGCGGCCGTACTTATGGTAAGCGTGGCCTTACTACTCGACCGCCAAGCCCCCATAGAAGCCGAGGTATACCAAACCGCCGCTGGGGAGTCACTGTTTGTAGAGCTGGCCGACCACTCCGTTATAGAGCTCAACACGCGCACCAAAATTGAAGTGCTGTATTCGCCCCAGGAGCGCCTGGTGCGCTTGGTGGAAGGCGAGGCCTACTTCGACGTGCAAGGCAATAAAGCGCGCCCCTTCGTGGTGGATGTAGGCCGAGGCACCGTTACGGCCATTGGTACCGCCTTTAATATTAAGCGCGGCGGCCTGCAAGATTGGGTAGCCGTCACCGAAGGTGTGGTGCGGGTTAAACAGAAAAAAGAACCAACCACGCCATTCCCCGCCAGTAAGTTTGTGCAAGCCGACCAGCACCTGATGCTTTCCGGTACCGGCCTTGGCCCAGCTACCGAGCTAGGCCGAGAAATACACTGGCTTGAGCAGACGCTGAGTTTTGAAAACAGCGCCCTGGCAGATGCCCTAACCGAACTCAACCGTTACTTGGCTAAGCCAGTGAGCTTTAACCCAGCAGATTTAGCCGGTTTAAGAATCTCTGGTACCTTTAGTACCAATGCACCACAGGATACGCTGCAGGCGATTTTGACCACCTTTGACCTGCACTTAAGCAACCAAACAGTACTGCCTGCGGACCAAACTGCGGCTCTTCCCAGCAAGGGATAATCATCCCATAGCACTAATATAGCGTCCCTCTGCCGCCACCGGCTTGACCACTGACGCCATTTCCTTTTATTTTTCTGTCTTCATCAGTGGTACTATTGCCTAACGTTTGCGTACCCTTGGCGTTGTGCACTTAAACCTACCGCTATAGCTAATTCGTACCCAGTGATCAAATACCTGACCAAGCTTTTAGCCCCCGCTGTATCCGCCACTGCGTTGTTGGCCGATACTGCCTTTGGTTTGGCCAACAGCCTGGATACCGAAGACGTTCTGATAGACGTCCCCGCCCAATCGCTGTCGCAATCCTTTATTGCCATCGGCAAGCAGTGTGATATCAGCATTGTCTTCCCGTCCCAACTATTGAGCGGCGCGCAAGCACCGGAAATCAACCGCCAGCCCTGCGGCCTACCCTTGCTGCAGCAATTAAGCTCCGGCGCCAACCTGGCCATTAAAGTGATCAGCCCTAAGGCCGTGGCCGTGGTTTCTGCGCCTAAACTTGCGTCGGAAGCGCCCATTTTGCTGCCCACCTATTACGAAGAACTGCTGGTGCAAGGGCAAACGCTTACCGGCTCTCGGTTATCGGTGAACGGCTTCGACACCAGCGCCCCGGTTGACCTCATCACCGCTCCAGAGTTGGCCAACAGCGGCGCACAAACCCTGGTAGAGTTTTTAAAGTTCACCCCAGCAGTGGCCGGCAACTCCACCAGCACGGCGGTTTCTAACGGCGGCAACGGTACCGCCAAGGTGACCCTGCGCGGGCTGCCGCGCAACAACACCCTGGTGCTCATCAATGGCCGCCGCGTAGCCGGCGATGGCCTGGGCGATAGCTCGGTAGACCTCAACACCATTGCACCCGCCGCCGTGGAGCGCATCGAAATATACACCGATGGTGCCTCTGCCATTTATGGCTCCGACGCCATTGCCGGAGTGGTCAATATCGTCTTAAAAGACGAATTCGACGGCACCTTGGTGGAGCAATATTATGGGGTCAGCAGCCGTGGCGACCTGGGCACCACCACAACCAACCTGCTCACCGGGTTGGAATTTGGTAGCGGCAGCCTGCTGTTTGCCGCCTCGGTGTATGAGCAGGACGGCTTGTTCAGCCGAGATCGTGATTTCTCTGCCAATGCCGACGCTCGCAACCAAGGTGGCGCCGACATGCGCTCATCGGCACCACCCAATGCCCTGATTGAACTGCCGAATCTATCTCGGTTAACCTTGGCCCAGGATGAGCAAGGCAACTTCTACCCCGGTACCAGCAGTGATCAGTACCGGCCATTTACCGACGACGACAAATACAATTACAACCAAGAGACTTCATCCACTTCACCGTCTGAACGCAGCAATCTCTACCTGAGCTACCACCAAGATCTTACCGAGGACATAACCCTCTACGCCAACGCCGGCTTTGCACAAACCGAGGCCACCATAACCTTAGCCCCGCTACCTCTGTTTACCGCCCGAGAAAACCCACCCATCACCGTAGCCGCCGACAACCTATACAACCCGTTTGATACCGAATTACGATCCGTGAGCAGGCGTCTTATGGAGCTGGGTAACCGCCAGCAAATTGATCGCACCCGCACCTATCGATTCAACATGGAGCTAGAAGGCTTTACCGATCAACTGCGCTGGAACGCACACAGCTTTTGGAGCCGCTCGGAGTCGCGGGAAAAGCGCACCGGCTTGGCGGACCTACAACGGGTGGCCCGCGCTCTGGGGTCGGCCGCCAATTGCCAGAGCTTAGCCGTAGATGGCTGCGTGCCGCTGAACCTGTTTGGGCCGGCGGGCAGCATTGATCAAACACAACTGGATTACATCGCCACCACCGAACGCAGCCGCGGCCACACCCTGTTGAGTGGTATTGGTTTAGAAATTAACGGCCCCGGCTGGCAACTGCCCGCGGGCAGCAGCGAATGGGCCATTGGCAGCGAGTGGCGAGTCGAAGAAACCCAATTAAGTACCAGCACCAGCACCGGTGCCACCAGCTTTGTGGGCGGCACCACCACCAACGAGATTGAAGGCTCGCGGCGCATTTTAGAAGTGTTTGCCGAGTATCACTTGCCCTTGGTGAGCAATCAGCCGGGTATTCACTCGCTGGATGTCGAACTGGCCGCGCGCTATTCGCACTACAGTGATTTTGGCGATAACAGCACGCCCAAAATTGGCTTAAAGTATCGGCCCATAGAGCCGGTGTTGATCCGCGCCACTGTGGGCGAGGGCTTCCGTGCCCCCAGCCTAGACGAGCTTCACCTAGAAGGTTTTGCCACCCAGGCCTACCTGGATGACCCTTGCGCCGGAGCCAACCTAAGCGCCCTGCCCGGCTGCACCGTGGCCAGCGACCCCACCCGCGCCCAGTTTTTAACGATTTTTACCGGCGACACCGGCCTGGACGCCGAAAAATCCAAAAACACCACCGTGGGTTTGGTGTGGGCCCCACTGGCACACCCCGGCCTGCGCCTGAGTGTGGATTGGTTTTACATTGAAATGTCGAACCTCATCACCACCGACGCACAAAGCATCATCGACGCCAACGCCGCCGGCACCAACTACAGCGATTTGGTGGTGCGCGATGCCCTGGGCAATGTATCCGTGGTCTACGCTCCGGCCATTAACCGGGGCAATTACGATATCTCGGGCTACGACGTTAATCTTGCCAGTATTTACGAGCGCGGAAACAACACCGTTGAGTTCTCCGCCAATGCGGTTTACATCGACAAATACCAAGGCCAATACGGCAGCAACGACAACATCAATTTCGCCGGCTCGTTTATCGACAGCGCCTCACTTGGCCTGGGCTCTATTCCCCGCTGGAAAGCCAGCGCCGGCCTGGAGTGGACCCGCAATAGCCTGCAATTAAGCTACAACGTGAATTACCTGGGCACTATGCAAGAGCAAGTGCCGGTGAGCGGCGCCACGCGGACCATTAATTCCTGGACGACTCACAACCTACAATTAAACTACCAACCGGTAAAACGGGTTCGCCTCACACTGGGTGTGGACAACCTATTCGATAAAGCCCCACCCTTTGTCGCCTCAACATTAACCGATAACTTCGACGCCTTTGCCTACAACCCCAAGCAGCAGTATTGGTATGGCAAGGTGGGGTATTGGTTTTAGGATTTTCACAAGCATACATGCCAGCAGCGCGAGTTTAGGACTGATGATAGACCCGGAGCTTACCGGTAGCCCAATTGATAATCCCTGCTCCAGAAAAAAGCCCCGCACCATTGTGCAGGGCTTTAGTTTTAGCTAAATCGCTAGCAAGTTAAAAACTATAAGCAGCTCTTAGATACATGGTGCGACCAAAAGCGTCAGTGTATCGCGGATCCCACCCAACTTGGTGACCAGCGCCTGATGTTCTCAGCGAGAGAGGAGGCTCTTCATCAAACAGGTTTTTGATACCGAATGTCAGGTCTAAGCTGTCCTCTAAAGTCGTCCACTTGAATTGATAGTCGACCAGAGTGTAGGAACCCACTGTTAATTGAACGCCTACTTCATCACCGGAACCTAGTTCCTCACCAGGAACAACAGTGGTTACTGTTTGAGCCTGATCATCATAACCCGAGCGATAATTCAGGAACAATGTATGGGTGAAGTCGCCGTGGTAAAGAGTGACATCGAAATTGGCAATATTTCGGAATACTACTTGGTCATCAGAACCAAACCTGCCCAAGCTACTGCCGTACAGAGAGCTCTCAGACTTAATCATGTAAGTCCCATTGAGGCCTAAATCAAGCTGCCCCCAACCTAGGTCGAAACCGTGAGCGATGCGCCAGTCGATACCCGTGTTTTCTTGCGTAGCGACGTTTACGGCCGCTTGAATAATCGCGAGCTCATCTCGTCCAGTAGACAGGTTGGTGCGAGTGGTGAACAAATCGCTGTATACATCTGGATTATCGAAAATTTCTTGCTCTGTTAGTCGATCCACCTGATCTTCGATTTCAACACTCCAATAGTCAACCGTAACTTCTAACTGATCATATGGTGTGAACACTAAACCAAACGAATACTGCTCGGAAGTCTCAAAAGTTAAGCCCCCTGAACCCTCACGAAAAACAGCGTATTGGTTGCTACCCGGGTTACAGGTCGCTGCACGAGCATCTCCAGCACCAAACGGACAAGCGTAGGTACCTGATGTCACACCAAAATCAGACAGCGGCTCACCGATTTCACGCATTGAGGGCGCCTTAAAGCCTGTACCAAATGATGCCCTAAATGCCAGCTGATCAATGGCAGTCCAGAATGCACTCAATTTGTAAGATAGATCTGAGTCTCCTTCATCGATGTCTCCCGAACCATTTAGCTCATCAGACGTAGCACCAACATCGTTGTATCGCAGCGACGCGGTAAATTCCAATCCGTCAGCGACAGGGAACAACATCTCAGAGAAAACACCCCACTGATCGCGTTCCAATTCATAGGGAGTATCTTTTGATAAGAACAACAACAGCTCATTAGCATTGGCCTCTGAAACAGTGCGCTCATAAATATTACGTCGCCAATCGAAGCCAACAGCCAACTGAGCTTCACCTCCTGCCATCTCAAACAATGGCATACCTGCGTTGGCTTCAAGAACGGTCTGGGAGGTTTCGGTATCATCCCAGTCACCACTGTATATTGCACCTGAAAGGATCTCAGCATCCTCGGGGCCGAATTCATCTTGACTAGCAAAAATATTGATAGCACCTGAGCCTGCTAGCTCACCAAACTCTTCTAATAATAGCCAGCCAGTAGGATAGTCTTGATCAATGGTAGTCTCAGAAATTGTTGCCGCAAGGCTGTAATTTATTTCCCCCGCAGAACCATCTATACCAAAAGTTATGTTGGATGTTTCGATCTCGTATTTAGTGGTCCGGTTAGACCCCGGTAAAGCTCGCCAAGTGCCACCGACCTCTCCCATCTGAGCGATCTCGTCATCAGTTAAATATGGTAGAACATAATCGGCCACCAGGTCCGAATCCAACGGAAGTGGCACTAGGCCTGTTGGATAAGGTGCAATTCGGTTGATAGTTTCGGTTGTACCATAAAGCACCGTGGCGAAGCCTGTGATATTCTCATTGAAATCCATTTTGCCGTTAAGGAAGAATATGTCTTTTTCATGCTCAGGCAGAATTTCCAACGTAGAGGTGTAATCAAACCGACACAAATCACCAGAAGGAGTAGTCTGTGCCGCACAATTGCCGTTCGCCATCCTGTTAGGATTAAACGCGGCTACGAGCGAATCGTATCCCGCAGTATAAACGTAGGCGTTACCTGGTATGGAGTTAGCTGATGAATTTTCAAAGTAAAGTTGTTGACCACCTGAATTAAAAGTAATGAAGCCTGTCTCGGCAAATTCACGATCTGCGGCGGCTAATGCATCCTGCTCCTCGTGAGAATAACTAAATACTAAGCTGTATCCGTCTTCAACTAGATCGCCGAAACCGGTAACCAAGTCAAATACCCAGCTCTCACCCCCAGACTCCTCGGGGATATCCTTTCGGAAACTGATTGTGGTTTCATCGACCGAATCCTTCATGATGAAGTTTACGACACCAGCAATCGCATCAGAGCCGTAGAGAGCAGAAGCGCCGTCGGTAAGGATATCCACCTGCTCAACAGCGGCCAATGGTATGTTGTTTAAGTCAATCGTCGAACCAGCAGTCGCTGGCGCCATACGGCGACCGTTCAATAAACTTAAGGTGTATTGATCACCGATACCGCGCAAGTTAGCAGTACTAAGACCACCACCACCGCCACCAACGGAATCGGCCGGCGTGGTAAAGTTTTGCATTGCGGGAACTTTTCTCACCAAGTCTTGTGCGGTAATAATGCCTACACGTGCCATTTTGTCGGCATCGATTACTTGGATGGGCAATGCGCTGTCGAGGTCAGACCGTTTAATCAGCGAGCCAGTAACTGTAATTTCTTCCATTATCGGCTCTTCGTCCTGTGCGTGCACATTACCGTTAAACAGCAACGCGGCCGAAACAGCAACAGCGCCATCTATTGCAAGCGACAAAGGATTTCTCTTCATAGTTTCTATCTTCCCAAGTGAGTATTGGCATAAAAACGCTTGTAGGAACTGCTTACAGCGCTTTAAATTACAGTGTTGTTAGCAGGATTTACTAGCAACTTACCTATAGTAACGGACACGTTCAAAACCCCCTCAAAAAACATTGAACTATTTTTGAGAAGTGGAACACACTTGAAAGCCTGGGGCTAAGCGGAATTACGCCGCAGATGCAACTGACCTATCTGGCGCAGGAAGAATTGGAGGGAGGCAGGAGAGACAATCACCTTTATACCTAGACGAACGCCTAGTCAGTTACCGCAATGCTTCACTGCTCCAAAAAAAGAAAGGGGCCCAACAGCCCCCTCTTTGTATTGTATTACCGATGTAAACAAAATAGCTTAATGTAAAGAACCCAGAGCTTCGTTCAAAATCGCACTTGGGCACATAGCAGCGGTGGCTTTTTCGTCGTCTGGCAGGTAGTAACCGCCTACATCTGCACCGTGGCCTTGGGTGGCATCGATTTGCGCTAGGATTTCTTTCTCTTGGCTGCCAAAGGTTTCTGCCAAGGACTTAAACTTAGCGGCCAACTCAGCGTCTTCGCCTTGCTCAACCAGGGCTTCTGCCCAGTACTTGGCCAGGTAGAAATGGCTGCCGCGGTTGTCCAACTGGTTTACCTTACGCTGTGGAGATTTGTTGGTATCCAACAGTTTTTCGGTGGCTTGATCCAGGGTTTTGGCCAGGATGGCGGCTTTCTGGTTGTCGTTTTTAACGGCTAGGTCTTCTAAGGAAACGGCCAAGGCCAAAAACTCGCCCAGTGAATCCCAACGCAGGTGGGCTTCCTTGGTGAATTGCTGAACGTGCTTAGGCGCAGAACCGCCGGCACCGGTTTCGAACAGGCCACCGCCGGCCATTAAAGGCACGATGGACAGCATCTTAGCACTGGTACCCAGTTCCAAAATCGGGAACAGATCGGTGAGGTAATCACGCAGCACGTTACCGGTTACGGAGATGGTGTCTTTGCCGCGAATCATACGCTCCATAGAACGGCGGATCGCCTGCACGGGTGACATGATGGTAATGTCTAGGCCGTCGGTATCGTGCTCTTTTAGGTATTCGTTAACTTTTTTGATCAGCTCAGAATCGTGGGCGCGCTCGTCATCCAACCAGAAGATGGCTGGCATGCCGGACAAACGAGAGCGGGTTACGGCCAGTTTTACCCAATCGCGAACCGGCGCATCTTTGGTTTGGCAAGCGCGCCATACGTCACCGGCTTCCACATCGTGCTGCATCAACACGGTGCCGTCTTGGTCGATGATTTTCACTACGCCGTCGGCTGGGATTTCAAAGGTTTTATCGTGGGAGCCGTATTCTTCAGCTTTTTTCGCCATCAGGCCCACATTCGGCACGGTACCCATGGTGGTTGGGTCGAAGGCGCCGTGGGTTTTACAGAAGTTAATGGCTTCTTGGTAGATAGTGGTGAAGGTACGGTCTGGCATAACCGCTTTGGTGTCGTAGGCATCGCCATCGGCGCCCCACATTTTACCGCCGATACGGATCATGGCAGGCATGGAAGCATCGATGATTACGTCTGAAGGTACGTGCAGGTTGGTGATACCGCGGTCGCTGTCCACCATGGCCAAGCGTGGGCCTTCGTCGTAACAGGCTTGCAGGTCAGCTTCAATCACTGCACGCTCGTCTTCCGGCAGCTTTTTGATGTTGTCGTACACGCTGCCCAAACCGTTGTTGGGGTTTACGCCGATTTTCTTGAAGGTCTCGCCGTGTTTTTCAAAGACGGTTTTAAAGAATACCTTAACCGCGTGGCCGAACAAAACCGGGTCGGACACTTTCATCATGGTGGCTTTCAAGTGCAGTGAGAAAAGCACGTCGGCTTCTTTGGCGTCTTCGATTTCACGCTCTAGGAACTCACACAGCAGCTTTTTGCTCATGAAGGAAGAGTCCAAAACCTCACCTTCTTCCATGGCGAATTCTGGCTTCAGTACCTGGGTGTTACCGCTTTTATCGGTAAATTCGATTTTAACCGTGCCTGCTTTGGCGATGGTTACCGATTGCTCATTGGCAAAGAAATCGCCCTCGGTCATGAATGCAGAGTGGGTTTGGCTGGACTTTGACCACTTACCCATGCTGTGAGGGTTCTTTTTAGCGTAGTTTTTCACCGCGGTAGGCGCGCGGCGGTCGGAATTGCCTTCACGCAGTACGGGGTTTACCGCAGAGCCTAAAATTTTGCCATAGCGCGTTTTGAGTTCTTTTTCTTGGTCGTTGGCAGGCTCGTCTGGGTAGTTGGGGATATCGAAGCCTTTGTCTTGCAGTTCGGCGATGGCTGCCTTCAACTGAGGTACCGAGGCACTGATGTTCGGCAACTTAATGATGTTGGTGTCTGGGTTTTGGGTCAATTGGCCCAGCTCGGCCAGGGCATCGGGGATTTTTTGTTCTTCGCTGAGGTTATCTGGGAAGTTGGCGATGATACGGCCAGCCAACGAAATATCACTGAGAGTTACGTCGATACCAGCAGAGGCTACGTAGGCGCGAATGATAGGTAATAAAGAGTAGGTGGCAAGGAGTGGAGCTTCGTCAGTTTTGGTGTAGATAATCGTTGACTCGGGTGTTGTCATTTTTAACCTCTAGTTTGGTTGAGCGCTTCGCTACCCAGGTTTAGACCATAGTGCTCACCTGGCGCGATTGGGAGAGCCAGGCCAAGCAGACAGATTGAAAGCAATTTTCGACTTGTGGCGCTTTTATGTGGGGCTTACGCCTCTCTTTGTTCGCCGTGTGGGCTAACGTTGCCCGTGGGAATGGACGCTACCGTGCTGGGTGCCCGCATAGGGGAGGAATGGAAAGTAAGCACTGCGCTTAACACGGGGTTGCCGCACACTACGTGTTTACCTGGCCCAGCTACAATACCGACCACTGCGATAAATTGCGTTAGGATTATACCGGAATCTTCACCATTGCTGTACTCGACCAACGGCTAAATTTCTTCGTTTGGGGATAATTTTTGCTATTGCAACAGACGAACACAGACGAAAACAGACAACTACGCAGCTTTTGGCGCTATAAAGTGCCCCAAATGCGCCGATATTGACCAAATAACGGTTATTCTTGGCACTGCCAACCCCACGCTTTGAGCCGCTCCACCAACCCCTGGGCCTGCTGCTCGCAATAACCCACCTCGTGCTGGGCGTACCAAAGCGTCTCTGTATTCTCAATCACACCGTTATCTTTGAAGTAGTTCACCTCGCAGGGCACCGGCTGCCCTACCGCCATGTAGTGAATCGACACCCGGCGTGCCGCCGTGCCCTTGCGGCAGGAGAACAAATACGGGGCAGCGTCTTCGGGCATGGTACCAATCACATCCACCACCATATCGGCGTCGCTTTCATCGCTGGGCGGCGAATCCTCGGCACTTACGGTGCCGACGCCTATGGCCATCATCAAAAGACATAGCAAGTGCCAAAATCTAGAAGTCTTTGGCTCCCCGTTTATTGTTTTCATAGCATCTCCATCATCAGCAAGTGCTTACTTACCCAAAACTGCAACGCGCTATGGTACCCAATCCGGCCACTCGGCGCTGTGTTCTGGTTCTTGCTGCCAGTGCAAAGCTGCGGAATTAGGCGTCTGCCTCGTTATGTAGTGAGGTTTGCACGTTTTTAGTTTAGCGGTCACACTGCGGCTGATACGCATTTATCGCAGCAAAAACCCAGATAGCGGAGTGACAGCAGGGAATGAATTTAACTCAAAAGGTGCTAGTAGGCCTGTTTTTGGGCTTGGCGGTGGGCCTAATCATCAATGTTACTGGCCTGTACGACAGCGAGGGCTTCACCCGTTCCTTTGTAGTGGACGGGGTGTTTTACACGGTTGGTAAGCTGTTTGTGAACGCCTTAAAGATGCTGGTGGTACCGCTGGTGTTTTTCTCTTTGGTCACCGGGGTAATTGGCATAGGCGATATTCGTCTGCTGGGCCGCGTGGGTGGCAAGTCGTTTTTGCTGTACCTGCTCACCACCGCCATCGCCATCACTTTAGCTCTGGGCATGGCCACCACATTCAATGTAGGCGCCGGCATTGAGGCGGTGTCCGAGTCGGACTTTACCGGCAGCAAAGCCCCTTCTCTGGCCGAAGTCATCATTAACATTGTGCCTGAAAACCCGCTGCAAGCCATGGTTGAGGGCAATATGCTCGCAGTGATCTTTTACTCAGTAGTATTTGGCGTGTGTCTATTATCGGTATCCCGCGAGGCCAGCAACGTGGTTACCCTAATGGAGCAGCTCAACGCCGTGATGATGAAAATGGTTGAGCTGGTTATGCTGTGTGCACCCTATGCGGTGTTCTGCTTAATTGCCAAGGCCATTTCTGAGCTGGGATTCGAACTCGTGGTTAGCCTGTTTGCCTATGTACTGGTGCTGGTTACCGTGCTGCTGGTGCACGGGTTTGGCATATTGCCCGGCTTACTCAAACTGTTTAGTGGGCTTAACCCTATTACCTTCCTGAAAAAAATCCAAGCTGCTCAATTGTTTGCTTTTAGTACCGCCAGCAGTGGCGCCACCATCCCCGTCACACTACAGAGCGTTAAAAACCGCATGGGCGTGAATGGTTCGGTGGCCTCATTTACTGTGCCCTTCGGCGCTACCATTAATATGGACGGCACCGCCATGATGCAGGGCGTGGCCACGGTGTTTGTGGCCAATGTCTACGGTATAGATTTGAGCCTGATGGACTACCTGATGGTGATTATGATGGCGGTATTGGCTTCCATCGGCACCGCCGGAGTGCCCGGCGTGGGCTTGGTTATGCTCACCATGGTGTTTTCCCAGGTCAACTTACCGGTGGAGGGCATTGCCCTGATCATCGGTGTGGACCGCATTCTGGATATGATTCGCACGGCCGTGAATATTACCGGCGATGCTGCAGTGACCTGCATCGTGGCCAAATCTGAAAACAAAGTCGACCAAGCCGTATTCAATAACCCGGATGCCGGGTTAATGGAAGAGGAAGAACTCGAAGTTAACCTAAACCAATAGGTATTCGCCTTAACCCACTAGAGACTCACCTATGGAACAACTGGTATCCACCCTTAACGGAATCGTTTGGAGCCCGGCCTTAATTTATTTGTGCCTAGGCGCAGGCCTGTTTTATTCCGTGCTGACACGCTTTGTGCAGGTGCGCATGTTTAAAGAAATGTGCATTTTGCTGTTCACCAACAAAGATTCCGATAAGGGTATCTCGTCGTTCCAAGCACTGGCGGTGTCGTTGTCCGGCCGAGTGGGTACGGGTAATATTGCCGGAGTTGCCGCCGCCATAGGCTTCGGCGGCCCAGGTGCGGTGTTTTGGATGTGGGTAGTGGCCTTCTTAGGCGCTGCTACTGCTTACATAGAATCGACACTGGCGCAAATTTATAAAGAAGAAGACAACGGCCAGTATCGCGGCGGGCCTGCGTTTTATTTTGAAAAGGCCTTGGGGCAAAGATGGTACGGCGTGGTTTTCGCCGTGGCGATGATCATCTCCTGCGGTTTGTGCTTACCCGGGGTGCAGGCCAACAGTATCGGCAACGCGGTGGAAACGGCCTTTGGCAGCGGCGCCATTATTAGCACCGGCCTGGGGGATTTTAGTTTTACTAAAATACTCGTGGGCACCGTTATTTTAATTGCCCTGGCACTGATTATTTTTGGCGGCGTTAAGCGCATTGCCGCCGTGGCCCAAATCGTGGTGCCTTTTATGGCACTGACTTACATTATTGTTGCTAGCGTTATTGTGGCCCTAAATATTACCGAGCTACCCGGTATTGTGGGTATGATTTTATCGGATGCCTTTAGCCCTATCGCAGGCCTTGGAGCCGCCATTGGCTGGGGTGTAAAGCGAGGGGTTTATTCCAATGAGGCCGGTCAGGGCACCGGCCCCCACCCCGCCGCTGCCGCCGAGGTTGACCACCCCGCCCAGCAGGGTTTGGTACAGGCGTTTAGTGTGTATGTAGATACTCTGTTTGTTTGCTCCGCCACCGCCTTTATGATTTTAATTACCGGCGCTTACAACGTGCACGGCCCCGGCGAAACCTTCTTGGTGCAAAACGTGGCCGCTGAAATCGCCGCCAACAGTCCGGCCTTTACCCAAGCCGCCATCGAATCAACACTCCCCACAGTAGGCGCGCCCTTTGTCGCCTTTGCCCTGATGTTCTTTGCCTTTACTACTATCCTGGCTTACTACTACATTGCTGAAACCAACGTCGCCTACCTCAACCGCTTTTTGCACGTACCCGCATTAGGCTTGGCTTTAAAAATCGGCCTAATGGCGGCCACATTTTACGGCACCATCAAAACCGCCGACCTCGCCTGGGGGCTGGGTGATTTCGGCGTAGGCCTTACTGCCTGGCTAAACATTGTGGGTATTTTGGTGATCTTTTTTATCTCTCGGCCGGCCTTTGCCGCGCTGAAAGATTACGAAGCCCAGCGCAAGCAAGGCGTTAAAGATTACACCTTCGACCCAAAAGCCCTGGGCATCAGCAAGGCCGAGTTTTGGGAGCAACGCTACTCCGAAACCACAGGTAATAAGAGCGAGCCGCAACTGAAAGATGGTTAGCAGCATGTTTGCTGACCTACCCCTATGGACCGTTGCTCTACTCGCCGTCAGTAGCTTTCTGGGCTCGGCGCTGTCGGCGGCGCTAGGGGTGGGCGGCGGCTCTTTTTTAATTATCGTTATGGCCAATGTATTACCGCCCATAGCCTTGGTACCTGTCCACGGCGTGGTGCAACTTGGCTCCAATGCTGGCCGCGCTTGGCTCACCCGCAGCCATCGAGAAAACGCCATTGTCGGCTGGTTTTTTGCCGGCAGCGTGGTTGCCGCGGTGCTATCGCTTTGGTTACTCAATCAGTTTGATGCCAGCTTTATTCCCGTGGCGGTGGCGGCGTTTATTCTCTACTTAAGCTGGGGGCCGCTGCCCAATATTGGCCTGGGCCGCAAACCCTGGGGCTTGGCCCTGGGCGGGTTAATTACCACCAGCGTATCGGTTCTGGTAGGCGCCACCGGGCCACTGGTGTCCGCGTGGCTGGGCCGCGATGGCGTTAGCAAGTGGCAATACACTGCTAACTTTTCCAGCTGCATGACCTCGCAACACATTTTAAAACTGGCGGTGTTTGGTGTGGCCGGTTTTGCTTTCACCCCCTGGCTGGGGGTGATTGGGCTAATGATTGTTGCCGGCTATATTGGCACCAAGGTGGGCTTATCCCTGCTGGACAAACTCCCAGAGCAACTGTTTAAAACCGCCTTCCGCTGGGTATTAACGGTTTTAGCTGCGCGGATTTTGTATCGCTTCTTTTTTGCTGCCTAGCACTGTCTTTTAGAACCTAGCAATCAGCTAGGCAACCAGCCCTAGCATTAGCTCCATTCAAATTCCGCCCAATTCCCCCGTTACGACCATGCAACCGAAAAAGGTGTAACTAGAACAGTAAAGAAAGGATTACAGTCGCCCATTTAAGGTACTCTTAACAGAGAAAAAGCCGATTCCCAAAGGCATAGGCAGCCCCTATGAAAAGAAAATCAATCTACCTAGTTCTAATAATCGCCTTGGTACTTTCTGCAATAATTGTTCTCCGAAAGACAGAAAACCACGAACCAGAAATATCAACCACGGGCATTTCGATAAACAATGAAACCGACAGCGGTTTAGTTAATAAATTAACGAACGAGATAACGCACCCGGTAAATATTGAAGAAAGCGAAGAGCAGCCGTCTAAGGCCCAACTACTCGACACTTTGTATAAAGATGGTGCAAGGGATGACATTTTACTTGCACTGGCGCCCAAAACACCGGATGAGATTTATTTAGATAATATAGGACACGCAATGGACGGCGACGGCAGAGCAATGTATTGGGTTGCTATGTCTTTAAAAGCTTGCATGGGTGTTAGACCAAAGACAGAAGCCGACGAAGAACGCTGTTTATCCGACATAGATGTCGATTGGTGCAAGCGCTCCCTCAAAGCGGCAAAAGCTGACTACACAAGATGTAGCAACCTAATCGATATGCTCTCAGCGGAAAAGCTAAAAGATTGGAACACACACTATGAGTGGATCGTAAAATCCCATGCGACGGGGGATATCTTGGGCTCCAACACTTATTTTCAAATTCACCCGGATCAATTTAAAGAACCGGAAGCCAAAGCCATCGTCGAAAAAGCCTTTAAAACAGACGCTTTGGATAGCTCAACGCTAGGCAGCTTGGCGTCTTATTTAGTGCAGTATCATGGTAATGTTTATGACCGGGAATACTACAACGGTTATGAGTTGGCCCTGTGCTCACTCTTAAGCGAGTACTGTAACCTCAGCAACCAAAAACAACTAATGTCGTTGGAGTTCCTTCCCAGCCAGATATCCGAAATCGAAGCGAACTCAAAGAAAATCCTATCGGCAATTGACAACGCCGATTTGGATGAGCTTCTTCAATAATGCCTGGCACCCGATAGGTATTTTATGATCAACATTCTTACGCCAGCAATATTTTTGTATTCGGCAATATCGCTGGATAACTCCTCCAGCACCTGGACTAACCGGCTTGCCCATTCAGGGTTTTGTTTAAGCTCTGCCAAGCTTAAAAAATAGGTGCGAATATAAAACGCGATGGCTTGGCTCTTGGGCAGCCGCTCCAGCACCTGCAGCTCCACACGTAGGTTTACTAATTGCGGCAGATCGTTTTCGGAGGTGTTTTGCAGTTCGTGTTGCCATTCGCGACGATTCTCCATGGACATCTCCAGCCTGGGGTGCACACATAAGCCCCAGTTTTTTCGCCGTACCGGCTGGCCGGGCGGTAGGCGCAGCAGGTATTTTAGGGAGCGCTGAAAAACCTGATGCTGGTCTGGCACCGGGCTGTGCCATTGCAGGTAGTTCATACCCAACTTCTCGCTTAACGACCAACTGGCGGGGCCGGTTACCACACCACCTTTAAGCCATAGCTGATTGTCTTGTTGTTGTAATAACGCCCAGTCCCCTGGCAGTTGGCTAGTTAAAAACGGCAGCGGGTCTGGTTTCGATTCGGTGAGCGGGGCATTAGGGTCGAACAGTGTTGGCGCTTGCCCAGTTAAGTGATTTTGCCAAACAAACCCATGGCCCTGCGGGGAATAAATAAAATAATTCGGATAGCTGTGCGCTAGGCGGGCCAGGCTGAGATGGGTGAGTTCCTGGGCGGCATCGGTCACCTCTGGTAATACCTGGGAGTGTTGCGGCGTTGCCTTTAGGGCTCGCCTGCGCTCTTGCAGCTCGGCAAAATAAAATTCATCGACATCAAAAAAGTGCTCGGTGGGCGAGCCTGGGATGCCATCGGTCTCGTGGGGCTCGATATTAACGCTGTACCGATAAGGGCCCTGCACGGGCTGGGTAAAGGGAAATGGAAAACGCGCTATGGCCTGGGCAGATTTTAAGCCTGCAAAGGGCGGCGCAAAGACATGCTCATCCACCGGCTGCGGAACAACGCGCAGACTGGCCAAGGTTAACCTAGCCCCACCATGGCTTTTAAATCTGCCGACAAATACGCGAGATCTTCGGCCTCGTCGATATCCACCAATGCCGGTAATTCTCGCCATTGCCAGCCCAGCGCTTGCATCCTTTGCCGAGTGGTGGGCGCCACCGCCGGTGTACTCCACGCGATATTGCTAAACACCTCGGCCTGACATTCTCGCATAGCCAAGGCTACATAGCCGCCGTCATTGGCGGGCACCAAACAGGCATGGTAATCGGCTAAGGCGCTGTGCATCTGTTGCAATACTTCGCTGGTGAGCGCCGGGCAATCGGTACCCATAACCAACACACCACGGCCTGGGTTCTGTGCAGAAATTTGGCCACAGGCATGGGCCATGCGTGCGCCTAAGTCGCCGTCACACTGGGGCTGATAGCTAAAATCTGGCTGGTTAACGTGGGCGGCAACCGGCCACTGGGCCGGCGTAAAGTGTAAGGATACCGGGCCTATGTCAGCAGCCTTGGCCTGCTGCACAGCGTGCTGCAATAAGCCTTCGGCCAATTGCGCAGCCCCAGCTTCACCCAGGGCTGGTATCAACCGAGTTTTGGCGAAACCAGGCAACGGCTGCTTGGCAAAAATTAATACATGGGTTGGCATACAAGGCTCGCTTGGAATCTCAAAAACTTTAAAACCGGCACTGGTGGCACGGCCGTGAAGAAACGCTTGATACTTACATCAGGAATACCAGCGGGCTAGCCGAACCGGCGACACACCGCACCAGTAGGCGAATCGCAACCACCACATTAGCAACACGGTTTTTACTACGCCGTTTTTTTGCCAACGCCGGCCTGAGGTAATGACCTTTTGCCGAATGCACACCGGCGGGCCATAGCACTTTAACCGCTTGCTGAGTTCGACGTCTTCCATCAATGCGATATCGGCGTAGCCGCCCAAGGATTCAAACACCAGGCGCTGGATAAAAATGGCCTGGTCGCCGGTGGCAATGCCCGTTAGCCGCGAGCGCTGGTTCATCATAAAGGCAATGCATTTTAGCCACGGTGACGCCCCTGCGATACTAACGTTAAACCGCCCCCATACCCGGTTGGAATTATCTAAACCGTCACCCAGTAAAGCCAAGCTGTGCTCTGGCAAGCGTGTGTCGGCGTGTAAAAATAACAGTACATCACCGGTGGCCTGGCTAGCCCCGGCGTTCATTTGCCGGGCCCTGCCCGGGCGGCTGCTCAACCAGGTTAAACCCGATTCCGCCAGCAATTGTTGACTGCCATCAGAACTGCCACCATCGACTAAAATGACTTGCAGTGCAGCTAGATTTTTCACATGGGCCAAAAGCGCAGGCAGGTTATCGCACTCGTTGAATACGGGCACAATCACAGAAACACTGGGGCTACACCTTTGGCAATTCATTTCTACTCTTTAGCAACCCATTGAATTAGTTCATGGAATTGGTACACGGAACTGGACTCAGGGGCGGACATAAGAACCTCACCGTAAAACCCCGGCATTATTCTTTGATTGCAACCTCAAAGCCTGCACACACTTCGCTTTTTTCGGCACAACTTTGTGCCATTGTTACGCCAATATTGTGATAAGTTGGTGACCATTACAGGCCCGCCACAAGCTAACATTGTGCGCCCAGTTAGAGGCACGCTACCGGCGGGCAACAGAATACCGTAAGGTACTGGCTAATCCCATCAATGACTGGGTATCTAAATGAGGCGACCACGTGGAATCTATTATAAACAAGGCCAGTATTGGCGTGATTGGTGGCAGTGGCTTATACCAAATGGAAGCCCTGCAAAACCGGCAGGAATTCAGCCTCGATACACCCTTTGGCCGCCCATCCGGTAATTTAGTGTACGGCACCATCGATGGCGTGAGTGTGATTTTTTTGGCGCGTCATGGCGCTGGGCACCGCCTGATCCCTTCCGAGGTGCCCTACTTGGCGAATCTGTTCGCGCTAAAAATGTGCGGCGTAAAATACATTATTTCGGTGTCCGCCGTGGGCAGCCTGCAAGAGCCGCTAGCGCCTAAAGATATGGTTCTACCGGATCAATTTATCGATTTAACCAAACAACGCAAAACCACGTTTTTTGGCCAGGGCGCGGTGGCCCATGTGTCCATGGCCCAACCGGTTTGCACATTACTCAGCGATTTACTGGCCCAGGCCGTGGCTGAGTTGCCATCGCAAGAAGCGGTGCAGTGCCACCGTGGCGGCACCTACCTGTGCATCGAAGGGCCGCAGTTTTCTTCCCTGGCGGAGTCCAATTGGTACCGCGCCATGGGGGCGGATGTGATCGGCATGACCAACATGCCAGAGGCCAAGCTGGCGCTGGAGGCTCAAATAGCCTACGCCACCCTGGCCATGGTTACCGATTACGATTGTTGGCACCCAAAAGAGGCCAATGTTTCCACCGATTTAGCCTTAAAAAACTTACTGGAAAACGCCGGTAAAGCTCAAACAATTGTTGCCAACACAGTGCGCAGAATAGGCCAGCAGATGCCTTCCAGCGCTGCGCATAATGCGCTGGCCAATGCGCTGGTGACTCCCATGGAAGCCATGGATGAAGCCACCCGCGCATTGGTAGAAGTCTTAAAACAATAGGCTGCTGTAAGAGTTTACTCTGGGGCCTAGGGTTCTACGGCCGCGGTTAACGTATGCAGGGGCTGAGGTTTGGCCAGAAAATACCCTTGGCCGTAGTCTACGCCTAATTCTCGCAACTGTTCGGCGATGGCCTCGGAGCTGACAAATTCTGCCACGGTTTTTAGGCCTAGCTCGTGGGCCAGCTTAGTAATGGAATCCACCATCACCTTGTCCACCCGGTTATTTAAAATATCTTTAATAAACACTCCATCGATTTTTAAGTAATCCACCGGCAGATTTTTTAAATATCCGAAGGACGACAAACCACTGCCAAAGTCATCCAGCGAGAAACTGCAGCCAATTTCTTTCAACGCCACAATAAAGCGTTTGGCGGCTTCAAAATTGCCAATGGCGGCGGTTTCTGTAATCTCAAAACACAGGCCCTGGGTGTCCACCTGGCTGTCTTCGATCAATTCGATGATTTTATCCAAACTCTTTTTATCGCTGATGGTGGTACCCGATAAATTGATGGAACACACCATGGGGCTGGCAGCGGGCCGGCGTTGATAATCACCCAACCATGCCAACGCGTTGCGCACCACCCACATATCAACTTCTTGGATGACACTGTAACGCTCGGCGGCAGGAATAAACGCCCCCGGCGGTACTAATTTGCCGTTCTCACCCAACAGATGCACAAAAACCTCGATGTGGCCGGTGGCTTGGCGCTCGCCTTGTAGGGGTTCGATGGGCTGGAAAAATAACCTCAGAGAATCGGTATCCAAGGCCTGTCGAATTTTAGCAATCCATTCCACCTGGCCTCGGCGCTCGGCCAATTCCAAATCGTTAGGGCGATACAAATTAACCCGATTGCGGCCTTCGTCCTTGGCCGCGTAGCAGGCGCTATCTGCCAGGCTCATTAATTTAGGCAAGCTGGGGGTGTCGCGGGTAATTTTTACCAGGCCAATGGAGGCTCCCACACTAAATTGTTTGCCCTCCCAGGAGAATCGATAGGCTGCTATGGCATCGCGAATAATTTCGGCAATGTGCAGGCCATTATCCTCGTTACAGTTTTGCAGCAAAATGCAGAACTCGTCGCCGCCCATGCGGGCCAGCGTATCATCGCTGCGCAATTGCTTTTTAATCAATTGAGCAATTTGCCGCAGCAGCTCATCGCCGGCCTGATGGCCACAGGTGTCGTTAACGGTTTTGAATTGGTCTAAATCCATAAACCCCAGCACGTGCTGCTCGCCCAGATTTACGCTGCGATTAAGCAAGCGCTGGGCGACACGTTCAAATCCGTTGCGATTAAGCACACCGGTCAGGTCGTCGTGGGTGGCTTGATGAGAAAGCTTGCGCTGCAAGGCTTGGGTGCTGGTGACATCGTGAAATACGGCTACGCAGCCAAAGGTATCGCCAAACTGATCTTTAATGGGAGCCAGTGTGTAGCTTACGGGCTGCTCATTGCCGCGTTTGCCTTGCAGGGTCGTTTGGTTGAAGTCCTCGCTGAGCGCACTGCCCGCCAGTACCTTTTGCAGTTTGCCGACGATGTGGCTTTGGTCTTCACTGTTTAGAAAGACACGCTCGAAGGGAAATCCGCGGGCCTCGGCGCTACCCCAGCCAGTCAGCCGCTCGGCCGCGGCATTAAGGTATTTCACCTTGCCGTTAACGTCCGTGGTTATCACACCATCGGCGATGGAGCCCAAGGTTACCAAGGCACGCTCTTGCTCTTTAAACAGCTGATCTTCCAATTGCCGTTTATTGTGGATGTCTCGCACCAACACAATCAACTGCTGCTGGCCGTTAGCCTCGCCCTGGGATGCAGTAACCTCAACCCGGAACGATTCTCTGCCCGGATGCACACCGAAGGTTTCGATAGTGCGATTCAACTCCAACACACCGAATAGCCGCTCTTGTTTGTCGTCGCGCACAATTCTTTCTTTGGCGAACAACACTTTAATGGACCGGCCAATGGCCTCCGCCGAGGCCACACCAAAAATGGTTTCCGCCGCGGGGTTAATACTGGTAATAATACCCTCGCTGTTACAGGTCAGTACACCCTGGGGTAAATCGCGGACGATGGCCTGGGCCTTGCGCACGGCCTTGTCGATGGAATCCAGCACTCGCTTGTAACGCTCGGCGGTTTGCCCAATCTCACTCAGTGTTACTTGGCCGGTGGGCTCCAAGGCAGGCTCATCGCCGTGTTTATCCAATACTTTCAGCAACCGCTGTAGGCGGCTTTCTATGCCATGCTCTTGGTGGTCTAAGCCATCCAGTTCGGCCTCTTCACTAACTCGCAATGGCCACACGATATTAATTAGTTTAAGCGCGACAAAGCACACGGCAAAGGACCACACAGCAACGCTCACCACGCCCAAAGATTGCACGCCCAGTTGCGCTGCGCGGGTGGTCATTTGCAGTTCGGCCTCATCAATAAACAGAGCCACCGTGAGAGATCCCCAGGCGCCGGCCCCTAAAAACACAGCCACCACACAGGCAACGTCGTCTATCCGGCGTTGAACTAATATGTGATCGATAATAGACATAGCCAGTGCCGCACCCACACCAATAATAACGGCGGAACCGCTGCTCACTGCGAAGCCTCCACCACAGATTGCCACCAAGCCCGCCAAACAGCCGGTAAGTGGTGTTAGCACGCTGCTTTGAGACGACAGTAAATCTAGCCGGCTGACCAGTAACGCGGTGCCAGTGGCGGCAGCGGCGGACAGCAATAGGTTAGCAATAATGGCCGGCACCTGATTACCAAACGCCGAGTCACTGCCACCGACTAAACCGAACCATGCCACCAACAGAAACGCTAAGCCAGCAAAGGCGATGGATACATTGCCCGACACGGTACGCTTGGTACCGGCATCCATAAAGCCACCCAGGCGCGGCCCCAACACCAGGGCTGCAGCCAGTGCGGCGGCACCAGCACTGACGTGCAAAGCCGTGCTGCCGGCAAAATCGACAAAACCCAAGCGGCTTAGCCAACCGGCCGGAGCACCGTCTTGCCGAGCCCAAACCCAATGACCCGCCGCCGGAAAAATTAGCCCCGCCACCAATAACGACAGACACAAATAACCGTTAAATCGCATGCGCTCGGCCACGGCCAGAGACACCACGGCGACACCCGTCACGCAAAGTGCAGCATTGAACAGAAAGTACGCCCCCACGGCCGTGGTTTGGTTGCGAATGTCCACGGCGAATAGGCTGGTGCCCATCCAACCGCCGACGTCGTTACCGGCCATAACGCCAAACCCAATCAGCCAAAAAGCCAACACTGCGAACACAGCACAAGCCATGCCTTTTATGGCGATATTAATTCGATTATTGGTTTGCACCAGGCCAGCTTCTACACACGCAAAGCCCACCTGCGCTGTCAGCACCAGAGCGGCGGAGAGAACCAACCAACTGGGGTCGGTGTTGTCTAGCGGATTTATCATGTACTGCTGTTAGCATCCCTGTAGGTAGTGCAGCCTAAGGCTTTGGCGGCGCGTCTAACGGTGCACATCTTTTGCCCGTAGCGCGGCCACATTTTGTTCCCAGTGTTTGCCGTCAAACGGCTCCACCACCAGCTGTTGCGGGAGCTCATCAAAGGTACGCACATTAACGCTGATTTTATCGGGGTGTGAACGGGGAACATAAAACGCTTTAATTCCACAGTGCTTGCAAAATCGGTGCTTGGCAACGTGGGTATTGAATGTGTATTCGGTGAGCGCTCGCTCACCTTTTACTAAACAAAATTTGCTCTGGGGTACGATGAGATGCAGATACCCCAGTTTGTAACAAATGGAACAGTTGCATTCATCGGCTCTAAGTTGGCCGGACGCCTCTACCGTGTAACGCACTGCACCACAATGACAGCCACCGGAATACACCATAAGTGCCCTCTAATCTTGTTGACCAATGAGCCTGACTCTGTGCAGGTTAGTGCACCGCCACTTTGCCTCACATCATAGCAGTCAACTATCGACAACGAAGCCTATTGGCGCAGTATACCACGGCGATAGTCACAGTTATTTTTTATCGCGTTTAGTTATGTTGAGCTGTTATTAACAAGCGCTAATGTTTGTGCAAGAAAAAGCGTCGCCCATTGTGCGCACACCGAAACATCATTACACGGCGTGGCTTTTAATCTTACCAATCTTACCAACCTGACTTAACTTCCATGATCAACCACTACCCTGCTTAACCATCAACTTTAGCTATCAGCTTGGTAAAATAAACTGAGTTTTACTATGGATAGTTAACAGGCAGACTGCAGGTGTTGGGTTTGATTACCCATCCTTACAAAAACCACATCAACCAATACCATGGAGTATTCTGTTATGAACTTTTTAGCACAAGTATTAACCTCATTATTTTCTTATCACACCGTGCAGCCAGTCGCTTTAAGCATCAGCCAAGAAAACCAGTGTGCCGAAACCGACTGCAACTACGCCGACAATTATTACGGCGACCGTCATTGCAACAACCGCTGCTACTAAGTCACTGTTTTGTCTTGCCAAAACGCGTGCAACCGCGTCTGCAACGCCTCCACACTGTTGGCCACTGCCGGCTGCCAGTGTGGAGGAAACAACGGCTGATACACCGAATGCGTAAACCGGTCATCGATAAGCACCACGGCACCCCTGTCTGATTCGGATCGCACCACTCGCCCCGCTGCCTGTACTACCCGGGTAAAACCCGGTGCGCGAAAACTGTAGTCGAATCCATCTCGCCCCTGCTGCTGCCAATATTGTTGTAGCGCCTTGTTGGTGACATTGGGCTGCCCCATGCCCGTACCCACCACCATGACGCCACGCAATGCGCCACTGGGTAAGTCCAACGCTTCTCCAAATACTCCGCCCATCACCGCCACCGCAACCGTGGGTTGGCTAGCATTAATAATGGCTTCCACAAACACTTGGCGATCGGCTTCGGAGCTGGCCTGGGGTTGCACTACCCAGAGCCTGCGTTGCTCCGCGGGAATTTGATTGAGCAATAAATCCATGTACTCAAACGACGGCATAAACAAAAGATAATTACCCCGCGCGCTGTCCACCACCGCATTAATAGTGGCGATTAATTGGGGCAAACTTTCCGCACGGTTTTGCCAGCGAGTGTTAACGCAAGTTACCAAGGTAACGCTGCGATGTTGCGCAGGAAAATAACTGGGCAATTGCAACCAATGCAAGGCATCGCTATCGCAATCGGATAGCCCTAGGTTATCCAAATAATAGTTGGCCGGATTCAGCGTGGCAGAATAACCCAATTGCATTTGGCTATCACTCCGCCTAGCCGCAATGTAGGGCCCAGCGTTTAAACATATTAATTGGCATTGCACTGCGTTTTTACGTTCGGCGGTAACCACACAAATGTGATGCTCAGCCAAATAATTTTGCAATGCCAAAAATCGCCGCAGCGGCTGTAGGTATTGGCCAATATCATTGCCAAAAAGAGAATCCATTACGCCGGGCAAGGGCTGCGTTCGAGCCTCGTCTATTACCACCAATAATTCTTCCACGGCAGTAAACAGATCGGCCAGGCGACTGGCCGGCAAAGTTTGCTCAAAGCTAAACTGGCCAGCGCTAAACGCTAACTGTGAGAGTACCCGCGTGCATTTTTTATGGCGCTTAACCATAAGCGGCGATTGCAAAGATGGCAGTACGAAATCAGCGATTTGTTGCAAATCGAAACTGGTTAGCTGGGCGCTAAACATAGCTCGAGTACGATCCGGTAAATTGTGCACCTCATCAACCACAACGGCCGGTTTAGCACCTTGCTCCAACACCGCCAACCGAATCACCGGGTCGTACCAATAATTGGCATCGCCGACGACCCAGTCAGCCCAGGCAGCCATTTCTAAGCTGAATTCAAACGGGCACAGACGGTGGCGCAGGCACAATTGCTGTATCGCTTTTTCGTCCAGCCAACCCAGGCTCAGCGCCTCCTGCCGAGCCTTGGGCAGACGATCGTAATAGCCCACACGGCGCGGACAATCTTGGTAGTTTTCGCCATCGCTTGCGGCACAGGGGCAAGACTTACTTTTGGCGCTGATTTGCAACAGCGACAGGGCCAACCCGTGCTTTTGCAGTTGTGTTAAACACGCCAACACCACCTGCTGGCTGGAGCCCTTGGTGGTTAAATACAAAACTTTATTGGCGGCTTGCTCACCCAGGGCTTTCACCAGCGGGAAACACACGCTTAGGGTTTTACCCGAGCCGGTGGGAGCTTCTAACAGCAAATGCCGCGCATCGCGCACGCACCGAAAAACGTGCCGAGCCACCGCTTGTTGTTGTGGCCGATACTCTGGATAAGGAAAGGCCAGCCCTTGGGCAGAGGCAATACTCTTCTCGCGCTGTTGCGCCACCAGGTGCAACCAAGCCGTGTACTGAGCTACCCATTGTTGAGTTTTTTCCGTTAACTCCGCTACTGTGTGAGTACGTGTTTCACTGTGGGTTTTGCGATTGAGCAAATCCAACCGCGTTAGCCGAATATCCAATTGGCTTTGTGCCGGCAGCAGGTCGTGCTCGGTTAATAACGCCGGTTTTACGTTTTCAGCCAACCGCTCGTCGCTGTGTGCTAATAAATAGCCGTACACCAATGCCTGCGCCCAATGCTCACTGGCCCCAAAATCTTGTTGCGGGTCACCCAGGCAGGTTTTTACTTCTTCTACTAACGGGTTTTTACCGGCGGAAAAGCGAGCAAAGTCAATCCGGCCGGCCACTTGCAATGGGCCATGGGGCGTATCAAAAGTATGCTTTACAGAAACTTCACTGAGCCAAGACTTGGGCTTTTTTTTCGCTAACCACTGGTGGCCGGCGGTGCCCTGCTGCGCCGTGGGGCCGGCGGTGCCGCCGGCGCCGAGATCACCACTGCGCGCCACAAAGGCGACCAGGTTACCAACGCTTACCCGAGGCACTTTATTGCCAGGCAACATTGACCACCCGGTGGGCAATGCCCGCTTGATGAAAAAAAGCCAACCAGCGACGCTGATGGGTTTGCAATTTGTCGCCCGGGCCTTTGACCTCAATCAGCTCTGCGCCGCCGGCACTCGGAAAATAAATTAAGTCCGGCAGGCCTTTGCGCCGGGCTCGTAAATCACCCCATAAATAGTCAAAAATGGCCCGCCAATCTTTGACGCTGATATTTTCTATCGCCAGTGTGAGTAACGCCTCGTCCACTGCCGGCCAAAATACCAAACTGTGATTGATACCGTTTTTTTGTTCTAGCCGCTGCAACAAACACGGCAATGGCAAATGTCCGTCTGGGCCAGCAGAAAAAGCCCAAGCTTCGGTTTTGGCCAACACATCGGGCCGGCGTTTGAGAAAATCCTGGCTGTATAAATCGTGGGGCTGGCTCTGAAACGGGTGACTAAAGGCGCCCGCCACCGGGGCAAAAAATACTGGCCAATAAACCAGTGCAAACACGGTAAGAAACAAGTGGTTTTCAACATAAAAACAACGCCCGCTAGCAGATAATTTTTTTGCCACGGCCCACTCCGGTAGGCGCGCGCCCCACTCGCCTGGCTCCTTTGGGCAACGCCAGTGCTCGGTGGGCGGTTGGTATACCGTGGGCTTCGGCCAGTACGCCAAGGGTAATTTTTTTGCCACGCGGTAGGCGAAAGCATGGGCGAATTCAAATTCATCATCGCTGGCCGGAGATTCAGTCATCGCCCGGCAAAGAATGATAGCCTGCTCCGGTAGGCCACGGCTTACCAAAATTCTCGCCTGGCGCTCACGCGCCGGTAGCTCGCCGGTTTTGGCGAATAAACGCTGCGCCTGGGACAACGCACCTAAGCGCTCCAACTGGCGGGCAATATCACACAAGAGTTGACCGCATTTGCGTTCTAACCGGGCATCTTGTGGTTCGCCCGTAGGCGTCGGCACTTGCTCAGCCAAAGCGACTAAGGCTTCAATGTCGTCCCCGGCCGTGTTCTGCCATCGATCAGCCAGTTCTACCACGGCCATGTGGTCACTCACCTGGGCCCAATCGGCAAACAACCGGGTTTGCCGGTTGATGGCGTAGGGCTCAAATTGCGACAGGGCCAGGTCGCGCAGCACAAATTCACTCAAATCCTGCCGCGCATTGCCAAAATACAACAATTTTAACCAGGCAAATAAAGGTTGCGCCCTTAGCTCAACAATCGGTTCTTGGGCCAACTCTAGGGCCTGATCGGGCGACAGTTCCGTCAGTGCGGTTTGCAAGGCACTGTCCATTTCTGTGCGCTTCCAGCCGAGGTCAGCCTGCAAACCGGGCACCAAACCGGCCGTAATTTTGGCCAACCATTCTTTTTTTGTGAACAGCGGTAACCATTCGTCAGCGGCAACGGGGGGTTGTAGGGCAACCATCTGCTCGGCAGCAAGCGCCTCCACTGCCGTTGCCAATTCACCCAGCTCGGGATAGTTCAGCTTGGCCAGGCGGAAATAATTGCCTTTGCGAGACAACAGCCGCACCAACAGCGCTTGGGCATTGGGCGATAGCCGTTGAAACCGGTGGATAAACTGGCCGTAGGGCTTGGGCAGTATTTCTGAGTACTGCTGCTGCACCCCCTCTAACAATTCCAAAAAGTTAGCTAGGTAGTAAAGCTGAGGTAAAGGGCTTACGACTTGCATGCTTTAAATAGAAGACCAAGAGAGCAGATGGCCAAAGCGGCACACGGTTGGAACGGCGATTGGGGCGAATAAGCTAGTCAGGCACATGGGCTATTTTTACCAGACTCTGGCACTAAACACACTGCCAAGCAGTGACGATAATGGCAGTTAATACCCAGGCCATGGTGCGGCTCTACTTATTAGTAACGTAATTAGTGCACTTTCGCGCCAATTGTTGATCCATCTTTTACAGTCAAAGTTGCTAATTGCCACTATGCTTATGTAAGGCTCATCTAAGCCTATTGTTTTTAAGGATAGAAACCCATTAGCGCGGCATGCGCGTACCCGTTTTAGCGAATTAGGCCATCACTGCGAAGACCATGAAGCCCCCATTACTGAAAACCGCGCGCAGCGCTTGGCGTCATTTGTTTGGTAACAACCCGCCATCACTGAAAACAGACAGTATCCACGATTGGCTCAAAGACGCACTGGGCAGCCACGCTCACAATCATCAGGCACCTCAAGCGGCTTCGGCACCGACACCCTCGGCCGAGGGCAATGGTACAAGTGCTGAAACCGAATACCAGCCGGCCAACGATGTGGAAGCCCGCCATGGGGTGTTTAGCTTTCGCCAACTCACCCCCAAGCGCCTGGACTGCCGATTTAAAGCCCAAAGCCACAAGGGCTCCCGGGATAGAGACTATCGGCTTTTTATTCCCAGCAACTATCAAAACGGTAAAGCCATGCCCTTGGTGATGGTGCTGCACGGTTGCCATCAAACCAACCTCGACATCGCCAAAATAGCCAATTTGGACCAGATCGCCGAGCAAGAAGGCTTCTTGGTGGTGTACCCGTTTGTGTCTAGCTACACAGGCTTGCGCGCCAAAAACTGCTGGGCTTGGTGGCAGCCGGCGCAAACTCGAGCCGGCCAGGGCGAGGTGGCGGATCTCAACGGCATCTTAGATGAAGTCTGCGAGCACTACACTGTGGACAGCTCTCGCATACACGTCGCCGGTTTATCCTCCGGTGCCGGAATGGCGGTGGCGCTGATGGTGACCCAATCCGAGCGCATCGCTTCTGGTTGCGCCGTGGCCGGCGTGGCCTACGGTGAGAGCGCCCAGGCGGTGCAGCTATTCCAGCCCATTCCCACGCAATACCGTCCGGTGGCGAAGCTGGTTAAAACCATGGAAGCGCAAATGCCTGCGGCCAAAACGCCGGTTCCCTTAATGATTGTGCACTCCAGAGACGACGAAGTAGTGCCTATTAAAGCTGCCAAAAACCTGCGCGACAGCTGGGCCGCGTGCTTTGGTATCTCGCTGCACCGTAAGGCACGGGTTGAATCCGGCCAAACCGGCGCCAGCGGTTGGCGCTTTGCTCGTTATCGCGGCCAGTCGCCGCGCCAGCACATCGAAACCTGGTGGTTGGACGGGCCAGGCCACGGCTGGTATGGCGGTAAAACAGGCAAATTCAGCTACCCCAACGCACTCAACGTGTCGCAACGTATGTGGCACTTTTTTAAGCACCATCACATTACGGGCCAATAACTGTCGCTCTCAAAGCAATCTGACCATCCTTGACTACACTGTGAGTGCGAGCACGTTATTTTGCCAGTACAACTGGATGGTCGATGATGCCTTTTTGGACGCACACGCGAGAGAACAAACCGACACGGCTACCAATTAACATTACCCTGTTGGCGCCCCTACTGGTGCTGTTCGGTGTATTGTTAGTGCCCTGCAGCCAGGCGGAAGTCCGCTTGGGAGAAAAGTGGGTGCTCTCGGCCCAGGGCACACTGGGCATGGTCTACAACGATGATGGCGACGCCCGCTTCTACCGCGACATGAGTCAACGCAAATCGGACTTTAGCCAGCTTAGCTACCAAGCCGATACCCGCCTAGGCTTGCACCTAAGCTACCGCCCCACACCGGCACTGAGCGCCGAGATTCAAACCCTGACTTACTACGGGTTATCCAACCGCTTTCAAAGCAAGTTATTTTCAGCCCTAATCCGCTGGCATTTCGCCGAAAGCTGGAAACTGCGCGCGGGCATGATCCCACTGGAGACCTTCTACAATTCCGACTCCATCCACGCCGGATTTTCCTATTTGTGGGCGCGGCCGGCCACGGAAATGTACAACTACAACATCGCCAGCGGTTATCGCGGCCTGTCCCTAGAGAAGCGGTTTTTAAATGGCCTCAACCAAACCCAGATTCACGCGTTTGGGGGCTACCTGGGCGATGCGGTGAGCTTGGATTCCGGCGAAGACTACGACTCCCACCACTCCAAGATTTATGGCGGCTCATTGAAATACACCCTGGGCTTTACCCAGTTTAGCTTGGGCTACACCCATTTCGAAATTGACGAGCACACCACCCTCAAAACCGATAACAACTTGTTTATCAACGCGCCGGGCGATGCCACCCCAACCCGAGAACAGATCGCCTTTTTAGTGACCACGTTGGCCGAGGATTACAAAATCGATTACGCCTACGCGGGCGTTGCCACCGGCCTTGGCCGGTGGCGCATCGACGCCGCCGCCGGCACTATTCGCAGTGGTTATCTCACTGCCGATGGCAGCTACAACGGTTACATCAGCGTGGGTTATCGCAAACAAAATTGGACGCCCTACATTCGGCTTTCCTACGCTCATAACGACGGCCCCACCCGCACAGCCATAGAATTACCGGAGTTTGTGGCGCAAGCCATTCTGTTCGGCGCCCGGCCGGCCCGAGCCAATCAAACCAACCTGGCCCTGGGCGCACGCTTTGATTTAGCCGATCAACTGGCCGTAAAACTGCAATATAACTACGTGCGCAACACCGAAAACCCCACCTACCTATGGCGTAACGAAACCAGTGATTGGGACGGCAAAAACCAGTTGTTATCGCTGGTAATGGACTTCACGTTTTGATGCTGCTCACTCGCCAACGCTACAAACGCCCCCGGAGCATGCGGCTGGCGCTGTTGCTTTCGCTGTATGCGTGGCCAGTATTAGCCCACAGCGAAAAGCTCTACGTCATAGTGAACCCCACCTCCGGGGTGGAACAACTGAGCAAAAACGAGGTGGTGAATATCTATATGGGACGAGATCAAACCCTCACCCGGCAGCTCACCGCCCTGCCCATTGATATCAACGCCGAGTTTCCCGAGAAGGGTTTGTTCTACCAACGCTTAATCAACCGCGATATCGCCGAGGTCAATTCCTATTGGGTGCGCGTGATGTTCTCAGGCAATGCCTCTCCACCGCGTGAGGTCGATAACTACGAGCGGGTGAAAAGCCTTATCAGAAATAACCAAAGTACCATCGCCTACGTTCCGGAGGCCGTGCTCAATCAGCTCACACCTGAAGACTGCAAAGTCGTCTATGTGCTAAACCCGTAGCGCATTTTCCGGAATAGGCGTTCAAACATTCCCTTAAGAATGCCCAGTGGTTGATAACAACGGCTGGGCGGGCCGGGGTAGCTTACCGCGCCAACATTCTTCCATAGACCTTCAACTATACTCAGTGTGGGGCTTAAATCATTACTGCGCCACGCCGTGCGTTTTTTTTGCTAACTGAGGCGCCAAGCCTGCGGCCCCATGGCGCATATCACAGGGGATTCTCCTACACTTACATTAGTTGTTCGTGGAATAGGTATTCGTGTTAACTAAAAATTATTCAAACCGCAGCCCAGTAAGAGCTGCAAATACCGGTAATAATCGCTGATGCCATTACGGTTTCATAACAGCCTAGTGTACAGGGCACTGAAGTTCTTTTTGCTGCTGATTGCGGTTATCGGCGGCATTGCCTTGGTGGTCAATTATTCGCTGGCCAGCGCCGAAATAAAACACCGATCGCTGAGTCAAATTAAAGAAGTTCTCAACGCCATAGAACCCAGCGCTCAGATTTCGGCGTATTTAAACGACAAAAGTATCGCCCGGGAAATTGGCCGAGGCCTCATCAAAAACCCCATCATCAGCCAAGTGGATTTAATCAACTCTGACGGCCACCCACTGGTGTCCATCTCCCGCGGCAAACGCTATACCGACAGTGACACCAAAGTACAACGCAGGCTGAGTTCACCGTTTGATAGCTCCGTGGCCGTAGGCACCCTGTCGGTAGTGCTGGATAGCGACAAATTAAACCAGGAAAAAATGCGCTACTTAATCAGCGTATTGGCGCCAACGTTCCTGCAAACCCTAGCCGTGGCCATAGCCATGGTGTGGACTGGGCTGGCCGTGTTGCTACCCAAGGTTCGGGTGTTCTTAAAAGACATCGAAGACCTTGAGGTACAAAACGGACAAAAACTGGACGCCAATAAATACCAGGTGGGTGGCGAAATTGCGCGCATCACCGAATACATCAACGGCTTAATCGATAGAATGTTTGCTGCCCTCAACAGCGAGCGCGAGTTGCGCCAAGCCAGCGAGACCCAGCACAAGCAAATTGCCGCCATAATTGAGAACGCCCGATCCGGCATCTTTGTGGCGGACAAAACCGGCAAGCTGTTATCGCTTAATCAGGCCTGCCAGGCCATCGGCCTGCGCCATGGCAACGCTCTTTCCCCCGGCTGTAACATAGTGGATATGTTACCTCCCAGCCTAGACGGCGCCAGCAATCAAATTACCAAGTGCTTAGGCAAGGCGCAAAAGCTACATCTGGAAATATTCTTGCCGCCGCAAAATGGCAAGCGCGAAATGTGGCTGCAGTTGAACCTCACCCCCATCGATCAAGACACCGCCCAAGGTGTTATCAATGACATCACCGCGTTAAAAAGTGAAAGCATTGC
Organism: Halioxenophilus aromaticivorans; assembly: GCF_042850945.1. Taxonomy (NCBI): domain Bacteria; kingdom Pseudomonadati; phylum Pseudomonadota; class Gammaproteobacteria; order Alteromonadales; family Alteromonadaceae; genus Halioxenophilus; species Halioxenophilus aromaticivorans. The sequence goes on along the minus strand of NZ_AP031496.1, from coordinate 758,102 downwards.
CGCGCAAACCCTGGCGCGCACTGATCCACTGACGCAATTGGGCAACCGGCTAGGCTTTGAAACCGAATTTAATCGGCGCTTGGCCAACACCGGTGACGGCAAGCAAAGCCTGACCTTGATGTCCATCGACCTGGATCAATTTAAAGCCGTGAACGACACCTACGGTCACGATACCGGCGACCAGGTTTTGATCTACGTTGCCCATCAGCTACAACAAATTACCCGCAATTCCGATTATATCTGCCGCATGGGCGGCGATGAATTTAACATCGTGTTGGACGACATTAGCCAAGAGATGTCAGCCAAACTGGCCGGTCGTATTGTTGGCAGGTTACAAGAAGCCATCGTCTTGCAGCCCGATCAATCGGTGCAAATTGGAGCCAGTATCGGCGTGGTCTTTGTGCCGAAGGGAGGCAAGGTATTGGCCGATGACCTTCTGCGCAAAGCCGACAAAACCATGTACCAAGTGAAACACGGCGGTCGCAATAACTTCGCCGTGGTAAATTTCGTCGATAACACCAACGAGTTATCGGATTCCAAAGAACACACCTCCACCGGCTAATATCGCATCGGCCATGGCCCGGGTGGGAATTGAGCAGACGGGAATTTTTTTGAGTCATCCCCCACCCATTTGTGACTTTTTCTTAACCCTAAATAAACAGTATTTACCCCGCCAATAGTACTGCTAAAAAATTACCTCCCAAATAGCCGTAAAGCCCTACACTTACTGGGCTGCATGCTGTATAAAGTGCCCTTATCTTCCCCGGCTCAAAAAGCCATCCCCAACACCCAAAAGGTGTTGTCTATAAAAGTACGTTAACGGGTCTATCGGCAAGTCATCCCTGCGAACCATCCAGCAACGTCATAAAAATTCTACAAGCAGCCATCAGCGACACAAACCAAACAATGCCTGTTTCGTTTACGTTGATACATTAATAAAGCATTGAAGGAGACACATATGTCTGAATCAGACAAAAATGAAAGTTTCAAACAGGCATCGCTTAATTATCATCGCTTTCCTCGCCCAGGTAAGTTAGAAGTTACCCCCACCACCCGCCTAGACACTCAATCTGATCTGGCCCGCGCCTACTCTCCGGGCGTTGCCTACGCCTGTAGTTTAATTGAAGAAGATCCTTCCGCTGTTGCCGATATGACCGCGCGCGGAAATTTAGTTGGCGTAATTTCAAATGGTACTGCGGTATTAGGCCTGGGTAATATCGGCCCATTGGCATCCAAGCCTGTGATGGAAGGTAAAGCCGTTTTATTTAAAAAATTCGCCAACATCGATGTTTTCGACATCGAAGTTGACGAGCCCAACGTCGATCGTTTTGTCGACATAGTGACTGCGCTCGAGCCCACTTTTGGTGGCATTAACTTAGAGGATATTAAAGCCCCTGAGTGTTTTGAAATTGAGCGTATGTGCCGAGAAAAAATGAACATTCCGGTATTCCACGACGACCAGCACGGCACCGCTATTGTGGCCGCCGCCGCTGTGTACAACGGGCTCAAAATTGTCGACAAAAAAATCGAAGATGTCGTATTGGTAGCCAGCGGTGCCGGCGCTGCCAGCTTGGCCTGTATCAATCTCATGGTCAGCATGGGCCTTAAGAAGGATAACGTTTACGTTTGTGACAGCCGTGGTGTTATTTACCAAGGCCGTGCCGAAGGCATGAACCGTTACAAAGAAGAATACGCGCAAGTCACCGACAAACGCACCCTGGCAGAATGCCTGGACGGCGCAGATATTTTCCTGGGTTTATCTGGACCGGGCACGGTAACGGCAGACATGCTTAAAGGCATGCGCGAAAACCCCCTGGTACTGGCCATGGCCAACCCCATCCCAGAGATCACTCCGGAAGAAGCAAAAGCCGCTCGCCCAGATTGCATCATCGCCACCGGCCGTTCGGACTACCCCAATCAGGTAAACAACGTCCTGTGTTTCCCGTTTATTTTCCGTGGTGCATTGGACTGCGGCGCCACCACCATTAACGAAGAAATGAAAGTGGCCTGTGTTAAAGCCATTGCCGAACTGGCTATGCAGGAATCTACCCACGAGGTAGCCGAAGCCTACGCCGGCGAGCAACTGAAGTTTGGCCCAGACTACATCATTCCTAAGCCCTTCGATTCTCGCTTAATTGCCACCGTGCCTCCCGCCGTAGTTAAGGCGGCCATGGAATCCGGTGTGGCCACCCGCCCCATCGCTGACCTGGAAGCTTACCAGGCCGAGCTGAACAGCCACGTGGTTCGCACTAGCATGTTTATGCAGCCGGTGGTTGATATGGCCCAGGCCGGTGACGAAGTTGCCAGTATTGCCTACGCCGAAGGTGAAAACGAAACCATCCTACACGCCATTCAAAGTGTGGTAGACCAAGCCATCGCCAAACCAGTTTTGGTTGGCCGAGAAGACGTTATTCAGCAGAAGATTTCTGATTTGGGCCTGCGCCTAACCATCGGTAAAGACATCGACGTGGTAGATCCACTGCAAGCCGGCCTGATGGAAAGCCTCACCGAGGACTACCACGCCATCGTCGGCCGCATGGGCTCTTCCTACGAGGCCTGTGAAACCATGTTGCGCACCCAATCCACCGTGGCCGCAGCCATGTTGGTACAACAGGGCAAAGTGGACGGCATGCTGTGCGGTAAAGTAGGTCGCTACGATTATCACCTGCGTCGCATCACCGAAGTATTTGGCATCAACCCAGAGCAGCCCCACCTCACGTCAATGTCTACCCTGATATTAAAAGACGGCCCGCTGTTCTTCACAGACTGTTTCGTAAACATCGACCCAACCATCGAACAGATCGTACTGTCTGCCGCGTCGGCTATTGAGCAAGTAAAGCGCTTCGGCGTAGAGCCAAGAGTCGCGTTGTTGTCGCACTCTAACTTCGGCACATCTTCTGCGCCATCGGCCAAAAAGATGCGCAAAGCAGCTGAGATTCTGCGCAAGCAGTTTCCAGATCTCAGCATCGACGGCGAAATGCACGCCATGACGGCGCTAAACGTTGAGTACCGTGAGGACATCTACCGTCACAGCCAGCTAGAGGGCGTCGCCAATCTGTTGGTCTTCCCTAACATGGATGCCGCTCACATTGCCCTGGGGCTGATTCGTCGCAAGGCCAACGGCACCCTGGTAGGCCCGATCCTATCCGGCTTGGCCAAGCCAGCTCACATTTTGATCAACTCCGCCACGCCGCGCGGTGTTATCAACATGAGTGCCCTGGCCGCCGCCGATATCTTGAGCCTGAAAAAGACCCAAACGTCTTAATCACAGAGCTCAACATCGACAGCCAACCCCACAATGAGCGCTCCGGCGCTCATTTTTTTTGCCCACCAGTTCAAATCTTCGACCCTTTAGCGGGAACTGATCACGCTTTTACATAATCGAACGCAAACTGATCACCTTGAAATGGCGTATTCCGGAAGAATGGAATAGAGTATTAGTATTAAAACCAGTAGTAATGCCTGATAAACACGGGCTTGGCTCTGGATCGACTAGTCAATCTCGTAGTAAATGGCCCCCGGCCGCAAAGCATTCGCAACCGATTATTTACCTATGCAATCAGATTCAACAGCCCTAGACACAGGTGAGGACGCCTTGCCTTTTCATTTTGACACTGCCATCGCATCCGGTGTGTTCGTGCGTATGGATGTCGATCAAGACTTAGATTGCGACTTGAAGCCCAACCCAGAGGACTTCTCGATATCGCTGCCGGTGTGTGAGGCCAATACCAACAGCAACGTGCGGCCCATCGCACTACAGCTGAAACCTCAGCCCACCGCAGACGAGCCTCGCACCAGCATCATTTTGGTGCTTGAAGAGCCCCTGCCGCCGGTGTCCGAGCTGGAGCTACACTACCACCCACAAGAAGCCTTGATGTGGTCTAACACCTTAGATGACTCCATCAACGCGTTCATTACCCATATTCCGGTGAAGCTCTCACGGCACGAGCCAAAAGAGGCGTTCTCCACTAAGCTGCTGGAAACCATCGCCAAAAAAGCCAAGCCCGAAGCGGGGCCACCGCCGGAAGAGCCGGTGATTACCGCCATGGACGAAGCCCAAATCAGCATCGCCCTCAACCGCTTTCTGATCCCACACCAAGGCGTAGCCGTGGGTGACTTTCGCGCCGAAGCTCAAGATCGCTGGTGTACGGTGGCGGCAGCGGCGGTACGCCAGGTTTCCTCAGAAGAGCCCCACGAAATACAACTGGCCCTGAAGGAGCCCCTGCAAGCCGGTGACGTTATCACCATTGCCTTCAAGGCTAAGCGCTACCCCATCACCTCCATGGATGGCTCGCAAATTACCAATTTTAAAGTGGCCGCCAGTTACCAAGGGCCGAATCAGTTTTCTGTATTAGCTATCGAAGAAGGCGCTGGCACCACGCTGGTGCCCGCCAGCAATGAGAATACCGAGGCCATGCAGCGGCAGGCGCTGGAAACCATCCTCGATGAAAAAAGCGCGCCCGCGGCCGAGCAACCCGGCGCCATGAACAAATTGGGCGGTTTAGTAGGCCGTAAAAAAGCCAGTGAGCCTAAAGAGCGCCGTCCCATAATGACCTTCGGCCAGAAGATTATATTGGCACTGTTCTTCTGTTTGGTCGCTTGGTTGGGCTTTACTGCTTTCCAGTTGTCCTCTGGATTCTCGGAAACCCATAGCGATGCGCCGCCTCAGATCATAGATCGCTCAATTAACGCCGACGCCGATCAAGCCGCCGAAAGCGGCAATGGCGCGCTTCTGGATACCACCGCCGAGCCCTGCAGCCTGACCTTCGATTCCGGCAACCTCTACGACGGTACCTGTAACGGCGCCGGCAAGCCCCATGGCCAGGGTAACTTCCAGTGGGTATCCGGCAGCTCCTATGAAGGTAACTTCTTCAACGGCCACCGCCAGGGCAACGGCTTTATGACCTACCCCAACGGCGCCAAATACGAAGGCCAATGGATGAACGACAAAAAACACGGCCAGGGCACCTACTGGAGCGAAACCGGTAACCGCTTTGAGGGCGAGTTTGAACACGGCAACATGACCTCTAACGGCACATGTTTTATGGCCGACGGCAGCGAGGTAGCGGGTTTTTGTCCTAATTAGTTTTACCTAATACGCCCCCGTGCCCAGGCACGGGCGTCGATTTAAGCCAGAACCCATACCTGCCATGCACGAGCCCAGTATTTTTTTGTGCCATTATTCCGACTGGAATATGGCACACTTCCAACACCGCTTTTTGCCCACGCTAAACGCCGAAGACCAAGTTCGCTTTGAGCGCTTTCGGCATGTCGATGCCAGCCACCAGTTTCTAATCGGCCGCTCCCTACTGCGCCATGCGTTATCGCAGGCGTTGCAGCAAGCGCCGGAGTCTTTTTGTTTTAGCCAAAATAAAAATGGCCGGCCTGAGCTAGCAGGCAGCAGCATAAACTTCAATGTTTCCCATACGGAAGGCCTGGTGGCGGTAACCTTGGCCGAAGCTCCCTTGTTGGGCATCGACGTGGAAAGCGCCCAGCGCAGTGGCTCTACACTGGAAATCGCCGATCGTTTTTTCCACCCAAAAGAAACCGCCGCAATTACTGCACCGAACCAAGAGGCGCAGCAGCGGGAAAACTTTTTTCGTTTTTGGACGTTAAAAGAAGCCTACGTAAAGGCACTGGGAGACGGCTTACAACGCAGCCTGCAAAGTTTTTATTTTACTTTGCGGCAGCAGCAGGTGGATTTACAAGACGAAAAAGTACCCGGCAATAACCGGGCAACGCATATTTATCAATACCGAGTGGCGGATAACTATTTTTGCACCTGGGCCAGCATTGACACTACTAACCCACCCATGGCACCGCGGTTTTATAGCCTTAGCCAGGACTTTACGGCCTCGCCACTGATGCTTGCGCCCGAATATCGAAGCGCCCCTAATCTTTAACTGCCTCGGCCGGCGGAATGTTTTTGCTCAGCAGCTGTTCCGAACCCTGGGCTAGGGTTTCCCGCGCCTGCTTGCGCTCCATGGCCACAGCTTGTTGCCGCTCGGCTTTATTGATCCAAGCCAGAATCCGCTGCCAGTCAGCGATATCCGAATCGTAGCGCTTGGTCATCTCATTAATACCGCGCCCCTCTTCCACCGCTTTAAGGTAATTTTGGGTATCGCGCAGCGCAGTAATTACCGGTATTTTCAGGCTGCTTAAAAACCGAGTTAGCTTTTGAAAGCTCAGGGTGTTGCGTTTAACGCGATTCATAATCACCCCCAGACGCACCGGTTTGGCTCGGTACTGAGGGTTTAACAACAGTTGTTGCACAAAGCCCGCTGTGGCGTGAATATCAATCTGTGACGGGGCCACCGGAATCAACAGAATATCCGCGTCCACCAGTAGCCGGTCGAGATCCGGCGACTGCAATCCGGCCGGGGTGTCACACACCAAGTAACGCACCTCGCGGCCCACTTTGTGCTTCATCCAACTGCGAGTGTGGTTAGCTCCTTCGTTGGATTTGGGCGAGTAGTTGGTTACCGTGGGTTTTATTTCGTCTCGCATTTGTAACCAGTAGCTGGCACTGTGCTGCGGGTCAAGGTCAATCAACCCTACGCTGTGCTGCTCGCTTAGGTGGGTGATTAAATTGGTGGTTACCGTGGTCTTACCAACTCCACCTTTGGCGTTGGCAACCATAATGCGCGTTGCCTGGGGCCGACTGATCACCCGAACGCTCGGTTTGCTTAGTATCTCATCGTCCATAGCGGGGAAACTTGTTTGAATGAACCAACATCTTAACGCTTGATTAACACTCAAGCCAATGCAACGGCGTTAAACACGTTGCGTAAGTCGCTTAGATTGTCTATTTGCCTGGAATTACTGAAATACATTATGGAAATAACACCGTCGAAAATTAAAGCCTGGGATCTTCCTACTCGTGTCTGGCACTGGAGCATAGTCGCCCTAATTGCGTTTCTGTGGTTTAGCGCGGAAATCGCCGACGATTTAATGGATTGGCACATGATGGCTGGTAGGACATTGCTTGGCCTCCTGCTGTACCGTATTGTTTGGGGGGTTATGGGCAGCGAAACAGCCCGCTTTAGCCGTTTTGTGCGCAGCCCTCTGGCCGCACTGACCGAACTTAAAGGCCTAGCCGGTGGCCAGCACACCCGCTACATCGGCCACAACCCTGCCGGCGGTTGGTTTGTATTGGTGTTAATCGCGCTGATGGCACTACAAGCAATCAGCGGACTGTTTGTCAGTGACGGCTACTTTTACGAGGGCCCCTGGGCTAGCAGTGTCAGCGGTGACGTGCAAGATACCATGATGGACATACACGAGCTGGGCATAAATTTGATCATCGCCGCGGTCGTGATTCACGTGTTGGCTATTGTGGTGCATAGCCTGCGCGGCGACCATTTGGTAGGCGCAATGATTACCGGCAATAAAAAAGTTAGCACCACCACCGCCGATGGCACACCCACACAGTGGCGTTCGCCCTGGTTGGCATTAGCCGTGGCCGCTGCCTGCGTTGGCGTTCTGTGGTTTGTTACCGCCTGAGGTTATTTATAACTTTCCAGTGCTTGCCAGATCATGCGAAAAAAGCCTCCGATTGGAGGCCCTTTGCTTCTGGCTATCACTCTACAAACCTTCGGCGATTTAGTTTAAAACCGAGGTTATTCTTTAAAGTCGTCGTGGCAACCTTTGCAGGTTTTACCCACGGCACCAAAATTGGATTTAAAGCCTTTTTCGGTACCGGCGCTGGCAGCCAGCTTAGCAGTGGCGGCAACGAAATCCGCCATCTTTTCATCAAACGCTTTTTTGTCTTTCCAGATGGCCGCTTTGGCCTCTGAGCCGTGACCCAGGCTTTCGATTTCAAAACCCTGGCTGGCCACCGGCGCCAAGGCCGCAAGCACATTGGCGCTTTGGCTGATGGTTTCGGCGTTGTACTTGGCTTCGCCCTTCATTACCGCACCCATTTTGCCCATGTGTGCGCCCACCAGAGAAAACACGGCCTTACGATATTGAATCTGTGCCTTAACGGGGTCTTTTTCGTCGGTATGAGCGGTGGCTACGGAGCTGGCGAACACCAACGCGGCGGCGGCCATTGTTAATTTCTTCATTTAATTCTCCTTATCGGTTTTTCACAATCGCTCTTCATGGCGATAAAAGGCTAAATATAATGGGTTTTTGTGACAATCGTCATCCGTTGTGCGGTTTGCTGCTGCGAAAATAGCGAAAGAGCTTTTCTTTTCTTAAAAACAGTAAAACCGCCAGAATTAATATGTATAACCCCGGCTCCACGATATCGGCTTTTACGGACCACAAAAAATGCAAACAAACCAACGCGGCGGCCAGATAAACCGTGTTGTGTAATGGCTTCCAGCGCTTACCCAAGGCTCGTACCAACCGAGGCAAAGAGGTAACCGCCAACACCGACAACACCAACCAAGCGACAAACCCCACGGTGATATAGGGCCGCTCGATGACTTCAGACAACACCAGTGCCCAGTTCATTTGCAGGTCATAGACCACATAAACCGCCAAATGTGCCGTGGCGAAGGCCGCCGCCCAAAGCCCCAGGGGCCTGCGCAGCCGCATCAGCGCCGGCTGCCGGCTAAACCGGACCAGCGGCGTCAATACCAACGACAGCAACAGCAAACGCAGAGCAGATAGACCGTAGAAGTGGATCAGCGATTCCACAGGATCACCACCGATAGTGTCGTTTAAGGCGGACCAGTAAGCGCTGGCCAACCACCAGCAACAAGCGAGGTGAAGCGCAAGCCGCGACCAACCTACCTGGAAGCGAGTAATGGAATTAGGGGGGATATTAAAAGCCATAGCTAGATTAGCCATCCATAGTAGCGAGCACGGTCTCCATCAGAAGGGTGTTGCCGGGCGGGATTGACTTGCCCGTTGCCCGGAGATAATTCAAATCGACAGAGGTTTTTTGATAGAAATATCAGTAAAAGCGCTGCAAATCCATACCTTGGTATAAACCCGCCACTTGTTCGCCATAGCCGTTGAACGGCAAGGTGGCGATGCGCTCATCCGAACCCAAACCGCCCCGAGTAATACGGCGTTCGGTGGCCTGACTCCAACGAGGGTGGTCTACCTCCGGGTTCACATTGGCGTAAAAACCGTACTCATTGGCCGCGGCCAAATTCCACGTGGTGGGCGGTTGCTTGTCCACCGCCTGGATGCGAGTGATAGATTTAATGCTCTTAAAGCCATATTTCCACGGCACAACCAATCGCACCGGCGCACCGTTTTGCGGCGCAAGGGTTTTACCGTACACCCCCACCGCTATAAACGTCAGTGGATGCATGGCTTCGTCCATACGCAAGCCCTCCACATAAGGGTAGCGGATACCACCCCCTAGGCGGCTGCGTTGGCCTGGCATTTGTTTCGGGTCGAACAAGGTTTCAAAGGCAATGTATTTTGCCGATGAATTAACGCCGGCGCGCTTAAGTATATCCGCCAAGGGGAAGCCCACCCAGGGTATCACCATAGACCACGCCTCCACACAGCGAAGGCGATAGATACGCTCTTCTAAATCGAATCCGAACAGATCCTCGTAGCCTAGGGTTTGCGGTTGATCCACCAAACCATCGAGTTGCAGTTGCCAAGGGTCAACTCTAAAACCTGCCGCATTTTCTCTGGGGTCATTTTTGCCTAAACCAAATTCGTAGAAATTATTGTAGGACGTGACCTTGGCCTCGCTGGTAAGCGTTTGCTGCGTCGATGTGGCCTTGGCAAATTCCAGCTCGCGCTGGAGCTTAGCGCCACTTCCACTGTTTTTATCGTTGCCAAACCAGTCCAACACACCCGCCTGCGCATGGCTGGCCAGCAAGCCCCCCATCCCCAAAAACCCCATTTGCCGCAGCAATGTGCGGCGCTGTCGGAACACGGTTTCATCGGTTACCTGAGCTTCACTCAGCTGCCATGATTTTTTCGTTTTAATCAACATAAGACTTACCTTAATTATGGGTGCGGGCATAAGCGCTTGTGCACTACATAAGCGCTTGTGCACTACATCATCGACTTCTGCCGTCGTCTAAACCTATATTGCCCACCTGCCACACCCAATTTTAACCATATGCTACAGTGTAAGGGATAACAAAAGTTTCACGTAATGTACCCATACCAACCACTTTCTGCGCATGAACATTACCGACACCGAATTTGGCCAAATATTTCCCTTCTACTTCCAATCGGATGAGTACGGCCAAATCACCCAAACCGGACCAAGCCTGCAGCGCTTTTTACAGCGCAGCGATCAGGGTAAGAGCTTGTTTGCGCAATTCACCTTCAAATCACCCGCCATTAACGACCTTGCCGGTTTAGACAACCGAATTGAGAATATTTTCCTCATCGCATTGACCGTTGAGCCTGGATTGGTTCTGCGCGGTCAGTTTTTACGTTTGCAACACCACGGAGGATATCTGTTTATTGGGGTGCCCTGGGTGACCGATTTAAAGTCCTTAAGTGCCCTGGGTTTAAGCCTAAAAGATTACTCGCTGTACGAACCAACCACCTATTTTTTGCTGTTAAATGAAGCCCAGCGCTCCTCGCTGGAAAAGAGCGAGAACATAAAAGGTCAGCTACAAGAGCTCAATGAATCCCTAGCCAAGCGCGTAGAAAGGCGTACTGAGAGGCTGAGCCAAATTAATGACGAGCTGGTAGCCTCCCAGGAAAAGCTGCGCCAGGAGATGCGGCACCGGGAAGAAGTCGAAGTGGAGTTGAGACTGGCGCAAAAAATGGAGGCGTTGGGGTTGCTCTCAGCGGGCATTGCCCACGAAATTAATACCCCCATTCAGTTCATCGGCGACAGCTTGCGGTTTATACAAGAGGCCGCTAATGATCTGCAAAAAGCTAGCATTGAATACTCAGAGCTCATCGACACAAACCAGCCAGAGATAAAACAAAAACTACTTAGCATTAATAAGAATTACGACCTAGACTACTTATTGGACAGGTTGCCAGAAAGCATAGACCGGGCCATATCTGGAGTGGATCGGGTAAGCACCATTGTTCGGTCGATGAAGGCGTTTAGCCATCACACTGAGAGCGAACGTAACCTAGCCAATATTAATGAGGGTATCGAAAATACATTAGTGGTTGCTAAAAACGAATATAAAATGATTGCCGATGTTGAAACGCACTTATCCGAACTGCCTAACACCCACTGCAATATCGGTGACTTAAACCAGGTATTTCTAAACTTAATTGTTAACGCAGCTCAGGCCATAAACGAAAGATTTCTACGCCACAACCTGCGTGGCCGCGGCAAAATTATTATTTCCAGCGCCCATGTCGATAACGAAATTGTCATTAAAGTAAAAGACAACGGCTGCGGTATTCCCGACACCATTAAAGAAAAAATCTTTGATCCATTTTTTACCACCAAATCCATCGGCCAGGGCAGCGGACAGGGATTATCTCTGTGCCATCGCGTGGTGGTAAACCAACACGGCGGCAGCATTAAAGTGGAAAGTGAAATCGACGTTGGCACCGAATTCAGTGTGCACCTGCCCATCACAAGCCCAGAATACAGCTATGAGGAGGCTACCTCATGACGGACCAAACTAAAATTCTAATCGTCGACGATGAAAAAATGGTACTCGACGGACTCAAGGATGTCTTGCGCAAACACTACAACGTGCATACCGCACTGTCCGCCAAGGATGCCATTACACTGTTAGAACAAAGCGGTCCCTATGCGGTGGTCATCAGCGATATGATTATGCCAGATATCGACGGCGCTCAGTTTTTGACTGAGGTGCGCGAACGATTTCCGCACAGCGTGCGCATTTTGCTAACCGGACAAGCCAATGCCGAAGAGTCCGCTCGGGCCGTCAACGACGGCGGCGTATACCGCTTTTTAATGAAGCCCTGCGACACTGACAAATTACTAGATATACTGGCCGACGCCTGCGTTAAATATCAGCGCAATGTGGCTGAATCTGAAATCATTAAAACCACGCTGTTTGCCAGCATGGAGGTAATGAGTGAAGCGCTCAGTATTATGAACCCCATGGCGTTCAGCCGAGGTGGACGTCTGCGCCAGGTGGTAGCGTCGCTGGCCAAAATGGCTAAAGTGCGCGAGCCTTGGATGTTTGAAATCGCCGCCATGCTCTCGCAGTTAGGGTGCGTTACCTGCCCACCGGACCTACTGGAAAAAGTCTACCTGCGCGAGAAACTCAACGCTAACGAAAAATATCAGTACGAAAACCACCCTGAAGCCGCCTACCAATTGCTGCACAAAATACCTCGCATGGAGCAAGTGGCGCTGATGATTAGAAATCAAAACCACCCTGAGGAACCCGCCGCAGACGAAGGCCGAGAAGCCAAGCCAATGTCTGATGAAACTCACTTGGGCGCGCGTTTTCTCTATGTTGCAGGCCATTATGACGATCTGCGTATGCAGGGCATCAGCCACAAACCAGCCATTGAAAAACTGCACCAGCATTTTAAAGGCAAGTACGGTATTTATATCGATGCACTGAAAAAAGCCGGCGCGGCGGTCAATAATATTTTGATTCCCAAATCCATCGAAATCAGCGATTTGGTCCCTGGAATGATTTTAGCTGAGGATGTCCACTCCCAAACTGACCTACTATTAATGGCCCAGGGGCAAAAGATGACCAGCACCGCGGTAGGAAGATTATTAGGTTTTCACGAGCGCATTGGCGTACGCGAGCCTTTCACGGTGTTGGTGCGTAAAACCTAATTCGGCAAGCCGTCTTTTCCCAGCCCTACTGCCATGTTCGGGCAGCGTGGCAGTAGGGCCGAGCCCAATTATCTCCTCGTATTCATCGGTCTACGGTCATTAAAGACCATGGCAATCCTAAATCGAGGTTGTTGCGTAAGCTAAGCGTCATTTGTCTATGCTATTTTTTGCGCTGCTCAGCCACACACCTTACACTGCCCGCTATGCATACTCCCAACCACGGTTTTATTGAAATATTTTGGCGTTTCTTGTCGTTAGGGCTGGTCAGCTTCGGCGGCCCGGTGGCGCATATTGGTTATTTTCAAAAAGCCTTTGTTGAGCGCTGGCAATGGCTCGACCAGCAAACCTTTATGCGGCTTACCAGCGGGTGCCAGTTATTGCCCGGCCCGGCGTCCAGTCAGTTAGGCTTTGCCATTGGCCTGCGTGCCGGCGGTATTCCCGGCGCCTTGGCCGCCTTTCTTGGCTTTACCCTGCCCTCTTTTCTGATAATGGCGGGCCTAGCGATTTTTGCCCCCAGTGATCAAACCTGGGGCCAAATTGTTATATCCGCCCTTAAGTTGACGGCCGTGGTAGTAGTGGCCGATGCCTGCCTCACCATGTTCAAAAACTTTTGCCAAACGCCCCTGCAGCGCGGCATTGCCGCGGTGGCATTGCTGGTTATCCTGGTTGCACCCTCAGCATTAATGCAGTTGGCCGTTATTGTGGTGGCCGGGTTGGCCGGTGACGTACCGGAGAAATCCACCCTGTCCAAGGTTAACTGGCGCCATCGCTTTGCCGGCCGACCAACCGTCGCCTTGGGTTTGTTTGCGGCATTATTTGTTGCTACCCCGCTACTGTTATGGCTTGGCAATCCTCTGCTGCAGGCTTGGGCTGGGTTTTATCAGTCTGGCAGTTTGGTGTTTGGTGGCGGCCATGTGGTGTTGCCGCTACTACAGCAACACGTTGGCGATGCCGTGGGTAGCGAACAATTTTTATTGGGTTATGCCGGGGCCCAAGCCATCCCTGGACCGCTGTTTACCTTCGCCAGCTTTTTGGGTGCAGCGCTGTTTGGACATTCGCCCTGGCTGGGCGCCATGGTAACCACGTTGGCGCTGTTTTTACCGGGATTTTTATTAGTATTAGGATTTGAACGCTGTTGGGTTGAGGCACCAACAAACCCAGTATACAGTGATGTTTTTGCGCGAATAAACGCGGCGGTGGTGGGCTTGTTGCTCGCTGCATTTATGCAGCCTGTGCTCACCAGCGCAGTGGCCGGCGGTGTAGACACCGCCGTGGCCATCGCCGGCTTAATTGCCGTTCGGCTGTTTAAACTGCCGCTGCTGTGGTTGATAGCAGCAATGATTGCCATTGCCTTTATCCGTACTTGGTTGGTTTAGTTGCCCAATTTAGAGCGGATTAAATGCGCCGCTGTCTTGGTCTAGCGCTTGCACTTGGCCAGTTTCGATTTCATACATCCAACCGTGTAAATGCACCTGCCCGGTGGCCACCTTGGCCGCTACACTGGGATGGGTGCGAATATGCTGCAACTGCAGCTTGATGTTTTCTTTGGTGATTTCATCTAAGTAATCTGCATTCAAATCACCGTGTCGTTCTTTTACCACCGCACTGGCTGCGCGGCAGTGACCTAACCACTCTTTCACATGAGGAATGCCATCCAACGCCTGGGGTTGAATGGCCCCCTGCATCGCGCCGCAGTGGGTGTGGCCGCAAATAATTATGTCGCGAATTTTGAGCACTTCCACCGCGTATTCAATAGAGGCTGTCATGCCTCCGGTTTGATTGCTGTGCGGCGGCACCACGTTGCCGGCATTGCGGCAGATAAAAAGTTTACCCGGTACGGTTTGTGTGAGCAGGCAGGGGTCGATACGGGAATCGGAACAGGTAATAAACAGAACTTCAGGTTCCTGCCCATAGGCCAACTTAGCGAATTCTTCTTTACGCCCGGGTACAACTTCTTGTTGGAATTTTTTTACACCTTTTAGAATTTCTTCCATAGCGGGTCCTCGGCGGCTACGCCTATTAGCTAAGCCGGTCATTAAACACCCCCCGGGCCATATATGCCAACGTTGGTCACACAAGCATGTACATTTCAGGCCTTTCCCACCCAGCCATTTCTATTAGGTGAAGCCCGTTAATTAATCTCTTTAATGGTACAAAATTCATTTTAACAGTACCCTTGGCGACCACCCTGATAATTTCAGGGCGCTTTGTCTCGATTAATTGGTGACTAGCTGATCAGCTAGTAGGTTGCGGAGGGCAACTTGCTAATAATTGAGGCATGCGCAGGGCTACTCCTGACAACGCGGTGATGGCAACACTTATATAAGTTGCCACCTATACAAATATAAGCCGGAAAACGGCATTGGTACTGACCGACATTCGGGTCGGTCTCTTGAACAACAGTTGGGGAACATATAAATGAAAATTGCTATACCCAAGGAAGTGAAGCCTGGGGAGTGCCGTGTCGCCACGACTCCAGAGGTTGCACAACACCTGCAAAAGCTTGGCTATACCGTGGCCATTGAAAGCGGTGCCGGCGAAAAGGCCAAGTATCGCGACAGCGATTACGAGGCCGCCGGAGTCGAAGTTGTGTCCGACACCCGCGCGCTGTGGGCCAACGCAGACATCATCATGAAAGTACGGGCGCCATTGGATCACCCCGATCTGGGCATCAACGAAATTGACCTGCTCAGTGAAGGGCAAACTCTCATCTCGTTTATTTGGCCCGCACAAAACCCCGACCTGCTTGAAACGCTAGCCAACAAAAAGGTTAACGCGTTAGCCATGGATATGGTGCCACGCATCAGCCGTGCGCAAAAAATGGATGCCCTGTCGTCCATGTCAAACATCGCCGGTTACCGTGCGGTGGTTGAAGCTGCCCAGCATTTCGGCCGTTTCTTCACCGGCCAAATCACCGCTGCGGGTAAAGTAAACCCAGCGAAGGTGCTGGTGATTGGTGGTGGTGTTGCTGGCCTTGCCGCCATTGGTGCCGCCAAATCCATGGGTGCCATAGTGCGCGCATTCGACACCCGCCCGGAAGTGGCCGAGCAGGTAGAGTCCATGGATGCCGAATTCCTATTCCTGGACTTTGAAGAAGACGGCTCCGGTTCCGGCGGTTACGCCAAAACCATGTCTAAAGAGTTTATCGACGCTGAAATGGCCTTGTTCCGTGAGCAGGCCAAAGAAGTGGATATCATTATTACCACCGCCCTAATCCCTGGTAAGCCAGCGCCCGAGCTGATCACCGAGGACATGGTTGAATCCATGAAAGAAGGCAGTGTGATCGTCGATTTAGCAGCCGAACAAGGCGGCAACTGTAAGCTGGTGGAGCCAGACCAGGCCGTCATCAAGCACGGCGTTACCCTTATTGGCTACACCGATATGGCTTCGCGCCTGGCCTCTCAAGCCAGTCAGCTGTACGGCACAAACCTGCGTCACTTGTTAACCGATATGACGCCGGAGAAAGACGGCGAACTCACCATTAACTTTGAAGACGAAGTCGCCCGAGGCGTAACCGCAGTGAGAGAGGGCGAAATCACTTTCCCACCTCCGCCACCTAAGCTGTCTGCAGCGCCGCAAAAGAAAGCCGAGCCCAAGCCCGTGCCAGTGGCCGAACCCGAGGAGAAGAAATCCTCCGGCGGTATCGTATGGTTTGCCATTGGTGCCTTGGCCCTGCTGTTTTTGGGTGCCTACGCGCCGGCGTCGTTTATGTCTCACTTCACCGTGTTTGTGCTGTCGTGCTTCGTAGGCTACATGGTGATTTGGAACGTGTCCCCATCGTTGCATACCCCTTTGATGAGCGTCACCAACGCCATCAGTAGTATCATCATTATTGGTGCCTTAATTCAGATTTCCTCCCCCAGCACCTGGGTGATGTGGATCGCAGCTTTCGCTGTACTCATCACCAGTATCAATATTTTCGGCGGTTTTGCCGTCACCCAACGCATGCTTGCCATGTTTAGAAAATAAGGGGAAGAACCATGTCTCAAGGTATGATCAATATCGCCTATATAGGCGCTACCATTCTGTTCATCCTCGCTTTGGGCGGGCTGAGCAAACAAGAAACTGCACGTCGCGGTAATTATTTCGGCATGATTGGCATGGGCTTGGCCCTGTTTGCCACCATCGTCGGTATCGTCACCACCAATTACTTCTTGCTGATTGTGGCCGTAGTGGCCGGCGCAGTGATTGGTTTCCAACTGGCTAAAAAAGTCGCCATGACGCAAATGCCAGAGCTGGTGGCCATCCTGCACTCCGGTGTGGGTTTGGCAGCGGTTTTGGTGGGCTACGCCAACTTTATGGACCACAGCACCGTCTTGATGGGTGTAGAGAAGAGCATCCACGATGTAGAAACCTACCTAGGTATTCTTATCGGCGCCATGACCTTCTCTGGCTCCATCGTTGCCTACGGTAAGTTGTCTGGCAAAATCGGTGGCAAGCCATTGATGCTACCCGGCCGTCATTGGCTCAATCTCGGCCTATTGCTGATCGCCATTTGGCAGTGCTTTGCCTTTGTTGACCAAGCTGCAGCCGGCGGTGGCACTGGCCCTCTGCTGATTATGACCATTGTAGCCTTGGCTTTCGGTGTGCACATGGTTATGGCCATCGGTGGCGCCGATATGCCAGTCGTGGTATCCATGCTCAACAGCTACTCAGGCTGGGCCGCGGCCGCCACGGGTTTCATGCTGTCTAACGATCTGCTCATCGTGGTGGGTGCTCTGGTGGGCTCCTCCGGTGCCATTCTCAGCTACATTATGTGCCGCGCCATGAACCGCAAGTTCTTAAACGTGATCCTGGGCGGCTTTGGTACCGGCAGCAGCAGCGGCGGCTCCGCCGATGCAGGACCGGCCGGTAGTGAATCTGATATCACCTCAGTGGACGCCGAAGAAGTGGCCGAGATGCTCACCGATGCCAAAGAAGTGATGATTATTCCAGGTTACGGTATGGCTGTGGCGCAGGCCCAGCACACCGTTTTCCAAATCACCAAGGCTCTGCGTGATAAAGGCGTAAACGTACGTTTCGGTATCCATCCCGTGGCTGGTCGTATGCCGGGCCACATGAACGTACTACTGGCCGAGGCCAAGGTGCCCTACGACATCGTATTTGAAATGGAAGAAATCAACGAAGACTTCCCAGATGTGGATGTCTCCGTGGTGATTGGCGCCAACGATATCGTTAACCCGGCCGCAAAAGAAGTCCCAGACAGCCCCATCGCCGGTATGCCGGTATTGGAGCCTTGGCTGGGTAAGACCACCGTGGTACTCAAACGCGGCATGGCCACCGGTTACGCTGGCGTAGATAACCCACTATTTTACAAAGAAAACACTCGTATGTTGTTTGGCGATGCCAACGACACCTTGAACGCCGTCTTCAAGGCGATCTCAAGCTAACCCCACCGGCCCGCCGCCCCTGCGGCGGGCCACTCGCCCTTATCTGGTGCCTTTTTAATCTCCCTGCCTCATTTTTAAACTGCCTGCCTAAATAAGCCACAGCTTTTAGCTGCACCGCATCAAAATTTTGTTATACTGCGCGCTCTTTTGCCTTAAACGATCAAAAATGTCATTGCTACGGTGCCTGCAGCCGGTATAATAATTTTGTGCAATGCAGCATTTTGGTCAATAAGCGATCTAATAGCTACACTGTCTTATACCTTCGTATTTGAAGGCAATAACAACGGTAACGACGCCGTACTGTGGCCTGATTCTCAGATAGCTAACGTCCTAGGTAGCTAACAATGTTATTCGCTGCGCAAGCATTGGTGTATCCACGCCTGCGCGTTCTGCGATTGGAATTTTGCATGTAGGGTTTCTGCAAATCGGGCCGCCCATTACGGCATCGCTGCCAGTGGAGATACCTATGCTTTATCATTTGTACGAACTCAATCACGCGGTCCTACACCCGTTGCGGGAAGTGGCCGGGTTTAGCAAAAAAATACTAGAATCCAAACTCAACCCCATAAGTGATACTTATCCAGCTAAGTTGATGACTGCCAGCTGTGATCTGTTCGAAAGCGTGACCCGCCGCTATGGCAAACCTGAATTCGGTTTAAAAGAAACCAAAATTAACGGCCAACCCGTGGCCATTGAGGAAGAAGTCGTTTGGCAAAAGCCCTTTTGCCGCATGTTGCACTTCAAACGTAACGAACAAGACTACGCCAAAGCCTACGGCAAAGAGCACCACGACCCTCGTCTGTTGATCGTTGCGCCGCTATCCGGCCATTACGCCACCCTGCTCAGAGGCACTGTGGAAGCATTTCTGCCAGAGCACGAGGTGTTTATCACCGATTGGACCGACGCCCGTGACGTGCCACTGTACGAAGGCGAGTTCAACCTTAACACCTACATCGACTACATCATTGAGATGTTGCAACACCTGGGCCCAGGCGCCAATGTCATGGCCATTTGCCAGCCAGGGCCGCCTGTCTTAGCAGCCATATCACTGATGTCTGAAGATAAAGACCCTTGCCTGCCGGCCACCATGACCTACATGGGCTCCCCCATCGACACGCGCAAGTCTCCCACGGTGCCCAACGATTTGGCCAAAAACCAGCCATATTCCTGGTTTGAGAACAACGTTATCTACAGCGTCCCGATGAACTACCAGGGCGCCTTCCGCCGAGTTTACCCGGGCTTTTTACAGCTCACCGGGTTCATCTCCATGAATAAAGACTCCCACATGGATGCCCATTGGAACTATTTTAATCACCTGATTGAAGGCGACTGCGACAGCGTGCAGAAGCACCGCGAGTTCTACAACGAGTACATGTCCGTGCTGGATTTGACCAAAGAGTTCTACTTACAAACCATCGATGAAGTGTTTCAGAAGCACAGCCTAGCGGTAGGTGAGTTCTACCATCACGGCCGCCTGGTTAAACCTGCGGCGATCACCGACGTGGCCCTGATGACGGTGGAGGGTGAAAATGATGATATTTCCGGCATTGGCCAAACCCAAGCCGCCCACGATCTGTGTGAAAACATCCCGCAGGACATGCAGTACGACTATATTCAGCCCGGTGTAGGCCACTACGGTGTGTTTAATGGCAAACGCTTCCGCACCGAAATCCAGCCACGCCTGCGCGACTACTTCCGCACCTATTTCGACGTTAAGAAAGAGGCCGCCATGAAGAAAACCGACAGCGAGAAGACCAAGAAAGGGGCCAAAAAAGCGGCCTAGAACACCCCCAAGATACCCAAGGCAAGCCCTGTAACAAACCTGGGCTGAGCCTGGGCCTCAAGCAGGGCGTCGGACCCCGGGGCGTCAAGCATAAAAAAACCCGCTGCATGCAGCGGGTTTTTTAATGTGCTCTAGCCAGCGCTAAGACCGGCTAAGCAGTGCGATTAGCTTTCGTCGGGTACCAGGGATATCTGGGAGACGTTGGCTGAGCGAGCGGCGTCTGCGATGGCAACGTAGGTGCCCGCGTCAGAGTTGATGTCCGCTTTAACGATTACGGATGCCTTGGGGTTTTCGGCATACATACGCGCAATAATTGAGCGTACAGAGCGCACGTCCACGCGACGGCCATCCATATAGATATCGTTGTTGCCGCTAACCTGCACCAGGATATCAGCCTTTTGGTTGTCTGGCGGTGGTGGCTGGTTCTCAGGTACATCAGGCTTGTTTACGTTGATGCCCAGTTCGTTAACGAATGATGCTGTTACAATAAAGAAGATCAACATGATAAACACCACGTCTAGCATCGGTGTTAAGTCAATGTCGGCCTTGTCTTCTGCTTCACCGCGACGTCTTCTTCGGCTCACAGTCGCTCCCCTCTTGTTTTTTATGTTCCACGAAAATCGTTGCTTGAGTGGCCGCCGGAGCAACCAGGGCCAACATATTATCAGCTTTGGCGGAAAAGTCCTCTACAAATTCGAAACACAACCGACTATATAGAAAAAAATGCTTACCCCAAGCAATAACCCGAAGGCACATCTGCTTGGTGCCGATAAATGATGACCTGCTTATCCAAACTAAGTTGAAAACAGGACAACCCAATACCCAACAACACTGTTTAGCACAAGGTAGCAATACCTCGTCATAAACACCTCAAACTGCCAGCGTGGCGCCTAACAACTTAAGCGCAGGCTTTGGCTTATTAATTGAGACGATGCAAAACCTATGCGCCCCAAAAATCCGCCCACTTAGAGCAAACCTGGCCTGAGTAGTTCATTTATGTTCAGCTCAGCAAGAACACTGACCACGAAAGTGGCCAGACCCCAGCGGTATCTTCACTATTTTGCGTTATTACAGAGTCACCATCTGGTGCTCACCGCCGGTTGCACTCATTGCGCATGGCGCCTATCGCTAATTGGATGCAGTTCCTATGATCGTCTACGTTGGGCCGGGCCCGATCGGCATCTGCACCGACAGAGCGTACCTGCCAATCAACGCACAGTTCGCACGTCGATCTTTACTCTACGCCAATCGGGCTTGCGGATGCGAGATTACACTCGCTCTAATAAAGCGGCGATACCCTGGCCACCACCGATACACAATGCAACCATGGCGTAACGTCCGCCGGTTCGCTGTAATTCATGGATGGCTTTAACGGCCAGAATCGCCCCGGTGGCACCGATGGGATGGCCCAAGGAAATTCCGGAACCATTCGGGTTGACTTTATCTAACGGCAACTTCAACGCGTTAACCACACCCAGGGCTTGGGCGGCAAACGCTTCGTTAACCTCCCAAAAATCAATCTCTTCCACCGCTACACCCGTGCGCGACAATATTTTATCGATGGCTGGCACCGGCCCCATTCCCATAAATTTAGGCTCTACACCGGCGAGAGAATAATCGATTATTTTGGCCATGGGTTTTAAGCCCTGGGCATCCACCGCGGATTGACTGGCCAACACTACCGCCGCCGCTGCGTCGTTCAAACCCGAGGCGTTACCCGCAGTGACCGAGCCATCGGGTTTAAATACCGGCCGTAATTTTGAGAAATCTTCTAGTTTTGCGTCGAACCGAACATGCTCATCCTGCTTAAAAATTGTAGTGCCTTTGCGAGACTTCAATTCAATGGGCAAAATTTGTTGCTCAAAATAACCAGATCTGATGGCGTTCTCCGCGCGTTGGTGACTTTGCAACGCCAGCTCATCTTGTTGTTGTCGAGAAATATTCCACTCTTGAGCAATATTTTCCGCCGTAATGCCCATGTGAACATTTTCGATTGGGCAGGTCAGTGCGCCTGTCATAACATCAACCATTTGAGCATCGCCCATGCGGGCGCCGAAACGAGCGCTCGGTAACCAATAAGGTAATGCACTCATCGACTCCGCCCCACCCGCGACCACAGTATCGCAATCGCCGGTTTGAATCATTTGCGCGGCACTGACGATGGCTTGCAAACCGGAGCCACACAAACGATTCACCGTGAGCGCCGGAACGGTGTATGGCAGTCCACCATTAATGCCGGCGACTCGGCTTAAATACATATCACGGCGATCGGAGTGCGCTACGTTACCCATAACACAATGATCAACGTCCTTCGGGTCAACCCCGGCTCGACTCACCGATTCTGCAACGACTTTTGCCCCCAGCTCTGTCGGAGCAATGGATTTAAGACTGCCAGAAAAATCTCCAATGGCGGTGCGAGCACCATTGACCAAATATACTTGACGGTTTTCCATAACTACCTCACTTAATATAGAAAGAGCTTTACAGCCCATGTGTTTTATTTAGGTTCGATACGTAAAGTCTAACGCAGTTGTTGTTAGGTGGCCGGCAGGCTCGGCTAAGGCCGCAACTTGGCCGCAGCTTTGGAGCCATGACTTGCCAACCGTAGAAACAACCTTGGCGGCTATAAAACAATTAAAGCGCCGGAAAGCTTGGACGTTTTACAATCAAAACACAAGAGAAGTAGCCGCCACCTCGTTTTACTTATTATATAATGGTCTACACATCTCAAATAGTTATTGAATTACTCCAGAGATGCCCCTATCACCCTTGGCCGGCGACCGAACTTGGCCAAGTTCGCCGCCGAACCCGATCGCCTAGCAGCGAAGAACAACAACTTAAGAGCGCTGCAAATGATGCTACGCGAGCTGGTTGCTACCCTATCCGCTGGGCCAAATGATCATAAGCTGCCTTTTTCGCTAGAAATAAAAACCGCTCAAAAGAATCCACCGATGATTAGCCAGCCTCAATCCAGCCGCCTGCAGTACTTCGCCGATCGTCAACTAACGTAAAGACGCTTACTGATGACGCCTAGTAAAGAGATCTGCATAAAGACGCTGTGGTAAAGGCATTAGGTTAAAAACACTTGAGTAAAGACAGGGAACCTAACCCCTTTTAACGGCTAAAACGTATGCAGCGCACAACCCGCAACTCCAGTACAGTGGTCGGCCTGCAGACTGAGACTCGGTCATTTTTTTTACAGCTACAGTCAGCGGGCATAGTAAAAAGCGGGACCTGCAAGCCATTCAATTACCCTGGCAGAAAGATCTGAAGTACGTGAAAGAGACCGCTGGCGGGATGAGGCCTTTTACATGCAGTACCATACGAAGCCAAATTTATAAAACAGGTGTTGGCCTAGTGATTCCCTTACTTGGAGACAAACCACATTATTTTGGTAGGCCATGTGATTTTGGTAGCGCCGATACGTGACCAAAAGTGCTAAAACTTGAGTACGACAATAGCCAACCATTGAATTTAGATTCAACCTGTAACCATTGTGCCCAAGTAACCGGGAAACGTGTGATTTACCCACATCCGGGATTAAAAAGAATGAAAGCCAGGGCTGGGCAAGTGGAATAACGAATTAAGAAACAGCAAGCCAAGTAGCAACGAAAGAACAAGCGCCAAAACACAACAGGGCTTTGAAAAAGCAAAGCAATAAGCAAATAGAGACGCCGTTTCGGCAATACATTCGATTAAATCGCAGTAAACACCAATTTCAATCGGCGGCGGGGTGACGCCCCTCTCGATACCTGCCCCCAATTACCCGGTCACAAAGCGCCGATTCGTAGAGTTATGATTTAACCTGAACGGGAGCCAACGTTCTGCGCTTGCCCAGTCATTTAATAGCGTATTCGCAACTGCGGCTGAGATATCCGGCAAACAGCCACCGAAGCGCAACCGCCCATCTCGCAAAATTGTCCTTTCAAAAGCGCAGGCCATTACTGTGAGCCGCAAAACGCTTCGAACGGCAACCCTGCGTGAAATGCCACCCGGATTAGTTGTATAGATAACGGTTGCCAACTTTATGGCTACAAAGGCTTTATCTACACAAGCTTCGATTATGCAGGCAGCGCTGCATAGGCAATGAAATATCGAAAATAGCTACGAGGATAATGGCGGCAATGGTATTGGCCGGTTGTTTTTTCGTAAACAGTCACGCACTCGCAAAAGGAGTACCCGAGTTAGGGTCGACCCAGCAGCCAGAACCCCTCCCTGCTAATCGCCACTAAAATACGCTCGGCGGCCAGCGTTGGGCCAATCATAAACAATAAGGCCTTGCTTTTCTTCGTCGATGGACCAATCAGCCTGAATATGGCCATTAGGTGAAATGTGATCGTCGGGTACGGCTACTAGAATTCCAGTGTGTGACTTTTGATATTGTATGGCTTTTAAGTTTGTGTGGTATTCGCCACCTCGGGCCGGCATTTGCCAGTGACGCCGACCATCGCCAACTTTAAGAAAACCCAATCGGCTGGCGAATTTTATCTCAATAACGAGCAAGGAAATGTTCGACCAACGAGTTTGCGTAGGTCTAAAAAGAGAAATTGGAAGCCAAAGTCAGCCAGTTTATTCATTCAAACTGGTCACATCGCCTCGCTTTAGTCTGTTTAAAAATCCGAAACTTTTGCCGCCAAGTTATCCAAAACAAAAAAAATATCGGCTTTTTTATTAAATTTTCGTTCTTTTTGTTCTCATTTTTCAAAATTTGGTCTATTTTCATGCAAAGTGCTTGAATTTTTTCTGTAAATGCTTAACTTATGTCGCTTTAATGCAGACCCCCTGCACTGAAATTTATTCTCATAAAGGAAACTGACTATGGCCCCACGCACTGCATCCGCTGTAGACCCTGTTGCCAAACTGGAACAGGAACTAGCAGCTCTTAAAACTCAATTGGCCAAGGCTCGCGCAAAAGAAGAGTCCGACCTGGCTAAAGAAGTCACCAAATTAAGTGCTGCTGCTAAAAAAGCGGCTACTGCTAGCTCAAAGGCTAAAGCCAAACTGGCTGCTGCTCGTAAGAAGAAAACCCCAGCCGCTGCTAAAGCTGTTGCCGCTGCTCGCACCGCTTCTTCTGAAGCTGCTAAAGCTGCTACTGAAGCCAAAGCATCTGCCGACAAGGCCAAGTCAGAACTGCGTGACCTGAAAGCTTCCAACAAAGCCGCCAACGCTTTGGCCAAAGCCGAGAGCAAAGAATTGGCTCGCGTAGCTAAGATCAAAGCTACTAAAGAGAAGGCAGCTGCTAAGAAAGCCGCTGCAAAAGCTAAGGCCGCTGCCAAGAAAGCTGCTATTAAAGAGAAAGCAGCCGCCAAGAAAGCCGCCGTTAAAGCTAAAGCCGCTGCTAAGAAAGCTGCTGTTAAAGCCAAAGAAGCTGCCAAAAAGGCCGCTGCTAAGGCTAAAGCCAAAACTGCTAAGGCCAAGGTTAAAGCCAAAGCCGCTAGTAAAAAGGCCCCTGCCAAGAAAGCCGCTCCCAAAACCGCTGCTAAAAGCACTCCGGCAAAGGCCGCACCTGCTAAGAAGCGCGGTCGCCCACCAAAAGCCGCCGCTGCTAAAGCTGCCACCCCAGCGGATACCGGCGCCGCGCCTAAAAAGCGTCGTGGTCGTCCACCAAAAGCAAAAGCTTAATCAGCTAGCGCACAGAAAAGGCCGGTTTTTTACCGGCCTTTTTCTTATCTGGCAGAAAATCTCGACTAGGGAGCCGATTCAGGCTCAGTGTTTGTCGTCTTTGGCCGAGGGCGGATTTCCGTCTCATAATTGGCCATATCCTCAAAGGCACAGTAGCCTCGGTATTCCAAATCGTTGCCGCTTAGGCTTTGCGACGAGAAATCCACCTCAAACTCCACCCGTTGGCCGGTAAAGAGAGTTGGCTTCAGGCCTGCCCCTTCCGGAAAGCGCGGCTTTCGCAAACGCTCGGCCTTGGCTTTTAGATCTTTCAAGCAAACCCGGGCATAGTGAGGCAAATGACGTTTTTTTTGTTCTATATGCGTTTCACCACTGGAATGTAACACCTCCAGCGATAGGCCATTCATCAAAGTGGCGTAGGTTTTAAGATTGTCATCGCGGCAAATAATTCTGAACACCGGCTGCTCGGCCTTGGATTGGGATTCCATAAGCTCGCCGCGCACAACCTTTTGGCAGCTTTCTTCCGCACCCACTTTAGCCACTGCGTTTTCCAGTTGCGGCATGTACTGCTTGTACCGGCCGGGCAACCAGAGATTGACGTCTCGCGCCTGCCCCCATTGCGCAGCCACTAAACACGCTCCCAACACCAGCGTGCGATGCAGATAACCATGTGGACGAGTGGTGCTGAGGTTTTTCATTGGCAGGCGATCCTTGGGGCAATTGCAGAACGGGTGTCCACCTAAAGTGTAGACCAACGTTTGCCGGCCAGTACCACGCCGCCCTGCGCTTTATTTCTTAGCAGATCAAGCTAATCGTTAGGCAAACAACTCAGCCAATTGCTAGGCCAATAGCTGCAACGCGGGATTCCATTGCGTAAGCAGCTCAGCCATGGCCCGCGCTTGTTTTTGCAAAGCCAGCAGGTTATCCAGGGGCTGCACAGAGGTTTTGCCGACGTTAATTTTTCGATGCAGACTCGCCAACGGGTGGCTAGGATGTTCGCTACGCAGGAGATCCAACTTAAAACGCAGATGATGAACTAAGTTTTGGTAGAAGAAGTTCAAACCGGTGTAATCCAGCAAACCGCACGAATTATACAAGTCGAAAAGCTCAAATTCTAAAGACAAAACCCAAGCTTGCTTGCACTCGGGAGCCACTTCAACGTTGGCGCAGCGCACCTGGCCCAGCAAGAAAGCCAGCTCACCAAACATTTCACCGGGCTGTACCTGGCGTAACACCACCGCACCAGTCGTCCCTGGCAAACAGACATTCAGGCTTCCTCGCAGTAAAAAATACACCCGATCATCGCGATCGCCGCATCTCAACACCAAGCCTTGAGAGGCAACTTGCTGCACCTGTGCGCAGGCCAATAATAAGTCTAATTGATCTGCCCGATACTGTTCGATTTGCCGAAATAATGGAATATAGAGCAACTTTTGCTTTATTTCCGAATGGCTTAAGCCGCCGTATTGCTGCAGTCGCATAGTTGGGACTCCCTCACGGATAAAATGAAACGGCGGCGCTCTGGCCGCCTTGGTAAATCTCTTGGTGCAGTCCTTCTTCGAGCGCGCAAAAAACTGGCTTGACGCAAAGGAGCTAGAAAGAAACGAAAATGGCAGTTGATTGCGTGGGCCCACCTAGTACACTGCCGCGAGTGTAGGGTGTGTATTAGTTATTGCGCAATTGTAAAATTGAACGATTTCGCCCACACCAAGCGAGTATTTATTGAAAGTGAGAATTGGCTAACGCTATTGCCAGCCCGAGCCTGCCGGTCATCGCAATAACCTCGCAACTGAGCCCGCGGCCACCACAAAATTGACGCAGTTAACTATTCTTAAGAGCAACTAGGGAATGTGTTGCACGGCGCCAAAAACTCGTTAGACTAAATATTAGTCAGCACGGATAAAAAGCGGTGCCGTTTGCCCGAGACGTCGGCCAGCGCGGCCAACACTTGGACTTTCGACGGGCGATGTCGGTACAACAATAACGAAGTCATGCACAGATGCACTTCACATAAGTAGGGCTAAAAAGCCAACCAGCAGCACCAGCCAACAAGCTCTGGCAACATACCCACAGTTAATCGCGGCAGAGTCACCGCCAGTTGCGCCGAGTGGACATCCATTAAGTAGCGTTTTTCTTCTCTGTAGACAATCCAGCCTTCCCGGACAATACGCCTGGGTACAAAGCACAATAAAAAGAGAGATATCGGTGTTTGAAGCAGAAAAAACCAGAACGACCCGCCGCAACAGTGCCGCAGCCTTTGGCTACTTGCTGGCAATAATCACCGCCGGGCTAATCAGCCACAGCAGTACAGCGGCGCCATTGCTGAACGGTGTTTCCTCGTACGAATACCTCGGCAAGGAGCGATTTATCGCCGCGCTGTTTTTAGACAGCCCAGCCACCGAAGCCGACGCAATATTTGAGCTGCAACAGCATCGCCAGATGGAAATACGCTGCACCAATAATTTTAGTGCACGCCGACACGTTAAAACCTGGATTGAAGGCGCCGCCATTAACAACCCAACGGCGGTATTAAAAGATTACGCCGACGCCATGGTGGCGTTTACTCAACTGATTAACGTACCGCTCAAGCCCGGTGACCGCTTATTAATTGACGCCCCTAACGATGCCCCGGTGGCGGTACTGTTAAATGATGTCGAGCTGGGCAAAATCGAACCGCCGGGTATCTTTGATGTTCTACTGCGCGCTTGGATTGGTTCGGTGCCCCTGTCATCTGCCTTTAGGGCAAATTTACTCGCCGCCGGCGATGTCGACCAGGATTTATCCAATCGTTTTAGCCAATTGCGGCCGATTCCAGAACGCACAGCCTTTGCTCAGACCTTGGCCGCCTCTATTAAAGATGGTGCGCTGGAACGAGAACCAAGTAACACAAGCCAGCTTACACAAGCGCAACCCCAGTCCCAGGAAGAACCCGCGCCACCAACGCGGCGCAGCACCTTGGCCAGCCAATTAACACCACCTGCCACCCCTGTGACGACCAATTCTGCCCCTGCTATCCCAGCACCGGCACAGCAGGCACCTACCCAAGCGCAGCCGCAACGCGCGACCACCACCTTGCCAGAACCAGCACCGCAACCGGCGCAAGCGCCAGCACAGCGCTTGGCAGCCACCACAGAGGATGAAGACGACCAAACCAGCGCCCCAATCACGGCACAAACGCTGTTACAACAGCAGCTGTATCACTCCGACTTATTAGGGCGCGTTTACCGCGAGGTGAAATACCCACGCCGCGCAATAGACCGCAATTATCAAGGCCGGGTTACCCTACAGGTGGTTATCGATCAAAAAGGAGCGTTGAAAGAATTGCAAACACTGGATGAATCCCAATACGGAATTTTAAATCGAGCCGCCGAAAAAGCGGTAAAGGAAGCAGCGCCTTTCCCAGCACCGCCTGTGGATGAGCCCGGTGAAGACTACGCCTTCACCGTGCCTGTTGAGTTTAAATTGCAGTAATTTAAAGGCTCAAACTTTCGATTTGCGAGCAGTAAACGCTCGGACTTTTTATTTCAAAGCGGCGAAACGGCAAGGATGCCGTTTCAGTCGAACACGATTTAACGGTTAGTCCTTACCTTTCAGCAACGACTTAAGGCCCTCTAACTTTTCTTTTTGGTCATCGTCTAGGTGTTCCATAAGCTTTTCTTTTGCTTTGTCCTCGATGCCATCTTGTACTTTTTCTTCAACCTGGCGCTTAGCTCGATCCAACAGTGGCTTGATGGCAGCAGCGGCAAGTTGCTCTGGCGTGAGCCCGTTCTCGGCAGAGCCTAGGTCAGTGACGGTAAAACTGGGGATTTTCAAATCGTAATTGCCCAGCTTCTCTGATTTCAAAGACATGGAATTATCGGCGAAGTCGATCTTTTTCACGGCCAGCAAAACTTCTTTGCCACCGGTCTCTTCGGTTGCCTCAGGCTCGCTGCTAGTGCCCGCTTGGGACTGAATGTTATTTAATAATGCCTGTAGGTTGGTGTCTGCAACACCGGTGTGTTCGGCCAGAATATTGACACCGGACAGGGTAATCTCATCGATCACGATCACATCCTTGAGCACCGATTTAGGCTCAATTGCCAGAGCTACTTTACCTACGGTGAGCAAGTTGGCGTTGCTGAAACCTTTAGGGTTAGCAATGGTAAGATTTTGCAATTCACCACGGCCTTGGTTCATATCCAAAGTAATGTCGGCCGCACCTAGCTCCACCTGGGTCTCTGTGACCTGGCTGCCAAAGTCTTCCACCGCACGCTCAACTAAGCCGTTGAGGTTTTTCGCCAAAAAGTAGCCTCCCACGGCCAACAACAGCAGCACAACGAGAATCAAGCCCAGAAATATTTTTAGTACTTTCATAGTGTTTCCCTAAAGTCTGAAAAGCAAAAAGCCCCGATGTCGGGGCTTTTTCGTTATCGGTATTGGCATGACAACAAATGCCAAGGTTAGTTCGTTAACCTTTTTTACCCTGCTTGGCTACCGCGTCCATGGCTTCGGCCAGTGCGGCTTCATCGGCAAGGTAGTAGTTTTTGATGGGCTTCAGATTTTCATCCAGCTCGTAAACCAACGGCGTCGCCGTTGGAATGTTCACCTTCATAATGGCTTCTTCGCTCATCTCATCGAGGTATTTCACCAAAGCGCGCAGGCTGTTGCCGTGGGCGGCAATCATAATGCGCTTGCCGGCTTTGATATCCGGCACGATGGTTTCTTCGTAGTACGGGATAACTCGCGCTACGGTATCCGCCAAACACTCGGTGAGGGGGATTTCGGCTTCGCTTAAATCTTTGTAGCGCGGGTCGTGGCCCGGGTAGCGCTCATCGTCTTTCGTCAACGCCGGCGGCGGCGTGCTGTAACTGCGGCGCCACACCAACACCTGCTCCTCACCGTGCTGCTCGGCGGTTTCGGCTTTGTTTAACCCCTGCAAACCACCGTAGTGACGCTCGTTTAACTTCCAGCTATTGATAACTGGCAGGTAGCAGGCGTCTAACTCGCTCATAATGGACCAAGCGGTTTTAATGGCGCGGGTCAGTACAGAGGTGTACACCTTATCGAATTCGAAACCTTCCGCTTTTAAACGCTGGCCAGCGGCAACCGCTTCTGCCTTGCCTTTTTCAGACAACTCCACGTCTTTCCATCCAGTAAAACGGTTCTCTTTGTTCCACAGGCTTTCACCGTGACGAACCAGCACCAACTTGTACATTGAGACTCCTTTCCCCGTTTATGGGGGCTTGCTGTAAAAATTGGCGTGATTATACCAGCTTGCGACGGCGCTGTGGCCTACTGCAGCCGCCGAATAGGGGCCAATTTAACGCGCCCGCGCCTTAGACTCAGGCGCTAATCGATTACATGGCGGTTATTCATCAGCCCGCGCAGCAAGGCCTCCACTCGGTCACGGCCACGGGCGGTCAGTAAATACTGGCCGTGGGAACGATATTCTTCTTCATCGATCACCACACACTGGGCGCGAATTTTTTCCAACTCTGGGTTATCGCGAATCTGATAGCCAATAAACACGGCCCAATCGTTACCAGAGGCCTGGCCAACCACCACCTGCTCCAACAATTGCTGTACTTGTTGCTTGGTGACGCGATAGCGAGGCGTCTTTACCGTCAACAACAGCCACAGCACTAATCCGAAAACCATCGTGGTAGCGACTATGGTAAAAAGCCAAATTATCAAAGGGTTACTCCTAGTGAAATGAATAGTCAGCCAATTTCTATCTACTTAAGCGCTAGCCAATAGTTGCAAACAATGCTCAATTTAGCGTAAAAAACCATTTAGTTTAGCGCCCAGCTACTCTATACTTCCGCGCTTTGCCGACCCCAGCCAACGTATCCGCCGGTCACCGAGCTAAAATCTGTTAAACACGCCTTACTGCACCTTCTTCTGCGGTTTATTTCTGTGACAAGATTTCGGCTTGTCGAGTTTGTGAGTTACTGGCAAGTGCCCTGCGCCTTGCTTCGCATTCATCTGTGTATGTGTAAATCATTCTTGGTTTGGGTCCTTTTTTTAGTTTCTGTTCACATATAGGCACCCAAGCTATGTCTGATTCTCAAACCAGCGATTTTGCTTCGCTGGGTTTGCCTGCGCCCCTGTGCGCAACGTTGCAAAACCTCGGTTACGAGCAACCTTCCCCCATTCAAGCGCAAAGTATTCCTAGCCTGCTGGAAGGCAAAGACCTTTTAGGTTTGGCGCAAACCGGTACCGGTAAAACCGCAGCCTTCGCCCTGCCCGTTTTGTCGCGTATTAACCTAAAACAAAACTCGCCCCAAGCGCTGGTTTTAGCGCCAACCCGCGAGCTGGCGATTCAAGTAGCCGAAGCGTTCCAAAGCTACGCTGCGAACATTGATGGCTTTCACATTGCGCCCATTTACGGTGGCCAGGACATGCGCGCCCAATTGCGCCAGTTAAAGCGCGGCGTGCACGTCGTGGTAGGCACCCCAGGGCGCGTTATGGACCACCTGCGTCGAGGCAGTTTGGACCTCGCCAACCTATCCATGATGGTGTTGGATGAAGCCGACGAAATGCTGCGCATGGGTTTTATTGACGACGTAGAGTGGATCTTGGATCACACACCAGATCAGCGCCAAGTGGCGTTGTTCAGTGCCACCATGCCACCGGCCATCAAAAAAATCACTAACAACTACCTCAACGACCCGGTGCGCATTCAAATTGAAGCGAAAACCAAAACCGTGGATCGCATTGAGCAGCAGTACGTTATGGTCAGCCCTGCCCGTAAGATTGATGCCTTAACCCGCATCTTAGAAGTCGAAGACTTCGACGGGCTGATTATGTTTGTGCGCACCAAAACCGCCACCGTTGAACTGGCCCAAAAATTGGAAGCGCGCGGCTATTCTAGCGCCGCTCTCAACGGCGACATCAACCAAAAGCAGCGCGAGATCACCATCGAGCAACTGAAAAAAGGCAAAATTGATGTGGTGGTTGCCACCGACGTTGCCGCCCGTGGTATCGACGTACCTCGCATCACCCACGTGGTGAACTACGATATCCCACACGACAACGAAGCCTACGTACACCGAATTGGCCGCACTGGCCGTGCCGGCCGCTCGGGTAAAGCAATTTTGCTGGTTACTCCACGCGAGCGTCACCTGTTGCGATCCATTGAGCGCAGCACCGGCCAGCCCATCGAGGAAGGCAAGCTGCCCACATCGGACGAGCTAACCAACCGCCGTGTTACGCGTTTCCGCGAAAGTATTTTGGAAACCTTGGACTCACAGGATTTATCGGAATTCACCAAGCTGGTGGAAGAAGTGCAAGCCGAGGCCAATGTTAGCTCCGACGAAATCGCTGCGGCCTTAGCCTACATGGCACAGTCATCACACCCTCTGTTTGTGGAAAAAGACAAACTGTTGGACGAGCCAATTGCCGTGCGTAACGACCGTGGCCGCGACCGCGACCGTGGCGACAAACGCTCCGGGGGCCGCAAAGAACGCAGCAACCAACCCATGGATTATTACCGTGTGGAAGTGGGCCGCAAAGACGGCGTTAAACCCGGCGATTTAGTCGGCGCCATCGCCAACGAAGCTAACATGCGCAGCAGCAACATCGGCAACATTACCATCAATGACAGTCACAGCTTTGTGCAACTGCCGGTTGGTTTGGGCGAAGACACCCAGCGTTTATTGAGTAAGGTTTGGGTACGCAACAAGCCTTTGAAACTGCAAAAAACCGACTTGGACCACGCGCCCCAGGAAAAACGCGGCCGTAACGATGGCGACAAACGACGCCGCGATAACGCCAGCAATCGCAAGTTTGACGATAACCGCGGCAACCGTCGCAGCGGTCATCGTTAATCGTTAAAAGAAAACGCCGATCGAAATGCGATGGGCGTGCTATTGGGTTGCGGTAAGCAAATTTACCGCGACCCAAATTAACCGCACTGCTAATAAAGCAAACACCAAAGCAACCGCTCGGTTGAGCCAAACCTGCCCCACCCCCTGATGATTAATTAGCGGCTGCACCTTGGCACAAGCTAACGCTATGCCACAAAACACCAACAAAGCCGCCACGATAAACACCCCGCCCAACGCAAAAATTTGCTGCGCCACCGCCACGCCGCCTTGCACAAACTGCGGTAAAAACGCCAAAAAAAATAGCAACACCTTGGGGTTGGTTAAATTCATCACCACGCCGCGGCCATACAAGCGCCAACCATTGACCGAAGCTGACTGACCGTCGGAGGAGGCATTCACCTGCACCAGACCCGCATGCCAACTCATCCAGGCCAAATACCCCAGGTAGGCCGCGCCGAACAAGGCCAAGATGGGCAGAGCCAACCGCGTTTGCGAAATAAATTCTGCCACGCCAAAGGCCACCAAGGACGTGTGCACCACCAACCCGGTACACAACCCCAGTGTGATAGCGATTCCCGCCCGGGCACCCTGGGCCAAGGACTGCACCAACACAAAGATGTTATCTGGCCCCGGTGTTATCGCCAGCAGTACGCTGGCCAGGAAAAAACTAATATATAAATCCACAATATCCCCATCGCCAAGCGTTTACGGCAATTAATAATGAAGGGCTTAAGCGTTGGCTCGTCTTTTGTTTGCACCACGCTAAGCGCCGAGCCAGTGTATAAACGGCTACCTATTTGCATGCGCCCCATATTAGGCATTTATTATAAAGAAGCCGTCCATAATTTTGCCTATTTACTGGCGGTGCCTTGTGGACGCCCCTGTCTTTAGCCAGAATAAACCCGTGGCCAGACGCAATTGCGACCTCGTCCACTGCAACTAACACCATAAAGGGCCGCATTGTGCGGAAGTGATTATCTCAACCACTATCAACCAATATGACAGGCTTATTCACTGCCCTACTCGCTCATCCCCCTTGCTGTTAAGCCAACCAAACTTGCCTGCCAGTAAACCCTGGGCTTTAAGGCACGGATTACTACTGTGAGTTTCATCAACCATCAATCGCCTATGAACCCAAACTACCTTAACAATTCGGGCCTTTTTGGCCGACCGCATCGCAACTCTAAATACTGTTGGCAATGGGTTTTCTTGTGCCTAGCCAGTTTTGTACTGGCCGCCTGCAGCCCGGGCGAAACCCGGGTGGAAGAAGGCAACCGGCTGGGCGAATTTCACGCCGCCAACGGCTCCGAGCCACAAACCCTGGACCCGCAAGTGCACACCGGGGTGCCCGAAAATAATATTTCCATGGGCTTGTTTGAGGGCCTGGTCAGCGCAGACCCCAAAGAACTCACTCCGGCCCCGGGCATGGCCGAGCGCTGGGAGATCAGCGAGGACGGCCTAACCTATCGATTTTATATCCGAGAAAACGCCAAGTGGTCGGATGGCACACCCATCACCGCCGCCGATTATCAGTGGTCTTGGCAACGCGCTCTACACCCTAAAATGGGTAACGAGTACGCCTACATGATGTTCCCCATCAAAAACGCTGAGCCCTACGGCACCGGCAAATTGGACGATTTCAGCCAAGTGGGTATCCGAGTAATCGATGAACGCACGTTGGAGGTCGAGCTGGAGAACCCAACGCCCTATTTCTTGCAGCTACTGGATCACCATTCGTATTACTCCGTACCCAAACACGTAGTGCTTAAATACGGTGAAATGACCGATCGCTACTCCGACTGGACTCGCCCCGGCAATATGGCAAGCAATGGCCCTTTTCGCCTAGCGGAATGGAAAATCTACCACTACGTGAAGCTGGAAAAAAACCCGCACTACTGGGACGCCGATAACGTTGCGCTAAACGCCATCTACTTTTACCCAGTAGAAAACTTCTCCACCGAAGAGCGCATGTTCCGCGTTGGCCAGCTGCATAAAACCTTTGAAATCCCGCTGGATAAATTCCCCGATTACAAAAAAGAACACCCGGAGCTGCTGCGTAATAACCCTTACCTGGGCACCTACTATTACCAATTTAATGTAACCCGCAAGCCGTTTGACGACGTGCGCGTGCGCCGCGCCCTGGCCTTGGCCATTGACCGCGAAGCTCTGGTACACCAAGTGATGTACGGCGTGGTGGATGCCGCCTACACACTAACCCCTCCCGGCGCTGCCGGTTATGAGCCCCCGGTTTTAATTGATTTTGACCCAGACGAGGCCAAACGCTTGCTGGCCGAAGCCGGCTTCCCCGAAGGCAAAGGCTTCCCCCACGTTGAACTGCTGTACAACACCAACGAATCCCACCGCAAAATTGCCGTGGCCGTGCAGCAGATGTGGAAAAAATATTTGAATGTTGATATCACCCTCACCAACCAGGAATGGAAGGTGTACATCGACAGCCGCAACCGCCTGCAGTACGACATGGCCCGCGCAGGCTGGATTGGCGATGTGGTCGACCCCATGAATTTTTTGGATTTGGGGCTCTCTACCAACGGCAACAACCGCTCCGGCTACAAACGGCCAGAATACGACGACTACATTTTGCATACAATACCTGGCAGCAAAACCCAAGCCGAACGCTTTGAGAATTTCTACCAGGCCGAAACCATGATCATGACCGATCTACCCTTTGTGCCGGTTTACACCTACAAAACCAAATATTTGCTCAGCCCCTCCGTGAAAGGCTTTAGCAATAACTATTTGGACAAGTACTACTGGAAATACGTCAGCGTCGGAAACTAAACCATGCTCCGCTTTTTTTTGATACGGCTGTTACAAGCCATCCCCGTTGTTTTAGTGGTGATTACCGTCACCTTCTTTTTAGTGCGCTTTGCCCCCGGCGGCCCCTTTGATGGCGAAAAGCAGGTTGAAGAAACCGTGCGTAAAGCACTGGAGGCGCAATACAACCTAGACCAACCCTTGATTGTGCAGTATTTTTCTTATCTGGGTGATTTATTTACCGGCGACCTCGGCCCCTCGTTTAAATACCCCGGCCGCAGCGTTAACGAACTGATCGCATCCGGTTTGCCAGTCACCGCCGAGCTGGGTTTATACGCCATTTTAGTAGCCCTGGCATTGGGTGGCACCGCCGGCATCATCGCCGCACTGCGGCCCAACACCGCCCAGGATTACATACCCATGTCCACCGCCATGATTGGCATCTGCATGCCCACATTTCTATTGGGGCCGGTGCTAATGCTGATTTTTGGTATTTGGCTGGAGTGGCTGCCGGTCTCCGGCTGGGGCGATTTACCCGGCGATAAAATTCTGCCCAGCTTTACCTTGGGTGCCGCCTATGCGGCCTATGTGGCGCGGCTTAGCCGAGGTGGCATGTTAGAAGTACT
This sequence comes from Halioxenophilus aromaticivorans, assembly GCF_042850945.1. NCBI lineage: Bacteria > Pseudomonadati > Pseudomonadota > Gammaproteobacteria > Alteromonadales > Alteromonadaceae > Halioxenophilus > Halioxenophilus aromaticivorans. The sequence goes on along the minus strand of NZ_AP031496.1, from coordinate 721,425 downwards.
GTCCCAAGACTACATCCGCACCGCTCGCGCCAAGGGCCTACCAGAAATCATGGTAGTGCTAAAACACGGTTTAAAAGGCGGCATGCTACCCGTGGTCGCCTACCTTGGGCCGGCTTTTGCCGGCATTTTATCCGGCTCCTTTGTTATCGAAACGGTGTTTCAAATACACGGCTTGGGCCGGCTTTATGTGCAAGCCGCATTTAACCGCGACTACACCCTTATTTTGGGCACCACCGTCTTTTTAGCAGGATTGATTGTGCTGTTTAATTTGCTATCCGATGTGCTGGCCGCTTACCTGAACCCACGCCTACGTGCGGAGGTGAAAGGCAAATGAATAGTGAAACCCTCAGCCTAGACCAATACGAAGCCGGCACCTCTCTGTGGGCCGATGCCTGGATACGCCTACGCCGCAACAAACTGGCCATTTTTGGTTTAATTGTTTTAGTGTGCGTTACCTTTTTGTGTTTAATAACCCCCTGGATTGCCCCCTACGGCTACGAGGAGCAAAACCTAGCCCTGGGTGCCTCCGGCCCCTCGGCGCAACACTGGCTGGGCACCGACACCCTGGGCCGGGATTTATTAACCCGTATTCTGTACGGCGGCCGAGTGTCGCTCATGGTCGGGCTCATCGCCACCGCAGTAGCCTTGATAATTGGCGTCACCTACGGCGCTGTTGCCGGCTACGCCGGCGGCCGGGTAGATACCGTAATGATGCGCTTGGTGGATATCATCTACGCCCTGCCCTTTATGATTTTTATCGTGTTATTAATGGTGGTATTTGGCCGGTCATTATTTTTGCTGTTTTTGGCCATTGGCGCAGTGGAATGGTTAACCATGGCGCGCATCGTCCGTGGCCAGGTACAAACCCTAAAACAGCTGGAGTTTGTCGAAGCCGCGCAATCCATTGGCCTACCACAACGGACCATTATTTGGCGGCACATTATCCCCAACGCTTTGGGGCCGGTGATCGTATACACCACCCTAACCATTCCCAATGTTATGTTGCTAGAAGCCTTTTTGAGCTTCCTTAGCCTGGGAATTCAGCCACCGCAGTCTTCCTGGGGCGTGTTGATTTCGCTTGGGGTAGAGAGCATGGAAGAATACCCTTGGCTGCTAATCTTCCCCGGTTTGGTTTTATCTTTAGTTTTATTTTCGCTGAATTTCCTGGGTGATGGCCTGCGCGACGCCTTGGATGTACGAGCCTCCAAAGATTAACGCGAGCGATTTATGGCACTGTTAGACGTAAACAATTTATCCATCAGTTTTCATACCCGCAATGGCGTAACCCAGGCGGTGGACGATATCAGTTTTTCCGTAGACTCTGGCCAAACACTGGCTATTGTGGGCGAATCCGGCTCTGGTAAATCGGTAAGCTGTTACTCCATTTTGGGCTTAGTGCCCATGCCACCCGGGCGCATAGACGGCGGCAGCGCACATTTTGAAGGTACCGATTTAATCACCGCCAGCGAGGCCCACAAGCGGACAATCCGTGGCAACCAAATCGCCATGATCTTCCAAGACCCGATGACCTGCCTTAACCCCTACCTCACCGTTGGTGAGCAATTAATTGAGCCGCTTATTTATCACAAAGGCATCGCCCGGGGGCAAGCCAAAATTCAGGCCATAGAATTATTACGCGAGGTTGGCCTGCGCAACCCAGAGGCCAGCTACAGCGCTTGGCCGCACGAGTTTTCCGGCGGTATGCGGCAGCGCGTGATGATCGCCATGGCATTAATTGCCGAGCCCAAACTGTTAATCGCCGACGAGCCCACCACCGCGCTGGATGTCACCATCCAAAAGCAAATATTGGTCTTAATTAAAGAGCTGCAACAAAAGCGCAATATCGGCGTTATTTTTATTAGCCACGATTTGGCCGTGGTAAAAGATTTGGCCGATGACGTTATCGTTATGGAAAAAGGTAAGGTGGTCGAAACCGGCAACACCCAGGTGGTGTTTGACAACCCCCAGCACACCTACACCCAAAAACTGCTGGCCGCCATTCCTGAGGGCGCTAAAGACAATCCGCACAACCCAGATGAGCCGAAAAATCTGCTTAAAGTGGATGGCCTGTGCGTGGATTTCCACTCCAAAGGCGAAAGCTTTCGCGCCGTCGATCACGTCAGTTTTGATTTACACCAAGGCGAAATTCTTGGCTTGGTAGGCGAATCCGGCTCCGGCAAATCCACCATTGGTCGTGCTATTTTAAATCTGGTGCCCTCGGCCCAGGGCCACATTGTTTTCCACGGCGAGGAAATCAACAGCAAATCCCCCAAGGCATTCAAGCCCTACCGCCGCCGAATGCAAATGATCTTCCAAGATCCCTACGCCTCGCTCAACCCCCGCATGACCATCTACGACACACTGGCCGAGCCCATAAAATTGCACGGCATCGCCAAAGGTGCTGAGCTGAATAAAGCAGTATTGCAGTTAATGGATGATGTGGGCTTGGCCCGGGCCTTTGTTCGCAAATATCCCCACGAGTTTTCCGGCGGCCAACGCCAACGCATAGCCATTGGCCGAGCCGTGGCCACCAAACCGGAATTTATCGTCGCCGACGAACCGGTTTCAGCCTTGGACGTCACCATCCAAAAGCAAATTTTGGAGCTGCTGCAATTCTTGGTGGATAAACACGACCTTTCCATGCTGTTTATTTCCCACGATTTAAGCGTGGTGAGAAAACTGTGCGACCGAGTGATCGTGCTAAAACACGGAGTGCTGATGGAGCAAGGGCTGGTGGAGAATGTTTGGCATCATCCAAAGTCTGAATACACACAGACTTTATTGTCCGCCTCGCCAATGTAAAGCTGCCCTAAAAGTAATGACCGCCATGTCCAAGCTGCGGCCACTGAAAGAAGGGTTGGCCGGGGTAAACTTCAGATGTAAAAGAATAGCCTTATAAACACTCATATACAATCGGTTACAACCAATACGTTAAGCCAAGTTAGCGACATCGCATTCACCTATTGCACAGATTGTTTACCAAGCTCGCATTGTCAGCTTCTGTGCAATCAGCAGTCTCTCTAAAGACCTTGTGGCTCACGATGAAACATCGCCACTTTGTAACTAAATTAAAGCCGACATTTACTAAGTCAAACAATTAGCTCTCCTTGAGTTGAGATTTAATTATGCTCTCAGCTAGTGAGAGCATAACAAGCCGAATAAACTTAAAAGTCATGGAGCATTAGCTTGACGCTATGACCTAGAGAAAATTTAACGAATGATCGAACCATGTTCACCACAAGTAAATTACCAAGCCGTAATGATTCCAACTATAAGCGTACCTGGAGGAATATAAACGACCGATACAACAGCCAACCACTCCGGTACTTTTTACATTTAAAAAGTATGCATGCCAAGAGCTTTCTCTACATTTCTCCCAGCCTTTAGCGCTTAATTATGACTTTAGAAATTATCGGCAGAATGATTTCGCAACACATTTAATTTCGCCGTTAGACTCAAAGGAACATTCGACAACATATGATCCAGAACATGCTGTTGGACTTAAAGTATTGATGCCAAACATTCTATCTACATATCGTATAAAAGAGGTTTGTATCGAATAGGACGGAAACTGATACACACCTGGGACACTCTGTCTTTGTTCCGGAACTTCATTGCCCTCATAATCCCTAGAAGACCCAGGCACATATTTAAACTTCCAGCGTTTATGAGAATCTAAGCCATCAAACTCAAATTCAGCAACAGTACCATCTCCAAATTCCACTTCAATCTTCGAGTCAAAATCAGAAATTCCAGTTCTATTGGCGATACGCGAAGAAAAAGATTTCAACCTGTCCGCAAGGCTAAGGTTGTTTCTCAGATGCAGCGCAACGCCATATTTACTACTACTACTTTGCAACATATCATAGGCAGAAGGGGTGACTGAGCTTGGTATTGCATAAGGTTTCAAAAATTGAATTGCTGCCTTCTCTATATCTGCAATCGCACTGCGAGACTTGGTTGTAGTAGCCACGATTTGGTAAGTATAAAGCTCAATCCCGTGTGGTTTCCTTACTACTTTCACCCTGTAGGTATTAGCCGTATAGTTGATGATATTAACCACAGAAAATATTGTTCCCTCTTTCAATTTGGGAGCGATTTGTCTAGCGAGTTTGCCAGAACTGTCACAACTCAAATCGCAGATATATAGCTTTTCAGCCAATGTCTGCTGGGAGACCAGTATGAATGGTATCAGCATCAACAAACGTTTAATATTCATCTTATAAGCTCCTTTCCGATGTTTCTTGACCTTTGTTTAAATCAATATATTAGTCTGACATTATATTTAAACATGACAGTAATACCCGTTCAACACCAAATTATCTCTCCACCATGTAAAAAGTAATTCTCCGAACCAATAATCTCACCAGGGCTCTCACGCCGCTCGACGCTAATATAAGCGCAATCTTGTGCCTTCAAAGCCGTTAGATTAAAGAAGGGGTTTTATACATCATGAGGATATTGCTAGCATCGAGACACAAAGATCGATTCTAAGCAGCTAAATTATGAAACTTCTTCTAGGGCACATTTTAATAAAGAGTATCAAGTTGGCATAACGCCTTGATCGGGTTTAGAGAGCTAGAATTCACTAGCTGAATTTACTGCGCCATACTCCCACCTAATCGGAGCACCGGCTAAAGTGAAGACCGCAACCTCTAGCACGTAGTAAGAACGGCAACAACATCTGAAGTTTACGCTTGAATTTTATCGCAAGAAAAAAATCATGCTAACTACAATACTAATCTCTAATTAACGGCGAAGCGACAAAAGCGCAACGCGGACAACGCACACACTACCCTTGCTCGGCGCCACAGCATTCCTACACAGCGACTGCGTCCTCCAAAAACCCAAGCCCTAACTATTGCTTTTCTACCCCTTAGGATTAGGATGTAGCCTTTCTAACTTTGGCCGCCACCCTCAATGCAAGAGATCACACGCTTACATTACCTGCGCACCCTGGGCATCACCAACTACATGCCCCGTTGGCAGCTTGCGGCGGCACCGGCCAGCGTATTGAATCGCGATTTGGGTACGCCGCCGGCCAAACCGGTAGCCCAACCCGGCTCTACAGCGCCGGCTGAGCCTCCGGCCGCTGGCTCTGCAAGCTCTAGCCCTGCTGGGCTTACGTCTTCAAACCCTGCGCCTCTAAACCCGGCCGCAAAAGCGCCCATTGCTGAGCTAGAGGCACTGGTCGAGCCGAGCCCGACGCCGCAGCCGGTGGCTCCTGCCAACGGCCCAGAGCAGCCCTCGGGGCCTGCCGATGCCCGCAGCAAACCGTTAAATTATCAGGCCGATAAAGCGGTGGCCCAACCCAACGCGAAGGGCGCTGCAAAATCCGGCACAAGGGGCGGCGACAAGGTCAATTTTGCGCTGAGCTTTTGGCGGGTATCGGAGGATTTGATGGTGGTGGATTCTCGCCACAGCGAATTGGCTTTACCGGTGGAGAAACTGCTCAACAACATCTTGTTTGCCCTGGGCTACCCACGCCAACTACCCAAAGTGGATGCCCTGTCTTGGCCAATGATGGACGCCCCACACCAAGACCAGGGCGAAGATGCGGCACGCGATACGTTGCACGGTTTTATGGATGAGCTGTTTTTGTTAAACCCCGGCAAACATATTTTGCTGATGGGTGAAGACGCCAGCCGCTACCTATTAAATCACAGCAGCGACTTTAGCGAGCAACTGGGCAAGCAATTTGTGATCGACGAATTCGGTCTCACCGCCATTGTTGTGCCGAGTTTATCCAACATTTTGCAAGACCCATCTCTGAAAAGAGTCACTTGGCAAGCCATCCAACCATTGCTCCAATGAGTGCCGTTACGCTTTCGCCCATGCGACCCCACCACCTGCCAGAGGTGATGGCGGTAGAGCAAAAGACTCAACTCAGCCCTTGGCCCAAAGCCGAATTCCAGCGCAGCATCGATAATCCCAACCGCACCGCCTGGGCGGCGTATTTAGGCCCAACCTTTATTGGCTACATGGTGTTTTCTGCGGTAGGCGCCGAGGCGGAGTTGCTTACTATCAGCATCAACCCATCCTTTCAGGGTAAAGGCCTGGGTAAAAAAGTCCTGCAACAAGGGCTTAACCAACTGCGCTTTGAATCGATCTTTCTGGAAGTACGGGCCTCAAACCATGCCGCCATCGCGCTATACGAAAGCTTGGGATTCAACGCCGTGGGGGAGAGAAGAAATTATTACCCGTTGGGATCGGGCCGGGAAGACGCGGTAATTTACGCCTACACTAATCTGTAGGGCAGCAGCGGCAATCCCTAACGCGGCACAGGTCTGTATCAAATAATACTAAAAGGGGATTTCTACGAGTGTGCGAGACGGCATCGTTGCCGTCGCGGGATAAAACCTTTTCTCACAAACCGCAGGTACTGCATTCACCTGCGGATCTATTTGATATAACGGCTTACAGGCTAGCGCTACGCTTGTAGTCGCTCAACAGCTTGTTAAATTTGTCAGCGGTTGAGTGCATGGAGTCTACCATGGCGTTGTAGCTGGCAGTGCTCTTTTGACAAATTAAACGCTTTTCGGAGTCAGCGATGTACTCGGTTACTTGCTCGTGCAAGGTGATTAGTTGCTCACCGGTTTCAACATAGGTTGGGATTTCTGGGGTATCTACCGCAGAGACGGCGCAGAAATCGGATTCAGCAGAAGCAGTGAAAGACAGGGCCAAGCCCACGAAAGAACAAGCCAAAACTAGCTTTTTCATAATGGATTCCTCAAAGTGAGAGCGATAAAAGTGCGGGCAAACCGCCCGGAGTAAACGACAAATGGCGTAATCCCTACCCTTAAGTTCGGTTATGCAAATCGCGCCGCCCCAAGGAAATTGTGATTACGTTTGTAACTTTACTACACAAATGCCAATCCCGCCAGCTAGAGAATCAAAAAAGTCAATAAAAATACCGTTTGTTTTCGATGGCCGGCGGTAAAATAACTGCTAATGCCATGAAAAATAAGGATTTTCGGTATTTTGAAGGTGGGAACAACCTCGATTTTTTGTAGTTTTTTTTCTTAATCAGAGTGTTTTGGCGGTGTTCCAAAACCAATCACAAGCCCCAACCGATACTTCAAAAACCAATTTGTTACCCTAAGTAACAAAAGGATTTCCCAGCGCCAAACGCAAAACGGCGGCCAATGGCCGCCGTTTTCTTGCTCTGGAGCTAACTTAAATTTAGCCCACGTGCAAACCACACTCTCGGTTTTTAAGCACTTTGGTTGGGTCAAAGTAGTCGTCTTCGTTGCGCAGGTCTTTTTCGTAGAGATACTCTTCCATATCGAGCTCGCTCCAGTAGAACACCGGCGCAACCTTGATAAGGCCGGTTTTGCCATCCACGGTAACGATGTCCAGCGAGTCACGAAACGGAGTTTGCTCTTTACGAATAGCCGTCAACCACACCTCGGGCTGGTGCTCGCCCATGGCACGGGCGAAAGGTTCGAGCTTAACCTCGTGGGTAAATTCATCGTGGGCTTTGGTATCGCTGATATCCGGGATACCACCCATGGTGACTTCACGACGCTTGGCGGTGACCTTGGGCGTGTAGTACAAGGTATTTAGCTTCAGGCGCTCGGAGAGTTCCGCCGCGAAGCGGTAAGTGGCCTCGGTATTGTAACCGTGATCGATACAAATCACTGGCATGCCCGGCGCTTGCTCGTACACCATGTTTAGCAGCACCGCTTCGAACGGGCCAAAGTTGGTGGTCAGCACGGTTTTACGATCCAGCGACAATGCCCAGCGTACAATTTCTTCTGGCCGCGCGCCGCGTAGGCGTTCGTTGACTTGTTTGATATCTAGGTCGATCATGATTTTGTTCTCCGAAATAAGGCCATTACCCTGCCAGTGGCGCAGCGGTTAATACTTTTGGCCTCATATGTAATAGCGGCTAGTCTAGCACTATGATTTTCGCTTTATAACCAAGCCTAGACGCAAAATTGCGCAATTTTTAGACTTTTTTAGCTACCCAAACTAACTATTAGTTATGAAAAACATTTTGTTAATTGCACATGCCCCCTCAGAGAACACCCGCACTATGGCCCAAGCCGTAGTACGCGGCTGCCAGCATCCGGGCATCAGTGGCATTCAATGCCAATGGTTGTCTCCGTTTGACACTGATGCTGAAGCGGTAAAACAGTGCCACGGTATTATCTTGGGCACCACCGAAAACCTGGGCTATATGAGCGGCGCATTGAAAGATTTTTTTGACCGCATTTATTACCCATGCTTAGAAGCTTGCCAGGGTAAACCCGCCGCGCTGTATATTCGCGCCGGCCACGACGGCACCGGCACCCAGCGCGCCGTAGACACCATCTGCACCGGTTTAAAATGGAATTTTGTGCTGCCAACCACTCTGTGCCGAGGCCCCTGGCAAAGCGATTTTTCTAGCCAGTGCGAAACCCTGGGCACCACCTTTGCCGCAGGCCTTGAGGCCGGTATTTTTTAATGCATAAATTTTTTAACGATCAATCTGCAGGATAAATATGAAACGCAGCAAACCCTTGTGCATAGCGCACCGCGGCGGCCACGCCGGTGATTTTAAAAAGGAAAATTCGCTCGCCGCCATTAAAAACAGTTTGGCCCAGGGGGCACAGGCGTTCGAAATTGACGTATGGCTGGTGGATAACGAACTTATTGTATTTCATGACAGACGACTAAGCCGATTTACGAACAACGACAAAAAAATAACCGACTGCACTGTCGCCGAATTAAAACAGCAGGCCGACACCCACGGCTTTGAAGTGCCCACGCTATTGGAAATTATGGAATTAATTAATGGCCAGGCTCTGTTAAATATTGAATTAAAAGGCCCCGGCTGTGCCACGGCGGTGTGCCAATTATTGCAACAGCGCGTTAACGCAGGCGCAAACGTGCCCAAGGATTTTGTGGTATCTAGTTTTGACCAACCACAATTGGTGTACTGTTTGAATCATTTTCCAGAGTTGCCACGGGGGTTATTAATTTGCGGGATACCCGCAGACCTTGCGCACCAGGCAGAACAACTGCGGTGCCAATTCTTAGGGTTTAGTTTGGAATTTATCAGCCAAGCTTTGATTGACGACTGCCACAAAAAAGGCATTAACGCTTGGGTGTATACCGTGAACCAGGCAGACGATTTTGCGCAGCTGGCCGACATGGGAGTGGACGGGATATTTACCGACTACCCCAGTAAATTTATTGGATAACTTACGTTGTCACATTAGCGAGGCGAAAAAAGGATTTAAATTCAGTGTCATAAATTTGCCAAGTTAGCGCGCGAAAAACACTTAACTCTGCGACGCAGTGTCTCCAGTGGTCACCGGTTGTTCCATCAATGCCATATCGATGGCGGCGGTAAGATCGGCCAGGGTTTCAAACTGTAGCTGGGCATCACTGACGCAGAACAAGGCCTTGGTTTCTATTTGGCTGGGGGCGTCGTCGCAGGGCTCCTCCACCACGGCAAAGCAATGTACGCGATTAATATATCGGGCGATTAACTCCGCCTGCCACTGGCCTGCATCTGGGCCGGTGAGCATTACCTGCAATGGGAAATCCAATTCCTCACGGGCTCGCAAGAGGCTATCGTGCAAGTCTGGCTGGTGCTGCACCGAGGGCCAAAGATGTTCAACAATGGCCTTTGCGGCGTTGAGGTACTCATCACTGGCCACCAAATATCCCAGCCGGGCCAGCGCCTGGGCAGCAACGCCGTTGCCGGCGGGAATAACACGGTCGATGATGGGTTTGGAGCGGTGAGCCAATACTTCGTGTTCGTTGCTGGTGTAGAACAGTGCCCCGCCTTCGACTTCGTCGGTGAACAACGCCAACAGAGTATCGGCGATTTGGATCAGTAGTTGATAATCTTGTTCTCGCCACTGCGCCTCTAGGCATTCCAGCAAGGCAATCATGGTGTAGGCGTAGTCGTCTAAAAAGCCCAGTACACCGGCAGTGCCATCGCACCAGGTGGCGTAGAGACGATTATCCTGCCACAAATGGTGGGTTATAAAATCCACGCAGCGCAGGGCGGCGCTAATCATCAATGGGTCATTCAGCAGTCGGCCTGCAATGGCCAAGCCGCGCACGGCCAAAGCATTACTGGAGGCCAGAATCTTCTCATCGTGGGCCGGCTGCGGCCGATTGCGGCGCTCCGCCGCTAAGCGAGCAATGCCATCTCGGTAGGCCACTTGCACGTCTTCGGTGGTGATATCCAGTTGCTCCACCGCCTCGCTCACGCGGCCAACCAATTGCAGATGCCACAGGCCATAAAAATTGGGCATGCCCTGCCACTTGCATAAAATGGTCATCACCTCGAACTGCCGGTCGGTCAATACCTGCCGCAGCTCATCGGTCTGCCAACAGTAGTAGGCACCCTCGCCCATGGCGTTGTCGGAATCCAGGGAGCTGAAAAATGCGCCTTCACCGTTAGAGATTTCGGAACACATCCAATGGGCAATGCCACGGGCGGTTTTGGCGTACATGGAGGATTGCATCACCCGGGACGCTTCGGCGTACACCGGCAATAACGAGGCGTTGTCGTAAAGCATTTTTTCGAAATGTGGGATGGACCAACTGTTGTCCGTGGCGTAGCGAAAAAAGCCGCCCACAACGATATCGCGAATGCCACCACGGGCCATCATCATCAGGGTTAAATGGCATTGCCGATGGGCTCGTTGAGCCAAACCGGTGGACTCTCGGCTGACTGACAACAGCCGCTGCAATTTAAAGGGCAAGGCAAATTTGGGGGCCGGGCCAAAGCCACCGTAACGACGGTCGGCTTCGTTTAAAATGTTTTCTACCGCCTGCTTAAACGGCTGTAACGGTTGGCTCGGCACGTTTTCGGCAAACTTAGGCGGCTGTTCTAACTCGCGGTAACCCTGGCGCACCTGGTCGATCATTAGTTTAAATTGTTCGCGGTCACCGTGGTAAAAATTCAACACTCGATCAAGCAGATCGACGAAGCCCAACTGTACGCTGTTGGACTCCGGCGGATAATAGGTACCCACCACAAAGGGCATTTGCGTGTGCGGGCATAAAAATACTGACAGCGGCCATCCGCCGGCACTGCCGCACAGCAACTGATGCCCGGTTTGGTAAATGTCGTCTAGGTCGGGCCGCTCCTCACGATCAACCTTAATACAGATAAAATGCTCGTTGAGTTCGTTAACCACGTGGGGATGGCAGAAGGTTTCGTTGGCCATCACTTTGCACCAGTGATTGGTGCTGTAGCCAATGGAGAGGAATATGGGTTTATCGGCTTGGACGGCAGCTTGCAGCACCTTGGGGCCCCACGTTTGCCAATTGACAGGATTATCCTTGTGCTGACGTAAATAGGGGCTGGTTTGTTCAGCTAGAACGTTCATCGGAGAAATCATACCTGCCGTATTTCCTGCAACCCTTGCCGCCGTGTTGACACCTATGCGGGTGGGTGTTTTGTTACTTGATTAGTTGAATACTGCTAATCATAGGGTAGTCGTTGCCGCAGGGCGCTCCGTTTCCCCCGTAAAATCGTCCTTTTATTATTTTGCCGTCCGCGTAACTTTAGCACGCTGAGCCGGCGTGAAAAACCGGCGCCGAAATTAACACAGGCACCCACACTCACTGTTTTAGTGCGCCTAAGTTACGCGAAAACTGAAAAAATGGAAGGCCCTTGGTTGGTTGATGGATGATTCACAGCCGGGGTGGCGTAGAATTTTTCGTAATATTGCAACGCAGCTTATATTACCTCCTAAAATCGTATAAATTTTTAGATACCCATTACCGCGTGGAGATTTTTTAGCAAGCAAGTATCTTTTAACGCGTAGGCATTAAACCGCACTGCTGCAATTGCTGCTGCCAGTGTTTGGTGTGCTGGGCCAGCAACCGTTGCATTTGCGACCACTGGCTATTGTCGTCAGTGGGGTCGAATACGGCCTGCCAATACTGCCGCCACAATTGCTGCTCGGCAGAATCGTCCGCGGACAGCGCCGCCAGGCCGGCCATTTCATTGATTACCGCGGTGCCATACTGGCTGACGCGCGCCAAATAGGGCTGCACCTGGCCAATATAGTATTTAAAGAACACGGTATTCATGGCTTCGGCATCGGGGTTGGAGCGCGCATTAAAGCACAGCGCCCTGCCCTGTAACCGCTGCTGCTGAATAGTGTTCAGCGTCTGTAGCCGGTTATTAACGGTTACCAGGGTTAAGGCGAGCTGGCCCAGCCAATTATCGGCACCCAATACTTGGTAGAGCTGCTCAAAATTCGCCTCTGGGGCGACGTCGGTGCTGTGCCAGCGCTGCACCTGCCAACGCAACTGCTGCAGCGCCGACACCAGCTCACTGGGGCGCTGGCTGAGCAACGGCAGCGGTTGGCCCGCGGCGGAAAACAACGATTGGAATTCAAGGCTGGCAAAGGTGGCGTTCCAGGTGACTCGCTGGCGCTCGGCCCGCTTCTGTTGCAGAGCCTGCTGCAGTATCGACTGCATCTCTACTTTTTCTGGGTCGCGCAGTAATAGTTGTAGGCACAGGTCGCCGGTGGTTAAAAACCGGGCCTCGTAGAGCCAACGCTGGGAGTGGCTCATCACCCGGCCAAGACTGGCGTTGCGGCTGCCCACCAAGCGCTGCAAATCACATTGGCTGAGACGTAAAAACTCCAATAAATCGATTTTTACCGGGGTAAGCGCTTGGGACAGTTCGCGCCGAGAGGGGTAGCGTGGCAGGGGGTGTTCGCCAACGGGGGACGAATCTACGTCGAGAGTGCGAGCCAGCCGACCTTGGTAGTCGGCCAACATGGCGTCCACCGGTTCTTTCGGTTGGCACCCCGCTAGGCACAGCAACAACAGCAGTAAAGAGAAGGAGCAAGGCAGCTTAACCATAATACCGAACAAGCAGTGTGCAGGCAGCGGGCAAGCCCGCCACCGGTTCTAAGTTATATGGCTTCGCCGTGGGCCTGCTTGTCGGCGTGGTAGGAAGATCGCACCAGCGGACCACAGGCAGCGTGGACAAAGCCCATTTCTTCGGCGCGCTCGGTGTACTCTTGGAACTCATCTGGGTGAACGTAACGATCCACCGGCAGATGATCCCGCGAGGGCTGTAGGTATTGGCCGATGGTGAGCATGTCGATATCGTGATCGCGCATGTCTTGCATGACGGCCAGTATTTCCTCTTTGGTTTCGCCAAGGCCAACCATTAAACCGGATTTGGTTTTTACATCCGGGCGCAGGGCTTTATACTCTTTCAATACTTGCAAAGACCACTTGTAGTTGGCACCTGGGCGGGCTTGGCGGTACAAACGGGGGACTGTTTCCAGGTTGTGGTTAAACACATCCGGTGCCTCTGCTGCCAATATATCCAGGGCTATTTCTTTACGGCCTCGAAAATCCGGAGTCAGAATTTCGACCTGCAGGCTGGGCGAATACTTACGTGACAGACGGATACATTCGGCGAAGTGACCGGCCCCGCCATCGCGCAGGTCGTCTCGGTCAACCGAGGTAATTACCACATATTTTAAACGCATTTCGGCGATGGCCTGGGCCAGGTGCTCGGGTTCACCTTCGTCCAACGGATTGGGCTTGCCATGACCCACGTCGCAGAATGGGCAGCGACGGGTACAAATATCGCCCATGATCATAAAGGTGGCGGTACCACCGCTGAAGCACTCGCCCAAGTTGGGGCAACTGGCCTCTTCACAAACACTGGATAACCCGTTTTTGCGCAAAATCTTTTTAATGCGCTCCACATCCGGGGAGGCAGGCAGGCGCACGCGAATCCAATCCGGTTTGCGTTGCATGTCATCGGTGGCTATCACTTTTACCGGAATACGCTCCACCTTATCAGCGTTGCGTAATTTCTCGCCCTGGCGGTGGCGCGTGGTGCGCTTGACCGGTTCTATCTCAGGTTTGCTGGTCATTATGTCTCTCTAATTGGTATTTATCCTGAACCGCGTTGGCGCAGTTGGAGCAAAAAATGCGGTTTTGCCCCTACAAACCCAGGCGTAATCGCGCTGAGTTTGGCGGCACTTCCCTGTGCCCGGGCCACCACTGACTCAAAGCGGCGGCCTATTGGTTCAAATTAGGCAGGCCATTGGCCTCTTGCCAGCCATTGTAACGCAAATTACGCCACAAGCTCTGCCATAGATGCTCTTGTACGTCGTCAAAACTGGCTTTTTTTTCACCAGGCAGACAATCCACAACCTGGGTCATGGGTAATCCGGCGTAACCGCAGGGGTTGATGGCTAAAAACGGGGCCAAATCCATGTCGGTATTCAACGCTAGGCCGTGCAAGCTACAGCCCTTGCGCACGCGCAAACCTAAAGAGGCGATTTTATGTTCTACCCCCTGCCGCTGCACATACACACCGGGGGCATCGGCTTTTGGGTAGGCTTCAATATCGTAGTGGGCCAAGCACTGCACAATGCTGGTTTCCAGTGCGGTTACTAAATCGCGCACGCCGATTTTAAGGCGTTTAAGATTCAACAACGGGTAGAGCACAATCTGCCCCGGGCCGTGGTAGGTCACTTGGCCGCCACGCTCGGTTTGCACCACGGGAATGTTACCGGGGTTGAGCAAATGCTCGGCCTTACCCGCCTGCCCCTGGGTGTACACCGGGGGATGCTGCACCAGCCAGAACTCGTCGGCGGTGTTGGCACTGCGCTGCTCGGTAAAATCCAACATGGCGCGGTGGGCCGGCGCGTAATCCACCAGGCCAACACGTCGTACCACAAGATCGGGCACCTCGGGGCTGCCGTCATTGTCGGCGGTTTGCGCTGGCGCCACCGCCTACAGCACCATTTTTACTAAGGGGCTGACTTTGAGGTCGTCGAAGATGGCTTGTAGCTGCGCCTCGCCGGTGGCCTCAATGGTCACCGTGAGCGACTGAAACGTGCCTTTTGAGCTGTCCCGCACGGTGATGCACTGGGCGTCAAAATCCTGGGCGTGGCGAGTGAACACCTCCACCACTAGGGTGTGTAATTCCGGCCCGGAGGTGCCCATCACCTTAATGGGGTAATCGGGGCACGGGAACTCTATTTTAGGCGGTTTGTTGGGATCGTCGCTCACAATCGCTCCGAAGCTTGGTTGATAAGCAGAAACAGCCTCCCTGCCGTTTCGCGCTGTGTTTCTAATGTAGGTGTTTAGATGTCCGTCATTTAGGTTTCTTCTATTTGCCTTGTGGGGCGGTGTTAACTGGAGAACAAATCCAGTACAAACAGCTGTACGTTATCCCACATGCGGGCAAAGAAACCGGCTTCGTCCACCGCCACCAAGGCAACCAATGGCTCTTCGGCCAGCACTTCGTCTTCCAAAGTTAGCACTACACGGCCCAGCGGCTGATATTGCTCGATGGGGGCTTTGGTGTCTTTTTCTAGCAGGGTTTCGATTTTGATTTTATCAGCGCTGCCTCGGGGAATGGTCAGCTGAATATCGTCGGGCACGCCCAGAGATATTTGATCTGCCTTACCACCCCATACGCGCTGGCTGGCAAGCTCAGTGCCACCATCCAATGCCGTGGTGGTTTGGAAATATCGGAATCCGTAGGCCAACAATTTTTGCGATTCATCGGCCCGGGCCGCTTCGGTACGGGTACCCATAACCACGGAGATCAGGCGCATGTTGTCACGCACCGCAGAGGCCACCAGGCAATAGCCCGCAGCTTCGGTGTGGCCGGTTTTAATGCCGTCGACGGATTTATCGCGGAACAACAAGCGGTTGCGGTTGGATTGGGTAATCACCTCTTCCCCCGGCGCGCCGTAGGCAAACTCGCGCTCGGCGTAGATGGAGTAGTGCTCGGGGAAATCGTTGATCAGCGCGCGCGCCAGCAAGGACAGATCGAAGGCCGTGGTATAGTGCCCCTCCGCCGGCCAGCCGGTGGCGTTTTTGAACTGGGAGTTGTACATGCCCAACACCTGGGCTTGCTGGTTCATGATCTCGGCAAAGGCGCCCTCGCTGCCGCCTACGTATTCGGCTAGCGCCACCGAGGCATCGTTGCCCGATTGAATAATCACACCGCGCAGCAGTTCGTTCACCGGCACCTGGGTGCCTTCGCGGATAAACATTTTAGAGCCGCCCATGCGCCAGGCTTTAACGCTGATGGGCACCATATCGCTGCCATTGATGTGCCCCTCGTGAATCTCATTAGACACGATATAACTGGTCATCATTTTGGTTAAGCTGGCCGGAGGCAGCGGCTCATTGGCATTGTGTTCCACCAGTACTTTGCCGGTGGCAGCGTCCACCAGCAGGTAACTGGTTGCCGCCAACTGTGGTGGTGCAGGGATGATGCTGGGCGCCGACAGGGCCGGCATCGCCAGCAGCGAGCTGGCCACTAAAACCAGTGTATACATCCATGAAAGAAAGGGGTGCTTGTGAGAGCCGTGCATAAAATTATCAACGCTGGATTGAAGTGATTGAATGGGTTATCTGTGTGATGAGCCCGAGGCGTTACGGGCAGGTTGCGCTTTTAAAAGCGCGCAGATTATATCAGCCTGTGTGAAATTTCGCTGAACATCTGGCGATTCTTATTCGTACACCAGGTGCGGAGCAGCCAGCCGGTTTCTCGCCAACAAAGAGCGAATTTTGCTTACCTGGCCGGTATCGGCCACCGGGCCAACACGCACGCGGTACAGTGAGGTAGCAGCACCGGGTGGGCTAACCCGTACCGGGTGCTCTAGCCATTGTATTAATTGATCGCGCAGGTGCTCCGCCGCCTGCTGGTTACTGAAGGCTCCTACCTGCAGGTAGGTATTGGCTGGCAGGCTGGCCACCCTGGCGCTGGTTGTTTGAGCGTTAACCGCACTGGCCTGGGCGGGTCGGCGAGCTTCAGCTGCCGCCAAGCGCGCAGCGTTTTGTTTTTGCCAAGCTACCGGGTCAATGGCGGTAACCTCCACCTGGGCGGTACCCTGGCCGAGATAGTCCAACTTTTTAGCGGCGGCATAGGTTAGATCAATGATGCGATTGCCGTGGAAAGGCCCGCGATCATTTACCCGCACAATCACTGTTTTGCCGTTGGCCAGGTTTTTGACCTGCACATAGGAGGGAATGGGCAGGGTTTTGTGCGCCGCTGTCATGGCGTACATATCGTAGATTTCACCATTGGACGTAGCGTGGCCATGGAATTTAGAGCCGTACCAACTGGCTACGCCGCGCTTCTTGTAGCCGATTTCTGATTCTAACACTCGGTACTTTTTGCCCAGCACAACATAGGGGCTCTTGTTGCCGGCGGCCGTGCGTATCTCCGGCATGGGCACGGCATCTTGCACATGGTCCACCGACGGCGCCAGGCTGGGAGCGCTGTCGTGTTTTTGGGAGTAACGTGAGGCTTGGTACTTATCGCCGGAAGAGGCGCAACCGCCCAGACCAACCACGCCAAGCACCAAAGCACTGATACACCATCCTCGCCACGCTACCACGGTAATTATCCTTCCGCGCCGGTGCTGGCCAAGCCCTGTTCGGCTTGGTAGGCCTCGGCCACCGCCTGACCCAACTGGAACACGCTGAGCGCATACATGGTGCTGTGGTTGTAACGGGTGATGACATAGAAGTTATGCATCCCCAACCAGTACTCGTTGCCGTTAGCGCCATCCAGTTCGATGACCCGCACCGGGTCTGGCAGCGCCATTTTCACCAGCGGAAGGTAACCGGCCGAGGTAACTTCACTTAAGCTGCGGCTGGGTTTTAGATTGTCATCGATGAGCTTGGTGTCGTGCTTGGCCTCAGCTTTCAATGGCACTACGACGGGCTGGTCGGCCTTCCAGCCGTGGCGCACAAAGTAGTTGGCAATGGAGCCAATGGCATCGGTGGTGCTGGCCCAAATATCGGTGAAGCCGTCGTCGTTAAAATCGTAGGCGTAGGCGCGGTAGCTGGAGGGCATAAACTGGCCATAACCCATGGCGCCGGCGTAGGAGCCGGTGAGATCCATGGGCGATTTGCCCTGCTCTTTGGCCAGCAGCAAAAACTCTTTTAGCTCCTTGCGGAAGAACTTGGAGCGCGGCGGATAATCGAAGGCCAGGGTCGACAGCGCATCTATGACTCGGTAGCTGCCCTTGTGGGCACCATAGCGGGTCTCTACGCCTAAAATAGCAACGACGATTTCTTCCGGCACGCCAAACTGCTCGCTAGCTTTGGCCAGAATGTCGGCGTTTTCTTTCCAAAACACAACGCCCTGCTCGATGCGGGTAGGGGTTACGAAGATCTTACGGTAATCTTTCCAGGATTTAACCCGCTCCGCCGGCCTAGCAATGGCCTCGAGGATGGAATCTTTGCGTTCGGCTTGGCTAAACCACGCCTCCAACTGTCCCCGGTCGAAGCCTTGCTCTTTAACCATTTCATCAATGAACTGTTTGGCTTGCGGGTGAGCTTGGTAACTGTCAGCCTGAACATTGGCCGCCGCCACGGCGGTAGTCGCTAGGGCAGTTAACAGACACTTAGCAATACGGTTAGGAATAGGTAATTTCACTTCGACTCCTGGACTTCACTTACTTATCGTTGTTTGCCCTTAGGCTTATTGTTGAACGGTTGCTAGCGATGCTTTTTGCACTGCTCGCTGCACTCGTTGTTGAGCTGCTCGGCACCCTGGCTATGAATCCCGAAGGCCACCAAAGGTTCCAGCCAACTTAGCTTTTCAACACCCTCCGGCGCTCGGTGGAGACCGCCATCAACAGGCCAAAGCTGATCATCAAGGTTAGCAGCGCGGTGCCACCGTGGCTGAAAAACGGCAGGGGCACTCCCACCACCGGCAACAGGCCTGCAACCATACCAATGTTTACAAATATATACACAAACAAGGTGAAGATAATACTCCCCGCCAGCAAGCGGCCGTAGGTATGCTGGGCGTTCATGGCAATAAAAATCCCGCGCACCAACAGCAACCCGTACAGCAGCATGAGCAGGAGCACGCCTTTTAGACCAAACTCTTCGGCCAGTACGGCAATGATGAAATCGGTGTGGCTCTCGGGCAGGAAATCCAATTGCGATTGGGTGCCGTTGAGCCAGCCTTTGCCGGGCCAGCCGCCGGAGCCAATGGCGGTTTTCGACTGAATAATATTCCAGCCAGCGCCCAGTTTATCGGCCTCGGGGTTGAGTAGCGTCAGGATGCGAGTGCGCTGGTAGTCGTGCAGCAGAAAGTGCCACGCCGGCCATGCGCTGGCCGCTACCATAACCCCGGCAGAGATAATATAGCGCCAGGGCAAACCGGCGAAGAACAGTACAATCAGCCCCGACATAGCAATTAAGATGGCAGTGCCTAAATCTGGCTGTTTGAGAATTAACACCGCCGGGCCGATCACCATGGCCAGGGAGGCGACGATGTATTTGAGCGACGGCGGCAACATACGGCGCGCTAGGTAGGCCGCCACCATCATGGGTACGGCCAGCTTCATGACTTCCGAGGGCTGAAACCGAAAGCCCCCCAGTGACAGCCAGCGTTGGGCGCCCTTGGCCCCCACCCCCATCACCAATACTAGGATGAGCAACACAAAGCCAAACAGGTAAAGTGCCCAACCCCAGCGCTCTAGGAAGGCGAGGTTGACCTGGGCTACTGCGATCATCAGCACATAGCCCATGCAGAAAAACACCGCCTGACGCTTGACGTAATACCACTGGCCACCGCCAGCGCTGTAGAGTACCGCCAAGCCGTAGAGAGTCAGTACAATCAACAATGCGGCCAAGGGCACATCGATGTGCATGCGGGTCCAAAAATTAATTGGACGCCGTAAATCCAACGCCGCCGAAGGCATGCGCCGAATAAAATCAGTGCTCGACATGGCCCTCACCGCTCATGGATAAGGTGGTTACCGCCAAATCGATGGGCTGATTAAGGTATTGCTCCATCACCTTGCGCACCACCGGCGCCCCCTCGGAGGAGCCGCCCTCGCCGTTCTCTACAATCACCGCCACGGCGATTTGCGGGTCTTCCACCGGCGCAAAGCCCACAAATAAGGCGTGGTCTCGATGACGCTCGGCCAGGGCTTCGCTGTCGTACTCTTCATCCTGGGCGATGCCGACCACCTGGGCAGTACCGGATTTACCGGCCATACGGAAGCTCATGCCCCGGCCGGCTTTATAGGCGGTGCCGGAACGATGGTGGACCACTTCTTCCATGGCCGAGATTACCAAATCCCACTGTTGGTCGGGTACATCCTGCAGGCTGGTACTGGTCGCCTGGGGGCTGCGTGCCTGCACCAAACGCGGCGTTACGCGCTTACCACGGTTGGCCAGAGTTGCCGTCATCACCGCCAATTGCAGCGGCGTGGCCAAAACATCACCCTGGCCAATGCCCACGTTTAAAGTATCGCCAGGGAACCAGGGCAAACCGCGGTAATCGCGCTTCCAACGACGCGAGGGCCAATTGCCCTTGCGCTCACTGGGAATATCGATGCCGGTGTACTGGCCCATGCCAAAGTAATTGCCAAATTCGTGCAGGCGATCAATGCCCAGTTTATAAGCCAGATCGTAGTAGTAGGTATCGCAGGATTCGCGAATCGCCACTCGCATATCGACTCGCCCATGGCCAGCTTTTTTCCAATCGCGGTAGCGGCGTTTTTCGTTCTCTAGCTGGTAAAAGCCTCGGTCGAATACCGCTTTGTAGGGATCAACTACGTTGTAGTGCATACCACCCAAGGCAATTAAGGGCTTGATGGTTGAGCCGGGCGGATACTCACCCTGAATGGCGCGGTTAAACAGGGGTAAATCCCGTGAGCGGGTAAGACTGTTGTAGTCTTTGTGGCTAATGCCGGTAACAAACAGGTTGGGGTCGTAGCTGGGTGAGCTGACCATGGCCACCACGCCGCCGGTGTCCACCTCAATGGCAACAATGGCACCACGCCGGCCAGCCAAGGCTTTGAGCCCGGCCTGCTGCACTTCGCTGTCTAAAAACAGCTGCAGATTTTGGCCCGGTTTGGGGTCGGTTTGCTCCACCACGCGCAGCACTCGGCCGCGAGCGTTAGT
The DNA here is from genome assembly GCF_042850945.1 of Halioxenophilus aromaticivorans. Classification (NCBI taxonomy): domain Bacteria; kingdom Pseudomonadati; phylum Pseudomonadota; class Gammaproteobacteria; order Alteromonadales; family Alteromonadaceae; genus Halioxenophilus; species Halioxenophilus aromaticivorans. The sequence goes on along the minus strand of NZ_AP031496.1, from coordinate 700,530 downwards.
TTCAACGTTTTGATAACCCACTTCACCCAACAACAGGGATTCGTACTCTCGCTCTAGGCCAATTTTGCCGATGGTATAAGTACCACTGTAGCTTTGGTATTGCTCTTCGCTAAAGCCTTTTAGCTCGCGCTCATTAATGCGCCCCACGTAGCCCACGGAATGGGCGTATAAGTTGGAGTAGGGGTAATAGCGCACCAACTGCGCCTCAACCTCAACACCGGGTAGCCGAAACTCGTTAACCGCCACGCGGGCAATTTCATCTTCGGCGAGGCGATAGCGCAGAGGTACGCTTTCAAACGGACGCCGACGCTGTTGCAACCGGTGTTTGAATTTTTCGCGGTCGTTGTCACTTAGGGCGACCAGATCTTCCAGGATATCCAAGGTCTCATCAAGGTTATCCACCCGCTCTTTAATAATACTTAAGGTATAACTGGGGCGGTTGTCGGCCAGTAATTTTCCGTTGCGGTCGTAGATTAATCCTCGGGTGGGCGCCAAGGGCCTTACATGAATACGGTTGCGATCGGATTGGGTAACGTAATCGCCGTGGTGAACAATTTGCAGGTTATAAAATTGCGCTAATAACAACGCAAACAGGGCCACCATCAACAGCACGATCACGGCCACGCGGTGGCGAAAAATTCTCGCCTCGCGAAAGTGATCTTTTAGCGTTTGTGGTTCACTCATCGATGGCGGTTTAGCCTGTAAATATAGGGGTGGTGCTGGGGGGTAACGCTTAATTTTGCGACAGCATAAGCGAAGGCGGCGCGATTGCAAGCACGAGCACTCAATCCGGTGTCGGAATTCGTAGTTTTAATCAAAAAATGGCTCATGAATCGTCTATTTATGGTACGGGTGATTATTTAACAGCGAAAATGCGCGATAAATTTGCTCCACCAAAACCACACGCACTAAGGGGTGTGGCAGGGTTAAATTGGAAAAACTCCAACGCTGCTTGGCCTGGGCTAACAGCTCCGGTGCGATCCCATCTGGGCCGCCAATTAACAGCGCAATTTGCAAGCCATCCATTTGCCAGCTGGCGATGTTTTCTGCCAGCTGCTCGGTGCTCCAATTGCGACCTTTTACATCCAGCGCAATAACGGTATCGGTCGGTTCTATCGCCGCTAACATTCGGGCGGCTTCTTCTTTCATGGCAGTGGCAGCGCTGCTGCTTTTACCACGGTTACCCGGCGCTATTTCTATTAGCGCAAGCTTAACCTCCTTCGGCAAGCGCTTGTGGTACTCGGCCCAACCGGCCTGTACCCAACCGGGCATTTTTTTGCCCACCGCCAACACCTTAATACGCACAGCACTTACTCTGCTGGGCTGCCGTCGTCCTGGGCTTGGTCCAGGCGGCTTTTCGGTGCCTGGGACCAGAGTTTTTCCAGGTCGTAAAAGCTGCGGGTGGCCGGGGTCATGACGTGCACCACGGTATCACCGAAATCCACCAACACCCACTCGCCAGGCCCCTCGCCTTCCACGCCAAGGGGCATAATGCCGGCCTTTTTGGCTTCCATGGCCACGTTGTTGGCCAGGGATTTAACGTGCCGATTAGAGGTGCCACTGGCGACGATCAGGGTGTCCATTACGTCGGTTAGCTCTGCCACCTCCAGACGCACTACGTCTTTGGCTTTTAGGTCGTCGAGGGCGTTGAGAACAATGTTATTTAGATCTGTCATGCAATTTCACTGTGTGTTTGCGTTTAAGTTTAGCAAGCTTCTGTAAACTCACTATTTTTTGGTGTTTTTGGTCGGCATATACAGGCCATCTTGCACAATGGCGGCCCACACCGAGTCGGGCACTAAAAACTGGGCCGAGCGCCTGGCGGCCAGCTCCTGGCGGATGTAGCTGGCCGATATATCCAGCAGCGACGAGTCGGCGATAGCAATCTTACCCCGCTCATGTTGCGCTAATTGCGCCACGTCAATGCGCCGCTGGGCCAAGCACTGCGCCACTGGCCCCTGGCTGGGCAGCTCGTAGCCGGGCCGCACCGCAACGATGACATTGGCCAGCTCAAAGACCTCCTGCCAGCGATGCCAGGTGGGTAAATTCACCAGGCTGTCACCACCGATGCACAAGCACAGCGACACCTCCGAGCCCACCTCAGCGGCCAACTCTTGCAGGGTATCCACCGTATACGAAGGCGTGTGGCGATGCAGCTCGCGCTCGTCTATGCCCAACTGCGGGCAATTTTCCACGGCACGGCGTAGTAGCGCTAAGCGCTGCTGGGGACTGCAATGCGGGGTGCTGCGGTGGGGCGGAATATGGGCTGGCACCAGCCGCATATCGTCTATTTGGCATAGTTGCTTGAGCTCCAGCGCCAGGCGCAGGTGCGCGTTGTGAATAGGGTCAAAGGTGCCGCCAAACAAGCCCAACCGCGTCATGCGGCCATCCTGTATGGGGCACTACCCATGGCGTCGATTACTTGCGGACATGGCCATCGCCAAACACGATCCACTTTTGCGAGGTTAGGCCTGCCAACCCCACCGGGCCACGGGCGTGGATTTTATCGGTGGAGATACCAATTTCGGCCCCCAAGCCGTATTCAAAGCCATCGGCAAAGCGAGTGGAAGCATTGATGATCACCGAGCTGGAATCCACTGCCGCCAAAAACTGGCGCGCGCGGGTGTAATCCTCGGTGACGATGGCCTCAGTGTGGCCGGAGCTGTAGCGATCAATATGATCCATGGCCGCCTGCATGTCATCCACCACCTTAATGGACAGCACCGGTGCCAGGTACTCCGTGCTCCAGTCTTCTTCACTGGCCGCTTGGCACTCAATCACTGCCTGGGTGCGGTCACAACCGCGAAGTTCCACGCCCGTCTCAGTGTAGGCTCGGGCCAAACGAGGCAGGGTTTGCTCGGCCACTGCCGCGTGCACCAGAAGGGTTTCCATGGCGTTGCACACACCATAGCGATGGGTTTTGGCGTTAAAGGCGATATTAAAGGCTTTTTCTGGGTCGGCGCGGTCGTCTATGTAGACGTGGCATATGCCGTCTAGGTGTTTGATCACTGGCACCCGGGCATCGTTGGCGATGCGCTCGATTAACCCCTTACCACCGCGCGGTACAATCACATCGATGTACTCCGCCATGGTGATTAGATGGCCTACGGCGGCACGATCGGTGGTGTTAATCACCTGTACCGCTGTGGCGGGCAAACCCACCGCTTGCAGGCCGTGAGCAATGCATTCGGCAATGGCTTGGTTGGAGTGCAAGGCCTCTTTACCACCGCGTAACACCGTGGCATTACCGGATTTCAAACACAGGCTGGCGGCATCAATGGTTACGTTCGGGCGGGATTCGTAAATAATGCCAATCACGCCCAAGGGCACGCGCATTTTGCCTACCTGGATGCCACTGGGGCGATAGCACATGTCGCTGATTTCACCGCAGGGGTCCGGCAGGGCTGCCACTTGTTGCAGGCCCTCAATCATGCCGTCGATGCGGTTGCTGTTGAGCTCTAGGCGATCCAGCAGCGCGGCATCCAAGCCGTTATCCCGGCCGGCGGCCATGTCTTGCTGGTTGGCCTTGATAATGGCCTCCCGCTGGCTGTCCAGGGCGCTGGCAATGGCCAACAGAGCGTTGTTTTTGGTTTCAGTGGTGGCGGTGGCCATCACCTTGGCACTGGCACGGGCCTGTTGGCCCAGTTGTACCATGTAATCTTGTACGTTCATCGTCTACCTACTCGGTTGCTAAAATTGACCGAAATCCGGCTGGCTGCGAAAAAGGGCGCGTATTGTAGCCACTTTTTAACCAGTTGGCATTAAAGCTTGGTATTGATCGTTTATTCCGGATCGCTGCTAAGCCGATCCACCAATTCGGCTATGTGCTGCAGACGCTCTATGGGGTCGTTTTGCGCCAGCATATCCACTTGCTCCGACCGGGTTAACGGCAGCAATAATATGAGCAACCACCCCAACTCACTGGCGGTGTGCGCCAAGGGCAACTCCAGCGCCGCTACCTGAGGGTGCTCTTGCAGCTCTTCTAGTAATTGCTGCAAACCGCTGAACTGATCGGGGATGTCCAGCGGGTCTTCCTCCGGTAGGTATTCTACCTCGGCGGTCATGAGTTGGTCGTCTTCCACCTGGGTACTTAATACGCGAAATTTGCGGCTGCCCACTACTTTTATGTGCAACAAACCATTGCTACCTTGGTTCCAGTCGCTGATGTGGGCCAAAACCCCTACCTGGTATATCATGGCTGGCGCCCCAACCTCGCCACCGTCACGAATGGGCACAATGCCAAACCCTTGTTGGCTGCGCAGGCATTGTTTGATCAGGCGCAGGTAGCGCTGTTCAAATATCTGCAGTGGCAGGGTAGCCTCCGGCACAAGCAACGTGTTTAACGGAAACAGGGGTAAAGTCTCAACCATGGCTTATCAACGTACAATTGTGGGTTAAATCGGGTTTAAAATACGGTTTGTGGCTGCACATTCGTTTAGCTAACAGTCTCTAACTGACAGCCTTTAGCTAACAGATAGGCGATCTGGTTACTGCATCGGCTATTAGTGTTGAATTAGCCTACTAAAAAGCGGCCAACTAATAGGCTTGGCCTGCCCGGCTGCAGTACACTTCAGCGCCCATTCAGTCAGATGTGACGATACTTTCTGGCTGATTTTTCAGCAAAATTTGCGGCCAGCACGGTGCTGCCGGGCACCGCCAACCCATAAACAGGTTAAAAGCTTAAACGCTATCGACGTAAGATGACAGAGCGCAACACTGACAACCGCCAGCCAACTGCCCCACACCATACGCCGTGGCTGGCCACCCTACGCCTATGGCCCTGATGCCCACATGAGTGTGTTGTTGCATCACTGCCATCGTGGCGCTCGCTTTTTCCGTCGAATACCCTGCTGGCTAGCAGCCCTGTGCTTGTGCACGCCCATGGCGGCCTTTAGCCAGAATACCCAAACCGACGCCGACAGCCATACCGACACCGACGCCCCAGCCAAACAAGCCGATCGCAACCCGCGCACCAGCAATGATAACGAAGCCGGCGCCACCAGCAACAAGTTTAATCTGCGCGCGCGCCCTACCCCCACGGGCATCAATTCGCGCCAAGCTGCGGTTATTGCCAAACAACACGCCGGCGGCAAAGTGCTGCGGGTACACGCCACCCAAACCGGTCATCGCATTAAAATGCTATTACCCTCGGGTAAAGTTACCTACATTTTGGTTGGCGTAGACGGCCAAATAATACAAAACTAACGTTATACAGTTAGACACAGAAAGGAGCATCCAGTGCGCTTACTGGTCATCGAAGACGAACCCCAACTGAATGAAAGCCTGTGCTTGTTTTTGCAGCAACAAGGCTATGTTGTCGATTCCGCCGCCGACGGCAAAGAGGGCTTATACCTCGCCGAGGAACACCCCTACGATTTGGCCATTGTTGATTTGGGTCTGCCAGAAATCGACGGCATCGAACTGATTAAACAGGTTCGGCAAAAACAAAAAAGCTATCCTATTTTAATTCTTACCGCGCGCGGTAACTGGCAGGATAAAGTCTCCGGCCTAGAAGCCGGCGCCGACGATTATCTTGTGAAGCCGTTTCACAACGAAGAGTTGCGCGCCCGCGTTAATGCGCTGATTCGTCGCAGTACTGGCCACGCCAGCCCAGTGTTGGAATTCGGCCCCATTGCCTTGGACACCGCCGCTAAAACCGTCAGCGTTAACGGCCAGGTGTTGGAACTCACCAGCTTTGAATACAACACCTTGGAATACCTGGTGCACCACGCCGGCAAGGTGATCTCAAAAATCGAACTCACCGAGCACCTTTACGACCAAGACTTCGACCGCGACAGCAACACCATTGAAGTGTTTATTGGTCGCCTGCGTAAAAAACTCGACCCAGACGGTGAATTAAAGCCTATCGCCACCATGCGTGGCCAAGGTTACCGCTTTACCCTAGAGCGAACCTAATCACGTGCTGGCGTTGAAAAAACCGCGCCGGCCGAATTGGAAGTTTGTTAAAAACTTCGACAGCCTCAGCGGCCGGCTGATTATTGCCTCGGTATTGGTGCTGCCAATCTTCGTATTAATGAGTGGTGTCGCCCTGGACCGCTCATTCGCCCGCAGCCAGGAAGTTGCCGAGCTAGAGCGTATGCGCGTGCAGGTGTATTTGCTGCTAGGTGCTGCGGAGATCTTTGATGGCCAAATTTGGTTGCCAGACCAACTACAAGAGCCTCGCTTTAACCAGCCAGAATCTGGGTTGTACGCTCGGGTTACCGGCAATGATCAAGTCCTGTGGCAATCACCATCTGCTCTGATGACTACTTTTCCAGAAAGCAATGCTAGCCCACTTTTCACGGGTCAAGAAATTTACTGGAGCACTACCGTGGGCGATAAAGCGGCCAAAGCATTGAGCTTTGACGTGGCATGGGACACCGAAGATGGGTTAGAAAAAAATTACCGTTTTGAGGTGTACCACGATCAAACCGCCGTGACCGCTGAACGCGCCAGCTATCAACGCCAGCTATGGCGCTGGTTGGGCTCCATGACCATTCTATTAATCGTTATTCAATGGGCCATTCAACTGTGGGGGCTGCGCCCGCTAAAAGGTTTGGCCGACGATTTGGGCAAATTACACAGCGGCGAGAACCTCACACTCAGCGAAAATTACCCGGCAGAAATTAAACCGGTTATCCAAAACCTTAATGAGGTACTGGTGGCCGAGCGCGAACAGCGCGACCGCTATCGCCATACTCTGGGTGATTTGGCGCACAGTTTAAAAACGCCCCTGGCGGTGATTCGTAGCAATTTAAGCAGTGGCGAATTGCAGCGCTCGGTGGTGAACGAGCAAATTACCCGCATGGACGATATCGTCCGGCATCAGCTGCAGCGATCGGTGTCGCAAAGCGGCAATTCGGTTAAGCGCCAATGCGATTTAAAACCCATCATTGAGCGGTTGCTCACCGCCCTGGGCAAAGTTTACCGTGATAAAAACCTCACCATCACCACCGACTTGGCCGAGCCGTGCATGATGGCCGGTGATGAAAGCGACTTTATGGAAATGCTGGGTAATTTATTGGATAACGCCTGTAAATACACCCACCAGCAAGTGCATGTAGCCGCCTACGAGCAGGCAGAAGAACTGGTGATTAACATCAGCGACGACGGACCCGGTGTACCAGAACACAAACGAGCCACCATTTTACAGCGCGGTGCCCGTGCCGATACGGCGCAGTCTGGCCAGGGTATCGGCTTGGCGGTAGTGGTGGATATTTTATCCAGCTATGGCGGTTCGTTAACGGTGGATGAATCGCACTTTGGTGGCGCTGAGTTTACGATTGAGCTGCCAATTCCATCGCGGGCATAGCTGGCTCAATGATATGCGAACACTCCTCGGCAAAACCCGCGCCGACCTCGGCGTAGTAGTTAAAAACCACATCCGCACCCAAGGCCACTAACTCCCGCCGCTCATCATCGTAGCGGGCAACGGCGGCAATGCGACCGGGGAAATTCGCCCGCTTTAACTGGACAATGATATTTTTCATTTCCAACAGCGACGGAATGGCCAGCATAATTAAGCGGATTTTGGATAAATCGATCTGCTCCCAAAAGTCGATGTCATCGGCATCACCCACAACCACGTTGATGCCTTGAGCCTGGGCTTTGGTTACCCGCGCCTCATCCGCCTCCATACACCAAACCTTTTCTTTTAAGCGCGGATGCAAAGCCTTGTAGGCACCGGACCCTACCCGCCCCATTCCACAGATGAGCACCTCTGCACCGTAGGGCGTTTGGTAGCCACTGCGTGCCGGCGCCTGGGGGTGTTCAAACTTGCAAATAAAGGCTTTGTATATAGCGTACAGCGAGTGCGCCTGCCGATATAAAAACGAACTGACCACGAAGGAAATAGCCACGGCCAAGGCAATCACCACCATGGTGCTTTCCGACATCCAGCCCTGCTCAACCCCTTGGCTTGCCACAATAAGGCCAAATTCGGAAAAATTACCCAAGGCCAGGGCGGCCAAAAACGCAGTACGTGCGCGCAACCTAAAGGCAATAAACACGGCAAAAAACAGCGCAAACTTAACCGGCAACAAGGCGACAAACAACAGCGCCCATCCGAGCATTTCTAGGGTGGGCAGTGCGCTAAAGCCAATGTTGAGGAAAAACCCAACCAGAAATAAATCTTTAAAACTCATCAGCGATTTGTACAGCTCGTTGGCCTTGGGCATGCCCGCCACCAACATACCGAGCATCAAGGCCCCTAAATCGCCTTTAACATCCACCGCGTAGAACAGCTCGTAACCACCCAGGGCGATAAAAAACCCCACCAGCACTAACAGCTCACCGTGGCCACTTTTGCGCAGCAAACCCGCCAGCAAGGGCCGGGCAAAGTACAACAACGGTAGGCCCAGCGCCCAAACACTGGGTGTAACGCCGGTGGCAATCACCAAAAACACCACGGCGATGATGTCTTGAATAACCAACACGCCGATGGATAAATCACCGTGGCGGGTTTTAAGCTCGGCGTTGTCTTCCAGAATTTTCATCACACACACGGTGCTACTAAAACTCAAGGCAAAAGCCACCACCGCCACAAGGTGCCAATCGGAGCTGAGGCCGGGGATAAAAAACGCCGCCCCTAGGCCAACCATCAATAACAATAGGCACCATACCGAGCCGTGCACGGTGGTACCGCCCCAAACCTCGGGCTTGGCCAGTTCTCGCAGATTGAGTTTAAGTCCAATGGTGAACAGCATGAGCGTAATGCCCAAATCCGCCAATTGGTTAATGCCATCAAAGGGCTCAACTTCTAGGGTGTTGAGCCCAAACCCGGCGATCAAATAACCCACCAGCGGCGGCAGCCCAATTTGCCTGGCCAAAAAGCCAAACACAAACGCCACTGTGATCCACAAAAATTCCATAGCGTGCTAAGCCGGTATAAAGGCCCTGGCAGCTAGGCCTGGGCTTTAAAAGGTTTGAAGGTAATGATTAATTTAGGCAGCAAGGTTAAGGCTCCCAAACTGGCCGCCAACATAGCCAGCCCGGTGAGTAATCCAAAATAAATCGACGGGATAAATTTGGATAACGCAAACACCGAAAAGCCGACGATGATCGTTACCGAAGTGTAGTACATGGCGCTGCCGATGGAGGCGTGGGCGCGGTGCATAGCCGCTACGTAATCGCCATCAACTTCAATTTCGCGCATAAACCGGTGAATGTAATGGATGGAGCCATCCACCCCGATGCCCACGGTGATGGCGGCAATGGTAATGGTCATCATATCCAACGAAATGCCCACCAAGCCCATTGCTCCCAACACAACGCTGGCCGCCAACAGGTTAGGAATAATGGCAATCACCGCCACTTTCAACGAGCGGAACAACACCATAAACATCAGCATAATGGCGAAAAACACGGCGCCGATGGTTAATATCTGCGATTTAAACAAACTCTGAAGCATGTTGTTGTACAACACCAACGCGCCGGTAAAGTGAATTTGTTCATCTTTAAAACCGAGTTCGTTCACCATATGGCTGCGAATTTTATCAATCAGCGTCAGCCGTTTTAAATTCGGATCAGTTTCTTTAATGCGCATGGCAATACGGGTTTCGTTGTGCTCTACGTTTAGGTAGGGCTTCACCAGAATATCCTCAATGGATGCTGGCAAACTGTTGCGCGCTATTGCCAATTCGAAATCGTTCAGTGAGCCTCCGTTAAGATCACGGGCCACTTCGTACAAGGTAGCTAGGGAATCCACTCGGCCCACTTCGGTTAAGCCATTGAGATAATCCTGCACACCTTTAATGTCTCTTAAACCCGCCACCGTAAACCAGTAGGAAGATTGCTCACGGGCGGGCTGCTTGCCGCCTGGGTCGACACCAAATGCATCATCGCCAAAGGCATCCTCACCGAACGCATCTTGACCAAAGGCATCATCGGCAAAGGCGTCGCTGTCCATCACGCTTTGTTCATCTGCCGCAAAAGCATCGCCTTCGGCAAAGGGGTCGTCTTCACCGAAGGGGCTGTCTTCGCCGCCCAGTTTATCTTCCAAACTGGCCAACTCGGCTTCGCTTTTAGCCGCTTCCGGTTCTGGCTCGCTGGATTCCACATCCAGCACAATCTCCAAACCGATGGTGCCGCCCATATTTTGGTCGATGACCTTCATGCCCTGATAAATTTCGGTACTTTTGTGGAAGTAATCAATAAACCGGTTATCCACCTGCAGGCGACTGATGCCCACGGCACTGGCTACGGCCAACACCAGGCTGATGATCAGTACCGCGCTGCCGTGGCGCTCGGTAAAGCGCGAAAACTTCAAGGTAAATGGGCTGTCAGTGGCGACGTCATCGCTGGCTTTACCGGCGGGCAATATCATCAGCCCCGCGGGCAATACCACAAACACCAACACAAAACTTAGCACCAAACCGATGGTCATCATCCAACCGAAATCAATTACCGGCCGAATTCCACTCACCACCAAGGAGGTAAACGCCACCATACTGGTGACCGCGGTGTAAAAGCAGGGTTTAAACATGGCGCTGGTGGTAAACGAGACCAGCTGTTGTTGTGTCCAATCGGAATGTTTGGCGTGCTCTTCGCGGTAGCGCACCACCAAATGGATGGTAATGGCCAAGGATATAATCAGCAGTAACGCCACAAAATTACTGGAGATAACGGTGAGGCGCCAATCAATCCAAGCCAAAAAGCCCAGCATAATGACAATGGCCAGCACTGAGGTTAACAGCGGCAAAATCACAAACCGAACACGGCGGAAGATGATCGCCAGCAAGGCAATAATAAAAACCACCACGGCGCTGCCAAACACCACCAAATCGCTGCGGATGTAACTGATCATATCGGCGGTCACCATGGTGACACCGCCAACAAATATTTGCGCATTATCTTTATAGCGATCGGTGATTTCGCGCACTTTGGCTACCCGCTCGCGGGATTCGGCCTCGGTTTGGGTGCGGTAATCCAAAAATTGCTGAGCCACCGCTGCCAACTCTTTTTCTTCTTCGGCACTCAGCCCTTCTTGCTTACGTTTTAGGCGCAGGGCGTCGCGCTCACGCACCATTTCAATGTATTTGTCATCCACCGCTAGGTTAAGCGCTATAGCGGTGGTTTCCCCGTCGGGGCCGAGGATTAGGTTCTTATAAACGGGGCTGGTCAGAAATTCTTGTTTGGCGTCGTCGTAGCTAGCATCACTGTTTTCCAGTGTGCGCACGCCCTGGGTTATCTCGCGGATGGATTGCAGTGGACTGTACAGTAAAGGCACATCCAAAATACTCAGCACGCTGGCCACGCCTTGTACCTGGGCCAACTCATCGCGCAGATTGCGCAGGTTTTCCAATGAGCTGTCTTGGAATAGTTCGCCGTTGGGTTTGTAGGTCACTACCAGTAAATCACCGGATTGGTATCGCTGGTTGATTTCTCGGTTGTAGTCCAGGGAACGGTCGGCTTCCAAGGTGAGGGCATCGGCTGATGCGTCGAGTTTTATTCGCGGCAAACCCAACGCCATTAACAGGGTAATCAGTAATACCACTAACAGTGTGATTTTAGGGTGGCCAATTACCGTACTGCGGTAGAGTTTTGCAATCTTGTTTGTCATGTTGTTCTCAATCCATGCCGCCTGCGCTCAACTGCCCCAAGCGTGGTAGCGTTTATCCCAATCAGAGCGTCGCCTAAGCGAGGCCCACAACAATGGCGGCTGCGGACAAAACTGCAGCCTGGCGAAAAATATCGATGGATAACACCCGTAGGCCTTTTAATAGGCCCTAGGGCGTCGCTTCGGAATGACCCAGATCCTTGGTGGGGTCGATCACATCCCGCACTCGCTGCTTAAGCAGCTTGACGTCGGGGAAACCGCCATCTCGCTTGCGCTCCCACAGCATCATATCATCCACATAAATATGAAACACACCCCCAGTGGCCGGCACCAGAGTCACCGCCCCCAGGCTGGATTCAAAGGTGGTGAGTAATTCTTGCGCCAACCACGCCGAGCGCAACAGCCAGCGACATTGTGTGCAGTAGGTAATAGTAACAGTGGGTAGTGCAGACACAGAGCCCCCATAATGCATAGTGTGTATCGCCAGCCGGCAGTGTGCCCGCGGCCCAGGCGTAATAAAACCGTAATTTTCACAACAACAGTGACAAACTTTTTGCCCAAGAGTAAAACCGGCCGGCGGCACGCAGCCCAAAACGGCGCTGGATTTACAAAAAATTCGGTCGATGCTATTTTGACCGCCTATTTGGCCGCTGGCCAAACTGAGCACAGAGCACCCCAGTGAGCATTGTAGTATGAACGAAAAGGAGTTTTGTTTTGCAGTCTAGGAACGGGTCACTTGAGCAGTGGGCAATCGTCGCCAACAGCAGTTGGATGCACGGTAAGCGCTACGATATCTCAGAAGGCACACTGACCATTGGCCGCAGCGCCCAGGCCGACATCACTCTGCCCAGCAATCACTTGTCTCGCCGCCACGCACAACTGCAGCGCACTGGTAACGCCGTAATGCTGCAAGATATGGCCTCTATGAATGGCACTTTTGTGAACGGCAACCGGGTTAAAAAAGTGCCCATCAAACACGGCGACCAGTTGCGTTTCGATACCTTCACCTTTTTGGTGGAAGGCCCCCACGAAGGCCAAGAAACCATCATCCGCCGGCCGAAAAAAACACCCTTTGCTGCGGCCAAAAAATCCGCTGTCAAAATCGTCAAGGTCAAAATGACCCGCCCAACGTCGCCCGGCAACCGCTTGGAGCCCGGCCGCAAACGTCGACCCCAGGCGTTCACCATTGCCGCCTCCACGCTCACGGCTGGCTGCATTGGCTATTTGATTTACTTGGTGTTCTTTTCTTGAACAGGCTTCTAGGGAAAGACCTTTAGGACTCCCCCCAACGCGGCAGCAGGGTTTGCTCCAGCTGTAACTGGTCCAAAATTCGCGCCACAATAAAATCCACCATGTCTTCCACGCTGCTGGGGTGCTGATAAAACCCAGGGCTGGCCGGCAGTATCACTACCCCCATTTCACTGAGCGTCAACATATTGCGCAAATGCACCGTGGATAGCGGCGCTTCCCGCGTTACCATAATCAGACGGCGGCGCTCTTTGAGGGCGACATCGGCGGCGCGTTCAATCAAGTTATTGCTGGCGCCGTGGGCTACGGCAGACAAGGTGCCACCACTGGCGGGGCAGATAACCATATCCCGCGGCGCGCTGGTGCCCGAAGCCACCGGTGAAAACCAATCACTACGGCCATAGAGGCGCAATACCCCCTCTGAGCCGGGAAACTGCTGCCAGAGGTATTCTTGCTGGGCCTGTACGTCCTCACCTGCCGGTGGCAGCTTAAGTTCGGTTTCCTGGTCGATTACCACCTCGGCGGCACTGGAGATCAGCAGTTCAATGCGGCACTGCGCGGCCACCAAGCACTGAATTAAACGCAAGGCGTAGGGCGCCCCGGAGGCGCCGGTAATCGCCAGGGTTACGGCTTTGGTCATGGTTTTTCCTTGTCGGTCAATTAGCGGTTTTTCAGGGCGGCAACCAAGCTCTGATGCACGCCGCCAAAGCCGCCATTACTCATGACCACCACGTGGCCTGGCGCCTGGGCGGTGCGCGTCACCGTGGTGATGATGTCGTCTAAGCTTTGGCACAATTTGGCCGGCACACAGCTGTGATGCACTAGGTCATCAAGGCTTACGCTGTCGTCGCCACCGGCCTGGTACCACAACACGCGGTCGGCGGCACAACAGGATTGCGCCAACACGCGATTATGCACGCCGGATTTCATGGTATTAGAGCGCAACTCCACCACCGCGGTGATGGGCTCATTCCCGACCTGGGCGCGCAGGCCCTCAAGGGTGGTGGCTATGGCCGTGGGGTGATGGGCAAAATCGTCGTACACCTTGGTGCCGTTAACATCGGCCAGCAACTCCATACGCCGCTTCACGCCTTTAAATTGGTTGAGCGCGGCGCAGGCATCCGCCGGGGCAATACCCACACTGTGGGCGGCAGCAATGGCGGCCAAGCCGTTGCACACATTGTGCTGGCCAATGCATTGCCAGTGCACTTCGCCCACCGGCTCGCCCTTGTGTAATACCTTAAAGCTGGCGCCACTGGGTGCCAATGCCTGGGCCTGCCAATCCCGGCCCAGTACCGCGGTTTGGCTCCAGCACCCCTTGGCCAGCACCGCGTCAATGGCGGTGACACCCTCGGGGTAGATGATGGTGCCGCTGGCCGGCACCGTGCGAATCACGTGGTGGAATTGGGTTTGAATGGCGGCTAAATCGGGGAAGATATCGGCGTGGTCGTACTCCAGGTTGTTAATCACCAGCGTACGGGGTTGGTAGTGGAGAAATTTAGAGCGCTTATCAAAAAAGGCGGTGTCGTACTCATCGGCCTCAACCACAAAAAAGTCGCTTTTACCCAGGCGCGCGGAATGCTCAAAATTACCCGGCACGCCACCGATCAAAAAACCGGGCTCAAAGCCGGCATGCTCCAACACCCAGGCAATCATGCTGGCGGTGGTGGTTTTGCCGTGGGTACCAGAAGCCGCCAACACCCATTTGCCAGGTAGCAGCGCTTGGTTCAACCACTGTGGGCCGGAGGTATACGGTAGGCCCCGCTCCAGCACGTATTCCACCGCAGGGTTGCCCCGGCTCATGGCGTTGCCAATCACCACTAAATCCGGTTTTTGGACAAACTGCTCTTCGCCAAAGCCCTGAAAAATCTCAATCCCAGCAGACTCCAACTGGGTGCTCATGGGCGGGTAAACATTGGCATCGCTGCCGGTGACACGGTGCCCGAGGGCCTTAGCCAGCTGGGCCAGGCTGCCCATAAAGGTGCCGCAGATCCCCAAAATATGTACGTGCATAGTCATCCTGTAATGCCAATTTTTGCTGTGGAAGCTTACCGCAGAGCCAGGGTTTTGCCCACTTGAGCCTGTGCCACTATACTGCCAGCTTGAATCCGCTCAAACTGGCGCCTAAGAATCGGAAAACCGATCAACCAGACCGGCCTAAGCCGGCAAATACACGTTGAGTGTCTTCTTATTTTTGTTTTTCTTGTTTGTTTATTTATCCGCACAACACCAACCCATATGCCATTTAAACCAGACCCGTACCGAGCTTACAACGTCTGCATTGACATCAAGGTTGAATTATTTGGAAAGAGGAAGCCCAAATGCCTAACGTTACAGAATACCTTTCTGCTCGATCCACAGATCCAGAATTAACCGACCTTATCAGCGCCATCTGCACCTGCTGCACGGGCATTGCTGGCCAGCTGCAACTGGGCGCCCTCACCGGCATCCTGGGAGCGCTAGAAGACACCAATATTCAGGGTGAGACCCAAAAGCAACTGGATGTAATTGCCAATGACAACCTCAAAGAGGCTCTGTTGAAGCTTCCCATCGTGGCCGGTATTGCCAGTGAAGAAGAAGACCTGCCCGTGGCCGGTAACCCAGAGGGCCGTTTTTTAATTCTGTTCGACCCATTGGATGGCTCCTCCAACATTGATGTTAACGTCTCTGTTGGCACCATATTCTCTGTATTGGAGGTGCCCGCCGGTATGAATGGTGGCGAGGAACGCGCCTACTTGCAGGCCGGCCGCAAGCAATTGGCCGCCGGTTACGTGCTGTACGGCCCGGCAACCACCCTGGTTTTGACCACCGGCAGCGGTGTGCAGCAGTATTGCCTGGATAACAACGGCGAGTTCATCCAAACCGCCAGCGCCATGACCATCCCGACCGACACCAAAGAATTTGCTATCAATATGGCCAATCAACGTTTTTGGCAGCCAGAGATGCAAAGCTATGTGGCAGGTCTACTGGCCGGCAGTGATGGCGAGCGCGGCAAAAATTTCAATATGCGCTGGATTGCCGCCATGGTGACCGACGTGCATCGCATTCTCACCCGCGGTGGTATTTTCAGCTACCCCTGGGACAACCGAGACCCTGCCAAACCAGGCAAGCTACGCCTTATGTACGAGGGCAACCCCATGAGCTACCTGGTAGAGCAAGCCGGCGGCCTGGCCACCACCTGCTATGGCAATATCTTGGATATGCAACCCACCAAAATCCACCAACGTGTGGCTGTGGCGCTGGGTTCTAAGAACGAAATAGAAGTGTTGCTGGACGCCCACAAAGGCGCGCTTGAGTCTGACGCCGCCAAACTGAACGTTTAACCGCTAAACTAAGGCAACAAACCACACCCTCACTAATCGCACCCACAAAAAAACCCCATGGCACAGACACCACGGGGTTTTACAGGCTTACTCTTAGTGGGGGCGGGTTAGGCCGAATACTTGCTCATGTGAGGTGCCGCGGGGCTTTCGGACAACTGATCAACCGGAGGTTGTTGGGCACCGAGCTCGTTGGCAAAGGTTTGGGTTAAGCAGGACAATATCGTTCGGGTTCGCTGATCTGCCAGACGGTAGTAAATACGTTGGGCATCGCGGCGGGTGGCGACGATTTTTTCCTCGCGCAGTTTGGCGAGGTGCTGCGACAGGGCCGACTGGCTCAGCTTGGCAACCGATTCTAGGTCACCGGCGGAGCGCTCGCCTTCCATCAGGTTGCACAGCACCATCAAGCGGCCGCGGTGGGCTAACAACTTGAGTAGCTTTTCTACTTGGGGCGCGTTGGAATCTATGGACTCTAATTCTGGCATCATGACGTTTGTAGCCTACCTTCTCACTAAGAATGTGTCTGTTCCCTAAGCTTAGTGGACAAACCCACATCTGCCAGTGGATGGCAGCCTAATTTTCGCAGTGGCGACAATCGGTTGTCATTTGTTGGCCAGCGCGGCAAATTTAGCCCAACTTATGGCTAATTGTTCGGTAAATTCAATGTGTTAGAATCCGCAACCAGGAAATCACCAACACTGGATCCCATTATGAGCTTTGATAAAGTCCCTGCAGGAAAAAACCTCCCTGACGATCTAAACGTCATCATCGAAATTCCTATGAATGCAGACCCAATCAAATACGAAGTCGACAAGGATAGCGGCGCCATCTTCGTTGATCGTATGCTGGGCACAGCCATGCACTACCCATGCAACTACGGTTACGTACCTCACACTCTGTGTGGCGACGGCGACCCTGTTGACGTTTTGGTGGTTATGCCACTGCCCGTACTAACCGGTTCTGTTTTACGCGCCCGCCCTGTAGGCGTATTAAAAATGACCGACGAAAGCGGTGAAGACGCCAAGATCCTGGCTGTACCCTACGAGAAAATCACCCCGCTATATAAAGACGTTAAATCCATTGACGACCTACCCAAGCAAACCTTGGATCAAATCGCTCACTTCTTTGAGCACTACAAAGATTTGGAGCCAGGCAAGTGGGTTAAAATTGAAGGCTGGGGCGATGTAGAAGAAGCCCGTAAAGAGATTCAGGAATCCGTAGAGCGTTACCACGCCGAGGGTTAATCCCTGAGTCCATTGTCGGCGGCAGCTCCCACACGGAGCTGCTGCCAGCAACCTTACCGTTTATCGGCCCGCTGCACTCGTAAGCCAATCATCCCTGCCGCCTTCTGGCATCCAAAACCCCATCAAAAGTTAGTAACTACTCACCCCAAAATCCCCCACCAAACGCGCTACCACAACACAACGCCCACTCTGTGAGCCTCTTCACCCGGTAGCACATTGATCAATAATGAATCGTTATAACCGCCCATCCTGAACCAACTTTCAAAACATTAAAACTGAACCATACTTAATGCACGCAGCAAGCCCCAGCACAACGGTTTAACCACTGGCCTAGGCGAAGCGCGAATTCATCGACTTGTAAAAGGAAATACCCAAGGGAAGCGGCGAAGTTCGGGTGATTTATGAAGACTAAAACCATTCACATCGGTTGGCGGCTGCCAGCGGCCTTACTATTACTGTGCGGCATCGCTATGGGCTGCAATGCCAGCGAAGAGAAGATCGAACAAATGTATTTCGATCAATTTCGCCCCAACTACCTGGCCCCGGAAATGGAACTGCAGTCATTGCGGGTGGGTAATGAAAGATACAGCACCCGCCACTACAACGCCTTCGGACTGGACAACCGCGCCTTAGAACGAGCCGCGGCAGAGCTTAGCCGCACCTCTATGGCCACCACCGAGCGCGAAATGAATCGATACTGGCTCTACGTAGAGACCCACCAAGTGCGCTGGGAACGTGGCAGCAGCATTATTACCGCCTATTTAAAATCCAAAGCCCGCGCCGCCTGGGACAATATGATGGCTGCCCGAGAAGCCAAACGCCGGGCCGCAGGCCTACCGGAGCGACGCGGCAGTGTGGATTACGATATGGATTTAACCAGCGATTCCCTAGAACTGTTTTTTATCTACCAATTTTAAGCCGCTCATCGCGCGGTTTTTTACCTGCACGCTTCCAGGTAGAATGCCGCCATGCACACACTTAACGACCTACCCAAAGCCCCTTTGTGGCGCAAGCTTGCCGCCCTGGTTTACGACGCATTAATTTTGGCCGCGCTGAGCATGGCCTACGGCGGCTTGACATTAACACTCAAAGTAAGATTACTGGGCTACGCTCTGGAAGACGGAGAAAAGGCCAACCTGGGCCTGGGCGGATTTATCGGTTGGGTACTGGTAATGGCAGCGTTTTATTGGTTTTTTTGGCAGCGCGGAGGGCAAACCATCGGCATGCGCGCCTGGCGCCTGCGACTGGTAAGCAGAGAAATGACCAAGCCCAGCCTAATAGCCTGTTTAATTCGCTCTTTGGTAGCGCCGGTTTCTTTATTTGCGCTAGGCCTGGGCTACTGGTGGCAGTTGTTGGATAAACAACAACTCACCCTGCACGACCGACTAAGCAATACCCAAATACTGCTACTGCCCAAAGCCAAAAAATAAATTCCCCGGCTAACAAATTCCCCGGCTAACGATAGCGGCCAATCATCCAAAACCCGGCGGCTAAACAAATCGCAATGGGAATGGCCACCGCCAGCAAAGGCGAGAAGCCAAACACCAAACTGGAAGGCCCTAAAATGGCCTGGGCCGTTTTAAACAATACCCCCACCATCACACCAATAAATACGCGAAAGCCCGGCGTTACCTGGCGCAGCGGGCCAAAAATAAACGAAATAGCCACCAACACCAAACTGATGGTGGCCAAGGGTTGCAGGGCCTTCTCCCAGAATGCCAACCAGTATTTATCGGCTTTTAGACCTTGGTTTTCACGAAAGCTGGCGTAGGAAAATAAATCCATAACGCCCAGGGTTTCGCCGCTGATGGTTAATACATCCAGCAACTTGGGCTTTAGGTGGGTTTGCCATTGGCGCTGCTCAATGGCTTGGGTTTGGCTGTGGTCGTCGGTTAATTGGGTACTGGCAACGTTACGCTCATACCAAGTGCCTTGCTGGTAGTCGGCGGTTTGCGCAAAGCTGCTGGCCTGCAAGCGGCCGTCTTCATCGTATTGGTAGCGGCTTACGCCCAACAATTGGCCATCGTTGGTGACGGCATTTATGTGCACGTATTCGCGGCCGTCCCGGCTCCAAAAGCCGTGTTCGGTTTCTAACTGTTGACCACCCTGGGCGAGGGACCGCTGGCCAAGCGCGTACTGGTCGATTTTGGGCGTAACAAACTCGCCCAGCAGCATGGCTGCCACCACAATCACCAACACCGGCTGCAACACCAGCCAACTGATGCGAAATATCGAAATACCCGCCGCTCGCATCACAACCAGCTCACTGGTGCCGGCCAACATACCCAAACCAATTAAACAGCCCACCAGCGCACTGTAAGGCACGTACAGCACAACCCGGCCGGGAATGCTTAACAACACAAACTGAAAAGCATCCGCGGCACGGTAGCCATCGTTCACATCGGATAACTCTTCTATTAAACCGAACAGGGTATCCAACCCCAGCATAATGATCAGCACGGCTAAAATCGCCATAATGACCGAGCGAGCGACATACCAGGCCAGCTTACGCATTGGCTAACCCTCCGCGTTTTTGCTTGCGCCGCCCCTTACGCCGGCCAAGGGCCTGGGCATTGAATAAAAACAGGCCAATTACCGCTGCAGCTATATGCACGGCCCACAGTGCCAGGGCCGATACCTTGCCATCCTCAATGGCGCCGCGGGTGGCGTTGAGGGCAACCAGATACATCATGTACAACACAATGGCGGGAATCATTTTGGTGTAGCGGCCCTTGCGTGGATCGGTGGCGGCCAGGGGCACACCCAACAACGCCAGCATTAGCACCAACACTGGCAAACCCAAACGCCAGTGCAGTGCGGCCTGGGAGGCAGCGTCATCTTTTCCGAACAACGCTAACGTGGGCACCCGGTCGTGGGCAGCTTTAACACGGATCTCAGGTTGTTCTATTAATTGCTCGTAGCGTTGAAAATCCACCACTCTAAAACCTGGCTGGCCGGGCTCGCCTTCCACCCGCTGGCCATCGTTGATGCGCAGATACTTACGTTGATATTGGCTGTCGTACACCTGCTCGGCGGATTGCGCTTTAATCAACGCCCGGGTACCGGATTCCGAACCTAAATCCACGGCGTCGTTTTCCGTGGCCTTTTTGGCAATTGCGGCAAACACATTATTTAACTGTTTGCGGTCGCCACTGATGGATTCAGTAAAAATTACCGAGCCGGAACCACCCAATACCTGAAACTCACCGGCGCCCAGGGTTTCAAATTCGCTGCGTGCTTTTTCTTGCTCTAAGATGCTGTTAGAGGCATCCAAACTCAACGGGCTTAGCCACAAACTTAATAGCGCCACAAACCCCGCCACAATTAAGGCCGGGCCGCATACGTTGCCCAAAATTCGCTTGCGACTGTAGCCACAGGCATTTAAGGCGGTAATTTCACTGTCGATGTACAGCCGCCCCAGGGCAAATAAAATCGCAATAAAAAAGCTCAGCGGCACCACCAGCTCCATAATGGAGGGGATACGCAACAAAATCACCGAGAACAAGACATCGGCAGAAATACGCCCGGACACCGCCTCATTCAAATAACGGCCAAAGCGGCTACTGACAATCACCAGCAACAAAACCACCGACACGGCCAGCGTGCTGGTTAAAATCTCGCGGGTTAGATACCGAAAAATAATCAACAATATTCTCTTCTGTTCATCTGTTTAGAGCCGGCAGTGGCCACTCCGCGCGCCAACACGAGCCCTATATTTGCCGCTACACTGGGTTTATACTTTGGGCTTTTCGCCCAAGCAGTAACCGACTACCTGCCAACAACACGAGACCGCTCATGAATTTTCAAGCTAAAGCCTTTGATCTCAGCCAAGTTAAAGCCGACTGCATAGTGCTCGGCGTGAGCGAGGCTAAGCAACAATCCGCCGCGTTCAACCAAATAGACCAGCAATTAGAGGGGCTGTTGAGCCAATTGTCCAGCGCGGGCGACCTAAAAACTGGCCTGGGCCAAACGGTACTGCTGCCTGCGCCCAGCATCAGCGGCAAGCGCATTTTAGTGGTGGGCTTGGGCAAAGCCAACGAATTAACGCGCGATCAATTCCAAAAGCTTAGCACCGCTGTGGCGGGTAAGCTGTATCACAAAAACATCAAAACCGCCGCCATCGCCCTGGGTGATGTGACCGTAACCGGCGCCGATAGTGCCTGGCAGGCCAGCCTTGTGGCCCGCGCTGTAGTTCTGGCCGATTACCAATACGATGCCACCCTCTCCACCAAAAAGCCTGCTCATAATTTGCGCAGCGTTATTTATGTGACCGATGACAAGGCCGCCCTACCGGCCATCAAAAAAGGCCTGGCCCAGGGCCAAGCGGTGGGCAACGGGATGAACTTTACCCGCCAGTTAGGCAACCTGCCGGCCAATATTTGTACACCCAGTTATTTGTCTGGCCAGGCGCGCACCTTGGCCCGCGGCCAAACCAAGCTGAGCGTAAAAATCCTCAAAGAAAAAGACATGCGCGAACTGGGCATGGGCTCATTGTTGTCGGTATCCGCCGGCAGCGTGGAAGAAGCCAATTTAATCGTTATGGAATACAAGGGTGCGGCCAAATCCACCAAGCCCCATGTGATTGTGGGTAAAGGCATAACCTTTGATACCGGCGGTATCAGCCTAAAGCCCGGCGCCAACATGGACGAAATGAAGTTCGACATGTGCGGTGCCGCCAGCGTATTTGGTACGGTAAAAACGCTATTGGAGCTGCAGCCAAAAATTAATGTAGTGGCTATCGTTGCAGCGTCGGAAAACATGCCCAACGGCAACGCCACCAAGCCCGGCGATGTGGTTACCTCCATGTCTGGCCAAACCATCGAGATTTTAAATACCGACGCCGAAGGCCGCTTGGTATTGTGCGATGCCCTCACCTACGCCGAGCGTTACAAACCACAATCTGTCATTGATATCGCCACCCTAACCGGTGCCTGCATTGTGGCCCTGGGCAAAGTACGCTGTGGATTATTCAGCAACGACGACGCCATGGCGGCGGAGCTGGAGAATCTATCGCAAGAAGTGTGCGACAAAGCCTGGCACCTACCCATGGATGACGAGTACCAAAAGCTGCTCGACAGCAACTTCGCCGATATCGCCAACATTGGTGGCCCCGGCGGCGGCAGCATTACCGCGGCGTGTTTTTTATCGCGCTTTACCAAAAGATTCACCTGGGCCCACCTGGACATCGCCGGTGTTTCTCACCACTCCGGCGGTGCCGCCAAAGGCGCCACCGGCCGCCCAGTACCACTACTCACCGAGTACCTACTGAGCAAAGTATAAGCTGTGACCCAGGTTGATTTTTATGTGTTATCAGCCGCCAGCATAGAGGCGCGTTTAGGCTTTGCCGCGCGCCTGGGCGAAAAGATACTCAACGGGCGACACCAACTGGTGATCGCCACCCCCAACGCAGACCTCGGCCAGCAACTGAGCGAACAACTATGGCACCTGCGCCCGGATGCGTTTATCGCCCACAGCTTAGTGGACGAAACTAGCCAACAAAACGACCCGGTGCTCGTGTGCCAAACCACACCACCGGCACACTGCCACGATGTGTTAATTAACCTTACCGATACCTTACTGGAACACTGCTTTTCACGCTTTAACCGCGTGGTAGAAATCGTGGTGCAAGAGCCCTCCATCCTCGCCCAAACCCGTGAGGCCTATCAATTTTATAAAGCACGCAGCTACCCCATCCGAACCCATCGTTTGGATGTTTAATTTAAATGCGCTCCCTCGCGTAACCGGCCTTTGACCGTCCTTTTTTTATTCGCCCAGCAACCTGCCAGCGCTATTGATACCATTCAACTAGGTGGGCAAGCTCATTACTTCGAATCCGATTTAAGCAAAGCCAACAAGACGCAGCGCACAAAAATCGGCTCAATTGATTTACCACCATTGCTTGTAACTGCATACTCGATGCAAATTTGAATAATTACTCACAAAAAGGGTGATCGGGCTAAAACCGATTATCCAATGGTTAAGAAGGTTAAGGACGACTATATGAAAATCTCAGAACCACTTGTGTACCAAGCAATACAAGAAGAAATCAGAACCTGGTCCAACTACGCCGCCCAGGCGGTAGGTAACGCCACCCTTCCCCCGCTTCCCAAAAACAACAACTTACTCAAAGCTGCCATATGGTTTAACTTCGGCCTGGATGCCGGCAGGAATTTGTTACCCAGTATCGCATTTGTAGCGGGAAAAGCCGCCCTACCGCTATGGTTGGCCAGTAGCGCCCAAAAATATTATCGGCAGCACTACGATCGCGAAATGAATAACGCATACGATTTACTGAACAAACCCTACTCGCAGTTTAGTAGCCAGGTCATCAACGGAATTACGCAAGCAGAAAGAAATTTCACGGGTACGACGTACTATCGCCAAGTGAAAAGCGCGATCTTAGATTTGCATGATGGTGTCGAATACCAAAATGATGACGAGTGGCGAAGAGAGTTGCGTAATCTAATCGCGGAATCAGGGGTAATCGTTACCGATTACGATAAAATAAAAAACGTCATTGAAAGCAATTTAAAAACCGTAAGTGATAAGTTGATACATTTACACAAAGGCGCACAAAGTAACCGGCTCCTGTTTGTTGCGCAAAGCACCCAGCAAATTCTGCCGGTAAAAGCGGCGATTAGCAGCGCCAGTTGCCACAGCATTCCAAGGACACCGAGTTACCAAACGCCGGAAGGATTTACCAGAATAGATCCAAACAACCAAGCCGCCATGGCCGCCTTGTACGCTAGCGCCTATGCGTTGGAGACCGCACACTTAGACTACGAAGCGGTTATGCCCTGTTTGGATACCACCTACGCAAAGCCCAGCGCCGTTGGCAGCGTGAGCGTCGAAGACCGTTTAGCCAGCTCTTACCTAGGTACGGTAGATGCCCTGGCGCAGACTTTTCACAAGCAGCGCGCAGGCATAACCCACTAACCGACCATGGATTTAATACAACAAACACGCATTACCTACAGCGCCGCGCCTAAAACACTGCTCGCTGCCCTATTCTGTGCAGTTCTGTTATGCGGCTGCGACCAAGAAGCTGTAGAAAATAGCGAAACAAATAAGAGCCCTAATCGACCCTATTGGGAAATAACCAAACTGGAACGGCCTATATCGGAACTTACCGTCGTGGCCAAAAGGTCTGCCGACCAACGAGCAGCCATGAAATTGGCGTTTGAGGCCCCTAGTGTCCGCCCCAAGTACGCCGAAGCACACCACTTTTTAGCCGCTAAACTGTATGAAGAAGCCTTGCCCATACTCACAGACCTAGCCACACAAGGGTATGCCGATGCGCAATACGATTTGTTTATCTTCTACGACAAAAACAACCGCGGTCAAGATAATCTCAAGGACGACCAAAAGTCTTTGCACTGGCTACAGAAGGCCATTGACCAGGGCCACCCGGCCGCACAGGCATCAATGGCGGACCTATACCATAATGGCAAGAATCTCCTGGTGCAGTTAGATTGGGCAAAAGCGGCCGAGTGGATGACCATTTCTGCAGAGCAGGGCCGAGCCACCGCCCAAAGAGCACTGGGGCTATGGTACAAATTAGGTAATGGCGTAGAACAAGACCCCATTGAATCTTACAAGTGGAATCAACTGGCACTTAATCGCTACGAAAATTCCGTTTCTGCGGGCGTGCTCGCTCAGATAGTAGAAAATTCGCAGGGCTATTTAATTGATCACTTTAAGCTAACAGAAGAGCAAATTCGACAAGCTGAGCAACGAGCCGCGCAGTGGGAAAAAGACCACCCATGGGCCTACCAATCCAGAGACGACTTAAGAAACTACAGCTGGGAAGCCCCCGAAGACTTTCCTCCACCACCGGCGGTGGAGGCGAAACTTAGCGCCGAGAATCAGTAGAAAATACCCATCCAACAAGCGCCCAGCCAACCACTAAAACAACCCTTGGCCAGCACAGACAATGGCATTGCGCAGTAGTGAACACCGATGAACTACCCTTACCCACTTGTGCCCACCCCCGCTCTGCAGTCATACTTTGGCCTGGGTTGTACTCCATCGTCCAGGCTGCACAGACATGACCGGTACGAACAAATCTAAACCAACCGCCAGCTCGGAAGAGATTATTTTTTCTGAGTTGGGGCGTGTGCATGATTTGCTGGGCCAACCGGCTGGTGGACCAGCGGCGGCGGAGGATTTGGCCTTTGCCGATAAGCCCCTGCAGGAGTCCGCTTTTACCCAGCAGGTACTGCTGGAGCTGGAAGCCCTGCAATACACCCTAACAGCACCCACAACCACTCAACCACCGTCAACCAACACAGTTTTAACCAGCGTGAAATCCAACTCTGCCAAAGCCTACCGTCGTGGACTCAAAGAAGTGCAAACCTGTTTGTTTGACGACTTGTTTGGCGACACCCTGGAAGGCGGGCAGCCGGCGGAAGCCGAGGCTAAAAAGCCCAAGGCAGATAGTGAGGATGGCGCATCTCCTAATAGCACTGCACCTAAGACTACACCCAAGAGCACGCCGGCCCAGGGCTCTGTAGCCGGCGCCCCCCAGGCGCCATCGGGCGGATTGCAATTTTCCTCCAAGGTTACAGAAGACAAAGGCGCAGCAAGCCCCACTGAACCGAAAACCGCTGAATTACTTGCGCCGCCCACGGCGACAGAGCCCACGCCAGATGCCAAGCCAAAAGTAGAATCGGCCAGTTCTACCACCGCCAACAGCACCCAGATAGCCAGCAGCCCCAGCAAAAGCTCCATTTCACCGGCGGCGGCTCGCACAAGCTTATTCTCCCCCCTGCGCAGCAAGCCCGGGGTCATTGGCAAAGCAGCTAAAGCCAAGGCCAGCACGGTGAGCGAGATAACCCCTGCGGCAAAGCCGCCTGCCACTAGCACGCCAACCCGAGCAAAGGCCGACCAAAGCCAGGCCATTGACCGGTTGGTGGACGATCTGGTGGCGCAATATCTGCCCGAAATTGAACAACGTCTGCGCCAGAGCCTAAAGCGCCTGTTAGACAAGTAGCAGCCGCGCTATAATTCCCGCCTTTTTGTTCCGCCCCAGGGTTAATGGCGCGCATTTGGGCTTAAACCGCCCGCCGCATTGGCTCTGAGGCCGATTCTGACTTTTCAATTTAAAGGCGTTTTGCACAGCTATGTCTGACAACACCAGTGCTTCTAACAGCGATGCTGCCAAGGGCGGCTCTTTGGCCAAAACCTACCAGCCAGCGGACATTGAACAACCGCGTTACCAGGAGTGGGAAAGCAAAGGCTACTTTGCCCCGCGCGGCGACGGTGATCCCTTCTGTGTGATGATTCCGCCACCCAATGTGACGGGCTACCTGCACATGGGCCACGGTTTCCAAGAGAGCATCATGGATTGTCTGATTCGCTACCACCGCATGAAGGGCGACCAAACCCTGTGGCAGGTGGGCACCGACCACGCCGGTATCGCCACGCAAATGGTGGTGGAGCGCCTGTTGGGCGCCGAGGGCAAAACCCGCCACGACCT
The DNA here is from genome assembly GCF_042850945.1 of Halioxenophilus aromaticivorans. Classification (NCBI taxonomy): domain Bacteria; kingdom Pseudomonadati; phylum Pseudomonadota; class Gammaproteobacteria; order Alteromonadales; family Alteromonadaceae; genus Halioxenophilus; species Halioxenophilus aromaticivorans. Next base: position 673,683 of record NZ_AP031496.1, on the reverse strand, counting down.
GGGCCGTGAGAAATTCATTGAAAAGGTGTGGGAGTGGAAAGAGCACTCCGGCGGCCAAATTACCCGCCAGTTACGCCGTTTAGGCGCCTCGCCGGATTGGAGCACCGAGCGCTTCACCATGGATGAAGGCTTCTACGAAGCCGTACAAGAAGTGTTTATCCGCCTGTACGAAGACGACCTTATCTACCGCGGCAAGCGCCTAGTAAACTGGGACCCAGCGCTAAAAACGGCGGTATCTGATCTTGAAGTTATCAGCGAGGAAGAAGACGGCAAGCTGTGGCATTTACGCTACCCGCTGTCTGAGGCCGATGGCGGCCCAGAGCGCTACCTGATTGTGGCCACCACCCGGCCAGAAACCATGCTGGGTGATACCGCTGTTGCAGTTAACCCCAATGACGAGCGCTACCAAGATTTAATCGGCAAAACCATTACTCTGCCCATGGTAGGCCGTGAAATCCCCATTATTGCCGATGATTATGTCGACCCTGAGTTTGGTACCGGCTGCGTAAAAATCACCCCCGCCCACGACTTTAACGACTACGAAATGGGCCAGCGCCACAGCCTGCCCATGATCAATATCTTCGATGACACCGCCCACCTCAACGATCAGGTGCCGGAAAAATACCAGAGCATGGAACGCTTTGCCGCCCGTAAGCAATTGGTGGAAGACTTCGAAGCCGCCGGCCTGCTGGAAAAAATCGAGCCGCACAAATTAAAGGTACCCCGTGGCGACCGCAGCGGCGTGGTTATTGAGCCCTACCTTACCGATCAATGGTACGTGCGCACTCAGCCCCTGGCCGATGAGGCCATCAAAACCGTTGAAGGTGGCGATATCCAGTTTGTGCCTAAGCAATACGAGAACATGTATTTCTCGTGGATGCGCGACATTCAAGACTGGTGCATCTCGCGCCAGTTGTGGTGGGGCCACCGCATCCCCGCTTGGTACGATGCCGACGGTAAGGTTTATGTGGGCAAAAGCGAAGCCGACGTGCGCGCCAAACACAACCTGGGGGGCGACATCACCCTAAGCCAAGACGAAGACGTGCTGGATACCTGGTTCTCCTCTGGCCTGTGGACCTTTGGCACCCTGGGCTGGCCGGAAGAAACCGAGCGCCTAAAAACCTTCCACCCCACCTCGGTGCTGGTAACCGGTTTCGATATTATTTTCTTCTGGGTGGCGCGCATGATTATGCTCACCCTGTACTTCCGCAAAGAAGTGCCGTTTAAAACGGTGTACGTGCACGGTTTGGTACGCGATAGCCATGGCCAAAAGATGTCCAAATCCAAGGGCAACGTACTGGACCCCATCGATTTGATTGATGGCATTGAGCTGCCACCACTGCTGGAAAAACGCACCGCTGGCATGATGCAGCCGCAACTGAAAGCCAAGATCGAAAAACAAACCAAGGCTGAATTTGAAGACGGTATTGCCGCCTACGGCACCGATGCCCTGCGTTTTACCTACTACTCACTGGCCTCCACTGGGCGCGACATCAACTTTGATGTGGGCCGTATTGAGGGCTTCCGCAACTTCTGTAACAAGATTTGGAACGCCGCTAATTACGTGCTAATGAACTGCGAGGGCAAGCCCTGCGGCGAAAATGGCGAGAGTGAATACCAACTAACCCTGGCCGACCGCTGGATTATCGCCCGCCTGCAGCAAACCGAAGCCGCGGTGATTGAAGGCATTGAAACCTACCGTTTCGATTTGGCCTCCCAGGCCCTGTACAGCTTTGTATGGCAAGAATACTGCAGCTGGTACCTTGAGCTGTGTAAGCCGGTACTTAACAGCGACGACTACAGTGCCGAGCAAAAATTGGGTACCCGCCGAACCCTGGTGCGTGTCTTAGAAACCGTGCTGCGTTTGGCACACCCGTTCCTGCCTTACGTTACCGAAGAGATCTGGCAACGCGTAGCCCCCTTGGCCGGCGCCAGTGGCGAAACCATTATGTACGCGCCCTACCCACAAGCCGATGCCAGCAAGGCCGACGAGCAAGCCATTGCCGATATCGAATGGCTGAAAGAGGTGATCACCACCATCCGCAATATTCGCGGCTCTATGAATATCTCGCCAGCCACCAAGTTGCCGGTTTTGTGCAAAGGTGAAAGCACAGATGACCAACAACGCCTGTCCGCCAACAGCCAATTCTTAATTAAGCTGGCCAATTTGGAATCGGTAACATGGCTTAGCGCCGGGGATGAAATCCCTCCCTGCGCCACCGGCCTGGCAGGTGATATGGAAATACTGGTGCCCATGGCAGGGTTAATTGATGTGACGGCCGAAATGGCGCGCTTAGACAAAGAAATCGGCAAGCTTAACAACGAAATAAAGCGCCTGAGCGGCAAGCTGGGCAACGATAAATTTGTCGCCAATGCGCCCGAGGCCGTGGTAGCCAAAGAGCGCGAAAAGCTGGCGGATTACCAAACCTCACTGGCTAAATTAAACGATCAAAAAGCCAAAATTAGCAGCTTGGCCTAAACGTACAAACCTTCGGCGCTGGCAATTGTACGAATAGATGAGTACTTTTGCTCTGCGCCTAAGGACGCCGGTTGCCTTTTTTGGCGGGGAATGTATCATGCAGTGTATATACAGCCTATATTAGGCTCCACAGGCCTACCCGTAAAACTAAGCCCTATCACCCAAGCCCCAGCATCTAGGTTTCACCATGAGCAAAAAACACAAGGCCAAAAAGAAAGACAGCCAGTTGATTATTCGCATCAACACGGAAGAGCGCGAGCAGTTTATCAACCTGTGTGAACACTTAGACACAAGCGCCGCCCGTGAAATACGCCACTTCATCCGCGGCTTTATCAAAGAGCATGACACCGAAACCGAATCGGATGAGAATACGGCGCCCGAATCTGAATAAGTCAGCTCAAGCAAGCTATGCTTAAACCGCACTCAAAACGCAAAAAGCCCTGGAATCCAGGGCTTTTTGGTGTTTGCTAGCGAGCAAGGCTTAGTTGCGAGCAGTGCGGTTTAGCTCCGCTTCTGGGCGCTGAAAGTCATAACGACGGGCCAGGCCTTTCACTGCGTATGAGGTACCTTCGTCGTCGGTCACCGAAAAGCGCGAAGCTTTAAGCGCCTTAACGGCACTGGAGGTGAAAACACGCTTAGGGTGCTCCTCAACTACTTTCACATCAACGGGCTTGCCGTTCACGTCTAGATTGTAGGACAGTACCACATGGCCCTCGGCACCGGTGCGCACGGCCAAGCGCGGAAACGCGGGGGCAACATCTTTAACCGTTTCGATGGAAGCCACATTGCTGAAATCAGCCTTGATTGCGCTATGGCGCTCTTCTGCCATAGTCGGTTGGAAGCCCACAAGCGCACCTGCAAACAGCAACGATGGAATTAATTTTCTCATTCTTCTTTCTCCGTCTTTTGCCTCGGGAGCTCCAAACCGGGCCGGCGAATACACCGGGAAATGGGTTAGGAGTCCTGTACTGGTTTAAGGTCTACACACTGCACTGATAGTGCTCGCCCAGGGCTAATATCGCCGTCTTAACCACATATTTGCCCAAGTTTCAGGCGGGCCTCACCACGGTGGTTATTGGACGTTTCAGCGTGCATTGATAAAAAGTATATACAATGATTATCCATTGTCAACACTTGAGATACTAATATGATCCCAATGGCAATAACATTGTGTCTCTTATGGCGTTAACATCTCATTACTTTTTAAATACTAGTTCAATATTAGTGCTTAGCCAGTAAACCGCTGCCCAAAACCCAGCCTCATAGCGAGATCTGCACGGCATCTGCTAGAATGCCGCCCCCGCCCGCCCACTTTCACAAGCACCGTTGAGGAACCTCCATGAGCATTGCGGATACCGTTCTGGCCGTTAACGACAACCTGCCCATTCGCACCGGCTCCGCCGTGCACAGCGGTAAAGTGCGCTCGGTGTACTGGCTTACCGAGGTAGATAGCGCAAGGTTGATACAAGAACGGGGCTACCCAGTACCGGCGGACGCTCCGCTGGCGGTGATGGTGATTAGTGATCGCTTGTCAGCGTTTGACTGCGTGTGGCATGCCGAGGGTGGCCTAGCCGGCGTACCCGGTAAGGGCGCGGCCCTCAACACCATTGCCAGCCACTGGTTTGACTTGTTTAAAAGCCAAGGTCTGGCGCCAAGCCATATATTAGAAGTACCCCACCCACTGGTGTGGATTGTGCAAAAGGCGCGGCCCATCAAAATAGAGGCCATCGCCCGGCAGTACATCACCGGTTCTATGTGGCGGGCCTACAGCAAAGGCGACCGGGAATTTTGTGGCCAAACCCTGCCCGATGGCCTGGGCCAAAACCAGCGCCTGGACGAGCTGCTGATGACGCCATCCACCAAGGGCATTCTGCACGGCATCCCCGGCGTACCCGCCGCCGACGATGTCAACATATCCAAGCAGAACATCGTGGATAACTACGCCGCCTTTAACTTCAGCAAGCACAGCGACATCGCCCACTACGAAACCCTGCTCAGCCAAGGCTTTAGCCTAATCTCCGACGCCCTGGCCAAAATTGGCCAACTGTTTGTCGATACCAAATTTGAATTTGGCTACGTAACCAACAGCGACGGCGAAGAGCAGATGATCTATATGGACGAGGTGGGAACGCCGGATTCATCCCGCCTGTGGGACGCCAGCGCCTACAGCGAAGGGCGCATTGTGGAGAACTCGAAAGAATACTTCCGCCAGGCACTGATCAACTTTGTACCCGATGCCGACGTGTTGCTAAACAAAGATCGCATGCCAGAGCGAGAGCAACTGGCGCGCAACACAGAACTACCGGCGGAGTTGTTTGCGGCGGTTTCTAAAACCTATACCGATATGGCCGAGGCGATTACCGGAAAAGCAATGAGAACTGTAGAGAATCCCTACCAGGAAATCATGGCCGCTATGGCTGAGATGAAATTGGCCGTATAACTCTCTTAAGCTCGCCTACCATAAGCCACCTAAGAAAAGCGTGACGAGAAAGGCGCGATGGGTGTCACAACTACCACAACTTACATCGCACCAAACTTCAGTTACAGGTAACCTATCTCTAAGAATAGCCCCTTGTGAAAAGCGGCTGAGCAACGGAATCTAACTACACAGAATTACTATGCCAATGCGAACCCTACTTTTATGCTTTATTGCTTTGCTCTGCGGCGCTATATGCTGGTTTGCGGTATCTGATACAACGACACTTGTCTTAACCTACATACTATTCTTGTTCGCTATAGTTTATGACCATATGGTGGTGCAGAAACGCTTAAAGAAAAGTAAATAACAGTAATGGCACCATAATTAGTAATCAGACTCAGTATGACTTGCTGGCTTTGTCGCGAGCAACCTAGCTAGCCCGTCAGGAAGTTGGTCCAAGTGGTACTTAAGTACTCTGTGGGTTTGATCTACAATTTCGCGCACATGATTTCTCGATTCCGTTTCAATTGTTTGCACAAGCCCTTTCGGAAACCCAGGAATAGGACTGTATCGAAACTCATAGGTGAATTGGACTTTATAGCTCCACCCCCTCTCCATACGCGGATAAGGAATTCTTGCCTGAATTTCGTCTTTTGTTATGGCTAGAAGACTAGCGACAGCAATACCTCCAAAACCACTGGTAGCCATAGTAGTTCCTACCGTTAACGCACCTGTTGCCAAATGCCCGACTTGGCGGATGGCTGCCTCACAATCCGAATTCCACCTTGACGCACTTTCATCTGTAGGAAAGTTATAAGTATGCGAGCTGGTTGAGGTCGCACGCTCTTTAACATGGCAGTTAGGAGCTGGTCCTGCTCCCTGCCAATGCCCGCCGTCACTCCAATTGAGCATATTCGAGCACTGAACTGTCAGCTTTGCGCGTTCAGCACTAGTTAGTAATGTATTCATATCCGCCTCCCTGATTGATTATTCAAAAATAATATAAAGCGGCGAGAGGCAACACCGACGAGCTCACCTTATGAGTGCGAACTAGTGATCAAAAGAAGTGAATGCCGCCCATTGCCCCAAATAGGCCGACGCAGAAAAAGCGTAAAATCTTACGCCAAACCCCACCTCATTGGCTTTAATTTGGGCCAATCGCTCCCCAAAATGAATATTCCAACTATAACTAAATAAGGTGCTGCCAATGGCGGTGGCGCCTTGGGACGTTTTTTGCCTTAAGCACACTGAAACCGCTCTTGAGTAACGGGTAGGTTTACCGTTAGCGCCAATTGGCACTAAAGAGACAAGAACTCGCACCACCAGAGACCACCATGCTACGCGCACCTGCAATCATCGACATAGAGGCCTCGGGCTTTGGGCCAGAGAGCTATCCGATTGAAATCGGCGCTGTTTTGCCTGATGGCAGGCGCTTTTCCAGTTTGATTACACCCTTCCCAGAATGGTGCTATTGGTCTGATGAGGCCCAGGCAGTGCACAATATTAGCCGCCAGCTATTGGCGGAAGGCGGCAAAAGTGGCGTTGAGGTGGCCCACTGCCTAAATGCTTTTTTGGGCAGTTGCCAGGCCTATTCCGACGGTTGGGTGGTGGATAAACCCTGGCTGGATAAACTGTTCTACCACGCCAGAATTCGGCCCACTTTTACCCTCAGCCCCATAGAGGCGCTGATGCCAGAGGCGCAAATCAACTGCTGGGATAACACCAAAGCCCAGGTGATTGAGCAGCTTCAGGTTGACCGGCACCGCGCCAGCACCGATGCCCTGGTGATTCAACAAACCTTTTTGCGCTCAAAGCAGCTGGCGGCCACCGGCTAACGCTGGTGCAGGTAAGCGGTAAATTTGAGCTTGTTGCGCTCATCCGGCTCGTGAGTCAATAAGGTTTCGGTACGCCACTGGCTAAAATCGAAATTGGGCAGGTAAGCATCGCCGTCGATTTCCACATCCACCACCGTCTCGTACACCCTATCGGCCATGGCGACACCCTGGGTGAAAAAATGCACACCTCCGATGATAAAAATATCGTCGCTGTGCTGCCTAGCCAGCTCGATGCCCTCTTCTAGGCTTGCCACCAATTCAATGCCCGGTAGCGCTTGGTAATCTTTTTGCCGAGTGATCACAATATTCAAACGGCCCGGTAAAACCGATTTGTGATCCTCGTAGGTTTTGCGGCCCATGATGATGGGGTGGCCCAGGGTGGTTTTTTTGAAATGGGCGTACTCCTTGGGCAGATGCCAAGGCAAAGAACCGCCCTTGCCAATACAGTGGTTGAGAGAACGGGCGTAAATAACGTTGATTCTGGCCACGATTAATTCTGCTTTTTAACAAATTTAGTCAGTAAAACTACCCGGGTGCCATTGACCTTGCCTTCAATGTGCATGGGGTTATTGGTGAGCGAGATACCCCGCACCGCGGTGCCGCGTTTGGCCACAAAGCCGGTGCCTTTTACCGGCAGGTCTTTAACCACCGTTACCGTATCGCCGGCGTACAATGGGTTGCCGTTGCAATCGGCACAATTGCTGGCTTCTTCGTTTTCGCCCTGCTCTGCCCAAGCTTTGGTATCGGCCTCCATAAACATGGAATCCAACAGGTTGAGGGACCAATCTTCGTCGTCGATCTGCCGGAGGATTCGGTAGGCCAATACTTGCACTGGCGCGTGGGGGCTCCAGGCGCTGCTTTGCAGGCACATCCAGTGGTCGGTGTTCAGTGGGTTACGGTTGATCTCTAACATGCAGCGCTCGCACACCGCCACACTGGCTTGATCTTCCTTAATGCCTTCCGAAAACGGAATGGTGTACTCCTGAGGATAACCGGGGGCACCACACAGCTCACACTGTTTGCCGGCGCGCTTAAGAGCCGTTTGCTTACTCATGTTTTGCTTCCTAACAACATCTCGCCACTAAAACAGGCTAACGCGGTCTAACCCACTGGGTAAGTAAAGCCACAACCATGGGCGATTTGAGGGAGTTATTTTGTGGTGCGCAGCATAGCAGATTTGGCCAAGCCTTGGCGCGCTGGTTGCACGCAATGTTGACAATACACACTTACAATTTTAACACCACGCCAGTAATCTCAACCCCGAAATCCATCAGGAGGCCCGACCGTGATCTTTGCTCAATTTAGCAGTAGCGTGCCTTATGGCACCTGGTTTAACCCCAGCAATATGGCCTTTGCCAACTACTGGCTTGGGCCCATGCAGGCGGGTATGGCCATGCAATATCAGTTTTTAAATACGCTAACCTGGGGGCTATTGGACGACATAAGCGCCGAGGTCGAACACGCCTTGGTAGAGGGGCGCGACCTGAGCCAGGTGCTAGCGACTCAGATACAAGCTTTGCAGGGGGCAGCGCTGAGCCAGGAGCAGAAACAGCTGCTGGCTCGCACTCGCCTACTGGAGGCAGAGGAAAACCTGCATGAGATCATACAGAACCTTACGCTGAACCTAATGCAACTGCCTTTCACCCGCTTGGCCGGCAAACCCGCCCGCAAGCGTTTTGCCATCACCCTGGAAGGAGAAGTTGTGGAAGGAGAGGTAGTTGACTGAAGCGTAGGTTAAGGAATTGGCGGCGCTGCAAACAATCAGACAGCAATGCAATCAATTGCACGGGGCCTGTTTGATTTAGGCCAAAACTAACCTGACCGGACTAACCTAAACTGCGTCTTCAGCAGACGCGCATAGGTAAGACCGTGAATCAGACCAGCAGCCAAATTGCCCACCCCACCTACGAGCAACGATTCAATGACAGCGTCGCCAAACTGGTTGGCCAAGGGGCCTATAACGTGGCCCTTATTGAAGACTTTTATCGCATTTTTATTCACAAATCCGACGCCATCGCCGCGCTGTTTGCCAATACCAATATGAGCGCGCAAAAAACCATGCTGCACGATTCGCTGGATACGCTGATCGAATTTTCGCGCACCAAACACGTCAGCCAAGAAATGCAAAAGCTAGCCCATGCCCACGGCCCCAAAGGGCACAAGATTCCGTTGTATTTGTTCGACGTTTGGCTGGACAGCCTAATGGATGCGCTTTACCAACAAGACGCCGCGTTTAGCCGAGAAGACGAGCTGGCTTGGCGCCTAACCTTGGCTCCTGGCATCACCTTTATAAAATTTTATAGCGGAAAGTGATGACCTATAAGTGGCACCCTTGCCGCTTTTGGAGCGTGATAACTTATTGGCTACGTAATATTTCACGTCAAAGTGACTGTGTATAGCAAGTAACAAACCCGTTAAACAATTAACGCGATGTATAAATCAAGGTTGCCAGTGAGTCTTCATTATGTATTCGATGAATCGAGCCACTGCGTACATTAGCTTGTTGCATTAACGCCACCATAAACTCAGATTCTGCCGCTGCATCTATGTGCATTACCTCTATGCGACAGGTAGACGTTCGACAATCCACACTAGCCAAGTGGCTGTTGTCTAAATGCGCTTGCTCAAAGTCGTTCCATACAGCCTCTTCTTCCACTGGTGCCCACTGGACGTCGTATGCTTCTGTTTCGAAATTCATTTCTAATGATCGCATTTGCTGTTCGGTGTAGGCCACATCTTCTTCGACCGGTAGCAAAAATTCGTGCTGCATGGGCAGCGACTCTTTCGCCAAAACATCCTCCTGGGCTTCCGACGTCACTCCCGCTGTAGTCGCTATTGGTTCTTGTGCTTCAGAGGCGGCCGCTGAGATTTCAGTAGGAGTGGAGTTGAATGTTAATTGCGTACCAACCGGCGTAGTCATCGACGTCGAAACTGAGTTTAATTCCGATGTCGAACCTTTATCTACTTGAGTCGGCACTAAATAAAAGACCACAGCCAAACAAACTGCGCCTGCACCACCGCAATACCATATTTTTTTATTCATAATTCTATCTCGATAAAAAAGTTAACCGCCCCGAATGGGGCGGTTCCTACGCTAAATTAACTGTCAGCTGTAATTCGGGTATAGGGAATTGTGTTTGAGCTATTGCTGTAAGTCAGCACGCAGCCTTTGTTAAGAAAGCCAAACCAACTGCGCGCTTTACCCACCTCTCGGCCTAAACATTCTAAGCCTGCGGCATCAAACCCGCGCGGTGCGTAAGAGCCCTGCTGAGCACGAATGGCCGTCACCCATTTGTTATAAACACCATCGTAATGCCAACAGCTTTCTGGAACCACCGCTGTCTTGCCAGCACTGTAAAGATTAACACCTGCGGTGGTAGAGTCATACGAAGGTCGCGAGGTAGGTGTTATATTGGTGACCACATTCCATTCGGGGTCGCCACCGCCAGTGTATAAACCGTAATGTGTGGCTTTGGCACACTGAATCGCTACGGATTTATTTTTATCCGTTGTCCACGATTGGAAACGAATCGTATCGCCGCGCTCATCGAAGTTCTCACCCCAGATAGGACTGGTAAGATAACAACCAGTTAAACTGACCATCAAACCGGCAACTGCCGTTAATCTGGCCACGCCAATTAAACGCGATTTCTTACCACCATGTTTACTAGCAAAAAATTTAGGTACACAATTCATGACTCACACCTTTAATGAATTCAAAACTCGTTACAAGAAAATTGAAACCTCACCTGACTCTAAAAGGCGCAGACCGCAACTAGAAAACAGGCGATGATTTAGGCCCACCCGAACAAAAAACCAACCAGCAGACTCAAACTCAATATAGATGTGCAAATTAAAAAAAGAAGATCTCACAACAAAAACTGAAATACGCAAATTTCAGGCGCAGTTAATTTTAAACAGCCGCAAAAGAATTTATTGCCGCCAAGAAGCAAGAAAAAGGAAATATTAAAAACGGAAAAGAAAAACCAAAAATTTTATACAGCGGTTAAAACAACCCGTACTGCCGATCCACCAACTGCTGATAGTTGGTACCCAGGGTGGCCAACAAACCATCCACCACCGGCGCCAGTTGTTTTTCTTGATAATGAGCGTAATCCAACAGCAAGCCCGACGATAAACTCTTGGGCCGCGCGCCTTGCAACGTAATCACATACTCCACCCAATCACCGCGACGGATATCGTCACCATTGGCCTGCAGTGCGCGGGCCGCCTGCACGTGTGGCGGGCTTATGGCTTCGTAATCCTCCAGCGGCCGCCGCAAGCGTTTGCGATACACCAACAGGTCATCCAACTTACCGGCGTGTAATTGTGCGGTAATGTCCAGCACATACTGCTCCACGGGCTGATTGTAAAATACCCGGCCAAATACCTCGCGCTGAAATTGCCGCGCCAAAGCCGTCCAATCGCTGCGCACGGCTTCCAACCCACGGATCAACACTTCGGATTGCTCACCGCGCTGCACCAGACCAGCGTAGCGTTTTTTACTGCCGGTTTCTTGGCCCCGAATTTTGGGCATAAAAAAGCGGCTGAAGTGGGTTTCAAACTGGATTTCTAAATAGGAGGGAACTTGGTATTGCTGCGCTAGCCGCTGCTGCCAGAAGTCGTTGAGCTTGCGCGCCAGTGACTGGCCCACGGTGGCACATTGGTGCGGGTCAAAATCGTCGCCCAGCCACACAAATACCGAGTCGGTATCGCCATAGATAACGGTAAAGCCTTGTTCGTCAAACCACTGCTGGGTCGTTTGTAGAATTTCGTGACCGCGTAAAGTTATGGAGCTGGCCACGCGGGGGTCGTAAAAACGGCAAAGGTTGGAACCCAGCACGCCGTAAAACGAATTCATGATAATTTTAATGGCCTGGGATAACGGCTGATCACCAGAGCGTTTGGCGTCGTCGCGCTGTTGCCATAACTCGGTTATTAAATTGGGCAATATGGCGCAATCCCGGGCGAAGGCGGCATCATGAAAACCAGCCACCACCTGCTCGGCGGGCAATTGTTTATGCTCGGCCACCCAAAACGCACCGGGGTCGATATTAAAGGTGCGGATAATACTGGGGTACAGGCTTTTAAAATCAAACACCAGCACCTGTTTGAATAACCCCGGTTGCGATTCTAAAACGTAGCCACCGGGGCTTGCGAAGTCAATGGCGCAATCGCCAATACTCGGCGCCACGTAGCCCAAGCGGTGCAGGCGCGGCAAATAAGAAAATTCAAAGGCCGCCGCCGAGCCGCCAATTTTATCCAGCGGCAAGCCCGTCATTTGGCTTTTCGCACTGGCAAAGGCAATCAGCTGGGTGGCGATAAATATCTCCCACACCAACTCACAATCTTTTAGGTTGTAGCGCGCCAGTTGTAGTTTATCGTCTTGGTAGAGACGGGTGATTTCTTCGCCCCGGCCGCTGCCCTTTAATAATTTGCCATCACCCAACAACGCACGCGCCACAAATTCTAAAGAAAAGCTTTCAAAGTGGTAAAACGCCATGCGCAGCAATTCAATGCCGTCCAACGCTACCCGGCCCGGAATCGTAATGTAACGTTTATCGCGGTCGTTGATATCTTGCCGCCAGGTGGGCCGGCGGCCATCCCGGCCCAGGGCATAATTCACCCCCAGGCGGCGGCAGATTCTGTCCAGCACCCACAGGTCAAAGCCCACCACAGACCAACCGATTAAAATGTCCGGGTCGTAATCGTGCAGCCAGTTAAAAAATGCTTCCAGGCAGGCCGTCTCACTGGCGCAATTGTGCAGCGTAAAACCTTCTAGTGAACGCTGGCCGCCGCAAGTCTCATCCACCATAAAAACGTGACGCGCTTCGCTACCCCAAACAGCGATGGAAAATAACTGTGCGGCCCGCATATCGGTTTCGATATCTAAGGACACAACGGTAAAGTTCGGCAAGCTGTTGTCGCCCGGCCGTAACCCAGGCGCGGTCACTTGGGGCACCTGAGTGCCATCACTGTGCCACTGGCCACCCACAACGCTAACGCTGGATTTAATAAAACGCTCCATTAAAAAGCGCTCTGGCGGGCGAACATCCGCTTCCCACACCGGCATAGCACGGCGCAAAATGGTACTGATTTCTCGCGCACGTCTATAACTGGTGCAATACACCCCCGCGATGGGCTGGTTGGTTGGGCTTGCCAGGGATAGGTTTTGCACTCGCCAGCCACGCTGTAACCCCAACAAGGGCGGCAGCTGGGCGACGTTTTCCTGGGCAATAAAAAACACGCTTTCCTGCTCTGGCACTCGCACACACACAGGGCCTTGGGCCGTGTGCAGCCAGTACTCCAATTCAATGCCGGTGCTGGTGTCGTGCCAGTGGCGGGAAAGGATAAACCCGGCCAACGATGCGGCCGGGGAAGGGTGTGATGCGGTCAACTTAGCCCTGTGCCAGCAACTCGCGCAAATCAATTAAAGCGGCGTTGGCGCGGCTAATATAAGACGCCATAACCAGTGAATGGTTAGCCACAAAACCAAAGCCCTTGCCGTTTAAAATCATTGGGCTCCAAACGAATTCCTGGGTGCCTTCTAGCTCGCGAATAATTTGCTGCACACTCACGCGGGCATTTTTCTTATCCAACACCGAGCCGAAGTCTTTTTCAATGGCTTTCATTAAATGCAAAATGGCGAAGGTGCTGCCACGGGCCTCGTAAAACACATCGTCACGCTCCCAAAAAGAGGTTTTAACTTCAAGTTCTTTGGGCGCGGCGGTGGATTGCGATGCTTCGTTCTCGCCGGCCAAATCGGTGTTTAACCGGCGCTGACCAACACTGGCACTCAAACGCTGGGACAAACTTCCCAAGCGGGTTTCTACGGTTCTTAACCAATAACGCAGGTTATCGGAGCGAGCGTAGAATTGGGCGTTGGTGGAATCTGCATCCACCAAGCGGGCTAGGTAATCCTCCAGCGCGGCAATCCCTTTTTCATATTCATCTTCCGCCGCCGGCATAATCCAATTGTTATGGTCAACATTGAAACGGGACTCCGCCCGGGCCAATTGTTGATCTTCTGTGGATTGCGATTGTGAGCGGCTAAAGGCCTCGCGCAGGGCCTTACTCATATCTCGGATTTGAATCAGCATGCCGTATTCCCAATTGGGCTGGTTATCCAACCAAATTCCGGGGGGCGTCATGTCGTTACTTAGAAAGCCACCGGGCTTGCTGAGCAGAATATCGCCAAGCTCGATGAGCGTGGCGGTGGTGTAACTACCGGTGTAGGTTTGATCGGTATCGGTGAGCAACGATAGGCGCTCTTCAGTGGCGGTGTTGACGTCGAACTCGCTGGCGCCCCAGCTCCACCAAACACCCAAGAATACGGAGGCCACCAAATAAACAATCGCCAACCAAAATATGCCACGCAACCAACCAAAGCGGCCCTGCCTTGCTTCACTCATTTCTCTAAACCATCCTTTAGTGCGCGCAAACGGGCGCACCACTGCTTTAACAACCATAATGAATTCCAGTTAGTTTTTAACCTAAAACGGCAATTTGCCGCCCTACGGTAGAAACAATCCAAGCGACTCTGTGCTATCGGCCAAAAAATCAGCCAAAACACGCTATTAAAGAGGCGCTTGCAGTTCAATCTGTGGTACCTGCCCCAACTCAATATTACCGCGCAGCCGGTAGCCCGGTAGCGCTGATTTCATGGTTTGGTACACCCAACGCCCTTCGGCGTCATTGCGCGCTACGATCAACACGTAGGCGTCTTGTTCCTTTACCTGTAACGCCAGGGTTTTCAAAGCGTCGGCCAAAGCCTCGCTACGGCGGCCCAAGGGCGTAGCCGGCAGGCTCACCTTATTGCTGTTGGCCTGCAACTCAATAGGCCCAACCGGCTGCTTAGGCTGACGAGCCTTGGTCCGCGCCGCCGCCAACTGTTTGCGCAGCGGCGCTATGGCCACCAATTTAGGGTTAATCCCCTGGGCCTTGGTTAAATAGGCCTGAGCCTGCTGCAAGCGGCCCGATTGGATGGCCCCGTAGGCCAACCGGCAATAGCGCTGGGCCACGCGGTCAATGCCGCTTTTTGCAGCCGTATTGCCAGGCTCCATTAACAGCACCGCCTGGTAGCGATCCAAGGCGTTGTCGTGCACCGGCGTGGTCAATTTATCCTGGGCCAACGCCTGCTCCGCCTGATTCAATAAGGCAGCGATATTGTCCGCCCGCTGCCGCTGCCAACGCCGCTTTTGCTCTGCCTCAGACGCCAGTTGTGCCTCGCTTGGTTGCGTTTGTGCTTGGGTTTGTTGACCGGCACCACACCCCTGCAGCAAACTCACCACCAGCGTACCGGCGAGTGCCGTGACTAAAACGCTGTTTTTCACTACACGCTCCGCAAATTCATCAAATGCTGGCCATTGCCGGGAGATAAACCTAGATTTTGGGTTCATAATTACTCTGCCGAGCAACGTGGCCGAGTGAATCATACTGGCATAGACAAGAATTCTCTAATCACAGCCACAATAAAACGTAAAAAGCGCAGCTCCCGTGCTTTAAGTGGGTACCGCCAGTCGGCTCATAAGCCGCGTTTCTGTGCCCCTGTAAACCAACACCGAACACTAAAACAAAACGCTGTACCGCTATGACGCCAAATTCCATTACCTGCCGACGCCTAGCCACCCTTCTGTTGTGCTGTTTTGCTCTGTGGGGGAGCGCCCAGCTGAGCGCACAAAGCAGCCTGGGGCTAGAAACCAACCAAGCCGCCGGCAGCCTGGGCATCACCAGCCAGGAGTCGTTTTTGCGAGTTGAGCAGGCCTACCAGATCACTATTACCCAACAGGGCGACAATCAACTGGCCCTGGACTGGCAAATCGCCCCAGGTTACTACCTGTATCGTGACAACTTTGCGTTTAAAGCCAATGGGCAAACCCCCAGCGCGGAATACGAGCAAGGTATCGTCAAGTACGATGAATACTTTCAAGAAGACTTAGAAATATTTCACGACAGCACGCGGGTGATTTTAACCGACCTTCCTGCACCACCCTACACCCTGCAGGTGACCTCACAGGGCTGCGCCGATGCCGGCCTTTGCTACCCACCGTACAAACAGACATTTCAGGTAGATGGCACCAACCCCATCGCTGAGATGGCCGACGCACCTGTAAATGGTGGTGGTAACGACGGAGGAAACGGCGCCAGCAGCGGCGGCACTAATGGCACAAACACCGAACCACCGTTTAGCCTGGGCACCTGGGTTGCCAGCCTAATTTTTGCCTTTATTGGCGGCATAATTCTCAACCTGATGCCCTGCGTATTCCCAGTCCTGTCCATCAAGGCCTTGAGCCTGGCAAACTCTCACCACAGCCAACGCGCACTGAGCCAACACGGCTGGGCTTACACCGCCGGCTGCGTGGCTACGTTTATTGCCATTGCCGCAGTCATGCTGGCACTGCGGGCCGGGGGCGCGGCCATTGGCTGGGGGTTTCAGTTGCAGTCGCCGGTGGTGATTGCCGGCCTGTTGTATTTGTTCTTTATATTGGGGCTCAGCTTGTCCGGCGTAATTAACCTGGGCAGTTCCTTTATGGGCCTTGGCCAGGGCGCCACCCAGGGGCACAAATTGCACCACTCGTTTTTTACCGGAGCCCTGGCCTCCGTGGTTGCCAGCCCCTGCACGGCGCCGATGATGGGCGCAGCACTGGGCTTTGCCATCACCCAACCGTCGGCCGTAGCTCTCACAGTATTCGCTGCCCTAGGCCTGGGCATGGCCACGCCGTTTTTGCTGATTACACTGGTGCCCTCCGCCAGCCAGCTACTGCCCAAACCCGGCGCATGGATGGACACCCTAAAGCAAGCGTTGGCATTCCCCATGTACGCCGCCTGCGTTTGGCTGCTGTGGGTGCTGGCCAATCAAACCAGCAATAACCACCTGGCCATGGTGGGGCTTGGCCTAGTGGCCATTGCCTTCGCTCTGTGGTTGCTGCAACACCTGCCCAGTCGCACTTTGTGGCGGCGCACCGGGCAGGCCAGCGCCGCCTTGGTGGCCACCGTGGCAGTGTACATAGCCGCCAGCTACAAACCCGCCACAGTGGATCCACTGTGGGAAAGTTACAGCCCGCAGCGCCTGGCTGAACTGCGCCGCAACGAGCAGGCAACATTGGTTAACCTAACCGCAGCCTGGTGCATCACCTGCTTGGCTAACGAAAAAGTCGCACTGAGCACAGACGCGGTACGCCAAGCCATGGTTGAGCATAATATTCAGGGGCTCAAAGGCGATTGGACCAACGCCGACCCGCAGATCACCGAATTACTGCACCAGTACGGGCGCTCAGGTGTGCCGCTCTATCTGTACTTTCCAGCCAGCACCAGTGCCGAGGCCGTGGTTCTACCCCAACTTCTTACCCCAGATATTGTTCTGAACACCTTTACAAAACACGATAAAGGTGAAATTGCCGAAATTAGCGGTTTTTAGCCTGTTATTTGTAGAATTTCCCAAACTTTAGGCTAAACTTCCGCTAACAAGCCGATAAATGCGCCTATCGTGGCCTCAAATTCATCGTTCAATCCACTGCCGATAAATTAACCGCTTACGAAGTTGCGCTAAATGCCGCTAACGTGCGGGCATTTGCTGCAAATTATTCAGTAATTTACAGTCGACAATGGACAGGCCTAGGCGATTCAGGCACACTCTACGGCTCGTTCAACACCTCCGGCTAATTTTCCAACTGGCACCTGCTGTTTTGTATTTACCCGCCTCGCAACTTCTAGGCGCCAAGACAAAATAGGTGAGCGGTATTTTTACCTAAGTAGTCGAGCCAATCCGCCTACAAAGGGATAAATTGAGGGAACAATTACTCAGGCACAGGGTTGAACACATCACTACCAACGGTGGGGCCCCAGCGATCATTGCGGCCTTACAGGGCACCCAATATGGTGCCAGCTTCTATATAAGGAGCGCATCTGTCGAACGCGTTTGCACATGGGCACAGCCCGCCTCTGTTAACGAGGCGGCACAGCCAAATCGGCCGAGCCCGAATACGGTCTACAAAAAGGCCCGAAGTGCACGCATATAGCAAAATAAATGAGCCCTCAAGGCTCTAACAAACCGACATAGAGAAACATTCATGGATATCCGCAAAATCAAAAAGCTGATCGAAATTCTTGAGGAATCTGACATCGGCGAAATCGAGATCAAAGAAGGCGAAGAGTCTGTTCGCATCAGCCGTGGTAGCAGCTTTGCACCACAGGTGTTTGCCGCTCCAGCCGCCGCTCCGGTTGCCGCTGCCCCCGCAGCTCCTGTCGCAGCACCCGCTGCTGCTCCGACCGCCAGCGAAGAAGCCGCCGGGCCAATAACCAATGGCCACGTTGTTAAGTCACCGATGGTAGGCACCTACTACGCCGCACCAAGCCCAGGTTCCCCAGCATTCATCGAAGTAGGTCAACACGTAAAAGCCGGCGACGTGCTTTGCATTGTTGAAGCCATGAAGATGATGAACCAAATTGAAGCCGACAAAGCCGGCGTAATTGAAGCCATTTTGGTGGAAGACGGCGACCCCGTAGAATTCGACCAACCTCTGGTAACCATCGTTTGAGTCAGCAACTCACACCTTTAATGCCAACATTTGGAGCTGACCCAACATGATCAACAAAATACTCATCGCAAACCGTGGCGAAATTGCGCTGCGGGTATTGCGTGCGTGTAAAGAGCTGGACATTCAGACGGTGGCAGTGCATTCCACCGTCGACCGCGATTTAAAACACGTACGCCTGGCCGACGAATCCGTCTGCATCGGGCCCAACCCGTCCAACAAAAGCTATTTGAACATCCCGGCCATTATTTCCGCCATGGAAATCACCGATTCCGCCGGCGTCCACCCAGGCTATGGCTTTTTGGCCGAGAACGCCGACTTTGCCGAGCAAGTGCAAAAAAGCGGTTTTGTGTTCATTGGCCCCAACCCAGACGTCATTCGCCTAATGGGCGACAAAGTCTCGGCCATTGAAGCCATGAAAAAAGCCGGTGTGCCCACCGTGCCGGGCTCCGACGGCCCACTGCCAGAAGACAAAGAAGCCTGCATGGCCATCGCTCGAGACATCGGCTACCCCGTTATTATTAAAGCCGCCGCCGGTGGCGGTGGCCGCGGCATGCGTGTAGTGCACACCGAATCCGCCCTTCATAATTCCATTCACGTTACCAAAAGTGAAGCCGGCGCAGCCTTCGGCGACGATACCGTGTACATGGAGAAATTCCTGCAAAACCCACGACACGTGGAAGTTCAGGTATTGGCCGATGGCCAGGGCAACGCCATTCACCTATTTGACCGCGATTGCTCACTGCAACGCCGTCACCAAAAAGTATTAGAAGAAGCTCCGGCCCCCGGCATCCCCGATGACATTCGCCAAGAGGTGTATGAATCCTGTACCAAAGCGTGTATCGAGATTGGTTACAAGGGCGCTGGTACCTTTGAGTTCTTGTACGAAGACGGCCGCTTCTACTTTATTGAAATGAATACTCGAATCCAGGTAGAACACCCGGTTACCGAGATGATTACCGGCATCGATTTGATTCGCGAGCAAATTTTGGTGTGCGCGGGAGAAAAACTCTCCATTAAACAAAGCGACATCAAAGTGAACGGCCACGCCTTTGAGTGCCGCATCAATGCCGAAGACCCAAAAACCTTTATCCCCTGCCCCGGTAAGGTTAAAAATTTCCACACTCCGGGTGGCTTAGGCGTACGAGTGGATTCTCACCTGTACAGCGATTACACGGTACCGGCCAATTACGATTCCATGATTGCCAAGGTCATCACCCACGATGTCGACCGCAAGCGAGCGCTGAACAAAATGCGTGTCGCCCTGGACGAACTGGTGGTGGACGGTATCCGCACCAATATTCCGCTGCAACAAGATCTTGTGCGCGATGCAGGCTTCCGCAAAGGCGGCGTCAACATCCACTACCTAGAGAAAAAACTCGGACTGTAATCCATACCAGCCCGGTTTTTTAGCCGGGCATTTTTTTATAGGCCCCCCCATGCCCTGGCTGCAACTGAAAATCGACAGCTCCCGCGAGCGAGCCGCCGCCATCGAATTTGCCCTTACCAGAGCCGGCGCACTATCGATCACCCTAAAAGACAACGCTGACGAGCCCATTCTTGAGCCCGCCCTAGGCGAAACACCGCTGTGGCGTGAGACGCAAATCATCGCCCTGTTTGAGGCCGATATAGAAACAGAATTGGTGGACCAACAACTGGCGCCAAAACTAGCCCCAGCCGACCACAGCCGTTGGGAACAGCTCGAAGATAAAGACTGGAGCCGCGCCTGGATGGACGACTACCATCCCATTCAATGCGGCCAACGCTTGTGGGTGTGCCCCTCATGGACACAACCGCCGGACCCAAGCGCCATTAACCTGATGTTAGACCCGGGCCTGGCCTTCGGCACCGGCACACACCCCACCACCTTTTTGTGCCTGCAGTGGTTAGACCAACTGGACTGCACACACAAAAGCGTGCTCGACTATGGCTGCGGCTCTGGCATTTTAGGCATTGCCGCCCTGCTACTGGGAGCCGGTTCTGCCCTGGGCGTGGACATAGACCCACAGGCATTATTGGCCACCCTGGATAACGCCAAACGCAATCATCTCGCGCCCGAGCGCTTCCCTGTGTACCTGCCTCCCAAAGCCCCAACTGGGCACGCCGATATCGTACTGGCCAATATTTTGGCCGGGCCATTGGTGGAGCTGGCCGAAGACATTACCCAAAGGTTAAAGCCAGGCGGCTCTATTTGCTTATCCGGCGTGCTGGCCATTCAAGCTGAAACCGTGAAAGACGCTTATGCTCAGTGGATTGACTTTGACCCAGTCGCCACCGAACAAGAATGGTGCCGCATTACCGGGCGCAAGAAATCCTAGGCCCGGCTCGCGGCGCAATCCGCTGAAAACCAGGCAAAAAATAAGAAATTTGTGGCCTAAATCGCTCGGTGGCCCTGTTCAGCAATTGTCGAGTGGCGGCGAACACACTAAAATCCCCAAGCATTACAAAGTCTTGCTGCAATATATTACGAGAATTGTTTACCTTGCAGCCTATTTGGCGCCCCCAAACAGCGGCACTGGAACTGCGGCTGTACCAGAGAGACCGATTCACCTATGTCCCACGCCATTACCCGCTGCCCCAAATGCGAAACATCGTTTCGGGTAACCACCACCCAACTGGATAGTGCCGAGGGGGCAGTGCGCTGTGGATCTTGCTTGCATGTTTTTGATGCCCGCAGCAATTTTATCTCCGCCGAAGAAGAGGCCAACGGCAATGACGCGATAGTGCCAAGCCCTAAATTGAGCACCAGCCAGCCGGCACCAAAAGACGAGCTCAAAGCCGCCGACCAACTTGCCACGGCCAAACCCGCCATTGATAGCCCCGAGCCAAGCCAATCCGCAGCCACCACCACACCAGAGACAAAAACCACACTAAAACCACAAGCTGCTGAACCCGAACAAGCCACAGCCGCCGTGCAGCCAGAGCCAAAACCAGAGCCAGAGGAAAGCGACGATTTTCTCATCAGCGATGACATGCAGCTGCCGGATAACGCCGACGACGACCTCACCATAGACTTCGATGAGACCGAAACCGTCGAAAACCCACTGGAAAGCAAAATAGATCTGGGCGAGCTGGCACCCGAGTTCCGCGAGCAAAGCGCGCAAGAAGATTCCACCGGCTTTGGCGACAGCAAAATCGACGACGACCTAGACAACAGCGAAGAAATAGACGAATCCTGGGCCCACGCCCTGCTGGAAGAACTCGACGCCGACTTGGCCGATGCCGACGAAGACCCCAACGAGAAGCTGCGCCGAGAAATCGACAACCGCTTCGACGGCCGCCAAACCGGCAGCTTTGATGTGTTACAAGAAGAATTCGACGCCGACTTTGACAAATACATCAGCGACACCCCCATCGAAGACAAACCCGCCCTAGACCAAGACACCGGCCGCTACCGGCTGAGCGATTTTGACGACGCTAAGCTCAGCAAGCACATGATTCAGCAACCACCGGCACACAAACCGCCGGGTGGCAATCCAACGTCCTCCTACACCCTGACCAACGCCTTTGAGCCCGAACCCCTGGAACTCACCTACGAGGCCAGTGCTACCCGCCGTTGGGTCAGTAGCTTCGGCTGGCTGGCGGGTAACATCGCACTGCTATTGCTGTTGGTGTTTCAGGTGGGCTACATCAAATTTGATAGCTGGAGCCGAATAGAGCCCTACCGCCAATGGTACGCCCTAGCCTGCCCCATGTTTGGCTGTACCCTGCCGGCGGTGGACGACTTTAACAAGATTAAAATCTCCCTGGTGGTGCGGGCCGACCCAAGCAATAGCGCGGTATTACAGGCCGATGCTATTTTGATCAATAGCGCCGAGTTTAATCAGCCATTTCCGCCCCTGGCCCTGCGCTTTAGCGACATCAACGACCAAGTAGTTGCAGAGCGGGTATTCCTGCCCAGCGAATATCTGCGCGGCGAGCTCAGCGGCAGCACCGAGATACCTCCCAACCAGCCGGTGCAAATCCGCCTGGAGCTGGCCGACCCCGGCCAATCCGCAGTCAACTATCGCGCCTACATACCCTCCTTTAAGTAAACCACAACACCTGCGCCTAAGGAGTGGAGCTGCCATATACTCCATAGGCCGATGCTTTTTATGACCAAAAATCACTTGCCATTTTCGGCTCCCTGAGGCAGCCGTGGGGGCCGGTGTAAAATGGCACATTTTTTCGCCAAATTGCAGAATTT
Source organism: Halioxenophilus aromaticivorans (assembly GCF_042850945.1). Classification (NCBI taxonomy): domain Bacteria; kingdom Pseudomonadati; phylum Pseudomonadota; class Gammaproteobacteria; order Alteromonadales; family Alteromonadaceae; genus Halioxenophilus; species Halioxenophilus aromaticivorans. Next base: position 651,230 of record NZ_AP031496.1, on the reverse strand, counting down.
CCACTTTCCCATTGGCAACCATAACAGTATGATAAGCGCCCTTTTTCGACACCTCCCGGCCAATGGTTCAACTGGTGAAGTTGCCTCTAGCCGCCGGAATGTGGTTGAAATAGGCGCCATTGCGCAGCGCGGTTAGCCACTGAGCAATGGCAAAATACAGATTCATCCGCGGACGGTTTTGTGCTCACCATAGGCCCATATAACATTGCCCCCGCCACGGTGCTCGCACCGATGGCCGGCGTCAGCGATAAGCCGTTTCGGGAATTGTGCCGAAGTTACGGTGCAGGCTTGGCGGTGTCGGAAATGGTGACCAGCGACACCCGTCTGTGGGGCAGCCGCAAATCTTCCACCCGACTTAACCAACAAGGTGAAAGTGGCCTGCGGTCGGTTCAGATTGCCGGTGCCGAGCCCGATGCCATGGCCCACGCGGCCAAAGAGTGCGTAGCTCTGGGTGCCCAGGTAGTGGACATCAACATGGGCTGCCCGGCCAAAAAAGTCTGTAAGCAGGCGGCTGGTTCTTCGCTACTGCGCGATGAACCCTTAGTAGCCCGCATACTGCAAGCGGTGGTTAGCGCCGTATCGGTGCCTGTTACGTTGAAAATACGCACAGGCTGGGACACCGAAACCCGCAATGCCATCACCATCGCCCGCATGGCCGAGGATATCGGCGTTGCGGCACTGACCGTCCATGGTCGTAGCCGAGCCTGCCGATTTAAAGGCCAGGCCGAATACGACACCATCGCGGAAGTGGTCAATAGTGTTCATATGCCGGTGATTGCCAATGGCGACATCGACAGCGCACAAAAAGCCAAATACGTACTCGATTATACCGGCGCCCAAGGCGTTATGATCGGCCGAGCAGCGCAAGGCCGCCCTTGGTTATTTGCCCAAATCGAGGCCTATTTAGCCCGTGGAGAACAGCTCCCCGAGCCCGAATTGGCAGAAATTAAACGGGTTTTGATGCACCACATCAAAGCTCTTCATGAGTTTTACGGCGACTACCTAGGCGTTCGTATTGCTCGCAAACACACAGGGTGGTACGTGCAAAACCTTGCCTTTGGCGAGGTTTTGCGCACTCGTTTCAATCAAATACATAGCACTCAAGAGCAAGTTGACTGTATCGAGCATTTTTTCGAACAGTCGATCATACATGGGGAACAAGTGGCATGAGTCAAATCGAAACTGCGATTGCAGACTTTACTATCGACGCAAAACAACCAGAAACCAACGCGGAACCACAGCGCTTCACGACGACCTCGGAAGTACAAAACACCGCCCTGCGCGATTGCGTTAAAGAGTCCATCGATAACTACTTTAAGCATTTGGATGGCCAAGACGTTGCCAACGTCTACGAACTGGTTATGGCTGAAGTAGAAGCACCGCTGTTAGAAGTCGTCATGAGCTACACCCGCCACAACCAAACCAAGGCCGCCGAAATCCTGGGCCTTAACCGTGGCACCCTGCGCAAAAAGTTAAAGCAGTACGGCCAACTCTAAGCCAACACCGAGCCCGCGGCCTGCACCAAGCCAGGCCGCAAGCCCGCCCTCCACGGCGGCAACAGTGCCAAGCCAACCCGCCCAGGGTTTATACTAACGCCGAGCCAATCGCGCCAAAACCCGCGCCCGTGGTACTAACCAAACCTTCACATTCACCACTAAAAGCTTCCGCCATCATGACATCAGCCACCGACTATATCGCCATTAAACGCGCACTGATCAGTGTATCCGACAAAACCGGCATTGTTGAATTTGCCCAAGCCTTGGCAGACCAAGGCGTTGAGATCCTGTCCACCGGCGGCACCTACCGCCTGCTCAAAGACAACGGCATAGCAGTGATAGAGGTGGCCGACTACACCGGCTTCCCGGAAATGATGGACGGCCGAGTAAAAACTCTGCACCCCAAAATCCACGGTGGTATCTTGGCCCGCCGCGGCCAGGACGACGCTGTGATGGCCGAGCACAATATCAACCCCATCGATATGGTGGTGGTGAACCTGTACCCGTTTGAAGCCACGGTTGCCAAGCCGGATTGCAGCCTGGAAGACGCCATCGAAAACATCGACATCGGCGGCCCCACCATGGTCCGCGCGGCGGCCAAAAACCACGCCCACGTCAACATTGTGGTGAACGCCAGCGACTACCCGGCTCTAATCGAAGAGATGCAAGCCAACGATGGCGCCACCAGCAAGGCCACCCGTTTTGATTTGGCCATTAAAGCCTACGAGCACACCGCCAGCTACGACGGCGCCATTGCCAACTATTTTGGCCGCTTGGTAGAAGGTGGCACCGAAGACTTCCCGCGCACCTTCAACACCCAGTTTGTGAAAAAACAAGACATGCGGTACGGCGAGAACCCGCATCAGAACAGCGCATTCTACGTTGAAAGCAAACCCGCCGAGGCCAGCATCAGCACCGCCCAGCAACTGCAAGGCAAGGCGCTGTCTTACAACAACATCGCCGACACCGACGCCGCCTTGGAAACCGTACGCCTGTTTACCGCACCGACCTGTGTCATTGTTAAGCACGCCAACCCCTGTGGTGTGGCCAGTGCCGACAGCTTGTTGGCCGCCTACGAAAAAGCCTTCGCCACCGACCCAGAATCCGCTTTTGGCGGCATCATCGCCTTCAACCGCGAGCTGGACGCCGCCACCGCCAAGGCTATCGTCGATAAGCAATTTGTTGAGGTTATCATCGCCCCCACTGTCGCCCGCGACGTTAGCGACATTGTCGCAGCGAAAAAGAACGTCCGCCTTCTGGTCTGCGGCGAACTTACCGCCAGCCAAAAAGCCTTTGACTACAAGCGCGTTAACGGCGGCCTGTTAGTGCAAGAGCGCGACCTAGGTATGGTTGGCGCCGGCGACCTCACGGTGGTGAGCAAACGCCAGCCCACGGAAGCCGAAATCCAAGATTTACTGTTCACCTGGAAAGTGGCCAAGATGGTTAAATCCAACGCCATTGTCTACGGCAAAGACCAACGCACCATCGGTGTGGGCGCCGGCCAAATGAGCCGAGTGAACTCTGCCCGCATCGCGGCTATCAAAGCTGAGCACGCAGGCTTAGAAGTGGTTGGCAGCTGCATGGCCAGTGACGCCTTCTTCCCCTTCCGCGATGGCATCGATAACGCTGCCAAAGTGGGCGTAAGCTGCGTGATCCAGCCCGGCGGTTCCATTCGCGATGAAGAAGTCATCGCCGCCGCAGACGAAAATAACATGGCCATGGTGTTTACCGGCATGCGTCACTTCCGCCACTAAGGCCTAGCCGCGCGAAATCGAGGACATAGAAATGAATATTTTAGTCATTGGCAGTGGTGGCCGTGAGCACGCCCTGGCCTGGAAAGCAGCCCAGGGTGCAGAAGTAGACACCGTATTTGTAGCGCCTGGTAATGCCGGCACTGCTCTGGAGCCCAAATTGGAAAACGTCGCCATTGATATCGGCGACTTTAAGGCCCTGGCGGACTTTGCCAAGGTCAATAATGTGGACCTCACCATCGTTGGCCCAGAGGCGCCCCTGGTAGACGGCGTAGTGGATTACTTCAACCAGCAAGGTCTGCGTTGTTTTGGCCCCAGTAAGGGCGCAGCCCAACTGGAAGGCTCCAAAGCGTTTACCAAAGACTTCCTAGCCCGCCACAAGATTCCCACCGCGGCCTACCAAACCTTTACCGAAGTCGAGCCTGCGCTGGCCTACCTGCGCGGCCAAGGCGCCCCCATTGTGGTTAAGGCCGATGGTCTTGCCGCGGGTAAAGGCGTTATTGTTGCCGAAACCCTGCAGCAAGCCGAAGACGCGGTGACCGATATGTTGTCTGGCAACGCCTTTGGCGACGCCGGTTGCCGAGTAGTGATTGAGGAATTCCTCACCGGCGAAGAAGCCAGTTTTATCGTTATGGTAGACGGCAAAAATATTCTGCCCATGGCCACCAGCCAAGATCACAAACGCGTGGGTGACGGCGACACCGGCCCCAACACCGGCGGCATGGGTGCCTACTCCCCCGCGCCCGTGGTTACCCAAGAAGTGTTCCAACGCATTATGGAAGAGGTGATTGAACCCACCGTTGAAGGTATGGCCGCAGAGGGCAACGACTACACCGGGTTTTTATACGCCGGCCTGATGATCACCGCCGACGGTGCACCCAAGGTGATCGAATACAACTGCCGCTTTGGCGACCCGGAAACACAACCCATTATGCTGCGCTTGCAGTCAGATTTGGTGGCCTTGTGTAACGCAGCCCTGGACCAAAAACTCGACAGCGCCACCGCCAAATGGGACGAGCGCCCAGCCGTGGGCGTGGTATTGGCAGCCGGTGGCTACCCAGGCAGCTACGATAAAGGCGCCGTGATTAACGGCCTGCCAAAAATCGAAGCCGACGGCCAAAAAGTTTTCCACGCCGGCACTAAACTGTCTGCCAGCCAAGACGTACTCACCAGCGGCGGCCGCGTGCTCTGCGCCACAGCCTTAGGCACCAGCGTAAAAGCCGCCGCGGAAAGCGCGTATCAATTGGCTGCGGGAATCAATTGGCAAGACGCATTCTACCGCAAAGACATTGCCTACCGAGCCATTGCCCGAGAAGAACAAGCCTAGGCCATCCCGCTATCGCCGATCAATGGGGTCAGAGCGTTTGAATTTTTAAAAAATTTAAAATCAATGGCTCTGACCCCATTGATTTTGACCCCATTGATTTAGCCCGTGGATTTCCGGCCTTGATTTCAAAATCAGAGAATTTGGTGTGAAATTAGCAACCCGCAAACTGTCCGAAATAACCACCGACAGTGAATATCTGCGTTTTGACACCGACGTCGAAACGCTTAAAAAAAGCATTGCCAACGTCGGATTAATCAACCCCCTAACAATTAATGAAAAAAACGAGTTGTTAGCCGGCGCCCGTCGTTTTCAGGCGGTGACCGAATTGGGCTGGACCGAGGTGAGCGTGCATCTGGTTGACCGGGTGCAGCTAGAGCAAGAGCTGATTTCCATCGACGAAAACCTAGTGCGCGCACCGCTCAACAAACTTGAATTGGAGCGCTGCCTGAATCGCGGCAGGGAGATTTACGAGCAACTCAACCCCACCGCCATTAAGGTCAACTTGTCTGCGGCAACCCCGGATGCCACTGAAAAAGCCAAACAGCAGGAAATCGACAAAGAAGATACCAACTCGTTTGCCGCATTAACGGCTGAGAAAACCGGCCTGTCCCGTTCAGTGATTAGAAGCGCCATTAAGCGCGATGAACTGGCCTCGGATTCGGTAAAAAAAGCCCGCGGCAATGGCGAGTTAAATGCCAGCCAAACCAACGTGATTATTGAGCTGGATAAAGATACACAAGAAGAAGTCCTGCCCCTCATTGCCGATAAAACCGTTAAAGAAACCCGTGATATCGTTAAGGCCGTGAAGCAAGGTGGCATAGCGGCGGCCATTGAAGAAAATGAAAAGCAAACCCCCTTACCAAAAGAGTACAGTTTGCTAAGAAGCCCGCTGCGGGTGGTGAATAAAAAACTGTCGCGAATTCTGTTGGAAAACCTGCAGTGCGACGGGCCAGAAAAAGACAAAATAGACAAAGATCTGCAGGAACTAAAACAACAGCTCGAACAGTATTTCTCAATGGCGGACGGAAGCTAACGTCCGCGCCTTGTCGCCCGTCACCGTCACCGTCACCCCCAAACCATCACAGCAAGCCTGCCCTATATCAATTGCGACCGCGCTAGCTCGGTTGATAAATATCGGGCTGCCATAATTCCATAAACGTATTTGGGTTCGCCAATTCGGTGAAACCAAACTGCCCATACAAACCGTGGGCATCCCGGGTGGCTAATAACATTCGGCGCAAGCCCTGCAAATCGGGGTGAGCTAGCACCGATCGCATTAGCAGTTTGCTCAACCCCACCGAACGATGTCCCTGCGCGATAAATACGTCTGCCAAATAGGCGAAAGTTGCCTTATCGGTAATCACCCGGGCAAAGCACAGAGAGTTATCCATGGCTTTTTGCTGTGTAGCTTTTGCAATACCGCCGCCCAATAAGATTCAGCAATAAAACCGTGCACAAAATCAAAATCGATCTCATCCGGGTGACAACTCACCCGATATTCCATCGTCACAACTCACTCCTTCTGTAAAAAAATCAATGGGGTCAGAGCGGTTGATTTTAAAATCAACCGCTCTGACCCCATTGATCCTAATCCACCCTGGGGAGGACGGTACCAAAGTAAGCTTTGGCAATACTAAAGTAACGCCCCCTGTGCGCGACCTAGCTAACGCCGGCTGTTAGCATAAATGCCTAGCTCGCCTTACCCGTTGTACAAACATAAAAACGATCAACAGGAGCTCACTATGCCCAAGTACGTCATTGAACGCGAAATTCCCGCCGCCGGCGATTTAACCACGGCAGAACTGCAAGCTATTTCACAAAAATCCTGCGGGGTGCTAAACCAGCTCGGACCTCAGGTACAGTGGCTGCAAAGTTATGTCACTGACAACAAAATTTATTGCGTGTACATCGCCCCGGACGAAGCCAGCGTACGTCAGCATGCAGAGATGGGTGGCTTCCCCGCTAACAGTATTGCCGAAGTCAAAAATATCATCGACCCCACCTCCGCCGAATAATACGGCCCCGCCTCATAGCAAAGCGATTTAAGCGCCACTATTGATTTGTCAGTGGCATTAATCCACGCTGTTTTCTACTACTATTGACGCACGCCTCGTTACTGCTGCGCCGTTTGTGGCTTTTTGCGTCAACATATTTCTAAATGCGTCATAGACTTTATTACGAATGGCTCTTTTCTTTTGCGAAATCTTTTGGTGTCGCTTGGCGCGCCATAGTAAGCCACAGAGGGCACAAATTAGGGCCTCAGGCGTCAAGCAGGATTTTATTTAGATGATATATTTAAATGAGTATTGATACTTTTTTACCGAGGTTCGATTGAGTCATAAGGCAGAACAAACCAGCGCCACTGCCAACGCCCAAGGCGCTAGTGCTGAAAGAGAGCCCGCACCAGGCATCCACGAAGCCACCACCGTGTTGGCACGTATGCGGGCCTACAATGCCGAGCTGGATCGGCTTATGCGCATGCAGTTCTACTCAGACACGACACTGGATCAATTGCTGTTGGAAGCTACTCGCACGGTTAGCCAGGCACTGGGCGTACGGCGAGTTAGTGTTTGGAGCTACAACGCCAATCGCGACGGTATCCTTTGCGATTGCCTGTACGAGGGCACTTCGTTTAACCGTCAATCCGGCGTAGTACTGCACATGAGCGACTGCCCGCGTTACTTCGAGGCCATATCGCAAAACCGGGTAATTACGGTGCAGGATGCCCGCTCCGACAAGCGAACCTCGGAGTTTACCGAAGCCTATTTAAAGCCGCTGAATATTTTTTCTTTGCTCGACGCCCACGTCCCCTCCGCCGCCGGAGTGCGTGGCGTTTTGTGTTGCGAAAATGTGCATCAGATACGCCAGTGGACGTTAGAAGAAAGCTCCTTTGTGGCCTCGGTGGCAGAGCTAATCGGCTTGGCCTTCGACCGGGCGGAGCGCCTGAAAACACAGGAGCAATTGGCTGACGCACTGCGTGCTGCCGAAAGAGCCGGCGAAGCTAAATCCACATTTTTGGCCACCATGAGCCATGAGATTCGCACCCCATTAAATGGCGTGCTGGGCATGTTGGAGCTGGTTCTGCACGACGAGCCCAACCCCGAACGCCGCCAAAACCTAGAGATTGCCCATAAATCCGCACACAGCTTATTGGATGTGCTGGGGGATGTGTTGGACTATTCGCGACTGGAGGCCGGTGAATTCCAGGTGCAATCTGAGCCCTATTCGCTGGTCGCACTGGTCCAGGAGATTGCCAGCCTGTACCAAACCCAGGCAGAAGCCAAGGGCTTAAGTATCAAAGTTGCCATCGACTACGCCACCCCCAAGTCGGTGCTCGGTGATGAAGCTCGAGTGCGCCAGATACTCACCAATTTCTTTTCCAACGCCGTAAAATTTACCCACCAAGGGCACATCAACGTAACTTTGTTCCCGGAGCAGCACGCAGGCCTGCCCTACCTGCGTTTAGAAGTCAGTGATACCGGCATCGGCATTCCCGATGTGGCGCTGAAAACACTGTTCAAACGCTTTTCCCAAGTGGATTCGTCCACCACTCGCCAATACGGTGGCAGTGGCTTGGGCCTTGCGATCTGTAAGCAAATGGTAGAGCTCATGGGGGGCGAAATTGGCGTTACTAGCTCCGCCAACAAGGGCAGCACCTTTTGGGTTCGGCTACCCAGGGTGGCCGCAAATCAACCAGAAAACCAAAACGCCCAGATGGGCGCAGTTGATTGGAATAGCAAACCCAAGCACAAGCTGAACATTCTGGCGGCGGAAGACAACATTATTAACCAAAAAGTATTAAAAGCGATGGTGAAATCCTTGGGCCACACTATGACTATTGCAAACAACGGCCTGGAAGCCATAGAGGCGTTGGCGCAGCAGCATTACGACGCCGTGCTGATGGATGTGCAAATGCCGGTGATGGATGGCTTAACGGCCACCCAGGCCATCAGAGAACTCCCTGAACCCAACAACCACATCACCATTATTGCCCTCACTGCCAACGCCATGGCCGGTGACAAAGACCAATATCTCGCTGCAGGCATGAACGACTACTTGGCAAAACCTCTGGAACGAGCCCAACTGGCTCAGGCTCTGGCCCGAGTGAAACCGCAAAACAAAAGCAGGCTGGATCAAAAGGGTCAGAGCGATTGATTTTTAATTTTCAAACGCTCTGGCCCTTTTGATTTCTAGCGTCATCGATTCTATTCTGGCCAAGGTAATGTGAACAAGGGTTTGCCCTGGCTGTAAGCCTCTGGCAGTAACAACAAAAACACCATCAGCCAAAAACGACTCCCGTTAGTACAGTACCCACTATAAAAACTCGCAACCCCACCGCATACCACAGAGGGATGTAAGATCGCACATCTTTGATGTTTCTTTTTCGGTCCACCTTAGGTATTACTAACAGCCATCCCCAAATGGTGGTTCTAATCAAACTACCGGGAAACTCACGCATGATATAGGTTTCGGCCAGTGTAAAATGAGGCTCCTTAAAATACCTACCCAGTAATGATTTTGGCGTAAAGGCACTTAGCAATAGCCACGCGATTGGAATCCATCTAGTTCCAATAAAAGCCAGCCAGAATATAAAAAGAAAAACCAAATGCGCTGTTACCGGCATATGCGATCGGTTCCTGACATTCTTACCAAATCGACCTCGTTGCCATGTGCGTTATATAAACCAGACAATCCTTCACCCGCTTTGTAACTACCGTATGCGGCAGCGCCACCAAGCGGTAACCCAACCCACCGGTGTAGCAGCAAATAATATCCCCAAACCAACACTAGCCGCTACGCCAACGGCTGTTCCACCCACTGTCTCGACAAAAAACTCGTTCTTCTTTTGCCTATCTTCGGTATGAGCAATTTAACGGCAACCCACCGCAACACCAGCCGCACTTAACAGTATGCCGCCATTTTTTGACAACTTAGCCAAACGCGACAAACGACCAAGCTGCGCATCTATTTTCTGCGTGGCCGGCACAGCTTTTTGCCTAGGGCCTGTTGACACTAATTTGGCACCACTGCTGGAGGCTACGCGCCCCGGACAGCTTCCCGTTCAACTAGGCGCCAAGCGTGAAATGTAGTGGGCCTACATGAGCGATTGGCAACAACGTTGAGCGGGAAGCTGGCTCCAGCCCTACGGGTTGAGCCAGGAAATAGCCCACTCGTTGTTGCTCACCGCTTATTTGGGCCCACCAAACTTCGCGGTTCGCGCCTAGATTGGACTATTTCCTGACTCAACAGAGGCTCCGAATTAGTGTCAACAGGCCCTAGTAATGCGAATAGCTTCTTTCGTAGTTCCCCCCCTAAAAAGGAGCTTTTCAAATGGCCCTACCTGTCTCGCAAAGGCTTCCAAAGCCTTCTTACGCCCGTAGTCATACTGGTTTTTATTGATATGACCGGCTTGGTATTGTGACCACGCTTCGTTAACTTCAGCGATGAAAGCACGGTTGGCCAAGCTCAATATTCCATCAAAAGTATTAAACCCTGTCACGCCAACGACACTCAACAAGCCATAGTTTTGGTGCCCCCATGCCAGCAGAGAAAAGGCTTCTTGCTCTGCGGCATCTTTTGTCATGTGATGTTGGTAGGCTTCCAATGTGGGCAACATTAACGCGTGATTATCCAGCCAAGAATCGATTTCGGAGCGCTTATCTGAATATCGCCACGCGGCCAAACTCCATGCGTTTGCTTCTTCCACAGGGCAGTAGGCCAACTCCCCTTGGGCTAAATCGTACAAGCGAATTAGCTGCCCTGGGTAAATTCGATTTGGGTCGGTAATTTCCGGGTTGACATATTGAATTAGGGTGAGCGCTTTTTAATAGTCCGATATTCCGTAGGGAGCATCATAAAAATTCGCAACGATTTACGACAACGTCTCTGTAGGCTGAACCCTATGAACGAGGATAGGAGAGGAAGAAACACTGAGCGTGGGTGATGGATTTAATCGAGATGGGGTTGAAAAGGTTTAAGGCTGAACCATTTTGCACTCCGTTGCTGGCTGATATTACCGTTTTGCGCCAGTGTGACAAAGTGAGCCAATACTTGCGCGCAAAGTGGTTGGAACCAAGACAGAGTTAGCGCAACAGGTTACGCTCGTAGCACAGTAAAGGCACTAGCCGAAAAGACTAGGCCACTTAAATCCAGCGCATTTCGTGCTTAAGCCATCACCGTGCGGCCGTCGGCCCAACCACGCAACGCGGTTACTTGTTCGGCCATCACCACGGACAGTGGCCGGGTTTGATGCACCTGCGCCAATAAAAGCTGATCGTTGAGCGGCACTTCCTGGGCTCGGGCGGCAAACGCAGCAGAAACCACAGCCTGTTCAATCTCAGCACCGCTAAAGCCATCGCTGGCTTCCACCAACAGTTCCAAATCAAAATCGATGGCGCTGATTTTTCGGCGATTTAAATGAATGGTGAAAATGGTTCGGCGCGCGTCTTCGCCGGGTAGGTCGACAAAAAAGATTTCATCAAAGCGCCCTTTTCGCATTAATTCTGGCGGCAGGCGAGATATATCGTTGCTGGTGGCCACCATAAACACGCGCTCTTTACGCTCCGCCATCCACGTGAGCAAGGTTCCGAGCACCCTTTTGGAGGTGCCGTTATCGCTGTCGCCGGTGGCGAGGCCTTTTTCAATTTCATCGATCCATAAAACGCAGGGCGACATCAATTCCGCCTGGGCTAAGGATTGCCGCAAATTGCGCTCGGTTTCACCAAAAAACTTGTTGTACAAAGCCGCAAAATCCAAACGCAGTAACGGCAAGTGCCACAAGCTTGCCACGGCCTTGGCGGCCAAACTTTTACCCGCGCCCTGCACGCCAACCAGCATCACTCCTTTGGGCAGATCATCGCTAGTTTGGTGGTGGGTAAACACCGCTTGGCGCTGGGCCAACCAAGCCTTTAAATTCTCCAATCCACCCACTTCATCCATAGGCTGCACAGCAAACTCAAAACTGAGTACGCCCTCCATATCCATGAGTTCAAATTTGGCTTTGTTCACCGCGGGAATGTCGGAGTGGTCGATAACGCCGTCGTCAAAAATGGCCGTGCGTACCAAACGGCGCACATCCTGATGGCCGAGGCCGCGCACGGTGCGCACCAATTGCTGTAGCGCCTGGCGATCGCTGCTGGCCTTGCCGCCGCGCAGCTCCGCCCAACGGCGCGCCTCTTCCCCCACAATGGCACTGATTTCTCGCTCGCTGGGCAACTGCAATCTCACCCGCAAGCTCTGGCCACGTAATTCCGGCGGCACTGGCAACTCATGGGATACCAACACCACCACATGGTCGATAACATCTTGGTTGAGCGCGATATCTTTTAGCAGGCGCACCAGCAACGGGTTATCGCTTAAATAGGGGTGGTAATCGCACAGCACATACACGCCGGCCGTGGCGGTCTCTTTTATGTGCCGTAACACGGCTTCGGGTTCGCAATGCTGGCCCTGCTCAATCAATCGCAGGCCCTTACTAAGGGTTTTAACACCCTCGCTCACCGTCCATTGATAGCAGGGTTTATTGAGGCCCTGAGCACAGTCCAGCAGTTGCTCGCAGGCGCGTTTCTCGTCGTCGGTTTCGATCACCACCAGCGGCACCTTAGCCGTTAGCGCAACCAGCAAATCATCCATTTACCCAGTTCCTTTCTGAATTATCTCCTCACTATAGTCCCAGCCTTGGCTCAATCCAACATTTGAACCCACTGCGTAACTTGCCGTAGCATAGGCAGCATCACCTGTAGGAACCTACTATGAGCTTTCGCAATTTATCTCTATTAGACCATGCGCTGGGCCAGGCCGACCGTGCCCTGCGTACCCTTACCCCCGGCAACAAACCGGTGTTCAAAGCCTCGCCCGGCGCTAAGGTAAGCGAAGCCGAGCTGTCCGAGGCCGAGCGCCGCAAGGCTGCGGGGTTGATGCGGGTAAATCATTGTGGCGAAGTGTGCGCCCAAGGTTTGTACCAGGGCCAGGCCGTCACGGCCAAATTGCCGGAAGTACGAGAAGATATGGAAAACGCTGCGCTGGAAGAACTGGATCACCTGGCCTGGTGCGAGCAACGCCTCACGGAGCTGGACAGCCGCACTAGCTTACTTAACCCGGTATGGTACGGAATGTCGTTTGCACTGGGGGCAGGTGCGGGTTTGGTCAGCGATAAACTCTCCCTGGGGTTTGTGGCGGCCACGGAAGATCAAGTTTGCCAGCATCTGCGCAGCCACCTGGATAAACTGCCGGAAACCGATGCCAAAAGCCGCGAAATTGTGCAGCAAATGCTGGCCGACGAGCAACTCCACGCCGACCATGCCCTGGCCTCTGGGGGCACCGACTTTCCCAAACCGGTGAAAAAGGTCATGACGCTGGTGAGTAACGTGATGACCAAAACCAGCTTTTATCTTTAGTCGGAACCTTTTGTCAGAGCCTGTAGCCTGAGCCTTTACCGGGAACGCTGGCACCAGCCGGTTCTGTTTCTCTTAACCGGCTTAACGGGGCAGGCCGATTACACCTGCTCAATCACCTCATAGCTGTGGCTCACTTCCACGCCGGCGCCAGTCATCATGATGGAAGCCGAGCAATACTTGGTGGCGGACAATTCAACCGCTCGCGCCACTTGCGCCTCTTTCAGTTTTTGCCCAGTTACAACAAACTTTAGGTGTATTTTGGTGAATACCGCAGGCACAGCATCAGCTCGCTCGGCCTGTAACTCACAGCGGCAATCCACTACCGCTTGGCGAGATTTTTTTAAGATGGTGAGTACGTCAAAAGTTGCGCAACCGCCAACCCCGAGTAGCAGCATTTCCATAGGGCGCACCCCCATATTGCGGCCGCCGTGATCTTCCGGGCCATCGATTACGACACTGTGGCCACTGCCGGATTCAGCCAGAAACTGGACACCATCCACCCACTTCACGGTTGCTTGCATTTTTTTACTCCAGGAATTGAAACTTAAGCCCTTTTAACGGGTCGCACAGATTATCACAAACCGTAGAGTTGGCCGACTGTACAACCCGCTTTACCAACATGGCCACAAGCCGACACTCGCCGGTACGCACATCACATTTTTGACGCCTTGTGATACAAAAACGGCGGCTAGCGCTGGCCATAGCACTAAGAAAGCCATAATCTTCTGCCCGAATAACAATTATCGAGTTTAGCAGCTAGACTGTGAACTGAAGCACATTTGCGTGCGCACAGTCATTGGCCTGCGGTCGAGGTAGAAAGTAAGGCCACAATGCCAGGGGGATCAAGTTTGGTAGCCGTATCGTTAACACCACATATCGACAACGTGGATCAATTTCTCAGTCACTGCCATCGTCGCCGCTATCCAGCTAAAAGTACGCTGATATACGCGGGCGATAAGAGTGACTCTCTTTACTACATCATTTCCGGTTCGGTCACCGTCGTTATTGAGGACGACGAAGGCCACGAAATGATTGTCGCCTATTTAAACGACGGCGACTTCTTCGGCGAAATGGGCTTATTTGACGAACACGATTCGCGCAGCGCCTGGGTACGGGCCAAAACCGAATGTGAAGTAGCCGAAATCAGCTACGCCAAGTTCCACGAAATCACAGGCGACCACCCAGAGTTCCTTTACGCCCTGGGCAAGCAAATGGCAAAGCGCCTGCGCAACACCACTCGCAAAGTAGGCGACCTAGCTTTTCTGGACGTTACCGGCCGCGTAGCACGCACTCTGCTCGACCTGTGCAACGAGCCAGACGCCATGACCCACCCAGATGGCATGCAAATCAAAATCACCCGCCAAGAGATCGGCCGTATTGTGGGCTGCTCCCGTGAGATGGTTGGCCGTGTACTGAAAACCCTGGAAGATCAGGGTTTGGTATCGGTGAAAGGCAAAACCATGGTGGTGTTTGGCACCCGGTAGACCGTTTGGTTGCGCCGTCTCCGCGCGATGTTAGTAGAAAAGGCCGCTCTGTTTAGCGGCCTTTTTTGTGGGTGATCAAACTGCTCTGAGCCCATTGATTTATCAAACTGCTCTGACCCCATTGATTTACCCCATTGGTTTCCGGTGTGCTTAGTCCACGGTTTGGAGACTTTCGATGTTTTCCCAATGGGTCACAAACACTCTCCCGCGCTGAAATAAATACACGTCATCACCGATTATCGTGGCCCTTGATCCCATCACCCATTGATTGGACGAATAGTCGCCAGGGATTTTGCTGGCGGGCAGCGCGTAAATATTGGCGTTGGTGCCGGGCGCGATGTCTACCTCGAACGCCTGGAAGCCAGTGTAGGAATGAGGGTGGTGGTAAGACGGATCTTGGCTTTGGTCACTGTCGTTGATGCTCACCTCACTTATGTCCACAGGAATGACAAAGCGGAACTGATTGCCCTGCCAATGCGACGTAAAAGCGTGGCTGTCCCAGGAAACTTCCGTACTGGAGCCGCGCTTACCTAGGCTAAAACTGGCCAACTGAGCGGGCTGCGACATATTGGATACATCGAACAAATCCACCTTCACCCCCTGCTCTAAGGCATTGCCAAATTCGTCGGTGGCGACGTCCTTGCCTATGCCCAATAGCAGTGAATCGTTAATCGGGTGTAGGTAATCGCTAAAACCGGGAATTTCTAACTCACCCATCATCACCGGGCTGGCGATGTTGGATAAATCCAGCACGTAGAGTGGATCTATGGTTTTGAAGGTGACCAAATAGGCGCGGTTGCCTAGAATTCTGGCGGCGTACAATCTCTCACCGGGTTTACCTATGGCCACCGGGGCAGACTCATTGGGCAGCCTGGCCTGCACCGCTAAATCCCCAGGGTTTAAAATCGCTAGGTGGTGCTCAATGTCCTGCCACCAACCGTAGGTGGTTACCACCGCCAAAGAGCCATCGTCCAATTCGCCAAAGCAATAGCGCGCTTCGTTACACGATGCGTAACCGGCCACCACGTTGGAGGCCAGATAATCCAAGTCTGCGTTCAGAGCAAATTTATGAATGTGGGTCTGCTCGGTGGGCTCACCAAATTCATCCACCACCGAGCTATCAATAAAGTCAGAAAAATCCGTAGCGGAGCTAAATAAATAAGCGCTGTTTTGGCTCATGTATAACCCGTCCACCGGGCCTGCCACACAATTATTGGTGAACTCTCCGGTGAGAGTATTAATGCGAGTGAGGGAGGTCAGCGTGGGATAGCCGTTGGCTTCGTCCTGCACCAGATAACATCCCGCCTCTTGAAGCAAGCTTTGGCCTTGGCCATTGACGGTTATCGTGGGCAGAAAATCGTCTAGGCTGGCGGCGTCTAACAAACGTTGGTTGGCCGCAATGTCTGCGTCGGATTGAGGGTAGTCTATCCAATCCTTGAGGTAAGCCGTATGGCGGGTGACCAGATACAGCTCGTCACCCACTTTGCGTGAGCTGACCATATCGCCTTGCAACTGCACCGATAACACCGCCTCTGCGCTATCGGTGGAGGCATTTACTTGGCTTATATCCCACACCGCCAGCTCGCCTTGGTTACTACCATCATACCCCGTGGGCATACCCCAGTAGCTGGGGTAACTAACCGGGCTGAGTGCCACCAAGTGGGTGGCCGAGGCATACAGCTCGCTGATGTTAAAGCCCAGGTCGATGTCGCCAATAATGGCCGGGTCATCGCCAGGCTTTACCACCGAAACAACACCCGTTTGGGTGGGGTTGCGATAATAAAAGTGGTGGCCGTTGTATTGCCAAAAATCGCCCTCGTCCACGCCGGCCACCTGGGTGTTGGTGCTACTGGCATCTGCGCCTGCATCCTCGACGGCCACCGAGTCATCCATGTAACTGACCAAGTTCAGTTGATTGAGCGAAGCAAATCCGGCTTTTAGGTAGGATTCCAGCTCTTGGCCCGATGCCGAAGGCTTTAGATTTACTTTCGGTGATTTCTCTACCGGCTCGGCGCTTTTACCTCCGCCTGAGCCACCACAGGCGGTCATCAGAACCATTACACCGATCACTGCAGTTGCTTTCACGGTCACTGAGCGGTTGCAGTGCGCATTGGGAAATAAACTCATGGGCTCACCATTATAAGATTAGAGCAGTGGATGTCAGCAGCCGGTAGCAACCAGCTTTATTGTGGTGAGCGGCAGAATACCCTGGCACCCAAAGAATTTTCTGTAATGGAAATGATTAAAATTGTGAACGCCTGTAAATACCCGCGGGATAGCTAAAAGGTTTAAAAAAAGCCGTCTACAGGATTATTATTTGGGCCTATTAGTCACCCGCGAAAATCTGCATTTTTTGGAGTTAAACCCCGCCCCCAGCCGAGCGCCACAGCACCCCAAACAATAAAAGGCGGATTTTATTTCACAATTGTTCACAAATTCTGGCTACCGCAAATCGGATAAGCGGTTAAGCTTTAGGAAACGGTTAATTAACACGGCAATTTGAATCCCGGCGCAAGCACACAACTACGCAGACACCCCATGATAAAACTCCGCCACCCATCGAGGGTGCCGCCAATTAGGCCAGCTTTGGCGCCGCTGTTAGCAGCTTGCTGCCTGCTAGTCAGTAGCCTAGGCCATGCCGCCTCCCTCAACGACACCGCGCGGGCAGATCAACGCCCATGGCAGCTGGGGGTTACCCTAGGCTATGGCCAGCGCAGTAACCCGTTGGTGGATGCCGACAACCTCAATTTAATCGCCGTGGTGGATTTCTCTTGGTACGGTGAGCGTTGGTTTTTTGATAATGGCGATGTAGGCTTCACCTTGGTCGATAACCACCGCTTTACCCTCAACGCCATCGCCCGGGTGAATACCGAGCGGCTGTTTTTTGAAAACACCAACAGTTTACTGGTGAGCTTCGCCGGCAGTGATCAATTGGGCTCCGATGGCGGCGATGGCCTGCAGCAAGGTGGCGTGGATTCCGATGGCAACGACGGCTTAGACTCAGACGGCTCCGGCGGCACCCCAAGCGACGGCGGCAGCGGTAGCACCACAGAGTTCGATATCCCCGATCGCGATTACGCCCTGGAAGCCGGTTTTGAAGTGCTCACCGACGGCCCCTGGGGCTTCGCCCAGGCCAGCCTGGTACACGATATCAGCAACAAGCACGATGGCTACGAGGCCAACCTAAGCCTGGGCCGCAGCGGCCACTGGCAACGCTTTACCTGGACGGCCAGCGCGGGCCTCAGCTACCGCAGCCAGCAGCTGAACGACTACTATTACGGCATTCTGCCCGGCGAGGCGGTGGCCGGTTACGCCCGTTACAGCGCCGATGACGGGCTAAATTTCCACGCCAGCACCCTACTGCGGTACTATCTCAGCAAATCGATGAGCCTAGGCTTGGTGTTGGAGTATGAGACACTGAGCGATGCCATTGCCGATAGCCCGTTTGTGACTGACGACCACATCACAACTGCCTATGCCGGTGTAAAGTACACGTTTTAATGGTTTTGTAATGGCTTTGCCGTACCACTCGCCACCCAAGAGCTACCGGATGCGCCTGTTTGTGTTTGCCCCCAGTGCCTATGAATGTGCCCGTAACTGTGCCTGTGTTTGTGTCCGTAACCCTGCCCGCCCACGAGCGTTAATCCTGGCGCTGCTCAGTGTTGTGCTCGCACAGGTAAGCCTGGCCAACGAGCTTACCCTAACACCCACCTTATGCATTACCGACTCGCCCGATAAAACCTGCGAACTGCCGCTGGAATTCGCTTGGCACGCCGATAATTTAGGCAACTATTGCCTGGTACAAAAAGCTCAGCAAACACCCCTGCAATGCTGGCAGCAAGACGACCAGGGCCAGTGGCAAAGTACGTTAACCGTAAACGACCAAGAGTTATTTTGGCTCACCGAAGACGGCCAAGCCCGCCCCTTGGCCGAGGCCGCCGTGGAAGTGTTGTCTACCTACACCGAAGATCGCCGACGCAACCGCCGCCGCAAGCACGTGTGGAGCCTAATGTGAGCACAGCACCCACCAACCTATTGCTGATTGAAGACGACCAGCGCTTGGCGGAACTTACCCAGCGTTATTTACAGCAGCACAATTACCATGTGGTGGTAGAACACCATGGCGACAACGCCCTGGCGACTTTTCACCGCTGCCGGCCGGATTTAATTCTATTGGATATCATGCTGCCGGGCACCGATGGCCTAACCCTGTGCAAGCAATTAAAACAAACCGCCAACGTACCCATTATTTTATTGACCGCGCGCAATACGCATATGGATGAGGTGGTGGGCCTGGAAACCGGCGCCGACGATTACCTGTGCAAGCCCGCTGAACCCATGGTATTGCTGGCCCGCATACGCAATTTATTGCGCCGCCATGAGCCCGCCGACCTCAACCCAGAAACCGCGCCCCGGGATATTTGCTTGGGCGGCTTGCGGATCAATCGGTTTTCCCGCGATGTGTGGTACCAAGAAAACCCCGTCACACTGAGCTCCCAAGAGTACGATCTGCTGATGTTTTTGGTGATCAACGCCGACTGCATCATGAGCCGAGATGATTTACTCAAACAAATACGCGGCATTGAATACGACGGCCAAGATCGCACCGTGGATGTGTATATTTCTCGCCTGCGCAAAGCCTTTGATGACAACCCAACCGCGCCAGAAAAAATCAAAACCGTTTGGGGCAAAGGCTACCTGCTGCCGCGCGACGCATGGTAAAAAACTGGTTAGCGGCCCTGCGCCGAGCCTCAGCCAACAACCGGCTGCTGCTGCGCTATTATTTCGCCATTATTTTTGGCATTGCCGCCGTGGCGCTGGTTTTAGATTTGGTGTTTTACCCGTGGGTTAAAACCCAAGAGTCCCAACGCACCTACGATGCTCTGTACCAGCTTGCCAACACCGTGGCAGAAGCCCACATCAACGAGCCAATAAATAACAATGACGGCAACGACCAAAACAAAACCGCAAATAAAACCACCCCCCCTCAAGAACACATCCTAGGCCGCTACACGCTGCGAATTTTGCCAGCGCAAACGGTGCACAGTGAGCAAGCCGCCAATGATATACAACCCTACAGTGTGGCCAGTAATGACCAGGGCCAACGCTTTTTAAATTGGCCCAGCCGCAACGGTCAACACTGGGTGCAGTTTGGCCCGCTGGAGCCAGCCGCCCTGCCGCCAGACTGGCCTACGTGGATTTTTTACGGTTCTTTATTTATTTTGGTGAGCTTATGGCTGCAGCCGCTGCTAAAAGACTTGGATCGCATCTCTCATGCGGTAAACGATTTTAGAAACGACTACCGCGCGCCACTGCCGCAATTGAAAAACAGCTCCAATTTAAAGCCACTGGCCAACAACATCGCCAGCATGGCAGAGAAAATTCGCCATTTGATAGAAACTCAAAAAGATTTGAGTAACGTGCTGTCCCACGAAATGCGTACGCCGTTGTCACGGGTGAAATTCAGTCTGGCGTTATTGAGCTCTAACGAACAACTCAGCCAGCAACAACGCAATGAGCTGGCCGGTATCGATCAGGATATCAACGAACTACAGCAACTCACCCAAGCCATGTTGGAGTTTGCAAAATTAGATCACCCAGACATGGCCATCGAAGTGCAAACCCTAGAGGCAAACTACTGGCTGCACTCATACGCCGACAAACAACAGCGCCATTGCCAACCGTTGCAATTAACCACCGAATTAACGGCCGCCGCCAACAGTACCTCTATTTTGGCCGACCCCTACTGGCTAGAACTGGCGCTTTCGAATCTGGTTGCCAATGCCCAGCGCTACGCGCAAAACCAAATCGAAATTACGCTGAATCACAGTGCGGAAGGATTTGAATTAAGCGTGGCCGACGATGGCCCCGGCATCGCCGAAGCGCAACAAAACCAAGTGGTAAAACCGTTTTACCAAGCCGACCATAACAACAAAAAAGGCTTCGGTTTGGGTTTGGCTTTGGTGGATAGAATCGCCCAGTTGCATGGCGGCCACCTGCGGGTGGGTAGCGCCGCCCTGGGCGGCGCTTTGGTCTCCATCAAAGTAAGTTATAGTGCCTAACGGTTAATTTCACTGTCGGGGCAACTCCATAATACGGTTACTTTCCCAGGGGCCACGCACCATGGGCGCTTTGACACTGGTGCGCTGTTCGGGTTTGGCTAGTTGGCCTGTTGCATAAATATTTAGCGGGCAAGAGCCATCCTGTCGATACCCCAGAGCCGTGGCCAGCATGGCCTCGTCTAAATCCCCCAAGGCATGGTCGTAGTCGTCGGCCATAATACAGCCCGGCAAACTGACAGCACCCGGAGCGTCTTCTTGCTCTGAGGCAAAGCCATCGGCGTAATCGCCAAAACCCAGGGCATTTACCGATTGAAATTGCACACTGAAATAGGTAGTGCCGCAATTATCGGTGGAGTAAAAGCCGTAGGGTTTGCCGCAGGTTGCGCCGCCAATTTGTATCACTTCAACGCCCACACCACGCAAGCCATTAATAATGGATTCGCTGGCCGAGCAGGTGTTACTGGTGGTGAGCACAAACACTCGGGGCAGGTTTAAGCTTGGCAAAGACTGGCCTTCACTTAACGAGAAGCCCAGGGTTTCATCAAAAAACGGGATGGGATCGTTGGCGCCGCCGGTGACTGGGTTGGAGTTGGGATATTTATCGTTAAATTCCAGGTGTTCAAATACCTGGTTACTGGTTTGCCCTGCGCCGGCAGTCATATAAGCAACCTGGGAAGCAATGGCCAGATAACCACCGCCGTTGTAGCGTAGGTCTAAAATCAAATCGGTGACGTTCTCCGCCGCCAGCTGTTCATAGGCCTGCACCAACAGCCGCTCTGCGGGCGAATTGTGGGTGGTAAACAGCATGTATCCCACAGGCCCGGTGGTGGTATCGATAATTTGCAGATCACGCACCGAGGTTTTAGCCACGGGGCCGGCCACTAACGCCAGTGTTTTTACCGTGCCATCGGTTTGCTGCAGCTCAAACAGATGTTGCTCGCCGTCGCTGTCCGGGTACAACCCCTGGTTTAGTGCGTCAATCCCCGCTTGGCTGTCGGTGTCAACGTCGTAGCCATCAATGGTCAGCACGCGGTCGCCGCGCACAGCACCGGCGATGTCTGCGTCACTGCCGGGCTCTATTAAGGCCACCACGATTTCCCGCGGTACCGCGCTGGATTGCAACACAAAATCAATGCCGTAACCCACACTCACGCCGGTTTGGGAACGCGCTTCCCAATCGGCGGTGTTGTAGGTGAAGTGGTATTCGTCCTTCTCTTTACCCGAGGCCGTGGTGGCGTCGGTTTTTAACAGGGCGAAGTAATCCAGGGTGGCGTAATTATCAGGGTTGAGGTCGGGCACCTCGTCGTACCAGAGATAGCTGTCGTTTATCCAAGCGCGCAGCCAGTGATTTTCTTCCAGGGTTGAGCCCACGCGGTCATCGAACACTTCACCGGTGACCGCGCTGGCGCCGCTGCGCGGATTTTCACAATAAGATTTATAGGTGGCCGGGTCGTTGAACACGCCCGGCTCCCAAGCCAGTGGATCCGAGGTACTGGCGTTGTTACTGCCGCCACCTCCGACGCCACCGCAAGCCGTTAACAATACCGTTGTGGCACCGGCAAGCGCGCATAAAAATCCCTTTTTTCGCATTACGTTGTAATCTCTTCTATCCATAATGAAGACACCTCGCCCGGCGCCTTAACGGCTACCTTACAGCGAGTGCTGCCGTTGATTTTGCAATTGGTTTTCCAGCTCTGCCATGGCTGCGGGTACATCCACCTTTACCCCTAAATCTTTAAACGTAGAGCCCAATGCGTGCAGCCCACGGAACAAGTTGTGCGCCCGGCACTGCTCGCCCATTTGCCCAATCCGGACGATGGGCGGCCCAAACGAGCCGGCGATTTCCACCCGGTAATGGTGAGAAATGTGCTGGCATACCTGGGCCGAGGTCAGCGACTCGGGCAGCGCAATACCCACCACCGAATTTAACCGCGCCGCCTCGGGCACGTATAAGGTTAAGCCTAGCGTCTCTATAGCACCTTGCAAGGCGTTGGAACACTGGCGGTGGCGCTGATAGCGCGCCTCTAGAGTTTCGTCACACACCAACCGCATGGCCTCGTGCAGGGCCAACAACCCCGACACCGGCGCTGTGTAATGATAGGACGCTTTGTGCCAAAAGTTTGTGGCCAAGGTCGCATCTAAGGTCCAATGGGCCACCGGTTGTGGCCGGTTGTTAATGCATTCCCAGGCCCGCTCGGAAAATGCCACCAGAGAGATACCCGGAATACAAGACAGCCCTTTCTGGCCGCCGGTGATTACGGCATCGATGCCCCACTCGTCCATGGGCAATGGCATGGTACTGAGGGTGCACACTGCATCCACTATCACCAAGCAGTCGTGTTCACGGGCGATTTTGGCGATTTCTGGTAGGTGAACGTTGCAGGTGGTGTTGGAGGTCTCGCCTTGCACCAGGGTGATCACCCGAGGTTTAAAGCGCTGCATGGCGGCCCGAATTTGTTCGGGGTCGGCGCTGTGGCCATCGGCCACGGTTAAACGCTCCACCTCGCCGCCGACTCGATGGGCCATTTCTGACAAACGCGAAGAGAAAAAGCCATTACACACCGACAGCACCCTGTCACCGGAGGAAACCAGGTTAATCACTGCCATTTCCATGGCCGCCGAACCGGGCCCTGCCACCCCCATCAACCAGGGCGTTTCGGTTTGGAAGATGTATCGACCCATGGTTTTTACCTGCTCAAGCACCCGCGACATGGTGTCGCCCAGGTGATTGATCACGATGCCATTGGCCGCAGCCACGGGCGCAGGAATGGGCACAGGGCCGGCGCCCATCATCAGTAGTGGCTCTTCCGGTAGGATATCGTGCAGGCGTTTAACGGGGGGCAAAGAAACGGGCATAGTGCTACTCTCGCGGCCACCTACTGCGGTGGCGAAATACAGAATTGCGCCTATTGTAATGCAAATGTGCGGAATGCAAATGCGCCAACGCGGTATCTTGCTTGGGCAAGGTGACTATTTGCCCCGCGCTATGTCGCTTTGCTCCACACTGGTACTGCCTTTCTTTACCTTCATCACCCGGATTCCGGCCGGTTTAATCCCGGCTTTGCGAGCCAGCAGCTCGCAGCAGTGGCGCAGATAGGCCGTGGCGGCACGGTCGTTGGCGCACTCGACCAAGCGCTGGGCTTCAATGGTCTTGCCCACCAGCAGTTTAAAACGGGTGCCGCGTTTGTTAAGCAGCTCCTTAGGCAGCCGCAAGGTACGCAGGAACGGATGCACCACCCCCAACGCGTAAAACCACCAACTGTTGCGGCCTTGCACCCAAAACGGTACACAGGCCGCTTGGTAACGCCGGGCCAGGCGCCCCACCAGGGGTTGCCAGGCCGGGTCTTGAATTTGGCCACTATGGGTATTAAAGCCAGAGACCTCCCCCGCGGGGTAAATCAACACCGCGCCACCGGTACCTAAATGCTTATATAAACTGCGCATGCCTCGGGTGTTGGCAGCTTGGGCATTGCCACTGAGCACATCCACCCCAAAAAACACCGATTGCAGTTCCGGCACCTGGGTGAGTAATTCGTTGGTCAGTACTTTTGTATCTGGCCGGATATGCAACAACATATCGGTCATGGCGAGGCCCTCTAGGGCACCCAGGGGATGATTGGCCACAAATATCACCGGCCCCTGGGCTGGAATGTGCCCCAAGGCGCCGTAGTCGTCGGGCTCCAAACCGGCTTTTAAGCTCTTTAACGCGAACGATAAAAACTCGTGGTATTGCTGCGCCCCGCGCGCTTCTTCCGGCCGGGCCCGATAAAGGCGGGCTAGCGCTTTTAAGCCCGTCGCCCACTCCATCGGTGCAGCCAACCAGCGCGCCAAGCGAGGAATCTGAAACGGGTTAGCTTCGCCTGCCGAAGTGTGATGAGACATAACAATACCGCCATTGGTGAACTTTTCACGGCAACACCCAAGGGCCAGCCAAAAGTTTGTCACTTTTAAAAGTTTGCGACTATACCACCGGCGCTATGACAGAAAAGTTGCAGCAGTGCATATTATGAGCTTTTTACAATGCGAGATTTTATTTTCCAATTGCGCGCCATTTTTGGTGCGCCTTAAGTTCGTCAGCGCAGCGGCACCGAAGCCGACTGGTGTGGTCAGAACAATACGGCATTTACTATTCGCCATTACCACAACGTCAATGGCAGGTGTTTTTAACCGGCGCCGTTCTAATTATGCGTCCTATCCACACATCCAGGAGAATCACTGTGTATTTGGCAATGAACCGTTTTAAAGTCGCCTCCGGTCGGGAACAAGAATTTATCGAAATTTGGCAAAACCGCGATACCTTTTTAGCCGAGGTGCCGGGTTTTAAATCGTTTGAACTACTGCAAGGGCCGAACAACGAGGGGTACACCTTGTTTGCCTCCCACTCGGTGTGGGAAAGCGAACAAGCGTTTAAAGATTGGACGCAATCAGAGGCGTTTAGAAAAGCCCACGCCAATGCCGGTGGCACCAAAAGGGATATTTATTTAGGCCCACCGCAATTGGAGTGTTTTAAGCAAGTGGTTTAAACAAGAGATTGGACAACTGCCTCAGTTAAACCTGCGACCGGTAAACACCGGCGGATCGGTATGAGCGGCCATGGCCGTCGCCTTGGTTTTTGGCCGGTCGCCGGTACTTTTTAAATACGCGGAGGCCAAGCCCATCAACATAAAGATGTATTCTGGCAAGTAACCCACCAAACTTACGGTGTAAATCACAATGGCAACACCCACCATTAACGACACCAAGATGCTGCCAGCGTGGTAACGGTGATCGCCTAAGGATTGCAGTTGCGACACCCGGCTGATCATCCGCGCAATGATACTGGTCCAAATTAACAGGTACAGAAACAACCCCACGGCACCGTAGCGTAGCGCAACGTTTAGGTAGTGGTTAACAATATCTACGATGCCCTGGCCCTGGGTCATATTGGCCGAAAGTGTGTAGTTATCTCGGAAGTTAACGTCACCCCATATCGGGTTGGCGAAAAAGGCATCCTTGGAATACACCAATAAGTCTGCCCGATACTGGAAGGTACCGGAGGGGTCGAGATCCATAAATGTCTGGAAATTCATGGCCACCAATAACACCGCCACCACAAAACACAGTTTATATGTGTTTTTCCACACC
This sequence comes from Halioxenophilus aromaticivorans, assembly GCF_042850945.1. Classification (NCBI taxonomy): domain Bacteria; kingdom Pseudomonadati; phylum Pseudomonadota; class Gammaproteobacteria; order Alteromonadales; family Alteromonadaceae; genus Halioxenophilus; species Halioxenophilus aromaticivorans. Next base: position 625,590 of record NZ_AP031496.1, on the reverse strand, counting down.
GGGGTGGGCGAATAAAAATACGCCTGCACGCCCAAAGCGATAATCATGGTGAGCAAGGCACCGCGAGAATCGGTGAACAATGTGGCAGACAACGCCAAACCTGCCAGGGCAAAAGTCAGCATGGAGCGGCTTTTACCCAGCTTTTGCAGCATCAACAACAAATAGCAAGTACCGGCGGCAAAAACGCCGAAGGAAATGGGGTTCATCCACGAACTGCTGATACGCAAACCCAAGCCACGGAAATAGTAAGCAGTGGATAACCGACTGAACACAATATCGTTCACATACTGGGTAATGTTGGCGAATATTTGCCAGGTAAGCGCCCACTCCACATTGGCGGCCACGGTGAGATAAATACCACCGTACAGCAGCGCCACCATGTAACGCTTTAAATCCCCAGGCGCGTTGGCGATGACGTAGTAAGGCACCCAAACGCTAAAGAAATTAACCAGGACCAAACGTGCCCAGTAAGTGAAGGAGTCGTCAAAGGAGAATTCACGGTAGGTCACGTAAACGAGGTACACCGCGATTAATAAATCAAATTTGGAATGCGGCACTCCGGCCTTGCGAAACTGCCAAAACAACGGCAGTAGCAACGCCAAGGACAAAATAAACGGGTATTCCATGACGATCAAATAATTGACGCCAGGGAACGGTACCTCGTAGGACAGGCGCGGCAGGATACAAAACAACGTTAAGTAATAGAAAATGCGTTTTTCGGGGTCTTTGGGGACTATATACCAACCAACGCCAATAACTGCAGCATAGAGCAACCACACATTGCGGTTTAAGGTAACCGCTGCGGTAAAAATACCAACGCATATTAGCCATTTATAGGCATCCTGCTCATCCAGTTGCGTGCGGTAAATATACGCAGCAAAACCGGCAATCAGAATCAGGTAAACAAAAGCAGGCAGTAACATTGAGACTAAATCGCTCTCAACACGGTGAATTTGTGGGGGAGTTTAACAGATTGCAAGGTCGTCCCTGTATTTTGTAATGAGCTAAGGCGGATGCAGGCCACTTAATGACCTTGAGCGCGCGGATTACCTGCAAGCTTACACCAGCGCCAACAACTTATAGAAGTGTTTAGCTAAGCCGCAAATTGCCAGAAACGCAAGTTCAGCGGCGACATTTTGGTGCCAAAGGGCCGAGCCGATCTCCCTGCGTGGCTCGGCCAAACGGCCTTAACTAGGATTTAGTATGGCAGGCGATTCGTCCACGGCCAACAAGTGGTCGGACAATCGCAGAGCAAACTGCACCAGCGGCATGGTTGGGTTATGGCCGCCGCCACGGGGGAAAATACTGGAGCCTGCGACGTACAAGTTATCGTTACCAAACACTTTGCAGTCGGTGTTTACCACGCCATCGATGGCATCCTGGGCCATGCGGGTGGTGCCCAGGTGATGAGCGTGGCCATAGAATGGGATCTCCAGCGATTCGTCGGTGATGAACTCCGGCAGTTGCACCCGGCCAAGACCCGCCTCGGTCATTTGGACGGCCATTTCTTTGGCGATTTCGCGGATGGTACGCTGGTCGAAGTCGGTGAGCGACCACTCCACCTTAGCCTTGGGCAAGCCCAGTGCGTCGGTTTCTTCGGTGAGCACCACCCGGTTACTGCGGGAGGGCTCTTGTTCGGTTAACGTGGTAATTAACCCTGTATCCGAACAGTGGAAGGGAAACAATTTTTGCATGGCGCCTTCCATTCCCATACGACAGGACTGAGTGGCTAAAAACTTTTTCACCCCGGCAAAATTACCGTAGGTTTTAATCGGCGAGCCGTACTTGATAGTGACGTTGGAGCTGCCTATGTCGTTAGCCTCAGAAAACTGCCGCGTGGTGAAATACGACATGCGATTGGCGTCGCCCCAAGCCGAGTAATTGGCCACAAACTCACCCATGGTGATGTTGTAGTGGTCCATGTAGCAGGCGCCTACCATGCCTTCGGCGTTACCCACGCCATCACTGAGTTGAGAATTACTGGCCAGCATTAGGCGGGCGTTTTCGATAGCCCCAAGCGCCAGGATGTAGTCTTGGCCGGTAAAATCGTACTCGTCACCGGCGTAATTGCGTACTCGGTAGGCGGCGGTGGCGGTGAGGTCATCGGTCAATCGGATGTCCACCAAGTTAGCGTTGATGAACAAATCTATATTACTGTTATTTTGTACCTCATCCAGATACTTGGTGCCGAAGCGCGTGGGCGCGCTGATGATGGCAACGTCGGGCTCAAAGCCTTTAGCCATTGGCACAGTACCCGGCGTAATAGGGAATTCCTCCGGCGTGCTAACATCCAAAATATCCCGCGCCTCCGCCAAATAAGGCTGAATCTCCGCCAAAGAAACAGGCCAACCGGATTCCTTATAGGCTGAGCTTCGTTCGGTGAAATCCAGCTCTCGCATTGGGCTGCAGCGACCGGCCCAGTGATTGGACGTACCGCCAAAAAAGCGCAGCCGGGTAGAGGCGAAATACATGCGGGTAAATTCGTTGGATTGCTCTGACAGGCTGTATACGTCCTGGGATTCCTGGGTGTAGGAAAGCCCACCACCTTCAAGCAGAGCCACGCGTTTGCCACCCGCGGACAGCTTGCGCGCCAAAGTAATACCAGCAGGCCCTGCCCCAGCAATCACTACATCGTAAGTATCTGGCTGAAACGCCTGACCATTGAGAGCGCTTAAATCCGTTAACATAAGCCATCCTTACGCAGCTGGGTTAGCTCTTGCTCGTTAACAACCCAGCCATCTACGCTGTAATAGCCAGGCCGGAGTTTCACCACTCGGGCATTGTTTGATAGTTTTCTATCAGCGGCGGTTGCAGTGAGCGGCGCTGCCGCGCTAGCAAGTACGCCTTTGAGCAAATTTCGTCTTTTTAATTGCACAAGCTACTCCCTTAATCCGTGAGCGGTGCTGGGTAAACCGAACGATAGGTTGCCAAACAGAATGTGTATGGCGAAGGTAATCCATTTGAAATGATGGCAATGGTATCGGTGAGGCGCTAGTTCTGCCATCGACTCACATCAATACCGAACTGCTGGCTCAAGCGCTGATTATGAGGCCGATAGAGCTCCACCAACCACTGCCGATCACCCTCAGATAAAGGCACAGGCTCAAAGCCGGCATCGATGGATTTGTATCCAGGGAGTTTATCAACCACTTTGTTATAAAGAAAATCCCGCGTTGACTTAGGCAGCAGCTTTGTGAAATTGCGCATAAATTTGAGCGCTTTGTACTTTTCCATCATCTGGTGGCGTTTGAGATGGTAGCGAAAATCAGCGCTGACATTCTCGGACTTTAAATCTTGTTGCTGTGGCTCTTGCCATTGCAAACCTAAAAATTCGTATACCCGGTGCAAGCACGCTTGCTGGTCTGCCAGCATGTCCTCGAACACCAATAGCAATACTTGGTCGCGAGGAAAATACCGCAAATACTGCTCAATTTGGTCGCAATAACGGCCACTGTCGAAACACATGGGATCCTGCTCTATATATTCTCGCACACCCATAGTGAAAGGCTTGTGGCGGTGGGTTTCTTTTGTCCAACGGTGTACATAGTGAGAGTGCGCCCGCTTCACCGGGTCTCGCATTATGTAGATCAACTTGGCATCAGGCGAGTACTGATGGATACGCTCCGGTACAGCCTCAACTTGTGGCCAGCGCGTATAATTTGTGGAAGCCTCACCGCAAAGCTGGCCGGCAGTAGCGTCTGCAAACAACGAGTGGTACCAATCTATGCCTTTATCCCACGCCACATCGGAATCAAAAAAACACGGCTCTTTAGGGCTACAAAAAAAGATTCGGCCGTCGGCTTCCAGCTCTTTATACAAGGTGGTAGTGCCGCACTTTGCGGCGCCAATGATGTAAAAGTCTGGCAATCTGTTCTGCGCCGAGGGTGCATCAGACATGATTCATGGGTTCCTTCTTTGGCAAACTCACCCTTTTATAGGTAAGGGTATCAACAAAAATTAGGGATTGGATGGCTCTACTGACACCTCAGCCAACTCAAATTGGGTAAGCTGGCTTACCGGATCACTCCAGCCCCAGTACCATACGGCACCCACCACTACAATAGATAGCAGACAAACCACCAAATCTAAGCTGGCCCAACGATAGCCGTACTTGCGAACCAGGCCGTGCAAGATAATTAGATTGATCAGCGGTGAGAATACGATCACCGCAATTAAGCCGGCTAAGCCGTAAGCATAAAAACCACCAATTAGCAGTGTCAGATAGATAATCCCTTTCGCAAATTGGTAGATCATCATGCGGAAGTAGTCACTGTTGGCCAATAGCAGGGGGCGAAGGCTAGCATCTAAGGTTTGAAACAATGAGCCCAAAGCGGTCAATTGCAAGATCCATCCGGCAGCAATGTAGCGCTCATCGTAGAGCACTTTAATAATCCAATCGCCCAGAAACATTAACGGAGCAGCTGCCAAAGCGGCCACAGCATAGCCCAGCATTCGCATTTTACGCACTCTCAACAAGCTATTATCCGAGTCTTTCAGCTTGTGATAGAGAGGAAACAAAAACTTCGCGGAAAGGCTGTTGGCCAGCTCACCAATCAACATTGAAAAGGTGACGCCCACCGCGTAGATACCCACAAACTCCAGTGGTAATAATTTGCCCATAACCAACTTGTCGCCCTGGGAGACCAAAAAAAGCCCCATGGATGACAGAAATATCCAGCGTCCACGGCTGAAAATTTCAACTGCGGCGGATTTATCCCAGTGCATACGGTTATTAGGGCCAGGGATAAATGCATAGTAGGCGGCGATACGGGCTGCGACGATCACGATAGAGCCCACCACCAACGCCCAAATATCACGGGTCACATAGGCTACTAGTACCATAACCACGCTGCCCAACACCTGAGCGGTGAAGTCAATAGCGGCCACCTTTTTCATTTGCACGTTGCGTTCTAGGTGGTAGACCTTGGTGGGTACAACACCATGCAACAACGCGGTAGAAGCCAAAATTAACAACACCTCAGAGAGCTGCGCATTACCGTAGAATTGCTCAAAGGGGTGGGCCACGGCGGCTAGTACTAGATAAATTAAGCCGCCGCGCAGGATCTGGACAGTCCAGGCAACATCGTCGAAACGCTCAATTTTGCTAGCGGAACCGTGAATAACCGAGTTGCGTATACCGATATCCGAAAACAGCTGCACGCCCATGGCAATACTGTTCACCACAGCCATTAAGCCGAATAGCTCGGGCGCCAACAGGCGGGTAAGAAAGAGATTGGAGACTAACCGAACCCCCTGAGAGCCAGCTAGGCTGAAGAAGGTCCACAGAAAATTTACTAACACATTGGGCATTGTTGATCCTTGCGCGTATGCCTACGCCAGTTACTGCCTCCCTCTTGATCTCGGACTGAGCTTTTGTAAATCAAATCACCCAAAAAAGATGACAGCAGTTCGAAGGACAAACAATGGAGCTATTTGTATTCAATAATCGTGAGATTTTGCTTTTTACGGGCCCGGCGCTTGTACGTAAGAATGCCCACCAACTCAGGTACTTTACCCAAAACAATGTAAAAGGCGTATACAGCGGCGTACTTCATCGACAACTGGCGGTCGTTTTTCGCCCACCGAAAGGTTTTCAGCCAGAGTAACCCCGGCGCCAGCCAGCTGAGCAGCAGCCAAGGCGGACCACCGGCCAACCACAGCAATAAACACAACAGCATCACCGCCGGCACCAACCCGCCCCACACCATAACGCTTTTCACTTCGCGCCGGTAGTAACGCTCTGGGCTGTCGCCGTGCATGGCAGCCCCCTGGGCAAAGGCATGGCCACAGCGCTTTACTCGATTCCACCACTGTTTAATGTGCGTCATCTGCGCATCGTGATGGGTCATCAAACAATCGATGCGCCAAATCTTCCAACCTTTTTCTCTCAGACGAAAACACATTTCCGGCTCTTCACCAGCAATCACCGTTGGGTCAAAGCCGCCCACCTCGGATAGCGCATTGGCCCGCGCTAAAAAGTCGCCGCCCGAAGCCAAAGCCTCGCCCACCGGCGTATTCCACTCTATGTCGCACAGGGTGTTGTAAACGCTGGCTTGCGGGTAGATTTCTTTGCGCTGGCCACATACCAGGGCGCAATGTGGGTTGGCGTCCAAAAATTCCGCCGCAGTGGCAATCCAGTCTGGGTATAGCTGGCAGTCACCATCGACGAATTGAACGTAATCGAGGTTAGGGGTCGCTCGCAGCAGCGTTTGGAAGCCCTCATTGCGAGCACGGCCGGCGGAGAATGGTATGGAAGTGTCTAGCTCCACCACCAGTACGCTGTTGGCGCGGGCATAGGCCACGCTGTCGTCGCTGGAACCGGAATCTACGTAGACCATAGTATCCGTGGCCGACAGCATGGACTGTATGCATTTTTTAAGGCGTTCACCCTCGTTACGACCGATGATGACCGCGCCTATTGTGTTGCTCATGGGTTACCTGTTCCCAGTAGACTTAGGACGCTTCGCGCGTCACTTCGCCATCGTCCAACGGGTCTCGGTAAATTCCCAAACGCTGCTTGAGCAGCAACCAGAGCACCGGCGGCTGTTGAATCACATAGCGTTTAAAGCGCTTTTTGGGCTCTTTAACCAAGCGGTACAACCATTCCAGACCGGCGTTGGTCACCCAGGGAGATGGCCGCGGGAAGGTACCGGCTTCGTAGTCCACCGTGCCGCCCAGCGGTAAAAACATTTTAACCTTCGGTACCCGTGAGCGAATCTGAAACATAAATTTCTCTTGCCGGGCACTGCCCAGGGCCACCATTAGCACAGTAGCGCCGGAGGCATTAATGGCATCGATGACTTTGTCCAGTTCTTCGGGGTTTCGCTCAAAAGCCATGGGCGGTGAAGACGTACCCACCACAAATTCTCGGCCAACCTTGGCATTCACATTTTGACGGGCCGTTTCGGCCACACCCTCGGCACCGCCGCAGATAAAAACGGAAACATCAGGGTTATCTTTATAGTGGTTATAAAATACAGGAAAAAAGTCAGAACCAGACACACGCTCCTTGATGGGCATACCCACCAATTTTGCGTAGAAATACATAATTTGGCTGTCGCAGGTGATGTAATCGAACTGGGGCAGTAAATCGTAGAACTCGCGGTCATACTGCAACTTCGCCAACATCTCCACGTTCAACGTCAGGAGCATGCCTTCATTAAATTCCATGAGCAATTCCCGCATAGAAATATTATCCACTGCAGCATTGAGCATGGGTAACTGCTCATAGGGCGTTGGATTATTCCGCGGTTTCATTCTCTACTCCTGTATTGCTTATTAATTAGGCACTGCGTCGCCGTATTTAATTAAAGCCATGTCTGCGTAATTTAACAGACGCCAGCGTTTAAATTATGACGCCGAAACCGGCCTATTGATCCCTGTTTGAGAATCTGTGAAAGATGGTTGAGTTTATACGCCCGCCAGGGCAAACGTGCCGCGCGAATCATCCCTTGGCGCCAGATACGTCATGTAAGTTAAGGTTGGCACAAACTGCGCAATTTTCAACGCCGATGATCTTGGCAAATCACTCAAGTGCATGGCGCAAGATTAGCACACAATCGCCGCGCTGAGCCTCCATCTCTTTCCATCAAAACACCATACAATTGTGGCTATTAACCACACCCTCGCTTACCTATTATGGCTGGGGTATGCTGCTGGATTGTGTCTCAGCAACCGTGCCATCGATCACCTCGTCGATCACTTCATCAACCACGGCATCTGAATTCGACACCTGCGGCTTGGATTGGGCTGATGCACGATTAATGGAGCGCGCAGGAATTCCCACGACGGTATCGCCAGCTGCAACATCATGGATGACCACGGCATTTGCACCTACCGCGCAGCCATCTCCCAAAACCACTTTGCCCATAATCGCGGCGCCGGCGCCAACGTTAACCTTGCAACCTAAAACCGGCGCATCTAAAGGGCAATCCAAATGCCGATTACCCAAAGTAACACCCTGGCGAATAATGCTGTCGTCGCCGATTTCACTGTAACCGTGAATGACCACACCGCCCTGGTGTTCAAACACCACCCTGCGACCCAGTTTAACGGTATAGGGCAACTCGATGCCGTATACGTTTCTAACTCGGCGATACATGGCGCGATAAATCATACTGAGCGGCGCTCGCACCAGTTTAGGCTGCACCGACATGCGCCAGACACCGAATCGATGCACAGCAACAGCGCGAAAACCCGGCTTGGTCCAGTCTTTTTCGTGGGCAATCCAATCTTCTTGGATTTGCCGCCACAAGGAAATATCAGACATGACGTTAGGCGTTTCCGTAGCTGAGTGGATTGAGCACCGAGTGTGAAAGAAAATCCGTGAAGAATTTAGGCGGCATTGGGAAACCGTTACCGGTGATTAACGATTTAAGGCGATAACAGCTAAAACCCAACACCCAACAGACATCGGCAACAATCGCGCCGAACAGGCCATAATTTTTACGAAAGAAGCGGCGGCGAGATTCAAACCAATAACTGGGACGGCGCGGCGGCTGTTTGCGGCGCAAATCGGAAATGCCCGTGGCGGCGCCTACGTGATGAACCACTCGGCTTTCGGGCACAAAGTGCACATCAAAACCGGCCTGGTGAATTTTGCGGCAGTAATCTACCTCCTCATAGTAGAGAAAGTACTTTTCATCCATATGCCCTACACGGTTTACCACCTCGGCGCGCATCAGCATAGACGCGCCCACAACCCACTCCACCGAACCGCGCTGGTTCATAGTGTGACTTGCGACCACCAACTTAGGCAGCAGACGAATTAATAACCCAATGGAGCTGGCGGCGACAAACTCACCTAACGGCCGGGGGAAATTAAATGCCGAAAGCTGGCCGCTACCGTCGTCGTCGGTGAGCTGGCTGCCAACACACCCTACCTCGGGGTGTGCCGCCAAATAATCTAATAGCACCTGCAGAGAATCCGGCCCGGGTAGAGTATCCGGATTTAACAGCCAATAATGGCTGCAGTGCAGACTAGCGAGATGATCGAACGCTACATTGTTGCCGTAGGCAAAGCCACCGTTTTTAGGCGCGGCAATAACATCTACCCAAGCAGACCAGTTGTGCTCGGCCACCGCCTGATTTAAAACACTAAGCGAATCATCCGGTGAAGCATTATCAACCACACACACCGATATCGCCGCACCTTCTTTGCCGGCACCGGCAAGTGCCGCCAAGCACTCCACCACTAAAGGCGCGGTTTTATAATTAACGATTGCTACACCGACCTTACAACTCATCCCTGCTACTCCGTGCGCGGCCGTATACGAGACGCCCACCGACCATCGATGAGCGTGAATATATATGAATTTGTTAGTATGGTACCGGCTTTCATAACCAAACAGTTAACCTAGCAACGACAATTTTACGATATCGTTGTCACAGTTATTGAAAATAACCTTCCTTTGTCAGAGATTTCTCACAACTTTCATCTAAGATATCACGCAGTTCGGGTGAAAAGTCACCAATACAACTGGCCCTTACTGCATGAGACAATTACACTAGTTAGCGTCTTCCGCATTTTGGTGGCCGAATGGACCCGCCCGCAAGACCGGCAACGTTGAAATAATAGAATGGAGTGAACGAATGTACCCGGCGAAACATGCCTCAGGAATCAAAACCAAGCCGACCACCCCCAACGGCGCTACCAGAAGTTTAGCAACTATTTTAGCAATCGCCGCCGGCGCCATGATGATGAACGCTTGCTCCACCTTTGCGCCTAAATCCAAAAGCGTCGCCGCACCCACGGTTTCCCAGGATGCTATCACCGAGTACATGGTCGGTATCGGCGATCAGTTGTCCATCAGTGTTTGGCGCAACCCAGACCTCTCCGTTGAAATACCCGTGCGCCCAGACGGTAAAGTATCGGTGCCCTTGGCCGGCGACATGATGGCCGCAGGCAAAACCCCGATGCAGTTGGCCAACGATATCACCGGTAAGCTGAGCAACTTTCTGAAAGGCCCCCAGGTTACTGTTATTGTTACCAACCCTGCCAGCTCAGATTTCCAGCGTCGTGTACGCATTACTGGCGCCGTTGATACCCCAGTTTCACTGCCCTACCGCGAAGGCATGACCGTTCTTGACCTGGTATTATTAGCCAATGGTTTGAACGATTTCGCGGCTGGCCAAAACGCTACTTTGTACCGTAAATCGGCAGGTAAAGTGACCGCTTATCCCGTGAACCTTGACCATCTGCTTAACAAAGGCAAACTTGAAACTAACTATCCTTTACAGCCCTCCGACGTCCTCTCTGTGCCAGAGCGGTTGTTCTAAACCGACAGCCAAGGGATTGGACTAAGCTGTTTTAGCCGTACACGAGACTGAATTCTCATGGAACTAAGAGAAATCTTAAGCTTACTTAAGCACGCATTCAAAGAACTGGTACATCATAAGGTCGCCGCCGTTATGGCCGCGATCTTTGCCGCCTTTTTGATCTTCTTCATCGGTATCAACCTGCCGCAGAGCTACGTAAGCACCGCGCTGATACAGGCCGATCGTAAATCGATCATCCAGCCGCTGCTGGAAGGCCGCGCTTCGATGACCAAAATGAACAGCCCCACCAGCATTGTTATCGAAACGCTGTACTCGCCCACCATCATGGAGCGTGCGGCCCGCGACTTGGGTGTTATTGATGACGTATCCACCGGTGCTGAAATTGAACTGGCGCGCACGCGCTTGTCCAACTTCCTCACCTACGAAGTAGTGGACGAAAAATTACTGCGTCTATCCTTTGCTTCACCTTCTCCTGAGTACTCCCACCGCGCATTGACCACCATCATCGATGTGTTCTTGCAGAACTCCACCGCCGAGAAACAAGCCGAGAGCGCCGAGGCCTATCGGTTCATCAGCGAGCAAGTTGAAGAATATAAAAAGCAACTGTCTGAGGCCGAAGAGCGCCTGTCACGTTACAAAATCGACAATATGGACGGCACCGAGAGTGGCTCCTTCAAACGAATAACCGAACTTCGCGCTGAGTTAGAAGAAATCGAAATCGCCATTGATGAATCCAGCGCCAAAGCCGGTTCTCTGCGCGTGCAAATTCAGCGTGAAGGCAGCTTACAGTCCGCTCGTAGCGACCAAAACGTCCTGGTTTCTCAATTGCGCGAGGCGGAGGCCAACCTACAAAACTTACAGCTGTCCTTCCAAGACGACTACCCAGACATCATTTCCACCAAAAGCCAAATCTTCCAGTTGAAAACCGAGCTGGCTGACCTTCGCGCCCGCTACCCCGATCTGCCTGCGGACACCTCGGAAGAGACCTCTCTGTTCGAAGATCTGCGCGCTAACTTGTCAGAAGTTGAACTGCTGTCCGAGACCTTGGCTCGCCGTAAAACGTCTCTGGAACGTATTCTTGCCCGTGAAAGTGGCCGTGCCGACCAAGCCGCCTTGGATGAAGCTAAGTTGGCCGAACTCACCCGCGACTATGACAAAACCAAAGACATCTACGAAGAGATGATTCAGCGTCGGGAAAACGCTAAGTTGTCCATGAACATTGACCAACAAGGTCAAGGAATGACCTATCGAATCCAGGAAACCCCTGTGATTCCTCTCACGTCCCAGGGCCCGCAACCCATTGTTTTTATCGCTGCAGCACCATTTATTGCAGCTTTACTGCCAATCGGTCTATGCTTTGCATATGTACTGGCGGATCCTCGCCTACGCTACGGCGCCTTAAGTCGGTCCAGATTGCCTGATGGCATCGATATTGTGGTCAACATACCCGCATATGAGAAAGAAACGTTCCATATCTTCCAGTCAAGGACAAACTGGATGTTGATCCTCGTGACCGTTTTAGCGTTGATTTTGTATGGTTACCTAGCCTCATTCTGGCTGATGGCCGAATAAAGGAATATTGTGGACAAGTTAAAACAAATCATCACTGACAAACGAGTGGCCAGCCGCACTACGGTTACTGCAACCAAAGAGCCGAGCCCAACTAGCCACGATCTCGTTAATCGCTTTATTGCCGGCGATATGGTTCTGACCAAAGAAGAGCGTAAGCGTCTTTGGAAACCAGAAACCATGGCCGCGAAGCGTGTCATCTACCAGGGTATGGATAACCTGGAAGTGCTCAACGCCTACCGCGAGCTACGCACCAAATTACTGCGTAAATCCGGCGGCTCTAGCTCCATCACCCTGGTGACCAGTGCTGGTAGCAAGTCCAGCCACAACTCCGAGGTGGCGTTTAACTTGGCCACGGCCTTCGCCATGGACACCAGCAAATCGTCGATTTACGTTGATTGCGACCCCTACATTGAAGATCGCCAGGATTTGGCCATCCGTGAGTTCAACTTTGGCCTCACCGACCACCTGCGAGATTCCAATATCTCCCTGGCGGACGCCACCTACCCCTCGGGCGTAGAGCACCTAAAAATCATCCCCACCGGCTGCCATACCGACACCGCAGCAGAGTTTTTCAACCACCCCCGCCTGGGTGGAATCTTTAACGAAATTAAGTACTCTCTGCCCCACGTGTTTATTTTTATTCACACGCCTCCGGTATTACATTATTCCGAGGCATCCATCTTGGCCGACATCGCTGACATGGCAGTATTGGTAGTACCATCCAAAGAGACAACGCCAAATCAGATCAATGAATCGATCGAGTTGCTCGGGCAGAATAAAGTTGCAGGCGTGGTATTTAGCGAAACCGACTAACCGCCGAAAATGTGCGGCCGGCACCAAGGCCGCCCGCATAAGCCCGAGCCGCTTCTAGTTTAAAAGGGCTCACCGGATACTCATGAGAACACATAATAGGTTGGCCAGGCTGGTGAGCGCATCACTGGCACTGTTGCCACTGCACAGCTTGGCAGAACTCGCCGTTGATGTCGGCCATAACTCCGAAATCAGCGATAACGCGTATCTTGTCGAAGACAACACCACCGACAAAACCGAACACCGCTCCTGGATTGAAGCTGCCGTTGATGTTGAAAAGCAAAACTGGCAACTGGATGCCGGCTATCGCTACACCAACGTAGAAGTAGGCGTAGATTTTGGCTTTTACCCAGAGCAATCGGAACTTGCCGGTGCTACCCACTTTTACGGCACTGCCCTGCGTCAACGCGTCGCTCTGGATGCCAATCACGACCGCCGAGTCATGTATGTGCAACCCGGCGCACGCGATCTGCCCACCAACCAGCAAATCCGCGATACCGCGTCTGTAACTCCAATACTGTACTTGCAGAACAACAGCCGCCAGCAAATCTATCTGTCTGGCCTGTACACCCAGGTGAGCTACGACAGCCTGTCCGATGGCCCAACTACCGCCATCGACAACGAAACCACCGGGGTGGCACTGACGGCTGAGCGAGAGTTATCTGGAGTGGATACCGCCGGCCTGCGCATCGAACAGGTTACTGCCTCCTACGATGAAGACACCTTTGAGGACAACACCTACTCCAGCTTGGTCGGCTTTTACAGCGCCGAGTTGCGCCGTTTGAGTTACTCGGCGTCCTTGGGTGTTAACCGGGTAGAAACCGACGGATTGGACACCCTCACTGCACCTACGGCGTCTTTAGGTTTGAATTACACCGCCGGCGACACAGTTTTAGGGTTCTTTTCACAGTATTTTATCACAGACTCTTCGCGCGGTAATTTGGCCGGCTCCCAGTTCAACCTAGATACCGATGCCAGCGAGATCGGTAGCGGTGATGCCCGCTCCGTTGACCGCTATACGCTCATTTCCAACCGTTTTAGTATCGAGCACACCTTCAACGACCGCACCTTCGCCGCGGCCCGCTTTGAAATCGCCGACGAAAACTACGAAGAGCGCCCAGCACTGGACCAAACCAACCTCAGCTTACTGGCGGAAGTAGGCCATCGCTTCAATAATCGCTTAGACGCATCGCTCAATATGCGTCTGCGCCAAGCAAACTTCGATCGCATTGGCGCGCTGGAGAACACCACCACAGCCTATAACGCCATCGCCAACTACTTCGCCACCGAGCGTTTGCAGGTGCGCCTTGAACTGACCTATCGCGAGCGCGACTCCGATGCAGAAGGCTTCAGTTTTACCGAACAAGCGGCCACTTTGGGGTTCTCTTATCGCCTGCGGCCATAGCGGAAGGGCCTAAATTCCCCAACCGAGCCAAATCGGCCTAGCTGGGGCGGTTATTTGGCAAATTTTTGTTCAAATCAAAGTCACTCTTCCTGTATACTTGCGCGCGTTTTTTGATGTCGAGTCTAATCTGGCGCGCTGTTCTGCGGCCACCACGCTCGAAATCTCGATAATTGCTATGCTTAGCTCATTCCACCCGAGTCGAGCCCCTGGCAACGACAGGAATCCGCCCACAGTCAGCCAGCAGCCATTTGCTAGCCAGGCACGGTGCGGCATTCGAGCGCAAAAACGTTATTTATCGATCGGAATTTACCCGAGACGCGGGCAATATAGCTTGCGTCTCTTTGTAATATTAAACCTACGAGTAAACCAATGACTGATTTATCTCACTATCGCAACATCGGTATCTTCGCCCACGTAGACGCTGGTAAAACCACGACTACCGAACGTATTCTGAAGTTGACCGGTAAAATCCACAAAACCGGTGAAGTACACGATGGTGCAGCCACCACTGACTTCATGGAGCAAGAAGCCGAGCGCGGTATTACCATTCAGTCCGCTGCTACTACCTGTTTCTGGAAAGACCACCGCTTGAACATCATCGATACTCCCGGGCACGTCGACTTCACCGTAGAAGTTTACCGCTCGTTGAAGGTACTCGACGGTGGCGTAGGTGTATTCTGTGGTTCCGGTGGTGTTGAGCCGCAGTCAGAGACCAACTGGCGCTACGCTAACGACTCAGAAGTTTCTCGTATCATCTTCGTTAACAAGCTAGACCGCATGGGTGCGGACTTCTACCGCGTTGTTGGCCAGGTGAAAAAAGTACTGGGCGCTACCCCACTGGTAATGACCCTGCCTATCGGTATCGAAGACGATTTCGTAGGTGTAGTTGATCTGCTGAGCCAAAAAGCCTACGTTTGGGACGATACTGGCCTGCCAGAAAACTACGAAGTAACTGATATCCCAGAGGATATGGTTGAAAAGGCCGCCGAATACCGCGAACAGCTTATCGAAACTGCCCTTGAGCAAGACGACGACCTTTTGATGGCCTACATGGAAGGCGAAGAGCCCACCGAAGAGCAGCTGAAAGACTGTATCCGCAAAGGTACTCACAACCTAACCTTCTTCCCAACTTACTGTGGTTCTGCCTTTAAAAACAAAGGTATCCAGTTGGTATTAGACGCGGTAACCGATTACCTGCCGTCTCCAACTCAGGTTGATCCACAAGACCTTACCGACCCAGAAACCGGTGAACCTACTGGCGAAAAAGCCATCGTATCTGCCGAAGAGCCTCTGCGCGCCTTGGCTTTTAAAATTATGGATGACCGATTCGGCGCCCTGACCTTTATCCGCATCTACTCCGGTGTGATGAAAAAAGGCGACACCATCCTGAACTCTGCCACCGGCAAAACCGAGCGTATCGGCCGTATGGTTGAGATGCACGCCGATGACCGTACCGAAATTTCCACTGCCCAAGCCGGCGACATCATCGCGGTAGTTGGCATGAAGAACGTACAAACCGGTCACACCCTGTGCGATCCGAACCACGAATGTACTCTGGAGCCAATGATCTTCCCAGAGCCTGTAATCTCTATTGCGGTTAAGCCAAAAGACAAAGCCGCCACCGAGAAAATGGGTATCGCGATCGGTAAACTGGTTGCAGAAGATCCCTCCTTCCAGGTTGAAACCGACGAGGATTCCGGCGAAACCATCCTTAAAGGTATGGGCGAGCTGCACTTGGATATTAAAGTCGACATCCTTAAGCGTACCTATGGTGTAGAGCTGGAAGTGGGCGCGCCTCAGGTGGCTTACCGCGAAACCATCACTCAGCCAGTTGAAGACAGCTACACCCACAAGAAGCAGTCTGGTGGTTCTGGTCAGTTCGGTAAAATCGACTACCGCATCCGTCCTAATGAACCAGGTGAAGGCTTTACTTTCGAATCTACCGTTGTTGGTGGTAACGTACCAAAAGAATTCTTCCCTGCCATTGAGAAAGGCTTCCGCGGCATGATGGAAGAGGGCCCACTGGCAGGCTTCCCAATGCTAGACGTACACGTTGACCTATACGACGGTGGTTACCACGCCGTTGACTCCTCCGCCGTAGCCTTCGAAATCGCTGCTAAAGGCGCCTACCGGCAGTCTATGCCGAAAGCCGGCCCACAGCTGATTGAGCCGATCATGAAAGTGGACGTATTCTCACCAGACGACAACGTAGGTGACGTTATCGGCGACCTCAACCGTCGTCGCGGTATGATCAAAGACCAAGAGCCTGGCACCACCGGCGTGCGCATCAAAGCCGACGTACCGCTGGCTGAGATGTTTGGTTACATTGGCCACCTGCGTACCATCACTTCCGGTCGCGGCCAGTTCTCCATGGAGTTCTCGCACTACTTGCCATGTCCTAACCAAGTTGCCGAGCAAGTCATCGCCGAAGAGAAAGAGCGTAGAGCCAAGAAATAAGCGTACCCTTACAAGGTCGCTTTCAAAAACCGCCTTCGGGCGGTTTTTTTGTGCCTGTAGTAATGACTGTTGTAAGGCCATTCACAAACGGTTAACCGCCGTGTGCTTTACTAAAGCGGCGCATTAGCAGCCAATAGTATTAAACATTATCGAATATTAAATAACAGCGTGCGCTATTCCTTAAATCGACTATGTTTAAGATGCATTGTTTGAAGTGCATTTTTGATAGAGCAATAGGATTGTCGGCAACTGGGCACAAGTCCATTGCTAGAGCCCTGCAACGCCACCCACAATTGCGGCAGTTGGCCCGGACAACCTCAGGACGCACTACCAAAGCGCAACTGAAGCGCGCAACCAGCGCAAACAAAGGACACACCTAGGACACAGCCATGACCAAGAAGCTTTTACTCGCGGCCCTGATGATGGGCAGCAGCAGCGCCTTTGCTGCGCCACTAATTGACTTAAAAATTGCTGCCGGCGTGTGGCAAGCCACTCCAAGCGGCCCCCTGGGCGAAACCTCCACCGATGTGGAAGACCTGGCCCTGGAAGAAGAGAACAGCACGTTTTTCAGTATCGCCTTTGAGCACCCCGTGCCTGTACTGCCCAATATCAAACTAAAACGTACCGAGCTGGATTACGAAGGCGACACGGTACTGAGTGAGACCTTCACCCTAGACGACGCCACCTTCACCGTGAACACCGACGTACTGACCGACGTCGACCTAAGCCACACCGACGTAACCCTATACTGGGGCTTACCGGAACTGATCATTGACGTTGATCTCGGCTTAAATATTCGCAGCTTCAGCGGCGAGGCCTCAGTGGTGTCGGAACAAGCCAACCAATCTGAAACCGTCGACCTCGACGTTACTTTACCCATGCTGTTTGCCGATGTGCGCATAGATCTGCCCCTCACCGGCTTTTACGTCGGCGCCGAAGGTAACGCGCTTTCGGTTGGGGACAGCTCGCTGATCGACTACAACGCCCGCATCGGCTACTCCACCGACGTCATACCATTTTTGGCCGACTTGGATTTTGAAATCGGCTTCCGCAGCTTTGAATTGGAACTGGACGAAGACGACATTCAAGCCGACATCACCATCGACGGCCCTTATGCGCAAATTATGTTGGTATTTTAATCGGCGCCTAAATTCCCACTTTTCAGCCCCGTGATTCTATGGGGCTCGTTTTTTGGCCGCCGCTAAGAGCGGCCTGCCTGCTCCATTAGCGCCCTGCCCTTCCCACTCAAAAACCCTCACCAAAATCCATCGGATTATTGGAACATTCTATTCAATTTCCGTCGCTTTCTTTAACACCGCCCCTAGCCGAAGATACACCCATATTCGGACTTAGGAGGTCACATGAAAAACGTATTGTTAGTCACATCGTCTTTGTTGGGAGACAACAGCACTTCAACCAATTTGTCCAACGCCTTGTTAGACAAGCTTAGCCAAAGCCAGGAGATCAAAATTCAACTGCGCGATCTGGCCGAAACAAATCTGCCACACCTCACCCAAGTAGAAATGGGTGCATGGGCTACACCTGCAGAAGAGCGTAGCCAGGAGCAAGCCAATTTAGCCGCAGTATCCGACGGCCTGATCGACGAATTAAAACAAGCCGATGCCATTATTTTTGCTGTACCTATGTACAACTTTGGTATCCCCAGCTCCCTAAAAGCGTATTTTGACCGCGTAGCGCGAGCCGGAGTCACCTTTAAATACACCGAACAAGGCTCCGTTGGCCTGTTAGAATCCAAACCCGTGGCAGTGGTCTGTGCCCGTGGCGGCTTCTACCAAGGCACCGATGCAGACTCCCAAACGCCGTATTTAAAATCCATGTTGGGATTCATTGGTTACAATCAACTAAGCTTTGTCTTCGCCGAAGGTTTGGCCACGCCGGAACGTGATAACGGCCTAGCCAAAGCACAAGAGCAAATCGAAAACCTCAGCAAAACGCTGCTGGCGTAATCGCCAACGGCACACTGTGCTGCCCCCCCAGACTATCGATATAAATGACATCGATATAAGTGGTATCGATATAAGTAAAATCAAAATAATGCACATCGAGCTTAGAAACATCGAATACAGCCGCATTACGTGGCTGTTTTAATTTAGCCAATAAGCAAAGCTAACGGCCAATGCATTTTCTAAAATGCATTGGCCTCACCAGAAAAGAAGGTAAGAAGCACCTCCCGTACGCGTCAGCTAAACTGGCATATGAAATGAATCTATATTCTCTCAAGTAAAAATAAATCCTTAGCGGCATCGTGAGCAACTGTATTGACTAGCCCAGCTGTTTGTAACGGCTATCCCTTCAACTAAATTTCGCATCCCACCATTGCGTAGCGCGGTATTCATGTCTAATATACTTTGCAAATTTACGCGCCATGAGAGCGCGAGCTATTACGCACTTTAATCCACAGTCTGCGAACCTCAGCTCAGCTGTGGTTAAATATTCCATGCCCACAATTAATATTACTTGCCCCAATTGCACGGCCACCAATCGCTTGTTGGTGGATCGCCTACAAGACAACCCCATCTGCGGAGCTTGTAAAGATCCACTTTACTCTGGCACCCCTATGCCGCTCACCCAGCAGTCCGCCGAAAAGTTGTTGGCCAACAACTACACTCCGGTATTAATCGACTGTTGGGCGCCCTGGTGTGGCCCATGCAGAACTTTTACCCCCATATTTGAGCAGGCCGCCGAAGAACTAGAGCCAAAACTACGCTTGGCCAAAGTGGATACCCAAACGCAAACCAACCTGGCCAGCCAATGGGGCATTCGCTCAATACCGACGCTATTGTTGTTTAAAGATGGCAAAGAAATCGCCCGCAGTTCCGGCGCCATGCCGCTGCCGCAACTAAAGCAATGGCTCAAAATGCAGGGTGTGATGGATATTTAATAGCTTAAGAGTGGCTTATATAAATCGGGGCGGCGATCTCTAAACAAGCCCCAAGCGCGGCGTTTTTCTGCCATGGCGGGCAGGTCTAACCGCTGGCAAATAATACCTTCTTGCTGCCGATTTAACTGCGCCAGTATGGCGCCATCTTCACTGGTGATAAACGAGCTGCCGTAAAACGTCAGGCTGACATCATCGTCTGTTTCTACTCCCACTCGGTTACTCACAACCACCGGCAGCATGTTGGCGGCGGCGTGGCCCTGCATAACGCGCTGCCAATGTGGCTGGGAATCGTAGTGCGGGCTTTGGGGTTCAGAGCCAATGGCGGTGGGGTAAAATAAAACCTCAGCACCTGCTAACGCCAAGGCGCGGGCGGCCTCGGGGAACCACTGATCCCAACAGATGGCAACTCCGATGCGAGCGTATTGGGTTTGCCACACCTTAAAGCCCGTGTCCCCGGGGGAAAAATAGTGTTTCTCTTGGTAGCCTGGGCCGTTGGGAATGTGGCTTTTACGGTAGTTTTCCAACACCTGGCCATCGGCATCAATCACCACCAAAGAATTAAAAAACGCATTATTGGCGCGCTCAAAATAGCTGATGGGCAACACCACCTGTAATCGCTTTGCCAGCTCGGCAAAATAAGCGATGGTATCGCTGCTGGCCAACGGCTCTGCCCAGTCGAAGTAACTCGGGTTTTGTGTTTTGCAAAAATATGGCCCGGCAAACAACTCTTGCAACAAAATAATTTGCGCTCCCTGCCGCGCCGCCTGCTCGACCAACGCCTCTGCGTTGCGTAGATTGGTGGCTTTACAAGCCGTACACGCCATTTGCGTGGCCGCCACGGTAACCGCTTGAGAGCTTGTGGGATTCATGAATTATGAACTCGATTGGCTGGCCGCCAGGCGCTGTTTTTCGTCCCGCAGCAGCAACCAATAGGAAATCAATGCGCCGATAAAAACCACGGCAATCATTAACGTGGCCAAGGCGTTAATTTTAGGGCTTAGGCCCATGCGCACACTGGAAAACACAATCATGGGCAGCGTGGTGGACGACGGGCCAGACACAAAACTGGCGATAACCAAATCATCCAACGACAGTGTAAACGCCAATAACCAACCGGAAACCAACGCCGGCGCAATTATGGGCAGGGTAATTAAACAAAAGGTTTTAAAGCGGTTGGCCCCCAAATCCATGGCCGCCTCTTCCAAGGATTGGTCCATCTCCCCTAGGCGAGACGACACCACCACCGTCACAAAGGCCATACAAAAGGTAACGTGGGCAATCCAAATGGTGAGAAAACCACGCTCCGCCGGCCAGCCAACGGCGTTGGCCATGCCCACAAATAATAACAATAGTGATAACCCGGTGATGACCTCGGGCATGACCAAGGGCGCCGTTACCATGCCACCAAACAACATTCTACCGGGGAAGCGGCCCACCCGAGCTAACACAATGGCCGCCAAGGTACCCAGCACCACCGCCGTACTGGCGCTGGCAAACGCCAGTTTTAGGCTTACGCCCAGGGCCGACATCATGGCTTCATCGCGGAACAGCTCGCCGTACCACTTGGCGGAAAACCCAGCCCAGATGTTCACCCGGCTAGAGCTGTTAAACGAATACACAATCAGCACTAACATGGGCGCGTATAAAAAGAAAAAGCCAAGCCCCAACAACACCTTATTAAACAGAGACACCCCGCCACTGTACTGAGCCATTAGCGTTTGTCCTCCAGCTGTTTAAATTGATAGCGGTGAAATAGCATAATAGGAATCAGCAACAGCAGTAGCATAACAATGGCCACTGCGGATGCCACCGGCCAATCGCGGTTGCCAAAAAACTCGCCCCACAACACCTTACCTATCATTAAAATTTCCGCACCGCCTAATAATTCAGGAATCACAAACTCACCCACCGCCGGGATAAACACCAACATGGAGCCGGCAATAATACCGGAGCGCGATAGCGGCAGTGTGATGGTAAAAAAGCGTTTAATGGGGCCCGCGCCAAGGTCTGCGGCGGCCTCCAATAAACGGTTATCTAATTTAACCAAGTTGGCGTACAACGGCAGCACCAAAAACGGCAAATAGCAATATACTATGCCAATGTACACTGCCAGCTCGGTATTCAATAATCGGATGGGTTCATTAATCAGCCCCAAGGATTGCAGCGCGCTATTGATAATGCCGTTATTTTTTAAAATCCCCATCCAGGCGTACACGCGAATCAAAAAGCTGGTCCAGGAAGGTAAAATAACCAGCATTAAACACAAGCTTTGCGCCGAGCCACGCATGCGCGAGATGGCATAGGCAATGGGGTAGCCGATTAATAAACACAAGGCAGTGGAGATGGCAGCAATCTTTATGGAGCTTAAATAGGCGGTGATGTACAGCGAATCACTGAACAGCCATAAATAATTACCAAAGTTGAGCACCACATTGAGTTTTTGATCGACATACTCAAACAGCGGCGTATAGGGCGGCTGGCTGCGGGCTATTTTGGATAAAGAAATTTTAAAAATAATTAAAAACGGCACCGCAAAAAACAGCAGCAACCATAAATAGGGAGGCAGTATCAGCCAAAAGCGGGATCCCGGTAGCCAAGCAATGACTTTTTTTAGCGCTGGGTGATTCATGCGGTGAGCACCACCCCGGCGTGCTCGGACCAGTACACCCATACCTCGTCTTCCCAGGTGATTTTTTCGCCCGCCCAGCGCTCGGCGTTGAGCTCGGTAGCCAACACAATTTTGCCACTGGCCAGGGCCACATGGTAAACCGAGTGCGACCCCAAGTAGGCGATTTCTTTGACTTTGCCCTGGGCCCGGTTGTGGCCTTGTGCCGGCACCTCTTTACTAATGGCAACCTTCTCTGGCCGCAGTGCCACACTTACCTCTTGGCCTTCAAAGCAGGTAATGCCATGGCCAATGTAAATGGGTTCGGGGCAATCTTCGCTTACCACGGTAACGTGGTCTGCTTCGTCATCAACAATCGCGCCGTCAAAGATATTCACCGAGCCAATAAACTCGGCGGTGTAACGGCTGTTGGGCTGCTCGTAGATTTCATCCGGCGTGCCCACTTGTTTAATTTCACCAGCATCCATAATGGCAATGCGGTCGGCCATGGTCATGGCTTCTTCTTGGTCGTGGGTAACCATGACGCAGGTAACACCGAGGCTTTCGATGATATTCACCACCTCTAGCTGCATGCGTGAGCGCAGTTTTTTGTCCAACGCGCCCATAGGCTCATCCAGCAATAATAATTTTGGTTTTTTAATCAGCGCCCGTGCCAGCGCCACGCGTTGTTGCTGGCCACCAGATAGCTGATGCGGTTTGCGTTTGCTGAGATGCTGCATTTGCACCAGCTCCAGCATCGCAGCCACCTGTTGCTTTATATCGACCTTGGGGGTTTTATCCTGTTTTAATCCAAACGCTAGGTTTTGCTCCACCGTCATATGGGGGAACAACGCGTAGGACTGAAACATCATGTTGATGGGGCGTTGATGCGGCGACAAGCCATTAATGCTGCTGCCATCCAGTAAAATGTCGCCACTGCTGGTATTTTCAAACCCAGCCAGCATCCGTAACAGCGTCGATTTACCACAACCGGATGCACCCAAAAGCGCGAAGATCTCACCTTTATTAATGCTTAAATCCACGTTACTCACCGCCGTAAAAGCGCCGAAATGTTTGCTTACTTTGTGTAGGCTAAGGTAGTCGTCGGGCTGGATTACGATTTCGGCGTTGGAGGGGGATGCGGTTGCCACGAATAAATCTCGCAAAAAGGGGGCGGGCTTAAGCGGCTACCTAAGTAGCCGCCTGCGGGGGCAATAAAACTGGCCTACTGCCCGGTTTTGATTTCTGTCCAGGCTCGGTTCAGCGCACGGTCGATCTCCGGCGGCAACACCTTGGCAGGGTACAGTTTGGCCATAACATCTTCCGGCGGGTAGATGGATTCATCCGAGGTGATTTCCTGGTCGATCATTACCTTAGAGGCCGGGATGGGGTTGGGGTACCAAATGTAGTTGGTGTTTTCCGCAGCGATGGCCGGCTGCATTAAAAAGTCGATAAAAGCGTGAGCTTCATCTGGGTTGCTGGCATCCTTAGGAATGGTGAGCATATCCACCCAAATCAGAGCGCCTTCCTTAGGAATAATATAGCTCACCTCGATGCCGTTTTCGGCTTCTTCAGCATCCACCATGGCCTGGGCAATGTCGCCACTCCAACCAATGGACACGCAGATTTCGCCGGCGGCCAAGTCATCAATGTATTTGGAAGAATGGAAATAGGTTACCGATGGCGCCAGTGCTTTTAGCATTTCTTTGGCTTCGCCTTGGTAATCGGCTGGGTCAAAGGAGTGAGGGTCTTTGCCCAAGTAATGCAGCGCGGCGGAAAATATTTCTGTTGGGGCATCCAAAAACGAGACACCGCACTCTTTGAGCTTTTCTAGGTTCTCCGGTTTAAATACTAAATCCCAGGAGTCCAGCGGCGCGTCTTCGCCCAGCACTTCTTTAACCTTGGATTCAATAAAACCAATGCCAGTGGTGCCCCACATGTACGGCACTCCGTAGGTATTGCCAGGGTCCAGGTCGGCCAAGGTGGCCATCATTTCTGGGTCGAGCTTGTCGTAGTTGGTAAGCTTGGATTTATCCAAGGGCAAAAACACACCAGCCTCAATTTGGCGGGCCATAAAATCGCTGGTTGGCACCACCACGTCGTAACCGGAGCGGCCTGCCAACAATTTGCTTTCCAACACCTCGTTGGAATCGAACACATCGTAGCTCACATCAATGCCGGTGCCTTCTTCAAACTTGGCGATGACTTCTTCGCCAATGTAATCGCTCCAGTTATAGACGTTAACTTTTTGCACGGTTTCTACCACGGCTTCTTGCACCACGGCCTCGGGCTCGGATTCGCTACAGCCAGTTAGCGCTACACCGGCTACAGCCAGCGCCAAGATTGAACAACGATTTAGAGTCATTTCACTCCCCTTAAAATGATGGCGCAATGGCCATTTAAAAAAGTAATCATGGATATTTGGCTAGTGTTCTTTTTAATAAGCCATATTTAAGTACGACACTTTTAAGTACGACACATTTAATAAAACACTAGCCAACTATCTGTATTTCTTAACTCGAAACTCTTCGTTAAAGGTTTACCTATAACAATTGAGCCGCGGTATCGTCCAGGGTTTTTCGGGCCCGCTCCACCAGTAAATCGATTTCGCTTTTTGTTATCACCAGCGGCGGGCAGGTGATCATGGTGGAGCCCACGCCGCGCATGACCAAGCCATTGGCAA
The DNA here is from genome assembly GCF_042850945.1 of Halioxenophilus aromaticivorans. Taxonomy (NCBI): domain Bacteria; kingdom Pseudomonadati; phylum Pseudomonadota; class Gammaproteobacteria; order Alteromonadales; family Alteromonadaceae; genus Halioxenophilus; species Halioxenophilus aromaticivorans. The sequence continues at coordinate 600,878 of NZ_AP031496.1, read as the reverse complement.
TGCTAAAGTCTCTGCAGCAATTGCCGGCCGCGCCCTTCTCAGCAAAGAAGGAGTGGCTGGCTTTATCTTGCATTAACTCTATGGCTCCCAACAAGCCCGTGGTTCTTACCTCTCCTACCAAGGGATGATCCGCCAAGCTGCCAAAGGCTTGGGCGTAGTATGGGGTGAGTTCATCCCGCACCCGTGTTACCAAGTCTTCCGAGTGCATGACTTTTAGTGTCGCTACGGCCACAGCGGCCGCAGTGGGATGGCCAGAATAGGTATAACCGTGGTTGAAATCCTCGCCGGATTGCTTCAAGGCTTGGCTTACGCGGTCTGATACCAGCACGCCACCAATGGGCATATAGCCGCTGGATAATCCCTTGGCAATGGGCATTAAATCGGCTTTGACGCCGTAATAATCGCTGCCAAACCACTGCCCCGTACGGCCAAAACCACAAATTACTTCATCACTAACCACCAGGATGTCGTATTTTTTGCAGATGCGGTTGATTTCAGGCCAGTAGGAATCCGGCGGAATAATCACACCACCCGCACCTTGAATAGGCTCGGCAATAAAAGCGGCGACCTTGTCTTCGCCCAGCTCAAGAATTTTCTGTTCCAGCTCCTGGGCTACCCGCACGCCAAATGCGGTAGAGTCTTCGGTGTAACCTTCGCCAAACCAATAGGGCTGGTTAATGTGGCAAATACCGGGGATGGGCAAATCGCCCTGGCCGTGCATGGGCTTCATGCCGCCCAAACTGGCGCCACCGATGGTAGAGCCGTGGTAGCCATTCCAACGCGAAATAATAGTTTTTTTCTCGGGCTTGCCCTGGCAGGCCCAATAGTAACGGGCCAGGCGAATAACCGTGTCGTTGGCCTCGCTGCCGGAGGAGGTAAAAAACACGTGGTTAATGTGGCTGGGTGCAATATCGCTTAGTAACTCGGCCAGCTCAATGGCCGGCGGCGTGGTGCACTGAAAAAAGCTGTTGTAGTAAGGCAGCTCTTGCATCTGTTTGTGTGCTGCTTCTATGAGCTCTTGTCGGCCGTAGCCCAGGTTAACGCACCACAAACCCGACATGCCATCGAGAATTTTATTGCCGTCAGAATCGTACAGATAAATGCCTTCTGCTCGGGTGATCACCCGCGTGCCCTTGGCGGCTAACGCGCCGTGATCGGTAAAAGGATGCAGATGGTGTGCTGCATCGGAAACTTGCCATTTCGAAGTGGTAGACATATTTTGCGCCCAACCGTATTACACGTTTAACAACAGGTATTCCCGCTCCCAGGAGCTAATCACCTGGAAGAAGGTTTCGTATTCTTTGTATTTAATTGCCACGTAAGCCTGGACGAACTTCTCGCCCAAAATATCAATAAGCTCGCTGGGTTGCTGTAGCAAACTCAGGGCATGCTCCAAGGTTTTGGGCAAATTAGCACCCAGCTCGTGGGCATCACCCAGCACCGGCTCGGTGGGTTGCAGTTTGTGCTTCATACCCAGGTAACCGCAGGCCAAAGTGGCGGCAATGGCCAAATAGGGGTTTACATCAGAGCCGGCAAAACGCGCCTCTACCCGGGTGGCCTCTGGCGCAGAAATGGGTATGCGCAACCCCGCCGTGCGATTATCAAAGCCCCAATGGGTATTATTGGGCGCGGCATCGCCAAATAAAATACGCCGGTAGGAATTCACATTGGGGGCGTAAAACAACATGGCCGCCGGGGTGTAGGTTTGCAAACCGGCCAGGTAATGTTTGAAGGTTTGGGTAAGTTCGCCATCTGGGGTAGCAAATACATTCTCGCCACTGCCCACCCGCAGTAAACTTTGGTGAATGTGCATGGAGCTGCCCGGCTCATTTTGCATGGGCTTGGCCAAAAAGGTGGCGTACACATCGTGGCGCATGGCCACCTCGCGAATGGTGCGCTTAAATAAAAACACTTGGTCGGCACGGGAGAGTGGATCGGCATGCTCAAAGTTGATTTCCATTTGCGCCGCGCCAGATTCGTGTATCAACGTATCAACATCCAACTCCATGGCTTCGCAGAAGTCGTACATTTCTTCAAACAGCGGGTCAAATTCGTTCACCGCATCAATGCTGTAAGACTGCCGCGCGCGCTCGGGCCGGCCAGAACGTCCCACCGGTGGCTGCAAGGGGAAATCCGCATCGGTATTTTTTTGCACCAGATAAAATTCTAGCTCGGGTGCCACAATGGGCTGCAGGCCTTCTTTTTCGTACAGCGCCAACACCCGCTTTAATACGTTACGAGGTGCCAGGGGGTGCGGCTCGCCTGTGGCGGTGTAACAATCGTGTATAATCTGGGCGGTGGGCTCTTCTACCCAGGGCACCATTCGCACGCTGGAGGTATCTGGCTGTAAATACAAATCCACATCCGCCGGATGCACCAAATCTTCAATGGCATCGTCATCCGGCCAGTCGCCGGTTACCGTTTGGATAAAAATGGCCTCGGGCAGGCGGGTGGTTTCGCTGTTTAAATACTTGCTAGCGGGCAAAATTTTACCGCGAGCATTGCCCGTCATATCGGGCACCAAGGCTTCGATTTCGGTAATGCCCTTTTCTTTCAACCATTGTTTAAGCTGGTCGGTTTCGTTGTTCATAAACGCCTTAGGTTGCTGGTTAAACCAAACGTGCCGCACGGTATTGGTCTATTTCGGATTTAAACCATTCAAAAATGGCTAAATAAAATGGGGTTTCGGTAACTTTCCACTCTGGGTGCCACTGCACCGCCAACAAGGGTTTGCCCGGCAGAGATACCGCCTCTACCAAACCATCCGGGGCCACGGCCTCTACCGACAATCCCGGCGCTAAGCTTTTAATACCTTGGCCATGCAGGGAGTTGACCTGCGTTTGTTCCTCCTGCCAAATGCGGGCCAACACGCCACCGGGCTGAATGGCAATACTGTGGCTAAAGCCGTATTGCTGGTCCAGGGGTTGGGTGTTGTTCTCTCGGTGATCTTGCAAGCCTGGCACGGCGTGCACCTGTTGGTGCAAGCTGCCCCCAAAAGCAACGTTCACTTCTTGAATGCCCCGGCAAATACCCAGCACCGGAATGCCACGGCTAACCGCTTGGCGGATTAAATCCTGGGTGAGGTGATCCCGGGCGGGGTCGGCTTCACTGCCCTCGTAGGCCAAGGGTTCGCCATATAATGAAGACTGCACATTAGAATAGGCGCCAGTCAGCAGTAGGCCGTCGATGTTATCGAGCAGGTCGTTGTGACTAATACGGTGGCCCTTGGATTCGCTTACCGCGGGCAACAACAGTGGCACGGCGCCCACCACATCCACCACCGCATGGATGTACTTTTCCCCCACACAGTGAAAGTAATGCGGTGCTATCAATTTACGGCAGGCGGGAAAGCCAACGGTTGCCACCATAGGGTACTCTCACCGGTTGGGTGGGTTTCGCAATGCAGGCTCAAATATTGGGGCTTAAACACACGTTGTGCAAATGCCATATTGTAGAGCTCTACAGGTTAGGATTAATATTATGGACACAATTCGACAAGCATGGCTATAACCTAAAAAGTTTTATTTTTATCACTGTTAGGCGTGCTTTGCTTTCTCCCTTTTGGTCCACTTAAGGCCGCCTCTATGATAACCAATCCCGACTCGCTGTTAGCCAACTTTAGCGAACACTTTGACCACCTAGATGTACTCCTACCCGACTGCAACGGAGTTATCCGCGGCAAGCGCCTACCCGCCGATGCGGTGGACAAAGTGTTCACCGAGGGCGTGCTCTTCCCCGCCTCGTTGTTTGCCAGTGATGTCAGTGGCGAGCCCTGCGAAGAAACTGGCCTGGGCTTTGAAACCGGCGATGCCGATTACGAATGCCCGGCCATCAAAGCATCCCTTACGCCGGTACCTTGGGCCGAGCGCCGCGCCCAGGTGCTGCTAAACATGCTCAACCCCAACCAGACCCCGTTTATGATCAACCCGCGGGAGGTTTTACGCTCCATTGTGCAGCGTATTCACGGCGATGGTTTCTTCCCTAAAATTGCGGTGGAGCTGGAGTTTTACCTTATAAACCAAGAGTTTATCGACGCGCCGGAGCCTCCCATCAACCCCTTTACTGGCACCACTGAGCGCAGCAGCCAGGTGTACTACATGGACGACCTAGACGCCTACGGCGAACTCATGGAAGCCATTCAAAACACCTGCACCGAACAAAATATTTTGGCCGATGGCACGGTATCGGAATGCGCGCCAGGCCAGTTTGAAATTAACCTGCTGTACACCGGTGATATCATCAAAGCCTGTGACGATGCCCTGCTGCTAAAGCGGGCGGTAAAGCATGTTGCGCGCTCCATGGGCTTCCAAGCCACGTTTATGGCCAAGCCCTACCCCGACCAATCGGGCTGTGGCAGCCATGTGCACGTAAGTTGTTACGACAAACAAGGCGATAATATTTTTGCCGACAACGACAACCACCTGCACTGGGCCATTGGCGGCATGCAACAAACACTGGCCCAGGCCATGTTGTTGTTTGCCCCCCACGCCAACTCCTACCGCCGTTTCCGCAAAGATTCCTACGTGGCGCTAAACAACTCTTGGGGCTACAACAATCGCACCGTGGCCCTGCGCATCCCCAAAAGCAGCCCAGAAAACAAACGTGTGGAGCACCGCCTAGCCGGCGCCGACACCAACCCCTACTTGGTGGTGGGCGCGGTATTGGCCGGCATGCATTACGGCCTGTGCCAGCAAATTCCCTGCGATGAAGCCATTACCGGCAACGCCTACGCCAAGCGCAAACCCAGCAACCCCTACCACTGGCAGCAATCCATCGATTTATTCGCTGAAAGCGACTGGATCGCCGACTACTTTGGCCGGGAGTTTCAGTCGGTGTTTGCCAAATTAAAGCAGGCGGAAATCGACCACTTTAACCAAACCATTACCCCCTTGGAATTCGACTGGTATTTGCAATCCATCTAATGAACGATGCCAACCAAAACTGGTATCAAGCCAGCCGTAATAGCAACGCCCAATACCCGCCGCTCACCAGCAACGAAAACGTGGATGTGTGTGTGGTGGGCGCGGGCATTACCGGGCTAACCACCGCCCTGCACTTAGCCGAACGAGGCTACCGTGTGGCGGTGCTGGAGGCGCAACAAGTCGGCTTTGGTGCCAGTGGCCGCAGTGGCGGGCAAATGATTTTTGGCCTGGCGGCGGAGCAACCCAGCATCGAAAAGCTGGTGGGCAAAGCAGACGCGCAGAAAATTTGGCAGGCATCTCTGGCCGGCTTAGACCTACTGCGCGGCCGCATTGCCAAACACAACATCGATTGCAGCTACGCCCCCGGCCACGCCCACGTAGCCATAAAACCGCGCCACATCAACGAGCTAAAACACTGGGCCGACGACCTGCAAACCCACTACCACTACCCGGTGGAACTTTGGGATAAGCAACGCACCCAGCAAGAGATCAACAGCCAGCGCTATTGCGCCGCGCTCTACGATGGCAACAGCGGCCACATCCACCCGTTAAATTACACCCTGGGCTTGGCCCAAGCCGCCAACGCCACTGGGGTTAGCATTTACGAGCACAGCCCTGCCCTTTCCATCGACCACACACAAGGGCCTGCTGGCCCCGCTACCATCACCACCGCCACGGGCAGCATCAAAGCCCAATTTGTGGTGCTGGCCGGCAACGCTTACTTGGCCAACGTGGGCGATGCCTTGCGCAATAAAATTATGCCCGTGGGTACTTACATTTGCGCGACCCAGCCACTGGGCCAGGAGCGCGCCCAGGCGCTGATCCGCAATAATATTGCCGTGGCCGATATTAATTTTGTGTTGGATTATTTTCGCCTGTCCCACGATACCCGCCTGCTGTTTGGCGGGCGTGTGTCTTACTCCACCGTGCCACCGGCCAACCTAGCCCGCGCCATGGGCGCGCGCATGCGCGCGGTATTCCCACAACTGCACAATACCCGCATCGATTACGCCTGGGGCGGCTTTGTGGGCATCACCGTAAACCGCGCACCCCACTTTGGCCGCCTGGCCAATAACGTATATTTTGCCCAGGGGTTCTCTGGCCACGGCATAGCCGCCACCGGCCTTGCCGGCAAATTAATGGCCGACGCAATCGCCGGCACCGCCGAGCAATTTGATGTATTTACTCGCATACCGCACATGGCCTTCCCCGGCGGCCGACTATTACGCACGCCGGCGTTGGTATTGGCCATGGCCTACTACCGGTTAAAGGATTTATTGCCGTAAAAAAACATGGCAATAAAAATTGCCCAAAGCAGTTAACGGGAGAAAACAATGAGTGACTACTACATGCCCGCCGAATGGCAAGCCCACAATCGCTGTTGGATGGCCTGGCCCAGTAACGAATCACTCTGGCCTGGCGCGTTAAGCGAGGCGGAAAAAAATTACGCCGCCATTGCCAATGCCATTGCCGACTTTGAACCGGTAGTCATGCTGGTGCGGCCAGACCAACACGCCCAAGCACTGGCCCTAATGGCCGAGCAAATCGCCGCCGAAAAAATTCATCTTAAACCCTGGGCCCTGGACGACTCCTGGATGCGAGACTTCGGCCCAACCTTTGTAATCAATAAACGCACCGGTGAGCTGGCCGGGGTAGACTGGACCTTTAACGGCTGGGGCAAATTCCCCCACGAGCAAGACCAACACCTAGCCCGCAAATTATTAAACGAATTAAACCTAGAACGCTTTGCCAGCCCATTGGTAAACGAAGGCGGTGCCATACACGTGGACGGTGAAGGCACCATAATGCTCACCCGCAACGTGCAACTAAACGGCAACCGCAACCCCGCCCTGGCCCAAAGCGATGTGGAATACCAATTAAAACAAGCCCTGGGCGTAGAACATTTTATTTGGTTCGACCAAGGCCTGGCCGAAGACCACACCGACGGCCACGTAGACCAATTCGCCTGCTTCACAAAACCCGGGCACATACTGGCATTATCCACCAGCGATCCAAGCGACCCCAATTACGAAATACTGCAAACCAATTTAGAAGTGCTGCGCAATAGCACCGATGCCAAAGGCAACTCATTTGAAATCACCACCATAGAACAACCACCCTCCGAGTGGGCCAACGGCGAGCGGCTGGGTAAATCCTATATTAATTTTTATATTGCCAATGGCGGGGTTGTGATGCCCTGTTATGGGTTGAATAATTATGATAGTGCGGCATTGGAGACGGTTAAGGGGTGTTTTCCTGATCGGAAGGTTGTGGCTGTGGATTGTAGTGTTCTGGTGTTAGGGGGTGGGAATATTCATTGTGTTACTCAGCAGGAGCCGGCTTTGAATGGATAGTTTGATCGGGGTAATTGATTGCGCCGACTCTGCCTTTTCGCCAATTAATTAATAGCTACAAGAAGTGGGTTTTGAACTAGATCAACAACATTCAACCTACCTTTTTGTCTTACCGTACCACCGTATGGCACGTTAATTTGCCGAGAATCGCGCGTAAAAAGCGACACTGTGTCATATATCTGGTATGTTCGTTACCAACAGCTATTAAGCGTAGAAAAATCAGATGGTTAGCTGATTGCGCGCAGAATGGGATATATGACAGTTGTCAAAACATTATGATGTTAACAATTGCCGAAGTTATTGAAATTGGGCGCTGCGAGGTAAGTAAGTGCCAGCTCAGGAAAAGATATATGACACGTGCATATTGAACGCCCGTCATCTATTAAAATGTTATGTTTTACGGAGATTGAACATTGGACCTTGAATGGAAGTACTCGGAAGAAGAGCTGGATTGGAATGAACTATCCGAGCTATATAGGATCGCTCCGCTAGGCGAAAAGAAGCCCGATATTTTAAAGAAAGCCTTCGGAGCCAGCATGTTTAAGTGCTTCGTCTACGGTGATGGAAAGCTTGTTGCGGTAGGTCGCGCCCTGGCAGACGGCGTTGACTGCTCGTATCTCTGTGATGTTGCTGTTCATCCCGAGGTTCAGGGGTCTGGCCTTGGGCGCGCTGTTGTTTCTAAGCTTGTCGAGCTTTCAGACGGGCACAAAAAAATCGTGCTCTACTCATATCCCGGCAAAGAGTCTTTTTACAAAAAGCTTGGTTTTATGCGCATGAGCACTGCGATGGCAATATTCCAAGATCAAGAACAAGCGCTCAATTGGGGCTTAGTAAATGGAACATAACCAGGCGTGTCAGGGGAAGCCAAAAGCAGCGCGCGCCGCGCACTACTTTTGCCTCCCCTGCACTTGGCGTTAAAGTTTCCGTTCTTTAAATAGCTTGGGCCGTAGCAAGGTTCGAGTTCGAGCACTGTCAGTCGTGCTAGCGTAAGAGAAGTCGGATTGTTCTTCTAGGCGTGAGTTCTTCTCCGGTGCCATCAGCCTGCTCCGGGAAGACTAATAGCTTGGGATGATCTCTTCCTCTTGGCACTTTTGAATGCTGTGTATGGAATAGGGCTCTCAGCGTTGTTCCCGGTGCCATTAAGGTAATAAGCTGGTTGCGATACGCTCTAGCTCTTTCCTTGGTGCTTTTAACCAGCACCAGTTCGAGATTGAAGGACAGTGGTTTCATCCACGAAAAGCGGTGCCAATAGATAGCCCGTAGTGCTATAAATCCTACTTGGCTCCGTGGTGGCTTCAACAATTATATAAGTGGCATTTCTTTAACCAGCGTAAGCATTGGACACATTTTCGCGGCGCATAAACCGTGATTCGCTGCGCGAATGTATCACGGTTTCGCTCTGCTACAATGTGCCCATGTTACGAACGTTAAATTCGCCGGGCGTTGCCCGGAGATGATTTAGCCATCCGAATGTACCGAGGTTCTAATAAATCCTGAATAATATTTTTCACATGGAACGTGTAGATGAAGACGACGGTGCAGCAATTAATTCGGGAATATTATTCAGATTCAAGCGCAAGCTTGCCGTTATCCTACGACCAGAGAAAAGCCTTATCAAGTTTATCCGAGTGCCGAACAGCGAAACTCGGGGGCCACGCACAATATTGTCAGCGAGGGCATTTAAACGGAGTATGGTACAACTCCTGTAAACATCGTGCATGCCCACAGTGTAGAGGTATAGCCAGAGAACAATGGTTGCATCGAATGAGTGAGCAACTGCTTTCCTGTTCGCATCATCATGTAATCTTCACGTTGCCGGATGAGCTCAATGAGCTATGGGCCTACAATCGGGATGTGATGTCGGGAATTTTATTTGATGCCGTCCGTGAAACGCTGAAGGTATTTTCTTCAGATCCAAAATATCTTAATGCGACGCCAGGAATCCTGGCGGTACTTCATACCTGGGGGCGAAACCTGAGCCTCCATCCGCATTTGCATGTTCTATTGAGTCATGGGGGTATTAATTCATCCGGTCAGTGGGTGGAACCGAAGAAAGCAGTTCTATTTCCGCAGAAGCCAGTCATGCAAGTTTATCGAGGAAAATTACTGGCGAATATAAGACGGGCTATCGAAACGGAGATGATGGTGATTCCGAGAGATAGGGAAAAGCATCATTTAATGGGGCTGTGTAATCGTCTGGGGCGTAAGGATTGGGTTGTATATTTTGCCAAGCGTTACGATCATGCCCGCGGTGTAGCACGATACCTTGCTCGATACATAAAAGGTGGGCCTATAAGAAATCAGCAGTTAAGTCAGAGCGAGAAAGATGGATTGATACGTCTGCGGTATTACTCTCATGCTCAACAACGAAGAGCTGTCATGACATTGCCTGCAAGCCAGTTTTTGGTCCGCTTCGCACAGCACGTTCCGGTAGCGGGAAGGCCTAATTTACGGTATTTTGGACTGTATGCGAATTCCGCCCGCAAGAAGCTAAATCAGGCGAGAAGACAGCTTGGGCAATCAGCCTTGATTGAGTTGCCGACTTTGAAATGGCAGGAATATCTTGGCTCCAAAGGTTGGGAACCGACTTGTGCAACTTGCTCAATGCCGCTTATGCACGGCGGAAAAATTCAAAGGAAGGATGCTGCATGAAGACACGGAGTGTGGATCTGTGGTGAGAAGGTGTGGGAATTGACGAATCTGCCCGACAAGCTGAAAGGATTAAAGAATAGTATCGGACATCAATCGTAATTGGATTGATACGTTAACCATCTTGAAAACAACAACGAATCCCCATAGACCGAGTGCGTCGAACTTAACAAGTAGATTAAAGGGCAAGATTCGCGATAGATCGAGTGGGGTCTTTTTTTTGTGGGGCGAATCTCGCCCATTATCTAATCGTTATTTGAGTGAAGAGGCCATCGTATCATAGCTATAGGTATTGAACCTTGTGTGTGAGCGAGGAGACCACACTCAATTCTTCTCAGTAATGAAGGAGAGCAAGAATAGATGAAATCTAACGAGCTTAATGAAATAAAAAGCCTGATCGAAGAAGTAGCAAGCTCTCTAAATAAGACGCAGGCAAAGGCTCCTTTGACAAAGCTAAGAGTGCGAATAGGATCGCTAAGGGGAAAAATTGATCCCTACCTTTTGGGAAAGCTAACAGAAGCCATGAATTACTCAAGTGAAGCTGCGGGTAGATCTGGCAGCAAACAGCATTGGCTGTCTCAAGCTAACGAGAGCTGGCTGGTATTTGAAAATGGTATTGAGCAAGTTTTAGAGGAACAAAATAACAATTAGCATCAGTTGGACGTCTGGTTACGCGCCCCAATTGCGCTTGATAGCACAATCGGTTCGCTTCACCAAACGCCGCTGTGCATAGCGTTATGTGAGCGCTGAATCGGAGAAAAATAAATAATCCAGTTAGATAAGAACAGGAATAGCTCGTTCGAAGAAATAGTGGAAAAAGCCCTGAGCTACCACCAAAATTAGTATTTCTATGTTGTATCAATACTATATAAGTAACAAGTACCCAATCTATGCTTTGTGGCAAATGTGGTAATAAAATGGAGTTGGGAGAAGCAGCTGTCCGATATACTGGCTGGGGTATTTTCTTTTTCGGGGCTTCTTACAAGCATTTATTCTACAAACCGAAAGATGCAGGTCCAAATTATAAGGTGGCTGTCATAAAAAACAATCAATGTGCTACAGCATACCGTTGTGAATCATGTGGTACAACAACGATACTTAATGACGGTCAAGAGCGAAATTTGATTCATTGGTGAATTGCACATAACAAATTGCTGCACGTGGAGCCAGCTACGTCGCGCCGCCATGTGGCTCGCTTTGCTCACTCTACCACATGGCAGCACGTCGCAACTGGCCCAGTGAGCAAGGCGTTATAAGTCCGCGGTGGTTTTTGGGTTAGCCATCTGAACCATCGCAGTGAATCTCCGCAAAGTATCCGTGCAACACCTCAACCCCGGGGCTTGGTCAACACTGCACAGCCAAAGTAGCAATAACCCTCCACGGTGGTAAACTTAGGCATAGCACCAAAACAGAAATCGCAAGGCAGCTAAGTGGCACCAACGGAAGGTAAGCACCAACGACACACCCTCCTCCCGTTCGTTCTCGGCAGCCCGCGCAACAAAGCACCCAATTGCAAAACCGTGGCCCGCACTTTGTGTCCGAGCCAAACATAAACTAAATAGCAGGTAGCGTAACTTGGCCACCACATATAACAATACCAGCCACAATCGCCAGCAAGCTGGCTGGACCTTCGCTGCGTTGCTCGGTTTGTGCCTTAGCGCTACGCTGGCACAAACCAAACAACACAGCTCCGGCCTGTGCTGGTAGCGTTAACTTCTATACGCAGATCGTGGAAAACATTAAATAGGGAATGTCATGCATAGAATAGTAAAGTCCCACCTAGATAGCTTTACCAAAAGTTTCGGATTGGAACAGCTTGATGAAAGCGTACAATTTGAGATGTTCGCCAATTATTCAATTTTGCGATCTAGGATAGGATCAGATTTCGACATTGAGGATGTGACTACGGGAGAAGGTGATGATGGCATGGATGGAGTGTCAATAATCGTCAACGAAGAGGTGGTCGTATCCGACGAAGATGCAACATCAATGTTTTCATCCGATAGAAAGAACAATGATGTAGAAGCTTTATTTATACAAGCAAAGCGAGGAGATTCTTTCGATCTTGGAGATTTTTTAAAGTTTAAAGAATCAGTTCTCAGATTCATAAACTCAGAAAATTACACTGCCCTTGATGCCGTGCAACAAAATGCAAGAAAGATATTCGATGTCTGCATTGAAAATGTTCCAAAAATAAGAGGTGGAAAACCTGACTTGACTGCCAGGTTCGTGACAACAGGAGTTTATCGAGCGCCCGAGGCTCTGGAAGCAGCAATTAAGGACTTTAGGGCGCAAATAGAAGAGCTTGGTTACTTTGGTAAAGTTGACATTCAGTTTATTGGAAGAGATGAGATTACAAATTTGTGGGTGAGTACCTATTCATCTATTTCTGCAGAATTACCGATGTTTAGTAATGCTCCTCTACCGTCTATTCATGGCATTGATGAAGCATATCTTGCTGTCGTTAAAGCTAAAGATTTAGTGTCCAACCTTCTAGAGACTGACGATGGAAATCTTCGAAGTCATGTCTTTGAAGAAAATGTAAGAGCGTTTCTTGGTATTGATAATCCAGTTAATAAATCTATATCAGAGACTCTTTCTGAGAATGAAAAAGCAACGAGATTTCCGGTTTTGAATAACGGAATTACAATTGTTAGCCCGGATGTAAGAGTCCAAGGCAATATTTTGCATTTGGAAAATTATCAAATAGTTAATGGTTGCCAGACGTCAAATGTTCTATTCGAGTGTCGAGAGAGTTTAGATGATTCTGTGATGGTAAATCTAAAAGTTGTAGAAACATCGAGTGAAGATGTATTTTCAGAGCTTGTTCGAGCCACAAATAGCCAGTCAAAGGTAGAAGAAACACAGTTCATTTCATTGCGCCCAGTGGTAAGAAGAATTGAAGATTACTTCAATACATATGAAGGGCATGATGGAAGGTTATATTTTGAAAGACGTGATAGGCAATATGTTGGAAGAGATGTTCCAATCGTTAGGACGTTTAATATTAATGTTGCTACGAAGTGCGTGACATCTATGTTTCTCCAGAGGCCAGATTTGGCATACAGATACCCGAAGCGGATGTATGAGCTATTTAGTGAGGACATTTATTCAAATGACACAAAAGAGGTAGTCTTTTATACGTCATGTCTCGCGCTTTATAGACTTCACTTGCTCGTGGCAAGCGCTGACATACCCCAGAATGTTAGGAAGTACAAATGGCATTTGATTGTTCTAGTTAGGGCGATAATAGCAGGGAAAGAAATACCTAAACTCAACTCGAATAAGATGGAGCAGTACTGTCAAAAAATTATTGATGCTTGCTCGAGTCACGGGGACGCTCTAAAGGCACCATTTCGGCAAGCCGTTGAGATATTGTTATCAGTGGAAGATTTAACCGATGATAGATTGAAGAGACAGGCTGTGATGGATGAGATGCTTGATAAAATATAAGTTAACAAACGCGTCAATTAGGACGCTCGCAAGCTCGCGCCTATTACGCGGGCGTTAGGCAGTCAATGAGTTGTCCGCAACTTTCTGGAGATGGATTTAATGAAGAACAAAATATTGCTTTGTGCGATTTCAACATTCGTGATTTCGGCTTTTTCAAATGCGGAAGAATTGACGAACAATAGGATTCAAACTGAGAGTGATAACATGACGAGAGTAACAGGAATCGGTGGTATTTTTATAAAAGCCAAAAACCCAGAGATGCTCCAAACTTGGTACAAAAAACATCTTGGTATAGATGTTCAGGTTTGGGGAGGAACATCCTTTAAGTGGGTTGACGGCGAAGGAAAGCCCTACGCTGGAACGACAGCTTGGATGATTGGAAACGGCGAAAACTTTAAGCCTAGCAACTCATCTTTTATGGTTAATTATCGAGTTGCCAACTTAAGTAAGCTATTAACCGCACTTCGCGACGAAGGTTGTAATGTGCTGGATGAAACCGACGAATCAGAATTTGGCAAATTCGGTTGGGTAATAGACCCTGAGGGAAATAAGGTAGAGCTTTGGGAGCCTCCGGTTGGAGAATAATGCCTAACAAACGCCTTAAGAACGGATGCAAACAGCTTGGCTTGCGCTCGTTCCTCGCTAATTTTAGCCAAGCAATTTGCACCGCTTAAGCGGGCGTTATGTTTAAGAGTCGATTATGCCCCAAGAGTTAAATAAGCAAGCAGTTTTCGAATACTTAAATTCTTGGAGTGGTTTTGAAAAGAGTATTTCCGAAGAAGGCGAAGCCTATAAAGTTATCTTATCTAGCGGTAATAAGAGAGTGGTAACTACTACTCCTTTTGAGGTGGGTGAATTTTTCTTGGACTTTACCGTAGACGATAGGCCCTATTATTCGGATTGGTACGAAATAATGGAAGATCCACTATCTGAGTTTATTGCCTATACATGGCAAGTAGCTGATAATTTTCTATCAAATAGTACAAGGGTAGTCTCGAGAGGTTGGTGGGTTTTCAAAACACATGAATTACAATTCAAATCGAATGGCACATGGTCTAATGTTTTCAATACAAAAACATAACAATTTGCTCCACGCGGACACATACTGCTACGCTCGTTTTTGTGAATTCCGCTGCGCTTCATTTTTTCACAAAAACGCTCTCCGCAGTATGTGCCGGTGAGCAAGGCGTTAAGCGTAAAAGATCGTAAATCAAGTTTAATAGCGGCGTTCTAGTTTTTTGCAAAACGTCCTTTGTAGCGAGGCAAAGTTATGTGTGTCGCCTCGTGTCAAAGTTAAAGTAGTCTAAGGTATAAAAGTTAAGCGAGTATTGAGTAAGCGTTGTATTCAAAAAGTAACGTGGTATTGCGGCTCTGCAAGTAAATAGCGTAATAAATTCGGTACTATTCGTGTTGCGTGTGAAGTTTTAAAAACGTAATTTAAAAAATAGTGTCGGTAAAAATATAGGGGCGAGTGCAAGTTTTAGTGTGCTTTGTTGTTTTCTAGCGAGCAATCGCTTAACAAGCGACTGTGGTTCCAAGTCAAGTCTACCGCAAGCAATTCTTAGCTTATTAAGCCTCTTGCCACCGACTGCCATCACGCACCATGGCATTTAAAATGGTCATCATTTTTCGCATGCAGGCGGTGAGCGCTACCTTTTTGTGCTTTCCTGATTCAACCAACTTGTTGAAGAAGTTTTTCATGATTGGATTACATTGAATAGCACTCATCATTGCCATATACAAAACCGTTCTAATTGGTGCTCGGCCACCTTTGATTCTTCGTTTACCTCGCATGCTCCCACTATCTCGATTGTAGGGCGCTAAGCCGCAAAGCGCGCCGACTTGTCGGCTACTCAATGAACCAAGTTCTGGTAGCTCTCCTAAGAGCGTATGCGCTACCGCTGGACCTACACCAGGAACGCTCAACAAGAGATCATAGGTAGATTGCCATTCCGCCACTTCAGCCACAGCTTTCGTAAGTCGAACGTTTACCCAATCTATTTCCTTGTCCAGAACCTTAATTAGTCTAGCGTGCGATCTCTCTAATCTGTTTACTGACTTGTGAAGCCGATTAAGCTCTTGAGTCCTAGCTTCGATCAACTGCCGCTTTCTCGCCAGTAAGTCCTTGACGTAGCGTACCTTTTTGCTACTTATTGCTCTTACCTCAGGCTTCATAATCGCACTGAATTGAGCAATGATTCGAGCATCAATCTTATCCGTTTTAGCCATCACTCCTTGAGCCTTCGCGAACTGCCGAATATTCATAGGTTGAACAACGACAACCGGCATGTCTGCGTCTGCCAAAGCTTCAACGAGCGATCGCTCATATCCACCTGTGGCCTCAACAACGATTCGGGTTAAGTTATAACGCCGTAAAGTTTTAATAAGATTTTTAATGTCACTTTCTGTGTTGTGAATTTGCCAATAACGATCACACTCCAAAATGTGAATATCGAGAAAAGTTTTACCCACATCGATACCAATATTTCGTTCTTGTTTGATGTTCGCTCTAGAGGTTGTGTTCATAACTCACCCTTGCTACATTCGGGCTCGTGGCCCCTTCGACTGTTCGAGTTAAAAGTAGGGTCAGCACGGCGCTCCGGCTTGTTAACGGACTCGGTAATACCGGTGCCTTTCAGCCATCGAGCTACCGTGCTGAATGTCTGTTGCCGCAGACATGGGCCACACTTTATCGCTTAGATAACAGGAAGGGAAATCGTGTTATTCCAACCATACAAGTCCAGGCATGTACGGCCACGTTGTGGCCTGGACCTCCGCTACGCTCCGGCCCATGCTAGCGGCGTTAAATTCTTGGAGATATCGTGCTACGAATTCTTACATCAATAATAATCTTGCTATTAGGAGTTCAGGCCATGGCCGAGTCAATGGAGTCAATAAACAAGGGAAAATCCATTGAAATATCGGGCTTTGATTGTGCCGAAAAAAGTGTGCACATGATCGAATGGCTAGGTCTTGGTAAAGATTACCGCAAATTTGTGGTTTCTGATGTTGAAGGCGAGCTATATAAACAGCAGCCTGGGTCGCAACTATTGAAGTTACAATGTACAGGCGAGCCCGAATTATTAACCGGTGCATTGCCACAAAATGGTGATGAGTCGAAGGCTATCCTTACACTGTTTTCAGCTACCTTCCCATTAGAGGCAACGGTTAATCTTGGTGGTGAAGTTTGGGTTCTAACTATTGATCAAAATTATTATGCAGAGAATCTCAATATCCCAAATGAGCGTAAGCTAACACAAAACTTCAATGTCAAAGGCAGTGCCAAGCAATGAATTTAACAAGGCCAAGCAGCATCGCCCCTTCGGGGCTGGACCTCGCTACGCTCGGCCGCTGTTGGCGGCGTTAGCCTTCTCGGAGATTTATGAGTATCCCACTAGTTTACATCGATCAAAACATTATAGGTCTCCAGCTGCAAGGGCATATTAACCTTAGTAAAAGAGATGACTTGAAATGGGTCTATTCAAAGGAACACTTTGCGGAAATCAAGCGAGCTGATGACCCAGAAATATATTTAGATGTGCTAAATAAGATTGGCGCAATAATGTTGGACCTTATAATTGATGAAAATTGGAAAATTACTGGTGAAGCAAGACTGATCGAAGATCTTACTCCATTTGAAAATTATCAGAACTATATTGAGGCAATAGGCGACGTTGAGTTTGATGAAACCATATTTGACCCATTTCAAGTGTGGGTTAACGGCGGTGGAGATGAGGGGCCGTTAAAAGAACTTTCAGATAATTTAGCGAATCAAGTTTTACAACTAACATCTGATTTGCCATACGACACAACAGAAATGACTAACAAAATCGGCGCTATCAAACCTGAATTTGATTCGATGGTTGACGATTTGATTTCGAACGGAAACGACATAAAAAAGACTAGAGCTGCGTTTGGTGATGAAAAAGGATCTATTGGTAGTGTCTCTGGGGAACATCAGGTTGCCCAAATTTGGGGCCTAATATCTCCAACAATGGAAGAGACAGGTATTAGCTGCGATCAGTTTTTTGGGTTTGATCCCATCGATAAGCAAGGTTATGAATTGTGGCCCCTGTATCTTGGTATAGTTGGATGCAATGCAGTTATGGATATATTGGGTTTTCAAGCAGAAAAGAAGTGCCGGAAAATAAGTAAAGTTCACAATGTGAGAAGTGATGCCGGTCATATTGGTATGGGAGCATACTGCTCTGCAATCTTGTCAGAGGATAAGAGATTAGTTAAAAGAGCAAAAGCTATCTATGAATACAAAGACATAGGTACTTCACCAATACTGATAGAGAAAAAGGCTAACAAGTCAATCCAGCCGACCGTGTAGTTCCCCCGCTTTCTAGGACACCTCTTGATAACTCAGGAGGTAGTAGATGCCCAAATATACCCAGCCCAGGAAAACCTGGGCGTATTCAAATGACTTCAAGGTCAAAGCAGTCAATCTATCGTATCAAGAAGGCATTAAGGTAAGACAGGTTGCGGAAGCATTAGATATTCATCCATTTATGCTTTCACGCTGGCGTAAAGAATTCCGGGACGGCAAACTTAAGGCTGACGGTCAGCGGAGAGTTACAGTGACTAAAAAGAAAAAGGTGCCCACCAGCAAACAGTTGAGTGATGTTGCACGACTGAAGAAAGAGAACGCCAAATTGAAGCAGGAGAATGAACTGCTAAAAAAGTGGCAACGGTATCTTGCGGAACAACATCAGAGCGATTTGGATTCATCCAAAGATACCGACATTTAGGTGTTGTCAGACTCTGCCAATGGCTAAACGTGTCATTTAGCGGTTTTTACAGCTGGTGTAATCGACAGGCCTCTGCAAGAGAGGTAGAAGACGAAGATTTGCTACGACATATTACGAAGATATACTGGCAAAGTGAAGGTCGCTATGGCAGCCCACGTGTTTTTAACGCCCTTAAAAACGAAGGTTTTAGAATTGGTCGCAAGCGAGTGGAACGTTTAATGAAGCAGGCTGGGCTCGTTGCTAGATGCGTCAAGGTCTGCCGACGAATGCCTAAACTTAAGACCTTTCAGAAAGACGGTCAGAACCTTTTGTTAGATATGGTGAAGCCCGATTCATGCAACCAGGTATGGGTTGGTGATATTACTTACCTAAAGCTAAATGGCAAGTGGCAATATCTAGCAACGATCATGGATTTATACTCGAGACGCATAGTCGCTTGGTCACTGTCGACTGGCCGAAAAGCATCATTAACGATTAAGGTTCTCAAGAGCGCAATTAGAAAGCGAGGAGCTAACCCTGGCCTTATATTTCACTCGGATCGAGGGATTGAATATCTTAGTTATGACTATCGTGATGCACTTAAAGCTCACGGTATAAAGCAGAGTTTCAACCGTGCGGGCCAGTGTACAGACAACGCTTTTATGGAATCCTTCTTTCATACACTGAAAGGCGAATTAATCCGCAAGTCAGTGTACAAGTCAGCAAAACAACTAAGGAGAGCACTCGCTACGTACATCAATGGATTCTATAATCGAGTCAGGCTACACTCGGCTCTCGGATACTTGTCACCCATGGAATATGAGCGACAGGCAGCATAAAAAATGAGGTGTCCATTTTATCGGGGGAAGATCACAAATTTACGCTGCACAAATATGCAATTCGCGTTGCTCATTATACCGCATATTTGCTCCGCTGCAATTTGCCCATTAACACGGCGTTATGCATAAAAACCTATGAATGAGATTCTACAAATAGTTGGCGCTCTCGGAGTTGGTGGTTTGCTATCAAGCTATCTTACTTTGCTCTGGAAAAATCGTCAGGAAGATAAGCGCAAGCATCAAGATTACAAAGAGACACGCTATAAATGCATCATCATGTTGCTTCATGCGAAGCTAAATTTTGAAAAGAATCAGAAAGTATTAAATCAGTATGGCTACAATGTCTCGGATATCGAAGATCTTGATGATCTATTGGAGGCCGAACTGGTTAATAGCTATTTATTTGCGTCTACACAATTTATTCAGGCATTAGAGGGTTTTATAAAAGAACCATCTGAGCAAACTCGAATTTCTGTAGCCAAAGCAATGCGCAAAGATCTATGGCGTTTAAAGTAAGGCAAGCAATGCATAACAAAGCTGTCATAGGGACATTTTTTGCTTCGTTCCGTTTTGGGGTGGCTGCGCCACTTTACCCCAAAACTCCACTACACAAAAAATGCCCCATACAGCGGCGTTAAGTGTACACACAGATGAACTACATCGATGACTATCCAACATGTGAAAACACTTATGTAACTCTAAGAGTTTACACGGGTGAAATGGCGCCGGATTTTGTAACGAAAATCTTAGGAATTGATCCCTCGGATATACTGATAAAAGGTAAGGTCGCGGAAGGTAGAAAGAAGCCTGAAATATTGAATGGGTGGTTCTTATCAAGTGAGGGGCATGTCTCATCATTGGATTCTCGCCGCCATATTGATTGGTTGCTTAATCAATTAGAAGGTAAAGAAAATCAATTGCAGCGGGTCATTGAAGCATCCAACGAGGTCTATGTAAGTTGTTATTGGAGTTCATTATCCGGTCATGGCGGTCCAAAATTGAGCCAAAAGCAGATGAAAGGGTTGTTAAAATTTAAGGAAGGTCTGAACAATTGAAAGCAAAAACAACATTATCTTCAATTTGAGCAGAACTTTCGCCGTTTTCGTTAGTTTTGGCCCTAAACAAGGCCACGTTTATCCATCAAGCCACTAATTCCGGCTCGATGGGCATGTAGCAGGCGCACTACGCCTGTATTAATAATCGTTGTCTTCGTAACAGAGTTTTTTTCGCCATGACTAAATTCACCAGTGCACACGATGTAAATAAATGATGGGCATTTTTGTCCAATCCTTTGTACCGCACTTTGGTAAAGCCAAACTGGCCCTTCATGACACCAAAGAGGTGTTCGACTTTGGCTCGCACTTTCGATTTGTTCCGGTTTTTAGCGCGGTCCCTGTCGCTGAGTGTTACGTTACGACTGCCTTTCTTGTTGGTGAAGTCTTTAGCCCGCGGAGCATGCTCAGCAATCACGCCGCCTTGACCGGCATAAGCCGAATCACCCCAGACACGGCTTTCATCACCGTGAAGAAGATCGCCCAGAATTACCGAGTCATGGACATTAGCGGGCGTAGCCACAACCGAGTGAATCAACTTGGTTTTGCTGTCGACTCCGATATGAGCCTTCATGCCGAAGTACCACTGATTACCTTTTCTTGTCTGATGCATATCCGGATCGCGCTGCTTTTTCTTGTTCTTGGTAGAGCTCGGCGCATTGATGATGCTAGCATCGACTATGGTGCCCCGGCTTACCTTCGAACCATCTTCCTTAAGGTATTGATTGACCAGGTAGAACAAACGACCCCCAAGGTTATGCGCTTCCATCAAATGGCGAAACTTACAGATCGTGGTTTCATCGGGGGCGGGTTCTTCACCCAAGTCGATACCAACAAATTGGCGCATGGAACGGGAATCGTACAAAGCTTCCTCGGCCGCTGGATCAGAAAGATTGAACCAGTGTTGAAGAAAATGGATGCGCAGCATTCGCTCAATGCCAATTGGACGTCGCCCAGCCCCAGCAGGGTTTGGATAGAACGGCTCGATGGCTTCGCAGAGCTCTTTCCAGGGAATAATGGTTTCCATATCCTCAAGAAACTGCTCTTTACGTGTTTTCTTGCGGTATTTCTCGAAGCTGTCTGTAAGCGATGTCTGTTTCATGCCGTCAATTACCATGATCAGTGGGATGGCCTATTATCGCAGAATTCTGGAATTAATCAGAGTTGCCTTAACTTATTAACCGAAAAGTCATACCGGGAAGTAAGCAACTTGCTAGATAAGCTTATCAAGCAAAGCAACGTGCCCGAGCTTACGGCCGTGCATAACGATGACGCCGGAGCAAATTAACGCGCCAAGTTGCAAGTATTAATACCGCTTTTCTCTCGCCAATGAGACGCGCGTCACGATTTTAAGCCGGCGCGCGTCGTTCCTTGCCTTTAAACATCGTTTATATTATCCGCTCAATTACATAGCGAGGGCTATAGGATGGCTTGCGATACTTTTGGGTACTACTTTAATGAAAATATGCGGGCAATTGGGTTGAAGACTTGGGACGATATACCAACATCCAAAGCGATAATATTAACTGAATTAGGCATTATGGCTCGCGCGCTCCGCAAGTTTGGCGCCAACGCTACCTTAATGGAACTTATAGGCGCTACAGGTTTGATGGAAAAGGGTTTAGTTATAGCTGCAGTCAGTAGTTCGTATTATGGCGGCGCTTGTATTGGTTCGGCATTTGTTGCAATCGTGAAAAGTGAGAATTGTCGTAATGAAAACAGCCTTCGATCCAAGGGCGGCCAAATGCAACGCGGGCGACGCCTTCGCGAGAATCGCGCCGAGGACGTACTAACGTTTATGCAAGTTCACGAATTATACAGCGACGAGGCGGCGAGCATTATAAGAGCATACCCAGCCATCTATAACGACGACTATGAGGGCAAGCGAAAACTTGCTTATTTTTCGACTGAACAACGCCGAAAGGCTATCGCGTAATGAAGGAAAACAAACTAGCCAATTTATCTAAGACTAAGCAAAGGCTAATTGCTGCGGCCTTTGTTGCTTTTATTGTATTGCTTATGATGGTTGTTTTCCCATCTATCGATAAAACGCTCGGGTTAGAATATGGTACGGTTTTTAGCGTTTTAGTAATTTTGTGTTTCGTAGCTATTTGGTTTGATCTTAATGCGCAAAATAAAAAATTGATCGCAGAAAATAAAAGCCTAAAAGCTAAATTAAACGAACTTGAAAAAGGCGGCGAATAGCTAAAACTGCCGTAACTATTAAGCACACTCCCTAAAAAAAGCTGGCAAGCGATTATCAAATAAAGCATGAAGTGCATCGAAACCATAGGGACAGGCACTTTAAAAGGCAGAGGCTACCTTATTATGCTATGCCTGGCGACACCTACCATGACCAAGCCCGTCCACTCTCATGCTCAACCCCCCTTGATCCCAACTCTAAAAACATAATCCTCGAGTTTCAAGGCCCACCCAACACGTTTAGCTCTCATACCCCCTTTATCCCCCCCTATTTAGCATTAGGTGTGAAAAAGCGACATAGAATCGTATATCTGGTATGTTCGTTATTAAGCGTGACAAAACTTTAGTAAATCAGGCGGTTGAGGACGTTGGTCGAACGGGGATATATGGCACTTATCGAAAACGTTAAGATATTAACGGGTACTGAATTGCGGGTTTTGGCGGCTGGTGGGGTTAGTGAGTGCCAGCTCAGTAAAAATATACCGACAGTGCAATATTGCACTCCATACTGCTATTAGAATGTTATCTGATCTCAAGTGCCATCAAATATTGGATATAAAATGGAAGTTGTAGAAGGCAAAGTAAAAAAGTATACATCTGTCACTAAAAACAGAGTTCAATTCGAGCTTGTGGCGAAAGATGGGGTGTTTGAACTGTTCATAGATCAATCATGGGTAATGGATGTTGGCGATGTGTTGGTTATAGCTGGACAAAAAGATAAGACAGGTAAATTTTATGCCTACGCATATTCAAATCAGTCTAAGAATGTTAGAGGCTGGAATTACGTCAATTATTTTTCATTGGCTTTTCTTGTCGGTATGGCTGTTTTTGGGTTCCTTGTATATTTTACGCTAGCGTCAGTTTTTATGCGTTCGAATACATCGGCATTGATCTTTATAGCAATAGGGCTAGTAGCGGTTTATTTTTTCCTTCGTAATCCTCTTAGTGAAAGCTTAATGTATTTAAAATCTAAGTCGGCCATATGCAGCTAACAAAGCTATCTACCGGACTCCGTTCCGTCGCTTGGTTTTTTTACTTGAATAGCACAAGAATCCAATTAACTGCAACTCGCCGGTAATAGCGGCGTTAGGCATCCGTATGGACTTTGGTTCACTGTCATGAAAAAGAAAAAGCGAAATAAGAAGCAAGGCGACCGAAAGCCGGTGGATCCAGCCCCATAGGGACAGGCACTTTTAAAAAATGCTTTTAAAAAATGGCCTAGAATTGAATTTAGACAAATAAAGTCCGATCCACAAGAATTATAAAATTACGGAAACTGAAGGGACAGGCACTTTTTAAAAAATGGCCTATATCATCAAAGGACAGGCACTTTTAAAAAAATGGCCTAAAATTGAATTTAGACAAATAAAGCCCGATCAACAAGAATTATAATATTCCGCGCTAACAGCCAATCAATAAAATTCAGATATAAAGCAGCCACACACAAAAAACTGCAGGGTATAAAAGGGGCTAGGCAAGCACAGGCCATCTACCTAGACCAACCTAGAGGATAGGAAAAAGTGAAGCTGTCTTTGCGCTAAGCCGACTGCTGAATCATTGGCGGGCTTTTGGCGAAGTGGAATCGGTAGCTGGCTTCGAATTGTGTGGCAGTTTTAAGCCAACTATCGGTTGAAACATTTAGGCGGAGTAGAATCGGTGGCAGGTCATTACCGATAGCGCCTCTTTTATTTGCAAGCACTGCCCTGCCGGTGAAATCGACCAATTCTATATAATCGACAAAAGTAAACGGTAGGTCAGTTTGAATGCCGCTCGTTATTATCTCCCTAAACGGCTTTAAGGGTTTTACTGGCTGGTCAAACCTAATGATTGAACCGAGTTCTATCTGTTCTGTAACGGCTTTTTCTACGTTGAACTTTGGCCTAATACGCTCTTGAATACTGGTGTAGTCGGACGCCTCTGGCGTATTGGCCATGCCGGCCCTCACAGGGTTTAGGTCAACGTAGCACATAGCTGACAACAGCGCCTCTTCGCTTAGTAACGCTTGCGATTTGTAGCGTGATTCCCAAAAGTGGCCTGTGCAGTCGTCTTCTTTATTGGCTTGGCGGGCTATGGACTCGTTAAGGCATTTCATAAACCAGCTAAGGCTGGCCAAACGTTTACGATAGATCTCAACGCTGTCGCTTACTGATTTTAACTCGGCTGGGCTAAGATCTTGATTATCCATGTATTTCTGTACCAGTGTTGGCCCTTTGAATAAGCTTGTCCACCGTGTTAACACCTGATCTACCGACCAATGTTGAGCCTCGTCAGGACTGAGCTTTACTACGATGTGATAGTGATTGGACATAACGGCATAGGCACAAACATCGATACTGAAGAGCGATGACAGCAGGCGAATCCTGTCTTCAATCCAAGCGCGGCGGTGCTCGAAGCTGCGGCCAGTGCCATGGTCAACGCCACACAGGTACGTTCGCCGCACACAACGCGAGACGACATGATAATAGGGCGTTTCTTCTATACAGACTTGAGTATTTCTAGGGCGAGTCATGGTGATCACAATAGTGGTTATAAATCCAGCACTATATAAATATACACTACATATACCAATCGACAAAAGATAACTGGTTGGCAATATTCGGGTACACTGGGACTCTAAACCAAATACTTTTTTATACAGAGCTGAATAGCTTATTGGTCGGATTAAGTTAATAATCGTTACGACCGCTAGTAATTGTGTGTCTGCTGGATACCTAGGCTACGCGACCTAAACCGCCTGTAAGATAGCCTCCGATTAACCTCAGCCCACAAACTAACAGCCCACTTAACCTGCATTAGGTGCATAATGGAACAACTCACGATTTACGAAGCTATACAGCTTATTCGCATTAATGAGGATGCAATTTCAACTCAGTTTCAAGTTTGGCTGACTATTTCATTTTCGACGATTGTTGCGTTATTCGCAGGCAGGAGTTTGTTAACAGCAAAAATAAAGTGGTTAGTGACATTGCTTTATCTATTGTCTTCAATGGCAATTGTCGCTACTAGCCTTTATTTTGCAGAAGGCAATGCTCAGATCACCGCGATGCTTGCAGAAAGGGGCGTAACTCTTGCTCCGCCCATTTTTGCCAGTATCAGCTATTTTGTTTTACTTATCGCGGGCATGGCGACGACCGTGTACTTTATTCATATCAAACTTAATGATTCGCCGTAGTCACCCTGCTTAATTCAAGATCTAAAAATGGGTACAAGTGTGCTACGAGCTAAAATAGTGATAGCAAACAACTTTTACGACTGTATCTTTCTCCTTGGCCTATTAGTTGACAGCCACAAGCCAAGGAACAGATACTTCTGAAACAATAAGGCACACCACCAACCCACCTTACAGAGGAAGTCTTATCAAAAATGAAATATTTGATGTTGGTTTTATTAAACCTAACTTGCGCGACGTGTTTTGCTTTAAGCGAAACTGATCGTTTAGAAATACAGAAAGCCGCGCAAGGCGCACCACCCCACATTACTAAAGATGCTACTTTTCTTAAATTTGAAGATGGCAAATTTACTCTCGTACAACGAGGCTCAAATAATTTTACTTGCGCTGTAATACACGATCCAAATGGAAGGTATGAGCCATCGTGCTTTAATGAGCAAGCAGTTAGGTCCATATTACCAGCGTATGAACTACACATGAAATCACTGTATGAGGGAAAGTCTTACGATGAAACCTATACATTACTGAAAGCCGCTTTTGCCTCGGGCAAGTTGCCCACGTCGGAATCGGCGGCATTGGTCTATATGATGTCTCCAAACAATAAAATCTACCGCGATGGCCAGCTAAAATCCTCACCGGTGCATCAAATGTATTTTTTCCCAAAGCTTAAAAACGACGTATTTTCATTGGGCGGAGGGCCCGTTTCCATTTGGCAGGGCTTTCCACATCTGTCTGCTTTGATAGTAGTTTTAGAAAACCCATAGAATCCTACGCACTCAAACTCCGCCCAGGTAGATAGATATAAGGCTATCGGGCGGCTGTTTTCCTAGCACCATATCCCTTATCATAGCGCCACCGGCGTATACCACTACGCCACAATCACCGCCATTGCTTACAGCCTCTCACCACCAGGTAGCCACCTTTGACACAAGCTCTCTTTAAAACCCTTGCCCTTCGCCCAGAATTACTCAGCACGTTAAAAGAGCTGGGGTACGGCTCCATGACGCCCATACAGGCGCAAAGCTTGCCAGAAACGTTGCAGGGCCGGGATTTGATCGCCCAAGCTAAAACCGGCTCTGGTAAAACCGCCGCCTTCGCTTTGGGTGTACTTAACAAGCTGCAAGTGGATCGGTTTCGTGTGCAAACGCTGGTGCTCTGCCCGACCAGAGAACTGGCAGACCAAGTAGCCACCGAGGTACGAAAGTTGGCCCGAGGAATTCATAACATTAAAGTGCTTACGCTGTGTGGTGGGCAGCCCTTCGGGCCGCAAATTGGCTCGCTGGAGCACGGTGCTCATATTGTTGTGGGCACACCTGGGCGAATCTTAGAACACCTAACCAAAGGCAACCTTACCCTGAAGGATGTGCACCAGCTTGTATTGGATGAAGCCGATCGCATGCTGGATATGGGTTTTCAGCCTGCGCTGGATGCCATCGTTGAGCAGGCGCCAACCCAACGGCAAACGCTGTTGTTCAGCGCCACCTATCCGCCGGAAATCGACGCCATTGCCGCGCGCTACCTCAGCAATCCGGTCAGCGTCACCGTAGCAGAAACACACGACAGCAGCAGTATTGAGCAACGCTATTACCATTGCGACAATAACGATGCGCGCTTTACCGCGTTAGAGACTTTACTACTGGCCGAAGAACCCACCAGCGCGATGGTTTTTGCCACTACTAAACGGGAAGTTCAGCAGATATGCGATGATCTTCGTAACCGCGACTTTAGTGTGGCCAGCCTACACGGCGACTTAGAACAAAAGCAGCGTGACCAAACCCTGATACAGTTCGCCAACAAAAGCGTCACCATTTTGATTGCCACCGATGTCGCCGCCAGAGGATTGGACATCGACAACGTAGACCTCGTGATTAACTATCAACTGGCCCACGATACCGACGTGCATGTGCACCGAGTCGGCCGCACCGGCCGTGCCGGAGCAATGGGCTTGGCCTGCTCTCTTTTTACTGACAAAGATCGGATAAAAATAGAAAAACTAGAAGACCTAAATGGTGAGCCCATTACAGCCGCCACATTACCAAGGCCTTCCTCCTCAACACCTGCACGCCCGCAAATGGCGACACTGCTTATCGATGGCGGTAAAAAAGACAAGTTGCGCCCAGGGGATATCGTCGGCGCGCTCACCAAAGACGGCACACTCTCGGCCAATCAAATCGGTAAAATTCACGTCACGGCGACAAAGGCCTTTGTCGCCGTTGAGTTAAAGCTGGGTAAAACGGCGTTAAACAAGCTCACGGAAGGTAGACTGAAAGGCCGAAATTTTCGCGCGAGGTTGCTGAGAAGTTGAGCAAGGCCGCTAGGCTCGCAGCGGGTATGCATCTTTTAACTTTAAAAGCCTGCGAAATTATTTATTCGCAAGCATAACCGCTGTTACTAAATTCAGTCTCAGTTTGTTGGTACGACCAACTTAAACCAGCAGAGCTCTTTAGGATCTATTGATCAGCATATTTTTGTGATTTTACTTAGAAACGCCTTGGGGCTTTTACCTTACCGCCTAAGGGTGCCCAGCCCTACTCCACACCAAACCGCGCAATCAACGGATTATGATCCGAAACCCTAGCCGTATTCACCACCCAGGCATCCTCCAGCGTTAAGCCCCGGTAGAACAAATGGTCCAACCTATGGCGGCCAAAGCGTTTAATAAAATGCGGCTCTCTGTGCTCTACTGCCTGCAGCCCTGCCAAGGCCATTTGCTGCTCTATAAATCGTACCCGCGCTGCGTTCCAGGTATTAAAATCGCCGCCCACTAAGATTGGCCCTGTGTGGTGTTTTATTTGCTCCAACACTCGTGCAATTTCGCTGTAGAAATAGGCATTGGGCAC
Organism: Halioxenophilus aromaticivorans; assembly: GCF_042850945.1. Lineage (NCBI taxonomy): Bacteria > Pseudomonadati > Pseudomonadota > Gammaproteobacteria > Alteromonadales > Alteromonadaceae > Halioxenophilus > Halioxenophilus aromaticivorans. The sequence goes on along the minus strand of NZ_AP031496.1, from coordinate 572,665 downwards.
GAAGTTAATGGCGTGGATGTTGGCACACAACAGCGGCTCCCCACCGGCCAGAGCGTGGGTGGTAAACAGGGTGGTTTTGTGGGTTGCCAAACCCAGTTCTTGACGTTGGGTAATAAGGCCGGTGGATTGGTCACATTGCCAGTCAAACAAGGTTTGTACACCAAAGTGTTGACGGGGTGTTTCGATGTTGGCAGAGAACACCCAAGATAAATCGCAGTAGGGTTCCACCATTTCTGGCTGGTAGCGGGACTCTTGGAACAACACCAGGTTGGAGGCCGAGCGATCTAACCAGTGATTTAATAGGTTAGCACAGCTTACAGTGTGGGATAGTTTTGCAACGTTCCAGCATACCACCGTTAGCTGTGGCTGAAAGATCTGCCCTTGGTGGGCAAGGTGCAGTTTGTTTTCATAATTTTTGGGCTTATACACAGCGGCACCACAAACAAAAAACAGGCCCGGCGTTGGCTTACAACGCCGGAGCAAATATGCGCATTAGATTTTCCAATACCCGCCGCAGGTGACTGCGGGAGGGTATTTTTTCTGCGGATTCGGCCATTAGGCCTGCCATCCATTCATCGACTTCTGCCACCAGCCGTGGCGAGGCCACAAAGGTGGCCACCTCATAATTTAAAAATAAGCTGCGGTTATCCAAATTAACGCTACCCAGCAAGGCGGCGTGATCGTCAAACAACACTGCCTTCGCGTGCACCATTACGCCCTCCACCAAATAAAGACCTACTTTGTGCTCGTACAGTTCACTCATAAATGAGGCGCGGGCCAAATCTGCCACCAGGTGGTTAGAAGTTCTAGGGGTAATAATACGCACATCCACGCCGCGGTTTTGGGCGATCACCAATGCCCGGGAGAGAGATTCATCGGGGATAAAATACGGTGTGACTATCCAAAGCCGCTTTTTTGCATCAAATATGGCATTTAGCAGCGCCTCGTAGAGCACATCACCTTTAAGGTCTGGCCCGGAGGGCACCACTTGCACCCGGGTATCGCCCACGCACTCAATGGCCGATTCATCACTCACGGTGAGCGTTTCCTTGGCGGCGTACAACCAATCGGAGGCGAAGATTTTACTGAAGCCCAGGGCCGCCAGGCCATCGATCTCAAATAGAGTATCGTGCCAGCGGTTGTTGTCGGCGGTGGGACCAAGGTATTCGGAGGACAGATTCATGCCGCCGCTAAACACTTTGTGCTCGTCTATTAGATAGATTTTACGGTGGTTGCGCAGGTTGATGTAGTTACGAAACGGTATTTTTAACAGCGGCATAAAAAACACCACCTCCCCTCCGGCCTCTCGCAGGGCCTTAAACGGCCGCTGCCAAAAGTACACGCCAGGGGAGCCTAATGCATCAATCAGTAAGCGCACTTTTACACCGCTTTTAGCCCGCTGGGTAAGCAGTTCTAATAACTGCTGGGTAACGTCGTCGTTTTTAAAAACGTAGGTGGAAAAGTTAATCTGTCGGCGAGCCTGGACTATGGCCTGGGTTAGCGCTTGGTAAGCCTGTTGGCCGTCGGTATAAAAGGTAACGCTTTGCTGAGGAAGGTTTTGTTGCTCGCCCGTTAATAGGCCCTGTATCACCGCCTGATGATTGGCATTATTGGATAAGGCCCCTAGGCTTACATCGGATTTGGTGTAGCGCGAGGCCTGTTTACGGCGGCCAAAAATAAAGTACAAGAATACCGCCACATAGGGCACCATCACCATAAACAACAACCAAGCCACCATGCTGGCCGGGTTTCTACGCTGATACAGCATGTGCAGTAAGGTAGATAGAATCAGCAACTCCCCGCTGATCAGCAAAATATGGTACAGGTAGTAAGACCCGTGATCCCATGACATTTACACTAACTCCTTATTCAATCCTTCTGCACACACTCTGGCGGCCAAGTGTTACTGCCATTGCTTAGCTACCCTTTTTAAGCACAAACTCCCTGCGCACATTAAGGGCTTACACGTGCGTTAACAAGCCGCGCGGCGCTGATGCCTCTTTTATTGGCCCACGGCTCAGCAACAGATGTTATTGTCGCAACCGCCCCATGTATCGCTTATAACGTCCATGGATAGAAAGACAATCCCCAACTACGTTCCCCCACAAGGAAATGTTATGGTGTGGGATTTACCAGTACCACATTAGCAAGAGAGCAAGCAAAGAGACGCTATGATTCCTACCAACAACGACCTCTGGTTTTTACCCCTGGGCGGGTGCGGCGAAATTGGTATGAATATGAGCCTTTATGGCCACGACGGTGAGTGGCTGATGGTGGACTGCGGCATCGGCTTTGACCGAGAAGTGGCCGGCAAACGGGTTATCACTGCCAACTCCGATTTTATTGCCGCCCGCCGAGAACGGTTACGCGGGTTACTCATCACCCACGCCCACGAAGACCACGTGGGCGCGGTGGCCGAGCACTGGCCAGAGCTGCGTTGCCCGGTGTACTGCACGCGCTTTACTGAAGCTATTCTCAGCCGCAAATTGGCCGAGGCAGGACTGTTAGAGCGTGTGCCGATACACGTCGTCAACGCCGGCAGTCAAATCACCCTGGGGAATTTTGAGGCCGAATGGGTAGCCATGACCCACTCCACCCCAGAATCCCAGGGGCTGGTGATCAGCACGCCCCTGGGGTCGGTATTTCACACCGGCGATTGGAAACTCGACCCCGACCCAATAGTCGGCCCGGCCTATAACGCCGCCACCTACCAACGCATTGGCAAGCGCGGCATTTTGGCCATGGTGTGTGATTCCACCAATGCTACCGTGCCAGGCCATTCACCCAGCGAGGGTGAATTATTCCGCGAGCTATTGACTAAGGTAGAGGCAGCCACAGGCCGGGTGGTTGTGGCCTGTTTTGGCAGCAATGTGGCGCGGCTGGTAACTCTGGTGCACATCGCCATGGCGGCCGGCCGCTATCCAGCATTATTGGGGCGCTCGCTGGGCAATTATTACCGCGCAGCGCGGGCGGCAGACCTTTGGAACGCCCAGCGTGAGCCGGTGCCCGCAGCCCATCTGGGCTACCTGCCGGCCAACGAAGTGCTGGCCATTGCCACGGGCAGCCAGGGCGAGTTAGGCTCGGCATTGTACCGCCTAGCCAACGGCAACCACCCCGATCTGGACCTCACCCCGGGTGACACGGTGATTTTTAGCTCTCGTGTTATCCCCGGTAATGAGCGCGAGCTGGCCGTGCTGGACGCAAAACTTACCGCCATGGGCGTTACGGTGATTCACGAACAAGACAACGAGCCACCCATCCACGCCTCCGGCCACCCCGCCCGCGATGAATTAAAAGCCATGTACCAATGGATAAACCCCAGCATTGCCCTGCCGGTTCACGGTGAGCCGCATCACTTAGATGCCCATGCCGCACTGGCAAAACAATTGGGCGTGCCGGTTCAGCTTAACGGCCGCAACGGCGATTTATACCAATTAGCCGGTAAGCCCAGCATAAAGCGCGGTGCTGTGAACACAGGCCGCTGGGAGCTACGCCGTTGAGAGTAAGCCGCCTTTGCCGTGAGTGCGTATCGCCTAGGTGGCAATCGTCAGTTAATTAAAAGCCAGAGTGCAAACCGGCGCCGTTTGCGCTAGACATAGAATAGCAATACCGCAGCTACGCCCCAGCAATAACACACTGCTCGATTAAAATTTATGATATTTGTTGTAATCGCCCTTATTGTTCTCGCCGCTATTATTTTGCCCGGCCTGTGGGTGAAACGGATACTGGCCAAATACAGCACCCCGAAAGATCGCTATGCCGATAAGGGCACCGGCGCAGAGCTGGCCCGCCATTTATTGGACCAAAATAATTTGCAGCACGTTGGCGTAGAACCCACCGAAACGGGCGACCACTACGATCCACTGACCACCACGGTGCGCCTCACCAAAGACAAATTCCATGGCCATTCACTGACGGCCATTACCGTAGCCGCACACGAAGTTGGCCACGCAATTCAACATGCCCGCAACGAACACCTGTTCCGCAACCGACTGCGCCTGGCAAAACTGGCCGCCACCGGGCAAAAAGTGGGCAGCGCAGTAATACTGGTTGCACCGGTGGTTACGGTACTGGCCCGCTCACCCGCTTTAGGCGCACTTTGTTTAGCCATTGCCATCGGCTCCATGTTACTAAGCACGCTGGTTCACTTTATTACCTTACCGGTAGAACTAGACGCAAGCTTTGGCAAAGCGCTGCCAATGTTAAAACAAGGCAATTACCTCCACCCAGGCGACCTACCCCACGCCAACAAAATACTCAAAGCCGCTGCCCTAACCTATGTGGCAGCCTCCCTGGCGAGCTTATTAAACCTTGGGCGTTGGCTGGCGGTACTACGGCGCTAGGCAAACCAGCGACAAAACAAAAAAAGAAACAATGACTGAGCTGTTTTAAACCACCAAATTATTTTCACCGCTACTTAGAAAAACTCTTTTTTGAATTAGGAAAGGATATTTATTTCTCTAACTTTGATGATAGCTAGTAAACGCGATTTTTAGTGGTAGGAGCTCAATGAAAGCAGCGGCATCGACAAACGCACTGCTACGCTGCTGTTTTTTCCGCCCACTAGTGCGTGAGAAATAAAATACAAATACAGCGCCTCGCCCTCTTGGTTTAAATGCACTTTATCGCGCAGTAACGCTTGGGGCGGTAGATTTGTTTCGTAAAGATATTGCCGCCAAGCCAGGCGGCTGTCGGCGATTACAAAGCCGTGGTCCGCAGCGATTGCTGGCAGATGTTGCCAGGCCATGGTATCGCTCCAGGATTGAGTGTCGGGCTGTGCACTGATGTGGTCGGTTAACAGCAGCACCCGGGCTTTGGTTTCTTGATGAAACCGAGCCATCAATTCATTGTAGGCAATATGACTGCCGTAGACGTGAAAAATTACCAGCTGTGGCCGAAAGGGTATTACGTCTTTGGCAAAATAATCCACCGGCTGTGCAACACCACCGGCACGCCAGGGAATTTCACCGGTGAGGCATTGCGCAACGCAGCCACCGCGCGCGGCGTTGCGCACCTCAAACTCACAACCATCGCGAGTACTTTGTAGCTGCTGTTTAATGGCCTCGGCCGAGAACTGCTCCGCAATACTCTGCCCCCAAATCAACACACGCACAGGGGATTTTTGCCGGCACCAACGTTTAACTTGGCCTGCGGTTACCAGCTTGGGAGTTGCTAAAAATGACTCCAAGCCAGAATAATCCCCCGGCGAGCGAGCGCCGGGTTGCTGTACGGCCAGCCATTGGCTTTTAGGCGTAAAACAACCCACCAGCAGTGAAGCAGCGGCGGCCACTAGTACGGTTTTTATCCGCATACTTATACCTGAGGCCTGCCTGCCGAATTAGCCTGTAACGTTAATCCGCCAAGTTGATCCAAGTAGCTTTAACCTCGGTGTATTTTTCCAACGCATGTAGGGATTTATCACGCCCGTTGCCGGATTGTTTAAAGCCGCCGAAAGGCGCGGTCATATCGCCGCCGTCGTAGTAATTCACCCAAACCGAGCCGGCTTTTAATCCTTTTGCCACGCGATGGGCGCGAGCCAAATTGGATGTCCACACGGCAGCGGCTAAACCGTATTGCGTATCGTTAGCGATGGCCAGCGCTTCTTCTTCGGTGTCGAATCCAATGCAAGTTAACACTGGGCCGAAGATTTCTTCCTGAGCGATGGTGAGCTTATTTGTGCCGGCATCAAAAATGGTGGGCTGTACGTAGAAACCTCCGGTATCCACCAGCGACTGTGCGCCACCGTGCAATAACGCGGCACCCTCTTGCTTACCCACATCTATGTAGTTCAGCACTCGTTGCATTTGGCTTTCGTCCACCAGCGCCCCCATTTGTGTGGCTGGGTCTAATGGGTTACCCGGTTCCATGGCACGCGCTGCCTCGGCAACACTCGCCATAAACGAGTCTTTAATACTGTTGTGCACCAGTAAGCGAGACGCAGCCGTGCACACTTCACCCTGGTTAAAAAAGATGGCACTGGCCGCTGCTTTGGCGGCTTTATCGAGGTTCGGCGCATCGGGAAATATGATATTGGGGCTTTTGCCACCGCATTCCACATAGGTACGCTTCATATTGCTCAGCGCGCCCACACTGAGTAAGTGCTTACCCACCGCGGTTGAGCCGGTAAACACCAAGCCGTCTACGTCGGGGTGTTGGGCCAACGGTTCGCCGGCGGTTTTACCGTAACCGGTAATTACATTGAGTACGCCAGCCGGTAAGCCCGCCTCCAGTGCAATTTGACCAAGCCTCAACGCGGTGAGGGGTGATTTTTCCGAAGGTTTTAATACCACGCAATTACCCGTGGCTAAGGCTGGAGCGATTTTCCAGCACGCCATCAACAACGGAAAATTCCACGGAACGATGGCAGCAATAACGCCTAGTGGTTCGCGGGTTACCATGCCGAGTTCATCGTTGGCCGTAGGTGCCACTTCGCCATAGACTTTATCTATGGCCTCTGCGTGCCAGCGTATACATCGCACACTTGCCGACACATCTACCGCCAGGGCATCGCTGATGGGCTTACCCATGTCCAGCGTTTCTAGCAAGGCCAATTCTTCGGCGTGAGCACTCACACACTCGGCAAAATGCAGCAGACATTTTTTACGCTTGGCCGGGGCCAACATAGCCCAGCTTCCTTCGTCAAACACAACGCGGCTATTGGCCACAGCTTGGTTGACGTCTTGCTCATCACAATCGGGAATGGCGGCCAAAATTTTGCCGTCAATGGGACTGATGCAATCATAGGTTTTACCGCTCAATGCGTGGCGGCTTTGTGCGTTGATAATAATGCGGTTTGGAATCAATATGGCTTCTGCCTGTGATTGCCAGTATTGTAGATCGCTCACGATCACCTCTTTTGCTCGTCCGAGGGGCGTCAGTGGTCAACGATGTTCGACACTGCGACTAGAGCACAGTTATCTGCCTCGTTGAACCGGTTAACCTCAAGGTAATGTAACCAAAATGTAAAAACTGTCTACCCTGAGGCGGTGTTTTTCTTAGAGCCTGATATGATCCGCTTGTTCGTGCGTATTAACAACATATTTAGCGGGCACTATACCCATGCCCGTCGAAAATAGGCCCCGGAGAGATCTCAGCAACTGGCTGGCTCCTCTGACTAAGACCCTAGCGTGAGCAAACGCTCACTTTACTCATTAAAATGTCGACTTTGATAGACAAACCGGCCTGTTCTAGAAAAGTAAATGACTTATCCACTGTTAATACTTACGAGTGATAAAGCTTAAAATTTATTGCCAATAACGTTGTTTGTTCTGTACGTTTGTATTATTCGCGTTAGACCAGCCTTTTAAAGGTTAGGCGCTGTTCGACGACGCCTCAGCGGCGCAAACATGTAATTATGCAAAACAGCAAAACAGCAAAACAGCTATAGAAAATTTACCGGAATAAAACGCAATTGCATAAGCAATTGATTCCCGAATATCAAAAGCCATTTCGGCGGCATGTGTGTTTAGGCTTTCGCTAACAGACCGCGTTAAGGCCCAAACAACTCGCTTAAAAAGACAAATACAGAATACCGGAGTTCAGCAGGACAATACCGAGCAACCAAACTACGCAGAGCGGTAGTTCACTTTTACAGGCAGGGACGCAACCATTCTTACAGAACCATTACACTCAAATTCCCAACGATTATTGCTTTACGCGGAGCATGCTAGCTGCCGTCTGCAGAAAATACCTCTTAGCTGCAGATACTGCCACGGCAAAATAATTACCTACTTCTTTTTAGCGCCCAATAAAAAAACAAACTGTGGTTAAAACGATATGCCAAACAATGCAATTGAATTATCCCTTAACCGAAGCACTGCAAACACTTCACAGATCAATGGCGACAGCTTAAGCGAGAAAATGAACAAGCCCAAGAAACTACCCACCCTCCTACTGAGCGCACGCAGTAGTTTTTTGCCACACCTACGCACGGCATTACAGGATTTTGGTTTAAGCGAGCAGCAATGGCGCATTATTGAAGCCCTGCAAGAGCACCCTGGTTGCTGTTTCCACGAGCTGGTAAAAATGACCTGCATTCTCGGCCCCAGCTTATCGCACCTAGTTGCTAAGTTAGAAAAGTTAAGCCTGCTGAATCGTTGGCAAAACGAAACCGACCAGCGTAGCAAAAGGTTAGCCCTTACCGAAGAAGGCAATAAACTCTACGAATTGGTAAACTCCGAGCTGGATCGCAGTTACTATCATCATTTACATCACTGCCTAGATGGCCATGAGCTCGACCAACTGATGAAATTACTGAATAAAATTGTGAAAAAGCAAGGCGGCCACACGTTTTAATTTTGGTTTTCTCGACATAAAAGAAGTAAGCGTTAGGTTCCAATAATACGGGCGGTAACCGTCTGAATTTGCTCGGCCACCCACCGGTGCAAAGGCGAACTTTCCGTTCTAAGATGGCTTACCAAGGCATAGTTAATAGAAAAATCACCAAACGGATTGAACTGTAACCAAGTTGTGCCACGGGTGATCATGGCATCCAGCGAGAGTACTTCTGGGATAGGCAAAACGCAGTTTGTCCGCCGCACCACCTCCACGGCAGAAGCCACGTGAGACGTCTCAAATACGGTGTTGGCCTCGGCGATATGCCGCTTAGCCACATCTATATTGGCCAAAAACTCCAATTCATTGGCATCGGGCAATATCAGCCGCACAAACTTGAGCTGCTTCATATCCACATCTTCTGGCCGCCGACCAACCAACGGGTGCCCTTCCCTCACCATTAGCCCTTGCGAGGTTTTAAACAGCTGTGCCGGTTTAAACTCGGCTGGGTAACGCTGGTGTTGCATATGGATGGCAAAATCCAGCTCGCCTGTGGCTAGGCGGTCTAACTGGTGTTCCACACGGTTTAGAGCTTGCAACTTTACCCCTGGGGCGTGACGCTGTAGCAGCTCGATCAGAGGTGGCAATAATAAGATACCGGCGTGCTCACCCATGGCCACGCGAATCACTGCTTTGGTTTTTTCTGGGTGGAATATGTCTGGCGTAATCAAACCCTGCATAGCGGTGAGTACGGCAGGCAGGCGCTCTTTTAATTGCAAGGCTTTGGGCGTGGGCACCATGCCATTACTGGTGCGAGTAAACAGCGGATCGTCGAATTGGTCGCGCAGCCTACCCAGCGCCTTACTGACCGCTGATTGCGTTAGGAATAGGCGTTTTGCCGCCCCAGAGACACTGCCCTCCTCTAGCATCACTTGCAAAACCACTAACAGGTTTAGGTCGATTTGGGCCAGCGTTTTGAGATCCACATTCCTACCAAAGTATGAGGTCGAACGGTTACATCACCGTCAACTAAAATGAATTATATTCATCTTGCGTCGGAAAATATACCATTTGCGGAATAAGGTTGCGCGCACTAATCTTACACACATATCACTTCCAACGTGAATCGATATGTCGCAGCAGCTGAACCTGCTGAGATTCAAGTTTGGCCGAACTGATCGGCCATGAGAGTTTGTCACTCCCGCTAGCAAAAATATGTTAACCCGCCTAACAGCGGGTTTTTTTTGCTCTAAATTTACCCCCCCTAAATTTAACCCCCCAATGCAAAAAGCCCCCGAAGTTTCCTTCGAGGGCTTGCTGAAGCTATGGCCTAGCGCGTATTAGGCTTGCTCAAATGGGTGGCGCAGGACAATAGTTTCTACCCGGTCTGGCCCGGTTGAAACGATGTCAACCGGCGCTCCAATCAGCTCTTCCAAGCGATTGATGTAATCGCGGGCGGCCTGGGGCAACTCATCCAGTGACTTGGCGCCAAAGGTCGTTTCGGACCAACCTGGCAATGTTTCGTACACGGGCTTCACACTAGCCCAGCCGTCGGCATCGCAAGGCACAGGCATGGCATTGCCATCGGCATCTTGGTAGCCCACACAAACATTTACTTCTTCCAAGCCATCCAGTACATCCAACTTAGTAAGGCAGATGCCGGTGATGGAGTTAATGCGGATGGCGTGCTTCACGGCTACCGCATCAAACCAACCGGTGCGGCGCTTCCGGCCGGTGGTGGCTCCGAATTCATGGCCTTTTTTGCCCAGGTATTCGCCAATCTCACAGGCCAATTCAGTGGGGAAAGGACCAGAGCCCACGCGGGTGGTGTAGGCCTTGGTGATACCTAGGACGTAATCCAAATACAGCGGGCCAAAGCCGGACCCTGTAGCGGTACCGCCGGCGGTGGTGTTGGAGGAGGTTACAAACGGGTAGGTTCCGTGGTCGATGTCTAACAAAGAACCTTGAGCACCTTCAAACAGAATGCTTTCGTTGTTCTCACGAGCCTCGTGCAGCAAACCGGTAACATCGGCGATGAGTGGTTTTAGTTCTTCACTCCAGGCCAGGGCGCTGTCCAAGGTGGCTTGGAAATCCACCGGCTCGGCACCGAGGTACTCTTTTAACACAAAGTTGTGGAAGCGCATTACTTCGGCCAGTTTTTCGGCAAAGCCTTTCGGGTCGAGAAGATCGCCCAAGCGTAGGCCACGGCGGGCAACTTTATCTTCGTAGGCAGGGCCGATGCCGCGACCGGTGGTGCCAATTTTGGCATCGCCCTTGGCGGCTTCTCGGGCCTGATCCAAGGCAACGTGGTACGGCAAGATCAGTGGGCAAGCAGGCGATAATAACAGGCGTTCTCGCACGGGGATGCCTTTATCTTCGAGCTCTTTCATCTCTTTCAACAAGGCTTCTGGCGATAACACTACCCCGTTACCAATCAGGCAGCGCACGCCAGGGCGCAAAATACCGGACGGTATCAGGTGTAAAACGGTGGTTTCACCGTTGATCACCAAAGTGTGGCCAGCGTTGTGGCCTCCTTGGAAACGAGTTACCCAGGAAACCTGATCGGTGAGCAGATCAACGATCTTGCCCTTGCCTTCGTCACCCCACTGGGTGCCCAAAATAACAACGTTCTTACCCATGGCTTGTCTTTTACTTCTCCGCTACCGGGGCCCAGCGCAACTGGGCCATGTGAAAGTGTGTTTGCTCAGCTAACCGCCCAAAGCGGTGGCTTAAGCACTAAAGTTCAACTAGCTGATACTGCTCGCCTGCACGGGCGAGACGATGGCTGCACTCGGAAGGTGCAACTTCTTGTTGGTTTAGGGCGCAAATCACTCTGCGGCCAGCTTGACGCAGCTCCTGTATGGCTTGCCATTGAGCTGGGTCATCCGAATATGGCGCGAATACCGGTTGTTGCGGCAGGACACCTTTGTTGGCCACCAACAACCGGTTAACGGTGGAAATATCCACGGTGAAACCAATGGCCGGCCGGGCTCGGCCAAATACCTGGCCAATGCTATCGTAGCGTCCGCCGCGAGCAATGGTACCACCAAAGCCAGGCGCAAACGCCGCAAAAACAATGCCGGTGTGATAGTGATAACCGCGTACTTCGCTCAAATCGTAATGCAGTTGCACCTGGGGCCAGCGTTTTTGCACCACTTGGGCAATCGCGGCCATGTCATCAATGGCACCGAATACTGCCGCTGGTGCACCGGCCAATACATTGCGGGCGCGATCCAGTACGGCGATATCACCGGCCAGTTCGGGCAACTCGGCAAACCAGGTAGCGTGTTGCTGGTCGCTAATGTGGGTGCTAATCCAGTTTTGGATATCAGCGGCGGATTTCTTCTGCAGCAGATCAAAAAAAGTTTGCTCTTGACCGGCACTCAATTGAGCCGCTTGTGCCAGCGATCGGTAAACCGCTACGTGACCTAAATCCATGTTCAGCTGGGGCATGCCGGCGGTATCCAACGACTCCAGCAACAGGGATATGACTTCGATATCTGCGTTTAAACTGGACTCGCCGAATAGCTCAATACCGGCTTGAATCGGTGAGCGGGTGGCCAAGGGGGTTTTTGGCTTGGCGTGCAGTACATGGCCCGCATAGCACAGGCGGCTGGTGCCCTCACGTTTAAAACTGTGAGCATCCATACGCGCTATTTGCGGTGTAATATCAGCGCGGATACCCATCATGCGGCCACTGAGCTGGTCGGTTAACCGAAAGGTAAGCAGGTCGATATCTTGACCCAGGCCGATTAACAGTGAGTCGGTGTACTCGATCATGGGTGGGATCACCAGATCATAGCCCCAGCACTGGTACAGATCTAATAGCTGGCGGCGCAGCGCTTCGATACGCAGCGCGGCGTCAGGCAGTATTTCTTCTACCCCATCGGGCAATTGCCAACGGTCGGCGTAACTCATAAACCGCATCTCTTACCGAATTTGGTGTTAAAACTTAAGCAAATAAAGGGCGCCTGCACCCGTTAACATGCTCACCAAACCGATAATGCGCAACTGCCTGTCCGGAGATACCACGGCCTGGGCCATGGCCTGGCGCCAAATGCGAGGGCACAGAAACGGCAAAATACCCTCAATAACCAACACTAGGCAAAGGGCTTGAAGCAAAGTATGCGACATAGGTAGCTTGTTACGAGTTAGTTCGCGTTAGCCAATGGCTGCAGCGTACAGACACAAAAAAACCGGGCCACGCCCGGTTTTGCGGATGATACCACGATTATCTCGCGGAGGGTTAGCCCTGCTTAAGGTTGACTGGTTTCACCCTTGGGGTCCTTCAAATAGCGGAAGAACTCGCTATCTGGGTCTACCAGCATAAAGTCTCCGGCGCCGCTGAAAGTTTCCTTATAAGCGTTAAGGCTGCGCACAAAACTGTAGAACTCCGGGTTTTTGTTGAATGCAGACGCGTAAATGGCAGCTGCTTTGGCGTCACCTTCACCACGAATTAACTCGGAATCGCGGTAGGCTCCAGCAGCAATAACCGCTTGCTGACGATCGGCATCGGCCTTGATGACCTCAGCCTGCTCACGACCCTTAGCGCGATGCTCTCGGGCTTCACGTTCGCGCTCCGACGTCATACGCAAGAATACCGAGCCACTAACATCCTCTGGCAGTTCAATGCGCTTAACTCGCACATCTATCACTTCGATACCCAGGCTTGTATTGGTGAATCTGTTTAGCGATTCGATCAGGTCCACCATGAGCTGGTCGCGCTCACCGGACACAACCTCTAGCAAGCTGCGCTGGGCAAACTGGTTTCGCAAACCTTCGTTAATACGCTGAGCCAAAAGGCGCTCGGCGCGGGTCTCTTCACCGTTGGTGGAGGTGTAGTAGGTGTTTACATCACGGATGCGCCACTTAGCGAAGGAATCCACCATAATGGCTTTTTTCTCCACTGTGAGATAACGCTCTGGTTGCGCATCAAAGGTTAGGATACGCGCATCAAACATGCGCACCTCGTGCACCAACGGGATTTTATAATGCAAACCCGGCGCAATATCGGCTTGATCCAGGCGGCCAAATTCCAGCATAACGGCGCGCTCGGTTTCTTTGACGATGTACAAACTGTTGTAGCCAATCAACACCGCCACCGCTAGGACGACTAACAAAACTAAATTACGGCCACTCATTAGCGGGGACTCCTTGTTGTGTTGCGGCTGCTGCTCATAATCTCTCGGCGAACCTGCTCGGTGGTGCGGTCCACCAGCTGGTCAATCACCTGCTGAGATAATTCCACTCGGTTACCACCGAGATTGGCTTGGCTGCGTTCAACAATTTTATCCAGCGGCAGGTACATCATGTTGTTGCCGCCTTCCACGTCCACCATCACTTTTGAGGTGTTGGCCATAACGTCTTGTATGGCATCTAAGTAGAGGCGCTCGCGGGTCACTTCCGGCGCTTTGCTGTACTCGGTGAGTAGCTGCTCAAAGCGTTTGGCCTCACCCTCTGACTGGGCGACGACACGGTCGCGATAGGCGTTGGCTTCTTCAATGGTGCGCTGGGCGCGACCGCGGGCCTCAGGGATGATGCCATTGGCGTAGGTTTGGGCTTCGTTTTTAACGCGCTCTTCGTCTTCTCGGGCTTTGTTGACGTCATCGAATGCGGCTTGGACCTCACGCGGAGGCGCGGAGTTTTCGATATTCACCGTATCCACCAAAATGCCGGTGGTGTAGGCATCTAGGTATTGCTGTAAGCGCTGTTGCACGTCCACGGCAATGGCAGCACGACCCTCGGTGAGGACTTCGTGCATGACATTGGAGCCCACCACGTGACGCAGGGCAGAATCCGTGGCTTGACGCAAGCTCACCTCCGGCTCTTTAACATTGAGCACAAAGTCGCGCGCATCGCTGATGATGTACTGCACCGACAGGGTGATATCAACGATGTTTAAATCTTCGGTGAGCATGGTGCCCTGGGTGCTGTGGAAACGCTTGCGAGTGACGTTTTCTTGAATGACTTCGTCAATGAAAGCGGGGTTCCAATGCAGGCCAGACGATTTGGTTTCCTTGTAGACGCCAAGACGCAAAATAACGGCACGCTCTTGTTCGTTTACCTTATAGAAACCGGCCACAAAGTACACCACCAGCAACACCACCAACAATATGCCGATAGGTAACCTGCCCATGGATGCGCCACCGGAGCCACTGCCACCGCCTTTGCTGCTGCCAAAGATCTTGCCGATCTTATCCTGGAAAGACTTTAACGCTTCGTCCAAATCCGGCGGCCCGTCACCACCTTTCTTCCCCCCCCAGGGGTCTTGGTTGTTGCCACCCGGTTCATTCCAGGCCATAAATTCTCTCCATTCGGTAATACTTGCTGTGCCTATTAGCTTAGCTGCTATTTCGCACTCTATATTGGTTGCAGGCGGATTCTATCAAGGCCAACCGCTGGGGTTAACCTTTATTACGTCAAGATAGTTCAGCCGAGGAGCTAGTCGGAGCCTGCGGATTGATTGGCATTGCCGCCCAACCAACGCAGCTGCGACCACTGATAGTTACTATGGCTTAAAATACGCAACAAATCCGGTTTTGGGATGCGTAGGTGTACTTCACTACCGCCGTTATCCAAAAACTGCTCGCTCACCACAGCGTGCTGCTGATAAAACCTAGCCCGCAAAGCCGCTTCATCCGCCGTTAACACCAGAGTGTCGTCCACTAAATCTTGCGCCAACAGCTCAGTTAACGCCTGCGGCAAAAGCGCCACACCCTCGCCGGTAGCCGCCGATAACCACACCGCAACTGGCCGGCCCTGGTCGTCGCGGTCGATGCGTGGAATGCTGTATTCGTGCAAATCAATTTTGTTGTACACCATCAGCCGAGGTTGTTCCTCCGCGCCGATTTCCGCCAATACTTTGTTCACTTCATCAATGTTGCGATCACGCTCTGGGTCAGCGCAGTCCACCACATGCAGCAATAAATCGGCGCTGGCGGCTTCTTCTAAGGTAGCGCGGAAGGCCTCAACCAGCTTATGCGGCAAATGGCTAATAAAACCTACGGTATCGGCCAGCACACAGGCACCGATATCATCCAGCTCTACCCGTCGCATGGTGGGGTCCAACGTGGCGAACAGTTGGTCTTTTACGTATACACCAGCTTCGGTGACCGCATTAAACAAGGTTGACTTGCCGGCGTTGGTGTAACCCACCAACGAAACAGTAGGCACCGAATTGCGAGTCCGAGCACGACGGCCGTGTTCGCGGGTTCTGCGGACTTTGTCCAACCGAGAAGAAATAGCCTTGATGCGTACTCGTAACAAACGACGGTCGGTCTCGAGCTGAGTTTCACCCGGGCCGCGTAGACCGATGCCGCCTTTCTGCCGCTCCAGGTGCGTCCAACCACGCACCAACCGGGTAGACATGTGCTGCAGCTGCGCAAGCTCCACCTGTAATTT
The DNA here is from genome assembly GCF_042850945.1 of Halioxenophilus aromaticivorans. NCBI lineage: Bacteria > Pseudomonadati > Pseudomonadota > Gammaproteobacteria > Alteromonadales > Alteromonadaceae > Halioxenophilus > Halioxenophilus aromaticivorans. Next base: position 556,990 of record NZ_AP031496.1, on the reverse strand, counting down.
ACCTTCGTGGGTGCGGGCGCGTTGGGCAAAAATATCCAGAATAAGGCCGGTGCGGTCTAGCACACGGCACTCCAGGACTTTTTCTAGGTTGCGCTCTTGGCTGGGAGATAGGCTGTGATTAAAGATCACCAGCTCGACGTTATTATCGCGCACAAGCTGGCCGAGCTCTTCGACCTTGCCGGAGCCTGCAAATAATTTGGGATCAGGCTTGTCTCGCTGACCGGTAACCAAGGTAAGTGGGTCAGCGCCTGCGGCTAAAGCAAGCTCTTCAAATTCGCGGAGGTCTTCAGGTTCGGACTGTTGACTGAATTTGATGTGAACTAATACCGCCAGCTCACCCGATTTAGGACGTTCAAAAAACAATCGGAAAGAAACCTCGCTGATATAGACCAGGCACACCGCAACCTGTGCGGTGCGCCGCTGCTAGGTTAGGACTCTTCAGTTTCGCCCTCACCAGCAGGGTTAAGCATGGGAACACGCACAGGACGAGAGGGCACGATGGTGGAAATAGCGTGTTTGTATACCATCTGGCTCACGGTGTTTTTAAGCAGTACAACGAATTGATCGAAAGACTCAATCTGACCCTGCAATTTGATGCCGTTTACGAGATAGATTGAAACAGGGATGCGTTCTTTTCGTAAAACGTTAAGGTAAGGGTCTTGTAGGCTATGCCCTTTTGACATAATTATTCTCCAAATAAAAATAGATAAACGTAATCAACTGGCGGGTATGTTCACCACTGTCACCAAATAATGCGTAGTTTGATTACAAGCTAAACGACAAACGTGTGTATTACCACCGGATCATTATACGGGGTATTTATTAAGATGTATCAAGGCCTGGGAAATAATTTCTGCTTCCGTGAGGCGTGCACCCTGCTCAGACTCCGTATAAATCCAATCTAGCGGCTCGTTCCAACCTCGCAACCAAGTTAATTGGCGCTTGGCTAACTGACGAGTCGCTATAATAGCTTTCTCGATGGCGTCTTCTAAAGAACATTCCCCTGCGCAATAGTTCCAGAGCTGGCGATAGCCCACCGCCCGAATCGCCGGTAAATTTGGGTGTAGGTCAGCGCGCTGGTATAGCGCCTGTACTTCAGCCGCCACCCCCTGCTCAACCATTAGCGCAAAACGCTGCGCTATTCTGGCATGCAAAATGGAACGCTCCCGCGGCACGATGGCCAGCTGTGCCACCCGGTAATCTTCCTCCAGGCCCGATTGCTTCTGCTGCTTTAACAATTCCGACATCGGCTGCCCGGTTTGCAGATACACCTCTAGCGCCCGCCCCACGCGCTGGGAGTGGTTAGGATGCATTAGCCCAGCGCTGGCTGGGTCAACCTGTGCCAGCCAAGCGTGCACTGCGGGCCAGCCTTCGGCCTGGGCCTTTGCCTCCACCTGCTGGCGCACCGTGCTATCTGCGGTTGGTAAATTATTCAGGCCATCTAACAGTGCCCGAAAATACATCATGGTGCCACCCACCAAAAGTGGGATTTTGCCCTGGGCCGTGATGTCGGAAATTTCGCGCTTAGCATCGGCACAAAAATCTGCCGCACTGTAAGGTTCGGTCGGGTCTCGGATATCCAATAGACGATGGGGTGCCTGCGCCTGCTCCTGCGCAGTGGGCTTGGCCGAACCAATATCCAAACCGCGATACACCAAAGCCGAGTCCACACTGATCAGCTCCACCGGCAAATGCTGCCGCAGTGCTATAGCCAACGCGGTTTTACCCGACGCCGTGGGGCCCATAACAAAAATAACCAACGGTTTGGGGGGAGCGACCGCGGCCATGCTATTGCCCGCGCATAAACAGTTTATCCAACTCGTTTAAGGTCATTAAGGCCCAGGTTGGACGGCCGTGGTTACACTGGCCGCTTCGCTCGGTGGCTTCCATATCGCGCAGCAGCGCGTTCATTTCTGCCAGGTTTAGCTTACGGTTGGCACGCACGGAGCCGTGGCAGGCCATGGTGGATAGAATTTCGTTTATGTGCTCAAGAATGCGCTGACTACTGCCGTAGGTTTTTAAATCCGAAAGCACATCGCGGATTAATTGCGCCACGTTGGCGCGCTCCAATACCACCGGTATTTGCCGCACCATGACAGCCTCTGGGCCGCAGCGCTGCAGCTCAAACCCCAGCTGCGAAAAAACCTCGGCTTGGTGTTCAGCCAAATCGGCTTCGGCCTCGCTCACCGCTACGGATTCGGGCACCAACATCGGTTGGGCTTGCACACCCTGGGCGCTAATCGCGGTTTTTAAACGCTCGTAGGTTATGCGCTCGTGGGCGGCGTGGGTATCCACCACAATTAAGCCATCGGCGTTTTCCGCTAAAATATATATCCCCTTGAGCTGGGCAATGGCGTAGCCCAGAGGCGGTACCTCTTCGCCCTCACCACCACTGGGCAAGCCACCAGCAGTGGGCTGCAACTGGCCATAATTGGCGATTTGCTCTGCCACCCGCGCCTTAGACTGCGCCACCGCCGCAGGGCTAGGCTGCCCGGTAAAGGCGCCAGGACGATTGAACAGCGAGGGCGCGGCCTCGGCTGAGACAGACGCCGAGGGCGCTATGGATGGGTTTGGGTCCGGTGCGGCGCGCAAGTCGATGGTGGACTGGCCGGCAAATTCCCCCACATCCACGCCGCGGGGTTGCACCTGGGGCTCTAATACCGGTTCGACTTCGCTGTGATCATCGTCGCGGTTACCGCCCGGCCGCACCTCGGCCAGAGCGTGGTGCAAACTGCTGAAAATAAAGCTGTGCACATTGCGGCCATCGCGAAAACGCACCTCGTGCTTGGTCGGGTGCACGTTAACATCCACCGAGGCTGGGTCTAATTCCAAATACAACACAAAGGCGGGGTGACGAGAATGGTGCAGCACATCCTGAAACGCCTGACGCACGGCGTGGGACACTAATTTATCGCGGATGGCACGGCCGTTAACGTAAAAATGCTGCAAGTCCGCCTGGCTACGGGAAAACGCCGGCAGCGCCACCCACCCCCAAATGCGCAACCCAACGCGTTCGATATCAATGGCCAGGGCGTTTTTCATAAACTCTGGCCCGCAGATCTGCGCCACCCGTCGCTCCTGCTCCGGCACCGACTGCGCTGGCCGCCAGGAGTGAATTTGGCGGCCGTTATGGCGCAGGCCAAAGCCAACATCAAAGCGCGACAGTGCCAAGCGTTTAACCACTTCTTCAATGCGGGTGTATTCCGTGCGTTCGGTGCGCAGAAACTTGCGCCGAGCCGGAGTGTTAAAAAATAAATCGCGCACCTCCACCGTGGTGCCCTGAGGGTGTGCCGCCGGTGAGATTTCGGTTTCCATATCGCGGCCTTCGGCGCGGGCCTGCCAAGCGTGCTCAGCGCCGGTGCTGCTGATCAAACTCAAGCGGGCCACGGAACTGATGGAAGCCAAGGCTTCGCCACGAAAGCCTAAACTGGCCACGGCTTCGAGGTCGTCTAAATGGACAATTTTACTGGTGGCGTGGCGGCTAAGCGCCAGAGGTAGATCTTGTTTGTCGATGCCGCTGCCATCGTCACGCACGCGCATTAACTTAACGCCGCCCTGCTCCAAATCCACTTGCAGATTGCGGCTACCAGCATCCAGGCTGTTTTCCAACAGTTCTTTAATCACCGACGCGGGCCGTTCCACCACTTCGCCGGCGGCGATTTGGTTGGCTAAACGAGGGGACAGTTGATGAATTTTGTTCATGGTGACAGCAGGCTACCTGGGGTGAAGGCAAAAGCAGCAGTGTAATGATTTACGCGGTGCAGGCAAGCCGCGCTGGGCGGCTTAGGATGCGGGAATTTTAATCCGCTGACCAACGCGGATTTTATCGCTTTTTAAACCGTTGTGAGCGCGGATAGCGGAAACCGAAATATTATGCTTTTTAGCGATCTCGGAGAGGGTGTCGCCGGAGGCAATAACATAGTCTCGGTCGCCACCCTGTTTGCGCCAAGCAACGTAGGTACCCACCGGTGGCGTGTCGTAAAAGTAACTTTTAATGCCGGTAAAAATTTGGCCGGCCATCTTTTTACGAAACGCCGGCGTGGCCAAGCGCTTGGCCTCGCCGGGGTTAGAAATAAACCCGGTTTCCACCAAGATGGAAGGCACATCCGGAGACTTAAGCACCACAAAGCCGGCCTGCTCCACGTGGTCTTTGTGTAAAGCGGCAATGCGCCCCATGCTTTTTAACACGTGGTCGCCAACGTCCAAGCTCGACTGCAAGGTGGCTTTCATAAACAAATCCACCAACACCGATTTCACATCGGGGCTTTTATCGTCCAGCACAATGTCGGTCATACCGCCCAATAAATCGGCCTGGTTTTCTTTGGCCGCCAAAAAGCGAGCCGTCTCGGACGACGCGCCACTGAACGACAGAGCAAACACAGAGGCCCCGCGAGCGTGTGGCTTATGGAATGCATCGGCGTGGATGGAGACAAATAAATCGGCGCGCTGTTCGCGGGCGAAATCCCGGCGGGTTACCAAGGGCACAAAATAATCGCCCTGGCGCGACAGCACCGCTTTGAAACCGGGTTCGGCGTTGATGCGCCGGGCTAGCTCTCGGCTAATGGCCAACACCACGTCTTTTTCGTACAGATTTCTCGGCCCTATAGACCCTGGGTCTTCACCGCCATGGCCGGCATCAACCACCACGATAATATCGCGCTGGCTATTGCTACTGGTGTTGAGAATTTCGGCGGTTTTGACCGTAGGCGCGGCTTCATCCAATAAATCGATAACCAGGCGGTCGGGCTTGCCGGCGTTACTGCGCAAACTAAAACTGCGCGGCATGACTTCACTGTTCATATCCAGCACCACACGCAGCCCGGTTTCGTTGCGTTTGGCCGTGCGAATGGAACCGATGGGGGATTTGCTCAGGCTGGGTAAAGTGGCGGCACCGGCGCGGTAGGCATTATCGATATCGATGACCACGCGGTAGGGATTTTTTAATTCAAACAGGCGATGTTCCACCGGGCCGGACAGGTCCAACACTAGGCGAGTGTTACCGGCTTCGCGCCACAAGCGAAATCCATCCACGGCCGCCGCTTGAGCCTGGGCCACCGTAAGTACCATTAACAAGAGGCCACCGAGCACACGGCAAAGAGTTTTTAAGTTAAACCGGTACATCCGCATCACTAACTGCACGTTATGAAATTATCGGCAACGGGGCCGCCTAGCGGCCTGGGAATACCTTAGGCCTTGTTTTGGTTTTGCCACAAACCTAGCAGAGTTTGCAGCAGTTGATCGCCTCTCGGGCTTGCCGGCACGATTGACGCCTGCCTGCCCACACTTGTGACTTGATTTTGTTCCCGCTTGGCTACTCGCACGTTGATGGTTATATCCGCTGGGGGCAAAAAGCCTTCACCTTTTTTGGGCCACTCAATTAATAGAATACAACGTTTTTCTAAATAGTCACGAAAACCCAGGAATTCTAGCTCCTCTGGGTCTGCCAAACGATATAAGTCAAAATGGTAGACCGGTGTCGCCAGGTTTTCGTAGGGCTCCACCAAGGTATAGGTGGGACTCTTAACCGCGCCTGTATGCCCGGCCGCACGAATAAATCCTTGGGATAAGGTGGTTTTACCCGCTCCCAAATCCCCCTGCAAAAAAATCACCAAGGGCTGTTCACCACCATCATTGGCAGCGGCGGCCATGGCGCGGCCAAAACCCTGGGTGTCTTCGGCGTTGGCCAAATAAAAGTGGTGGCCTTGCGCGCCTTCACTTGCCATTAATGAGTGCCCTTGCCTCTTGAATTAAATCGGTAGCCAACAAACCGCGCTGGCCGTGGCGTTGCGCTAGTCGGTCTGCTGCCGCAGCGTGCAAGGTTACCGCCAGTTGCAAAGCCGTTAAGGGTGCCAGCGATTGTGCCATTAAGCCAGCGATAATACCGGTTAACACATCCCCCATGCCACCACTGGCCATGCCTGGGTTACCATCGCTGCACAGGGTTACCGGGGTACCCGGCCCAGCAATCAAACTGCCAGCGCCTTTAAGCAAAACTGTGGCTTTGTACTGATCAGCCAACGCTTTTACCGCGGCTACACGATCGTTCTGCACCGCTTCGTTACTGGTTTTTAACAATCGCGCCGCCTCGCCGGGGTGCGGCGTTAAAATCAAAGGGATATTAACATCGCGCTGAGCTAACACCCGGCCACCAATGCCCTGGGCAATGAGGTTTAGCCCGTCGGCGTCGATCACCAAAGGTTTTTGTGCCATTAGCGCGGCCAACAATAACTGCTCGCCCCAGGCAAATTTGCCCAAGCCGGGGCCCACTGCAATGACCGTGGCCTTGTTAACCCATTCTTCCACATCTACGCCGGCAGTGATGGGAATAGCCATCACCTCCGGTACGCGCACGTTGGCAGCAGTGACGTTCTCTGGGCGCGTGGCCAAGCTGGTCAAACCAGAGCCCATGCGTGCGCAGACCTCGGCGCTCATCAAGGCGGCGCCGCCGTAACCGATATCGCCACCAATAATTAAACTGTGGCCAAAATCGCCTTTGTGGGCTGCTTTGCGGCGTGTAGGCACCTGCATTAGCAGCATTTCCAATAGAATACGCTGGGCTACCACCGGCTGACCGGTTAACACCGCATTGGGCACTTCCAGATCGCTGAACACCACTTGGCCACACAGGCTGGGGCCATCGCCGGTGAGCAGGCCAAGCTTTAGCCCAATAAAAGTACAGGTCACATCCGCCTGCACTACCGCCCCCAGACTTTGGCCGGTGTCGGCGCACAAACCGCTGGGAATATCCACCGACAACACCGGCAAACCCGCGGCGTTGATTTTGTTGATCACTTCCACCATTTGCAGGCGTACCTCACCCCGCAAACCAGTACCCAGCAAGGCATCGACAATCACGCCTTGGATGGGCATGGCGTAGTCACTGGTAAACGCCCGGCAGGCCACGCCCTCTTGCAAGGCGTACTGATAAGCTCGCTGGGCGTCGCCGGTGAGCTCCATGGGTTCGCTCAGATAAATTACTTGCACCGCCATTCCGGCCGCCTGGGCCAGGGCAGCCACAACGTAGCCGTCACCGCCGTTATTGCCACCGCCACAGAACACGGTGACGGTTTGTGCGCAGGGAAAATGGCTTTGTAAAGCCCCAAAACACACCCGCCCGGCACGTTTCATCAACACGGCGCCAGGAATTTGGTGATCGTTTATTGCGCAGGCATCCATAGCCCGCACACTGTCTGCTGTGTACAGGTTCTGAGGTAGGTTTTTCGAAGTCATAACATCGTTAGTAAGTGGAATTTGGCGAAATTATAGCAGAGGAAGATTTAGACGTAGGATACGGTAGACGAAGGTCGTGTTTTTATTAATTACACCAAGACATTGCCAGTGCTGACTGTCTAATTGGGCTAACCAGTGGGCCACTAATTATCTGCGTCTTTAATTACTTTCTCTAACTACTTTCTCTTGACGGGGGAAACCCCTACACCCACTTGTGCCCTGCCACCTTGCGCCTGCGCTTGCCAGGACTACACTGGCGAACCAACGCCCACTGGATATGCTCACGCACCAGCTCCGAAGGAAACGCCAGACGTGCCCGCAGAGCGTGGATAATCTCAGCGCTACTGGGAGCATTGCCTAGGGCCACAGCAATGTTGCGCAGCCAGCGCTCGTAGCCGGCCCGGCGGATAGCAGAGCCTTCGGTGCGGGTGAGGAATTCATCTTCACTCCACATAAACAGCGTCACCAGCGCTTGGTGGTCTAGCCCGTGACGTGGTTGGAAGTCGGTCTCTTGGCTGTGATGGGCAAATTTGTTCCAGGGGCAGATGGCTTGGCAATCGTCGCAGCCAAAAATGCGGTTGCCCATGGCCTCACGCAGGGGCTCTGGAATGGGGCCTTTGTGCTCAATGGTCAGGTAAGAAATACAGCGCCGGGCATCCAATTGATAGGGCGCGACGAAAGCATCGGTGGGGCACACTTTGAGGCAGTTGATGCACTCACCACAGCGGTTTTCGGCTTGGCCGGTGTTAATCGGCAGAGGCAGGCTGGTTAGGATTTCACCCAAGAAAAACCATGACCCGGCCTCTCGGTTGATTACCAATGTGTGTTTGCCCACCCAACCCAGGCCGGCCTTTTCAGCCAGGGGCCGCTCCAGCACCGGTGCGCTGTCCACAAAAGCCCGCTGATTGGGCTCGGCCAAACCCAGAGTCACCGCCGACTGCTGCAGCTGTTTGGCAATCAACGACAGGCGCTTGCGAATCAATTTGTGGTAATCACGACCCAGGGTGTAGCGTGAGATATAGGCTTTATCTGGAGATTTAAGCACTTTTATCTGATCGGTGTCTTCCGGCAAATAGTTCATGCGCAGGGAAATCACCCGAACTGTGCCTGGGTGCAGCTGGCTTGGATCCAAGCGCTTTTCTAGGTTCTCCACCAGCCACTGCATTTCGCCCTGGTAACCCTTGGCCAGCCATTGCTGAAAACGCTGGCGCTCTGGCTCAAGGTCACAATCAGCCACCCCCACCGCCTGAAAGCCCTGGTCACGGGCGAAGCCGTCCAACTGATTACGCAGTTGTTGTAGCTCGCTTAGGGGCGTGGCGTCTGAGGCGATGGTAGGCATGGTGAGAACGGCGCTGCTGCTGATTAACGCCGCCTAGTGTAGCAATCGCCGTCGCCGGCTAGAAGCGCGTTTAAGATTTGGCCGTAAAGCTGAATATACCGCGCCCGGGCAATTGTTCAAGAGCCTTCTGCACCGATGGCCGCTGGGCCATGGCTTGGTACCAGCGCTGTAAATTTAAATTAGCGGAGATATCCAAGCTGGTGAAGCTCTCGATTTGCAGCAGTGCGAAGCCGACGGTGTCTGCCAGGGAGATATCATTCCCCAGAAAAAAGGCATTGTCGCCGATTTGGCGATCCAGCACCGGCAGCAATTCATCCAGCTCTTTTTGCGCCGCTTGGCAGGCCTGCTGATCTGTCTTCTGGCCAAAATAATGCACGCGAATGCCCTCTTCCCAGGCAAAAGTAGAGAGCGGTCGCAGGTAGTGCAGAGTAATAAAATCCACCCACTGATTGACCTTGGCCCGCGCCATGGGGCTGCTGCCATACAATTTATTATCGTTCAGTTCGGCCATCAGCCGGCAAATGGCGTTACTCTCGAATAGCGTTTGGCCGTTGTACTCAACCGCAGGCACCTTACCCAAGGGGTGGCGAGCCAGGTGCTCTGGACTCTTGTGCTGCATTTTTTCCGGTGAATAGAGCACTAGCTCGTACGTTTGCCCCACTTCCTGGGCGGTGTACAGCAGCTTGGTGAGGTTAAACGTGGCAAAGCTGTAGATCTTCATGGTGTGGGCCTATGTGAAGTTGACTGTTAGTGTTAATGAAACAAGAGACCAAAAGCGGAGAGCTGAAAAGTTAGTTGCATTTTGCAAGCACAACCCAGCAAACCGTACGTGTTATACTTTTAAATTGCAAGTAGCTCAGGAATTGTCCATGGCACAGATACCAATCAAGCGTTCGCCCTGTGCCATTGCCAATGGCTTAGAGATCCTCGGTGATCGCTGGTCGTTGTTGATTGTTCGTGATTTGCTGTTTACCAATCGCTGCGAATTTGGCCACCTACTGCACGCCGGTGAGGGCATTTCCACCAACATATTGAGTGACCGCCTGGAGCGGTTGCAAACCGCCGGCGTGATAGACAAAAGCCAGCATCCCAGCCATGGCAAAAAGTATCGTTACCAGTTAACCGAAGCCGGACTAAAACTGGCACCCACCCTGATTGAATTTGGTCTATGGTGCTGCGCCACCTTCGACGGCGTAAGGATGCCGGCGGCGGTCTACGATTTGGCCGTCAATAACCGAGAGAAATTACTCGCCATGGTGGCAGCGCGGCAGCCAGTCATAGAGCTGCCTTTATAGCGCTATAATCAATGGGGTCAGAGCGATTGATCGCGATCAATCGCTCTGACCCCATTGATTTTTTAGGGATGGTTAGGCTTTGATGAACTCGCGGCGGTAGTGTTGTAGCTCGGCGATGGAGTCGCGAATGTCATCCAGCGCCAGGTGGCTGCCGTTTTTGGTAACGCCGGCCAATACCTCCGGTGCCCAGCGGCGGGCCAGCTCTTTTAGGGTGCTTACGTCTAAATTGCGGTAGTGAAAATAGCACTCCAGGTCGGGCATGCCGCGCACGAGAAAACGGCGATCCTGGCAGATGGAATTGCCACACATGGGCGACTTACCCTGGCCCACCCACTGGCTTAAAAACTCGATGGTGGCCTGTTCGGCCTCGGCCAGGGTTGTGCTGCTGTTGAGCACTCGCTCAGTCAAACCGGAGCCGCCATGCTGGCGAGTGTTCCACTCATCCATGGCGTCCATCACCGCCTTAGGCTGCTGGATGGCAAACACCGGCCCTTCCGCCAAAGGGTTTAGATCAGCATCGGTGACGATGGTGGCAATCTCGATAATCACGTCGGCATCTGGGTCCAGGCCAGTCATTTCCAGATCGATCCAGATCAGGTTGTTATCGTTTATCGTCATTTGCGTTTCCTTTATTGGTGCTGCCTATTTAAAATGCCTGCCAACATTGTAGCTTACCCTAATACCTGAAAGGAAAACCCATGGGCGGACACAAGCGCTAATGGCTGGTCGTAAATTATCCCGACGCCAGGCCTGGCGAGTGGAAAAAATTCAACAGGAACGCGCCGAACGTGCAGCCAAAAAAGACAGCCAGGCCAATCAGTTGCTGGATGACAACGAGCTGGGCCCCGAGCAGCAGGGTTTGGTTACCGCACATTTTGGCACCCAGGTTGAATTGGTGGCCGCAGACGACCGCACCCGCAGCCAGCGCATTCGGTGCCATCTGCGCGCCAACTTGGGCTCCCTGGTCACCGGCGACCGCGTGGTTTGGCGTCACCATAAAGAAACCAATACCGGTGTCGTGGTGGCCCGGTTGGAGCGCAGCAGCGAATTATCCCGGCCAGACGCGCACGGCAACACCCGCCCAGTGGCGGCCAATATCGATCAAATTGTGGTGGTGTTTGCGCCCTACCCGGAGCCCCACGGCAACTTAATTGATCGCTATCTAGTGGCCGCCAGTGCCCTGTCCATTCCTGTGTTACTACTACTTAACAAAGTCGATCGTATCGATGACACCAACCAAGTGGATATCACAAACCTACTGGGCATTTACCGCGGACTGGAGTACTCCCAGGTGCAGGTATCCACCAAGACCCAGCAGGGCATGACGGAACTGCAACAAGCCCTAGCGGGCCACATCAGCGTTTTCGTGGGCCAATCCGGCGTGGGTAAATCCTCGTTAATCAACCAACTTTTACCCGGTGTTGATTTGAAAGTGGGGGCACTGTCCGAGGCCACTCAAAAGGGTACCCATACCACAACCACCGCCCAGTTATTTCACTTCCCAGCCGGCGGCGATTTAATCGACTCGCCCGGGATCCGCGAATTTGGTCTGTGGCACATGAGCCCGGAGGAAGTGTTTGCTGGCTTTCCCGAACTGGCAGCGCTCACCGGCCTGTGCAAATTCCGCGATTGCCGCCACCAGAGCGAACCCGGCTGCGCGGTATTGGCCGCCGCCGAGCAAGGCACCATCGGCGCCCAGCGACTGGCCAGTTACCGGCATATTATCCACAGTCTTTAGCCAATTTTAGCTGGGTCTTATTTACAGTCTGCGCCCGGCCATTTATGGTTGCCATTTCTACCCACGAATTATCTGGGCCGTATTATGAGCACCCTCAAACTCCCGTATTTGGCTGAGCCCGCTGTGCTCTACCAACAAATTGAACACGGCGCAGTTGCGCCGGAGCTGATCATCATTGACGTTGGCTCCGCCGAAAACTACGCCCGGGGCCATGTGCCCGGCGCGATTCACCTGCCCTATGCTTGGCTGGTCAGCGGCGCGCCGCCAGCACCAGGAACAATGGCCAACACTGATCAACTAGAGAAAGTCATCGACCACCTGGGCATAACGCCGCAGAGTCACGTGGTGGTTTACGATGATGATGGCGGCGGCCACGCCGGGCGCCTGTTGTGGACCTTGGACTTAATCAAACACCCCCACATGAGCTACCTCAACGGCGGTTTGCACGCTTGGGCCGGCGACGGATTACCGTTGCAAACTGAGCCCAACCAACCGCAGCCAACGCGCAACCAATATCAGTGGGACTTTGCCGCACGCGCCACCAAGGACGACATCTTGGCCGAGCTGGGCCAAAGCGATTTTGCTGTGTGGGATGCGCGCAACCCAACCGAATACCGCGGTGAGAACGTGCAAGCCCTACGCGGCGGCCACATTCCCGATGCGATTAATGTCGAGTGGACCAATCTGCTGGATCCAGGCCAAAACCTGCGCATACGCAAAGACGCCAAAGAGTATTTAGCCAAACACGGACTCACCGAACACCAACGCATTGTTACCCACTGCCAAGCCCACCGTCGCTCATCACTGACCTACCTAGCGGGCAAGTCATTAGGCTTTAACATCCGCGGCTACGACGGTTCTTGGGGCGACTGGGGTAATGATCCAAACACCCCCATCGATGCTCCCTAAACACCTTATTAATCACAGCCAATTGAGACCACCGCATGTCCACCAAAGATCGACTGTTCGCCAAACTGCAATATTTACTGCCGCAAACAGGGCTTTCCCGCGCGGCCGGCTGGCTGGCAGAAACGCAAATCGACACCATTAAAAACCCGCTGATTAATGCGTTTATCAAACAGTACCAAGTGGATATGAGCGAGGCGGAAAGAAGCAACGCGGAAGACTTTAGCTGTTTTAACGATTTTTTTACCCGCGCGTTAAACGCCAACGCCCGCCCGCTGGATGAGAACCCACAAGCGTTACTCTGCCCCGCCGATGGCGCCATCAGTGAAATGGGGCCAATCAAAGCCGGGCAGATATTCCAGGCCAAGCACCACCGTTACAGCGCCTTGGAACTGCTCGGCGGTGACCCAGCCTTGGCCAAGCCGTTTACCGATGGTCTCTTTGCCACGGTGTATTTATCACCCAGGGACTACCACCGCGTGCACATGCCCGTGGCCGGCACCCTGCAGCAAATGATCCACGTACCAGGGGATTTATTCTCCGTTAACCAAGCCACCGCCGAAAACGTGCCGCGCCTGTTTGCCCGCAATGAGCGTGTGGTGTGTCTGTTTGAAACGGAGTTTGGCCCCATGGCCATGGTATTGGTGGGCGCCATGATTGTGGCCAGCATCGAAACCGTGTGGGCCGGTTTGGTCACCCCGGAGAAAGGCCAAATTAAACGTTGGAACTACGCCGCTGCCCAGCCCTTGGCATTTGCCCGTGGCGAAGAAATGGGCCGCTTTAAGCTGGGCTCCACCGTGGTGATGCTGTTGCCCCCTGGCGCCGCCGAATTCGAACCCAGCCTAAGCGCCGGCAGCCCGGTACGCATGGGCCAAAGCGTGGGCCTGCTTACACCGTAAAGCCCAACCCACTTAGGAGAACCGCCATGCTAGCCCTAAGACCCAACTGCGAATGCTGTGATAAAGACCTTCCACCACACGCCACCGACGCGCGCATTTGCTCGTTTGAGTGCACCTTTTGCGCCCAATGCGCCGAGCACGCCCTGCAACACGCCTGCCCCAACTGCGGCGGCAATCTGGTACCCCGCCCCATTCGCCCGGATGCGCTGCTGGCGAACAACCCACCCAGCCAGCAGCGGGTGCTCAATAGCCACGGCTGCGCCAACGCCAAGTGAATCTTGAGGCCTAACCGGCGCCACTCGTTTTAAACATTCAGCCAAATTTAAGCCGCCTACCCGTAGGCTGCGCGGGCTATCCCTACAATTACTGCCAAGAGAAAAACTATGACTCGCTCTTTCGCACCATCTTCCGAGCCCTCACTCAAACACCGAGCGCACCATTTGCTAGTACCTTTTTTTGCCATTGCAGCGCTGGTACTGGCCGGATGTGCCTGGCAAGGCCCTAATACAGACAGCTTTAAGGCCTACCTTGCCCAACAGAGCAAATCGCTACCGCGCAGCGAAAAAAAAGCCATCAAACGATTTTTGGCCGACGAGAGCCTAACCCCAGAACAACAAAACGTGGTGCAGCACCAACTGGGCCGCTATAGCGTGGCTAAATACGGTGACGAAGCCATGGCGACACTGGAACAATGGGTAGCCATTCCCACCTATCGTCAGGACGGTGTACCCCAGCACGAGAACCCCGAATTTAAAAAAATGGCGGCGGCCATCCAAGCCAAGGCCGAAGCCTTTGGGCTGGCGTTTCGCAACATTGACGACCGCGTATACGAGATTACCCTGCCCGGCGCCACAGATGAGCTGATTGGCGTACACGCCCACGCCGACGTGGTACCCGTGAACCCGGCCAACTGGGTACTGGATAACGGCACCAAACTGGACCCGTTTAAAGTCACCAAAATCGGCAACAAAATGTATGGCCGCGGCACCGAGGACGATAAAAACGGCATTGTGGTTACGCTCTACGGCATGCGCGTTATTCTGGAAGAAAACCTGCCTCTACAACGCACCTTCAAGTTGCTGGTAGACACCACGGAGGAAACCTCCGGCGGCGCCATTGCCTACTATTTTGAGCGCAATCCAACGCCGGAATACAACCTAGCCATGGACGGCGGTTACCCCGTGGTGATTGCCGAAAAAGGCTATGGCGTAGTCATGACAGAGTTTCCGGTGCGCAGTGGCCAAGGACTGGGGTTGGAGTTTGTCGGCCTCACCGGTGGCTTGGCATCCAACCAAATTCCAAAGGTCGCCACGGCACTGGTTAATAGCCCTGATTTGGAAAACTCGGCGGCCATGCTGCGCGGGGCAGCCCAGCAGTTTGTGCTGGAGCACGGCGGCAATTTCAGCATCGATGTAACCGAGCAAAACGAGCAGTTGCTGATTACAGTAACCGGCGTTTCGGCCCACTCTTCCGATCCAGCCTCCGGTGTAAACCCGGTAGCACGGTTACTATTATTTATTGATTTAATCAACCAACGCGGCGGCGCACAGCAAAACCACATCACTGCTGCAGCCCACTACGCCGCGCAAAACTGGGGCTTAAATTTCTACGCAGAGAAGCTCGGCGTCGACTTTAGCCATCCGTTTATGGGGCCGCTGACCAGCGCTATTACTCTGGTTAATTTAAACCATGAACGCCTGCAATTGGCGGTTAATTTGCGGGTGCCCGAAGGCAAGCCCACCGCCCAACTTAAACAAGAAATTGAACAAAAACTGCAAGATTGGAAGCGATCCACCCGGGTTAATTTTGATTTAGACATTACCATTGCCGAACCCATGTACCGCAACCCCAAAGGCGCCTGGGTGAATGCACTGCTGGACGTTGCCAGCGCCAACCTTGGTCTACCAAGAGAGTTCGCTGCTTCTTCTGGCGCAACCTCGGTACACAACTTACCCAACGGCGTGCAGTTCGGTTTGTCCATGCCCGGCGTTAAATATACCGGCCACAACGCCAATGAATTTAAAACCGTGGATCAGTTCCTACTGGATTTGCAGGTAGTAACAGAGATGTTGGTGAAAGTGGGGCAACTGCCAGAACTTAATTGATAGAGAGGAATTGATAGAGCGGAAAGTCATTGAAACGGCATCTTCGCCGTTTCAGGGCGTTCACCAAGCGTTGAAACCAACAGTTACTGTATGATAAATCGGATTGGGTTGTTTTGCTGCCGAGCATCGTCTACGTCTGCCAAGGCTGCTCGGTGCACGGTGACAGACAACAAGCCCAGATCGAACTGTAAACCACTGCGCTGACCGGCGCAGCCGCAATTTCCCACCGCCACAGCCAACAACACAAACGCGATACCAATTTCTGCGGCGGTCATGGTTATCATCCTCGCCTAGAGTACCAAATTAAAACCGAAGCCCAACCCCTGGGTTAGACCGCGATCCAACTTAATGTGATTATTGGTTACTTTCGGTTTCACCGCGTGCTGCAGTACCGGTTGATCAACGTGTAATGTCTCCATCTGTTCAACCGCGGGCTGCGCGATACCTGCCGCTGGGCCAATGCTCACCTTCTTTACTTCGCTGGCACTGCCCAGGCTAACAGGGCCTGCCAACGCCAAACACAGTAGGCAAACAAACGTGGGTTTCATGGTGGTGTCCTTTTTAATTAGCTTTTTAGTTATGGTGCTTAGTGATTAACGTTACTTGTTAAATCTTTCATTATTACAACGGCGGTCAGTTACCGCCTTTTTCTAAATCGGCAAATTGCCGGTCCAGGTCGTAGCGCGAGGAAGTGACGTAGCGCTCCATGGATTCTATCCGGGACAAGGTTTTATCCATTTTTTCCCGCGCCAGGCGCAACCTTTCGGGTGCTGGTTTACTGTGCTTAAAAATGGTTTTTTCTCGGTAGCGCTTTCGGTCTTCGTCGTATTCAACGTTAGGTTCAAATTCCACCGGGCGTTTGGATAACAAAATAATGCCTGCGATATAGGCCCAAATCATGACCGGCCCAACTACAAAGATCATGGCAATAAAAACGATGCGCACAATCCAGTGATCAATACACAGGTGATCGGCTAAGCCTGCACACACACCTGAGATTTTGCCATCTCGCTTGTTGCGAAACAGGTTGCGGTTGTAACCGCTCTTTTTGTTTGCCGTCCAGCCCCGATAGTTCTCGTTAAATTTGTGTTTATTAGCGGCCATTCTGATAACGCTCCTCTTCGGTGGATCTGCGCCATTTGCCGTGGCGGCTGTCCAAAATTTCTTCTAGGGTTTCAACGCGTTCTGACATTTTATCGAGCTTAACCAATAAATCTTCCAGCTGTTGGCGCTCGTGCTCACTCAGGCCTGCCTCAGAACGTTTTTTACTTTTGTAGTGCAAGATGATCCAAAGTGGCGCAACGATCACCATAAATAAAATAGCTGGCGTGTATAAAAAACTGAAAAATGACATTACAGGATTCCTTTAATTGTGTGGTGTAAACGGTGCGCCTAACTTCGTTTTCTAGCATTTCCCTTCTAAGCACTTCCCTGTGCCACTGCGGGAATCAGGCGCCGGCTTGCATATCCTTTTTAAGACGCTCTAGCTCGGCGTTAAGTTTATCGTCGTTTTCTAGATCGGCGAACTGCTGCTTTAAGCCGGTTTGCTTTTCCTTACCCAGATCCATGGCCTCGACTTCGCCTTCAAAATAATCCATGCGCTGCTCAAATCGTTCAAACTTGGCGAAGGCATCTTCGATGTTGGCTCGCTCGGTTTGGCGCTTGGTTTTCAGCCTGGCACTGGTGGTTTGCTGTCGCATTTTTAAGGTATTTTCTTTGGCCTTGGCGTCGGTAAGCTTGGCTTGGAGCTGGTTGATTTCTTCGTCTAATTTCGACAAATGCTCGTCCAAGTTAGCCAACTCTCCGGCGATGGTTGCACTCTCTTCCGCCACCAATTGTTTTTCAAGCAAGGCGGCACGGGCGAGATCTTCACGCCCCTTGGCAATGGCCAGTTTCGCTTTTCGCTCCCACTCATCCAGGTCTTTTTGCACACGGTCCAGGTGGCGTTCAGCGGTTTTTTTATCGGCGATGATGCGCGCACTGGTAGTGCGCACTTCTATCAGAGTCTCTTCCATTTCGGAAATCATCATACGGATCATTTTTTCCGGATCTTCCGCATGGTCTAGCATGGCATTGATGTTGGCTTGGACGATGTCACTAAAGCGTGAAAATATGCCCATGTTCTTCTCTCCTAACTCTTAAGGGTGATGCAGGCATCACGGAATGTCGTTGTTGCTTACACCTATAGCTATTACACGGGCCGTGCCAGAATTCGTAACATATTGTTTTTATTATATTTTTAACATTTTCTCTAAAATTAAGTTGCCCGACAACGCCAACATTTGGCTTAATATGCCAAATACTGGTTAATTTATTGGTTATTATGGCCGAGAAAAACGCGAACCGAAACGCCATTGGTGAAAGCCGTTTGTACCTGAACGCCCTAGACCACGCCTCCCAGCTGGCCCACCTAGACCGGCCAGTGCTGATCCTGGGTGAGCGCGGCAGCGGCAAGGAGCTACTCGCTCACCGACTGCACTTTTTATCGCCTCGCTGGGATGAGCCGTTTATTAAGCTTAACTGCGCCGCCCTCACCGAAAGCTTGGTGGAATCGGCACTTTTCGGCCATGAAGCCGGTGCTTTTACCGGCGCCACCAAAGCCCAAACTGGCTATTTTGAACGAGTGGCGGCGGGCACCTTGTTTTTGGATGAAGTTGCTACGCTATCGTTACGCACCCAAGAAAAGCTATTGCGCGTGTTGGAATACGGAGAGTTTGAGCGCCTAGGCGGGCAAAAAACCCTAGTTACTCAGGCTCGAGTGGTGGCCGCTACCCACGGCGATTTGGCCACTATGGCGGCGGCGGGTGACTTCAGGCACGACCTGCTAGATAGGTTGGCCTTCGATGTGGTGCACATGCCACCCCTGCGCCTGCGCGACAGCGATGCCCTGCTACTGGCGGAGCATTTTGCCGTGGCGTTTATCGGCGGCCTTGGGTGGGATTATTTCCCGGGCTTTGCCGAGCGAGCCCAACAACAAATTTTGCAGCACAGCTGGCCCGGAAATGTTCGAGAATTGAAAAATGTGGTGGAGCGCTCGCTGTTTCGCAGTGGCGCGCAAGCAGACCCCATCGCGCAATTGGTGATAGACCCATTTACACCACCCTGGGCAGCCTCTCCCTGGACAGAGCACCAAGATCAAGACAGCCCCGCAACAGAGTCAATTACGGCGCAACATTCACAAACAAGCCGATCACCAACAAAACAACCTCCAGAACAACAAACAAGCAGCGAGCCACTGGACTTTAAACAGGCAAGAGCGCACTGGGAAAGAACCCAGCTGCAGCAGGCTTTGGCCGCCTGCGACCACCACCAGGGCAGAACCGCAGCTCATCTGGGGCTAAGCTATGACCAACTGCGAGCGCTGTTAAGAAAGCTGAAGATCAGTGCAAAATAGAACCACTTTGGCGCTTTTTAACCAAAGATACGATAAGAAAGAAAAAGCCTAGGAGATAAAACCGAGAGCGACGAAAAAGAAAGGGGGGTGCGGCGCCGGCAAGACGCGCTCTAATTAGCTCGATGCCCGGCAACCCTACCCTGCCGGGTAAAACACGCCTAGCATGCGGCTACTGAACCTCAGGCCCCTCGGCCGTACACTCACCCCACTCGCAGCGCACCAAGCGATAGCTGTCATCGCCACACTCCACCTGGAATAACGACTGCGGGCCGTTGAGCTCCAACGCTTGCACGGTAGTGCGGTCACACTGCCACTCACGAGCCATATCTTCCACGGTGAGCTGATCTCGGCCAAAGGTGTTGTCCAACCGGGCATTGGCATCCACCACTCGATCGTAATCCATATAGTTCTCACCCAGCTTTTTACCCACCTGCTCACTGAAAGCGCGCACATAGGTTTCTGGCATGCGAAAGGTCATGGCGGGCTTGCCTGGGTCTATCAGCTGAATGGTTAACCCGGTGTAACGGCTCCCCACTACTTCTGCCACGGTCAACGGCACCACCACTTTTTGGCTGTAAGTGCACTCGTTTTCGTCGCAATCGACATCCACCGGAGCCGGATTTACCTGCAGCAAGGCGCCGTCATTCACCCGCACCCGGTCGAATACAGCGGGCTCAAAGACCTTTTTAGCCCCAACCGTGTAGGCGTACTCCACTTGGGCATGCAAATTAAGGCGGCGGTCTTGTGGATCGTAATCGGCACTGAGCTTTTGCGCTTGGTTATCGACAATTTGGTGCTCGTTGAGCCAGCC
Source organism: Halioxenophilus aromaticivorans (assembly GCF_042850945.1). NCBI lineage: Bacteria > Pseudomonadati > Pseudomonadota > Gammaproteobacteria > Alteromonadales > Alteromonadaceae > Halioxenophilus > Halioxenophilus aromaticivorans. The sequence goes on along the minus strand of NZ_AP031496.1, from coordinate 537,273 downwards.
CACCAGCTCTACCATCCAGGGCGCGGACAGCCAGATGTCTTCTTCGTCTTTGGAGTAGTATTTAAAATCGGCGGCTATTTCTTCCACCGAAAGGTCCTGGTAATACTGATAGTTGGGGATAATACCGCCAGAACAGCCCACCAACGCAGCCGCCAGCGCACCGCTGGCCGCCAGAATAGACAGGCGTGACTTACCCACAAGCGCCGCCCAGAGTCTGTTATGGAGTGGTTTGATCATGTTTCTTGCGTTCTCTGTGTGCTTTGTACGGGGCTGATCGGCTCCTTGCCTGAAATCTTACCAGCGCTATTCGCCGGCCTGCCCCTATTTATAACAACCTAGTGGTCACCTCCCTTGCGGGAGTTGATGAAGTCGGTCAGTGCAAATAGTACACCGGATATAACAAACGTCATATGAATGCCGATCTTCCAGCCAATATCCACCCAATCATACCTATCCATTTGAATAAATACCTTGAGCAGTTCAACACCGGAAATGGCCACTATGGCGCCGATGAGCTTTAATTTTAGCTCAGAGAAACCCACCTTCCCCATCCACGCCGGGCGGTCTTCATGGCCTTGGAAGTCAATTTTAGATACAAAACTCTCGTAACCGCTAAGAATAATGATGAACAGCAGCACCGCGATAAGAGTGGTATCCACCAGCGACAAAATGGAGACGATCACATCCGGCCCGGTCATAGCGAACAAATCCATCAACAGATGAGCAAGCTCTTTGAAAAACTTCAACATCAACGCCACAGTGGCCGCGATCAGGCCTAAGAAAAACGGCGCTAACAACCAGCGACTGCGGAAAATAACTGACTCTAGAAACAACTCCAACGCTTTCATAAACAGCGACCTAACTCCATAATAACTTCAAGGTGTGCTTTACTGATTGATTATCTTCATGATCAGACATCCGCGAATTTTCGGCCCATGCGCTACCCCGCCCCAAGCCAACCTTCAAATTTAATCACTTAAGTCATTGAATTTGTATGGAATAAAAAATAGCCTTTTGAGTCTCAACAGTTCAAAACGGCAGCCGGTTAAGGCAGACCTTTGAGCTTACGCCGTAACCACAATGGCCGCTATATTAGCGCCTTCGCAACACCCTTTGCTAGGCGCACATCAGTAGTCATCCTAAAGCAGCAACGATAGAGGAATGCATGTCCGAATCACTCACACTCCTACTGGCAGCCAACCGCCTAGAACGGCTGGACGACAACCTATTCCGCGGCTTTGACACCTGGAAGGCCACCGAGCGTTTATTCGGCGGCGAAGTGATGTCGCAATCGATCAGTGCTGCGCAATATACCGTAGCACCAGGCTACCATCTGCACTCGTTCCATTCCTATTTTATGCGCGCAGGTGAGGCCGGGCGGGCTGTGATCTACGATGTGGAAAACATCCGCGATGGCCGCAGCTTTTTATCGCGCCGCGTCACCGCGCGCCAACATGGCCACGCCATTTACAGCTGCCAATGCTCTTTTCAGCCCGAAGAAGAAGGCTTGAGCCACCAGCACCAAACCACCTTTCCGCCGGGGCCAGAGGGCTTAAAATCGGACCGGGAACTGTTCGAATCTATCCCCAACCTGCCCATAAAGTTGGCCAATTGGCCCCTGGAATACCGGCAAACCAACCCGATTTGGAGCCAGGAGAACCCAGTCAGCGAGCCACGCAACGCCATTTGGATCAGAGCCGACGGCGAGGTACCCGATGAACTGGCGGTGCACCAACAGCTGCTGGCCTTCGCCTCGGACACCCACCTGCTGGCCACCTCCCTGCGTCCGCACGGCGTCAGTTTTATCTCTCCCAACCTACGCAGCGCCACCATTGACCACAGCATGTGGTTTCACCGCCCGTTCCGCATGGATGAGTGGATCCTGTACGAGGTGTACAGCCCGTGGGCGGGCAATGGCCGAGGCTTAAATTTTGGCCGTATCTACGACCGTGAAGGCAACCTTATCGCCTCCACGGCCCAAGAAGGGATGGTTAGAGTGAAGCCTGAGTAAGCACTCACTCACCAAAAGACCGACTAACAGCGGCGGTAAATACCACATCGGTGGAACTGTTTAGGGCCGTTTCTGCGGAATCCTGAACCACGCCAATAACAAAGCCCACCGCCACCACCTGCATGGCCACATCACCGCTGATTCCGAACAGGTTACAAGCCAGGGGAATCAACAATAGCGAACCGCCAGCCACGCCAGCCGCGCCACCGGCCGACAAACTGGCGGTGATGCACAGCAACAGTGCCGTGGCTAGGGATACTTCTATACCCAGGGTATTTACCGCCGCCATGGTCATCACGGTAATAGTGATGGCAGCACCGGCCATATTCACCGCCGCCCCCAGTGGGATGGACACGCTGTAGATATCTGGGTTGAGCTCCAGGCGTTTACACAGATTCAGGTTCACCGGAATATTGGCCGCCGATGACCGAGTAAAGAACGCCGTAACACCACTTTCGCGCAGCGCGGTTAACACCAACGGATAAGGATTGGATCGCGTCAAGGCAAACACCAGTATCGGGTTAACCACCAGTGCAACGGTAACCATACACAGCAGCAACAGACCGATAAGATGGCCGTACTGCAGCAACGCCGCCGCACCGGTTTTGGCGGTGGTGGCTGCCACTAGGCCAAAAATACCAATGGGTGCCAGGCGAATAATATAACGCACTAATTGCGTCATGGCCGCGGACACATCACTGAGTGCGGTAAGCGTCGACGACGCCACTCCGCGCAGAGCAAAGCCCAGGGCCGCAGCCCAGGCCAGTACACCGATAAAATTACCCGACACTAGAGCCTTGATGGGGTTATCCACCACCTTCAAAGCCAGGCCAGAAATAACCGAGGACAAGCCCTGGGGCGGTGTTAAATCGGTGCTGGATGTCAGCAGGGTTATTTCCGGCGGCCACATGCGGCTGACCAGCAAGGCTACCAAGGCAGCGCTCATGGTACCGGCCAGGTAAAGCCAGATGATAGGCGAGAAACGGGCGTCACCGGCCCGATTGTGGTTGGCAACGGCATCCATCACCAGCACAAACACCAGCAACGGCGCCGCCGCTTTTAGCGCTGCAACAAACAGCGAGCCGAATAACTCGGTATGCACCGCCAAGCTCGGCCAAATGACGGCCAAAGCCACCCCTAAGATGATTCCCAACGCGATTTGAGCCACCAAAAAGCGCTCGGACAAAAACTGCGACACTGTGTTCTCCAACTCGTCAACCACGAGTCGGCTTAGCAACTCATGTTAAATCTCAAAACGGTGTTCTCGGCACCAGATCGCGGCGACCAAAGCCGCAATGCCGATCACAATACCGGAGATTAACATCAACGGCTGAGAAAACAGATCCTTCACATGATAAAACAGCAGCGACCCACCCTCTGCCACTTCGGTGTCTAGCGGCAACAGCGGCAGGTGCCAGGTTAGCCATTGATAGACAAAGGCCGTGGAAAACAGCAGTTTTTCCGCCAACAGCACCACGGCCACAATCACCACGGCCATCATTAATGGCGATCGCCGGGCCACGGCGGACAACAACATCAGCAAAGCGATGATGGGCAACCCGCGAATAAAACCCAACACAATCAACAGCGGCCCCATATATACGGCACTCAGCACCCCGCCGACGGTCATGTCTTTGAGCAAAATTTCACCGCCCGGCGATACCAAGGCTACCAACACAATCACCAACCAACACAACCAACCAATCACCAGCGCAGCACCGGTGAAGGCAAAGGCGCCAAACAACAACTTGGCCAGCACATTTTCATGTTCGGTGACGGGCAGTGACTTCCAGAATAATATGCTGTTGTCCTGCCGATCCGTATACAAGCAGGCGGCAAAATAGAAAAAACTCACCAGCCAAGCACTGGCAATATAAACCGCTAGCATGGCCAAGGGCGTTTCATCAAAGCTGGTTTCTAAATCGCGATGGAATTGTTGCTCTTCGGTTAACGGCTGCGCGGGCTCGCCTGTGTTGTCGGCCTCGCTCAACGGTTGCGCGCCCAAACTGAAATCCAGCATTTGGGTTCGGTTTTCTTCGCCCTGAAAAATCAAAAACTCACGCTCACCCACGCCCAGCGCCGTGATGTACTTTGCCAACAGCAAAGACAACACAATGAGCAGCACCGATAAAATAATCGGCAATACAAACAGCCAGGTTCGGTTTTCCCAATATTCGCGACGCAATTGGGTGGCCACATTATTCACCATCACGCGGCACCTCCCGCACTGCGATCCAACTTGGCAACAAATAAATTAGCAATACTGGGCGTGCGCACCACTCCCAAGGGTATGAGCTGCTGCTGGGGAATATTTTCAAACATCAATGTTTTATTGCCCAGGTTGGTTCGGCTATAAATAGGGTTTAGCGCCTCGGCCGCGGCCAGGTGTTCTGGCAGTACATCCAGTTCCACAAACCGCTCGGCTATATCGTGCAAGGAGGCATTTAAGGCTATCTCGCCGTGATTGATAAAAATCAGTTGGGTAAGAATGTGTTCAATTTCATCCACTTGGTGGGTGGTGATCACAATGGTACGGCTTTCGTCAAAGTAGTCGTTCAGCAATTGCTCGTAAAATCGCTGGCGATAAATAATATCCAAACCCAGTGTCGGCTCGTCTAAAAATAACACCTTGGCCTCAATGGCAATCACCATGGCCAGATGCAACTGTGTGGTCATCCCCTTGGATAACGTTTTTACTTTGCTGTTGGCCTTGATGTTGGTGGCCGATAAAAACCGTTCGGCTTTTTGCCGATTAAAATTCGGATGCACACTGGCCATGTAATCTAACAACTGCGTCGCCGTTATCCAGGCCGGCAGCACCGCTGTATCGGCAATAAAGGCAACGTTCTGCATTAATTCTGCGCGCTGATGGTAAGGATCTTTACCCAGCACACGCACCTCGCCCTGATAACTGGCCAAGCCCAACAAGCATCGTAAAGCGCTGGTTTTACCGGCTCCGTTGGGGCCGATAAGGCCGACAATGCTGCCCTCCTCCACTTGCAACTGAGGTATATCCACCACCGTATCTCGGCCATAGCGTTTTTGTAATTGATTGATGCTGATGACGGGTTCGGTCACGACAAACTGTCCTTTAATAAGTCGAGAAGTTGGCTGGGAGCAATATCCAATTGCTGCAAACGCGCCGCCAGGGCTGGCAGCTCTTGCTCAATAAATTTTTGTTTTTCTTGGGCCAGTAATAATTGTTTGGCGCCAGCCACCACAAACATTCCTCGGCCACGGCGCACTTCCAATACGCCCTCATCCACCAGCTCTTGATAAGCTTTGCTTACGGTTATGTGATTAATTTTGGCTTCGCTGGAAACCTGCCGAACCGAAGGCACTGACTCACCTTCTTTAAACGCGCCAGCCAGTACCGATGCCGCCACGCGATCGCGCAACTGGCGGTAAATCGGCTGCTGGTCGTTCCAGCTGTCGTGCATGGCCATGAATTAAAGCGCCTGCTCTACCAGGCCGGAACCAAAGATACCAGTATCTAAATTGGGATTGCCATAATAGGTCACAGTACCGGAACCGGAGGTACTGACATCCAGCGATTCGGTAACATTTACCAGCGCACTGGCGGAGCCGGCGATGTCAATTTCAGCCTGGCGCGTGACCGTGTTGGCGGCGTTAAAAATCCCCGTGCCGGATAGATGAATACTAGAAGAATCGATGGAACCGGAAGACACCAAATGCACACCAGCACTGCTCGATAAGTCCAACTCCAATTCACCCACGGTGAGATTATCCACGGAGATCGATCCGGAGCCAGCCAAGCGAAATTGTGCCTGACGGGCATCAACACTGCGGCTGGCAATTGCGCCAGTACCGATAAAAGTGAGATCTAATTGCTGGGCATGAATAACCCCAAGTGCTATTTCACCGGCGCCTTGGGCAGACAAACGTAAATCGTCCACATCTAAGCGATCGATATTGGCCTCGGCCACGTCCATCAAGCTGATTCGGTTGATGTTGCGCAATTGAATTTCAAACAACACAGGCAGGGGCGCATTGGTGCTGGAGCCCAAACGCAAGCGATTATCGGTTAACTCGGCCACGATGTGAGACAGGGCATCGGGGTGCGCCACGGCGCGCACGTATTCTTCCTCTCCCTGGCTGATCACCACGCGAAAACCCTGGTGCACCTCCAGCTCGGTTACCCCGGAAACTGGAATGGTTTTGCTGTACAGCTCGTCTTCAGCCTGGATCATCGGGGCCCTAATGACGACTAACAACAACCCGGCACACAGGCAAAAAATACGGGTGAACGAAGCGGCAGACATGAGAAGACCTCGGCAAAGAGTGTTGGTGTTATATAAAACTATAACACCATATCAGTCAAAGACAAGACTCAGCACTAAAAAAAGATTAAAAAATACCCAACTCGTCCCACATCTCATCCACGCGCTGTTTTACCGTTTCGTCCATGGCAATGGCCTCGCCCCACTCGCGCTCGGTTTCTCCGGGCCATTTGTTAGTAGCATCCAGGCCCATTTTTGACCCCAGGCCGGATACTGGGCTGGCGAAGTCTAGGTAGTCGATTGGCGTGTTGTCGACCAATGTGGTGTCACGGATTGGGTCCATTCGGGTGGTGATGGCCCAAATCACGTCTTTCCAATCCCGGGCGTTGATGTCGTCGTCGGTAACAATGACGAATTTGGTATACATAAACTGGCGTAAAAATGACCACACCCCCATCATCACGCGTTTGGCGTGGCCGGGATATTGTTTCTTCATGGTTACCACCGCTAGGCGATAGGAGCAACCCTCCGGCGGCAGATAGAAATCGACGATTTCCGGAAACTGACGCTGCAAAATAGGAATAAATACCTCGTTCAGCGCCACACCCAACACGGCGGGCTCATCCGGTGGCCGACCAGTGTAGGTAGAGTGGTAGATCGGATTTTTGCGGTGGGTAATGTGGGTCACGGTAAACACGGGGAAACGATCAACCTCATTGTAATAACCGGTGTGGTCACCAAAGGGGCCCTCATCGGCGAAGTCGTCCGGCTCAATCACCCCCTCCAGAATAATCTCGGCGTGTGCGGGCACCTCTAGGTCGCAACTGAGGGCCTTGGTCAGTTCGGTTTTGGAGCCGCGCAACAAACCGGCAAAGGCATATTCGCTGAGGGTATCCGGCACCGGCGTCACCGCGCCAAGTGTGGTAGCCGGGTCCGCTCCCAAAGCCACCACCACCGGGTAGGGCTTGCCCGGATTTTTTAACTGAAACTCACGGAAATCCAGGGCGCCGCCACGGTGGGACAGCCAACGCATGATCAGCCGGTTGCGGCCAATTTTCTGCATGCGGTAGATACCCAAATTTTGCCGCTCTTTCTCAGGCCCACGGGTAATCACCAGGGGCCAGGTGACCAGCGGCGCAGCATCTCCGGGCCAGCATGTTTGTATGGGTAGCCGATCGAGATTGACGTCATTCCCGGTAAGCACCACCGCCTGGGCCGGCGCTTTGCTGATTAACTTGGGACCCATATTCAGCACCTGCTTAAAAATGGGCATCTTTTGCCATGCATCCTTTAAGCCCTTGGGCGGCTCGGGCTCCTTCAAAAAGGCTAACAACTTACCCACTTCGCGCAGGGCACTCACATCGTCCTCCCCCATGGCCAAGGCCACCCGCTGTCCGGTGCCGAACAGATTTGCCAGCACCGGAATATCACTACCAATGGGGTTTTCGAACAACAGCGCCGGGCCACCGGCACGCAGGGTGCGGTCGGCGATTTCTGTCATTTCTAAATTGGGGTCGATGGGTTGGCTAATTCTTACCAGCTCGTTGCGGCTCTCTAAGAATTGTAAGAATTCCCGCAAATCTTTGTAGGAGTGTTTACCGTTGCTCATAATTCTTTCATCATTTATCCAGTGGGGGACTTTACCACAGCACCCTGCCCTAAGTATGTTGCTGAAACACAGATAAAAAGAGGTTACGGCTTTGCAATTAGATCAACTGGGCCCCTGGCTCTGGCAGCAAATACCGTCTGTGGCGGGATTATTTATCGTGCTGCTTTGTACGGCTTTGGTGCTGCGCTGGCTCAGTAAAAACGCCGCCAACCACTCGCAAAATCGCTATAAATTTCAGTTGGCGGGTCTGGTAGTTGGCTTTTGTGGCGCGGTGGCTTTTATTGCGACACTGCCGGTGTCGGAGTCCCTGCGCAACCAGTTGCTCACCCTATTGGGCTTGGTAGTCACCGCCATTTTAACGCTGTCTTCCACCAGCATCGCCGGCAATGCCATGGCCGGGTTAATGCTGCGCCTCTTGAGCAGTTATCGCCCTGGAGATTTCGTCCACGTGGGCGATTATTTTGGCCGGGTTACCGAGCAGAATTTATTTCACACCGAAATCCAAACCGAGGACCGCGACCTACTCACACTGCCCAATCTGTTTATGGCTGCCAACCCGGTGAAGGTTATCCACGCCACCGGCACCATCGTCACCGCCACGGTTACACTGGGTTACGACGTGCAGCGCAAGCATGCCCAAGCACTGTTAAAAACCGCCGCCGAGGAAACCGGCTTAAGCGACAGCTTTGTGCTAATTACCAACCTTGGCGATTTCTCGGTGGAATACCGCGTGTGCGGATTTTTGGCGGAAGTGAAAACGTTGATTTCAGCGCGCTCTAACCTGCGCTGCAAAATGCTCGACACATTACACGAAGCCGGCGTGGAAATTGTATCGCCCAATTTTATGAATCAACGCCAAGTGCCCGGCCCGGTAATTCCTGCTGCGCACCTGCACCCCATTCAAAGCGAGCAAGACACCACACCAGAACAGACCTTATTTGATAAGGCCGAGCGAGCCCAACAATTAGAAGATTTAAAAGACAGCCTGCAAGAGATTAACGAAGAAATTAAATCCTTAGAGGAAAATGCGAAGGGCATGTCTGGTACTGAACACGCCGAAGCGCAAGCCACCATAGAGCAGCGCGTACGCCGGCAAAAAGCCATAGTGCGCGCGCTGGAGTATTTTCAAAGCCAGCTTAAACAATAAAACCGGCGGCCATCATTAACACATTAGAGGCCGCCTACTGACAACAGCGAACTTACTTGCGCTTCATCGACAAGAAAAACTCGTCGTTGGTTTTGAAGTTTCTGAGTCTATCCACCAAAAATTCAGTGGCAGCGACATCTTCCATATCGTGGAGTAATTTACGCAGAATCCATACGCGCTGTAACTCGTCTTCTTTCATTAACAGGTCCTCGCGGCGGGTGCCGGAACGGCGCACGTTAATAGCTGGGTAGACCCGCTTCTCAGCGATTTTCCGATCCAAGTGCAATTCTTGGTTACCCGTACCTTTAAATTCCTCAAAGATAACTTCGTCCATTTTGGAGCCAGTATCGATCAACGCTGTGGCTACGATGGACAAGCTGCCGCCTTCTTCAATATTACGTGCAGCACCAAAGAAACGCTTTGGTCTTTCTAGGGCGTGGGCATCCACACCACCGGTAAGCACCTTACCAGAGGAAGGGATGACGGTGTTGTAAGCACGAGCCAAACGGGTTACGGAGTCCAGCAGAATGACAACATCTTTTTTATGTTCTACCAAACGCTTGGCTTTTTCGATGACCATCTCGGCGACTTGTACGTGACGCGAAGGTGGCTCATCAAAGGTAGAGGCAACCACTTCGCCACGTACGGAACGCTGCATTTCGGTAACTTCTTCCGGACGTTCGTCAATTAGCAAAACGATTAGGTGGCACTCTGGGTTGTTACGCGTAATAGCCTGCGCGATATTCTGCATCATGATGGTTTTACCGGCCTTAGGCGGTGCCACAATCAAACCACGCTGACCTTTACCGATGGGAGCAATCAAATCGATGATGCGACCGGTCAAATCTTCGGTGGAGCCATTACCGGCCTCTAGCACCAAACGATCGTCTGGGAACAATGGCGTTAGGTTTTCAAATAAAACCTTATTACGCAGCTTTTCCGGTTTATCAAAGTTAATCTCGTTAACTTTTAACAGCGCAAAGTAGCGCTCGCCGTCTTTTGGCGGGCGAATTTTTCCAGCAATGGTGTCGCCCGTACGCAGGTTAAAGCGGCGAATCTGGCTGGGTGAAACATAAATGTCATCGGGGCCTGCCAGGTAGGAGCTGTCGGCAGAGCGCAAAAAACCAAAACCGTCTTGTAGAATTTCGAGTACACCGTCGCCATAGATGTCTTCACCACCCTTGGCGTGCCGCTTGAGGATATTGAAGATGATGTCCTGCTTGCGCGACCGAGCCATGTTTTCCAGGCCCATATCGGTGGCGATATTGGTTAATTCTTCTATTGGTCTTGTTTTGAGATCGGTTAAATTCATAGGTTTGATTAGATGATTGGTAAGTCAGGCATCAGCGCACAGGAGAGTGCTGACAGCGGATTGGTTATGGACTTTAAGCAAGATCGATATTGATTCCGAGAATGAAAACAACCCAGAGTCTGCGTCGGTTTCAAATAAAAACTGTTTAACTGTTATTAGCAACGATTTAATTTCGTTTTCTTCGTCATGTAGCGCCAAGGCAATTTGTCAGTATCGATAACAAGCGCCGGTGGCGAAAGCAATAAATAGGCGCCGTGTTTATTGGCTGGCACTGGTGCTTAGCAGTCACCGTCAAAAACCGGCACCGGCTGCTCCACCCTGCCTTCTGCCGCTGGCAATGCTCTTGTGCCTATGACAATTCGCCCTTGTGCTTAGGCCCTTCTGTTAGCGCCAGCCAGCTCAATATCCGCATTTATTCCCAACTGCACAACCGAACGTTTAATACCGAGCACCAAAAATCGAACAAATACATCCATGGGTGGTGTGCGATAGATAAAACCAATTACCTTTGGCCAAAAATTGGTTGCGGGGCAGTGGTATCGCGCTGGCAGGGTGGAAACCCTGGATCGGTTGCACTGGGCTCTCGCCCGACAATACTAAAACTCCGATAATCCTAGCGTTTTAACTGTTTGAGGTACGCTACGGGATTGAGAGTGCCCAATAACCATCAATGGCTGGGGCGCTTAGTTCTCGGCAGACGGGACTTGAACATGCTTTGAACAGGTGTGCAATGCGTGAAGTATAGCCGCAAATTCTGGCTTGTGCAAAATAGACCGGAAATTTTTCTTGGTGGCCATTAAAAGCGAGGTTTGGTTCACAATTTTAAGGCCGGCCGGAGGATTTGCGATCCGCTGCCGTGTGCAGGTTTACCAGGGGATAGACCTTACCTTTTGAACGTTTAAATTGAGCTTGGTTCAGAGCCGGGGCACTTTGCATCAATCTTTTTATCGTTTAACTAGAGTTGGATTTAACAACCCCGGTTTTGGTATGCACTATACGCTCGAGAAGACCTTCAAATCAAAACCATCTGTAGAACTCACTGCTCGCGCCTGCCCAAATACTGTCTGGGGCCATCGCTGGGGAGCCGCCGTTTAGGGTCAACCGCCGCGGCGCCTGGGCTGATCGAATTGGCGAGGGTAAACCGCCAAGCCAATTCGCAAAGCAGATTTAGATGGCAGCGTTGATGAATTCAACCAACTGGCTTTTAGACAAGGCACCCACTTTTGTCGCCTCTAAGTTACCATCTTTGAAGATCATCAGCGTGGGAATACCACGAATGTTGAACTTAGCTGGGGTTTCTTTGTTGGCATCAACATCCATTTTGCAGATTTTGATTTTCCCTTCATATTGGCCTACCAGCTCATCCAGGATCGGTGCGATCATTTTACAAGGGCCACACCAAGCTGCCCAAAAGTCAACCAATACAGGGCCTTGGGCCTTGGCAACTTCCTCATCAAAACTGTCATCGCTGACGTGTACGATCGCTTCACTCATTGCATGATCTCCATGAGAAATAATAGGTTTCTAGGCAAAGCATGATAAGAAACGCCGCAGCCTAGAACAAGAGCTGTGACCATAGTCTTTAACTAATGGCCCATATGCCAGCCCAATTGCCCTTAAGATGGTTACCAAATCACCAAAATCAACCCCTGTCGAACCAATTTCACCCAAACCTTTACGATAGGTTTAATTTTTTAACTCCTGCAGCAGCACCATCTGTGCCGACTGTTCGGCCGGCCCAGCGTTGTTGGCTCGGTAATCACCGGATTGCTGAAGCTCCCAGCTCTGGCTTTCATCCGCCACATAAAGCTCCAAATCGGCTTTTACGCGCTTAGTCACCCCTTTGGAGTGGAGCGGGAAGCAAACTTCTACTCGGCGGTTCAAATTTCGCTCCATAAGGTCGGCAGAGCCGCAATAGATGGAGGGCGAAGCGTTGGCAAAATAGTAGGCTCGGGTGTGCTCCAAAAAGCGGCCAACGATGGATTTCACCCGAATATTGTCGGATATACCAGGGATTCCCGGGCGCAGGCAGCACATACCACGGATAATCAGGTCCACCTTGACCCCAGCCTGACTGGCGCGATAGAGGGCGCGGATCACCTCGGATTCGGTGAGGCCATTGGCTTTCATGATAATGCGCCCGGACTTGCCTTTTTTAACCGCATCGATCTCTTGGTCGATGAGCTCAATCAGGCCACCCTTTAGGGTAAAGGGGGCATTGAGCACGCACTTAACCCGCTCAATTTTGCCCATGCCGGTGAGCTGCTGAAACACCTTGTGAACATCGGCGCATAGGTTTTCGTCGGCGGTTAACAGTGAGTAATCCGTATACAGCTTGGCCGTGCCTGCGTGGTAGTTCCCGGTGCCCAGGTGGGCGTATCGTTTTAGCTCGTTGCCCTCCCGGCGCACGATCAGCATCATTTTGCAGTGGGTTTTGTAGCCCACCACGCCGTACACCACCACGACGCCGGCGGCCTGTAACTCCGCCGCCAGGGCCAGGTTTTCTTCTTCGTCAAAACGTGCCCGCAGCTCAACCACGGCGGTAACTTCTTTACCGTTACGGGCCGCGTCCAGCAAAGCGGCCACAATGGGGGAGTTATCGCCGGTACGATACAGCGTTTGTTTAATGGCCAGTACATCAGGGTCCACCGCGGCCTGGCGCAGGAAGTCCACCACCGGCTGGAAGGATTCAAACGGGTGCAAGAGCAGGTAATCCTTGCGCGCCACAGCCTTGAAGATTTCTTTGCGCTCGCGCAAGGCACGGGGCGTGCCCGGGGTAAACGAGGGGTAAAGCAAATCCGGCCGACTCACCAAGCTTGGCACGCGCATCAGCCGTTTTAGGTTTACCGGGCCATTCACTTGGTACAGATGGGCTTCGTCCAATTTGGTCTCACGCAGCAATATATCGATCAACGGTTGCGGGCAGTCGTCGGCTACTTCCAAACGTACAGCGCGGCCAAAGCGGCGGGATGCCAGCTCCCCTTTCAGCGCCAACGCCAAGTCGGCGACCCCTTCCATATCCACGTCTAGATCGGCGTTACGTGTGATGCGGAACTGATAACAGCCCTTTACCTTCATGCCGGGGAACAGAGTGTCCACATGGGCGTGAATCATGGAAGACAAAAATACAAAGTTATCGCCGCCATCGCACAATTCATCGGGTATGCGGATCACGCGGTCCAGTGAGCGCGGCGCCGGCACAATGGCCAGTCCAGTATCACGACCAAAGGCGTCTTTACCTTCTAGGGAGACGATAAAGTTCAGACTTTTGTTCACCAGCAAGGGAAAGGGGTGTGCTGGGTCCAAACCAATGGGTGAGCTCACCGGCACAATGTCGTTTTTAAAGAATTCCTCAACCCAAACCTTTTGCGCCTCGGTCCAATCCCCGCGTCGAATAAAACGGATGTTTTCCTGCTCCATTTGAGGAATCAGCTGCTCGTTGAGGATTTGATATTGCTGCTCCACCAAGGGATGACAGGCGGCACTTATTTCTTGCAACAGGGATTCTGGGCTTTTGCCATCGGGGCCTGTGCCCTCCTGCTGGCCAAACTCGATACGCTCAAATAAACCGGAGACTCGGATCTCAAAGAATTCGTCCAAGTTGGAACTGAAAATCAACAAAAACTTTAGCCGCTCCAACAGCGGGTGGCTGGTGTCCAGGGCTTGGTGTAGCACCCGCATATTGAACTTCAGGTGGCTCAACTCGCGGTTGATGTAGTAATCGGGGTTGTCGAAGTTTTCGACGATGTTGTCGCCGGTGTTGAGCGAGAGATCATTGGGCATAACGGAGCAACCTAAACGGGAACCTGATGTAAATCGCCGCGCGAAGGGCGGCTTTGGGCCATAGACTAGCCAGAGCGACTGGCTGGAGCAAGGTTGCATTATGGCACGGCAAAGCCGAACACTATATGACAGTTTTGTGGCGCCGTAATGAGGACTACGCGCTAGGCTGAACCCACCGCAGTGGGCGTTTTGAAGTAGCGGTGCGGTGATACCATTAAGCCGAGGTTTTGCAGCATGTCGGTGAGGTTTTCAAAGGTCATGGGTTTGCTTAGGTAATAATCCATGCCACAAGCAAACACCGCCTCGCGGTGTTCCTCCAGGGCATGAGCGGTGAGCGCGACAATGGGCGTAGCATCCCTGCCCTGCTGGCGCTCAAAATCCCGAATCCGCCGGGTGGCATCGAAGCCGTCTAACTCTGGCATTTCGCAATCCATTAGAATGAGATCGTAGCCGGTGGCGCGGGCTTTAACCGCCGCCACAGCTTCCAGGCCGTTGATAACGATATCCGGCGCCGCCTGGGCCTTAGCCAACAATCCCTGTATCACCATGCGATTGACGCTGTTGTCCTCGGCCACCAGGATATTCAAACCCGAGATATCCACGCTCAGGGGCGCAGCGGCTTCCACCTGGGGGGCAACGTTGTGCTCACCGCCCACCGCCAACGCCACCAATTGCCGACGCAATCGGCGTGGTGTCAGTGGTTTGCGCAGGCTAGCCTCAACGTGGTTGCGAGCCAATAAGCTGGGCGAGAACTCCAGGTCATTGCGGGCAAAGACCACACTTTGGCAATCGTTGCCTGCGGCTTTGGCAAAGTACTGGGTAAGGCTAAAGGCGTCGCCACTGGCCAGATCGTAATCAACCACCAGGTAATCGAAGTTATGGCCCTGGCTGCGGCTCACTTCCACGGTGCGCTGGGCCGAAATCTGATTAGCAGCGCAATGCACGTCCATGCCCCAATCCCTGGCGTGTCTGTCCAGGATGGCCAGTAAAACCGGGTTACGCGCCGCCAGCAGCAGCCGCTTGCCACTGAGCACTCGGCGGTCGTTGTCGTCGCCGGCGTCTTGAAAATGCGCCGTTGTTGGGTCGAAGGGCACCCTAAACCAAAAACGTGCGCCCCCACCGGGAGGGCTGGCGTCAACGCCGATTTCACCGCCCATCAACTCCACCAAACTCTTACTGATGGCCAAGCCCAGGCCGGTGCCGCCGTATTTTCGCGTGGTGCTGTTGTCGGCTTGGTTAAAGGAATCGAATATGGCTTCAGCGCTTTCCTGGCTGATGCCAATGCCGGTATCGGCCACAGAGAACGTAAGGCAGGGCTCACCGGCGGCGGTTGCCGATTGGCAGGCTCGCACCACAATCTGTCCGCGTTCAGTAAATTTAAAGGCGTTGCCGATTAAATTAATAAGTACTTGGCGCACGCGGGTGATATCGCCCCGCACCCGCTTTGGCGCACCGGGTTGTAGGCAGCTGATCAGCTCCACGCCTTTGTCGTTGGCGCGCACGCCGAACAATTGCGCACAGTCATCCAGCAGCGTTTCTAGGTGATATTCGCTGTTTTCAACGGTGAGCTTGCCGGCTTCAATTTTGGAATAGTCTAGAACATCGTTGATGATATCCAACAGGCTGATACCGGAGCGATGAATCACATTCAAATAGTGGCGCTGGGTTTCACTGAGGGAGGTATCGCGCAGCAATTCCACCATGCCGATCACACCATTCATGGGCGTGCGAATTTCGTGGCTCATGGTGGCCAAAAATAAACTCTTAGCTTGGTTGGCGGCCTCGGCGGCGGATTTCTGCCGGCGAGACTCCAGCTTTGCTTGTTTTTCGGCGCGCAGTGCTTCGGCCATTTCCTGGCGGGTGGCTAAGTCCTCTAGCATGGTAGTGCGCATATGGTTAAACGCTTGCACCACATCGTCTAGCTCATCCCAGGCGTTGGTACTGGAGGCGCCGCGTTTCAACTGCAGTGCCTGGTCCAAATTATTCAGCGTTAAATGGTTGGCGTAATCGGCAATGCTCTCCAGATGGCGAGTCAACAAATGACGCACCAGCCACAACAATAACACCGCCAATAACAGCGTTTGGATAACCTGCAATAGCACCATCAAATGTGTGCGGTAGGAGGCCAGTTGGTAGATTGAATCGAGGCTGGCGTAGAGTGTTAAATCACCCAAGGTTTGCGGCGCAAGGCCCGGCGCCGAATACACCAATGGATAGGAACGCTCGACGATATCTTCTTGGCTATGGGCTTCTTCTCGGATTAGCAGCCGCGGCTCATCGTTCCAATCGCGCCAGTGCACTTCAATCCGAGTAATGTCATCCACCGCCAGCAAGCTGTTTACTTGCAGCTCTAACTGCTCTTCATCAAAGTTCCACAAACTGGAACTCATGCCCGGCAAGGCGCTGGCGCGAATTTGGTCCAGGCGGTTTTCCAACATGGAGCGGTCTTGCTGAAAATTCAGGCAAACGGCAATAACGCCACCCACCGCAGCAATAGTAAGGGTGGTGAGCAGCACCAAGACCAGTAATTTAATGGCCAGGGAACGGCGGTGTTGTTTGGTGTATGGGTCGAGCATGCTGGGGCCCTGTGCCTTGGTCGCTTTTGCCAACGCAGAATTCCCCTACGCGGCAAACGCTGGACTGTGGTTATCGCACTTTTCAGCAAACTGGTTTGTGTTCTTTTTTTGAATTCGCCAACTTTTGGTTGGGCATTAAGTGATGGACGCTCTGGCCATACGTGGAAGTGAACACTTGCTCAAGCTTACACCATTGGCTAAAAAAAACGATGGCTAGATACCTATTAAATGGGCCAATCTAAGAGGTTTTACACGATTATTCAAAACAATCGTCAATTCTGGCGAGGGTTTCGTTTAAAAATTGAAAGCCGAAGTCTGTGGTGACAAACCGCTCTCCCTGGGGTTGAAGCAAACCAGCATCGATGACTGGCTGCAAACGCGGCCAAGGCAGTGCTTGGCCCAGCCTCTGGGCGGCCAGTTGCGATTCCACCCCGCAGACCAATCGCAGAGCGTTCATGGCAAATTCCAACAGCTGCTCTTGCTCGGCCACAGGCACAGCACCGGCCAGGGGGCTTACCGCTTGCAGGTAGTGTTCCGGTAAGCGGGTTTTTCGGCGCCGTTGAATCAAGCCAGACCCTGCATCCGTGACCTTGCCGTGAGCACCGGCACCGATGCCCAGGTAATCGCCAAAACGCCAATAATTCAGGTTGTGATGGCATTGCCCACCGGCCTGGGCAAAGGCCGAAACTTCGTATTGTTGATAGCCCTGCAGGGCCAACCAGTCTGCGCCCTGCTCCTGAATATCGGCCAGAGTGTCCTCCACCGGTAGAGTCGGCGGCTTGGAATAAAACACCGTGTTGGGTTCAATGGTGAGCTGGTACCAGGAGATATGATCCACACCGAACTGGGTAGCGGTGTGCAAATCGGCCATGGCATCGGCGGCACTTTGCTCCGGCAGGCCATGCATTAGGTCGATATTGATATGTTGGTAACCCACCTCCATGGCAGTGACGATGGCCCTGTGCGCCTCATCGCCGGAGTGAATGCGCCCTAACTTTTGCAAGTGCTGGCCGTTGAAGCTCTGCACGCCCACCGATAACCGGGTTACTCCGGCGGCCAAATAATCGCGAAACTTCTGCCGCTCAAAGGTGCCGGGGTTGGCCTCCAGGGTAATTTCGGCATCGGCTTGCAAGCCCAGGGTTTGATCCAACAGCGTAATGATTTCGCCAATGGCCTGGGCAGAAAATAACGAAGGCGTGCCACCGCCAAAAAATACCGTGGCCACCTTACGGCCCTGAGCGAAGGGCTGTTCTGCCAATAGGTCGCGCTTTAAGGCCGCCAGGTAGGCTTGCTCCGGCAACTCATTGCCAGCGGCGTGGGAATTGAAATCACAGTAGGGGCATTTACGCACGCACCAAGGTATATGAACGTAAACGCTGAGTGGTGAGAGGGTGATCACTGACCTTGTTGACTGGCAATTTGTTGCAATAATTGCTGCATGGCTAGGCCGCGATGACTGCGCGCGCTTTTTCGCTCGGGGCTAAGCTGCGCCGAGGAGCAATCGCAATCGTCGGGTTTAAAAATCGGATCGTAACCAAAGCCCTGCTCGCCCTGGGGAGCGGTGAGAATTTCGCCGCTCCACTGTCCTAGGCAAATCAGCGGCACTGGGTCTTTGGCGTGTTTAACCAACGCTAAAGCACAAATAAATTGCGCCCGGCGATTAGCCACGCCGTTTAATTCGCGCAACAGTTTTTCGTTATTGGCGGCGTCGCCCAAACCGGAATAACGGGCGGAATAAATACCCGGTGCACCACCCAGGGCATCCACCGCTAGGCCGGAGTCGTCGGCCAAGCTGGGCAAACCAGTTTGCGCGGCGGCGTTGCGAGCTTTAAGCAAGGCGTTTTCCACAAAGCTTAAACCGGTTTCTTCCACCTCTGCTACGCCCAGGTCGTTTTGCGATACCACATCCCAACCCAGCGGCTGCACCATAGTGCGCAATTCTTTTAATTTACCAAGGTTACCACTGGCCAAAACCATTCGCTGCACGCCGCTACTCCACATAAAGTTTTTTGGTGAATTCGATATCAATACTGCGCTGGGCAGTCTCTGGCCGAACGGTCATCTCAAAGTGATAGACCTCTTCGTTGCCGTGGCTCACCGGCGCCAAATAATAGACGGTGTTTTGCTCTTGGATGGTTTGAAACTTCAGCTTCTGCACCTGCTGCATTAAATTTTTGGCATCGCCGGCAATTTTAGCGGGCACCCCCAGGCTCTGGCTGTTACCTTCCAATTGCGTGATAACCACGTTGACGTAGGCCAGGTCGTTGTCTCGCTCCAGCGCATAGGCCTGAGCCACTTTAGGCGTAATCATGGTGCTGTTAAACACGCTGTAAAAAATGCGGTAGCCGTCTTGCTCTATGGAAATACCGTCCTGGGCGCTAGTAAAGCCGGCCGCCATCGACAACAGCAAGCCGCCCACCAGTAATTTTATTGCCTGTACCATGTGCTCAATACCTGTGTTATCCGAGGTGATAAATGGCGGTTTCACCAAACACATTGGGCAACCATTTAGCGCCAATTGCGTCGGTACTGCTGTGGGTAACAACCCGCCGTTTTTTTATGGCAATGCCACGCTGGTGGCACAGCACTTCAAAATCTTTAAAGGTGCAAAAGTGAATGTTGGGTGTGTCGTACCACTCGTAGGGCAGCAAATCCGACACTGGCATGCGGCCCTTTATAGCTAGGTGCAAGCGCGCTTTCCAATGGCCAAAATTGGGAAAAGTGACGATACACTCACGGCCAATACGCAGCATTTCTTCCACCATTTTGTCGGGGTAGCGCATGGTCTGTAGAGCTTGCGTCATAATCACTGTATCAAAACTGCCGTCGGTAAAATTGCTTAAACCGCGCTCGTCCAAATCCTGCTCGATTACGTTGAGCCCTTTAGCAACGCAGATATTGATACGATCGTGGTCAATCTCAAGACCATAGCCACTGACGTTTTTATCGCGGGTAAGCAAGTGCAATAGTTCGCCGTCGCCGCAGCCTAAATCCAACACCCGGCTTTGGGGTTCTATCCACTGGCTGATAATACTTAAATCGTTACGCATGGCGATTACACCTCTATGGTGTTCATGTAGCGACTGAACACTTGTCGATAGCGTTGATCCGGCACTAGGAAGGCATCGTGACCATGTTTGGATTCAATTTCGGCGTAGCTCACCGGCTTGCCGGCGGTAATTAAGGCATCGACAATTTCCCGCGAGCGTTGGGGCGAAAAACGCCAGTCACTGGAAAACGACACCACCAAAAACCGGCACTGGGAATGGCTAAACGCGGACACGGGGTTGTCGTTGTATTCACGGCTTAAATCAAAATAATCCAATGCCCGCGTCATCAAGATGTAGGTGTTTGCGTCGAAGCTGCCCGAGAAGCTATCGCCCTGATAACGCAAATAACTTTCAATTTGAAACTCCACCAGCTCATCGCTGCCCAGCACAAAACTGCCCGCGCGTAATTCTCGGCCGAATTTTTCATCCATGCCGTCATCGGACAGATAGGTAATGTGGCCCACCATACGCGCCAACGCTAAGCCGCGTTTGGGGTAGGTGCCTTTGGCCAGATAATCGCCATCGTGAAAATCCGGGTCCGAGGTAATGGCTCGGCGTGCGGTTTCGTTAAAGGCAATATTTTGTGCGGTGAGGTTTAACGCCGAGGCAATCACAATGCAGTGTCGAATGCGCTCGGGGTACTCCAGCGCCCAGCGCATGGCCTGCATGCCGCCCAGGCTACCCCCCACCACGGCGGCCCACTGGGTAATGCCAAGATGGTCGGCCAACCGAGCTTGGCTACTGACCCAATCGCGCACGCGCAATAATGGAAAATCGGCACCGTAGACCTTGCCCGTGGCCGGGTCGATACTGACTGGGCCGGTGGAACCGTGACAGCCACCTAAGTTGTTCAGCGAAACCACAAAAAAGCGATTGGTATCGATGGCTTTGCCCGGGCCAATGTAGTTATCCCACCAGCCAGGTTTGCGATCGTCTAAGCTGTGGTAGCCGGCGGCGTGGTGATGGCCAGATAAGGCGTGGCAAATCAATACGGCATTACTGGCCTGGGCGTTCAACTCACCGTAGGTTTCATACACCAAGTCATAGCTGGGCAGGGTACGGCCGCAAGCCAACAACAGCGGCTCGCTAAACGTTTGGGTAATGGGGGTTACCAGGCCGACACTGTCGGCAGGTAGCTGCTCAGGCATTTTGGCGTGCGTCCAATTGAAAAATTGCGCGATTATAAACCACTTTGCAGCCTCGGGCGTAACCCGGGGCCAAAGCGATATAAAGGGCTGGGATTAGGAGCTTTTGCGGCGGGCAAAGCTCAATGGCACCACCTTATCCGAGGTGTGCGTGATGGGCTCAAAACGATCAATACGCTCTAGAACTTGGCTCAAAGTGAAGAGATGGTCTTCGTTTTCTGTGAGGTCGCGACGCAATGTCGCTAACACTTGGCCTGGGTCGGCGCTGGCGGCGGCGTCATCGGCTCGGCCGAGACGAGACATGGACATCAGCTCTTTTTGCAACAGCTGCTTGCTGCATTCGTTGGGGTAGGCAACGGGGGTTAACGCATTTTGGTGCCAGCGCTCAAGCAAAGTGTTGGTGTCCTCCACATAGTTGCGTACCTCGTGGCTTAAGCTGAGCAGAAAGTGGCGAATGAGCGGTCTATCGGAAACACCCGCCTGCTCGGCGCTGTGCAGAAATTGCTCACAGCGGTGCTTGAACTCGGAGAACTTCTGCTGCCGCTTAACCAAGCGTAAGCGCCGGCTAGACAGGCGCATGCGGCCGCTTCCGGTTTCAGGTTCAGCGTAAATTGCAGCCAGGGCTTGGTTGGCCAGCTCGGCTTCAATGGCCAGTTTGCGCAGGCACAATTGAATTTGTTTTAGCGTGGCTTTTAGGGCCGGCCGCAACATGGGCTCAGGGTCCGCCGCGGCAGTGGTGAGGTAGCTCAGCAGGCGCTCCACTTGCTTTTGGCCAAACACCGCCGCCAAGGCTTGGTAGCTTTGGTTCACCTGCCGCTCGTAGGAGCGATGCAAAATCGAGATTTGATGCACCCGGCGATGGGCGTCTTTTAAATCGCTGCGCGCCGCATGTAAGGCATTGCCAATATCCGCCGGCGGCGCCGATCGCACCTGTTGCAGTACTTCACCCTGCACCAGCAGCCGCTCTTGCATAATTTGGTGGGTCTGCCGCACTAGGGCCAAGGCATCTTCCACATCGCTGTGTTTAAACAGTTGTTTAAGGCGATCATTTAGCTGTGCGATGAGCAAGGCTTCAAATTGCTGGAAATTGCTCTTGGACAACCGCTCTCGATCGCCCCGAGCACGGGCCAGCAAAGCTTGCTTTGCAGACATGGGCACCACTTGCTGAAGTGGTAAGCCCAGGGCCAGGGCCGTGTCCGTGCGCACGCTGCTGATGGTGGTATCTTCTGAAGGCGCCGAGACCAGATCATCCCATAGGCTATCAACCTTATTGATAGCCACCAGAGTTTTGCTGTTGTCTTCAGCATTGATGTAATCGCGCCAAATGCAGCGATCGGTGGCGGACACCGGAGCATCGGCGGATAAGCAGAAAATCAGGCTGTCGGCATCGGCTATGGTGTTTAGGGTTATTTCAGGATCGGTGCCCAAGGCATTTAACCCTGGCGTATCAACCACCCGCAGGCCTTGGGCCAGAAGCGGATGCTTTAAATTGATGTGCGCGTAACGCCACACCGGCACTTCCACCTCGTGGATGTTTTGCGGGTGACGGTTGAGTTGGGTGCAATTAAAACCCAAATCTCGGGCTTGCTCTTCGGAGATGTACTGACGTTCAGCTAAGCGGCCAAGGGCATCCTGTAATGAGGCCGGGCTTTCAACATCAAATTGCACATTGACCCAATGCTTGGGAATGGCCTTGAAAGAGCGCACGCTGATACCGCCACGACGTGTGTTCAGTGGCAGTAATTGAATGCTGTTGGCGGGCAAATTGGCGTTGTAGCCGATTTCGGTGGGGCACATGGTAGTGCGGCCGGGCCGAGATGGCAAAATGCGGCTCTGAAATTGGTCAAACAGTAAGGCATTGATGAGTTCAGTTTTGCCACGAGAGAATTCACCCACGCAGGCCACGGTGAAGGTGTGTTCACGCAAACGCCTTACAGCTCGCCCGATGAGGTTTTCAGCCTCGGGGCAGTGCAGGCCGCTGGTTCCAAACCAATGACTGAAGGACAGCAACGCATTGATCATATCAACGCGGCGCTGTTCACATTCGTGCAGTTGAACCTGGAGACTGTTTAAGTTCACCTTAGGGGCATATCCTTACTTAAGATAACGCATCGGCTGGTGGCGCCGGCATCTGCGGCTTCAGGCAGTTGCCAACGCGAACCGTAGGGAAAAGGAGCTGGGGAGCAGGCCTTATTTGCTGGGCACTCGATACGCTTATGCGTTAACGGCTTGTCTTCCTTAGGTTCGTTTCAGTTGCTCGCGGGGCGCTAGAACAGGGTTGTTCACCACGCCTACGTCAATCTTTACATTGTCCTTATTGTTGTGCTCGCGAATCTTAGATTACCAACTTAGGTTACCAAGACGTGGCGGTGCACATTAAAAAGCATTTATTCGATCAGTGCCACAACTGGGTGCAAGCAAAACGCCCCTGCTGCATTTGTAATGAATATTAGCAGCCAAAATGCCACTAGATAGGACGCCCTTGGTCTAACAAGCTCCCCTGCTTAGCACTCGCGTTAATAACCGGGCACAAATTGCGCCAATCCGCCAACAAGACCGACTTTCATCGCCGCCCAATCTAACAATATCCAAATCACTTGTACGGTTAAGAAGATAAAGATTGGACTTAGGTCAAGGCCGCCCATGGGGGGAATAATTCGAGCGAAGGGCGCACGCACCGGCTCCATCAGCTGATTTAGCAAAGTAAGAGCCGGATGGCTGCTGTAGGGCGCTACCCAACTGACGATAATGGTGATAATCAAACCAACAAACACGATCATGGTGGCCAATTTAAGCACGCCAATAATGGCCCAAAACAAGGCCCGAGCCGGGTTAATGATGGTTTGCGCGGCGGCCAGGGCGTTGAGTTCGATGGCCACAAAGCCCACGATTACCGCCAGCACCAGAGCCGCCATATCGATGCCGAATAACCCTGGGATGATTTTGCGCAGTGGAATAAGAACCGGGTTGGTAGCTTTGACTACAGCCTGGGAGATTGGATTATAGAAGTCAGCACGGGCAAGCTGCAGCAAAAAGCGGATTACCACAAAAAAGAGGTAGATAGAGGCAACGGTTTGGATAACCAAGGTTGCGATCTGAGCTAACGGGTCCATCGAGTATTCCTAATGGTTAATAGCCACAATTAAGCAGCGGGCATAGCAGTGAAAATTAAAACAACGATTCTGCCATTAAATGGTGGCAAGTAGTGTTTATATCAACGTTTTAATTTGCCAACGGTGTAAAACCTGGCTCAACGAGCACCTCAGTGAGGTCTCAGCCGCGCCTATTTGGCGCCTAGCTCCTCACTCAGTGTCACCGAGCGCTGCGCGCAGGCGGCCATGGCGCGCTTCACCACCGCCCGTGTGTCATCGCGCTCAAAGCTTAGAATGGCTTGTTCCGTGGTGCCATTGGGCGAGGTCACCCGCTGGCGTAAAACATCCGGCCCTTCTTCGCTGTTACTGGCAAGGGTAGACGCTCCTAGCGCTGTTTGCAGCGTTAACGAGCGCGCCAAATCTGGCGCTAAGCCCTGTGCCACGCCAACTTCGATCATGGCTTCCATAAAAAGGAAAAAGTACGCCGGGCCGCTGCCAGACACCGCCGTTACCGCATGCAGCTGATCTTCGTCGGTGAGCCACACCACAATTCCCACCGCGGCTAGAATGGCCTCGGCCTGGACTTTTTGCGCCGCTGTGGTTTGCGGGTTGGCGTAGAGGCCACTGGCGCCAAGGTTAACTAATGCAGGAGTATTGGGCATACAGCGCACAATGGCCGTGCCCTGCCCCAGCCAGGCCGACAAGCTACGGCAATCGATTCCGGCGGCAATAGAAATAACTAGGGCCTCCGGCTGCAATGCCGCAGCCAAGTCGGTTGCCACCTGGGCTAATACCTGGGGTTTCACAGCCAGCACAACCACGTCTGCGTCGGCCACGGCCTGCAGATTATCTGTGCTGGTAAGAACACCAAATTGTTGTTGTAGACGGGTTAACTGCTCAACACTGGGGTCACTGACGTTGATGGTGGTCGGTTTATGACCGCCGTCTATCAAACCAGCAATAATGGCCGATGCCATATTGCCGCCTCCGATAAACGCAAGTTTCAGATCCCTGTTTGCTTGGCTTTGAGTCACTTTGCTTCTCTTTAATGTATTCGTTAGGAATGTTTTTGAATTGATCGGGCGCTTGGGTTTAGTGCCGGGCACCGAATAGGTCAGTGCCAATGCGCAGTATCGTGCTGCCCGCAGCCACGGCGGCTTCTAAATCACCGGACATACCCATGGATAAAGTATCTAAGGGCAGCTGAGGAAAGGCTTGCTGACAGCCATGCAGGCAGGCGGCTAAATCCGCCAGGGGCTGATATTGCGCCTCGAAGGTGGCCATGGCATCGGGGATGGCCATCAAGCCTCGCACCTGAAGATGGGGCAACTCAGAGCACTGGGCCAGCAATGGCTGGAGGTCTTGGGGCAGCACGCCGGATTTGCTGGGTGCACGGTCGATATTCACCTGCAGGCAAATATTCAGCGGTTGCCCTTCGCCGCTTTCGGCCCGTGCGGCGCTCAGTTTTTGCGCAACTTTGAACCGATCCACACTGTGCACCCAGGCGAAGTGCTCGGCGATGGCGCGCGCTTTATTGGATTGTACGGGGCCGATGAAATGCCACTCAATGGCGAGATCGTGCAGCTCGTGTTGTTTGGCCAACGCCTCTTGCAGATAATTTTCGCCAAAGGCACGTAAACCCAGCTGGTAGGCCTGGCGCAATTCATCTGCAACACGGGTTTTTGAAACCGCTAGCAAAAGCGGCCTGGCGCAATGGTGCTCTTGGCAAGCCTGCTCTATTCTTTGTTCAAGCACTGCAAAATTGCCGGCAAGATTAGACATATTGTTTCGGTAAGATGACCAAACGAGTGCTAAAGTTTAACACTTAGGCCGGTTTGATTTGTATTGGTTTGCAAAACAATAATGCCGCCAGCCATTCGCCGTGCTGCCGGTTAACTAACGATAAGGTTTTTTATGGATATTACGGAGTTACTCGCCTTTAGTGCCAAACAAGGCGCCTCGGACCTCCACCTGTCGGCGGGCCTTCCGCCCATGATTCGTGTAGACGGCGATGTGCGCCGCATCAACCTGCCGCCCATGGAGCACAAGCAAGTGCACGGGTTGATCTACGACATCATGAACGACAAGCAACGTAAGGATTACGAAGAATACCTTGAAACCGACTTCTCGTTTGAGGTGCCAGGTGTAGCGCGGTTCCGGGTCAATGCTTTTAACCAAAACCGTGGCTCCGGCGCTGTGTTCCGTACGATTCCCTCCAAGGTTTTAACCATGGAAGAATTGGGCATGGGCCAAGTGTTTCGCGACATCGCCATGTGCCCCCGCGGCTTGGTGCTGGTAACCGGCCCCACCGGTAGCGGTAAATCCACCAGCTTGGCGGCCATGGTGGACTACATCAACAACAACAAATACGAGCATATCCTCACCATTGAGGACCCCATCGAATTTGTACACGAATCGAAAAAATGCCTGGTGAACCAACGCGAAGTGCACCGTGACACCCACGGCTTTTCCGAGGCACTGCGTTCGGCACTGCGAGAAGACCCGGACATTATTCTGGTGGGTGAGATGCGAGACTTGGAAACCATCCGTCTGGCCCTCACCGCGGCCGAAACCGGCCACTTAGTGTTCGGCACCTTGCACACCACCTCGGCGGCAAAAACCATTGACCGGGTAGTGGATGTATTCCCCGCCAACGAAAAAGCCATGGTGCGTTCAATGCTTTCGGAATCACTGCAGGCAGTAATTTCTCAGACATTGATGAAAAAAGTCGGCGGCGGCCGGGTGGCTGCCCACGAGATTATGCGCGGCACACCGGCCATCCGAAACCTGATCCGCGAGGACAAGGTCGCCCAGATGTACTCCGCCATCCAAACCGGCGGCTCACTAGGCATGCAAACCATGGATCAGTGCCTGCAGGATTTGGTGGCCAAGCGCCTAGTAGCACGAGAAGTGGCGCGCGAAAAAGCCAAATCGCCGGATGCTTTCTAAGCCCTGCTAGCGAACAACCTCGATTAATAACCGCAC
This sequence comes from Halioxenophilus aromaticivorans, assembly GCF_042850945.1. Classification (NCBI taxonomy): domain Bacteria; kingdom Pseudomonadati; phylum Pseudomonadota; class Gammaproteobacteria; order Alteromonadales; family Alteromonadaceae; genus Halioxenophilus; species Halioxenophilus aromaticivorans. The sequence goes on along the minus strand of NZ_AP031496.1, from coordinate 510,322 downwards.
GAAATTTGAAAAACTTGGAGATGCACCATGGAGTTTGACCGCCTGCTGGCCCTGATGGTTGATAAAGGGGCCTCGGATTTATTTATCACCGCAGGTGTTCCACCCTCGGTCAAGCTGCACGGCAAGGTCACCCCGGTTACCACCACGCCACTGTCGCCAGAAAAAACCCGCGAACTGGTGCTTAGCGTAATGAACGAAAAACAGCGGTTGGAGTTTTTGGAGCAGAAAGAACTTAACTTTGCCATTAGCGCCCGCGGGATTGGCCGCTTCCGCTGCTCGGCGTTTTATCAGCGCAATTTGGCCGGCATGGTACTGCGCCGCATTGAAACCGTAATTCCTAAAGTGGATGACCTGGGCCTGCCCGACATCATCAAAGATTTGGCCATGACCAAACGCGGCCTGGTGATGTTTGTGGGCGCCACCGGCACCGGTAAATCCACCTCGTTGGCGGCCATGATTGGCCACCGCAATCGCAATTCCAAGGGCCATATTATTTCCATTGAGGACCCCATCGAGTTTATTCATCAGCACCAGGGCTGCATTGTTACCCAGCGCGAGGTGGGCCTGGACACCGAATCCTTTGAGATTGCTCTAAAAAACACCCTGCGCCAGGCGCCGGATGTCATTTTGATTGGTGAGGTGCGCTCCCGTGAAACCATGGAGCACGCCATCGCTTTCGCCGAAACCGGCCACCTGTGCCTGTGTACCTTACACGCAAACAACGCCAACCAAGCCTTGGACCGTATCATCCACTTCTTCCCCGCCGATCGTCACGGCCAGCTGTGGATGGATTTGTCGCTTAACCTACGCGGCATTATTGCTCAGCAATTAATTCCAACGCCCGACGGCAAGGGCCGCCGCGCCTGTTTGGAGGTGCTGCTGAATTCGCCCTTAGCGTCGGATTTAATTCGTAAGGGTGAGGTGTCGGAATTAAAAGAACTGATGAAAAAATCCAGCGAAATCGGCATGCAGACCTTCGACCAGGCGCTATTTGAGCTCTACGACCGGGGGGAAATCACCTATGAAGATGCCCTCTCCCACGCCGACTCACCCAACGACCTGCGCTTAATGATCAAACTGGCTTCGGAAACAGACGCCGAATATCTGGGCCACGCTGCAGATGAGCTCAGCCTAGAGAGCGACGACTCCGATCGAACCAAACTGTATTAATCATCGGCGCGCAGTTGGTACCAGGTTTCTAAAATAATTCGCGCAGCAATGGCATCGATTGGGTTGTCACCGTATTTGCCACGATGGTTGCGTTCAGCAGCCTCCTGCTTTGCCTCGCGGGAACTGAGGCGCTCATCTACAAGCTCCACCGGTACATTAAAGCGACCGTTAATTCGGTTGCTGAATTTGGTTGCCCGGCGGCTCAATTCGCTGTCGCTGCCGTCCATATTGAGCGGCTTACCCACAAGCACCAACACCGGCTGCCACTCTTGCAACAGGGCGCCCAGCTGATCCCAGTTGGGCACACCATCTCGGGCTTTTAATATGCCGTGTTCACTGGCACTACTAAACTGCGCCTCGCCTACGGCAACACCAATGTTTTTTAAGCCGTAGTCGAACGCCAATAGCGTGCCGCGCTGGGGGCGCTGACTAGGTTTTTGAGACATGGAGCGTTCGAAACTTATACGGCTGGAGCATGGAATGTATGAAACTTAAGTACGTGGGACATGGTCGCTTAGCCATGATGAGTGGAGTTAGACGCAACTGGCGAACCTAACCCGCAAGCGAGTTAGGCATGGCCGGCGCAGGAAGAAATCAGGTTTAGGTCCACGCCCATATGGTCGGCGGCGGCCTGCCAGCGCTGGGCGGTGTCGGTGCCGAACAGCACACGGCTATCGGCGGGTACTGTAAGCCAAGCGTTTTCGGCAATTTCTCGCTCCAGCTGGCCCGCTTCCCAGCCGGCGTAGCCAAGAATCACCAAGCTGCTTTCTGGGCCGTCGTCGACGGCGATAGCCTCGATTATGTCCTTGGAAGCGGTGAGAAAAATATCGTCGGTGACTTTCAAGGTGGAAGACCAGCAGCGGTCGTTGCTGTGCAACACAAAACCACGCCCAACCTGTACCGGGCCCCCGGCCAGCACCTCTTTGCTGCCCACGCTGGCACGATCCTCAATGCCCATTTGCTCCAGCACTTCGTCGAAGTGAATGCTTAGGCCGTGGTTCACTACCAAGCCCATTGCGCCTTCACTGCTGTGCTCGCAAATGTAAGTAATCGAGTGGCTGAAGTTCGGGTCCGACAAACCCGGCATGGAAATTAGGAAGTGGTTAACCAAATTTCCCGTGTTGAGGTCGGTTTGGGTGATATTGTATGTCATGACTTCATTATGGGGCTAAAACACTATAAAACAAGAGCGCGCCAGCTTTTTGATCGCCAACACCCCCATTTAGTGAGCCCATCGCACGCCTGTTTTAAACTGCCAAAATCAGCTGCCAAAAACCGGGGGCTGTTGACAGGCACTAGCTGCCGGTGGACAAACCAGTGATTTCGAAATTCCACGTTCTGATGATCTCTAGGCGGTCGGCGGATTCGGCGATTTCCTTGGGAAACGGCGCAAACGGCGACGCCATATGCACAATTTGTACGGCGGCGTCATCCAGCACCCGGTAACCGGAGGAATGCAAAATCTCCGCAGACAGCAAGGTGCCGTCTTTATCGATGACCGCCAGCAAGCGCAATTTGCCACTGAGCTTTTGATCCAACGCCTGCTGGGGGAAATTCTTGTTGCCGATAAACTCAATTTTTTGGCTCCACTGATACAAGTAGGCCGCATCGACAGAAGCCTTGGCCGCCACCGAGGTGAGGCGGCGAATTCTCGGCCGCTTGGCGTAGGCTTCGCGCTGTTTATCCAACTTGGCTTTGAGGCTGGCTATTTGCTCACTTACCGGCACCGTGCGCTCGCTGTCACCTTCCACCGCTTGCTCGGTTTGCTCTTCTTCCACCGGTTTTATGGCAGCCTCGACGGTGCTTTCCGCCTCGGTTGCCACCAGCTCACGCTCGGGTAGCTCGGCTTGGGTGCGGGCGATCTGCGCCTCGCGTACCTCCTGTATTTCAGTGGAGCTAAACTCTGCCACCTGCTCCGTGGTGATTTGCTTGGGTTCTTCGGCGGTGCCACTGCCCTGCTGGTTGGATTGCGCCAAAAAATCCGCTTCTTCCGGGGCGTCATCGGATTGATGGGTGGCCAGGGTAATTTCCAACTTGGGGCTGGCGGTTTTATTCACCATTAAATTAAAGGTAACACCAAAAATAAGCAGGGCGTGGACCAGCGCCGCGACAAACAGAGTAAAGCTCAGCCGTTCGGTGCTCGGCGCTGTGTAGGCAGTTGTGGCCATAACCGGTTAAATCTATTCCGTATCTTTGCTCTTTGCAGCAAGGCTCATCGGCTGCTGCGGAGCGGTTGTAATGCACTGTTCCATTTTAGTCGCCACGGACAGGTTGCACGCGGCATTGCACCACAAACTTTGTGATGCAGTTTGCAAGATGCGCGAGTTAAGCCAGACGTTTGGCAATGGCCGCCATTAAACGCTCGCCGATGGCAGTATCGTAGGCCGCATCGATCTCGCGCACGCAGGTGGGGCTGGTGACGTTAATTTCGGTGAGATAATCGCCAATCACATCCAGGCCGACAAATAACAGCCCCTTTTCTACCAAGGTGGGCGCCACCTGCTCGACGATCCACCAATCTCGATCGCTCAAAGGTTGCGGCCGACCACTGCCACCGGCAGCTAAGTTGCCACGGGTTTCGCCGGCGGCAGGAATTCGCGCCAGGGCGTAGGGCACCGCCTCGCCATCCACCACTAAAATGCGCTTGTCGCCCTGTTTAATTTCCGGCAGGTATTTTTGCGCCATAATTTGTTGAGTTTCATGCCCAGTAAGGGTTTCCAAAATGGCACCCAGGTTGCGGCCGTCCTCTCGCACATGGAATATGCCACTGCCGCCCATGCCGTCCAGGGGTTTGAATATTACGTCTTGGTGTTCGGCGTGGAAGGCGCGCAACAAGCGGTGACTTTTACTCACTAACACCGGCGGGCAACACTGGGGAAACTGTGTAGCGAAGATCTTTTCGTTGCAATCGCGCAGCGACTGCGGTTTGTTCACCACCAACACACCCTCACGCTCGGCTGCTTCTAGGATATAGGTGCTGTAGATGTATTCGTTATCAAAAGGGGGATCTTTGCGCATTAAGATGACGTCTAGCTGGCTGAGATCCAGCTCGCGCTCTTCGCCGCACTCATACCAGTGGTTGGGGTCGGCAAATACATCCACCGCTCGGCCGAGGGCATAGGCTTTGCCCTGGCGTAAAAACAAATCTTTTTGCTGCATGTACTCAAGCTGCCAGCCACGCTCCTTGGCCGCAAGCATAAGCGCCAAAGTTGTGTCTTTTTTGTAGGCAATGGCCTCGATAGGGTCCATTACAACGCCAATTTTTTTACTCATGTGTTGCCTTCCAGCCAGTGAATGCCGAATAGTCAGGTGTTAATTCGTGACTTACGGCATATTTTGAGGACATCTTTTAACATTCCCGCAAGCATACCCCAGAAATGTCATATAATGTTGGTTTATAGATTAAAGCTGGTGGTTGTGGTACAAACCTGTGCTTCATATTTGTGCGCCACGTCTCGCTGCTTTTACCCCGAGCGCACCCGCCCTAACGCCTTAGTGCACTCACAAATTCGTGTCGAGCCATCTCATCTGGTTCGACTTCATAAATCAGGCCACGCTATGGAAGTAAAATTGGAAAGTTTAAAAGTCATGGTGATTGACGACAGTAAAACCATTCGTCGCACCGCAGAAACTTTATTGCAAAAAGCCGGCTGCACGGTTGTCACCGCCACCGACGGCTTCGACGCCCTGGCTAAAATCGCCGACAGTCGCCCGGACATCATCTTCGTTGACATCATGATGCCTCGCCTAGACGGCTACCAAACCTGCGCCCTGATCAAAAACAACAGCGAATTCAAATCTACCCCCGTCATTATGCTGTCCAGCAAAGACGGGCTATTCGATAAAGCCAAAGGCCGCATCGTTGGCTCAGATCAATACCTAACCAAGCCTTTTAGCAAAAGCGAGTTACTCGGTGCCATTGAGACCCACGTTGGTTCCGCTCAAGCGTCTTAAATACCGCGGCACCACCCAGACGTCTACAGTTCTATATAACCCTGTGATATCTAGCCGGGTGGTGCCGAATATTTAGGCAGGCCAGCCCCTCTAAGGGCACGTTGTAAACCAATAAAAGCAAGACACAACAAGCAAAGCTTGTCGGCAGCCGACACCGGGCAGCTTAAAAGGTATTAGTAAATGCTAAAGACTTGTACCATTAGCCCGCGCCGCGGCCGCCGCCGCAGACTTCCTGTCGAGTAAGCCAGCTGGGCTTTACCGGCAGTAGGATGCGGCAATAGGCCGAAATATTTGGCCTATTCACACTAATTCACCTAAACAAACTTGGATTTATGCGCTAAAACTATAGAGGTCAATTAAGAACCTCCAAATATTAGCGATTGTGTATAAACGATTAGGGTAATTTATGGCAACCGTTCTCATCGTCGATGATTCACCAACTGAAACCCACAAGTTGACCAAAATTCTCGAAAAAAATGGGCATTCAGTACTTACTGCGAAAACCGGCGAGGCCGGGGTCGCCGAGGCGAAACAAAATCTACCCGATGTTGTATTGATGGATATCGTTATGCCCGGCCTAAACGGGTTTCAGGCCACCCGGCAGCTAGCCAAAGGCAACCAAACCTCGCACATTCCTGTGATTATCGTCACCACGAAAGATCAGGAAACCGACCGGGTATGGGGGCTTCGCCAGGGGGCGAAGGCCTATTTGACCAAGCCCATTGCGGAAAAACAGCTGATGGACACTATCTCCAGCGTGATGAATTGATGCAGCGCTTTTTGGCCTGCGCGCCTTCATTAAGACTGTCGTAAATAGGACAACAATGGAACAGACACCTGCCTTCCAAGCCTTGGTAAACCTGGCCAATCGCAGCCGAGATTCCGCTCTCGGCCTGCCCGCCCGCGAGAAAACTCGCCAGGAGTGGAGTGGCATTGGGTTTCGGCTACTCAATCAAAATTTTGTCGTGCCCATGGGCCAAACCAGTGAATTGCTGGAGGTGCCCAATTACACCCGCCTACCCAATGTTAAGAGCTGGGTGCGAGGTGTCGCCAATGTCCGCGGCCGGCTGCTACCGCTTTATGACTTGGCAGTTTTTTTAGGTCATCGTCTGCACAATCCACAAAAACTGCAGCGCGTGCTGGTGCTGGAGGCCAACGACTTATACTGCGGCCTGTTGGTTGATCAATCGTTCGGCATACAACACTTTTTATCGGAGGCTTACCAAATGGAAAACAGTTTGGGGGACGCCGATGTAGAGCCGTTTTTGCTCGGTAACTTCAAAAGCGACAGCACCATCTGGCACGTGTTCAGTATGGTGAACTTAATGGAAAGCCCGCAGTTTATGTCTGCGGCACGCACACAAATGGCCGGCTAGGATCGTCCTGCCCCATCCCTTTTATGCGGCACAGGGATGTGCCACCAAATTCGCTAACTATAAGTTATTGAATTTAAGAGAAATAAAACGTTTGATTTTTATTTCCAGACCTTGAGGCGGAAGGGATGTCGTTTCAAGACACTCGTTTTAGGACAGTAGTTTTAAAACAAGTAAGAAACAGCCGCTGGCAACTTAATTCGCAACAGTTACACAGACTCAAAACAGACGGAATGTCGTTCGGGAGAGCTTAAATGAAGACAGACTCCAACAATTTATTGGCGTCACTGAAATCCAACCCTGTGATGGCTGGATTGGTCCTCGCGCTGGTACTTCTGTTGGGTGCTATCACATTCGCCGTGATCAGCATCAACCAGAATGCCGAAAAAGACCAAGAATTGCTTCAGGTAGTGGCCGATATGCGGGCCCAATCCTATCGTTTAACCTCTCTGGCCCGCGAGGCCACCGGCGGCGAGGAAGCAGCGTTCACCGAGCTGTCCCAGGTGATCAACAGCATGTCTGCCAGTGAGCAGTCCATGTCTCAGGCCGGCGCTAACCAGGGTACCGCGCTCAGCCGTGACTTCACCGAACTGGCCGGTGTTTGGCAGCGAGTACGCGGCAACGCCGAGGTAATTGTTACCAACGAAGACACCATTCTGTTTTTGAACAACGTTGCCAACCGCCTTAACCAATCTCTGCCAGAGCTACAGGCCGAGCACACCAACATTGTTGAAATTCTGCTGGAAAACAACGCCCCTGGCGAGCAAATATCGGTAGCGCAAATGCAATCCTGGCGGGCAGAACGTATTGGTCGAAACGTCGATAAAATGCTGCGCGGTGGTGGCGATGCCACCGAAGCTGCCGATCAGTTTAACCTCGACGCCAACTTGTTCGGTAAAGTATTGCACGGCATGCAACAGGGCGATGCGCCCATGGGCATCTCCAAAATTACCGACCGCGACGCGGTACAAAGCCTGAACGAAATCAGCGCCTTGTTTGATTTTGTAAACTCCCAAGTACGCGACATTTTTGAATCCTCACCCTCGCTGTTCGCCGCCCGCCAAGCCACCGACGCTCTGCTGGATGACGCACCGGAATTACAAGAGAGCCTAACCACCCTATCGGCAAAAATTGACGGCCTTGGCGCTAACCGCACCTTCAACCCTTTAACCGTTGGCATTCTTGCGGCCTTGGCTGCCCTGGTGCTGATTATGATCGGTATTCAACTGTTGGCCGCCACCCGCCGTCGCCTGCAGGAAACCGCCGAAACCAACGAGCGTAACCAAAACGCAATTCTGCGTTTACTGGACGAACTGGCCGACCTGGCAGACGGTGACCTCACCACCACAGCAACGGTAACCGAAGACTTTACCGGTGCCATCGCCGACTCCATTAACTACACCATCGACCAACTGCGGGTTTTGGTATCGCGCATTAACGAAACCGCCGTGGGCGTGGCTAGCTCGTCCCAGGAAACCCAACAAACAGCCTTGCAACTGGCCGAGGCTGCCGAGCACCAAGCGCAAGAAATTGCCGGTGCTTCGGCGGCGGTTAACGAGATGGCCGTGACCATCGACCAGGTATCCGCCAACGCCTCTGAGTCTGCCTCGGTGGCAGAACGAGCGGTATCCATCGCTAACAACGGCGCCAAAGTGGTACAGAACACCATCCACGGTATGGACACCATTCGCGAACAGATTCAAGACACCTCCAAACGAATTAAGCGCTTGGGTGAGTCCTCGCAAGAGATTGGTGACATCGTATCGCTGATTAACGACATTGCCGACCAAACCAACATTCTGGCTCTTAACGCCGCCATTCAGGCCTCTATGGCCGGTGACGCAGGCCGTGGTTTCGCGGTGGTTGCGGATGAGGTACAGCGTTTGGCAGAAAGGTCCGCGGCGGCCACCAAGCAGATTGAAGCGCTGGTAAAAACCATTCAGAACGATACCAACGAAGCGGTTATCTCCATGGAGCAAACCACGTCCGAGGTAGTGCGAGGAGCCCGCCTAGCACAGGATGCGGGTGTGGCACTGGAAGAGATCGAAAACGTGTCCACATCGCTGGCCGACCTGATTCAAAACATCTCCAACGCTGCGCGCCAGCAGGCGTCCTCGGCCGGCCACATCTCCAACACGATGAACGTTATCCAAGAAATCACCTCGCAAACTGCCGATGGTACCAACACCACCGCCAGTAACATTGGTAACCTGGCCGCGTTGGCAGTAGAGCTGCGTGAATCCGTTGCCGGTTTCACGCTGCCCGGAGACGACATCGACGCAGAATTGGCCATCGATGAAATCGACCCTTACGGCGAAACCGCTCAAGAAATGGCCGAAGAAGCAGACAACCTAGAAATCGCTGCTGACGATGAATTTGATGCCCTCACCGAAGAGCTCGATATCAACGACGATGAAATCGAAATCTCCGATGACGGCAGCAACGCGCCCTCCGAAGACAGCGATGACAATAACGATCACAAAACCGGAGCCACCGCTTAACCGCCAAGCTCCATTAATGAGCTAGGTGAAAAAGCCCCCATCGTGCAACTGCAACCTGAACAAATCGCGCTGTGGGCGAACAAACTGGAACAAGACACCGGCGTGCATTTAGGCGCGCTACAAGCCAGTTTGCTAGGCAGCCAAATTAAACTGCGCATGCAGGCCCTTGGGCTGGAAGACGCCGACAGCTATTACGCCCAGGTGTGTTCCTCGCCACCGGAGTGGCAATCGCTACTGGCGCGGTTACTGGTAAAAGAAACCCAGTTCTTTCGCAATCGCGAAGCTCTGGCAGGAATTCAAGCGTTTGTGCGGAAAAAGCTGGCCACGCAAACCCAGGGGTTTGGCATTGACGTTTGCAGCCTGGGCTGCGCCACCGGCGAAGAAGCCTACAGCCTAGCCGCCAGTTTGCAGCAAGCGCTGGCCGAGCCTAATGAGTCCGGCCACGGCAATTATTATTCGGTAACGGGTGTGGATCTGTGCGCAGCGGCACTGCAAACCGCCCGCGCAGGCCTTTACCCCAAGAGCCGATTGCAACAGTTAACAGCGGCAGAAATCGCCGCTATTTTCGACCCGGAGCAACAACAGTTTCGGGTTAAGCAGGCGATCAAAAATCGCGTCACGTTTATTCGGGGCAACCTGTGTGATATCGATTCTGTGGTCGCCGTGCCAATGGACGTAATCGTTTGTTTAAACGTCCTTATTTATTTTCGCCGCTGGCGCCGGCGTGCTTTGTTAAACCAGCTGGTCAATCGGCTCAAACCCGGTGGCCTGCTCATTATTGGCTCCGGTGAATTACCGGGCTGGCAAAATAGCCATTTAACCGCCCTTAACCTGGGTGGCGTGCAGGCCTATCAACGGCACTGAACTCGGTAACGCTGAAGCATTTGCCAAGCATACCAACATAACACGAGCACAACAGCGCAACGACTAGACTAAAGGAACAGCTCCGCAATGGGAGAAACGAGAAACTTCGCAGCCTTAGACTGGGTAACGCAAGAAATTGACGAGACCCTGGCCCACGCGCGTGAAGCCTTGGAAGCTTGGGCAAACGACCCCAACGACAATTCCAAAATCCGCTTTTGCCTGGCTCATATTCACCAGGTACACGGCTCATTGCAGATGGTGGAGTTTTACGGTGCAGCGCTGCTGGCCGAAGAACTGGAACACCTGGCGCAAGCCCTGTGTGACGAGCGCGTGCAATATGTGGTGGAAGCGCAAGAAGCCCTAATGCGCGGTATACTGCAATTGCCGGTGTACTTAGATCGCATCAAAACCCAGCGCCGAGATCAACCCGCAGTGTTACTGCCACTGCTGAACGATTTGCGCTCGGTACGCGGCGATTGCTTGATGTCGGAATCGCGCCTATTTAATCCCGACCTGCGCCCGGCGCAAAATATCAAAAGCCAGCGCATTGAAGCTAACCGCGACCAAAGCCACTACCTATCGTTGCAGAAAAAACTGCAAGAGATGTATCAGTTTGCCGCTGCCGCCATTGTGCGCGGCGTAAAACCGCGGGAGAACATCCTCTACTTACACAAGGTCATTGCCCGGCAATACAAGCTCACCTCCGGCACCCCCAACCAAGCCTTGTGGGATGTCACGCTTGGCGTGGTTGAAGCCCTGGCCGAAAACGGCTTGGAGCTGAGCCCAGCCATTAAATTGCTGCTGCGCCAACTCAACCGCGAGCTAAAAATTTTACTGCACCGTGGCGTTGCCGTACTGGAATCACCCTGCGACCAAGAGCTGCTGCGCAACCTGCTGTTTTACGTGGCCATTGCCACCAGCAATGGCAAATCGGTTACCCGCATCCGAGAAAAATACCAGCTAGACGCCAACCTATTGGGCGACGGCGACGAAGACGAACTGTCCCTAGGACACGACCCAGAAGCCATTCGATCGGTGGTGATGGCGTTAAAAGAAGAGCTGCGCTCCATTAAGCTGAGCTTGGACGACTGCCTATCCTCCGACTCCACCATCAATAGTCTGAACGACGCCCTGCCCATCGCACAACGGGTGGCCGACACCCTGGCAATTTTGGGTGTGGGAGACATTCGCAAACAAATGCTAGCCCAGGTAGACGCCCTGGAAGAAATCACCCGAAGCGGGCAATACACCGATCAACAACTGTTTGTTATTGCCAGCGATTTAATCGATATCGAAGGCCGCTTAGATGCCCTAAGCCGCGGCGTGGCCACGGCCCGCAATGACTTAGAACAACAAAAAGCCCAGCAACTCAATATTGCCCAAGAGGTGGTGCTGGCGGAATCGCGCAACGGTTTGGAACAAACCAAAGATTGCATCATTGAATACATTGCCAGCCAGTGGGATCGCCGGCATTTGATCAACGTTCCCAAACTGCTGCGCGAAATACGCGGCGGATTGGACATGGTGCCGTTATCTCGTGCTGCCACCGTTTTGGGTGCCTGTGCCGAGTACATTGACGAGCAATTACTCTCCGAAGGCATGGTGCCGGAATGGGGCGCCCTGGATACCTTGGCCGATGCCATCGCCAGTATCGAATACTATTTAGAACACCTCAGCAGCCAAGATAACCAAAACAACGACGAAATGTTGTTGATGGTGGCTGAAGACAGCGTGCGTAAACTGCAAGGCTACACCGAAGCCGGTGCCCTAGCCGCCGAGCAAGGCTTTATGCCATTAACACCAGACAGCGACACTTCGCCAGCACCGAATACCCCCATTGACGCCATTGCCGCGCCCATCCATGACGCCGCTGAGCCCGAGCAAACCAACACCGAGCAGGGCGACCCATCGCCCGCCGATGAAGAGATTGATGAAAGCGTCTCGGCTAACGGCCAAGTCACCGACGAGTCAACCACCGAAACCCCAGCAACAGAACCAACAATAGGGCAAGAGATTGAGGCTGAAACTACTCAGCCAAAGATTTCAGATGCAGTAACTGCACATTCAGACACTACAGATGCGGAGATTCCTGCGCAGGATACGCTTGCGCCAGAACCTCTCATTTCTGAGCAACCAAGTGCAGACGCTGAGCCCTCTGAGATAGAAACCGAAGTTGGCCCAGAATCCGGCGAAGCCCCAGCAGTAGAAACCAGCGATACCGATCAACAGATAGCCGAAACCGACACCAGCCCTGCGTTTGATTCTGAAGCTCAGGTCTCTGAAAACCAGGTCTCTGAAACTCCCACCTCGGTAGAACAGTTAGCACCTGAGGCCGAGCAAACAGCGGAAGAAGAAGAGCCCATCGACGAAGAAATTTTGGAAATCTTCGTGGAAGAGGCGCAAGAGGTTACCGCCACCATCGACGAATACTTCCCTCGCTGGGCTGCCAATTTGGAAGATAACGAGGCCCTCACGGAGCTTCGTCGAGCCTTCCATACCTTAAAAGGCAGTGGCCGCATGGTAGGCGCTAGCGATATCGGCGAACTGGCCTGGAGCATAGAGAATATGTTCAACAAAGTGATGGACAAATCCATCACTGCCGATGCCAACCAAGCCGGCCTGGTAGACCAAGTGATGCAATTGTTGCCGGCGCTAACCGATGCCTTCGAGCAACGCCAGCCCAATCCAGAGCCTGCGCTGACCAACACCTACATGGAAGCGGCCCAACAAATCGCCCGAGGCGAGCAGCCCACTGCGCTGAATAACGCTAGCCCAGGCATCCATGACGAACCAGCAGAGACAGAAGCCGCTGAATCCCAGGCAGCTACCGACGGTGCAGAGGCGGTTCAGCCCCAGGCGCTTGATGACGAAAACAACCAAAGTGATGCCGATGAGGATCAAGCCCAACTGTGGGAGATTTTCAGCGCCGAGGCCACCGGCCATCTGGAAGTCATCAACGAATTTATTGCCCAGATGGATCGTGCGCGACCACTCTACGGCACCCCCAGTGACGCCATGCAGCGCGCCCTGCATACGCTAAAAGGCGGCGCACATATGGCCGATGTGCAGCCCGTAGCTCAGCTGTCCACGCCGCTGGAACACCTCATTAAAGAGCTGAGAACCTACCAAATTATTTTGGATGACGATTTACTGCAGTTGATCAAAGACGGCGTGGAATACACCAACATCGTTTTACAGCAAATTGCTGACGACGAAGCGCTGCAGATTCCCAAGCTGGATCAATACATCGCGCGCGTGGAAGAACTGCGCGAACGCACCATGGTACCGATTCAGCGCCAGCAAGATGGCCAAGCGGGCGAACACAAACCGGTAGACCCAGAATTACTGGCCATTTTTATGGCCGAAGAAATGAACCTACTGCTCGATGCCGACCAGCTGATCAACCGCTGGCAATTGGAAGGCATCGACGTGTTGGAAATGAACGCCGTATTGAGCGAAGTGCAACTGCTTAAAAACGGCGCCAACCACGCCAACCACCCAGAGATGGAGCAGCTGTCCAGTTTCCTTGAGCAAATATACACTGCCGCAATTGCCGAGCGCGTGCCCAATCAGCAGCGTATGTTTGATGTACTGCTGCGCAGTCACGATGCCCTGCTGGACATGGTGGACTGCGTTGCCGCCGGCCAAAGCGTGCCCAGCCTAGCCATTCAACTGCGCGCCGATATCGAACTGCTGTTGGAATCCTGTGCCACCGAAGAAAGCCCAGCAGCCACCCCAGAGCAGCCCTACGATATCAGCGACCACAACGAGACCATGGCGGAGTGGCCGGATGAGCCGGATCAACAGCCCGAGCAGGCTGACGACCAAGCTCTAACCGATGCCGATGCCGATGCCGATGCCGATGCCGATGCCAACGATGCTAACGCACAAGTGGATGGGACGCTCACCGCTGAAGCAGCAGCCTTTGAGGGTTCCCACAGCGACAACATTACTGAGCCAGGTACCCACCAAGCCTCTGATCCGCAAGCAGAACAGGATGGCGGCTCCGACATGGGATGGTTTACCAATGCTGCCGCCCTGGGCACCGCAGCGGCCGGTGTCGCAGCCACTGCTCTCGACACTGAAGCCAATGAAGTTGATGGCGTTAGTGATGCTAATAGTGACGGCACAGAAGCCGAGGCTTCTGACGCCCATGCAACGGCACAAGACATTAATGAAGCCGCCGAAACTGACAGCATTGATGTAGAAACCACAGCCGTAGAAGTAGAAACAGAAGTAGCGTCTGAATCCGAATCAGACGGCACCAGCATAGAATGGGGCTCCGAAGAGAAGCCTGAAGCCGAAGCCGAAGCCGAAGCCGAAGCCGAAGCCGAAGCCGAAGCCGAAGCCGAAGCCGAAGCCGAAGCCGAAGCCGAAGCCGAAGCCGAAGCCGAAGCCGAAGCCGAAGCCGAAGCCGAACAAGAGTTTGCGCTGGAGCCAACCCAAGAGAAAGATATAACCGGCCAAGCTGTCACCGATATTGAACCTGAGGAATCTGCTGAGGACAACGAAGCGAATTCCTACACGGCCACAGGCACCGAAGACAGCCCCCCAACCACGGAAGAGGCAGAGCCTGCCACCGGTGACTCCTTTGCCGCGCCACTGGCCGCCGCCACTACCACCACCATCGACGCCAGCACCGATGCTGTTGCCGATGACGAGCTCGACCTTGAAATTGTTGAGCTGTTTGCCGAGGAAGCCGGTGAAATCTTAGAAGAAATCGACCACGCCGTGCACGATTGGACCAGCGATTGGGAAGCCACCCAAAACCTGGATGAGCTGCAACGCTGCCTGCACACTTATAAAGGCAGCGCCCGGCTGGCCGGCGTTATGGGCTTGGGTGAAGTTGCCCACGACTTTGAAACACTGCTCACCGTTGAAGGCAATGGCGAATTGGGCCAGAGCTTCTTTGACAAGGTAACCGCCTACTACGAACTGTTGTTTACCGGTACCGAAGAAATCAACGCACACCTGCGGCATCAGCCCGCACCGCATTTGGCGCAGCTGATCAGTGCCGGCGAACTCGGCTTAGATAAAAACCCCTATAACCTCGCGAATAAAGGCGCCCAAGCGCAAACCGCTGACAGCTCACAAGCTGAACAACCACAACATGAAGAAACACAAGCAGTAGAACCAGAAGCAACAATCTCCTTGGAAGAAGGTTCCTCCGAAGAAGCAGCGGCGACCGAGAAACCAACCGACGAGGCCGAATCCGAGCTGGAATTGATCCCCGAGGCAGGCGACAACGACGAGCCAGAACCCGGCTATATGGCCGATAATAAGGCGCCGGAATCCTCCGCCACCGAGACCGCCATTCAAGTCGCCCGCAGCGAAGAGCAAGGCAACGTGGTGCCCTTTGCGCCGCGTAAAACCATTGAAGAAACGCCACTGATGCCGCTCACCCCCATTACCAAAACCGAGGTGATCAGTGGGCCGCCGGTGCAAAGCTTTGCCAGGAACCAGGTCACCCAGCGCGGCGCCCAAGAATCGGTGAAAGTGGCCGCTGAACTGCTCGAAGAACTGGTTAATCTAGCTGGTGAAACTTCCATCTCCCGAGCGCGGATGGAAGAACAAATGAACGAGATCGGCCACACCATCGACGAAATGGACTTCACCCTGGAGCGCCTACAAGAGCAGCTGCGCCGGCTCGACATCGAAACCGAAGCCCAAATTTTGTTCCGCCAGGAGCAAATGGAGCAACACGAAGATTTCGACCCGCTAGAAATGGACCGCTACTCGTCGCTGCAGCAGCTGTCCCGCTCGTTAATGGAATCAGCGTCCGACTTGCTGGATTTAAAATCCACCCTGTCTGATAAAACCCGCGACACCGAAACCCTGCTACTGCAACAGTCGCGCATTAATACCGAATTACAAGAAGGCCTAATGCGCTCACGCATGGTGCCCTTCTCACGCCTAGTGCCGCGTCTGCGCCGCATTGTGCGCCAGGTATCCTCCGAGCTGGGTAAGCGCGTCGTACTGGAATTGGACAACGTCGAAGGTGAACTCGACCGTACCATGCTGGAGCGCATGATCGCGCCGCTGGAACACATGGTGCGTAACGCCATCGACCACGGTATCGAAATGCCCTCGGCGCGGGTTGCCATGGGCAAAGACGAAACCGGTATTATTCGCCTGGCCTTGGAGCGTGACGGCGGTGAAGTCGTATTGCACTTGGCCGATGATGGCCGCGGCATTGACATCGACCGAGTCAGAACAACCGCCGTAGAACGTGGGTTAATGGCCGCCGATGCGCAGTTATCCGACCACGACATCATGCAGTTTATTTTGACCGCGGGCTTCTCCACCGCCCAGGCCATTACCCACATATCGGGTCGCGGTGTGGGCATGGATGTGGTGAACTCAGAGATCAAACAATTGGGTGGGGCGGTTAGTATCGACTCCAAACAGGGTAAAGGCTCCAGCTTTAAAATGCGCCTGCCATTCACCCTCAGCGTAAACCGCGCCTTGATGGTAACTCTGGGTGAAGATGTTTATGCCGTGCCGCTAAACGCCATTGAAGGTATTGTGCGGGTAAGCCCCTACGAGCTAGACCACTACTACGCGACCCCGGATTCCCGCTTTGAATACGCCGGCCAGCAATACAAAGTGCGATACCTAGGCTCGTTGGTGGACGAAAGTTACCAACCACAACTGGACGGCCACGCCCTGCCACTGCCAGTTTTATTAGTTCGCTCACAAGAATACTCCGTTGCCCTGCAGGTAGACGCTCTCCTGGGCAGCCGAGAGATTGTTGTGAAAAGCATCGGCCCGCAGTTTGGTAATGTGGAAGGCTTAGCCGGTGCCACCGTGATGGGTGATGGCTCAGTGGTGGTAATTTTAGACATGCTGGCCTTGGTACGCCGCCTAGTGGCTCAGGCCTTTGTTATCGAAGCGCCGCAACAAGAATCCCAGCGTGAAGTGATTGACATTACCCCCGAAAAAGACCCCATTCGTACGGTAATGATCGTCGATGATTCGGTAACCGTGCGCAAGGTCACCAGCCGCTTCCTGGAGCGCGAGGGCTTCAACGTGATCACCGCCAAAGACGGTGTGGACGCCCTGCGGCAACTACAGGAAACCGTTCCCGATGTGATGTTATTGGATATCGAAATGCCACGCATGGACGGCTTTGAAGTGGCCAAAAATATTCGCACCAGCAGCCATATGGGCGATCTGCCCATTATTATGATTACCTCGCGTACAGGTAGTAAGCACCGAGAGCGAGCCTACGAGCTCGGAGTAAATAATTACCTGGGTAAGCCCTACCAAGAGGACGAATTGCTGGCCAGCATTAAAGAATTAACCAATCAAGCCGCGACCCTTGCTTAGCGGCGCGCCGGTAACCCACCGGTGAGTATCGGCCAAAGCCGTTAACGAGCACAGTTAGGTATGGCGATGCCAACAGTCATAGTCATCGCCAGCGAACAGGGCGAAGTTCGCCGAGCACTGACCGCTTGCGTCACCGGTCTGGGATTTGGCGTGCTGGTGGCGCCCAACGTTACCAGCAGCGGTTGGCCCGGTTTTACAGCGGAGTTGGCCAACTGCCAATTGGCGCTGGTGGATTTGAGCCTGGAAGCGGACAGTGACACCACTGACCACTGGCTGCACAGCCTGGGGGACATGCCCACACTATACCTAGACAGCCCCTTACCCAAAGCCGAAGACCAACGAGCGCACTGGCTCAGACGAATCGCGTTGAAGGTGGCCAGCATGTTGGCCGAGGTCACCATCCCGGGTGGGGTGTCAAATGACCAAGTGTGGTTGCTGATGGGTTCCGCCGGCGGCCCCGAGGCTGTGGCTGAATTTATCAGTGCTTTACCCGGCCAGTGCCCGGTGGGCTTTTTGTACGGCCAGCACATTAATCCTGGCTTTGAAAGCCATTTGGTGAAAACGCTAAACGGCCGCAATGGATTTAACGCTCGAGCTGCCAAAACCGGGGCACGCTTGCAGCGCGGCGACATCGTTATCGCCCCCAGCGACCAACGGCTGACTATTTTGGCCAATGATGCCTTATTGATAGAAGCCCACCCTTGGCCCGGGCGCTATCACCCCTCCTTGGACGGCATCGCAGTGGAATTTAACCGCAGGCCAAGGCATTTAGGCGGGGTCATTGTATTTTCTGGCATGGGCAACGACGGCGCTGCCGCCGCCCGCCTATATGCCAGTAAAGGCGGCACGGTGTGGACGCAAGCACCGGATAGCTGCGTAGTTAACGCCATGCCCGAGGCGGTGCGGGCTAGCGGCTGTGCTAGCTACAGTGCTACGCCGTCAGAGCTGGCAGCCAAGTTGGCCGAGACGGTGGGTCGGGCTTAACGATTGGCCCGGTTTAACCGTTGCCCTGAAAGCCATTAGCACAATTACGCTGATAAGCCATCACAGCCGCGCATCAACCAACAGACTGATTATTCGAGATAACAACGTGCTGCTTCTCAATCCAGAGCCAGCAGCAGAACGACAAGAGAGCACTATGAGCGACCTTACAACCACCGACCAAGAAGCCCTGGATACCCTACCTTGTTTACTGCTACCCATGGCCGACCAAAACCTGTTATTACCTACCGTGTCGGTGGCGGAAATGATTCCTTACAGCCTGCCTTCCAGAGGCTCCCGCGGGCCAGACTGGTACCAGGGCGAGGTTCATTGGCGCAACACGTTAATACCTTTGGTTTGCTATGAAATGATCAATGGCGGCAGCTATCCAGGTGTGGCTTCGCGCAGCCGCATCGGCATTTTAAACACCACCGGCGTAAGCGACGACCTGCCCTATATCGCCATACTCACCCAGGGCATTCCTCGTCTAGCCCAGGTAGAAAACGCCCATGTCCACGAGGTAGAAGGCGTAGAAACCAAAGCCTACGATTTAATGCACGTAGCCATGG
This sequence comes from Halioxenophilus aromaticivorans, assembly GCF_042850945.1. Classification (NCBI taxonomy): domain Bacteria; kingdom Pseudomonadati; phylum Pseudomonadota; class Gammaproteobacteria; order Alteromonadales; family Alteromonadaceae; genus Halioxenophilus; species Halioxenophilus aromaticivorans. The sequence goes on along the minus strand of NZ_AP031496.1, from coordinate 491,581 downwards.
CCGCCGAAGAAGCCATCATCCCCGATCTCGCAGCCTTGGAACGCGCTTTTTTAGAGTTGGATATGGACTAACCACCAGAGACGCGCCCGCCTTAGCACTCAATTTACAAATACCGCCAAAAAATAACCACTGGCCGCATTTATTTGGCGCAAATATGGTTATAGTGCCCTCATAGTTTTGATAGTGAGGTGGCAAATGAATCGCAATTACACACAGGCTGCGCTCAGCACAGTTGTTTTATTCTCGGTTTTCTTTTCGCTAGCTGGCTGCTCCAGTAGCCAGCATCTGGGGCTTAAAAACAAAGTCACCCTCAAGCCCCAGGACATCCCCAGCCTATATCGCTCGCCCACCGCAGATGACAACATCGGCGAGGCCGTAGCCAAACTTCAAGACGGCATCCAACAGGCCGAGCTGGCAGCCGACGCCGATAGCATTGATAACACCGAAGCCATTATTGCCGAAACCTTGGCCGCCGATACCCTAGCCGCAGATAAATTGGCTGCAGAAACCCCAGGTGACGAAACTCTATTAACCCAAACCGCGCAAAACACCACGGAAGACCAAAGCGACGCCAAAGCAAGCGCGACCAACTCCACGGCTGAGTTAAACGAAGAGGCCCTGGCAGCAGAGAAAATCGGCAATTGTGAAAAGATCAATGCAGAAATCGCCATGATCGACGCCGGCCTGGGCGAAAAAGCCGAAGACTCCCCACCCCAAGCCAAAGCCACGGCCATGCAGCGTTTGGGCAGCTATTTTAAAGATATGGCCGTAGAAACCATCAAAGGCCCATTCCAACCGGTGATCCAGTCCGTCCGCGCCGCCACCAACGCCGATGAAAAAGACCGCATAAAAGCCGAAACCGCCAGCCGAGGGAACGTGCGCCGAGCCTATTTAATGGGTTATGGGCAGGGTTTGGGTTGTGTTGACGTTGAAGATGGCGAGCCGGATATTGAAGCATTGGAAAGCGACGGCTAAATCCAACCTTTTTGCTTGGCAATACGAGCCGCATCAATGCGGTTGGTTGCGTTGAGTTTGGCAATGGCTTCGGATAAATAATTGCGTACCGTGCCCTCGGATAAGCACAGGCGCTGGGCAATGAGTTTGGTGGCCATGCCCTCCCCGGCCAAGCGAATGGCTTGGCGTTCTTTGTCGGATAACGGGTCGTTATCGTCTAGCGCCATCAATGCCAACTCCGGCTCAATCACTCGCTTACCTTGCATCACCGCCGCTAATGCCGAGGTTAAATACTCGGTGGGCTGCTCTTTTAAAATAAACGCTTTTACCCCCAAATCCAATGCCCGTTTGATATAACCGGATTTAGAAAACGTGGTCATCACCACCACGTGAATTTGACTGTGATGGCGTTGGATTTCCGCCGCCAACTCCAGGCCGGTCATTTCTGGCATTTCAATATCGGTGAGCACAATATCCGGCGGGTTGTTGGCTATTAGGGCTAGCGCTGCCTGGCCATGCTCGGCCAAGCCCACCACGTCGATTCCGCTTTCCAAGCCCAGCAAACTGCCAATAGCACCGCGCACCAAAGCCTGATCTTCCACCACCAACACGTTCATGGTTTACACCTCGCCCTGGGCCAATAAAGGCAAAGTGATTGACACCTTTACCCCGTGATGGGTATCGAGAGTCATCTCGCCGGCCAGCGCTTTTACCCGCGCTCGCATACCGGAGATTCCGTTGCCCGGCGTTATATTGGTTACCTTGCCATCATCTTGAATACTCAACACAATCGATTCGCCTTCTGCCTGCAAGGTTAAGGCTACGGTATTGGCAGAGCTGTGTTGCAGAATATTGGTCACCCAGGATTTGCACAAAAAGATCAATGCGGATTCGACCTTAGCCGATAGTGCCGGCAACTCTACCGTCTGTTTAACATCAAAACCCTGTTGCTTTAATTGTTGGCTTAACGTATCAACCACGCCGGCCAAACCCTCGAGCTTTAACCCCGTGATGGCGGCTCTTATTTCCGATAGGGTAGCGCGGGAAAGTTCTGCCACCTGGCGAATCTCCTCCTGCGCTTGTTCTATTTTTTGCTTAGCGATCAGTTTATCGGCCAATTCCGACTTCAAGGCCAAGGACGACAACGAATGGCCCAATAAATCGTGCATATCCCTGGCAATGCGCTCTCGCTCGGCAATGGCGGCCAATTGCTCTAGCTTTTCGCTTTGTTGGGTTTTTACGTAATCGTGAAATGCCTCCTGCAAGCTAAAGCGGCCAAATAAAAATAATCCCACCGTAAGCAACAACGCAGGCCCCATAAAATACCAGTGCCACAATTCCAACAGGGTTGCCGCAATCAGCAAACACGCCACTGTAAGCGCCAAAAAGGCTATTGCGTGGTTGCGCTTAAAATAATAGCCAGCAAAAAATGCTGCGTAACTGTAAAGAATATAACTACCGGAATAAAAGCAGGTGCCCACCACAGCAATGGCCAGCAATGCTGCCACCGGCACTACCGCGTCGTTTCCGCTTACACGCAAGGTATAAAAATACACCGCCATGTAAGCTGCATAGACCACGAAAGCGAACACTTTGAAAGCGCTGGAATATTCCCCCCAGTTTGCGTACAGCGTAAAAAAATAAAATAACGTAAACAGTGCGGAAATAAGGTTCCACTTTTCTGCCGGGCTATTTTTGATCGCAGGGGCAGTATAATTTGTTATGTCGAGTGAGCTCATTATCTACACCTCCCACACATTAGCTGCTGCCACACCTAGCCAAAAGGCTACTGTGCTTGGCAACAGGCTTTGTAGCTCCGTTACACCCTGTTGTAGGTAGGCTACCAAGGTATCTGCCACTGCGTCTGTCATACTACCGGTCATTGTTTCCGAAATCAGGGTTAGCAAAAAAGCAAGCCCGTTAGGCTCACCGAACACTACTGCCCAAAGCGATATCATCTGCTGTAGCGATGTTAGCTGTCCGCTGTCTATTTGTGAAAGGCCTAGCTGTGAAAGATCTAGCTGTGAAAGGCTTAGCTGCGAAAGAGCAAATTGTGAAAAGCCCAACGCAAAACAACCCATTAATAAAATTCCCCCGGCTGCACCCTCCGAACTGAGCGCTCGCCGCCAATAATCGCTTTGCTCAAACTTTTTAAGACTCATTGGTTTCATCCTCTTTCTCCTGTGAATTTAGAAAGATTGTGAAACCAAGCTGGGCGCTATTGTAGTGTGGTCAGTCATTGATGTGAGGTGACAATTGTCAGATCTTTTTAAGCCCTCAGATCCGCTAGAAGAATTCCTCCAAAGGCTCCGCCTGGGACACTTCCAAATCCGCAGCGCTATACAGCGCCTGCACCAACTGTTGCGAGCCAGCCAAATACGAACGCGTGGCTTGAAAAGGTACAGCTAGATACCAAGCTCTATCCGCTGGCCACAGAGCATTGGGCACAAACCCAGATACACCCAAAAAGCCCGCAGCTTGGCTCTCCCGCCAGGCGGCCTGCCAGGCCTGCTCTACCTCAGCTAAGGTGGACTGGAAAAGCAGATACTCCTGCCCCAGCGTGCTAGCAAACTGGGCGATGCCCTGCTCACCGCGCAAGTAACCGAAGCCCTCCCAGATACCGCAGTACACCGGTTGCTCTGCGGTACTGGCCTGCCCCAGCACGGCAAACACGCTTTGCACCGCGGCCGGTGACAGCTCACCCTCCAAAGGCGGCTCTATGCCATCATAGGCGTAGCCACACCCCGGATAGAGCGCGGCCTTGGCAGCCGGTGGCACCTCCGAGCAGGGCACAGCAATCAGCTGTTCTACACTGTTACCTGGCCCAGCTGGTTTTGGCACTCGCCAGTAGGGGTGTTCAATACGTGCGTAGGCTTCAAACCCTGTAGGCACCACGGTATGTAAGCTATGGCGCGGGCCGGTGCACTGCGCAACTACCCAGTTTGCTGCCTGGCCGTCGCTGACTCGGTGATAGTACTGGAAGAAGTCTTTCATAGCGGCCTCTTTGTGAATATCGATCCGTGTAACGCCTGCCCGCTGTGGCATTTGCTCTGGGGCATTTGCCGGCATTCGCAATTTCCGTTTGAAAACGCCAAATGAACCGTATATTCTACGTTTTACTATTTTGAACTATTTGTTTCATTGGTGGTTTTGCAATGCCATTAAACCATTTGCCCGCGAAGCACTTGCGAGTAAGTAGCGCTTGCAAGTCAAAGAGACCACCGGCAAAGCACCGTGAATAAAACAAGCAGCCATACCGGCTGATGCACTGAATTGGCTGTGGCAATGCTCGGCCCAACACAATAACGATAACGTGGAGACACTCATGAAAATCGCCTTCGATGTGGATGTATTAGCCAAGCAAATGAGCATTACCGATATGGTGCACCAGGTGGCGGATTGGGGCTACAAGTACATTGAGCAATCGCCGCACCCACGCATCAACCCATTTTATAAGCACCCGCTGTTTTCCCGCGAGTGCGAAGCAGAATACAAAAAAGCCCTGCGCCAGGCCGGCGTAGAAATCTCCTCGTTTATTTGTGTGTATCGTTGGTCTGGCCCCAGTGAAGAGCAGCGCCAACACGCCGTGGCCAACTGGAAGCGGTTGATCGAAATTGCCGTGGATATGGATGTGCAAGTCATTAACACCGAGCTTTCCGGCGACCCTAACCAGGAAGAAATCTGCAATGGCATGTGGTTCCGCTCCATGGAAGAGTTACTGCCATTATTTGAAAAAGAAGGCATTCGGGTAGAGATTCAATCTCACCCCTACGATTTCTGCGAGCTCAATAACGAAACCTGCGACATGGTGAAATCTTTCCGCTCCGATAACCTGGCCTACGTTTACTCCGCAGCCCACGGCTTCTTCTACGACAAGGGTAAGGGCGACGTGCGCTCCATGTTGGAATACGCCGGCGACGAACTTTCCCACGTACTGTTTGCCGACACTTTTAACCAAGAACTGGACTGCCGTTACATCGTCAACCCACCGTGGTTAAACGGCCGAGGAAAGGCTGACGTTACCGTGCACCAACACTTGGCCATGGGCGAAGGTGACGTTAACTTTGATGAGATCTTTGCCACCCTACGCGATATGAACTTTGCCAATAAAACCTTTAAAGTGGGCGGCGATGCTATTTCTTGCGTGTCTTACTTTGGCTTCCCGGAGAAAATGGCTGTGCAAGCGGTAGAGGCTCGTGAGCGCATTGAGCGAGAATTGTTAAACCGCTAACGCCATCTCGAGCAAATGTAGCGATTAAACGTAGCATAAACCCGTGGCGAGCAACCACCGCCGCGGGGTTTAAATACGTCCCCCGTGTTTTAAACCCGCTCCAATGCGGTTTAGTTTTTTAATCGCTCGTAGATCTCTTTGCATCCCGGCATCTGATCATTAATTCCCATTGCCTCTTCTGCGTATACTCTCGCCTTTTGCTTATCTCCCGCTGCTTCTAAGGCTAGTGCGTAGGCCAGAATATCAGCAGGCACGCGATGTTCACTTTCGTACGCCTTCTGAGCAAACTCCACAGCGCTAGAAAAATCGCCAGATTGAATTAACAATTTGGAAAGCGCACGCATCGGAGCGGTTTCGTAAACTGCATAGGTGCTTACATAAGCACTGTGGTGAGAAAAATACGACTCCAATAGCGCTACCGCCTGCTCGTTGTTTTGTGCGGCAATAAACGACGAGGCACAATCCGCCCAAGCCTGAGGATTAACACCAGCCGATTCCTTAGCACCGGCACTGCGCTCAAGAATTGCTTTCTGCTCTTGGGCCGCTTCTTCGAAGCGACCAAGAGAACTCAATAATCGAGCACGCCACTCGCGCGCGCCGGGGAAATCTGGGGCAATTTCTAATGCGCGGTCTAGATCGCTCAGAGCAGAATTATCATTATCCAATTCGAGATTTGCCATTCCCCGCTCAAACCAAGCTTGGGCGTTATTAGGGTCGATGGAAATCACTTCTGACAACAAATCTATTGCGGCAAGGTAATTTTCGTCACCCGCAAGATCCATGGCTTGATGTAGCATTTCAGTCGTATTCTTAGTTTCGTCATCCGGCTCTTTCTCGCCCGGCACATCCCGCTGTGGCATCAATCGCTTAAAGAATTTGGATAAGTCCATTTTTCACCTCAGTTAAACTCACATTTTCCTAAAAGCCTACAGATCGAATCAGAAGTTAATGACTGACTGAACCAATGATAATCACACCAGAGCGTAAATCGCCGCATCCCTAGACAACAGATCACCACCAGCAGCCACTTTGACAGCAACAAACCCCACTCGTTATAGTGGCCATTAGCGTAAGTACCGGCAAAATGCCGCGCACAAATAAAATCCGGCCAACGGGCCCCGCACGGCGTTGGAACTAAGAAGTGCTTCTAGTTTCAATGGCCAAGTGATTGAATTGGCTAGCAATAAAAAGAGAATTAACGGCTCCGCGAAACATCAAAGATGCTGTTTCAGGATAACAATAACAAATAATAGCGATTATCGACCGGCTGTATGGCGATTGTCCTAAGCACGAGGTGCTTATGGCTGTTTCTAACCAAGTTCGTCACGTCACGGAAATCGAGCAGGTGCTCGATGGGCAGCAATCCCAGCGCGATGCCACCGTGGTTAATTCCTGGATTCGTTGCGTGTCCGATTACCGTTTGGACCCGTCACAACAGGTGCCGGCGCATATTGTGTCGCCGCAATGCCTGCGCGAGCACCGCCAGCGCAACGAACGCCTAATTCATATTGCCCGCCACGGGCTGAACGAATTATTCCGCCAGGTGGCCGGCCACGATTACGTGCTGTTGCTGGCAGACAACGAAGGCGTAACCATCGACTACTTTGGCGATAGCCGGTTTGAATCGGAGCTGCGCCGAGCAGGCTTGTACCTAGGCGCGGAGTGGTCTGAGGCCCGAGCTGGCACCTGTGGTGTCGGCTCTTGCATCGTCACCGGAGAAGCGCTGACCATCCATCAGGGAGATCACTTTGACTCCGCCCACATGCCCTTAAGCTGCACCGCCGCGCCCATCTACAATCCGGACGGGCATCTGGCAGCGGTATTAGACATATCCCTATTGCGGCCACCCGGCCCCAAAATCAGCCAAAATCTTGCACTGCACCTAGTGCGGCAGTCTGCTCGCCACGTTGAGCTGGCCAACCTCATGCACGAACAGCGGCGCGGCTGGGTACTGTGCTTTTCTCGCCAGCCGGCCTTTTTAGACGTAGACCCAGAGCACGCTATTGCCCTGGATGCCGATGGCCGCCTGGTGGGCATGACCCACAGCGCCTGCCGAGAGCTAGCCGCGTTGATGGGCTGCTCCTGGCGGCAACCACGGAAGCTACTGGGGCAACCCATTAGCCGGTTCTTCCAAACCGATGCCGAACACCTAGCCCGCCTGGCACGCAACCGAGAGCCTGCCCAGCGTATGCTGCTGGCCACTGACAACAGCAGCTGGTACGCGCGCCTCCAGGGGCCGGACTGGACGCCTCTAAACCAAAGCCTTAGCCTGCCCAGCCGCACACGCAGCAACAACGCAGAACCGCACCCGGCGTTTGCCGAGCTGCACTGGGGCGACCAACGCATGGCGGCATTGCTACAGCAGTGCAGCCGCGTGGCCAAAACCAACCTGCCGGTGTTGCTGCAAGGCGAAACCGGCACCGGTAAAGAACGCTTAGCCCAGGCCATTCACACGGCATCTGGCCGACCGGGAGCGTTTGTGGCGGTAAACTGCGCCGCCATTCCAGAGTCGTTAATCGAAGGAGAATTATTCGGCCACGCCCCCGGGGCCTTCACCGGCGCCGCCAGTAAAGGCCGCGCAGGGCTGATTGAATCCGCTAATGGCGGCACGCTGTTTTTAGATGAGATTGGCGATATGCCGAGTAACCTGCAGGCCCGTTTACTGCGGGTTCTTTCCGAGGGGGAAGTGCTGCGAGTGGGCGCCACCAGCGCTACGCCACTGGATATCCGCGTGGTATCGGCCACTTTACACAATTTAGAGTCTCGCATGGCCAGCGGCGATTTTCGCAACGATCTATATCACCGCCTGGCGGGTGCGGAATTTTGGCTGCCGGCCCTGCGCGAGCGAGAGGACCTTTTACCTTTGGCTCAAGTATTGGCGCAAAAGCATGCCGTCAATGCCCAGCTTAGCCCGGAAGTAACCGAGTTTTTTGCGCAGTATGCCTGGCCCGGCAACATACGCGAGCTGGACACCACCCTGCGCTTTGCCCTGCTGCTAAGCGACGACCACAGGCTAACGCTCGCGCAGTTACCCGAGCGTTTATTGCGCCGAGTGCCCCAGGGGCTTCAACGCCAGCAAAGCTGCAGTATTGAACAAGCCATTGCTGAATGCGATGGCAATGTCAGCGCCGCCGCCAGAAAGCTGGGTGTAGATCGCTCAACCATCTACCGCCACCTGCGCCGTAAAAACCCCACCAATTAAGACTCAAAAACTGTGGCAAGCCGTGTTGCATGCCACAGCCAGCGCCACACCCTGCCACGCTCTTCAAAACAAGTCAGCGTCAAAGAAGCTAAGAAAATCAGCTATTTACGCACTTTTTTACTTTGGGCACAGGCGTTGCTCTAGACCCGTTAGCCGTATTAACCGCGCCCACTACGGCCAACATAATAACTCTAGAGGACAATAACCATGATCGAACAACAGGCGAATACTTTTCTTGCAAACTTTAGCGAACTGCTACAGGCCGGTGATACCGAAGCCGTAGCCGCACTGTTCCATCCAGAATGCTACTGGCGAGACCTAGTTGCCTTTACCTGGAATTTAAAAACCGTTGAATCCCCCGCTGCCGTGCGCGATATGCTCGATGCGCAATTACCCTCCGTGCAACCAAAAAACTTCAGTTTGGCGGAACACGAAGCCGTTACCGAAACCGATGGTGCCATCGAAGCCTGGTTTAATTTTGAAACCGCCGCCGGCCGTGGTTACGGTTTAGTGCGCCTGCGGGACGGCAAAGTGTGGACACTGCTAACAACACTGCAGGAGCTTAAAGGCTTTGAGTCACCCACGTTTTTTAATCGCCCCATGGGCGCCAAGCACGGCAATGACAAACAGCGCACCACCTGGCTGGAAGACAAACAACAGGAAGCCGCCGAGCTGGGCTACACCAAGCAACCCTACTGTGTGATCATCGGCGGAGGCCAGGGCGGTATCGCTCTCGGCGCACGGTTAAAAGCACTCAATATTCCCACCATTATCATTGAGAAAAATCCCCGCGCCGGTGACTCCTGGCGCAACCGATATAAGTCGCTCTGCTTACACGACCCGGTTTGGTACGATCACCTGCCCTTTTTAAAATTTCCCAGCAATTGGCCAGTATTTACGCCTAAAGATAAATTGGGCGATTGGCTGGAAATGTACACCCAAATAATGGAGCTAAATTACTGGAGCAGCACCAGCTGCGAAAATGCCCACTACGATGAACAAGCCGGCGAATGGTTGGTGGATGTCGTACGTGATGGCAAACCCGTCACCCTGCGCCCCAAACAATTGATCCTGGCCACGGGCATGTCGGGCAAAGCCAATATCCCCAGCTTCCCAGGCCAGGACACCTTCCGCGGCGAACAACAACACAGCTCCCGCCACCCCGGCCCCGATGCCTACCAAGGTAAGAAAGTAGTGGTTATCGGTTCCAATAATTCCGCCCACGATATCTGCGCGGCACTGTGGGAAAACGATGTTGATGTAACCATGGTACAACGCTCATCCACCCATATTGTGCGCTCCGATAGCCTAATGAAAATTGCCCTGGGCTCACTGTATTCAGAAGAGGCGGTGCAAGGCGGCATGTCTACCGAAAAGGCCGATTTAATCTTCGCCTCCCTGCCCTATCGAATTATGCACCAGTGGCACATTCCGCTGTACGATCAAATGCGCGAGCAAGATGCGGAGTTCTACCAACGCTTGGAAAACGTCGGCTTTAAACTGGATTGGGGCGCCGATGGCTCCGGCTTATTTTTAAAATACTTACGCCGAGGCAGCGGCTACTATATCGATATCGGTGCCAGCGAGCTGGTAGCCAACGGCGACATAAAACTGGCCAGCGGCCAGATATCGCATCTCACAGAAAACGCCGTGGTTTTGGACGATGGCACCGAGTTACCGGCGGACCTCATAGTCTACGCAACCGGCTTTGGCTCCATGAATGGCTGGGCAGCGGAATTGATCTCGCAACAGGTGGCGGACAAAGTTGGTAAATGCTGGGGGCTGGGCTCCGACACACCCAAAGACCCAGGCCCCTGGGAAGGCGAACAACGCAATATGTGGAAACCCACGCAACAACAGGCCCTCTGGTTCCACGGCGGCAACCTACACCAAAGCCGCCACTACAGCTTGTATTTATCCATGCAAATTAAGGCGCGAATGGAGGGACTAAACACGCCGGTGTATGGCCTGCAGGAAGTACATCATTTGAGTTAGTACACTTTACACGCGGCAGGGACGCTGCGATCGACTAAACATTTCTCAGAAGACAGCGGGTAAATCGTTAACATTGAAAACCGCGTGAGCAGATTACCGAATCCGATGGTGTTTTTGAAACTCCTCGTCTGTAGCAGCAAGTTTTATGGTAATGGGGTTTAGTTGGGGTAACCTAGAGTGAATGTATTTATAATCTTCTAAAGACCAGTCTTTCAAACGATAATCGTCCAGGGACAGATATTCTAGATTATTTAACCGAGCCAAGGGCTTCAAACCGCCGTTTACTACTGTTAACTGAAATAGTGCAACGAATTTTAGAGAAGCGCATTCTGCTACAAACTCCAAATCTTCAATTACTGATTTCTTATTACCGGTGCCCGAAAAAGATAGAGCCTCTAGGCCCTCTGGCAGTTTGATTGAAGACAGCTGCTCTATAGAGGCGTAGGTGCCATTGAGCGCTAACTTCTTCAGCTTAAGTTTAGCCAAAGGCTCAAAACTGAGGAGCTTATTCGCACCACTCATATTAAATAGTTTTAAATTTGGCAACTCACAGAGTCCCTCAATATTGTCGATTGACAACGGCGAACGAAAACAGACCTGCTCTAACGAAGGTACTTTCATAAACTCATCAAATACCGCCTGACCAAAACGCTGCTTGCAAAATAAACTCTTTGGCTTAATTTCCCTCAGCATTTCCAACATACAAGGCAAATGCTTTTTATTTAGTGGCATTGAAAAGAATAGATTTTTCGTCAACGTAGATACATCAACACCTTCATGCAACACGCTATCGCCCGAACCTATTTTTGGGTAGGCCCACGTCTTCTCCATATCAGGATAGGAACAGTAGGCTTCATGCAATTTTTCCGCGCAGTATTTATATTCACTTTGTTTCACAATATATACTCAACTCAAACCTGTATTGTCATCACATACGCCAAATAGACCACTGGGAAGGGAAGGCAAGACACCATTTCAACCATACAATCAAAAACCTAGCCGAGAAACCTTCTTGAAACACGGCCCTGTCATTTTTTTCGCGCTAGCTCGCGCCAGCATACTATTTACACTTGGGTTAAACCTTCTTCGGGGCAAACTGAGACTAACACTTGGCTTTATCATTTAATTTTGTGAAGTTTCTGAAATTCCGTGTCAGTAGCCGCTAGGCGAACAAAATCGCTTTTGAGGTTTGGCAAACCTTCGTATAAAAGTCGGTAGTCACTAAGAGACCAGTCTCTGAGCCGGTAAAAATCTAGGTAAAGATATTCAAGTGACTGTAACTCAATCAACGAACTGAGTCCCCGGCCCCGAACTTTAAGTTGAACAAGAGCCAGATATCGTAATTTTTTACACTGGCCAATAAACTCTAAATTACTAACTGCGACCTTAGACGTATCACCACCTGAAAAGACCAAAGTTTGTATATTTCTAGGCAATTCGACGCTGGCGAAATCCGCCACAGATTTATATGCCCCTTGAAACGCCAAGTTTTTTAGATGATCCATCTGCGAAAGACAGCTTATATCACTAATTTTGTTCGCCGTAGAAAAATAAAGCTCTTCTAAACTAGATAGCCTAGCGATCGACGATATATCACAAAAGGTTGACGCAACGCCAAATTCTAACCCCGTCAGCGAACTGGCCTGAGTGATGGACTCTAAAGCTTTCTGATCGCACCTAAAATCACACTGTAACCGCATCGGTTTAAAGCGACACAGATTACTAAAAAGGTAGTCCTTTTCTTCTGGAGTAGGCTGCAGAACCGTAATATTGGCGCCCGGAGAGGGCTCTTTCCCAAGCGATAAAGGTTCGAAGGACCTGTCTTTCGAGTTTAGAGAGGGCCAAAGGCCCTTTGTGTAAATTTCGTGAAACGGAAATACGTTCTGAATTTCGTCAGGATGCATAAAAATAAATCCTCTATGAGACTAGCTCACATCCTACTATCGGATTCGTTCTAACTCCAGAGTTAGCCGACAATGTGCGTTCCTAGCTTTCTTTCGAGTTAGATCATTTTACAAACACAATAGCAATGAAAGCACTGCAAAGGCAAAGTTGTATAGCGCATAATACAAAGGTGGGCGTGCAGAAAAATATTACTGATTTCCTAAGTTAACACCGTCTCACCACAATCAGTGTGATAACCACCCTGCTACAATCGGGGAGCACTAACCTCGCCTCATTCGTAAACGTAGAACTCGCAATTTACGCAACATAGCGGAAATTTTTTATATTTCGCTTGCCCCCTTCTGGCCAGACACTGATGAACACTGCTATAAGTACAGAAAATATATATTTCGCAGGCCGGGCTGCACAGTAAGATAGATTAAAATTAAAGGCTAGCCCGCTTTCAGTGAACGTCTAACTTACCAGCTGAGAGAGGACTGATGATTGGAATAATAGGTCGTCATGCGCTATTCAACTGGAACGTTTATGATTCGATATGAATGGAAGTAATGTTAAATGCCATAATTTATGGCGTGAGACACCCTTTTACGAACCTCGCTGCCGATGGAAGCAGAATTATCTTATTGTAACTAAGCCGATTTATACCTGAGTTACAATGTAAGATATTGCCAGTCCAACGCTTTCACGCCCTACATTCCCCAAGGATTGATATACTGTCTGGTGATCAATTTTCTTACAAAAGGTCAACACAATCGCTCTACACACTGCCTACCGGCAGTTTAATTTCAAATATCGAGCCCTGCCCAAGGGTAGAGTTAATAACCAACTCACCACCATGCTTTTCGACTATGACACTGTAGGAAATCGCTAGACCTTGACCGGTACCTTTGCCGACTTCTTTGGTAGTAAAAAATGGGTCGAATACTCGCCGCTTAACATGCTCTGGCATACCGCCGCCATTATCAGTGATGGCAACCACTACGTGAGAGCCCTGTAGCGAACTGGAAATTCTGATACTGCCCTTATCCTTTGTGCCCTCTAGAGAGCTTTCAATTGCGTGGGCAGCATTGACGATAATATTAATAATTACCTGACTGATCTCTAAGTGATTACACTCAACCGTAGGCAGATCCTCTGTAAGATCGAGCTCCATCTCAGAACAATATTTCCATTCGCTGCGCGATAGTGTGACACTGGACTCGACAATAGCGTTAACGTCTTTCAATTGTTTTTCAACTTCACCCGGGTGGGAAAACACTTTCATCGCACCGACGATCGTCGACACCCTCTCCACTCCCTCCAGTGATTGAGACAGCGCTTTAGGTATTTCCTCGTCAAGGTAATCAAAGTCCAGTTCGCTGATAACTGATAGAATTTGCTCTATTGACTCTTGGGCAGCTTGACTTTCACCCGTATTGGCCAAACGACTAATCGCCCGTATAGCATCAGACATTTCCTCGAAGGCATCTTTTAAGAAATAGGTATTATCTGAAATAAACTGAACCGGGCTATTGATTTCATGAGCGACACCGGCGGACAGCTGCCCTATGGCTTCTAGTTTTTGTGACTGCATCAACCTTTGCTCAATTTGCTTTCGCTCTGAAATATCACGAATGACGGCATTAAAAAAAACAGTGGTGCCAGACGCCATTGTGGAAAAAATCACATCCACAGGGAATTCCACCCCATCTTTACGTATACCTTGGGTCTCAATTGGCGTGCCAATTAATTGGGGAGAACTAGCGCGCACATCCTCAAGTAACGTTGCGTATGTAAACTGAGGTAACAGCGCCCGCAGTGGTTGACCTTCAATACGTATGTCATCGAAACCAAATTGAACGATGGCGGAACTGTTTGCACTTTCTACGAGGCCTCGATCGTCGACGACTAAAAGCGCATCTGAAAGCGAATCGACCACGGTCTTTTCTCGCAACTTAGAGATATCGGCTGACTCAATCGCTATTTGTAAATTGCGATCCATCACTGTTCCAATCACACTGATACCTACAAATATAACCACCACAATCACAATAAAAAATGCCATCTCCCAATGCTGATGACCCATATTGTGTAAGGCAGCTAGGTCTCCCTCCGCTACAAAATAACTTGATGCTTTCATGCCGGTGTAGTGCATGCCGGATATAGCCGCCCCCATTATCACCGCCACGATAGCTCGTTTTATGAAACTGGAGGTCTCGTCAGTGTTAAATACCCTATGAGTATAAGTTGCAATGGCGGCCAAAATATGGGCAACTAAAATCGACTTAATAAACAACGGCAAACTGTAGACCATAATGACGTTCATCTTCATGGCCTCCATACCGATGTAGTGCATGGACCCGACGCCCAAGGCAAACACCAGCGATTGCAACTGAATCCACCAAAAACCCGATTTATTCAGCACCGCAATGCGAAGATAGAAATTTGCACCGACCAATACAGGAATAATAGAAGCAAACGTTATGAATGGATCGAATGCCATTTCCACGGGTAAAACAAACGCCAGCATACCCGTAAAATGCATGGACCACACAGCCAAGCCCAGCACCAAGGCGCCAAAGTTAATCCAGATGGAAGACGTTTGCCGACTACCATTGGCTATTATACGATCTTTAATAATAAGACCGGAGAAGGCTCCTAGAGAAGCCACCAGCACCGATAGCACGACCAAGCTGAGGTTGTAGCTTCCAACTAATTCGACGTAGCCGTCAAAGTTCTGAATCTGACCCCACCACAGTCTGTTCATTGTTTTATACCTAGCAACTGTCTGCTACACACTATCTATTTTTTCGTTGAGACGTCATTCGCTTATGGAAACAAATATATTTCTCGGTATTTCATGGCTCTTAGCAAAATTGAGCAACCGAGTGATATTAGAGTCGGTAACCATCTGGCCTGACTCCAGTAACAAGGCCCCCGCATGGGTACTGATTGACTTCGCTATGATCATACCTTCTTCGAGCTGAGCGACATTGATCTCAACGACTTTGCGCTCCTCCTGCGACTCAACCACTAGGGCTAATGCCCGCATCACCTCTACATCGTATTGCTTTGCCTCGCTAGCTTGTAATATGGATATAGCCTCAACGGAGCTAACACCACGCGACTCAGCGGCCACTAGATCTATTATTATGGCAAGCATCCTGAGAGCGATGGGAATACCCGACTCCACTGATGTATCCCTACTTTTTATTAACTCAGATCGACCAATTAAGCTTGCGATGTTCTCCAGCCTAGGCACTTTGGCGACTATTTTTTCTGCCACTTTAGGGTGTTGGTCGTACACTTCCTGCTCTTCTTCCGTTAGAGGAGAGCCAACCAACACCTTATCGAGCACGGTATTTGACAAGGTGATAAGACCCACCTGAGATAATAAAGCAGTGGCTTCTATTTCCCACGTATCGTTTCGCTTTAATATCTGCAGGCACCGCCGAGCGTAATAATGGATACGTAATGATCTACCGAATACTTTTGGGTTTGCAACGGCCAGTACTTCAACCAACAGGGCGATACTGCCTTTGACGGTACTTTCTAGTAGGTCTTTTTCCAGCCGCTTAGCGCGATAGGTATTAACAGCTTCTGATAGCACAGTAACCATTTTATCCGGCGGGCATGGCTTATTTAAAAATTTAAAGATATCGCCCTTGTTGATGGCATCTATCGCCGTTTGCTGGTCCGCATTGCCTGTAAGCATTATTCGAACGGATTCTGGATATTTGGTTTTTATCCGGTGTAACAATTGCACACCATTAACCTCAGGCATCTGCATATCAACAACAATTACCGGAAAGGGACCGCTTTTTTTACAGACGGCCATGGCCTCTTTGGCCCCCAGCGCGGTATAAACCTTAAAGTTTTTACGCAGTGTTCGTCGATAGGCCTCTAGTATTTTATCTTCATCGTCTACAAATAGGATTTTTTCCATGTCAACCTTCACTTGTGAAAAAATCATTGGCCTCGGCCAACCAGGTTTCCAATACCTCGCTACCAAAGCTGGATTGTATATATTCAGTGTCTAACAGGGGGTAATCCGGGCAGATACGCCCGTGATCCTCCATGCACTGGTGAAACGCCCACGCAGCGTGCACGGTTGCGAGTACAGTATCGGCTTTAAACTCACTAATGCCGGGATTTTGATGCCACCTAACGGCTTCAATAATGGCGAAAGGTAAATTCCAAACACTTAATAAATACGCACCGACTAACGGCGTATCGACGTCGTTACTAGGGGGATTTCGGTATTGTAGAAGAACCAACTCGCCCAGCTGAGACAACATCGCCGCAAGATGGGCATGGTCTTGATCTTTAACCGTCGCATCCAAAGCTCGTATGAGCTTTTTTGCCAACACACCGCTACTGTGTGCGCGAGTGCTAATGTTGGCCAGCCGATCGATATTGCGATCATCACAAGGTAATGATTTGATAACGCTACTGACGAGCGCGATATTTTTTATTACCTCAGGGCCTAACAAAGACACCGCATGGGATGTACTAGCCACATGGGTAACCAATCCAAAAAATGATGAGCTAACGATGCGCAATATCTCTGTCGTTAAGGCGAGATCTCGTTCAATGATTACTGCCAAGCTGTTAGCTGTACTATTCTCGGATTGAATATCCGCCATCAATTCATTGTAAACACTGGGCAATGCCGGCAAATTTTCGATTGCACCAAGTTCATCTTTGAGTGTTTGATTAGACAGCCAACTGCAGGTAAACAATGCACGCTGCAGTGCTTTAGCGATTGTGTCTGCCGATGCAGGTTTGTTAATGAATTGATGAATAGCGTGAATGGACGCTAGGGTTAGCTCGGAGTCTGCGTAGCCCGACAAGGCTATACGAAATGTATCCGGAGATTGCGCTTGTACCGCTTTTAAAAACTGGCCGCCATTGATACCTGGCATTCTCATATCACTGACCACGACATCAAAATGCGAGCCCTCCATGTCGGCTAAAGCTTCATCGGCGCTCGTATAGAAACGCATGTCCCACTCTTTGCGATATCCGCGCAATAGTCGTCGCAAGCCATCAATGACATTTTTTTCATCATCGACAAACGCTAACACGGGTCTTTGCATGGCCTATCCCAAATAGTTTACCCAGCAGCTAAATAACGCTCAATAGCACAAGACGCGCAGCGCCGAACAACATCACGTGTAATACGATAGTAAAATTAGTTATAAAAATCGCCTAGGGCGTGATCTCGCTGGATTGTCGGCTGTTTATGCAATAAAGCGTAGCACAGGAGCAGAGGGATGCAGCAATTCCTACAGACTGTGGAAATTTATACGTCACAAATGTGCTTGAGGTTATATAACCGACTGAACGTACTTGCGTGTTAGTAGTTTGAGGCAGATGCTGGCGCAACCTCAATACACCGAATAGTTCTCAACGCATCGACAGCGCTTCTAATAGAATGGGCGCCAATACAAGACAATGGTGTACATGAGTATGGTTTATGGCTGCTACTTGGAAAATAGCGATCAGTTGCTGTGACGATATTGACGCCATCATGTATTAAATAGGTTGAGCGGACCTAGTACTCGCGAACGAATCTAAGGCTCTTCATTTCGCTCTAAATATCTGACCGGGATATCGAAATCTGTTTCTTTCTGTATCTGAGCGAGAGTTTCATCATCGGTGAAGACTGCGGGGTGACGGGATATGCTCAAATCAGAATATACCCCCTCAAAGGAATCAGGTATCGATTCACGATAGAATTTAAAGATTACGGCCCAATGATCAATCGTAAAGCCATCTAACCGCCCCGCTCTAAAAACAAAGGTAATAGATGAAACTAGCCTCTGAGCTAAATCCCTTTCTCCATTAACTAAATAATATTCCATAAAAGAAACGCGGTAGGAGGGCATCTTTTTACGAAGTGGAGGTTTTTTATCTCTATTAGCACGAATACTTTCAGCCGGTACCACCCACCATTTCATTATTCCTGTGTTGATATTTCCAGCGTAATATTCTTTAGTAACATCTTCTAGGGTTAGAATACTGTCATAATGTTCTAAATAATTAAAACCGGCAGACGACGCCGCTTTCGCGTATCTAGGGTATAACTCTGCAAATAACATCGGCTCTTTGAGTCTAATTTCAATGCGAGCATCAGGCACCGGTTTAGCACAGCAAAAGCCCGGGTAATACTTACTGTCACAGGATAGAAGCACTGAGATGCCCAAGATTAACAAGACACAACTGTTGAGGCGTTTCACTTTAAAATCCTTTTATTCAATGACTTCACCATGTTTTAGCTCAAGGCTTGCTAGGCCCCACTAAAAGGTCCGGGTTCAGTTTAACCCAAATCACCCCACAAAAACTGCAGCAGCGATAGCGCCGCAACCGGAGCGGTTTCGGTGCGCATAACTCGGGGGCCTAGGCGCAGGGGTTTGTGTTGCGCGGCCACCGCTTGTTCGATTTCCGTTTCGCTTAAGCCGCCTTCTGGGCCCACCAGGATGGATACTGACTGCGGCGGCGGGGCTATTTCTTTCAACGGTTGGTCGGTGCGGTGGTGCAGCACAAAGCGTAGCTGAGCTTGGTTTTCACTAAGCCATTGGTGCAACGTTTGCGGTGTATTAAATAAGGGGGGGATGGTGCGCTGGCATTGTTCGCAGGCGCTGATGGTGATTTGCTGCCAGTGGTCGAGCTTTTTCTCTAGCCGCTCGCCGCTGAGTTTTACCTCTACCCGTTCGCTAAACAGGGGGGTGATTTTGGTTACGCCAAGCTCGGTGGCTTTTTGCAACACCCAATCAAAGCGTTCACCGCGAGATATGCCAATGACTAGCTCTATGGGCAGATTGGATTCGCGGGTTTCAGGGAAGAATTCGTTTACGCTGAGGGTAACGGATTTTTTTTCCAGCGCGGTGATTTCTGCGCTGTATTCGCCGCCGCTGCCGTCAAAAATAATGAGGGGGCGGCCAACGCCCATGCGTAACACCTTGGCCAGGTAATGGGCGCTGTTCGCGCCCAGTAGGTGCGTGCCGGTGCCCTTAATGGGCTCGGCACTGTACAGCCTAGGCAGCCGCATTAGGCAGGTTCCAGGCCCAGGTTTTTCAGTAAAGTTTGGGTGGGCTCGAGTTGATTCATGGTGTAGAAGTGAATACCCGGCGCGCCGTTATCCAGCAGCATTTCACACAAATCGGATACCAAATCGATACCAAACGCTTTAATGCTGTCGGTATCGTCGCCGAAGGCTTCTAGCCGCTTGCGCATCCACCGGGGAATCTCTGCGCCACAGCCATCGCTAAAACGCGCCAGATTGGCGTAGTTGGTGATAGGCATAATGCCGGGCACGATGGGCTTGTCGATACCCGCGGCCAAGCATTGGTCGACAAAATAGAAGTAGGCATCGGGGTTGTAAAAATACTGGGTAATGGCGCTGTCGGCACCGGCGTCGAACTTACCTTTGAGGTATTGAATGTCTTCGCTGTAGGATTTCGCCTCTGGATGAATCTCTGGGTAGGCGGCTACCTCGAGGTGAAAATCCTTGCCGAAATGCTCGCGGATAAACGCCACCAGTTCGTTGGCGTACACCATATTGTAAGCACCACCCATACCGGAGGGGCGATCGCCGCGCAGGGCCACAATGCGGTTAACATTGGCATCGCGGTATTCGCGAATTAAATCCAGCATGGCTTCTTCGCTGTCGCCACCAAAGGATAGATGCGGCGCGGTGTTGTGACCCAGCTGGTTGTAGTCACACACAATGCTTTTGGTGTTATCTCGCGTGGAGCCACCGGCGCCGTAGGTTACCGAGTAAAACTCCGGTTTGTAGGCCGCCAGGGCGTCGCGCAGATTATTAAGGTTGTTTCGACCTTTTTCCGTTTTGGGCGGAAAAAATTCAAAACTGATGCGAATGTCGTCTGTCATGATGTTCTCACTGGGCCTTACCTAAAAGGCAGACAAGGCCCATTTATTTACGTAAACCTACCAATTAGTATTTGTAGTCTTCTGGCTTAAATGGGCCGGCTACCGACACGCGAATGTAATCGGCTTGGGTTTGGGTCATTTTGGTGATCACACCGCCAAAACCACGCACCATATCGGCAGCAACTTCTTCGTCTAATTTTTTAGGCAGAACTTTTACGTAGATGTTTTCGGCTTTTTCTGCCTCTGGCAGGTCAGCGAATTTTTTCTCGTACAAGTAAATTTGCGCCAGCACTTGGTTGGCGAATGAACCATCCATAATGCGCGATGGGTGACCCGTGGCATTACCCAGGTTCACCAAGCGGCCTTCGGATAATAAAATCAAGTGGTCGTTGGTATCGGCGTTGCGAACCACGCGGTGTACCTGGGGCTTAACCTCTTCCCACTGCCAGTTTTCGCGCATGTAGGCGGTATCGATTTCGTTATCGAAGTGGCCAATGTTACAAACCACCGCACCGCTCTTAAGTGCTTGCAGCATGTTTTTATCACACACGTTGACGTTACCGGTGGTGGTTACTACCAGGTCGGTATTCTGCAGCAAGGCTTTGTCGATGCAGCTTACGTCGCCAGTGTTGTTACCATCGATGTAAGGCGATACCACTTCGAAACCATCCATACAGGCTTGCATGGCACAGATTGGGTCGATCTCGGTGACTTTTACGATCATACCTTCTTGGCGTAAAGACGCAGCAGAACCTTTACCCACATCACCGTAACCAACAACCAGCGCTTTTTTACCGGACAGCAAGTGGTCAGTACCACGCTTGATGGCATCGTTTAGTGAATGGCGGCAACCGTATTTGTTGTCGTTTTTGGATTTGGTAACGGAATCGTTAACGTTAATGGCGGGCACCTTAAGCTCGCCTTTTTCCATCATTTCCAATAAACGGTGTACACCGGTAGTGGTTTCTTCAGAGATACCATGAATGGTGCTCAACATTTGTGGGTACTTGTCGTGCACCATGGCGGTTAAGTCGCCACCGTCATCTAAAATGATGTTGGCATCCCAGGTTTCACTGCCACCGGTTTTGGACAAAATAGTTTGCTCAATACACCAGTTGAATTCGTCTTCTGTTTCGCCCTTCCAAGCAAATACAGGAATACCCGCAGCAGCGATGGCAGCGGCGGCGTGATCTTGGGTAGAGAAAATATTACAAGAGGACCAACGCACTTGGGCACCCAAATCCACCAGGGTTTCGATTAACACGGCGGTTTGAATGGTCATGTGGATACAACCCATAATTTTAGCACCGGCCAGGGGTTGTTCGGCTTTGTATTTTGCGCGCAGCGCCATCAATGCGGGCATTTCGCCTTCGGCGATTTCTATCTCGCGGCGGCCCCACTGGGCTAGGCTAATGTCGGCAACTTTGTAGTCGGTAAAATCTTGTATCGCGTTCATGCTGTAACTCCGAATGTGTTTGGGTCGTAGGCTGGGTTTGCCAAGACTGTACGCAAACCCCAGCGAGTCAGTTTGTTAGAGGGCTTTTTTCAAAGCGTCGGCTTTATCGGTTTTTTCCCACGTAAAATTATCCAGCTCGCGGCCAAAGTGTCCGTAGGCGGCGGTGTCTCGGTAAATGGGGCGCTTAAGATCCAACATTTGAATCAGGCCTCGCGGGCGCAGATCAAAGTGCTCGCGTACCAGTGCAACAATTTCGGTATCGCTGAGCTTGCCGGTGCCAAAGGTATTGATTGAAATAGACGTGGGCTCGGCCACACCAATGGCGTAGGACACTTGAATCTCGCATTTATCGGCCAGGCCTGCGGCAACAATATTCTTCGCCACATAACGACCGGCGTAGGCTGCGGAGCGGTCCACTTTGGATGGGTCTTTACCGGAGAAAGCGCCACCACCGTGGCGAGCCATACCACCGTAGGTATCCACAATAATTTTACGGCCGGTTAAACCGCAGTCGCCTACGGGGCCACCGATAACAAAATTGCCGGTGGGGTTAATGTGGTAAAGGGTTTCGGCGTGCAGCCATTCTTGTGGCAGTACCGGCTTGATCACCTCTTCTAATATAGCTTCGCGCAGTTCCGTCAGTTTAATATCTTCAGAGTGTTGAGTAGAAAGCACCACGGCATCCACTGCCACTGGCTTGCCGTTTTCATAGCGTAGAGTTACCTGGCTTTTAGCATCCGGGCGTAACCAGGGGAAGGTGCCATTTTTCCGCAATAACGCTTGGCGCTCTACTAAACGGTGGCTATAGTAAATAGGCGCTGGCATAAGCACATCGGTTTCGTTAGTAGCAAAGCCAAACATTAGGCCTTGGTCACCAGCACCCATGTCTTTGTCTTCGGCTTCATCAACACCCACGGCTATATCCACGGATTGCTTGCCGATGGCATTAAGTACCGCACAGCTGGCACCGTCAAAGCCAACGTCACTGGAGTTGTAGCCGATGTCTAAAATCACATCGCGGATTAAATCTTCTAAATCGATATAGGTGTGCGTGCGAACCTCACCAGCCACCACGGCCATACCGGTTTTTACCAGAGTTTCTACCGCTACGCGGGCATCTGGGTCGTCTTTTAATATGGCATCCAATACGGCATCGGATATTTGATCCGCCATTTTATCGGGGTGACCTTCGGATACCGACTCGGAGGTAAAGATTGCGTATTCAGACATTAAAAATATTCCTCGTTACTCGGTGCAATCACCGGCATTTAATAAATTGTCTAACTTGTATTTGAAAACCATTGCGCAACGCAAAATAAATATTTTTGCCCACACTAAAACCGGACGCCTCGGCCCATTGGCTGAGTTCGTCGGGGTCGAACCCCAACCAAACATCACCGCAGGCCTCTCGCGCCCAGTTTTGATCGTGCAGGCACAAATCTGTAACGATAAACGAACCATCAGCGCGCAGTACTTGGGCCAAGCTCTGAAACACCGTGGCCGGCGATGGCACGTGGTGCAACACCATGTTGGCCACCGCCATATCAATGCCGCCGGCCAACGCTTGGCTTAGGTTTTCGCCTGCCACCAATTTCAGTGTGACATTGGCTAGCTGCTCTTGCTCAACCCGCTTGGCGGCTTGGTCCAACATCGCTTGGTTGATGTCGATGGCCCAAACCTGCTCGAACAAGGGGCTGAGTACGGACAAAAACTCACCCTCGCCTGGGCCGATTTCCAGCGCCGACTGGCGGGCATCGCCAATCACCTGCTGCAGCATTTCGGTAACTTGCTCGGCGTATACCGGGTAGCTGGCGATCAAATCTTGCTGACTGCGAAACTTATCGCTGTTGTCACTAAAAAACGCCTGGGAGCTAATCACCCGCTCGCTACGGATTTGCTCTAAGCGCGCCAGCACCGGGGCCTCGCAGGCCAGGCTATCCACTTGGCGGTAGAGCGACTCTTGTAACGCGGCATAGGGCGATGCCCCTGCCAACGCACGCCGGTAGAAGATAGAGTTACCCTCGCGCCGGGTAGCTACCAGGCCCGCGTGGGCCAGCAATTTGAGGTGGTGGCTCATGCCGGACTGCTTCACGTCAAACAGGCTAGCCAGTTCCATCACACCGAAGGAATCCTGCGCCAAAACGCGCAAGATCTGCACTCGCAGAGGGTCTCCAGCGGCCTTAAGGAAAGCGGCCAGGCCGTCTGCGGGGTCGAATTCCGGGGTTTTTGCGCTCATATGGGGGCAAGTGTAGCACTGCCCCAAGGGCTATATCAAAATATTTTGATATAGGTTTTGAGGTTTTAATAGTCGAATGGGTTTTAATGGCGGAGGCTAATGTGGCGGGATGGCAACACTACTGATTGGCCAACGCCCACTCTACCGCGGCCAGCGCATGAATGCGGGTGGTATCGTACAAAGGCATCGAAGTATCACTCTGCTCAACCAGCAGAGCAATTTCGGTACAGCCCAAGATAACGGCCTCGGCGCCGCGCTGCTGTAATTGTGCTATCACCTCTAGATATCGCTGCTTAGAGCTGACGTTAATTTTCCCCAAACATAATTCGGTATAAATAATATCGTGCACTGACTGCCGCTCTGGTTCAGTTGGCACCAGCACATCAATGCCGTACTTTTCCATAAGCCTGGATTTATAGAAGTCCTGCTCCATGGTAAAGCGCGTGCCCAGCAAGCCCACCTTCTGCACTCCATCGGTTAGCAGCTTTTCGGCGGTGGCGTCAGCGATATGAAGCAAAGGGATATCGATAGCCGCCTCAATTTGGTTTGCCACCTTGTGCATGGTGTTGGTACAGATCAGCAGGCCTTCCGCGCCTGCGGCGGCGATATTCTTTGCCGCTTGCGCAAGCAAGTGCCCTGCTTGCTGCCAGTCACCCGCCATTTGTAGCGCCTCTATCTCGGCAAAGTCTACGCTGTACAAACAGATTTTGGCGCTGTGTAGCCCACCCAAAGATTCTTTAACCGCCGTGTTAATGATTGCGTAATAGCTGGCGGTGGATTCCCAGCTCATGCCGCCCAGCAGACCAATTGTTTTCATGCATTCTATTCCTTTTGTGTCCGCGCCCGGTAGCCAGCCGCCTTGGCTCGATTACCGCACACCGCCATTGAACACCAACGCCGCTGTTGGTTCTTCGAATTATCGACATACCAAAGCGTACATCCCTGCCCTTGGCATTGTTTTACTTGAGCCAGTTGGGAGGATGCCACAAGTTGCATGCAGACCTGGGACAGCGCCATCAGTAACTGGGTAGGTGTTTGCCACTCACGCTGCCATCGTAACGCGACGCCATCGGTACCGGCATCAACCAATTGTAGGTGTTGGCGGTCGTCAGCGAGCAGTTGATTAAACGGCTCGCATAACGATAGCTGCTCCGAGGGGAACACCGCACCGGCGTTGGTCTCCACCACCTGCCTAAATTGCTCTCGCAGCCGGCGCGCTTGCACGGCTGTGCGGTCTAAGCTGGCTGGCGGGTGATGATCCACCAATGTCCCCCCAGCCTCGAGGCCGAGCACACCGGCAGCCTGCATCCACGCTATCAACGCCAAACCATCGGCCAGCCATTCTATGTCTTCCCCCCAAGGCGCACAGACACTGTTCAAAAAATCCAAGGCCGGGTGGTCAGCAATGAAAAATGGCGGCGGCAATTGATTACCTGTCGTCATAATTCGGTATTTCTCACAAGTTTCTCCCGTCTTTCTATGAAATCAGAAAACTGCCACATGGCTCGGTAACCCTTGCCACACGCCTACGTATTATAACCTGCGTAAACCAACTTAGGGGGTTACTTGTTAACTCTCTGCTCAACTCACCCTACACACTATCAGCAGGTAATCACATGACTAACATTCTGCAAATCATCGCCTCACCAAGAGGTACGGATTCGCAATCCACCCAGGTGGCCAATACCTACATAGAAGCCAGAACACGAATCGACCCGCAAATTAAAGTGGATGTTTTGGATTTGTGGCGTACCCCGTTACCCGAATTCGACGGCGACAAAGCCGCCGCCAAGATGACGTTTTTCGGGGTTGGCGAAATGGACCAGCAACGCTTATCAGCCTGGGACCAAGTAGTGGCTATTTGCGAGCGCTTTTCACAGGCCGATGAGTACGTCATCTCTGTGCCCATGTGGAACGGTGGCGTGCCCTATAAACTGAAACACTATATTGACTTGATCACACAGCCCGGCCTGTTGTTTGGATTCGATCCAGCCCAGGGCTATTTTGGCCTGCTGGAAAACAAAACAGCCACCGTGGTGTACACCAGTGGTGTGTTTGCTCCGGGTGCCCCGGCCAAGTACGGCAGTGATTTCCAATCGTCTTACCTTGCCTGGTGGTTAGGAACCATTGGTATCACAGATGTAAAACCCATTCGCTACCAACCGTCGCTGCTAACGGAAGACCCGGCTGCCCAACAGCAGGCGGCGATTAGCCAAGCGAAACAAACTGCGGAGCAATTCACAGCCGCCGCGCACTGAATACGTTCGGTGTAAAGCAGCCTGCAAGCGCTTTACTAGACCAAGAGAAAATCCAGTTAACACTTTGATAAAAAGGGGCAAACAATGCCATTGATAGAAGTTACTACTTTTAAGAACGAGCTTTCCGCAGAGCAATCTGAACTGCTTATTGAAAGGATTACGCAATCCGTAACAGAGACCACCAGCGAAAAGCTACGAGAAGTTACCTGGGTAATTATTAAAGAGGTTAACGATAGTCAGTGGGGTGTTGGTGGCAAAGCCCTGACTTTGGCCGATGTTAAAAGTTTAATTGACGGGTAAGTTTGTCAGCAATTGTATTTTTTTGTTTTTGCATTGTTCGCAAGCAAGTAATACTGCATAAATATTTTACATTACGACGTGATTTTTAACGTTATGCGCCGCTTTATTTTATAAACGGCGCATTTTATTTGAATACGGAATAACCAAACGATAAATCGCCATCTAACAGATGTCACTGCAAAACAGATTTTTTTTGCCAGCGCAAACCTGGCGGACACAATCTTTTCACAAAGCTCTGATAAAAACCCCCTTAATTTTTTTGGCCGCCCAGGCTCATTAGTTAAGAATGATTAAGAATAAGAAAAAAATTAGGCTTTTAAAATAAATCGCGTTAAATTCGCCCCGCCTTTCGAAGGCACAAGCCAACTCTTAAATTTTTAGTTATAACCACAAGGCTATCCCTGT
Organism: Halioxenophilus aromaticivorans; assembly: GCF_042850945.1. Lineage (NCBI taxonomy): Bacteria > Pseudomonadati > Pseudomonadota > Gammaproteobacteria > Alteromonadales > Alteromonadaceae > Halioxenophilus > Halioxenophilus aromaticivorans. The sequence goes on along the minus strand of NZ_AP031496.1, from coordinate 464,764 downwards.
CTTCGTTGGATAGGCTCTGCTTAAAAAAACCTGCAACAAAAAATAAGCAAACTTAATTATAAACCTCTTACCCATACCTGAGGTAAGAAGCCAACCACATTACGCTTGATAAGAGAACCGAGGGAAGGTTATGGATACCAACGATGGTCGACATGTTATAAATAACACCGAATCAGACGCGCGTGGTTATTGCCGCAGTTTTGATACTGTGTTTGCTTCTGCTTCTGGCGCAATCCTTACCGATACCGATGGCTGCGAATACATTGACTTTTTAGCCGCCTGCGGCAGTTTAAACTATGGCCACAATGACCCTGACATGAGCCGCGCGTTGATAAATCACATTGAAACCAGTGGTTTATCGGCGGGTCTCGACCTCTACAGTACACCCAAAGCACGCTTTATTGAGAGCTTTAAGCGCTTAATTCTTGACCCGCGCCAATTGAATTATCGAGTGCAATTTACTGGCCCAACCGGCACCAATGCGGTTGAGGCTGCACTGAAACTGGCTCGTAAAGTAACCGGCCGCAACACGGTAATGTCGTTTACCAATGGTTTCCATGGCGTTACCTTGGGTGCTTTAGCGGCCACAGGTAATAAGTACAACCGAATGGGCGAGGCTCTGCACGGGGTCTCCCGGGTTCCGTTCGATGGTTATTATGGTGACGACATAGACACGACGGTAATGATTGAAAAACTGATTACCGACCCCTCTAGTGGTGTGGAAACCCCTGCCGCGTTTATTTTAGAAACCGTGCAAGGTGAAGGCGGCTTAAATTGCGCAAGCGCTGCCTGGCTACAAAAGCTGGCAGCAATCGCACAGCGGCATGGCATCCTATTGATTGTGGATGACATACAAGCTGGCTGTGGCCGTACCGGCAGCTTTTTTAGTTTTGAAACCCTAGGCATTACACCGGATATGGTTACCCTATCGAAATCTATTTCCGGATACGGTCTGCCTATGGCTCTGGTGTTGATAAAACCAGAGCTGGATCAATGGCAACCAGCCGAACATAACGGTACTTTCCGTGGCAACACCCACGCATTTGTTACTGCCCAGGTTACCCTAGAGAAATACTGGTCAAACAATGTGTTTCAACAGCAAATCTCTGGCAACGGTGAAATCGTACGCAGTCACTTGCAAGATTTGATTGATCTTATCCCCAATGCCCGCTTAAAAGGACGAGGCATGATGAATGGCATCGACGTTGGCTGCGGCCAACTTGCCAGTAAAATAACCAAGCAGTGCTTTGCCCACGGCTTAGTTATTGAAACCAGCGGCCCCTATGATGAAGTGGTTAAGGTGTTGGCGCCACTCAACACACCTGAAACCACTTTGGTAAACGGCTTAGAAATATTGCAGCGCAGCGTGCGCCAAGTTACCGGAAAACGGCCTTCGGTTAGCCCTATCAAAGTAGATCTCGACACTCAGCGTAACGATGTAGCGCTCGCCAGCGCCATTAATTTGTAACAAGCGCTTATTAACGTCACTCTTTTGTAGTTCATTTCTTTTTATATTTGGGCGGCAGCAGGCCGCCCCACTTTATTATGACCTCACTCAACCAATTCGATGCCGAAATGGCCACCCGTGGTTTGCTAGTACAAACCGATTTTAACAACCACTCGCGCTGGCAGCCGGGCCTGCGCATGCACCATTTATTTGAGACGAAAGTGGATGAGTTCATCGGCAGCGGCCAGAGTGATCACTTGGCGGTGGATAGCCAAGAGGGTTGTCTCACCTACCCGCAGTTGGACGCACGGGCCAATCAATTGGCTCACTGGCTAATGCAACAAGGCTACGGCCCAGGTGATGTTATCGCCTTATTGCTGGATAAGAGCGCCTGGAGTTACATCGCCATGCTGGCGGTGCAAAAAATACACGCCGCTTACGTACCTCTAGACCCATCCTTTCCGCAAGATCGCATCGATTTCATTGTAGAAGACGCCAAGGTCAGATTATTGCTAACGCAGAAGCAATTTGGCGAGCCGCTCACTGAGCTCGACATTGCAGTAATCGCATTGGATGACATAAGCCAGGCCTTAGCCCAATGCTCTAGCCTGCGCCCGGCGTTGGCCAACGCAGCCTGTGACTCGCAGTTGGCCTATATTATTTATACCTCAGGCTCCACGGGTAAACCCAAGGGCGTCCCCATAAGCCAGGCCAATATAGTGAATTTTATTGCCGTGGCCTGCGAGGTGTATGGCTACCAAAGCAACGATCGAGTTTACCAAGGGTTAACCATCGCCTTTGATTTTGCCGTTGAAGAGATCTGGGTACCCTTGGCCGTGGGCGCCACCCTGCTGCCCAATCAAACCGGCAGCAGTCTTCTGGGTGACGACCTACACACGTTTTTGCAAACCAACCAAGCCACGGCCATGTGCTGTGTACCCACGCTGCTACAAACCATCGACCAAGATTTGCCAGCACTCAGGCTGCTGATTGTTTCCGGCGAGGCCTGCCCCAGGGATTTAATCGAACGTTGGTGGTCGCCCCAGCGCGCCATTTTAAACGCCTATGGGCCAACAGAAACCACCGTTACCGCCACCTTAAAATTTTCCCAACCGGGCGAAGCCGTTACTATTGGTAAACCCTTACCCACCTATACTGTTTTGGTGCTCGACCCAGACACCCAAGCCTTATTGCCAATGGGCCAGGAGGGTGAAATCTGTGTTGCCGGCATTGGCCTGGCCCAGGGCTATTTAAATCGGCCCGAGCAAACGGCCAAAGCGTTTATCCCAGACCACATCAACGTGCCCAACAACCCCAGTGGCATGATCTATCGCACCGGCGACCTGGGCGCAATCAACCCCAGGGGCGATGTAGAATATCGTGGCCGCATTGACTTGCAGGTTAAGGTGCGCGGCTATCGAATAGAGCTGACAGAGATCGAATCCACACTGCTGCGCCTACCCGGTATTGGCCAGGCCGTGGTAGATACCTTTGAGCCCATGCCGGGGGCCAAAGAACTGGTGGCCTATTACACTGCGGGCAACGGTGATGCCCCACCCTGCCAAGACGAAATAGTCGCGTTTTTACGAGCAGAGCTGCCCGCTTACATGGTGCCAGCGTATTACGAGCCCTTGGCCACCATACCCATGCTCAGCAGCGATAAGGCCAACCGCAAGGCGCTGCCCAAACCCCAGGGGCAGCGCATGAACGCCGGTAATCGGGTACACGTAGAAGCCAGTACCGAGCTGGAGCGAGAAATCTGCCATGCCCTGGCCGAATTACTGCAACTGGATAAAGTCTCGGTGCAGGATCACTTTTTTGATGACCTGGGCGCAACCTCACTGCTTATGGCCAAGCTGGGCGCAACACTGCGTGCGCGCCTACCGCAACACGCCATCGCCATTAAAGATTTTTACACCAGCCCCACGGTGGCCGCCTTGGCCGAGACACTGAACAGCAGCCAAGCCGATGCCAACCTGGGCGTTCACCAAGAGGCTTGGTATACGCCCGGACGAATAGCCTACTGGCTGTGCGGCTGTGCCCAAATGGCCGTGTATCTCACGGTAATGGTAGCCACGGTGGCGTTGGGCTGGCCGGTGATTGGCTGGGTTACTGAAGCAGATTCTGCGGTTGGCGTATTTACTCGCACTGCCGCTGCCGGAAGCGCCACCTTTATCGGCTGGACGGCTTTCTCCGTGGCCGCCAAATGGCTGTTAATTGGCCGCTGGCAGCAACAGCAAATTCCCCTGTGGAGCCGTCAGTACTTTCGTTTTTGGCTGGCTCGGTTACTGGTACAAATGAGCCCTATGTTGATGTTTCGCGGCACCCCGCTGTACAACGTGTATCTGCGCATGCTGGGCGCAAGAATCGGCAACAACGTGGTGATAGAGTGCCGTGAAATGCCCCTATGTACCGATTTGATTGCCATAGGCGATCACACCGTGGTGCGGCAGGATTCCATACTGGCCACCTACAAAGCGCGCTCAAATCGCTTAATCACCGGCACCATTGAACTTGGCAGTAATGTGGTAGTGGGCGAGGGATCGGTTTTGGATATCAATACCCGCATGGGCGACAACGCGCAGTTGGCCCACGCCTCGTGTTTGCTCGAGGGCCAAGCCATTTGTGCCAACGCCAGCTACCACGGCAACCCAGCCAGCCCCACAGAGTCTAACTTTCGTTACGGCGGCAGCGAGCAGGTTAGCCGCAGCCGATTGGTGTTGTATTCACTGTCGCAATTGATTTTGCCATTTTGGATTTTAACGCCGGCCTTTGTGGTGGTCCTGTGGTGGTTCGCATCCTGGCTGGCATTACCGCAGTTCGAAAATTTATCGGCAACGTCGTTTATCACCCTTTTCGACGAGGTGGCCGTGTTATTTTTTGGCACCCTTATCGCAGGGCTTGCCAGCACGTTTTGTTTTACCCGTATTGCTAACCGATTTATTAAACCGGGTAAGCAGTATGTGATGTATGGCGTTCACTACGCCGTGGCTCGGTATATAAAACGGGTAAGCAATATCCCGTTTTACACCACACTGTTTGGCGATAGCTCCTACGTCACCACCTACATGCAGTGGCTGGGCTACAAGCTGGGCAAGGTATTCCAAACCGGCTCCAACTTTGGCGTAAACCAGCAACAAGATAACCCGTTACTGTGTTCCATTGGCGAACGCACCATGGTGTCCGACGGTTTAAAAATCTTAAACCTTCAAGAGTCCAGCACCGCGTTTTGTTTACAGCCGGTGAACATTGGCCGAGATTTATTTATGGGCAACGCGCTCTACTACCCAGCAGAGGCGCAGGTGGGCAATAACTGCCTGCTGGCCACCAAAGTGATGTTACCCATAGACGGTAAAATCAAAGAAAATACCGGCTTGTTAGGCTCGCCCAGCTTTGAAATCCCCCGCGCAGTGGAATCCGCCGAGGGCATCGAAACTGCCTCGGAATCGCGCCTTAGAGAACAGCGTCTGGGGGCCAAAAATCGCCACAATATTATTAGCATGCTGCTGTTTTTAGGCTCCAATTTAGTGGCCATGTACGGCACGGTGGTAATAGCCTCCGTAGCCGCCGTGGTGGATAACATGTACGGCGCAGGCGTCTGGCTGCTGGCGCTAATGGCAGAGTTGGCATTTACCCTAGCCTGGTTTATTTTTGTTGAGCGCGCAGCCTTGGGCTTTGGCCGAATGCAGCCCATGCTGGTATCCATTTACGACCCACGCTATTGGTCGGTGGAGCGCTATTGGAAATTAAGTGAAACGCCATTGAAACGGATGTGGAAAGGCACCCCAATGCGTAACCTCCTTAACCGCGCACTGGGTATTAAAGTGGGCAAAATGGTATTTGACGACGGCGTTGGCATCTCGGAAAAAACGTTGGTGGAATACGGCGATTATTGCAACCTTAACGCGCACTCGTTTATGCAGTCGCACTCCTTGGAAGACGGTATTTTCAAATCCGACCATATTAAAGTAGGCCACCAATGCGTACTGGATGTGCAAGCGTTTTTACACTATGGCGTGCGCACCGAGAACAACATTTTGGCCGGCGCCGATGCCTTTGTTATGAAAGGGGAAACCTTAACCCACCAAACCGCATGGCGCGGTAATCCGGCGGAGCCCATCGCACTGCTTAATGAGCAGGCAGCGCAATACCAACATCGCGAGCTTAAAAAGCCAAAAGCCACGCTCACCGATGTTTCGGTGCCTCCCCCGCCCAAAGAAACCGACTTGGTGGCCCGAACGGCCTTGGACGGCTAATGTTTTTTCGCGGTGGTGTTAAATGTAAGCGTGCCTGCGCGCTTATCTTAGGGTGCCTAGCCTCGGCTAGCACCCTGGCCACTGGTCACGCCGACGATTACATCAAACTACCCTCCAATGCCCCGCAGCCCATACCGCCACCAAAGGTATTTAACCGTTTCCAACCCAAAACCCCAGCCACTTTGGTGGCAACTCGGCAACAACGCGTCACACCCAGTGCTGATACTGCCACCAAAATAGACCGTGCGAGAATAGAAACAGACTCTCCAATACCCGTGCCCAATCAGGACACATTCTTGGCAATCTCTGGTGGCCTGGTAGCGCCCTTTGTGCTGGAGGGCTCGGCCGCCGACGGCGGCAGACTGGATTCCGACCAACCCTATTTCTACTCAGAAATTACCGCACAATTTAAACGTTTCGGTTTATACACCACACTATGGCAAGATACCGAAAGCCAGCTGGACTTCGATGAATATTACGCCTACTGGATACTCAACAAACGCCACAACATCCAATTAAGTTACGGCAGTCAGTACGCCTATTTTGGTTCCTACGATACCAATTTATTGTCCATCGCGTTAACCGAAGATTTGGGTAGCCTCAGCAGCGACCAAATGCTGATGCTGTCGGCAGAAACCAACAACCTCAGCGCACGAGTGTTTGGCTATCGCGGCGAGGCCTACGATTACATCGAAGGTAATGATGACGACGATGACGAAGAGTTGATCTATGAAAAAAATCGTTATGGCGTCGACTTTTCTGTCAACGGTAACGACGGTTACTTGGGTATTTCCTGGGTATCGCATATCGCCGACGCTGACCCGTTTATCCCCCACGACGGCCTACGCAGCATCCCCGGCCTGGCAACCTACGCCAGCTACGAAGGCGACGGCTGGTGGCTAGGCGCTGAATACATACAGGCGTTAAAACATTTAGAAGAAGGTGACCTGGATGGCGACATCACCTGGCCTGCGAAACCCAGTGCCTGGCACATCGAAATTGGCCTGGATACCGGCGAGGAAAGCGCACTAGCACTACTGTGGAGCCAAAGCCAAAATGCCGAACAATTGTATATGGATAGCGAACTGATCGGCCTCGCCTACCAGGCCAACCTGTGGCGCTCGCTGTACGGTATTTTAGAAGCCTCAAGGACCAAAGACTTTGAAGGCGCGCCACAGAAGTTAATCCAGTTGGAGCTGGAATACAGTTTCTAAACGGCACATCAGAGGCTGTTATGCTCACCCACGACGTATGCCTATTGTCATACTGCGTAGTTCGGACACTCTAAGGTCCTCCCATTTAACTATTGCTATAACTCATCAGCTTCTCCTATTGGCAAGTTCAAACGCTCAGGGAGGTCCGCAACAATGTGCTAGCGCACACTACAAACATGGTGAAGACTGGAATTGATACATGCAATCAGTGCTTAGCGCATTGGCAGTAAATCAACCAAGATAAATTCTTCTTACTAACGCCGATCAACGCCCCCCTTCACGCACACCTGTTACGGGACTTGACATTACCTGCCAAAGTGCTAAATTTTTAGCACATGCTACAAATTTAGCATCTTGTATATTCGGACTAAGTCATGACCAAAGATACGTTAAAGCAAATGAGCCGCCGTGAACGGCAAATTATCGAAATACTGTTCCAGTTGGGCAGTGGCTCTGTGGCTGATGTTCAAGCGCATCTCGACCAGGCGCCGAGCTACTCTTCTGTTCGAGCCTTGCTCAATCGCATGGTCGAAAAAAAACAAGTGGCGTATCAGCGCCAAGGTAACAAATACGTATACAGCCCAATAACGGAAAGAGAAGAGGCTGCACAAACCGCCCTTAAAAAACTGATAAATACTTTTTTTAACGGATCTCCCGGTGCCGCTGTAGCAGCGCTTCTTGGGGCAGAGAAGGACGCAATTTCCGCTCAACAAATGGACGAGATCCAAGCTAAAATAGACGCAATAAAAAACAATAATAAATAAGTGAATAACACCTATGATACCGCTCGATCTACTACTTATTTTAGTGATTAAGCCTTTGCTTTTGTGCATCGTAGGAAAATACGTTACCGACAATTTTAGCCGGGAGTCAGCCAGTTGGCAGAACTTCTATTCTACCGGGCTATTGTTACTACTTCCCCTAGTGCTACTCTCCGCCTTTCTACCCGGGCTAACGTTGCCAACACCGGTGCCAATTTCTGGTTTTTTATTCCAACCAATGAGCTGGCAAGCGCTTTTGTTGTTGCTCGCATTCTATACTTGCGTTGCCCTAACCTGCCTGTGTTATCGCGTACTTAGCTTGGTTGCGTTATATAACTCTGAACAAAACTATGAGCTAGCCCCTACAAATTTGGCTAACAACTTGGCCGCGTTGCAAAACTCGCTTGGAATAGGACGAAGTAAGTATTTGGTTGCGCCGACAGCCAGTGTATCAGCCTATGTTTGGCGGCCATCCCTAAGGGGTGAGCACCGTTTGGTGGTAACGCAAGGTTTTTTAAAACTGGATAAAGAGCAACAAACAATTATTCTCGCGCACGAGTGTGCCCATTGCTACCGGCAAGATTGGCTAACACAACAATGTGCTTTTGCGGTTTGTTGTATCTTTTGGCCTCTTCCCCCGGTGTGGAGTTGGCTAAAATCGATACAGGCCAGCGCCGAACGTGCAGCCGACGACATAGCATTAAATCTATTAGACTTTGAGCGCAATCATTTATTACCCGCTCAATACGCCGAACTATTGTTGGCGATTAAAACGGCATCTCAGGCAACAACCACGGTACAAGCTGCGGCCAGCAGCCATTTTTACGACAGGTTAAACAGCGTATTGGCAACGCTCAATAACCATAGCCGACTCACACCTATTGAGAGAAATTATACCGGGCTGCTGCTCGCAATTTGGTTAGCGCCAATGGTACTGATCCATTGGCAGTGGATCCCCTTTAAACCCGATGCATCGATAACTATGCCGGCCGCGGTCGGAATATCCATAAATCGACCGCCCACCCAGTTAACACGGGATAACTACCTACCCGCCAAAACACCGTCACCAATTCCGAATCTAAAATTAACATTTCCCTCACCATTGCAAGAGGAAATAAATGTTGTAGGATCGGTTTCACCAGAAAATTTCGGTGGTCATAACTGGCCAGCACCAATCATCACCATCCGTGGCTGGCTGGCCGAAAAACAGGTAATGCCAGACTACCCAGAAGAAGCAGCGCAAATGGGTGCATCCGGCAGAGTGGAAGTGCGTTTTTCCATTGATATCACTGGCCACGCAACCAATATAGCCATAGTAAACGCAGATCCCGCACATCTGTTTGAAAACAGCGTAATAGCCGCGATTAAATCCAGCCGCTTTAAACCCATTTTGCTAGATAATAGACCTGTAGTGGCTAACTGCTTACTTCAGATATTTGAATTTAGGTTTTTCAATCGCCCCCTCCCCAACCAATAAAAGGAAATACCTATGTCAACATTAACTGCTCAATTCTCGCCTCTGGAAGCTTCAAAATACGCGCTTTCTTTGCCACTAGCAGGGGCACTGACTATGGCTTTATTCATAGGCATGTATTTATTAATTGCTCGCGAATACGAGCTGCCCGATGAAAAACCTCCGATAAAGATAGCGGAGATCGTACTACCCAAACCAGCCCCCATTGAAACCACTATTGAACCTCCCAGAAAGATCAAAACCTCACCACCGCCAACGGTGGATAGACAAGTTACGCCACAGTCCTTACCGCAAGGCACGGGTATGAACCTAACTAAGCCAACGGTTACCCCACCCAATAATGAGACCATTACCTTTAACAACAGCATGCTAGTAAAACAGGTTATGGTACCACCTGTGTACCCTCGCCGGGCCTTAGCGGCGGGAACCCAAGGTTACGTTGATGTTCAATTTGTGGTTACCGCCATTGGCACCACCAAAAATATAAGAGTGGTCGCAGCCGACCCTGAAAACGTATTCGAGAGATCCGCGATTAAGGCAGTGGAAGGTTGGCGCTATCGCCCGATGAGCGAAGATGGCCAACCCGTAGAAAGCCATGTCGTAACAGAACGTATTCGTTTTACTATTGATCAATAACGCAATCACTGCTGAGCTAGCGTAATTTATTGACTATTTTAGGCGAAGGATTTAGCTAGCTTGGCAAAAATCGGCTGCGTAAAGAATGAACCATCCCTCGATCAATTGGGACATACCTTAATGATGATAAAACACAAAGGCCAGGTGAGCAGAGGCCAAATACACACGCCCTGAGAATTGGCCTGTAAATCTCAACTTCCTTCGAACATTCTAAATCCCTCACATACAAATGCCGGCTAAACTTATCAGCATCTTCGAACAACATGCTCAATTTCTGAAAGCCAGCCTTAATTATGCATTAACATCACACATCAAGCATGCGCCTAGCTTAATCGAAAACAATTAAATAACGATAAACTCCCTGAGCACTTGTTCTCACAACGCTAAATCCGCTTCCTCAAAGCAAGTCATTGCCAACTCTGTACGATAATAATTAATAGCTTAATGATAAAACTGGCTCGCCAGAGCAATAAGTGCTCTGGGCGGTTTTGGCGCGAGAGGATTAACGCGCCCGGGCCTTTCACTGCACTATAACAAAAGAATAAAAGTGGTTTCGACCACTTCACCACACCGGCACTAGTCATACGAGGACCATATAAACAAACATAGGAAAACTATATGAAGATTAAAACAAGCTCTGTCTTGCTAATTCTATTATCCTGGCACGCCCAAGCCAGTGCCGATGCAGAGGTGAGTAAATTAAGCGATGGCTCTTGGTCGGCACGGGTGGAGGGTAATGCAGTTTACCAAGGCGATCGGTTTTTTGATGCGATGAATGCAGCCATTAATAACGCAGGCAGCGGTGTCATTAATATCCGCAATTCCGGTGAAAGCGGGCCGGACGGCGGTAATGTTTACGGTATACGGCCAAATTCCAATCAAACTTTGGATTTTCACGGCCATCAAATACACGCCAACGGGGGCGAGCTGGTGGTGCCCATCTACTGCGACCGCAAAAACAATGTCACCGTGCGCAACCTATCCGTTACGGGCAATCCCCGCTATGGCTTTTGGTTTAGGGGCTGTTCCGATATTGTGTTTGAGAACATTAATATGGATCTGGATAACAACAACCCGGTGGGCCTGGGCATACGCGTGGATGCCTCTACCGGCCCGGCGTCTAACCTAACCCTACGAGGCACTATTAACGTCAATGGCTCAGCTGGCCATGCCATCGAAACCTACAGCGTGGATGGTTTTAGCATCGGGGATGTTACCGTAACCAACTCCGGTGGCAGTGGCCTGCTGTTAAATGATTCACGCAATGGCTCTGTGGGTACGGTTAATGGTTACAACAACAATTGGGGTGGCGGCTATGCGACTTTCCGCGTGGCCAATAACAACGGCCCGAACGTTAATGTAGAGCGAGTGATTTCTCGTAATTCTGGCCGCGGTTTTTTTAGTGTTTCCGGTAGCCATGGCACCACGGTGAACTCGGTGGATATCGATACCAGCTTCAAACAAGGCATATTTTTGGAAGATGCCGACAACACCCATGTGTTGTCTGGTTCGGTGAGTAATGGCAACCCCAATTGCCAGTTGGTGCGCACCAGTAACTCCAGCCTGCGAGTCAGCGGCTGTGACGCGGTGGGCACTCCTCCTGGTAGCAACGACAACAATGGCACCGTTAATGGGCTTTATCGTATTCAGCCAGTGCACAGCGGTAAGACGATTGATGTTGCCAATTGCGCAACAGCGGATGGCACTAATATTCAACAGTGGACATGGCTGAATAACGCCTGCCAGCAATGGCAGATCACACCGGTGGATGGTGTTTGGCACAGACTATCCCCGGCTAGCGCTCCGAATTCCAGTTTGGAGGTGGATTCTTTTTCAACGGTAAACGGCGGAAATTTAATGCTGTGGCATTACTGGGGCGGCTACAACCAGCAGTTTAGATTTCAAAGTGCTGGCTCTGGCAAGTGGCGCATTATTAACAGAAACAGCGAGCTGTGCGCGGATGTAGCCGGCTTATCTACCGAGGATGGTGCCAATGTAACGCAGTGGCAATGCATCAGTGGTAACAATAACCAGGTGTTTGAATTGATTCGCCAATAATTATTTTTTAAAAAGCAGGAAAGGTCCGAGCGTGCTCGGACCTTTAAAGCCAATTAATAATGCGCGCAGTAACCGAATTGCGTTTGTTCACCAGCGGCCAGTTCTGCATTCCAATCGACACCAGAGGCCAGTAAAAGCGAGCCATTTTGTGACCAGGTTGTGTTCCAAGCGTTATCCACCACACCATCCACGGGCAACTCAATAGACCAGATTAATGGCGCGCTGCTTGGGTTGCTTACAGTCACGTCCGCACAATAACCGCTTCCCCAATCATTGGTGATATCTCGCTGCACAGCGGATTCTGCCTCTTTATCCGTCGCTGGTAAGTCATCGTCAACCTCTTCATTACCACCTCCTGTGGCTGCACCACAAATTTCACCGGTTACTTCGCTCACATTCCCCGAGCCGCTGGCGATAAAGCCAACTTCTACGCTTTGTTGCGGTGCAACGGTTGCGTTCCAATCGACATTACTGGCCGAGTAACTACCGGATACATTTCCGCCCCAACTGTTTGTGATGATAGTGTTGTCACTGTAGTTCCAATGCACCTGCCAGCCATTAATCGGGCTGCTGCTGTGATTAGTGATGCGCACAGCGCCTTGAAAGCCACCGTGCCATTGGCTTACCAACAAGTGCTCACAAGTAACGTCTGCTTCGGGGTCGCCATTATCGCCACCTCCGTTATCACCGCCGCCACCGGTACCTGCCCCGCCGCCATTGCCTCCAGCTCCGTTATCACCGTTATCGTCGCCGGCGCCCGCCCAGTTAGAAATAATGCCTTTTACCACTGTACCGGAAGGGGTCAAATCCGCCGCACTCCAGTTACCGGTGGGGCTCGCCCCCGGGTAAATAATGGATGCACCTTCGTTTTTATCACTCACCGCCCAATTAACGTGGCTTAGGTTATTGGCACTTAAAAAAGACATCCATTCATTTACGCTGGCCTGGGCAACACCACCGTTACCATCGGCGTTCACCGCCCCCCACTCAGTTACCATTAAAGCAACGCCGTTATTGAGCGCAGTTTGGGCTTTGTCGCGCAGAAATTGGCCATGGGTACCGGCGTAGAAATGCAGCGCATAAGCAATATTGGTTCCGTCGATTGGATCTTGCGATGCCACATCCACGTCTTGCGACCAGGTAGGCGTACCCACAACAATAAGATTATCCGGATCAATCGCACGAATAGCTGAGATCACGTCTTGAGCGTAGGGCTTGATCACCTGGGACCAACTTACCTGCAGGGGCTCGTTGTAGATTTCATAGATAACGTGGTTATTGTCACCATAACGTTCAGCCATCTGAGTAAAAAAGTTAATGGCAACGTCTTTTTTGTCTTCGGCATGATGGGAGTGAAAGTCAATAATTACATACAAATCGTTATCAATGGCAGCGTCGACCACGGTTTGTATACGCTGTAAATTGCCCACCGGGTCCTCCAAGTAGGAGCCACCTTCATCTGCCCCCAGCGCCACCCGCACAATCTTCGTATTCCAATCCTGTTTGAGCCACTGCACCACGGCGCTGTTATACATTTTTTCTTGCTGCCAGCCGGTGTTGCTCCAAAAGAAACTGTTGCCGGCAAAGCTGGCAACTTCACCGCCACTGAGAACTTGATTACCACTGACACTTAATGGTGGCACATCGGCGTTTACCGGTAGCGTTAAAAACGCTAAAGCTGCCAACCCAAAAGTACGACGTCTTTCTTTACCAAAAAGCATTACCCCTCCTTAAAATGACAAAAAACACCAATTTATGTGACTTACGTGTCCCGCCACGCTCAGAAAACAACGAGTTCGGTGACGAATAATTCTTTTTATTAGCACAACAAAACGCTGAGAATTAATTTGAAGAAACACTCAGAAAACGCGAAAAAAGATTTTTGCGTCTGGGAATTTGATGGCGATGTTAACCAGTTTCACAAGCCATAAACCAAACAGCTTCACAGATTAATGGGATTAGAAAAGCAAATAGGATTTGTGTGACCGACTCGATAACGCTAACAAGGTCACGTATTTAAATAGGATCACAAAAATTTGGCTAACCTTCGCTCAACGATAAAGGTCAGCGGGTGCCAACAATCAGCTTTAGGGCGTCACTGCCACCTAACCCCCGCACGGGGTCAACTTCCAACTAAGGCAGTTTTAAGGTCACTGCCTTGAGCCCCCCTGGCGTGTGCTCCAACGCTAAGCAAGCGATAATCCGCATTCCCCCACCGATACCATCAAAGCCAAACAGCGGGTTACCTGCGCCTGTCATATAAGGAGGTGTTTATACAACCCAAAGCCTGCTACAGGCGCGCCAATCGCTGGACTTAATTGCTGTTTTAGCCAAATTAGCGGTTTACCTCCTGGGCCAGCTAAGGGAAAATGGCGCCCGCGTCGAATCCGGGCAATTTTTACACACAGATTTACAGGAGCCGCTCCACATGTCATCCCGAACAGAACTCGCCAACGCCATACGTGCTTTAAGTATGGACGCCGTCCAAAAAGCGAATTCCGGCCACCCTGGCGCGCCCATGGGCATGGCCGACATCGCCGAGGTGCTGTGGAACGACTACATGGTGCACAACCCCGCCAACCCGGATTGGGCCAACCGCGACCGCTTTGTACTGTCCAACGGCCACGGCTCCATGCTGATTTACTCGCTGCTGCACCTCACTGGCTACCAACTGCCCATCGAAGAGCTGAAGAACTTCCGCCAACTGCACTCTAAAACCCCAGGCCACCCCGAGTACGGCTATGCGCCGGGTGTGGAAACCACCACCGGCCCACTGGGCCAGGGTATTGCCAATGCCGTGGGTATGGCAGCTGCAGAGAAGATTTTGGCCGGCCAGTTCAACCGCGATGGCCACGATGTGGTAGACCACTACACCTACGTATTTATGGGCGATGGCTGCATGATGGAAGGCATCTCCCACGAAGTCTGCTCCCTGGCCGGCACCCTTGGCCTGGGCAAGCTGGTTGTGTTCTACGATGACAACGGCATTTCCATCGACGGTGAAGTCGAAGGCTGGTTCACCGACGACACCCCCAAACGCTTTGAATCCTACGGCTGGCAGGTAATCCCCGGCGTAGATGGCCACGACAGCAACGCTATTAAAGCCGCCATCGAAAGCGCCCGTGAAGAGCAATACAAACCCACCCTAATTTGCTGTAAAACCGTGATTGGTTTTGGCTCACCCAACAAGCAGGGCAAAGAAGATTGCCACGGCGCGCCACTGGGCGACGACGAAATCGCTCTAGTACGCAAAACCATCAACTGGGAACACGCCCCGTTTGAGATTCCACAGAATATCTACGACGGCTGGAGCGCTGAAAAAGCCGGTGCCCAGGCAGAGAGTGACTGGCAGGCCAAATTCGACGCCTACCGCGCTGCCCACCCGGAGCTGGCTGCGGAATTTGAACGCCGGGTAGTGAAGCAAGATCTGCCCGCCGAGTTTGCCGCGAAAGCCGATGCCTTTATTAAAGAGTGCCAAGCCAAGGGCGAGAAGATCGCCTCGCGTAAAGCCTCTCAGAACGCCATCGCCGCCTACGGCGAAGTACTGCCCGAGCTACTGGGCGGCTCTGCCGATTTGGCCGGCTCCAACCTTACCCTGTGGCCAGGCGCCAAAGGCGTAACCGCCGAGGACGCCAGCGGCAACTACCTGTACTACGGTGTGCGCGAATTTGGCATGAGCGCCATGATGAACGGCATCGCCCTGCACGGTGGTTTTGTTAACTACGGTGCCACCTTCTTAATGTTTATGGAATACGCCCGCAATGCCGTGCGCATGGCAGCATTAATGAAGCAGCAGAGCATCTTTGTTTACACCCACGACTCCATCGGTTTGGGTGAAGACGGCCCTACCCACCAACCGGTAGAGCAAGTCACTGCCCTGCGTGCCACCCCCAACCTGCAAACCTGGCGCCCCTGTGATGCCGTGGAATCGGCCGTGGCTTGGAAATCCGCCATTGAGCGCCGCGATGGCCCGAGTGCCCTGGTGTTCTCGCGCCAAGGTTTGGCGCCACAAGCCCGCGATGAAGCCCAGCTGGCCGACGTTGCCAAAGGTGCCTACGTATTGGTTGAGCCTGCCACAGCGCCTGCGGCTATTATCATTGCCACCGGCTCCGAGGTAGACCTAGCAGTACAATCTGCCAAGCAGCTTACCGATGCCGGCACCCCAGTGCGTGTGGTATCCATGCCTTGCGCCGAAGCCTTTGAAGCCCAAAGCGCCGAGTACAAAGAAGCCGTACTACCCGCCAGCATCACTGCCCGCGTAGCGGTTGAAGCCCTGCACCAGGATTTCTGGTGGAAGTACGTGGGCTTAAATGGCCGCGTAGTGGGTATGTCCACCTTTGGTGAATCCGCCCCTGGCGGCGTGCTAATGGAGCACTTTGGCTTCACCCAAGACAACGTCGTTGCGGCGGTTAACGCGGTTCTGTGACCATCCGCCTAGCGATCAATGGCTACGGCCGCATAGGGCGCTGCGTACTGCGCGCCCTATACCAACGCGGCCTAACTCACTCCAGCACCACCGATACCCCCCTAAAAATTGTCGCCATTAACGAACTGGCCGACGACAAAACCATCGCCCACCTCACCAAATTTGACTCCACCCACGGCCCCTTCCAAGGCAGCGCGCAGGCCCGTGACGGCAAACTCTGGATAAACGACGAGCCGGGCATTACCCTGCTGCACCAGGCCGACATAAGCCAACTGCCCTGGGCCGAACTGGATATCGATTTGGTGCTGGATTGCTCCGGCAGTGGCAATGAGCGCGACCTGGCCGAGGCTCATCTCAACCAAGGCGCCAGGCGGTTTATATTTTCGCACCCGGCCACCGCCGAGGTGGACGCCACCATTGTGTACGGCTTTAATCACCAGACTCTCACCGGCCTGGAGCGGGTGATTTCCACCGGTTCATGCTCCACCAATTGTTTGATTCCGGTGGTGGATACCCTACACCGCGCCTTTGGCATTAATGCCGGCACCACCTGGACCATTCACTCGGCCATGCACGACCAGCCAGTGCTGGATGCCTACCACGACACAGATCTGCGCAAAACTCGCTCCGCCTTTGCCAGCATCATCCCGGTGGACACTGGCCTGGATAAAGGCATAGAACGGTTCTTGCCGGAGCTTACGGGTAAATTTCAAAGCTTGGCCATGCGCGTGCCAACGATGAACGTTTCCGCCATCGACTGCGCCCTGCAACTCAACACCGAGGTCGTTGCCGATGAGGTAAACCAAGTGTTAGAGTCCGCCGCACAACAGCGTTTTGCTGGCGTGTTGGGGTATGTAAATGAACCGGTTGCCTCTTGCGACTTCAATCACGACCCGCGCTCGTGCATAGTGGACGCCAGCCAAACCCGCGTGGCTGAAGGCAAATTACTGGCATTGCATCTGTGGTTTGACAACGAGTGGGGTTACGCCAACCGGATGATTGACGTAGCCTGCTTTTGGGCCCGCCAGTGGCATTAAAAAACAGCAATACCGCACTCGGCTTGCACCAACACAACAACAGATTGACGCAAGCTAAGCGTTGAACCGAATACAAATCTAAGCACTTAATTGGAGATATACCATGACTGTACTATCCATGACGGATCTCGACCTAAACGGAAAGCGCGTACTCATACGTGAAGATTTAAACGTACCAGTCAAAGACGGCAAGGTAACCTCGGATGCCCGCATCCGCGCCGCTCTACCCACCATCCAACACGCCATGAACTCCGGCGCCAAAGTGATTGTGATGTCCCACCTGGGCCGCCCCACCGAAGGCGAGTACGAAGAGCAATACTCCATGGCGCCTGTTGCTGATCACCTAGCCGAGCTATTGGGCCGCGATGTACCCGTGATTAAAGACTTCCGCGCGGGTGTGGATGTGGCCGAGGGCAGCTTGGTACTGCTGGAAAACGTACGCTTTAATAAGGGCGAGAAAAAAGACGACGAAGCACTGGCTAAAGAGTACGCCGCTCTGTGCGACATTTTTGTTATGGACGCCTTCGGCACCGCCCACCGCGCCCAGGCCTCTACCCATGGTGTCGCTAAATTTGCACCCGTGGCCTGCGCCGGCCCACTGCTGGCTGCCGAACTAGACGCTCTACAAACCGCATTGGCCAACCCGGCCCGGCCAATGCTCGCCATCGTGGGTGGCTCTAAAGTTTCTACCAAGTTGCAAGTGCTAGAAACCTTATCGGAAAAATGCGATCAGTTAATCGTGGGTGGCGGTATTGCCAATACTTTTTTGGCTGCCGCGGGCAAGCCAGTGGGTAAATCCTTGTACGAAGCCGATCTAGTAGGCACCGCTAAGGCTCTTATGGATAAGTGCTCCATCCCCGTACCCACCGATGTGGTTACCGGTAAAGAGTTTTCTGAATCCGCTGCAGCCACGCTAAAATCCACCGACGACGTTGCCGACGACGATATGATTTTTGACATTGGCCCAGACTCCGCCAATGCCCTGGCTGAGATGATCAAAACCGCTAAAACCATTATTTGGAATGGCCCGGTGGGCGTATTTGAATTTGATCAATTTGGCGCCGGCACCAAAGCGGTTTCTTTGGCCATTGCCGAAAGCCTCGGCTACTCCATCGCCGGCGGTGGCGACACCCTAGCGGCGGTGGACAAATACCATATCGCCGATAAGGTGTCCTACATTTCTACGGGTGGCGGTGCCTTTTTGGAATACGTAGAAGGCAAAGTGTTACCCGCCGTTGCGGTACTGGAAGAGCGCGCCAAGTAAGCGAGTTCACTTCTATTAATCCACGCGCTGCTGACCTGCGGCGCACTCTTACACCATAAATATCAGCTTTTACAATATGAGCGCAGAAAACCAAAGCCCAGAACCTCAAGCTTCACAAGGCAACCCCGAAGCCGCAGTAGCACCCGCCGGCGAGCAAGACTTTTCTAACATTGAAATCAAGCACAGCAGTACGGTGAATGCACCCAACCAAGTACGCGTAGACCTACCCCGCGTGTTGGATTTAGGTTGTGGCATTTTGGTACAACTGGTATTGCAGGCCAAAAAAGAGAACGCCAAAAACCTGTTTAAACGCCTGAAGGCTGGCGATAAAATCGCCCTAGGTGCCATTAACATTGGCCAGCAAGCCAAAATTACACTGAACCTGGCTTTAGATTACTCCGCCTACGACGGCCCCGGCTTTAACAGCGATGTGTTCCGCGCCTCGGTAGACCAATTGGTGAAAAAAATCGGGCCTCGCCTGCGCGCCAAACAAGACCTGGGCATCCGTTCCGACAACCAGGGTTCGGTATTGTTTGATATCCCCGCCGGTGTGCGGGTAAAAGGCTTTTTGAATGTCATGATGATTGTCATGGATTTGAAAAAGTCCGGCGAGATCACCATGCGTCTAAGCTACTTTGACCCGGCTCAGTTCCAAGTAAAAGACTAGTTTTAATCGCTCTTGGCGGCTTTTAACAACGCGGCTTCGGCCGCGTTGTTGCTTTTAGCTCTCTTGCTTTAAGCGCCCCTGGAAGTGGCGCGCTCATTCTTATTAATGACGCACCCATTCTCTACTCGCCATTATCTCAGCCTATTCCTTACTCAGCACTGCCTCGACTTATTCCCACCTTCGACTTCTTTGCTTTTAAGCCTAGCAGCCAAAAAAATGGCGAAAATCTAGTCAACCCGATTGCGGCACGAATATTAAGTCAAATTTTTGCCGTTTTTTGGCGTCCACATTAGTGACAAGTAATAGTCAATTTGCGTAAACTCTCGTTAAGACCATGGTAAATAAAGGCCACTAACGCAGAAGGACGCTGTAATGAGTGATGCCAATAACACCACAGACGATTGCAGCAACTCCGAAGCGCGACAAACCATTGACGCCCAAGGCCAATGCCTGTGCGGCAAGGTGAGCATCAGCGCTACGCTGAATACACAACTGGGTGCCTGCCATTGCAGCATGTGCCGCCAATGGGGCGGAGGGCCATTTTTGGCACTGACGCCTGCCGGTGATAGCAAAATAGAGGGCGAAGCCAACGTACAGCGTTTCCAGTCCTCCGAGTGGGCCGAGCGCGGCTTTTGTTCTAACTGCGGCACGCACTTGTTCTACCACCTGTTGGGCAGCGAGCACTACGTCTACCCAGCCGGTTTATTTACGGTGTCTGATGTGGCGTTTGACCACCAGATATTTATTGATGAAAAGCCCGCGTATTACGACTTTGCGAATAGCACTAAAGACATGACGGGCGCCGAAGTTTTCGCACAATACAATAGCTCTAACTGACTATGACTTCATACAACGACAGCACATCCCGAGATCTCACCGAGTGGCAAGTGTGGCGCCGAGACGCCAATGGCAATCAATTAATGATTACCACCTTGCACCGCGAAACCGCCGAGCAATTGGCGGCGGATTTTTCCCAGCGGTGCTACCCCCAGCATTACTGGTGCAGCGCCGCCGAAGACGACATGTGGTTAAATTAATTCGACATAACCCATAAACTTATCGTCCGAGGGCGCCGAAAAGAGAAGGTGATAGGTAATACGGGAATTGCGAGCAAGGCCTGAGCTTATTGCTTGGAGCTCAACGCTTGATTTAGGCCGCAGACCATTTGCCTGTTCACCGGCAAGCGTCAATCACCTTTTTCACCAGCTCGGCGCTGTGCCGAAAATCGGCCTGCTCTTTGGCATCCAGCAATGGGTGTAAAATCTGCTCTACGCCACCTCTGCCCACCACCGCGGGCAAACTTAAACACACTTCGTTAACGCCCAAAAAGCCGTCCACGGCAATACTGATGGGCAGAGTGTGTTTGGTATCCCGTGCAATACACTCAATAATTTTGGCCGCCGCTAAAGCAATGGCGTAGTTGGTGTAGCCCTTACGCCGCAACACCTCAAACCCCGCCTTTGATGCCTGTTCAAACAGCGCGTAGCGCGCCGGTGTGGGCGCCAAGGGTTCGCCACCGGCGTCGGCGCAACTCATGGCCGGAAATTGGCTGTCGCCATGCTCACCTAATATGTAAGCTCGGATGTCTTCCATGTGGATATTGATTTCATCGGCCAGCAGTTGCCGAAATCGCGCCGAATCCACCAGCGTGCCGGTACCCATCACCTGCTGAGGTGAAAAACCGGTAATTTCCAAAGCGTAATGCACTAACACATCCACGGGATTAGAAACCATCACGATTTTAGCCTTGGGCGATAAACCGGCCAGCGGTGGCAGTAACGAACGCAATAGCGCCACATTATTAGGCGCCAACTGCATCCGATCTTTCATACCCGGGGGCGTGGGCGCTGAGGCGCATATGGCCAAAATATCCGAGCCGGCGGAATCCTCGTCGCCGCCAGCGATAATACGCGTGGGTTTTTCTACGAACAATTGGCCGTGGCGCAGATCCAACACTTCGCCCATCACCGCTTCTTGGTTGCGGCTCATCAATACCAACTCATCCACAAAACTACTGGTAGCCAACTCAAAGGCCAAGCTTTTGCCCACATGACCTAATCCTACGAGGGTTACTTTCATGGCTTACTCCTGAATAGATTTGGCAGCAATTACACTCGCCACCTATTCATAGAAACGAAACAAACATTAGAAACCATAGGACTTTAAGTACTGATAGACTTATAAAAGCCGTAATATCAATGATCGAAGTGCGATAGTTGATACCCATCTATCACAAACCTATTAAGCAACATTCAACCATTGATACTGGATATCATATGACACCGGCCAACACACCCGCAGCGCCCAACCTATCACGAATTAAAGCGCGTATAGAGTCCGCCCATCCAGCAAAAGCATTTGCTGACAAATGGGAGCTATCCCTGGTGATAACCCAGACAGTAAGTTTGGACGGTCCTGATTTTGTTAGCCGCTACCTTGGCTCGGTGGTGGATGGATTTACTTTTAATCCCACCGTTCAGCTGGATACAGGCACAGTGATAGACGCGGAGGCATCTTACATCGGCGGGCCACATTCCGGTCTTTTTCATCTTTCAAGTATAACCATCTCAAGCTTCGCAACCTAAGCGGGAAGTTCATGCAACGGTTTATGCCACGGCTTGAAATCTAAAAAAATGCCCATAAAGCTAGCAGCCATATGGGCGAAAGCATTACATTTGATCGCCTAGTTTGTCGTCAATAGACTGCAGGGCATGCAATAACTCTTAAGCTGTGGATATCTAGACTAAATACAACCCATAGATTTTCTCGTCGTCTAAATACGCATTTACTCTAGAACCGTTGGCCTTTGCCTCACACAATACTGCCAGCGAACTAGTAACACCAGCAGCATTACCAGTTTCTACCTTCCGCCAACCGAAACCGGCGAACTCCGCCCAACAATTTTGACTGTGATAGGTAGTGTAAACCGAAGTAACCTCGATAAAGTTGTGCCAAGTCTTGGTAGTGTTCGTCACGTTACCGACTTTAATAATGGCCTGAACCAAATCGCCATCAATTGCGATCTCTGAGACGGAAACGTCACTGCCCGCACCAGAATACGCATTACTACTGGGCGTACTATTTTTATCAAATACAGTGTTGCCACCGTTCGGAAATGCATCGCCGGCATCACCAGAGTTTGCGTTGCTATTGAGCTGGGCTAAACCATCTGCCTGCTCAATATCCACCAGGTAGTGCGACTCATCGGAGTTATTACTTTGGTTATCGTCCACGTGCTCGATAATACAGCCGCCGCCCGGTAAATACGTATCAAACCTGGATTGCTGGCGATTGCTAACCAGAAAATATTCTTTGCTGTCTTCTGAACCCACCGGTAATTTATAGACATCACCACTGCTGTGATAAGGTTTTATCTCTACCGATTGTTGAGTGTCATACACAACCTTAGGAGTGATCCAACCGGCCTTTAATTTACACCAAGCCGTGGGGTGGGCGGGAGTATCGCCACCATTGTTCCAGCTACCACCAGCCATTAAATCCCAGCGACCGGTACCCCGAGAAGAATAATCGGTGTCGTACAAATCTGGCCACTTCATTAATAGATGTCCAAGCTCGTGGGACATCACACCGACTTTGCCATCTTCTGGCGCCATAAAATAGGTCTGAATGGAAACGCCATTATAATTTTTGGGGTTAATACCCCACTTGTGCGACCAGATATCCCCAGTGTCGCCGGTCACCTCGCCGCCTGAACCGGCAACAATAATAACCAGAGCCTCAACAATACCATCCCCATCGTTATCATAATCAGAAAAATCGACGTGGGGCGCTGCTAGGTCTATGACGTCTTCAGCCAGCTTTTGCGCATTACGAGGATAGGCGCCAAAGCCATAATCATCATTGGTATAATAGTCTTTTGTTTGTGGTGCTCGATACCACCCATGCACGGACCCAACTACGTCCAACTGGTTATACGAGGCTTCCCGGTAGAAATCCCGCATACTGCCGGTGGCGTATGTGCCGGCAGAAAACAGCATATCCGAGTAATGCTGCGGCGCTTGAGTGGCCACTTGATCATTAAAATCTACCATCACCACCAGCGCTCTGCGTGTGCCGGTAATTGGTGCCCTGTCGACGTTAGCAGCAATTAAGGTATGAGCTCGCGTTCTCGCTGGGCGAGAAAATATCGCCTCAGCACTGCGCAAATCAAGTACATCAAAGCTGAATGAATTGTCCAGCACCTTATTGAGATCTTTAAATTTCTTCGCGCGGTAGATATCCTCTTCCAACTTAGGACTGGGAGGCACCACACACAAACATTGTTCGTGACACATACTTTACTCCTTTACAGTTATTGGAGTTACCAAATCACAACTCTGGCCCAGGCGGTTCCTGCGTTACCGAATTGACAGCCATCTTGTTTGCCATGAAGTCTGGTGGTGGCGCACTGTTGATATCATCGTTGCGCCGCTCCACTTCGACCGGTGGCGGCGCAGAATCGATCTGTGCAGAACTCTGCACCATATCAGTCTCGGGGCCCGGCGCCTCTGTGCTTACTGTACTCGCAGCTTGCTCCGGAAAAGCTGTTGGGGCAGGAGCAGCATCAATAGACGACGTAGCACCATTGGACACATCGATATTGGAAGGTGGAGGCGGAACCTCTTGCGTTGCATCGCCGCCACCCCCCATTATGCTCTTGGTCGATACACTGCCATCGGCGTACATATTAATATGAATAATTGGATTCATAGTTGAACTCCTTTTTGCTAGGTTGGGTTGCAATCTTGAATGGAATCTCACCCATAAGGCGCCACATCAAAGTAAGTACGCACGCTCAATTAAGTTATCCACAATATAGACGCTGGCATTTCGGCCATTGGCCTTTGCAGCACTTAGTAAAATAAAAGTATTGGTCACACCGTCACTGTTACCGGTTTTAATTTTTATCCAGCCCTTGCCGGCAATGCTAGCCCAGCAATTTTCGGCGTGATGAGTGCAATAGGTTTGGTTTACAACTACGTTATTAGTCCACATAGGATTTCTCCAGATTAATATAGGATTTATTGGCGACAACCCACATCCATGAGGAACGACCGCCGATCTTAATTAGCTCCCTGCTTCCCTCACAATACTGCTTAGTTTAAATACGCGCGATAAATATGCTCGCCATCAGCGTACACATTGGTGTTACGACCGTTGGCTTTGGCCTCGCACAAAGCTACAAAAACATTAGACACAGCGGATGCGTTGTCTGGATAGATTTTTCGCCAACCCAATCCCTGTAAATATCCCCACGCATTTTTTGAATGGTAGGTACTGTAGGTTTGTAAAACCGCGGTATTCGAATACCAAAATTTATACAACGCATGGGCAGCTGCGATATCAGCCGCACTCAACCCTGCGCGCTGACCGATAGCTTGGCCTGCTGGTTTTGTGGTAATGGTTGGCTCACCATTCTTAGAAAAGGCGTATTCGCTATAATGCATGATAGAGCCGAAATCGTAGCTACCAAGGTCGTCACCATCAGTTATATGCTGATCAAAATTATGGCTTTTCCCGCTTTCGATATTATCCCAATTAATGGTCACGTAATTATCGCGATCCTCCCGACTCTGCTCATGCCATAAGCCAATCGCGTGACCAATTTCGTGAATAGTACTTCCGGTACTGCAACCACTGGCCAAATTAATAAATTGTTCACCACCTCGCATACCAACACTGGAACTGCATCCGGTAGATGGTCGGAATCGAATGTAATTAGGATAACTACTGGCGTTAGTACTTGTGCGCTCAATAAAGCGAAACTTCGTATTGGTTTCCCAGTGCGCAATGGCACTGGTTACTCTGGACTGAGATGGCAATGTGCTGTCTATGAGGTAGGGAATTAGACCATTCGGCCAACGATATTCATCTCCGCTACGACCGACGCCTTTTTCTAATGAAGATTTATCCTGTACCGCAAGACTCCGCTCTTGAGCTGCGACTTCCTCTACACTGCCTATATCAATGCAACCTTCAACATAACAACGCCCGTCCACCACACAATAGCTAACCTTTTTATTGGAGAAGGTGGGCCCGGAAATATGCGCGGTTCTTACGTCATCACTTGTGAACATACCAAAATGAAATGGACTTTCTTTGTCACTCATAAACCTACCCTCTTAATTGTCTTGGCGATTGTCTTTTTATTTGTGGTGGCTGCTCACAATAAATCTCAGGCATTTGATGACAACAAGCCTGTGTAAAATTGTTTTTTTGAAATAAAAAACCAATATTTTGGGGGGAATGAAACTTGCAACCTTTTTACAGCAAGCCCAGGCGTAGGATTAATAAGCGAAATTTAAATAGTTATTCTTTTTTAGCTTTGGAACTTATTTCTGACTAACAGAATCATAATGTTTTGAGATACTCCAACAACTGGTTCTTTTCTTCTTCTGGTAAGTCGGTGCCAAACTCGTGGCCCTGGTTGGAGTTGCCTTTACCTTGAATATCAAAGTAAGTGCCCGCCGCTTCGGCCTTGGCACCGGAGGTTACAAAGCCGACGTTGGCAGCATCCAAAACATCGTAACCACGATAAAACGACGTGGGCCGTTGCTGCGCCGGTGTGAGTAAATCGCGCAGGGTTGGCACGGAGCCATTGTGTAGGTAGGGGGCTCTTAGCCAGAGGCCGTATAAATAAGGCACCTTGTAGCCAATGGGGTCTTCTTCAACCAACCCGCGCCGCGCGATCCCCGTCTCGGTAACAATTCGGTTAGCCTTAATGGCGTAGTCTTTACCCCAGGTAGCCAATCGTTCTGGGCTGGTGTTCACCTCGGCTATGGGCAACGGTCTGCCTACTTTATCGCCAACCGCCGCGTGGCAAGCGGCACAGACCTTGTCATAAATAACCTTGCCCAGTGCGGCTTTGTCTGCATCAACGGGCAGTGGGTATTTTGGCGCCGGGTAAGCGCTGAGATATTGTTCCAACCACACCATGGTGGCATTAAATTGGTTTAGGTCTTTTGGCTCGGCACCAATAATCCCCAGTGCAGAATCAATCACCACAGACTCGGCATCCCAGGTATCGCCGGCGTAGTTTAATCGCTTGGGGTTGTCGGTGTTTGGAGCGTTTTTGTATTTTGCCAACTGCCATATTGCCGGAAAATCAGTAGGGCCATGGGTACCGTCGTCCGGAGGCTCTACGCCAATCATAAAATATTTGGTGAGATTCATGGGGTCGTCACGGCCCGGCCCCCAGTGCGGATACTCTGGATTAAACATCCAGGTAAATTGATATTCCATTTCCAGCAATCGTTTGCGCGTGATGGGAATAATAAAATATTTGTACAGCAGGGTATCAATCCAATCGAGTTTAGTGCTGAGTAATATTTGCGGCAAAATATTCTCCGCGTTAAAGCGCGGGTCTTTGGCGCACTCAATTAGAAAGGTAAAAAACCCCTCTACGTTACTGGTATGGCCGGGGCCTGTTGGTACAAAGACAGGTTTATCTTCGCCGTTTAAACGGTATTGTGCGGTGTGGCAAACAGCGCAGTTGTTGCCTACCCGGGCAAAGCCGATGGTTTTTTTGGCAAAGCCTATAGGCAGTTCGTGCCCCTCTTCCCAGGGTACCCCAAGTGAAGCATAGCCACCAGGGCCAGGTAATTTCTCCGGAAATACCCGCGGTAGCACTTGAAAAATCCAGTAGGGAATTCCCGCGTCATACTCAGCACCAATGGAGCCGTATTTGTAACGGGTGTCTTCGTCGGCGAACACCCAGTCCGGCTGAGGCAATTGGCGAAAGCCACGGTCCCAAGCTACGTAGCCTAAAATTAAAACCAGGAGTAGAAAGCCTGCTATAGCATAGCGGTATTGTTTTAACACGCTGATTAAAGTTGCCATGCTATCTCCTAACGTTTGTTTTCTGGGCCAACTGTTTTCTGAGCTAACTGTTTTCTGGGCCAACGTCCCTACGGGTGGAAGCACATTAAAATAATACAGCTCAGTGTTAAAACGTTTTTAAATACTCCAACAAAGCGTATTTTTCGCTATCGCTTAGTTCCGTGCCGTAGGCTTTACCCTCATGGCCCCAGTTGCCATTACCGGGTATGGCGCTATCGAATAAAAACAGGGTTTGATTTTGGCTGTTAGTTGCGAAGCGATATTCAAAGCCAATTTCGGTTGGGTGTAATAAATTGTTGCCTCGGTAAAACTGTTTTGGCCGCAACGCCGAGGGCTGCAACAGATGCCATAAGGTTGGCACAGAGCCGTTGTGCAAATAAGGTGCCCGTGCCCACACACCATCAAGCGGGGCATTGGCGTAGCCTCGGGTTTTTCGGTAGTGGGTGTAGCGGTAATTGCGCTCGGCACTATCCGCTTGGTAGGTATCGCCACCAGGGCAAGTGTGGTCGCGAGCTGTGCGCACGGTATCGGCGTAGGTGGTGGCCATATTTAAGGCCAGCTCTGGGGTGTAATTGTCCAACCGATAGCGATCGGTTTTAATCTCATCAATATGGGTAACGTGGCCCACATACTGGCCACTAAAATCCCGACCACTGGCGCCGTGGCAGTCAGCGCAATATCGGCGGTATATCGGCTCGCCCTGCGCGGCGAGTGGTTGGTTCACCGGCAGCGGGTAGCGCGGAGGTTCTAAGGTTTCCATCCACTGCTCTATACACTCCAACGCAGCATAATCAATAGTGGCCGGCAGGGAAGACGTGGCCACAGCAGCGTTTAAATTTCGCTCTTCGACCTTGCTATTATTACCATCCCAATGCAATTGCATGGGCTGGCCGTCGTCGCGATGCTGACGCTTGCCCTGCAACCAGGTCGACGGAAAATCCACGATACCGATATCGTCTGGGTTTACTCGCCCCGTGCTGTGCCAATCGGGTATGCGGCTGCGCCAGTCGTAGCCGTATAAGAAGACTTTATTGTTGGTAAAGGTATCGTTACGGCCTGGCCCCCAGTGTGGCTGAAGTTGAGAAAAACCCGCCACGTTGGCCAAAAAGTGCATGGTGTCCTGCAACGCCCAAATGGCCAACGGGTAAACGATATGTTTGTCCACCGTATTTAAGCGCCCGTAGAGGCTTTCCATTTCGGCGATAAAATCCAACTGGACAATTCGGCTGCCACTGCCCTCGGCCATGCAGCGCATCATAAACTGCTCAAAATCGTACAAGTTAAATAAATTTGCCGGCATTCCCAATACCAGTTGGGCTGCATCGCCGACCTCGGGCACCACGGTACTGGTGTGGCATACGGCACAATTTAAGTAGGTTCTATCCAGGCCCAGGCTGTGGCGTCGGCTCATGCCTACGGGTAAAGCGCGTTCCTCACCACTGGGCGTTTTTTCATAAATAAAACCCAGCGCTTTGTAGCCTTCTCGGGCGAGTTGTTGACGAGATTTGTGGTCACGCTCGTCGCCATAGTATTGCGCCACTCGGTCCAGGTAGTCCTTAGGTAGCCTGCCGCCGGCCAGCTCGTGCAAGGTGTTAGCACAAACCAGCGGCATGGCCTGCCAAAGTTTTACAGGGATACCCGTAAACTGATCGCCACCCAGGGATCCGTATTTAAAATGCTCTTCGGCGGAAGAGGTGCTTTGTGGATGATTAGGCGCAAATCGCGCAACACCGTAAGCCAGTGCTATAACAATGAGAGCCAAGGCGGTATAGCTAAGCCAGCGCAGAGTTTTTTTAACCGCCCGCAACTCACCCATGGCCATGTTGGTTAGCCTTGCACGGTCTTTTGGCTGAGGGCAAAGTTCAGTATGTGGGTTTTGCCCCACCAAACATTGCCCAGCCAAACACCGGGTTCAACCTCGCGGATTTCATCGCGAATTTTACGGGCTAAGAGCGAGGTGCTGGCGTAGTCAATAACAATGCAGGGCGCACCGTCCAGCCAGCTATTTTGCCGGTACACTTTAGCAACGATTAAGCTTACGCTATACCAGCTTACTTTGTTGACCAAAATGCCCTTCTCGCCATCGTCGGCGAACATATCGAATATTTTACCGCGCCAAAAAAGCCACGCTGCCAACTTTGCTACCCACTGTGTGACCTGGCCTTTACCGGCCAAAATAGCGGTACCGGCAGTATCCCCCGTAGGAATATTGCCTGCCGATGCTGTGCGGTAGATTTCGTCTAGTTGCTTCGGCGACGATTCCAACCATGCGGCGATTGTGGGGTGCATGTCCGTGCTCCGTTATAAGAATGGTTGCCACGCTAATGCCCTTGATTGGACATATTGTGCTGTAGTCTTAACTCTCCTATCTCGCTGTAAACTGCTTTTCGTACCCGATTAATTCCCCCTAGCGGTTGGTGATCGGCGCTGGCCTGCCAGGGATTAAAGCTCATATTTTCACAGCGTTGGTACAATGCTTCGCCAAAGATTTTTTGGTTGGTAAAGGTTATGGTCGCCAAAGGCCTAAAGGGTGAATCTTGCTCCCGCCACAGGGCCGAGGCGTTTTCTATGGGCATTTTTCGGCTATCTCGTTGCAATTGCACTCCAAATCGAAAACAGGCTGCCTGTATGTCCAGGTGCCGTTCGATATTGGCGGACAAAAAATCTTTATCGCGCGCATCAAACCCCATAATGGGTTGGCTTCCGCAAGGCGATACCGCGTATTTTACCGCCTGACGTGTTCCCTGCCCCAGCTGGTAAGGGGTGGTACTGTAGTAACTGGTTTCTAACACGCTATTTACTTTTTGCCGCCCCTTTAAAATAATGGGCAACGAGTACCAGTGCGATGGATTCACAACATAGCGCCAGGGCTTGCCATCTACCGACGCTTGAACAAAAGCCAAAAAGTGTTGCGGTGTGGCCGCAAACAATTGCGGGTAGCTGTTTAGTAAAAAGTCGGTTTCACCGGGCTGCCCCCACAGTGGTTGGCCAGGCGTACCGGTTAACTTTAATGACAAGCCGCGAAAATCTTTTTTTCTGTCATCCCATTCTCTGGCATTGGCAAAGCGGGCTGTGACTGGGTAACGCGCTCCGGGTTGAAATAGGCCCTGCTGAAATTCACTGGGTAGGTTTTCACTGACCCAAAATACGCCATTCAAACAGGCGTGGGTTTTTACTTGGTTAAACCGGGGCATAAAGTCAGCACCGGCCTGTTGTTTACTGGCTTCAGTAATTGCGGCAATCAGCGCCTCGGTAATTTTGGCCTCGCCCGCACCCGGCCCTTCTTCGCCCAAAGGCAACAGTGGCAAATCTGGCTGACACCCGGCGCAACATAGTAAAGTTGATAAAATGGCTAGAAATTTTTTCATACCGCAATTTTTTTTCGTTTTATCTGTCGATGTGGCAACCTTCTAACAGTGTGTTACTCGCCACTTTGAGAATTTCTTTAATCCCGGTGTTAGATACCCGCCACAACACCAATACACAAACAGCGCACCTGAGGTGGTTAATTAAATGCAGGGTCGCTTTCAGCCCCGGCAATGGGCTTCCATTCCAAGGAGTAATACTCACCTCGGTCCCTAGCCCAGGGGTCAAAAGCATTAACCACGGGCATTAGCTCCTCGCTAAGCTCTGGCAGATTGCGCAGCAGCAACCGCTTTAAAGGCGACACGGTAACCTTGTGGCCGTTGGATAACTCCGGCTCCAGGCATTGGCTATCGCCCTCCAGCGGATAGGGGCAGTCCTCAAGTAAGCCGTTGTTCATAACCCAGTCGTAGCCCAACTGCGAATAAAACTCCGGCCGAAAACTCGAGGTAAAAAATCGATCGCTGAATAAGCGCCTAGAAGCATTGAGAATAAAAATGTGAAATTGCGTTTCAGATATGGCAAAACCGTGGGGCCGGGTGTACTCCGCCAGCCAGCCCACCACCGTATCGACGTCTTCAATATTATCCACCCGGGTGCCATCTGGTTGACCAAAACAGTCGTTAATGGGTTTGCCGTTACCGTCGTTTTGCACCACGCTAATTACTTTGCTCTGATCACACAGATGGGTGCCGTAGATTACTCGCAACTTTGCTACCACACCTTCTTGCTGGGCTCGTTCAGCGGAATCCTCCGGCAGCGTTAGATTAATAAAGTCATCGAAACTGGTGAGCGTGCGCAGGCCAATTTGACGACGAAACTCATTAAATTTCGGTACACCGCGCTCTCTGTCGCGGATAATATCCAAGGCCACAATATCCAATTTTCCGGTTTCCGACTGTAAATGTGGCATGGGTAGATTTTGTAAAAACATGGGGTGGTTGTTTAAATGCAATAGGCCTAGCCGCTGGCGGCCCATACTCAACGCCCAGTTTTCAATTTTTAGCTCGCGCATGGCGGCGCTAGCTTTACCACGGAAGGTATCGATGACAGGAATTTTTTGCGCGATGGTATTGGGCGCACCTACCTCTCTAAATTCTATTAAATCCGGCACCAGTGGGTGCAATCGATACACTGTGGGAAATTCCTCCGGGAAATTAAACGGCGATCCAAAATGGTTTACGCCACCGTTGACGTGCTCGGGGTTTGCAATGTCCCAAGCGTCCCGTCGCCACCACAACCATCCTGTCTCTTGCCGATTGCCCAGGCCAAAAATACCCGCCCCTGAGGCCAACACCGAATACCAGCTATTGGCCTTGTCGGTTTGACCATGCTGCCCCAACCAGCCGGCGACCGTGGCGGTGGCACGACTAAGAAAATTCTGCTCGCGGTCTAAAATACGGTTAAGCACCTTGGAAACACGATTTTCTTGATGATCAAATAGCCCATCCCAATTGGCGTTCATGGCCCGCTGCAATGGCTCGCCGTAAAGCAATTGCGGTGTCCACTCAATGGTGTGGATTTTTGCGATCATGGCGGACACCACCAAGCGTGCCGCTTGGTATATCTCTTGGTCGCTGGCTGCGGCGTAACTGATCACCGCATTGGGTTTGCTGGGGTTGCGTAGGCCCGAGTCCCGATCCGGTGTTTGTCGTTGACGAGCGCGAAATGCATCCACAAACTGGTTGTGCTCGCGCACAAACACATTGTGATAAAAGCTCATGCCAATGCTCCAGTTATCCGGAAAGGCTGCGCTCTCCTGGCCCTGCCACTGGGGTTGGCTGGGGCACTCGCGACACGCTTCCAACAGCGGCAAGTAACCCTCCGGTTGCGCCAGCTTGGCTGGGTCGCCAGGGTCTCGGATGACGCGCTGCTCCGAGGCCAAGTCGTAGCCGTATATTTGCGAGGCATCCCACCACGCGGTAACGGTGTTGGCCGTGGTTTTAGGCGCACGGGTCCAATAGGTTTCACCTTTGGTGTGGTACTGCGGTGGCATGCCCTCTTCTGCGACTAAGGATTTCTCGGCGACATCGCCCGGCCGACATCCCGCCGCTACCGCCTCATCACTGTCGCAACCCACGGCCATAGTTTCTGCTGCGTTTCGGCCCTCACTCATATGAGAGAACCAATCGTGGGTCATAAACTGAATCCAAAAAGCCGCCAATACATTAAAAAACGGTGCTTTTTGGTAATCACAGTGAGCAGCGGAAGGGTCGGAGGCCAACCCTTGCCCCTGGTTGCACAATTCTGGTTGGCTCTGGTCTCGGGAAAACAGCGTTCGGCTAATTAATTGCGGATCGGGTTTTAGTAAGCCAATGCGCTGGCCATTTTCAGCGTCGCTGTGACGATTGCGGGTTAGTTCTGTTAAATAGGCGTCCGGGAAGGTAGATTCAAACTGCACATTGCGGGCAAAGGGCATACCTGTAGCGCCCATTTTGGGGTTCCACAGGTCATTGCAAATACCAGACAAAGTGCGACCGCGAATTAGCTCACCGGAGCACTGCTGGCTGCCGTCTCCGCCAACGGACTGGTAATTAGGATCACTGGCTGGCAGACGCATGGCATCCCATTGGCGTCGCACCACACCTTCGCCGCTGGCATCCTGAATGAGGTAGTCGCGGTAGGTAGCGTTATCAAATAAATTAAACTTAATT
The DNA here is from genome assembly GCF_042850945.1 of Halioxenophilus aromaticivorans. Lineage (NCBI taxonomy): Bacteria > Pseudomonadati > Pseudomonadota > Gammaproteobacteria > Alteromonadales > Alteromonadaceae > Halioxenophilus > Halioxenophilus aromaticivorans. The sequence continues at coordinate 431,668 of NZ_AP031496.1, read as the reverse complement.
AACTCGATACGTTGGTATTCTAAGTCAATTAAAGCGCCGTCGATGCCGCGCCCGTTGGGCTTTAAATGTTCGCCTATAAAGGTTCGCGCTTCTCGGCCATCCTGTTTGGAACTGGTATCCGCCGTGGCCCAATAATTTGACCAATCCACCCATGGGAAATCCTTGCCTACCATAGCCTGTTCACCGCCTCGACATAGCAGGGCGTCGTCACCAGGTTTTCCCTGGAACCGCTCGCTGCGTTCCTCCGCCACCGGCCGCAAGCCCGATTTAAGTAATGCCTTGCACGCAGCCAGCTCCTCTTTAGACGACAGCGCCCAGGCCGGCTGACATACAGAAACCGCAACCAAACAGGCTGCTGTCACCAATAAAAAGAATGGCGAGACATTAATACACTTGCGAGACGGGTACCTTCGTTGACGGATTTCCATATCGTTCCCCAGAGCGTTTACACACAATTGCAAAACGCCGCTTTTTACAAAGCAACTACCGCATCACGGTTTATGGGAATTTAAGTGCACTTTGGAAGGTTTTTATCTCATCGGTTTTGGGCACCAGGTCTCGTTTTTATTATTAGCCCTGCCGGTATAAAAAAGCTTTAACCCTCTTCCATTGGCACCAAATGTTGCTTTATTTGTTGAATTAACTGGTAGGGGCGATAGTCAGGCTCACGCAGCTTTTTTGCCATAAAGGATTGGCTATTTTCCGATAGCCACCAGCCTAGGGGCACTAAGGTATCCACGTCCCCATCGCGATCGGGCTGCAATTGCAACACGATAAAATCTCGCAGTAGCGAGTGCTCCTGGTCATCGGGTTGAGGATAGGAGAATTCGGCAAAATACTGTTGCTCACTGTAGTGTTGTTGCCAGGCAATAGCCTGGGTAAGGCTCTGCACGGAACGCGCGGTTCGGTTGGCAATTAAACCCTGAATAGGATTGGTGAGTTCGTTAAAGGCAAAGCTACCCGTGTTAACGTACGGCACGGTTCGACGATGATTCAGCAGCGCTGGCATTGTGTCCATATCGTTACTGAATACCAAAATTACCGGCATCAAGGTAATTGTATTACCATCCTTTTGCAGCACCAGCTTTTGGGTTCTGTGCAAATAATGAATCATCTGCTGGGTGGCCATGAGGCCAAAATTTTCCACATAGCCGCCATCAATAATGTGGTCTTTTTGATGCCAAGGCGTACTGGTGGCTAAGGTACCGGCGGGGGTTACGTAGGGAAAACGAGCGGAGTTTAATGCTGCGGTACTGGCCCGCACATCGCACTGCAAACCAGCATCGCTATGGCAGCCCATTAAACGGTAGGTGTTGTAGTGGTCGACAAAAATAGTGGGGTCGATATCGAAGGGGGCGGTTATCAGCCGGGCACCGGTTTCCTGATGGGCACCCATGCTCAGCAACAGAGGCAACCAACGCGTCTGCTGGCGGTAAATTTGTTGCATTGGCTGGCTCAATTGGTTGCCACCAAATATTTGGGCAAACCCATTTTCCCAGGATGTTTCCAACACCGCGGCTCGGTCACGGGCGAGAAATGGCCAGCCCGCCACTGGAAAAAATCGGTACAGCATGTCGTTGTACAAAAACGACGTTAACACCGGAGATAGATAATCCTGCCCCACGGCCAACCCCAACAAACAGGGCAAGCGCTCAGTTTGCGGGTCACAGTGCGAATTCGCCGGCTGGGTTTGGCCAGCCAGGGCAGCCGCGAAAAATGCATTGCCCACGCTGCCACCGGACACCCCCGCCAAGGAGAACAAGTTATTACTGATGCCGGGAATTTCGCTGGTTAACGCCGCCAACCCTTGGGACGCCCAATAGGCAGCCCGCAAACCACCGCCTTGGCTGGCCACAAAAAATACCGGATAAACTCGGTCCTCACTGCCTGCGGCGGGCAAGCCCTGCTGGATTAAATTGCGGGTAAAGTGTTGCCAGGCGGCATCAAAGTCGGCGTAGGCATAGCCAGTGCTACTGTCCATGCGCCTAACATGATGATTGTCAGTATCGAAGAAAACGGCACTGCCTCCAGCGCACAGTGCTACTACCAGCAATACAGGATAGGGAGGTGCTAACCAACGGTGCTGTGACCAACGCTGTAAACGTGTTGCTTGTTCCGGCCATAGATGGGTGAGCAATTTTTTGCCAAGCGCCAGAGCCGCTGGCAAGACCACACAAATGGCCACCACCAGTTGGAATAAAATACTGCCCAGCCCCCAATACACCACAAAAAAGGCCCCTAAGGCATGGCCGATAGTATAGGGGTTGGCCAGAGCCCATACGGCCACGGCACCGTACAAAACCATGGCGCACCAGCCCCAAAAATAGGGGTTAATTATTTCGTGGTGCCAATCCCTTCGGCTACTGAGAAAATACCGAGCCTCTAACCATTGGGTGAGTTTGCGCCGATAAATCACCAGCGCCATCACCGGAATTAATACCGCCAATAGATTGATGGTAAACACCTGCCAAAGGCCGTTACGAGCCGACTGCACGGCGATCACCAAAGGCAAAATGGCGGCGTAACAACGCGGCAGATACCGGGTGATAGTAGACGAAATACCGGGCGCGGCAGGTAGTACAATCACCACGGATTTGGTGACCAATTGCGACTGATTACCGGGCTGCGCCTTGGCCATGGCTTCGAACACAAAGCGCGCCGACCACCAGCAAATCATAGAAAACCAGCAGCCCGCCAGCACCAAACCTATACGGTGTAATAAATGGGTGGATTGATCCACTTGCACCAGTATGTCTTGTATTTGCCCCACGCTGGTGATCAATAAAGCGCCCAGGGTAACGACACATGCCGTAAATCCGGTGGCCACCACCGCGGCCGCCCACTGCTGCAACCTTGGAGTGTTGTCCTCGGCTTGGCGGGAATCCAAGGCGCTGTTCAGAGCGGGTTTAGTCGTTCCTTGACGCATCACAATCCTCGGTAACCGTTAATTGATTAAAGTGGCTAGGCCATTCACACCAGCCTCTGGGAACGGCCAACACCCCCTAGGGATTGGGCTTATCCCCTTGTTCAGTGTGTTCGGTTTTCTCGGCCTTTTCAGCCTTTTCTGCTTTCTCAACCTTTTCAGCTTTCTCGGCTTTTTTAGCCATTTTTGCTTTGGCGGCTTCCTCTACCGATTCCACTTCTTTAAACAAGCTGATCACATTCCAACCCGGCTCGGGAACAAAGTGACCCTCGTCCACAAACACTTCCACTTTGCCTTCTGGGTCGACGCTGAACATTGGAATAACGTTGCCGGCGTTGGTAGCTTTGAAATCGTCAAAGCTAAATTCCTGGGTCATTTTAGTGGAGCGTATCTCTGCGCCCCTGGCCAATAAGCTGGCCAATTTGCCGTAGGTTAGCTCGTCGTTAAAAGCAATGTAGCCACGCTTCTCTGTGCCCTGCTGATGTTTTTCAGACAGTTTAGTTTCGGCGCTGGTTTGGACGGTATAAATCTTTGTAGCGCCAAACTCATTGCGGTAGTGCATACCCGCAACGGTGTTTTTATTGCGCTCCGGCGATAACGCCAGCAGGCGGCCGATGCCATCCAAATCCAAGCGCTGCTCGGCAAAATCGGATAACGGATCGCCGTAGAACGTTTCTAGCCCATCCATGCGGGCGTTTTTAATATTTTCGTAGTTGGAGTCGGTGAGCAGAACCCGCACCTTGTGTTTGCCTAAAGCCTGGGCAATTCTACGGGCAATGGGGTTGGCACCGACCACAATAAAGCCCTCCGGGCGTTTGGCGGATACACCCAACCAGCGAGCGATTGGCCGAGACGTTGCGCTTTGTAGCACCACGGTACCGACAATAATAATGAAGGTGAGCGGCACCAAAACACCCGCGTCTTCTAGGCCGGCATCTTCCAAACGAATGGCAAACAGCGCCGATACCGCAGCGGCAACAATACCGCGCGGTGCAATCCAAGACAGGAGAGATTTTTCTTGCCAAGTAAGATCGCTGCCCACGGCGGATGCCCACACGGATGCAGGCCGAGCCACAAATTGCATAACGGCCAACAACACCAATGGCGTAAAACCCAGGGCGAGAATTTCCGGTAATTGCAGCCTTGCCGCCAGTAGAATAAACAGACCGGACAACAACACCACGGTTAAATCCTCTTTAAAGTTGAGGATTTCGGAAATGTGGAGATTCTTTTGATTGGCCATCCACATGCCCATCAGCGTGACCGCCAATAGACCAGATTCATGGGCCAAGGCATTGGCTACGGTGAACACCACAAACACGGAAGACAGGGTGGCCAAATTTTGCAGATACTCCGGCACCCAGAAGCGCTTAAGTACCACACTCAGAGCGGCACCACCGCCGATGCCCAAAACGGAGCCCACGCCGATAATTTTGCAAAACGCCACTAGGCTGTGGCTAAAACCGCTGGCTTGGCCTTGAGAAATAATAAACTCATAAACCACCACCACAAACAGCGCGCCGATGGGGTCGATGAGAATCCCTTCCCAGCGCAGAATGTTAGCAATGGCGGCATTGGGCCGAACCGTGCGCAACATGGGCACCACCACCGTGGGGCCGGTAACCACGGTGAGCGCACCAAACAGCACGCTCAGTTCCCAGCTTAGACCAAACAGGTAATGGGTTGCCAGGGCCACCAACACCCAGCTCACTCCGGCACCAATTATAACCAGCCGCTGCACCACGCCCTTCTGCGCTCGGATCTCGTCAAAATCCAAGGTAAGGCTGCCCTCGAATAGAATCACGGCAACGGACAGTGAAATAAGCGGGAAGAGCAGATCACCAAATAGAGCGTCTGGGTCGAGCACCCCAGTAAAGGGCCCCATGATGATGCCTGCGGCCAGGAGAAATAAAATTGCGGGCAATCGCACGCGCCAGGCAATCCACTGGCAAGCAAAGCCAATTAGGCCGATCAAGGCCAGCATTAGGGGTATAGATTCGTTCACGGCAGGTCTTTCGTTTTGTAGTTCGGGACGAAAACCATACACGGCATCGGCTACTCGAACAATTACTCATATGAGTCACTGCTAGAGCGCTGGAACCCTAAATGCACAGGACACCCTACCACTGGTCGGAAAATAGCCCAACTGGCCTAGATTACGACTTTTTGGCACTTGCACCCACGTTAACTACTGTGATGGAATCGAACTTAACGCGATGCCAATGCCCGTCGCCGATGCTTGAGAAAGCCCTTATAAAACAGTCGCTTATTAGAATTTACACATAAAAATACTGCGGCTAATTCCAGTCAGTTTTTATAATTCCTGACAAATATCCGCTTTTTTTGGCAGCTCATACTTTTTTTACAGTTTGAGGTTTTATTACGCGCTAAACGGAGTAGAATGCGCGAATTGTGAACCAGATCAAACTTTCCAATGGCGACTATTTTGGAGAACAACGTGAAACGGATTTTAGCGACTTTAGTGCTTTTGATCTTGGCCCAAGCGACCTATGCATTACCCTTGGCTCAAACCACCGCCACCGCCTTGAATGTGCGCATAGCACCAGAGGGCTCTGTGGTGGTGTCACTACCACGTTATACCGTGGTAGGCGTGGTTGAGACACAAGGCGACTGGACCAAAATCATGTACTTCCCCGGCAGCGACCCGGCACCGGCCAAGCACGGTTGGGTGAGCACTTACTACCTGAGGGCCATTAAGCCCTCTAACAAACGCACTGAGGCCCAGCCTGCGCTGCCCGCCGATGAGATGCCTATCACCAACGATACGGCCTCTGCTAACTAGCTTATTATTCTAAAACGGCAGCCTTTCCGCTTTTCAACTTTGGCTTAAACTACCGGCTGATTAAGCTCGAAACCTTCGTCTAACCAACCGGTCACCCCACCAATCATCTTCTTCACTGGGCGCCCCAATTTAGCTAGGCGCACTGCGGCCTTGTCGGCTCCGTTGCAATGGGGCCCAGCACAGTAGACAACAAATAAAGTCTCCGCTGGGTAGCTCGCTAAACGCGCTTCACTTAACTGCGGATGCGGAATGTTGATTGCAGCCGGTAAATGCCCATTCTCATACAACGCCTCACCTCTTACATCCAGCAAAACGAAGTCCTGTCGGCTATTGCTCACGGCGTGGTTTACATCCCAACAGTCAGTCTCAAAGCGCAATAGGTTCTCATAGTGGGCTAAGGCTTCTGGGCTGGGGGCGGCGGCAGGTCTGGCAACGGCAGATGGCATGGTAATCTCCTTGAATATCTCTTTTGTTAATCATCGGTTGTTCGTAATCGATGTGGGCATTGTGCTGGTTCTGTGTTGGCGATCATATTGGCTTGTTTGACAACTATCGATAATATTGAGCCAATACCTACCCAAACCGCAGACACACCTCAACTCACCTTTTAATCTGTGTCCACCAATCAGTTCCGGTAGGCGAAAGCCAGAACCACAACCAACCGAGGCCAATATGCCAATACATAGCCCAATTCAATACGCGCCAGAGGAGTGTTCACAGCAAACCGCCTACAACAAGCGAGTCGGCATTTTGGCCAGCCACAACGGCGCCCTGTTTGAGCTAGGCAGTGCCGTGGAATTGTTTGGCCTAGCCCGGCCGGAGTTTGACAATTGGTACCATTGCCAAGTGATTAGCTTGGCCAGCAGCCCGCTCAATTACACCGCCGGCGTGGGCATTCACGCACACACGGTGAGCGATTTCTCAGGCTACGATCTAATCGTCGTGCCGCACTGGTCCACGGCAGAAAAACCACACCACAACAGCCCGGCTCACCGCCACCTAAAAGCAGCCGCCGCCGCCGGCTGCCAAATTATTTCATTTTGTTCCGGGGCGTTTTTATTGGCCGAGTGCGGATTATTAGACGGCAAAAAGGCCACCACCCATTGGCGCTTCTCCGAGCGGTTTCAGCAGAGATTCGGCCAAGTGCAATTCGCCAAGGATGTGTTGTACGTGTTTGACGGCCAAATTGGTTGTTCAGCGGGCAGTGCCGCCGGTTTAGATTTGGGGCTAGAGGTTATTCGCCAAGACCACGGTTATCAAATTGCTAACCAAGTCGCCCGGCGCCTGGTAATTTCCGCCCAGCGCCAAGGCGGGCAAAGTCAATTTGTGGAAACACCCATGCAAAAAACACCGTCTAAATTCAGTGCCACTTTGGATTGGGCTCTGGCCAATTTGGATCGCGACATTGATATCGATCGTCTGGCAGAAAAGGCCAACATGTCTCGCCGAACTTTTGATCGTAAATTTCGAGCCAGTTTTCAGCTATCGGCCAACCAGTGGTTGATTATGCAGCGGCTTAATATGGCCAAACAAAGGCTGGAAGAATCCAACTTGCCACTGGACCGAATCGCCGAGCAAACCGGCTTTAATAACGCGATTACGTTGCGTCATCACTTTAATAAAATCTTGGGGATTTCGCCCTCGGGCTACCGAGCACAATTTGCGAAGACGCAATAAATACGGCGTTATTTTTGCCGTTTAAGAAAGGAAAACAAGCTCTTTTTAGTTTTACCCACTTGTCTAAAGAGATATTGGTCACGAATTTGCGCGATGTCGATATCGAATTTTCCGGGCTCTAAATCCCGGGCGATTTCCACCACTTCAACATCCACCAGCGTGCGCGAGGACTCCACCATTTTTTTATGGCGCTCTTCAAGCTCGGCCAAGTCCAGTAAACGAGGATTATCCAACCGCTCGCGCAGCGCATCCATTACCACCATAACCTTGGGCTTTAACCGGCGGGCAAAATTTTGTTCCACCACCACGGCGATTTCACCATTGGATAATTCAACCAAGGTACCCGTTGGATAAAGACCAATAGCGCGAATAAATTCCACTACTAGTTCTTCTTGGAATTCGATGTCGCGCATTTCATACAGTTTCGCCACGGCCTTGGAAGGTGCCAGCGGTTGGGCTTGGCCGCGAGCGTTTACCACGCTGTCGTAGTAGGTAACGATGCCGGCGATTTTCCCCAACAGTGGAATTTTATCGCCGCGTAAATGCTGTGGAAAACCACTGCCGTTAATACGCTCGCAGTGGGTTTTAACCACGCTGATCATACGCGGCTCAACGTTGGGGGTAGTGCGTAGGATTTCTACGCCATGGTCGATGAACTTTTCAAACTCTTTAAGTTCATCTTGGTTGAGATCGGCGCGGCTGAGTAATTTTTTGTTTACCCGAGTTTTGCCCACATCTTTTAGCAACACCCCCATGGCCAGGGTGTTCAAATCATTCATGGATAAACCGATATGGCGGCCAAATACAATGGCCCAAACCGCCGAGCGCACGGCGTGAGCGTAGGTGTGCTCGTCGACTTCTTTGACACGGGTTAACCAAGTAAAGGCGTCTGGGTTGCGCAGCACGCTGTCTACCATATCACTGGCGTAGCGCTTTGTTTCAGAGATGGGAACGGAATCGCCGTTACCAATTTGTGATACCACTTCGGTCACCGCATGGTACACACGCGAGTGTAATTGTTTGGCGTTGTTAATTTCCGAGCCTAGGGGCTGTTCCACCGGGCCATAGGCGTTGCGCCTTATTTTTAGCGGCCCCACGTCAATTTTGGAGCGATCGCTTTTACCGGCCCGAGACAGCGGCTGTTTAACCCCGCCATTACGCGGTGCCAGGGTTTTGAGGTTAGTTTCCACCGGCCCCTTACCCTTCACCATATCGATGTAGACATGGCGGCAATGGGCTTTTAACTCGCGGATCTCTTCCAAGTCACGGACGTAGAAGCCCTGCAACGGAAAGGGGGTTTGGCTCCATGGGCGATCGAGGCCGGACACAAACATGCCCACCAACAACTCGTTCACATCGACCTTAACCTGCTTTACACCCAAAAATTTCACCCACTAGCAATAGATTCAGCTTGGTCCTTGCGCTGCCAAAACCCGCTGTAACAACGCTGTGCTTACGCAACAAATCGGCTGCACACCGCCCTATACACACTATAGAGTACCGGCTTCCCTGGATAACGAAGACTCTCCCAAGACAAGAGCGGCTAAATAATGGGCAAACGGTTAACACATGACTTAACACTAATATGCACAATGTTAACACTAAAGAGGCGACCCTGTGGATGATTTATAAAAGGTTAACAATCAACAACGAAATCGACTAAGTGCGCGGCTGTAAATGGACGTGCTCTGGCAGGGTAAGCAAAAGCAGCGCGAAGGGAGTAACCTGCGGATTAACAGTTCCTAACCCGCGAGGCGACTAAAGAATACGCTGGCCCCGTGGAAGTAACGGCCGGCGATTTGATTAAACGTTATGGTATTGACCAGAAAGCTCGTGTACCGCGTCAAAGAACGCACCGGCGTGGGCCGGATCTACCTGAGGTGTAACACCGTGGCCTAGGTTGAAAACATGGCCGGTTCCGGTACCGTAACCGGCGAGAATATTACCCACCTCCTGGCGAATGCGCTCGGGCTTAGCGTATAGGATGGCTGGATCCATGTTGCCTTGCAGAGCAACCTTGTCACCCACTCTGGCCCGGGCCTGGCTGATGTCAGTGGTCCAATCCAAACCCAAACAGTGGGCGCCGCTGTCTGCCATAGCTTCCAACCACTGGCCGCCACCTTTGGTAAATAAAATTACCGGCACGTCGCGGCCATCGTTATGCTTGGTTAAACCCGCGATAATCTTCTGCATGGGATTTAACGAAAATTCTCGGTAAGCAGCGTGGGACAGCGCACCACCCCAGGAATCAAAAATCTGTACCGCCTGGGCACCAGCAGCAATTTGCGAATTTAAATAATCGATGATGGAAACCACCAGTTTATCCAGCAAACGGGTAAAGGCTTCCGGCTCGTTGTACATCATTGCCTTGGTGGCTCTGTAATCTTTACTAGAGCCGCCTTCTAAAATGTAGGTGGCCAACGTCCATGGACTACCTGTAAAACCAATTAACGGTACTCGACCGTTTAACTCTCGGCGTATCAAACTCACCGCATCCATCACGTAGCCCAAATCGGCCTTAGCATTTACCACCGGCAGCGCTTCCATATCTGCCACGCTGGTCACGGCTTTTTTAAAGCGGGGGCCTTCCCCGGTTTCAAAATACAAGCCTAAGCCCATGGCATCGGGGATGGTTAAAATATCGGAAAATAAAATTGCCGCATCCAACGGGTAACGCGCCAGCGGCTGCAGAGTTACCTCACAGGCGAGCTCAGCGTTTTGGCACAGGCTCATAAAATCACCGGCTTTGGCGCGGGTGGCGCGATACTCTGGCAAATAGCGGCCGGCCTGACGCATCATCCACACGGGGGTAACGTCCACGGGTTGTTTCATTAATGCGCGGAGAAATCGGTCGTTTTTTAATTCGCTCATGCTGAACTCACTGCTGTGATCATGGCCAGTACAATTTTACGGGCCTCATTTATTTCATACAAAAACAGGGCCGAAGCCCTGTGTTTTTGTGCGCTGAAGTGCTTACACTTCTAGGTAGTCGAGTATGCCTTCTGCGGCTTGGCGTCCTTCCCAAATGGCGGTTACCACTAGGTCGGAGCCACGCACCATATCACCACCGGCAAATACTTTGGGGTTGGTCGTTTGAAACTTGAACTGCTGCTCTTCTTCTGCAACCACGCCGCCCCAATCGTTGACTTCGATATCGTGGTCATCAAACCATTTTTCTGGGCTTGGGCGGAAACCAAAGGCAATCAATACCACATCGGCGTTAATGACCTCTTCACTGCCCGGCACTGGCTCTGCGCGACGACGACCGTTTTCATCGGGCTCACCCATGCGGGTGGTGACCATTTTAACGCCTTCAACTTTGCCATCGCCGACGATTTCAATGGGCTGACGGTTAAATAAAAATTTAACGCCTTCCTCGCGCGCGTTGGTTACCTCACGTTTGGAACCCGGCATGTTTTCTTCATCCCGACGGTAGCCACAGGTAACACTTTTGGCGCCCTGACGGATGGAGGTACGGTTACAGTCCATGGCGGTATCGCCACCACCGAGCACCACAACACGCTTGCCTTTTACGTCGATGAAATCGGCCGGGCTTTTTTCAAAGCCCAGGTTGCGATTTACATTGGCCACCAAAAACGGCAGCGCATCGTACACGCCGGGCAGTTCTTCACCGGGGAAGCCGCCTTTCATGTAATTGTAAGTACCCATACCCATAAACACTGCGTCGTAGTCGTCGAGCAGTTTTTGCATGGCAATATCTTTGCCCACTTCGGTATTCAATCGGAACTCGATACCCATGGCGGTGAAGATTTCACGGCGGCGGGTCATCACCGATTTTTCCAGTTTAAATTCTGGAATACCAAAGGTTAGCAGGCCGCCGATCTCTGGGTATTTATCGAACACCACCGGGCGCACACCATTGCGTACTAGTACGTCGGCACAGCCTATGCCTGCCGGCCCGGCGCCAATAATAGCCACGCGCTTACCGGTGGGCACCACCTTGGACATGTCCGGCTTCCAACCCATGGCGAAAGCGGTATCGGTGATGTATTTCTCGGCATTACCAATGGTTACTGCACCGAAGCCGTCGTTCAGCGTACAAGCGCCTTCACACAAGCGATCCTGTGGGCATACTCGGCCGCACACTTCCGGCAAGGAGTTAGTTTGGTGGCTGAGTTCGGCGGCCTCAAACAAGTTGCCTTCGCTTACCAACTTTAACCAGTTAGGAATAAAATTGTGTACCGGGCACTTCCATTCACAGTAGGGGTTACCACAGGCTAAGCAGCGGTGTGATTGGTTCTCTACCTGATTTTTCGAGAAGGGCTCGTAAATTTCCACAAACTTGTGTTTGCGGGTATGGATGTTCTTCTTGTGTGGGTCTACACGACCCACTTCAATAAACTGAAAATTGTTATCTAGACGTTCTGCCACGGTTAGTACCTCCGAATTCTTGGGCGTGGTTGGCGGCTTATTCGCCGCGCTTTTTCACGCTGTTCAGCAAGCCAGCCAAGTTAGCTGCCTTGGGCTTAACCAGCCAGAATCTGCCGAGGTAGTCTTCGAAGTCCTCAAACAATTCCTGACCCCACGCGCTGCCGGTTTCCTGGACAAATTCTTCAATCACCTTACGTAGGTGATGACGATGGCCCTCGGTGGCTTCCCTGTGGATACGTTGGATCTCGATTAATTCGTGGTTGTATTTATCCACGAAGGTGTTGGTTTGGTCGAGTACGTAGGCGAAACCACCGGTCATACCGGCACCGAAGTTAACACCGGTTTCACCCAGCACCGTCATCACACCGCCGGTCATGTATTCACAGCAGTGATCGCCCGCACCCTCCACTACCACGTGGGCACCGGAGTTACGCACACCGCAACGCTCGCCGACGCGGCCTGCGGCAAACAATTTACCGCCAGTGGCACCGTACAAACAGGTGTTACCCATAATGCTGGTTTCACGGCTGGCAAAACTGGAACCCTCGGGTGGCCGCAGCACAATTTTACCGCCAGCCATGCCTTTACCCACGTAATCGTTGGCGTCGCCTTCCAGATACAACTCCAAGCCACCGGCGTTCCACACACCAAAACTTTGGCCGGCCACACCGGTTAAGTTCAGTTTAATGGGCGCATTGGCCATGCCTTGGTTGCCATAACGCTTGGCGATTTCGCCACTCACCCGGGCACCGATGGAGCGGTCACAGTTGGTGATGTGGAAGTTAAATTCGCCACCGGATTTAGACTCGATAGCGGGCAGTACTGCCGCGACGATTTCTTCAGCCTTGGCACCGGTATCAAACGGCACATTGCGCTCTACCTGGCAGCTCTGCGGCTTGGTTTTTAGGAAGTCGTCGGTGTGCAAAATGGGGCTTAAATCCAACTTGCCGTGCTTCTTGGTATTGCCTTCAATGGCTTCGAGCAGCTCTACGCGCCCGGTCAGTTCACCGATGCTGCGCACGCCGATCATGGCCATCCACTCACGGGCTTCTTCGGCTACGAAGGTGAAGAAGTTCTTGGCCATTTCCACGGTACCGATGTAGTGGTCCTGACGCAGATCATCGCGCTGGGTAGCGACACCGGTGGCGCAGTTGTTGAGATGACAAATACGCAGGTATTTACACCCCAAAGCTACCATAGGCGCGGTACCAAAGCCGAAGCTTTCTGCACCTAGAATAGCCGCTTTAACCACATCCAGACCGGTTTTTAAGCCGCCATCGGTTTGTACCCTAACCTTGCCACGCAGATCGTTGGCGCGCAGGGTTTGGTGGGTCTCAGCTAGACCCAGCTCCCACGGCGAACCGGCGTAACGGATTGAGGTTAACGGGCTGGCCGCAGTACCACCGTCGTAACCGGAGATGGTAATTAAATCGGCGTAGGCCTTGGCCACTCCGGCGGCGATGGTGCCGACGCCGGGGCGAGATACCAACTTTACGGAGACCAATGCCTTAGGGTTAACCTGCTTAAGATCGTAGATTAACTGAGCCAAATCCTCGATGGAATAAATATCGTGGTGAGGCGGTGGCGAAATTAGGGTAACGCCGGGCACGGAATAACGCAGCTTGGCGATTAGTTCGTTGACCTTTCCGCCGGGCAGTTGGCCGCCTTCACCGGGCTTGGCACCCTGGGCCACTTTAATTTGCAGTACTTCGGCGTTCACCAGGTAGTGCGGTGTCACACCAAATCGGCCAGAGGCGATCTGCTTAATTTTGGAGCTTTTAATGGTGCCATAGCGGGCCGGGTCTTCACCACCCTCACCGGAGTTAGAACGGCCACCCAAGGTATTCATGGCTTCGGCCAGGGCTTCGTGGGCCTCCGGTGACAGGGCACCCAGGGACATGGCTGCCGAGTCAAAGCGCTTGACGATTTCACTGACGGGCTCCACCTCCTCTAAAGGAACAGAGTGCAAGCCGGGCTTAAAGGTCAGCAGATCACGCAAGGTTGCGGTTGGTCGTTCGTTTACTAGAGTGGCCACATCACGCCAGGCGTTGTAATCGCCGGATTTCACCGCTTTATGCATGGCGTGCACCACATCCGGGTTGTAGGCGTGGTATTCCTGGCCGTGCATGTATTTCAGGATACCGCCGGGCGCGATGGGCTTGCGGTTGATCCACGCATCGGCGGCCATTAGGCGGGCATCGTCTTCGATATCGCTAAACTCGGCGCCTTTAATACGGCTTGGCGTACCGGTGAAGCATAGGTCGACCACTTCATCGGCCAAGCCAATAGCTTCGAACAACTGCGCACCACGGTAGGAAGCGACGGTGGAAATCCCCATTTTAGAGAGGATTTTCATCAAGCCCTTGTTGATGGCACGACGGTAATTTTTGTACGAAGTGTCGATGTCCACCAGTACTTCGTGGGTGTGCACCAAATCGTTGAGGATGTGGTAGCTCAAGTAAGGGAATACTGCGGTGGCGCCATAGCCTACCAAAGCCGCTACCTGATGCGGGTCACGGGCGGTACCGGTGGAGACGATAATGTTGGCATCGCAACGCAGGCCCACCTTAGTTAGATGGTGGTGCACCGCGCCGGTGGCCAATAACGCATGGATGGGCAACTGGCCCTTTTCTACGCCGTAATCGGACAGAATCACGATAACCGTGCCGCCACGTACGCCCTGCTCTACGTCTTTGCACAGGCGCTCAATGGCAGCCTTAAGACCAATTTCGCCGGGGTTGTAGTTCAGACCAAAACGCTGGGCTTGGTAACCCGGTCGATTGTTGTCTTCCAGTGCGCGCATCTTGGCCGGCGACAATACCGGAGAGGTTAAGATGATGCGGTCGGCGTGGTCGGAGGACTCCTCAAACACCGATAGCTCGCGGCCGATGCAGGTCTCCAGAGACATAACAATGGCTTCGCGCAGCGGATCGATGGGTGGGTTGGTCACCTGGGCGAACTGCTGGCGGAAGTAATCGTAGGGCGTGCGTACCTTGGCCGACAGCACTGCCATGGGCGTGTCATCCCCCATGGAGCCTACCGCCTCTTGGCCACCTTCGGCCATGGGTCGCAGTACCTGGTCACGCTCTTCACTGGAGGCGCCGAACATTTTCATGGCGACATGAGTACCCTGGGTATCCAGGTATTTTTCTTCTGGCTCGGCATTCAGTGTGGACTCTAAACGCAGGGCGCGGGAGCGCAGCCACTTTTTGTAGGGGTGGCTGTTTTTCAGTTGATTGTCGACGTCTTCGGTGTGGAACAACTCACCAGTTTCGGTATCCACAGACAAAATTTGGCCAGGGCCCAAACGGCCTTTGGCAACCACGTCTTTAGGATCGTAATTGTAGGTGCCCACTTCCGAGGCCACGGTGATGTGATCATCGTTGGTGATTACCCAGCGCGATGGACGTAGGCCGTTGCGGTCTAGGGTACACACGGCGTAGCGGCCGTCGGTAATTACCAAACCGGCTGGGCCATCCCAGGGCTCGATGTGCATTGAGTTATACTCGTAGAATGCACGCAGGGCTGGGTCCATGGTTTCGACGTTGTTCCATGCCGGCGGCACCAGCATGCGAACGGCGCGGTGCAGCTCCATACCGCCAGTGACCAGGACTTCTAGCATGTTATCCAAACTAGAAGAGTCAGAGCCGTCGCGGTTTACCAGTGGGGTAATTTCTTCAAGGTCTGGCAATAGCTCACTGACAAACTTAGGCGTACGCGCCACCGCCCAGTTGCGGTTACCCATGATGGTGTTGATTTCACCGTTGTGAGCAATCATGCGGAATGGCTGGGCCAGCGGCCAACGCGGCAAGGTGTTAGTAGAGAAACGTTGGTGGAACACGCAAATCGCGGTTTCCATCTGGTCATTGGCCAAGTCCAGGTAGAACTTGTCGATGTCCACCGGCATCATCAGGCCTTTATAGGACAGCACGCTCTCACTGAGGCTGGCAATGTAAAACGAGGCGTCTTCCGCCAGGCGAATTTCAGCCTTACGGCGAGCCATAAACAGCTTGGCGTTTAGGTGCTGCTTGTCGAGATCACCGGCCTGAATAAACAGGTGCTTAAACACAGGGATCGACTGCAATGCCAGCGGTCCCAAACAGCTAGGGTCCACCGGAATGTCACGCCAAAATACGTCGCTCAAGCCTACGGCGGCCAGCTCTTCAGCGACTACCGCGAGGCTGTGCTCTGCCTTGGCAGCGTCTTGGTTGACCTGCAAAGAAGCGATGCCGTAGCTGGCATCCAGCTCGCGGCCACAGTCGCTCTGGGCAACTTGGCGCAAAAAGCCATCTGGCTTTTGCAATAATAGGCCGCAACCATCACCGGTTTTCCCATCGGCGGCAATACCGCCACGGTGGGTCATGCAAGTGAGGGATTCAATGGCAGTTTGCAATAACTTGTGGCTAGCTCTGCCCTTTAAGTGGGCAATAAGGCCAAATCCACAGTTATCCTTAAACTCATCTATGTTATAGAGGCCATGGCTCATAGGACGGTCTCTCGCTGTTGCTACGGGAATGAACGACGGTCGTCGGCGACGCTAATGCAAGTGGTTTACCAGATAGCGCAGGACGGGCCTGTGCCAGCCTCCCGAACCGCTGGCACCAGACTAAAAGGCCCCAAAAAGAATGGGGCCAGTAGCGTAAGGGCGCACGATGTTACCCGCTTGGCACGATCATGGCAATCACCAAGCAGAAGTTAACGTTTAAATGTCTTGATCTTCGCCGATTAAGGCTGAAATTTACTGATTTTCAATCAAAATCCGCTTTATATCTTCGGTCTTTCTTGGCCAAACACCGTCTTTTTGTTGGTCTTTTGGCAGGTATTTCACTGCAGATCGCGCCGCTTCTGGGCTGGCATAGTTGCCCTGCAGCAACACAAACCAACTTCCAGAGCCGCGTTTAATCTCTGCGATACGCAGTGAATCACGGTTAGATTGATCATCCACAAAAGCCTGCAAACCCTCGGCCTTTGAGGCGGCTAATATCTGTAATACGTAGCGACCATCAGGCAGATCATTAATGGAGCTTGGCGCCCTAGCCGACGGCGCCGGTGCCGACTCCACCGGTTGCGCTTGTTCTGGCGGCACCAACCGAATATCTTGCTCAGGTGTCGCCTCTGTCGCATTTCCAGATGCAATTGGCGTACCTTGTTGCGCCTGACCGGTCACCAAGGGCTCAGCAACCGCCTCGGACTGCTCGTTAATGGCCTCGGTAATCGCCTGGGACACCTCTGCGGCCACTTGCGGTTCCGCCTCTGCTGCACGATTGGCAATAATCGGCTGGACGCTGTCCGAGCCATTGGCATCATAATCCAGGTTACTGGCATCCTGCTTGGTGATATCGCTGGCCATGTCCTGGGCTATTTTGGCCTCGTTAGCGGCCTGGGCTGCAGAGCCTTTGGAATCGTACACCACCACATCGGCTTGTTTCTCAAAGGTGGGCGCAGTAGCCGGCTCTTCACCGCCAAATAGACGCTCGCCCACCAATACCATCAACAATAGGCACACCACCAAACCAACGATCAAAGCCAAGTGCATTGGCGGCAACCCCAGACTTCCCTTTTCCGGTATTGATGTCACTCTTTCCTCCCGCAACTGGTCATCCAGCTGCTCAAATATCTTTCTTACGTTAATGCCGGCATCGCTAATAATGCCCTCTAACACATCCTCGGTTATGGGGCTGTCACCGGACAAGCCATACAAGCGCAGCTGAATATCGCAAAAGTTTTGCCACTGCTCCACGGTAACCACGGCCAATTCGAGGTCGTAGATCATGACCTCGATGTTGTTGAGCGCATCCAAACGCTCCACCAACTTGCTGCTGCCAGCCAAGACCGACTTTAACGCCGACTCCTGGGCCCCCGACGACATCAGACTGAGTAAAACGGCCAGCACTTGATCGCTGAATGCCTCGGCGTTATCCAACAACAAAACCGGCGGGTCTTCACATTGGGCTAAGTGCTTACGAATGGCGGCGATCTGCGCGCCAACGCTGTCGGACATGGACAGAGATTGCGCGCCCAATTGCGCTACCAGAGCAGCCCAAAACTCGTCCTCGGCTTCGGCGTAATCCGCCGCATCCATCATTACCAGCTGAGGTATTTCAGCTAAATCCAAAGACAACTTGGTTAAAAAGAAGGTTTTACCCGCACCCTTACCGCCAACCACCACCAGTAATTGATCACCGTAGCGGCACAGGTGGGCCGCCCGCTGCACTTGGTTTTCGCGCAAGGGTGATATGAAATCTGCACTGGCGCAGTCACCAGGCGTAAACGGCGAGCCCGACAGTCCCAATTCTGTCAGGGCATCATTAACCACAGGGTCGTGGGACATGAAAGGTTTTTTCTCGTTGTTGATGTGCGCCTTCAATTACCGGCGAGCTTGCTCGGCCGGCAAACGGCTAACCTGAATGGTTTTGTGCAACAGGACTTTGGGCACTTCACTGGTGACCATCGCCTCCCCCAAACCTTTCAATAATACCAATCGGATTTTGCCATCCAATACTTTTTTATCCACCGACATCAAACTCAAATATTGCTTATCGGTGATCTCGGCCGGTGTTACTACGGGCAACTTGGCCTTCAGCAACAATGCCTGGGTGCGATCAACCACGGATTGATCCAGCATACCCATACGTCGAGACAGATCCGCCGCCATCAACATGCCGGCAGCAACGGCTTCGCCGTGCAACCAAACACCGTAACCCATGGCGGTTTCGATGGCGTGGCCAAAAGTATGCCCTAAATTTAGGATGGCGCGAATCCCCCCTTCGCGTTCATCCTGGGCCACCACTTCGGCTTTGATCTCACAAGAGCGGTGAATTGCGTGGCCTAGAGCCTGTTTATCACACGCCAGCAGGGCATCCATATTATCTTCAAGCCAGGCAAAAAACTCGGCATCGGAGATCAAACCGTATTTGATGATCTCCGCAATACCGGCGGAAAGCTCCCGCTCTGGCAGTGTTAGCAGCACATCGGTATCAGCCAGCACCGCTTGGGGCTGGTAAAAAGCCCCGATCATATTCTTGCCCTGGGCGTGATTAACGCCGGTTTTGCCACCCACACTGGAATCCACCTGGGACAACAACGTGGTGGGCACCTGCACAAAGGGCACACCGCGCTGATAACAGGCCGCAGCGAAACCGGTCATATCACCCACAACGCCGCCCCCCAAAGCCACTAAGGTGGTGGTTCTGTTTTGGCGATTGGTCAGCAGGGTATCGAAAATGGTGTTGAGCGTGGTGAGATCTTTGTGCTCTTCGCCATCCGGTAGGTTGATGGTGATGATTGAATGATCAGGCAGGCTGTTGCGGATCAGCTTGAGGTACAAGGGCGCAACCGTGGTGTTCGACACCACGCACACTTGCTTGGCTTTGATATGTTTAGCCAGTAAGCCGTCTTGTTTCAGCACCGAGCCAATATAGATTGGATAACTGCGCTCACCCAAATCTACGTTGAGTTGCTTCATGGTAGGACACCCCCGTTTTCGTAGCGGGGAATCTATCATACTAGGGCCTGTTGACACTAATTTGGCACCACTGCTAGAGGCTACGCGCCCCGGGTAGCTTATCGTTCAACTAGGCGCCAAGAGTGAAATGTAGTGGGCCTACATAAGCGATTGGCAACAACGTTGAGCGGGAAGCGGGTCGGGGGCGCCCAGCCCTAGCCCTTCGGGTTGAGCCAGGAAATAGCCCACTCGTTGTTGCTCACCGCTTATTTGGGCCCACCAAACTTCGCGGTTCGCGCCTAGATTGGACTATTTCCTGACTCAACAGAGGCTCCAAATTAGCGTCAACAGGCCCTACAGCCTATTGACACTAATCTAGGGCCGGTTGATTTGATACTACGGCCGGGAGATGCAGCTCAGCCTAGACGCGTTCGCCCAACTTTAGCTGAGAAAGGATGGAATCCGCTACGGTTTTAGGCGATTTGTGGTCGGTGATGACTTTGGCCTGGGCCACCTCTTCGTACCAGTGGCCACGGGCTTTGATCAGTTCGACAATCTTGGACCGAGGATCATCCACCTGTAACAGAGGGCGCTTGCGATCTTTGCGGGTGCGTTTTACCAATTGATCAATACTGGCGGTGAGATAAACCACGTTGCCGTTTTTCAGCAGCAGTTCACGGTTTTCGGGGCGGGTTACGATGCCACCGCCGGTGGCCAGCACTAAGCCCGGCTCGGCGATTAGATCGCGCAGCACCGTGGCCTCGCGGTTGCGGAAGCCCTCTTCACCCTCAATATCGAAAATCCAGGGTATATCGGCACCGCAGCGCTCTTCAATTTCCTGATCGGTATCTTTGAATTGGCGCCGGGTGGCTTGGGCTATTAATCGGCCGATGGTGGATTTTCCCACCCCCATCGGCCCTACTAGGATGATATTACTGCTGTCGTCCACTGCTACTTTATTATGCCTACTGGCGGTGCACGGGCTGCTCCAGCAAACGAGGCGTAATAAAGATTAGCAGTTCGTTTTTCTCGGTATCGCGCTGCTTACGTTTAAACAGGTTACCGACCACTGGTATGTCACCCAACAACGGCACCTTGGTGGTTGAGTTGGTTTCTACGGACTGGAATATACCACCCAACACGATGGTCTCGCCATTTTTTACCAGCACTTGGGTAATTACTTCGGTCACATCAATGGTTGGCGCACTGCTCGCACCGAAGGCAACCACCTCACCGATGGCGTCTTGGTTAACCGCCAAATCTAAAATAATGTGGTCATCCGGGGTGATTTGCGGCGTTACTTCCAAGCGTAAAGTGGCTTCACGGTAGGCCGTGGTGGTAGCACCACTAGAAGAAGCCTGCTGGAATGGCACCTCGGAACCCGAGCGGATGGTAGCGGTTTGCTTGTCACCGGTAACCACTTTAGGCTGAGAAATGACCTCACCAAAGCCTTCGGACTCTAGGGCCGACAGTTCTAAGTCCACCAGGAAGTTGTCGGTTACATAACCGAAGGCGATGTCGCCGGCCGGGCCAGTAGCACCCAGGTCCACAGCGCCAAAGTCACCGCTGAGCACGCCGCTGTCGAAGGCCAAATCTTGCGCGGTGTTACCGCCGACGTAGGCACTGCCTTTATCGTTGGTGTCCAGATAGCCAGTGGACCACTGCACACCCAGGTCGCGGGAGAAGTCAGTACTGGCGGTAACGATACGAGCTTCGATCAACACTTGACGAATTGGGATGTCGATCTGGCTGATCAACACTTTGAATTCGGCAATTTTGTCTTCGGTGTCGGTCAAGATGACCGAGTTAGTACGCTCGTCAATGATGGCGCTACCGCGCTCGGACAGAATACTGGCGGTGGCGGTCTCGCTGCGGCGACCACTACTGCTGCTGCCGTTACCGTTGCGGCCGTTTTGGCCTACATCGAATAACTCAAACAGCTCTTTAACGTTGGCATACAGAATACGGATATGCTCGGTGCGCAAGGGTGCCAGCTCTTGCAACTGCTTGCGGGTTTCCAGTTCCTGGCGCTCGCGATTGGCGATCTCCTGGGCTGGGGCAACCATTAGCACGTTACCAATTTGGCGCTTATCTAAGCCCTTGGCTTTCAGCACGATATCCAACGCCTGATCCCAAGGCACGTTCTCCAAGCGCAGGGTAATACGGCCAGATACGGTGTCACTTGCCACCAAGTTAAGGTCGGTGAAGTCGGCAATCAACTGCAATACGGCACGCACCTCAATGTCCTGGAAGTTAAGCGATAACTTCTCACCCACAAACTGGAACTTGGTGCGTCGATCTTCTTCCTCTTGAGCGGTCAGCGGCTTGACGCTGATCACGTACTCTTGGTCGGCCTGGTAGGCCAAGTACTCGTACTCGCCCTGAGGGTCGATTTTTACTTTGGTGATGCCCGCCTGGCTATCGGTGTCAATAAAGCTCACCGGGGTGGCGAAATCGGTCACGTCTAAGCGGCGACGGAATTCATCCGGCAGGTTAACGTTTAAGAAACTCACCTCAATACCCGAGGCGGTCTCTTCCACATCAACATTTACGGCCGGGTCAGACAGACGAATGATCACGCGGCCTTCACCGGCTTCGGTACGGCGGAAATCAACATCGGTAATGTTCACCTGGCCCACCGCGTAGGTGGGCTTAGGTGACGCTACCGCCGCCTCAACGTTGCCTGCGGTGCTGGTGAGCGCAGTGGTGGTACTGGTGCCCTCTGAACCCACAATGATAGAGAAGTTAGCACCGTCTTTTTGCGTTGAGTAAGCCGAGGCCTCGGTCAGATTTAAAATCAGACGGGTGCGGTCTTCAGCGGTAAGCACAATGGCGCTTTCGGCATTGCCAAAGGCCAGGGGATAGCGCTTTTTGTCCAGCTTGCTGGCGGTATTGGGGAAATCCAACACAATGCGCGCCGGCTGTTCGATGATATAACCCACAGGGTCTTCCGGCGGCTGGTTAAATTGAAGATTAACTTCAAATTTTTGCCCGGGCAGGGAAGAAAACTGAATGTCGTCTAACGATACCAGTCCCTGTGCGTGGCTCATGCTGGCGACGACCAACGCGACAAGCGCGCCACACAGTCTCGTTACGACAGATAAGTTTAACTTAAACATAGTTTATTCCTGCACTGAAAGCTCTAAGGTACGAGGCCGCTCCACCCAGCCATCGAGACCGTCGGATACAATTTCGACCACGGTCAATTGCCCCGGCGTAGTGGCAACGATTTTCCCGTGATCACGTCCTAAATAATTGCCGTTGCGCACTCTATGAATGCCACCCTGGCGATCGTCAATCAAAGCCCAAAGGGTTTTGTTTAACTCCAAAGTGCCAACCATGCGCAAGGACTCCAATGGAAAATCTTCCAGGTATTCTTTGCGCCGAGTTAAATCCGGCTTAATGTTGCTGTTACCCGACCCGTAATACAAATCCAGCGCCTTAACCGGTGGTTCAAAGGGGCTGCGCTCGGTAGATGCCGAATAGGTAAACGCTTCGTAGGGTCGAAAACTGGGTAAGGGTTCGATGGCGCCCGCCGGCCGGCGTTTGGTTTCGTCGATAAACTGCTTAAGATCGGCATTGCTATCACCACCACAGCCCGACACCAACAGTGCCGCCAGGGTAACCACAACCGGCAATCGAACCTGGGTAGGCGCCATTACAATCTGTTTTAACACGGTAATATCCATTTCCAGCGCTCCTACTCTTGCGGCTTGTAGCGGTAGGTTTTGGCTTGGATGGTCATATCCAAGGTGCCGCGCTCTGCTTTTTTGATGGTGTAATCGTGCAGGGTAACAATCCGAGGCAAGCCTGCAACACCGCTAACAAAGGCACCCAATTGGTGGTAAGTGCCAACCACATGAATGGATATCGGCAGCTCTACGTAAAACTCTTTCATTTGTTCGGTTTCGAGCTTAATACTTTTTATCTCTAAGCCAGCGGTGGCGCCACGATCGGTGATGTCTTCCAACAAACCCGGCACTTCGGATTCTTTCGGCAACTGATTCAGCATGGCACCGAAGGCTTGATTCATTTCCGCCATTTGCGCACGGTAGGCTTCCAGGTTGGCGGCCTCGTGGGCGCGGCGATTAAAGGTAGTGCGCAGCTCTTGTTCTTTCTTTTGGTTGCGTTCCAGCTCCATGTTGAGGTCTTTAACCTTAAACATGTAAACACCGCCCACAATTAGGGCGAAGGCCACCACCCAAATGAAGATACGGCCTGCCAGCGGCCAGGAGCCGATGCGCTCGAAATCGAGATCGTTAACATCGAAATCTTTGAGCTGATCTAGGGTATCGGAAAGTGCCATTATGCGCCCTCCTCTTCAGCTGCTTTCGGCGTGGAAATTTTTACCGTCATGTTGAAACGGTTGGGGCTGGAGTCATCGCCATTTTGGCGAATTTTGTTCACACTCAGCAGATTAGGCGAATTAAACCAAGGGGACTCATCCAGCTGGCGCATCAAAGACGACACTCGGTTATTGGACTCGGCCACGCCGGTGAACGACATTTTAGGGCCTCGACGAGTTAATTCCGTGATGTAGACGCCATCCGGAACTTTGCGCACCAAGTCATCAAACACGCGCACAATTTGTGGCCGGTTACCCTGTAAGTCTTGGATGACTTGCATCTGATCAACCAAGGCGTTGCGCTGTTTTTTCAGTTCTTTGATTTCATCTACCTGTTTGCGCAGGTCGGCGATTTCTCGGTTGAGCATATCGTTGCGCAACTTTTGCGCGTCAATCTGACCATTTGCAAAACTTATCCAGCCAAAGCCTGCGGCCCCGGCCAGGGCGGCTACAGCCACCAGCACCGTGTAAAACTGTTTCTTTTTCTCTGCCCGCAGCTCGTCGCGCCAGGGCAGGAGGTTAATCTTTGCCATTATTCGAAGCTCCTCAAAGCCAGACCAACGGCAATCATCAGCGCCGGGGCATCGTTGGCTAAATTGACGGAGTTCACCCGAGACGACACCGACATCTTGGCAAACGGGTTGGCCACGGTGGTTTGAGTGCCCAGCTTCTCCTCCACCAAGTCGGCCAAGCCTTCCAAGGTAGCAACACCGCCGGCCAACACAATGTGGTCAACGTCGTTATACTGGCTGGAGGAAAAGAAGAACTGCAGTGAGCGGGTAACCTGTTGCACTACCGCCTCTTTGAAAGGCTCTAATACTTCAAGCTGGTAGTCATCCGGCAGGCCGCCCTGCTTCTTGGCTAAGCCGGCCTCTTCGGTGGATAACCCGTAGCGGCGCTGGATTTCTTCAGTCAACTGCTTACCACCAAACAACTGCTCGCGGGTGTACACGGTTTTGCCGCTTACCAGCACGCTGAGGGTGGTCATGGTGGCACCCACATCCACAATGGCGATGACTTGATCATCATGCTCCTCAAGCTGATCCGCGATCAGGCCAAAGGCACGCTCCATGGTGAAGGCTTCAACGTCGATGATTTTGGCTTCCAAGCCTGCCTGCTCCAAAACCTCAACTCGCAAATCAACGTGCTCACGGCGGCAGGCCGCCAGCAACACATCGACTTGGCCTTCGGTGGTGGCCGAGGAGCCTTGAACTTCAAAGTCCAAGGCAACCTCTTCTAAGGGGTATGGAATGTACTGGTCGGCTTCTAGGGTGATCTGGGTTTCCAGCGCATCGTCTGATAAGCCACTGGGCATTTCGATATTCTTAGTGATGACCGCCGAGCCAGATACCGCCACTGCGGAATT
The DNA here is from genome assembly GCF_042850945.1 of Halioxenophilus aromaticivorans. Lineage (NCBI taxonomy): Bacteria > Pseudomonadati > Pseudomonadota > Gammaproteobacteria > Alteromonadales > Alteromonadaceae > Halioxenophilus > Halioxenophilus aromaticivorans. The sequence continues at coordinate 406,718 of NZ_AP031496.1, read as the reverse complement.
CTTAATTTTGGTTTTACCCAACACCACCAGGTTGCGCAGCACTTCGGCTACGGCCTCCACCTCGTTGATGTTTTTTTCCACCACAGCATTGGGCGGCAATGGGCGTACCGCGTAGCTTTCTACACGATAGCCGCTTCCTTGCCGGCTTAGCTCTACAAGCTTGATGGCGGTGGAGCTGATGTCCAGCCCCAGCACCGGTTTTGGCTTGCTTTCAAAGATACCGAGAATACCCATTTTCCTATCTATTTCCGCCACTTAGCTAGAATTTATGTTATAGCACTTTAAAATGAAGGTGCAATATAAGAACCAATAGTTAATGAAACAAAAAGCTCTTATAATGATCTAACTCACGTTTAACCACTCAATTCACTCTTTTCGCCAGTCACTCATGCCTCGAGCCAAGTCAGTACTTTCTTTCTTTTTCTGGTCCGCCCTTACTGTTATCGGCGGACTATGTATTTCTTTGGCCGGTATGTATCTCTACCTGGCACCCAACTTGCCGCCGGTGGAGTCCCTCAAGGACACCGACTATCAAATTCCGCTGCGCATCTATTCCCAAGACGGCGAAATGATCGGCGAGTTTGGTGAAAAGCGCCGCAGCCCAATCACCTTCGAGGAAATCCCTCAGCCATTCATAGACGCCATATTGTCCGCCGAGGATGACAGATTCTATGCCCACGGTGGGGTCGACATTAAAGGCTTGTTACGCGCCGTTACGCAACTGGTACAAACCGGTGAAATTCAAGGCGGTGGCAGTACCATCACCATGCAGGTGGCTCGAAATTTTTTCCTCACCCGTGATCAAGTATTTACCAGAAAATTCAACGAGATCTTATTGGCGTTGCAAATTGAGAGGGAACTCACAAAAGAAGAAATTCTATCCCTGTATCTCAATAAAATTTATCTCGGCAACCGCGCCTACGGAATTCAAGCAGCCGCACAGATTTATTACGGCAAAAACATCAATGAGTTGAGTTTAGCGCAATTTGCGATGATCGCCGGCTTGCCCAAAGCACCCTCTGCTTACAACCCCATTGCCAACCCATCCCGCGCACTGATCCGCCGCGATTGGATTCTCTCGCGCATGCGTGACTTAGGTCACATTAATCAGAACCAATACGCAGAGGCCGTGGCGGCGCCTATTACCGCAGAAAATCACGGCTCCATCATCACCACAGACGCCCCCTACGTGGCAGAAATGGCGCGCAAAGAAATGATCAACCGCTACGGTTTGGCCGCCTATACCGATGGCTATCAAGCCTTTGTCACCGTAGATAGCCGGTTACAAAAATCCGCTGAAGCGGCCATCATCAACGGGCTAGAATCCTACGATGTGCGACACGGCTATCGTGGCCCAGAAACCAGCTTTACCCCTCAGGCCGTGGGCAAGGAATTAATTGCACTCAGCACGTTGGCCCCCAAGCTGGAAACAGAGTCCGAACAAGCCAGCACCGCCATCGATGCCGGCACCGAGCGACCAAGCACCGACGACGAGACACTGGTAGCGTTTCAGTCCGCGCGTTACGAGCTGGAAGACTGGGTGGCACAGTTACAGGCGCTGCCCACCTACGCCGACCGCTACCCGGCCGTGATCACCAAAGTGGGCGACGAAAATCTCGAAGCTTTACTGGGTAACAATGAGTTAATTCGCCTAGATAAAACCCAAGGGCTGGAAAAAGTACGGCCGTTTATCAACGAAAACAGACGCGGTCCGGCCTACGAAACGCTGAAGGAATTTTTAAACCCAGGTGACGTTATTCGCGTTAAGCGAGAAAACGACCAATGGCAATTCTCGCAGATACCCCAGGCCCAGGGCGCACTGATTGCCCTGGACCCAAAAAATGGAGCGATACGCGCCATGGTGGGTGGTTACGACTTCGGCCAAAGCCACTACAACCGCGCCGTGCAAGCCACCCGTCAACCGGGCTCTAACTTTAAGCCGTTTATTTACAGTATTGCACTGGAAAACGGCTACACGCCTGCCACGGTGATTAACGACGCACCAATCGTTTTTGACGATGCCAATCTTGAAGATACTTGGCGGCCAGAAAATTCCACCGGCAAATTCTATGGCCCAACACGATTGCGTAAAGCCCTGTACAACTCGCGCAATCTGGTTTCAATTCGAGTTCTGCGCAGCGTTGGTGTTAGTACCACCATCAAGCAACTGGGCAAATTTGGTTTTAACACGCGCCAATTCCCACACGATCTATCACTGGCGCTGGGTAGCTCGGCACTAACGCCACTGGAAGTTGCCGCCGGTTACGCCATTCTGGCCAACGGTGGCTATCGCGTTGAGCCATTTTTAATTGAGCGCGTGTTACGCGACAATCAATTAATTGACCTAGCTCGCCCTGCCACTGTGTGCGATGAACAATGCCTAGAGCAAAAACAATTGGCCGAAGCCGAAAGCCAACTCAACCAAGAGATTTCGGAAGTTAAGGTTGAACAAGACGATCCGCTTTACGCGCAAACCCTGGAAGAAAGCGCAACCGAAGAAGCCGCCGCCCTGACTGAAGAAGAGCTTCTGCAACAGCCCCTACCAGAAGCAGAGCGGGTGATGGACGAGCGCACCAATTACCTGATCAACTCCATGCTGCGCGATGTCATCACCCGCGGCACCGGCAGCAAGGCAAAAGTGTTAAAACGCAGCGATTTAGCGGGCAAAACCGGCACCACCAACGGCCCCACAGACGCTTGGTTCTCGGGTTACAACGCCAGCCTCGTTGCCACCACTTGGCTGGGCTTTGACCAAAACCAAAACCTAGGCACGCGCGAGTTCGGTGGCTCGGCGGCGCTGCCCATCTGGATCGACTTTATGCGCGATGCCCTGGCCGGAGTTCCCGAATATCTACCACGCCAACCCGATGGCATTGTTTCCGTAAAAATTAATCCCGATACCGGCGAGCGAGCCCTGCCCGGAGACCCAGACGCTATCTTTGAAGTCTTCCGAGAAGAAATGGCACCCGCCGCCATCGAAGGCAACCAAGGCACTTCCAAGGTGGCCGACTCCATTGAAGAGCTGTTTTAAACAGCCAGTTGTATTGCCCCAACGGGCAAACAGCAGGCGAAAAAAAAGCGCCGAATGGCGCTTTTTTCGATTTTGGAGGCAATCAAGATTACTTCTTGATGCGGCCGCCAAAACGCTTGTTGAAACGATCGATACGACCGCCAGTATCTACCACTTTTTGCTTACCGGTGTAGAAAGGGTGGCAAGAAGAGCAAACATCTAAGTGGATGTCTTTGCCCAAGGTAGACTTGGTTTTAATGGTGTTACCACAACCACAAGTGGCGGTGATTTCGCTGTAATTTGGGTGGATATCGGCTTTCATAGTCGTTAGCTCACTCGTTTTTGTGCCGCCACCCAAGCTTGTGTTGGGCACCGCACAACGGTTAATGTTAAGCGTTTTCAAAGAGGGGGCGCATGGTATCAGAATCCGCCACCTTGGCAAGTATAACTTTTAAACAATTTTTTTGATTGGCTCGTTCGTGCCCGCTTATTACTCCATCGCCCTGCCTGTTGTACTGCGTACCCTCTTCGATTATCTGCCGCCAGAAGGCCACGGACCGATCGCAGTGGGGGCTCGGGTGCAGGTGCCCTTTGGCCGGGGCAACGGCCGCATCCTCGTAGGTGTCGTCTGCCAACGCCACCAAACCCAAGAGCTGCCCGCCAAACTCAAGCGCATCGATAAAGTGCTGGACGACGAGCCACTGCTCGATGCCGACTTCATAAGCCTTTGCCAGTGGGCCAGCCATTATTACCAACACCCCATTGGCGAGACCATTGCTACCTGCCTGCCAAAAAAGCTGCGCCTAGGTGCGCAGGCAAGCATTACTTACCCCAAGCATTGGCAGCTCACCGTCCAAGGCAAGGGCCTGCCGGATGACGGCCTAAAGCGCGCCCCTAAGCAACAGCTAGCACTGCAACAACTGCGCGCCCGGGGCACCATTGCCGATGACCAACTAGCCGAGCACGGCCTAGGCCGGGACAGCCTTAGGAACCTGGCACAGAAGGGTTTGGCCGAACTGACCGACACACCCCCAAACGCCGGCCAACCGCAGGCCAAGCCGGCACCGCATCCGCTCACCGACGAGCAGGCGGCGGTGGTATCGCAAATTGCCTATGGCGCATTTTCCGTGGCCGTGCTGGAGGGCGCTACCGGCAGCGGCAAAACCGAGGTCTATCTGCAGGCCATCGCCCAGGTCTTGGCGCGCGGGCAACAGGCTATGGTACTCATCCCAGAAATCAGCCTAGGCCCACAAACACTGGCTCGCTTCCATCAACGCTTCAAAGCCAACATCGTCGCCCTGCATTCGGGGCTGAACGATACCGAACGCGCCCAGCACTGGCTGCGTGCCCGCGCCGGAGATGCCGATATCGTAATTGGTACCCGCTCGGCGGTATTCACGCCCCTGCCCAGACTGGGGTTGATCGTCATCGACGAGGAGCATGACCTTTCCTTTAAACAGCAAGATGGCCTGCGATACTCAGCTCGGGACTTGGCCATTGTGCGCGCTCAAAAAGCCGATGTTCCGGTGATTTTGGGCAGCGCCACGCCCTCCCTAGAGACGCTCAGCAACATCAATCACGGCCGCTTCACCCACTGGCAGCTGCACGCCCGCCCCGGTGGTGCCAGCCATGCCGACATCGAATTATTCGATATTAAGCAAGAGAGTTTAATCGATGGTTTCAGCGAGCACGCACTCACGGAAATTGCCAAAACCGTGGGCGCCGGCCAGCAAGCCCTGGTGTTTGTGAATCGACGCGGATTCGCCCCCACGGTGCTGTGCCACGATTGCGGCTGGCAGGCCCAATGCAAACACTGCGACAGCAACCTAACGGCCCACAACCATCCAGCTCACCTGCGCTGCCACCACTGCGACTACCAGCGGCCACCGCTATCGCAGTGCCCGGAGTGCTTCGGCCAAAACCTGCTCTACCTGGGCGCTGCCACCGAAAAAGCAGAACAAATGCTTAGCGAGCATTTCCCGCGCAGCAAAGTCATACGTATAGATCGCGATACTACAGGCCGCAAAAACGCCTTCGACCAACTTCTAGAGCAAGTCCATACCGGTGAGCCCTGCATATTGGTTGGCACGCAAATGCTGGCCAAGGGGCACCACTTTCCCAATGTGACATTGGTGGTGGTACTGAACGCAGATAACGGCCTTTTTGGTGCCGATTTTCGCGCCAGTGAACGCACCGGCCAACTGTTATTGCAGGTGGCAGGCAGGGCCGGCCGCGGCGACCACCCCGGCCGCGTGCTGATTCAAACCCACCACCCGGACCACCCACTGTTTACTCAATTATTCAGCCACGGCTACCGTGCCTTCGCCGATTTGTTGATGGAGGAACGCATGCGCTCTTCCATGCCACCGTTTAGCTATATGGCCATCATCAAAGTGGAAGCCAGTTTCCCACAGCCGGCCACGGCATTGCTCGAAGGGCTAAAGAACGCCCTACAACACGCCTTTGCCCCGAACCCACACAATCAGTACCTGGGGCCAATGCCGGCCATTATGGAGCGCGTTAACAAACGCTTCCGTTATGTACTGCAACTGAAATGCAGCCAGCGTAAATTACTGCACCAAGTACTGCCCGTGGCCGTACATTATTTGAGTTCAGCAAAGGTGCCCAAAGACCTGCGCTGGAGCCTGGATGTTGACCCGCAAGAAACACCATAGAGCCACACAATTAAACGCCACATTTCGATATATTTAAACAAACTATCGAGGCAATATTTTTAATTGAATTTAATTAACGACCGCCTGTCGTTAATGTGACACCCATGGCAGCGCACTCACCCAGTAGCACTCACCCGCTAGCTGGGCCGCACCACGGCGCTGTAACTAACAACATCAAACAACCGAGGGAAAATCATGTTAAAGAATATCGAAGGCCAAAAAGTACCTGACGTCACCTTCCGCACACGCTCAGGCAACGATTGGGAAAACGTCACCAGTGACGAGCTGTTCACCGGCAAGACCGTAATTGTATTCGCCCTACCCGGCGCCTTCACCCCCACCTGCTCCTCTACTCACCTGCCGCGCTACAACGAGCTGGCGCCGGTGTTTAAAGCCAACGGCGTGGATGACATTGTGTGTATCTCTGTGAACGATGCCTTCGTTATGCAGTCCTGGCAGAAGGATCAGAACGCTGAAAACATCCGTTTTATTCCAGACGGCAACGGTGAGTTCAGCGATGGCATGGGCATGCTGGTGGACAAAAACGACCTTGGCTTTGGCAAGCGCAGCTGGCGCTACTCCATGCTGGTCAAAGATGGCGTTATCGAGAAAATGTTTATCGAGCCAGAAAAGCCCGGCGACCCCTTCGAGGTTTCTGACGGCGACACCATGTTGAACTACATCAACCCAGAAGCGGAGCAACCCAAGCGTGTGACTCTGTTTACCAAGCCCGGCTGCCCACACTGCACCCGCGCTAAAAATGCGCTGACTGAAAAAGGCTTGAAATACGAAGAGATCGAATTGGGCAAGGCCGGCGTCAGCTTCTCCAGCCTGATGGCGGTCACCGGTGCCGGTACCACACCACAGGTATTTATCGACGGCAACCTGATTGGCACCGCCGACCAGTTGGAAACCTACTTGGCTGCTCAGTAAGCCAAAGCCGCCTCCTAAAAAACCGGGTTCGCCCCAAGCCGTTTACCTTAAGTGGTGCTCGCTTCCGGGGCGGCCAAAATAAAAAGAGCCAGTGACCGATAATCACTGGCTCTTTTTTTGTCAAAATTTCTGAACATATCTTGAGAATAAATCCCTGTCTAACGCCGGTTATTGAGATAAACGATTTTTTTCACTTCGACTGGACCTCTCGCGAGCCCAAGCCTCATCGCTGGAGTTTGACCTGTCTTCTTTTCGCTACAGTAGTTGTAGTAGACCCGGAAAATCTCACCAATCATGGTATACATGGTGGGATCGTAGGCTGAGTAGCCATACCAGGTTCTGCCTTTGCTGGTTCCCGAAGTGAAAGGTCTCTCAAAATATGTCGAGAATCGACGAATCTTCATGAAAAAGCGATCAACCGGTGCCAGCGTCGCAATCCTATATAAATTTGCCTGGTGCTCACGATCAAGCCTTTCAACATCAGTGATTGCTGCCACCATTTTTTCTGGCTCTGCCATCGAGGCACCTGGATGCTCAATCCATTTCTCAGGAGACTTTGGAATCCGAATCGGTTTTTGAAGACGCTCCAGTATGATGTTGTTCGAAACATCAACGATATCCTGATAGGTCAGGCTACGAAGTGGCACCCCGGACATAACCGAAACCATTTTCCGGAATCTGGCGACGATCTTTTCTTTTTCATCAACAGTTTTGTTCTTCGCGGCTCGGATCAGAAAACCGTCCGAATTACCTTCGGCAACCATCTCACGAAAAGCAGATAGATAGGCTGCCTTCATGCCACTATCAAGATCCATAAAAAACCGGGTCTTTTCGGTACTCTGGAAAAGCCGCTTTAACAGAAAGAAATGTGCCATCATCGTGTACTCATTGTGAATCAGCACACCTTTGGGCGGAAGAATATTGGTGCGGTCAAAGTGTTCCGATGAGTCACTTAGATTCAATTTCTGGTCGGCAAGAGTCCTTATTTGGACCTCATCCTTCAAGCTTCCTCCAACTGGGAGGTCCTGTTTCGAAGGGAGCCCTTTCAAATACTCATTGAACTCTTGCCGTAGCCATACACGGGCGTACTTTCGGTGGTGTCGAGGGGTTTCATATTCGCCAATCGCCTCAGCGTCCTTCTCAATTTCTTCTGCATCGACACTGCCGTCGAAATTAAAGTTAAAGGCAAATACGTAACCGGTATCCTTGCACGCTGTAGCAATCCCGTAGATATCGCAATTTCGTTTGTCCTCTCGCTTGGTCCAGTTGCTCACCACAACTTGACGATCCGTGCAAAAATACATTCTCCTGAACGCTCTGTTCTCAAGATCCCTTTCTCTACCGGCTGAAAATTCCTGACACTGCCGATAGAGGAACCGAATCTTGTCGTAAACAGTTTTCGTGGATATGTCACAGAGGAACGCGATTCTGCGAATAGGAACCTTGCTAACGAGAAGCTTAAGTATCTGGATGTCAATGTGAGGCTTGGAATGCTTCCGGGTTTTTGGGCGCGATGTAAAACCTTTGCCGCAAACCCCACATTTCAGGCGCTGATTGCCGGATGCCGTTCGGCCATTTCTTTTGACTGATCCGGCGACGTTACCTATATTGCTATCACAGTCGGCATTTGGACAAGAAGGCATCTTTGGATCTAAATGACGTGAAATTCGGTTTAACTCTTCAACCACAGCCTGATTGCTTTTCAGTGAGGTAGAAATTGCGCCAACCTCAAGTCCATCGCGCTTTTTCTCACGGCACTTTAAACAGAAAATCGATGAGGTTCCTTTACCGGTTCCGGACACTTGAAAGAGACCACTCCCTTTCTCGTAAGCGCCGAGGCTAACTTCAACTGCTCCATCAGAATTTTTGACAGGAGTCAGTGCCAAAAAGCTTTCACATGTCGGATTGCGGCACCCATTGACCTGAATGCCAGCCACTGGAAGAGGGATGCGGGGATGTTGCTGCTGGCCAGATATCGAACCCATAAAAAAAGCGCCATACTGTCTGGATATCCAGTAGTATAGCGCTTTCGTCGGCCTTGTCACCCAAGCCAGCACCACTTAAGGTAAACGGCTTGAGATCAAGCTGGCGTTTATCCAGCCGGGCAAGCCGCAGCAGAACGCCTATATCGAACGCTACAACCGAACGGTCCGTTACGATTGGCTGGCACAATATCTGTTCGACAGCACCGAAGAAGTCCAGGATTATGCCACTCGCTGGCTCTGGCACTACAATCACGAACGACCCAATATGGGACTCGGAGGAATTACTCCTCAACAGAAGTTGGCCATGCTGGCCTGAGGTCTACTTTTGAACTCCGTTAAAAATGGGGGAATTACCTTTTCGCAATACCCCGAAAACGACAGGTTGCTCACGTCGACGGCCCGGAGGCTCAGTAATGGTGCAAGTCGCCAGGAAGGGACGCGCCCCACCTCAGTAAGCGGCAAAAAATAGCACGACGACGCCGGCCAGCGCCAAGCCGCCGTGACTCAGGATCACCCACCAGGGTTTGGCCTGGCGGAACACCACGCCAAAAAACAACGCCCCACCCAGAAACGCCGCGCCCAGCAGGCCGAGCGCCCAGTATGCGGTCTGCGGAATCGTGGCGTCGGGTCCGGCGGTATACAAGGCATATCCCAGCATTATGAGACCGACAAAGCCCAGCACGCCATGCCCCACGCCGAACCATGAGGGATAACGCACCTTCATTGCCGACAGCAGCGCGAACAGCAGCCCGCCCGCAGCAGCAGCAGCCAGCACCCAGAATGCCCACTGTATAAGTTCCATCGATTCATCCTCAATTTGTAATGTTTTTAGAATGACGGTCAGAACTGACCGCCCCCAAACACCCCGCCCTATCGCACAATACAGCGTAGAAACGAGGGGTGACCGACTCCGTAACTAAATCGCGTTTCACGCCATTTTGGGACACGAAGCGCGGCTAAGGTCCATCAGCGCACAACCATAGCCGTCCTCCTATAAACGAGCAAAAATACCTCAGCCCTTGAATGGTGCTGTGTCGAAATAGTCACGCCAAGCGGTAATCTTTCTGTCTTTGACTTGGAAAATACTCATCAGACGCAGGCCGGCCAAGACTTTGCCACTTGCGTCGCAAAGATCATCGATTCGCTCAGTCATCACTGATTCGCCGCATCGGATCGCTGACACTATCTTCATCTTGAAATCGTTAGAGTCGATCCCATCGACAAAACCGTTCATAACCATTATCGACCCCTCTGGGCTCTTCGCAAGGGTCAGTCCGACGCTTCCGTAGACGCAGAGTCCTCTGTCGAATTCTCTGAGCGCGTTGCAAACGGTTCCGAGGCTTTGAGAACCTGGCTTATCACTCCGATGGTCTGAGTTATGGTGAAATTTTTGCTCTCCGCGTGGAGCGTAGTTTTGGGAATGGTGCCGGGATGATTGCGGTTCTTCAACCGCACACGACAACAGTGTCTTCTAGTTTTGATCTCTCAGCAGGTCGTTCATCTGGTGCTTTAACGGAATCTTGGAAGTGCGCCAACCAATACTTCCAGAAGCTTCGGACGAACCTGCATAAACATTCCCGCTTACTTACGCACGAAGTAGTAAATTCTAATTAGAATGAATGGGTATAGCCAAAAACAAAATTATCTTGCGCTATGGACGACCTGACAGCTGATGAGGTGTTAAAATCCGATTGGTTGGTCATGCTATGCTCAAAGGCTCGAGAGTATGCGGCATCGAACCTGCCTGATTTTGAAACTTGGTAGCTAATGCCTAAGGTTGCATGCCTCTTCAGAACTGCTGGAATCAGGGCCAACAACCCCTCATCATTGAATGGCTGCGTAGCCTGACGGTATCCTGCCCGCAACGTTAAATTTTGGGTCGCGGCATACGACGCTCCAATCGCCACTATCGTTTGATCCTTGGCATTCTGAGGAAGCTTCAGATCAACATCTCCGGCGTCACTGGCAAACCCCACCTTAATATCCTTCAGGGCGTCCTTCCAGAAAACCCGAGACAGATCTAAAGCGACCAGGAATTTGTCAGTGAATTGATGACTCACCCCTACATCCAATTTGGCAGGACTATTAAAATCCAAAACTCGTACTTGTCCTTCAATAGGTATATTTCCCACGATACCGTCAACCGCAGTGACCGTTCCGTTCCCTTTCAAATCGTTCATTTTACTCTTGAACATGTAGGAAATGCCCAAATTTGTTTTGGGCGTCACCTTGTACGCCATACCTAATCTACCCGAGTACCCCCAACCATCAACACCACTTGAGACTTCTTTGTTTTTGCTGACGCTTATGTGTACTCCGCGTGGATCAGGTAAAGTCCCGACCAATCCCAGTAGCGACCCGGACGCGCGGCCATCCCCAATGAGACTACCCAACTGTTTACTTCCAAACAAATAATCAAGATTCAAACCTGTCCACTTTGCATCCAGGGTTGCACCGACGGAGAGATCGTCATTAACCTTAAAACTCGCAGCAAGCGGTATGTCGAGAATAAACAGACGACTTGCATTCTCGAGCCCCGTATCAGCACCGGCAGCATAGCCCGTCTCACCAATATCGCCGCGCGACAAAAAGCTAGATTCACCATATTCAACACCCACTCCAGCTTGAGCAAACATGCCCGCACCAAAGGTCCAATTTGAAACTTTACTGGTGAAAGCAATCTGAGGGGCTACATATGGCCCTCGATTATGTGAGTGCGTACTCGATGATACCTTTTCACCTGTGCCAAGATTCGTCGCGCTAATATCCGTAGTAATCAGGTCGAACCCTAGCAACACTTCACCTGTCGTATCGGACAAACCCATCGTCGCCGGGTTAACCATCATTGACGCAGGCCCGACATAATGAGATGCGGCCGTTCCTCCCATACCCCTGGAAATCGCTCCAAATCCCTCTAGAAACAATCCCTCCGTCGCTACCGCGTAGCATGAGATCACATACAGAACCAGACCGATAATGCATTTATTGAATATTTTAAATCGCATATCCTTTCACCACCTTTTTATTTTTGTTTAATGAACCATGATTTCAGCTTATCAACCGATCATGCCTCCTTTTAGCATAAACGGCATAAAACTGGATTTATAAGCCTTTCGACTTATTAGGAGGTTGTACGCTATCCGTAAGAACAGCGCACCGAGGCTTGAAGGAACTCTTATCCCTTTAAACGATACAAATTACCGGCTTAAGTGTTATTCCTTTTTCCGAATCTTCCGCAGCTCGATCAATTTCATCAAATGAGTAAAATTTAATTAATTTATCAAACGGAAACTTTCCTTGGCGATACAACTCCACCAATCTTGGAATAAAGATATCCGAAACAGCTTGACCCTCAATAATTCCTCGGAGCTTACGGTTAAATAGTAAAAAATTAACATCAACAGGGACTGTGGTCCCCATTGGTGGTGCACCAACAATACCGATCTCACCACCTACGGCGGAGCTCAAGATCGCTTGCGACAGCACGGAAGGCAAACCGCTGGTTTCCAGCACATACGGAGCCCCATCAGCGCACAGTTTCTTGATCTCCTCAACTGGATCAGTATTTGTTGCATCAATCACGTGGGTCGCCCCAAGCTCATGAGCTAATTTCAGGCGATTTTCCTTGACATCGACGGAGATAATCTTCGTACATCCGGCCACGACGGAAGCCATCACTGCAGAAAGACCTACGGCCCCAGCACCAAAGATCACGATAGCGGAGCCCGCAGGAGGATTGAGTGCATTAAGAACAGACCCTGCGCCCGTCTGAATGCCGCACCCGAGCGGCCCAAGGAGTTCAAGTGGGACGTCTTTAGTGACCTTCACAGTGTTGCGTTCGTAAGACAAAGCATAGGTCGCAAAGGAAGACTGCCCAAAAAAACTCGCCCCAACTTCCTCTCCATTGTGTTCGTGAATGGTGCACTCACCGGTAACTGAGCGCCCCATAAAATTGGGGACGAAAGAGTTGGCACAACTTGTGGGATCACCGGAAAGGCATGCTTCACAACCACCACAAGTATAAAAAGTCAGAACAACATGATCGCCCGGTTGTACTTTTTTGACAGAAGATCCAACCTTCTCAACCACGCCAGCCCCCTCATGCCCAAACACCATCGGGAGAGGAACCGGGTAATGCTGATCACGACAAATCAGATCGGTATGACACATTCCCGTCGCAACCACTCGAACCAGAATTTGATCCTCAGCAGGCTCATTAAGGACTAAATCTTCGAGTTCAAATGGACCACTTTTTTGACGAACAACTGCTGCTTTTATTTTCATTTTGGTCTCCGTTTTTGAATCATCACACAGTTTAAAAACCACTCATCATCTCTCGCCAAGCTCAACACACTCTTTTCCGGATGTGCTTAACCAAAAAGGTAATTCCCCCTTACACTCCTGGCACTATTGCGCGGTCGCAGCGGTTCGATTGTAAAAACGATCTGCATATATCGATCCATGCGCCACACCAAGTCGAAGAAGCTCGGTCTCAGCCGCGTCAACCATCGGCGGTGGCCCGCAGAGGTATGCTTCACACGACCGCCCCTGCAGATATTCTTGAAAATATTCAGTCACCATGCCTCGTTTCCCTTTCCAGGAGGATGTCGCCGGTTCTTCGGACAACACTGGAATAAGCTCTAAGTGTCCACCCCAATCCCGTTGAAGCGCTTGAATTTGTTCAAGGCAATATAAATCACGCTGCTGCCGCACCCCAAAAAATAAGAAAACATCACGCTCGCGTTGGGTTCCGGTCATGCTCTCCAAAATGCATTTAATGGGTGCGAGCCCCGTTCCACCAGCCACGCAGACCATCACGTCGTCGCTTTCATGGAACCCAAACTGTCCGTACGGGCCTCGCAACGTAACGGTGGTCCCAGTTCGATCACCACCAAATAGCCAACCACTGAAAACGCCTCCTGGCACTAGGCGGACATGAAAGTTCAGGCTGCCGTCAGCTTGGGCGGGGGTCGAAAATGAATAACTTCTTACAACAGACAGTTCTGTGTATTCAATATCAGCATACTGACCAGGATTAAAAGCTATTGGTTTTTCTGGCATGAGAGTCAATCCGATTACATCGTGTGCCAGAGTTTTCTGTTCACTGATCAAGGCTATCGTCTCTTCCGGAACAATGGCCCTTCCGAGTTCTGAATCCAGTTCAATTTCCAGGTCTTCTTTAGGTATAGACTGGCAACCCAACCGATACCCAGACTGATATAAATCACCACTTAGTCCCATAGCAGATGATGCCAGTTCGCTTATCTTCCCCGAGACCAGTTTATATTTACACGAACCACAGCTTCCGACTTTGCAATCATGTGGAAACGCCAGGCCATGATGCAGTGCACTTTCCAAAATCGTCTGACCTCGTGGAACTTTAAATTCCACTCCTTGCCCTCTCACAGAAACAGTTAGCTCTCGAGAAGGCGCAAATAGGCCAATGATTTTCTCAAACATATTCAAGCGTCCATCATTAAAATTTCGTGGTCATTACTTGTGAAAATACCAGAACGATATCTTTGTTCCAGGCGTTTATGGCAACAGGGAGATGATGCGTCCGCCGGCACACAAATTCTTTTGACAAAAAAGGCCGTAGAGCCATTTTGCTCCATAGGCTTCTACGGCCAACATCAAAAAAATTCTATACGTTGACTGCTATTAACCTCGTGGCCATTCTTCCCAATCAAGTGCTAGCAATCCCAATGCTTTCAGTCGAGATTGCTAGACATGAACCGCCATCAGTTTAATAAAATTATTAAGCTGCCTCTGGTATCCACTGTGGCCATCCGGCATTTTTATTAGCCTCCATGGCCAACTTTCGCTCACCGGGCGTGGCATATTGCAGATCCCAATCCTTCAATTTCGGCTTTGCAACGAGATTCTCCCAAAGAGGCGGAACAAGTCCAAGCAGAAAGCACAAGAATAGTGAGGGCATCTGGGGAGCCTCCTTTTCCGGGTGCAGGTAGTAGAACCGTGTATAGCCGTCAAGGTGATGGTTAATATGGTTCGTGATCTCGCATCCCAGCGGGCGGACGATCATTCCCATGTGGTTCCAAGCGTGGTGCAGGAGGATAGGGTGGCCGATTTCGCGCACTAACCCATAGTGTTGAAAATAATTGAAGCCCTCAACGATCGCTTTCGCAATCAGCATTGAAATAATTGTAACCAGTCCCGACTCTGCCCCTCCAAAATAAGTTACCACGCCAGGCAGAGCGATCAGGAGCATGACATACTGGTACATTTTGTTTGACAAATGCCACGGCGACTTTCCTTTTCGACGCAAGGTCTCAGCTTCAATTTTTGCTGCATCCATGACGGAACCAACCGTTGCACTGACCACGAAACTGTACATTGTCTGGCCACGGAATGGGGTATCGCTATCCAGCGGCGTGTCGAGCTCTAGGTGATGCGTGTTGACATGAGCAATATCTCGGTTTGGATCACCATAAAAGGTTGCCAATAATTGCGCCATTCTCCGCGGCAACCAGTGCCGCCGGTGCATCAATTCGTGCGAAACTGGAAGTGTAGGTACCCCACTAAGCCAAGCCAAAGAAAGAATGCTTCCCAGAAATTGCACGGGTTCACCAAGGTCAATCCTTCCTTCCCTGACGCCGAAAATAAGAAACCCATACATAGCAATCATTAATGGTAATTGCAGGTACTGAGTAAGGTCTGCAAAAAAAGGACTTACCTTTCTCTCTTCATAATCCCTAGGTAACAAAACATCCAGTATCATCAGCGAGGGAAAGGTTGCAGCCCCGAGCCAAACCCAATCTCCTCCATAATAAAAGCCCAATGCCCCGCAAGCGCTGACAAGTGGAATCAGGTAGTAACGAATGGTATCCATATTTTCCTCCTTTTATTTATTGTAATAACGGATTATCAAATATATTAATCATCAAAGGTTTTGTTTAACCTGACCTATCCAACCAGGTCAGAAGGGGTAAATGGAGGGCTTTTCAACCATGCTGATCCATTGAGACTGAGTAAATTCATCAATACTCGCAAGTCCGCCAAACCTTCCACTGCTACCCGAGGCTCCCATTCCTCCAAAAGGAACATGTGGCTCACAGTTGATCGGCTGGTCATTGATATGAACCATCCCTGTTTTTAAGTTCCTCGCAATCTCCAGACCCGTCGCCAAGGACTTAGTGTGAATAGACGCAGCCAAGCCATATTCCGAACTGTTTGCCAATTCGATGGCTTCCTCTACGCTGTCGACAACTGTGATTGGTGCCACTGGGCCGAAAGTTTCCAACTTGAAAACATCCATTTTCGGCGTTACGTCCATGAGCACGGTAGCTTGGTAGTAGCGATCCTGATAGGCACCTCCCGCCAAGATCTTTGCGCCGGCCTTTTGCGCAGATTCTACGAGAGCATGGACGTGTGCCACTTGTTTATCGTTGATAAGAGGACCGAGGTGTACTTGATCCGTTTTCGGATCTCCAACCACCAGATTCCGAGCACGTAGCGCAAGTTTCTCTGCGTATTCCTGCGCAATGTCACGATGCACCAGATGACGCCCAGCGGCCATGCACACTTGGCCCTGATGTAAAAATGTGCCCCATGCAGCGCAACTGGCGGCTCCATCAAGATCTGCATCAGGCAAAACGATGTGGACATTGTTTCCGCCGAGCTCAAGCGCAACCTTTTTCAACATTCCCCCGCATTTCTCTCCAATCAACCGACCCACCTGGGTCGACCCGGTAAAAGAAATCATGTCAATTTCTGGACTCGCCACCATTGACTCCCCCGCTTCTGCCCCCCCCGGAAGGACGTGGAGAACGCCATCTGGCAAACCCGCCTCGGAAAATATCTCAGCAATGAGCGCGCCTCCAGTGATGGCAGTCTGAGGGTCGGGTTTTAAGACTACGGCATTACCCAGCACCAACGCTGGCGCTACCGAACGCATAGACAGGAACAGCGGGAAGTTCCACGGTGCAATCACACCGACCACGCCAACTGGAACTCGCTGACAAAGGTTCAGCCGCCCTGCAACGGCCGATGGAAACGACGTACCATCAGGCAAGAACGCCAAACTCGCAGCCTGATGCATCTGCTGATAGGTAATCCCGGCCTCCCACAAGCCTTTCTGTCGAATCGCGCCGCATTCCCGAACGTTCCAATCGGCGAACTCATTTTCGCGCTCTTTCAGTTTTTCCGCAGCCTTTCGTACAATCTCGGCTCTTTCACTGAAGGGTATTGCAGCCCACCCCTTTTGAGCTCGCCTGGCTGTCTGCGCAGCAGCGGCGACATCCTCACCATTTGCAATGCCCGTAACGCCAAGCAGATCGCCATTGGATGGATCGGTAACATCACAGACACCACCCCGCGCTTCTACCCACCCAGAGCTGAACACTTTTCCAGACCAAATAGAGGCCTCTCTTCTTTCTTGCTGCATCACTCCCCCTCGACATTTAATAGTTATTGATTATTGCGCCCGCATCAAATACATTCCGACCCCGGAGTCAAGCGGAATACGAGAACGCACTACTGCCTAACCTTCTGACCAGATTGCGTCTTGGACTAACTGTTAAAATTGTGCCCTGGTTTCCATGCGCCAGACAGACGTTACTATCCCCCCCGCATTCTTCGTCTGTGCTCGAACAACTCAGGATCAACAACCATGCCCCAACGGTCACGACAAAGGTGTTTTTCGTCGTAGTCTTTGATAACGCTGCCTACTTTTGCCATTCGATTGCCTTGCGTGGATTCCTTTATTCTTCTTGATAATGATATAAGTCCCCTGGGGTGACTATCCGGACAGCGCATTCTTTGTCCTGGTACTGCAAATGTTATATTTTGGAATGCATCACACTATTAACAACACCGAAAGCAACAGCCTGAATTATTCCCAGAGTCCCGGATAAGCATTCAGTGAAATGAGCGATATATGGCGGCAAGTGACCAAGGCAGGTTGATATTCAGTGACAATTCCGAGCAGCTGATGGCACGGCTGGACGAGGTTGAGTCCAACCTCGCTGTCTGAACAACTTACTTGCCACCCGATCCGGATCGGTTACGAGTACAATCCCCCATCCAAGCAGCACTACAGGGACCCCGCCTATGACTGCAGAAATAGAAAAAAATGCCAACCCCCCACGTCAAGGGATCGGTTCTCTTGAGATCGGCTTGCGAATTCTGGATACCATTGCAGAGTCACCCAGGCCCGTGACCCTCAAAAACCTGTCCGACCGGCTGTCGCTTTCGCCCAGCCGACTGCACAAGTACTTGGTCAGCCTGCTGCGCATGGGCCATATCGCTCATGACACCGGCAACGGCTACACGCTGGGCAGATCCTGCCTGACACTCGGAGTAGCAGCCATTCGCCGCATCGATCCGATTCGACTGGTTTTCAGTGCGGCTGAAGAGCTGAATAAGGCCAGCAACAGGACCGTATCGGTGACAATCTGGAACGGCCATGCGCCGCTGGTAATCAAATGGCTGGACTCCACCTCTCCCGTCGCTGTCAATATACGGTTGGGGCTGGAACTGTCTCCCTTCTTCTCAGTGTCAGGCCGAATTTTCCTTGCCAGCCTACCCCATGAGCGCCGTGAAGAGATACTGGAGCAGTTTTTCCAGCATCCACCGGCCCTGCCTCGTCATGGCGGCCGTGCCCTTGAGCGCGAACAGTTTCGACAACACCTGCTTCAGGTTAGGAACGACAACCTGTGTTGTTTCTACGGCGACTACTTACCGGACCTGAACGTGGCGGGCAGCGCCATTTACGATATCAACGGCCACATCTCATCGGCCGTCAGCCTGATAGGGATGGCCTGCGACACCGACATCACCTCGGGTTCACCGCTACGGCAACAGCTGATAACCTGCGTACAGAAGGTCACGGATGAGATCTGCGGTCAGCCACAACTGAAACGGCACGCCTAAATCAGGCGTGCCGCTCATATTAACCGAGTGAGCTACCACTTGGTGGCATTCAGTGGCTTCAGCGCCTGCGCTGCAGCGTTTCCGACGGCAGCTCACCAAACATCTTGCGATAGTCGGATGAAAAACGCCCAAGGTGGGTAAAGCCGTAGTCCAAAGCAACTTCCGTCACATTGCGAATAGCCTTGCCACCGGCCAAATCTTCACGCAGGCTTTTCAGCTTGGCTTGCTTGATGAACAGCTTCGGCGTCACACTAAAATACTTGGCAAACAAGTTGTAGACGGTGCGGGTACTCACATTCCCCACCTGCGCCAGTTCTTCAACGCTCAGGTCAGCGCGGATATTGGTCTCGATGTAAGCCAAGAGGTGGCAAAAACTGGGATCATTGGCGTGTAGGTCATGCTCGGAGGCAATATTGCTGCTGAACTGATGCAGCAGCTTGCGGATCAGAATTTCGCGATAGGGCCGCTGCACATGCTCCAGACCCAACTCGCTGCCATTGGCCTCTGCTAACAGCACATCCAGCAACCTCAGGAAACATGCCGATTCACTCAAGTCTATAACATCAGATGAAAACTTAACCCCTTCACGAGGCAATGAGCCTGCCTGATCAAGGCATATTTCGTTGATCAGCGCTGGAGGCACTGTAACAATAACTTTTTCGCAATCAGCAGAATACGTTAGCGATACTTGATCATAGGGATTAACCATAAGTGCTTGACCAGGCAACAGCCGAATGTTCTTGTCCGGGAAGCGCCAAAGGCATTCACCTCGGGCCACAAACTGAAAATGGTAGATCTCTCGAGGTTCGGGACAACGAACATTCACCTTATCACCGTAGCTGATGGATGACAGCCCGAGGCCAGCGAAATCACGGTAATTGAGGCGAGAGGCTTGCGTGCGACTGCAAACCCGATCCGCAAATTCCAGTATGTGGTGCCCGACATGACGACTGAAGTAATCGGATACTTCTAGCGGGTGTGCCTGAGCAAAAACCACGGCATTACTGAGCACGTTTGATAACATGGCTTGCACCGTATGTTGTAATTATTGTCAACGCTTTAATTATGGGTAAATTTGGGAGGGGTTGCAACGCCCCTTTTTTTGATTACACATCAATCCGCACTATCTGGAGTTATTATCAAATCTGGCAAATGGCCATAAGGCGGCGTCTCTGCCAGATTGATTGATCATCCACGCGTTCTCCATCCCGAAACTGGACGTTGTTCACCACCAGCTTCAGTTGGTTGAACCCCTTGATCCGCTTCCAGCGTTTCTGAACGGAATGGAGCAATTTGAACACCATCGATAACGTGGTGTCGGGTTGCCACAGGACCAGGTTCGCTTTGTACTCAGCCTTACCTTGGCGAAGGTGGACTCAATCAGATTGGTGGTCCGCAAATGAATCCAGTGCGCTGCCGGGATGTCGTAAAAGGCGAGCAGTTCATCCCGATCCTTTTCAAGGTTTTCCATGGCCTTCGGGTACTTGTCCCGGAATCGCTTCAAGGTGCTGTCAAAGGCTTTGTGAGCGCCCTCACGGGTCTTCGCCAGATAGAGAAACCAGAGCCCTGTCGCCTACGGCCAGCTTGGAGGCATAATCCAGGCCCCGCTCCCGCAAGCCGGTGAGCAGCTCTCGCCAGCTGGCTTCAGACCCCCGATGGCCATCTTCAACCGCGACCAGTTCCTTGTGGCCATACTCGGTAACTCCTATGATCACCAACAGGCAGAGCCTGTCATCTAGACAACCATTGCTGTAGACACCATCCGTCCACCAGTAGATGAGCGCTTCTTCTCAGCTCACGGCGACGCCAATCTTGGCGCTCTTGCAGCCACCTCGTCTTGAGACGTGACACCGTGTTAGCGAATCAGCCTCCGGATAAGCCAGCTCAATAACGGCCTTCACCCTGGGATCACCCGGAAACTGTGCCGGGGCAATCGGGTATTGTAGGAACATCAGGCTCCGGTCTCAAAATAATCAATCTCGGGCAGCTGACCGAACCTGTCCTAGGCATTTCCGCCATCAACAAACCGGCTTTGGCTAGATTCCAGGGAAAATTGGCTTGAGTCCTGCCCGGGTGAGTATATTCAAGCGTAGAGTCACTGATTCAGGAACAGGCCACAAGCCTCTATAGCTGAGAAGAAAGCTACTTCTGCTTCCTCCGTACCATGGGAGGAGCTACGTTTCAGAAGGTCATTGATCGACATACGCATCTTCCCATCTGGATCCAGTTACCATTGATCACTCTAGGCTATTGCAAATAAAAATCCTATTCTATTAATCTATAATATTTTAACTCATTGTTTTTACGAGATAAATTAAGGATAGTCTGAATTCATTGTGCTACTAAATGGAAATCTGATTATTAGCCCAGGCAGTTCAACTTAAATTTTTCAATGGTGCCCGCGTAGCCTTTTGATGGAGCACCGAGGCCCAATCGAACAACTTCCGACTCGCTACGACCAATTTCAATACGATGGCGGCCTTTACTGGGGCACGAAAGGTTCTGGCTCTGGCACTGCTATTGCCTGCTGGTAAGCGGGCCATGTCGTCTGTGACACAGGAGATCACGTGGCCAAGTGGAGGGAAAACTGGTACACAACCTGGTTTCGAAACTTGATCCAGGCGCTGAGCATGTCATTCCCCCCGATAGCGTAAAAACAGCTCAGGAAGCTGAAACTGATCTGTAAACAAGAATCAGAGCTGACGCGCGCCGCCTTCAACTCTCATAGATCGCATCTTCCAAAATGCCGACGCCACCGACTACATCGATCATCTTTCGAGGCGAGAGATCACCAAACAGTGAATCAGGTGTATCAAACCAACGTTCAGCTTTCGTTCTTGAGCCAAACTTTTCCTCGGCCCCCAGAAGCAGATCCGCTTCAATCATCTGTCGGATTTTTCTCATCGGCAAATAGAGAGTTTCTTGACCATGGAAAGAGCGCCCAATTTCCTGGAAATCGTATTTCCGGAAAAAGTCTTCACTTTTCTGGGTTAACGGGTCAACAACTAAGGCAACACCTAGTTGAGTGTGGGTAAAGAGCTCCCAAGACTGAAGCAGTGCCTCTACTAGCAGTTCTTCACCAACGCGCATTGGAGTGCCCTGATATTCATTATGAACACCGAACCAGGCTAACTTAAAAGCGGGTAATGGGTAGTGGGGATAGTTCCCCTGGATGTCTGTATGAGCCACCGTACAACTGGTTAGAGTGTAAAACCCAACTATTGGCGTTGGATGAAAATCCACCATTTCATCATCGAGTGCCACCCAGGTTCTATTGATGGATTGCTGGGCTTGCTGACTCGCCCGCTTTTTCAGGAACTCATTGGGGGCCTGTGGAAGAACCGACAAATTTGGCAAGTTTGGCTCTAACGCGATCATAGCGAGCCAGTAGTTGCTTGAATTGCCCCTGAATCATCACCTTTTCTGAATTATTATTTTGTTCTCGTCAGTCAGAAATACAATCTTGTCCCGGCAGGTTTTTAGTTCAGCTTTGGCGACCTCCAATGCCTGGGATAACACAGCCACTTGCTTCTCCACTTCTGCTTTCTGAGTGGTGATCACTGCCATGTTTTCCACCAACTGTTCATTTTTCTGCTGGAAAACGGTGAAAGATGGAATGAAGTCCAATCATTGATTCAGTCTTTCAAGACTAATCCGCTGACGCATCCAGCAGATATCAGTTATTTGCAAAAAAAATTATTCTATTTGGGGTCTGGCGATCATCTCTACGGGATTTATTTTTCCTCATCGGTAAATCCTGCAGATGATCGCCAGACCCCAGGTGCTACTTGTAAAAGTGAAGAGTTCATTGAGTTTGCTCGTTGGCTGTTCTTCGCCAACGGTGGGAAAATACCAGCTAATTTGAAACATGGGCAAAGTAAAACTGTTAAGCACAACCATTTTGTTTGCAATCTTGTACAACGTGAATGCGATGACAGAGGCATTTAATCAATTGAAGTCGTAAGGGCACCACATCACTCGGGAGCATATGGCTGCATTTTCTCCATACCACACTGAGCATTTTGGTAGATTGGCTAGATTTGACGCTTTTACCGGTCGGACATCAATCTTGCTCTCCAAAATAAACCCTTTCGCACTGTGGATTGAAGTAGAAAATCAATGTATTAGCATCACTGCTGTCCCGTTAAGGAGAAATAAGAAGGTCTGATTCCGCCGCAATTGATACAATGAGATTGCTTAGAAAACAGCGTATTAATAGGGGGAACCAGACCATGGCGCATTGTAATACCATTCTTTCACAAATACTAAAACTTGTTCCGAGACATGAATTTGAGACCCTTGCCAAACAACATCATTCAGGCCGTGCCTTCCGTAAAGCCTCTCGCTGGTCGCAGTTTGTGTCACTGACGATGGCCCAATTGTCTGGTCGAAACAGCTTGCGCGATATCGTGGATAATATGTCGGCGCAAATGCATCGCCTTTACCATCTGGGCAGCGCCAAGCTGTCGCGGTCTAACCTATCGCGCATCAATGAAGATAAGCCCTATGCCCTGTACGAAGCTTTGTTTGGAAAGCTGTTAATGCGCTGCCAAAGCGTGGTGCCTGATCATAATTTCAAATTTAACCACCCGCTATATTCGCTGGATGCCTCGACCATCGATTTGTGTTTGTCAGCGTTTCCCTGGGCTGACTTTCGCACCACCAAAGGCGCGGTGAAATTGCACGTTGGCTTGAATCATGCCGGCTACTTACCCGAGTTTGTGACCATCACGGAAGGGAAGAAACACGATGTCACGGTAGGTCGTATGCTCAACTTCCCTAAGGGGAGTATTGTTGCGATTGATAAAGCGTACAATGATTACGCTTGGTATAAGCAGTTGACAGATAAGGAGATTTTCTTCGTCACCCGGCTTAAGAGCAATGCGAAATTTCGTATTATTGAACGTCGATCCGTACTGAAAGGCAAAGGATTGACGTGTGATCAAACGATCGAGTTCACCGGCCCTCATGTCTCCAAAAAATGCCCCGTTCAATTACGACGGGTGGGGTATAAAGATGCGGAGACGGGTAAGCACTATGTATTTTTAACAAACAATTTCAAATTGGCCGCCAAGACCATTGCCGATATTTACAAAGCCCGATGGCAGGTAGAGTTGTTCTTTAAGTGGATCAAGCAGAACTTAAAAGTAACATCGTTTATTGGTACGAGCAAGAACGCTGTAATGACTCAAATCTGGGTCGCAATGTGTGTTTATTTGCTCATTGCCTTTTTAAAGTTTCAGTCGAAGCTTACAAGAAGTATGCAGCAGATACTGCGCCTATTACAGCTTAATCTTTTTGATAAAAGAGACCTAATGGCCTTGTTGAGAGGCGATACACCGCCAAATAGCCTGCCTGATATAAATCAGATGGCGCTCATATGAAAGTTAACGGGACAGCAGTGTATTAGCATAGTTCCGATCATGCCCAGTAAAAAACCAGTTACGGCACCCATTGCTGGGAAGTCTTGATCTTTTAGATGAGCCGCTGGAGCAATATCCTGAAAAATTAGATAAATGATACCGCTACTGCAGAATAGCATGATCAATCCCAGAACATGATTACTTGCTGACAAACAAGTATAGCCCAACCATGCCGCGAGCGGCCCCACTATTGGAACCGTAAGAAAAATCACCCAAAGTTTTATTTTTGTTACGCCGCCCGAGTTCATTTCATGATATGCTGAAAAACCTTCCGGCATGTTTTGTAGTGCTATCAGCGCAGCGAGCAGATACCCTGTATTCGAGCCTGTTGCCGCAGCTGCGCCTAACGCTATTCCCTCCGGGATAAAGTCCAATATCATTCCAAGAAATTGAGATATGGTATTACGTCTACGCCTCATCCATGAACTAAGTTGCCAAAAGACAATTCCTCCGGCCAAAAATGCTACTGTGGCATCAGGAATTGTGGTGTGTTCTATACCGTAAGGTACAAGTACAAGCGCTATTGCAGCTAGCAGCGCTCCACCACCAAAGTAAGAAACATAACTGTCAATCTCATGTTGGCAACAGTAAGATCTTAGCCTCTTATTGGTCGAGATCAATGCCCCTACAGGTATACTCATTCCGGCGACAAGAGCAAAACTTAATGTAGATGCCAGAGACAGCATGTTCGTTATTCCTAATAATTTTGATTAATTCCGTCCCATGATGCTTACACATATATGACCGCGTCATTTATCGATAGTTAATTGCTTTTAACAATACTTACCGTGGTGACTCATAGAGAACGCTTCAATTTTGCTGTTCTCCTATTTGTAATTCCAATAACTTAATCCTCGTAAGTGTTCGTTCTGTAACTAATCTAAATCCGGCTTCAGATTACCGCTTCTTTCTAAATAACGTTCACAACAGCAACGACCTTTTATTTTAGGTAGGAAAATCTGCCAAACAACAGGCGCCTGAAGGGTTACGAATATCACAAGCACAAGATTTCGCCTTAGTCTGAGCAATGACAAAGGCTTTCGATGTACTTTTGCCAGTGGTGGTAATTTCATCAAGCACCTGCTGGGCTGTT
This sequence comes from Halioxenophilus aromaticivorans, assembly GCF_042850945.1. Classification (NCBI taxonomy): domain Bacteria; kingdom Pseudomonadati; phylum Pseudomonadota; class Gammaproteobacteria; order Alteromonadales; family Alteromonadaceae; genus Halioxenophilus; species Halioxenophilus aromaticivorans. Next base: position 381,708 of record NZ_AP031496.1, on the reverse strand, counting down.
ACATCAAAACAATAGCAAATTGGTCGTGATTCTAATTTTTGTTTTTGACCTACAACACCTCGTACTTGTGTTACAGAAATAAGCTGACCATCCTCTCCAAAATACACCGTTTTGCACTGCGGATTGGAGCAGAAATAATAAGTTTGTGGTTGAATTTCTTGGTTTAAGGGAGAAGAAACATGGTGTAACAAGGTCTCAAAAGCAACAGATTTTTGTATTACATCACAACTCGGACAGTTCGCTTTGGTTGTTTTAGGTTTGCTACAGCAATTACTCATGAATATCAGCCTCGGTATTTCGGTTTTATAGTTAGTGGTCTAAATTGTGAGAATTTTATCAGCCGTAGTACGGTACGGCGTCAAGCCTGGAAGTTAAAAATATGGCAACAACAGTATTTGTTAACAGCACTTTGCCCGACGATTATTGTCTCGATTTTTTATTGACACCGTATCATGGTACGGCCTTTATAGTACGGGAGTAAGCTTCAATTTCAAGGTGACAAAATGTTAGCAATAAGAAATGCGTACCTAAGGCGAAAAGATGGTATAGAAGCAGTAATGATGATACTGGCATTTGCTGGTGTTATTGGGTTAGCCTCCTATTTAGGCGTGTGCTGTTGATTCATTGACGTACTTCAATGAATCAACACAATTTGATACCGTAAAAAATATTGATAGGTTCGCGCATTCTTTTTATGGGAAATTGCTTGATGATAGTGTTATGGCACCCGTATTTTTGGAACATGCATTAATTGATATTAATGAGCAATTGCAAACTATTAGTTTGTATTGGCAGAAAATGTTTTTCGGAAACGCTCAGTATAATAACCACTTGATTAAGCTACACAGGACAATTAACGCTGTTCACGCATTTGAGGAAATGCATTTCCAACGTTGGTTAAGTAATTTTGAAGCAGCAATGGCGTCTTTTTCTGGGCTGATGGCAGACAGATCTCTGTTTGTCTCGCTAGAAAAGTTCTGGAAAATATGAAAAAACAAATGCTGACTGTATTTTGATAAATTCTCTTTACGATATTTTATCAAGACAAACAATAATCATTCTCTAGCAGGAATATGGGTGACCACAGGACACAACAAGTGACAAGAACAATCAGCAAAGTCGCCAAAGAGCTTGGCGTCAATATCGAAAGCATACGCTTTTATGAGCGACGCGGTTTAATTAAGCAGCCCTTCAAGCCTGAAAAAGGTTATCGTCATTATCCTGTAGAGACCATAAATCGGATTCGTTTTATAAAGCGTTCACAAGAATTGGGTTTTACCTTAGATGAAATCGCCAATTTGATTCAACTAAATGACACCCCGTGCTACCAGGTTCAGGAAGTTGCTGAACATAAATTGGCTACCGTAAAAGAAAAGCTAGCCGATTTACAGCGCTTGGAAAGTGCTCTTACCGAGCTTGTAGAGCAGTGTGATAGCAATCAGGATGACAGCCATTGCCCCATCATTGATTCATTACAACCATAATAGTCGTCTGCTAAATATTGCCATCATTCATTAAGCGCTTGACTCCGTACATAACACGGAATCTATCCTGACCTTTTCTAAACAAAAGATAAGGTCGAAGTTTAGCATGAACATTAAAGGCATACCCAAAGAGCTGTTGCACCCTCGCCACTGGTCCAGCTGGCTGATTTTGGGAGTGCTTTCCACATCAAGCTTTCTACCTCACCGGGTCATTATACGTCTTGGTAAAGTAGCCGGATCTCTAGCTTTTCGATTGATTAAACGCCGTCGTCATATTTGTGAGACCAATATTCGCCTTTGCTTTCCCGAACTTAGCGATGATGAGCAAAAAAAACTTGTTTATCGGACAATGGTAGATCAAGGCATCGGTTTATTGGAAACGATTTCTGGATGGTTTAAAAATCCGACTGATTTACAACATTTGGTGAGTGTTGTTGGGCTTGAATATATAGAGCAAGAACAATCTAATGGAAGAGGGGTTTTATTAGTCGGTTCTCATTTTACAACTTTAGACTTCGCCGGTGTGTTGTTTACCAATTTTAGTCAAATGGATGTTCTGTATCGAAAAAATAATAACGCAGTGTTAGATTTTTTCCTGACTCAAGGACGCTCTCGTTATGGTGAGCCGATAGAAAAGAAAGAATTTAAAAAATTAATACGCCGTTTACGCGATGGCTATGTGGTTTGGTACGCACCCGATCAAGATTATGGAACAAAAAACGCTGTATTTGCTCCCTTTTTTGGATTGTCAGCGGCAACGGTGACGGGAACATCAACTATTGCAAAAATCACGGGGGCCAAAGTATTAATGATTCACCATTATCGGGAAAATGAAGGTCGTCATTACCGTATAGAAATCCTACCTGTTAATGACTTTCCTTCAGGTAATGACATTGCTGACGCAACGAAGATCAATGCCCTGATAGAAGAGGGAATACGCAGCGCCCCTGAACAATATATGTGGGTACATCGGCGCTTCAAGAACCGCCCACCAGGGGAAGCTAAGATCTACTAGCAGAAGACTAATAATATTATCCGACTAGGCGAGTGCATTATCAGTCTTTAAAAGTCACGTTTATTTGAACTATTTGAGGTCCGGCCGGTAAAAGCGTTGAAACTGGCCACTTTGCAGATAACCTATTGATAATAAAAAGATATGATGACATTCTTCTGCCGCGTACTGTCTATCGAACTGATTAATATCATAAGCCTGCCTACTTGAAAAAACTACAATTACGCATATTACAGGTAATGCAACCTATTGCGCAGTACAATTTCGGGATCAAAGCGAAGACTGTAGCTGCTTAAATTGCCCCTGTACGACTGCCTTTTCCTGAAGGATTAGCTTGTTTTCGTCGGTAAGGATCATCATTTTATCTTGGGCTGCTTTCAGTGTAGCTTTGGCGGTTTCCAGAGATTGTGATAGTAAAGCTGCTTCTTTATCAGCAGCTGCTTTCTGGCGTTCAATCGCTGTTAACTGTTCGGTTAGTTTATCTTTTTGCTGCTGATGCTCCAGGCTCTTCGATAGTGCCACTTCAAGCTCGTTGTTCAATTTCTCGATGTTCCTGGCTTTTTCGCTCAATTCACGACTAAACCCTGTACTGATCTGTTCGAGTTCCTCGGTGCGTTGTTGCTGTCGTCTATTAGTTTCAGTCAGTTCGGATAATCGAATCTCTGCTTGTGCAAGATGGCCACGCAACTCCTGAAGCTGATCCTGCATCTGCTGATTGGTTGTACGGAATTGTTCGCGTTCCTGTTGACGGTCTTCCGGGGGTACTAGGGATTTTCCGTCCAAAAACGACAAAAAACGCTGTAGCCCCCGCCATCCGTAGTCTCCCAAATGGTATTACTTTCTCTGAAGTCCATATTTACACCGATTTTGGTTAAAATTTAGCTTTTTTAGGCTAAAAATATGGCATATGAAGAACGTGTTCAGATCCTGTCTGATGCAGAACAAGATGATTTTTACGGCCCCCCAATTTTCACATCTAACGATCAACGATTCTTTTTCTCTCTTAACGACAAGGAACTGGCAGTTGGCAATAAATTCCGAAATCGTGGCCAGCGCTACATGTTTTTCTTGTTGTTGGGTTATTTTAAGGCTAAGCCTGTCGCGCTAAACCTTGGTTTTCATCAGATAAAACATGATCTCAAGCACGTCCACCAAACAGTACTACCAGGACCGGGCTTTAGGCCGTTCAATCTATCTCAGAAAGAAAACGAGCGGATTTACCAGCGGATATTCGAACTCTGTGAATACCAGCGCTGGAGCTCTAAAGGCCATGAATCTGCCTTGGTAGCCCACCTAATCAAGCAGGCCAAAGCTTGGTCTGCTCCGAGATACCTCTTCGATGCAGCCATTGAGTATTTGTCAGGGCAGAAAATTGCGATCCCAGCCTACAGCACACTGCAAAAAATCATCAGCCAGGTTGTTGGTCAGGAACAAGAACGGCTGATTACCCACGTAGAATTTGAGCTGTCTCCGGATTTAAAACAAGCATTGGCCACCCTTGTAAATGGTGACGGAACGCTTACATTACGACAGTTGCGTCAATATGCCCGTAACTTTACTGGTACCGAGCTGGAGAAGGAGCTGGCCGTACATTTCCATATCCAGCACTGGATGCCGGAAGTGAATTCCCTCTTGAGCGGACTATCGTTGTCCCAGAAAAATCAACAACATCTTGCTGAGCGGGTCGACTACTATGGTGCCAAGATGAAACGGCAGTCTGTGGGCAATCAGCGGCTTTATCTCCTGTGCTATCTGCAGTCCCGCTGGCAGCAGGCATTGGAGCGCATAGCTGATGGTTTTGTTCATCATGTCCGACAGATCAAGCAAAAAGCCAAGACCTATGCGCAGGAAGCAGTTTATAAGGACTGGCAAAAAGCTGCTAAAAATGTCAGCAAGGCGGCAGAAGTTCTGCACCTATTCATTGATGGCAGCATTGATCAACAGCAACCGTTTGGGTCGGTAAAGCAGAAAGCCCTGAAGCTTCTTGCGGAGAAAGACCTGGAGTCCGTCTGTCTGTTTCTGAATGAACAAAAGCGTTCCGTTGAAGAAGCTACGTGGCAGTATTATGACCAGAGAGATAGCTTAAGGGAAGGTTTGCTCCGGCAGCTGTTTCTTTGCCTGCGCTTCGAAGGCAGTGAGGGCACTCAACGCCTAGCAGCAGTACTGGATCACGCCCGACTTGACTTCTCAGCCCCAGGAGTCATCTCAACGGCAAATATAGACGGCCGGCTGCCACCCAAAAAACAGTTGCCTTTCTTGCAGGACGAGGGCGGAAATTTTAACCCAGGTCGCTACGAATGGTACCTGTATCTACAAATCCCTGACCGATTGAATGGGCAACTGACCTTGCCGAATGTCGTTAAATACCGGGCTTTGGAGGCTGATCTGGTGAGTCGAGGACGCTGGCAAAGAGAAAAGGCTGAGTTGCTGGATCAAACCCAGCTACCAAAATTGACCGCTGAACCGCATAAACTGATCGAGCAAATGGCCAGGGATCTGGAGATCCGTTTTCATGAGGTCAGTGATTACCTGGAACAAGATGATAACCGTAATATCATCCTGCGCAATCCCAAGGGTAAGCGCTTATGGCGGTTACCGACAGCGAGTAAAAAGTACCTGGTCAACAACCCCTTCTTCCAGCAGATACCGACGACGGGCGTCGCCGATGTGTTGCGCATGGTTGACCGCGACACAGGGTTCATTGATTGCTTTGAACATGTAATGGGTTCCCAGTCCAAGAGCCGAGTCCACGAATATGACCTGCTAGCGATTCTGGTGGGAAATGCGACAAACCAAGGCATCTACGGCATGGCTCAAATCTCCGATCGCACCTATGATCAACTCAGCACCATCCAGGCAAACTATCTACGACTGGAAACTTTGAATGTAGCCAGCGATAACATCAACAACGCGACGGCCAAGCTGCCCATCTTCAAGCATTACAACATCCAAGAGGATATTATCCACGCCAGTGCCGATGGCCAAAAGTTCGAGGCTCGGCGCGAAACCTTCAAAACGCGCTACTCATCGAAGTACTTTGGCACTCAGAAAGGCGTCTCGGCCATGAGCTTAATCGCCAATCACGCTGCCGTTAACGCCAGGGTGATCGGTGCGAATGAACACGAATCCCACCACATCTTTGACTTGCTGATGAACAACAGCTCCGAGATCATTCCGGATGTCCTCTCTACCGATACCCATGGGGTCAATCACGTCAACTTCGCTCTGTTGGATCTGTTCGGTTACAGCTTTGCGCCGCGCTACGCGCAGGTTGGCCGCGTCATCAATGAGATGTTTGATGTAAAGGAAGGGAAGGATCAGAGAATCCAGCTACACCTGAAAAAGCCCATCAACACCAAACGTATCATGCAGCACTGGGACACTATCCAACGAATCGCAGTGTCACTCAAAGAACGAAAGACAACACAGGCCACGTTGGTTCGGAAACTCTCCGGATACAAGAAAAACTATCCCTTGTTGGAGGCCCTGACCGAGTACAATCGCCTGGTAAAAGCGAATTACCTGCTTAACTACATCGATGATGCCAGTCTGCGCAACTATGTTCAGCGCGCCCTTAACCGGGGGGAGGCCTATCACCAATTGCGTCGAGCGATTAGTAACGTCAATGGGGATCAGTTCCGGGGTAGCTCTGATGAAGAAATCCAACTTTGGAACGAATGTGCACGTCTGGTCACCAACGCCATCATCTATTTTAACTCCAGCATACTCAGCCAGCTGCTTACCAGCTTCGAATATCAGAATGACGATAAACGAATACAGATAGTCAAACAGGCTTCTCCAGTGGCTTGGTATAACATCAACTTAAAGGGTATCTATACCTTCGAATTGAGTGAAAAGTTACCGGATCTGGAGGAACTGATGCGCACAATCGAGGGATATTTACCGGTTCGGTAATAGTAATACTCCCTGAGAGGCCACGGATGGCGGGGCTTTCAGCGATTTTTGTCGTTTTTGGACGGAAAATCCCTAGTACCCCGCTATGGTGGATTTTGAAGTTTTGTTTAGGATTTCCCTAGCCACCATTACGCTATGTCCAATACTAAAGAGTATAGGATATATTGGGGGGGGCTTGTTTACACATACCATCGCGGCCTATGTTTTTCTTAGCTAAGTAGAAAGACGTTTACTTATGCAAGTCATCAACGAAATTCACTCATCAAGCAGTCAGAACCACCGACCATTAGAAAGTCTCCAGCAGTGGTGCCAAATTAGTGTCAACAGGCCCTAGTTACTCTAAAAAGGCAACTAGTTTGAATGGTATTTACATTAGATCACTCTTGTTTATTTCAACTATCTCCCCATGTGATGATTTACAGCTATGGCTTCTTCGTGCCTGGTATCTGTTGTGCAGCAACATCGAAGGTATAGACTCCCTCAAATTCTGTTGCCGCTTCACTCGCTACATACCTAGCTTTATTGATAATCAGGGCATCGGGAAAATCAGCCTCTTTACGCTTACCGCCAGACTTAACTGATTTTGCATTTTTGAAATCGTTTACCGCTCGCCAAATTGTTTGCCTACTTTCAAAGACGACGTTTGGTTCTTCGAACAGGGAATGTACGACTTTGATGATAGCCTCTTTGTCCGCGTTGTAGCGTTTGCCCTTAAGCGTCCAGATAGTTTCTGCCAACACTACATCGGTAACGAGTACCGTGGTGTCGCCGAGAATCAGATCCGCTGCGAGCGTCGACTGAGCATTGTCGTCATCGAGCAGGTACCGCAATAAAATATTGGTATCGATCGCAATCATTGAGAAAGGCCACTATGTAAGGATTGCTCATCGGTATACCGTTTGTCAGCGGTCATCCGCTTCAAAAGACCTTTAGCAGATCCTGCAACTTTCTTCACGATAGTAATGTGGCCTTCGTTGTCCACGTAGCTATCATATTCATCGCCCGGCTCTATACCTGCTGCTTTGCATTGCTCAATTGGCAGGGTAATCTGTCTTTTAGCGCTAACTTTTGGCATGGAACACCTCTTTACTATGATGGGTTCAGTAAAGATACCCTTTTCTTTACTTAATGGCAATTAGTAAAGGTTCGGTTGGGTGAAGTTCCTTGTGCGTTATATCCGCCACCTTTCTGCACCATTTGGTGATAAAGTTCAGCCCCGGCTGAATAGGCAGCCGTTGAATGTGATAGAGAATGCATGTTTTTCAGCGACGATCGGTCTCAACTGTTTAGGCCTCTCACCGGCAAGTACCGTGAACAAGTGGTGGAATGCCTACGTTTGTTGCACGAACGGCTTTACAGCTCCCAGGCCGACTATGGTGAATCCCTGAAACGGGATCAGGTGCTGGATGTGTTTGTGGAGGCCTTGGAGCGTGCGCCAGTGCTTGAGGGCAACGATGACGTCGGCCGATTTAGCGGTAACCGCGAACAAGCCGGCTGGATTCTCAATTCTTTGGTGGAGCATGGCTGGTTAAAGCGCGATAAGGACGAAGCCTCCTTTCAGTCCACCTACCCCTTTAGCCGAACTGGCCGGCTGTTCACTCAAACACTGGTTGAGGTGGATGGCCGCAGTGTTCGCACTCGCCACCGTAACACTCGTAATACCCTGAATTCCTTAGTGGCATTCCTAGACCGTGGAGAGGTATACGATCTCATCGACGCCCACGAGCATTCAGAGCGCATTATTTCAGATTTTTCCGACATTATTGCAGAGCTGGAGGAACGCAAGCGCGAGCTAGTGAAAGAGGTGGAAGCCCAGCAGCTGGTGCAGCAAGCCAGTGATCAATTTTTCGACTTTATGGAAAAACGATTCCAGCCAGACGTTGCCGTAAGGATGTCGGCAGACAGCGTCGAAAAACACCGAGATCGCATTCAGAGCACCATCGATAAGATTAGAAAACGGCCCAAAGCGTGGAAAAGAAACGCCGAGCTTGAGCTGCGCCGGGTGGCGCCGGAGCTAATCGTTAGCCAGGATAGCTCGGTATTGTTCCAGCTGCTCGAAAGCATCGAAACTCGTATGCGTAACGCCGCTGAGATCATGTTGCCGGCGTTGCGCCGAGCCCTGCAAGGCTTTACTCGGCGGGCCAAAATCATCATTCAGCAGCTGAGCTACCTGCACAACCAACAGCACAGCGACTTAGTGGGTTTGTGCCGAAAATTATCGGACTTGGATGAAACCGACTTCCAGCGCAGCATGGAAACCGCTGGTAATGCAATGGCCGGCGTCAGTTTTGGGTTGATAGACCCTGCACAGGTTCTCCTGCGTGAAAGAGCACCAAAACGCACGGTGCAGAGCCAGATCCATGAATTGGATGCTCCTGATGACCAAATTCGACGAGAGTTAGCCGTCCAACAGTTACTGGAAAAAGCATTCAATATTAATGGCGGTGCCATGCGAGATTATTTGCGCAACGCTCTGGATGCCGGTAACCATATCGACAGCCGCAACCTTCCTATCAACAGTGCCACCGATCTGTTAGCGCTAAGCCACATTATTGAATTGGGCGGCGCCGACCATTGCGCAGCCGGATTTAAACTGCGCATTGAACCTAGTGAACCCATTACCGATGAGCACTATTTTGACCGCCGTGATGGCTTTTTGTTAACACTGGAACAAGATGATAATCACTGAACCTCTTAACACCGCCTTGGAAGCACGAGGCACCACCCTACCCTTGTTTTCTGAGCTGATGATTCGGTTGCTGGATCACACCGTGCTGTGCCGTAACGAAAGCAAAAAAGAAGCGGAGCTTTATGACCGCTATCTGCAAGTGCACGATTTAGTAGAAGAATATCTGGTAGTTTTACACATTCGCATCTTGCATGAGTCGCGTTTTCAATCCGTGAGATTATTTCCGCCTGGGGCTGATGTTCCAGGTCTTAGTGACTGCGATGACAGCTTTAACACCGGCCTACGCCAGCGACTTTCGCAACAGGAAGTTGCCACTATTTTGGTGTTACGCGCTGAATACGATAAGTCGTTACGCGAAGGTCAGATTGATGAACAAGGCCAGGTTGTGCTACCAATGGAGGCGCTTAACCTAGCCTGCAAAAACCTGCTCAACCGTCCTTTACCGGAGTCAACCACAGACCGGCGTTCCCTGTTTAGAAAGCTGAGACAGCTGCGGTTAATTCGCAGTGGTAACGATGATGCTATGGAAGACGCAGAAGCTTGGATTACCATTCGCCCGGATATCACCACTTTAGTCACCGATAAAATACTGGCGCAGTTGATTGAAGAAACGCTTCCGGCCGAGCAAGAGCCTAGTAGTGAGATAGATCAGCCATCTACTACCGATATAGACGAGAGCAGTTTTTTCAATAAGCTGCCAGAAAACCCGCCTGAGTAAATTTTCTAGACTTAAATTATGTACTTAAAACGATCTATCACAGTTAACTGGGGCAACCTACCTGCCCAAGAGCTAGAATACGGGCCTGTGAATTTATTCTCCGGCGGCAATGGGTCTGGCAAAACCACCGCCGCCGATGCTTTGCAAACGCTGATGACAGCTGCGTTTGATAACTTGTTTAATTTTAACCCCGGCCAGGATGAAACCACGCAAAAAGGTCGTGGCGGTAAGCAAGTTAGAACCCTTGCATCTTATGTGCTTGGCTGTGACGATGGCGCCTTTTCTCGCCCCTGGGATACCGATGGCTATATAGCGGGCGTATTTCACCCTACCAAGGGAGAAACCGCAGAAGCCTTTACCGCGGTGATTGGTGTGCGCGCCCATCTCGACCGCGCCGGCTCCAGCAATCAGGCTAGGCAGGACGAGCTGTTACTGATGATTGTGCCCGATGAAATGCTCAGCCTGTCTCACTTTGTGCGTGATTATCCTGACGGCAAGCACACTACCCCCATCACGGAACTGCCCAAATTACTGCGCAAAGAATTTGGCAAACAATCGGTAGAAACCTACGATAAAAAAGGCGCTTACTTGGCCCGGCTTTATGGCGCCCTAAGAGGTAAGCGTGATGCCGTTTCTCAGCAAGATGCTAAAAACGCCGCGCGTACCTTCGCACGCTTTATGGCCTATAAACCCGTGGAATCCATTGATCAGTTTGTGGCGTCTGAGGTGCTGGAAGCCCACGATATGGGCGACACCATTCGTCGCATCCGGGATTTATTGCGCACGGTACATGGCATGGAGCAAGAGGCGAATCAGTTGCGCCAAGGCGTGCAACTGCTGGAGCAAGCAAAATTACAGGCCAATGATTATCTCGATAAATGGTTAGAGCGAACGGCTCTGAGCTATGGCGCTGCGTCGCAACAATACCAGTTGAATCAAAAGCAGTATTTGACCGAGAAAGATAACCAAAAAACACTCAACCAAGGTTTGCGGGCCGTTGAAGAGCAAAAAGCGCAATTGGACCTGAGAGTTGAACAGAGCCACCAAAAGCTGGTTTCTTTAGAGGCGAAAATTCAAGGCATCCCTGCTCTGCGTAACAAACATGAGATGGAGCAGAAAAAAGAGTCTTTATCAAACCAACTCACTGAAGGCGTGGGCCCGTTGTTGGCGCAGGATCAACAACGCAATACCAATCTCGATGCACTGCGCAACATTCAATCTCTATTGAGCCGCTACAGTATTGAGCTGGAACTGAAAGAATTTTCCAGCAACGCTTGGCGCCAAACCAGTAAAGAGCTGCAAGCGCTGGACGCCAGTGAACTGCCCGATGTAAATCAGGTGTTTGGGCGTGACTGGATCGATTTGTCGCCCTTGGAGGCTGGCCAAAGCCGAGTGCACAAGGAAGAGCAGTTGCACAACCGCCTCGCCGACTTGCTACACGATGCTGAGCAGCAATTAACCGGCGAAGCGACAGACTCTCTAAACCGCAAACTGGATCGATTGGTGGATGATCGAGCCAACACCCTGAAAGGGTTAGAGCAGCAAGAGCGACTGATTCAGCAGCGCATTACCAACCTTGAGGCTAACCAGGTCAATTACCCACGCTACGTAGAGGACGCGGTCCAGGCTATTCGCAATGAATGCCCTCAGGCCGACCCACGGGTGCTTTGCGACCACGTAGAGATACTCGACAGCGATTGGCAAATGGCTATCGAAGGTTATATCGGCGGCGCTCGCTTCGGCATTTTAGTGGAGGAAGACTACGAAGCAGAGGCCATCAGCATCGTGCGGCGCCTTAAGGTCAAACAGCGCAACAGTGCCCGCGTCATTCAGGGCAACAAAGCCAAGCAAGATGCCGCGCAGCAATCGTTACCGGCCGACTCCATTTTTCACGCCATGCGCTTTAGCCACCGCACCGCAGAGCACTATCTAAAGGCCTCCTATGGCAGTGTTGTGCAAGTGGACGACGCCGAACAACTGCGCAAAACCCGTCGCGGTATTACCGCCGAGGGTATGGGCTCTGGCAACTACGCGTTGTTTCGCTGTGACCTTGCCGACAGCCAATTAGTGTTTGGCGAGGCCGCTCGTGAGCGTAATTTGCAAGCCCAAAGGCAATCTCTACAAGATGCCGTACAGCAATTAACAACGGCTAACGATGCCTATCAATCAGTACAGCAATTATCTGCCCAGGCAGCGCGCTTTAAGCCCTTGGCTTGGTCGACTTGTTTTAGCGGCTTGCTGGATACTCAGCGACAGCTGGAAGCGATAGAAAATGAAATTGCTAACTTGGACCTAAGCGACCACCAGGCGTTGGAGCAACAGCGAGATGAAATCCAAGCGCAGTTCAATAATCTTGATAGCGAACGCCGAGCCTTGGATACTGAAAGCGGTAAGCTGGATGAACAGCTGCGTAGCTGCAACCAGTCCATCGACAAGCTCGCCAATCGTAGAGATCAGTTACTGGAAGATAAAGACAATGCAGAGGCCTACCTGCTAGCAACAACGCAATATTGGCCTGGCTTGGACGTGATGCCTTGTATTCAGGCAATGGACGATCAGCTATTGCAAGTTCATTCGGAAATTGACTTTAGCGCGCAAGAGGAGTTTTTGACCAAATGCCTCAATAAAGCCTGCGTTGAATTGCAAAAAGTGCTGGAACACTACAATCAGCAAGCCCAGCCTGCCGATCAATTAATGGCGGATTCCGCTGAAGACCTCCACAGTGCCGGTTTTTTTGGCCATGTCCGCCAATTGCAGCAGCAGGTGGACAGCTTGTACAACAGGCTCAACAACAACGTTTTGCTAGCCAAGCAAGAGCAATTGGCCAGCCTACGCGACTCCTTCAATACCACCTTTGTAAGTGATTTATGTAACGAAATCCACCAAGCCATACGCGATGGTGAGCGTTTACTAGAAAGTCTCAACCAGGAATTACAACACCACCGCTTTGGTGCTGACCGGGAATATTTTACCTTTGAGTGGGAATGGCTACCGGAATTTAAAGAATATTGGGATTTCTTTCGAGAGGTCATAGACATTCCCAATCTGGGCGATGGCGCCAGTTTATTCGATAGTACCCTTTCAAAAGACGCCGTTCAGATTAGGGACCGCCTGCTCAGCTTGTTGCTGGATGGCGACGAACAGCAGGCGTTACGTGAATTGGAGCGCATCAGTGATTACCGGCGTTATCGTCGCTACGATATTTTAAAGCACCCTGCTAACAAGGCCCCAATACGCCTAAGCCAGTATGGCACCGGCTCTGGCGGCCAACTGGAAACGCCAGCTTATATTATCCGAGCGGCCGCGATCACCAGCGCCTTTCGTTTTAATGAAGGTGATAGCCACCTGCGCATGGTAATCGTAGACGAAGCCTTTATGCACATGGACGAGACTCGCTCCCGTGAGGTAATAGGCTACCTCACCGAAACCCTAGGTTTGCAGCTGATTTTTATTATGCCCACGAGTAAAGCGGGCCCCTTCTTGGATTTAATCAGCAACCAATTCGTTTTTGCTAAAGTGCCTAGCCCTACCCCTGTGGGCGAGTTAAACACACGGGTACTGGTGGATCGCCAGCAACTAAATAAAGAGCGTATCCGTGAGTTGTGGGCCCAGCACCGGCGTGTTATTCGTCAGCAGGGCACCTTGGATTTTATGGAGGAGATTTAACTGCGTGGCGCGCACCATTTAGTAAAAGGAGTCTGCAGTGGCTCAATATGGTAGCTAACATAGATTTTTCTTTGGTAGCTGTATTTCGGCGATACCCGAACACATGACGATTCCACGTTGGCAAGTCATAGTGTGTTTGACCCGAATAATATGCTGACCATCAGTATCCACGAACTTATCAACCACCGCTGCAGTTTGTTCTGTGGTGTTGCCGGATAAAGCTGGACCTCGATAGTTAGCAATGGAATGCACTACCCTTCCGTACTCACCGGCCCACCCAGATAAATAATCCGTTACCCACGAGCCCATGGAAGCACCGTAGCCATAGGCGCGTGGCATTCCAATGCGGCGAGCCCAGTTTGGGAATAAATGCCCACGGGACGGCCCGTAGTAAGCGCCGTCGGTTAGTGTTGGGTTTATCAGCTGCATTTCAGGGTCGTTTTCGTATCCGGCCATTTCCTTGGTGAAACCAAGCGCTTCCAAGTCATTGTGCCGTAAATCCAAAGTACCCCAGGTGTTTACAAGGTATGCGCGCCATTCAGTTGTAAAGCTCGCAATTGAATGAGGGCCAAATACGCGTTGGGGCAGCGTATCGCCAACATTTACATCGTCCCACCAACGCTCCTTGTGGCCTAGGTCATGGAGCATTTTAATCCAACTGAATTTTTTAGCTTCTAAATCTGTTAGCGACTGCTCTGTCCAAGACGGCTCGTCAAAACTGTTTTCATCCACAGATTCACCGCCAGCTTCTGCTAAATAACGAATAGCGGTTGATCGTTGCTTCGCAATTGGCTGGCCATGTTGATTTGAGTAATGGTTGTCGCCACGCTGAAAACAAGTTGGGCCTGCGAACCCGGTATCTTTTACAACATAGTCAAAGGGTATTCGTTTGTTGTAAATGAAGTCCCCCGCGCATATGGGAGTGTCGTAAAACCACCATTCGTCACCACCAAACAATAGGTGCGAATTTGGTATTTTACCAACACAAGCTGGCGCGGCGCCATGTCCATCATCAACAGTGATAGCAAAGCTTTGGGGTGCTACTATTTTCCCCCATCGACTCTCCAAGGCGTATTGAGGGTCGTAATGTAAGCGATTGGCGTAATGCATCGCATGAACCCATCGGCGTATGTCATTATTGCTAATTGCTTCACGTATTGGTGAGGGGTCTATTTCGTGCCCCAAATACTGGTCGATATCGGAGGTGTCTAATGTCTTCGACATAGAATGAGCCCTACGCTAGTAAAAGTGATGCCTGAAAATATGAGTTTCGGTGAGATCCGTTAAATGTTACGTACGCCTGTGGCATCGGACAGCGTAAACACCGGTATTTCTTCATGGGCGGTAAACATCACCAGCGGTAGAGTTCGATCGGTGGATTCCTGGTAGTCGCTGTAAAACGGATGGCAGTCAGTGAAGAAATTCCAAATTCGTTCTCGTTCTTTAGTCTCGGGTTCTCGCCAGATGCCGCGGAACGCCTGAGTGGCAATTTGAAACTCTATCTGCGGCAACTCGATTAAATTTAGGTACCAAGCGGGGTGATGATCTGCACCGCCTTTTGAGGCGCAGATTACAACTTCACCGCCAATATCAGCATAACAAAGCGGGGTGATAAACGTTTTACCGCTTTTTCGGCCTTGGTACTTGATGAGGCAGTGTGTAGCAAACTGCCGGCCACCCACGGCGGTGATGTCGACTATATGACCTTGGCTACCGCCGGATTTAAGATACATTTCTCGGTGTTCTGTAACCCAGTCTCTACGAGTGGCGGAGATTGCGGCGGCGGATTCGTCACTCATTACTTATTCCTCTTATTATAAATAGCACCCAGTGTTATTTGCCTTGGTTCGAATATCACAGATGGACTACTTTAACGTGTGTGCTTTCCCCGTTTGGTCCCATGGGTGAGTCGTATTCAATCACACTGCACACTGGGTTGGCATGGCTTGCGAACAGAACGGCTTCATCTTCTTTAACAAAATCTATGCGATCTGGAGAGCTGATCACCCTTTGAGACGCTTCAAAGTCTTCTCGGCTCTTCCACCAAATTTCCATGATGCAATCGTAACCGGGATCATGAATTTCGTTGGTGACGGGATTCTTTTCTGGCACTAGGTAGCGTCTTACGTAACGAACGGCATTGGGGATTGAAGGCGCTCTGCCCTGCCGCTTTGACAACTGAGAATGCTGGTTTTCATAGTAATCAAGAAACGCCTCAGCGCTCATGTTGGGGTTCTTTCGAAAAAAACAAATTTGCTTAAACACGCCTACCCTCTTTTTTATAGATGCGTTTTTATAGTTAAATGCGATTACTTAAATGTAGCGCCTTTTAATCAGTTGACCGCACGGGGACGTAAGAGCCACTTGGAAATAGCTTATGTATACAGGCCCCAATTGATTGAGTATGTGGCCGACATGGTATGCTGTCCAATGCAAAATACAGAGATAAGTATGCAATATGGACATATCTATTGGGCGATTACAACAGCTGCTCACCGTGGCCAAAACCGGTAGTTTTTCTAAAGCTGCAGAAGAACTCAATATCAGTCAGCCTGCGCTGAGCCGGAGTATTGCGGCGATTGAAGATTATTACGGCTTTCAGATGTTCAACAGAATGGGCCGGGGCGTTCAGTTGACCTCTGCGGGTAAGCAAATTATTAACCTGTCCGGCCCCGCAGTTCAGCATTTAAAAGCATTAGACAAAAACTTTAGGTTATTTGGTGCAGGGCTTGCCGGCGCTTTATCAGTTGGTATTGCGCCACTTTTAGCAAGCCAAGTTCTGGGCCGCCTGGCTGGTGATTTTTTTATGGGTTCTCAGCCAGTGTCTTTGCAATCAGTTGTGCGGCCAGGAGACGCATTGATTCAAAGCCTTTTTAACGACGAAATAGAACTTATTGCTTACCCTGAAAGTTATATAGAGCCCAGTGACGATCTGGACGTTCAAACCATAGGTGCGTTAGAACCCGTTTGTGCATGCCGGCGAGGCCATCCGTTACTCGAATGCAAAAAAATATTTCAAAGAGATCTGGAGGGGTTTCCTTGGGCTAGCTCGGTTGCACCTGCGGTACTCAACGATATTAGCCTTTCCAACCAGCTTATTTGTGATAATTACCATATTGTAAAAGAAGCCGTCATTAACAGCGACATGATTGCTATCTTCACTGAATCATTTGTTTTGCCCGAACTCAATGATGGTAGCATGTGCCAAATAACTATTCGCGACATGCCATTGCCATTAACAAAAATTTATATTGCAAAGCTCAAAGCACAAAAAACATCGCCACTGGCCGAAGTGTTCATCACTAAATTAAGACGTATTTTAGGTGATTAGCCATTCTTGAGCTTCGATAGAGTAGCGTAAAGTTATGAGATTTCTATTGAAAAAATTCTATTAGTATTTTAACTCTGAGATCTACCGTCCACGGCGCTACTTGGAGGGGCTTTCACGACTTGGGAAAAGATTTTAGCGCATGGCTTGGCTTGTAGTAAATGATATGAATGATGTGCGCGTAGTGCGCACTATCTAAATTTTAGCCCGTAAATATTAACGCTTCGCATGCTTCTGGGATGCTTGCGGATTAATCAGAAAATCCATGCGTCTTGGTGAGAATATATCCAGTAAAACACTGCCCTCCTCCAGTGAAACAACACCATGGCTCACCCTTTTTGGCGCAACAAAAGCATCCCCTGTTTTTAAGTATTCCATGGTTTCCGCCAATTGTACTTTGAAACTGCCTTTTAAAACGTAGGCAATTTGGTCGTGATCTTCATGGTGGTGTACTTCGCCGATGGCATCTTTTGCAAATTGAACGTACACCACCATTAATTCGTTGGTGTGACCGACCAACTTACGAGATAGACCTCCGCCTATGTCTTCGTACGGATGTTGGTCGGCTTTAAAAAAATCAATCACGTTTTTATCCTTTTATTTGAAAAGAGAATTTAAACAGTTCATTTATGGTAGCTACGCTATCTTAAACACCAGCGTTAAACGACGAAAAAACGCTTTTTGGTTCATATATGAACTCCCATTCATTTAGACTTTGCCGCAATGATTGAGCTGTGGGATATTTTGATCAACCGGCGGCGAAAAACGTCATTTGCGTGCAAATCTGCTCAGGCAAGCATTCAAATACAACCGCACGGCAGCACTATAAAAACTAATAACCGGTTGCTGAGAGGTTCATCCTGTATGAATAAAACCATCGTTAAATCAATTGCTTATACCCCTTCTCTACCGCTAATGCTAAAACAATCCGGGCTTGCTTACGGCATTCGCTGTGCGCTAGCCGGTAGCCTAGCATTGGGTGCCCATGCGGTTTTGGCACAGTCCGCCGACGAAGCGGAAAGCGAGTCTATGCCCATTGCCGCCATTGAAGAAGTTGAGGTGGTTGGAATACGCGCCAGTATGCGAAGTGCTATCGATCGCAAAAAAGCTGCCGGCACGGCTACAGACTCCATTGTGGCTGAAGACATCGGCCAATTTCCTGATAAAAACGTCAGTGAGGCCTTGCAAAGGGTCACCGGTGTGCAGATAGGCCGTGAATTTGGCGAGGGAACCAGCGTTAGTATTCGCGGTGTAGAACCGCAGTTAGTGAACGTAGAGGTCAATGGGCAAGCCGCCATCGGAGCATCAGACCCATTTGCCAGCGCCGGGCGCTCGGTGGATTTTGCCAGCATGGCGTCGGAATTGGTTAAAGCGTTGGATGTGATCAAAGGTTCAGAAGCCAGGCTTACCGAGGGCGGCATCGGCGGTACCATTCAGGTGGTCACGCGCAAACCGAACGACTTTGACGAGCACTATTTTCAACTCAGTGCTGAGAACCAGTACAACGATCTGATGGAGGCGAACAGCCAAAAGTACAACTTAACCGGTGTTTATAAATTTACTGAAAAAGTGGGTGGCTTATTAAACGTTACCATGGCTGATCGGCAGAGCACTTACCATGCCTTGCGTAACACAGAGTGGGTTCGGCAAGCGGATTACGATAATTCGCCAGATAAAACCTTTGAAGACCCAGATTACGCTAACATAACCGACGTAGCCAATTGCCCAGACTCAACCTGTGAAGCACAGTGGTACGACTTCCGAGCGCGTATTCCTCGCACCAGTATATGGGAGCGAGACGAAGATCGTTTAAGCGCTAACGGCATGTTGCAATTTGAGTTATCGGATTCGTTATCCGCTCACGTTGGTTACACCTACAATACTCGGGATTTTGTACAGGTAGACAGCAACATGCAACTAGAGGTAGCCAGCGAAAGCAATTTGGACCCTAACAGCTTTACCGTGGGCGCTAACCACAATGCCTCGTCGTTCGTTACCGAAGAAGCCACCATTGTTAACCGTGCGGTGCATAACGATTGGAAGCTAGAATCGGGTATATTCGATGCGGGATTCGATTTTGATGCCGGTAACCTCAATATACAAGGTTCAATTGGTCATTCCACACAGGATCAAAAGATTTATCAACGTGAGTCGCGGGTTAATGCCAATGGCGTGGGCAACGTATTGGCGGAGTTCTCTGGCGATGGTTCACCGGTTTACGATTTAGATACCGGACTAAACAGTGCAGACCCATCACAAACGTTCACTATGAACGAGCCAGAGTCCTATTGGTTTTACTCGCGTATTTACGACAAACCCATAGAAACCAAAGATGAGCTAACCACGGCTAAGTTGGACCTTACCTACAACTTCGACGACGGTTTTATCACAAAACTGCGAACTGGATTTAGGATCAGTAAAGAAGATATCGGTTACTCCCGTTCGGACCGACGCATAACACGTATTATTGGTAACGATTACGGCGGTGATACCTGGACGCTGGAAGAAAACGCTGCGCTAATCAGCCGTAATTCTTATATGCTAGATAACTTCTTGGGCAGCTACGATGCCGGCGTACCGGTTATTGATGGCTGGTTAGGGTTTAATGCCGCTGGTTTCTATAACGATTTCTTGGCCACCCATGCGGGTAATATTTCCGCTGATGAACTCGCCATCCCTGAAGTATCTTATTACGATGTTGAACGAAATATCCAGGCACTGTATTTACAGTTGGATTTTGCCACGGAGGTCGCGGGTTTGCCTGTATGGGGTAACGTAGGTGCGCGCTATGTTCGTACTGAAGCCGATACTTCTGGTAATGCATTGGTTGAGGTTCAAGTGGATGTTGATCCATCAGACCCGTCCTTGGGTAACGTTTTAGACCCGAATCACCCAATGGCCTATAACGATGAACGTACTCTCTCCAACGACTACAGCGACTTTTTACCCAGTTTAAACGTGAACCTCGGAATCATTCCGGACCAACTGATCTTGTACGCCGGCGCTGCCAAAGTGATGGCTCACCCAAAAGGTAAAGACTTAAATATCGCTGCCACCTGTCTTATTCGGTTGGATACGGAGTCCCTCAACCTGGGATACACCAATACCTGTAGTGCTGGTAACCCTAGATTGGATCCCTATCGAGCCAAACAGCTGGATCTAGCCATAAACTGGTACGCAACCGAAGACACTTTCTTGTCTGCGGCGTTATTCAAGAAAGAGCTGGATACCTGGGTGTTGGAGCGAGACGAGCAATTCGGTGTTAACTATTTTAACGACGGCACTTTGTATGATGTCACTCAGGTGGTGAATGGTTCCGGAGCAACTACGGAAGGATACGAGCTTACAGCTTCGACTTTTTTCAGTAGTTTACCTGGCATTTTGCAAAATACCGGCGTTAGTGCCAACTTCACCCACCTCGAGGGCGAAGACACCGGGCTGTTTAATCAGCTAACCAATGAAGAATTACCGTTGCCCTCTCAGTCTGAAGACAGCTACAACATCACCTTGTTTTACGAAACGGATATGCTCAGTGTAAAACTGGCCTATAACTACCGCGATGCCTATTTGCACATCCCCGCAGACCGTGGCGGTAACCCAGTGTATGTGGACGATGCTGGGTTCCTAGATGCGAAAGTTGTTTTTAGGCCTCAAGGTGCGTTGGAGAATTTTAAGTTCTATGTTGATGCTCGTAACCTCACCGAGGAAGGCAATGTCTACCTGAATGGTCCCGGTCGTTTAAGTGAGAACCGATACTCCGGCCGTGAGCTTACCGCAGGCTTCACTTATTCAATGTAATTCAGTTTAAAAAGCTATCACCACCGATGCACCGCATTGGTGGTTCTCTCTTATTTATTATCAAACTATAAGCCCGAGTGAGATTGTGATCTAAATGAGATTGTTCGCAAGCAGAGTTTCCTGCCTTTTACTGCTTCTGTGCACTTCAGCCCCTCTGCTTGCACAACCCAACCACCAGAGTAAAAAAGTGCTCAATGTTAGCCGTAATAATGCTGTTTATAACGTCATGGATTTTGGTGCAATTGGCGATGGAAAAAGGTTGGATACCGCAGCAATACAAGCCGCCCTCGACGCTGCTAATGAGGCTGGTGGCGGAGAGGTCTGGATTCCCAGTGGCGTATACCTAAGTTTCAGCCTGCAGGTGTTTAGCCATATCACTCTTAAAATCTTACCTGGCGCAACCTTGTTGGCGGCCAATCCAAACGAACATTCACAGGGATACCATGCGCCCGAGCCCAATATTTGGGGGGATACCCACAAGTACCAAGATTTTGGTCACAGTCACTTTCGCAACAGTTTAATCTGGGGCGAGGACATCTCCCATTTTACATTGACCGGTGGTGGCCTAATTGACGGCAGTGGTTTGTGGAAAGGGCTTTACCCACCCTTAGGGCCGAAGCCCAGCCGGCAGCCGGGCAATAAAACACTTGCTATTAAGGGCGGAAAAAATATCGCGTTGCGGGATATTAATATACTGCGCGGCGGCCATTTCGCCGTGCTGGCAACAGGAATCAACAACCTGCTAATTGATAGTGTAATCATTGACAGCAATCGTGATGGTATCGATATCGATGTTTGCAAAAATGTGCGAATCAACAATGTTGTGGTTAATTCTCCCAATGACGACGCAATCGTTCTCAAAAGCTCCTTTGTGTTAGGCGCAGCAATCCCTACTGAAAACGTCACCATAAGCAACAGTATTGTTAGTGGCTACGATGTGGGTACGGTTCTAGATGGAACCTATCAAACTACCACAACCCGCGCGCCGGATGGCGACGGCCCTACGGGGCGCATCAAACTGGGTACGGAGTCCAATGGTGGCTTTCACAATATTACACTGAATAATATTGTGTTTGATCGCTCAAGAGGGTTGGCTATAGAAACCGTAGACGGTGGTTCAATCACCAATGTGGTAGCCAGCAATCTCACTATGCGAGACGTAAGCAGTTCCCCCATATTTATTCGCCTGGGGGCTCGGTTACGCGGCCCCACGGGCATTGCGCCCGGGCGAATCAGCGGCGTCAAAGTCAGTAATGTGATAGCCAGTAATGTTAACAGTACCTACCCGGTAATCATCGCCGGGTTACCGGGATCGCCGGTGGAAAATGTTACTTTGAAGGATATTCGTATTGAACCGAATAGCGGTTTGACTTGGTCGGACGTTGAAGATCAACCGGATCATTTGGTTAACCCCTTTTTCTTTGATAAACAAAAGTATCTGCACAGTAAGGGCGAATACCTAGCTGCTGCAGGTTACCCTGAGCCGAGCATGTTTGGCGTACTACCGGCCTACGGCGCTTACATTCTGCATGGTAAAGGTATTAACCTGAGTGACGTTGAAATCAGTAATGATCACAAAGATACCCGCGCCGGTGTATACCTTGCCAAAACACACTCAGTGAGCGTGCAGCGGGTCAATACGCAACCGAAAGCGCAGGCCGATTGGCTGGTAATTGAAGATGCTAGTGATGTGCATATAAATGGCAGTAATGGCTTAGGTGAAGTTCACCTGGGTAACGTGCGGAGTGCACGATATTAACAGTGCGGTATAGACAGCTTAAAGTCGCGGGAAGATAGTGCTTTAGGAGTAACCTCTATCCTATGGATATAGCCGTTAAACCAATACACTTGGTTTAGACGAGCTCCGACGGATACCCATTGTGGCTCGGTAAAGGGTTTAAATGCAGTGTCTCCTTGTAACTCAACAGAGTAATCAATATAGCTGGTTAAACGCCTTTTTTTGTAACTAATAGCGATGTGATGCCATTGGTCCACCGGGTGGGTTTTGCTGGAATCGATTAACACCAACTCACCTTTTGGTGAGCTAATAAAGGTATCGAAATACCAAGTACGATTATCGGTGATTCTGAGCTCCATGGTTAAGCGGTGACTGGGGTCGGTTGGAGATTCCAGATGCACAAATCTGGGCTGTGGGCTGGTTTTAAACGCGTTTAGGGGGTAAATAATGGCTTCAACTGTGAATTCCGCCGCCTGCGCCAATAATTCGTTTTTCAGCACTAGCTGGTCATTAATGCCATTAAAGTAAGTGCTTGGAACGCAGTCTACGATTGTGCGCCCTGGCTGTAGGATTTTATTCTTTTTGTAATTAGCGCTGGCTTTTGTATCGCCAGCTTGGATTGAGGTTGTAATGGCCATTACACCAAACGCAATAGCCAACACAACAATGCTGGGCCTGAAATTAAGCATATAAGATCACCTGTGATCAGTTTTTAAGGCACTAAATCAAGCAGTATAATGACACCTGACATTAAAACGGCTTTTGCAACGCTGGTTGTTTAACATGAAGACTGAATAAGAATAAAAATACTTGGTAAACGAGATGTTAGCAATACGAACTTTGTGTGCAGTGCTAGTAATTTTCACCGCTTTTGTCCGCGCTGATGCGCAGCCTCCTTTGCTATCGGCTCACGAATTAATGCGCATTGACGGTGAGCGTGGGCTACAAGCAATAACGTCTTCTGGAAGGCTAAACCCTATCTTTGCAAGCGGCGTTAATGTAACTGAGGCCGTCGGACGAGGCTCGGTGCTTAATCTTTCATCAAAGTTGGCCCTATCTTGGCCGGCCGGTGGCAACCTTTATGCCCGACAAGGCACCTTAGCGTTTTTCTTTAGAACACAAGAAGATCATCAAAACTCGCCCATGCCCATTTTCAGGGTGAGCAGTGCGGACAGTTCAACCTGGGATTTTGATTGGTTGAGAATTGATTGGAACGGGAACGGGTTTGAAGCCTTCGTCACTGATATTGGCCAAGCTCGGATTAGAATTAAATCCGCGGTACTATCGCCAACGTTGCTAAATACTTGGCAGCATCTTACCTTTGCTTGGGACGAACGATGGGGAATAAAGCTATGGCTCAACGGCGAATTGTTAGTTGAAAAACAGCAGCTTGCCCATCTAGATCAAGAGCTTTGGGGCATGGGGCCTATGCAACGCATAATAGCCCCCTGGAAGGTCGAGTCTGGTTTTAGTTTTGACCGCACTGGTATGTTAGATGACGTAAAAACGTTTGATGTCATGTTGTCAGACAACAACGTAAAGCGGTTGTTTAATAATAGGAGTATTCAACCGCAACCAGCATTAAACAATCAACTACTGCTCAGCCATTGGAATACACAGCAAGGGTTTGAAGGCTACAACCAACCCCTTTTAATTAAACCCAACGACGTTATAGGGGTTAAAAAAGTAGCAACTTTAGACGCGCGGGATAATAAGCAGACAGTGTTTAAAGGTGTAGATGGGATTCGAGAAACCTCCTGGCCGGGAATGTATAACCGCTCTAAATTACCAGGCAGGAGCGATTATTTTATATTGCCAGATTGGAATCTCTACTCATCGTCCGGTAGCGAATACCAAATTAGTTTAGCCAACGAGCCTTGGAATTGGATTGAGGTTTTTGGCAGCGCCCAAGGCGTCTTTAAAACGAGGCAAACCGATGGGTCGCAGTTGTTAGTAGAGCACCGTACTCCATTGCCAAAAACCAGTCTTAATTTGGGCAGAGTCCGTACCGGAGGCAACTTAGAATTAGTCAATGACAGCCCAGGTGTTCCGATCAACGAACTGGGTGTTTATCACGTTGGAGCAGTAGCGTTGCCCAAGCATGGGATAGCGTTAAATTACCAAGCCATTCCTACGGGCGATATTTCGCAGTTTGCAAATTTAGCGCCTCTGCAGACATTTATTGAACAGCGATACCTAGCCCGGGAACGGGAAAATCTATTAGTAGCCCTCCCTAAAGCAGCGAATCTGCGACAGCAGCCCAAGGTGTCTCCGCCCTCAAAGCCGCACGACGCAGGTTTACCATTGGTGCATGTGGTATTGCCGGCAGATTTTCGTACGGTGGCAACAGGCGGCGCCCCTACTCGTTTTTCTTATACTTGGCAGAATCTGCACGCCGGCTTAGATGGCGTGCTGTTGTCACTACCTGCTCTGCCTTTGATAGTAAACGACAGTCGGATACTAAACGACAATGGGACACCAAAAGACTATGGCGTCATACCGATAAACATACGACTAAAAGACCCTAACTGGCCGGCGCGAGATCTCATTGATATAACCCTCCCCATAGCGCCAGGTTCCCCTCAGACTGTCTGGTTGGACAGCCAGGACATCATTTTACCAACCGGTAAACCGCTGTATTTAACCTTGGCGTCCAATCAACCGGCGTTTAACAGCCAGCTACTCAAGGGCATGGAAATTAGCCTAAGGTTTAAACCCTATAAAGATGCAATTGCCTCCCACCGGGCACTTCGGCTGGAACAGGCACGTGATAACCTGGCCAACCTTGTGGAAGAGCAACCCAATGTGCGATTGTTCCCCCTATGGGAGCGATTTGAGCGTGATATAAACGAGCTGCTAAAGGTTGACCCGACCAACCCATTGGGCCGATCACTGTGGTACGAGAAAAATCCAGAGCAACGCCCTACTGGCTTTATTGATAAGCCTTCTAGTTCTGGTGCACCTGCTTGGGCTGTCCTTCAACGCGAGTATTTACAGCTGTATAAAGCGTTTGTAAATTGGTGGATAGATCACCGGCAGCTTACCAGCGGCCCGGCTATGGGTGAATTCGGCGGTGGTATAGCCGATGACACCGATCTAACCAATCACTGGGTTGGCCTGGCCTTAATGGGGGTAAATTATGAAAAAATACGGCGATCTCAACGAATGCTACTGCAAGCCAGTTACAATAACGGCTTATGGCAACAAGGCTTAAACACCTTAAAAACAGACGAACTGCATGCCTATGAGGAAGGTACCAACGCCGTTGCCCAGGCACTACAATTAAATTGGGGTTCACCCTCGGTAATTCACCAGGCTTTGGCGGTAGCACAGAACTACCCAAGGTTGATACAAAAAAATACTCAGGGCCACAGCCATTTTATTTCGAATTACTTTAGCGCCAGCGATATCGATCAAAGCGAAAAATACAATAAACAGACTGATCGGTCCTTTTTAATAACGCACCCAGGTTTGTTACTGGTGGATTATAACAACCACCCTGCTACCCGTAGTCTTTTACTCAGTGCACTAGATGGTTGGCTTGCACATGCTGGTGACCAGGGCACGCTGCCTAAAACTATCCTCTGGCGGTCGGATCAAGGCCAGGGCCGTGGTGCTGGGTTGGCACTACATAATTTTTGGGCCGCCTATCGCTGGACTAACAATCAGCGTTACCTAGCGCCCGTCATCAGACTAATTGAGTCAATAGATTTAACAACCATTGGGGCATTAAATGCCAATATTCTTAGTCAGCTAGGAGCCAGTGAATCGCTAATGCATAAGATCTCCAGCGGTGAAATCTCCGGTACCCAAAATTACATTGATGCTAATCTGGGTGGAATGGACTCACAGAGCTTGGTGGATTTCGCTCGTTGGCAAGCCACCGGAGATACCAACAACATTGCACAGTTACACCAGCGCGAGCTGGCCATGCAACAAACCAGGCTGCCGTATTTAACCGAGGCCGAGGCGTGGACTGACAGGGTGGCAATGCCAACGGAATCGCTGCAAAGAAGTCGATTGGGAGGTGTGGCGCACCTGAGAAACGCCTATTACCCGGGTAACTTGGTGTCTTGGCAGTTTAACCAGAAGAACGATCTCAAAAACAACACAGAGAGCTGGCGGCAGGTTGAAGTGTCGGGTGAGGATGTGGCTATTTTATTTGCCATCAACAAACCAACTGAAATGACCTTCTTGGCTTATAATTTTAAAGACACACCGATTGTGGCATCAGCCACGGGGTGGGATGTCGAGCATGGCATATGGTCAGTGACATCAAACGCGCGAGAACAAGGCCTAGATACGGAAAGGCAAGCACCGAGCGTTGAATTCGGCCGAGCCCGTACAGTAGACATTAGTCTGCCGCCACATCAACTACAAATGGTTACCCTAAAACGACAATCTGCTCTATCACCGGTGAACAGTTACCCGGATATCGGCATAGAGCCCGGCGATATCAACAACATTGACCGGGCCAATGGCCGACTTGCATTCGACGTAACAATTCATAGCCTTGGTTCAGTACCAACACCTCCGGGGCTATTGTTAATCAAAAACAGCGCCGGCGAAAAGTTGCAACAATTTAAACTGAAACCCATGCAGGCCATGAGTGAAAACGGGGAAGATTCCCAAGTAGTGGCTGTTGAGCTTCCATCAGAGACTGTGGGAGACGAGCTTACATTGGATGTACGGTTATTAAATAAAACAGAAGAAATAACGGCTAGCAACAATACCCTATGCCTGCTCGAAGACACGTTAAAGTCTACTTCTGACCTTACCTTATTACCGCTTGAGGGAAACTGCCATTGAAAACTCAGTTACTATTCGCTCTGTTCACTGTTTTAAGCATGGTAGCGACAAGCCAAGCAGAAGACTCAACCGACGGCAAAGTGCCGGTTATTCTATTTATCGCCGGCGATTCAACCGCAGCCAGCTACGATAACAAAGAACAACAAGGTTGGGGTGGGGTTTTGCAAGAGTATTTTGAAGTTAATAAAGTGCGTATCGATAACCGCGCCCGCGGTGGAAGGAGTTCGCGCACATTTATGACCGAGGGCCATTGGCAGAAATTAATCACCGATGTTAACGCCGGTGATATTGTGGTAATTCAATTCGGCCATAACGATGCCAGCCCAGTTAATGACTCTACCAGGGCTAGGGGAAGCCTGCCTGGGTTGGGTGAAGAGAGCCGACAGATCGACAACATGCTCACCGGTGAGCCAGAGGTGGTGTATACCTTTGGCCACTATATCCAAAAGATGATTGACGAAGTCAAACAAAAGCAGGCCCGGCCAATTTTAATATCATTAACGGTGAGAAATCTTTGGCAGAATAATCGTATAGAGCGAGGTTCTGGGGAGTACGGCGCTTGGCTACATTCGTTAGCGGCCACTAACGGTATTGATTATATAGACCTAACCAACGAAGCCGCGGATATTTTCGAACACCTGGGTAAAGAGCTAACCGATACGATATACGAAAAAGACTACGCTCACTTTAATGAAACGGGAGCACACATTCATGCACGAACGATTGTTAATTGGGTGAAGGGCTTGCGCCCTACTCTACCCAGTGACAGCTATTCGGCATTGGGGCAAGATGTCGCTAGTAATCATTGGGCATTTCTACGCTTGCCTGTTATCCAAGACAAACAAAAGCCTACGTTGTTTCTGGTTGGTGACTCCACCGTGAGAAATGGTACAGCCGATGGTAGTAATGGTGAGTGGGGCTGGGGTAGTTTTTTAGCAGATTACTTAGCCAGCATTCCAGTTAATGTTGTAAACCGTGCCATCGGTGGGTTTAGCAGTAGAACTTATATTACCGGCAACCATTGGCACAAATCACTGAATATGATGCGCCCTGGTGACTATGTAGCGATCCAATTCGGCCATAACGATGCCTCGCCTGTTAACGACACTCGCAGAGCTCGGGGAAGCTTAGACGGTATAGATTCACAGGTCCAAACCGTGTTTAATCTGCTCACCGGGCAGCAAGAAACAGTCTACAGCTACGGCCACTACCTAAGGCAATACATAAGTGATGCAAAGGCTAAGGGGGTAACGCCCATTGTTATCACGCCGGTGCCGCGTAAGCTGTGGAGCAGTGACAGTAACACAATACAGCGAGATCAAAGCGCGTATCCCGATTGGGCAACATCCGTGGCAGAATCCGCAGGTGTTCCCGTGGTAGATTTGTTCGGATTAGTGGCTAACCAATACGATAGACTGGGCATAACGGCCGTAGAGGCTCTCTTTGCTGACAAGCACACCCATACCAGCCAATCCGGCGCTCAATTGAACGCGCAAATCGCCGCCGAACAACTCAGCCAATATCTGATGCAATAAGCCAATTCACCGGCTATTGGCTGATCCTCCCCAATTCTTGCCCATTCCTATTGAGTGTTGGTTGCAGTGTTGTCTTGCCTGGGCTGATAGCATAGCCTCGTCTTTAACTTGTTAGAGCTGCGATTGCCTAAGCAATACCAGAGCTTCGATTCGTTATAAGCCTGACTTGCTAATGCAGTAAGTAAGAAAGTGGCCAGTGTAATTTCATGATCGGGATTATACCCGCTAGCCTCGTTCATAACTGCTATGAATGGCTCTAATAGTTTGTATGCGGCTTGGCCGTTTACCATGCTCTTTTACTGTGTTTTTACAAACCATTGCTTTAACAACTTACGTAATTTAAAAGCTCAATGCCGTGCAGAGCCTAATAAAATGATAACGCTCAGCCAATATCAATAACAACGAGGGTATCAATGCCTACCTATACACTGAATATCAACGATGAAAAACAAACAATTACTACGGATGCAGACACTCCGCTATTGTGGGTGTTAAGGGACGATTTGGACCTTGTAGGTACAAAGTTTGGTTGTGGCATAGCTCAATGTGGTGCTTGTACTGTTCATCTTAATGGCAGCGCGGTGCGCTCTTGTTCCTTACCTATTTCCGCGGTAGGCGAAAGCAAGGTAACAACCATCGAGGGGCTGTCCGAGGACGCTAGTCACCCTGTTCAGAAAGCTTGGCTGGAACACGATGTGGCTCAGTGTGGCTATTGTCAGGCTGGTCAAATAATGTCCGCCTCCGCCCTGCTGGCAAAAAATCCTAACCCCAGTGAAGACGAAATCGTAGAGTCTATGAACGGTAATATCTGTCGTTGTGGTACTTATGGCCGAATCAAAACCGCGATTCAATCACTTGCCGGTGGGGAAGCGAAATGACTACGACGATCAAAACAGCCGTAGGCCGACGGCAATTTCTTAAAGCCGGTGCGGCTGCCGGTGGCGGCCTGATGATAAATTTTGCTTGGTCAGCAGACATGACAGATAAAACAGAATTCAAACAGCGCAATAAACCCGATGAGCAAGCACTAAAACTCAACGCCTACTTACTTATTGCACCGTCAGGTGACATTACGGCCATGGTTCCCAACCCAGAGTTTGGTCAAAACGTGATGACGTCTATGCCCATGGTTTTGGCTGAGGAAATGGACGCTGACTGGCAGCGTGTAATTGCTAAGCAAGCTAATTATGATGCGCGAGCCTATGACCGCCAGTTCACCGGGGGCAGTCAGTCTATCCACCAGGCGTGGAATAGCTTGCGGGTAGCAGGCGCCAGTGCTAGGCAAATGTTGGTGGCAGCGGCAGCGCAGCAATGGCAGGTGCCAGCCAGTGAAATATCAACTGAACAAAGCGTTTTACGGCATCACAGCAGTGGTAAACAAAGTAGCTATGGCGCTATGGCAAGTGCCGCCGCTAAATTAAGTACTCCCGAGGAGGTTAGCTTAAAAGACAAAGCCGACTTTAAATTGATTGGTAACTCCAAGAAAAACACCGTGGGTGAGGATATCGTCACTGGCAAGCCGTTGTTTGGTCTGGACTACAAAACCGAGGGGACACTGGTTGCCATGATTGTGCACCCACCGGCCTTTGGCCAAGAGTTAGCTAGCGCTAATCTTGCGGCCATTAAAAAAATGGATGGCATCGTTGATGCGTTTTCCTTCGAAACGGTAAAACCGGATTACCAAAACAATTACTTCGATAGCAACGCTTTCCCCAAACTCGTCGCAATAGTCGGGCTCAAAACCTGGCAGGTTCTCAAAGCCAAGCGAGCATTGACGGCCGAATGGTCGTTGAGGCCAGCCATTAATGAGACGATCAGACTTTTTGGAACCGAAACCCCAAGGTTCTACCCGCAAGGCCTGGAGAGTTCCACTTCCCATACCCAGCAGATGCAGGCCGTATTAAATGGCGGCGATATGGAGGTATTGCGTGCGGATGGAGATATCAATGCAGCGTTTGATACTGCCGACACAGTGCTGGAACGCACTTACACTGCCCCTTATCTGGCTCACAACACTATGGAGCCGATGAATTTCTACGCCAGCGTGAAGGGTACTTCAGTACATGTGGCCGGCCCGTTACAGGCTCCGGTGTTTATCCAGGGCACATTAGCGGCAAGGCTAAATATCCCACAGGATAATATCGAAATAGAATTTACCCGTATGGGGGGCGGTTTTGGTCGCCGGGCTTATTCACACTATCTGGTTGAGGCTGCTGCTATTTCGCAAGCCGTAAAGGCTCCTGTGAAGTTAATGTACACCCGAGAAGACGATATGACAGGGGGTATTTACCGCCCTACCTATTCGGTAAAAATTAAGGGTGCATTAAAAAACAACAAATTGGTAGCCTATCGAGTTAGCGGCACTGGCATTCCTGAACACTGCATCGCAGCGGATCGCTTCCCTGCTGGTGCAGTAGATAATTACCTCGCAGAAGCCAAAGCCATAGATTCCAATATTACGACGGGTGCCTTCCGCGCACCAAGGTCTAACTTTATGGCCTCGGCGGAGCAATCGTTTTTGGATGAAATAGCTGAATTGGCGGGTGCCGATGCTATTGATTTCCGCCTAGAGCTTTTAAAGCGGGCCAAGGATAACCCCGTGGGTGAGAAAAATGATTACGACCCAGAGCGCTATGCGGGGGTTTTAAAGTTAGCCCGTGAAAGCTCAGGCTGGGATAAACTTCCGAAGTCCGTTAACAAAGGCGTGGCCGCGTATTTTTGTCATAATTCTTACGCAGCTCAAGTTATCATCGTCGATGATAACCTAGCGGTAGACAAGGTTTTCAGTGCGATGGATTGCGGCATCGTTGTCAACCGCGATGCTGCCATCAATATGGTAGAAGGTGCTGTAATCGATGGTGTCGGCAATGCCTTGTTCGGTGAAATGACCTTTACCGATGGCGTGCCGGATAAAAGTAATTTCGACCGCTACCGGATGATCAGAATGAAGGAGGCGCCCAAGGAAATTCACGTTAGCTTTGTAGAGAATCTGGTGGATCCGACGGGACTTGGCGAACCGCCCTTCCCACCTGTTTTTCCGGCACTGGCAAATGCACTATACAAAGCTACGGGAACCAGGTTGTATGAGCAGCCGTATGCTAAGCAACTAAAGCCAAGCAACTAAAACAGCGACAGAAAAAGAGCTGAAAGCCATCTTTGTCGTACAGCAGTAATATCAACTAAGGTGCGTTAATTAAACTAACAGCTGCTATTGCAGCAGTCAAAACCGACTCAATTTGCGCTACCAGGCTTTAAGGCAAACACTTTAAAGTCTCGGTAGCGGAAATGAGTCCATTTCATCTGCCTGAAGCCGATCTTACCGTTTCTTAGTGCGGGGCCGTTAGCCCCGTCATTGTCTGTGTAATCAATGACCAGTCGATCATCGACAAAAAGGCTAATGTGGGCATCGTCTTTCACCAGGGTAATGTCGTGTACTTGTAAGGATTGGGTTGGAATACCTATTTTGCCCTGCTGTAGCAGTGTGAAGGTGTTGTTCTTTCTTAAATTGGCGTGGCCTCTGGCCGGGTTGTGCGCTGCATTGGCATAGTATGAAATGTGGTAGCTTTTAATGTCACCTAGGGTGTACTGATCAAATGTACCGTCCCTGGGCATAAGGGACGCATCAAATATGTCTTCGCCTTTTAGCCCACTAGTGGCGAAGAAAACAATAACCAACCCGGCTTCAGGCGCCAGGTTTTGCACCTGCCATTGGGCGACGAATGATTTGGGGAATGAATAAGGGCACCAGTAAACGTGATGGCCGGATTCTTCTGGCGACAACAGCTCCATCCAACCTTTATTAAACTGCGCGACCCCTGGCCCCTCCATAATCCACCCTTTAAGATCCTCGGGTGATCTCATCGGTGATTGGTACAAAAGAGTACCTTTTTCTGACCAAGGCGACGCGGCCAACAGCGTGTCGGGCAGTATCAACACCAGCGTTGACAGCAACAAGCCAAGGACTGGCAACCTAACCGATTGATAGTTCACAGCGGCTACTAATCTAAATGGAAGACGTTGGTTAAATCCGTCGCTATTGGGCTCGCGTCAGCGTTGGTTTCCATAATATCGGCCATTGCTTGCCACCATTTTTGCATAATGGGTTGGCTGGGAAGATCATCCATGGTGTGGCTTGGGCTGCGTTTTAAAACGGCAAATAACTGCAAGGTGGTGGGGTGTAGGAATATGGTGTAGTCGTGTATCCCGGCGTTTTTTAATTCCACTACCAACTCTGGCCAGATAGCGTCGTGGCGCTGCTGGTACTCTTGTTCATGTCCAGCCTTTAATTGCATAACAAATGCGATTTTTTCCATCCTAATACCTCATCTCGCTAACCAACCACCATCAACCGCCAAAACGTGGCCGTTGATATAGTCACTGGCGGGGCTCGCTAGAAAGACAGCGGCGCCAATAAGTTGTTCCGGCAAACCCCACTGCCCTGCTGGAATCCGCTTTTGTATCTCTGCGTTACGTTGGAGGTCATCCTGCAGGGCTTGGGTGTTATCGGTGCGAAAATACCCCGGAGCGATAGCGTTGACTTGCACGTTGGCGTTGGCCCATTCGTTGGCTAGTGCCTTGGTAACACCCACCACACCGTGTTTGCTGGCGGTATACGCTGGTACGGTAATTCCACCGGTGTAGGAAAGCATGGACGCGATATTTATAATTTTGCCGGAGGATTGCTTAAGCATCGCCCTGCCCACTTGCTGGCTAAGCGCAAACGTTGCGGTTAAATTAGTATCAATAACGGTTTGCCATTGGTCCAGGGAATATTCCGCTGCAGGGGCTCGCGCTATGGTGCCGCCGGCATTGACCAAGATATCTATAGTGCCCGTTAAGCTGAGGGCATCTTGCGCCAACGCGATAACGTCGCTTGGGCTGCTAAGGTCGCAAGCGACCTCATAGCACTTACGGTTGTGTTGCTCAATAACACTGCGTGTTTTTGCCGTACCCCCAGGTTTCGAACTTGAGCAAATAACGTCAGCGCCCGCTTGAGCCAAGCCAACAGCGATGGCCTTACCTAAGCCACGACTGGCTCCGGTTACTAGCGCCGTTTTACCTTCTAAGCTAAACAGTTGGTTTATATTCATTGCGATTCCTATTGGTTTCTATCGACGGTTCGACTTCGCATAGGTCATTATTGCCCCACATTTGCTCGTATCGCCAACCCGACAAATCTTCTACGATTTGCTTGTTTTCGTCACTCGGTTGGGATATGACACCTTGTTTAAAGCGCTCTATTTCAGCCATCAAAACCGTGTGCGTTTCATTATTGATTCTAAATTTGGTGGATACCCAATAGCCCAGTAGTAACACGATTACCGGCCCAATGACTAACGTTGCGACGATGGTGGTTATCGCCTGTTGCGACTGTTCGCTAGCACCACTAGCAAAACCGCCTGCTTCCAATACGATACCCACAAACATGACTGCAGCAGCCTGGGTGGCTTTTCTTACGAAGGTCATAACCCCTGCAAAGCTTCCCTCACGGCGCTTGCCGGTTACAATTTGGTCCACATCGGCCATGTAGTTATAGGTATTCCACGGGATATAATTAAGTGCGCCTCGGCCGAAGCCAGCTAAGACCAAAGCCCCAGCCAAAAGGTAGAAATTAAATTCGGCTACCCACCAAAATAACCCCAGTAGCGCAAAAATACCGGCGATATAAAACCCTACCGCTATACGATAACTTGGCGCTGGCCCTAACCGGATGACTAAGGGAATGGCTACCGCTACGGCGACCAACTGCGCGCAATAGGTTAGCCCCATCATCTGCGAGGCTACGGCCACGCTCCCGCCAATAGCAAACACAACAAAGTAGGTGAACGCAGCGTTAAAAACATCTTGGCTGATGTAACCACCCAGATACATGCCTAGGTGTAGGCGAAAGGCGCGAATTTTCAATGTGGATGATAGGTTTTTAAATAACGTGGTTAAGGTGCCGAGTAGTGTCCATTGTCTATTGCTAACCGTTTGCGAGGGAGTGTGTGCGTCTTCTGCCGGGCGCTCCCAGGTAAAGAACCACACCATAAACACCATGGCCATAAAAGTGACGGAAAAGATGATACCCATGATCAAAAACGTACTGGCTGAATCTTTACCGCCAACCACACTAACAATCCAGGCAGGTAGGATTCCGGCGAATATGGCCGCTATTTGACCCGTTAATATTCGTGCGCCGGCAAGCTTTGCGCGCTTTTTAAAGTCATCGGTCATCTCTGCTGCGAGTGTCTCGTAAGGAATAATAACCGACGCATAAACCAGCTCAAAAAATACGTAGGTGATCAAATAGTACAGATACTCCTGCCCAGAAACCCACATAAGCGCAAAGCTCGGTAGCAGAGGTATGGAAAACAAAAGAAAAACACGTCTTCTACCAAAACGTTTGCCCAACGCCGTATTGCCTAAGCCATCGCTTATATGACCTATCAGCGGGCTGGCCACTGCATCCAGTATGCGGGCAATGGCAAAAATAGAGGCCGCTTGTACCGTGCTTAAACCACAAAACGTTGTGTAGAAAAACAAAATCCAGCCGCTTATCACGGCCATGGAGCCTGCTCCCAGCACATCGTTTAGGCCATAGGCTAGGTAATTGATAGGTCTTAGTTCGCGTTTTATCATTATAAGATCCGAGGCTGGTTATTTTTATGGTTTAAACAGCGTCCCTGCCATTTTATGAAGATCAAACGGTTTACTACGTTTTGTTAGTAGAATTACTAGATGTAATAGTTTAGTAACTCCACCAACAGCAAAATGGCCATGGACTGACCATAGGGCATAGAGGTTAACGGGATATCTTTATAGCCCTGTAAGGTGTCGAATACCGGTGTGCCGAAGGACACATTGAGCAGTTCACCATCGGGGTTGATGTTATCGAGCACCGCTTGGGCCGCACGTATTCCACAGGCTTCGTATTCAGTTCCTAGGTAGCCCTTGCGTATGGCTTTTAAAATACCGTAGGCGAAGCCGGCGGCGGCCGATGCCTCTAAATAGCTGTCTGGGTCGTCCAACAAGGTATGCCACAGGCCATTGGCGTGTTGTGTTTTTTGGAGAGCTTTTACTTGAGCCTCTAGTGTCTCCAGTAAAAACATACGCAGGCCGTCGTCTTGGGGTAAGTCCAACAGTTCGATAAATTCGGGGATTGAAATGGTTACCCAGCTATTGCCGCGGGCCCACAAGGCATCGGCGAAATTATGGTTGCCGTCGAAGGTCCAGCCATGGAACCACAAGCCAGTTTTACGATCACTCAGGTATTTTACGTGCAGCATAAACTGGCGCTTAGCTTCTTCCACGTAATGTGGCCTATCGAGGAGTAAGCCAATCTTTGCCAGCGGTAGAACGCTCATCATTAATGTGTCGTCCCACAGCTGTTGGTAATTTTCAGAATTATAAACGATGTGCTGTAGGCCATTTTCGGTGGTGCGAGGCATGTCTCGCATTACCCATTGTGCCCACACATCTAGATAAGGTAAGTAGGATCGTTCACCGGTGCGCTCGTAAAGATAGGCCATGGTTAAAAACGGCGACATGGTATTGACGTTTTTAGTAGGCGTGCCCTCGGCCAGTCGATCGTTAAACCATTGCTCTATGATGTTCTTTGAGCTCTCATCACCGGTGATGTCCCAATGCTTTAATAGCCCGTATAAACCAATGCCATGGGTCCACTCCCAACCCGCCCAACCTTTAGTATCTATTACGCGGCCGTCTTCTAACTTTAATAAAAACTCGCCGGTTTCGTCTTTTATGTTGATTAAATTATCAACCAGGTTATTAATTGCGTTGGTTACCTGTTGTTTTGGAATGTTGTTTACCAAATTAGGCATGCTACTTCCTTTATTCAAAGTTATGTTGTTGTACGGGCTATCAATCTAGGTAATCGCCTACCAGAGCTAAATTCTGGATTGCGGCTAATCCCCATTGCGCGGCATCGTTGGTGGATAACCAAGGCACTTCCGTAGTTGGGTTTAGCACATCCGGCCCACTCAATTGTTGCACCAACCAGGGCTCACCCTGCCATAAACCGGCAAACTCTTGCTGGGCATTGAATTCCTGCCAGGCTCGCTTGGCTAGTGCTTTAGAATCCTTTTGTGCCGCGGCGTACGCGGTTAAACGTGAATGAGGCGCCCGTAGATGATTGTTGAAAACTTCCCCTAATGAGGCTTGCTGCTCTTCGGCGCTGGCGTTATAGAGACGACAGTATTCCAACCAAGCTGCTTTATACTCGGGAATGTCGATTAATTGGATTAACTCAGCATTAATTTCCACCAAGCCAAAAACGGCGCTTAGGTGCGATACCTTGGGCCCAGAATCCGGTGCCGGTAACAACCTGTGTTGATTGATGTCGTAGCCAAAGGTGCCGGCATGAAACCCTTGTGGATGCTGGCCAATGGCCTGCATAGCCTGGGTTAACCATTGCCGGTATTTTGGGTCTCCGGTACGCTCCCAAGCGGTTAGCCAGTTAGCAGCCACAGCGCTCCAATCTGTACCCACTTGAATCCGATCAGTGCCTGGCATTGCCTCTGTGTTGGGGAGTTTTCGGATAGGGTCCACTGTACTGAGTGCGCTATCGGCTTGTGTGGCTTCTGTTAACACGTCACCGGTGCGATCATCGGCGGTGAGGTAATAATGAAACCTGCGGTAGGCTGCTGTGCTGATGCGCAATTGCTTCGCGCTGCAGCCCCAGTGTTGCACGTTATGGCGTGTACCTAAACCCTTAAAGTCGCCGAGGTGATAGATGTCCACATCACGTGTGTGACGTACCATGGCCTCCGCCAACCGAAACGTTTTGCCGCTACCCGTGCGCAAAAATGAATACCACAGCCATAGGTCTGGCGATAATTCAGAATTGTCCCAAGCATAGCCTCCCACATCGTAGCGCCAAACATGGCGGTCTATGTCTAGGGTATGCATTATGTCGCCGTAATTCCAAAAGCCATACCAATGACGTTGGTCAACTTGGCCGTGGTAATAATCCACCTGAAAATCTAACCGGTCTTCAATGGCAGCTTTTTTTGCGGTGGATCTATCCGGCAGGCTCCATAGACCGCCGAATACGCCGGCGTTTAAATAATATTCTGGTTGGCAGGCGGCTTGAGGTGGCTGGCTAATTTGCTGTGCCCACTGCGTTACATGGCTGCGTGACGGGGTGGCGCCGGTGATTTTTAAGGTAATTTCTGTGGTCCTAGCGACACCAACGGGCGAACCAAAACCTGGTTCATAGTCTTCATAGGTTATGTTTAGGGCATCCAGTTGTTGCTCGTAGGTGTCCTGCCCTAGGCCGTCGTGGTAAAAACGTAAATCCATGGGCTGCGCTTCGGGGGACCAAAACCAAAGTGTTGCTTCCGATTCCGGTTGGCCCGCCCCGCGAATGTCTATTTGTACCGGGTGCAGTTGCCAAAAGTCGCGCATGCCAAACAAGACACCACCACTGCTTCCCCCTAGGTAAGCCGTCCCTGCAGCGCGGTGGCCTTGATCGGCGTCTATCCAGGCGTGGCCTTCTTTCGTGCGCTTGCGAATAACAAATCCGTTGGCGGACAATTGAGTTAGCGTGTAATCGTTCCATGTGGGAATCCAGTGCAAGCCGTCTTTCACTCTTGGGTTCCACTGTTCAAGCGGGGGAGTAGTTCGGCCCTCTATCTGCGCCCTTCTAACGTCTGCTCCTGGGTCACGGCGCAAACCGGTAATCCCTTTGGGCGACTCTGCCCATAAGCCATTATTACCACCTACAAATCGAACGTGCCTGTTGTACAGAGGGTCGCGTTGTAAAACAACAAACTGCAGGCCTAGCCCTGTAATAAACTCCTCTTGCTCGTTGCCGTCATACACAAACGTTTGATTGATTTGGATTTCATCGCTGTGGGCGAAAAAAATTAGCCGTGCGGTGAAAGGCAGCCATTGGGATTGGTCTTCACGTTGGTGTTCGCCGGTGACTTTAATGACTGCTCGCAGCGGTCCGGATTGTTCAATTTCTACGGCGCTAATGTCAGATTTGAATTTAATACTGTTTGCACTATCGGTTCCGTTTGGTTCGGTTTGTACACTGCCTACAAAGATGGCGTTTTTAGCGATGGTTTGTCCTTCTCGTTGTACCTCGCCAATAATAAAATTGCCTTGCTTCGGAATGCTGGCTTGGATTGAGCCAGTATTAACGACGAGCTGATCGGCCGACGAATGTATACTTAACTCGGTTTTTGATGGCTCTGTTTTTGATGGGTCTGTGTTTGATAGCTCTTTCATTGATGACAATGCCGAGCCACGGCGAATGCTAAAATGCGGCCCTAAATCAGCCGCCTTGCAGACGGCGTGGCCCGTCCATTTAACACTGCCGTCTGGCCAGTAGGCCATTGGCCAGGTTTGCATGGGTGCTGGTTTACCGCTTTCATTTATCAGCATCAACGCGTGTTCGGTATCGAGCTCACCCTGGGCCCAGGGCATACCCCAAACAGCACCGCGGTTGAGTTCTGCATTGGGTTGAGTATCTAGCCATACCAGGCTTTCGCTGGGGGTACGTTTTGCTGTTTCGCGCTGAACAGCTTTGCTGCTGCCCGCCATACCTAATGGTACCGCTGTTGCTATTAACCCGCCGTTTTTTATAAAACTTCGCCGATCCATAAAACACTCTATTGTTATTATTGTTGGGCGTTGCAAGCGTTTTAAATTGCTAGCAACACTTTTATTGAATGTTATACGCGGCTGATTTAGCGGTGTCATCAGCACGGCGGGGTAGAAGCCGGTGTATTTTTAATTGAGTTCAAATATGGACCAAACCAAACCGGTTGAGCCCTCGGCGGTGGTTTAGACCGCCCCTACCTCTTCTCCTTTAAGCAGTTTGTAACAGCGCAGTGCATGCTCCTTGACGGTTTTGGCAACCTCCTGAATGTCGGATTTTGGAAATTGAGATATGGGTGAAGTTACGCCTATAGCTGCGATAACCGTTCCTGAGGCGTCAAATAGGGGCGTAGCCAGACAGCGCACATCGTCATTGTATTCGCGCTCGTCCATGCCATAGCCGCGCTTTAAGGTGGCGTTTATTTCCTTGTGGACTTCTTCAACGCTGGTCAACGTGCGGTCGGTGAAGCGTGCAAAGCCTATTTCGTTCGCAATGGTTTCCAAATCATCGGCAAATAAATAGGACAAGAATATTTTACCGGTAGCCGCCACATGAATGGGTGCAACAGCGCCCGCTCTGGAAGCGACCCGGAGCAAATTAGGGCTGTCGCAAACCTCCAATAGCAGTACCTGGTAGCCACTGGGAATGGCAATGTGGGCCGTGAACCCCGTAATTTGCGATAAGCTGTGTAAAACCGGTCGGCATAACGGGCGCAGCCTGTCTACCGAGCTAAGCTGCATACCCAATGTGTACAGACCTGCACCTGGGTGATATCGACGCTTACGATGCTCTACGAAGTTCTCCGTTACCAAGGTTTGAAGAATTCTGTAGGTACTGGACCGAGGGATATTGATAAGATCGGCAATCTCATCGCGAGATAGCCCTTTGCCGGTGTCCACCAATAGACGCAGAATCCGGCAGGCATTACTGAGATTGGGAATGACGTAATCGCTCAAGACGAGCCCCCTAGCCTATTTATTATTGTTGTGTCGTAAACCACTGTTTGTGCCCAGAGAGAATAAACAGTGAAAAGTGCATAACAAGGGAAAACAGGTAAAGATTAGAGCGGTGGGGATTTGGGCACAAGAGAATTGTGTGGGAAAAGTTCAAATATGAACCAAATTGTGGAGCTGAAGAGAAGTTACCCTGAGATAGTGCTGACAATCTAGTGAGTGGTTATCTGAACGGTTGTGATCTAGTGAGGTGTACCTAGAGCTAAAACCTGGGGGCCTTTGCGGCCCCCACTTCAGTTTACTCAGTGATGGCCACTGGTTGCCAGTGGCGCATAAGAGATTTGCTTTGGTAGCAGTAAAAAGCTGATGCAACAGACTACGATGGCAACTGCGCCGAAGACCTGGAAGGTGGCCAAGATATTGTCCTGACCGACCATGGAAAACACCCAGGCAAACGATAAGGTAGTCGCAAATTGACCAAAGGCGAAGGTCGACTGCCAAATGCCCGTACCCTTTCCACGAATGGAATGCGCCAACGGAGAAACCGCCCAAGTGAGTAAGGTAGGTAATAACATACCGGCACCAAATTGATTGATTAACCCGGCGGCGACAAACATTGGGTAGTTGGGTGCGTGGCTCATGCAAATAAAGCCAACGCCTAAAATTCCAAATTCCAACGTTAACAAGGCTTTTGTGGAGAGTTTGCGATGGGCGAAGCGGTAGAAAATGGCCCCCAAGGGAACACCGATACTGGCCAAAGACAATAATAGCCCAGTGGTGGTTGCGCTTTGTATATCAAACTGTGCCAAAGCGGAACTCATCTGGAACTGCAGAATATAAAACAGTATTCCGCCAACCACCGTAAAGAAGCAAACAACCAGTAGATGTTTCCAGGGTAGCGGTTCCTTAGGGGCGCTGCTCTCAGCTTCTGGGTTGAGAGAGGAATCTGGCTCCCAGGTAAACAGAACCACACCGAGCATAAAGATAAAACTGGTTGCGTAAAGCGCAAACGGGCCTTTCCATCCAAAATTTTGACCCAAAAATCCAGCCACTGGGAACAAGCACATTGCGCTGAACGACGCCAAAGCCGCTTGGCTGCCCAGCCATTTATCGCGCTGATCGCCCTTAAAATAATCTCCGATTAAGGTTGTCGAACAGGTTATGACGATGGCTTCGCACACGCCAACACCAATGCGAAGGCCAAAGATAGTCCAGTAACTGTTGGTCAGTATAGGTGCGACGCCGCACACGCCATAAACCGCCATTGCCATTATCAATAACCGCCTGCGGCCTACCCTGTCGGCGAGCCAGCCAGCCACTGGAGCGCCCAGTGCGATGCAAATTGCCGGTAGCGACAATAACAATGGTACCCAATAATTGGCATTGGGCACGTGCCCAAATTCCGCCATTAACTGGGGTACGATAGGGGCAAGTAACACCGCCCCCATGACGGTAAGCGTTATGGGAAATATCAACATAACGCCTTGTAGACTACCTGCTGTTTTACCTGTTCCCATTTTCTTATCCTTTATTGATTGGGCTTGTACTTTTCGATTTATTTGGCTTTTAATCAGTTACCTCAGTACGTTTTCGATAGCGAGCGCTACCTCTTAAACAGCATTGATACAATTGAGGCCAATTTTTTCGGGCTTAAGGCCAGTTTTAAGGCTTTTCTTAAATCCGCAGGACCGAGCCTTGCTACCAATGGCATGGTGCCGAAGGTTTTGCCTTTAATAACAATTTCATCACCCTGGGTGTCGATGCTATTAACCGCCATGATCTCATCGCTTTGATCATCGTATAAACGCATAATATTATCTTTGGGTGCCGCCGGACGGGTTTTTGTGGCGGGCAAATCTGCATCCACTTGACCGCCCACGGTGCTGTCGAAATTCATACCTAGGTCTTCAAACATCACCATTGCGGTAGCTCGCCCAGCGCCAAATACGCCACCACCAGGATGCATAAACGGCCCTACCAGATAGAGTGATTCAATACCGGGGACTTTAAATTGGCCCAAATCGGGGGTTGGACGGTGGCCGGCGGATTGATAAAAGTATGGCGCTAAGCCGTGCACGTCGCCGCCAACAAAACTGTTGGGCGAATCTCTTACCATATCCATTGGCGAGCAGAATTTACGGGCGACGATATTGTCCGGTGTGAGATTGGTCAAAAAGTTTTGGAAGCCAGCTTGTTGTAATTCACCAAATTCCTCGCAGAATTCATCCCAGCGGCTAGAACCGCCTTCTGCCAAACTAAACGGCGCAAAGCCAGTGCTGTGCCACATTCCTTTTCCGGGTGGTACGCGGCTCGGATCGCTGTGACTTTCGTCATTACCGGCTAATAAACGTCGCTTAGAAATTTTACCCTGCTTTAGGCTGTCGTAGTCTTCTTGCATTTCTCGCATGTTATCTGTTGCCGCCAACGTCAACATAATGGCCTGTTTTACAGCGGGGTCTTTAGCTTTGAATTCTACCTTTTGTTTTAGATCGTAGTGGCAAACGAATAAGCTAAACGGCGCCAAGGTGGTTTTTTCTGCGCGTGCCAAAACTGGCTCTTCCACACCATCGACAAACTGCCTTAATTTGTGTGGATGCATGGAACCAATAACGGCATCCTTAGCCATTATTTTTTCGCCGTCAGACATCTCAACGCCCACGGCTTTACCGCCGGAGGTGAGTATCTTTTTAACTTCAGCGTTAAGGCGGATTTCACCGCCGTGGTGTTCAACGCACTTAATTAATGCCTCGGTTAATTTTCCACTGCCGCCATAGGGTTGAGACACTCCGTAGGTGTGCATAATACCCGGCATCAGTAACATGCCCATGCCGGTACCCAGTTCATCGGGTAGCTGGAGGTTTTCAGACACCAAACGCGAAAGGTGTATTTTGAGACGGTCGCTTTCAAACCAGTGGTTTAAGATATCCATACTGCTGCGCTGCATGTAATCCAGCATCAAACGGCCTTCATCGTTGCTGTCTAACATGGCCATGAGTTGCCCCAATGGCGGGGCTGGTTTGTATAAACCGGGCACAAAAAGCGGTAAAACGCTTTGGCTCATTGCCACAAACGTGCGGTAGCTTTCAGCGTCTTTGGCCGACAACTTGGCAATGCTTTCGCAGGTTTTGTCGATATCTTTTGTAGGTAACCAAGACATCTTGGTCCGGGAAAATGGTTACATGAGGAGTATCTGAATATTTATATTTCAGCCCATGTTGGCTGATTAAGCCCAGCTCATCTTGGGTGATCATTGG
Organism: Halioxenophilus aromaticivorans; assembly: GCF_042850945.1. Classification (NCBI taxonomy): domain Bacteria; kingdom Pseudomonadati; phylum Pseudomonadota; class Gammaproteobacteria; order Alteromonadales; family Alteromonadaceae; genus Halioxenophilus; species Halioxenophilus aromaticivorans. Next base: position 338,200 of record NZ_AP031496.1, on the reverse strand, counting down.
ATTACCCTGAATCATAATATGCACACTGGAGTGCAGATCATGGAAGTAGCCCGGGGTTAGGATTTCTTGTGTGGAAACGCCGCCTCCGGGGTACCAATTGCGCTCCAGTAGTAGCACTTTCTTACCGGCTTTGGCCAGATAAGCACAGGTAGTTAAGCCGTTATGCCCGGCCCCCATTGCAACGATATCGTACTCGGACATCACCGATAACCTCTTTCCAAACGCTTATTATTTATGTTTAAACTAGAATCTTATCGAAACCACCCTGTGGTTACTAATCGTGATATCAAATAGCGATTATTGCGTGGGGTGATGGTTCGAACCGAATGGCAATGTTCTGTAGATCAACACTGATGTTGAGCTAATACCCAAAATAGGATGTTGTACTGAGAATATAAAAAAGCACGGAAATATCCGTGCAAAGAGAGAATGATTGTAGCGTTGTAGCCTGGTTTTTAACCGGCAGTCGGCACCAGGACTGGTGTGAGTAGTCGATTTAAAACTAACGCCTAGGGATGGACTTCTTCCAAGGGAGCGCCGTCGACGATGGCTGCAGTAGCTTCGGTTAGCACAAATACAATTCGGCAGGTTTCGCTATCGCTCGGGTTTACCCAGCGATGGATCGTGCCACGCTGAACCACGATATCCGTAGGCTTTAGGCTATGGATTTCGCCATCGTCTAGTTCTAATTGCAACTGCCCAGACATCACAATACCGTAGTCTAAGCTGTTTGTGCGATGCATAGGCGATGCTGCGCCCGGCAACATATCCACGACTCGGATAACAGAGCCGCCTTTTAAGGTAACGCCGGCGTCGCGTTCGCGACCATCAACGCTATCGTTGTTGTCCACTGGTAGGTCTGGCGCCGTCCAGATTAGCGCCATCTCCGCATCGCCGCTTGGGATTAGATTGGTTTCATATTGCGCATCGCTAATGCAGGTTGCGCGGCCGTTTCTGTGGCCTGTTACTAGGCGCCGAACGGGGGGCAGTGATTTTGTTTTATGAGACATAACATTAGTTTTATAAGAATTTGATTTATAGAGTGAAGGTTGAGGTTACCGCCCTAGGACCAGGGCGACAAATTGTATCAATGAATATTGGCTATCTAGAGTACAAATACCACTGACATAAAAGCTTCCTTACTTTACAGCTCCGATTGCGAAAAATACGCGCTAGATACTCGACAAAGCCGATCTGACTAACGCCTGCACATCACCGTCGTGCTTGAAGCCCACGTGATCGGCGGCGGCGGTAATCAGTGGTGGATGAGTACCAAAGTGTTCTTGTAGGTCTGGCTGCTTCTCATAAGTGATCAAATCGCTTTTGGCACCGGTTTGTAAAAGCACCTCTTCAATCAAGTCTGTCATGGTCAGGCGTAATGCTGGTAGAGTCACGGCGCGGTTAGAAGGTAAGCGGCCTGACTCAACCGTTGCAGCATGCACAAGGTTAGCCACGCATTGGCTAACGGACATTAGCCACAGGGTAGCATCTGGCCCCACCGGGCTGGTAAAGGCTTGGCCTGCCTTTAAATCGTGGAAAACATTGCTCATAAAAGCGGATTTTAAGCCGCTGGCTACTGCCGGCCTGGCAACGATACCGGGTAGTCGAATACAAACCGCATCAACCTGGCCGCGCCGGTGCAGATCGGCTAGAGCCATTTCCACCATAGCCTTGTGTGTGCCGTAGATCATTGCCGGCGCCAATCGACATTGGTCATTCACTGGGCTCGGAAGCGGCGCACCCAGCACGGCTATTGTGCTGGTAAAAACCACTCTCGGCTTATTACCCTTGCTGGCAGCGAGATCAATCAAATCTAATGTGGCGTCTAAGTTTACTTGCCTTGATAAACCCGGGTTCTGTTCAGCCGCGCCACCTGGAAGGGCCGCTAGATGGAATAATATATCAACGCTAGCCCCGACCGCTGCCTGCCGCACCTCTTCACTTTGCAGTGCACCCTCTACGAGCTTTAATTGATTGTAATCCAGGCTTTTTGCCCAGGTCAGATCCAAATCCACCATGGTCAGCGCCCAATCAGTGCTTGCTAAAATTTGCTTGCACAGTGCCTGGCCAACGAATCCACTGGCTCCAGTTACAGTCACACGCACGGGTTTACTCCTTATTCTTGAATTGTGGTTTGTGCAGTGACCTCATGCTAATGGAATCGAAACATGGCACCAAATGATAACTCACTGATTGCCATCGAATTTATCAATAGACAACTTCCAAACAACGAATGCGCCCAAGCTTGACCCAATTTCCCCCGGTGGTGCAAAGTTGGCGCATAAAAAGTGTGGCCAAACCACCCGGGAACTCGACGATGATCTACGAACTAGCTGAAATAGAAATTATACCTAACTCACATATCGACTTTGAAAAAGCCGTGGCTGAAGCTGCGCCCTACTTCCAATCCGCTGAAGGCTGTTTGAGCTTTAGGTTGGATAAAATCGCAGAAAAAGACAATGGCTATTTACTGGTTGTCGGTTGGCAATCTGTGCGCCACCATATGGAACTATTCAGAGCAACGGATAATTTCCAACAGTGGCGTAAATTGGCAAGCCATTTTTTTGCCGCCCCACCTAAGGTGGTTCACACCGAGCACGTATTCAACGCATTTTAATTATTACCACATTGAGGTGACAACATGGCGAATTGGTTAAAACGAGGTACTGAGGCCTCTGTAAAAGCCGATGCGGACAAAAAAGTAAGAGAAATTGTAGAATCAACCTTAGCTGATATTGAGCAGCGAGGCGACGCAGCAGTTCGTGATTTATCTATAAAGTTTGATAACTGGGATCGCGAGGATTACCAACTATCCCAAGCAGAAATTCAGGCTTGTATGGATACCCTATCAGCCCAGGATATAAAAGACATTGAATTTGCCCAGGCACAAGTTAAAAACTTTGCCCAGATTCAACGAGACTCCATGAAAGATGTCGAAGTGGAAACCTTACCCGGTGTCGTGTTGGGGCATAAAAACATTCCTTTGAATTCTGCCGGTTGTTATGTGCCTGGCGGCAAGTATCCTCTGCTGGCCAGTGCTCACATGTCGGTGATAACCGCTAAAGTTGCCGGTGTACCGCGCGTGGTAACCTGTGCGCCACCTTTTAATGGCAAACCTGCACCCGCTATTGTTGCTGCGCAGCATATGGCCGGCGCCGATGCTATTTACGCCTTAGGCGGTATCCAAGCCGTGGGCGCCATGGCGCTGGGTACCGAATCCATAGACCCAGTGGATATACTGGTAGGACCGGGCAACGCATTTGTGGCTGAGGCAAAACGTCAGCTGTACGGCCGAGTGGGCATAGACCTTTTTGCCGGGCCAACAGAAACCCTAGTGATCGCTGATGAAAGCGTGGACGCCGAATTGTGCGCTACCGATATTCTCGGCCAAGTTGAGCATGGCCCAGATAGCCCAGGGATTTTGTTAACCAACTCAGAAAAACTAGCCAGAGAAACCATGGCAGAAATCGAGCGGCTGCTTGAAATTCTACCTACTGCCGACCACGCACGACGCGCCTGGATGGAATTTGGTGAGGTCATCGCTGCTGACAGTTACGAAGAAATGGTGGAAATTGCCGACGACATCGCTTCTGAGCATGTGCAGGTGATGACCAAAGACCCAGACTACTTCTTAAACAACATGACCAACTATGGCGCACTCTTTCTTGGCCCAAGAACCAACGTCGCCTACGGCGATAAAGCCATCGGCACCAACCATACATTACCAACCAAAAAAGCCGCGCGTTACACCGGTGGCCTATGGGTAGGCAAATTTATTAAAACCTGCACCTATCAAAAAGTGAACACCGATGAGGCTTCGGCGTTGGTGGGCGAGTATTGCTCACGGCTGTGTGGCCTGGAAGGCTTTGCCGGTCATGGCGAACAAGCCAATATCCGTGTTCGTCGCTATGGCCATAGAGAAGTACCTTACGCCGGTACTGCCGAACCGAGCGCCGGGACAAAAGCTTAGGCGACACAACGATGAGTACTCTTCCGCAAACACCCTCTTTTTCGCTTTACGGTAAACGCGCCATGGTAACCGGTGCCGGCCGAGGTATTGGCGCGGGGTTAAGCGTTGCACTGGCTGCGGCCGGTGCTCAAGTGACCCTCGTGGCGAGAACAGAACCAGAAATAGCCAAGCTGGCCGAAGCAATAAACAGCAGTGGTGGCCTAGCCGATTACAAGACACTGGATGTCAGCAATCACCAGGCTGTCGCTTCGTTTTTTGAGCAAGAGCCAGCTTACGACGTTCTGGTGAACAACGCCGGGACCAACCGCCCAAAGTCGATACTAGAGGTTACCGAAGACGACTACGACGCAGTTTTAGATTTAAATCTGAAAAGCCTGGTATTCACCACCCAAGCAGCCATTAGAAAAATGGTTGCCATCGAAAAGGCAGCTTCGATCATTCATATTGGCTCACAAATGGGCCACGTTGGCGGCCCCAATAGAACCCTCTACTGTGCATCAAAATGGGCGTTAGAGGGTTTCAATAAAGCCCTAGCGTTAGATGTTGCGGCACACGGAATCCGTAGCAACATTATTGCGCCAACCTTCATTGAAACGCCGATGACCAAACCCTTTTTTGAAAACCAGGAGTTCCTGCAATCGGTATTGGCTAAAATAAAATTGGGTCGGTTGGGTACGGTTGAAGATCTGATGGGCGCGGTTGTTTTTCTGGCCTGCGATGCTTCTGCCTTGATGACTGGAACAACACTACTTATCGACGGCGGCTGGACCGCCGAATAGCTGATATAAAAAATACTGGAGTAAACAATGTTTGAGCCCTTTCCCGGCAATTATGTTTGGAATTTACAAACCAACCTGACTCTGATTTGTGGTGGCAACCACGGTGAAGTGGACGAAGCTAATCGCCCTATTATGGATGCCGCTAAGAATGGTGATGATGCCGGTACCGAAGTCATGTTTGATAGCTGGCTAAAGGTGGCCCAGCAGGTTGAAGCTAACGCATTGGCAGATGAACAAGAGGGATACAAGCTCTCAGCGGGTACCAAATACGGCCGCGCCTGTACTTATTATCTGTCCGCAGAACGTATGCAATCTCGTGATTACGCGCCACGCTGGGAAGCCTACGCCAAAGGCCTGGACATGTTTAAAAAGTACGTTAAATGCCGCGGCTTGCATGTTGACTTTGTTGAGATCCCCTACGGTGATTCCTCGTTCACTGGTTCGTTTTATCACGATGGTAGCGGTACCCCCAGGCCAACTCTGGTGTCCTGCAACGGTCTGGACTCCATGAAGGAACAAATCATTCTGGGAGGTCACGGCCAATCTAACCTTGAGCGCGGTATCAATACGTTGTTTATTGATCAACCAGGAACCGGCGAGGCGCTGCGTCTAAGAGAATTAACCGCAGTGTACAATACCGAAGCCTGGGCAACGCCGGCGCTAGAATATTTGCAAACACGCAGCGACGTCATCGGCAATAAAATTGGCATGTTCGGTTTGTCCCTTGGTGGCTACTACGCGCCGCGCGCCGCGGCCAATGAACCTCGTTTTGCCCTGTGTGCGGTTATGGGCGCCAACCATGTTTGGGGCCAGCGCCAGCACGAACGCTTAGAGCGTGAAGGTGAAAACCCCGTACCTCACTACTGGGATCACGTTTTATGGGTATGGGGTAAAGACAACATGGACAGCTTTATGGCCGATATGGACAAGGTAACCTTGGACGGTCAAATCGAGAAGATGACCATGCCCTTCCTTGTTACCCATGGCGAAGGCGACCGACAAATCCCGGTAAACAATGCCCATCGTTCCTACGATCAAGCCGTGAACAGCAGCAAAAGGCACCTTAGAATTTTTACCAAAAAAGACTTTGAAATTGAGCACTGTGGCGCGGATAACGGCACCGGTATGCGAGATTACATAGCCGACTGGTGTGCTGCTACCTTTAACGAGATGGATTAATGGATTTACGATTTCATCACGGCGGTGTGAACGTTCCAAACCTCGAACAAGCGATTACCTGGTACCGCGAGGTACTGGGCTTTGAGCTTGAAAGAACCTTTGAGATACCGCCGGCCAACGCAAAAGTGGCCATAGTAAGAAACGGTGATTTAAGGTTCGAAATATTCTGCAAGCCCGATTCTCGTCCACTGCCGGACGAGCGCCGTATGCCAATAACAGACTTAAACACCTGTGGTAATAAACACGTGGCGTTTCAGGTGGATGACTTTGAAGCGACGATTGCGGAACTGGAAAATAAAAACGCCGATATAGCGTTTATCGTCCGGGAGGATTTTGGCAAAGGCTGTTTTATACGAGACTGTGCGGGCAACTTGATAGAAATTGTGGAAGAACCCAGATCGTAACCCATTAAAAAAGGCCTTCAACTGAAGGCCTTTTTCCGTTATTGGTTTTGATGTAGAACATCATTTAGAACAGGGCACCATCTTGTGATAAATTGCCCCGAACACCGAGCCGCCGTCTTCACCGAACACCTCAAAACGCATGCGCTCGCCATACTTCAAGAATTCCGTTCTGCATTCGCCAAACTCGATGATATCCAGCGCGCGCCGTTCGGCTAAGCATGCGGAGCCAACGGTTTTCCAATCTTTGCTAGACACCGTGCCAGAGCCGATAATGGTGCCAGCCCCCAGGTTTCTGTTGTAGGATAAGTGGCTAAGGATCTCACCGTAGCTGAAATCCATACCGGCGCCATTGGGGTTGCCAAACCATTCGCCGTTACGCTGTACGTTCATATCCAGGTGAATTCTTCCATCTCTCCAAGAGGAGCCCAGCTCATCCGGCGTTACCGCAACCGGTGCAAAAACCGTAGCAGGCTTGGCATTAATAAAACCAAAGCCCATTTCCAGTTCGCGAAACAAATGCGCACGCATACTGACATCATTGATGATGGTAACAAGCTTGATGTGTGGCTCTATTTCTTCCGGGCTTAGCCCCATGGGTACATCATCGACGATGACCGCGTATTCACCTTCAAAATCGCAGTTGTCTTCTTCCTTGGGAAAAGGATAATCCTCATGAGGGCCTAAAAAATCGTCGCTTTGGCGCTGTACAATAATTGGGATGCCTGGCGTCTTTTTTACGTCCAGATCGTAGGCTTGCTCCATGATATTGCCGTGATTTAAAAACGCGGACGCATCCACAAACTGGTGGCAGCGCGGCAAGGGAGCCATGGTTTTTTCTGGGTTAAATTTGAAGGACTCCTTCAAACTGCCATCGTTTAGATGTTTGTATTTTTGAGTTAACGCAGTTTCTACATCGGCCCAGTTTTCGATAGCCTCTATCATGGTGTCGACTATAGAGCTTGCGTACACAGCTTGGGTCAAGTCTTTGGATACAATTAACAGGCGTCCGTCTCGCGTGCCATTGTTTAAAGTCGCTAGTTTCATTTTTATAATCCTAAAATTGTATACCGCCATCGCAATTGATGGATTGCCCGGTTACAAAGCCGCAGGCCTCTGATGTTAAAAAAAGCATTGCCCCTACCAGGTCTTTTGGCTCTTCCGTGGTATTGATAAGTTGTTGGTGGCGAACAGCATCAAACAATTCTGGGGGCAAGTTTTTGGCGGATTCCGGGGTTTTGGTTAAGCCCGGGGATAACGCGTTGCAGAGAATGCCGTCGTTGCCGAACTCCGCTGCCAGGGCCCGAGTTAATCCAATACCGGCCATTTTGGTGGTAACGTAACTGGTAAAGCCTGGCATTGGTGAGCCAGTGGTACTGGAAGCAATTTGTAATATACGGCCGTATTTGCGCTCTTGCATACCGGGCGTAAAATGTTGAGCCAACAAAAAAGCGGCCTCAACATTGATGGCTTCAAATTTTCTAAAGGTCTCTAAGGTGAGTTCGGCAAAAGGGATAACCGGCATAAAGGCCGCATTATTAATTAAGATATCGCACCTTTCAAAACGGCTCAGCACGTTATCGGCAAAAACGGCGATGGCACGAGCGTCGCTCAAATCACAGATTTCACTGAACGCTTTTTGGCCTAGGGTTTGAATTTCTGCTACCACAGAGGACGCATCGTTGATGTCGGCTATCGCCACATCACAACCATTCTTAGCCAACGCCAGTGCGAAGGCTTTACCCAGTGCGCCGGCAGCACCGGTTATCACTGCCACCCTTCCGGTGTGACTGTTTGCCATATTCTACTCCTCAGTATTGCTGATTATTATCATTGTTATTTTAAAGCGGGTAGTATTAGACAGATATTTGTTTTGGTGAATTATCCCTATTGCGTAGGCGAATGTTAGGGGTTGCTCCAATCAATAACACCGCCCACCAAACTGGCGTCGCGTGCGGTGACTTGCTGGTAGGCCTTTGGTAGGTCTTGCCATTGAAACCGGTGAGTTATCAGTGGCGCTAGGTCGATACGGTTAAGCGATATGAGCTTTAAAAAGGTGGTTATGTCATCCAAGCTTGTGTTGTATTGATGGCTCTCTGTTTTATTGACATCACCATCATATTGAGGTGGCCACCGCTGTTTTATTTTTAAATCGCTTCTAAAGAGCGCGTAGGGCTTGGAATTTACATAACCACCGATAAGCGTGGCCCCTTTCATCATCAAACCTTGAGCAATGTTGGGCAGGGTTTCACCGTCACCCTGGGACAGCATCATTAGCCGGCCTTGTTCAGCCAGTAATTCCACGGCTTGCTCTAGGGTTCGGCGGGCACCGGTTGCCTCAAATACCACGGGTATAGTGGCTAAATCGTAATCGCTTAGTGCTTGGGTTAGGGCCTGATGTGAAGAGGCGGTGTTAACTGCGCAATCTGCGCCCAGGCTACGCGCAAGCGCCAGCCGGTTATCGTCGAAATCGCTGCAGATTATGGGGCCAGCACCGATGGCTTTAGCCAGCGCGGTTGTCAGTAAGCCCACCAAGCCTTGGCCTAGAATCACGCAGGGCTCGCCCAGTGTAAGGTTAGTACGCCGTATTCCGTACAGTGGGTGTGAGCCAAATTAAAAAAGGCTGCCGCGTCTGCTGGGCAGCCGCTAGGCACCTTAGCAAGCATTCGATGGTCGAGGTTTTGCACTTTGGCGTGGGTGGTCGTTGCCACGACTTTGTCGCCAACACAAAAACCCCGTACAGCCTCACCAATCTGTGTAATTTCGCCACAGAGGCTGTAACCCAGTGGCTGCGGCAAAGGCAGTATGTGGCCAGCGATGAGTTCACTTTCAGTGCCTGCACTAATGGTGCTGTACAGTGCTTTAACTTGTACCTCGCCGGGTGCTGGTGGCCCTATCTCTTGTTGTACCAACTGCACTTGGTGATCGACAGTGATCTGTGCAAATACGCTCTCAACCAACTCTACGCTCCATTAAATTGCTCGGCGTGGTTAATAATTTTCGTTCTTAACCACTGTATGCCAGGGTCTAAATCTCGGAATTTATGCCACTGCACTCCCCAAGGGATGGTGGGCATGTCCACCGGTGTCGGTACCATTTTTAACGGCAGATATTTTGTCCAGGTTTCGGCAAGGTGGCGGTAAACCGTGGCGATTCGTTGAGTGCCCACCAAGTATTGCGGTATGGCACCGAAGGTTGAGGCAACGATCTCTACGTTGGGCTCAAGCCCGTGCTGTTCTTTTAATATCACCTGGTCTTGGCTCAGTGTTCTCTGTGAACCAAAGCGCACCGAAACATGGCCTAAATCCAAGAATTGTTTAACGGAAATAGAGTCGTTTATGGCTGAGTTTTTATCCCACGCAATACACGCAAACCCTTCATCAAACAGGTGTTGCGTTGGGTGGCTGCTGGACAGCACATGCTCTGGCATGATTAAAAAGTCCACCTCCCCTTGTTCGAGTTTTTCCCAGGGATTATTGGTTGGAGCGTAAAACTCTAAGCACACACCTGGCGCCACGTTGGCTAGTTGTTCAACCATGCCCGCCATGAAAGTGGTGGATGTGTAATCGCTCATTAATAAGCGAAAATTACGGTTGGATTCAGCCTCGTTAAATTCTAAGCGCCGCTCTACGGTAGCTTGAATTTGCAGCAAAATATTGTGCACCGGTGCTTGTAGGCTTTCTCCCAAGGGAGTTGGCATCATCTGCGCGCCCACACGGACTAACAGCTCGTCATCAAAAAAATCTCGCAGCCTGGCCAGCGCGCCGCTGGTGGCCGGTTGGCTTAGGTGCATACGCTCGGCAGCTCGGGTGATGCTGCGCTCGGATAAAAGCGCATCTAAAGCCACTAATAAATTCAGATCCAGGCGATTTAGGCGCATGGTTGGTTCCTTGTTAAACAATTACCGTAACTAATGATTGAGCCGTTTTCAGCTTCTAAGTTTGAGGTTAATCGGCTTTTTTACCTAGTTTCCATCGGTAATTAGTGTGCCACCGTCTGCTACCAAGGTTTGCCCGGTGATAAAAGCGGCACCTGGTGACAGTAAAAATACCGCCAATGCTGCAATTTCATCTGGTTGCCCTACACGCCTTAGTGGCGTCATGGCCAAGCGCCGTGCCATAAAGTCCTCATCCACCAGCAGATGTTTAGACAACGGTGTTTCAATAAGCCCAGGGGCGATGGTGTTGACTCTAATATTGTCTGGGCCAAGCTCCACGGCCAGGTTTCTCGCTAACTGCCCCAGTGCCGCTTTGGTAACGCCGTAACCGCCAATGGCTTTGTTACCGCGTTGCCCGGCGATACTACCGACAAATAAAATGACACCATCGTGATTAGCCTGCATTACCGGCGCCAAGGCTTGGGTGAGCCATAAATTGGCGCTCAGGTTGACATCCAGTGTTTTTTGCCAGTTTTGCTGGCTCACTTGCAGCAGTGATCCAACGTGCCCTTCCATGCCCGCACAACATACCAAACCGTAGATTGAGTTGGATTGCTCAAATGTGACATCGACTAATCTTTGTATCGATTCTTTATCGGCCAAATTGGCATCGAAAGTAACCAGTCTATCTTGGGGGAAATCACCGTTGTTCACCAGGTCATTACGTAGACTGGTTAGATCTTTTGGTGATTGATCTGTTGCGATCACACAGGCACCCGCTGCCAGTAAATCTTGGACGACGGCTCGGCCGATACCACCGCAGCTACCCGTGACTAGAACAGTTTTGCCGCTAAGATTATTGGTCATACCGGCGCTAACAGTGCTGAAATGGTTAGGGCCATAATTTGGGTGTGTTCCTGGGGCGAGCCGCCTTCGATCTCGATTTCTCCCAAGCGATGAGAGTTAGCAACAATCATGCGGCAGCGTTCCCAGCGCCGGTTTTGAAACCGTTCCAATCCGCTGATTAACTCGCCTCCCTTACTTAACTCATCGGCCAATACCACGGCGTCTTCGTGGCCCATGCCCGCGCCAGATGCCAGGTGCGGCGTGGTTGCGTGCACACAATCGCCGATAAGCAGTAAACGGCCGCGATACCAGGGCCTTGGCATTAACATGCCCTCAAGCGGCCGATAAAGAATCTGAGAGGAATCGGTAAGCGTCGCACTAATATCTCGCGTTATTGGCGAGGTATATTCTGCCAACAAGGCGTTCAACTGCGGTAAAAGTTGGTCGTCTGGTATGCGCTCTTTGGTTGGCCGGGCTTGGGTGTAGTAAAGGTACATTTCGTCCTCCGACACCGGCGTAAAACCAAATTTGCTGTTCTTACCGAGGTATTGCATGGAGTTTTTGACACCAAACCGTGGAATCACTGCCCGCCAAACGCCCTGCCCTGTGTATTTAGGCTCCTGCGCTCCAGGGAAATAGTCCCTCCGTACACTGGAAAACACACCGTCGGCGCCGATCACCAGGTCAAAATTGTCGTCGCTTCCATCACTGAAGGTTACCCTTGCCTGGTCTTCACCATCACTGATGCTGGTGTAAGTAACACCCAGTTTTACAGAGATATCCATGGAACGAACAACCTCACCCATGGCTTTGGCAAAGGCTGGTCGCATGGTACCGCCACCGCCTACGATATCGCTGCCGGGGACCTTAGGCATGGGTATCTGCTTTAATAAGTCGCCTTTTGCGTCAAACACGTCTAGCGCTTCGTGAAGACAGCCATTTTGTAAGAATACCGGTAGCAATCCCAGTGCTTCGATGGCTCTCATGGACGGGCCGCTTACGGTAATGCCAGCGCCATCCGTACGCCAATTTGGGTCTATCTCTATTAGCGTGACTTCAACACCGATGCGAGACAGTGCAATCGCCGCCGACATCCCAGAAAAACCACCACCGATAATTAAGGCGCTTTTGATCGGTATACTCATTCAAATACTCCACAACTTTTTATTGTTTTAGCCAGTACAGTACGCCATCGTCATTAATAACCGTTGCGCTGGTGAGCTGTTGTTCTTTACAGGGGCCGGCCACACATTGGCCATTGGCTATTGAAAAATGTGCACCATGGCCACTGCAGACAATCTTGGTTTTGTCCGGGTTTAGAAATCGATCCTTTTTCCAGCAAAGGGATGTGCCCTCATATCCTTTATGTGGGCAAGCATTTAGGTAAGCAAAATACGTGTTGCCTTGCCTCACCACAAAGAGCTGATCTTTACCGGTATTAAGTGGATCGGAACCCCGGGCGTCGCCGATAGGTATATCGGCGAGTAAGCCAAGCTTTATTTTTTTATCCACCGTGCTAGTGCGGATCGCCGCCGGGCTGCCAATTTTCTACCAGAGTAAAATTAAAGATCTGCGATGTATCCTTAGCGGCATCAACGGCTCGCGGCTGCCAGTTATCATCGTGTAGATCCATATCGGCATCCAGCTCAAAGTGCACATTCATTGGGCTATTAAAATACCAAAAATAATTGGAGCCAAAGATGTGTCGCCCTGGCCCCCAAAAGGTTTCGTAGCCTTTATCTTGGAATTGTTTGCCCGCCCGCAATAATTCACTGGGGCCGGCCATATGGAAGGTGAAGTGCTCTACACCTTGCATTTCTGGCGGTGTTTCGATCAAAAACAGACAGTGGTGATCCAAGGTACCCTGTGGGCGTAGAAATGGCCCCAAATTAGTAAAGCGATCTGCCACACGAAAACCTAAACGATCTATGTAAAAACTCTCGGCTTTTTTAACGTCGGGGACAAAGTACACAACATGAGATAACGTAATAGGAGTCGGTGTGCCGGCATCTGGGTCTGCGCCGATTTCGTTTACTGCCCGGCCACCAATGGCTCCGGGAGAATTAATTTTTTCGCCGTTTAGCTGTAATTTTTTACGAACAGTCACTCGAAACCCAAGGCAAAAGCCGCTGTCATCTGTGGTTTCAATTGAGCCATCCGCAAGTCGTTCAACAGACCTGTCTTTCGATAACTCATCATAAACAGCCTGCAGTGTGGCAGTGTCAGCAACACCGTAAATGGTTTTTCGAAGGGAGCTATTGGTGGCTAAGGGTTTAGGAAGGTTCTGGTCATCTACGGAGCGAATCATTACGCTTGTGCCGTCTAAAGCTGCGAATTCACCACCGCTTTCCGAGACGTCCTGCGCGATAAGTCCGGCATCTTGTAGGTATTCATTGCAGGCGACGGTGTCTTCGACACCAAAAACTAGGCAATCTAGGCCGACTATTTCCATCACTAATTATCCGCTTTATGGTTTTTAATGTGCTTACCTGCGCAGTCTAAGTAGGCAACAGGCGGTTAACAAATAGTTACCATCAATACGCCACATCGGCGTAATGAATGGCTAGCCATAAATAGAAGGCAATGTGGTGGTTAGTAAAAGTTCGGCCACAATATTTAATAAAAACAATGGCTTAAGTGTGCTAATTGCTTCATGGCCAGCGTCTATGCCGCTGTGCAGAAGTAGGTTTTTGAGGGGATCGCGTCGAAGCTCTATAAGGGCATTGAATAGCCGGTATTTGTAAGAACAATTATTGACGGTGAATATGAGCTGATAACCTGAACGCCTCAGTAAACGCTGTTGCAGGTAATTGTTATCCCTCAAAAGTGCTTACGACATACTAAAAATAATAGTAAGAGGTTTATCAGCATGCATTGCAAGCCCCGCTCCATCTCCACCACCTTGGCATCGATGGTGTTCGCACCGCTAAGCGTTGCCATTCAGGCGGAATCTCAATTAGAAGAAATTGTTGTTACTGCACAACGTAAGGCGGAATCATTACAAGATGCTGCTATTGCCATTGAAGCCGTTACCGGGCAAGGACTTCAAAAAAGTGGTATCACCAACGCTTACGAACTTAGTAAGGCCGTGCCAGCACTGACGATCAATAATGGCGGTGGTGGCGCTTCGGCGCTGTATATTCGCGGTGTTGGCAATAGAACCAATAGCGCATACATAGACCCGGCGGTGGCGATGAGCTACGACGGCGTATTTATGGGCCGCGCCTCTGCGGCCAGCGGCTCCAGTTTTTATGACCTGGAACGTGTAGAAGTACTGAAAGGCCCCCAAGGAACACTCTATGGCCGCAACGCCACAGGCGGCGCCATTAATATTCTGCCTGCCAAACCGGTTTTAGGTGAGACCTCTGGTTTTGCTACCTTAGAAGGCGGTAATTTTAACAACACTCAGATCCAAGCGGGTATCAATATCGCCCTTGGCGATAACACCGCTCTGCGCTTTGCGGGCAACAATAAAGAACGCGATGGCTACAATGATGATGGTACCTCTGACGACGATACCCAGTCTTTTCGTGCGCAGCTGTTAACCGAGCCCAGTGATGCGTTGTCAATACGCATTGGTTTTGATTACACAGATATCGGCGGTGTTGGTAGCGGCGCTACCTATACGGGCAATTACATGTCCCAGGGACTTGGCGATTACGCTTTGGTGGAATCGGGTTTGGATATTGATGCCGGCATGAATACCGCACAAGCTAACGCCTATCGTACAACCTTATTGGGCGCTCCAGGCTTTGGCTTTTTAAATCCCATCCAAGATAACTGGTATGTTGATAACCAATTTTTTGGTGTTAACGCTGAAATAACCTATGAATTGGACAGTGGCACACTGACGCTAATCTCCGCGTGGAGAAAAAGCGAGCAGGATTCAAAATTTGGGGTGCCCGGCTTTAACAGTGGTTGGTTTACCGAAGAGGACGACCAAGCGTCGGTGGAAGTGCGATATAGCAGCAGTATTGGGGAAACCGCTGATTATATCGTTGGAGCCTATTACATAGAAGAAAGTATTAAGGGCGATAACACCTTTAACCAGGAATATGTGTTACCACTCCAAGAATTCTCTCAAGATTCAGAATCTTTAGCAGCCTTTGGTCAGTTTACTTGGCACCTGGCGGATGATCTTCGTTTGGTAACCGGTGCCCGCTACACCAAAGACGAAAAAACCATGCAAGGCGCTATTGATAACTACATTACTTTCTGTGGTGCACCGCCGCCCGGGCTGGTAACCCCGCCGGACTCTTTCGCTTTGGGCTGTGCCACATCGGGTAATTTGCCAGTTTATCCAACCTTAGACACAGTGGCACAAGCCGATAACTGGTTGGCCGATGAGGGTTGGGCTGCTGCGTTTATACCGGTAAACGATCACGTTACGGTTATTCCGCTGACCACCGGTGTTGGTACCATTTTGCATGTGAATACGGAAACCGATGACTCCTACAGCGAATCCGAGTTTACCTATCGTTTAGCCATGGAATGGGATGTAGGAGAAGATTCCATGCTGTACGCCAGCTATGAGACTGGCTACCGCAGTGGTGGCTTCCAATTGGCTGCTGCCCCCACCTACGACCCTGAGTATTTAGATGCATTTACCATTGGCTCTAAGAACCGCTTCTTTAACAATACCCTGCAACTCAACGCCGAACTATTCTACTGGCAGTATGAAGATCAGCAAATCAGCTATTTCACGTTGGCTGACGGCGTATTGGAAAACCTAACGGATAATGTGGGCAGCGCCACCAGCAAAGGTGTGGACATTGATGCAATTTGGGCCGTGGCCGAAGCAACAACGTTGAATTTTAAAGCTCAGTACTTAAACGCAACCTACGACGATCTACACTTTGAATCGGCGCCGCCGCGAGACAACATTAACTGCCCTAGCACAATCACTGGTGCGACCAGCGACGGAACACCAACGTTGGATTTTAACTGCTCAGGCAACGATGCTGTGTTTTCACCGGAGCTGACTTTAGGGTTGGGTATTGAGCAGGTTGTAAATCTGGGCAGCGTTGACTTGATCGCCAGCCTAAACACACGTTGGGTAGATGACCAAGTTACAGGGTTCTGGAACCTTGAGCATGAGCGTATAGAGGCCTACACAACCACCGACCTTTCTTTAACGCTGGAGGCGACTTCAGGCAAATGGAGTGTAACTGGGTACGGCCTTAATTTAGAAGACGAACGCAGAATTGAAGCAACACAGGCTTCCCCTATGGGCATGGCAATGACCACCTACGGTGCGCCGTTAACCTATGGCTTGCGTTTGAACGTAAATTTTTAAGAAGTGACTGGGAGAATCCTAAAACGGCATCCTGCCGTTTTAGGATATTGAGGGATTACACTTGAGTACAAACGGTGTAACTTAAATCGTCGCTGTATTCGGTGGCTAAAGCTGAATTATTAGGGTTACGATTACCGTTGCCTTGGGTTGCGCGGGTTTTTCCGGATGCACCTAAACCATCGTCCATTTGGGTATCTATAGCACGTGCAGATTTCCCGGGCACCTGGCTTAAACACACCTTTAAGCCCTGTAAGCCGCCATTAACTGGCTGGGATACAACCGCAATTAAACCACCAAAGGCATTTCTTGGTAGTGCCTGCGCTCCACGTAGCCCTACTTCACCGGTGATAAACCCTGCAGCACGTAAATGTTGCCAGAAAGCTTCAGCTTCACCTGTGGGCGCCCAAGTTGTATTGCGATTAGCCGTCAACATCCCGTTGCTATCTCCGGAACGATCAACATTTGCCCAATTATCTCCTCGCGTTCGCAATCGCGCCGTGCCTCCATCATCACCAGGAACCCGATTGAACCGATCAATATAAGTGTAATAAGCCGCACTGATACCGTTGATTTCGTTAACTCCGCGTTTCACCTTGGAGTTTTCAATTAATTCGGTACCCTTTAATACACCACCCAACAACAGTCCGATGATGACGAGAACAATGGCAATCTCCACAAGGGTAAAACCGGATTGCTTAGTGGGGTTTTTATGTCGCATTTACGTTACCTGCAATTCTAGTTGGTGTTGTTAATAAAACGGCACTTTTATGGTTAAACGAACCGAGGAATTTGAGTATTAAAATTATAGTTTACCTACACGGGATAATTCTAAAGCGAGTACATTTGGCGATATCCAGCGACAAATGTCATCAAATTCGCTACCAGCGGCTTCTGAAAATTCGGCACGTACAAAACGAATATCTGCATCCGTGTTTTCGCGTTGATTTTGAGAATTAATGGGTTGAGCTCCGTTCTTGCCCAAGGAGCAAATAATTGCGGTGGCATTGTCCGTAATTACTTCATCGGCGGCACAAGAAGAGGCTTGGCAAACCGTATAATCGCCAGAAGATTGATTGACTGTAATTTGATCTGAGAAGGCGCCAGAGTCGAAATTGGTTAGGCTGTACCGGATTGGATTACCCCAAGGATCCGTGGTGATCGAATTGGCATTTTGTAAAGCGTCAAACCCCAAGGTATTGCCAGGAATAAATCCGTGCTCTTGGGTGCAATTGGTCGTGGCCCCGTTAGGTGCCGCTAGGCCGTTTGAGGCGGTTGTTGCTGGGCATGGTAAGCGGTCATTCAAAATGGCGAAACCCAGTAAGGCTCTATAAATGTCTTCCAATTGCGTTTCAGCTTCCTTTATCTTTTTTTGCTGATGCTGACTGGCCATCGGTGTAATAATGCCGCCCAGTAAAACACCAACAATAACCAATACGATGGCGATTTCGATTAAGGAAAAACCGGATTGCAGTGGGTGTTTAGTCATCGATGAAATAGGTCACGTCGTTGTATAAAGATGAATGCTGGCTTGCAGGTAGATATGAAAACGGAGTAGATGCGTTTGCGTTATTGCCTTCAAAATAGGCACTTAACGTTGTAACTGTGCGTACTTGCCCCACTAAAGGCGTGCCCGGCGACACCAGCATGGCATCGGCAAATTGACCGCCATTGCCAGACACCTCAAGGCAGTCTCCGTTGGTTGGTGCGCAAAAGGAATACAATATTTGGCTGCGCCATTTGTCCTTTTGAGACTGTGTTGGCTCAATTCCAGTAGCGCAGCCCTCGCCCCAATCATTGGGTGACGCGCTATCCATTGGGAAACTGCCTGAAAATAGCCCATCCACACTGTCGCCAGTGCTGGCAAAAAAATTCGCTGCCCACGGATAGGTCCCGCAGGCATCTTTGTATGCCGATAAAAGTGACGCAAGGGAAGCAAGGTTAAACTGTTCAACAACCGGCCAGTAATCGGATTCTACAACTGCTAACACAAGGTCGTTGTTTGTGTCAGATAGCGCTTGCTCAAATACAGTAATATCGCCATTGCTGTTGGTACCCTCAAGATACTGCCTAATCCCAGATGTTGTTCTAGGCTGCCCCGGTAAAGGCTGATTTGCGGATATAACTGCTGCAACCGCTCTACTTCCGTTAATGGTTAACGGCTGTGCCACGCTGATGGATGTGCTGGTGGTAAAATCAACGCCCACGGAATACCAAAACAGTGTTCCACTGGCATCATAAAGTGGTGGTACATTTAACGTTTTGTAGGGTAACCAGCCTACCAAGGCGAAGCATTGCCCCAAACTTAAATTCTCTAGGCCGTCAGGGGGAAAGTCTGTATCTGGGCAAGGTAAGGCACCAATGGTAGTTTCTTTTAATGCATAGCCGAGTAGAGCTTGTTTTGCATTCAACATGCTCAAGCTGTTATTGGCTATCCTGTGTAGCTTGATCTCCGACAGAGAAACTCTACCAACAGCCGCCGTTGTGGCGATGACTAACACCACGGACAGCATTAAAAGCAATACCGCTCCTGACTGGCGCTTTACGTTAGTCGCTAATTTGGTTTGAGTTGAATTTTCCATCGCCTATAGATTTCTAGCTTCGAGGTTTTAGGTTTTAGATTTTAGATTTTAGATTTTAGATTTTAGATTTTAGGTTTTAAGTTTTAAGTTTTAAGTTTTAGGTTTATTAACTCTGGTTTATAGCCTCTGGCTTATAGGTCTGGTCTTATTGGTTTGTATTTAAATAGCTTTCTACGGTTGTTAGGTTTGATTTCAAAGTATGCCCTACTTTTACCTGAACCTTTCCCTGGGAAGTTGATATTAATACCGAGTCTTCGGTATGGGCTAATGCAGTCGCTGTGTCTTTATTACTTTTTTGCCAGGTACCGGGCTGGTTAATCCAAACGTGGCGATCTCCGTTGTCGGAGGTTACAACACCAAAAACCTTCAATGGTTTCTTACGGGCGGATTCTCCGCCGGCTTTTTCATTCACGGCCGTTTTTCTCTCGGTTGAGACTTTTTTCGCGGCCACTATTGCCGCCCTAGATTCCGGTGTTGTCATTAACCGCCCGATCTCGATGTTTGGAATGGCTAGCTCTGCTGAGCAGCGAAACGTGGCAAGCAGTAAACAAATAAATAGAGCGGAGCGAGCGTTAAACATCTTCAGTCTCTGATTGTTGTGAAACAGTTACATTGTCCAGATTGTGCCAGACTAGGAGACAGTTACTACTGAAACCAACCTCGTTTTCATCTGTGAGCTGATCGATACTGTTCCTTTCCAGTGTGCAGCTCTCTAAGCTGAATACGCCTTTGGCGTTTAGGCGAATGGCTTCTAAAAACTGCATAAACACGACTTCATTGGTCACCGAAAATATAATATTCAATTCGGTTAGGTGCCCCGCGATTGGCTCATAGAACGTATCACTCAGTGGGTCTGTATGTTTAACCGATGGATTTAACGTATAGTCGACATACCCCATTCCCAACTGATCACTTAATTGCTGAATCAGCGAAAGCCACTGTAATCGATCTGGCTTACCCACTACCCCTTGGTTGATATAACTTAGGTGTAGTTTATTGTATACCTCGTACATCTCTAAGTTGAGCTTAGCTTCTTCGTTAATATCGGCTTGAACCTGCATTTCCGACATGGCCGCAGTGTAATTATCAGCTGCGTTAGATTTTAGCAGAAGAAATACAATGCTAATAACACTGCAGACAACACAGGCAATTAAACTGTTTCTGTGCTTACGACAATCAATGGTTTTAAATAGATCGCCAGCCGCTTTGGTTAGATGTTCCATTTAACCTCCGGCTTAAGCACTAGGAGGAATTCATAGTTGTTAATGGCAGTAGTTTTAACGACCTGTGTACCTACTTTGTCACTAAAGGTGTACTCGGGCCGTATTTCCACAGGAGTAGAGATCAAATGAAGCTCTTTTACTTCACTAATACTGGATATAGCCTCGATGAACTGTTCCATTAAAGAGACGGTTGTACCATAGGCCTGTTCTTGATTTTTGAACACACCGGATAACCGCAATACAGGAAGCTCGGTATCGTTTGCGTTGTCATGAAACGTTCCTTCTGTATATTCGTCATCGTCCGCTACGCTATCGGATGAGTTTGTAACCCCGTATGCCATAGAAACCAATTCTGGTATGGACGATGCGGCGTGTTTTGACCAGGCGACCTTATCTAAACGTATGTGTTTAAAGAGAGGTTCACTATAGACATCGGCGATGACTGGAAAATACGCTTGTGGCCGCACTTCGGCGGCGATATTATAATGTTCTATTAATTCAATACTGTCTTTAATCCGAGGCGCGATGGCAATACTCTCTTCTTTAGGCGCGTAGACATCATCGTATTCATTAATTAATCGAGTCTGTTCTTGCCAGACTTGTTCGGTCTTCTGAGTAATAGTGTAGGCATCTATTGCTAGAATAGCCGCAAATGCCAACAGGCCTACGCAAACCAGCGCTGCGCCGTGCCGAATGCCAGAATCAACCACATAACTAAAATACCGCTTTTTGTTAGTGTAGGTTGCGTAATCATTAGCCAGTACCGGTTTTTTAGAGGCACACCAAGCGAGTAATGTATCGTTACCTTGTCCGATGCGAAGGGGCGCCTTTGCGCTGTTGATCAAACTACTATCGTCTATAGTGCTATAGTTGATTAAATCGCTCTGATGCTGCGCAAGCAGCCGTTTGCACTCTTCTTTTGCCGCCTTAGCGACAACGCAAATCACGGTTAATTGGTCGGTAAAACCTAAGACTCTCTGGTTGGTGAGATAATGGCGAATTTGCTCGGTGCCGCGGACCAGGTTTTGCACGATTAATTCAGCGTTATCAGATTGATGTAAGTTGTGCTCGAGTTTTTCTAAACGTGAAAACTTAACCTGACCGGCTTTAAAAAAGGTTTCTCTTTGGCACCAAGCCGTGTCACTGGAAACCAATAACATGTTGCTGTTTGCTTTTGTATGTTGCCGAACGGCATCTATTTGCAACAGTGGCGCGGAGAATATGCCGGAGATCGGAACTTCATATTCCTCCAGTATATTTAGCCAATAGTGGACATTGTCTGAGTTCACCAACGAACAGATAAGTAGCTCTTCTTCTTTTCTTTCCGCTTTTAATAGCCCGTTGGAACGTACGGTGATGTAGTCGATATCTCTGTAGTGTCGATCTAATAGCCGATTGACTACATTTCTACGTTCGCTACCTCTTAGCTGGGGTATTCGTTCGGTTTTAAATTCCTCTTCTATTAAATCAACAATAAGCCTTACAGGCCTTTTTACGCCAAAGGATAGATATTGCTTTAATAATTCCACATCTTCGCAATTTTTGTAGAACATTACGGTATCGACTAGCTTATTGTTGCGCCATTCGTAGACCTTCATACCGTCTGTGGAGATATAAAAAATCTTTTCCATATTAAGACACCGATGCTACCGCATCCCAAACTGGCCCAAGCACAGCCAGCATAATCCAGCCCAGTAACAGGCCCATAACGGCTGTTAACAAGGGATTGATTGTTGGTTCAATCTTATCGATGGTTTCTTGTACTTCTCTGTCGTAGAAGTAACGTACGTTGATTAAAGCTTCGTCTAGATTGCCCGTGTTTTCGCCCACTCTGAGCATCCGTATGACTAAGGGGGGAAAGATATTCACTGTTGCAAAACTCTCGCTGATACTGGTGCCGTCGGATATTTTGGCTTTGGCTTCCTCAATGGCATCGGCCATTTTTAGATTGTTCACCAGCTCTTTTCCGATATCTAAAGAGTTGATTACGGTTATACCGGAGGAATAGAGCAATGCCATGTAATTGGCAAAGCGGGCAATCTTTAGGTTGTAGGTAATAGAGCCAAAAATAGGCAGCTTAAGTTTGAGCGCATCCAATTTGTATTTTATGTTTCTGTTGTTAGCCGATAACAGTTTCAATCCGTAAAATATTGCCACAGGTGTTGGTATGATCACCCACCAATAGGCGACAAAACAATTACTCACCGCGATCAAAATTTCCGTATGCTTGGGAACTGTGGAGCCCATGTCTTTCACAAATGGCACAATTTGCGGCACCAAATAGATCATTAGAAAGGTAGTAACCGCCATTACAACAACGCCAACGATGGCAGGATACATTAATATTTTAACGGTCTTGGCTACCAACTCGTCTGTCCACCGAAGGGTTTGACACATATCGCCCAGTATCTTGGTTAGTTCCCCAGATTCTTCACCGACCTTAATCAATGAAACAAACACATGGTCAAAGTCATTGGGGAACCCTTCTAGGGCGTCAGAAAAGGTTTTACCGCCCTCAATACTCTCCATAATGCTGGTTAGTATGTCGTGGTAATATCCCGCCGGCGTACTGTCTCGTAGGTCGGCTAAGCCATCGAGTAAAGGCACCCCGGACTTTGTCAGTTGCTCCAGCTGAAACACCATATTAATGATATCTTTACGTGACAGTTTGCCACCACGCAGTGTCTGCCCGCCGGCAGACAGCTCTTTTAACGTGACCAAATCCAGCTTTAGGTTGTCCAATCGATATTCGACATCCAATAGATTGTTGGCCTGCATAGTGCCGACGACTTTTTTACCGGTGGCGTCTATAGCTGTATATTTAAATTTTGGCATCAGAGCGCTAACCTAGCGGTAAGGTCCACTACCCGGCTGAGTTCTTCAATGGTTGTTATGCCGGCTAATACTTTTTCAACGCCATCATCAGCCATGGTTCGGAATCCATTTTCTGCCGCGTGGCGTTTTAAGTCCCGCATTGAGGCATGTTGTGCAACCAATTCATCCAGATCTTCGTCAAACTTAAGCACTTCCAGTACAGATACTCGCCCCTTGTATCCGGTGTTGTTGCAATGGTCGCAGCCTACGGCTTCGTGCAGGGTTACCGATTGGCTTTGGCCTAGAATAATATTTTCGTAATCCTCGGAGACCTTTTCTTGTTTGCAGTGTTTACACAGTGTGCGAATGAGTCGCTGACCAAGAATACCAATGATATTACCCGCCATTATTTCTGGCTTTACTCCAATATCAACTAGCCGAGGTATTGCCCCCAAAGCCGAGTTTGTGTGTAACGTGGTAAACACTTGGTGGCCGGTCATAGCAGCTCGCAGTGCCATCTCTGCGGTGGATTCATCTCGTACCTCACCGACCAAAATAATGTCTGGGTCCTGCCGCATTAAGGAACGAATACCACTGGCAAAGTCCATTTTCGACACCTCATTGATAGAGGTTTGCCTGATCATATCCATTGGGTATTCCACCGGGTCTTCCAATGTCATGATATTGACCTCTACTGATTTGCGGTAATTCAGCATGGAATACAGCGTCGTAGTCTTTCCGCTACCGGTTGGGCCGGTAACCAAAATGATGCCCTCGGGTCGGCCCATCAGTAATTTTAATAGGTCTAGGTTTTGCTCATGTATTTGGAGTTTTTCCAGTGGCACTATGCCCTTGTCTCTGTCCAACACACGTAACACAAGGTTTTCGCCATGGGTAGTGGGTTGAGATGACACCCGGAAATCAATGGCTCTACCGCCCACTTTTAAAGAGATTCGGCCATCTTGTGGCGATCGTGTTTCGGCGATATTTAGCCCTGCCAAAACTTTGATGCGGACAACAATCGCGGACCAGTAGTCTTTGTGCAGTGAACGAACTTGCCTTAATACACCGTCAATTCGATAGCGTAGCCTTAAAAATGCGGCTTCTGGCTCAAAATGTATGTCTGATGCGCCACGCTTTACAGCATCCGATAAAATAGAGTTCACCAGGCGCACTAGAGGCTGGCTGTATTCTTCACCACCTGCATCCAGGCTTTGGTAATCGACAACTCCGGTTTCAATCTCTCGCAGAATGCCGTCTACGGACAGCTCATAGCCGTAGAATTGATCTAAAGCGTGGCGTATTTCGGTTTCAGCTGCCAGCAGCGGAACCAGTTGAATCTCTCGTGGCAGGTTGGCTCGTATTCTGTCTAGAACAATAACATCGTAGATATCGGTAGTGGCGAGCTGGAGTTGTTTAGTTTCTTCCGAAAAATGTACAGGTAACACCGTGTAACGAGTGGCTATCTGCTTGGTAATTAACTTTAACGCGGTTTCGTCTGGCACCACTTGAGAAAGATCGATACTTTCCTTTCCCAGCGCTTCACCTAGGCAATCCCGAATGACGGCCTCGGTAACAAAGCCCAGCTCTACAAGTACATTACCCAGTTGCTTGTTTTGCTTTTTCTGCTCAGTGATGGCGATCTCGACTTGGTCCTTCGTTACCAAGCCTTTGTCAATGAGCTGATCCCCTAGCCTTTTTTTTACCTTTCCGGTCATTAGCGTAACTCGATTAGCTGCTCAATTCGCTGCTGTACATGGTTGGTATCGAAGTTGTGGCGATTATGTTGGGCGAGCTCATAAGCGGTTCGATAATAAACCAACGCCTCCGAGGGTAAATCCAAATGATCCATTGACACCGCAAGGTTAAATGCGTAGTCGGGATTTTTGCCGTCTAATTTCCAGGCATTAAAAAAGGCTTGTTGGGACGGATACCATTGTTGCTTGGACGCGTAGAGAGAGCCTTTGAGAAAATGCAAATGCGCAGCGGATGGATATTCCGCAATTAGATTGTTTAATTCACTTTCGAATCGATGATTAACCACGCCGACATTGGCCAGGTTTAATAGACCAGCTAATGCGTATTCATCTTTTGGCGCTATTTCCAGTCTTCGTTGGTAATAGGCTAAACTCTTCGCTTCTTTACCTAATTCCTGCGCTACCGCCGCGGCGCCTAATAGGGCGTCTCTGGAAGTTGGCGCCCGTTCCAGAACGTAATCGTAAGCTTGTTCAGCTTTGGTCCAATTACCTTGTTGCCAAGCCAAATAACCGGCGCTGATAGTATCAGCCAAAGTCTGTTGTGGAGCGTTAGAGGCTGGTAGATTAACTGTCGAAATAGCTGTACTGTCCTTCGCTGCTGTGAACGATTTTTTACTGTTGAATTGTGTTGAGGTGGCGACAGCCGTAGCCGAGAGCTGTATCCCGTGGTGCCTTGCCAAATGCGCTTGGTAAGCACCCGCGGGGGCTTTGGTAGCAGGTCTTTTGGGCGCTCTATCGTCAAATAAAGAGTGCGAAATCTTGCCGGTGTTCTGCTTAATCGCTGGCCGATCTCCTTCAGCAACCACGGCAGTCTGTACATTGGTTTGTTGGTGGGCGGATTCTTGCTGAGTAGATTCTCGCCGGGTAGATTCCAGAACGGTAGATTCTTGAAAGGTGACATCCTGTTGCTTAAGCTGAGTCGGTTCTGTAATCTCTGGCTTAACCAAGCTTTCATTATTTTGATTTTGAGCGGCTGAATCTATCGCAAGCTGAGGTGTTAACACGCTGGTAGAAATTTCTTTATAACGCTCCAAGCTATAGTAGGCAACGGAGCCTGATAAGGCGCACACCACGGCGGCCGATAATAGCCATTTTTTTTGACGTCTTTTGGTCTCGGCGTGTTCAGTAAGCTGGAGTATGCGGGCCAGTTTTTCCTGTCGAGGGTCGGGATTTACACCATCTAGGTTACCGAACTCATCTTGGTGATCCGGCAACGGTTTTTCGACTGCATCACCTGCCCGCTCAAGATCGTCGACGGCAGCCAAAGCATCTTGATCGGTTGAATCGCCACCAACGGTTTGCGCAGCATCGTCTTGATTCGGCTCAAACTTTCGATCTGTTTGGGTTACTTGGAATTGTGTATTTTCCTGTTTGGACTCTTGCTCTGTTTCAACGTTGCCTTCGAGTTCTCCTTCACTAACGGTGAATTTATGCTGCTCGATCGCGATCGAAGTTAGCTCAGAGCCTATGGATTGTTCACAGACATCCGTCTGTGTGTTTTGCGGCAGATCCTCTAAAATCTCGAACTCAGTAGGGTCCAGCGATAAAGAGGACTCGCTATGGTTTATATCAATATCTAATTGCGGTGTATCACTCAGCGCTCGGGTTGTGCCTTGTGTCGCTTGTGCGGCCAGCGTTAATCGCTGGGTAAAGCCTTCCGCTTTATTTAGGCTTTCCTCTACCGACTGCTTGGCGGCCTCAAACTCTGGCGACAACTCACCCAAGGAGTCAGCCAGTTGAAGATCTTCTGGCTTAAATTCCTCAGTCTGTAGCGCTGTATTGCCGGAGGTTAGCTGGTTTTTCTCCTGCTTCTCCAATGCGGCTTTCTTTAGGGCTTCCAATAATAAACTCATAAGGCATTAACGCGTAGATTAGTTGTCTTCCTGATACAGCATGCTCGGCCCAACTCCCATCGTAGGAAACGATTTATTGTTAATCCAACCTAGTGCGCACTGATCTCGTTATAGAATTTTCGGAAGCCACGCAGATCTTTATCTATGCTGGCTTGCCTCACAACCACTGGCTTTATAAATATAACGAGCTCTGTCTTGTTTTTGTTGTCATCTTGGTATTTAAACAATGAACCTACATAGGGAATGCGAGAGATGCCCGGAACTCCTCGAGAGGTCTTCTTTTTCTCGTCCTGCATTAGCCCGCCGATAACAGCAACATCACCACTGTTAACTTTTAATATAGACTCCACTTCGCGAACTTGAATAATCGGAATTTCACTCACAACATTGGCTTCCGCCAAGGCCGGGTTTGGATCTCTTTGCTGGCCGATAACTCGAGAAATGGTGGGGCGTACATTGAGCGTAACCTCGCCAGCCTCACTGACAAACGGCGTTACACCCATAACAAAACCTACAGGTACAGTATGAATTTCGGATTCGTAGGTGTATAACCTACCGGAGTTGTCATCGCCCTCGTCGATGTTCACATCTACCGTGAAGTACACAAGATTATCTACAACCTTTAGTAGTGCAGTTTGGTTGTTCATGGCCATGATTTTGGGGCTGGACATAACTCGAACATCACCAAAGGTTTCCAGCGCACTCAGCGTACCTTGCAAAGAATCGCCGTTACTTTTATCTCGATTTACCGTGAAATTAAAGCTCGGTCGATCGAATAGTGAAATATCGGTCATATTTTGGCTTAGCGACCAAGCGTCGCCGACATCTTGAGAGACTTGAGACCAATCAATGCCCGCTTGAAAGCTATCATTCAAGGTAACTTCAGCGATAGTTGCCTCAATTAAAACCTGCCTTTGGCTGCTGTTCTGAATCTCATCGATAAGCTGTTGAATTTCGCGGTGTTTGCGACTGTTAGCACGTACGCCGACAAGGCCCGCCCCGCGATTGAGAAAAATATCCGGGTGGGTTTCACCTTCGTATGTAGCGCCCAGTACCGTAGCGATGTTGTTTTCCAGAGCAAGCCAGAAATTGTGCTCAGATATATTCTCTACCTTGGTGGACGAATTGTTATCACCACTGCCCGACTCGCCGCCGGTATCTCCGGCACCTTGGCCGGTGGCGCTGATCTGGGTGGAAACGCTGACCTTGCCCACCGCGCTACGCGTGATATTGAGGTAGTCTACTGCGTAGTTTCGAATAAACGGAGTGTCTTTTTCAATTTTTAGCACGCTATTTTTGATGCTATAGCGTAGATCGTTGCTGGCAACAATACGCTCCAAAATAAGTGATAGCGGTTGCCTTATGGCGTTAATGGTCACTAGACCTTTGGCGGCAACGTCCAAGTCCAGATCAAGCTTGGCGTCTCTGGCCAATGAAAACAGCAACTCACGCAAGGGCACATCGCTGACAACCACGGTGTGTATCGATTCAGAGATATCCGGCTTGGATGCCGGAATTGGCAGTGAGGGGGTTCCTCGAACAGGTTGCGGAATGGCAGCATTTGGTGTTTTAGCTGGCTCAGTTGTCGTACTGTTGGCTTGTGTTGGCGGTATAGATTGGCAGGCCGTTAGCAACCAACAAAGCGCACCAAGTCCAACGGCGTTAACCGGCTTGATCATACATTTCTCCTAACCGATCTATCCCTGTACCCGTATATTCACCTCCTAAAATGCAGCAAGCAGCGAGTACTGCTACCCGGAGCATCGGCATCCAATACCAGCGAGGCTTGTAACGGCAATCCTGGGCTGCCGAACGGATGTCTTGACCGGCTATTTCTAACCGGTTATGGGCATAGGCACTCAGCAGCGTTTTGTCGCACAGGATGTTTATCCGGCGAATTAAGCCACCAGAGTACTTGTACAGGAGCTTGGCGTTACGTCGGTCGAATAGGTTTCGGCCACGGTAACCGGCAGCCCGCAGGCGAAAATTTGCGTACTGCAATACCTCGGCTTGTGACAGCGGTTGCAACTGTATGCTGTACGAAATTCGCTCCTTCAACTGACGGATATGGCTCGCCGAAAGCTTCTCATCGAGTTCGGGCTGGCCAAACAAGACTATTTGTATCAGCTTGTGGCGATCTGTTTCGAGGTTGCTTAACAAGCGAATTTCTTCCAGGGTTTCGATGGGCATACCCTGGGCTTCTTCGATCAGCACAACCACGTGCCGGCCCTTAGCATGGCGAACTAGCAAGGTCTTTTGCAGTTTACGCATCACCGCTAACTTGTCGTCTCGGTCGCCTATATTGACACCCAATTCATAGGCAATGGTGTGCAAGATGTGCTCTGGTGACAGACTGGGATGAGGTAGATAAACCCAATCAAACTTGGTTTTCAAAGCCAGAGGCAGCATACGGCAGAGCATAGTCTTACCGGTACCCACTTCGCCTACAACCTTGGTAATCCCCTCCCCCCGGCTTATGGCAAAGCACAGGGCCTGAAGTGCAACACCGCGATCGCTGCCACGATAGAAGGCTCTGGCATCCGGGGTAATGCAAAAAGGTAAGCGTTTTAGTCCGAAGTGCTCCAGATACATAGAAACCGTTGTCCTTCTCGTTAACAAGTGAGGCCCACTAGAGCTGAATTTCTCTATAAACTGGCGAGCGCGCTGTAAAATGCTGCGTCAAAAGGCCTGCGGTGCCAATAGGTACAATAAATTGTTATAGTCTGTCCTGTCTTATGTTCGTTTCGGCAATATCGGAAGTAACTTTAGAAGTGTTTGCTTACTTAACGCATAAGGGGTACTAGGGATTTTCCGTCCAAAAACGACAAAAAACGCTGTAGCCCCCGCCATCCGTAGTCTCCCAAATGGTATTACTTTCTCTGAAGTCCATATTTACACCGATTTTGGTTAAAATTTAGCTTTTTTAGGCTAAAAATATGGCATATGAAGAACGTGTTCAGATCCTGTCTGATGCAGAACAAGATGATTTTTACGGCCCCCCAATTTTCACATCTAACGATCAACGATTCTTTTTCTCTCTTAACGACAAGGAACTGGCAGTTGGCAATAAATTCCGAAATCGTGGCCAGCGCTACATGTTTTTCTTGTTGTTGGGTTATTTTAAGGCTAAGCCTGTCGCGCTAAACCTTGGTTTTCATCAGATAAAACATGATCTCAAGCACGTCCACCAAACAGTACTACCAGGACCGGGCTTTAGGCCGTTCAATCTATCTCAGAAAGAAAACGAGCGGATTTACCAGCGGATATTCGAACTCTGTGAATACCAGCGCTGGAGCTCTAAAGGCCATGAATCTGCCTTGGTAGCCCACCTAATCAAGCAGGCCAAAGCTTGGTCTGCTCCGAGATACCTCTTCGATGCAGCCATTGAGTATTTGTCAGGGCAGAAAATTGCGATCCCAGCCTACAGCACACTGCAAAAAATCATCAGCCAGGTTGTTGGTCAGGAACAAGAACGGCTGATTACCCACGTAGAATTTGAGCTGTCTCCGGATTTAAAACAAGCATTGGCCACCCTTGTAAATGGTGACGGAACGCTTACATTACGACAGTTGCGTCAATATGCCCGTAACTTTACTGGTACCGAGCTGGAGAAGGAGCTGGCCGTACATTTCCATATCCAGCACTGGATGCCGGAAGTGAATTCCCTCTTGAGCGGACTATCGTTGTCCCAGAAAAATCAACAACATCTTGCTGAGCGGGTCGACTACTATGGTGCCAAGATGAAACGGCAGTCTGTGGGCAATCAGCGGCTTTATCTCCTGTGCTATCTGCAGTCCCGCTGGCAGCAGGCATTGGAGCGCATAGCTGATGGTTTTGTTCATCATGTCCGACAGATCAAGCAAAAAGCCAAGACCTATGCGCAGGAAGCAGTTTATAAGGACTGGCAAAAAGCTGCTAAAAATGTCAGCAAGGCGGCAGAAGTTCTGCACCTATTCATTGATGGCAGCATTGATCAACAGCAACCGTTTGGGTCGGTAAAGCAGAAAGCCCTGAAGCTTCTTGCGGAGAAAGACCTGGAGTCCGTCTGTCTGTTTCTGAATGAACAAAAGCGTTCCGTTGAAGAAGCTACGTGGCAGTATTATGACCAGAGAGATAGCTTAAGGGAAGGTTTGCTCCGGCAGCTGTTTCTTTGCCTGCGCTTCGAAGGCAGTGAGGGCACTCAACGCCTAGCAGCAGTACTGGATCACGCCCGACTTGACTTCTCAGCCCCAGGAGTCATCTCAACGGCAAATATAGACGGCCGGCTGCCACCCAAAAAACAGTTGCCTTTCTTGCAGGACGAGGGCGGAAATTTTAACCCAGGTCGCTACGAATGGTACCTGTATCTACAAATCCCTGACCGATTGAATGGGCAACTGACCTTGCCGAATGTCGTTAAATACCGGGCTTTGGAGGCTGATCTGGTGAGTCGAGGACGCTGGCAAAGAGAAAAGGCTGAGTTGCTGGATCAAACCCAGCTACCAAAATTGACCGCTGAACCGCATAAACTGATCGAGCAAATGGCCAGGGATCTGGAGATCCGTTTTCATGAGGTCAGTGATTACCTGGAACAAGATGATAACCGTAATATCATCCTGCGCAATCCCAAGGGTAAGCGCTTATGGCGGTTACCGACAGCGAGTAAAAAGTACCTGGTCAACAACCCCTTCTTCCAGCAGATACCGACGACGGGCGTCGCCGATGTGTTGCGCATGGTTGACCGCGACACAGGGTTCATTGATTGCTTTGAACATGTAATGGGTTCCCAGTCCAAGAGCCGAGTCCACGAATATGACCTGCTAGCGATTCTGGTGGGAAATGCGACAAACCAAGGCATCTACGGCATGGCTCAAATCTCCGATCGCACCTATGATCAACTCAGCACCATCCAGGCAAACTATCTACGACTGGAAACTTTGAATGTAGCCAGCGATAACATCAACAACGCGACGGCCAAGCTGCCCATCTTCAAGCATTACAACATCCAAGAGGATATTATCCACGCCAGTGCCGATGGCCAAAAGTTCGAGGCTCGGCGCGAAACCTTCAAAACGCGCTACTCATCGAAGTACTTTGGCACTCAGAAAGGCGTCTCGGCCATGAGCTTAATCGCCAATCACGCTGCCGTTAACGCCAGGGTGATCGGTGCGAATGAACACGAATCCCACCACATCTTTGACTTGCTGATGAACAACAGCTCCGAGATCATTCCGGATGTCCTCTCTACCGATACCCATGGGGTCAATCACGTCAACTTCGCTCTGTTGGATCTGTTCGGTTACAGCTTTGCGCCGCGCTACGCGCAGGTTGGCCGCGTCATCAATGAGATGTTTGATGTAAAGGAAGGGAAGGATCAGAGAATCCAGCTACACCTGAAAAAGCCCATCAACACCAAACGTATCATGCAGCACTGGGACACTATCCAACGAATCGCAGTGTCACTCAAAGAACGAAAGACAACACAGGCCACGTTGGTTCGGAAACTCTCCGGATACAAGAAAAACTATCCCTTGTTGGAGGCCCTGACCGAGTACAATCGCCTGGTAAAAGCGAATTACCTGCTTAACTACATCGATGATGCCAGTCTGCGCAACTATGTTCAGCGCGCCCTTAACCGGGGGGAGGCCTATCACCAATTGCGTCGAGCGATTAGTAACGTCAATGGGGATCAGTTCCGGGGTAGCTCTGATGAAGAAATCCAACTTTGGAACGAATGTGCACGTCTGGTCACCAACGCCATCATCTATTTTAACTCCAGCATACTCAGCCAGCTGCTTACCAGCTTCGAATATCAGAATGACGATAAACGAATACAGATAGTCAAACAGGCTTCTCCAGTGGCTTGGTATAACATCAACTTAAAGGGTATCTATACCTTCGAATTGAGTGAAAAGTTACCGGATCTGGAGGAACTGATGCGCACAATCGAGGGATATTTACCGGTTCGGTAATAGTAATACTCCCTGAGAGGCCACGGATGGCGGGGCTTTCAGCGATTTTTGTCGTTTTTGGACGGAAAATCCCTAGTACCCCAACATGTTCAAACCTTTGAACGATGTCCTCGGCTACCGGGTTGGTGACCAGGTAATAGTTTTGCTGGCTGAGCTTTTGAAAGAGGTATTCCATGCCAGTGATGACTTTGTCGGGCACATAGGTGGGGACGATTTTGTCGTCATCAGCTCTTCGTCCTCAGCTAATTATAATGCTGGTACCGTACAGTCACTATTCGCCGAACGAAGCCGGCGCTTTTACAGCGATTGCATACTGAAAAGCGGGTTTATTGAATCCGAAGACCGAAACGGCCAGCCCTGCCGTTTTCCACTGGTATCTCTGTCAGCGGGCACTGTAGAGGTAGGCCCCGACGAGAAGGTGACGGCCGATCAAATCTCAGAATTCGCCAGCTTCGCCAAGACAAGGGCCAAAGCCTCACCGAACTTCCGTTTTGTGGTTTTTTCAAGGGCCCGATCCGGTGAGCGATCGGAAGGATCGCAAGACTCAGATGGGTCGTGTGTGTCATGCGTATTGGGGGAAGTGCAGAATTAAGCGTAAACAAACCCTACCAACGCCGTCGCCGGTTTTCTCGGGAATTCAAAGCTCAGATTGTTGCCCAGTGCCAGGAACCCGGTGCTTCGGTTTCCCGGATCTCACTGGATAACGGTCTCAACGCCAACATGGTCCGGCGCTGGATGAAGGGCGCGCAGCGAGCGAATAAAACACCAGGAACGCCGGGATTTGTTCCGGTTAATCTGCCTGTGGCAACTGCTTTATCGGGCAACCAATCGGTCTCGGACAAGCGTAGCACCATCCGCATCGAGTTGTTCACTGCGCCTGGCGTACTTGTGACGCTTGAGGATGGCTACTTCGTGGGTCAGCTTCTCGATGATGGCGTTGCTGCGCACCAACTCTCGCTCCTTCAGGCCCAAGACTTGATCCTTGGCGTCCAGAGAGTCCATCAGTTCCGTCGCCAGGGCACGGAGCTGATCGGCAGAGAGTTGGTTGATGTCGGGGCGCTGAGTCATGCCACCTAATATGCCAAGTCCCTGTGCGGCAAGCGATTCGCGGTTCTGGCTATAGCGGCATCACGGCACTTGTGGTTACAGGATGGAGATAACGCCGTCGGCCCCAAGGCGTTGCCAGGGCTGGCCCTGAACCAGGGCGGACAACTGCTCTTCGGTCAGGCGCAGTTGCTCACCGCGCCAGGTTTCGCCCCAGTGGAATTTGCCTCGGTTCAGCCGGCGGGCGCAGAGCCAGATGCCGAGGCCATCGTGGATCAGTACCTTCATCCGGTTGCCCCTTTTGTTGGCGAACAGGTAGGCGCAATGGGGTCTGGCTGAACCAAACACCTGAATAACCCGGGCCAGGGCCTTGTCGGGCCCCGCCCGCATATCCAGCGGCTCAGTGGCCAGCCAGATCTCGTCGATGCGTATCATCCCAACAGGTCCCGCAAAAGGGCAGCACACTGGTGAGCCTGCTCCGCAGGCCACTCCACCACGACCGCACCGCCGGCGCGGGGAATCTCAATGCGGATGGTGCTACGCTTGTCCGAGACCGACGGGTTGCTCGGTGCTGAGGTTGCCGCTGGCAGTTTGACCGGTACAAATTCCGGTGTTTTATCCGCTCGCTGCGCTTCACTCATCCAGCGCCGGACCATGTTGGCGTTGAGGACGTTATCCAGGGAGATCCGGGAAACGGAGGCACCAGGTGCCAGGCATTGAGCAACAATCTGGGCTTTGAATTCCCCGGAAAACCGGCGACGGCGTTGGTAGGGCTTGGTTACGCTTACTTCGTTCATGTTAAGTGTCCACTAGAAAATAAGTGGACACTATCCTGACGGCGGCAGCGCCTGGCTCAAGATGGGATTATCGGCCGCTTACGGATCATGGGCATTTTCCCGGTTTTTGAGCGAAACGGGTAAATTTATGGTGGATTGTATACCCCAGATTCACGGTAAATAATTGCATTTACTCAGGTTTTTATTTTTCAGGGGCGACTACTTACCCTGGATGCAGATCACACGGTACAGAAGTGGCTACAAGGCAGTGGTCGCGACGAAACTAGGGAGATGATCAGCAATAACAGTGACGTATTGATAGAAACGGCGATTGCCGTAGCCGGCACCGCCCTGCAGCCCACCTTCATTGCTGGGGCGGCGATCAGGGAAGGAAAACTGAAGGTCGTCCTGCCAGAGCATGAACCAGAGCCCATGGTACTTTATGCGGTATATGCACACCGGCAGTTGTTGGCAAGCAAGGTTCCTAGCTTTGTCGACTTTATCGACAGTTTTTTCGGCGAACCTCCGTACTGGGACAGGTTCAAATAGCGAGCGCAGGCAAGCCTCCGGTTGCTTCAATGCCCGCCCGTCAATGAATTCATCCCAAGGTTTCAATCACCTGAGTGCATCAATAATGTGTGGACTGCCTCAGTATAGGGAGCCTTAATCCCCAGACGCTCGCAGCGTCGCAGTACCGCCCCGGCAATGGTATCCAGTTCCAGCGGGCGACCTCTTTCCCTATCGACAAGCATTGACGTCTTGATCGCATTGAAGCTACTGATCAGCTCAAACATCTCGCCCAGGTCCTTCTTTCCGAGATTCACGTCGTCTGCCTTTGAGGCTTCGACGGTTTCAGCCATCATTCCATACACGATTTTTCTGAATCCGGGGTGATGGGTAAGGCTTCGAGTATCCAAGCCAGTAAGGGCAGAGAGTGGGTTAACCCCGTTATTAATCAGGAGTTTACGCCAGAGCTAATAGTTAATGTTATCGGAATACCTAGTTGGAATACCGGCATCATTAAAAGCGGCAACCAGGATCTTGAGTAGCGGAGTTCGGGAATCCTGCCTACCGCTGACTTTGGGCCATTCCCCCATCACGATTTGCGCGAGGCCCTCGGCTTCTATAACGCCCGGCCTCGCAATGTGTCCTCCTATAAGGACCGCAAGTCCACCGATGACTCTTTCAGCACCAACTGCTTTCGCTAGCAGTGGTTCATTATCGACTCCGTTCTGCAAGGAAAGCACGGGTGCCCGTCCCTGCTTCAGCCAGTCGCCGAGCTCACTCACCACCGAAACTGTTGCCGTGGCTTTGAGTGTGATGATGATAAGGTCAAACTCGTCAGACTTATATCGGGTGACAAGTTCCTGATGGTCATGAGCAGCCGCCATATGGACCGGCTCGCGACCTTCATAGTGGACTGTCAAGCCGCTCCGCTTAAGCGCATGCAAATGAGCCCCGCGGGCTGTAAGTACAACCTGATGCCCTGCTTCCAGAAACCTTGCTGCGTAGTAACCACCAATGCCGCCGGCACCCACCATCAACAGTTTGAGCATTTACGGAATCCTTTGTTTTTTCCGTAGTTTATTGCATCCAACCATAACCTGCGAGGGACTGCCTGTTCTGATTCAGGGAAAACCCGAACAGGCGCTGGGGCGCTTTCATTCCGCCCAGGCTGAAGGCGGTATTGAGGATACATAATGTCGGTTCTGCCACGGGGCTGCCATTGGTGGCGTACGAACCACCTCCCCTGAGGCTTGAGTTCGACATCGCATTCACCCACCTTTGCTCATCCTCCCACTGCCGGATCAGGTTCCGGATATAGCTGTCGTGGGGCTGATGATAGCTGGCGTTATTGCCATTGGCGTCCAGTCGGTCAAGGCAAATCAGTAATACACCCTGATCCCGTAATGCTTCAATGCAGTGGCCGATCTCCCGATAATGCTCACTGGCCATCCCGGTATTGAGGCGCAATTCAATCACCTCCGCGGGCACCAGCTGTATCATGCTCTCGGCAAGCAGCTTGAGGCCGGGCTCCCGCGAACCATTGACGGCAACCTCAAACCCCCGCGCCTTCATGTCGGATTGCAGGCGCCTGGCCAGAACGCCCTCACCACACTGGTGAAGTATGTTCGGCTGTGCGCCGCCTTCCTCTGAGGTGATAAAAGCCACGCTGTCCACGACTTGATCCCGCGGTACCAGTCGGCGCAGACTCTCCTGTCCCTTGGGACCGGTCAGGGCTTCCGTTTCGCAGGACAGGTACAGCACTGGCAGTTTGCTCACCTGTCTACCGCCCCAGTTTTTTGGCCGACTGACCACCAATACCGAAGTGTTGCTTCGGCATCTCGGTGATCATTACCCGGATACGGTCCATGGGGGCATCCAGGGAGCGGGCCATGGCCTCGCTCACTTCCTGGATCAGGGTTTCTTTCTGCTCGTCCGTTCTACCGTCAATAATGTAAAGCTGAGCAATGGGCATAACGCCTCCTTGTCAGAGTCAGATGAATCGTCCGGAAACGGTTCCCAGTCCCTGATAACGCACAGTGATGTTGTCACCGGGTTCCACGGCGATGGCGGCGGTGATACCACCGGTCATGATGAAGGTGCCTGCAGGGATGTGTTCGCCCCGCTCGGCCAGCAGGTTCGCTAGCATGGCCACGCTGGAGGCCGGATGGCCCAGCACGGCAGCGCCTGCGCCCACATCGACCACTTCGCCGTTCTTCTCGACCACCACACCCAGGGTTTTCAGGTCCACGTCCGCAACGTCGGCCATCTGGCCACCGGTTATAAAGCGGGTCGACGAAGCGTTATCGGCAACCACGCTCACCAGATCGAACTTGAAATTCTCATAACGGGAATCGATCACTTCCACAGCAGGAATCATGAAGTCGGTCGCTGCCAGAACCTGGCCAATGTGACACCCTGGCCCTTTCAGGGGTGCCTTGGTGACGAAGGCAATCTCGGCCTCGATTTTCGGGTGAATCAGTTCTTTGGTGTCGACCACGCCGCCATCTGGCACGCTGAAATAATCGGCGAGGAAACCATAGATCGGGGTCTCGACACCCATCTGTGCCATTTTGGCCCAGGACGTTAGCCCCATTTTCATACCAACGATCTTGTTGCCCCGCTCCTCCTTGCGGCGGCGAATTTCCCATTGAACGTCGTAGGCATCCTCGAAGGTCATATCCGGGTAATCATTGGTGACCTTGGTAATGTCATGGGCCTGCAGTTCGGCGTTTTCCACATGTTCGGCCAGGGCCAGCATCTGCTCGCGGCTCAATGTTTTGCTCATGCGTTTTGCTCCTTTTGGGCGGCCAGCAGATCCAGCGCCACATCCACGATCATGTCTTCCTGGCCACCCACCATACGGCGGCGGCCAAGCTCAACCAGAATATCCACGGCCTTCAGCCCATACTTCTGCGCCGCCACTTCGGAGTGGCGCAGGAAGCTGGAATAGACACCGGCGTAACCCAGCGCCAGGGTTTCACGGTCCACCCGTACCGGGCGGTCCTGCAACGGGCGAACAATATCGTCGGCCGCGTCCATCAGGGCGTAGACATCCGTGCCGTGCTCCCAACCCATCTTGTCAAAGGCGGCCACACAGACTTCCAGCGGGGCGTTGCCGGCACCGGCACCCATGCCGGCAAGGGAAGCATCAATCCGGTCGCAACCTTCTTCGACGGCAACAATGGAATTGGCCACACCAAGGGCGAGGTTGTGGTGAGCGTGCATGCCGGTCTGGGTTTCCGGCTTCAGCACGTCTTTCAGGGCCCGGAAGCGGTCGCGGATGTCGTTCATGTTCATGGCGCCGCCGGAGTCGACCACGTACAGGCAGGTAGCCCCGTAGTCTTCCATCAGCTTGGCCTGTTCCGCGAGACCTTTCGGGGTCTGCATGTGGCTCATCATCAGGAAACCGACGGTGTCCATGCCCAGCTTCCGGGCATGTTCGATGTGCTGTCTGGACACATCGGCTTCGGTGCAGTGGGTCGCTACTCGCACTATTCGTGCACCGGCGTTGTAGGCGTTGTCCAGGTCATGGACGGTACCGATGCCGGGCAGCAGCAGAGTGGCGATCTGGGCGTGGGTCACCACTTCGGCCACCGCTTCGATCCATTCCAGATCGGTGTGGGCGCCGAAGCCGTAATTGAAGCTGGAGCCCTGAAGGCCGTCGCCGTGGGCCACTTCGATGGAATCCACCTTGGCCTGGTCCAGGGCACGGGCAATGTCCTGCACGTTCTTGATGGAGTACTGGTGGCGGATGGCGTGGCTGCCGTCGCGCAGGGTCACGTCGGAGATGTAGAGTTTCTTGCCAGGATTAAAAGTCATCGTTTTTTCCTCCTCAGTTGACCAGCGATTCGGCAATGCGCTCAGCGGTGCCAAGTGCTGCAGAGGTCATGATGTCCAGGTTGCCGGCGTAGGCCGGG
Organism: Halioxenophilus aromaticivorans; assembly: GCF_042850945.1. Classification (NCBI taxonomy): domain Bacteria; kingdom Pseudomonadati; phylum Pseudomonadota; class Gammaproteobacteria; order Alteromonadales; family Alteromonadaceae; genus Halioxenophilus; species Halioxenophilus aromaticivorans. Next base: position 299,431 of record NZ_AP031496.1, on the reverse strand, counting down.
AGGTAATGGGCGGCACCTTCCACTTCCAGGAAAATGGAGGTCTTCAGGCCGCTGAAGCGACCAAGGCCCGGGACGTTCATGGGCTGATCGGCCGGAATGTCGTCAAATTGCACTTTCTGTTTCAAGCGATATCCCGGCACATAGCTGTTCACGGCCTTCACCATTTCTTCCACGGAAGCCTCAACTTCCGCCTTGTCTGCCGCATCCGAAAGTACGTACACGGTATCCCGCATCAGCAGCGGAGGCTCGGCCGGGTTCAGGATGATGATGGCCTTGCCCTTCTGGGCGCCGCCGACCACTTCGATGGCCTTGGAGGTGGTTTCGGTGAATTCGTCAATGTTGGCTCGGGTGCCGGGGCCGGCGGACTTCGATGAGATGGACGCCACGATTTCGGCGTAGTGCACCTTGGCCACTCGTGAAACCGCCGCAACCATGGGAATGGTGGCCTGGCCGCCGCAGGTGACCATGTTGACGTTGCCTTCCTGAAGCTGTTGCTCCAGGTTCACGACCGGCACGCAGTAGGGACCGATGGCCGCCGGCGTCATATCAATGATCTTGATATTCTCTTTGTGGCCACGCAGGAACACTTCGTTGTGCATATGGGCCTTGGCGGAGGTGGCATCAAACACGATGTCGATGTCGGCGAATTCCGGCATTTTCACCAGTCCGTCCACACCTTCGTGGGTCGTGGCCACGCCCATGCGGTTGGCGCGGGCCAGACCGTCGGATTCCGGGTCGATGCCGACCATGGCCCCCATTTCAATGTTCTTGCCATTGCGCAAGATCTTGATCATCAGGTCGGTACCGATGTTGCCCGAGCCAATGATGGCTGCTTTCAGTTTTTTGCTCATTGCCTATTCCTCATTGCTCTTTTCGATCAGGCAAAGCGCACCGAGGCGCTCCCGATACCACCGATGTCCACCCGCATGTAATCGCCTGCCTTGACCGGTTCCAGCGGTACCAGAGAACCGGACAGAATCACTTCGCCAGCCTTCAGGGAAATGCCAAACTCGCCCAGGGTATTGGCCAGCCAGGTCACGCAGTTCACCGGGGACCCCAGCGCGGCTGCACCGGCACCAGCACTGAGTACACTGCCGTTTTTCTCAACCACCATGCCGCAGGTCACCAGATCCACCTTGCGGGGAGACACCGCCTGATCACCCAGTACAAACAGGCCGCAGGAGGCGTTGTCGGCCACCGTGTCCTGAATGGCAATCTTCCAGTCGCGGATGCGGGAATCGACAATCTCGAAGCAGGGCATAACGCACTCCGTGGCGGCCAGCACATCGGCGTTGGTGATGCCCGGGCCGATCAGATCCTTCTTCAGAATGAAGGCGATTTCACCCTCCGCTCTGGGTGCAATCAGGCGATCGCTGATGGGCATGACTTCGCCGCTGTTGAACACCATGTCGTCGGTCAAATAACCGAAGTCTGGCTGGTGAACGTTGAGCATGTTTTGCACGGCCTTACTGGTAACACCGATCTTCTTGCCAATGATGGATGCCCCGTCCGCCAGACGTCGTTCGAGCATGCGCAAGGAAATGTGGTAGGCATCGTCGATGCTGATGTCCTCACCGCGGCTGGTCAGCGGCTCTACCGCCTCCCGACTCAGCATGGCCTGGTAAAGCTCATCGCCAAGCGCCTGGATTCGTGACTGTTCCATTATTCAGCTCCTTCCGCCGCTTGATCGGCTTCGTTCAGAAAGTCGTTGACCAGCCGGGCGAAACGGTCGGCATGTTCAATCTGGGTCCAGTGGCCACAACGACCGAACACGTGAAGCTGGGCGCGGTCGATCAGTTCTGCCAGCTTGAGTGATGCCTCCAGAGGGATAACTTCATCTTCACGACCATGCAGTATCAGGGTCTCGTGAGGCAGTGCCCGAATGTCTTCTTCCCTGCTGGCCAGGTTGTCGACCCAGCGCTGGCGCGGAGCCGGGAACATGGCCGCAAAAGACTCCTGGAAACCAGGCCGGATGCTGGCCTGGTAGCGCATCTCGGCCAGTTCATCGGTGAGCAGGCCTTTGTTGAAGGCAAACACGTCCATCAGGCGGCGCATGTTTTCAAGGGACGGCTCGTAGCCCCAGACTTCATCCAGCCCTTCGGTAATCGGAAAGCTGACGCCAACCGAGCCCATCAGCACCAGACGACGCACCCGTTCCGGGTGCTCGATGGCCAGGGCAAGAGCCAAGCCGCCACCGAAGGAGTTGCCCACCAGATTCACTTTCTCCAGGTCCAGCGCGTCCATAACACCGATGGCGTGGGCCACCCAGCGTTCACGGTTGTAGGTGTTGTCCTCCGGGCGTTCGGTGTAACCGAAGCCGAGCATGTCCGGGGCCACCACACGGCGATTCTTCGCCAGCTCCGGAATCACCAGGCGCCAGTTGGCCCAGGCAGTAACACCTGGCCCGGACCCGTGGATCATCATGACCGGGACATCACTCTTAGCATTGTCGGCACCGTGGTCATGCACGTTGGTGCGGTAGCCGGCGGCGGTTATCTCACGCCCGATTTCCGGGCTATTTTCAGGTGTAGTCATAAATCGGCTCACAGTTTCACGCAGATATTTTTCATTTCGGTGTAGAACTCAAGAGAGTGAACGCCACCCTCACGTCCGATGCCCGACTGTTTGCTACCACCAAAGGGCGTGCGAAGGTCCCGCAGGAACCAGCTGTTCACCCAGATAATCCCGGCTTCAATCTGACCCGCAACCCGATGCGCACGGGTGATGTTTTCGCTCCAGATCGCAGAGGCCAGCCCATAGGGCAGGCTGTTAGCCAACTCGATCGCTTCCTCTTCGGTATCGAAAGGACGGATATGGCAGCAGGGACCGAAGATCTCATCGGTAACCACCGCCGAGTCATCAGCCAGTCCGGTCCAGATAGTCGGCTGCACCCAGGCACCACCGGCCAGTTCTGCCGGCATATCGGGAACGCCGCCACCGGTCACGACAGTTGCCCCGTCATCCACGGCTTTCTGGTAGTAGGAAAGGACTTTTTCACGATGCTTGAGGCTGACCAGCGGTCCCATATTGGCGTCCGCATCGTCTGGAGGGCCGATCTTCAGGCCCTCCGCCGCTTCTTTCAGGCGGCGGACAAACTCGTCAAAAATCGACCGCTCAACATAAACCCGCTCAGTACCCAGGCAAACCTGGCCACAGTTGGCGAACGCGGAACGCATGGTGCCTTCGATAGCCTTGTCCATATCGCAGTCCGCAAACACCAGGCCGGCATTCTTGCCACCGAGCTCCAGGGAAATATCCCGGATACCTTTGGCGGCGGCTTTCATAATGACCTCCCCGGTGCCGGTCTCGCCGGTAAAGGTGAAGCCATCGACCAGTGGATGCTCGGTGAGGTAGGCACCGGCAGAATCTCCGCCGAAACCATGGACCACGTTATAGACACCGTCCGGAACACCGGCCTCTTTCATCACTTCGCCAAGAAGGGCGGTCGTGGTCGGAGTTTCCTCAGAGGGTTTGACCACCACCGTGTTCCCGCAGGCCAGGGCTGGTCCGACCTTCCAGGTCATCAGCAGCAGAGGCAGGTTCCAGGGGCTGATCACGCCAATCACGCCTTTGGGGCGGCGAACGGCATAATTCAGTGCACCGGTGCCATCCGGCGTGGGCATTTCAAAAGATTCGGTCGGAACATTCTTGATCATGTCCGCGAACACTTTGAAGTTGGCGGCGCCCCGGGGAATGTCGATGTGGCTTGCCAGAGATTTGGGCTTGCCGGTATCGAGGCATTCCGCCTCCAGGAACTCATCAAAACGGGCATTAATACCGTCCGCCACCTTATGGAGAATGGCGGTACGCTGTTCCAGAGTCATCTTGCCCCAAGGCCCCCGCAATGCGGCCTTTGCGGCCTGCACTGCGGCGTCAACCTCTTCCCTTCCGGCTTCGTGGACCTTGCTGATCACTTTACCGTTGGCGGGATTGACGTTCTCGAACAGCTTGCCACTGGCTGAGCCAACGTACTGCCCGTTGATGTAGTGCTTGATGTCTTTCATTGCTGCTAAGTCCTGTTTCATCCGTTCGAGATCACGTCAGAACCGTCATGAAACGTTCGTTCAGTGCCCGGTCGTGATAAAAGATCGCTTTGCCGAGCTCTTCCGTCTTCCAGGTGACCGGTTTGTGATCCGGGTAGAAATAATCGCCGCCACAGAACACTTCGTTGCGGTTGCCGGACGGGTCGAAAAAGTAGATGGTCTGGCCGTGGGTCAGACCGTGGCGGGTCGGGCCGATATCGATGGAGGTATCGGTCATGGAGATCAGATCCGCCGCCCGCAGCACGGCTTCCCAGGTATCCAGGTAGAAAGAGGCGTGGTGGAACTTGCCTTTCTCCTCGTGGTGGATGAAGGCCACGTCGTGCTCCTTCATGGAGACGGTCAGAAACTGCGCTACGCGGGTGCCTTCAGGGTCCAGCACCTGTTCGGCCAGATGGAAGCCCAGTACGTTGACGAAGATGTCGTAAACGGCGGCCAGCTCGGGACCGTAGAACAGGCAGTGGTCAAAACGCACGGCTTTCATGCCTTGCAGGCCACGGGGCCAGGCTTCCGGGTTGACGCTGGATACGCCCCACTTACCGGTGTACTTTTTGTCAGCATAAAGCTCAAAGGCATGCCCGGAGGGCACAGTAAAGCGAACGCGGCGACCGCAGTCTTTCAGCTCTTCCGCCGGTATCTGCTCAACCCCAACACCGTAATCCACAAGGTCTTTTTCCAACTGGTTCAGGGCGGCTTCGTCCACCACCTTGAAGCCCATGAAGTCGCAGCCCGGCTCGTCGACTTCCACCAGAACCACAGAAAATTTGTCCACTTCGGTCCAGGCTTTCAGATAGACACGGCCCTGGTCGTCGCGGTCGGTTTCGATCATGCCCAGCAGGTCCGTGTAGTGTTTGACAGCTTCATCCATATCGAGAACACGGATCTGAACGTGGCCGGGACGCATTACACCTTTTTTCATGACAGTTACCTCAACGGTTTTTTGTTGTTTGCTTCGCAGGTGCCGCCTCAGGCAGAGGCACGCACTCAATGATCAGATCAGTCAGTGGGTAGATCCGGCAGGCCAGAACTTCCCCTTTTTCAACGGCTTCAGGCGGGGCGTGCCGCTTGCTCATCTTGCCGCACTCGAAATGCCCTTCCAGAACCTGAATCTTACAAAATCCGCAACCACCACCCCGGCAGCCCACGGGAACACACTTCAGGTCCCTCTGCTCCATGGCCTTGAGCACACTCTGGCCCTCCTGGCAGGTAAAGTGGTCTCCCGTCGTGCGGTTAACTACCTGAAACACGGCCATGCTACCTCCTGGTCAAATCTTCTTGAACAGAGCCGAGCGCCGCCTGTCTACCGCGCCGTCAGCCGCTGCCGAGAGTTTTTCCATATTAAGTCCAACAGGCTACTGCCCGAAACTACCTTCTTAAGGCGAACGCGCACTACCCAACCACAGACGAAATCCGTGCGTGACTCCTGATTGGAAAAAAAGGGTCACCCCTGATAACCGCCGCCCACCGGTAGTACCATACCTGTAACATACGAGGCCTCGTCTGAAGCCAGAAAAAGTATGGCATTGGCCTGCTCTTCCGGAACGCTGTAGCGCTTCATGAAGCTCAATTCGGTAGCCTCATCAACGATGGCCTGATACCACTCCTTCTCCAATTGGCTCATGGTTTCACTATTACGCGGAATCCGCCGCTCGCCAACATCAGTGCCACCCGGTGCTACTGCATTGACACGGATGCCGTATTTGGCATTTTCAAACGCCATGCACACGGTCAAAGCATTTACGCCCCCCTTGGCCGCAGCATAGGGCACACGGTTAGTGCCTCGAGTTGCGAGGGATGACACATTTACGATCACTCCACTTTGCTGTTTTTGCATCTGCGCCAGAACTGCATGGGAGCACCAAAGGGTCGGAAACAAGGAGCGACGAATCTCGGCTTCGATCTGCACTTCCTCGTAGACTTCATAGGGCTGAACCCAGATCGTACCGCCGACGTTATTGACTAGAATGTCGATACGGCCAAAATGACTTATCGCCGAATCTACTGCCTTGCAGGCACCTGCGTACTGCTCCAGATCGACGATGCTGGTCTGGACGTTTGCCGCACCGGCGGCCAGAGCCTCCTCTGCCACCTCTTTGACGATCTCGGAGCGATCCACCAGCAGCAGGCTAGCTTTTTCGGCGGCCATCTGCAGGGCAACGGCACGACCGATACCCTGGGCAGCTCCAGTCACAATAGCGACGCGGTTTTCAAAACGTTCACCTCTCATTTAGCTTTCCTTACTTGCTGGTCGTAAACTTCTCATAGTAGAGGCTGGCCGGTTGACTACCCCTTTCCTGCACAAAGCTGCTAACAGCTTCGACCATCGGCGGCGGACCACACAGATAGATATCGACATCGCCATCATTCAAATGGCCAGGTTCAATATGATCTGTGACGTAACCCTTCTGCGGCCAACTGCTCTCGTCTGAGGCCACGCAGACACCAAATGTGAAGTTGTCGATGGCCCCGGCGAAAGCTTTAAGCTTGTCCAGCTCGACTAGATCAACGTCGTGCGTAACGCCGAAGATTAGGTGGATCGGATAGGCGCTTCCGTCCTGCTGAATGCTTTCCAACATCGCCAGGAAGGGTGCCAGCCCCGTTCCCCCAGCCAGCATCAGTACCGGGCGCTTCACTTCACGCAGGTAAAAGCTGCCAAAGGGACCGCGCAGAGTTATGCTGTCACCCACGCTGGCCTTTTCCGTCATGTAGGTGCTCATCAAGCCTTCGGGCACCACCCGGATCAGAAAAGACACCGACTCATCGGCCTGATTGACCATGGAGCTGAAGGAGTAGGCACGCCAGTGGTCAGTCCCCGGCACCTGTACATTGACATACTGCCCCGGCAGAAAATGCATGGCCCGCACCTGATCACCGGAAACGGTAAAGGACAGGGTGGAGTCAGACAGACGGTTAATCTCAGTCAGCCTGGCATGCACGTCGGCCTTCTGGCTGCGCACACAGACTTCTGACGAGGCCGGCACGGTAACGACACAATCCGACTCCGGAATCATGCGGCAGGTCAGAACATACCCCTGTTCGGCTTCCCGATCGGACAGCGCATCCTCGATATAGCCATCCATCTCATAGCTGCCCGATTCGCAGTGACACTTACAGGTTCCACAGGCACCGTCACGGCAGTCGAGCGGAACATTGATTCCGGAACGATAAGCGGCATCGGCCACCGTTTCCATCGGTAGCGTGGTAATAAATCGAGTTACATCATCTTCAAAATTGAGCGCTACTTTATACACTGTTTGCTACCTCAGGCCCCTTCAAGGGTGCCGACGACACACCGAGAGGCGCTTGTTATTAAACCGGGTAATTCAGATCTGGAAATATCGGCTGAAAGCCCCGTGGTTGCTGTATGCTGACTGACAGAAATAACCACGAGGCTAATATATCGGAACGAATTCAAAGGTGATAGATATCCACAACGTGGTGGATGTAGTCGTTCTTCAGCACAGCCTTCTTGCGCTTAATCTTCAGCTTGCCGTCTTCACCACGAATCAGCGTAACAAACGCGGTACCGAAATAGGTATCTACGTTGTTATAACGTACGCTGTGGGTCATCCAGCTGTAGCGCACTTCTGCATCATTGGACGATGCAGCGAGCACCTCCAGGTTGCTCAACATGTGCTGAGTACGTGGCTCCGGCAGCGAACTGGCGCTGGAACGCTCTGTCTGGATGCGGAAAACACGATCCTCAATTCCATCCCGCTTATCATAATAGAGCAACGACATCTCTGACTGCGGATCTTCCGTCAGCCCGCCGTCCACATCCCAACATGGTACCCAGAATTCAGAGTTCTTATCGTAGTGCTCAAGCCAATGATTATAATCCTTGTCATCCAGCGCACGCTGCTCAGAATGCAGAAAATCACGGATCTCGTCGTAACTGATTGTCATGGTTGCTCTCCCTTTTCCTTGCGCGCCGCTTCGGCAATCATTTGTTGCCAGTAATGGTGCTGAGCAATGAACAGACCCTCATCTTCAGACTTCTTACCACTCATCATAGGGTGCAAATCGATACTCTTCGCCCCTTCGTCCGGCCCATCGATCCAGTGTTCAGCACCACGACTTAGGTCATTCCAAGGTTGCTTCATGGCCTTAAAACCTTCCTGGCATGCACGAAACTCTTCTAGGTCGTCCGGAGTCGCCATGCCGGAAGCGTTAAAAAAGTCTTCATACTGACGGATGCGGTGGGTACGCGCTTCAGCACTTTCCCCCTTGGGCGCGATGCAGTATATGGTGACCTCGGTCTTGTCCACGGAGATTGGACGGAAGTGACGAATCTGGGAGCTCATCTGATCCATGAGGAATACGTTCGGGTACAGGCAAAGGTTACGCAACTTGCCTATCATCCAGTCGGCACGATCAGCGCCAAACTTTTCGATAAGTTCGTTTCGGCGATAGTACAATGGGCGATCCTCCGGATTAGGCCAGTCCATCCACAGCAGAATGTGGCCATGTTCGAAGGCATAGAATCCACCGGTTTGCTTATTAAAGGTGGATAGGTCCATCGCCTTAACATCATCAGTGGACATGCCGGCCTTACGACGAGCCACCGTGGCAACGTAGTTCCAATGAGTAGCAGATGCGTGGTACCCATCAGCACCATTCTCGGCCTGCATTTTCCAGTTGCCGTCATAGACGTAAGTCGATGAGCCACGCAACACCTCCAGACCTTCCGGCGACTGATCTACAATCATGTCGATAATTTTGGCGGCTTCGCCCAAATGTTCAGTCAGCGGTTTGACATAATCATTCAGCGAGCCAAAAAGGAAGCCTTTGTAGCTTTCCAGACGCACCTTTTTTAGGTCATGAGAGCCTTCGCAGTTAAAGGAATCCGGATAGCCGGCATTGTCGGGATCCTTGACCTTGACCAACTTTCCGGAGTTATTGAAGCTCCAGCCGTGGAAAGGGCAGGTTAAAACCGCCTTGTTATCCTTTTTTTTGCGACAAAGAACAGCGCCACGGTGGGTGCAGGCATTGATAAAGCAGTTCAGCTCACCATCTTTATTGCGGGTAATGACGATGGGCTGACGTCCGATATAACCAGTAAAATAGTCGTTTGGGTTTGCAACCTGGCTTTCATGCGCCAAATATACCCAGTTGCCTTCGAAGATGTACTTCATCTCCAGCTCGAACAACTCGGGATCAGTGAACATGTCGCGACGACCACGATACAGGCCTTTTTCTTCATCGGTTTCGATTAGACCGCCTACTTTTGCTATCAGATTATTGTGCATGGACCACCCTCCTTTTTATGATTTCATATTGAAGGGCCGTCCCGGGAATCACTATCCAGTGAGTGCACTCTTTATCCTAGGATTGCAAAGGCTGGATTTTGTATTGCATCTTCTGTTCAATTAAATCGTACGGCAGCGTCATTAACGTACTAGTGATCTGTCTGGGTAATCCGTTTATTTATTATCAATAACACTCAGTTTTGCTCGCGCCACGGAAGTCATAATCGATTCTGCACTCTTGTGCCAGCGAAACGGCTTTGCCAACTTCTCACTATGAGTCTTGATAAAGCGACGAATCGCCGTTTTGAGTTCGCCCACACTTGTGAAAATGCACGGTATAAAGCACGACGTTCCAGCTGACCAAACCAGCCCCCCACCTCATTCAGCCATGCCCCCTCTGGCAGGATAGTTGGCACTACTTAATTTTTAACCAGTTTGGCGGTTCAGGTGTTGATAGTGCCTCGTTATTCCGATGAGCGTAAAGCAGCAGTGCTGGCGAAGTTGTCGCCGCCCGGACCAGGGCACTCAGGCCCCGAAACGATTTGCGCATGTTGGTGGGCTCGGCACACAGCCAGATGCGCGCCTGGCTATCGAGCCCGATCATCCGTGCTGGCTCAGCCGCAGTTTGGCGCCGTTGCCGAGGCTAAGCACAATGTTCCAGCCCGGACCGGATGATGGAGACCTGCCCACCAACTATGAGACATCCAGAAAACCGGCTTCAGCGGAACCTGACGACTCATCAGTCGACGGATCGGACAGGCGCTTGCGCCAGTTGCAGAAACTGGCGTAGCCGATATGGTCTTGCTTGCAGAACTGCATGGCTGACAAACGGTCGCGGTAGGAATGCTGATCACTCAGCACCCCCCGCACAGATCCCAGCGTGCGCTGCTAACGCACTGGGCTCCTCCCTCGGGTTCTGGCGTCAAAACGATGCAACGGTTGTGGATGCAAGATACGGACTTTCGGAAAGAAGAAGTTACGGATCGCAGCGAAGCGTGACCAGGGCATTCGGTGGCGTTGGCTTCGACGCCGGAGCATCTTGAGCCATAGCCGAGATACCCGGAACACGAACCCCGACACCCTCTCCCCGTTTCCAGGGACGGCGAAGTAGTTCATGTGCCCCTGGATTACGCGGCGGAGCCAGCGCCCGGTTTCGCCAATGGGCCGATTTATTCGCCGTCGCAGGGCGTCTTTTACCGCCCGCAACTGCGCCCGCAGTCGCTTGCGCGACGTTACGCGGGCAATCTTGAACCAGCCATTTTGGCGAGATCGGGTGCAATAGTGAGTAAAGCCCAGAAACTCGAAAGTTTCCGGCTTCCCCAACCCCCTTTGCCGACGCTTCGCCGACGCAAAACGGCCAAACTGGATCAGCCGGGTTTTATCGGGATGTAAGTCCAGACCGAATTTAGCTAGCCTGCCAGCAAGGGCTTGCCTGAAGGTGTACGCATCACGCTCGTACTGGAATCCCAGCACTGTGTCGTCAGCGTAGCGTATGACCACCACATCGCCATACGCTCTCCTCTTTCGCCAGGTATCGACCCATAGGTCGAAGACATAGTGCAGGTAGATGTTGGCGAGTACCGGTGATATGACAGCTCCCTGCGGAGTGCCCTTCACACTTCTGATTACCTGCCCATCTTCCTGCACTCCGGCAGTGAGCCACTTCCGAATCAAGCGCAATAAGCGCTTGTCCGCGATACGGTGCTCCAGGAATCGCATCATCCATTCGTGCGACATGCTGTCGAAGAATTTACGGATGTCTGCGTCCAGGACCCAGTTGATCTTCTTCCTATAAAGTCCCGCCTGTACCGCATCCAGTGCGTCGTGTTGTCCTCGACCCGGCCGAAAACCATAGGAGAACCCCATAAAGTCCGGCTCGTAGATCGCATTCAGGACGAACACCACTGCCTGTTGAACAATTTTGTCTTCCAGGCACTGGATGCCAAGGGGCCTTGTCGAACCATCCGCCTTCGGAATGTAAACCCGCCTTGCGGGTCTGGCTCGGTAGCTCCCCTTGTGGATACGGCGGTTGAGATTCTCTAACCTCGCATCTAGCTCGCTCCCATACGCTTCCCATGTCACTCCGTCTATACCAGCGGCCGATCTGCGCTTGAGCGCAAAGTAGCTTTGGTGTAACAGCGGAATATCAACATGATGTAGCAACGCAGAGAAGCGAGTTTCTTTGTTCCGTTGCGCCGCCTGGCGCACGGTCAGCAAACCGGGCGACGCAGCGACCTGGCTCTGAGTCCAGACTGCGGCGGCTCGCTGACCGTTTCCCTTGGGTCCGGTCCTTTCCTCCAATCTCTCCGCAGGTACCTTCGCACCGTTGTTCGAGATCTTCTCAGGTACTACGACCGGATCCGACTTCTCACCCACGTTCATACTCATCCTGCGGTGTTACCCTTCGGTAAGTCGCCTCGGCTATGCCGGGGTGGGTGAGACCTCCCAGGTTCCGCACAAAAGACGTCACCACGTGCACCGGGTCTACGACTGCGTGGAGTGCCACCACAGCTTGCCATCGCGCTGAGATGATTGTTGCCTTCTGTTTCGCTTAACAACATCCGCTCTCCAGAATTGGGTTTCGCAGCTCAATACCGAGCCCATGGTTTCCCCTGTCAACACTTCACACGCGACCTCGCGATCGGGTGCGCATGACTCGGGGCCGGGGCAGCTGGCTAGGCCTTACCCCGTGCGGGACTTTCACCCACTATCTTTTGCCAGCTTTTCCTGGCGTACTAAGCGGCCGCCCATCACACCTTGTCAGGTATAGCCGGCTTCCAGTTGTGGGGCAATAGCTCGTCGATGGCGTTGTTCTTCTGCGTCGGAAGGCGGGTCAGCACATCTTTCAGGTAAGCATAGGGATCATGGCCGTTCAGCTTGGCTGACTGGATCAGTGTCATGACCGCAGCTGCCCGTTGACCACTGCGCAGTGATCCCGCAAACAGCCAGTTGGACCGAACTGGGCGCGGAACACCTGGGCATCATCCAGAGCCTGATCAGCACCTGCAAGCTGCACGATATTAACCCCTACACTTACCTGGTGGACGTGCTGCAACGCATCAGCCAGCATCCGGCCAGTGAAGTGGTGGATCTGACACCGCGACTCTGGAAAACTCGGTTTGCCGAAAATCCGCTACGGGCGCTGATCGATCCGCGCCATCCTGGCCGACAGAGCAAACAGCCGGAGGCCGTTCATGCGCATTGAAGACATGAGCATCGACCAGTTGCTGGAACTGAACCAATACATCTGCCGGCGCATCGACGAACTGTGGGATCAGGAAAATCTGCAGGCGCTGAGCCAGTTGCGGGTGGGCCTGAAAGTGACCTTCGAGGGCCGGGACGGACCCGTGCTGGGCATCGTCACCAAGATCAACCGCAAGAGTGTGATCGTGTTAGCCGAGGACGGCACCAAACAGTACAAGGTCTCGCCGGAGTTATGAGGCCACTGCGTGACGTGAAGTAGGTCAACTACGTCGTGGAATGAACGTGTATGGACTCCTCCTCTATTGCAAGCACTTTGTCTGATCGCGACTAAGGTACGACTGCCTACGTGTATTCGGTCTCTTTAATGATGCCGTCCCTGTAGGCATCGGACCCTGATGGGCTATCCGCGCACTGGTTCCCAATCGCTTACACGAGCTCAAGGCTCCACGTTCATTAGGGGTTTCCCAGCGCCGGTTCGACCTGTTCGCCATCAATCAAAATGCCATGCAATCGTGGTGTTGGACGTCTCCTGAAAAGTTGCCGGTTGTTACCCTGGCACACTCAGCCTTGCAGCTACCCACTCAAACTCCTGCCGCTGAGAGCCCTTCGTTATAGGCTTCCTCGTTGTGTACCAGCGCCCAGGCAATACGGGCTGTTTTGTTGGCCAATGCCACCGTTGCCACATTGACATGCTTCCGGGCGGCAAGGGCTTTGAGCCAATGACTCAGTCCGTCGTCTTTGCTCTCAACATGACGCAACACGGCCCGTGCTCCGTGAACGAGCAGCTTGCGCAGGTAACTGTCGCCGCGCTTGCTGATCCCTAACAGACGATCCCGTCCCCCGGTGCTGTGCTGTCGAGGTGTCAATCCAAGAGAAGCGGCAAAGTCTCGTCCTTTGCGGAAGGCCTTCCCGTCGCCCAGGGCACCTGCCAAGGCACTGGCTGTGAGCGGCCCCACGCCGCGTAATGTCATTAAGCGCTTTGCTACAGGATCCTGCCTGACACTCTCAGTGATCCGGTCATCAAGGGCTGTGATGCGATCATCAAGATGCCGGAGGTCCTCGGCCAACCCATTGAGCAGAATGCGGAAACTATCGGTAAGCTCGCTCTCAGCATCTTCAAGCCAGCCTGGTAAGGCCCGGCGCAGCTGCTGGATGCCCACTGGCGCTACAATACCGTACTCGCCCACTAAACCCCGGATCTGGTTGGCCTTGGCCGTGCGCTGCCCCACAAGCTCTTCCCGGATCCGATGTGCAGCCTGAATATCCTGCTGAGCGACCGTCTTTGGAGCGACAAATCGCATGTTCGGGCGACTCATGGCTTCGCAGATTGCCTCCGCGTCTACTCGGTCGTTCTTGTTGCTCTTGACGTAAGGTTTGACAAATTGGGCGGCAATCAACCGAACATGATACCCCCGCTTCTGGAGTTCCCGAGCCCAGTGGTGTGATGACGCGCAGGCTTCCATACCAATCTCGGCGCCGGCCGGTACTTTTCGGCTGAGGGCATCAAGCCACTTGCTGCGAGAATACTTGCCTTGCCATCGAGTTTGGCCGTGACGGTCTACGCCGTGCACGTGGAAAACTGATTTGGCAATATCAACACCGACACGGATAATGTTCACTTGGGCTTCTCCTCATCTTCATGATGGTTGGCTAATCACTCACCATTTTGCCACGTAGATGCCGGTGAGGTGAGGAGGAGTCCATCCCATTGCTTACACTGAATCTGCGCATCAAGCCCAAGAAGCGTCTGGTTCGTGAAAAGCCGGAACCATTGGCTGTGCCGGAAATGATCAACGACAGTTGGTCGATGGACTTCATGCACGACCAGCTCAACGACGGACGCAGTTACCGGCTGCTGAATGTGATCGATGACTTTAACCGCGAGGGGCTTGGCATCGAAGTGGACTTCTCGCTTCCGGCAGAGCGGGTTATCCGATCACTGGAGCAGATCATTGAGTGGCGGGGTAAACCGCGTTCTATCCGCTGTGACAACGGACCTGAGTACATAAGCGGCAAGCTGTCAGCCTGGGCTGAAAAACGGGAGATCAAGCCAAGCCGTTTACCTTAAGTGGTGCTCGCTTCCGGGGCGGCCAAAATAAAAAGAGCCAGTGACCGATAATCACTGGCTCTTTTTTTGTCAAAATTTCTGAACATATCTTGAGAATAAATCCCTGTCTAACGCCGGTTATTGAGATAAACGATTTTTTTCACTTCGACTGGACCTCTCGCGAGCCCAAGCCTCATCGCTGGAGTTTGACCTGTCTTCTTTTCGCTACAGTAGTTGTAGTAGACCCGGAAAATCTCACCAATCATGGTATACATGGTGGGATCGTAGGCTGAGTAGCCATACCAGGTTCTGCCTTTGCTGGTTCCCGAAGTGAAAGGTCTCTCAAAATATGTCGAGAATCGACGAATCTTCATGAAAAAGCGATCAACCGGTGCCAGCGTCGCAATCCTATATAAATTTGCCTGGTGCTCACGATCAAGCCTTTCAACATCAGTGATTGCTGCCACCATTTTTTCTGGCTCTGCCATCGAGGCACCTGGATGCTCAATCCATTTCTCAGGAGACTTTGGAATCCGAATCGGTTTTTGAAGACGCTCCAGTATGATGTTGTTCGAAACATCAACGATATCCTGATAGGTCAGGCTACGAAGTGGCACCCCGGACATAACCGAAACCATTTTCCGGAATCTGGCGACGATCTTTTCTTTTTCATCAACAGTTTTGTTCTTCGCGGCTCGGATCAGAAAACCGTCCGAATTACCTTCGGCAACCATCTCACGAAAAGCAGATAGATAGGCTGCCTTCAT
Organism: Halioxenophilus aromaticivorans; assembly: GCF_042850945.1. NCBI lineage: Bacteria > Pseudomonadati > Pseudomonadota > Gammaproteobacteria > Alteromonadales > Alteromonadaceae > Halioxenophilus > Halioxenophilus aromaticivorans. The sequence continues at coordinate 284,124 of NZ_AP031496.1, read as the reverse complement.
GCCACTATCAAGATCCATAAAAAACCGGGTCTTTTCGGTACTCTGGAAAAGCCGCTTTAACAGAAAGAAATGTGCCATCATCGTGTACTCATTGTGAATCAGCACACCTTTGGGCGGAAGAATATTGGTGCGGTCAAAGTGTTCCGATGAGTCACTTAGATTCAATTTCTGGTCGGCAAGAGTCCTTATTTGGACCTCATCCTTCAAGCTTCCTCCAACTGGGAGGTCCTGTTTCGAAGGGAGCCCTTTCAAATACTCATTGAACTCTTGCCGTAGCCATACACGGGCGTACTTTCGGTGGTGTCGAGGGGTTTCATATTCGCCAATCGCCTCAGCGTCCTTCTCAATTTCTTCTGCATCGACACTGCCGTCGAAATTAAAGTTAAAGGCAAATACGTAACCGGTATCCTTGCACGCTGTAGCAATCCCGTAGATATCGCAATTTCGTTTGTCCTCTCGCTTGGTCCAGTTGCTCACCACAACTTGACGATCCGTGCAAAAATACATTCTCCTGAACGCTCTGTTCTCAAGATCCCTTTCTCTACCGGCTGAAAATTCCTGACACTGCCGATAGAGGAACCGAATCTTGTCGTAAACAGTTTTCGTGGATATGTCACAGAGGAACGCGATTCTGCGAATAGGAACCTTGCTAACGAGAAGCTTAAGTATCTGGATGTCAATGTGAGGCTTGGAATGCTTCCGGGTTTTTGGGCGCGATGTAAAACCTTTGCCGCAAACCCCACATTTCAGGCGCTGATTGCCGGATGCCGTTCGGCCATTTCTTTTGACTGATCCGGCGACGTTACCTATATTGCTATCACAGTCGGCATTTGGACAAGAAGGCATCTTTGGATCTAAATGACGTGAAATTCGGTTTAACTCTTCAACCACAGCCTGATTGCTTTTCAGTGAGGTAGAAATTGCGCCAACCTCAAGTCCATCGCGCTTTTTCTCACGGCACTTTAAACAGAAAATCGATGAGGTTCCTTTACCGGTTCCGGACACTTGAAAGAGACCACTCCCTTTCTCGTAAGCGCCGAGGCTAACTTCAACTGCTCCATCAGAATTTTTGACAGGAGTCAGTGCCAAAAAGCTTTCACATGTCGGATTGCGGCACCCATTGACCTGAATGCCAGCCACTGGAAGAGGGATGCGGGGATGTTGCTGCTGGCCAGATATCGAACCCATAAAAAAAGCGCCATACTGTCTGGATATCCAGTAGTATAGCGCTTTCGTCGGCCTTGTCACCCAAGCCAGCACCACTTAAGGTAAACGGCTTGGGTTCGCCCGGTTTTTTTGTTTACTGCTAAAAACCCACGGGTAGCGCCATTCGCTTCAGACTAAAAACACGGTTTTCATTGGCTTTAGAAGCACCGAAAAGATCACCGAAGTAGGATTCCACGTATAACACTGCACCATTAGCCACCAGTCCACTGGGCGGGTTAGCGTCACTCGACAACATCCTCACAGGACGGCCCACTGCGCCATCAATAGCGATACCGGTTAGCCCTCCCCCATCGCCGTGGGGTACACCATTTTCAAATACCAACACTTGATTAGGGCCCAATACCCGCACCGCATCTGGCCCGTTCAATGGCGATGGCAGCTGTATCTCGCTGACTGCGCCCGCCTCGCCCTTCTCATCAACAGCCACCTTGATCAGTTTACCGGCCTGAAACAAGGTAACGTACACGGCTTGATCTTGGTCGGAATAGGCGATTCCGTTCAATCCCAAGTCACCCTGATGGAACAATTCGTCTGCGGACCACACTGTGTAGTTTTGAGTAGCGGAATCGAACTGCAGAATACGGTGGCCAGTGGTGTCCGTGACTAGCAACGATGAATCATCAATGGCATCAATGTCGTTGCACAAACCACCGCCGGGTATCGGCCAGCGCCCGGCTAAACTGCTATCGTTTAGATTGAACGCCAGCAACGACGAATTAAAACCAGGCAGCTTATGCAGCCCCAGCTCTGCGGTGCAGGCATACAGCAGGCCGGCTTGGTTATCCACGTACAACCCCTGCACTGAATTCAGCCCCAAGCCAGGGTCGGCCACAAACTCACTTACCTGCCCGGTGGCCGGATCAAACAGGGCGATAGCCGATTCCGTGGCGCTGCTGATATAAACCCGCCCCTGGTGGTCCTCAGCCAGGCTTTCTGGATACCAATGCGGCGGTAGTATCGCCAGCGTCGATACCGGGGATGGATTGGGCTCAATGGCCAGGCGGAATATTTGAAATGTTTTGGGCTTGGCTAGGTTGCTATTGGGCAGCATGGCGTGGCGGATTCCAGCTTCCGAAAAGGCCAGCTGACCCTGCCAAATAGAGAGATTAACCGGCATATTTACATCGGATACCAGCGTTTCAACCTGCACCGGATGGGTGTTTAGATCCAACCGAGACAGCTTGCCCTCACCCGATTCTACAGCGCCTTCTGCCAAATACAGCTGATCGGCTTTGGCCCAAACCATGCCGTCCGGATTATCCAACGGCCTGGACAATAGCAAGGACTCAACTCGGTTGGCCTCGGCTAAATCAACCTTCTGCAATTGGCCGGTACTGTAATGGCCCACCAACAGGGATGCGGCCGGAGCCTGGCTGGGCGACAGGGCAATGCCGGCCGGGCCAATAGCGCCTCTGGGCACTGGGCCTAAATCCGCCACTTCGACCATTGCCGCCGTGTGATCTGAGAGGTGATAAATCCTACCCGATGATGAGTCGGTTACGTAGGCACCCCCCTGGCCGTCCAAGGCGATGTCATTGCCAAAGCCCTTGTCGGGCATATCGATGGCGGTTATTACCTTGCCCCGAGCGATGTCTACCACCCCGATCCGATGGCGGCGCTTCAACCCTTGCTTACCCAAAAAATCCGGCGATGCCACCCACAATAGGTTAGTGCTGGTATCGAAGCGTAGCGCAGTACCGGCCCACAATGATGGGCCAATATCTATCGTTGAAATAATTTCGCCCTGAGCATTCACACGCAGCAAGCTAGGCTTGGTAACCGACCCCACTATCAAATCACCGTTGGGCAAATAGGCCAGCCCGTTGGGGTAGCCAAACTCTGCCGGCAAAGTGAGCAGCGGCTTCGCCACTGGTTTGACGTCTGGCTCCGCTGACACGACCGCTGACAGTAGTAGCAGGTACAGTAAGACTTTGCGGTTGAACATCGACAATCCCTAATTTGGTTTAATAGCTCAACCAAGATTATTATTACGATATACAACTTACAACAACGCAATTTAAGAGATACTATTGCACCATGCGCAACAATAGAAGTTTGATTAGTGGTGACCGATTTGTGCTGTTGGCCGCCTTTGTCGCCGTTGCCGACACGCTCAACTTTGCCGAAGCCGCCAAGCGGCTGCATCTCACTTCATCCACCCTTAGCCGACGAGTAAAAAAGCTCGAGCAAGAACTCGGTATCCAACTGTTACGGCGCACCACCCGCCAGGTAAATCTCACCGAACAGGGCCGGCGCTACCATCAACATTGCGTGCAGGTATTGGCACTGTTGCAAGATGGCGACGATCAACTGCAAGAATCCGAGGGCGCCGCAACGGGCACTCTTGTTGTGGCTGCACCCAGCAGCTATGCGCGCACGGTGCTGTCACCGCTACTACCGGAATTTATGCGGGCTCAGCCCAAGGTAAATGTGGAGTTACGGTGCAGCGATCGCTACGTAGATTTGGTCGAACAGAATATCGATGTAGCAGTGCGCATTGGCGATTTAGAAGATTCAACCTTAGTCGGCCGCAAACTGGACAACAATCGGCGGCGACTGGTGGCAGCCCCGAAATACCTCGCCCAATTGGGGCAACCCAACTCACCCCAAGATTTGCAGCAGCATCAATGTCTGCATTTTTCACACCTCAGCGCTGGGCGAGTTTGGTCGCTTTATAAAGGCAAGAACAAATCCCGTGTTGCGGTTTCACCCTACCTGATCTGTGACGACGCTTCGGTATTGCTCGATGCAGCCATCGCCGGCCTGGGCATCGCTATTTTGGCCGACTTCCTATGCCTGGGGGCGGTGGCCAAGGGGCAGCTCACGCCGGTGCTAAGCGACTGGACCCTGCCCCCCAGCGAAATTTACGCGCTCTACCCTAAAGCCGACTTTATCCCAGCAAAAACCCGCACGTTTATCGATTTTCTTGTGCAGCGTATTAATACAAAACATCCCACCGGCGATGACTAAAACTTTCTCAAGCTAGTTTCAATCGGCCCTGCTAAACTAGAGATTGCTAACCGATCAAACCCGCAGCTGAACGTCACTTGCCGTAACCCATGTCTCGAGATTTTGCCAAAAAGAAGCCCGCCAACACCCCCAAACGCCGTAATCGTCGGCCCAATCAGCGCAAAGCAAAGTCTTCGGTTCCGGTTTGGCTGTGGCTAGCCACAGGCATCTTAGTTGGTGCTTTTGTGATGTTTTTGCTGCATTTAAACGGCCTGACACCCTCTCAACAGCCTAAAATTGTGGTTTCAGAGACCACCGTAATGGAAGCTCAACCTCCGGCCAACGACGAAACCGAGCAAGAGCAACCTTCAGCAACGCGGCTGCAGTTTTATCGACTGCTAAAAGAATCCACCGTAGAGGTACCAGAGCCAGACCCAGCCACGGCAGCTAATGAACCGGCCAATACTACGCTCTACGTATTGCAGGCAGGGTCGTTTAAAAACAGCAGCGATGCCAATCGCATGCGAGCCGAGCTGATCTTGCTCAACCTCAACGCCAATGTGGAGGAGTCCCTGGGCTCGGATAACCAACAGGTGTGGTACCGGGTGATGGTAGGCCCGTTTGAAAGCCGCTCGCGCATGGCCAAAGCACGCAGTATTTTGGTCTCCAACGACATCAACCCACTGCTGTTAAAGCGCGCCAAAGAAGCCGGGTAACTCCCTCCGCCCAAGCGCGGCGCCGCGCTTGAAAAGCCAAGCCCGCGCCCCCACAGTGTAGTGCTCAGCCTTCCCATCCTATTAAATAAAGGAACTCACGTGGAGCAATACAGAGGCACTACGATTTTATCCGTGCGCAGAGGCAACACCGTCGTCATAGGTGGCGATGGCCAGGTTTCTCTGGGTAATACCATTATGAAAGGCAATGCGCGCAAGGTTCGCCGCTTGTACAAAGACCAAGTGCTGGCCGGCTTTGCCGGTGGCACCGCCGACGCCTTCACGCTATTTGAGCGCTTTGAAGCTAAGCTCGAGTCCTACGGCGGCCAACTGACCCGAGCCGCAGTAGAACTGGCCAAAGACTGGCGCACCGACCGCGCCCTGCGCCGCCTAGAAGCACTGCTGGCGGTGGCCAACGCCGAGGCCTCACTCATTATCACCGGTAACGGCGATGTCATTCAGCCCGAAAACGACCTAATCGCCATTGGCAGCGGTGGCGCCTTTGCCCAGTCGGCCGCCCGTGCACTGTTGGATAACACCGACATGAGCGCCGAAGACATCGTTAAACAGGGCCTCACCATCGCCGGCGATATCTGCGTATACACCAATCACAACCACGTGATTGAAAGCCTAGAATTTTAAGGACTCGTTATTATGTCCAGCATGACCCCCAGTGAAATTGTTCACGAACTCGATCGTCATATCGTGGGCCAACAGGACGCCAAACGCGCCGTGGCCATCGCCCTGCGCAACCGCTGGCGCCGGATGCAGCTGTCCGACGATTTGCGCAACGAAATCACCCCAAAAAATATTTTAATGATTGGCCCCACCGGTGTTGGCAAAACCGAAATTGCCCGCCGCCTAGCCAAATTGGCCAATGCACCATTTATGAAAGTAGAGGCCACTAAGTTTACCGAGGTGGGCTATGTTGGCCGCGATGTAGATTCCATCATTCGCGATCTGGTGGATATGTCGATCAAGATGCACCGCGAGCAGGAAAAAGAAAAGGTCAAACACCGCGCCCAAGACGCCGCCGAAGAGCGCGTGTTGGATGCACTACTGACACCGGCCCGTGGCAATGAAGGCGAAGAATCCAAAACCGATTCCGCCACCCGGCAGATTTTCCGTAAAAAATTACGCCAGGGCGAACTGGACGACAAGGAAATCGAAATCGATGTTGCCGCCACTAAAGTGGGCGTTGAAATTATGGCGCCGCCGGGCATGGAAGAGATGACCAGCCAGCTGCAAAACATGTTTTCTAACATGAACCAAAATCGCAGCCAAAAAGCCAAGCTCACCATCAAGCAGGCCATGAAACAATTAGCCGATGAAGAAGCCGGCAAGTTAATCAACGAAGAAGAAACCAAGGCCAAGGCCATTGAAGCCGCCGAGCAAAATGGCATCGTGTTTATTGATGAAATCGACAAGGTGGCCAAGCGCGAAGGTAACAGCGGCGCGGACGTCTCCCGCGAAGGGGTACAGCGCGACTTATTACCGCTGATTGAAGGCTGCACCGTTAGCACCAAGCACGGCATGATTAAAACCGATCACATTTTGTTTATTACCTCTGGTGCTTTCCACCTAGCAAAGCCTGCGGATTTAATCCCCGAGCTGCAAGGTCGCCTGCCTATTAGAGTGGAGCTGCAGGCACTTACACCGAAGGATTTTGAGCGCATTCTCACCGAGCCAAATGCCTCGCTAACCGAGCAGCACACAGCGCTGATGGCCACCGAAGGCGTAACACTCAACTTTACCGAAGACGGAATTTCTAAACTGGCAGAAACCGCTTATCAGGTGAACGAATCCACCGAGAATATCGGCGCTCGCCGCCTGTACACAGTGATGGAACGCCTGCTGGAGAATGTGTCTTACAATGCCGGAAACGGTGAGCAAACCTTTACTATTGATGCCGCTTTCGTGGAACAGCAGTTGGGCGAATTGGCGCAGAACGAAGACCTCAGCCGATATATTCTGTAAGGCCCCACCATGAACCCGCAAGCGATTAAATTCCACAAGCAATCGCAAACCTTGGAGCTGGTGTACAACAACACCAGCTACCATTTAAGCGCAGAATTTCTGCGAGTGCATTCCCCTTCAGCGGAAGTACGCGGCCACGGCCCAGACCAAGCGGTGCTACAAGCCGGCAAACAACACGTTAAAATCCTAAAACTTGAGCCTCAGGGCAACTACGCACTGCGCATCCATTTTGACGATGGCCACGACACCGGCTTGTATTCTTGGGCGTTTCTGCACACACTGTGTGGCGACCAAGCGCGCCTGTGGCAAACCTACCTTGAGCAACTAAACCAAGCCAGCTTAAGCCGAGATCCAGACACCAGTGCGGTAAAATTTATTCCGTAAGTGCTAAACCTTCAGCTGTTCGACACATAGAGCAGCTATACTCAAAGGCTCAACGGTTGAGGCCACAACCACAGACTTGGTAATCCAACGATTGCCCAACCCCATCGCCGGTAAGAGAACGAATTCGATGAACTCTAAGTCATCCGAGCAGATATACGGAGAAAAGCGCCCGGTAAGCCCGCTCCAGCGCTTGAGTAAATCCACGTATTATTCCTACAAAGGCCTGCGAGCCGCGCTGCTGCATGAGCAAGCCTTCCGCTTTGAAGTGTACGCCTTTTTGTTGGCCATACCGCTATCCACCCTCGTCGCCAAAACCGCCATTGAATATCTGATGCTGATTGGCAGCGTGGTGTTTGTGATGATTGTGGAGCTACTCAACACCGGCATTGAGGCCATCGTCGACCGCGTGGGTGTGGAACACAACGAATTGTCTGGAAGAGCCAAAGACGCCGGCTCCGCTGCAGTATTCCTGTCTATATTACTCTCGGCCTCGGCCTGGGTGCTCATCGCTATCTATTGATGCGGTTTTGTTCTGAAACGGCTTAACCGCCGTTTCACATTGTTTACTCTCCCTTCTCATTACTGTTGGCACGCTTTTACTCGTCGTACACTGTAAATCCGCCTGGATTATGGCCCCGCCCTACCCCGGTTTACCCCAGCTTGTATAAGAGGACACGACCTGTGAAAACCCTGACTATCGTTTTGGCCTGCGCGGCACTTATTGGCTGGGGCAACCGCAGTTTTGCCACGGCCGTTATTTTTGACACCGACGTCGCCATCGACGATTGGTCTGCCTTGCTGTTCTTGGGCAAACACCCCGAGGTTGACCTGCTGGCCGTGCTGGCCAACGGCGTAGGCGAAACTCGCTGCCCACCGGCCATGAAAAACATTCCCGCCCTGCTCGACCTAACGCCGCAAAAGGATGTGGCCGTGGCCTGCGGCGACGACTACCCACTGGACGGCTTCTTCGCCTTTCCGGAACCCTGGCGGCAACAAGCGGATACCCTCTCCGGCGTGGCACTGCCCCCGTCCCAACGCCCGGTCAGCCAGCAGCACGCCGTTGAATTGCTGCACCAAACCCTGTCTGCAGCCCGGCAACGGGTGGTGGTGGTTGCCACGGGCAGCCTAACCAACATCGCTCAATGGCTGGAGAAATACCCTGCAGACAAACCCAAAGTAAAACGATTGGTGATTATGGGCGGTAGCTTCGAAGCCCCGGGCAACATCATTGTGCCCGGCTTTACCGATGGCCACCCCAACACGCGGGCGGAATGGAATATTTTCGTGGATGCCCTGGCGGCCGAAACCGTTTTTGCCTCCGGCTTGCCCATTGAGGTGGTCGGTTTAGATGTGACCAATCAAGTCAAAGTCACCACCGAGTTTGCAAAAGACTTTAAGCAAAACGTAAGCACACCGGCGGCGGAATTTTGGGATAAGGTGCTGGACGATAACGATTGGTTTATCGATTCGGGGGAATACTACTTTTGGGATGTTCTGGCCGCCATCGTGGCGGTGGAGCCATCGTTTTGCAAAGGGCCGATGACGCCCGTGGCAGTGCGCTTTAGCGAGGTGGCGCAAGCCGACCTAACAGAAGATTCCGCCGCACTGGTATGGGCCGATAAAACCATTCCTACAACCACCGTTACCAGCCAACCGCGCAAGCACTACGACCCAGCCACCTTTGGCATTACTGAAATGGCCGGCGACCACCCAGCGGTTAAGGTGTGCACAAAAACCCGCGCCAACAAGGCCTTTAAGCTGTTTACCAAAACGCTTAATCGCGCGGATTAGTGCGCACTGAGGGCGGCAGCATCACCACTGGGCTGGGCGATGGATTTAGATTGTGCACACGGCGATTGTTGGCAAACAGAAACCGAGCAAGCAACGCCGGATAATTGATGGATTGGTTATCCATAAAAGCGCTGGCGCCAGAGCCGCCACCAGCGGGCCAGGCGTGGCCCAAGCCGTGGATCATGGTCAGCGATACCCGAGGCCCCTGCTCGTCACCCCAGCGAGTTTCTTGGGCATTAAATTGAATGCCCGTGATGGGATTGGCCACGTTACTGGCATCGGCGCCGTACAAACTGACAAAGGACTGTGCGATAACCTCGGCGTAACCGGGGTTGGCGATGGCATCCTCGCTGCCCCACACTACCGACATCACTTGGGTATTTAAAAATTCTCGCTTATCCCCGGCCAACGCCAAGCAGGCCTCGGTGACCGACTGCGTATCCGTGGCAACCTGCAAGGTTTGCAGCGCCGAGGTGCCCAAAGCAGGGCCCGCAGCGTTGCCACCGCCGGCAAACACATCCGGCGCTAAGCACATTAACACATTGACCATCGCGCCACCGGAGGACAACCCCGACAGATAAACCTGATTGCTATCGATGTTAAGGGATTCGCGCTGTAGCAAATCGCTCACCAGCGCTAACAGATTATCGTTGTGGCGGTTATCTCGGCTGTGTTGCGCACCGTAATAATCCCAGCAACCGTAGGCTAACACGCCGCCATCCGGCGCATTGGGCAGGGCCAACACCAGGCCGTAATCGTCGGCGGTTTGCTGCCAGTTACTCTGCTGCTGAAACTCCGTGTTGCCCTTTGCCTGTTGGCCACAACCGCCAAGGCTGACCATTAACGCCCGCTTGCCGGCCAACTGAGGCGCCGTGGACGGCACATACAGCTGGGTGGGCATACTGGCGATTTCTTCTTTCTGCCACTGCCCGGCGTTAACCGTCGTAGGCAGGGCACTTACTACAATAAACAGCAAACACAGAACAACAAAAACCGGCACCGCAAAACGCTCTCTAGAAGTTGTAATTTACCGATAGTGCCACAGTGCGTGGATTACCGTAATAACCAACCACTGAATTTTCTAACCCGAGCCCATAAAAATTGTAACCGCCGACGCGATATTCTTTATCGGTGAGATTTTTGCCGTGTAAGCCGACACTCCAGTGGTCGCTGCCGTCGCGCCATACCACACTGGCATCCACCAAGGTGTAGGCGTCTTCATCCACCAGGGATTCCACCTGCGGGAAAATACGTGTTTCACTTTTGTGGGAGGCGGACAATATCCAGTTGAGATCGCCACTGCTGGCCAACGACATATTGTAATTAAGCGCAATAAAGCCGCTCAGCTCCGGCGTAAATTCAAACTCCCAATCGTCTGATACATCCACCGGGCCATCGGCAGTTTGCGTAATCACTTCAGTGAAATCCGCATCGGTGTAGCCAAAGGCTGCCTGCAGGCCGAAACCCGCACCAAGATCGGCCATCAGTTCCAGTTCCGCGCCCTGCACTTCGGCTTTACCGGCGTTTAACACAGCACTTACAAAGTTAGTGCCGTCTGGGGTGGCGGATTGCACCGTCACCTGAAGATCGTCGTAATCGGTATGGAATAAGGCAGCATTTAAACGCAGCCGGTTATCAAACAACTCGGTTTTAACACCCACCTCAAAGGTATCCACGGTTTCTGGATCGTAACCGTTGACGGTTTCGGGGTTGGCAGCGGCGTCGCCGCGCATATCAAAGCCACCGCTTTTAAAACCGTGGCTAAAGCTGGCATAAGCCATGACTTCATCGGTGAAGCGATAATCCACACTCACGCGGGGAGAAAATTCGCTCCAACTGTCGTCGTTGGAATAATCGGTATTAACGCCAAGGGTGAGTAAATCCGTGCCGCCCAACCACGATGACGTGCCATCAACATACAGCAGCGCCTTGTACACCGAGGCGTCTTTGTCATCTTTGGTGTAGCGCGCGCCCAGAGTGGCGGATACTTTTTCATTAAAGTCGTAGGTGGCGTGGGCGTATACCGCAAGGCTGGTGGTATCCACATCGCCGGCGGTAACCGCGTTAAAATTACCCACAACGTTACTGCCATCGGCGAGTAAATCGGGGTTATCAAACGCGCCCAGCAACACATCAAAAGCACCGGATGCGGTACCCTCGTAATAATAAATACCGCTCACCAAATGAAACTTGTCGCTGTCGTAATTGAGCTGAAACTCTTGCGTAAATTGATCATCTTCATAGATGGCCGGCACATGCAGTGATGAGAAAGACGTATTATCAAAATCGATGTTGGTGGTGGTTTCGCCCTCACGATAGGCGGTGATGGATTTAAACGCCAGGGCGTCGTTGACATCCCAATTTACTGTAAATGAAGCACCGGAACTTTCTACTTCGTTATCGGTGTCCATGTCCGCCCAAGTGTCGTAAACATCACTGGGAGCGACTTCGGTGGGCACTAACACACTGGGTAATAATCGGTGGCCGCCCTTGGCGTTGGAGTCATCTTGGGTCATATCCGCCGCAAACCGAAACCACAGCGCATCGCTGGCGGTAAATTCCACGCTAATACGGCCAGCCATAATATCTTTGTTGTAGTTATCATCGCCGTTTAATAAAAACTCACCAAAACCATCGCGCTGTAGACTGGCAATGCTGCCACCCACGGCTAACTGCTCGGTGATGGGTAACTCGCCGCTTAAAACAATATCGCGCTGGTTGTAGCTACCCACGGTGGCGTTAACCGAAAATTCCGGCTCGCCGGTTAAACGTTTGGTGACGTATTTAATGGCACCACCAATGGTATTTTTACCGTAGAGCGTACCCTGGGGGCCGCGTAATACTTCGATGCGATCCACATCGTACACATCCAAAACACCGGCCTGGGGCCGCGCATAATAGACATCATCCACGTATAAGCCTACGCCGGGCTCAAAGCCCCACAGCGGGTCTGCCTGGCCAACACCACGGATATAGGCCGTAATGGTGGAATTTGTGCCCCGGCTGGTTTGCAAGGTGGTATTGGGCGAGGATTTTTGTAATTCGGTAATGTCGCTAATGCCCTGATCTTTTAAGGCATCGGCGTTAAAGGCGGTAATGGCCACCGGTACATCTTGCAGCGATTGCTCGCGCTTTTGCGCGGTTACGATCATTTCTTCCATAGGCCCCTGAGCGTGCACTAAGGTACTGCTCAAGACCAAAACAGAAGCCAGCGGTAATGGATAAGTGATGTGAGATAATTTCATGGCGAAACCTGCTTTGAGTTTTTATAAGTTTGTTATTACACGAGCGGTTACTAACGGAAATCTATGCACGCACGGCAAAAGGCGGATGAGACTGCGGCGATGGCACAGAACACCTATTGGTCCGATGTAAATTGAATGTGCTAAGCGGTGTTACGATTTTTGTATTTTTTGTTTTGTGACAGACTGCATTTTTGCTTTTTGGGTGTCGTTGTTAGCTGAATATTCAGTGTTCTTTTTTATATCGATAGGTAGTACCAACCATTAATGTAACCACAAGACACGTGATTACTGCTAGCACCCTATTTTAAACTTTTTATTCTCTACTCTAATGACAGATATAAGCATGGGCTTGGGTACACGCGCCACGGTTAACTGCCGGCATACAATTCAACACCCGTTGAATAAAACAAGATTAATTCAACATTTGTTGAGCCGTCAAGCATTGGCCGTTATTTTGTGCTCTTAGAAAGCTATCACTTGCCCCGTAATGCCGCCAAAGCCACCAGGGTGTAGCCAGCGGAAAGCAAAATGGCATAACTGGCAGATACGGCAGGATTGACAACGCCAAACGCCATGTTGAGCAACAGGTGTGCCGCCAAGGCCAGCACCGCAGCGGAGAACATTAGCCACAAAGGCAATTTGCCTCGCCACACCACACCAAACAGCAAGGGTACAAAGGACGCCGCGGCCAACCCGTAAACGCCTTTTTGCGCAAACAAGCCGATCAACGCCGGTGGCTGCCAAGCCAAGGCACCACCAACAACACCCACGCCAACCAACACCCACCGCGACATCGCCAAGCCCCGGCTGTGGTCGCCGGTAAGCGGTACAACAATATCCTTAACCACCATGGCAGACAGGGATACCAAAATACCATCAAGGGTACTCATGCCCGCTGCCAAAAGCGTTATAAACACGAACGTTAGGAAGTATTGACCCCACACCGATTGGCCAAACTGATGCAGTAAATAATCGCGTACCACGGTATCCTGGGCCGGGATATCTAAACCAGCCAAGCGGGCGTAGAAACCCACGGCAAGCATTAACGAAAAACAAAAGCCCACCACCACAGCCACGGTTATAAAGGTGTTAATGTCTTTTTCTTCTTTTAAATACAACACCTTAGTTAAAATGTGGGGTTGCAGCATCAGAGCAAAGGTCACCACAAACCCGGACACAAACACCGAGAAGAAACTAAAATACAAATTGCTGTCTGGGTTAAATATTTTGGCGTAGTTCTCGCCCGCCGACTGCAGCGCCGGCATAAAGCCATCACTAAAATAGCCCAACCCTTGCACGAACAACGCCACAGCTATCAACAGCATCATTATGCCTTGCAAGGTGTTGGTGTAGGCGTGGGCGTAGGTACCGCCCATTAGCACATAGGAAAACACAAACACCAGCACAATGACTAGGGCGGTTTTTTGCCCCACCGGGAACAACCCCACCATCAACAAGCTGCAGCCGACTAAGATCAACACCACAAAGGTAATGGATAACAAATTGATAAAGGCGAAAAACAAACTGAAACCACGGTGCTGAAACCGGTGATAGATCCAGTCTGGGATGGTGAGCGCTTGGTGCTGGCTACCCAACCGTAGAAAGCCACGGGTTAACACTAGCAGCGCACACAGTATGCCCAGGCTTGCGGCCACACCGTAATGCAAAAAAGCAGACAAGCCATGCACGTAAACAAAACCAGGGTTGATAACAAAGGTGGCGGTGGAGGCCACCGAGGCTGCGAAGGTAACCCCAATTAATACCGGGCTCATGTCCTTATTGCCGATGGAAAACCCGCGAATATCTTTGGTGCGGCGCATGCCAATCCAAGACAACCAATAAATCACGAGGATGTAAACGGCGCAGATGCCGTACTTAAAAATTTCTGGAGTCATTATCGTTATTCGCACGGGAGTTTGATGAACCCACTATATTCAACAACTGTTGAATTTACAAGACAAGCCAATTACACTGCCAAGCCAACGCCACAACGAGCCGCATCTGCTGTGGTTGCAGGTTCCTTTCCCAGGCAACAATGGCCCAACGTTTATGCCCAAGAACCCTAACGAAACCAATAAAAAAGATCGGATTTTGGATGTTGCCGAAGAACTGTTCGCCCTACACGGCTACGATGGTGTCTCCATCCGGCAGATTGCTTCTGCCGCAGAGGTAGACGTAGCCCTGGCCAATTATCATTTTGGCAAAAAGCTGGATTTGTTCCGTGCGGTATTCGATCGGCGAGCGCAACTGCTCAGTGATACCCGCCGCGAGGTACTGCAAAGTTACGAGGGCAAAACCTTAAGCTTAGAACAAATTATAGAAGCGTTTTTGCTGCCGCTTAAAATGGCGCAAAAAACCGGCGATGCCGGCTGGCGCCATTATTTATCACTGCTGGCCTACGTGATGACCTCACCGGTTTGGAACAAAGAGCTACTGGCCAAGGTTTTTGATAAGCGCGTTAACGAATTGATCGACGGTTTAAAAATAGCACTCCCCAAAGCCGATGACGAAAAAATTCACTGGTGCTACCAGTATATGTCTGGCGCATTAGCGTTAACCTTGGCGCAAACCGGGCGCATAGACCGCCTCAGTAATAACCAGTGCCACTCCACCGACTTTGACACCGCTTACGAATTAATGGTGCCGTTTTTAGCCGCAGGCTTCCGGGATGTGTGCGGCCAATAACCTCGTGCTTTTGTTGGAAAATAACGAAAAAGTAGACGCATAAAAAAGCGTAACGAGCAGACGTAAAAAAGCCCCGGCTTTTTGCGGGGCTTTAGTGTACCAGCGTGGTGTGGGGCGTTTGACCTGGGCCATTAAACCTGGGGCATTAAACCTAGGCAGTTAAACTAAGTCCCGCGCTTACCGCTTGGTTAACGCACACTAAAATTGCGTTTAGGTTCGCGCTTAACACATCGTTGTTTTGGCTTATGCCGTTGTAGCGCTCGCCATTAATTTTAAGCTGCACAAAAGCCATGGCGGCAGCATCGGTGCCCTGGCCTATGGCGTGCTGATCGTAGTGCACAATTTCTAATTCGATGCCCAGGCTATCTTGCAACGCATGGCAAAACGCTGACAGCGCACCATCGCCCTGGCCGGCAATGGTTTTACTGCCCTTAGGCCCTTCCAAAGACGCAGTAATGGCTTCACTATCGTTATTGCGATCCAATGAGTAAGCCGCTAACTGGTAGCCACCCTCGGAATCCATAAACGCGGCTTTTACGATGTCGTAAATTTGTTGCGAGCTCACCTCAGTGGATTGCTTCTCGGCCTGTGCTTGAACCACGCGGCTGGCTTCAATTTGCAACCAACGTGGCATGGCCATGCCGTACTCTTGCTCTAGGATGTACGCCACACCACCTTTACCCGACTGGCTGTTAACCCGGATTACGGACTGGTAATCCCGGCCAATATCGCGTGGATCGATAGGTAAATAGGCCACATCCCAATGGCTGCCTTCGGTTTGCTGAGACAAACACTTGCGGATGGCATCTTGGTGGCTGCCGGAGAACGCGGTATATACCAAATCGCCCACCCAAGGGTGACGAGGATGCACCTCTATTTGCGTGCATTCGCTGACCACACGCACAATTTCTTCGGCGTTGGCAAAATCCAACCTGGGGTCGATACCCTGGCTATACATGTTCATGCCCATGGTAACGATATCCATATTACCAGTGCGCTCACCGTTACCCATCAAGGTGCCTTCTACGCGATCTGCCCCAGCCATTAAGGCCAGCTCGCCGGCGGCTACAGCACTGCCGCGATCGTTGTGCGTATGCACACTCACCACAATGGCCTCTCGGTTGTTGATGCCATCGCAGAAGGTTTCTACCTGGTCTGCAAACACATTGGGTGTGGCGCATTCCACCGTAGCCGGCAAATTAAAGATGGCTTTGTTATCCACTGTGGGCCGCCAAACATCAATCACGGCGTTACAAATTTCTATGGCGAAATCAATTTCGGTGCTGGAGAAGCTCTCCGGTGAATACTCAAAGGAGAACTTACAGCCCGTGTGTTTGGCGGCATGATCGGCCAACAATTGGGCGCCGTTGCGAGCAATTTCGATAATGCCTTCGCGCTCCATGCCAAACACCTTTTCGCGCTGAACCGGTGAAGTGGAATTGTACACATGCACAATAGCTTGCTTGGCACCTTTTAAGGCCTCGAAGGTGCGCTCAATCAAGGCTTCTCGGGCTTGCACCAACACCTGAATAGTCACGTCATCCGGGATTTGGTTTTCTTCGATCAACCAACGGCAGAAGTCGTAGTCTGGCTGGGAGGCCGAAGGAAAGCCTATTTCGATCTCTTTAAAACCAACTTTCACCAGCAGTTTCCACAGGCGCTGTTTTTGAGCCACCGTCATGGGCTCGATTAGCGCTTGGTTACCATCGCGTAGATCTACCGAACACCAACGTGGCGCGGATTCAATAACCTGGGATGGCCACCGACGGTTTGGCTTGTTGATCACAGGGCTACGGCGATACTTTTTGTGGTTAAACGCTGGGCTGGAACTGCTCATGAGAAACTCTTTTAGGGGTATTAGGCTCGTTGGATTTCATCCTGCACACAGGCTGCTGGGGGTACTGTGCCATTAGACAGAATTAAACCAGCCCAGTTGACACTTTTGGTGACTCTGGGCTGGGCCCCGGTAGTGGCTTGTGGCTCTGTACCAGGAATGTTGCACAGTATAGTGAAGATCAGCGGGCGTTTCTCACTAAAGTTAGCGAGAATCACCCTAAAAATTGATTATTTAAACCACAAATATTCCTATTTGTAGATTTTATCGCCCCGCCCAAGCTATAGTAAGCTTTTTTACACCATAAGAGCCCTTAACATGCAGCTAGACCGCATTGACCGCAAGATCCTACAGGAGCTACAAAAAGACGGCAGCCTCAGCAATTTGGATTTGGCTGAACGCATAGGGCTATCGCCCTCACCATGCGCGCGACGGGTTAAAGCACTTAAAGACGCCGGCGTTATTGGCCGAACGGTAACGCTACTGGACCCAAAAGCCCTGGGGCTTAGCCTAACCGCGTTGATTCACATCAGTATGGACCGGCACACGCCGGACCGGTTTGAGCACTTTGAAGCCGAAGTGGCCAACTACCCAGAAGTACAGGAATGCTACCTGATAACCGGTCAGGCGGCGGACTTTGTGCTCAAGGTAGTGGTAAAAGATATGGACACCTACCAGCAGTTTTTGCTGGGCAAGTTAACCCGGCTAGAAGGCGTTACCGGGGTGCAATCGAGCTTTGTAATGCGACGCTACAAAGACAGCACCGAGCTACCGGTACCAGAGGAATACCCTATTGCTTAGCCGCCTGCCAGCGCTCTAGCGCCTGGGGCAGAACAGTTTGCAGCATCTCACCGGCGCTTGAATCACAGTGGCCACCACGTGGCTGCCAGTGAAACTTGGCATCAGACTCCGGGTTGGTACGCGCAGTAAGCATATCTTCAAACCGGCGCATGGCGTTGTTGAGATAGTAGTCGTCCATCTCGCCCATGTAGAGGTGCAACTTGCCCGCCAGCGCTGGGCCAACATTGCGCCAGTTGGTTTCAAGATACCAGCGTAAATCCCACTGGCGCCAGGTATTGGCAAGCTCGCGATTAATAACACCCTCACCATCCCACAAAGGCATAGGCAAGCCATCGCTGCCGCGCGGACTAAACAACGCCATCCAAGCGCCCCACTGGCCCGACGAGCGCACAAAGTTACCATCAATGGCCAAGGCGCTCTCCATGGCCGCCTCATCTTTGATGGTGAATACCACCTCGCCGTCTTGCTCTCGAGCAGAGGGCCGCAGCGGCCCGTGTTCGCTAACAAACGCATTGGCGTCTTTATAAATATCCACCAGCTGGAAGGCGCTGAAATCTACTGGGTCTGCGCTGAACGACCAAGCCCCGTTAAATAGCTCCGGCTGATAAATTTGCAACGCCAAACTCACCCAGCCACCAGTCGAACAGCCGGTGGTAAAAAAGCCATCGCCATCTTGCTCTATGCGAAACGTTTGTTGTAAATAAGGCAAAAGCTCTTGCCACGTAGCATCACCGTAGGGGCCATTATTTTTACTGTTTAATTGGTAAGAATCACCAAAGGGTGCCTCACCATCTAAAAATACAACAATGGCCTGTGGTGCCTCTGGCGAATACCAATAGTTTTTAAAGTCTTTGTCTTCAAATAATTCTTGCACCCGGGTATAGCGCTGGCGGAAGCCGCCGATTTGAAAAATAACCGGGTAAAACTGGTTAACTCGGGTTTGGTAACTATTAGGCAATAACACGGCTGCCTTGAGTGAAACATCACGCTGCCAAAAGTTAGACAATACCTCGCTTTTAAACTCAACGTATTTAATCAGCTCGGAAGATTCGGGTAACGGCTCAGCCTGCACTTGGTTCTTTAACGCCAAGGTTAAATCCAACTTGCCCTTCTCCGGCACCTGCAAGATCACTACATCACTGTACAGATTGCCATCGCTGTTGAGATCGGCGGAAAACACATTGTGATCTAACAAAGCTTGCACCCGCCAGGTACCGGCCGGGAGCTGCTCCAATGCAGCAACCGGGTAACCGGAAAATTCATCACTGAATTTGCGTTTTTCACCCACGGCCCAGCGCTCTACATTAGTGGCGAAAATTCGGCTGTTGGATGCGGTGGGATAATAATCGTATAAACGCGGCTCGCCCTCATCTTGCTGGCTAAAAAACAACAATAACCTGCCTTGAGTGACTAATTCAGAATCGTTGGTGACGGCAACACGGAAATCTGCCGCCCTAACGGCAGACACGGGCAACGCCAATACGAGGGTGAATAATAATACCGAGTACAAGCAACAAGCCAACCTTGCAGCTTGTGATACCCCGATTTGGTACCAGCAAGAAATCATCCGTTTGCCCTATCAGAATCCGTTTCACACTTTAAGGTGCGCTAAAAACTTGTGATAAGGTTTGAATATACCAGCCAGCGGATGAATCAGAAACAACAACCCGCGCCTTTTTAGGATCAGCAGTGGCTAATACTGGGCAGTTTGAGTTAACGCCACACCGGGCAGCTGATTGCCCCACCACCCTATGGCCCAGGTGCGATAGCCGCGCAGAGTTATTGGACTAGAGCGTCCTCAGCAAAAACCCTCCAGCTAGGCGCCCCCAGCTAGGCGCCCCCCAGCTGGGGGCGCCGTAATCGCATCCCACGGCAAAGCGAACCCAGGCCTTTAACCCGTAGGCAAAGCATAAGCCGGTAATGGCTCTCTTACCTCGCCGCCGTCCAAAGGGCTAACCACACCACGCTCGTGAGCACCAACCACATGGGTATAAATCTGCGTTGTGCTTATATCTTTATGGCCCAACATCTCTTGAATAGAACGAATATCCGCACCCATTTTCAATAGGTTGGTGGCAAAGGAATGCCGGAACGTGTGGCACCCTGCTTTCTTAAAAATCATTGCTTTATTAATGGTTTTTTTACCGCACGCTGTATTTGCCGCTCGTGCAAATGATGACGCCGACGAATGCCCGAGCGCGGATCCAGCGAGAAACTGGGTGCGGGGAATAAATATTGCCAACCTGGCTCCTTAGGAGCGCTGGGACATTTACGCGCTAACGCATTCGGTAAATATACAGCGCCATAGCCCATGGCTAAATCCTTTTTGTGCTGCACCAGTACAAATGCAACCTGTTGTTTTAATAGATCAACCAGCGAAGTGGGTAACAAAGTTCTACGCCAGCGCATACCTTTAGATTCACGCACAATGATGCAATTATTGGCAAAGTCAATATCCTGCACCCGCAGCCGAACCGCCTCCATCACCCGCAATCCAGAACCATACATTAACGAAACCATTAACCTATGCAACGGCTCTAACTGTTGAATAACTGCGGTTGCCTCCGTATGAGAAAACACGGTAGGCAAAGTACGAGCGCGCTGGGTATGAGCAAAATCCAACTCCCCCAAAGGGCGCTGTAAAAATTTATTGTATAAAAAAGATAGTGCGTTGAGCGCTGTTTTTTGCGTGTTTATTGACACGGTTTGCCCAATCGCCAGATCCTCCAAAAAGGTCTCGACATCTTTAATGGTTAGATCTTTAGGATGCTTGCGGCCATGAAACCGAATAAACCGTAAAATCCAATGACAGTAGGTTTGCTCCGTTTTATAAGCCAACCCCCGACGCCGAATCGCCAACCTAACCTGATCCATAAATCGCACCGGTTTGGCCGGAATGGGCTTAGGTATATCCTCCATGACAACACCTCCAAAGCTGTATGTATAACCAGCATAAAGCCAAAATCAAAACAAGTCATCCCTGCAAAACGCGACATCTGGTACACTATTTTGTATTATCGTTACTAGATGGTGATAATTGTTAAGTATTTCAACCAGTTATGGAATTTGACGGATTTGCGGATATATGACAGTTGTCACACTTTTTATTTGGGATCAGCGAGGCAGAGTAGAACTGGCGGGGCCTGGGAGGTAAGTGAGTGACAGCCATCTCTAGAAATATGGACATGGAATATTCGGACATCCGTCATCTATTAAAATGTTAGGTGATCTCATGACTAAACTTACTTTGTTTGGAGAAGATAGAGGAACTTGGTATCCAGTCTCAATTAACAAGCTCGAAACGTATTTAGGTAAATATATTGAGCAAGGTCATGGATATGTTCATGTGACACAGTTAAAGAAAGATCTTGCTTACAACTTGCAATATCTACAATTTCAAGATCGGGTTGTACAAGATATTAAGTTAAGTTCAGTTTTATATACTCAGTCGATCAAAACGATAGTTTTGATTGGCACCAGCATTATAGAATCGATACTTCATTTTATACTTATTCGAACGGACAACTACAAAACAACAGAGTGGGCTGAAAAAGATGTATTCAAAGGCAATCAGGAAAAACTGAATGGAGAAGATGTTCGAATTGATACTGTTATATATAAAAAACTGGACACAAAGATTCAAAAACACATGACGTTCGACTCGATGATTAAGTGTGCTAACTCGAAGAAGCTATTGGGTAAAAGCAAATTAATGTATGAAAAACTTGAAACGCTAAGATCATTGAGAAATCGAGTTCATCTTCAAGTTACTGACAATCGAAGCGGTACGGACTGGACCACTTTTTACGCAAAAAACATCGATGAAACCTACATGGTACTGTACTCAATCATGGTTAGCAGTCTATTTTCTCCCAATAGAGAGGAAAAAGATTACTTCTCCTATATGCTCAACCGGTATGGCACCTAACAATTGTAGGCACCAGACACAAACTGCGGCGGCACCTCATGTGTACGCTGCGCTTATAACACAACGGCGCCACCACAGTTTGTGCAGGTGCTACAGGCGTTAGAGCCCCATCGTAATTTATCAAATTTGAGAAGTTTTAATGAGCAAAGAGCCCAGCTTTGAAGAAAAAGAGGTAGATTTAAGAAAGTCTCTGGTTGAAACAGCCGAAAGAGCTATTGCTTTAAGAAATAAAGATCGTGAGTTTCATGGGGTCGAGCGTGAGTTTAATTATCACCAGGCTCAAATGATTGTTGATTATGAGCGGACTAAAGATATTAAGCACCCGAGAGATCTAGGAAATGCTAGAGAAACGCTCCTACGAAGTTTTTTAACTGATTCGGGCTATCTACCCAAGAAATATGCTGTATCTGATCTTAGTGTAAGGGTCGCTTCTGAAACAGGTCATATTAGCAATGAAATAGATATAGCTATATATGATTCAGAAGAATTAATAACTCTAATGAAGCGTCAAGATGTTTATGAAGTCTACCCCATTGAAAGTGTATACGGGGTTATTCAAGTAAAATCCAATCTAACAAAAAAAGAACTAAAGTCGGGGTTTAAGAATCTAGAGTCTTTCAAGAAGCTGAAGGACAGTTCAAATAATCCCAACAATAAATTCGCACTGCTTTTTGCATATTGTAGTGATATGAAGTGGGAAGATATCGTTAAGGAAATTAAAGAATTCTCTAAAGAGAATCCAAAATCCGTTTATCCCAATGCCATATTTATATTAGACCTAGGCTTTTTCATATTTGGTGAAGAAGATGGTAGTAGAGCAATTACCAATGTTGATATTCAGTCATTACAAAAGGTTTCTCTGCGAGGTTTTCCTGATAGGCAGCAGCTAAACCTTTATCAATTTCAAACCATATTACTTGAGCTACTGCGTTCCGCCAATGTCTCACCTGCCAACCTTGGGTCGTATTTCCGCCTACCTCTTGTAACCGAAGAGGCATCATATCAGTTTACGTTAGGTAGTTTTGCTGAAGTAGAAAAATGTGAGAAACATGGCGATTACGCCAAGAAAATACCTGCCGAATCACTAGAAATAATTGTAAATTGGTGTCTCAAATCAGAACCTATTAACTGGGTTAAAGCAACCAACATAGCGTACAACTTGCCCGAAGACGAAGAGGCATATAAAAGACAACCGCAGGTTGTTTACATCTACAACCCGGACGGCCTTGATCTTCCAGATATACTTACTTACGAACTGAAAGATGATGAGGGTAATGTCATGGCTACCCCTTTAGCTTATGATATGATCGAAACTAACCAAATGAATATATGGATTCCATATTATTACTCAGTTAAAGAGAGCTTGATTTCTGGCTGTATTAAGTGTGAAAAAGAAAAAATCAAGAAGGCAAAGTGACATGCAAAAAGGCTCTAACAAGTCAAAGCACGCGGACTTGGTAAAGCTGTCACCTTTTTCGCTTGCGCAAAAAATCCGCCAACTTCACCAAGCCGGTGTTTGAGGCGATATACGAAACCTATATTTGAACTTCGATGCATAGAATACCTGCTCTAGACTGGATAATTGATTACCTGGATAAAGGTAATATCCCGTATTTAATATGCGGCGGTCTCGCAGCTCAAGCATATGGATCAACACGGCAGTTAGCCGATATTGATCTGTATGTACCAGATCAATTCATTAATCAAATTTCAGATATGGGGAAGGACTACGTCACTTTTGGTCCTGCACACCATATCGGTGAAAGGTGGGATCTCACCTATGTGCAATTTAACTATATAGATCAGATAGTTGAAATAGGTAGTGATAAAGAATGTAAAATATATGATTCAATTTCCAATTCATGGTACCAAAAGAAGCTCGACTTTAAAAAGTACCAATTGGTTTCGCTCTATGGCCGTCAACTCAGAGTAATGGAAAAAGATGAACTAATCACCTATAAGCGAAAACTAGCACGACAAGTAGATCTAGAAGATGTCAGTCAAATCGTATAACAAAAACAAGCACGGGAACCAGCTACGCTCCTCCAATTTGCGGTTCACTTCGCTCACTCTACCGCAAATTGGCTCCACTGCGCTGGTCCCGTGTTGTTGGCGTTATGCAAAGGATGATTATGATCAGAATAATTAGAAACAAGGAGCTTCTTAGCGATGTAATGCAAAGCATAGGTTATTTTGTTTTTGTAAGCGGGTTATTCACAATCGCACTGCCCCTGATAAAGAAAAATGAGATCGATGCTTGGCCATTTATACTGCTTTTCTTGTCAACAATGGCGATTAGCTACATATTTACGCTTGCTTACGTGGTACGTCCAGCTATCCAAGCCTACTATCCTCAGTTTGGCTTAGCTGGTCTAGATGATGAGCTCGTGAGGTTGCCTTGGTACCACGCGTCAAACGTAATTTTTTCTGGTCTAGCAATTATTGCTGCTCTGGCGGGTTGGTATGTAGTTCGCTTGGGCATGGCTTCCGGTGCATAACAAAGCCATCAAACTGACGGCTTTTCCGTAGTTTGGTTTGTGGCTTAACGCTACGCTACTACAAAACAATCAACTCCAAAGCCGCAATTTATGGCGGCGTTATACGTAATCAACGATGATTCTATTTATCCCAATTATCACCGCTGTTATTTGCATGTTTTCATCGTATTTCGTGTTCTTTGTCAATATTGCCAAGCTACAGGCACGGTTGCGAGAGGTCGGTGCAAACTTGCCTCCCGAATACCTTTACTTAAATACAATGTTAATATCTGCGGCACGAGTTGGTAGCAAAAGCCTAGTGTCCGAAATCAAAGTGGGTAGCCTATCCAGCCTCAAAGATGAGAGGGTAAATTTTCTGTGTCATAACATCATCGTGAGTGAAAAGGCATTTAAAATTAGTGCAATAACCTTTATAAGCCTGTTATTAGTTGGTTTTTCTCTAATTGCCTGGGTAACTGTAAAATGATCCAATACACGCATAACAATACCAGGCACAATCGCCAGCAAGCTAGCTGGACCTCCGCTGCGTTGCTCGGTTTGTGCCTTATCGCTACGCTGGCACAAACCAATCAACACAGCTACGGCCTGTGCTGGTAGCGTTATGTTTCGATCATGCGAGTAGCTCTTTATGGGTAAATACAGCGTCCATGAATGTAGAAATCAACCCGTTGGAATCCGTGTTGAATTTAGCCGAGATACATTTCATGAGGAGTTTACATGGCAGGTTACTTTTTCAAGAGAAGCTACAGAGGAAGATCTTGAAAACAATCACTACCTTGAAGAGGTTGGAGAGTTAATGTGGTCTCTTGTAGCTGAGGTTACTCATTGTCCATATTGTGGAACAAAATTAATGGAGTCTTTAAACAATAATGGAGAGTTTGTATTGTTTGATTCCTCAGGGTGGTCGACTAATGTACTTTAAACATAACAATACCAGGCACAATCGCCAGCAAGCTGGCTGGACCTCTGCTGCGTTGCTCGGTTTGTGCCTTAACGCTACGCTATCACAAACCAATCAACACAGCTCCGGCCTGTGCTGGTAGCGTTATATTTTTGGAGAGTCATGGTGAAATATATTTTTTTAGTATTTTCTCTTATCTGGTCATTGAGCAGTCAAGCTATGGAAGTTTAGTGCAACAGCACGAAATTCTATCTCAAACATGCGGACATAGTGTTTGTTGGCTCCGTGATTGAACGGAAGCCCATTAAAGAGGAAGCTGGCATTTGCTGGACTACCGAACATGGTAAGCAGTGTGGTTCAAAGGTAGCCACTTTCAAAATTGAGGAGCTTATAAAAGGCAATGAGGAAAACATCATTACGGTCTTTGCAGGTGATGGGTGCTATTGCGTAGATCCCTATTTAGAGAGTGGGCAAAGGTATATTGTCTTCGCCACAAATAGTGGTGATAAGGCGGCCTACAATTCTATGAATGCTTGTGCCACCCAGCCTTATCACGAAGAAATCCTGAAAGAAATTAAATCGTCGAAATGAAATATAACAAGCTGCTCAAGCTGACCTCCGTTCCGTCGGCGCTTTTTGTGGCGAGTACCACAAAAAGCGCCAACTGCACTCCGGCCGCTTAGCAGGGCGTTATGTTTAAGAGAGCAAAATGAAGAGTTTATTGAAAATAGTCTTGTTACTAGCTGCATTTAATTGTACTAATGTAACTGCAGAAAGCACAGTAGAGAAAGAGTTTAAAAGTGTCGCTAGCAGCTTAAAAGGCAAGATTTTCATGCTATACAACAAAGCTCTGAAAGCTGATCCAAATATATCTGGGAAAACTATATTTGAAATAAAAATAAATGATCAAGGGAAAGTAGAGAGTTGTAAGCCAGTAAAATCACAATACAAAAATGCTAGTCTCGAAACTGGAATATGCGATGCCTTTAAGTCAAAAAGTTTTGCAAGCCTATCTGTATTACCATACAGTGCAATGCATGAAATTTCTCTTTATTCTACCAATTAAACATAACAAGGCCATCTTGCATCGCCAGCAAGCTGGCTGGACAAATTTTCCGTGGCTCGTTTAGCGCTTTCACGCTACGCTAGCGCAAAACGTTCCACTCCAAATTTGCCGCAAATGGCGGCGTTATAAGTCTACGGTGGTTTTAGGGTTGGCAATCTGAACCATCGCAGTGATTCACAGCTAAGTATCCGTGCAATACCTGAGCCCCTTGGCGCGGTCAACAATGCACAGCCAAAGTAGCAATATAGCTCTATAGTGGTAAACTTAGGCTCAGAGCCAAAACAAAAATCGCAAGGCAGCATCGTGGCACCAACGGAAGGTAAAGCATCAAACACACGCCCTCCTCCCGTTCGTTCTCAGCAGCCCGCGAAACAGCAATCCAAACTTTAAAACCGTGGCTCGCACTTTTGTACGTGCCAGGCATAAACTAAACTGCAGGTAACGCAACTTGGGCACCACATATAACAATACCAGGCACATTCGCCAGCAAGCTGGCTGGACCTCCGCTGCGTTGCTCGGTTTGTGCCTTTACGCTACGCTGGCACAAACCAACCAACACAGCTCCGGCCTGTGCTGGTAGCGTTATAAGTCTACGGTGGTCTTAGGGCTGGCAAACTGAATAATCGCAGTGAATCCCAACAAAGTATCTGTGCAAAACCTTAGCCACTTGGCGCGGTCAGCGCTGCACAAGCAAAGTAGCAATAGCCCACCAGAGTGGTAAACTTAACCTCAGCGCCAAAGGAAAAATCGCAAGGCGGCTAAGCGGCACCAACGGAAGGTAAGCACCAACGACACACCCTCCTCCCGTTCACTCTCAGCAGCCCGCGAAACAAAGCACAAAATTGCAAAACCGTGGCCCGCACCTTTCATCCGTGCCACACATACACAAAATACCAGGTAGCAATATGGCCACCACATATAACAAAACCAGGCACAATCGCCAGCAAGCTGGCTGGACCTCCGCTGCGTTGCTCGGTTTGTGCCTAATCGCTACGCTGGCACAAACCAAACAACACAGCTCCGGCCTGTGCTGGTAGCGTTATAAGTCTACGGTGGTTTTCGGGTTGGTTTACTGAACCATCGCAATGATTCATAGCTAAGCATCAGTGCAATGCCGTAGCTCTGTAGCACTGCCAACACCGCACAGCCAAAGTAGCAATAGGCGTCTAGGGTGGTAAACTTAGGCTCAACGCCAGAGGACGAATCGCAAGGCAGCTAAGTGGTACCAACGGAAGGTAAAGCAGTAAATACACACCCCTCCCGTTCGCTCTCAGCAGCCCGCGAAGCAGCAAACCAAACTGTAATACTGTGGCCCGCACCTTTTATCCGTGCCACACATACACAAAATACCAGGTAGCAATATGGCCACCACATATAACAAAACCAGGCACAATCGCCAGCAAGCTGGCTGGACCTCCGCTGCGTTGCTTGGTTTGTGCCCTACCGCTACGCTGGCACAAACCAATCAACACAGCTCCGGCCTGTGCTGGTAGCGTTATAAGTCTTCGGTGGTTTTTGGGATTGTAGGCTGAACTATCGCAGTAAATCCCAGCAAAGCATCCGTGCAATACCCTAGCCCAGAAGCGCTGGTCAACACTGTACAACCAAAGTAGCAATACTCCACCAGGGTGGTAAACTTAGGCTCAGCGCCAAAGGACAAATCGCAAGGCAGCAAAGTGGCACCAACGGAAGGTAAAGCAGCAATCACACCCTCCTCCCGTTCGCTCTCGGCAGCCCGCGAAACAAAGCACAAAACAGCAAAACCGTGGCCCGCGCTTTTTGTCCGTGCCACGTCAAACAAAACAGCAGGTAGCAATATGGCCACCACATATAACAATACCAGGCACACTCGCCAGCAAGCTGGCTGGACCTCCGCTGCGTTGCTCGGTTTGTGCCTTAACGCTACGCTGGCACAAACCAACCAACACAGCTCCGGCCTGTGCTGGTAGCGTTAAATTTCACCATGATTGAAGAACTTGCCAGATTCTGGAATAGTGAATTCGATAATTTCGCTCCTGAAGCTCATAACCTCAAACATGAGTTTAAAAGCCGATGGGTACGCTTTCATTCTTTACCTGAGTCGAAGCGATACCCAGAAAATGAAGATGAGTATTTAGAGGTCTTGCGTAGGCACAATATCGTTCTGAAAGAGTTGTGCGGTAATAGAAAAAAAGTTTTCGTTGTATTACCAGAGTACTCTGAGAAAAGCGTACCGTCGCAGCCTCAACCAGAAACCTTAAAGCTATTTTCAGGCAGTGAGCCATGGTGTACGCTAGTGCAACACGAAGATGACGACGATTACGAATCCTATTGGCATCTTCATGTGTCAGAGGTCGAGTTTACTGGTAGTGAGCTGAATAGCCTCTTTCGTATGGTGGCAAACGATGAGGTGGGTAATATTATGATTATCTGTCCCAGTAAACGCATCGTTTTTCATCCCTATGATGGTGGCGCAGACATCGTTTTGCCATCACCACAGGAAAGAGATCTATTAAAGAAGCAGCACCGTGAATGGTTATCGTCGCATCCAGAGGGTTTCTAAATTTAACAAGCGCATCTTGTCGGACTGGTTTTCCGCTTCGCTCCAAACCAGCCGCAAATGCGAGCGTTATAAGTCCACGGTGGTTTTCAGGCTGGCAATCTGAACCATCGCAGTGAAACTCAGCAAAGTATCCGTGCAACACTTCAACCCCGTGGCTCGGTCAACACTGCACAATCAAAGTAGTAATACACCGCCACAATGGTAAACTTAAGCTCAACGCCAAAAGACAAATCGCAAGGCAGCAACGTGGCACCAACGGAAGGTAAAGCGGCAAATACACACCCTCCTCCCGTTCGTTCTCAGCAGCCCGCGAAACAAAGCACCAATTTTCAAAACTGTGGCCCGCATTTTTTGGCCGTGCCACACATAAACAAAAAACCAGGTAGCAACATGGCCACCACATATAACAAGCGACTGTGGTTCCAAGTCAAGTCTACCGCAAGCAATTCTTACTTTATTAGGCCTCTTGCCACCGACTTCCATCACGCACCATGGCGTTTAATATGGTCATCATTTTTCGCATGCAGGCGGTGAGCGCTACCTTCTTGTGCTTTCCTGATGCAACCAACTTGTTGAAGAAGTTTTTCATGATTGGATTACATTGAATCGCACTCATCATTGCCATATACAAAACGGTTCTAATTGGTGCTCGGCCACCTTTGATTCTTCGTTTGCCTCGCATGCTCCCACTATCTCGATTGTAGGGCGCTAACCCGCAAAGCGCGCCGACTTGTCGGCTACTCAATGAACCAAGTTCTGGTAGCTCTCCTAAGAGCGTATGCGCTACCGCCGGACCTACACCAGGAACGCTCAACAAGAGATCATAGGTAGATTGCCATTCCGTCACCTCAGCCACAGCTTTCGTAAGTCGAACGTTGACCCAATCTATTTCTTTGTCCAGAACTTTAATTAGTCTAGCGTGCGATCTCTCTAATCTGTTTACTGACTTGTGAAGCCGATTAAGCTCTTGGGTTCTAGCTTCGATCAACTGTCGCTTTCTCGCCAGTAAGTCCTTGACGTACCGTACCTTTTTGCTACTTATTGCTCTAACCTCAGGCTTCATAATCGCACTGAATTGAGCAATGATTCGAGCATCAATCTTATCCGTTTTAGCCATCACTCCTTGAGCCTTCGCGAACTGCCGAATATTCATAGGTTGAACAACGACAACCGGCATGTCTGCGTCTGCCAAAGCTTCAACGAGCGATCGCTCATATCCACCTGTGGCCTCAACAACGATTCGGGTTAAGTTATAACGCCGTAAAGTTTTAATAAGATTTTTAATGTCACTTTCTGTGTTGTGAATTTGCCAATAACGATCACACTCCAAAATGTGAATATCGAGAAAAGTTTTACCCACATCGATACCAATATTTCGTTCTTGTTTGATGTTCGCTCTAGAGGTTGTGTTCATAACTCACCCTTGCTACATTCGGGCTCGTGGCCCCTTCGACTGTTCGAGTTAAAAGTAGGGTCAGCACGGCGCTCCGGCTTGTTAACGGACTCGGTAATACCGGTGCCTTTCAGCCATCGAGCTACCGTGCTGAATGTCTGTTGCCGCAGACATGGGCCACACTTTATCGCTTAGATAACAGGAAGGGAAATCGTGTTATTCCAACCATACAATTCCAGCCACACTCGCCAGCAAGCTGGCTGGACCTCCGCTATGTTGCTCGGTTTGTGCCTTAACGCTACGCTGGCACAAACCAATCAACACAGCTCCGGCCTGTGCTGGTAGCGTTACATTTTAAAGGAGTGATTTAATGCGGCTTTACCTATTACTAGTGATATTTCTCATAAGTCCTATTACATCTGCAGATAGCCACACTGAATTCGCAGAGAAGATTGTGGACTTCACACTGAAGCAAGACTATCAAGCTCGAGTAAAAAACATAGTCTCCAGCTTGAAAAGAGTCATCCCGGGCGCAGACATTCCTGAAAAAGATGTTTTGGCTTTACTTGAAAAGGTGTATAGCTCGCCTGAATACAAGAAAGCTAAAGTCGATGCATATAAAGAACACTACACAGCTGAGGAATTGATGCAGATATACGAATTGCTAAAAGATCCTGCATACCAGCTACTTTTAGCACGCCAGCAAGCAGTAATGCAGGCTTCGAATGCGGCATTGACACCTATGCTACAAAAAGAAATGCAAGCATTCATTAGTTCTCACCTAAATAGTCAAAAATAAATGTAACAAGCGGCAGCAGGCGGACAGCTTTTCCGTGGCTCGGTTTACGCATGGCTTCGCCATATTCGCGCAAACCGCTCCACTCCAAAACTGCCTCTGTGCCGGGCGTTATGTTTCTGGAGCGAGATGCTGAGCCCTAATAACTTAACGGAAGAAGTGTCTCCAACTTCGAGAAAAGTAGTCGGATTGACCTGCGTACTTATTGCGATAGCTCTTGCTTTCAGTGCATGGCTCACCGGCGAACTGGTTGTAGTCATTCTTAGTTCTGTTGCAGGCGTACCTATTGGTATAGCTGGGCTGTCCTTACTATTCGGCAAAACGAAGAATGGAACTGGCGTCTTTTCGCCGTCCACGACTTACGTTATCGGAGCACTTATCGCTATAGTTTCTGTTGCAGGTGCATACAATGGCCAACCAAAAACTGGCTTCGGCATCCTAATGGCTCTTGGTTGCTTTGCTTTGGCCAGAAAAAGGACCAACAAATCAAAGTCATGGTAAAACATAACAAAGCCATCTTGCATCGCCAGCAAGCTGGCTGGACAAATTTTCCGTGGTTCGTTTTGCGCTTTCAAGCTACGCTAGCGCAAACCGCTCCACTCCAAATTTGCCGCAAATGGCAGCGTTATAAGTCTTCGGTGGTCTTAGGGCTGGCAAACTGAATAATCGCAGTGAATCCCAACAAAGTATCTGTGCAAAACCTTAGCCACTTGGCGCGGTCAGCGCTGCACAAGCAAAGTAGCAATAGCCCACCAGAGTGGTAAACTTAACCTCAGCGCCAAAGGAAAAATCGCAAGGCGGCTAAGTGGCACCAACGGAAGGTAAGCACCAACGACACACCCTCCTCCCGTTCGCTCTCAGCAGCCCGCGAAACAAAGCACAAAATTGCAAAATCGTGGCCCGCACCTTTCATCCGTGCCACACATACACAAAATACCAGGTAGCAATATGGCCACCACATATAACAAAACCAGGCACAATCGCCAGCAAGCTGGCTGGACCTCCGCTGCGTTGCTCGGTTTGTGCCTAATCGCTACGCTGGCACAAACCAATCAACACAGCTCCGGCCTGTGCTGGTAGCGTTAGGCAATCAAAATCAAGATAGGGAAATATATGAATATTCTAGAAGGATTACAGAACATAAACTACATAGCAGTAGCAATCGCTACGATAACAAGTTATGTACTGGGCTTTGTTTGGTACCATTGGGCAGTTTTTGGTAAAGCGTGGGCTAATTCTTTAGGTTTCACTAAAGAGCAAGCAGATAATACTGAAGGCCTTGGCGGTGCATTTGTCATATCCTTAGTTTCTGGGCTGGCAAAAACTATTCTTATTGCTTTGCTCATTTCCGCATTAGACATATCTGGTGTTCTAAGTGGTGCATTATTTGGTGTGTTCATTGCAACTGTAATTACAGTAACCTCATTGGGTTATTACAATGGTTTTGCACGTACACCTTCAAAATTAACTTTAATAAATTCAGCGCATAGCGTTGTAGAGCTCGCTTTAATGGGGGCAATCATTGGTATATTTGGCTAAGAAATTAAGCCTAACAAGTGCCATCAATCGGACTTGGGTAAACTGTCATCGTTTTTGCAAAAAGACGCAAAAACGCCGCCAATTCACCCAAGCCGTTGTGGCAGGCGTTATATGCTTTGAGGCTCATCGTGACCAGTAAAATAGAAAAAGCCGAAAAAGCGATTTTGCAATCTCGAGTGAAAGAAGTATTTGAGGCGTATTCACCGAATATAGTTAGCACTATTTTCGTGGAATTCGATACTGACCAAAGTGATATTGATGTGGTCTGCGAATATCAACAACAGAACGCTTTTGCATCGCTAATTTCAAGTAGCTTCCAGAATCATGACTCTTACAGCCTGAGTGTATATGCTGAGTGTGTCATTGGTCAGTTTAAAGTCTCAGGCTTTCTTTTTGAGATTTATGGAGCACCTATTCCAGTCACGCAACAATTAGCATTCCGTCATTATCAGGTAATGCAGCGTTTAGCTCGGTTAGGTGGCGAGTCTTTCAAACAACAAATTCGTAAGCTCAAGCGTAGCGGGCTAAAAACAGAGCCAGCAATTAGTGAGGTTCTGGCACTGGAAGGCGACCCTTATAATGCTGTTCTTGAATTAGAGTCGTGGTCAAATGCACAGCTTGAAATTCATATCCAAAATCGCATATAACAAAGCTATCAAATTGACGCCTTTTCCGTCGCTTGTTTTGTGGTTTAGCGCTGCGCTACCACAAAACAATCAACTCCAAAGCCGCAATTTATAGCGGCGTTAGGCATAAAAAATAATGAGAACACTTGCAAACAATCAGTGGTCATCTCGGTTTCATCCGATATCTATTTCTTACAACTCCAACGTGTGGAATCTAATCCCACACGCACATGATGGTGAAGATGGAGTGCTTTTCGGGGTCATGGACTTTAACAATGGTGCAAGTTTT
This sequence comes from Halioxenophilus aromaticivorans, assembly GCF_042850945.1. Classification (NCBI taxonomy): domain Bacteria; kingdom Pseudomonadati; phylum Pseudomonadota; class Gammaproteobacteria; order Alteromonadales; family Alteromonadaceae; genus Halioxenophilus; species Halioxenophilus aromaticivorans. Next base: position 250,940 of record NZ_AP031496.1, on the reverse strand, counting down.
GGGTTTGACCTAAGCTATCCGTCTCCAGATGAATACTTTGAGTATGAGCACGGGGAAGCAGAATACTTTTCCCGCCTCTTCAATGTTGACAATAACGTTATAGAGCTAGAAAAGTTCAAACTAGCTATCTCAAACATTGAGTTTAGATGTGCGGCCTATCTGTTTAATAATCGCAAATTCGGAGTGCAGCATTTAATCAGGGGCATGTACATAGGAGAAAGCGTAGTTATGGGTATGAACATGGCTTGGACGCCTCACTTATCTACAAAGGGTGGGGTAACTATTCCACCAAAGCTCCAATTCTTTATCGATAACATGGTATTGGGATCGAATACAGGTGCCTAACAAGGCCCATCAGGCTCGCCCGCATGCGGGCTGGACCTCCATTCCGGTGCTTGCTTTGTGCTTTTTCGCTATGCTAGCACAAAACAAGCACCTACATTACGGCCCCTGTGGGCGGCGTTGAGACTGTAGAAAAACTCCAAAAACCAGTCGTTTTTCGCTAAAATGGGGTATCACCAAAGGGAGTTATTGTATGCCTAATTTCAAAACCCCTAACTACAACCAAGACACCATGGTTGTAGTCAATTTTGAAGAGCAGATTCGGCCTGGTACGTTTGAGTTTGTCCTGCATCACCTCATAGAAGACAAGCTCGATCTCTCAGCCTTTTACGGTAAATATAAAAACGACACTGGCGGTCGCTCCGCTTACAACCCTTCTATTTTGTTGAAAATTATACTCTACGCCTACTACAAAGGAGTTCGCTCCAGTCGAGACATCGAGTGGGAATGCCAAAACAATATCATGTTTAAGGCACTCACGTGCGACACTACTCCTCATTTTACAAGTATCGCCAGCTTCATTAGCAGCCATCCCGACGCGATTGAAGATATCTTCACTCAGATTCTGATGGTGTGCGATGAGGAAGGTTTAATCGGCCACGAACTGATTGCTATTGATGGGTGCAAGATCTCCTCTAACGCCGCCAAAGAACATTCTGGCACCTTTGATGAGCTTGCGCGTAAGCGGGACAAGATTCAACAACAAATTAAAGCTTGCATGAAAGAACACAAGAGTCTGGATCGGCGTAGAAAAGGCGAAGGTGATAGGAAGGATCAACTCGAAAAAACACTCGGCACGCTGGATAAACACTTTAGCAAAATCGACCAATTCCTAAAGACAGCAGCCCCAAGGATGGGGCAAGGTAAACGGCCAAAGGAAGTAAAAAGCAATATCACCGACAATGAATCGGCTAAGATGCTTACCAGTAAAGGCACAATACAGGGCTACAACGGCGTCGCTGCCGTCGACAAAAAGCACCAAATCATTGTCGATGCCCAAGCATTCGGTGAAGGCCAAGAACACCACACACTAAAGCCAGTATTGGATAAGATTCAACAGCGTTACGCTGGTGCTGAATTCGGTAGTCTAATAGAAGACCAAATCGTTGTCACCGCTGATACCGGGTTTGCCAACGAAGCTAATTATGCCTATCTGAAAGAGGAAGAGATAAACGCCTACGTACCAGACAACGCCTTCCGATCTCGCGACCCAAAATTCAAAAGCCAGAAGAGCGATCACGGTAAGCGACACCAAGATAGCGTAAAAGGTGTAAAGAAAGTTATCCCGGCATCAGAGTTTAAATTAAACAAACGAAATAAAACCTGCATTTGCCCTGAAGGGAATCAAATGTGGTTACATACGGAATCGATAGACGACTACGGTAAAATGAAACTCGCATTTGAAGGGAAGTTGACAGATTGCCGCAACTGCGTGAGAAAGCATGAATGTATGCGCAACCCCTCCTCCGCTGACACCAGAGAAGGCCACGGTAGACAAGTGTCCTTCACTGTGAACACTTCAAAATCACCAACTGCTTGGATGCAAAGACGAGTGGATAGTCGGTACGGAAAACAAGTTTACGGGCATCGAATGTCTACAGTAGAACCGGTGTTTGCTAACATAGGCACCCAGAAAGGGTTAAATCGATTCTCTCTTCGAGGCAAACAAAAGGTGCAGGGACAATGGCAACTATATTGTTTAGTCCATAATATTGAAAAAATCGCCAACTACGGGGCGATAAACTAGTGGCGTAGCGACAACAAGTCGACGAACGCGATATCACATAAAATATCGACAGAACAGTTTAAAAATGGGTCGATGAGACTATGAGAAGTAGTAACGAAATACCAGGGATTGCCGATTTAGTTTTTCTACAGTCTCGTTAGCCTTAACAAGAAACTGATATGGATATTAAATTTAAAATTGCGGATGAAAGTGATGCTGATAATGTGGCTATCATGGTGATAAAGTTGACCGAAGAAATTAGTAAAAGAACTAATTCAAAACATTTTAATATAGATGTTAATGAGACTATAAAGAGATGTAGGGAGTTGATCCATAATTGCAAATATGGCGCAATCATTGGTTATTCATCTTCAAAGGCAATTGCTGTGTCCACTTTCACAGAATCATATGCTCTATATGCTGGTGGTAAAGTAGGAATCATCCCTGAATTTTATGTCGATCCTGATTTTAGGTCTTTTGGTGTTGGCGAAAGTTTGATTTCTAAGGTTAGGGAGTATGGCCTAAGTAATGGATGGTCGTGCATCGAGTTATGCACGCCACCTCTGCCTGAATTCGAAAGGACGTTGGCATTTTATAAACAAAACGGGTTGGTTCCGGTTGGCGGCAGGAAAATGAGGCAATTTCTTCAATAAGTAGCCGGGCTAACAAGTCGTTCAAGTGGACGGCGCTACGCGCCGCCACTTAACTCCGGCGTTATGCGCTACTAAGGAGAAGTTTTGAAGAAGTACATGGTTGTTGAGAATTTCAAACCTGGTCTAATGGAAGAGAATTACGAGGTGTACAACGCTAAGGGTCGTCAATTCCCAGACGGTTTGTACTATTTGAACTCGTGGGTAAACACAGAAAAAAATATCTGCTTTCAGTTGATGGAATCGAATGATGAGTCTCTATTTTATGTTTGGTTTAAAAAATGGGAGCAGTTCGTCGATTTTGAGCTGTATCCTATTGATTAAGCACATAACAAACAAAGGCAGCATCGCCCTACGGGCTGGACGGCTTCGCCGCCGCTGCTTTGGGCGTTATGCAAACTCTAGGATTCAGTAATGAACATGAATCAAGTGACATTACCTGTCTCAGAGATGGAAGAATCAGTGGATTTCTACAGAAGAATGGGATTTTTGCAAATTGTCGATACTCCACATTACGCTCGATTCGTCTGCCCTGAAGGAGGGGCCACATTTTCTCTATCGCTGGAAACTGAGAAATTTACTAACGGTGGCGCCATATACTTTGAAGATGAAAATCTTGACAAATTGGTTTCCTCTCTAAAAGAAAAAGGGTTTAAATTTTATCAAGACCCTACGGATATGCAGTATCTTTGGCGTGAGGCAATCCTTCACGATCCTGCAGGAAATAAAATCATATTGTATTGGGCGGGTGAAAATCGTCTAAACCCACCATGGAGGGTAAACAAACATGCATAACAAGGCCATCTTGCATCGCCAGCAAGCTGGCTGGACAAATTTTCCGTGGCTCGTTTTACGCTTAAAAGCTACGCTAGCGCAAAACGTTCCACTCCAAATTTGCCGCAAATGGCGGCGTTACACGTCTATGAAGGAACAAGTATGATCGTAGTATACGGGATCAAAGAAAACCTAAATCCTATCAAGGCAAAACTCTCTGATGTAATTCACGGCTGCATGCAGTCTGTTCTCGGCATGCCAGAAGACAAACGTGCCCACAGATTTGTGCCACTGGATAGAGAAGACTTTTATTTCCCAGGTGGTAGAACTGATGCATACACTGTTATAGAAATAAACATGATGGCCGGCCGTAAACCTGAGACACAAAAAGCACTTATCAAGTCTCTTTTTCAACAACTTGAAAACCAGCTTTTGTTGTCCCCAATCGATGTTGAAATAACCATTAAGGAACAAGCCCCACATCAATGGGGCTTCAGGGGCATCACAGGTGATGAGGCCAATGATCTCAAGTACAAAGTTAACGTGTAACAAAGCAAGGCAAAATCGCACCTTCGGTGCTGGACTCGCTAACGCTTGCCTTTGCTTGCGGCGTTATACCCCCTAAGAGCAAATAGAGTGGAAATTAGAGAATACCGGAAATCTGATTGGGATGAAGTGTGGGGAATACTTCGAAGCGTCTTCAAAGAAGGTGACACCTTCCCCAATCATGTTGACACGAGTGAAGAAGAAGCTCGCTGTTACTGGATAGAGAAACCCGCACATACGTTCGTAGCACTTAATGATGGTAAAGTTATCGGAAGCTACCACCTCAAAAATAACCAGATGGGGCTAGGCTCACACGTCGCGAACGCAGGCTACGTTGTAAGTCCATTCGCCAGGGGTAGCGGTGTCGGTTTCAGGTTAGCAACGCATTCTTTAAAATATGCTGTTGAGCTTGGATACAAAGCAATGCAATTTAATTTGGTGGTGTGCACCAATCTGCCCTCATTACAGCTATGGGAAAAACTAGATTTTCAAATTGTAGGTACATTACCATGCGCTTTCAATCACAGTAAAAAAGGGCTCGTAGACGCTTATGTATTGTACAAGTGGCTTGTATAACAATCGCAACCATGGTCGCACCACTTCGTGGCGCTGGACCTCCTTACGCTTCGCTTCACTCGGCCCATGTTGCGGGCGTTATAAGTCTTCGGTGGTTTGGGAGTAGCGAACTGAACCATCCCAGTGATTCACGCCTAAGTATCAGCGCAATCCAGTAGCTCAGTAGCACCACCTACAGCGTAAAGCTAAAGTAGCAATATAGCTCTATAGTGGTAAACTTAGGCTCAGAGCCAAAACAAAAATCGCAAGGCAGCAACGCGGCACCAACGGAAGGTAAAGCAGTAAATACACACCCTCCTCCCGTTCGTTCTCAGCAGCCCGCGAAACAAAGCACCAATTTTCAAAACCGTGGCCCACATTTTTTGGCCGTGCCACACATAAACAAAAAACCAAGTAGCAACATGGCCACCACATATAACAAGCGACTGTGGTTCCAAGTCAAGTCTACCGCAAGCAATTCTTACTTTATTAGGCCTCTTGCCACCGACTTCCATCACGCACCATGGCGTTTAATATGGTCATCATTTTTCGCATGCAGGCGGTGAGCGCTACCTTCTTGTGCTTTCCTGATGCAACCAACTTGTTGAAGAAGTTTTTCATGATTGGATTACATTGAATCGCACTCATCATTGCCATATACAAAACGGTTCTAATTGGTGCTCGGCCACCTTTGATTCTTCGTTTGCCTCGCATGCTCCCACTATCTCGATTGTAGGGCGCTAACCCGCAAAGCGCGCCGACTTGTCGGCTACTCAATGAACCAAGTTCTGGTAGCTCTCCTAAGAGCGTATGCGCTACCGCCGGACCTACACCAGGAACGCTCAACAAGAGATCATAGGTAGATTGCCATTCCGTCACCTCAGCCACAGCTTTCGTAAGTCGAACGTTGACCCAATCTATTTCTTTGTCCAGAACTTTAATTAGTCTAGCGTGCGATCTCTCTAATCTGTTTACTGACTTGTGAAGCCGATTAAGCTCTTGGGTTCTAGCTTCGATCAACTGTCGCTTTCTCGCCAGTAAGTCCTTGACGTACCGTACCTTTTTGCTACTTATTGCTCTAACCTCAGGCTTCATAATCGCACTGAATTGAGCAATGATTCGAGCATCAATCTTATCCGTTTTAGCCATCACTCCTTGAGCCTTCGCGAACTGCCGAATATTCATAGGTTGAACAACGACAACCGGCATGTCTGCGTCTGCCAAAGCTTCAACGAGCGATCGCTCATATCCACCTGTGGCCTCAACAACGATTCGGGTTAAGTTATAACGCCGTAAAGTTTTAATAAGATTTTTAATGTCACTTTCTGTGTTGTGAATTTGCCAATAACGATCACACTCCAAAATGTGAATATCGAGAAAAGTTTTACCCACATCGATACCAATATTTCGTTCTTGTTTGATGTTCGCTCTAGAGGTTGTGTTCATAACTCACCCTTGCTACATTCGGGCTCGTGGCCCCTTCGACTGTTCGAGTTAAAAGTAGGGTCAGCACGGCGCTCCGGCTTGTTAACGGACTCGGTAATACCGGTGCCTTTCAGCCATCGAGCTACCGTGCTGAATGTCTGTTGCCGCAGACATGGGCCACACTTTATCGCTTAGATAACAGGAAGGGAAATCGTGTTATTCCAACCATACAATTCCAGCCACACTCGCCAGCAAGCTGGCTGGACCTCCGCTATGTTGCTCGGTTTGTGCCTTAACGCTACGCTAGCACAAACCAATCAACACAGCTCCGGCCTGTGCTGGTAGCGTTAGCTTAATAAAGCTGAGGTAGAAGTGAACGACAAAATAATCGAAGTTGTAGATAGGCAACTAGCCGCATACAACAGGAAAGATGCCGCTGAATGGGCGTCGACCTACGCCGTCGAAGCAGTGCAGCGCTCTATTGATGGCGAAATTTTGGCAAATGGCCGAGCAGAAATTCAAAAGAATATCGCAGCTCGTTTCTTAGAACCAGATTTAAACGCAAGCATAATAGAGCGGAGAGTATACGACGATACAGTCATAGACCATGAATTAATTATACGTAACTTTCCTGAGGGACTTGGTAGCGTTGAAATGCTTTGTATTTATTCAATAGAGAATAATTTAATTAAGAGCGGAATTTTTAAGGTATTCAATAAAAAGCTAACAAAGCCATCTATTTGACGGCTGCTGTGCAGCCGCAAATAATGGCGGCGTTAGTGTTCTCAGGAGATTGTGCCATCAAAAATTGGAACGATAGAGTCCGAGAGCGGATGAAAGAGCTTGACCTAACACAAAAAGATATGGCTGAGCTGTTGGGCATCACCCAGGGGGCTATTTCAAACTATTTAAACGGAACTCGCGAACCAAATATGGACGTTTTAGCTAATTTGATACGCGAGCTTGGAGTCACTGCTGACTGGGTAGTCTTGGGCATACGCAACAAGTCAAAAGCTCAAAACTTTAATACAGTGGGCGTCAGTCAAAAATTCAGTCAACTTAGCAAAGCTGATAAATTTAAGGTAAATAATGCAATTGAGATCCTTGCTCTTAATGTTGACCAAGAACACTAACAAAGCCAACCACAATCGCACCAGCAAGCTGGTGCTGGACTCACAACAAGTTTCTCGCCTGTGTTGGCGGCGTTATACGAAACCTATATTTGAACTTCGATGCATAGAATACCTGCTCTAGACTGGATAATTGATTACCTGGATAAAGGTAATATCCCGTATTTAATATGCGGCGGTCTCGCAGCTCAAGCATATGGATCAACACGGCAGTTAGCCGATATTGATCTGTATGTACCAGATCAATTCATTAATCAAATTTCAGATATGGGGAAGGACTACGTCACTTTTGGTCCTGCACACCATATCGGTGAAAGGTGGGATCTCACCTATGTGCAATTTAACTATATAGATCAGATAGTTGAAATAGGTAGTGATAAAGAATGTAAAATATATGATTCAATTTCCAATTCATGGTACCAAAAGAAGCTCGACTTTAAAAAGTACCAATTGGTTTCGCTCTATGGCCGTCAACTCAGAGTAATGGAAAAAGATGAACTAATCACCTATAAGCGAGAACTAGCACGACAAGTAGATCTAGAAGATGTCAGTCAAATCGTATAACAAAAACAAGCACGGGAACCAGCTACGCTCCTCCAATTTGCGGTTCACTTCGTTCACTCTACCGCAAATTGGCTCCACTGCGCTGGTCCCGTGTTGTTGGCGTTAGATTTATGGCAGTAGCCATCACAAGTATGTATAGAATTGACAGAAACAGGTTAAGTAGGCTGCTAGCTGAAGAGAAACGACTTGCCGAAAACTTAAGAGGAATAAACCAATATGGTTGGCGGCTTTTAGATGACCGCAATACTTTGGATTTTGACATTGAATATTTTATGACATTCCATATCAATGGAATGAAGTACACCGATAAAATGTGGTGTGATGGCGCAGAGGTTTTAAAGCGGAAAAATGTTGGGCTTAATAAGTATCTTCTTGAAGGCAATTTATGGCTCATGCCAGAAGATGAAAGCAATACGCCGAAAGCTTATGAATCCTTCGATAAAACATGGTGTAGTACCTTAGCCTTTAAAGGCTATGTACTACTTAAATCAGGGGTATGTGAAATCAAATACTATGACTTTCGCATAACAGGGCAAGGTGTCAATGTTCGTTGTCGAAGAAAAATCTAACAAAAAGCTGCACCTGACATTTTTTGCTACGCTCAATTGTGTATGTCGCTGCGCTCCATTTTACACAATTTCTCTCCGCAAAAACTACAGGTGAGCTTGGCGTTAAGCAATACTAGTAATGGATGTAGAACAAGTTAAAGAATATTGTAGATCCTTTCCCGAAGCCATGGAAATGGAGAGCGGTCATCCCGCAAATGTACTTTCTTATAAAATAAGAGGGAAAAACTTCGCATACTTCAAAACTAGCGAGCCAGAACAGTGGCGCTTTAGTTTTCGAGTAACTCCGGACAGGTTTCTCGAGCTAACGGATCAGCCTGGAATAAAACCGGCAAGGTATATGCGTAGGTTCCATTGGGTCACTGTCGTAGATGTAAATACAATAGATTCTGTGTATCTTAAAGAGTTGGTAAGTTGGTCTTTTAGTAAGGCAGTTGCAAGTCTATCCAAGAAAGCTCAGGCAGAAATAAATGCTTAACAAACAAAGGCAACAGCGCCACTCCGTGGCTGGACGGCTTCGCCGCCGCTGCTTTGGGCGTTGAGACTGTAGAAAAACTCCAAAAACCAGTCGTTTTTCGCTAAAATGGGGTATCACCAAAGGGAGTTATTGTATGCCTAATTTCAAAACCCCTAACTACAACCAAGACACCATGGTTGTAGTCAATTTTGAAGAGCAGATTCGGCCTGGTACGTTTGAGTTTGTCCTGCATCACCTCATAGAAGACAAGCTCGATCTCTCAGCCTTTTACGACAAATATAAAAACGACACTGGCGGTCGCTCCGCTTACAACCCTTCTATTTTGTTGAAAATTATACTCTACGCCTATTACAAAGGAGTTCGCTCCAGTCGAGACATCGAGTGGGAATGCCAAAACAATATCATGTTTAAGGCACTCACGTGCGACACTACTCCTCATTTTACAAGTATCGCCAGCTTCATTAGCAGCCATCCCGACGCGATTGAAGATATCTTCACTCAGATTCTGATGGTGTGCGATGAGGAAGGTTTAATCGGCCACGAACTGATTGCTATTGATGGGTGCAAGATCTCCTCTAACGCCGCCAAAGAACATTCTGGCACCTTTGATGAGCTTGCGCGTAAGCGGGACAAGATTCAACAACAAATTAAAGCTTGCATGAAAGAACACAAGAGTCTGGATCGGCGTAGAAAAGGCGAAGGTGATAGGAAGGATCAACTCGAAAAAACACTCGGCACGCTGGATAAACACTTTAGCAAAATCGACCAATTCCTAAAGACAGCAGCCCCAAGGATGGGGCAAGGTAAACGGCCAAAGGAAGTAAAAAGCAATATCACCGACAATGAATCGGCTAAGATGCTTACCAGTAAAGGCACAATACAGGGCTACAACGGCGTCGCTGCCGTCGACAAAAAGCACCAAATCATTGTCGATGCCCAAGCATTCGGTGAAGGCCAAGAACACCACACACTAAAGCCAGTATTGGATAAGATTCAACAGCGTTACGCTGGTGCTGAATTCGGTAGTCTAATAGAAGACCAAATCGTTGTCACCGCTGATACCGGGTTTGCCAACGAAGCTAATTATGCCTATCTGAAAGAGGAAGAGATAAACGCCTACGTACCAGACAACGCCTTCCGATCTCGCGACCCAAAATTCAAAAGCCAGAAGAGCGATCACGGTAAGCGACACCAAGATAGCGTAAAAGGTGTAAAGAAAGTTATCCCGGCATCAGAGTTTAAATTAAACAAACGAAATAAAACCTGCATTTGCCCTGAAGGTAACGAAATGTGGTTGCGCAACGAAACAACAGACGACGTTGGAAAAGTGAAGCTCTTCTTTGAAGGAAAACTGACGGACTGCCGAATTTGCGCGAGAAAGCATGAATGTATGCGCAACCCCTCCTCCGCTGACACCAGAGAAGGCCACGGTAGACAAGTGTCCTTCACTGTGAACACTTCAAAATCACCAACTGCTTGGATGCAAAAGCGAGTAGATAGCCGGTACGGAAAACAAGTTTACGGGCATCGAATGTCTACAGTAGAACCGGTATTTGCTAACATAGGCACCCAGAAGGGGTTAGATCGTTTCTCACTTCGAGGGAAACGAAAGGTGCAGGGCCAATGGCAACTGTATTGTTTAGTCCATAATATTGAAAAAATCGCCAACTACGGGGCGATAAACTAGTGCTGTACCGACAACAAGTCGACGAACGCGATATCACATAAAATATCGACAGAACAGTTTAAAAATGGGTCGATGAGACTATGAGAAGTAGTAACGAAATACCAGGGATTGCCGATTTAGTTTTTCTACGGTCTCGTTATATGCCCGAAATGACGAAGTCCAAAGCAGCGATAATTTCGGAGCGGTAGCCTGAAAGGTCATAAACTTCTTTGCCAAGCACTGATCTCTCAACTCCGGCAATTTGCTGAGTCATCGCAATGTAAGGCTTCCCTTCAATATCAATTTGTGGACAAAGCTTGGTAATAGCTGACGAACCAGAGATTGAAGAAGGGCTCAAGGGAATCACTATAGTGGTTTTCAGCTCATCGAGAAGGTTTGACTGAATATCTAGTAATAATGGGTAGAGCTTTTTCGTTCTGCTGTTGGGATTTTTGTAGGCGATGAATTGAGCCATTAAAAGGATCTCAGATCATCACTGAAGGCGCCATGTTCTTCTACCAACTGATTGTACGAAGCAATGGTGTCTCGGTTCTCTTCGCGCCATAACTCTCGCTGCTTCTTACTAACTAGTTCAATTAGGGCGGATTCAAGAGTAGCGGATAAGTTGATTTTTAGTGCCTTGGCTTTTGATAGTAAGTCACTGTTTATACTAACATTAGTTGGCTTTTTAGTGGCCTGGGAATTATAAAGTTGTTGCATGATCTTGCCCCTATCTACATACTTGCTGGTAAGGAATGCGCATGGTGTATAGGCATCAATCATATAACAATCGCATGCAGTGGAGCAACCTACGCTCCGCCCGTTTTGTGCATTCCCTGCGGTCATTTTTGCACAAATCGGGCTCCACTACGGTTGCCCACTGATGCGGGCGTTATAAGTCATAGGTGAGATCCCGGAAAAAATGCAAGTATCATTAGTGTCAATGAATCATTACGAGTATTTAGCTTTCATTGAAATGGCTATACCAGCCTATGCACAAGCCAATATTGATTCTGGGCGTTGGGATGTGTCTGATGCGTTGGAGAGGGCAAGAAATTCCTATAACTCTTTATTGCCTCAGGGAATAGAAACCCAAGAGAACTATATATTCATTATCAAAGAAACCATAAGTAATGAAAAAGTCGGTCATATATGGGTAAAAGTCGAAGAAGCTGTGCCTACTAAACCAGCATTTATATACAATGTCGAAATTTATGAAAACTATCGTAGAAAGGGATATGGCAAATCTGCTCTTCAAGCTATCGAAAAATATGTATCAACATTGGGAGCAAAAAGTTTGGGCCTCCACGTTTTTAGCCATAATTCAGCCGCTAGAGCTTTATACGAGAGCGCTGGTTATCGAGTAAGTGGTCATAATATGCAAAAAAATATTTAGGCAAATGGCAAATAACAATGCCAACCACAATCGCGCCAGCAAGCTGGCGCTGGACTCGCAACAAGTTGCTCGCCTGTGTTGGCGGCGTTATGCGTCACACTAGCGTTCAATTAAGGAGCAATATGAAGAAGTTTTTGGTAACAGTTTTCGCGATATTTGGAATTGGCAACACCAGCGCGCAACAGATGCATGAAGCCTCTGCAGGATTCGACTCCGAGCTCGTTTTACCGTTCCTGCAGCAACTAAATGACGAGCTGGGCCTGAACTTGGATGCCATTGCTCTAGATCAGTTTTCGGAGAATCTACCCTATGATCAGGAAGCCTGGAAAGATCTTCGGGTAAATTATCAGGGTTCTGAAATTCCTCTCAGATATCAGGTCTTCAAGGACGATCCTTACGCCCCCGACCTGTATTTTCTAACACCCTCGGAAGAGCTTGCAGCCTCGATACAGAGTCAGATAGACACGTTTTTTACGGAGCATGGAATGTGACGAATAACAATACCAGGCACAATCGCCAGCAAGCTGGCTGGACCTTCGCTGCGTTGCTCGGTTTGTGCCTTAACGCTACGCTGGCACAAACCAATCAACACAGCTCCGGCCTGTGCTGGTAGCGTTATAAGTCTACGGTGGTTTTAAGGCAAGCAATCTGAACCATTGTAGTGAACCCCAACAAAGTATCAGTGCAATGCAGAAGCTCCGCAGCACCACCTACAGCGTAAAGCTAAAGTAGCAATACATCACAAGGGTGGTAAACTTAGGCTCAGCATCAAAACAGAAATCGGAAGGCAGCAACGTGGCACCAACGGAAGGTAAAGCAGCAACACACCCCCTCCTCCCGTTCGTTCTCAGCAGCCCGCGAAACAGCAAACCAAACTGTACAACCGTGGCCCACACTTTTGTACGTGCCACGCATATTTAAAATAGCAGGTAGTGCAACTTGGCCACCACATATAACAATACCAGGCACACTCGCCAGCAAGCTGGCTGGACCTCCGCTGCGTTGCTCGGTTTGTGCTTTACCGCTACGCTTGCACAAACCAATCAACACAGCTCCGGCCTGTGCTGGTAGCGTTAAGTGTCACGAGGCTTCATAGTCCCAATGATAGAATCAGTATCGAAAAAAAACTTGTCAGAGGTACTCCCGTTAATTCGAGCGTATCAGGAATTCTATAAAGTAACGAATATTAGCGACGATAAGAACTTTGAATTCCTTTCACAATTCGGTGAACACAGTCCTTCAGGTTGCCAATTTCTCTTCAGGAAAGATAGTGATGTAGTCGGATTCGCTACAGTATACTTCTCGCATGCAACGACTATTACGAGCAAGGTTGCCGTTTTAAACGACTTGTACACGTTGCCGACCCATCGCCGAACTGGTATTGCAAGAATGCTCATAGAACGCTGCCGTGAATTCGCTGCTGAAAGCGGTGCCTTTAGATTGCAGTGGGTAACCGCTCCAGCTAATGAGCAAGCACAGAAACTCTACGATTCACTTGATACGAACAAAAGTACGTGGCACTTTTATACCTACAACACTTAACAAACACGATCAGCACCGATTGCTGTCGCAATCGTGGACCTCTCTACGCTCCGCTTTTTTTGTGGTATCGCTTCGCTCCTTTTACCACAAAAAATGCTCTGCTCCGGTCGGCCGCTGTCGTTTGGCGTTAGCAGTTTTGAGGAAATTTCGTGCAAGTAAAAGATATTGTCGCAAGAATCAAAACTGATTTTGAAGGTGTCGTTCCCAAGGCAAGCTGGGGGGAAACCTCATTCTTTTACAACCCCGGTATGGCACTACCTAATGGCGTATACTTCTGCACCCTGAAAGAAAAGAACGGTGATAACGACAAGGCATCCGAGCTAGATCGTGATGGTGTATTTAGGTTAAGTATCGGGATCGCAAAACAGTCTTATGAAAAGCACTTTGGCAGTAAACCTAAAAGACCGCCTAAGGGTGGCATCATTGATACTGGTCATGATTTCACGGCGTTAAATAAACTCATGCCCCACCCAATCTACGGATGGATGTCCTGGGTTCAGGTGTTAAACCCAAGCGTATCCATGTTTGAAGATTTACTTCCTTTAATAGCCGAGGCGCACGAAAATGCCGTCATCAAATTCAACAAAAAAACAGCTAACAAATAGCTGCACCGGATAAAATACTCGCTTTGCTCGTATTTTTCCGGTGAGCTAGGCGTTATAAGTCTACGGTGGTTGTGGGGGTTATGAGCTGAACCATCACAGTGATTCACAGCAAAGTATCCGTGCGACACCTTAGTCCCCTAGCGCGGTCAGCACTGCACAAACAAAGTAGCAATACCCATCCAGGGTGGTAAACTTAGGCTAGGCACCAAAGCAGAAATCGCAAGGCAGCTACGTGGCACCAACGGAAGGTAAAGCACCAAATCAACACCCTCTTCCCGTTCGTTCTCAGCAGCCCGCGAAACGACGCACTAAATTTCAAAACCGTGGCCCGCACCTTTTGGCTGTGCTACACATAAACTAAACAGCAGGTAGCGCAACTTGGCCACCACATATAACAAGCGACTGTGGTTCCAAGTCAAGTCTACCGCAAGCAATTCTTACTTTATTAGGCCTCTTGCCACCGACTTCCATCACGCACCATGGCGTTTAATATGGTCATCATTTTTCGCATGCAGGCGGTGAGCGCTACCTTCTTGTGCTTTCCTGATGCAACCAACTTGTTGAAGAAGTTTTTCATGATTGGATTACATTGAATCGCACTCATCATTGCCATATACAAAACGGTTCTAATTGGTGCTCGGCCACCTTTGATTCTTCGTTTGCCTCGCATGCTCCCACTATCTCGATTGTAGGGCGCTAACCCGCAAAGCGCGCCGACTTGTCGGCTACTCAATGAACCAAGTTCTGGTAGCTCTCCTAAGAGCGTATGCGCTACCGCCGGACCTACACCAGGAACGCTCAACAAGAGATCATAGGTAGATTGCCATTCCGTCACCTCAGCCACAGCTTTCGTAAGTCGAACGTTGACCCAATCTATTTCTTTGTCCAGAACTTTAATTAGTCTAGCGTGCGATCTCTCTAATCTGTTTACTGACTTGTGAAGCCGATTAAGCTCTTGGGTTCTAGCTTCGATCAACTGTCGCTTTCTCGCCAGTAAGTCCTTGACGTACCGTACCTTTTTGCTACTTATTGCTCTAACCTCAGGCTTCATAATCGCACTGAATTGAGCAATGATTCGAGCATCAATCTTATCCGTTTTAGCCATCACTCCTTGAGCCTTCGCGAACTGCCGAATATTCATAGGTTGAACAACGACAACCGGCATGTCTGCGTCTGCCAAAGCTTCAACGAGCGATCGCTCATATCCACCTGTGGCCTCAACAACGATTCGGGTTAAGTTATAACGCCGTAAAGTTTTAATAAGATTTTTAATGTCACTTTCTGTGTTGTGAATTTGCCAATAACGATCACACTCCAAAATGTGAATATCGAGAAAAGTTTTACCCACATCGATACCAATATTTCGTTCTTGTTTGATGTTCGCTCTAGAGGTTGTGTTCATAACTCACCCTTGCTACATTCGGGCTCGTGGCCCCTTCGACTGTTCGAGTTAAAAGTAGGGTCAGCACGGCGCTCCGGCTTGTTAACGGACTCGGTAATACCGGTGCCTTTCAGCCATCGAGCTACCGTGCTGAATGTCTGTTGCCGCAGACATGGGCCACACTTTATCGCTTAGATAACAGGAAGGGAAATCGTGTTATTCCAACCATACAATTCCAGCCACACTCGCCAGCAAGCTGGCTGGACCTCCGCTATGTTGCTCGGTTTGTGCCTTATCGCTACGCTGGCACAAACCAATCAACACAGCTCCGGCCTGTGCTGGTAGCGTTAGCTGAATACCATCATCGAGATTCATTATGGACGAAGAATTAAAAATAAGATTGAGGGGTGAAGGCATAAAGCCTGGGCTCATAAGGTCAAGAGAAATTGCGGAGATCCTCGAGTCTGTTGAGGAGATGGCGATAGCTGAAGCGTTAAAACATAACCCTGAACTTTCGAAGGAAGACATAATAGTTGGATTCTATGCCATTGAAGATGAAAGCATCGGTCTAAAATTCAAAACCACATTTGCGGCTGCGGTCGTATCAGCTTTCGTGATAGCAGCTGAGGCAGTAGAGCGCGGTGATTTTGAATCGCTTACACCCCAGAGCTTGAACTCCTTAAAGGTAGTTTCATCATTCTCTAAGCGCCATTCGTGCGATGCAATTATAGGCTCTGGTAGCAACAAAGAAGTCACGATAATTTCACCAAATACGGTAATACCTAGCCCTACGTATATTTATGGGCAAACCGAAATTTTGGGCAAGGTTATTCGTGTTGGTGGTAAAACGCCAAAAGCGATGATAGAGCTAATGGATGGCAGCACGCTGTATTGTGAAGTGCCAGAAGATATTGCTAAAGAATTGGGCCACAAGCTGTATTCGTTGGCAAAATTTGAAGGTACTGCAAAGTGGGAGTCAAAAACGTTAGAGCTTGACGAGTTCAAAATTCACACCGTAAAAGAATTTCCAAACATTGACCCAACAAAAGTTCTAGGTGAGCTTTCGGACATGGTTGGAGATGCATTTTTTGGCATAAAGGATGTTTCTGCCTTCGTAACCGATCTCCGTAATGGTGGAGGTGATGAGTAATGAAGTTGGTTTGTGTTGATACTCATATACTCATATGGGGCATTAGGGAGCGTGCCGAAGACGGTCAAGAAGTTATGATTCATCGAACCAAAGCATTCATTGAATGGTGTAGGTCTAATAAAACCACAATAATGGTGCCATCAATTGTTGTCGGTGAACTTCTCACAGCAATTGAACCTATGCATCATGCTATGGTGGTTAACCTGTTGGAGAGCGGCTTTGATTTGCCATCATATGATGCGAAGGCTGCTGCATTGTTTGCTCGCCTGTGGCGAGAAAAACAAGAATCCGGTCTTGTTGCGAAGTTGCAAAAAGAAATGCAAGCAACAAGACAGGAATTGAAAGCAGATTGTATGATTGTTGCAACCGCAATTACACGTAATGCGGAAGTATTGTATAGCCACGACGCTAAATTAAAGAAATTTGCAAATGGCAATATTGCAGTAAAAGAAATACCTGAACTTCAATATCAGGAAGCGCTTCAACTTGAACCCGTCAGCTAACAAGCACAAGCAAGGGACCAAACTTCGCTCCGCCAATTTGCGGTTCGCTTTGCTCACTTTACCGCAAATTGGCTCCACTACGTTTGGCCCCTGTTGTGGGCGTTGAGACTGTAGAAAAACTCCAAAAACCAGTCGTTTTTCGCTAAAATGGGGTATCACCAAAGGGAGTTATTGTATGCCTAATTTCAAAACCCCTAACTACAACCAAGACACCATGGTTGTAGTCAATTTTGAAGAGCAGATTCGGCCTGGTACGTTTGAGTTTGTCCTGCATCACCTCATAGAAGACAAGCTCGATCTCTCAGCCTTTTACGGTAAATATAAAAACGACACTGGCGGTCGCTCCGCTTACAACCCTTCTATTTTGTTGAAAATTATACTCTACGCCTACTACAAAGGAGTTCGCTCCAGTCGAGACATCGAGTGGGAATGCCAAAACAATATCATGTTTAAGGCACTCACGTGCGACACTACTCCTCATTTTACAAGTATCGCCAGCTTCATTAGCAGCCATCCCGACGCGATTGAAGATATCTTCACTCAGATTCTGATGGTGTGCGATGAGGAAGGTTTAATCGGCCACGAACTGATTGCTATTGATGGGTGCAAGATCTCCTCTAACGCCGCCAAAGAACATTCTGGCACCTTTGATGAGCTTGCGCGTAAGCGGGACAAGATTCAACAACAAATTAAAGCTTGCATGAAAGAACACAAGAGTCTGGATCGGCGTAGAAAAGGCGAAGGTGATAGGAAGGATCAACTCGAAAAAACACTCGGCACGCTGGATAAACACTTTAGCAAAATCGACCAATTCCTAAAGACAGCAGCCCCAAGGATGGGGCAAGGTAAACGGCCAAAGGAAGTAAAAAGCAATATCACCGACAATGAATCGGCTAAGATGCTTACCAGTAAAGGCACAATACAGGGCTACAACGGCGTCGCTGCCGTCGACAAAAAGCACCAAATCATTGTCGATGCCCAAGCATTCGGTGAAGGCCAAGAACACCACACACTAAAGCCAGTATTGGATAAGATTCAACAGCGTTACGCTGGTGCTGAATTCGGTAGTCTAATAGAAGACCAAATCGTTGTCACCGCTGATACCGGGTTTGCCAACGAAGCTAATTATGCCTATCTGAAAGAGGAAGAGATAAACGCCTACGTACCAGACAACGCCTTCCGATCTCGCGACCCAAAATTCAAAAGCCAGAAGAGCGATCACGGTAAGCGACACCAAGATAGCGTAAAAGGTGTAAAGAAAGTTATCCCGGCATCAGAGTTTAAATTAAACAAACGAAATAAAACCTGCATTTGCCCTGAAGGGAATCAAATGTGGTTACATACGGAATCGATAGACGACTACGGTAAAATGAAACTCGCATTTGAAGGGAAGTTGACAGATTGCCGCAACTGCGTGAGAAAGCATGAATGTATGCGCAACCCCTCCTCCGCTGACACCAGAGAAGGCCACGGTAGACAAGTGTCCTTCACTGTGAACACTTCAAAATCACCAACTGCTTGGATGCAAAGACGAGTGGATAGTCGGTACGGAAAACAAGTTTACGGGCATCGAATGTCTACAGTAGAACCGGTGTTTGCTAACATAGGCACCCAGAAAGGGTTAAATCGATTCTCTCTTCGAGGCAAACAAAAGGTGCAGGGACAATGGCAACTATATTGTTTAGTCCATAATATTGAAAAAATCGCCAACTACGGGGCGATAAACTAGTGGCGTAGCGACAACAAGTCGACGAACGCGATATCACATAAAATATCGACAGAACAGTTTAAAAATGGGTCGATGAGACTATGAGAAGTAGTAACGAAATACCAGGGATTGCCGATTTAGTTTTTCTACAGTCTCGTTATATTTCAAGGAAACTATGTACTACGAAAACGAAGATTATCGTATAAGTGATGACCGAGAAGATATTCAACTAGATATGGTAGAGTCACTACTAAGGTCATCATACTGGGCGAGTGAGCGAAGCCTAGAAACCATGAAAACCTCCATAGAAAATAGTATTTGCTTTTCACTTTTTTTCAATGGCGGTCAAGTTGGTTTTGCACGGGTAGTAACAGACTTTGCTTCGGTCGCTTATATTGCTGATCTAATTATTCACCCTGACCACCGTTCTAAAGGTGTAGGTAAATGGATGTTTGGGGTTATAGCCAACGACCCACGCTGGAATTCTAAGTTTCAATTCCTAGCTACGGATGACGCACATGGTTTATATGAGAAGTTTGGTTTTTCAGGTAGTAATAAATTAATGAGCACAAAAATATAACAAGTTGCTCAAA
Source organism: Halioxenophilus aromaticivorans (assembly GCF_042850945.1). Classification (NCBI taxonomy): domain Bacteria; kingdom Pseudomonadati; phylum Pseudomonadota; class Gammaproteobacteria; order Alteromonadales; family Alteromonadaceae; genus Halioxenophilus; species Halioxenophilus aromaticivorans. The sequence continues at coordinate 231,640 of NZ_AP031496.1, read as the reverse complement.
CATCGTTCCGGCGCAAAAAAACGCGCCTCCACTGGACAGCCTACGCTGCGCTTCGGCTGCCGTTTAGCAAGGCGTTATGACTTCTCACAAAATTCGACTAAGTAATAGTTAACACAAGGATATTTAAACATGTCTGAATTGCACATAATTCGTGTTAGTTTGATGAGGATACTTTACTTCCTCACATTTATTACATTAGTCACATGGTGGCCAAGACTGTTTTCACATGATGGAACATGGGATCCTTTAACGGGTGTAGGGATATCTTTCTATGCGGTGGCTTCCATATTGGCATTAGTTGGTATCGCCTATCCAATTCAAATGATCCCATTACTGTTGATACAGTTACTCTATAAAGCTACTTGGGTACTTTTTGTTGGTTTACCTATTACGTCGTCAGGTGCCGAAAGTGCTTTTGCAGAGGAACTCATGATTGCAAATTCCGTTGGTGTGGTTATCGATTTGTTAGTAATACCATGGTTTTTCGTATTTAAAAAATATTTTGGCTTACCGAAACTAAAGCCATAAAATGTTTGTAAGCGCCTAACCAACCACACCCTATTGTTAGCATCCAACATCAATTAACCTCCGAGTAACTCAACTTCAGAGGTTCATCATGGCTCGTCTATCTCGCCAGCAGTGGCAAGCTCTTATCGTAGAATTTGAAAATAGCGGACAAACTCAAACCGAATTTTGTAAACAGCGCGACATCAACCCAAAATACTTCAGCTTAAAGCGTAGTAAACTTATTGCGGACGATGCCGTCGATCGGCCGGCATTTACTGAAGTGGTTTTGGCTTCACCGAGAACTGGCGGTACAGTTGAAATCACCTTGGGCAAGGTTACCATAACCATGCCGCAGACTACTCACCCAGCCTATCTCGCTGAAGTAATTCGAGCACTGGCATGATCGAATGGCGTAGCGACATCCCAATCTATCTGCATAGAGCACCCGTCGACTTTAGGAAGTCGATTAATGGTTTATCGGTAATAGTTGCGGAGTCGATGACACTACCAATCAACCAGCCTAGCCTATTTGTCTTCTGCAATAAGAATCGGCGGCAGTTAAAAGTGCTGTATTGGGACCAGACCGGCTTCGCTCTGTGGCAAAAGCGCTTAGAGCAAGATAAGTTTAAATGGCCACGCCAGGGCCGCAGTGACACTATTACATTCAACCACGAACAGTGGTGTTGGCTGCTCAGAGGGTTCGATGTCAGCAAAATTAACTCACATTCTCCAATTTACTATCGAGATGTTGTCTAAGCTCAAGTAAAATATGGGCTATGAACCGTGTCGATGAGCTCGAAAAAGAAAACCAACTCTTGCGGGAGCAGATAGCGCAAATCCGCGTCAAAAACTCGCTGTTGCAAGAGCATATAGATCTTCTGCTCAGTCGCCGGTTTAGCGTCTCTTCAGAAAAGCTTTCACCCGATCAGCTTGGTCTATTTAACGAAGCTGAGGCGCTAGAGCTTGAAGAAGATCTAGGCGCTTCAAACGAAACAGTCACTGTTGCCAGCCACCAGAGAAAAGCCAAGCCCCGGGTCAGTATCCCAACGGATTTACCGCGTGAGGAGATCATTCACGATCTAGCTGAATCAGAGAAAATATGCCCCAAAGACGGTGCTGCTCTGAAGGTGATTGGTAGTGAGGATCACGAACAGCTTGATATCATCCCTGCGCAGATTAAAGTTCTTCTCCATCGTCGATTGAAATACGCTTGCCCTTGCTGTGAACAGCATGTGGTTACTGCCAGTAAACCAAAGCAACCTGTTGAAAAAAGTATCGCCAGCCCTGGTTTGCTCGCCTTTGTCGCAGTACAAAAGTATGCTGATGCACTGCCGCTGTACCGGCAAAGCGAAATGTCTAAGCGCGCTGGTATCACCCTTGATCGCACCAATCTCGCTAACTGGATGGTGAAATGTGGAGAGCTGATACAACCACTGATTAATTTACTGACCGAACATGTCCAGCAGCAGCCCTTAATCCACATGGATGAAACCACTCTGCAAGTCCTGGACGAGCCAGGAAAAACAGCGCAGAGTAAAAGTTACCTATGGCTAATGGCAACCTTCGATATGCAGTCTGCCATTGTTTATCACTACCGAGACAGCCGTTCGCAAGCTGTGCCACTGGAACTACTAACAAACCAAACTGGAGCCGTAATGCTCGATGGTTACGAGTGGTACCAAAAAGCTTGTGAAACCTACCATATCAAACGTCTAGGCTGTTGGGCTCATGCTCGCAGAAAGTTTGTAGAAGCACAGAAACTGCAAATGAAAACCGGCAAAGCTGATCAGGCTATAGCATTTATCCAAAAACTGTACGCCATCGAGAAGCGGATTAAAGAAAAACCGCCCAACGAACGTTATAGAGCCCGTCAACGAGAGGCAGCACCAATCCTAGAAAAGCTCAAAGCCTGGAAAAACAAAAGTCTAGTCACAGTAGTGCCGACCTCAGTACTTGGTAAGGCATTAAAATACTTAGATAACCAGTGGCATCGACTCGTTAGTTACTTAGATGACGGCATTTATCCTATCGATAATAATCCGGCGGAGCGTGCAATACGTCCCTTTACCATCGGTAGAAAAAATTGGCTGTTTAGCAAAAGTCAGGCTGGAGCCAAAGCCAGCGCCAATCTCTACAGCCTAATCGAGACTGCTAAAGCGAACGACCTGAATGTGTACGATTATCTATCACGTGTTTTTACAGATCTACCGAACGCGAATGGCCTTGACGATATAGAAGCGTTGCTTCCATGGAATATGACCCTAGCCTAGCGCGGACTTCGATTGGCGCTTACAAATGTTTATATCTGTCAATCAAGAATATAACAAACCAACCAAGCGCGCATTAATTGCCTAAAACGCAATTAATGCTGGACTCGTTTCGCGTTGCTCCGCTTGTTGGGACGTTATGTTTAAACCATGAGAAAGATTTGTATCACATTTGTAGCACTGGTCCTTTCATACAATTGCAATGCACTAGATGTTTCGTGTGGCGAGCTAAAAGAAAAAGATGGAGAGGGGATTCTCTTGGTTTCATATTCGAGAGAAGAGGACGAGAAACTTGTTAGTATCCAAGTCCCCAAAGTTCACAACGGGCGTGATTTTTATCAGGTACTTCTAGTTCTTGGGCCAAAGAATGAATATGTAGTACCCATTAACGCCAAAGAAGACGATACTCATTTCTCGGCTTGGTTTTTGGCAACAGATGAATATATTAATCAACTAGTCATAAAAGCCCTCTATGGCGCAAAATGCCCGTATGTCATTACTACTAAACTACGATAAACATAACAAGCGCAACCAGGCAGGGACAAACTTTCCGCCGGCGCTCCAAGTTTGCCCCTGTTGCGGTCGTTAAATGCCCGTGATAGCGAAATCCAACGCGGCGATAATTTCGTCTCGGAAATGGCTAAGTGAACCTATAGGTTTGTTTAATGTTTTAGATGGAATGGATGCAATTTGAGGTATGAGCAATAACAGCTTTTCTCCATCGTATTCTATTTCTGGGGTTAAGCCTTTCATGCTTTCACTTTTGAAGTTTTGCTGCTTCCCAAGAGGGACAACAATTCTTGTCGCAATATCCGAAATAATGGGACTTTGAGTATCAACAATGTAAGGAAAAAGGCTGCGGGTGTTTCGGCTTGGGTTAAGGTAAACGTCAAACTGGGCCATTAAAACGCCCTATATTCATCACCAAAACATCCATGCTCCTCAGCAAACTCATTGTAGGCTCGTATGGCATTTTTATTCTCCTCGGCCCACTTGTCATTTCTGGCTTTGGACAGTTTTTCGGTGAGGGCTTGTTCCAATGTAGCCGAAAGGTTAATGTTCATGGCCCTGCACTTATTCAGTAAGTCACTGTTTAAGCTAAGATTTGTGGGTTTTTTGGGAGCTTCCAAGTCAAATAGCGGCTCCATAATTTGGTCCTCCAAAATTGGGAAATCTTGGCGTTATGCGCATGCGAGTGCGCATTGTAAAGCATTTAACAAACATATCAAAAATCGCTCCACTTCGTTCCGCTGGACCTCCTTACGCTAAGCTCCAGTCGGCCTTTTACGTGGGCGTTAGCCTCACTTTGCCTGATGACAAAATGCACACAATCATGTTAGTATGATGTGCATGAAAATCTACAATTGGAATTCTGATAAAAATCAAGAGCTTATCCTCGAAAGGGATATATCCTTTGAGGAGGCTATTTTTTATATAGAGAATGGCGGCTTGCTGGATGACATCGTTCATCCAAATAAATCAGACTATCCAAATCAGCGGGTTTTCATACTTCGAATAGTGGATTACGTTTACCTTGTTCCATACGTTGAAACTGAGGAAGAGGTATTCCTAAAAACAATTATCCCCAGCAGAAAATTTACCAAGAAATATCTTGGAGGTGGATCATGAACAAAACCAAATTATCGAAAGAGGAAAAAGAACTCCTTAATGCTGTTGAGGCTGGTGAGTATGAATCAGTATTAACTGAGTCCCGGAAAAAGGAATTGGAAGCAATTGCTGCCAATACTTCCAAAAAAGACAAAAGGATTAATATCCGTATCTCCAATCGAGACTTAACTGCTATCCAGTCTAGGGCACTCGAAGAAGGTATTCCCTATCAAACGTTTGTTTCGAGCATTATCCACAAATACATTTCCGGCTCCCTGAAAGATCTCACAGCTAACAAGTCAAGCAAGCGAACGCAGTAAACTGCGCCGCTTCTTGAGGCGTTAAAGTGTTTCAGTACTCATAGTGATAGCGTAACTGAGCGATTAAAAGGCCGTCATCGGTAGTTTTATATACGAATCGGTGCTCATCATTAATACGACGAGACCAATAGCCAGAAAGGCCATGCCTTAGAGGCTCTGGCTTACCTATCCCTTCAAAAGGGTTGCGGGAAGAATCCTTGATTAAGGCGTTAATCCTTTTGACCATTGCTTTGTCTGCTTTCTGCCAATATAGATACTCTTCCCAAGCCCTAGAGGAGAAAGTTAACTTCACTCAATTAGCTCTCTCTCAGAGCCTTTCCCGGCCTCAAGTTCGGCTATAGACTCAAGTAGATGTCTAGCGTTCGCAGGCGAGCGAAGAAGGTAGGCGGTCTCCTCCATAGCCTGGTAGTCCTCAAGGGAGACCATGACCACGGGTGACTCGCTCTTTCTGGTAATAATCACTGGAGAGTGGTCGTTACAGACCCGCTCCATGGTTTTGGCAAGGTTTGCTCGGGCTGCTGTGTAGCTTATGGCGTCCATAATAGGATCCTGTACTTAATTCTGTACTTAATTCTGTACTTAATTCTGTACTTAATTCTGTACTTAATTCTGTACTTAATTCTGTACTTAATTCTGTACTTAACTATAGGGCCGCATAACAAGGCTGTCAACCAGATCCAGTTTGCTACGCTCCGTTTTGCAGTGGCTTCGCCACTTTACCGCAAAACTCCACTTCATAAACCGCACCGGTTACAACGGCGTTAGGTGTCATGCATGATTGAAGATTGGAGTGAATTACTAAGCATATTTACAGAGAATGACGTTTCTCTGCCTGATATTGAATTACTCCATTTGTCCGGTAGAGAAGCTATTGCGGGGTACGAAAGGTTCGGGAATTTTGCAGGGTATATATCCTCGGAAATACCTTACTATTGGCCTGTCACAAACCAATGCGAAGTTTCGATCTTATTTACTGATAATCCCTCGGTACAGTTTGTTGCCGGTGAGGCTGAGCCTTTTCACCTTTGTTTTGGTGGTATCAAAAGTCTGACTGGGAAGAAATTACCAGAGCTTGGCGCGTTCGTGTTCGTGTTCGTGTTCGCTGATAGTTTGGTTATCGACTACCGCATGGGGCCAGAATGGACTCAAGCTGCACTCGAGGGGCTATTCGAAATATTATTGGCTATCACCGCTAAATTTCAGAACTACCCTATTGAGCATAAAATAAATATAAAAGACAATGATGGGTCAATTTTTAAATCACATTGGGACGCTTACCATAATGCCTAACAAGGCCCATCAGGCTTGCCCGCAAGCGCGCTGGACCTCCGTTCCGGCGCTTGTGGCCGGCGTTATGTTTAAGCGGAAACTGAGCGCAACTTTAAATGTTCTGAGAAAGGAATAAAATCTTTATCTGTGAAAAGAAGAGGGACGCGATTTTCGATACAGAAAGTAGCAATAATTACGTCAGCCGTCTTGCGAATAGTAATTCCGTTTTTTCGCAGTTTTCGGTAATTGTCTGCAGCTTTTAAGGCCAGCTCAGAATTGAGCATATTGTATAGATGTAAATCGCCTAAGTACTTTTTTGCAGTATTGTAGTCTTTGTCTGCGCAAAACCCCTGCAAGATTTCAAGTAATATAAGGTCGCCGATTGCAACTTCTTGCCTGCCTAGCGTACTGTCAAGAATGTCTGTTTCTTCTGTATCTTTACCATTGAAAAAATCAATCCATACGCTCGTATCAACTAATATCACCTATCGGATCTCATGTCGCCTAAGTCGCCTTCCCATTTAAGCTTACCTCTTAGACTTCGAACGTCGGCTTGTTTTTTCAATCTAATCAAAGCTTTAAGTCCTTCCTCCACGGCTTCCTTCTTGGTTTGTAGGCCGGTAGCCTTCAAAGCATCGGCCATTAATTTATCATCTATCACAATGTTAGTTCGCATATTGCACCTGTGTGTATATAGCGTTGATTTTGTACACATTATGAGCCAATTACAGAAACATAACAAGGCCGGTCAGCATCGCCCACTGAGTGGGCTGGACAGCTTACACTCCGTACCTTTTGTGTTCGCTACGCTCAGCATTTCACAAAAGGTGCTCCGCGTAATCTGCCGCGGCTGGCGACGTTATGCAATTTGAGGGATCGAATTATGGGAAGCGCCAATCGAAGTCCGTGCTAGTCTAGTATTACTTCCCATGGTAGCAACGCTTCTAAATCTTCACTGTCCCGTGCGTTCGGTAAATCGGTAAACACGTGGATTAGATATTTAGATCGTTGGCCTTGGCAGCTTCGATTAGACTGTAGAGGTTGTCGATGGCATTAGCTCCTGCTTGGCTTTTGCTAAAAATCTAATTTTCCTGCCGATGGTGAAGGTGCGTATTGCACGCTCAGCAGGATTTTTATCGATTGGGTAATTGCTATAATCAAGATAGCCGACCAATCGATGCCATTGATTATGCAAATAGGTCAATGCTTTACCCAACGGGGTAGTCGGTAATACCGTGAGCGTTCTCTTTGGCGCTTAAATGTACGTATACGGGGTATACATTTCGCAGCTGCCAGCCTGCCTGTCGGAATATGGTACACAAGGCTCAAGCTGGTACATCCTTGCGGGTGGGGGGTGGCAATCACATGGCCAGGCTTGTTGGGGCGCTTAAACTACTCGTGATCGCCTTTTCCGCCCTCTTCGGGGACTGGATCTCGCCATGCTCGGCCAGTTTTGGTAGCGTTATGCCGCTTGACAGTGTTGCGCAACGCACTACAATAGCCGGGCGATCAAATCAGTCAAGCATAAGGGGCGCAAACGCATCACTCCAAAGGGTCCATAGCTGGGATTCAGGTAAAGCGCTGCGAAAGGCTTCGATTTCAATTGGCAGCATTGGACTCAGCCATAGAAGTTGGAACCTTGCTATCTCTGGCTACAGGCCTCAACCGTTCAAAGGCATGCGCAACGGTATTTGGTCAAATACTGCATCAGAAGATTGGCGCCTTACGCTTCACTTCGTAGATGGCAATGTTCACCTACTCAACTACGAGGACTACACTGATGTCCATGCATAATCCTCCACACCCTGGCGAGTTTATCGCAGCAACGTATATGGAGCCCTACGGCATAAGTTGTCGTTTTTTAGCCGGCAAACTAGACGTTGCAGCTTCAACGTTAAACCGAGTTCTCAAGGGGCAAAGTGGCATTAGTCCAGAAATGGCTCTCAGACTCTCTAAATCACTCGGCCGTTCGCCCGAAAGCTGGCTCGCCATGCAGTATTCTTTTGATCTTTGGCAAGCGAAAAAATCTGTAAAGCTCAGCAAGGTATCGAAGCTTGACGTTGACGCCGCGTGAGAACTTGCTAGTGTCGGGCACTCCGCGGCTGCCGCAAAGTAAGGCGTTATAGGAAAATTCAAAAACTAACTTCGAGATGGTGATATCGAAATTAGTCAAATACAACTCACCAGAAAAATGAAGATTAAGAATATGAGTACAGGAACAGTAAAGTGGTTTAACGCAGATAAAGGTTTCGGTTTTATTACTCCGGAAGACGGAGGTAAGGACCTATTTGTACACCACTCAGAGATTCAAGCAAGTGGTTATAAATCACTAGATGACGGTCAGAAGGTTGAATTTGAGGTAGGTCAAGGGCAAAAAGGCCCTTGTGCAACAAATGTGAAACCTCTGTAGTCGGGAAGTAATCACATAACAACGCCAGACATTGGACTGCGCTTACAGCGCAGGCCATGCTGGCGGTGTAAAATGCTTAGTTAGTACGCGAAAACGTTAGGATATCGCCTTTAAAGGCTTTATCTAAATAATCGGTATTTTCTGCTTTGGAAAACGTTGATACGAAACCAAATCCAAGTAGTTTTTTCGCCAATTTGCTTTTTCTACCTCTGCCTGGATCTACGATTACAACCTCGCACGTTGGGTTTGAATGCTCCTGAATGAACCCCGTGAGTAAATGAACGTGTTCATCTTCATACAGTAGATCACTGCCTATTATTAGGTCAAAGCGCCCTAAAGTATCATCGTTATCTGCCCAACCAGTTCGTTCGAAAGTTATTGCGTTGTCGCCATTAAGCTTAGTATTTCTGGTTAAAAAATGTTTTGTTTCTGGGTGATAATCAGTTGCTGTAATATCTACATTTTTTTTATTCAGCAATAAACTACTTAGAGCTGTTCCACAGCCAATTTCAAGAACCCGTTTTGCACCAACATTATAGTTATTCATGTGATGCGCGAGGACTATACTTGATGGCCAAATGACGCCAAAAAGCGGCCAGGCCGCAGAAGAAATACCCAGTTTTTCGGAAATCCCATCAGGATCGTAAAATTCTTGCTTGTTACGCAGCGTGCAAAGATGAATATCTATATTACCAAACTCAATAGTTTGGTAGCATAGGCGAAGTTCTGTCATTTGGCTGCCTCAAAAAGTGAGCGCTCAGCCAGCTATCGAGGATAAATGACAAAACGAAGGACAAGATAGATTACAGTGATTGCCTAGGAATGCAATGCATTTGACAAGTGGCCGCAACCGTTCAGTCAAGAAACAGCCATTTTTGTGGCGGCTGGACCAGGCTTTATGTGAAAACATTCAAAAACTAACTTCGAGATGGTGATATCGAAGTTAGTCAAATATAACTCACCAGAAAAAATGAAGATTAAGAATATGAGTACAGGAACAGTAAAGTGGTTTAATGCAGATAAAGGTTTCGGTTTTATTACCCCGGAAGACGGAGGTAAGGACCTATTTGTACACCACTCAGAAATTCAAGCAAGTGGTTACAAATCACTAGATGACGGCCAGAAGGTTGAATTTGAGGTGGGTCAAGGTCAAAAAGGCCCTTGCGCAACAAATGTGAAGCCTCTGTAGTCGGGAAGTAATCACATAACAGGCCAAGCATTGGACTGCGCTCACAGCGCAGCCCATGCTAACGGCCTTATAATAGCCTATTTATATTCGCCACGGCGGTTTAATGCTAGGTCATCAACTTCATACGATTCCCTTTCCCAACTGCAATAACGACTATCGTGACAGTGCTAATGTCAACGAAGTAAACTAGGCGGCAACCCGCTTGAGGCAGTTTTATTTTGCAACAGTCATTTGCGCCGCTTAGAGCAAACCAACGTACGTGGGGGGTTTGCAACCTTTCCATTAGCTTCTTTTTAAATTGCTCTTTTATGGTGTGACCTAGCTTTATCCATTCTTTGAAGGCTGATTTTTTTGAATGCGAGCTTATAGGTCATCAAGGGCCACCGAAATCGACCCTTCGTTTTGCCGCTCTTTAACCATTACCCCCGGCGGAAGTATATGCCTGCTAGGCGGCGTATCGAATACATTCATTGTTAAAGTATTTCTTTACCCGACTTGGCTTTTTGCAACATAGCCATGTGCGATTTTTAGATTTTAATTGCTTTTTATTCCTTGTCGGTCAACCACTATGGGCACCTTTCTTAAGGGCACAGTTTAAATACTCGTTAGGATTTAGCTCTGGAGAACACGCAGGCAGATAGAACAATTCGATCATTTCTTTGTGATCCTCTAGCCATTCTTTAACCGGCCTACAGTGATGAGCTCGTAAATTATCCAAGATTAAAAATACTTTACGGTCAGTTGAGTTCACTAAGCGCATCATGAAATCGATAAGTTTATCCCCATTCATGGTTCCTTCGAAGAGCCGAAATCGAACCTTACCCTGATTCGTGACGGCAGATATCATGTTGATTGACTCAGAATTTGCGTTTAGCTTGATTACTGGGGCCTTTCCTTTAGGTGCGTAACCTCGCTCGTGCTGGCAATTGTTACGTAAACCTGTTTCGTCGCCCCAATATATCTCGGCATTTTCAGACTTCGCGTGTGCTTTGATGTCTGGATATTCTTCTTTAAGCCACTTCTTTACTTCTGGTGCTCGTTGCTCATAAGCGCGCTTCTGAGGTTTTTGTGACGTCACTCCCCAGCGATTTAAATAGTCCCCAACCGCTCTTACTGCTAGTTCAACTCCATACTCTTGAAGAATTAACTGCTGTACCGATTGCCGAGTCCACGGCGCATAGTCCAGCCGCAGTTGATCTGGCGTCTTGTCTGTAATCAGTTTCTTAACTCTATCGCTCTCTTCTTGGGACAGATGCGTTCCTTCACCTTTTTTTGGCCCGCGCTTATTGATTTTTAGTTTATTGGGAGGGATTTTTAACCACCTCCCAACGGTATCCGGGTGAGCGCCGACGATTTCGGAGATTTCCGTTCGGGTCATTCCTGCGTTACGTAACTTTTGCGCCGTACGCCGTTTCTCTTCGATTGCATCGAATGATAAAGTTCGAGTGTCTGGTTTACTATTCGTCCGAGAATTATATCAGATATATACCCTCACCGGGTTAATAGCAGAAAAGGTTTCGACTTTTATTGGCCCAGAAAACGGCAAGAGTGACGATACCGGCTGGAAGTAGGTGCCGTAAAATATCGTGCACGATAATCTACTATGCCTTAGACTGTTTAGGGTACTTTCCGCCATGTTGCGACCGTCCAACTCTGTTGTGCTTTCCTAAATTACAGACCACACTATGAAACTAAAAGATCTCCGACCATTTGTGCCAAGCAAGGATTACGAACAGTCAAAGGCTTTTTATTTAGCTTTGGGCTTCAATTTAGAAGAAGCTGGCCCAGATTTATGTATCCTTATAAAAGATCAATGCACATTCTTTTTGCAACGCTATTACAACGAAGAGTTTGCCAGCAACTTAATGTTCCAACTCGTTGTATATGATATAGATGATGTTATGACTGTAATATCTAGCGTAACCAACATAGAAATGAAACATAGCCCGATAAAGAACGAACCCTGGGGCAAGGTAATTTACTTATGGGGGCCTGCAGGTGAACTTTGGCATATTACCGAACTTAACAGATAGGCCAGCCATACCGCCTGTTCGGATTAGCTGGGCCTTTTTTTAGCGGGCTAGGTTTCATGGGGACGACATGATTAAAGGGTCTTGCCACTGCAACGCAGTAGAGTTTCAAATCGCCAAGGATACTCTCAGCGTGCGATATTGTTATTGCCGAACCTGCAGAAAACTCAGTGGCGCCGATTATTCCTGTGTAGCCAGGGTTGATCGCAGCCTGTTTGAAGTGACTAAGGGATCCGGCTCTCTGGTGGCGTATGAATCGCGGCCCGGTAAGGCTCGGTATTACTGCAAAACGTGTTTTGCACCCATTTTTGTGGTCACCAACAATGAGCAACGATTTCTAAGAGTCAGATTAGGTTTGCTAGACGACAAACCTAATGTAGTGGTCACCGGGCACATGTGGGTTAGTGAAAAACCACGCTGGTGTACAATCAATGATGGACTTCCCACGTATTTGCACGAATATACCGGGGGATAAAAATAGCTTTGGGCAACGCCGGTTGTTAGCCCCGACGGTTACCAGATACAGTTCAAATGACTTGAGATTTCACCGTAGCTAATTGCAACCGCCACAGCCATTAAAACCAGCAAGCCTACCCCTGAGCTAAGGGTTTAAACCTATGATATTTGAGATGGAGACCGTAGAACGCTCACATCCCCAAAGCCCCGCCGCGTTGGCATTGCTAAAGGAGTTGAATGCAACCCTATACGATATTACCGGTGATGACGGCAGTAGTTCATTTGCAGACAGTCATTTTGATTCTCAGACCGACGTATTCCTTATTATCCGTCTTCACCAGGCACCAGCCGCCTGCGGCTGTTTTCGACGTTTAGATGCGAGCACCTGCGAGCTTAAGCGGATGTATGCTAAGAAGAAAGGATTAGGCACAAAAATCCTACTCCTCCTTGAAGAAGAAGCGATAAAGCTTGGGTACACAACCGTAGTGCTGTCTACGAGAAAAATAAACACCCATGCCATTAATTTTTACCTGCGTAATGGCTACTCTAAAATTGAAAGCTACGGCAAGTACAAGTATACCAACCTATCCATCTGCCTTGGGAAGCTTCTCCAAACCTAGCCGCCATTAAACAGCCGGCTCGCTCCATGGATGCAAAATGTTTAACCGCCATGTTGTCTAAGCGTGAGATTAATAGGGCTAGCATTGCACCCATTGGTACATACACCAGTGTAAATGAGATCTATACTATGAATATCTCACAGGCCACCGTCGATGACGCAGCGGCGATTTTGCAATTGCAGAAGATAGCTTACCGCTCTGAGGCCGAGCTGCATGATGATTTTGATATTCCGCCTTTAACTCAATCTTTAGCTCAATTAGAGGCGGAGTTTGAACATAAAATCATTTTAAAAATTGAGCAGCAAGGAGTTATTGTCGCCAGTGGCCAGGTTAGCTTTAAGGATGGTTGCGCATTTATTGCTCGCATGGCAGTTATCCCTGCGCTACAAGGCCGCGGGCTTGGCAGCAGACTAATGGCAGCGTTGGAATCCTCTTTTCCTAAGGCCGAATATTACAGACTCTTTACCGGCGCTAAGAGCACACGAAATTTGGCCATGTACCAGCGGCGAGGCTATCAAGAATACGCACGCAAATTACTCGGCAAAACGGAAGTCGTCTACCTGCAAAAGGACGCTAGTGATGCAATGTACAATTCCTAGGCTTTGCGCTACTGTGGCGCTTTACGCCTGTGATTGTGTTGGAGCCCGACTTGCCAGTGTTAAAAACAATAGCCCTTTTTATAGTAACCGCCATTGCTGAGATAGTCGGATGTTATTTGCCCTATTTGTGGCTACGCCAAGGGCATTCCGCCTGGTTGCTTGTGCCCGCGGCTGCTTGCTTAGCGCTGTTCGCCTGGTTACTGTCGTTGCACCCTACCGCAGCCGGGCGGGTTTATGCGGCCTATGGCGGTGTTTATATCTTTACGGCGATTGCATGGCTGTGGCTGGTGGACGGCATTCGCCCAACCCAGTGGGATATTGTAGGCAGTACTGTGGCCCTATTCGGCATGGCAATTATTATGTTTGCGCCCCGCGTCTAAATCACACCACCGATATTACACATTCAATAATTCTAAGTGCGCTTCCGAGATTACACTATGAACGAAAAAGCTAAGATGCTAGCCGGTGAATTTTACAACCCGCTAGATAAAGAGCTAGTACAGCTACGGTTACAAGCCCGACTTAAAACCGAATCCTTCAACAACATCAGCGCGGCAAACGCTGAAGAACGCACCGCAATCATCAACTCTTTGTTTGGCTCTAGCAGTGCAAATATCTACATAGAGCCTACCTTTCAATGTGACTATGGCGTAAACATACACGTCGGCGAAAACTTTTACGCCAACTTTGGCTGCGTTATATTGGACGTTGCCGAAGTTCGGATTGGAGATAATTGCGCCATTGCCCCGCAGGTTGGTATCTACACCGCCACGCACCCTGTCGATCCGAAACAGCGTTTGAGCGGATTGGAATATGGAAAGCCGATCACCATTGGCAACAATTGCTGGATTGGCGGCAACGCCACCATTAACCCAGGAGTTACGCTGGGCAATAACGTGGTGGTGGCCTCTGGTGCGGTAGTTACCAAGAACTTTGGAGATAACGTCGTTATCGCCGGTAACCCTGCACGGGTTATAAAAACAGTGTAAGCTCTTTAATTAATACTTCGAACGCACGCCGTTGTTGTAGTCAGATAATGCCCATTCGCTTGCCGGAAAACGCTGTGAAATCAGATCCCAAAAAGCTGGTTGATAAGAACCAAAACCTTATACACACCGAATTAATGAAAGTTACTTCGCATACTCAACGAGATCAAGGTGAGTGGATTTTGCATTCGCTAATGGTGGAAGGTTGTGATGTACCCTTTAAGTTTAAACGTAAAGATAACTACCAGAACTTAAAAGGCGCACGCGTAAATTTAACTTACTACCCCGCTCATGAATCCGTCGCCGGAATTGAATTTGAGTATATGAAGGTCGTGCGGATTAAGCGCGGTTAACCAATATGCTGAACGCAAAAAACACCGGCATTATCGTCGTTGATATACAAGGCAAACTCGCTAGGATCGTAGATAATAGCCAAGCTACCATAGCCGCTTGTAAAAACCTTATAAACGCGGGCCAAGAACTGGGCCTACCTTTGGTTTGGCTAGAGCAAAACCCTGAGAAGCTCGGCCAAACAGTGCCGGAAATACGCAAGGAGTTGTTGCCTAATAAGCCGATAGCCAAAACATCCTTTAACGGCTGTGCAGAGCCGCAGTTTATGGAGGCGGTGGAGCATGCACAGAAATCGGCGTGGTTGGTTTGTGGGATAGAAGCCCATATTTGTGTTTTTCAAACTGCCACGCAACTACAGCAGCACGGCTACCAAGTGCACGTTCTGGCCGATTGCATCGCTTCCCGTCACCCTCATAACAAACAAATTGCACTGGAGCGTTTGGCCAGCAATGGCATCACTATTAGTAGCCTTGAAATGAGCCTATTTGAGTTAGTAGCAGACTGCCGCTCACCGGCGTTTAAGCCAATACTTAACTTAATTAAGTGACTATTTATCTCCCTTGTTTCGTCCCTTCCTGCCTCCCTTGTAGGTAATCTCTAATTTACTAAACCTCACCCCCAATTCAATGTCCAAGTGCCTCTGAGTTCAAGTGCCTCTGTGCTCAAGTACCTCTGTTAGCCCATTAGCTTTGTGCGATACACTAACGATATCACTTTGATTCTGGAATACAGGTATGACGGTACAAGGCCAAGACGACGTTGACGGCATTTTAAGCGCGGGCGCGATAGTTGCGAAAGTAAGAGACGCGATGTTAGCTGCGGTTGAGCCTGGCATGACCACTTTGGAATTGGACCAACTGGGGGAAGCTCTGTTAGAACGACTAGGGGCAAGGTCTGCGCCGCGGCAAATGTACGATTTCCCAGGGGCGACCTGCATAAGCGTTAACGAGGAGGCCGCCCACGGCATCCCTGGTGACCGTGTAATTCAAGCCGGTGATGTCGTCAATATTGATGTGTCCGCGGAGTTTAATGGTTATTACGCCGACACCGGCGCCACAACGGTAGTGCCCCCAACGACGGAAATAAAAACCCGTTTGTGCCACGCAACACGTTTGGCATTAAAACAGGCCATCGCCCAGGCTCGGGTAGGTAATCGAATAAACCGCATTGGCAAGGCCGTGCAAAAGGCGGCTAAATCCCACGGATTTAAAACCATCAATAATCTCGCTGGGCACGGTGTGGGGCGAAGCTTACACGAAGAACCCACAGACATCGTCAGCTACTTTGATCGCAAAGATAGCCGTGTATTTAAACGTGGCCAGGTTGTTGCCATCGAGCCATTTTTATCAACCAAAAGCACTTTTGTTACAGAAGCCGATGATGGCTGGACCTTGGTGGGTGATGCGAACAATTTATCCGCGCAATTTGAGCACACGGTTATCATTACCGACGCCGCCCCAATAATCGCAACCCTGCCCCGCGCCAGCGCGCAAATATAGCACCAAAGCAAATGTAGCATTAAAAATTAAGCGTTGTTGCATTTAAACGCTGTTGTCATTTACTACTAAATCGCTTAACTGCCAATTTGGATTGCGACTTGTTGATGAGTTGCTAGTTCATAAGGCCGCTGGTTCAGAAGGCCGCTGTATATTTAGCGGCCCTAATTAGCCACGCGCCGCCTCAAAAATACCAAGCAAAGAAGCCCCATAAATAACCACAAAAATTTTGTTGATTGTGCCTATGAGGGCTAATACTCATTTACAAATATTAATCAATAGTTTTTTGGTGCCATTGTCATTGTGGCGTTTATTCTTCACACTAGGGGGCTGAATGTTACCCAATGTAAGTAGAGCAAGCTTAAATTATTAACGACCAGGTGCATTAAAATGACTTACACCCTTGCTTTTGATGTATACGGCACCTTAATAGATACACAAGGTGTTACCAACAAATTACATAGCTATTTAGGCGACTTAGCAGCACAATTTGCGCAACAATGGCGAGACAAGCAACTTGAGTACGCATTTAGACGTGGCCTTATGGAAGACTACGTAAACTTCTCTGACTGCATTCAACAGGCCTTGGAATACACCTGCCAACATTTTGATGTTTATCTTTCTACGGAACAAAAGAATGTACTGCTGGAATGCTATTTGTCGTTACCCGCATTTGAGGATGTGGCGCCTGGTTTGAGTGCTCTTGCTGAAACCAATCACCAACTGTTTGCGTTTTCCAATGGCACCACCGAGGCCGTAGAAAGTTTACTGAGCCATTCCGAATTAGACAGTTTTTTTTCCGAAATTGTCACGGTTGAGACCACCAAAACCTTTAAGCCCAGCCCCAAGGTTTACCAGCACCTATTACACACCACCCAATCCTCAGCAGACGCCACATGGTTAGTATCCAGCAATCCTTTTGATATCATCGGCGCTGCATCCCAGGGCCTGCAAACCGCCTGGATTAAACGCTCTGAGAAAGCCGTATTTGATCCATGGGGCGTAGAGCCGACTTTAATCGTTGAGAATATAGTGGCCTTATCAGAGGCTTTGGCTCAGCAGTAATGTTGTTGTAAGGCAGCAACCCATGGCGAAGAACTCACCATATATAAGCCAGCAGTTGATCGCCCAGGAGCTGCGACCTGCCTTGGCGCAGCTGCCAAGCACCAGTTTATCGACACGTAATTTGCCCAAAGTTCGCAACGCTATCCGCCAGGCTACGCAGTTGCAGCTTGGCAATGTGCCGGCGGAGCTTTTAGAGGTTGACTGCCAATCCATTCGCTTGCCCAGCGACTTTGGAGGGCCAGACATCCCAGCATTGATGTACACCCCCAAAAATCGCGGTACCAACCTACCGGTGGCATTGCATTTTCACGGTGGCGGTTACATTTTAGGCGAGCCCGGTGTAAACGACACCCAAAACCGGACGCTGGCAAAAACCCTCGGCTGTGTGGTTGTTTCTGTGGCCTACCGCCTTGCGCCGGAACACCCCTACCCCAGCGCCTTACAAGACGGCCTATCGGCACTGAACTGGCTGCATAGCAACGCGCAATGTTTGGCCATTGATCCCTCTCGCATCGCACTGATTGGCGAGAGCGCCGGTGCTGGCCTGGCCGCCGCCATTGCGCTGCACTCCCGTGGCTCGCTTCCTCATCCCGTTAAACACCTGTTATTGGATGCGCCCATGCTGGATGATCGCAGCCAACACCTAAGTGTAAGCCACCCCTATTGTGGCGAGTACAGTTGGACTGCCCAAAACAATCACTTTGCATGGCGAGCCTATTTGGCCGCTGAGCCCGGCGGTGAATCCGCTCCCGAAGGCGCGGTACCGGCCAGGGAAACCGATTTATCGGGAATGCCGGCCACATTTTTGATTGTTGGCGCGTTGGATCTGTTTTTGAATGAAAACCTTGTTTTCGGTAACCGCCTAATTCAGTGTGGGGTGCCTGTGGAGTTACACGTCATTCCTGGTGCGTTTCATGCCTATGGTATTGCAGGGCCTGAGGCGCCTCAGGTAAAACAAACCCACGCGTTAAAATATCAAGCATTAACCCGTGCCTGGCAATGATGTGATGGCACGCCAGAACACTACGAGTAAGAAATGCACATCCGAGAAGCACACATCCAAGACTGGGATGCCATATGGCCTATTTTCCAGTCGGTAGTACAAGCCGGTGAAACCTACGCCTACGACCCATCCACCACTAAAGAGCAAGGCCTAGCCTTGTGGATATCGGCGCCAAGAAAGACCTATGTGGCTGAAGTTAACGGGCACACTGTGGCGACCTATTACCTCAAGACTAACCAAGCAGGGCCCGGAGCCCACGTTTGCAATTGCGGGTACATGGTGGCTCCCCAGGCCCGCGGCCAAGGGCTGGCTTCCGCGCTGTGTGAGCACTCACAAAACCTCGCCAAGGAGCTGGGGTACCTGGCCATGCAATTTAATTTTGTCGCCTCAAGTAACACCGGGGCTGTTAGGCTATGGCAGAAGTTGGGCTTTGAACCCGTCGGGCAATTACCCAAGGCTTTCCGCCACCCTACTCTGGGATTGGTTGATGCCCTAGTGATGTATAAGTGGCTCGCCGACAGCTGATTATTTTTTAAGCCGAAAATTTTTAACCTGCGGTGGCATGGCTGTTTAGGCGGGGCGAAATAAAAGGTGACATTCTAGCCTCGAATGTCGCGTTAGTATGTTAAAGCCTGCTTTGAGGTGGCACCATGAAGGCCTTTTATATTTGCATGTGTATTTTGGGCACCGTGTTGCCCTTCGCCGCGTTTGCCCCCTGGTTGTTTAGCCAAGGCCCCAACATTACGCTTCTGTTTCAGCTTGCCTCGAGCAATAGCATTAGCCAATTTGCTTGGTTAGATGTATTGGTTTCAGCATTGGTTTTGATTGCGTTTATTTGGCATGAAGGCCGACGCCTGAATATGGCCCGCTTATGGCTGCCATCCTTAGGTACATGCTTGGTTGGCGTGTCTTTGGGATTACCACTGTTTTTGTTGCTGCGAGAGATTCACATCACCGACCAACACACGCTGTAAGCACTCGTACCGACACACCCCTGGCAACTTCCTCGTCAGCACAATCCTCACACCTAGTGTGCTCCACCCCCGCATTAATCTGCCTACTAAAGAATAGTTAATCAAAAGATAACGAATCTAAACCATTTTTAAATTAGAAAAACCTAATTGTAGACACAGTTGCATTTTTAGCGTCTTATTCTACGTTATGGTTTGTAATTAGGGCTCTTGCTCCAGTAGTATTGCTTAACGCCTAGAGGCATTCGGGTTAATTTAACACGCGTAATACCAATAAATTGTGGTGACATAAGCGATAGGATTAATCATGAGAAGGAAAGACATTTTTGAACGCGAATTGGCAGGCGAACTGATTTCGCCCGAAGACCCAGAATATATAAAAATAGCCAAACGCATTACCTCAGCACAGCGGCTCATCGCCGAACTGAATAACAGCTACCATAGCCCGCAAAAAGTACGAGATTTTATCGCCCGCCTTACCGGCACCCAAATTGATAAAACTTTTTTCCTGCTGCCGCCGTTTTACACCGACTATGGAAAAAACATTCGCATTGGCAAAAATGTGTTTATTAACCATTGTTGCGAATTTTTAGACCGTGGCGGCATTACACTGGAAGATAACGTACTCATTGGCCCTAAGGTTAATTTAATTACTATTAGCCACCCCACACAGCCAAGCCTCCGGCACTCGACTTACTGCGCGCCCATCACCGTAAAAAACAACGCCTGGATTGGTGCCAGTGCCTCGATTATGCCGGGTGTAACCATTGGCGAAAACGCCGTTGTTGCGGCCAACTCCGTGGTTACCAAAGACGTAGCGCCGAACACCATCGTTGCCGGCATACCGGCTGAGTTCGTTAAAATGGTGGAAGAAGGCGATCAGCAACAGCGCCAAATGGTATAAGGCATAAAGAATGAATACGACAGGGAAAATTAACTATATAGAGCTGCCTTGCCAGGATTTAGCGGCGTCTAAAGACTTTTTCACATCCGTGTTCGGTTGGGGCTTTGTGGATTACGGCCCTGAATACACCGCCTTTGAAAACGCCGGTATCGATGGTGGCTTTTTCTTGTCACAAAGCTGCGCTCGCACGCAGCAGGGAAGCGCCTTGGTAGTGCTGTACAGCGCTGAACTTGAAGCTACCCAAGACGCGGTTAGCAAAGCCGGTGGAGAAATCGTTAAGCCCATTTTTCGATTCCCTGGCGGTCGCCGCTTTCACTTTTTTTGCCCCAGTGGCAACGAGTTCGCTGTTTGGTCTGACCATGGCTAACGTTTCTGCGAGCGGGGGTCACGTTATTTACCCCCGCAGCCAGCCAATCCCCCTACTTTAAGCCATGCTATCCATTACCTACCCCACCCTAGCCGAAGTCGACCAAACGCAATTGCTGGCCATACTCAATGCCCAAAGTACCCGCAGCCACCTGGTTGCCCATAACCCCTTTAACCCACATTCACTGCAACAATGGGTGACGGACAAACAGGCCTTGGATGACCAACCGGGCTATAAAGTGCGTGCGGTTGTGGTAGATGATGAATTGGCGGGTTGGTGCGGTCTGCAACCGGACGAGCAAAGCGTAGAAGCCGCCATTGTAGTGGCAAAACACTATTGGGGATTGGGACCTCGGGTGTTTGCCGACCTGTTGCACTGGGCCAAATCGTTTGGCCACAAGGAGGTTGTTATTCACCTTTTGCATTCTCGCAGGGTATACCGGCACCTTGAGCGCCGCGCCATTCGGATGGCCACCTCGGAACGCCTTGGCCAGCGCTTCACCAGCTATGTGTTTGCTGTGGAATAGCTCCGCAGTAGTTTGCTTGAGACCAGATTGAAGTTTGCAAGCAACGCGACAGCGCCGGATGAGAGCTTTAAAGCACTTTGCAGTTCTTACCCTAATGCAGGCTTATCTCCCCTAGCTTATTGCGTATAATGCATGGTTCGCCCCAGGGCCAAACCATCACCCTACCGCAACCTGTAGGTTATGCAGCATGAACCCTAAATTGGTATGCCCAAACTGTAAAAACAGTTTTAAGCTGGAGCAAGGCCAGGGCGTCATTTCGCTTAATCGCACCCGCGAGCACAAAAAAGTTAATATAGTCGCCACCACCTGCCCCTACTGTAATTTAGCCTTGTCTGTTCACTGGGAGTGGCTTGCTGCTGTGGTCATTATCGGCGGTTTTTTGTTATCGATATGGGCCAGCTTAGCCTCCAACTCACTGCTGCCATTGGCGGGAGGTTTTGCCCTTGTATTGCTGCACAATGTGGTAGCCGCTCGTATTATGCGGGTTAAGAGCGTTCATAATTTTTGACCCTGCCCACCTGCCGATCACTCATCGGCGTTAAATAACCATGCCCCGGCGAGTTAAACTTAGCACCGGCGCTTGCAACCGCCATTTTCGTGATAAGCTTACGCCGCGTTAGAGAGAGGCAAGGTTGTGTATATTCCACAAAAGCGCTTAAAAAAGCGTACAACGGTACTTAAACAAGTGGCCCGAGGGCCCATCTGGTTACAATTAATTTTATCCGCGTTTATTGCAGGCTTTGCTGTACTTTTTGTACCCGGCGCCCACACTGTTTTGTTGGCTTGGTTTTTAGGCCTGGCGGCGCTGGCGTTTTGCCTGTTGCGGCTAACCTTTGGTTTTCGCAGTTGGATAGTACAAGAAAAGAACGCCAAATATACGCTTTGCATACGAGACAACCACTCGCGCACCACCATACAGCTGCCCATTGACTACATCACCATGGTGGATCACTGCGAATACACCGGCTTTAGAAAAAACGAATCGGAAATCAATTACCTGTACAACAGTTGCCACAAATCGTTTAAACACTGGGGCTACCTTGGCCCTGGGCTTGAGATCTCATTTCAATTACCGCGCACCAGTGCGGGTAGTGTGGAGTTGCGTAGCTGGCGAATCCCCTCGCCCAAGGCAGAAGCGTTTTACACGCTTATTGCAGAAAACATGGTGGACCGGCGCCACCTGTTACATAACTAGTCACCGCCGCTTAAGCGTTGAACAGCTCCCGGCCGATTAACATGCGCCGAATTTCGGATGTGCCGGCACCAATCTCATACAATTTGGCGTCTCGCAATAATCTGCCCGCCGGGAAATCATTGGTGTAACCATTGCCACCCAACAATTGAATGGTATCCAGTGCCATTTTAGTGGCCAGCTCTGCGGTGTAGAGTATTACCCCTGCGGCGTCTTTACGGGATTCTTCACCCCGGTCGCAGGCAGCGGCTACGGCGTATAAATAGGCTCGGCTGGCATTCAGCCCGTTATACATATCAGCCAACTTGCCCTGCACCAATTGGAACTCACCAATGGCTTGGCCGAATTGGCTACGCTGTTTGGTGTAAGGTAACGCCACGTCCATACAGGCGTGCATAATACCCACCGGCCCAGCAGCCAGCACAGTGCGCTCGTAGTCCAGCCCAGACATTAAAACGGCCACGCCTTTACCGGGTTCACCCAGAATGTTTTCCACCGGTACCGGGCAATTATCGAAGATAAGCTCACAGGTATTTGAGCCACGCATGCCGAGCTTATCCAGCTTTTGTGCCTGGCTAAACCCTGGCAGGCCACGCTCAACGATAAATGCAGTAATGCCTTTGGAGCCCGCCGCTGCATCGGTTTTGGCGTAGACCACATAAGTGTCGGCATCCGGGCCATTGGTGATCCACATCTTATTGCCCGTTAGGCGGTAGTGGTCACCGTGGAGGTCGGCCCGCAACCGCATGCTAACCACGTCACTGCCTGCATTGGGCTCAGACATGGCCAAGGCGCCAATGTGCTCGCCGCTGCACAGCTTGGGAAGGTATTTTTCACGCTGATGGGCGTTACCGTTTTTAAAGATTTGGTTAACACAGAGGTTGGAATGCGCACCATAAGACAGGCCAACCGAGGCTGAGGCGCGCGAGATCTCTTCCATTACTACGGCGTGGGCCAAGTAGCCCATAGCACTGCCACCGTAGGCTTCACTGACCGTAATTCCCAATAGGCCGAGATCCCCCAGTTGTCGCCACAGGGCTTTAGGGAACTCGTTATCTCGGTCGATTTGCTCGGCAATCGGCGCGATTTCGGCCTGGGCAAACTTATTCACCGAGGTGCGCAGCAGATCCAGATCTCCCCCTAAATTAAAATTTAAGCTCGATAGCATCATGGCTGCGGCACCTCTTTGGGTTGTTATTATTAAGCGATTAACCCTGAGTTTAGAACTGTTCCTCACTCAGGGCCATCGTGCTTTCGCTGCCGGACTCAATGGCGGCAAAGTAGGCCTGGGTCTTGGGTAGCAATTGTTCAAAGTAGAAGTTGGCAGTGACTAATTTGGCCTTTAGGAACTCAGCATCGCCTGCGCCTTCGGCCAACTGGGCCTGAGCATGCAGCTGGTTTTTGGCCATTACCCAACCACCACACAAATAGCCCATCAGCATTAAGAACGAGAAGCTCACGCTACCAGGCGCCGATTTATCTTGCGGGCTGTTATCCAACAACCAAGCGCGTGCTGCCCGGGCCGCCTCCAGCGCCTGCTGCATTTTGCCGGCGGAGGCTTTTAAAGATGGCTCGGCGGCTAGCTGGCTTATGGTGGACTCGATATCGGCGAACAAGTCGTTTAGATGGGCTCCCTCGTTGAGCAAGGTTTTACGCCCTACCAAATCCAATGCCTGAACGCCGTTGGTGCCTTCATAAATAGGTAATATACGAGCGTCTCGGTAGTGCTGCGCTACGCCGGTTTCTTCGATAAAGCCCATGCCACCGTGAATTTGTATACCGAGAGAAGTTACCTCCTGCGCCAATTCTGTGAGCCAGCCTTTAACGATGGGCGTTAGTAGATCAACCCGCTGGCCGTGTTTGGCTTTTTGCTCGGCATCGTTACCGTAGTGGCTGCGATCGATCTCTGCGGATGCGATTAGCGCCAAACCGCGCATGGCCTCGATGCTGGCTTTCATTTGCATAAGCATGCGGCGCACGTCTGGAAATTTAAAAATGGTATAGCGACTGCCGTCTTTGTTGGTGCCTTGCAAACGGTCTTTGGCGTAGGCCACCGCTTGTTGGTAGGAGCGCTCGCTCACCGCCACGCCTTGCAGGCCTACATCCTGGCGAGCGTGGTTCATCATGGTGAACATAAACGACAAGCCGTTGTGTTTTTCGCCCACCAGATAACCCACAGCGCCGCCGTTGTCACCATAGCTCATTACGCAGGTTGGGCTGCCGTGAATGCCCAATTTATGCTCTAAGGAAACGCAGCGGAGATCATTGGCTTCGCCTAGATTGCCATTATCGTCCACCATAAATTTGGGCACAATAAACAGCGAAATACCCTTCACGCCGGGAGGCGCATCGGGCAGGCGAGCCAGTACCAAATGCACGATATTGTCCGTCATCTGATGGTCGCCCCAGGTAATAAATATTTTTTGTCCGGAAATTAAGTAGTGGTCGCCGTTGGGTTCGGCTTTGGTTTTTAGCGCGGCCAAATCGGTGCCAGCGTCGGGCTCGGTCAGGTTCATGGTGCAGGCCCATTCGCCACTGACCATCTTCGGCGCGTATTTTTGTTTAAGCTCATCGCTGGCGTGCTTGATTATGGCCTCTGTGGCTCCGGCGGCCAACATGGGGCACAGCGCAAAGGCAAGGTTAGACGACTGCCAAATTTCCCCCACCGTGGTATTTAAAACGCTGGGTAGAGCCTGGCCACCGTAGGCCTCCGGCGACGTTAACGACGCCCAACCACCGGCGCAAAACTGCGCGTAGGCATCGGCGAACCCGGGCGACTCCTGCACACCACGATCGGTGAGTTTGGCGCCATCGGTGTCGCCCACACGGTTCAGCGGGGCCAGCACCTCGCTGCCCAGTTTGCCGGCCTCTTCAATAATGGCCATGGCCAGCTCTAAGCCAACACCTTCCAGCTCGCCCTTGGCGCACAACTGGTCGAAATCCACTAGAGCTTTGAGGGCGAATTCTGCTTCACGCAATGGGTAACGGTAGTCGCTCATGGTTGGTTCCTATTCTAATAATCTTTAAATTGCCGCGATTGTGGTGGCCGCTGTACTGCTGGCCTGTTATGGCCATAGTGTCGAAGTTTGGCTACTAAAACGCCATTGCCTATCCTGCCATTTACTTGATATTAACGGACAAAAGGCCTGCAAATTAGCGAAGTTTTACTTTATATTAGGCAGGCAATCCAACATAAACGGACACAGCGTGCACCCTCACCATCATTCTATATCCATTCATTTCGCCCATTGCCTAATCAGTAAGGCCCAGGAGTGCGGCCTAGATACCCAGCATTTGCTTAGCCACGCCGGGTTGTCGCCGGCACTGCTGGAAAATCGTGAACTGCGCATTACCCCAGAGCAACTCAGCCGCCTGCTGCTGGAGTTATGGCGCATAGGGGATGATGAGTTTATGGGCATGAGTAGCCACACAGTACGCTTTGGCGTATTCGGGCTATTGGCACGGCAGCTGGTGCACTGCGCCAACCTAAAAGAGGTGTACCGGTACTGCAGCCGGTTTTATAACCTAGTGACGCCCGCCATTGACGTAGAATTCACGGTACACAACAACCAAGCCACCTTTGCCCTGGCACTCAACGAGCCCGAGAAAGATAACCTGGGGATGCTGCGCGAATTATTTTTACTGATTTGGCACAGGTTCCCCAGTTGGTTTGTGGGCCAAAGAGTGCCCTTACAGCAAGTCACCTTAAAACTGGCGAAGCCACAACACTTCGCCGAACACCGATTAATGTACCCAGCACCGGTGCACTACGAACACAGCCGAGACAGCATTGTGTTTGACGCCGCGTTTTTAGACTTACCGGTGGTACAAACCTCGGCCACATTATTGGAGTACTTGCCGCAACTGCCGCTGGAGTGGTTTAAACGCCAAGCCTATTACCCGGTGTTTACCCGCCGCGTGAAAGACTACCTCGAAACCAACGCCGAGTTCGTGGGCGTCAATATGGAAGACATGGCCAACCAACTGCAGATGACCAGCCGAACGTTACGGCGAAAACTCACCGAAGAAGGAACCAGTTTCCAACTGTTAAAAGATGAAATGCGCCGTGATACGGCTATCCATTACTTAAGCCAACCCAATCAGCCCATTTCGCAAATAGCCACACTGCTGGGGTTTTCTGAGCCAGCAGCATTTGCCAGAGCGTTTAAACAATGGACTGGCGTACCGCCCAGCGTGTACCGTTCTGGGCCAAAACGTTAATGTTTTAATAACCGGATTTTACTATGCAACTCGTGTCGTTGAATGTCTCCACCTGCCAAACCATTGAATACAATGGCAAACAAGTCGCCACCGGAATATTTAAAACACCCGCTGCCCAACCACTACAGGTGAGTTTTCAGGGCATTGAGGGCGACGAGCAAGCCGATCTCGTCAACCACGGTGGCAGCCACAAGGCCGTTTATGGTTTTTGCACCAGCCATTACTCACACTGGAATAACGTCATCCAAAGGAATATAAGCTGGGGAGCTTTTGGGGAAAATCTCAGTGTGGATAGCCTAAGTGAAGGCAGCATTTTTATTGGCGATCAATTTAGCGTGGGCAGCTGTGTTTTGGAAGTCAGCCAGCCGAGAGTGCCTTGCTTTAAATTGGGAGTCGCACTAGGCGACAAAACACTGCCCAAGCAGTTCACTGCACACGGTAGAACCGGAGTTTATTTCCGCGTACTTAGAGAGGGTACTATTCAAGTGGGCGACGCACTCACTAAAATACATGGCGTGGAAAACTCCGTTAGTATTGAGTCGCTCTTCCGAGCTAAATTTGACAAAAGCTTTGACGAAAAAGCGTTTGTTTTTTCTAAAGCGCGCCAATTAGTCGCACTGGCGCCTGAATGGCAAGAAAAAGTAAGATAGATTTAGTGATGGTTATTTTTTTGAAAACTACGTGCAGCGCGAAAAAACAACCTGCGGGGCTAATAACCAAAAGCGTGTATTTTTTGCCATTTTAAATACTTATTAGCAAAGCCCAAATAAATACACTAGATTTTGCCAACGCTTATACCCACTGGTTATTGATCACAGCCTCTTTTGCCAGAGTTTTTTACTGCGCCTAGCATATCGTCAACCCTTTCCTATACTGAATTAAGACGCCTAAATAGAGTTTTTCTCTCAATAAAGTGGCGCCTAAACAAGCCGCTACGCATCAATCCGATTGGCAGGATATAAATTACGTGGATAAAAGGGTCGTCGCTATCTCTGACCGCTATCGCAACGTTTTGCAAGAGCAACTGGAAGTACTGAGCCGCTCTGCAAAAATCGGGGTGTTTCGCCTCTATTGTGACGAAAACGGCAACATCGACTTGGACAACAGCAACAACTGGTTGGTGATGAACCCGGCTATTGTTGGCGCACCAAGCGACGCCACCTTAACCATTACCGATGTCCTGGCGGTATTTTTTGAATCTGACGCCGCCGCCCATTTTAATACGCTCAATTGCGCCATCGTCGGTGGTTGTAATTACTTAGAAAAATCGGCGCACTTGGCAAAAACAGCACAGGGGGCGATTTGGTTAACCACAGAGATTAACGTTACCCGTTCAGGCGATGACGCGCTTTACCTCGATGGCGAAGTGCGCAACGTCTCTTCAGAAAAACGCATACTGAAAAACTTCTCTGAGCTTGGCGAGCATATCAACACCATATTACTGGAATTACCGGTCGCCATTTTTCGCTTGGAGCTGACCCAGCCCGACGACGAAATAAACGCAATGCCGGTGCCCGGAGCCAGTTGGATGCTGCATGGGTCGCTTTTATATGGGCAGCCCGAAGGCAGTTTAAAATCCCCCATGGATGCGACCAAGTTCGTCCACCCGGAAGATCGTCAGCTGATTATTGACGCGTTTGAAAACGCGGTAAAACATAAGTTATCGCGTTACCAAATTGAATACCGCACTATATGGCCCGATGGCTCGGAGCACTGGCTGATCAGCAAAGCCGTGTTCGAATACGATGACAACAACACGCCGTTGACTCTCTCTGGCGTACAATACGACATCACCGAGCAAAAACTGCAGCAACAAAAGCTGGAATTTATGGCCGGGCACGACCACCTCACGGATCTGCCCAATCGCGCCCTTTGTATGGAAACTCTGGCTCGGACTGTAGCCGCAGCCCACCGCTACAACCGAAAATTTGCGGTGATGTTTATCGATCTCGACCGTTTTAAAATCATCAACGACACCATCGGCCACGAATGTGGCGATCGGTTATTGAAAGAAATCGCCAGCCGCTTCCGCTCCAATCTGCGCGCCAGCGAATTTATCTCTCGCGTAGGTGGCGATGAATTTGTGGTTATTGCCGATGGCATTAGCCACATTGAGCAAGCGCAGGTTGTCGCTGAAAAACTGATTAGCCTAACGATTCTTCCGGTTGCCATAGACGGCGTAGAGTATCGGGTTACCGCCAGTGTTGGCGTCACCCAATACCCAGACGACGGCTTGGATGAACAAACGTTGTTGAAACACGCCGAAATGGCCATGTACACAGCCAAGGAGCGAGGCAAAAACAATTTCTCTGTTTACAACAGGGAAATGGCTGCCTTATCTTTGGAGAAAATGGACCTTGACACGCAACTTCGGGGCGCGCTGGAGCGCAATGAGTTTTCCCTTTTGTACCAACCCAAGGTGGGTCTGCAACGGGATGTCATTACCGGGGTAGAAGCGCTTCTGCGCTGGGAAAACCAAAAACTGGGGTTTGTATCGCCGATGCGGTTTATTCCGATTGCCGAAGAAAACGGCCTTATTGTGCCCATTGGCCGCTGGGTAATGGAAACCGCCTGCCGGCAAACCAAAGAGTGGCAAAAGCTGGGGCTTGAGGTTGTACCCGTTGCGGTGAATGTGTCACCGAGGCAGTTCTTGGAGCCGGATTTTTACGATGATGTACTAAATGCCTTAAACAGCAGCGGTCTAGACCCAAGCCTGCTGGAGCTGGAACTCACCGAAGGCATGATTATGAGCGATATCGAACGTACCGTTGCGCTGCTAACCGCGTTGAAAGATTTAGGGGTACGCGTGGCCATTGACGACTTTGGCACCGGCTATAGCTCGCTGGCACAGATTCGCCGCTTCCCCATCGATACGCTGAAAGTAGACCGCTCTTTTGTTCGCAATATTCACCACGATACCGAAGGCCAGGCCATTACTTCAGCGATTTTCGACATGGCTAAAAATCTCTCACTGACAGTGGTGGCGGAGGGCGTAGAGACCAACGATGAGGCCTCCTATCTACGCTCATCAAATTGCGATGAGATGCAGGGGTATTATTTTTCTAAACCGGTGGACGAAAAGAGAATCGCCATCATGTTAAGCGATCATCTGCCCCGCTATCAATAACGGCTCGCTAGTGCTCGGCTAATTCCTTTACCACTGATCCGTTTTTGTTTTTTGTTTGACAATCGTCAACCACCACGATTCGGTCTTTACCGGATTGCTTAGCGCTGTACAGCGCGCTATCTGCGGTGGCCATTAAATCGGACAGTGCTTTGAAGTGGGTGGCATTGCATAACCCGCAGGAAAAACTCACAGAGAATCGATAATCGTCGATTAAATCTGGCACTTTGTGCGTTTTCATACGCAGTTGTTCTAGCACGTTAAACGCGGTTTTGGTATTGGTGTGGGGCAAGGCTACGATAAACTCTTCGCCACCAATTCGGCCGATAATATCCGTCGCCCGCATATTCTGCGTTAATACCAACCCGAATGCCTCTAACACTTTATCACCGGTTGGATGGCCAAAATTGTCGTTCACCGCTTTGAAATCATCCAAGTCAATGATGGCCACTGCCAGTGGATAATTATGACGCCGAGCCAAGCCTAACTGATTCTCGATTAACTCCATCGTACGGCGTCGATTCGGCACCCCGGTCAGGCCATCTAAGTTGGCCATTTGCTGCAATTTTCGCTGCACTTCCTGGTTGCGAATAATAATATAGGCAAGCAAAACACAGATAATACCTACCGTTGCCAACAGCAGCAGAAGTAACACATTACGGCTGCGCTGGGTTTTTAATTCTGCCTCGGCAATATTGTTGATGCCCAATAAAAGTTGGTTTTCGTTTTCTTTGGTTTCCAATTCATACTGGGCACGTATTTGTAACAGCTGTTCTGCGCTGTGCTTTCTCATAATGGAAAGCTTTTCTTCCAGCACCTTTCTAATCACATCGTAGGCATCTCGGTAGTAACCCTTTGCCGCCGACAGCGCAGCTTTTTGTTGCTGCACCAGTAAATAGTCCACCGGCATTTCACTCATATTAATCAACGACTCCGCTTGGGCGTTGGCCTGAGTAGCGGCGTCGACGTCGCCCAAAGCGAGAAATAAATCGCCTTGGTACAAATGCACAATCATAGTGAGGAAAGGGTTATCGGATTCCTTGGCCAATTTTTCTGACTCTGCCAGCAGTTTTTTAGCAACAGCGTAATTGCCCATTTCGATGTTGATGTAACCCAGCTCTTTCTTGGCGTAGGCCACGCCTTGGTCATCGTTAATGGACTGGGCTATGTGCAGTGATTCTTGCAGTGTCTCCCGCCCCAACGAAAATTGACCGAGCCTAGAGTAGGCGTACCCCAAACCGTATAGATCAACATTTAGGCTCAGTTGATTTTTATTGCCACGGTAATAATTAACCGATTGCTGAAAGTACGGAATCGCCAACTCGTACTCTTCTCTGTATTCGTACACTAGGGCCAAGGCACTGCCCACGGCAGCCCGGGCGCCACTGTTGACCTCACTGGCCAAGGAGTAGGCTTGGTTAAGGTCTTTCAGTGCTCCGAGATAATCTCCCAACTGAGTTTTAGCCACCCCCCTAGCGCGCAGGGCGTACATTTTCATTTCATCGTCTTTAGCGGTGATGGCCCAGGTGAGCACCGGGTTGGTCAGCTCGCTGGCCCGAATGGACTCTCCGGCAATGGTGGCGATTTCAGCGTGGAGTAGTTGCGTTTTGTGGTACAGCCAGGGTTGGGATTCGGGTGACAGGTAAGACAGGGCTGTGTTGACTTCTTCGGCTGCGCGCGTGGGATAGGTTAGCATGTAAAGTGCAGCGCTAGTGCAGTAGTATTTTTGCGCCAACTGCGTATCGGTGAGGCCGTCCTCACTCATAGCTTGCATGTTGTCTAACACGGCACTGGGTTGTTGATCCACGCCATGTAAGCAATCGAAAGGGGCAGCCAATTGCGTGATGTAGCCCTTGGCAGCACCGGCCGGAACCGAGGCCGCGGCGAGCACAATAAGAATCGCCAGGCATAACTGTGCGCCTAGCTCGGTATTAATACGGAGCATACCTTTGTTTAATTTAGGCAGATCAAAATTGGCCACAGCACCATTAAGTTCCATTTAATAGGCGGACAAGCCTAGCAGGAATTGTCACCTCAGACTACTCGTTGGCGGCTCAACAGTGATCAACGCACGAAGGAAGCGTATGCTTGGCAGATAAATTCATCATTCAAAATATTATTCAGGTTTGTAATGGTCGTTTCCCGCGTTTTCTCACAGCAACAATTAACTAACTGTGTTGCCCTACTGGTACTAGCTGCCTTGTTTATTGGTCAGCCTTCGTCGGCAGCAACACCTCAAAACACCATTGCCGACATACGAAAGCTAGGCTTAACCAGCCAAGCCCTAGTGGAAAAATCCATCGCCGACATCAACCGCTTGGACCGGTCTGGCCCGACCCTCAACTCGGTGGTTGAGATCAACCCGGAAGCCTTACAACTGGCCAAGCAACTGGATGGCCAAGCGCCACTTAGCTCGCTGCATGGCTTACCTGTGCTGCTGAAAGACAACATCGATACCGGTGACAAGATGCAAACCACCGCTGGCAGCTTGGCTCTGTTAGGCACGCCGGCCCCGGAAGACGCCCACCTGGTGAAACGATTACGATCCGCCGGTGTGTTAATTCTGGGGAAAACCAACCTGAGCGAATGGGCTAATTTCCGCTCTAGCCAGTCCATCAGCGGATGGAGTGCTCGTGGCGGCCAGACCAAAAACCCCCATGTATTAGACCGAAGCCCCTGTGGTTCCAGCTCGGGCAGTGCCGTTGCCGTGGCCGCGGGTATCGTGCCCCTGGCGGTAGGCACTGAAACCGATGGCTCCATACTTTGTCCATCGGCGATGAACGGCATTGTGGGAATTAAGCCCACCCGGGGGCTGGTGAGCCGCTCCGGCATTGTACCGCTATCGCATAGCCAGGATACCGCGGGCCCAATGGCACGCACGGTGGCAGACGCCGCAGCACTGCTGGCAATCATGGCCGGCAGCGACCCAAACGATGAGAGCACAGAACTGGCAGACCAACACCAAAACGACTACCAAGCCTATCTCAAAACAGACTATTTACGCGGTAAACGGATTGGAGTTTTAATCAATAAACAGGGGTTACACGCGGGCACCGACGCAATCTTCGAAATGGCACTTAAGTCCTTTGACGCGGCAGGCGCAGTGCTCATCGACGACTTAAGCCTCCCTCATCAAGCGGATATTGGCGAGCCCGAATTCACCGTATTACTGCACGATTTTAAACACGATATTAATCGCTACCTTGGCCTGCGGCCTAACCTGAAAGTAAGTAACCTGGCTGAGCTGATTGCGTTTAATGAACGGCACGCCCGCAAAGAGTTGGCGTATTTTGACCAGAGCATTTTTATTAAAGCAGAACAAACATCGGGCGTAAGCCATAGCGATTACACCAATGCGCTGGAAAAATCTCGTCACTACGCCGGCAGCGCCGGTATTGATGCTTTAATGCAAGAACACGGCCTGGATGCGTTGGTAGCACCGGCATACACGCCTGCGTTTTTAATTGACCCGGTGTTTGGTGACAGCTTTGGTTACGGTAATTCGTCGCCGGCGGCGGTGTCTGGCTACCCATCCATCACCGTACCGGCCGGGTTTGATCACCATTTACCGGTAGGTATTGTGTTAATGGCTAGCCAGTGGCAAGACGGGGAACTGATTGGCATGGCCTACGCTTTTGAGCAACAGCACCAGGCTTACAAGCCGCCGGGCTTCCTGCCGACGCTGCAAATAGACCGATAAACCGATAAACCGATAAACCGATAAACCGATAAACCGATAAACCGATAAACCGATAAACGCTTAGTAAACTACAAATCGTCTGCCGTGGTGATAATGCGCAGTGACTTGGGAAAAGTATTTATCTCCAAGGGCAAATCGTTATAGATTTCGCCATCGATAACGTAATCATCTGCATTGCCCACTGCGATAACAATTTTACTGGCCTGCTCGTGCACCACTTGTTCGGTATTGGAAATCACGTCCTCGCCGGAGGCGGATCGTAAACCCGAGACAGCAAGCCCCAATAATTTTTTGGCATTATCGGTTACGTCACAACCCGGCTTTAAATAGGTAACATCCAATAGGCCATCGTTATACACCGGCAAGCCACCCCCCTGGGCCAGTACCGAGGTAAAGGGTGCGAGGTTGGCCACCACCAAGCTTGCGGTTTCAATTTTTTGCGCGGCGCCGTCGTCCAGGGTTAGGGTAACGTCCAGCAGATTGTTTTCGTTGATCGCTTCCCACAGTCCTTGCAAATAGGCCAACTGGCCTAGCGCATCTTTATCGACCTGCTCACTGTGCGCAATCATATGTTGTTCAAAACCTATCGCAGCCATTAACAACATGGGCTTGCCATTACATTGGGCGGTATCGATTTCAATACTATGGCCTTCAATAATAGCATCACACGCTGTGTCGATACTGGCCTCCAAAACTCCAAACAACGTTTTGGCCACCGCATTGGCGGTACCCAAAGGTATAACACCAAACACGATATCGGTGCCAATTAACTGTTCCGCCACGGCCGTTAAGGTACCGTCGCCGCCACAGGCAACCACTATCCCAATACGGTTTTGCTTTGCCTCCTGCACCCAATCCTTGGCACTTTTATTTTCTGTAAGTAAGCATTCTTTAACGGTAAAAAATTTACCTAATCGATCCAGAGCATATTGACCCTGGTTGAGCCACTTTCCGCCGCCGGACTTTGGGTTAGCGATAACATACAAGGTACTGCGCACCACCAGCTGATCGGCATCTCGGCACTTTCTCAGGTAGCGCAGCTGACGCCGATTAAGCCGTGCTTTACGTCGGATATTTTGCACTTTATCAATTGCAGCTGGAATATTCTCTTTGGGGTTGGTCGCCAACAGAAACGCCAACACCAAGAGCACCGAGCGGCCACGCCCCAGTGCGCAATGCACTAACACGTTGTGACCCTGGCGCTGCTGGTGATCAATCCAGTGCAGGGCTTTCATCAGTTGTGTTTGCGATGGCACGGCGTGATCAAGGATTGGAATATTTAGATATTCGATTTGGCTTGCGCGAGCCTCCGCATTGAGAGCATCGAACTCAGCGGTCACATCCAAAATTGCGCCAATGTTTTGCGAATCTAACAAAGACAGCTCACTGCCGGAAACCCGAGCGCCAACATACAATCTGTTGGCGATTTGCTGGATGGCAGGGTCTTTATCGGAGCGTTTTCTTATTGTGTTGTAGGCCGCCGCGCCCAGTAAGAAAGGGATAAATACCCAGCGCGACCACAGCGGTATAGTGCCATCACTGCGTTTACGAAAAACACCGGGCTTATTGAGTGCATAGGCAATGCCTACCGCTAAGAGCGATAAACCGATCCAGACAAGGGGAATTTGTAGCCAAACACTGGGGACCAACGCAGCGATTAATCCCACTAGGGCGCTGCTTACTAAATAAATTATCGCATGCATATTATTTCAGGCTGTACTCGAACGGATTCCGATTGGATAGCGTTTATCGCGATAACAGTAGTTTTAGCGTTTCGCGCAGGCGGCCACGGTTTGATTTTCACTTTTGGTCAATTCTTTGATTCCTGGCAAGCTTGTTCACCCGCCTCTCAATCTTTTGCGTATGATCACCGGATCTAGCACTTACGCCGAAAACTCGCGGACCGAAACCTAGGGATCAAAACCGGTGGACAAGCGATAAGTGTGCCATGGGATCTGCGCTGAGGAATTTTCCTTGCCCTAACCGTAATCTACGATCGATAATGTTGACACTTTCTCGAAAGTAAGTGCTGTGGCAACAAACACATTACTCAAGTAAGGAGAATCCTGACTAACCGATTGGGTTACTGTGAATCTTTACGCCGCAAGTATCGCCCTCTTTCTAACTAACCCACTCTTTACAGCCCTCTCTAGGCTCTCTCTCGCCCATTACACCGCTGCTGGCTCTCTCCCCTAACTTGACGCCTAAACCAACTTTTGCTCAGCCACCTCTGTAAGATGGATTTCGTTCTTTGAAAAATTTACAAAACTGCCCTGCGATTCAGAGCTTAAAAAGCTAGCAAGTCCACGCTGGGGTGAATTCCTGCCAAGTGATTCCTGATATGGAATGCCCAATCTGTTACACTGACATACTGATTCAATATGAAAGAGCTGCATTGACTGTCACACCCAAGGTAGCCTTGGGGCGAGCCTTCCCGGGGAAGACAGTACTCGGGGATTAAACGCAAGAATACCGTGCAGCCTAGTCATATTCACAGCACCAAGGCAACGACGCTTCGGTGCGTTTTCAAAGGTCCAAATGAGGTTGCACTAGAAGGCTGCCCACTGCAGAGCAAAACGCCGCGCATTATTCCACAGCAGATAGGCCAGAGCAGATAGGCTTCCGCCCGAATAATCGCGAGCATAGCGGTAATACAGTTTTAGTATTGTGATGCGGTTTAATATTTGCAGACCGCCCCCGGCTCTAGCTCCTGGCGCGTTACAAGCAGTACTCAGCGCCGAGATCACTCGTTATTTCAATAAACAAGGCTTAGATTAAACTATGTGCGGTATTTGCGGCGAAATTCAATTTTCCAACAACCCTCCATCGGTGAGTGCGGTAGAGCGTATGGCTCAAACTTTAGTGCCGCGTGGTCCCGATGCAGGAGGTGTGTTTGCACAGGGAAACATGGCTTTTGGCCATCGCCGCCTTAAAATTATTGATTTGTCCGACCACGCCCAACAACCCATGCACGACCCAGCGTTGGGGCTAACCTTGGCCTTCAACGGTTGCATATACAACTACCAGATCCTGCGCAAAGAACTGGAAGCCCTGGGTTACTCGTTTTTCTCCACAGGGGATTCCGAAGTCATACTAAAGGCCTACCACGCCTGGGGTATCGACTGTGTGAAACGTTTCAATGGCATGTTCGCCTTCGCTATTCACCATCGGGACACCGGCAAAATAGTGTTAGCCAGAGACCGTTTTGGCATCAAACCGCTGTACGTTGCCGAAGTGAATGGCGGCTTGCGTTTCGCCTCCTCACTGCCCGCCATTTTAGCCAGCGGCGGAATAGACACCGACATAGACCCGATAGCGTTACACCACTATATGCAGTGGCACGCAGTGGTACCACCGCCGTATACCCTACTAAAAGGTGTTCGCAAATTACCGCCGGCAACGGTGCGAGAAATTCAACCCAACGGTGATAGCAAAGATACCCAGTACTGGTCGCTGGCCATGGGTCCCATGGGTGACGACGACCAAAAAACCGAAGCCGATTGGCAGGAAGAATTGCTCACAACCCTGCGCACATCGGTGGCAAGACGATCCATTGCTGACGTACCGGTGGGTGTTCTGCTCTCCGGTGGTTTGGACTCCAGTTTAATCGTGGGATTACTGGCCGAACTTGGCCAAACCGACTTGCATACGTTTTCAGTCGGGTTTGAGGCCGCCGGCGGTGAGCACGGCGACGAATTTAAATATTCCGATATCATTGCCCAACATTACGCCACCGACCACCACCAAATTAGAGTGCCTTCTAGCCGGCTGCTAGAAACCCTGCCACAAACCTTCAAAGCCATGTCTGAGCCCATGGTCAGCTACGATAACGTGGGTTTCTTTTTGCTGTCCCACGAAGTATCAAAGCACTTAAAGGTGGTACAAAGTGGCCAGGGAGCCGATGAAGTCTTCGGCGGCTACCATTGGTATCCCCCCATGGTGGACACCAAAACCCCCGTTGACACCTATCGCCAACATTTTTTTGATCGTTCCCAAGCCGAGTACGCCCAAGCTGTGCACCCACGCTTTGTGCAAGACGATTACAGCCAGCAGTACGTAGAACGGTACTTCTCCGCACTGAGCACGCCCTCCCATGTGGATAAAGCCTTACACATCGATACCAATGTTATGTTGGTCGACGACCCAGTAAAACGGGTGGATAACATGACCATGGCCTGGGGCCTAGAGGCGCGCGTGCCGTTTTTGGACCACGAGGTAGTGGAGCTAGCCGCCCGTATTCCTGCTCAGCTTAAATTGGCCCAGGGCGGCAAACATATTTTGAAAGAAATTGGCCGCAAAATTATTCCCAATCAAGTTATTGATCGTCCGAAGGGGTATTTCCCAGTGCCTGCACTGAAATACATCGAAGGGCCATACCTGGAGTTTGTACGCGGCTACTTAGACAGCGAGCAAGCGCGCAGCCGAGAATTATTTCAACGGCCCTATTTAGAACAACTGATGGCAGCACCGCGCGATCACATCACACCGCTGCGTGGCTCCAAACTATGGCAGGTGGCCATGTTGGAGATGTGGCTACAAACCCACGGTATTTAATTATTCTGAGCACTACCCATCATGACCAACAAAAGCGGAAGTCGACACGTGGATAACGATCACCCAGATCCAATGGACCCGTCGCTGATGGCCTCTTTGAAAAACTGGGGCAAACCCATCGACGACAACGGCACACAGCCCATGGCCAAGGAAGTCACCTTGGACTGCGGCTGGGGCCGTTTGGTATTTGGGCAAACCTTTGCCGAGCCGCGTACCGTGGCTGAGATTATTCGCCGAGAAAAGAAAGATCAGCGAGATATTGCTCTTTACGTGCGCGAACCCAATTTAATTTTGGCCAACGCACCACAAGAATTATTTTTAGACCCGTCGCTCACCTATCGATTGGATTTTCGGCACTACCAAACACGCAGTGATCAGCCCGAGGGCGTACGCATTCGGCTGTATTCTGCCAGTGACAAACAACTGCACATCGACCGGCTGTATAAAATCCACAACATGGTGCCCGCCTACGACGGTTTTTACAGCAAGCTGGATGAATTAAAAGAACACTGCTTGTTAGTTGCGGAAGACACCAGCACCGGCGAGCTAATCGGCGCTGTACATGGCGTAGACCACAAACTGGCCATCAATGATCCCGACAACGGCTGCAGCCTGTGGGCACTGGTAGCGGACCCACAAGCCCAAATTCCCATGGTAGGCGAATGGCTAACCCGCGCGTTAATAGAAAAATTCATCGCCGATGGCCGCGACTTTATGGACCTATCTGTGATGCACGACAACACTCGAGCAATTAAACTGTACGACCGTCTCGGGTTTCAACAAGTACCGGTATATTGTATTAAGAAGAAAAACTCCATCAACGAACGCTGGTTCGTTGGCCAAGATCCAGAAGAAAATCTCAACATCTACGCTCGCATCATTACCATGGAAGCCCGACGCCGAGGCATCGGTGTGGAAATCCTCGATGCCGAGGGTGGTTTTTTTAAATTAAATTTAGGCGGGCGTTCTATCACCTGCCGAGAATCCTTGAGCGAGCTCACCAGCGCCATCGCCATGAGCCGCTGCGACGACAAAGCAGTTACCCGCCGAGTGCTAGAACACGAAGGCTTGCGCGTGCCGGAACAAATCACCTCCGATGACGCCGATGCCGTGGAATCGTTTATTAATTTGCACCACAAGGTGGTCGTCAAGCCCGCGCGCGGCGAGCAGGGCCGAGGCATTAAAGTTGGCCTTACCCAATTGCCAGAAGTACAAGAGGCCATTAAAGAGGCTGCC
This sequence comes from Halioxenophilus aromaticivorans, assembly GCF_042850945.1. Taxonomy (NCBI): domain Bacteria; kingdom Pseudomonadati; phylum Pseudomonadota; class Gammaproteobacteria; order Alteromonadales; family Alteromonadaceae; genus Halioxenophilus; species Halioxenophilus aromaticivorans. The sequence continues at coordinate 192,669 of NZ_AP031496.1, read as the reverse complement.
GATTACAGCGATAAAGTACTGCTGGAGGAATGCGTAGACGGCGAAGACCTGCGCATTATTGTTATCGACTACAAAGTCGTCGCAGCCGCGGTACGCCGTCCGCCCCACGTTGTGGGTAACGGCAAAGACAGCGTAGCGACCTTGGTAGAAAACCTCAGCCACCGCCGAGCCGCCGCCACCCATGGCGAGAGTACCATTCCCGTGGATGTAGAAACCGCCCGCTGTGTGCGCCAGAGTGGCTACAGCCTGGATGACATTCCCGCCAGCGGCACACGCATAAAGGTACGCTCCACCGCCAACCTCCACACCGGTGGCACCATCCATGACGTCACCAATCAACTACACCCGGTATTAATCGCAGCCGCCAAGCGCGCGGCACGGGCCTTGCACATTCCTGTTGTGGGATTGGACTTTTTAGTGCCCGATGTCGGCGGCCCAGACTACGTTATCATTGAAGCCAATGAGCGACCTGGCCTAGCCAATCACGAACCACAACCCACCGTAGAGCGATTTATTGATCTATTATTTCCTCATACCAAAAGTGTGAGTAACGAACAGGAAAACTGATGCAACTTAAGATTGACCAGGACTACCTTCGCGACACCTTGAAGGCACTTCTGGAAACCCCTAGTCCCTCGGGCATGACCGACGAAGTCGTGCGCTTTGTCTGCTCCGAGTTAGATACCCTCAAGATCTCCTACGAGCTAACCCGGCGCGGTGCGATTCGCGCCACCATTAAAGGCAGAAACGACGCTCCCCGTCGTGCTGTAGCCGCCCACCTGGATACCCTGGGCGCCATGGTAAAAGGCTTGAAGCGCAACGGCCGCTTACGCGTGGTGCCCATCGGCCACTGGAACGCTCGCTTTGCCGAGGGCGCCAGAGTAAAAATCCACTGCGATAACGGCACCGTGCTTACCGGCACAATTTTACCGCTCAAAGCCTCGGGGCACACTTACAACAAAGGCGTGGATGAACAACCCTCGGCCTGGGAAAACCTAGAAATTCGCGTGGATGCCACCGCCGTAGGCGTAGACGAATTGTGGGAACTGGGTGTGCGTGTGGGCGATTTTGTGTCCGTGGATTCGCAACCCCAAATTCACCCCAATGGTTTTGTTAACGGCCGTCACCTGGACGACAAAGCCGGTGTCACCAGCATTTTGGCTGCAGCCAAGGCCTTGGTTGAGAGCGACCAAAAACCCTACGCTGACTGCCACTTATTATTTACGATTTCCGAGGAAGTGGGTGTTGGCGCATCCCATGTCTTGCACGGTGAAGTGGCCGAGATGGTCTCGGTGGACAACGGCACCATCGCCCCAGACCAAAACACCTGCGAATATGGCGTCACTATTGCCATGCAAGATTCCAGTGGCCCGTTCGATCGCGCCCTAAGCCAGCACTTAATTGGCCTGTGCAAACGCGAAGAAATTGAATTTAGCCGAGATGTTTTTCTCTACTACAGAAGCGATGCCGCCGCTGCATTAGAGGCAGGCAACGACATCCGCACCGCGTTGATTTGTTTTGCACTGGACGCCTCCCATGGCTGGGAACGGTCCCACCTGCGTTCGCTAAATTCGGTTGCGCAGCTGCTGGTGCAGTATTTACAGTCTAAGCCATTGTTCGGCGAAGATGAAAATGTCATTGGCAGCGATCAAGACTACCCGCTAATCACCCCTAACGAAAAACTGCAACGTCATTGAACCTCAACATTTTGCAATTTTTGGATTCTTTGCTAAGGCAGTAAGCTCTGCCTTAGCCTCTGGCCCAAAAGAATGCCGACGCAAAAAAAGCCAAGCAAATCAAGGCTATTTTTGGCGTATAAACTGCAAGATTAATTCTTTTTTGTTTAGCCATTTTACTTTCTTTTAACAGCTTTATTCTGATAACCTAACTGCAACTTAAACGCTCTTTTTTTCAATCTTAATTAGGCATAAGAGCAAACATTCAAATTGACAGTTAATCAGTGGTAGAAGGGTGTAGCATGCTTGAGCATTGTCAATCGGCACAAGAACGTTGGGGTGGCGTCAACGATATTATCGACCGTTGGTTAAATCAGCGCCAATCCCTGCTCGTCGTTTATTGTGGTTTATCCGGCGTTAAAGCCTTCGCCGACAACGACCAAGAACACGGCGCAACAATCCGCAATTTGTGCCAACTATTGGTGGACTATGTCTCGGCCGGTCATTTTGAAGTGTACGAGCAACTGATCCAGGAAGGTAAAGACTTCGAAGACACCGAGGGCCTTAAAAAAGCCGCTACGTTGTATCAAGTCATCGATGACACCACTGAAAAACTCATTGATTTTAATGACAAATACGAAGAAATAGACGATTTATCCACCCTGGTTGAAGACTTGTCTGAAACCGGTGTCACTTTGGCTAATCGCTTTGAGGCCGAAGATCAAATGATCAACGTCTTGCACACAGCCCACAAACAGCTGGTTGTTTAAATCCTACCACGCGCCGTTGCCTCGGCGCGTTTTTGCACTCATCTTCTGCTCTTTTCGGCCGATAGCTCATTGACCAGTTCTCTTTGGATGAAATCAATGCATCGCCGTGCTACCAGCGCTGACTTTTTAACTGCGACCAAGCTTCGTTTACGTATACCTTGCTGCCTTTTTCTGGCCGCCGCTAGCCTGTTGGTTGGCTGTAAACCTGGGCCGGAGCAGAGCCAAGAAATTGCCGCGCAAGGTTTATACAGCGCCAGCATAAGCACCGATGGCAATTTATTGACGGTTGGGTCGATTTATCATGGCGGCAGCCTATGGTCCGGCGATGAACGACTGTTTAACTGGAACCATAAAAGCGGCGAAATGACCGAGTTGGTCGCAGTGGATTTTTCTCCGGAAAGCCAGTGGGCAGTGACCGCTGCTGCGCGTTCGTTTGTGCTTTGGTCTGCTCGCAACGGTAAAGCCAGTGCCTATTTATCGACTCCGGCCCAAGTAACAGACATTGCCCTTGGGCCCAATGGCAACTACGCCCTGGTAGGCACAACCAATAACGACGCACTGCTGTATAGCCCACGGCAACAGTCGGTGGTGCGCGAGCTGCCCCACAGCAACAGCGTGCGCAGTGTTGCTATTAGTGGCGACGGCCGCCTTGGATTAACCGGCTCCGAGGACGCCAACGCAACCGTCTGGGATTTACAAACCGGCAACGCGTTGCATCGCAAGCGGCATAACGACGAAGTCCAATTGGTAGCATTGAGCCCAGATGGCCGCTTGGCATTGAGCGCAGCGCAATACGATAAAGCCCTGCTGTGGCGTACCCGCAGTGGCGATGAAATTGGAAAATTGCCGATTTCCGATGAAAAAATAAAACGCGGTAAGTTGTTCACCGCAGCGCAGTTCAGCGCCAAGGGCGACCAACTACTCACCGGAACATCGGATCAAGAAGTGCAGTTGTGGAACACCCGCAAATTAACGCTGCTGGCCGAGTGGCGATTACCCAAGCGGCACGCTTGGCAGCCCACCGGTGCGGCGGTGATTGCCGTTGGCTTTGATCGCCGTTCCGGGATGTATCATGCGGTTACAGCCAATGGCTTCAGCCATATCTTAAAACGATAACACGGTTTTTTATTTCACCGGGTAACCCGACTCGCTGGTCTCCAACCAGGCGACATGCTGATCTACGGCATCCGCCCACGAGTCTGCCGCCTCAATATGCTGCAACAATGCTTTTGCATCCGCCGCCTTGGGTTTTTTAAGCTGCTTGTGTAATTGGTCGGCGATCTCAAGTGCCTGCTTTTGCAACACATCGAATTCAGCCACCACCTGGTCCGCTGTATAGCCATTGGCCTTAAATTTTTGCGGCTTAGTTTGCCAACGTTGTAACCAACTGTTACCAATTTTGTATGAAATTTTTAGCTGCTTGCGAAAAGTATCCAGCGCCTCATCTGCTTGATTGAGTTTTTTGCGTTGCTTTTTTTCAAGCGTAGCTTCGGTGGAGGCCACCGGACTAATGATTGCCGCCAGGTCAGACAGCGTATCCCTGGCATCGGATAAGTTATCAATGTAAGCATCGCGCTTAGTAAAACCCAGAGAATATAGATTTAAAAAGTGCGTGGTCTCGCACCCTGCCATCAGCACCGATAACCACCCCAAAACCAATAACTGCGCGAAGCTTTTTAAAACACCGTTATTCATAGTTTCCCTTGATTTATTCTGGCTTTATAAAAACAAGATCCCAAACACCGTGGCCGAGGTTTTCACCGCGCTTTTCAAACTTGGTGTTGGGGCGGAAATCCGGCTTGGGATGATACCCGCTATTTTCTGCGTTGTTTACCAGGCCCGGATCGGCAGTGAGTAATTCTAGCATTTGCTCCGCATAGGGCTGCCAATCGGTGGCAAAATGGCAAACACCACCGGGTTTTAATTTTGCGCAGATTAATTTCAGAAATTCCGGCTGTACAATACGCCGCTTGTTATGCTTTTTTTTATGCCAAGGATCTGGGAAATACAATTGAAAACGGCTGATGCTGTTATCGCGAAAACAATCAGTGAGCACATCGTTGGCATCGGCCATGTAAACGCGCAAATTATCTACGTTGTTTTCTCGAGCGTTATTTATGATACGGCCAATGCCCGGCGGATGAACTTCAATGCCGACGAAGTTTTTATCCGGCTCTTGCTGGCACATGGTGAGTAGCGAATCGCCCATACCGAATCCAACTTCAACCACCAGCGGTGCTTCGCGTTGGAATTGCTGCGGCCAGTCTTGCGCGCCCGAGAACAAACTGAGTCCGTAGGTTGGCCAAGCTTTGGCAAATGCATTGCGCTGGCCATCGGTCATACGGCCAGCCCGGATGACAAACGTGCGAATGGATTTATCTTTAAATTCAGGTTTGATTGGAATTTCTACGTTACTCATGTGTACCGCTGTTCGTTAATCGTTTTAAATTGGTTTGTGCTGTTGTAACGCGTGCGCAAAGATCATCAGCCAACCGGCCATAAAGCAAAGCCCGCCTAACGGAGTGACGGGCCCCAACCACTTGGGGCCACCCAATGCCAGCCAGTATAGGCTACCCGAGAAACCGACAATGCCAGCGAGAAAGCACAATCCGCCCAGCCCTAGGAAACGGCTTGGCGCGGTTGCCGCCACATAGAGGGCCAGAGCCAATAACGCCAGTGTGTGGTAAAAATGGTATTGCACGCCAGTGTTATACACGGCCATCATTTCAGGGCTCAATTTTGCCTTTAAGCCATGGGCACCATAGGCTCCGATTGCCACCGCTAACAACCCGCTAACGCCGGCACTTCCCATTAACCACTGCGCCACATGCCCTCCTGAATTTTGCTGATTGTAATATGAAAAAAGCCGTGCTAATGCACGGCTTTCTAACTGCTTTACGGTTTGCCTATGGCAAGTAACGCGGATTAAATCTCGACTTCGATCATTGCGCGCACTTTTTTCATGGCGTTTTTCTCTAACTGGCGAATACGCTCCGCAGACACACCATACTGATCGGCCAGATCGTGTAACGTGGATTTGTCCTCGCTCAACCAGCGCTGCTGGATAATATCCCGGCTACGGTCGTCCAGCTGATCCAAGGCGGACTCGAGGTTGGCAACGCTGTTGCTCTCCCAATCGGAGTCTTCCAACTGGGTGGCTGGGTTGTAGCGAGCATCTTCCAGGTAATTGGCAGGTGCTTGGAAAGCGGTGTCGTCATCGTCATCCGCGCCGGCATCAAAGCCCATATCGGTGCTGGCCAGCCGGCCTTCCATTTCACGCACATGCTTAACGTCAACGTTTAGGTCTGCTGCAACGGCTTTTGCTTCTTCGTTGGTTAACCAGGCCAGGCGTTTTTTGGCGCCGCGCAGATTAAAGAACAACTTGCGCTGTGCTTTGGTGGTTGCGACTTTCACAATGCGCCAGTTACGCAAAATAAACTCGTGAATTTCGGCTTTGATCCAGTGCACGGCGAAAGATACCAAACGCACACCCTTTTCTGGGTTAAAGCGTTTTACGGCCTTCATCAGACCAACGTTGCCCTCTTGCACCAGATCAGACTGGTTCAGCCCATAACCGGCGTAGGATTTAGCAATGTGTACAACAAAGCGCAAATGCGCCATTACCAGGCGTCGAGCGGCCTCCAGGTTCTCCTGGTAGTAAAGCTGCTCTGCCAATTCTTTTTCTTCTTCGGCAGTTAGAATCGAGAAGCTGTTTACAGCCTGGATGTACGCATTAATGTTTTGCCCTGGGGCAAGCATTTGTACAGGCAGTAACTGGGTTCCCATAGTACCTCCAAAATGTGGTCAAGGGGTCAATACTAACATCGTTCAATTTAGACCGCCAGAAGGCGTAAAGTTCCCTGTTTTCGGGGCTTGCAACGGTGAATTAACCGGCATGGGCTAAGCTTAAATTGCCACCAAACTGTCTGTTTGGCGGCCAAACCTAATATCAACCGGCTAAGTTTGGGCCAATTTGGTTAATTTCAAGCCAGCCGCTTGCCTTAGGTCGGTTTAATCGCCGACAAGTGGCGCGAAACCGAGAGCCAGGCCCCCAATGAGCCTAGCACACCCGCGGCTAAAACCAAGGCCAAAGAGCCACCAAAACCAAGCCCCGCAAGCTCAAACTGGGTGCTGTAGAGCGCCGCTAACCTAGCGATGGGCCCGGCTAACCAGGCATTGGCCAGCAGAAGCATAGCGACCGCCAGGCCTCCGCCCAAAAGGCCATACCACAGACCAGTGTAGAGAAACGGCCTGCGCACAAAGCCGTCGCTGGCGCCCACCAGCTTGGCAATGACTATCTCATCCTTACGGCTGCTGATCGCCAAGCGGATGACATTGCCCACAATCAACACCACCCCCAAGGCCAGCAAGCTACCCAGAGCGGATACCACGCGCTCAATCAGCGCCATGATTTGCTGCAATCGAGCCACCCACTCCAAATCCAACAAAACCGATTCCACCACAGAATCTTGGGCTAATTGGGTTCGCAAGGAAGACAGCTCTGGAACGCTGAGGTCACCGGGGGTAATGACCACAACCGGCGGCAGCGGGTTGTCGTCTAAGTCTGCCAACACGTCACCAAACCCCGATGCGGCCTGGAAATCCAGCAGCGCTTGCTCCGGCGTTATCAGCTGCCAAGAGTCTACCTGGGGGTTACGGTCGAGCTGTTGGTTGAATTGGTCGATGGCTCTGTTACTGGCGCGCTTATGCAAAAACACAGAGATCTGGGCCGGCGCCCGCCATTGCTCGGCCTGCCGCTCCATATTGGCCAATCCCAAGTACAGCAGGGCCGGCAATGCCAGGGCAATGGCGATGACCAAACAGGTGGGCAGCGACTGGCCCGGCGTGCGCAGAATGCGAGTAAAGGCCTCGCTGGCACTGGCTTGGTGGTGCTTTACATAGGCTAATAAGCGATCGCTTGCTGGCAGTTGCTCGCCAATAGGCCCTGCTTTACCCGCTGGGGCTTTGGGCTTGGCGCGTTTGTTCGCGCGTTTATTGGTTGGCCGTTTTTGCTCAGCCATCGGTCTGCTCCGACCCGGGTTTAGATCGCGGCGCATCTTCGAGCAAGCCGTCGTACACCAACTGGCCATCGGCCAAACCCAGTACTCGCATACTCATGGTACGGATGAGGGAAATATCGTGGGTGGCTATCAAGACCGTAACCCCAACCTGATTAAATTCGAAAAACAGGTTCATGATCTCGGCGGATAATTCTGGGTCTAGGTTGCCGGTGGGTTCATCGGCCAACAGCACCGGCGGCTTGTTAACCACCGCCCGCGCAATGCCCACTCGCTGCTGCTCACCGCCAGACAACGTCATGGGGCTGGATTTTTCTTTGGCCAGTAGGCCGACTTTATCCAGCGAGGCACGCACACGTCGCCCAACCTCACGGCCACGCATGCCTGCGATATACAGTGGTAGGGCGACATTTTCAAACACGCTGCGGTCGAACAGCAATTGATGATTCTGAAACACCACGCCAACCTGGCGCCGTATCAAGGGGATATGCCGGTTGCCCAAACGGTTGAGGTTTTGGTTTTGCACAAACACCTGGCCGCGGGTGGGCCGCTCGATCATCATCACCAGCTTTAGCAGGGTGCTTTTCCCGGCCCCGGAATGGCCGGTGAGAAAGGCAAAATCACCGGAGGCCAACTCAAAGTTCAAGTTTTGCAGAGCATCCTGGCTGCCATAACGTTTGGCGACGTGGTCGAACCGAATCATATCGCTTTACGCTTAGCTCCGATCAAACAGCGCATCGATAAAGGCATCGGCGGCAAACGGCTGGAGATCATCGGCGGTTTCGCCTACGCCGATGAAGCGCACTGGAATCTTAAACCGCTTGCTGAGCGCAAAGATAATCCCGCCGCGGGCTGTGCCGTCGAGCTTGGTGAGCACCAGGCCGGACACACCCACCGCATCGTTGAACTGCTCGGCTTGATTAATCGCATTTTGACCGGTGCCCGCATCCAGCACCAATAGCACTTCGTGGGGCGCGGAGTCGTCGATTTTGGCCATAACTCGCTTAACCTTGGACAGCTCATCCATAAGGTTACTTTTGTTGTGTAGGCGCCCGGCGGTATCGGCGATAACAACGTCGGCACCGCGGGACTTGGCCGCCTGTAAGGCATCAAAAATTACCGAGGCGCTGTCGGCGCCGGTGTGTTGTGCAATCACCGGCACGCTGTTGCGCTCACCCCAGACCTGGAGCTGTTCTACCGCCGCAGCACGGAAGGTATCGCCGGCGGCGAGCACCACTTTTTTACCGTCGTTTTGCAGGTGTTTGGCCAACTTGCCAATGGTGGTGGTTTTGCCAACACCGTTCACACCCACGACTAGAATGACGTAGGGCTGCTTGGCGCTGTCGATCTGCAGGCGCTGTTCCACCGGCTGCAATATTTGGCTAAGGTGCCGCTGCAGGGCCAGATACACCGCATCACCGTCGGTGAGCTGTTTGCGTTCAATGCTCGCGGTGAGCTCATCAATGATTTCAGAGGTCGCCTCAATGCCGATATCCGCCGTTAATAATAACGTTTCGATTTCTTCCAGCAGCTCTTCATCAATTTCTTTTTTGCCCAGCAATAACGTGGCTAAACCGTTGCTGAGGTTACTGCTGGTGCGCGATAGCCCTTGCTTAATGCGCTGAAAGAAGCCTAACTTGGTCGGCTTTTCCGCCACCGGTGACACCGTGGGCTCGGGCTGTGCCGGTGGTTCTGAAGCCGGCTCGGCGTTTATAATGCCGGACTGGGCTGCTGGAACTTCCGCTTCCGAGGGTTTCTTCTTTTTGCGTTTGAAAAACATAGATGAGCAAGTCCGCACATGTCGCTGGTTTAGCGCGACATTCTAGCACCAGTTATCCCTCCGATTCATCGGAATGTGGCAACAATCCACTGAGTTTATTATGGCGCGCAATCGCAATCCCAACCCAGCCAACCGCAGCCGCGGCGGCACACCCCGCAAGGGTGACCCCACCACCACCGGCCAGCTGCGAATCATTGCCGGCCAATGGCGCGGCCGGGTTTTGAAATTTCCCGCCCTAGATGGACTAAGGCCTACCGGCGACCGCGTGCGAGAAACGCTGTTCAATTGGCTGCAGGGCGATATAACTCAGGCGCGTTGTCTGGATTTGTTTGCCGGATCCGGCGCCCTGGGCCTGGAGGCGTTGTCGCGCGGGGCGCAGCACTGTACCTTCATCGACACACAAAGCAACGCCTGCCAAGCGCTGGCCGCCAACCTCGAATTGCTGAACTGTAGCCAAGGCCAGATCGCCCAGACCAATGCTCTGCAATGGTTGGCCAGCTCGGCCAACGGGCTAGAAAAACCTTACGATATTATCTTTTGCGACCCGCCCTTTGCCGCCAACCTGTGGCCACAAACCCTCGCCGCACTATCAAGACACCCATGCTTAGCCAGCAATGCTTTGGTGTACATAGAAGCGCCCAAGGATGCCACCCTTGAGCCATCCCCGAGTTGGCAATTGGCGCGGGTGAAAGACGCTGGGCAAATCAGATTTTATTTGTTTCAAGCCACCGGCTGAGGTATAAACCCGCCTAACCTCATCGACTCGCACTATCAAGACACCCATGCTTAGCCAGCAATGCTTTGGTGTACATAGAAGCGCCCAAGGATGCCACCCTTGAGCCATCCCCAAGTTGGCAATTGGCACGGGTGAAAGACGCTGGGCAAATCAGATTTTATTTGTTTCAAGCCACCGGCTGAGGTATAAACCCGCCTAACCTCATCGACTAAAGAGCACTGGAATACCGCCTAAGCGCCACCACCGGTGCCGAAGTAGAACCCCTGTGTTTTATTCTTGCCATACGACAACAACAATTGAGGCCACAGCCACCGCCTGGGCTGAAAGGGAGTGAAGTTATGAAGAAAGTGGTTTACCCCGGTACGTTCGACCCGATCACCAATGGCCATATTGACCTGGTGGAACGAGCCTGCCGCCTGTTTGATAATGTCGTCGTTGCCGTTGCCGCCAGCACCAAAAAAAATCCATTGTTCACACTAGATGAGCGCGTTGCCCAAGTGCAGCAAGTCACCGGACATTTGGATAATGTATCGGTTATTGGATTCAACATTTTATTCGCCAACTTAGTAGACCAACTGAACGCCAACGCCGTGGTACGCGGTCTACGTGCAGTTTCCGATTTCGAGTACGAATTCCAACTGGCCAATATGAACCGTGCTTTATCGCCAAAAATGGAAACCATGTTCCTCACTCCCGCCGAGCATCTGAGTTATATCTCGTCTTCGTTGGTGCGAGAAATTGCCTCGTTAGGTGGTGACGTCAGTAATTTTGTGCCGCCGCTGATCGAGCAGGATCTGCGCAAAAAATTCCAGCCCTAGCACCCGCACTGGTCGGTACTAGGATTGGCACACCCGGCAATACACGGTTGAGCGATTACCCAAGCGGGTTTCGGTCAACTGCCCGGCACACACCCGGCACAATTTGCCACCACGGCCATACACGGCCAGTTGCTGCGCAAAGTAACCGGGTTTGCCGTCACCCCCGGTAAAGTCTCGCAACGTAGTGCCGCCCTGGGTGATGGCTTTTTGCAGCACTTTTTTAATCTCTGACACCAACAATTCCGCCCGCGCTTTGGTTAAACTGCCCGCCGCTTTACCGGGTCTAATCCCCGCCGCAAACAGCGCTTCGTTGGCGTAAATATTACCCACCCCCACTACAATTTTGCTGTCCATAATAAAGGTTTTAATGGCGGTTTTACGTGTGCGAGAACGCGCGTACAGATAAGCCGCGTCAAAGGCATCGGTCAACGGCTCCGGGCCGAGATGATTGATCAATTGGTGCTTGCCAATGGGTTCTCGGGTCCACAGCAAAGCGCCAAAACGGCGAGGGTCGGTAAACCGTACAGCAACGTTTCCGCTAAAAATCACATCTACGTGATCGTGAATGGCAGGCGGCTCCTGCACCCCCGAGCCCTGCAAAATGCGTAGCGAACCAGACATACCCAAATGCCACAGAGCGGTGCCATGGGCGAAATTCAGCAGTAAATATTTACCTCGACGATCAATGGATCTAAGCGTTTGGCCTTCTATTTGAGTGGCCAAATCGGAGGGAATGGGCCAGCGCAAACTGGCGTTACGCACCACCAGCTGTTTCACTTTGCGCCCTACAATATGCGGTGCAATGCCTTGGCGGGTGGTTTCGACTTCGGGTAATTCGGGCATAGGGGGCTCGCAGCTATTAAGTAGAGGCTCTCGGGCATTTCGGTGAGGTTTGGGATAATACCCCAAGCACGCATTCAGTTAAGCGCCAAATTTTGCTATTTTGCTCGGCTTCACCCAACAACCCCAGCAGGAATTAACGTGCCCACTCCATCCGAAGCAACCACTGCATTCAGCCATTTATTAGGGGTGGATACCGGAGGCACCTTTACGGATTTTGTTGCGGTTGATCTCGCCAACGGTGATTATCGGCCACACAAAGTACTGTCCACACCGGACAACCCCGCTCTGGCGATCGTCCAGGGTATCGAACAGTTGGGGTTAGCCGATGCCGTTGCCGCAGGCCTTGTGCAAATAGTGCACGGCAGCACCGTGGCCACCAATGCCGCTTTGGAGCGCAAAGGAGTGCGCACCGCTTATATCACCAATCGAGGCTTGGCCGACACCCTGACCATTGGCCGCCAAACCCGGCGCGAGCTCTACGACTTACAGCCAGAACCCAGCCAGCCACCAGTACCCAAGGAGCTGTGCCTAGAGATCGACTGCCGACGCGCCGCTAATGGCAGCATAGTGACAGAGCTCAGTGATGCAGCCATCGCCGAACTTGCCCAACAACTGGCGCAACTGGCACCGGAGGCCGTGGCCATCAATCTACTGTTTGCCCATCTCAACGATGCTGAGGAGCGGCGCATCAAGGCCACCTTAGAGCAGCACTATTTTGTCAGCAGCTCGGCCTTTGTTCTGCCCGAGCCTGGCGAGTACGAGCGCGGCATAGCCACTTGGTTAAACGCCTATCTTGGCCCCAAAGTGGCAGGCTACATGCGTTACTTACAGCAGGCGATACATCCTTCGCCACTGGCGGTAATGCAATCCAATGGCGGCACAATGGATGCCCAACAGGCCGGCCAGCGCGCAGTGAATATGTTGCTTTCCGGGCCGGCGGGTGGCCTCAGCGCTACTCAAGCTTTGGCCCAGCAGATCAACCAGCCTCGCCTGCTTACCTTTGATATGGGCGGCACCTCCACTGATGTTGCCCTGATGGACCACGGCATTAAATTAACCACCGAAGGTCACCTTGGTGATTGGCCCATCGCCGTGCCCATGGTAGACATGCACACCATCGGCGCCGGCGGAGGCTCCTTGGCCTATGTTGATGCCGGCGGCCTGCTGCAAGTGGGGCCGGAATCCGCTGGCGCCAAGCCGGGACCTGCGTGTTACGGCCTGGGCGGCAGCCAGCCCACGGTGACCGATGCCAACGCCGTTCTGGGCCTATTGCGACCGGACAACAGATTGGGCGGGCACATGACGCTGGACGCCGCAGCGGCCGAGCAGGCGTTAGCGCCCATGGCCAGGGCATTGGAAACCACAGTGGCCCGTGCCGCCAGGGGCATCGTGGATGTGGTCAATGAACGCATGACGGCTGCATTGAGGGTGATTTCGGTTAATAAAGGCTACAACCCAAAAGATTTCACGCTGTGTTGCTTCGGTGGCGCCGGCGGCCTGCACGTTTGCGCCCTGGCCGACAAACTGCGCATGACCCGCGCCGTGATTCCGGCCATGGGCGGTGTTTTTTCTGCTTTGGGAATGCTGTGTGCGCCCAAGGTAAGGCAGCTTTCCACCGCCTACCCCTGCGCCTTAAACGCCATAGCCACCGACAAACTGGATGCAATCATTGCCGATCTGAGCCAACAAGCCAGTGAACAACTGGCGGCAGAGGGTGTGGATATCTCCCAGGTATCGTTTAACGTGAGCCTGGATTTACGCTACTGCGGCCAGAGCTTTACCCTGAACGTAGACTTCACCGACCTAGCCCAGGCCGAGCAAGATTTCCACCGCCAACACCAACACCGCTATGGCCATAGACTTGAACTAGACGTGGAGTTAGTCACCCTTCGGCTGCGAGCCGAGGCACCAGCAGCGGCACCACAAGCCACACCAGCAGGGGCCTCAGGTTTAGCAACGGCACAGAACTCTGCTGCGCAACAACGCGCGGACTTGCCCGGCCGCGGCCCTACTCGCATTGTGCACCGGGAAGATCTGCAGTGCGGAGATGTCCTCACCGGGCCGGCACTGATTTGCGAAGCCCTTGCCACCACACTGATCGAAGCTAACTGGATTGGCACTGTGGATAAATTTGGGAATATCTTATTGAAAAAGAGCTGAGTAACTACTCACTCAAATAAGAGAGCGCACTCACTCGTGTGATAAAACAGTCGTGCTTAACCATCAAATTCTGCCAGCGCAGGGAGAGATAGCCGCAGTTCCGGCCTAAAGCCGGGTAGATGCTGGGCCGAGCTCGCTCACTCAAGTTATCCACAGAGATTTGGCCGACATTTCATCTGTGCATAACATTTTCACGGCGAGCCTGATAACACCAAACCCGGGATATTTCGTTAACGACTAACGAATAATACGCCGTCTTCACCGCCTCCATTTCTGGATTGAGCCCATCCACCGAGCTAGCTTTTAAGCACCGATATACATACGAATGACAAAATTTAAAATCCATATAAAACAATCGGTTACGCGATAAAATCTGGCGCCAATTTTCATTAGTCAAAATTGGCTACAATTAGCCTGTCCGAACACCACATTTTGATCAGGAATTACTAATAAATATACTATGCGACAGAGTAGAAAAATAAACGCGACAGTAACGCTCGTAAGAGTACGATTACCTGTGGATAAGTATGGGAATATTTATTTTGGGACTGAGCTATGAATAAGGGAATAGAAAGAGGAGATAAGCAGGTGGCCGAGTGGCCACCTGGCAAGGCAAATTACTTAATTTTGCCTTCTTTGTAGACCACATGCTTGCGAGCAACGGGATCAAACTTTTTGATCTCCATTTTCTCAGGCATAGTGCGCTTGTTTTTGGTGGTAGTGTAGAAGTGACCGGTACCGGCACTGGAATTTAAGCGAATCTTCTCACGCATGATAGAGCTCCTTTAATAGCCGGTTATTAAATTTTTTCGCCGCGAGCGCGCAGGTCCGACAATACTGCATCGATACCTTTTTTATCGATAATGCGCATACCTTTGGTAGACACTTTCAGTTTTACGAACTTGTTTTCGGAATCAACCCAGAAACGGTGAGTTTGCAGGTTTGGCAAAAAACGACGCTTAGTGTGGTTTTTTGCGTGTGATACGTTGTTTCCGGTAACCGGGCGCTTACCGGTGACCATGCATACCTTAGACATTTTCTAGCCTCGTTAACTAAATGGCGCCAATTCTAGTGCCCGTCTAATACACAGGCCGGCTTTGACAAATACGGTTTCGATTAATACTGGTTCAATCAAGCACTGTGGGCCGTTGCCACAAGCAAATTTGCCTGTATTAAAAGGACCCCTGTGCAAAGAGCCGCGTTTTATACCAGAAGCCTTTTGCAAGTGCAATAAAAACAACCCAAATTGGCGATATTACCGCCATATCGGCTCAACGGGCCTGCCGCCAACGGTACAAAGGCCACCCTGCGGCACACTGTTCAAAGTCACCATTTAGAGCCGATTAAAGCCAGCCGCGCTCGGCAAACGACACCACACGCTTATCGCCCACCACCATGTGATCCAGTACGCGAATATCCACCAGCCCCAGGGCTTGAATCAGTCGATCGGTGAGTTGCCGATCACTGAGGCTGGGTTCCGCCACCCCGGAAGGGTGGTTGTGAGCAAAAATAACCGCGGCGGCATTGTGCTCTAAACATTTGCGCACCACCTCTCGGCAATACACCGCAGCGGCATCGATGGTGCCATAGAACAGGGGCTCAAACCGAATCAATTGGTGTTGGCTATCCAGATACAGCACGCAAAACACTTCGCTGGGCTGATGTCGCAACTGAGCTTTAAGGTAATTGCGCACCTGATTAGGATCGGTGAGGGCATCGCCGCGCTCAAGTACCTCGGCCAAGTTTCGCTTGGCCATCTCCATAACCGCTTGCAGCTGGGCGTACTTAGCCGGGCCTAAGCCCTGGGCCTGGCAAAAATCGGCCTGGCTGGCGCACAACAGGCCCCGTAGGCTGCCGAACTCCTGCATAAGCTCACGGGCCAAATCCACCGCGCTTTTGCCGGCACAACCGGTGCGTAGAAAGATGGCCAGCAATTCAGCGTCGGACAACGCATTGGCCCCCTTTTGTAACAGTTTTTCCCGCGGCCGTTCAGCCACTGGCCAATCCGCAATGGCCATAATCTCCTCCTTGAGCATCATTGTCGGGCGAATATTGGAGTAACACCCGCCATTCACTCCACATTGTGCATGAGTTTGGCTGGATATCGCGCCGACCTCTGTGGGAAAATTCCCAACAAATCAGAAATTTGTGACCTGGGGCAAATTCACACCGTGCCACCAGGCCTAACCATAGAAGGCAAAACCATGGCCCTAGCCAACAAACGTATACTGCTCGGTGTTTCCGGCGGAATTGCGGCCTACAAATCCGCTGAACTGGTACGCCGCCTGATAGATAAGGGGGCTGAGGTGCGCGTGGTGATGACCCAGGGGGCGCAAAACTTCGTTACCCCGCTCACCTTCCAGGCGCTGTCTGGTAACCCGGTGCACACCGAGCTGCTAGACCCAGAAGCCGAAGCCGGCATGGGCCACATAGAGTTGGCTCGCTGGGCCGATGCCCTAGTAATCGCCCCGGCCAGCGCTAACCTGCTGGCCAGAGTCTGCCATGGCCAAGCAGACGATTTGCTAACCACCCTATGCCTGGCTCGGCGTTGCCCCCTGCTGGTAGCCCCAGCCATGAACCAAGCCATGTGGGCCAACCCCGCCACCCAACGCAATATGTCGCAACTGGCGGCCTTGGGCATCATGCAAATTGGCCCTGCCGCCGGCAGCCAAGCCTGCGGCGATGTGGGCCTGGGCCGCATGAGCGAGGTGCCGGAGATTATTGCCGCTGTGAGTGACGCGCTGACCCCTAACACGGCGCTTGCCGGCAAAACCGTTTTACTGACCGCAGGCCCTACTCGTGAAGCCATCGACCCGGTGCGCTACATCTCCAATCACAGCTCCGGCAAAATGGGCTACGCCCTTGCGCAGGCAGCGGCGCTGGCCGGTGCCGACGTTATTCTGGTTTCTGGCCCCACGGCATTGCCGGTGCCACCGGGCGTTCGCCGAATCGATGTGGACAGCGCCTTGAATATGCACACTGCGGTATTTGAGCACATAGAACGCTGCGATATTTTTATCGGCGCAGCGGCCGTGGCCGATTACCGACCGGATCAAGTAGCGAGCACTAAAATAAAGAAAACCGGCGCCGATAACCTAGCGGTTACCATGGTCAAAAACCCCGATATCATCAGCGAGGTGGCCGGCCGCACCAACAAACCCTTCACAGTGGGCTTTGCCGCTGAAACCAACCAAGTGATTGAATACGCACAGGACAAATTACAGCGCAAAGGGTTGGATATGATCATCGCCAACGATGTGTCTCGCACCGACATTGGCTTTAATTCGGACACCAATGAAGTGACCGTAATCTGGCCCACCGGCCAGCAAGCGCTGCCCCAGCTGGATAAAGCTGCGCTGGCAAAACAACTGATCGACCTGATTGCGCAACAGTGCACCCTGCTGCGTTGCTGATCGTAAGGATACCAAGTGCTGTCTTTGAAAAAGAAATCGTCCGCCAGCAGTGATGCACCGGAAAACACAAAAAAGCCCATTACAGTGTCGGCCCGAGAACTGCTGATTGTTTTAGCGGTGGTAATCACTGGCGCCTGGGTGTACTGGAGCCAGCAAAACCTAGTGGTTGCTAAACATCAACAGCAACTGTTAGCCGTTAGCCAGCAGCAGGCAAAGAAAGCCGAGGAGCTGTTGCAGTTCCATGTACGGCGCATCAGTGGCCTGTTAGTTCAATTCAGTGAGCGGGGCATACTGCTCGATGCACTAGCCAAACAAGACAGCGACCTGCAAAGCTGGCAGAGCAACCTCACCAGGTCGCTGCCGAAAAACAGCGAAGGCGCCATCCTGCGCATGGACATCGCTCCGGAAGCCCAGTACCCGGAAATGGCGCTTCGCTTTGCCGAGCTGGATCTGATTAACCAAGCCAAGCGTAGCGAAAACACGGTGCCAGAGATTGGCGGCGATAATGGCCAAAAAGTGGCGACGTTTGTTAGCCCAATTCAAGCCCCCGATGCCCAATCGGATAAGCCTATCGGCGTTACCCTTGCCCGGGTGCCGGTGGGCTATTTCAGCCAAGCCTTTGCGCGCAACGGTAACTTCGACGGAAAAGTTCGGCTGATCCAAACCTTTGCCAAAACCAAACCACAAACGGTGCTCAATTCCGGTCAAGGCAGCGGCCAGGAGGTGGTGGTGAAGATAAATCATTTGTGGTCCCTGCATTTTCAACCTGGCCCCAAATTGGCAGCTTCGGTAAAACACACCCCCTGGGCGCTGTACATCAGCTGGCCCATTGTGTTGCTCGTGGCCCTGGCCGCCGCGCTGCTGATCGCCAGCAAACATGCACGCATTCAAGCTTCTAAAACCGCCAACGCTAACGCGCGTAACCAAAACTCCATCATGGCCGTGCAAGTGGCCGCGGAAGACCAAAATTTACTGGCCGGCGAGTCCGCTGGCCGTAGCGCACCCAAAAGCGAAGCCGCGGCCACACGGCCGGCCACGGCCAACAGCCAATTTCCCAGACAAGTATTTCGCGCCTACGATGTCCGCGGCCTTGCGCCGCAGCAAATCAACGCCAGCTTTGCCGAGCACCTGGGCAAAGCCATAGGCACGCGGTTAAAAAGCGACAACAGCAATACCATTTTCGTAGGCCGAGACGGCCGCAGCTCTAGCCCAGATTTATGCCAGGCACTGATCGCCGGGCTCAACAGCACTGGTGTTAATGTGCTGGAACTGGGTTTGGTGCCATCGCCTTTGCTGTATTACGCCGTCGCCACCTCCCAGGAGTGCGACAACGGCGTTATCGTCACCGCCAGCCATAACAGCGCCGACTATAACGGCTTTAAAATAACCCTTGCCGGGCAAAGTTTATCCGAAGAAGAAATTCAGCAACTGCATTCGGTCATGGAAAGCGGCAAATTTGCCAAGGGCCAAGGCAATAGCCGCTCCGCTCCGGTAACCGACAACTACATCGACGAAATTTTGTCCGACATCGCTTTAATGGGCGAAGTAAAATTGGTCATTGACGCCGGCAACGGTGCCACCAGCGAAATTGCTCCGCTGTTATTTTCGGAGATGGGCTGCGACGTGATTCCACTGTACTGCGAGGTGGACGGCAGCTTCCCCAACCACGACCCGGATCCAAGCAAAGCCGCAAACCTGCAAGATTTGATTGCCAAGGTTGAGGCCGAGCAGGCCGACCTAGGTGTAGCCTTTGACGGCGACGGTGATCGTATTTTTGTGGTGACGCAATCCGGTGAGATCATTACCCCAGATCGCCTACTGATGTTATTTGCGCGGGATATTGTCGCCCGCAATCCAGGCACAGATGTGGTATACGATGTTAAATGCACCCGCCAGTTGGGCACGTTAATCAGTAGCTATGGTGGCCGCCCTGTGATGTGGAAAACTGGCCACGCCAATATGAAAAATAAAATTCAGGAAACCGGCGCCTTACTGGGCGGTGAATATTCCGGCCATATTTTTATCAAAGATCGCTGGCACGGGTTCGACGATGGCATGTTCGCCGCGGCCCGGCTGTTGGAAATTATGTCCCTGCGCGAGCAGAGCCTAGACGACATTTTTGAGGCCTTCCCGATATTGCCGTCGTCGCCGGAAATTCGCATCCCAGTGCCGGACGAGAAAAAGTTTGCCATCATTGAGAAATTAATCGAGTTTGGCGACTTTCAATCCGGCACAGCTTCTACAATCGACGGCCTAAGAGTAGACTTCGCCAAGGGCTGGGGTTTAGCCCGGGCCTCCAACACCGGTCCGGAATTAACTCTGCGCTTTGAAGGCGAGACCGAAGACGTCATTGAGCAACTAAAAATGCTATTTAAACGCGAGCTCGAAAAAGTCGACGCCAACTTGAATCTCGATTTCTAAGGAGTCTCTGATTAATATTGGCGAGGCAGCCGGCGCAGGCGAAATGACCGAGAAAGCGAAGTTTATGGGATCAAAATGATCATTTTGAGGTTATTTTTAACGCAGCGATGGCAACGCAGGTAATTAATCAGACACTCCCTAAATTATTGGCGCACAAGCACCATTAGTCTAACCCCAGGGCCAACGAGGGCCCGGGTTTGCCACCATATTTACCCAATCAACTGCTAGAGGTTACATCATCATGTCATTGGACCGTACCGCCGCTATGAACATCGCCGAGGTACTCACCGAAGCCCTGCCTTACATTCAGCGCTTCACGGGTAAAACCATCGTCGTTAAATTTGGCGGCAACGCTATGGTGGATGTGGCCTTGCAAAATAGCTTTGCGCGGGATGTGGTGTTGATGAAAGCCGTGGGCATGAACCCCATAGTCGTGCACGGTGGCGGCCCTCAAATTGGCCAGTTGCTGGAGAAGCTCAATATCCAATCCGAATTCGTAGACGGCATGCGCGTCACCGACAGCGCCACCATGGACGTGGTTGAAATGGTGCTAGGCGCCACGGTGAATAAGCAGATTGTGAGTTTAATTAACAATAACGGCGGCCAAGCCATCGGTGTCACCGGTAAAGATGGCCAGTTGATTCGTGCCAAAAAGCTGTCCGTGAAGCGCAAAACCCCTGAAGTCAGCGCGACGGAGATCGTCGATATCGGCCATGTGGGCGAGGTGCGCTCTATCAATACCAGCGTTATCGACATGCTGATTAACAGCCATTTTATCCCGGTGATTGCGCCCATTGGCGTGGGCGAGGACGGCTCTTCTTACAACATCAACGCCGACCTAGTGGCCGGAAAAATCGCCGAGGTCGTACAAGCGGAGAAGCTCATGCTATTAACCAACGTCGCCGGTTTGCAAAGTAAAAATGGTGAAGTACTTACCGGTTTAAGCACAGAGCAGGTGGATAACCTCATTGCCGATGGCACCATTTACGGCGGCATGCTGCCCAAAATTCAATGCGCGTTGGATGCCGTTAAAAGCGGCGTGAACTCGGCGCACATCATTGATGGACGTGTCGACCATGCTGTATTGCTGGAAATTTTCACCGATGCCGGGGTGGGCACACTCATCACAAACCGTAGCCAGCACTGATCATTGGGTTAAGCTTTTTTAATTTGGTCATTTTTTAACACAATTGGCAAAACCGTTTTTGTGTGTGGGCAGGTAAGTCAATACTCACCAGCACGATTTTTGCTAAAAAACACTACCTTATTTACCACCAAGTACTAGAACTGTGACTGATGTCTAGTATTATTTAAGGCAGCCGGTGTTCCACTGGCTGCGTTAAGATTGATCGGCTCGGTAGGCTATCAATGGAGTGGGCCATCGAATCGGCCTTAACAAAAGATGGCTGACGGCCACTAGACTTATAAGTCCCCCGCTATGACCAAATCAGAACAAAAAATCTCTCGCAAACAGGAGATACTGCAAGCGCTTGCTCACATGCTGGAAGTGTCTGCAGGCGACCGAATTACCACCGCCAAACTTGCCCAACAAGTGGGCTTTTCTGAAGCAGCTCTTTACCGCCACTTCCCCAGCAAATCAAAAATGTTTGAAGGCCTGATCGAGTTTATCGAAGAAACGGTGTTTACGCGCATTAATCTGATTTTGAGCGAAGAGGAAATGGCGTTACCGCGTTTGGAACAAATTATGGTGCTGCTGCTCACCTTCACCGAACGCAACCCTGGCATCACGCGCATCCTAACCGGCGATGCTCTCACCGGCGAAAACGAACGCTTACAGAATCGGGTGGTGCAATTCTACGACCGCCTGGAAACCCAAATTAAGCAGATTATCCGCGAGGCCGAAGTGCGCGAGGGCATTCGCCCCGAAATTGGCGTCACCGCCGGAGCAAACGTGCTGATTGCCGTGGTTGAGGGACGCATTGCCCAGTACGTAAGAAGCGGATTTAAACGCTCCCCTAGCGACCACTGGGCGGATCAATGGCAACTTATCACCAGCCAGTTTTTTCGGCCAGCGTTGGCCACCGCGCCTTAACACCGTAGGAATTTAACACCACGGGCACTCGGCAACCCTGAAGCGGCAGACCTGCCGTTTCACGGTAGTAACCGATCTGAGAGGGATTTTAGGCCTATCTTTGAGGCAAAAGGATTTCCGGGACCGGACTAACGACGCTCGTCTAAACGTTGTTGTATTTTTAAAAAGCGGTCTATATCTCGGTCGAATCGGCTGGCAACTTCGTCGTAGTCTGCCAAACGATTTTCGATCATACGTTCGGCGGCGGCACGCTCTAGCTTGAAGTTTTTGATGTTGGTGAGAATGGCCTCAGGTACATCCTGGCCACGGCGCTCGCGATCCGCGGCTTTGGCTTGCTCGCGGGCGATTTGTGAATCCAAACTGACGATATTACCGCGCAAAATCGCCAGGCTGGTGTTGATTTCGGCCAAGCGCCGAGATTTGGCAGACTCAACATCCGCTGCAGTGCTGTAGCGTTTGAGCAGCTCGCGGTCCCATTTGATTTCCGCTTCTTTTTCTTCGGTTAGCCGCTTGAGCTCCTCTACCCCGGCGGCATCCAAGCCTGGGTCGACCACACGGATCACATCGCCGTGCATATTGACCACCTCATAGCCGCCCTGCACATACTCCGGCGGGATGGTGGAATTGAGTACTTTAACGCCGTCTTTGTTGGTGTAGCGGTACATTTCCCGCCGTTCAGCAGCTTGCAGATCTCCGGCCACGGACCAGCACAGCGAAGCGATCAATAAGTTGCTGCCAAAACGCGGAAAGACAGATGATAAAAAGCTGCTCAGCAAGGTTACTCTACTCCGTATTCCTGTCGGTAGGCTTGCACCTGGGCAATCAATTGCTCCTGACCTTCGGTTTCTGTTTTCAGATAGTCGATAATATCATTGAGGTTGACGATACTGATCACAGGAATATTAAACTCGCGCTCCACTTCTTGGATGGCACTGAGCTCACCCTGGCCCCGCTCCTGGCGATTTAGGCCAATCAACACGGCTGCGGGCGTTGCGCCGGCTTGGTTCACGATTGTCATCACTTCACGCACGGCGGTGCCTGCGGTGATCACGTCATCGATAATGGCCACTCGGCCGGTCAGCGGCGCGCCCACCAATATACCACCTTCTCCGTGATCTTTGGCTTCCTTGCGATTGAAACAATAGGGCATGTCTTTTTGATGATGATCACTCAACGCAATAGCCGTGGTGGCTGCCAGCGGTATACCTTTATAGGCTGGGCCGAAAATCATATCGATGGCAACACCGGAGCGGACAATGGCCTCGGCATAGCAACGCCCCAACTTTGCCAAAGCAGCGCCGGTTTGGAAGCGCCCAGCATTGAAAAAGTATGGACTCTGGCGGCCCGACTTCAAGGTGAACTGGCCAAAGGTGAGCACTTGCTGATCAATGGCCAATTTGATGAACGCTTTTTGGTACTCAAGCATAGTAAATACTCTGCAAAATCAGGAATAAACTGTAACTGTCTAACAAAATAGTTAAAACGCCGGTATCATACACGTTCGTAATCAAGGGGCGAATATGCGAATTATCAGTTTGAGCGTGGACGGCATTCATCAGGCCGCCCAGCGAGGTCTATACGAGTGGTTGTCCGAGCAAGATGCGGATATCGTATGCCTACAGGACCTACGTGCTCTGGAGTATGAATTAGACCACGACATTTTTCACCCAGAGGGCTACTTTGCCTACTTTTTCGACTCTGGTGTGAAGCATTATAACGGTGTTGCCATCTACAGCCGCTATCAACCTAAAGCCCTAATCTACGGCTTGGGCTTCAGCAGTGGTGTGGATATGGAGGGCCGCTATCTGCAGGCCGACTTCGAACATATCAGCATCGGCTCATTATTAGCCCCGAGCGCCAGCTCTGAATTGGAATCCGCCGATGTAAAGGCTAAGTTCTTTGATGATTTCCAGGCGCACTTGCACAAGATTACCCGCAAACGCCGGGATTACATCTTTTGCGGTAACTGGCAAATGGCGCACAAGCCCGCTGATGTGCAAAACGACCGCAACAATGAAGGCAATTCTGGTTACTTGCCCATGGAACGCCAGTGGATGGACCAACTGTATCGCCAGATTGGTTATACCGATGCCTTCCGTTGCGTAAACCGCGATTGCGACGAATACACCAGCTGGCCCAGCGGCGTGGTTGGCGAGGGGGATGGTTGGCGTATGGATTTACAGGTGATTTCCAACAACCTGAAAAGCCGCGTGGAATACGGCGTAATCTACAAGAACAAAGCGTTCTCGTCCCACCTACCGGTAATTATGGATTACGACATCGAAATATAATCTACCAGCAACTTCGTAGCCGCCTGCCCCGCTTCACACTTCAAAACAGCCGCTCCATGAGCGGCTGTTTTGGTTTGGCCTAGTCGGCCAGGGCTTGGCGCTGCAATTGATGAATCTCGGCCAGCCCAGCTTTCGCACTGGCCAGCATTTCGGTGAACTGAGCCTCACTGAATGGGTCGGCCTCGGCGGTACCCTGTACCTCAATTAAGCCGCCACCTTCGCACATAACAATGTTCATATCGGCCTCGGCGTTGCTGTCTTCGGGGTAATCCAAATCCAGTACCACCTGATTTTGATAAATACCCACCGATACCGCTGCCACCAGATTGGGCATGGGCTCGGCGCCGGCGGCCAGTAGGCCTCGCTCCTGCATCACGCTTAGGGCGTCGGCAATGGCCACGCCGCTACCGCTGATGGCCGCTGTGCGGGTGCCGCCATCGGCCTGGATAACATCGCAATCAACCTTAATGGTGTTCTCACCCAGAGCCCCTAGGTTGATGGCCGCGCGCAACGAGCGGCCAATCAAACGCTGAATCTCCACCGTGCGCCCGCCCTGCTTGCCACGGGCCGCTTCGCGGTCCATACGGGTGCCGGTGGAGCGCGGCAACATGCCGTATTCCGCCGTAACCCAACCGCGGCCTTCACCGCGCATAAAGCGAGGCACGCCCTCCTCCACTGTTGCCGTGCACAGCACTTTGGTATCGCCAAATTCCACCAATACCGAGCCTTCGGCGTGTTTGGTGTAGTGGCGATGGAAGCGCACGCTGCGCAGTTGGTTGAGTTCTCGACCGCTGGGTCTTGTCATAATGCTTCTCCGGGCTGTGGCCTTGGCTTGCTGCTTTATAGAATAAACTGCATTATAACCAGGCTCGATGGGATTGGGGCTATCTGGGGGCCACAATCGCAATCCAAAAAGCGCACAAGGCTCATCCTTTGATGCCGTCCACCGGCCAAAAATTGATCACGCAGCGCCGGTGTAGAACGCAAACCAACAAAAACACGCGCACAAAAATAATTGAGCCAGCGCCGCAACAACAAGGTAAATCTTATGACACGCAGTATGACCGGCTTTGCCCGCCACGAATGCAGTTTTGATTGGGGCAATGTTGCCTGGGAAATTCGCTCAGTAAATCACCGCTATCTAGAGCCCCATTTTCGCCTGCCAGAAAACCTCAAAGCCCTGGAACCCCAATTACGCGATCAACTGCGCAAGCGCCTGGGACGCGGTAAGGTGGAAGTTAACTTGCAATATCAAGCTGGTGAAAAAAATCAGCAACTGGAATTAAACACAGACTTTCTGGCCAAGCTCAGCCAAGCTGTAGATTGCGTAGCTCAGGGCCTAACCAATGCCGCGCCGCTCAACCCGCTAGAAGTTATGCGCTGGCCCGGTATTATTCAAACCGCGCCACTGGATTTTGAACAAATGCAAAGCGATGCGTTGTCGGGGTTTGATCAAGCGCTAACCCAGCTTATTGATCAGCGTACCCGAGAAGGCACCGAGCTGCAAAACCTGATCGAAACGCGGCTGGATACCATCGTAGAATTAGTGGCTAAAGTTCGCACCTTAATGCCCGATATTTTAGCCAACCAAAAGCAGAAGATTTTAGAGAAAATAAACGCATTGCAAGTGGAAATAGACCAAAGCCGCTTAGAGCAAGAGCTGGTTTATTTAGCGCAAAAATCCGATGTAGACGAAGAAATGGACCGCTTGGAAACCCACGTGGCGGAAGTCAAACACTGCTTTAAACAAAAAAATCCCATCGGTCGCCGCCTAGATTTTTTAATGCAGGAACTCAATCGCGAAGCCAATACCTTGTCTTCCAAATCCACCGTCAGCGACACTACTCAAATAGCGGTGGATTTAAAAGTACTGATCGAGCAAATGCGCGAACAGGTGCAGAATATCGAATAGTTTTTTTACCCGTCCAAGAATGTCTTAAAAGCCCTGTTATTTGCTTGTAAATATAGGGCTTTTTTATTTTTCCCGTCCAAATCGGTTTGCAGATGTCCGTTACCAACTACCTGTTTAGTGGTGGGCAGAATGGTGGGCAGTCCCCTCATTTTTGCTCAATAAGCATTTTGCGGTGAGCAAATTGGTGGGCAGTAAGTTGCCTGATTTTCGCATTTAACTCGCCACCACAACAGGTTAGCTGCTGATTCAATAAGCAAATCGGTGGTGGGCCGCCATTGATCTTCATTGGCGGCTACACCACCGCGAGCAAGTATCCATTGGTTAAGCTGGCTTAAACAGGCGGCTTCGACACTTTGAGCTGGCCAATCAAGTACTTTGGCTTGAATGGCTAACAACCCGGCGCTAGCCAGTAAGGCAAATTTTTCGGCAACTCGGCGCACTTGGCCGTCTGCTTCAGGTGACAAGCTGGTTAAAAAGCGTTGGCGTACGTTTTGGAAAACGGGTCGCACCTGCGCACTGTGCTTCGTTAAATACCGTAACCAGTCCAAGGCCAAGCTGCCGTAATGTTGGCAGCTTTGCTGTTTTAGGTGATCGGCTAAATCGGCGGCGTTCATACCATGACTCTGGTTAAACACGCCCATTTGCGCTCCGGCATCGGCACTGAGATCAATCACGCGCACTTGCTGCCCCGCTTTCACGCGCTTGCCGATACTGGCAAGATGGCTTTCGAGTGTCACTTCACCAGTAGATAAAAACACCTAACGCCAACGCGCGGGTAAGCGCATTTCACCGTATTTGCCTGCACGGGTTTTACCTTGGCCATTGGCAAGCATATAAGCGACATCGCCTGCCTCTTTTGGGTCAACTTCGCCCATTTCATTGAGCGCCAGCAAGGCATCGTTATGCGCTAATGCTGTGCCTTCTAAACCGTTGGCCGTGGCACGCCAACTGTGGCGCAGTTGATTAGGCTCGCCCCACACCGATAATGCTGGATACAGCGCTGCGGTTTTACCAGTACTGCTGGCACCATAGAGGTGTAAACCAAAACCATCCACCCCACACAAGTGCAACAAAGGCGCAGCCAGTGCAGCGCAGACACCAACAATCAATAGCGGGTTATCCAGACAATAACGGCCAACGTGCTGCCGCCAACTGTCGCTACTACCTTGTTGAATAAAGCCTTCTATCGGGTGCATGGTTTGCAGCACCATGCGTGGGTTGTTGCTGTGTTCGCTTGGGTAAAAGGTGAGGCGCGGATGCGCATAAGCGTGGTGATGCCAACCAATACAGTTCACGCTAATGGCCTTTTGCTTGGCCAGCTCGCCCATTTGTTGAATAAACAACGAGAGCAACTGCCGCGCTTTGACACTGTTGCTTAGCCGCATACCTCGGCTGAGTAGGATTCGGCGGTACTCGCTGCCGTCTCCGGCCAATAGTTCTGCTGGCATGGCCCAATAGCGATGGCGATTGTCATCGTCTAACCAGTGCAATAAATAGCCCCTTTTTGTTTATATAGAGAAGTGTCCCCTTGCGGATCGCGAGTACGAGCAGCTACTTGCAGCCAAGAACAAATTTTGACAGGGCTATCTTGCCCAGCCGATTGCATCACCAGCCAGTTTTGCGCGTTATAGGCAAAACCAGCTGGTAATTTTGGCTCGTTGCTATGCATATCACTGGCAGGTAATTGGTTTGATGCTGATGGTTTATCCACGGCCATAAGCAGCACCGATACGGCGGGTTTCAATCCACTGGTCGATATCGCTTTCTAACCAGCCCACGGCACGCGCACCAATACGAATGGATCGGGGAAATTCCCCGTTGGCCCCTCTCTGTATATAAATAGGGGCATAAATGGTACTGCGGCCAAAGCCAGTTTTGGCCTTTACCTCGGGTAATCGCAAAATCCGCTGCTGACGCGCTGGGTGTACTGAGTTTGTGGGTAATTGTGTGGTTGGGTTCATCGTTTGCTTCCTCACTGATCTGTTAAGTTCAGTTAGGAGTTTGCCAGTACTAATCGGACGCAGTAGGCAGATAAATGCCCAGATCGTGCAGCTTTCTGAGGGTACAGGTCGCTACTTGCCCCAGTTTGTAGATAGTGCCCAAAACAATAAATGCGCTGTGGGGCAGGGTTGGTTTGTGGCTAAATGGCATGAATTAAGGCTTTGCCCATACTGCCCCAAAAGCCCAAGAGGTAAGTGGCGTGTTACAACACATGGAGTGTGAGACAAAGAATAAAAGTGAAACTATAGCTTCATTTTCCAACCAAAAATGAACATAGTGTTTCACTTACTCATTAAACGTTAAACGCCGATTCTTTCATGGCTTGCTCGGCTCGGCTGATCCCTAGTTGCTTAGCAACGATTTGCCATTGCTTCACCGCCATTAATACTTCATCGTAAATTTGCGTGGCTTGGGTCTGAGATAGTCGGAAGAAATCTTTTACGTCAAAGGCTAATTGGTAGTCTAAAGCGTTGTCTGCATCGGTAATATTCAGATGCAGGCCATACTTACCCACTATCGGGTTTAAATCATAAGCGGGTGATAACTTCCAGCCATTCTTTGTTAATAAAAACCCATGGTTACGCAGGTGATCATCCGTGTTGGACACCGCAATATTAAACACGATACGTCGCCATAACTGAGCTAAATCGGCTGTGGTTTGTGCACCAGAATTGGAAATAAATTCAGCAATCTCTAAGTAGCTGGCACCTTGAGATTGTTCACCATCATAGTATTGAAGCTGTGTCATAGCCGATGAAAAATGCAGCCGCTTTTCACCGTCGCGATCAAACCGTTTTGTTAAAAAGGTATGATACCCAGAGGAAAACAGCCTAATCTCACTTGGAAACATGTCAATACCTGCCGCCAACGCCAATTCATAACAGACCATCTCCCACGCCCCCACGTCATGGGTATCATTTAAGTTGGGAAACTTGGCAATCCACAAGTGGCCTTGTTCATCTGTGACACAAGCCTTGGGCCTTGCACCACCTAATGATGAGCCTGGAGAAATCAGCATTTTCAACCAGCGGTAATACTCGTCACTGTCGATGTTATCGTCTTTTTCAATCTGCATTGCTGCGTGCTCTAGCTCTCGCAAAGAAGCCATTGGCGGCGCAGCAAACTCAGAGTTGTCGTCCAAAAAAGCATCCGAGCCTACTCGCTTAAATCGAATCCCCCCCATCCGATAAGAGTCATGTACGCCCAGCAGGTAATCCAATTCGTTTAATCGACTTGTTGCTCGAATGCCTTTGCGCGCCTCAATCGCCGCACGCCGCTGCATTAAAATACGCCCCCATCTATCAGGCGATGAATCAAGAAATGCGCGAAAGTTTTTATCGGCTTCATCGTTATAGAGTTCACCGGAGTGAAGAGTTAGGATTGGATCAATTTGCAAGCGATAGGCTGAGGTTAAAAATGCTTTATCGTAGGCAAAACTAAATACGCCACCTCGGCTTGAATCACTGTAAGCAAGCAGCCCAATTAGCAAAGGCGCTTCAATTGGCTGCCAGTCGGCATAGACTTCGACGATTTCACGGCTCATTTTGAACCTTCCAGTAATTTTATGTTTTGCAGCTTGATGCCCACTTCATCATGAGCGGCCATTTCTGCAAAGTTGCTTTCCATGCCAAGAACGGCCATCACTTTTAAGTAAGTGCCTATGGCAACGCCCGGATCACCGGCGAAGACTTTATTCACGGTTTTATGATCAAAACCAGTACGTTCACACAGTAGCTTTTTTGTAAAACCACGTCGTTTCATCGCCAACAGCAAGTCTTCACCAAAATGCGTCAGGATTTTGCGCTGCTTCGGAAACAGTACATTGTGTAAGTCACGCTTAGCCATATCACCAACCAAAGGGACTATATTCCCACTATTTAACCGTTAATGGGAATATAGTCCAACTTTTAAATTCAAGCAACGTCAACAAGTAAAATATGGGACTATATTCCCACTTTACTCAATATAATTGGATTTATATCCCACCTTTAGGTTTAGCTTGCGCGTTGGCCAAGGCGATGATGTGAATCCCTGAATGCCAAAGGCCATCAAATTACACTTTTATGCGCATAAAAATGTAATATTACGCACTTTTCTGCGCGTAAAAGTGTGGACTGAGCTATACTACAGGCAGTTAACAGTCTTAATTTGCGGGAAATGACAATGCAGCGCAACTTACTCAACGCCCTCATAGCATGGAAAAATCAACCTGTGCGCAAGCCATTATTGATCGATGGTGCAAGACAAACTGGTAAAACCTATCTGCTGCAAGAGTTGTTTGGAAACACCTTTGCCAACATCCTTCGTATCGACTTCCTTGAAAACCCTGCCTACAAAGAGGCGTTCGATGGCTCATTGTCACCTGACGAGCTAGTAATGAACATTGAGTTGTTAACCAGCCAAGCGTTCAATCCAGAAACCGACTTGCTGATATTAGATGAAATTGGCGAATGTGAACGAGCCGTTACTTCGTTGAAGTATTTTGCCGAAAAAGCACCGTCCTATTTTGTCGCAGCCAGCGGTTCTAACATTGGTTTGCTCAATACCTTCCCTGTAGGCAAGGTAGAACAATACAATTTACGACCACTGACCTTCCAAGAATTTATTTACGCATCCAACGAGCAAGCACTGATCAAAGCATTTGATAGTCAAGCAAGCACACCGGCGGTGCACACTAAATTGATGGATAAACTAATCGACTATTTTTTTATCGGTGGTATGCCGGAAGCCGTTTCTGCTTGGTATCAGTATAAGGATTCAAGCATTCTAGAACGTGTAGAAAAAGTCACAAAAATTCATGCCGATTTAGTTGAAGGTTATCGCCGCGATTTTGGTAAGTACGCAGGCAAGGTTGGCGCCACACTGATTGAATCGGTGTTTAACAGTATTCCTGCTCAGCTATCACTTGTCAGCGATGAGTCGGTTAAACGCTTTAAATTTAAGCATGTGCATGAGCGTAAATCTCGTTATAGCGATTTTGAAACCGCGATCCATTGGCTTAACTGCTGTCGCTTAGCTTTGCCAAACTACCCTATTGAAGGATTGCCGAAATCTCCGTTGGCGGCCTATAAAAAAGAAAATATGGTGAAACTGTTTCTGTTTGATGTAGGCCTGCTCAATCATATACTAGGCAGCAGTTATAAAGAGATTAAGCAACAAAACTATGAATACAAAGGTTATCTGGCTGAAAACTTTGTGCAACAAGAGCTCACAGCTATTGGCGTTGACCCAAGTTATTCATGGAATGACGCCCGCGCCGAAATCGAATTTATTTTGGCGACCGATGAAGGCGATATCGTCCCTGTGGAAGTCAAAAGTGGTAAACGTACAAGAGCAAAATCGTTGGCATCCTACGTTGAAAAATGTACTCCAAGTAAAACCTTTAAGTTAACGGGTACACAAGGCTCTTCAGCGTTAGAACAAACCAATATCGTGATGCCTTTGTATTTCACGCAGTATTTACCTCAGAGATGGTAAAGGCGCGTTGCTTAGCCCCGAGGTCTACACAAAGTTACCTTAGGGATAACAATTTGTAGACCTGATGCCTACCATTCGACACTCAGTCTTATCTCTCTTGGATACCATAGTATCCATATTGAGCTTATTTCTATTAAAATGGACACCATAATGTCCATTTCAGGCTAGGTGAGCTTTCTGCTGACTCATTACTATCGCGTAGAACCAGTGAAAAAATGGCAAAGCTATGTTGACGGAAATCTTGCTCGATAAAGCCCTTCAAAACTGCTATGTTTTAGCTCTAACAGCAGCATAAAAACGGCACTGTTTTTCCATTGCTAACCACTAAGATTTAGTAAAAACCATAGGCAAGTGGTGGGCAGTTTGGTGGGCAAACAGGCATTTTTGATCGGTTTATTTTCGATAACTCGTTGATTTCACTAAGGTCTAGGCCGCTGCTCAATAAGCAGGTGCAGAATATCGAATAGTTTTTGCCACCTTGCTTACTAAAAAGCCCTGCTATTTATTGTTAAATGCAGGACTTTTTTATCTTGACAGCCGGCTTGCATATAAACAAAGCGCACTGTTTAGTGACAACCATTTGAGACATCCATAAAAACATCCTTAAAGCCCAAAAGACGATCTAAGATCTGTAGCATAGTAAGAATCGAGCTTGCCTAGATGTTAAGGTCTAATTTCCCCAAGGCTAAACCAGCAAATTTCGTCCAACGTATCAAACGTTAAACGCCGACTCACTCATGGCTTGCTCCGCGCGGCTAACACCTAGCCGCTTAGCAACGGCCCGCCATTGTCTAACCGCGTACAGGACTTCATCATAAATTTTATCGGCTTGGACTCTAGAAAGCCGAAAGAAATCTTTTACGTCAAAGGCTAATTGGTAGTCTAAAGCGTTGTCCGAATCCGTAATATTCAGATGTAATCCGCGCTTCCCAACGATGGGGCTTAAGTCGTACGCAGGAGATAATTTCCAACCATTCTTTACCAGTAAAAAGCCATGATTGCGCAGATGATCATCTGTGTTAGATACGGCTATATTGAATATGATACGACGCCACAACTGCGATAAATCAGCTGCCGTGTTCGCTCCTTGAGTGGAAAGAAACTCAGCGATCTCCAAGTAGCTCGCACTCTGTGATTGTTCACCGTCGTATTACTCTAGCTGTGTCATGGCCGATGAGAAGTGCAGCCGAAATGACTGGCGCAGTAGCCGTTTTGGTTGAGACTTGCTACGCAGTCGAGCTCGTAGGTGAGCCATCCGGGATATTCAAGTCAGAATCTAACGCGAACAGGGTGGGCAGCGCCGACGGGGATTGGGGATCGATGCCCTCGCGCATACAGGACAGACGCCAGGCCACGCGGATGTCCTCTTGGGCCCCTTGTGACGAGTGGATGGGTGTCACCATGGCTTCGGCAGGTGTGTGATGTAAAATTCGACCCAATACCTATTTACAGAATCCCTTATAAACGCGTGTGTGCAGAATAAATTCGTGCCAGGCAACGTCCACAGCCTGGGTCGGCTTAGCCACCGGAATGCCACCGGCTTCACTACAAAGGTGAAAATACTCTCTTAACGCCGCTAGTACATGGCTGCGCTGGGCCTGGCTTAGACTAGAGTACGGCTTAGCGAGTTGTAGTTCGACTTTGACAGGAAAGGCGTAGGCATCGATAAACGCTGCGCGGCGTTTTCAGATGCGGTTTTCTAGGGTAATCACCAGGGTCACGATGGCAACAAACACCAGGGTCGTAAACAGAAACAGTTTAAACACAAATGCGCAACACCTAGGGATTTGCCCGCCAAGCATTACATCATGTTCGCGGCCAGGGAGTCGTCGCTGACGATATTACCCGTGCTGTTGTATTGCTCATAATACGCCTCAGCGGCTTCTGGTGGCATGGGCTTAGAATATAAAAACCCCTGCACCACTTGGCAACCCAAATCCAGTAACTGCGCCGATTGCTGGGGCGTTTCTACGCCTTCAGAAATGACCGACATATTTAAATTCTCAGCCAGGCCCACAATGGATTTTACAATGGCCGGGGCTTGTTGATCTTGGTTGAGGCTTTCGATAAAGCTACGGTCTATTTTCACGGTATTGATGGGTAAACGGTGTAAATAACTGAGCGAAGAATAGCCGGTGCCGAAATCGTCGAGCATCAGGTTACAGCCCATTTGCAATAATTTTTCCAGCTTGGGCAACACCATGTCGGCGTTTTCCATTAAAATACGTTCAGTCAGCTCAATACGAATTTGCCCCGGTGCCAAATCGTATTGTGCAAACATGTCATCCAGCAATTGGTAAAAGCGCTCGTCACCAAACGACACCGCCGCGATATTAATACTGATGTAGATATCCCGACGATTAAACCGAGCGCTCCACTGCGCCACCTGCTGCGCCGCCCGTTTAAGTGCCCACAAACCAATATCCGACACACTGCCAGAGCGCTCCGCCAGAGGAATAAATTCCGCCGGTGAGACCCATTCGCCGGTTTCTCTTTGCCAACGGGCCAAGGATTCAAAACCCACCACCCGCTGTTCTGCGATATCGATAATGGGCTGATAAAAAAACTGCAAGCTGCCCTGCTCGATGGTTTGCTTTAATTCAATTTGCAGTTGCCGCATACGGCGAGCAGAGGCATCCAACTCTTCATTAAATATCACCCAGTAGGAACCATTCACTTTTTTAGCCCGGTACATGGCAATATCGGCATCACGCAGTATGTCGTCAGAGCTATTGTAGGCTTTGGGCACAATGGGCAGCGCTCCCATACTGATCTCTACTTGCACCTGCTGCACACCAATATTCAGAGGCGTTTTAAATTCCTCAATGATTTTTTCAGCGATGGCTTGGATGTCGTAAATATCATCGGCACCCTCGGCCAGAATCACAAACTCATCACCCCCCAATCGCGCCACGGTATCGCTACTGCGAGAACAGGCCAACAAACGCTCGCCCACCGCTTGCAGCAGTTGATCGCCATGGGCGTGGCCAAGGGTATCGTTGGTGACCTTAAACTTATCCAAATCGATTAATAAAATGCACGAGGTAATGTTGCCGCCGCGTCGGTTTAACAACGCCAGGTGATGCTCTACCCGGTCGATAAACATAGCTCGGTTGGCCAACCGGGTTAAGGAATCTTTATAGGCCAATTTGCGGTAATTAGACTCAGCCAGTTTCTGGCTAGTAATATCAAAACTGCTGGCTAGGCCAATCAACGCCTGGCACTTTCGCTCAACGCTGATGCTCAAATAAATCCAACGTACGTGGCCACTTTTGGTGGTTACTTCAAACTGGCTTTGAAAATTTTCACCCTCTACGGGCTTACCATTGATGGCCCCGAGGGCAAAGTCTGCGCAGTCCTGACCTAAAACTTCGGCTAGGGGCAGGGTTTCAATCTCTTT
The DNA here is from genome assembly GCF_042850945.1 of Halioxenophilus aromaticivorans. NCBI lineage: Bacteria > Pseudomonadati > Pseudomonadota > Gammaproteobacteria > Alteromonadales > Alteromonadaceae > Halioxenophilus > Halioxenophilus aromaticivorans. The sequence goes on along the minus strand of NZ_AP031496.1, from coordinate 157,900 downwards.
TTTGTCGTAGCCTAAAATCGTCGATAACGCAGGGTTTGCGTACACCACACCGTTTTGGTTGTAGGTGAATATTGCTACGCCACTGTTTTGCGCCATACGCGTAAAACGTTGTTCACTGCGCGCTAAGGATTGGCTTAAATCCACCCAGCGGCGATCCAGCAGCAGACCGATGAGTAACAACACTACCAATATCGCAACCAATACGATGGCCGCCATCAATCCCCTGGGCACGGGGTGGGTCGTCACCAATACAGAGGGGTCTGTCACCACAAAGTAGGTGGCACTCATGGCCAAAATATGGAAAGCGCACACCGACAAACCCACCGCCAATGTGGCCACCAAAGGCAGTGCGTTTGAGTGATGAGAAACCTTCTTTCTCAACCAATGCACACTCAGTAACGCGCCCAGAGGCAACACAAATGCCGCAAGTAAAGAAACAAAGAAAAGCCCGGGTTTGTAATGCATGGCCACCGGCAGCCGCATGGCCTCCATGCCCCAAAAGTGCGTACCAGCAATACCAATCCCTAACACCAAAGCGGCTAAAACAACATGGTAGGGGGGACTACGGTTAAAAGAACATAAAAAGATGCACAAACCACAGGCGACGATCACCGGCACCATGGACAGCAAGCTGTGTGTTCGATCGTAACCGTGGATAACAGGCAGATGGTAGGCCAGCATGGAGGCGAAATGCATACCCCAAAAGCCCAGGCCCATTGTCAACGCGCCTCCCAGTAACCAAACGTAGCGATGCTGATGGCCGCGATAACGATTTACCGCCGGCACCAACACAGAGGCACCCACCACTGCCAAAAAGAACGCCGCACCGCCAACCCAGGGGTTGTGGTGGCCGATTAGCAATGTGCCATCCGCTGCTGCAGGGCTTAAGAGTCGCCAGAAATCCATTTATAACCAAGATAAAATTTTTGTGTTCAACCAGTATAGGTGAGTAAACGTGGTATTCAGTGCCGTTGGTCAGGGGAAACTGGCTACCGAGTAAGCGAGGCTGGTGTGCCGGAAGGATAAGCGGTGGCGAAACGCAGATTAGCTTTTGAACCAGCGTTAAAGTACTGTTGACTCGGCGTTAAAACAGTAGTGCCGAGGCTGGCTCGGCACCGGCATTTTTATGGCTCAATTATTGTGGTGAGAGGCTTGCCAATGTCCGTGGCATAATCGGTGAATTGATAGCCCAACAGAGAGAGCACCGTGGCAGCAATTTGGTTTTGATACATAGGTTGGGCAGCGGTTAATTCGCCCAGCGCGCGAATGTCTGGACCAATCGCCGCTAACCAAACGGCATTGGAGCCTACGATTCCCTCTTTCGGTTGCTGCTCCATTTTAAAATACTGCTTTAGCGCTTTGGCACTGGCGTGGTGGGGCCAGGTTTGTGCGGTAACTCCCCGGCCGTGGTCTACCGCGATAACGATATTGGTGTTGCCTTTTAAACCCTTGGTAGTTTGAATGGTTTGCCAAAGGTCGGCAATAAACTGATCTGAACGGTGGGCCGACTTAATGTATTGGTCGTATTCTTCCTGGTGGGCAAAGTCATCGGTTTCGCCCAAGGCGATGTACATTAACTTAGGCTGTTCGGCCAACAAATATTCTTTCGCCAAGCCATAGGTGAAGGCATCGAAGCGCACATTGTGCCAGGGGCTGGGTGTGCTGTGTTGCAACTCATTAATCACCTTGGCCCGATCAGAAAGCTTGTTCCATTGCGCATTTTCGAAAGCGGCATTGACCATAACACCACTGCGTTGTTCGTTAATAATCGCCGGGAAGGCGTCCCAGCCGGTAAACGCGGCCACTTTGGATTTGTTGTCTTTATGTTGATTAACCCACTCTAGGATGGTTACATTTTTGTTTGGCACCGCTTCATTGGAGTTTATGCTCGGGTCGGCCTTGCCGGTGAGTATTTCATTGTAACCGGGATATGAAAACCACCAGGTGTTGGTTAGCAGCATGGATGACTGTTTATCTTGGTTGCCAATAAGAACGCCCTGCTTGGCAACGGTTTGCCACATAAATGGCATCAGCTTTTCGCGTTTTTGCTCGGTGCTTTCGCCATCGAACATTACTTTCAAGTCCTCGGGCCGCTTGGTAAAGTCTTCACTTTCCAGTAACGCGTCTTCATAGCCGCGAAACAGCTCCTGCCATCGCAGACCATCCAACGTAATCAACACCAGGTGGTCCGCAGCCCAACTCTTTTGGCAGCACAGCACTGCCAATAAACACATAACCAAAACCCGCATAATACCGCTCCAAAAAAACGGGGCCGAAGCCCCGAAAAAACCTAGGAAACTCTGACTAACCTCGGCTGACTTCTGGCAGTCAGAGCTTTCCGAGATCGCGGCAGTGTTTTGCAGGCATACTGGCCGTACGGCTGCGCGCCCCGGTCAAAAAACACTAACAAGGATATCGGGAAGCTCTGGCGGCCCCAAAGGGCGCGGCCTCAAAGCCCATCTGACAGCGTTGACTTTCTTGCTAAGGACTAAGGCCATTAACTGCGAAAGTCGCCTTGCCAGCTGAGCTTTGAGGGCTCGCGCAGAAGCAACCGAGGCTAATCAGAGCTTCCTCCAATCCTTGTTAGAACTTGGCCGTCAAACCCAACACCGCTGTGCGCGGTGCGCCTACCCAGGCGCCCCAATCACCGGAGATACCGGATAGGTAATTTTCATCCAGCAAGTTATTCACGGTGAGATGCACATTCAGGCTTTCGATAAAGCTGGAATTAAGCGCGATGTCAGTGCCGGCATAGACATCAAACAAGGAATAATCCGGCGCAATATTGGCCGAGCTGTTATCCGCGGTGACAAAACGTTCGTCCACCCATTTTTGGCTAACGCCGGCGTAGTAATTGCTCATGGTAAAATCCAAAGACAACACCAACATGTTGTCCGGCGAACCAATAACGGTATTACCTGGGTTAATGCCCAGGGCCGTATCTACAGCGGAATCACCGGTGCCTAGGTAGGTGGAGTCGTTATAGGTGTAGGCAGAATAAAACGAGAAGTTTTCGTTAATGTTGTAGCTAAACGCTAACTCCAAACCGTTGGACTCAATGCCGCCTTGGTTAATGTACTGGCCAGCCACTTCACCAAGGTAGTCCGAACCACCGGAAACGACATCGTTGCCACCATCCACAAATTGGATGCGATTATCGAATTCGATGTCGTAATACACGGCACTGACTTGGAATTTATCGTTCTGGAAACGAATACCCACGTCGGTATTTTTAGCGGTTTCGGCTTCGACGTTTGCCACCGCATCGGCGGACTCCAGTACCACGTCTTTGATGGCAGCAAAGTTCTCGGCATAACCAAAAAATACTTCCAAGCCATCCACCGGCGTGTTGTAAACCACACCAAAAGACGGCAACACATCGGAATCGGAATCCACTTCCGGGCCGCCGGCGCCGGTTAGCTCGTTGTCTTTATCCAATTCAACGAAGAATTTTTTTGCGCCCAAGCGAACCGTTACGCCTGCCATTTCGATACTGTCTTCCAGGTAGTACATCGCCGTGGTGACCGGGAACTCGTTATCGTATTGTAACCAGTAAGGGCTGCCCTCAAAGGAATAGCCGAGGCGGGAATCCGTAATTTGGTGCCAGTTGCGAGATTCTTCGCGCAGGTAATCTTCATACCACAAGCCACCACGCAAGGTATTGGCGACCTCACCAAATTGCGCCGCCCAGGCGATGTCTGCGGTTAAGCCGGTGCGAGTTTTGGTGTAGTGCGTGTGACGGTAGGAACCCACCGGAATGGCGCCGTTGCTGGTGTCCTGGCAACTTGGGTCAAAGGCCGCGCTGCCACCGCCGTAGGGAAAGGTCAACGTTGATTCACAGCCGGGGATGGAAACTACCTCTGTGCCATCGGCAGCAAAGTAGGAAATAGGCGCGCCAGTGTTGTCGACGTAGGTTACTAGGCTACCATCCGCAGCAACCACGTAGGGCGGCAACCAATCGCCTCGGCCATTGTTGTGGTGGTAATAGCCAGTGGCATTGGCGCTGAAGCCGTCGTTTTCAAATTCTACTTTCAAATAACCCAAGGTATTTTCGCGCAGTGTAGACCAGCCCTTGCGATACACTTGGTCAACATAAGGTATGCCTGTCCAGGTGCCGATTAAGCGGTCGGACTTTTCGTTAACGTCGAACTCGGCAACGGTAATACGTTGGTAGTTGTCTTCATGGGCATCGTCGTAGGAAACAAAACCTGTGACGGTGACAAACTCTTGCGCGCTGACGATTTTTGCGGATACATGCTCGCGCTCGTTTTCAGCGGAGCCTTCCATAAAATCTGAGCTTTCAGATTTGGACACACTGATCCAAGCCGAGGTGTTGGGCGCAAACTCACCGGTGTCCAAACGGGCGTAAACTTTCTTTGCATCGTACTCACCAACGGCAGTGCTCAGGGTAAAGCCAAACTCATCTGCGGGGTTACTGGTTAAATAGTTCAGGGTGCCGCCCAGGGCTTCGTGGGAACGGGACGAAATATCCGCCGTACCTTGGGAAACCTCCACGCCGGCCAAATCTTCCGAATCGATAAACCGGTTGGCCTTGGACCCGCCACCGTAGTTGGAGTTACCGTTAGGCACGCCATCGATGGTCATGCCGATTTGTTGTTGATCTAGGTTTAATTGAAAGCCGCGGATACTGACGGTGGTGGACCAATCATCGGCGCCAAAGCTGTCACCCTCAGTAACCAACACTCCGGGGATGTTGTCTATGACATCCACCACGCTGGTAAGTGAGGAATGTTGATCCATCATGGATTGCGTTACAGCATTGTTACCGTAGGATTTTTGCTGGCCAATAATCAGTAGTTCTTCAATGACCTGGTTTTGGTTTTCGGCGGTGTCTTCTTGGGCCCAAGCAAAAGCGGTAGAAGCTAATGCCACGGCACTGACGAGTAGTTTTTGAGTGTGCATATCCCAGTCCCCATGTGATGTGGTTGTTCTGGGCGCGAGTGTAGGTAGACGGTATTACAAATTATTTTAAATTGCGTGACACTAATATGACCGCAAAATGGGCAGTGCCGAATAATAAGCCGAATAAGAGCCCGGGTACGGTTTGCATTTCCAGGCTCGCCAATTGTCATATTTACACAGTTAAGGGATGGCCTCTTCCAAGGTTTTTTGGTCCTTGCCTAACATAGATTCATCCTGGGCACCGCCGGTGAGTGCGATGCGCATGGCCTCTTCGATACTGATATCCAGTGGCTCCAGATGTTCGCGTTGCACGTACATGGTAAAGCCCCCAATCTGATAACTCATGGGCAAATACACCCCCACCCTATTCTGGCCTGGGAATAAACGCTCACCGGCGTTTTCACCCGTGACGAATCCAATTTGGCGGAAGCCGTTGCCACTATCGACGCTGACCACCGCGCTGAGTTCGCTGTTTTTGCCGATATTAAACACCGTAATAATGTCGCTAATGGCCGAATACACTGAGCTGATCAGCGGTATTTTTTGTACCAGACGATTGCCCCACCCCACCAGATAGCGCATGCCGTACAAATTCATCACCAAGCCAACCAATACTAATAATGCAATGGCGGTCATCAGCCCCATGCCGGGGAAGTACCAGAAATTCGGTAACAGAAATATTAACAATTTACGGCACACTACCTCTAACGTGCTGGCCAACCAAATAACGGCGTACAGTGTAATGGCCAGTGGTAGCAAGGTAAGTAGCCCTTTTACCACCAGCGAAAAAATTCTTTTTGGGCGTATCCTTCTCATCGTGCTCGTCTTCAATCTGCTTTCCCCATTTCCATGTACCCAGTTAAGCTAACACAATTCGTGCCGGTTCTTTAGTCACCGCTTAGCACCGCCAACCAGCACAATCATCCAGCGCATCGACTACACTGTATAAAAAGTAACTATAAGCCCAGCGAACACCACCCAGGCTTTGCCCGCACGGCAGCACAGTTGTAGTTTTGCTGCCCAGCCGTTAGGATGCGCGGTTTCCTATCCACCCGGGGCTGTAGCGGCCCTCCAGTTATTCACTTACGAGCCAACGAGCGAGCACATGAGCAGTCGAGGCACTTTATTCACCGTTTCAGCCCCTTCGGGTGCGGGTAAAACCAGCTTGGTTGAAGCCTTAGTCGGTAGTATGAGCAACATCCTGGTTTCCATCTCTCACACCACCCGGCCCAAACGTCCGGGAGAGGAAGAAGGCGTTAACTACCACTTCGTTACGCCCGAGACCTTCCACGCTATGGTGGCTCGCAGTGAATTTTTGGAATACGCCGAGGTGTTCGGTAACTGCTACGGCACCGCACAGCAGTGGGTTGAAGACACGCTCAATAACGGTATGGATGTGATCTTAGAGATAGACTGGCAGGGCGCCGACCAAATTCGACGCCTGCTACCAGATACGGTTGGCATCTTTATATTGCCGCCCTCGCGAGAGGCATTAGAGCAGCGCCTAACCAATCGTGGCCAAGACGATGCCGACATCATAGCCGGGCGCATGCAAAAAGCCATCAATGAGATGTCACATTACGTGGAAGCCGACTACATTATTATTAACGAAGACTTCGACGACGCCTTAGAAGACTTCAAAGCCGTTATGCGCGCCCAACGTCTAACGCTGGATAACCAGCAGGCACGCCACGGCAGCCGCCTAGAAAAGCTGTTGTCCTAGGCGCTTATTTTGCATACAATCCCGCGTCCTTGGTGTTATACCGAGCTGACTGAACACAACAACGGAACCCACTATGGCCCGCATTACTGTAGAAGATTGCTTAGATCACGTCGATAACCGCTTCGAGTTGGTATTAGTAGGTAGCAAGCGCGCTCGCCAAATCGCCGTCGGTGGCCGCGACCCAATGGTTGCCGAAGAAAATGACAAGCCCACGGTTATCGCCCTGCGCGAAATCGAACAAGGTTTTATCGACGCCAGCATTCTGGACGAAAAAGACGAAGCCGAAGACGAGTACATGCCTAGCGCACCGTTGATGCTAGACGAGTAACACTCTTCCAGTAGCCGCCGCTCCTGCGGTGGCCGCTTCGCAATCGCGAAACCATCACTCAATCTCCCCCGATCTTTGCCGCTATTATAATTAACCGCGCATTTTTAGAATGAGGCGCGTGTTTTCACATTCGTTTACCTGTTATTCAGATCTTTTTACTACACTCTGATAAAGAGACAACTATCACGATTGCCAGCAAAATTGATCAGCTAGGCCCTCAGGTGCTTTGAACAGCTCAACATAGGCCACTGGATTCGACGAGTTAGGTAATTGCGTGGTCGTTGAGTAAAAAGTGATACTGTTTAACCAAAGTGACCGAAACGGCATAAGCCCCGTTTTAGGATAAAAATCAAACAAACACCAATCATACCCTGCAGCGAATAGCCGCTTTTATAAGGACATAATTGGTAAGCCTCGGCTAATTAGCCGCAGACGGCAGGCTCAGCAAAAAAGCTGAGAGGGATTGGGAGCAGCATTAAAGAGAGGCAATGCCCGTTATTATGCCCGTCGCGGTTAATTTAGAGCGCTTCAGCCATCATCTGGCCAGCTACCTGGATGCAGACCAAGTTAACTTGGTGCGTCGATCCTATTTTTACGCCGAACAAGCCCACGAGGGCCAGCGCCGCTCGTCCGGGGAACCCTACGTAACCCATCCCCTGCACGTTGCCAACATCCTGTCTGAAATGTACATGGATCACCAAAGCCTGATGGCGGCCATGCTGCACGATGTCATTGAAGATACCGCCATTAACAAGATGGCACTGGCGGCACAGTTCGGCGATACCGTGGCCGACCTAGTAGACGGCGTGAGTAAGCTCACGCAAATGGAGTTTGAATCCCAGGCCGAAAAAGAAGCCGAGAACTTCCGTAAAATGACCTTGGCCATGGCCAAAGACATCCGCGTGATTTTGGTGAAGTTGTCCGACCGCCTGCACAATATGCGCACCTTGGGCGCCCTGCGACCCGAGAAAAAACGCCGCATCGCCAAACAAACCCTAGAGATCTACGCCCCCATTGCGGCCCGCTTGGGCATGAACGATATTCGTATCGAATTTGAGGATTTGTGTTTTCAGGCCATCTACCCCATGCGGGCACGGCGCCTGGAGGCGGCTCTAAAATCCGTGCGCGGTCACCGCAAAGAGCTGGTTGAAACCATCCGCAGTGATATCAGTAGCCGGTTGGAACGCGATAACATCACCGCCAACGTTACCGGCCGGGAGAAACACCTGTTTAGCATCTACTCTAAGATGCGCAGCAAAAAGAAATCTTTCAAAGAAATTATGGACGTGCACGCCTTCCGCATTGTGGTAGACAGCGTGGACGAATGCTACCGAGCGCTGGGTTCCATTCACAATTTGTACAAGCCCATCCCCGGTGAATTTAAAGATTACATCGCCATTCCCAAGGCCAATGGCTACCAGAGCCTGCACACGGTGTTGGTGGGATTACACGGCCAACCCATAGAAGTGCAGATCCGCACCCAGGATATGAACGCTCTGGCCAACCAAGGCATCGCCGCTCATTGGTTGTACAAATCCGACGACCAAGATTACGTCGGCCACGCCCGCGCCCGAAAATGGGTGAGCGGCCTACTGGAAATTCAACAACAGGCCGGCAACTCCCTGGAATTTATCGAGAACGCCAAGATCGACCTGTTCCCTGATGAAGTCTACGTATTTAGCCCCAAGGGCAAAATTGTCGAACTGCCCGCCGGTGCCACGGCGGTGGATTTTGCCTACGCCGTGCACACCGATATCGGCAACCACTGCATTGCCTGCCGGGTGAACGATCGCCTGGCACCGTTATCTCGTCAGCTGCAAAGCGGCGAGCGGGTGGCCATTATCACCTCCGAGGCGGCGCAGCCCAATCCCAATTGGCTGAAGTTCGTAGTCTCCGGAAAAGCACGCAGCGCCATCCGCCACTTTTTGAAAAACCAACGCCACAATCAATCGGTGGAGTTGGGTGCACGGATGTTGGACCAATCGCTAGAGCCCTACACTCTAAGCTTAGATTCGCTGTCTACCGAGCAGGTGGATGGTCTGTTAGCGGCCTGTAAGTTGGATACCCTTGAAGGCCTGCTGGAAGAGATCGGCCTGGGCCAACGCCCGCCCCATACCATCGCCCAAATGTTGGCCGCCAGCGAGGGCGCAAACGCCCACCACAATACCGCGCCCTTGGTTATCGACTCACCGGATGCGGTTGTCATTACCTTTGCCCGCTGTTGCCGGCCCATCCCCGGTGACACCATTGCCGCCCATACCAGCGCCGGAAAGGGCTTGGTAGTGCACCAGGAATCCTGCCGCAACCTAACCGAAATCCGTAACAGCAAACCGGAATCCATCAGCCCCATCAGTTGGGCCGAGCATGTCTCTGGCGAATACGTGGTGGGTTTACGCGTGGAAGTGGCCTCGGAACGCGGCATCATTGCCAATATCGCCACCCGAGTTTCGGAACAAGGTGCTGGCATAGAGAAGCTACAAGTCAATGAACGCGATGCCCAAAACATGGTGATTTTAATCACCCTAACTGTCAGCAACCGTAAACATTTGGCCAATATCATGCGCCGCATTCGGGTGATGAGCCCCGTTATCCGCGTTACCCGCAGCAAAAACTGATTGCCTGCCCGCCCCAGCCATCTATACTAAGCGGCTTTTCTTTTTGAAGCATCGCCGGGGCGGCAGCGGTAATTAGGCCTCCGATTCTCGGCACCCAGCCTGCGGGAGGCAATAATGACCAACAAAGCCACGATTCATACCGACGCTGCACCGGCCGCCATTGGCACCTATTCCCAAGCGGTAAAAGTTAACAATACCGTTTACCTATCCGGCCAAATTCCACTGGACCCAGAGACCATGACGCTGGTATCAGAGGATTTCACCGAGCAAGCACACCAAGTGTTTAAAAACCTAGCGGCTGTAGTAAACGCCGCCGGCGGCGAGCTGAAAGACATCGTAAAGCTGAATATCTACCTCACGGATTTAAACAACTTTCCGTTGGTGAATGAGGTTATGTCGCAGTATTTCAGCCAGCCCTACCCGGCCCGCGCAGCCATTGGTATCAGCCAACTGCCCAAGGATTCCCTTATCGAAGCCGATGGTGTTGTGGTTATTTGATGTAACTCCAAGAAATCACACCCGCTGCCGGTAGGCCTTGATAATCTCGGGGTAGCCATGGCGGTAGCTGGGATAGGCAAAGCTAAAGCCTTGGCCCTTGAGCTTGTGATTACTCAGCCGCTTACCTGCCACGGTGGTGGGTAAGGCCGGCACTTGGTGGGCCACCCCCAATTGTTGCGCCAGCCAAGATTTTACCGTCCAATCCAGCACGCTTTCGTCGTCTGTGCCTATATAAACCCCCGCATCATGCTTATCATCCAGTAAGTGAGCGATCACTCTGGCGCAATCTGTTTGGTGAATTCGATTGGTATAGGTCGGGATTTCACCACCCAAATTACCTTTCTCAACCTGCTGCAATAATCGGTTACGGCCGGGCCCGTAGATGCCTGAAAAGCGCACGACACTCACCGGCAAACCGCTGGCCTGCCACAGAGCTTCGGCTTCCAAAAGGCGCTTACCGCTAAAACCCGTAGTCTGGGTTGGGCTGGTTTCATCCACACTTTCACCGCTGTTTTGGCCGTACACACTGGTGCTGGATACCCACACCACCCGCCCGGGCGGTTGCTGCCACTGCTGTAACGCCGAAATAATATTGCGGCTGGTTTCTACGTAACCCTGGCGATAACCGTCATCACTGCGAGCCGGTGGCGTCAGCGACACCACGACGGCATCCGCCGCCATGGCTGCCAGCCGCCGGCCATCGCTGTCACTCAAAAAGTCCATGGCACAGACAGTGAAGCCCGGGCCCAACCGCTCGATGTTGCGCCGAGCGGCAATAATTTCCCGCCACTGCCCGGCCTCGGCTAACTGCGCAAAGCCGTGCGCTAGGCTGCCCGCTCCCAACCACAATAAGCGCCCACCAGGCGATACGGGTTTATTGATTTCCTCCACCATAGTCTTTATTTATACCGTCTCATTGAAAAAAACTATTCAGCTTATAATTTAATAAAATATATTAAGAGGCTATACCTGATAGCCAAAACCCCTAGGCTTTAGTACGCTCTGTACCTGCTTACTTTTACCTACAAAAAACAACATGACTCTAACAGAACTTCGCTACATCGTAACTTTGGCACAAGAGCAACACTTCGGCCGCGCTGCCGAAAAATGCTTTGTCTCCCAGCCAACCCTAAGCATCGCCGTCAAAAAGCTGGAAGACGAGCTCGGTGTAGCGTTATTTGAACGCTCTAAAACACGGGTAAAACCCACCCCGCTGGGCGAGAGCATCGTTAAGCAAGCGCAATTGGTGCTGGAGCAAACCTCAGCCATCAAAGATTTGGCCACCGCCGGCAAAGATCAGCTGCGCAGCCCTCTGCAGGTAGGCGCCATCTTTACCATCGGGCCCTATTTATTCCCGCATTTTATCCCCGAGCTGCAAAAACGCGCCCCGGATATGCCGCTGTATGTAGAGGAAGGTTTTACCGCCACCCTACGCCAGCGCCTGCGCAACGGTGAGCTGGATGTGATTATCGTCGCCCTGCCGTTTACCGAAGCGGATGTGGTTACACAATCGCTGTACGACGAACCCTTTGTGGTGTTGCTGCCCAAAGGCCACCCGCTGGCAGAACAAGAGGCCGTCCATACCCGTGACCTAGAACAGCACAATATTCTGCTGCTGGGCGAAGGCCACTGCTTCCGCGACCAGGTGTTTGAGGCCTGCCCAAATCTGCGGCCCTCCGCCGAAAGCGATCACAGCAATGCCAAAATCCACACCGCCGCCGAAGGCAGCTCACTGGAAACCCTGCGCCACATGGTGGCCTCCGGCCTGGGTATCACCATTTTACCGGCCTCCGCCGCCACCAGCTCGTTTTACAATAGCGATCAACTGGTCACCCGACCATTTGCCGAGAACCCACCCAGCCGCACCGTAGCTCTGGCTTGGCGCGCCAGCTTTCCACGCCACAAAGCCATCGATGTGTTGCGTCAGGCCATCAACCAGTGCCAGTTAGAACACGCCAATTAAGGCACCGCTAATTGGGGCGCCTCTTATTGGGATAGAATAGGCATCAATCCATCGCAAGAGACACCCCAGTTGGCAGGCAATCCCGTCACCCTATCCGTAGAGCACAGTGCCATCACCGAACTCAAAGGTGTTGGCCCCCAGCTGGCCGCCAAGCTCCAAAAACTGGGCATTACCCAGTTTCGTGATCTGTTGTTCCACCTTCCCAGCCGCTATATCGACCAAACCCGCATTACACCCATTGGCCAGCTTCGCCCAGGGCAATACGCGGTGATCCAAGCCACTATTGTGAACACCCATGTCCAGTTTGGCCGGCGGCGTAGTCTTGCCTGCAAAATTGAAGACGACAGCGGCAGCATCATGATGCGGTTTTTTCACTTTACCGCCGCACAAAAAGATCGGCTTGCCCAAGGCGCACTGTTACGGGTGTTTGGCGAGGCCCGCCGGGGCAGTACCGGCCTGGAGCTGTACCACCCAGAAACCACCCTGGTGGACGACACCACGCCGATGCCCAATGAGCTCACGCCCATCTACCCCAGCACCGACGGCATCAGCCAAAAAAAGTGGCTCCAGCTTACCGATCAGATATTACAACGCTGCCAAGCCACCCCCATCGCCGAGTTAATCCCCAGTTCTTTGCAACCTCTGCCGGCCAATGACACCCTGGCCCATACCCTGGCATTTCTGCACCGCCCAGCCAAAGGGGTGGATGCCGAGGCGCTGTGCAACCGCAGCCATCCGCTACAACAAAGGCTGGCCTTGGAAGAACTCCTGGCCCACCACCTCAGCCTTAAACAGCAGCGCTGGAAGAGTGCCGGTGGAGCCTACGCCCTACCCGCCGCCGAGCAGTTGCAGCAGGATTTTTTACAGCAATTGCCGTTTCAGCCCACCAACGCACAGCAACGGGTAGTGCTGGAGGTGGCCGGTGATTTAGCCCAGGCCACACCCATGCGTCGGTTGGTGCAGGGCGATGTGGGCAGTGGCAAAACCCTGGTCGCCGCCATGGCGGCACTACCCGCCATCGCCGCCGGTAAACAGGTCGCCATCATGGCGCCCACCGAGATCTTGGCCGAGCAACATTTTGATAACTTCAGCCACTGGTTAAGCCCCCTGGGCATTGGTGTGGGATTTTTGCTGGGTAAACAAACCGCCAAGGAGCGCCGCCAGGCACTGGCGGGCATCAACGATGGCCAAACCCAAGTAATTGTGGGCACCCAGGCCCTGTTCCAAGACAGCGTGCAATTCGCCGATTTGGCGCTGTGTATCATCGACGAGCAACACCGCTTTGGCGTATTCCAGCGGTTGGCGCTGCAGCAAAAAAACCAACACGCCAAGCCCCATCTACTGTTGCTTACCGCCACCCCCATCCCTCGTACTCTAGCCATGAGTCTGTACGCCAACCTAGATATCTCGGTGATTGATGAGCTGCCGCCGGGCCGCACCCCCATCGACACCGTAACCATTAATAGCCAACGGCGTGAGCAAGTCATTGCCCGGGTGGGCCAGGCCTGCGATCAAGGCCGCCAGGCCTATTGGGTGTGCACGCTGATTGAAGAATCCGAAACCCTACAGGCCCAGGCCGCGGAAGAGCTCAGCCAGGACCTGCAACATGCCCTACCCAACACCCGCGTGGGGTTGATTCACGGCCGTATGAGCAATGCCGACAAAGAACAGCAAATGGCGCGCTTTAAAGCCGGCGAGTTACAGCTGCTAGTAGCCACCACGGTAATTGAGGTGGGCGTGGATGTCCCCAACGCCAGCGTTATGATCATTGAGAACCCGGAGCGTTTGGGCCTCGCCCAACTACACCAGCTGCGTGGCCGAGTGGGCAGAGGCCAAGCCGAAAGCCACTGCGTGTTGCTGTACCAAAAGCCCCTGGGCAAAACGGCCCGCAAACGCTTGGATGTGATGAAACACACCACCGACGGGTTTTTGATTGCGGAAGAGGATTTGAAGCTGCGCGGGCCCGGCGAGGTGCTGGGCACGCGGCAAACCGGAGATATTAATTTTCGCGTCGCCGACCTACACGAACACCAGCATTTGCTGCACCACGTAGAGCCCCTGGGGCAAGCCCTGGCGGCCGACTACCCACACCTGTTAGAGCCGCTCATAGAGCGCTGGCTGGCGGGCAAAGAGTCCTACGCTGACGCCTAACACACAACCACATTGCATATAAAGCCATCAATCAAGGCCATGGTTACCGTTTAGCCATAATCTGCTACTTGTTAAGAATTTTCTGCAATTTGCCTTTCGAAGCCGCCCCCCTGAACTACACTTGGATTTGAAGAGGTCACCCCAGTGGGCTGCTTAAACCACCCTAAAATGTGCGTTTTTAAAGGCCCAACGTTGACCGAAGCGTAAATGATTTCCCGCTGGGATTAGGTAAGGCTGAAGTTATGTCGGTGCAATTTCCGAGTAATGTTAGAAAACTTTTAGATGAAAAGCAGATAGCGTACAACATGACCATTTACGGTGGCGGGCAGGAGCCAGAGGCAATTGCGTTCCGCGATAAGTTTCTACGCGACCAATCAGTCGCTCGATCCATTTTGCTTGAGGACGACCAAGGCAAGTTGCTGGCACTGATACCGGCCGATTGCATGCTGGATTTGCAGCGCATCTGCCAACTTACCCAGCGCAATCTGCACGCCGTAAACCCGCGTGAGATTGAGAAGTTCACCGCCAGCAAAAACCTAGATGACATTCCTGCCATCCCCAATTTGAGCGGCCTGAACACCATCATCGACAAACGCCTGATGGAAGCCGGCAAATCGGTTCTGTTGGATGCTGGGCGCTCGCCGCACATGCTGGAGGTGGATGCCGACGGCTTGAGCAAACTGATGGCCGAGAAGGCCGTCAGCCTGGATATCGCCCTGCCCATTGCCGAGATTGAAACCAGCGCCCAAGATAAAAGCCAGGATTACCAGAGCATTTGCGACGCCGTAAACAACTTCACCAGCCTGCGCATCAAGCAGCGTTTGGAAGACACCCTAGAGCTGCCGCCACTGCCACAAACCGCCCAGCGTATCATTCAATTGCGGGTGGACAGCAACGCCGACATCAGCGATTTGTCCAATATCGTTGAAACCGACCCCAGCCTAGCCGCCCAGGTAGTTAGCTGGGCATCGTCTCCCTACTACTCGGCGCCGGGTAAAATTCGCTCCATTCACGACGCCATTGTGCGCGTGTTAGGCTTTGACATGGTGCTCAATTTGGCCTTGGGTATCGCCCTTAGCCGCACCTTGGATATTCCAGCGAAAGGCCCCTACGGTGTGCAGCCTTACTGGCGCACTGCGGTGTACGCCGCCGCCACCATGGAAGGCCTGGTTACCGCCATTCCCCGACAGCATCGCCCAGGCTTCGGCATGGCTTACCTTAGCGGCCTGCTGCACAACTTCGGCTACCTGATTTTAGCCGATGTGT
Organism: Halioxenophilus aromaticivorans; assembly: GCF_042850945.1. Classification (NCBI taxonomy): domain Bacteria; kingdom Pseudomonadati; phylum Pseudomonadota; class Gammaproteobacteria; order Alteromonadales; family Alteromonadaceae; genus Halioxenophilus; species Halioxenophilus aromaticivorans. The sequence continues at coordinate 142,433 of NZ_AP031496.1, read as the reverse complement.
TCCCACCGCATTTTGATCGCCTGTGCAGCGCCTGGGACGCCAATCCCCACGTCAGCAGCACGGTGGTAGAGCAACACATTCTTGGCGTAAGCCGCACCCAGTTGGTGGCTTGGCTGATGGAAACCTGGAACATGCCAGAGGAAATCATCACCGCCCTGCGCTATCAAAACGACCCCAACTACGATGGCGAGCACGCTGTATACGCCAACTTGTTGTATATCGCACACCAGCTCATGCGCCAACGGCAGTTAAACCGCGGACCAAACCTGGGTTTGGAAGATGAGCTGCTGGCACGGGTCCACATCGAGCGCGACGCGCTGGATGAAACCATTGAGACTATTTCCAATTCTGCTGCAGAGCTGGAAAACATTGCCAACGACCTAGCGGGTTAAGGCAGTTTTTTAGATAGAGCAGCGAGGCTGGACGGCGGGACATCCCGCCGTTGCACAACGAAAGCGAGTTAACCATTTACCGCGTCTTTCAGTGCTTTGCCGGGCTTAAAACCCACCGATGTGCTGGCGGCAATTTCAATGGGCTCGCCGGTGGCCGGGCTACGGCCGGTACGGGCGGCACGATCGCGGCATACAAAGCTGCCAAAACCGACCAAACTCACCGAATCCTTGCGGCTAAGGGCGTTGGTGATCTCATCAAAAATGGCGTTCACCGCCTCCTGAGCCTCAGCTTTAGAAAGATCGGCCGCTTCGGCCACGGCATCTACAAGTTCTGTTTTGTGCATAGTGGTGTGAATCTTCTGTTTATGGGTAGTGAGTATTAGCGCAACACAATATTGTGCTTAAATTGTTGTGCTTAATAAAGCTGCCACGTAAGGTGCAGCTTTTTATGATGACGCCCTAGTGTAAGAGGCCACTGTGAAGCAGGATAACCCCCTGGCAAAAACCGTGTTTCCCCAATCGGGCAATTGGCGCGATTATTTGCTATTGCTGCGTGTAGACCGCCCAATTGGCAGTTTGTTGCTTTTGTGGCCCACTTTATGGGCTTTGTTAATTGCCAGTGACGGCCAGCCTAGCCTAAAAAACCTCCTTATCTTCACTCTGGGCGTGTTTGTTATGCGCTCCGCCGGCTGCGCCATAAACGACTATGCCGACCGCCATTTCGACGGCCATGTTAAACGCACTCGCCACCGCCCCCTGGCCGACGGCCGCCTCTCAGAAGCCAACGCTCTGTTTGTTTTTGGCCTGTTACTGGCCATTGGTTTGGTGCTGGTGCTGTTCACCAACCTGCTCACCATCGCCATGGCGGCTGTGGCCGCCGCCCTGGCCTCGCTCTATCCCTTTGCCAAGCGTCATACCCACTTGGCGCAAATTGTTTTGGGTGCCGCCTACTCTTGGTCCATTCCCATGGCGTTTAGCGCAGAAACCAATTCACTGCCGCCTAACCTGTGGCTGATATACATCACTAACCTGATGTGGGTTGTGGTTTACGACACTTTCTACGCCATGGTGGACCGCGAAGACGACCTCAAGATCGGCGTCAAATCCACCGCCGTACTGTTCGGTGAAATGGACAAAGCCTTCACCGGATTGCTGCAAGGCCTAACCATCGTTGGCCTGTTCATGATGGGTGGCAAATTTGAGCTGGGCGCTTTGTACTATGTTGGCGTTGTTGCCGCAGCAGGGCTATTCGCTTACCAGCAGTGGCTAATCAGAAACCGAGATCGAGACGCCTGTTTTACCGCTTTCTTAAATAATCAGTGGGTGGGGTTTGTCGTATTTATCGGCTTGGCCATGGATTTTTTACTGTAAAGAGTGCCAAACCGTACTAACCCGCCAACATTTAGGGTGGGTTGCGCCCTTTTCTGCTAGGGTTGTCATAAAAGAGTAACAAAAGCTTTATTAAATGCTCGGGTGAAAATTTACCCTGTATCGATAGCGGCGTAGCAGACCATGGCTGAACGAACCATTTTAATTGTTGACGATGAACAACCCATCCGGGATATGCTGCGCGTAGCCCTGGAGATGGCAGACTACAACTGCCTAGAGGCCTCCGACGCGCAGCAAGCACACACCTTAATTGTCGACGAGAAACCCGACCTCATCCTGCTGGATTGGATGATGCCAGGCACCAGCGGCCTAGAGCTAGCACGCCGCATTAAGCGCGATGAAGTCACCTCGGGCATTCCCATCATTATGCTCACCGCCAAAGGCGAGGAAGATAACAAAGTGCAAGGCTTGGAAACCGGTGCCGATGACTATATCACCAAGCCGTTTTCACCCCGTGAGCTGGTGGCCCGGCTAAAGGCCGTACTGCGCCGCACCGAAAACCACCACGTTACCGAGCCCATCGCCGTAGAAGGCCTGTTGCTCGACCCCGTTAGCCACCGCGTAACCATCAACGAAAGGCCAGTGGAAATGGGTCCTACCGAATACCGCTTGCTGGAGTTTTTCCTTACCCACCAAGAGCGCGTCTACACCCGCGGCCAATTGCTGGATCACGTCTGGGGCGGCAACGTCTATGTGGAAGAACGTACGGTAGATGTCCACATTCGTCGATTACGAAAGGCGCTGTCCTTGGATGACCACGACCGTTTTGTGCAAACCGTGCGCGGCACCGGTTACCGTTTTTCTATTAAGGTGACGGAAAAAGCCTAAACCGATAGCATTCCACTTTTGGTTAGACAGAAAGAGGTTAGCTTTGGCTCGAGGCTTCTACTCCGAACTGCGCCGGCTGGCCGGCTTTTTGGTTATCTGCGCCTTGGCTGGCGCCATCCTGCAATTGCTTATTCCCGGCCTGCTATTAGGGTGCGTCGCGTTTATGGCTTGGCATCTATGGCAGATGCGCTTGTTTGGTATTTGGTTGAGCCAGCAGGGCCAACCTCCGCCCGTTAACCTGCACGGCGTATGGGACGAATACGCCCACCAAATTCAGCAGCAACATGCCCGCCAAGCCAAAGAGCGGCGCCGCCTGCAAGGCATGATCACCCGAGTACAACAAACCACCGCCGCCCAGCGCGACGCCGTCATTTTGCTGCACAGTGATTACACCATTCAGTGGTGGAACCAAAGCGCCCATCAACTGCTGGGCCTGCGCAACGAAGACAACGGCAAACCGGTGTTTAATTACATCCGCTCACCCAAATTTGTGCGCTACCTCGAAAAGGGCCAATTCACCGAACCATTGGTACTGGCCTCCTCCGTAGACGCCGACTTATTTTTAAATTATCAGGTGAGTCAATTCGGCCAGGGTGAGTACTTGGTGGTGGTACGGGATGTGTCGCGAGTGCAGAAGCTGGAGCAAATGCGCAAAGATTTTATCGGCAACGTCTCCCACGAATTGCGCACACCATTAACCGTGGTGCGTGGCTATTTGGAGACCATGTCCGATAACAGCGACAGCCTGCCGCCGGTATGGCAAAAAGCCATCGGCCAAATGGAAAGCCAATCCAAGCGCATGACGCTGCTGATCGAGGATCTGTTAACCCTCACCAGATTGGAAACCGAAGACACCGATTACAAACAAACCGACGTTGATGTAACCGCGCTACTGAATCTTATCAAAACCGATGCCACCGGTTTAAGCGGCGAAGATGGCCACCAGGTTGTGGTGGATATTCAGCACCCCATTACCTTAAAAGGCGTGTACGAAGAACTGCGTAGCTGCCTATCCAACCTGGCCTTTAACGCCATCCGCTACTCACCTCCGGGCAGTGATATTATTTTGCGCGCACGCATCACCGATGAAGAAGCCATCATAGAAGTCCAAGACCACGGCATTGGCATTGATGCCCACCACATTCCCCGCCTAACCGAGCGCTTTTACCGCGTGGAAAAAAGCCGCAGCTTAGACACCGGCGGCACCGGCCTGGGACTCGCCATCGTAAAACACGTGCTGGCCCACCACCAAGGCCAACTGCGGATAGAAAGCCGCATAAACCAGGGCAGCACCTTTGCCTGTGTGTTTCCCATTAGCCGGATTGTAGACTCCACCGCATCTTCGTTGCCGGGTACTGAAGCTGAGTTAAATACAATTGACTCATCAGACTAGCTGTCACTGCCGGCGAATTTTACCTCTCGTCAGGGTAAAACGCCTTGTTCAACGCTGTTCCAGGGCCTGTTGACACTAATTCGGAGCCTCTGTTGAGTCAGGAAATAGTCCAATCTAGGCGCGAGCCGCGAAGTTTGGTGGGCCCAAATAAGCGGTGAGCAACAACGAGTGGGCTATTTCCTGGCTCAACCCGAAGGGCTGGGGCCAGCTTCCCGCTCAACGTTGTTGCCAATCGCTCATGTAGGCCCACTACATATCACTCTTGGCGCCTAGTTGAACGGGAAGCTGACCTCCAGCAGTGGTACCTAATTAGTCTCAACAGGCCCTTGTATCCATTAAACGCTCTGTAACAATTGGCAGTGCGTTCTCAACAATGGCAGAGTCTAAGTAATTTATAGCGTTCTGATAGGTTATATAGCGGTAGTCTTGCGTTTTGTGTTCGACAACCGGGTACAGGCTTTTCACCTCATCTCCGCTGCCCTGAAAAACCGCGACTTTAATATCGTATTCTGTTGGCCTGGAGTCTCCGTGAGTCTGCCATTGCCACCACTGCATACCAAGCGCTTCGTGAGCCATTACTTGCGGCCCAAAATCTTCATAACTTAACACCACAACCACGGGCGCCCGAGCGTTTTCACCCCCGGCAACACAGCCAGTGAGCAATAGACCAGTAAGCAATTGAAAAGACGTTAACAAAAATACGATTTTTTTCATTGAGCAGAACACGCAAGTTTCGAGGTGTCGGATAACAATGACCACAGAAGAGATGATCTTATAGTCATACCCGAGAGTCCTAGTACCTTTATCATAGCGTTGAAACAGGCTAAATTAACCCTGGTAGCAAAGTAGAGCAGTCATCTATGCACATCAAAACCATCGACAGCGTAACAACCCTCGGCTGCAGTACCTGGAATGCCCTAGTCGGTGGCGGCTACCCTTTTTTACGTTATGAATTTCTACAGGCCTTGGAAGAAAGCCAAGCCACTTGTACCGACAGCGGCTGGCAGCCTTGCCACTTGGTGGCCTACATTGACGACCAACCCCAAGCGTTAATGCCGCTGTTTATCAAGGATCACTCCTACGGCGAATACGTGTTTGATTGGTCCTGGGCCGATGCCTACCACCGTGCGGGCTTTCCTTATTACCCCAAGCTGGTCACGGCCACGCCGTTTACCCCAGCCACCGGGCCACGCCTGTGCATTGCCAGCGACAGCAGTTTGGATGAGCACGCGGTAGCCGCGCAGTTTTTTGCCGCCGTCCAACAACTGGCCAAGCAGACCAAGGCTTCCTCCTGGCACTGCCTATTCCCCCAGCTCGAGGTGGCCCAGCAGTTCAACAAACTGGGCTTAAGCCTGCGCCAAGCCTGCCAATTTCACTGGTTTAACCAAGACTTCACCCACTTCGATGACTTTCTGGCCACGTTCAGCAGCCGCAAGCGCAAAAATCTGCGCAAAGAGCGGCAGAAAATCGGCCAACAGGGTATTGAACTGCGCCGGGTGGAGGGCACCGATGTCAGCGCCGAAGACTGGCAACGCTTCTACCAGTTTTACCAGCTCACTTACCTAAAACGTAGCGGCCACGACGGCTACCTCAACCAACAGTTCTTTGAGCTGATTGGCCGCAACCTAGGCGATGCCCTAATGATGGCTCAGGCCTACGCCGGCGATGAAATGGTGGCCGCGGCGCTGTTCTTTAAAAGTGACACCCACCTTTATGGCCGCTACTGGGGCTGCCTGGAGGAGTTTGACGGCCTGCACTTTGAGGCCTGTTACTACCAAGGTATCGAATACGCCATTGCACAAGGCTTGCAGTGCTTTGACCCTGGAGCTCAGGGCGAACATAAAATCCAACGCGGATTCACCCCCACCGCCACCTGGTCTAACCACTGGATGGCCGAGCCGCGCTTCCACACCGCCATCGAAGACTTCACCCGCCGCGAACAACCCTCCATTGAAGCCTACATGGCGGAGGCCGCAACGCTGTTGCCGTTTAAACAAGAACCCTAAACGTTTCAATCACAATGCCGACAACCCCATAGGCCCGCCCCGTTTTGGGGTGCGCCAAGGCCAGCAGTCCATCGTAGATTGCCGGGCAACCGATAACACTCGCGCCAAAGGTACTTGTTTTGATTGACGAAATGCCCAAAAAAATCGACCTTCTTAAGCAGTATGCCGCTCTCAACTGCCTGATCGTTGATGATTTGCCCGGCATGCGCGGCATGATCAAACGCGTTATCGATAACCAAGGCATGAAGCGAGTTGATACCGCCGCCACCGCCGTGGATGCCGTGCAGTGCTGCAATAACCGCAGCTACGATATGGTGCTGTGCGATTACAACCTAGGCCAAAGCCAAGACGGTCAACAGCTGTTGGAAAACCTACGCCAGAAAAAACTGGTGAGCCCCACCAGCTTGTTTTTAATGATCACCGGCGAAACCTCACGCGAGATGGTGCTGGGCGCCATCGAACTGCAGCCCGATGATTACATTGCCAAACCCTTTACCCCCAGAGAGTTTTGCAAACGTCTAGACCGGGTAATGATTAAACACCTGGTGCTATTACCCATTAAAAAGCTGTTTGCCGAGGGCAAGTACCAAGAGGCGCTAACCGCCGTTAACGCCATGATTGAACGCGGTGGGCGCTTCACCACCGAAGCCGAACGGCTGCGTGGCCGAATTTTATTTTTGTTGGGTGAATTGCATAAATCCCGTGAGCACTATGAGAAAATTATTGAGCAAAAACCGGTACCCTGGGCCATGCTGGGCTTGGCAGAAACCTTGGTGGAGCTAGGCGCTTTAGAGCAAGCCGAGAAAATGTTGCACCGCGTGTTGAAGATGGATCATCGCTATGTGGAAGCCCACGATTTATTAACCCGCATTCACGAGCAGCGCGCGGAACTTGAAAAAGCCCAAGAACACACCCAACTGGCCTGCGATCTTTCGCCCAAATCCGTACCCCGCCACCGCCGCCTAGCCAACCTTGCCGAGCTCAACGACGACGTAGACACTAGCACACAATCCTACCGCCAGGCCATTCGCTGGGGCGCCAACAGCGTGCACGAATGCGGCGCGGATTATTTAAACTACGCCCGCAAAGTGGTGGAAAAGGCCCAATCCGACGGCCACAAAAATAAAGACGACGGCAACCAAGCCCTGCGTCAGGTGCGTAAAGCCCGTGAATTGTTTAGTGAAGAACCAGAGCTGGATTTACAAGCCAGCCTCGTCGAAGCCAATATTTTAAAAACCTTTAACCTGCCCGAGGCCGACGACGCCTGCCACCAGGCCAAATATCAGTTTGAAGAAAAAGAAGCCGAAGACGGCGAAACCCACCTGGATTACGTGCGCTTGCTGCAGACCACCGGCGACCAGGAAAAAGCCCAAACCGAATTACAATCCCTGGCCGAAAAGCACAGCAAAGACGCCAACTTTATGCGCAAACTAGAGCGGCTAAGCGCCGAGCCTCTATCGGCCAACGCCCGCGCCAATGTAGCACGCCTTACCAAATCCGGCATTGCTGCCTACAAAAACAAGGAGTACAACGAAGCCAGCCGTATCTTTAAAGAGGCCCTGGGCTTGTTTCCCAACCACGTGGGTTTGAACCTCAACTTGGTACAGGTATTACTAGAATGTAACGAGCAGGCGCTGCCAGAAAAAGACAGCGGCCAAATTAAGCGCTGCTTTGAACGGGTAAAAGATATTGGCAAAGACAACAGCCAATATGGCCGAGCCCAGGCTCTAAAAGGTCAGTTTGAAAAGGCCCAAAAGACCTCAGACTAATTGCCACAGCAACAAACGGTTATTGGCCGGCATTGCGTGGTCGGCAAGTAACTGCAGGCCCGCGTTCTCGGCCAGCTGATTCACCGCTTCAAAATCGCGGATGCCGCGGGCTGGATCTGCTTCTTTTAACCATTCGTTAAACTGCGCATTACTGGCACTGGTGAATTGGCCCTGATAATTAAACGGGCCGTACACCGCAAGCACCGCACCACTGGCTAACACCGCACCCAGGTTTTGAAAAAAACTTTGCACATGGGGCCAGCTCATAATGTGCAGCGTATTGGCTGTGTACACGGCATCAAATAGTTGCGTGGGCCAGGTACCAGCCACGTCCAACTCCACCGGCGGCAACAGGTTGCTGCCGGGGTAGTCGGCCAACCAAGCATTTATGCCGGCATGGTTGGCGCGTAGATCAGAACACTGCCAGCTTAGATGGGGCATTTCGCCGGCAAAGTACACTGCATGCTGGCCGGTACCAGAGCCCACCTCCAACACCTGGCGCGCCTCCCTAAAAGCCTGCCGCAGCACCGCCAAAATGGGCAGCTTATTATTTTCGCACGCTTGCGAGTAGGGTTTTTCCACCGCGTGTAACCTCTATTACGTTATTGCGCTTCGTCACGGGTAAAAACCCACTGCTTTGCGTCGCTCATGGCTTCGTTGTATTGATAACCGGCGCGGTTAAAATCCACAATACCGTCCACCTCGGTAACACCATTTTCAATGACCCAAGCGGCCATCATGCCGCGAGCTTTTTTGGCGTAGAAGCTGATAATTTTGTACTGGTCGTTTTTCAAATCTTTAAATACCGGGGTGATGATTTCGGCGTTTAAGCGCTTTTTATTCACCACCTTAAAATATTCATTGGAAGCCAGATTCACAAGGGTATCGGTTTTCAATTTTTTAAGTTGTTCGTTTAAGGCATCGGTGACCTTATCGCCCCAAAACTGATACAAATCTTTGCCACGGCTGTTGGCGAATTTGGTACCCATTTCCAAACGATAGGCTTGCATTAAATCCAATGGCCGCAGCAGGCCATACAAGCCGGATAAAATGCGCAAATGCTTTTGCGCAAAGCTATACTCGCTGCGGTTAAAGTTTTCTGCCTCCAACCCGGTGTACACGTCGCCTTTAAACGCCAACACCGCCTGCTTGGCGTTATCGGCATCAAACGGTTGCGACCACTCCTGAAAGCGGTCGTAATTTAATACCCCCAGTTGATCGCTAATGCTCATTAAGCCACTGATATCGTGGGGCGAGAGTTGTTTAAGTTCATCGATTAAAATTTGTGAGTCTTGCAAAAAATCCGGCTGGGTTGCTGTTTTTGTGCTGGGCTTGGTATCGTAGTCCAGGGTTTTAGCCGGGGAAATCACCATCAACATGAGCTATGCCTTAAATAAATATTGCCTTAAATGACCGGCGCCTTAAATGGTTCTGCGCAGAGAGAAATATCGGAGGAATACATTATTCCGGAGCTAGAATGGCCTGCCACCAGTTCAATGGCGTGGTGCCATCGGCGGGGTCGTATACGTTGCCATACACCCAAGCGGCTTGCGTAAATTTGGCCATGGCTTTATTGAGCACGTCTTCTATGGCGGTAAAGCCGCAAGAGACGTGAATGCTGTAAACCAGCAGGCGATCGGTTTCTACGTCGAGGTCACCGCCGAGTTTTTCCAACGCCGGGGTAATGGCTTCGCATAATGCCTCGGTGTTGTCTCGGCTGTACACGCGGATGCACAAATTGCCGCCGCGCTGCACCAAATTAAACTCTTTGCTTTTTTCTTCTTTGCTAATGGTATCGCCACGCGCTATACCTTGTACAAACGCCGGCGAGGTCACCAGGGTAAAGGTGTTGTCGGCGTTCTCTTTTACGCGCAGTTGCTCCACCACAGCTTGGCCGTCCGGGCGGGTGCCGGCGAACAATTCAATCACTTGTAATGCTTGCATGGGTTAAATGCCAATTGTGTTCAAAACGCGGCATTATACGCACTTTGCTCAGGATTCTCAGGGCCGCCCAGCACGCGGTTACTGTGTAATTACCAACTGCCTGCCTTTGCGCACATCGGTGCTGGTATTTAAGCGGTAAAAAGTCTACCCTCCAGGCGCTCTAACAAAGCAGGCACCAGGGCGATTAACGCGACGCCAAATGTCATAAATGTTTCACATTAGAGCCACAAAATAGCACCTCTTATACATCGTGTGAGCAGTCTGAGTTACCATTCAGCAACGACGAGATTGCCACGTAACCCGCAAGGAGTAACACCGCCAGGGCAGCTGCTTTTTCTGGCGTTTAGCGTATGAATACCGAGTCCACCGCCTCCGCCGAAATGGCCAATAAACCTAACTGGATCAACTGGCTGTTCGTCGCCGGCTTGGTGTATCTGCTGCTTGTGGCCGTGTCCATGATCAGCGGCGGCTTCAAAATGGCCGCCGGCGACAGCGCCAAAGAGCTGTTCGCCTTTGCCAGCAACCCTATTACCGGCTTGGTGATCGGTACCCTGGCCACCGCACTGATTCAATCTTCCAGCACGGTAACCTCAATCATTGTGGGCCTGGTGGCTGGCGGTTTGCCCATTTCCATCGCCATCCCCATGGTGATGGGCGCCAATATCGGCACCACCATTACCAACACCATTGTTAGCCTGGGCCATGTGCGCCAGGGCGAAGAGTTTCGCCGCGCCTTTGCGGCCGCCACCATCCATGACTTCTTCAATCTATTGGCCGTAGCGATTTTCCTACCGCTGGAAATGGCATTCGGCCTGCTGGATAAAATCGGTGGCGCCATGGCCAACCTATTGGTGGGCGGCGGATCTGTGTCAATGAAAGACTTCAACGTGGTTAAGGCTATCGTATCGCCACCGGTGAAGGCCATGCAGGGCGTGCTCGATGGCACCCTACCTAATGTCGCCGCCGGTGTACTGCTGATCATCGTTGGCGTGGTGTGTATCTTTCTATCCATCACCTTTATTGGCAAAATTTTGCGCATATTGATGGTGGGCAAGGCCAAGGACATGCTGCACCACGCTATTGGCCGAGGCCCTGTGGCCGGTATTAGCTCGGGCACCATTATCACCATATTGGTGCAGTCGTCCTCCACCACCACCAGCTTAATTGTGCCATTAGCCGGCAGCGGCGTGTTTACCCTACGACAAATCTACCCATTTACCCTGGGGGCCAACATCGGCACCTGCATCACCGGCATACTGGCGGCTACGGCTATTAGTGGCCCAAAGGCCGTTTTGGCCATGGAAATCGCCTTAATACACTTCACTTATAACCTTCTTGGCGTGATCTTCATCTATTCCATACCCTTTTTACGCAATTTACCCATCAAATGCGCCGAATGGTTGGCCGATTCGGCCATGAAAAATAAATTAGTTGTAATTGTATATCTGTTTGCTATATTTTTGATAATACCAGCAGTGCTTATCCTGCTGAGCCATATTTTTGGATAAGCGTATTATCAAACAGGGAGCAATCCGCTATGCACAGAGTGAATACTCAGCGCTTGGAGCTCGAATATCAAATTCACGAAATGGAGCATGCCCTAGCCTCGCTTAAGGTACGGCTGCACGAAGTCGAAGAAGACGAGCAACACCAAGCCATCGACCATTTAGAAGACTGCCTTGACGAAGTAGATCACCGTTTCTCCAACCTAAGAGATTTCGGACAACTACTCCTTTCTGATACCAGGCGCCTGTTCGGCCTGCACAGATAGCCGTTATTTATCTAACCAATACGGCTAAATTCATTGACGTAGTCCTTCACGCCAAGCAACATAGGCTTTTAAGCCTGTGTTGTTTGTACCGATTGGCGTGTTGAGGGTGTGAGGTAAGTGAGTAAGCCAAAAACCGGCGTAGTAGCCGGCATAGCCAGACGAAGCGCAAGCCGCGCGCCCATGGAGCTGATCAGCAGTTGCCAGGTGACCCGCAGCAGCGGCCTAGAACGTGATTTACGCGGCAAACCCGGCAAGCGCCAGGTTACCTTGCTTAGCCGCCCGGCTTGGCGCACCGCCTGCCAAGAGCTAGACCGCGAGGGCCTACCCTGGACCACTCGCCGGGCCAACCTGCTTATCGAAGGGCTCGAATTCGGCCCAGAAGATGTGGGCGCCATTGTTGAAGTTGGCAAACTGCGCATGCAAATCACCCGGGAAACCGACCCCTGCCACCGTATGGACGAACAAGCCCCCGGCCTTAAACAGGCCCTTACCCCCGATTGGCGTGGTGGTGTTTGTTGCCGAGTGATCGAAGACGGCACCGTGCGTCTGGGTGACGCCATTACCGTCACTGCGTAGTAAAGCCCCCTCCCCGGGTACCGATTCGTTTCTGCGCTCTCTCGTTTTAACGCACTCTGTCTCTGGACAGGCATGTGATTGCATTGGCGGCTAACTAAAAATTGTTAGCCTGTGCACTTGAAATGTTTAAATACACCACCATCTTTATGTTGACTAGCCACAGTAGCTTGGCTTAACAAATGTGGTTTAACAATCGCGGTAACAATCAGCTCAAAAAAGCGAGCCTAACTGCGCCCGGCGCAGCTGTTGGCAACACCTTTCGGTAAAGCCTAATCGGGCATTGTTTTTGATTGCGTTTTTTGTGAGTTTTTCTTTTAGCTTTTTATTATCGTAGCTGTTAATTTTTTTAGCTCTTGCACCCGCTGGCTATTGCGGCCCTTCGCTTATTGAAAGGCGCAGCCAAAAAACGGCCTTGCTTGAGCGTTGTGTAGCAACTCTCGCGTTTTAACTTTTTTGTTTTAATGCTCACGCCGCAATTCTTTTGTATTGCTTTTGGTTTTGCTCGCCGTATCAATATGCACTTGCACTAATCCTTACGCACCCATATCTCTTCCCTCTAACTACCAGCTACCAGCTACCAACTGCCCCCCCCTACTCCTTCCATTATTTATCCAGCAAAATTTTAAAAACGAATCAGCTTAGAAAAAATATTTATTAAAATACTTTCATTTTCCGCCTTGAATTCGCTTTACCCAGCGCCATATCTATTTACGAGCCCGAGCGACTCAAAGAGTGTTACGGGTGATTTTTTTATTGCTTCCTATGGAGAATAAACCATGAAAAATTTTGACCTAACTCCCCTTTACCGCAACAGCGTTGGCTTCGATCACTTGGCGTCTATTTTAAACAACGCCATGCGTTCCGATGTAGGCTCAAGCTACCCGCCCTACAATATTGAAGTACTCGGCGAAAACAAATACGCCATTACTTTATCTGTGGCCGGTTTTGAGCAATCGGAGCTAGACATCAACATTGAAAAAAATATTCTTACCGTGCGTGGTAAAAAAGAAAACCGAGAAGAGAAACAGTTTTTGCACCAAGGCATAGCCAACCGCTCCTTTGAGCGCAAGTTTAACCTGGCAGACCACGTAGAAGTGAAAGGTGCAGATCTCACCAACGGTTTGCTCACGGTATCTTTGGTACGCGAAATACCCGAGGCCATGAAACCACGCACTATTAACATCGGCACTGGCAGCGCAATGGCCATAGAGTCTCGCAGCCAAGACAGCGCCAACCAAAGTGTGGCGGCCGCTGACCAAAAAATCGCCTAATGCTTTTGCTTATGTGATTGCTTGGTTAGAGCTGTTATTAAAATCCGGCGCTTATGCGCCGGTTTTTTTGTGGCAATTTTACGGGTGCTGCAAGCTGTTAGCAGACTGAATAAAACTGGCCAAATAATCGATACCGGCATCGGATTTACGCACCCCCAAAAATATTCGTTTAGGCACGCCCTTTTTACCCAAAGGCTTGGCAACAATATCGAAGCTGCTTTGGAATTGTTCTATCAACCAACCCGGCAACGCTGCCACCCCTCGCTGGGCTGCCACCATCTGCAACATAATTTCTGTGGTTTCGATGTGCTTTTGCACCCGCGGCGCGCAGCCGGCAGGCAATAAAAACTGGCTGTAAATATCCAACCGACTGGCTTCCACTGGGTAGGTAATTAAGGTTTCCCGGGTTAAATCCTGAGGCTCAATAAACGATTTACTGGCCAATGCATGCTGGCTGGCCAACGCCAACTTTTGTTCGTAACCAAACACCGGCGTAAATTCCAGCCCGTTACTATTAATAGGATCTGGCGTGACCAATAAATCAATTTCATGGTTGTACAGTGCACCCACACCACCAAATTGAAATTGTTGCTTTACATCGATATCCACATCCGGCCACTGCTTTAAAAACGGCCCCACCACTTTTAACAACCATTGATAACAAGGGTGGCATTCCATACCCACGCGCAAGTTGCCCCGGCTACCCTCGGCCATGTCTTGTACGGTTTGTTCGGCCTGCTGCATTTGCGGCACAATACGCTCGGCCACGGATAACAAATAGCGGCCTGCAGCGGTTAGCCGCAGGGTGCGCCCCTCTCGCAGCCAAATGGCCGTGCCCAGTTGCTGCTCTAGCTTTTTTACCGCATGGCTCAGCGCCGATTGCGTGAGGTGAAGTTCTTCAGCCGCCAGCGTTAAGGTGCCACGCTGCTGCACCGCACGAATTACTTTAAGATGAAATAGCTCTAACATTTGGGTAACCTTACTGCACGCTGTAACTATAGTCGTTACAGGCAGCTAACAATAAAACCTAAGAAAATCTAAGAAAACCTTAAGATAGAAAAGCCAAATTGTGATTAACGGCCGAGACCACCATGCAAAGTGCCATTGTTGAACACATTGTTAATAATCAATACAGCTCGTTTCACGCGGCTCATCGCCAGTGCGCGGATTTTGCCAGCGAGCACGCCTGGCATTGCCATCAGCAGTTGGAACTGACGTGGATTATTCGCAGCCAGGGCGTGCGCTACGTGGGCGACCACGTTGACTACTACGGCCCTGGCGATTTGGTATTGTGTGGCGCAAACCTGCCCCATTGCTGGCGCAACCAGCTGGGTGACAACACCCATAACCCCGAGTGGATTACCATTCAGTTTGCTCAACCCATGCTGCAGCCAATGCTGGCCACCCTGCCGGAAACCGAACCCTTAGTGCGGCTGTTGGACAACGCCCAGCAGGGCTTGGTATTCCCCACCGCGCTGTGCCAGCAATTGGCCCCGGTGCTCACCGCCACAGCCCAAACCAGCGGTCTACAGCGGTTTATTCATTTACTGCAGTTGCTCGATACCCTAGCCCAAAACGGTGGGCAACAACTGGCAAGCCTGGGGTATTTTAAAGCCAACCACCTGGACGGCACCCACCTGCAACGGCTGGCCATTATCCACGATTACATCAGCAGCCATTTGGCCACTTCCATTACCCAGGCGGACATCGCCCAGCAGTTGGGCATGAGCGCCTCGGCCTTTAGTAAATTTTTTCGCGCCGCCACCGGCCAAACCTTTATGAGTTTGGTAAAACTGCTGCGCATTAACGAAGCCAGTAAACTGTTGCTAACCACGGACCAACGAATTACCGATATCGCCCTCAACTGCGGCTATCAACACACCTCCCACTTTGACCAGCACTTTAAAGAGCTTAAAGGCTGCTCACCCATTGAGTTTCGCCAGGGCAAACACACGGCGGAAAATTTGCGCTAATTGCCAGAAATTTTGCTGTATCCGGCGGCTACCGCCGGAGCTATTGTGCCGCCACATCACAATAAGCAGCAGGATAAACCTATGACAGACGCCACACACTACGGCCGTAACGGCGATAAATACCTTCTTACCCCGGAACAGATTGAAGCCTACCACCGGGATGGCTACATTATTCTGCGCGGAGTGCTAACCGAACAAGAACTGCAAGCCATAGAGCCTACGTTTCAACAATTTATTACCGGCCAAGTCCCTGATATGGGCCGCGATTTCTGCGACATGAGCGGCCCCTACGACCGCGAATTCGATGACTTTGCCCTGGTTAACGCTATGCTACCTCGACGCTACCAGCCCACCATCCGCGACAACGTATTTGAGCTGCGAGCGGCGTCGATTTCGCGCCAGCTATTGGGTGATAGCGCCACACTAGATTACGATCAATTTTTAGCCAAACGCCCCAACAAGCCCGATGCGCAGTTCACCATGCACCAAGACCTAGGCTACTGGCCCACCGGCTCGCCCAGCACGCTCACCGCCACCTGTTCATTGGCGCTGGATAACGCCAACAGCGAAAATGGCTGCCTAAAAGTGGTACCAGGCTCTCACAAGGGCGGTTTGCGGCCCCACCAGCCCTTGCACGGCGATAACCGAGAGGAGTCACACATACTCAGCGTTGAAATCAAAGACGGTGATGAAGTGGTAGAACTGCCGCTCAACCGTGGTGATATTACAGTGCACGACGAATTCATTGTGCACGGCTCTGGCGGTAACCGATCTGCAGACAGCTGGCGCCGAACCTACATTGTGGCGTTCCGACAAAAAGACTGCGTTGAGTTTGAGCGCTCCATCGGCTTTACCCACTCCCACAACGACCAAGTTAGTTGGCAAACTCACCTGGGCGCCCTGGGCGAGTAGCGCGTTTGTTAACACGGCATTGCATGAGCAAAGCTCATGGTTTTAAGCAATAGAACCACGTTTGCTCATGCAATGCCAGCGCGAGTCTGCCATCAGGTGAACCAGCCCCCATCACAAGGCAGTTAGCGCGCCATTCACACGGAGAAAAACTACGCCATTTCGTAGCAACCGATCAAGCCTGATCAAAACCGTTGCAACGACGGTTAAACATGCCTGCAGGGCCAGGTTTTCCGCCCAGGTTGGCGCACGAGCCTACGTGAAGTTGCGCTCAATTTCGCATCCGAGCATAAATCTGTTTTTACATTCGTAACCGCTTAGGTTTGCCAAGCTGCCGCCGATAAGCCTAGTAAGGCTGCGTTGGTTAAACAGAATAACCTTGTCTAAACTTTGGTAAGTAGTTCCTGTTTATTTCAACTTAAAATGATTTAAATGCCTGCAGCTTGCATAGCGGCTGTGACGCAACAACTTCTATAACGACTAAAGCGGGCTCAGCCCATCATTGACCACCTAAGAGAATATGGCAGCAACTAACGTCATCATTTGCGACGACTCCGGCATGGCGCGTAAGCAGCTAGCCCGCTCACTACCGCCTGATTGGCCGGTGGTGATTACCTATGCGGGTAACGGCCAGGAAGCGATCGCCGCGCTACAGCAGGGTTTGGGCGAGGTTATATTCCTCGACCTCACCATGCCGGTGATGGATGGTTACGAAACCCTGGAAGAGATCCGCCGCCTAAACCTCAAGGCCTCCGTATTTGTGGTATCCGGCGATGTGCAAGAAGAAGCGCGCCGCCGGGTTTTGTCGCTGGGTGCCATCGACTTCATTGAGAAGCCCGCCTCCGCCGACACCATTGCCAAAACCCTTTCCCAGCAAGGTGCCTATAAAAGCGAGGTGAGCCTGGCCGAGGCGCGTGAAACCGCCGGCATCGAACGCATTGAAGCCACCAATGACCAGGGTGAAATTAGCTTTATAGATTGCTACCGAGAAATCACCAACGTTGCCATAGGCCACGCCGGTGATCTGTTGGCAAGGCTCACCGGCGAATTTATCCAACTGCCCATCCCCAAGGTGGCTATGTTGGAGCCCAGCGAATTATTAATGGCGCTGGCCTTTGCCAACGACGAAAGCGTATCCGCGGTGTGCCAGGGGTTTATTGGTAAAGGCATCGCCGGCGAAGCGCTGCTGCTATTCAGCGATACCTCTTTTGCCGGCATGGCAGAGTTGCTGCGCCTTAACCGCGAAGATCGCTCCGCCCAGCAAGCCGAGGTACTTGCGGATTTATCCGGCATTTTACTAGGTGCCATCCTCAACGGCCTCGGCAAACAACTGGATTTAAATTTCAGCCAGGGCTACCCCACCGTGTTGGGCCACCACACCAATATCAGCAGTATCATCAGCGCCAACACCAATAAGTGGGAAGAAACCCTTACCATCGAAGTAAACTATTCCATCGAAAACTACGACCTTGTGTGCGATGTACTGCTGCTGTTTACGCACGACTCCATCGCCTCAATCAACTCTCGGTTGGCCTTCTTCTATGATCTCGATGAGTTTTGAGCGAACACACTAAGGATAAGCACTGCATGAACGGCACAAATACTCTGGATTTAGGCGAATGGCATTGGATGATGCACATCCTGCAAACCATCGACGTGGGTTTGGTGGTGGTGGATCGCGAATACAATGTGCGCGTGTGGAATAGCTTTATGGAAAACCACAGCGGCATTAGCCCAGAAGAGGCTAGCCGCAGTAATTTATTTGAGATTTTCCCCGATATCCAGCGCGAATGGTTTCAGCACAAAATTGATTCGGTATTTTTGCTGGGCAACCGCTCCTACACCCTGTGGGAAGAGCGGCCCTACGTGTTTAAATTTAAAAACTACCGCCCCATCACCAGCATGGCGGATTTTATGTACCAGTACACCACGCTGCTGCCACTAAAATCCACCGACGACGAAACCTCCCATGTGGCCATCGTCATTTACGATGTAACCGACATCGCCGTTAACCGGCTGGCGTTAAAGGATGCCAACACCGCCCTCGAAGCGCTGAGCATCACCGATCAAATGACCCAGTTATTTAACCGGGCACATTGGGAAAACCAACTCACCAACGAATACATGCGCTACAACCGCCGGCACGACCCTGTATCCCTGGTGATGTTTGATATCGACCACTTTAAAAAGGTCAACGACACCTACGGCCACCACCCAGGCGACTTAGTCATTAAGGCCGTGGCGAAAACCGTACTAGAAACCAAACGCGAAACCGACATCGCTGGCCGCTACGGTGGTGAAGAGTTTGGCGTGATATTAATTGGCGCCGACGCCGCCAGCACCCGCTTTTTTGCCGAGCGCCTGCGCAAGCGAGTGGAAGCCTTAGTGGTAGAAGCCGACGGCCACAAAATTAACTTTACCATCAGCCTAGGCATTGCCGAGATGTCCAAGGAGATGAAAAGCCACACCCACTGGTTACAATGCGCCGATGCCGCGCTCTATTCCTCCAAACGAGGTGGCCGCAACTTAACCTCTACTTATACCATGGATATGAAGCTAGACGAAGGCCACTAGCGCCTTTACTTTGGTTTTGGCTTTACTTGAGTCTCACTACACGGGGCTATCCCGCTTAGAACCTTCTTTCATTACCCACCTCGCAACGCCGGGGTTACCCGCAATAAATCACTGCGCACCGCCTGGGGCATGCCCCAGGAATAATCGGTTAATAAGGTTTGGTATAAGCTTTGCCACTGCGCCGGCCCGGTGAGGTTAGATTGGTAGCGTTTTAACAGTGCGTTAATTTCTGCCACGTTGTGGTAAGCCGGCCATTTTTCTTCCGCCAAAGAGAACTGCTCAATAGCGGTTTTAATGTCTTTATTTTTTAACGCGTTAAAACCGGCTTCTTCGGCCACCATGGCCTCTTGTTTATTGACCGTAGTTTGCTCCGCCGGCGCCTCCACCTGGGTGCGCAGGGCCGTTAAATCCTGCCGCACATTACTGCTGATATTGCTCAGCTTGGTAAGCAGTTGGGTTTTTTCACCGCTATCGTCACTTTGCAATTGAGCAATTTGATCTTTTAAAGCGGCAATTTCCGATTCGTAGGTTTCGGCTAGGTTTTCCAAATTACCGCCAATTTTTAAACCAAAGGCGTCAACCTCACGGGTGCTGATGATTTTTAGCACCTCTTCGCTGTACATTAACAACACCGCAGCCAATACCACAGGCCACATTAATACCTTTATATACTCCAATACCAATCGCGACAATTCCATAGCTTTCGCCTTTTTAAACTGTGTGAGTGTTAAAAACTGACCGGTAAATCGTGTTATGCTTTTAGAAAATTCTATTATTTTTCTGAGCGCCGTTATGCGTATTGCTTTAATTTCTGACATTCACGCCAACGTTTTTGCCCTAGAGGCAGTGTTAAACGCCATTAATAACCAGGGCTGCGACCTTGTTATTAACCTTGGTGACATTCTCTACGGGCCAATCTCACCCAGGGAAACTTTTGAATACCTAGAGGCCAATAATTGCCTGACCATTAAAGGCAACCAAGACGATGACATTATTATCGCCGCCCGCCAAAGCAGCGCGCAACCCAACCCCACCCTAGCCTGGGTGTTAGAGCAACTGCCCAGCCGCGCCGTGCAATGGCTGGCCGAGCTGCCCGATGAAATCACACTAGAGGAAGTCTACGTCTGCCACGGCGCACCGGGCAATAATTGCTTGTATTTAACCGAGGACGTAAGCACCGGCCTGCCCTATCCGCGCAGCGACGCCAACATCCAGCAACACCTGGCCGGCACCACCCAGCCGGTGATTGTGTGCGGCCACAGCCATCTGCCCCGGGCCATTTGGTTGGAGAGCAACCAACTGGTGGTAAACCCAGGCAGCGTAGGTTTACCGGCCTACCGAGATGATCTGCCCCACCCCCACGCCATGGAAACCTTTAGCCCTCACGCTCGCTACTGCCTGTTGGATAAAACCCAACACGGCTGGCAAGTGAGCCAACAGCAAGTACCCTACCCCCACCTAGAGGCCGCCAAGCTGGCCCGCAGCCGCAACCGCCCGGATTGGGCCTACGCCCTAATGACTGGCCGGGCGGTGGTAACCTGCTAATAAAATTTTTAACAATTTATTAAAAAAATGTTGCGCCCCCGCGCGTTTACCTTATTATTCGCGCGCTTCTTGATGATAGCCAATCCAAGTACATCGAGCCCCTTACACAGGCAAGCGCTCGGCCAGGCAGCAGAGCAACTATCCAAGAGCAAATTTAGTGTGCTGTGTTAGTAAACACACATTGACTTTGCCTTGAGCTAGCCCGCTAGGTTAGTTCGCTCATCAACTGCTGATTACAAAAAGGATTGCTGCTATGTTGCGCTCTGTGCCTGCAACTGAATCGTTCCGCACCCAAGCGGACATCGCCCCATCGTTTTCTATTGCCCAATTACCTGCTCTGGTGGCCCAACACGGCTCACCGTTATTGGTGTTGGATTGCGACTCCGTGCGTGAACAATACCGCGCCCTGCAAGCGGCATTGCCCTATGTAACCTTGCACTACGCGCTTAAGCCATTACCGCACCCAGCGGTGGTAGCTACCTTGGCCTACGAAGGTGCCAGTTTCGATTTGGCCACCAGCGGTGAAGTGGATTTAGTGCGTGCCGCCAATGTGGCACCGGAGCGTTGCATACACACCCACCCCATTAAGCGCCCCAGCGACATTCGCTACGCGCTGGATTATGGCTGCAGTGTGTTTGTGGTGGATAACCCCAACGAGCTGGAAAAATTCATCGCCTTCAAAGACGAGGCCGATGTCTTAATTCGCTTGAGTTTCCGCAACCCACAAGCCAAATCGGATTTGTCGAAAAAGTTTGGTTGCTCGCCACAGCAAGCCATCGAAATGATGCAGCTGGCCAAGGATTGGGGCATTCACGTTAAAGGTTTGTCTTTCCATGTGGGTTCGCAAACCCTAACGGCAGACAAATACGTGGCCGCCATCCGCGCCTGTAACGACATTATTCGCTCCACCGCAGCCTTAGGTTTGCCGGCAATTTCTACCTTGGATATTGGTGGTGGTTTCCCGGTGAGCTATTGCGAAGAGGTGCCCAACATTGATGTGTTTTGCGCACCCATTCGTGCGGCGCTGGATGAACTGCCAGAAACCGTACACGTGATTGCCGAGCCCGGCCGTTTTATTGTGGCCAAGGCCATGACAGGTGCAGCCTCGGTAATGGGCCAAGCCCAGCGCGATGGCAAAACCTGGTACTACCTGGATGACGGCTTATACGGCTCGTTTAGTGGTATTGCCTTTGACCACGGCCACTACCCAATCAGTGCTCCGTTTAGCACCGGTGAGGTACAAAGCTGTGTGTTGGCAGGCCCAACCTGCGACAGCATTGATGTGATCTCGGAAGACATTGCACTGCCCGTGCTGAATAACGGCGACTTAATTGTTAGCCAAGTGATGGGAGCCTACACCTCGGCCACCGCCACCGAATTTAACTTCTTCCCCAAGGCCAAAATTGTGGTTTTTGGGGCCAGCAATACAGACAGCGTTAGTAGTATTGCCTAAAACCAAAATAGCAGTGCGCTTTTGGTAGGCGCTAAAAGCGTTTTGCCAGCTGCCCTTTTTAAACGTGTTTAAATTGGGCCGCTGGCTTTTTTTTGACTTTTGCTTCCTTGGATTTAGCTTCGGGTTTACTGCTTGGGTTGTACTTTAAAGTCTACCGCAATATTGGCGGTGTATTTGGTTTCATCAAAACTGGTGGCGGCAGGTGCACTGCCCGCGTAGCCATCGGCCTCACGCGTGGCAGCCTTACTCATCACAGAACTTACCACGGCTTCTTCCAAGGCAATGGCGCCCCGAGTGGCGGCATAGTGAACACGTTGATCGCGAAAATTCACCGGCACCAGGGTAACGTTTAGGCTGTCTTCATAGAGCATTTTTTGCATCATAATTTTGCTCAATGCCTGCTCTTTTACCTTGGCCAGGGAATCGTCTTTTTTGGTGTGGCTAAATTCGGTACTGGCCAGGCTTACCTCGGGGAATTTATCCACCAGAGAGGCCACGGTTTTTAACTGCTCCTCTTGGCTTAAGGTAATGGCCACGCGGTTAACCACCTCGTAGCTGTCTGGTTGTTTACCAAACCAACCGTATTGCGGCGAGCTGGAAAACTTAGAATTATTAATGTGTTTGTTTTCAATGGCGGCATCTAACAGCGCGGTATGAATTTGGCTGCGCAGCTGGCTGTTTTTTTCTATGGCCACGGCCAGCTCGTCGTCTTCGGTTTTTACCACCAGGCTAACAATGGCTTGGTCTGAGTAGGCCACTTCTTCAGCCTCGGCGGTTAAGGTAACGATGTTTTCCGTGGGGTGTAAAAAGTTACGCAGCTCCTCCGGCGAGCCTTTGAGTTCGGTTTGCGCCACAGCCCAGGCGGGCACTACCGCCATCATCGCGGCTACCCACAAGTGGCGTTTGGCAAAAGGTTTGGTTGCTCTGTTCATGTTGCTGCTCCGTGTTGTATTGGCGCCTACCGGTTGGCTTTACATAGCGGCTATACAAGGCCTGCTACCGGGGCGCCTATCTATTCGTTAACCCTATTATCTATTCATTAGCCCCTAAAGGGCGATGAAGCTAAGGCAATAAAGCTAGGGCCTGTTGACACTAATTTGGTACCACTGCTGGAGGCTACGCGCCCCGAGCTACGCGCCCCGAGCATCTTCCCGTTCAACTAGGCGCCATGAGTGAATTGTAGTGGGCCTACATGAACGATTGGCAACAACGTTGAGCGGGAAGCGGGTCGGGGGCGCCCAGCCCCAGCCCTACGGGTTGAGCCAGGAAATAGCCCACTCGTTGTTGCTCGCCGCTTATTTGGGCCCACCAAACTTCGCAGCTCGCGCCTAGATTGGGCTATTTCCTGACTCAACAGAGGCTCCGATTAGTGTCAACAGGCCCTAGGGTATAAGTTCACTGGCACTAGTTTAGACGAAGCCACCGGCCAAAACCTTGGCGCAGGTGCCATTTTGGCCGTAAAGCCCACCGAGGATTATGCGCATTTGATCTAGCCCCGTTGCTTGACGCCCCCAAGGATACTGTATATAAATACAGTATGACTAATCACACTCGCACCACTGCCCCCCAGCCATCCACGGCGGCCAGCAACAGCGCACTTAACCCCGTGCTGGAGCAACTGCTGCGCCGTAAAGATGTGTGGCGGGGCCATGCCACCGGCCAGGGCGAGGTGATAGACAGCGGCTTTCAGCCACTCAACCAACGTCTGCAGGGCGGCGGTTGGCCGGTGGGTGAGCTGATTGATGTTTCCCAGGCCAATAACGGCCACGGTGAATGGCAGCTGTTTAGCCCCGCCATTGGCCGGCTTAGCCAACAGGCAGGGCTAGTGGTATTGCTTAACCCACCGGCCCTGCCCTATGGCCCAGGCCTGGCCCAGCTAGGCATCAACTACCGCGCCCTGCGGGTAGTGCAAAGCCAAGAGCGGCAAGCCGTGCTGGCCGCCCTGGTGGATGCCCTCAACGCCAAATGCTGCCTGGCAGTAATGGCCTGGGAGGGCAACTTTAACTGGCGCTACGCCGAGCTGCGCAAGCTGCAACTGGCCGCCAGCAACAGCCACGGCCTATGCCTGTGCCTGCGCAAAGACCGGCCCGGCCGGGTGCAATCCCCCGCGCCCCTGCGCGTGCGTGGCCAGCTCACCCAGCAGGGCTTGCAAGTGCAATTGCTAAAGCAACGGGGCCAATACCAACCCCAGGTGTGTACCCTGCCAACACCCAGCCTGTGGGCACCCAACCATAAAGACCTAGGTTTCAATACCGGTTTCAATACCGGTTTCAATACCGGCTTTAACTCCGGCATCAATGGCCACATAGAGCCCAGCCAAGGGCTGGCCAAAGTGCTCACCTTTAACCGCTTTGGCCAAGCCCGCCCGCCCATAAAACCGGCCCCGGGCAATAAAGGTGGCCAATAATGCTGTGGCTAGCGTTGCGGCTGCCACAGCTGCCGCTGGATGTCTTCACCGCCGAGCTGGCCCAGGCCAATGGCAATTGCAATTGCAATGGCGATAATGAGGCCACAGGTGAAACCACGAGCGAGAGCAGCGACGAAACCCCAGGGGATAACACAACCCCGGTAAAAAAAAACACCGCCGGTAAGCCACCGCTGCTGGTGTACCACAACCTGCGCGGCAGCAAAAAAGTATTGCACAGCAACGATACCGCCGAGGCCCTAGGCGTGCGCAAAACTATGAGCCTGGTAACCGCCGAGGCTCTACTGCAAGCCCAATTGGAAGAACAGGCTAGCCGGCACAGCGAGCATCAAATCGAGTTCAATACCGAGCCATCCGAGCCGGCTTCGATTGAGCACCCAGCAACCACGTTAACAAACCCGCCCTACCACTGCTTTGAGCGCGACCTCAGCCGCGAGTGGGTGGCACTGCAACAATTGGCCGCCGTGTGCTACGACTTTACGCCCCACGTGAGTATTCATAACCCACCACCGCTATCCAGCGCTACCCCGGGGCCAAGCCAGGCTGGCAACAGTAAAGCCGGCACACACACCCTCGATGCCGGCTTACTGCTGGAGATCTCTGGCAGCTTAAAACTGTTTAAAGGCTTGGCCCGCCTGTGCCAGTTACTGCAGCAACAACTGCAACCCTGGCAGTGCTTTGTGCAAATTGGCATTGGCCCCACCGCCGAGGGTGCCTGGTTGATTTCTCACAGCCGCTATCTACCCGGCGACCACTACAGCGAGCACGATTATTTACAACACCTGGGCCATATCCACTTAAATAAAACAGATTGCTTTACCGAGGCCTTTGCGCAATTAAGCAAAATGGGGCTGGCACAACTGCAGCAAGTATTGGCCATGCCCATGGTGGAATTGGGCCGCCGCTTTGGCGAGGCGTTTATTCATTACCTGCACGCCCTAACCGGCAAACACAACAACGCTCTGGTGCGTAAAGCCGAGGCCTGCGAGTTTTGCTCGCGGGTGCAATTAAACCACCCGGTAACCAACCTGGCACAACTGCAACCGGTGGTTACCAGCTTGCTGCAACAGCTCATCCAATTTTTACGCCGGGAGCAACAACAGTGCGAGGCCATAGAGTGGCAATTGCTCTCGGCCACCGGCGAAAAAAAAACCGTGCCCGTGGTGTGCCAACCGGTGCACAGCGATTGGCAACTGCTGCAACAATTAACCAGCATTCATTTCGATCACCTCAGCATTAATTTTGAAGTCGATTCGGTAGAGCTTGTCGCCACCCAGCACTCGCACTTTAACCAAGAAACCGGCGATCTCTTCGCCGCCGACCCAGAGCTTGCCCTTAACCAACAAGAGGTGCTGCGGCGCTGGCAATTATTGCTTACCCGGCTGCACAACCGCCTGGGCAACAGCAGCACCCTAGAACTCAACCCTCTGCCGGAACACTGGCCAGAGCAACTTAACCACTGGCAAACCAGTGAAATTAAAAACGGTAAAAACAAAACCGCAGTGGCCGAACCACAGGCGCAATACCAAGCCGACGATAACCCACTGGCACCGCGCCCCAGCTGGCTTATTAACCCACCGGTAGCATTAAAAGAACGCGGCCACCAATTATTTTGGCGCGGCCCATTAACATTATTACTGGGGCCAGAGCGCCTACAAGGCCAATGGTGGCTACCCGGCGATAACCAATGCCGGGATTACTTTATTGCCGAGCAAGACGACTACCGCCGGGTATGGGTATACCACGACGCAAAACAAAAGCAGTGGTTTTTACAAGGCGTATTTGGGTAATGGTGTGGCCAAACCATGAGCACGCTACTGTTTTGCCGCAGCAATTTTTCGTTTTTAACCGGCGCCTCGCACCCAGAGGAGCTGGTAAGCGCGGCCGCCGCTGAAGGCTACCACAGCCTGGCCATTACCGATGAGTGCTCGGTAGCTGGCGTTGTAAAAGCCCACGTACAGGCCAAAATCGATAAAATCCAATTAATCATTGGCAGTTATTTTCAAATGGGCGAGCACTGCCAGTTATTGGTGTACGCCCCCAATCGCGCCGCCTACGCCGAACTGTGCGGGTTAATTACCCTGGCCCGCCGCCGCAGCCCCAAGGGCGAATACCAACTGGAATTTAACGATTTACAATTCCGGTTAAAAAAATGCTTGGTAATTTGGCAAGCCACACCCCGGCACAGCAGCAACCAATGGCTGGCCAAAAAGCTCAGCGGTATTTTTAAGCAACGCCTATGGCTGGGCGTAAGCCACAGCTTTTTACCCGGCGAGCAACACGCCTTTGCCGAGCTACAACAACTGGCCGAGTACGCCAATATTCCGCTGATTGCCAGCGACCGCATTGTTATGCACGAGGCTGAGCGCAAAAGCCTGCAAGATACTCTATCCGCCATTCGCTTAGGTTGCAGCGTGCAGCAACTGGGCAACCAAGCCGAGCCCAACGCCGAAAGCTATATCAAACCGCTGGATACCTTCTACCAACGCTACCCAGAAGAACTCATCCACAACGCCGCCGACTTTGCCGCGCAATTTCATTTCAGCTTGGATGAACTGCGCTACGAATACCCGCAAGAGCTGGTGCCCCCTGGCGTTACGCCCATTCAATACCTGCGGCAATTAACCGAGGCCGGCGCCCGCGTGCGTTGGCCCCAGGGCGTAAGTAAAAAAGTGCGGGCCATTATCGAACACGAAATGACGTTAATAGAGGAGCTAAACTACGAATACTATTTTTTAACCGTGTACGACATAGTGGCCTTTGCCAAGGGCCGCAATATTTTATGCCAGGGCCGTGGCTCCGCTGCCAACTCCGTGGTGTGTTATTGCTTGGGGGTTACCGAAGTCTCGCCGGATTTAATCAACGTATTATTTGAGCGTTTTATTTCCAAAGAGCGCGACGAACCACCAGATATCGACGTAGACTTCGAACACCAGCGGCGCGAAGAAGTTATCCAATACATCTATGAAAAATACGGCCGCGAACGTGCCGCCCTTACCGCCACGGTAATTACCTACCGCGCCCGCAGCGCCATGCGCGAGGTAGGCAAAGCCCTGGGGTTTGATTTAGCCCTGTTAGATCACATCAGCAAAGACATCGCCTGGTGGGAACGCACCCACGAACTCAAAACCCGCTTTGCCGAAAACGGTTTTGATATCAGCGACCAACTGCTGCAACACTTTTACCAGTTAATCCAAACCATTATCGGCTTCCCCCGGCATTTATCTCAGCACGTGGGCGGCTTTGTGATCAGCCAGGGCAAAATATCTGAACTGGTACCCATAGAAAACGCCGCCATGGCCGGCCGTACCGTTATCCAATGGGATAAAACCGACATAGAAGCCCTGGGCTTATTAAAAGTGGATGTGCTGGCATTGGGTATGCTCTCTGCCCTACGCCGAGGTTTAGAGTTGGTGCACAGCTACAACCCGGCCATTAAAACCCTGCAAGATATCCCCAAGGAAGACCCAGCCACCTACGCCATGCTCAGCCGGGCCGACAGCGTGGGCGTGTTCCAAGTGGAATCCCGCGCGCAAATGGCCATGTTGCCAAGACTAAGGCCCAAATGTTTTTACGACCTAGTAATAGAAATTGCCATCGTGCGCCCCGGCCCCATTCAAGGCGATATGGTGCACCCCTATTTACGTCGGCGAAATAAAGAAGAGCCAGTAAGCTACCCCAGCGAAGCCATACGCCATGTATTAGAGCCAACCCTGGGCGTGCCAATATTCCAAGAGCAAGCCATTCGCATTGCAATGGTGGCGGCGGGCTTTGGTGGCGGCGAGGCCGACCAACTGCGCCGGGCCATGGCCGCCTGGGGGCGCAACGGCAATTTATTAAATTTTAAAGACAAGCTCATCAACGGCATGCTGGCACGGGGTTACGAGCTGCAATTTGCCGAGCGCATGTTTGAGCAATTAAAAGGCTTTGGTGGTTACGGCTTTCCAGAATCCCACTCCGCCAGCTTTGCCATTTTGTGTTACCTAAGCTCCTGGCTTAAATGCCACCACCCGGCGGCGTTTTACACCGCACTACTCAACAGCCAACCCATGGGGTTTTATTCGCCATCGCAACTGGTGCAAGACGCACAACGCCACGGCGTCATTGTTTTACCGGTGGATGTAACCGTGAGCCAATGGGACCACACACTGGAACAACCGCCCAGTCAAATTAATCCAGACTTACAACACAAACAAAATAATCAACGCCAACAAACCGACCAGTTAAATTTAAACGCAAATAATTTATCTGAGGCCGACTTATATAAAGCCGGCAGTTTAGGAATAATCCGCCTAGGCCTGCGCTGCATAAAAGGGCTGGATGAAAATACTGCCCACAATATTATTAACGCCCGCAAGAAAAGCCAAACGCTCAAAGAGTTGGCCCACGCCGCCGGCTTAACCAAAGCGGATTTAAATTTATTGGCCAGCGCAGACGCGCTAAAAAGCCTAAGCGGCCACCGCCACCAAGCGCATTGGGTTGCCTCTGGCATAGAACCCAACCGCCCACTACTGGATAACGTAGACGCAACGGCGCCTTATGCCATGCAAGAAGAAAGGGAAATAACCAGAGGCGACAAAAGCAAAGAAGTTAATAAAAAACTTTTTGTTAACACTGGTGAAGAAAATAAAATCTCTGTAAATTTTATAAGCAACAAAGCACTTGAACCAAAAAAACAAGTGCACAGCTCACAAACCGAGTTGAAAGAGGCGGCCAGATGCACACAGACAGACGCACAGAAAGTAGCCTCACCAAGTAAAAAAGGTTTACAAGGTGTAAGCCTCCCTAGTCAGGGAATAATTACAAAATCAAAAGACCCCCAGCAAGCTAAACAAAATTATGCGCCAAGCCATAATTTTATAGAAGCACCCCAAGAAGTAGACGACGTATACCAAGACTACGAGCACACTGGCTTGAGTCTACGGCGCCACCCATTGGCGCTATTACGAAATCAATACCCATTTAACCGCTGCAAAAAAGCCGCGGAACTAAACACCATACACCACGGCGGCTTTGTACGAGTCGCCGGCCTAGTCACCGGCCGCCAACGGCCCGGTACGGCCAAAGGTGTTTTATTTTTAACGTTAGAAGACGAAACCGGCAATATGAATGTGGTGGTTTGGAAAACCACACAAGAACGGTACAGGTCTGCCTTGTTGACCAGTAAGTTATTGGTGATTAAGGGGACGGTGGAGACCGATGGCGATGTTATTCATGTGATTGCTGGGGATATGGTGGATGCTAGTGAGAGTTTGGCTGGGGTTTTGGTTGGGTCTCGGGATTTTTGTTGATTAAGAAAGTTCTCAATCAATATAAAATATTCAGTGTCATTCAGAATCTAAAATATGCCTCAACAAAACCGCCATCTAAAGGTTGATTAACTTACAGTATTTGTAAATTCAGAAAAAAGCTTAACGAACGTATGTAAAGTAAATCTTACAAGGAGCACATACACCAGATGAAAATTAAACATTTAGTTATCAGCCTAAATTTATCAATAACGACTTTAGTATCAAGCATATGCGTCGCACAAAACGGATTAGAAATATTTGCAACGTCAAAAAGTAATACCAGCACGGAAACAGCAGATCCCGCCGATTCCGCTGGTGCTGCTGGTGCTGGTGCTGCTAGTGACTCAAAAGAAACTGACAACTGTGCGGGCTTTGCTGATAAAACCAGAACGGTACCTAGCTTGGGGCTATCCGATGACGGCGATACGCAGGCCTCTGTAAAAGTCATTTACGATTCAGGATACTGCGGAACAGATCAAGCAATAGAGGGCTCATTTATCGAGAGATACAGGTCGCAAATTGGGCTTGATTTCGCTGGCACATCAATACAGTCTGATTTAGATAAAGCAGCGCAACAGCTTACGCTAATCGGCGGGGATATAGATTTATTCTACGATGCAAACTATAGGTTGCATAAATTTAGTTTTACAAATAAAGACGCCAAAGACGAACAAGTTCCTTGGGGTACTCTTTACTTTGGATTTGCAGCCAAATATTCAGTACTAACAGACGCAAGCATAGCTATCCCCGCTGACGACAGTGACCTAACAAACAATCAAAGCTCTGGAGTTGAGTTGGTAGAGGTTGATACGGAGGTGGTAACGCCCGCTCTAGGATTTATATATAAAACAGAAGGCGGCCCAACCTTATCCTGGTATATCAAAAAACACTACGTAATGGGTAGCGATGAAGGTGAGTTTGCACAATATATCGACAACAGAAGCTCAACAGTATTTTCTGCTGTTTTCCCATTCTACGGAGATAAATTTTTTGTCGGCCTTGAGAGGGCGAAATCTTTCAATGGTGGAAATGGATTATTGACAATAAAAATAGGGAGTAACTTTTCATTTCTTGGGAATTGATTTTAGTACAATTTAATAATACATCTTTAAAAAAAGTTAATTTAACCAAAATGAAGTTGCAAATACTGATACTAATCACAGGCACACTAACATTAAACTCTTGTGGGGTAGTCAAAACAATATGGGCTGACCACCAATATGAAAACAACAGAAACGATAAAGAAGACCCAGACTATCAGCATGACATGTATTTAAAAGATATGGCAGACAAGTTTGGCATAATGGCTTTATTTGCCAATACAGCTTATAGGGACGATCTAAAGGGCGAAGAGAAAGAATTCTACGATAACGGCTATATCAAATCCGTGAAATCAACGAAAAAGAGCTTAAAAGGAGCTTGTGATTACCGAAAAAGTGATTCTGAGCCGACCAATTACGGGATGCCTCATACACGAACCAGCAAGGAAAAGTGGTATAGATGGAAAGGTAACCCGAACATAAAATCGAGGCCATGCTACAACAAACAGGGCTTATACTACGAAACATACGTTTATGGTACTGAGACAAAAATACAAACTGCAGTTATAGCGTTCCGAGGAACAGAAAACAGCTGGAATCAAATATGGTATGACTGGACATCGAATTTCGCTAGTGCAATGGGGTTCCAACCAAAACAGTATAAAATAGCGGCGAGACATATACCCGTTTTAATATCAGCTTTAGTACAAACTAACCCTGATATCGATATCTACACTACAGGACACTCGCTTGGAGGGGGACTAGCTCAACAGGCAGGGTATTTATCGAAAAATATTAAAGAGGTTATAACTTTCGATACCTCACCAGTGACAAACTGGTCCAGCTTAGCTCTCGAGGGCAAAGTCAAAAATGCCTATCCCGTGATCCATAGGATATACAATGGCGGAGAAGCTCTTGCTAGCGTTAGAAGCATTTCAACTTTATTCACAAGGGCTAGATACAACCGCCACGACTTAGGAATTCAAATAAATAAAAAGCACTGGAAAAAGGGTCACTCTATGGAACTCATAACTTGCCACTTAGCATGTCTCATAGCAGACGATGATAAAGCTGCGCAACATAATCTTTCACCAGATTATATTAAAACATATATGTTTAACGATGGCGGTATCTGTCAAGGCTACTCTAAAGTGGGTCAATGTAAATTAAACTCTGGAAAACATAACTTTTAAGCTAGTCTCGACTATCGATAAGTTCCGATTTGCTTTTTTTAGCATCACCCTAATAAATCACCTACCCGATATGAAGGACATCTCTATTACTACTACTTAAAGAATTCTAAACTCACCACTAGCAAATAAGCAGATCTAGCTCTCTTTTTTAGGAATTGATATTAAAAATATCGCGACACCTATTTTTGTATCTTTCTCTTTTAATTTAGCAACCTAGATTACACGCAAAATGTGTATTAGCACTTTTGATGACCCTAACTCTAACCACCAGTGTATAAGCGACGAAATCTGACGGAGACAAATTAGGTGAGAAATTTTAAAAATTGGTCGCGAGCCGTACTGCTGTCATTGATTTCTGTCGGATGCTGCTCGATTCAAGTCCTACCGGATTATCCGCCCTCTAAGCTTAACACCGTGAATAACTTCCCTTCAGCCACTGTCTATTTCATAGCTGACAATCAGGAGCGCGAGCTGTTTGGCGATCCCACGTATTACTCTGCAGGCTTAGCACAAACTAGCAGTAAGGTGGCAATTCGCTCTGTAGAACAGGACCTGTACACAAAGTATGTCGCCGAATCTGTAATGCGAACAATCACAAACCAGGACGGAACTCCACCCGTAATTCACCTAGGCGATGTTTTGGACTATTCATGCAATTCCGAATTTAGTCGTCTCCGGCATTTATCTTTTCTTGCCGCCCCAAACGTATATGTTGTAAGAGGCAATCACGATGGTATTTTCCAAGGAAACATGACATATGGCGGCTGGCTTGGCCGAGTTTGGTTATACATGCGCAAAATTTTCGTCAACAAGAAAATCGATACTTCTCTCGAGAGCCACTTTAACGCCGTCTGTGGCCCACTAGACGGCAACCTACCTAAATCTGACCCTAAGGCACCGCTCGGTAGAGATAAACTAGACGCTAGAGAATGGCCACACCAGTTCAATTGTGACTACCTACGGCTGAAAAGCAGTGACAACCTCGAAAATGAAATAAAAGCTTTCTGTGACGCCTCGGATTATCATCGATACTATAAAGTGCCAGAGCACGGTAAGCCGCCCCCGCTGAGGAAAGAAGACAAAAAAATAAATACTCCTTATGAGTACAAAGCAACAATGACATCCGGTAATTCGTTAATGAAATGGAACAGGGGTTCACTACTGCAATCCGTTCGAGTTCCATTAAAACCCAGCAAAGAATGCACCAATTCAAAACATAAAGTAAAACCATGCGCTGTTTCCAACGATCCAGAGCTTGGATTAATTCTGCTCGACACCACAGATTGGCCTAAACAGCCAAGCTTCAAATTATTATCTAATAAGTCGAGTTCTAAAATTGGTACTATCAGCAAACACCAAAGGACACTAGTCGAAAATCAACTTAAGGAATGGCAAGCGGAGCTCGAACACAGCGTTAAGGCCGTTATACTGACCGGCCACTATCCACTAAGTGACCTCCATCCTGACTCAGTGCGCTGGATGCTTAATCTACAAGACGAATTTCCTTTCCTAGCTCCCGTCTACTTCAGCGCTCATACCCACCAGGGCTACACTAAAATCGGCTACGACCGAGACATGTCCAACGGTGATATCCGAGAGATTAACGTTGGCTCACTTATTGATGCGCCAGTCCACTATCGGAAAGCGATCTTCAGCTGGGACGATAAGAGCTCGCAATTACTTCTTACATCAGAACTACGGACACCTTGGAAGGAATTGCAATGTGCAGCGGATGGGTCTCCCCAAGCTGCAGCTGCTATAGCAGGCAAGGAATCTGCCGTAAACTACAAGAAAAGAACTGACTGGAGACCCACACACCAATGGTGCGAACGACTATGGTTCGCCGGTAGATCCATGCGAGACTTGGCGGGCCTGCCTGTCGACGTAACAAAACGCTCCTATTGCGTTGATAGCAAGCCGACTGCCATGTCCCATTTTTTGAAACAATACCGGACTGCGCAAGAGACCATGAATACCTCGCTCATCGGCAACATCAAAGAGCAGGAGCGCCTAGCATGTGCAGCTATAGCTGGCGGCAAGGTCTTCACATTTAATAAGAAAGATGGCAAGGAACATGAGCCTCCTGGAACCATTAACTATGTATTTGATTTGAGAACAGATAGTACGAAATAAAATCACAAACATTGAATACTTACGCATCGATCAAATTTGATTTATAGGACATTAATAATGTTGTCACTACCTAATCCTGGCAAACTAACACTCTGATGTATTTTTATCTGTTAAAATACATTAGCAATTTACATATTTTCGAAGACTTAGTGAAGATAGATAAATTAGCAACCCAAAAAGCATGTATTATAACTACCGCGCTATACTAAAAATCGTTCGATAATTCAGTAGCCGAAAGACACTCAAAAATATTTCCTATAAATCCATAACGAAATAAAAAAAATAAAAAGGACATCCATAATATTGACATCAGTAAAATTCCAATTTATTATCCACAACCATGACAAAAGCTCGTTCCGAACAAGTTGACCTCGATTCAACACCCTTTTATCACTGCTGCGTATTTTTGCCTACCGTGAACACCTATTTTCCCCAAGCGTGAACACCCAATTTTCTCAACTGTGAACACCGAATTTTGTCTAAACGTGAACACTTTTGCCGCCAGGCAAAATTCAGTGTTCACGCTACGCAAAATTTCTCTGTCATAGAGATACTCACCCCGATAGTTGCTGTGGGAGGAATACGCTCAACAAAATCCCGACAACCACTACAGCTACTCGCGCTTTGCGGTGCTGTTCAAACGCTGGCGAAACAAGCAGAAGCTCTCTATGAAAAATATAAAGGACATCCATAAAATTGACATCACTTCCCAAGCAGTTTAATATCCAGAACTATGACAAAAGCCCGTTCCGAACAAGTTGACCTCGATTCAACGCCCTTTTACCACTGCTACGTTAGGTGCGTTCGTCGCGCGTTCCTATGCGGTGATGATCATCTAACGGGCGAGAGCTACGATCACCGCAAACAGTGGATTGTCAGTCGTCTCAAATTCTTATCCTATGTTTATGCAATCGACATCTGTGCCTATGCAGTAATGAGCAACCATTATCACGTAGTGCTGCACGTAGATAAGAAGCGGGCTGAGGCTTGGAGTGATGAAGAGGTTGTCGAACGTTGGATGCAGCTATATAAGGGCGATTACGTAGTTGATAAGTGGCTACAAGATAAAGAGGCGCTTAGTAAACCTCAGCTAAAGGTAATCCAGGGAATTATAAACGAGTGGCGGCTTCGGCTGTACAGCCTTGAGTGGTTTATGCGTGGAGTGAACGAAACCATCGCTCGTATGGCTAACGCTGAAGAGAACTGCAAAGGCAGGTTCTGGGAAGGCCGCTATAAAAGCCAGGCACTTTTGGACGAAGCCGCATTACTCAGTTGCATGGCTTATGTTGATTTAAACCCCGTGCGCGCCGCTATGGCAGGCAGCTTAGAAACCAGCGATTTCACCTCCATTCAACAACGCATTCATGAATACGGTAGTAGACAAAAAGCGATATCTTCCAATATAAAAAGCGCAAACCCCAACGATGCCAAAGATACCGCTACTTCTGCGAAGCAAACCGCTACGGCTACCAAACGCTATAAACAAAAAGCCGAACTAGAAGCAGACATAGGTACTGATAAGCTACCAAAAGCTGAGTTAATGAAATTCGACGGCAGCTCCCATACCGATATCAATACGGCCCTTCCCTTCACCTTGGTAGATTATTTTGATTTAGTAGATTCTACCGGACGCGAGCTAAGAGCAGATAAACGCGGCGCGATTTCTAAAAATAGCGCTCGCTTATTGGAATCCCTCGGCCTAAACCCAGACCATTGGCTAGAGTACATCGAACAGTTCGGGCTGCGATACGCCACCGGCGTTGGTTCCGTTACCAAATTAGCTAGCTTTGCTGGCCACTTTCAGCAGCGTTGGGTTAAGGGTGTAAGCGCTTCTTCTAAATTCTATCAGGCACACCATCCATACTAGATAACAAATTACCCTACGCTATCTTTCAATTTACAGGCAAATTGCCTAGCACCCAGCAAAGCCACAGCGCTCAATTACATTAATTCGCCTTCAGGAAGGTCGTGCCCATCTCTTGCAAAAAAGAGATCAACATTCCCCGTACTATCCACTGCCATAAAAGTAGGTCCATCCCATGGTCGGTCAACCGATAAACGTTGCAAGCTTTCTTCTACAGGTAGATTTTCATTAGCTCTCATTTTTATCTGGCACAGCGTTGTGCCACACTCCCCTTCCATGAAATCGAGCCCTTCCAGCGACTCGGTTAATAGCGATTCTTCGATTTGAGCCAGTGTTTCATCAGACCACTCGACGTCTACCGCTTCTGACAAAAGTTGAGCTTGGTATAAAGATTGCCGGTGATGCATTTTTTCTTCTATAGCAAAATCTGATTCTTCATCCGCCTGGTGACCAGCTTCTAGCTGTTCAGCTTCAATTTGTGACAGACCATCTTCGCCCCTGATTTCCTCAATCACTACCTTGTTTTCTTTTCTAGCTAACGCCATCTCTTCGCGAAGATGTAAAATCTCAGCCTGTAGTATTTCAATCTTTTGATCGACTTGATTAGATTTGAAATCATTTTTATAGTTTCCAGACAGTACGTCCTTAGCAACTTTTTCCACTTGCTTACTTGGCTCGTGAGCAATACGCTCCTCACTTTGATACGCCCAAAACCCAAACATCGCCGTCGCTGCAATTGTACCCAAGCCAGTTAGTCGGACAAACTTTTTCTTATCCATGGTTATCTCCAATAAATGTTACGCGTGGCAGCCGTCGCTGGGCGTACCACGCTTTATTTGCAAGGTGCTTTTATCTATTTAGCCCTCGTTGACGTAATAGGAAAAGATACCCGAGCGGTTGCCGCTATACGTAGGTGGAATTTTACAGCTGAAATAACTATGCACAGCTGACCCACTACCACCAAGCGCACCTGTATTCAATTTTTGCAAGAAAGCAGATGACCCGGAGCTTAATTTATTACCGCCCATATACCCATAAACCGAGCCGGAAGAGGTAGACATGTATCTCTGATTCACACTGCAACGAATATCCTGCGAATAGTGCCGGTCTATAACGCGAACATTCGATGATGCAATGTCATTGCTATCATCGTTAATAATGGGAAGATCAACGTACATCACCGACGTTGACGAAGGGTTATAGATTCCCGAATGATTGATGTATGGGCTTGGGCCTTTGAATTTTACACCCATGGAACCAGGGTAGGTTTTCCAATCTGCTGCCAGTGCCGCTGTCGAAAGCATAAATACCGCAGAACCTAATACACTTAGAAATACTAACTTTTTCATTTCATCACCTTTGTAATTAATAAATGGATTGGCAGCACAAACATTACAATTGATCACCAAATATTCGGTATTAATATTCATTGTTTAGCTCCCGATATTCATGTGTGATGATTATTTATTTAATCTCAGCAGATAAATTTTATTCACAACAACCTAATTTTCTTATTGTTTTTATTTTATAAACGCACCAAGCTTGGATAATGGTGCATAGTGGCGCAGTAGTTGTTGACAATTCATTTATTGTTCATTTTAAACATTTTGATCTCCCTGATTAAATTATTAAGGCGTCTTCTATAGTACCTTCGCAACATTAAATTTATCGCGATTCTATTCCATTTCATTCTAAAGTAATTCACAGTTAGATATAGCGAACTTACGTGTATTTCATTTGGCAGGAGTCTTTAACCAGAAATTTAGCTGGTATATTTTTATAGCAACACCTCCCACCAAATAAATTCGACGGTCGCATAAGCAGTAGATACTACATCCATATGTAATAAATAGGGTATAGAGGGGTGTCGTCTACAACCGTATAGCCTTGAGTGGTTTACGATTGTCTGTCCTGCCAATCGCCCTACGGGCCGCCACTATTGGCGTTCAAAAATGTTCCCTCCATTTTTGTTTTTGCGGCGTGAATGAAACCGTCGCTCGTATGGCCAATAAAGAAGAAAACTGCAAAGGTCGCTAGTACGATTGCCGTCCTGGCAATCGCCCTGCGGGCCAGCGGAGCTGTTCAAATCTGTTCCCTACAAATTTAGTGGGAAGGCCGCTATAAAAGCCAGGCCCTCCTAGATGAAGCCGCTTTACTGAGCTGCATGGCCTACGTAGATCTTAACGCCGTGCGTGCAGCCATGGCGGATAGCTTGGAAACCAGTGACTTCACATCCATACAGCAGCGCATTCATGAATACAGTAGCCAACAGAAAGCTACAGAGCCCACCCGTGATTGCGTCAAGATAACCGAAGACATAAGTAGTAATGTTACCGCCAAAAGCGCGGCTACTGCATCGAAGCGCTATTCTGCCAATAACGAACTAGAACACCAGATTGGTACTGATAAGTTGCCAAAAGCCGAGTTAATGAAATTTGACGGTAGCTCTCATACCGATATTAATACTGCCCTACCCTTCACCTTAGTTGATTATTTCGAGCTCGTGGATTCTACTGGCCAACAACTGAGGGCTGACAAACGTGGTGCCATCTCGGAGAAAAGCTGCCGCCTCTTGGCAAGCCTGGGCGTGAATGCGGATCATTGGCTAGATCATATAGAGCAATTTGGGCTGCGCTACGCCAACGGTGTTGGCTCCGTTAGTAAACTTGCTAGCTTTGCCAATCACTTCCGCCAAAGCTGGGTAAAGGGGGTGGTAGCTTCTAGCAAGCTTTACCGTAGAGTCTAATTCCCAGTCTCAGACTCTCTTCACCGCCATCATACAATCGCTCCCCTCCTCGATTTGCGCCAACTACTAAACTTTGGACTTTTTGCGCTTCCAGCGCGGAAATGGTCACCAGGATGCCAGGTAAGTAAGACGCACCCTAAATCGCCACTCCCTATGTATCTGATAATATGAATATAAGAAACCTAATAGAGACTAATCTTAGCTGGAATACTACTATAACGAGCATCCATGCCAGCCTTTAATACGCCTACTAACTCCCCTGATGACGTTAAATCAAACCAGCCAATATGGTTTCCGTATTTAAATTCAGCCTTATCACCCTTTATTATCAAGCTGTAATTTGCTTTACATTCTCTACTACCATGTAGCCCTAAACAGCCCTCCTTCTCTGAGTAATAAGTAACAACAACGGAATATATTCCATCATGGGTTTGGATAAATTTTTTATCTAAATCAGTGGCTGTTTTGTTGGGGAACAGCTCTATATCGATACGCTTTTTTTGCATCATGGCACTAAGCATAATTTGGTTTCTTACCAGCTCATTATCAGTGGTTTCTAGGCCAACTTTGACTGCGTAGGTTCTCATTATTGGCTTGTCCGAACATACTAGCTTTTCAAACGCAAACAAACGGTCAATAGGGTCTGCACCTACTTTACTAAGCAGATCACGATATTCTTTTAACTCTGATGGCTCGTAACTCACAAACTCTTCGCATCCGTTCGCTTGAGATGCACACATTATAAACACTAAAAATATTATTAATTTTTTCATTGAAATTCCTTTATGCTGATCTGAGTCGATGCCCCCCCACGCTCTACGGTAAACTCGACAAGACAGTTGCCGAATATCGATATTAATTTCCCCGTCGGTACTGCCATAGAAAGGCCTCTGGCAGGTGTACCAGGTATAGTTTGGTCTTGACTCTGAAGAGAAACCATAGCAAAACGCTTACTCGTCATTTCTTCGACTGAAAATCCACTGTAGCCACACAAATTAAATAACTCGCCAAACATTACGGAACGACCCGCTTTCTTCTCGAAACCAGATCGATTTACAACTACTGTATATAGCGTTGGGTCTGCAATTTCGTGCCTGCGCTCATCATTCTCTTGCTCACCGTGAAGTGCAGATGCCGTGGCAACCGTAGGTTCGTTAAGAGCAGTACCCTGTGTATCTCCGGTACCGCTCCCATCATGTGACTCCTTGCCTTGGCTAATAGTAATAACACCTATAACCACTGTAACTATCACTGCAACGATTGCCACGATACCATTAATTCCAGCCCAGGATTCGTGCGATAATATTTTGCTCATTTTCCCTGAAAATACTGAATTTATTAAAGTTCTAACTATCAGCAGAACTGTGCCTTTCGTTTGCGAACAGCAGAATTTAGTTAGATTAAATTTTTATCAAGACGCATTTCAGTTTAACACCAACTCTTAGCTTTTGAGTAATAAAACCTAATTCTTCGTGAGCGCCCTTTCGCCCCCCATTTTAGCTAAGCCAATCGTATACTTAGTCAAGCCGTATTAATTATTGATACTACGAACAAGCATAGTGCAAAGGGATGCAAATATTTTCTACAATACTGGCTAAATTAATTAAGCGTCATTTTGATTTGAAAAGCTCACGCCTACTGAAGCACCTTGACCCAAGCTTGGATCAAACACCGCTACTTAACAAGTTATTAACCTGTTATCTATTTATACCAAAGCTAAGTCTAGACGAAGTCTTTCTTGGCCAACCACTATTTCCAATTTCTGCCAATAGTATAAAAGACAAACCATTTTCCAAATGCGTACCGCGCCTTCAAGGTCATCGCTAGTGAAATTGCGACTACAGTCACGGCGAGCGATCCACTTGACTGCTACGCTGAACACCACATTAGTTATGTTGTACAGGGAGGTAATATGGCACACCACAGCGCGCGTATAGATCACCTAGAGGCGGAAGAGCGATACAAGACGTTTCGAGAAATTGCTTTTGAAACTACTATGGAAGAATTTAATGGCATCCAGGTTTCTGGTGTTAGCTTCATGGACGCATTGACTGCCGACAAATGGAAAGATCAAATTTCAGCTAGTCAACGCACTGCCCGGTCAGCTTGGAGCTGGGCTAGAGAATATCCAATGTACCAAAACCGACCCAAAAGGTTTGAAGTTACTGTAAAGCGTTCTGGTATACTTTGTGGGATCTGTTTAGGACAGCTCTCCAAACACGGTACAAGGGTAAGGATGAACTTAGTAGAATCAACTCCTGTCAAACCTAATCCACTTGGCATACGAGCTTTGCCTGTGATCGCATTCGCAGCTGCAGCTTATGGTAAAATCGTCGGAGCCGACGAGGTATGGTTAATCGATCCCTATGCGAATCTTGAAGACTATTACCAATCCTCTGGGTTTGGGCCTAGAGAGGTCTACCACGGCAAACGAATCGGACAGAGGAAGATTATATGAACTCAACTCCAGATCCAACCACTCCCGAAGGGCGTTCTGAAATCGCTCGACGTTTGGAATCACTTCGCGCAGAGGCTAAAGAGATCCGTCGTAAGGCACTGGAGAACTTAGAGGACGAGCCATCCGGCGCGTTGACAAACCCCAGCGAGATTGACTTGTACCGAGATAGAACTAATGAAGATTGACTTGAAGAAAATAGGCACAAGTAAGGCTGAAATTAAAGCAATGCTAGATGCTAATAAAGTTTCCATTAAACATGACGCAAAAACGATAGAGCACGCACTCAAGAAAAAGCATAGGACCGCTCAATAAAAGTGATTGCTTATAAGTGGCGGCATCCTTTATTCGTTATCTCGGCAAGCCTTGGTAGCTACGAAGAATGATTTTTTCTCCTTCGGTCACCACATAGAATGCAGCCGGTGACTTAGCGGGAGCGAGTGTAGGCTCCAAATTGCCGTTCGTTAATTTATTTAATATGGCCACTTTTTGTGGGCAATTTTCGTCGAGTAGTATTTCAAATTCGTTTATAGAAGATTCTGCTGATTTTATTGTTAGGATGCTTGCTTGGTAGTCGCACACAAAGTCTATTTTCCACTTGCTCATTACATCGATAATATTTTTGTGGTCAGCCTTATAAGTTGCAAGATTGCTTTGTGACACGACTTTTCCAGACTCTACTGAATATCTGTAGACGCTATTTGCGTTAGCGTTTTGTCGCTGATCTTTGGCAATACTACTGGTCGCCAACAAAAATAGACATACCAGGCCACAAATGCGAACATCAATCCTAGACAACACTAATTATTCCTCGGCAATCATTAGCTGAGTGAACCCCATAGTACTAAGCCAAGCACTTTTATACCACCGCGCAAATCGGCGTACCGCTTAGCTACCACACCCTAAAAAGCCTCAGCTTTCCCATCAGTCCAAACATGCAGCACGTTATCCAACTGCTTTAGCTTGGCCATATCACTTTCGTTTACAGCGCCGCGTATAACAATCACTTTTGCACTCTGCGGTACTTTTGCTGCATCTTGTTCGCCGGGCACCATTTCTATGGGTTTGTAATTTTCATCCACATTTAAAAGCGGTAATTCTGTTTTTACATCTTGCATTAATGCGGCACCGGTAAGGTTCGCGGCTACGATTAATTCTACTATGACGTTTTCCATAGTTACCTCTCAAAATTGGGGCGCTTTGCAGCGCCCTTTTTTAATTGGGTGTTCGAGCTAGGCGGTAAAGTCGCCGCCGCAGGAGCCGAAAATAATACGCCGGTCACCCTCTTCAGAGAAACGCGCGGTAACGCTTACGCCTATTCCGTAACGCACCCGGTTGTTCAGCACGTCAAAGCGCTCAAACCAGTGGCTACCGGTTAGGCTCAGGCCGTCGTAGCGCTTTAGGCGCGCGTTAGCGTCCCATATTTCTACGGCGGTTACTTCCACACCTACGTCTGTCCAGAATAACAACATGATTGAGTCTAACGCCAATCGTTTATTGTTGACGATTACCGGCGTGGGCACGGCAAAGTGGAATACGTTGGTGGTGTTTGGCTTACCCTTAAATAGGCTGTAAGGCGCGTAGAGAGAACTTTGATCTAATAGCTCTGGCCTTTGTACCGTTGCTGCGTGACCGTGGGTCCAGGAGGCGTGTATCAGGGTTGTTGTGAAGTAGTTGAGCTTATTAAACGCCCGCTCTGCGTTGATCATGCCGTAGCCACTGTGTTGATCCCAGCCGTTGCCGCAAAGGTCTTTTGCAGTTTGCTGTAGCGCTTTTTTTGCCTCGGCTTGTTTTAACGCCGGGTTGTGGCCGCGCAATAGCGCTAATACACCCGCACACACGGGGTTGGCTGCGGAGGTGCCGTTATCGGAGTTGGTAAAGCCCTTAAAGTGGCTGGGGGCGACGAAGTCTGGTTTTTTGGCATCCAACGCGGCGGGGCCTTGGCTGGAGTAACCGATCCACTCTTCTCGGATATTGGTAGCGCCCACGGTAATTACCGCCGGGTGGCCATTGGCACCCCAAATACTTTTACCGGGGCCGCTATCGGATCCGCACCGGCCACTGGCGCACACCTGCCCGCAGTTACCGGCGGCGAAGGTTACAATCATACCCGCGT
Organism: Halioxenophilus aromaticivorans; assembly: GCF_042850945.1. Lineage (NCBI taxonomy): Bacteria > Pseudomonadati > Pseudomonadota > Gammaproteobacteria > Alteromonadales > Alteromonadaceae > Halioxenophilus > Halioxenophilus aromaticivorans. Next base: position 99,377 of record NZ_AP031496.1, on the reverse strand, counting down.
TAATGGCCTCTACCACTTTACGCGTGAACGGGTGGTTGGGGTCTGTGCAGTAGTCTGGCGCCCAGGCTCTTTGGTACATACCCCAGCTGTTGGATAAGATTTGCGGCTTGCCTGTATTTTTGTATTTATCGATGGCCCACTGGAAAGCCACAATGGCATCGGATAAAAACGCCGATATACCGCCCTGAGCCTTGAGCAGGCCCACGTCATAGATTTCTGCATCCGGCGCCATGCCTTTTACGTCGGTGGCGCACATGGAGCCGTGGGAGCCGGAATCGGTACCCCAAGGTAAACTGACTACTGGTGTCCAGCCGTCGGTTACGTTAGGCACCCGGGTGCTATCTACACCGGTGTCTACAATGCCCACGGCTACGCCCTGGCCACGAATGCCTTTATCCCACAGCCGGTGACAATTTAAATAGCGGGCCACATCGGCGATGGTGCCCTTGGCCACGGTTGGGGCGCAGTCGGTTGGCTCGCAAGGCGATCCGGAAAATGCCCCGCCGGCCATGGAAGAAGCATGGTAAGAAACGCCCTCCTCTAACGGTGCGATATCCCCTAGGATTTCAGTGAAGGATGGCAAATCCTCTGTGGCCACTGCACTGGCAGGTGAAGAATAAGTGGCATCACCGGATTGGCAGTTACAACCGCTGAAGGCTTCGATTAAACCGTCGTCCCATACGTGAATCACTTCGGCCTGTTTGAGTAAGGCCTTTTTTGCGGCCTTAGTTTCATCGTCTGTGGTTGCATTCAGCGTTCCGCGTACGATAACAGTTTCGCCCTTAACACTGGTCATGGCGCTGCTAACGCCCATTTCTAACACAGCTTCTTTGTTGTGCAAAGCGCCAGCATCGATTTGCACCGCACCGTATGCTTTATCGATATTAATCCCCGGCAATTGAATGTCATTGTCCACCTCAAATGAACTTTCCGCCGCCATGGATTTTTGCATATTGGCGCTTGGTTTCAATTCTACAATTACTCTTCTCATGATAGTTCCCTCATTTATTTGGCTTGATCCTACCGTTAGCTGCCAAAATGCAGTGCCGCTTAAAACCCATAAATCTCACAAAAAATTTTGGCCACTTTAGATAAAAATCATTTTACTTTTTTATTTATTAATTTGGCCGCACACCTGAGATTACCAGCGATTGCTTTACACATTATCGATGTAACTCCACAGCTATTTTGTTTTCTAATTTGTATAGAATTTTAATGAGGGAATTATGAAACCACTTATTCAAAGTAAACTTGCACGGCTTGCAATCATACTGCCAGTATTTGTATTGGCCTCCACAGCCCAAGCTGAAGATTGGACTATGAGCGCAGAAGCGTATTGTGAAACAAACTTAGGCAACACCGTCTATTCGCAAGGAGGGCTAAAAGCCAGCGGTGGTACGGCCGTTGTAAAATGCCCACTTATAAAGGAATCTGCAACCGATGCAATTACAGACTCCTATGCAAGAATGAAAAGAGCCACCAGCACTGGTGCTCAACCTTTTTGCTATATCGTCTCTAAAAACAATTGGGGCTCGATAAATCAATATACGTATGGCTACGCAGCCAACCATACAGGCAATCAATCGGTTAGAATGCAACCATCCACTCAATACCATTCCGGCTATGCCGATATGTACTGTGTGTTATTTCAAAATGACGTTTTGTTTGGCGTGAGATACAAGCAGAAGAACTAATAAACCACAGCGCAGCGCATGAGTGTTGCTGCGCTGATCAACCCAAGGGTTTTATCAATGCCAAAGATTAATATTAATTCTGCAAAAGCTGGATGGCTAACAGCAGGCATAGTTTTAGGGCTGGCAACTGGATTAGCAACGGCATTCGCGGGCGCTCATTTATTTACCGGAGTACCGAGTGGGGTGGCAGCGCAAGAGCCTATGCCTATTCGTGCTAACACTAATCATCATAAGCCAGAGATAAATCAGGGCGTTTCACTCAGTGAGGTTAACAAGCTGGTAGAAAGCCAACTGCAGCCAATGCAAGGCCACTTAAACCAGCAGCAACTTACAATAACAAAGCTTGCGCAACAAATAGAGCAATTGCTATCCGCCAACACTTCAACCAAGCAAGAACCAACGCTTAGCGAAGAGCAAATTAACGAGCAGCTTGAAGCCTCCGCGCAGGAGCAGCGACAAGCATTTGCAGACCAAGAACTACTGTTTGAATTGGAAGAACACGACAAATCTGCAACCTCAGAGCTGGCAAGCGCACTGGCCGATATGGAAAACAGAGTAGCTGTTTTTAACTTGAACGGTTTAGAGTTGGGTGATGCAGAATGCCGCGGCACTACATGCCGGCTGCAACTGAATTTTAACGGTGATGAAGCCGCGCTAGAGTATTTACCGGCGCTACTGGCAGCCAGTGGCCACAGCCAAGTGAGTTTTACTTCGGAGAAATTCGGCGAGGGCTATTCTATTACAGCTCTATTAAATTAGTCTCTGGGCAGTTTACCCGATTTTTATTTGCTGCATAAATAATAGATAGAATTTGGTAAATTGTCTTTATTTAATAAGCCCGATTAACCCTGGGGTAAACTATTGAACCACGTGTTAGAGTACGTTAGTCGCGTCTTCAGCTCCGATATATAAATAAGCCAAGTTAATTGAATATAATCCTACTACCACCCTTTTGGTACAACTAGAATTACAATCTAATCTTGACTCCAATCCCTTCTAGATAATCAACCTTAACCGGATTTTAGACAATAAGACGTTAACTAAAACGGAATTTTTAGTTAGTTTGACTAAGTTTTAAAAAATACAGCCGTGCCGGTATTTCCCAATGCCTGAGGCCATCTAGTCTACTCTTTCAAATCGGTTCAGATCTCATATCGGAACAGATTTTGCTCCTCTACAGCTAGTGAATTCCGCAAACAGCTCAGCGATGGAAGGCACATCAATGTATTGAGAAAATATCCTAATCTAATAGAGGCAACCGGTGTTGAAACGGCCACTAAACGAAATCGAACTACGCCGTCAGATAGAAGAATCTGACGTATCGGGCACGCCAGAAGAAATGCGAAAAACGTTCGAAAAACTGACAGGTGCCCAGCATACCCATGGCGTCGTAGGCGTTACCAGGGGCGGCGTGCGATGTTTGAAAATAGGCAAAGGGCCGGAGCTTATTTGGTTCCATGGCGGCGGCTATGTGTTTGGTTCTCCTCGCACTCACCTTACTCTAGCTAGAGAGATAGCGAGCCACGGGCTCTGCGTTGTAATGCCCTATTATCGGTTGGCACCAGAGTGTGTGTGGCCCGCCCCACTACAGGATGCGCTTGCGGTTATTGATGCTTCCGACCCTGCCGCTATCGGTGGAGATAGTTCCGGCGGTCACCTAGCATTATGCGCCGCACTGAGACGAAAAGTAAAAAGCCTGGCTTTAATATCTCCAAATACAGACCGCAGTGGTCAGAGCACTACACGCAATAGAGACAGTGATTTGATGAACGACGACAAGACCGATACCGCCCTGGCTGAAATGGCATTACCTGGGGTGGACAGGTTCCATTCGGACAAGTCTCCGATATTAGGGGATTTATCGACCTTACCACCAATGATATTGGAGGTGGCGTCTGCAGAGATACTCCTAGACGATTCTCTGCTACTCGCACGACAGGCTGCACTTGCAGGCCGTCCCTTAACGCTGCATGTAGCGCCAGGTTTGTTTCATCTATATCAACTCTGGCCAGATGCTCTTCAATCAGGTGCCCAGAGCCTTGCCCGCATCGCGCAATTCGTCTTGGAAAATGCCAGTAGCAGCGCTAAACCTGCTCCATGATAGCCGCACCGTATGGCGCTATCATGCCACCCGAGACACCGGTAACTATCAACGAGTTACTAAGTTCGAAATCCTTTTCGCTGTCGCCGAAATTAAACACGGCTGAAAAACTGCCCGCCTTCGTTTTAGAAAAGACTGTCAATAACTGGCCATGTTGTTGATAATTGAAAACGATCGGGTTTGATAGGTCGTATTTTTTTCTTAGGTAAATGGCATGTCTATAACAATTGAGCGGGCTACCTTTATCAGTTTCCTGTGACTCTATCGACATACCAGCCTGCCAGCGCATAGGTAACCATGGCGGCGAACTACTAAAGCCGAAATTATCTTTAGCCTCAGTCCATGGGATAGGCACTCTGGCGCCGCTTCTACCTGGATCATCGGGCCAATAGCTCAAATCAAATGGATCTTGAATCTCGCTTTTGTCTAAGGGCGGCTGAGGCAGACCCAGCTCTTGGCCCTGATAGATAAGAGCAGCTCCTGGAAGAATCGCTGTCAACACGGCTAAGAACTTTACAAATTCTTCTGAATCGTTCCCTAGATTTGTTCTGCTGCGAGCCCGATCGTGGCTTTCAAACCACCAAGGCGTTCGCCAACGGCCGTCGAGCTTATCGAAGATATTTTGCCATGCTTTGCTCGAATGTCCGCACCGTACCGTATCTGTTGTGTAGCAGCCATTCAATTTCTCGGCGCCTGTGTAATCTAGGGCGATATCTAACGAAGCGATGCCAAAATTATTTTCACCAAATAAGTACAGATCCCGCCCAGCCCAGGCACGAATATTTTCCATATAGTTGGCACCCTCTCGCACCAACATATCGTATTCGTGACGCTGCCGGGTATAAGGACTTTTGGGCACGCCATCAATTAAACGTTGCTCTTGATCTGAAGCCGGCGGGTTGTCTCGGAATTGATCATCGTGAAACCAAGACGTTACCGCGTCAAATCGAAAACCTGCAACCCCCCGGTCGCACCAAAAGGCCATGATTTCTCGAATGCTGTTTTGCACATCTTGGTTGCGATGGTTGAGCGCTGGTTGGCTCGCGTGGTATTGGTGAAGATAATATTGCTGACGCTGATGGCACCAGCTCCATGCTGGCTTACCAAAATAGCCAATCCAGTTGGTGGGAGGGGTGCCGTCGGCCGCGGCATCGCGCCATACGTACCTTTCTGCTGCCGATTGGTCTCCCTCCACCGCAGACTTAAACCACGGGTGCTCAACACTGGTGTGTTTAAATACCAAGTCAACCAACACACTCAGGCCGAGGTCTTGCGCGTGGCCGACAAGGCGATCAAAGTCGGCCAGGGTGCCAAGACGGGGGTCGACATTACAATGATCTATCACATCATAACCGCCATCGTGCCAGCTTGAGGGGTAAAACGGTGCGATCCATATGGCATCAACACCAAGGGACTTAACGTAGCTAAGCTTCTCTGCGATACCGTTTAAGTCTCCCTCGCCAGTGCCACTGGAATCGTAGAAAGAACGAGGATAGATTTCATATATTAAGGGGTTGGTCAACTTACCCACTGGTGATCATTCCACCATTGACGTGAATAGTTTGGCCGGTAATAAACGAGCTGTCTTGGCAGGCTAGAAATACATAGGCCGGAGCCACTTCCCGAGGTTGACCAACACGCCCAATGGGCGCAGCCATATTTTTCAACTTATCTTCGTCGAAGTCCTCAAAAACTTCCTGTATATCGGTGGCCACCGGGCCCGGTGCAACTTCATTTACTCTAATACCACGCGCCATATATTGTTTAGCCAGGGAACGGGTGAAGGTTGAAATGGCGCCTTTAGTGGACGAATAAGGCAATAAAGAATCGTTGCCAACAAACGCATTGATGGAAGTGGTATTGATGATGACGCAGCCTTGGTCCATGGAGCGTAGCGCCGCCCGGCTTAAATAAAAGAATCCGGCCATATTCACATCGAAGTGCGCTTGCCAATCTTCGTCGGATACGTCTTCCAACGAGTCATATGGCTTTTGAAAACCGGCGTTGTTAACCAATATATCGATACCGCCCCAAGCGGTTAAAACATGGTCGACAGCACTCTCGCAGTCCGCGCTCTTGCCGGTGTTGGCCTGTAGCACCAATGCCTGAGCACCTTCGGCCTCGATTGCTTTTTTAGTTTCTGTAGCCTTGTCTTCCGCCGAATGGTAGATGATGGCTACTTTGGCACCCTCGCGGGCCATGTGCAGTGCTACCGCTCTGCCAATGCCGCTATCGCCGCCAGAGATCAAAACGCGCTTGTCTGCGAGTTTGCCCGCGCCGCGATAGGCATCATTGATATATTCGGGATCGGGTAGGTGTTTTACTGTGTTATTAGCCATGGTTGCTCTCTGTGAATTCGGTTATGGACTCAGTTGTGGTAACTGCCTATATATTGATTGCGGCTACTGCACCGCCGTCGGCACGCCACGCGGAGCCATTAGTGAACGTTGCTATGTCCGAAGCGAGTAAGGCAACAACTACCGCCACCTCGTCCGCTCTACCACGGCGTTTGAGTGACAAGTAAGGACGTTCGTTTTCCAAAAATTGGTCTACTGCCTCTTCCCGTGAAATGCCTTTTTCTTCGGCCAATGAATCCATCATGCCATCGGTCATAGGGCTCTCTATGAATGCCGGCATTACCGCATTTACCAATACACCTTTTGGTCCGTAAGGTAGGGATAGAGCTTTTGTGTAACTGAGCAGAGCTGCTTTGGAGGCATTGTAAACGGCCTCGTCCGGATAGGGTTGTACGGCGTTTTCAGAAACCGTTAACACTACCCTGCCCCACTTCTTCTCAACCATCGTGGGTACTATTTTTCGGCAAAGTCTTACGGCGGACATAAAGTTTGTGTTCCAGCAGCTCATCCAAGCATCGTCGTCCATCTCCAACGGATCGCCTTTGGCACCGGTTATGCCTGCTAGATGTATCAGAATATCGGCTCCACCAAGTTCCGTTAAACTGCCCGCTAAATTATTGATGCTGCTGATGTCTGTGAGATCAGCAGTGCTGTATCCAACTACGGATTCATGCAAGTCACTGGCGCAAGACGCAACAGCATCTTCGTCTGTATCGGTGAGAAACAAACGAACGCCCTCGTCTGCTAAACGCTTTGCGGTGGCTTTACCTAAGCCCCCTGCCGCGCCTGTCACCAGAGCCATCCGGCCTTCTATTTCTAAATTCATTTATTACCGCCTCAGTTAACTTTCGACGAGCTGTCAGCTTTGCTACTGCCAAAGCCGACGAATGAGAATGATTGGAGAATCGAAATGACCGGATTACTGAAAATTGATCGATCATCGTTGTATGCAGCAACATCGCGTAACCTGCATACGAGTGTCAATTGGGCCCGGCCACTCCATTTGTAGTGTCTAACAAACTCTTTGTTAGCAAAGCACATGCCTGAGCATAAAATACGCTGACAATCTGCTTTTTATTGCGAGAAAGGAATTACAAGAGACGGACTAGGAGAGAGCACATACTGCTTGAATATAGGTTTATTAATAGGCAGGAAGGGGCGATTGCATCCGTCATGGTAGTTCTGAATGGATTTTTTGTTAGGTAAGGTCAAGGTAGCACTGGTGCAAACTTCCGAGTCAACAAAAGCGTTTATTACACATTGGATGTAATAATTGCATTTAAAGATGATCAGTAAAGCAGAGATAAGTCGGTTGGCCCTGGGCGAATCAGTTTATAGAGCTTGGCACCCAGCTAGCATTTTAAACTTCACGTCAGCAACCTTCATCGCCGTGTGGATACCCGGTTAGCTCCATAAAGCCCTCCCCTGCGTGGGTACCGGCCACGTTCACTCCGCCTTCATAGTAAGTGAACAAGCCACAATTCCACTGCTGCTGTTTTATGGGTGAAATGGTAAGAGAGAGATTTCTGCTGGGAATTGCCAATTGCCATTCCAGCGGCACCGCGTTTTGGTTTGCCGGCTGTAAGGACATTTGATTTTGGTTAAGCGGTTGTCGCACGCCATTACTTTGAATGTAGTTACCAGTAATAAAATCCGCCTTTTGGTGAATTCGCAACCTAAAGGCCATTATTTTATCGCCATTGTTTAGGTGAATGGAGAACCAATCCCAGCCATTCACTTGTTCGCTAACCAATTGCGACGTCCATTCGTGATCGTACCAGGCGTTACCGGTTAATTTTGTAGTGCTAACAGGAGCAGTACCGAGAGTAGTGCCATCAGCAGAACTCTCGTTTTGCACTTGTACCGTGGCGCTTAAAAATGGCTGGCTGTAGTAATAGGATACATGGTTAGCATCCGCCGATTTAACACTCACCCCACCCTCACCCTGGAGCACATAAGGCCCTGTTGGCTGCAAAGATACGGATACCTTTGGCCCCTGCCAAAAAGGAATGGTTAGCTGTGCTGGGAATGGCTCGCCGGATTGCGCACCCTGCCATTGCCAGTTATCCAGGCTAAGTAAAAATGGCTGTGTTTCAGATTTAAAATAGGGCAAGCCCGGCTCGGCGAAACGCTGCTCAAACCAATGGTTATCCGGCGAGTGCAAGGAGGCATGGGCCATATAGGTTTGCTTGCCGTTTTGGTTAAACCGAAACACAGTATATTGGAATGGATAGGTCCGCTGCTGCTCATCCCTTAATACGCTGGTTAAGTACCACCACTCTAATTGATATTCATTATGAGGCGCGTGGTCTGCCGGTAGATTTATCGCATTCGCTTTATCCACCGTTTTATAAACGTAATCCGTAGGCGCTTGGTTAAAGCCACCAAAGATAGGTGCCCGGTCTTCCTGCGAGCAACCCACTAAAAACGTGCTTATAATCAACAAGCCAGCCACGGCCAGTGCCGAGTAGCCCGGTGGCAGTCGGTGGCTGGTGCTGCGCTGTATGGCTAGCCAACACACCAGTAATAAGCCTACAAACCCGGCGCCTACAATAGCCAATAATTTTACAGGGGAAATATTCAACGGGTAGGTCCAGCCGAATGCGTTGATATTAACCGTGGTAATTAACAAGTACGCCAGGCCTATACCAAACGGTATGGCCAGCAAAGACACCAACAGGCAAATCACAATAAACTGGCTAAACACGGCACGCCGAATGGATCGAAAATTAATACCTATAGCACTTAACGTTTGGATATTACTTTTTAAATGCTGGGATAACAGTGCGATGGTAATTGCAAACGAAAACGCGGCCACAATTAGTGCAACCACGGTTAGCCCATCGGTTAATACAAAGGTTTGATCAAACACCGCCATAGAGACATCGATTAATTCCTGCTTGGTAATAAACGAGGCGTCGCTTAGCGTATTAGCCAACAGCGTTTTATAGGGCTGCCAATCCGCTACGGGCCTAACCGGGTGTAGCGCTACCACATCCGCCAGAGTAGTTGCCCCTGGGCCTGTTGCCGTAAGCACACTGGGGGCAACTATGCCCTGGCCATTGGGGTTACCAAAGTCTTTATAAATACCCAGCACCCTCATGGGCCTTGTATTGCCATTAATCGCCAGCGTTAGTTGGTCTTCTATGCCTATGCCGTTGCGGTAGGCAAATTGTTGGTTTAATAAAAGGCCATTACCCTGAGTAAACCCTCGCCACACATCATTGGTAGATTGGGCAAATACCATGCTTTGCTGGTAATGTTCTGTGGTCGGTAGTTCGGTAATTTCCATTGCTACGCCGTTAATTTTGCCGTGGGCTATACGGCGAGTTTGAACGCGGATGTTATCTGTACTTGGTACTTGTGTGGGTGCCTCGGTATACACGTAGGCCGGTGCAGCTAGGCGTTGCTGCAACCATTGGTCGGTAGCGGTACGAAAGCTATCCACCATACCGCTTAGGCCTACCGCACTTACCAATGCAATAAAGTAAGAGCTGGCGGCCAGTTTGCAGCGGCGAGATAAACCACTGGCACTGGCCAAGGCCCAATGCAGCAATGGCCAACGCAGGGTGAATGGATTAACCAGTGTTGCCAATAGCCCGGGTAATGCGGCTGTTACCACTAGGCTGCCAAGCAATATAAACAATGCCAGTGCGGCTAGGTCTGCCTCTTTGGTTTTACTCTTCAAAAGCAAAATAATGATTGCAGCTGCCATTATCAAAGCCACTACTGAGGTCATTACCCTAGCCCTAGCCCCAGTAATAACACCAGCCTTGCTAGCCTGTGATTTGGGCTCAGTTTGTAATGCCTGGCGTAGGGGCAGCACCACCGCCACAGCCATACCCACCGCACACAAAAATAAACACAGTAACCCAACCGATAGAAACGAAATCGAGCTAAGTGAAAACGGTGCGCGCAGCAGATTCGTTAAATTGGTGCTTATGCCTGTGGCAAAATACGTAATTAACCAAAACCCCAGCAACACGCCCACTAAACTACCCACCACACAATACAGAGACAGCTCTATACACAACGCTTGGGTAATGCTTTTTTTTGCCACGCCTAATTTGTGCAAATGGCCAATGGTTTGCCGCCTAAACGCCAACAACATGGACAACGCATTGGTGACAATAAATAAGCTCACTACCGTTAACAGCCCAGCCATAGCAACCAGGTGGAACGAAAAGCTCTTGCCCATGGTTTGGGAATCTATCGGCAGCGTAGTGGCTTGTAATATTAATTCAGCGGGCAGCTGTGCTTTTAGCTGCTGTAGTTCGGATGGGCTGCGCTTGCTGAGCACAAAGATGGCTTGTAAGGGTTGAACAACGTCGTCAGCGAATAACGCAAAATAATCTGTGATGGGTAAGACCAAGGCATTATCGGATAACCCCGGTAGAGGATTCAGTGCGGCCTCGCTTATGGCTAAAGGCGGGGTTTGCTTATCATCGGGTAACGTGAGCGTTGCCCCGGGCGTAAGCTTCAGTTTATTGGCTGCTGAGTGCGAGATCCACGCTCGGCCAGTACCTACTTTGTTCAGGCTCCCATACTCGCCACCAAGCTGCAGGCGATTATTCAATAGCGGCCAGGCATCCACGCCATAAACGTCGATTACCTGCTGTTTTATACGAACTTCCCGGTGGGCAACGGCAATGCCATCAATAACACCTTGCTGCCGCAACCGGCCATAGTGGGCCATGGTGATGGTTTGGCCAGGTTTGGCAACAATTTGATACGCCGGGCCTTGGGCCGGAGTGAGCGCCGCTAGCGCGGCTTGGTTAATTACCAACACACTACTCAGGCCACTGCCTGCAGTGATTAAAGCAAACAGCATGAGCAGCACATAGGGCCAATGGCGCTTAGCGTGCTGAACGAATACCCCAAGCACAACCCACATCATAGGTTAGTAAGCGGCTCTAATTGCCCATGTTTAATCACCACAGCCCGATCTGCCCGGGCGGCGATCTCCTTTGCGTGGGTGACCACTACCAAGGCTGCACCGTGGGATTTGGCCAGGCTAAATAGGCAATCCGCTACGGTATCGCTGGTGGCTTCATCCAGGTTGCCGGTGGGCTCGTCCGCCAGGATCAATTTGGGGGAATGGATAAGCGCTCTGGCAATGGCAACCCGCTGTTGCTCGCCACCGGATAAGTCACCAATGGCCGAGTTCTGTTTGTGCTCCAGGCCCATACTCTGTAATAACAGCGCTAGGCGTTGCTGATAGGGCCGCTTTAGATAGCGCGCAGGTAGGGTAATGTTGTCTACCACAGAGAGGCAATCGATGAGGTTGAATTGCTGAAATACCATGCCTATGTGGGCCGCCCTGAAAGCGTCTCGCAGTGATTCAGCAAGGCCACTGGTTTCTTGCCCATCGATAACCACACTGCCAGAGTCGCTGGTAACTAACCCCGCTATGATATTCAGCAACGTGGACTTACCGCAGCCGGACGCGCCCATGATGGCCAGGGATTCGCCTGCGGCAACTTTTAGGGTAATACCGCTAAATAACGCTGCTGAGCTAGTAGCATAACGTTTACTGACTTTAGTCACCAACAGCATCGATCTAGCACCTGCCAATTTCGAGACATTGCAATTTACATAGGGATATTTACTATGGCTATATACGGTAAACTAAATAGATGGTTTTACAACCGCTAGTTTTTATAATACTGCGGTAGATGCGCGAAAAGCTTGTGCCTAGGCGGGAGAAAATAGTCTAAAACGAACAGTTAGACGAAGTGTGTTTTTAGCGGCTGGGAACTCGCCTCTTAAATGTTGTGGTTACTTCTTAATTTTGCGTTACGCACAATATGTAGATGCGCTGCTTTAGCCTTGGAGATTATCAACGCATTACCTCGATGTGCTCTCTTTTGGAGAGCAAGTTACAAACGCGCCAAACCACTATCACATTGGTAGTAACGCCACTCCACACTGCGTAGTCTACCATTTACCAATACGCTAGCACTTTCTACTTCACCGGTGGCTACGCAATTATTGGCTTGTAGATATTCGTTATTCGCAGAGCGAAATGGATTTTGGGCGTGGGCCATACTAAAGGCTATGGTACCGACAAATAAAAAGCTGGCCAACCAAATAGACTTGCTATAATGCGAATGATTAAACGGCATATTACTTCCTTGTAAACTGGTGCTCCTGAGAATGCGCTCAAAATATTCTTAATCTAAGCATCGGTCAACGTATTCTATTTTCTGGTCGATTTATTCAGATAACGTGGCAGCAATCCGTGGTTAGCGGTTTTTTGAGTCGCCCTTAATATAAGCCGGTTTTATTTTATCGACGCCTTATCGATAGGTTGGTTGGCCTCGATATAATCCAGAAAACTCTTTGCCATCGCGCCAGCGTTGATACATTTTACCGCCGCATTCGATGGTTTCGTTGTTGTCGATGAGTTCTTTAAGAGTAGGTGGCGCCGGGCTTGTTTCCATGGGTATGGCCGACTCTTGGCGGATATTTACCACGGTATTGTCTGTGGCATTGAGCTTTGCGGCCGTGTTACCAACACCGGCAAATACCATTAATTCAGCCAATGAGGCTTGCAGTGCTTCGGAATCCGTTAGCTCTGCGTATTCGGTTAATAGATGCAAAAAATCCGGATTAGACAACAGTAATTTAACGCCCAATTCATCGCGGACGATTTGAATACATTGTTTGGCTGCGCGTACGGCTTTTGGGTTAATCATCCAGCTACGGTCGTTCATGTGTCATCTCCGAGCACGTTAAATTAAGGTTTGTTATTAGTATAAGATTTGCTCTTGTGATCAGGTTCACAGTCCGACAAACCTGAATAACTTTTACGCGTTACGCTGAAATTTTATGCCGTAAAGATTACTGACGTGACAAGCGTTGCACCGATGCAGTGCGGATAAAGGAAGGGCTTTTTGAGGTGAGGGTTCGTGATTACAAAACTAATAGGTAGAAATAGAAAGCCCGCCGGAAATCCGGCGGGCATAAAACAAATTACATATCGTGGCGGTCCGCCGTCATTACTTTGACCCAAGCACTGACAAAGTCTTCTACGAAACGCTGCTTAGAGGTATCAAACGCATACACTTCAGCCACGGCGCGCAACTCGGTATTGGAGCCAAAAATTAAATCCACCGGTGTTGCAGTAAATTTAACTTTGCCGGATTTACGATCTACGCCTTCGTAAAGGCCATCGTCACCGGCTTTACGCCATTTGGTAGACATATCCAACAACTCTACAAAGAAGTCGTTATTTAATGTCCCTGGCTTACTGGTGAATACACCGTGTTTGCTACCGTCTGCATTAGCACCTAAGGATCGCAAACCGCCTACCAATACCGTCATTTCTGGTACGGTGAGCGCAAGCTGGTCCGCCTTATCAACCAACGCTTCTGCGGGCGATAAATAGTGTTCCGTGCTGTAGTAGTTTGTAAAGCCGTCTGCTTTAGGCTCTAACAGGCTGAAGGAGTTGACGTCGGTTTGCTCCTGGGTGGCATCGCCACGGCCGGGAGTAAACGGAACCGATACATTCATACCAGCATCGGCAGCGGCTTTTTCAATACCGGCAGCACCGGCAAGCACGATTAAATCCGCCAAAGAAACCTGCTTCTTGCCAGATTTTTCATTAAAGCTTTGCTGAATTTTTTTCAATTCGGTAACAACCTTGGCGGTGTCTTTCGGGTTGTTTACGGCCCAATCTTTTTGCGGCGCTAGCGCAATGCGTGCACCATTCGCGCCACCGCGCATATCGGTATCTCGGTAGGACGCTGCAGCAGCCCAGGCTACGCGCACTAATTCACTGGTGGAGATACCGGTATCTAAAACCTCACGTTTTAGTTTGGCAACGTCTTTGTCACCAATAAGCTTGTAAGTAGGCTTATCGATTGGGTCTTGCCAAATGTGAACTTCGCTGGGAATTTCTCCGCCAATGTAGTTATCGATGGGGCCCATATCACGGTGAGTTAGCTTGTACCACGCTTTTGCAAAGGCTAGGCGGAATTCCTCAGGGTCGGCCACAAAGCGTTCGGCGATTTTCCGGTACTCTGGGTCAAATTTAAACGCCATGTCTGCCGTGGTCATTACTGGCGGGTTGTATTTACCTTTTACGTGGGCATCTGGCACAGTCTTGTGCAGTGCTTTATCTTTAGGCTGCCATTGCACAGCACCGGCTGGGCTGCGGGTAAGCTCCCATTCGTTGTTTAACAGGTTTTGTAAGTACAGCGAACTCCAGCGTGTGGGTGCTTGGGTCCAAGCGCCTTCCAGTCCGCTGGTGATGGTGTCTTCGGAGTGGCCTTTACCGCAGTTGTTTTTCCAACCAAAACCTTGTTCTTCAATCGGCGCGCCGCCGGGCTCTGGCTCTAAGCAGTCAGCCGGTTTGTGCGCACCGTGCAATTTACCAAAGGTATGGCCACCAGCAACCAGGGCCAGTGTTTCTTCGTCGTTCATTGCCATGCGCGCAAAGGACTCACGAATATTTTTTGCCGAGCCCACTGGGTCTGGTTTGCCGCCAGGGCCCTCTGGGTTTACGTATATCAAACCCATGTGTACAGCAGCCAGAGGCTTTTCTAATTTGCCATCTTTGCCTCGGCGGTCACTGGCCAGCATGACTACCTCTGGGCCCCAGTAAACCATGTCTGGTTCCCAGTCATCATCGCGACCGGCAGCAAAACCGTAGGTTTTAAAGCCCATGTTTTCCAATGCGACGTTACCCGCCAAAACGATTAAGTCGCCCCAGGAAATGTGCTCGCCGTACTTTTGCTTTACCGGCCAAAGTAATCTGCGGGCTTTATCAAGGCTGGCGTTATCTGGCCAGCTGTTAAGCGGATCGAATCGCTGTTGGCCACCACCGGCGCCTCCACGGCCATCCATGGTTCGGTAGGTACCGGCCGAGTGCCAAGTCATCCGAATAAACAATGGCCCGTAGTTACCCCAGTCTGCAGGCCACCAGTCTTGGGAATCAGTTAGCACTGTATTGATATCGGCTTTTAAAGCGTTGTAGTCGAGTTCTGCAAACGCTTTGGCGTAATCAAAATCTTCGCCCAGCGGGTTTGAACGTGAATCGTGATCTCGTAAACGGCTGAGATCCAGTTGTTCTGGCCACCAAAATAGATTGGATTTTGCTTGGTTTGGTGCCACCTTGCCCATACCAACCGCTCCACCTGGCTTGGTCATTTCGGCGGTGCTGGCCGGTGTGCTGACCGCTAAAGATACCGCAACGGCTAACGCGCTTAGCATCAGTTTTTTAGAATTTATCATAGGGATTACCTTGTCCTTCTTCGTCTAAAGATGTTTTTATATTGAAATAATACGTTGCGACTAAAGTGACTCGGGCTTACAGCGAGCAACAACGTAATGCATCTTTATACGGCATTACAAGAACAATTAGAGCTTGGAACTCTATATCGAATTGATTAAGCAAATTTATCTAGAATTTTTAATTATGATTTTTAATAACAAATGTATTTTTAACTCGGAATTCATTAGGTAAATAGCTAATGACAATCAGCTCGATAGTTTATTAGTTCTAATACAGATCGGCCTGACGCTATTTATCAAATCACAAATAGCATAAAACCAGTTATGCGATTCTTTTATCGCATACCCAGCTTGCGGTACTAATCATCGCTCACCAAAGCTAACCTCAGCCCAAGCCCCGCGAGTAAGACTCCGGTTCCTTTAGTGATGTACGCCATTATCTTTGGGTTTTGTTTTAGGTGGGCACTTGCCAGTCCAGACAACCAGGCCAAGCCTACACACCAAATGGTACTGGTTGTTACAAACACACAACCCAAGAACATAAAGCTCAAAAAGTAAGAGCTTGTATTTGGCTCAATAAACTGCGGTAGAAATGCCAAAAAGAACAACGCTACTTTGGGATTTGAAACGTTGGTCAGTAAGCCTTGCTTAAACGCTGCCACTCCACTCGAGCGACCAAAGCTATTGGGGTTGCCCATGGATACGGGTTTGGATAGCAGCATCTTTATGCCGAGATAGATCAAGTACCCAGCGCCTATAAATTTGACCGCCATAAACGCCGTGTGTGAGGCCGTTATGATCGCCGATAAGCCGATGGCCGCTGCAAACGTATGGCATAACGCACCGCCAGAAATCCCCAGCGCAGACGCAACACCGATACGTTTACCCTGGGACAAACTACGACCAAGCACATAGAAGGTATCCGGCCCGGGTATTAGGTTAAGTAATATGCACGCCAGTAGGAATGCTTCAAAGTGGACGATGCCAAACATGCCAGTTGCCTTACAGTGGATTACGAAGGTTACGTTAATCGATTAGTGTTCTCGGTGGTAGTGTGTGGATTGTGTAGTCATCTTATCTCACCGCCAGAAATTGTGGTGTTGTTCTTGTAAATTGGAATTCAGTGACGACTTACATACAAGCAAGTGGGGTTTATAAGGCATTTTGGATACACTCAAGGACAGACTTTAATTGCATCATGTATCCTTTAGGATACTATATAGGTTATGGCTGAGAAGACAAACATTATCCATGAGTACACGGACAGTCAGGGCAAAAGCCCTTATGCCGACTGGCTTCGCGGTCTACGTGACAATAGAGCAAAGGCTAAGATAATCATGCGGGTAGATAAAATGGAGCTCGGGCTTTTTGGTGATGTTGAGCCAATTGGCGAAGGTTTAAGCGAGCTTCGTATCGATTACGGCCCTGGTTACCGGGTGTATTACGGTAAAGAAGGTCAGCAAGTGTTCTTACTGCTGTGTGGCGGTGATAAATCCACTCAGTCAAAAGACATTAAGAAAGCTAAATTGTATTGGAAAGATCACAAGCGGAGGTATCAACATGGCGCGTAATATAAGAGCGACACACAATGAACAGTTGCGCGATCCTGAAATAGCCGCAGAGTACTTAAGCGAAGCCCTAGAAGACGGTGATGCTGCCGTTATCCTAATGGCTTTACGCAATATTGCCGAGGCCCAAGAAGACGGTATCAGCGGATTAGCCGAGCGCGCCCATCTTGGTCGAGAAAGCATGTATAAGATGCTCTCAACAAGCGGCAACCCCAAGCTATCGAGCTTTACAAAGCTCATTCACGGCCTTGGACTCAAGCTGAAAGTAGAGGCTGAGTCCAACCACCGACCTGTCATTTAATAACTTGCTTCCGCGTCACAGCTTCGCTAAAAAATAAAAACTAGACGTTTCGTATACAGAATGAAAGACCGGCGGGCCGCGTAGGTACCATTGCTGATTCGGGGCTTTAGGATAGAAGCTTGATTGATCGGCAGGATAGCCGATCAAGACAACCGAAGGTTGCCCGTAGGGGGACCAGACATGGATGTCTGTCATCACCATGACCTAATCCGAAGGATTGGTCATCGGCAAGCTGAAATGAAAAAAGCCCAGCCAAATTGGCTGGGCTTTTGAATAGAAGCTTGACGATGACCTACTCTCACATGGGGAAACCCCACACTACCATCGGCGATGTCACGTTTCACTACTGAGTTCGGGATGGGATCAGGTGGTTCCAAGACTCTATGGTCGTCAAGCAATTCTGTAGGAGGCACTGCGCTGGGCAATGTCTCGCAATAGGGTGTGGTCGATAAAGTAGATTGATATCGCTTTCAAAGTACCTTGTCTTGGTGTTGGTTTATAACCAACTCTGTCCAGGACATTGGTGTTACTGATCTGTGGCGCTTAAACAGCAGATTCAGTTATATGGTCAAGCCGCACGGGCAATTAGTACTGGTTAGCTCAACGCCTCACAACGCTTACACACCCAGCCTATCAACGTCTTAGTCTTAAACGGCCCTTTAGGGGAATCAAGTTCCCAGGGAAAGCTTATCTTGAAGGAGGCTTCCCGCTTAGATGCTTTCAGCGGTTATCCCGTCCGAACGTAGCTACCGGGCAATGCCATTGGCATGACAACCCGAACACCAGCGGTTCGTTCACTCCGGTCCTCTCGTACTAGGAGCAACTCTTCTCAACTTTCCAACGCCCACGGCAGATAGGGACCGAACTGTCTCACGACGTTCTAAACCCAGCTCGCGTACCACTTTAAATGGCGAACAGCCATACCCTTGGGACCGGCTTCAGCCCCAGGATGTGATGAGCCGACATCGAGGTGCCAAACACCGCCGTCGATGTGAACTCTTGGGCGGTATCAGCCTGTTATCCCCGGAGTACCTTTTATCCGTTGAGCGATGGCCCTTCCATACAGAACCACCGGATCACTATGACCTACTTTCGTACCTGCTCGACTTGTCAGTCTCGCAGTCAAGCTGGCTTGTGCCATTACACTAACCTCATGATTTCCGACCATGATTAGCCAACCTTCGTGCTCCTCCGTTACTCTTTGGGAGGAGACCGCCCCAGTCAAACTACCCACCAGACACTGTCCGCAATCCAGATAATGGACCAGCGTTAGAACCCCAAACATACCAGGCTGGTATTTCAAGATTGGCTCCACGACAACTAGCGTCATCGCTTCAAAGCCTCCCAGCTATCCTACACAAGTAGGCTCAGAGTTCAGTGTCAAGCTATAGTAAAGGTTCACGGGGTCTTTCCGTCTAGCCGCGGGAACGCAGCATCTTAACTGCGAATTCAATTTCACTGAGTCTCGGGTGGAGACAGCGTGGCCATCATTACGCCATTCGTGCAGGTCGGAACTTACCCGACAAGGAATTTCGCTACCTTAGGACCGTTATAGTTACGGCCGCCGTTTACCGGGGCTTCGATCAAGAGCTTCGCACAAGTGCTAACCCCATCAATTAACCTTCCGGCACCGGGCAGGCGTCACACCCTATACGTCCACTTACGTGTTTGCAGAGTGCTATGTTTTTAATAAACAGTTGCAGCCACCTGGTCACTTCGACTGCCAACAGCTCAACTCCGATTGGATCACCGTCAGCAGCGTACCTTCTCCCGAAGTTACGGTACCATTTTGCCTAGTTCCTTCACCCGAGTTCTCTCAAGCGCCTTGGTATTCTCTACCTGACCACCTGTGTCGGTTTAGAGTACGGTTCTGTGTTATCTATGCTTAGAAGCTTTTCCTGGAAGCAGGGCATCAACCACTTCATCCTCAAAGAGGACTCGTCGTCACCTCTCGGCCTTAAGATCCCGGATTTACCTAAAATCTCAGCCTACTAGCTTAAACGTGGACAACCAACGCCACGCTGGCCTAGCCTTCTCCGTCCCTCCATCGCAATAACACAAAGTACGGGAATATTAACCCGTTTCCCATCGACTACGCCTTTCAGCCTCGCCTTAGGGGCCGACTAACCCTGTCCCGATTAGCGTTGGACAGGAACCCTTGGTCTTCCGGCGAGGGGGTTTTTCACCCCCTTTATCGTTACTCATGTCAGCATTCGCACTTCTGATACCTCCAGCAAACTTCACAGTTCACCTTCAGCGGCTTACAGAACGCTCCCCTACCATATTCGAAAATATCCGCAGCTTCGGTTCTCAGTTTGAGCCCCGGTAAATCTTCCGCGCAGGCCGACTCGACTAGTGAGCTATTACGCTTTCTTTAAAGGGTGGCTGCTTCTAAGCCAACCTCCTAGCTGTCTAAGCCTTCCCACATCGTTTCCCACTTAACTGAGATTGGGGACCTTAGCTGGCGGTCTGGGTTGTTGCCCTTTCGACGACGGACGTTAGCACCCGCCGTCTGTCTGCCATGATTGCACTCCTCGGTATTCGGAGTTTGCATGGGGTTGGTAAGTCGGGATGACCCCCTAGCCCAAACAGTGCTCTACCCCCGAGGGTGAGACATGACGCACTACCTAAATAGTTTTCGGGGAGAACCAGCTATCTCCCGGCTTGATTAGCCTTTCACTCCGACCCACAGCTCATCCGAATCTTTTTCAACAGATGGCGGTTCGGTCCTCCAGTGCCTGTTACGGCACCTTCAACCTGGCCATGGGTAGATCGCCGGGTTTCGGGTCTATTGCCTGCAACTATACGCCCTATTAAGACTCGGTTTCCCTACGGCTCCCCTAAATGGTTAACCTTGCTACAGACAATAAGTCGCTGACCCATTATACAAAAGGTACGCAGTCACAGAATAAATCTGCTCCTACTGCTTGTATGCACACGATTTCAGGTTCTATTTCACTCCCCTCTCCGGGGTTCTTTTCGCCTTTCCCTCACGGTACTGGTTCACTATCGGTCAGTTAGGAGTATTTAGCCTTGGAGGATGGTCCCCCCATCTTCAGTCAAGATAACACGTGTCCCGACCTACTTAATATGTCATTACTGCGTTTTCGTGTACGGGGCTATCACCCTCTATCGCCCAACTTTCCAGATGGTTCCACTAACACAATAACAATCGGCTACTCCCCGTTCGCTCGCCGCTACTTAGGGAATCTCGGTTGATTTCTTTTCCTCCGGGTACTTAGATGTTTCAGTTCCCCGGGTTCGCCTCTTACACCTATGTATTCAGTGCAAGATACCTGTAAACAGGTGGGTTGCCCCATTCGGAAATGTGAGGATCAAAGCATGTTTGCCGGCTCCCCTCACCTTATCGCAGGCTCCTACGTCCTTCATCGCCTCTAACTGCCAAGGCATCCGCCGTGTGCACTTAGTCGCTTGACCATATAACTCAAGCTACTGTTTTGGCGCCTTTCACGCCATTGCGACTTACAATGTTTGATAGTGTTCATCTGTTTTAAACCTCAACTTAAACTGCAAGCTAAAACCAAAACAAACAAACGTTCTCTTTGATTGCAATCTTGTAACGATAATATCACCGGACAGAGTTTTGTTTTTAAACACGATAACTCTTCATAAATTGAAACAATTTCTTGTCACGATTCACTTAAGTTACGGCACTTAAACTCGGTCACTTTGAAAGTGTTAATTTTAATATCACGCTTACGCGCAAACTCAAAACTAACGACTCAGCAATATCAATACTATTACTTTATCTTCCACTTTTTTAAAGAACTCAAACCCGCTCGGAGTTTGATTTTTAAAACACTTAAGACTTTCGCCTTACCTTAAGGCTTTTAATAAAAGCTGATTGCAATAACTCAATCACAAAAGCTTTAAGGTAAAGCGAAACGCTTACCGCAGCCTAAGCTGCAATAACAAGAAACAAGCAATGCGTGTGGAAACTTACGAAGATGTCAGCTTTCGTTTAAGGAGGTGATCCAGCCCCAGGTTCCCCTAGGGCTACCTTGTTACGACTTCACCCCAGTCATGAATCACACCGTGGAGACCGTCCTCCGAAGTTAGACTAGCCTCTTCTGGTGCAACCCACTCCCATGGTGTGACGGGCGGTGTGTACAAGGCCCGGGAACGTATTCACCGTAACATTCTGATTTACGATTACTAGCGATTCCGACTTCATGGAGTCGAGTTGCAGACTCCAATCCGGACTACGAACAGTTTTATGAGATTAGCTCCACCTCGCGGCTTCGCAACCCTTTGTACTGCCCATTGTAGCACGTGTGTAGCCCTACTCGTAAGGGCCATGATGACTTGACGTCGTCCCCACCTTCCTCCGGTTTGTCACCGGCAGTCTCCTTAGAGTTCCCAGCCGAACTGATGGCAACTAAGGATAAGGGTTGCGCTCGTTACGGGACTTAACCCAACATCTCACGACACGAGCTGACGACAGCCATGCAGCACCTGTCTCAGAATTCCCGAAGGCACTCCCGTATCTCTACAGGATTCTCTGGATGTCAAGAGTAGGTAAGGTTCTTCGCGTTGCTTCGAATTAAACCACATGCTCCACCGCTTGTGCGGGCCCCCGTCAATTCATTTGAGTTTTAATCTTGCGACCGTACTCCCCAGGCGGTCTACTTATCGCGTTAGCTGCGCCACTAAAATCTTAAAGATCCCAACGGCTAGTAGACATCGTTTACGGCGTGGACTACCAGGGTATCTAATCCTGTTTGCTACCCACGCTTTCGCACCTCAGCGTCAATGTCAGCCCAGACAGTCGCCTTCGCCACTGATGTTCCTTCAGATCTCTACGCATTTCACCGCTACACCTGAAATTCCACTATCCTCTGCTGCATTCTAGTTACCCAGTTCCAAATGCAGTTCCCAGGTTGAGCCCGGGGATTTCACATCTGGCTTAAATAACCGCCTACGCGCGCTTTACGCCCAGTAATTCCGATTAACGCTTGCACCCCTCGTATTACCGCGGCTGCTGGCACGAAGTTAGCCGGTGCTTCTTCTGTTGTTAACGTCAATGATCCTAGGTGTTAACTAGAACCCCTTCCTCACAACTGAAAGTGCTTTACAACCCGAAGGCCTTCTTCACACACGCGGCATGGCTGGATCAGGGTTGCCCCCATTGTCCAATATTCCCCACTGCTGCCTCCCGTAGGAGTCTGGGCCGTGTCTCAGTCCCAGTGTGGCTGATCATCCTCTCAGACCAGCTACAGATCGTCGCCTTGGTAGGCCTTTACCCCACCAACTAGCTAATCTGACGCGGGCTCATCGAATAGCAAGAGGTCCGAAGATCCCCCTCTTTCCCCCGTAGGGCGTATGCGGTATTAGCTTAAGTTTCCCTAAGTTGTCCCCCACTACTCGGTAGATTCCCACGCGTTACTCACCCGTCCGCCGCTCGACGCCTCCTAGCAAGCTAGGTTCGTTTCCGCTCGACTTGCATGTGTTAGGCCTGCCGCCAGCGTTCAATCTGAGCCATGATCAAACTCTTCAGTTTAATTTCTTTGAATTACTCTAAATACTGCTTGATGCGAACATCAAATCTAGGTAACTCCAAACTTAGCTCAACGCTTAATCGTCATTCTTAACTGGTTATGCTCACCCCAAGATAACTTGAGATAAACAGAACGTTTGAATTGTCGGACTTGCGTTGATAAATCATATGGCTGATTCATCTCCGCAAGTTCCCACACGCATTGCTTGTTTAACTTGTTAAAGTACCAAAGGCGCGCCAGGCGCTCTTCGTAGGCCGCGTCACCCGTGGGTTTGGCGGCTGCTTGAAGGGTTTGGTTAGGGCTTGTTTTCTGCCCCGCCTTCAAGCTAGGGATGCGCATTATACGGATCCGATTTCCTTTGTAAAGCATTAATTTTAAAAACTTTTCAAAGGCTCTTGTGCGGTGCCAACGACTGTAAAAGCTGTGGCGGTAGCGCTGCGCGCTGTTGCTCAAGAGGGCGCGAACTATACGCCCAGGAATTTTTTGTGGCAACCGTTTTTTCAAAATAATTGAAAACTTTTTAATTGCCTCAGAATGTTGAATTTTTGTGCTTCTCTGCTAGACCAACACTTAAGGTACAAGAAGCCACTTCTTAGTCGCCACTTCCGATCGGCCTTTTCTGACTCCAAAGTGCCCCGCGCGGCTAGCCCAAATAGTAAAATGCCATTTGTAACAGCAAACTAACCCCAACTAAAGGCAACAGCCATTTACTCACTGCCGCTAACCTTGGGCTGTTTTGGCCCAACCCGCTGCGCTCTATCAGCGGCACCAGTATTAACAAGGCGACAATCAGTACGACAAGGACGATAAGTAGATTCATAGTAAGCTCAGTAACGGGTTATAGAGCCGACACGCAATTTCTGCCCTCCTGTTTGGCGTTGTATAGGGCTTGGTCGGCTCGCTCGAAAGCGGTTTCTACGCTGTCGCCTTCCGTGAACTGCGTTACACCAAAGGAAGCCGTGATGGTGACGGGCTCATCTTTGAATTTGTACTGGGTTTTAGACAACGATACACGTAATTTGTCCAAGGCAACCTTGGCATCCTCGCAGGCTGTCTCTGGTAGTAGCATGACAAATTCTTCTCCCCCATACCTTGCCACAAAATCAACACTGCGCAGTTTATCTCGTAATAACTTACCTAGGATCTTTAGCACCCGGTCTCCAGCTTGATGGCCATAGGTGTCGTTAAAGCGTTTAAAGTGATCGACATCCACCACTGCCACCGACAACGGCCGCTGGTATCGCTGCCACCGATTAAGCTCCTCTTGGGCGCGCTGCCCATACGCGGCCCGATTGGGCAATTGGGTTAGAGCATCATGGGTGGCCTTGTGTTTTTGGTTCTCCAGTTCTTGCTGAAGAATGTCATTTTTGGCCTGCAGCTCGTCCAGTTGGGTTTGCATGGCCTGCATGACCTGGCTGGACGACACCGCTTGGTCTTCGGCAGTGCTGACCAGGCTTATGGTAGCGTTTAGATCTCGAACATGGTTGTTAACCGAGGCCTTGAGCGCATCTAGCTCTGTGGTTTTTTCAACCTCTAACAGCAATTGAGACTCCTGGCTTTGGAGTTGTTTTTTAACCTTTTGATGGTGGGCCACCTGGCGCAGCTGGCCGTCAATTAGCTCTGCCCAATTTTGCTTAATAGCGATTAACGTGCTGTCTACTTCTTTTAAGTAGCCGGCAAATTGATCGTTAGCGGTTTTTTGCATGCTAGCGAACAGGTTACGCACCTGCTCTAGCATGGCGATCATTTCATACCAATTGAGACCCTCTTCTAATTTATTTTTGGCCTCAACAAATTGCTCTTTAACGCCGGAATCGACCTCGGCGGATTGCGCCAACTCTTGCAGAATAAACTGAATCTTAGCCTGGATACTGGCAAAGCCCGCCTCCACTTGCTGTTGCGAACTTACCGGGGCCACCGGTTCGGCAGCCGGCGAAGCAGGCTCCCTGGCCAGCGATGAATCGTTGGCTTTATCTACCAAGGCTGGCATCTCTTCTCCAGCCGAAGCTTCTTCACCACCGCCACTTTCATCTCCGATTAGTGGCTCAACCTCACCTGCCTGTGAGTGTTCGATATCCAGTGTGGGGCTCGCGCCAAATAGCTTGGCCAGCTTACCTGGTTTTTTGGTGATAACGCTGCGCAACACCTGATCGTGCAAGGTGACGATTTCTTTTAATAGCTGCGGGTAGGCGTGGTGGTTTTTCACACGCTGCGGCAACAATTTTTGGTAGTGCTTGAGCTTTTTTGTGACCTCGACATCCGGGTTGAGATCCAGCAACGCAAACACCATAGCGGTAAGCGAGTCTTTACTTACTGCCTCGCGAGTTGGTTTGCGATCACGTACCTTGTTGGCCGCCACTACAATTTGATCCGACTTAACGGGACGGGCGGATTGCTGATCCAATAATGGCTCTAGCAACTCGTCTAGCTCTGGGTCCAACCCCATAGCGGCGCCAGCCATGGATTGCAAGCAAGCTCTAAGATGCTGAATCTGTTTAGTGCTGCGCTTTTCGGCATTCTCTTGATCTTCGAGTGCCTGTAGGTATTTCTCACGCCAATTGGAGGTCACTTTTGCCGGTCTCTTTATTCGGTTTTAGAACCAAGAGTATAGACGGCGGTACAGGTGTGGACTGCTGGAAAGCGGGGGGGGGGCGAAGCATCAGCGGGCCGGGCGACCCACTGAATGTTGCCAAAGGCGGATTAGCTGCCTTGGCTGTTGCGGATTTTTTCTACCAAGAAGTCTGCCACTTGCAGCATTTTTTCTTGGCTACCGGCCATACGAGCGCTAATGCGATACTGGCCATCGACGATGACTTCCGGAGTTCCGGTGATGCCATACCCGCGTGCCTTGGAGTTAGCAATGTTCACTTGGCTCACAACACCGAATGAGCGGTAGGTTTTGCGGAAATCTTCTTCACTGACACCGTGCTTTTCGAAGAAATCGACCAGTGCTTGTTCGTTATCCAGGCGCGCGCGCTGACTGTTGAGGGCATCGAACAATGGCTGATGCAGTGTATCTAACTTATTCAGCGCTTTTGCAGTAAAAAACGCCTTGGCGTGAACTTCCATGGGCCCGTTCCAAATAGCAGGTAACTGTACGACATTCACGTCTTCAGCCTGCTCTGCTTTCCAGCTTTGAAGCATGGGTTCAAAGGTGTAACAGTGGCCACAACCGTACCAAAACACTTCGGTAACCTCTATCTTGGATGGGTCTACGGTGGCAACCTTTTGCGCCAACTTCTGATAGTGTACCCCTTCTTTAAAGGCATCCTCGGCAAAGGCTGATCCAACTAGGCCAAAGACTATGGCCAATGTAGCTGCTATCAGTCGCATAAAAATCTCCATCTTTAAATTACAAAGCCAGCTTTAGACTCCAAAAGCACGATGGGTTCCTTGGAGTTACCGTAACTGGCAATTTATAGCCGCCAAAAGGTCGTAACTGCGCCCTTTGGCAGGCAATAACCACAAAAAAGGCGGCCTAGGCCGCCTCTCTAATACTACCGCGCCAAGCTTAATGCTTAGTTAAGGCCTGCGATGTAGTTTGCCAATGCTTTAAGTTCTGCGTCTGATAGGCCTTTGGCCACGGAACGCATGGTCATTGGGTCACCGTCGTTGGTGCGCTCACCGGCGCGGAAAGCACGCAACTGCTTTTCTATGTACTCTGGGTACTGGCCACTAAGACGGGGATAGCCAGCGGGCGAATTGCCTTGGCCGGTTGGGCTGTGACAGCCCATACAGGCAGGTACACCCGTTTCTTTATTACCGCCACGGTATACTTTAGCGCCTAGCTCTAAGCCATCGACCTCCACACCAGCGTTGGTAAGAAGTTGCAGATCTTTAGCACCGCTGAGCTGCATGGTTTGAGCGGCGTAGTAGGCTGCGATGTCTTCCATGTCTTGATCGGAAAGCGGATCCAAGATACCGGTCATTTCCATAATGACTCGGGCACCGGATTTCACATCTTTAAGCTGCTTATATATGTACTTCTCACCCAGCCCTGCCAATTTTGGGAAGGTGGGCATCATGCTGTTGCCATCTGCACCGTGACAGGCAGCACAGGTTGCCGCTTTGTCTTTACCGGCGGCAGCGTCGCCCGCAGCCAGGGCGGTTTGTGCAGCGCACCCTAGGGCAACTGCGAAAAATGCGTGTTTAACTATCTTATACATTGGCTAATCCGTGGAGTCTTATGACTATCTAACGTGTTAGGTGCTAAAACCACGCGGATTTTATACGTAAGAGCGTGATAATGACACACCCCCTATCGGCGGTAGTTCGTAATTGGTGGTTTTGCTATTGAACTATCGCCCGTACAATCCGGCGTTAGGGCGCAATATTATATACGATGCGCTCATATAGACACTAATTTTTCTAAGGACTTGCCCTGCAATCGACCTATGTCAAAACTCGACTTTCGTAAAGCCGCCTTTTTTCAAAGCGCACCAACCCTCGCCACCTGCCCTCCAGAAGTGGGCCGGGAAGTTGCCTTTGCGGGGCGTTCCAACGCCGGCAAATCCAGCGCTATCAATTGTTTAACCGGCAACGGCAAACTGGCGCGAACCAGTAAGACCCCCGGTCGCACGCAGCTGATCAACTATTTCCAACTCGGCGACGAGCCACTGTATTTGGTGGATTTACCCGGCTATGGCTTTGCCAAGGTGCCGCTGGCCACCAAAAAAGAGTGGGACAAGAACCTCTCGGAGTACTTGTACGAGCGGCAGAGCCTGGTTGGTTTGGTTCTACTGATGGATATTCGCCAACCCATGAAAGAGTTCGATACCATGATGTTGAACTGGGCCGTTGAACGGGAGATGGCGGTGCAAATACTGCTAACTAAGGCCGATAAACTTAAGAAAGGCCCTGCCAAATCCACGCAATTTGCCGTACAAAAGCAACTAAAAGAGGCAAACATCGACGATTTGGTATCAGTTCAGCTGTTTTCTTCGCTTAAAAAATCCGGAGTAGAGCAACTGGCTACCACGCTTAACCAATGGCTACAGCCAGAGCCGCCAACACTGGCCTGTGAACCAATGAGCGAACCGGAATAACAAGATTTTACTTAATTAGGCTGGCGCGAAGACTGCGAGCAGGGTATGGTACTGCGGGTGTGTGAGACTAGAGCCATCACAAAGGCCAAAAAAAAGAAAGCCCCAACCACAATCGTGGCCGGGGCACAACACACACTTTAGGGAGAGCTCGCCGACTGACTTGTAAGAGTAGTCGGCAGAAGCTTTGAGCCTATGTCACCACCATAACCTAGGCTCGTATACTCTGACTGCCCTTATTGGAGTTTGTTCACTCCAAGTCGAAATTTTTTTCACCTTTACGTAAACTTTACACTAGGCGCCAACCCCAGTCCGCGCGGCTAGACACCAAACCACAGCCGGGCGACGCCTCTGCTCGCGCTGCGCTAGGCCTGAGGTACGGTGGCCAGCACACTGGGGCGATTGGCAAACGGCGCCAAAGCTGCCTCAATTGCCGGGTATACTGAAAGATCCCTGAGCTGTCGAAACTCCACCCAGCCAACTAGCGTTAACAGTGCGATAGTGGGGTAATCCCACTGGGCAAATGCGCCCTGCTCCGCCTGCGTCTCCAACCAATCAAAACAGGCCTCCACTCGACCAATTTGCAGGTCGTAGAACAGCTTGGATTCGTCCACAGTCAATCCGGAGTTTTTACTCTGCATAATGATGATAAGTGAATCCGTAGCTGCATCCACCGCGCTGATCAGATTGTGTTGTTGTACCGTGAGCGGGTCTGCGCCTGCTTGCATTAACCAGTACTGTGAGATGACACCGGAATCGTAGATCACGTTGTCGTCTATTTTTAACACCGGCAATTTGCGAATGGGCGAAATATCGGAGAACGCTTGCCGCGCGGTTTGTTCATACACATTGACCGGTTCAAACTGATAGTCGCTGTCTTCTAACAACAAACGAATTCTGCGCACGTAGGGCGATGTGGTGGACCCATATAAAATTGTTGTCATAAAAAATCTCTTCTTTAAAACGTTAATAAAAATATTATTTGTAACTTGTTCAAAAACACAATCTACCGTGTGTAAAAGCTTCCTGACAAATGAATTTTTGTGCTGAGTGGTCCGCTAGAACGCCCGTAATTACGGGATTTCATTTTTTGGCAAGCCTTTTGCGTTAGTAATATTACAATCGGAAACAGCCAAGCCGTTTCCTCCAACGCAATTATGCGCAACAAAATAGGCACACCAGGAGTTTCACCATGAGTAAAGCAAACACCATTACAGAACCTACCAACCACACCGTTGCTGAGCGCGTTGCTGCGGCAGCCCATAACGCCATCGACCAAGCAAGCCCGAAGCTCGAGCAAATGGAGCAGCGCCTGCGCACTGGCAGCGAAGATACCTCGGCTTACGTCAAAGAAAAGTCTGATGAGGCCAAGCAAAAATTTAATGATGGCCTTGAGCAGTCGAAAGACTTCGCGCGCCGCAACCCAGTGCTAACCATTGGCGCCGCATTTACTGCCGGCGCTTTAGTAGCCGCTCTATTGGGCAAACGTAAGTAATCAGTTACAGCCCTAGAGCAAGTGTAGAGAAAGAACCGTGCAACACACGACACAGAGCACACAGCAGCCCTTCGGTGCGCGAGAGAATATCGCACCGGCACCCGGCGGAGTCCGTACCGAAGACTTCGCTGCCGGAGCTGCCTTAGCCGGCAAATTTGGCTCGGCCAGTGCCCACAGCGTCAGTAGCCTATGGCGACTACTAGTCGCCGAATTAAACCTGTCTAAGATCAGTATTACTTTAGTTCTGATCACCTCTTCCCTAGTAGGGATGATGGTTTTGTCAGCGTGGTTAGGCATTTTAGCGCTGGTGGGTGTGTTGCTGGTTACCTCCGCAGGCTGGAGTCTTGCGGCCACAATACTTACATTGATAGTCGCCCAGCTGATGATTATTTTCGGCTTGGTGTACGCGCTCAAAGGGTTTATCGATTCTATCGGCATCCCTAAGACCGAGCGGTTAATAAAGATCGTATTATCTGAGTCCTAGCGCACTGATCAAATAGACTGCGCACGTATGTGAGACTTGAACATGTTGAATCATTACCTTGCTCAAAAAAAACAATGCCGCAAAGATGAATTAGATGCTTACGAGAGCCTCATTGAAAATGTATCGGCTGCTCGTAACATGGGTGCTTGGTGCAGCCACCAAGCAGAGAAACCCAAGGTACTGCTTTCTTCTGCAGCGCTGGGTGCGCTCTATGGGCTCGCCGGCGGCAAAGCGACCTTTGCCAAAGCCTACGCCACGCGAAAAATTATCGTACAAGCACGGCGCACTCTACTCAAATTCTATATGGCCTAGTCCACTGCTGTTGTTATAACCACTGTTATATACCACACTTTATTTATCACGCTAGGCAGAAAGAGGCGCTAGTGCGCCTCGTCCCAGCTGTCCCCTACACCGGCCTCCACCAATAAAGGCACACGCAAGTCCAACGCCTGTGACATCAAATCACACAGCTTCTGTTTCACGCCGTCTACTACCGATGCTTCCACTTCTAACACCAATTCATCGTGTACTTGCATAATGATACGAGCGTCTAGCTCGCTATCAGCGAGCCAGCTGTGTACTTGAATCATTGCTGTTTTAATAATATCCGCGGCACTGCCTTGCATGGGTGCGTTAATGGCCGTGCGCTCCGCAGCCTGGCGACGCATGCCATTTTTAGAGTTAATTTCTGGTAAATAGAGCCTGCGCCCCATCAACGTTTCTACGTAACCCTTTTCGGCAGCGCTGGCCCGGATCTCGTCCATAAATTCGGCTACGCCGGGGTAACGCTCAAAATATTTATCGATGTAACCTTGAGCGTCACCACGTGCAATATTGAGCTGGCGCGATAGGCCAAACGCGGACATACCGTAAATTAACCCAAAGTTAATGGCTTTAGCGCTGCGCCGCTGGTCCGAGCTGACGTTATCCACCTCTACACCAAACACTTCCGCAGCGGTGGCTTTGTGCACGTCCAAATCATTTTGAAACGCAGACAGTAAACCTTGGTCACCGGATAGGTGCGCCATTATTCGCAATTCTATTTGGGAATAATCCGCAGCCACCACCTTGTAGCCTTTGGGGGCAATAAACGCCTTGCGAATGCGACGGCCTTCGCTGGTGCGGATGGGAATATTTTGTAGGTTGGGATCGGACGACGATAATCGCCCGGTGGCGGCCACGGCTTGATGATAAGAGGTGTGGATACGACCGGATGCGGCATCCACCATCAGCGGCAGTTTATCAGTGTAGGTGGATTTTAATTTCGCCAAACCACGATACTCTAAAATCACCTTGGGCAACGGGTAGTCCAACGCCAACTCTTGCAATACATCTTCTGCGGTGGATGGCGTGCCGGTTTTGGTTTTTTTCAGCGCTGGGATTTCGAGTTTTTCAAACAGTATTTGGCCCAATTGTTTGGGCGAAGCCAAATTAAATTCTTCGCCGGCCAAGCCATAGGCTTCTTGCTCTATTTCGCCGAGGCGCTTAGCGATTTCGTCGCTTTGCTTATTTAACTGACTAACGTCCACCAGGGCACCGGTGCGTTCTATATCCGACAACACGGATACCAGCGGCACTTCGATGGTTTCCACCACGCTTTGTAGGGAGCTTTCTGCGCTTAATTTGGGCCACAGCGTGTTGTGCAGCTGCAGGGTAATGTCGGCATCTTCTGCGGCGTAGGGGCCGGCTTTGTCTAACTCAATTTGATTAAATGTGAGTTGCTTGACGCCTTTGCCGGCTATGTCTTCAAAATGAATGGTTTTTTTGTTGAGGTAAAATTCCGCTAGGCTGTCCATGTCGTGGCGCGTTGCAACGGAATTGAGCACGTAGGATTCCAACATGGTGTCGTACTCGATACCCTGCAAGGTAATGTCGTAGTTACGCAGTACGTTGCGATCGTACTTTAAGTTTTGGCCAACTTTTTTAACGCTGGGGTCTTCTAAAAGTGGCTTTAGCTTTTGCAGTAGTTCATCGCGGCTGATTTGCGCCGGTGCGCCTAGGTAGTCGTGGCCGCAGGGTACGTAGGCGGCCTCCCCGACTTGCACCGCAAACGATACACCCACGATCTCTGCCTGCATGTAATTTAGGCTGGTGGTTTCGGTATCAAAGGCGAACAACTCCGCCGCCGTGAGCTTTTCTAGCCATGTGTCTAACGCTTCGGCATCCAATATAATTTGGTAATCTTTTTCGATCTCGGGCTCCGCCTCAGCCACCGGCCCGTCGCTGGCTTTTTCTAGTTCGCTAACCCAAGATTTGAATTCGTACTCTTTGAATAACTCAAGCAATTGCGCTTGGTCGGGCTCGGGGTGCTTGATATCAGACAGCCCAACCTCTAGGGCAACATCGGTTTTAATGGTGGCCAGCTCGTAGGACAAATAGGCGTTGTCTTTGTTGTCTTCGAGTTTTTTGGCCATGGTTTTAGCGCCGCGAAAGCTCAGACCTTTGATTTTATCGAGGTTGTCGTAGATGGTATCTAAACTGCCCAGGCCTTGTAGCAACCCTAGAGCGGTTTTTTCGCCCACACCTGGAACGCCGGGGATGTTATCCACCTTGTCACCCATCAGCGCTAGGAAGTCGATAATTAGCTCCGGCGGTATGCCGAATTTATCTTGTACGCCTTGCGGGTCCATGGTGGTGTCGTTCATGGTGTTTACGAGGGTGACGTGGCTATTCACCAATTGCGCCATGTCTTTATCGCCGGTAGATACCACTACCTCGATGCCCTGCTCTATGGCTTGCCCTGCCAGCGTACCGATAACATCATCGGCTTCCACTCCATCGATGATAATCAGCGGCACGCCCATGGCTTTGATAATGCTGTGGATGGGTTCTATTTGGCTGCGCAGCTCATCCGGCATGGGTGGCCGATTGGCTTTGTATTCGGCATAGATCTCATCGCGGAAGGTTTTGCCTTTAGCATCAAAAATAACCGCTACGGGGCTGTCGGGGAAGTCTTTTTCCATACGGCGCAGCATGCTGATTACACCACGCACTGCGCCGGTTTCTTGGCCTTTGGTGCTGGTTAAACGCGGCATGGCATGGAATGCGCGGTATAAATAAGAGGAACCATCAACCAGTACTAGGGGGGCTTTTTTACTCATATTGTTTTTAATTGCTGTTGTTGTTCGTGGCTAAACCGGGTGCTAGGCAGTGTTCTACTTGGCGCACCATGGCAGAGATTAATTCAAGGTAACTGTTGGCTTGGGTACCGAGCGGGTCGTAGGGCGTGGCCCGCAAATTAAATTCTTGGGCCAGTTTATCGGCTTGTTTGGTGGGGTAATATGCCTCCACCAGCAGGCACTGCCCGGGGGTGATTTGCTGGCGCAATTGATGTAGGTACCGGGCACCGGGTTTGGATTCTGGGGTGCGCGTTACTGTTTGGTATTGGCGCAGGTTAAAGAACTGCTCAAAGTGTTGCGCGGCATCGTGGTACAGCAACCAGGGTTGTGCGCTCACCGCCTGCAAGCTCTGTTGCCACTGCCGTTGCTGTGCTTGTAACTGCTGGGTAAACCGGGCCAAGTTGGTAGCCAACGCGGGTTGCAAGCTTGGCTCTAACCGGCCAACGGCCTCCACAATTGCCTGGGCCATCACCAAGGCATTGGCCGGGCTCAGCCAGATATGCGGGTCCTGCCCGTTGTGACTGTTCTTTTGACTGTTGTTGTGGCTGTGGTCACTGCCTCTGGCAGGCCATTGCAACGCGGGCACGCTGGCCAAGGCCAGGTTGTCTTTGTTGCGCAGCACCGAGGTGAGAAAGGTCTCTAACTGGGGCCCAACCCAAACGATCACATCGGCTTGTTCTAGCATTCGCCGCTGGGAAACCGCCATTTGAAAGCCATGGGGCGTAACACCAGGCGGCAGTAGGCGCTGCACTTGCACCTGGGGTGCCAGAACTTCTCGGGCCAGCAGATACACCGGTTGAATACTGGCCACCACCGTGGTGGCCCGCACGGGGGCTGCCAGCAGCATCAGCGCGCTGATCAATAACAGGCAGAGCCCTGCCGGGTTGGGGTTTGTTTGGTTCTTCATTTACCCACTTTCAATACAATGGTCTAATAGCGGCCGCGGGAGTCCTATCGCCCGCAGTGATGATTTAAACCCCTGGGGAACCCTTTGACTCAATTGTTGGCCGCAAGCAACGTTCATTTTACGCGAGATGGCAAAGCAATTCTCAGCGATGTTCATCTGAGCTTGAGCGCAGGCGAGATACTAACGCTTATTGGCCCCAATGGCGCGGGTAAGACCACGCTGGTGAAGATATTGCTCAATTTGCAGGCGGCGGATTCCGGTGTGATCACCCGCAAACCCGGCGCTGTTGTAGGCTATATGCCACAAAAGTTGTTTATCGATGCCACCATGCCACTCACTGTGTATCGGTTTTTGGCCCTCACCCGCAGCGGCAAAGACGATATCGCCCGCGCATTAGCCAGGGTCGGCGTGGCCGACCTACGCCAACAAGCCATGAGTAA
Organism: Halioxenophilus aromaticivorans; assembly: GCF_042850945.1. Taxonomy (NCBI): domain Bacteria; kingdom Pseudomonadati; phylum Pseudomonadota; class Gammaproteobacteria; order Alteromonadales; family Alteromonadaceae; genus Halioxenophilus; species Halioxenophilus aromaticivorans. Next base: position 65,113 of record NZ_AP031496.1, on the reverse strand, counting down.
GCTGTCCGGTGGTGAGCTGCAGCGGGTGATGTTAGCCCGAGCTATTTTACGCAAGCCGGATATTCTGGTTTTGGATGAACCCGTTCAAGGCGTGGATATCGCCGGCCAATCGCAGTTGTATGGCTTAATTGGCCAACTGCGCGATGAGCTTCATTGTGGCGTGCTGATGATCTCCCACGATTTGCACCTGGTAATGGCGCAAACCGATACCGTTATTTGCCTAAACCACCATATCTGTTGCCAAGGCCACCCTGAAAACGTCAGCGCCGACCCGGCCTTTTTGGAGCTGTTCGGCCGCGAGCAAGACACTGGCGTGGCCATGTACACCCACCATCACGATCACCAACACCGCCATGGCAGCGGTGAATGCTGTGATCCTTAACTTGTTTTTAAGCGACTGAATGCCCTCGTGATACCTGAATTTATTGTACTTGCGCTGTTTGCCGGCCTGGCAGTAGCCATGGTTGCCGGCCCGCTGGGTTGCTTTGTGGTGTGGCGGCGCATGGCCTATTTTGGAGATACCTTGGCCCACTCCGCTTTATTGGGTGTGAGTTTTGGCTGGTTGTTTGATATCAATATCAATATTGCCGTTACCTGTGGCTGCTTAATTTTGGCCTTGTTGCTGGTTATGGCGCAGCAAAAACGCTTTTTAGCCACCGATACTCTGCTGGGAATTTTGTCCCACGCCACCCTGGCCCTCGGCTTGGTAATCGCCGCGACTCAATCAGACTACCGTCTGGATATCACGGCTTATCTATTCGGTGATTTATTGGCAGTGGAATGGGTGGACGCCATCACCATTGGCGCTATCAGTGTTTTGGTGTTGCTGGTTATTGTCGCCCTATGGCGGCCTATGCTGGCCATAACGGTGGACGAAGATTTAGCCCATGTTGAGAATGTGCCGGTGTTTTGGGTGCGCGCCAGCCTGATGTTGTTAATGGCCTTAGTGATTGCCATTGCTATGAAAGTGGTGGGTGTGTTGCTGATTACCGCGCTATTAATTATCCCCGCCGCCACCAGCCGCAAGCTGAGTAAAACCCCAGAACAAATGGCCATTTTTGCCAGCCTATTGGGAATGACTTCGGTGATCGGTGGCCTAACCGCCAGTTACTTCTGGGACAGCCCGGCCGGGCCATCTATTGTGTTGTGTGCGGCGATTTTGTTTTTGTTGAGCTTGGCCGCCAAGGAACACTGCTAAGAGGGATGATTAGCAGCGGCACTCACCGTAAGAGTCATCCGCTAGCTACTAGGAACTGGCATGTTTAATTAGGCTTAGCGAATACAAGAAGCATCACTGGGAACGGCAAACCGGCGTATCTCGACAGGCTGAATTTGGCTCAGTAAAAGCATTCTCACTCGCACTCTACTATGTGCTCAACCTTAGGATGCCCTTCGTTGAACATAACCCGACGTTGGCGACGGTATTGTACTATCTCGGGTTATCTCTTCTGACTCGCTTTGCCGGTTGTGCAGCGGGTGTAACGGAACCAGCATCAAAACTGACGGAAGTAACACAAGTGTTAGAACAGTAGCCACCAGAATTCCAATTCCAAGGGACACTGCTATCGGAATTAACCACAAGGCTTCGGGGTTAGTTTCCCATAACAACGGCATCAAGCCAGCAAATGTAGTTACCGCGGTCAACATAATCGGTCGCAAACGGCTAATGCACCCCTTTATAAGTGCCTCCCGTTTTGGTACGCCACGAGCCACTTCCGCTAAGTAAGCATCAACCAATAACAGGCCGTTGTTCACCATAACCCCCATCAAGGCAATCACACCAAACATGGATATTAAACTGAACTCCACCGGTACAATTAAATGGCCAACAACGGCGCCGACAAACGACATGGGTAAAATTCCCAAAATGACAAAGGTGAGACGGTAGGAACGAAGGGGTATGGCCAACAGCACCAACATGAAAAAGCCAGCAAATACGCCACCATACGTTAAGCTTTGTACGGATTTATTGGCTTCTTTGGCAGCCCCTTCTAATCCATAAGACACCCCCGGAAACGCCGCGATCATCTTGGGCAACTGCTCTTCTACCACGCTTTCTGCCACGCTTTCTGCGCTGACGCCGTCCAATGTATTGGCGTACACTACCACCGTACGTTGGCCATCAACCCGCTGAATGAAACTGTCTGACATGGAGTACTCGATGTCAGCAACCTGCCGCAACGAAATCGCTTCGCCACTGGACAATACAATGGGCAATTCGTGCAGCTCATCGATAGAAGACAAGTACGACGCCGAACTTCGCAACATAACACGACGTTCTTCTTCACCCACCTGCACCCGCTGGGCTTCAAAGCCGTAAACGTGATTGCGCACTTGATTCAGCAACCCCATTTCAGTCAGCCCCAGCGTCCATCCTAGTTTATTTAATTTAACGATCACGTCTTGCGATTGACTCATCTGGCTATCGCGCACATCGACTACACCGTTAATACCCTGCAAGTGAGACTTCACCAACTGCGCTACCTGGTGCAACTGCGTTAAATCTTCGCCGGATAATTGAATTTCAATCTGCTCATCGCCATTGGGGCCTGTGGCTATATTCGTCGCCAATATCTCAGGTAAATTTGGTAGCTGAGTCCTCCAAATAGCCGCCACCTGATGGGCATCGAGCGGCAAAGTCTGTGTTATATCCAATTCGATATCGACAAACAATTGCGTGGTATCCGCACGGATGGCGTAGTTGGCCAGCATGCGAAGCATATCCGGGTACTTTTGTTCTATGACTCGGTTGGTCGAAAGCAATGACGCTTCCACGCGGTTCATGACCCATTGCCGTTGATCTCGCGTTAAATTGGGATCAAGATCAAACTCTCCCTCTATTTCATAGTCTGCTAAGTTCGGTAACGTCACTAACGGAATCACGCGACTGCCCAACAAAATCACACTTATTGCCAAACAAACTACTGCCCCGGCAATCACCCACCAAGGATGATTAAGTGCGTAAGTTAACCCTTTGCGATAGGGTCCGTGGCTGAACTGCGCCAATCGGCGATTATTACGATTCTGTAATCCACTTAGAAAACCACCCTGCTGGTCTAAGCGACTGCGTCCATTAAGGTGACGAGGTAAAATTAGTTTTGATTCAATGATTGATGCAACCAAACACAAAATAACAATCAGCCCAATACCCGCCATCTGGCTGCCCATTTTTCCGTCGGTTAACGTCAAAGGAAAGAAAGCAGCAATGGAGGTCAACGCCCCAAAGGTGGTTGGGAAAGCCACGCGTTGAGCACCATCAACCACATTATCTAAGGTCTGACCTAAGCGTTGGGTACAATCGTGAATACTTTCCCCAATAACGATGGCATCGTCGACTATTAAACCAATAGCCGTTAAAAATCCAAACAAAGTAATGGCGTTTAAACTGATATCCAAGCCACTAAAATACAATATACCCAAGGCTCCCAGCATCGATATCGGTACTCCCACCGCTGTCCAAAAAGCGACTCGCAAATTGACAAACAGCGCCATAAAAAAACAAATAATAATAAACCCGAGCATGCCGTTTTTAATCAATAATCCCACACGCGATTTAAATTCCTTAGAGTCATCCATCCAAATGGACAACTTAACATTATCACCATATTTGGTTTGGGTTCGCTCGATAAATTGATGCACCTGATCACTGGCTTTTTGTAAAGGAATGTATACGTTGCGCCTAACTTCCAGCGTAAAACTAGGGGCACCGTTTAAAGTGGGGAAGTTGTACTGCCGGGTTGGCTGAATAACGACTTCCGCAATTTCATCTAGCAGAATCTGTTCTCCAGTGGCGAGAGTTTTAATGGGTATTTTTAAAAAATCTTGAGCAACTACCGACCAATTACCACCACGAACCAAAATTCGGCCATTATCAGACTCGATGGAACCGGCATTTAAACGCGTCGATTGACCGCGAATTGCCTCGGCCACTTGAACAAAATCAAGGTTATAGCGTTGTTGTACCAGGGGCTTTAATAATACTGCTACTTCCAATTCAGGCGCTTGATCGATCTCAACAGCACTGACAGCAGACAACAAACTGAGCTCACGACGAAGCGTTACCGCTTGCTGATACAAGACCAAAGGATCTATATCAGAACTGATTTCAACCCGCAGCAAAGGGCCCGTTGTCTGCGGTATAGAATATAGCGGTTCTTCCATGTAATCGGGAAAGCTGGCTATGCCATCAACACGGGACTTAATCACCGTCAACATCGCATCTGGGTCTTCGCCTTCAGCCAATTCAATTTGTATACGGGCATAATTAGAATACGCCCTCGCGGTAATACGACTAACCTCGGGTATCTCACTGATCGCTTGCTCAATACTGAGTAAGATAAGCTGCTCGATTTCAGCAGCAGACCCGCCACGGACCGGGATGGTTATATCGACCCGAGCAGGTGCAAACGGCGGAAACACTTCTTGCCGCAAGGCCAGAGCCCCCAAAAGACCACCTAATATAAACCCCAGCATAAGAGTTTTACTGGCAATGGCATGTCGACAAAAAAAGGCGACAATCCCGGAGCTTTTGTTCATGGATCTAATACCCTGGATTTAACTGGCATGCCGTCCCAAATTCGCTGAGTGTTATTGACGATTAAATTGATATCCTCAAACTGTCCAACGCCAGCAACAACCTTACCTTGTGTCCGAAAAGACGCATCAATGGCCACAGCACGGACCACCCCCTGGTCAAATAAAAACACCTCACCCCGTTCATTAATGGCGGATTCCGGAATGGCGAAGTACTCACCAGATTCTTGTGTCTGTATCTGTGCTTCCAGCACTTCGCCAGGAAAAGGCAGTGCCGTTTTACTGTCATCCTGGCGTACCATAATGGCTTGCAACATAAGATTACGGGTTTCGGTTTCAGTAACTGGTCGCAACGACAAGCCCTGCAGTTGCCACTTCTCGCCAGCGGGTTCTGAGCGCTGCAGCAAAACCTGGGTTTCAGACAAACCACCAGCATGTTCTATCGTTGACAATTGCGCCACTGTCACAGGGATACGAACAATAACCTTATCGGCCGAAATCAACTGAGCCACCGCATCCTGCGGCGATATTCGATCCCCCAAACTCACGTTACGCTGTGTAATCCACCCACCGTAGGGTGATTTAATTTCAGTTGCTGCCAGGTCACGTTCGGCTTTGGTAACGTTTTTTTCTGCTGCGTCGAGCTTCGCCTGAGTGGCCTTTACGTAGGGGCCACGGGCGGCCAATCCCGTTGGTTGACCAGACTTATTAACAGTGCGCCAATCGGCTTGAGCACGTTTTTGCAAGGCGCGCTGCTCTGCCAATTCAACGTGCGCCTGTTGAACTTGCTGCTGGGCTTGGGCTAATGCAAACTCAAAATCTGTTGTATCTACCCTTACTAGAGGCTCATCTTGAGAGACAAATTGGCCTACTTCAAACTTTTCACTGATCCATTCAACGCGGGCAGAAACTAACGGGTTTAATTGACTGGTTTGATGCGCTTGTATCTCTGCATAGGAAGAAACCGTGTTGGTATATTGCGCCCGAGATAAGGGTTGTACTCGCACTTCATACAGCGGGGACTCTTGAGTGTCCGACGCAGGGGAACTCACCGGAGATTTGTTTAAACAACCCGATAGAAAACAGGTAACTACCAGAATGACGCAACCATAGCACTTACCAAGATCACCCATGGATGGACACGATATGAAACCAGAATAAGCAGTCAGTGCTTTCATAATGATGCGCAAAATTTTCAACAAATTAGGCCGAGCTTAGCCTGTAACGCCATTAGACAACGTACTACCAAGCCCAATCAAAAACCGTGATTAAAAAACGTAGCCGAGACCGAAGAACACGCTGTACTCGTCTGCCTCATCAATCAATGGGCTGTCTTCAATCGAATCGTCATAACGTCGATAACCGACTTTTCCTAAAATCTGCCAGTCTGGTAAGAAATTCCACATCCCTATTACGCCAACTTCCGCATTGACGCCGGAATCAGCAAAGTACACCGGACGTTGTGTGTTGGAAAATCGCTGATTCACACCAAAGTAATATTGATTCACATCCGAATCGTTATAGCTAAATCTGACTTCTGGCTTGATCAAAACCCCACCAATCATCAGCGGCGCCGATAAAGCGATCTCAGCGATATTACCGTTATGTTCGTTTAACACATCGGTTACTAAATTGATTTCGAGTTGTGTAGCTCTTAGGTTAAAAAGAATTTGAGCCCCGGCGGTGACATTAAACGTGGTATCGTCAAAATCGTCGTACAGAGTCGAGCCGCTATTGGCCTCGCTGGCTTCATAGCCGCGATCAAAATTCAATTTAATCATCGGGGAAATAGATACCAGCCTGTTTCGATAGGCATAAAAGCCATGATTTAAACCGCGAAACCAAAAGCGCCCCCAATCACCTATAATTACCGGAATAGCTGTTGGGTCTACGTCTTGATCGGCGTAAATTTGGTCAGATACATTAACCGCCAAACTCATAGTCACGGGCAATCGCGGACCGTAATAGTGGTCAATTAATTGGCCCTGGTTATCGACGTGAATTTCATACTCTTTCTTATCAAGTACATATTCAATTTCATGGACCTGTGTTTCGCCACCACCAAAGGTTCTGATCCCTGTCGCAACGCCACCATTTGAGTGCCCATCAATGATGGATTGCGCTTCTACGAGCGTCAGTGAGTATGCGAATTGAGAAATACAGACAAACATCCCCGGGAGAATCAAGATAGAGCGCTTCATAGCGTAGTATCCTACTAAGTTAATTTACACTTGAGGAAATACAGACTAAAACTCTATATGTGACAGAACGGTAAAATGGCGCTGTTGAATTTAGTTGTACAGTGTCAAACTTAGAGAAAAGAACTACAACAAGGTCAAAACGGAATTTAAGACACTATTCAGTCTTAACATGAAGAAACCACCTTACCGTCTACAACATTTAATCACGAGTATGGTTAGCTATTAACCCGCGGGAAATACCGGATCGGCATCGCCTTCAAAGCTAACCATTAATAAACTACCAATACTTTGCTGACTCCTTATTTGTAATTGCCAACCAGTCAGGTTGCAAATTCGTTTGATGATGTTTAGCCCTAAACCCACACCTTGACCGTGAAACGTTTCATAGGGCTGCATTAGGCGATCCAGTGCGGCTTGATCGAAGCCGATGCCCGTGTCCGCAACACTAATGTAACGATGATCACCTCGTATGGTCACATTACCATGATCGGTATATTGGAAAGAATTGCGCAAAACATTATCGATCACCACTTCTAATAGTTGCCTGGGCTGTGGTAATACGACATTAGCTTCGACGTGATTCGCGACGGATATTTCTTTATCAGAAATCAAATAAAGATTTTTTTTTATGGAACTACTAACAACAGATTCGAGGTCGGTTTTACCGTCTACTTCAATCTTCAGATTTTCTCGGCCAATTAACATAAAGGTTTCAATGAGGTGCGTCATATCGCGATTGGCTTCTTGAATTCTTAAAAGCGCTTTTCTCACGTTGTCGTCGCTGGATTCTGTTAGGCGCATGGCCAGCTCTAAGGCCACTTGGCTACTGGTGATGGGAGTCCTCAACTCATGACTGACGTCACGTGAAAATGCTTTTTCTCGTTCGATAAACCCAAATATACGACTGGTCATATCGTCAATTTTTTTAGCAAGCACACCCACTTCATCTGGGAAATAGCTGCTCATATTCTTGCCAACAGACGTATTGTCAACGTCGTCCATAAGTTGCGTTAACGGCGACATTACTTTATTAGCTATCAACCGCCCGACAATCATCGATATGGTCAAGGACAAAATAACCAATAACAACAATCCCGCGAAGGCACCCTGAAATGCCCAGACATCTAGTTTACTGTAACCGGTTATATCGACAATGTAGTAAAAAAACGGAACCTGTTTGGGCTGGTTAAGATCCATGGGAATCTTAACAATATGATAGTTGGACTCACCCACTTCCAACTCTATAATTTCCAACCAACCGCCGCTACGTTGGGAAACGTGCCGAACATTATCCATCAAAGAGCCAACCAGCGGCTGGCTTTGATCACCTACAAGATACAATTTTTTCAGCATAGCTTGATTGTCACCAATAACAAACTGCGGGTTGTTCTTGATATATAGCTGTCGTGGTGCCGGACTTAGTTCGTGCAACAAAGACCATTCTCGCTCAGCCACTTTTGCTATGTGCCAATTGAACAGCTCGTCATCGCCAATTCTTAAAACAGTTAATACGCCGAAACTGTAGAAGAGGGTGGTCACTGCCGTGAAGAATAAATACCCGGCAATAATACGAAACCTAAGGCTCTTAACCAGCTTCATAATAGAACTGCAATCCTAAACCCTTCGCCTTGTATCGTATGGATTAGCGGTTTAGCAAAAGGTTTATCGATTTCTTGACGCAACCGATAGATGTGGCTCTTTAACGAGTCACTGTCCGGGAAATTATCAGCCCACAGTTCATGAGTTAATGTGTCTCTCGAGACCACGGCCGGCGAATTTTTTAATAAAACTGTCAGAATTTTATAGCAGTTTTTTGTCAAAACAATATCTTGCCCCTCGCGTTTAACCTCACGAGTTTCAAGATTTACGGTCAAAGTATCAATAGACAAAACTTTACTGCGAGCATGATGTGTGCGCTCATAAATAGCATCTATTCGCGCCTTCAGCTCATCTAGACTAAACGGCTTAACCAGATAATCGTCGCAGCCTTTGGAAAAGCCAACGAGTTTATCGTCTAAGGTGTCCCGCGCGGTTAAAAACATAATACCTGGGTTATTCACCACGATATCCTGTAGCCGCGTGCACAGTTCTAAACCACTCATGTGCGGCAGGGAGATATCCAAGATAAAGATATCGTACTCGTTTTCTCTAGCTAAATTCAATCCGCTAACACCATCGTGGGCATAGTCGCAGGTGTAATTATGAAGCTGTAAAAATTCTGTGATGCTTTGTGCAATCGATCGAGCATCTTCTACGATTAGAACTCGCATTTTTCGCCTCTGTACTCCTGCAATCTGATTTTGAACGTTGGCTAATAGCGGCTTGATACATTTAGAAACGCTTGATATGCGTATCTCTCCGTATTTAAACAACGAGAGAATCTACATTTAGATGTTAGCTAAGATCGGGTAACAGAAACGTGACAAGGTGTTCAATTATTAACAGCGCAATTCAGACAGGTTCGTATAAAAATGAACGGCAAGTAAACCTAGTGGGCTACCTTACTTACGGGTGTTAGTGGCCGACTATTCGCGGGTTATCGCTCTTTAGACTATAAGTTAGACGGAAAGATATTTGCCAGATTATCGCCGCCAGAACATCGGTGTAAATAAAACCAACAAGGTAAACACCTCTAGCCGGCCCAGTAACATGGCGAAGCACAATACCCATTTTGCTACGCCGTCTATGTCGCCGTAATGGGCTGCCACTAAGCCTAGGCCGGGGCCCAGGTTATTGATACACGCACCCACGGCGGAAAACGAAGTAATAAAATCCAGGCCGGTGGCGAGCAAAATCAAAAACATAATCGCAAAGCTGATCACGTAAACGGCGAAGAATCCCCACACCGCTTCTACCACCCGATCTGATACAGCGCGGTTACCTAGTTTGATGGCGATGACCGCGTTGGGATGGATCAAGCGGGAAATTTCTCGCACCCCCTGCTTCCAAACCAACAGTACTCGCACCACCTTCATTCCACCGCCGGTGGAGCCTGCGCAACCCCCCATAAACGCGGTGTAAAACAAAAAGAACGGCAAAAAAGCCGGCCATATGGTGAAATCTGTAACGCCGAAACCGGTGGTGGTTAAGATGGAAACCAGTTCAAAACTACCCTGCCAGAAAGCATCCTGCCATTGGTAGGTTTTGGTATAAATTAAATAACCTACGGTGACCACGGTGGTGGCGGCGATTACCTTTAAATAAAACCGGCACTCTGGGTCGTACCAGTATTGGCGCAACTTGCGATCTCGCCAGGAGGTAAAATGCAACGCAAAGTTAATGCCCGATAAAATCATAAACACCATGCAAATGGCCATGATTAACGAGCTATCAAAGTAACCGATACTGGCATCGTGTGTGCTAAAGCCACCAATGGCGACCGTGGCGTAGGCGTGGCCGATGGCATCGAACAGCGTCATACCAGCCGCCCAATAGCACAGCGCGCATACCACGGTTAACATTAGATAAATTAAGAACAGCGCCTTAGCGGTTTCGGTTATGCGCGGTGTGAGTTTGGAATCTTTGTTGGGGCCGGGTGCCTCGGTGCGGTACAACTGCATTCCACCCACACCCAACATGGGCAATATGGCCACGGCGATTACGATAATACCAATGCCGCCCAGCCACTGCAGTTGTTGGCGATAGTACAAAATCGATTCTGGTAGTTGGTCCAACCCGGTAATAACGGTGGCTCCGGTGGTGGTTAGCCCCGAGAGAGATTCAAAAACGGCATCAGTAAAACTTAGATTGGGGCTTTCGGAGAACAAAAACGGCAAGGCACCGAACAAGCCCAGTACCGTCCAGAACAACGCGGTGATGACAAAACCATCGCGGGTGCGTAGATCTTGTCTAATGTTGTAAAACGGCAACCAAAAAAATAGCCCGGTGGCGAAGGTTATAAAAAAGGCCAACAAAAAAGCCGGGTAGGAGTAATCTTTAAACCAGAGCGAAACCGCCACAGGTGGCATTAGGGTTAGGCTGAATAACATAAGCAGCACCCCCAATACGCGAAAAATCAATTTAATATGCATGGTAGTGCTGGCGTATTCCTAAGGCTTTGGTTAGAAAAAACTGAAACCCACTTGGAACAGTTTTTCTACATCACGGGTGTATTTTTTGTTGACCAAGAAAACAATTACGTGGTCGCCGGATTCGATGACAGTGTCGTCGTGGGCGATAACAACTTCCGGCCCGGTTTCTTTCTCGCGCACGATGGCGCCAATGGTTGCGCCCTGGGGCAGGTCTACCATATCGATGGCTTTACCCACCACCTTGGAGTTGCTTTCGTCGCCATGGGCAATGACTTCAATGGCCTCCGCCGCACCACGCCGCAAGGAATGCACGCTAACCATATCACCGCGCCGCACGTGGGTGAGCAGGCTGCCAATGGTGGTGAGCTGTGGCGATATGGCGATGTCAATTTCACCGCCCTGCACCAAATCGACGTAGGCCGGGTTGTTAATTAACGCCATCACTTTGCGCGCCCCCAGGCGCTTGGCCAGCATGGACGACATAATATTGGCTTCGTCGTCGTTGGTGAGGGCTAGGAATACGTCGGTGTCTTCTATGTTTTCTTGCAGCAGCAGGTCTTGATCGGAGGCGCTGCCGTGCAAAACGATGGTGTGGCGCAGCTGCTCGGCCAATTGTTGGCTGCGCTCGCGGCTGTATTCAATCACCTTAACTGAATAATTGCGTTCCAGTTTGCGCGCCAGCCCGGCGCCGATGTTACCGCCACCGGCAATCAATATGCGCCGGTAGGGTCGCTCCAATTTGCGCAGTTCGCTCATCACTGCGCGGATATCGCTTTTAGCGGCGATAAAAAAGACTTCGTCGTCGGCTTCGATGACCGTGGAGCCCTCCGGCATGATAGCGCGGTTGCGGCGGAAGATGGCCGCCACCCGAGTGTCCACGGCGGGCATGTGCTGGCGTAAAAAGCGCAGCTCTTGCCCCACCAAAGGCCCGCCATAGTAGGCGCGTACCGCCACCAACTGCGCCTCTCCGCCGGCAAAATCCAATACTTGGAGGGTGCCCGGTTGGTGAATTAAGCGCGAGATGTAATCCGATACCAATTGCTCTGGGCTGATCAACACATCGATGGGAATGCGTTCGTTTTGAAATAGGGCTGGGTGATCTAGGTATTCTCTGGCGCGTACCCGCGCAATTTTGGTGGGGGTATTGAACAAGCTATGGGCAATTTGGCAGGCGATCATATTGGTTTCGTCGTCGTTGGTGACGGCGATCAGCATTTCGGCATCTTCAATGCCGGCCTGTATTAAGGTGCTCGGGTGCGAGCCCTGGCCAGACACCACACCAATGTCGATCCGATCTCTTAACTCACGCAGTCGCGCCTCGCTGGTATCGATGATAACGATGTCGTTGGCTTCGTTGGTGAGCGTTTCTGCGAGGGAGCCCCCAACTTGGCCGGCGCCAAGTATGATAATCTTCATTCAAATAACCTAAACACGGGGCTGTAATTCTGGCCTATATCCATTTACACCACAATAAGGCCAACGGATTTACCCTTGCACGCAATGAAAGGAAGCAATGCCATGCAACCCACGGTAGCACCATTACCGCATTTATTTTATCTAGTAATCTGCCTTTTCGGGATTTTGTGGGGGCCAGCCTCTAACGCGGGGGTAAGTCAGTGGACGGACGTCAGTATTCGCCAGGGCCATATCTATGTGCCGGTGAGTATCGGCAGCGCAAAAGGCTGGGCTCTGCTGGATACCGGTGCGGAGATATTTGCCATTAACAAGCGCTTAATTGCCAACGACGTGGACTTAAAAGAAGGCGTTGCTGTAAATATTGCTGGCGTTTATGGCAATGAAAAACGCAAGGTTTACAACGATGTCCTTGTGGATCTTTTCGGTTCCACCTTCGAATGGAGCGGACTGGTAGATGCGGACCTTGGCGACGATTTATTGCTGGTGGTGGGCGAATCTTTTTTTAACCAATTAGTTGTGCAAATGGATTATCCCAACCAGCGTATACGCATCATGACCCATGACGCCGTTGACCTAAAAAAGTCTGAGAACATTCGCCTGCGGAAAAAGAAATACCAGCAGCCCCAGGTACTAGTGACCCTGGGCAATAACAAAAAGGAATGGCTGCTATTTGATACTGGCTTTAATGGCGGGGTGATGGTGACGCGCCGTATGGCGACGATGAGAGGCTGGATCGACCCAAATGACCAAGCCACCCACCAGGGAAGAGGCGCCGTTCGGTCTGCCAATATGATTGGTTTTACCCTACCAGAAGTCACTTTTGGCCCCTTCACTTTGGAAAATGTGCTCGGCTCAACGCCGGCCAAGGGTGCAAAGTTGAATTTACCGGGGGAGCAGGGCCAAACTGGCACCAAGTTTAAAAAGAAATCCTTTGAGGGCATCGTCGGCTACGATGTGTTCAAACACTTTGTCATCACCATGGATTTTAAAAACCAACGCATGCACGTCGGCTTACCTACTGAGAGCTAACCCCACTAATAGCTAGCGTTTATCGAGCACGCAATAGTAAAACCCATCGTGGCCGCCTTGGCGGGGCAGCAACTGGCGCCCAGCGGGCTGCTCCATGCCCCAGGTAACCGCCAGCTTGTGTTCCGCTGCATCGTCGGTTTGCTGTAAAAAGCGCTCAATAACTTGGGTGTTTTCTGTAGGGAATATCGAACAGGTGGCGTACACCAGGCGGCCGCCGGGTTTCAGGGTTTGCCATAGGGCGGTGAGCAGTTCAAATTGCAGGGTCGCCAACTGCTCCACTTGGTTAGCCAAACGCAGCAGTTTGATATCCGGGTGGCGGCGTATTACGCCGGTGGCAGAACAGGGTGCATCCAGCAGGATGCGGTCGTATTGATCGCCGCTGAACCAATCCTCCAGCACCAGGGCATCCGCCGCTGTGAGTTCAACCTGGCCCTGCAGCCAATCCCTATTAATACGCTGAATATTCTCTTGCACCTTAGTAAGCCGCTTGTCAGAGATATCCAGCGCCGTCACCCTGGCCAAGCCAGGCTCAGTTTCTAACATATGGCAGGTTTTGCCGCCGGGAGCGGCGCAGGCATCCAGCACCCGCTGGCCGGGTTTTAAATCCAACAGGCTGGCGGCCAGCTGGGCGGCTTCATCCTGCACGCTGGCCTGGCCCTGGGCAAACCCGGGTAACTTAGCGGTATCCTGTGCTCGGGCCAGGGTGATGCCAACGTCTGAATATTCGGTCGCTTGGCATTCGATACCCTGCTCCACCAGCTCTGTTTGGTAATCATCGCGGGTGGTTTGGGCGCGGTTTACCCGCAATGTCATGGGCGGGTGCGCGTTGTTGGATGCAAATATTGCTTCGGCGAAATCCGGCCAGTGTTTAGTGATGGCTTTGATTAACCAATTGGGGTGGGCGGTAGTTGCCTGAGGGTTTTGCTGTAACTCTTGTTGCAGAGATTCCTGCTCCCGCTGGGCCCGACGCAGCACCGCATTGAGCAGTTTAACGGCCCAGGGCTTTTTCAGCTTTTTAGCGCAGTTAACGGTTTCGTTAATGGCCGCGTGGGGGGCGATGCGGGTGAACTGCAACTGGTAAAAGCCCAGGTAGAACAGGGCTTCGATGTCGGTGTCTTTGGCTTTTAGGGGTTTATCCACCAACGCCAAATACAGCTGCTTTAACTGTGGATACCAACGGCAGGTACCGTAGCACAGCTCTTGCAGCAGGGGCTGGTCACGCGGCGCCACTCGGTCGGCGGCCTTGGGCATGAGCTGGGCAAGGGTTTTGCCCTCCACCAATATGGCAGCCAGGGTTTGGGCGGCCACTAAGCGTACGTCACTGGCCATGGTTACGCCTGCCGGAACACTTGGCCGGGGGCGAATAACTCTTTATAGCCGTTAAGTAACTGATCCGCCGTCATGGGCTTTTTGCCCGGTATTTGTAGGTTGTGTAATTTAACCGCACCAACACCGCAGGCCACCATGACGCCGGTTTTATCGAAGCTGAGGATTTCGCCGGCGTTACCAGGCGTGGCGGCCTCTACCATAGTGGCTTGGTAGAGCTTAATGCGCTTGTCACCCAGCTGGCTAAAACACACCGGGAACGGGCTAAAAGCGCGGATAGTGCGGGCGACGACTTCAGCCGGTTGTTGCCAGTTGATGTTGAGATCGTCTTTTTCGATTTTGTGCGCGTAGTTGGCTTGGCTGTCATCTTGTGTTTCGGGGGCCAGTTGTCCGTCGCTGAGCTGATCCAGGGTGTCAATTAACGCCGGGGCACCTAGGGCTTGCAGTTTATCGTGCAGGCTGCCGCCGGTTTCCTGTTCGGTTATGTCACAAAATACTTTGTTCAACATGGGGCCGGTATCCAGCCCGCGCTCCATTTGCATAATGGTCACACCGCTCAGGGCATCGCCGGCCTCAACCGCGCGCTGAATGGGCGCAGCGCCACGCCAGCGAGGCAAAATGGATGCGTGCACGTTAAGGCAGCCGTATTTGGGAATATCCAACACCGCCTGGGGCAAAATTAAGCCGTAGGCCACCACCACCAAAACATCCGGCTTAAGCGCGGCCAGGGCATCGCGGTCTTCCTGGGATTTGAAATTCAACGGCTGATGCACCGGCAACTCGTGGGCCAGGGCCACCTGCTTAACGGCGCTGGCATGCAGCTTTTTACCACGCCCTGCTGGGCGGTCTGGCTGGGTGTAAACGGCGCTTACGGTATGCTGGCTGGCCAGCACGGCACTGAGATGAAAGGCGGCAAAATCCGGCGTGCCGGCGAAAACGATGGAGAGCGATTGAGTCACAAGTAGCCTTGGGAGGGTAGTTAAGTGGTGCCCGACAGCCACAGCCTGCCGGGGAATGACTGGCGGTTAACCCGCCTGCAAGCGGTGTTGTTTTTCCAATTTTTTGCGGATGCGATTGCGTTTCATGGGCGAGACATAATCGACGAATAACTTACCGTTGAGGTGGTCGATTTCGTGCTGAATGCACACCGCCAGTAGCCCATCTGGCTTTAGCTCAAAGGCCTCGCCGTTGCGATCCAGCGCTTTAACGGTGATATTGGTGGGGCGCTCTACGCTTTCGTAGAAACCAGGCACCGATAAGCAGCCTTCGTCGTAACTGAACAGCTCGCCCTCTTCCACCTCGATAGTAGGGTTGATAAACACCAGGGGCTGGTCGTGCTCTTCGCTGACGTCAATCACGATAATTTGTTGGTGGATATTCACCTGGGTGGCTGCCAGACCAATGCCCGGCGCCTCGTACATGGTATCGAACATGTCGTCGATGATTGCGCGGATGCTGTCATCGACCGCAGCCACCGGTTTAGCGATGGTTCGCAACCGTGGGTCGGGGAATTCCAGTATTTCTAATTTCGCCATTTTGTTGCCATCTGTAGTAAATCGACCGAATGTTTGCCAATCGGCTAAGCTTTTTGTGAACCAATCCGCAGAAGAAAAGCTCGGCGCAAAAGCGTTAGCAAAAACACAATAAGCGCTGCTAACATTATGAGTTAGCAGGGGTTTTTTGCGGGGATGCCGACTATCGGCATGTTGCTGCTGGAGCCGATTCTACCCGCCGGCCGTCACCGCCGCTGCGCTGGTTACCAGCTTAGCAAAGCCAGCAGCACGGGTAATTGCACTCGCCAGCGGCACAACCGCCGGCCAGCTCAACCAACGAACTGCGCCAAATGGGCTATTATAACCCTGATACAAGGGTCAAGCCGAGTACAGGATAGGATTCTATGAAAAACTTCTTCACCCAAGTGGCGCTTGCCACTTTGCTTGCCGCGTCCATTATTGTTGGGGCTGTGGCTGAAGAAATTCAACTGCGTAACGACCACCCCGATGAGTACGTGGTGGTGAAAGGCGATACCCTGTGGGATATCTCTGGTACGTTTTTGCGCAACCCATGGATGTGGCCGGAGATTTGGCACGTTAATCAACAAATTGCCAACCCGCATTTAATTTACCCAGGTGACGTGATTAAACTGATCTACCTGGACGGCCAACCACGTCTTACCGTGGGCCGCCGGGGCGCCAAACTGGAGGGTAAATTGTCACCTTCCGTGCGCGTGGTGCCTTTGGGTGATGCCATCCCCGCCATTCCGTTGGATGTGGTAGACGCCTTCCTCAACAAAAACCGAGTGGTGGACAAAGCCGAATTTGAAGTCGCTCCCTACGTGGTTGCCGGCCAAGAACAACGCTTAATTTTGGCCAATGGCGATAAGGTGTATGTGCGTGGCGCGCTGGCAGACAACATCCCCAACTACAACATTTACCGCCTGGGCGATGCCTATGTTGACCCAGCCTCCGGCGAGGTGTTGGGTTACGGCGCTAAAGACGTGGGTTCGGTGAAGGTTACCGGCATTCATTCCCAGGTGAGCAGCATGATGGTTACCCGCACCACCGAGGAAGTGCGCATCGGCGACCGGGTGCTGCCCGATGAAGAACGCGCCATCGAATCCACCTTTTACCCCTCGTCTCCGGCCAACGAGAACATCGAAGGTATGGTGATCGCCATGGACGAAGGTCTAACCCACGCCGGTAACATGGATGTGATCGTGCTTAATCTGGGCACCCGCGAAGGCGTTGCCTCTGGCGATGTGCTGGCGGTGTACAAGGAAGGTAAGTTGATTAAAGATCAGATCTCTGGCGATAGCGTCCAGCTGCCCGAAGAGCGCGTGGGCTTGGCCATGGTGTTCCGCACCTTTGATAAGCTCTGCTATGCACTTGTGCTGGAAACAGACCGCCCGATCAGGCTGCAAGACAAACTCTACAGCCCTGCAAGGCCACTCTAAACAACCGAGATTCTACAGGGATACCGATGCCAAGGAGGGCAAATGACTACACCACACACTTCGCAACAACGGGCAGCCTTGGCGCTGCAATTCAGCAAAGCCCCCTCCCCTGCTAAGCTTTACCATGCCCTGCGTCGCCACGGCAGCGCCGAGCAGTTGATTCAACACCCATCGGAATTAAAGCCCCTAATTGCCAGCAGCCATTGGCCCGCCTTGGCTGAATTTATTGATCGCGGGGAGTCATCCGCACTGGCCCAGCGAGCCCTGGCCACGCTTAACTCGGTGGCTGAGCTGCAAGGGCAGCTGGTGGTGCTGGGAAGCGACGACTACCCACAACTGCTGGCCAGAGCCCACGATGCTCCGGCCATTCTGTACGTGCGAGGTAACGTTAATGCCCTGCATATACCCGCCATTGCCCTAGTGGGTGCGCGCCACTGCACGGCACAGGGCAGCGAAAACGCCGAGCGCTTTGCCGCAGAGTTAGCCGCCGGTGGCTTTTGCATCGTCAGTGGGCTGGCCGCCGGCATTGATGGCCGCGCTCATCTCGGCGCATTGCGCGGCAATGGCACTACGGTGGCGGTTATGGCCACCGGGCTGGATCAAGTGTACCCGGCGCGGCATCGCAAGTTGGCTGAAGATATCCTCGCCAATGAGGGCGCCTTGATCACCGAACTGCCCCTGGGCAGCAAGCCCCTGCGGGCACACTTCCCCCAGCGCAATCGCATCATCAGTGGCTTGAGCTTAGGGGTGTTGGTGGTGGAAGCGAAGGTGAAAAGCGGCTCGTTAATTACCGCTCGCACAGCGGCCAACCAAGATCGAGAAGTTTTTGCCATTCCGGGATCTATTCACAACCCCGTGGTCAAAGGTTGTCATCAACTGATTAAAAATGGCGCCAAGTTGGTGGAGTGCACCGACGATATCATGGAAGAACTGGGTGGCATGCTGGCGCTGAAGCAGCGTGAGCTAGACCTCAACCAAGCCAACCCAAACAACCCGCCGGACTGCAGCGAAGAACAAGCACAAATACTGCAGGCCCTGGCCCACGACGCCAAAAACCTAGACCAACTGGCCGCCAGCACCGGGCTCAACATAGACCAGCTAATGATAGAGGTTCTGAATTTGGAGTTGGCGGGCGTAGTTGCGCAAACCGATGGCCAAATTGAGCGCATATTTTGATCATTTGGGCAGAATAGTTTATTAACAATTTTTTGCCCGGTAAGTGTTTGAAAACGCTTCGCTTTTTAGCAATTGCTTATCTTTGATAGCAAAGCGACACTTGCAAATTTCATATTTTAACTAAACTAGTAATCAGTTAGAGCGCATAGTTCATGTCGTTTCTTAAGTCATGTAACATAGCGCCCAAAAATAACCACTTGTTCTATTTGTGATTTACGTCACTGGATATTTGGTGTTTATTTACACGCTTCGTGTATTTCTTGGCTAGATTTGATGTAGCAATCAATCAACACAACTAACCATACCGGACTAGAGCTTTGAAACAAGTTGTCGCATTACTGACTTTAGGGACATTGGCCAGTGCAACTTTCGCTGAGCAACTCGATTTATCCGAGTTAGCCCTGACCAACCTAGATTACTCCAACACTGAGTTTATGGATTTGTCGGAGTCTATCTTTGGCAGCCATAACAGCCCCATGGACAATGGCGACACACTAGTGCGCGATGCCATCAGTAACCAGTTCAGTTACCGCTTTAAAACCGAATCTATCGGCCTGTGGCACGATGGCGAAATCGTCGCCACCGCCTCAGCGGATTATGGCGTAGATACCAACGCCCTGCGCGAGTGGAGTAAATCCGTTGATTTAAATCGTTTGGCCGGTGTTGATACAGAAGGCGCCACTCGTCTTAACATGCTTCTGTACCGCCACCAGTTCCAAGAATTGCGCGCCAACCTGACGTTTGGCCTGCAAGATTTTAGTAATTCGTTCTACAAGTTGGATGCCACCAACCTATTTGCCATGAACGCCTTTAAGCGTGGGCCAGAATTAACCTTGCCCAGTGCCACGGCGTTTTCCTCCAGTGCGGTTGGCGTGCAAATCAATTATCAGTTTGATCACTACTACGTGCGCGCAGCCACCTACGACAGCTCTTCCAACTATGAGCCGGCTAAGCTCGCCTTTAACACTGATGAAGGTCTGTTCACCGCCATTGAAAGCGGCATCAACAAATACGGTAAGCTGAAGTTGGCTGCCGGAGCTTGGAATCACCGCTCTGGTAAGGATCAGCGCGAGTATCTCAGCAAAGACGCGCAGTACGGCTACTACGTTATCGCTGAAACCAAATATTCCGAGCGCGCCGCATTGTTTATGCAAATGGGCCTGTCCAACACCGGCTTGAATTCTATTTCTGGTTACCGCAGCGCCGGCGCCGTCATTAAAGACATTTTTGCCGAGCAAGACACGTTGGGCGTTGCGTTTACCAAGGTCGCCATGGATAAAACCCAGGTTACCGACCAGCGCAAACCCACCACCACCGCGTGGGAAGTCACTTACCGCACCCCCACCTTGCTGACCAAAGACATCCAAACCAGCCTGTTCTACCAACACAACCCCTACCTACGGGTAGAGGAAGAAGCCAGCGGCGTGTTGGGATTGCGCTTTTACCGCGCTATGTATTAAAGCCACAGTACTAACACCACCAGTCTAGCCTCGATGGCTGAGCTTGCGGCCAGTAGTACTGGCCGCTAACACCACACCAGCAGCACCACCGGTAGCCTGTGCGCTAAAACGCTCTCTGGTTTGTAAAATTTTCTAGCTCACTGGCTTTTTTACCAACCTTTTCCTACCCACCCACGGCCAGACTCAGCATCACAGCAGCGTTTTTATTCAGCGGCATCTTCAATGGCTTCACCGGCATTTTGGATATCACGGCCCACACCTTCAGTGGTTTCGCAGCCTGTAAGGCCCGCCAACACTATAACTGCACTAATCAATAGGGCGTACACGCCGCCTTTACCCGTTAATTTATTCATGGTTGTCCTCTCCGTTTACAGGAAGCTGCTTGTTTGTAAATGGGTTAGAGCAATCAACGCGCCATGTTCTTACTGCTTTTTGTTTCTTTTTCTCGCTTATCTCTACTTCTCTCTACTCATTTGGCCCAGCCACCAGCCGGTCATCTTTGCACAGGTCGCGCTCAGCAATTACCATGCACCGGTTTCATTGGCGGTGCGGACGCTTCACTGCACCTCTGGGTTTTTACAACGGTTGTTCTTTGACAACTGATTGTTCTTAGACAATTGATAAAGCGTCTTCCGGGCTCTGGCTATGCAGCACTATCAGCACAATATCAAACTACACAATGCCTGCCGCGCGCTGAAACGCGGTGAGGTCATCGCCTACCCTACCGAGGCCGTGTGGGGACTGGGCTGTGATCCCTACGATGAAATCGCCCTGTGGGAGATTCTGCGCCTAAAACAACGCCCCTACGACAAGGGCGTGATTCTGGTGGCCGCCACTATGGAACAGTTACACCCATTTTTGTTGGGGCTCAGCGAGGAGCAATTGGACACCTTATCCAACTCCTGGCCTGGCCCCAATACTTGGATTATTCCGCACAACGGGCATTGCCCCCAGTGGATTCGCGGCAGCCATAATTCGTTAGCGGTGCGGGTCAGTGCCCACCCGGTGGTGCAGGCGCTGTGCGAGCAATTCGGTGGGCCCATTGTGTCTACCTCGGCCAACCCAGCAGGATTGCCCCCAGCCCGGGATCAACTGCAGGCCCGGCGTTATTTTCGGCACCAGCCCTTAACCTATGCCCCTGGTAACGTTGGTAAAGAGCGGCAACCCACGCAAATATGCCACCTACTAACCGGCCAGGTGCTGCGCTCGGCTTGATTTATTCTGTCGCCCAATTACCCTGTGCGGCCAGCCCGCCACCCTAAACCGAGGCCCAACATGCAAGCTGTGGACAAAAACGCCGTAAAAGCCTATCTGTTGTCGCTGCAAGACAACATCTGCCAAGCGCTGGAGCGACTGGACGGCAAAGCCCGCTTTGAACAAGACAGCTGGGAAAGAGACGCCGGTGGCGGCGGTATTTCACGGGTCATTACCGATGGTGCGGTGATTGAAAAAGGCGGCGTGAATTTTTCCCATGTGATGGGCGACCAGATGCCCGCCTCGGCCACGGCCCATCGGCCAGAACTGGCCGGCCGCGCCTTTGAGGCCATGGGCGTCTCATTGGTGATTCACCCCCACAACCCCTATGCCCCCACCAGCCACGCCAATGTACGATTTTTTATTGCCGAAAAGCCCGGCGAAGAACCGGTATGGTGGTTTGGCGGCGGCTTTGATTTAACGCCCTACTACGGCTTTGACGAAGACTGCATTCACTGGCACCAAACAGCCAGGAACGCCTGCCAACCCTTTGGTGATGAGGTGTACCCGCACTACAAACGATGGTGCGACGACTACTTCTATTTAAAGCACCGCGATGAACCCCGCGGCGTGGGCGGTTTGTTTTTTGATGACCTCAATGAATGGGGCTTTGATAAAAGCTTTGCCTTTACCCAAGCGGTGGGCTCCGCCTACGTGGATGCCATCTGCCCAATACTGGAAAAACGCCAGGCCACGCCCTACGGCGAGCGCGAAAAGCAGTTCCAGTTGTATCGTCGAGGCCGCTACGTGGAATTCAACCTAGTGTTTGACCGCGGCACCTTATTTGGCCTACAAAGTGGCGGCCGTACCGAATCCATTTTGATGTCGCTGCCACCTCTGGTGCGCTGGGAATACAACTACCAACCGGAGCCCGGCTCGGCCGAAGCCAAGCTCACCGACTACTACCTCACCGGGCGGGACTGGCTATGAGTGATCGATACGCAGTTTTTGGCAACCCCATCGCCCAATCCAAGTCGCCGGATATCCACCGCTTATTCGCCGAGCAAACCGGCCAAAATGTGAATTACCAACGCCAATTGGTAGAGCTGGATGGCTTTAACCAAGCCGTGGTGGAGTTCTTTGCCAGCCAGGGCCGAGGCCTAAACATCACCGCGCCGTTTAAACTCGAAGCCTTCGCCTTGGCCGAGCATCTTACCCAGCGGGCGGAAACCGCCGGCGCCGTGAATACTCTATGGCTCAACGAACACGGCCAGCTGTGCGCCGATAACACCGATGGTGTGGGCTTGGTGGACGACATCGTACGCAACCAGGGTTGGCCGTTAAAAGACCAGCGCGTGCTGCTGTTGGGTGCCGGTGGCGCCGTGCGCGGTGTGCTGCAACCCATACTGCAACAAAACCCAGCCCAGGTGGTGGTGGCCAATCGCACCGCCGAAAAGGCCACGGCGCTGGCCGCAAGCTTCGCCCAATTTGGCCCCATTACCGGTTGTGGATTTGCCGATGTAGACGGCAGGTTTGATGTCATCATTAACGGCACCTCCGCCAGCCTCGCCGGCGACCTCCCGCCCATCAACACCAGCGTAATTCACAGCACCACCGCCTGCTACGACATGATGTACGGCGCCGAACCCACGGTATTTTTACAGTGGGCAAAAACCAACGGCTGCACAAAACTGGCCGATGGCCTGGGCATGCTGGTGGGGCAAGCAGCAGAATCGTTTTCGATTTGGCGCGGGGTAAAACCTGAAATCAAGAAAGTTGTTAAGATATTAAGAGATCAACTAGCTTAGTTAGCTTTAGAAAGATCTGACATTTAAGATTTTATGTCTTAATTGCTAATATTTGTTTACTATTGCAGCGTTGCCTAGTTTCGAATTACAAATATATAAACAACTTCTAGGCAAAAAGCACTCGGATGTGAAAGTAAAATTCGCCCTAAGGCAAGTATTAAACCTAACTTTAGAGGCTAGGAGTTATAGAATTGAGATCAGAGATAGATCAGATAGCGAGCCTTTTCAGTGCCAGCTCAATCAACGCACTCTTAGACGGGAACTTTTCTCAATTCTCTCTTGCAAAGCAGATTTTAGGCTTTTCCGAAACTGACGAACTAAAAGTTATCGATATCGTCAAACAATCATTTGAGTTCTTGAAAAAGAACTACCCCTATGAATACGTATACAAATGCACACTATTCAAAAACATTGTGCTCGGAGTTCATTCCCCCAATACGACAGCGATGTTAAGCGAACTCAAACTTGGCACCTCAAAAGTCGACGCTATGATCATAAATGGTATCGCGACGAGTTACGAAATAAAATCAGAGTTCGATAATTTTGATCGACTTGAGAAACAACTGTTTGATTACACCGCTTATTCTGACAAGGTATTCGTTGTTTGCTCTAGCAAAAACGCCGACCCCATAAAAAATAAAATCTCAAACTCTTTCGGATTAATGGTGCTGAATAAAAGAGGCTCATTTTCAATTATGAGAGATTCGAAATTGTTCAATCCCAGCTACACCGCGGATAAAGCAACCTCCCTCCTAACGGCGCCAGAATTAAGGAACATATCTAGAGAAATTAATAACAACATCGACAACGTTCCGAACACTCAGCTGGTAAAAAAGTGCAATAAACTAATCAGCACCCTACCTCCCTCGCAAATAAAACAAAATGTATTTGAAGCCTTAAAGTCCAGAGGGCTGAGTAAAAACAAAGTTGTTTCAAGACTTCCATATCAACTATCCGGCAGGGCACTAAGCCTTAAAATATCACAAAGAAAACAGGATGCTTTTTTCGAAGCGCTATCAACTCCAATTTAAATACCCAAGGACGGTGTAATGTATTATCCAATTTTACGTGGGAAACAGTTCGAACTAATTGCCTTGAGAGAACTTACAAAACTTCAGGGAATAAATTACGTCACCCCAGTAATTGAACCGGTTAAAATTATCTCAAATCCCTTTATTAAAACTATCCAAGAATTAAATCAATCAAACATTACTCCTCTCATAATAATAAACTCTACATTAGGCGAAGAGAAAAACCCGAAGGATATTTTCTCTCAACTTCAGCAAGCTGGAGTAAACTACCTTCCATGCATATCCTTTGAAGATCATCACAGCAAATCTGATTTTTTGGACACACGAAACGCAATAGCCGGGAAAAAGTTCGCTTTATATGCTAAAAATATCAACGAAGAGAGTATTTTTAAAAACACTGATAACATTGAATTGTTATTAGTTGAACAAAAACCTGATATTGCAAAAAATGCGCAAGCGGCTCTAAATATACCCACAGTTGTCATTGAAGATGGGTTCGATAAAAAAGTTAAAAACGCGGACTACCCACCCTATACAAACTTCAGTTCTTCTATAGAAGATTACTCCACTCTAGATTTACATGGTTTTGGCGACTATACAATCACCGGCAACTCATTCACTGAAAGTGGTGGCCCAGCATACGTCGTCGCAATCCATCTCACTCAAATAATATCCAACCCCTCCAGTATTTTTTCCTCGAATACTAAAATTATAGTCAACCATTTTTGCTCCGCGAATAATGGATCATACTCTGATCCGGCTGGAAAATTTTATGACGCACTGACTAAATTGATAAAGTTTCTTAATAACAATACCGAGATATTGGAGACCAGCTCAATAAGTGAGTTTAGAAAGCTGCATAAATCCGAACATTTTCCAGGTCTAGGGGCAGTCAAAAAACTCTCCATGCTCCACCATATCGAATCGATTCTAAAGCATATTGAAGGGAGCTGAAAATGTATTGCTGCAAGGATTGCTTTTGGGATACAGACTTAAAGAATCACATTCAACGAAACTCCTCAAAAATTGGGAACTGCGATTTTTGCGGAATGCAATCTAATTTACTTGACCCACTAGAATTAAAAGAAAAGTTTGAATTTTTGAAAGACAATATGTTTCTATCGTCGAACGATGGCAGGACTTTAGCAAATTCCTTTCAGTATGAGTTCAAAGTATTCAATGAAGACAATGTAGCAAATATTGACGAACTATTACGCGCCATAATAGATGATCCTTCTCTTACTGAAGGAAAATTCGAACTAATATCTGACAGTTCCAGACTAAGTAACGGATGGGATGATCTAAGATCCGAGCTTATCTCTCGAAATCGATTTTTCCCTAGAACTAAGATTTTTTCCAGCCTGTTCAGAGGAGGAAAATCCGATGAACTCATTGTTTTTGAACTTTTACTCTCTCAACTTACGACTAAATTACCGATTGGCTGTCAATTATTCCGAGCTAGAATAACGGACCAAATTCAGTGCTTCCCACAGGATTTAGACAAGCCCCCATCAGCACTAGCAGGAGATGGAAGAGCTAATCCTGCGGGAATATCTTACCTGTACTGCTCCACGGATCGTGATACAGCACTAACAGAAGTTAGACCGAGCACTGGTAGCGTTATCTATTTAGCTGATTTAAAAACCAAACGAAGTGTAAACTTGCTGGATCTAACATCTCCTAGAAGAATGTTCAGCGCCTTCCATTTCCCCGATAATCTTGCACATCTAGCATTAGAACTAATTGTTCTATTAGAAAAACTATCTGAAGAATTAACGGCTCCAGTAGCTGAAGCAAAGCAACTTAGCTACCTACCTACACAATTTTTCTGTGAATTCATAAAATCTCAAGAGCAATTTGACGGGATTAAGTTCTTAAGTTCATTAACCAAACAACCAAATGTAGTTCTATTTTGCGAGGACAGTAACGAGGCAGTGCACTTTGAGCGCTACGAAAAATGTATCGTTAGAAAGACAACCCATGAATTTAATCACGAAACTTCGACCTTTTGAAGGCCTTCGAATAATAGTAAGCTACATTTTAACATTTAAAAGTTACACGGCTAGCATACAACACATGCTCACTTAACCAGTGGCCCTTAGGCAAACTGGGGTGGTTAAAATTATTACCGGTGTTGTGCATGCCGATTTTACGTATAACTGCCTGGGAGGGTTTGTTGGGTGCGGGTGTAAAGGCAACGATTGCTTTTAAGCCTAATTCGTCAAAGCCAAATTGCAGTGCTGCACGGGCAGCTTCTGTGGCGTAGCCTTTGCCCCAATGGGATTTATCTAGCCGCCAGCCAATTTCTACGCAGGGCGCGCAGAGTAATTCTGGTTGGGGTGTGTGCAGTCCAACAAAGCTAATAAACTTTTGCAGGCCTATTACCTCCACGGCCCAAAATCCCCAGCCACGCTGGGCAATAAGCCCGTGAATTTTGTTTGCCATTTGCTCGGCTTGTGCAGACGTTAGCGTTGCAGGAAAAAACCGCATTACATCTGGGTCTGCGCACAGGCGGGCAAAGGCGGCGGTATCGCCCGGTTGCCACTGACGCAGTTCTAACCGGGCGGTGGTTAAAGTTGCCGGCGACGCGAGCTTGGGTAATTCCATGCAGTCATACCGCCGGCACTAATGTGGTAATCACTAACTTAAAAGATAGACGCTAGCTGGAGTAATCGCTGTTCGCGATGTACTCGTCTTTAAGTTTGACGTAATTACCGGCGGTGTATTTAAAGAAGTTTTTCTCTTTTTCTTTTAACGGCCGAATTTGCTTGGCCGGTGCGCCCATATACATGTAGCCGCTCTCCAACACCTTGCCCGGCGGTACCAGGGTACCCGCACCAATAACCACTTGGTCCTCCACCACGGCGCCGTCCAACACGGTGGAGCCGATACCGATCAGCACCTCGTTGCCAATGCTGCAGCCGTGCAAACACACGTTGTGGCCGATGGTAACGTCGCTGCCAATGGTCAGTGGCCAGCCGTCGGGTTGGAAGGGGCCTGCGTGAGTAATGTGTAGGGTACTGTTATCTTGGATGCTCACCCTTGAGCCGATGCGGATGCGGTGCATATCGCCGCGAATCACCGCAAAGGGCCATACCGAGCAGTCGTCGCCCATCTGCACATCACCAATAACGGCGGATTGCGGGTCGACATATACCCGATCGCCCAGGGTGGGCCGAATTCCCTTATGTGCCCGTATTGAAGTTGACATCCACTACCCCCATCTAAACTTATCAGCTAACGTTTGTATTTTGCAGTAGGCAACGCTACCAAGTCGGAGACACAATGAGCAAGCCCCCATCGCACAATCCCCTGGTTGAACCACACACCTTACCGCCCTTTGCCGAGATCCAACCCGAGCACGTGGTGCCGGCGGTGGAGTACTTTATAGAGCGCAACACAGCGCTGGTGGAAGACATTGTCACCAATGCCAAAAGCGCCCCCAGCTGGGACAACTTTGTTTACCCCATGGAAGATTGCGACGATGACCTCAGCCAAGCGTGGTCGCCGGTGGGCCACCTCAATGGGGTACTCAACAGCGAGGCCCTGCGCGAGGCTTATAATGAAGCCCTGTTGAAGATTACCGAGTTTGCCACCGCCATGGGCCAACACCAGGGCATGTACGAGGGCTACAACACCCTTCGCAACAGCGCCCAGTTTGAACAGCTGAGCCAGGCCCAGCAAAAAACCATCGACAACGCCCTGCGCGACTTTACCCTCTCGGGCATTGGTTTGCCCAAAGAGAAACAACAGCAATTTGCGGCCAACAGTAAACGTTTATCGGAGTTATCCAGTAAATTTTCCAACAATGTGCTGGATGCCACCCACGCCTGGTACCAACACATCACCGATGAAAGCGAACTAAGCGGCCTGCCAGCCTCCGCCCTGGCCGTGGCCAAGCAGGCGGCGGCCAGTAAATCCCTTGAGGGCTGGGTGATCACTTTGGATATCCCTGCCTACTTGGCGGTGATGACCCACGCCGATAACCGCGCACTGCGCGAGGCCATGTATCGCGCCTACACCACCCGCGCCAGTGACCAGGGCACCAAGGCCGATGGCAGCAGCGCCGCCGAATGGGATAACAGCGAACTGATCTCCGAAACCCTGGCTCTGCGCCAGCAACAGGCCGAGCTGCTGGGCTTTGCCAACTACGCCGAGCTCTCCCTGGCGCGCAAGATGGCGCAAACACCAGAGCAAGTTGAAGAATTTTTACTCAACCTAGCCGACCAGTCCAAAGCCATGGCCGAGCAAGAGCTGGCCGAGCTGCGCACCTTTGCTCAGCAAGATGGCCTGGATGAGTTACAAGCCTGGGATGTGAGCTACTACTCCGAGAAGTTAAAAGAACAGCAGCACGCCATTTCCCAGGAAGCGGTGCGCCCCTACTTTCCAGCGGAGAAAGTCATTTCTGGGCTATTTAGCGTCGCATCACGGCTATTTGGGCTCACAATTAAGCAAGATAGCGACATTACCACTTGGCACCCAGACGCCCGCTACTACCGTGTAGAGCGCGACGGCGTGGAGATTGCGGGCTTTTACTTGGACATCTACGCCCGCGAGCACAAGCGTGGCGGCGCCTGGATGGACGTCTGTCGCACCCGCCGTAAAACCGCCCAAGGCCTGCAACTGCCGGTGGCCTACCTCACCTGTAACTTTAACCCGCCTAGTGAGTCCATCCCGGCGCTGTTAACCCACAACGAGGTCACCACGCTGTTCCACGAATTTGGCCACGGTTTGCACCACATGCTCACCCAGGTGGACGTGGCAGCGGTGAGTGGTACTTCTGGCGTGGAATGGGACGCAGTTGAGCTGCCCAGCCAGTTTTTGGAAAACTGGTGCTGGCACCCCGAGGTATTGGGTTTGCTGTCCGGTCACTATGAAACCGGCGAGCCGCTGCCTGAGGACCTGCTCAACAAAATGCTGGCGGCCAAGAACTTCCAATCCGGCATGATGATGATGCGCCAAATTGAGTTTGCGCTGTTCGATTTGCGCCTGCACTGGCACTATCCCAGCCTAAACCCGGTGGATGTGGCCGGCGTTATAAACGACGTTCGCCAGCGCGTGGCGGTGTTTCAACCACCGGCCTTCAACCGCTTTGAAAACAGCTTTAACCACATATTTGCCGGTGGTTATGCGGCGGGTTATTACAGTTATAAATGGGCTGAAGTGCTCTCTGCCGACGCTTTTAGCGTATTTGAAGAAAACGGCATCTTTGACGCTGACAGCGGCCAGCGCTTTTTGACCGAAATTCTGCAAAAAGGCGGCAGCCGAGACGCCAATAGCCTGTTTGTTGCCTTCCGTGGCCGAGAACCGGAAAATGACGCCCTTTTGCGCCACAGCGGCATTGATGTGAGCCAACCCAAACCAGCGTAAGTGAGCAGTTACTAACTATGAGTGATACGCCCAGCCAACCCGTAAAGCGATTTATAGCCGGGGCCGTGTGCCCCCGCTGCAGTGCTCAGGACAAGATCATGGCCTACCGCGACGACGTGCATAACTACCGCGAATGCGTGGCCTGTGGCTTTCACGACAAGCTGCACATACAGCCGCAATTTAGAGAGTTGGAAACTCGGGTGAATACACCGAAGGAAGTAAAACAAGAGGAAACCCAGGTGCTGAATTTTCCTCCGTTGGACAAAAGCGAAGACTAGGGAATATTTGACTGCTGTAATCCATTGAATTGCAGAGATGCAGACGGTTGTGGAACTTCCCGAATTTCGGGAAAAAGCCTCTCTGCACCTCAAGGACGACGAAAAGTTGAGCATCATCAACTAACTAGGGCCTGCTAACACCAATTCGGAGCCTCTGTTGAGTCAGGAAATAGCCCAGTCTAGGCGCGAGCCGCGAAGTTTGGTGGGCCCAAATAAGCGGTGAGCAACAACGAGTGGGCTTTTTCCTGGCTCAACCCGAAGGGCTGGGCGCCCCCGACCCGCTTCCCGCTCAACGTTGTTGCCAATCGCTCATGTAGGCCCACTACATATCACTCATGGCGCCTAGTTGCGCGGGAAGCTGCCCGGGGCGCGTAGCCTCCAGCAGTGGTGCCAAATTAGTGTAAGCAGGCCCTAGGTTCAATCCCACTGCTGGTAGCATCATGCAGGGCACAGGGGGAATAAGGAAGCTGCGCTGGTCCGCCCACGGCAAAGGGAAAAGTGGTGGTATGCGAGTGATCTATTATTACCACAACCGTGGCGTGCCTTTGTTTCTGCTCACGATGTTTGGCAAGGGAGACAAAGCCAATCTCAGTAAGGCTGAGCGAAACGAATTGGCAAAACTCACTCACTTACTCTGCAATAGTTATGGCAACTGAGATGAAAAGCACATTCGACAGTATCAAACAGGGCCTATCTGAAGCGCTCGAGTTCTCAGGCGGCAAGACTCAAAAAGCCATTGTTCACGAATTTAGCTCAGTGGATGTGAAAGCACTGCGCGCCAAGCTCGCCATGTCTCAAAATGAATTTGCCTCAGCCTTTGGCATTAGCGTTAGCACATTGTGTCACTGGGAGCGTGGAGATCGCACACCACAAGGCCCTGCACTCGTATTGCTGAATGTTGTAGCCAAAGAGCCGGAATTGGTTATGCGAGCTCTCGCTTCCTAGGCCTCCCAAGCTTCGCCCACTAGAACTGAAACCGAATCCCCACCATAAGCTCTTCTCCCAGGGTCGGCCAATCTTTGGCGGCATCGGCCACCGCTTGCAGCGGTTTGGCGTGCAAATTAGCGGTAACTGCGCGCTCTTGAGCGGCTTGGGATTCGATGGCGAAATGCACTGCCAAATCTAAGTCGTTGGCAAATTCGTCGCCAATTAGGCCGTGCACAATAACGTTGGCAAAAGAGTTATCCACAGGCAAGCCCGGCCCGCCCAAGTAATGCAGACAGCGGTCGTTTAGCTCTTCTAACAAACGGTGGGCCATAAAGGCCTCGTCCATTAAATGGCCAAAACCCACTTCTAATTCCAGTTCCGCCGGCGGCGCTAGAACAAAATCGGTGGCGAGGTTGAGGAAAAGATCGGTGTAGGGACTTAGGTTGGCCTGCTCGGCCACACGGTGGAAGTGCTCTAGGCAATCGGGCAGCGCATCAATGTAGGCCACCACAAATTTGGACAGCGCATCAAACTCTTGGCCTCGGGGTAAGGCCACCAGGTGGTGCACCTGTACGGCTTTTTCCAACATCCAATAGTTGAAGTCTCGGTCACCGTCGGTGCGCGCTTTCTCTTGCGCAATAACGCTGCGGATTTGCGATATTTTTTCCGGAATCATAGGCTTAACATCACCGGATACAACTAAGTTCTTCTGTGGAATAGCCATCACCCACCCACGCGATAAAGTAAGAGCACTGCCAATTGGCACCTAAACCAGTATAGACGGCCAGGGCGAACTTGCAGAAAATCGGGTGACGGCATAACCTATTCAGACCATTTATAAACTAAATGTGCCGTAATGGCCGCTACTTGCGGAGAATATTGCCCTTCTTTACCTGCCACGTGAAATAAGACGCCAAAAAAACACCCCGGCTGGCGTTAAATGCCACAAAAGCCAACCATAGTCCGGTGTTCTGCCAACTGGCCAACGCAATCCACATCGGGAAGAAAACACCTAGGGCAGACATCAACATGGTGATCTGCATGGCATCCGCCCTGCCCCAACCCAGATAGACGCCATCCAAATGATAGGCCGCCGCCGCCGCCAGAGGAAACGCCACCAACCAGGGATAATATTGCTCCGCAGTTGCAGCTACCTCGGCAATGTTGGTAAACCACGATAGCGTTTGGCTGCCCAATAACCACAACAAAGCACTGATCATCAACGCTGTGATCGCAGACCATATCGCCGTGTACTTTACCGCCTTCATAAATAACGGCCGATTATCCGCGCCGGTGGCTCGCCCTACCAGCGCCTCAGCCGCGTGGGCGTAGCCATCCAACCCATAGGAGACCATTCCCACCAGTTGCAGCAAGATGGCATTGGCAGCCACCACATTGACGCCCAATCGGTTGCCTTGAACAGTAAAAAACAACGTGACCGACAAAAGCGCCGCGGTGCGTACAAATAAATGGCCATTGATGGCTAACAACTCTTTAATTTGCCGCCAACGACCAAGCTTTTTGCCACCGGGTACCACGGCAAAAATGCCCCAACGGCCGACGATAATCAAACCCACACCCGCGCTCAGATACTCCGCTGCAACACTGGCCCAGGCGGCGCCGTCGCTACCCCAGCCTAGCCACCACACCAAAATCACATCAAATACTATGTTGGCGCAGTTGAGTACCAGCATCAGTGCCAACGGCAAACGTGTGTTTTGGCGGCCAACAAACCAGCCTACCAAAACATAATTAAATAGCGTTGCCGGTCCCGCTAGCATTCGAATCTGGCAATAGCTCAACGCCAAGTCGCGCACCGGCGCTGGCTCGGCCATTACCGCCAGCAAACTCGGCAGCAGCCACCACTGCAACGCATACAGCAGCAAACTGAGCACCAAGGCAATTTCCACACTGCGCCAAAAAATTTGTCGCACTCGGGGAGTATCTTGGGCGCCCACCGCCCGCGCCACCAAGCTGGTGGTGCCCATGCGTAAAAAACCAAAACTCCAAAATACAAAAGTAACCAGAGCGGCACCCAGTGCCACCGCAGCAAGGTAATCGGCCTGGGGTAAATGGCCCAGAATAGCGGTGTCAACCAAACCCAACATGGGTGTTGACAAATTGCTAACAATCATTGGCCAAGCCAACTGCCAAACGTAACGATGGTTTACATCCCAGGTTTTCACGGGCATGTCTTTCCTTAAATTAAGTACTCTTGTCTCAAACTGAATCACTATAACAGCATTTATTTTAATAGCGATTACAGATAAAAATTAGGTGCCCCCCTGGATTTGCTTGTGTAAAAAGCTGATGAGCAGAAAACCTGTAATGCCGTTTAAAAATAAATTATTTGACTTTGGTCTAGTGCTGTGGCTTCTTTAACGCTCTTGGGGAATTTTAAAGCTAAAAAAAAACGATGTCCCTAAAAATGCGTCAAGCAATCGATCTGTAAAAGTGTTCGCTACAGAGCTTCGTGTTCTGCCCATAGCAAACAAAAGATAATAATAAGATTTTTTATAATTTATAATTGAAATAACGAATGCGCCACAATCGACATAAATATCGATAAAACTAGGGCTGATGTTCCTGTTTGTATCTGGGCTTGCTGCTTTTACTCATCTACATTGTTAACACTAAGTCTCAAGCTTACTTGTCTGCCCTTTAGATCACCGGCTGTAGTAAAAAAATAATAAGTACGCGACGGAGACTTGAGCAATGCTCGCTAACGTTAAACAATCCATTAAAACCTTTTTTATCGCCGCACCCGCCTGCCTGTTATCCTATTCCACCCTGGC
This sequence comes from Halioxenophilus aromaticivorans, assembly GCF_042850945.1. Taxonomy (NCBI): domain Bacteria; kingdom Pseudomonadati; phylum Pseudomonadota; class Gammaproteobacteria; order Alteromonadales; family Alteromonadaceae; genus Halioxenophilus; species Halioxenophilus aromaticivorans. Next base: position 31,585 of record NZ_AP031496.1, on the reverse strand, counting down.
ACAAGAAACTGTCACCGACCGCTGGGGCGTTAATATGCCTGTCGGCGTTACTCCAGTAAGCCGAGAAATTCATGGCCTGCACATGGATATCTTCTGGTGGTGTGTGGGCATTGGCGTGGTGGTGTTCGGTGTTATGTTCTACACCATGATCGCCCACCGTAAATCACGCGGTGCCAAGGCATCTAATTTCCATGAAAGTACCGCACTGGAAATTCTATGGACGATAATCCCGTTTGCCATTTTGATTGTAATGGCGGTTCCGGCCACCAGTAGTCTTATTAAAATCTACGATACCGAAGAAGCCGACGTCGACATCGTGATCACTGGCTACCAGTGGAAATGGAAATACGAATATCTTGGCAAAGACGTCAGCTTCTTTTCCAATCTGTCTACCCCCAATGCCGAAATCTACAACCAGGCTGAGAAGAATCCCAACTACCTGCTGGAAGTTGATGAGCCGTTAGTGATCCCTACCCACAAAAAGGTACGCTTTTTAATCACTGCCAACGATGTTATCCACGCTTGGTGGGTGCCTGATCTAGCGGTGAAGAAAGACGCCATACCCGGTTTTATTAACGAAAGTTGGACCTACGTTGAAGAGCCCGGTATCTACCGCGGCCAGTGTGCGGAGCTGTGCGGCAAAGACCACGGCTTTATGCCCGTTGTGGTAGTGGCTATGGCCGAGAACGACTACAACCAATGGCTGGGCGAACGCCAAGCCATGGCCGCCAAAATGAAAGAACTCACCGAGAAAAACTTCAGCTTTGATGAGCTAATGGAGCTGGGCCAAACCGTCTACAACACCAACTGTGCGGCTTGCCATCAGCCCAATGGCCAAGGTGTTCCTCCAACCTTCCCCGCCATTGCCGGCAGCGCAGTGGCCACCGGTGCCATAGCCGGGCATATGGATATGGTAGTGCACGGCAGTAAAAAGAACCCCGCCATGCAGGCCTTTGGCGAACAGTTATCCGAGGCTCAACTGGCCGCGGTAATTACCTATCAGCGCAATTCTTTTGGTAACAATATGGGCGACAGTTTACAACCCATTGATGTATTAAAGTACAAAGAGTCCAACTAACTTTTAACCCGCATTTCAATAAAAATAAGGGAGAAACAGCATGGCGCACGGTCCCGCACCTGGCATAGGCCGCTGGTTGTTCACCACAAACCATAAAGACATTGGCACCCTGTATTTATGGTTTAGCTTTTTAATGTTTTTTATCGGCGGTATCTTTGCGCTGGTGATCCGCGCAGAATTATTTGAGCCAGGCTTACAAATTGTGGAGCCGGAGTTCTTTAATCAAATGACCACTATGCACGGATTAATTATGGTGTTTGGTGCAGTGATGCCAGCCTTTGTGGGGCTGGCTAACTGGATGATTCCCATCATGATTGGTGCGCCAGATATGGCTCTACCACGCATGAATAACTGGTCGTTTTGGATTTTACCTTTTGCTTTTAGCATTTTGCTTTCGACGTTATTTATGGAGGGCGGCGCACCTAACTTTGGTTGGACTTTTTACGCCCCGCTATCCACCACCTACGCCCCGCCCAGCGTTACCTACTTTATTTTTGCCGTGCACATTATGGGGGCCAGCTCCATTATGGGGGCTATCAATATCATCGCCACCATATTAAATATGCGAGCACCAGGCATGACCATGATGAAAATGCCGCTGTTCGTATGGACGTGGCTCATTACCGCCTACCTATTAATTGCCGTAATGCCGGTACTGGCCGGTGTGGTTACCATGATGCTGATGGACATTCACTTTGGCACCAGCTTCTTTGACGCCGCCGGTGGTGGTGACCCAGTACTGTTCCAGCACGTGTTCTGGTTCTTTGGCCACCCCGAAGTGTACATTATGATTTTACCTGCCTTCGGTATTGTCAGTGCCATCATCCCCACCTTTGCACGTAAGCCATTGTTCGGTTATTCCTCCATGGTGTACGCCACCGCATCCATCGCTTTTTTAAGCTTTATTGTGTGGGCCCACCATATGTTTACCGTGGGTATACCACTGGCCGGCGAACTCTTCTTTATGTACGCCACCATGCTGATTGCTGTACCTACCGGGGTTAAGGTGTTCAACTGGGTAACCACCATGTTTAAGGGTTCGCTCAGTTTTGAAACCCCCATGCTGTTCTCGGTGGCATTCGTTATTTTATTTACCATCGGTGGTTTATCCGGCCTGATGCTGGCCATTGCGCCGGCAGATTTCCAATACCATGACACCTACTTTGTGGTGGCGCACTTCCACTATGTACTGGTGCCAGGTGCGATCTTCTCTATCACCGCCGGCGTCTACTATTGGTTGCCAAAATGGTGCGGCAAAATGTACAACGAACGCATGGGTAAAACCCACTTCTGGATGGCATTTGCCGGCCTGAATCTAACCTTCTTCCCAATGCACTTTGTTGGCTTGGCCGGCATGCCCCGTCGCATCCCAGATTACTCGTTGCAATTCGCCGATTTCAACATGATCGCCAGTTGCGGCGCCTTTCTGTTTGGCGCGGCCCAGGTACTGTTTTTGTTTAACGTGATTCGCACCATCAAAAGCAGTAAGAAGGCCACCGACGAGGTATGGGAAAACCCAGAAGGATTGGAATGGACACTGGCTTCACCGGCGCCGTACCACAGCTTTAGTACGCCACCGGAAATTCGCTAGTAGGCCCTGCACATGAGCGCGAACAGCCAACCCAAGAGTATCGTAAAACTGGTGGCCAGCTTGTTGGCCACCGGGGTTGGCATGTTTGCCTTTGCTGTGTTTGTGATGCCGCCTATTTACGATGTGTTTTGTGATATCACCGGCCTTAACGGTAAAACCGAAGGCCGCTACAGCGCTACCGAGGCTACGCCGGTGGATGAGAAGCGCACGGTGAAGGTTCAATTTATTGCCAAGAATAACGAAACCATGCCCTGGCAATTTCAGCCTGTGACCAGCGAGATTCGAGTCCACCCGGGGGAGCCCACCTTGGTTAGTTATTACGCTAAAAACCCAACCCAGGCCGATATGGTTGGCCAGGCCATACCCAGCTTGGTGCCCTTTGCAGCCACCCGTTACTTTCACAAAACCGAATGCTTTTGCTTTAACAGCCAACCCCTAGCCGCCGGCGAAGAAGCCGAGCTGGTGTTGCAGTTTATTGTTGACCCAGAGCTGCCAGAGCACATTAACACGCTCACCCTGGCGTACACCGTTTTTGATATCACCGGCACTGCCGAACCACGGCTAGAGGTTTCCACCAGCGCCGGCCAGTAAGACCAACCGAGTTGTAAACAATAACGATAAAAGGCTTGTTGATCAGCCTGCTGTTTTGATCTTTTGAGTGATTAGCCAAGCCACCAACAATGGATCCGATTATGTCGACACCCAACAGTTACTACGTCCCGGAACAAAGCAAACTGCCCATATTTGCTTCCATTGGCTTAGCCACAACGGTGTACGGGCTGGCCAGTATCCTTACCGGCAAAGAATCTGGCAGCACCATCATGTTTGCCGGGTTTTTGGTATTTGCGTTCGTGCTCTATCGCTGGTTTAACATCGTTATCAGCGAGAACATGCAGGGCTTGAACAGCGACCAACTGAAACGCTCTTACGTGTGGGGCATGGGCTGGTTTATATTTAGTGAGGTTATGTTCTTTGCCGCCTTTTTTGGTGCCCTATTTTATGTGCGCCATTTTGCGTTGCCGTGGCTGGGCGGTGAAGGCAGCCACGACTTGGCCACCACTAACAGTATTTTATGGCCCGGCTTTGAAGCTACCTGGCCGTTAATGACCACCCCGGATCAAGTGGTTAATGGCGACAGTGCAACCATGCAGGGCCCTGCTCACAGTATGAGCATTAACGATGCTGGCTCCATCTGGACATGGCTACCCTTTTGGAACACCGTTATTTTATTGACCTCCAGCGTTACCGTGCACTTTGCTCACACGGGCTTAAAAAACGATAACCGCCAACAATTTAAAATGTGGCTTGGCGGCACTGTTGCCCTGGGCGTATTGTTTTTGATTCTACAGGTCTACGAGTACTATGAAGCCTACCATCACCTAGGGCTGACACTGAACTCTGGTATCTACGGTACTACCTTTTTTATGCTTACCGGGTTCCACGGCGCACACGTAACCCTGGGCACATTTATGCTAGCGGTGATGCTGGTGCGCGCCGTTAAAGGCCACTTTAAACACGACGATTGTTTCGGTTTTGAATCGGCCAGCTGGTACTGGCACTTTGTGGACGTGGTTTGGTTGGGCTTGTTTATCTTTGTTTATATCTTAGGTTAGCCGTTTAACATTTGGGTTAATCGGCCTCGGGTTGGGGCCCGGCATTGGCCGGGCCTTTATCCCAGGGTGCTTTGCTACCTAGCTGGCCGGTGGCCAAGCCATAAAAGATGCACAGTAACAAAAGCCCGGCTAGAGAAATACGAATGCCCAGAGCATAGAGCACCCGTTTTCTAGGCTCTTGTTGATCTTTCAACAAATACACTAGGGCACGGCTTAGGCTAAATACCACAAGCAAGAACAACACAACGATAATGGTTTTGAGTAACATTTTTCACGCTCGCTGGCGTTAATAATTAGGAATGTCGCTTAATCACTTTGCAGTCTGACTTTTAAGCAGTAATGGTCAAGGTAACGTATGCAATTAACAGCAGCAATAAAAAAACTACAATGGCATCCGAATAAACCACTGCTGTGCTTTTTCTTGTTCTTTTTTTGCCTGTTAACCATCCTAGGTTGTTGGCAGTTATCCCGTGCTGAACAAAAACACCAATGGCTAATCCAGCGAGACCAGTCCCCAACTCCCCTGGCCAATTTTATTAACGATCTCAGTTATTTTTCCGGTGAGGAATTTACTGCTATTTCTCTACGCGGTCGAATTGATAAGGACAAGGCTTGGCTTTTGCAAAATCAGCGGGTCAATCACCAACTCGGCTACGATTTATTAGTGCCTTTCCTACCGGAACTCGGCCCATCTATTTTAATTAACTTGGGTTGGCAAGCCACCACCGACCTGCCCGGTTGGCTAAATAATTCTGGCCAAACAATTGTTATCCAAGGTAAGGTAAGAAAACCCATGGACTTACCGTTTGTGAGCAATGTGTTTAAACCCGGTGGTGATTCTGTCGTAGAGATTACACCTGATGGTTTTCCATATAATAATTTAGAAAAACGCTGGTATTTACAGATCAGCTCGGAGCACCCGCTGGCACAAATAACGCACTGGCAGGGCAAAACCATTAGCCCTGCAAAACATACGGCCTACGCCGTGCAGTGGTTTTCTATGGCCGCAGTTTTAAGCCTTGCATTTCTATTAGCCAGCACCAATGTTTTGCAAATTTGGAGGCAACACCAAAACCCCACCTAACAGCTAGATTGCTTTGTAAGCTCACCGAACCAATAAATATAACAACCAAAGGTATGCACTACTATGACAGCTGAAAATGCCATTCCTGAACCAAGGCAATCGCTTTGGCCGGGTAAACTCACCTTCGTATTATTGTGTTTAACCGTAGCCATGCCCATGGTAACAGCCTACTGGGTTTACAATAATGCTTCGGCCATTCCAGACGGTACCGTCAATAAAGGTTTATTGATTGTTCCGGCAACACAATTAAAAGACCTATCCGTGAGCGATAGTGAGCAACTGCCCAGCCAGTGGCTCAACAGTCGCAAATGGCGAATGGTCACTGTGATTAACGGCCAGTGCGATTCTCGCTGCATGCAAAACCTATACGTCAGCCACCAGGTTCACGTACGCCTAGCCAAGGACGCGGAGCGCATTCGACGGTTTTTATTGGTGGTCAGTGACAACCCCAATATCAAGGCACTACCCGAAATCGCCTTAAACGATTCCGGCTTGCAGATTATTACCATCCGCACACAACCATGGCAAAACGCCTTTGCCGACACTTCTCTGATCAATGCGTTTAACTCTTTAATGCTGGTAGACCAAGAAGGTTTTGCCATGATGTCCTATTCCGACGTTAACACCGGCTCGGATGTGCTAGACGATTTAAAACGCCTGCTTAAGTATTCTTACGAGTAGCGCTATGGACAATACCATTATAAAAACAGCGTTACGCTTGACCACCATTGCCTTTTTACTGGCCTGCTTGGTAGTGAGCCTGGGAGCCTTTACCCGTTTGGTACACGCAGGCCTAGGCTGCCCGGATTGGCCAGGTTGTTACGGCCACCTCACATGGCCAACCACCAGCGCCGAGATTGCCGCCGCAGAAAAGGTCTTCCCCGAAGCCCCCGTAGAAACCGACAAAACCTGGCCAGAAATGGTACACCGCTACTGTGCCGGCAGCCTGGGTTTACTGATGCTGGCCGTTACTTGCGTACTGTTCAAAAGCCAACATCAAAAAAATGAAAGCGGCCACAAGCCACCGCTAAAGCACGCGTTTTTATTGCTAGCCATTATATTTTTGCAAGCGGCCTTTGGCATGTGGACGGTGACCTTAAAACTGTGGCCCCAAGTGGTAACGGCGCACTTACTGGGTGGCTTTACCACACTGACATTGATTTGGCTGTTGCGATTGCGTTTAAAGCGATTTTTGCAAGTACAAGCAGCGCCATTAAACCCGGCCGCAAATATTGGCTCCGTTAAAACACTGTTGTCTGCGTTAATTGTGTTAGTTGCGCTGCAAATTTCCCTGGGCGGTTGGACCAGCGCTAACTATGCCGCCATGGCCTGCCCCGATTTACCGACCTGCCATGGCCAGTGGTTACCGGAGGCCGATTTTAAAAACGGATTTAATTTTGCGCAGTCCATTGGCCCCAATTACCTCGGTGGCCAACTGGATGGCCCAGCACGCACAGCCATTCACATCAGCCATCGGTTGGGCGCGATAGTCGTGACCTTAGTGACGCTATTAGCGTTATTTAGGCTGGCCCGGTTACCGGGCACCCAGGTGTATATCACCACCATTACCGGGCTGCTTATTACTCAGCTGTGTCTGGGCCTAGCTAACGTGCTGTTTGCATTGCCACTGGCTATTGCCGTGGCTCACAACGGTGTCGGCGCGCTTTTTTTACTGGCCGTGGTTACCACACGCTATCAATTGCAGCTGTTGCCCACTGCACAATCACAATTACAACCATCCAAGGTTCACTCTGGAGGCCTGCATCATGAGCCAGCAAATCACTCCGCTGTATAAAACACAACCGAACGCCAATTGGCGCTGCTATTGGGAGCTGTGTAAACCCAACGTCGTTATGGTGATGCTGGTAACTGTTGTTATCGGCATGCTACTGGCGGACGCGCAATTGCCTAGCTTTGGGCTGTTGCTGGCAGCAAACCTTGGCATTGGCCTGTGCGCCGCCTCCGCCGCCGTTATCAACCATGTGGTAGATCGGCACATCGACCAAAAAATGCGTCGCACTCTGTCCCGGCCGGTGGCCACCGGTAAGGTTGAGCCGGCCAAAGCACTGATGTTTTCTGCCGCCATTGGTACCCTGGGGATGTTGGTGTTGATGGTGTGGGTTAACTCACTCACCGCTTGGTTAACCCTCGCCTCGTTAATAGGCTACGCCCTGATTTACACCGTATTCCTGAAACGAGCCACACCACAGAATATTGTCATTGGCGGTATTGCCGGCGCCGCGCCGCCCCTACTGGGCTGGGTGGCTGTCACCGGTAACGTAGAGGGCCCGGCGCTGCTGTTGATGCTGATTATCTTTGCTTGGACGCCTCCCCATTTTTGGGCCTTAGCCGTGCACCGCAAAGACGACTACGCCAGCGCCGGCGTGCCTATGCTGCCGGTCACCCACGGTGTACGCTACACCAAGATACATATTGTGCTTTACACCCTAATTCTATTTGCCGTGTCGTTGCTGCCTTTCGCCACCGGCATGCTAAGCTGGTTATATCTGTTGGGTGCGGTTTGTTTGGGTATTGGTTTTATGGTGTACAGCATTTTGATGCTGCGCGCGCCCGGCAAAGAACACGCCATGGCCACCTTCAGCTATTCTATAATTTACTTGCTGGCGCTGTTTGGAGCGATGTTACTCGACCATTACCTATTACCTAAACCAGCTTTATTTTAATTATTGTTGTGAATGCTATGGATACTGTTGCTGTACCACAGAAAAACACTCGCGGTATTTGGTTTACCGTTTGTGGCGCGCTGCTGTTTATTGCTCTGGTGCTTTTGCTGTTTGCCAATAAATTTTTTGCACCTAGCCGTGCCACACCGCAGCAGCTCACCAGCGATACGTTAAAAGTGCTGCAAATACCCCGGCCATTGGCCCTGGGCGAATTAATCGATCAAAACGGCGAAGCCATCAGCGCCGCTTATTTTACTGGCCGCTGGAATTTAATTTTTTTCGGTTTCACCCATTGCCCGGATATCTGCCCGACTACGTTATTTGAACTCAACAAAGCCATTAAGCAGCTGCCACCCATGCAGGCCGATAAAATTCAGGTAACCTTAATTTCAGTCGACCCCGCCCGGGATACCAGTGAACAATTACAACAATATGTGCACGGCTTTAACGCCAAGTTCGATGGCATAACCGGGGAGTTTTTATCATTAAAAAAATTAGCCAATAGCGTGAGTGTGCCGTTTTTTAAAGTACCTGTGGATCACAACCACGGTAAACACGCGGAGCATATGGGTATGGCCAACTACCAAGTGGACCACGGCTCTCAGGTGGTGGTGATAAACCCCAATGGTGAATACCACGCCTTTTTTAATGCCCCCGTTAAAGGCATTGAGGTCGCTCGGCAGATACCAGGGCTGATGGCGGCGTTTTAGTTTTAGTAAACCTGGACATTGTCACCAATCAGTGAGCGTTATTTAAATCGATAGGGCCGAGGTTCACCCTCTGGCTGGCGCCGGTAGCGTTTGTATTGCCACTGGTATTGTGAGGGTTGAGGATCAATGCATTGCTGTACCGATTTATTCAAACCTAGCAATGCTATATCGGGTTGCTCCGAATAAATATCCGGGTGGGGTTTTTGACACACAATTTTAAAACCGCCGGGCACCCGCAGCGCAAATACCATCACAATATTGGCCTGGGTCTTTTTATGCAGCTGGCGAATCAGCGTCATGGTTAGCGCCGGCTTGCCATAGAAATCGGCATACTCTCCGGCACCTTCGGTGGGCACCTGATCCGGCAACAGGCCCACGGCTTCACCACCGCGCAGGGCTTTCATCAACATCATTACGCCGGAACGGTCTGCCGGGGCTACTTTGATATTGCGCAAGCGCGCGGTGCGAATTAAATCGTCTAGGGCCGGTAATTGCGCCGGTTGATACATTACGGTGATATCCCGGCAGGCTTGGCCAAGATAGCCGCTGAGCACTTCCCAATTACCCACGTGGGGCGACAGCACCATAACACCTTTGCCCATATCGTTACTGTGCAGCAATTCCGGGTTTTCTTCCGCCACAATATGGTTTTGTAACCAACCCTCACCACGGGCCCAAACCGCCGCCATTTCAAACCCAGTTTTTCCGCTTTCTTGTAAAGAGGTGAGCACTAATCGCTCTCGCTGGGAATCCGGCAGCACTGGGTAGGCGTAGGTGAGGTTTTCTCGGCTCACTTTGGCCGCCTGGGCGTTAAAGCGCCACAACAACCAACCCAAACACAAGCCCTTAAAGCGCAATACCGCCAAAGGCAGAATGGACATAGCGCGCAAAACCGCCACCAGCAATGTGCCCTTGATATCCGCACCCTGTGCCCTAACACGACGCTTAGCTTGGGTAGACGGCTTAGGGTTTTGGCCAATGTTTGAGTTGCGTTGGTCTGCCATGATTGTGAGAAACGTTCTGCTTGAGCGATGGTTTTGGGCGCTCAGACTACCCTAAGCCTTGCGGATTGCCCAAATTTTTCCAGCCACAGCTGACCTCACCGCCAAAACCGGCAATTGCGTGGTGAGATATTGCGGCGACACGTCTATAATCCGCCCTCTTAAATTTTATTAGCGAGCATTACAGGGGCATTTTGCCGTGGCGGAAACTCAAAACCCATCGGTTGCGGATGTTAGTACCTTTCAGGGGCTGATCTTCGCGCTACAGCAGTTCTGGTCAGAACAGGGCTGCGTTATCTTGCAACCATTGGATATGGAAGTGGGCGCAGGCACTTTCCACCCGGCCACCACCTTGCGGGCTCTGGGCCCGGAGAGCTGGAACGCCGCCTACGTGCAACCCAGCCGCCGCCCCACCGATGGCCGCTATGGTGAAAACCCCAACCGCTTGCAGCACTACTACCAATTTCAGGTAGTGATGAAGCCCTCACCGGACAACATCCAGGAGCTGTACCTGGAGTCGCTCAAGCGCATGGGCGTAGACACTTTGGTGCACGACATCCGGTTTGTGGAAGACAACTGGGAATCCCCCACCCTGGGCGCCTGGGGTTTGGGTTGGGAAGTCTGGCTTAACGGCATGGAAGTCACCCAGTTTACCTACTTCCAGCAAGTGGGCGGCATTGAGTGCTACCCCGTCACCGGCGAAATCACCTACGGCCTAGAGCGTATCGCCATGTACCTGCAAGGCGTGGATACCGTGTACGACTTGGTGTGGGCCATCAGCCCCAGCGGCGAAAAAGTCACCTACGGTGATGTCTTCCACCAAAACGAAGTGGAAATGTCGCAGTACAATTTCGAAGAAGCCGACGTACCGTTTTTGTTCCAGTGCTTTGATAAGTACGAGGCCGAGAGCCAGCGCCTGGTGGACAAAGGCCTGCCCTTACCCGCCTATGAGATGGTAATGAAGGCCTCTCACACTTTTAACCTGCTAGACGCCCGCCATGCGATTTCCGTTACCGAGCGCCAACGCTACATTTTGCGTGTACGCACCCTGGCCCGCGCCGTGGCCAAAGCCTACTTTGACCGTCGCTTGGCCCTGGGCTTTCCGCTGGCGCCAGAGGCCCTGCGCAACGAAGTGATCGCCGCCCACCAAGAGGCTAATGGAGAACAAGCATGAGTTTGGATTTTTTGGTGGAGCTGGGAACCGAAGAGCTGCCACCCAAAGCGCTACCCAGTTTATCGCAAGCCTTTACCCAGGGCATTACCAGCGGTCTAACTGCCCAGGGATTGGCCTTTGGCGAAGTCACCAGCCTAGCCGCCCCGCGCCGTTTGGCCGTGGTGATCAAAGGCCTGGACAACGCCACCCCGAAAAAAACCCAACAACTGTGGGGGCCACCGGCCAAAATCGCGTTTGACGATGCCGGTAACCCCACCAAAGCGGCCCTGGCGTTTGCCAGCAAAAACGGCTTGCAGCCCAGCGAGCTGACCACCGCCAACGATGGCAAAGTAGATAAACTGGTAGTCGATAAAACCACTGGCGGCGAAGCCACCGAGAGCTTGCTGGCCGGCATAGTAGAGGCCTCCCTGGCACAGCTGCCCATCCCCAAGCGCATGCGTTGGGGTGCCAGCCGAACCGAGTTTGTACGCCCAGTGCACTGGTTGGTTATGCTGTTGGGCGACCAGGTAGTACCCGGTGACGTACTTGGTTTAAGTACTGGCCGAGAAACCCGTGGTCACCGCTTCCACTGCAACCAAACGCTGTCCATCAATAGCCCCGCCGAGTACGCCAGCACCCTAGAGCAAGGCTATGTGATTGCCGACTTTGGCCGCCGCCAAGCCATGATTCGCAGCCAAGTTGAAGCCGCAGCCGCAGCCATTAACGGCCAAGCTGTGATTGAAGACGACCTGCTAGACGAAGTAACGGCGTTGGTGGAATGGCCCGTGGCCCTTACCGGCCAGTTCGATCAAGAATTCCTAGAAATACCCGCCGAGGCGTTAATTTCGTCCATGTCGGAGCACCAAAAGTACTTCCACGTGGTGGACGGCAACGGCAAGCTCATGGCCAACTTTATTACCGTGGCCAACATCGAAAGCAAAGACCCACAAGCGGTGATCTCGGGTAACGAAAAAGTGATTCGGCCTCGCTTGGCCGATGCCGCCTTCTTCTTTGAAACCGATAAAAAGCAGCCCTTTGTCAGTTTCCGCGATCGTCTAAAAACCATCGTCTTCCAAGCGCAGTTGGGCAGCCTGTACGAAAAGACCGAACGCATTGGCCAACTGGCCGCCGCCATTGCCGGTAAAATCGGCGCCGATACCAGCCAAGCCCAACGCGCCGGTGAGTTATCCAAATGCGACCTGGCCTCAGAGATGGTGCTGGAGTTCGATAAAATGCAGGGTATCGCCGGTAAATATTACGCCAGCGCCCAGGGCGAACCCGAACCTGTGGCCAACGCCCTGGCCGAGCACTACCTGCCTAAGTTCGCCGGCGACAAACTGCCCGAGAGCGACATTGGCCTGTGCGTAGCCTTGGCCGATCGCCTGGATACTCTAGTGGGCATTTTTGGCATTGGCCAACAGCCCACCGGCTCGAAAGACCCGTTTGCTCTGCGCCGCGCCAGTGTGGCCGTGCTGCGCCTACTGATTGAGAAAAAACTGCCACTGGATTTGGCCGAGCTGGTCAACCTGGCCATAGCCCAGTACAGCAGCCTACCCAAAGCAGACGATCTTACGGAGCGAGTACTTACTTACATGTTAGAGCGCTTACGCGCTTGGTATGAAGATTCCGGCATCAGCGCTGAGGTGTTTTTATCGGTGGCGGCAAAACAGCTCACCACACCCACCGACATCGACCAGCGCATCCACGCCGTGGCGGCCTTTACTCAACTGCCCGAGGCCCAGGCTCTGGCGGCTGCCAACAAGCGGGTATCCAATATTCTGGCCAAAGAGTCGGCCCGCACAGCCGAGGTGGACAACAACCTGCTGAGCGACGACGCCGAAAAAACCCTGGCCCAAGCCGTGGCCAATATGCAAGCCGAGGTAACACCACTGATGGCCCAAGGCGACTACCAGCAAAGCCTGAAGCAACTGGCCGCCCTGCGTGCACCGGTGGACAGCTTTTTTGATCAGGTCATGGTAATGACCGACGACAGCCAAGTGCGCAACAACCGCCTGGCACTGTTATCGCAGTTGCGTGATCTGTTCCTACAAGTGGCGGATATCTCGCTGCTTGTGCCGGCCAAAGCCTAGGCCACGGCTGTGGCAAGCGGCAAACTGGTGGTACTGGACCGGACCGGGGTATTACAACCCCCGGCCGAGCACTCTTTGGCCTGGGTGGCTGATGCCCTGGCCCGGCTCAGCAACGCGGGTTTTACCCTGGTTGTGGCCAGCAACGAGCCGGGCATTAGCACCGGTGATCTGGATTTAGACGAGTTGGAAGGCTTCCACACCCGTTTGAGCGAGCTGGTAGAAAACCGAGGCGGCACCGTCGCCGGGTTTTTCTACTGCCCCCATACCGACGCCGAGCAATGCCACTGCCGCAAGCCCAAAACCGGCTTGATAGATGCCATAGAGCTGGAGTTTGCCACTCCGGCCAACGACATGGTGTTGTTAACCGACCAACGCTGTGATTTGCTACTGGCCGAAGCCACCGGCGCCACAGCCCTGGTGGTATTAACGGATCAAGGACACAACACCCAAGTCAATTATCAAGGAGCGGACCTCACCACCTGTGCAAACCTAGCCGCCGCCGCAGAATACTTGCTGGCGCACTACTAAACGCTGGGCCGTGCAGACAATCCCATTATGAATTTTATTCGCTCGCTGCTGTTCAACATTGTTTACGCCACGCTCACCGTTACCGTTGGTACCCTGGTTACCATTGGTGCGCTGTTTTTGCCTCTGCCCACCGTGCAAAAAGGGTTAAATGTGTGGTTGTTCTCCACCGTGCACGCGGTGCGGTTAATTTGTGGCTTGCGCATTCATCAGATTGGCCAACGACCCCAAGGCGATCAAAACTTCGTGGTGATGTCCAAGCATCAATCCGCCTGGGAAACCTTCTACCTACAGTTGGTGTTTAAGCCGCTCAGTACCATCCTCAAGCGCGAGCTACTGCGCATACCGTTTTTTGGCTGGGGGCTGCGCCTAACCGAGCCCGTGGCCATCGACCGCTCCAACCCGTTGAAAGCCCTTAAACAGGTTAAAGAACAGGGCATCGCCCGGCTGGCCAAGGGCCGCAATTTATTGGTCTTCCCCGAAGGCACCCGCGTGGCCCCAGGCAACCAACAAAAATACGCCCGCAGCGGTGCCGATATTGCTATTGCCGCCGGTGTACCGGTGGTGCCCGTAGCACACAACGCCGGCCACTGTTGGATCAACAAAAAATTCACCAAACAGCCCGGCACCATCACCGTGGTCATCGGCGACCCCATCCCCACCGAAGGCAAAACCTCCCGCCAACTCACCGAAGAAGTGCACGCCTGGATTGAAGCCCAGCAGGCCAAAATAGAAAACCTAGCCCAAGCTGATTCAACTCCAGACCAAGGCACTTAGATTCCAAACTCGCCACTGCGTGTAACCAACAAGCACTTGAGTCACACCCAACCGTTGCTTTAAGGTAATTGGGTTTAGGTAAACAACACAGCGCAAGGAGCACCCATGACCCAATCCCTCCATTGGGCCGATTGGCTGGTAATCGCCGTGTATTTGGTAGGGCTGATTGCCTGGGCGGTGTATCTATCCCGCGGCCAGCACGACCGCACCGACTACTATCTGGGCGGCCGCAATATCGGTCACTGGCCAGTGGCGATATCAGTCATGGCTACCCAATGTTCCACCAACAGCATTTTGGGCGCGCCGGCGTTTGTGGCTTTTACCGGCGGCGGCCTGTTGTGGCTGCAATACGAACTGGCCCTGCCCCTGGCCATGATTGGTTTAATCTTGTTGGTGATGCCAGTATTCCGCCATTTTAAGCTGGTATCGGTGTATCAGTTTTTAGAGCAGCGCTACGACCTGCGCACCCGCTTGATGTTGTCCGGTTTATTTTTATTTATCCGAGCCTTTGCCACCGCCGTTACCGTGTACAGCATCGCCATTGTTATCGATTTAATTACCGGTATTGGCTTTTTTTGGTCGGTGATTTTATTGGGCGTATTTACCGTGGTGTACGATGTGTTTGGTGGCATGCGCGGCGTGGTGTACAGCGATTTACTGCAAATGGGTATTTTGCTGGTGGTATTACTGCTGGTGTTTTATTTACTCACCGCAGACGCCGGCGGCCTAGGGCAACTGTGGGCCAGCCTGCCCGATGACCGCAAACAAACCTTGGCTTTTGACCACCATGGCCTGGGCGACGGCCAAACCTTTGGCTTTTGGCCTATGTTATTTGGTGGGCTGTTTTTGTATATGGCCTACTACGGCTGCGACCAAAGCCAGGTGCAACGGGAACTGAGCACCCGCGATATCGACGCCACCAACAAGGTTCTGTTTATCAACGGCGTGTTTCGGTTTCCGCTGGTTTTGCTCTATTGTTTTGTGGGTGTCGGTATTGCTGTGTTTGCCATTAACCACGGCGACTTTATTAACCAACTACCCAGCAACGACCAAGGTGCCCCGCAATACAACTTAGCCGTGCCCCTTTATATGATTCAAACCCTGCCCACGGGCCTGGTGGGCTTGGCACTAGTGGCTTTATTTGCCGCTGCTATGTCATCCCTGGACAGCGTATTAAATTCGCTCAGCGCCACCACCATGGAAGATTTTATCGTTCGTTTTCGTAGCCACCCACTCACCGAGGAGCAAGAAATTTGGGCATCGCGCTTGGTAACAACCGTGTGGGGAGCCATCACCTTGACCATGGCTTTTTTCGTCGGCGATATCGCCCCAACTGTACTGGAAGCCATTAATAAAATCGGCTCCTTAGCCAATGGCTCTATTTTGGCGGTATTTATTTTGGCTTTACTCAGCCACAACATTACTGGCCTAAGCGTGCAGGCAGGTTTATTAAGCGGAATTATCGTTAACGCCTTATGCTGGCAATTATTGCCGGAGGTTTCCTGGCTGTGGTGGAATGTGATTGGCTTTTTCACTACCTGTGTTATCGCAGCAGTTTTAACCCGCATTAATAAAAATAATCTGCGATTAACACCGGAAGCCGTTCACCTCGCCACCGCCGCAGAAGTACTCAACACAGAGGCCAAAGTAAACTGGCGTTTAGCATCTCTTTTATTGGTTGCGTGGTTTATGGCCTTGCTCAGCATATTGGTTTGGTTAAATCCGTAGCCATTACAGTTCACGTTGATAGAGTTAATAACCATGCCCCTGATCAATACAATAACCGATGGTGCGGTAACCCTGTTGGAACTCAACAACCCTCCGCACAATTTTTTCGATATCGACCTATTAACCGAGTTGGCCGATAAGCTACTGGCCCTGGATAACAACGATAATTGCCGAGCCATTGTGCTGTGCTCCAACGGCAAGAACTTTTGCGCCGGCGGTAACTTTGGCACCGGCCAGGTAGGATCGGGCTACAATACGTTTACCGCAGAGCAATTTGCCACGGGTATTCGCCAGGTGTACGGCCAGGCGGCGCGCATGTTTGGCAACCAAAAACCTATAATTGCAGCTGTGCAAGGCAGTGCCACTGGCGGTGGCCTAGGCTTGGCGTTGTTGGCGGATTTTAGAGTCGCCAATGCCCAATCAAAATTTTGGGCCAACTTCACCAAACTGGGTATTCACACCGGCTTTGGCGCTACGGTTACCCTGCCCCGCGTTATTGGCATTCAACAGGCACACAAGTTATTAATGACCGCACGGCGCATCGACGGTACTGAAGCCGTGCGGATTGGCTTGGTAGACGTGCTAAGCGATAACGATGACATCCGCCCACAAGCCATTGCCCTGGCGCAAGAGATAGCCGCCAATGCGCCACTGGCCGTGGAGAGCATCAGAGCCGCCGTGCGGGAGGGATTACAAGCCCAGGTTACCGCCGCTATCGAGGTTGAGATCGCCGAACAAAGCCGCCTTAGAGTGACCCAGGATGCCGAAGAAGGGATACTGTCACTAGCACAAAAACGGCCCGGGGTATTTGTGAAACGTTAAACCTATTTCGAAAACGGAATATTGGCTTGCTGAAACGCGTGGTAGATTTTTCTGTTTGGAATATTCAACATGAGTTTAATGAAGTCTGCCACCACCATGCGTTTTCCATCGCCGTATTGATGTGTTTTTATATAGGTAATATTGGGCGTTTGCTTGGCAAAGGCAATGTTTGAATAAATATGATGGCCGGGCTTTGCGTCTTTTTTTAGCGCCGTACGCAGAGCACTGTAGTCCTTGGAAAACACCGGGTCTATAAACCAATCATCGCCGAGCTTGGCCGCGCCATACAATTTAGGAATAGCGGCAAAGGTTCTGGCCAATTCTGCCATGGAGTAATCTTGGTATTCGCCACGCGCGTTTAAGCCCACCGGGCAGCCCCGGGTTTGGTTGTACACCCAAAAAACCGCGTTATCGGGCACTGTAGACAACGGCCTATTAGCGTTATGGTCGTTTACCGTTCCTCGCAACATGGCCTCAAGGCATTGCGGATTAAAAATATTGCCCTTCCCCACCGCTGCCATGGGCAATTTAGCCAGGGTTTTTAAGACACGGGTTTTATGAAAATGCCTGCGCATATTAGAATCCCACCTCTGCATTATAGCCCCTAAGCCCTCAATGCCCGTGGTATTGAGTGCGTGGTAAACCAAATACGCATAGCAACTACCAGAGATGGCATTTACCCGCTTTAACTGGGTTAGGCGCTGGTAACCAATGATGGAGAGCACCAGCAACTGTACGTGCCCATTAACACCCGTGGCATCTAAGGTGAGCGTCACTTCAGACGGTGCGTGGGCCTCAAAAACCGCGTCTATACAGGCTTTGGTTTCCTCATAAAAAGCAGTCACCGAATACATCCTTACCATTCAAACTATCAAGCAATCTAACGTTGGTGGTTGCTGCTGTCATAGCCGGGCTATTCCAAAAAATCCAGAATATCGCTTTGCAACGGATGTCGCTTTAGCCAAAGTTTGAATTCAGCAGCGGTGCGATAGTCGTCTCTACCGAGCAAATCTCGAATGCTTTGACCACGGGGCCCGTGGTTGAACACTGAACAATTGCCATCAAAGGCTGGCGGATAGGCGCTTTCTAAATAAAAGTTTTTTAAGGTGCCCCATTGCGCATGGGTAAGCCACACCAGTTCGCATTCGTCGCAGGCGTGTAGGTGGTTACCTAAATCCAAGTGCACATCGTAGCAGTACATTAACTCACAGCATTTAGGGCACGCCTTGGGCTTATTGGTGCAACTATTGGTATTACTGTTAGAGAAAGTATTAAGGTAGACGCTTTGGCCATTAAAATGATTTTTTGCCCAGTATTTGTAGTGTTGCAATGGCAGGCTGGTGCCATCACAGCGAGGGCAACTGCTGGCGGAAAGTTCGAGTTCTAAGGCACTGAGTTGAAGTTCCATGCCTTTACACTGTGGACAATGCATAAACACCTCTTTTAACCAATCCTAATATAGAAACAGTTAAATTAGCCTGTCTCTTTGGCTTTTTATTTTTCGCTTTATTTTTAATCTCATTAAAAGTATAGCTGCGTAAATTGGCGTGGCGCAAAATTTATTATTATTTTTACGCCGGTAACTTTTGGTGTCTAATTTAGTCTTTAGGCATACAACAACGTTTGAATTTCTTGCCGCTACCGCATGGGCATTGCGCGTTGCGTGCGGTTATTACATCCAAACCGATGGCGGCGGTATCCTGTTGATAAAGGGTTTGTAGGCTTTTATATAGAGCTGGGTGTTTTTGCTTAAGCGTTTTAGGCCGCTCAAAAAAATACTCCGATACCACACATAAAAACTCTGCTTTATTAATGGTAGCGTAGTCATCTATGTTGGAAACTTTTTGGTAAATCTGTTCGGTTTTTTATCGACCAGTTCAAACCAAGGGATGGCGTAAGCAAATTCTTTTAGCGCCTCTGGGTAACCGTCGCAGTCGCCATCGGCCATATCGATTAAGTGGATGAATTCATGTATCCCCACATTGCGCTTGTCTCGGCTGTTGCTAAAACCTAGATGCAAGTGCGGGCGGCTCAGTGCCAATTTACCACTCATAGGGCCGGTGCCTACCATACCGGTGATAAGAGAATCCGGCTGACCACATTCAAATTGTTGGTTAAACGATGCCGGTAATAGATAAACCGTGTGTACGTTGAAATAGTGCCATTTTGGAAACGCCCACACCGGAATGATGGCACTGGCGGCCACTAGTAAGCGATCTTCCTCGGTGACTTCAAATTGCCCGGCTTCCACTGCGGTGGTGTGTAAAAACAACAACACCCGCTGATTAAATAGCGTTTGGTTATCGCTACTCAGGGCTCGATAAAACGCCACTTTTTGCGTGAGAATATCCGTCCATCGCTGCTGCCACTGTACCTGGGGTTGAGAACGCTCCAATCCTAGCGACCACCTAAAAAACCGACCAATCACAGGAATTTAAACCGCCTACCCTTCTGCGTAATGAGAGCCGCAGCGATAACGCCGGCTATGGCACCAAACAAGTGAGACTCAAACGATACGCCGGGGTAAGCCGGCAGAATGCCATAGAGCATTACCCCGTAAAAACACAACGCCACCATGGCGGCGATACAGTTGGTTAAGCTGCGATGGTACCACGCTCTAAATATGGCAAAGCTCCACAGGCCATACACCCAGCCACTGGCGCCGATGTGCCAAGCCGGCCGCCCCAACAACCACACCAACAGCCCACTAAGAAAAATGATGAACACACTGGCTCTAACAAATTGCGAAACGGAGTTGAACAAGCACAAAGAAGCAAAGATCAAAAAGCCGATAAGATTGTTTAGCAAATGGCTAACGTCACCGTGAATGGCCGGTGCGGTGATGATATGGGGCAATGTGCCGAGCTGACGAGGGAAGATGCCGTAAGCCACCAGTACGCCGCCGGACATCATATTCAACAAATGCACCGCTATAAGCACGGCGACCACTGTTATCAGAACTCTGCTGCGGCCAATTCCAGCGGATGTGGCCCTATTTCTAGACACCTTGGTAGACACCTTTCAAAACCTGTCACTGTGTTATTTCTTAGAATTATGCCATACGCATAATAGTGCCAAACGTTTATAACTTATACCTATTTAAGATACGCAATTCCTTGCCGCTATCCCACTGTAGCAATGACTTTATTGAACGGAATACACACGATGCGTTTATTTAGGCGACAAAAAGACGAAGTTACGGGGTATAACGGCCCCTTTACCCAGGTCATATCGGTTTCAAGCCATCAGCTCAACTCTCTGGCCGAGCAACTTTCGTTTAGTAGCAGGCCGCCACAGCTGGTGATTGCCTACGTATCGCCAAACGTGCCCTTTGAACCCACCGTTAAGAAAATTCAGCAGGCTTTACCCGGTGTGGACCACGTAATTGGCGTGATGACCGCAGGCGAATTGAGTAGCTGCAGCCAATCGCTTTATCATCCCGCCAACGGCAGCTGGGACAATATTGTGGTGCAGGCCTTTAGCCCAGATTTGTTTGCCCACGTCGAGGTTCGCAGTGTGCCTTTGCACTGCGAGGACTTAGCCCTGCCCAACCCGCAGTACAGCAGCGAACAGCGTATTGAGAAGATTAAAGAGGAGATCAATCGGGTTTCAGTGCCGTTTGATATCAACTATGAAAATACCCTAGCGTTGACGTTTTTCGACGGTCTGTGCGGCAGTGAAAGCTTCTTTGTGCAGGCTTTGTACGCCAGTGGCCGCTTCCCTTGCTACTTTGTGGGTGGCTCCGCCGGTGGCAAACTGGATTTTAAGAGTGCCCAGGTTTATGACGGGCGCGGCATTGCCAAGAATAAAGCGATGTTGATATTTGTGAAACTTGCGCAGAATATTAAATACGGATTATTAAAATCACACAATTTTAAGCCTACCCAAAAGAGCTTTATTATTGCCGAATCCGACCCTCACAAGCGCACTGTAACCTCGGTAATTGACCCGGATACCTTTGAGGTCCGTAGCTTTATCGATAGCCTGTGCCAACACTTTAAATGCGGCAGAGATCAATTAAACCAGGCTTTGGAAAAGTACACCTTTGCGGTCAATGTGGATGGCGATTTTAATATTCGCTCCGTGGCTGGGTTGGATTTTGAAGCCAATAGTTGCGTGTTTTTTTGTGATTTAAATTTTGGCGACCAACTGTATTTGATGCAAGCCACGGATATTGCCTCGGCCACCAGCCACTCGGTTGACCAATTTATGCAACGCAAATCCAGCAAACCCGTGGCCGTTATCGCCAACGACTGCATTTTGCGCCGCCTCAATAACGCCAATCAATTGGGCCGGGTAAAACTATTTGATAACACGCCAGTGGCTGGGTTTTCCACTTTTGGTGAGCTGCTGGGCGTCCATATGAATCAAACCCTTACCGCGGTGATGTTTTTTCATGTGCAACCCGGTGAGACCTTTTACGACGAATACGCCAACCGATTCCCCTATTACTCCAGCCAGTTTAGCGAGCATTACCTGCACTCAAAGATAAACAGTTTGAAGTACGTCAATAAAATTCAATCTAAGCTGATCACTAACCTGGCTGAATATCGCCACTTATTAAACATCATGGTAGAGAGTTTTAATCACCTATCTGGGTTTGCTAGCAACAGTGTGGATATTCTTAATAATATTCAGGAGCAGTTTTCCAAATTCAGTAATGATATTGAACAAAGTGGCGACGAACGTAAGGTATTAAGCGGCAAGGTGGAGGATTTAAAATCCAACTCCGAAGAAGTGCTCACCATCTTAAAAGTAATATCAGGGATATCCGAGCAAACCAATTTACTGGCTTTGAACGCAGCCATTGAAGCCGCCCGGGCCGGCGACGCTGGGCGCGGTTTTGCCGTGGTGGCCGATGAAGTACGTCAGCTTTCTCACAGTACCCAAGACAGCTTAAACAAAACCGGCGACACCATTAATACCGTGACCAGCTCGATCCAATCCATCCATACGGCCATCAGTAACAACGAAAAATTCCTAACAGCGATTCATCAAGGTTCCCAGGTACTGCAGGGCAACCTATCCAATTTGGTATCAGAGTCTATCGACGCCAATCGCAAGGTTAGAGAAAGCATCGATCACATCGCCAAAGTATCCGCCGATATCAATGCCATCGACGAGCAAATCTCCGCCATTGAAAAGCTCACCGCCAGCCAAGCGCACTAGCGCTTAGTAACGGTGAGCCACACCCAGCCGGTATTGTTGTCGTATTTATCGATGGCGTTAATGGTGTGGGAGAGATCGTTGGCGGTAAATAGCAACTCGCCGTCGCGTTTGGCTTGGTACTCAATAGCGTAGGGTTCTGCTTCTAACTTGGGCTGTTTTATCGCCAAGCGCTCGTAGTTGTCTTCACCACAGCTAATAATCAACTCAAACCAATCGGCGGTTTTCACCACCCGCTTGCTGTTGGCGGAGCGTATAAAGCGTTTTTTCAACGCCCCGGAATCCACCTGTTCACCATCTTTATAAGCCGGTTTGGCGTCGCTACCAGTGATGGTGTTCCAACCCTGAATATCGCAGGGGTCCAGCCCGCCGTCTTTCCAAACTTGCACCCGATTAACCATTATTATCAGTCGTTCCCCTTGGCTAACCTGCACATAGCTACGGTTCACCAAATCCTTGGAAAATACCCGTACAGGCAGCGACTGGTCTGTCGCTAAGCTGGTAACCTCCTGTGCCGGTACCCGCACCTCACTGGCTTGCCACGCATCCAGTTGCTTTTTAAACCGGCGTTTTAACACCGACGGTCGGTAATCGGGCAGCTCTTGCCAACGATATTTTGCGGTCGCGTCGATGTCTTTCCATTGCACCAGTTTGTCTGGCATGGGGCGATCTTTTCGGCCGTAGATGATATTGATCTGCTGGCTAAAAAATACGCCGGGGTCGGTGATGGCGGCATCGTGCAGCAGGTCTACATTGGCGCCAAGGTCGATACCCAGCGACTGAGCTTGGTCTATCATCCATTTCAGGCAGTGGTTAGAGAACGCCCGCTTCTCCCACGAGCCGCCCCCCACGCAACCGTGGTCGCCAGGGAACCAGGTTTGAATTAATTTCTGGCTGGCCGGGGCACCCTTGGGCTTATTCATCATGGTAACGCCAAATTCTTTGCGGCGTTCGTCAATGGCCACGGCATGTAAGGCCCGTTCGATGTGGTTGCCCAGTTCAGTATCGTGGAATTCGTAGCGTTTACGAAAAATATTATCGAGGGGGAAAAACGGAATTTTATCCGGAATACCCAGGGCACCCACGGTATCCCAACAACCGAGCAAGGTCACTTTTACGTTACTAAAGCTGGCCTGTTGTTTTTTAAAAGTGTTTTGCTGCTTGGTGTTTTTGTTGCGGTACACATCCATGGCTTGGGACAGATGCTTTAAATTGGTGGGAGCCACCAAACCTAAGCGGCCAATCATGCCGGCGATGCTGCGCACAGCAAAGGCGCCGCGGCTAAAGCCAAACAGGCAAATTTCATCGCCGGGCTCGTAGTTGATACAGATATGGCGATAGGCACTGTAGATTTGCTCGTCGATGCCGATGCCGGTGACGCCCTCCAGGGCTCGCCGTACACCACTGGCGGCCGCGCCTACGCCGTCATCGTAGTAGACACTTTGTTTGACGCTGGTGGATTTTGATTTACCGGTCTTGCCCAAGCATTGCACCAAGCGACCAACGTTGGTGATATACCGCATGTCTAGGTCGTTCCAGGTACCATCACAACACACAATGATTCGTTTCATAGCCCATCCTTGAAGCGCCATTTTTCGGTTATTTTATGATCTTGTGTTAGTGCTCGAAAATAGTCTCACCTATGGCCGGTAATTACTACAGCCTAAGTACTAAAGCCTATGTATTACAGCCAGCATCTACGCCGGCCCGTGCACGGATTCCGACCATGCCCGCAATGCCTCCAGGCAGTCCAATGCGCTGGCGCCGGTGTCCGTCAGCGCATAGGTCACTGCGATGGGCCGCTCACTGATCACCGTCCGTTTTACCATGTGCCTGGCTTCCAGCTCCTTTAGCCGTTGATCAATGATTTTCTTGCTGGCGCCGCCCAGTGCTCGGGTTAGGTCGTTAAACCGTATTGGTCCATCTTTTAGGTGGTAAATAATGGAGCCGGTCCATTTACCCCCCAAAATGCGCATGCCCTTTTCAATTGAGCAGGGCTCGAGGCAAGTTTCTAAATTTTTTTTCTCTCTGTAACGCTCTGATTTTTCTTCGTTTTTCATAAATTACCCACCAACACTCTTGTGGTTACCAAAAGTATACTGGTTGACTAAATAACCTAGGTTACCAGAATATACCTATATCACCAAACAGTGTTCCTCACTAAACAACGGCCTAACTAGGCCTTTCTCATACCCGGATACCAAATATTATGAGTAATATTTTAATCATTAATGCCCATCATTATTACAGTTTTTCTAAGGGCGAACTCAACGCTGCACTGGCAGCCAGGGCCGTTGAGGTATTGGAATCTAGGGGTCATGCCACGCGGTTAGTGGTTGTGGATGAGCCCTGGGATGCCAATGAGCAGGTGCAAAACCACCTCTGGGCGGATGTGATCCTAGTGCAAACGCCTGTAAATTGGATGGACGTGCCCTGGACCTTTAAAAAGTATATGGATGACGTATATACCGCCGGCATGGGTGGCGAGCTGTGCAATGGCGACGGCCGCAGCAGCAAAGCCCCTGCCCTGGGTTATGGTACCGGTGGTAGCCTACACGGTAAAAAATACATGCTGTCGCTGACGTTTAACGCTCCCAAGCAAGCCTTTAACAACCCCAGAGAGTATTTGTTTCAAGGTAAGAGCGTAGACGATTTGTTTTTCCCACTGCATATGAACTTCCGCTTCTTCGCTATGGAGGGGATGGAGACTTTTGTTTGCTACGACGTAATGAAGAACCCTACCACCGAGAGTGATCTGGTGCGGTTTGTGGCGCATTTGGAACAGAATTTTGAACCGTGTTTAACCTAACCACACCGTTCATTTGAGGCTTTTAGAAGCAAAAAAATACCCCGCGGTGCCTATGAAGAACACGGGGTATTTCACGTTTAGTCAATAAAAACAGGCCAGGTCCTTTTAGATATCGAGGTTGGCCACCGACAGGGCATTGGTTTCGATAAAGTCTCTTCGGGGTTCTACCTGGTCGCCCATTAGCGTGGCGAACATTTGGTCAGCACCAATGGCATCTTCGATAGTTACTTGCAGCATGCGGCGTGAGTCTGGGTCCATGGTAGTTTCCCATAGCTGGTCTGGGTTCATTTCGCCTAAACCTTTGTAGCGTTGTATGGCGTAGCCGCGTTTAGAGTCCGTCATTAACCAATCCAAGGCATCTTTAAAGGACGTAACCGGCTCCTGTTTCTCTCCACGGGCCACAAAGGCGTCCTCTTCTAATAAGTCGCTCAGTTTATCACCTAGCTCAGCAATAGAGCGGTATTCACCACTGTTGAAGAAGCTGTGCTCAAAGGTGTAGTCGCTGGCAATGCCGTGTGTAGTTACTGTGAGCCTGGGCACATACAGGCTGCGCTCCGTATCTTCCCTGGCCACCAATACGTAAGAGGCATCACCCGAACGAGATTCACCCAGTAGAGTGCCTTCCAATTTACTGCACCACTCACTCACCTTAGACTGATCGGCTAAATCCTCAACGCTGAGATGCTCGTGGTAAATCATTTGCTCCAGTACTTCTGGCGGGTAGATCTTATTTAGGCGCTGGATGGTGGCCATAACCGCGCGGTACTCGGTGATTAGGCTCTCTAACGCAGCCCCTTGCATAGGCGGTGCATCGGCATTGACGTGCAGTGCGGCACCTTCCATAGCGGCACGCAATAGGAATGCGGTGAGTGCATCGTCGTCTTTCAGGTACTCCTCGAACTTACCTTTGGCAATTTTATAAAGCGGCGGCTGGGCGATGTACACATGACCACGCTCAATCAACTCACGCATGTGGCGGAAGAAGAAAGTTAACAGCAAGGTACGGATGTGCGATCCATCCACGTCGGCGTCGGTCATAATGATGATGTAGTGGTAGCGCAGCTTGTCTGCGCTGAATTCCGAGGTACCAATACCGCAACCTAGCGCCGTGATTAAGGTGCCCACCTCAGCGGAGGATAGCATTTTGTCAAAGCGGGCCTTTTCTACGTTCAGAATCTTACCCTTCAACGGCAGAATAGCTTGAGTACGTCTGTCCCTGCCCTGCTTTGCAGATCCCCCAGCGGAGTCACCCTCCACCAGGTATATTTCAGATAACGCAGGGTCTTTTTCCTGGCAGTCTGCCAGCTTACCCGGCAGACCAGCAATATCCAGGGCCCCCTTACGTCGGGTCATCTCCCTTGCCTTACGGGCTGCCTCACGAGCCCGGGCGGCGTCTATCATCTTAGAGACAATGGCTTTGGCGTCGCCGGGGTTTTCTAGCAGGTATTCACTAAAGGCTGAAGCCATCTCCTGTTCCACAGCGGACTTGACCTCAGAAGAAACCAACTTATCTTTAGTCTGAGAGGAGAATTTAGGATCTGGTACTTTGACCGATATAATTGCGGTGATACCCTCACGAGCATCGTCGCCTGTGGTATTCACCTTTTGCTTCTTAGCAAAGCCTTCGGCTTCGATGTAACCATTAAGACCGCGGGTTAACGCTGCTCTAAAGCCCGCTAAATGGGTACCTCCATCGCGCTGAGGAATGTTATTGGTGTAACAGAATAAGTTCTCTTGGAAGCCATCGTTCCACTGTAAAGCCACTTCAACACTAATGCCGTCTTCCCGCTGGTTGTTAAAGTGCAACACATTGTTAATGGGCGTTTTCGCTTGATTAAGGTGCTCAACAAAAGCTTTAAGGCCACCTTCGTATTCGAATACTTCTTTTTCGCCGCTACGGTCATCCGCCAACACAATGCGCACACCGGCATTGAGGAACGACAGCTCGCGTAGGCGCTTGGCTAGGTAGTCAAAATGGAATTCGATATTAGTAAAGGTCTTGTCCGAAGGCTTGAAGTGCACCATGGTTCCGGTAGTTTCACTCTCCCCCACCACGGCCAACGGGGCTTCCGGTACACCGTGCTTGTACACTTGCTCGTGTATCTTACCTTCACGTCGTATTGTCAGCTTTAAGGTTTCGGATAGAGCGTTAACTACGGATACACCCACACCGTGTAGGCCGCCAGAGACCTTGTAGGTATTGTCATCAAATTTTCCACCTGCATGAAGTACGGTCATAATAACCTCGGCAGCGGAAACACCTTCTTCGTGCATCTCTGTCGGTATGCCACGGCCGTTATCGCTCACGGTCACGGATTCATCGGTGTGGATGGTAACTTTAACTTCCGAACAATGGCCAGCCAGGGCCTCATCGATAGAATTATCTACAATTTCGAATACCATGTGGTGTAGACCCGTGCCATCGTCGGTATCTCCGATATACATGCCGGGGCGCTTGCGCACAGCATCTAGGCCCTTTAACACCTTGATGCTATCGGAATTGTAGTTTTGCTCATCTGACATAAAATGCTCCGAAGACTATAAGTCGGACGTTATTAGATTGATTCTTGTGTTATGCGGCCGTGTTCCACGTGAAACACAGACAGTTGTATATCTGCAGGCAGTAGTTCAAGAACCTGCTCTTTGTTAATGGTGGTGATAAACACCTGGTGCGCTCTCTCAAGCAACACCGCTAGTACCGACTGAATATGATTCTTATCAAGCTCTGCTGGGAGATCATCCAGAGCAATCACCGGCTTGCTGTTGTTAGCTTTGATAAATTGGCTAACCACGGCCAAATACAGCGCTAGGATTGCAGTCTTTTTTTGCCCTCGGGAGAAGACTTCCGCTACCTTCCCTTCGTCACAGTTAAGAAGAAGGTCAGCTCTGTGGGGGCCATTACGTGTAGTCTGCCGCTGACAATCGCCTTCGTGATATTCAATGAAGGCGTCATTTAAAGACAATGGTTCTTTCCAACCCTTGTGAAACGAGAGATTGATAGATAACCCCAAATCGGCCCAGAGTCCCTCTAATTCGGCCTGTAAGCGGCTAAACCACTGCATCCTAAGGTGCGTTACCAAATCACCGTATTCGACGCACTGCTGGCCCCATATATCAAATTCGTGGCCGCTAAGTATACCACGTCTGAGTAACGCATTACGCTGCTTTAACGCTGTCTGATATCCTAACCAAGCCCGGTGAAACCTTGGTTCCACGTGAAACACCAACCAATCCAAAATCTTTCGACGATACTTAGAAGCACCATCGATAACGGTGAAAGCTGCACCATCCACCACCAAAAACGGGAGCAATCGGGCTAGCTCGGAGGTGCTTTTGGCATTGGATTTATTTATTCTAATATTAGTACCCTTGCGCAGGTGCTTTTCTATCCCAACGGGTATTGCAGTACCAGTAACTGGATCAATTAGAGTTGAGAACAACACAGTGGAACTTTGCCCGTGTTTCACAAGCGGCGTGGACAGGTGGGAACGGAAGGATTTACCGTGGGCCAGGAGCGAAATTGCCTCTAGAACTGAGGTTTTTCCGCTACCGTTGGCACCGTAGATGACGTTTGCTTGTGGGTTTACCTTAAGATCAGCGCTCTCGATATTACGAAAATTCTGTACTACCAAGCGATCTAAAATCAAAAGGAAGTCTCGTTAGTGGGACGGCTACAGCCCAATGCTACATACGCATTGGCATAACAACATACATGGAGTCGCCACCATTGGGCTCCTCAATCAGTACACTGGCGTTGGCGTTAGACAGCGTGAGCTTCAAAGAATCGGCGTCGATAACATTGGCCACGTCTTGTAAGTAGCTTACATTAAAGCCGATCTCCATTTCTTCACCATCGTAATCTACTAGGACTTCTTCTGTGGCTTCTTCTTGCTCTGGGTTATTGGCAACAATGGTTAGCAAGCCCTGGCTCAGCAGCAGGCGCACCCCGCGGTATTTTTCGTTGGATAGAATAGCCGCACGAGCAAAAGCTTGTTTCAGATCGGATTTAGCGCCAAACAAAACCTTGTCTCCGCCCTTAGGCAGTACGCGCTCGTACTCTGGGAATTTGCCGTCGATCAGCTTAGAAGTGAAGGTGAAGACATCGGAACGAACTTGGATATGAGTCGCACCCAAAGCAATCTCCACCAGCTCGGCAGAGTCGTCCAACAACCGAGCCAGTTCCATAATGCCCTTACGCGGAACAATAGCAAGCTGCTTTTCAGCAACGGGAATGGACACTTCTTTTAAATCGCACAGCGCCAAACGGTGGCCATCTGTGGCAACAGAGCGGAAATGTGACGGAGCCACTTCGCACAACATGCCGTTTAAATAATAGCGCACATCTTGTTGCGCCATAGCAAAGGCCGTACGGTCGATTAACCTTTTCACTCCGCCCTTGGTAACGGAGAACACTATGTCTTTGTCGCCCTGCTCTGTGGCCGGGTAATCACTGGCGGGCAGAGTGGACAATTGAAAGCGGCTGCGGCCGGCTTTTACCACCACGCGCTGGTCTTTTAACTCAAACTTGATTTGGCTATCTTCAGACAGTGAGCGGACGATGTCGGTGAGCTTTTTAGCTGGGACCGTAATTTCGCCGTCTTCGAACTCACCGTCCAATGGTACCCTCACCACCATTTCAACTTCCATATCGGTACCGGTTAAAGACAACTCATTATCCCTAAGCACCATGTACACATTGGCCAAGATCGGCATGGTTTGGCGTTTCTCAATAACGCCTACCACCAGTTGTAATGGCTTTAAAAGTTGCTCTCGTGCTAGGGTAAATTTCATGGAAGATTCTCGAACGATGTCAGCAAATTGGGGATCAATAACGAGTCAATTTTACCTCACCATAGGGCCTTTGTCAGAACCCTATTAGCGGTAACGATTGGAGATTATGGCGGTTTCGAAGATATTTACGAAAGTTTGCAGGACTAGTAAGTTAATTTCCTGGCCTTAGGTTGTTAACAAGCGCATCAGGTTTTTCACGTCGGTCTGCATTTCACCGTCGATCTCCTTGAGCTCTTTAATTTTTCGGCAGGCATGCAACACAGTGGTGTGGTCACGGCCACCGAAGGCCTCACCAATTTCAGGCAAGCTGTGATTGGTGAGCTCTTTCGCCAAGGCCATGGCTACTTGGCGTGGCCGCGCAACAGAACGGCTGCGACGCTTAGAGTGTAGATCGCTAACTTTGATTTTGTAGTATTCAGCGACCACACGTTGAATGTTATCGATACTGACTTGCTTAGATTGCAAAGCAAGCAGGTCTTTCAGCGCTTCGGTCACCAAGGGCACATCAATGGGACGGCGGGTAAAATGCGAGTGCGCAATCACTCTTTTTAACGCGCCTTCTAACTCACGCACATTGGAGCGCACGCGTTGGGCAATAAAAAAGGCCGCTTCGTTTGGCAGATCCATATTCACGGACACCGCCTTTTTCATCAAAATCGCTACTCGGGTTTCCAGCTCCGGCGGTTCAACCGCAACGGTAAGCCCCCAACCAAAGCGAGATTTCAATCGCTCTTCTACATTTTTAATTTCTTTGGGGTAACGGTCACAGGTCAAAATAATTTGCTGACCGCCTTCGAGTAGCGCGTTAAAGGTATGGAAAAACTCTTCTTGGGAGCGCTCTTTACCAGAGAAAAATTGGATATCATCAATAAGCAAGGCATCAACGGAGCGGTAGTAGCGTTTAAAATCGTTAATGGCGTTTAATTGCAGCGCCTTCACCATATCGGCAACAAAGCGTTCGGAATGCAAATAGATAACTTTAGCGTTGGGGTTTCTATTCTGTATGGCATTACCCACGGCGTGCATCAAGTGCGTTTTACCCAAGCCCACACCACCGTAGATAAACAACGGGTTGTAGGCACCGCCGGGGTTCTCTGCCACCTGCTGGGCAGCAGCCAAACCTAACTGGTTGGACTTACCCTCAACAAAACTCTTAAACGTAAAAGTTGTGTTAAGACCACCAGCATGATTAATTGCTCCTTCAACCTGGGCTCGCGGTGTCTCTCTCCGGCTGGAGCCCAAATCGGCTCCAGCGCCATAACCCATGCCACCAAGGCTACGAACCGGCGGTGCAGCACTATTCAGGGTATTCGTACTGTGCACAGATTGAGCCGCGGCACTGGGCCCCTGATTATTCTTGCTGGGCGAATCACCAGCGCCCTGAACTTCAGACCAATCAAAATCCGCCCAATCATCATCGCCGCCGGATGACGTTCGGTTAGTTAGCTCGCCGCCGGTAATTTCAAAACGATTGGCATTCGGCATGGGGGACGAATTGGCAGAATGATCACCGGCCAACAGCTGCGCTGCAGACACCGGCGCGCTACGATTGTTATTGCGCCCACCACTGTTGTTACCATTAGTGCTTAAAAAAGCGTTGTTGGGGCTACTGCCAAAGCCACCGGCCCCCGGCTGCGCTGAACTGGCACCTACGTTAAGCGGCCTAGAAACACTGCGTTGTTGGCGACCAGCTAGCGATTGCTTGGGCCGCACGCTGATACCAATGGATTGCACCTGCCCTTGGTTATACTCGCTTACCAAACGCTCTATGCGGGTGAGGTACTTGTTGTTTACCCAATCCAAGATGAATCGGTTTGGAGCCACCAGGCGCAACTCACCGCCAGAGGACGGATTAGGATCCACCTCCAACGGCTTAATCCAGGTATTAAAGTGCTGGCTGGGAAGTTCACTCTGTAATGCTGAAACGCATTTTTCCCACACTGAATGCGGCAAGATGGGGCCC